>NZ_CP150215.1:1902500-6387500 GCF_037969845.1 Paenibacillus sp. FSL W7-1279
GGGCTGTTCGCCCATTAAAGCGGTACGCGAGCTGGGTTCAGAACGTCGTGAGACAGTTCGGTCCCTATCTGTCGTGGGCGTAGGAAATTTGAGAGGAGCTGTCCTTAGTACGAGAGGACCGGGATGGACGTACCGCTGGTGCACCAGTTGTTCCGCCAGGAGCATGGCTGGGTAGCTACGTACGGACGGGATAAGCGCTGAAAGCATCTAAGCGTGAAGCCCCCCTCAAGATGAGATTTCCCAACTAGTAAGACCCCTTGAAGACGACGAGGTAGATAGGTTGGAGGTGGAAGTGCAGCAATGCATGGAGCTGACCAATACTAATCGGTCGAGGGCTTATCCAAATGACCCCAAAAAGTGAAGCGAAGCTTTGGAGCAACGCCGAATACTTTCCGGGGACCCCGATACCACATCGGGTAATGCTACGGATTCTAATCAACGCAAATTTCGTTTCGTATCTAGTTTTCAGGTGATCAAAACTGAATTGTAAGTGTACAAGCTATACTTGCAAGGAGGATGATCACGGCATTTGGCGATGCCGGATCCTGAATATACGTTTGGTGGCGATAGCGGAAGGGTTCCACGCGTACCCATACCGAACACGACCGTTAAGCCTTCCAGCGCCGATGGTACTTGGACCGAAGGGTCCCGGGAGAGTAGGACGTCGCCAAGCGGATACATATTCCCTGATAGCTCAGTTGGTAGAGCACTCGACTGTTAATCGAGTTGTCACAGGTTCGAGTCCTGTTCGGGGAGCCACTTATGGAGAGGTGTCCGAGTTGGCCGAAGGAGCACGATTGGAAATCGTGTAGGCGCCAAAAGCGTCTCGAGGGTTCGAATCCCTCTCTCTCCGCCAGCAAGGACTTCATATATGGCCCGTTGGTCAAGGGGTTAAGACACCTCCCTTTCACGGAGGTAACAGGGGTTCGAATCCCCTACGGGTCACCACTTTCTTAATTGCATCAGGGGATGAGAATCCCGTCGGTTCGTCGGAGGATATCTTCGTAAGCATTGACTTCGCAGTCTCGAACGAAGTGAGAGTATCCCCTACGGGTCACCACTTTCTTTTAAGATCAATCCAGACGGAGGCTTAGCTCAGCTGGGAGAGCATCTGCCTTACAAGCAGAGGGTCGGGGGTTCGATCCCCTCAGCCTCCACCATGATTTATCCTCAAAAAGTGAAGCACATGCTTCGTAGGTGATTCCGATTACTTTTCGGGGACCCCATACAAGCAACCCTTTATAATGACGCGGGGTGGAGCAGTTCGGTAGCTCGTCGGGCTCATAACCCGAAGGTCGTAGGTTCAAATCCTGCCCCCGCAACCAATTTATATCGCGATAGCGATAATGCCTCTTGGAACTGTGGTGTAGAGGCCTAACATGCCTGCCTGTCACGCAGGAGATCGCGGGTTCGAATCCCGTCAGTTCCGCCATTCTTATAAGCTTCAGGGATGAGAATCCATCATGGGTTCGTCGAAGCAGCATCTTCGTTAGTATAGACTTCGCAGTCTCGAACGAAGAGAGAGTATCCCGTAGTTCCGCCATTTACTCTTAGTAATAAGAGCCATTAGCTCAGTTGGTAGAGCACCTGACTTTTAATCAGGGTGTCGAAGGTTCGAGTCCTTCATGGCTCACCATCTTTACCAAGAGAGCATAAGACGGAATACATATTACATTGCGGACGTGGCTCAGCGGTAGAGCATCGCCTTGCCAAGGCGAGGGTCGCGGGTTCGATTCCCGTCGTCCGCTCCATTTTGCGCCCTTAGCTCAGCTGGATAGAGCGTTTGACTACGAATCAAAAGGTCGGGAGTTCGAATCTCTCAGGGCGTGCCATTTTTTAAACAATTACTTAACTCATTATGAAATTACATTGTGCCGGTGTGGCGGAATTGGCAGACGCGCGCGACTCAAAATCGTGAGGGAAACCGTGGGGGTTCGAGTCCCTTCACCGGCATTAAATAACGGGATGTAGCTCAGCTTGGTAGAGCACCTGGTTTGGGACCAGGGGGTCGCATGTTCAAATCGTGTCATCCCGATTCGATCGAAAGACTGCTTTCAGTGTAACTGAAGGCGGTCTTTCTTTGTTTTGGATTGAAAATGAGGCTGATGGCAAAAGCGGAACTGAATAATTTGGCAGCTTCCCGGTCACAATATGAAAAACATTGAATAGAAGGGGATAACCTTGAGTGTTTTTCATTTCTTTAAGAAGCTGTTCAGAAAACGCTGGAGACGCTGGAGACGCGCGATTTGGTCCTGTGCGATCCTATTGATCGCAGGTATCATGATATGGTCCGGCCAGAATATAAAGGATCAGATGAATAAGCTGCTCACTGCTGCATCCGACGATACGCCACTGGCCGTAGAAACGATGCATTACTTGCAGATTGAGGATGATAAGTTGGAAGAACGCCGGCAGGATCAGAGGGAATTCATGCAAAAGCTGAATACCTCGAAGGGAAAGAAGCATGTTCATGTTCGGATCACCTATGTATGTGGCATCGAAGAACAGGATATGGGAAAGCTTACGGCGGATGGTATTTATGAACTGATGAATAAAAATCCTTTATGGCAGGGACGATTGGATAACAAGGGTGAAGTCTGGCTGGAGCAAACCGTATCCGACCTTTCACCCACCTGTAAGAGGCAAGCCTATATGAGCATTGATTCCAACGGAAACTTAACCTTGTTTGATGGACCACCGGAGGAAGAGAAAGTGATGCGGACCTTCTTTCAGCTGGATGTCGGTTCGATGGAGTCGTCTTTGCCTAGAGATGTGATCCAGCAGCTTGAGGAAGGTATTCGAATTCAAGATATGGAAGAGTATAACAGTGTTCTGTCAACCTTTAGCGACTATGCCCGGGATATGGCTGAAAATGTCATGAACCCGACCCCATAGAACCTCCCAGCCTTGTCGCTTGGTGACCGAAAATGCTGCTGCCCGGAAATTTCCCGGGCAGTTTTTTGCGTTGCACAGGTATGTTAGCGGTCTCAATACAGAGGATACGTAACCGGTGCTTAAAGGATCAAAGTTTTTCCTCAACAGTGGTCGATCTTTTGTTATAATGAGAGAACGATACATATGTTCGCTTCATCAGAGGAGAGATTGGTTTGCGCATTTTAGGGATCGACCCCGGGATTGCGATTGTAGGTTTCGGGTTTGTAGATAAGGTTGGAAGTAAAGTCACGCCGGTACAGTATGGCTGTATCCAGACGGAAGCCCATACTCCGGATGAAGAGAGGCTGCACCACGTGTACGAGGGCATGGGGCAGCTTATTGATAAATATGAGCCTGAGGCCGTTGCTTTCGAGAAGTTATTTTTTAACCGGAATGTAACCACGGCGATGTCTGTATCACAGGCCAGAGGAGTGCTCATCCTGGCTGCGGTCCAGCGCGGGCTCCCGATTGCAGAATATACGCCGATGCAGGTGAAGCAGGCCATTGTCGGTTATGGAAAGGCCGAGAAAAAACAGGTGCAGGAGATGGTCAGGATGTTCCTGAAGCTGCAGAGCATTCCCAAACCTGATGATGTGGCGGATGCACTGGCTGTAGCGATCTGCCACGCTCATTCCTATACACTGAATTCCAAGTTAAATGAGGTATTGCGAAAATGATCGATTTTTTACGGGGACAGGTTGTCCATTTAGAGAGTGAATATATTGTATTGGATGTTCAAGGGGTAGGGTATCGGGTGTTCTGCCCGAATCCATATGCTTTTGCCAAAACCGAAGGAACTATTACGGTGTTTACCCATCATCATGTCCGTGAGGATGCCATCCTGCTGTTTGGATTTCCGACGCGGGAGGAACAGAAGCTGTTCCGTAAACTGATCGAAGTCTCGGGAATCGGCCCGCGTGTGGCGCTCGGCATATTGGGCGGGGGATCTCCGGACCATGTGGTTTCCGCGATCTACCAAGAGAATGTATCCTTCTTGATCAAGCTTCCGGGAATCGGTAAGAAAACAGCGCAGCGCATGATTCTGGATCTGAAGGACAAGCTCGAGGGATTCGGAAATGCGAGCATGATGACCGGTCTGTTTGCCATTCAGGAGCCTGAACCGGAAGCTGACGGCTCGGCGTGGTCTGAGGCACGTGAAGGACTGAAGGCTCTTGGTTATACGGATAGCGAGCTGGATAAGGTCTGGCTTAAGATTAAGGATTCTGCCGCAAGCGGTGAATCCGTTGACGTGCTGATGAAACGGGCACTGCAGCAGCTATACGCCGGCTAGAGGATCGCTGCAGGAGAGGAGTTTAATAGATGGATGATCGAATTATTTCCGCCAATCTGATGATGGACGAGCAGGCTGTCGAGCTTAGTCTTCGTCCACGTTATTTGGCTGAATATATAGGACAGAATCAAGTTAAGGAAAATCTCAAGGTATATATCGAAGCGGCAAAAATGCGTAACGAAGCGCTTGACCATGTGTTGTTGTACGGACCTCCAGGACTCGGAAAAACGACGCTGGCGAATATTATCGCCAACGAGCTTGGCGTTAATCTCCGTACGACTTCCGGTCCGGCCATTGAGCGTCCGGGAGATCTGGCTGCGCTTCTCACCAATCTGCAGGAAGGAGACGTCCTGTTTATTGACGAGATCCATCGCCTGCACCGGACGGTAGAGGAAGTGATGTATCCGGCGATGGAGGATTTTGCGCTGGATATTATGATCGGCAAAGGGCCAAGCGCACGCTCGGTTCGTCTAGATCTGCCACCGTTCACCTTAATTGGCGCCACCACCCGGGCTGGATTGCTCTCAGCGCCGCTAAGGGACCGATTTGGCGTGGTAAGCCGTCTGGAATTCTATACGGTCGACGAGTTGAGTTACATTGTGTCGCGCAATGCCGATCTTTTGGGGATCGAGATATTAGGAGAGGCAGCAGAAGAGATTGCCCTGAGATCGCGCGGGACGCCACGCATAGCCAACCGACTCTTGAAAAGGGTGCGTGATTACGCCCAGGTTCGAGGAGATGGCATGATCACGCCTAGCATCGCTCAGGAAGCGTTGAAGATGCTGCAGATCGACCCGATGGGTCTGGACTTTATCGATCATAAAATGCTGAATGCCATGATCAAAAGCTTCCGCGGGGGACCAGTAGGTCTCGATACCATTGCGGCAACCATTGGAGAAGAAAGCCAAACCATTGAAGATGTTTATGAACCGTATCTCCTACAGATCGGTTTCTTGCAGCGTACACCCCGGGGACGAGTTGTAACGCCCACAGCTTATCAACATTTAGGTATTCCCTTCCCTGAGGATCGTCGTTAGATTATAGAATCATTACATTCATACCAAATCCTAATAGCTACAGGAGGAAATACGTAAATGGATAGGAACTGGACGAAATCATTATTCGGTTGGACCACCAAAGGACTCTTGTCATTGGCTGTTGCCGGAACCTTATGGAGCGCGCCTGCGGTACATGCGGCCGCTCCTTCAATAGATACGATTCGTGTTGCGATGTTCCTGGATCTGGGAAGCCAGTATAAATCAATAACCAATGCCGTAACACTGAAATCCGCTGAGGCTCTGACGGCATCGCTGCTTGCATCCAGTGCACAGCAGGCTTTGATAAACATCCCAGCAAACCAGCAGGTCCGAATGAGTGTGGATACATACCGCGTCAAGGTGCTTGAGACCACGGATTGGAAAACGGCTTCGGAAGCAGCAAAAAAACTGCAAGCGACGAATGACAAACCGTTGCTGTTTGCGGACGGCAATGTTTACAAACTATATGCAGGTATGTACGAAACAGAGAAAGCGGCCTTGGACGGGGCTGCGCGAACGGCAAAGACGGCGGCTGCTCATCTGAATGGTCAAACGCCTTCGGTTAAAGGCGGGCTGCATCTGTCAGCAGGATCGTACGGATCGGAGGCTGAAGCCGAGTCTGTGCGTAAGACGTATGCGGATGCCGGCATGGATGCGTTTAATGTTGTGGTGCCCAGCGGAGGTGCATCCGCTTATGAGGTGTGGGTCGGCGAGGCAGCCAACACAGCCGATCTGGCTGCAGTCAAACAGGAAGCTTCTAAACTATCCGGCTCCCTCGTTGAACAGAATGCATCCGCTGCAGGTCTGATTATGAGACGAGATGTAAGTCTCAACCTGGCGACTCCTCAAGAGACACAGCATTATATGTTGTCGGGTGGTCAGTCCGTATTGCGGCTAGAAGGGACTTCAGGCGCCGGGACGAATGTGAAGGAACGATCGGATCGTTCGTATCGAGGCGTTTTGGAGATCGGACAAAAGAACGGTCAATTGTATCTTGTCAATGAGCTCCCGTTCCAGCAGTACCTGTATTCCGTCGTTGGAGCCGAGGTGCCGTCTACCTGGGGGACTGAAGCACTGAAAGCACAGGCTGTGGCAGCCCGCAGCTATGCGCTCTTCCAAGGTAATAAGTTCGAAGTAGCTCATGTCGTGGACACAACGTTAAGCCAGGCTTATTACGGGACCGCCTATGAGTATCCGAGCATTATTCAAGCAGTGGATGCAACCGACGGCGAAGTTGTCATGAAGGACGGTAAAATTGTGGAAACGGTCTTTTCATCCAATAGCGGAGGAATGACGGCAGATTCCACCGAGGTGTGGGGTAACCGTAACGATCTGTTTGCCGCGGTGGAAAGCCCTGGAGACTCCTCGTCCCAGGCAGCGCTTAAATCTTGGTATCATGTACTTCTTCCGAGTGGCGTTACAGGTTATGTACGTGAGGACAATGTGAAGGAAACCGGAAACAAAACATCGGCAGGACTCCTGTATATGACGGTTACCGCCAAGGATACGAACGTGCGTCCACTCCCATTGATCCAATCGAACGTTGAGCCTGTAGGCAAGATGAATCCGGGCGAAACGGCTGTCGTCCTAGAGAAAGTGGCGGAATCCAACAGCTATGACTGGGTTCGCGGTCCCTATACTTCGGATCAATTGCTTGCCTCTCTAAAAGGAAAAACCTCCAATAGCCTGCCTGCTTCCATTACTTCGCTGGATGTAACGGAGCGAGGCCCGTCTGGACGTGCCCTTGCGGTTAAAGCCAACGGTCAAGTGCTGGACGTGAAATATCCCGATATGTTCCGCTCGGCTTTTAACGGTTTGCCAAGCACATTGTTTGATATTGAATCAACCGGAAGTTATACTGTATTGAGCGCGAATGGTGCGGTATCAACGGTTTCAAGCGGCCAATCGGTGTCCGTCATCTCAGGGAGCGGCAACGGAAATGTCAAAGGTTCCGGCACCGTAGTGATGAATGGAACGGGGAAAGCGCGCGTGATTGAAAGCTCTCCCGGCTTTAAATTTACCGGCAAAGGCTTTGGTCATGGCCTGGGCATGTCTCAATGGGGTGCCAAGGGAATGGCAGACGAAGGGTATGATTACAAGCAGATACTCCAACACTATTACCGCAACACGACTATTACGAAGGACTGACCGACATGAATGTGGATTTGTATGATTTTGAATTACCCGAACATTTAATTGCGCAGACACCGCTGCTGGATCGAAGTTCCTCCAGGCTCCTCACGCTGGATAAACAGAGCGGAGATATACGCCATCAAACGTTTGCGGACATCATAGACTACCTGAATCCGGGAGATACGCTTGTATTAAACGATACCAAGGTAATCCCGGCCCGATTATTCGGTGCAAAGGAAGACACCGGTGCGAAGGCAGAGGTCCTTCTGCTGAAGAATATGGGGCAAGACCGGTGGGAAGCACTTGTAAAACCTGGCAAGAAGCTGAAAAAGGGAAACGTCATCTCCTTTGGCGACGGAAAATTAAAAGCGGTCATCGAGGAAGAAGGAGAGATGGGTGCCCGCACCTTATCCTTCTCGTATAAGGGGATTTTCCAAGAAATCCTCGATGAACTGGGGCAAATGCCGCTCCCGCCATATATTAAGGAAAAGCTGGATGACCGCGATCGTTATCAGACCGTATATGCGAAGCATGAGGGATCCGCAGCTGCACCGACGGCTGGCCTGCACTTCACGGAGGCTCTCCTGGAACAGATCCAGGCCAAGGGAGTGGACATCGCCTTCATCACCCTGCACGTCGGACTGGGGACATTTCGTCCGATGTCCGTGGATCAGGTTGAGGATCATGTCATGCATGAAGAGTACTATTCCCTCTCCCAGGAAACCGCTGAGCTGCTGAATGAGACGAAGCGGCGCGGCGGCCGGGTTATCGCTGTAGGAACCACTTCCTGCAGAACGCTGGAGACGGTTGGATCGGAGCGAAACGGCGAGCCTCTGCGAGAAAGCAGCGGCTGGACGAGCATTTTCATATATCCCGGTTATGCTTTTACCGTCGTGGATGCGCTGATCACGAATTTTCATCTGCCGAAATCCACGCTGGTTATGCTGGTTAGTGCGCTGGCCGGTCGCGAACACATTATGAAAGCGTACAAGGAGGCTGTTGAGAAGGAATACCGGTTCTTCAGCTTTGGCGACGCGATGTTTATCTATTAATTCGGAGGTTGGTTATCACCATGGCAGCAGCTGTTACTTATGAACATATTAAAACGTGCAAACAATCAGGTGCCAGGCTCGGCAGAGTGCACACCCCGCACGGCGTGATCGATACGCCGACATTCATGCCTGTCGGAACATTGGCAACCGTAAAAACCATGAGCCCGGAAGAGTTAAAAGCCATGGATGCCCATATTATTTTGAGCAACACCTATCACCTCTTCCTGCGTCCTGGACATGATATTGTGAAAGAAGCGGGCGGACTGCACAAATTCATGAACTGGGACCGTCCGATCCTGACCGATAGCGGCGGCTTCCAGGTATTCAGCTTGGCAGAAATGAGAAAAATATCGGAAGAAGGCGTACATTTCCGTTCCCACTTGAACGGAGATAAACTGTTTATCTCCCCGGAAGTTGCGATGGAGATTCAGAACGCGCTCGGATCTGATATTATGATGGCTTTTGATGAATGCCCGCCTTATCCTGCAGAGTATGAGTACGTTAAACAATCCACCGAGCGGACCTCTCGCTGGGCTGAACGCTGCCTGAAGAGTCATGCCAGACCGGAAGACCAAGCCCTATTCGCCATCGTTCAGGGAGGCATGCATGAGGATCTGCGCCGTCAGAGCGCCCGTGATTTGACTTCCATGGATTTCCCGGGTTATGCTATTGGTGGACTTAGTGTGGGAGAATCGAAGCAGCTTATGTATGAAGTGCTGGATTACACGGTGCCCCTGCTGCCGAACAATAAGCCTCGCTATTTGATGGGAGTCGGATCACCCGATGCGTTGATTGAGGGCTCGATTCGTGGTGTGGATATGTTCGATTGCGTGCTTCCGACGCGGATCGCTCGCAACGGGACAACGATGACAAGTCAAGGCCGTCTTGTCGTTCGAAATGCTCAATATGCCAGGGATTACGGACCGCTGGATCCGGAATGCGACTGCTACACTTGCCGTAACTACTCGCGTGCTTATCTGCGCCACCTGATCAAGAGTGATGAAACGTTTGGACTAAGATTGACGACGTATCATAACCTGCATTTCTTGATTAATTTGATGCGTAATGTGCGTCAGAGTATTATGGAAGATCGTCTGCTTGACTTCCGCGATGAGTTTTTTGATAAGTACGGCCTACATGATAATGAAAAAGGGTTCTAAAGCAAGCTCATGGCCATCATGATAAGTTTGTGAAAGGGGGGAAAGAAATGTTTGGAACTTCATTTGATCTCGCAGCAGGACAGACCCAAGGCGGCGGGGGCATTTTGGGATTGATTTTGCCGTTCGTGCTGATGTTTGTCATCTTTTATTTTCTGCTTATTCGTCCACAGCAGAAGAAACAGAAGACCAGAAACGCCATGCTTAGCGCCTTGTCCAAGGGCGACAAAGTGGTAACGATCGGAGGTCTTCACGGCACGATTGTGGAGATTACCGACGACATTGTGGTCTTGAAAGTGAACGATGTAACGAAGTTAACGTTCGACCGCAACTCGATAAGCCATAGTGTGAATGCGGATGCATAATGACGTATCACATACATATGGAATGTAATCGTTAAAACAAAGGCCGACTCCCTCATGGGAGCCGGCCTTTGTTTTATATGAGCGTGAAGAATGGGAAACAGAAGTCCTTAAGTAATGGAGGGCATTTGAGCCAGCGTTACTTTTTCAAATTGACCCCGAACATCCCCCCGATGGCGCCGCCAGCAAATACCGTAGCAATCAGCGTCAAATCTCCGAGAGACAAGGAGCTATCCAAAGCAAGAAAGCCAATGACGAGCAGTGTAACGCCGTATACCAGCCCTGTCAGACAGCCGTAATACCAACCTTTGTTTCCTGCGCGCTTGCCGCTCACACAACCTCCGATAAAGGCGGAGACGGCATGTACAAGAAACGTGTAGAACGATAAATCATCTTCGGCCAGCCCGCTGCCCCATAGAAGCAGGGATAACGCCAACGCGCCAAGAAACATCCAGAAAAAAGAATACAATAGTCCTGAAAGAATCGGATTGGTGATCCTGAAAGTGAAGACTCGCCGGATCGGTTCCATGAATCATCCCCCTTAACAAATCTTGATCATTAAATTGTATGGCCAAGCCTGTACATATAGTACAAACTGAATATTTTGCTGCCGGTTTAACATGATTTCCATTAATTAATCTGTTGTAATCGAATGGGAACAGCAGTAGCAGGCCAGAATAGCTGTACATGAGAATGTCAGGCAAGCTAGGAGGGATTGATTATGTCTCATATGACTATTCTGATTCTGCGGACCATTCTGATGTATGTGGTCATCTTTGTCACCATGAGAATCATGGGCAAACGGGAAATTGGAAAGCTATCCATCTTCGATTTGGTCATATCCATCATGATTGCAGAGATCGCCGTTTTTGTTCTTGAAGATATTAAAAAACCGATATGGGAGGGACTTGCTCCTATCGCCGTTTTGGTTGCCATTCAGGTAGGACTTGCTTATATCGGCTTAAAAAATCGAAATATACGGCTATTTGCTGACGGAAAGCCGAGCGTGTTGGTGTCCCGGGGCAGACTCCATCGCAAAGAGATGGCAAGGCTTCGCTATAATTTGGATGATCTGATGCAGCAGTTGAGAGGCAAAGACATTGACAGCCTCGCGGACGTCGAATTTGCGATACTCGAAACATCCGGCCAGCTTACCGTGATTCCGAAAGATACGGGCAGCAGCTCCGACAGCAGTTCGAATAGCTCTTCAAGTTCATCCAACACCTCAGGCGCCACCAACTCTTCATCCACTTCAAATCAATTCGAAAAAGAAAACCCTACAGTCGTAGATATTCCTTACGATAAAATTACGTATGAAGGACTGCCCATACCGCTTATATTGGATGGAAAGGTGCAGGACGAGAACCTTGAATTAATCCAAAAAACGCGGTTCTGGCTAAAGAACGAGATCCAGAATTTCGGTGCTAAGGATTTTAAGGATATTTTTCTATGCTCCATTGACCATAAAGGCCGGATTTACATTGACCGTAAAGACAGGATCTAACGACGGCTGAATTTATTGAACCAGGTGCCGACGACAGGCACACGTTCCAAATCTCGCGGTGTTACCAGCTTGGTCATAAAGATCATGATGAAATAGACCAGAATACCAGCTGCGATGGAAGCCCAAAATTGCAGCCATGGCGCGGTCGAAAACGGAAGATGTTTGTACCCATAGAGGACACAGGCACCCATAATGATCATAACCGCCCCGATTTTGACATAATCCAGCAGACGGAATCGAAAGCCGATCAGCCTCGATAGGCTGAAACCGTGGAGTAATGTAACGGCAATGCTGTTTACGATAATGGCAATGACGGCTCCTTTTATGCCAAAGGCGGGATTGGATGCCAAATACACAATGAGGCTCATTTTGATGATCGCCCCGAATAACGTATTCAGTAATGCCCGGCCTGGACGGTCCAGTGCTTGCAAGGCAGCTTGAAGCGGGGACTGCACATACAGGAACAAGGCAAACGGCGCCATGATTTTGAGCATATCGCTAATCTCCGCGTTGTTGTACAGGAGCAGGCATAATGGCTCAGCCAGGACAAACATAATGATGGCGAACGGAGCTCCGGAGACAAGCGCTAGCCGAAGGGATTGATTCATACGTTTATGGATCGTAGACCGGTCATTACGGGCGGCTGCTTCCGAGAGTGAAGGCACCAGAGAGATGGCCAGGGAAACCGTCAGTGCACCGGGCAGCAGCAGGAGCGGGATGATCATCCCTTGCAGTGCACCGTACTGGGCTGTGGCTACGGACGTCGCTATACCTGCCATGGCCAGGCTGCGATTAGTCAGAATCGTCTCCAGAAGGTAGGAAAAGGACCCTACCATCTTGCCCCCTGTAACAGGCAATGCAATACCGAGTAAACGTTTCAGAATGCCTTGATTCGACGGGGAGTCTTCTTCTGCTTTTTTTTCCGATACTGCTTCTTGGGGCTTGGGTAAAAGTTTACTCGTTCGTCGTCCCTCGCCGGAGTATTGCAGCAGCAGCGCGATCATGCCAATCAATTCTCCTACGGCTGTTCCGAGCATGGCACCCGCTGCCCCATAAGCAATGCCTTTGGGCATCAAGAGATGTGCAAACCACAGCATGCAAATAATGCGGACAATGGTCTCGATCACGGAAGAGCTTGCGGAGGGAATCATGTTCTGCTTGCCCTGGAAATATCCGCGGTAGACTGACGATACAGCAATGATGATCATCATGGGCGTCATACTGATAAAGGTCTGGTATACACGCTCGTCCGGCAAAAGCACGCCGGTTACCCAAGGGGCAAGGAGCAGACTGAGTCCCATAAAGAGAGTGCCTGCTGTAAGCGTCAGCATTAGACTGACATGCAGAATTTTTTGGGAAGCATCCCGCTTCCCCGCGCCTTCCGCTTCGGCAACCATTTTGGCAATGGCCAGCGGAATTCCGCCGGTAATGATGGTCACGAGCACGATAAAGAAGGGGTAGCCCAGTTGGTAAATTCCGACACCCTCGGGTCCGATGATCCGGGGGAGGGCGATCCGGGGAATAAAACCGAGTAGGCGGTTTAATATGCCGGCTGCAAGTAAAATCAGCGTTCCTTTAATAAATGATTGCTTGTTCACTGTCCATCCCACTCCCTGGTTAAGACTGAATACGATGACACGACATGGCTATTCTTATGGATATGCCCTACCTGTCCCATCTGATGACTTTACTTTTTTTTCAGGACATGGTAGGAATAGAAGGAAAGCAATGTATCATGTCGAATGTAACTTAGGGACAACAGGGAGTCAGTGAGGAGGCCATATGCATGGAACTCGAGCAAATGAGCGAGGAAGAATTGATGAGCACCATTGAAATGGTATGCTTGAGCAAGGTTGAGGAAATGCATTTGATTGGGTACGAGTATGTGACTAGCGACGATATATGGAACTGTGTCAGCAGCAAGTATGAAAAGGAAGGCGTTCCCTCCCTCCATAAACTGGTCAATGACATTCTGTCCTTGAAGGCGACAGCGTTAATGAACTATATGACAATATCAGCATATAAGGGATCTTCTTTCGATTAATCGAAGAGGTCCCTTTTGCCTTGCGGATATAAGGGTTCATTCATAAGCCCGACAAATTTTGATAAATTGACTGGGTTTTATGACATCGCTATAATAGGAATATTGAGTAAAAAGGGGGAACAAAGGACGGCATGAAGAGAATTATCAGTTTCGTCGGAACCGTACTCGTGATCACTGTATTAATGGCCGTTACAACTCCGGGCTTGCTGAAAGACGTCCGTCTAGGTTTGGATCTTAAGGGTGGATTCGAAATCCTATATGAAGCGGAGCCTTTGATGGAAGGGCAGCAAGTCACAAAAGAAGCACTGCAGGAAACCGCAAAGAGTTTGCAAAAGCGTGCGGATGCAATGGGAACATCAGAGCCTGAGGTTACGCCGGAAGGGACGAACCGGATCCGCTTAAAGGTGGCAGGCGTAACGGATGAGGCTGAAGTTCGAAAAACAATGAAAGAACCTGCAAACCTCACATTCCGAAGCAATGACGGCTGTAAAGAAGGCGAGGAGTTCTGTAAAATTGAGCTCCGCGGCGACGATTTCGTCGAGAACGGCGCATCGGTTGCCTATGATCAGCTTAATCAGCCTATGATAGATATTAAAGTGAAGGACAAGGGGAAGTTTGCTGAAATTACAGAACGTCTTCTCGGTCAAGAGCTGGCTATCTTCATGGACGACCAACTGCTGTCAGCTCCGACGGTGCGAGCCGTATTAACGGACGGTACCGCACAAATTACGGGGAATTATTCGCTGGATGAAGCAAAGCAGATCCGGGATACGATTAATCTCGGCGCCCTGCCGCTGAAACTGGTCGAGAAATACTCTCAGAGCGTAGGGGCTACGCTTGGCATGCAATCTCTTACAAAGACTTTACAAGCCGGTCTGATCGCTTCTGTTGCGATCCTGCTGTTCATGATTATCAGATATCGCGTACCGGGCTTGCTGGCAAGCTTTGCACTTATTTTGCATACATGGCTTCTGATCCTTGTTTTCGTATGGGCTGACTTTACGCTGACGCTCCCAGGTATTGCGGCATTTATATTAGGTATTGGTATGGCGGTTGATGCCAATATCATCACCTATGAGCGCATTCGGGAAGAGATCAGAACTGGCAAGAGTGTTCCATCCGCGGTCAAAGCAGGCGGTAAGTCATCCCTGCGAGCTATTATGGACTCCAACTTGACGACGATACTCGTTGCCGCTGTCATGTTCGGATTTGGTACCGGCGCGGTCAAAGGTTTTGCGCTTGTATTGATTCTGGAGATCATCGTGAGTATTGCCACGAATGTTTATTTCTCCCGTTTCTTGCTCAATCTGCTTGTGAATATTGGTTGGGCCCGCAAACCGAGCCATTATGGCGTAAAGGAGCGTGACATTCGTGAGCTTTAAGAACTTTGATTTCGTAGGCAAAAGCAGGTTTTTCTATATACTGTCCATTGCAATTACGATTCTGGGCTTGGTATTCCTCTTGACTCGTGGTCTTAACTACGGCGTTGATTTCCAATCCGGTTCGAACGTGGACATTTCCCTCTCCAAAACGCTGACTACGGAGCAGATTGATACCGTGTTAGAAGAGGCGGGAATCGGTGAAGATGCGAGCATTACACCTGGTAATGACCGCGTGAATATCCGATTCAGGGAGGTGCTGACCGAGGATCAGGATATGAAAATGCGTACCGGCATTGAGAAGCTGGATGAAAAGGCTACTTTCGAGGTCAACACGGTGGACCCCGAGATGGCAAAAGAGCTGGGCCGAAACGCAATTTATGCCGTATTGATCTCCTGTATCGGAATTATCATCTATGTCAGCATCCGCTTTGAATGGCGCTTTGCGATAGCAGCGATCGTAGCCCTTCTGCATGATGCATTCGTGGTTATCAGTATTTTCTCTATCCTCGGTCTTGAGGTAGACCTGACATTCATTATTGCTGTTCTGACGATTATCGGTTACTCAATTAACGATACGATCGTCATCTTTGACCGGATCAGGGAAAATCTAAGGTTTGCCAAGATCAAGCGGTACTCGGATCTTAAGGATCTGGTAAACAAAAGCTTATCTCAGACACTCGGCCGTTCGATATATACGGCACTGTCCGTGTTTATTGCAGCGTTCTTCATACTTCTGCTTGGCGGTGAGTCGATTCAGATGTTCTCGCTGGCGATTTGTATCGGGTTGTTATTCGGCGCGTACTCTTCGATCTTTATCGCGAGTCCGTTGTGGCTCCTCCTTAAAGGGCGCAATGTCAGCAATAAACCAAATTCGCCTAAGCCAAGCAAAGATAAGATTGAAATTTAATTCAGCCGCTGTTGGTGTAGCAGTCTAGATAGCAGAGGATCCTATACAAGTGGAAAGCCGCGTCGCTGGCGACGCGGCTTTCTAAAGTTAACAGCGTGATAAGCACAGGATCAATAGTGACATTGAGGGGGGCCTCAAGTGAGCAATGAACGTTTGAATCATACGGAGACTGTCCTTTGGACAGGCATTGTAGCGGATTTTGCATTGGCCTTGTGCAAAGGGATCGCCGGTTACTTATCCGGCAGTAAGGCTCTAATCGGAGATGCTCTGCATTCTGCCGCGAACGCCGTAACTTTACTGGTGGACCGTTTGCCAAGCCTCGGTATATTCGGCAATAAAAACTTAATTCGGGACAAACGGAACGTTTCGGGCACAACGGAGCCGGTGATCTCGATCCTATTTGCCGTTTTATTGATCATGGGTGGTATTCAAATTGCGGTATCCGCGATCCAAACCATGGCATCAGGCGACCTGGAGCCGCCGACCGAATCGGCATTGCTTGCAGTTTTTATATCACTCGCGGTGAATGAAGCCGTGTTTCAGTACCAATCCCGGCAGATAAAAAGAAACAATGACCCCAGGTACGAGGTGCTGTCCGCTGATCATCGATTTACCTTGTACTCTTCGCTAACGGTATTGATCGGCGTGTCACTAGCGATGGGCGGCTCCTACTTCGATTGGACACCCCTGCTCTATATGGATTCGGTTGCGGCTCTGATTGTGGCTTGTCTCGTGGTCCGCAAGGGGTATATATTAATCGTTCATTCCGTTTATGGTACCCTCGTGGAAGAGAAGCGGCATGAGCACGAAGCCGAATTCATGGATACGATTCAGCGGGTACATGGCGTGATCACGATCGAGGAACTGAAGGTTCAGGAATACGGGCAGATCCGTCATGTGAATATTGAAGTGAAAGTTACCGTGAATCCCCGGACGTCCGTGTTGGAGGCTCAAGAAATTGCCGAGCGCATCCGGAAGCTGTTAACTCATCGTTTTATTCAGGTTACGGATGCCAAAGTTCAAGTTGTACCCTATGAACCGGGTTATCCGTATAAATCGAACTTTGACTTGATGGACAACGATATGCCGACACTGCCGCAGTAGCGTCTGGAGCTAACAGGTATAAGACAGCAGGAAAAAGGCAGGAAAAGGAAGGTGAGTCCCTGTGCTGTATTCCAAATATGAATGGAGAATACGCTCGGCAGAGTCATCGATCACCGATAGGCTGGCCCAGGATCTGTCGTTGCCACCGATGGTGGCTTCGCTCATGGCGTCACGAGGGATACATTCAGCCGAGGATGGACGGAGATTTCTATATGGAACGTTTGAGCTGACGCATGACCCTTATCTCATGCAAGGGATGCAGGAGGCTGTACCGCGTATTCGTAAAGCGCTGGAGGATCGGGAGCATATTCTAATTTACGGCGATTATGATGCAGACGGTGTTTCCAGCACGTCATTGATGATTCATCTGATGCGTTACTTGGGCGCATCTTATGATATTTATATACCTCACCGATCCAATGAAGGTTATGGCTTACATAATCACGCGCTGGATTGGGCCCATCAGCAAGGGGTCAGTCTGGTCATTACCGTTGATACCGGGATTAGCGCAGTGGAGCAAATTGCGTATGCCAACAGCCTTGGCATCGACGTAATTGTCACGGACCATCATGAGCCGCCTGAGGTGCTGCCAGAAGCCTATGCGCTGATCAACCCGAAAATCCCTACATGTCCCTATCCCTTTAAGGGGCTGGCGGGCGTAGGCGTGGCTTACAAGCTGGCACAGGCTCTCGTTGGAGAACCGCCGGAGGAATGGCTTCAGATTGTATCTATCGGAACCATTGCTGACTTGATGCCGCTCACGGGGGAGAATCGGGTGCTTGTGAAGCACGGGATCGAATCGATGCGGAGTACGAAGTATGAAGGCATCCGCTGCTTGCTTGAGGTATCGGGAATTCATGTGGAGCAAGTGACAGCCGTTAATGTTGCATTCTCCATGGCACCACGGATTAATGCCAGTGGCCGTCTGGATCATGCAGGCCGTGCCGTTACGCTGCTTACAACAGAACACCGGGAAGAAGCGGAGCGGCTTGCCTGGGAATTGGATGGGCTGAACAAGGATCGGCAGCAAGTGGTCGAAAACATCGTCCAGGAAGCGCTGGGCATGGTTCAAAACCGCTGGAGAGGACAGGAGGTTCCTCCTGTAATCGTGTTGGCGGGTGAAGGCTGGAACGTTGGCGTAGTTGGCATCGTGGCCTCCAAAATACTGGAGCGATTCTACAGGCCTGTTGTTATTCTCGGGATTGATCCCGAGACGGGGAACTGTAAAGGTTCCGCCCGATCGATTCCGGGATTCGATATTTATGCGGCTCTGCATTCCTGCAAGGACGTCATGGACCACTTTGGGGGGCATCCATCCGCAGCGGGCATGAGCCTCCATCGGGACCGTTTGGAGGAATTTGAACAGGGACTTCATCGATATGCGGAAGAAGCGCTCGAAGAAGAGCATCTGATTGCAATCTGTGAAGCGGACCTGGAGGCTAGCTTGTCGGAGGTATCGGTGCCTGTTATTGAACAAATTGAACAATTAGGCCCGTTTGGCATGGCCAATGCTGTGCCGAAGATTGTCTTTCGGGATGTTGTCATCAAGGACGTCCGCAAAATCGGCAAAGAGGGGAAACATCTGAAGCTTCGTTTGCAGCAAAAGCGGGAGGTTATCGATGCAATCTCATTCGGCTGGGGACATCTAGCCGATATTTTGCCGGTGGGATCGGTTGTGGATGTGCTTGGCGAGCTTTCCGTGAATGAATGGAACGGGAGCCGTAAAGTACAGCTCATGATTCAGGATATCTGCGCCCCTTATCAACAGGTGTTTGACTACCGCGGGATCAAGGAGCCGATACAGGAAATTCAGAGGTGGAGAGCGGAGCTGGAGCCGCATCTGCGCTGCCCGGCAGTCCGTTCCGCAGTGGTGTACGCAAAAGATTCACATCCGGAAATAAAAAGTCAATTGTATGATATGTGCCTTTGGGTATATGATAGGAATGCTGGCATCATGCCGGATAATGATATTGCTGAGAACAGTCAAGAAGATATTTCCGTTTTGTTCGTACTGGATGTACCGGAGACGGCTGAACAATTGGATGCATTCATGTCAGCCTTCCATTCCGTTCCTAATATATTCATGCTGCATCCGACCCGGAACCTGCGCGAACGACTGCAAATTCCGGACCGCGAACAGTTTAAAAAGCTGTACGTTTCACTTGCCGGAATGACGTCCGCTCCCGTGTCGGAGAATGAGGTTGTAGGACGTCTGCAGAAGCAGACGTCCTTGTCCGAACGCATGCTGCTCAAAGTACTGGATGTGTTTGAGGAATTGGCGTTCATCCAGCGTGTTCAGGGACAGATTACCTTTATACCGAAGCCGGAGAAAAAACCGCTGGACGCTTCCCGTCACTTCCGTGAACTAAGCGATTTGGCAGATATGGAGCAGCATCTGCTGCATGCCGGTACGGAACAATTAACCCAATGGATGATGTCCCGCACAAAAGGCGTATCTTAACCGCAACTATACAGGAGGAGATTATTTTGGATTTTAAAGATTATATTCGTGTCATTCCCGATTTTCCGCAGGCGGGGATCAGCTTCAAAGATATTACTACACTGCTCAAGAATGGTGAGGTGTATCGCAAAGCCATCGAAGAATTGAAGGTCTTGGTATCCGATCTCAAAATTGATGTGATAGCTGGTCCCGAAGCCCGTGGATTTGTTGTAGGTGCACCGCTGGCTTATGCTCTTGGGGTAGGATTCGCGCCCATTCGCAAAAGCGGAAAGCTTCCCTACGAAACGATCGAAGTGGGATATGACCTCGAATATGGTAAAGATCGCTTGGCGATGCATACCGATGCAATCGAGAAGGGTCAAAATGTATTGATTGCGGATGATCTTCTTGCAACAGGCGGCACGATTGCGACTTCGGTTAACCTCATTCGTCAATTGGGCGGAAACGTTGTTGGAGCTGCATTCATGATCGAGCTGGCTGATCTCAATGGCCGTTCGAAGCTGGATGGAATCGATGTATTTACATTAATGCAATACGAGTAATCGACAACATTCTCCCTGATTTTCCCGGGAAATAATAAAATGCCCTGAGCAATCAGCTCAGGGCATTTTTCTATTTTGCAATCAAGTTGTCGTTTCAATCCGGCGTTTTTTCTACGAGCGGCTCATCATTTTTTTCATTGGAGAGGCCGGTAATCTCGAAGACTTTGAAGAGAAGGGCCATGAGAACACCTACGATGGTAGCCAGGGCCATACCCTTCAGCTCGATGGTAGTGTTAGGAATCTTCAATGTTACGCCGCTAATCCCTGTAACCAGGACCAGCGTAGCCAGGATCATGTTGCTTGCTTTGGAGAAATCGACCCTTTGCTCAACAAAGATCCGAAGACCGGAAGCTGCGATAACCCCGAACAGCAACAGAGATACGCCGCCCATTACAGGTGTAGGAATGTTCGCTACAACGGCGGAGAACGTACCGGAGAAGGAGAGCAGAATCGCAATAATGGCTGCTCCGGCAATTACGAATACCGAGTATACCTTTGTGAGTGCCATGACCCCGATATTTTCACCATAGGTGGTATTGGGTGTGGAGCCTACGAATCCTGACAGAATGGTGGATATACCGTTACCGAGAAGGGAGCGGTGCAGGCCAGGGTCTCTGGAGAGGTCTTTGCCCACGATATTGCTGGTGACCAGCAGGTGGCCGATGTGCTCAACGATCACAACGATTGCTACCGGTATGATGGACCAGATCGCTCCGTTATCGAAAACCGGGGTTGTCAGCTCCGGGGCCGACAGGAACTTCGCGTTCGCGATTTTTTCGGTGTCTACCACGCCTAGCGCGAAGGAGAGAGCATAACCGACAACAATTCCGATCAGGATGTGAATGATTTTGGCGAAGCCGCGGAACAGGATCGATCCGAGTACGGTGACGCCAAGTGTTACGAGTGAAATCGTAATGATTTTAGCATCAAGGGATTGTCCCTCTTCTGGTAAGAAGCCGGCCATACCTGCGGCAACCGGTACAAGCTCAAGCCCGATCATGGCAATAATGGCACCCATTACCGCTGGCGGGAATACAAAGTCGATCCATTTGGTTCCTGCATATTTAACGATAAGAGCTACCAGGGAGAAGATAATCCCTGTTACGATAAAGGCGCCCAGTGCCTTGCTATAGTTGGCTTCCGGATCGTCGGCGAGCACGAGCAGAACCGGCGAGATAAAGGCAAAGCTTGAGCCGAGGTAGGCCGGGATCTTCCCTTTACATAAAAAAATGTAGAGCAGTGTGCCGATGCCGTTCATCAGCAGGATCATGCCGGGATCCACGCCGAATAGGTTCGGTACAAGCACCGTACTTCCGAACATGGCGAACAAATGCTGCAGGCTCAGAAGAAAGCCTGGGCCAAACGGAAGTTTCTCATCTACTTGAATTTCTCGTTGCAAACCATTTCACTCCTCTTAGGACTTTAAATATAGGACCGTTCGCGTACGATCTTTAATAGATTAAATACAATCGTTCGTTTTTTCAACATTAATTTTTACAGTTCGTCAAAATATTCATTTCATGTCAAGTTTTGATGTCTCCGAGCCGGAAACGGGCATACTATAAGTGTCTGAACGCTCGACATGTTGACGTATAACGTCACAAGCGTCATAATGATAGGAAAACAATCACGAGGGAACCTGCACGTTTTGACAAGGGCGGGTTCCATTTTATATAGAAAGGGAAGAGAAGGACTCCAAAATGGGCATAGAGCGATTACTCGAAAAGGCCAGCGCCTATATAAAAGAACCCGATCTTCTCCGCATCCAGGAAGCTTATGAATTTGCGGAGCAAGCCCACCACGGACAAGTGCGGAAATCGGGAGAACCTTATATTCTTCATCCGCTTGCGGTTGCAGACATCGTGGTGAATATGCAGATGGACACGTTGTCTATTATTGCTGCGTTGCTTCATGATGTCGTTGAGGATACAACTGTATCGCTCGAGCAGATCCGTGAGCGCTTCGGGGATACCTGCGCACTGCTGGTGGATGGTTTAACGAAACTGGAACGTATCCAATTCCGATCCAAAGAAGAACAGCAGAACGAAAATTATCGTAAAATGTTTATCGCGATGGCCCGGGACATCCGGGTGATCGTGATCAAGCTGGCGGATCGGCTTCACAATATGCGCACGCTTAAGTATCAGTCCGAGGAAAGCCAGCGCCGTATTTCCTATGAAACGCTAGAGATCTTTTGTCCGATCGCTCATCGTCTAGGTATTTCCGCGATCAAGTGGGAGATGGAGGATATCGCGCTTCGTTACTTGAATCCGCAGCAGTATTACCGCATTGCGAATTTAATGCACAAGAAGCGGGCTGAACGTGAGCAGTATATCGACAATGTCATAGTCTGTATCCGTGAGAAGCTCGACGAGATGGGCATACAAGCCGACTTATCGGGCAGGCCGAAGCATATCTACAGCGTGTTTAAGAAAATGACGGTGAAGAACAAGCAATTCAACGAAATTTATGATCTTCTTGCAATCCGCATTATTGTGGACAATATCAAGGATTGTTATGCTACGCTTGGCATCATCCACACATTGTGGAAGCCGATGCCTGGCCGTTTCAAAGATTATATCGCCATGCCAAAAACGAATATGTATCAATCCCTTCATACGACGGTGGTCGGACCGAATGGGGAACCGACAGAGGTTCAGATCCGGACCTGGGAGATGCATCGTACGGCAGAGTACGGTATCGCGGCTCACTGGTCCTATAAAGAAGGTTCCGCAGGCAACGGAGGCAGCTTCGATAATAAGATGACGTTCTTCCGTGAAATATTGGAACTGCAGCATGAGACGAAGGATGCCTCGGAATTTGTAGAATCTCTGAAGATGGACTTTTTCTCCGATTTGGTTTTTGTGTTTACGCCAAAAGGCGAGGTGATCGAGCTGCCTTCAGGCTCCGTCCCTCTCGATTTTGCCTACCGAATTCATACTGAAGTAGGAAATCGAACGATTGGTGCCAAGGTCAACGGCAGAATCGTTCCGCTGGATCATCAACTCAAGACCGGCGATATCGTGGAAATTTTAACATCGAAACATTCGTACGGTCCGAGCCAGGACTGGTTGAAGATTGCCCAATCCTCCCATGCCCGCAGTAAGATCAAGCAGTGGTTCAAGAAAGAGAAGCGGGAAGAGAATGTGGAGAAGGGGCGCGATATGCTGGAGCGCGAAATCAAGCGCCTCGGTCTTGAGGTGTCCGAATGGACGACCGATGATAAATTAATGGAGGCGGCCAAGAAATTCGCCTTTAATGATATCGAGGATATGTTATCGGCGGTTGGCTTTGGCGGGATCACCGCCGCTCAAATCTGTACCAAAGTGACCGAGAAGCTCCGTAAGGAGCAGGAGGAAGCGAATCAGCTTGAATTGACCTCCGAGATGAAGGAAATCAAGCCGGCGGAGAAACGTAGCCGTCCGACTAACGGCGTGCGCGTGAAGGGGATTGATAATCTGCTGGTGCGCTTCGCGAGATGCTGCAATCCCGTACCCGGCGATGATATTGTCGGTTACGTTACCCGCGGACGCGGTGTATCGGTCCATCGTTCGGATTGTGCCAATCTGCCGTCCATGGGTGAAGGCGAGGATGCCGCGCGCGTCATCGAGGTGGAATGGGAAACGGCGGTTGAGGCTAACTACAGCGTCGATATCGAAGTGACGGGCCATGATCGCAACGGACTGTTAAATGAAGTTCTTCAGGCCGTTTCAGAGAGCAAAACGAATATTTCCGCTGTGACCGGCCGATCTGACAAGAACAAAATGGCGATGATTCACATGACGATTTTGATCCGCAATACGGATCACCTTCATTCCGTTGTGGAGCGAATCAAGCGGGTGAAGGATGTATATACCGTTCATCGAATCATGCAGTGACGCAAGTGATGGCACGGTAGCGTGGTTAACGGACTCCGGGGTTTCATGGACATGTACAGTCTCGGATGATTATACGAATGCGGTCTGTTATCCTGCGGGAGACAGGCCGTTTTATTTTTAAGATGTCAGTGTATAGACTTCGGAGGATCTGCTGCCTGATATCGCAAGAAAAACTACCGATAAACGCGGCCAGTCTTCTTAGAGAGCACATCGATAGACATTTTTCTTAAGATATCAGAGTATAAACTTCGGAGGATCTGTCTGCCTGATATCGCAAGAAAAACTACCGATAAACGCGGTCTGTCTTCTTAGAGAGTACATCGATAGACATTTTTCTTAAGATATCAGCGTATAAACTTCGGAGGATCTGTCTGCCTGATATCGCAAGAAAAACTACCGATAAACGCGGTCTGTCTTCTTAGAGAGTACATCGAAAGACATTTTTCTTATGGAAAAAAAGGAGCTAAACACAATGAGAGTGGTTATTCAAAGATGTAAGCATGCGCAAGTCACGGTTGACAATGAAATCGTTGGCCAGATTGAAGCGGGATTGATGGTGCTGGTCGGTGTGACGCACGAGGATGAAGAGAAGGATGCCAAATACCTTGCCGAGAAGGTTGCGGGGCTGCGCATTTTTGAGGACGAGGATGGAAAAATGAATTTTAGCGTCCAGGACGTGGGCGGAGCCATTCTGTCGGTATCCCAGTTTACACTTTATGGTGACACCCGCAAGGGAAAACGCCCGAATTTCATGGCCGCCGCCAAACCGGATGAAGCGAATGCATTGTATGAAGCGTTTAACCGCGAGCTCATAGCGAAGGGGTTGCAGGTTGAGACCGGGGTGTTCGGAGCAATGATGGACGTGTCGCTAACGAATTGGGGACCGGTAACCCTGATCATTGACAGCAGATCATAAGCGGCTAAAAAGACGGGCAGCATGCATCATATTGGAGAGATGGGGCATCCTGAGTGAACAAATGCTTGTGAGGCATTCACACAAAAAAAGGAGCCGTGTTTGCTATGCGCCAACCTCCCAAATTTTCGATATGGAGCAGTTTGCCCACGATGGTCGGGTCCGGAGACATTAGGGAAGCAGCGAGCACAGAGCGCATGGTTGCAGCTTCGGAAGATCCTGTACAGCTCATCAGCATAAAGGGACATATGCGGAAGCAGCTGCCGAGATCGTAGGACCCAATAGGATCGTGTGTCACTTCTGGTGACTTCATGAAAGAGCCTGAGAATATTCTCAGGCTCTTCTTCATAAGTTGTGAGTCCCACAGCCCCCCCTATCATGACCATGTACCTGAATGGTGCAGATCGCAGGGCTTCCGTCCATTCCGCTGTTATAATAAGGACATTCCAGGGTAATAACAAATCGAGGACAATCATGAAAGGAGACATGCCAGATGAGTAAAGTTGCATTTCTACTAGCTGACCAATTCGAAGATTCCGAGATGAAAACTCCTTATGATGCCGTGAAGGAAGCGGGGCATCAAGCTGATATTATTGGGTTGAAGCAAGGACAAGAGGTTAAGGGTAAACAAGGCAAGGCATCGTATACAACGGATAAAGCCATTGCCGACGTCAATATAAACGATTATGATGCGGTGGTTATTCCAGGCGGCTCTTCCCCGGAAAATTTGCGTCTGGATTCCCATATATTGCAGTTTGTTGCAGCAGCGGACAAGGCAGGCAAACCAATTGCCTCGATATGCCACGGGCCGCAAATTCTGGCAAGTGCCGACCTGCTGAAGGGACGCACGATCACTTCCTATCCTCCGCTTCAGGATGATATGGTGAATGCCGGCGCTAACTTTAAGGATGAGGAAGTCGTCGTGGATCGTAACTTGATTACGTCCCGGACGCCGAAAGACGAGCCGGCCTTTGTGCGTGAGCTGTTAAAGGCACTGTAAGAAGAAAGCAGCTGCATGCTGTATGGTTGTCCATGTTATACCGGTCTTTCAAACACTTGGGTTGAAAAAAAGGAGGAATGGACATGTCTAGACAAATTCAAGCTTATTTCAGAACGGAAGACGACGCTGAAGGCGCAAGGACGAGGCTGTTAACGTACAACACGGAGCAGCTGGAGGTGGGACAGCTTCAGGATTCGGTTCGAGGCGGAGGCAACATCCTCGTGCCGCTGGTGCCGTGGGGTAATTCCGGCACGGGTGGAGCGACTGCTGGGGCTACAACGATGGGAGCACCCGGCGGAGTCGTGGGGGCTCCCGGGGTCATCGTGGGCTCCCGTGACGCCAATGACAGCCGCGATATAGCGCAAGATCGGCCGCACGGCGATGACACACTGGGCGACACGTGGCGCGAAGCAGACGTAACGGACCGGGACTATGATGATCTGAGATATACGCTGTCCGTTAAGGTAAGGGACGAGGATTACGATCAGATCGTACATGATTTGCGGGCGAATAACGCTTATGTGGAGCGATTTGACTAATTAGCAAAGAAGCTAGCAGCGCGTTATTTCCCTTTTAGAAGATGGAAGATCATCATTCCCGGGGAGCTTACCTGGGAACGCAAAAGGGCTGTTCCGCTGATGGAGCAGCCTTTTTTGGTTATAATATTAAAAGCGCTTTCTTGCTTGTAACATAACTGTAATGTTTGTTCAATGTTTCTTTAATATTCCCTGTTTATAATAACAGCATGACCCCCTTTTTTATATAATATATGTTTTGGACCTACAACGTGGTTTGTAGGTTTTTTTCTTTTTTCGGGCAATTTCAACAAAGTTTCTTGACTTTAGTGTGGTAGTTCATTAGAATCTAAAAATATAATGTTTTGGGTATACTATATTTATCAATAACAGATTTCATGACGGGAACAAGTACTCCATCCCCACAAGACCAGAGAAGAATCCCTTGGCTGTAAGGATTCGCTTGATGAGTGGACGAATGACCTCCCCGAGAACAGACGGCGAAGCAAGCACCGGTTAACCGGTGGGATAGACAGTAGCCGAACTGCGCGGCCGGGCGTTATACGGATGAAGCGGATGATTGAACGCACTGATTAAAGGTGTGTCAACGCCGGAATGTGGGTGGTACCACGGGTGATTATATAACGATCTCTCGTCCCTGTTGTCTTAGGACAGCGGGGCGGGAGATTTTTTAGTTTTCACGGCTTATTGCGAAATGACTCCCCAGGAGTTTTTCCATAGTTAGTTCTAAGTTAGTTTCAAGAAGTGAACCAGATCAAGGCAATGGACATGTTCCAAGGGTGAAGATGTCATAGGACGTGGAGGGATGAAGATGGCAAACGAGAAGTTCGAGAAACCGACAGGCACGCAGGACATCCTGCCAGGTGCCGTCGAGAAATGGCAGTTTATCGAGGAGAAGGCACGCGATTTGTGCCGAAGATACAACTACCGCGAAATTCGCACACCGATCTTTGAGCAGACCGAGTTGTTCGAACGCGGGGTGGGCGAAACCACCGACATCGTAGAGAAGGAAATGTATACGTTCAAGGATAAAGGGGATCGCAGCATGACCCTACGTCCGGAAGGAACGGCAGGCGTCGTGCGGGCATATGTGCAAAACAAGCTGTATGGAGAGCCTGACGTCACGAAGCTGTATTACATGGGTCCCATGTTCCGCTACGAGCGTCCACAGGCGGGACGTTACCGTCAATTCCATCAGTTCGGCGTCGAGGTGTTCGGGACGGCAGATCCGGCTATCGATGCCGAGGTGATTGCGCTGGGATACAGCTTCTACAAGGAGCTTGGGCTGAACGGGGTAAAAGCAGAGATTAACTCTGTAGGGACGCCTGAGGTACGGGCGGCTTACCGCAGTGCGCTGCTAGCTTTCCTGGAACCGATGAAAGAGAACCTATGCTCGGATTGCCAGTCGCGCATGGAACGCAACCCGCTGCGCGTGTTGGACTGCAAGAAGGACCAAGGGAAGTTCGATGATGCGCCTTCGATTCTGGACAGCCTGGACGAGGAATGCAGCACGCACTTTGAGAAAGTGAAAGGGTACCTGGATGCGATGGGCATCGAGTATGAAATCAATCCAAGACTGGTTCGGGGATTGGACTATTATACGCATACCGCATTTGAATTCAAGGCCCAGGGCATCGGCGCGATTGATACGGTAGGCGGCGGAGGGCGGTTCAACGGACTGGTCGATCAGATCGGCGGACCGGATCAGCCTGGCATCGGGTTCGGGATTGGTCTTGAGCGAATCCAATTGATTCTGGAACACCAAGGGGTTAATCTGTCGGCAGCCAAGCCGCTGGATGTCTATCTGGTGGCGCTGGGTGAAGCTGCTGAGCAGGAAGTGGCCAAATTGATCTACGAACTGCGAAGCAAGGGCGTAGCTGCCGAACGTGATTACCTTGGCCGGAAAATGAAAGCCCAGATGAAGTCCGCCGACCGTTTGCAAGCTCGTTATACCGCCATTTTGGGTGAAGATGAACTGGCGCGCGGAGAGATTGCACTGAAGTCGATGGAGACCGGCGAGCAGCGTACGGTTAGATTGGACGCTCTGGTTCAAGAATTGGTTTAATCGTCGTATGAAGCGACTTAATTATAGTAAAGGGGAATGATAAACGATGAAAAGGACGCATCAATGCGGTCATCTGACAACCGCGAACATTGGAGAAACTGTAACACTGAACGGCTGGGTACAAACCCGCCGCGACTTGGGCGGCGTGCTGTTCATTGATCTTCGCGATCGGAGCGGCATCATGCAAATCGTATTTAACCCGGATTTCTCAGGCGAAGCTTTGGCTGTTGCCGATAAGGTCCGCAGCGAATTCGTAGTGGCCGTATCCGGTAAAGTCGTAAAGCGTGATCCAGAAACGTTCAACCCGAATTTGCCTACTGGCGAAATCGAAGTTCAAGTGACAAGCATTGAAGTGCTGAATGCAGCCAAAACGCCTCCGTTCTTTATCGAAGACGGCGTGGAAGTGGATGAGCAGCTTCGTTTGAAGTATCGCTATCTGGACCTTCGTCGTCCAGAGATGCAAAAAACGCTGATGCTGCGCTCCAAAGCGTCGAAAGTATTCCGCGACTTCCTCGATGACGAGGGCTTCGTGGACGTGGAGACGCCAATTCTGACCAAGAGCTCCCCGGAAGGCGCACGCGACTATCTCGTACCGAGCCGCGTACACGCAGGTGAATTCTTTGCGCTTCCGCAATCTCCACAAATTTATAAGCAGCTCCTTATGGTGAGCGGGCTTGAACGTTACTACCAAATTGCACGCTGCTTCCGTGACGAAGACTTGCGGGCTGACCGTCAGCCCGAATTTACCCAGGTCGACATCGAGACGTCCTTCATGGAGCGCGACGACCTGCTGAACATGATGGAGCAGCTGATGGTGAAGCTGTTCAAGGAAACCATCGGCGTTGAGCTTGCAACACCATTCCAGCGTATCAGTTATGCTGATGCGATGGGTAAATACGGCTCCGACAAGCCGGATCTCCGCTTCGGTATGGAATTGATCGAAATGAACGATATCGTTGCAAGCAGCGGCGTCAAAGTATTCTCTTCCGTCATTGAAAAAGGCGGCGAAGTCAAGTGTTTGAACGCTAAAGGCTGCGGGACTTGGACACGTAAGGAAATTGATGATCTGGGGCCATATGCAGCCCGTTACGGAGCGAAGGGTCTTGCTTGGATTCAAGTGAAAGAAGGCGAGTTCAAGGGGCCGATCGTGAAATTCTTCAGCGAGCAGGAAATTGAAGCGGTAAGGGAACGCACAGGAGCCGAAGACGGCGACTTGCTGCTGTTCTCCGCAGACAATAAAAAAGTGGTTGCCGACGTGCTTGGCGCGCTCCGCTTGAAAATCGGACGTCAGCTTGGCCTGATCAACGACAACGAGTACAAGTTTGCTTGGGTGCTGGACTTCCCGCTGTTCAGCTATGATGAAGAGGCGAAGCGTTATGTGGCCGAGCATCATCCGTTCACCCGTCCAAAAGACGAAGATCTGGAATTGATGGATACGGATCCGCTTGCCGTGCGCGCGGAAGCTTACGACATCGTTCTGAATGGATATGAAGTAGGCGGCGGTTCCATGCGGATATTCAAACGCGAGATCCAAGAGAAAATGTTTGCGGCTCTTGGTATGTCACCGGAAGTGGCGCACGACAAATTCGGTTATCTTATGGACGCCTTTGAATACGGTACTCCTCCACACGGCGGAATCGCCTTCGGGTTGGACCGTTTGGTGATGCTGCTTGCCGGACGCACGAACCTGCGTGAAACGATTGCGTTCCCGAAAACGGCAAGCGCAACGGATCTGTTGATGGACGCTCCTTCCCAGGTGGACGGAGGACAGCTGGAGCAGCTGCATATCAAACTCGCCAAGAAGCCGGGCGACGAGAAATAAGTCCGTTGTTCTTGATAAAGGAGGTTGCTTGAATTATGCTGCACCAATTTTCCCGTACGGAATTAGCCATTGGTCCTGAGGGCCTTGAAGTGATGAAGAACAGCACGGTAGCCGTGCTGGGTATCGGCGGCGTGGGGGGCATTGCGGTGGAAGCCCTCGCCCGTTCCGGGGTAGGCCGTATCATTCTGATCGACAAAGACGTGGTGGATATCACCAACATCAATCGGCAGATCCATGCCTTAACGACCACGGTAGGTCAGAAGAAAGCAGACCTGATGGTTGAACGTGTCAAATTGATCAATCCGGAATGTGAAGCGATCGCCCTGAACATGTTCTACACCGAAGAGACGTATGAAGAGTTGTTTAAATTCGATCTGGATTATGTGATTGATGCGTCGGATACGATTATTTATAAAGTACATCTGATCAAGGAATGCCTGCGGCGCGGTATTCCGATCATCTCCAGCATGGGGGCAGCCAACAAAATGGACCCCACGAAGTTCCAGGTAGCTGACATCTCCAAAACGTCCATGGATCCGATTGCCCGTATTGTACGCACCAAGCTGCGCAAAGACGGCATCAAGAGAGGGGTCAAGGTTGTTTTCTCACTAGAGGAGCCGATGAAGCCCCGCCAGGACGTTACGGAGAAGATTGTACCCGAGAATGCTCCTGAAATCCGGAAAGCGAAGCAGCCTCCGGCAAGCAATGCATTCGTTCCGCCTGTGGCCGGACTGATTATGGTGAGCGTAACGGTGAAAGAACTGCTTGAAAAAGGCGGCGTTTCGTTGTAACGAGGCATCCGGACAAAATTAAACTCGGCTCGAGAAAACGATAGATAAACGGAAGGCATGGAGTAAGAACAGCCTTTCGGCAAAGTTGAGCGTGGTTAACCAGACGCAGCGTCAAAGGACGCTGCGTTTTTTGCTGCCGTGGACGAAAGCGATCAGGACAACAAACCCAAACAATAAAATTCCTGTGACAGAGCTTTGCTAGTATATCCGGGCCAGTTGTGCTACAATGAAACTCCTTTTTGTGTCACGGCCCTTAAAGCCAGACTTCGATGCGAAAAAAATATGTTTCTTAGGAGGTAACTGAAAGTGTCAGAATCTTTTCAAAGTGCCTATCAAGAAGAAGAGTCAAGACTAAACGAGGTTATCGTTGAAATTGACCGTCAGCTTGAACGTTTGCGCGGCATTCCGGTATACACGGGCCATGATTTTACGGAGCAGGTGCTCGAAGCAGGACGGGAAGAGAAACGGCAGGCCCTCGCCAAAAGTTTGCCGGAGCCTTACTTCGGGAGGCTGGATTTTCAGGAGAGCGGAACGGGAGCGAAGAAACCGCTCTACATCGGGAAGATTGGCTTCGATAAGGAAGATGCCGGGGATCACCCGATGGTGATTGATTGGCGAGCTCCGGTCGCGAGTCTTTTTTATTCGTTTACCGGCGGTACCGACCCGGCTTTGTTCGAAGCACCCGAAGGAATCATCGAGGGGCTAGTCTATTTAAAACGCAACGTCGTGATCCGAAAGCAAATTTTGGAACGGGTATCGGATACGTACAATCGGGAAAGCGGCGGACCTGCCGTATCCGATGAGTTTTTGGTTTACCGTCTCGGGGAGAACAAGGATAACCGGCTGCGGGATATCGTATCCACGATTCAGGCCGAGCAGGACAAAATCATCCGGGCTGCCAAAAATACCGCACTTATCATCCAAGGGGTGGCGGGAAGCGGAAAAACGACGGTGGCGCTGCATCGGCTGGCATATTTGCTCTATCAGTACAAGGAGCAGGTAACCGCGGAGAAAATGATCATATTCGCACCCAACCTGATGTTTCTGGATTACATATCCGACGTGCTGCCTGAGCTCGGAGTCGGCGATATACAGCAGCGCACATTTGGCGATTGGGCAGCGGAGCTGCTCGATATTCAGCTCGCTTCGGATGATCATGCACAGACGCTTCATCGATGGTTCGAGACAGAGCCAGGTCAGGGTACCCCGGATATTGACGATAATGTCAGCGGGCGCTACAAAGGCTCATTGAGACTGATGGAGATCATCCGGCGCTGCGTGGAGTCCATCGAAACGGAGGCTCTTCCGGACGGGGACTTCTCTCCATGGGATGGGGCTGTACTGAAACAGGAGACGATCGCGGAATGGTTCTACCAGGAATATAAACCGTACCCGCTGGCCAAGCGGAAGGAACGGCTGCTGGCCAGGCTGCACCGCTGGGTCGAGATGGAGCTGAAGAAATCGCCATCAGCGGCCGTGATGAAAGAACGGAAGAAAAAAGCGGCTCAACGAGAAAAGGCTTATGGGAACCGATGGCCGAAATTTGAGCCGGTCTCATTATATAAACAATTGTTTGGGGCGGTTAAGGCAACCGGATCGTGGTTTGAAGAGCTATCCGCTCTGATTCCGTCCGAGGTGCTCGCCGCAACGCGTAAAGATCTGAAGAAAAACGTGGTCCGCGAAGAGGATTTGCCTGCCTTGCTGTATTTCCACTGTTTATTGAATGATATTACCGGAGAGCAGCGTTTTGACCATATCGTTATTGATGAGGCTCAGGATTTCTCGCCATTTCAGGTGGCTGTGCTGGACCTGTTCGTCAGAGGACATTCCTTCACCATATTAGGTGATTTGTCGCAGGGCATTCATGCCTATCGCGGCGTTCATGCGTGGGAAGAGATGAGCTCCCTGTTTAAGGAAGAGGAAACAGCCTATTTTGCCTTGACGCGCAGTTATCGCTCCACGATGGAGATCATCGAATTTGCGAACGGTATTTTGGAGAAGGGTGTCAGCAGTGATCTGCTTGCCGTTCCGGTATTCCGGAGCGGCGATACCGTTCGCCTGATTCCTTATGATTCGCCGAAATCCCGAACGAGAGATTTGGAACGGGCGATGGAGGCACTCATCGCTAAGGAATATCGGACGGTCGCTATACTCACTCGAACCTTGCGAGAAGCGCAAGAGCTGCATGAGCAATTCATTACTGCGTGGCCGATGCTGAATCTGATCGATGGCAGCAAAGGAACGTATCAGGGCGGTTATTCCGTGCTTCCTGTTTATTTGTCCAAGGGGCTTGAGTTCGATGCGGTGGTGGTGGCGGATGCAGATCGGGCGCATTACGCGGAAAAAGCATGGGATGCCAAGCTGATGTATGTGGGATGTACGCGGGCACTGCATGAGCTGTGGCTGCTGCATAATGAGCCGCTGCCAACGTATATCAGGACGGAGACTTCAGAAATTACTGCCAGCGGCTGGCCCGTGGAGTAAGGTGAGATTGTGTTACTAACGTTGTAATGCAGTGTGAAATGGAAAGATAGGAAGATGTCCCGTGGGGTGGCACATGTCTGCATGTGCTTTCTCTGCGGGACTTTTTTGTTCTGCTTTTTGCTTAACCAAGCATTTGGTAGGAAGAGCCCAGATTCTCGATATACCGGATTAAGGTCCAAACGGCGAGGATGAAAAGTGCAGCTGCCAAGATGATGAAGAGGGTCATTTTTCGCATAGGTTTTCGTTTCATTTCAAGAACCTCCCTTCGAGCTTTGGATGGTCTAGCGAGATTTCGTCTACCTCACTTCGGATACCCTGTATAATTTCTATATTATGTAACGCTCCGGAACGATAAAAGTTCGTTACCATGTTAAACGGGCGCGAATATCGATGGATTTCCGAATCACTAAAATGGATGTCATAGGGTTGCTACAGGCATGGCGAAACTGAATATGGTATGATAGAGTGTGACGGATTTGATTGAAACCGGCTTATCGTTACATTGATATCAGACAAGGAAGTGTAGCAATGGATTTATTCAGTATCGGGCGTGAAGGGGACCGGGATTCCCGGCTGCTGGCCGATCGGATGCGCCCTTCGTCGCTGGATGAATATATAGGACAAGAACATATTATCGGTCCGGGCAAACTGCTCAGACGGGCCATAGAGGCAGACCAGGTCTCTTCCATTTTATTGTACGGCCCGCCGGGATGCGGCAAAACGACGCTTGCGCATATTATCTCACAGCAAACGAAGGGGTACTTCGTTCGGCTGAATGCGGTGGAGGCCTCGGTTAAGGACGTCAGGGAGGTCATTGAGCAAGCCCAGAGCAACCGCAGTTTGTACGGCACCAAAACGATCCTGTTTCTGGATGAGGTCCACCGCTTTAACAGCTCAAGACAGGACGCGCTGCTGCCTGCCGTGGAGAACGGCACGATTATATTTATCGGCGCGACGACGGAGAACCCCTTTCATTACGTAAATGGGGCCTTGATGAGCCGTTCAACCTTGTTCCAGCTTGAGCCGCTGAATAAGAACCATTCCTTGATCGCGATGCAGCGCGCGCTATCCGATCCGGATAAAGGTCTTGGATTCATGGAGCTTCAGGCAGATGAGGAAGCATTGGAGCATATTGCAACGATGGCGAACGGCGACATCCGGCGTGCATTGAATGCGCTTGAGCTCGCTGCGATGACGACCCCGCCTGATGCAGGCGGCACGGTCCATATTACGCTGGATGTGGCCGAGGAATCGATCCGCAAGCCGCTCGTCAAGGCGGACGAGTCCACGCAGTATGACGTGCTGTCCGCCTTTCATAAAAGCATTCGGGGTTCCAGCGATGCGGCATTGTTCTGGTTCCTGTATGCGGTCGAAAAGCTGGGGATGGACCCGATGGTGTTCATCCGCCGCTTGATTGCTGCCAGCAGCGAGGATATCGGGCTGGCTAATCCGCAAGCGATGGTGCAGGCTGTAAGCGCACTGGACGCTTACCGGAATAACGGCTGGCCGGAAGCCAAGCTTAATATCGCCCAGGCTATCCTGTTTGCGGTGGAAAGTCCAAAATCCGATGGCGTTGTGACCGCCATATCACGGGCGATGTCCGCCATGGATGAAGTAAAGTCGGCGGAGGTCCCGCTTCATTTGCGTGATGCGCATTATTCGGGGGCGGTAAAGCTGGGGCATGTCGGCTATAAGTACCCCCATGATTATCCGGGTCATTACGTGAAGCAGGAATATTTGCCGAAGGAGCTTTCCCGCCGGGTGTTCTATCAGGCGACCGAGCAGGGGAACGAAGCCAAGATCGCTCACAACCAGCGATTACGACGCGAAGAATAAGGTCTTACTGCGATAACGGGATCTACGGCTGCTAGTATAGTTAAATGGAGGAAACGAATGATGAAAACAGGGAAACAACGGTTTGTCATCCTGCTGCTGTCCGTCGGTCTTATGCTGAGCGGCTGTTCGGGGAAAAGCGCCCAGGAACAGGTCGAAAGTGGACAAGCAACCGAGGCAGCGCATGAGCATGGACATCAGACGCAGCTGTCCAACGGGGATATCCAGGAGGCGACGGCTTCGATTGATGAGCTGCCTGCCTTTTTGAAGAGCCAGACCAGCGAGCTCCAAACGATCTATGCCTTGTCCGCGCAGGTCAGTGATGTCCTGAAATACATTCCTTGTTACTGCGGCTGTGGGGACAGTGCCGGTCATGAGAGCAACCTGAATTGTTTTATTGATGAGATCCAGGAGAACGGCACCGTGGTGTGGGATGATCATGGCACCCGCTGCGGGGTATGCCTGGACATTGCCGTGGAATCAGCTAAAATGAGCAGCGAGGGCAAAAGCCTGACGGATATTCGGACCGCAATCGACGAGAAATACAGCACAGGTTATGCTAAGCCGACACCAACCCCGCTGCCGCCTGCCGAAAGTTAATTCTACTGTGGTTAAACAAGAAGGTACCCGATGTGATCAATGGTCACTCGAGTGCCTTTTTTCTGTTGGGATTCATGTCCTTTAAGGACGTTATCAGGATTGGCTCATATGCTTCATAGGATCAGCAGACGTGATCTATCTCACAGCATCAAACTATATATGGATGTAAATTGATTAAACGAAACTATATATAGTGTATAAATGATCTGAGAAGAAGGAGTTGATTCGTTTCATGAAAGTCATGAAGAGAGACGGATGCCTGGTGAATTTTGAGATAAGCCGGATTGTGAAGGCAGTGGATAAAGCTTTTATAGCTGTTGAGGGGGTGTCCCGCAAGGAGGCTTCCCTGCAGCTTGGCGAGGAGGTTGCCCGCGTCACCGCGGGGATGGAGCAGGTGAGTGTGGAGGAAATTCAAGATATCGTCGTTGAACAATTGGAAAGCACAGGTTATGCAGCGACAGCGGCAGCTTATCAACATTACAGGGAGGCCCGTGATCTGGAGCGGATGCGGCGGGGAGAACTCTACAAGATCAGCAGGGATGTGATTGGGGTAACGAATCTGGATCTGCTGCGGGAGAATGCGAATCTGAACGGGGAATCCTTCAGTGGAAAAATGAGTCGGATCGGCTCTGAGTATGCCAAATGGATGGCAAGCAAATTTATCCTGCCCGGAGAGCTCATGAGAGCGGTCAGGGATGGTTATGTGTACGTGCACGACCTGGACCAGTATGCACTCGGTACGACGAACTGTATTTTCATCCCGTTTGACCGTCTATTGGCCAAAGGGTTCAATACCGGTAACGGATCGGTCAGGCCGCCGCAGAGCATCATGACCGCGATGGCGCTGGTGGCCATCATATTTCAATCTCAGCAGAACAGTCAATTCGGCGGCGTGTCCGGAAATAAAATCGATTGGGATCTGGCCCCGTATGTCGGCAAATCGTTTCGCCGGCATTTTCGGAAAGGGCTTGCCTACTTCGGAGAGGCGGAGCAGGGCAAGCATAGACCCAATGTACAAGTTCTTCCCGATAACGAATTATACATAGACAACAAGCAGTTGAAGGACTCTTATACGCGAATATATCATTACGCATATAACGAAACGGTGAATGAAGTAAAACAGGCCGCGGAATCCCTGATCCATAATTTAAACACGATGAGCAGCCGGGCCGGTGGACAGATCCCTTTTACATCGCTGAACTATGGCATGTGCACGTCAACGGAAGGAAGGCTGGTGTCCCATGCTCTATTGGATGCCACGATGAGAGGACTCGGCGGGGGAGAGACGCCGATATTTCCGCAGCATATTTTCCAGTGCAAGCAAGGGGTTAACCAGGCGGAAGGGGAGCCCAATTACGATCTGTTCCTGAAAGCCGTTGAGTGCTCAAGCCGCAGGCTCTACCCGAACTTTGTCAACGTGGATGCGTCGTTTAATCTGGTCTACTATAAGCCGGACGAGCCAGACACGATTATTGCCACCATGGGCTGCAGGACACGGACGATTTCAGACCGGTTCGGGCGAAACCGCCTAAGCGGAAAAGGCAACTTGTCCTTCAATACGATCAATCTGGTTCGTCTCGGCATCGAGCATGGCATCATCGAAGGCAAGCGGGATATGCCCGACCTGAGTCTCTTCTACGAGCAGCTGGATCAGTATATGACGATTGCGGTAGAGGGTTTGATTCACCGCTACGAGCTGCAGGCGGACCAACCGGCCAAAGCGTCCGATTTTATGATGCGGGAAGGCGTGTGGGAAGGCGGCGAAGACCTGGCCCCGGAGGACAAGGTACGCGAACTGATTAAGCACGGCACTCTGGCACTTGGATTCATTGGGCTTGCAGAATGCCTGAAGGCGTTGACCGGACTGCATCACGGAGAGGATGAGAACAGCCGCAGGCTGGGAATCGAAATCATCCGACATATGCGTCAATTCTGCGATGCGGTCAGTGAAAAATACAATCTGAACATTACGTTGTTTGCCACGCCGGCAGAAGGGCTGTCCGGAAAATTCACGAAGCTGGACCGGCAAACCTTCGGTGTGATCGAGGGTGTGACAGACCGTGAGTACTATACGAACTCGTTTCATGTTCCGGTGTACTATCCGATGGCCGCGTACCGCAAAATCCGTTCCGAAGCTCCTTTCCATGAGCTGTGTAATGCAGGAGCGATTTCATATGTGGAGCTCGACGGCAATGCCCGGCAGAATACGGCTGCTTTTCGGGACATCGTGCAGTTTGCCCTGATGCAGAACATTGGATATTTCTCCGTAAACCATCCTGTCGACCGTTGTCCGGCATGCAACTACGAAGGGATCATCGGAAGCTCTTGCCCAGGATGCGGCGCTACAGAAGACAATGGGAACTTCCAGCGGCTGCGGAGGGTGACGGGATACCTAACGGGCAATTATACGGAGCGCTTCAATTCGGCCAAGCAGGCTGAGGTCAGGGATCGGGTGAAGCATCTGTGAATGTGTGCGGATATATCCCCGAGAGCATTAATGAAGGCCCAGGACTTCGGGCAGTTCTATTCGTGAGCGGCTGCCGTCATGGCTGCGCCGGATGCTTTAATACGGATTCCTGGGACTTTGAAGCGGGGGAGCCGTTTACAGAAGAATTGTCCGCGTCCATACTGCAGGATATCGTCGACAACCCTTTGCTGGATGGCGTGACCTTATGCGGTGGAGACCCGTTCTTCTCGCCGGAGGAATGCGCGGCGTTTGTAAGCAAGCTCAGGACCCTCTGTCCCGGGAAAAGCATATGGGCCTACACGGGCTTCACCTTTGAAGCGCTGATGAGGCAGCCGAAGCTGCGCGAATTGGCAAAACAGTGCGACGTTATCGTGGATGGCAAATTCCAGTTGGAGCTAAGGGATGTCTCGCTTCCCTTCCGAGGCAGCTCGAATCAGCGTTTCATTGACGTATCCGCCAGCCTGGAACGCGGAGAAACGGTAGAATATGTTCTTCGCTAACATGTAAAAAAAAGCACACACTTTACGGAATCTTCCGTGTGAAGTGTGTGCTCTTTCGTTTAAGCCAGCGGATTAATAAGGAACTTTATCCGCCGTTTCGATCGTTCCGCCGCCAAGGCATTCGTCCCCTTGGTAGAAGACAACGGCTTGGCCCGGCGTGATTGCTTTTTGCGGCTTCGCAAACGCGACATGAACGGTTCCGTCTTCGCGCGGCGTTATCGTTACTTCCTGGTCCGGCTGACGGTAGCGGAATTTCGCGGTGCAGGTGTAGGCGTCTTTGGGCATAGCGTCTTGTCCTGCAATCCAGTTCATTCCGGAGGCAACGAGTCCGGTTGAATACAAACACGGATGATCGCCTTGAACAACGTACAAAATATTGTTAGTCAAATCCTTGTCGGCAACAAACCAAGGCTCTCCGGAGCCTGAGCCGCCAATGCCGAGACCTTGGCGTTGTCCCAGCGTGTAGTACATCAGGCCATCATGGCGGCCTTTCACCTCACCGGTGACAATGTCCACCATATCGCCGGATTGGGCGGGGAGGTATTGTCCAAGAAATTCTTTGAAATTCCGTTCGCCGATGAAACAAACGCCGGTGCTGTCTTTTTTCTTGGCTGTATACAGTCCGGCTTCTTCGGCGAGTCGGCGAACTTCCGGTTTCGGCAGATGCCCGATCGGGAACATCGCCTTGGAGAGCTGCTCTTGGCTCAGCGCATTGAGGAAGTAGGTTTGATCCTTGTTGCTGTCGACGCCGCGCAGCAGCCGGTACTGTCCGTCTTCTTCGATGACGCGGGCGTAATGGCCGGTAGCGACATAGTCGGCTCCCAGATCCATGGCCTTGTTCAGAAATTCGCCGAATTTGATTTCACGGTTGCACATGACATCGGGGTTCGGCGTTCTCCCAGCTTTATATTCATCGAGGAAATAGGTAAATACTTTATCGAAGTATTCCTTCTCGAAATTGACGGTATAGTAGGGAATGTCGAGCTGCTCGCACACGCGGCGCACGTCTTCAGCGTCCGCTTCAGCTGTGCAGTAGCCAAGCTCATCGGTATCATCCCAGTTTTTCATAAAGATGCCGATCACTTCATAGCCCTGCTGTTTGAGCAGGAGCGCTGTTACGGAGGAGTCGACTCCTCCCGACATGCCGACAACGATACGAGTGTTATGTTTTTCTTTTGACATCGTTATCACCATTTTCATATTGAATTGTGCCCATGGAGGTATTTTAACATATTGGAACAAGGTTCACACGTTTCATTTTGTCCACTCAGGGTGAACATTTTTCAATCTTTCCAGCTGGAATATTACCCATTGAGGTCCAGGATATGTTACCATAAGCTGAGGGTAATGATCGGAATACGGAGAAAAATACAGGATAAGCTGGTTCACACGTAGATTACGCCGTATTTATCGCTCACCCGCCACCTACAACTCATTACAGTATGGACATAATATACAATTACCGAAAGAGGTGTCACCTTTGAAGATATCAACAAAAGGAAGATACGGATTAACCATTATGATGGAGCTGGCCGCTAGGTTTGGTGAAGGGCCGACTTCGCTGAAGAGCATTGCCGAGAAGAACCAGCTGTCGGAACATTATCTTGAGCAGCTGATCGCACCGCTGCGGAATGCGGGGCTGGTCAAAAGCATCCGCGGCGCATACGGAGGCTATATCCTGTCCCGTGATCCGGCATCCATAACGGCCGGGGACGTCATCCGCGTACTGGAAGGACCGATATCCCCTGTGGACTTCACGGAAGAGGACGATCCGGCGAAGCGGGATCTGTGGCTGCGCATCCGCGACAGCATTGCTGAAGTGCTGGATTCCACGACGCTGGATTATCTGATCAACTATCAGGAACAGTCTGCTGCAGACAACTATATGTTCTATATTTGACAGGGATTAGACATCCCGAGTATTCAAAGGGATTGAGAGTTACTAAGGAAAAGCGTTACCCACAAGTTACCCACAGCACTTAATTGTTAATGGCCCATTCAAAATCGTCTGCAATTGTTAGCTGGCGATTTTGGGTGACGTGCAGATAAATAAGTGTTGTGGTTTTTGAGTCGCCTTTATGTCCTATTCTTGCTTGGATCTCCGGGAGGCTTACTTTTGGATTGGATGCCAGCAATGAGACGTGTGTATGTCTTAAACTATGAGGTGTGAGGCTGGTCAACAGATCAGCTTCTTTTAGTACGCGACGCATTATCTTAGGTATTGTGGTGATTGGGATCGGATATCCTGGAAACTCACTACTCCAAAAAACAAAATTATCATTTGGATTAAACTCTTTTGCGGATAGTTTCTCTGTTCGTTGCCAGCTTCTTAAAACTTCAAGGGCTTTGGCAACGGTATCCCCGTAACTTACCAATCGCTCGCTCTGATCATTCTTGGGCGGAGCGAATGAGTATTCTCTGACGTTGTCTCCTTCAAGCTGCTTGTTAATATCGATGGTACGGCGCTCAGCATCGATATCCTCCCACTGTAAGCCTGCTGCTTCGCTTATACGAAGCCCGGTATAGGCTAACACCAGAAACAACGCCCATAAATTTGGAGTTAGCATAAAACGGGCTACTTCTAAGAATTTTTTTAACTGGTTCTTCTCCAAAAACTTGGGGAGGACCTGTCTTTTTTCTCCTATTTTCCGAGGAGCCTTCTTTTCCTTTGGAATCACTGCGTCAGTGGTAGGATTCTCAGTAATTAATCTGATCCTTTTCGCATGCTTGAACATAAGACTGGCAACAGAGTGAATGGTGATAATTGTATTTCGTTTTTTTCCTTCCTCTTTAAGCTTATACAAAAAAGCCTGGTATTCGCTCATAGTTACATCCCGAAGCATGAAGGCGCCGAAGTTATCGAGAATTACGCCTAAAGCAAATTCTCTACTTTTAATAGTCTTTTTTCTCGGTTCTCGCTCGATGATGTATTCTTTCAACCATACTTTGCTCCATGCATTTACGGTCAAGTTCGCTTCGTATGTCAATGTTTTTTGGATTTTTCGAGCTTGAATAAGAATGCCAAAATCAACAGCTTCCTGAACAGTCTCAAAACGAGGCGACTCCATTTGCTTGGTTGTTTTTGTCTCCATACCGTTTATAACTTTTGTGGTTGGGACCCGGTAACGGTACGTGTATTTCCCGTCCTTTTCCCGGACATTTTTAGGTAAGCTGTCGTCTTTCTTTTTCTTAGCCACTGTGTACTCCTCCTTTCACAATAAGAACATATGTTCGGTTATTGGGTATATTGAAACAGCCCTGCGGCTGGAAAGCACAAAGATTAATAAAATTTATTCATTTCAGGAGGTATATTGTTTCTTCGTAGAAAATCCTCAATTGATTCGCCGCGCTCTATGTATTCTCTGGAAGTCAAAAGACGAATGGCAAACTTATTAGCTTGACGCTCAAACTTATCGGTGTTAAAAAAGGTTTTTTCATCAAGCCAAAAACGGTTTAAACCGGGATGAAGCCTATCGTGTCCTAGTTCGTGGGCGCACACAAAACGGCTCCAATGATAGTCAAGGTCCTTGTGGATGATAATATAACGTCTCTTTAATTTCTTAATATACAGCCCACGAGTGCCCTTGCCTAAGTCATGAAACCGTACCGAAATATTCAAGCGATCTGCAAGTTCAAAGGGATCGTTTGTTTTGTATTTTCGGACTAGTTTAAGTATGACGTTGTTCATTGCAAGCCTCCGCTATTCGTCGATGGGTTTTCTCTTGTTCTTCTTCTTAGCGTCCCAAAATACAGCTTCCATGACTTTCAACATCTTTTCTTTATCCTCATCATCTAGTGGTACTCCATCAAACATAATCGGTGCATCATCTTCTAGCATCTTCTTAAAATCCCGCTTGTCTTTTGCGGTAGCCCACTGAGGTGTCTTACTCTCTTCCTCTGTATCTGTAAAGTAATTTAGAGGTTTACCAAAATAATCGGCAATTAATTTAAGAGAATCTATTTGTGGGTGTTTGGTTTGGTTGTTTAGAATCTTAGATATTCCAGTATAGGAAACACCAGTTTCTTTTGCTAAACGATATTTTGATATACCCTTACTGTTCATTAGGGCTTGTAATTTTTCAGCTATACCCACAACGATACCTCCATATATTATATCTCAATTGAGTTATATCTTTATGGAGATATAATAAAACACAAAAGAGTGATACGTCAAGGAAAAAGGAGAAAAGAAAAGTAAAGTGTGGATTATATAACACTTTTGAGTTATAAATAGGTTTGAGTATAATTCTTTAGAGTTATATTATGTATTCAGGAGGTGGAAATACATGGGGTTAGCAATAGAAGAAAACATCCAGAAGATGATCGCCGAAAAGGGTTGGACTATTTATCGGTTAGCCAAAGAAAGTAACGTGGCTGTATCCGCATTGTACAACATGGGGAAGAAAAAACAAGGCCCAAACGCCGAAACGCTTGTTAAGCTTGCAAATGCTCTCGGGGTAACTGTTGATGAATTAGTCAGATAAAGATTCTAAAAAAATCTGAAAGGTGAAATCGAATGAGACTTGAAGCACACACAATCGAAAATCCTCTTTCTCGAAAAGTGGAATTAGGACCTACGCTTGATGTAATTGATGCAGCTAAATACCTCAATGTCAGTAAGTACACTGTCATTAATCGTATCAAGCAAGGGAAACTGAAGGCGTACAAACAGGGGATATACTGGAAAATCAAAAGAGAATGGTTGCTTGAGTACGAAGCAAGCTTGATCACCAATCATGACAATATGCTTGAGTTGGGGGTGTTTAAATGAGTAAGGTTTTAGACCTGGCTGCTGAAGAAATCATTGATTATTGCGCTAACGAGGCATGTGGCAAGGAAATCTACTTCGGGCAGCCAGTGACAAAGATCGGCCATGAACTGGTTTGTTCGGGTAAATGTCTGGTTGAGAAGATCGGCGCCGTAACTATTATCGCTGGGAGGGAGGTGAAACGGGAAGGTGAACAAGAGGTTACGGATCCGCAGCTGTAAAAACCTTATGGAGCTGATCGAGACAACAGAGTCTTCGTTGCTCCGGGAAGTGTATCGCCGGCAATACGTCAGCCTGGCTTCAAGGCTTAAAAAGAAAAATGCAGCTTGAACGGGGTAGGAGCCGTCAAACTGCACACAAATTCACTAAGTTAAGGCCAGTTTATCACTGGTTGAGAGGAGAAGCAAATGAAAATCTGTTACCGGGAAATCAACTTTCGCCCTAGCAGTCTTCAACTAATCGAACAAGTTAATGCCATTATCCATGAGTATCAAGAAATGGGCTACTCTCTAACTCTTCGTCAGGTGTACTACCAGCTGGTTGCCCGAGACGTTATCCCAAACAATGAAAGGTCCTATAAGAACCTCGGTAGTTTGATTTCAGATGGTCGAATGTCAGGGCTAATTGATTGGGAAGCGATCGAGGATCGGACAAGGAATCTTAAGAAGAATAGTCACTGGTCTTCACCGGGCTCAATTATTTATTCCGCTGCACGTTCGTTTGCTTATGACAAGTGGGAAGATCAAGACAATTACGTAGAGGTGTGGGTCGAAAAGGACGCGCTGGTGGGTATCGTCGGGCAAGTCTGTGATGAATTGGACATTCCATATTTCTCTTGTCGTGGTTACGTGAGCCAATCCGAAATGTGGGCAGCAGCTCAGCGGCTAGAAGATATAGCGGGTAACAAATATATTCACATTTTGCATTTAGGCGACCATGACCCGAGCGGTAAAGACATGAGTAGAGATATCTGTGATCGCTTAGAACTGTTTGGTGTATCTGTGGAATTTGATCGGATCGCCCTTAACTACGACCAGATCGAGGAGTACGGCCCGCCACCAAACCCCACGAAGCTATCTGATAGTCGTGCGACCGGCTACATAACAGAGTTTGGATATGAATGCTGGGAGCTTGATGCACTCCGTCCCGATGTCATTGACACACTTATCCGGGATAAAGTAACTGACCTATGTGATCTGGACTTGCTGCAAGCTGCAAGAGATCGAGAGGAAAAGTCCCGCGAAACCCTGAACTCAGTGGCCCGAAACTGGTCGGAAATTGAATCAAAGTATGGGGAGGAGTGATGCACTATGAGCACAATGAAAGCTACTGGAATTGTTCGTAGGATCGATGATCTAGGGCGCGTGGTGATCCCTAAAGAGCTACGCCGCACGTTTGGAATCGCGGAGGGAGATCCGATGGAGTTTTACACTGAGGGTGACAAGATCATTCTCATTAAATATGCTCCCGGCTGCTTCATTTGTGGGGAGTCAGAGCCTAAGAAGTTAAAAGATTTCCAATCCAAGTTAATCTGTACTGACTGCATTAAATCCGTCGTTGATCACTATAGTCAACAGCCGGCTAACAATTAATAATTCAATTCTCAGGAGGACTTATACATGCCCGTACAAATTACGATTAACGGCGATAACGCCGCACAAGCCATAGAGGAATTTGCTACATTGTCCGCTGCGTTCGGTGGGGCGGCTGCTCCGTCTGCTACCGTTACGGAAGAGCCTAAACAGCGCACTCGTAAAACCAACGAGGTAAAGAAAGAAGAGAAGAAGGAAACGCCGGTTAAGACTGCCTCCCAAGACGACGAAACCGGGACGGATGGCGACACCGAGGAAGTGGAGATTCCGACCGTTGTTGAGCTCCGGGCCAAAGCGCAGGAAGTCGGCAAAGATCCTAAGAAGAAGCCGGCCATCAAGGAGCTGCTGGGCAAGTTTGAAAGCGCGTCGATCTCGGATGTCCCAGAGGAGAGTCGCGTAGCGTTTATGGCTGAATTGGAGGCGCTATGACGCAGCCAGCACATGCCGAAAGGGCTCATGCCGTGCTCGGAGCTTCGGGCGCGGATCGGTGGATTAACTGTCCACCGAGTGCCCGGCTCCAGGAACACATTCCAGATAAAATTTCTGAATACGCCGATGAGGGAACAGCGGCCCACGAACTCTCTGAGCTGATTCTTCGCCGGAGGCTAACCCCCTGTAATGCAGCTGAACGCAAACGACTTGATAAGGCCGTGGAAGAATTCAAGAAAACCAACTCATATTACGGTCCGGAAATGGAAGACGCAGTGGCTGCCTATGTGGATGCTGTAGAGGAACGCTTCATGGCGGCCAAGGCTCGAACGAAGGATGCGGTGATACTTTTCGAAGAGCGTGTGGATTTCTCGGAATGGGTTCCGGATGGATACGGTACCGGTGACGTTGTGATTATCTCGGACTGGATGCTTGATGTCATTGACCTCAAATATGGTAAGGGCGTGCCGGTCAGTGCGATCGGTAACCCACAGCTCCGGTTGTACGGCCTGGGCGCCTGGTCGAATTGGAATTACCTTTATTCGATCAAAGAAGTCAGTATGACGATTGTTCAGCCGCGATTGGACAGCGTCAGTACCGATACCCTTCCACTTGGAGAGCTGATTGAATGGGCGGAGGTCGTTGTTAAGCCTGCAGCTGCACTGGCAGACGCTGGGGAAGGTGGATTCTTGCCAGGTAGTCATTGCCGTTGGTGCAAAGTGAAAGGGAACTGCCGTGCTCGGGCTGATGAGAATATGAAGGCCTTGGCGTATGAGTTTCAAGATCCGGCTCTTTTATCCATGGACGAAATCGGCTCGATTTTATTTGTAGCCGAGCAGTTGAAAGTGTGGGCCAAGGACGTCGAGGAATACGCTTTCGATCAGGCTAAAGCTGGTGCGAGGATCCCATCGTGGAAACTGGTGGAAGGGCGGAGCAATCGGACCATTACTGATAAGGCTGCCGCTCGTAAGGCCATGGAGACTGCTGAGCTTGAAGCGGATAAGTATCTCAAGCCGCAGGAGTTGCTTGGTATTGGGGATCTGGAGAAGAAGATCGGCAAAAAGGAGCTTGCTTCCTTGCTGGACGGTTTGATTGTGAAACCGCCAGGTAAACCGGTACTGGTCCCGGAGACAGACAAGCGGCCGGAGCTGAATAGCGTGGATCAGGACTTCGCTGGAGAGGAATTCGAGGTGTAGTCATGGGTGAAATAGCTGATTACCACATAGACCGAATGGCTTCCGGTGCTTGGTCAGTCGGAAGAACTAATTCAAATAAAAGGAGAAATGAACATATGGCAATCGATAATCAATCAACAAAGGTGATCACTGGAAAAGTACGTCTTAGTTACGCCAATGTATGGGAGCCTACTCCCGATGATAACGGAGTCCTCTGGTACAATTCGTCCATTTTGATTCCTAAAGATGATAAAGACACCCTACGAAAGATTAAAGCTGCGGTTGATGTCTTGAAGGAACAGGCGAAAGCTAAGTATGGCGGGAAGATCCCTCCTAAGTTCCATACCCCTCTCCGTGATGGCGATGAAGAGAGACCGGATGATGAAGCCTATGCAGATCACTATTTCTTTAATGCTAAAAGCAAAAATAGACCTGGTATCGCGAAGCCGATCGGTAAGGACAGCAGCGGAAAAACCAAATTTCAAGAGATCACAGACACAACCGAAGTATATTCCGGTTGCTATGCCAAAGTCAGCATTAACTTCTATCTATTTGACACGAAAGGAAACAAAGGTATTGCAGCCGGCCTCAATAACATCGTTAAAGTACAGGATGGTGACTTCCTGGGTGGCCGTAGCAGCCTGAACGACGATTTTGCTAGTGAAGACTTCGACGACATCGTAGATATGGGCGACGACGATTACTTGAACTAATCGATTTACTTCTGTGGAGGGGCTTGGCATACAGGCCCCTTTTTATAACCGCAAAATCGCAATTTGGAGGGGATTTCTTGAGTTTCCAGGTGAAATACCAGACTGAATATGGAAAATGGTTGTGTTATAAACATGCTGTAAAAAGAGCCCTAGCTGATGAAGATATTCACACTGTGGTTGATGAATTTGGATCTGAATATGACATGCGTAATACATGTTGCGTGGATTGTAACGAGGAGTGATTATACATGACGCTTCTCCAAATTGACCTTGAAACTTACAGCAGCGTGAACATTAAAGATTCAGGGGTTTACCCATACGTAGAATCCTCTGACTTTGAAATCCTGCTTTTCGGGTTTGCCTTCGATGATGATCCGGTGACCGTTATCGACCTTATGGATTATGAAGCCATACCTGGTGATGTAATTAAGGCACTCAAAATGGATGTTATCAAAACAGCCTTTAACGCTAATTTCGAACGCACGGCATTAGAGAAATACTTGGGTTATCCGATGCTACCAGAACAATGGCGCTGTTCAAGTGTTCATGCTCTTACCTTAGGGTTACCTGGAGATCTAGAAAGAGTTGCTAAGGTGCTGAAAGTGGATGAACAGAAAGATAGTGCCGGTAAGGCGCTGATTAAATACTTTTCAACGCCCTGCAAGCCAACCAAGGTCAACGGTGGGCGCACACGAAACCTTCCGTACCATGATCCGGAGAAGTGGCAGCAGTACAAGGATTACAACCGGCAGGACGTCGAGGCAGAACGGGCCGTTCGAAAGAAAATCGAGAAATACGAGATATCCGATTTTGAACATAAGCTCTGGGCTTTGGATCAAAAGATCAACGACAACGGGATTCTGCTTCATCCAGACTTACCAGCTCGGGCCATTGAGAGCGACAACGCTTTTAAGGAGCGAACGATCAAGGAGGCCAAGGAGTTAACTGGACTGGATAACCCCAACAGTGTTGCACAGCTGAAGGCCTGGGTGGAGGAAGAGGAAGGGATCCAGATCGACGGCTTAACCAAAGACACTATACCGGGGCTGATCAAGGAAGCGAAGAGCCAAAAAGTTAAAACGATGCTGAAGCTCCGTCAGCAGTTGTCCAAAACATCCGTGAAGAAGTTCGAAGCCATGCAGCGCGCACGCTGCCGAGACGGCCGGGTTAGGGGCCTGCTGCAATTCTACGGAGCAAACCGGACGGGGCGATGGGCGGGAAGGCTGGTACAGGTGCAGAATCTCCCGCAGAACAAACTGCCGGACTTGGACCTTGCAAGGGATCTCCTGCTAGCTGGAGATTATGAGATGCTGGAAATGTTGTTCGGTGCTCCGCCATTTGTCCTGTCTCAGCTGATCCGGACGGCCTTCATTCCTTCGCCGGGATGTCGCTTTATCGTTTCAGACTTCTCAGCGATCGAGGCGCGGGTGATAGCTTGGCTGGCGGGAGAGACCTGGAGGTTGGAGGTATTCAAGACTCATGGCAAGATTTACGAAGCCTCGGCTGCGCAGATGTTCCATTTGACCCTTGAAGAGATCACCAAGGACCTACGCCAAAAAGGAAAGATCGCGGAGCTTGCATTGGGTTATGGTGGCGCTGTTGGCGCTCTGGAGCAGATGGGGGCTCTTAAAATGGGGCTCACTCCGGATGAGCTGCCGCCACTCGTTAAAACATGGCGTGCAGCTAATAAGAAGATTACTCAGCTCTGGTGGGACGTGGACAGGGCCGCTATGACGGCAGTCCAAGAGCGAAGAATGATCAAGCTGCAGTATGGTCTGACATTTTACTGCGAAGGCGGCTATCTGTTTATCCGGCTGCCGTCCGGACGGCGTTTGTCCTACGTAAACCCTCGGGTCGTTGATGGGAAGTTTGATAAGCCGGCATTGATCTATGACGGCGTGGACCAGACAAAGAAGACATGGGGCAAGATTGACACTTACGGCCCAAAGCTGGTCGAGAACATCGTGCAGGCGATCAGCCGGGACTGTCTGGCCGTCAGTATGCTTCGATTGGACGCTGCAGGCTTTGAGACCCGGATGCATGTCCACGATGAGGTCATTGTCGATGAACCTTACGACAATGGCAGGGACTCTCAAAACGAGATTACCGAAATTATGGGGCAGCCGATCGAATGGGCGCCGGGGCTTCCGCTTCGTGCCGAAGCATTTGAGACGGACTTTTATAAGAAGGATTGATGGAATCATGTATGATTTTGATCCTTATTTTCAAGATATCCCTTGGGATTTGATATATGACGATAACGGTGAGCTGATCGGCGAGGTCTATATGGCCTTGCCGGTACCATCACCCAGGAGGTGTAAAGCGGTATGGGACACTACTTCTACATTACCCCTGAAGAATACGCCATTGCCGAAAAGAACGGGATAAGCTCCATGTTACTCGATTGGCGGCTTCGAACGGCAGGATGGCCGAAAGAAAGGGCTTTGTCAGAACCGCCTCGTAAGATGAACGTCCGTAAACACTGGATTGCCTTGGCAGAAAGTAACGGAATTAAGCGGCAGACTTTCAATAGGCGGCTTGAATACGGATGGGATCCTGAACGGGCGGCGACGGAGCCTGTTGCAGATAAATATACGCGTCAGAAGCTTTGTCTCTACGCTAAATCGTTTCAAGGCAAATACTCGGATGAAATCATAGCGACGGCAGCGAGTAACGGGATAAGCCGGGAGAACTTCTATGCGAGAGTACGCCGGGGCTGGACTGAGGAAGAGGCGGCTACAACGCCGCTTATCTCCTATGCAGATAATGGACGTCGGAGCATCCAGAAGATGAATGATCGTTATGGTGATATTAATAAATCTGTATTTCAGAAAAGAGGTTAATGGGATATGAATTACGTCGTGTGTCCAGAGTGTGGTAGCTACGAATATAGACATTCATACGCAGCTTGTAGTGGATGTAAGTCGGATGAAGATGAAGATACGGAGCATGAAGAATGACAAAGCCGAACCCTATGGACGAAATTCTGAAAATTTCACATCAGCTGCCTAGGGTTGTCCTGGAGGACATTAATAAGCGAATAGGCGACTGGCTGGCGATGGGCGGAGAGTCTACGGATCCATATATCGAACAGCAGCTAAGGTTTGCAAGACGATTTGTAAAGGAGACAACTCATGAATAACTTGAGCGATCATAAATTCCCGTCAATGTGCGACCTGTACAGCCGTAAGGCAGGAGCCAGATCATTTCAAATAGGGAATGGTGAAATATTCGTCAACTTCAATCGCCGGATGAAACCGTTCATTCGGGTTAACATCTACCCTGATAAATCGAAAACATTCCCATTCACGAAACGGGGGCACAAACAAGCATCTGGGTTCTTTCAAGGGGAGGTAACCCATGAATAACCAAGTAAAGCTAAACACAGCAATCGATGAATTGAAATTCGCTCTAGCAGCCACTGATAAAGATGTCCGTGACCACTATATTAACAATGCCATCAGATTCATTGAAGAAGCAAAGGTTCCACCAGTACCCACCATTAAGCCCGGAGACCTTGAACCTTAAAACGCAGGAGGAATGATCAATATGCCAATAATCAATCACAATGGAGCAATGCAAATAGAGATGGGTTCAGGAGACATCAAAGTGTCACCAGGATTACTACAGCTTGATTATCCTTGCGGTGTCGTGGTGTTTCAGGAATATGACGAAGCTCGGCCAATCGGGAAATGGGAGCCAAACGACAAGATCGTAGCGACTCCAGAAGAAACACCTCTCAGAATGACCTTTGATAAGCCAGAATCTATTGACGTAGTTATCTGGGCGCTCCAAGAAGCCAAACGGATGATGAAAGAGGACACCTGGGAGTCGTTACTTAATGATGATCGGCAAGCTAACCATTCAGAGAAAGTGAAATAGAACGTAATAGGGGTGGCATCATGCAGGAACTGGACATTAGCTTCGGCAAGCACCGGGCTGATACGAACTGGAAAACTGAATATTTGACTTGGGATGAGTTCGTGGACCGGCTGCGGAAGGTCCGGCGGACAGCAGAGACGATGGCCCAATACGACAAGATGAACACTACCGACCGTGGCAAGGCCAAGGACGGGTCCGCTTTTGTCGGCGGGCTTGTCCGCACGGGGCGCCGGAAAAAGGAGAATGTCGATAGCCGGAGCTTGATTACCTTGGATGTCGATCGCGGAGACGATGATTTTTTATTTTCGGCTGAGCTTGTGCTGGGAGGGACGGCCTACGTTATTTACTCCACACACAGTCACCGCCCGGAAAAGCCGAAATACCGCCTGATCATTCCAGCAGATCGGAACATGAGTCCGGACGAGTATGCAGCCGTTAGCCGTAAACTGTCGGAGCATATAGGTATGGAGTATTTCGACAAAACCACGTTCCAGGTTCACAGGCTCATGTTTTTACCTTCGTGCTCAAAAGATGCACCTGATCCGATCCTGGAAGTTTTCGAAGGTGATCCGCTTTCCGTGGATAGGATCCTGAGTGAGTATGTTGACTGGCATGACGTCAATTCCTGGCCGCGACATCCGGAAGATAAATCTCCTGCTCAGCTTGTAGCCAAGAGAGCGCAAGATCCTCGGGAGAAGTTCGGGACCATAGGCCTTTTCTGCCGAGCTTTCACTATTGAAGAAGGAATAGAAACCTTCTTATCTGATGTTTACGAAAAAGGCTCAATGCCAGATCGCTACACATATACCAAGGGGTCCAGCGGAAATGGTCTGGAAGTCTATCCGGATCAGGATCTTGCATTCTCCCATCAGGACAGTGATCCGATCGCAGACGGTCGCACTTATAATCTTTTTGACCTTGTACGAGTTCATAAATTCGGCCATCTGGACGAGCGAGTGAAAGATCATACGCCAGATGCGAAGAAGCCGAGTCACCTGGCTATGGAGCAGTGGGCGGCGCAGCGGCCGGAGGTAAAGAAGCTTGTCTTCGCAGAGCGCCAAGCGGATTTCGCTGAAATGGCAGACGAGTTTCCCGATGACGAGGACGACCCGGATGAATTGGATTGGGAGGATCAACTGGAGATTCATCATAAGACAGGGGAGCCACTGCCGACGGCGGGAAACGTAGAGCTCATGCTGTCGCATGGGCCGTGGAAGAACGTCCTGGCCTATGACGCTTTCGGGAATACAGAGGTGATCCGGAGGTCGCTGCCGTGGCGTGAACAGGAACGTCTTGGACGGTCATATGAACCTTGGCTGGGTGCAGATGATAAACGGCTCCAGCATTGGTTTGCCAAGGTACATGGCATCAATTCGGCCAAGACCATACAGAATGCCTTCACGGAGGTAGTCCATCGTAATACGTTCCATCCGATCAAGTCCTACGTCGAAAGCGCCGTATGGGACGGCCTGCCGCGTGCAGAACGGATATTTATCGATTACTTGGGTGCAGCAGACATCCATTACACCAAGCAGGCGACACGGAAGATGCTGCTGGCTGCTGTTGCAAGGCTATACCGTCCAGGATGTAAATTTGACCAGATGCTGGTTCTTGTCGGGCCGCAGGGGGCCGGGAAAAGCTCCCTGCTGGCGAAGCTTGGCCGTGAATGGTTCTCTGACTCCTTACGGACATTTGAGAATAAGGAAGCCGGTGAACACCTGCAGAGCGGATGGATCTTCGAGATCGGCGAGCTGTCGGCCATGAAAAAGACCGAGGTTGAAGAGGTCAAGGCGTTTTTATCCAAAACAGAGGACCGGTACCGGGTGGCCTATGACCGTCAGGTATCCGAGTTCCCGCGGAAATGCGTCTTTTTCGGGACGACAAATACCCGTGATTTTCTCCGGGATGCGACCGGGAACCGTCGTTTTTGGCCCATTGAGATATTCCCAGATCGGGCGACAAGAAGCCATTGGGAGGAATTAACCGAGGAAGAAGTGAGCCAAATATGGGCTGAGGTATTGAGCTGGTTTAAGGCGGGGGAAACCTTGGAGCTCGATCAGGAAGCCCGCATGGAGGCGGAACGACAACAAGCTGCACACATGGAGATGGATCCAAGAGAAGGCATTATTCAGGAATGGCTTGATATGCCGTTAGAGGACGACATGGGACGCCCTACTGATGACCTACGGGATCGAGTGTGTGCAGCTCAAATATGGACCGAATGCCTTGGTAAAAAGCGCGGCGATATGCGTACCTGGGAGTCAAAAGAGATTATGGACATAATGCGACGCTTCCCTGAATGGAAGGAGCGAAAAAGCAAAGCCAAAGTGCCTGGTTATGGGGTTCAAAGAGTGTTTGAACGAATCTAACCAATGGTTGCCTTGAAAGGTTGCCGTAAGATGATTTCACGGCAACCACGGCAACCGAAAAGTTGCCGCAATTGCCGAGAGGTTGCCGTGAAAATCGTTTTAAGGCAACCAGATAAAACCGCATAACATCAAGCCTTCACGTGTGCTGGTTGCCGTGGTTGCCGTAAAATCTACTATTTTAATAAAAATATAAATTAACCCGTATACGGGATACGCAAATATAACTTAAACGCGTAAAAACGCAGTACGTGCGCGTACAGGGCAAATCGGCAACCTGACGAAAGGAGCAAATATGAGAGAGTCTGCACTGGAGCGCCGTTTGGTCCGTGAAGTCAAACGGATCGGCGGGGAAGCGCCAAAATGGGTGAGCCCAGGAAATCGAGGAGTGCCTGATCGATTGGTACTTCTTCCTAACGGACAAACGATATATGTCGAGATGAAAGCACCGGGTAAGCAACTGGAGCCCTTACAGGAGCGTTGGAAGAGAAAGCTGCTTAGCATGGGGCACAGACATTATAAAATTGATTCAAACGAGGACATTGACCGGTTTATAGACGAGGTGAGAGCCAAATGAAGTTTAAACCGCATCAGTATCAGGAGTATGCTACCCAGCGGATCCTGGATACACCATACATTGCGCTGCTGCTTGAGATGGGATTAGGTAAAACAGTTAGTACCCTGACTGCCATGGATTTATTACTGAATGATTATTTCGAGGCTGGTCGTGTTTTGGTTATTGCACCCTTGCGGGTAGCAGATGACACTTGGGCCCGAGAGATTGAGAAGTGGGACCATCTGAGACATCTTCGGATCAGTAAGGTTTTAGGGAGTGCTGCGGTTCGACGCAAAGCCTTGAAAGCAGAGGCGGACATCTACGTGATCAATCGTGAAAATGTGGAATGGCTTGTCAGCGAGTACGGCAGCCAGTGGCCGTTTGATACCGTGGTGATCGATGAGCTTTCCAGCTTCAAAAATCCACAGGCAAAACGCTTCAAGGCCCTCCGCCGGGTCCGGCCAATGATGAAGCGTGTGATCGGCCTGACAGGTACGCCGGCACCAAACAGCCTTATGGATCTTTGGGCGCCGATGTATCTGATCGATCAAGGGGAACGATTAGGTAAGACAATAACCGGTTATCGCGATCGTTATTTTACACCAGGCAGCCGTAGCGGCCATGTGGTCTACGAATGGAAGGCCAAGCAGGAAGCAGAGGAACGGGTATACGAGGCCATTTCTGATATCGCCGTCAGTATGAAAGCCGAAGATTGGCTGGAACTGCCTGAACGGATTGATCGGACGATCCAGATCTCTTTAAGCCCGAAAGCGCAGGAGATGTACAAGAAACTGGAAAAGGAGCTGCTGCTTCCGTTTTTGGACGCTGATGTCGTGGCTAACACTGCGGCCGTCCTGTCTAATAAGCTTCTGCAGATGGCTAGCGGAGCGGTATACGACGAGGAAAAGGGCGTCAAGTTGATTCATGAAGCCAAGCTGGACGCCCTGGAGGACGTGATCGAGGCAGCCAACGGCAAGCCGGTTATGGTGTTCTACAATTTCAAGCATAGCCTGTCGCGGATCCAAGAGCGATTCCCACAAGCAAGAATCCTACGGAAAGGTAAAGACGGGAATGAGGATATCCGGGCTTGGAATAATGACGAGATCCCGCTGCTGCTTCTGCACCCGAAGTCAGCCGGACACGGCCTGAACCTCCAAGATTCAAGCTGCCGGACGGTTGTCTGGTTTGATCAGATATGGAGCCTGGAGGAAGACCAGCAGGCTAATGCAAGGGTCCACCGTCAAGGAGTACGGCACAACATCGTAGTAATCCGCTTGGTAGCCGAGGGGACAATGGATGAGGACGCCGTAGCAGCATTGGAGCGTAAGGCTGCCGGGCAAGATGCCTTGATGGAAGCCGTTAAAGCCAGAATAGAAAGGATGAAGGCATCATGACAATAGAACAACAGGTGATAGAGCAGCTTTCCCAATACCGTCAAAAGAAAGCCCGCATACAGGCACTATCGACGTATAGCGTGGGTGCCGGAATCACCGTATCCCGACTGAATGAGGATGACCAGCTGCAGGAGCTGCACCGCAAGTTGAGAGGGCTGCCATCATACATGTATCTCTCCAGATTTGAGCAGAAATTGGAGAGTGTAGCCCACGCTTATATGACCCGGTACCCTGCCGGTGTTAAAGCCCAGAAGCAAGCCATCCCGGTTCAAGTGATGGATCCAGAAGACACGGAGCTGCTTAAGGAGCTGCGGCGGAAGATTCAGAAGGTGATCGAGGCAAGAGGTTACGAGATCCGGGATAACGTGGAGGGGATCATAGAACGCCTGACGGAGCTGCAGGATCTACAGGCTGATCTTGAGCGGATGGATTTTATCCTATCGACCCTTGAAGAGTATAAACCCTATGCTGCTACGCTGCTGAGATGGATATACGTAGAGGGGATGGAGCTTAAGGAGCTTACTGAAAAACTTGAGTTATCTGAAAGCACAGTCAGACGGCGGATCCGAGTAGCTGAAAGGGAATACGCAAACTTGGCGCGATAATGACAGAAAATTGACCGCAAAATGACAAACATATGTTCTTGTTTTTCGTGTCAACCCCTGCTAAAATGATATTGTGCCCTTCATGTAAGGAGGCGGTCGTCAATGGACCAAACGAGCCGTTAGGCGGCCGTCTCTTTTTAAATTTTCACCGGTATAGCTCAACGGTAGAGCGCTGCGGGGCCCCTGTCAAAACAGAGAGCAGAGTGAGCAGGTTCAATTCCTGATGCCGGTGCCATCATTTCCGGATGTAGTGTAGCTGGGTAGCACGCTTGCCTTGGGAGTAAGTAGTGTGGGTTCAAATCCTGCCGTTCGGATTTTTCAAACCTTTTTACATCTCCCCTTCTTGCCGTCTCGGATCGAGGCGGTCTTTTATTAGGAGATGTTGACTTTGTTGTAGCGTCTCAAAAATTAATCTACGAAAATTATGACTGATTCTAAAGTAATAGGGAAATAGTAGTAGATTACGATGTTCACCTGGTATATTATTGGAATAAGTTAACACCATTAATATAAAAACCGGGGGTATAGTTTTGAGCAGAACAATTCACTTTTATAATTGTTTTATTAAATATAACGGCCGCAGAACGAATATTGACGTTACCAAGTTCATAGATAAAATTATGCTTCTTGACTCCGCAGGTAGGTACCGTTCAAAACTTAAAGGAGGAAGCATGTCAATGATTGACATGGCGCATCCTAACGTTTTAGATCCAACAACGGCACAAAATCGAAAAGTTGCGATTGGGAAGTATAGGGATAATAAACCTTATACAGGTCAACGAGGTACTGATACAGCTGATCGAATAGATAACGATGTGTTAGAAATTACTTCAGCCGTATTCATTCCACTTTCCAGGATGGTATTGATTGAATACAATCATTTTGGAGCTAGACCTGGGCATATTATTCAATATCTAAACACATTCTTACCTAACAGCGATGCTAATCGATGGGAGTTCGAATTGGTTGCGCAGGAACCCGATCGTGGAATTTCAGATGTTGAAGACTCAGATGATATTCGTTCTATAGAATTTAAACTTGATATCTCCCATGGGCCCATTCGAAATAAAGAAAAAAATGAGAAAAAGCGTGAAAGCCTTCTTATGGATATTATTGATGATTCGGTGAAGACACACGATGTTTTTGGAGCGAATGTTGCAACACTGGCATTTAGTAACGGTAGATCCAGAAAAGATAATGTGATTAAACCGGATCAACTTGTTGATCTTGTTAAAGAGTTGAACTTGGAAGATGAGCTTTTCGAATCCGTCAAAGTTCGATACAAGAGTCCTAAAACCGGTAATATTGAGAATATTGATCTTAAGAATGCTGGAATTCTCAAGAAGGTAATTATGAAAGATGAAGACGGGAATTCTGGATGGGAATTAGTTGCGGATGAAATGCAAATGGATTATTATGTAAACGGGAGAACGGGTGATTCCAAATACTTAGCACTGGGTCCTTTCGAGGTAAAGGCGCTTCCAGAGATCGTAACCGATTTTCCTGCAGACCAAGATAGCGAATGACTTGAAAAGGAGGAAGGAGATTGGATAAAAAAATTGACTTCCTTGAACGAAGGTTATTGAGCCTACTTACAGTAGGACTTTCTTTGATACTTATAGTAAATTTCTTGTTGGGTATCTACTATCCAGAAATTAGCCTTATTGGGTTAAATGAATTTCTGGCCACTAAAGTAAAAGATACATTAATTGCTAAGGAAGGGGTTCTAACAACTATTGCTGCTGTTTTTACAGGGATTTATTTTACGATCTTTACACTGTTTGGGAGCCTAAAGTTAGAATCGACTTTTGCTGCAATTTCACAGGCAAACTTCTTTAAATTAGTCAAATTTTTGTATCATGCGTTTGCAGGTTCTTTTGCTTATTTATTCTGGACTATTTTTGTCTCTTTCTTTTTGGAACCTCAGAAAAGCCACATGAATACATTACTGGTTATTACACTAATCATCTTTTTGTTTTACATGATGATGTCAGCCTTTAGATTCGGTGTCTATTGTTACTTAATTTATAAGAATGATTTGAAGAACTTGCACATCCAAATAGAACAAGAAAAATTGAAGAATTTTGAACGAGATGCTCTCTATGAGCGATTAAAGTTGTTTTTGGATGATTTCGATTATAGACAAAGTATTGAAAGAGCAGAACAAATGAAAGAGCATTTGGCAAACAGGAATAAAGATTAATTTGTGCTGTGATTATAATGATCACGGCCTTTTTTTATAGGGGGTGGAGTTGTGAAATTCCACAAAACCAACACAACGCCGGGGGTGGTGATCGTGTAAATGGCTGAATTGCATAAGCTGGCCGAGAAGGATTATCTGTCAGGCATGAAATATCAAGAGATTGCTGATAAACACGGCGTCTCGATTAACACCGTGAAAAGCTGGAAGCAACGGCATGGCTGGATCCGCGAAAAGGGTGCACACAAATCAAAAAGTGTGCACACAAACAAAGGCGGAGCGCCCAAGGGCAATAAGAACGCGGTGGGGAACCGTGGCGGTCCGGGCGGCCCTCCAGGAAACGATAAGGCCGTTACACATGGCTTCTTCCAGAAGTATCTGCCGGCTGATTCCCTGGAGATCATGGAACAGCTGCAGACGAAGGAGCCGCTAGACATTGTTTGGGATAACATCATGATCCAGTACACGGCTATCATCCGGGCGCAGCAAATTATGTACGTTAAGGATAGGGAAGACGTCACGACGACCAAGATCGAGGAGAAGGGCGGCAACGTTTGGGGTGAGCGCTGGGAGGTCCAGCAGGCTTGGGACAAGCAAGCCACATTCCTCCAGGCTCAAAGCCGGGCCATGGGTACGCTTCAAAGCCTAATCAAGCAATATGACGAGCTCCTGAAGACGGATCTGGCGACCGAAGAACAGGAGCTGCGGATCGCCAGGCTGAAAGGTGAAGTCGAGAAAATCAACAACGAATCGAATCCGGAAGTCGTTGTGTTTAAGGATGATCTGCATGAGTAGAGAAATCAGCTTACAGCAGACCGTCGGAAAAGGCTATGCCGAGTTCTGGCGCTACAAAGGGCGTTACCGGGTCGTTAAGGGTGGCCGCGGATCCAAGAAGAGCGTCACGAATGCATTATGGATCCCATACAACATGATGAAGATGCCGCTGGCGAATACGCTGGTCCTCCGGAAGACGTTCAATACTCATAAGGACAGCACATGGGCGCAGCTCAAATGGGCCGTTAACCGGCTAGGGGTAGCCCATCTATGGAATTTTAAGAAAAGCCCGCTGGAGGCTATATATAAGCCCACCGGTCAGAAGATTCTGTTCCGGGGCCTCGATGATCCGATGTCAATCACCTCTATCACGGTGGACACCGGCTATTTGTGCTGGGCTTGGTTCGAAGAAGCCTATCAAATCATGAACGAGGACGATTTCGACAAGGTGGATATGTCCATTCGGGGTGAGATGCCAGAAGGGTACTTTAAGCAGCTGACGCTGACATTTAACCCATGGAACGAAAAGCACTGGCTGAAATCCCGCTTCTTCGATAACTCGGATCCACACACGTTAGCCATGACGACAACGTACCGCTGCAATGAATTCCTGGGCGACGATGACCGTGAAAGATTCGCCTGGATGAAGAAGCATAAGCCGAAGCGTCACAGGGTTGAAGGTGACGGCGATTGGGGTATAGCAGAAGGCGCAATATTTGAAGATTGGCGAGAAGAGGAATTTGATTACCGGGCGATCGCTAAGCTTCCAGGATATCGCGCAGTGTTCGGCCTGGACTTTGGTTACACGAATGACCCGACGGCTCTCGTAGCTGCACTGGTGAACAAGGAAGAGAAGAAGCTTTATATCTTCGACGAGCATTATGAACACGGCATGATGAACGATGACATCGCGACCATGATCAAGTCCAAGGGGCATGCCAAGGAGCGAATTATCGCTGATTCCTCGGAGCCAAAGTCCATCGATGAGATTCGAGGGCTGGGCATAAGCCGGATCCGCGCTGCGGAAAAGGGTGGCGACAGCGTCAAGGTCGGCATTCAGTACCTGCAGCAGTACGAGATCATTGTCCATAAGTTCCGCTGCCCTAACGTCAGCATCGAGCTTTCGAGCTATGTTTGGGAGCAGAACAAAGCCGGCAAATTCCTGAATAAGCCGATAGATGACTTCAATCATACGATTGATGCGCTGCGGTACGCCATGGAGCAGATCCGGAAGCCAAGCAGTGTGTCATTCGACTAAGAAAGGAGGAAGCAAATGTTTTTTCATGGTCCTACTGCAACGGATTCGATACTGGCTAACCTCACACTTAACGCCCCGATGGGCATGGACCAGATTATCTACAACGCCGTAAAAGACTGGTTAAAATCAGATGAGCGTGCATGGATGATCACGGGAGAGCGGTATTATCGAGATTACCCGGATATTGTATTCCGCAAGAAATACACCATAGGCGCGGACGGTAAACCTGTAATCGTGGATAATGTAGCGAATAACAAGCTGGTCAACAACTTCACCAAAAAGTTAGTGGATCAAAAGGTGGGCTATCTTCTTTCTAAGCCTTTGACCGTTCAAACGGAAAATACACAGTATGAGGAGCTGCTGACCGACACTTTTTTCGAGAAGGAGTTTCAGCGATTACTGCAGCGTGTGGGTAAAGAGTCCATTCAAAAGGGGAAAGCCTGGATCCACGTTTATTATGATGAGAACGGGGAGTTCAAACTGAAGCGAATCCCAAGCCATGAAGTCATTCCGCTGTGGAAGGATGCGGACCATACGGAATTGGACGCGATCATACGGGTCTACTCATATACCACATATGAAGCCCAGAACCGTAAGGAAGTCACCAAAGTGGAATATTGGGACCAGTCAGGCGTCAAACGCCTCATCTATCAGGATGATCAAGTGGTGCCCGATATCGCAACATATGGCAATGGGTGGGCATCCGCACACTTTACGCTTATGAATCCGGACGAGACGGAGGCACCGTTTAACTGGACAAAGGTTCCGTTTATCTGCTTCAAGTACAACGCTGAAGAGCTTCCGCTGCTGCATCAGATTAAATCACTAGTCGATGACTATGATAAGCAGAAATCGGACAATTCGAACAACCTGGAAGATACGCCGAATAGCATTATGGTGCTGAAGAATTATGACGGGGTGGATCTGGGCGAGTTCCGGGAGAAGTTAACCCTTTACCGGGCGGTGAAGGTAACGGATGATGGGGGTGTGGATAAGCTTGATGTTACGATCAATACCGAAGCACACACTAAGCACCAGGACCAGAACCGCCGAGACATTTACGAGTTTGGCCGCGGCGTAGATACCCAGGCAAACAACTTCGGTGGAGATCCGTCAGGGATCGCGCTTAAGTTTCTGTACGCGGATCTGGACATGGACTGCAATCTGATCGAAACCGAATATCAATGGGCATTTGAGCAGTTGCTTTGGTTTATCGATGTCCATTTAGCCAATTCCGGACAGGGTGACTTCTCTAATGAGAAAGTCACTTTTATTTTTAACCGGGACATTGTGATTAACGAAACCGAAGCTGTTGAGAATGCACAGAAGAGCGTGGGGATTCTCTCGGATGAGACGGTTACGGCAAACCATCCATGGACGACAAATACCAAAGATGAGATGGACCGAAAGGCAAAAGAAGAGGCAGCTGCTCAAACGAAATTTGACCAGGGGCAATATGATGGGCTGCCTGATGAAGGTGGTGAAGATGATGATGTTGACGATGGAAACTAAACAAAAAGTCAATTTCTTGATTTGTGAGTTATCGACCCAACTTTATGAGCAGGTAAAAAAGGGAGTGGTGTGCTCTGAAGAGATTGTGGTGTTGGCTAGACTTGTTGAAGTAATGACTCCTATCGATGCTACTGATTCAGGCACCCCAGTGGTAGGATTCCACACCGGAAATCAAACGGCAGATGATGAAACGTCATGAAGTCGCAGGATTATTGGCGGAAGCGTGCTGAACAAGTTGCGAGCCGACAATTTCAGAAATCAGACCGATATGCTGCCGGTCTCAAGCGGCAATATAAACTAGCAGAGAAATCCATACAACGGGATCTGGAATCCTTTTACGCACGGTTCGCTGATAACAATGAGGTCAGTATGGCCGAGGCAAAGCGAATGTTGACAGCTGGTGAGCTGGCCGAGTTTAAAATGACGTTAAGCGAATTCCGGAAGAAGGCCAAGAACAATGCAGACGGCCAGTGGACCAAGGAGCTTGATAACGTCTATTACCGGACCCGTGTTACCCGTCTGGAGGCTCTGCAGCTTCAGGTGAGGCATCAGGTCGAAATGTTGGCCGCAAGCCAGCAGGCGGGCACAGGGAAGCTGCTGGGTGATATTTGCGAGGATACTTATCACCGAACCCTCTTCGAAATCAACAGGGGTGGTAAAGGGATCCTCGCTTCATTTGCTCGTGCCGATAAGGAAGCCGTGCAGGAAGTAATCAGCCGGCCATGGTATGGGAAGAACTACAGCTCCCGGATCTGGGACGACCGCGATAAGCTGCTTCGGGAGTTGCGGACCGCATTATCTCAATCCTTCATTCGTGGCGACAGTGCCAAAAAGGTCAGCGAGCTGCTGGCGAAGAGGATGGGCGTAGCGACTTCAACCGCTGAAAGGCTGGTCCAGACGGAGAGCGCCCACATTATCAACGAGGCAACGGCAGACGGGTACAAGAACAGCGGTGTCGTCGAGGAATATGAAATACTGGCTACTTTGGATAGTAAGACTAGTGAGACCTGCCGCGTCATGGACGGCAAGGTGTTCAAGTTGAGTGAGCGCGAAGTAAGCGTCAACTATCCACCGTTTCACGCCCGCTGCCGAACCACGGTTACTGCCTATTTTGATGACGAAGTGGATCCAGGCAAACGAATCGCCAAGGACCATACTGGCAAACGGATCTATATTCCAGCAGACATGAAGTATGAAGATTGGAAGAAGGAGTATATCGACTCGCCAAACACCCAGAAAAAGGATATACTCAAGGCAGATGACCAATTTAAGTCGATCATGGCCAGAACCGATGCAACGCCGGAATACAAGAAGGTTCTGACTGATCGGTTCAGCGCGGGTTCAGATGTAGCCAAGCGTGTTTTTACCGAATATGTTCTGGGTAACGTGATCAAGGACTCCCGCTTCAAGCAAGGAGCCCATTACTCGCCGGTTTCCCAGATCGTAAATATGGACTTTGCGGATGACTTAAAGAATCCTAGGGGAAGCGGAGCGACCTATTTTCATGAGCTGGGCCATTATGTTGATAATATGGCGGCGATCAAGCTAAAAGGTGCGACGTATGATGGCGTATCACATATAGACCTGAATGGTATTGAGGCGAAGGACTTCAAGAAGGCTGTTCTTCGAGACGTCCAGGATTATATGCAGAACTACACCAAAAATAAAGGCGTGGATTTGAGACAAGCACAGCTTGAGATTTCCATGATTCTAGGACAGGGCGATGGTGCGCTTCATTCAGCGATTTCGGATATTTACGGCGGGGTGACACGGAGAAGAGTCCAAGGGAAGTACGGTCACAGCCCGAAGTATTGGCAGCAGCTGCCTAACGCTATTGAAAAAGAGGCGTTTGCACACATGTTTGAAGCAAGTTTTGACCCTAGCGGTAAACGGGCAGCATTGATGAGGGAGTTTCTTCCGAAGTCATTTGCTCTATTTCAACAAATACTGGAGGAGATCTGATGGTCATTGTGACGGATGAGTTATGGGCCAAGATGCAGGAGTTTGAAAAGAAATTTCCAGACTCATGCGTACCGCTGGAGATGATTCCAGGTAGCGAGACGACGGAAGGTCTGATTCAGAAGATCGATAAGAGCCTGGATGCCGGCGAAGATCTGCTTCCAAAAGAATACGGATGGAAGTTTGATGGAAGCGAAATATATTGATTGGCACTCTCGAATTTATGAGAGTGCTTTTTTATGCCCAAAAACCATATTTAGGAGGCGTTCTGATGGGAGCTAAAGTATATGAGAAGCGTATTTCGGTGCAGGCCATTCAGTTTCAGGGGTTGGATTCAGCGCATATCACTGAAATCATTGCCTTTGTAGGCATGCCCATTTCGGTTGAATTCGGAACGTACGGTGTGCGCTTGCGTGTGATCCGTAGCAACTTTGACGTTATTGAAGCTTATCAAGGTGATTACATTGTCAAAGATACAGCGGGAGTTTTGAAACGAATGGACAAGGTAAGCTTTGAAGCTGAATACAAAGAGGTTACACCGTAGCAGGGCTGTGAATGAGACTTTCGCAGCCCTTTTGTATTGCCCACTTTAAAGGTTCGGGGTAAAACTGAACGCAAGCCGAGTGCTGGCGGGTTACCAGTCAAAAAACCTAATCGGGAGCGTGTTGAGAATGCCAGATTTGAAAGAAGTATTGGGAGAAGAGCTGTATAAACAGGTTGTTGAAAAGGCTGGGGATAAACATAAAATTGCTGTCGTTTCAGACGGCCAATGGTTCCCGAAGGAAAAGTTCGACGAGGCGAACACAGCAAAGAAAGCGGCAGAGGATGCCTTGAAGGATCGGGATACGCAGCTGGCCGAATTGAAGAAATCTGCAGGGGATAACGAAGCGCTCAAGGAGCAGATCAGCAAGCTTCAGAACGACAACAAGACGGCATCGGAGCAGTATGCCAAGGATATGGAGGATCTGAAGCTGGCGACAGCCTTGAAGCTGACGCTTGCCGGGGAGGCACATGACCCTGATCTGGTTGCTGGGCTTCTGGACAAAGACAAGATTGAACTGAATGAGGACGGCAGCATTAAAGGCGGCCTGGACGATCAACTTAAGGGTCTTCGTGAATCGAAGGCTTTTTTGTTTACCGAAAAGCCAAAGGGTCCGAAGTTCAAAGGTATCCAGCCACCAGAAGGCAGCGAGCCAAACCGGGAGCAATCGCCGCAGATGGCTGAGCTTACGGCACAATACCAAAAGGCGGTAGAGTCCAAAAATTTCACGCAACAAATCGCACTGAAAAATCAAATGTTCGAGCTGCAAAAAGCCGAAGAGAAAGGATGAATTTTAAATGCCAAACGTACCAGGGCAAGGTAATACTTTTAATCTTCCAAACTATGCGGGAGAGCTGTTCACAGCGGATGCGGAGAACACGCCGTTTCTTTCTGCTATTGGTGGTATGACCGGAGGTCTTCAAACTCAGAATTTCGAGTTTGCGACTTCTTCGCTGTACGAGTACCCAGCTGCTTCTCAGCCAGGGATTTCGGAGCAAGCTTCGGTGACAGCACCGCAAGCCATTTCCTATGTGCGGAATCAAAATACAAACGTAACGCAGATCTTTCACGAGAGCGTTTCTTTGACGTACGCAAAGCAATCTAATTCGGGTCGTTTGAGTGGTTTGAATACTCAAGGTCAAACCAACAATGCCCCGAGCGAAAAAGATTTCCAGATTGCCAGACAACTTGGAAAGATCGCCCGCGACGTTGAATGGTCGTTTATCAATGGGGAGTATCAAAAAGCCACAACAGCATCGGAAGCAAACAAAACTCGGGGGATGTATGAGGCTGCCGGCACAGCAATCGATGCTGCTGGTGCAGATCTGAAACGTGATATCCTTCAAAACCTGTGGAGAGAGATGTACACCAACGGTGCTGTATTCTCCAATGTGGTTTTGTGGACGAACGCTTATCTGAAACAGATCATCACGGACCTGTACTCGTATGCTCCTACTGATCGCAACGTGGGCGGTGTGAACATCAAACAGATTGAAACCGACTTTGGTAATATCGGTATTATGTTGAATCGCTTTAACCCTACTTCTGGCATTCTTGTTGCTGAGATGTCGGTGGTCGCGCCTGTATTCCAGCCGGTCCCTGGGAAGGGTAACTTCTTCTATGAGGAACTAAGCAAGAAAGGTGCAGCGGATGAAGGACAAATCTTCGGCCAGATCGGTCTGGATCATGGTCCGGCATTTATGCACGGCAAAATTGAAAATCTAGCGACAGCCTAATAAGGAGGACATGGAGCTATGGATTTAAAAGATGTAATTGCTCAAGCAGTCGGATTGCAACCTGAGTTGCGCCGGCTGCTTATTGATATTGTTGAAAATGCGGGGTCTGGAGGTCCGGTTACGGTAACCTGGGGAGACATAACGGGGAAACCGTCAACGTTTGCCCCAGCTGCACATACACATACGGCCGCTCAGATCAGCGATGCCTCAACTGTCGGACGACAGGTATTAACAGGAGCTGATGCTGCTGCTATCCGTTCAGCCCTAGCTATACCCGCAGCGCCTTCCAATGGAACCGCCGCTCAATTGGAGGCCGGAACAGACACGACTGGCCGTCTATTTTCGGCGAAGATGATACACGATGAAATTGCCCGGCAGATCGCTGCCAATACACCATAAAGGAGGATGAACATATATGAAATTCGTTGCGAAACCCAAATTGATCGTACTGGATAAAAAGAATGGTCAACCGATTGCGCGTTTTGATGATAAAGGGGTCTTTGAAACTAAAGATGCAGGCATCGCCAAAAAATTGAAGGCTGCAGGGTATCAAGGCGACGGCGAGGTTGACGAGAAGGAAGAAAATAAAGGCTTAGCTACACCTGGTAAAGACCCCTCTGCTTCCGACAATCCTAATAATCAGGTGAATCCTGATGATCCCAAGTAAACCTGAAGATCAACAAACCATATGGGCGATTATCAAGGAGCGTTTGCAGCTTCAGGATGACGCCCTTAAAGGGCTTGTCGTTTCCTATATTCGTGAAATCGGATATCGGATCATGCATTACTGCAATCTTGAGGAGATCCCCGAGGAATTATCCTTCACATGGGCAGCCATGTCGCTTGATGCCGCCAGGGTGGACTTGCCGAATGTGGATGAGATCAGCGACGGAGCAGGCGGGGGAGATAGCATCAAAATCGGGGATACTTCGATTTCACCGGCCAGTTCTTCTGCTGGTGTTAGCAACATGACCAAGTCATCCCTTGATCAAGTGGTTTTGAATTATCGCATGGATCTGAATCGGTACCGTAAATTGAGGTGGTAGGCTATGAACTTGCGGCAGTATCGCAGAAAGCTGGAGAAGACCTACACGGATCGGGCTGTCATCCAACGATATGAGGATTACGAAGAGGGTTCCGAAACCAAGCAGCGATTAATCACAAAATACCAGGATGTTCCTTGCCGGATCTCCCAGACAGGTCTAGCTCGCAATGGTCAAACTGAGGCCGAGAACCAGATCGATTATGACGCCAAGCTATTCATCGCACCGGAAGTCGAAATCCTTCAAGGCGACGAGCTGGAGGTTACTCGCAACGGCCGGAAGTATCACTTTACCGCCGGCGAACCGTTTCCGCCGTATTCGACCCATCAAGAAGTCAATCTAACCCGGAAGGATCGAGCCTAATGCCGAGATGGGGGAGCTTTGATTTTGACGATCTGGAACGCATGGCGAAGTCTTTCAAAAAGGCGCTGGATGAAAGGGTGATCGATCGCTTCATTCAGGACTTTTTGCTGGAGATGGCTTACCGTGCCGAGAGGAAGATCAAGAAGCGTACGCCAGTGGATTCAGGGGAGCTACGGAGGAATTGGCGAGTGGGCCGTGTAGAGCGGCGCGGCGATTCTTATGTTGTTGAGATATTCAATAATACCGAGTACGCCTCTTTTGTTGAAAACGGCCATCGGAACCGCGATAAAACCGAATGGGTGGAAGGACGGTTCATGATGAACATCTCCATGAAGCAGCTCGAAAAGGAGTTGCCGGTTTACCTGGAACGCAGGCAGGGGGAGCTGCTGAAACAAATTATGAACGGCCGCGGGCCAAGCCGGTGAGGTGATACTATGGATGCTGACCAATTGACACATGCCGTCATGAAAAAGCTGAAGGACACCTTTGGCTGGAAAGTATACGGGAAGAACAGGCAGGGCTTAACCGAGCCCTGCTTTATCGTGTTGCTTCTGAATGCAGACCATGGCCGGATCCAGGGACGGCGGTATGGACAAAACCACTATTTCAACGTGCATTACTTCTCAGCCACGAATGAGGATTTCATTTCGATCGCTAGCCAGCTGCTGGACGTCCTGGAGTGGATCGAGATCGACGGCATGAAGTTTAGGGGAACCGGCATGAACTTTGAGGTGATCGATGACGTGCTGCATTTCTTTGTAGATTACAACTATCACGTCATGAGGGTCAAAGAACCGGGAATCAAGATGAAACAAATGGAACAGGAGGGTCGCTTAAAATGAGTACAAAAGAGAGTAAGGCACAGACGCAACCAGCGCCACGTTATACGAAGGAGCAGCTGGTGGAAGCCAAACGGTTTACCACGTCAGAAAAAGACGTCCTGATGGGCCTGCTGTCGCCAGACAAGACGTATACGCTGGACGAGGCAACAACCGTAATCAAATCATTCAAAGAGAGGAAGGTGTAGAGCATGGCAGGAGGAACATGGAAAACGCAAAACAAGGACCGCGCCGGGGTGTATATCGTCTTTGAGACTACTGAGCAAACGATGGGTACCCTGGGTGAGCGCGGCGTCGCATCACTGCCGTTATCGCTGTCCTGGGGGCCGTCCAAACAAGTCATTACGGTAGAGGCTGGAGCGGATACGAAGGACGTTCTGGGTTACGATATTTCGGCTCCCGAGCTGTTACCGCTGCGAGAAGCTCTGAAGCGAGCCAGTAAAGTCTTGCTGTATCGTTTGAATGCCGGTACTGCTGCAACAGCCACGAATACAGGGCTGACAGTGACGGCAATACACGGAGGACTTCGCGGGAACGAAATCCGGATTATCGTACAGAACAATATCGACGACCCTGCGAAATTCGACGTCATTACACTGATTGCCGGAGAGGTGATGGATACCCAGATCGTGGCCGAGATCGAGGATCTGGTCGAAAACAATTGGGTTAAATTCAGCGGCACAGGCGCGCCGGACGTCACGGCAGGACTGAACTTGACCGGAGGCGCAGACGGTACTGTGACCAATGGGGACCACACGGATTATCTGACCAAGATCGAGGGCTATGATTTCAACACCATCGGTCTACTGAGTACCGACGCCACGCTGAAGCCGGTATACACGGCAGCCATCAAACGGATGCGGGATCAGGAAGGCAAAAAGGTGCAGGTGGTCATGGCCGACTATGCGGTAGCGGACTATGAGGGCGTCATTAGCGTCAAAAACGGCGTTATCCTCTCAGACGGTACCATCCTGGACAAAGTGAAGGCGGTCGCTTGGGTGGCCGGGGCTACCGCGGGAGCTGCTGCAGATGAGTCCCTGACATATTCCGCCTATGACGATGCTGTGGATGTGGATGTCCGCTACACGAACAGCGAGATCGAGGCAGCACTGCGAGGCGGCGAATTCCTATTTATCCACTCCTACGGCCGCGCTGTTGTCGAACAGGACATTAACACGTTCCGGAGCTTTACAGCGACGAAAGGCCGGGAGCGATCCAAAAACCGTGTGCTCCGCGTATTGGATAGCCTGGCGAATGATCTGAAACGAATCTTCGAGCAGTTCTACATCGGTAAGGTGGATAATAACGTGGATGGCCGGGCACTGTTCCGGAAGGAAATCGTTACGTATATCGATACGCTCGTGGGTATCGGTGCCGTGCAGAACTTTGATGCCCAGACAGACGTCACGGTACAGCAAGGAAAGACAGCTGACAGTGTGTATGTTGAACTCCGCGTGCAGCCGGTGGATGCGATCGAAAAAATCTATATGCGGGTATTTGTCCGATAAGGAGGGTTAAAGCATGGGAGGATTTTTGAAGGCCCAGGATACGATCTCCGGCCAGGAAGGCCGGGCCTACGCTACAATCGAGAACAGGGTTCATGAAATGTTCTACGTTAAGACGCTGGAGGCCACGGTAGAAAAGAATAAATCGGAAGTGAAGACATTGGGCCGCCGTGGAGTCCAACACAAAGCCACCGGGTGGAACGGCTCCGGGACAATGACGATTTTTTATATGACGACATTGTTTCGTCAACTCATGTACGATTACATGAAAACCGGACGGGATACCTTTTTCGATATCACAATTACCAACGAGGATCCATCGTCCTCCATTGGTGCTCAGACGGTAACACTCAAAGGCGTAAACCTGGACAGTGTGGTCATGGCATCACTTGATACAGAATCGGAGGCGCTGGAGGAAGAGGTTAGCTTTACGTTTGATGACGTTGATCTGGGTCAGTCGTTCCAGGAGCCAGTCCTGGGCACGTAATAATCTAAAAATCTAACGAATAGAAAAGGGGAATAACTATGTCTGATATGTCTATGTTTTTTGCGGATAATGCCGCATTGGAGGTAACGGAGGATTTCACTGTATCGGAGCGCTTTAAGGACGCGGAAGGAAAGCCGGTCAAATGGAAGCTTCGGAGTATCACAGAAGAGAAGAACGCCGAGATCCGAAAGGCAGCCACTCGGAAGGTAAAGGGTAAAAATGGGGTATACCTGCCGGAGATCGACCCGAACGATTACGTTGCAAGAGTAACAACCAGCTGCGTCGTCTTCCCGGATCTGCAGAACGCGGATCTGCAAAAGTCCTACAGCGTTACAGGCGCGGAGGCGCTGCTTCGTAAGATGCTGTTGCCTGGAGAATATGCTGCGCTGACCGAACGAGCTCAGGCAATGAACGGTTTTGACCGTGATGTTAACGAGCTGGTGGACGAGGTAAAAAACTAATCAAGGAGGGCGATGGTGACGCGAACTATGCGTACTATGCCCTCCATGAGTTGCACATCCTTCCACACCAACTTATGGCGATGTCAGTCCGGGAACGGGCTGCCATCTACGCTATGATTTCAATCCGGATCGAGAAGGAAAAGGAAGAGGCCAAAAAGCTCAAAGGTAAAAAGCGGTAGACCCAAGCCTGTAAAATTTGGTAGAATGATTGGGAAATATGACCTATTCAGGGGGACGAATTTATGAAAAAGTCATTGGGTTTATTTGCGGTACTCTTGTTGCTATTGGTTGCTGTCGTGGGATGTGGTTCGGCTGAGGCGGAGAATAAGGATCTGACGCTGGACAAATTTATCAAGGCTTATCAGGATGCAGGTATCGAGGTGGACTCTGATAAGAAGCCCATGTTCCAAATGATTGATGCAAAGGATGGCGTTATTTTTGATTTCGACAAGCAAAAAGTTGCAATCTATGAATACGAATCTAAGAAAGAAGCTGAAAAAGTTAAGTCTGAATCAGGTGATCTCATGAAGGACTGGCCTCAAAATGAGGCGTTTATTTTAGAGACAAGTAATGAAAAAGCTATTGAGATTTTTAATAGTGTAGAATGATAAATCGGCGCTCTCAGATTTGAGGGCGTCTTTTATTTTGCTTGAAAGGAGGTATGTCATGACGACGGTATCCTCTACGCTCAAGATGTTTGACTCAATGACCGGGCCTTTGAAGAACATTACGAATGCCCTTAACATCGTAATCAGCACGATGGAGCAAATGCAGCGGGCTACGAATCGGAACGCTAATATCGACCGTCAGCTGGCAGCTGCAAAAAACCAAATTGCATCTGCTGAAAGCCGGATTACTGAAGCGATCGAAGATTCTACAAGGCGGCAAGATCGATTTAATGATTCCGTGCGAAGGGGTCAAAGGGAGACAGGACGACTGGCCAGGACGATCAAGGGGGCTGTTGCTGCATATCTTACGTTTCATGGCGCTCAGCAACTCGGCGGCGCGACGATTGGCGGGGCGATGAAACAGCAAGAGATGCTGAACACCTTTACCTCCCGATCCGGCAACGAGAACTTAGGTAGAGCCATTTACAACCAAACCGTTCAACAGGCCCTCAAATACGGCCAAGACGTTGACGCGAGCTTGCTAGGGAGTATGTCATTTATGTCGGCAACGATGGATCCAAAGCAGTTAACGGACATTAATAAACTAGCTATGCGCCTTGCAAAGCTGAATCCGACTGAGGGTCTTGAAGGGGCGGCGTTTTCGCTGAAGGAACTCCTGAGTGGCGACTATACGTCCATCTCGGAACGCTTTAACATCAGTCGAAGCATGCTCAAAGACAGCGAAGCTCGGCTAGCCGGGATGAGGGGCGATGTTGACGGATTCATTAAAGGTATGGATAAAATGCTGGATCAGCAAAACCTGACCGAAGAAGCATTTGAGAAAATGCTGGATTCCCCTGCCGCAAAGTGGAATCGAATTCTCCAAACCTTCAAGTTTAACATGGCTTCCGCAGGTGAGGCCGGGCTACAGTCACTAGCTCCTCTATTCGACAAGATTAATGCCGGCTTTGAGTCTGGTGAATTCCAGAACACGTTTGATATGTTGTCATGGGCCATAGGGGGAGCAGTCCGGTCGCTCTTGTGGTTTTTAGATATGGCGACCCAGGTATTCTCTTTCATGAGGACCAACTGGCCGTTACTCCAGCCCATTGTCTACGGGGTGGTCGGTGCGTTAGGTGCTCTTGCATTGATCATGGCCGTGAACAAGATAGCCATGATTGTAGGCGCGGCTGCCACTGGCATACAGACGGCAGCGTTATTCATTCAAGCTGCAGCTGTCAATGGATTGCGTATAGCATGGGCAGGGCTAAACGCGACCATGAAAGCAAATGTGTTTATTTTACTCATTGCAGGTATCGTTGCGTTGGTTACTTGGCTCTATAACCTTTGGCAAACAAATGATCAATTTGCCGCTGGTTTCATGCGGGCCTGGAATGCGATCTTAAACTTCTTTGACCAGATACCTATTTTCTTTATGAAAATTGGAGTTGGGATCTCGAATGCTTTCCATGAAGCAAAAGTCGAAACGTTAAAAGCACTCGACCAGATGGTTAATGGTGCTATTGATAAAATTAACAGTTTGATAGAGAAACTTAGAAATATACCTGGTGTATCATTCGATTATATCGACGGCGTCACGTTTTCTGCAGAAGCTCAAATCCAAGCCGAAGCAGCACGCCAAGCAGGCGAAGCCAAGATAGCGGCAGCTCAACAGAAGGCTGAGGGGAAAGCAGCTGAACGAGAGGCTAAGGTCCAGAATTGGCTGGACGATCGCGCAGCCAAACGGGCTAAGGAGCAAGAAGAAGCAGAGAGGAAAAAGAAGGGTGCAGGCCAAGCCGGCGACTATGTAGTTCCAGAAATGAAGATGCCTAAATCGAATGACATTGATAAAGTCGGTAAGGTAAAGCAGGTTGATAAGGTTAAGGGTAAGGTGGACATCAGTAGCGAGGACCTGAAGATTATGCGAAATATCGCAGAGATGAAGAATATTCAAAACTTCATAACCCTGACACCTACCGTTAATCTGAAGACCGGGAATATCAACAACAGCGGCGATCTGGATTCGATTGTAACGAAACTGACAACTCGACTTGAGGACGAGGTCGCAGCTAGCGCCAAAGGGGTGTACAACTGATGGCGGATTACAGCATCGAGCTGAGCTTTAATAACCGAGCGGTGGTATTTCAAATTCCGGTCCTTCCGGAAGAAATCGAGATCGAGGGCGAAGGTGATGGGGAAGAGCACAACGTCGCCGGCCTTGGCTGGATCAATGCGATCGATGCGCCAAAGCTCAAGGAAATTACATTCAGCGGCGTGTTCCCCGCAGATATGTCAGACGCTATTCCATCTAAAGGGTTTGACGCCCCCGCTGACTACATTCGCCGGATTGAGGACTGGATGAACAAGAAGAAGCCGATCCGATTTATTTATATTAGCCAGGGTTTGAAGATCAACATACCGGTATCCATCGAGGAGTTCAACTATAAGGAAGTCGGCGGCGCGCCTGGAGACTTCGAATACACGTTGTCCCTTAAGGAATATGTGTTTTATTCGGCCAAAAAGGTGACGATCGCGAAGACGTCTGCCGCATCTCCCGGCAAGAAGAAGCAAGCCGCAGCCACTAAGCCAAAACGGCCAGACGAACGAGCCAAGCCAAAAACGGTCAAGGTTAAAAGCGGTGATTCGCTTTGGACGATCGCGAAGGCGAATCTTGGAGACGGCAGCCGGTACAAGGAACTCATGAAACTGAACAATATCACGGAAGCCCAGGCGAAAAAATTGAAGGTCGGAACCGTGATTAAGCTGCCGGGGTGATGAAATGAAAATCGTGATTGATAATAAGGATGGGAACGTTTGGGACGTATCGAATGTGGTTAAGGATATCCGTTATTCTACGTCCCGGATCGGGAAGGCTTCCTCTTTGGAGTTTACCCTTGTTGATAGCGGTATTTACCAGGATAAGAAATTTAATTACCAAAACGGGGATATCGTCCAATTTACCGACGGTACAAACAAAGTGTTCATGGGCTACATCTTCAAATTCGAGATGAGCAGGAACGGAGAGGCGAAGATACTGGCCTATGATCAGCTTCGCTACCTGAACGCGAATCATACTTATGTGCTGACAAACGTGACTGCGACCCAGATCATCCAGCGGATCGCCAAAGACTTCAACCTGAAGACCGGAAAGCTAGCCGATACCAAGTACAAGATCCCAAACTTCCTGCAGGATGATCAAACCCTCATGGATATGGTTTGTTGGGCTTTGGATACAACGCTGATTAAGTACAGCACCAATTTCGTGTTATATGACAACTTTGGGCAGCTGACTCTAGAAAACATTACACAGATGAAGTACGGCTTTGTCATAGGGGAAGGTAGCCTGATGACAGACTTCACCTATTCGAAATCCATCGACGAAGACACCTATAACCATATCGTACTCTATCGGGATAACGAGAAGTCTGGTAAACGGGAAACCTTCAAGATCGAGGACAGCAGCCGGATTAAAAAATGGGGGAAGCTTCAGCTGTATCAAAGCGTTAACGAGGACATGAACAAGGCTCAGATAAATGACCTTTTGACCCGCTTGATTACGGCCAAGAACCGGGAAACACGGAAGATGAAAATTGAGGCGATTGGCGACTTCCGGCTGCGTGCTGGAATGTACGTCAATATTCAGATTCAAAGCTTCGGGATAAATAAATTCTTTTTGGTTGATGAATGTACACACAGCGTATCTGGTGCAGTTCATACGATGACCCTTGATTTGAGGATGGTGTAAGTATGCTGGATATCATCAAAAAAGCGGCCGTTGAAGCGGTAGGCGCTGGTAATCCGGTCGCCATACAATTCGGAACCGTCATATCATTAAGCCCCTTGGAGGTTAGGCTGGATCAACGCCTGACACTCTCGGAGGCTTTTTTAATTGTACCGGAATCCTTGACCCGTTATGAGATCGATCTTCACCATACCCACGAATACACGGATGACTCCGGCACCGGATCTAGCACGAAGAAAACCGAGCCCGCTCTCCCAGTGAAGCCCATCGTCATACGTAAGGGACTGGCCGTGGGAGACGCTGTGATTCTGCTCCGTTTACAAGGCGGACAGAAATATTTAGTGCTAGATAAGGCGGTGAGTGAATGATACCTCAAAGCGATGTAGAAATGACCGAAGAGGAATTGGAGCCGGTCCCGTTACCAAGCAGAACCTACCGTTTCGATTGGAACAATGGCAGGGTTAGCAGCCGCAAAGTGGATGGGATAGAGGCAGTCAAGCAGACGGTGTTTAAGATCCTCTCGACCCGGCGTTTTGAACATCTCATATACAGCGGTGACTTTGGGAATGAGATGGACTTAAGCGCCGTTCGTGGCCGGGCGGTGTTTGAATCCGAGGTAGAACGTTGGGTGCGGGAAGCTTTAACACAGGATGATCGGATATCCGCCGTGACAGGGTTTAGCTTCAACTATCAACTGGATACCGCCTTGGTCCGCTTCACCGTTGAAACCGAGTTTGGGATGTACCAAGAGGAACGGGAGGTGTAACCATGTACGAACATCAAACATACGAAGCCATTTTAGAACGAATGCTGGACCGGGTGCCGGAAGGAATCGACAAGAGGGAAGGCAGCATTATTTATGACGCTTTGGCTCCGGCAGCCGCGGAGTTGGCACAAGTCTATATGGAGCTGGATCTTAACAATGCCTTATCCTATGCGGATACGGCTACAGGTGAGGATTTGGCCCGAAGAACAGCGGAGTTTGGCGTCAACCGGGAGCCAGCAACAAAGGCAAGGTGTGAGGGGAGATTTTACAATAATTCCAATCAATTGTTTGATATCCCCATCGGCAGCCGGTTTTCCATTGAGGATACCAATTATGTTGTGATCTCGAAAATTCGAACTGGCGTATTCTTGCTGGAATGTGAAACTGCGGGCGTGGTCGGTAATCAGAAGTTCGGTGCCATGCTGCCGGTAGACTACATTAACGGGCTTTCCCGGGCAGTCCTTGAAGAGATTCTTGTACCCGGCGCAGATGAGGAAACGGATGAAGATTTAAGGGCTAGATACTACCAAACGGTAAACGAACCGGATTTCGGCGGGAATGTCTCGGATTACAAGAAAACAATTAACGCGCTGGATGGTGTCGGAGCGACGAAGGTATCCCCGGTTTGGAAAGGCGGCGGTACCGTCAAATGTACGATCATTGGAGCGGATTGGAAAACGCCGTCCTCCGTGCTGTTGGAACAAGTGCAGACTACGGTTGATCCTATCGTTAATAGCGGCCTAGGATTCGGAACAGCCCCCATTGGGCACCGGGTGACAATTGTGGGAGTTACGACATCCCTTATTGACATTGTTACTACCGTCACTCTTGAGCCGGGTACGAGTCAGGGGCAGGTGCAGGGACCCATAGAAGAAGTCATTATGGATTATCTGATGGGTCAACGGAAAAGCTGGGCGACTCAAGATCAAATTATCATCCGGGTAGCTCTTATTGAGGCGGCCATCTTGACTGTGCCGGGTGTAATCGACATTGCCAACACAACCTTAAACGGTGCAGCTGCGAACATTACCTTGGGAGAAGAGGAAATCCCGGGTATAGGGACGGTGACAGTTCATGTCTGATCGGATTATGCCGTATCTTCCAGAGTATTATCAGGAATTTCTTGAATTCAAGGAGCTGGGCCAAACCGAAGATATAGAGCTGGATCAACTAGAAACGGCTGTTCAGCAGCTATTCGATGACCAGTTTGTCATGCTTTCAAGTCTTCAGGCGATTAAACGGCGGGAGCTGATGTTGGGTATTCAGGCCAATCCTACGACCGAGACATTAGACTTCCGGCGTCAAAGGATTCTGAACCGCTATCAGACCAAGCCTCCGTTCACCGTTCGATGGTTACAAGAGCAGCTTGATAGACTTGTGGGCCAAGGAATGACCATTGTATCCGTTGACGTGGATAACTTCATCCTGTACGTGACGACAAACATCGATAATGCCAACGTGTTCAGGGAAGTTCAACACACTATACAAACCATAAAGCCCGCGAACATGATCTATCAACAAAACACTTCCTTAAACGATGTCATTGACCTAAAAGAACGAATCGTTAAGCGGGATATCACATGGAATTATAAGCTGGATGGGTCGTGGAAACTAGGAGAAAAACCATTTGCTAATTTAGGCGCGGAGGTGTTACTTAAATGATCTCATCCCAAGTCTTAAACGATGTTGCTGAGTACGTCGATTCAAGAGTAAGCAAGGTGGTCCTTAACGGGACATACGAGATTACAGATTTTGAAGTTAAGCAGGTAACCGGATCAATGATGGCCCTTAACTATATCGTGCCAGCAAGTAGCATTTCCTTGGTAACTCAAATTGATTTAACGGGTGAAGCAGGGGAGCTCATCTCTTCTAATCCTGTTTACTTGCCGGTTTCATCAGACACACTCATATTACAAACAATAGAGGTTAAGGAGGGGAACTAACTGATGGCAAAAACAGACTGGACCATTCAAGATAGTGTACTTCCCAAGGATATGAATCAGATCGGACAGGAGATCAATGACTTGGGATTGAGTGCTACCGTTTGGCTTGGGACTACGGAGGGTTCCAATACGGCATACACCGTAACAAGCAGTAAGGTGTCAAGTTTATTTGAGGGGTTGCGTGTGTCATTTCGCGCCCACATAGCCAGTGGCACAAACCCCACACTGCAAATTAACAGCCTTGGTGCTGTACCCCTGAAAAAACCTAATGGTCGTGTGGCTAAACTTGATGCAGACGGAGTATACACGTTGGTTTATGACGGAACGGCTTTTATCTTACAGGGTGAAGGGGGTGAATACGGGAGTGCAACAGCCGCCGACGTATTAGCACCTAAAACGATAGGGACGGATAACGGGATAGTGACCGGAACAATTCCGACACAAGGAAATCAGTTTAAATCCGGATTATGGTCGAACCCAGACGGAGATGCCTATGTAGATACTTACGTCAATATAGACGGTGGTTATTACCCACCGGGAACGCAGGTGACAATACAGGCATACGATCCCAACCTTGTATCAAACAACATCCGGGCGGGGGCCAAAGTTTTGGGAGTGGACGGGGCCCCTAATGTAATTGATACTTATGACGATTATAATCCTGCGACTTCCGCCGACATAGTGAAACACAAGAGAGCGTTTGTGAATGGTCAATTTGTTTCGGGAGACATTGAAAATTACAAAGGCTTCGGGCTTACTGCTCAACTAGAACCTAAACCGGGTGCTTATGTTGGTGCCAAACCCCATCACTCGGGGCTGATGGACCAAACGACAGAATTTACAATTGGTATGCCTAACAAGTTGCCGGAAAACATCAGAAAGGGCGTGGATATCGGCGGGACGGTGGGAACGTTGGTAGAGGGTACGCCTTGGGCCACCGGTACTGCACCTGTAAGTAGTGGTCACCTTAGTTTTTGGGTTTCGGACACTCAAAGTCGAGATATGAACTATATACAAGTTTCCGGGTTGTCATTTCAACCGTCTGTTATAGTCGCTAAACAAGGTATAAATACAACAATCTTTAAACGTGGCTGGAACTTAACAGAATACAAGTATGACATACTCACGTTAGCTGTGTTTACAAATCCGATAGGTTCGTTTGCTGGCATGCCTGTTCAAAATCGGTCTCCAGTATCAATAACCAACGGTTCATTCTTGATTCCGATTCATGGTATTTATTCAGGAACGTTAGAATGGTGGGCATTTGCGTGAGATTGGTTAATGGTTTAACAGCATAACCGACACGTCGCAATAGTGAACGTGTCGGTTATGCCCCTGGGTGGTCCGGGGGCTATTTAATTTGTGGAGGGTGATACCATGTTATTTAATCAATTGAAGCTAATGGGGAGTACAGTGCTCTCGGCTGCAGCTGGCGCATCTGGTAAAGAGGCAGCAACAGGCGGTGTTGTAGCAGCGCTAGGATTGTTTGCAACGCTGCTTGGCGGTTGGGATAAGCCGCTTCAGTTCTTGATCGCATTAATGGTGGCTGATTACGTGACCGGCATTCTGGGGGCCATCAAGACGAAGAGCGTTAACAGCGAAGTCATGTTCTGGGGCGGCATTCGTAAGATCACGATTCTTTTCGTGGTCGGCCTGGCAGTGCTGATCGATGGTTGGGTTGGCGATGATTCGGCTGTGTTCCGCATATTGGCTGTTTATTTTTACGCTGGCCGTGAAGGTTTGTCAGTAATGGAGAATCTGGGGATACTTGGCGTGTACATCCCACCAAAAATTAAAGAGTTCCTGGAACAGCTTAATGAGAAGGGGGAGCAACAGAATGACAAAGCTAAATATCGTTGACCCTGGACTTAAATTTAAATATGCCTTAGATCCGCCGCCGTCAAAGGTGGTTTTTTTAGTTCAGCACCATATGGCTCATAAGACGTGGGGTATTCACGAGGTCCATGATTTTCATAAAAACTCCCGAGGTTGGAACGGGATCGGTTATAACTGGTGGATTGGGTTTGATGGAACGATCTATGAAGGGCGCGGCTTCCATTATGGGGCCGGGGTGTCAGGTCACAATCACGATTCACTCCATGTCGGGTATCAAGGCGATTTTACTCAGCAGCAGATGACCGACGCACAGCTTGCAGCGGGGATTGCGTTAAATGCATGGTTATTGGGAAAATACCCTTCGGCGAAAGTCGTCGGTCATAAGGAACTTGCTTCGACAGCTTGCCCAGGTCAATATTTCCGGATGGACGAACTCAAAAAAGGACTATCAAGAAAGGGAGCTGCCAACGTGAAACAAGATAGCGATAAAGTGAATGTCATTGTGAACGGGAAAAAGATCAAGGATGGAAAACTGATCGACGATGTGACCTATGTACCTCTTCGTGCAGTAGGCGAGGCGCTTAGAGCAAAGGTAGGCTTCGATAACAAGACCAAGACAGCCACGCTCGAGATGAAGGTATAAAGCATCATTAAGCGGCTATACTCATATTGAGTGATGTATTCCCTAATTCACTCTCCCTCTAATATGTCACGTTGGTTATAAGAGCAAAGACCCTACTGGCTTAGGCTGGCGGGGTTCTTTTTTGTTTATCCGAAAGTTTATTTATGCCACCACTTGATATATAATAATGGAAACAAACAGATCCTGAACAAGGAGGGAAATCTGGTGTCTAAGAAAATCCAGTATCTCGACTACGCCGTACAGGACAATGTTTTGGTACCACTGGTCTATCTTACTTCAGAACAGTTTGACCAGTTGATATTTGAATATGATTCCTTTAACCTAAAACAGGTACAGCGGCGTAAAAAAAGAGGGGCCTGATCTCGGCCCCTCTCCTGAAACTTATCCGCGACGCTTATGCTGCGTCATGCGGTGGTGCAGGTCATACGCCCGCTGTTCTGCATCCGTGAGGGCATACCGTCCAAGTATCTGTTCCTCACGATTTTTGAATTCCTCCTTGGTGATCCGTCCCAGTCCCATCTGGTCTCGGGTCACTCTAAGGAGGTGTTCTCGTTTTTGGAGCTTTTCAAAAGCATCCATTAGCAATTTTTCCATCCTTGTCTCTCACCTCCTTTCTGATTTAATTATATACGATATTCGTATAATTGTCAACGATATTCGTATAAAATATTCTATAATCGTTTACATTTAACGATAATCGTATATAATGAAAGTGAGGTGATCAGAATGTTCAAACTTAAGCTGGACAGAGTCCTATTTGAAAAAAGAATGAACGCGAATCAATTATCTGAATTGACCGGAATCCGCTATCCTACAATTCTTGACATGGTTAAGAACAAATCCAAAGCATGGTCTCCAGATAATTTAGATAAGGTATATAAGGCACTCGAATTAACTAGCGTTGCTGACTTAATTGAATATGTAGATGAAGAAGCCACCGAGGTATAGTGATCGGTGGCATTTTTTTGCATTGAAAAAGAACATTTGTTCCCATATAATACAAACAGATATTCTTGTTTACAGGAGGTATTCAACATGCTCCCGGACCCTGAACGTAAGCTATTACGGATATTGATCAATTACCCGAGCCCATTACATAAAAGCCGTATGCCTGATTTTAAACGCTTAGAGACGATGACCGGACGGAGGCGTCCAGATTTACTGAGTGGGCTCCAATACCTGGAAGATCAAGGCTTCATCGTGTGGCCTGATAAATCTGTGACAGACGGGATTCAGATCATCAAGACAGAAGAGCTGGGTAAATCACCGCCAAGGAAGGGGAACATGGATTACTGGACAAAATATTGAAGAAAAATAAAACCCTGCTGGCGTTTTGCTGGCGAGGTTTTTTAGTATGAAAAAGGACTCAGCAACTAAAGAGTTGGAGTCCTTTTTCAATGTGCGTTTGTGGATTTTCAGAACCCACACTTTACCCACAAAAAAGCCTGTAGGTTGTTGTTTTTCCTTGTAGGTTGTACTATGATGTAAGACGCTAAAATCTTGATTCTGAAAGGGTTGTTGTAGAATGAACTTTAATCTTGTACATCCTGTCAGATATATGTTCTATATTTAAGGGTGACGGATATGAGATCAGTATATTTGGATCATGCCGCATCAACCCCGGTTCATCCGGAGGTTGCCGAGCGGATGATGAAGGTGATGACAAGCCAATACGGCAATGCTTCAAGCGTTCATGCTTTTGGACGGGAAGCGAAGAAGATCGTGAATGGGGCGCGTGATCGAATTGCGTCCCTTTTAGGATGCCAATCGGACGAGCTGGTGTTCACGGCCGGCGGAACCGAGAGCGATAATCTGGCTATACTTGGATTGCTGGAGTCGCTAGGTGTGAAGGGCAAGCATGTGATTACGTCGGCGATTGAACACCATGCGGTGCTTCATACATGCCATGAGCTGGAACGGAGGGGCTGTGAGGTTACCTATGTCCCCGTCGACTCTACCGGGCGAGTCTCTGTGGAGGACATTGCGGGTGCAATTCAGGACAACACAGCGCTTGTCACCATTATGTATGGCAACAATGAAGTAGGCACCGTTCAGCCGATCAGCGAAATCGGCGAGCTCTGCCGCAGCCGGGGCATCGTGTTTCATACCGATGCTGTTCAGGCCTTGGGATCGGAAACGATCAACTGCCGCGAGCTTCCTGTGGATATGTGGAGTTTTTCTGCCCACAAAATCAACGGCCCCCAGGGCGTCGGAGCATTGGTTGTCCGCAGAGGTCTCAGCGTATCTCCGCGTCTGTTCGGAGGGCTGCAGGAGAAGAAGCGTCGCGCCGGAACAGAGAATATGGCTGGAATTGCCGGTTTTACAGCAGCAGTGGAATGGACCGTTCATAATATGGAGGCGCGTATCCGGCATTATCGCGAGCTGAGATCGACGCTGCTTGAAGGGCTTCGTCAGGAGATTGGCGAGGATGATTTTGTGATCAACGGAAATTCGGAACATTACCTACCTCACATCCTAAATATCAGCTTTCCCGGTGCCAACACGGAGACGATGCTGATGAACCTCGATATGGAAAGAATTGCGGCGGCAAGCGGCTCGGCTTGTACGTCGGGATCTCTGGAAATATCCCATGTACTCCAAGCAATGAAACTTTCTGATCCTGTTTTGCGCTCCGCGATTCGTTTTAGTTTCGGTTTGGGTAATACTACACAAGAAATGGAGTACACAGCCCAAAAAATTGGAACCATCCTTAATCGGTTACGTAAATAGATGTTAAGGGATTTCTCCTTCTAGGGAATAGGGGGTATGCGTTCGTCCATTTCATCCTTGGAAATGGCCCGTCAGGCTGACGAAATTTTGACCGGCGGCTGATTTCAAACCATGAAGGATGAGGAGGTGTCCACTGTATATGAAACTTCAAGAAATGATTGGACTGGCTGTATTCGACGTGGAGAACGGTAAGGAAATCGGCAAAATCCACGATTTTATACTAGATGAGAACTGGTTGATTACCGGGTTGGAGTTGGAAGGCAAGGCTTTGTTTTCCTCGCATGTGAAAAGCGTCTCATGGGAAGATATCGTAGCATACGGGGAAGATGCCGTCATGATCCGGAGCCAAGAGGCTGTCCGCAAGCTGGGCGCCAATGATATACCGCTTACGTACCTTTTGGGCAAGCGCAAACTGAAAGAGATGCAGGTCTTGACAGAGGATGGTATCCTGCTCGGGCGTATATCCGATGTTTATTTTGAGCAGGAACAGGGCAATACAATACTAGGGTTGGAAATATCCGATGGATTTGTCTCGGATTTGATCGAAGGTCGCAAATGGCTGCCTTGCACAGCGGAAATGGCTATCGGCGAAAGTGCCGTTATGGTACCCCCGATGAGCGAACAGCGTCTGGAAAAAGCCATTAATTCTGTGAACGGATAGGGTGAGGTAGGATGAAATGTCCAAACTGTAGTTCCAAAGATATTGGGAAAATCGGCTCCCACCAGTTTTATTGCTGGGGTTGCTTTATCGAATTGACAGTCAACGGAGAGAAAATGTCCGTATACCAGGTAGAAGAGGATGGGACGCTCAGCTCGCTGGATGATTTGTTCTTCGGTGATGAAATGCAGCCGGATTTCCCTCCTATGCACGCGTCTTCCTAAAGAACGCGTACATATTGTAAGATAACGACTCCTTGCTGAAGGCCTGTACGGCTGACGAAGCAGGAGTCTTTTTCACTTTGTCCGGCGGAAATGTTAGTTTATTTCTGGATGCTTGTACATATACTACAGGGTAGCTTTCGAAAAAGGAGGGTGCCTGTGTGGAACAGCTGACCGAGAACAAATGGTTTCGATTGTTGGTATGGTTAATGCTCGGACTCATCTCTCTTTACTTTGTCTGGCTGCTGCGTCCGCTGTTTCTGGATGTCTATCGATTTCTCAAAGCTGTCCTGGCGCCATTTCTGGTTGCCATGATCATATCTTATGTGCTCAATCCGGTTGTATGCATGCTCTCTGACCGCAAAGTTCCGCGGAGCATGGCGGTGCTGCTCATTTATGCCGTCTTTCTCACGTCGCTTGCCGTCATTCTGATGAACATGATTCCGATGCTGATTCGACAGCTGGAGGAGCTCAACGAGCACTTGCCTGAATTAACGATGAACGCCCAAAGCTTGATGACCAATCTGGACAGCAGGCTGCTGCCTCCGGGAGTAAGGACAGGCGTCAACAGCTGGTTCTTACAGATGGAATCGAGGCTGGCCGGAGGGATCTCGGATTTCATGGACAATATCGGCAACACGATTAATATCCTGTTTAACGTGTTAATTGTTCCATTCTTGATCTTTTACATATTAAAAGATTTTGAGGTGTTCCAGCGAACCGCAGTATCCTATCTGCCGCGGAGCCGCCGGAAGTCGATTGTTACGCTGCTTAAGGAAATCGACACGGCTCTTGGAAACTATGTTCGCGGACAATTCCTGGTATGCTTAATCATCGGCGTACTGGCTTATGTAGGCTATATGATCGTTGGTATGCCTTACGCACTGCTGCTGGCAAGCATCGTGGCGGTGTTTAACATCATTCCGTATTTGGGCCCTTTTCTCGGGGCGGCTCCTGCGCTTGTGATGGCGTCTACGATTTCCTGGAAGATGGTGCTGCTGGTGGTGGCCGTTAATATGATCTGCCAGACGCTGGAGAGCAACATCATTTCGCCCCAAGTGGTGGGGAAAAAGCTGCATATGCATCCGCTCCTGATCATTTTTGCGCTCCTTGTCGGCGGTCAAATCGCAGGAACCGTGGGCTTGATTTTGGCTGTTCCCGTCTTTGCCGTCATCAAAGTGCTGCTGCAGCATTTTTTCGCTTATTATGTCAGAAGGAAATCCGGCTGAAGACTCCAGTCTGTAGCGGCAATGTTCATGCATTGACAGATAGTTACGCCCTATATATACTTGAAATGATAAACCTATAAACGTACAAATCGATGAGAAAATCAAGTAGGCTTTGCGTACCTTGCCCAGAGAACAGGTTCCTGCCCGGAGAATTTCCGGCTGGCTGCGAGAACCTGGAAGCGAACCTAAGCCGAATGCTAATTTTTGAGTGTGATTCAAATTCACCGGGTGGCCCCCGTTATCCAGCCGTTACGAGGCGATCGTCACATATGTGATTCCAGGAGGACCCTGCTGGAGGATGAATGGACGATAACCAGGGTGGTACCGCGAGAACATCGTCCCTGAATTTAATTCAGGGGCGTTTTTTGTGTTCGGAACCAAGTGATCCGGACGCCATATTATGACTGGAGGAAGTGTAGAGATGAAAGCTAGTGAAATCCGTTCCAAATGGCTAGAGTTTTTTGCAGAGAAAGGCCACAATATCGAGCCAAGTGCATCGCTTGTTCCGCACAATGACCCGTCCTTGCTCTGGATTAATGCAGGCATGGCTCCGCTCAAGCCTTATTTTGACGGGCGTGTGAAGCCGGAGAATCCGAGAATTGCGAATTCGCAAAAATGTATTCGGACCAATGATATTGAGAATGTCGGCAAAACCCGTCGTCACCATACATTCTTCGAAATGTTGGGCAACTTCTCCATTGGGGATTATTTTAAAGAAGAGGTTATCACCTGGGCTTGGGAGTTCCTAACGGACAAGAAATGGATCGGCTTCGATCCGGAGAAACTGTCCGTTACCGTGTATCCGGAAGACGAGGAAGCCTTCAAATTGTGGAATGAAAAAATCGGACTGCCGAAGGAACGCATCATTAAGCTGCAGGATAACTTTTGGGATATCGGCGAAGGACCTTGCGGACCTTGTACCGAGATTTTCTATGATCGCGGTGAAGGATACGACACGGATGCTCCGGAATCCGAAATGTTCCCTGGCGGTGAGAATGAACGCTGGCTCGAAGTATGGAACCTCGTATTCTCCCAGTTCAACCACAACAAGGACGGCAGCTATACACCGCTTCCGAACAAGAACATTGATACGGGTGCGGGACTCGAGCGCTTTGCTTCCATCCTGCAAAACGTAGCGTCCAACTTCGATACCGACCTGTTCCAGCCGATCATCCAGAAGACGGCAGAGCTTGCCGGCGTTAAATACAATGAGAAGACGGAGTACGATATCGCGCTGAAGGTCATTGCAGACCATATCCGTACGGTTGCGTTCGCAGTAGGCGATGGCGTGCTGCCTTCCAACGAAGGCCGCGGTTATGTCATCCGTCGTTTGCTCCGTCGTGCGGTTCGTTACGGAAAGGTGCTCGGGCTGGACAAACCATTCATGTATACATTGACCGGTACCGTAGGCGATATTATGGGCGTATACTATCCAGAGGTCGTTGAGAAGCGCGCCTTTATCGAGAAGGTCATCGCAACGGAAGAAGAACAGTTCCACAAAACGCTCTCCGACGGCTTGAACATCCTGGCTGACGTTAGCGCCGAAGCGAAGAAGCAGGGCAAATCGGTCATCAGCGGCAGCGACGCGTTCAAATTGTATGATACGTATGGCTTCCCGTTTGATTTAACGGAGGATTATGCGTCCGAACACGGATTGACCGTGGACCGTGAAGGCTTTGATGCTGCAATGAAGGAACAGCGTGATCGTGCGCGTGCGGCCCGTCATGAAACGGAAAGCATGAAGATTCAAGGCGGTGTTCTTTCCGATTATACGGTTAAAAGTGAATTTGTTGGATATAATGACACCGTCAGCGAGGCGAAAGTGCTCGCCATTGTTTCCGGTGACAGCTTCGCAGACAGCGTCAGTGAAGGCGAGACCTGTCAGGTCATTCTGGACGTTACCCCGTTCTATGCCGAAAGCGGCGGTCAGGTCAGCGACCAGGGGATGATAGAAGGCGGATCCGTTCGTGCCCGAGTGGAAGGTCTTTTCAAGGCTCCGCATGGACAGCATGTGCATTTCGTAACCGTAGAGCTCGGCGAGCTTAAAGTGGGCGATACGGTCAAAGCGCAGGTGGACTCCGCTATGCGCAATGATATCGTCAAGAACCATACCGCCACACACCTTTTGCATAAAGCATTGAAGGAAGTGCTGGGCGATCATGTCAATCAGGCAGGTTCCCTTGTTGAACCGCAGCGTCTGCGCTTCGACTTCTCCCACTTCGGCAGCATTACGCCTGAGGAGCTGGCCGATATTGAGCGCCGCGTGAATGAACAGGTATGGAAGAGCATTCCGGTCGTTATCGAGCGCAAGGCGATTGATGAAGCGAAGGCGATGGGCGCTATGGCATTGTTCGGAGAGAAATACGGAGATATCGTCCGTGTCGTTCAGGTCGGAGATTACAGCATCGAGCTGTGCGGCGGATGCCATGTAGCCAACACCTCCCAGATCGGAATCTTCAAGCTGCTTGGCGAGAGCGGTATCGGCTCCGGCGTTCGCCGCATTGAAGCCGTAACGGGACGTTACGCTTATGAGCATCTGGAAGGCCAAATGGATCTGCTCAAGCAAGCCGCAGGTTTGTTGAAGAGCAATCTTGCGGACGTGCCGAAGCGGATTGAAGGCCTGAACCAGCAGGTGAAGGATCTTGCCCGGGAGAACGAGTCCCTGCAAGGCAAACTTGGAGCGATTGAGGCTAGCCAGTTGACCGATAAAGTGAAGCAGGTCGGGAACACGTCGCTGCTTGCAGCTGAAGTGCAGGCTGGCAGCATGGATGGACTCCGCGGCATTGCTGACGAATTGAAGGGCAAGCTGCCGGAGGCGATCCTCGTGCTCGGCTCCAAAGCAGGCGACAAGGTGAATTTCGTCGTAGCCGTTCCGCAGGATCTGGTGAAGCAGGGCTATCATGCCGGCAAGCTCGTTAAAGAAGTGGCTTCGATATGCGGCGGAGGCGGCGGAGGCCGTCCGGATATGGCGCAAGCCGGGGGCAAGGATGGTTCCAAACTGACCCAGGCGCTGCAGCACGCCGAGGATCTCATAGCCCGGGGCGTGTAACAGATTTGTCCAGATTGTGTACAGCTGGCAATCGTAAGCGGGATCCAACGTTTTGCTGTACACAATCCCGAATTTTTTGGAACACTCTCTAAATATTTCGCTTTCGATTTCCGTAGAGACTTAGGATTATGTTATGATATAACTAGATCAAGCTGGTAAATATTTATTCGACGAAGCATGGTAAACATGTTCTTTGAAGAAGCGAGGTGTGTCACACATGGACTCCATGGATAAGACTGTCAAGTTCAATGTAAAAGGTGATGAAAAGGAGGCTTCCGCCCAGGACATTCTACTTTCGGTGTACGATTCGCTGGTAGAGAAGGAGTACAATCCGATTAACCAAATCGTAGGGTATCTTTTGTCCGGGGATCCCGCTTATATACCTCGGCACAATAATGCCAGAAGTTTGATCCGGAAAAAAGAGCGAGATGAATTGATTGAAGAACTGGTCCGGTTCTATTTAGCCAGTCACCGTTAGGAGCACACAGGGATGAAGAAGATCATGGGATTGGATTACGGGGACCGCAGAATCGGTGTTGCCATAAGCGACGCGTTCGGATGGACGGCCCAAGGGGTTGAAGTTATCGAGCGCCGCCGTGATGAAGGCGAACTGGACAGAATTGCCGCACTCGTCAAAGATAACGAGGTCGGTGAAATCGTGGTCGGCTTGCCTAAAAATATGAACGGCACGATTGGTCCGCGGGGCGAAATCTGCATGGAATTCGCAAGCACATTGCGAGAGTCCCTATCCTTACCCGTTCACCTTTGGGATGAACGGCTATCAACAGTATCCGCTGAAAGGACATTGCTTGAAGCCGATGTCAGCCGAAAGAAGCGAAAACAGGTTGTAGATAAAATGGCGGCAAGCTTGATTTTGCAAAACTACTTGGATTCTAAAAGGTAAAGGTGAGGGTGATTACAATGGCTAATGAGCATATTGGTATGGAAGAAGAACCGGAAATTATTTATATTCCCGACGATGAAGGCAACGAGGAAGAATTCGAAGTCATCATGAAATTCGAAGTGGATGGCTCGGATGCTAAATATATGATGGTCGTACCAAGGGAGTCTGCCGACGAAGAGACAGACGAGGTCTACGCCTTCCGTTATGAGGAAGACGGAGACGACTTGAAATTGTTTATGATTGAAGACGATGAAGAATGGGCCATTGTTGAAGAAACCTTCAATACGCTCGTGGAAGAGCTGGACGGGAGAGACGAATGATGTCTGATTTTTCGGTTGAGAATATCGTATGGACCCAAGTACTTAAGGAAGCATTCGGTGAGAGTGTCGAGCTTGAGGACGATAAAGGCCATATCGAGGTTTATGATATTGCCGCCGAATTTGAAGTGGATGGTCAAGGGTATGCCATTCTGGTTCAGCCGGATCGAACCGATGAGGAGTACGAGGTGCTTCGTATCGTCAAGGGCGAGGACGGCGGATTGCAGCTGTCAACCATTGACGACGACGAGGAATGGGAGAATGTGTCAGAGCTCTATGATGAACTGACGTTTCCCGAAGGAGACGAGGATTAAGTTCCCTCCTGCAGGAGCACATGCTTAATTTTCAAATGAAAGTTCAGGAAGGGGCGGAGCTGTCCGCCCCTTTTGGTGTGAAGGGATGAGTAGATTGAAGAAACTGGCAATAGCAGTATTGGTCCTGATCCTCCTTGCGGGCGGGGCCGTATTTTACGTATGGAATGGTTTACAGCCCGTTCAAAGCTCGGAAACTCCCGTCGAATTCACCGTGGAGTCCGGCATGAGCACGTCCTCTATCGCCGATCTGCTTGAGGAAAAGGGACTGATCAAGAATGCCCTTATACTTAAAGGTTATTTAAAGCTTAGCGGGGAAGGAAGCCGTCTGATGGCAGGAACCTATGAGGCAACCCCAGGCACTCCGTTCAAGGAACTGTTATCAAAGATGAACAAAGGCGAAGTGAAGCCCGAGGAGATGGTTCGTTTCACGATCCCTGAGGGATATACGATCCTTCAAATGGCGGAGACCATCGCTCAAGAGAGCGGAATCGATGAGAAGGAATTCTTGAAAGTTGTGGATCAGCCGGCCGGCTGGGATGTTCCGATTGCTGGAGAAATTCCCCAGGAGGCAGGCCTCAGGCATCATCTCGAGGGATACTTGTTCCCTGCGACCTATAATCTGCCGAAAAAGGATATTACGGCAAAAGGTATTGTAGAAACCATGCTGAAAGAAACGGAGAAACGTTTGGCCGAAATTCCGGATTGGGAGAGTCAATTGGAGGCTCGCGGCGTAACGTTCCATGAACTCATGACCATCGCTTCGCTGGTGGAGCGGGAAGTGGTTGCAGATCAGGAGCGTGCCCTGGTGGCTGGCGTTATATATAATCGATTGGAAGAGGACATGAAGCTGGAAATCGATGCAACCGTGCAATATCTGTTGGATAAACCGAAGGAACGATTGCTTTATGCCGACCTTGAGGTTGAAAGCCCGTATAACACATATCGTCAAAAGGGTCTGCCGCCTGGCCCGATCTCGAGCCCGAGCCTGGAATCGATTCAGGCTGCTTTGAATCCGGAGAAATCCGATTATTTGTTCTATGTAACAAAGAAAGACGGTACACAAGAGCATCTGTTTGCCAAAACGTATAAAGAGCATTTGAAGAATATCGAGACCAGCAAGAAGATGGCACAACAATAATATTACGTGTTGAGCAAGTCCGCTGATACGCTGAGTGACAAGGAACAGATCCAGCTCGTACTCAGAAGAGTCTTGTTGAACAACCTCTAAGTAGGGAGGAATTTTTAAATGAGTATCAAACCTGAATTATTGGCAGCAGCCGGGTCTCTGGCTGATGCCGCTGCTTACCTGGAAGCGGGAGCCGACGCACTGCTCGTTGGCGAGGATCGATTCGGCATGAGACTGCCTGGCAGTCTGACATTGGACGAAATAATCCAAGTCGTACAGCTTGCTCATGAGCGAGGAAGCAAAGTGTACGTCAGCTTGAACAACTTGATGACAAATGATTTGCTGCCCGAGCTACCTGCCTATGTTAAGGCGCTCGGAGAAATCGGGGTAGACGCGGTGGAATTTAACGATCCATCCGTACTCACTACCGTAAAAGAGCTGGCTCCACAGGTAAAACTTCATTGGAACGCAGAAATGACCGCCACCAACTATTCAACGGCCAATTACTGGGGAAGCAAAGGCGCCTCCCGGGTTATTCTTGCGCGTGAATTAAATATGGACGAGGTAACCGACATGAAGCCGCAGCTTCAGCTGGAAGCACAGGTTCAGGTTCATGGCATGACCAACATCTATCATTCCAAGCGGCGCCTGGTGAACAGCTATATGCAGCAGCAGGGCAGACCGGTGCATGAAGGCAGCCTTGGCAAGGAGCGCGGTTTGTTTCTCATTGAAGCTGAGCGTCAAGAAGAGAAATATCCGATCTATGAAGATATCAACGGAACCCATATTATGAGTTCGGAGGATATTTGCATTCTGGAGGATTTGCATCTGTTAATGGCAGCAGGCATGGACAGCTTTAAGGTTGAGACGCTGCTGAAGCCGCGGCATTACAATGAGCTGGTGATTCGAACCTATCGCCAAGCGATTGATTTATATGCTGCAGATGCATCCACTTATGCTTTTCAGGAAGAGTGGATGGACGGAATTCGCGCGATTCAGGATCCGGAACGTGAATTGTCGTTTGGATTTTTCTATAAGGAACAAGTTTATTAAGGAGTGGACAGCATGGAAGCAATGGCACAGCCAAAGTACAAGGGCAAACGCTATCGCCTGGACAAGCCGGAATTGCTCGCCCCGGCGGGTAATCTGGAAAAACTGAAATTTGCGGTGCATTATGGCGCCGATGCGGTATACATTGGGGGCCAGAAATACGGGCTTCGTTCAAATGCGGACAATTTCAGTTTTGAAGAAATGAAAGAGGGCGTGGAGTTCGCCAAGAAATACGGCGCCAAAGTATTTGTGGCAACCAACATATATGCGCATAATGAGGACATTGAGGGAATTGAAGCCTACCTGCGAAGTTTGGAGGAAGCAGGCATTGCGGCAATCATCGCCGCAGATCCGGCAATTATTGAAGTGGCCAAACGTGCCGCGCCCAAGCTCGAAGTTCATCTGAGCACACAGCAATCCACGCTGAATTGGCAGGCCGTGAAGTTCTGGAAGGATGAAGGATTGCCGCGGGTTGTACTTGGACGCGAGGCGAGTCTGGAGGAAATCGCGGCGATTAAAGAGCATGTCGATATTGAGATTGAGGCCTTTATCCATGGCGCGATGTGCTCCTCGTTCTCCGGTCGCTGCGTGTTGTCCAATCATTTTACGGATCGTGATTCCAACCGGGGCGGATGCTGCCAATCCTGCCGTTGGAAATACGATTTGTTTGTGGATGGAAGAGAAGAGCAAGGCCAGTGGGTATCGGAAGAGCAGCAGTTGATGGAACAGCCGGCCCCTGCTCCGTCCCCATTCAAACCGGGCGTTACGCAGATCCCGTTGTTCCAGCCGGAAGACAACCAGTTTACGATGGGGTCGAAGGATCTCTGCATGCTCGAGCATATTCCGGATCTGATTGAGGTGGGAATCGACAGCTTCAAGATTGAAGGACGGATGAAGTCGATCCATTACGTAGCGACTGTGGTTAATGTATATCGACAGGCGATTGATTCCTATATGGCTGACCCTGATCATTATGTATTGAAGCCGGAATGGATCGAAGAAATTAATAAAGCGGCCAATCGACCGCTGAATACCGGGTTCTTCTATGATACACCGGACCATGAGGATCATATCTATGAACCCGAAGAGAAGGCGGTCCCTTATGACTTCGCCGGCCTGGTGATGGACTATGACGAGAAGTCGGGAACGGCTGTCGTTCAGCAGCGGAACCACTTTAAGCCAGGGGATGAAATCGAGTTTTTCGGACCGGAAGGAACCTTCTTTAAGCAGGCAGTTGGTCCTATTGAGGATGAGAACGGCAGTGAACTTGATGCAGCTCGCCATCCTTTGCAGCTCATTCGCATGAAGGTGGATCAGCCGGTGCGCCATTTTGATATGATGAGAAAGCGTAAAGGATAACAAAAAATAGATCTAAAGAACTACACAATTGAGAATCCGGGTCTGTGGATGGACCTTGGATTCTTTTTATTTGTAAAAAAATTAGGGATTAAGAATTATTTTTTTGCGAAAACCCAAAGGAAAACACCTCCAATTGTCGAAATAAAGAGTAACGAATACGTTACAAGGGATTGGACCGACGTATTAATAATATAAATTGTGGTAGGTGAACAGCTAATGTCAGAAGTTGAGCAGCATGATAAGAAGCCGAAAAAGGGCAAGAAGCCCGGGGGTATCAAAGAGAAAAAGGAAAAATCTTCGGCATCAACAGGGATACATACTGCCAAGTCGTTTTTTTCAAACGTGGGAACGGCTATAAGCCGGATGCCGATGAACCCGGCGAAATCCGTCGGAATCCGATTGTTCCTGATCTTTTTGTCAGCGATTGTATTTTTTGTGATCGTCTTGGGTTATCTGTCCTACGATAAGGCGAAGAGCACGATTGAGAAGAATGCTGCAAACGGCAATCAGCAGACGATCATTCAAACCTCTGAGAAAATCGACATCATTCTGGAGAAGTACGAGAATGCCGGTAGACAAATCTTCTATGACATTGAATTGCAGAAGTTGTTGTCTGAATACACGGATAAAAAGTTAAGCGATTACGACGCGTTTACGGTGGAGCGCAGCATTCGGGATAAACTATCCAATCAGATTACATCGGATTCGTCGATCCGAGCCATTTATTTGATTCCTACCAAGAGTGAGAAGATCATATCGGCAGGTCAAGCCTCAGAGTCTTCGAAAACCGTCCTTGAGCAAAGCTGGTATACCGAATTGAAGGAAGGCGACAAGAAGATTATGTGGCTGCCAACGATGCAGAACAGCGGGGCACCATATTTCACGATTGCCCGTTCTTTAGGGTCTATGAACGATCTGACTTCAACGTATGTGGTGATGTTTGAACTTAACGCCTCGGTACTGGATACGCAGCTGAAGGGAATCAACCTGGGCGAGAACGGCCAGCTGCAATTGATCAGTCCGGAAGGCATCGTTGTTTCCTCCAGCGAGTCCTCCATTGTAGGTTCGGAAACCGCTTGGACGTTTGCGAAGGAATTTCCGGCCGACACCAAAACGGATGACGTAAGAACGAAGGATGAGGAAGGAAGAAATGTACTGGCGGTTTATAATACGCTGAACACCAACGATTGGAAGCTCGTAGGATCTGTCCAAACCAGCGAGCTGACGAAGGATGCATCAAGCATACTGGTCATCACGCTTATCGTGGCTGCCATCGACGTTATTTTTGCTATTCTGATCGGGATTTGGATGGTAAGAATGATTGCCCGTCCATTAGGCAAGCTTAACCTGTTGATGAAGGAAGGCGCCAAAGGCAATTTGAATGTTCGCACAGACCATAAGAGCCAGGACGAAATCGGTCAGCTCTCCGCAAGCTTTAACGATATGATGGAGCAGATTACCGGACTCGTTCAGCAAACGAGCAATACCGCTCAGGAAGTGCTTAGAACGGCAACCGAGTTAAGTGATGCCTCGAAGAAGACGGCTATTTCCGCCAAAGAAATTGCCGTAGCGACCGAGGAAATTGCCAACGGTGCCAGCAGTCTGGCGGTTGAAGCCGAGCGCGGCAGCGATCTGACCAACAATATCTCGAAGCAGATGCAAATGGTCGTTTCAGCCAACGAAGAGATGGGCAAATCGGCCCGTCACGTGGAAAGCGCGAGTGAGCTTGGAACGAAGCATTTGAGCGACTTGCTGGATAAGACCCATCAGACTGAGGATATGACCCGTTCCATGATGCACAAGGTTGATGGCTTGAAGGAGACAACCTCCTCGGTTGTCAAAGTGCTGGACGTACTTCAGAATATTACAAAGCAAACGAATATCCTTTCATTGAATGCAACAATCGAGGCTGCCCGTGCTGGGGCGGCTGGTAAAGGCTTTATGGTCGTGGCCGATGAGATCCGCCAGCTGGCAGACCAATCCAGGCAGTCCATTGATATGGTGAGCCAGATTACAGACCGGATCATGACCGAGATGAATGAAACCGTCCAGGTATTGCTGGATGCGAATCCTCTCTTCAAAGGTCAGATGGACGCTGTTAAGGAAACAAATGATATCTTCGTATCCGTTCAGCAGCAGATGGTCGATTTTATCGAATCCTTGGATTCGGTAACGCATTCGATTGATGAACTGAATGAATCTCAGAATGTACTTTCGGAAGCGATGAGTAATGTGAGCGCGGTAGCGGAAGAATCCTCCGCAACTTCGGAAGAGGTAGCTTCTCTCTCTACAGAGCAGCAAAGCGTCAGCAGTCAGCTGGTTAATCTATCATCGCAGCTGGAGAATGTATCGAATGACCTGAAAGAGACCTTGTCTCGTTTTAGACTGTAAGATTGTTATAATTCAAAGGCTGCTCCATCCGTTTAAGCTGATGGGGCAGCATTTTTCATATTACTGAATTTATAAGTTTTCAGCGAAGCATATAAGCAACGAAGCATAGGCTCCACTTTGTGGGGCTATTTTTGATGCCGGATAAAAATAACTTTCAGAGGCAATGATAACGGAGAATATGGTTGAAGGAGTCGAGGTCACTTGAATACAAGGCAGCCTGGTCATACACCTGAATTCCTGTCAACGAATCTTAAGGAAAATCTGACAACATTTAGCTTGTTACTCAACGATCCTAGCGACCTTACCACGAAAGTGCTGCAGGTTGGAGGGAGCACTTATACCTCTGCCATTGTCAGCCTCGAAGGGTTATCTGATCAATTGTTGATTAAGGAGCAGATAATCCAGCCGATCCAGCAAAATCAGGAGCTTTCCCAGGAATCCATGATAAGTGCTCATATGATGCTGCACGAGATTGAGAATCGGATGATATCGCTGCAGATAACCAATCGTACAAGGCGATGGGATGAGGTGATTCCTATCATACTCTCGGGCGATACCGCTTTAATGCTGGAGGGGACGGATGAAGTCTTACTGATCAGAAGCCGGAAGTGGCCGGCACGCAGCATTGAGGAGCCTCAAACCGAAGCGTTGGTTCGCGGGCCGAGGGTGGGATTCACGGAGAGCATTTACACGAACATATCTCTATTGCGAAGACATATTCGGGAGCCTAATCTGACGATCGACACGCACATCATCGGCAGACGATCCAATCAATCCCTTGCGGTCATCTATATTAAAGGCCTGACGAATCCCGATCTAATCGAAGAAGTGAACCGCAGGCTGAAGTCACTGGATCTTGATTATGCTCCTGAATCCGGGACGGTAGAGCAGTGGATTGAAGACAGCTTTTTATCGCCGTTTCCGCAGATCCTGAATACCGAACGACCTGATAAAGTGACATCTGCCTTGCTGCAAGGAAAAGTAGCGGTTTTGCTGGATGGTACACCCTTTGTGCTGCTTCTACCGTTTACTTTCGTTTCTCTGTTGCATTCGCCAGAAGATTATTATGAACGATGGAGCATTGGCTCGCTTATACGCTTGCTGCGCCTGGCGGCTATCGGAATTACCTTGTTTCTACCCGCGCTGTATATTGCTATTCTGTCTTTCCATCCAGGGATGATTCCGTTTAAGCTCGTATTCTCGATTGCTGCCTCCCGGGAAGGCGTACCTTTCCCTGCTGTGATCGAAGCCTTACTGATGGAGGTTACACTGGAATTGCTGCGTGAAGCGGGAATCCGCCTACCGAAGCCGATAGGTCAGACGATTGGTATTGTCGGAGGACTTGTAATAGGGGAGGCTGCGGTTCAGGCTGGGATCGTGAGCCCGATTATGGTTATCATTGTGGCCCTGACAGCGATATCGTCTTTTGCCATTCCATCTTACAGCGCAGGCATATCTTTTCGAATGCTGCGCTTTGCAATCATGATTGCTGCAAGCTTTCTGGGACTGTACGGGATCGTGTTGACTTTTATCATGATCTGTATCCACTTGATGAGGCTGCACACTTTTGGAATCCCTTATCTCAGTCCCGTTGCACCCTCTATTCAGCATGATTGGAAGGATATGTTTATCCGCGTGCCGGTGACTTGGCTTACGCGCAGACCTTTATTTATGAAGCCCCAAGACATCCATCGGGCAAAAAAGCGGTGATTTGTAATGAACAATAACCAGTTAAGCAATCAATCGATTGGCAGTAAAGAGATTGTATATTCTGTTAGTAATATGTTGATAGGACTCGGAATCCTTACGCTCCCTAATACGATTGCAAGGAACACCCATTTTTCGGATGGCTGGATGTCGATCATGCTTGGGGGCATGATCGCTCTTGGATTTGCATGGGCGATCGGGGCGTTGGCTTCAAGGTTTCCCGGCAAAAATTATCATGCGATGGCAACAATCATCCTGAATCGAAAAGCAGCCCATGTGGTGACGCTGCTGATCAGTTTATACCTATTGTTGTTTGTCAGTTATCAAGTGCGCGGGGTTTCCACCATCACAAGACTATATCTATTTGATAACACGCCGGAGGAAATCATCGGTTTAGTTTACTTACTGGTGCTCATTTACGCAGCCGCAGGGCCGAGTATCGCTTTGGTACGCCTGAATCTGATTTTTTTCCCCATTGTCCTATCGATCATGCTGCTGATCGTAATTTTGAATCTCGGAAGTTTAAACATGCATTATCTGCTGCCTGTGTTGAAAACCGACTGGAGACGAATCGTTATCACTTCAAAGGATACGGTATTCTCCTATTTAGGGCTCGAAATTATGCTGTTCTATAACATTTACGTTGTCAGGAAAAGCAAGCTTCTCGGTTCCGTCTTCCGGGGGGTGTTAATACCCATCTTTATCTACTTCATTATTTTCGTTTTTGTCATTGGCGTTTTTGGACCGATCGTGGTCTCCAATACATTGTATCCGTTAGCGGAATTGGCTAAAGAGGTTGAGGTCCCTGGGGGTATATTTGAACGGTTTGAATTTTTCTTTTTTGTCATCTGGTTGATGACGTTATTCAGCACGAATGCGATGGCGTTTGATGTAGCTTTACTGGCACTGGAATCCGTTTTTCCGAAATATCGCAGATTTACGATGATCCTCATTCTGGCACCAATCCTGTTCATCCTCGGTTTATTGCCAAGCACGCTCCGGGAGCTTAACGTAGTTGCCGAATGGATCAGCTATATGGGTATCGGATTCGCATGGGTGCTTCCGGCTCTGCTGTTCTTGGTGGCCAAGATACGGGGGGTGAAGGGCAATGGCTAAAATGCTTCGGATGCTGATGTTATTCATGCTGGTATGGCCTTTGGCAGGCTGCTGGGACCGCATAGAAATCGAGGAGCGTGGATTTGTGGTAGGAACTGCCCTTGATGAGGCAGAGAATGGACAAATTAAGCTTACGTTTCAAATTGTCGTGCCTACACAGATGAAAGGGTCCAGCGGTCAGAAGAATGAGGGGGGGAGCCCTTTTATCAATCTATCCTCAACCGCGGACAGCGTATTCAAGGCTGCACGGAAGATGTCGAATGAGATCAGCCGCTCTCCTTATCTTGCCCATAACCAAGTGATCATCATCTCGGAGAAACTGGTTGAAACGGAGCACGTTGGGGATGTACTGGATTTATTCGTCAGGGATCCGGAGAACCGAAGAGCATCTAATATTATGGTCTCTCATGGAGAGGCGAGCAAGATACTGGAAACCCATTCGAAGATTGAAACCTTGCCTGCGCAATATATTCGTTCAACGCAAGAGAATAAGGATAAGAGCGAATCCATCACGCCTCCTACAAATATTGGTGAACTGCATCATTTTCTGCTATCCAAGTCCAGTTATGCCCTACCTAAGATTTCCATCACGGAGGATGACAGAATATCCACCAGTGGCGCCGCAGTGTTTAACGGTGAGAACTACGAGTTCAAGGGCTTTCTGGACCAGGATGAAACCACGGGCCGTAATATGATCCAGGGAACGGTCAAAACAGCATCATTGGAACTGGTTGTTCACGGCAAACAGCTTGTTTATGAAGTCAAGGAGTTCAACCGGATCATTCGCGTCCATCTGGACGATCGGGGACTTCCTGAATTTGATGTTGAGATTTCGGTCAGAGGAAATATTGGAGAATCGGAGCTGGATCAAGGCGAAAACATTCGTGAATTAAACGGAGAGATCAAACGCAAAGCCGAGCAACGGATCAAGCAAATTGCCATGGACGTTATTCTTAAGGCGCAGAACGAATATAAAACCGACTTCCTGGGGTTTTGGAAAAAATGCCAAGAAAGGGAATATCGCACATGGGTGCGTTACGAGAATGACTGGGACCGTGGCCAATCTATATTTTCGCAATGCAAGATTCATGTGAACGTTGACGCAAAAGTCAGAACCATTGGAACCGTTACCGGCACCGAATAAGAGAAGAGGGGAAATGATGGACCTTCGCTATGACCTTTTGTTAAATCCGCTTGTTGTGATATGCACACTCCTGCTCATCATTGTTCCGTTCACCCTATTCAAAATAAATCAGTATTTGCACAAATATGGTGACCCGCCCTGGAAGCAGCCAAAGAAACCGGATTAAGAGTCAACGTTTTAATCAGGAGGTGTCTTTTCTGGAGAGCTCATTTTGGTAGAGAAGCGAGGGTGATTGAGGCAGCTTCCATATGGAAATAATGATGAGACATCGACCATATTGGAGGAGCAAGACATGAGGCTTATCCGCAATAAGCGAATTACATACGGATGGCTGATACTCACGCTTTTAATCGCCGTATTGACGCTGCGCCTTGCATGGGTGCAGCTTGTGATGAAGCATCAGCGTGTTCCCGGCAGCCGGCATACGATGGTAGAGGCATCGCTGATCCAGAGGGAGCGGGGCCTTGTGCTGGATTCGGGTCGCGGTCATTTTACGGATCGGAACGGAAAACCGCTCACGGGCAAACTTATCTGGGCAGCCGTGATGTTTCCTGCTGGCGAGCAGGAACTAAAGAACTCCCATCATCAGTTAGTGAAGCTGGCCCGTATACTGGGAACAAATAAGGATCATTTGATACAGACCTGGGGTAAGTTAAAGGAACCAGAATTGTGGCATGGGGACAAATCCCTCATTCCTCGTTCCTTAACCAAAGATGAGATTGCGCAGATTCAAGAGCTTGAACTACCGAAACTCAAGGTTCTTCCCTATGAGCAGCGATATGGCAATCGCCAATCGGGAATGCAGTGGCTTGGTTTTGTGTCCGGTCAGCGTAAGGAAAGCCTGTTCTTTGACGATTATCCAGTGGTTACCGGAACCAGTGGATTGGAGAAAACGATGGATTCGTTGATACGGGGGGAAGGGCCGACCATTGTCTATTTTCCGGTTAACAGTACTAATGAAGTCATTCAGGATATCAAGCCCATGGTGAAGGCGCCTGACAATCGGTACTATCCATTACGGATATCCACCACGATTGATATCGATATTCAACAAGGGATTGAGGCTATAACGGAGAAAGCGGGCATGAAAGAAGGGGCGGTTGTTGTGCTGGATGCCCGCAATGCGGATATCGTGGCCATGGTTTCAAGACCATTCTACAATCCGGAGCAGATTCACCCGAAGGATGGTCAGTGGGAGAATCGCGGGTTGAAGGCAGCCACACCAGGGTCCATCTTCAAGCTGGTCACGGCTGCAGCCGTACTTGAGCATGGTTTAAGCTCTGAAGGAGAACATTTCCATTGTGATGGCGAATACGGTAAGTTCGGAATGTCCTGCTGGAAAAAAGGGGGGCATGGAACGATTGATCTTCGTGAAGGCTTCGCGGAATCATGCAACGTCGTATTTGCTACACTTGCAGAGAGACTGTCCGCTCAGCAAATGGCAGAGGCGGCCTCTGCACTGGGATTCGGGCAAACGGTAGGCTGGAAATCCCAGCAGTTTCTAGGGCTTCGTTCTTTTGCGCCGTTGGATCATGAAGAGAAGGGTACGGTATTTTCCAGCTTGGCGGACGCCTCTGATGCGGGTGTTAGAGTCCAGACAGGGATAGGCCAAAGGGACGCTGCCGTATCCCCGCTGCAAGCCGCCAATGCGATGGTAACGCTGCTACATGGCGGGGTGAAGACCCAGCCCCGTATTTTACAGCAGATCCGGTATGCTAACGGGCAATTGCTGCAAGATACGGACCCTTTAAAGGAACGAACATCTGGAAAAGGTATTTCCCGGGAAACCTCTTCCATTCTGCTCGAGTGGATGGAGGAGGTTGTCGAAGAGGGAACAGGCAGCTCATTAAAAAATCGCATATGGACTCTTGCAGGTAAATCCGGTACGGCCCAGGTAACAGTGAAAGGCCGTACCCGAAACAACCAGTGGTTTGTCGGGTACGGCCCAGTGGAGAAGCCACGTTATGCCGTGGCTGTATTGGTTGAGAATCGGAACCCGAACAGCAGCAATCAGGCAACCGACATATTCGGTCAGGTTTCCGATTTCTTGGCTTCGGTTGAATCGGCTTCCGGCTCTGCGTAAGAGCGGGACATGTCCCATGGAGACACATCGAATTCTTCACTCGGCAGCCGGATCCACTGCTTCAGATATCCCTGCGTAAGCAGTTCCTTGATGAGAATCAGCAGAATGGGCGCCAGGATCAAACCGGCAACTCCAAAAATGGACAGCGAGATCATCATAAAGGACAACATCAGAAACGCAGAGGATACCCCGATCGAGTTTCCTGTAATTTTAGGCTCGAGCAGCTGTCTGGAAATGACAACCACGGCAAGCAGCACGATCAAGCCAATGGCGAGTCCCGTGTTCCCGACGATGAACAAATAGGTAATCCACGGAATAAGAATAACGGGAACACCCAGCAGCGGCAATACATCGAACACGGCGCAGATGAGCGCAACGGACAGCGAATTCCCCGTACCTAATATCAGAAGTCCTATATATACAATAACAAAGGTAATGCTGACCAGCTTCATCTGAGCTTTTAAATAGGAGCCAATTGCCTTGAATACATTATCTTTGAGGAAAACAAAAGCCGTCTTGAGGGTTCTCGGCGTCTTGTCTTTGGCGATTCTCCGCCAGCTGCCGATCTCAGTGCTCAGGAAGAAGGCAAGGATAATCGCAACCCCGAAATTCGCGATGAACGAGGAGAATGACCCCATAAATCCGACGACATAATGGAAAAATGATTCTGCAGCACCTTGGGCAAAGGTAGTGATGTCCTGGAAATAACCGTTCAGACGTTCTGTCAGATCCGGTGGCAGGGCGTCGAGCCTGGTCTGCAGGAATATGAGGGTTTCCGAGAAATGTTTTTGGATCGTTTGGGTGTAAGCCGGCAAATTATCCTGCAGGTTCATGAACTGCGACACGATGAGAGCCCCTGCTCCGAACAGGACGCCCAGGATGACGAGCAGGAAGAGCAGAACGGATATAGCCGCGGCAAATGGTTTCGGGAGCCCCCTGCGGTGCAAAAATTTGGAGAAAGGCTCGATAATCAGGAAAACGAGGAAAGATAAAAACACCGGAGCCGCAATTTGGTACAGCTTGCTGAATATGAACATGATGAGGTAAACCGTAAGCACGATTAAACCTATATCAAAGGCGGTTCTCCAATATTTTTTATACAAGGGAAGCATAGTGGGATATCGGCTCCTTTATACTTTATTAATTGATATCATTGTACACGATTTGTGAAAAAAAAGCCTATTTCTTTAAGTGCTATGCTAAAATAATAATAGTGGGTTCATTAGAAAAAGAAATAAAAAGCGGGGAGTTAGCATGCAAACATTACTGCTATGGTTGTTTTACCTTTCATCTTTTTATGCATTTATTCCCGGCATCTTGACCCGGATATTTGGTTTCCGAGTATTTCGCAGGGGAACAGGTTCGAACGACTTTGCCTTAACCTTTGATGATGGTCCTGATCCGATCTATACACCAAGACTTCTGGATCTTTTGAAGCAGTATAATATGAAGGCGACGTTTTTCCTGGTGGGTTCCCATGCCGAGAAGCATCCAGAAGTTGTAAAACGCATTCATAGTGAAGGTCATCTGATCGGGATTCACAACTATGTTCACAAGAGCAATTGGTTCATGCGGCCGGTCACCGTCCGTAAACAAGTCAAGCGCACGGATGATATTATTTACTCTATCACCGGTGAACGATCGAGTTATTACAGACCGCCCTGGGGAATCGTGAATTTATTCGATTTTGCCAAGAATACCGGCTGCCGGATCATCCTATGGTCCTCAATGTTTAATGATTGGCGGAGCAAGATCGGCGCCGACAAGCTGACCCAGCGAATGCTTTCCAAGCTTAACGGTGGTGAGGTTATGCTCTTACATGACTGCGGTACGACGATGGGGGCGAATCCCGATGCACCGGAGCAAATGCTGATCGCGCTGGAACGTGTTCTGAAAGCCGCAGAGCAGAAGGGAATGAGAAGCATCCGAATCGACGATATGATGGCGAAGGAAAGCAAAGCGAAAGCGAAGAAGCTGTCTCCTCTGAAGCGTATGATCGTCTCGTTGTGGCTTCTGTGGGAAAAAGGATTTCATGCGGTATTTGCGCTCAAAACGGTCTCGCCGGCAGATCCGATGCTGCATTTCCGAAAGCGCGCTTTTACCGGCAAAACGGTCGTGATGGAAGATGGCAGCCAGCTTGAAAAGGGAGACCAGGTGCTGGAGCTCCATTTTGATAACAAAAAATTGTTTGAGATCGGCAGCCGCTCCCGTTCGGAAGTACAGCTCGCCATCAAAATGATTCGTGCCGTGCAGAAAGATCTGCCTTCTCTGGCTAATATGGTATTGGAACGGCCTGAGTACAAGGATATCAGGGGATTGTATGCTGTAACCATGATTTCACGGGGACCGGAGCAATTCGGATTTCATGTCATGGATTTACCGCGGGGACTGTTTGCAAGCTCGTCCAGACTGTATCTGAAGCTGCTGCTTAGCGTTATTCATCCGAAAGGGCAGGCCCGTCTTAAAGAGGGCAGTCAGATCATGGAGCCAAAAATGCTGATGATGCCGGTGGATGTTCTGATCGGGCGTTATGCTGAGAAGAGGGGTCAGGTTCAGCCTCCATCCGAGGAGCAGCAGGAAATAGAGCAGGAACATGTGGCTGACCTGGCGGTTGCCGGTGCATCGCAGGGCATGTAGTTCATCGAATCGATGGTTTACTGTCATTATGTATGGATTATCTCATAGATGTGATGTGGATATAAAAAAAGGGGTTATCCCCGCAGGCTTCAATGCCTGCGAGGGATAACCCCTTTGCTTTGTACGAATGATGAATTAGATTTTCAATACGCCGCCTGAGCTGGCGTTCGTAACAAGCTTCGAGTAGCGAGCAAGATAACCGGTCTTCACCTTCGGTTCGAAGTCAACCCATTTGCTGCGGCGTACAGCCATTTCCTCATCGGAAACGTCCAGCAATTGAATGGTCCGGTTATTCAGGTCAAGCTCGATGATATCACCGTCTTCAACGAAAGCGATAGGTCCGCCTTCCGCCGCTTCCGGCGAGATATGGCCGATGCTGATACCACGGGAAGCACCGGAGAAGCGTCCGTCTGTGATCAGACCGACTTTGGCTCCAAGCCCCATACCTGCGATCTGTGAGGTCGGCGCCAGCATTTCCGGCATACCCGGTCCGCCCTTAGGCCCTTCATAACGAATGACAACCACATGACCTTCCTTGACCTTGCCGTTGGCAATTCCGCTAAGCGCCTCGTCCTGAGAGTTAAAGCAGATAGCAGGCCCTTTATGGTATCCGCCAACCGATGGATCAACGGCACCGACTTTGATGATAGAACCTTCAGGAGCCAGATTGCCATACAGTACCGCGAGACCGCCGCGTTCGGAATACGGGGAATCGATCGGATGGATGACGTTCTCATCCTGGATTTCACAGCCCGCTACATTCTCGGCCAGCGTCTTGCCCGTTACGGTGATGCAATCCCCGTGTAGTGCGCCCGGCTTCTTGAGAAGCTCATGCAGAACCGCGCTCACACCGCCTGCCAAGTGTACATCTTCAATAAAGTAATCCGAAGCTGGAGCCAGCTTGGAGATGTGAGGAACGCGGTCAGCAACTTCGTTGATCCGCTCCAGCGGGTAATCGAGACCGGCTTCTTGTGCGAGAGCCAGCGTATGGAGCACGGTGTTGGTGGACCCGCCCATCGCCATATCCAGCGCAAACGCGTTGTCGATTGCTTCAACGGTTACGATATCACGCGGCTTGAGGTCCATTTTGACGAGTTCCATCAATTGTTTGGCGGATTGCTTGACGAATTCTTTACGCTCTTCGGCGATGGCAAGAATGGTACCATTACCCGGGAGAGCAAGACCCAGCGCTTCGGCTAGACAGTTCATGGAGTTAGCGGTGAACATGCCGGAGCAGGAACCGCAGGTTGGACAACCGAATTGTTCCAGTTCCAGGAGCTCATCATCATTGATTTTGCCGACCTGGTGAGCGCCGACGCCTTCAAATACGGAGGTCAGGGACAATTTGCGGCCTTTGCTGTCCACGCCGGCTTTCATCGGCCCGCCGCTGACAAACACCGTAGGGATATTGACGCGCAGGGCACCCATCAGCATGCCGGGCGTGATTTTGTCACAGTTCGGGATACACACCATGCCATCGAACCAGTGAGCCGATACGACGGTTTCTAGGGAATCCGCTATGATCTCGCGGCTTGGCAGCGAGTAGCGCATGCCGATATGACCCATGGCAATTCCGTCATCCACGCCGATGGTGTTGAACTCGAACGGAACGCCGCCAGCTTCACGGATCGCTTCCTTCACGATTTTACCGAATTCCTGAAGATGCACATGACCCGGAACGATGTCGATGTAAGAGTTACATACGGCGATGAACGGTTTGCCGAAATCCTCTTCCTTAACGCCTGCTGCACGCAGAAGGCTGCGGTGCGGCGCGCGGTCAAAGCCTTTTTTGATCATGTCTGAACGCATTTTTTTGGTTGTCATGATGTCGATTTCCCCCCAGATCTATTATAAAATTGTTACGCTTTAGCGCGGTCTTCCGGCAAAGCAGCCGGGTACCTGTAATCAGCGAATAGGTTTTAAATGAGTCTATCACAAAAAGGTAGGTTTTTCTACATGATATTAATAGGAAGCGATGGAAAGACGCCAGCTGTGATGGCATGCAAAGAGCCTGTTTCCCTAGGGTGGGATCAGGCTCCTTTTTGAGTGGTGATGCTATTTCTTGCCGCCTTTGCGGCCAATTTCCTGATAGAATTCACGATTATGATTCCGCGAGGTGGCTTCGCCGCCCTTTTGACCGATTTCCTGGTAAAACTCGCGGCTATGGTTCTTGGACGTCGCTTTGCCGCCTTTTTTACCGATTTCCTGGTAGAATTCTCGGCTGTGTTTTTTCGCGGTCGCTTCGCCGCCAAGACGTCCTGCTTCTTCGCGGGTCATCTTTCGATTGCTGCTTGTTGCCATCACAAATCACTCCTTTACCGTCGTATTTGCTATGCGTATATGTTACTTACCACGGCTTATTTGTCATGAATCACAACATTCGACTAAAGATTGGTAAATTTCCATTTTGGATCGATTTCAGAGTCCGGCGTTATTTCCGCTTAAATCAGAGTTTATTTCATGGTTTAATAAGAGTATGATCAAGAATAGGATAGGGAGGTTTTTTAACATTGCCGTTTGTTCAAGTGAAGGGACGAACCGTTCCCTGCAAAGGGATTTTGTTTGATAAAGACGGAACGCTGCTCCATTTCATGGCGCTGTGGGGAGGATGGGCCGATTATGTGCTCAAGTTCATGGAGGAACGGCTGGGATTAATGGGAGCCGGCTTCACGGTGCCGAAAGAGCACGTGCTGGGCACTAAGCATGATGCCAACAGTCGTGTGACGGGGTACGACATTCAGGGTCCTCTCGCCATGGGTACCGTGGAGGAGACGAACGGGCTGCTGGCTTGGCAGCTGTACGCTGCAGGAATGCCCTGGAACGAAGCGATTATGCAGGTCCATCAGATTACGAAAAACGCCATGTATGAGGTTCGTCAGCAGAAGCCGGCATTCCCGATGCCCGGGCTGGAGAATTTTCTGAAGAAATGCAGCTTGGCGTCCGTGAAGATGGCCGTGGTGACTTCGGACGACACCTCTAATGCCAAGGAACAGCTGGAGTGGATGGGGCTACACACTTCCTTTACAGCCATTTTGGGAAGAGATCAGGTTCGAAACGGCAAGCCGCACCCGGAAATGACGGAGACCGCTTGCCGCCTGCTTGGGATTATGCCCGAGGAAGCGGTGGTGATCGGTGACAGCAACGCGGATATGCAAATGGCGAAGCAAGCAGGCGCCGCTCTGGCTGTGGGTTTAATGACAGATGAAGGGGAACCTGTACATCTGACAGATGCCGATGTCGTCATATCCGATTATAATGAATTAGACGTGTACAGGTAGACGTGTTATTTTAAGGGCTGTACGGAGGTGTAAAAGAGTGGAGAACAGGGAAAAGATCGAGCAGTTGGCAACATGGATCGAAGCGAGCGACTACATTGTTTTTTTCGGGGGAGCCGGTACCTCCACGGAGAGCGGGATTCCTGACTTCCGTTCGGCAGCCGGATTATACCAGAGCGAGCACCAATCTCCGTATCCGCCGGAGGTCATGCTCAGCCACACTTTTTTCATGAACCATCCGGAAGTGTTTTACGACTTTTACCGAAGCAAGATGCTTCACCCGCAAGCGCAGCCGAACGGCTGTCACCGCTTGTTGTCGAGACTGGAGCATGACGGTAAGCTGAAGGCGGTAATCACGCAAAATATTGACGGTTTGCATCAGACCGCCGGATGCTCCGAGGTGCTGGAGCTTCATGGCTCTGTGCACCGCAATTATTGCATGGATTGCTCCCGGTTCTACAGCCTACAGGATATTCTGGACATCAAGGAAACCGTCCCGCGCTGCAAGGATTGCGGTGGACTGGTGCGTCCGGATGTCGTGCTGTATGAAGAGGAATTGGATCAGAACATCATCATGCGCTCGATCCAGGAAATATCGACGGCAGATTTGTTGATTATTGGCGGGACTTCCCTGACGGTACATCCCGCTGCGAGTTTGATATCCTATTTTCATGGGAGCAAGGTAGCTTTGTTGAATGCGGATCCAACCCCTTACGATCACCGTGCAGGCCTTTTGATTGCGGATCGGATCGGTCAGGTCATGACGCAGGTGGATAAGCTGATCAGCACGTAGGCTGCGACGGCGGCTGGGGCGCTGCTGCACCTATGACTGTAATCGTTTTCTTGTCAAAGGACGACCAAACACGATAAGATGGAATTTAGCAATGGACCTATCACTAGAGAGGCAGGGATTGCAAGTGACCTATGTGGCTAGCGAAGACCGCTATGAAGGAATGAAGTATAACCGCGTGGGGCGATCCGGATTGAAACTTCCGGCGATCTCCCTTGGATTATGGCATAATTTCGGTGGTGTCGACACGTATGAAAACGGGCGTAATATGATAACGCGCTCCTTCGATTTGGGCATTACCCACTTCGATCTGGCGAACAATTACGGACCGCCTGCAGGCTCTGCCGAAGAGACGTTCGGTAAGGTTCTCTCAAGGGATCTTAAGGCATACCGTGATGAGCTCGTCATTTCGTCCAAAGCGGGCTATCATATGTGGCCGGGACCTTACGGCGACTTCGGTTCGCGTAAATATTTGGTTGCAAGTCTCGATCAGAGCTTGAAACGTATGGGCCTGGACTATGTCGATATTTTCTATCATCATCGGATGGATCCGGAAACGCCGCTTGAGGAAACCATGGTAGCGCTGGACCATCTTGTTCGTTCAGGCAAGGCGCAATATGTCGGAGTCTCCAATTATTCGCCGGAGAAGACGCGGGAAGCGATCTCGATTCTGAAAAGCCTGGGAACTCCGCTGCTCATCCATCAACCAAGCTACTCCATGCTGGACCGCTGGGTGGAGAACGGGCTGCTCGATGTCCTGGAAGAGAACGGGGTCGGAAGCATCGCCTTCACTCCGCTGGCTCAAGGACTATTGACCAACAAATATTTGAATGGCGTGCCCGGCGATTCACGCGCCGCAAGCGCATCCGTATTCTTGAACGAAAGCAATATCACGCCAGAAGTGCTGCGCAAGATCAGAGCTTTGAATCAAATCGCTCAAGCGCGGAACCAGACTCTTGCCCAATTTGCTCTCGCTTGGGTCCTCCGCGGCGGCCGGGTGACATCTGCCCTGATTGGGGCAAGCAAGGTAAGTCAGATCGAAGACAATGTGGCTGCCTTGAACAACCTGGAGTTCTCGAAGGAAGAACTGGATCGCATTGAAGCGATTCTGAAAACGGAGAACGCCTCTTCTGCAGAGGGATAATGATTACCACTAAGGATTGCATGCTGAACACATAACATAGATACCAAGCTACATGAATGGAGCGCCTCAGGATGGATGACAGACCTGACAGGCGCTCCTTTTTCGTTCAGATATATCGGGCAAACAATATCGTTAAGAAAGTGTCGATGATGAGAGGATATCCTTGCGGTACCTTGTAGGGGATCGACCGACGAGACGCTTGAACTGACGCGAGAAATAGAGCGGATCGGTGAGTCCAACGGATGCGGAAACCTGCTCGATGGACAAATCGGGACGTTCGCGCAGCAGCCGCTTGGATTGGTCGATTCTTAATTTAAGCAGATACGTAATCGGAGTCATGCCCGTTTCCTGCTTGAAGATGCGCGACAGGTACGCGCGGTTGTAGCCCAGGCTTGCGCACATTTGTTCAATCGATACGGGATGGGCGTATTGAGAAGCCATATAACTGATCATCTGCTTCACCGTGCGCTGAACCTGCGGCTCAGCCAGCGTTAAACGGGACGGTCGGTCACTCCGATTCATGATCTCGGCCCAGATTAAATGCAGATAACCGATAGCGGCGATATGGGAGCTCTCCTCCCTGGATTGAAAATGGCTCTGAATGAGGGACACGTAGCCCGGAATCGGGTTGTTCTCCATGAGATGGAGGACAGGCTTTTCGGGGGTGAGTCCCGAACGGTGTACACCTTCGCCGGCGTGTTCTCCATCAAAGGCGACCCATCGGTAACGCCAGGGATGGCTCGCATCAGATACATAACTGACAATTTGACCGGGATGGATCAGGAAACAGTCGCCGGGGCCGAGCTGATAACTGTCGGTTTCGGTTCGAAATATGCCATGTCCCGACTCGATAATATGCAATAAGTAATGATCGTATATTTTCGGACCCAATGCATGCTCCGGCAGGGTCTGGCTCTCGCCGGCGAATCGGACGTGAAGCGAATCGCTGCCTTGCTGCGCAGGATTGGAAGCAACAGAATAGGTTGGTTTCATTATTCATTTTCCTTTACAATAAGTTTGGGAAAAAGAGGAACTGTGAAGACATCGTTGATTTCATGAATTAATTGTACCTCCAGAAGTCACATAAATCCATATGTAACGCACAAGATTTCATTATCGGTTAACGAGATTTCCATTATACTGAAGACAGTAAAACTACCATATGTACAGGATGGAGTGATGGGCAGTGACGACGGAACAGCTTATGGAAAGATTTATGGACAAGCACGGTGAGAGCCAGCATAAGGTTCGCATATTTAACGCGCCCGGCCGCGTGAATCTGATCGGGGAGCATTTGGATTATAACGGAGGCTACGTGCTCCCGGCTGCCTTGGAGTTTGGCACGACCTTGATTATAAGGCCTCGCGACGATAACAAGGTGAGCTTTTCATCCACCAATATCCCTTATGAATTAACGATCAGCCTGGATGAGGATTATGGCTACAAAAGCGATCAGTGGACAGATTATCCGATTGGCGTCATAACGGAGCTGAATAAAATCGGCTGTAACCTTAGCAGCGGTTACGACCTGCTCTACCATGGGGATATCCCGAACGGCGCGGGTCTCTCTTCCTCGGCTTCCATCGAAGTGGTCACGGCTTACGCCTTCTTGAAGATGGAAGGCAAGGAGACGGATACGGTGGAGATTGCGAAGCTCTCGCAGCGGGTGGAGAACCTGTTCGTCGGCGTCAACTCCGGCATTATGGATCAATTCGCCGTAGCCAACGGCAAGCAGGATCATGCCATTCTGTTGATGTGCGATACGCTCGAATATGAACTGGTGCCGTTCCGGACCGGAGCTTACAAAATCGTGATTTCAAATACCAACAAACGGCGCGGACTCGTGGATTCCAAATACAATGAACGCCGCAGCGAGTGTGACCGCGCATTGGAAATTTTGCAGAAGGAGCTGCCGGCGTTATCGTATCTCGCTCAGCTGAATCCGGATCAATTCGCCAGCCTACAGGACAGCATCCGGGATGAAACCGTCCGTAGACGTGCTCAGCATGTCGTTGAGGAAAACCAACGTGTGCATGATTCCGTGAAGGCCTTGAGGAACGGAGATCTGGAAGCATTCGGACAATTTATGAATCAGTCCCACGACTCCTTGCGTTATCTGTACGAAGTAACGGGCGACGAGCTGGATGCGCTGGTGGAAGAAGCACAGCGGATTCCGGGCACGCTGGGTTCCAGAATGACAGGAGCCGGCTTTGGAGGCTGTACGGTATCTCTCGTACACGAGGATGCGGTGGAGCGTTTCATTGCGGAGGTGGGGCAGCAGTACGAAGCCAGAACGGGACTGAAGCCGGACTTCTATGTATGCGGCGTAGGTCAAGGTGTGCATGAATTGAAGGAGGGCGAATAATATGGCTATTTTAGTGACTGGCGGTGCGGGTTATATCGGTTCTCATACCGTAGCGGAGCTGTTGGAGCAAGGGGAAGAAGTTGTTGTGATCGACAGCCTGGAGACGGGACATCGCGAAGCGCTGCTGGGTGGAAAGCTGTATGTCGGCGATCTGCGCGACAAGGCGCTGCTGAAGCAGTTGTTCTCGGAAAACGATATTGATGCCGTTATCCACTTTGCCGCGAATTCACTGGTTGGCGAGAGCATGAAGGATCCGGTGAAATATTACGATAACAACGTATACGGAACGCTGTGCCTGCTGGAAGCCATGAATGAAGCGGGTGTCCGGAAGATCGTCTTCTCGTCAACGGCAGCAACCTACGGCGAGCCTGAGAAGGTGCCGATCGAGGAAACGGACCGTACGCAGCCGACGAACGTGTACGGAGAAACCAAGCTGATGATGGAACGGATGATGTCCTGGTTTGATACCGTGCTTGGCGTGAAGTATGTGTCCCTTCGTTACTTCAATGCAGCCGGATCGCATGCCAGCGGAAAAATCGGCGAGGATCACCGTCCGGAGAGCCATCTGATCCCGCTTGTCCTGCAAACCGCTTTGAAACAGCGCCCAAGCATCTCGGTGTTTGGCGACGATTATTCAACACCTGACGGCACTTGTGTCCGTGACTACATTCACGTCAGCGATCTTGCGAACGCTCATCTGCGCGCGGTTGATTACCTCCGCCGCGGAGAGGCCAGCAATGTGTTTAACCTCGGCAATGGACTCGGATTCTCGGTTAAGGAGGTTATCGAGACCTCAAAGCAGGTGACGGGTGCTGACATTCCGGTTGTCATGGAGGCACGGCGTGCCGGTGACCCTGCCGTGTTGGTAGCATCTTCGGATAAAGCACGTACCGTTCTCGGATGGACCCCATCCAGAACGACGCTGGAAGAGATTATCGAGAGCGCATGGAAATGGCACAGCAGTCACCCGGACGGTTACGGTGACAATTAATCCAAGGGGGACGAGGACCATGAATGCAGCAACATCAGGAACTCCCGAATCCAAGCAGGTTCTTCATGCAATTGAAATGCTCGTGCGTTTTGCACTTCATAAAGGTCTTATCCAGGCAGCGGACGCGGATTACAGCCGCAATCTGCTGCTGGAGGATTTCGGGTTCAGCGAGCCGTACGGAGACGAAGTGAACGGCCCTGTACCGGATGGGCCGCAGGCCATGCTCGACGTAATGATCGATTACGGTGCAGCGCATGGAATGATTCCCGAGAATACCGATACGTATCGGGATTTGCTGGACGCTAAAATCATGGGTCGGCTCATGGCGAGACCTTCGGACGTAACGGCTCAGTTCCGGACGGTCCAGCAGGAGCAGGGGATCATTGCGGCAACCCGCCAATTTTACAATCTCTGCATCGACTCCAACTACATTCGCATGGATCGCGTAGCCAAAAATGAATACTGGCGGCACGCCAGCCCGTATGGCGATATTGAGATCACCATCAATCTCTCCAAGCCGGAGAAAAGCCCGAAGGAAATCGCCATGGCTAAACTGCTGCCTCCGCCGGTTTATCCGAAATGCCAGCTCTGCCGCGAGAATGTCGGTTATGCAGGAAGAGTCAACCACCCGGCACGGCAAAACCTGCGCATTATTCCGTTGGAGCTAAACGGGGAGCCGTGGTTCTTCCAATACTCGCCGTATGTTTACTATAATGAGCACTGCATTGTATTCCATCATGACCATGTGCCGATGAAGCTGACCAAAGCGACGCTTGCCCGCCTTTTGAGTTTTGTTGATGCTTATCCGCATTATTTTCTCGGATCGAACGCGGATCTCCCCATTGTCGGGGGCTCGATTCTCACGCATGATCATTTCCAGGGAGGACGGCATACCTTCCCGATCCAGAAAGCACCGAAGGTGGCCGGGTTTACGCACGCGGATTATCCAGACGTATCCGTGGCCATCGTGAAGTGGCCGATGTCGGTGATTCGACTATCCTCAAGCGATCGGAATTCGCTTCTTGAATGCGCAAACGGCATTTACGAGGCATGGAAAATTTACAGTGATCCTTCAGCGGACATTGAAGCGTTCAGCGAAGTGGACGGAGAGCGCGTCCGCCACAATACGGTTACTCCGATTGCCCGCCGAAATGACGAGGGCATCTACGAGATGGACCTGGTTCTGCGGAACAATCGCACGAATGAGCAATATCCGGAAGGGATTTTCCATCCTCATCGGGAGATGTTCCACATCAAGAAGGAAAACATCGGCTTGATCGAAGTGATGGGGCTGGCGATCCTGCCGGGCAGGCTTAAGGAAGAGCTCGATCAAATCGCCGACATCCTTGCAGGGAACGAGGAGCTGTACGCGGACAGCAAGGCTGCGGACCATCCGCTTGCCGTCCACGGGGACTGGATCGAGGAGCTGCGTGGACAGGAAACAGCAGCGCTGGATAAAGCCGGGGCGATCGAGCTGATTCGCCGGGAGGTCGGCCTCAAATTCACGACGATTTTGGAGCATGCCGGGGTATATAAACAGACGGCAGAAGGACAACAGGCATTTCAGCGATTCCTGAGCCATATGGGATACGTCCCAGGCAGCAAATAGACATTCATTTATGGATAAACGATGTATTGAAGTTAACGATACCTCTGATCATTATGCAAACAGCCGATCTTTCTGGAGAAGGACGGCTGTTTGTTTTGCATAAGGGGAATGGTATAGAATGAAAAAGCATGCAAGATAAAATATAGATGCGAACCAGATGCGATGGAGGTAATGTACATGAGACCTTTTGTCTTTCATAATCCGACTCAGTTGATTTTTGGTAAGGGCAAGCTGAGCGCTTTAAGTGGTGAAGTGGCTAAATACGGCCGGAACGTATTGCTTGTATATGGTGGCGGCAGCATCAAGCGCAGCGGGCTGTACGATCAGGTTATCGCGTTACTGAAGGAAGCGAATGCGGTGGTAACGGAGCTTGCCGGTGTGGAACCGAATCCGCGCCTGTCGACGGTCCACAAAGGCGTGGCATTGTGCCGGGAGCATAACATTGATCTTATACTGGCCGTTGGCGGTGGAAGCGTCCTTGACTGCTCCAAGGCCATTGCCGTAGGGGCCAAGTATGACGGAGATATGTGGGATTTCGTCGAACGCAAAGCCGTTCCGCAAGCGGGTCTCCCACTTGGAACCGTGCTTACGATGGCTGCAACCGGATCCGAGATGAACGGCGGCTCCGTTATCACCAATGAAGTAACCCAAGAGAAGATGGGCTGGGGTAGCCCTTATGCTTACCCTGCATTTTCCATTCTTGACCCTGTACATACGTTCTCCCTTCCGCGGGATCAGACGGTGTACGGTATCGTGGATATCATGTCTCACGTACTGGAGCACTATTTCCACCAGGATACCAATACGCCAGTGCAGGACGGCTTCTGCGAAACGATTCTTCGGACCGTTATCGATACGGCGCCGAAGCTGGTTGAGGACCTGGAGAACTATGAGCTCCGCGAGACGATCATGTACTGCGGTACGATGGCGCTGAACGGCATGATCAATATGGGGATGGCCGGCGACTGGGGAACCCATAATATCGAGCACGCGGTATCTGCCGTATACGACATTCCGCACGGCGGCGGCTTGGCGATCCTGTTCCCGAATTGGATGAAATATAATCGGAGTGCGGATCCTCAGCGCTTCAAGTCTCTTGCCGTGAACGTATTCGGAGTTGACCCGGCAGGAAAAACCGATGAAGCCATCGGATTGGAAGGGATCGAAGCGCTTCGCAGCTTCTGGACTTCCATCGGTGCGCCAAGCACGTTGGGGGCGTACGATATTGACGACAGCCAGATCGAGGCAATGGCCGATAAGGCGATGCGATTTGGTCCTTTTGGCAACTTCCGCAAGCTGCAGCGTGAAGACGTCGTGGAGATTTATCGGATGTCGCTATAAGGGTTGTCCTGTCGTTATATGACAAGGAATTGAAATGGTTTTATAGCCTGCCGGTTCATGCCGTGCAGGCTTTTTTGTGGGTGTGTCGAATATAGATATGAAGAGATTTCCATACGTTTGAGGGAAATAATTGAAACTTTAGCAAACATTTTGCCGTATTACTTGTTATACACAGTAAGGGATTTCAGAGGGGGCAATCAACATGGAAGCGTTATATTGGGGCTGTCTGATCGGAGGCGTGATATTTGCCATCGTAACCGTGGTGCTTGGCGACATACTTAGCTCGGCGCTTGACGGATTGTTGGACTTTTTGTCAGTGGATTTTTTCAATCCGGTTGTGATCGCTGGAGGAATCACCGTATTTGGCGGTACCGGAATCATGCTGACAAAATACACGGAATTGGCGGCAGGTGCCCATGTAACGCTGTCTATCTTAGCGGCTATCGTCATTTCGATTCTCGTCTATTTCGGGTACGTGAAACCGATGGAGAACAGCGAGAACTCGACGGGCTTCTCCATCAAGGAGCTGGCTGGGATGATCGGCGTTGTCACCGTACCGCTTCCTGCAGAAGGATTCGGTGAAGTGATGGTCAAGATTGGCGCAGGCAACACAACGCACATCGCGTCAAGCTTTGATCGCCAAAATCTTCCCGCAGGAGTCCGCGTGGTGGTTGTTGACGTTGTTGAGGGTGTCCTGAGAGTCTCCGAACTGGAAGAACGAAAAGGAGAGGATTGATTCAATGCCAGAATACTTAGTAATTCCGTCAATTGTTGTAGGTGTCATTGTTGTGTTAGGACTTGCGTTCTGGGCCCGTTACAAAACGGTGAGTCCGGATGAAGCGATGATCGTAACCGGTTCTTTTTTGGGAAGCAAAAATTTATCGGAGGATGAATCCGGCCGCAAAATCAAAATCGTTCGCGGCGGCGGCGCTTTTATACTCCCCGTATTTCAGCGCTCCGAATTTGTATCGCTTTTATCTCATAAACTGGATGTTATGACGCCTGAAGTGTACACGGAGCAAGGCGTTCCGGTTATGGCCGATGGGGTAGCCATCATAAAAGTGGGAAGCTCGATCGAAGACGTGGCAACGGCAGCCGAGCAATTCATGGGCAAGCCGATTGAAGCGCTGAAGGGCGAAGCCCAGGAAGTGCTGGAAGGCCATCTTCGTGCCATTCTCGGTTCCATGACGGTAGAGGAAGTATACCGTAACCGCGACAAGTTCGCGCAGGAAGTTCAAGGTGTCGCTGCAAGAGACCTCAAGAAGATGGGTCTGCAGATCGTATCCTTTACCATTAAGGACGTTCGCGACAAGCATGGATATCTGGAAGCGCTGGGTAAACCGCGGATCGCTACGGTAAAGCGGGATGCGGAGATTGCCGAAGCCGAAGCGATGCGCGACGCGCGGATTCAAAAAGCGCGTGCGGAAGAAGAAGGACAGAAGGCCGAGGTCGTACGCGATACCAATATCGCGGAAGCCGAGAAGGAACGGGAGCTGAAGGTTGCGTCCTTTAAGAAGGAGCAGGATACGGCGAAAGCTGAAGCGGACCAAGCTTATCATATCCAGGAAGCCCGCGCTAGACAAACGGTGGTCGAGGAGCAGATGAAGGTTGAGCTCGTTCGAAAGGAACGCGAAATCGACCTGCAGGAGAAAGAAATCATGGTTCGCGAGAAGCAGTATGACGCGGACGTGAAGAAGAAAGCCGAAGCGGATCGTTATGCCGTTGAGCAGGCCGCGGAAGCGGATAAAGCCCGGAAGATGCGCGAAGCAGATGCCGTGCAGTACTCCATCGAAACCCAGGCCAAAGCGTCTGCCGAACAGAAGCGCCTGGATGGTCTGGCCGTTGCGGATGCCGAGCGTGCCAAAGGTACGGCTGAAGCCGAAGTCATCCGCCTGCGCGGTATTGCCGAAGCCGATGCTAAGGAGAAACTTGCCGAAGCGTTCCAGAAGTTCGGAGAAGCTGCTGTGCTCGATATCATCGTAAAAATGCTGCCTGAGCTTGCCGGCAAAATTGCTCAGCCAATTTCGTCCATCGACAAGCTGACGGTTGTAGATACAGGCAAAGGCGAAGGTGCGGCTCGCGTGAGCAATTATGTGACTGAGCTGATGTCTACGGCGCCTGAAATGCTGAAGAATGTGTCCGGGATTGATGTGGAAGAACTGATAAAGGGATTGACCAAGAAGCCTGCCTCGGCTCAAAAGCCAGTAGCTGTGGAACAGGAACTTGTACCGGTACCTGTTGAGACAAGTGCTGCTAAGGAAGAGTAGAGCGAGCGGCAAGTAGGATTGGGATAGCGGTCACAGGCAGCGGTACGGCACTTTGGTGACTTTGGCAACCACATATGATTTTGCCGCGCACTTATATTTCTGATAAGATATCCGAGTATACGCGTATGAATCAAAAAGAGGTGCAAACGTGAGCAGCTTACAAGTGGCTAAAGTGTTGAACAATAATGTAATCATAGCGAAGCATCCTCAACATGGCGAGGTTGTTGTTATTGGCAAGGGAATAGGCTTTAACCGGAAGAATAAAGACCTTATCCCGGCCTCCGCTGCCGAGAAGATGTTCATTTTGACCAAACCGGAGGAGCAGGAGCAGTATAAGCAGCTGGTGCCTCATATCGATGAGAAGCTGATTGAGGCGATGAATGAGATTATTCTGAATGCTGCCAAAACCAGCGACGCTCCTCTGAATGAGCATATCCACATAGCGTTGACTGATCATATTGCATTTGCCATTAAACGTCATGCCCAAGGTCTCTATATCCATAATCCTTTTTTATACGAAACCAAAGAGATGTATCCTGAAGAGTACGAGATGGCGGAATACGCCGTCCGTACCATCCGGGAGAAGCTTGGGGTCGACTTGGGCCAAGAAGAAATCGGATTCATTGCCCTTCATTTTCACGGTGCCCTCACAAACCAGCACATTTCGGAGGTTCGCAAGCATTCGGAACTGATTGCGGATTTAGTACGTACCGTTGAACAGCAGCTGGATTATGCCATCCCGAGGGATTCCTTGGATTATTCCCGTCTGCTGACTCATCTCCGGTTTGCCTTGGAGCGGATTCGGCGGGGAGAAGCGGTGAACGAGACGAGTTCATTGGATGGTCTGCTGAAGCGCGAATATCCCGAAACGTATTCCTTGGCATGGAAACTGACGAAGATGATGGAGCAGCGGCTGAAAAAGCCCGTATATCCCGCCGAGGCCGGTTATTTGACCATTCATCTGGAGCGGCTGGTCCAGCGCAAAGAGCAGGGCGAGCAAATGTGAAGATTTTATTAAGTCCCTTACCATGTGGTTGCAACGAAAAATGAACGGTGTTACAATACGAACAGTTATGAAGCATAAAACTTCAAATCAAACGTGTAACTGATTCGATCAGGCATGAGTATTGCAGGAATTTGGTTGTTATTACCCATTTCTGGGTAATCTAATCCATGAGATTAGCCATCCATTTTCCCGTGGTTACTCATGCCTTTTTTTGATTTGGTTGTTTTATGATGCTCCACATTCAGCTTGTGACCACAACTAGATAGAGGGTGAAAATTTTCATGTTTAAGCGGCTTTTTGGCGTACTGCAAAGGGTCGGTAAAGCTCTGATGCTGCCCGTGGCCATATTGCCGGCGGCCGGACTTTTGCTCGGCCTTGGCAATATGCTGGTCAACCCCGATTTCCTGCAGTACGCACCATGGCTCGATGCGGCTTGGGTTCATTCAGCTGCCACCGTCATGATGAATGCGGGACAAATCGTGTTCACGAATTTATCCTTGCTGTTTGCAGTAGGGGTTGCCGTCGGCTTGGCCGGAGGCGAAGGTGTTGCCGGGCTTGCGGCTATCATCGGTTACCTCGTCATGAACGTTACCATGGGCAGCGTGATCGGCGTGACGCCATCGATGATTGGCACGAATTACGAATATGCCAGCGTGCTAGGCATTCCGACCTTAGCCACTGGGGTATTCGGCGGGATTATTGTAGGTATATTAGCGGCAAGCATGTACCGGAGATTTTTCAAAATAGAGCTTCCGTCCTATCTGGGCTTTTTTGCAGGAAAACGGTTTGTTCCGATTATGACGGCTGCAACTTCCGTTTTGCTTGGTCTGTTGATGGTCTTTATATGGCCTCCGATCCAGTCTGCGCTTAACACTGCATCCCATTTCATGCTGGAACAAAACCTGACGCTGTCCGCTTTTGTGTTCGGCGTTGTGGAACGCGGATTGATTCCGTTCGGTCTGCACCACATTTTCTATTCTCCCTTCTGGTTTGAGTTCGGGGAATATTTGAATCATGCAGGTCAAATGGTGCGCGGTGATCAAAATATATTCATGGCTCAGCTTCGGGATGGTGTCGAGTTCACGGCAGGCACCTTCATGACGGGTAAGTATCCCTTTATGATGTTTGGTCTTCCTGCGGCTGCGCTTGCCATCTATCATGAAGCGAGACCGGAGAACAAAAAGTTTGTCGCCGGTATTATGGGTTCGGCAGCGCTGACCTCCTTCTTGACAGGGATTACGGAACCGCTTGAGTTCTCCTTCCTGTTCGTCGCGCCGATCTTGTTCGCCGTACATGCACTGTTCGCAGGTCTGTCTTTCATGATCATGCATATTCTGGGTACCAAGATTGGCATGACCTTCTCTGGCGGTCTGATCGATTACATGATATTCGGTGTCATTCCGAACCGGACGCCATGGTGGAATGTACTCATTGTTGGTGCTATCATGGCAGTAATCTATTATTTCGGATTCCGGTTTGTCATTCGGAAATTCAATCTGAAGACGCCGGGCCGGGAAGAAGCTTCCGCAACGGAGCCGGAATCAGTTTCCCAGGGATCAGGCGGTAACAGTAAAAATGATCTGCCGCTTAACATTCTGACTGCGCTTGGCGGCCAGCCTAACATTGCGCATCTGGATGCCTGCATTACTCGGCTTCGGGTAGAGGTGAAAGACAAGGGTCATGTCGATAAGGCAAGGCTGAAACAGCTGGGTGCGTCAGGTGTGCTGGAGGTGGGGAATAATATCCAGGCGATATTCGGAACACGTTCCGATACCATCAAATCGCAAATCCAGGACATTATGTCGGGAATAACGCCGACAACTGCGCCTGAAACAGCGGATCCGAAGATGATGCCGACTGCTCAAGAGGAGCAGCAAGCTGGTCAGGACGGGGAAACGCTTGTCATGGAGGAAATCGTATCGCCAGTCGATGGAGAGCTAATGGATATTTCCCATGTGCCTGATCCTGTGTTTGCAGAACGAATGACGGGAGATGGATTTGCGGTATTACCTCATAACGGAACGATCGCTTCTCCTGTTAACGGAACCGTATTTAACGTATTCCCCAGCAAGCATGCGGTCGGCATTATGTCCGATGGCGGTAAGGAAGTGCTTGTCCATATCGGCGTCAATACCGTTAAGCTGAAGGGGCAGGGTTTTGAAGTTCTTGTACAAGAGGGGGATCTGGTATCCACTGGCCAACCGATCATGCAGGTGGATCTGGATTATGTGAAGGAGAATGCCAAATCGATTATTTCTCCTGTGATCTTCTCGAATTTGCCGGAGGGAGCTTCCGTGAAGCTGAACAAGACCGGGGAAGTAAAAAGCGGTGAAAAAGGGATCATCACGATATCAAAGCCTTAAACTCACGATGATCTCAAGGATTCAATAAAAATTAAAATATAGGAAAGTAGGATGATGAACATGCAACAAACATTCAAAATTATTGACGAAGATGGAATTCACGCACGTCCGGCAACAGCATTGGTAAATACGGCTAACAAATTCCAGGACACCAATTCATTTGCCGAAGCTAACGGCAAAAAAGTAACGCTGAAATCGATCCTGGGCGTTCTGTCCCTCGGATTGGAGCAAGGTGATACATTGACACTGATCACGGAAGGCGGCAATGAGAGCGAAGCGCTGACAGCACTGCAAGAAGTGATGGTGAACGAAGGGTTAGGCGAGCTTCATGAATAATTTGAAAGGAATCGCGGCTTCCGCGGGCATCGCGATTGCACGTGCTTTTACACTGGAGCATCCTGATTATTCTGTTACGGAAAAGCAAGTGGCAGACACGGATGCCGAGCTTTCGAAGCTGGATGCGGCGCTGGCTCAGTCCCAGGCTGAGCTTGAAGCGATCAAAGCCCGCACGCTTCAGGAACTCGGGGAGAAGAAGGCTGAGATTTTCGAATCTCACCTTCTCATCCTGAATGATCCGGAATTGATTGAACCAGTCAAAGCGAAAATCGTTTCGGATTCGGTTAATGCGGAGTATGCCTTAAATGAAACGGCAACCCAATTCATTCAAATGTTCGAGAACATGAAGAGTGCTTACTTGCAGGAGCGGGCAGCGGATATGCGCGACGTCACCAAACGTATTCTCAAGCATCTGCTCGGCCTGAATTATGTCAGTCCTTCAGAAATCAGCGAAGAAGTAATCGTGGTTGCAGAGGACTTGACTCCTTCGGATACAGCGCAGTTGAACCGCAACTACGTTAAAGGATTCACGACGAATATTGGCGGGCGCACCTCGCATTCTGCCATCATGGCCCGTTCGCTTGAAATTCCGGCTGTCGTCGGAACGAAAAACGTGCTCTCTTCGGTCCAAAACGGGGATTTGATCATCGTTGACGGACTGGAAGGGGATGTCATCATTAATCCTACGGAAGCCATCGTGGCACAATACCGTGCGAAGCAGGATGCCTACGCCAAACAGGTCGAGGAATGGAAGAAACTCCGCTCCGAACCAACGGTATCCAAGGACGGGATCCATGTGGAACTGGCCGCCAATATCGGGACACCGAACGATGTAACCGGCGTGCTGGAGAATGGCGGAGAAGCGGTAGGACTGTATCGTACGGAATTCCTGTACATGGGCAGAGATAAACTTCCTTCCGAAGAGATCCAGTATGTCGCCTATAAATCGGTACTGGAGAAAATGGAAGGCAAGCCGGTTGTTGTCCGCACGCTCGATATCGGCGGGGACAAGGAGCTGCCTTATCTGGATCTGCCAAAGGAAATGAATCCGTTCCTGGGCTTCCGGGCCGTTAGGCTGTGCCTGGATCGTCAGGATATTTTCAGAACCCAGCTTCGGGCACTGCTGCGCGCAAGCGTCCATGGCAATCTGCGAATCATGTTTCCCATGATCGCGACGCTCGGTGAATTCCGTGAAGCCAAAGCTCTTCTTCAGGAAGAGAAATCCAAGCTTGTAAGCGAAGGCATTCCGGTATCCGAGGACATCCAACTCGGGATCATGGTGGAGATTCCATCTACCGCGGTCCTGGCGGATCAGTTTGCCAAAGAGGTTGATTTCTTCAGTATCGGAACGAATGACCTTATCCAGTATACGATGGCCGCTGACCGCATGAATGAACGGGTTGCTTATTTGTATCAACCTTATAATCCGGCGATTCTGCGACTGGTTAAAATGGTCATCGATGCCGCTCATCGCGAAGGCCGCTGGGTTGGCATGTGCGGTGAAATGGCGGGTGACGCCACGGCGATTCCAATTCTCCTCGGTCTGGGGCTGGATGAGTTTAGCATGAGCGCTACATCCATTCTTCCGGCGCGCAGTCAGATCGGGAAGCTGTCCCGCAGTGATATGCAGGCACTCGCTGCCAAGGCGCTTGAAATGGGTACTGCAGAGGAAGTTGTGGCTCTGGTGGAATCCATAGAAACTGCAGCTGAGTAAGAAGGAAGACAACTTAACAACTTGATCGATCCATGTAGTCTCGTATTTCGTTTGTTTTTTGGGGACTCTACCAATCTTTTTCCACGATAGCTTTACATTGACAACATCTGTCCATTCGGGCAGATGTTTTTTTTGTCAAAAGAAAGACAGCTGGCATATTTGCTAGTATAATAGCCTAAATATATAGTTATTTGGCATCAAACCCAAACCAAATCAGGGCTTTTGGCATATCATAATATATGAAAGCGTTCTACATTCATGTGCTAGAGGTCTGTCTTATGATTCAGGCGCCCATACTAGGAAGTAAATCTACTTATAAGTGACGGTGATGATGACTATGGACATGATCAAGAGCTGCACAAGTGTTAAGCTGGGGGCAACCTGCCGAAGAGAGGGAACGACCTTTCAGGTGTGGGCTCCGGATGCGGTTCATGTGAAACTGGCTTTGTATGAAAGCCCGGGAGAGTATAACGAGCAAGGTCTCGTAACGGATCACGAGTGTGGCACATTATATTTGATGGAACGTAATGGCGACGGCATATGGTCGGCTGTCGTAAACAGGGATCTTCACGGAACCTATTATATGTATCAAATCGAGTCAGCGGACGGTGACGTGCATTATGCCGTAGACCCCTATGCAACAGCGGTGTCAGCCAACGGCTGCCGCGGAGTGGTTGTCGATCTGGCGAAGAGCAATCCGCCGGGGTGGGAGCAGGATGTTAGACCCAAGCTGCTGAAGCCTACGGATGCGGTGCTCTATGAGCTTCATGTACGCGATTTCTCGATTCATACCGATTCGGGAATGAAATATAGAGGTAAATATAAGGCATTCACAGAAGGTGGCCTGCGGGATTCCGAAGGGAATACCATTGGACTGGATCATCTCGAAGAATTAGGTGTGACCCATGTGCATCTGCTGCCGATATTTGATTTTCGAACGGTCAATGAGCTGGACGGATATAATGCCGGGAGCTTAAGCCGCGAGTATAACTGGGGGTATGATCCGCAGAATTACAATGTTCCTGAAGGTTCATACTCGACAGATCCTATGGATCCGATCCTGCGCATCCGGGAGCTGAAGGAGCTGATTCTGGCTCTGCATGCCAAGGGAATCCGTGTCGTCATGGACGTGGTTTACAACCATACGTATATGGTGGATGACGGTCCGTTTGAACGATTGGCGCCAGGGTATTTCTATCGCAAGGATGAATATGGACATTTATCGAACGGTTCAGGTGTAGGCAACGAGCTGGCTACGGAGAAGCCGATGGTACGCAAATATATCAAGGATTCCTTAAGGTACTGGGCCGAGGAGTATCATATCGACGGCTTTCGATTTGATCTGATGGCTCTGATCGATACAACAACGATGAAAGAGATTGTAAGCGAGCTGCGTCGTGAGGTCGATAGCTCTCTCTTGTTCTACGGTGAGCCCTGGACGGGAGGAATGAGTCCGCTGACGGAGCAAACCGTCAAAGGAAGCCAGAAGGGTCAAGGTTTCGCTGTATTCAATGATCATTTCCGGCATGCCATCAAGGGTGACAATGACGGGCGCGGCCGAGGCTTTGCTACGGGCGAAGCGTGGTACGAGGGCGCTGTCGTTGAAGGGATGATGGGCTCGATCCATGATTTTGCGCTTCATCCGGATGAGACGGTCAATTATGTCACTGTGCATGATAATTTGAATCTGTGGGACAAAATTTTAGTGGCGAGCGGGATGGAAGAACAGGCGGGTCTGCTTCGCATGACGGACGGGAAGCTGGTTAACGGCGGCGATGTATGGCAGGCAACGGCTGCTTCCACACCCTATGCCGGTATTCCTGATGAAGATGTAATGTCGGCAGCGGCTGTGCGCCGCAGCTTGCTGGCTAACGGGATTGTCCTGCTGTCTCAAGGGATTCCGCTGCTCCATGCCGGCGATGAGCTGCTTCGCACGAAATTTGGCGATCATAACAGCTACCGCAGCGGCGATGCCGTTAATGCGATCCGCTGGTCGAACAAGAAACGATTCAAACCCGTGTTTGACTATTACAAAGGCCTTATTGCCTTGCGCAAAGCTCATCCGGCATTTCGTATGGCAGCAAGAGAAGAGATCGAGGAACATATGGAAGTGCTGCGCAGTAGCGATCGGATTATCGCCTACCGATTAACGCATCATCCACAAGATAGCTGGGGCCAGATTGTAGTGATCGTGAACGGGAATGAGCATGAAATGACGGTTGATCTGCCGCCTACACCTTACCGCTGGAGTATCGTGGTGAATGATCGTCAGGCAGGTACGGATACGATCGAGACGTTGGACCAAGGAGCTATAGCGGTCCCAGGGCTTTCGCTGATGGTGTTGTACGAAGACCAGGCCCAGAAGAAGCAAGGCTTGACTACCGTTGAGATTGAATATGAAAGACGTGATCAAGCATATGATGGCTGGAACGTGTGGGTGTGGGGAACGGGCGTGGAGGATGGCAGCGTGCCATTCTCAAGAGTGGACGGCGGCAAAGCTCGAGCGGTCTTCTATGCAGCTCCCGGAACCAAGCGGGTCGGCTGTATCGTCAGGTTGAACGATTGGGAGGATCGGGAAGGCGAGAACGACTGGTTTATCGATATTCCGCCAGACGAAGCCAAGTTACGGATCTCGCTGCTAAGTGTCAAAGGCGACGGCTCTGAGGGCCAAGAGCAGCGGGATATGGCGAGTTGAGGAATGTATATAAGGGATTGTATATTAAAAAATCAGGAGCCCTCCGATTGTACTGAAAAGGGGGCTCCTATTATTTATATTTCAAAAGGGGTACCATTCATTACCCACAGGATTGAAATTTAAAACATCTGAAACTCATGATTAGTTAGCAGGTAAATAGGGTAATAATGAGATAGACTTTGTTTTCGATAAAGGAGGATGTCACTCATGTCAAAAGGAAACACAGTTCAACTCCAAGCAGATGTTCGTGATGAATTTACCCGGGCTTCTCGCCGAGTGCTTCGCGAAAATGGCGGAATCCCCGGCGTTGTATACGGCGCGGGCGAGGAAAGCATCCCCGTAGCTGTTAATTTCAAGGATACGGCCAAGCTGTTCCACACCGGACGTTCAGAGGTATTCCAGCTTGATATTCCAGGCTCCGGTAAAATTCCGGTTTTGATTAAGGACATTCAAAAGAGACGCGGCACTGTATCCCATGTGGACTTTCTGCGGATCTCCATGAACAAGCCGGTTCGTGTCAGCATACCGGTGGATTATCAAGGTACTGCTGCCGGAACGAAATCTGGCGGTATTCTGCAAACCCAGGTGACCGAAGTCGAAGTAGAAGGATTGCCAGGCGAGCTGCCTACTACCCTCGAAGCGGACGTATCCGCTCTGGAGATTGGCGACAAGCTTACGGTTGCAGATATTAAAGTACCGGAAGGTATTACATTGCACGCTTCGGATGAGGAGGTTCTCGCAACCGTCATCGTGCCACGCGCCGTTGAGGCTGCTGAGACGGTGGATGAAGCGGACGCTGAGGAAGCGGATGCGGGAGAGACAACCGAAGAATCATAATATGCACATTTAAAAAGGCGCTTGCTATGCTGGGAATCCAGCGGAGCAGGCGCCTTTTTGTCACGAATTTTTAAAGTTTATTTAACTTTTCGATCATGGATTCCTTTATAACTCATCGGTGCGTCTCCAAAGTATTTGTTCCAAATGGTCAAATACGTTCCGTCCTGCTGCATGGTAGCCAATGCATTATCAACGGCGGCCACGAGATCCGGATTCCCTTTTACAAAGGCTGCGGAAATCTCGGACACCTGATCGGCGGATTCGGCGGCAGCGACCGGCAGATCCGGGAACTGCTGCTTCAGGTTGGTTACGGATAATTGGTCCGAAATGACGGCATCCAGCTCTCCGTTTGCGAGCTTGTTAGCTGCGTCTGATATATATTTGATCGGGACAATTTCCGCTCCATGCTTCTTGGCCATATCCTTATAAATTCCGGTTGGGTTCAGGCCGACACGCTTATCCTTGATGTCCGAGAAGGTGCGAATCTGATCTTCACCCGAGGAACGCACAAGTAGAACCGGGGTTGAGGATAGATAAGCGACGGAAAAATCATAGAGGGCCCGCCGGTCCGGCTTGTCTTCAATCTGGTTGAAGACGGCGTCGTATTTGCCTTCCGTCAATCCTGGCAGCAGATTCTCCCACTCGGTTTCAACGAATTCTGCTCTTAGTTCCATATGACGGGCAACCTCTTCAGCGATTTCCACATCAAAACCTGTAAGTCTTCCGCCCGTTCCATGGTAACTGAAAGGGGGATAATCCCGTTCCGTTGCAATTCGCAGGGTCCCGCGCTCCACGGCATTCCGAAGCAGGAAGCCCGTGTTCACCCGGTAAGGATTTACGCCCATGTTGGGGGTCGGCACCCGGTCATTGCTGTTAGGCGTGCATCCGGTAAGTACAATTGAACCGATCAGTGTGAATAAACAGGCAAGACTGATCCAACGTATCGATTTTGTTCCGCGCATGATTCCAGAAACCATCCTTTCTTTATTCACGGTCCTTCGAGGCCCATTTCGTAAAGTTAGGATGTCCCAAAGGATGGTTCGTATATTCGTGAAATGTCGGTACACGGTAAGAACTTAGGGTCTCTAATCGGATTGGAGAGGAGAATGAAATAGGCTGTGCTATCTCCGCCTGCAGCAGCAGCGGATAAGCACAGCCTATTTTTGCTAGATAGAATTGAAGCTAGCGTTGATATGCTCTTAATACAGCGCTTTATGCTTCTTAACGGGCCATCCATCCGCCATCAACACAAAGCACATGTCCGTTCATATAATCCGAAGCGGCGGAAGCGAGGAATACGGCGGGTCCGCCAATATCCTCGGGTTTCCCCCAGCGTCCGGCAGGAATACGTTCCGTAATGGAAGTCCGTCGTTCCTCATCCTGACGGATGGCTGCCGTATTATCGGTTTCGATATAACCGGGAGCAATTCCGTTCACTTGGATGCCGCTGGCTGCCCATTCATTGGCCAAAGCTTTCGTAAGGCCGGCAACACCATGCTTGCTTGCCGTATATCCGGGCACGTTGATTCCGCCTTGGTAGGACAGCATGGAGCAAATGTTAATGATTTTGCCGCTGCCGCGTTCAATCATATGTCTTCCGGCAAGTTGGGACAGCAAAAATACGGTATTCAGATTCAAGTCAATCACGTCAAGCCAATCTTGAGTACCATGATCCTTGGCGGGCGTCCGGCGGATAATGCCGGCATTGTTTACGAGAATGTCCACATGCCCCGTCAGCTCCAGCGCTTGGTCAAAAGTTTGCTGGAGTTTGCTCTGGTCGCTTAGATCGACCTGAATTTCGGAAGCTTTTCTGCCGAGTGAAGTGATGGCTTCTATCGTTTCGGCGCTTGTATTCATGGACACGGCAACGATATCCGCTCCGGCTTCGGCTAGAGCTATCGCTATGCCTTGCCCTAGTCCTCTGGCGGAGCCGGTGACGATTGCGGTTTTGCCTGATAAGTCAAACCTGTTCATGCTCCAGTATCCCCTCTCATATGCTCTCTATTTAGTAATTATGAAGTTAGGCCGGTTTTGAGTTTTGATGCGGCGCTTACAGCATGGTAACGCCGGCACCTTCATATTGTTTGATCGTCTCGGGTGGCAGTCCCGCATCGGTAATGATACCGTTGATCTCCTGCAGGGATGAAAATGTCCTTAATGCCGTTTGACCAAATTTGTGATGATCGACAACGGCATATACCTCCAGCGAAGTTTCGATTAATGCCCGTTTGAAAGGGATCAAGTCCCCGGTATATATGGACAATCCATGATCAAGATGGACGCCCGTGGCGGATATGAAGGCTTTTTGAATGTTCAGCTGTGATACATACGATACGCCTTCAGGGCCTGCGAGCATATTTCGGACCCGGTAGCCCCCCGGAACGACCAATCGGATATGATTCTTGGTCGCCAATTCGCTGATGATATACACATCGTTCGTAATGACCGTCAGAGGCACATCCTCCAGCCTGCGGGCAATCTCCAGCGTGGTGCTGCCTCCGTCTAAGGCGATGATGTCATCGGTATTGATATGCTTCAGCGCTTTCAGCGCGATTTCGGTCTTTTCAGTCGGATGCTTGGCAAGCGGTTCTTTGGACGGCAGGATGCCGAATTGATCGCTGTGCGCAAGGACAGCTCCGCCATGCACACGAACGATTAGACCCTGTTCCTCCAGCTTGGTCAGATCCTCGCGTATGGTTTTTCCGGTTACTTGAAGCTGCTGGCTTAGGTCGGCGACAGTCACTTCTTTATGGGTTAGAAGGTACTCCATTATTTTTTCATAGCGTCGTAACGGGTTCATATGAATCTCAACTCTTCCGTGGGTTAATGGATAATCCCCTCTATTTTAAATCTTTTATGGACACCGGGTCCATATCATCATAACGTTTATTATCTCCGGCCATGCCCCAGATGAAGGTATAGTTGCTTGTGCCTACCCCGCTGTGGATCGACCAGCTTGGCGAAATCACGGCCTGCTCATTGCGCATGACGATGTGCCGCGTTTCATTGGGTTCACCCATCAGATGGATGACAACCGCTTCTTCCGGTAAATCAAAATAGAGATAAGCCTCCATCCGTCTTGGGTGGGTATGGGCAGGCATCGTGTTCCACATGTTTCCTTCTTTCAGCAGGGTCATACCCATGACAAGCTGGGCGCTCTCAATGCCTTTTTGATGGATGAAACGATAGATCACGCGATCATTGGAATTTTTGATATCGCCCAAAGCGCTGGAATCGGCTTCCTCCAGAGTGGCCTTGGCTGTCGGGAATGTTTGGTGCGCTGGCGCAGAATTCAAATAGAATTTGGCTGGGTTGGATGGATCCGTGCTTTTAAAAATAACCTCTTCCGTGCCCATGCCAACGTACAAGCATTCTTTGTTGTTCAGTTCATGCTCCGCACCGTCCACCAGTACGGTACCATGTCCGCCAATATTGATAATGCCAAGCTCACGGCGTTCCAGGAAAGAGGAAACACCCAGCTCTTTAAGGTCGGTTTCCAATTTGACTTGTTCTTGAACGGGAGCGGCGCCGCCGATAATCATACGATCTTCGTGCGTCAGGACAAGCTCCAGCTTGTCAGGCGTAAACAGGACGGGGATATGGAATTCCTTGCGGAGTCTTTCTGTGTCATATTGTTTCACTTCATTAGGGTGTGATGCATAACGTCTTTCCATGTTCGTTCATCTCCTCATCATTCTATTATAATGAATTCATAATGTTCATATAAGTACAAATTACTCCATTTATGTTCATATTACAAGAGCTAAATACAAAATGAACCATAATTAACACCTGGTGAACATCGAACCGACTTCATATATATCTGACTGAACTTGGAGCAGAAAGGGAAGAACTAGCATCAATGGGGATGGGCAGGCTGCCCTGAAATGTTCTTCAGCAAGGCTAGCTATGAAGTGAACAAGGTACGACTAGGAGATTGATAACCCGATGAAAAGAATGATTGTTATTCTAACAGCTGTGCTCGCAGTGGCCGGTTCTCAAAATAACGCTGATGTCCCGTATTATCCTTATCATCAAACTGGGGAACGGGAAGTATGGATGAGGTCGGAGAATGAGCGCGATCAGTCCTGGGTTAATATTGCCCATCGGGGGGCGTCGGGTTATGCCCCGGAAAATACGATGGCTTCTTTTGTTAAAGCATTTGATATGGGAGCGGATATGCTGGAATTGGATGTCCAATTGAGCAAGGATGGACAGGTCGTTGTGATTCATGATTCCACGGTTGAGCGAACCACCGATGGGCAGGGAGAAGTAGGCGATTTAACCTTTGAGGAGCTGCGTATGCTGGATGCAGGTTCATGGTACGATTCGGCGTTTAAAGGAGAAGTCATTCCCGCTTTGGCGGAGGTGCTTGAGCATTTCGCGGGGCGTATCGGGCTGTTGATCGAATTGAAATCTCCCTCCCGGTATCCGGGTATCGAGCAAAGGGTTGCAGACGAGTTGAAAAGGTATATCATCGGCGCTGATGGTGGTGAGAGGTATAAGGACCTGATCATCGTGCAGTCAGCAGATAAGGACTCTCTCCTTCGATTCCGGCAGCTGATGCCCGATATCCCGCTGGGCGTTGTTATCACCAGTGCGGGCGACTTATCCAAGCAGCAGCTGGAAGATATGAAGACCTATGCGGAGTATGTGAATGTATCGATGAGGCTGGTATCCAAAGGGCTGGTTCAAAAGATACATCAATCCGGGCTGAAAACGATGGTATGGACCATTCGGGATATGCTGCAGATTCCTTATGTGCTTCAAATTAACGTGGATGGGATTATTACGGATTACCCGGATCGGGTACCGATTTCAATTTCGAACAGGAAAATGATCAGATAAATGGCGTAACGGTGTTGACAACCTTTTGAGAAATCAAGGGTTGTCTTTTTTAATGTGTAAGTAAATATAACATATAAATAAAAATTAAGAGTAAATTGCATGGTTTATCTATCATTAATGTAATATAACATTACTTAAAGTGCGAAAAACAAAAAGAATTCTTAGTTATTTTCGAAAAAATAAATAAAATAATGTCATGATTATTGACATAGGAAATATAAGGCAACTATAATGTGGGATAACGAACAGAGAAGTCAGTTTGCAGATAGAATGTTCGGAAACGTAAAAAAGGGAGTTGGGAGCGAATGAAGAAACAAAGCGTGATCGTTAAAGGCTGGGCCTCATTTGTTTTATGTGCAATCTTGATGTCAGGCTGCGTGACGGAAAAGGAAGCCGCTCCAACCGCCGGAGCGGATAACGGGAGTCCGGCGGTAGAAGCCGCTGGCGATTCAATTAAGGTTGGCATTCTTCACTCACTCAGCGGAACGATGGCCATAAGCGAGGTATCCGTTAAGGATGCAGAGATGCTTGCCATCGAAGAAATCAATGCAGCTGGCGGCGTGCTTGGCAAGCAGATCGAACCCGTAATCGAGGACGGTGCCTCGGATTGGCCGACCTTCGCGGAGAAAGCGGGCAAATTGCTGCAGCAGGATAAGGTTGCCGCCGTATTCGGAGGCTGGACCTCTGCCAGCCGGAAAGCCATGCTCCCTGTTTTCGAACAGAACAACGGCCTTTTATTCTATCCGGTCCAATATGAAGGGCTGGAATCCTCACCTAACATTTTTTATACGGGCGCAACAACCAATCAGCAGATCGTACCCTCAGTGTCCTGGCTGCTGGAGAACCGCGGCAAAAAAATGTTCCTCCTCGGCTCCGATTACGTGTTTCCGAGAACGGCCAACAAGATCATCAAGGCACAGTTGACGGCAGAGGGCGGCGAACTGGCTGGGGAGGAATACACGCCGCTGGGTCATACCGATTTCAGCACGATTATAGCCAAGATCAAGGAGGCGAAGCCCGATATCGTCTATAACACGCTGAACGGCGACAGCAATGTGGCCTTCTTCAAGCAGCTGAAGGATGCGGGCATTACCTCCAAGGATATGACCACGCTGTCCGTCAGCGTGGCGGAGGAGGAGATCCGAGGCATCGGCGCAGATATACTGGAGGGTCATCTGGCAGCCTGGAACTATTATCAATCTACCGATACTCCGGAGAACAAGGCTTTTGTCGACAAATACAAAGCAAAATACGGCGCTGACCGCGTGACGGCTGACCCGATCGAAGCGGGATACACGGCGGTGTACTTATGGAAGGCCGCGGTAGAGAAGGCAGGAACAACGGAGGTGGCCAAGGTGAAGGAAGCGGCAAAAGGCATTGAGTTCGCCGCTCCGGAAGGGAAAGTAACCATTGATGGGGAGAATCAGCACATTCATAAAACGGTGCGCATCGGCGAGGTGCAGGCTGACGGACAATTTAAGGAGCTCTGGAATTCGGGAGAACCCGTTAAACCGGATCCCTATCTGAAAACCTATGATTGGGCGAAGGGATTAAGCGGAGAATAAAGCTTCATCTCATGCATGGATGGCCTACAGGTTATTTCGTGAAAGGAGGTACACCCGGATGGAAATGACGATCCTGCAAGTGTTTAACGGACTCAGCGTCAGCTCGATCCTATTATTGATTGCTCTTGGCTTAGCGGTGACGTTCGGCTTGATGAATGTCATTAATATGGCCCATGGCGAGCTGATCATGATCGGTGCTTACTCAACGTACGTCACGCAAGGTTTGTTTACCGCGTATATGCCGAAATCCTGGTTCGACACCTATTTCATCGCAGCTTTGCTTGTATCGTTCTTGGTTGCAGCCGCCGTCGGATGGCTGCTTGAAATGGTGCTCATCCGCCATCTGTACGGCAGGCCGCTGGATAGTCTGCTCGCTACATGGGGCGTCGGGATGATGCTCCAGCAAATCGCAAGATTCATCTTCGGCGCGCCGAATGTGGCTGTTACCAGCCCGTCCTGGCTAAACGGCGGGCTGGCGATCACTTCAAGCATCGTCCTTCCATACAAGCGGCTGTTCATCATCGTATTGGTGGCCGTCGTGCTGACAGCCATGTATCTCTATATTTATAGAACGGTCCAAGGCCGAAGAATGCGGGCGGTGATGCAAAATCGAAGCATGGCCGGGTGTCTCGGTATTTCAACCCGACGCGTGGACGGCCTGACGTTTGCGATCGGCTCGGGCATTGCCGGCATTGCCGGCTGCGCGTTAACATTGCTTGGCCCGATCGGTCCTTCGATCGGAACCTACTATATTGTCGATGCTTTCATGGTGGTGGTCCTTGGCGGCGTTGGGAAATTGATCGGCACGGTTGCCGGGGCGCTGGGCATTGGCGTGTTCAATACGCTGTTTGAGACCTACACTTCGGCATCCATCGGCAAAGTGCTGGTATTCGCCTGCATCGTGGCATTCCTGCAGTGGAAGCCACGCGGGCTCGTTGCACTACGAACACGCAGCCTGGATTAGAGAGGAGGGGATGGTATGGTGCTGAAATGGTTGACAGGAAACCCCGGCAGCCGATCGAAACGGATGATGTGGAGCGTGGTACTGCTCCTGATGTGTATGGCACCTTTGTTCACGACCCCTTTTCGCCTCGGTTTGTTAACGAAATTTCTGGCTTTGGCGATCCTGGCGGTCGGGCTTGATCTGATCTGGGGCTATGGCGGCATTTTAAGCCTTGGGCACGGCGTGTTCTTTGGATTAGGCGCTTATGCCATGGCCATGTATTTGAAGCTGGACGCCAGCGGCGCTTCCCTGCCTGATTTCATGGGATGGAGTGGGGTGACGGCGCTCCCATGGTTCTGGGAGCCGTTCCGATCGTTCCCCGCGGCCTTGCTACTGGGGATGCTGCTTCCGGCCCTGCTTGCGTTGATACTTGGATTCTTTACGTTTCGCAACCGGATCGTCGGCGTATATTTTACGATTCTGACGCAGGCTCTGGTTATGATTGTGGTTACGCTGTTTGTAGGCAAGCAGGAGTGGACAGGGGGCACGAACGGGCTTACGGGATACAATTCCATTTTGGGGTTTAATCTGAATGCGCCGTCAACGAAAATCGGGTTGTATTTTATTACGCTTGCCGCTTTGGCAGGAGCCTATATTCTGTGCCGAAGAATTGTGAACAGCAGGGTGGGCCAGGTGCTGGAAGCCTCAAGAGATGGGGAGAACCGGGTGCGGTTTCTGGGTTTTGACCCTTCCCGTTACAAGACCTTTGCCTTTGCCGTATCGGGCGGTCTGGCCGGGCTTGCAGGCATGCTGTTTGTCCTTCAGGTCGGCATTATTTCGCCGTCAATGATGGGCATCGTTCCATCCATTGAAATGGTGCTCTGGGTCGCTCTCGGCGGCAGGGGAACGCTGATCGGCGCTATTATTGGCGCCGTGCTGCTGAACGCGGCCAAGACCGGGATCAGCGAGGCTTATCCGGAAGGATGGCTGCTTGTATTGGGTGCATTATTTGTCATCGTTGTTGTGTTGATGCCAAAAGGATTGACCGGATTGTGGAGCAAGGTGGCTTCGTCATTATCTCGAAGAGGAGGGACTGTGCATGCAGCCGTACGCGAAGAGAGTTGATTTGCCGCTAGCTGTCCATGGTGAAGTCAGGGGTATCGGTATTTCCCCCATCGTGTTGTCCGCGGAGAACATTACGGTCACTTTTGGCGGGTTTGTGGCGGTAAACGGCATGAATCTGGCACTGCGTCAGCATGAGCTGCATTTTCTGATCGGCCCGAACGGCGCGGGAAAAACCACGATGCTGGACGTGATCTGCGGGAAAACAAAGCCTGCCGCAGGAAAGGTGCTGCTGGGGGACGGACTGGAAATCACCAGAAAGCGGGAGTATGAAATCGCCCGTCTCGGCGTGGGGCGAAAATTTCAAGCGCCGTCGGTATTTCCTAACCTGAGCGTCAAAGAAAACCTGGAGCTGACAGTCGATCCCGATCGAAGCGTGTTCCGTGCGCTGAAGGCCAGGAGAAATCGATGCACCACGTTCGAAATGAAGAAGGTTCTGGAGTTGATCGGGCTGCCCGATCGGATACACGTTCGGGCAGGCTCTCTGTCGCATGGAGAGAAGCAATGGCTGGAGATCGGCATGCTGCTGCTTCAGAAGCCGCGGCTTCTGCTGCTCGATGAGCCGGTGGCGGGGATGACGGACGAGGAGACGATGAAGACCGGCGCGCTCCTCCAGCGCATCGCCATGGAATGCTCCGTCGTTGTCGTTGAGCATGACATGGAGTTTGTGCGCTCTTTTGCCGCTAAGGTTACCGTGATGCATGAAGGGAAACTGCTGAAGGAAGGCTCCATGCAGGAGATTCAACGCGATCCGCTGGTAGCCGAGATTTATCTGGGAAAAAGGAGGGAGGCGAATGCTCAAGCTGCAGGGCATTGAATCGGGCTACGGGGAGAGCCCCGTCCTCCGCGGCGTATCCATGGTTGTCGACCCGGCGAAGGTCGTGTGTCTGGTAGGGCGCAACGGCGTCGGCAAAACCACGCTCATGCGGACCCTGATCGGGCAGTTGAAAATCCGGCAGGGACGGATGACTCTTGGCGAGCAGGAGGTTACCGGCTGGGATTCCGTAAAAAGAGCGAGAGGCGGCATCGGGTATGTTCCGCAAGGGCGCGAGATTTTTCCCCAGCTTACCGTGAAGGAAAATCTGCTGCTCGGACTTGAGCCAATCGTGCCGAGGAGGAAGGCATTCCCGGAGGATGTGTTAGCCCTGTTCCCAGTGCTGCCCCAAATGTACCACCGTCAAGGCGGTGATTTAAGCGGTGGTCAGCAGCAGCAGCTAGCCTTTGCGAGGGCGCTCGCTTCCAGACCCAAGGTGCTGCTGCTCGACGAGCCGACCGAGGGAATCCAGCCTTCCATCGTGGAGGAAATTCAAGACGTGATCCGGGGGATCAAAGCCAAAGGGGAAACGTCGGTCATTCTGGTGGAGCAGAGCATCGAGTTTGTTCGGAGCGTAGCCGACTATATTTATGTCATGGATAAAGGCACAATTGTTGCCGAAGGGGTACAGGATGCTATCGATATGGAGCAGTTCGAGCATTATTTGACGGTCTAAGGAAGAGTACTCATTCGAGTTCATTGGCGTTTTGGAGATAAATTATCATCATCATTTGAATAAATAGAAGGTTGTCTCTGTAAGGGTTCGTTTTTTCCACCTGCAGGGGCAGCTCTTTTTTTTATTTAGATCTTGCTATTTTTGAGATGCGGGGTTAGAATGTGAGTGATTCAACTTGTACGTACATTTATAAGTAGATCGATAATTATTGTATATAGGTATGTACAAGTTAGTGAGCAAGCATTCATACAGGAGGCGTTATTATTATGAAATTGAAACCGCATTCTTTTTGGTTCGTCACCGGAAGCCAGCACTTGTATGGTCCCGAAACGCTGGAGCAGGTAGCTGAGCATTCCCGCATCGTGGCAACGGAGTTTGATAAAGATCCTGTATTTTCCTACCCCATTGTGTTCAAGCCGATCGTAACGACACCCGATGAAATATACAACCTGATTCTTGAGGCTAACAACGATGAGTCCTGCGCAGGGATTATGACCTGGATGCATACCTTCTCCCCGGCCAAAATGTGGATTGCGGGGCTAGCCCAATTGCAGAAGCCGCTTCTTCATTTCCATACCCAATTCAACCGGGATATCCCTTGGGAAACGATTGATATGGACTTTATGAATTTGAACCAATCCGCTCACGGTGATCGCGAGTATGGTCATATCGGTGCCCGTCTCGGAATTGCCCGCAAGGTGGTTGTGGGCCATTGGGAAGACGGGGAGGTTCGTGACAGCATTGCCGGCTGGATGCGGACCGCCGCGGCCTATGCCGAAAGCCGCAGGCTGAAGGTGGCCCGCTTCGGCGATAATATGCGCCAGGTGGCAGTAACCGAAGGAGATAAAGTAGAAGCGCAAATCAAGCTTGGCTGGTCCGTGAACGGTTATGGCATCGGCGATCTTGTGCAGTCCATGAATGAAGTCGGCGATGATGAGGTAAAAGCCCTCTTGAATGAATATGCCGACTTGTATTCGATAACCAAGGAAGGGCTTAGCGATGGCCCTGTACGCGATTCCATTGCGTACCAAGCCCGGATCGAGATTGCGCTTCGTCGTTTCCTCGAGGAAGGCGGCTTTGGCGCATTCACGACGACCTTTGAGGATCTGCATGGAATGAAGCAGCTTCCGGGACTCGCCGTACAGCGTCTGATGGAGTCGGGTTACGGCTTCGGCGGGGAAGGGGATTGGAAAACAGCTGCCTTGACCCGTGTATTGAAGGTGCTTGCCGGCAATAAAAGCACTTCCTTCATGGAGGACTACACCTATCACTTCGAGCCGGGGAATCATATGATTCTTGGATCGCACATGCTGGAGGTATGTCCGACCATCGCATTGGATAAACCGACGCTGGAGGTTCATCCGCTCGGGATCGGGGGCAAGGGAGATCCGGCACGTCTCGTGTTTAACGGCCAGGACGGCCCAGCTGTGAATGCTTCCCTGGTTGATCTCGGACACCGTTTCAGACTGCTGGTGAATGTGGTGGATGGCGTCAAGGTTGAACAGCCGATGCCGAAGCTGCCGGTTGCCCGTGTGCTGTGGAAACCGCAGCCATCCCTTCGCGAGTCTGCGGAAGCGTGGATTTTGGCTGGCGGAGCGCACCATACCGTTCTATCTTATGCCATGACGGCAGAGCATTTGAGCGATTGGGCGGAGATGGTCGGCATTGAAGCGGTCATTATTGATAAGGATACAACGATACCTCGCTTCAAGAACGAGCTGCGTTGGAGTGAAGCCGCATACCGTCTGCGGTAACTGGTTCTGTCGGCATTCCCCTGGCCTGTGTTACAATAGCGAGATAACTTAGGATTGCAGGTGATCCTAACATAATGAGTGCGTGAGGCTAGAGGTGAATGATGAATAATAGACGGATACCCAAATATATTGTATTAAAAAACGAACTGCTCTCCTGGTTTGAATCCGGAAGGCTTCAAGCAGGCAAACAGGTTCCTTCGGAGCATGAAATCGCCGACCAGTTCGGCGTAAGCCGCCAGACGGTCCGCCAAACCTTCGGCGAGCTGGAGAAGGAGGGCTGGCTGGAACGGATTCAGGGAAAAGGGACGTTCGCCAGAAATCCCGACCGGCGGGAGAGTGAGCAGGTTAAGACGATCGGCATCATTACAACCTACATCTCGGATTATATCTTCCCGCATATCGTTCGGGGAGCGGAGGCGGAGCTGCGCAGCAAGGGATATCGCCTGCTGCTCTCTAGTACCGATAACAACAAGGTGAAGGAGATGGAGAGTCTTCAGCTCATGACCAGTCAGCCGCTCAGCGGGCTCATTATCGAGCCGACCAAGAGTGCGGAGGGCAACCCGAATTTGACGTATTTCCTGTCCCTGCAGGAGAAGGGAATTCCGTTTTTGATGATCAATGAGAAGTATCGGGAGCTGGAATGTCCTTGTCTGAAGCTTGATGATGAGCTTGGCGGTTACAAGGCCACACGTCATTTGATCGAGAACGGACACCAGGCGATAGCCGGATTCTTCAAGCGGGATGATCTTCAAGGCGTGAACCGGCTGAAAGGCTTCTTACGTGCACATCGCGAGGCTGGAATTCCCGTTTCACCGGAGCGGGTGGTTACGTATACAACGGAACAGAAGGGAAGTCTTCCGTATGATCAGGCCATCCAGTTGCTGAAGCAGCCGGAGGAGCAGCGACCGACGGGGTTTGTATGTTATAACGACGAGCTGGCTGTATCTTTAGCGGAGGCTGCCGGGCAATGCGGGCTGCATATTCCGCAGGATGTGTCCATGGTCGGCTTCGATGATTCGACGCTTGCCGTTGCTTCCGGCGTGAAGCTGACGACGATGACCCACCCGAAGACAGAGATGGGAATCATGGCGGCCAGACAATTAATTAGTATGATTGAGTTTCATACCGTTATAGAGGATACGGTGTTTCAGCCGGAGCTGGTGGAGAGAGAATCGGTGAAGAAACGGTAGAGATAAGGGAGTGCAAGGTCCGAGTTTCGGACTCTTGTTTGCCAACTTGTACGTACAACTATATTTTTCAAATATAGAGAGGAGCGGTTGTTCATGTTGGAGGATTTAAAGCAGCAGGTGCTGGAGGCGAATCTGGAGCTTCCGAAGCACGGACTCGTTACCTTTACATGGGGAAATGTCAGCGGCATCGACCGTGAACGTGGACTGTTTGTCATTAAGCCAAGCGGTGTGCCTTATGAGGATTTGAAAGCGGCCGACATGGTCGTTCTGGATTTGAAGGGAAATGTCGTTGAAGGGGATATGCGCCCCTCCTCCGATACCCCGACTCATCTGGTCCTATATCAGAACTTTAAAGAGATTGGCGGAATTGTGCATACCCACTCTCCGTGGGGAACGAGTTGGGCTCAAGCCGGACGTGCGCTTCCTGCCTACGGAACGACGCACGCCGACTATTTTTACGGAGAGATTCCGGTTACGCGGCCCATGACCCGCGAAGAAATTGAGGGAGCCTATGAGCTGGAGACGGGCAACGTTATTGTCGAGCGATTCGCGGACCTGGATCCGAACATGGTGCCCGGGGTGCTTGTCCATTCGCATGCGCCATTCGTGTGGGGCAAGGATCCGCATAATGCGGTGCATAACGCGGTAGTGTTAGAGGAATGCGCTAAAATTGCAGCCCGGATGCAGCAAATTAATCCGGAAACCGAACCGATGGATCAGACGCTGCTGGATCGCCATTTTTTGCGGAAGCATGGAGTTAATGCCTATTACGGTCAAAAGTAACTTGTATTCATCATTAATGATTTCATCTGTAGGAGGAAATAAGATGGGGAATAAATACACCATTGGTGTTGATTACGGAACACAGTCCGGGCGAGCGGTGTTGGTTAATTTGGCTGACGGGCAGGAAGTAGCGGATCATGTTACGCCTTACCGGCATCATGTCATCGATGAATTTTTGCCAGGTTCCGGTAAGAAGCTGGAGCACGATTGGGCGCTGCAGCATCCGGGGGATTATCTGGAGGTTCTGAAGGTATCCGTGCCTGCCGTTATTCAGCAATCCGGCATTGATCCGGCGGATGTGATCGGCATCGGCATTGATTTTACGGCTTGCACCATGCTGCCCGTTGACGAGCTTGGGGAGCCGCTCTGCTTCCAACCGGAGCTGGCCGACCAGCCGCACAGCTGGGTTAAGCTGTGGAAGCATCATGCCGCCCAGCCTGAAGCAGACAAGATCAACGCGATTGCCGCTGAGCGCGGAGAAGCCTTCTTGCCCCGCTATGGCGGGAAGATTTCTTCCGAATGGATGATTGCCAAGGTATGGCAAATTCTTGATGAGGCACCGGCGATCTATGAACGTGCGGACCGATTCCTGGAAGCGACCGATTGGGTCATTTCCCAAATGACCGGCCAGATTGTTCGCAACAGCTGTACGGCTGGTTACAAAGCGATATGGCATAAACAAGACGGATATCCAAGCAAGGAATATTTTAAGGCGCTGGATCCCCGGCTGGAGGATCTGACCGATACGAAGCTGCGCGGAGAGGTCCGTCCCCTCGGCAGCAGCGCAGGCGGTCTTACTGAGAAGATGGCGGAGATGATGGGCTTAACTCCAGGGATTGCCGTGGCCGTCGGCAACGTTGACGCTCATGCCGCGGTGCCTGCGGTCGGTGTCGTCACACCGGGCAAGCTGGTAATGGCGATGGGCACATCGATCTGCCATATGCTGCTCGGTACCGAAGAGAAGCAGGTTGAAGGGATGTGCGGTGTCGTCGAGGATGGCATCATTCCCGGATTATACGGTTATGAAGCCGGGCAATCGGCAGTAGGCGATATTTTTGAATGGTACGTCGAGGAAGCGCTTCCCGCGTATGTAAAAGAAGCTGCGTCCGAGGAAGGAATCGGCGTGCATCAATGGCTTGAGCGAGAAGCGGCTGCCTATAAGCCGGGTCAAACCGGATTGCTTGCACTGGATTGGTGGAACGGCAACCGTTCCGTGCTGGTGGATACGGATCTGACCGGGCTGATGTTAGGGATGACCCTGTTGACGAAGCCGCAGGAAATCTACCGCGCCTTGCTTGAGGCGACCGCATTCGGTACGCGCAAAATCGTGGACGCTTTTCACGAGAACGGTGTCGCGGTGGACGTCCTGTATGCTTGCGGCGGACTGCCTCAAAAGAACCGTCTCTTGATGCAGATTTATGCGGATGTGACGAATCGCGAAATTATGGTGGCTGATTCCAAACAGACGCCGGCGCTTGGCGCCGCGATGTTCGCTGCAGTCGCTGCGGGCGAGGCGCAGGGCGGGTATGATTCGATTATCGATGCCGCCGAGAAGATGGCACGGGTGAAGGAAGAGACCTTCAAGCCGATTCCGGAGCATGTGGAAGTGTATGAGCAGCTGTATCAGGAATACAGCAAGCTGCATGACTATTTTGGCCGGGGCGAAAACGACGTGATGAAGCGGCTGAAACGAATTAAGCAAACGGCTGAATAGGCCCTGTCAGACTAGAAGCCTGAATAAATACGGCAGGATGGGATGAAGGAGAGGAACGAACGTGACGGATTACTTGAACGATGCAAAAGGTTTAATGAACCGGATTAGGGAGCAGCAGCCGACGTTCCGCGGGCTAGAAACCATGGTGCTTGAGCCCGGCGCTGTGCAAGACGTGCCTTCGTATCTTAAACGGCAGGGCCTCAGTTCACCAATCGTTGTTGCAGATGCGAATACGTATGAAGCGGCGGGTAAAAAGCTGGTGCAGAGCCTGGAAGCCGATGGTCAGAAGCCCCGGCTGTGTCTGATTCAGCCAGATGAGCAAGGCGACGTTGTCGCGGATGAACGCTCCTTGATGCAGCTGTTTATCGAAGTGGAGCCTGAAGGGACAGGATGCCTGATCGCTGTGGGGTCCGGGACCATTCATGACATTACGCGCTTTGTGAGTCATCGGAGCGGCAAACCCTTCATCTCGGTGCCTACGGCACCTTCGGTCGACGGCTTTACTTCGGCGGGAGCGCCGATCGTGATCCGGGGAGTCAAGCAAACCTTTGCGGCCACGGCTCCGATCGCGATATTCGCCGATCCGGACATTCTTGTGAAGGCACCGCAGCCGCTGGTAGCGGCAGGCTTTGGCGATATGCTAGGCAAATATACATCGCTGCTGGATTGGAAATTCTCTTCGACCACGGCCGGCGAGCCCTATGATGAACAGGTGGCGGCCATTACGGAGAAGGCGCTTGAGGCTTGCATTCAGCATGTGGAGGCGATTGGCCAGCGCACGGAGGAAGGGATCCGCATTCTGATGACGGCTTTGATCGAGTCGGGTATCGCGATGCTGCTGTTCGGTCAGTCCCACCCTGCCTCCGGGGCGGAGCATCATCTGTCGCATTATTGGGAGATGGAGTACTTGCGCCGCGGCAACCGGGCCCTGCTGCATGGTGCCAAAGTGGGGGTGGCCTGCAGCGAAATATCGAGCCTTTATCACGACGCGGCCGATAAGGGCATGTATCCTCATGCCGAGCCTACACACTGGGCGACATATAGAGAGCAGGTTCGGGAGTGGCTGCGTAAGGTCCCTTCGAAGGAGGAGATCGCCGAGCTGCTGCGGCAAGCCGGAGGTCCGTCAACCCTGCAGGAGCTTGGCATTGATGACGAGCTGTTCCGGGAGAGTCTTCAGGAGGCGCACACGCTGCGCGACCGCCATACCATTTTGAGGGCATTGAACGAGGCCAAGGTTGGTTAGGAAAGACGGAGCAGTCCATGGAAGTGGATGAATCATGAACTGTAATCGTTCAATAAAACAGTGAAGTTATCATTCGTGTTCTTAACACAGGCATATGATGATATCTATGAAAAAGAGGCTCTTTATGATCGAATGATCATGGAGAGCCCCTTTTTGTTGAAATCCTTTGTGTCTCAAAGTATTCAAATAACGAAGATATCAGTATTTCCTTTTAATCTTCCTTCACATCATACAGCACGCGGGCCAACAGGTCCTGGCTGTAGTTGCCGAAATGCTTGCCGTAAATCGTTAAACCGCGTTTATTAACAGATCGCTCGTTAACGGCGATCCTGAAGGTGAGCTCGCTCTTGTAATCAAGCTGAATCTGGTTCAGACCGACATCCGAAATGCGGCATCCATCGATAAAGCTGCCTTCCTTGTTAATCCGGATCAGCTTCAACATGCCGTATTGGTTCAAATGCGGCGGCCACCATTCAGGGTTGAAGGTACCCCGTTTGTCCCCGAAATCTCCCGGACTTGTCCAACTGCCAATCTCGATCCCGTTAACGTAAAAGAAAATGTCCGACGGATAATTGTCGCAATATCCCGGCGCCTCGGAGCCAAGCTCTAGAGAGAATTGGATCTCGCGGAACGATTGGTTGGACTTCAAATAATTCGGAATCCGGTATTCCAGGAAACCTTCGGTAAGCCAGATGATCTCCGAGTTGATCCGCTCCGGATCGGCGAAATAACGCGGATCGTCAAAATCTCCGATAATGCTGTCCTTGGTCGCAAGCCCGCAGGTCGGGATAGCTTGATAATCGCTGTAATGGCCAACCTGAATCTCCACCTCGTACAAGTTATCAATGTCCTTGCTGCGAAGATCAACCATGAGGGTATCTTTGTTCAGGTAGCAGATTTTCTGAATGCCATGCTTCCCGCCAGTCGTATTGATTTCGATCAGGCCGCTATCTTCCAATTTCTTGATATGCATAGTAATAGCGCCATTGCTGAGATTCAGCTTGTTCGCGAGATCGTTCAGGTTCAAGCTTTGGTTCTTGGCCAGCAGTTCCAAAATTTGAATGCGAATTTCCGAGCTGAGCGCTTTAAAGATGTCAAGCCCGCTCATTAAATCTTTAATGTAGATCATCTTATCTCAAACCTTCTTCCGATTAAAGGATTATATAACGATGGTAAATAGGTAAAGTTGTTTATTTCAAATAATTATAAATCAATATGTGCGCTAAATAAAGATGCCATCTGATTCTGCGTGATTTTTATTGGAAAAACAAGAAATTGATCAGTGGAAACTCATTTTGTTTGAAATTATTATGAAAATAATAACTCGAAATACACGGGAAAATGGTGATTTTGAGCAGGATTAAACGATCTTTTAGGGATAAAAGCAATTCATTTCTAATTTATATAAATCATTTTATATTTCTATATTTACAGCTGACCTCTCATATGATATTTTATACTTGAAAACGAATTCATTCAATATTATTTGAATTGTTTCATAATTATATTAACGGAAGGTGAAGGACTTGGCAGCTGAGAAATTGAAAGCACGTATGATCGTGGATAAGTCGTTTCGGATCGCGCAAGTTGATAACCGTATTTATGGTTCGTTCATTGAACATCTAGGCCGTGCTGTATATGGTGGGATTTACGAACCCGGCCATGAAACCGCGGATGCAGGAGGTTTTCGTAACGACGTAAAGGAACTGATCAAGGAACTGGATGTCCCGATTATAAGATATCCCGGCGGGAATTTTGTATCGGGCTATAACTGGGAAGATGGCGTAGGTCCTGTTGCCGAACGGCCAAAGCGGCTGGAGCTGGCCTGGAGAACGCTGGAGCCGAACGATGTCGGCACGAACGAGTTTATATCCTGGGCCAAGGAAGTGGGTTCGGATGTCATGATGGCCGTGAACCTGGGTACTCGGGGGATCGATGCCGCCAGAAATCTGCTGGAATACACCAACCATCCCGGAGGCACATATTGGAGTGATCTAAGACGCAGTCATGGTTATGAACAGCCGCACAAGATCAAGACCTGGTGTCTTGGCAACGAGATGGATGGACCTTGGCAGATCGGACATAAGACCTCGACGGAATACGGCCGGCTTGCGCTGGAGACGGCAAAAGCCATGCGGCTTGTCGACCCGACCATTGAACTGGTTTCATGCGGAAGCTCGAGCACGGGGATGCCTACATTCCCTGAATGGGAAGCCGTGACGCTGGATCATACGTACGAGGCGGTTGATTACATATCGCTGCATCAATATTACGGTAACCGCGATAACGATACCGCCAACTATCTGGCCCTTTCCCTGGATATGGATCACTTTATTCATACGGTCAAATCCACCTGCGATTACATCAAGGCTAAGAAACGCAGCAAAAAGACAATGTATCTCAGCTTCGACGAGTGGAATGTCTGGTACCATTCCAATGACGCCGACAGGCAGATTGATCCATGGAGCATTGCTCCGCCGCAGCTGGAGGATGTGTATAATTTCGAAGATGCCATTCTTGTCGGCAGCATGCTGATCACCTTCCTGCGCCACGCAGACCGGGTGAAGATGGCTTGCCTGGCACAGCTCGTCAACGTAATCGCGCCGATTATGACCGAGAACGGCGGCCGTTCTTGGAAGCAGACGATCTTTTATCCGTATCTGCATGCTTCCAGATTTGGCCGGGGCGTATCGCTGCTGCCGATCGTTGAGTCACCGAAGTATGATTCCAAGGATTTTACCGATGTTCCGTATTTGGACAGTGCGGTTGTTCATAACGAAGAGGATGAAGAAATTACGATCTTTGCCGTGAATCGTCATCTGGAGGAAGCATTGGAGCTCGAATGTGATGTGCGCAGCTTTGAAGGCTACCGGCTGTTGGAGCATATCGTCATGGAGCATGAGGATCTGAAAGCGGTGAATACCGCATCCGAGGAAAGAGTCAAGCCTCATCACCAGGGTGGAGCTAAGCTTGATAATGGCATGGTTACCGCAAGGCTTGGCAAAGCATCATGGAACGTTATTCGCTTGAAAAAAGCTTAAGGAAATTCACGGGGCAGTTGAATCATGGGCTGCCCCATCTCCCAACTACTCATATCAAATTACACACATTATGAAAGCGCTTTATTTCTGGAGGAGAGCAGAAGTACGATTTTTGAAGTGTAGGTTTGTATGAACGAACATTAAGGGAGGTCCAGTAGGATGATGAAAAAATGGATGGTTGTATTCATGGTGTTATGTTTGACGCTGTTTCTGTGGGGGTGCGGTAAATCGAACAATGCCGGCGGCGAAACCTCGGTTCTGGATGGCGGGGCAGGGGAAAGCGCTACGGAGTTGTCTTATTGGACGTTTGTTGAGCTGCATGGACAGCATTTCGAGAAAATGCTGGGTAAATGGAACGCTGAGAATCCCGAACGCCAAATCAAGCTGAACGTGACGGTCATGCCGTATGACGACATGCATAACAAATTGTCTATTGCGGTTCAATCGGGGACAGGGGCACCCGACATTGCGGATATCGAGCTTGGGAAGTTTCCGGATTTCCTGTCCGGTACGCCGCAGCTGGAACCGCTCAATGACGTGATTGATCCATACCGGGATACCATCGTCAAATCCCGAATTGACTTATACAGCAAGGAAGATGTTAACTACGGCATCCCGACCCATGTTGGCGCATCCGTAGCCTTCTATAATACCGAGATTTTGGAGGAGGCCGGGGTCAACTTTGAGGATATCGTAACTTGGGAGGATTTCAAGCAGGCGGGTATCCAGGTGTATGAAAAAACGGGCAAGTACATGGGAACAGCCGATACAAGCGCAGCCTGGCAAGCTTCCATGCTATTGGCGCAGCAAGGCGCGGATCTGACGGACGATTCCGGCAATCCGATCGTGAACTCGGAAGCGATGGTGAAGGCCATGACACTTCTCAAGGACTTGCAGGATAACAATGTCATAGCGACCATTGCCGGCGGCCAGCCCGATACCGAGGAAGCCTATGGGGAGTTTAATGCAGGAAATTACGCTACGGCCTTTATGCCGCTGTGGCAAATGTCCAGATACACCAACTACATGTCCGACTTGTCCGGGAAAATAGCCATCGCGCCGATTCCGGTCATTGAAGAAGGAATGCCAAGATCGGTTGGCGGCGGCGGCACCGGCACGGTCGTTACCAAGACCGCAAAAGACGTACAGCTGGCGAAAGACTTTCTGGCATTCGCCAAGCTGTCCCTGGATGCCAATAAAGAGATCTGGAACACGCTTGGATTCGATCCGGTTAATATGGACGTTTGGGACATGAAGGATGTTACGCACAATGCCGAGAATCAGTTCGTGAAATATTTTGTCAATAACCCGTTTGATGTGTTGAATGAGATCCGGGATGAAATCCGGTTAATCAAATCGACCTCCGCATCGCCTACCATCAACAACGTCCTGTGCACCACGACCTTCAACGAGATTTTTGAGGATGGCAAGGACATTACCGAAGCACTGAATGATGCCCAAAAGCAAATTGAACAGGAATTGAAATGACACTCGCTCATACGGTACAAAAACGAAGAGCTGCTCATGGATTCGTCGGTGAGCGGCTCTCATTAAAGGAGTAGAATCATGATTAAAAAATTTCTGTACTCGCAAAAGGTTGCTCCTTACGTGTTTGTCCTGCCCTTTATTTTGGTATTCCTCATATTCTGGGTGTTTCCGCTGGGCAGCTCGTTTAGCATGAGCTTTCAGAAGACGCAGCTCGGGCAGGAGGCGGATTGGATCGGCTTGGCTAACTACGGGAAGCTGATGGGGGACGGCGTCTTTCTGAAGGCGGTGACGAACAGCGCGATATACATGATCCTGACGCTCCTTATCCTGATTCCGTTCCCCATGCTGTTTGCTGTGCTGATCAACAATAAGTTTATGTGGGGAAGAGAGTTTTTTAAGTCATCCTTTTTCTTCCCGGCACTGACGTCGGTTGTTGTAGCAGGCACCATTTTTCGGCTGATGTTCGGCGAGATGGAAGGGTCGCTCATTAACAGTATACTGGGGTGGTTCGGGATCGACCCGGTGAAGTTTCTGAAGGGACAGGTTACCGGTTTTATTGCTCTGGTGGCTCTTGCCACATGGCGGTGGACGGGAGTGAATATGCTCTATTTTTTATCTGGGCTTAAAAACATCCCGGGCGAATATTACGAGGCGGCATCCATCGATGGGGCTTCGGCCTTTCAGAAGTTTACCAAAATCACGATGCCTTTGTTGAAGCCGACCACGATTTATGTGTTAACGATCAGCATTTATGCGGGGCTTGCCATGTTTATCGAGAGCATGATGCTCTGGAACGGCAACAACTCCCCGAAAAATATCGGTCTCACGATCGTCGGTTATCTGTACCGTCAAGGCATTGAGAAGAACAATCTGGGTTATGCGGCCGCTGTAGGGATTGTGCTGCTGGCAATCACCATGCTCATTAACCTGACGCAGCTGAAGCTCTCCGGCATGTTCAAGAAGGAGGATTGAGGATGAGAAGAGAAACGCTGGTCAAAATAATCCTCTTCATTTTGTTCTCCATACTGTGCTTTCTAATCCTGGTCCCTTTCTATGCCGTCACCATTGCCTCGTTTAAACCCGGCGAGGATTTGATCCGGTATGGACTGAATCTGAAATTTGACCTGTCGGTGATGAGCCTGGACAATTTCACCTACCTGTTTACAGGGGATCACTCCTACTTCATGTGGTTTTTTAACTCCTTGCTCCTTACGGTGGTGCAGGTTACGTTAACCCTGCTGGTCAGTGCAACCGTTGCCTACGGGTTTGCAGCCTACGATTTCATCGGCAAGAACTTCTTGTTTATCTGCGTGCTTCTGATTATGATGGTTCCTTTTGAAATTCTTCTTCTTCCGCTATACTCCCTGACGTACAACCTGGGCCTAATGAATTCATATTCGGCGATAGTCCTGCCGGGGATCGCGAGCGCGGCCACGATTTTCTTCTTCAGGCAGTATTTAAGAGGGGTTCCAAAAGAAATGATTGCGGCAGGGCGGGTGGACGGCGCGACCGAATACGGAATCTATATGCGGCTGATCCTGCCTGTGATGAAGCCATCCTTCGCTGCTATGGCGATTCTGAACGGCATGAACAGCTGGAACAACTTTCTATGGCCGTTCATGGTGCTCAGCGACGATAGCAAGTATACCCTTCCGATCGGATTGAAGACGCTCTTGACCCCTTACGGGAACAACTATGATTTATTAATTGTCGGCTCCTTTTTCTCGATCATCCCGATCTTTATTTTATTCATGGCCTTCCAGAAGTATTTTATCGACGGAATGACGGCTGGGGCGGTGAAAGGATGATCGCTTGATTGACAGGAAGGACCCGACCTTGCAGGCGGCACCCAAATCCGCTATGATACAAGGAAACCTGCGTGCTTACGTGTTTGATTTGAAGAATGAGGTGACCGTACCCTTGCATCCTGTAACTCGGGCTCTATTATGGATAGGTGGCGCTCTAATTGTGATCGGGCTGCTGTGGCCTGTCATTGGACGATTTGTCGGCCGGCTGCCAGGTGACATCGTGGTGGATAAACCCCATGTCAAAATTTATTTTCCGATTGTAACCTGCCTCGTCATCAGCGTGGTGGGCTCGTTGATTCTGTTTCTGATCCAGCAGTTTCGTAAATAGCAGGGATATCATCAGAAAAACGTCTATCGACGTACTTACTTTAGAAGACAGACTGCGGTTAGGGATGTTTTTCTTGCGATATCAGGAAAGCCTAAGCTTCGGAGTTTATACTTTCTGATATCTTAAAAAACAGGCCGGCTAGGGCAACCCCTTAGCCGGCCTGTCTACGTGTTAGAGAGAAACTTACTTCTGAATGATGGTAATCTCGGCATTCGGATCCAGGCTTCTCACAATGGATTTGAACCTGGGCATCTCCAAAATGTGAACCCGATAGACCAGCTGCCTCGAACCGATGGTGTCACCATCATGCATAGCGTCATCTTTCGTGTCAGCAGCTTTGGAATCATACCCCATGATGGATTTCATGCTGTGTCTGATTTCCGCTTCGCTCACGCTTCGAATCCGGACCTCGCGTTTAAGCGGAAGGCTTGAAGTCGTAATACGTCCGGTCTCCAGCGCCATCAGGCAGGCGATCGCAGAGTACATCGCTCGTTCCCAGCCGAGCAGCAGTCCGGCCAATGACAGCACGAATGTATTGACCATGATATGGACGTACGGCAGCTTTAAACGGGTCAGCAGATGTGATATCTGCTGCGGCATCTTGGGCATTTGGAGTGTGTCCAGGACGACGCCGTAACGAAGGCCGAGACCGATGCCCAGCCCAAGGATAATGCCGCCGATGCCTGCGCTCCCGATCTTGCTGTCAATGAGGGCGGGAACCGGAAAAAACAGGATCGAGCATACGGAAAAAGTAAGCAGCCCGATGGTGGCAATGACGGCTCTTTCACGGTTGGACCTACGGTAGACCAGCAGGAGCAGAGGCAGGTTTAATGCAAACAGAAACATGCCTGTATGAAGTCCCGTCAGATGCGAAGCGAGGGCAGAGATTCCTGTGACGCCGCCCGCGATGATGCCGCTGGGAACAAGAAATAAATCTAAACCGAATGCCGCTATCAGTCCTCCGATGGCAGCCATGCTCATTCTTCTTCGTGTACTTGCCTTATTTACGGTCTTTTGCGGACCGTTCGTTACCCGAACCGGGGCTTGAACCATAGGCAATGTACCCTCCTTTATCCGCTAGCACTTTCATCCTTTAGCTTCGGTTTAACCGGTTTCTTCTCCTTATAGTCTTTAAATTTAATGATTTTGTTCAAAAAGTTATACACATGCTTGGACTCCTTGGTGAGCAGCGGTCCGAGTATCGCCAGTATCAGCACATACAGGGCTGCAAACGGCTGAATGAAGGTTGCAAGTCCGCCCGCTTTACCCATATTCGCGAGAATAATGGAGAATTCTCCGCGGGAAACGATGGTCAGACCGATATTGGAGGATGCTTTGGAGGACAATCCCGCACTGCGTCCTGCAAGCATGCCTGCAATAAAGTTACCAAGGAGCGTGATGATCACGGCGATCAGCGATAACCACACAGCTCCGCCAAGCTCGGAAGGTACAATCGTTAAACCGAAGCTAAAGAAGAATATGGCTCCAAAGAAATCACGGAATGGTAATATCAAATGCTCAATGCGTTCACGATGCTCTGTCTCAGCAAGGACAAGCCCGACGAGAAGAGCGCCGATGGCCTCGGCGACATGAATCGTCTCGGCGAATCCTGCGAGCAGGAACAATGCGCCAAAAACAACCAAGGCAAACAATTCGTTCGACCGTATATTTAATGCTTTATTCAGAAGCGGTACGGCTTTACGGCCAAGAATAAGGACAAGCAGCATAAATCCGAGGGCGATCACCGCAGATATCAATACTCCGCCAAGCGATGATGATCCGCTCAATACGAGTCCGGACAGAATAGAGATATATACAGCCAGGAAAACATCCTCGAACATGATAATACCAAGAATCATCTCGGTTTCGGGATTCGCCGTTCTTTTCAGGTCAACCAGCACCTTCGCTACGATCGCGCTTGAGGAGATGGTGGTTATTCCCGCAACAATGAGTGTTTCCGCCACGGGGAAACCGGAAAAGATCCCGATCATCAGTCCAAGCGTAAAGTTAATGGCAATATAGATGCTGCCGCCGACAACGATGGACTTCCCTGATTTGATTAACCGGCCGACCGAGAATTCAAGGCCAAGATAGAACAGAAGGAACAGTACACCGATACGACCCATAAAGTCGATGAACGGGGCACTTTCTATAAAACGAAAATCAAATGATCCAAAATGAAAAGCATGAGGCCCTACCGCCATCCCCACCAGAATGTAGAAAGGGACGACGGAAAACCGGAGTTTAGCGGATAGCAACCCCGCCAGGGCGATCAGGAAAATCGCCAGTCCAACTTCTAAAACCAAATGATCCATTCATCAACCACGTCCGTTCATCAAGATTTGTTTAAATAGCCGCTGTTGTTGACGTTCACCGACGACAACGAGTGTCGAGTCCGGCGTAATAATAACGTCAGGTCCGGGATTGATTTGTTTACTGTTTTTATCAACTGTCGCAATGATGGTTGCACCTGAGGCTTGGCGTACGCCCAAATCACCAATCGATTTGCCAGCCCCGTAATAATGGGGCTCGATGCGATACCATTCGATAATCAATTCGTCCAGCGCGATGTCGATCGTTTCCAGCGCTTTAGGTTTATAAGTGAGACCGCCAACGATGGCGGCAATTTGGCGAGCCTCATCATCATCCAGGGAAATCATGGAGATGCTTTCGTCTGGATCGTCATGCTCATAATGGTACATTTCACGGCGGCCGTCATCGTGGATGATAATGACCAGTTTATCGCCTCCGCGGGTATCAATTACGAACTTCTTACCAATTCCGGGCAAATCTGTTTCGCGAACATGCATAGGTTAAAATCCTCCTAAAAATACACTTTTTTAGTTTTTTGCAGACCGGTCACACGGATCTCAAAATATACGCAGCCAAATAAAACAATCCATTCAGGATGAAATTGCACAGTCTTTAATAAACCCATGTGCATACGTAAATCATCACAGGTTGATCGTAGGGTTGCCTGAGAAATGAGAAATTGGGCGAATTTAAGAAACCGCAGTCAGTTTGAATGCGAAAAAGGGGAGGATACTAAACGAACTTCGATGTGTATTTAATGGGGAATAATAATAAAAGCCGGAGTCGAAGCGGAATGATCGGCCGATAAGGCAGACGTGTTTTGGGAGCCTGCAGCATGAGAACGGCCGACATCAATAAGAACAGCGGCAAGGCATTGCCGGCTGCCTTAAGTTTGGAGAGAATTTGCGAGTGTTTCAGAACAGCCGCTTTCAGATGATGGTCATGCTTGTATACATACCGCTCATCATGGGCTTCGCTGCTGTAGTACTCCTGGACGGGAATGTAAAGGGCAAATGCCGTGACCAGAACAAGTACCAGCATCCAAAGAATTCTTGCTGTTTTTAAGAAACAGTTCACGGTTACTCCCCCTTCGTCCCAAGCTTCTATGTTAATCATAACATAAAAATAATCGTTCTCAAAATGAGAACGATAAATTATTTTTGAACACTTTAACAGATTGATTATATTTTTTACATTATATTGAAACGGGACTTGTTTTACTTTTTACGAAGTTTATCGTAATTTTCCGTATCGGGATCGATATCGATTTTCGATTCATCTTTGTCTTCCAAAACGCCAAGGACCAGATCGTCGAGTTTGTCGGTTGCGGCTTGATCCGGACGATCGGGCTCGGGAATAGGGTCAACGCCGGGGAACTGTCCATCATATTCAGGTTTCTTTTTATTCATCAGGGTCTCATTCCTTTCTGGCAATATTTTGGCACAAAAGGATCTGTTATATGTAACGAATAAACGCGGGGGTTGAGAATGAAACAAGGCAAGCGATCATCAGCATGCAATAGTCTTTCTTTTATATTATGTAGCCCTCTATATATCCATCTGCTATATAAGAGATATGCTAGAATGTAGTGGAGGAATATTATACCAGGGGGTAATGTTAGTTATGAAGAAAAAAATGCTGTGCTGCACCATCGCTTTATTGCTTGTGTCCGGTTCGGTTGTTTCTGCTCATCCGGGAAGAACGGATGCCAATGGCGGGCATACCTGCCGTACCAATTGCGAACGCTGGGGTCTGTCTTATGGCGAGTATCATTATCATAACGGCGGAGGGAGCTCTTCAGGCAGCACATCGCCTTCATCGACGCCTAAAGCCAAATCATCGAAGAACAGTACGACAAAATCCGCTGTGCCGAAGCCGGCAGCGCCTGCTTATGCCAAGTCGGGTCTTAAAGTTTTCGTGAACGGCAGCGTGGTGAAGTTTGGCAGTGAGCCGTTGGTGTATAACAACGTCAATTTGGTGCCGCTGCGGGAAATCGCTGAAGGAATGGGAGCTGAGGTTACCTGGAATCGCGAAGCGGCCAGCATTGGCGTGCAAAGAGGCAATCATAAAATAACACTTACGATTGGCAGCAAAACCGTCTTTTACAACGGCAAATCGGAATCCGTTACGGTCGCTCCAAAAGTGATCGACGGCGTGACGTACGTTCCGATTCAGGTGTTTGCAAGAGGCCTTGGTGCTGGCGTGAACTATACCGATCATGATAAAATTCTGAGAATCTCCTTGTAGGAATAAAAATAAATTCTGCTTCAAACGGGTGAATAGAGAGGGGAGAGCATACTTGAGTTTTTTTGATAAATTTAAGGCCGGTGTGTCCGACGCCGGAAACAAAGCCAAAACGTTGGTGGAGATCAATCGGTTAAAGCTGCAAAACAACGGTAAAAAAAGCGACATCGATGAACAGCTTCTGGAAATCGGCAAGGTTGTATTTGCTGCAACCGAAGCTGGGAAATGGCCGCCTGATCAGGAGAGTATTCAGAGCTACGTGGCCAAGATTCATCAATTGAATTTTGAAATCGAACAAAATCTGCTTCAAATCGCCAATCTTACGGATGAGAAGGTATGCAGAGGCTGTGGGAACAGCTCCGCTATGAACGCTAAGTTTTGTGCCCACTGTGGCCGTACGTTCGAAGTGATCCAAGTGCAATCGGAAGAGCAGCGTAAAGAAATTCCGCTTCTGGAAGACGGCAGCGAACAAGAGGAACCGAAATAATATTATGGGTCTAACTGTCCTCATTATTTTGGGCGGGCCGATCAATTGGAGCGGGAGCTTATTCTTGCATGTGTGTTGTGCCAAACAATAACACGAGCTGTAAAAAGGGACGTCATGGTCCTTGATGTCAGGATGAATGTTTTTGTTATAGATAGAGCCGCACCCTGGTTTGGGAAGACCGGGGACGGCTCTTTTCTTTTTGTCCGGGGTGAAGGAAGCTGCAAAACATTACAGAATGATTATAAAGGTGAGCTAACTCACCATAAAATCGTTATATAGTAATATTAGCTTACTAGCTGAGGGAGTGAGGACATATGCCGATGAACAAGGCCTGTAATGATGAGTTATTTCAACATGGGAATCGAAGGGTGTCAAGGCTGCTTAAAGGTAACGTTCTATTGCTTCCCGTCTGTGTATTTCTGATGCTCCTTGCTGCCGGGTGTAACAAGACGGACTCTGAGGGAGAACATCCGCCGGAGAATCAACCGAAGAGCGCATCCATCAGCATCGTTATTTCCAGTCTCGGGATGACGTTTCCTGCCGGCATGGACGAGAATGACAATCCGTATCTGAATTACATTGAAGAGCGCACGGGACTTGAAATCGGAGTTAATCTTCCGCCGCCTGAGGTATACAACGAGAAGCTGGATGTCATTATGTCCTCCGGCAACTTGCCGGATATGCTTCATACGTATGAACCGGTGTGGTTCGACAATTATGTCAAACAAAAGGCATTTATGCCGCTGGATGAGTTAATCGACAAGCATGGTCCCCATCTAAAAGAGAAAATTCCGCCGGAGGTCTGGGATCGGGTTCGATATGGCGGTAAAATCTATGCGGTGCCAAGCTTGAATGAGGTGACCGGGGCAGAGCTGATGTATGTCCGAAAGGATTGGCTTGATCGGCTTGGCCTGGAGCCGCCTGAAACACTGGAGGAATATTACGAAGTCATCCGTGCCTTCACGCTCGATGATCCGGACGGCAACGGCGTGCAGGATACGATCGGCCTTACGCTGACATCGAATTTGGGCAGGTCTTCCCCGTTCTTCGGCGCCTTTGGCACCCAGCGTAATATGTGGTTTGAACGGGACGGGCAGCTGGTGAACGGAAGCATTCTGCCTGAAACAAAGGAGACCCTCGCGTTTTTTGCCAAGCTGTATCAGGAGAATCTGCTTGATCGGGAATTTCCTCTTAACCTGCAAAATAATCTGTTCGAAAAAATAGAAAATGGCACGGTGGGCCTCTTCTCCGCAGCTTGGTACGACACGCGGGGACCGATTGCGGCCAATATGAGCAAGGATCCGGAGGCAAAGTGGATTCCGCTACCGTATCCCACGGGACCGGACGGACTCAAAGGGGTAGAGGGCAAGGATATTATCCGCGGCTACAATGTCATTCCCGCCGAATCGGAGAAAGCAGCCGAAGTGATTAAGTTTCTGGACTTTATTGCCAGTGACTATAAGACGCTGAAGCTCGGCTTCGAGAACGAAATCTGGCGTTGGGAGGACGGGGCGATCGTGACGGATTTTGCGCTTCACGACAAGCATTTGTACCGTGGAATTTATCAGTCGCTTGTTGATGTGCCGGACCAAATGCTGTTTAAGGAGCGGCTTGACTCACTAGGCGATTTCAACCTATACAACAACTTGCAGATGATTCATTCGCATATAACCCCGAATGCATTCTATGGCGTTCCCACACCTGCCATGACGAAGTACAGCAATAAGCTTAAAAATCTGGAGGACGTGTTTACGAAGATCATTATGGGGCTGGAACCGCTGGATGCCTTCGATGACTATGTGAAGAGGTGGAAGGAAGAAGGAGGAGATGAAATCACGAAGGAAGTGAATGAATGGTACTCCAAACAATGATGTCGGCCGCCAAAGGAGGGGGGACTCGAATGATGGCGTTGATTCGCTGGGTCCGGGATCGGTTTTCGCAAAATATTCAGACCCGCTTGACCGGTTATTTTCTGCTGATCCTGCTGCCGCTGGTCATCATCAGCCTGTTTGCGGTGGAACGGTCCCGGGATATTCTGTATGAACAGGCGGTCGAGCGGACGGAGATGGCGCTTTCGTCAGCGATGAATCATTTTGATCTGGCGCTGCAAAACGTGGAGGAGATATCCACCCTGATTGCAAGCGACCCTGGAATGAATGAGCTGCTGAACAAAAACAGCACCAACTTCTCTACTCAATCGATTGTGGATTTCAAGCATATTTTGGAACAGCTATCGAATTCCGTATCGGTGAACCGGTTTATATCCCAGATTACAGTGTATCATCGGGCTTCCAACAGGTTTATCTCTACCCATTACGGCGGCAAAGAGCTGAAGGGCGAGACGCAGCAGGAGTGGCTCGTCGAAGCTGCCCGGAGGAATGGAACGGGGATTTCCTACGTGATGTCGGAATCCCCAGTGGCGGAGGGTATCACTTTTGGCCAGATGACGAATACGGACAGCGTTTCTTTGATTCGTGCGATGGACCTGTACAACAGCGAGCGGCAGTCGAATCTGCTGGTGGTGTCCTTTAACAAGAGCAAGCTGTTAAATATCATCAAGACGCTGCTTCCCTCCGAGAACAGCCGTATCGCCCTGTTGAACGAAAAGGGACAAGTGGTGGTGGAGACAGGCAGAGTGCATGAGGATAACATTTCCGACAAGGATATGACCGTAGCGATTGACTCGGATTACTCCGCATGGCGCCTCGCGCTGGTTCAGCCGAAAAGCGAGCTGTACAAAGAGACTGATCAGCTGCGCCTGTTCACGGTTGCGATCATCGGGCTGAGCATCCTGCTGGCCATCATTATTTCATGGGTGGTTTACAGCGGAATTGCCTCCCCTGTGTTGAAGTTGTCGCGTGGGATGAAGCGGCTCAGCAGCGGGGAGCTGAATATTCATGTCGATACCAAGCGGAAGGACGAGTTCGGCTTTCTCATTCAGTCGTTTAACAAGATGGCCGTCGTACAGAAGCATCTGATCGAGGATCATTATGAGCAGCAGCTGCGATTAACGACTACCGAGCTGAAGTTTCTGCAATCCCAGATCAACCCGCATTTTCTATACAATACCCTCGATTCGATTTACTGGACGGCCAAAAACTACGATGCGGATGAGATCAGCGAGATGGTGATGAATCTGTCGAAGTTTTTTCGGCTGAGCCTAAATAAGGGCAGGCAGGTGTTCACGATTGAGGAGAGCATCACCCATCTGCACTACTATTTACGAATTCAGCAGCTTCGTTTCATGGACAATTTCACCGTGGATTATCACATTTCGAAAGAGAGTAAGGATGTTCCGCTCCTCAAGCTCCTGCTCCAGCCTTTGGTGGAAAATGCCATCATTCATGGCATGGAGGGTAAATCCTCCGGAGGGAGCCTGGTCATATCCAGCAGGATCGAAAAGGGGCAGACCGTGGTTATTAGCGTACAGGATAACGGGCCGGGGATTAAGGAAGAACGACTGCGTTATATCCAGCATGAGCTGGAGATGATGAGTTCGCGAAGCGTGCCGGCGTCTTCTCAGGATGAAGAGCATGTGAAGGATCTGTTCGGTCTTCGGAACGTGCTGAGCCGAATGAAGCTGTATTATGGCAAGGAAGCTCAACTCACGGTTCACAGTGTCTCAGGCGAAGGCACAACTGTCACGATCTCCATTCCACTGGATCGCTGCAAGGAAGTTAACCTGAAGTAGGTACTCATATATAGATCGCTCGAAAGGGAGGACCTGAATGAATCTCATGATTGTGGAAGACGAACCCCGGCTGCGTAATGCACTGGCTTACAATATCCCGTGGGACAAGCATGGAATTGAAGTGGTGGGTATGGCGTCCAACGGTGTCGAAGCCCTTGAGCTTGTAAGTCGGAAGAAACCGGATATAATGCTGATCGATGTGCAGATGCCTGAAATGGATGGATTGACGCTCCTTGGCGAGCTTCGAAGCCGGCAGGATATCAGCCGATTGACGAAAATGATCATTCTGAGCGGACATGACAACTTCGAGTTTGCGCAGCTGGCGCTGGAATACGGGGTGTCCAAATATTTATTGAAGCCCGCCGGCGAGGAGGATATTCTCGAAGCGGTCCTTGAAGCGAGGCAGCAGCTACGGGAGGATTTGGAGCAGTGGCAGCGCAAGGCGGCGTTGGAACAGAAATGGAAGGACAATCTTCCGCACTTGCAAAATCTCTTTTTTATTCAATGGGTCAGCGGTAAATATACAAAACCGGATGTTCTTAATAAGAGCAAGGAATTATATATTCCGTTGAAGGAGGACGACCGTATTGCGGTAGCTGTGGTGGACCTTGACCCGCTGCCGGAGTGTGAGACCCGGTTTCAACGGGGGGATGTCGAGCTGCTGCAGTTTACGATGCAGTGCCTGGCCAAGGAGCTGTTGTCCCATCCCTCTCTCTGGATCACGTCGGATTCCGGCAGTATGCTGCTGATGGTGTGGATCGTGGAGGAAAACCAAGACGCCAAGGAGGCTATGCTGCGGCTGAATGCGGATGTATCCAAGCTGCTCTCTCAGACGAGGGAAGTGCTGAAGTTAACGGCAAGCGCAGGCATCTGTGCATCCATCGGGACGATCGAGGAGATGAGTCTCTTGTATGCGCAGGCCTGCCGGGCGCTTCAGGAGCGCGTCGTGTATGGACACGACCTTGCGATTCCTTACCGGGAGCAGCTCCAGCGGGATATCCAGGGCGTGATCGTGCAGCAGAATCTGGAGAAGACGCTGGAGATCGCGCTGGAAACGGCCGACGAGACGAAAGCGCTGGAGGCGCTGAAGGGGTTATGGGAAGAAGCCTTCTCCAGATCCGAATCCTCGGACGAATTTCATGAGGCGGTTCTGTACATGAACAGCTTCTTTACCCGGATGATCCAGAAACAGGGCTGGACGGTAAAAAAAGTCGTCGGCGAGGATATCGAATATTTTCATAACGTCAAGCTGCTGAGCACCAAAATGCAAACCTGGTCGCTCTTGGAGCGCACGGTGAAGCATATCGTCTCCTTTATGAGCGAGCAGCGGAAAACGACGAGCAATCAGGTGGTGAAAGATATTCTGAACCTGCTTGAAGAGGAAATGGATCAGGAAATTACGCTGCATACGGTGGCGGACCGGCTTTATGTCAATTCTTCCTATCTTAGCCGGCTGTTCAAGCAGGAAATGGGGGTTGTCTTCTCGACCTATGTGCTGGAACGCAAAATGGAGCGTGCCAAGTCGCTGCTGCAGGAAGGACTTAAGGTGTACGATGCCGCCCGGCTGGTCGGGTACCGCGATGTCAGTTATTTCACCAAGGTGTTTCGGAAGTATTGGGGGGTGAATCCGGGGGAGTTTAAGGGGTAAGGGTGTGGGAGAGGCTGTACGGCACTATTGCACACATCTGAAAGTCCGCTGCGCGGTCGTATCGTTCTCCAATCTCTGTTGTCGCCGAATTTTCAGAATGATGATACAGCAGAAGAAATTCAGCTCCAGCCTATGCTTTCGATGCGAGTTTTTCGGTGGAAAATTTTCAGCCGACCGCTACGCTTTTTCGGAAACCGATACGCTCTCTCCGCTGGTCCGCGTGGGTCCACCCAAAAAGCCTCCCCCCTTGGTTTGGGGGAAGGTAGAGGTGTGAGAGCCCGCTCCGCGGTCGTATCGTTCCTCCAATCGCTGTTGTCGCCGAAATTCCTGGAATTATGATTACAGCGGAAGATTTTCGGCTCCAGCCTATGCTTTCGATGCGAGTTTTCCGGTGGAAAACTTTCAGCCGACCGCTATCGCTTTTCCGGAATCGATACGCCCTCTCCGCTAGTCCGCGAGGGTCCTAACCATCTAAAAGCCACCCCCCATGAGGGTGGGGGAGGGAGAGATGTGAAAGTCCGCTCCACGGTCGTATCGTTCCTCCAATCGCTGTTGTCGCCGAAATTCCTGGAATTATGATTACAGTGGAAGAATTTCGGCTCCAAAGGCGACCGCTACGCTTTTCCGGAATCGATACGCCCTCTCCGCTGGTCCGCGAGGGTCCCAACCATTTAAAAAGCCACCCCCCATGAGGGTAGGGGAGGGAAAGATGTGAAAGTCCGTTGCGCGGTCGTATCGTTCTCCAATCGCCGTTGTCGCCGAATTTCCAGAATGATGATACAGCAGAAGAAATTCAGCCTCCAGCCTATGCTTTCGATGCGAGTTTTCCGGTGGAAAACTTTCAGCCGACCGCTACGCTTTTCCGGAATCGATACGCCCTCTCCGCTGGTCCGCGAGGGTCCCAACCATCTAAAAAGCAACCTCCCATGAGGGTGGGGGAGGGAGAGATGTGAAAGTCCGCTGCGCGGTGGTATCGTTCTCCAATCTCTGTTGTCGCCGAATGTCGAGAATGATGATACAGCAGAAGAAATTCAGCCTCCAGCCTATGCTTTCGATGCGAGTTTTCCGGTGGAAAACTTTCAGCCGACCGCTACGCTTTTTCGGAAACCGACACTCCCTCTCCACTGGTCCGCGAGGGTCCACCCAAAAAGCCTCCCCCCTTGGTTTGGGGGAGAGGGGAAGCGCAGCGCAGCAGAGCGCGCGCAGTTTACATAAACAAAGCAAACGAGCCGTTCGGGGCATACATCCCGAACGGCTTGTTTGCTTTTACTCCCAGCCTTAACCATCGGCTGGGCGGAAGTAATCACCCGCGCAACATGGTTGAGGCTAGGTAGGCCAAGCTCGGAGCGGAGCAGCGTGGGCCTTGCTTGGCGATGAAGCACGGCAAAGCCGTGTGCTTCGAAATGCCAACTTCATTCTTGAGCAAGCTTCAACGGAGCAGGCGGAATTGTTCTGGAGAAGCGGCAGCGGTCCCCTTTATTCCCGGATTTCAACATGGTTTTATTCATTCAGAAGAAATCTGGGGGTAACAGGGATCGGAAGAACAATCCGCATGCGGAGTGATGAGCAAGCATCTTGATAATGAGTCAATGGTTTGTGCTGACTCATGTCCACGATTTTATGTTCTGATCGTCACAAGTTAACACCCCATGAAACACCTACCGCAACCTCATGGCATAATTACTGACGTCCATGCCCCAACACAACATCATATTACCATAAATAGTAATGATCCTCGCCTACTCAGTCGCTGCGCCGGGAATTACAATTTGTAGTAACCAAGGAGATTGAATCAATAGAAAGGGGGAGACGAGTCGATGAAACCCACGATAGAACCATCGCCGGCACCGTATAGAGAGATGAAGAAAAAACGAGGGTACTGGGGCCGTTTAGGGTCGGACATATGGAAAGAGTGGGATCTTTATTTGCTGCTCGTACCGGGCATCTTGTTCATTTTGCTGTTCAAGTACACGCCGATGTACGGCATAACGATTGCATTTAAGGATTTCAACATATTCACCGGATTTGCCGACAGCCCGTGGGTGGGATGGAAGCACTTCGAGAAGCTGTTCACGTCGCCGGATTTTGCTCAGGTATTCAAAAATACGGTCATCATCAGCTTCCTGAAAATCGTGATCTTGTTTCCGCTCCCCATCATTATCGCCCTGATGCTCAATGAGCTGAGGAATATGGTATTTAAGCGCACGGTGCAAACCGTCATCTATCTTCCGCATTTCTTGTCCTGGGTCATCGTCGGCGGATTGTTTATCGATATCCTCTCAACGAACGGAGGAATCGTCAATAAAGTTTTGGTATCGCTGGGGATGGAGCAGATTGCGTTTTTCCTGGATAACAGCGTGTTCCGAGGCGTGCTGATCACCTCGGCAGGCTGGAAGGAAACGGGCTGGAGCACCATCGTATACTTGGCAGCGTTTACAATGATCGACCCGATGCTGTATGAAGCCGCGAAGATCGACGGGGCCGGACGATGGAAGCAGCTGTGGCACATTACGCTCCCCGGGATCGCCCCGATTATTGTCCTGATGTTTATTCTGCGGCTCGGAAACGTGCTGGAAGCGGGAACGGAACAGATTCTCGTCATGTACAATCCGGTGGTGTACCAGGTATCGGATGTCATTGGAACCTATGTATACCGGCAGGGTCTCGGGAACCAGGATTACAGCTTCTCGACCGCGGTTGGCTTGTTCGAAGCCGTTATATCCTTCACATTGGTCATCATGGGCAATGCCATGAGCAGAAAATACTTACAGCGCGGGATCTGGTAAAGAAAGGGTGGCGCAAATGGATCACAAAAAAGCTTTGGAAGGAACAAACACCACCCGAGGTGTCATCCAAACGTCGTTTTCGGAAAAATGCTTCTCGGTATTCAATTATACGTTCTTCATCGTGATGGGCTTAACGACCCTGCTGCCTTTCATGAACCTGATCGCGAAATCCTTGAGCAGCGAGGGAGCCGTCATATCGGGTCAGGTTGGGCTGCTCCCGGTCGGGGTTCAATTCGAAACGTACAAGTACGTGCTGCAGGATTCCATGTTCTTGAATTCGCTCAAGGTATCCATTTTTCTGACGATCATCGGAACAGCTTGCAGCTTGTTTTTGACCACCCTGACGGCTTATCCGTTGTCCAAATACCGGCTGCGGGGACGGAAAGGCCTGCTGTTGATTTTCATATTCACGATGCTCTTCAGCGGCGGACTGATTCCGACGTACCTGCTCATGCAAAATTTGAATCTGGTGAACTCCTTCCCGGTGTTATTCCTCCCGGCGATGGTGAACGTGTACAACATGCTCATCATTAAAAACTATTTCGAGGGGCTTCCGGATGAGCTGGAGGAATCCGCCAAGCTGGACGGCGCAGGGAATATCCGCATCCTGGTTTCGGTCATTGTGCCGCTCTCGCTTCCCGTTATGGCAACGATCGGATTGTTCTTTGCGGTTGCTTTCTGGAATGACTATTTTGCGGCGATGATCTACATTACCGATCCGGCGATCAAGCCGATGCAGCTGTACCTGAAGGAGCTGCTGGTTTCGTCCAGCGGGGACTTCCTGAAGGATAATGTCGACGCCGCGATTAACGCAACACCTCAGTCCATACAAGCTTCCTCGATCCTGCTGGCAACGATCCCGATTTTGCTGGTGTATCCATTCCTGCAAAAGTATTTTGTTAAAGGCGTGCTGGTAGGTTCGGTTAAAGGCTAGATTCATCAGAGCTTACTTCATAAAGGTGGTGATGCACTTCGTATTGTCAGATGGCAGAATTCATTGAATTTCTCAATCACAAGGAGGGTTATCCATGATCAAGATTAAAAAATCCGCGGTACTGGCCGGGATTCTCGGATTCACGCTGGCGCTGTCCGGATGCGGCGGCGGGGGAGGCGGCACAACGGACACGCCGGCTGCTCAGCCGACGGATACACCGGCAACCACGCCAAAAGACGAGGGGAACGGTGGGACTACGGCCGAAAAACCGAGTCTGCGCATGATCATGCAATATGGATTGTTTGATCCGAAGACTGAATATGTGGCCAAGTACATCCAGGAAAGAACCGGATTCAATGTAGAATACGAACTGCTGCCGGCCGAGAACGCGGATGAGAAGCTGAACCTGCTCGTATCCAGCAAAGATAACTATGATTTTGTAAAATTGAATGCAGCGCAGTTCTACAATCTGGCCTCTGCGGGAGCGCTCGAGCCGCTTGATGAGCTGCTGGAATCCCACGGCAACTATATTAAGCAATCCATTAAGCAGGAATCCTTCGGCAGTGCCACCATCGACGGGAAGATTTACGGCATTCCCGAGACCGGAGCTGGCGTAAGCATCGGGGAGGAACTTGTGGTAAGACAGGATTGGATGGACGAATTGGGACTGTCCATGCCTACAACTGCCGATGAGCTTTACAATGTTCTCAAAACGATCAAAGAGAAGAAAAAGGTAATTCCGCTCACCATGAGCAAGGATTCCCTGTACGGAGACATTGCCACGACATTCGGCATTTTGACGGATTGGAAAGAGGTCGATGGCAAGCTGTTGCATCGTGCCGAGCAGCCGGAGATGAAAGAATACATTACCTTTATGAACAAACTGTATAAAGAAGGCCTACTGGACACCGAAACGCCGATCAATACCGCACAGAAGTCCATCGAGAAATTCTCGGGCGGCAATGCGGCCATGTATAAGCTGGCTTGGTGGAATGCGGGAACAACGATTGCTGCGCTGGAGAAAAACTTCCCGGAAGCCAAAACGTCCATTATTCCTTATCTGAAAGGCAAGGACGGCAAAGCGGTGGTCGGAGCCAAAGCGAACACCACTTGGTATGTAGCCATTCTGAAATCCTCGAAGAACAAGGAAGCCGCCATGGAATTCCTGAACGCGAAGTTGGAGCCGGAGACATTCAAAGGCATCGCGCTGGGTAAAGAAGGCGTCCATCATGAAGTGAAGGACGGAAAGTACTATCCGATTCTGCCGATCTTCAATGATGAATTGAATAATGCGAGCAGCTTCTTGACAGGGGTAGACGAAGAGAAGTACCCAATCTACTGGCAGGCACGAGTTCGTAAGGATCCGATTCTGCAAGCGCATTTCGAAGCTTTCCAGAAAAATGCCGAAGGCATCATCGTTGTAGATCCGATGTCAACGGCACCGCCAATTGAAGCTGTATCCAAAAACCTGCTGAAATTGACGACCCTGCTCGATGACAATGTGCTGCAATTCATTTCCGGAGCGAAGCCGATTGATGCTTACGATCAATTCCTGGCTCAATGGAGAGCCGAAGGTGGAGCCGATATGGTGGCTGCAGCCAATGAATGGTTTCAGTCCACGAAGTAAATGATTCATTTGAAAAAGCAGTCTGCGCTGGCGGCTGCTTTTTCAAAATTCGTAAAGGGGGTGACCGTTGAATTTCATATTCACGTGATCGTTCATTCTGAATAGGAGAAAGGTGGTAATCATTTGATGTATCGTTTATTTCGCAGGCGAATCGCGCTGTTTCTCAGTCTGTCACTGATCGTTTCTCTCATTGTTCCGGTTGGGTCTTCCGCGTTCGCGGATAACGAAATTCCTCCGGTTCAAAGCGCGGCTCCCGAACTGGTTACCCTGGTCTCCCAAGGCGGAGAGAGTCTGGAGTTCACGGATATCAACGTGGCTGGCGATACGGTGGAAGGGAAAAATGATTATTTGGCGCTGTATACCAGCGGCGCAACGGTTACGGGTTCCGTATATAAAGATGAGGTATGGGTGCCTACGCTTCATGTCGCGGTCTCTGTGGATGCGAGCGGCATTGTCCAGAATGTGGTTGGACCGAACGGCGATCCTCCGACTTCTTGGGATCCGGGAACATTGCTTCCAATTCCGGCCGGTGGTTACGTTGTAGTGGCTGGCGGCACCCATGCGTGGGATCAATCCGTTTTTCAGAAACCTCTCTTCAATCATAACAAAACGGGAGATACGGTAAAGCTGATGCGGGCGGGCGAAGAAGTGACAGCGGCTGATTTCCTGCCGGAGCAGCCGGGGCCGGGTCCAGGGCCGGATCCGCTGCCACCCGAGCTGCATCTGATTACGCAAACTGATACGACTGTGGATATTCCGGTCATTGAGATTGCGGGTTTTGTGGCGAATTATGCTGCGGATCAGGATTTAAGCGTAACGGTTAATGGCGATGAAACTGCGATTACGGCGGAAGGCATGTTTCGCACGAATGTTTATTTGGAGCCGGGCCCGAACAAGGCTGAGGTGAAACTGTTTAAGGGAGATGGCGAACTGGCAGTCCAAACACTGAATATCGTGTACGAACCGATCGAGAACCAGAATTATATTGAAGTCGAAGCGGCACCGAAGGATATTACGATCGACATTGAAGGTCCGCGGAAGAAGCTGGACTATGTCGACAAGGATGTCACGGGCGTGCCAAACATCGTGGCGATTTTTACAAGAGATTACGGCAATTCCATCACGATTCCTCAGACCAATGTCGCCGTGCAGGTGGATGCCAACAACCGCGTATTACGGGTGATCAATCCTTCGATCAACGGGAAGCCGCCTGTATGGACAGGGCCGACCGAGCTTGAAATTCCCGAAGGCGGTTATGTGCTGATGGCACAGGACAACAGCTATGCAGGCAATAACATCAAGCGCTATTTAGCCGAGAATTTTAAGGTCGGCGACATGATCAAGCTGCGGAAGAACGGGGAAGTGGTTCAGGTACGCGACATCATGAGCGGCAATGGCCTTATTGCACGGCTCACGCTGGATAACCAGATGATGTACACCGTAACGGAAGGCAGCACCGCCATCACGGGGCGCATCGACAACATGGACGACATTACCGCGATCAAACTTGTTGTGAACGGTAACGAGGTTCCTTTTGAAGCGGATGGCACCTTCACCCATAACTACACGTTAGCAAACGGCACCAATTATATCGAAGTCAAAGTGTTGAAAAATGACATTGAGCAGGATGTGCGTCATCTTGCGGTGTTTGCAAGACCTAATTTCTCCCCGGACAAAGAAGTCATTCTCTGGGTGGACCAGGCTTCCAATGCCAGAAAGTTTAAAACGAGCGAGGATGTTTTGGCATTCTTGCAAAAAGCCAAGGAAACGGGCGTTACCTCGGTGGCATTTGATGTGAAGGGCGTTGAAGGTTATGTCTCTTATAAGAAGAACGATTTGACGGGCAGACCTTATGTCAGCGAGATCAAGGCACCCGAAAAAGCAGGCGCAAGTCCGGATCTGGACTTATTGCAGGAGTTTATTGATCATGGTCATGCACTGGGATTAGAGATTCATGCGGCGATCAACGTATTTGCCGAAGGATCGATTGCCCATAACGAGTATGCGGTTCTGAACGATCACCTCGATTGGGAGGAACGTGTATATTTCGCGGAGAACAATGGCGAGATCAAGCGTCTGCGCGAGAGCAAAAAGCAGGGCCTGGTAGCCTTCGTCAACCCGTCCAATGACGAGGTTCGCAATTATCAGCTTCGAACATTCGAAGAAATCATTAAGAACTATGATGTGGACGGCGTTGTCCATGACCGGAGCCGATATGACAACGAGGGGGCCGACTTCAGCGACGAGACCCGCGTAAAGTTCGAGCAGTTTTTGCAGGCCCGAGACAAGCAGCTTAACCAATGGCCAAACGATATCTTTTACTATGAAAACAATGTTCGGGTATACGGCCCGCTGATTCAGGACTGGTGGGAATTCCGCTCAGGGACGATTCAGAGCTTCTTCGGCGAAGTGAAGGATCTGGTGGATTCCTATGAAGTTTCAACAGGCAGAAAGATCGAGGTATCCTCTTATGTTGGATCCTGGTATGAAACGTATTATTTGAACGGCGTGAACTGGGGCAGCAAGAACTTCCGGTTCAATCCCGCGCTCGGCATGCCGGACGAATCGGTGTATACGCCGGAATACTATCAAACCGGGTATATCGAGTATTTGGATTTTCTGATGATCGGGGCTTATCAAACCACCAGCCAGGAAATCCAGAAATATATTACGCTCGGCAATATCGTAACGAACGGTGAAATTCCGCTGTATGCAGGCATTGCCATGAACAATGTGCAGGCGCCGGCCGTACAGCGCGAAGTGTTCCAGGCGGGGCTGAAGTCCACGAACGGACTGATGCTGTTTGATGCATCCCAGGTCAACTGGCCGATCGCGGCGGCTGCTCTCCAAGATAAGGAGTGGGTGAAGGATTACCAGCTCGGGATGAGCTTGCCGGGAAGTCCGGAATCGTTCCTGGAAGGCAATTTCTATAATATCAACCGGATCGAGGGCAACGTCAACGTGATGACGGAAGCTTTCGGATACTCCACGGGCACGAACCGCTTTGGGGTTGAAGTGGTTGTGGATAACACGGGTCACGTGACGCGCGTAGTCAACCGGAACCAAGCGATCAACTGGAGCTGGGGAGCGCCGGAAGAGAATAACAGTGTTATACCGCAGGGAGGTTTTGTCATTTCCACCCTGGATCCGTCAGGTACAAGAACGCTTCGTCAGCTCGTGGCCAATGCTTACAATACGGGCGACCAGGTTCGTTCGGCCGTATTAAGCGGGCTGATGGATGACGAGGGCAAAGAGACGCGCGACAGTCAGCTTGCGTTGAAAGGGCTTGTGGAAGTTCTCGGACCCGGCCAAGCGACCGTGAAGGTGAATGGTGCCGATGCGACTCTGTCGGCGAAAGGTGAATTTACAGCTAATGTACCGCTGCAAACGGGCGTCAATTCGATTACGGTGGACGTGTTCGTTGACGAATTCAAAACCAACAGCAAGACGTTTGAGGTCATCCGGACTACTACAGGAGACGGCGGATCCGATCCGGGTACTCCGGGCGGAGGATCCGGTTCACCCGGTGGAGGATCGACAACACCACCTCCTAAACCGTCGGAGCCCGAGCGGTTGAGCATCAAGAAAGAGACGGCACCGGGCGGTGGGACGGTTATCGTAGCGGATGCGAGCGAGAAGGGCATGCTCAGCGACGTGCAACGGCTCAGCAAGCTGCCGGCGGCTTCACGCGTGCTTACGTATTCGGTGACCGACGCTTCGGATTCCGTCGTTCTTCACTTGCCTGTTCAGGGGTTGAGTGCTGCCGTGAAGGACCTGCCGGGGGGCTCCATCGTGTTGGAATCCTCCCAAGGCCGATTGGAAATTCCGCTGCATTCGCTGATGGAAACATTGCAACAACGGGGTACGGCGGAAAGTCTGCAAATTCGCGTTGGTTTAGCTTCAAAAGAAGAAGAGGATCGGGTAAAGGCAGCGTTGGAGGCAGGAGCCTCCAAGCTGGATGCGTCACTTTCCATAAACTTGGCTTGGAAACAGGGGGATACGTTATCTGCGTTGCCGGCGCTTAAGGGACCTTACGCTAAGTTTACCAAGGTTCTATCCAGTGTCGTCAGCCCATCCCAAACGACGGTGCTGCGGATGGATCCGGCATCCGGCAAGCTGGTCTTCGTACCGGCGCTCATTCGCACGTCGAAAGGCAAATCCGAAGCGGAGTTTAAGTGGAGGGAGAGCGGGGCCTATTCCGTAGTTTCCCATGTGAAGACGTTTGAGGATTTAAGCAGCCATTGGGCCCGCGAGGACATTACGCTGTTGGCCTCGAAACAATTGATCGAGGGATTAAGCGATACGCGTTTTGGTCCAAACGAGGCGATCACGAGAGCGCAGTTCACGGCGATGCTCGTCCGTGCGCTCGGATTGAAGGATCAGGGAGATCATGCGAGCTTCCAGGATGTGAAGGCAAACGATTGGTATGCAGCCGCAGTCGCTACGGCAGTGGAGCATGGGCTGATCGAAGGCTTCAGCAATGGTACGTTCCGTCCGAACGAGGAGATCACCCGTGAGCAGATGAGTGTCTTGCTGCTCCGTGCACTGAAGCTTGCCGGTACGGATCTGGAGACAGGAAATACGGACACCATTTTGGAAGGGTTCAAGGATCGCGAACGCATTGCGTCCTGGTCCGAAGAGGCCGTGTCGGCCATCGTCAAATCCGGGTTGATGGAAGGACGTTCTTCTGACCGGTTCGTTCCGGAAGCCCATTCTACCCGGGCTGAGGGAGCGGTCGTATTAACTCGAATGCTGCAAATGGCTGAATTCATTAACCGTTAAACGCAGAAGACCCGTTCGTTAATAACGAACGGGTCTTTGTTGTACGTAAGGCTTTTGAAGTAACGTAGCAGTGAACTTGAAGTGCTACCTTTTTTGAAGAAGTCGCACTGGTCGCCCTGGGGTAGGGGAAATCCTCATAACAGCTTCATGATCCATCGTGGAATGTAGAGAATAACATCAAATATGAGAGTAGTGGTTATCTCCATTCGCTCCAATTTTGTTCTTCCGGGCCAGTAAATCTTTTTCATATGATGAACCTCATTTCAAGTGGATTTGTTGGACTCGTATCGAATCAAATTCTTAAAGATAAATACGCAGGGATTAAATGGAAGTTCCAGTGAATAAGAGGTAGTATATGTACAAGCCAAGTGTGAATTTTGGAATGCGGAGTTCCCAGCAGAAGAAAGCGTGAGTGAAATGGAATTAGAAGTTCAGGAGGTAGCGGAATGAGTAGAGATTGGCATGAGGATATGGAGTACTGCAATAGGCTAGATGACAAAGGCCAGAGTTTTATTTCGCCGGAGGTTTTAAAATACTGGCTCCAGCAAGCAGAAGAAGAGAAAAAACGTGCAGATGAACTCAGTAAAGCAGTAGAAGAAGCCATCGAAATTTGTGAGCAGGTGGAGGACTCAAATGACCCGTTAGAGCTCCTTGAACAAGTGCTGATTCAATTGCAATTGGTGGCGTCCTTCCAAGGGAGGAAAAAGCATAATTAAAAAGTGCAATGATAGACGCCCAAACCCTTGGGCGGGGAGCGGTCCCCCGATAATTCAAACTGATAGGGATTGAGGGAATGGTGATGCATGAAAATGACATCCTTCTGCATTACGGGCTTACGGTGATAGATAAAGGCAATACCATTAAGATCATGCCCGATGGTTAAGGATTTTCAGGGCCATTTACAACGTAATTATCCTGGGATAAAAGAGAGGTCTTCAATATGAAAAATACATCAAGAATTACATATATAAGAAGACGGCTTATAGCTGATGTTATTTACTTGATTATTTGTATTGTAGGAGTAGTCCTAATTTCTTTAACTGGACATTATTGGTTTGTAATAGTTCCTATATTAGCTCTAATACTTGGAGTTTTCATTATTAGATATCATCTTAAAGAATACAAAGACCATTCTGGAAATGGATAATCTAAAAAAACGAGCCCAATTAAGGGCTCGTTTTTTCTTGTTGGAGGGGGTGATGGTGGTATGAGTAAGAGTGAAATCCTGACTGGGACTATGTCCGGCAAGTTGATCCCGCGCACTCCCTATTCCATTTCCCTTCGGATTTGCTCCAGCATATCGCCGGCAAACGCGATGAGTTCATCCGGTTCGGAATCCGCAGATTTCTGAGCTCCGCCGCTATATTGATGCAAGGCACGTTCTATAATCCGATGATACCTGGGAGGAAGGGTGCGCAGACCCCATTCACCGCCTTCTTGTTTAGAGGAAACCACGCCGGCCTTTAGATAGTACAGCACTCGGCACAGGTTTAGCGTGTAGTACATAGGAGAGTCAGTGATGTCTTGTACCGCACCCTCCACGTCATGGAGAATGGCTTGTATGTAATGCTGCCGGTCAACGTGGGTAAAGATCTCTTGAACGGGTTTGCCGTATAGGGCAATGCCCCGATGAAAAATCACAGTGTAATGGGCGGCCAGGTCGGCGTCTTGGAATCCGCCGCATAGGTAATCGTCATCGGTCAGGTATTTCTCGCGATGAAAGGCGGAATAGTGGAATTCAAATGGAGGCGGATAGACGAGCTCCTGCAGACTGGATTCGAGGACTAGGCTCAGCTCCAACCCCTGTCGATTGGGCATTCCATCGTGGAACGCTATGATTTTTTTGGCCAGCCGTCTCATATGATCCCGGGTAAGCTTGTCCGCTACCACGAGCAGCAGATCGATATCGCTTGTGTCCGGGTTGAAGCAGCCCATAGCTAACGAGCCATGTAAGTAAATGCCGACCAGATTGTCGCCGAGCTCCTCCTTAAACAAGTCGACCGCTTGATCCAAAACCCATTGCATGTCCACTCGCCCCCCACCTTTCACCCTGTAAGATATTTATCCATTATGTTCAGGAATTCTTTCCTTTGTCAATCTATTGATCCGTTCGTCCGTTTATAGTTGGAATTGGGGAGAGGGAGTCTAATAAAGCAAGCAGGGGATCTGAACGTACATATCGAAGTGAACACGTGACTATGTTTTATATTGAAAGGACGGAGTTATGAACATTTTTCATGCTGACCAACCAAGTCATATTGAAGTATATGCAATCAAGAATTCGGACCAAATTCACGATGAGACGTTCCGTGCCTTGTTCAAGACGTTATCGCCCGATCGACAGGATTATGTATCCAAATTCAGAAGAGCGAGCGATTATCAGCGATCAGTACTTGGTGATGCCATGGTCCATCGAATCCTTCGGGATAAGCTGGGACTTGATCCGATGCATATGGAAATCATAAGAAACGCATATGGCAAGCCGTTCTTAAAGGAGCATGACAACCTGCATTTTAACATCTCCCATTCCGGGCATTGGATTGTATGCGCCGTTAGCAGCACGCCGGTCGGGATTGACGTGGAGAAAATGGAGGCGATCGATATGGATATCGCCAAACGCTATTTTCATATAACCGAGTTTAACGCGCTGTTAGACTGTGATCCTTCCGTCCGGCTTTCCCGCTTCTTTGATCTATGGACGTTAAAGGAAAGCTATATCAAGGCCGTTGGCAAAGGCCTGCATTTGCCGTTGGATTCTTTTGCATTGGAGCTGCAAGGAAGCGGGTGGGCACCTGTGCTTGGCGAGGACGGAGAGACCTACTATTTTAAACAGTATGCGGTGGAAGAAGGTTACAAGCTGTCGGTGTGCGGCATTAGCCGTCATTTCCCTGAGGATGTCCAATTCGTAACCGCTGAGGAGTTATGAGTTACGAGATATAAGTTATGAACGGGACCGGGAAAAACCAGCCCAAGGACGATGCCCTTGAGCTGGTTTCTTGGCGTTCTATAATAGAGGTGGATCAGACAGGGCGCAGTGCCGGCCATGCCAGCTCGATGCCTTCACTGACGAGCTTTTGCTGGAAGCTGGCGAGTCTTTCTTCGTCGTTCCGGACTTCCGTCGGCAGAATATCATGGTCCAGGCAGTAGCTGAGACAATATCCGGCGGCCTCGCCGATGTTCCATTCTACGGGATGCAGCCGGTAGCAGCCATTGGTAATGTGGGTGACCCCGATGTTTTTGCTGGCAGCCAGCACATTCTTCATCCGTTTCGGAATTAAGCTGCCCAGCGGGATTTGGAACGGCAGGGACGAGATATCAATGTATGGGCGCTCGCCCGTGCTCGGATGCAGATCGATCCGGTAACAGCCGATGCCGACGGAATCGTGGAACGTTTCCGAAGCGCCGTCCGGCCGCGATTCGGTTGCCACATGCTGCTCCAGGACCGTGAACTCGGCCTGAATTCTTCTCGCCTCACGGATGTAAGGATACATGGCCATCCCGTCTTCCGTTCCGACCACATCGGGACGCAGGCGAAGTCCGGGATAACCCTTCCCGCCATCCGGCCGCGGCACCTCGGTCTGCAGCCAATACAGCAGGGACAAGCTAAGCTGTTTGGCTTGATAGATATGATGGTCGGCCTCTTCCTTCGGAACATCGATAATGGAGCCCAGCCAGTAGTCGTTTTGCGGCCAGTTCACAAGCGATACCGAGCTTTCGAACGTACCTTCCGCGAAATGTTTCGGGTCCAGGATTTGCCGGTATTGATAGAGCGGAAACTTACCGTGTCCCGGAAAGATCTCATACTCGACCGGCTCATTTGTGGACGGCTTGACGGCGGTCAGGCTTAACAGCTTATCCGGCCAGAAATCGGGTTTATATTCCCGCCAAAAATCGTAAAGGGCAGGCTTCTCGATCGTGTGGTCCTCCCCCTCCAGATAATCCACGGCAAAACAATACGTAAAGCCCTGCATGTCCTGCGGCAGCGGATCGCCGTCAACGGCATGCGGTTCCCCTGTTTGGGATTTGGACTCTGCGCCGGTAACATATTCGATGCCCGCCAGCGGAAGCAAATCGCCGAGCTCGGTGGCATCCACGAAGAACGGAGCGTGAAGCGTAATTTGATCCTGCGTCTCAAGATGACGAACGGTTACGTTGTTCACGCGATCCCCTGAAACGTCGGCAGACTCTGGCGCATATTGATAGAGGATCTTAAGCCGACCGCTGTGAATGTACGGGGCCAGCATTTGTTGCAGGACGGCGAGGGCCGTGCGCGGCTCATGGCACAGCCGGCTCACGATGCCGCTGCCGGGGTTTAATTGCACATTGGATCTTGCCTTGGGAGTCATGGGGAAGTAATCGCGATAGTACTGGCGGACGCCTTCGCGGAACTGCCGGTAGCTGCGCGTGCAACCAAAGGATTCAATCCACGGATGCTCGTCGGGCGGAACCGCCTGGCTGGTTAGCTGTCCCCCGATCCAAGTGGTCTCCTCGGTCATGATGACCGTCTTTCCTGATTTAGCGGCGGCAAGCGCAGCGGCTGTTCCCCCTGTCCCGCCTCCGAGAATGACGATATCGGCCTGCATTTCTCGTATCATTGACAGATTCTCCTTTTGGGATAGTTTCATAAATGATCCACAAGATAGCCCAACAAACAAGTGACTATTCTAATTGTAGATTCTCTCCTGCAGGAAAAGTACGGGACACAGGTGACCTTTTTTGGTAATCTGATGCCGTTTTTTAAGGCTTATTGTCCGGTTTTGTATTTGCTGCGATATTGTCCGGGCGTCATCCCCTCCAGCTTGCGGAAGGAGCGGATAAAGTTCTGCGAATTGTTGTAACTTAGCTTCTCCGCAATATCCTTAATGGGCATGTCGGTTTCAACAAGCCATTTCTTGGACATTTTGAAGCGGTACTGGGACAGGTATTCGCTGAAGGACATATTGGTTTCTTTTTTGAACACGCTGCTAAGATAAAAATTGTTGTAATGGAGGCGGGAAGCACATTCCTCGAGTGTAATATTGCGATCAAACTCATTGCGGATAATCTCGATCATCTGCTCGGAAAGATTCTGGTATTGAGAGTCCTGGCGATCCCGGAATACACAAACCATCGGCCGGATGATGCGTGATTTAAACCAGCTTTCGATATCGTGATTGGTGTAGAGCCGAAGAAGCTCCTCCACGAGAGAGCTGTCCCGGATGTCGAGCTGCTCGAGCATGATCCCGTTCTCCTGCATTACGATCATCAAATCATTTAACAGCCGGATGAGCGAGATTTGATAATCATGCGGGGTCCGATCCTTCCGAAACACTTCGAGCAGCCACTGCTTTAGAAGCTCCACTGCCCGATCTTCATCAGCCAGCTTGATGGCATCAATCAGCTCGTTCTCCACCTGCATCGGGTAGAAATAGACCCGAGTGTGCTTGCCCGAGTTCAGGCTGAAATAAGGGATAATGACACCGGTTCCCAGCTTGATGCGGTGTTTAAGGGCTTCGAGCCCTTCCTGGTACGCGCGTGCCGTTTTGGATAGGTTCTCGTAAGGCAGACTGATGCCGATGCTTACCTCCAGATCGAGAACACTGCGCGTCGTCTTCTGGATCTCCTCCGATAATGTGTAGATATAGTCATTGAATTCTTCCAGCGTGATGCCGCCTCGTCCGATGAGCGTAACCTGCGTGAGATCGATAATGACAGAGGGGAGGCGATGGGAGGAGGGGATCATCTCCTCGATAATATTGTTGATGGCAAACAGCAGCAGGTCACTATCCTTGCGCTCATAGCGGGTTTCGTCCAGCATGTCGATCTGGAGGGTGAATACCGCCAGATGCTCCCAAGCGGATATTTGCTCCTTGAAGCCAAACAGCTCGATCTGCTCCATGACTTCGGGCGGACTGCTCTTGCCCAAAAACAGCTTTTGGAGGAAAAAGGTGCGCACCTGCTGGCTCGTCTGCCGAAGCTCGCTGCGGAGCTTCGTGTTTGAATTGAACATATCCCGGATATGCTCATCGATGATTTGCAGCTCGCTCTTTTTGTTGGCTTGGATTTCCGGCAGACGCTCCACGATATTTTCAAAAATGTGCCGGATTGGCGTGTACATCTTCCGCGTTCCAAGCCATACCAGCAGAATGCTGAAACCGATCATCAGCATGCAGATATACAGCGTAAACCAGCCGATGGAGCGGGACTCCTTGGTAATGGCGGACATTTCGGTAAAGGAGGCATACAACCAGCCGTTAAAATCGGACCGGACGAACGTTACGGACACCGGCTTGTTGTCAATCTTCGTCTCGAACTGCCCCGATTTACTGTCAAAATGGTCCAGCTCCGTCTCCGTGTACCCGGTATCGGTCAGATATTGCCCGAGCTTTCCTTGCTCGGGATGTACAACGATCCGGTAATTATGGTCCAGAACCATCACCTCCCGGGTTTCGGAAGGGGTATCCATCATAGCCGCAAGACTGCAGCTGGGAATGGTGGCGAGTGCGACACCCCGGGCGCTGGAGGAGGAGAGCGGCATTTTCTTCACCAGCGCAATCGTGTAGGGGCAGGCATAACTGAGCGTATCGCTGGACCCGAGAGATTCCGTCTCGAGCATCACCCAATTGGAGTTCCCTTGAAGCTCCATGAGTGTCAACAGCGTATCCTTGGAAGCGTATTCATTAAATTTGTACATGCCCCGGTTATTGATCAGCCAGTTGGTTGTCGTGTTCGCAAGGATGACGTCTGTAACCTTGGTCTCCGGAGATTGCAGCAGACTCATCTCTTCTCTTAGTTTGTTATACAATTGGAAATCATAATAGGACAGGGGCCGATACAACGCGCTTTGCAGAATATTGGAATTAATGACGTAATTCAGTGTATAATCCACAGTCCGCAGCACCTGTTCGAGATTGCTGTTCGTTTGATTCATAATCTGGATATTGCTGCTGTTGACGTGATTTTGGACGGAGGTGGATGATTTCATGAACGAGAAGAAGCCGAGGGCCACGAGAGGAATGATGCTGATGAAACAGCCGTACAGGACCATTTTAGAATAAAAGCTACTTTTTGGATGCAATAGGTACACCTTCCTGTTTAACAAAGTGTATAATCATTGTATGGGCAACCCGGGTTACATTCAATAATCATTTCAAAAAGAATAATCACTGTATTTGATCATCACGGTTTGTCATGAAAAAAGATGTACATATGTTAGGATCATCCCAAACACACGGGATCCGCAAGAAACATGGGGGAACGGAGGTAGAACGGATTGATGACCCGTCTGTCAAACTATGTCATTCTTACGCTTGCTATCCTGATGGTGTCGGCCGCGTGCATCAGCATGGCACGATCATCGGGAGCGGATGGCGGAAGTACGTCTTCTGATCGCAAAACCAGCATTTCAATTATGGCCAACCTGCACACCACCGAGGTTCCCTCCGATCGGATCGAGAAATGGATCGAGGAAAAAACGGGCGTGCAGCTTAACATTCAGTGGGTACCCGACGGGAGTTACGATGAGAAGGTGTTTGCTTCGCTTGCAACAGGGACTTTGCCGCAAGCGCTGTATCTGAAGAATGCCGCATCCTTATCCTATTTCAGGGATGAGATTCGGAGCGGGCTATTCTGGGAAATCGGCCCGTATCTTAAGGACTATTCGAATTTGCAGAGATTGAAGCCCGAGGTTTTGAAGAATACGGCCATCGACGGTAAACTCTACAGCCTGTACCAGGAGCGAGCCTTAGCCCGTTCAGGCATCATTTACCGTAAGGACTGGGCAGATCGCCTTGGGCTATCGGCACCGGAAACGCTTGATGATTTATATGAAATGTTGAAAGGGTTTACATATAACGATCCGGACAATAACGGTATCGATGACACCATCGGTTTGACGGATCGCAACGATTTAATCTACGGGGCTTTCAAGACAATAAGCTCCTATTATGGAACACCGAACAATTGGGGATGGTATAACGATTCATTGCAGCCGGAATTCGTCTTTCCGAAATATATGGAAACGATGAAGTTCTTCAAGAAGCTTCATAACGAAGGACTGATCAATGAAGACTTCCCGATTACCAGCAAGACCGACCAGCTGGAGCTGTTCGTAACGGGAAAAGCCGGGGTTTATATCGGCGCGATGGGAGATGTCCTGTCCCTGGAGTCAAGGCTGCTGGCGAATGATCCCAAGGCAGTGCTGGACGTTCACAATCGGGTTCTCGGGCCGGAAGGGTACGGGATATGGGCTTCGCAGGGGTACGGGACGGTGATTCTGTTTCCGAAGTCCGCGATTGCTACGGAAGAGGAGTTGAAGAGCGTACTCTCCTTCTATGACGCGCTGATGAGTCCTGAACTTGCAAACCTGATGTATTGGGGAATCGAAGGGATCCATTATACCGTTCAGAATGGCAAAGCGATGGCGGTGGATGCCTTTGAATTAAGGGAAAAGGATGTAAAGCCCTATCAGGCTTTGATGACCGGAGGATTCAGCACCATACCGGGCATGCTGCAGCCGGTTAACACGAATCAGGTTAAGGATAAAGCCGAGCGGCTGATTTACGATAATGAGAGTTTCCTCATTTACGATCCCACCGCACCGCTGGAGTCTCCAATGTATAACGAAATCGGCGTCAGGTTGAATGAACGCATACGGGATGCCACCTATCAATTTATGTTAGGAATGATCGATGAGCAGGGTTTCGAAGCCGAGATCGACCGTTGGCTGGAAGAGGGGGGCAGGCAGATTATCGAGGAATATAATGCTTCCTACCGAAGCACGGTCGGACCCTATTTACATGATAAATACCGCTAGGGGATTAATTTCCCCGGCGGTATTTTTGTTTTGCAATGCGTGAGCGATCTCATTGACAACATAATCATTAGATTTGATTCCGCAGCATTAAATGTCGGGCGTGACCGAACTCTCCATATCCAATCTCAGGATTATATACGTACCGGGCTTCCCTCAACTAAGCTGTTTCTTGTCAGTCCCTATTCAAATTTAAAACGGAGGTCAGAAGATGAAGAAGAAGAAAGCCAGTACCATCCTGGCAATTGTAACCGCTTTATCCGTGTTGGCTGGCTGTGGCGGCAACTCCGCCCCTGCAGCAACCGGCAGCTCAAACGGAAGTTCGGCCCAAGGCGAGAACAAGAACGAACCGGTATCCATCTCGATTATGGCCAACCTCCATACCCCTGAAGTTCCCTCCGACATGATTGAGAAGCTGCTGGAAGAGAAAACGGGCACCAAGCTCGACATTCAGTGGGTGCCGGACGGCACTTATGATGAAAAGGTCAATGCCTCCTTTGCAACCGGAACGCTGCCGCAGGTGACGTATCTGAAGAATGCTGCTTCGCTTGTGAATATGCGTGATGCGATCCGTAACGGGCAATTTTGGGAAATCGGGCCATTGCTGGATCAGTATCCGAACCTCAGCAAGCTGAAACCTGAAGTGTTAAAGAACACGGCGGTGGACGGCAAAATCTATGCGCTTTACCGTGAAGTTCCTTTGTCACGCCAGGGCATCATTTACCGCAAGGATTGGGCCGACAAGCTTGGGCTCAGCGCCCCGACCAATGTGGACGAATTCTATAATATGCTGAAGCAGTTCAAGGAGAAGGATCCTGACGGCAACGGCAAAGATGACACCATCCCGCTGACGGATCGAAATGATCTGATTTATGGCGCATTCAAAACGATAAGCTCGTGGCTCGGCACGCCGAATAACTGGGGCGAGAAGGACGGCAAGCTGGCTCCCGAATTTATGTTCCCCGAATATATGGAGACGATGAAATTCTTCAAGAAGCTTCACCAGGAAGGCCTGATCAATCAGGATTTCCCGGTTACCAGCAAAACCGATCAACAAAATCTGTTCATTACCGGAAAGTCGGGCGTTTATATCGGAGCGATGGGGGACGTATCCAGCCTTCATCCCAAGGTCGTCGAAGTGAATCCGGATGCGGAGCTCGATGTTCAGAATAAAATCGAAGGTGGCCCAAATGGCTTCGGAATCTGGTCGGTTCCCGGCTATGGCTCGGTGATTCTCTTTCCGAAATCAGCTATCAAATCGGAAGAAGAGCTAAAGGATGTGCTTGCCTTCATGGATCAGTTGATGAGTCCGGAACTTGGCAACCTCATCTATTGGGGGGTTGAAGGACAGCATCACAAGCTGGAGGAAGGCAAGGTCATCCCTTCGGAAGACACGAAGCTGACTGATCGCGAAGTGAAGCCTTATCAAGCCATGCAGGTCGGCGGACCATTAACGATTGAAGGATTTTATGAGGCAAAGCATATGCTCCCGGTCAAAGCGAAATCCGAGGAAATGATTATGGAGAATAATGAATACCTCATAGAGGATCCTTCGGCTTCACTGGATTCCAAGACATTTAACGAAAAGGGCGTACAGCTGCAGGAGATGATTAAAGACGGCACGTATCGATTTATGCTTGGTGATATCGATGAGGCCGGATTCCAGGCTGTTGTGGATAACTGGCTTAAGAGCGGCGGTCAGCAAATCATCGATGAGTTCAACGTTTCCTACGAATCTTCCAAATAATGAACAAGCCAGCATCCCGAACGGCCGGAGACTGCAATGCTGCAGTCTCCGGCAGGCTTCGGGACAGAAAGGAAGTCTGAGATCATGAGCGAAACCGCAGTGAAGACCGGGTTGAGCAAGAGCGCCCGTAAAATACCGGAGACCGGTCGAATGAGAAGAATAATAAAAAACCGGGCGATCTACCTCATGATTCTGCCGGGATTTTTATACTTCCTGATCTTTAAATATATCCCGATGTCGGGATTGATCATTGCCTTCCAGGATTATCAGGCTTATCTCGGGGTTACGGGAAGCCCCTGGGTGGGGCTCAAGCATTTTGAACGGCTGTTTACCGAGCCGATGTTTTTCACGATTTTGGGCAACACGCTGCTGCTGTTTTTCTTGAACCTGGCATTCTATTTTCCGGTGCCGATCATTCTTGCCTTAATGCTCAACGAGGTTCGGCGCGAAGTGTTTAAACGATTTATCCAGACGCTGGTGTACATTCCCCACTTCATGTCTTGGGTTATCATCGTATCCATCTCGTTTGTCATGTTATCGATGGATCGCGGCATCATTAATGAATTGCTGGTTATGGCCGGATTCGAAAAAATCAATTTTCTGATGAGCAGCGAATGGTTCCGGCCGATGTATGTCCTGCAGATTATCTGGCGGGAGGCAGGCTGGGGGACAATCATCTATTTGGCTGCCATGGCGGCGATTGATCCCGGACTATACGAAGCGTCCCGGATTGACGGGGCCAGCCGCTTTCGGCAAATGTGGCATATTACGCTTCCTTCGATTCGAAGCGTGATCGTCGTTTTGTTGATTTTGAAAATCGGCGACGTGCTGGAACTTGGGTTCGAACATATCTATCTCCTCTTAAACTCGATGAACCGGGATGTGGCGGAGATATTCGATACGTATGTTTATACCGCAGGTCTTAAGCAAGGTCAGTTCAGCTTCAGTACGGCGGTCGGGTTCTTTAAATCGCTGATCGGTCTCATTCTGGTAATGCTGGCCAATTGGCTGGCCAAAAAAGCCGGAGAAGAAGGCATCTATTAACTACAGAAAGGTGGACCGCTATGGTACAAGATAAAACGATATCGAGCCGAATCTTCGATATCGTGAATTATACGCTGCTGTTGATCATTGGCCTGGTTACCATCCTGCCTTTCCTTCACGTCATCGCCGGATCCTTCACAACGGTGACGGAGCTGGCGCAGAAGCAGTTTGTCCTGTTTCCGACCGTTTGGTCCCTTGATGCTTACAAATATGTGTTTTCAACCAATACGGTATTTCGCTCGCTTGGCGTTTCCGTTGGAGTCACCTTCTTAGGCACCTTGTTCAGCATGCTGTTAACCTGCTTGATGGCCTACGGGCTGTCGCGCAGGGATCTGGATGGCCGAAATTTCATCATGTTCATGGTCTTGTTCACGATGCTGTTCAGCGGCGGAATGATCCCAACGTTTCTCGTGGTGAAGGAGATGGGGCTGATCGATACGTATGCGGCCCTGATTGTCCCGACGGCGATCAATGCCTTCAATCTTATCATCATGCGAAACTTCTTTCAGAACCTGCCTGAGGGACTGGAGGAATCCGCGAAGATCGACGGGGCCGGCGATTGGGGCATCCTGTTTCGAATCGTGATTCCGCTGTCGATGCCTGCCATTGCGACCATATCGCTCTTTTATGCGGTTACTTACTGGAACACGTATATGTCGGCGATTCTGTACCTGAATGATGCGGCCAAATGGCCGGTGCAGGTCATCCTGCGGCAGATCGTCATCCTGGCCAGCGGTTTGGCGGCGGACACCTCCGGCATGGACGAATTTGTCCGACCGCCGGAGCAGACGGTGAAGATGGCGGTCATCGTCATTGCTACGCTTCCGATTCTGTGTGTGTATCCGTTCCTGCAGAAGCATTTTGCGAAGGGTGCGCTGCTGGGTTCCATCAAGGGATAGAGAGGAGCGAAGGTTGGTGTTGGAAAAGAAACGATATGCGCCGATCATTGCCGGCAATTATGCGGACCCGTCGATCATCCGGGTCGGCGAGGATTATTACATGACGCATTCCTCCTACAAGCTGACGCCCGGGCTCGTCATCTGGCATTCGCGCGATTTGCTCAATTGGAGCCGAGTTGGGGCTGCGCTGCCCCACTACGAGGGAAATGTGTGGGCGCCGGATTTCGTAGTGCATAACGGGATGTATTATATTTATTATCCGGCTGGGCGGACGAACTGGGTCGTTACCGCGTCGAGCCCGGCGGGACCGTGGAGCAAACCGATCAATCTGGGGATCAAGGGAATTGATCCGGGGCATACGGCAGGACCGGACGGGAAGCGTTATTTGCATATGTCAGGCGGTGATTTTGTAGAGCTTACGGCGGACGGACTCGCGGTCGCGGGTGAAGTCAGACATGTGTATAACGGATGGCGGTATCCGGACGATTGGGTCGTGGAGGCGTACAGCCTGGAGGGACCGAAAATTACCGTTCACGATGGTTATTACTATCTGACGGCAGCCGTCGGAGGGACGGCCGGTCCGCCTACAAGCCATATGGCCGTATCGTCAAGATCCAGAACGCCATGGGGGCCCTGGGAACACTCTCCGTACAACCCGATTATCCATACGGAATCCAGGGATGAACGCTGGTGGTCCAAAGGACACGCCTCGTTGATCGACTTGCCGGATGGCCAGTGGTGGATGGTCTACCATGCTTATGCCAATGGGTTCCATTCACTGGGCAGACAGACCTTGCTTGAACCGATCGAATGGACTTCCGATGGATGGTTTCGTGCTGCGGGAGGCCGTGAGAGACTTATTGACCAGTACGATGATCGGCCGCATGATGAAGGAGAAACCAATGCTGGGAATCAGGGAGCCTCATTCAGGGATTCCTTTGACGGTCCTGAGCTGGGTTTGCACTGGCAGTGCGAAGGCGTGGAGCCTTCTGCACGGTTCCGTCCGGGGAATCATGAATTGGTAGCCGAGGCCGCCTCCGAGGAGGCAAAAGCTTCTCCGCTGCTCTATATGGCGGGCCATAAGCGTTATTCAGCAGAGGTTGAGATCATCGTGGAGGGTCCGGCAGAAGGCCGCCTGCTCCTCTATTATAACGATGCGGCATATCTTGGTATGGGAGTCAACGAGCATGGAGTGCGGCATTTCCGGTCATTCAAGGGCTACGGCACGATGCAGAACCATACTCGCAGGGCTTTTTTGCGGTTGGTTAACGATGCGCATATCGTTTCATTCTATTACAGCTTCGATGGGGTGGAATGGATCCGGTATGACAAAGTGGCGGATGTTTCAGGATTCCATCACAACACGTTTGGCGGGTTTCAGAGCCTCCGCATCGGACTGGATGCCGTCGGCAAAGGCACGGTGATTTTTCGTGATTTTTCATATAACGCCATCAGCAGCTGAAAGAAGGGATAGGCCATGACAAAGGGATTAGAGAACATTCTGGAGGGGGGCGATAGGCTGTTTGAAGGTTTCTTCGAATGGCTCGAAGGACAATATGACGCTGCTTCCGGCGGTTTTTATTACGCCCGCAGTTCCAGGGATTCCGATGCGTTCACGCCGGACATCGAATCGACGGCACAAGCATTGGGCATTATCGAGCGCTGCGGATTTCGGCAAAGGCTGACCGATGGCATCAAGGCGGATCTTGTGCGTTTTTTCCAGTCCAAGCAAGACCCTGGGACGGGGTATTTCTATGATGCTGATCCCAAGATGAGAAAAGACGATGTGATGGTGGGCCGTGCACTTGGCTACAGCGTAGGAGCACTCCGAACGTTGGGCGCATCCCCGTTGCATCCGCTGCCGGGCAATCGGAATAGGGCTCCGGCATACTGCCGTTCTCCTAAGGCTTATGCGGAGTGGCTGCGTTCCATCAGTCTTGCGAACAGCTGGCGCGGCTGCGACCGGCTGTGTAACTCAGCCCCCTATTTATATCAGATGACGCCGGGGGATCGGGAGTCGTTCTTATCTGAAGCCCTATCTTATTTTGCAAGTATACAAGACCCCGAAACCGGGTTGTGGGGTGAAGGCACTCCTTATGTGCGAATATCGGGAACCTTCAAGCTGTTGACGTTCTATAATCGGTTTCAGGTTCCTCTGCCACGGACGCCGGAAATATACCGATCCCTGCAGCACGCTTTGCGGAGCGAGAATGCCGTTGATATGTGTTATATTCGGAACCCGATCAGCCTTCTGACCTCGATGAAGCTGCGGATTCCGGAAGAGGACGTTCTGGAGATCGCGGAAATCACCTTGCGGAACATGGCGCGGCTCAAGCGGGCGGACGGCGGCTTTTCCAGGGAAATCGATCATTCCCCGCCGGCACCGAATGTGGCTCAAGTGAAGCAAGGTGAGTATTATCCTGACATGCCGGAGGCGGTTCCACTGGGCAAGGGTGAGGTTGAAGGGGACATGAATGCGGGAACACAGGCGATTCTTATCCGCTATTCGCTGCATGAGCTCGGGGGGCTGCAGGGACGAAAGCTGGATATTGCGGATTCTGTGTTCTCATCTCTACGAGCAGGTACGGGCAGATGATCTATGAGCCAGGACCTCTAGATGTATTGGATCAGTCAGCCGGGATGACGCTCTGAATTTTTATGACTTGGATAATAGGAATACATAGCCCCTTCGGCGAAGAAGTATAAAGGTTTTTTTTATTTAATGAATCGATGAACACGTAAATTCGGTACTTGGATTAGCAGAGGAGGAGGATCATGGCGGAAATCGGCGTTTGGGAACAAGCGGAGCCCGGGGTGACAAGGAAGGTGTTTCAACCCGGAACGGGGCTGATGATGATGGAGGTGCATTTTGAAGAAGGGGCGGAAGGTGCCTGGCATAGTCATCCCCATGAGCAGATGAGCTACTGCCTGAAGGGTGCCATTGAATTTTATATCAACGGTGAGACGACCCTGGTGCGGCAGGGTGATACCATCGTCATTCCCGGCGGGGCGGAGCATGGGGTAAAAGCTCTGGAACCTTCCGCTCTTTTGGATACGTTTACACCGCTGAGACTGGATTTGCTTGGTCTCTGAGTGCCTAAAGCTAAAAGAAATGTTGAAGAAATGAATGAATAGACGACTGGATATGAAGACAGAAAGGAATGGATATGATGAATCTTTGGGAACAGAATATTCCAGGACAAGAATCGGTGGAAGAGAAGTTCACACCCTACATGACACCTTATCTATTACAAAATGAAACCCCTCACGGAGCCGTGCTTGTGCTTCCGGGGGGCGGGTACGAGCGGCGCGCGGATCATGAGGGTGATCCGATTGCCATGTGGCTGAATTCAATTGGGCTATCTGCCTTTGTCGTTCATTACCGTGTGGCCCCTTATCGCCATCCCTATCCGCTGGGCGATGCCCAGCGTGCAGTCCGGCTTGTAAGGCATCACGCCAAGGAGTGGAACATCGATCCGGATCGTATCGGAATCCTTGGGTTCTCGGCAGGCGGACATCTCGCGGCGAGCGCCAGCACTCATTTCGACGAAGGAAACCCGGAGGCCGTGGATGCTGTGGACCGGCAGAGCTCCCGCCCGAACGCTTCCATCCTGTGTTACCCGGTCATTTCTTTTAAGGATTATTACCATGAGGGCTCCATGTCCAGGCTGTTGGGAGAGAACCCGCCGGAAGAGTTGAGAAATGCGTTGTCGCTTGAGCTTGCGGTGAAACCGGAGACCCCTCCTTCCTTTCTATGGCATACCGCTGACGACGGCGCGGTTCCCGTTGAGAACAGCCTCATGTATGCCAAAGCGCTAAGCGAGCAGCGCATCCCGTTTGAGCTTCATGTTTTTCCGGAGGGCCGGCATGGTCTTGGTCTTGCGGAAGAAGATGCCAGTGTTTCGCAATGGACGGGCCTGTGCGCGGGCTGGCTGCAGAAGATCGGATTCCTGTCGCAAGCGGTCGTGCAGGGAAGGTAGGACTGAGCAGCATAACTTGAGAACTCATGCAAAAAAACAAGCTCATCTGATAAATTCAGATGAGCTTGTTCGCATAACCTAAAAATCAGGACCGGCCTCTAATCTCCTGTCGGAGGAACAGGACGTAAGAGATGGCGAAGCAGATCAGCGTGGCTGCGGTCAGTCCGGTAATTTGCGGCCAGACGAGCAGCAGGCTTTGACCAAACGGCAGCGGACTAGCAATGGCACCGTACACCTGCTCCTGCGTGAGCGGTCCGAGATTGCGGATGGACGGCATCAGCAGAGTGCTCGTTGCTTCATTAAACAGGGTATATGGCGACAGCCGGCCAAGCCAGAGCATCAGATTCTGATAGCTCACGACATCATGGGCCGTGGCTGAGGCAGAGTCCGGAGCCAATCCCCGTGCCAGCAATTGCAGGATCATATCAAAAAAGAAGCTGAAGAACAGCCAGACCGCAATGCTTGACAGGGCGGAAGTCGCCGGCTGGCGGAATCTTACGGAGAACATAATGGACAGATTCAGCCAGAAGCCAACGTAAAAAATGGTCACGACCAGAAAGCTGATGGTTCTCAAAAATTCCTCGAAGGTTGGCGGTATGCCGATAATCAGGGTGCCCAGCGCCATGGTCAGCAGCCCGAGCGTGATAAACATGATGCTGATCACGATCAGGGAAGCGGCGAACTTCGCATTGAGCAGGTCGTCGCGGTGAATCGGCTGGGCCATGATTCGGCTGAGCGTCCCTTTGTTCCGTTCACTGTTGATGGCATCAAAGCCCATGCCGATTCCGAGCAATGGACCTAAGAAACCAACAAATCCGATGAAGGTCGGAAGGGTTCCGTCCGAGAGGGTGAACAGTTTCAGGATGACAAAATCATCGACCCCGTTCTCCGAGCCGAGAGCTTCCCGGATGCTGTTCATAGCCGTATAAAGCGAAGCCACGCAGGTTAAGGCAATGATGCCCAGCAGTAATATGAAGCGCCAGCTCCGGATATGGTCCGCGATCTCTTTGCGGACCAGCACGCCGAAAGCTGAAGGCGTGGTCGATTTGACTAATTCTCCTGTCGCTGATTGACCGGGCGTGTTGGTTCGCTTGGAAAATGTTTTTTTGAAGTTTTCAGAGTAGGACTGCAGCCGGCGGCCAATGTCAGCCAGCTTATCCTGTACGCTCGGCGCTCTTCGCTCTGCCATGCTCATCACCTCCTGCAAAATAACGGTGGTAGATTTCATCCAAACCGTACTGCTGGCGGTTCAGCGAGAATAGCTGGACACCTGCATTCACAACCGCTCGGGCAATTTCAGGGCTGCAATCCTTATCGGCCCGGATCAGAACCTTAGCTGGAAGGTCTCTGATCCGGGTGTCCGCATGCTTAGCCGGATCGCTTTCGACAGCCGGAACCTCGATCAGGTGAACCCCTTCGATAGCGCTGATCTCATCACGCAATTCGGGCCGCAGCTTTTCCAGCTCCACCGTGATCATAATCGGATCATCGGCGAACAGGGTCCGGGACAGCCCCTCGACATCCCCTTCGGCGAGAAGCCGTCCCCGCACGAACAGGCCGACGCGGTCGCAAATCTGCTGAACCTGGTGCAGCTGGTGGGACGATAGCAGTACGGTAAGGCCCTGCTCACGGCTTAGCTTCCGGATCAAACGCAGCAGCTCCTCCATTCCTGTTGGATCGATGCCCAAGGTCGGTTCATCGAGGATGATAATCTCCGGGGATTTCATCAAGACGTCCGCGAGTCCGAGCCGCTGTCGCATCCCGCGGGAATAGGCTCCTGTCTTCTTATGGGCTGCTTGCGTGAGCCCGACTTGCTCCAACAGCTCCAGTGCCCTTTCCCGGGCTTGGGAATCGGGGATTCGATTCAGCCGGGCCGTTAGCATCAGGTTCTCCAATCCAGTTCGGTCCTCGTAAAAGCCGACGTCATCAGGCAGGTATCCGACCCGCCGCTTGACCGGGATCGGTTCTCTTGTCGGATTGAGGCCGAGCACGTTAATCGTTCCTGAATCCGGTTCGCTGAGTCCGAGCAGCATCAGGATCGTGGTGGACTTGCCCGCACCGTTCGGGCCGAGCAGACCGAAGATCTCGCCGCGTTTAATTTGGAGGGATAAACGGTCTACCGCCTTCGTTTCGTTGTAGCTCTTCGTCAATTCGTGAATGTCAATGACCGTATCCATCAAGGTTATCTCCTTCCGTATTTACGAATGAGAACATAGATGCCTCCCAGAATAGCAACGATGACAAGCACGCCGATCCAGCCCCACAGCATAGAGCCTTTGACGGCTACGCGGAATTGGGCGTCGGAGCTTGCTTCAGCCGCGGCAGCCTTCAGGCTGGTGACATAATCACCCGCAATGGCTTTGTCGCTTGACGTCAGTTTGGCCTCAACCGTTGTGGATTTGCCTGCGGGCAGATTTTCGATCGTTTTCGGGTTGAAGCTTACTTCCCAGTCCACCGGCGTATCGGAGCTAAGATTAATATCCGAGAGAGGTGCGGTCCCCGTATTCTTGACCAGCAGCTCAATGGTTTTACTGCCGCCCGCATTGACGTTTGTACTGAGCAATCCGCTTGGTGTTGTAAGCTCCAGCCCATAAGATCCCGTAATGACGGCTTCCAGCGCAAGCTCGGAGGATGTCGATGAATTGGAGGCGCGGATCGGAATAGAGAAGGAGCCTTCCGTCACTTCGGCAGGCGGTTTGATATCGACGGTGATAGATTGGCTTGCACCCGCTTCGATTTCGACGGAGGATACCTGCTTGCCGCCTGAGGTGAATGTAACGTTCCAACCCGCCTGGGCATCGGCCTGGAGGGCATAGTTTTGCTTATTGGCGGTTCGGTTTTGCAGATTCACCGTGTAGGTAAACGTGGAGTCGGCATGCCCCTCCAGATTGGCTTGATCGGTTGTGAGCTCGGTTTGATAGGTTCCTTTTTCCGTGATATCCACGGTTAATGGCAGACTGGCCATGGAACCCGCCGTTACTTGAAACCGGTAGGAGCCTTTATCTACTTTGAGCGGCACGGTAACCTCCAAGGACACCGATTCCGTTTCGCCCGGCTTCACGGACACTTCTTTCAGCTGCCAGCCTCCGCCGTTAAGCTTGGTGCTCCAGCCGCTCGGCAGGCTGTTGATTTGGAGCGGGACCGTAATGACGCCGCTCGTATTGTTTTTGACTTCAAGGGGATAATTGATGACTTCCCCCGGTGGAACGGAAATCGAGGTGTAAGGTGTGTACAAGGTGATTTCCCCGGCGGCGAACGCGGTATTTCCTCCACTAAACAAGTAAGTACCCAGGATGAACAAGAGCAGCAGGTTCAGTTGCTTGGCTCTCTTTCTAAGCAATTTCATGACACTACCCCTCCTAATTTATTGATTCATAATGAGTACGTTGGAAGCACCGGGTTTGGATTTATCGGAAAGATTAAAATTACCTAAAAAATTCATTAAAGGAAGCTGAAAAGTGACCCGATTTATTCAAAACACAAGGAGCGTTTGCTAAAATATTGATCGAAAATGGCCGTGCGCAGGCAGGCCATCATGATGTGTGAGAGGAGAACAGGTTAGGGGGAGTTCGGGGATGAACGATCATTCTGCGATGTGGCTGGAGGAGATTGCAGAAGGTTCGGCCACAGCGTTCCGGCGCTTCTATGATACCCATGCCCGCCTGGTTTACCGGCTGGCTTTGCAGATGACCAAGGATCCGGCCGAGGCGGAGGAACTATGCCAGGATATCTTCATGGAAGTGCTGCATAAGGCGGATCAGTATGATCCCGCACGTGGCAGCGTTGAGGCTTGGCTGGCCGTGAGAACACGGTGCAGGGCGATGGATCGGCTGCGCAAACGGCAGCGTATGGCTGAAGCCGAATGGATGGAAGAGGCTCTGCCGGAAACGGTATGGAGCGAAGGTCAGGAATCGGTAGAGCTGGCCGCCTTGCGCCGGGTGGAGCTGGAGCAGGTAAAGGAGGCGCTTCAGGGGATTCCGCCCCTTCAGAGGATGGCGGTTTACGGGAGTTATGTCGAGCAGCGCTCCCACCGGGAAATGGCGGAATTGTTAAACCGGCCTGTCGGAACCGTCAAATCTTTAATCCGGTACGGCATTTACAATGTCAGGCGGCGGCTGGATGCGATGAGCGGGAAGGAAGGGGGGGGCTCGCAGCATGAAACATTCAAAGCAAGACCATGAGTTTCTCGCTCAAGACAACGTTGACTGCTCGTTATACCCCGAAGAAAAGCTTGTTGATTACGTTATGAAGCGATTGCCGTACGCGGAGGGTATGAATATCGAGCGACATCTTAAAGAATGTGAGATATGTTCCGGCACAGCGGCAGAATGGGCGAAGCTAATGGGGGCTGTAGATCTCGTCATGCCTTCTTATCCTGTCGATGATGAGTCACAGCTGGATCGAGGCTGTGATCATGGAGAACCGCTCGTCAGATCGACACAGCCGGCAGGCGCGGGAATGGCCATGGGTGAGTCAACGAATAAGAATAAATTCTCTGATGATCCTATGCCTCAAAGCCGGGTGCGCAGCAGGCTCATGTGTGCGGCTTATATACGGTCAATCCAAGGCCGGCTCCGAATCAAAAAGCACGTTGTCCTGCAGGCGTTGTCGGGAGCGCTGCTCATTCTGTTGATTGCGGGTTTATTCGTCATGAAGGGAAACGAGGGGCAGACTCATGCGGCCTTCGAACATGCGGTGAGCCAGCGCATTGCCGATATGCAAAGCGAGGATACCGAGCGGTATGTCATACAGCCGATTGAACCTTTCTACGGCAGCGGCTCAGTATGGTTGAAACGCGGCTCGGGAGAAATGCTGATCGTTGTCAATGGCCTGCATTCCTTGGAGGAGAAAGACTATCAGGTGTGGCTTCAGGATGAGGATCGGCTGTCGAGCGCGGGTTTTATGCTAGTACAGGGCCCGCAGGGAAAGAGCTATTATTACGGTTACGGAGCAGAGAAAGCGAAGCGGATTGTCGTCAGCATGGAGCCCAAAGGGGGAAGCCGGAGACCGACAGGGCCCGAAGCCGTCCTGGTGAATATGGGGCCTTGATGCCCAGATATACAGGTGAAATGCGTGATCTGATCCAGGGGAACACCTTGTCTAAAAACAGGGAGTAAATGGAAGGCGGTGAATACGGGATGTGGCGCGCGGATGCTTTGCTGGAATCCATGTATAACGAAGCAATGGGACGAACGAAAGACAGGCAGGTTTCCATGAGTGCTGAAGAGCGCAAGGGGCATTTGAAGCAGACGCTTCGGCAATTGATCGGCGAATTCGAAGCCAATGAAGGGCACAAACCTGTACTGCTTGAGCAGGAGCGGTGTGACGGATATATTCGGGAGAGGGTAGAGTTATCCGCCATACCGGGCGTGTCCTTTGCGGCATATGTATTAATTCCGGAAGGGGATCAGATGAAGCCGATGCCGGCAGCCGTCGCCGTTCATGGTCATGGCTATGGAAGCAGGGAAATTGTCGGGCTGAGGCAGGACGGATCAAGCGATCCCGATACATCTGGTATACATCGGCATTTTGCTGTCCAGTTGGTACGACGAGGCATGGTGGTGATCGCTCCGGATGTTGCCGGTTTCGGTGAGCGGCGCCTTGATGCGGATCTCGCGCGGAATCCGGATGCCCCGAACTCCTGCCACCGGCTGTCCACCGGGCTCATGATGCATGGCAAGACACTCGCCGGTCTCCGCGTAGCCGAGACGCTAAAGGCATTGGAGTATGTGGCCGAGCGTCCTGAGGTTCAGGCTGACCAAATTGGCATCATGGGTTTTTCGGGAGGCGGGCTAATCTCGTTTTTGAGCGCGGCGCTGGATGAACGAATACGGGCTGCCGTGCTTGCCGGGTACCCTAATACTTTTAAGGACAGCATTATGGCGATGCAGCACTGTGTATGCAATTACATCCCCGGCATCCTGAACCACGCCGAGCTGCCGGAATGGTTGGGACTGATCTGTCCCAGGCCCTTGTTTCTGGAGTCTGGAACCCATGATCGGATATTTCCTGCTGCTGGCTTTGAAGCAGCAGCTCATGAGCTCAGGGAAATATATCGGCGCACCGGTGCGGAGGAGAGGCTGCGAACCGATCTGTTCCCCGGAGCACACGAAATTAGCGGCCGGTATTCGTACGACTGGTTGTTTGAACGGCTAAGCAGCCCGGACTTGTGAAGGCTATCTAGTTTACCTAGCCCCTGCTTATCAGTACTACGTGTGACAGGCCTCGCGAGTATGGAACCGCAAGATATTATGGGTGCAGCTAACATATAAAAAAAGTGACTCCCAAATCATCAGGAGTCACTTTTTTTATATGTTAGCATGGTTGCGGCTTTAGCGTATTTTGTTTACTTCAAGCCAGCCTGCCAATCTTGGAGCAGGAACTCAGCATCGGTATTCAATGCTGTTTTGGCTTGATCACTGACGTTACGCCCCATCGCCTCCTTGTTCAGGTGCTTGGTGAAATTCAGCATATGCTTGACGGCCTGATCCCGTCTTCCCTTATCCAGATGATGCTGTACCTGGTTAAGTGCGTTGGTCAGCTGAGGAATGATCGCTCCGCGTACATCTCCTGAATCCACGAATCGGGCGATTAATTGCTTCATGGAATGCACGCTCGTGATGACTTGGAACTGGATTGTTTTCTGAAGCTTGTTACCGGACCGATCTTCAGTCGTAACGGTTGCTGTTATGTCGCCCAAATTCCCTGCCAGATCGATGTCGATGGCATCCTTGGTCAATGGATCCAGCGTATAGGCTTTGCCGTTGATGGTTATTTCGGCAAATCGAATGGCGGAAGTGTCCATGATTTTGAAGCTGAGGACCATGTAATCCTCCAAAGCATCGCCATCTTCCAAGCTCTTTCCATTGGCGGTCAGAGAGAAGGAAGGAGAATCGGTAACCTCGATGGTGACTCCCTGCGAAACATTCCCGGACCGATCAACGGACCGGATGAAGAGCGAGTAATCCTTGCCCGCCTCGATTCCCTGTATCACCGCTGTTTGAATTCCCCGATTCACCTCGATGACGTCGCCGACCTGCTGTCCATCGCTCCGCAGCGTAATTTGCACTTTTTGAGCATCGATATCATAGGGACCATCCCAAGACAGCGTGATGCTGCCCTCGCCGCGCTTCGCCTGAACATTCTCTACCTCCCCGGGAGCAATATGGTCCTCTTCTGGTATAGGAGGAGGTGGAGTCTCTGTAAATACGGCCGGATCGCCAAATGTGAATTTATCAAAATTATATAACCAGTCTCCGCCTTTAAAAGACAGGAATACAATATGTTTTCCCGTTACAGGGGCAGTAACATCCGTCGAGAAAACTTTGAAATTCTGCCAACCTCCGGTCCCTGAGACGGTGGCTGTTGCAATGACCGGACCGCCCAGACTGTCCAGTCTGACCTCGACCGTCCCGCCAGCCGTGGCGCTGGCTGCGTTGACATGGAATTGCGTAGGGCTTTCGCTGCCAAAATCGATATAGTTGTACATGGCATAAGGGTTATTCGGACCAAACATCCCCGCCAGGTAAGTTTCCCCGCCGCCGGTTTCTCTGCCGAAGCCTACCCCGTTCGTATAGTTTTCAGCTTCCAGCTTGCCGGAAGCATCCCTTGCTTTTCCTTTCATGGTGGTAAAGGTGAACCACTCCAGATTGAGAGGATAGTCGCTGCCGTTTGTTCCCTTGAAAACCAGGTATACGTCATGAACGCCTACAGCCAAGCTGTCATCGATATTCGCCATGATATCGACCCAGTTATCCCAGCTTCCCAGCGCTGGAATCTGAACGACACCTGCGGTAGGTCCATCCAGACTGTCCAATTTAACCTCGATCGTTCCGCCTTGATTGCCGCTCGCCACATGAACAGTGATACCAGCCGCGCCGGATCCAAAATCAATTCCTTCATAAGAGGCATAGGCATTGTGATGGATTCCGTCCAAATACCCGAATTCGGCATGCTTGCTAAGTCCTTCGCTGCTGTCATAATTTCCGGCCTTCAGTTTGGCATAGGCGTCAGTTTCCGTCGGATCCGTGGTCGTAAATTGAATCCAGTTTAAATTGAATAGATAATCGTCATTCGTCTTGGTGAAGACAAGATACAGATCATGGACGCCAGTAATGGTGCTTGGCGCTCCTTGGTCATCCTTAAGGAGGGTGACGGCATCGATATAACGATTCCAGTCGCCCGTTCCCTCTACGTTCAACGTCCCGACTTTGGGGCCGTCCTTGGAATCAAGCCGGATCTCGATGTTACCTCCGCCCGTTCCGCTGGACGCTCTGGCAATGAAGCCGATCGCGCCTTCTGATCCGAAATCCACATTTTTGTAAGCGGCATATGAGCCATGCTGGATTCCGCCTAATTGCAGCGAGCCTTCGAACGCACCTTCCAGAACGAATCCGGTCCCGATATTGTAGCGTTCCGCTTCGATTTTCTCGAAGGGGTTTTTAACGGCGTAACGAAGCTCCGCTTCCATTGGCTTGATCACGTTTAAAGCTTGAACGGCAGCGGCTGAGGACCAGGATTCATAGGTTCCGGATAGCAGTTGTCCCGCCCAGTTCCCATCCACGATATGATCCGAATTGCGGTGGCTCCAGGCCATCTCGACATTGAATGCAAGCCATTCGTCGAATTCAGCGCTGAATTCCGGGTATTGGCCGGTTTCATCCAGCGTCTTTTGCAGATGGGCCAGATTTCGCATCAGGATCGTTTTGCCGCCTTTCAGATCTCCGTTAGGTCCTTCGTAATTCAGCACCCCGTTTGAATCCACCAGATGGTTTTTGGTGAATTTAGCAGCCTTGACCGCGTCATCGAGGTAAACGGCATTTCCGGTCGCTTTATACAATCCGACGGCCGACCCGATGTATGTACCCTGATTGTAGTGGGTAGCATCCGGAACCGCGCCATGCTCAATTTCGATCCGGTCGAACACTTTTCCGTTTCCGTCCGTCAGCATCGTTTTGCCCCATCTGAATATTTTGGTTGCCGCGTTCAGATAATGTTCATCTTCCGTAATATCATAAAGATAAAGTGCAGCTTGCGCCGCCGGGAAATTAATGCATGCATTTTTGGTATTATGCTCGCTGTTCAGCCACCAAATGCCGCCGCTTGCGAACTCTTCATCCCACTGCGTATCGTACACAAAATCAAAATGATCTCTCGCGGCCTCCAAATATCTTGGATTCCCGGTGATTTGATAGGCTCTGGCGCTTCCCATCGCCCACCACATAATATCGTCATTGAACGGATTATTCGTCCAATCTTGTCCGTACTTCGCAACGGTGCCGTCATAAACATCGTCGATCTGCGTTTTAAGCTCGGCTTTCAAGGCGGGATCGGATGTATGCTGATACGCATCCATGACCAATTCCCACAGCTCTGCTTCCACCCAGAAGTCCTGATGCTTTTCGCGTTTGGAGTCCTTCCAGAACATCTTGGCGTTCGGATCCCAGAATGTATCGTTAAATGCTCTCATCGCTGTATCCCCATCCGATGCGGTATAGGCGTAGGCCTTGGACGATCCGATGCCGGGCATGGAGCCGAGCATGAGCGCGATAGCCAGAGGCACCGCCAGAAATTTGAATAGTTGACCTGATCTGAGTGACATGAATGTTCCTCCTTTATTTTCAAATCGAAGCCGATCCGTTCCATTCATGATCGGCTTCATGAGTTTAGCGATACCCGGTTACTACCTACTTGCCGGTCGTAATCACTTTATTGATTTTTTCGGCCATCACATCCAGTTCGGTGATCGGGGCTTTGCCCATCAGAATGTTTTTCCATGATGCTTCGATGAACGGGTACGCTTTGCCTGCCCATGTCGACAGGAAGCGAACCGGCTGCGTATTCTGGGATTTCAGGATATGATCAAGGCCTTCGCCCACTTCAGGATGTCCGGCCGTTTTCAGCGCTTCGTAATAAGCAGCGGAAGAGGCTTGATAGGCTGCAGGAGCCACCGGAGTTGAAGGGAGGACTTCCTCGTACATTTTGGAATCCAGGTACTTGAGCACTTTCCAGACCGCTTCCGGATTTTTGAGCGTTGCCGGACTGGACCAGCCTACGGCGTCATAAATCTCGGTCTGGCTGTTTACGACCGGCATCGGGACGTAGCCCCATTCCAATTCTTTCGGAGCCGTACGGATCAAGTCATCGGCTACCCACTGCCCCTGGAGGGTCATCGGGACTTTACCTTGTTTGAATGAACTCATGGCATTGGTTAAATCAAAGGTAGGGGGATTCATATAGCCATTTGCAATGGCTGACTTATATTTCTCGACGCCTTCCCTGAACGGGTCGCTGATCTCCACCTTCGTTGGATTAATGATGGCATCAGCGAAGGGAGCGCCGCCGGCGGAAACCGAATAGAGAGAGACGTGGAAAGGGTCAAGGGGGGCGTAATAACCGAATTGCTGCACACCGCCCTGATTGCTCGAAAGTTTCTCCATCGCCGTGAAGAATTCATCGTAGGTCCAGCCGATTTTCGGTTCCGGAAGGCCTGCATCCTGGAATGATTTTTTATTGTAAAAAATGCCGTAGGTGTTCAAGAGGCCTGGCAATCCGACCAGTTTGCCTTCATAGTACCAGCTGTCTACCACGCCGTCGTAAAAGCCCTCCATGAACGCTTTGTCCTGTGCTGCAAGCTCCGTCCAGTCATAGAGAAGTCCTTTGCCGGCATTATCGAGCAGCATGTCGTTACCGGTCATGAAGATGTCAGGCGCTTTCTTCGCCGTAATCATTCCGTTAATCTTGACACCGTAATTGTCCAATGGAGTAGGGATGAGTTTCACTTTGATGTCGGGGTTTTCCTCTTCGAATTTTTTCATGGATGCCATGATTTTTTCGTTCATGGCCGCCGACTCCCAGGTAATCATCGTGACTTCGACGGGTTTCTTGGACCCGGTGTTATCTTCCCCGGATGGCGTGTTTCCGGGGCTCGCCGGACTTGAGCTTCCGCCGCTGTTGCCGCCGCAAGCGGCTAGCAGACTTGAAAATAGCAGTAAAGCGATGATTCCACTGGCCCACCTTCTAACACCCTGTCTCATTGAAAGACCTCCCCAATGGTAATTTAATGAACTGAACATCCCATGTTTTTTACTTCAGTCAATCCCGGTCGGCATCACCTCCCAAATGGTCGGAAGCTTTACTTTAAACCCGCGGAATTCATGGAGCCGAGCCCCTGCATAAAAAACTTCTGGCCAAAGAAGAAGAGCAGCAGCATCGGCAGGATATAAATTAAATCCGCGGCCATGAACAGATTCCAGGCTGTCGCATAGGTGCCCGTATAGGTGGCCATCGCCAGCGACAACGTCCACTTGCTTGGATCGATAATATAGAGCAGAGGTTCCAAATATTGATTCCATGCCCCTTGGAATGCAAAGATCACCATGGTCATGATGACCGGCATGGACATCGGCACCAATACCTTGAGCAGCACATAAAGGTCCGATGCTCCGTCGATTTTGGCAGCCTCGTCAAATGAAACGGAGATCGTTTTGATATACTGGACAAACAGGAACGAGAACGTGGCGTTTCCAAAAAAGGCGGGCACGATAATCGGCAGCCAGGAATCGTACCATCCAATGCTGGTGTACAGGTTAAACATAGGGATCATGCCTACAAATCCGGGAAGCATAAGGCTCCCTACAAATAGCGAGAACCACAGTTTACGTCCTGGGAACTTGAGCCGTGCGAGCCCGTAGCCCACCAGTACCGAGCTTATAATCTGTCCGATTGTGCAGGTAATCGCGATAAACAGGGAGTTGCCAAACGTTTGCCAAAAGTTGATTTCTTTTGTTCCGGTTACAAAATTGGACCAATGAAATTCCCGCGGAAACCATTCGGGCGGAATTTTGAACACGTCATTGTTACTCTTCAGCGCAATGGTAACCATCCAGAAGAGGGGGAACAGCATCGCAATGGCGCCGATCGCCAATAAGATAAAACGAATGGCGTCTATCCAGTTCAACCGTACTCTTCGCTTTACGCGTATGTCCGCTGTATTCAAATTTCCTCGTTGTTTGGGCCGTACTTCCGCTTGCATCATTTCTTACCCCCTTATTTATCGCTTTCGTAATAAACGAACCGGTTGGAGTACCGATAAGAAATCACGGTAAAAATCATGATGATGACAAACAGTACCCACACCTCCGCGATGGCATAACCAAACATTCTACCATTGAAGGCGTCGGTATAGATTTTGTAATTCAGCAGGGAGGTGGAAAAGTTCGGGCCGCCTCCGGTCAGCACCTGAACCTGGTTAAACGCCTGGAATGCGCCGATGATGCCGAGTATAAGCTGCAGGAACAGGATCGGGGTGATCATGGGCAGCGTAATGTTTAGCGACATCCGCCACCTGGAGGCGCCGTCGACTTCCGCCGCTTCATACATTTCCTGGGGAACCGACTGCAGACCGCTCAGAAAAATGATGACACTGGATCCGACCTGCCATAAACCGATTAACACGATGGATGGAAGCGCTGTCGTTTCGCTGGTCAACCAAGTGCCCGGCGGCAGTCCGAACTCTCTTAGCAGCGAATTCGCCAGACCGTATTGCGGCTCATAAATAAATTGCCACAACGTGAGCGTGGCGATGGAGGGAACGACAACGGGAAGATAAAAGATCGTGCGGAACCATTTGATGCCGGTCAAGTTTTTGTTCAGCATCATGGCCAATAACAAACCTAGGATTAGCGATAAAGGAACACTTAGGATCACGAAGTAAAACGTTGCCCGGATCGAAGGCCAAAAAGCAGGATCCTCGGTGAAGAGGTATCTAAAGTTCTCAAAGCCGACAAAACGTGGGGAATCGTACCCGCTCCATTCTGTCAAAGCGTAATACATGGACGACAACAGGGGATAGGCGACAAAAACGCTGAAGCCGATAATGGACGGTAAAATGAACAGATATCCGATGACCCAGCCGCGAAGCTTCCTATTGGTTCCCATGGTGATCTCGATGACCTCCTCCAATATCATTCGCTTTGACTCGAATGCCGCAGTAATCCATGATCAGCTCGCAAAACATCATGTTAGCCCAGGAAAACCATGGGCGGGTATAACGTGCAGGGTCGTCGACCAGAAATCCTTCATGCATCATGCCGGTGCCTGCATCGGTATCCGCCATCAGCCGAATCAGCCGAAATTTCTCTTCCCGATCGGTAGTCGTCAAGCCTTGAATCGCCAGCGCAATCGGCCAGATATAACGATCAGGCGTATGGGGGCTTCCAACGCCCGCAGCGGCAGTGCCCTGATAATAGTACGGATTGGCGCGGCTCAGCACGAACCTGCGGGTATTTTGATAGACCGGGTCATCAGCGCTTGTATAGCCCAAATACGGAATGGACAAAAGGCTGGGAACGTTGGCATCATCCATCAGCAGATGGTTTCCCATCCCGTCCGTTTCATAGGCATAAATTTTTCCATATTCGGGGTGATCAACCACGCCGTATGACGCAATGCCATGACGGATCTCATCGGCTAGTTTCTCCGCCTCCGCTTCCAATTCGGAATCGCGCAGGACTTCACGGCAAATCTCCGCCAGATAACCAAGCACAACGACGGCGAACATATTGGACGGTATGAGGTATCCGTAGGCGCAGGCGTCGTCGCTTGGGCGGAATCCGGACCAGGTCATTCCCGTGTAAGCCACCTCAGCCCCTTTTCCGCCGCGAGGCAGCGTGTCGCTTGGAGGACAATCGAAGCGTTCGAAGTAATACGGCGATTTCGATTCATGATGCTGCTCGGTTCGCCAGATGTCCAGAATGACCCTGGCGGCTGCATGGAACGTTTGATCCAGATGCGAGGTCCTGCCGGTTTCTTTCCATAACAGGTAAGCAAGCTGGAGGGGATAGCATAACGAATCGATCTCATATTTGCGCTCCCATAGCCATGGATTCATGGCGGTGCGGTCGTGCTGGTGGCCTTGACCGGAAGGCGAATCATTGAATGCATTGGCGTATGGATCAAGCAGGATGAATTCTGTTTGCCTGCGTACAAGCCCCTCGATCAAATCGGCCAGCTTCTCGTCTTGGCCCGCCGGAACGAGGAAGGGGCGGATTTGCGCAGCCGAATCCCTTAGCCACATGGCCGGAATATCGCCGGTAATGACAAAGGTGGTACCATCGGGCTGTCGTTGAATGGTTGAACTTAGGGTATTGTCCAGCATGTTTCTAAACATATGTCCGAGCTTCGGATAAGCTGAGGTACCTTCGATGATCGTGCGGTTCAAATCATGTAATACAGAAAAATAGTCCAACGTATACATGGTAAGCTCTGCTCCCTTCCATTCTTCAGGGTTGTTAATCATTTTGTAGGTCGTTATATAAAACGCTTACATTCAATATAATTACATACCAATTTAATGTCAATATATTATTTTAATTAAAATTATGGCTGTTATATTATATGGATGCAATGAATATCTTGTCGGTCATGCTGCCGGTTCTTAATTGTATATTTGCCAAAAGTCAACTTCCCTCATTTTGATGTAGACATGCTGGATATTGAATGATTGATTTGAGAAAAAAGCATGAATTTATATTAGAAACATCCCGTGGCGGAAAAAGCAATTCATGGGGCGTTATGGCCTGATTCATAACATGATATATTAGTATGTATTGAAGGGGGTGACTCTTTGTCGCTGTTGTTCGCTGCTTGGTTGAGGAAACGGCAAACGTTTTTGCGAATCACTTTCCCGCGTACAGGCACTTCTGGGCCGTTGCCTACATACAATGAGAAGACCGAGAGACCGAGCGCGATAAGGGCCGGTTGCATTGTAACTTCGCAGGAGGTGTCCCAAAGTGCCTGGATTGTTTACCGCAATTGCTTTGTTCATAAAAGAGTTGACCCTGCTCGTTTCGTACGTGAAAAACAACGCGTTTCCCCAGCCTCTGACCGAGGAAGAGGAAGCTAAACATCTGCAGCAAATGGCCGAAGGCGATCCTCAGTCGCGGAATAAACTGATTGAGCATAATCTTCGGCTGGTCGCACACATCGTCAAAAAGTTTGATAACACCGGCGAGGATTTGGAAGATTTGATTTCCATCGGGACGATAGGACTCATCAAGGCGATTGAAAGCTTCAGGCCGAATAAAGGCACGAAGCTGGCGACATTTGCTGCCCGTTGCATAGAAAATGAAATACTGATGCATTTGCGTTCACTCAAGAAAACCCGCAAGGACGTATCCCTCCATGATCCGATCGGAACGGACAAAGAGGGGAACGAGATTACACTGATCGATATCCTCGGGACAGAAGCGGATGATATCGTGGACGCCGTGCAGTTAAAGATTGAGAAGAGTAAGATCTATCGGAACCTCGATATATTGGACGACCGGGAGAAGGAAGTCGTTATTGGTCGTTTTGGGCTGGAAGCGGGTGGAGAAGAACGGACGCAGCGGGAGATCGCCAAGGAACTCGGCATATCGCGCAGCTATGTGTCACGGATTGAGAAGCGGGCTTTGATGAAGCTGTATCATGAGTTTTACAAGCAGAAGCGGTAGGAAGAAGCGGCGTGTTGAAATACTTTCAAGAACGGTTAAGCCATGATGGCTCGTTGCATCTATCTAAAGCTTGGCTCTTCACGAGTTGTGCAGAGGATAGGTGCATTTTGTTGAGGCGTTATGGACAAGCGGTTTTCTTCCGCGGTGAGCATCATTTCAAACCTGCCCCAATCATTATCGCCGTTTTATGGACAGCGCCGGAGCATTTACATATGCGATAATTTACTTACAATGAAAATAAATCCTACAGATGATAAAGGGGGAATGCAAATGGGCTTAAGTCGGTTTAATTCCAAACTGTTGTACAAATACGTCGTTACGTATGTGGTCATATTGCTGCTTCCGGTCATGATGGTCGGTTTTTTTGTATACCAGTATTTCATTCAGCTGCTGGAAGACGAAGTAACCCGGGGCAATTTAAATCTGCTCTCCCAGGTGAAGGAGAATGTGGACGTCAAGATGACCGAGCTTAACAACATCGCCTTCCATATCTCGGGCAACACCCGCCTAACCCCTTACCAGGTGACGAAAAATCCGTTTACCGAACTTGACACCATCTCCCAGCTGCGAAATTATGTCAGCGCCAACACCTTCATCTCCAATTTCCTGTTATATTTCCATGGACATCATAAAGTATATTCCCCATACAGCACTTACGACGCAGCCGAATTCACGGACAAAATCTATACATTCGAAAACTGGGAGCCGGAGCAATTCTATCGGGACATTAACGAAGCAGCCGTTCCCCATGTACGGAAATCCGAAGATGTACGAACAGCGGTTGGTGGCCGTGAACGCTATATTACCTACGTGATGCCGATCGGCCCGAATCCATCCGATTCGTTTGGTACGGTTATATACTTGATCAACGAAAACCGGTTTAAGGAATTAATTAAAAAGAAGTTTGAGGATGCATGGAGCAACACGCTCATTTTGGACGAGAAGGGGGATCTGATCACCTCTTCCCAGAGCATGGATCCCGGCAAAGCCGAAATCCTGCTGGAACGTTTGCAAGCAAACAGCGAGGGTCAAGGCACGCTGAATTTTGAAGAGCGTGAATATTTCGTGTTTCAGGATGAATCCGCCAAGTTCGGCTGGACCTATATCGCGCTGGTGGACAAGGATACGGTCATGCTAAAGGTGGAGCAGGCCAAAAGCAGGACATTTTACGGGTTGCTGCTGCTTGTGCTGGTCGGAAGCATTCTTATTTTCTTTGCCACCCATATGAACTATAAGCCGATCCGGATGCTGAAGCGGCTTGCCGACAGTAAAGTGAACATTCCCCCGGGGAGTAGGCTTGGCGAGATTGAATCGATTCGATCAGCGCTGGATGTGATGTCGGAGAACAACGATGAATTGAACCGGAAAATTGAAAGAAGCCGTCCAGCGCTCAAGTATTATCTGATCCTGAACCTGCTTAAAGGCGAATACAAAAGCAAAGATGATCTGCGCGGAAAAGGAGAGCTGGCAGGGCTCCGATTAGAGAGCGTGTTTTATACCGTCATGGTGCTTCTTTTTCCGAAAAATCACGGACACCTGTCGGTTGCAGGACTGCCGGACGGATGGTGTGAAGCTCTCCCTCAGGGAACGGAGGTTTTCGGTATCGAGGGGCTCGAAGCCGAGCAGCTCGTATTGGTAATGGGAACAGACGAAGCTGTTGAAACGATGGAGATGCTGCTGAAGATTACCCATGAGACCCTTAGCCGTTCACTCGGCATGGACGTTACCATCGGGGTCGGTAACTCTTACGTAAAGCTGGAGGAGCTGGGCAAATCTTATATCGAAGCCTGCGGAGCGCTAAATTACAGACTGATTAAGGGGAAGGGAAGCCTGATTTTTTTCCGCGAAGCCGTTTCTGAAGCCGAGACGAACCGGAACGGTTATTCGAAGAGCCAATGGAACCGCCTGAAGCAGTTCATCTACCAAAGCGACACCAGCGGCATTGATGCGTTTCTTCGTCAACTGATCGATCGGATTCGTAAAGAGCAGCTTCCGTTATTTATGGTCAAGTGCATTTGTTTTGATCTGATCAACGTGATCCTGGCTATTCTGGAGGACATGGAACTTGATGAAGAGGCGCTGGCTGAGAGGTATCCGGATGTGGTGAAACTGACGGAATTTGAAACCGTGGATGACCTGATCGAATTGGTAAAGGACATCTCCGCGGATATCCGCCGAATTATAAGCGAACGAAAGGAGAGCGGAAATAGGGAACCAGTGGAGAAAATGAAGCAGTATATCGGGGATAATTTTGGATCTACGCAATTCTCGGTGCAAACTCTGGCGGATGAGCTGGGGATGTCCGCCTCGTATTTGAGCCGCTATTTCAAGGAACAGACAGGCTTCACCATCTCTCATTATGTGAACCGGCTGCGCATGGAAAAGGCGAAGGAGCTGTTAACGCATGGGGAAGGGAATCTGCAGGAACTGGTAGACCAAATTGGATACGGAAGCGTCTCCGGATTTATTAGAAAATTCAAGGAGCAGGAAGGCATGACGCCAGGCGATTACCGTACTATGAAGCATAAATAATTGTAAACGTTTGCATATGCAGGTCATATTTGATCAATGCCGTTCGTCAATCGGCGGCAGAAGCCGTCAACTCCGTTGTCACATCCCGTTTATCCTGTACATAAACGGTAAATTTACACCTCCCGCCGTTCCCTTTATGTTGTGTACAGAGAGGGGGTGATACGACGGATGAAGCTGTTTCTGCGAAAAATCAGAGTGCATTACCAGCTGTACCTATTGTTTTTACCTACGCTTGCGTACTTCGTGATTTTTCAATATATACCGATGTACGGCGTGCAGATCGCGTTTAAAGACTTTTTGGCGACAAGGGGAATTATCGGAAGTCCTTGGGTCGGTTTGGAACACTTCGAGCGTTTTTTTAATTCCTTCCAGTTCTGGACTTTAATCAAAAATACACTGGGCTTGAGTTTATACGGGTTGGCTCTAGGATTTCCGATACCAATCCTGCTTGCGCTTCTGCTCAACCAACTGTCCAGTCGCCGTTTTAAACGGTTTGTCCAGACCGTAACCTATGCGCCTCACTTTGTATCGACGGTTGTCATTGTGGGGATGCTGACGATTTTTCTGTCCCCGGGCAGCGGATTGATCAATCATCTTATCGTTGGTTTGGGAGGGGATCCTGTCTTTTTTCTCGGCTCGCCGGAATGGTTCAAGACACTGCATGTTCTTTCTGGCGTATGGCAGGGGGCAGGCTGGGGGGCGATCATCTATTTGGCTGCATTGGCAGGGGTGGATCCGGGGCTTCATGAAGCCGCCATCATCGATGGGGCGACTAAACTGCAGCGAATACGCTACATCGACATCCCCTCGATCCTGCCGACAATCATCATTGTACTCATCCTGCAGCTGGGTTCGATCATGACGGTCGGTTTCGAGAAGACCTTTTTGATGCAGAACTCCTTGAATCTGGACTCGTCGGAAGTGATATCGACCTATGTGTATAAGACAGGGCTGCTGGGTACCCAATACAGCTTCTCGGCGGCGGTAGGCTTGTTCGATTCCATCGTGAATTTTATCCTGCTCGTCACCGTCAACCGGATCGCCAAAAAACAGACCGAAACGAGTCTTTGGTAGAAAGGAGGAGCTCCGACATGCATTCCAGATCAAGGGCGGATAGAGTGTTCGATTTATTCAACTATGCGTTTCTTACGCTGCTGCTCATTGTGATCCTATATCCATTGTATTTTATTATCATCGCATCTGTAAGTGATCCGATTAGCGTAAGCGGGGGCAAGGTATGGCTGTTTCCTGTCGATTTTACCCTTGAGGGGTATCAGAGGATAATGGAGAACCAGACGATATGGGTCGGATACAAAAATACGCTCGTTTACATGACGGTCGGGACTGCGGTCAATGTAGCCATAACCGTTACGGGGGCTTACCCCCTGTCCCGCAAAGACATGTACGGCCGGAATCTGTTCATGTTTCTCATTACGTTCACCATGTTTTTCAGCGGAGGGCTTATTCCGACCTACCTGCTGGTTAAATCTTTGGGCTTGATGAATTCCATGTGGGCTTTGATATTACCAGGGGCCGTCAGTGTCTGGAATCTGATTATTACCCGTACCTTCTTCCAACACAACATTCCGGATGAACTCCGGGAGGCGGCAGCCATGGACGGCTGCTCGGATTTCAAGTTTTTTCTGCAAGTGGCGCTTCCATTATCAAAATCCATTCTGGCCGTTCTAGTCCTGTTTTACGGGGTAAGCCATTGGAATTCGTTCTTCAGCGCGCTGATCTATTTAAGGAATGAAGCTCAGTACCCGCTTCAGCTGGTCCTGCGGAACATACTCATCCAGAACGAGGTGCAGGAACTAATGAACCTGGATCTCGGTGCCAGCAACAGCTTGTCGGAATCCATCAAATACGGGGTCATCATCGTAGCCAGCATTCCTGTGCTCATCCTGTATCCGATGGTTCAGAAGTATTTTGTGAAAGGTGTCATGATTGGTTCTTTGAAAGGCTAATCCAAAGATCACGAAAGGGTGGTTATCTTGAAACGATGGATGGCGAGGTCTACGGCATACGCGGTGGCGGCGGCTCTTCTTCTGGCGGGCTGCAGCAGCGGAAATGAAGCAAAGGAAGGTGCACAGGCGCCAAGCACCGAAGCGAATTTCAACGAAACGGGACTTCCGGTCGTAAATGAAGAGATCCGCATCCGGATTCCGGTTGTCAAACAGCATTATCACAAGGATTATAACGAAATGGTGCTGGTGCAGGACCTGGAGGAAAAAACGAATATCGATGTCGAGTGGGAACAGATCCCGTCTGAGAGCTGGACCGAGAAGAAAAATTTAATTCTGGCCAGCGGAGAATTCCCGGACGCATTTTTCAACGGGCTGACGACACAGGATGTGGTGGATTACGGAACGGAGGGCGTTCTGATTCCCTTGGAGGATTTGATCGACAAATACGCGCCGAACATCAAGAAAATTTTGGATGAGAATCCGCAAGTACGGCGGATGGCTACGGCGCCGGACGGACACATATATTCCATCCCGTGGTTTGAAGATCAGGCCCATTTTCAATATCGGAACACATTTCTGTTGAATAAAACGTGGCTGGATAAACTCGGCCTTGAAGTGCCGACAACGCCGGATGAATTGATTGCAGTGCTAAAGGCGTTCAAAGAGCAAGATCCGAACGGGAACGGCGAAGCGGATGAAATCCCGTCAACCTTCCGTCACAACACGACGACGAATGGGTACTATGAGCTGTTTGGGGCGTTTGGGCTTGCCGATGCGCTTACCGGCTTCTCCGTCAAGGATAAAAAGGTGGTGTTCGAGCCGGCCATTCCGGAGTACAAGATGGCAATCGCGTTCCTGAACCGCTTATACGAGGAAGGGCTGTTGGATCAGGAATCCTTTACCCAGGATGCCAAACAGATGCTATCCAAGACGAAGGACGAAACGCCAAAGGTCGGTTTGATCGCCTCTTTTAACGGAACGTATGAGCTGGGGGGCAGAGTTCATGAATACGTGGCGATGCCTCCGCTGAAAGGACCGGAGGGTCACCAACTGTGGAGAAGGCAGGACAACCGGATCATTCTCAACTTCTTCTCGATTACGAAGAACAACCCGTACCCCGAAGCGACGATGCGTTTGGTGGACACATTGAACGATCCGAAATCGGCGATGCAGTTTAAATACGGTCCCTTTGGTACCCATCTGAAGGAGAAGTCGGACGGCAAGATTGAAATCGTGCCGCCTCAGGACGGAATGGATATCTCCACTTGGATCGGCAGCACGACGCCTTCGACGGCCTTCCCGCTTCTGGTCTCAAGCGAATGGCTGCAAAAGCTGGAGAAGAGCGAAAGCGATAAGCTGCGCAACGGATTTTATGAAATTTATAAGCCTTATATCGTTCCGGAGGATCGGACGTACCCTAATTTGTATATGACGGCGGAAGAGAACAAACGTCTTGGCGTACTGGCAACCGACATCATGACGTATGTCCGCAAAATGGAAGCTAAATGGATCGTGGAAGGCGGCATTGAAGCTGAATGGGACAAATACGTAGAAGATTTAAAGCGAATGGGATTGGATGAAATGATCGAAATCAAACAGCAGGCATATGACCGTTATATCCGTAGTTGACATCAAAGGGGGCGGCAGCGTGCGTTAAGCTACTGCCCCATATAACAACCGAATCGGGAGGGTAACCGCTTGAACATGGAAGAAACCGCGCACAGGATTAGGCCGTGTGCCGATGATTATGTCACCGTATTCGAGTCGCCGGATCCACAGTCCGTTTATTGTTACTCGCCTGCTATTATTAATCTGCCAGGCGGACGACTCGTATTAACAATGGATCTCGGAGGAAAGGGAGTCCCCGATCTTCCGGGGCCGAAAGGTTCACGCAAAGGGTTTATTACGCAAGGGAAAGTGTTTGTGTCGGACGACAAAGGGCGTACTTGGCAGCATACGCATGACTTCCCCTTTATGCATGCACGCCCCTTTCTGGCCGGAGGAGCACTTTACATTCTAGGGCACTGCGTCAATCTGATGATCATCCGATCCGATAACGGGGGGCTTACCTGGTCCGAGCCGGTCCAGCTGACCGATGAAGGGGATTGGCACCAGGCTCCTTGCAATGTCCATTATGCCAAGGGGAATGTATACCTGGTTATGGAGGATATTCGGCAGCATGACATGACGGTGTGGCCGGTTAGTGAAATCCAGCCGGTCCTCATGCGGGCACGGGAAGACGCAGACCTGCTGGAGCCGGTCAGTTGGACTTACGCTTCCCGCTTAACAGCCGTCGATGCCTTTCCGTCGGATCGTCTCGATTATTTTGGCGTCCCCTTTTTCACCGAAAATTCGGATTACCTCAAGGGTCAGTTGAATTGCCCGCCCGTCGGCTGGCTGGAAACGAACGTCGTTCAATTCACCGATCCTGACCATTACTGGTATGATCCCGAGGGCAGGACGTTTCATCTGTGGGCGAGAGCTCATACGGGAGGTACCGGTTTTGCCGCCATCGCCAAAGTAGTGGAGAACGACGACGGCACAATGACAACGATGCTGGAGACGACGCCTTCCGGCAAACGAGCAGTGTTTGTCCCGTGCCCCGGAGGGCAAATGAAGTTTCATCTGTTATTTGACGAGGTGAGCAGGTTGTATTGGCTGCTCAGCTCGCAGTCCACAGACAGCATGACGCGCAAGGAGCGCCTGCCGGCGGAGCGCTTCGATCTGCCGAACAACGAGCGGCACCGTCTTCAGCTCCATTACTCAACGAATTGCATCGACTGGTGTTTTGCGGCTATCGTGTCGATCGGAGCCTCGCCGAAGCAGTCGCGGCATTATGCCAGCATGGCCATCGACGGGGAAGATCTGCTCATTGCCAGCCGATCGGGCGATGCCAGAGCCAAGGATGCGCATAATGGGAACTTGATTACGTTCCACAACATTCGGAATTTTCGATCTCTCGTATATGGATAGGAGGATATGGGCTTTGACCAAAAAAGCGGAGTTAACCAAGAAGTTCGAGGGTGTCTTCTCCCTACTGCTAACCCCGTTTCACGAGGACGGAAGCATCGATTGGGAGGCTTATGAACGCTACGTGGAGTGGCAGCTGTCCTTCCGGCCCCAAGGCTTGTTTGCCGTATGCGGCAGCAGCGAAATGAAATGGCTGACATTAACGGAACGGTTGGAGCTGATGCGAAGGGCTGTGAAGCTGGCGGGGAACACCCCGGTTGTGGCTACGGGCAATCTTGAGGCTCCGAAGCTGCAGCAGGAAGAGCTGAAGCAAGTGATGGATACGGGGCTTGCGGGCGTCGTTCTTGTCCCCCCGGCCGGCATGGGGGTCGACCAAGGCAAGCTCGCGGATCACTTCGCGGGGCTGGCCGATATAGCGGAATGTCCGGTCATACTCTATGAGTGGCCCTTGGTGGAGCCCTATGCAATAGAACCCTGGGTCTATTCCAGGTTAACGGATACTGGCAGCGTGATCGGGATCAAGGACACAACCTGTACGATGGAAGGCATAATGGGTAAGATCGAGGTGGCTCAAGGTACGATTGTTTACCAGGCGAACACCCCGTTCATGCTGGAAGCCATTCGTCAAGGAGCTAAGGGTATCATGGCCATCGTTTCGGCTGCCGGAGCAGGCTCTGTTTTAGACTTCTGGAGGACGGCTTCGCTAGGATCGGCCCATGCGGAGAAGCTTCACAGGGAGCTTGTATATCTCGACGCGCTGCTCCGATTCGGTTACCCCTCCTCGGCGAAAATGCTGGCCGCTCTTCAAGGCGTGCCCATGGGATCGACGGTGAGATCCAGCGGCGTTACCACACTCGAGGCTAAAAAGGCGATGGAGGTTTGGCTGCAAACCGTCAAGGTTTAAGAAGATGAATGATGGGGGGATCGATGATGAGCATTCGACATGAAAGTGATGACGTCCAAGGTGAACGTACGCAGCAGCCGCTGATGGACCGTCCAATGAGCAGGCGCAGTATGCTGTCCGCCCTCGGATTTGCGGGGGCGGCATTGGCAGCTGAGCATTTTCTGAAAGGTCCATTGGCGAGAACGGCTTTTGGTCAAGGCGCTCCGGCTGTAACCGATGCCGTTTATGGAGACGATGACAAAAACAAACCACCATTGTTAATGAACATGAGTTATATCATTGCCGTTACCTTGGCTGAACTCCGGGGTATGGAGGAGCCGAGAGAGGATTTGATTTATTTCGTTACGGACCCGGGACAGGAGGGGCATTTCATATATGATCCTGCAGATAACACTTCTCCCGATAATACCGGAACGATTGTTGCATCCGTTGCCGGAGCCCGCTTTAAGCGACTGCATGACGGGAGCGTTAACGCTGCATGGTTTGGTGCAGTAGGCGACGGAATGTCCGACGATACGGAAGCGGTTCGTTCGGCTCTGGGAGCAGCCAGAGGAAAGAGTTTGTTTTTCCCGCCGGGGGTTTTTCGATTGACCGATACGCTGATCATCCCCCGTAATACGTTTGTCCGCGGAAGCGGTGCTTCCTCGTGGTATGCTTTTGGGCAAAGGCGCAATGAGGTCCCGGATAGCATCCTGGATATGGAGAACGGCACCGTCCTTATGTTTACGGGAAACGGTTCCCGGACGTATTCCAGTAACAGGGACGATTTTCGGGATTTCACCTGCGCGGTGAAGCTGGATGCCGATGCTGACGGTACCCAGCTGTCCGACCTTAAGATCCTGTCCGACTTCAAGATTCGCGACGCACTAGGGAACATTACGACCCAGCTTACGGATGAACATGCCATGTTCGATGTTGGGCTGTGGATTGATAATGCTACTCATGTGAAGCTGGATCGCGTCTCTGTTGTCGGCTACTGGCAGAAAGCGGGGGTGTTTCTGGATGCATCGGGGCGGTTATCTACAACCGCGGAATACGGCTCCATTGAATATGCCACCATTAAAGATTGCTTGTTTCAGGGTAAAATCGGGCTCGCCGTTCTGGGCGGTGACGAAGGCAATCCGCCGGATGTCGCAGGCTTTACCCCTCCCGTTGACGATGCCCGGACCGAGGGACAGTTCGGATTATCGCATTTGCTTGTGTCAGACTCCTTTTTTTCCGGTACGGATCATCATTCCAACGGGTTCGCCCCAGGCTGGGAGAGTCGAATCGAACCGGACAGCACACCGATTAAAATTGACGGCTTCATCGGAAGTGGTGTTCCTTACCGGATCAACCATCCGAGATTCGTGAACTGCTCCATCCAGACAAGGGAAAGTGCCTCCATCGTGCTGGATCGGGTCATCAGGCCGACTTTCATTAATTGCCGGGCGGAAAGCGGACCGGTAAGGGCAAGCCAATACACGGTTCTCCCCCGGCTCATTAACTGTGAGTTTCCATACAATCGCTCAAAAACGGAGTTTCAGGAAATGGAGCACTGCCAGGGTGCATGGATCGTTCCGGGAATGCGGAGGCTCGGGCATATCCATCTAAGGGAATACCATTTTCAAGTGGAGCTCCGAAATAATAACGGAGCCATCGAACATCGGCTGACAAAGGCGGGAGCGATGCAGCCTTCGACGGCACGCTCCTTCGATGTAGAGGCGCTCTTCCGCTACGCTGTTCAGGAGGCTTCATGGGATTACCGGTCCTGGACGCCCCTTCCGCTTCCCGGCGGAACGGGAAGCGACGATTTCTCCAAAGGGATGTTCTTGGGGGAGAAAGCATTCCAGAGCAAATATGCCTTGTTTACGGCTGCTGCCATCGACAATCACCCGGATTATCAGGAGGCGGAAGCCGCAGTAGCCTTGAACAGGACCTCGGATACCGCGCTTTGGATTCGGCCAGCCGCCTACACGTCTCAGAATGTTCCTTACCGGATGAAAAACTATTCCAATGTCCTCAAACTGGAGCTTCGGAGTGGGGACGGGCCAGCCGCGAGTTTACTTACCGCGCTTCCCGAGGAAAGCGGCGGATCGGCAAGCCTTGTCATTTCCGTCAGGGGCAAATTCTATGAACAGGCCTATGGGCTAGTGTGAAAAAAGAGGCTAAAGGAGACTGGATTCATGCCGTTGAATATCGGTTTTACAGGTTTAGCTGTATTGGTACTGATCGGTCTGTTGTTGTTCGGCCCGTCCAAGCTGCCCCGGTTGGCAAGGGCGTTCGGAACAACGATCAAGGAGTTCCGGAGAGGCAGCAAAGAAATGCTGGAAGAAGAGACGGCTGGTTCCGATGCTGATCCAAAGGCAGCCGCTGATGCCGTAGGGGGAGATGGCAAGCTGCAGCAGAACTTGTAAAGCGTGTTAATGTAGAAGGAACAAAAGTGCGAGCCTCTTCCGGGAAGAGGCTCGCTTCGGTTTAGGTGCCTGCCATTGGAGCACGGCCCGGATAGCCATGGGTGCCGCCATACTGCCGAGCATACCGAAGATGTCGGAATGCAGTCCCCTTTGACCGATGATGTAACCGCATGTCCCCCCAATGAATTCAATCGAGATGTAGCGTTTCATATTGGACAATGTTACCACATAAACGACAAAGTCATCTTTACGCTTCAGGCTAGGTATTCAGATCCCCTCCTACAAGGTGTCCACCTCGCCTCCCTTATTGGTAATTAGGCATACGGCCAAGAGTGAACGATATGTTGAGTGGAAACCTGATGCTGAAGTAAACCCGCCGTCATGGCGGAACCTCTTCAATCAAGGCACGTCGAATCAGGTTTTCTCATGCCATTTTATGTATGCTGAAGAGGTGGTATGCGTTTTTGCAGCGGCTGTTTTTGGCAAAAAATCCCCCTCCTTGTCCTATTAAAAGGACAAAGAGGGGGATTTAGCGACAAGAGCGGGTCAGGCTTTATCCTCGTCCAACTCGGTTTGTAAGATCTGGTCTTCCGAAGGATAATCTCGCTTCATCTCTTTGTGGAGACCTCTGTTTTCGTAATCGAAGGAGTTCGGTGGTCTTTGATCCGCTCTCCACGGACTGCTTTTACCAAGCGTTTCGGTCCGCAGGCTGGATCCGTAAGGTCCCTCCGGGAATTCCTCCGCGGTTAAATCGTTTCGCTGGGACTCCACGGTAGATAGATCCGTAAATTTATCCCGTTCCTCTTTCTCAAATCCGTTCATACCTGAAACCTCCCGAAAAGGTACTTAACCTACCATTTCAGTGTTTCCCTGTACAGGTGGAATCATTCCGTTATGTGGCCTGGATCCTCTACTACAGTCCTGCAGCACCGAATACGCTATCGAAGGCTCGCCGTGATTTAGCAACCAATTCTTCAGGGGTCCCGGTCGGCGTGGAAGGCGTCAATATTTCTTGTGTCACCGGGCCTGCATAGCCGATATAATTCAGAGCCTGAAGGAACCCAGGCAGATTTATTACGCCTTCACCGGGATAAAGCCGGTCGTTATCAAGCACATCTCCCACGGGTATGTTCTTGGCATCGTTAATATGGACATGAACGATTTGTTCAGCGCGCAGCTGCCGGATATCCGCGACCGTCATCTCATTGGTGTACCAGTGATATGCATCATACAGCAGCCCGACATTCGGCTCCCCGATGGCATCAATCCAATCCAAAGTTTCTTGTACCGTCCAGATGAACGGGTTCTTCCATTGGGTGCGCAGATGATGCGGTCCTACGAACTCCAAGGCTAATCGAATTCCGTATGCCCCCAAAATGTTGGCACATGCCCGCAGTCTGGTGGTGGCCAGCGCCATGAAATGAGCAGCGGGTGCATCGGTGGAAGGAAGAATGTATGTACAGCACCGTGTGCAGCCGAGAGCCTTGGCGGCTGCCGCAGCTGCTGGGAGTTTCTCGAGGCCGCTTAGGAACTGCTCGTCCGTTCCTCTCCATTCTACGGGAAGGCCAATGGCCCCGATCTCCAGTTGCCGGGATTTCAACATATCGGCTGCCGCCTCCACGCCAAGGCGGTCTACAAGACCTTTGGCATCGATATCGATGCATTGGAATTCGTATTTGGCCGCGAGTTCGATAAACTGTAAATCGCTTTCAAGTTTTCCGAGTCCTGCGCTTGTTAAACCTTGCAGCATATTCATCGTCTCCATTCGCTATTAGATGTCGTGTTGCTAGAGGCGGGTCTTCGTTTATATCAACCCATTGGTTTCATAGTTTCTATTATGATATGTTCCACTTTATAAATCTATGATCACTTTTAATATTTTTTGAGAAAGATAGCGATTGGAGCCACTGCCGATTCGTTATTGTTGAGAAGGGTTTTAATAAACCGGCATGAATTCCTACCGCTTCGAAGGGGATTACATATGTTTTGCCGAAATAACCATGTCATATGAACTTCCACTTTACTCGCGAAAAGGAGATTTAAACTCAGAATGAATACCATTGATCAGCGTAAGAACGAGCTTGGTAACTTGTATCCGGAGCCCACGATCGACGAGCAGGTTTTGAATCGATTTTGGGAGGAAATATTGAAGTCATATGGCAATAAGCCGCTCCACATGGTTAGTCAACCGGAAACGACGCCATATCCTTACATGGAAGTATCTAAGGTTACTTATCATGGTTATGATGATACGCCCATCCATGCTTGGTATATAACTCCCGCTAATCCTTCTGCGGACGAGAAGCCTCGAGGGTGTATCGTAACCTTCCCGGGTTATACCGGAGACCGTGGATTTCCGGAACGATATGCCCATTGGCTAATGCTCGGTTATGCGGTGTTTGCCGTGGACGTAAGGGGGCAGGGTGGCGAGACGGGGAATCTGCTTCCATTGGACAGCGGCGTGGTTAAGGGCTGGGTGACGCAGGGGCTTATGGATATTCGTCGCTCCTATTACATGGCAGTTGTAATGGATGCTGTGAGGGCAGTGGATGCGGCATCGGAGCAGCCTGGAGTGGATCCGAAAAAAATTGCCGTGGTTGGCGGCAGCCAGGGCGGCGGACTGGCACTGCTTGCAGGGGCTCTGAATCCGAAGGTCGCGGCCATTGTGGCGGACATTCCCAACATGTGCAGGATGGACTACGGGATTCTGCATTCGGCTAGCTCTTTGAACGAAATCGCCCAATACATAAAACGCTACCCGGAGCAATTGAATCAAATCCTGGAGCATCTCTCGTATTTCGACATGCTGAATCTGGCGCCGCGAATCCAGGTGCCGGTCATGGTATCCGTCGGTTGGAAGGATACGGTCTGCATGCCCGAAACCATATATGCCGCATACAACCGAATGAAAGCGGCAAAAGAAATAAGAGACTATCCGTTCTCTGGCCATGAAGTCAATGAGTACCAGAAGAGGGAGGGTGTCTTGTTCCTGGAACGGGTTTTTAACGGGAGATAGAACATGGAGACAGGAAGGGGGCAGCGCATGACGATTGCTCAGGACTGCTCTATATATAGCGTCAGTGGACAGAAGCAAACGAATCACATTTAAGTTTATGGTATATACATGTTATATAAAATGACACGAATCAAATATTTGTTATATTTTTTAACGTAGGTGTATTGACAATTACCCATATTCGCCTATAATTATACCCAAGGACTGAAAAAACTCGATAAACACCCTATACCTACCCCGGTCAATGTAATATTAATTTACACAAAGGGATGTTGAACCATGATGACAGCAGGCGAACTCAAACAGGATCTTTTGAGGGTTTACAACGCGATAAATAAGAAAATATTTAACGTGGGTGTAAAGCAGCAAAAAGTCGATTTCGTTGGCAACAAAATCATCATTGTATCGAGAAATAGTAGAGTCCCCGTCCTCAAACTGCTGGATGAGAATTACCCCCTCTCTACCCGGCAGTTGGACCACCTTTTATTCCAGGTGTTCAAGCAGGAGATTAAAGCTTCCCTGGAACAGCAGTTTCAATTTAAAATCATCTCCATTCTTAAAGACTATGATGCAGAGACCGAGTTTTCCGGTACCATCGTAATCTTGGAGAAGGAGGTCGAAGCATATCTGAACGACATGCCGGAACTCTTGTAGAGAGCGGGCCGATCGTCAGTTTAGTACCAAGGCACATACATGTGTGCGGCTTGGGGCTGGACTGGCGATTTTTTGTTACATCCGCTTTTGAAAATAAATGTCTGTTGTTTCTGAAAAAAATATGAAACTCAAAGGAGAGGGAGGAAGGGCCATGACTCACAAAATTGAAATTTCGGGTGTCAGCAAATGGTTTCGCCGAAACGGGGAAGAGATCCCGGCCATGCGGGAGACGAGTCTGGCGATTGAGGAGGGGCGTTTTGTCAGCATTATCGGTCCCAGCGGCTGCGGCAAGTCAACTTTGTTTAACATTATCGCCGGTTTGATGCCGCCCTCCACGGGCAAAGTGACGGCTGACGGAAAGGATATCGTCGGGACAACCGGTTATGTGGGCTATATGCTGCAAAAGGACATGCTTCTGCCTTGGCGCACCATCCTCGACAACATCATTCTGGGTATGGAGGTCCGGGGCGTACCCTACAAGGAAGCCGTGGAGAGGGCGCTGCCCCTGATGGATAAATACGGTCTGAAGGGCTTTGACAAGCATTATCCGAAGGAGCTTTCAGGAGGGATGAAACAGCGTGCCGCGCTGCTGCGGACGCTGCTCTACGACAGGGACATCATTTTGCTGGACGAGCCCTTCGGCGCATTGGATGCCCAGACTCGGCTGACCATGCAGAACTGGCTGCTGCAGATCTGGGAGGATTTTGGCAAGACGGTGCTGTTTGTCACCCACGACATTGACGAAGCGATTTATTTATCAGATGACATCTATGTATTCTCGTCCAGACCCGGGCGGATCAAGTCCAAAATTACCGTAACGATGGAGCGTCCCCGGAAAACGGAAGACATGACGTCTCCGGCCTTCATGGAGCTGAAGCATCATCTCATGGATTTACTGTCAGCTGGACAAGATGAAGAACAAATCTCTTAGGGAATAAAAAAATGAGGAGGGAACTGGAATGGAAACTGCACGCAAAGAGGCTTTTATCGTACATGCCGTGACGTCTGCGGAGCCCGCAGCGGGATCGTCCAAAAGGCCGGAGGTTGTGCCGTACATCTTGGATGAAGAGGCGCTGGAGCGCCGCAGAAGCCGGCGAATCGTTTGGGGGCGGGCCGCTGTGGCTGTTCTTGTTTTTCTGGTATGGGAGGTGTTCACCCGGATCGGCCTGCTGGATTCCTACTATTGGAGCAGCCCCAGCGCGATTCTTCGCACGACCTGGACCCAGATGACCGAAGGAACCCTTCTCCGGGACATTACGTATACATCCGGCTCGACGATTCTCGGTTTTGTGTTCGGAACCTTTCTCGGCGCACTGCTCGGACTGTCGTTCTGGTGGTCAAGATCGTATGCCGGCATCAGCGAGCCGTATCTGATCATTTTAAATGCGATGCCCAAGCTCGCACTGGCACCTGTACTCGTCATTCTGCTGGGAATCGGATTTTTTTCCAAGGTGGCGCTGGCTTTCTCTATGACGGTTGTCGTTTCGGCGCTTTCCGCATACAGCGGCGTGAAGAGTGTCGATCCGGATATGGAGAAACTGATGTATTCCCTGGGCGCCAAGCGGTATCAGGTTTTTACCAAGGTTGTCGTACCATGGTCCATGCCCTGGATCATCAGCAGCTTGCGGATTAATATTGCCCTTGCGCTGGCAGGTGCCATCGTGGGCGAGTTCATCGCTTCAAGCCAGGGCGTCGGCCGGATGATTATGTATGCAGGAACGATACTGGATATCAACCTCGTGTGGATAGGTGTCGTCGTCCTTTCGCTGCTGTCCATGGTGATGTACTGGGGCGTGGTGGTGCTGGAGAAGTGGTTATCCAAGGGATTGATCAAACAATAGACAGAATAACCGAACTCATTATTTCTATTAAAAGGGGGAATTCATATGAACCAAAAAATGAAGAAACGTTCACTGCTGTTCGCACTGCTCATGGTCACCGGTCTGCTTGGAGCTTGCGGCAATGAAAAAAACGATAATAGCACCGCGTCCGCTTCCGGTGACGGGAAACTGAAGAAAATCGTGATTGCCGAGCCGCTTCACTCCACGGGCTATCTGCCGCTGTACGTCGCGCAGCGGGAAGGCTTCTTTAAGAAAAGAGGGCTCGACGTTGAGGTCATCCAAGCGGCCGGAGGAGCGCACGTAACCGCCGTGGTCAGCGGGGATGCCTGGGGCGTGATCGGCGGGACGGAGTCCAATGCCTTGGCTAACAACAACAATTCCGATCCGATCATTTCGGTCGTGAATGTCGTCAACCGGGCGAACGTGTATTTAATGGCCAAGAAAGGCACCGCACCTGCGAGCAATTCCCCCGAAGACTTGAAGGCATTTTTACAAGGGAAAAAGATTAACGCCGGTCGCCACGGCGGTACGCCCAACCTTCTAACCCGCTATCTCCTGATACAGCTCGGACTCGATCCGGAGAAGGATGTGCAGCTGCTTGAACCGGCAGATGGCTCCACGGTGGTGACGATGGTCCAACAGGGCGCGGCTGACATTGCGAACGGAGCCGAGCCGCAGATTAGCGACGGGATATCAAAGAATGTATGGGAAGAGCCGTTTTACAAGTTTCATGATCTGGGGGATTTCTCGTACTCGGTTCTCAGCGTGAAGAAGTCAACCATCGAGAAGGACCCGGAAGCCGTTCAAAGTTTCACGGATGCCATGATCGAAGCGCTTGCAGTCGTGCAAACGGATAAGGAACTAGGCAAGAAGAATCTGATAGCCGAATTCCCGACGTTGTCCGATGATGCGATCCAAGCTGCCTTGGACCGGGCCTATGCCGACAATCTCTGGAGCTTGGACGGGATGATTTCGGAAGAGGCGTTGAAGCACGATATGGATGTCATGATCGAGACGGGGATATTTAAAGGGGACTATACCTATGATGCGCTGGTGGATATGCAGTTTGTAAACAATTCCAAGAAGTGATCGGAAGGTGCATGATGTACAAATACACGACCTGGAAGGGAGAGAGTCATGATGAAATCTTTAAATCAGCTGATGCTTGGCAGCAAAACGGCGGTTATGGTGGTCGATGTGCAAAATGATTATTGTCATCCCGAGGGGGCGCTGTCTCAAGCGGGCTGCGATGTTAGTGGGGTAGCGGAGATGATGCCGCAGCTCCATAAGCTGCTTCAGAGGGCCAGGGAGCTGAAGGTGCCCATCATTTTCATTCAGACGCTTCATGAGAAAGCGACGGATTCCGACGCTTGGACCACCAGGTCCTCGGGCCGATCGGCGAACGTATGCCGGAGAGGGAGCTGGGGCGCGGAATTTTACGAGGTATCGCCGAAGGAGGATGATATCATTGTCAATAAACACCGATACAGCGCTTTTGTAAATACTAGGCTGGATTCGGTATTAAAGACGCTGAAGATCGAGACCCTGATCATAACGGGAGTCAGCACCAATGTGTGCGTGGAATCGACGGCAAGGGACGGTTTTATGCTGGATTATCATATTGTGCTTGCAGCGGACGCTTGCGCATCGTATTCTCCAGCGGCGCATGACATGACGCTTGAGAATATTGAAGGCTATTTCGGGAAAGTTAGTGAAGTGGCGGAGCTTATCGATATTTGGATGGATCAAATGCCTGAGGAGCCGCTGCGATCGATATCGACCGCTCAGCCTGCCGTTGGCTAGTTTGTCAGAGCGTGGTTCAACTCATTGGGAAGCTCTCCGCATGCGGGAGCTTTTTCTATGAGCGGCACAGAAATTAATGAATAAAGCTGGTGAGTCCTGCATGAATAACAGATCAAGGATGATCGTCCAATATACCATTTGTTTAGGGGCATTTCTGTCCAATCTGTCGGCTGGCATGTTCAACATTGCGCTTGTTGATATCGCCAGAACGTTCGACTCCACCATCCCTACGGCCCAGTGGATCGTCACCGCTTATTTGCTTGTCATCTCCATATTGCTTCCTGTCATGGGAAAGCTGGGGGATATGCTGGGCCGGCGGAAAATACACAATATCGGCTATTTTGTGTTTATGGCAGGGGCGCTCTGCTGCGCCTTGTCACCTTCATTAAACGGACTGATATCTTCTCGAATTTTGCAAGGCGTAGGAGCGGCCTTGTATCAGGCCACCAATATGGCGCTGATCGTCTCCGTATTTCCTAAGGAGCAGCGCGGCAAAGCGCTTGGGCTCATCAGCACGTTTGTTGCCGCAGGCTCGATGGTCGGACCGAGCCTTGGGGGAATACTGATTCAGTGGTTTTCGTGGCGGAGCAATTTCTGGCTGCTGACGGCCATATCTTTGATTGCATGGTTGTTCGCCCAGCGCTTCATTCCGAAGGACGAACCTGAAAAAGTCGTAAGCCGATTGGATGTGCCGGGGGCTGCTTTTTTTGCGATATCGCTAACCGGACTGGTTACGGCCGTGAATTTGGGGGCTCAGTGGGGCTGGGGTTCATGGCAGGTTTCGGTGCTGTTCATCGTGTTCGGTGCGGGAGCTGTCGCATTCATCGGGTGGTGTCTTTCGTCGCGGTGGAAACGAGCAGGGGAAGGGAAACTCCCGTTTATGAAGCTGGACCTGTTTCGAGATGCAGGCGTTAGCGTGGGAATCATCATCACCATCATTACCTACATGGCGGCTTTCTCGGCTCAGCTTGTGCTGCCCGTGTTTTTGTTGAGCGAGCTTGGCGTTGAACCTGCTACGGCAGGGCTGATCATGATGGGATATCCGTTGTCGCTGATCATATTCTCGCCTCTGAGCGGGAGCCTGTCGGACAAGCTGGGGACATTCCCGTTATTGTCAGCCGGGCTGCTGCTCATGACAGCAGCGTTAACCGTGCTCGGTTTTGTATCGCCGGCATATCCGATCTTCTTTCTGATTGTGCTTATCGTCCTGCTCGGCGGTTCCATGGGCATCATTACGCCGCCGAACAATTCTCTGGTGATGGGCAGGACATCCAAAACGGACCTCGGCCTGATCAGCAGCATTTTGGCACTGTCGCGAAATCTGGGGATGATGTTTGGTACGGCGGCGGGAGGTGCCATGCTGGCGCTTCCAGCCCAAGGGGCAGGGGGGCTTACCGGATTTCGGATGATATTCGTACTGAATACGGCGCTGGTTGTCATCGTTTATGTAACGATGCTCATATCGTTTCGCTTTGGCAGGCATAAGGAGACGCTATCTTCTTAGAGGAAGGGAAAAGAGAAAAAGGGTATCCCGAGGTCTATTCCAGACCTGCAGGATACCCTTTTTTCATTTAGCTTACGCGCGGTCCAGAATCTTCTGAAGTGTCGTACGATCCAAACCTTTCACGAGCTTGATCAGAAGTTCTTTAGCAGCTTCGTAGTCGTCCGTGTGGATGATGGACGAAGATGTATGAATATAGCGGGAGCATATGCCGATGATGGTGGACGGAACGCCGATGCCGCTAAGATGCACTTGGCCTGCGTCCGTGCCGCCCGGCGAGACGAAGTATTGGTATTTGATTTTGTTGGTCTCCGCCGTATCTTGAACGTACTCTACCATGCCGCGGTGAGTCAGCATGGTCGGATCGAAGATGCGAAGCAGTGCGCCTTGACCCAATTGGCCGAACTGGCTCTTGTCACCCATCATGTCGTTCGCCGCGCTGGCATCCAGTCCGAAGAAAATATCCGGCTGAATCAGATTGGCTGAAGTACGTGCTCCGCGCAGTCCGAGCTCTTCTTGGACGGTTGCGCCGGCGTAAACGGTGTTAGGCAGCTTCTCGCCATGGAGCGCCTGTACAAGCTCGATCGCGAGGCCAACGCCATAACGGTTATCCCACGCTTTGGCCATGATTTTTTTCGGATTAGCGAGCGGCGTGAATTCACAGATCGGAACCACTTGCAATCCGGGACGAATGCCGAACGACTCTGCTTCCGCCTTGTTATCGGCGCCGATATCGATATACATGGTCTTGATGTCGACCGGCTTGCTGCGCTGCGCTTCATCCAGCAGGTGCGTCGGGATGGAGCCTACAACTCCGACGACAGGACCGTTGTCCGTGATGATTTGCAGGCGCTGAGCAAGCACGGCTTGGCTCCACCAACCGCCAAGCGGCTGGAAACGGACCATCCCCGCTTCGGTTATGCCGGTTACCATGAACCCGACTTCATCCATGTGACCGGCCACCATGACTTTTGGACCTTCATCGTTACCGCGAAGAACGGCGAACAGACTACCCAGCCGATCCTGCACGAACTCATCTGTATATGGCGAAAGGGCATTCTTCAACCAGGAACGAAGCTCCCTCTCAAAGCCCGGTGCAGCCGGGAATTCAGTCAAAGTACGAAATAATTCCAGTGTTGATTCATTCATTACGAAATCGCTCCTTTAGAAAAGGTATGTAAGAGTGTTTTCTTTTCTAGTATGCCCCTATACATCTGAAAAGTCTACAAAACCCGTGCCGCATAGGAGCACGTCATTTTAAAATAAATGAAACAAGCACCCTGCACCCGGGATAGGAATACGATATAGAAACGAAGTGGAATTTTTGTCGTCCGAGGGAAGGGGCAGAGTATGAAGCACCATGGGATAAACGTCTATCATGCCGAAGTCAGAGAACTTCTGCTCATTATGGTCCTGTTCATCCTCCTCGTCATTTTGCTGAAATACATTCTTATATAATGACCGGCTCCAGCAACGATGGCAGGCGAGTCTTACTTCAGCTTTCAGGGATTCCTGGAGGCTGATTTTCGTGCGGGGCGACTTTTATGTTAGGACAAGCTGTGGTTGCCAATTGAGAAGGATGATTTTCCAAACATAAAGGGAGTTCATTCAAAGCATAATGATATCGAGTGATATCCATAATGGCTCTTTAGCGTTTTTAAAGGATTCCATACTTAAATAAAAGCGGAGGTGTATTGAAATGTCAGGCTCTAACCAAAAGCCTAAGTCTGATATCACCACAATGAGCTCGGCAGAATATCAGGCGATTGCCAAAAAGCATGAACCTCCTCGCGCCGTACTTAAAAATTGTCTGCGCGCTTTTTTGATTGGAGGTCTCATCTGTGTGATCGGCCAATGCATTCAGCAGTTTTTTATGACCGTATTCGATATGAGCACCACCGAAGCGAGCAACCCGACAGTTGCCGTGCTGATTATACTCTCCGTCATTCTGACCTCCTTCGGCGTGTATGACAAAATCGCGCAATGGGCGGGAGCAGGCAGCGCCGTGCCGGTCACGGGGTTTGCGAATTCCATGTGCTCCGCTGCGCTCGAGCACCGCGCGGAGGGTTTGGTTCTTGGGGTCGGGGCCAGTATGTTTAAGCTGGCGGGATCTGTCATTGTATTTGGTACCGTGGCTGCGTTTATTATCGGTATCATTTACGCTATTTTTGGCATTGAGGGGAGGTAACGAGAGATGAAGGTGATCGGCCAAACCTGGCAGTTCGAGAACAAACCCGTCATTATCGGCACGGGGACGATTGTGGGACCTGAGGAAGGCGAAGGGCCACTCGCCGATGATTTCGACTATATCTACGACAATATTGAGATTAACGAAAAAACATGGGAAAAGGCGGAACGGAAACTGCTGGAGGATGCCTCGAGAAAAGCGGTTGAGAAGGCGGGCATCAAGGAAGACGAGCTGCAGTTTTTTGTAGGCGGGGACTTGATGAACCAGATCATCAGCAGTTCGTTTGCTGCAAGACAGTTGGGTGTGCCTTACATCGGCGTATTCGGTGCTTGCTCTACATCCATGGAGAGCCTCGCGGTGGCCTCCATGCTCGTGGATTCAGGAGGGGCCAAGTATGTCATGGCCGGTACGGCAAGCCACAACTGTACGGTTGAGAAGCAGTTTCGTTATCCGACGGAGTACGGATCGCAGAAGCCGCCGTATGCGCAATATACAATAACGGGAGCAGGCTGCTCCGTCATTTCGGACAAGGGAGACGGCCCTGCTGTCACGTATGCCACCATCGGCAAGGTGGTGGACCTGGGCATCAAGGATCCGTTCAATATGGGTGCGGCGATGGCTCCGGCGGCAGCCGATACGATAACAAAGCACTTCAAAGACACAGGCCGGCAAGCGAAGGATTATGATCTGATCGTGACCGGTGACCTGGCCTCCGTGGGGCTTCCAATCGCGAAGGATCTTTTGCAACAAAACGATGTCATCATGGACGGTACGGTGTTTGCAGACTGCGGGTTAATGATCTACGACCTGGAGACACAAAAATACGTCAATGCAGGGGGCAGCGGCTGTGGCTGCTCGGCTGTTGTTACTTATGGTCATATTTTAAAACGGATGCGAAAAGGCGAATTGAAAAAGGTGCTGGTCGTTGCTACCGGGGCTTTGCTGTCGCCTCTTTCTTACCAGCAGGGTGAGAGCATACCGTGCATCGCTCACGCTGTAGCCTTAGAGATGGGAGGATAACACAATGCAGTTTCTATGGGCATTTATTATTGGCGGTCTGATTTGCGTCATTGGGCAAATTATGATGGACGTTATTAAACTAACGCCGGCACATACGATGAGTACGTTAGTAGTCGCCGGAGCCATCGCCGACGGGTTCGGATTATATGAGCCGCTTGTCAAATTCGCGGGAGCGGGAGCCTCCGTGCCGATCACCAGCTTTGGTAATTCGCTTGTGCATGGCGCATTGACGGAACTGGGGAGGGACGGCTGGATCGGGGTCGTGACGGGGATATTCGAAGTCACCAGTGCAGGGATATCCTCAGCGATCATTTTCTCCTTCCTGGCCGCTCTGTTTGTTCGTCCGAAGGGATAACCATCATCAACAAGAAGAAAAAGACCCTGGCATGATGCCGGGTCTTTTTCTGTTTAGAGCGGCGATAAAAAGGTGAATACCCAAAATATCTCATCGAATGTACTCCGGGACCTCGATCATGTACAATAGTACTAAAATAAGTATTTATTCCCTTACAGGAGGTTAGTCATACATGCCCGTAAGCCAAGAATCCATGAAAATCATTACCTCGGTGCGAACCAATCTGGAGTCGTGCCTGTTAGGCAAAGAATTTGAGATCCAATTGCTCCTTACGGCGCTGCTCGCTGGCGGACATGTACTGATCGAGGATGTGCCTGGCACAGGAAAGACCCAACTGATCAAAGCATTAGCGAAATCCATGCAGGGAGACTATCGCCGCATTCAGTGTAACCCGGATATTCTCCCCAGCGATATAACGGGCGTGTCCGTGTTCCATCCTCGAGATGAAATGTTTTACTTCCGACCTGGTCCGGTCATGACCAACATATTGCTGGCGGATGAAATCAACCGGGCGACAACCAAGACGCAATCGGCCCTGCTTGAGGTCATGGAGGAGCGCAGCGTAACGGTGGATGGGGCTACTCACGAACTTCCGCATCCCTTCATGCTATGCGCGACCCAGAACCCGATCGATTTTGAAGGCACCTATATGCTCCCTGAAGCGCAGCTGGACCGGTTTATGCTGAAGCTGAGCCTGGGTTACCCTGATGCTGCTACGGAGAAGCAGCTGATGTACCGTTCACGCGACGGACAACTGGCGGATAAGATTCAGCCGGTGACGCATATGGATACCATTTCGGCTATTCAACGCGAGATTCGCGAGGTATTCATCGGTGACCCGGTCGCCGATTACTTGCTGAATATTACCCGGTCGACGCGCGAGCACCCTTCCGTTATGCTGGGCGCAAGTCCCCGTGCAACGCTGTCATTCATGAATGCCGTTAAAGCCTATGCCTTCTTGCAAGAGAGGGATTACGTTCTGCCAGATGATGTGAAGACGCTGGCACCATACGTGCTTTCGCACCGGATCATGCTGCGTCCGGAAGCCAGGCTCGACAATGCGAGTCCCGAATCGGTGCTTGAGTTTATACTGCGTCAGGTCAAAGTGCCTGTTCAGATGGGGAGATAGGCATGCGCCGCGCGGTATCGTTATTTTTGAATGGCATGCAGCCGTCTAGACTCGCAGCGGTATTGGCGGTATGGTGCCTATGTCTTTTGTACGTATTATTTCAGGGGGGCAAAACCTCGCTCATGCTATTCTCCATGGTCAGCCTTCTGACGATCTATTTGATCGGTGCTGGCTTTGGCGGAGTCAATCGTGTGAAAGCCCAGCGAAGGGTGCTGGGAGGAGCGGAGCATGGGGGTGAACAGCTTCATGCCGGTGAACAGGTCCGCGTGAAGCTGGAGGTCCATGTTCCTGGTTTGCTGCCGATGCCCTATATGATCGTTCGTGAAGTATTGCAAAGGCATAACGGCGACTCCTGGTCTTTTGAAGATAGCGTCATTCCGAACCTTCGCGGTGCGGGCAAGCTTGTATTTCAGACCCCTCCGCTTGAACGAGGGCGGTACGCTTTCTCAAAGACAGAATGCATTAGCGAGGATATATTCGGATTAATGGAGCACAAGGGACGCATTGAGGTTCAGACCGATTTCCGCGTTCTGCCGAGAACCATATATATTCCCAAATGGCAGCGAAACATACGGAATTCGAGATTGGGCGGTACACATACCACAATTTCGGCTTCCAGACGGGAAACCACACAGATCAACGGAGTCCGCGATTATGTGTACGGCGATCGGATCTCCCGGATACACTGGAATGCAACGGCGAAGACCGGCTCGTGGAAGTCGAAGGAATTTGAGCATGAATCCTTTCCCAGAACGATGATTGTGCTGGACTGTTCCGCGGACGGATATGCTCATGCCCAGCAGTTCGAGCTGGCCGTATCGGCAGCTGCATCGCTGATCGAATATGGTGCCAAGGAGCATGCGGGTACAGGCTTGTTCACGGCTACCCGAGAAGCTCAGATGTTCGCTCCCGCCGATCACGCTGGAGAGCGGATGCGCATGATTCAGCATTTGGTTGACGTGGATTATGACCGTAAAACCAAATTGATTGCTTCCCTGGAGAAATCCTATCGCCATTTTCCAAAAGGGGCCCTGTTCCTGCTGATCAGCCCGATGAGCGGCAAGGACGCTTCAGAGATCATGCGCTGGGTTGAAACCCGGGGAATGAACCCATGTTTCTTGCAAATAACCAATTCCAATGAAACGAAAAAACGCGATGATTCCATTTCGCTTCTGCAATCCCGGGGGATTTCCAGCTATTCGGTTTCTTCCCTTGACGAGCTGCCGGCTGCGCTGGGAGGTGGTGCATGATGAAGTTGTGGCTGGACAAACTATCTACTACCTTCTTCAGTACTTTAACGATGCTATGGATCTGGATCATCGGGATGCAGTGGGTATCCTTTACCGAGACGATATGGCTCTCGGAAACGACAGCCATCGTTATTGCAGCATTAACCATTACGGCGGTTACCGAAGCGCTGCTTCCGATCAAGCAAGGTTACCGGGTGCTTATCCAGTTTATTTTGATCTTGTATTGTGTATACAGTTTGCTGAAAACTCACGGTAATCCGGTTCCTGTCCTTGGCGCTGAAGGCGATCTGACCGAGGAACTCATGTATCTTTTTCCATATTTGTGGTTTGCTATCGCCGCTTGGGCCGCTTTTCTGTTCCTTGCTCGGTGGGCCAAAACCAAGGGGCGCGTGCTTTTTGTAGTCGGGATCAACGTCATCGGTTTTGCCGTGCTGGATTCCTTTACGAAAATCGTGCTGTGGGATGAAATCGCTTGGGTTGTCGGAGCGGGTATGGGCTGGCTCGTATCCAGCCATTTTAACCGGTTCCGCAGACGCTTTCCGCAGGGATGGGTCAATTTATCAAAGTATCCGTTCAAGATTGTTGCCAATATCCTGGTCATCTTCTCTTTGATCATTGTAGCCGGTGTGAATATGCCGCACGTGAAGCCCACGTTAACCGATCCTTACACGGCGTGGCGGGAGTGGAACGGGGTGCCGTTATCCGGCGGCAGTACAACCGGTACCGGAACCCTTATCGAGTCACCGTCTGAAAGCATGTCCGGATATGGACGGGAGGACAACGACCTTGGCGGCGGTTTTAACTTTGACTATTCACCGGTGATGTCGATTACCTCGGATGAACGCAGCTATTGGCGAGGGGAAACCAGAGCCGTATACTCGGGAACGGGTTGGGCGGACGGAGCCAGCAGCCGGCGTTCCGGCATGGGCGTGGACATCGGGGAGGAATTGCCGGGGGAAGCCAGCGGATCCGTACCTACCAAAACATTGGAGCAATCGGTAACGATGCTGAGTGATACGGTGTATCCGGTATTGTTCGGCGCCTACTCCGTTCGTCAGCTGGAGAGCCTGGATGAGGATATCGATTCGGATCGGCTTAGCTGGGTGACCGAAGGCGCGGAGATGCATCTGGACGACGCTCGTAATGCGGACTACCCGAAGAGTTATACCTTAACGTCGGAAGTGCCGGTGATTCCCATCGATGAGCTGAGCACCAGAACTTATGATGAACTATATTCCGGCTCGATTGACGATGCGTATATCCAGATGCCGAGAAACTTCCCTGACCGGGTGTCCGATCTGGCCGAAGAAATTGCCGCGGGCGGAGATACGCCGTATGAGAAGGTCATGCTCCTGCAACAATATTTAACGAGCAATTTCACCTATACCAATACGCCGGATCTTACACGCAAGAAGAGCGATGATTTTGTGGATGCGTTTCTGTTTGAAATCCAGGAAGGGTATTGCGATTATTTCTCGACCTCCCTGGTGATGATGACACGGTCGCTGGATATTCCTGCACGCTGGGTCAAAGGTTACGCGCCGGGAAGAATGACGGCATCGGAGTACGTTCCTCTCGAGGGTCAAACCTCGATTGAGCCCGGAAACTATACCGTTACGAATGCCGACGCTCATTCCTGGGTTGAAGTGTACTTCGGCGAATACGGCTGGGTACCGATTGAAGCAACACCGGGCTTTAGCATGCCGATTCTGACGGCTGACACAGACGCTGAGCCTGTCATTGAGGAAGAAGTTGAAGAAGAAGAGGCAGAGGACAAGGCTGCGCCAGCCGCTACCTCCGATCATCAGCAGCCCGGCTGGGTTAAAGTTGTTGTAACGGCCGCGGTGGTTGTTATCGTATTATGGATTCTGTACATCGTATGGCGAATGCGCATCAGCCTGCGTTTTGCCGGAGCGCGTATTCGGGCAGGCAAGCCGCTGACGGCCGCGGATAAAGTCATTGCCGAAACCGAACGATGGATACGTTCCGTACAGCGCAGAGGCTTGGTAAGGCAGGAACATGAAACCCTTCGTGAATCGGTAGGCCGCTGGGTAAGTGCACACCCTGAGCTGGGAGCGGAGCTGAGACCGCTGCTGCAGCAATTTGAAGCTGCCCGGTACAGCCCGGCTGAAGTGAAGGAAGAGCAATGGCGCTCCGTCCAACAGGATGCCCTGAAGCTGAAGAAGTCTATTAAGAAGGTTCGCATTGTATCCGAGAAACGGCTATCTACCTAATCCAAGAAGACAGACCGCGTGATGGTGGTTGTTCTTGCGTGTATCAGGATAACTCGGTATGAAACGTTCTGATATCGATGATTTCAAGACCGCCCGGTCCGCTTCCAAACAGCCGCCGGGTGGTCTTTTGCCGGTATAGGCAGCGACGCGGTATACGGGAAGAAAAAGGCTCGTGATTATTTTTACTAAGGAACCGGAATATGGTATAGTTTTTCGTATGAAATTGAGGTGACGAACTTGTTTGAAATGTTAATCCCAAAGCTCCGTGTGAATACGGTTTTTGATATTAACCTTGAGGAATTATATGAGCAGGGGTATCGCGGAATCATTACGGATTTGGACAATACCCTTGTAGGGGCCAAGGCGCCGCTTGCGACACCGGAACTGGTCGTTTGGTTCAAAAGGGTGAAGGAGATCGGTTTCCAGCTCATCATCGTCTCGAATAACCAGCTTGAACGCGTGTCTAAATTTGCGACGCCGCTGGATATCCAGTATGTGCATGAAGCCCGTAAACCAAGTAATACCCCGTTCCGCAAAGCGATGAAAATGATGGAGCTCACGCCGGAGAAAACGGTTGTGGTCGGCGACCAGATGCTGACCGACGTTTATGGCGGGAATCGGCTGGGCCTGTATACGGTGCTGGTTATGCCTATCGCCATCAACGATGAGGGATGGTTTACGCGCCTGGTCAATCGCCGGGTGGAGCGGATCGCATTGACCCGTTTGCGCAAGAAAGGATTATGGATGGAGGAGGAACCGAAATCATGACGTTGCCTACTGGCGGAGAAGACATCAAGAAGTGCAGCGGCTGCGGCATACCGCTTCAGAGTGAAGTACAGGACAAGCCGGGCTATTTGCCGGAGAAGGCCTGGGACCGCGACCCGGTTATTTGCCAGCGCTGTTTCCGGATCAAGAATTATAATGAAGCCTCCTCGGTTGCCGTAGACCAGGATGAATTTTTACGGCTGCTGGGACAGATTGGCGGCAAGAATGCGCTTGTCATTCATATCGTGGACCTCTTTGATTTTGAAGGGAGCCTGATTTCGGGGCTGCAGCGGTTTGTCGGCAACAATCCGGTTATTCTGGCCGTTAACAAGACCGATCTTCTGCCGAAGGTCACCAATTGGAACAAGGTACTCAATTGGGTACAGAAGCAGTGCAAGGAGCATGGACTGAGAACGGAAGACATCGTGCTCTGCAGCGCGAAGAAGAATCAAGGCTTTGAGCGGCTGCTGGAGACGGTTGCGCATTATCGAGGAGACCGGGACGTCTACGTGGTTGGCGCCACGAATGTGGGTAAATCCAGCTTGATCAATCGTCTGATCCGCGACTACAGCGATTTGGATCAGGAGCTGACCGTTTCCCGTTATCCTGGAACGACGCTGGATATGGTCAATATTCCGCTGGATGACGGCCGGTATATTATAGATACGCCGGGCATCGTATACCCATGGCGCTACAGCGAGCTTGTGAGCCGTGAGGATCTGGGGACGGTCATGCCGGAGAATCCGCTGAAGCCGATGGTATACCAGTTGAACGAAGGGCAGACTCTGTTCTTCGGAGGTTTTGGCCGCTTTGATTTTCTGCAAGGCGAGCACCAATCCTTTACTTGCTTTATCAGCGGCAGATTAGGGATTCATCGGACCAAGCTGGAGCGGGCGGATTCGTTATTTGCCGAACATGCCGGAGAGCTTCTTTCACCGCCGACCAAGGAACGGCTTGAAGAACTGCCGGAATGGACAAGACATGAAATCCGTATTCCTAAGGGAACCCGCCAAGACGTGTTTATCTCGGGGCTCGGCTGGATCAAGATCAATGGTGAACAGGGCGCGCTTGTGGCGGTTCATGTACCTAAAGGAATCAAAGTTCTGTCGCGTCCATCTTTGATATAAGAGATAAAATCGTTTTGGTAAAGCCCGCTTTATCATGGGAGAGATAGGGGAGAAATGAAAGTGAATCCAACGATCGAGCGTGATTATTTGCTCCTTGGCGTAATGGGGGACCCTATCGGTCACTCCAAATCACCGGCCATGCATGATGCGGCGATTACCGCCCTGGGATTGTCAGGGGCCTATGTGCCCCTTCATATACGTCCGGAGGGGCTTCGTGACGCTATCCAGGCTGTCAAAGCCCTGGGATTCCGCGGAGTGAATGTAACGATCCCGCACAAGGTGGAGGTTATGGAGTATCTGGATGTCGTCGATGAAGGGGCGCGGCGCATCGGTGCCGTGAATACCATCGTCAACGACAATGGCAAATTGACGGGTTATAATACGGATGGCATCGGATATGTTCGTTCATTAAAGGATGAAGCCTGTCCGAACCTTAAAGGGAAACGCATCGTTGTTTACGGCGCCGGCGGAGCGGCCAGGGGAATCATCTACGCCCTTACCGGGGAAGAGCCTGAGAAGATTTCCATTGTGAATCGGACATCCGACAAAGCGCTGGCATTGGCCGAGGAGTGGAGCTCGCTTGCTGACTTGAGGGGATACGGTGAGGATCATGCCACAGAGGCATTGTCAGATGCCGATGTCTTGATCAACACAACCTCGGTGGGCATGTTTCCCCGGGTTTCCGAACTTCCTGTTCCAGCGGAGTATATACCGGAAGGGATCGTTGTCAGCGATCTGATCTATAATCCGTTGAAGACCGAGCTGTTGCGGCAAAGCGAGCTGCGGCAATGCACGGTGCATGGCGGTCTCGGGATGTTCATCAACCAGGGGGCGTATGCATTTGAGTATTGGACAGGTCTGAGGGCGCCCGTACAGGCGATGAAGGATGCGGTTCTGACCAGCTTCCAATCCGAGGTTTAATCTTGTGTTTATTGATTAATGCTTACGCAGAAGCTACAATATAGCTTTCGACAAGCTGCAGGCCTTAAGAGGTTGTTCAAAAAGTCCGATTTTGATAAGAAAACCAATCGAGGCAAATTCAAGGCTGAGCGACCGCGATTCAGAAGTAGGTTTTCTTGCGATATAGAATTTCATCAACTCCGTTGATAACTTATAAATCCTATATCTAACACGAAGTGAATCAAGAAGCCACTCGGCATCGAATCTTGAATTCAGCCGGGCCTTCCGGTGCTCACGTACAAACAACGTACGCTCCGCTCCTGACGTCCCTAGCTTCATCCAACTGAAGCGTTTTGAAAAAACGCACATCGGAAGCATAAGCTTCGGTGCTGAAAATCGACCTTTTTGAACACGCACTTTAATAATTGAATATTTAAGGAGTAATGACCAAGCATGTTAACAGGAAAGCAAAAACGACATTTACGTTCGCTTGCGCATCATCTGGATCCGCTGTTCCAGGTAGGCAAGGGAGGAAGCAATGAGCATCTGATCCGGCATATTTCCGAGGCCATTGAGAAGCGGGAGCTCATGAAAATATCCGTGCTCAACAACTGTCTCGAAGATCCCCGCGAAATCGCCGAGGAGCTTGCTGAAGGTGCCGGGGCCGAGCTGGTACAGGTTATCGGCAAGACGATCGTGCTTTATAAAGAATCAAAAGACCACAAAACCATCGAGCTGCCGTAAGGGAGCCTTGATGGCATTAGCTTAATGAATATAGAATGACTCTCTTATTAGGGGAGGTGAACCCGGATGAAGATAGGGATAATGGGCGGAACCTTCGATCCCATTCATATCGGGCATATGCTCGCAGCCGAATCAGCCCGGGACGCTTACGGTCTGGAAGAGGTATGGTTTATGCCCAGCCACATTCCCCCGCACAAGGAAGATGCCGGCGTAACCGGCCTGATGAGGCTGGAGATGACCGCTGAGGCTGTAGCCGACCATCCATCTTTTCGTACATTGGATTGGGAAGTGAAACGCGGCGGCGTATCCTATACGGTAGACACGGTCAGAGAGCTGAGGGACACGTATCCCGAGCATGACTTCTCGTTCATTATCGGGGCGGATATGGTAGCGTATCTTCCCAAGTGGAATCGGATCGGGGAGCTGGCGGAAATGCTCACTTTTATTGGGCTTAACCGTCCCGGAACCAAGCTATCGGTGGATGATCTGCCTGATTTCCTGCAAAAGGTGGTAGTGACAGCGGAGATGCCGCTGATTGAAATATCGTCCACCATGATTCGGAGCAGAGCCGCATCGGGCTTGTCCATCCGTTATATGGTCCCGGACCGTGTATACGATTATATTGTTAGGAGCGGTATTTATGGAGTACAGCCGTGATGAACTCATTCAAGCGGTATCCTCACAGATGCCGGCCAAGCGCTGGGAGCATACAAAAGGCGTAATGGAAACCGCGGTCATCCTTGCCAATCGGTTCGGGGCCGACCCGGTCAAGGCAGAATTAGCCGCCATCCTGCATGACGTGGCCAAATATTGGCCCGTGCAAAAGCTTCAACAAATGATGGTGGAGCATGCGCTATCCGAAGAGCTGCTCCGTTACGACAAGCAGCTTTGGCATGCTGAGGTAGGCGCGTTCGTAGCAGAGCACGAATATGGCGTAACGGATACCGATGTGCTTAACGCCATCCGTTACCATACGTCGGGGCGCGTCGGCATGACACTGCTTGATAAGGTGGTCTGCCTTGCGGATTATATGGAACCGGGACGGGATTTCCCCGGCGTGAATAATATTCGCGAACTGGCCAACCATAGCCTTGAAGAGGCGCTTGCAGCCGGTTTTGATTCGACGATTGGACATCTGCTTTCGCGCAGACAAATCATTTTTCCGTTGACGGTACTAGCCCGCAACGATCTAATTAAGCAATTGGAGGCGAATTCATGACGTTGAAACCGAATGAATTGTTAAATGTGGCAGTGACTGCCGCTGAAGATAAAAAAGCGATGGATATCGTGGTCCTGGATCTTAGAGGAGTTTCCCTGATCGCAGACTATTTTGTCATTTGCCACGGTAACTCGGATACTCAGGTGCAGGCGATCGCAACTGAAATCCGTAAACAGGCTCATGATGCGGGAGTAGCTTTGCGCGGACTGGAGGGAATGGATGCAGCCCGCTGGGTGCTGATGGACCTCGGAGACGTGATCGTTCATATCTTCCATCGCGATGAGCGGGAATATTACAACATCGAGCGATTGTGGTCCGATGCTAAAGTGGTGGAGAACGTATGAGTCTGATTGCCGGCACATTAACGAAACTCGTCGTTTCCAGAGAAGTGTCCCCTTACGGTTATTTCCTGGATGGCGGAGATCGGGATGTGCTTCTTCACTATTCGGAGCTCACGGGTAAAATCGAACCGGGGGATACGGTCGAGGTCTTTATATTCTTCGATACGGAAGACCGCCTGGCCGCAACGATGAAGAAACCTTACCTTACGTTAGGTGAAACCGCTAAGCTTGAGGTGGCGGATGTTCACCCGCGCTTGGGATGTTTCCTCGAGATGGGGCTTGGCAGGCAGCTTCTGCTTCCGATCCGAGAATTGCCGGAGATGCGGGAGCTTCATCCTCAAGTGGGAGATCATGTATTTGTCATCATGGAGCATGATAAGCAAGGACGGCTCCGCGCGAAACTCGCCGGAGAACAAGAGCTTGCTCCGCTTGCGTTTCATGCGCCTGAATCGTGGAAGGGCCAGTGGTTCACTGCCCTGGTGTACAAACCGCTCCAGATGGGCACGTTTGTTATTATCGATGGCGGTGTGATCGGTTTCGGCGCCATTGGCATGATCCACTCCTCCGAACGGACGCGTATGCTGCGGCTTGGCGAAGAGGTGAAGGTTCGGGTAAGCCATATCCGGGAAGATGGCAGGGCTAACCTGTCGATGGTACCGCAAAAAGAGATTGGCCGGACGGATGATGCAGACCGACTGCTCGCTTTTCTGAAGGAGCGACCGGGCCATGCGATGCCGTATTCGGATGAAACGCCCCCCGACATCATCAAGCAGCGGTTCGGCATTAGCAAATCCGCCTTTAAACGCGCGCTTGGCAAGCTGATGAAGGACGGTTTGGTTACCCAAAAGGACAGCTGGACGTATATGGTCAATAAAGAGGAGAACTCCGGTTCAAACGAATAACCCGGCAAGGTAGGGGAAGCTTCTAAGGAAAGTGGTGTCATCATGTTGTCTTACCGCAAGTTTGCTTACGTATATGATCAACTCATGGAAGACATGCCGTACCCGGACTGGATTCGCTTTGCGAGAACGGCCTGGGATAAGCACGGAATGCCAAAAAGCGTCGTTGAGCTCGGATGCGGGACAGGCAGCATCACCATTCCGCTCGTAAACTCCGGTTTCGAGGTAACGGGAATCGATCTGTCGGCAGATATGCTCTCGGTTGCCAGACGCAAGCTGGAGGGTACACCCCAGGGGCATCGATTGTTCCGGGAAGGCAGCGTCCGCTGGGTCCAACAGGACATGCGTTCGTGGGAGCTGCCCGAGCAGGTGGATTCCGTCATTTCATTTTGTGATTGTGTGAACTACCTGCTGGAGGAAAAGGACATCCGTTCCGCTTTTACAAGGACCTACAACGGCCTCAAGGAAGGCGGCACGTTCCTGTTTGATGTGCATCACCCGAACACGCTCTTACGATATGACGCAGATCAGCCATTTGTGCTGGACGAAAGGGAAGTGTCCTACATTTGGACATGCGACATGGATGAACGCCGGATGGAGATCGAGCATCATCTTTCCATCTTTGCACGGGATGACCAGGATCCCACGGTCTACCGCCGCTTTGAGGAAACGCATGTGCAGCGGGGATATGACCCCGATTGGATGAAGGTCGAGCTGGTTAAGGCCGGATTCCGGGATGTGAAATGTTATGCCGATTTTGAGTGGGTGGAAGCGGGTCAGGATGCATCCCGGCTGTTCTACGTTGCCGTAAAATAAACGAATATCCTTTTACGAGAAGCACTTTCTTTTGTCGGTAGCGACGAGAGAAAGTGCTTTTTTATTGTCGAGCATGATTCATTATATTCAAAGACACTTCTTTTCTGATTTATTTGACTGTAGTTAAGGTTCGTTAGAAGGGATATGGGTTTGCTTCGGGGACTGTGCTACGATGAGGAATAGATAAGATGAACAGAAATGAGAGCGTTATCTTAAGGAATGATTCCAGGCATCCGGTACGCTCTGTATGACCGTATTTGAGTTCAACGATGGTCAAATGATGCATAAACTAATCTATTGGGACGAGAAAGGATGAATGAGCATGAAACTGTCCGTATTCACAGTCGCAACTCCTGACTTACAGCCTGAGGAATTGGCAAAAGCCGCGGCGGATGCCGGTATTGAAGGAATCGAATGGCGCTTTAAGGAGATTCCGGAAGAAGCTGCAGGGGAGAAGCCCTCGTTCTGGCGGCATAACCGCTGCTCCATGGATCCGAACGGCTCGCAGGAGGATTGGCTCGAGTTTCAGCAAGCGGCCGACAAGCATGGCAGGCGCAGTCTTGCGGTCGTTCCTTATTTGACATGCGGCGACGTGGAAGCGACGGAGAAGGTCATGCAAGCAGCCAAACTGATCGGAGCTTCATTTATTCGCGCGGGTATCCCGGGATATGACCGGAAGCGCAATTATAATGAGCTGTACGACCAGGCGGTTCGTTATCTCCATGAGGTGCAGGATCTCGCTGCGGCTTACGGGGTCAAAGCCGTGGTGGAAACGCACCATCTTACGATCGCCCCGAGCGCCGGACTGACGCACCGGCTTGTATCCCACTTTAATCCGCAGCATATCGGCGTGCTGTATGATCCGGGCAACATGGTCCATGAAGGTTACGAGAACTACCGGATGGGCTTGGAGCTTCTGGGTCCGTACCTGGCTCATGTCCATGTGAAAAACGGGGGTTATCGCAAAACGGCTGCCGAGGATGGTACCTCTGCGGCGTGGTCCGGGGAATGGGTTCCACTTGACCAGGGGGCCGTGCCATGGAAGCAGGTCATACAGGATCTGCAATCGGTTGGTTACGAAGGTTACTACGGAATCGAAGATTTTAGCGGAACGTTTGAGTCTAGGGAAATGCTTCTTCGTTTTGCCGAGCAGATGAAGCTGTGGTCAGAGCAGAAACAAAACGCGTAGGTCACTTTTGAAGGAGGCTATAGACATGGAACAGGTAAGAGTAGGGGTAATTGGACTGGGGATGGGGTTTTCGCATGCCAGGTCGCTGGCGTCCGGGCGGATCAAGGGAGCGCGGCTTAGCGCTATATGCGATCTGAATCCGGCCAAACAGGAAGAAGCAAGGGCAACGCTGCCCTCGGACGTGAAAATATGGAGTGATACGAAGGCTATGATCTCCTCGGGGGAGATCGATGCCGTGATCATTGCGACGCCTCATTATGCCCATCCTCAAGTGGCGATTGAGTGCCTGAATCATGGACTCCATGTCCTGATCGAGAAGCCGGCAGGCGTTTACACGAAGCAAGTGCGAGAAATGAACCGCGCGGCAGAAGCCAGCGGCAAGGTGTTCTCGATAATGTACAACCAGCGCTGTAATCCGCTCTACAAGAAGCTGAAAGAGCTCATAGAAGAAGGTGAACTCGGGGAGATCCGGCGGATGAACTGGATCATAACGAATTGGTACAGGTCCCAGAGCTATTATGATTCAGGCGGATGGCGGGCTACCTGGGCGGGAGAAGGCGGTGGGGTCCTGATTAACCAGTCCCCGCATCAGCTGGACCTCTGGCAGTGGACGACCGGCATGATGCCAAAGAGAATTCGTGCTTTTTGCGCTTTCGGCAAGTACCGGAACATCGAAGTTGAAGACGATGTGACGGCTTATGCGGAATACGAGAATGGGGCTACGGCCGTCTTCATTACGACAACGGGTGAAGCGCCCGGAACCAACCGATATGAAGTGACGGGGGACCGCGGAAAAATCGTCATCGAGGACGGCAAGCTTACCTTCTGGCGCCTCCGAGTCCCGGAGCCGGAATTCAATCGGCAGTATACCGGGGGATTCGGCGAACCGGAATGCTGGAAATGCGAGGTGCCGATCTCGGAGGATAATCCGCAGCATAGCGGCATTATCCAGAACTTTGCGGATGCTATTTTGCATGGAACGCCATTGATTGCCCCCGGTGAAGAGGGAATCCACGGATTGACGCTGTCGAATGCCATGCATCTGTCCACCTGGACCGATAATTGGGTTGATCTCCCTCTTAACGAGGACCTGTATCACGAAATGCTGCAGGAACGGATCACACAATCTTCCGCTCAGAAAACGGTCAAGGAGATCGGGCCGGTGGATATGAGCAAGACGTTTGGAACCTACTAAATCACAATCAGGAGGCACGTGGTATGGACCGCAGTAATGGAATGCTGTATGCGCCGGTGGGCAAGGCCCAGCCGGTATGCAAGCCCGGAGAGTTTGTTTTTGCCGCTATGTCGCTGGAGCATGGACATATATACGGTATGTGTAACGGATTGATCGAGGCAGGGGCGACGCTAAAGTGGGTGTATGACCCAGATCCCGCGAAGGTTGCGGCTTTTTGCAAGGCTTATCCAAGTGTAACCGTTGCCTCGTCCGAGTCACAGGTGCTTCAGGATGCGGAAGTGCGTCTGGTAGCGGCTGCCGCCATTCCTTCGGAACGATGCGAGCTTGGCCTGAAGGTCATGTCGCATGGCAAGGATTACTTTACGGATAAGACGCCTTTCACGACGCTGGAGCAGGTGAACGCTGCTCGCGCGAAAGCCGAGGAGACAGGCAAGAAGTACATGGTCTATTACAGTGAACGGCTGCATGTGGAGAGTGCCGTCCATGCCGGGAAGCTGATCCAGGACGGGGCGATCGGGCGAGTGGTGCAAGTGATGGGAACAGGGCCGCACCGTTTAAACGCATCCTCCCGTCCGGACTGGTTTTTCCGTCATCAACAGTACGGGGGGATTCTGTGTGACATCGGCTCCCACCAGATTGAACAATTTTTGTTTTTTGCGGGCTGCCGTGATGCCAAGGTGCTCAGCAGCAAGGTAGGGAATTACGCGAATCCGGATTACCCGGAGCTGGAGGATTTCGGAGATGCAACGCTTGTGGGAGACAACGGGGCCACGAATTATTTCCGAGTCGACTGGCTGACACCCGGGGGCCTTGGCACCTGGGGCGACGGAAGAACCTTTATTCTGGGGACGGAAGGATACATCGAGCTTCGCAAATACATCGATATCGCCAGGCATCCGCAGGGTGATCATCTGTACCTGGTTAATGGCGAGGGAGAATTTCATATGGAGCTTCAAGGCAAGGTGGGCTATCCATTCTTCGGGGAGCTTATCCTGGATTGTCTGGAACGCACGGAGCATGCCATGTCCCAGGAGCATGCCTTCAAAGCCGGAGAATTGTGCGTCATCGCCCAAAATGAGGCCGTGCGCATTCCATAAAATCATTTATAATAGAGAAAACCCCGTTACGTTGTGGGTTATATAACTCCAAAATCGCTAAAGGGGCGATTCTCTAGATGACCTCATCTGTCGATATGATGCCAGGCTTTGACCGCATGCAGCTGCAAGCGCCGTTTGATCTGACCTATTACAATGAACAGCCGCTGTCGGGAGGGCAGTTTCACTCGCATGCTTTTTATGAAATTTATTATTTCCATGAAGGACGCTGCACTTATTTGATCGGCGATTCCGTTTTCACCCTGAAACCGGGGGATCTGCTCCTGATGAACGGGCTTACGCTCCATTGTCCGAATGTTGAGCCCGATTCCAGATACGTCAGAAGCATTCTGCATTTCGATCCGGCCTGGATCTGCAAAGGGCTTTCGGAGACGGCCAAATCGATATTGCTGGATCCCTTCGAATCGCTGCGAAATCATCGCATGACACTGACAGGGGCCAATCGGGACGAATTCGAAGGCATGTTGGCCGATATACATCGCCTCTCGGCATCCACGGCCGGTTTTCGCCAGGAACGGATGACCTTGCGTATTCAGGAGATGATGTACGTCATCGCGGACTGGTGTCAGGACGCTGTGCAGGATCAGGACTCCATCTCCGAGAAAGAGCGGCATGTCCAGCATGTCGTATCGTTCGTCGAGGAACATTATATGCAGGATCTGACGCTGGAGCAAATTGCCCGCGATATGCATATTACGAAACACTATTTATCCTCCTTATTTAAGGAGGTTACCGGAACGACGGTGTTTAAATATTTGTATCACCGGCGGATTAACCAAGCTAAAATTTTGCTCAGGCTCCATCCGCATCTCAGCATCACGGAGATCAGCCAGGCGGCAGGTTTCAAGCATTTGGCTCATTTCAGCCGGATGTTCAAAGCCATGGTCGGGACGACGCCGGAATATTATCGCAGAAGCGGGGAAGAGCTTTCGTTGACTTGATCGGACTTTTTGGGTATAATAGCCACATTAAAACGGTAATATGAACGCGATGATGAGGATCAATCGTTCCACTTTCGATCATGCAGAGAGCCGGTGTCTGGTGAAAACCGGTTGACGATAGGAATGAACTCGCCTCGGAGCAATGGTGTTAACCCGGCCGCTGTATTTCGGCAGATTCGGCCGCTGAAGCATCGTCGTCTCATCCGCGATAAGGATGCAAAGGGAGTGAAAGGCAAAGCATGCCTTTGGCTAACTAGGGTGGTACCACGGGAATCAAACCTCTCGTCCCTAGCGATCAGCGCTATGGATGATGAGGTTTTTTTGTTTTTTTGGGCAACGGCACAGGCCTTGCCTCTTGACTGTGAAGGAGGAGCAATGGAGTATGACGGACAATCAACCAACCGGCCACGGCTATCAGCCGCAGGCCATCGAACCGAAGTGGCAGCAATACTGGGATGAGAACAAAACCTTTAAAACGGAAGATTCATCATCCAAACCGAAATTTTATGCGCTGGATATGTTTCCGTATCCATCAGGAGCAGGCCTGCACGTAGGGCATCCGGAGGGGTACACGGCGACTGACATCGTGTCCCGTTACAAGCGGATGCGCGGATACAACGTGCTTCATCCGATGGGATGGGACGCCTTCGGTCTGCCAGCGGAGCAGTATGCCATGGACACAGGCAAACATCCTCGCGAGTTTACCGTGCAGAATATCGATACGTTCCGCCGCCAGATCAAATCTCTGGGCTTCTCGTATGACTGGGACCGCGAGATCAGCACAACCGATCCGGAATATTATAAATGGACCCAGTGGATCTTTATCCAGCTTTATAAGCGCGGCCTTGCCTATGTGGCTGAAGTGCCGGTGAACTGGTGCGAAGCGCTCGGTACCGTGCTTGCGAACGAAGAGGTCATCGACGGCAAGAGCGAACGCGGGGGCCATCCGGTCGTACGTAAACCGATGCGCCAATGGATTCTGCGCATTACCGAATACGCGGATCGTCTCCTTGAAGATCTGGATGAACTGGACTGGAGCGAAAGCCTGAAGGATATGCAGCGCAACTGGATCGGCAAATCCACAGGCGCTGAGGTTCGTTTTGACGTCGAAGGTTACGATGGTCATCTGGAGGTGTTCACGACCCGTCCGGATACGCTGTTCGGGGCAACCTACTGCGTTCTGGCGCCGGAGCATGACCTCGTAGATAAGATTACGTCAGCCGATCAGCGTGAAGCCGTCAAGGCTTATCAAGATCAAGCAGCACGTAAAAGCGACCTGGAGCGGACGGATCTGGCCAAGGATAAAACCGGTGTATTCACGGGTGCATACGCCATTAATCCGGTAAACGGCGCTAAAGTGCCGATCTGGATCGCGGATTATGTGCTTGCCGGCTATGGAACGGGTGCCATTATGGCGGTTCCGGGTCATGACAGTCGTGACTGGGAGTTTGCGAAGCAATTCGGTCTTCCGATTATTGAAGTCGTTCAGGGTGGAAATGTCGAGGAGGAAGCATACAGCGGCAGTGGCGCGCATGTGAATTCCGGCTTCCTGAACGGGTTGGACAATGAAGAGGCTATCCAGGCGATGAATGAATGGCTGGAGCAAGAGGGCAAGGGCAAGAAGAAGGTAACTTACCGTCTGCGCGACTGGCTGTTCAGCCGTCAACGCTACTGGGGTGAGCCGATTCCGATTCTGCATCTGGAAGACGGAACGATGAAGACCGTGCCTGAGGATCAGCTTCCATTGCTGCTGCCGGATGTGGATCAGATTAAACCATCCGGTACCGGCGAATCACCGCTGGCTAACGTTACGGAGTGGGTGGAAACGGTAGATCCCGAAACCGGCATGAAAGCCCGCCGCGAGACGAATACGATGCCGCAATGGGCAGGCAGCTGCTGGTATTACCTGCGTTATATCGATCCACGCAATAATGATGAATTGTGCTCCAAGGAGAAGCAGAAGGAATGGCTGCCGGTTGACCTGTACATCGGTGGTGTGGAGCATGCGGTGCTTCATTTGCTGTATGCTCGCTTCTGGCACAAAGTATTGTATGACCTGGGTGTTGTCGATACGAAGGAGCCTTTCCAGAAGCTGGTCAATCAGGGTATGATCCTGGGCAACAATAATGAAAAAATGAGTAAATCCCGCGGCAATGTCATCAATCCGGATGATATTGTTAACGAATACGGAGCCGACACGCTGCGCGTGTACGAGATGTTCATGGGGCCGCTGGAAGCAACCAAGCCATGGAACACCAACGGCGTTGAAGGAACGTTTCGTTTCCTCTCCCGCGTATGGCGCCTGTTTATCGGGGACGACGGTCAATTGAACCCTAAAATCGTGGAAGGCGAGGGTACGGATGATTTCAGACGTACACTGCACAAAACGATTAAGAAAGTGACCGAAGACTTTGAACATATGCGCTTTAACACAGCGATCAGCCAGCTGATGGTATTCATCAACGAGGGATACAAGACGGAAGAGCTTCCGCGCAAAGCGATGGAGAACTTCGTGCAGCTGCTTTCCCCGCTGGCCCCTCACCTGGCTGAAGAGCTGTGGAGCCGTTTAGGCTACACGGAGAGCGTAACCTACGTGCCATGGCCGGAGTATGACGAGGCTTGGACTGTAGAGGCCGAAGTGGAGATTGTCGTTCAAGTTAACGGCAAAATCGTAGAACGTGCCAAAATCTCGAAAGACATGGACCAAGAAGCCATGCAACAACATAGCCTCTCCCTTCCGAATGTCAAGCAGGCGCTGGAAGGAAAGAGTATTCGCAAAGTCATTGCCGTACCGGGCAAACTGGTCAATATCGTGGCCGGTTAATCGTAAAACCGAAGGCAGCATCCAGTTTTGCCAAATCCTCCTCATACTTGTCGTGTGTGGTTTGGATCAATTGGTAGAACAATCCGTTCAGGTTAGAATCCAGCAGTGCCAAAGCCTGAGCCGTGATGCCTCCGGGAACCGCAACCCGCTCTTGCAGCTGTTCGGGGGAGAAGCCCTCCTCCGTTAACAGCTTGCCGGTGCCAAGCAGCATTTCTCCGGCTAATGCATTAAGGGTTCTGCGGTCGATTCCGGTCATTTCAACGGCAGCGTCGATCCATTTTTCCATGAATAAACTTAAAAAAGCAGGTCCGCAGCTGGAGAAATCGGAAGTGATTCGCGTGTGCGATTCCAGTATCTCGAGCGGCCTGCTGATATAAGACAGGAGGCTTTCTATAAGCTGCCTGTCTTCTTCTTTTATTCGGGAACCGTACATGCATAACGATGCTCCGCCTCCGGTTAGGTTGGTGATGCTCGGTATGATTTTCGCCACCTTGCAGGGCAGCGATGATTCCAGATGGATCAGTTGGACCGGACTCGTGATGGATATGGCGATTTGCCGGACTTCAAGCCGATCTTTGATTTCGCTGATGACAGATTTGAATTCAAGCGGCTTTATACATAGGAATAGCAGGTCGCTCTGAGAAGCCGTCTCCGTGTTACAGCTGCATACCGTCAGACCGGGATGACGTTTTGCCAGCTGCATCGGCTTTTCAGGACTTCGGTTGCTGACCCGAATCTGCTCAGGCAGGAGTGCGCCCGATTGAATGAAGGCATCGATCAACAGACTACCCATGCTGCCCGTACCGATAAAACCGACCTTCATGTGTATGTTCCCTCCTTTCGCGCTTTACGGCAGAAATGTACCGTCCTTACGTTTAATGTATGCGGGGAAGATGCCGATTCATGACGGTTTTTCCTGCGATTTCGGTGGGGAAACCGAAGAATATTCCTGAGTTTGTACAAAATGAACTTTAATGTTAAGGAGAGGTCAATCGATGAAAAGGATATCTTTAGGTTGGAGTCTTGCCGCAACGATTGCGGGCTGCGGGTTCATCTTGTTTGCCGGCGGTGTTGATCAGGGGATCGAGGGCTGGCAGCCGCTGAACGATCAGCTGGAGCAGGTGCTTGCGGCCGAAGAGAATGCGGGTGTGAAGACGTCCGGGGCTGATTCCCGGCAGAAGGATGTGGAACCGTCTGGAGCCGGAACGGATTCGAAGACTGCTGCAAAGAGCACGCAGGCGGGGCAGATCGAGCCTGCCAGTAATGTGAAGGACTCCATGCCAGACCAAGACCAAGGAGCGGCAGGGAGCGGTATAGCAGACCATACGGCATCGTCTTCGGCTTCTGGTCAACCTTCTTCGCCCCTTGTACCGCCTCAGGTTGAAGGTGTCACTCAGCATTTACAGCAACAAACTCCTGTTAACGGTGCAGCGCAGTCACCAGCAGCTACGGATCCATCCAGATTGATTAATGTCAACACGGCGGATGCTGCAACGCTTATGGAGCTGCCTGGCATTGGCGAAGCGAAGGCCAAGGCCATTATCGATTATCGGAATCAGTTCGGTCCATTTAAAAGTCAGGCCGACTTGATGAACGTAAAGGGCATCGGGCCCAAAATGCTGGAGAAGATGAAGCCTTACGTTGGACTTTAGCTATGTGCTACAATAAAGGCGATATTGATAAGGAACAGGTGACAGATGATGAGTGCAGATCAACGTAAAGATTGGGATACTTATTTCATGGATATTGCCTTTATGGTTTCAACCCGCTCCCAATGCCCGCGACGTCATGTCGGGGCGGTGCTGGTGCAGGGGAAGAAGCTGCTCGGGACGGCTTATAACGGCGCGCCGATGGGGGTGCCTGATTGCTCGGAAGCGGGCTGTATGATCGCCGAGGATTATGAACTGGTCGTGCAGGACGGCAAGGAGAGCATGGTGAAGAAACAGCGCTGCATCCGGACGATTCATGCCGAGCAGAATCTGCTGTTATTCACGGACCGGATCGATCGGGAAGGCAGCACGGTGTACGTGACGGATGAGCCCTGCTGGACCTGTGCGAATATGCTTGCCAACAGCGGCATTGTCGAGGTTGTGTTCCACCGTCCTTATCCGAAGGATTCGGGCAAGGTGTCCCGCATGATGGAACAGAAGGGGATTTTGTTCCGGCAGCTTGAAGCGTATGAGCCGCCGCGCGAAACCTTGATGACGGTAGCGGAATGATTCATGTATAAGGTTACGGAACAAAATGAATAGAAAGTCACAGAGGAAGGACCTTTGACTGCGATATGCAGGCAAGGGTCCTTTTTTATTTAATGATGAAGGGATTTGTTGGAATCATGAAGCGAAGGCCATTACTTGTGTTTACCGTGATGTGGGTAATCGGCAGCGGTGCTGCATGCCTGTACGACGGATGGAGGCTGGCCATGATTGCAGCCGGGCTGATTCTCATCCTGTTTGCTGTATGTCATTGGGCTGGGGCAGGGCGGCTTTTTACGCTCTGCATGCTGTTCTCCTTGTGCATGTCGGGTACTTACTGGGAATGGCATGACGCGGCCAATGTAAGTGATTTTGAGCCGGTCCTCTCAGGGGAGACATCGACGGACGCTGTTCCTGTTACTGCCTTTGGTGTAATCACAACCCCAATAGAAGTGGATGGCGACCGCGCGGATTTCAATGTTGCCCTACATCAAGCTGATCTCAAGCTAACAAAGCCTCCAGAGTCCCAAAAACAAGCGAATCCGGATAACGGCACCTTGCTGAAGACGGATGATATCGTCAGGGTTCAAGTGAAACTAATGGACAAAAAGGAGCTGGAGATAGTTCAGCGATGGCAGCGCGGGGACCGCATAGAGCTGACCGGAGAGCTGCAAAAACCTGGAGAAGCTCGCAATTTTGACGGATTTAATTATGCTCAATATTTGCGAACCCAGAAGATTCATTGGATGATCAAAGTGAAGGGCTCTGACCTAGCGAAGGTCACCTCGCCTGACAGCTGGAATGTAAGTCATATTCTAAGATGGACGGATGCCGTTCGGCATAAGCTCGGGGGCAAGCTGGATCAATTGTATGGCGGAATCCATGCAGGGTATATGAAGGGACTTGTGATTGGCAATCAGGATGATTTGGATCCCGATACGTTTATGGGGTTCTCGCGTTTGGGATTGACTCACATTCTTGCGATATCAGGCATGCATGTGGCAGTGATTGTGGGATGCCTCTTATTCGTATGCACAACCCTTCGAATGACGAGGGAGACCTCGCTGACTGTGGTTATGTGGCTGATTCCCGTTTATGTCCTGCTTACTGGGGCAAGTCCTTCTATTATCCGTGCCGGCATCATGGGGATGATCGGTTTGTATGCCGCACGGCGGCGACTTTTGAAGGATGGACTGCATATTCTTAGTGTTGCCGCGCTCGTCATGCTGCTGTGGAACCCGTATTTTCTCGTGAACGTCAGCTTTCAGCTGTCATTCATCGTAACGGCAGGCTTGATGATCTTCGTACCGAAGCTGATGCCGCTGCTGTCATTCTTGCCCCGCTGGCTTGCGGGAACCGTCGGAATTACGGTCGTAGCGCAGCTGATCTCCTTTCCCCTAACCATTTATTATTTTAACCAGGTGTCGCTGATATCCGTCTTCGCCAATTTGATCCTGGTTCCGGTGATTAGCCTTGTCGTTCTTCCGTTAGGAATGGTGTCTTTGCTGATGGGGTGGGTATGGATGCGCGGAGCTGGCTGGTTGGCAGCTGTGACCGAATGGTTAAACCAAATGACGTTCCGTGTCGTTGAATGGATGAATGGTTCATCCGCTTTGATGACGTTGTGGCCGTCCCCGTCGTTAGCCTGGATCTTATGTTATTTTGTTGTGCTGTATTCGCTGCTCTCCATTCTGAAGATGAGATCCGAAAATGGCGAAGGAGAGCGGATCGGATCGGACGATACCGTTCCATTGGAAGGACGCGTATCCTTGGATAGTAAAAGAGATTTGTCTGGGGCAACCGGCATGTTTCCGCTCGTGGATCAATGGGCCGGTGCGTTGCGATGGAGAGGTTTTTTTCGCGCCAGTGATTATATTGAACGCTATGCAGCGAGAGCCGCGATCGTCCTGCTGTCCGCAGCTTTGGTTTTTTTGCTGTACGGCGGCTATCAATCTCCATCGATGCACGGAGCGGGACTCGTGCAATTTCTGGATGTAGGACAAGGGGATTCGATCCTGGTAACAACACCTAAGGGCAAGCATATTCTCATTGACGGTGGTGGAACGGTGAATTTTCGTAAGGAAAAGGATGCTTGGAAGGAAAGGAAGGCCCCGTATGAGGTGGGAGCGAAGGTGGTGGTTCCGCTGTTGAAAAAAAGGGGCGTGCACCAGCTTGAGGCTGTCATCATGTCCCATGGAGATCAGGATCATATAGGCGGTCTTCAAGCTGTTTTGCAGGAAATCCCGGTAAAATCAGTTGTGTTTAACGGGACCTTGACTGACTCCGCTTCCTTCCGGAAGCTGATGTTAACCGCCGTACAGCAGCACATTCCCATATACGAGGCTGGAGTGGATCGGGAAGTATGGAAGCTTGACAGCCATACGGAAATCCAATTTCTAGCGCCTATTTTCCCAGAAAGTGGAGAAACCATAAAACCATTACCGTTGATTAAGGAGCAGAATCATGCTTCACTAGTATTTGTCCTTCAAATGAACGGCAGCCGGATCCTGTTTACGGGTGACACAGACCAAGCTGCCGAACATAAAATATTGTTGTATCTAGAGGAACGTTCTTCACAAGATGATATCATTTCACCGCTTGCTGCTGCCGGTGACCGCATCGATGTCATGAAGGTTGCCCATCACGGCAGCAAAACCTCGACATCCGCGCTATGGCTGAATGCATGGAAGCCGAAGGCAGCGGTTATTTCCGCTGGTGTCAACAATATGTACGGCCACCCTCATCCGGATGTGGTAGGGCGGTTGGAACGTTCCACGAATCTCATCTATCAGACCAATCTTCACGGTGAAATACAGATGAGGATCAAGGATGGACATATTGACACGCGCACGAAGCTTCCTTGAATAAACAGCCTGCTGTCCTTGGGACATCGATTCGTAGTATGATCTTTAATAGGAAAAATGCAGCGGTGACTATAATCTTTATATTTGGTATAGTTAGATGAAGTTTCCTAAAAAAATAATAGGTTACATACTGCAACATTTTTTTAATTTTATCCGTCTGTATGTATGCAGGGAGAGGGGGATCCACTGTGGTGGAGCAGGGACTCATAAGAGCCGCTCAATCGGGCGATCGCGACGCTCTAATCACCCTATTGCGAGAAATTGAGCAACATGTTTACCGAACTGCTTATTACATTTTAAACAATGAACAGGATGCTATGGATGCAGCCCAGGAAGCACTTATACGTGTATATACGAAGATTAACTCCTACGAGGAGAAGGCTCAGTTCAAAACTTGGGTCCAACGGATTGTCACCAACATATGCATTGATAAATTCCGCAGGACAAAGCCGACGGTTTCCATCGATGAACATGATCTGGTGTTTCGGGATAATCTCGATGTAGAACGGGAAGTGATGTCGGGATATCTGGCTCAGGATATTCAGGAAGCCATTAATCAACTGCCGGACCATCATCGTACGGTCATTGTCTTAAGGTATTTGCAGGATCTATCCTACAACGAAATTGCTGATTGTCTGAACCTCCCGCTCAATACGGTAAAATCCTATTTGTTCAGGGCCAGGCAGCAGCTGCAGAATATGCTCCAAGAGCATCAGAAAGGTGGTGTATCAGGATGAATTGCCAAGAGGTGGTGGAACGTATGCACCGGTATTTGGACCGGGATCTCACTTCGGAGGAGACGGCCCAAATGTATCAGCATATTGCCGTGTGCCCCATGTGTGCGGAGACCTTTAATATATTGAAATCATTGAACAGAGAGCTTGAGGATCTTCCGGCCGTAACCCCGCCTGTCAGTCTGGTAGACGCTATCATGCCTAGACTGGATGCCATTGACCGTGATCGCCAGAACCTTGTCGTACCTCCAGCACTGAAAAGCCAGGAGCCAGCCGAAATGATGCCGGAAATGCGGCGTCCGCGACGTGCGGGCAGCTGGTGGAGCACGATTGGCGGTAGAACTGCTATCGGGGCCGCCGCGGCTGTACTTATTCTCGGCGTAGCGATTTTTAATAATGAACCGAAGATGTTATCCGATGCGGAGCTTCCATACGAAGAGGCTAGCACGACCAGTGCCGGGGCGAATGACGAATCGGCTGCCACGCAGAATCAGGAAATGGCTCAGCCGTTTGCCGCCGAAGGCGGCACGGAGACGGGTGGCGAATCGAATGATGGGAACGATTCATCCGCAAGTCTGCGGAGTTCGCCATCGGAATCGTCACCGGAAGCCAATTCCGACCCTGCCTCGAATGATACGAAGGCAACACAGGAGCCATCGGATGCGGCTGATGGCACCAATAAAGATGTTACAGCACCCGATAAACCGGTTCAGATGAAAGATGTTGGGGAACCCCAAGCGCCAGACCAACCTGCGACGAGCAACAATGAGGTGCCAAAAACCGATACCGGAAGTCCGTCTGACCCTCCGGCGAATGAATCTGAGCAGGGTTCTGAAACCATGGATGTCCAGACGTCACCTACGGAACCGGATACCACGTCTGAGATGCTGCCTCCAATTAGCGATCCTGCCGGTGATGCGGTCATGGAAAGCGCCGAATCATCCGACAGGTCATCCGGATCGTACCAAGGACTGGCGATGGTGCCGGAACAGTGGTCGTCCCCGGATGGTCTCTACCGAGCCTCGCTCGAGGCCGATCATCTGATTATCTATCGTCTGCCATCGGGAAGCCAAACTTCGCCTGATGCGGTTGAAACGGTTGAAACAATTCCGCTCGGCGGAAGCTGGGTATCCGGTCAATGGTCCGAGGATGGCTTAACGTTCAAGTATAAGGTGCAGACCGATAACGAATTGGTTGAATCCGTCTATTCCATTGAGAAGTCCCAGCCACCGGCATCTACGGGGCAGAAGCAGCCTAAATCATAGAGATGTTCAGAGAAATGTTCAGAGATATATACAATCGGTGCACCAATGCCGGGAGATATGAATACACTATATATTAGAGAGAGCATGATACCAACTACCGTCGTATGACCGGCGGCGAGGTGTTTCTAGAGCATACTTGCCGGCGTTTATATAGATGTGTTGGGACGAAGGGACCTTGCCGCTGCCAAAGCCGAGGTCTCTTTGTTTTCGTGCGGACGATTGCATTTTTATCTTGTCGTCTCGCATTCAAGCACACTTTTTTGGTATAGTGTACAGAGTAGAAAGGGGGGACGCCGATGGATGCCAAAGCGGCGGCCAAGGCGGTTAAGCAGGGAGAGGTGTCTGCCGTCTATTTGTTGTATGGCAGCGAGAAATTTCAAATGAAGGAATTCGCCGAATTTCTGGAAGCCCAGCTAATCCCGAAAGAAGACCGTGATTTTGCCCTCGTTCATATGGATTTAGGGGAAGTTCCGATTCAAACCGTTATTGAAGAAGCGGAGACGGTTCCTTTTATGGTTCAAAAAAAACTGATCATGGTCAGGGATACGGCTTTTTTTACCGCAGCAAAAGATAACGGGAAAGTGGATCATCGTCCAGAGGCTTTGCTGGACTATTTGACCAATCCTGCTGATTATAGTGTGATTGTCTTTATGGTTGGACAAGAAAAGCTGGATGAACGGAAGAAGGTAGTCAAGGCAGTCAAGAAATCGGGGGTTGCTTTGTCCTTCATGCCTTTGGGCGGGGAGGATTTGCTTCGCTGGGTGGACAAGCAGGTAAAGAAAAGCGACTGCACGTTGCGGGAAGGTGCGGCGGAAGCGATCGTGCGAAATGCGGGAACCAGCCTTCAGGCATTATCAGGTGAGATCGAAAAGCTGTGCTTATATGCTGGCGCTGGCGGTGTGATTGATGTCGCAACCGTGGAAATGCTGGTGGCGCGCAGTACGGAACAGAATGTATTTGCGCTTGTAGAGGATATTGCGAATCTTCGATTGGACAAGGCGCTCGGAATTTATTACGAACTGCTGAAGCAGCGCGAAGAGCCGATCAAGATTGCTGCGCTGATTACCAGACAGTTCCGGATTATTCTGCAGGTGAAGACTTTATCCACCCAGAGCTACTCACAGCAGCAAATTGCTTCCCAGATCGGATTGCATCCCTATGCGGTGAAGATTGCGGGCGAGCAAGCCCGAAAGTTTGAGACAGCTCGCCTTGAAGGCATACTGAACCATCTGGCGAATCTGGATTACCAGATGAAGACCGGGGCCGTGGATAAGGTGCTGGGCATTGAATTGTTTTTGCTGCGGCTTGGGGCGTAAAGACCATCCGCAACAAGTTAAGAGCGTACGGCTGCAGGAGCAGTCAATACGCTCTTTTTCTTTAGAAATCCAAAAGCAAGGACAACAGAAGCTCGCCTTCCTGATCCCGCAAGAAACGTCCGCTATATAGCGGTCTGTCTACCGAGAAGAGCATGTCGATCAATGTACCACAAAAAGCCCTGAGCAGCGTGAACTGTTCAGGGCTTTTTCCATGTCGTATTCAACAAACGTTACTTACGCTTGGGACGTAAGAGCGTTCAGTCTTTTCGCCAGACGGGACTTTTTGCGGGCAGCTGCGTTCTTATGGATCAGGCCCTTCGTAACGGCTTTATCAAGCTTCTTGGAAGCAGCTTGGAAAGCAACTTTAGCAGCTTCGATTTCTGTACCGTTCAACGCTACGTCAGCAGTTTTAACAGCTGTGCGAAGCGCGGATTTTTGAGAAATGTTAAGCGCGTGGCGTTTGTCACTTGTCTTTACACGTTTAATCGCGGATTTGATGTTTGGCATTACATTCACCTCCTGTAAGGCATTTCAATAGAGCGAAATGATTCACAACTTAAAATATTTTAGCATGGGGGTGGACAAAAAGCAATACTCATTCGGACTTCTGCATAATCTCTCCCGTACTCTCGCACACTACTAGCAATATGAGGAGGAGTGTGAATTTAGATGGATCTGGATCTGCAAAAATATTCGGTCCGAACGGACCTGGCGGTGGAATCAAGAGAACTGGCAGGAGGAAAAGGCAATGCGCCCATTCCTGGTGTGATGGAGGATGTGGTGCAGGAGGACGGAATCAAGATTACAAGGCTGGACGTGGAGAACGAAGCAGCCTCTACGCAAATCGGCAGAGTGAAGGGCCATTACGTCACGTTGGAGGTGCCCGATCTTCGCAAGGGGGATACGGAGCTTCAAGATCAGGTGTCCGTTGTCTTCGCCCGTGAGTTCGAGGCATTCATGTCCCGGATCGGGATCGGACCCAAGGCAAGCGTGCTCATTGTCGGGCTTGGCAACTGGAATGTGACGCCGGATTCGCTGGGACCGCTTGTGGTGGAGAACGTGATGGTCACCCGTCAGTATTTCGAGCTTATGCCGGATCGGGTGGCGCCAGGTTATCGTCAGGTTAGTGCCGTAGCGCCTGGTGTGCTCGGTCTGACAGGGATTGAATCCAGCGAAACGGTTCAAGGGATCGTGGAACAAATCCGTCCTGACCTGATCATCGCCATTGATGCTCTGGCTTCGCGTTCGCTAGAGCGTGTGAATACGACCATCCAGATTGCGGATATCGGGATCCACCCCGGCTCTGGTGTCGGCAATAAACGCAAGGGATTGACGCAGGAGATTCTTGGAGTTCCCTGCATTGCCATCGGTGTTCCAACCGTCTGCTATGCTTCCACCATCGTTAATAACGCAATTGAGCTCATGAAGTCCCATTTTGGCGAAGGTGCGCCGGAGACGGGCAAAATTATGGGTATGATCCATGATATACCCGAAGGTGAGCGCCTCGCGCTGGTGAAGGAGGTGCTGGAGCCGCTGGGCCATGACCTTATCGTAACGCCTAAGGAGATTGACGAATTTATAGAGGACATCGCCAATATCGTCGCAACCGGCCTGAATGCAGCGCTGCATGAGGCTGTGGATCCCGGCAATGTAGGTGCATACACGCACTAACCCGGTATAAAAGCTCCGAATCTATCGGAGCTTTTATATTTTTCATGGATCTAGTTCTATCGATTCTCCCCGGTTCATAGATTTGAAATATAAGAGATTACGAAAGTCGCGGGAACGGCGGAATGATGGCCGGATAGGTCCCGGCGAACCGAGGAGGACATCGTTATGAACAATCGCAAGTTTCGCATCTGGAATATTGCCAGACTAAAACGGAAGGTCATGGAAGGTCTGAGCATGGGTCGAACGCTCATTATATTGATGCTTGGCTCTCTTATATTTTTTATTTTGCTAGGGCTTGGAGGGATGGCGGAACAGCGGATGAATTCCTCGCCCGTGTCGTCCATGAAAGGATTGGCCGCTTCGTTATCCAGCCATTTTTTCATCGATATGATCGGCATGGAGATGCCGCATATGACGGCTTCCAAAGAGACCTCAAGCTTCTCCGGCGAGAAAATGTCGACCTTCGTTTTTGAACTGCTCACGAGCGTGAACCCGAGGGACCCGAAAAGCCTGCTTGCGGGCGAATTGCCCGGCATGAAGGCAAATCAACCGGTGCAGCTGTCACATGGCTCCGGGAACGAGGATGGGGAAGCACCGGCGGATTACCGGCCGGATCCCGCCGAGGAACAGGCGGAAGGCGACCCTGCTGATGCCGGGGAAGAGCCGCCGCAAGGCGGTCGGGGAGATATCGGCGATGAAGGTAATGGCGAGGATGCCCCGAATCAGGGCGCGGAGGACGAGCCAGGCAGTAAGAATGACCCTGGAAGCACCTCCAAGGATGGAAAGTCTACGAATGGAAAGAAAGCCGTTCTCATCTATCATTCGCACCCACAGGAAGCATATAACCCGCTGCTAACGCATCCATCCGATAATCCGGGGGCTGTATCCCCAAGCAAGAACGTCATGCTGGTGGGCAGCTTTCTGAGTAAAAGACTTGAGGCCAACGGAATTGGGACCCTGCATGATAAAAGTGACTATCAATCTACCATTGAAGGATACAATTATAACTTTTCTTATAAATACTCGCGCCAGATGGTCATGGAGGCCATGTCCCAGAACGACGGCATTCATTACCTGATCGATATCCATCGGGATTCGCAGCGGTATAACAAAACGACGGCAACCGTAAACGGCGTTAACTACGCCAAGGTTTACTTCATCATCGGTCATGCGAACGAGAACTGGAGACAGAACGAGGCGTTTGCAAGCAAAATCAATGCCAAGCTGGAAAAATCCTATCCTGGGGTGTCTCGAGGCGTGTGGGGCAAATCAGCGGATCAAGGGAACGGGGAATATAATCAATCCCTGTCGCCAAACAGTATTCTGATCGAAATCGGCGGCATCGATAATACGAAGGAAGAATTGCAGCGGACAGCTGAAGCGTTGGCGGACATCATTGCAGATGTGTACTGGCAGGAGCAAGAGGCGGAGAAAGCCAGCGTGAAAAAAGACAACGATCAAACGAAGAAGCAGTCTGTTTCCGCGGGAACCAAGGGCGGAAGCAAAAAAGGAACAGAGGATCAAGCAGCCAAAGCAGGCTAACAGCTCGGCGGTAAGTGCAAGTGCGCCAAGTGTGAACGGGTAAATCGGGGAGGGACTCAGTGATGTCAAGAATGGGAAAACGGTTGGTGGCTCTTATCATATGGACAGGCATCGGCATATTGGTCGGCATGCAGCTTGGCGGGGCAAAAGCACCAGTACCGGTAGACGGTACCGGAGCCGTGCAAACTGTGCAGCAAAACCATGCTCAGGATCCGCAAGGCGGGGCTGCTCAAGGGAATGGATGGGGAGGGACACGCAAGACCCCTCCCGTATCAGAGTCCGCTGTTCTAGAAGAAGATGCTCGTAAGACCTTGCCCGAATATGAGCCGACGCCTAGCGACATCCTGCTTCCCGAGCGTTCGCAACCGCCTGCCGATGTGCTGGCCGATAAGACGGCAGGACTGCTTCAGCAGTTGTCTGACAAAAGCATACGCTGGGTCGTATCGATGTTCGGATCGATCACGGAATAAATTCACCTTTATTCTCAGCATTGCTGTGCATCCCCTCAACTGGTATAATAAGTTGATTCAAACATCTGGTTGTTGTTGGGGGTTAGGCATGACAGACGTACAAGCAAGACAACAAAAAATTCGTAATTTCTGTATCATTGCACATATAGACCATGGGAAATCGACGCTTGCTGACCGTATATTGGAATTTACGGGCGCATTAACTTCGCGTGAAATGCAAGAGCAGGTACTGGATCAGATGGATCTGGAGAGAGAACGCGGGATTACCATCAAGCTGCAGGCGGTTCGCCTGAATTACAAATCCGATGACGGCGAGGAGTATATATTGAATCTGATTGATACTCCAGGGCACGTCGACTTTACGTATGAGGTATCCCGAAGCCTGGCCGCTTGTGAAGGCGCGCTGCTCGTAGTTGATGCTGCACAGGGAATTGAAGCGCAGACATTGGCCAACGTATATCTGGCACTGGATAACAATCTTGAAATTCTGCCTGTCATTAACAAGATAGACTTGCCAAGCGCCGATCCTGAGCGGGTGAAACAGGAAGTTGAGGATGTCATCGGTCTGGATGCCAGCGATGCCGTATTAGCTTCTGCCAAGGCCGGCATCGGAATCAAGGAAATTCTGGAGCAGGTGGTTCAGAAAGTACCTGCCCCAACCGGCGATTCGGAAGAACCGCTGAAAGCGCTGATTTTCGACTCCCATTATGATCCTTACAAAGGCGTTATCGTATATGTGCGCGTTATTGACGGAAGCATTAAAGCCGGCTCCAAGATCAAAATGATGGCTACCGGCAAAACCTTCGAGGTCATTGAGGTGGGGGCGTTTAAGCCGCGCATGTCCATCGTGGACGAGCTTAACGTCGGCGATGTCGGTTTCATCGTGGCTGGTATCAAGAGCGTTGGCGATACGCAGGTCGGTGATACGGTAACGGATGCCAAGCGTCCGACGGCCCAGCCGCTTCCGGGTTACCGCAAAATCAACCCGATGGTATTCTGCGGACTGTATCCAATCGAAACGTCAGACTACAATGATCTGCGCGAGGCGCTCGAGAAGCTGCAGCTTAATGATGCATCGCTCAGCTTTGAGCCGGAGACATCCAGCGCGCTCGGATTCGGTTTCCGTTGCGGATTCCTTGGCCTGCTGCACATGGATGTCATCCAGGAGCGGATTGAACGAGAGTTTAACATACCGCTGATTACGACTGCGCCGAGCGTTATTTACCGCATTACGCTGACAAACGGAGAGCAGATCCAGATCGATAACCCGTCTCATTATCCTGAGGTGGGCAAGGTCGATTATGTCGAAGAGCCTTATGTTAAAGCAGGCATTATCGTTCCGAACGATTATGTCGGAGCGATCATGGAACTCTGCCAGAATAAACGCGGCGAATTCGTAAACATGGAATACCTGGACACAACGCGCGTTACCATTACCTATGAAATTCCGCTGTCGGAAATCGTGTATGATTTCTTCGACCAGTTGAAATCGAGCACCAAAGGATATGCTTCATTCGATTACGAGTTGTCCGGGTACCGTCGATCCAATCTGGTCAAAATGGACATTTTGCTCAATGCCGAGCAGGTGGATGCCTTGTCCTTTATCGTGCACAAGGACCGTGCTTATCACCGCGGACGGGCGATTTGCGAGAAGCTGCGTGAGCTGATTCCTCGTCAAATGTTCGAAGTGCCGATTCAAGCTTCTGTCGGTACCAAGGTTGTTGCCCGTGAAACGGTCAAAGCGATGCGCAAAAACGTTCTTGCCAAGTGTTACGGCGGTGACATCTCCCGTAAACGGAAACTCCTTGAGAAGCAGAAGGAAGGTAAGAAGCGGATGAAGCAAGTCGGCAGCGTTGAAGTGCCGCAGGAAGCCTTCATGGCGGTACTGAAAATCGACGACAAGTAAATTTTGCATAGGAATGCCAGCCCAAGAGTTAACAGGGTAGGCTGTCCTGCGTATATAGTCTTATGAAGTAAATGATGGGAAAGCCGATTCTCGGCTTTCCTTTCTTTCATTCCAAGAAGCATAGCGTTATAGTAGAGAAGGAACCTTCGAGAAGTTACTTAAAGTAAGTCATGCCAGAGGTGTACATGAGGGGGCAAGAAAAGAATGACGGAAAACGATCAACGGACGGAAGCGGTGTACATCCACATTCCGTTTTGTACCAATAAATGTTTTTACTGCGACTTCAATTCCTACGTGTTGAAAGATCAGCCGGTAATGGATTATCTGCGCGCGCTGGATAAGGAAATGGAGCTGACCGTTCAGGCTAACCCGCCTGGACGAATCAAAAGCATATTTGTAGGCGGCGGGACTCCAACGGTGCTGAAGCCGGATGAAATGGAATACTTCTTGCAGAGCGTGAAGCGCCATTTTCCGGAATGGTCCGATGACATTGAATTTTCGATGGAAGCCAATCCCGGCACTACGGATTTGGAGAAGCTGTCCGTCATGCGCGAGGGCGGCGTGAACCGCATCAGCTTCGGGGTGCAGGCCTTCCAGAACAGCTTGCTGACCGGCATCGGTCGGATTCATGATACGGATGATGTGTATCGAAGTCTCGAGAACGCCAGAAGAGCAGGCTTTGATAACATGTCCATCGATTTGATGTTCGGGCTCCCGAACCAAACCTTGGACATGCTTGCGGAAAGCGTGGATAAGGCGCTGGAGCTTGGACTCCCGCATTATTCAATCTACAGCCTGAAGGTTGAAGAAAACACGCTGTTCCATACGATGTACCAGCGAAACCAGCTGCCGCTTCCGGATGAGGAGGACGAGCTGAATATGTATCTTCTATTAATGGAGCGGATGCAGGCTGCCGGATATAAACAGTATGAGATCAGTAATTTTGCCAAACCCGGCTTTGAGAGCCGGCATAATATGACGTATTGGCGCAACGAGGATTATTATGGCTTGGGCGCGGGAGCGCACGGATACATTGGTCGTCAGCGCCATGTAAACATTAAAGGCGTCAACCCATATAATGAAGCAGCGAATCAAGGACTTCCGCGATTGGAGAGCTTTGAGGTATCAAGAGAAGAAGCGATGGAGGATTTCCTCATGGTTGGGCTCCGAGTCCTGGATGGCGTTTCGCGCAGCCGGTTCCGGCAGCAATTCGGGATTTCTATGGAAGAGGTATTCGCCGGCCCGCTGAATAAAATGGTAGGTGCGGGACTTCTCGATTCCACGGATGATGGATATAAACTGAGCAGTAAAGGCATTCTGTTCGGCAACGATGTGTTTGCCGAATTTATAGGCAGCTTGTCAACAAATTAATCTATTGAACTTATATGCGCTCTGTTGTATATTTATTCATAACATGACGGAGCGTGTAAAGGGGAGACGGACAACAATGTCGGCGGTATGCAGAAAGGCGAAGTTAGAAGATGTTGAGCCGCTGTATCAGATGATTCAGGGTTATGCGGAAAAGGGCATTATGCTGCCCCGGTCCAAAAAAGTGCTGGAGAAACAGATCGGGGAATTCGTTGTGGCCGAGTCTGAAGGGAACGTGATCGGCTGCGGTTCCTTGTGCCAGCTGGGAAATGATCTGGTAGAGATTCGTTCACTCGGCATCTCCGATGGTTATAAAGGGCAAGGAATCGGCTCCATGCTGGTGGATTCCCTTCTGGAAGAAGCGAAACGGCGCGAGCTTCCGAAAGTGATGGCCTTGACGTACGAGGTATCCTTTTTCATCAAAAACGGCTTTGCCGTCGTGGAAAAGGAGATTTTCCCGGAGAAAGTGTGGACCGACTGCATTCACTGCAAGAAGCAGCACGCTTGTGACGAAATAGCTGTTCTTAAAGTACTGAACTGACTTGACAATCCTCAGGTCGGTTTGGTATTTTTGTTATATCGGTTAGCACTCGATGGCGATGAGTGCTAACGAAAGTGAAATTAAGCAGTCAGCAAGGAGGGGAGCGACATATTAACAGATCGTCAACGCATGATTTTGAATGCCATTGTGGATGACTATATCCGTTCTGCCGAGCCGGTTGGTTCAAGAAGCATTTCCAAACGCGGGGATGTCGGATACAGTCCGGCAACCATTCGTAACGAGATGGCTGATCTGGAGGAACTCGGATTTCTGGAGCAGCCTCATACATCAGCTGGACGAATTCCGTCACATAAAGGATATCGTTATTATGTTGATCATCTCACGTCGTCGTTTTCCTTGAACCCTGCGGAACTGCATATGATGAAATCCTTTTTTGCAGAAAAGCTGAACGTGATGGAGCAGATGATACAGCATACAGCTGGCATTCTGTCTCAAATGACTAATTACACTTCCATCCTGCTGGGACCGGAAGTTTTTCATACGTCTTTGCGTCATTTCCAGCTTCTTCCTCTCCATGAGGATCAAGCGGTAGCCATCATCGTAACCAGCACAGGGCAAGTCGAGAACAAGATTGTTTCGATTCCGCAGGGTGTGTCCGTTTCCGATCTGGAGCAAGTGGTCAATCTTCTGAACAAGAAGCTGGTCAACGTGCCTCTATATAAACTCAAGACCCGTTTGTATACGGAGATTGGCGAGGAAATGCAGCGGCATATTTCACATTATGAAGACCTCATGAGTATGCTGGATATCGCCCTTAACAATGAACCGGACCATCGCGGCGTATATCTTAGCGGCACGACCCACATGCTGAATCAGCCGGAGTTCAAGGATGTGGATAAGGTAAGGGAGATTTTCGAGCTTCTGGAACAGACACCCGCACTGTTGAAACTCATGGCTCCTGCTCCCGGTGAGCATGGTGTCCAAGTGAAGATCGGTACGGAAAATACGCATGAAGCGATTTCCAATTGCAGTTTGATTACTGCGACTTATTCGATAGATGGAAAAGCGCTCGGTTCGATTGGTATTCTCGGTCCTACAAGAATGGAATATGCACGGGTGATCGGCATCTTGAATGTGTTATCCCATGATCTGACGAAGCTGCTGTCACACTGGTACAAATAAAGGAGTGAGACAGATGAGCCAAGGACAACATAGCCAAGTGGACGGAGATGAACGTTATTCTACGCTATTAAACAACAGTAATGCCGTCCGGGCCGTCACGTCCGCTGTAGAAGGCACGCTTGGACCGAAGGGGCTCGACGTGATGCTGGTAGGTCCCCGCGGCGAAGTGGTCATTACCAATGACGGGGTAACGATTCTGGATAAAATGGATGTCACCCACCCGGCTGCCCGCCTTCTCATTCAGGTGGCAAGAGCGCAGCAGGAGAAAATCGGCGACGGAACCACAACGGCTACCGTGCTTGCAGGCGCACTTGTGCAGGAAGGGGTTTCCCGCATCACCCGCGGGGTGCCTGCATCCAAGGTGGTGGAGGGGCTGCGTCAAGGAATCGAGAAGTCGATGGAGCTCCTAACCAAGCGGGTTCGGCTGATCGACGGATTGGATGATCCGCTGCTGGAACGGACGGTGTACGTTGCGGGGCGTGAACGGAAGGACATCGTGGAGCTGATTATGCAAGCTGCGAGGAAAGCCGGAATCACCCGTCTTCAGGATCCTTCCTACTCGCTCGCGGACAGTATAATTGCCCTGGAGAATGCCGAGAATGAAGTGTTTGAGGGGGTTCTGCTCCGGCAGCGACCGATCTTCGCCCGCGAGTCCAGGTCATATGACGATGCAAAAGTGTTGGTGCTGTTTGATTCCCTGGAGCCGGATGAGATCGATGAAGAGGCGCTCACAACCGAAGCCGGATTTGCGCAATATATGGATCTCCGAAAAGTGTTCGCTTCAGATTTGGAGAGATTGTCCGAGCTGTCCGTAAAACTCATCCTGCTTGAAAAAGGCATCCACCCGGATGCGGAGCAGTTTTGCCTGGATCACGGCATGATGGTTGTACCGCGTGTCTCCCGTGCGGATCTTCGCCGGGTAAGCGACATGACGGGAGCTACTCCCATACGCCGCAAGGCGTTACATAAAGACTCGAAGGAGCTTGCGGTCCTTCTGGGTGATACCCCGCGTGTCGCTTATGATGAAGGCATCGAGAAAATCCGGCTGTCCTGCGGCAGCCAAGACAAGGACCGTATCGTGACGGTCATTGTTGGGGCAAGCACTTCCGAGGTCGTAGGCGAAGCGGCCAGAATCGCTGGGGATGCGGCCTCGGCACTGCAGGCTGCCGTTTCCGGAGGGGTGCTTCCGGGCGGCGGGACAAGCGAACTCGCGGTGTCCTACGAGTTGGAACGGATCCGGGAGGCTCAGAAAGGCATGGAAGCCTTCGGCATGGAAGCCGTTTCGGCGGCTTTGCGCAAGCCGATGTCGCAGATACTTCTCAATGCCGGTTACAACCCGCTCGAGAAGATGGAAGAAGTGCGCGCTGCGCAAATCCGTGCAGACTCTGATTGCATGGGTATTGATTGCGACAGCGGCCGGGTTGTCGATTATGAGGAGCTGGGCGTGCTGGATCCGGCACCGGTTAAACTTCACGGCTTGCGGGCAGCCGGTGAAGTCGCAGCAGCCGTGCTGCGGATTCATCACGTCATCAAGATGAAAGAAATAGGCGAATAACGCTTAAGGTATAGAACAAATCACGGATAGACTGTTTTAGACTATGAAGGAGGTGAAGGCGTCTTGAATAAAGAGCATAAGGATGCCGTTCAAGATACAGTTACAGAAGAAATGATGGAAGAAACTTTGGAGAACACGCCAAATACGGGTGAGAGCGGGTCTGCAGAGGAAGCCGTAAATCCCGAACAGGAGATTCCTGTAACGGAATCGGCGGATGAAGCAGGTTCAGCAGAGCTTGAGAAGCTTCAGGCTGAGGTGCTGGAGCACCAGCAGCGTACCCTGCGAGTTCAAGCGGATTTTGACAACTTCCGTCGTCGCACCCAGAAGGAGAAAGAAGATCTGGGCAAATATGCATCTTCCAAACTGATTACGGAGCTTCTGCCCGTCATCGACAATTTTGAGCGTGCCCTTCAGGCATCCGAGGAGAACCCGGAGTTTGAATCCTTCTCCAAGGGAGTCAGCATGATCTTCCGCCAGTTGGAATCGGTCCTTGCTACCGAAGGCTTGACCGCGATGAAGAGTGTAGGCGAGCCGTTCAATCCGGAGTATCACCAAGCGATCATGCAGGTGGAAAGCGATGAATACGAGGAAGGCATCGTGGTTGAGGAAGTGCAGAAGGGGTATAAGCTTAAAGATAAAGTGTTAAGACCTGCGATGGTTAAAGTGAGCATGTAAGCGACTTTCGATAGTCGTTTATCATATAAAAAATTGATGAAGATCATGCGAGGATTCGTGTGAATGAATAAGGAGGAAATTTTTACATGAGCAAAGTTATTGGTATCGACTTAGGAACAACCAACTCCTGCGTAGCCGTAATGGAGGGTGGGGAAGCAGTAGTTATTCCGAATCCGGAGGGTGCTCGTACGACTCCATCCGTTGTCGGATTTAAGAAAGACGGCGAGCGTATCGTTGGGGATACAGCGAAACGTCAAGCGATCACCAACCCGGATCGTACCATTATCTCTATTAAGCGTCATATGGGTACAAATCACAAAGAATCCATCGACGGCAAAGACTACACGCCGCAAGAAATCTCTGCTATCATTCTGCAGAAGCTGAAATCCGATGCGGAAGCTTATCTGGGCCAACCAGTAACCCAGGCGGTTATTACGGTTCCAGCATACTTTAATGACAGCCAGCGTCAAGCGACCAAGGATGCCGGTAAAATCGCGGGTCTTGAAGTGCTGCGTATCGTCAACGAGCCGACCGCTGCTGCATTGGCTTACGGCATGGAGAAATCCGAAGACCAAACCATCCTGGTATATGACCTTGGCGGCGGTACATTCGACGTTTCCATTCTAGAACTGGGCGATGGCTTCTTCGAAGTAAAAGCAACCAGCGGGGACAACCAGCTTGGCGGCGACGACTTTGACCAAGTGATCATTGACTACCTGGTAGCCGAATTCAAGAAAGAGCAAGGCATCGATCTCAGCAAAGACAAAGCTGCTGTTCAACGTCTGAAAGACGCTGCGGAAAAAGCGAAAAAAGAATTGTCCGGCGTACTGACAACCACGATTTCGCTGCCGTTCATCACCGTTGCTGACGGCGTGCCTCAGCATCTTGAGATTAACCTGACTCGTGCTAAATTCGAAGAATTGTCTGCTTCCCTGGTAGAGCGTACGCTTGGCCCGACTCGTCAAGCGCTTAGCGATGCAGGTTTGACCGCTAACGATATTCACAAAATCGTCCTTGTCGGCGGTTCCACTCGTATTCCTGCCGTACAGGAAGCGATTAAGAAATTGACAGGAAAAGAGCCTCACAAAGGCGTAAACCCTGACGAAGTGGTTGCGCTTGGAGCAGCCGTTCAAGCCGGCGTATTGACAGGTGACGTTAAAGACGTTGTGTTGCTCGACGTAACTCCGTTGTCCCTCGGTATCGAAACCGCAGGCGGCGTATTCACCAAAATGATCGACCGGAACACGACGATTCCAACAAGCAAATCCCAAGTATTCTCCACGTATGCCGATAATCAGCCGAGCGTTGAAATTCACGTGCTGCAAGGTGAACGCGAAATGGCTGCCGGCAACAAAACGCTGGGACGCTTCATGCTTGGAGACATTCCTCCAGCACCGCGCGGCGTGCCGCAAATCGAAGTTACCTTTGACATCGATGCGAACGGTATCGTAAACGTATCGGCGACGGATAAAGGTACTGGCAAGAGCCAGAAGATCACGATCACGTCCTCCAGCGGCTTGAGCGATGCTGAAGTTGAGCAAATGATGAAGGACGCTGAGCTTCATGCTGAAGAAGACCGTAAACGCAAAGAGCTGGTAGAAGCTCGCAACAATGCGGACCAACTCGTATACACGACCGAGAAAACACTCAAGGATCTAGGCGACAAAGTCGACGCTTCCGAAGTGGAAAAAGCGAACGAAGCGAAAGACAAAGTGAAGAAGGCCCTTGAATCCGATAACCTCGAAGAGATTAACGCTTCGGTAGAGGAGTTGACTCAAATCGTACAGCAGCTGTCCGTAAAGCTGTATGAGCAAGCAGCACAACAGGAACAGCAAGGTGCTGAAGGTGCTGACGCCGGCGCTCCTAAGAAAGACAATGTCGTAGATGCAGATTACGAGGTTGTTGACGAAGATAAAAACAAAGGTTAATCTGAATAGATTGTATGGGAAGGTCAAAGCTGCGCATCTTCGCACTTTGGCTTTCCTTATGTAAAAGAGTAATAAAGAGATTGGGGTGAAACCGTGGCTGATAAGCGTGATTATTATGAGGTGCTCGGTGTCGGCAAGGATGCATCGGACGATGAAATCAAGAAGGCGTACCGCAAAATGGCTCGCCAATATCATCCGGACGTGAACAAAGCGGCTGACGCGGAAGCCAAATTCAAGGAAGTGAAAGAGGCTTACGATGTATTGAGCGATGGTCAGAAGCGTGCGCAATATGACCAGTATGGTCATATCGATCCGAACCAAGGTATGGGCGGAGGCGGTTTCTCCGGTGATTTCGGCGGTTTTGGAGATATATTCGATATGTTCTTTGGCGGTAATGGTCGCCGTGATCCGAATGCGCCTCAGCGGGGGAACGATCTGCAATATACGATGACGGTTGAATTTAAGGAAGCGGTATTCGGTAAGGAAACGGATATCACCATTCCGAGAACGGAGACATGCGATACATGTCACGGCTCCGGTGCGAAGCCGGGCACGCAGCCGCATACATGTTCGGTGTGTAACGGCAGCGGGCAGCAAGAAGTCGTGCAAAATACGCCGTTTGGACGTATGGTAAACCGTCGCGCTTGCTCGAACTGTAACGGAACAGGGAAAATCATCAAAGACCGCTGCTCGACTTGTAACGGCAACGGCAAAGTGAAGAAGCAGCGCAAGATTCATGTTCGCGTGCCTGCTGGTGTGGACGACGGAGCTCAGCTTCGCATGACAGGTGAAGGCGAAGGCGGCTTCCGCGGCGGTCCGGCCGGTGACTTGTATATCGTCATCCGCGTGAAGCCGCATGACTTCTTCGAACGCGAAGGGGACGACATTTATTGCGAAGTGCCGCTTACCTTTGCTCAGGCTGCGCTTGGCGACGAGATTGAGATCCCGACGCTGACGGAGAGAGTGAAGCTGAAGATTCCGGCCGGTACGCAGACGGGAACCTTCTTCCGCTTGAAAGGCAAAGGGGTGCCTCGGCTTCGCGGCATGGGACAGGGTGACCAGCACGTCAAGGTTGTGGTCGTTACGCCAAGCAAGCTGAGTGATGATCAGAAAGAGCTGCTTCGTCAGTTTGCTTCCCTTGATGGCGAACAGACCCATGAGCAGGAACAGTCTTTCTTTGACCGTGTTAAAAAAGCATTCCGCGGTGACTAATACAAACTTATGGGGTTACCCCCCCTCATAGCTTAAAGAACAGCAGCAGGCTTAAGGTGATCAACCTTCGGCCTGCTGTTTTTTTGTTTCTGGGGACGGAAGGGAGCTTTAGGTGGTCTGCCAGCTTAAACAGCCGATTCCTCAAGAATAAAACACTTGACGATGAAGCAACCTAGGGAAGTTCCATCTAGGAAGTTGCAATCTTGAATTAGGAAATGCAGGTGAAATGAAGTGGCAGAGAAAAATATTTTGGCGTATTTTAAAAGCCCGGAAGAAGCCCAGCATGCTGCCCGCAAATTGCAGTCGCTGCGCGTTGCCGATATGTCCATCGACCGGTTTAGCGCCGATCCCGGCGGGGAGCTCAACAATCCGATGAATCCGTTGACAGGCAACATTGCAAGCTTAACAACGCTGACCTTAAATGCGGATATTTCGGGGCCGGGAGCCGGAATTCTCGGGGCGGCGGATCCGTCCGCCAGCGGGATGAGCAGCGGCGGGGAGGACGGAACCGAAGGCCGGGATATTTTGCTGACGGTTGTATTGGACGAAGGCGTATTTCCGCAAGCCATGCGGTTAATCGAAGAATCCGGCGGCATGATTTAAGGTAAGGACGGCTCTGATCTTTTATTTTGGAAAGGAGAACGGCATTCATGATGAGACGCGTAAAAAAAGGGAAAATCTCGAGCAAAACCGAGAAAATGATTGCCCTTCAATCCGCTAAGGCGGAGGATGTTGAATTTTCGGCCATGGAAGCCGATCACGATGATGTGGAAGCGCTGCGCAGAAGCGAGGCGGCGGATGAACGCCAATTGAAGAAAATTCTCGATGAAACCAGTAAAAATGTAGATTAGTCGTTATGGCTTCAGCGTTTGAAAGAGCCCTCTTACCTTTCTTGTTACGGAGGTGGTAAGCAGGGCTTTTTTGTTGAAGAGATAAGAAAGTATAAACTTCGGAGGATAGCCATCCTTATTCCGCAAGTGAAACTTCCGCCATATGAGGTCTGTCTTCTGTGAAAGTACGCTGATAGACGTATTCCGCATTTGACCGATTTGTAAGTAAAGTCCTCATGGTATTTTAGTACAAACTTTGTATCCGGGGTCCTCAATATAGTACAATAATAACTATGTATGAATGAGGAGGAACAGTAGCACATGTTATGGCATGAATTAACGATACATACCACGGAGGAAGCCGTGGAGATGATTACGAATTTCCTGCATGAGGCGGGAGCCGGAGGCGTTTCGATCGAAGAATCCGGTACGACAAACAAGAAGCGGGACACATCCCTTGGACAGTGGTTTGATGAGATCGTTCCGTTTAACGATATTCCTGAAGGGCAAGCCGTAATCAAAGGGTACTTTGATGAGACGGTGACCTTGGAAGCGATCCGTGATGAGATAACGCCGCGCGTGAATGAACTGAAGGAATTTGGGATTGATACAGGTGAAGTCAGGTATGAGATGAAGACCGTCGATGAGAATGAATGGGCAACGGCCTGGAAGCAGTATTTCAAACCGATCCGTGTATCCGAGCGATTGACAATCAAGCCGACATGGGAAGAGTACACGCCGGAATCCGATCAAGAATCGATTATTGAGCTGGACCCGGGCATGGCATTCGGCACTGGAACGCATCCGACGACTTCGTTATGCTTGCGCACACTCGAGATGGTGATCAAGGGTGGAGAGGAAGTCATAGATGTCGGGACAGGCTCTGGCATACTTTCCATCGGCGCCGCGCATTTGGGAGCTTCACGGATACTGGCTCTCGATCTGGACCCGGTTGCTGTATCCAGCGCAATGGAGAATACCCGTCTTAACGGTTTGGAAGATCGGATTACGGTAAAGGAAAGCGATCTGCTCTCTGTAATCACCAATCAATCCGATTCATCCGATCTGGGCGTGACGCTTCCGGTACAAGTTGTAGTGGCTAACATTTTGGCTGAGGTCATCCTGTTGTTTGTAGACGATGTATACCAGGCTCTTCGGCCGGGAGGCGCTTATATCGCCTCGGGCATTTACAAGAACAAAGAAGAGATCGTAGAAAAGGCGCTGATTGCCTCCGGTTTCGAAATTGCCGACATCTGCCGCGAGGATGATTGGGTTGCGTTCGTGGCGAGGAAAAACTGATTATGGAGTTTTTGGACCAACTGTTATTTTATCCGCTGGAACAACTTCCTTTTTATCTGATTGCTTTAATTATTGCCTTTACCGTGCATGAATTCTCGCATGCCTATTTTGCGAATAAATTCGGAGACCCAACGGCCAAGCTGCTGGGAAGGGTTACACTGAATCCGGCGGTACATTTTGATTTTCTGGGGATTATTCTCTTGCTGATTGCAGGTTTTGGCTGGGCACGGCCGGTACCGATCAATCGCGAGAACTTCAGCAATCCGCGCCGAATGAGCATCATTGTGGCGGCGGTGGGTCCGCTGAGTAATCTTATGTTAGGTATACTTGGTGCGCTCATTTATGCTGTTCTGTACCAAACCGGGATTATTCCTCCAGAGGGAATTACCAAGACGGATCAAGCGGTGCATTTGTTCTTTAATATATTTATATTGCTCAACTTCTTTCTATGTCTGTTCAATCTTGTTCCATTGCCTCCGCTGGACGGCTACAGGGTTCTTGAGAATGCGTTGCCTCCGCGTCTCAGTGCGAGGATTCAGAAGTTTGAGCAATGGTCGATCCTTTTCTTCCTGTTGATCATATTGTTGCCCGTGTTCCAGGATTATACGATCAAGCCCCTGTATGATGCGGCACATGCGCTGTCTTCCAAATTTTTGGACATGTTCATTATGATGACCGGCGGTTACCGGCTCTGATTTACTCTGGTCAGTTAGCACGAAAAGTTGTATGATGGGGTTTGGCGATTTTGGAGTTAGGTGAGGTTAAAGATGCAGCGATATTTTGTCACTCCCGAACAATTCGAGGGAGACCGTGTTGAGATTACGGGCGATGACGCCCGTCATATTACCAAGGTCATGCGAGGCAGGCTTGGTGATAAATTGATTGTAAGCGATGGGGCATCCCGCGAAGCCATGGTGGAGATTGAAAGCATCGAGGCGGCCAGTGTCATTGCCGTTGTAATTGAACCCATGGAGATGACCCAGGAACCGCGTCTGCAAGTGAGCATCGCTCAAAGCTTGCCGAAAGGCGATAAGATGGAGACCGTCATCCAAAAGTGCACCGAGATCGGCGCGGTGTCCTTTGTGCCCTTTTTATCGGACAGAACGATTGTTCAGTACGATGCCAAGAAGGAAGGAAAGCGGCTGGAGCGCTGGCGCAAGATTGCGAAAGAGGCGGCTGAACAGGCGCATCGTAACCGGATACCGTCTGTTGAACAGCCTCTGCCTTGGAAAAATCTGCTTGCAGCGTTTTCCGGCTATGATGCCGTATATTTTTGTTATGAAAAAGAGCATGGCTCCCAGCTGAGGGACGTGCTGAAGCCTTTTGTAGAGCAGGCGCTGTCGAATTCGGCCGAGAAGGCGAGCTTGCTGCTGGTCGTTGGACCCGAGGGCGGCTTTACGGAAGAGGAATGCCTAGCCGCCGAAGATGCAGGAGCCGTATCCGTTGGACTTGGAAGACGGATCCTTCGCTGCGAGACTGCCGGTATGACGGCGCTTGCCTGCGCACTATATGAATCTGGAGAAATGGGGGGCGTTTGAACATGCCATCCGTAGCGTTTTATACGTTGGGTTGCAAAGTCAATTTTTACGATACCGAGGCCATCTGGCAATACTTCAAAAATGAAGGCTACGACCAGGTGGACTTCGAACAAACCGCAGATGTTTATTTGATTAACACCTGCCACGTTACCAATACAGGGGATAAGAAGAGCCGTCAGATGATCAGACGCGCGGTTCGCCGCAATCCCGAGGCCATCGTGGCTGTAACGGGCTGCTACGCCCAGACCTCGCCTGCAGAAATTCTGGATATACCGGGTGTGGATCTTGTGATCGGGAACCAGGATCGCGATAAAATCATGGATTTCATCCATGATATTGAAAAGACGCGTCAGCCGATTAATGCTGTTCGCAATATTATGAAGACCCGGGTATTTGAGGAAATGGACGTTCCGGATTTCGCGGAACGCACTCGTGCATTTCTGAAAATCCAGGACGGATGCAACAACTTCTGTACGTTCTGCATTATCCCTTGGTCCCGCGGTTTGTCACGCAGCCGTGATCCGAAGAGCATCATCAAACAGGCGCATCAACTGGTTGGAGCGGGTTATAAGGAAATCGTGCTGACCGGTATTCACACAGGCGGATACGGAGATGATCTTGAAGATTACAGATTGTCCGATTTGCTGTGGGATCTTGACCGGGTAGACGGTTTGGAACGGATCCGCATCAGCTCCATCGAAGCAAGCCAGATCGATGAGAAGATGCTGGATGTGCTGAACCGCTCCAGTAAAATGTGCCGCCACCTTCATATTCCGCTGCAAGCGGGGGATGATACGGTACTGAAACGGATGCGCCGTAAATATACAACCGAAGAGTTCTATAACAAGATGGGCTTGATTCGTCAAGCGATGCCCGATGTAGGCATTACGACGGACGTTATCGTTGGCTTCCCTGGCGAAACCGACGAGATGTTCCGTAACGGTTATGATCTGATGAAGGCAATTCAGTTCTCCGAGATGCATGTATTCCCGTATTCGAAGCGTACCGGCACGCCGGCGGCACGGATGGAGGATCAGGTGGACGAGGAAGTGAAGAATGCACGTGTGCATGATTTGATTGACTTGTCAGAGCAGTTGCAGCTTGCTTATGCTGAACGTTTTGTGGGTCAGATTCTGGAAGTGATACCGGAGCGCGAATACAAGGGAGCTCCTAACGGCGGAAAGATGCAGGGGTACAGCGATAATTACCTGCAGCTTGTATTCAACGGATCGCCTGATCTCGAAGGCAAACTGTGCCGCGTAAAAGTAACCAAAGCCGGTGTGAATGAATGCGAGGGTGAACTCCTCAGCGTCATGGATCATGGACTAAAGGCAGCTGCCCAGTAATTCCAATAGCGGCCATACCAGACAAGGATTTCATTTCCTGGCTACCGGAAGTGGAATCCTTGTTGTACATGAAGGAGGAATAGGACATGACATATACACAGATTTCCGCAGGCGGCGTGGTATACCGTCATCATGAAGGGGAGCTTCAGATCCAGCTTATTTTGGACCGTTATGGAAAAACCTCGCTTCCCAAAGGCAAGATGGAAGCCGGTGAAACCGTCGAGCAAACGGCACTTCGAGAGATTTGCGAGGAGACAGGTATAGTCGGATCCATCACCTCTCCAGTGGACATTATTGCATATAAATACCATCATCCCGAGTTCGGCCAGGTGGACAAGGAAGTTCATTACTATCTGGTTAAGGCAGAAAAAGGCAGCTTAAAACCCCAAATCGAGGAAATCAACGGGGTGGACTGGTTCGAGCCTTTGGCCGCATGGAGGAAGCAGCGCAGCAACGGATATAATAATAATGATATCATCCTGCGTAAAGCGCTAACGCTGCTCGAGGTTAGCGTTCCTGCGGATGAAGATATGAAATTTTAGGTCTGTGCCCGCTTGTTCCAGAAGGGCAGATAGCATAGTGGGAGCGCGATAAGCGAGCATACGATATTAAACAAGGTTTGCGCATGGGCGATTTGCCCGGCCGGATCCGCTGCTAAACATCCGGATACGGCAGTTAAGCCCGATATGAACGGGGTAAAGAGCAGGACTCCGCCGATATTCAGCCCCATATGGGACCATGCCACGAATCGCCCTGCTCGGGTACTGCCGATGGCTGCTATAAGCGCTGTGGCGCAGGTGCCGACATTGGAGCCAAGAACGATGGCAACGCCGATCTCCGGAGGCAGGGCGCCACTGGCTGCAAGCCCCATAGCCATAGCGATGACAGCCGCGCTGCTGTGCATCAGAGCAGTCAATATCGTTCCGGCTGCAATGCCCCAGAGGACGCTCCGCGAAGCGTGGTCCAGGAACCATTGGAACACACCGAGGCTTTGAAGGGTCGGGCCGATGGATTGCATGAATTGTATAGCAAGCAGCACCAGCGAGAATCCGGCGACAGCAAGGCATAAAAACTGGCTGCGGATCAAATTGTTTTTTAACTTGTCGTAGCTCGAAGGCACGCGCTCGCTGACGAGTACGGCGCCGACCCATAGCATTAGCGAGAGGACAAGCAGCGGCATGGCGGCTTGTCCGATCTGGAGGCTGATGAGCTCGGTGGTTACCGTTGTGCCGATGTTCGTGCCGAGAATAACGCCCAGGGTACCGGCGAGGCTTAACAATCCGGCATTGGCGAAACCGATTGCCAGCACGGTTACGGCGGTACTGCTTTGCAGCAGAGCCGTAACCGCCGTGCTGGCGATCATGCCCTTAAGGGGCGTAGATGTCGCTTTATGGAGCCACTTATGCAGCAGCGGACCGGCCCAGCGTTGAAGGGCAACCTCCATGACCTTCATGCCGAACAGGAACAGGACAAGACCATAACAGATGGGAAACCAGAGTGAGGATAGCATGATGTTCTCCTTTTTGTGAAATAAAGTGGGGATATGAAGCATCCGCTGCTGTGAAAGTCCGGCGATAAACTTTTTTTCTTAATTACGTATATGACCCTTGGCGGACATGCATGCCTATGGAAATGGCCAGGGATAACTTAAGGAGTGAAATACAGTGCCATCGGTAATTTTGGAGCGCAGTCGAAAAAAGAGACTGGAGCAGGGGCATCCCTGGGTTTATAAAAGCGAGATTGCCTCTGTTGAAGGTGAACCCAAGCCGGGGGATATCGTATCGGTACTAAACCATCAAGGCCGCTTTCTCGCCTCCGGTTATTACAACCCGCAATCGCAAATCACCGTACGTACCGTTTCGTACGAGCCCGTTAAGACGATGGACAAGGCTTTTTTCGCCGCCAGGTTTCAGGAATGCTTGAAACACCGGGAACGGTTTATCGAAGATGAGAACGCCTACCGGCTGGTATATGGCGAGGCGGATTTTCTGCCGGGGCTGATTGTGGACCGTTTTGATGACGTACTGGTCATGCAGCTGCTGACGCTGGGGATGGATCGCTGCCGTGAGGACATCGTGAACGCGCTTGTCGAGGTGGTCCAGCCGAAAGGAATCTATGAACGAAGCGACGTGTCCATCCGGGAACTGGAAGGGCTGGAGCAGCGCACGGGTATTCTATACGGGGAATGTCCTCGCCACGTCACGGTGACGGAGAACAGCCTAAAGATCAAGGTGGATATCGAAGAAGGCCAGAAGACGGGATATTTCTTTGATCAGCGCGAGAACCGGGCATCCATTAAACCGTTAATGAATGGTTGGGGAAGCCGCAGCGGGATCACGCTCCAGACGGTGGAACGAGACGGTGAGAAGAAGACCATACCAGTGAACAAAAGCGGAAAGGAAGTTACTTTTCCTTATTGGGATGGAGCCACGGTGCTGGAATGCTTTTCGCATACGGGCAGTTTCACGCTGCATGCCTGCCTTTATGGCGCCAAGAAAGTGACCTGCCTTGACATATCGGAGCATGCCATTGAAAGCGCCAAAGAGAATGTGGAATTGAACGGATTCCAGGATCGCGTGGAGTTTGTAGTGGACGATGCCTTCCAATATTTGCGCAATCAGGTAAAAGGGCTGGAGGAACGCGAGTTGCGTGCGCAAGGGGATCAGAAAGTGGATACCTCCAAACCGCTGACCGCAGGAGGCGGACGTTCATGGGATGTGGTTATTCTGGACCCGCCGGCTTTTGCCAAAACCAGGTCTGCCGTTAAAGGGGCTTGCCGCGGATATAAGGACATCAATCTTCATGGCATGAAACTGGTGAATGAGGGCGGTTATTTGGTTACGGCAAGCTGCTCGTACCATATGCGGCCGGATTTGTTCCTGGAGACCATTCAGGATGCGGCAAAAGACGCCGGAAAAATTCTGAGACTCGTGGAATGGCGTGCGGCTGGCAAGGATCATCCGCAAATTCTCGGGGTCGACGAGGGGCATTATTTGAAATTTGCCGTGTTTGAAGTGCGCAGCAAATCGAAACTTTAAAGTGCAGCAGGACGGTAGATGCGAAGGATTTTGCCATGGTGGGTGAACCACGATGGCAGGGTCCTTTTTTGTATGCCCGCAATAATTTGGAATGGGAATGAAATCCAAACGTATGTTCCATCAAACGATACTTATGCTATACTAGTAATCAGCATCTTTTTTGATAGAGAACGAACCAAGACAGGGATTTTATATGAATTTTGATGCATTTGACTAATAGATTCAAGGGCATGATTTCACCGGAAACGCAGCTTGTTTTGAAGGGTGAAGGAGTCCTTTTCGGAGACGATGTAAAGGAGGCATAGCATGAGCATTCAATTTGTTATCGGCAGGTCGGGCAGCGGCAAGAGCACGTCGATCCGCCAAGAGATGATCGAGCGATTGGAGCAAGATCCCAAGGGGAATCCGATGATACTGATCGTTCCCGAGCAAGGGTCCTATGAAGCGGAGCATGCACTCGTTAATGCGGGAGGCATTCGCGGGATGATGCGCGCGCAAGTGCTCAGTTTCCGCCGACTGGCTTACCGTGTCATGCAGGAAACCGGCGGGGCCGCGAAGGTGGCGATCAGCGAAGAAGGCAAGCGCATGCTGCTGTACAAAATTTTGCGGAGGCGCAAAGAAGAGCTTCAATTGTTCGGTGCTTCGGGAGAGCAGCATGGATTTGTCGGTAAGCTGAGCGAGCTGTATACAGAAATGAAGCGCTATTGCATTGATGCTGCCTGCGTGGAGGAGCAGCTGGGACAGATGCTGTCTGGCTCTGGGAATTCTCCGATGCTTCGGCGCAAGCTGGAGGACATCGTAACGGTTTTTCGCGATTTTGAGCTTGAGATTTCAAGGTTCTACATGGATGAGGAAGATACGCTGGCCTCATTGGCAGAGGGCGTGACCCAATCAGAGTATATCAAGCGCGCGGACATTTGGATCGATGGCTTCCATGGCTTTACGCCGCAGGAGTACCGGGTGCTCCGGGAAATTATGACGCATGCCAACCGCGTAACGATTGCGTTGACACTGGACAAGCCTTATACGAACGGGAATGTTCCGCATGAGCTGGATCTCTTTCATCCTACCGCGGTGACGTACATAAAGCTTGAAGGCATTGCCGATGAGATGGGGTTGGATATGGAGCAGCGTATTCTGCAACCCGATGTTCTTCCGCGGTTTCAAGAGTCCCCTCTGCTTGCCCATCTCGAGCGCGGTTATGATCGGAAGAAACGTTGGACGGAAGCTGCCCGTGACGGCGTTACAGTGAGCCATCCGGACGGCAGCAGGGCAGGTCTTCTTCTGCATGCTGCCAGTCACCGCCGGGCTGAAATTGAAGGGGCTGTACGCGAAATGGTGCGTCTCGCCCGAGAAGAAGGGGCAAGATACCGGGAAATGGCCGTGTTTGTCCGGAATATGGGAGAATATGAGCATCTGATAGGTCCTTTGTTCAGGGAACACGGCGTTCCTTATTTTCTGGATCAGAAGCGAAGCGAGCTCCATCATCCGCTGGTCGAATTTATTCGCTCTGCGCTGGATATCATCGGACGCCGTTGGCGTTATGAGGACGTATTCCGCTGTGTGAAGACGGATCTGCTGCTGCCGCTGGACGGATCGCTTACCCGTGAGGACATGGACCGTCTGGAAAACCATGTGCTGGCTTCCGGAATCCAGGGCACACGCTGGACGGATGGACGCCCTTGGAAGGGAATTCCAAGTCTCTCATTAGAAGACGGAGAGAGTGAGGTGCGAAATCCGCATGGGATGCAGGCGATTGAGTATGCCAGAAAGGTGATTACGGAGCCGCTGCATGCGTTTGAGAAGCGGATGAAGAAGGCAACGAATGCAATGGATCAGAGCACGGCAGTCTACCGGCTTCTGGAGGAAGCCGCTGTTCCTGAGAAGCTCGAGCTGTTAAGCCGCGCTGCCCTGGATGCCGGGCGTCCTGAGGAAGCCAGGGAGCATCGCCAGGTATGGGGGGCAGTGCTTGACCTGCTCGATCAGATTGTGGAGATGATGGGTACGGAGAAGCTCAGCACCGAATTGTTCACGGGCGTGCTGGGTACGGGACTTACGGAGATGAAAATGGCTCTGGTGCCACCTTCTCTGGATCAAGTGCTGATCGGCAGCATGGATCGGACACGGACGGGCGGGGTGAAATATGCTTTTCTGCTCGGCATTAATGATGGTGTTCTCCCAGCCCAGTTCCAGGACGATGGGATCCTGACAGAACCGGAGCGTGTTCAGCTCGAAGACCGCGGCTTGGAGCTTGCTCCAAGCATATCCCGCAGACTGCTGGATGAACGGTTCCTGATTTATAATGCTCTGACTTCGGCCAGTAATCAGCTGTGGGTCAGCTATCCTGCGGCGGACGATGAAGGCAAGACGTTGCTGCCATCCGAGGTCATCCGCCATTTGAAGCTGATGTTTCAGATGGAAGAGGTACCATTGTTTCCAAGACCGCATGCCGGGCAATCAGCCAGTGAGCAGGAGCATTATGCCGCCCGTCCGGATAAGACGCTTGCTTATTTAACGGGTCGGCTTCGTGACTGGAGGAATGGAGAGGAGATTCCGGACTTTTGGTGGCATGTGTACAACTGGTATGCGGAGCAGCCGGAATTAAGGCCGCGTCTTTCTTCGATGCTCTCGTCCTTGTCCTACCGGAATGAAGCCCGGCCGCTTAAGCAGGAAACCAGCAGGCAGTTGTACGGAACGAAGCTGCGGACAAGCGTATCCCGGATGGAGCGCTTTGTTGCGTGTCCGTTTTCTCATTTTGCCTCCCATGGTTTGAAGCTGAGAGAACGGCAGTTGTACCGTCTTCAAGCTCCTGACATCGGGCAGCTGTTTCATGCTGCCTTAAGCAGCATGGCCGTGAAGTTTCAATCACAGCATCGAAGCTGGGGAGACCTGACCGCGGAGGAATGCCTGCGCGAGGCGGAAGCAACGGTCGATCGGCTAGCTCCCATGCTGCAGGGTGAAATTCTATTGAGCTCCAAGCGATACGGATATATATCGCGCAAGCTGAAAAACATCGTGGGCAGAGCGTCCGTAATTTTGGGCGAACAAGCAAGGCGCGGCAAATTTGAGCCGATCGGTCTCGAGCTCGATTTCGGTCCCGGGAAGCCGCTGCCGCCGCTGACGTTTGAATTGCCGAACGGGGTCAAGATGGAGATTGTCGGGCGCATTGACCGGGTTGACATGGCACGCGGAGAGCATGGGATCATGCTTCGGGTCATTGATTATAAATCCAGCCAGAAGGATCTGCGGTTGCATGAGGTCTATTACGGGTTATCCTTGCAGATGCTGACCTATCTGGACGTGCTGCTGACGTTTGCGGAGGACTGGCTCGGCGAGCAGGCCTTGCCTGCGGGAACCTTGTATTTCCACGTTCATGATCCAATCCTGCAATCCGCAAACGGCATGACGCCGGAGCAGGCGGCAGAAGAGCTGCTCAAACGATACAAAATGAAGGGCCTGCTGCTGGCAGATCGCGAAGCGGTTTCCCTCATGGATTCGTTCCTTGAAAAAGGGCACTCGACCATTCTGCCCGTCGCCGTCAAAACGGACGGCAGCTTCTACAGCAGCGCGGCCGTGGCAACGCCTGACCAGTGGAAGACCTTGTTGTCCGCCGTGCGGGAGAACATGCTGAATATCGGCTCCAGAATTACGGGAGGCGATGTCGCGATTGTGCCGTACCGGATTCAGCAGGAGACGGCCTGCACGTACTGTTCCTTCCGGCCTGTATGCCAGTTCGACGACGCAATAGAGGGCAGCGAATATCAGCTGCTCGGTAAACCGGGTAAAGATCAGGTTTGGGAGATGCTTGGACATCCGAAGGGAGGAGGGAGCCGGTGAGAGAGATGATAGCAAAACCTGAGGGCAGCATGTGGAGTGACGACCAGTGGAAAGCCATCGCGCTCTCGGGCGATGACATGTTGGTTGCAGCTGCGGCTGGTTCAGGGAAGACCGCCGTGCTGGTTGAACGGATCATTCGCAAAATCCTCGACGATTCCGCGGGGTTCAGCGTTGACCGGCTTCTTGTGGCTACGTTTACCAAGGCAGCGGCTGCCGAAATGCGGGGACGGATCCGGGAAGCGCTTGACCGTGAGCTGGACCGGGATCCGGACAACGAGCATATTCGGCGCCAGCTCGCTTTGCTTGGCAGGGCGTCGATTACAACGCTGCACTCCTTTTGCATGGAAGTCATTCGGCGATATTATCAGTTAATACCTCTGGATCCGGGATTCCGCATTCTGAATGAACATGAGGCGGATATCATGCGGCAGGATTTGCTGGAGGAGCTGTTCGAAGAGAAATACGGCGAGGCCGAGGACGATTCGGAGAGCCGTTTTGTGCGATTGGCGGACTGGTTTAGCGGTGAGCGAACAGATGACGCGCTGTACCGTCTCGTGCAGCGCCTCTACGATTTCTCCCGCAGCCATTCGTGGCCGGCGCACTGGCTTAAGGAAACGGCTGCCGGCTTCCAGGTGCAAGATACGGAGGCCCTTGGGCAAACGCCATGGGTTCAAAGCATATTGGCGGATGCGCGCTTGGCCTTGAATGGAGCAGCCGGGTTGCTGCAGCAAGCCAGGGCGATTGCCATGCAGCCGGGAGGTCCTGCGCCGTATGTGGACAATCTGGATGACGACTTGCGGCTGGTCGCCTCCCTGCTTGAGGCCATCGATATTTCGCCGTGGGAATCGCTGTACGGCATTTTCCGCGAGGCGTCTTTCGGCAAGCTCAAATCCGTTCGGAAGGATGAGGTGCTGCCGGAGCTCCAGGAACAGGTTAAGGAACTGCGCGATAACGTGAAGAAAATTATCAACGAACTGAAAAGTGCATTGTTTGGCCGTCCGGCATCGGAGTTTTTACAGGAACTACACACGGCAGCGCCGCTGATGATGGAGCTGGCCGAGACGGTTATCGCTTTTGGCGAACGATACCGGGAGGCTAAGGCAGCTAAAGGCATGGTCGACTTTAACGACCTTGAGCATTATTGCCTCCATATTCTTCGCCACCCCGATTCCGTGCCGGGCCATATGATGCCTTCCGATGCGGCGATGGAATATCGCGAGCAGTTTGATGAAGTGCTGCTCGACGAATATCAGGATACGAATAGCGTACAGGAAGACATTGTACGATTGATCTCCCGGGAAATGCCGGGCAACCGGTTTATGGTCGGAGACGTGAAGCAGAGTATTTATCGGTTCCGCCTGGCGGAGCCGGGACTGTTTCTCGATAAATATAAGACGTTCTCTTCCGACGCGAGCACGGCTCAAGCCGGCATTCGGATTGATTTGGCCCGTAATTTCCGCAGCCGGATGGAAGTGGTGGATGCCGTCAATTTGCTGTTCCGGCAGATCATGAATGAATCCGTAGCCGAGATTGCCTATGATGCCCGGGCTGAGCTTGTATGCGGCGCTTCCTTTCCGGAGCAGGAGATTCAGGATGGGACGAACCCTTACATCCCTGAATTGCTACTGATTGACCGCCTTGGAAAAGGGGGGGAGGAGCAGTCCGAAGACTCGGCTTCCGAGGAAGACGGGGCTCATCTTGAGGTTGAGGCGCTTGAAATGGAAACCGCCCAGTTGGAGGCTCGCGCCATTGCCCGCAGAATCCGTGAGATGACAGGCGAAAGCGGGAAGCCGCTCATGGTGTACGATAAGGGACTGAAATCGATGCGGCCCGCAGGGTACGGGGACATGGTTATTTTGCTGCGCTCAGCCATGGTATGGGCACCGTTAATTATAGAGGAGCTGCGTCAGGAAGGAATTCCGGCGTTTGGCGAGCAGAACAAAGGATATTTTCAGGCGACGGAAGTGGAGATCATCTTATCGCTGCTGCAGGTGATTGATAATCCTCGGCAGGATATTCCCCTGGCTTCCGTATTGCGCTCGCCCATCCTCGGATTATCCGAGGAAGAGATGGCACAGGTGCGCCTGTGTGCCAAAGGGACTTATTACGATGCGCTTCAAGCGGCAGTCGCGTTAAGCAGCGTCCCGTCGGTCATGGATTCGGCGCGCCCTGTGGGCTTAGTGGATGGCAAATGGACCCCAGGCGTAGAACTGGAAGGCTTGGCCGAAGCGGCAGCAGGTCATGAGCTTGTGGTTGGCAGCCTTCTTTCGGATGCTCCGCCATCAGCGGAAGGTCAGAATATCGAGATATCCCCGGAGCTTGGCTCAAAGCTCGGATTGTTTATGGATCGGCTTCAGCGCTGGCGGCAGGAAGCCCGCCAAGGAAGTTTGAGCGATCTGATCTGGCGAATTTACAGTGAAACGGGCTATTTGGATTGGGTCGGCGGTCTGCCCGGCGGCAAGCAGCGTCAGGGCAATCTGACTGCTTTGTATGACCGGGCCGTGCAGTATGAACAGGATACAGCCTCCAGAGGGCTCTTCCGCTTCCTGACCTTTATCTCCCGGCTACGGGAGCGAGGCGGGGATCTCGGCACGGCCGGCGGTACGGAAAGTCAGGGCAACGCGGTGCGCCTGATGACCATCCACAAGAGTAAGGGGCTGGAGTTCCCGGTCGTTTTTGTAGCGGGATTATCCAAAAATTTCAACCAGCAGGATTTGAATTCCCCTTTCCTGATGCATAAGGAGCTAGGCTTTGGACCGAAGTTTGTGGATGAAGGCATGCGCGTTAGCTATCCGACGCTGCCTAATCTGGCGATCCGGCGCAGGTCACAGCTGGAGCTGCTGGCTGAGGAGATGCGTGTGCTTTACGTTGCCCTTACCCGGCCTAAAGAGAAAATGATCCTGGTCGGCACGGTGAAGGATTTGCCGAAAAAGGTAACTGTGTGGGCACAAGCCGACTTTAACCCGGAGCTTCTTCTGCCGGATTACGTCCTTGCCCGGGGCCGGAGTTACTTGGATTGGATCGGCCCGGCCGTGATTCGCCATCCATCCGCGGGTGTGCTCCGCGAAAAAGCGGGTTTATCCGGGGAGACAAGCTCACGCGTGTTGGGGGAAGATCGATCGCAATGGATATTTTCGATCGAGACGCCGGAATCCTTGGCGCAGGGCATGACCGGCATTGAGGAAGACACGCGGGCGGATAGCGACGATCGGATGAATAAGCTGAGTGCCCTGCGCAAGCTCGACCCGATTGTTCCGGTGGCTGGTATAGCCGAAGCGGAAGATAAAGGTGGAGAAGGTCAACGTGCAGGCATCTATGAGCGTTTGTCTTGGAGTTATCGATATGAAACGGTCAGTCAAATTTCTGCCAAAACGTCCGTAACAGAGATGAAGAAGCTGCTTGCCTTACAGGACAGCCCCTCCCTGGATCTGCTTCAGGAGCAGGCTGTACAACGTCAGAGCAAGGAAAATATCGGGGGAGACGCTTCCTTCACACTGAACTTGCGGCGGCCGAAATTTATGGAGTCAACGAAGCTGACACCCGCGGAACGGGGAACCGTGTATCATACGATCATGCAGCATGTGCCTCTTCAACGACTGGAGGGAGCTGCGGAACCGACGCCGGAGATCGAAGACACGATCCGCCATCTTGTAGAAAAAGAAATCATAACCGGTGAGCAGGCAACAGCGGTGGAAGCTCAGGAGATCAGCTGCCTTTTTGATTGCGAGGTAGGGAAGCAGCTGCTGAATGCAGAGGATGTCTGGCGCGAGATGCCGTTTTCATATGCACTCCCGGCAGCTGAAGCTTATCAAGGGCTCGCTTTCATGGACCAAATCTCGGACCAAGCGGGCCAAGCAGCCCCGGATGTGCAGCTCCTTCAGGACGAAACCGTCCTGATCCAAGGGGTTGTGGACTGCCTGTTCAGGCATAACGGAAGACTTGTGCTGCTGGATTATAAAACAGACCGGGTGCTGGAGCATCGCGGGGGCGTTACGGCCTTGGCCGAGCAGTATCGCTTTCAGCTGGATCTATATGCGAAGGCCTTGGAGGATATTTTAGGCGAGCCCATTCATGAAAAATGGCTGTACTTTTTTGATGGGGGACATGCCGTTCAACTATAGTCAATTCTATTGATTTGATATAGAAGTTTGAAGCGGGAGAGGAGATTAGCGATGCGTATTTTGCATACCGGAGACTGGCATCTGGGACGCACGCTCGAAGGCCGGAGCAGGCTTGCCGAGCAGGAGCGCTTTCTGGATGAGCTGGTTAAGCTGGCAGATGAAGAGCAGGCCGATCTGATCCTCATGGCGGGGGACGTCTATGATTCCGTAAATCCGCCTGCGGCAGCAGAGCAGTTGTTCTACGATGCGGCCGCCAGGCTTACGGAGGGGGGGCGCCCCATGGTGGTCATTGCAGGCAACCACGATCAACCGGAACGGGTTGCATCGATCACGCCGCTTGTTGCAACCAGAGGCATAACGCTGATCGGGACACCTGTTGCCGATGCGGTTACGGTTGCAGCGGCACGTACCGGAGAAACGGCCAAGATTGCGGCACTCCCTTATCCGTCGGAGGCCAGGCTCAATGAGCTGCTTTCGATCGATGGAGATGAGGATCAGCTCCGGCGTGCCTATAGCGAGAGAGTCGGACAACTGATGAGGAAGATGGCGAGGGATTTTTCTCCGCAGACGGTCAATCTGGCCATGAGCCATATCTATGTGCTTGGCGGCGTCGAGAGCGATTCCGAGCGACCGATTCAGGTCGGTGGAGCGTACACGGTTGACCCGTTGGCACTTTCTGTAGGTGCATCCTACACGGCCCTTGGCCACCTGCATCGTTCTCAGGCAGTAAAAGGGGAGGGGATCATCCGCTACAGCGGTTCACCGCTGGCCTATAGCTTCTCGGAAGCGGGACAGGCCAAATCGGTGACCCTGGTTGACGTATCGCCAGGAGGAGCCCCCGTGATCGAGGAGCTGTTTATTAGCAGCGGCCGCCCGCTTGTTCGCTGGAAGGCCAAAGGCGGCCTGGAAGAAGTATATCGGTGGCTGGATGAGGGGCGTGATCCTGAAGCATTCATAGATCTGGAGGTATCCCTAACGGAGGCCATGGGGCTTGCCGACATTCAGCGACTTCGAAAGAGCAGGGACGGCATTGTTCACATTCGTCCGGTTTACCCGGAGATGGAGGCGCTGGAGCTGGAGAGTGAGCGCTCCCGGCTGCCGCTGCCGGACCTGTTCCGAAAGTTCTACCAGCGGCAAACCGGCGGGGCGGAGCCCGAGGATCATCTGGTCGATTTGTTTCTGGAGCTTGTAGAGGAAGAGGAGCCTGGCGGGACGGAGGTGAAGTCGTAGATGAAACCGATCTTGTTGAAATTATCCGGACTGCAGAGTTATCGAGAACCGCAGGAGATTGATTTTGAGACGTTGTGCGAAACCGGACTCTTCGGTATTTTCGGACCGACGGGAAGCGGGAAATCCACACTGCTGGATGCTATTACTCTAGCCATGTACGGAAAGGTGGAGCGTGCGGTTAACGGAACCCAGGGCATCATGAACCATTCGGAGGACAGCTTGTCCGTCTCTTTTACGTTTGAGTTGTCCTCCGCTGCCGGACTGGAGCGATACCGGGTAGAGCGCCGATTCAAACGGGTCAATGAGCTCTCCATCAGCAATACGGTGAGTCGGTTTATCCAAGTTACCCCCGATGGGGATCAGGTGATGGCGGATAAACTGGCCGAAGTCACCCGCTGCGTAGAAGAGAAAATCGGACTTAAAATGGATGATTTCACCCGTGCAGTCGTTCTTCCTCAAGGTAAGTTTGCTGAATTCCTCTCCCTGAAGGGGAGTGAGCGTCGGCAGATGCTTCAGCGGCTGTTTCATTTGGAACGGTACGGAGACCTGCTTGCGATCAAGCTCAGCCGCCGCGTGAAGGATACAGAGGGTTCGCTGAAATCCGTCGAAGCTGAACAGCAAGGGCTGGGCAGTGCAGGCAAAGAAGCTCTGGCGGAAGCGACTACGGTGCTGGAGGATGCCAAGAAACACGCGGCGTCATCCCGGAATCTTCTCCAGGCCGCCATCGAAGCCCATGAAGCTATGGGGAAAATCCGTGAGTTGGATATGGAAAAACGGCGGCTCCAAGGGAAGCTGGATGAACTTGCCCTTCACGAGGAAGAGATGAAGCAGCTGGAACGACGGCTTGAGCTGACAGGGGCGGCAGCCGCTGTTCTTCCTGCGCTGGAAGCTTGGCGCGAATCCGGCAAGGTCTGGGATCATCGGAGGCAGATTGCCGAAGGACTCACCGCGCAAGCCGCATCCGCTCAGAACGCGGCGGAGCAAGCCGTCAAGGCGGATGAAGCTGCCCAGGCAGCTCTTCGGGCCGAGGAGCCGAAGCTGGTGCTTCGGGAGCAGCAGCTGGAGCAGGCTGTTTTATTGCAGCGGGAACGTGATGGATTACGGGAAGAACTGATTAGGCTGGATGCGCAGCGAGTGGACGCACGCAAAGAGCTTGATGGAGTAACTGCCCAACTGCAGAAGGAACAGGTGCTGCTCGAACGGGGGCAAAAGCGGCAGGAGGAGCTGCAGACCAAGCTGAAAGGGCTTGAGATCCGCTCTGGTGAGCGTCAAGCGCTTCATATGGCGATGCAGAAGGTCCAAGCCCTTGAGTCGGCCGGCAGACGGAAGCAAAAGGCTGAGCTCGAGTTAAAATCGCAGGAGAGCAAGCTGAAGGAGCAAGAAGCAAGCCTTATTGCCCTGCAGAAGCAGGAGCAAGAATTGCAGCGGCACTACATACAGCTCTCCGTGCAAGCTGACAGCTTGCAGCGTGATGCAGCCGAAGCCTCGTCGTTTGCCGACCGGATGGCGGCCGCGGCAGCTCAGGTAAACCAGGCGATGAGCGACTCGCTTCGCAACAAGCAGCTTCATGCGCTGTCCCTTTCGCTCGCCGCCGAGCTTCGGGAAGGAGCTCCTTGTCCGGTTTGCGGAAGTGAACATCATCCTCATCCTGCTGCCTCATCAGGGCACCCTGAAGATCATCTTGATGAGGCCATGAATCAGCTGGCACAGATCACTCATCAGATCCAGGAGGCCAGATTAACCCTGCGGGGGCAGCTTAACGAAGCGGAGGCGCTGGCAAGCCAAACGCGTTCGCAGATTGAGCCGTATGCAGATGACGAGCTGCTTGCCGTCAAACTAGCCGGGCAGGAGCAACAAGGATGGATGGAGGCAGCAGTGTCAACGATACCAGCCGCTGATCAACCGTACGATGTAGAAAAGCTGGCTTCAGACACGGCATGGCTCATAAAAGCAGCCGCAACCCAGGCTGCAGCCATCGGGCAATGCCGTACGGAAGCCTCCAAGGTACAGCAGAGCCTCTTCACATGCCAGCAGGAGCTTATGAAACAGAGCGCTGCGCTTGAGAATGGTCAAATGACTTGGAACCAACTTCGGGATCAGCTGGCAGGACTGGAAGCTGAAGCTGAAGGCATTTTAACCTCCTGGCAGGAAGTCAAGCCGGACTTCTCTCTGGAGGAGGCAGCCGGCCGTTTTCAGCTCATGCAAGAGAAGGATGCGGAAGCCGAGTCCATAAAGGAAGGGCTGGAGCGCAGCGTTCCATTTATTGAGGAGAAGAAGCAGGCCGTCCTTCGCTTGGAGCAGCAGCTTCGTGAGCTGGAGAAGCTGCTGATTCAATGGGATGCTCAGCGTGAGGGAAAGGCGGATGGACTGAAGGATAAGGAAGAGCGTCTCCGGGCATGGATCGGCGACCGGTCGGCTGAAGAGCTGCTCGGAGAATGCCGGTCCAGAATGACCCTGCTGAAGGAAGCTGCTGAACAAGCCAGAAGCGAGTGCAGGAAGGCAGAAGAAAAGGCTCAGCATGCAGCCAAGGAAGCGGCTCTTGCAGAACAGGCTGAGAGGTCTGCGCAGGAGCAGCACCAAGCTGCCAAGCTTGCCTGGGAGAACCAGCTGGCAGCCTCACCGTTCGCTACGGAGCTTGCCGTCCTGGAAGCCTGTCTAAGTGCGGAAGAAAGTGAACGATGCGCACAGTTAGTGAAAGCCCATCGGGAAGGACAGCGGGAATGGACGCTGAGGCTTCGCGACGTCGAGCAGAAGCTTGGTGCGAGCCCTTTTCATGAAGAGGAGTGGCAACGGTGCACAGCCGAGCTTCAGGCGGCCCGTACAGCCGATGAGGAGGCCCTTCAGGCGAGAGCCCGAGCCGAGCGTGACTTGGAGGACCTGAACAAACGTCACATCCGGTTTATGGAATTGGAAGAGCAGCGTCTTAACCTTCAACGAGAGAGCGAGCGCTTGTCCAAATTGCAGTCCTGCTTGCGTGGAAACGCATTTGTTGAATATATTGCGGAAGAACAGCTGATGCAGGTGAGTCAGTCGGCTTCCCAGCGTCTTCGTTATTTAACCAAGCAGCGCTATTCGCTTGAGGTGGATTCCGGTGGAGGCTTCGTCATTCGGGACGATGCCAACGGCGGCGTCCGGCGTCCGGTATCCACGTTATCGGGCGGCGAGACATTTCTGACCTCATTGGCCTTGGCTTTGGCACTCTCGGCACAGATTCAGCTGCGCGGGCAATATCCGCTGCAGTTCTTTTTCCTCGACGAAGGGTTCGGCACGCTGGATCCGGAGCTGCTGGAAACGGTCATCACCGCGCTTGAGCGGCTCCATACCGATAAGCTGACCGTTGGCATCATCAGTCATGTGCCCGAGCTTCGGGCGCGTCTGCCGCGGAAGCTGGTCGTACGGCCGGCGGAGCAAGCGGGAGCCGGATCGCAGCTTGCGATCGAATCGATGTAGCACGGTTGATGTGATCTACATCACGGAAACAGCTACATGGCGCTGTTATAGTACAGATAAGCCGACATAGTTAAGAAGCACCGGGCAGGCGCTTGATCATGAGAGATTCCAATCTTTTCCCTTGCTCTCGTGATGAAGCGCCTCCTTACTGGACAGCTGCGTTCCAGTGGTGCTTCTCTTTTTTTGTGTATGCCTTAATGTCATCTCATTGGACGCACTGCCTAATTTCTTATATGATAAAAGCATGTAAACGTATGAAAGGGGTAACCGTGATGGATTGTCTTTTTTGTAAAATCGTAGAAGGGGAGCTTCCTTCCACGAAAGTACTCGAGAATGATAAGGTGCTTGTATTTCAAAACATTAACCCGGAGGCGCCGGTTCATGTTCTGATTATTCCCAAGAAGCATATCGCATCCATGAACGATATTCAGGATGAAGATTTGCTGCTGATTGGCGAGATGCACAAAGCGGCGAAAGAAGCCGCTGCCAAGCTGGGCATTGCGGAAAGCGGTTATCGGTTAATTAACAACTGCGGACCTGATGGGGAACAATCGGTGTTTCATGTGCACTATCATCTGATGGGCGGTCGCCGTTTAGGCGCTTTAACAGGCATTTCGCCCGCGCATACATAACATCAGGCCAATGAAGAAATAGATCAGCCTCGCAGCGGAACGTCGCTGCGGGGTTGTTCCAATTCCTGAGACTATTGTAAAATAGACGCCTAAGGTTGACACCTTATTTCCGTTTGCCCTATAATGAAGTTTGATGAACCGTGTTAATGCTCTTGGACGGTCTGGTCGGAGGGAGGGAAAACTGGTGTCTGAAACTAAAGTTCGCAAAAACGAGACAATTGATGCTGCACTTCGTCGCTTCAAGCGTTCCATTGCTAAAGATGGCGTATTGGCTGAAGTGAAGAAACGCAAGCATTATGAAAAGCCAAGCGTAAAGCGCAAGAAAAAGTCCGAGGCTGCTCGTAAGAGAAAGTTTTAGGAGGATCTGAACTAGCATGAATCTTAGCGAACGATTGAACGAAGATATGAAGCAAGCGATGAAGAGTAAGGACAAGTTCAAACTCTCAACGATTCGAATGGTTCGTTCGACGATAAAAAATCTTGAAATAGATTTGAAACGAAGTTTGGATGACAACGAAGTGCTTGATATTTTTAGTCGTGAAATCAAACAGCGCAAAGATGCCCTCCAAGAATTTGAAAAAGCGGGACGCGACGATCTTGCCGCCGATGCAAAAGCAGAAATTGAGCTCCTAAGCGCCTACCTCCCGGAACAGCTTACTGAAGAAGAAATTAAAGTCATTGTACAGCAGACCATCCAGGAAACCGGTGCTTCTTCAAAAGCCGAGATGGGTAAAGTAATGAGCGCTCTCATGCCGAAAGTTAAAGGGCGTGCAGATGGAAAGCTTGTCAATCAAGTTGTTCAACAATTTCTGTAACAACATAAGTGAAACACCCCTTGTTTTCTCAAGGGGTGTTTTTTCTTTTTATCCGGGGGATGTATTCATGAACCGCCTCTTTGCGATGGTTTTTTCTAAGGATGGGCATACTTTTTGAAACGAAATCGTTTCTGATTCGTAGTAACTACCATATGAGGGCAGATAGATACATATGCTTATGCAAAAGGCAGGTCGCTGAACCCGTTTTGTCGAAGTATAGGGGTACAGATGGCTTAATACGTCGAAAAGGAGGGGAACAGATGAGCAGACCGTTATGGATCCGCAAATTCCTGACATTCACGGCAGCCGTCGTTATGATGCTGCTATCGATCGGTATGTATGTAGGTCCGATGAAATCCGCGGTGGCTGCTAACATCGGATCGGTGTATGTCATTCCGGTCAAGCAGCAGATCGAGCGCGGCTTAACCAGCTTCATGGAGCGTGGATTTAAGGAAGCCGAGAAGATGGGGGCCGGACTGATCATCCTGGAAATTGATACGCCGGGAGGCCTGGTCGACCAAGCGGGTAAAATTGCATCCTTGATGAAGGCCAGCGATATTCCGATTGTGGCTTACATCACGGGTGATGCCGCATCTGCTGGGAGTTACATTGCGCTGAACGCAGACAAGATTGCCATGGCGGAAGGCACCATGATTGGCGCGGCTTATATGGTGGATGCCAGGGGGAATCCGATCGAGGATGCCAAGATGGTTTCCTGGTGGAAAACAAGCATGGCGAGTGCCGCTGAAGCTTCAGGTCGAAATCCGGAGATTGCCAAGGGGATGGCTGATCTCAAGATGAAGATTGATCTACCTGACATCGGATTGACAAAGCAACCCGGGGAGATCATATCGTTGACGCATGATGAAGCGCTGAAGACGGGTTATGCGGATACGATTGCGAACAGCACAGAAGAAGTCATCACGTGGATGGACTACTCCACGCAGGACATATTTCGGATGGAGCAGACCTTCTCAGAGAAGCTGGCTACCTTCCTCACGCATCCCGGTGTCATGGCGCTCCTGCTCTTCATCGGTATTGCAGGTGTCATTATCGAAGTGATAGTTCCGGGTTTTGGTGTGCCGGGAATTCTAGGGGTGACCGCATTTGTGCTGTATTTCTTCGGTAACCAGGTCGCAGGATTTGCCGGTTGGGAGAACTGGCTGCTGTTTGTGATCGGTATCGTGATGCTGGCGATGGAGCTGTTTGTGCCAAGCTTCGGGATACTGGGCATCATAGGATCAGCCAGCTTGATTGCCGGCGTTGTTATGGCGGCCTACAGCACGTCTCATGTGGCTCTATCCCTAGGTATTGGGGCGGCTTGTGCTCTGGTGGCTATCATCGTGGTCGCTCTCGTATTTAAGGAACGGGGAATATGGCGGAAGTTCATACTCAGTGACAGCTTATCGAAGGAGCAGGGGTATGTTCCGAATGAAGACCGGGATGTACTTATCGGTCTGGTCGGCACATCGATCACGCCGCTGCGACCGGCTGGAACGATGGAGCTTGAGGGACGACGCCTTGATGTAGTTACCCTTGGAGGTTTTATCGATTCCGGTCGTCCGGTCCGTGTCATCAAGACGGACGGCACCAGAATTGTCGTAGAGGAAGAAAAAGGGTGAACCTCGTCACAGAATTGTGTAGTATTAAAAGGGCTAATGTTTAAGCGTTCAAGTGAGAAGCGTAAATATTTTAAAAATGGAGGGTGAAGTAAATATGGATGGTTCTTTGATACCAGTACTACTAATCGGGGTTGTCGCGATCATTGTGCTAAGCGTGTTTTTCAGTTTCTTTCCGTTAATGCTCTGGATCTCGGCGATCGCTTCCGGCGTTCGCATCGGGATTATTACGTTGGTGGCCATGCGACTGCGGCGCGTAACGCCGAGCCGGATCGTGAATCCGCTCATCAAGGCGACAAAAGCAGGTCTAGGCCTGAATATTAACCAACTCGAGAGTCACTATCTCGCTGGCGGTAACGTTGACCGGGTGGTTAATGCCTTGATTGCAGCCCAGCGTGCGAATATTCCGCTCGAATTCGAAAGAGCTGCTGCGATTGACCTGGCAGGACGCGATGTTCTGCAGGCTGTTCAGATGAGCGTTAACCCGCGTGTTATCGAGACACCGGTTGTAGCAGCTGTTGCTAGAGACGGTATTGAAGTGAAGGTTAAGGCTCGTGTTACCGTTCGTGCCAACATTGACCGTTTGGTCGGGGGTGCTGGCGAAGAGACGATTATTGCTCGTGTCGGCGAAGGGATCGTAACGACGGTAGGTTCCAGTAATTCGCATAAAGATGTTCTTGAAAATCCGGATCTGATTTCGAGAACGGTTTTGTCCAAGGGACTCGACGCGGGAACAGCATTTGAAATTCTGTCCATCGATATCGCGGACGTGGATGTAGGCAAAAACATCGGCGCGTACTTGCAGACCGAACAGGCGGAAGCCGATAAGCGTATTGCCCAGGCGAAGGCGGAAGAACGCCGCGCGATGGCGGTAGCCCAAGAGCAAGAGATGAAGGCTCGCGTCGTAGAGATGAGAGCACGCGTTGTGGAATCGGAATCCCAAGTTCCGCTGGCTATGGCTGAAGCGCTTCGCAGCGGCCAATTGGGCGTGATGGATTATATGAACCTGAAGAATATCGAAGCCGACACGCAGATGAGGGGTTCCTTCGGTAAGATGGGTGAGAATAATGACAATTCCGGAGACAACAAAACCAAGTAACGATGAGGTGAGCCTATAGTGAGCTGGTTAATCGAAAATTTTTACATTGTAGCTGTTATAGGCTTCTTCATCATCTCCGCCCTCGGAAGACGCGGGAAGAACCCTGAGGAGGGGAAGAATCCCCGTATGCCGTCCTTCGGCGGCGAAGGGGACCGTCCTGCAAGACCGGGGCAGCAGCGGCCTGAAGCAAGACGGGTACAGACGACTCCGCAAGTCTCCCGTCCGGCACCTGTTCAGGAAAGCACCCGGATCGAGCGGATGGATGAAGAAGAAATGGATACCGGCAACGGATATTCTCTTGAACATCAAGAGATTGACCGAGCCAGACGTGAGGAAGAGATGAGGTCTCGACCTGACAGCATAGATCATAGACTCGAGATGATGGAGAAGGATTTGAACCGAATTCACTCGAATTTGAACCGGATGACCATCGCATTGCCTGAAACTGTTGTCGAAAGCCGGGATGAAGATCATGAACAGTCCAGGGGCAGTGGATCGTTTCTTGCAGAGCAAGCTCGAAACGGCATTGTTTGGGCAGAAATTCTGGGAACTCCGCGTGCCAAGCGCCCCATGAATCCTCGTCGTTAATTTGGCGGATTCTTAAGGGACATTCGACCCGATTACTTGAATAAGGATATGCGAAAAAAATACAATTCATAGATTCATAGAAGCGGGAGACCGCCTTGTCGGATTTTTTTGACGGGGCGGTCTTTTTACTTTTGATCTCATAAAACGGCTTTCTGGGGCATAAGGTGTACAGTACAGGAAGGGGGAAAGTCTCCATATGTCCCGCATCAGCCGCAAGCTGCAGAAATGGACCCAAGAAATGCTTGATTTGCCACAGGACCTGTTATTTGATTTGCCGCGGTTGACCCTGATTGGCAATAAAGAGCTGCATATCGAAAATCATCGCGGAGTCCGGCATTTTTCCGAGGAACGACTTGTGTTGTCTTTAACGCAGGGGTCTTTGGAGATTTCGGGGACCGGACTTGCGATTCAGGCTATTCAAAGCCATGAAGTGACCATCATTGGCACCATTCATCATATTCAATACATAGGAACGGGGGAGAAACCGTGAAAATTCCGACGATGATCCATCTTCGAGGATATGTGAAGCTCGCTGTTCGCGGTGAGCATGTGGAAGCATTCATCAATTCATTGGCGGAGGCGGGGATTCCGGTTTGGGATGTAACACCGACAGGGGCCCACTCAGCAGAGCTTAAGCTGCTGCTGAAGGATTTCAAAGGGCTCCGTCCACTGTTAAAACGGACAGGCTGCCGTACGCGGATCAAGGGGCGTTACGGATACCCCTTCAAAGCCCGCCGCGTGTTGAAACGCAAAGCGTTTGTTATCGGCGTTGTTGCGTTTTTTATGATCCTGCTCACGCTTTCCTCGATGGTGTGGAACGTGGAAGTCGAGGGGAATGAAACGATCGCTTCGGAGGATGTGCTTGATGCGGCCAAGTTGGAAGGCATTTATCCGTTTCAATGGATATTCAAGCTGCAATCGATGGACAAGCTGTCCGGGAATATGACCGCCCGCCTCCCGGGGACTTCATGGGTAGGGGTGGAACGAAACGGGACGCGCATTCGCATACAGATCGTAGAGGCGGCCGTACCGGAGAAACCGCCGCTACAGAGTCCGAGGCATCTAATCAGTACGCAGGACGCTGTGATCACCCATATTTACGCCGAGAAGGGGGTCCCTAAAGTAGGGATTAACAGCCGGGTGAAGAAAGGCGACATTCTGATTTCCGGTGTCCTTGGGGACGAGGAAAATTCGGAACGAATTGTAGCCAAAGGGGAAGTGAAAGGCCTTGTATGGCATGAATACGATATCGAAATCCCATTGGTGAAGACCCATAAGGTGTATACGGGGGAAGGAAAGAAGCGTTCGTATATCGTATTTGGCGATCGGGCCGTCCAGCTGTGGGGATACGGGGATATTCCGTTTTCGCAGCAGGAGACCTTGACCTTCTATGATCCGCTTACGTGGAGGACGCGCGTGCTTCCGCTGGGCTGGATGACGGAAAAAATCATGGAGGTTACCGAGGTGCAGCGGACCATAAGCGAGGATGAAGCGAAAAAAGAGGGAATCGAGGGGGCACGCCGGGATATTTTGGCGAAATATGGGACCGATTCGAGATTTGTAAGCCAAAAAATTTTGCATGATAAGAAAGAGAATGGTAAAGTTTATATGAAAGTGCTTTTTGAGGTGGAAGAGACCATCGCGAAAGAACTTCCCATAGTATACGATCAAGGAGAATGAGGCTATTTGTCACAGCAAACGACCAGCATTCAAATTTTACTTCAAAGCGCGTCAGAAGGTCTGTCATTATTCGGACCACAAGATACATTTCTGAAATTAATCGAAAAAGAAATTCCTGCGACGATAGATTCACGGGAAGCGGTCATCACGATTCGTGGGCAACATCGGAATGTGGAGAGTCTTCAGCAGCTGTTTGAAGTGCTGCTCCAGCTTGTGCGCAACGGCTACATTTTGACCGAGCGTGATATCCTTTATGCTGTAGAACTCGCCAAGGATCTGAGAGCTGATCAATTGCTGGATCTGTACAAGGGCGAAATTACGACAACCTTCAAGGGCAAGCCTATTCGTGTAAAAACCATCGGTCAGAAGCACTATGTGACCACCATCAAAAAGCGGGATGTTGTATTCGGTATCGGTCCTGCCGGAACAGGGAAAACCTACTTGGCTGTCGTTCTGGCTGTTGCCGCGCTGAAGGAAGGATCCGTCAAAAGGATCATTCTGACAAGGCCGGCAGTAGAGGCTGGAGAGAGCCTGGGCTTCCTGCCGGGTGATCTGCAGGAGAAGGTTGATCCTTACCTCAGACCATTGTACGATGCCTTATACGATGTTATGGGCCCGGATCAAACGGCCAAGGCGCTGGAGCGTGGATTGATTGAAATTGCGCCGCTTGCTTACATGCGCGGGCGGACGCTGGATGATTCATTTATTATTTTGGATGAAGCACAGAACACCACGCCGGAACAGATGAAGATGTTTCTGACACGGCTTGGATTCGGCTCGAAGATGGTCATCACCGGGGACGTGACCCAGATTGACCTGCCGCGGGGCAAGAAATCAGGACTTATCGAAGCTAAAACGATATTAAGCGGAATTGAGGAAGTCGGATTCGTCTATTTTGCCGAACAGGATGTTGTACGTCACTCTTTAGTACAAAAAATCATCGTCGCTTATGATAAAGCAGCAGAAAACCAAGATTAAAGGGGATTGTCGCAATGGCCTCCAAAGAACCATCGACGGACAAGTCCATATGGGGTAAAAACAGCGGATGGAAATATAGCGTGGCAACACGCTATATTCTGTTTTTGCTGCTTGCTTTACTCTTTTATATCAGTCTAGCATCCAAGCTTTTGCCGGAACGCTATGACATACAGGTCAATACGAAAAGCGAAAAGAACATCGTAGCGCCCGTGCAGATAGAGGATAGCAAGGCAACGCTTAAGGCACAGGAGGCGGCGGCGGAGAACGTCCAGCCGATTTACCCTCTCGTTCCTCTGCGGAATGACGTCCTGGTCACGCAAATCCTTGACCGCATTGAACGTTTGAATCAGGACGTCGATATCAGCTCTGGCGAAAAGGTCGAAATTTATCGTAATGAAATTCCGAGGATGGCTCGAGAATTCGTGCAAAACTTCGTGTCGGCCAACAGCACGAATGAAGCTTATTCCAAAGAGCTGCTTCAGGAAATGCAGCGGGTCATCGAAGAACAAACCTATCGGATCCCCGAGGAAACGTTCATTAAGATACCGAGGCTGAATTCGGAAGATATTATTCAAATGAAGCCTGTAGCTCGCGAGATTGTATCCAGGCTGATGCTGAACGAAATCGTGGATGCCGATACGGCCCGTACCCGCGTGGCGGAACGAGTGAACACAAGCTCGTTGAATGATCGGACCGCCAGGGAAGTCGTTCAGGAATTGGCAAGTTTAACGATAACGGCCAATAAATTCTATGACGAGGTTGCCACCAAGAATGCAAAGGTTGAGGCCCGGGAGAATACTCCGCCCGTATTTATCAAACAAGGGGATATCCTCGTGGCGAAGGGTCAGCTTATCACGCCGGAGCTGTACGAGCTGCTTGGCAAAAATGGTCTGCTGAAGGACGACATTAACTACTGGCCGGAGCTGGGAGTTCTTCTCCTGTCTGTTCTGCTGTCGCTGGGCATACTGACTTTCATAAGACAGTCGGAACCTGGCAAATTTAAATACAACAACTCGCAGCTGTTAATGCTGGTCCTGGTGTATGTGATCACGCTGATTCCGATGCATTTGACCGCATTTTTGCAAAGCGATTCCCAGATGTACGTTGGATATCTTGCGCCTGTTGCGATTGGCGCGATTCTGGTTACCCTGCTGCTGGAAACCTCGCTTGCCTATTTCAGCGTCATCATTTTCAGCATCATGGCAAGCGTCATATTGAATGTCCAAGGCGAATTGTTTGACTTCAAATTCGGGTTATTTGCAGCCGTGACTTCCTGCGTGGCGATCTTCTCGATTCACCGCGCGAGCCAGCAGTCGACGATGCTGAAGGGCGGCATTATGGCTTCTCTCTTTGGCGCATTGATCGTGTTTATCATGCTGCTGCTCAATAACGATACGTGGACCACGAGTGAAACGCTGTATTCGATCGGTTTTGCGATTGCGGGCGGATTGCTAACGGCCATCCTGGTCATCGGATTAATGCCGTTCTTCGAAGTCACCTTCGGTATTTTGTCGGCACTGAAGCTGGTGGAATTATCGAACCCGAACCATCCGCTGCTCCGCAAACTGTTGACGGAGACGCCGGGCACTTATCATCACAGTGTCATGGTCGGAAACTTGTCCGAAGCGGCGGCGGAAGCGATTGGCGCCAACGGACTGCTGTGCCGCGTCGGATCCTACTATCATGATATTGGAAAAACCAAGCGTCCGATCTATTTTATCGAGAATCAGAACAATATGGAGAACCCGCATGACTCCATTGAACCGAAGCTGAGCAAATCCATTATCGTTGCACACGCAAGGGATGGCGTGGAAATGCTCAAGGAGTACAAGCTGCCTAAACCGATACGAGATATCGCAGAGCAGCATCATGGCACAACGTTTTTACACTATTTTTATCATAAAGCGGTTCGCCAGGCGGAGGAGCAGAGCATAGAACTGGATTTCACCGAAGATGATTTCCGTTATCCAGGGCCGAAGGCTCAATCCAAGGAATCCGCGATTGTCGGCATAGCCGACAGCGTGGAAGCGGCTGTTCGTTCATTGCGTAAACCGACGGTGGAACAGGTTGAATCGATGATCGAGAAGATCATCAAAGGCCGCCTGGATGACCACCAGTTTAATGATTGCGATTTAACGATGAAGGAACTGGACATTATCGCCAAGACGTTAAAGGAAACGGTGATGGGGATTTTCCATTCCCGGATCGAGTATCCTGAGGATGTGAAGCGTCCCAAGCCGACAGCGCCAAATGGTGATAACCCGACCGCTTCCGAGACATCGGCAACGAGTGAGGAACAGAGAAGGAGCGTATAAGAATGAGCCTGCAGCTGGCATGGAATAATGAACAAGAGGATTTTCAGATTAGCGAGGATTTGATCGCCTTGCTTGAAGTGATTCTTCAGAAGGCCGGAGAGGCTGAAGGCGTTACCGACGGCGAGGTTGATCTGACTTTCGTCGATGATAAACAGATCCATGAATTGAACCGGGAGTACCGGGGAATCGATCGTCCGACCGACGTCCTCTCCTTTGCGATGAATGAGATTACGAACGATGAGCTCGAGATCATTTATGAGCTTGAAGAAGGAGAAGAACTGGAGAGCGTGCCGGATGTTCTGGGTGATATCATTATCTCGGTCCCTCGGGCGAAGCTGCAAAGCGAAGAATACGGTCATTCCTTGGAACGGGAACTCGGTTTTCTGTTTGTTCACGGATTTCTGCATTTGCTCGGATATGATCATCAGGATGAGGCGAGCGAAGCGGAAATGATGGGCAAGCAGGAGGCTGTACTTGCAGAAGTAGGATTGACAAGATAGTGAAGCCGCACAGACAATCGTTATACAGGGCATTTGGGTGCGCGATCCGCGGCATCTTGACGGCTGTACAAACGGAACGCAATATGAAAATCCACATTGCTGCTGCCTTGATTGTATTCATCGCAGCAGCTTTGCTGCAATTGGACCGAATGAGCTGGTTGTTTTTGGTATTGGCGATTGCCCTCGTATTTATCGCGGAGCTGGTGAATACTGCGGTAGAGGCCATTATCGATCTGATCTCGCCAGAAGAACATGTTTTAGCTCGGGTGGCTAAGGACACAGCAGCCGGTGCAGCGTTAGTTGCAGCGGTGTTTGCCGTCGTAACTGGCATTCTGGTCTTCTATGAACCGGTATGGGAATGGATACAATCAATGACAAGTTGAACATTAGGAGGAACTGGATATGGATGCAGGATTGTTAATGCAGGAAGCGATTAAAGCACGTACGCGCGCTTACATACCCTATTCAACATTTGGTGTAGGGGCGGCTCTGCTCGATTCGCGCGGAGAGGTACATCTTGGGTGTAATGTTGAGAATGCCGCATACGGTCCTACCAATTGCGCTGAACGCACGGCATTGTTCCGTGCGATTGCCGATGGTCATGAAGCAGGGAGCTTCCAGGCGATTGCCATCGTTGCTGATACAGATGGCCCGTGCACGCCGTGTGGGGTATGCCGGCAAGTGCTGGTGGAGCTGTGTAAACCCGATATGAAGGTGATCATGGGGAATATGAAGGGTGACATCAAGGAAACGACCGTCAGTGAACTGCTGCCGGGCGCGTTTGGTCCTTGGGATTTAAACAAACAGTAAGTTTGCAATTGAACAGGATCGAACCAAGGTTTCAGAAACAACATGTAGATACAGGACAGTAGCGGAGGAATGGTATGCAAAAAAAACAATTTAAGTCCGGGTTTGTGGCTATTATCGGTAGACCGAATGTAGGGAAATCAACGCTGATGAACCAGGTGATCGGTCAAAAGATTGCCATCATGTCGGACAAACCGCAAACAACAAGAAATAAAATTCATGGCGTTTATACGACCAACGAATCCCAAGTGGTTTTTCTGGATACACCGGGCATTCATAAACGTCAATCCAAGCTTGGGGATTACATGAACCAGACCGCTTTAAGCACGCTGGGTGAGGTTGAAGCCGCGTTGTTTCTGGTAGACGCTTCCGAGGGCATCGGCGGGGGAGACCGTTACATCGCCGAGCAGCTGCAGAAGATCAAGACTCCGATCATCCTGGTCATGAACAAAATCGATAAGATTGAGCCGCCCGCTCTGCTCCCACTGATTGAGCAGTATCGGAAGCTGCATGATTTTGCAGAGATCGTCCCGATTTCCGCCAAGCTCGGCAACAATGTCGACACGCTTCTTGAACAAATTCAGAAGTACTTGCCTCCAGGCCCGCAGTATTATCCTGAAGACCAAGTGACGGATCATCCGGAGCAGTTCGTGTGCGCAGAGCTGATTCGCGAGAAAATTTTGCACATGACAAGAGAGGAAGTTCCTCACTCCATTGCGGTTACGATTGAGGATATGCGGGTGGAGGAGAACGGAACCGTATATATTTCAGCCGTGATTTTTGTGGAACGCGACTCCCAAAAGGGTATCATTATCGGCAAGCAGGGTGCTCTGTTAAAAGAGGTTGGCAGACAAGCCCGTCAGGACATTCAAAGACTGCTCGGGTCCAAGATTTTCTTGGAGCTCTGGGTTAAAGTTAAAAAAGATTGGCGTAACCAAGAACGCGTTCTTCGCGATCTCGGATTTCACCGCGGGGAATAATAGAGCCGCTGTGCAAATTCGAGGTAAATCATACACGGCAGTCGCCTGCCAACAATTGCATTTCATAAATCTGCTCTAGGCGCACATCCTAATTTTCGTAGATGCGAAACGCCATTTCCGAAGAGAGGATGAATACGAATGCGAGATTTTTCGTGGAAGTATTTTGCGATGACTGGAGATGTCGATGCGTATTTGCTGTATAAGGAAACCGAGGGTGAGTCGGTTCTTACAGCTGCATCCGTTGAAGATGAGGCGGCCCCGCATGAAGAAGACGAGTAATCATTGGTTGTTCCAGGAATGGTTGGGGGAAAGCGCATGCTATATCGGGCGGAAGGGATCGTCATCCGCAGCATGGACTACGGCGAAGGGAACAAAATCATTACACTTTGCACCAAAGAATCGGGCAAGGTAGGCGTGCTGGTCAGAGGAGCCAAGAAGGTGAAAAGCCGTCATGCTGCTCTGACGCAGCTGTTTACTTATGGAGAATATGTGTTCTTCCGGAATGGTACCGGGCTCGGCAATTTGAACGCCGGTGAGATTATGGAATCTCACCACGGGCTCAGGGAGGATCTTATCAAAGCCGCCTATGCTTCTTATGCCTGCGAGCTCTTGGATCGGGTGCTGCAGGATGAGGAGACGGGCGCTTTTTGGTTTCATCAGCTCAAAGCCTGCCTGGAAGCCCTTCAGGAGGATAAGGATCCCCAAATTATCATCAATCTGTATGAGATGAAAATTTTGCAAGCGGCAGGGTACGGGCCGGAGCTGGATGTTTGCATTTCATGCAATCAATCCAGAAAAGACGAGGATATGCTGGTGAGTCCCCGCCTTGGCGGCGTCCTGTGCCGTTACTGCAAACATCTGGATCCGCCGGCAATGGCGATCTCGCCCAGAACGCTGAAGCTGCTGCGCCTGTTTGGACGGCTGGATTTAAGACGGTTGGGCAATGTGGATGTGAAGGACGAAACGAAGGCCGAGCTCAAAAAGGTTATGCGAGCTTTGATGGATATGCAGCTTGGGCTGCGTTTGAAATCGCAAAATTTTTTGGATCAAATGGACAAGTATGATATTTGACGTAAGATATAGAATGAGGTATTATATTTATCAGTTTATTAGTTTTTTGAATACTGACATGCATTGAACGGGAAAGTAGTGAATAGTCGATCCGTGAAAGCGAGCCGGGGGTGGTGGAAGCCTGGTAGGAGATATTCATGAACAGGGCACCCGGGAGCATGATGAAACGATAAAGTGGGCTTTACTGATCGCTGAAGACTAAGATTATGTCTGCGACGCAGCAGGGCCAAGTAGGGTGGAACCGCGGGAAGCTACAGCTCTCGTCCCTATGTCTGTACAACAGGCGTAGGGCGAGAGCTTTTTGTTGTACAGAGAATCGATAGGCATGGTGGAATGAATTTGAAAAAGAATGTAAAGGAGCTAAAAATCATGAATTTCCAGCAGATGATTTTGACGCTGCAGCAATTTTGGGCGGAACAGAATTGTATCATCGTGCAGCCGTACGACACGGAAAAGGGTGCAGGTACAATGAATCCGATGACGTATTTGCGTTCGATCGGACCCGAGCCCTGGAATGTGGCTTATGTGGAGCCTTCCCGTCGCCCGGCTGACGGCCGTTATGGAGAGAATCCGAACCGTCTGTATCAGCATCACCAATTTCAGGTCATTTTGAAACCTTCACCGGACAATATTCAAGAGCTGTATTTGGAGAGCTTGAAGCGTCTTGGCATCAATCCGCTCGATCATGACATCCGTTTTGTTGAGGACAATTGGGAAGCGCCGACACTTGGTGCATGGGGCCTTGGCTGGGAAGTTTGGCTGGATGGTATGGAAATTACGCAGTTTACGTACTTCCAGCAGGTTGGCGGCATCGACGCAAGTCCAGTCGCTGTAGAGATTACCTATGGTATGGAGCGGCTTGCATCCTATATCCAGGATAAAGAGAATGTGTTTGATCTGGAATGGGTAGACGGCATCACCTATGGAGATGTATTCCATCAGCCGGAATTCGAGCATTCAAAATACACTTTTGAAGTGTCCGACGTTAAAATGCTGTTTACGCTGTTTAACATGTATGAAGAAGAAGCGAATAAAGCGATGAACCAAAATTTAGTATTCCCGGCGTACGACTACGTACTAAAATGCTCGCACACGTTTAACCTGCTGGATGCCAGAGGCGCGATCAGCGTAACGGAGAGAACGGGATACATTATGCGCGTGCGAAACCTGGCTCGTCAGGTTGCAGCCACGTATTTGGAAGAGCGCGAGAAGCTGGGCTTCCCGCTGATTAAGAAAGGGGGCGCAGACCATGTCTAAGGATTTATTGTTTGAAATCGGTCTGGAAGAAGTCCCGGCGAGATTTCTGCGCGCCGCGATGGAACAGCTTCAGGACAAATTGGTCAAATGGCTGGATGCTTCCAGAATCGGGCATGGAGAAGTAACGGCATATGCTACGCCGCGCCGCTTGGCGGTATGGGTACAGAACGTTGCGGATAAACAAGAAGACGTCAGCGAGGAAGTGAAGGGGCCTTCCCGCAAGATCGCGTTGGATGATAGCGGACAGTGGAGCAAGGCAGCGCTTGGTTTTGCAAAAAGCCAGGGCGTTGATCCTGAGAGTTTTACCTTTAAGGAGCTCGGCGGGGTAGAGTATATCTATGTGACGAAAAACAGCGTTGGCGTGGATACGAAGTCGATCCTGCCTGAAGGACTACTTGGCATTTTGACTTCGATGACCTTCCCGAAAAATATGCGCTGGGGCGCGCACGAATTTAAATTCGTTCGTCCGATTAAGTGGATGGTCGCTCTGCTCGGCAGTGAGACCATAGATCTGGAAATTACGGGCGTGAAAGCTGGGAACGTGACCCGTGGACATCGTTTCCTTGGCGGAGAGGCCGTTATTCCTGAGGCATCGGCTTATCGCGACGTATTGCGCGAACAGCATGTCATCGTGGACGTGAATGAACGCCAAGAGATGATTGTGTCGCAGATCCAGGCATTGGCCCAAGAGAAAGATTGGAATATCGCCATCAAGGACGATTTGCTTGAAGAGGTATTATTCCTTGTAGAGACGCCAACCGTGCTGTACGGATCATTCGACTCCTCATTCCTCCATATTCCGCAGGAAGTATTGATTACTTCCATGCGTGAGCATCAACGGTACTTCCCTGTGCTGGATAAGCAAGGACAATTGCTTCCGTTCTTTGTCACGGTGCGCAGCGGGGACAGCCGTTCCCTGGACGTTATCGCTAGAGGGAATGAGAAGGTGCTGCGAGCCCGTTTGTCGGACGCGAAATTCTTCTATGAGGAAGATCAGAAGCTTCAGATCAAAGACGCCCTATCGAAGCTGGAGAGCATCGTGTTCCATGAGGAACTGGGGACCATCGGCGATAAAGTCCGCAGAATCCGCCGGATTTCCGATCAGTTGTCCGCGAAGCTTAGCATTTCGGCTGACGAAGCAGATTCCGTGAGTCGTGCGGCCGATATTTGCAAATTCGATCTGGTGACCCAGATGGTTTACGAATTCCCTGAACTGCAGGGTGTAATGGGTGAGGATTACGCAAGAAAAGCCGGTGAGAAGGAGCAGGTGGCCAAAGCGGTGTTTGAGCATTACCAGCCTCGCTTCGCCGGTGACGCGGTGCCTTCCACCTCGGTCGGATCCATCGTGAGCATTGCGGATAAAATCGACACGATCGTGGGCTGCTTCTCCATCGGCATCATTCCGACAGGCTCCCAGGACCCTTACGCGCTGCGCCGTCAGGCGGCGGGCATCGTTCAGATTATCCTGGAGCACAAACTCCCGGTAACGTTATCGGATGTCTTCGGTGTGGCCCTGGAGGTTCACGAGAACATTCGCGTATTGAAACGCTCGACGGACGAAATCCGTAAGGACCTTAAAGAATTCTTCGGACTTCGCGTGAAGAAGCTTCTGTCCGAAGATCAGCGTTATGATGTGGTGGATGCCGTAATTACCGCAGGATTTGATCATGTGGTGTCGGTTGTATCCCGCGGTCATGCGCTGATGGATGCTGTCGATCATGTCCAAGACTTCAAAACGACGGTAGAATCCTTCAACCGGGTTAGCAATTTGGCTGCCAAGGCCGGCAAGGCTGCTGTCAATCCTGAATTGTTTACGGAAACGGAAGAAGGCAAGCTGTACGAAGCTTGGAACGCGATTCGCGACGATTATCATGCTGCGCTGCAAGCTGCTGACGGCGAACGTTCATTGTCCTTGCTGGGTGGACTCAAAGAACCGATTACCGGATTCTTCGACTCCGTAATGGTCATGGCAGAGGATGAAGCGGTTCGGGCCAATCGTCTTGCACTGCTCTCCGGTATCGATGGAGATTTGAAGCGATACGCCGATTTCACGAAATTGGTGTGGTAGTAGTGACAGCATGATTTTACTAATGGTATAATGCATTGTTCAGTGAAAGCGACAGCCCGCGGTTATGCACGGGATGGCGCTTTCGCTATGAACGGCCTGAATCAAGCAAGTGCTGGGTCATTGTTTATTTGAAGAGATAAGAAGGTATAAGCTTCAGAGGCTTACCATCCTTATCTCGCAAGAAAAACTTCCGCTATACGCGGTCTGTCTCCTGTGAAAGTACGACGATAGACGTTTTTCTTAGAAGAAGGATTTTAATCTGCCAAAGACGTATATAATAATATACAGCGTAAAGATGAATCCAAGATTAACGATAAGAGCCGGTGATGCGAATGAACGAAAGCAACTCCATTTCGATTGTGGTTGACGGTGATGCATGTCCAGTCAAGAAGGAAATCGCAGAGACAGCTCGTACATTTCGTGTGCCGGTACTGCTTGTTTCTTCCTATGATCATCTGCAGCAGGCAGAAGAAGGGGTTACGACGGTCCAGGTGGATCGGAGTGATCAAAGTGCGGACCTATACATCGCTAACCACATATCCAGGGGGGATATCGTGGTAACGCAGGATTATGGACTGGCTGCACTTGCGCTTGCCAAATCATGCCATGTGATATCCTTTCGTGGTCGTATTTTCCATAATGCGGATATCGATTTCATGCTGGATTCCCGTCACCATCTGGCTAAGGCGAGGAAGCAAGGAAAGTATGGCAAAGGGCCCAAAAAGCTGCTTGACGAAGACCGGAGTTTTTTTCAACATAAACTGACAAAACTTTTGCATGAATTGCAGGAGAATGTCCACCCGTAGCGAATACTATTTACGTGCCAAAAGAGATGAAGGTGGTTTGGATGAGTACCGGACAAGGTAATATTCCGGATGATGTCATTGAGGAAGTACTGGCCAAGAGCGATATTGTGGACACGGTCAGCAAATACGTGCATCTTACCAAACAGGGGAAATACCTGAAGGGCTTGTGCCCGTTTCACTCAGAGAAGACTCCTTCCTTTACGGTTACACCGGAACGCCAAATCTTTTACTGCTATGGTTGCGGTAAGGGCGGAAACGCCATTAAATTTAGAATGGAAATCGAAGGATTTTCTTTTCCCGAAGCCGTAAAGACAATGGCAGAAGAGAATGATATCTCGTTGCCGGAAGGTCAAGGAGTTCCCGTAATTCCTCGTAATCCGGAAAAAGAACGTTTGCTTGAAGCCTATGAGCTTAGCGCCAAGCTGTACCATTTCCTGCTTAAGAACACGGAGCATGGTACGGAAGCCATGAAGTATTTACGATCCCGCGGAATGAGCGACAAAATGATTGACCAGTTCCAAATCGGTTATGCTCCTGATCGTTGGGACACGCTTGTACAATTCCTGACGAAGCGATCCTTTGACTTGAAAGAGATGGAAAAGGGCGGTTTATTATCCGCAAGAAATGAACAGGAAGGCTATCTCGACCGTTTTCGCGGACGCATCATGTTTCCGATACATGACCGCAGCGGCAAGGTCATCGCGTTTGCTGGCAGAATACTGGGGGACGGTCAACCGAAGTACCTAAATTCCCCGGAGACACTTCTATTTAATAAGAGCCGCACACTGTACAACCTGCACCAGGCCAAAACATCCATACGCAAATTGCGTCAAGTTCTGTTATTCGAAGGTTACGGCGATGTGATTTCGTCATGGGAAGCAGGACTACAGAATGGTGTGGCAACCATGGGAACCTCTCTAACGGAAAACCAAGTGGCAATCATGAAATCGGTGGCTGAAGAAGTTGTTGTTGTCTATGACGGTGATAAAGCCGGCATGGCTGCTGCGTTAAAAGTCATTCCAATGCTGGAAGGCGTTGGTCTCAGAGTACGAATCGCTTTGGTGAACGAAGGAATGGACCCGGATGATTATATCCGCAAATTCGGTGCCGAGCGTTTCAGGCATGTAGTAGAAACAGCTGTTTCAACAACAAAATTTAAACTTATATATCTGAAGAAAAACCATATACTGCTAGAAGAAGATGGTAAGATTGCGTACGCCAAAGAGGCATTGCCCATTATCGCCGTACTGAATTCCTCGACTGAACGAGAAGTTTACTTGAGGGAGTTGTCCTCCGAGCTTCATCTTTCCTACGAGAGTCTTAAGCAGGATTGCAATCTGCTTCGGCAATCGATGCAAAAAAAGATGGGCGATGGGGATAATAAGGAAAAAAGGTGGAATAATGGTAGGCATAAAAAAGGGCGCCAGCCCGCCCCGGTACTTCTGCCTGCTTACCATGCTGCAGAGCGGCGGCTGCTGTCGCTGATGCTGCAGGATGCGGAGGCCGCGCGATACGTTGGCGATCGCCTGGGAGAAGCGTTTAATATTGAGGATCATGCGGCAATTGCTGCTTATCTATATGCTTTTTACGCACAGGGTAAATCTCCGGATATCAGCCGTTTCATGTCATCGCTCCACGACGATCGTTTGGAAATGACGGTCAGCTCGATCATGATGATGGAAGCACCAGCCGAGTGGAATGTTCAAGTGCTCGATGATTGCATACGTGAGGTGCTGAAATTTCCGCAGCAGAGAGAGATCGACCAGAAAAAAGAAGAGATGATTAAAGCGGAGCGCTCAGGAGATTTTTTGCGAGCCGCACAAATTGCAAGTGAGATTATCGCCCTAGAAAGACAATGAGGCCCCGCGCATTGCTGTTTCTAGGGAGGAGGGAGTCGAATGATGGCGAATGATCAGCATACTGAACTAGAAACGGAATTTACGCTGGATCAAGTCAAGGATCAGTTGATTGAACAGGGTAAAAAGAGATCCGTATTGAGCTATAAAGATATTATGGAGAAATTATCGCCATTTGATCAGGATACGGAGCAGATGGAAGAGTTCTATGAGCAGCTGGCCGACCTGGGTATCGATGTAGTTAATGAGAATGATGAAGAGGGTACTCACCGGCAAGCGGGAGATTCCGAATCCCATGATAATGAGGATTTTGGGTTTGACGACGATCTTTCGCTGCCTCCTGGGATCAAGATTAACGACCCGGTACGGATGTACTTGAAGGAAATTGGCCGGGTTCCGCTGTTGTCAGCAGATGATGAGATTGAACTTGCCAACCGGATTGAACAGGGAGATGAGGAAGCCAAGCGCCGTCTGGCTGAAGCCAACCTGCGTCTCGTTGTAAGTATCGCGAAGCGTTACGTCGGACGAGGAATGCTGTTCCTGGATTTGATTCAGGAGGGCAACATGGGCTTGATCAAAGCCGTGGAGAAGTTCGATTACAAAAAGGGTTTCAAATTCAGTACGTATGCGACTTGGTGGATTCGCCAAGCGATCACGCGCGCTATTGCTGACCAGGCCCGTACCATCCGAATTCCCGTGCATATGGTCGAGACCATCAACAAACTGATTCGTGTATCCAGACAGCTTCTGCAGGAGCTCGGACGTGAGCCTTCGCCGGAGGAAATTGCTGCCGAGATGGAACTCAGTGTTGAGAAAGTCCGGGAGATTATGAAAATCGCCCAGGAGCCGGTTTCGCTGGAAACGCCGATCGGTGAAGAAGATGATTCCCACCTCGGAGATTTCATCGAGGATCAGGAAGCACTCGCTCCTGCTGACGCAGCAGCTTACGAGCTTCTGAAGGAACAGCTCGAAGATGTGCTGGATACGCTGACAGAGCGCGAGGAGAATGTGCTTCGTCTTCGTTTCGGACTCGATGATGGCCGCACCAGAACACTGGAAGAGGTCGGCAAAGTGTTCGGTGTTACCCGCGAACGGATTCGACAGATTGAAGCGAAAGCGCTCCGTAAGCTTCGTCACCCGAGCCGCAGCAAACGGTTAAAGGATTTCCTCGAATAGCTTAATCCACGGACCTTCTGCAGTAACGGCAGCAGGTCCTTTTTTTCGAATTTATGCATGGCATGTATGAGTTTCTTGGTTATGGAATTTCTTCCTGCATTTGTTTTATTGGTCTTTATTTTAGCTCTTTTCCAGACCCATTGCAAATGAACAGGCACGATGTTTTTCAACCGGATTTACCGGTTTGCAGTTTGGTATCGTCTCTGTTAGGGTAAGGTATAGATCGTGATTTGGACGAAAATATGGAATGGTAAGGTGTATCGACCGTGAAATTATCAAGAAGATTAACGAAAATACTGGAGAAGATTCCACGCGGCAGCCGACTTGCTGATATCGGTTCCGACCATGCACTGCTGCCTGTGGCTGCCGTAGAGAGCGGAGCAGCCATTCAAGCGATCGCCGGTGAGGTCAATCCCGGCCCTTATGATGCTGCCGTCAAGCAGGTCATCGAATCAGGGATGACTGAGGTCATCAGCGTGCGAAGAGGAGACGGTTTGAACGTACTCTCAGCCGGTGAGGCCGACGTTATTACGATTGCCGGTATGGGTGGCAGCTTGATTGCAGCGATTTTGGACCGCGGCATCGATAAGCTGACAGGCGTCCGCAGGCTGGTCCTGCAGCCGAATGTGGGAGAAGATATCTTGCGCAAGTGGCTGTACTCCCATGGCTGGGTGCTGATTGAGGAATGGATCCTGGAGGAAGACGGCAAAATTTACGAAGTGCTGGTCGCCGAGCCTTCGCATACAACAGACCTGACGAATGAGCAGGTTTACAAGGATAGAGCGATTGGGGGCGGTCTCCGATTATCTACGGACTGGCTTTTCCGTATGGGACCTTGGCTCACGCAGTCCCCGAATCCGGTTTTCTATGATAAATGGAAATCGGAGATAGAGAAGATGGAGTATATTCTTCTATCGCTTTCGCGTTCAGATCTCACCACGGCAGCCGACAAGGCGAGTGAGATTCGTTCGGATATCGAGTTTATTCAGGAGGTGCTGGCATGCTTGCCAAAGGACAAACCGTAATTCAATATATGGAGCAATTGGCCCCGAAGCACGTGGCCGAACCCGATGACCGGATCGGACTCCAGCTTGGAACATTGCAAAAGGACATTCGCACCGTGCTGATTGCTTTGGATGTCAATGATGAAGTGGTGGATGAAGCCATTGAGATTGGGGCTGATCTGATTATCGCGCATCATGCGATTATATACCGTCCGCTGAAGCAGCTGCAGACGGATACACCGATGGGCAAGGTGTATGAAAAGCTGATCAAACACGATATCGCGGTATATATAAGTCATACCAATCTCGATGTAACCGAAGGCGGAATGAACGATTGGATGGCGGAGGCCTTGGGAATCGAGAATACGTCGCCTATCCATGACATGCATAATGAACAGTTATCCAAGCTGGTGGTATTTGTGCCGAAGAGTCATCATCAAGAGGTGCTCGATGCTGTGCTCGGCGCCGGTGCAGGCTGGATCGGAAATTACAGCCACTGCAGCTTTAACATTGAGGGTTTTGGCACCTATGTTCCGCGAGAAGGCAGCAACCCATTTCTAGGTCAGGAAGGCAAGATGGAACGTGCTAATGAGGTTCGGATCGAGACAATTGTTCCTCATGCCATCCGCAACAAAGTGATCCAGGCGATGCTGAAGGCGCATCCTTATGAAGAGGTTGCGTATGATCTGTATGCCATGGACCTTAAAGGGAGATCCCTTGGTCTTGGCCGGGTTGGTAAGCTAAAAGAGCCTATGACGTTGGCTGAGCTGGTAGACGTGGTCAAAGAAAAGCTGGAGGTTCCACATGTTCGTGTTGTAGGAGAGCTCGACCGCACCATCCGCAAGGCGGCCGTCATCGGGGGATCCGGAGGACGCTACATGATGAAGGCACTGTTCCGTGGAGCGGATGTGCTGGTAACCGGAGATGTTGATTATCATACGGCACAGGATGCGCTCGCAGCAGGACTTACCATCATTGATCCGGGTCATAATGCCGAGAAGATTATGAAGGTCAAGGTCGCCGAGTGGATGGAACAGAAACTGCAGGAACATAAGTATGAAACCCGAGTTGTTGCTTCCCGCATCAATACGGAGCCATTCCAGTTCGTGTAAGGAACAGAAATGTAAGGCAAGGAAAAGAGGCCTCATTCTGACACCGCCTGACAATGAAGAGTGCTTAGGCCAAGCTGGGAAAATAATCAGCTATTGTTAATGTTTAATGGGTTGTGTACCGCTTCAAATCACTGTATAATATGTAATGTTGTCCGGAAAGTTTGACAGACAATCGCTGGCGGCTCTAAGCCGCGAGAGGAAAGTCCGGGCTCCATAGGGCAGGGTGCTGGATAACGTCCAGTCAGCGCGAGTTGAAGGATAGTGCCACAGAAATGGACCGCCGATGGCCGCCTTAGGGTGGCACAGGCAAGGATGGAACCGAGGTGTAAGAGACCCCGAGGAACGCTGGTGACTTCGTTCCTGGTAAACCCCACCTGGAGCAAGACCTAATGGGACGCAGTCTCTTTCGAGGAGACAGCCTTAGCCCGAGGCGCGTCCGGGTTGGTCGCTTGAGTCGATTAGTAATGATCGGCCTAGATAGATGATTGTCGCTCATGGTGGCAGGGTAGTTCCCGTTATGACCACGAAGAGCACAGAACCCGGCTTACGGAAAGCTTTCCCAACTGAACAACATATTGCTTTACTAATACCGCTATGGTACAAACGCGTATTTTCTTTGGACTCCTCGTGAGGGGTCTACAGGAAATGCGCGTTTTTTCATGATATCAGAAGTTATAAACTTCGAAGCTTGGGCCTTCCTGATATCGCAAGAAAAACTTCCTCTAACCGCGGTCTGTCTTCTGAGAAAGTACGTCGATAGACGTTTTTCTTTAGGTTTCGCGAAAATATTGGCAGATCATGTGTCCTGTACGGATAATCGTCCATACCAAATAGCCCTTGGGATAATAAGCTATAATCATCAACGGAAAGGAGATGCAAAAAAACATGTCTTGTCATAAAGAAAATCCATGTCCTCCTGTGTCACCGATTGTGTGCGAGCCGATCGTTGTCGTTAGAGACCACTATGTACCGCAAATCGTACCCGTTATTCATCCGATTAAAGTGGTGGATAAGATTCACTGCGTACCTGTAGAAAAACATATATACACGTACAGCGAAGAAGAAGTCGTGAGCGACAATGCAGGCTATGGTGGAGTTACGGTCTCCGGTAAGCGTTCGAAGAAAGCTGCAGTACGTACTAGCCGTTCCCGCCGGAAGAAATAAATGTAAGTGCTCTTGCCTCCGATAGGAATAAAGCAGCTAACGCGATCGAGGCGGAAGCTGCTTTATTTCGTGTATTTTATTCGTTGGAGCCGTTTAATTTGCGAAGTTCCTGCTCCAGATTCTGAAGCGTTTGACCCGGCCACATTTGAAGAGGGACATCGGGGGCGCCAACTGCTTTCAAGGATTGGAAAATATCAATCTGACCATGACCGTAATATTTATCTTTTCCTTTATCGCCTAGATCGACCGTTTGGTTTATCATGACGTCCATGACTTCCTGATTGGTCAGATCAGGGTTAAGGGAACGAATGAGACCCGCCATGGCGGCTGCATGAGGGCTGGCCATGGAGGTTCCGGATAAAGCCGCATATTGATTCCCTGGAAACGTGCTTGCAATATTGGTCCCGGGAGCAGCCACATCGATATAATCGCCGTAGTTCGAGTATTCTGCCCGCTTCTGATTGGAATCCGTTGCGGCGACAGCCAGCACTTCCGGATAGGCGGCAGGATAACCAGGGCGCTCCGTGTTGTCATTGCCTGAGGCAGCAACAAGAACAACGTCGCGATCATAAGCATATTTCACGGCATCGTGCAGGAACTGGGAGTCCGCATAGTTGCCAAGACTCATATTGATCACCTTGGCTCCGTGATCCGTGGCCCAAATTATGCCTTCTGCGACGGCATAGGTTGTTCCTGATCCGGATCCGTCTAGTGCTTTGACCGGCATGATTTTGTTATACCAGCTTACCCCGGCAACACCTTCACCGTTGTTGACCAGGGCACCGATGATCCCGGCTACATGCGTCCCGTGACCCACATCATCCAGCGGCTGTTTGTCCTTCTCGACGATGTTGTATCCTTCCACCAACTGTCCATCCAAATCGGAATGCTGAAGATCCACACCAGTGTCAATTACGGCGATGATGACATCTTCACTGCCTTTGGACAGATCCCAGCCCCGGTTCGTCTCAATGACGGGCAGATTCCACTGATATTGAGAAAACAGCAAATCATTCGGGATATTGACTTGCTCATTCGCTCCATCCGGCAAGAAATCCGAGTTTATTCTGGATTGAGGGGGGCGATCATTGGTTAAATAGATGTAGTGAGGCTCAGTATACTTCGTTTTCCACTTCTGCTCGAAATAGGAGCGGAGTTTATGGTAGTCCATATCTTTGGAACGAAAAACATAGGCATAGCCAAGTTTCCTCGGAGTGTCACATGATATCTCCTTAGAGATGTTGAGGAGCTGCTGCTTAGACGGCTCATTCTGAAAGGACACCACAATTTCATTTTCGTAAAAGTGACTGGCCTTTTCATTATCGTGTCCCGTTTTGACGGTAATATCGGAGAGGGTATCCGCATGAATGGATTCGACCTTGAATTTACCTTCCTTCGGGTACGGAATTAAGCGAAGATTCCGTTTCTGGTGATTGCTTACTTCATGCAGTACGCCTTGATTAACCAAAGCGGCGGCGCCATATTTGCCATCCTTGGACGGCTCGGCAACAACAAAATAAGGCTGCCCCGCGACATTGAACTTGGGTGAATCGTAAGATTCTCCCCGTTTCAGCTTTTGCTGTGCCATTTGGAAATGATGAGTGATCAGATTCTTATCTTTTTTGTTCAGTTTGGGAAGCAGACCCTGTACATCCGTCATTTTGTTTTGCTTGAGGTTATACCACCGTACTTGCTGAAAATGCTTGTGCAGCTTTTGTTCTTTTTGCGTATAGGCTTTTATTTGACCCGAACTGCGCAAAGCGTTATTGTTCAGCATTTTGCGCAGATGACCTTTTGCATCAAGACGGTTGAGTTGATCCGTCGCATGGAGATCGCTTTGCATGGTAAAGTGTTTAGCCTTGTTCTCCTGCTGGGGCCTTAAAGGCTGTGTTGGTTCAGCCGTGGGAGCCGGCTGTTTTGAACCGGGGATGAACAGTAAGATCAGAAGCGCGCCAATAACTGACGCTGCACCTAAGATGCTCCATAGGGTACGGGATTTCACAAGTTTTCCTCCTCGCCGCATTCATGATTGAAGTAGTCTTAGCGTGGGGAGAGTGAATCCTTTTTATGCGTTCCATATCATGAGTAAAACGGATGGGAAGGCGCAAAATGAAAAGCACTAAAAATAACCTTGTAAGTGTATTCATGATAGGGATTTCGTTATCCCAAAATTTGTGTTAGGATAGTACATATTATAACGACCGCCAGGCTATATGACCTGTAGGGTCACGACCATTTAAGGGGGATCTATCGTAATGCCAGCAGACAATCTTCAGAATTTATGCTCGGAGTCCAGAGAAAAGTTGAAATCTGCTATTTCGATTATGGAAACGTTTTTGAATGAACATGCTTTATCTCAATTGGTAACGGAACAAGACGAGGAAACCGTTCATTTTTACAAAGGATTTCTGTCGGATGTTCGCCATTTGCTTGTGTTTTCTGAAGTTTCCTATGAGAAGCTTGGTGTTGTACAGCGTCGCCCTAATTTTGATATCGATTTTGCCGAGAAGGCTTTGTATAATTTGTATCACCGCTGTGTCAACAGCTTCTTCTATCCCAAAAATGAAAGTTATTCCGAAGATGGTCGTTACGCCTATACCGGACAGGATGCGATTCGTTTCCGGAAGAAGCCGGTTCGTCCTGCCCGTGATGTCATTATGAACATTACCAAGATTTATGAGGAGCTCCGCGATGATCTTGCTTACTACGAAAGCGACTATTTGACGGAACGCCGTATGCAATCAGAGAAAAGACACGCATAGCATAATAAGGAACATTCAAGAGATGCCAACCATTGGCATCTCTTTTTGCGTTTCGCTGCTTAGGCACCAACTGACAATCGTTCTTGTGCATACCGGCAGTAAACTAAGGAAAAAATGTTGACGAGGTGATGCCAAAATGGCCAACGAAGCCAAACCATTAGTGAAGTGTAGTGTCAGCAATTGCCATTACTGGGGAGAACAAAACCTATGTCATGCCGAGATGATCATGATTGAAATTGACCGTCATGCGAATGTAAAACTCAATGAAGAGTATGGAGCAGAGCCCTATGTAGACGACCATCAGGATGTTGCTGACAAGTCTTCCGAGACCTGCTGTTTGACCTTTAAGCCGAAGGGCTGACGGGAAATAAGCCGGATAAAGTCCGGGTGCCGGGCACTTTAGGATGATGGAAATGGAGGAAGCTAGTTTATGGATAAAAAACATCGCAAGCATAAAATGAAGGTTGTAGAAGGCAAGCGAAACCGGATAGACTTCCCGCGCAAAGATCACCGTGAAGAATATGCAGCCGAGGTGGCTCCCCCTGTGGATGCTTCGGCACGAAGAGTGGACGAGGATAAGGCAGACGTCTCTACCGGTCGTACCGTCGGATATGTGGGCTTGGTATTAGGCATCGCCTCCTTGTTCATGTGGTCGGTAATCCTGGGACCCATCGCTGCGGTTGTTGGATATTACGCCTACAGCAAAGGCAGCAAAACGACAGGCGCCTGGTCGATCGGACTCGGCATATTGGCAACGCTCAGTTATTTTATCTTGATTCCTTTCAGTAGATAATTCATTTGATTATGGTGAACATAGGGCGAATCAACCAGAACGGTTGATTCGCTTATTTTTTTGCCGAATAGGTATAGCAGATTGTTCCAGTTCCATGATAAAATAAAGGACAAGTTTGAAATTTCGCTGCAGAAAGTGAGTTAAACGATGCAAATAGATCCGATATCATGGAAGCAAATGACGGATATACCACAGATGAATACGAATTCCACCGAGTCGGCAACCGGATTTGTCAATGTGCTAAGCAGCCTGCTTACCGAAGATTCCACCTCCAAGCCGGTCGAACGTTCGATTACACAGCTTGCGCCTGGCGTAACCTTTAAGGATGGGCTGTTATGGCAGCAGCTAGGAGCTGTAGATGAATCTGCTTCGTCTTTACCAATGGAGGGGGTCGTCCATGACACAGGAGCAACAAAGCCAACGACCTTTGAGGATTTAATTACGGCGGCCGGGGAACGCTATGGCGTGCCGGTATCGCTGATCAAAGCGGTCATCGATTCGGAATCTTCCTTTAATCCAAACGCGGTGTCCTCTGCAGGCGCCAAGGGGCTGATGCAGCTGATGGATGGCACAGCAAGGGGACTTGGGGTAAGCAACCCTTTTGATCCGGCTCAGAATATCGAAGGTGGTACTAAATATCTGTCCAATCTGATTCAGCGGTTTGGCGGAGAAATGGCTATGGTACTTGCAGCGTATAATGCAGGTCCAACCCGTATCGCGAATTTGGGTGTATCCAGTGATGAAGAGCTGATGTCCGTTGCTCATGAATTACCCGAGGAAACCCAAGCATACATCGGTAAAGTCATGAATGCACAATCAAAATACATGTTATAAACCCGCACGGGGATAAATAGGAAGATGATAGAAGATCAAACGATACATGCCGCTTTCCGATCTAAAGATGGAGTGCGGCTTTACCGTTTGGTCTTTTTGTGTAAATATAAAGGTCTGGAATAATAAGTTTTACAACGTGCGATGCGTATGATGGAAAGGGGAAATTACCTTGATATATTGGGATCACGCTGCTACGACCCCTCCCTATGATGAAGTAGTGGACACGTTGGCAGAAGTCATGAAAATGCATTATGCGAATCCGTCAGCACTTCATCGTTCAGGCGAGGCTGCCGCTAAACTGTTGAAAAAGGCAAGAGAGGTATGTGCAGCCGCGCTGGACGTTCAGCCGACGGAGATCGTATTCACTTCCGGGGCAACTGAAGGCAATAACATGGCGATTAAAGGGGCTGCAATGCAGTACAGCAGCCGTGGCCGGCACATCATCACGACGGGAACAGAGCATCCTTCCGTATATGAAAGCTGCAAGCAGCTGGAAACGCTTGGATGGGAAGTGACTTATCTACCGGTAGATGCCGCCGGCGTGGTGGATCTGGCTGCCTTGACGGAAGCTGTGCGCAAAGATACCGTGCTCGTCAGCATCATGCATGTCAATAATGAGACCGGGGCCGTCCAGCCGCTGACTGAAGTGGGTCGTATCGTTAAGGAGCGAAATTCACGAACGCTGCTGCATATCGATGGGGTACAGGGATTTGGCAAATTGCCGGTGACACTCTCCCAGTGGCAGGCCGACTTATACAGCCTGTCTGCCCATAAATTCAACGGTCCGAGAGGAATGGGCGTGCTATATATTAGGCAAGGCGTGCAATTGTTCCCGCTGGTATCGGGCGGATCGCAGGAGAATGGACACCGGGCAGGAACGGAGAATGTTGCCGGAGCGGTAGCGATGTCGAAGGCCATGCGATTATCCAGAGAACGCCAGCCCGAGTTTTATGCAAGGATGACGGAAATAAGAGAACTTCTGGTTCAGGGCATCCGCAAAATCCCGGGATTGGTGTTAAACAGCAACGAACAAAATGCGCCTCATATCATTCATTTTTCGTATCCGGGACTAAAACCCGAGGTGATGGTCCATGCTCTGGAAGAGATGGGCATGCTCGTCTCAACCAAATCCGCTTGCTCCTCTAAATTAAGCGAGCCCAGCCGGGTCCTGTTAGCGATGGGGAAGGACATGGACGTTGCTTCCTCCGGAATTCGCATCAGTCTCGGCAAAGAGCATCAGCTCGGCGATGCAGCGCGGCTTGTCGAAGTCTTGGCAAAAGTTTGCGGGAACCTGCGTCCCGTTATAGAAAGAGAGGGTAACCGGAGATGACCTACGATAAACTGCTGCTTCGCTTTGGCGAATTTACTCTAAAAGGCAAAAACCGCAACCGATTCGAGAGATCGGTCTTGAATCATATTCGAAGCGTGCTCAAACCGTTTCCTGGAGCGAAAATCGTTAAGGAATACGGCCGTTTGTACGTCGAGCTTAACGGAGAATCTCCCGAGGCCTTGATCCATGTCCTTAAAAAAGTATTTGGCCTTGTATCCATCAGTCCAGTTCGTGTATGTCCTTCCGAGCTTGACCGTATTATCGAAACCGCGATTGACTTTGTGGGACAGAAGGCACTGGCTGACCCGTCGACCTTCAAAGTCAATGCGAGAAGGGTGTGGAAACAATTTCCTCATTCCTCGCAAGAGATGAATCATTTAGTCGGATCGCCCTTGCTGCGAACCTATCCACAGCTTAAAGTAAAGGTAAAGCAGCCCGATATGGAGCTTCGTGTGGAAATTCGGGAGAACGAGACGTATCTGTACTATGAAGTGATTCCCGGCGCCGGCGGATATCCGATTGGTACGAATGGGAAGGCCATGCTGCTTCTATCGGGGGGGATCGACAGTCCTGTAGCGGGCTGGTCAGCCATGCGCAGAGGACTTGAAATTGAGTGCGTACACTTCTACAGTTTTCCCTACACCAGCCAACTTGCGAAGGAAAAGGTAATGGAGTTAACAAGGCTGTTATCGGGCTACACCGGGAAAATCAAGCTGCACCTCGTTCCGTTCACGGATGTACAGACTTCGTTTGTCGGCATCGGCCAGGATAATCTGATCATTACGTTTATGCGCAGAGCGATGCTGCGGATTGCTTCCTCGCTTGCTGAGCGGGAAGGGGCATTGGCGATCGTGACGGGTGACAGTCTCGGACAAGTTGCCAGTCAGACGCTGCCCAGCATGAATGTGATCGGCAGAGCCACCGAGCTGCCGCTGCTGCGGCCGCTCGTTATGATGGATAAGAACGATATCATCAACACTGCAATGGACATTGGTACATTCGAGACATCGATATTGCCGTATGAGGATTGCTGTACGCTGTTTGTGCCTAAATCGCCCACCACCAATCCGAATTTGAAGATCATCGAGAAGGTGGAGGCTTCCATTCCCGAGCTGCCTGCACGGATTCAAGCAGCCATTGAAGGTACGGAGACGGTGGTTATTACCCCGGACAGTAACATCGGTGAGCTTGAAGAAAAGCATGCGGAGCCCGTCGTAAACGAAGACTGGTTTTAATCGAGTATCAAGCGAAGGTAACAAGGGTTGAGTAAACCGGACGAGTGTGCACAGGTTTAAACATAAACAACACCCCAAAGCTTCTTAGAAAGCCTTGGGGTGTTGTTTTTTTGTATGCGTATGGACTTTTAATTATGACTGGCTGGATGACTGACGGCGTGCGGCAGATCTTTTTTTCAGATGTCCTGCAGTCAGCACACCGACAATGATGGCAGCAATGAAGAGATATTTAATAATCTGGTGCGCTTCGAAATATCCCATAAAATGCTTCTCTTCGGTAATCATGGAGGACGCCGTGTACGCAAGTACCGCAGAACCTACATAGATAATCCATGGGAAACGGTTGATCAGTTTGATAAACAGCGTGCTGCCCCATACCACGATAGGTACGCTGATGAGCAGGCCCAGCGTTACAAGGATCATATTGTGTTTCGCAGCGCCGGCAACGGCAATGACATTGTCCAGGCCCATAGCGGCATCAGCTACAATGATCGTACGAATAGCAGCGCCAAGGCTTTTCCCGGCTTTGATATTGCCATGGTCATTATTGTCGTCGGTCATCAGCTTGTAGGCAATGCCAATCAGGAGCACGCCTCCCACAAGCAGTAACCAAGGAATGTTAAGCAGCCAGACAACGAGGATGGTGGCAATGATACGAAGAATAACAGCTCCGGCCGTGCCGTAGATAATTGCTTTTTTCTGGGTTTCCTTCGGAAGATTGCGTGCTGCAAGACCGATCACAATGGCATTGTCCCCGGCCAAGATCAGATCCAAAAATACAATGTTGATTAATGCAAGAAAAAATTCAGCGGCTGTGGTTTCCATGAATGTCACTCCTCTTAGAATACGGTCCCACCATTAAACAAAAGTGGATTTATTATAGGCCTATTTTTCCCGATGTGCAAGCATAGCCTGGACAATTTCCACATATGTGTAAAGTGGGGGGTGTTGTTTTAGTGGAGACGATTTTTTTGTTGGGACAGATATTGATGATCAATCTTGTACTCAGTGGCGACAATGCGCTGGTCATCGCGATGGCCAGCAAAGACCTTCCCGAAATACACCGCAGACGGGCGGTCTGGATCGGGACCGCAGGGGCTGTTCTCTTACGGTGTATTCTGACTTTTTTGGCGGTTTTGCTGCTGAAAATTCCATTTTTACAGGCTGGCGGCGCCTTATTGTTGATCTGGATCGCAGTCAAACTCATGATGCAGAAGGAGCATGACCATGCAAACTTGGCCAAAGCTTCAACGATATGGGCTGCAGTCAATACGATATTGATTGCCGATTTCGTGATGAGCCTGGATAATGTCTTGGCCATTGCGGGGCTTGCAAAAGGCGATCTCTCCTTGATTGTCATCGGAATATTATTAAGCATTCCCATCGTTGTATGGGGAAGCGGGATGATCGCAAGCCTGCTTCACAAGTTTCCCGTGCTGCTTTACATAGGTGCCGGTATTCTAGCTTTTACAGCAGGCGAAATGCTCATACAGGATTCCCGCGTAGGGCTGCTACTGGCTTACTGGATGCCTTATGCCCACAATCTGCTGCCGATTGTCATTGCAGGTGCCGTCGTTCTCATTGGCGGATTACAGACGGTGAGACGGCCCTTATAACGGGAGTTTATTTTAACAACCCTTTGGCGGCATATGAGGAAAGCATAGGAAAAATGGATGACTGCTCTTTGCAGTCGTCCATTTTTTGTTGGGTCAATACAGGTATATGGGACGGGGAAAGGATATTTCAAGTGGAACAAGCTCGGGATATGGTTTTTTTTGTCGGTTTGGGCTAAAATTAACGTAACAGCTTTTTTTAGAAACCGCTATTTTTGGTGATACATATATTGAAGAGAGGGTGATCAAATGTCCTCCAGAAAAGATTTGGCGCTGGGTATTTTCATCGTTGTTGCTGGAGTCGTTATTTTGCTCGGCAAGCTTGGTGTATTTGGATTTTTGGGAAGAACGTTATGGCCGCTCGTCCTGCTGCTGCCGGGTATTTTTTTGCATATCATGTTTTTTGGTCGCCGTGCCACTGCCGCGGTTCTGATTCCGGGCGGTATTCTGACGGTATATGGCCTTCTGTTCTTCATATGTATTATTGGGGGATGGGGACTGATGGCTTCATTATGGCCTGTGTTAATTCTCGGCGTGGCTGTCGGCTTGTATGAATATTATCTGTACGAGAGCCCGCGACCAGGCGCTGCGCTGCCGGTTGCGCTTGGACTGACAGTGCTTTCTGTTTTGATTTTCTTCTTCACCTGGCTTGAGACTGGAGCGTTCTACATTATTGCCCTGATCCTGATTGCAGCGGGCGTTTGGATGATCTTCGGGCGCAATCGTTCCGGGCGCAATAATAAATGGAGCAGAGGCTGGTAATTGGTAAGAGGTAAAAGTTGCTGGAAGTTTTCTGAAAAGACTTGATTTTCCCGCTCGTTTACCTATATTATAGGATGTATGTTGAAGCGTCGGCATGTCGTCCGGCGCTTTCTTTGTGGCTCATTCGAACAGAAGGGATTTGAGATATATTTATGCAATCAAGAGATCAGATTCGCAACATTGCCATTATTGCTCACGTTGACCATGGCAAAACAACACTTGTAGACCAACTGCTGCAGCAGTCCGGTATTTTCCGGGAGCATGAGACGCTGCAGGAACGCGCGATGGATTCCAATGATTTGGAGCGCGAACGCGGAATTACCATCCTAGCCAAGAATACGGCTATTACGTATAAAGATTTCTTGATTAACATCGTGGATACACCTGGACACGCCGATTTCGGTGGTGAAGTTGAGCGTATTATGAAAATGGTTGACGGCGTTCTGCTCGTTGTTGACGCTTATGAAGGATGTATGCCTCAGACCAAGTTTGTGTTAGGTAAAGCTCTTGCACATAACTTGACTCCAATCGTCGTTGTGAACAAGATTGACCGTCCAGCCGCCCGCCCAGCTGAAGTGATCGATGAAGTGCTGGATCTGTTCATTGAGCTTGGTGCGAATGACGACCAATTGGACTTCCCCGTTGTATATGCATCTGCCTTAAACGGTACTTCCAGTATGGATCCTGAGAAGCAAGATGATAACATGCTTGCTCTTTACGAGACCATTATTGATCATATCCCTTCCCCTACAGAGAAAGTGGACGAGCCTCTCCAGTTCCTCGTTACCTTGATGGATTACAATGAATATCTTGGACGTATCGCCGTCGGACGCGTGAACCGCGGTGTTATTAAGCAAGGCCAACCGGTTACCGTTATGCTTCGTGACGGCTCGACCAAGAATGCTCGTATCGAGAAGCTGTTCGGCTTCCAGGGATTGAAGCGGATCGAGGTTGCCGAAGCAGGCGCAGGCGACATCGTGGCGATTGCAGGGATCAAAGACATTAACATCGGAGAGACCATTGCAGATCCACAGCATCCGGAGGCATTGCCTGTCCTTAAAATTGATGAACCAACCCTGCAAATGACGTTCCTTGTTAACAACAGTCCTTTTGCCGGACGCGAAGGCAAATGGGTAACATCCCGTAAGCTGCGTGACCGCCTCTTTAAAGAACTGGAAACGGACGTAAGTTTGCGAGTGGATGAGACGGACAGCCCTGATGCTTATATCGTATCGGGACGCGGTGAGCTTCACCTCAGTATTTTGATTGAGAATATGCGCCGTGAAGGTTATGAGCTTCAAGTTTCCAAGCCTGAAGTTATCGTAAGAGAAATTGATGGCGTCAAAATGGAGCCGATCGAACGTTTGATGATCGATGTACCAGAAGAAAGCATGGGTTCCGTTATGGAAAGCCTTGGAACACGCAAGGCTGAAATGGTGAACATGGTGAATAACGGAAATGGCCAAGTGCGTCTGGAATTCTTGATTCCTGCTCGCGGACTTATCGGTTACCGCACCCATTTCCTGACCCTCACACGCGGTTATGGCATCATGAACCACGCATTCGACAGCTACGGTCCGCTTATCGGCGGTCAAGTGGGTGGACGTCACCAAGGTGTGCTGGTTTCAACGGAGAACGGATCTTCAACGTTCTACGGCATGATGTCGGTGGAAGATCGCGGTACCCTGTTCCTGGAACCGGGGACTGAGATTTATGAAGGTATGATCGTCGGGGAGCATACCCGCGATAACGATATCGTCGTTAATATTTGTAAAGAGAAGCAATTGACCAACGTTCGTTCGGCAACGAAGGATGACACGGTTAAATTGAAAACACCGGTTATTTTCTCACTGGAGCAGGCCCTTGAATACTTGAACGACGACGAGTATTGCGAGATTACGCCGAAGTCCGTTCGTCTTCGCAAGAAGATTTTGAACAAGAGTGAGCGCGAACGTGCAGAAAAACATCGTAAAATGGCGCAAGCAAATCTATAATAGATAGAGATTGACTTGTCCAAAAGGAGTGAACCTATCATGCAAGAATGGTTTGCCTCGCACCCACTCATCTCTTATATCGTGATTTTTGTGCTGATCACCTACGTTTACAACAAGGTATTCCGGGTGAAGCAGAAGCTCCCTCTGTTGAAGGAGATTCTCCTGTATATCTTGATGGCTTTGGGTTCGGCGATACTGCTTGTGTTTCAGATTGATAAGCTGCCGATTATCCAGTGCTTGTTAGTAGCAGTGGCATTGATGCTGATGGTGCGTATTCGATATTTTGTTGAAGATCGTCAGAAGAAGAAGGCTCAGACCGAACCAAAATCATAAGTTGATGTAGATTTTTATAAAAAGTGCCTGTATTTTGAATCCGGCAACTTTTTGTCAATCCCCTTCGTTTATAAGAGAGAGAAGTTAACCAAGGTCCGGTAAATGCTTCGTAAGTTGAAGCGTTTATCGGACATTCATCTAATTTGAATGAAATCAGGTGTTATGATATGAATCCTACTCATACCAATCTCCCTCCGAGAGCCAAAAGTGGGGGGAAGGGCAAGAAACAGCCAGTTCCAAAAAAGAAAAAAAGCGCATGGAAATCATTTTTTAAACTCATTCTTATCGTCTTGTTAATTGCAGTTCTGGCTGCAGCAGGTTATGCCGGATATTTGTACATCAAGGGCAATGAGATTATTGAAAAAAGCGGGATCGACAAACCAGTAGCTCCAGGGCAATCCGCTAAGGAAAAACCGATAACGGTGCTTCTCCTGGGAACGGATCATCGCCCGGAAACAGGGACTTACTTGACGGATGTGGTCATGGTCGCTACCATGCATCCGGAAACCAATACGTCGACGCTGGTTTCTCTGCCGCGGGATACGCTCATTGAACTCGATGGATATAAAGCGACGAAGCTGAACGCTTATTACCCAAGGTTTAAAGCGGCATACAATGCTGCGGAGAAAAAGGAACCCGGCAGCGGCATTCCGGCTGAAGAAGAAATGAAAGTCATGATGAGCAAGTATCTTGGCGTTAATATCGACTATGTAACGGTTATCGATTTCCAGGGATTCCGTGATGTGGTGGATACCTTTGGCGGCGTAGATGTCAACGTTCAATACAATATGTGTTACCGCGATACTGCAGACGGGACCGACATTAACCTTACGGTGGGTCCTCAGAAGCTGGATGGCAAGGAGGCGCTGGATTATGTTCGTTACCGTAAATCCAGTGACAGATGTTCGCCAAGAACGAAGGAGTCGAGCGATTTTGAGCGTAATGCCCGCCAAAGCGAAGTATTGCATTCCCTGCTCGATAAGATGAAATCGCTCGGAGGCGTTGCGAAGGTGGGCAATGCTCTGGATGCGGTCAGCGATAACATGACCACCGATTTCGAGCAGGAGCAGATCCGGAATTTGATTGCGACTTATTATGATATCGGAAAAGATGATGTGAAATTCATGCCGGTTACAGGCAATTGGAAGAGCCCTTATGTATATATAAGCAGCAGCGAGCTGGATGCAGCCAGACAAGCGCTGCAAGACGAGCTTGCCGGCAAGCATAACGCTGGCGAGCAGGGGACAGAAGCGGATTCTGCAACAACTCCGTGACAATTGAAGGCAAGTTTTATTGTATGCTATAATACAATGTATCAGATGGAGATCATTGTACAGGAGGCCGAAGGCATGTCCTACCTTATGATGCATACGACACACCCATTGATCTGTACTCGGCAGACGGATTACCCTGCCCATGGATTTGTGGTAGCAGATTCCATGTGGGGATGGGAGCCTTTCAAATGTCATCCTTCTGATTCCATGTCTTCTCAGGCGTGTTCATTCGACATGGGTGTCAATTCCACACCGAACAGGCTGCAAAACTCTGAATATGATACGGGTCACGACGCCTCTGGCGAAGCAGAAATGCTCGCTAAAGGCGTTGTTATGACCTTAAAAAAAGCCCAGTGAGCTTCACTGGGCTTTTTTGTATGAAATTTGGAGACAGGTGACGGACAAACTCGGGTTATGACAGGATTTGTCTTCTTGCCTATTTATTACGGTTCGGGTTGGCTGGTGCATTACCCCGATTATTCGGATTTACCGTTTGTGCACCGTTATCTTGTGCATTACGATCACGAGGTGTTACATCTTTAGGCAGCTGAGGAATGATGCGGCCTACGATGTCAGCGAGTTCACTGGCAAGTCCTGAAACCGGATTTCCCTCCTGAATATGCCGGCCAAGATCGGCAATCCGGTTTGTAACGTCTAAATCAGCCGTAACAAGTGCATTGGCACCTGCCGGATCGGATTGAAGGGCTTCCGCGACTGTGTATTTAATGGTTCCGACTTCTGCCCGATCTAAATTTCCATCTACATTAAGTCCAACAACAGCCGTATTTCCCATGACAACACAGTTTGCGTTTTTAACGCCGGGCACACTCTCTGCCAGTGATTTTAGGTGATTTGCGGTTGTAGCGTCAACTTGTCCGTTGTTATCATTTGCGTTGCCAACCTGTCCCGTATTCGTGTTATCCGGAGTCCAGCCGTCTACATTATTAGTGGTATAACCTCTGTTTTCATTCATATTCTGAACATTGTTAGCAGTGGTTCCATTGGTTTGATTACGAGGAGAGGGTGATGCATTGTTATTGGCGGTCCCGCAGCCTGCGAGCAACAACACCGCTAGCATGATGGATAGAGCAGCTCTCATGGATTGATCTGTCCTTTCGTAGTAGAGTTCGCTAAATTACACCAGTCGCTACGCTTATTATGTCCGGGACGGAAAGGTTTATGTGTGTACCTGATGAAGAAGCAGTGGAGGGATAAGATGAAAAAAATATTTGTGCTGGATACGAACGTATTGCTGCATGATCCTCAGTCGATCTATGCATTCGAGGAGCATGAAGTCATCATTCCTGCGGTGGTTCTTGAAGAAATTGATTCGAAGAAGCGTAACGCGGATGAAATTGGCCGAAATGCCCGCACGGTCTCCCGATTGCTCGATGGGCTAAGAGAACAAGGTCATCTTCATGACGGAGTTCTTCTGGAGAACGGCGGGACGTTGAAGGTTGAGCTGAATCATCGCAGCTTCGTCAAGGTACAGGAGTTATTTAGCGAAGCATCCAACGACAACCGAATTTTGGCTGTCGCGTTAAATTATAAATTGGAGGAGGAGCCGAAGGAGGACGGAAGACCCGTCGTTCTGGTCAGCAAGGATGTGCTTGTTCGAATTAAAGCGGATGTCCTCGGACTCACGACCCAGGATTATTTATCGGACCGTACAGCCGATCCAAGTGAATTGTATCCTGGATTCTCTACCTTAAAGGTACATCCTTCGGTGATCGATGAATTCTACAGCTATCGTTATTTGCCGATTAAACCTCTTCAATTGTCTTATCCGCTTTATCCTCATGAATTTGTTATTCTGAAGGATGAGATGGGGACTGGAAAGTCAGCTCTCCTTCATGTGAATGAGGATGCAACCAGATTGGAGCCGCTCCATTTAAGCAACGAACCTGTATGGGGCATCAGCGCCCGCAACGCCCAACAGCGTATGGCGATTGAGCTTCTTCTAAACGACGATATTCCGCTAGTCACCATTACCGGGAAAGCCGGAACGGGAAAAACCTTGTTGGCATTGGCAGCAGGCCTATCCAAGGTGGAGGATGAGCATAAATACAAAAAACTGCTCATTGCGCGTCCGGTCGTTCCGATGGGGAAGGATATCGGTTATTTGCCTGGCGAAAAAGAAGAGAAACTAAGACCATGGATGCAGCCGATATATGACAATCTGGAATATTTGTTCGACACCAAGAAATCGGGTGATATCGATAAAATATTGATGGGGCTCGGCAGCATCCAGGTGGAAGCACTGACTTATATCCGGGGCCGCTCGATACCAGGCCAGTTCATCATTGTGGATGAAGCCCAAAACTTATCCCGTCATGAAGTCAAAACGATTGTTTCCCGGGCGGGAGAAGGAAGTAAGGTGATCCTCATGGGAGATCCGGAGCAGATTGATCATCCCTACCTGGATGCTGTGAGTAATGGGTTGACCTATGTGGTTGAACGATTCAAGCAAGAAAATCTGAGCGGGCATATTACGCTGACTAAAGGGGAACGCTCCAAGCTGGCTCAGCTGGCTGCCGACTTGTTATAACCTTATATTTCCCGAGAAATGATTCCTTAAAATATCTTGTAGGTTTAAGACTGTTCCAGATTCATAGGACAGTCTTTTTTCCTTCCCATCGTAACTAGTAAAATCTGGACTGAATAATTAACAAAAAAGATAGGACAAGAGTACTAGAAGTTTGGTAAAATAAGGGCATGCGACTATTGAAGGAGTGAAGATGGGATATGAAGCGGAAGAAATATTGGTTCTTATTTGCCATTTTACTGTTGTCTTTATCCAGTTTATCTCCCAGCTTTGACTTCACTCATCACACTAGACGGGAGCCCCCGGGGGATGAGCCTAATCCTCCGCAGCAAAGACCGGAAGTACCGGAGACCGATATGGGTCCGATCAAGGTCGGTGTTCAGGTAAAGCCGGATGAACTGAGACAACTAAAAGCTCTTAATGAGCGTTTTATGGAAGAGACCGGTACTGATGTTGAAATCTTGCCCCTGGAAACGAGTGAAACAAGCAAAGAGTCGTTTCTGCTCGAGATGTCCCTTGGTGAAGGACCTGATATTGTATTAACGGATTCACACTTTATTAAAGCGCTTGCAATGAGTGGATGCCTACTGCCTGTTGATGCTTCTCAGGGCACGCTGCCGGGTGAAGACATCTTGAATGGCCTTCTGCCACCGCTGCAGTGGAACGGGTATCAATGGGGAATGCCGTTTGATATAGACCCCTATATTATGACCTGGCAGACCAAGGGGAAGGACGGAGAACCTTTTAAAATGCCACAGAGCCGTCAGGCATGGCAGGAATATTCGGAGCTGCATAAAGTAAGTCCTATCCTCTTATTTGATTCGAATGATCCTTACGCTTTCGGTGCGGCGGTTCATTTGCTCGAAGGTGATCCCTCCATGCCGGATCAAGAGGTTCTTCATATGCTGATTCGCAATCAGGGAAGATGGGCAGAATCAGAGCAAGGCGCCTTGGAAGCAGAGGTTAATGACCAAGCGTTGACCACCACCGCTATGACGGAAGCAGCCGTGGTCATCAGGCCGTATTCGAGCTTATCAGATCAAGATGACAACGGAATGTCGCATGCATTGGCAATGGGGAAGGCCCGTCTGGATACGCCGGTTGTCCGAACCCGAAGTTTTGCTGTAGCCGCACACACGGAATCATCGGCACTTGCCATGAAATGGATTACGTATATGACCGGCAAAGAGATGCAGCGTGAATGGAGCAAAGCGGCGGGAACGCTCCCCGTTATTTCGGAGCTGTATGTCACGGGTACAAACCTAAGTGATCGGGGCATTTGGCAAAAGGCGGCCGTTCCAGCCCAGGTGCTGCTCTCCAGGAATGAGCCGGCTGCTTTGGATTTTGGGGAGTCGGAAGATTTCCAAACGTATAGCGAAGCAGCCAATCGACTGCTGCTTGGCGAAATCACGATAGAAGAATATATGAAAATGTACACGCCTGCTCAACCATAAAAGAAAAAGCTGCCCAAGTGAACTGCACCCCCATTGTTAGACACATCTAACAGTTGGAGGTGCAGTTCAGCGAAGTGCAGCTTTTTTCTATAAATCCAGCTCCATTTTGACCACTAATCTTTGATCTTGGCTGGATACCTGCGTTGCTTTTAAGAAAGACACCAGCTGCTTGGGATAAAAGTTCATGTCGAATTCTTCCTGCAGTGCTTTGCGCGTGGTGTCAGGCAATTCCAGCCGATTGAACACAAGTTTGTCGACTTGGAACATGATGGCATTCTCCGGTTCGTTAATCACGGTGTATTTTCCTTCAATCAGAAGCGAGAGATTTCCGCTCTCACCCGAAGCAATTACTTTTCCATCGTCAAAATGGAAAGCAAAGCTGTTAAAGATTTCATCTTCGGATCTTAAAAATGCGTTGAGATCATCCTCATGGATATCGATGGTGTACTCCTTGCCGTTTGTTTTCAATATATTCTTGCTTCCCTGAACAAATTGCGGCAAATTCTCCATGGCGCTGGCTAAAGCCTGGAAGTGACGCTTTACCTCATACAGGCCCACGTTCTCCCAATAAAGGGTGAACTCCTCAATCAATTTCTTCATGGCATCCGGGTTGCCGCTGGCTGTCAGTGCTCCGTCAACCTGCTGTTCAAGCGCCACCACCCGTTCACGCTGCTTGACAAGGCTGTCCTTTACATCGACGAGCTGAGAAGCATTGCGTGCGGCTTCAGCCTGGGCGGAGGCAAGGGAGCGGTACTGAAGGTTATATTCCGCAAGTGTATCCCGATCATTTTGAATAATCATATCGTAAAAGTCCATGATCCGGAAAAAACCGGCTAAGTCTTTTGCAGACAACAGCATGAAGAATAGGTTATCCCGCTCACCCATGTAATATGACCGAAGGACGGCAGCCGCCCGATCTCGCCGGTCTTCGATTCGCAAGCCCATATCCTGAATTTTAATTTGCAGTTCGCTCTGGAGCTGCTGCAATTCGGCGATACGTTTGGTTATCCGTTCGATTTCATGGTCGATCTCCACAATGGAGAGGCTGTCCTCCAGAAGTTTGCGCGCCTCTTCCGAATCAGGCATAACCGGGCTTGCATCCTGCTCGGAATATACGGAAGCGGGAGCTCCTATGAAGCAGAACAACAGGGTTATACACAGCATGACCGGGAGGAGAGGTTGTTTTATTCGTACATTCAAACGGGAGTCCTCCTTGAATGGTTGTTAGTCGAAAGGAATCCAACCGCTGTTTGTCCCTTCATTTTAACCAATATATGACGTATACGACTCAATTATCAACCTTTGGGCATTAAAAAAGCGATCCGGCAGCTAAAGCACCTGATCGCTCTTTTAAGTACTCTCATTCTCTAATCGCAAGGAAAATCCACCAGCGTGCCCCAGTTTGTCCAGGTTGAGCGCAGGCGGATCACAAACATCGCTTGCATGGTTTACCTATTAGAGTGGTTTGCCCATAATGAAGACCGTCCAATAGCTAAAGCCTGTGAAGGTCACGATCATATAAGCCCAGAAGAGAAGAATATAGGTTCTCTCCGTGAATTTCAAATATCCCAGGATCACGAAAAATGCAGTCTGCAGGAAGAAAAGCAGTGCCATTTCAATATGATCTCCGGCAAAGGCCATCAACCCGATAGTCAGGGTGAAAAAGCCAAGGACTCGAAACATCCGTGCCACGATTATATCCTCCTCTCGTATGTACGCACATAATGCTGCTATGAACATTATAGCGTTATGGGAAAAACGTGTAAACGCCTAACTCAAGAAAACCCTTTATTTTTTATTATTAACCAGAAGCAGGACGTTGAATTCGTGAATAATTTGGACGAATCTTCCCTTTTGCCTTCGTAAGAGTATGATCTGTAATCAAAATGGAAATACATTTTAGTATCAAATAGATTCTATGAACTCTATGAGAGGCATAGAAATGAATTAAGCAGTTTTTATACCCTATTCAGCAGCCGATTTACGGTATTGAAGACGGTTATTTTAGGATGTCGTTAGGAGGGTTTTATGGTATGTCAGCAGTGAGACAGGATGCATGGAGTGCAGAGGACGACCTAATATTGGCGGAGGTGACCCTTCGTCATATTCGTGAGGGCAGCACCCAATTGGCTGCCTTTGAGGAAGTGGGAGAAAGAATCGGCCGGACATCGGCGGCTTGTGGATTTCGTTGGAACAGCTGCGTTCGCAAGAAATATGAGGATGCTATCAGCTTGGCGAAATCTCAGCGTCAAAAGAGAAGTTATTATAAAAAACAGCCTTCGGTAAGCGGACCGCAGGTTGCCGGTTTGGCTGCTCCGGAACTGGAGCACGATGTCTATAAGAATGATGGTGCAAGCGAAGAAACACTGTCCATCGATGCCGTTATCCGCTTCCTTCGTCAGTGGAAGGGCGGGCTTCAGGAAAGTTCACGTCAGTATAAATTGCTTGAGAAGAACTTGCGTGAGAAAGAGGAAGAGCTTTCAAGACTCCGCAGTGAGAATCAAAGGTTATTGAAGGAAGTCAGCGAAGTGAAAACGGACTATCATGTGGTCAATGACGATTATAAGGCACTGATTCAGATTATGGATCGGGCACGCAGACTTGCTTTCTTAAATGAAGAAGACGAGGAACTTAAGACACGCTTTAAAATGGACGCAAATGGTAACCTAGAACGAATTGAATAGGTAAAGATTAGCTTGCTCCAGCCGTAACCCGCATTAGTGCATTTCATGCGCTTGGCGGGTTATTTGTGCGTATAGGAGATTATTCTGATATATACTAGGACTAGTACTTTGTGGTTGATTACAATAATGGGGGATTATCATGAATATCCATATTATCGGAGCCGGCTCATTGGGGCTGTTATATGCGGGAAAACTTGCGGATACAGGCTGCCGTGTCACGCTATGGTGTCGAAGCGAGGAGCAGGCGGACAAGCTTCGGGCTTCCGGCATAACCATCGAGGAGCCGGGCCGGCACCAGGTCGTTGACGCCCATGCTTTCTCGGTCAGCTCATGGTCATCCTTTGCCGAGTCAAGTGGCGGGGCCGATGCGGATTATCTTTTCCTCATGCTGAAGCAGCAAGGGATCGAAGAGGTGGCAACGGAGATGCTGGCTCTATTTGGGCAAGATCACCGCAGACTCCTATGTTTTCAGAACGGTACAGGCCATTTGGAGCGGCTTCAGGACCTGCTGCCGATGTGGACGATCTACGCCGCCATTACGACGGAAGGGGCCAAGCGTACAAGCAGCGTCTCCGTTTTGCACGCCGGTCACGGAACGACGACAATCGGCAAAATGAAACCTGCCGGGAGCTCATTAGATGCCTTCTCTCAGGAAGATCATGAAATTAAGCTTGTTAAACAGCTGAATAGAGCAGGATTTGAAGCTTTTTTGTCGAATGAAATGGATGAGATGATTAATCGTAAACTGCTGATCAACGCGGTCATTAATCCTTTGACAGCATTGTGGCGGATTCCTAATGGAGAGCTGTTAACTTCCCCAGAACGAGTCAGGCTTATGGAGCAGTTATATAATGAAGGGATCGCCGTATATGAAGCGGCTGGAATTCCTTATGGAAGCGGGCTTTGGGAATGGATCCTATCCGTCTGCCAGTCGACTTCAGGTAACACGTCGTCCATGCTTAAGGATGTAATGGACGGCAGAACGACGGAGGTTGCCTGGATTAACGGTAGCATTGTCCGTTTGGGTCAAAAATATGGCATTTCTGTGCCAAAACACGAGCTGATCACACAGCTCATCGAGGGGATGAATACATAGGGGGTCTTTAGCATGGGTTTTTTGCAGGGGCTGTTTCACACATTAAGTCTTTTTCCGTTCATTCCGTTTTTACTGGTGTATTTCATTGTTTTGCAAAGAAATAAAAATCGAAAGCAAGCGCTGGAACTGGCCATGGATGTAACCACATTTTTCATGCTGTTTTCCGTCTCCGCCTTGTTTAATAATACATTCCAGTCCAAATTCGGGTTCTATCTCATTCTCCTCATGCTGCTCATTGCAGCGGGGCTGATCGGCAGTGCGCAGAACCGCTGGAAAGGCAAGGTTAACGGTAAGAGGCTGCTGCGCGCCGTGTGGCGTCTGGGTTTTGTCAGCATGAGTTTTGGTTATATAGTTTTTACATTTTTTGGTCTCCTCTCCTACATAATTAAGATGATGTAAGTACAATCTAATAACTAGTATTATATGATAAATCTGTTTGATCTCTGGGTCAGGCAGATTTTTCAATTTATTGATTTCTGGATTTTTTTGACCACTGGTTGTATAATCGATAAGCATATACCTAAAATCTATGAGGGGGATACCGCAAGATGAAGAAACAAAAGAAATTACTGCTTCTCATGACGCTAATTCTTGCTTTCAGCTCGGTTTTGGCAGCGTGTGGAGCTGACAAGAACGAAGGCGCTAATAACGGCGGAACGGCGGACAAGCCTAAAGAGCAAGTCTTCCGTATGAACCTTGCTTCCGACCCTCCTACATTGGATCCGGGCTTGGCTCAGGATAACACGTCGAATACGGTAATCAGTGCTGTATTTGAAGGTTTGGTTCGCAAGGGTGCAGATGGCTCTGAAGAGCCTGGCGTAGCCGAAAAATGGGATATTTCTGAAGATGGATTGAAATATGTCTTCACCCTTCGCAAAGATGCCAAATGGAGTAACGGCGATTCAGTAACAGCCAAAGATTTTGAGTATGCATGGAAACGCGTACTTGATCCGAACTTTACTCCTGCATCACCATATGCGTATCAGCTCTATTACATCAAAAACGCTGAAGCTTACAATCTTGGAGAGATCAAAGACGCCAATGAAGTCGGCGTAAAAGCAACCGATGACTATACGCTCGAAGTTACGCTGGCAAACCCAACGCCATACTTCCTCAGCTTGATGTCATTCCAAACCTACTTCCCGATTCACAGCTCTGTTGAAGGTAATGCTTCTTGGGCAACGAAACCGGAAACATTGATCGGTAATGGTCCGTTCAAAGTTTCACAAATGACCAAAGGTCAAAAGATCGAGCTTGTGAAGAACGACCAATATTGGGACAAGGATGGAATCAAACTTGAAAAAGTTCAAATGAGTATCGTGAACAGCTCGGCAACTGAACTTTCAAGCTATCGTAACGATGAATTGGATTATGCAGGACATCCAACAGGAAACATTCCGACGGATCAGCTCAATGCGATCAAGAAGGAATTGGGCGATGAACTGATGATCAAAGGGATTTCATCAACGTATTTCTATATCTTTAACACAACAGAAGAACCATTTGACAACGTGAACATCCGGAAAGCATTTGCCATGGCGATTGATCGTCAGGCGATCGTAGAGAAAATCACGCAAGGTGGACAACTTCCTGCACATGGTTTTGTTCCTCCTGGTATCAAAGGTGAGTCCGACGAGTACCGTAAAGAGGTGCCGGATACTTACTTCGATGAAAATCTTGAAGAAGCTAAGAAACTGCTCGAGCAAGGTATGAAGGAAAAAGGCTATACCACATTGCCGGAAGTTACTCTGATCCATAACTCCGATGACAACCACAAGAAAATTGCGCTTGCTATCGCAGATATGTGGAAGAATAACCTCGGTGTTACTGTGAAGGTACAAAACCAAGAGTGGGGCGTATTCCTGAAGAACCGTACGGATTTGAACTATCAAGTTGCCCGTTCCGGTTGGGGAGCAGATTATAACGACCCGATGACTTATATCGATATGTGGACATCCAACGGTGGTAACAACGATACTGGCTTCAAGAACGAAGAATATGACAAACTTGTGAAGGATGCTTATGCAACTAGCGATAACGCTAAACGCATGGAGCTGATGTCCAAAGCTGAGAAAATTCTCGTTGAAGAAAACCAAGTTGTAATGCCGATCTACTATTACTCCAGCGTGTCCCTGGTTAAACCATGGGTGAAGAATCTGCATCTGGATTATAAGGGTGATATCGATTTCACACGTGCATATATTGAGTAGTCTTTTGTAAAACCATTTATAAAAGGTTACGGTTCGGGATATATATGTGGGGCATTTAAACCTCATATATATCCCGATTTTTTTGTATGAGCGCAAGGTTTCCAAATCTTGTGTCCGTTGGTGAAAGTTAAGGGATGCCAGTTCCGTTCTAGAATAATACAATTATATAGACGGCTTGGTTTAGAACAACTGATCAGGAGGCTAGCGAAATGCTGAGGTATGTGGCGAGTAAGTTTTTTTATATGCTTGTATCGTTGTTCATACTGATCTCAGCCACTTTTTTTCTTATGAAAGCCATACCGGGCGATCCGTTTATGGGAGAGAAAAAGCCATCGCCTGAAATTTTGGCGAGGCTGATGGAGCAGTATGATTTAGATAAACCGGTATTTCAGCAATATACGAAATACTTGGGCAATATCGTTCAAGGTGACTTTGGTTTGTCTATGAAGAAACAGGGACAGTCCGTCACTGATATTATTGTTGACACATTTGGCCCTTCACTCCGGTTGGGTCTTATCGCGATCGTAGTATCCGTTATCGTGGGTGTCCTGCTAGGGATGCTTGCAGCTCTGTATCACCGCAAGCTGATTGACAACATCGCCATGATTATCTCGGTTCTCGGCATCGCAGTACCGAGTTTCGTACTTGCGTCATTGTTGCAATACGTTCTCGCAGAGAAAGCGGGCATTTTCAATGTTATGGGCTTTGAAGGTCCGCTCGACTACGTGCTCCCTGTTATGGCCCTGTCAGCTCAACCGATTGCGTTTATCGCACGATTAACGCGATCCAGCATGCTGGAAGTGCTGCATTCGGATTATATCAAGACGGCGAAGGCCAAGGGTCTCAACTGGTTCGCCATTATGTTCCGTCACGTCATCCGTAACGGCATCTTGCCAGTCGTAACGTACGTCGGGCCAATGACAGCGAACATCATTACCGGTTCGGTCGTTATTGAACAGATCTTCGGCATTGGCGGCATTGGCAAACAGTTTGTTGAAAGTATCACAAACCGCGATTATACAGTCATTATGGGGATTACCATATTCTACGGCATCTTGCTGATGCTGGCGCGTTTCGTTACAGATATCGTATATGTATTTGTGGATCCACGCATTAAATTGACCGGCGGAAAGGAGAGGTAGACATGGAGAAAGAACAAAGTATGCCTCATCCTGCGGCACTAAACTTAAAGCCTGAAGATTTTCAGAAAATTGGTCCTGATGAGAAACAATCCGAGGTAATACAGCGTGAAAGTTTGTCCTCCTGGAGAGATTCCTGGGAAAGATTGCGCAAGAACAAGCTTGCTATGACGGGCTTGGTTATTATGATCCTGATTGTCATCATGGCCATTATCGGCCCGATGATCTCGAACTATGATTATGAAACGAATGATTTGATGAATACGAATATGCCGCCTTCATCAGAACATTGGTTTGGAACCGACGATCTGGGCCGCGACGTTTTTGTTCGTACCTGGATGGGAGCTCGGATATCCTTGACCGTTGGTCTTGCAGCTGCTGCGATTGACTTGATGATTGGTGTAATATATGGCGGCATCATGGGTTATTTCGGTGGCCGTGTCGATGAGTTCATGAATAAGTTTGCAGAAATTTTGTATTCCATTCCGTATCTGCTCGTTACGATTTTGCTGCTGGTTGTATTCGAACCAAGTTTAGGAACGATCATACTCGCCTTAACCATCACCGGGTGGATTAACATGTCCTGGATTGTGCGGGGCGAGATTATGCAGCTTAAGAGCAGGGAATATGTCCTCGCCTCACGTTCGATGGGAGCTGGAACCGCGCGCCTGTTGTTCCGGCATTTGATTCCGAATGCGATGGGTCCGATTATCGTTACCTTGACCCTGTCGGTTCCAAGCGCGATCTTTGCCGAGGCATTCCTGAGCTTCCTGGGTCTTGGAGTTCAAGCACCGGTTGCTTCATGGGGCTCCATGATTAATGATGCCCTGTCCGGATGGATGTACTATCCATGGCGGATGTTGTTCCCTGCTCTATTTATCAGCTTGACGATGTTAGCATTTAACATTTTCGGTGATGGATTGCGTGATGCGCTTGATCCGAAATTGAAAAAATAGGAGGTGGGAAGGTATGGAACCGATCTTGCAGGTAAAGGACCTCAACGTATCGTTTCGTGTTCGCGGCGGTGAAGTAAAGGCAGTCCGCGGCATGAATTTTGAAGTCGGCAAGGGGGAGACGGTTGCCATCGTCGGTGAGTCCGGAAGCGGTAAAAGTGTTACCGCCCAGACCATTATGCGATTGATTCCGTCCCCGCCCTCAGAAATAAAAAAGGGTGAGGTCATTTTCCAAGGACAGGACCTTCTCAAAAAAACGAATAAACAAATGGAAGCGATTCGCGGCAAGGATATTGGAATGATCTTTCAGGATCCGATGACATCGCTGAATCCGACCATTAGAATAGGCAAACAAATCACAGAGGTGCTGATCAAGCACCAGGGAATGTCTTTCGCCGAAGCCAAAAAACACGCTATAGAAATGCTGAAGCTGGTGGGCATCAAAAATGCGGAGGAGCGCTTCAATCAGTATCCGCATGAGTTCTCCGGCGGTATGCGTCAGCGTGCAATGATCGCCATTGCGCTTGCATGTAAGCCGACCCTGCTGATTGCGGACGAACCGACAACGGCACTCGACGTGACCATTCAGGCACAGATTATGGACGTTATGAAGGAAATGCAGGAACGTTTGGGCACATCGATCATTCTGATCACGCATGACCTCGGCGTTGTTGCCGGCATGTGTGACCGTGTCATCGTCATGTATGCAGGTGAAGTGGTGGAAACGGGAACGAAATGGGAGATTTTCAAAAATCCGCAGCATCCTTACACCAAAGGGTTGCTTCGTTCCATGCCGCGTCTGGATCAGAAGAAAGACGAACCGCTCATTCCGATTATCGGAACACCGCCGGATCTGATTAAACCACCTGTAGGCTGTCCGTTCGCTGCTCGCTGTGACGAAGCTATGCGAATTTGTGAACGGGTGGATCCAGGCGCAACGGAATTCAGCGACACGCACACGGCGCGCTGCTGGAATCTGCATCCGATGGCGAAGGAGGCCCAAGGTTCATGAAGGATAACCACTTGATTGAGGTAAAAGGCCTGAAGAAGTATTTTAACGTGGGCAAAGGCCAGGTTCTTAAAGCGGTTGACGATCTGAATTTCTTTATTCGTGAAGGCGAAACGCTTGGTATGGTGGGAGAGTCGGGTTGCGGTAAATCCACTGCAGGACGGACGATTCTCCGCCTTTATGAGCCTACGGCCGGCAGCGTTAATTTTAACGGAACGGATATTTACAAGCTGTCTCCGGGCAAAATGAAGGCGATGCGCCGCGATATGCAGATGATCTTCCAGGATCCGTATGCCTCGCTGAACCCAAGATTCACAGTGTCGGATATTATCGGGGAAGCTCTGGATATTCACGGTATGGCCGGCAGCCGCGCCGAACGCAAGAAGCGGATTGAGGAGCTGCTGGATATGGTCGGCTTGAATAGTGACCACTCGACGCGCTACCCTCATGAATTCTCGGGCGGTCAGCGTCAACGGATCGGGATTGCCCGTGCTCTCGCGGTGAACCCTAAATTTATCATCTGTGACGAGCCGATCTCGGCGCTGGACGTTTCGATTCAGGCTCAGGTTGTTAACCTGCTTAAAGATTTGCAGGACCGACTTGGCCTGACCTATCTCTTCATTGCGCATGACCTGTCCATGGTTAAGCATATCAGTGACCGGGTAGCGGTTATGTATTTGGGTAAAATGGTGGAGCTGGCAGACAGTGAAGAGCTGTATGCAAATCCGATCCATCCATATACCAAAACCTTGTTGTCCGCGATTCCGATTCCGGATCCGGAAATTGAGGCAAACAAAAAGCGGCTCAAGCTGGAAGACGATATGCAGGGGCCGATTTCAGCTGCCAAAGGCGAAGACGGAACGGTTCAACTGGACGTGAAGGATTCGGAATTGGTTGAAGTGTCCAAAGGACACTGGGTTGCAAAAGCCTACGCTTGAATAAACGGACCTCAGTATGAGGAAGCAGCTTCAAGAATAGCCGCTGGCATCGTGCCGGCGGCTTATTCTTTTCCTTTGACGCAGAATGCCAACATTCGGTACAATCAAGAAAGGCAAAATAATATAGAAGAAATTAAATTTAAGCACAATCTAGATTTGGTTGCGACGTAGAATAGGAGGCATACCTCATGAATATCGTTCCGGAACCATTATCCCTCGCTTCGCGTCTCGCTCAGGATTATATTCATCATTTCGACCGGGTAAGCGGGTTCTACGGTGAAGATTACCGCGGCGAGCACAGCTTTGCAGAACGGGTACAATGGCTGGATCTTTCTGAAGACAAGCGAATTCAGCGTAAAGCGTTGGCGGATTGTCTTCGGACGTACAATAAGAAACACAATGATCATCCCGCTGTACATAAATCACTCCAACTTCTGGAGCGGCCAGGAACGGTTACGATGGTTGGCGGACAACAAAGCGGTTTGTTCACTGGATCTCTGCTTGTCATATATAAAGCAATTACCGTTATTCAAGCGGCCCGCGAGGCGGAAGAGCGCTTGAAACGTCCTGTCGTGCCTGTATTTTGGATCGCCGGGGAGGATCATGATTGGGATGAAGTAAATCATACGTACTTCCTGAATCAGGATCTGCAGCTTTCCAAGATCAAGCTTGATGCCAAGGACGGACTCAGGACGTCAGTTAGTTACACTGACGTTGCTGAGGAAGATTGGAATTCGATGCTGGCAGAGCTTCAGACTCAATTGGCAGACAGCGAATATAAGGCAGATCTGCTGAAGATGGCGAGGGAATCGCTGAACGGTTCGGCCGGGCTCAGCGAGGCATTCGCTAAACTGATCAGTTATCTGTTCGGCAAATATGGGCTGATACTCCTGGATTCGGCAGACCCGGGACTTCGGGCGTTGGAAGTACCCATATTCGAATCATTGATTACCCGCAACGAACAAATGGGACTTTCGTACCAGCAGGCTGCGAGGGATGTCGCGGGTCAGGGTTATGAAGTCCAGGCTGATGTATCCGAGAATGGGGCTAACTTGTTCTACTTGCATGAAGGCAGACGCTTGCTGCTTTACCGAGAAGGACGTGTATTCTCAGACCGGAAAGGCATCGTTTCGCTGACGGAAGATGAACTGCTTCGGGATTTGCATCAGCACCCTGAACGCTTCAGCAACAATGTGTTGACCCGTCCAATCATGCAGGATTCACTGCTGCCCGTGCTCGGGACGATACTCGGTCCAGGCGAGATTTCCTATTGGGCGATTACGCGTTATGCATTCTCCGACTTGGGTTTGCAGATGCCGCTGATCATCCCAAGAATGTCATTCTCCATCGTAGATGGAACTGTCCATAAGCTGATGGAGAAATACGGATTGTCCTTCGAGGATGTCCAGCTTCACTTGTCCGAGAAGCGTGAGGCTTGGCTTGCCAGCAAGGACGAGCTGAATTTGGAAGCACGATTCAGTCAAACCCGGGAACAATTTGAAGCATTATATCAGCCTTTAATAGAAGATCTTGGCAAAATGCAAAGTGGACTGTTAAAATTAGGTCTAACCAATAAAGATAAAATATTGGAGCAGATGGATTACCTGTTAAGTAAATCCCGGAATGCCTTGGAACAGCAGCATGAGGCCGCACTGGCACAGTGGAAGCGCATTGAACAGACGTTGTTGCCGGAAGGGAAACCTCAGGAGAGGGTATACAATATCCTGGAATACATGAATCGTTATGGATTGAATCTGGTGGATCGCCTGATGGAAATCCCATACGCTGCTTCGGGCATTCACAGGGTCGTTTACGTATAACGATCAGGAATTCAAACATCAGATCATAGGAGGCCGTTAAATGAGCTCATCATCCATACAAACCAGCAATATTACCGACTTGAAACTGGCACCGGAAGGTCATTTGAAAATCGATTGGGTGAAGGCGCATATGCCGGTATTGAACCGGGTGCGTGAACAATTCGAGAAAGAACAGCCATTCAAAGGGTTGAAAGTCGCCATCTCCTTGCATCTGGAAGCCAAGACCGCTTATCTGGCGAAAGTCATTCAGGCCGGCGGCGCTGAAGTGACGATTACGGGCAGTAATCCGCTGTCAACTCAAGATGATGTATGTGCCGCATTGGTAGAAGACGGGATCACGGTGTTTGCCAAGTATAACCCGGATCCTAAGGAATACAAGCAGCATCTCATTTCAACACTGGAGACCAGACCGGATCTGATCATCGACGATGGCGGGGATCTCGTTACGATCCTGCACTCCGAGCGTACCGATCTGCTTGAAGGAATTCGGGGCGGAGCGGAAGAGACAACGACAGGCATCCTGCGGCTGAAGTCTTTGGAGAAAGAAGGCTCTCTGAAATTTCCGATGGTTGCCGTGAATGATGCATACTGCAAATACTTGTTTGATAACCGTTACGGTACCGGACAATCGGTTTGGGACGGAATCAACCGGACGACCAACCTGGTGGTTGCAGGCAAGACGGTTGTTGTCGTAGGGTATGGCTGGTGCGGCAAGGGCGTGGCCATGCGTGCCAAAGGTCTTGGTGCCAACGTTATTGTGACCGAGATTGATGCGATTAAGGCCGTTGAGGCTTATATGGACGGCTTCCGCGTCATGCCAATGCGCGAAGCGGCCAAATTGGGAGACTTCTTTGTAACCGTCACGGGTAACCGCGATGTCATCAGCGGGGAAGACTTTGATGTCATGAAGGACGGTGCCATTTTATCCAATGCCGGTCACTTCGATGTGGAAGTCAATAAACCGGATTTGTCAGAACGGTCTCAATCGGTTCGGACGGTTCGGCGCAATATCGAAGAATATCACCTGAAAGATGGCCGTAAGATTTATTTGCTTGCCGAAGGCCGTTTGGTGAATCTGGCGGCAGGTGACGGACATCCGGCGGAAATTATGGATATGACGTTTGCGCTCCAGGCACTGTCGCTCAAACATGTGAATGATCACTACAAGAACATCGGTAACCGCGTTGTAAATGTTCCTTACGAATTGGATGAACAGGTTGCCTTGTATAAACTGGAAAGTCTAGGTATTACAATCGACAGCCTGAGCGCTGAGCAGAAGTCTTACTTGGACAGCTGGGCTCAGCACTAAACAGCAGCAGCTTTAGATCATTTGCAAACCTCCTTTCCATCCCCATGCGGGATGAAAGGAGGTTTTTTGTGCGAATGTTCTGAGAGAAAGTTCCAAAAAAACAAATGCTCGATAGAAGGTATTTGATTCTTGACGCCGAATCTATTATCCTAAAGTGGTGGAAAGTGGTGCAAAGTGGGGAATCGGGGTTAAGGGGTGGAGTGCCTGATGTTCATGGGGGAGTTTCAACATAGCATCGACGATAAGGGGAGAATCATTATCCCTGCTAAGTTTCGCGACCTCCTGGGCACCTCGTTTATCGTAACCCGCGGATTGGACAATTGCCTCTTTGTATACCCCAAAGATGAATGGGCCATCATGGAACAGAAGCTCAAATCCCTGCCGCTCATGAAGTCGGATGCACGCGCATTCACCCGGTTTTTTTTCTCCGGGGCGACGGAATGTGAATGGGATAAACAGGGAAGGGTAAATTTGCCGGGCAATTTGCGCGAGTTCGCCAAGCTCGAGAAGGAATGCGTCGTCATCGGCGTATCGAGCCGAGTGGAGATCTGGAGCAAGGAGCAGTGGCAGAATTACTATCAGCAATCGGAGGAAGCATTCAATGACATTGCTGAGAAGCTGGTAGATTTTGATTTTGATTTATAACCAGCTAGGAACATCGTATTGAAATGGACAAGTTACACTTAAAATCATGAATGAGACACAATGGAGGGCTGCAGCTTTGTTCCATCACATCACAGTGCTTAAGCAAGAAGCGACAGAAGGGCTGCGCATCAAACCAGACGGTATATATGTTGACTGTACGCTCGGGGGAGCAGGGCACAGCTCGCTGATTGCTTCCCAACTAAGTTCGAATGGTCGGTTAATCGCATTGGATCAGGACGATTGGGCTTTGAATAACGCCCGGGAAGTCATGAAGCCGTATGTGGACCGGATCACGCTCGTCAAAACCAATTTTCGTGATTTGGAGGAAGTGCTCCGTAACGAAGTGGAGGTTGACGAGAACGGGCAGCCGCAAGTTGACGGTATACTGTTCGATTTGGGCGTATCTTCTCCGCAGTTCGATGAAGGGGAGAGAGGGTTTAGTTACAATCATGATGCCCCGCTGGATATGCGGATGGATCAATCCGCCGAGCTTACCGCAGCCAAGATTGTAAACGAATGGCCGGAACAGGAAATTGCGCGAATATTGTATGAATACGGTGAAGAGAAATTTTCAAGGCGGATTGCCAAGGTCATTGTTGAAAGAAGGGCACAGAGCCCTATTCAGACAACCGGCGAGCTTGTCGAGATGATTAAGGAAGGGATTCCGGCCGCAGCTCGTAGAACAGGCGGCCACCCGGCCAAACGAAGCTTTCAAGCGTTTCGTATAGCGGTAAATGATGAGCTTGGCGCATTCAAAGTTGCGCTTCACCAAGCAGTGCGATGTCTTGCACCGGGAGGAAGAGTGTCGGTCATCACGTTTCACTCGCTCGAAGACCGGATATGCAAACAGATTTTTAACAGTTACATTCCCAAGTGTACATGCCCTCCAGATTTTCCGATGTGTGTATGCGGAGGTGGCCAAGGTGAGCTGAAGTTGGTGAACCGTAAACCGCTTATCCCCTCTGCGGAGGAGATTGAGAGTAATCCAAGGGCGCGTTCGGCGAAGCTGCGGATTGCGGAGAAACTGTAGAAACATAAAATCCCTGAAGAAGGAGAATCAGCCATGGCTTACACGCGCGGCAATTTAGCCGTACAGGAGAGACAGAAGGAAACGCAGCAGTCCGCTTATCTCGAGAAGACAAAAGTCGTCAAACGTCGTTCCCAGCTTCCGCAAAAAGAAAAGCTGCTGTATTTGTTATCCGTGGTATTTGTGGTTGCCGTCATGGGCGTCATTGGCATGAGTCATGTTCATTCCTATGACTTGAACCGGCAGATCCAGTCGACGGAGAACGACATACTCCAAGCGAAACGAGATATTAATCAGCTTCAGGTTGAGAAGCAAACACTGGAGACGCAAATATTGGACAAGGCCAAAGAGCTGGGCTATGTCCCTATTGATAACAATAATACGATCCATCTATCACCGGTCTCGGGGTCATCCGAGACACAGAATTCGGACTCGGGACAAAATGATTGAAGTGTGAGGTTTTGACCGATGATAAAAAAAATCAAACTGCGTACCGTGCTAATAGGGGGATGTATAACCCTCTTTTTTGCTTTATTGATTGGTCGGGTGTTTTGGCTGCAGGTGATCGATAACGACTTCTGGAAGGAACAAGCTTTATCGAAATGGTCGCGTAAACAGGATCTTCCAGCCACGCGAGGAACGATCACGGATCGGGACGGCGATATTCTTGCCATGGATGCGCCTGCCTTTACAGTTATTGTGAATCCTGCGGTCATTCAGGCTAATGGCATGGAGAATGAGGTCGTAAAAGGACTGCATGAGATTCTCGACAAGGATGAGGACGAACTCCGTGAACTGGTTAAAGCTAAAGACGATAAGGGCGAATACCTCAAGGGCCGCGAAGTCCGCAGCGAGGGATGGAAGATTGACCAGGAGAAGATGGAAGAGGTTAAAGCGTTTAGTGAAAGCTTGAATAAAAAATTAAAGGCAACCGGTAAAGTTCCCGATTCGGGCATCGGCTTTCAGCGAGAGTCAAAACGATTTTATCCACAAAAGACAGTGGCTGCACATATCTTGGGATATACCGATCACCAGGGCAAGGGTATCGGGGGCATTGAGCAATTTTATGACGACAAGCTGAAGGGAACCGATGGATTCGCTTCTTACAAGAGTGATAAGAAAGGGGTCAAGCTCCCGAGTGAAGACGATTTATACCAGCCTGCAATAAATGGGAATAATTTAGTACTGACGACAGACGATACAATCCAGTATTATATCGAGGAAGCGATGCGCGACACGTATAACCAATATAAACCAATCAGTATGACGGTCATCGCAGCGGATCCGAACACGATGGAAATACTGGGAATGGCCAATATGCCGACTTTTGATCCCAATACATATTCGAAATGGAATCAAAAGAATTTTATCAATCATGCCGTGCGGTCCATCTATGAGCCGGGATCAACTTTCAAAATTGTTACGCTTGCCAGCGCAGTGCAGGAAAAGCTGTTTAGCCCGGGTGCGATTTATCAATCCGGATCCATAAGAGCGGGTGGAAGAACCCACCGGGACATTAACAGCGTAGGCTGGGGCCCTATTACCTACCTCGAAGGCGTGAAAAGGTCGAGTAACGTGGCATTTGTAAAATTGGGTTACGAAATGCTCGGCAAGGAACGATTTACCAACTATATTCGGGATTTTGGGTTTACGCAGAAAACGGACATTGATCTTCCGGGGGAGATTCTCGGTACCTTAAATATGACTTATGACTCCGATATTTCAACCATGACCTACGGATACGCCGTATCCGTAACGCCTATTCAACAGATTGCGGCCATTTCAGCCGTTGCCAACGGAGGCAAGCTCATGCAGCCTCATATGGTCAAGCAGATCGAGGACCCCAACACGGGCAAGGTTGAGAAAATCGAACCGAAAGTCGTGCGCCAGGTCATATCTCCTGAGGCCGCAAGAGAGACAGGGACTTACCTTGAGCAAGTTGTAGCTGACCAGGTAAATGGTACAGGAAGGCTTGCATATATCGACGGCTACCGGGTTGCGGGCAAAACCGGTACCGCTATAAAATCCGGCGGCGGATATAAAGACCGTACGAAACAAGTCGTTTCATTCATCGGGTACGCTCCCGTCGAGAATCCGAAGATAGCCGTGCTGGTCATTATCGATGAACCTAACGTTGAAAAGGGCGGCGGTACGTTGGCGGCACCTATATTTAAAGAGATCGTATCCAAGACATTGAATTATTGGGGCGTTCCCAAATCGAATGTAAAGCAGGATAAAGAAAAAACGAATTCAGTAACATCGCTGAAGGATTCCCTGAAAGCACCGGATTTTACGGGGTTGAAGCTGAGTGACGTAAAAGCCAAGCTGTTGAAGGATGGCGTGGCGTTTGAGACCTTGGGCAACGGAAACACGGTGAAGGAGCAATACCCGCCTGCCAATGCGATCATTAGTGCAGGTCAACGGATCTATCTTCTTACAGAGGATAGTCCAACGATGAAAATACCGAATTTAGAGGGTGAATCGCTCAGGGACGCCATGGAAGTGCTCACTTTGATGAAAGTAAAGGTTAATGTTCAGGGTGAGGGCTACGTTGTTTCGCAATTGGAAGCCAAGGAGAATGGCCAGCGAATTGTGCAGTTAACGCTGAAGTCGGCTCAAGAGTTGATCACGGGAAGCAGCAGCTCTGATGAAACATCGTCCGATGGCAGCGAGGAATCCAGCGGTAAAGAATCCACCGATGAAGAAACAGAAGCAACAGGCAAGACAGAAGGGGAATAGCTTGTTCTAACCCGGGTTTGTCCCGAATACTCATGTGAAGAACGCATATCATGAGCTTTCGGGTTCAAACAGGGAGGGAAGCTTAGGTGAAAGTATCCAAGGTATCGCAGCGGAGAAGGCTGCTCTGGAGCCTGCTGCTGCTGCTCCTGCTGTTCTCAGCACTGATTATCAGACTGGCTTATGTACAGATTGGGAAAGGCGCGGAGCTGTCGGCGAAGGCGGAGGATCTCTGGCGCCGCGACATTCCGTTTGCGGCACAGCGTGGTGAAATTTTGGATCGCAACGGAACCGCATTGGTTACGAATATAACGACACCGACCATTTGGGCGATTCCTGTACAAATCAAAGATCCGGACCATACGGCCGAAACCTTGGCCGGGCTTATCAACATGGACAAAGCCGATATCAAGAAAATCATTACGAAACGTTCGAGGTTGGAACGGATAAATCCCGGTGGACGAAAAATTACGATGGAGCTGGCTCAGGAAATTCGTGATTTGAAGCTGCCGGGTATCGTTGTTGCTGAGGATAACAAACGGTATTATCCCTATGGCGATCTCGCAGCCCATATTTTGGGGTTCACGGGAGCCTACAGCCAGGGACTCACCGGGCTGGAAGCCATGCATGACGACAAGCTGAAGGGATTCGAAGGCGGAATATCCTATCTGTCCGATGCGGGCGGAAGAATCATGCCGGGCTCCTCGGAGAAATACGTAGAGCCCCGCGACGGTCTGAATCTGGAGCTGACGATCGATAAATCGATTCAGTCCATAATGGAGCGGGAGCTTGATCAAGCCATGGTGAAGTATCAGGCGAATGGGGCTTGGTCGATCGCCATGAATCCCAAGACGGGTGAGATTTTGGCAATGGCCAGCAGGCCAGGGTATTCTCCTGCCAATTACCAGGAGTTTTCAGCCGAGACGTACAACCGCAACCTGCCGATCTGGATGACCTATGAACCAGGCTCGACATTCAAGATTATAACGCTTGCCGCTGCCCTTGAAGAGGACAAGGTTGACCTGAAGAACGACCACTTCTTTGACAGTGGAGCGGTAGAGGTCGGTGGAGCGAGACTGCGCTGCTGGAAAAAAGGCGGCCATGGCAGTCAGACCTTCATGGAGGTTGTCCAGAACTCCTGCAACCCGGGCTTCGTGGCGTTAGGTCAGAAGCTGGGCAAGGAAAGCCTGTTTCAGTATATCCGCGATTTTGGCTTCGGGGCAAAGACGGGCATCGATTTGAATGGGGAAGAGAATGGCATCCTGTTCAAACTCGATAACGTCGGTCCCGTTGAGCTGGCGACAACGGCATTTGGGCAAGGGGTATCGGTTACGCCGATCCAGCAGGTTGCTGCAGTGTCCGCCGCCATTAACGGCGGCAAATTGTTTAAGCCGCATGTGGCCAAGGCGTGGGTCAATCCAGAAACGGGAGAGACGGTCGAGGAAATCAAGCCGGAGCTTGTCAGACAAGTGATCTCGGAGGAAACATCCAAGCAAGTCCGCGAGGCACTCGAGAGCGTCGTTGCTAAGGGGACCGGACGCCCTGCCTTCATCGACGGCTATCGAGTCGGAGGGAAGACGGGAACCGCCCAGAAGGTTATTAACGGCAGGTACTCATCGACCGAGCATATCGTATCGTTCATCGGATTCGCGCCTGCCGATGATCCTGAAATTGTGGTGTATACGGCGGTAGATAATCCGAAGGGCATTCAATTCGGTGGCGTCGTGGCTGCTCCGATCGTGCAGAACATCCTGGAGGATGCGCTGCATTATATGAATGTTCCGCCGCGTAAAGACCAGCTTGCCCGTGAATACAAGTATGGTGAGACGCCTACCGTGACTGTACCGAACCTGGTCGGAGCTACGGTTCAGGATCTGTATGAGGATCTGAATATGAATTTCATGCTGGCCAAGTCCGGGACCGGCAACACAGTGATTTCCCAGGCGCCGAAGCCGGGAAGTCGGGTAGAGCGAGGGTCTACCATCCGGATCTATATGGGTGAAGACCCCGAGGGAACCAAGCACGAACATTAAGGCATCATCCGATTCAGGAGCGAGGGCGGATGATGCAGATATATAGAGAGAGGGATAACAATGAAATTGAAGCAATTATCATCCGTATTGGCGGCTGCTGTTATCGAAGGATCCGGAGAAGTTGAAATCACGGGGATTGAAACAGACTCAAGACAAGTGAAAGCGGGGGATTTGTTCATTTGTCTGCCGGGCCATACGGTAGATGGACACCAGTTTGCAGCCCAGGCCGCTGACCAAGGCGCTGCGGCATTGGTTGTTGAGCGAAAGCTTGAGGTCGACCTTCCGCAAGTCATTGTGAGGGACAGCCGCTTTGCGATGGCGGGTTTGGCGAACGCCTTTTATAATCAGCCGAGCTCCCGCATGAAGATGATTGGCGTAACTGGAACGAACGGCAAGACAACGACAACGTATTTGATCGAGACGATCATGAATGATTACGGTTTGAAGACCGGATTGATCGGCACGATTCAGATGAAATACGATGGTCAGTCCTTCCCGATGCCAAGAACGACCCCAGAGGCGCTGGAGCTCCAGCGTTACTTGAACGATATGGCGAACGCAGGCACCGAGTGCTGCGTGATGGAGGTATCCTCGCATGCGCTCGAACAGGGACGGGTAAAGGGAACGGACTTCCGAACGGCTATATTCACAAACCTGACGCAGGATCATCTGGACTACCATCATACGATGGAAGAATACCGCGGGGCAAAAGGGTTATTTTTCTCCCGGCTGGGCAACGCTTTTGCCAAGGATGAACCATCACGCAAATATGCCGTCCTGAATGCGGATGATGAGGCTTCGGCTTATTTTGCCAAGCAGACGGCGGCGGAAGTGATTACCTATGGTTTGGGAGAAGATGCGGATATACGGGCAAGCAACATCTCAATCACCGCTCAAGGCACCTCGTTCCATGTGGATACCTTCCGCGGCAGTGCGGATATTGCGATTCGAATGGTAGGGAAATTCAACGTGTATAATGCCATGGCCGCGATCGCTGCCGCGCTTCTTGAGGGAATCCCTCTCGAGGATATCAAGAACAGCCTGGAGTCCGTGCCCGGCGTTGACGGCCGCGTTGAGGTCGTGGATGAAGGTCAGCCGTACGCCGTGATCGTTGATTATGCGCACACGCCGGACGGACTCGAAAATGTACTGCGTACCGTTAATGAATTCGCTGAGGGCCGAGTGCTTACGGTATTCGGCTGCGGCGGCGACCGGGATCGGACCAAACGGCCGATCATGGGTAAAATTGCTGCGAAATATAGCGATGTTGTATTGGTGACTTCCGATAATCCCCGCACGGAAGATCCGGATTTGATCCTGAAGGATATCGAAGCCGGCTTGATTGAGGACGGGGTGTCAACAGAAAGCTACAAACTCATCGTTGATCGCCGGAAAGCGATTGAAAAGGCTATTGAAATGGCAAGCCCGGGCGATGTAGTATTGATTGCGGGGAAAGGTCACGAGACCTACCAGCTGATTGCGGGCGAAGTGCTAGATTTTGACGACCGCATCGTAGCCAAAGACGCGATAAGGGGCAGACAATAGTGATCCATAAATCATTAAAGAGCATCGCCGACATGTGCGGCGGGACGCTCTCACGTAACCAAGATGACAATATTATCATTCAAGGGGTCGGTACCGACTCCCGAACCATACAGCCGGGAAATTTGTTTGTTCCGATTGTTGGCGAGAAATTTGACGGGCATGCGTTCGCGGAGAGTGTGCTCGCCAGCGGAGCCGGCGCAGTGCTCTGGCAGAGAGATCATCAACCGATTCCCGACCTGCCGCTCATTCTCGTGGAGGATACGTTAACGGCGCTCCAGACGCTTGCGGCGGCCTATTTGTCCGAGAGCAGCGCCAAGGTGGTGGGCATAACCGGCAGCAACGGGAAAACCACCGTGAAGGACATGGTGTCCGCACTGCTTGAAACCACGTTTAACGTTCACAAGACGCAAGGCAATTACAACAATCATATCGGTCTTCCGTTAACCGTCCTCGCGATGAAGGAAGACACCGATATTATCGTGCTTGAGATGGGCATGAGCGGACGTCACGAGATTGAACTCCTTTCGAACATTGCTCATCCGGATATGACGGTGATTACCAACGTGGGGGAAGCGCATCTGCTTCAGCTCGGTTCGCGCGAAGAAATCGCCCGCGCCAAGCTTGAAATTATTAGCGGCATGAAGCCGGGCGGCTTGCTGATCTACCATGGGGACGAACCGTTGATCCGCCAGGTGCTTGCTGAAGAAACTACGGTGAAGCCAGAAGGGCTTCGAACATTTACGTTTGGCAATCAAGAAACCAATGACGATTATCCGACGGGACTTATGTTCCATGCAAGAGGAATCATCTTCACTTCGAACCGGCATGCGGGCGAAGGCTTTAGCTTGCCGCTTCTCGGGCGTCATAACGTAGTCAACGCGCTTGCGGCGATGGCTGTAGCAGCCCATTTGGGAATTGGCGATGAAGCTATTCGCAGCGGGTTTGCCAATCTGAAACTGTCGAGCATGCGGATCGAAGCCGTGGAGACTGCTTTCGGGGTCACCGTGCTGAACGATGCTTATAATTCGAGTCCTACCGCGGTCAAGGCGGCATTGGACGTGCTTGGTGATATGAAAGGGTACCACCGGCGAATTGCCGTTCTCGGGGACATGCTGGAACTTGGTCAGCGTGAAGAAGAATTCCATGCCGAGATTGGAGATTACTTATCTCCGGACAACACGGATCTTGTGTTCACCTTCGGCCCATTGTCTCTTCACACGGCTATGAAAGCGAAAGACCGCTTTCCTGAAGGAGCAGTGCTTCCGTTTACGGATAAAGAAAAACTGATCGAAGCCTTGCTGGAGCGGGTAACGGAGAAGGATATCGTATTGGTGAAAGCCTCGCGCGGCATGAGGCTGGAACACGTAGTTGACGCGTTAAAGGCGCTGCCTGGCGGCAACAACGGAGTGAGGGGGTGAGCTGATGGACTTTCAATTGCTGTTATTAACAATCGGTGTAGCGTTTGTGCTTGCGGTGATATCGGCTCCGCTGCTCATTCCGCTGCTGCGGCGGATGAAGTTCGGCCAGCAGGTTAGGAACGACGGTCCGCAGAGCCACTTGAAAAAAGCCGGAACGCCAACGATGGGCGGCGTTGTGATTCTGCTTGCTTTTACACTGACTTATATTAAATTTTCTCCAGTCGATACTGATTTCTATGTGATGATCGTAGCGACGCTCGGCTTCGGTTTGATCGGCTTTCTTGACGACTATATTAAGATCGTATTTCGCAGATCATTAGGACTCACGGCCAGGCAGAAGCTGTTTGGACAGCTTCTGTTTTCCGGCATTATGTGCTGGCTGTTGATCTCCAACGGCCATAGCACGGCGATAAGCGTTCCAGGAATGGATTGGTCCTTTGATTGGGGGCCGTGGTTCTATTATCCGTTCATCGTGGTCATGATGCTTGCCATCAGCAACGCGGTGAATTTCACCGATGGAGTGGATGGTCTTCTGTCCGGTGTCAGTGCGATTGCCTTTGGCGCTTATGCCATTGTGGCGATCCAGTCTACGTCGTTCGCGGCGGCATTCTGCGCAGCGGCGATGATCGGTGCGGTACTCGGTTTTCTGGTATTTAACGCTCACCCTGCTAAAGTGTTCATGGGAGATACAGGGTCTTTAGGAATCGGGGGCGCTATTGGCGCCATAGCGATCGTAACCAAGAGCGAGCTGCTGTTCCTCATTATTGGCGGGGTATTCGTCATAGAAATGTTATCCGTTGTGCTTCAGGTGGTTTCCTTCAAAACCAGAGGCAAGCGAATATTCAAAATGAGCCCGATCCATCACCATTATGAATTATCCGGGTGGTCGGAGTGGCGCGTCGTCTTTACATTTTGGGCCGTGGGACTGATACTTGCGGGACTCGGACTTTATATCAACAAGGGGTTGTAACATATGAAGCAGCTAGAAGATTATCGGGATAAGCATATCGTCGTACTGGGACTGGCCAAAAGCGGAGTACAGGTAGCTAAAGTGCTGCATCAAGCCGGAGCCTCCGTCATTGTGAACGACAGAAAGGAAAGAGAACAGTGTCCTGAAGCTTCGGAGCTCGAGGCTTTGGGTATTTCTGTTATTTGCGGTGGACATCCCGATGATCTTATTCATCCCGGTGTAACGCTTCTTGTCAAAAATCCCGGAATTCCGTATTCCGCCCCGCCTGTTCAAAAGGCGCTGGAGCTTAAGATTCCTGTCGTGACCGAAGTTGAAATCGCCTATCACCTGTGTGAAGCACCGATCATCGGCATCACAGGCTCGAATGGCAAAACAACGACGACAACCTGGGTAGGCAAGCTGCTGGAAAACGCGGGTCTTTCCCCGATTGTAGCCGGTAATATCGGCACGCCACTATCCGAGGCTGCAGCAGAAGCAACTGAAAACAATTGGATGGTCGTTGAGCTGAGCAGCTTTCAATTAAAAGGAACAGAGGAGTTCAGGCCGCGTATTGCCTGCCTTCTCAACATTGCGGAAACGCATCTTGATTACCATGGCGGAATGGATGATTATGTTGCATCCAAAGCCAAGCTGTTCGCCAACCAGACTGCAGATGATACCGCTGTGCTCAATTGGGATGATCCCGTGTGCAGAAACCTTGTTCCGTATATCAAGGCGCGCATTGTGCCTTTTTCGATGAGTGAGAGCCTTCGTGAAGGGGTTCACGTAATGCCGCCATATGTTGCCGGTACCCCGGACTCGGACGACGACGATCAGGGGCGTACGCTGATTTATACAGATGGCGAAGGGTTTACGCATGAGATCATCCGTGTGGAGAACATCGGACTGCCCGGAAGATTTAATGTAGGGAATGCATTGGCTGCCTGTGCGATCGCCATAGCGGCCGGCGTTGCTCCCGATAAGCTGGAAGAAGCTTTATCCAGCTTCCGCGGTGTTGAGCATCGCCTGGAATACGTTGCCGAGCTTCAGGGCGTATCCTATTACAATAACTCGAAGGCAACGAACTCCAAGGCGACGCACATGGCATTGACTTCGTTCAAGGAGCCTATCATATTAATCGCGGGCGGGCTTGACCGCGGGTCGGATTATGAGGAATTGATTCCTTCCTTGCAAGGAAGGGTGAAAGCCGTCGTGCTTCTTGGCGAAACGAAGGAGAAAATCGCGAAGGCTGCTGCCAAAGCCGGATTAAAGGACATCTTCCTCGTCGATAATGGGAAGGACGCCGCCGCGACTTTGACCTCGGCTGTCCAGAAGGCTGCCGGGCTCGCAGAGAGCGGGGATATTGTTCTACTATCTCCCGCATGTGCGAGCTGGGACATGTTTCCTTCCTTCGAGGATCGAGGACGCATTTTTAAAGAGGCGGTGCATAACCTTTAAGTAGGGGGGTGGATAAGCCCCTACTAAGGATGTACGAGGTGGCCTTTCCATGAACAAGAACCGCCAGGCGCCCGATCTGTGGCTGCTTATCTGTATTTTGGCCCTGCTGGCCATCGGAATCGTCATGGTATACAGCGCAGGATCCGTCCTCGCATTTCATGACTATGGCGATAAGTTTTATTTTGTGAAGCGTCAGCTGTTTTTTGCCTGTTTGGGGCTTGCTGCCATGTACTTCACATCGAGGACCGACTATCGGGTTTGGAAGAAATACAGCAAGCTTGCATTGCTGGTCTGCTTTTTTATGCTGATTATCGTACTTATTCCAGGGGTCGGCGTTGTTCGCGGCGGAGCCAGAAGCTGGCTCGGCATTAGCTCGTTCGGAATTCAACCCTCCGAGTTTATGAAGCTGGGCATGATTCTGTTTCTATCACGCTGGCTCAGTAAGCAAGATTATGATATTACGTCTTTTACTAGGGGGCTTTTGCCGCCGCTTGGTTTAATCGGACTGGCATTCGGATTGATTATGCTGCAGCCTGATTTGGGTACGGGTGCCGTTATGCTTGGAGCTGCGATGATGATTGTTTTTACCGCAGGGGCACAGATGAAGCATCTGGGCTTTCTCGCATTAGGCGGGGTTGCCGGTTTCATTGGCTTGATTCTGACAGCCCCCTACCGGCTGAAGCGGATAACCGGGTTTCTCGATCCATGGTCCGATCCGCTTGGCGCAGGCTATCAGATCATCCAATCCCTCTATGCCATAGGGCCGGGTGGACTCGGCGGGCTCGGGCTTGGCATGAGTCGCCAGAAGTACGCCTATGTACCTGAGCCGCAGACTGATTTTATTTTTTCGATCTTGGCCGAAGAGCTTGGATTCATTGGCGGTTTGATTGTACTGCTCTTGTTCGCTGCCTTGGTGTGGCGGGGCATGAGAGTGGCCATGACGGTATCCGACGGCTTTGGAAGTCTGCTGGCTGTTGGGATCGTGGGCATGGTCGCCATACAGGTCGTTATCAATATCGGTGTCGTTATCGGTTTAATGCCGGTGACAGGGATTACGCTGCCGCTCATCAGTTACGGAGGCAGCTCATTGACGCTGATGCTGACGGCGCTGGGCATTCTATTAAATATTTCCCGTTATGCGAGGTGAAGGGTATGCGTGTCGTATTGACCGGCGGCGGAACGGGGGGGCATATTTACCCCGCCGTTGCCATTGCAAGACAATGTGAGAAGGAAGATCCGAAAACGGAGTTTTTATATATCGGAGGTACGCGGGGTCTCGAAAGCAAGCTGGTGCCCCAGGAGAAGCTGCCGTTTGAGAGCATCGATATCACGGGGTTCCGGCGCAAGCTGTCGCTGGATAACGTGAAGACGATCATGCGTTTTTTCAAAGGCGTGAAGCGATCGAAGGCCCTGCTGAAGGAATTTAAACCCGATGTCGTGATCGGTACCGGAGGTTATGTGTGCGGTCCGGTGGTTTATGCAGCGGCCAAGCTCGGGATACCAACCATGATTCATGAGCAGAATGCGATTCCCGGCCTAACCAACCAGTTCCTCAGCCGCTATGCGGATACGGTGGCGGTCAGCTTTGAGGGATCGGAGTCTTCCTTTCCTAAAGCCAAAAGAACGGTATATACAGGAAATCCACGTGCGACAACGGTATTATCCGCCAATCGTGAACGTGGATTTGCTACGCTCGGCATTCCGGTGGACAGCCAGGTCGTACTGATCGTCGGCGGAAGCCGGGGTGCCAAGGCGATCAATAACGCGATGATCGGGATGGCGCCGTTCATACAGAAACTGCCGGGTGTACATTTCGTGTTTGTTACGGGCGAAACTTATTTTGAGAACACGCGTGAATCCATTCTGTCCCAGCTCGGTACCATGCCGAATCAACTTCATATCGTGCCATACGTTCATAATATGCCGGAAGTGCTTGCGGCTACTTCGCTGATTGTAAACCGTGCGGGAGCTTCATTCCTGGCGGAGATTACATCGCTTGGCATTCCATCCGTACTTATCCCTTCACCTAACGTCACCAATAACCATCAGGAGGCAAATGCGAGGCAATTGGAGGAAGCGGGTGCGTCCAGCATGATTCTTGAAAAGGATTTGACGGCGGAATCGCTGTTCGCAAAGCTTGAGGAGATCATGACCAGTCGTACTTCCAGAGAGGCGATGTCCGCGGCTGCGAAAAAGCTCGGCAAACCGGATTCGGCATCCGTCATGGTTCAAGAAATCCGCCGGTTAACCGGCAAACGCTAAATCGGCTGGGCGATTGTCACACACCTATGGAGCCTGACATAAGATACTCTATAATCGTGACACACCCATGAGGCCGGCATTACTGACAGCGGCCATCTCTTCATCCAGTTGAAGGAATGGCCTTTTGGTTTTGAAAGTCAAGGGGAGGTTTATTTAAAATGCAGCAGTGGAAATCGCTACTATCAGAGGCCAATATCGGAACAGTGTTATGGAATGAACCGCTGGCAAAATATACGACGTGGAAAATAGGCGGACCAGCCGATTGCCTGATTATACCTGAGAACAAGGAACAGCTCAGGGAACTGGTCACCCTTCTCCATGCCCATCACATACCTTGGACACAATTGGGCCGCGGTTCAAACATGTTGGTTGCCGATAAAGGCATTCGGGGAGCGGTCATCAAGCTGGGCCAGGGATTTGAGGGGCTTCATTTTGACGGAGAGACGGTAAATGCAGGCGGCAGTCTGTCTTTTGTCAAGCTCAGTGTTCTGGCCGGAAAAGAAGGATTATCCGGTCTTGAATTTGCCGGAGGCATTCCTGGATCGGTCGGAGGGGCCGTCTATATGAATGCAGGTGCCCATGGGTCTGATGTGTCACGCATATTCAAGTCCGCTGACATTGTACTGGAGACAGGGGAATTGGTTACGTATGCTGCGAAAGATATGGCGTTTGATTACCGACACTCCATTCTGCATGAACGAAAAGGGATTGTGACTGAAGCGGTATTTGGGCTCCGTCAAGGAGACCGCAAAGAAATTTCAGCTGTTATGTCCTCCTACAAGGACCGTCGCCGGCGTACACAGCCGCTCCAATCCGCAACGGCAGGCAGTGTTTTTCGCAACCCGCCCGGTGACCATGCCGCGAGGTTGATCGAGGCTGCCGGTCTTAAGGGCCTGCGGATCGGGGGCGCAGAAGTTTCTTTACAGCATGCCAATTTCATTGAGAATACCGGTCAAGCGACAGCAGAGGACGTGCTCGCTTTGATGGAACGTATTAAGGAAACCATCTCGGAAAAGAACGGAATTCACATGGTGCCTGAGGTGTACGTTCTGGGCGAGCGGTAAACTCGGAGGTGATACATTGGACAAATTGGTGATTGAGGGTGGAAGGCCCCTATCTGGAACCATTCGTATCCATGGAGCAAAAAATGCAGCTTTACCTATTCTAGCAGCTAGTCTTCTGGCAGAAGGGACTGTAAGATTAAGCAATGTCCCGCACCTGCTGGATATTGAAGTGATGCTCAGCATTCTCAGCCGTCTTGGCTCCAAATGCAAGCATGAGCTGGAGACGGTTACCGTGGATACCTCGTCTGCCAATTCGTTTCATGTCCCGGAAGATTTAATGAAGCAGATGCGATCCTCCATCTTTTTGATGGGACCTCTGCTGGCCCGTTTTGGTGAAGTGACGATCTATCAGCCAGGGGGCTGCGCGATCGGAGAACGCAAGATCGACCTCCATCTTCAGGGATTGCAGGCGCTTGGTGCGGAAATCGAGGAGAGTAACGATAAGATCCATTGCAGGGCAAGCCGGCTGGTCGGAACGGATATTCATCTGGATTTTGCCAGCGTAGGGGCAACGGAGAATATCATGATGGCAGCAGCAACGGCGCTTGGCACAACGGTGCTCACCAATGCCGCCAGAGAGCCTGAAATTCAGGACCTTCAGCATTTCCTGAACAAGATGGGAGCGAACATTATCGGCGCAGGAACGGATACCATCACGATCCATGGCGTGGAGCGTCTGGAGCCTTGCGAGTACGAGATTATACCGGACCGGATCGTAGCCGGCACCGTCATGATCGCAGCAGCTGTCACCCGCGGTAGTGTAACGCTTACAAAGACCAATCCATCTCATTTAACTTCCCTTATACATGTGCTAAAGCGCGCCGGTGTTCAAACCAGTATATGCAATGATATAATAAACATAAGCTGTATGAGCCGTCCTAAAGCGGTGGAACGTATCGTGACTTCACCGTATCCTTCGTTCCCGACTGATTTGCAATCTCAGGTTATGGTCCTGCTGTCCTTGGCGGACGGATTTAGCGTGATGAAAGAGACGGTATTCGAAGGACGGTTCAAGCATGTGGAGGAACTCTCCCGTATGGGGGCGGACATTTCCACGGATCTGAACTACGCGTTTATACGCGGTGTTCAGAGAATTTATGGAGCTACGGTGGAGGCAACCGATCTTCGGGCTGGAGCGGCGCTCGTCATTGCCGGTTTGGCCGCGCAGGGAACGACCGTGGTGGAGCAAGTTCACCATATTGATCGCGGTTATGATCGTATTGAAAACATGTTCCAAGGTTTAGGCGCCCGGATCTATCGTCAATCTCCGGTGCCAAAACCGCTTGATTTAGCCAATTGAGGTCCTGGGCTTCCCCTCCGAACAAGGAGGGGATAACAGGTCTTTATGGAGAGAGTGGATATGTCCAAGACACATATGCCTGTCCTGAAGCAGGACAAGCCTAAACCGAAAACAGCCAAAAAAATCATATGGATACTTTTGCTGCTGTTCGTAGCCCTGCTGACGATTCTGTTTTTTCGGTCGTCAGTCAGCCAAGTTACCGAGATTCAATTTACAGGCAATACGTTTAATACCAATGAGCAGCTTATCAAGCAAAGCGGACTCCACATCGGAGACCAGTACTTTGGCGTTGAGCCGAAAGATGTGCAGGAACGGCTGATGAAGCTCGGAACGATTAAGTCGGCTGAAGTGGTCAAGAGCTTTCCGGGCGAAGTCAGCATCGTGGTAACGGAACATCCTACGGTGGCCTACGAGCTGTCCGACAGCGGGGAACTTCAAGCCATACTGGCAAGCGGTAACTCGGTTCCGGTTACAGCGAGCGGTATTGCCGTTGAGAAGCCTATTTTGACCAATTGGGATCCAGGCGACCCCAACAAGGCTGTGCTTAGCGAAGTGCTTGCGGAGATTTCGGGCAGCCTGACCTCCGATATCTCGGAAATCATGCCGTCACCGACGCTATCTTTTCCGGATCGGATCAAGATGTATACACGTTCCAAATTCGAAGTTATCACTTCGGTCTCCTTGCTCCGTGACAAAGTAGAATATCTGAATCAGGTTACCGAAATGGAGCGGCCGGGTGTGATTACGATGCTGGAAGCAGACTCTTACGTGCCGTTTATAGAAGAAGTTGGAGAAGACGCGGAAGAAGGGCAATAACCCCCTACTCAGGGATTGGAATAAATGGTACAATTGAAAGTATTGACAACTTGTTTCGGCTCTTCTTTTTTGAATGATTTTTACGGCCTGTTATAGCAAATGTTGGCAGTAAAAAAAATGTTGAAAAAAGAGGGAAAGACCCACGAGTGTTGAATAAGTAGAAATGTATTCTTTATAATCAAAATTAATTTGCTAAAAACAGGAGGTGCCAGGGCTTGAGCAACAATGACATCATTGTTAGTTTGGACATCGGTACATCCAAAGTTCGTGCTATTATTGGGGAAGTTAATAATGGAACCTTTAATATTATTGGAGTTGGATCTGCCGACTCGGAGGGAATTCGCAAAGGTGCAATTGTAGATATCGACCAGACCGTACAATCCATTCGCAGCGCTGTTGATCATGCGGAGCGTATGGTCGGTATTCAAATATCCGAAGTATATGTCGGCATTTCTGGAAATCATATCGGACTTCAATCCAGCCATGGAGTTGTGGCAGTATCGAACGAGGATCGCGAAATTGGTGAAGAGGACATCGACCGCGTGCTGAAAGCAGCGGAAGTCGTGGCGCTTCCTCCGGATCGTGAAATTATCGATGTGGTTGCTAAACAGTTTGTAGTTGACGGTTTGGAAGGAATCTCTGATCCGCGAGGAATGATCGGCGTAAGACTAGAAGTTGAAGCGACGATTATTACTGGCGCCAAAACGGCAATACATAACCTGTTACGTTGTGTGGAGAAATCAGGTCTGAAAGTGAAGGATCTGGTGCTGATTCCGCTTGGTGCCGGACAGCTGGCCTTGTCCAAGGATGAGAAAACGATGGGTTCGGTGCTGGTTGACGTCGGGGCGGGCTCAACCACGTTGGCTGTGTTCGAAGGAGGCAGCATTGCCGCAACTTCGACGCTTCCGGTTGGTGGAGATTTCGTGACAAATGACATTGCTTATGGCCTGCGAACGCTGACGGATCAAGCAGAAAAGGTTAAACTGAAGTACGGATGCGCGCTGATCGAGAGTGCCGCACACGAAGTAACGTTTAAGGTAACAAGAATTGGAAGCAATGTGGACAAGGAGTTCACTCAGGAAGATCTGGCAGCTATCATAGAACCTCGCGTTCAGGAAATTTTCCAATTGGTGCGCCAAGAAATTAAGCGCTTGGGTTACAGCGAGCTTCCTGGTGGTTATATACTTACTGGGGGCACTATGTCCATGCCTGGTGTGCTGCAGGTGGCACAAAATGAGCTGGCGACTTCCGTACGGATTGCGGTTCCCGATTTCATCGGTGTTCGTGATCCGGGATACTGCAGCGGAGTCGGCATCCTCCATAATGCAATCCGGAACGTACGTGTACGCAATACAGGAGGAAGCAACAACAGCAGCGGAAATAGCAAGAAACCGGTGAACCGCGCTAAGCAGCAAAGTCCTGTCGCAGCAACTCAGGAGACCAGCCAGAAGCCGGGATTTATTGAACGCTTGAAAAAGATGTTCAGCGAGTTTATATAGCGGATTCATTCGACTGTGGACGTGCCATCCACGCACATTGAGGGGGAGATGGATTAGATGTTGGAATTTGATTTTGAAATGGAGAGCTTAGCTCAAATAAAAGTAATCGGAGTAGGTGGCGGCGGCAGCAACGCCGTTAACCGAATGATTGAGAATGGTGTGCAGGGTGTTGAATTCATTACGGTCAATACGGATGCTCAGGCACTCCACCTTGCCAAATCCGAACATAAACTGCAAATCGGGGACAAGCTCACTCGCGGACTTGGTGCCGGCGCCAATCCTGACGTAGGCAAGAAGGCTGCGGAAGAATCCCGCGATTTGATCATGAACACCCTGAAGGGTGCCGATATGGTATTCGTTACGGCCGGTATGGGTGGCGGAACCGGAACGGGTGCTGCTCCTGTCATTGCTGAAATTGCTAAGGAGTGCGGAGCATTAACGGTTGGGGTTGTCACTCGTCCGTTTACGTTCGAAGGACGCAAGCGTGCTTCCCAAGCGGAGCTTGGCATTGAAGCATTGAAAGAGAAAGTGGACACACTCATCGTCATTCCGAATGATCGCTTGCTGGAGATCGTGGATAAGAAGACACCGATGCTGGAAGCGTTCCGAGAAGCTGATAACGTATTGCGTCAGGCCGTTCAGGGCATTTCTGATCTGATCCAAGTGCCGGGTCTGATCAACCTTGACTTTGCCGACGTGAAAACGATCATGACAGAACGCGGCTCGGCTCTGATGGGTATCGGACTGGCTACGGGTGAGAATCGAGCCTCCGAGGCTGCCCGCAAGGCGATCATGAGCCCGCTGCTTGAAACCTCTATCGAAGGTGCTCGCGGTGTGATCATGAATATTACGGGAGGGACCAATCTTTCCTTGTATGAAGTGAATGAAGCGGCCGAGATTGTAACATCTGCTTCTGATCCGGAAGTGAACATGATCTTCGGTGCGATCATTGAGGAAAGCATGAAGGATGAAATCAAAGTAACGGTTATCGCTACCGGCTTTGAGAGCAAGCCTGCTCAAATCCCGCCGGTACGTCGTCCTGGAATGCCACAAGGGGAACAACAGCAACAACAGCAGCCGGAAACGGACAAGAGTAATGTAAATCTGAAGCCGTTTGGCAATCAGAGCAGCAATGATCAGCTTGATATTCCTACTTTCCTTCGCAATCGTTCCCGCAATAATGATTAATAACGGTAAGCCTGTGCTTCGTCATCATGATGAAGACAGGCTTATTTTTATATCAACGCCTCGTCATCTTCCTTTTATTTCATTTATAAAGCCAACAGCTGATGCTGTCACACTTTCACGAATGAAAGTCCAATCAGCAATTACTGTGGAAATTAAGGATATTCCCCGAGCTTTCCTGCCAAGATAGAGATCGCCGATAACGCCAAGAGGCTGCTCCTGGTACAGGTCTCTAAAAACTGCCCTTCATCGACAAAAAAAGTCTGTAATCCGCCCACAGGTTTAGACAGACTTTGAATTCTATTCTTCTTATACTAGTAACATCTCCCGTTGCCCAGAAAACAACAGAAGGATAACCGAAGTGATTCTTCGACTAGGCAGGTGAACAACCTGGTTGTTTATATTGATCTCATATTTTTGGCAAACCTCGTCATTGACGGCATGTTGCTGGCTTTGACCGCCTGGATGCGCAGGGTCAAGCCAAGGTGGTGGAGACTTGTATTATCCTCTGTGGTAGGCGCACTGTATGTCGTCATGATGTTTGTCCCGCAACTTTCATTTTTGTTTACTTTTCTCATCAAATTTGGACTCTCCTTGATCATGTTATGGATTGCTTTCGGCTTTGCAAGCTTACAGAGTTATCTGCGAAATTTGGGAGCATTTTATATGGTGAATTTTGCGGCGGCCGGAGGCATTATCGGTGTTCATTACCTGGTCCAAAATTCGGGAGAACTGTTTAGCGGGATATGGTATACAACATCGGGAGGGCTATCGTTTGAATTGAAGGTAGGATTCTGGTTTGCGTGCATTACCTTTTTTGTAGTTGTATTCGCATTTAAAGCCGTTCAGACCACGAAACGTAAAACCGAGAACCGGGAGGCCTTATTGGGAGAGGTGTCGGTATGGATCGGCAGCGCCAAAATATCCTGTGCGGGGCTGCTCGATACAGGTAATCAATTGAGTGATCCCTTAACCCGCACGCCGGTTATGGTGATGGAAGCAGCACTGTGGGAAGCCCACCTGCCTCAGGGATGGAGCAAACAGTTGATGGAGGGGGAACCGGACAAATTAATCATGGGGCTCGCGGCAGAGGAATTTGAATGGCAAGACCGTCTGCGGCTTGTTCCCTATCGCGGAGTCAACCGGGGGGCAGCCTTCATGCTTGCGTTAAAGCCCGACATGGTACGGATCGAACTGGGAGGATTTGAATATTCGGCATCCAAGGTGTTAATTGGTCTTGATGGCGGGACGCTCTCAGGTGACAGGGCCTACAGGGCCATTATCCATCCGGCATTAACGGAAGGAGAAGGTACGCCGAAGATGAATGCCAATTCAAACAAGCCGGTGTCCGATGGAAGCTGCAAATCCGAGGTGGACGCTTCATCGCTCAATGGGGGGACCGGACCGGAATCAGGTGCAGCCAAGAACGCAGGATGATAACCATGAAGCCATTTTCATAGTGTTCGAGTTTGCCATTAATACGGCGGACTCATGAATAAGTCTTTGAAAACCTTTATGACATTTCCAGAGCATGCCGGACTAGAAGAATTGAAATTACGTTTATGAAGCCAGTTATCCCTACGGGAAAACGTTTAGGAGGATAAGAGATGCCCGTTAAATGGAGATTAGCATTGCAGCTGCAGTATTATCGCGTACTTTTTTTGCTAGGCCTGAAGAGTCAGGAAATCTACTATATCGGAGGAAGCGAGGCGCTCCCGCCGCCGCTTACGAAAGAGGAAGAGGAGTTCTTGCTCAAGAAGCTGCCTACCGGGGATGCAGCCACCCGTGCCATGCTTATCGAACGTAACCTGCGTCTGGTCGTTTACATTGCCCGCAAATTCGAGAACACCGGCATTAACATCGAGGATTTGGTATCGATTGGTGCCATCGGTTTGATTAAGGCGGTGAATACGTTTGACCCGGAGAAAAAAATCAAGCTGGCTACATACGCCTCGCGCTGTATTGAGAACGAAATTTTGATGTATTTGCGCCGGAATAACAAAACCCGCAGCGAGGTTTCTTTTGACGAACCGCTGAATATCGATTGGGACGGCAATGAATTGCTCTTGTCCGACGTTTTGGGTACTGAGAATGACACCATCTACCGTAATATCGAGGAGCAGGTCGACCGGAAGCTGCTGCAAAAAGCGCTGGATAAATTAAGCGACCGGGAACGCATGATTATGGAGCTTCGTTTTGGACTTCAGGACGGTGAGGAAAAGACGCAAAAAGACGTGGCAGATCTGCTTGGAATCTCACAATCCTACATTTCCCGATTGGAGAAGAGAATAATAAAGAGGCTCCGCAAAGAATTCAACAAGATGGTGTAACTGGAAATCGTAAGGAATAAAATAGCCCCCCTCGGAGATAATGTACAGTAATGTTTCTCCTTGGGAGGTTAGTCATCATGACGCGAAACAAAGTTGAAATTTGTGGTGTGGATACGTCAAAACTGCCTGTTCTGACGAATGTGGAAATGAGGGAACTGTTTCATAATCTGCAGCAGAACAATGAACGATCGGCTCGAGAAAAACTGGTGAACGGCAACCTGAGACTGGTGCTCAGCGTCATCCAAAGGTTTAACAATCGGGGAGAGTTTGTTGATGATCTGTTTCAGGTGGGCTGCATCGGATTGATGAAAGCCATCGACAATTTTGATTTATCGCAAAATGTTAAATTTTCCACTTATGCCGTACCGATGATTATCGGAGAAATACGTCGATATTTAAGGGACAATAACCCGATTCGCGTCTCCCGATCACTGCGTGATATTGCTTACAAAGCACTTCAGGTCAGGGATCAGCTGACAAATGCGAACTCGCGTGAACCGACGATTTTTGAAATTTCCGAAGCGCTGAACGTGCCCAAGGAAGACGTTGTTTTTGCACTAGATGCTATTCAAGATCCCGTTTCGCTGTTTGAGCCGATTTATCATGACGGTGGCGATCCGATTTATGTGATGGATCAAATCAGTGATGATAAGAACAAAGATGTGTCCTGGATTGAGGAAATTGCGCTCCGGGAAGCGATGCACAAGCTCGGACAACGCGAGAAAATGATTTTATCCATGCGGTTTTATGAAGGCAAGACCCAGATGGAGGTTGCGGATGAAATCGGCATCTCCCAAGCTCAAGTGTCCCGCCTGGAGAAGTCAGCGATCAAGCAGATGCAGAAGCACGTCAAAACGTAAGAAGACCAGCAATCAAACGAACAGATAACGATCCCGTTTATGGGATCGTTTTTTTAATTTTAGATAAGCTATTTTATCTAAGCGGCTCATATATTGAACAGAGGGATATGGATTGAAGATGGACGGACGGACGGCTGACCTTCAAATACATCTAAGGTGTGATGCTCATGATACCTGATAATCAAATGGTGGGGAAAAAGATGAAAATTTCCGATTTTCAAACGAAGGATGTTATTAATATCATTGATGGCAAACGGCTCGGACAGATCAGCGATCTGGAGCTGGACTTGCGGCAGGGCCGGATCGAAGCGATTGTGGTGCCAAGTTACGGTAAATTTATGGGGCTGTTCGGCGGCGGGAGCGACCTGATCATTCCGTGGCGGAATATCGTCAAGATTGGTTCGGATGTCGTCCTTGTCAAAATGGAGGAATTGCGAAGAACGCCCGATGATCAGGAATCGGTGGAATACCTGGACCGGCCGGACCGGCGATCCTTCTAAACAGAGGATCCGGTTAATGTGTCTCCGGCGTGGGTTTTCTGTTACACTGGTCATAGAGGTGGGATGCGCATGGAACCGTTTGTTAGACAAGATCAGCAGACACCGAGTCTGTTTGTGCTTGAAAAATGGAGTGGGGGATCAGGAAGCGCCGCACTCACGGCCGGCTTCACAGGCCGGCATGGCGGCGTAAGCCGAGCCCCCTATGATAGTTTGAATTTGGCCTTTCATGTCGGAGACGAGCCGGGTGACATTGTAGAGAACCGGAAACGAACCGCTGCGGCATTGGGTTTTTCTCTGGAAGACTGGACTTGCGGTGAACAGGTCCATGATGTTCAGATTGGCGTGGTTCATGATAAGGACAGGGGCAGAGGGAGTTTGGACCGAGCCTCTGCTTTTCAAAATACGGATGGACTTGTAACCGATGTTCCCGGCGTTTTATTGACGTCCTTCTACGCGGACTGCGTGCCGCTTTATTTTTGGGATCCGGTTACGGGTGCTGTCGGTTTGGCACACGCTGGCTGGAAGGGGACCGTGGGAAGCATCGCTGAGAAAATGGTCGACAGGATGGTTGTGGAATACGGAAGCCTGCCTCAGCACATTCACGCTGCGATTGGTCCATCCATAAGCGAGTGCTGTTACGAGGTGGATGATCGGGTCATGGATCGTGTCCGCGATATCGGAATCGAGGGAAACATATCCGAGAAAGTTACAAATTCAGCTTTTTATATCGACAAGGGACAAGGGAAATACATGCTGAACTTGAAAGAAATAAACAGACACATTATGATTAAAGCAGGAATATTGGCGGAACATATCGAATGTACATCATGGTGTACAAGCTGCAATCATGATCTGTTCTTCTCTTATCGTAAAGATGGGGGGACAACGGGTCGTATGGCAAGTTGGATCGGGATGAGAAAGAGGTGAGTCGTCCCTTGAGTTTGAAGGAACGTATCGATCGAGTGGAACAGCGAATCACGGAGGCTTGCGCAAGAAGCGGCAGGAACCGGAATGATGTAAATATCATTGCGGTTACTAAATATGTCTCCTTGGATATGACAGCTTCGGTACTGGATCAGGGACTGCAGCATATCGGCGAGAACCGCTGGCAGGATGCCCAGGCGAAATGGAACGCTCTTGGAAGCCGCGGCACATGGCATTTCATCGGCCATCTTCAGACCAATAAGGTTCGGGATGTCATTGATAAATTTCAATATATTCATTCGCTTGACCGCTTGTCTCTGGCCCATGAGCTGGAGAAGAGGGCTGCTGCGCTGAATCTGCAGGTATCCGCCTTTATGCAGGTCAATATCTCGGGCGAGGAATCCAAGTATGGTTTGCCTCCTGAGAAAGCAGCCGAGTTTTTGAAGGAAATCAACAGTCTTTCACACGTAAAGGTGACCGGACTCATGACCATGGCTCCATACGAATCGTCGGCGGAGCAGACGCGTCCTGTATTTCGTGGTTTAAGACAACTAAGAGATGAGCTGAACAAGCAGGCGCTTACGGCGGAGCCATTGACCGAATTGTCCATGGGCATGTCCAATGACTTTGAAGTAGCCATAGAGGAAGGGGCGACCTGGGTGCGTCTCGGCTCGATTTTAGTAGGGAAAGAGGAGGATTGACGATGGGCGTGATGAACCGGTTTATGAATTTCTTGGGACTGCAAGAGGAAGAAGAAGTTGTGGAACGCGAGGTCCTGGCCTCGCAGGAAGAGCCGGTGGAGGCAACGCCGTTTGATCATCGGAGGAACCAAAAAAGCGGCAATATCGTTAGCATTCATTCACAGAAGAACGTGAAGGTTGTATTAGTGGAGCCTCGTTCATATGATGAAGCACAGGAGATTGCAGATCATCTGCGGTCATTCCGAACGGTTGTGGTCAACCTGCAGCGTGTGAGGAATGATCAGGCGCTGCGCATTATCGATTTTCTCAGCGGAACCGTGTATGCGCTTAGCGGCGGAATCTCGAAGGTGGGCGGGAACATCTTCCTATGCACGCCGGATACCGTGGAGATCCAAGGTTCGATCTCGGAGATTCTCGCAGACGAGCATGAATATAACAGAATGAGGTGATTTAGGCTTTGACCTACGAAATTATTAGCGTTGTTAGCACGCTATTCCGTATTTACTTCTACATGATTTTAGTTTATGTTTTGATGTCGTGGCTTCCGAATGTGAGAGAAAGCTTTGTGGGCGAGCTGCTCGGCAAGCTGGTAGAGCCCTATCTGGCTCCTTTCCGCCGGTTCATCCCGCCGATTATGGGCATGATCGACATTTCACCAATTGTGGCATTGTTTGTGCTCCAGTTAGCGGAGCGAGGCGTATACGCGATTCTCGGCTATCTCTTGGGGTGAATGAGCGATGAAACTGGACATCTACGATCATTTTCACAAGGATGAACGGGAGTTTGTGGACCGGACTTGGGAGTGGGTTGTCAATGCCGGACAATATCATGAAGCGAAGCTGACGGATTTTCTGGATCCTCGTCAGCGATTCATTCTGGAATCGCTCGTGAATCGTCATCCGGATGTGCATGCCATGTTTGATGGTGGACATGCTGATGCAGAACGCGTTCGGGCGTGGATCGCTCCGGATTACCGAGCGCTTGAGGGCGAGGATTTCAAGATGAAGGTGCTCAGCATTTCTTCCGGAGATCAGAAGTTTCTGGAGCTGGAGCATGGCGACTACATGGGTTCGATTCTGGGTCTTGGCATTAAGAGATCGAAGATTGGTGACATCCATGTGCTCGCGGACGGCTGCCATGCGGTCGTAGCCGACGATATCAGCGCGTTTCTCCATCTGAATCTCAGCCAGGTCCACCGGGTGCATGTGATGACGGAACTGCTGCCAATGGACAAGCTTGAGGTTGCCCGCACGAATTTCGAAACGATGGATATTACGGTATCTTCCATGAGACTGGACGGAATCGCCAGCGATGCATATCGAATCAGCCGTACGAAAATCGTGGTGCCGATCAAGGCTGGCCGATGCCGCGTGAACTGGAAAGTGGAAGAGGACCCCTCAACGAATTTAAAAGAAGGCGATGTCGTTTCCATCCAAGGCTTTGGACGGTTTAAAGTTTTGGAGACAGGAAGCCTGACGAAAAAAGGGCGGTACCGTATCAAGGTTGGGAAATATGCCTGACCTTTGAAGGAATTGCCGTTTTTTTGTCGAATGAGTACAAAGTGTCATTCAAAATAACAATGGATTTACCGATAAATCGTAAATGACCGCTATTGTCTTCACGGACGGGTGGTTTGGCTAACACAGCGGATAAACCGTCCTGTAAGGCCCATATATTTAGGAGGTGCACACCATGCCATTGACGCCGCTTGATATACATAACAAGGAATTTGCTCGTCGAATTCGGGGTTATGATGAGGACGAGGTCAACGAGTTTTTGGATCAGATTATTAAGGATTATGAAAGTGTGATCCGGGAGAACAAAGAGTTGGGCAACCAGCTTATTGCGATGCAAGAAAGACTGGATCATTTTTCGAATATTGAGGAAACCTTGTCTAAGACCATCATTGTCGCTCAGGAGGCGGCGGATGAGCTGAAGAACAACGCGAAGAAGGAAGCCCAGCTGATCATTAAGGAATCCGAGAAGAATGCGGATCGGATCATTAATGATGCGCTCGGTAAATCCCGCAAAATCGCGCTTGAGGTTGAAGAACTGAAGAAGCAGGCTTCCATCTACCGCACCCGCTTCCGCTCCCTGGTTGAGGCGCAGCTGGAGCTGTTGAAACAAGAAGGCTGGGAGACGCTCGAGAACCGGGAACCGAGTCTTGAACCAAAAGAAGTATACTAGGCGGGTATCCGGTTGACTTTTTCCGCGAAAGAGTCTATAACTAATAACATATTGTTGATTCATACAACCATTCGTTGATGGGAATAGTACGCGAAGGATCTGTCCCTCAGAGAGCCGGCAGTTGCTGAAAGCCCGGCGTTCAGACCAAGCAGAAGATCATCCCGGAGAAGTGAAGCTGAAGCGTTTAACCGCGTGTGTAAGCTGAACCGTCAGCCGAACGTTATATCGGACCTTGCCTATTACGAACAGGCATGGACATTGAGGTGTCGCTTGGGCAGACTTCCATTTGAAGTCGGCCGTGCGAAATTAGGGTGGTATCGCGAGAACAGGTTCTCGTCCCTTGGGGGATGAGGCCTTTTTTTATTTTCACAGAACATTTACGAAGTGAAAGGAAGATCTGTATGAACAGAGTAGACGTCAAGGAGAAAGCGCGGGCCAGAGAGCTGCGCATCTTGAACAAATGGAACGAGGAGAACACGTTCAAGAAATCAATCGAGCTGCGGGCCGGCAAGCCGAATTATGTATTCTACGAAGGTCCGCCGACCGCTAACGGCGCACCGCACATCGGTCACGTGCTTGGCCGCGTCATCAAGGATTTTGTGGGCCGTTATCAGACGATGAAGGGCTACCATGTCGTTCGGAAAGCGGGCTGGGATACGCACGGGCTTCCGGTTGAGCTTGGCGTAGAGAAGCAGCTTGGCATCTCCGGCAAGCAGGAGATCGAGAATTATGGCGTTGAAGCTTTTATCAAAAAATGCAAAGCCAGCGTATTTGAATATGAGCACAAGTGGCGCGAGCTGACTGAGGCGATTGCTTATTGGACCGATCTGGATCATCCGTACATCACACTTGAGAACAACTATATCGAGAGTGTATGGAACATTTTGGCGACGATTCATGATAAAGGCCTTCTGTACCGCGGTCATCGCGTGAGCCCATACTGTCCTTGCTGTCAGACCACGCTCAGCTCCCACGAGGTGGCGCAAGGTTATGAGGATGTTAAAGACCTTAGCGCAACGGCTAAATTTAAGCTGCATGACAGCGGAGAGTATGTACTGGCATGGACAACGACGCCTTGGACGCTTCCATCCCACGTGGCACTGGCTGTGAATCCGGATATGGATTACGCCCGCGTCGAGCAGGAGGACGGCATCTATATCGTGGCTAAGAATCTGGTAGAGGATGTCATGAAGGGCGATTTTACCGTTCTGTCCACGCTGAAAGGTTCCGAGCTGGTCGGCAAGACTTACGATCCTCCGTTCCCGTTTGTAAAAGCGGAAAAAACGAATCTCATCGTCGGCGCTTCCTTTGTTACCGATGCAAGCGGTACGGGGATTGTGCATATGGCTCCTGCGCACGGTGAAGACGACTATCGCGTATGTCGCGAGAATGGCATCAGCTTCGTGAGTGTCGTGAATGGCCAAGGCCGTTATACCGATGAAGTGACGGATTTTGCCGGACGCTTCGTGAAGGATTGCGATCTGGACATCGTGAAGGCTTTGTCTGAAAAAGGACTTCTGTACAGCAAGGAGAAATACGAGCACAGCTATCCATTCTGCTGGCGCTGTAAATCCCCGCTGCTCTATTATGCGATGGAGAGCTGGTTTATCGAAACGACAGCGGTTAAGGATCAGTTGATCGCGAACAACAATGAGGTCACCTGGTATCCGGGCCATGTGCGCGAAGGCCGCTTCGGCAAGTTCCTTGAAGATCTGGTCGATTGGAATATTAGCCGGAACCGTTATTGGGGAACACCGCTTAACGTATGGGTCTGCGATTCTTGTGAAGGGCAATTCTCGCCGCACAGCATTGCGGAGCTTCGGGCTAACGCCGTAGGCGAGGTAGCGGAGGATCTGGAGCTGCATAAGCCGTATGTGGATGAAGTGAAAGTGAAATGCCCTCACTGTGAAGGCGGCGTCATGGAACGGACCTCGGAAGTCATCGACGTATGGTTTGACAGCGGATCGATGCCGTATGCACAATACCATTATCCATTCGAGGACAAGGAGAAATTCGAACAGCAGTATCCTGCCGATATGATCTGCGAAGGGATCGACCAGACGCGTGGATGGTTCTACAGCTTGCTTGCCGTATCGACCCTCTTCACGGGTAAAGCGCCTTATAAAGCAGTTATGGCCACAGGACATATTCTTGATGAAAACGGACAGAAGATGTCCAAATCCAAGGGCAACGTCATCGATCCTTGGGAAATCATCGAAGAGTACGGCACGGATGCGTTCCGTTGGGCGCTGCTCGCTGACAGTGCACCATGGAACAGCAAACGCTTTTCGAAAGGAATCGTCGGCGAAGCCAAATCCAAGGTTGTCGATACGCTGGTGAACACCCATGCGTTCCTGACATTGTATGCCGGCATCGATGGCTATGATCCGAAGGAGCATGACTTCAAGGGATCGAACCACAAGCTGGACCGCTGGATTCTGTCCCGACTGAACAGCTTGATTCAAGTGGTTGACAAGGGACTGGCCGTGAATGATTTCCTGAATGCGGCCAAAGCAATCGAAGCTTACGTGGATGAGCTGAGCAACTGGTATATCCGCCGCTCGCGCGACCGTTTCTGGGGCAGCGGACTCGGGGAAGATAAGCTGGCCGCATACGGGACGCTTACACACGTGCTGCTGACTCTCTCCAAGCTGATGGCACCATTCACGCCGATGCTGTCCGAAGATATCTTCGTCAACTTGGGCGGCGGTGAGAGCGTGCATCTGGCCGACTTCCCGCAAGCCGACGAGGCGTTGATCGACAAGGCTCTCGAGCAGGACATGGAGACGGCTAGACAGATCGTAGAGCTTGCGCGCAATGTCCGCAACGAGACCGGGATCAAAACGCGCCAGCCGCTGTCTGAGCTCATCGTATCCATGGATCGCGAGTTTGACCTTGCGGGATATGAAGACATCATCAAGGATGAGATCAACGTCAAAGCGATTGAGGTGGAGACCAGCGACAGTGGTTTCGTTGATTTCACGCTGAAAATGAACCTAAAGATTGCAGGCAAGAAATACGGCAAAAATATCGGCTTCCTGCAAGGGTTCCTGAAAGGCATGAGCAGTGACGAGACTCGCAAGGTAGTCCAAACGGGCGGCGTGAACGTGACATCGCCGGAAGGTGAAGAATTACAGATCACATCTGAAGAGCTGCTGGTGGAGAAGAAGGCGAAGGAAGGCTTCGCATCCGCTTCAGGTTATGGTTTAACCGTTGCGCTTAATACGGATATCACGCCGGAGCTCGAGCAGGAAGGCTGGGTTCGCGAAGTGGTGCGTGCCGTACAGGATACGCGGAAGAAGCTGGACCTGCCGATCGAGAAGCGGGTGAACTTGACCCTCGATACGGATGAAGAGCTTCAAGTTGCGATCGCCGCATTTGAAGATGTGCTGCGCGAGAATGTCCTAGTGAACGATTTGCAATTTGGACAAAGCGAAGACATGGAGCGGGTTGAGCTTGGCGGCAAAACCATCGGCATCCACATCGCCTAAGTTATAAATTGGTTATAAAACACTGCCCTTATCTACAGGGGCAGTGTTTTTTTGTATTCATAAAAAATATCGAATACTTAAGGGTGTTCTCACAAACGAATGAGATGCTTCCCATAGATGCATAATAATCAGCGAATTGATATGTAATGGTAAGCAGATTACGAGCATACAAGGTAATGTAGCTGCTCTGGGTCTATAATTTGAAGTCGATTAGTTTAGGCAAAGGGGCGGTAGAAATGGCGGAGAAGCCGGATGCTGGGGTGCCAACTGAACAAAAAAAATCACTTGAGAAAGAGCGGGACCAATTGAGCGCCATACACCGCATGACCACGGACATAGCACAGCAGCTGGAGAAGGCTCGGATCGCGGAGTATACCCAGCTGCTGAACCGCCCATGGAAGTTGATTTGGACCAATTTGCTGGCCGGGTCGGCCCGCGGTGTGGGAATCGCGATTGGCTTTACCTTTTTTGCGGCGACCATTATCTATGTCCTTCAGGCACTTGGTGCATTGAATTTGCCTATTATCGGCGACTACATTGCAGATATTGTCCGGATCGTTCAGCGTCAGCTTGAGCTGACGTGAGTGATCTATGTGAATATGTAATGCCCGGCAGCCGCTGAGATTTCATAATACGCTGCCGGTCGTAAACGCTTATTTAACTGAAGGATTCATTATCATCATCAGGATCGCCATGGGGATCAAGCAGGTAGCTTCCTTCGCCCCGGTTTAGGTAATCGACATATTGCGGGCTTCGTACGATAAACACCTCGGAGCCATCGATATTGGTTGCAACGAAATTTTCATACACTTCAACAAATCCGCCTTGATCATCGCCATTCTCGATATCCATCTCGTTATAACTGTCAATTTCGTTGCCTTCCGCCAGCGCAGGGGAGTTGGAGTTCCCCCAGCTTTCAACAATCTGCCAGGCGTCCTCGCCATCAAACGCAGCATAATCGTGCTCATCCATACTGGATTTTCCAAAAGCGGGGGCAAGGATTTCCTCCTCAACCGGACGATCGTGGGAGACTCGTTCGCGAGGCGTGTCCTTTACACAATATTGTGTGTCCGGGAGAACCTCCAACCGTTCGTATGGAATTGGCTGGCCGCAGGTAAGACACACGCCGTAACGGCCGTGATGAATCGCTTCAAGTGAAAAAATAACCCGCTGCAGCTCCTGATCCACCCTATCCTGGAGTGCAAGATCTTTTTCTCGTTCAAACATCTCACTTGCCAAGTCCCCGGGATGGTTATCAATATGGGACAGCTCGCCGGTCATATCTCGCTCTGATTCCCCCAGCCCATGCTGGTCGTTATATACCATGCGCCGTTCAAGCTCAACCTTTCGATCCATCAGCTTTTGTTGTAAATTATTGAGTTGCTCCTGAGTTAGATGCGACATGTCAGGCTCCTTTCATGGTCCGAAGTTGACCTTCTGGTTCATGTGTATAGAGTGCACCCATTGAGATGGTTTTACTGACGGAAAATGTTCTCGTGATTGGACAGGAATGGACGATTTCTGAGCCACTGTGCTACAATAAGACGAGTTACGGACCGATCAGCGAGGTGATCGTCTGATTGGAGAAGACAAGAACGGAGTGACATAAACAAGTGGTGTATTATTTGATTGCATTTGTTTTATTTCTTATCGATCAGGGAACCAAGTACTTGATTGCTTCGAACCTTGAGATGTATGAACAGATCCCTGTGATTGGGGACTTCTTCCTGATTACGTCCAGCCGAAACCGGGGAGCCGCGTTCGGCATACTGCAGGATCAATTATGGTTCTTCATTATTGTGACGCTAATCGTTGTGGGCGGAATTGTCTGGTATCTGCGGAAGGTATCGAAGGAAGGACGGAAGCTGCTGCCTACCGCTCTTGCGCTCGTGCTTGGCGGGGCACTCGGAAACTTCATCGATCGCTTGTTGACGGGGGAGGTTGTCGATTTCCTGCAATTTAATTTTGGCAGCTACACATTCCCGATTTTTAATATTGCCGATTCTTGTATCGTCATCGGTGTGGGATTGATCATATTGGACACGCTTCTGGAAGGAAGACGCGAGAAGATAAAGACAACAAGTGAAGTTTCTGGCACAGAAGGGAATGAATAATGTTGCAAGACGGTATGGATACAGGTCCGGAATGGACAGGTGAAACGGGGCACGAATCGGAAGCTTTCGAATGGTTGGTGGATGCCGAATCTGCCAAAACCCGTATCGATAAATACATAACGGAGAGCCTCGGTGAGGATGTCTCGCGCTCCCAGGTGCAGTTATGGATTACGGATGGACATGTTTTCGTGAATGAAGGTCCGGTTAAGTCCAATTACAAGGTGAGTCAGGGTGACCGCATCCTGCTGAAAATTCCTGAGCCATCGGCAGTAGAGATTATTCCGGAAGATATCCCGCTTGAGATCGCGTATGAAGATGCGGATGTCATTGTTGTGAATAAACCTCGAGGGATGGTGGTCCATCCGGCTCCGGGACATTCGTCAGGGACGCTTGTAAATGCGTTGATGTTTCACTGCAACGACTTATCGGGCATTAATGGGGAGCTTCGCCCCGGCATCGTCCATCGGATTGACAAGGATACGACCGGTCTGATTATGGCAGCGAAGAATGATAAAGCTCATGCTTCTCTTGCCGCCCAGCTGAAGGATCACAGCGTGAACCGCCGTTACTTGGCCTTGGTGCACGGCAACATCAGTCATGATCAAGGCACTATTGACGCTCCGATCGGCCGCGACGCGCAGGATCGTAAACTGTATACCGTCACAGACCGGAACAGCAAACATGCGGTGACTCATTTTACCGTAGTGGAACGGTTCGGGGATTACAGTCTTCTCGAGCTGAAGCTGGAGACGGGACGTACGCATCAAATCCGCGTGCATATGAAGTATATCGGCCATCCTCTCGTAGGTGATCCTGTATACGGCAAGAGCAAGGGGATTAAATTAAACGGTCAGGCGCTTCACGCCGCCATTTTGGGTTTTGTCCATCCCTCTACGGGGGAGTACATGGAGTTTTCGGCACCGATGCCGGATGATATGGAAGAACTGTTGACGATTTTAAGGGGCCGCTAGCGGTCCCTTTTTGCATTTATAGGTTTTGGGGTCCCCGCAAAGCATTTGGAATAAGCATCGAAGCATAGGCTCCACTTTGTGGGGCTATTTCTCTTGCCATCCAAACCATGGATATGTTATAGTGACGATAACTTTAATGAAGGAGGTGAGCAGGATGAATATCGTGATGGTTAACAACCGTATTAGCCAGCTGCCTATAGCTATGGCTGGCATTGTTCATGCATTTCTCTACAACGGGAGAGGTCTGTCCAATTTTAATGATACGGTTTGTACCATCGCGAGAAGTCACCTGCCTGCCTACACGGATTAAGCCTATTTAAGGCTTACTATTCTTAAGGGTCTGCGGAGCTTGCTCTGTGGGCCCTTTTTGCGTTTGCAGTCCGGTCTTCTCCTTAATTTATACGCTTTGCGAACGAGTTGAATTGTTTGCAGCAAACAGGAGGAAACCTAGAATGAATATGATCAATGTACAGAAACTGACGCAATACCACGGTGCTCATCTGGTACTGGACCAGATCTCGTTTGAAATACAGGAAGGCGAGAAGGTCGCGCTTATCGGAAGGAACGGCAGCGGAAAGTCGACGCTGATGCGCCTGCTAGCGGGTCTGGATCAGCCCAACGAAGGGCTGCTGGCCATCAAGAAGGGGGCAAAAATCGGATATTTGGAGCAAATCCCGAGCCATATGGATACCTGGACGGTGCAGGATGTACTGGCACAGGGGTTGCGTCACTTGAAGGATTACCGAGCGGAAATGACGGAGCTTGAGGAAAAAATGAGTGACCCGGACATCGCCGGAGATTCTGAGCTGCTCGATCGAGTGCTGCGGAAATACTCAGCGCTTCAGGAACGGTTTGAAACAGAGGGCGGCTATGAGCTGGAAGCAAGCATCGATAAAATCGCTACCGGGCTGCAAATACCCAAGAGTGAGTACGGATCGGCTTTTGGTTCGTTGTCGGGTGGAGAACAGACACGTGTCGTGCTGGCATCGCAGCTGATTGTACAGCCGGATTTGCTCCTGCTCGATGAACCAACCAACCATCTGGATTTAGCACGCACGGAATGGTTGGAGGAATTCTTGCGCGAATATTCGGGAACTTGCGTCATTATCTCTCACGACCGATATTTTCTGGACCGGGTGGTGTCCAAAACGATAGAGATTGAAGATGGCGAGGTTTTCACTGCTCATGGCGGCTATACTGCGTTCATGAAAGATAAGGAAGAGCGATTGCTGCAGCAGTTCGCCGAATATCAAGAGCAGCAGAAAGTTATCAAGAAGATGAAGGAATCCATCAAGCAGCTTGAAGAATTCGGCCGGATTGGCGGCAATGAGAAGTTTTTCAAGCGCGCGGCCTCCATGAGACGGGCATTAGAGCGGATGGAGCGGGTCAAGCGCCCCGTGCTGGAACGAAGACAGGCTGAGTTTGACCTGAATCCTCAGGATCGTTCCGGCCGCCGCGTGGCATACTTTGAACAAGTTGAGGTTTCCTATGGGAATCAGGCGGTGCTGAGGGGGGCATCCGGTCTAATCGAATTCGGCGAGAAAATCGCGCTGATGGGCTCGAACGGCAGCGGGAAAACAACGCTTTTTAAAGTGCTGTTGGGCGAGCTGACACCCGATTCCGGTTCGCTTGAATGGGGTTCGCGTGTCGATGTCGGTTACTTGGCTCAGCAGGAGGAACCGGACAATCCGAAGATAACGGTGCTCCAATATTTCCGGGAGAAGGCCGGAGTCGAAGAGGGAGAAGCCCGAGGGATATTGGCAAGGTATCTGTTCTATGGCGCGTCCGTATTCAGATCGGTGGGGCAGCTGTCCGGAGGGGAATGGACACGATTGAGACTCGCGCTGCTCATCCATCAGAAGCCGAACCTGCTGCTTCTGGATGAACCCACGAACCATCTGGATATTGCCTCCCGTGAAGCGTTGGAGGATGCATTGCAGGGTTATACGGGGACCATTCTTGCCATTTCCCATGACCGTTATTTCGTGAATCAAGTGTCTCGCAAAGTGTGGGATTTAAATCAAGGGAAGCTGACGGTCTATCATGGAAATTATGATGATTTCCGGGATAAGAAAGAACGGCTTGAAGCTGAACTACAGGCAAAGGATTTATCAGCAGGGAGAGAGGGTATCTCGAAACAGAAGGCGGAGCCGCAGCCCCAAGCGAAGGATAGCCCTGCTCTGCTTGCCAAGAACGTAAATGCGGATCGTTCTTCCGCCGAAAGGGCCAAATGGTTGGAGGAGGAAATTGCACGTATTGAGACCCGCATTCGGCAGCTTGACGGCTGGCTTGAGAGTGAAGGCGGCGATTTACACGAGGATACGGATCTGTCGCTGCTCGAGCAGCGCTGGAACGACCGAGAGCTGTTATCCGCGAGTCGTGATGAGCTCCTTGCGGAATGGCTGGATCTGACTTAAAGTACGAATTCGAATATGAACACCATATGATTTACCAGCTCCGACCAGCCGGAAAAGTACAAATCATTTGATATATAATGCATGGCTCCAGTTATGATTTTCCTGCATATTTAGGATGAGTATGAAAGCTAGAGTAGGAGATGAATACAAATCATGAGCATGGATAAATATCAGGAAACGTACATTCAACAGAACTTTGCCAACCGGATCGGTGGTGCTAATTATGGCAAAGATACAGCCATTTATAAATTCGAGAAGATCAAAAGAGCCAAGGCAGCGGCGAAGCAGGAGCATCCTGGCACGGAGCTGATCGATATGGGGGTTGGCGAGCCGGATGAGATGGCGGATGCAGGCATCGTGGCGAAGCTGGCAGAAGAAGCAGGGAAGCGGGAAAATCGCGGCTATGCGGATAACGGAATTCCCGAGTTCAAGGAAGCAGCCGTTCGCTACTTGAAGAATGTATTTGGCGTAGAAGGCATTGATGCCGCTACAGAGGTTCTTCATTCCATCGGTTCCAAGCCTGCATTGGCGATGCTGCCATCCTGCTTCATTAATCCTGGGGACATCACCATCATGACGGTACCCGGATATCCTGTACTCGGTACGCATACCAAGTATTTGGGCGGTGAAGTTTACAATGTGGAACTGAAAAAAGAGAACGGATTTCTGCCGGATCTCAGCTCGATCCCTGAGGACATTGCCCGTCGTGCCAAACTGCTCTACCTGAACTATCCGAACAACCCGACGGGTGCCAGCGCAACGGTCGAGTTTTTCACCGAGGTCGTTGAGTGGGCCCGCAAGTATGGTGTTGTAGTTGTCCATGACGCTCCTTATGCGGCGCTGACTTACGACGGCTTGAAGCCGCTCAGCTTTCTCTCCGTCCCCGGCGCGAAGGATGTTGGCGTGGAGCTTCATTCTCTGTCCAAATCTTACAACATGACGGGATGGCGCATTGGTTTCATCGCCGGTAATCCGCTAGTGGTTAAAGCGTTTGGCGATGTGAAGGACAACAACGATTCAGGACAATTCATCGCCATTCAAAAGGCTGCCGCATACGGTCTGGACAATCCGCAAATTACGGAGAAGATCGCTGAGAAGTATTCCCGCCGCCACAATATGCTGGTGGACGTGTTGAACGGGCTTGGTTTTACAGCCGAGAAGCCGAAGGGCTCCTTCTTCCTCTACGTTGAAGCTCCAAAAGGCGTTAAAGGCGGGCGCCGTTTTGAGTCCGGCGAGGATTTCTCCCAGTATCTGATACGCGAGAAATTGATCTCCACCGTACCTTGGGATGATGCGGGACATTTCGTGCGCTTCTCCGTTACCTTTATTGCTGACGGTGAGGAAGAAGAGAAACGCGTCATTTCCGAAATTCGCAGAAGACTTAGCGATGTTGAATTTGAATTTTAGTGATATGTTATAACTCCGCTTGGTACGCGACATCATACGACTTGAATACTGTTGACATCTCCTGTAGGGTCTGTCATAATGAATTCAATCGAATAGCACCTTTAAATCAGTCCCGTGAGGCTGGCAAGGTAACGTGAACCGAGGTTCATTAACAGAAGGCATAGCTCTGTCTGCGGATAGAAACTGCGCTTTCCACACTATCTCTATGAGATCAACTCCTTGTCCAGCCGGGCAAGGAGTTTTTTTGTGTGTAATGAACTCACGGATCGTCTGAACTACAAAGGGCTAATCAAACGTTTAGAAGGAGGACTTAAGGATGAGCAACGAACAGCATGTGATTATGGACGAGACGGCCATCCGCCGCGCCCTAACGAGAATTGCCCATGAAATATTGGAAAAGAATAAGGGGATTGAGGACTGCGTCCTGGTCGGCATTCGCACACGCGGCGTGTTCCTGGCTCAGAGAATCGCTGAGCGAATGAATGAGATTGAAGGCACGCCGATTCCATGGGGAGAGATCGATGTGACTTCCTACCGCGATGACCGAGACAGCAAAGAAGCGGCTGCAGAACGGGGAGCAGGAGCGAAGCTCAGCCTGGAACATCTGAACATTCATGACAAGAAGGTTATTTTGTTCGATGACGTGCTGTACACCGGACGGACGATTCGGGCTGCGATGGACGCCCTGATGGACTGCGGACGGCCTAGAATGATACAGCTGGCGGTTCTGGCAGACCGCGGGCATCGCGAACTGCCGATCCGGCCGGATTATATCGGCAAGAACGTTCCTACCTCCAAACATGAGGAAATTACGGTTGCATTAACCGAAATCGACGGCAAGGATGAAGTGACCATTAGCCAAAGAGAGGAACGATAATCATGACAACAGCCATTTCATTGAAAGAACGTAGCCTCTTAGGTTTGAAGGATATTAGCAGAGACGAGATTGGATCGATCCTGAGTCGGGCGTCATATTGGGAAGCACAGTCCGAGAAAGTGGTGCCGGTACTTAAATCGAAATTTGCGGTTAATATGTTCTTCGAGAACAGCACCAGAACGAGATTTTCGTTTGAAATGGCTGAGAAAAGACTCGGCGCCGAGGTGATGAACTTTGCAGCGGCAGCCTCCAGCGTTGAGAAGGGCGAGTCCATCTACGATACCGTGAGGACACTGGAATCCATGGGGATCGATGCGGGCGTCATCCGGCTGAAACCCTCCGGAGTACTGCAGGAGCTGGCCAAGCGGATCTCGATCCCGCTGGTCAATGCGGGGGACGGCAACAACGAACATCCTACCCAGGCGCTGCTGGATCTGTACACGATGAAGAAATGCTTCGGAGAGCTTAAAGGATTGACGGTATCCATTATCGGGGACATCAAGCATAGTCGGGTTGCACGATCAGACCTGTGGGCATTGCAGAAGTTCGGAGCTCATGTGCAATTCTGCGCACCGGAATCGATGCAGGCACCAGAGCTAGCCCAGTATGCACCCTATGTCTCGATGGAGAAGGCACTGAAGGCAGATGTAGTGATGATGCTGAGGGTTCAACTGGAACGCCATAACGAAGGTGTATTCAAATCCAGCGCGGAATACCGGCAGCAGTATGGTTTGACGGAAGAACGGGCGGCCAAGCTGCCCGGGCATACGATGATTATGCACCCGGCACCGGTGAACCGGAACGTTGAAATCGACGATGCGGTCGTGGAAAGTCCCAAATCGATGATATTCAAGCAGATGGCAAACGGTGTGCCGATTCGCATGGCGGTTATGGAACGGGCGATGGGCTGATTCGAAATGCGAAATACGGTGTACAGGATGAATGAATATTAATATTTATACACAAATATGAATTTTTATTATACAATATACAAAGAAGCGAACGGTGCTTCTACTGCGGAGGGGACCAAGATGCAAATGCAAGTGATAAAGAATGCCAAAGTGATCAATGAACAAGGACAGCTCGAAGATAAACATATCGTCATTGCAGACGGATTGATTCAGTCGGTTACGAGTGATCTCGCAGCTTTGCCGGAACTTGGCGAGAACGTTCAGATCATCGATGCCGAGGGCAAACTGGTCACACCGGGATTCATCGATATGCATGTGCACTTGAGAGAGCCGGGTTATGAGCACAAGGAAACGATCGAGAGCGGCAGCCGCTCGGCAGTGAAAGGCGGATTCACAACCATCGCCTGCATGCCGAACACAAGACCGGTGACCGATTCGCCGGAAACCGTGAAGCTTGTGCTGGATAAGGCTAGCGAAGCGGGGCTGGCCAAGGTGCTGCCTTACGCAGCCATTACGAAAAACGAGCTGGGCCGCGAACTGACGGATTTTGAGGCCTTGAAGGCAGCAGGAGCGATCGGGTTTACGGATGACGGCGTCGGTGTGCAGAACGCACAGATGATGAAAGATGCCATGAACCAAGCAAAAGCGCTGGGCATGCCGGTCATTGCACATTGTGAGGATGACTCGCTGGTCAAAGGGGCTTGCGTGACTGAAGGCAAGTTCGCTCAGAAGCACGGCCTGAAAGGAATCCCCAACGAGTCGGAAGCAATCCATGTCGGACGGGACATACTGCTGACAGAAGCCACCGGCGTACACTACCATGTATGCCATGTGAGCACAGAGCAGTCCGTACGCTTGATCCGCCAGGCAAAAGCGATTGGCATCTCGGTAACGGCCGAGGTATGTCCGCACCATCTGGTTCTCTCTGACGAGGATATTCCCGGCCTGGATGCCAACTGGAAGATGAACCCGCCGCTGCGCACCCCGCGTGATGTGGAGGCTTGTATAGAAGGTCTGCTGGATGGAACGCTCGATATGATCGTAACGGATCATGCGCCGCACAGCGCGGAAGAGAAGGCGAAAGGCATGGAGCTTGCACCATTCGGAATCGTGGGATTCGAAACAGCATTTCCGCTGCTGTATACCAAGTTCGTTGTCACAGGAAAATGGGATCTTAGCTTGCTGGTGAAGCGGATGACAAGCGATCCGGCAAGAGTATTCGGTCTTGAATCCGGCGTGCTGGAAGCCGGTAAAGCCGCGGACCTGACGATGATTGATCTCGAAGCCGAGAAAGAAGTGAACCCGGAAGAGTTCGCAACGAAAGGCCGCAACACGCCGTTTACTGGCTGGAAGCTGAAAGGCTGGCCCGTGATGACTTGGGTGGATGGCGAAGTGAAATGGTCTGAAAAGAGCGGGTTCTAAGTAACACTTAGGCAATTGACTAATAAAATAAATTACACATAGATGACAGGAGTGATCGGGATGCAGGCAAGATTGTTACTGGAGGACGGGACGCTGTTCAGCGGAAAATCCTTCGGCGCGGATGCTGAAATGACCGGAGAGGTTGTTTTCAATACAGGGATTACAGGATATCAAGAGGTGCTGAGCGACCCGTCTTACTGTGGACAGATCGTGACCATGACGTACCCTTTGATCGGGAACTACGGCATCACGCGGGATGACTTTGAATCCATTCGACCATTTGTCCACGGATTCGTTGTTCGTCGTCATGAGCCTGTTCCTAGCAACTGGCGTGCAGAGTACAGTGTTGACAGCTTATTAAAGGAATACGGTATTCCAGGGATCAGCGAGATTGATACGCGGATGCTGACCCGGATTATTCGTCACTACGGTACGATGAAAGGGATTCTGACCACTTCAAACAAACCGGTGGAAGAGCTCAAGGAAATGCTCGGCGATACGACGATCGCTGAACTCCGCAACCAGGTGGCAAAAACCTCTACGCCGCAAATGTTTACAAGTCCGGGCTCCAAGGAGCGGATCGTTCTGGTTGACTTCGGTGCAAAAAGCGGAATTCTGCGCGAACTGACTTCCCGCGGCTGCGATGTGATGGTCGTTCCGCATGACACAACGGCTGATGAAATCCGCAGACTTCACCCGGACGGCATTCAGTTGTCCAACGGCCCTGGGGACCCGAAAGACGTTCCATACGCGGTCGACATGGTTAAAGAACTGCTTGGCGAATATCCGATTTTCGGCATCTGCCTTGGCCACCAATTGTTTGCGCTGGCTGCGGGCGCCGATACCGAGAAGCTGAAATTCGGCCACCGCGGCGGGAACCATCCGGTAAAAGAGCTTGCCAGCGGACGCTGCTACATCACTTCCCAAAATCATGGATATACCGTAAACGAAGAATCCATCAAAGGGACGGATCTGGAAGTTACGCATATTAACAATAACGATAAAACGATCGAAGGCTTGAAACACACGAAATTCCCGGCCTTCTCCGTGCAATATCATCCTGAAGCTGCACCTGGTCCGCTCGACAGCAGCTATCTGTTCGATCAATTCCTTGAGATGATAAGAGACCATAAACAGAATGAAATCCGGAAACCGCGCCAGGCGGTTCTGGCCGCAGCCGTGAAAGGAGCTCATTAATATGCCTAAAAATGATACATTGAAAAAAATTCTCGTCATCGGCTCCGGTCCGATTGTCATCGGGCAAGCAGCGGAATTCGACTACGCTGGAACACAGGCTTGCCAAGCATTAAAAGAAGAAGGTATCGAGGTTGTGCTGATCAACAGCAACCCGGCGACCATCATGACCGACACAAACATGGCGGATAAAGTATATATCGAGCCGATTACGCTCGACTTTGTTACACAGATCATCCGTCAAGAGCGTCCGGACGGTTTGCTCCCGACGCTTGGAGGGCAAACGGGCCTGAACATGGCAGTTGAGCTTGCACGCGCCGGTATTCTGGAGCAGGAGAATGTGAAGCTGCTCGGAACGCAGCTGGAGTCCATCGAGAAAGCCGAAGACCGCGATCTGTTCCGTGATCTGATGCGCGAACTCGATCAGCCCGTACCGGAAAGCACCATCGTAACGACTCTGGAAGAAGCGCTTGATTTCGCGAATGAGATCGGTTATCCGGTGATCGTGCGTCCGGCATACACGCTCGGAGGCACCGGCGGCGGTATTTGCGCAACCGAAGAGGAACTGCGCGAAACGGTGAGCTCCGGACTTCGCTACAGCCCGATCACACAATGTTTGATCGAGAAGAGCATCGCGGGAATGAAAGAAGTCGAGTATGAGGTTATGCGCGACGCAAACGATAACTGCATCGTGGTATGTAACATGGAGAACTTTGATCCGGTCGGCGTTCATACCGGCGACAGCATCGTCGTGGCGCCAAGCCAAACGCTGTCCGATCGCGAGTATCAAATGCTCAGATCGGCATCGCTGAAAATCATCCGTGCCCTGAACATCGAGGGCGGATGTAACGTGCAATTCGCGCTGGATCCAAACAGCTATCAATATTATGTCATCGAGGTAAACCCTCGCGTCAGCCGCTCTTCTGCCCTTGCTTCCAAGGCAACGGGTTACCCGATCGCGAAGATGGCAGCAAAAATCGCGATGGGTTACACCTTGGACGAGATCGTCAACCCGGTAACGGGACAGACCTATGCTTGCTTTGAGCCTACGCTGGACTATATTGTTAGCAAAATTCCACGCTGGCCATTCGACAAGTTCATCCATGCTAACCGGAAGCTGGGAACTCAGATGAAGGCCACCGGCGAGGTGATGGCGATTGGCCGTACTTTCGAAGAGTCGATCCATAAAGCGGTTCGCTCTCTGGAGATCGGCGTGCACCGACTCTACTTGAAAGGCGCGAACGAGCTGAGTGATGAAATGCTCCAGCAGCGTCTGATTAAAGCCGACGATGAGCGGATGTTCTTGATCGCGGAAGCATTCCGCCGGGGGTATGGACTTCAGCAGATTCAGGACCTGACGAAGATCGACTGGTGGTTCCTGGACAAAATCGAACGCCTGATTAAGTATGAAGAGCACATTCGCAGCGAAGCGGCACTGACATACGAAACGCTGTACGAAGCGAAGCGACTCGGTTTTACGGATCGCGCTATAGCTGAGCTGCGCGCGGAAGGCAATGCCAGCACGCACACAACCGAGGAGTCGATCGGATTCCTGCGTCGCGAGCATGGATTGCGCCCGGTTTACAAAATGGTCGATACTTGCGCGGCGGAGTTTGAAGCAACGACACCGTACTACTACTCGACGTACGAAACCGAGAATGAAGTGATCGAATCCGCCAAGGAGAAGGTCATCGTACTGGGCTCCGGACCGATCCGGATCGGTCAGGGCATCGAGTTCGACTACTCCACGGTGCACGCTGTATGGGCGATCCAGAAGGCGGGATACGAAGCAGTTATCATTAACAACAACCCGGAGACCGTCTCCACTGACTTTAATACGTCGGACCGACTCTACTTCGAACCGCTCTTCCTCGAAGATGTCATGAACGTCATTGAGCAGGAGAAACCGATCGGTGTCATCGTACAGTTTGGCGGGCAGACAGCTATTAACCTCGCTGAGCCGCTGAGCAAGGCGGGCGTGAAGATTCTGGGTACCAGCTTGGAAAGCATTGACGAAGCCGAGGACCGTAAAAAATTCGAAGCGCTTCTGTCCAGACTGGAGATTGCTCAACCGAAAGGAAAAACGGTAACTTCGGTTGATGATGCTGTAGAAACCGCGCAATCGCTGGGATATCCTGTTCTGGTAAGACCATCTTATGTACTCGGTGGACGCGCCATGGAGATTGTATACTCCGACAGCGAGCTGCTGAGTTACATGAAAGAGGCGGTTAAGATCAACCCGGATCATCCGGTTCTGATCGACCGTTACATGATGGGTAAAGAAGTGGAAGTAGACGCGATCTGTGATGGCGAGACGGTGCTGATTCCAGGCATCATGGAGCATGTAGAACGCGCAGGCGTTCACTCCGGTGACTCGATTGCGGTATATCCTCCTCAGTACTTGTCCCAGGATCTGAAGGACAAGATTGCGGAAATTACGATCAAGATTGCCAAAGAGCTGAATACACGCGGACTTGTTAACATCCAGTTCGTTATCTATAAAAATGAAGTGTACGTAATCGAAGTAAATCCGCGTTCTTCCCGGACGGTTCCGTTCCTGAGCAAGGTCACAGGCATCCCGATGGCCAACCTGGCAACACAGGCGATCATGGGCGGCAAGCTGAAGGAGCTTGGATACGAGGAAGGCATGTGGCCGGAAAGCGAACATGTATCGGTTAAAGTACCGGTGTTCTCCTTTGCTAAACTTCGCCGCGTTGAGCCTACCCTTGGACCGGAAATGAAGTCTACCGGTGAGGTTATGGGCCGAGACGTGAAGTATGCCAAAGCGCTGTACAAAGGTCTGATCGGTGCAGGCATGAAAATTCCTTCAACAGGAGCGATCATCGCTACCATCGCAGATAAGGATAAAGCCGAAGCTGCAGCACTGCTGAAAGGCTTCCATAAGCTTGGCTATAAAATCATCGCAACAGGCGGCACGGCAGCAGCATTGAAGGAAGCGGGCCTTGATGTGACCACCATTCATAAGCTGTCCGAGGGAACGCCGAACATTCTGGATATGATCCGCACAGGTGAAGCCAACTTCGTCTTTAACACATTGACCAAAGGTAAAACGCCGCAGCGTGACGGATTCCGAATTCGCCGTGAAGCGGTTGAAAACGGTGTGGTATGTATGACCTCGCTCGATACGGTTCGTGAGCTTCTGACGATGCTGGAGACCATCAACTTCTCCTCTGAAGCAATGCCGGTTGTTTAATCGAGAAGGAGGGGTATAGATGAGCGCCAGCTACAATGAAATGGCGGGCCGCCTGATGGTGGCCCTGGATTACCCGGATGCCCAGCGCGCAAAAGCATTGGTGCAGCAGCTGGAGGGCATCCCGTGTTATATGAAGGTCGGCATGCAGCTGTTCTACGCAGCCGGTCCGGATTTTGTCAAGGAATTGAAAGCAAAAGGTTATTCCGTATTTTTGGATGTGAAGATGCATGATATTCCGAACACGGTAAAAGGCGGGGCGAACAGCGTAACGCGGCTGGGTGTGGACATGTTTAATGTCCATGCCGGCGGCGGGGCTCTCATGATGCAGGCGGCAAAAGCCGGGGCGGAGGCCGCAGTGGCGGACACCCCGGGTCTTGCCATGCCTACCATCATTGCGGTAACCCAGTTGACTAGTACGAGTCAGGATGTCATGAATAACGAAATCGGTATCCCGGGCTCGGTAGAAGATGCGGTCGTACGATATGCGAAGCTGGCTCAGCAAGCCGGGCTGCATGGCGTCGTCGCTTCATCGCTTGAAGTGGAGGCCATAACATCCGCATGCGGACAAGCGTTTAAGACCGTTATACCAGGTATTCGTCCGGCCGGTGCGGATATCGGAGACCAGGCACGGGTTCTTACACCAGGGGAAGCCATCCGCAAGGGCAGTCATTATCTGGTTGTCGGCCGCCCGATTACGGAATCCCCGAACCCGAGACAAGCAGCAGAACAGATTATTGAGGAGATGATTCAAGCATGAGTACACTCGCGAATATTCCACATCAGATCGCATCTTATTTGCTGAAGATTGAGGCCGTTTCCCTTAGGCCCCATCAGCCGTTTACATGGACGTCGGGAATTAAGTCCCCGATCTACTGTGATAATCGCTTGACGATGTCTTTTCCCGAGATTCGCGACTACATTGCTGAATCGTTCGCAGCCGTCATCCGGGAGCAATATCCGGAGGCCGAGGCCATTGCCGGTACGGCCACAGCCGGGATTCCGCATGCGGCCTTTGTATCCCAGAAGATGAATCTGCCAATGTCTTATATTCGGGACAAAGCAAAGGGCCATGGCAAGGAAAACCTGATCGAAGGCTTGATCAAGCCCGGTCAAAAGGTGGTTGTGATCGAGGATCTGATCTCCACGGGCGGCAGCTCGCTAAAAGCGGCGCAAGCGGTCAAGGATGCAGGAGCGGAGCCGCTGGCGGTATTGGCTATTTTCAGCTACCAGCTGGATAAAGCAGTGCAAGCCTTCGCCGAAGCTGGGATTCCGCTGCAGAGCTTGTCCAACTACGGAGCGCTGATTGAAGTTGCGCTATCCGAGAATCGGATTCAGGAACAGGATGTGGAGCTTCTTCAATCCTGGAGATCGAATCCTGCTTCCTTTGGTGTGTAAACAACGTATACAAGCTAGGATAATCCGGCTGTCGCCTTTGTGAGTTATCGCAGAGCGGCAGCTTTTTTATATTCCAAAGCCAAAGATAATCCCCGGATGATGCCGGGTTGACAGCGGATGGCTGGATCGTTACATTAGGACTGTACGCGGCTGCAGCCAGCTATCGGTGTCCTTATGCTTATATAGAAGGGATTTAGTCTAACAGATGAATGCAAAGAAAGAAGCAGTGCTTGAAGCCGGGAAGCGGTTGTTCATGGAGCAAGGGATTTTGCAGACGAGCATGGAGCAGATTGCCGAAGCGGTCCCCGTTTCCAAAATGACGATTTATAACTACTATCAGAGCAAAGAGGGCTTATTGGAGCATGTGGTGGACCGGATGGTCGAGGAGCTCATGGCGCTGTACCGTGATATTATGGATCAGGCAAAAGATCCGCTTGAGGCGTTAAAGGTCTTTTACAGGGATCAGGACAAATTTTCGGCGTTGGTATCCCAGAAATTTGTGGCGGATCTGGCCAAATTCCCGGAGCAGATGGACAAGCTGCTTCAATTCAACCAGAAATTCGTTGTTCCGGAATTCGAAATGCTGATCTTTAAAGGCCAGCAGCTTGGACAGATACGGAAAGATATCTCTCCCCAGGTACTGGTCGCATTCCTGACTTTCATCAAGGAATTTACGGCACGGACCGAATGGTACCATGGTTTGGGAAGCTTGAACGCGGTCAGTGAACAGCTGATGACGATTCTATATCACGGAATTATCCAGCAGGAAGATCCGACTAATCTAATATGAGTATAAGAACATTCCAGAGGTGATTTCGATCCGGGAATGTTTTTTTTATAATTTTATTGATGAATCGTTTGAAGATCGGCTGATTTGGGTATATGTTCCTATAAATTTAGGGCCACGACTTGGTAGAGGGGAAGGAGACGTCTCACCTATAATAGTAATGATAACCTCAGATTTAAACACAAAATAGGCGGGACTGACCGTAAGGAGGAGAGATCTTTGGAAGTTTCATCCAGGATCAAACTGACCGGCAAACAATTCTTTGTACTAACCGGCATCGTCGGTGCGCGGGCTGTCATTGGGTTAGAGGACCCTTTTCGCGGAACGCTGGCCGAGGAGATGCCTGTAGAGGTGGCCAAGATTGAGCAGGAGCTGCAGGAGAAAGGATTGATCGATACGGCGGGTAACGAGCCGGTTCTTGTGCAGGAACTGCTGGAATACATAGAAGTATGCAGCCGGACCCTGTTAACGATACATATGAGGGTGTCCGGTTCCGACGAAGCGCAGAAGGAGTGTTTCAATTATTACAGTTCAAGTCTGGTTGTAAAGGCCGATATTGAAAGCGGGCCTGACGGAGCGAGAGTCTATGTGCTGGAAGCGCTGGGAACCCCTTCGGAGGCTTGGCTTAAAATCATCAGTCACCTGCAGCTGGAGGATAGGAAGAACCGGGATACAGCTCCATTGGCTATGCCTAAAGGCTGGTTCCAGCAATGGATGAATGCCGAGCAAGGGGAGCAGGAGCCTCGGAAGTATTTGCTTGCACAAGGCTACCCGGAATCGGTCGTTTCCGCCTTGGCCGATAGCGTCAGCCATCCGGAGAGATATGCAACCTTCACAGCGTACTATTGCCCGGATCTGAACTGCAGAATACAGGGAATCGAACTGTTGAGAGGACAGCATTCCAACTGGCTGATTCGCAATGAAGGCGAAGAGGATCAAATTTGGGGCGCCACGGTAACGGAAATTATTCGGGAGCTTGGCGCGGTCATTGAGCGCATTAAGTGAGAAAGGGCTGCATCATGATCCTGTACTTTCAAGTTATACCTTCTCGATCAACGATATGGAGGATTAGTTATGACTAAAATACGTGTGGTACCTGACATGCTGAACCAGCAAGGAGCAGCGGTATCTGATATTGCACGAGAAGTTCAGCAGCTTCAGGAGCGCATGCAGCAGCGTATCCAGAGCATGTCCTGGGAGACGCGTCATCGTGCCCAGGTCGAACAGCGCCTGGCCCAATGCAGGGCCGCTTGCCAGTCGGTGGTTAGCCGTCTGGAGCAAAATCGAGGGCAACTGGTGAAAAAGGCGGGTGATTTTTCGCAGACGGATCAATCGCTCGGCAGCAATCTCAACTTCGGCAAGCAATCGGTTGCCCAGGTTAGTCCGCATCTGCTGCTTCAGGCGAGTCTGGCACAGAACGGGAACAAGAACACGCACCCGCCCGTGACGGCAGCGGGGGTTGAATTCAATGCGCTTGCGCCTTTCGGCGGAACGGCGGATCAATGGAAGAGTAATCCGCTAGCGGCCGCAGGGGTATTGTTCGGAACGGCAACGGCATCGGGTACGATGTACAAATACTGGGATATGTACCGGAACGGCTTTGGCGTGTGGCTTGAGAAAGACAAGCGCGGCAATATGAGAGCCAATGTGACGAACGGGATGCTGGCTAATATCCGCAAAAAATCCTATGCCGAATACAACTGGCGGAATCACCCCCGAATCCCGAAATACGTCCTACCCGGCGCGGCTGTTAAAGACTCGCTAAGCTGGAAGGGCGGTAAGCTTGGTTATGCAGGCATCGCCATGCAAACGGTGGGAAATCTGGTGACGAATATCAACGAGAACAAGAGCGGGGCAAAGATAGCCGGAGATGCTGTAGTTGATGTGGGTGTCGGTGTGGGTACCGTCGTAGCATCCGCTGCGGCTGGCGCTAAGGCAGGCGCGCTGATTGGGACAGCAGTGGGCGGTCCGATTGGCACCCTTGCGGGTGCGGCCATCGGTTTTGGCGTATCGGTGGGTGCTTCCTATGTTATGGACGGCATCAAGTTTACGGATTTTGACGGGGACGGGAAGAAAGATACCGTAACCGAAGGATTGAAAATGGGGGCGGAGAAGATAGGTTCAACGATTGCCGGATGGTTCAAATAAAGGGAGTGTCATGGATGAGCGCAAAGATTTCAGAGGAAGAACAGTTTCATTTCCGGCTGATCCCGGCCGAGCAGATACGGGGCGGCATCGTTTGTTTTTTATTCATTATGCTGATCCCTGCGCTGGTCACGCTAGCAGCGCCGATGATGTCGGTATATATGTATGTGGCTGCGGCGGTGTGGGTGGTTATGCTGCTATGGGGAATTGGCCTGAGTGCAAATCCGTACCGGTCTGAAGTCGGTTTTGTGCTGTATTTGGGAATATACGGACTGGCTCTGGCGGTCACTTGTCAGATCGCTATCCTCAAAATGATGTATGACATGGCCGGAGTTGAATCGATTCTGTATGGGCTTAGTTCGGCAGCGGTGATGCTTCTGCTTCTCCTTGTGTTTTATGTGCTGCATTTTAGAGCGCTGCAGCAAGGCACCTACCAGTCTATGGAGCGCAATGGCAGCGTCGGTAAAGCGGGCAAAGCGGCCTTACTGTTTGCGGCTATAGGTTATACGGCTTATTACGTCGTGGTGGCGGTAACCGGCGATCTCGGCGGATTTGTAATGGGCATGGCGGCTTTTTCCGTGTTGTTGATTCTCGGTCTGTACATGGCCGTTGTTTTCATTCATCGGTATTTGTTCATCCAGAACAACATGGATAAGCTAAAAGCTCATTATCCCGTATTGGGATTGCCGAAGGAGCAGCGGAACGCCGCGTTTCTGAATAAAATGAATCAGGGCCGTACGCCTGCGGCACCGCACCGGAAGAGCAAGAAAAGGAGAGGGTAGTTATGACGCAGCAGCTGCTGCCAAACGGATCGATAGTCATTTTGAAAGAAGGCGAGAAGAAGCTCGTGATCTATGGTCGAAAGCAAATTCTGGCGCTTGATCAGCCGCAGATGTTCGACTATTTAGCTTGTCCATATCCGGAAGGTTATGTCAGCCCGGAGTTTGCCTACGTCTTTAATCATGAGGATATCCAGGAGATTATATTTACCGGTTACCAGGACGAAGAGGAAGAACAGTTTCAGATCGTACTGGCTGAGACGAAGCCTACATAACAAACGAGAAGATATCTATAAAGGGAGGAGTGAGGTAGATCCATGTCAGGACGCATAGAGGTATCCCCCGAGGAGCTGCGCCGCGCTGCGGCAGACATTCGAAGCGGGAGTGACTACGGCGGAGAATTGGTCGCCCGATTGTCCCAGGTCATTGAAACGTTGAATGCCGAATGGGAGGGCGTTTCCCAGCAGCGGTTTCGTACGGAGGCCGAGGAGACAAAGGCGCAGCTGATGAATTTCATCCAGATGATGAATTCGATGGAGCAGGAGCTTATGAGCATTGCCGCCCGATTTGCGGAGGCTGACGGCCAATAGGCGCGGTTTACCTAAGGTGACAATCAATCGTATCCGTATCACGATGTGGTAAGGGTATGGCTGATTGTTTTTTTATCGGGAGATCGCGAAGAAGTTTGTTGATCTGTGTTTTTTTTGTGGAAGAATGGACATAATATGACAGCATTACATTATCATTCGGGTAAGGAGTCGCATAGGATGAATTGGGTATATTACGGAAAGCTGTATACAAGCAAATTTCAGGCAGGGTGCTTTGCGAAACGTTTGGAGCAGGATGGCTGGCTGTTCGGGTATCATGATCCGCGGATGGTGGAGGTTTACCGTTCCAAAAAGGGCCGTTATGGCGTGCGGTTTATGCCTTGAGGAAATTCCATTAAAACAGTACTTGACTTGATGTAGGGTTATGGTGTATATTTATTCTTGTCGCTGTTTGATACAGCATTGACGCGGGGTGGAGCAGTTCGGTAGCTCGTCGGGCTCATAACCCGAAGGCCGCAGGTTCAAATCCTGCCCCCGCAACCAAATTTTAAACGATGTATGTATGACGTCCTTATGTTTATGTGTACATGTATGTTCAGGGCCCTTAGCTCAGTTGGTTAGAGCGGTCGGCTCATAACCGACTGGTCGGGGGTTCGAGTCCCTCAGGGCCCACTTTATCGAAAACCCTTGCGATGCAAGGGTTTTTTGCTGTTTATAGGGCTGTTTAGTTGCATGAAAAACTCTGGTGAAGAAGTAGGGAACTTTGATTTGCTAACGGCAGCTATTTATCCACAGGATCCAGAGATTAAAATGACTTTTCCATTTAAAGCAGCGTTACCGAAATTTGGTGTTCCTAAGTAACAGTGATGAGTTGATCCCCCTGCTCTATCTCCAAATCCAAGAATAGCACATAAGAAAGGTGTTCTTGAATTACTAAGGAATGCTGCGAAAATGACACCTTATCTATCGTTAAAAAAATACTTTTAACCTAAGGGTCATTTTTTTGGCGCCGTTGAATGATTGCTTTTTCCCTCTTTCGTTTTCAAATTTATATAGAGAAGAATGCACCCAAAGAAAGATATTTCAACTGCACCAGTAAAAAACCGCATTAAATGTGTTTCTTTGAAATCAAATAAGATATGCCCCGTACAGTATAATGCCGAAAGAACCATAACCCATCGAAGTATTGCTTTTTTCATCAGTAGTCACCTCTTATTTAAGACAATTATACTTCAAGCAGTAGAACAACTGTCTTTTTATTTTATTAAATATTCTGGTTTGACAAGGACAATGAAGATATTCCAGGTATCAAACAAACTAAGCCATACTGATCATTTATCAGTATGGCGTTTTTTTATATTGAAAATCTTATACAATAAATCCAGTAAACACTGGCGTCCGAAACATCCCTGACGTCGTCCATTTTCAAAATTTAACCGCCCCCGGATTGTCGGATTGTCGGATTCAAATATTCAAAAGTTTTGTCCTCACCCGTTACAAGAGAGCGACTATGTGTATTAAAAACATACAGGATCAATTAGTGTTAATGTTTGATTTGGAGTAGGCCCTAAAAGGGCATTAATAACATATTGAGATATGTTAGAATATCAACTAGATTGGAGGGACTATCTATTTATGAAACAGAAAAAGATTTTGATTGTTTTTCTGTTACTTGTGCTGATTATTGTCGGTGTTTTTTATACTTACCTTCAAGTGAAATACAATTCTCTCGAAAGAAGTTTGAGAAATCATCTGATTAATGTTGAGGGATACTCTGATTCAGATATTATCAGTATTAAAGCAAAACTTAGTAAAATGCCTACATATCCCGTTTATGTTAGGTTTGCAGATGATCCAAATACAGATTATATCTTTACAGATGGAAATGCTGATACACCCATATGGCGCCAACTTGATCCTAAAAAGCCAATAAGATTATCTGGTCAGCGTGACTAGATGAAAATCTTGCTGTTTTGAAAAATGTATAAATCACCATTTAGAGGCTATAGTCAAATTGAGTGATGCTTCTCCCTGTTGAACTTTACTTGTCTCCACTTACTTATGAGAGTTAACGTGGGAAAGAACCCTGCTGGCTTTAGGCAGAGGGGGTTCTTTTTGGCGTTCTGGTTTTTAGCGGGGCCGTAAGACCAATATAATCAAAAATATCCTCAATGATTCCGCCCCTTCAATGTATTATTTTCCAGTCTATCAGATTTCTATAAATCTGGGCGCCCGATTGAATTCAAGACTTGCGCTAGGACTAAAGAACAAGCGCCAATTATCAGCAAGATAAGAACCATGATAATAACAAACTTCTTTCCGTTCATCATTTTCACCTCGGAAGGATTATACCAAATATTCAACACCCAATGGAACAAGATCCAGGACTACTACACCCTTATTTCTACAGACGAGTGCAAGATACAGCAAGCAGGAGATTATTCTCTCCACTGTATCGGACAACTGATTTTATTAGTAGCTGATTTGCTGTTCTTCCTCTTATTCGTTTGTCTTGACTAATCAAATTACTTTACTATATGGTCGAGATAATTTTGAATTCAACGATTTGCCTCCGGGAGATCGATGATTCGGCCAAGCGAGATTTGTAATCGGGGGCGACTTACGGTACATTTTAATGGAGTCGTAGGGGAACAGACTTATTTATACGGCTGCTGCTGGTTGGATGCAGCTCATTTTAGCATATAGGATGGGGGATGAAGGTGTCAGAGTGGGTATTAAATCAGTCCTGGGGACTTCCGGTGTTGCTCGCCTTCTTGGTGATCGTATTTGTATTTGAATCAAGGAAGGCTTTCAAGGCATATAAAGAAAAAAGACGGTTTGAGTTGGGATGGTCTCTATTGTTTGCCCTGGTGGCTTTATTGGCGATGATTGTCCTGGTGGCCTATTAAAAATACATAATCAAAAACAGGACCCCGCCCAGAAGCTTCCGGCGGGGTCTTGTTCAATGATTAGCTGTAAACGGTCAGGAAGTCGTTACCTTTCGTCACCGTTCATTCATGACGGCCTCTGTAGCGGTCCAGGCTCTGCCTGCACGCATGGCCAGGAAGAAGCAGAGGATGAGAACGATGGACGCGGAGATATAAGGAAAGTTGATGTCCAAATCAAACAGATATCCTGCAACCAGCGGCCCCGCAATATTTCCCAGACTGGTGTACGCCGAGTTCAGGCCGGCCACGTAGCCTTGCTGATCCTTCGCCAGCTTAGACATTTGCGTTCCGATAGCGGGACGCAAGATGTCGATCGACAGGAATACCAAGAAGGTTACAAGGAATATGAGCCAGTATTTATGCACGAACAGGGTTAACAGGATACAGATTCCCGCGGTAAGCAAACTGAGCGTAATGACTCGTTTCTCACCGAAGCGGTTCAGGATCCAACCGAATATCGTTGCTTGGACGACGGCACCCGCAATCGACCCAAACGTGATGATCATGGCAATATCTTTAGGGGTGAACCCGAATTTATGATCCACAAACAGGCCGAACACCGTTTCATAATTGGCAAGCCCGAACGATAGCACAAATACAATGATCAAACTTAGGAAGTAAGGTTCCTTAAAAGAACGCACCAGCTGAACGGCCAAGCTCTCTTTCTTCCGACCCAGCACGGTAGGTGCTTCCTGCTTGGCGGATGATTCCGGTAGCAGCAGCAGCGTTACCAGCGCGGCAATACCTCCCGCAACAGCCGCGGCGTAGAAAGGAACGCGAATGCCAAACTCGGCGATAAATCCTCCGATACCCGGTCCGATGATGAAGCCTGTCGTAATCGCAGCATTAATGAACCCCATGCCTCTGGCGCGTTCCTCATTCGAGGTCACGTCAGCCGTGTAGGCCATAACAGCGGGCATAATGAGTGCAGCGCCGATACCGCCCAGCATTCTTGAGGCAAACAGGAGCGGCGGTGTGCTGGCAGCTCCGAACAACCATTCCGATACGGCGAACACCATCATGCCGGAGATTATGATTTTTTTACGACCCATGGTGTCTGACAATCTTCCCGCAAGTGGGGAGAATAACAGCTGTGTTAATGAAAAAGCGGCAACGAGCATACCTACCGTGCTGCCGCTGATATGCAGTTCCGTCATATAGGTTGGCATAATAGGTATGACAAGCCCGATCCCGGTGAAGACTAGAAATATATTGAACATGAGGAGCAGAATGGCTCCATTGTTTCGCATGAGTAATGACATGATGATTCCTCCAAAAATAAAAGACGATTTAATAAAGACATATGATGAAATGATTGTAATTCGGTTACTTATATACTGAACGTTCGGTTTGTGATAGTGCATGAAAAAAAGTATTTATTTTTCATGATTTCTTCTCAATGCCATGCAGAAATACTTTGATGGCGGCATGATAAAGGGCAAGCGCGTTTTCAACCTTCGTTATACGCGACATCTGGCTTAAGCCAACAATGAGGCTCTCAAAGATAACGGACAGCTGCTCCACATTATGATTCTCAAACTCCCCGCGATCCATCCCTTGCTGCAGCACTTTCTGATTGAATTCCAAATGGCTCCTAATAATCTGGACGACTCTTTGTTCTACTTCTTCGCTAACATCACCATTGCTGTTTATAAATTCATCAAGCGCCTTAGAGAAGGGGTGGTTCAGATCATCAAACACCAATTGATCGGCTATTCCATACAGCTTGTCAACGGTGGTGGTGTAATGCTGCTCTTTGCTGTTCCATTTCTGTTCCCACTCGAGGTCCCATTCCTCAACCAGATACAGAAACAGCCCTTCCTTGCTCTTGAAATGATAATAGATATTCCCTTTGCTGCTGCCTGTGGCTTCAACGATTTCCTCTATTGACGTTGATTTGTAACCCTTCTGCATAAAAAGAGCCTTGGCGGCTTCCGCTATTCGTCGCTTGGTATCTTCGGTTTGTTGTTGTTTTTTATTCACGCATGCACCCCCTTATAGCCTTGAAAGCTATTCGAAATTTATATACTGAACGTTCGTTCTGTATCTTATCAAATGGAATTGATATATTCAAGAGGAAATTAGACTCTGTGTTTTTCCGATCCAACCGACTTCGAAAAAATACCCGTTACCATCAGAAGGCAGCGGTTATTCTAGAACGTTGTAGGTCATCCATTCCCTTAATGGTTTACTTCAATGAACTTACGCGTTTTCTCGTGATAGGAGAGCAGCTCCGAAACGGTCACAAACTCGTAGCCTCTCTTTTGCAGCTCCGGTAAAATCACTTTGAGAGCCTCTACCGTCTGTGTACTGCTTGGCACAAAGTCGTGCATCAGTACGATGTCTCCATTATGGGCATTATCCAGCACTTTTTTAACGATCCGGTTAACGCCGGGCTTTCGCCAGTCGAGCGTATCCTGATGCCATGACCATAATACGGTCAGCATACCGAAATCCTTGCTCGTGCGGACAATTGCTTCATTATAGCTGCCTCCCGGTGGACGAAACAGGACGGTTCGAATGCCGGTTGCCTGAAAGATCGCATCTTGCGTCTGGTTTAACTCGCTTGTTAACTTGCTGACATCAATATTGTGAAAAGGAGGATGGGAGTAAGAGTGATTGCCGATTTCATGGCCTTCCTGCAGCTCCCGCGCTACGATCTCGGGGTGCTTCTCCACCCGGCTGCCAACAACGAAGAAGGTGGCTTTTGCGTCATATTGCTTTAGCAGATCCAGAATTTGAACGGTGTTCTGCGCGTCCGGACCATCGTCAAAGGTAAGAGCAATTACTTTATTGTGAGTGGGGACTTCCCATACTATCTCGCCTCGTTCCTCATAATAACCCCTGCCCTTGGAAGCGGATGGCGCATGGCTGGCGTTGACAACATGTTGATGGCAAAGGGAGATGGAGAGAGCGATCCATATGACGGTTGAGAGTTTTTTCATGGTGAGCGGTATCCTTTTCTCTGTTGTTCTAGTCTTCGCATATGACATGACAGTGCAAGCATATTTATCATTTGGTGATTAAGGTAAAATTATTCTTTCCGGAAAATAGAAGGATTCGAACGGATGAGTTAGAGCGAAGGCTTGAAGCTATCGAGAATGAGGCGTTGGATAGGGTGATGCGAAAAATTATGAGTTTCATATATTGACATCATATGGTTGGACATGGTATTATCAATTTTGTCGCTAAGACGAAATGTGCACACCTAGATATCGGAATGAGATCGCAAAATATTGCGAATTCCACGCGTACCTTCGGTTATGTAAGTGAACGTGAACGACGCTAGGAACATGCGCGGATAAATATGCCGGGGTGGCGGAATTGGCAGACGCACAGGACTTAAAATCCTGCGGTAGGTGACTACCGTACGGGTTCGACCCCCGTCCTCGGCATTATAACAGCGTCTGGTAAGATGCAAAATAAGTCGGCCCCCGTATGGGTGCCGGCTTATTTTTTAAATCGACACAAGGTCAACACATGATGCGTGTTGTTATTTGATTCAAATTGAACGGAAGAAGTTGGTGTTCCGATTATAGAAATCGCATTCTTTTATGATTCCATGCTGGCCTGTGTGAGAGGAGAGAGGAGACATGCGGATGTTTAACAATGATTGGGACCTTATTCTGCAGGGAGAAATGGATAAGCCTTATTTTCAAGCGTTGATGGAACGGGTGGACGAGGAATACCGGCGCTGCACGGTGTATCCCCCCAAGGAAGATATATTTCGGGCTCTTCAGCAAACATCGTACCAATCGGCGAAAGTCGTTATTTTGGGACAAGACCCTTATCACGGTCGTAGACAGGCGCAGGGGCTGAGCTTTTCTGTCTCGCCCGGGGTTGCGATTCCTCCATCTTTACGAAATATACATAAGGAGCTTGCTTCGGATCTGGGAATCTCGATTCCCAATCACGGTTCCTTGCAATCGTGGGCGGATCAGGGGGTACTGCTGCTTAACGCCGTGCTTACGGTTCGCGAGGGCGAGCCGAACTCACACAAAGGGATCGGGTGGGAGAAATTCACCGATACGGTCATTACGAAACTGAATGAACGCGATCAGCCGATGGTTTTTATATTATGGGGAAGTTACGCACAGAAGAAAGGCTCCTTCATAGACCGAAGCCGGCATAAGGTGCTTGAGTCCAGTCATCCGAGTCCGTTTGCAGCGCATAAAGGATTCTTCGGTAGTCGTCCATTTTCAGCATCGAATGCTTTTTTAATGCAAAAGGGTATGGATCCGGTGAATTGGGACATCCCGAGCACGCCGGGCGATGGAGATGAATAATCCGCGAGAGGTGACCTTCATGAAACATTGGATTGGTCGTCATGTTGTCATTCAGCGTTTAGACGGGGCAAAAAGCACGGTTGAAGGTGTGTTGAAAGGATGGGACCCCGTTCAGGAAAAAGTGATTCTTGGGCCGGGTGAGCTTGTTATACCGTTTCGTGCCATTCATAGAATTATGCCGAGAAACGCATACCCGGCCTTGAACTCCATCGGTTATGTCGTGAACCATACCATTCAATTCGATAATGCCGTCTATTTCGGATCTTCCGTCATGATATGGAGGGGCAATCGACTGGTGTCATCACAAGCCATCCTGACTTCTCACGATGAGGATACCGTTACCCTGTCAAATGGCATGATATTGCGCAAGGACGAGCATTATTTTGTGGTTCGATCCTTGCGCGGCAATGCGTGATTCTTTAAATAAAGGATGTCCCCAGCAGCCATCGTGAAGTTGGCGGGGACGTCCTTTTTTGTGCAAATGGAAATGTATGTCTCCAGTAAGCCGAGTTCTTTATGCGTCTTCTACTTTTTCGGCAAGGAACAGTTCGTAAATCCGTACCACGATAATTTTGATGATCATGTAAGCCGGAATGGCGAGCAGGATGCCCAGCAGCCCGAAGAAATCGCCGCCTACAAGGATGAGGGCAATCGTGGTCAACGGGTGAATATCAAGCTGTTTCCCGTAGATGACCGGTGTCAGAATATTATCTTGGATCTGCTGTGCGATGACAATAACGACAACGGACCATATCGCAATGGAAGGAGATTCGATAAATCCGATAATGACGGCGGGAATGGTCGCCAGCAGCGCTCCGATATACGGGATGAAATTCAAGAAGAAGGAAATGACCGTCAAGAGCAAAGAATAGGGAAGCCCGATGATCAGAAATCCGATATAAATCATCATGCTAAGTATAAGATTCAGGATCACTTTGCCGATAATAAAATTGCTGAGTGCCGTATCGATCTCACCCAGCACCTCCTGGCCATCGCGGCGGTATCGTCTTGGCAGGACACTGAGCAGCCTGGGCGGAAGCTTGCCGCCTTCCTTCAGCATGTAGTACAGAATGATCGGAATCGTAGCAATAATAACGACAACGCTCGATACAACGGTAATCAGGTTGTTGATGGAGTTGCTGATCCAGGTAATGATCCGATTCATATACTCCGTCAGTGAGGTGGACAGCTCGGATTCCGTTGGAATATAGCGTGACCAGAATCGATTCTGCTGCAGCTGGTCAATCTGTTCCTGCACGCCCTCTACCAAAAAGGGGGTATTGCTGATAAAATTTTCGATTTGTTCGCGCAGTGTCGGCCACACCACAATGCCGAAGATGGCGCAGAGACCGGCAAACACGAAATACAGCATCAGGACGCCAATGGATCGTTTGATTTTCCGCCGCTCCAGGTAGTCTACGATCGGCCTGAGCAGATAATAGAAGAAGCCGGCCATCGCGACGGGAACGATCAGCATATTGAACATGGAGACGATTGGCCGGAACAAAAAGCTGATTTCGGAACCGAGATAAATGATCAAGAGCAGTGCGATTATGCCAAAGCATGTCCTGAAATATTTGCTCTGCATCATGGGCAAATCCCTCCATACAACGATTAGTAAATACATAGGTACTATGTAACATTTGTATTTAACCAATTTGGAGGGATTTGAAATCACCAGTTTATGTTATCAGTTTCGTATGGTGACCCGGGTATGGATGGGCACGAGGGAAGCCAGCTCCGTTACATCCTCGTTGTACATCCGAATACATCCAAGGGAAACGGAGCGTCCGATGGATGAAGGGTCGTTCGTTCCATGGATGCCGTAATGGGGTTTGGACAACCCTAACCAATAGGCTCCGAACGGTCCCCCGGGATTTGGCTGCTTGTTGATGATGGTGTAATTGCCTGGCGGCGTCTGTGTAGCCATTTTGCCGATGGCAACCGGGAACGTACGTACCACGATGTTGCCATCCAGCAGGTGCAGCTGATAATCGGATAAATCGACAATAATGCGGTATTGGGGCATTGTAAACCCTCTCCTTCCTGATTCATGCTATGAACCAGGGGGAATACCGGCCCCTAAATTGACCCAAAATAGGCAAATTACACCTTCATAACTTGGTAGAAATTTCATCCAATGGTGACGGTCTGCCGATGTTATATTTAATATGTTACGCAGTAACAACGTTTGCATCAGGAAGGGGAAACCGATGTCTCCTGCTAGGTTTTATCAAAAATATATCAAAAATAATATGTTTACCAAGATGCTGCTGTTAATCTCCCTGATTGCGGTGGTTACCATTGTCACCTTATCTTTTCTCATGTATTACTTCTTGTTTCAATCGGCCGTTCGCAGTGAACTGGACATTCAGCGAAGCGCGGTTGAGCGGGTGGAACGGCATGTGAATCAAAAATATGTGAATGCGCAGTCCTATGTGAATGAGCTGTATCGCAACACCTCTCTAGGCATTGACACTTCCTATTTCCTCATGAACTCGTTTAATGAGTACATGGCGAAGCGAATGAACCGGATTGCGGGCGGAGGGCAGTCCAATTCAGATAGCGTGGTTGCTTACTTTAAGCAGAGGCTGGACGATGATCCGGATATTGAGAATATTATGCTGTACAGTGCCGAGAAGCAGTATGTGTATGTTTACAAGCAGGGCAGCATGACAAGGCTCTATCAGGCGAATGCGACGCATTCTTACATCCCCGACGTGATGGCCCTCGAAAGCCAGAGTGTCACATTGCCGAATCTATGGGTGCGTAAGCTGGCCGGAGACGTGACATTACCGTTATTCTCGATCCGGAGCCCGATTAATGATATGACCACCTACAAGAATCTGGGGCAGCTGGTTATTTTATATCGAACGGAAGCACTGGATGCCGTCCTGAACAGTGGCAAAGATCCATTGAAGGGATCCGTAATGGTTTTATCCGGCGACGGCCGCGTGATGTTTGATTCCTCAGGCAAATATTACGGCGAGAAATACCCGTATGCCGACCGGCTGCTGAATTCCAAGGAAACCGTGAACCTCGATGAAGAATCGTATATTACAACGGCAGCGCACAATCAGGCAGGTTATACGGTGGTTGGCATTACGCCTAAACGTGAGATCGCTGAATCTTTCCATGGCGTGCAGAGCACCATCATGATTGCTGCCCTGCTGTGCATCGTGATTGCTGTGTCCATTCCTTCGCTGATGATCGTGAATTACTCCAAGCGGACAGATAACATTATCCGTTTTATGCGTAAGGTTGAGAAGGGAGAGTTCGTGGCGCGTATGCAGGATACCAAGGATGATCAGCTGGGGCAAATTGCGGGCAGCTTTAATGAAATGCTGGACGAGCTTTCCCGGTATATCGACAAGGTGTACAAGGCGGAAATTAACCAGAAGAACGCGGAGCTGTCTGCATTGCAAGCCAGAATTAATCCGCATTTTCTTTATAATACGCTCGAAGTGATTCGAATGAGAGCTCTCTCGCAAGGGGCGCAGGATGTTGGCGATATGATCTACAGCTTATCGATGCTGTTCAAGAATATCGTTCAGCACAAGTCCCACTATACGCTGAAGGATGAGCTGGAGGCATGCAGGCTCTATCTGGAACTGTTTCGCATTCGCTATAAGGACAAGTATATTTACAAAATGCACTGTGAGGAACAAATCAAGCATGTGCCGATGATGAAAATGTCACTGCAGCCACTGATTGAGAATTACATCGTTCATGGGCTGCGCAGCGACCAGGATGATAACTGGCTGACGATAAACGCGGCGCAGCAGGATGGGGATGTCGTGATCGAGATTAAGGATAACGGGAAAGGGATCGAGCCGGAGCAGCTAGAGGAGATCAAATCCCGGCTGGAGATGGCCGAGTCGAGTGAAGAATCGTTTGGTCTGCGGAGTGTGAATGAGCGGTTAAAGCTGACGTTTGGAAGTTCGTACGGAATGGACATCCAGAGTGAGCCGGGTAACGGTACGACGGTGACAGTCAAATTTCCGGTGGCAGAAGGGAAGCTGAATAACGATGTATAAAGTGTTTATCGTGGACGATGAGCCGTTCATTATAGAGGGATTATATGACGTCGTGGATTGGTCGAAGTATGGCATCGAGGTGGTCGGTCATGCAGAGAATGGGCGCAAGGCGCTGGAGAAGATGGCGGTCATTCCTGTTGATATTCTTATTACGGATATATCGATGCCTGTCATGACGGGACTTGAATTGATTGAAGGCGCACGTAAATTAAACCGTAATCTGAAGGTGATCATCCTGAGCGGTTTCGACGATTTTGCCTATTTGAAGGAAGGCATGCGTCTGGGGATCGAGAATTATTTGCTCAAGCCAATCAATCTGAAGGAACTGGAAGAAACGATTGCCAGCACAACGGATAAAATGAACAAATCCAGAAGGGAAATGAGACTGGACGAGTACGACATCAACATTTTGCGGAGCAATATTCTGTATCGCTGGATCACGGACCGGATTGAGCCGGAGGAGCTGGAGGAGCGGGCGACCCTTCTGGGGCTGAATCTGAATTTGCCTTACGTCATGGCGTCTATTCTGAGAGCCGATTTCACGCCGCTGGAGAGCTGTCTGTATCAATTAATGGATCAGGAGCCGGGTGTTCTGTATTTCCGGGACAACGACGGCGATCACGTGGTGATTTTTATGATGAAAGACCCGGACACGGAAAAAGCGAGAGCCATCCGGCTCCTGCAGCAGGTGCGCGAGTACTGCTATGAAGAAGAGTTGTCCATCTCGCTTGGCAGCGTGGAAAGCCTCGGCGGTAATTATAAGGACAGTTATCTTCACGCCAAGGAGGCACAGGAATACTATCTCGTTCTAGAGCAGCCCTCCTACGTGGATTATGTTGATGTTCAGGCCAAGAAGGGAGAAGCGGCGGAATCCTATTCCGTACAGTGGCCCGAATATGCCAAAGGCATCGCCGGAAGGGATAAACAGGTGCTGTTTGATTTGATTGACAGTGATTTTGATCGGCTTCGTCATACGCAGGGGATGATCCCAACGACACTCAAGAGCATCGCGGTCGAGATGGTCATTCGCCTGAAGCTGGAGCTGAACGATATCCAATACACGGCAGCCCCTGATTTTGTGAAAAATACGATTACCGATATTATGGATTCCGTATCGATCGACGATCTGATTACGGCCGTGAAGGAAGGAGTTGGCGGGCTGGTCGATTCGCTCAACAATGACGTGAAGAGTCCTGTCATCCAGCAGATTCTGCATCATATCCAGCACCATTATAACGAGGATTTGTCACTGAAGGTGTTAGGCGCCCAATATCATATTCATCCCGTCTACCTGGGGCATCTGTTCCATAAAGAGACAGGAGAGAACTTTACGGAGTATATTAACCGATACCGGATTGAACGTGCCAAGGAGCTGCTCCGAAACACTTCGACGAAAGTGCAGGATATTGCAAAAAATGTAGGTTATTGGGAAACCGGTTATTTCTATAAACAGTTCAAAAAATTCGTCGGCGTATCGCCGAGGGATTTTCGAGGAATGCTCTGATTAATTTAATCAGAGTTTTTTTCTTTATTTTCACCATAATACCTTTAATTTTTCGCCTATGTGAAACTGCTTTCATGGGATAACCTTATAAGTGTAGAGACACAAAGGATTCAAAAGGGAGGATAAACATGAGTAAATCGAAAAAGAAATGGCTCCTGCCGCTAACGCTGCTATTGTCTGCATCCATGCTGTTGTCGGCATGCGGAGGCAACAAAGAAGAGAGTGCAGGAAACGGTGGGGGAACTGCCGAGAAACCGGTTGAGCTGATCTGGTACACCATCGGAACACCTCAAAAGGATGTCGACAAGGTTGAAGAAGAAATCAATAAATACACTGCTGAGAAGATTGGTGTAACCGTTGACATGAAAATGATCGACTTCGGTGATTACAACCAGAAGATGCAAGTTATGGCAGCTTCCGGCGAACCGATGGATATCCTGTTCACCAGCTCATGGGCGTTTGACTATGTGCAAAATGCACGTAAAGGTGCATTCATGGAATTGGACGAGCTGATTGAAAGCCATGGAAAAGGCATTAAAGACGCGATTGACCCTGCGTTCCTGGAAGGTTCCAAGGTTGACGGTCACAACTATGCAATTCCGGCAAACAAAGAGCTTCCTGCTCAAGAAGCATGGCGCTTTAATAAAACGCTGCTTGATAAATACAATCTCGATATTTCGAACGTGAAATCGATGGAAAGTTTGGAGCCACTGCTTAAAACGATTAAGGAAAAAGAACCGAATGTCGTTCCTTTGGCTATCAGCAAAGACTTCGGTCCGTTGCTTCCATTTGACTACATCATCGAAAAAATGCCAATGGCCGTTTACCTGGATGACAAGGAAGAGCTGAAAGTTGTGAACTTCCTCGAAATGCCGGAAACGATGGACATGCTTAAATTGATGAACAAGTACTACAAAGCGGGATACATTTCCCCAGAAGCAGCGACAACAACTTCGACGCAAGATTTGATGACATCCGGCAACTGGTTCACGGACCGTGCGGCAACGCAGCCGTTCGCAGACAATCTGTGGAGCCAAAGCTACGGCTATCCGGTCGTTTCCACTCCGGCTGGCGACGCAACGATCTTCAACTGGTCGGTAATGGGTTCGATGCAAGCGATTTCTGCTAACTCGAAATACCCTGAGAAAGCCATGGAGTTCTTGAATCTCCTGAACACTGACGTATATCTTCGTAACCTGGTTGACTCCGGTATCGAAGGCGTGCACTACAAAAAGCTTAGCGAGAACGTAATGGAAAACTTGCCTGAATCGAAAAACTACGACATGCCTACCTTCGCGCTTGGTAATGTCATGCTGACTTACTTGAACCCTGAGGACCCTGAGAACAAATGGGAAGAGTTCAAGAAGTTTAACGAGTCCGGCCAGCCTGCTCCGCTTCTCGGTTTCAACTTCGATCCAACCAAAGTATCCACAGAGCTCGCAGCAGTCAACAACGTAAAAGAAGAGTTCTGGGCGCCGCTGATGACAGGTACCGTGAATCCTGAGGAGTTCCTGCCAAAAGCGAATGAAAAGCTGAAAGCTGCTGGTCTGGACAAGATCATCGCTGAAGCACAAAGCCAAATTGATGCTTGGAAAGCAAGCAAGTAATAACAATGCATGAAGCGGCCTGCCTGTCCTAAGGGACAGCAGTACCGCTGCAGCATGAACAAGGACGGGGCGGCGGATGTTCACCCGCCCTTCTTTTGTTCATTTCATGCACATCACGAGGAGGGGTAAGCGTGAGAGCGATCGGACAGTTTTTCAAAAATATTATGACGAATAAGGCCATGCTGTTCATGGTTTTGCCGGGGACCCTATGGTTTCTCTTATTCTCATATTTGCCCATGTTCGGGACCATTATTGCATTCAAGGAATACCGCTTTAGCCGTGACGGGTTCTGGGCAAGTATCGTTAATAGTGAATGGGTAGGATTCCAGAACTTTAAGTTCCTGTTCAGTACCAACGATGCTTACATCATTACGCGCAACACCGTTCTATATAATTTCGTGTTCATCATTTTAGGTCTCATTCTATCCGTAGCACTGGCTATCGTATTGTCTGAAATCGTGAACAAGAAATTGGCGAAAGTCTATCAAACCGGTATGTTCCTGCCGTATTTCCTGTCCTGGGTTATCGTAGGTTACTTCGCATTCAGTTTCCTGAGCATGGATAAAGGGATGCTGAATCAGATTCTGGGCTGGTTTGGCATGGAGCCGGTTCAATGGTACTCCGAGGCCAAGTATTGGCCAATATTCCTGACGTTAATCAGTTTGTGGAAATCCGTTGGTTATAACAGCGTCGTTTATTTGGCGGCGATTATGGGGATCGATAAATCCTTGTACGAAGCGGCCATGATTGACGGAGCGAACAAATGGCAGCAGATTAAAGCCATTACGCTTCCGATGCTCAAACCGCTGATGACTATTTTGACTCTTCTTGCGATCGGTAAAATCTTCTACGCTGACTTTGGTCTCTTCTATCAAGTGCCAAGGGATTCGGGAACCTTGTATTCCGTAACGAACGTCATTGATACCTATGTATATCGTGGTCTGAAGACAACGGGCGAGATCGGAATGAGTACCGCTGCGGGTCTGTACCAGTCGGTAGTCGGATTTATTCTGGTCATGGTATCGAACTATATCGTTCGTAAATATGACAAGGATAATGCATTGTTCTAATCGATCAATCTACCAAGAAGGGGGTATGTGATGTGTTCAAATCTAAAAGCAAGATGAAAGATTTTCATCAGCTTTCATCCGGGTGGAATGTCGTATTCAACCTGATTGCCGGTATTTTCTCGTTCTTATGTGTATTTCCGTTCCTGTTCGTCATGATCATTTCATTTACAGATGAAGGCTCACTGGCCCGCAACGGTTACCAAATCTGGCCGGAGAAATGGAGTCTTGAAGCTTACAAATATGTATTCCAGACAGGCGATACGCTACTTCGTTCTTATGGTGTTACGATCTTTGTAACGGTAGTGGGAACGTTGATCAGTTTGTTTATCATCTCGTTATATGCCTATGCAATCTCTCGAAAGGGTTTCAGATATCGGAATTTCTTCGCGTTCTTTGCATTTTTCACGATGCTGTTTAACGGGGGTCTGGTACCGACTTATATCGTTGCCACGCAATTGCTTGGTCTGAAAGATTCCATCTGGGCATTGATCCTGCCATTGGCGCTCAACGCCTTCTATATTATGATTCTTCGAACGTTCTACAGCACCAGCGTTCCGGATGCCATCATTGAATCCGGTAAAATCGACGGTGCAAGCGAGTTTAAAATTTTCTACAAGCTGGTATTGCCGCTATCCCTGCCGGGTCTGGCAACCATCGGGTTATTCAGCACCTTGGGATATTGGAACGACTGGTTCAACGCATTGCTCTACATTGATGATCCGAACCTGGTTCCGCTGCAATCCATGCTCATGCGGATTGAGACCAGCATGCAGTTCATCCTGCAGAACTCTCAGAATTCATCCCTTAGCATGGCCGCTCTGCAGAGCATGCCGCAGGATACGTCGCGGATGGCGATGGTCGTTCTGGCAACGGGGCCGATTATTCTGGCTTATCCGTTCTTCCAGCGCTATTTCATTCAAGGTCTGACCATCGGCGCGGTTAAAGAATAAATTCTTCATGTACCGGAGGGTATGAGATGACTTATAAAGATTCCAGTAAACCCATTACGGAAAGAGTTGAACATCTTCTTGGCCTGATGAACCTGAAGGAAAAGGTTGGGCAGCTAACCCAGCCGTTCGGCTGGAAGACCTATGAAGTAAATGAAGGTCGGGTTTCATTAACGGATTCATTTAAAGAGCAAGTGAAAAATGGCGGCGTCGGATCCCTTTACGGGACCCTTCGCGCCGATCCATGGACCGGTGTAACACTTGAGACCGGTCTTTCTCCGCGTGAAGGAGCAGAAGCCGTTAACTATATCCAGCGCTACGCCATTGAGGAATCGCGTCTGGGCATCCCGATCCTGATCGGGGAGGAATGCTCGCATGGGCATATGGCTATCGGCGGGACGGTCTTTCCGGTGCCGCTGTCCATCGGGAGCACATGGAACGTGGATTTGTACCGGGATATGTGCCGTGCCGTGGCGCTCGAAACGCGCAGCCAAGGCGGTGCCGTCACTTATTCCCCAGTCCTAGACGTCGTGCGCGACCCAAGATGGGGCCGTACCGAGGAATGCTTTGGCGAAGATCCATACCTGATCAGCGAATATGCGGTTGCATCGGTAGAGGGCCTTCAAGGTGATTCATTGGACAGCCCGAGCAGTGTTGCGGCGACGTTGAAGCATTTTGTAGGTTATGGCAGTTCCGAGGGCGGGAGAAATGCGGGGCCCGTGCATATGGGAACACGTGAATTGATGGAAGTGGACATGCTGCCGTTCAAGAAAGCCGTGGAGGCAGGAGCTGCATCCATTATGCCGGCTTATAACGAGATTGACGGCGTGCCTTGCACCGTTAATACGGAGCTGCTTGACGGGATTCTTCGCAAGGAGTGGGGCTTTGACGGCATGGTAATCACCGACTGCGGCGCCATTGATATGCTGGCCAGCGGCCATGATACCGCTGAAGACGGGATGGACGCCGCTGTTCAGGCACTTCGTGCCGGTATCGATATGGAGATGTCGGGCGAGATGTTCGGTAAGCATCTTGTGAAGGCTGTCGAGTCTAACAAGCTGGAAGTCTCCGTATTGGACGAGGCCGTACGCCGTGTATTGACGTTAAAATTCAAGCTTGGATTGTTCGAGAATCCTTACGTGGATCCCCAGGTAGCCGAGGAGGTTATCGGCAGCCAGCATCACGTCGAACTTGCCAGACAGCTTGCGGCGGAAGGCATCGTTCTGCTCAAGAATGAAAACAAGGCCCTGCCGTTATCCAAAGAAAGCGGCGTGATTGCCGTCATTGGACCTAACGCCGATCAGGGCTACAATCAGCTTGGGGATTATACGTCTCCTCAGCCGCCTGCAAGCGTGACCACCGTACTGGATGGAATCCGCGCAAAACTGGGTGATGAAGCGAATCGTGTATTGTATGCACCGGGCTGTCGCATTAAGGACGAATCCAGGGAAGGTTTTGAATTCGCGTTAACTTGCGCGAATCAGGCCGATACCGTGGTCATGGTACTTGGCGGTTCCAGCGCACGCGACTTTGGCGAAGGCACGATCGATCTGCGGACAGGGGCATCGAAGGTCACGGATGACGCTTTAAGCGACATGGATTGCGGTGAGGGCATCGACCGGATGACGCTGCAGTTATCCGGCGTTCAATTGGAATTGGCCCAGGAGATTCATAAGCTTGGCAAGCGGATGATCGTTGTGTATATCAACGGCCGGCCGATTGCGGAGCCGTGGATCGACGAGCATGCCGATGCCATTCTGGAAGCATGGTATCCGGGTCAGGAGGGCGGACATGCGGTAGCGGACATTTTGTTCGGCGATGTGAATCCGTCCGGCAAGCTGACGATGTCGATACCGAAGCATGTCGGACAGCTTCCGGTTTACTATAACGGCAAGCGGTCGCGCGGTAAGCGTTACCTCGAAGAGGATTCTCAGCCGCGTTATCCGTTTGGATACGGGCTTAGCTATACCGAGTTCCGTTATTCGGATATTCAAGTTACGCCAGAAGTGATCGGAACAGGCGAATCCGCCGTTGTTTCTGTGAATGTTACAAATAGTGGAGACCGGGAAGGGTCCGAGGTTGTACAATTGTATGTGAGCGATGTGGCCAGCAAATATACAAGACCGGCCCGTGAGCTGAAGGGCTTCCGCAAGATCTCTCTGCAGCCTGGAGAGCAGTGCAAGGTGGAATTTACCGTCGGACCGGAACAGCTTCAATATATCGGTCAAGATTACAAGCAGGTGGTTGAGCCTGGCTTGTTCCGTGTGATGGTAGGCAGACATGTGAACGATACGCTGAGTGCAGATTTGACTGTACAGGAGGGTTAATGAATGGAACGCATTCGACGCTTTATACGCGAACTGTCGGAGCGGCAGTGGCTCGAGTCGACGGAGCTTAGAGAGTGGGACATTACCCGAACCACTTACATGGTTCCGGGCGTGTATGAGGATACGGCTCCTTATACAGAGGGGCATGACTTCAACAGGTTTCCGAGCACGCAGGGAACAACCTATTTCTTTCGGAGGAACCTTGAATTGCCCACCCACTGGGTGGATGGATCGATCGGACTTGTATTCCACTCCGGGGGCGAGGGATTATTGCGCATAAACGGAGTATCTTATCAGGGCTTGGACCGCAATCATACTTTCGTCAAGCTTGATCCGAAACGCACCGGCTTGAACATGGAGCTTGAGATCGAGTTGTACGATCCGATTCCGGAGCCGGTAGACCCGCTGAATCAGCAGGCTGTCATCCAGCCTCCGATTACTAGGGTGCAAAGCTTGCTAGTCAACGTGAACGTACCCGTTCAGAGCCTGATGTACACCGCGACCGTGATCCGCGATTCGCTTATCCTGTTGCCGGATAGCGATATGCGGCGAATTCGCTTAATGGAGGCGCTGTATCAGGCGATGGACCGCTTTGTCAGCCTGGAGGATGCCGCCATTCGGGATGGCGCTCAGGTAACCGGGATTGAGCATGATCTGAAACAGGCGGTTACTGCCATTGGCGGCCACGCTGAAGGCACCGAGCATATGGTAGGCCAATCGCATATCGATATCGCCTGGCTGTGGCCCGTCAGGGAAACCGTGCGAAAAACAAGCCGGACCTTCTCCACCATGGATGCGCTAATGAATGAATATCCCGAATTTAAGTACGCGCAGAGCCAGCCTTTGTTGTACCAATTCCTGAAGGATCACGATCCTGAGCTGTACGAGAGAGTGAAGGCCAGAATCAAGGAAGGACGATGGGAGCTGGTCGGCGGGATGTGGGTCGAACCGGACCTGAACATCCCGAGCGGGGAGTCCCTCATGCGTCAAATGCTGTACGGGCAGCGCTTCTATCAAGAAGAGTTTGGTCTGACATCTCATATTGAGTGGCTGCCGGATACATTCGGTTATTGTGCATCGCTGCCTCAGATCCTGAAGCATGGCGGCATTCGTTATTTCATGACAACAAAACTTGGCTGGAACGATACGAATGTGTTCCCTTACGACCTGTTCCATTGGGTCGGGATCGATGGAACCCCGATGTTATCCTATCTCAATCACGGTGTGAATGAGAACACGCTGCCCAAAGATGTTCATGAGCACTGGCAGTCATACCGCCAAAGAGCCGTTCATCCGGAGCAGATGCTGCTGTATGGACATGGTGACGGCGGAGGCGGCGTAACCCGCGAAATGTTGGAATATATCGACCGCGCCGGGCTTATGGTGGGGCAACCGGCCAGCAAGTACAGTACGGCTGCCGAATTTTTCAGCGGGATCGAGGAAACACAGCCGAAGCTGCCGAAATGGCGCGGGGATTTGTATCTTGAGCTTCATCGCGGCACCTATACAACGCATGCGCGGAACAAGCGTCATAACCGGAAGGCGGAAATTCTGTACCGCGAGGCGGAGCTCTGGAATTCGGTGGCATTTTCGTCGATGGACAACGAGCAGAAGCAGGCAATTACGAGCGAGCTGCATGACGGTTGGAAATTGATTTTGCTGAATCAATTTCATGATATTATTCCGGGGTCTGCCATTACGGAGTCTTACGTCACCTCCGAGAAGGAATACGAAGAGGTATTCGAAAAAGGAAATCACAGCCTCCGTCTTGGACTTCAGGTATTGGCGGATCAGGCCGATACAGAAGGGGAAGGCATTCCGTATGTCATCTTCAACGGACTTGGATGGAGCAGAGATGCGGTCATTTCGATTGAAGGAGAGCAGGGCCTTGCGCCGTATGATTCGGATGGAGCGCTGCTGCAATACGATGTCCAAACCGATGAGAACGGTAAAACCTCTCACCGCTTGAATGTTCATGTTCAAGGCATCCCGGCTTTGGGATACAAGACCATTTGGTTGAAGCCGCCAGCAGGAAACCAGGTGGTGGCGGAGAAATCTACTACAGTGTTCGCAGATTCATGGGAAACGGATCATTATAAGGTCAGCTTTAATGAGCGCGGCGAAATCACGAGCCTGTGGGATAAAGAGGCTCAACGGGAAGTGGTCAAGCCGGGCGAAGCCGCGAACCGCTTCCACTTCTTCCATGACCGTCCGACGCTGTGGGACGCATGGGATATCGATACCCGTTACGAGGAGCAATTAGCCGGAGAGGCGGAGCTGATCGAGAAGAAGCTGGTGCATGCGGGTGAGGTACAGGATGTGCTGCGTTTCCGCTGGCGCATCCATAACTCGGAGATCATGCAGGACATGATTTTTTATCATCATGACCGGCGGATCGACTTCAAGACGTTTGTCAGTTGGAATGAATCACATAAACTGCTGAAAGTCGGCTTCCCGATCGGGGTCGTTGCCGATAAGGCTACTTATGAGATTCCGTTCGGAACCATCGAGAGACCGACCCATCGCAATACAAGCTGGGAGCAGGCGCAATATGAAGTCTGCGGCCACCGTTTTGCGGATGTGTCGGAGCATGGATACGGCGTCAGCCTCATCAACGACTGCAAGTACGGGTATGACATTCAGGATAGCACCATCCGGTTGTCCCTGCTGCGCGCGCCGAAGTGGCCCGATGTCACGGCAGACTTGGGTGAGCATGAGTTCACATATTCCCTATACCCGCATGAAGGAGACTGGAGAAGCGCTGGAATCGTCCGCAAAGCTGCCGAGCTCAATCATGAGCTTCCATACGTAAGAACAAGCTCGAACAAGGGGCCTCGGGCTGCTGTTCATTCGTTTATTCCATTCGAGAGCGATCATGTGATCCTGGATACTGTTAAACCAGCAGAAGACGGTTCAGGGTATATTCTTCGGATGTATGAATCCGCGGGAGGCCGAGACGAAGCAGTGCTGAGCTGGCCTTATCCTTATGAAAGCGTCCATGTATCCAACGCCCTGGAAGAAGAACTCGAACTACTGGATACTGCGGAAGGAAGGTTAGCCCTTCAATTCTTGCCGTATGAGATCAAAACCATCAAATTGACTACACATCATACTTAATCAAAGGAGCCAGAACAACCATGGAACAATTCAGACTCCCCAAAATACCAATGCCGGAGCTTGAGCTGCCGCAATCGATTCAGGCGGTTCTGCAAGAGGCTGAAGAAAAGCTTGCGCACCGTCCAAAGCTGCTTCAGCTGTTCAAGAACACTTTCCCGAACACGCTGGAGACAACAACCAAACTGATGGAGGATGGCACGACATTTGTGATTACCGGTGATATTCCGGCCATGTGGCTGCGCGATTCGGTAGAACAGGTGATCCATTACATTCCGTTTGCGAAGAATGATCCGCAGCTGCAGCGGATTTTAAGCGGATTGATCAAACGCCATTTTCAATATATTCATATCGATCCTTATGCCAATGCCTTTAATGAATCGGCGAATGACTGGCATTGGAATACAACCGACGAAACCGAAATGTCCCCATGGGTATGGGAGCGCAAGTTTGAGATTGATTCGCTATGCTTCTCCGTTCGTTTGGCCTACCTGTACTGGAAGGAAACCGGACTTACGGATGTGTTCGACGCCAACTTCAAGTCGGCTATGATCAAGATCATCGAGCTGTTTAAAACCGAGCAGCACCATTTCGAGAAATCGCCTTACCGTTTCACGCGGGATAACGGAATTCCAACGGATTCGTTGCGCAATAACGGGCTCGGCATGCCGGTGAATTATACGGGCATGATCTGGTCCGGCTTCCGTTCAAGCGATGACGCTTGCGACTTCCACTACAATATTCCGGGCAACATGTTCGCCGTTGTCGCCTTGCGTCAAATGCAGGAATTCGCGGAATGGGTATTCCGGGACATGAAGCTGCTCGATGAGCTGAAACGACTCGAAGCCGACGTGGATCACGGGATTCAGTTGTACGGCATCTACCGCCATCCGGAGTTTGGACCCATCTACGCCTATGAAACAGACGGTTACGGGAATTACTGCTTGATGGATGATGCGGGAACCCCTGGACTCATGTCCATCCCTTATCTGGGGTATTGCTCTGCAGATGATCCGATCTATCAAAATACCAGACGGTTTGCGCTCAGCAAAGAGAATCCTTTCTACTACGAGGGCGCTGTTGCCAAAGGAATCGGCAGTCCGCATACACCGCCGGATTACATCTGGCATATGGCCTTGTCCATGCAGGGAATAACGGCACAGACGGCCGAAGAGAAGCTGGAGATGATTGCGCTGCTGGAAGCGACCGATGCCGATACCGGCTTTATGCATGAAGGCTTCCATGCCGACGATCCAAAAGTCTTTACTAGATCTTGGTTTGCCTGGTCCAACAGCCTCTTCTCGCAATTGGTGTATCAGGCGATGAAAGCAGGTATTCTATGAGCGGGCGTCTGATTGTATTCTACGATCCGTCCTTTCCGGCAGCAGAAGCTGCCGGTTTGCCGGCTAGCGCGGCGGCCCTGCATGCATTCGATGTCGTGTGTCGTGCTGAGGATTTGGCTGAAGCGCTGGAATCTGCAGGTGGACAGGGCGCAAGCTTTGTCAATTTGCATGCGCCTTACTTCCCGAAAAGCGCCTGGAGAGCGATCCTGGGCTTTCTGAGAAATGGCGGCGGTCTTGTCAGCGTAGGCGGTGCCCCCTTCAAACGCCCTGTCCGTATGGAGGATGGCGCTTGGGTGGTGGAGCATGAACAGACGGCATACCACCAGCAGCTCCACATTCACGAGGTGCTGCCAGTAGACAGCGGACGCGTCGACCATTTAACTGCAAGTGATGTTATTCCGGTTATGGAGAACTGCCGTGAGCGGTTATCCGTCCGCGATACGTGGAACCTGGTTCCGCATGTCACCAAAAGCAGTGACCTGCCGCATCAGATGGGATCGGCCGGGCCGATGGATACACGGATTTATCCGCTTCTTAAGGGGACCACGGCGAAGGGACGAGAAGTCGCGGCTCCTGCCGTTCTGTGGGAAAACGTCGGCGGACCTTTCTTGGGCGGACGCTGGATGTTTGTGAATCAGCCTCTCTCAGCCTCTTTCTGGGAACAGGATGGAGGAGATGAGGTACGGCGCTGGGCGGCATTCTGCGCAAAGGGCATCACCGAGCTGTGGATCAAGCCGAATTATGCGGCCTACGAGTCCGGCGAGCGCGCGATTCTGACCCTGCAGGCACAACGTCTTGGCCGGAGCTTACCCGTACAAGAGCCGCAGAGCTGGACATTCCGCATCTCCGTCAAGCACGACCAAGATGAGTCCTTATCATGGCATCATTCCGAGACGGTGGATGTGACCGGACAATTTCATGTGCAGCGCATTCCGGTTTTGCTGGATATCAAGCCTGGATCCTATCGTGTCGTATGTGAAGCTGAAGGACCGGATGGAGAAATCCGCGTGCTGAGACAAGGGTTCTGGGGAACAGATTCCGAGCTTTTGCAGGCGGGAACGCCTGTAACCTGCAATCGGGATTACTTCATCAAGGATGGCCGCCCGCTGCCTGTTGTCGGGATGACTTACATGACCTCCGATGTAGCGCGTAAGTTCCTGTTCCTTCCGAACACGGATGTATGGGACCGCGATATGGCACAGATGCGTAATGCGAGCATCAACTGGATTCGTACCGGTATCTGGACCGCATACCGCAATATTATGCAGGTGGACGGTCATGCATCCGAAGAGGTTTTGCGTTCGATTGACGCCTTCCTGTTAACGGCGAAGAAGCATGATTTGCAGGTGACATTCACGTTCTTCTCCTTCACCCCGGAGACTTGGGAAGGTCAAAATCCTTACCTAGATCCGCGAAGTGTGGAAGCGCAGAAGCGTTTCATACGTTCCATCATTAGTAGACATAAAGATACGAAGAATGTGGACTGGGATCTGATTAACGAGCCATCCATGTTTGATCCGCCGCAGATTTTCTCGGACGGACCGCGTTCCGCAAAGGATCCATTCGAGAAACAAGCTTATATCGACTGGCTGAAGAAGCGCCATGGTTCGATTGAACGTCTGCAGGAACGCTGGAATATGACAGCCGATCAGCTGCCGGGTTTTGACTCCGTGGTTCCGCCGGAACCTCAAGTCATCAATTTTGACGTTCAAGACATGCATCAAGGGAAAAAAGGCACCCAATGGCTTGATTACGCACTGTTCTCCATGGACATGCATAACCGCTGGGCCAAGGAATTATATGACGATATCAAAGAAGTATGTCCGGATCATATGGTTACCGTTGGACAGGACGAGGCGCTTGGCGCACAGCGTCCATCTCCGTTCTTCTATGCCGAAGCCGTAGACTATACGACGGTCCACTCCTGGTGGTTCAACGACTATTTGATCTGGGACGGCATCTTTGCCAAAACGCCGGATAAACCGAACCTGATTCAGGAAACGGGCATCATGTACGTGGAGACACCGGATGGCCGGGCGAAGCGAAGCGAAGCCGAGCTGCGGAATTTGCTGGAGCGCAAGTATGCTTACGCCTTCTCAACAGGGGGCGCAGGAGCCATTCATTGGATCTGGAACACGAATTTCTACATGGACAATGCCAATGAATCGCATATTGGAGCTGTCCGAGCTGACGGCACGGAGAAACCGGAAGCGGATGTGTCGTATGATTTCGGCGCTTTCATGGAAGGCATCCGGGATATGTTTAAAGGCCGGAAGCTTGAAGAGACCGCGGTCATCTTCCCTTATTCGAACGATTTCTCGAACCGTAAGCTCGCTTTTGAAGCAACGACCAAGGCGACGCGCGCACTTGCTTACGAGCTGAACGTGCCATTCCGCGCTGTCGGGGAATATGATTTAAGCTCGCTGCGTAACCATCCAGTGAAGTTCGTCATTCTGCCGAGCGCGCACAATGTAGATGACCAGGCGTTTGCCGAGTTGATGGATATCGTGAAGGAAACGGGAGCTACGCTGCTTCTGACAGGTCCTATCAGTCTGGATGCATATTGGCATCAGGTCGATCGAATGACCGAGGAGCTGGGCGAGAGAAAGCTGGCGAATGTGCGCCGGGAAGAAAGCTTGCGCATTGGGGATACTACATGGTCTGCATCGTATGGCCATCGGAAGATTGCCGAGCTGAGCAAAGAAATTCCGGCAGGCAGCGGGGCGAAACCGGCTGATCTGGCCGGCGACTCTATCGTGGACGTGAAGCTTGGAGCAGGGCGTCTTCTCTGGAGCCCGCTTCCCGTAGAAATGAATGATCGAATCGACACTATTTCGGCTTTATATCGGTATGCATTGGAGCTGTCTGCTGCCGACACTGGACTGATCTGGCATCAAGGCGGAGAACATTCCGGCGTATATGGACGCAAGGTAACGTTCGAAGAAGGAGCTCTCTTCGTATTCGGCTCGGAGCAATCGTGGGACACGAACGTTGAGGTGAAGGATCCTTCCACAGGCCTCATCTATTCATTCGTGCTGGAAGCGGATCGTTCGGTCTTGTTTGCAGTTGATGCGAGCGGTGACCTGTTATCGGTGTACCGTCCGGATGAGGTCGAAATCACGGTATCGAAGGGCTAACATAAGGGGGACTAAGCAAACGATGGATCAATCCAGAAAAGCACATATTATTTCGCATACTCACTGGGACCGCGAGTGGTATTTACCGTATGAAAAGCACCATGTGCGGCTGATCGAGCTCATGGACAGCTTGCTTGAGACGATGGAGAAGGACTCGGAGTACCGCAGCTTTTTCCTTGATGGCCAGACGATTATTATCGAAGATTATTTGCAGGTGAGACCCGAGAAGAAGGAGCAGCTGGAGAAGCTGATCACGGATGGTCGCATTATGATCGGTCCATGGTACATTCTGCAGGATGCCTACCTGACAAGCAGTGAAGCCAACGTGAGAAATATGCAGATCGGACACCAGGATGCCGAGCGATACGGCACAGTTGCCAAAATCGGTTATTTTCCCGATACATTTGGACTTACAGGCCAAATACCGCAGTTGATGCTGCAGTCCGGCATCGATAATGCCTTTTTCGGCCGGGGCGTGAAGCCAACGGGCTTTAACAATACCGTCTCCGACAGCGGCTATGAGTCCTCATTCTCAGAGCTAATGTGGGAAGGTCCGGACGGCTCCAAGGTGCTGGGCATCCTGTTTGCCAACTGGTACAGTAACGGTAACGAGGTTCCCGTTGATGAAGGGGAAGCGAAGGCATTCTGGGACCGCAAGCTGGCGGATGCCGAGAAGTATGCTTCCACGCCTGAGCTGCTCTATATGAACGGGTGTGACCATCAGCCGATACAGACTGATCTTCCGGAAGGCATCCGTACAGCGAAGAAGCTGTATCCGGATACGGAGTTTATTCATTCCAATTTTGACGATTATCTGACAGCCGTGCGGAAGAAGCTGCCGCAGGATCTTTCCTCCGTAAAAGGAGAGCTGCGCAGTCAGCGTACCGATGGATGGGGAACGCTCGTGAATACCGCTTCGGCACGTGTGTACCTGAAGCAGATGAACCAGCGCGGCCAGACCTTACTCGAAAAAGTGGCCGAACCGCTTGCATCCTACGCGAGCCTGCTGGGCAAGGAGTATCCGCATCATCTGTTCACCTACGCATGGAAGACCTTGATGCAGAATCATCCGCATGACAGCATCTGCGGCTGCAGCGTGGACGAAGTTCACCGCGAAATGGTTACCCGCTTTGAGAAAAGCGCACATGTGGCTGAAAATATCGTGGACGACAGCGTTCGCGTCATTGCAGATGCCGTTGACACGAGCGCCTTCGAGCAGTGGGGATCCGATCCGCTGCCGCTTGTTGTATTCAATACGACGGGTTGGAGCCGCAGCGGTACGGTCAGCATCGAGCTGGACGCGAAACGGCTCTATTTCCGGGAAGGTTACTCCTTGGAGGAAACCAGCCGCCGGATGAAGGAAATCGACTTGTCCGGCCGCGTGCTGGTTAACGCTCAAGGACAAGCTGTGCCTTGCACCGTTGAGGATCTGGGTCTTCAGTTCGGGTACGATCTGCCGGACGACCGTTTCCGCCAGCCGTATATGTGCCGTCGTGTGAGACTCACCTTCGAGGCAAGCGCAATTCCGGCAATGGGATTGACTTCTTATGCTTGGGTGAAGAGTGAAGTGAAGCCTGCGGAGGTTGAATCCTTAATCAGCAATGCCAATGTGATGGAGAATGAGCTGATCAAGGTTGAGATCCAAGGGGACGGTTCCTTCGCCTTGACGGATAAAAAGAACGGACAAGTATACCGCGATCTGGGCGTCTATGAAAATACCGGAGATATCGGTAACGAATATATGTACAAACAGCCGGATGGCGAAGCGGCATTGACCACGAAAGGCCAAACCGCCCAAATTTCGGTTCTGGAAGATACGCCTTACCGCGCATCCATTGAAATCGTTCATAACTGGTCCATTCCGGCTATGGCCGACAGCAAGCTGGATGAAGAGCAGCATGAGCTTGTATATTATCCAAACCGCAAAGCGCAAAGATCGAGCGAGATGGTGCCCATGCGCATTCGTACCGTGGTCAGTCTGAACCGCAGCGGCAAAGGCGTGGAGATTGAAGCGACGATGGATAATCAGGCGAAGGATCATCGGGTGCGTGCATTGTTCCCAACGGATCTGCAGGCATCGTCACACAACGTGGATTCCATGTTTGAGGTGGCAACGCGGGGTAACGAACCTGCTGCCGAATGGGAGAACCCGAGTTATACGGCTCACCAACAGGCTTTCGTTGACGTTACGACGGCTACTGCAGGGTTGACGGTAGCTAACCAGGGATTGAATGAATATGAAGTCCTGCGTGACGGCCGGAATACCATCGCCGTTACATTGCTTCGTTCCGTAGGCGAGCTCGGTGATTGGGGGTACTTCCCTACACCTGAGGCTCAGTGCATCGGCGTTCATACCGTACGTATGGAGGTCATTCCGCATCAGGGAGACGGCATGAAGTCAGGCGCATACGCTGAGGCGTACCAGTTCCAAATTCCATGGACGGTTGCACAGACCGGAGTCCATGCCGGCGCCGTCGCATCGACTTCCGCACCGCTTGAATGGAGCCATGAAGAGCTTGCGTTCTCTTCCCTGAAAGTGAATCCGAAGACCGGGGATCTGATGCTGCGCTGGTTCAATATGGCGGGCACGGATACAGAGCTGAAGCTGAAATCTTCTCTACCTTCCCAGGGCGTTTATAAGAGCTCTATTCTGGAAGTTGAGGGAACGGTTCAAAGCTTTGATGATCAAGAAAGCTTCACGCTGCCGGTTAAGCCTCACGAAATCGTGACACTCGGCGTTAAAGTTTCGGTCAAGTAAACATTTATTAGTTACGGCTGGGAACATCACATCCCGGTCCAGCAAGGCCCGATTCCGAGTTACAAGGATCGGGCCTTGCTGTCTTGCATAATGAAAAGAAAAAGCTGCTCTTCCTAGGTCTTAATGGGGGTCAGTCCCCATGGACGGTTGGAGGGCAGCTCTTTATTTTACTCGGCTTGATTATTGATTCTTCTCTTGGGTATGGTCTTTCTCGTAAGCAATCAGGGTGATATCTTTGCCCGTAAGCTCGGCAATTTTGGTCTCAGCATCTTCAATCGCTTTCAAGGTACCTTCATTCCCATTGAGTGAGGCAATTTTATATTCCTCCGAATGGATGTCCATGGTTAACTCCCCCCTTAGATGGTTGATTCAAATATAATGTATAAGTTATCCTATACAAGATGGTTACATACCTTTATTCAAAGAAATGGAAGGAGAGTCTTGGAATGAAATACTTTTTGATGATTGTCACTGCAATGGTCGTTTCGATGACTTTGAATTCCACAGCAGTCGTGGAGAAGAGTGAGGTTAATGTAACTGGCTCATCGGAACAAATACAACCCGAGGAAAAAGCAGCAAATAGTAAGCCTGCGCAATGGAGCGAGGGATTTGTTGTATGGAGTGGTGGAAACTCTTACAAAGTATTGAGGCATGCCGTGCTTCCTTCTTTTAAAGCCGGAACCAAGCTTGGAGAAGTGAGCCGCGAGATCGATCATGCGGACGTTGCGGATCATCGTGCTCCAGAGGGAGTACGGTTGGAAGATGGAGATAGCAGTTTACCTGTCGGAACGGCCATCTATCAGTTGGCTGGGGCGCCTGCTGAGAAGGTGCTCTTGGTTGAAATGGATGGACAATATTATAAAGCTGTCAGACAATATGAACGATGATCGATTCCGTTTATGGGTGGGTGTGAATCATGATTCAATTTGAAAGACTGCACCATGTCAGCTTGGCCGTACGAAATTTGGAGACAGCGAAGGTGTTTTACTCGGAGGTGCTGAGGTTTCAGGAGCTGCCGCGACCGCCGTTTGCCTCCAAGGGTGTCTGGTACGCTGTCGGAGACCAGCAGCTTCATCTGCTGGAGCATCCCATCAGTGATACGCTGCGGGAGCGCGGAATCGATACGACGGACGGGCATTTCTCGATCTGGGTGAAAAGCTACCGCGAGACGAAGGAATGGCTGGACCGAATGAATGTCGAGTATGTGGCTAATCCCGACAGCGTTGCCGGCTTTGCCCAGATTTTCGTGCTGGATCCAGACCGCAATATCATTGAATTCGGAGCGGAGTATGGATCGTAAACGCTAAATTTTAAAAAAGCCAGACACATGAATGTGTTTGGCTTTTTTGCGCTCTTATTTTTGGATGAGGACGGGGGTATTCATTTTCACTTTGTCGTAGAGCCAGCGTACGTCTTTATTATGCATCCGTATACAACCTGCCGATACGTATTTTCCGATCGAGTTGGCGTTGTTGTTTCCATGAATGGCATAAGCGTAGCTGACTCTGCCGTTTACTTTCACATTAATGCCGAGCCAGCGATCCCCTAGCGGATTGCGGGGGTCTCCTCCCTTGATGCCTTCCTTGTAGTAAGGTCTGTTTTTCACTTTTTCGTGGATTTTGAACAGGCCTTCTGGCGTATAGGAGGGCTTTTTGCCTGTAGCGACGGGAAACGTTTTAATGACCTTGCCTTTTTCATAATACGTCAGTTTGTTGGTGGATTTATCAATAACGATAAACTGTGCGTACTTGCTGTACTTACTGTCCAGCTTCTGTCCGGAAGCGCCATGGGATACGACGGGGAAAAAGAAAACCAGCAGTAAGGTGAAGATCAGTATGCGGCTGATGCCCTTAATGATGTCCGATCACCTCTTTTCGTTCTCCCCCATATATATGCAGCTATTCGCGAATGTTGACGGAAATGTGCATAAGCGGAAAAATAGAACAAGTTGTTTTCAAAGAGAAATATAAGGAGGAGAGGGGATTTCTTCAAGAGGCTTTTCGTGTTGAACACAGATGCCGCTTGAAAACGACACCAGTGTCGTTTATGATAAAATAAGTTTAAAACGACACTGATGTCGTTTATGCAAAGGTGAAGTTCGTGGAATCGCTATTCATGTTAAAGGGCGGGAGAGTGATGACTCATGTGTCCACGGGTTAGTGAGGAATACAAACAGGAGAAGAAGCATGAAATATTGAGGGCGGCCAGGCGCGTTTTTATCAGAAAGGGCTATGCCCGCACCGTGATGCAGGACATTATGGATGAAGCGGGCATGTCCCGCGGAGCCGTGTATGCGTATTTTGATAATGTGGAGCATGTATTTATAGAGGTCCTGCGTTTTGACGACCAAGAGACGCTCCGTTTTTTTGAACCGGATCCGCAATATCCGATATGGAATCAGTTGATGGACTGGGTTCAGAAACAGCAGGGTGATCTATCGCTAATCCGGCATTCGCTTGTATTGGCCAGGGCAGAATTTTTCCTGTCTTCCTCTTATGTTCATGCCAGGAAGGATTATCCCTATATAACCGAACGATATCAACTGACTGTTGAGGCCATGGGACGGGTCTTTCGGAAAGGTCAGGAGCAAGGGGAGTTTCGGCCCCGATTGGAACCGGAAGCCATAGCGCGATATATGATCTCGTTTCTGAACGGACTTATGCTGGATACCTTCCAGCTCGGACCGACGATGACTTGCGTACCGGAGCAGCTGGAAACGTTCATCCAATCTCTCTGCGTAATGTTAGATCCGATATCAATAGAAACATGATTATGGAAAGGGTGCTTGTTGATGCTATTTAATTCTGCTAGATTGACATGTCGAAAAATGACGATGAATGACGCGGAGCTTTATCATACCTGGCGTAATGATCTCGAAGTGATGCAATCCACCAGTCCTTGCCTGGATGCTTATCAACTGGAGGAAACAAAGGACTTCGTTCAGCATGTGATCCTGGGCTCTTCCTCCTCGAAGAGCTATCTGATCCTGTTGAAGGATACCGGCAGACCGATCGGCATCATGTCATTGGTTCATATCGATACCAAGAACCGGAATGCGGAGTGCATCATCGACATTGGCGAAAAGACTTTTTGGGGCAAAGGGTACGGCTTTGAAGCGATGACGCTTTTGCTCGATTATGCTTTTTTGGAACTGAATCTGCACAGGGTAAGCTTGCGAGTATTTTCCTTCAACCATAAAGCGATCAAGCTGTATGAAAAAATCGGATTTGTCCACGAGGGCAGCTCCAGGCAGAGCTTGTACCGGAATGGCGTCTGGCATGACATCGTGCATATGGGGATACTGCAGAGTGAGTATGCGTCAAAAGGTTGATTTTCCCCTACTTCCATAATAAGGTAGGTATGTGAAGTCAATGAGGGAATGGAGAATCATATCATGTCCGAAAATGAAGTGTTATGGATTCAAGACCTGCGCATGAAATATGATAATCGTTATGTGCTGAACGGTATCGACTTGGAGGTACGCCGCGGCGAGATGATTGGATATATCGGTCCGAACGGAGCGGGGAAAAGCACGACGGTCAAGATCATGCTCGGGCTGGTTGAGGGGTACACGGGGACAGTCCGCATATTCGGTCAGGATATTTCCGATGGGAATATCGATTACAAACGGAGAATCGGATATGTCCCCGAGGTGGCCGAATTGTACGATCAGTTAACGGCTGCCGAGTATTTGACCTTTATAGGCGAGTTGTACGGACTTACATATGATGCAGCGGATGATAAGGCGAAGCAATTGATGGAATGTTTGGACATGGAAAAGGCCTATCACTCGCGGATCGCTACGTTTTCAAAAGGAATGCGGCAAAAGGTGCTGCTGATCTCGAGCCTGCTGCATGACCCTGATCTATTGTTTCTGGATGAGCCCTTAAGCGGGCTGGATGCGAACAGCGTGATGGTGGTCAAGGAAGTTTTGGCTCAACTCTCGGCCCAGGGCAAGACGATTTTTTATTCCTCACATATTATGGACGTCGTTGAGAAAATCAGCAGCCGGATCATCCTGCTTGCTGACAGCCGGGTAGTGGCAGACGGAACGTTCAAAGAATTACAACAGCATTCCCATGAGGGGTCCCTGGAAGAAGTGTTTAATCAGCTGACGGGGTTCCATGACCATGCCCGTATTGCGGAACGGTTCGTATCGATCGTTCGGGAGGGAAGTTGATATGGGGGGATTGGAATCATCGTTTCGAATGCTGAAGATACTGGATCGCTTTCAGGGAATTATTTCGAGAATGGGTGTCGACTATGCAACCCTGCGCAGGATCCTCCATGTCAAATTGCTGATGGATTCGAGGCGTGCACCTGTCATATTATCTTCAAGCAACAGGAAGAAAGAAGAAGAGCAGGACAAGAACCTGTTTGTCAGCTCCCTCTGGCTGTACGGCTTAATCGGGCTTGTCCTGACGCCGTTTGTGTTCTGGAGCGATCCGGAATATTTAATGCCGATGAGCATCCTGTCTGCGATCCTAATGTTCTTGATCATGAGCTCCATGATTTCAGATTTCTCTTCCGTGCTGCTTGATGTGCGCGACCGCAGCATTTTGATGACAAAGCCGATCGACGGTCGTACGGTCGGGTTGGCGAGATCGATTCATGCTGGAATTTACTTGCTGCTGCTTACCGGGGCACTCTCAGCAGGCTCTCTGGTCGTGGGATTGATCAAGCATGGCGTGCTGTTCTTTCTGATCTATATCCTGGAGTTAATTCTGATGAATATGCTCATTCTGGTGAGCACTTCCTTGGTTTATCTGTTGCTGCTTAAGTATTGGGATGGAGAGAAACTGAAGGATCTGATCAATTATGTACAGATTGGGCTTTCCGCCGCGCTGGCCATTGGCTATCAGTTTGTGATCCGTTCCTTTGATCTGATTGATTTCAATTTGGTATTTACGCCGGCCTGGTGGCAGATTCTGCTTCCGCCGGTGTGGTTTGCGGCTCCGTATGAGTGGCTGTTTGGCGAGGGGAGCGGATGGCTGACCGTTCTCTCGTTGCTGGCTGTATTGGTACCGATTGTGCTTATGATCGTTTATGTCCGTTATATTCCTTCTTTCGAGCAGCATCTGGAGAAGCTGGCTTACAGCGAAGCGGGAAAAGGGCGGGAGCGCGGGCGATTGGACAGATTCTTGGCCAAATTGGTATGCCGGTCGCGCACGGAGCAGGCTTGTTTCCGATTATCTGCCAGCATGCTGAAGAATGAGAGAGAATTTAAGCTTAAAGTGTATCCAACACTCGGATTGTCCGTGTTACTGCCTTATTTATTTTTTGTCTCCACAATCCGCAACTCCTCATTGACCGAAATCAGCCAGGGATCGTCGTACTATGTACTGCACACGATGCTTATTATGATTGTAACGGTCGTTATGATGCTGAAATTCTCAGGCAAGCCCAAAGCCTTCTGGCTGTTTGGCGCAGCCCCGATGCCAAGCATGAATCCATTATACCAAGGGGCGTTAAAGGCTTTTGCGGTCAAAATGTTCCTGCCGCTCTTCACTGTGAACGCGGTCATATTCCTGATTCTGTTCGGAAGCCGGATTATCCCGGATGTTCTCATCGTATTCCTTACCGGCTTGGTGTTGATTCCTTTATCAGCCAAGGCAGTTCTGCGCACTCCGCCGTTCTCTCAGGCGTTTAATATGGCTCAGCAGAAAGACGGCTGGTGGGTGCTGCTTTTCTTCATTGTAGTGGGCGGATTATGCGGTTTGCATTATGCAAGCAGCACGCTTCCCTATGGCATGTTAGCATATATCCTCGTGCTGCTCGTTGCGAATGGTTTGGCATGGACCAAGCTGTATAAGTGAATCGGGGAATGACAGGAAGAGGAGGGGAAGATGAAGCGGATTACGCTAAGAGGATAAAATACGGACCAGCTGCCGGGTAAAGAACCATACCGGGTGCAGGGTTATGTGAATTAGATCGGGCAGAGAGGAAGGATCAAGACTAATTCCCCAGTCTCCTTCGCTCCACCCGGATAGCATGGATGGAGGCCCGGGTGCTTCCAAATTATAGGTTTCCCGTAATCGATTTATTGTTTCTTGGTTGAGCGAGCTGTTGTCTTCCCCGTAGGTTGTATGTGGTCCGAATGTTAGTAAAAGAACGATTAGGCATAATAAAGTCTTGTTTCGCAATGTTATATTCTCCTTAGGAAGGGCACCAGAGATGGATGCCTCTTCTTTCATTTTTTAGATTGTAAATGCTTGAACAGGAACGTAGGTTCGTATATAATAGAGATATAGCAAATTAACTTCCTAATTCACTCTTCACTTCATAGATCCATGATGGATTCCCCCACTTATGTATTTAATTACCTGTTGTTATGCCTTCCGGGCCTTATATAATCAACTTAGATGATGTCAGGATGTTAATATAGAGGAACTGAGTATTCTGGCTTAGTCATTTTCGCAAGGTCGTGGATTCTTGATAACTAGTGCTTGATTTTCGTTTGGTATATGGATTGGACGGTGCAGCGATTTAATTTCGTATTGGTGTATAAGAAGTTCTAAGCTGTTCTTTTTTAGAATTTTTGGGCCAATCCGGAGACATACACGACGTTAATGTTTTTGCATTTTCCATCACAGTTTCCAGACATATAAGAAGTGGCAGGCGCCATCGGAATTGACCTCAAGAACACGCATCATTTAGGACGACTCGATAGAAACTGAGGGTCTGTTGTCGGTATACCGTTTATTTATGGACGTTATAACCATCAATGTAATCAGGATAAATCGAGAATTGGCGTAGTACACATTTTAACCATTTCTTATGGTGTAGGGAGGAAATCTTTGAATGGAAGTTATTTGGTTTATGTTGTTTTCAACATTTGAAACACTGGCTATTTATTCGCTAATCATGACATTGCTTAGATTCAAGACGACAGAGTACATATGGCAGGCGTTGATTGTCATGATCCTTGCCAACTTACAAAGTTTCATCATGCGCAACGAACTTCAATTGGATTTTCTAGCCCCTCTCATTACCGTGTTAATCTTCGTTTTCTTATTCTCAGCCATTATTAAGATCCCGGTTATCTGGTCGGCGATCTGCACCATTCTGGGTTATATGTTTTATGCGTTAATTCAAACGGCATATCTGACAACGATATTCGGATCGATCGACTCCATTCAGACCGATCATGCCAATGGTTATATTCTTCAAATCCTCTCAGGTGCGACAGGACTATTGATATCCTGGATTATGTACAGATTTGGTATTGGGTTTAAGTACGATCTGGAAAAGCTGCGCATTAAATTTGAACATGTTCTATTGATCACGTTGATTATCGTGGTGTTGATATTAATTGCAATTCTATTTTACCTTAATCGTTTATGGCTGCACCTTCTCTTCTTTGGAATAACATTTGGAATCTTCTTGTATTATGCCATCAATACAGAGGAGCGGGAATCTTATGATCATAGAAGGCTTGTCAAAGCGGATAGCGGAGGGGATCAAACGCCAGGTACCCGACCATAAGTCCTCTGTTTCTGTTCTGAAACATGCGATCACCATCATTTTAAACGTATTGTGTATTGTGGTCTTCACGCTGCTTATCTCCATATTTACGGGTAACGTGAAGCAGGCGGTTATTGCCTTGACAGGTTTTGCGGTACTACGGCAATTTTCGGGAGGATATCATCTTAAGACGGGGGCAGGCTGTATTGCATTCACGACAGCGCTATTCACTCTGGTGTCTTTTGCGGATATGGGGAATGCAAGCATTCTCGTAATTACTGCTCTCAGTCTGTTGCTGGTGATGCTGTTCGCTCCCAGCCGAATTGAGAAGCAGTCCCGTATACCGAGGAAACATTACGTAAAACTTCGCTTGATTAGCTGTTTCATCGTTATGTTTAACTTTGGACTCCAGTCCCCAACATTGGCTGTCATATTTTTGGTCCAGGCTATCAGTTTAATACGCTGGAAAGGAGGACAAGCTCATGTTATGGATCCATAGGATTAGACATCGGTTGTTTTCGTTTATCGCATCTGCTCTGACGTTGGTAGCTGTTTTTGTAGTTAATACTGCAAGTCCCGTTTTTGTATATAGCGGAGAGACGCCGGAAGAACTGTTAAAGTAAGTCTTGATCCTTCGAAAGGGGACTGGGGTACTTAAAAATGATGGTATAAATAAAGATGAATATGTAGGTTATGGTTTCCGGTGAAATTCAGCTAGCTAGTCTAGAGAAGGAAAAAAGAAAAAACCCTTGATGCCAATGGCATCAAGGGTTTTCGGTTATGATCTGTAGTGGGCTCGAACCACTGACCCCTACCCTGTCAAGATAGTGCTCTCCCAGCTGAGCTAACAGATCATGAAATATTTAAAAAGGTAATTCATATATTACCAGCAGACAATGAGACTGTCAATGGTTTTCTCGTTATAAAAAATCACATTCCGGTTCAGACTAAATACAGCATGATTTTGCTAGTGGAGGAGCGTGAATGGTATGGCAGGTGGGAAATCCCATCATTTCAAACGAGCCGGACTGGTGCTCTCGTTGCTGGGGGTAACTGTACTGGGCAGCGGTTGCAGTATCCCGGAGAGAACGTCGGTGCAGCTGGAGCCGCTCCATGGATCAGCAGCGCCCGTAATGCTCGATGTTTACGGCCGTTCTGTAGATCAGGACGTGTATTCCAAGCAGGGAAGCGGGGCACTGGAGCCGGTTCCGCCGATGGATTCGGTGGACACATTACGTGATCTCCAACCATAAAGGGGTGCAGCAACGATCCGTATCAGATCGGTCGTAAGAATGTCTGTATCCACTGCTCGAACAACGAGCAGAGCAAACCGTCGGCTGGCAGGCTGGCGGTTTGCTGTAAAACGGCCGATGTTATTCCTCATCCCATTTGCGGGAATAACCTTTTTTAATCGCCCAAAAGATAGGGTAGATGATAACGGCTGAGATGATTACAGCCCAAAATATCGTGGCTCCCATGCCCATAAAGGCCATGCTCCTTTCAAGAAAACGTTAGCTTATACTATACAGGAAAACGATTATTTTGTATAATATCTCGATCTGCGATATCACTTAGGAATTGATTCTACATAAAGAGGTGTTGAAATGGCAGCAGAAATCATAAATGTATCAACCGAAGAGCAACTGCAGCAGGCGTTGGATATCCGGAAGGATGTTTTCGTGCTTGAGCAGAAGGTGCCGATTGACCTGGAGATTGATGAGTACGATCGTCTGGACTCCGATGCGTTTCATGTCCTGATCAAATCGGAGGGACAGTACGCGGCAACCGGACGTATCACCTATTACAATAAAGATTCCGCCAAAATGCAGCGAATTGCGGTTCGTAAGCCCTTCCGTTCCAAAGGGATTGGCCGCGTGCTGATGATGGCATTGGAAGCGCAGGCGCGTGAATTGAAGCTGCAGTATTCTGTACTGGATGCACAGGTGCAAGCGGAGGCATTTTACCGCAAGCTTGGGTATGAGACCATTTCGGACGAGCCGTTTGATGATGCGGGTATTCCCCACGTTCGTATGAAAAAGGAACTGTAGGCTTCTTACCATATTAAGGTGCTAATGATCCTCACTGTTTAAAAAGAAAAGACCTCGAGTATAAACTCGAGGTCTTTTTAGTCATGATTTTAAAAGTTTGGCAAATTGTCCAGGTTGTTGCTGGGATCGCCATCCGCATTGGAGCGAAGATGTTCGTCACCGTCACGCCCACGGAATACGTTCAGGTTTTTGATCTCTTTATTCTTGGCCATTTGTTGTGCTGTCTTGTAGTCAACGACACTGCCGTTATCCAGCTTAAGTTCGATGATGTCGCCATCTCCGTTTTTACGGACGCCTACGACTTCTTGTTGTGTATTATCCATATGAATCGCCTCCCGGCATTAGTGTTCCCGGGAAACCTCATAAACTATTCATCTATACTGAACTACAATTCGTATACCCGCTGCTGCTCCACAAATTCCATGATGCCGGTCTTGCCAATAAAAGCTTCGACCTCATCGCTGTAATGCATGAGATAGGTGCGCTCCTGAATTTCTTGTGGTAGGCTAAGCAGCTCATCCAGTGTCGTATGAACCTCGCCGGGACCTTGCAGCTGACATTCATGCAGAATCACTTCACAATCCCGCTCATTCACTAATTGGTTGAGCAGTATAGGGTCGAATACCATGTCAGCACTGTAAAAAATCCGATCATTTAGATAAAGCGAATAGCTGTCCTTGCCGGGAATATGCTGCGTATGAATCAGTTCTACCGAGATGCCGGATGAAATATTGGTCTTCACTCCCGGTTTCAGAGGGTGTACGTCAAATACATCATGCAGGGAGGAGATATGTCCCTGTTGATATAAGCCGCCTTTGAGGGTGTGCTCCCATATCGGTTCCACCAGCGTCTCGGCAATATAGAGTGGGAGCTTACGGTTGTATTTCATTTTCATAATAAAAGCTAGCTCCTCAAGTCCGCCTACATGGTCAGCATGAATGTGAGTGATAAGCACAGCATCCATATCGTTAAACGTCTTATTCAGCTGATGAAGCGCCAGAGGAGCTGTAATGCCGCAGTCGATGAGAAGTGTGAAATTTCCGTCATGGATCAGTGCGTTATTGTTATAGTAGTTCTTGGCAAACGCACTGCCGGTGCCAAGCATTTGCAATTTTAGTGTCAATGGATGAAACCTCCTGATGATATGATGTGTAGTCCCCGTATGCTAATGTATATTTTAACGAATTCCACGTCGATTTACACGGATTATATGATCGAATCGGGGCTGGAATGCAGTATAATTCGTGATAAGCCCAGCTTAAAGCAAGAGGAAAAAATTTTACCACAAAGTGCAAAATTGTCCGCAACTTGTTTTTTGACATGTAGTATACACATATAACAACAAGATGAGCCAATGGAGGGAAATGATTATTATGAAATGGAAAAAAGTGATGGCATGTATGCTAGTGCTCTCTTTAATGGGTGGCAGCACCCTTTTGTTTGCAGATTCCGTCAATGAGCGTGTCCGTGTTTGGCTGAACGGTCATGAATTGAAGGATGGCGGATATTTAATTGATGGCAAAACGTATGTACCGGTTCGGGAATTTGATGGGGCTGTGGATTGGAATCCCGCGAATGGACAAGTTCAAGTCATCAAGCCGAACGTGCATATTTTTCTGTTTAAAGGAGATACTGTATTCGGCAACGTGAACAAGGGGAAGCTGAAATTCAATGTTTTTAGCCAGGTCGACAGCTTAAACACCGAAATTCATTCAGTGAAAGTAGCGATTGAGGATCCCTCGGGCAATATCAAGGATATTCAATCCGAGGTTGTGAAGGACCGTAAGGATAATTTTTGGTTCCGAACCTATGATTTCACGTACGATTTTAAAACAACAGGTAAGTATTCGGTTGGTTTTTACGTGAAAGTAAAAGCGGATTCGGATTTTGTGAAAATTGCCGAAAAGGTCATTACAACGCTCAATTGACAGGCCTTTTGGCGCCCTGGTAGAAATTGACCTGAGGAAGCTATCCGTGATACGATACGAAAGTATGATAATTTAACCGAAGTGAGGTTTTTTCAATGAGTGAACACAAACATGAACACGGAGATGCTTGCGGCTGCGGTCACGATCATGACCACGACCACGAACACGAAGAGTTTGTGCTGACATTGACGGATGAAGAAGGAAAAGAAGTAGAGATGGTTCTTGTGGAGACATTTGATGTCGGCGAGAAACTTTACGCGCTTTTGCTTGAACGTGAAAATCCGGAAGCGGACGGCGTCATTCTACGTATGGAAGAAGAGAACGAGGAAATGGTTCTTTACAATATTGAGGACGAAGAAGAATGGAATGAAGTAGAGGCGGTTTACAACGAACTGGTCGCTGCTGCAAACCAGGAATAAGACTCCAAAGCAATAAACCCGGTGCGAACCTCTCGCACCGGGTTTATTGTGTTTACAGCTGACATTTTAGAATATAGGGTCCGTTTCCACGATGACTTTAACATTTTGGATGCTGCGATCCTCGGGGCCTTTAACCGGAAGGCCTACTTCGACATGATCGATAATGTAATCGATGTTTTCCTGGGAAATGACTTCGCCCGGAAGCAGGATCGGAATCCCTGGCGGGTAGACATAAATGAATTCGGCAATAATGCGTCCTGCCGATTCCTTGAAAGGCACAACTTCCGTATCTCCGTAAAATGCATCGCGAGGGATCAGCGACAACTGCGGAATTTCCGGAGTTTTCACAACCAGCTCGTTAATCTCATTCACATGCATGTATTGATTGGAAAGCTCCCGGAGCGCTGTCAGCAAAATATCGATGGTCTCCCGATTGTCCCCCGGTGTAATGAGGCACAGAATATTGTACATATCACTGAGCTCCACCTCAATATTGTAGTGATCCCGCAGCCAGTTCTCGGTTTCATATCCCGTAATGCCGAGGTGGCGCACATGGATCGTCAATTTGGTTGGATCATAGGAGTGCGTCGCTTCCCCGCCTAATATTTCTTTTCCAAAGCTGTACAAACCTTCGATTTTGTTGACTTCATCACGTGCATATTGCGCCAACTCAATCGTCCTTGCAGCCATTTCGCGTCCATGGAGCGCCAAACTGCGGCGTGAAGTATCAAGCGATGCCAGCAGGATGTAAGAGGTGGAGGTTGTGGTCAGCATGCTGATAATCGTCTGTACGCGATAAGGATTGATGTATCCGTTCTTGGTATTCACGTTCAGCACGGAGCTCTGCGTCATCGAGCCGCCGAGTTTGTGGACGCTGGTCGCAGCCATATCGGCCCCCGCTTCCATGGCCGACATCGGGAGCTCTTCATGAAAATGGATCAATACACCGTGCGCCTCATCCACGAGAACGGGCACATTGTAGCTGTGAGCCAAATCCACGATTTCCTTCAGGTTGGCGCTTACCCCGAAATATGTCGGGTTAATGACCAGTACGGCTTTGGCGTCAGGGTGACGTTTTAATGCTTTCCGAACCGAGCTGATGGTGATTCCGTGATCGATTCCCACATTGGAATCCTGGGCAGGCGATACGAATACAGGCTTGGCCCCGGTGAAAATGATGGCGGAGAGCACGGATTTATGGACGTTGCGCGGTACGATGATTTTATCGCCAGGCGAACATACCGACATGATCATGGTCATGATCGCTCCGCTTGTCCCTTGGACACTGAAGTAGGTGTGATCGGCACCGAATGCGTCGGCGGCCAGCTTTTGGGCTTCCTCGATGACGCCTGTAGGCTGATGCAAATCATCCAGCGGCGCAATATTAATCAAATCTATAGAAAAGGCGTTATCCCCTATAAATTCCCGAAATTCGGCGTCGGTGCCGAGGCCCTTCTTATGTCCCGGAATGTGAAATTGCACGGGGTTTTTGGCCGCATGTTCTTTAAGTGCGGTGAAGAGCGGTGTACGACTATGGTCCATGGACGTTGTCACAACCTTTCCTTATGTTTATTTTGTTATGATTTGTTGATTTCTGTTTTTATATAAACAAAATTGAGTATAGCAAAATAGGGGGGGAATGCAAGGAGATTAAACGGCTTTTTTTGCTATGTCCCATAACGCTTCAAACTTTAGACATATTAAGGAGGAGCAACAAAGATCTTCATCGTTCCTTCATTAAAATATCTTCCATAAAAAAACGTCTATCGACGTACTTTCTCAGAAGACAGATCGCGGTTAAAGGAAGTTTTTCTTGCGATTATGGAATTGTTCAGCTTCGCTGAAAATTTATAAATTCTATAATCTTAAAAAAAGAGCTGCAACAGCAGCCCTTTACATCAATATATCATGCTCATTAAAACGCCATTTTATAAAGCGGCAGCAGCGCCTCAAACGTCTCCTGCACCTTTTGCACCAGCTTGTCCCCTTCAAGCTTGACGGCTTCCTCGCGCGGGATGCGCAGTCCGCACATGACCTCAGCCTTTTTCACCTGCTTCAGCTTCTCAATCAGGCGCGTGAAATCCTCCTCGCTCATATCCTGATGAGAGGTGCCAGACGGGTTCATGTGATCCATGGACCAGTAAAAATTTTTAGGCAGTGCTTTTGCTGTTTTCTTCAGCTTGGCTTCCAAGTTGCCGGCAAACACGGTCTTGTTGGGGCTTTCGTAAATAATCGCGAAGATGACAAACAGATGGGTTCCGAACATGCCCACCTCAAAATGAGGCAGTGCTTTGTAGCCGCGTTTGCTGGCAGCCCAAGCGACCCAGGTGTCAATGGGAGGATTGACAGTGCGTCTTGCATGCTTCGCCACATGCACAAACATTTCTTCCCCAGCCAATGCCGATACATAAGGTGCCAACTCAGCCCCTAACGCCTCCAGCTTGGGTCTTACCCGTTCAATGAGAACCTCCATACGGGCTTCAAGCCCGGGAACGGAGAATACGTCGAAGTCTTGATCTGTAAATCCGGTAACCGTCATGGATGTGATGGCCTCCCTGTTGTTGATGATATATTTACTAAACTCGGTTTTTGGATAACTTATTATACCATAAGGCGAATGGACATCACGCATTGCCCAGAAAAGCTTCACCGTATGTTCATGCGGGTTAAAAATAGTCAATAAACCAAGTTACCGTTACATAAGATGGAGTATAAGATATAGATAAGACAACATCAAAAGCAGCCATGGGGGAAATCTTCACCGCCGTTTAATGATCGGTAGTAAACCGGAGGAGGGAGTGCCGTGAATAAGAGCGAGGAAGTGGAGTATTGCAACCTGGAGCTCCGGTTTGATCGCCGGCATATCCAGGACCTAATCAAGGAATTGATCCAGGAAGGATATTCGCTTTATTGGAGCGAGAATGATACGCAGTTTGTCATTTCAATCCGAACAGGTCGCAAGCTGGTAAAGCTGCGGTTTCAACGAACAGGAAGCGGTTTTAAACTGGTAGGCGATTATATGATTCGTGATCCCAAACTCGCGGAATGGATGGAGAAATTGATTGAGAATACCCGTGGCCATGCTGTCGTCAAACGTTTCAAGGACCGGCAAATTTTGATCGAGAATATTTTGTTTGGTGAGGTCATAAGGCTCGTGGAAATATCCGGTTACCGGCAGCGGGTGCTGTTTCAGAAGGGGACGCCGATGACGGAGCAGGAAATGCTGCGGCTGTTTGAATCGGATGTAGGGGAACAGCGATTGCTGCTGTCGAGACTGGAAACCGATGATGAGCTTGAGAAGCTCCATGCGGCGCTGCAAGAGGGGGACGAAGACAAAATTTCGGCTTGCAAGCAAAGACTCCGTGAGCTTTCCTTGGAGCTGATGAGGCTGGAGTGGTAATGACTTCAACCCGGATACAAGTTTAAAGCACGAACAACACTCCGAAACAGAAGGGGTGTTTTCGCGCGTGTTCTGATTTTGTGACAGGGGTTCACTTGTCAAATGAAAAACGTTAATATAAGATTATTGCAAATCATCTCGGATAGGGATGGGTTGTTTAAAAATATATTGGAGCAAAGGATGGAGAACCAGATGTCAAAACAACAAATCGGTGTGATTGGCCTTGCTGTAATGGGAAAAAACCTGGCCCTGAACATCGAAAGCAAAGGCTTCACCGTTTCCGTATATAACCGCTCTCCGCAAAAAACGGAAGATATGCTGAAGGAAACCGAAGGCAAGCAAGTGAAGGGGACGTTCTCGATCGAAGAATTCGTGGATTCCCTTGAAACTCCTCGTAAAATCCTGATCATGGTACAAGCGGGACAAGCTACGGATGCTACGATTGAACAGCTGATTCCACATTTGGACAAAGGCGATATCATCATCGACGGCGGTAACGCTTATTTCCCTGATACACAGCGCCGCAGCAAAGAACTGGCTGAAAAAGGCTTTAATTTTATCGGTGCTGGGGTTTCCGGCGGCGAAGAAGGCGCATTGAAAGGTCCATCGATCATGCCTGGCGGACAAGAAAGTGCCTACAAGCTGGTTGAGCCTATTTTGACGGCTATTTCCGCTAAAGTTAACGAAGTGCCTTGCTGTACATATATCGGACCAGACGGTGCCGGCCATTATGTAAAAATGGTTCACAACGGTATCGAGTATGGCGATATGCAGCTTATTTGCGAAGCTTACCAATTGCTGAAGGACGTACTCGGCCTCGATGCGAAGGATCTGCACGGAATCTTCACAGAGTGGAACCAAGGCGAACTCGATAGCTACCTGATCGAGATTACGGCTGACATTTTCTCCAAATATGACGAAGAAACCGGCAAGCCGATGGTTGACGTGATTCTGGATACGGCGGGCCAAAAAGGAACAGGTAAATGGACAAGCCAAAGCTCCCTGGATCTGGGCGTGCCGCTGTCCATGATCACCGAATCCGTATTCTCCCGTTTCTTGTCCGCAATGAAAGAAGAGCGTGTGGCAGCAAGCAAAATCCTGAATGGTCCAAAAGCAGCTGCATTTGACGGCGACAAAGCCGAATTCATTGAAAATGTGCGCAAAGCGCTGTTTGCAAGCAAAATCGTATCCTATGCCCAAGGCTTTGCACAGCTTCGCGTGGCATCCGATGAGTACGGCTGGAACCTGCAATACGGCAACCTCGCTAAAATTTGGCGCGGCGGCTGCATTATCCGTTCCCGATTCTTGCAGAACATCACGGATGCCTATGAGAACAATCCTGAGCTGAAGAACCTGCTGCTGGATCCGTTCTTTACCGATATTATTGAATCCTATCAAGATGCATGGCGTAAGGTTGTTGCTTCCGCGGTATCCTTGGGCATCCCGGTTCCTGGGTTCTCCAGCGCGCTTGCATACTACGATAGCTATCGCACCGCAAACCTGCCGGCAAACCTGCTGCAGGCTCAGCGTGACTACTTTGGAGCTCACACGTTTAAACGCGTGGACAAAGAAGGCACCTTCCACTATAACTGGATGGATTAATTCTGCCTCTATGGCAGCATGAATGCCATCCTCCCTGGATGGATTAATTCTGCTTTTTCTAGCAGCATAAATGCCATCCTCCCTGGATGGATTAATTCTGCTCTCTATGGCAGCATGAATGCCATCCCTGATGGAGCCATTTCACTCTGGGGAGCTAGAATGATTTCCGTTCGCCGGGGGAGAGATCAGAGATTCAACCGTACGGGCTTGAGAAGGGGAGTGCGCCTCCGCCAGCTCAGGAAGTCCGTGCATGGCTTCTAAGAGACAGGTGCGGATGTCGTGGTTCTTTGTATGGATGTGGTTTCCGCTTCCGAGCAAGAGCAGCGCGGCTTCGCAGTAACTGTTGAAATTTTGCAGCAAACGTGGCTTTGAAAGATCCAGCAGTGCAGGATCCTTCAGAGCCACTTTTTTTTGGACAAAATGAAGCACCCAGATCACATCTTCGCGGCATAACGGGTAGGCGGGGTCGAGAATCCGGCGGATGCGCTTGGCAGCGGAAGAGAGACCGGTTGGACGAAAAGACATAATATATTCACTCCTTTCTTCTAATCTTGTATTCTTGTAATTAGTATATGACAATAGGGAACCAGATAGACTCGATAAAATTGGAGCTTTACTTGGGGGTTACTCGCATAAGAACAATTTAGAGAGTCAGGTCCATTGTCGAAAGATTTGGGGCTGTGGTATGATATGAGCAACCTTTACAGTGAAGCAGCAAATGGGGTGTCAAATTGGATAAGATAGGTAGGAACATCATTCTGATCGGGATGATGGGTACGGGCAAGTCAACCGTAGGGCGTCTCCTGGCAGACACGCTCGGCTACACCCTGATCGATCTGGATGCGGAAATTGAGAGGATGGAAGGCAGAACGATTTCCGAGATGTTTGAAGCGGATGGAGAGCCGTATTTCCGTGAGGCAGAATCTGTTGCACTGCGCAGCGTTTTAGAACGGAAAGGCATTGTCGTAGCGTCCGGCGGAGGAGCCGTGCTTCGGTCCGAGAACTGTGATGTAATGAAACGTGGTGGCTGGGTCGTTGCTCTTACAGCGGATGCTGCCAGCATTGTTGAACGGGTACGTGGTGATGCCAATCGGCCGCTGCTTGCGGGGGATGTCGAAGATAGAGTTCGGCGTATCCTGGATGAACGAAAGGACAAATACCTGTTTGCGGATGTCATAGTGGATACGGTTGGCCGATCCGCGGGGGAAGTAGCGACTGACATTTTAACGCATTACCGCGGCTAAGATGGCCAGCGAACGGCCTGAGGCGATGAGCATGAATCAGTTTCTATGGGTGACTCTGTAATTGTACTTGGGTCGGATCATGCAAAAAAAGGCGGGAATCACGATCATCCCGCACCTTCTTCATGGCCTGTCTATTCTTCATCGTCATGCCACTGAAGCATGCCGCCTTTCATGTTGATTACATTAGTCAAGCCCTGGTGATTCAAAAATTCGCATACGTGTTGACTGCGACCACCGCTGCGGCAGATGAAGACGACCTCCTGATCGCGCGGAATTTCGTCCAGACGATTCGGAATCTCGCCCATAGGGATATGCTTGGCACCGCTGATCATGCCGGCTGCAACTTCTTCATCCTCGCGGACATCAATCATGTACACATTTTCGCCGTTTTGAAGCCGGCTTCTAAGCTCCGATGTTTCCATTTGAGGGATCGGTTTCATCATATAGACCTCTTTTCTGATAATAAATGATTAAGATCGTAACGATCTGATTTTCCAGTTCACATGAACTATGATAACCAAGCGGTTCTTTCCCTGTCAATTTATACTAAGGGAGATTTCAAGGTTGGTTCATCATAACCTAATATATACAAGGAGAGATACATACGATGGATGTAATCGTCAAGCCTACGCCTATATTAAACGGAGAGATTGGAGCGTTATCCTCCAAGAACTATACAACTCGTTACTTGCTGGTAGCTGCACTTGCCGAAGGAACGAGCACGATCTATTACCCAGCTCATAGCGAGGATAGCGACGCCATGAGACGCTGTATCCGGGATCTCGGGGCCGTGATCGAGGAGGATGAGGAGAAGGCGGTCATTACGGGCTTTGGCAAATCGCCACGGGATGTGAAGGAACTGAACGTCGGTAACGCCGGCGCCGTTTTGCGCTTCCTCATGGGCGTCACGGCGTTGTCTAAAGAGGTTACCTTTGTCAATACCTATCCGGAATCACTGGGCAAACGTCCTCATGATGATCTCATTGAGACGCTTGGTCAATTGGGCGTGGAAGTGGAGCATAATGAAGGCAAACTGCCGATCACGATTCGTGGCGGTCAGCCGAAAGGCGGAAAGCTCACCGTATCTGGCGAAGTGAGTTCGCAGTACTTAAGCGCACTGTTGTTCTTAACGCCGCTGCTTGCCGAGGACAGCGAGATTACCGTTACCGGTGATTTGAAATCCAAGGTCGTTATCGGTCAGACCCTGGAAGTGCTGGAGCAAGCGGGCATTACGATTCACGCAGCGGATGATTATACATTCTTCCGGGTTCCTGGCGGTCAATCCTACGAAGCGAAGACCTATACCGTTCAAGGCGATTATCCGGGCTCTGCTGCCGTCCTGGCGGCGGCTGCGGTCACGCAGTCGGATGTAACCATCCGCAATCTGTCAGAGGACAGCAAGCAGGGAGAGCGGGCTATTATTGACGTCCTGCGGATGATGGAGGTTCCCCTCACGCACGAGGACGGAAATGTCCATGTCCAGGGCAACCGAACCCTGAAGGCTTTGGAATTCGACGGAGATGCAGCGACGGATGCGGTTCTTGCGATGGTAGCAGCAGCTGTGTTTGCGGAAGGAACCTCCCGATTCTACAATGTGGAGAATCTCCGCTATAAGGAATGCGACCGGATTACGGATTATTTGAACGAATTGCGCAAAGCCGGAGCCAACGTTGAGGAACGCCAGGCCGAGATCATCGTTCACGGCCGTCCGGAAGGCGTCGAGGGCGGCGTGGAGATCAATGCCCATTATGATCATCGGGTCATTATGGCCCTGACTGTGGTCGGACTTCGCGCACATCAGCCGATCCGGATTAAGGATGCGCATCATGTGGCCAAGTCGTACCCGCAATATTTCGATCACATGAAGGCGCTTGGAGCCAATGTAGAATGGGTAAAATAAAGGAATAGCCAAGCGGCTCGTCTATTACGAATGGAAAGGTGGTCATAAAGCATGGCATTTGAAAATCCTACGCGCGAAGAAATCGCGGATATTTTGCGAAACGCAGGCAATATCGCTGTTGTCGGTCTGTCTGACCGGCCGGATCGTACATCCCATATGGTTTCGGCTGCGATGCAAATGCGCGGATACCGGATTATCCCGGTTAATCCTGGTGCAACAGAAATACTTGGGGAGAAGAGTTATCCATCCCTGAAGGACATTCCGGAGCCGATCCATATCGTCAATGTGTTCAGACGCAGTGAATATTGTGCCGATGTGGCGCGGGAAGCTGCCGAGATTGGAGCTAAGGTGCTCTGGCTTCAGCAGGGCATTATCAGTGAAGAGGCGGCGGCCATCGCGGAGAAGAGCGGCATGATTGCCATCATGGACCGCTGCATCAAGGTGGAGGATTCCATCGCTTTGGGCGGGCGTTAAGATTTGAGTTGGTGAATCGGAATTAGGAGCAAGCCTTATGATGAAGCAGCCGCTGGCAGACTGGACACGATCCGGGCCTGCCGAGGCACTGCTCGTGAGGCTTGCTTTTCTATGTGGCATTTGCCCTGATTTCTTTTTGACAAAAACAGGCGCAGCGCTTACCATCAAGGATAGAAAGGAGGGCTCGCCTTGAATTGGTTGGGATCATTACAACAGCTGGGCAGAGCAGTTATGCTCCCTACAATGGCGCTTCCGGCGGCAGCTCTCCTGCTTAGCGTGGGGAGTCTGCCATGGTCGGCGTGGGGCTTCGGAACCTTGGGCGAGATTGCCCAGGCAGCGGGGCACGGCGTGTTTTATTATATGCCGTATTTATTTGCCATCGGTGTCGCATGGGGGCTCTCGAACCAGGGAGGACCCGCAGGGCTTGCCGCTCTGGCTGGCATGTTCATTTACGATCAGGTTATATCCCGTCTCGGAGACGGGAGTGTACAGCCCTCGACCTTGATTGGTATTATTTTTGGGGTAATGTCCGGTTACGTTTATAACCGGTTCAAACATATTAAGCTTCCAGAAGCTATACAGTTTTTTGGGGGCTCCCGATTTGTGCTTTTGTTCATGGGACTGTTCTCCACGATATTTGCATGGATCATGCTGGGGATGGCTCCCATGGTACAGCGCGGATTAGATGCTTTTTATGATCTGACCGTACATATGGGGGCATTCGGATTATTTCTCTACGGAATTTTGTACAGGGTACTGACGGCATTTGGTCTGCATCACTTGTTGAATAACGTCTATTGGTTTCAGCTGGGCTCGTACGAGACGGAAGACGGTACCGTCGTTCAGGGGGATTTGCCCCGATTCTTCGCGGGTGATCCGACAGCGGGCGACTTCATGGCCGGGTTGTTCCCGATTATGATGTTTGCCCTGCCGGCGATTGCATTTGCCATTATTCAAGAGGCGCGGGAAGATTTGAAGCCGAAGGTGAAAAAAACGTTTATGCGGTCCGCGCTCGTCTGTTTTTTGACCGGGGTATCGGAGCAGATCGAATTCGCGTTCTTATTCGCGTCTCCTTATCTGTATGTGCTCCACGCCCTGATGGCCGGTTTCGCGATGGTGCTTACCTATGCGTTTGATATCCACCACGGGTTTTCATACTCGGCTGGATTTATCGATTACGTACTCAATTTTCACTTGTCGCAGAACGCCTGGATCATCATACCGATCGGGGCCGTATACGGCATCGTTTACTATTTTTTGTTCCGCTGGGCCATTCGCACCTTCGAAATCCCGACACCCGGGCGTGAAGAAGGCTCGGCGCTGGAAGGCCGGGCAGGAGACATCCCCTATCAGGCACCGCTTATTCTGGAGGCGCTTGGTGGGAAAGACAACATCGTTCAGGTCCAATCCTGCATGACGCGTCTTCGACTGACCGTATACAATGACCGCCAGATTGATTCGGACGCACTGAAATTGCTCGGTTCAGCCGGCATCATCAAGCTGGGCGGCGGGAATGTCCAGGTGGTATTCGGGACGTATTCCGAGCTCATCCGCGAAGAGATAAATAAGCTGATGCAGCAAGATTTACCGCGCGTTCTGTTCAGCGCGCCCGTACAGGGACGCATGCTTCCGATTGATGAAGTACCGGATGATATTTTTGCCGCCAAGCTTGTCGGCAACGGCGTGGCGTTCATTCCGGAAAAAGGGGAACTTGTATCCCCGGTATACGGAACCGTGATGCATGTCTATCCGACAATGCATGCCATTGGCATTTCAACGCCGGATGGACTCGAGGTGTTGATTCATATCGGGATCGATACCTCTCAACTGAAAGGACCGTTTACAGCTGTGGTAAGCGAAGGGGATACTGTCGAGCCGGGGCAATTGCTGGTCAAGTTCGATCTGGCATATTTAAAGACACATGCCGCATCACTGGCCACACCGATGGTGATCACCAATCCCGATAAAGTAAGATCTTGGAGCTTTGCTCCATTCAAGTCCGTTAAGAGAGGACAGTCATCTGTCATGTCCGTCGTATTAACTGAGAGTAATGCTGGGGGTAGAGAATCATGATACAAGGCATTGGCGCAGCAACAGGCGTAGCGATCGGTAAGGCTTTCGTACTGCCGCATTGGGAGCTGGACCTTCCGGATTCCGAAATGGATGCTGTCGATTTAGCCAAAGAGTTCGAGCGCTTATATGAAGGCATACGAACCTCCAAGAATGAAATTGAATATATCAAGAACGAATTCAAGGAAATGGTGGGGCACGAGGAGTCGCAGATCTTTGATGCGCATCTGGCTATACTGGAGGATCCCGTATTCATGAACGAAATTCAAGGGATCATCGAGCGCCAGTACAAGGCTGCCGAAGTAGCAGTTAAAGAGGCGATCGATCATTTCGTATCCATGTTCGATTTGCTGGACGACGAGTATATGAAGGAGCGGGCACTGGATATTAAGGATGTTGGTAATCGGCTGCTCAAGCATCTTCTCGGTGCTCCGGAAGTCAAGCTTCCGGCTGATACGCAGCCTTATATTTTGGTTGCGAAGGAACTTTCTCCGTCTCAGCTTGTGCATCTTAACCCTTCCCACGTTCTTGGCATCGTGACGATGACGGGTGGCAAGACCTCTCACTCGGCAATTATGGCCCGCGCTCTCGGCATACCGCTTGTATCCGGGATTGAGAACAAGCTGGATCATCCGATCCAGACCGGACAGCATCTGGTTGTGGATGGGGATGAAGGCTTGCTGTATTTGGAGCCCGACACGCTGGTTGTAGAGCGTTACGAAGGGATCCGAGAGCAGCAACGGAAAAAGAAAGAGCAGCTGCAGCTCCTGGCAACCGTTGATGCGGTTACGAAGGATGGAACATATTTCAATCTGGCCGCGAATATGAACTCCGTTAAAGAAATGGAGATTGCGCTGAAGAACGGCGCACAGGGAGTCGGATTGTTCCGGACGGAATTTTTATATATGGATCGCCACAACTTTCCTTCGGAAGAAGAGCAATTTGAAGTGTATAAACTGGTTGCCGAGAACGCAGGTGAGTCCTCGGTCGTGATCCGTACGCTGGACATTGGCGGCGATAAACAGTTGGATTACTTCGGGCTGCCGGAAGAAGAGAACCCTTTCCTGGGTTATCGCGCCATTCGTATCAGCCTGGATCGCACAGAGCCGTTCCAGACCCAGCTGTCCGCCATTCTGAGGGCCAGCGCTTTTGGTAACGTCAAAATCATGTATCCGATGATATCCTCGATAGAGGAAGTCAAGCAGGCTAATGCCGTGCTGCGGCGTGCGATGGCCGATTTGGACCAACGCGGCATCGCATACGATCCCAACATTAAGGTCGGCATCATGATTGAGGTGCCCGCGGCAGTTACCATCTCGGATCTGTTGGCAGAGGAAGCCGATTTCTTCAGCATCGGGACGAACGATTTGGTTCAGTATGTGCTGGCGGTAGATCGGATGAACGAGCAGATCGCGCATATGTACCATCCATTTCATCCTGCGGTCTTGCGCATGCTTCGGACGACGGTGGAGGCTGCGCATGCGGCAGGCATACCGGTCAGCGTGTGCGGAGAAATGGCTGGGGACGAGCGGGCGATTCCGATATGGCTGGAGCTTGGCGTTAAGGATCTAAGCATGTCGCCGCAATCCTTGCTTCGCGTGAAGCATCGGATCTTGAATACCAATGCGGCAGAAGCGAAGGGGGAGGCAGCGGCTTGCTTCAAATTGCGTACCAGCTCCGCTGTCGAAGAGCGTCTAAGCGCGTTTGCCGAACGCAGCAGTTATCTGAACGGAACTAACGGTACGGACAGCACGGCCTCTTAAAAAGCCAACCTCAAGAAGAAGGATGTCGTTACAATTTTCATGTTTCTTTTTTGAGTGGACAAGCTAAGCTATACCCGCATGAAAAAAACAGCTGCCTATCTCACCAGGAATCCTTCTTGGTGAAATGAGCGGCTGTTTTTGTGTGGTGCAGGGGAGCTTTCAGCCTTGCTGTGCCAGAGCATCGCAAAAAGCTTTGCCGTACGGCGGCAGATCCGGTGGACGGCGGGCGGAAATAATATGACCGTCAGTCACGACGGCTTCATCCTTCCAGATTGCACCGGCATTTTCCATATCGTCGCGGATCCCCGGTGTGGAAGTAACCGTAACGCCGTCCAGGATTTTGGCAGAGATGAGTACCCATCCGGCGTGGCAGATCTGTCCGATCGGTTTTTTGTCCGCATTCATTTCTTTAACCAGTTGAAGGACTTTATCATAACGGCGCAGCTTGTCCGGCGCCCAGCCGCCCGGAACGAGAATTCCATCATAATCCTTGCTGTTCAGCTCTTCAAATGAATATTCGGCTTGAGCGGGAACACCATATTTGCCCGTGTAAGTTTTTCCTTTTTCCAACCCGGCAAGATGGACTTCCGCCCCTTCCTCACGGACCCGGTAAACGGGATACCATAGTTCCAGATCCTCAAATTCTTCGTCTACAAGCGCTATTACCTTTTTTCCAGCCAATCTCATGATTGATATAACCCCTTTCTCGCAGATTTCCTCATGTATCCGTATGACTGTTCTTATTGTAACAAATATGGAGGGCAGTTTCATAGGAACGAGCAAAGAACAAACATTTGGAAACATATCTGGTAAATAAAGCATTATCACAAATTAGCAGGATTCTTTGGTATGATAGTCGAATAGAACTAGTTTAGGTGACAGATTTGTGACATAGGCTGTTGGAATTAGATTACGTGATAGGATTTGGGGTGGGCATTTTGTTCAAAACCTGCAACTGTGGACAATGGATGAAGTTGGAATTAAGAAAGCTGATTCATGAAAGAAAGACTCGAATATATCATGTTCCTGTTTATGCCTGTCAGGCTTGCAAGAAGTATGAGCTTCTGCCTCTTATTAAACCGGATTTACTTCGCTATCTCGCATCGATTAGCAATGAGACTAGACGAATACACGTTTCGTTCGCAGATGTTAATGAGTCTGCATACGTACTTCGAGAAGTGTTCCGTACATACGATGATGATTCGTCGGTAGAATGGCAGACACGCTGTATGGAAGTTTTTGATGAGCGGATCAATATGCTGTTGGATCTATTCCGTTATGCCCAGAGCTTGGGCGACGGTGACTGGATGAGACAAATTGAGGGGCGGCTCGAGCAGTTAAGCACGATTAAATCTCTCGTTCCTGAAAATTCGGGAAATTATGCAAGATAATTTTCAGAAAATTTTCGCGGTTGTTGGATTTTTCACGCACTTTTTGTTAGGATAGAGGATAGGAACTTCAATACAATGAAGGGAATGTATATCCTATGGCGACGTTGACGAAAATGACTACTATAAAAGAGTTGCGCAGCACCCTTGAATCTTCGGAGCAGAGGCCCTTGCTGATGTTCAAACATAGTACCAGATGCCCAATTAGCGCCGGAGCCTATAAGGAAGTGCAAGCTTACCTGGAGGACCAGCCGAACGAGCGGATCGACTATGTATGGATTGATGTCATTGCCGACCGTCCGGTGTCGAGTCAAGCTGCGGAAACTCTAAGCATACAGCACGAATCGCCACAAGTTATTCTTGTAAAAGAAGGAGCGCCAGTCTGGCATACATCCCATTCCCATATTACGGCTGAAGCGCTGAAGGCTCAATTGGACGGCATCTAATGCCGTGTCGTTGCACAAAGCAGTAATTTGTCGTATCATAAATTCAATTGGTATTGAACGAATGAAAATCTATTGGCAATGGAGAGAAGGAATTTGACGGTAACCATTTACGATGTTGCGCGCGAAGCAGGCGTTTCCATGGCGACGGTATCACGGGTTGTAAACAATAACCCGAACGTTAAGCCTCAGACCCGGAAAAAAGTATACGAAGCGATTGAACGTTTAGGGTATCGTCCGAATGCGGTAGCCAGAGGTCTGGCCAGCAAGAAGACCACAACCGTCGGCGTTGTGATCCCTGACATTTCGAACTCGATCTTTGCGGAGATTGCCCGTGGTATTGAGGATATTGCTAACATGTACCACTATAATATAATTTTGTGTAATGCCGACAAACGTAAGGAAAAAGAAATCCGCGTTATCAACACATTGCTTGAGAAGCAAGTGGACGGTTTGTTGTTTATGGGTGGAACGGTGACGGACGAGCATATCCAGGCGTTCCAGACATCGGCTGTGCCGATTGTTCTTTGTGCGACAAGTGACGAGAGAGGTTCTTACCCTTCTGTTGACATTGATCATGAACAGGCTGCGTTTGATGCGGTAAACACTCTGATCCGGCACGGGCACCGTGAGATTGCCATGATCAGCGGCACGCTTCAGGATCCGGCGAACGGTTATGCACGTTTCCAAGGCTACAAGAAGGCGCTGGAAACTGCCGGCATCGAGTATCAAGAGGATCTGGTGCGTATTGGTAACTATCGCTATGAGTCCGGCGTGGAAGCGATGAAATACTTCCTGGGACTTAAGAAGAAACCGACAGCTATTTTTGCTGCTACCGATGAGATGGCAATTGGCGCTATTCATAGCATTCAGGATGAAGGCTACAAAGTGCCGGATGATTTCTCTATTATCAGCGTAGATAATATTCGGATGGCTTCGATGGTTCGTCCACAGCTGACAACGGTAGCTCAACCGATGTATGATTTGGGAGCCGTAGCTATGCGCTTGCTTACCAAGCTGATGAAGAAGGAGAATGTGGAGAATCCTCGCGTGATTCTGCCGCATGAAACGATTCTTCGGCTTTCGGTTAGTCATGTGAACGAGTAAGAAGTGTGAATGAAAGCAATTTAGACATCTATTGATTTGAAGAAAGCTCCTGGTTTTAAGGGGCTTTTTTCTGGTGGGATTATTTTGTGGTCTTGAATTCAGGAGGGATATCGGTATGACAACACAGGTTATTGGCCTAATCGGGGCCATGGACGAAGAAGTGGAAATGCTGCTCAGTCAACTGGAGAATAAAGAAATGGCAGTCCGTGCAGGGGTTACATATGCTTCGGGAACGATTCATGGCAAGCGCGTCGTTGTATGCAAGAGCGGAGTGGGTAAGGTGAATGCCGCGGTTACTACGCAAATCTTGATTGATACTTATGGCGTTTCCAAAATATTGTTTACCGGCGTAGCAGGCGCGCTGCATCCGGAGCTGAACATTGGCGATATCGTCATCTCTTCCTCCTGCATGCAGCACGATATGGACGTGACGCCGCTCGGCTTTGCGCGCGGCGTGATTCCGTATCAGGCAGTGTCTGATTTTCCTGCTGATCCCTCGTTGATCGAGCTAGCAGAGGAAGCGTGCAAAGAGCAGGCGGCGAATCATTACGTCATCGGAAAGGTTCTTTCGGGCGATCAGTTCATTGCCAGTCGTGATACAGTACGGACGCTTCACGAGGATCTGAACGGGGTTTGCGCGGAAATGGAAGGCTCTGCCGTTGCCCAGGTATGTTATATGAACGGTGTGCCTTATGTGGTAATCAGATCCATGTCGGATAAGGCTGACGGTTCTGCCCATATCAACTTCCCTGAGTTTACCGTGAAAGCTTCCAAGCGTTCACACGAAATCGTGAACTACATGCTGGGCAAACTCTAGTAAAAACTTTGTGTAAGTGGTAGGCATACATATCCAGTATGCATCTCTACAGACAAACTCCCCGAGGGCAAGCCCTTGGGGAGTTTGTTTTTTTATTTATTGGGTATCGACTTAATACATAAACCGCTGTCTGAAACGGATACGATCGAATTGTTCTTGTGATGAAAGCGGTACGTGCCGTCCGATTCTGACCATGAGACAGTTGGCAGGATGGGAGCAGATTTCCGGATCGTCGGTTGCGTACCACTCCATATCTACAATTTTCATTAACCGCTCCATCATTTTGCGGTAATCCCATACGTTAAGGCCGCTTCCTTTAAGATCCCAATGCCAGTAGTACTCGGTCGTAAACACGATGTAACGCTCCATCTGTTCTTCTTCAAATGCAGTCTTTATCATCTGCTGCCCAAGTCCCAGAGAACGGTAATCTTTCGCTACCTCGATGGCACCAAGTTCAATCAAATCTTCCATATTGCCCTCAGACCAGCGTTCCTGCTCATCCGGGTGATGAAACGTTACATATCCAACGATCATATCTTGGTCTCTCGTGATGATGATTCTGCCTTCGGGCAGGCCTGCAATTTCCACCAATGCCTCATGCTGCTCCGAAGGACGACGAAATGCCTTGAGATCAGGGTGCATGGTTAGCTCGGATAGTTGCTCGGGAGGTACAGGTCCTTCGATGATCAGGCGGCGGTCTTCAGGGAACAAAACATGAGACTGGTATACCTTGCAGTGTTCCATCCGTTACGCTCCTTTCAATTCCATACCCTACTTATAGCAAAAAAATAAAAAAATGAAAAGCAATGACAGGCAAACGAGAGCTATGATATAATCTTTTCGACATAAAATCTTCACATTTGTGTCGTACTTAACGATATGTTTCCTTGCGAATTCAGGGGTTAATGACTCGATGACTGCGACAACGTGACGACCCACCGCAATGTGTAAAATGTATGTTTCATTCAATCATTTTGTAAGCGCTGTCCACTATGAGGAGACCGATTTGAGAATGAGGAGGATGTTATCATGAATCAAACGCATAGCGAAATATTGCCAAGTGAAGTTTCACATTCCAATATGAAGAGTTACGAGCAGGCACGCTCCGAGTTTTCATGGGACGAAATCGAGAGACATTTTACTTGGTATGAGACGGGCAAAGTGAATATGGCCTATGAAGCTATAGATCGTCATGTGGCAGAGGGGCGAGGAGATAAGGTAGCTCTCTTGTATAGTGACGCCAATCGTGAGGAATCTATTACTTATGCGCAGTTGAAAGAAAAATCCGACAAGTTCGGTAATGTACTCCGTAAATATGGTGTTGGCAAAGGTGATCGGGTATTTATCTTTATGCCGCGCGGTCCTGAGCTCTATGCCGGTTTGCTGGGCATTCTGAAGGTTGGCGCCGTGGTCGGCCCATTGTTCGAGGCGTTTATGGAGACGGCTGTAAAGGATCGTCTGGAGGACAGTGGAGCGATTGCACTGATTACGACGCCTGCACTGTTGTCACGCGTGAAGCGAGACGAGTTGCCTGAACTGAAGCATATTTTTGTCGTGGGCGAGATTGAAGAGGAGGACCCGCGGCTAGTAAGCTACCACGAGGAAGTTGAAGCTGCATCAAGTGAGCTGGAGATTGAATGGCTTGAACGGGAAGATGGATTGATCATGCACTATACGTCAGGCTCTACCGGGAAACCGAAGGGCGTGTATCACGTGCAGAATGCCATGATTCAGCATTATTATACGGGCAAGGTTGTTTTGGATTTAAGGGAAGATGATATATATTGGTGCACGGCGGATCCGGGCTGGGTTACCGGTACGTCCTACGGTATTTTTGCACCATGGTTGAATGGAGTTACCAATGTCATTCGCGGAGGCCGTTTCAGTCCGCAGGATTGGTACAGCACTTTGGTGAACAATAAGGTAACGGTATGGTACAGTGCTCCCACCGCCTTCCGCATGTTAATGGGTGCCGGCTCCGAGCTTATCGACCAATATGATCTTAGCCATGTACGGCATATTTTATCCGTTGGTGAGCCGCTTAATCCCGAGGTGGTGCGTTGGGGACACAAGGCTTACAAGCAGCGTATCCATGACACATGGTGGATGACAGAGACTGGCGGACAGTTGATCTGTAATTACCCGGGCATGGCGATCAAGCCAGGATCCATGGGACGCCCGGTGCCGGGCATTACAGCGGCTATCCTGGACGATCAGGGGAAAGAAGTGGCTCCGTACACGATGGGGAACTTGGCAATCAAGACACCTTGGCCGTCCATGATGAGAAAAATTTGGAATAACGAGGCGAAGTATGAAGAATACTTCCGAATTCCGGGCTGGTACATTTCAGGTGATTCGGCATATATGGATGAAGAAGGATACTTCTGGTTCCAGGGCAGAATCGACGATGTGATTAATTCGTCCGGTGAGCGAATCGGACCGTTCGAAGTCGAGAGCAAGCTGGTTGAACATCCGGCTGTTGCTGAAGCAGGCGTGATCGGTAAGCCTGATGTTACTCGTGGTGAGATCATTAAAGCCTTTATCTCTTTACGTGAGGGGTATACACCTACTCAGGAGCTCAAGGATGAAATTTACCGTTTTGTGAAGGAAGGACTCTCCGCCCATGCCGCGCCTCGTGAAATTGAGTTTAAGGATAAACTTCCGAAGACGCGCTCCGGTAAGATTATGCGCCGCGTACTGAAAGCGTGGGAGCTGGATCTTCCGACAGGGGATCTGTCCACGATTGAAGATTAAAAGCGTGATCAAGACAGGGCTGACAATGAAGATGGTAACCACCATTTTCATTGTCAGTTTTTTTGAGACAGGCGCTTTTCCTTTTACCAAAAGAATGAACTAGACTAGAAGTTTTTGCTTAAGCCAAAATAAAACCAGCCTTTCCAACAGATGATCTCTGTAGAGGGGCTGGCTTTTTAATATTTCTGTCTATTTTTTCTCAAAATATACGGCCGGTGAAGCAGCAGATTCACCGATTGGATTTACGGCAGTTATTCTAAAGGTACCGCCGATTGGGTTACCGGAGGAGTAATAGAACTCCGTGCTCTTACTTGAGCCAAGAATCTGGTAATTGCCGTCACTATTTGGACTGATGTAGATGTTGTAGACCATAACCTCTTCCTCTGGAGCATTGCCGCTCCAGGTGGCCTGAAAGCCCTCAGGGGTAGCTACAAGGGTCGGCTGACCTGGTGCAGACGGTACGGTAGCAGCACCTTCATTCCCAAGTTCCAGATCGATATCGGGATCTCCCTCAGTCAAGCCGTCATCCGGATTATCGATGTCGTCATCCGGATTCGCATCGTTGTCGCCCGGTACTTCGAATCCAGGCGCTGTGCCGCCCACAATGGCGCTTGGCTCAGATACTTTGCCGGCAACGTCAACGGCGACAACGTAATAAGAAGTAAACATTCCGTCAGCTCCAAGTCCCGAGAAGACAAGACTCTCATCGCCAAGCACGACCTGCCCTTGATGTGTATACGGACTTCCGTTAACGGACTTAAAGAGCCGGTATCCGACAACATCAGGAGATCCGCTGGCATTAAAGCTGATCGAGCCGCTGCCCATCGAATAATGAACGTTTTTCGGTGGAGTAGGGGCTTTGCCATCATCCGTTCTAGGGTCGAGCCTGCTTGGCATCCCTTTCTTCGCGTCCTGCGGCAGGTAAGATTCCAGTGATCTCTTTTCACCTTTCATGACCTTCAGGGCGTTCTGCAGCTCTATAATCAGCTCATCGATGGGTTTCTCGCGCTTGATTACGATTTGTTCTCTCAACATATCCAGAGGCGTTGCTTCATGTGGAATGTAATTTACACCCCGATAGGTGATATATTTCGCTTTTGCGATGCCATCATCGCTTTCGGTAGGCACAAACTTCACATTAAACAGATCCGTTACGAATCTGTCCGTTAAGGCGGTCGGCAGTTTGCCGCTGTACGCCGAAACCGTTTTGGAGGTTATGCCTTCAGGCTTCTCAAACGTTTTGGTTGGGAACAGATCCGGCTTAACGTCGGTTGCTTCGTTCATGATTCTTGCCCAAATGGCCTGTGCGTGCTTGCGCTGGTCTCCAACGAGCGTATTTTTTTGTTCTTTATATCCGACCCATACGCCAAGCGTCACATCAGGCGAGTATCCCATGAACCAGACATCCCCGTAGTTCTGGGTAGATCCGGTTTTACCAACGACCGGAACCTCATTGAATTTCTTGTACGTGTCTCTGACCTTGCTGCCTGTTCCGTTCGTGATGACGGTTCGGAGCATATCCGTCATAAGATACGCTGTCTGCTCGGAGAACACCTGCTCCGGTTTTACTTCATGTTTATAGACAATATTGCCTTTGGAATCCACGATTTTCTCAATCATGAAAGCATCCGTGAATTTGCCTTGATTGCCGATGGAACTGTATGCATTGGTGAGTTCTTCTACGGTCACGCCGTAATGAAGCCCGCCGAGTACACCTGTTGAAGCATTATAATCGTCCTCCTCCAAGGTAGTGATACCCAGCTTCTTGGAAAACTCCCAAGCCTTCTCGATGCCGACCGTGTTGTTAAACAGTTTGAGGGCCACCGTATTGGTCGAATCGTTCAATGCCTGTCGTGCCGTCATCAATCCTCTGTACCCGGTGTACGAGTTTTTGGGAATATGGAACACTTTGCTGTAGTCCTTTAAGATGATGGGGGAATCGTCCACCACGCTGGCAGGTTGAATCCCTCCCGAATCGAGTGCCGGTAAATAGGCGGCAATAGGTTTCATGGCAGATCCAGGTTGTCGTTTCATTTGTGTAGCGTAGTTCATTTGTTCTGTGTTAAAATCCCTGCCCTCAATCATGCCGAGAATGGCGCCGGTTTTGTTGTCGATCATCATTGCGGCGGTCTGCTCCATTCCTTTTTCCTGGCTGTCAGGCAAGTAGTTGCTGTCATCCTCCGCGATGGATCGCATGGTCTTGTATAGTGTCCGGTCGATGGTGGTGTAAACACGGTAACCGCCGGTGCTGAGCTGGGCCCGGGAAGCATCCATCAGATCGGAGTTCGCTTGCGTGCCTTTTGCGTTCTCTTCCGCTTCCTCGCTCAGCTGCATCAGAATATTCGATGCTTGACGTTCTACTTCCATCATGAGATAAGGATAAGTCACATAGGCCTTCTGCGTGCGAGGAGCAAGCGATTTTTTGATATCGAATGCCTTGGCCTCTTCATATTCGGCTTGCGTTATTTTGCCTTCTTCCAGCATGCTTGCCAGCACGCGGTGTTGCCGGTTTACTGCCCGTTTAAATGCTTTCTCGTCAAATTCTCCTTTGCCGTTGAAGGCCGAGTAGGAGGATGGAAGCTGCGGCAGACCCGCCAAATATGCAGCTTGAGCCACGTTCAGATCATCCAGCTTGTTGATGTTGAATATTCCTTTTGCGGCAGCCTTGATCCCGAACAGCTGGTATCCGCTGGAACCATTCCCGTAAGGAACCTTGTTCAAGTAGGCTGTTAAGATTTGGTCTTTACTCAAAAAGCGTTCCATCCGCATGGCAAGCAGCATTTCTTTTACCTTGCGGTTATCGGTTTTGTCGCGACTTAAAAAAGTGAGCCTGGCCAGCTGTTGCGTCAACGTGCTGCCGCCGGTTTGAACCGGTTCGTTCAGGACGCGTTCTTTTACGGCGCGAGCGGTACCTTTTATGTCAACACCCTTATGTGTATAAAAACGGTTGTCTTCTATGGATACGACGGCATCCTTAACAAGCTGGGGAATATCCTTGAATTCCACAGGTCGTCTGTCTTCTTCGGTTCTAAGCTGCCCGATCGGTGAGCCATCCGCGAAGTAGGCGAAGCCCGTTATGGCATTGTCGTTCACCGTATTCTCGATGAGAGCTCTGGATCTTACCGGCTCATTCTCAACAATAGAGGTCACGTAGCCAGCTACGGCTCCTCCGGCGAACAAAACGCCCATCAGACCCACCACAAAGAGCCATCCGATGACGGATCCGAGCACCCGCAGAAAGGACCGTTTACGCGGTTTCTTCTGTTTTTCAGGCTCTTGTTTTTTCTCCTCAACCATGAATGTATACTCCTCCTTTTAACGCACCTATTATAGCATAAATCGAAGGTTTTGAATCATGTGTCCTTATATAGCGTGTCCTTTTTTGAGGAAGATTGACTTTTTCGGAAAGCATATGATACAAATAATGCAAAGTTCATATCGTGAAAAGCTTTGAAGGACCCCAGTAGAAGGCGGAGCCTTTCGTTTCCAGAGAGTCGGTGGGTGGTGCAAACCGATAACGAGCCCCTTTGAATTACCGTCCGGAGCTGACCGGGGGAAAAGGAGCCGTATACCTGTGCGGCTGTTACAGTAGTCCGGTTCCGGGATGACAACCCGTTATGGCAATGAAGTGAGAATTCGTTCCTTGTGGTAACGGATTCTAATTAGGGTGGTAACGCGAGCGCTCCTACTCGTCCCTTGGGATGAGTAGGAGCTTTTTTGCGTTCATAAATAGAGGGAGGCTTGCGGAAACATGAAATGGGATGGTATATCGAACGTTCAGCAGCAAGAGGTGGAACGGCAGATGGAGGTGATCTCCCGTGGAGCAGTGGAGATCATCCCGGAAGAAGCGATGAGGCAGAAGGTGATGAAATCGGTTGTAACCGGCGAGCCGCTGCGCGTGAAGCTGGGAATGGACCCGTCAGCGCCCGATCTTCACGTCGGGCATACCGTCGTGCTGCAGAAGCTGCGTCAGTTCCAGGAACTCGGACATGAAGTACAGCTCATCATTGGGGACTTTACCGGCAGAATCGGAGATCCGACAGGCAAATCCGATACGCGTAAGCAGCTGTCGGAAGAAGATGTTAGACGGCATGCGGAAACGTACAAAAAACAAATATACAAGGTATTGGATCCTGAAAAAACGAAGGTATATTACAACTCCGAGTGGCTTGCGCCGATGACTTTTGCCGATGTGGTCAGCTTATCGGCAAAGGTGACGGTGGCACGGATGCTCGAGCGCGATGATTTTACCAAACGGTATCAGAGCGGGCTTCCGATCAGCATCCATGAATTTTTTTACCCGTTGATGCAGGGGATGGATTCTGTGGCGCTTAAGACCGATGTCGAGCTTGGTGGGACGGATCAGAAGTTTAACTTGCTGATGGGACGCACCCTGCAGAAGGAGTATGGCTCAGAGCCTCAGGTTGCAATCACGATGCCGCTTATTGAAGGGCTCGACGGCGTACAGAAGATGAGTAAGAGCTTGGGCAATTACATCGGTATCGATGAAGAGCCGAATGAGATGTACGGTAAGTCCATGTCCGTTCCGGATGAGCTCATGCTCAAATACTTCAGCTTGGCCACGGATATGGCAAGTGAGGAGGTAACCAGCTTGGAGAAGGGGCTCCGGGACGGAGTTGTCCATCCCCGGGATGCCAAGATGAGTTTGGGGCACAGACTCGTTCGCATGTATCATGGGCGGGAGGCTGCGGATGCTGCACAGCAGCATTTTGTGACGGTATTCCAGCAGAAGGCACTTCCTGAAGACATTGAGGTTTACATGGTACCCGAAGGAGAATTGAAGGAAGGAAAGATTATGCTTATCAATCTACTGACACTGCTCGGTTTTGCCGCTTCCAATGGCGAGGCTAGACGGAGCATTCAGCAGGGGGCCGTAAAATGGAATGGGGAGAAATGCAGCGACATTTACGGTGAGATCGTGCCTCAGGATGGGGATGTGGTTCAAGTGGGCAGGCGTAAATTTGCCAGACTGAGGCTTTCTTAAGCTTATTGAACCTCGGGAGGATTCAATTAGACAGCAAAAACCCTGAAGGCCAAGGCCTTCAGGGTTTTTAGATTCCGAGTTAATTTTAACGGTTGTAGAATTCGACGATTTGTTTCTCATCGATATCTTGGGAAAGTTCGGAACGTTCTGGAAGACGGATGTATTTCCCTTCCATTGCTGCTTCATCAAATTCGAGGTAAGCTGGAAGATGTACACGGTTAGCCAAAGCTTCCTTGATGGAGGAAAGGCCGCGGCTTCTTTCACGAAGACCGATTACATCGCCAGTGCTTACAGCGTAAGAAGCGATATCGACTTTCTTGCCGTTCACAGTCACGTGACCGTGAGCTACCAATTGGCGAGCACCCGCACGGGAGTTGCTGAAGCCAAGACGGTAAACCAGGTTGTCCAGACGGCTCTCAAGCAGGAACATAAAGTTCTCACCAGCGATACCTTTCATGCCAGTTGCTTTGTTAAACAGGGTTTTAAATTGCTTCTCGCCCAAGCCGTACATATGACGCAGCTTTTGCTTTTCTTGAAGCTGCATACCATAGTTGCTGACTTTTCTCCGTTGGTTAGGACCATGCTGACCTGGAGGGAAAGGGCGTTTAGCCAATTCTTTACCTGTACCGCTTAGGGAGATTCCCAGACGACGGCTTAATTTAAATTTAGGACCGGTGTAACGTGCCATGTTATATAGACTCCTTTTTAATTAAAGTTTCATTAGGGCTCTATTTGCGCCGTATTTGTTTGCTCTACCGAAATCGCCGGAAGATCTGCCAGGAAAGTTCAGCCGCTGTCCTGTCAGTAACAAATAACGTGAGGGTGACACAACCCGCCCAAATTCATGGAATGCATTGCATTCTTACTCAACAATAAATATTATATGAAGTAATGATATAAAGTCAAGTTCAACCTGCAACTTACTATAACTTGGATTTTGTCTAATTTTGTCGATAGGTCCATGGACCTAAAAATATTGTGAAAAACGCATAAATTTTAATGCAAAAATGGGTAGAAAAGAGTAAGATGATATTGGATTAAGTAGTCTCATTTATCTAGTTACATATTGTAACATCTATCTGGTGTTTATGCAGCACCCTCCCAACATGTTGAACAGCTGGGTTACCGCCATTCATGCGGCAGCCAAATGGATCCTTACATTATGAATCGGAACGCCAGTCTTGGATAGGCCTTTTATAATGGTGCAAAGGAGCGCCCAATATGTCAGAAGATCAACGGAAAGTGTGTGAAAGCTCTCCCGGCTCTGCAGTTATGTTTCATGATGCCGGGCCAATTCCTGGAAACGAGCCTTGCTTTTGGCTTCAGAGCTTGGATATTACACCTCATGATTTCCCTTATATTCAGCCTCTCATATCAGACAGCTATCTGGAGTGGCTAAGAGAAAGCGCAGGCACACAGGCGATGAAGAAATTCAGCTGGGCCCTTCTTTCTCATGAGGGAGCTTGGCTGACAGGGGCTTCCGATATAACGGAATACCTTAATGTAAGTGAAGATGAGACATTATCGCTTGCTTTGAACACCAAGGAAGCGGCGCAAGGAATGGGAAAGGGTTCGTTTGAGGGAAGCGTGCTGTGCGCTGTCCCGCTCTTCACTCGCATTCATGGTGATGTATTTGCGGTGATGGTCAGTGTTTCCTCACAGGCAATGGAGCCGGAACAATCACTTATGCTGACAGAAACATACGCCTTATTGTTTCGTTCCTGCTTCTATCGGAAGCTGGAGTACGTGTTTGCTGATGATCTGGAGAAAGTCCACACCCAAGCTGAGCGTGAGGTGCACAGGCGTTCCATCATGTTTCAGTATGTCAAACGGATGCATGTCCAGATTGATGTGGACAGCGTGCTGGTGGAGGCTATCGACAGTGTCCTGGCGCTGTATCCCAAGGCCAAAGTCGAATTGTTTATGTCTCAGGACCATGAGAGTGGACATCCGCTTGTACGTCCTCTGCTGCTTCATCATTGGCAGAAAGAGGTTTATGTGCGGACATTTATGGAGGGTACCCTCACGATTGATGAACATGAGGAATCCGGTTCGATCGTGGAAATCGGGATTCCCATGGGAGGCAAGCAGGGCGTTTATGGCGTACTCCATGTGGAAGTGGACAAGTCCGAGCTGCCCGATATGGATTTGGAGCTGCTCGGGATGATGGCCGACGCTGCCGGCACCGCGTTTGAGAATGCCAAACTGTACGAGCAGTCCAATCTGATGATTCATGAGCTCCGTATGATTAATGAACTGACACAGCGGTTGAACAAAAGCCTGCATTTGGCGGAGATATTTCAATTTGCCAACCATGAGCTGCTAAAGATTCTTGAAGCCGATTACTGCTGCATTTTGATTTATAACGAGGAGCTTGGCGGTCTTGAAGTGGTATCCTGCAACGCCGAGTGGCTTGCCAAGGAGGTCTTTGAGAAGGATTATGGTTTGGGCGGCCTAGTCTATCATTCGAAGGAGCCCCTCATCCTGTCAGACTATCACGAAGAACGTCCGGCGGAATCCAGGCTAATGGAGAGCACTCATTCCAGCTCGATGATTGCTACTCCGCTAACCGTTAACGGTGAGGTACGGGGCGTTGTTCTTCTCACCCATGCGAAGCCGCATTATTTTTCCTATGACAGCTATCGGCTGCTTCAAGCTCTGACCAGCCATATTGGTCTGGCTATCGGCAATGCTTTTCTGCATGCGGAAGTGAGGAGAATGGCTAACCGGGATATGCTGACTGAACTGTATGCGAGACATTATCTTGACGAAATGATCCATGAATGTCAGAACCGTGATTTTTGCGGTTCTCTCATCGTTGTGGATATCGATGAATTCAAGCAGGTCAATGATACGTTCGGTCACCAGCGGGGGGACAAAATTCTGAAGCAGGTCAGCAGCATCGTGAAGACAACGATACGGCACAGCGATATTCCAGCCCGCTGGGGCGGTGAAGAGCTTGCCGTGTATTTGCCGGGACTCGGCATTCAACAGGCGATGCAGGTCGCCGAACGGATTCGCATAAGGGTATCGGAAGAGACCGATCCCCGCGTAACGGTGTCCTGCGGAATTTCCGAATGGAACTGGACCAATGACAAGATCAGCGTAGAGTCTCTCTTCTATCGAGCGGATATGGCCCTTTACGAAGCGAAGAATGGCGGCCGCAACCGGATTGTCGTGGAGAGGGCGGAAGCTGAAATCGGACTGGATTAAAAACCTTGCAGCTATTTAGTGGCTGCAGGGTTTTTTCTGTAATCTGCATAATGTAAGGGGCCGCGGATAGCCTAAGAGCAAGATCAACGAGAGGCTGATGATTATGAGAATGAGAAGATCACGGAGCGTCATCGGAATGGTTTTGTTTGTCTTTTGCCTAACCGGATGTGCCTGGCAGGAGCAGTTGTCGGCCGAAGAGTCGTTTAACCGTGCCCTGTCGGGGCTGTCGGGCGTTGATAATTTCTCTTTTCGGGGAGAAGCAGCGATTCGGACCGGAGAAAACGGACCGTTTCAGCAAAGTTTGGCATTTGAAGGCAATCTGCAGCATCATACGGATTTGACACTATCATCAAGGGACAAAGGGACAACAATACAGAAGGATAAGGTATCAGCGGATTCGGTATATAAATCAGATGGACTTACAGTGGCACTGAAGCGCAAAGAAGGCAAGTGGAGCACGCTGTCATCGGAACATGCCGAAGAAATGTGGATCACCCGCTTGAATCCGCTGGAACTGCTGGAGTATATCGGAAAGTCGGAGAAGACGGTGACCCAGGAGCTGGGGGCGGCAAGAGGAACCAAGGTGCTGCGCATCGAGCTGTCACCCGAGGCGGCAGCCAATATGGTCTATGGATCGCTGGATGAGCAGATGAAGGCGCTGGCTGCGCGGATCGAACGCAAAGGGGATCCTTTGTACAGTGCAGACCCTAAGGTTCGTAAACGACTGAAGGCCGTCTGGCAGCGAGACTATAATGAAATGAAGAACATGCTCAGCAAGGCGGATGCCGTTTCGGTCTCTCATGTTACGATTAACAACAAAAAACAGCTTCCTACCAAACTGACTATGGAACGAACGTTGTTTTTTGTTGACGAGCAGGGCAGAACCCGCACGGAAACGCTGCTGTCCGATGTTACATTTACCGGTTATTGAAGGATCAGCCATGAAAATTTTTTTAACGATGAACGCTGACTTCGTGTTGGTTGCATGCTACAATAATTTATAAATTTACCGCTGTTCAATTCATATGTAGGGGAACAGTCATCATAAGGAGGATATGACATATGCGTGATCCCAGAATTCAAAAACTGGCTCAAAATCTCGTGAACTATTCGGTAGATATGCAGCCAGGCGAAAATGTGCTCATTGAAATGATCGGATCGGAGCGCGATCTGCTGAATGCCATCATTGAGGAGGTTTCGAATCAAGGCGGCCGTCCGTTCGTGCAATTGACAGATCGCACGGTTCAACGGGCCATGCTGAAGAAAGCAAACAAGGAGCAGCTTGAGCTGTGGGCTGAGCTGGATCTTGAGCGCATGAAGAAAATGGATTGTTACATCGGTATCCGCGCAGGCGAGAACGTCAACGATATGGCTGACGTGCCTGAGGAAAACATGAAGCTGTACAATGCACTTTACTCGCATCCCGTACATAGCGAAGAGCGTGTCAAGCGTACGAAATGGGTGGTTCTCCGCTATCCGAACGCCAGCATGGCGCAGCTTGCCAACACCAGCACGGAGGCGTTTGAGGATTTCTACTTCGATGTGTGCAATCTGGACTATTCCAAAATGGACCGCGCGCAGGATCCTTTGGCCGAGCTGATGAGGAATACCGACAAGGTTCGCATCGTGGGACCGGGAACGGACCTCAGCTTCTCGATCAAGAACATCGGCGCGGAGAAATGCTCCGGCCAGAAAAACATTCCGGATGGCGAGGTATACACAGCGCCTGTTCGTGATTCGGTTAACGGAACGATCGCTTACAATACACCGACTCTTTACAATGGCGTCACCTTCGAAAATATTAAATTCCGCTTTGAAAACGGAAAAATCGTCGAAGCAACAGGCAGCGACACGAAGCGGCTGAACGAGATCCTTGATGCGGACGAAGGTGCAAGATATATCGGCGAGTTTGCCATCGGCTTCAACCCGTACATTTTGACACCGATGAAAGATATTCTGTTTGACGAGAAAATCGCAGGTAGCCTGCATTTTACGCCAGGTCAAGCATATGATGTAACAGACAACGGCAATCGTTCCTCGATTCACTGGGATCTCGTGCTGATCCAGCGTCCGGAGTACGGCGGCGGGGAAATCTACTTTGATGACCGTCTCATTCGCAAGGATGGTATATTTGTTATTCCAGAACTGGCAGCGTTAAATCCGGAAAATCTTAAATAGATTGGAAAAAATGTTGCATAAGAAAACGGATTCAATGTATCATGAAGGTGCAGTGATGAGCTTTATTCAGATCCTAAAGTTACGGAGGGATTCGTATGTCCAATAACAATCAATCTATCGTAGAAATTTCGCAAACCGCCAGCCAGTTCTCATCCTCCATCGTTTTACAGGCGGAGAACAAGTACATTGATGTTAAGAGCATCTTGGGTCTGTTCACAACGCTTGTCAACAGCCAAAGCTATGAACTGCATGTACATGGACCTGATGCTGATGCAGCTAAAAAGGCAATGATCGACGTATTCACCAAGCATGGTTTGAATGTATCCGTCGTGGCTGAATAACAGTCGCCAAAAACACCCTTCCATAGAATGGAAGGGTGTTTTTTCGTAGAGAAAGGGTCTATTTTGTTCAGGTCCTTGTATTGAGAAACGATTTCGACTAATATTAAAGATAGTAACTGTGCTGTGATTTTTGACATAGGGGGGAAGATCATGACTTCATCTGATTTACAGGAACAGCTGAATCTCAAAGCGATCAGTCTTCTACATGAAGATGCAGATAAAATCCTAAAGCTTATTGAAGTACAGATGGAGAATCTGGCGACCCGTTATTGCCCTCTCTATGAGGAAGTGCTGGATACCCAAATGTACGGTTTTTCAAAAGAGGTTGATTTCGCGGTGCGGGCCGGGCTTCTTCCGGAAAGTACGGGAAAGCAGCTGATCAGCAAGCTTGAACGCAATCTGGCGGTCCTGTACGAAGCCATGAATCAATCCAAATAGCCTGTACTCGTACAGGCGCATACATAGAGAAACGCATGTCGCACTCAGGCGGCATGCGTTTTTTTCTTGTGGATAGGATGGCATCGCGCACGATGTATGCAGCTGTGCGGGCGGACCGTTTCCTACGCTTAGACGAGGAAGAACGAGACGCCCAGTATGACGTATACGGCGAGCAGCAGAAGGCCTTCATACCAGTTGGATGCACCGTCCTGCGTGATGGATCTGGCAATGAATACGGCGACGCCGATGGCGACCAGCTCCAGCGTGGTGAACACGAGATCCATCGTATCTCCGAGAAAGAAGCTGATAAACACAAGCACGGGAGCAACGAACAGGGCGATCTGCAGGCTGCTGCCAACGGCAATTTCAACGGCGGCGCCGATTTTGTTCTTCATCGCCAGCATGATAGCTGCACTATGCTCGGCGGCGTTACCGATAATCGCTACCAAGAAGGCCCCGATAAACAGCTCGCTGAGGCCATACTCGTGACTGATAGGCTCAAGGACCCCGACAAGCCATTCGCTGACAAACGCGACCATGACGGTGGCGACGACAAGATACAGAATCGAGCGTTTCTTGGACCAGGTGGGGCCGTGCTCGTGCGGCAGCGCATCCTGGTCGTGATCGTCGCTGACATCCGCCAAATAATTTTTGTGGGTAATCATTGAGAATCCAAGCCATGCGATGTAGGACACGATAAGAATTCCCGCTACAATGAGGCTGAGCGTCTTGGTTTCACTCTCCGTAATGGAGTGGGTATTCAGAAAGACTGCAGGGATGAACAGCGCGATAATGGCCAGCGTCATCAGGGATCCGTTCAGACCTGCCAGCGTCACATTGTATTTCTGGATTTTAAACTTGAGGCCCCCGGCAAACAGGCTGAGCCCGAGAACGAGCAGCAAGTTGCCGATAATGGAGCCGGTGATGCTTGCCTTCACCATATCGTACAAGCCTTCCTTGATCAGCAGGATGGCGATGATCAGCTCTGCCGCGTTACCGAAGGTGGCGTTGAGGAATCCCCCGAGTCGTTGACCCGCGTAATGCGCAACGCTTTCGGTTGCTTTGCCTAGAAAACCGGCGACAAAAATAACCGAGATCGAAGACAAAATGAATTGGAGCGTGAAGTTCCAGTTCGCAAAGTGTCCCAGCGCGCTCAGTAAAAAAGTGAAGATGAGAAGCGCGGGATTTAGCCATTTTTTCATAACCGACACCTACCTTATGGTTTATGTACTGATGAGTTCTTGCGATTGGAAACGACGATTCTCGCATCGCTTTCTACAATATACCCAAATTTTTCGAAAAATTATCCCTGTTTTCTGAAGGGAGCATTTGCTTTTTGGGTCCGTTACGATTTACAATAACGGATAATGAGGTGAAGGAGGATATGGCATGACGGAACAACTTCAACTGGATAACGGTTTGATTCGAATATCGGATGATGTCGTCTCGAAAATTGCCGGATTGGCTGCCTTGGAAACCCCAGGTATTGCAGCCATGTCCGGTGGATTGTCCGAGGGCTGGGCTAAGAGACTGAGCGGCAAAAATGTGCAAAAGGGTGTTACCGTGGAAGTAGGTCAGCTGGAAGCGGCGATCGACCTGCGGATTATCGTGCTCTATGAGACACCAATACATGAAGTGTGCCGCATGCTTCAACAGAATGTCCGCGAAGCTGTCGAGAGCATGACAGGGCTTCGAGTGGTTGAGGTCAACGTGAAGGTCGAAGGCGTAGCGTTTAAAGACGATGAAATCGACGATATTCAGCTTCGAGCCAAATAAGACGACCATAGGGGATCGTGCCCCGCTAATGATGAAAAAAATCGAAAAAAAGACTACCGGATTGCCCGGTAGTCTTTTTTAATTACGGATTTAACCTGCTCCTCTTTCATCGGACGGTTGCTGTCCCTGGATATGCTAAGCACGATTCCCATACTCAGCATCATGACCAGCAGCGAGGATCCGCCATAACTGATGAACGGGAGGGTAACGCCCGTTATCGGGATGGTATTGGTCACCCCGCCGATATTGATGAAGGCCTGAATGGCGATCAGTCCCATGATGCCGACGCCGGTCAAGGTACCGAAGGGATCCGAACAGCGTAGCGAAACAATGATCCCTCGCAGGATAAAATATAAGTAGAGCAGGAGGAATATCGCGGTTCCGATAAAACCGAATTCTTCGCCGATGACCGAAAAGATAAAGTCGTTGTAAGGATTCGGCAGATAATGCAGCTTCTGCACGCTCTCCCCGTAACCGGCTCCGGTGACACCGCCCTGGCCGATGGCGATCAGCGATTGAACCAAATTGTAGCCCGTGTCCGACTCATCGTGGAACGGGTCCATGAAAGCCTCGATCCGGCCCATCTTATAGTTCTTGGAAGCCTCTTCCTGATCTCCGCCGGAGTTAAAGAGCGATCCGACTCCCAGTGTGAGCACCAGGCCAAGCGCAACAAGCGAGATACATCCGAGGATATGCTTGAGGCTGGCGCCGCCGGCATAGATCAGCAGTCCGCTGGTAGCCACGAGGATGAAACAGGAGCCCAGGTCCGGCTGAAGCATGATCAGTCCCGCTACGATCCCTACAATAATGAGTACGGGGAAGAAACCGCCCTTCCATTGACGGATTCGTTCCCCTTTTTTGGTGATCAACGCTGCCAGATAGACAATGGTCGCTATTTTGGCCAGTTCGGTCGGCTGGATGCCGAATTTCCCCAGGTTAAACCAGCTTGTGGCTCCGTTGGTTGCGGAACCGATGATCACCACAAGAATCAGCAGCATCAAGGTTAGAAAAAACACCGGTATGAATAGCTTCTTGTACTTTTTATAGTTGATGTTCATGGCAACAAACATAACCAATGTGCCAAGGACGGCAAACGCGACTTGCCGCTTCGTAAAATGCAGCGGATCGTTATTGAATTTTTCATTGAAAACGGCCAAGCTGGAGCTGGAACTGAACACCATGATCAGTCCGAATCCCACCAACAGCAAGGTAAGGATCAGCAGTTGAAAATCCGGCGTCCCTCTCTTCGGCTGAGGTTTGGTCGTATTCATAATGTTCGACCTTACGCTTCCAGAAGAGCTTTGAGCTCTTGAAGCTTCTTGGTGGCCACATTCATAACGGGCTGTGGAGCCATGGATTCATACTCGAGTCCGTGCGGGAACGTGGCTTTACCCAGGTATACCGCTTCGATTTTGAGGATGGTATCCGGTTTTTCGAGCTTGCCTTCAACAGCGCGGGTGTTGATGCGCAGGAAGTATTCAGCCTGATTTTTTTTATCTTCGATTTTCAAGTCATATGTAGCGCGGTAATATTCCCACTGCCAACGAATGAAGCCTACTTTCTCGGCACATTCATCGAGGTAAGCTAAATCGCTGTGCAATCCGTCCAAGCCTGTATTTTCGAAAATCATGTGGTTGTAACCCCCTTAATAGTCCTTGCAAAGTTCTTTAATATGATAGTATGTTTCAGGAACTTGTGCAAGCCTGTACCGCCCGTCACGCTTCAATTGAGACCTTTTATCCAGATGAGTTTTTGATAACGACAGGCATTCTTCTTTTCTGCTAAAATAAAAGCAAGTGAAAACGCTGTGAAATGTACGCTTTCCATTCCGGTGGTTATATATTCATAGGACTTCAATTCAAGCGAAGGGTGGATATGGCCGATGAACCGCGTCGTTTACCGCACGGATTATTATGTAGTGGAAGAGAACGGGCAGAAGGAAATTGTCGTGATCGACCGGATTCCGGAATCAACAGCGGTTGTGGCCGTTTATCAAGGGTGTCTGCTCCTGGTATGCCAGCACCGGGAAGCGGTGGATGAGATCACTTGGGAGCTTCCTGGCGGAACGGTGAGACCCGGTGAGGAACGGAAGCTTGCCGTGAAGCGGGAGCTTGAGGAAGAGGCAGGTGTACTGTGCAAGGACTTGTCCTACATGGGCAGCGCTTATCCGATGGCTTCTCTAGCCAACCGGAACGTTCATTTTTATTTCACCGACGATTTGAAGGTGTCCGTTAGCCACGAGTCGAATCAAGATGAGGACGAAGATGTTAGAGCTATGTGGGTCCCGCTCAGGGATGTGTATCGCAAGATGAAGGAAAGCGGCCGAATGGATGCCATGGTTGGGCACGGGCTGCTGCTGAGCAAGCTTCACGGATTTCTTGCGATCGATTGAGCCGCATATAGCGGGGAAGGATGATGGAACTTGATGAAGGAAGCATTTTGGGAACAATGGTATCCACGGATGGTGGAATGGCGGCGTCATTTACATATGCACCCGGAACTTTCGTTCCAGGAGAAGGAAACTTCGACATTTATAGCAACCCGGCTGCAGGAGCTTGGTCTGGAGGTCAAGACAGGCGTAGGCGGTCATGGAGTGATAGGAATTCTAAGAGGAGATAAACCCGGCAATACCGTTGTGCTGCGCTCCGACATGGATGCGCTGCCGATTGAAGACGGCAAGAGCTGCGAGTACAAATCGCGGGTGCAAGGAGCGATGCATGCTTGCGGGCATGACGGGCATGCCTCCATGCTGCTGGGGGCTGCGGCTTACTACAGCACGTACCCGGAAGAAGTTCAGGGCGAGATTCGTTTCATGTTTCAACCGGCGGAGGAAGTCTGCCCCGGCGGTGCGGTAGAGATGATCAAGGATGGAGCGCTTGACGGAGCCGACGTTGTCTATGGTCTCCACTTATGGACGCCGTTTCCAGTAGGAACCGCAGCGAGCGCGCCAGGTCCGCTGATGGCTGCGGCGGATGAGTTCTTCATTGATATTACGGGGCGCGGGGGACACGGCGGTATGCCGCATGTGACAGCCGATGCCCTGGTAGCGGGAGCAGCGCTGGTCATGCAGCTTCAAACCATTGTAAGCCGCACGGTAGATCCGCTGCAGCCTGCCGTGGTTACGGTAGGAACGATGCAAGCCGGAACGGCGCAAAACGTCATTGCTTCCTCTTGCCGGATTACGGGAACGGTACGCACCTTTGACGAACCTACCCGGACGCTAATACGGGAGCGGATCGAGCATATGACCCGGACGGTTTCGGAAACCTACGGCACGAAAGCAGCGGTTCGATATCTCGTCGGTTATCCACCCTTGGTGAATGATGAGACCGAAACCGCTCGCTTCTTCCGTACGGCCCCTAAGGTATTCGAAGCGGATCAGGTCAAGGTGTCACCCAAACTGATGCCGGCAGAGGATTTTGCATACTACTTGAAGGAAATTCCGGGCTGCTTCATTTTCGTTGGAGCCGGTAACCCGGATAAGGCGGCAATCTATCCGCATCACCATCCGATGTTCGACTTTGATGAAGATGCCATGCGTTATGGGGCGAAGCTGCTGGTCGAGATGGTGTCGAGCTATCAGAACGGGGACTAGACTTTAAGAAAATCGCAATCATCGCGCATGAACGCTCGTAATTTGGAAATCCTATAGATCATAGGGGAAGTTCAGATCCATGGACATGGATGTGGGCTTCTTTTTTTTTAAGATGACCAAACGTTGCGAGGAGGGAATAGGGTGCATAACAAGCCATGCATCGTCCAGCGGGATCGGACCATATTGCTTGAAACCGCTCATGCGGATGCTGAGATCGCACGCGTACAACTGGCCCAGTATGCGGATTTGATCAAAAGTCCTTCGTCTTTTCATACATATCGCCTCACCCCGTTATCCTTATGGAACGCCGCTGCCGGGGGAATGACGGCTGAGGCAATTTGTTCGAGCCTTCGGTCGCTGTCACGATGGGATGTGCCGGCAGCTCTGCTCGAAGAGGTTTGCCAGCTCGTTGGGCGTTACGGACAGCTGTCGCTGCTCCCGCATCCCACGCTTGACCGCTCATTGCTGCTATCTAGTCATGAGGAAGACTTGATGCAGGAGCTGATATCCCATCGCTCCCTGAAGGAAATCGGCGTTCGATTGATTTCGCCGAAGGAAGCAGAAGTGCCTTCAGACCGACGTGGCCTATTGAAGCAGGAGATGACCCGGCTCGGCTATCCTGTGCTGGACCACGCGGGATATATGGACGGGCAATATCTGAACATTCTTTGGCGTGGTGAAAAATCGGACAGTGGGGGTCTTGAAGACTCCAACGGCGGATCCAACGATCAGCGCTTTCAGCTCCGCGACTATCAGCGGAAGGCTGCCGATTCCTTCAGGGATGTCGGCGGTGAAGGCGGCAACGGGGTCCTTGTCCTGCCTTGCGGTGCCGGGAAAACGGTCATTGGCATCGCTGCGATGCGCGATCTGCAGTGCGAGACTCTGATCCTCACTTCGAACACAACGTCTGTACGGCAGTGGATCGCCGAGCTGCTGCAGAAAACCTCGCTGTCCGCGGAGGAGATCGGTGAATACTCCGGTCAGCGCAAAGAGGTGAGGCCGGTAACGGTCGCCACCTATCACATCCTGACCCACCGACAAGGCAAGGGGGATGAACAGCAGCATATGAAGCTGTTTAATGAACGCCGCTGGGGCTTAATCATCTATGATGAGGTTCATCTTCTTCCGGCCCCAGTATTCCGTGCGACGGCTGATATTCAAGCGACCCGCAGGCTCGGACTGACCGCCACCCTGGTTCGAGAGGATGGAAGGGAGCATGACGTGTTCTCGCTGATCGGCCCCAAACGATATGAAATGCCGTGGAAAAGGCTGGAGGAGCAGGGCTGGATTGCTTCGGTGGACTGTACGGAGATTAAGGTGCCGCTGCCGGATGAGATCAGAGCAGCCTGCGAGACGGCGGGCAAAAGGGATCAGTATCGGCTGGCTGCCGAGAATCCGTCCAAGCTCCGCGTGATTCGGCAGCTCGTGGATTTCCACAAGGATGCACAGACGCTGATCATTGGGCAATACCTGGATCAGCTTCATGCCATTGCCGAAGAGCTGCAGGCCCCTCTCATTACGGGGCAGATGACGCAGGATCAGCGCAATGAATGGTATAAGGCTTTCCGTGAAGGAACCGTCCGTGTACTTGTCGTTTCGAAAGTGGCTAACTTCGCCGTTGACCTGCCTGATGCCTCCGTGGCGATCGAGGTATCGGGAAGTTACGGCTCTAGGCAGGAGGAGGCGCAGCGTCTCGGACGCTTGCTGCGGCCGAAGCAGGGGGAGAACCGGGCTTATTTTTATGCATTGGTAACGGAGGAGAGCCGGGAGGAGATGTTTGCGATCCGGCGTCAGCTGTTCCTGATTGAGCAGGGGTATGAATATCACGCGATTCAAGCGAACCCCCCGGCCATCCTTGACCTGGCATCGATGCGGCATACGCATCGACTGCAGATTCCTGACGGGAAGGAGGCCTCGTGGAGATGATGGAACAGCAGGACGTGGCGGATGCCATAAGCTTAGATCGGCTTCTTCCGAAGGAGCGTTCGGTCCTTCATCATATCTGGAGCCGTTTTGCCGGGCAGCGATTTGATGACGACAAACTTCGCTCGCTGCGCGTTCGGCGCTTGAGCGGCGTGGAAGTCCAGCTCGCCTTCTTATCCTTGAGGCAGCAGCGATGGGTTCAAGCGGTAAAGCAGGGCTGGGGCGAGAGGCTGTACTTCATCCCTTTTGATAAGCTTCAGATTCTCCAGGAGGCCTTTGGCGATCTCAAGGTGGGTTCCGTTCCCGCAGCTGCCGTGAAGCTCCAGCAGGAGGGAAGAAGCGGGATAGCAGTCGATATGTTCAATGTTCTCGTATATGTCGCTAAGAACCGAGTGGCTGTGACTGCTAAAGGGGTTCTGCATAAAAAATTTATTCAGAAGCTGGGGAGCGTGGTGGAATTATCGCCATCCGATGTTGAGGGGCTTGCACTTCAATATGATCACGCTGATGTTTACCCACCACATATTGCGGTTGTATTGGATTTGCTGTTTTCGTTTGATCTGGTCGCCCTAGAGCAAGGGGAGCTTAGACTGAACATGACCGCATTGCGCCATTGGCTTGCACTCACGCGCGAAGCGATGGACCGATTGGTTCTGTTGCGCATGATGGAACGCTATGTTCCGAGTTTGGCCGAGTATCAGCATTTCACATGGCGGATTTGTCACTCATCACGGATCGGTGGGATGTGGTACTATGCTCAGCACACATTGGCATATGGCGAGGAGCCCCAGAACTTGGAGCCAAGTAGCGGAAAGGAATTGTCCGCGGAGGACGCAGCTTCATGGCTCCGTTTATTAACCGGCTGCGGTTACACCGATCTTGGCATGGATCACGATGGCCAATTCCTGTTCCGGTGGCGTATGGATCCCTGCTCCTTGCTGAGTGGAAGCAGCCAGGATAACACCGGATCTTCGGGGCTGTTTATCCAGCCGGATTTTGACATATTGATTCCGCCTGACGCGTCTTACACGGTCAAGTTTACGGCTGCCCTGTGCACGGAGCGCATCTCGGATGACGTAATGACGGTCTATCGTCTGACCAGGGATTCGGTGGCTCAGGCGGCGATGGCAGGAATGGGGCTGGAAGCGATCACGGCATTTTTTACGGAGTATGCTGCGGCGGGAATTCCGGAGAACGTGCATGCTGCCTTATGTCAGTGGGGCAAAGAGCTTGAAAGAACGGGTAAGGATGAGCTTTCACGATTTATCGGCGCAGCTCCGAAAGATAAAGCGGTACCCGGGGCCTGTGATGAAGAAGATAACCGTTACGTCATGCCGGGTTATTCTGGCAGCCCATCCAGCAGTTTGATTCGCCCTGCGCGCAGCGAGCTTGCTCTTGAATTGGACCACAGCCTTCCGGATATAACGTCAATCGTTCCGGATTTGAACCGGATTCCCATCATGTGGACACGGGATTGGCGTTCTTATCACGGTTCGACGGCCAAGCAAATGATGGAGCAGGCGCTTGAATTGTCAGCTAAATTAGAGATTGCGGTCGATGGCAGCCGGATGGAGTTTATTCCATTTCAGCTCGAGCGGCAGCCATGGAAAATTTCGGGAGCGTTATACGATCCGGACTCCGAATCTGATTCCGAAATGACGGAAACCGTGGTGCAGTTAGGCGAAGGGGAATGGAAGGAAATGCGGCTTGTGATTCCGTAAAAGCGTATGAATTCCCCCTTCTTAAGATACGAGCGTTATGCTATGATGAAAGAGTCCACAAACAAAGCGTGGGCCAAACTAATAGAAAAGCGGGATGAGTTCATGAGCGTATCGGAAATAAATACGGTCGATATGGCCGAGGTGCTCACCTATGCCTATGAAATAGGCGACATGATTAATGCTTCCGTCGAAGTGGCGGATTATCTATATTGGAAGCAGGCAGTTGAGGGTGATCCTATGATTCAGGCTTTAATCAAAAAGCTTGAGTCCAAGAAAGAGCTGTTTGAAGAGACCCAGCGGTTCGGTCACTTTCACCCGAATTACCATTCGGCCAAGGATGAAGTAGCCGCGGTGGAAGCGGAGCTTGAGGCTTTCGAGCCTGTAGCCCGGTTCAAGCAGGCGGAGAAGAATCTGGACGATCTGCTGCATTCGATGTCGGAGAAGATTGCTTTTTCGGTTTCGGAGAGCATCAAGGTTCCGGGCAACGATCCTCTTTCCAAGAAGGGTTGCGGCAGCGGCGGAGCTTGTTCGTGCGGATAATAGGCAAAGACTAGAGATAGAGACGAAAGCGAGGCGAGGAGCTTAGGATGTTGGCTGAACGGACCGGTTTTATTATATGGGTCAGCGATGTGAAGGCAGCAAGGAATTTGGAGAAATACGGCAGTGTGCACTATATATCACGCCGCATGCATTATGTTGTCATGTACGTCAATGCTGACCGCGCCGAGGAAACAATGAAGAACATCCGGAGATTGTCCTACGTTCGTAAGATCGAGCGCTCCTACCGGAATGAGATTAAGACGGAGTACAGCAGCAAAGGACCGGATAAAGCGAAGTTTTACGGACCTTAGCATGATGTGCCTGATCGTGAATCTAACGCAAATCGCATAAGTTAGCGAGAAGAGCGTAAAGCGGCCCCCGTAGGGCCGCTTTTTTTAAACTATCGGTAAGTATAAAGTTGGAGCGTGGGCATGGCTTTATAAAGTTTATTATGGATTGATGACGATAGATTGGCATAATTCGGAATCTTGTTTGATAAAATAGTATAAGTAAGGTACAATTTACATTTTAATCAAACCCATCATTCCATTCGGGCGTCAGCGCCCCAACGCACAGGATACAACTAGAGATATTTCTAAATTTTCGGTGATTGTTCACAAGAAGCGAGGTTTCAATCTTGTGAATGCCAGTGGAATGATGTAATATGTTGGGTATATATACATAGATACAAAGACCCATTTGGTGGAGAGTGATATTCCATGCGCGACAAAGGGACTGAGCGGTGGAGCACCTATGAGCCGTTTTATATTACGTTAAATGATAAAAAGGTCGCCGACATCGTCATTACCAATCATGCCAAGAGCCGTTATACGGACCGGGTTCAAGGTAACGACACGTCCCATGAGGAAATCGGGACATGGATGTGGGAGTGCCTGAAGCAGGACCGGATCGTGCCGTATTACCGCAACGAGCAGGATGTCTATCTGATTGACGACGACCTCGTTGTTGTGGCGGAGTTCTCGGAGCTGGAGCATGAACGTGATCTGATTGGCAACCCGCTGCATCGGATGATTATTGTAACTTTTTTGGGACGTATGTCAGAAACCATTGAGCTTCGAGACCTGAAGTCTTATTACTCATGGCTTCGCCATTCACGTCGCATGACACTGATTAAGAACAGCCGTAAACGTAAATAAAGAAATAGAGTTTTCATATGGCATGCGAGCGTAAGCGCGGATGTCTTTTTTGTATGCTCCGCCGCGATCCGTTACAATGATAAATACAAAAGCGGCAGCGAGAGGGGAACCGATGTTATGAACTTTCATCAGCTACATATTTTTTACACGGTAGCAGAGCGCGGGAGTTTTTCCGCTGCTGCCCAGGCGCTTCATATGAGCCAGCCTGCTGTGACGATGCAGGTACAATCGCTCGAGGAGTATTTTGGAACAAAGCTCCTCATTCGTTCCACCAAGCGCATGGAATTGTCCGAAGCCGGGAGGACGCTGCTTCCTTTTGCCCGCAAGAGCCTGGAGCTGTCGCAGGAAACGGACGCGGCGATGGCGGCTTTCTCTAATAAGCTTCAGGGAAGGCTGCAGCTGGGGGCAAGCCTGACCATCGGGGAATACGTGCTGCCCCGATTGCTGGGGCCCTTCGGCCGGGAGTATCCGGATATATCCATTATGCTGAAAGTGATGAACACCACGCAGATCCTCGAGGAAATCGCCGGCCATCAACTGAATTTCGGGCTGATTGAGGCACCTGTGGAGCATCCGGATATGGTTCTCGATTCGGTCATGGAGGATGAGTTGAAACTGATCGTTCCTTCCGGCCATCCTTTAGCAATAAGGAAAGCTGCGATATATTTGGAGGATGTGCTGAAGTATCCGTTTGTGCTTCGCGAGAAGGGGTCTGGCACACGGAAGGTGATGGAGGATGTGCTGCTTATGCGGGGGTATGATCCCGAAAGCATCCAAACGGTCATGGAGCTTGGGAGTACGGGAGCGGTGAAATCGGCGGTAGAGGAAGGGCTCGGCATTACGATGCTGTCGACCTCAACGGTCAAGCATGAAACCGCGCTCGGTTTAGTCAAAATGATTGATATTGCGGATGCTTCGTTTAAACGGAATTTTTATTCCATTCAGTTGCGGTCCGCGCTGCTGCCGATGTCGGCGATGACGTTTTTGGCCTATTTAAAGGAACGTCAGCAAAACCAGCGATAAAGCACACCCGAACTTACAACGAAAGGGGATTGATTGACATAGATAAATCGATGAATCGGACAGGCTGCGACCTTCATTCCCACACCCAGGCTTCGGACGGGATGAACACACCTTCGGAGAACGTGCAGCTTGCTTTCGAGCGGGGACTTGGGGCTCTAGCTATAACGGACCATGACACGGTGGCCGGTGTCGAGGAGGCGCTGCAAGCCGGAGAACGCCTCAACATGATCGTGGTCCCTGGCGTAGAAATCAGCACCATGGCAGGCGGGACGGATATTCACGTCCTGGGCTATTACATAGATTACCAGGACCCCGTGTTTCTGAAGCGGCTGGCAGAGCTCCGTCGTACAAGAGGGGAGCGCAATGAGAAGATCATGGCGAAGCTGAGAGGGCTAGGCATCGAGCTGACGATGGAGGAAGTGATCGGAGGCTTGGGGCGGCCGCTCGAACCCGATGAGAGCATCGGCCGCCCGCATATTGCGGATGCCTTGGTTCTTAAGGGTCATGCCCTCGATCTAAGGGATGCCTTTGACCGGTATCTCGCACAGGGCGCAGCTGCATATGTGCCGCAGCCGCGGATTCATCCCAAAGAAGCCTGCGAATGGATACGCGAAGCCGGGGGCGTGCCGGTGCTTGCGCACCCTGGACTCTACGGCGATGATGCATTGGTGAGAGCGGTCATTGAAGAGGCTGCTTTCAAGGGGATTGAAGTCTATCATTCGGACCATGGGGCAGCAGAGGAGAAACGGTATTTGGCGATGGCTGAGGCATACGGTTTGATTGTGACCGCCGGATCCGATTACCATGGCGAGAGGCAGGGCCGAGTGTTCCATGGGGATATCGGCAGCCGTCAGGTATCCATCCAGGTGTTGGATGAGCTTCAACAGGCGCGGGCAAGGAGCTAAAATCAACAACACGGCGCGGGTTTCGAGCGGAATACGTTTGTGCGCTCCGGCGGATTCGTATAGGAAATCGCGGCATGACAGTAAGAAAAAAAGGGTACTCCGGCTGGTCCTACGACCTTTCGGATACCCGTTTTGTGGTTAAACGAACGATATATCGAGTTCGTTGCTCATCTTAATTGCGATTGTTTTTTACCGAACTGGGCATCGCCTTGATCCGCTGCTCGTCCGGCGTGACGAACAGCGTTTTTTGATTGTCATAAATGACAAACCCGGGTTTGGCTCCATTCGGCTTGCGTACATGGCGAATGAGCGTGTAGTCGACAGGCACGCTGCTGGATTCTTTGGCCTGACTGTAATAAGCCGCCAGCTGTGCCGCTTCCTGCAGCGTTGCATCCCCGTACTCGCTGCTTCGGATGACCACGTGAGAGCCCGGGATATCCTTGGTATGCAGCCATGTATCATTTGAGGAAGCGAGGCGGTTGGTTACGTATTCGTTTTGAAGGTTGTTTTTTCCAACATAAAGCTCGATGCCTTCGGATGAAGTATAGACATGCAGCGTCGGCTTGTCGTTTTTCTTCTTTTTCTTCGCTTTACGATTGCGGTCTCTCAAATACCCCTGCTGGATCAGCTCGTCCCGGATTTCATCGATGTCGCTCAAGGAAGCATGCGACAGCTGCTGCAGAAGATTCTCGATATAGTTGATCTCTTCGCGGGTTTTGATTAACTGTTCGTCGATGACCGCAAGGCTGTTCTTGTATTTGTTATATTTTTTGAAATAGCGCTGCGCATTGTCCGACGGAGTCAGGAGCGGATCCAGCGGAATGGTGACGGTCGCCTGCTCTTCATCATAGAAGTTGACCAGTTGGACCTCACGGTCGCCCTTCTGAATCTGGTGGAGCGAGGCGAAGAGCAGCTCGCCAAAGATACGATACCGGTCGGCATCCCCGGCTTCTTCCAAGTCCTTGTTCAGATTATCCAGCTTCTTGATGTTCTTCGTCCGTTCATTCTGCAGGAATCGGAGGAGGTCGCTTACCTTCTGTTTTACCGTATCCCGCTGCGCCTTATCCCCGTAATAATCCTCCATGCATCGACTGACCGACTCGTAGGTTGTAGTCTCGTCCACCAGCAAGGTCAGCGGAATGACGGAGAACACCGACTTTCCTTTGGCATTGACGCCTGTAACCGGCGTATATTGATGGTTTCGTACTTGTTCCATGACCTCATCAAATGCGCTCCACAGACTTCCGCAATCTTTTTCCCCTTCAAGCCCGTCTGGACTCCCTTCCCCTGCGCGGTTGGCAATTTCCTGGGCCGCGAGCGGACTGAGGCCGCTGAACGCGCCGACCAGCCATGGAACGGTCTGCTCCTCGTTCATCAGACAGGATTCCCGGAAGGCTTCCTGCAAGGTTTCGAGCGGATTCAGCTTGTGCTGCTCCGGCGGATTCGTATAGGAGAATCCCGGCATAACCACGCGGTAGCTGCTGATGGCTGGCGTCACATGGTTGATGCCGTCCAGAATGGTGCCGCTTGCGGGATCGAGCAGAATGATGTTGCTGTGTCTGCCCATGAGCTCGACGATGATTTTCTTGGAGGAAATATCCCCGAGTTCGTCACGCTGCCGGATCGTAATATGGATAATTCGTTCCATCCCCACCTGCTGGATGTCCTCGATGATGCCGCTCTCGCAATGCTTGCGCAGAATCATGCAAAACATAGGGGCTTCGGCCGGATTCAGAAAGGTCTCCTGCGTCAGATGCACCCTGGGATACGTGGGGTTTGCGGATAGCAGCAGCTTGGCGTTTCCTTGCTGGGTGCGTATATGAAACACGATGTCCCGATCGTTCGGTTGATATATTTTATTGATCCGTGCGCCCCGGCATGATTGAAGCTCATGCACGATCGCACGTGTGACAATGCCGTCTAATGCCATCCTTCATTCTCCTATCTGTCTGTTACCCTTCCTATCGTACTTCTCTATGATGCCATATTTCCCTCAAAAACTTAAGGCCCCTTCTGTGATAATTCAGGACCTGTCCGAATACATTTACGTAGAAAGGGTGGAAAAGCTGTCATCCGCCGGAGCAAAACAACCGGGAGGGAAAGGAAGCATGGAACAAAAGCAATGGCATCAGATGGATACGGATGAGTTGCAGCAAGTGCTGCAAATGCATCCGGAGCAGGGCCTCACGGAAGAGGAAGCCGGGGAGAGACGAAAAAAAAGCGGCTATAATGAGCTCTCCGAGGGCGTTAAAATTTCTCCATTTGTTCTGTTCTTGAATCAATTTAAGGATTTCATGGTGCTGGTCCTCCTTGGAGCCACCCTGGTATCCGGTCTGCTGGGCGAGTATCTGGATGCCGTAACGATTGTGGCCATCATCCTGATCAACGGGATCCTCGGTTTCGTCCAGGAATTCAGGGCAGAACGGTCGCTTCGGGCTTTGAAGCAGCTTTCCGCGCCGACGTCCAGGGTCATCCGGGACGGCAAAGTGGTACAAGTTGCTGCTAGAGAACTCGTACCTGGCGATGTCGTGCTCGTGGAGAGCGGAGACCGCATTCCGGCCGATGTTCGCTGGCTGGAGATCAACAGCTGCAGCGTCGAGGAGTCGGCCTTGACCGGCGAGTCCCTGCCGGTGAACAAACATGCCGAGCCGATTCGCGATGCGGATGTTCCGCTGGGCGACCGCAAGAACATCGGCTTTATGGGCACGATGGTGGCCCGCGGTACGGGCAAAGGCGTTGTCATCCGAACCGGCATGGATACGGAGATGGGCAAGATCGCCGATTTGATCCAGAATACGGAGTCACAGGAGACGCCGCTGCAGCATCGCCTGGAACAGCTGGGTAAAATCCTGATCGCCGTTTCACTGGGGCTTACGATTCTGGTTGTCGTAGCAGGCATTCTGCATGGACAGCCTGCCGCAGGTATGTTCCTCGCTGGAGTCAGCCTTGCGGTTGCGGCCATTCCTGAAGGGCTTCCGGCCATCGTTACGATTGCACTCGCCCTCGGCGTGCAGCGCATGATTAAGCGCAAAGCGATCGTACGCAAGCTGCCTTCCGTGGAGACGCTGGGCTGTGCATCCGTAATCTGTTCGGACAAAACCGGGACGCTCACGCAGAATAAAATGACCGTAACCCAAGTTTGGCTGGGAGGGCGCTCATTGGAAGTGACCGGTCAGGGCTATGACCCGACGGGTCAGATCCTCCATAGGGGCAAACCCGTGGAGCTTCGGTCCGACCAGGGACTGCGCAGATTACTGCAAATCAGCGGGCTGTGCAACAATGCCGAAATTTATGAGAACGTGCAGGAAGAATCGCGCAGCAAGCGCAAGAGCAAGGAAGAACCGGCAGCCGCTGCCTGGGAATTAAAAGGGGACCCGACGGAAGGAGCGCTGCTGACGCTATCGTCCAAGATGGGATTGACAAAGGGAAGCCTGAACTCCATCTATCAGAGAGACAAGGAGTTTCCGTTTGATTCGGAGCGAAAGCTGATGTCCGTCATCGTCAGCCATCAGGGCGGGCGCTTGCTCTGCACGAAAGGCGCGCCGGATGTCCTGCTGGATGCATGCACTTATATCATGTGGGACGGAAACGTTGTGCCGCTTACCGCTACGCTCCGTCAAAAGGTGCTTGCGGCCAATGAAGGCATGGCTTCTGACGCGCTGCGCGTGCTTGGTTTGGCTTATCGGGATTTGCGTTCCTATGACAAGCCGGAAACGGAGAAAGAGGCCGAGAGCCAGCTTATCTTTGTCGGGCTGGCGGGGATGATCGATCCGCCGCGCCGTGAAGTGCGCGAAGCGATTGCAACATGCCGCCGCGCGGGCATCAAGACCGTCATGATCACGGGCGACCACCGGACGACGGCGGAAGCGATCGCCGCCCAGCTGGGCATCCTGCCAAGGAACGGCCTGTCGTTATCAGGCCAGGAGTTATCCCGGATGGATGACAAGGAGCTGGATGCGAGAGTGGATCAGACCTTTGTTTATGCCCGCGTATCCCCTGAGCATAAGCTCCGCATCGTGAAGTCGCTTCAGCGTAAGGGGCATGTGGTTGCCATGACGGGGGATGGCGTGAACGACGCCCCAGCCATTAAAGCGGCGGATATCGGAATAGCCATGGGGATTACCGGTACAGACGTAACGAAGGAAGCGTCGTCGCTGGTGCTCAGTGACGATAACTTCTCCACGATTGTTTCGGCGATTGAGGAGGGGCGCAGCATCTATGAAAATATTCGCAAGTTTATCCGCTATTTGCTGGCTTCCAATGTCGGCGAAATTCTGACGATGTTTTTTGCGATGATGATGGGTCTGCCGCTTCCGCTCGTTCCGATCCAGATTCTGTGGGTGAACCTTGTTACGGATGGGCTCCCGGCTATGGCGCTCGGGGTGGATCAGCCGGAGAAGGATCTGATGGAGCACAAGCCGCGCGGAGCCAAGGAAAATATTTTTGCCAGACGGCTTGGTTGGAAAATCATCAGCCGCGGCATATTGATCGGCCTGTGTACACTTGGCGCATTTTGGATTACGCTTCGCATCGCGCCGAATGATCCGGACCAGTTGGCCAAAGCACAGTCCGTTGCCTTTGCCACACTCGTCATGGCGCAGCTGATCCATGTGTTTGACTGCCGCAGCTCGCGTTCGATTTTCCACCGCAATCCGCTTCAGAACAAAGCGTTGGTGCTTGCTGTGCTGTCCTCGGTATTGCAGATGCTCGGCGTCATGTACATCGAGGCGTTTCAGCCGATCTTTAAGACCGTTCCATTGGATTTGAAAGAATGGGCACTGACACTCGTGGCCGCCGGCATTCCTACCTTCCTGATGGGAGCGGGAAGCGTGTGGGGAGGCAGACGGAACCGCAACCGGAACCGCCGCAACATGATGACGAAGAGTGCAAATATTTCGGCATAAATTGAATGGATAGCCCATCACCTCTGCGATATGCTAAGCACGAGCATAGCAATTGCAGAGGAGATGGGTTTTATGATGGAATTTACGAAAATGCATGGACTTGGCAACGACTTCGTTGTCGTATACGGCGAACAAGAACTTCCATCCAATGCATCCGAACGGGCCGTGAAGCTGTGCAATCGCTTTTTCGGCATCGGTGCAGACGGACTTGTATATATTTTGCCTTCCGCGAAGGCTGATTTTATGATGCGCATCATGAACTCAGATGGTTCCGAAGCCGAACAATGCGGCAACGCCATTCGTTGTGTCGCGAAGTATGTGTATGATCACGGTTATATTGACCGAGAGGAGATTACCATTGAAACCATCGGCGCCGGAGTACAACAAGTGCGCCTTACGGTTCAGGACGGTCAAGTAAGCAGCGTGCGGGTCGATATGGGTGAACCGGTCCTGGATGGACTGAGCGTGCCTACATTGATCGATCTCCATCGGGTGGTGAATCATCCCATTGAAGTGGACGGCCGGGAATTCCGCTTCACCGCGGTATCCATGGGGAATCCGCACTGCGTCATTTATGTGGACGATGCCATTAACTTCGATATCGGCGTATGGGGGCCCAAACTTGAGGTTCATCCGCTCTTCCCGAGAAAGATTAACGTGGAGTTTGCGACGGTGAACTCACGGGGGCAAGTAGATATGCGGGTATGGGAGCGCGGTGCAGGGCCGACCTTGGCCTGCGGCACCGGCGCCTGCGCAACATTGGTGTCCTCGGTGCTGAACGGATTGACAGATCGCAGCGCAACAATCTCTCTTAAAGGCGGGGACTTGTTCATCGAGTGGGAGGAGTCCGACAATCATGTGTACATGACAGGGCCGGCCGAGGTCGTGTACGCAGGAACGCTCGCCTGTTAGAGGATCCGGCAGCCATAACAATCCCCACCCGCAAAAGCAAAAAAACGGTATGTTCTAAAGTTTGTCCTGTAGGGGTGGACACGGTAGGGAGGCCTTCTGAAGGCCTCCCTTTTGTCTCTTTATCTTTAGAGAGGTTTTATGATACATTAGTTGAAAATAAACGTCGGGTGGAGGAGAAACGCGATGAAACCGAATCTTCGGCAGGCATGGGAGAATCAGGTACTGGTCGGTGACGGCGCGATGGGTACTTATTTATATCAAAAAGGATTTCCTGTGGGCATATCATATGAAGAACTGAATTTAACCTCCCCGGAGGTCATCGGGAACGTTCATCGCCAGTATGTTGAGGCTGGTGCGCAGGTCATTGAGACGAACACGTTCTCTGCCAATTATGACAAGCTGTCCAAATACGGCTTGGAGGCGAAGGTAGGAGAGATCAACCGCGCAGGCGTAAGAATTGCGCGTGAAGCCGCTGGCGATAACGGATATGTAGTGGGTGCGGTAGGCTCCATTCGCGCGGGCAAAAGAAGCAACATTTCCACGAGCGAGCTCAAGCGTTACTTCGAAGAGCAGCTGACGGTTCTCATATCGGAAGGCGTTGACGGCATTCTGCTCGAAACGTTCTATGACGTGGATGAAATTCAATTGGCTTTGGCGCAGGCTCGAATGCTAAGCGACTTGCCGGTGATCTGCCAGTTTGCGGTGGAGGATATTGCCCGCACGCTGGACGGCTTCACGATGCCGGATGCTTACCGCATCCTGAGCCAAGAAGGCGCGGACGTAATCGGCTTTAACTGCCGGACAGGTCCAAACGGCATCATGCGCGCGCTGGAAACCTTGAACGGTATTATGAATCTTCCGGCTTCGGTCTATCCGAATGCAGGGATCGCCGACTATGTGGACGGGGAATACCGGTATGGTGCGAGTCCCGAGTATTTCGGAAAGACGGCACTGGAGTTTGCGGATCGTGGCGCCCGGATTGTTGGCGGGTGCTGTGGAACGACGCCGGAGCATATTGCTGAAATTTCATCGGCGTTGTCCGGTTACGTGCCTGCGCCGCTTCCGATCGTCGAGGAGGCTGAAGTCAACCGGATCGTGATTCACGAGACGGCCCAGGAGCAATTTTATGAACGCAGCGGGGAGCCGACGATTGTCGATATCGTGAAGGAGCGACATACCGTTATCGTGGAGCTGGACCCTCCAAGGGATTTGGATATCACCAAGTTCATGAAAGGTGCGGAAGCTTTGAAAAAAGCGGGAGCCGATGCGCTGACCCTTGCGGATAACTCGCTGGCCGTAACTCGCATGAGCAACATGGCGCTCGGCCATCTTGTACAAGCACGGACAGGATTGCGGCCGCTGATCCACATCGCTTGCCGTGACCGAAACCTGATCGGCACGCAGTCGCACATGATGGGCTTTGATGCGCTCGGCATCGACCATGTGCTTGCGGTGACCGGGGATCCGGCACGCTTCGGGGATTTGCCGGATTCCAGCTCGGTTTACGACATGACCTCATTTGAAATCATCCGCATGATCAAACAGCTGAACGAAGGTATTGCTTTTTCCGGAAAGCCGCTGAAGCAGAAGGCCAAATTCGTTGTCGGCGCAGCGTTCAATCCCAATGTAAGGCATCTTGACAAGGCGGTTGCTCGCTTGGAGAAGAAGATTGCCTCCGGTGCGGATTATGTGATGACGCAGCCCGTGTACGATCCCGAGTTAATGGTTAGGCTGAGAGAAGCGACGGCACATCTGGATATCCCGATCTTTATCGGCATCATGCCGCTGGCAAGCGGACGGAACGCGGAGTATCTGCATAACGAGGTGCCGGGCATTCAGCTCTCGGATGAAGTCCGCAGCCGCATGGCCGGGCTTGAAGGCGAAGCGGGCCGGGCAATGGGTGTCAAGATCGGCAAGGAGCTGTTGGATGTTGCAACAGAGCATTTTAACGGCATATATTTGATGACGCCGTTTATGTTCTATGAAATGAGCGTACAATTAATGGAGTATGTCTGGGAGAAATCGGGCCGCCGATTGACCCCCTTGTTTCATTAATAATTATCAATTACAATAGTGTAATGGATGTGATTCCGATGTCATTGAGCATGACCGGATATGGGCAATCCGTTGTCGATTTTCAAGGTTACAGTATCTCTTTCGAAGTGAAGTCGGTCAATCATCGGTATTGTGAAATCGTCTTTCGTATGCCCCGTGAATGGGCCTGCTTCGAGGATTCACTTCGACGGACCGTACAGAGCCGAATCGGACGCGGACGGATTGATGTTTATATTAACAAGGAAAACAACGGCGAGTCCCAGGGTGCCGTGCTGAACCACACCATGGTTCAGGCGTATTTACAGGCAGCCGAGGATTTGAAGTCATATGGAATCAAGGGAGATCTGGCGGTGCGGGATATTTTGTCGCTGCCAGATGTTCTTGTTAGTCCGAGCGGACTTCCCATGGATGAAGCGCAGCAGAAGTTATGGAATGATGCGCTTCTTCAAGGTCTTGAACAAGCGCTGGAGGGTCTGATCCAGATGCGCAGCAGGGAAGGTTCTTTTCTCGTGAAGGATATCGAGCAGAGGCTTGACCGATTACAGCTGCTTCACCGAGAAATGACCGAACTTGCTCCTGAAGTTCCGGAAGAGTACCGGAAGCGTCTGAGGCAGCGCATTGAATCTCTTGATGACGGGTCGCTTGCTGTTGATGAACATATATTCGGAATGGAAGTTGCTCTGTTTGCTGAACGTTCCAATGTGGACGAGGAGTTGATTCGCCTTCACAGCCATTTGGAACAATGCAGAGAGCTGCTTCATCAGAAAAGCCCTGTAGGCCGTAAACTGGATTTTCTGATTCAGGAAATGAACAGAGAAGTCAATACGATTGGATCGAAAGCCAATCATCTGACTCTGGTAAACCGTGTTGTCGAAATGAAAGCGGAACTGGAGAAGATTCGTGAACAAGCCGCTAATGTGGAATGACCGCAGCTTCATCGGCATGTAAGAGTCAAATGTATAGGGGGAGCAACCGCACTATGGCAATCAAACTTATTAATATTGGCTTCGGAAACATCGTATCGGCCAATCGGATCATCTCAATCGTGAGTCCTGAGTCGGCTCCGATCAAGAGGATCATTCAAGAAGCACGGGACCGTCATATGCTGATTGATGCTACATATGGCCGAAGGACACGGGCTGTTATCATTACGGATAGCGATCACGTGATTTTATCGGCTGTGCAGCCAGAAACGGTGGCTCACCGTCTGTCCAGCAAAGATGACGACAACGACGAATAAGATGAGGAGTACTATGTCTAGAGGATTATTGATTGTATTGTCCGGTCCTTCCGGGGTGGGTAAGGGAACCGTCTGTACGGCACTTCGCAGCCGGGTTCCGGAGCTGGTGTATTCGGTGTCGGCAACGACGCGTTCGCCACGGCTCGGTGAGGTACATGGTGTGAACTATTTTTTCAAAAGTCGGGAACAATTCATGGATATGATTGAGAACGACCAGCTTCTCGAATATGCGGAATACGTCGGGAACTATTATGGAACCCCGCGTGATTTTGTGGAAGAAACTTTAGCCTCCGGTAAGGATATTATACTGGAGATCGAAGTGCAGGGCGCACTGAAGGTCAAGGAGAAGTTTCCCGAGGGTATCTTTGTGTTTCTGATGCCGCCGTCGCTGGATGAACTGAAGGATCGGATCCAGGGCCGGGGAACAGAGAGCCAAGCGACCATCGACCACCGCATGTCCGTAGCGGTTGACGAAATCAATTTACTGCAGCATTATGATTATGCGGTAGTGAACGATGAAATCAATCTCGCTTGTGAGAGAATACAATCTATCATTATTGCCGAACATTGTAAGGTGAGAAAGTAAGCTGTCTTTTCATAGACGGTGCTAACTTTCAAGTAAAAGAAGAAGAGGTGCTTCGACCATGTTATATCCATCCATTGATGAAATGATGAATAAAGTAGACAGTAAATATTCTCTTGTGGTTGCAGCTTCCCGCCGCGCACGCCAATTGCGTGAAGGCGGAGTCAGCGAGTTGAAACATCCTAAATCCCATAAGTTTGTCGGTGTCGCTCTGGAAGAAATCTATGGCGATTACGTGAAAATCGAGCGGGGACAGGACTAAGGCTTTTTTTCAATATTTGAATAACATGCGTTAGCGCGCGAAAATGTGACAACCGAAAGGTTGTTATTTTTTTGAGAAGATATGAGAATGTAGCCTTTATACAATGGAAAGCGGGGGATTGTCATGTTGAACGGAAAAGTCATTGTGCTTGGCGTTACGGGTGGCATTGCCGCGTATAAAGCAGCGACTTTATGCAGCAGGCTTGTCCAGAGGGGAGCGGATGTGCATGTCATTATGACGGAATCCGCGAAGCAGTTCATTCCGGAATTAACGCTTCAAACGCTGACCAAAAACCCGGTTTATAGCGATACCTTTGATGAACGGGACCCCTCGGTCGTCTCGCATATTCACTTGGCCGATCTGGCCGATTTGGTATTGATCGCTCCGGCCACAGCCAATGTTATCGGCAAGATGGCACATGGCCTGGCGGATGACATGCTGACCACGACGCTGCTCGCGACGACGGCTCCCGTCATGATCTCGCCGGCAATGAACGTGCATATGTACACGCACCCGGCCGTCATGGCCAATATGGAGACGCTGGTCTCCCGCGGGGTGTCCATGATTGAACCCGGAGAGGGGCTTCTGGCTTGCGGATATGTCGGAAAGGGACGGATGGAAGAACCTGATACGATTGTTGACGTGGTTGAACGTTTTTTCCGAGATCGCGGGGCACGACCTGTGGCGTTGAATGAGGATAAAGCGAGCAGCTCCACTGGCATATTGCACGGCAAAAAGGTGGTTGTCACAGCCGGCGGTACCATTGAGCGCATTGATCCGGTCCGGTATATAACGAATGATTCTTCCGGGAAAATGGGATTTGCGATCGCAAAAGCGGCCAAGCAGCTGGGAGCGGATGTTCACCTCATTGCCGCTCATACCGATGAAGCTCCACCAGAGGGAATCAAGGTGGAAAGAGTGGAATCGGCCCAGGATATGTACGATGCGGTGCAACGCGTATTCGAGCATAGTGATATCGTGGTCAAGGCGGCCGCTGTTGCCGATTATCGCCCAGCTGAGGTAGCGACATCTAAGATCAAAAAGCGCGGGGAGACCATGACGCTGGATCTTGTCAAAACAACCGACATTCTGGAGAGCCTGGGACGCCAAAAAACCTCCCAGTTCTTAATCGGATTTGCAGCTGAGACCGATACAGTGGAGCAGTTCGCCAGAGAAAAGCTGAAACGCAAAAATTGCGATCTGATCGTTGCGAACGATGTTACACAGGCAGGAGCGGGCTTTGGCACGGATACGAACAGCGTTCATATCTTTGATGCAGAAGGGCTGGTCCTGCAGCTTCCAGTGATGTCCAAGGAGGAAGTGGCCCAGAGGTTGTTAACGCTGGCGGCTGATCGGTTAACCGGGAGGTCATCCTGATGGAAATGGCACGAGTGATTGTGGACGTGCCGTCCAAGGATACGGACCGGCCTTTTGATTATTTGATTCCTGAGGAACTTCGGCCCTGGGTCGAGGTAGGCAGCCGGGTCGGCGTGCCGTTCGGGCACCGTACGCTCCAGGGATTCGTGGTCTCTCTGCATCCCCGGCCCGAGATGGATTCGGCCAAAATGAAGCCGATTCAGGAAGTCCTCGATGTGATGCCGCCGCTTTCGCCTGAGCTGATTGAGCTTGGCGAATGGATGAAGGAGCGTTACGCATGCCGATATATATCGGTTCTGCAGTCGATGCTGCCTACGGCGCTGAAAGGGAAGGCGGAGCGGTATATTTCCATTGGCGATTCAGACACGTTGCAGACGGATCAAACCGACGGATTATTTGCGCTCCTGCCCGAAAGTGAGTCGGAGCAGGAGATCATCCGCTTTGTCAGTCAGAAAGGCGAGGTTTCGCTCCAGCAGTTAACGCGGGCATTTCCGGATGGCGCTGCGACCATTAAAGCGCTGATCGGCCGAGGACGGCTTAGCGAATTCCAGCAAATCAAGGATAAGCTGCAGAAAAAAACGATAAAAGCGGTAGAGCTTGCCGTATCAAGCGAGGAAGCTCATCAGGCACTGGCTTCATTCCCGGCCAAGGCTCAGCGTCAGAAGGAAGTGCTCCAATATATTTTGGAGATGGAAGCATTTCTGCCGATATCGCAGAAGGATCTGCTCCAGACGCTGGGTGTCACCGCAGGCACCGTGAAGGGACTGGCTGACAAAGGGCTGATTACCCTCGAGGATATCGAAGTGTTCCGCGATCCGTATCGAGGGCGGCATTTCACGCCTAGCACCCCATTGGCGCTCACACCGGAGCAGCAAGCGGTGTATCGCAGCATCGTGCACAAGCTGGATGAACGCAAGCATGGCGTGTTTCTCCTGCACGGGGTGACGGGCAGCGGTAAGACCGAGATTTACCTGCAGACGATTCAGCGATGCCTCGAACAGGAACGTCAGGCGATTGTGCTGGTGCCCGAAATATCGCTGACGCCGCAAATGGTGGAACGGTTCAAAGCTCGTTTTGGCGATCGTGTGGCTGTTATGCACAGCCGGCTTTCAGATGGAGAGCGTTACGATGAATGGCGGAAAATAAGAGAAGGCCGGGCGTCCGTTGTCGTGGGCGCTCGATCGGCGGTATTCGCGCCGTTTAACCGTCTGGGATTGATCATTATGGATGAAGAGCATGAAGGCTCTTATAAGCAGGAAGAGACACCGAAGTACCATGCCCGGGATGTTGCGATTCACCGCGCCCAGTTGACCGGCGCAGCCGTCATTCTGGGTTCGGCAACGCCTTCGCTGGAGAGTTACCATGCGGCGAGATCGCAAGCTCAGGATGATTTTGCGCCTCATCTGCTGGAGATGCCGAGCCGTGCACTGGGCAACAAGCTGCCCGAGGTCCAGGTCGTGGACATGCGGGAGGAGCTTCGTGAAGGAAATCGCTCCATGTTCAGCCGCTCTCTGCATGCCGCGATTTCGGCAAGGCTGGAACGCGGGGAACAGACGGTGCTGCTGCTGAATCGGCGGGGCTACTCCACGTTTGTCATGTGCCGGAGCTGCGGATATGTGGCAGGCTGTCCGGAATGCGACATTTCGCTGACCTACCATCAGAAATCGAATAATTTGCGCTGCCACTATTGCGGTTATGCCGCCCAAGCGCCGGAGGTTTGCCCGGATTGCGGAAGCGAGCATATACGTTATTTCGGGACTGGCACACAGCGTGTCGAGGAAGAATTGGCCAAGCTGTTTCCCGGCATTCGCGTCATTCGGATGGACGTGGATACCACGACCGAGAAGGGCTCACATGAGAAGCTGCTGAAGCAGTTTCGGGATAAAAAAGGGGACGTGCTGCTAGGCACCCAGATGGTCGCCAAGGGCCTGGATTTCCCTGATGTCACCTTGGTCGGCGTCATTACGGCCGATTCGGCGTTGAATCTGCCCGATTTCCGGGCGGCCGAGAAGACGTTTCAGCTGCTCACTCAGGTTGCCGGAAGAGCAGGCCGCCATCAGCTGCCGGGTGAAGTGGTTATCCAATCCTATACGCCGGAGCACTATTCGATTATCCATGCAAGCAGCCATGATTATTTATCCTTCGTCAAGGACGAGCTGAAGCACCGCAAAGCGCTCCATTATCCGCCGTATTGCAGGCTGATCCTGGTGACGCTGTCGCATGAGCAGCTGCCGCTGCTGGTAAGAATGGCGGAAAATTTTGCTGCGACCATCAAAAGCGAATCCGACCGCCGGGGATGGTTTGGGAGCCTGGACCGATTCGACGCAAGCGCGCTCGATATATTGGGTCCGGTAGCTTCTCCCATTCCGCGGCTAAAAAATAGATACAGATTTCAATGTATGATAAAATGGCGGGGAACGATGGATGCTGTCTCGCTGGTGCGCTCGGTTGCCGAGAAGCTGCAGGATTCGGCGCGGGACAGCAAGCTCCAGATCAGTATTGACGTAGATCCGCAAATGTTAATGTAATACAGCATATAATGATGAAAAGCACAAGGATGGTGTCATAGACATGGCGATTCGTATTATCGTTAAAGAACCGGATGAGGTTCTTCATAAAAAGGCAAAGGAAGTTACCAAAATTACGCCGAACGTACAAAAGCTCCTGGACGATATGGCGGATACCATGTACGATGCGGAAGGCGTCGGACTGGCTGCGCCGCAGGTCGGCATTCTGAAGCGTTTGATCGTGATCGACGCCGGTGACGAGCATGGATTGATCAAAATGATCAATCCGGAGATCGTGGAGAGCGAAGGCGAGCAATTCGGGCCGGAAGGCTGCCTGAGCATTCCAGGATGGAACGGAGATGTGCGCCGTGCGGAGAAAGTGACCGTTAAGGGGCTTGACCGCGAAGGCAATGAGGTTGTCATTACAGGTACCGGGCTGCTTGCGCGAGCGTTTCAGCATGAAATCGATCATCTGAACGGGGTGCTGTTTACGGAAATCGCTGACCGGGTGTATGAGTATGTTCCGGAACAGCCGAGAAAAGAGCTGGAGAACCGATGAATATCGTATTTATGGGCACCCCGGCCTTTGCAGTACCCAGTCTTGAAATGTTGATTAGCGAAGGTTATTCCATTGTCGCCGTCGTTACACAGCCTGACCGCCCGCAAGGGCGTAAAAAGGTGCTGACCCCAACGCCGGTTAAGGAAGCCGCTCTTCGTCACGGCATTCCTGTTCTGCAGCCTCAGCGCCTGCGGAATCCGGAAGCTGTGGCCGAGCTGGCCGAGTATAAGCCTGATATGATTGTCACCGCCGCCTATGGTCAAATCCTGCCGAAATCGGTGCTGGATATGCCGTCACTGGGCTGTCTCAATGTCCACGGCTCGCTGCTCCCCGCTTACCGGGGAGGAGCTCCGATTCAGCGCAGTATCATCAACGGAGAATCCGTAACAGGCATCACGCTGATGTATATGGCGGAGGGGCTCGACACGGGCGACATGATCGCCCGCACCGAGGTTCCCATTGAGGATGACGATACGGCCGGAACCATGTTTGAGAAGCTGAGCCAAGCCGGCGCGGAGCTGCTGCGATCGGAGCTGCCGCGGCTTGTGAAGGGCAAGGTGGATGCCGAGCCCCAGGATGAGACGCAGGCAACGTATGCACCGAACCTGACCCGGGATGACGAAAGAATCGACTGGACTCGCACTTCCCGCGAAATTTACAATCAAATTCGCGGTCTGGTTCCTTACTCCGGCGGATTTACGCTGTGGAACGGGGATGTGTTCAAAGTATGGGCAGCGGCTAAGCCGGACAGTGCACAGACCCCATCTAACGATGCACAGCCAGGAAGCGTGCTAGAGCTTCATGAGAAGGGGATTGTTGTCAAAACAGGCGATGGCACGCTAACGCTGTTAACCGTCCAGCCCAGCGGCAAAAAGGCAATGGATGCGGCGCAATTCGTGCGCGGGACGAGCCTGACGGTCGGGACGGTGTTGTCGTGAGCGGGAACCGCAGGCCGAAGGGACGCCTGGACTCTCCTCGGGAGCTGGCGATGGACGTATTGACTCAGGTTGAGCAGGAGGGGGCGTACAGCAATCTCCTGCTCAACTCCGCTCTGCAGAGGTCCTCGCTTGCAAAGAGCGACGCGGGACTTGCCACAGAGCTGATCTATGGCACGATCTCAAGGCTCAACACGCTCGATTATTTTTTGGACAAGTTTGTCAACAAAGGGGTACAGAAGCTTCAGCCGTGGGTAAGAGCACTGCTTCGCATCAGTCTGTATCAGGTCATATATCTGGATCGGATTCCGGATCACGCGGTTGTCAGCGAGGCCGTTAATCTGGCGAAGCGCCGTGGGCATCAAGGGATCTCCGGCATGGTGAACGGGGTGCTTCGGAATATTCTGCGCCAGAAGGAAAGCTTGGCGATCCCTGAGAATATGCCGCCGGCCCAGCGCATTTCCTTGCAGCATTCCCATCCGTTGTGGCTGGTGGAGCGCTGGATATCGCAGTACGGGATCGAGACGGCAGAGGCAATCTGTGCCGCAAACAACGAACCGCCGGCTGTCAGCGTGAGAGTGAACACCACGATGATCTGCCGTGACGACATGCTGAAATTAATGTGCAGCCAGAACTATGAAGCTGCCCCATCGCCGCTTAGTCCCTACGGGATTGTTGTAAGGGGAGCGGGCAATATGGCCTTGACGGATTGGTACCGGGATGGAATGATCTCGATCCAGGATGAAAGCTCCATGCTGGTCGCTGAAGCTGTTAAGCCTGAGCCGGGAATGCGGGTGCTGGATTGCTGCGCAGCCCCGGGCGGGAAGAGTGCCCACATGGGCGAGCTTATGAAGGATGAGGGCAGCATTGTTGCCAACGACATTCATGCTCATAAAGGCAAGCTGATATCGGATCAGGCTGGTCGTCTGGGACTGGACAGCATTTCGATCGTGACCGGGGACGCGCTGGATTTGGTTGACCGCTTCGAGCCTGCGTCTTTTGACCGAATTTTGCTGGATGCTCCGTGCTCGGGCCTTGGCGTCATTCGCCGCAAGCCCGATCTGAAGTGGGGCAAGTCACAGGAGGACATCCATGAAATAGCGGCGCTGCAGCTCAGGCTGCTGGAGTCGGTCTCCACGTTGCTTCGTCCCGGAGGGCTTTTGGTGTACAGCACGTGCACGATTGAGCCGCTGGAGAATGAAGGGGTTGTATCTGCTTTTCTGGATAGCCATTCCGGGTTTGGAATCGCGGAAGATGGTCTTGGAGACTTAAGCCGGCTGGAAGGGAAATCGCTTCAGCGGGGAGGCGGGATTCAAATTCTGCCCCAGCATTACCATAGTGACGGCTTTTACATTGCAAGACTCGGCAGACGTCCCTCTTAAGGGCTCCGCTGACATGACTATAGTCGTATCCCGCCAATGCCGGCGGGTTTTCCTCTTTTACCGTCTCTTTTATTTATGTTAGAATAGGAAGAATGAAAAAAGAGATGAATATGAATGTAATAGGGAGCGTTCGGAAGAATACGGGCTGGACATCCTCTAAATTAGACAGGTGTGGTGAGAATGAAACCTTTTATATATGATTATTCACTGGAAGAGCTTCAAGCATGGGCTCAAGAGAACGGGGAGCCCGCGTTTCGGGGAACCCAGATTTATGACTGGCTGTACGTGAAGCGGGTGAACGACTTCGCGGAAATGACGAATCTGTCCAAGGAGCTTCGGACCAAGCTGGAGGATGAATTCAGTTTCGTTACCTTGACGGAAATCACCAAGCTGGAGTCAAAGGACGGAACGGTCAAGTTTCTGTTCGGCCTGCATGATGACCATGCGATCGAGACCGTCATCATGAGGCACAATTACGGCAACAGCATCTGCGTTACAACGCAGGTTGGCTGCCGTATCGGATGTACGTTTTGCGCATCCACACTGGGTGGCCTGAAGCGAAATCTGACCTCCGGCGAGATTGTTGCTCAAGTGGTCCAGGCGCAGAAGATTCTCGATAAGACGGGAGAACGTGTTAGCAGCATCGTGATCATGGGCTCGGGCGAACCGTTTGAGAATTATGAAGCGACCATGAAGTTCCTGCGCACGATGATCCATGAAAAAGGATTGAATATCGGCCAGCGCCACATTACCGTTTCGACGAGTGGCATTGTGCCTAACATCTATAAATTCACGGAAGAGGATACCCAGATTAATCTGGCCATCTCCATTCATGCACCGAACGATAAGCTGCGCTCCAAGCTAATGCCTGTTAACCGTCGGTTCCCGTTTGACGACGTGATTGAGTCGCTTCGTTATTATCAAGCAAAAACTGGACGCCGCATTACGTTTGAATACGCCTTGATCGGCGGCGTAAATGATCAGGTTGAGCATGCCGAAGAGCTTGCGGACGTCATTAAGGATATGAACTGCTTCGTCAATCTGATTCCGGTTAACCATGTGCCGGAACGGAAATATGTTCGCACATCGCGTAACGATATTTTCAAATTTCAACGTGCGTTAGCAGACAAGGGGGTCAATGTGACCATCCGTCGTGAACAAGGCCATGATATCGCTGCCGCTTGCGGTCAGCTCCGGGCCAAGCATATGGAGTTGAGGTGAGAAGATTTGATCAAGACGGTTCATGTAAGCCATGTGGGACGCGTTCGTCCTGTTAATGAAGATTCGGTATTTGTTAGCACACTGGAGCATGGCTATACCTTGGGTGTGGTTGCTGACGGTATGGGAGGTCACCTTGCGGGTGACACCGCCAGCAGGCTTGCGGTAGATACCGTGGCCGAGGATTTGTCCTCTTTGGAGGAGGACATGTCCATGGAAAGTATTCGGGCTGCGCTTGGTGATGCCATATTGCATGCCAATGCAGTTATCTATCGGGAAGCCTCGGCTGATGAGCGGCTTCACAATATGGGCACGACGATTGTAGCGGTGCTGCTGCGAGGTTCCGAAGGCTATATCGGACATATCGGGGACAGCAGGGCTTACAAAGTCGTTCCCGGACAAGTGATTCGACTCACAGATGATCACACATTGGTTAATGAGCTTTTTAAGAGTGGTCAGATTACGGAAGATCAACTGGAAACCCATCCCCGGAAAAACGTATTAAGCCGGGCACTTGGAACGGATGTGGATGTGACGGTTGAGCTTACACCGGTTACGATCGGAGAAGGCGAAGTGCTGCTGCTCTGCAGTGACGGGCTCAGCAACCGGGTCAGCCGCGAGCTGATCGGACAGATTTCCGGTTCACTTGACCTTCCTCTGGAAGAAAGAGCGGATCGCCTGCTTCAACTGGCACTTCTTGCTGGCGGTGAGGACAACATCACGGTCGCAATGTTTGAACATCAAGAAGAAGTTGTCGGGCAACGTATAAAGGGGTGGGATTCATGATCGGACATGAATTGGCTGGTCGTTATAAAATTATAGAACGCATCGGTGGCGGTGGCATGGCGCTGGTCTACAAGGCTCAGGATATTTTGCTGAACCGGAATGTAGCGATCAAAGTGCTGCGCCAGCAGTTTGTGCACGACGAGGAATTTATCCGCCGTTTCCGGCGTGAGGCACAATCAGCGGCTTCGTTGTCGCATTCCAACGTGGTCAGCATCTATGATGTGGGCCAAGAGGAAGATGTGCATTACATCGTCATGGAATATATCGAAGGTCAGAACTTGAATGAAATCATAAAAGAACGGGCACCGCTGCAGGTGGAAGAAGCTGTGCGGATTGCTACCCAGATTTGCGATGCGCTGGGACACGCTCATCATAACCAGATCATTCACCGGGATATTAAACCGCATAATATTCTGATTGGCCGTAATGGGAGGGTCAAAGTAACGGACTTTGGCATTGCCAGGGCGGTCACGTCGACAACCATTACGCAGACAGGCTCCGTTGTGGGCTCTGTGCATTATTTCTCGCCGGAGCACGCCAAGGGCGTTGTTACGGGCGAGAAATCGGATTTATACTCCCTTGGTATTGTGTTATATCAAATGCTCACGGCCCGTCTTCCTTTTCTGGGCGAGAGCCCGATTAGTGTTGCTCTGAAGCATCTCCAGGAGGAATTTGATGAGCCTAGAGAAGTAAACCCGCTCATTCCTCAAAGCGTGGAGAACATCATCCTGAAGTCCATGCGCAAAAACCCGGAGGAGCGTTATCAGTCCGCGGAAGAGATGATGGACGATCTTGAGACGTGCTTGATGCCGATGCGACTGAACGAACCGAAGATGGAGTTTGAGGACGATGCCGATTCTACACTGGTCATGCCAGCGCTCAAAACGATGCAGCGCAGCAGTCAGCATCATCATGACGATGACGACGACTCGGATGACGAGGAGTTTGAGGCAAAGTCGACCGGCAAACCGAAGAAAAAATGGGTCAAGCCGACCATCATCATCGGTTCGGTGCTCCTGTTCCTCGGCCTTATGTTTGGTGTTGTCATGTATGTGAACAACATGTTGGAGGTACCCGAGGTTAAGGTGCCCCAAGTTGTAGGTATGACGGAAGAGGAAGCGATCCGCGAGCTTGAGGCCAAAGGCTTGACGGTGAATGAGGAAGTCATTCGTGAATATAAACCAAATGTCGATGAAGGCATTGTGTTTGCCCAGGACAAGGAACCAGAGAGCATGCTGAGGGAGGGGGCTCCGGTTCAATTGTCGGTTGGGGATGCGAAGCCGCTTGAAAAAATGCCGGACCTCTCGGGTAAGACGTTTGATCAGGCTGTTGCTGCGTTAGAAAAGATCGGAGTTAATAAAACCTCCATTAAGCAAACTCCGGAGAAAAATGATGAAGTGCCGCAAGGCAAGATCTTTAAACAAAGCCCAGAAGCCAATTCACCTATCGATCCCGAGAAGGATGAAATTAACGTAACGGTAAGCGAGGGCAAGAGATCGGTCCCAATGCCAGGCGTCGTTGGCTTAGAGCAGGAGAATGCTGTCAATATTTTAGAGTCCAATGGCTTTAAGGTTGAGGCAATCAAAGAGAGATCCAGTTATGAAGTGAAGAAGGGCATCGTAGTAGAGCAGTGGCCGCATGAGGCCAATGAACAGGTTCCTCCAGGCTCAAATATCACGCTCTTCGTAAGCTCAGGCTATCCTTCGGATGCGCTTGAGTATAATTACAGCGTACCTGTCTCACCAAGCGTAGAAGGCCAAGAAAGCAAAATACGGGTCGTTTTCACCGATGCGCTGGGAGAAAACCAGGAAGCCGTGAACAAGACCATAACGACCTCGGAAATGGTGCCTGTTAAGCTGCTGCTGGCTCCCGACAAGCATGCAACGGTCATGATTTTCCGTGACGGTCGCCAGGTGGATACGTACAGCGTAAGTTACAGCGATGTCAAGAACGGTACCGTGCCGCAGCCGACCTTTGAACAACCGCCTGTTGAACCTGATGTGCCGGTGGACACTAACCCGGATGAAGGAAATGGCGAGGAAGGTTCGAATGAGGAAGATGATGCTGCTTACCATTGGGACAATGGCAACAATGGCAACAATGGAAACGGCAAGGGGAATGGCAAAGGTAATGATAACGATTAGAAACAAGTCTTGAGAATACTAAATTTCAACAAGAAAGGTGAGGCCTATTATATGCTAGAGGGACTGATCGTGAAGGCACTAAGCGGATATTATTATGTCAAACCCATGCAGGATGGCAACATTATATCCGGGGAGGACCCAGCGGTTCAATGCAGAGCCCGCGGCATTTTCAAAAAGAAAGGCATCTCTCCGCTCGTTGGAGATCACGTTATGTACTCATTGACTGAAAATGGGGAAGGGACCGTGGACGAAATTCTTCCACGGTCTTCCCAATTAATTCGCCCGCCTGTCGCGAACGTCGACTTGGCGGTGCTGTTGTTTTCGGTCAAAGAACCGGATCTGAGCCTGCATCTGCTGGATAAGTTTCTGGTACATATAGAGCATGAGGGCCTTGAGGCATTGATCTGTCTGACAAAGCAGGATCTTGTGGACGCCTCCGACGATGTGCTGGAGCAGGTGAAGCGCCAGTATGAAGAGATTGGTTACGAAGTGCTGATTACCAGCTCTCTGCAAGGGGTCGGGACCGAAGAGGTGAAGAAACGGCTGGCCGGCCGAATCAGTGTCTTCTCCGGTCAATCCGGTGTCGGAAAATCGTCCCTGCTGAATGCGTTAATGCCGGGCCTCTCGCTGGAGACGAGTGAAATCAGCCTGCGTCTTGGCCGCGGTCGGCATACGACACGCCATGTAGAGCTGATTGAGCTTGATAACGGGGGGTATGTCGCCGATACCCCCGGTTTTAGCCAGCTGGATTTTCTGGAGCTGGGTGTCGAGGAGTTATCGACCTGTTTCAGAGAATTTGCTCCTTATGCTGCCGAATGCAAATTCAGAGGCTGCAGTCATCTGCATGAGCCGGGCTGCCGGGTGCTCCAAGCCAAAGAGGATGGAATCATCCTGGCTAGCCGTTATGAGCATTATGTGGAGTTTTATACGGAGATGAGAGAGAAGAAACGGAGGTACTGAATGATGATAAAAATTGCCCCATCCATATTGTCAGCGGATTTTGCGAAGCTGGGACAAGAAATTAAGGAAGCCGAGGCCGGCGGAGCCGATTGGATTCATGTGGACGTCATGGACGGACACTTTGTACCTAATATTACGCTGGGCCCGCCGATCGTCCAAGCCATCCGGCCCCATACGAGCCTGACGCTTGACGTGCATCTGATGATTGAACAGCCGGAGCTGTATATTGCGGATTTCGCCAAGGCAGGAGCCGACCTGATCACCGTTCATGCCGAAACCTGCCCGCATCTTCATCGGGTCATCCATCTGATCAAAGAGTTTGGCGTGAAGGCCGGCGTCGCGATCAATCCGGCTACGCCGGCCCATGTCCTTCAGGAAGTGCTCCCCGACTTGGACTTGGTGCTGGTAATGACCGTGAACCCGGGGTTTGGCGGACAGGCTTTCATCGAGCGGACCATAAACAAGATCTCGCAGCTGCGTGAATGGATTTCAAACTCCGACAACCCGAACATCCATATTGAAGTGGATGGCGGCATTACAGCGGAGACAGCGCCGCTTGTGGTGGAAGCGGGAGCGGATGTCCTGGTTGCGGGCAGCGCCGTATTCGGCAAGCCGGATCGCGCGGCAGCCATTGCAATAATCCGCGACAGCGTAACATCTTGACCAGAACGTGAACAACGGCATGCATAGGGCGCGGGTTTCCCGCATAAATATGGTTACATGAGCTGGGTTCTCATGTAGCCTTTTTTGTCTGTGTTCACATCTATGGGCTTGGTGCATAACATATTCTAGGAAGGCATGAGAATGATGGGGAGGGTGAGACATGAAATTCTATACGTTCAAGCTGCCGAAGTTTTTGGGAGGTTTTGTGAAGGCCATCTTAAATACGTTTCACAAGAGCTGACAGCTTGTCCCGGCGTAACAAAACCTCCGCCTGGGACTGACGCCGCCTAGCCGGTTCTGGGGAAAGAGGCAAGAACACTCCGATAGAGCGCATGGAGGACATACCGCAGCTGCATGCGGAGGTTTTTCTTGCGGTATAAGAAAGCCAAAATGCGCGGTAGTTCTCCTTCGCTTTCTTATATCAAAAGAAGAGTGTCTAGCGACGTACTTATCGAGGACAGACCGCGTTCGACCGGAAGTTTTTCTTGCGATATAAGAAAGTGGGAGTCGTGCTCTTTCATCTTTCTTATATCTAAATAAAAAAAGCACCTGCTAACTGCTCAGGGTGCTTTTTGTTTAGAAGGAGAATATGTATCTAAACGCAAGAAAAACTTCCTTGTCCCGGATCGCCCACAAATGGTGCCTGGAGATTAAGAAGTTTTTCTTCATATAACACAAGATGATTATACGCGAGTCACTTTACCGGATTTCAAAGCGCGAGTGCTGACGTATACACGTTTTGGCTTGCCATCCACCAAAATGCGAACCTTTTGAACGTTGACACCCCAAGAACGCTTGTTGTGATTGTTAGCGTGAGAAACGTGGTTACCACTGCTTGGTTTCTTGCCAGTTACATAACATTTGCGAGCCATTCATTACACCTCCTTGTTCCTAACCCTGCATGAAACAATACTTAAATATAATATCACAGTAAAAATTGCTCCGTCAACTGTCCTAAAAACATTTATTTCTCTTTGCCATTATAGTACAATGTTGATTAGTCCATAATATTTCCGAAGAAATAGTTCGTGGGCTGGTCGGCATGGCTCTCAAGAAGCTTGGGAACCGCCGCAAAGCGTAGAGGACGAGAGGATAGCCCATCATAGATTTATGATCCATTTATCATGATAAGTCTTTTATTTACTGCTTGGGCATTTCGTCAGCTATAAGCTATGAAATAGATATGAAATTTACGACAAGAAGTGTTATGGGTATCAAGCCAGGAAGGGGAATTCTCATTGAGTAAGCGTTCTTTGAATGGAACAGAATTTACCGCGATGGTCCTAGCCGGAGCGGAGCAGCTGCAGCAGCATGCAGAACACGTCAATTCCCTGAATGTGTTCCCGGTGCCGGACGGCGATACGGGGACCAACATGAATTTGACGATGACTGCAGGTGTGGCAGAACTGAAGAGTAAGTACTCGGAGTCCGTCGGGCATAGTGCCGGTGTGCTATCCAAGGGGCTTCTGATGGGAGCCAGAGGGAACTCGGGGGTTATTCTGTCCCAGCTGTTCCGCGGTTTCAGCCGATATGCGGCACCTTATACAGAACTAAATTCTCATCAATTCGCCGCAGCACTGCAGACAGGCGTAGAAGCTGCGTATAAAGCTGTCGTGAAGCCTGTTGAAGGCACCATCCTTACCGTAGCTAAAGAAGCGGCCAAGCATGCGGTCTATTTCTCCCGCCGCAACAACGATATCGTGGAATTGATGGAGCAGGTGTTGGCCAAAGCCAAAGAAACACTGTCCCAGACGCCTGATATGCTCCCTGTTCTGAAGCAGGTTGGCGTTGTGGATTCGGGTGGCCAGGGCCTGGTTTACATTTATGAAGGTTTCTTGCAGGTGCTGAGAAAAGACGCTCCGTCCGGATCGTTTGCTGTTGCGGAAGGACAAGCTGAACAGAGCAGCAAGGCACCGGCCTTCCAAGCGGTTCCTGACTTCTCGGCGGTTCAAGCTCCGGCCTCAGCCCAGTCCAGACTGTCCACAGAGGACATTGAATTTTTATACGACATGGAATTCTTTATTAATAGGCAGCTCGGGGAAGGAACGGGTGCAGACTTTGATGAAGATAAGTTCCGGAAAGCGCTTGCAGTGAATGGTGATTCCATCATTGTTATCGCCGATGACGAGACCATCAAAGTTCATGTGCATTCCAAGGCTCCGGGCGAAGTGTTGAACCTGGCACTACTGTATGGAGAAATTACCCAGATTCATATATTGAATATGCGCGAGCAGCACCGTGATTTGCTGACAACGGGAATGGACATCGCACCGATGCCCGAGTTGTTTGCGGATATTCCGGCAGAGACCGTAACACCGGAAGCTCCGGCTGTTCCTCCGGCAGACGAGATCGCACCATACGGTTTCATTGCGGTATCGTCAGGGGAAGGCATCTCTGACATATTCAAAAGTCTGGGCGTTGACGTCGTTCTCTCCGGAGGACAGACGATGAACCCGAGCACCGAGGATTTTGTCAATGCGATTTCTTCGATCTCGGCTCAGCAGATTTACATTCTGCCGAACAACTCCAACATCGTGCTGGCTGCCCAGCAGGCGAGAGAGCTTCTCGAAGGCGAGCGCAGCGTAACGGTCATTCCGAGCAAGACGATTCCGCAGGGGATCGCGGCTGCATTTGCTTTCCAGGAAGATGAGAATGCGGATATGAATACCGACAACATGCTGGATGCGATCACTCGTGTGCAATCAGGTCAGGTAACCTATGCTGTTCGGGACACAACGATTGATGATCTGGAGATCAAGGCCGGTCAATTCATCGGCATTCGCAATTCCAATATCGTTGCAGCGAATGAGGATTTGATTACGACCTCCCAGGATTTGCTGGGTAAAATGCTGGAGTCCGGCGATGAAATCGTGACTCTGCTTACCGGGGCGGACGCAAGCGAAGAATCGACCAACGCACTCACGGAGTGGCTCGGCGAGCAGTATCCTAACGCAGAGGTTGAGGTACACTACGGCGGACAGCCGATCTATTCCTATCTGTTCTCCGTTGAGTCTTGATAAACAACGCTTTGACATTATGCAAGGTACATTTTAGGAGGGGTTCCGGTGAATAAGACCGTTATTGTGACAGACAGCACAGCGGATATTCCGGCAGACCTGGCGAAGCAACACAACATTCATATTGTGCCGCTGAGACTTATGTTCGGGGAAGATACGTATTTGGACGGAGTCGAAATTACGCCGGGAGAGTTCTACAAAAAGCTGGTGCAGTCGCCCCAGCTTCCAACGACCTCCCAGCCTTCACCCGCAGATTTTGTAGCTGTGTATGAGTCCATTCTGGAACAGCACCCAGGCTGCTCCATTGTGTCCATTCACATCTCATCCGGCTTGAGCGGAACGTATCAGTCCGCATTGCTTGCAACCTCTCTAATCGAAGGAGAAGCGGATATCACCGTATGGGATTCCAAATCGGCGTCCTACGGTTTCGGACTATTCGTGGTTCATGCAGCGAAGCTCGCACAAGAAGCTGCGGCTGTTCCAGATATTATTTCGTCGCTTGAGGATCTTCGCTCCAAGCGCCGTCTCTACTTCCTGGTAGACACGCTGGAGTATTTGCAGAAGGGTGGGCGAATTGGCAAGGCTTCGGCCGTGCTTGGCACCCTGCTTAACATTAAGCCGATCCTGTCCATTGACGGCGAAGGGATTATCTTTCCGGTAGACAAGGTCCGCGGTCGAAAGAAAGCGACGGCCAAAATCATTGAGCTGTTTCAACAGGATCTATCCGGTGTGAAAAATATTAAAGTGGCTGTGGGTCATACAGCTGACCCTGCTCAGGTTGAGGATTTTCTGCAGCAGCTGTCCGCTGTGTTTACGATCGAGGAAACGGTGTATTCCGAGATTGGTCCGGTTATCGGCACGCACGTTGGACCGGGAACCATTGCAGCATATATATGGCCTGCTTAAGTGAGGTAGATGATATGAGTCTCAAACTCGATCAAATATCCGTCAGACAGATCAACGGCGTGAGCGCCCTGAAAGAGGGGGAGCTTCACGCCTTTGGCGTCTCTACGGTCAAGGATCTTTTGGAGTATTACCCCTTCCGGTATGAGGATTACCGGCTCCGTTCCCTGAGTGAAGTCAAGGACGGGGACAAAATTACCATTCAAGCCAAGATCGCGAGCGTGCCGGTACTGCAGCGCTACGGGCGTAAATCCCGTCTCACCTGCAAAATGCTCGCTGAAAACTGGATGTTCACCGCAACCTGGTTTAACCGGCATTTTCTGAAAGACCAGCTTACGGCCGGCCGGGAGATCGTGCTGACGGGCAAGTGGGATCAGCGCAGAATGCAGCTTACGGTGTCCGAATCCGAGTTCCCGGATAAGGGAGCCTTTCGCAGCGGAACGCTGCAGCCGGTGTATTCCATCGGCGGGAAGATCACGCAATCCTGGATCCGAAAAACGATGGGACAGGCATTGGAGCAATACGGGGAGATGATTCCCGAGATTTTGCCGCAATCCTTGCTCAGGAAATATGATCTGATGCCGCGTAAAGCGGCGATCATGACGATCCATCAGCCCGTTGACTCCCGGGAAGGTCAGGAAGGGCGGCGCCGGATGGTGTACGAGGAGCTCTTCTTGTTCCAATTGAAAATGCAGGCGTTCCGCGCGCTAAATCGGAGTCGGATGGACGGTGTTGTACATACGGCTGACAATGCAACGATCCGCGAGTTCGTGCGCAGCTTCCCGTTTGAGCTTACCGATGCGCAGAAGAAGGTGGAGCTGGAGATTTTGCATGATATGCGTTCCCCTTACTGCATGAACCGCTTGCTTCAAGGGGATGTCGGTTCGGGAAAAACGATTGTTGCCGCCATCGCTCTGTTCACAACGGTGCGCTCGGGCTTTCAAGGAGCCTTGATGGTGCCGACGGAGATTCTTGCCGAACAGCATATGCGTTCCCTGCAGAAGCTGTTTGAGCCCTTTGGCATTACCGTCGGCCTGCTGACGGGCAGCGTAACGGGGAAGAAGCGTAAAGACCTGTTGGCTTCCTTACAGATGGGGTTGACGGACGTTGTCGTGGGTACCCATGCGCTCATCCAGGATGATGTGTACTTCCGGGAGCTGGGACTCGTCGTAACGGACGAGCAGCATCGTTTTGGCGTGAATCAGCGAAGCGTACTTCGCCGTAAAGGCTATAACCCGGATGTGCTCACGATGACGGCGACGCCGATTCCACGGACGCTGGCAATTACCGCCTTTGGCGATATGGATGTATCCACGCTGTCAGAGCGTCCGAAAGGTCGTATTCCCATTACGACCTATTGGGTCAAACATGAACTCATGGACCGTGTGCTCGGATTTATTTCCCGGGAAGTAAATCAAGGACGTCAGGCATATCTGATTGCTCCTTTGATTGAAGAATCGGACAAGCTGGACGTTCAGAATGCGATCGATTTGCATGTCCAGATGCAGCAGGCCTTTCCTGCATATGCTGTGGGCTTGCTGCACGGCCGTATGACGCCTGCCGAGAAGGATGAGGTCATGCGCCAATTCTACAGCAATGAGGTCCAGCTGTTGATTTCCACGACGGTCGTTGAGGTTGGCGTCGATGTGCCGAACGCAACCCTGATGATCATTATGGATGCCGATCGCTTCGGTCTGTCCCAGCTGCACCAGCTTCGGGGCCGCGTTGGCCGTGGGCAGCATGCATCGTATTGCGTACTTGTGGCCGATCCGAAATCGGAAGTGGGTCAGGAGCGGATGCAGGTTATGACCGAAACCGAGGACGGCTTCGAGGTATCCCGGAGGGATTTGGAGCTACGGGGCCCTGGCGACTTTTTCGGTACGAAGCAGAGCGGACTGCCGGAGTTCCGGCTGGCCGACATGGTCGCCGACTTCAAAGTAGTGGAGGAGGCCAGGGGCGATGCAGCGGCTCTGGTCAGCGACAGTTCCTTCTGGACGTCTCCTGAATATGAACCATTGCGCGACTTTTTGCAGCAGGAGAAGATCTTTCAGGGCGATATCATGGATTAATAACATGAATCTGTTGGCACAATGGACAGACCTTCGTCATATACTCAAAAAAGGTAGCAGCATTTATGACTGGAGGTGCTTCAACATTGAGTTATCAGCAGTACGGGATTAGTCCGCAGCTGGTTGAACGAATCAAGCTAAAAATGAAAAACCCGGCGGTCAAGGAAAGAATTAAAGGGCTGACTCAGGGGTTGACCAAGGCAGATCTTCAAAATAGCGCAAAAGTCCATCAATTGATCCGGACTGCCAGCGGCATCTTGAATGAAAAGCTGAGCTCCACGCAGGAGCAGCAAATGGTTCAATTCGTGCTTGCACAGCGCATCGATCCGAACAACACCTTCCATTTGATCAAGCTGTGGGGTATGTTTCGATAACAATTGGATGACATCATGGATTGACTTTGCATAGAAGAAGCCCCTCTCGGGAGTGTTTTCTCCTTATGAGCAGGGGCTTTTGATTTGGGATATGCAGGGATAAAACGTTCCTGACGTTCTTCCGCAAATGGAGTTTTTGATTTATGTTCCAATCGATAGCAGAAAAAGCGGAAATTGAAGAGGAATCCCGAACCTTTCTGAAAGATTTAGCTGCCTGTAATGGAGCGGATGCAATCCTCCGAGTCATTTTTAACGGAGTTCACGGTGGTGCTGACCGGTACGGCCTGCATTTCCTCCGCGGGGTAAGGTCTCAGAAGCTCTTTGAGGGATTGCAGGAAGGAAGGGCTGCTATCATTGGAATGAGAAGACGTCTGTCGTTCAAGCCATAGTGCTTCGTCTGCGGGTCTCAGAATGACAGGCATCCGGTTATGGATCGGCTCCATGAGTTGATTGGGTGCGGTGGTGATGACGGTGCAGGTGCTGAGCTTATCTCCGCCCGGGGTGATCCAGGTATCATACAGACCGGCCATGCTGAATATTTCACCGTTCCTCAAGCCGATGCGAAAGGGCTGCTTGCCATTGTCGTTTTTTTGCCATTCGTAAAAGCCGTCTGCAGGAATCAGGCATCTTTTCCGATAAAAGGGCATCCTAAAGGCAGGCTTGTCTTCCAGCGTTTCACTGCGCGCGTTGATCATTTTGGCTCCGGCCGAGGAATCCTTGGCCCAGGATGGGACAAGCCCCCACTGCAGCTGACCGATTCGGTTGGTGCTGCCGTCGTTAATAATCGCCGTGACCATCTGCGTTGGAGCGATGTTGTACCGGGGAATGTGAAAGGGAGATACCGATTCGGGATCGATGAGATATCTGGTCATCAGTTCTTCCCAAGTGACCGTGAGTGTAAAGCGTCCGCACATCGTTTCAAGCCTCCTGTTATTTGCTGTCGCTTAAGATTTGAATAGATTGTCTAATTAAGATTTTTAATGAGTTCAGAACGAATTTGCTACGTAGAGATTTTCAGTGCATTTGTGTTTGAGTATATCAAATATTGCCTAACTTACCAAAAGGGTCTGGCTCATTGCCAGACTGAGCATCATGAATGGAGGATTTTTCGTGTTTGATTTAAAAGCTAACGGTACCTCGGTTAAGACAGAAGTTGTTGCCGGGGCCACGACGTTTTTCACGATGGCGTATGTGACCGTTGTGAATCCGCTGATACTATCGCAAGCAGGTGTGCCCTTTGAGCAGAGCTTCACGGCTACGATTATTGCCGCTGTGATTGGTACACTGCTGATGGGGCTTGTAGCCCGCTACCCGATCGCTGTGGCGCCGGGGATGGGCTTGAATGCCTACTTCACCTATTCCGTTGTTCAGGGACACGCCGGACTTGGGTATATTGAAGCTTTCTCGGCGGTATTTATAGCCGGTATTCTGTTTTTGGTGTTATCGATGACTTCCCTGCGGCGCAGGCTGATTGAGATGATCCCGTCGAATCTGAAGCATGCGATCACGGTCGGTATCGGCCTGTTTATTGCTTTTATCGGTTTGCGGATGAGCGGCATCATTACAGCGCATCCGGACAATCTGGTAGCGCTCGGCGATCTGCACCAGCCATCGGTTGTACTGGCCTTGGTAGGACTTGCGGTTACGCTTGTGCTGCTGGCCCGCGATGTGAAAGGTGCCTTGTTTATCGGTATGATTATCACCGGGATTATTGCTTATTTTGCCGATATGCTGTCCTTTACGAGCGGGATTATGTCGGTACCTGCGCTGCCGGAAGGTATCTTGGTATGGAACCCGATTACCGCTGCCTCGGATGTGATCAGGCATGGGCTCTATGCCGTTGTGTTCTCGTTCCTCCTGGTGACGCTGTTCGATACCACAGGTACGGTAGTTGGTGTGGCGGAGCAGGCGGGGCTGATGAAGGATAACAAGCTGCCTCGTGCAGAACGTGCCATGTTCTCCGATTCGGTGGCAACCGTGGCCGGATCCATGGTCGGTACAAGCCCGACCACCGCTTATGTTGAATCGGCAGCCGGCGTTGGCGCAGGCGGTCGGACTGGATTGACGGCGGTCGTCGTGGCCGCATTATTCGTGGTTGCCGCCTTTTTCAGTCCGCTGATCGGCGCGGTTGCCGGTTTATCCGCCATTACGGCACCTTCGCTCATCGTAGTGGGCTGCCTGATGCTGAGCAGCGTTCAGCACATTCGGTGGAATGATTTTGATGAAGCGTTCCCCGCGTTTCTTGTCATCCTGACCATGCCGCTTACGTCCAGCATCGCGACCGGGATCGCGCTCGGTTTTATTTCATACCCGCTGATGAAAATCGTGAAGGGCAAGTGGAAGGCGGTTCACCCGTTGATGTATATTTTTGCCGTGCTGTTCGTACTGCAGCTAGTCTTTGTCCCGCATTGATTTATACACGTGAAAATCCCCTGCCAGGCCTAAGCAGACCTGGCAGGGGATTTTGGTGTATGCCGATAAAGTATTGCAGCCGAACACCGAATTCTCGCCGATGGATATTTTCTCCGAAAATGAGCGTGAGGCTTGCTTGTAACGGGTCGTGATGATGCTGCAACGGTTCCGGGTTGTTGTTTTCGTCCGGATACAGGGATGCTGCTCCTGGTGGCCATGGACGCATCGGGCTCAGCGAGCTCGGCTCCATACGTCCGCGTACTTCGTGACGAGGCCGTGCTCGTCAACCTCCAAATCCGCTTGATAGGCTCCATCGTTACTCTCATAACGATAGGTATACTCGCCCGTACGCGTATATTGCTGGGGAAGGGGGGCAATGGTTAGACTCGGGAACTGAATCCAAACAGCCGTCATGGACGCGCTCTCTCCAGGCCTCAGCTTCAAGCGTCGGATCGGCAAGGAATTGGTGGAGGGGGTAATTCCGAGGTCAATGTCGGTCACGCCGGCAAATGCGGTGAGCTCGGTATCGCCGTCCCACCAGCGGCCGTCATCATCCCGCTCCAGGTGAAGGCACTGAACTTCCGTGCCGATTGAGAGCTTAATCTTTACCTTCCGGGTCTGCCAACTGCGGGTGGTTTCAACCTCATAGGAGCAGTGAAGCGGCCGACCTTCCAGGCTGGCTACGACCATTCCGGTGAGCGTAAATCCGTGATGATGTCGATAGAGCCGACCATGCTCCAGAGAGGGGAGATCGTGTCTGTTCCAGAGCAGCGACTGCAGGAGCTGATCCGAGTTTGTGTTCAATAGTCCGTTTGGTTTCATTTCTTCTTCAACGTGCATATTGTCGTTCATGTGAGATCCCGTCCTTTATCAAAAGAGTATGAATGCGCATACATTCCCTTAACTTCGTTTACCTCGTAATTTGCTTAGTCCCCGTATACTTGCAGTTGTACCTTTTCCTTGTTCCGAGCCGTGCTCTGATCCTCTCTTAAATCCATTGCGGGGGTGACCGCTTGTGCTTCTCGCCCTGCTTCTCCAACTGCGGATATCCCGTTCCCGCGCATCAAGCAAAAGCGGTAGAATGACGCAGTCCTTGCAGACAGCAGCTCTTCCTAGGTTTGCAGTGGAGACGTTCATCTTCACCATCATATACAAACATATGTTTGTTATGCAACTGATAAATACAGAGTATGACAAAATACGAATTCAGACAAAGGAACTTTAGGTAGTTTCACCAGATATGCTGTAAGCTTTTTTTTCTTCTTGATAGTTTTCTGATAATTACCGCTTATAGTCAAACGTAGCCACAAATGAGATGGATTTACGAAAGGAGTTTGATTTATGGGGAAGTCTTTCAAGCGTTGGCTCGTCTTGACGTTCAGCATATTTATTCTATTAACAGGATGCGGGAGCCTGAAAGATTTCACACAAAAGGTGATAGATGAAACAGAAAAAACCGCCCATTTTACATTGGATCTCGAGGAGGATACTTCATATACCATTGAGCAGCTCATCGATGATGGCCAGTTGGACAGAGTTGTTTTTGGCGGAAGACTGTATGAACTAAAGGATGAAGTCAATCCGAAGTCCAAGGGAGAGTATCTAGGGTTCATTGGGCAGACGCATTATGTGGATCAAGAGGGGAAGAGGTGGACAGAAGAGGAGCTAAAGAAGCCATATGTTTACTACAATCCGAAAGACATTCGAGAGAAACAGCCTTTGACCTACGGTTCCGCCTATCGATACAAACGGCAGCCTGAAGGCAGTTTCGACCTGATTATCATTGAGCTCAACAAAAAGCTTTTTCAAGCCAAGATGGTGCAGGGGGATTAGGGATTATCGCATCTTTGAAACATTTATTATGAAAGGATGAATGATTGTTGAAGGGTCAATTGTTAGAAATGAAGAAGGTCTCAAAAAGCTTTGGTAAGGAAAAAGTCGTAAAAGAGCTGTCGTTGCAGGTGCCTGAAAATTCCATATATGGATTGCTCGGCCCTAATGGAGCCGGAAAGTCCACCACACTTAAGATGCTGACCGGCATCATTACACCGACATCCGGCAGCATTTGGTTTGATGGTCATATCTGGAGTCGGCGGGACCTTGGCCAAATCGGAGCGCTGATCGAATCCCCACCCATTTATGAAAATTTAACAGCTTTCGAAAATTTGAAGGTTCGGAGTCTGCTGCTCGGACTGCCGGACTCTCGGATCAAGGAAGTTTTAAATATTGTAGATCTTCAGTATACAGGCAAAAAAACGGCAAGCCAATTTTCTATGGGGATGAAACAGCGGCTAGGTATAGCGATTGCCCTTCTGAATCGTCCCCGGTTGCTTATCCTGGATGAGCCTACCAACGGCTTGGACCCGGTTGGAATTCATGAACTTAGGGAGCTTATTCGTACCTTCCCCCGTCTAGGTATGACCGTGATTCTCTCAAGCCATATACTGTCCGAGGTTGAACAAATCGCCGATCGTATCGGTATCATCAGCCAAGGCGTTTTGGGATATCAGGGAGAGATCCAATCAGGACAAAATTTGGAGCAGTTATTTATGGACGTGGTTGCTGCCCATAGGATCAGAGGTGGGGTAGTACAATGATGGATTTCCTTCGGTCAGAGCATCTGAAACTGAAACGCACATTCTCATTGAAGCTGCTTATCCTAGTCCCTTTCGCAAATGTGGCATTTTCTTTCATCATGAATCCCATGTATTTTGTATCCAATACGATCAATTGGTGGTCCATTCTGTTCCTGCCGCTCACGATTGCGCTATGGTGCTGCCTGACACATCAAAAGGAACAGCGAGCTTCGAGTTATTCCGGCGTCTATCTGCTACCGGTTTCTGTGAAAAAAATATGGTTTGCGAAGCAGTTAGTAATTTCTATCTATTCCCTTGCTGCGATGATGGTTTATCTTGTTGTAATGGGCATTGCCGGCATGCTGTTATCCGGAGAGCTTATCGTTAATGTTAGGACTCTTGTGGCTGTTTTGGTACTCTGGATCACAACGCTTTGGGAAATTCCTTTGTGTTTATGGCTGGCTCGGAAATGGGGAGCGGCCTTGGCCATGGGATTCAACATTGTGTGTGCATTGGGGTTTGGAATTCTGCTCTCTGCTCGGACGTTATGGTGGGCATGTCCATGGAGTTGGTCCATTCGGCTGATGTCTCCGGTTGTCAAGGTACATCCCAATGGAACCTTGCTTGAACAAGGACATCCCCTTCTTGAGTTGCAGGTTCTTCCGATTGGAATCGGTTTGTCGATATTGCTGACCCTACTCCTATGTTTATGGACGATGCAGCGATTTGAGCCACAAAAAAGCGCATAAACAATAGGGAGGGTAAAGTAGGAGTATGAGTTTGTGGAGATGTTTAAGAGCGGATTTGTTAAAGCTTCGAAGAACCAAGATTTTATGGATTCATGTTGCGATTCCAGTCGTATGTGCAGTGCTTTTTCTGGGTTACTTCCATGGTAGAAAGACGGATTCTTTTCAGATGTATTCCTTTTACATGGAGAGCATCGGCGTTGCACTGCCCTTGCTTCTTGGGATGATCACCGGCTTGATGGTTTACCAAGAAAGACGTGCAGGGCACTTTCAAGTACTTCTTAGCGGTTCCGCATCCCGCTTATCAGGATATACGAGCAAGCTGCTGCTCTTGATTTTATTCGAGGCTTTTTCGATTCTTTTGGCTGTAGTACTATGGGTAGCAGGGATGAAGTGGGTATTGCACTTGACCGATATTCCTTTGTGGAGTTACTTTTACGGATGGCTTTGGCTTACAGGTTCCAGTCTATTGATATGGATCGTACAACTTTTTTCAGCCTTTATGTTTGGAATGGGTGCTTCGATTCTATTGGGAGGCGCAGGGCTTCTGTTATCGGCACTTATGGCGACAGGGTTGGGAGAAGGGATATGGATGTATGTCCCTTGGGCCTGGGGAGTTCGTTTCAGTGGGTTAACCGGCCTATTGCAAGAAGGAACCTTGCCGATGGAATTGGTGGACTATGTTCAAGATGAGTTAAAGCAGGGGCTTGTGTTTGCGACTTTGCTAACTTTAGCCGGTCTGGTTTTAAGTATGATCTGGTTTCGCCGATGGGAAGGCAAGCAAGCGCATGAATAGGCTGTTATTATAGGGAAAGACGTGATAGAAATGGCCAAAATCTTGGCGATTGACGACGACTCTGACATTTTAGCATTAATATCCAATATTTTGCATCGCGACCAACATGTCGTGATAACCCTTCAGGAAGTTACAGACATTAATCCAGAATTTTTTCAAGAATACGATCTGATCCTTTTGGACGTCATGATGCCTTATGTGGATGGCTTTGAGCTATGCAGGAGGATTCGGGGGTTTGTCAGCTTCCCCATTCTCTTTCTTACAGCCAAATCCCAAGAGGAGGATGTGGTTAACGGCTTGATGACGGGAGGGGATGATTATATTGCAAAACCGTTTGGCGTAAAAGAGCTGCGTGCGCGGGTAAATGCCCATTTGCGGAGGGAATCCCGGGAAAAGAACGTATCGAGGATGACCGTCGCGGGGGTTACTTTTGATTATGACGCCAAAGAAGTGTGGGTGGGGGAGCAACAGGTTCGGTTAACCCCCAATGAGTATAAGATATGCGAAATGCTTGCCAGACGAAAGGAGCGGGTATTCAGCCGGGAAGAAATCCATCAAGAGATATATGGAATCGATGGGGATGCCCTGTTTACTACGATTACGGAGTTTATACGGTCAATCCGCAGTAAATTTAATGCGTGTGGAGTGTCTCCGATCTCGACGGTCTGGGGAGTGGGCTACCGATGGCAAAAAGAATGAAACAGACAACTCTACGTGTAGAGCTGCTCAAATACGTCATTTCATTAACCGTGTGTCTCGTTTCAATCGTACTTATAGGCGTATTCCTAAACCAGCTCGCCATTAATTCAGGGCTTGTGGTAAACGCTAATTATGATGAACGACGCGTGCTTGAAGCTGAGTCGATGATACAGGAAACTCCCCAATTCAAGAGGGAGCTGGTTCCCGATGAGATCCCGTTCGTTGTGCTGAAAAAGCCTGCGCTTGAAGTGGTAGATGGATCACTGGATGCTGCGGGAATGTCCTCGGCCATTCGGGCGATCCAGAACAGGACGGCTTACCAGGGACAATCGGTATACCGGGTCGTTGAGAGAGAGGATGCATACGTTGTTTTACATTATAAGGTTCGTACGCGCTTTACCTCACCGTTTTTAAGGGAGCATTTTCCGGATTATGAAGTGACAACCATCGCGCTGGGCATTGTATTGATCATAGGTGTGGTGTTGGCTGTCACTTCGGTGTTCGCGAGGAGACTTCAACGCCAATTCGACCGTATACAGGAGCTGACCCGAAGCATTCAAAACCAGGATCTGAGTCTGGAAGCGCAGGGGTCCCCGATTAAAGAATTCGATGATGTCATGACCTCCCTTCAGGAGATGGCAAAGGCGTTAGAGGCCTCACTGAAAGCGCAGTGGAAAACAGAAACTCGAAAGCGGGAACAAATCGCTGCCTTGGCCCATGATATCAAGATTCCGGTAACGATTATTAAAGGAAATGCCGAACTGTTAAATCTTGATGAACAGAGCGAGGAGCATGCGGGATATACCGAATATATCTTGAATGCGAGCAATAGGATCGAACATTATGTTAACATGCTTATTCAACTGTCCAAGGCCGAGCAGGACATGGCGATCATTAAGAAACCGACCTGTCTTAAGGATTTTATAGATGAACTCGTTCAGGACTTTACGGGTTATATCGGACATCGGAGGATTGAGCTTGAATTCGATGTTATGGAAGGATTGAAGATTGAACAGTCGACGATCTACATAGACAAAGCGCTGCTTCATCGAGCATTGATGAATATCTTGACAAATGCCGTGGATTATTCGCCTAATGGAGGGAAGATAGGACTCACGTTAATCAAGCGAGACCAACTCCTGTCATTTCGTGTGACTGACAGCGGACCGGGCTTTACCCTTGAGGACCTCGAGCAGGCTACCCAGTTGTTTTACATGGGAGACAAGAGCCGCACAGCTACAGGACACTACGGAATCGGATTGACCTTTGCCAGCAATGTTGCAAAGCTCCATCATGAAACTTTAACGCTTCGCAATCTTCAATGGCAGGGTGGAGCTGAGGTTACATTTCGAATTCCCATCGATCGAAGTCACTGACTCCGTGGCTTCGGTCTATTTGATTTGCCATGATTTGGAGGGGCTGTACCGAATTAATTTCCGGAGCAGTCCCTTCATCGTGTGACTTTCCGATATGCCGAAGAAATATTATGTTATTTGGAGTGACATCGAAGCCAGAGCAAGCAGGGCAAACTCTTTCCCCGGGTGAGCTGATGGATACCTACCCTCGGTTCTTAACCAGCACTCCACAGAAACAAGATCGGTTGAAAATGCCGCATTGCACCAGAACCCCACCCATAAAACGCTTATTCCGTATATGGACTTGAAAACGTATGTGAAGTAATATGAAAAGATCGTATATCTCATACGGCATCATTTCATCAAGAGTAGGGGTACAGCTTCCATGAACATACCTAAACAACGCATCAAAATCAGTCTAGCCATGGTTATGCCTGCGCTGGTTTCATTATCCATTCTCATGACGATGTCGATTATGTTCTATATCCAGTATAAAAACGAGAAACGATCCTTATACAACAACACCATGTCGCTTAATTTATCCTCCGCACAAAAAATGGCGGTTACCCTTGAAGCGATTTTCTCAGGGATGCGCCAAAGTCTTCGCGCCTCTGCCAACAATCCGGCTATTGAGGCCAGCGCGGCATCCGATCAAAAGGAGCTGCAGGTCATTTTTGATCTGATGCTGCAGAGCAGCCCTTATTTCAACTCCGTATTTTGGGCCGATCAAGCGGGTACCATTCGCGTGGTTTCTCCTGTGGGGAATAATTTGAATCAGGCCCGATTAAAAACGGAGGGGACTACGGAGGCGCTACAGGAGAGAAAGTCCTATATATCTGCACCGTATAGAACGCCTGCCGGACGCTGGATTGTTCTTGCGAGCGAGCCGATTTTTGACAGCTCCGGCGAGTATCACGGTATGATTGCCGGCACAATCTACTTGGAAGAGAACAATATATTGCATCGGATCTTCGGTTCCGGTGCGGGGAATGAGGAAGAATCCTACTCCTATATCGTGGATGCCCGCGGGAGGCTGCTCTATCATCTGGATAAAAGCCGGGTAGGGGAGGACGTAAGCTCTAACGGCGTGGTAAAGCGGCTCATGAGCGGCGAGAGCGGCATGCAGCGTGTCATGAATACGGATGGTGACGATTATTTGGCCGGTTATGCCAGCGTTGCAATGAATGGCTGGGGGATTGTCATGCAGACGTCGGTAAGTTCCATTCTGGCCGATGTCGACCGCAACTTGGAAGACCAACTGAGAAGCATGCTTTTTCCGATCGTGCTTATGTTGGTCATAGCCGCCTATACGGCTGCAAGAATTGCCGCTCCGTTTACCCGGCTGTATAAATTAACGAAAATGGTAGCAGCGGGACAAACGGTGTCTTCTCAGGAATTCCGGCCGCATTGGAATCGGGAAGCCGATCAATTGAACCGGATCATGGGGGTGGCTGCCGAATCGCTGGCCAAGCAGACCCTTTCGTTACAGCAGGAAGCCATCACGGATCCATTGACGGGGCTGTCCAATCGCCGAGAGCTGGAACGCTGCCTTGATTCATGGGAAGCGCTTAGGGATCCATATGCTGTTTTAATGCTGGACATTGACCATTTTAAAAGCGTAAACGATACATATGGCCATCAAACCGGCGATCAGGTCCTGAAGCTGGTGGCGGCGGTCATGAACGATTGCGTTCCAGAGGGTGCGGTCTGCTCTCGTTTCGGCGGGGAGGAGTTTGTCATTCTTCTTCGGAAGCATAGTATGGATGAAGCCTATCGTTTGGCTGAGCGAATTCGCAATGCGATTCAGAATTCCAAAACGCCTTATTCGCTAACACTTACCGTATCGATCGGCGTCTCCTTGTATCCCGAACATGGCAACCGAGAGGATGTATTCCAGGCAGCGGATATGGCGTTATACCGGGCGAAGGACGAAGGACGTAACCGGACGGTCTCGGCAGGATAATCGGTGTAAAAACAACTTATGCGTTGTATTCAGCAAGGAGACTGTCTCAATGAGACAGTCTCCTTTTATAAATTCAATAACTTCTCCATAATCTTGACGTCCACGAACTTGCCATCCAAGATGCCTTGGTTTTCAAGAACACCGACGTCGCGGTATCCCAGTTTATGATATAGGCCTTGACCGTTTTGATTAAATGGAAAGGTGAACAACACGATTTTATAAAACCTTTGTTCCTTTGCAATTACCTCAAGACGCTGAAGCAGCAAACTTCCGATTCCTTGGCCTCTGAATGCCCGATCGATGTATATGGATAGGTCGGCAACACCGTCATAAGCACATCGCTGCGAGTAAGGGTTGAGGGAAGCCCAGCCGATCACCTCGCCAGCGAACTCGGCTACAATGACAGCGTAACGATCTTGGTGTTGTTGGAACCAGTTATTCATATATGCAATATCCTTTACATCCATTTCAAGGGTTGCAATCCGATCCTCGATTCCTTGATTATAAATGTTCAAGATTCGTTCCATATCGTCATTGACTGCTGCTCTAATCGAAGCGGTGTTCACTGTTGGTTCCCCCTATAAATCATAATTATTTATTCAGATATTGGGCCGCAGCATTTACTGGATTTGGCCATTGCATCGTTGAAAATCTTAACGGAGTGAAGCACGGTTTCTTTTTCGAACTCGGTCATATACGAAAATACTTCGTTCAGGTAGTCATTCATTTGTTGATCAATGGTAGCCGCTATAAACTTTCCCTCCATCGTAAGAGCCAGCGTATAAACTCTTCGGTCCTGTGGATCCTGAGTTTTTTTCACTAAATTCATTTTGATTAGGGATTGTACCTGTCTGCTAAACGTCGTAATGTCGGTTCCAAGCGTATCTGCAATCTGTTGCATGGAAGGGTTGTGCTGCCGATCCACTTCGTATAGGATGTGGCTTTGTACTAATGTGACATCGTTTCCTCCAACACTGCAGCAGTTTTTATTAAGTAGTCCAAACCTTCGGGTCATGATCTGAAACAGCTCGCGAGCATTTTCCATTGTTGAATCACCTCTTGTATTAGTTATACAACACATATTTGCAATATGCAAATATGTGTTGGAATCCATATAAAATAATGATTTGCAGTTCAATAAGCTGGGTGAATGATTATTAAATCAAAATATTTTGATTTAGCCCTTGAATATGAAATTACATCATGATATGCTTCATTCATCAAAATTAATTGATGGATGGTGGAAAATCCATGATGAATTACTATATCATGGAAAGATTGATTGAGTTTCAACAAAAAGAAATAGAGCAGAAAGCACGACATGTCTGGAAGCGGTTGGAATCAGATTATCCGAGACAGTCGACGATGAACTCTTCGGCCCATGTCACTTTACAACCAGCCGCTGTTTGTTGCTGCTGCTAAATGGAGGTTACGGATATGATCAAAGAACTGAATGTTATCCAGGGATCCAGCGAGACTGTTGATTTTACCCAATACGAGGCTAAGTTCAAAGCATTGGCGGATCAGAAAAGACTGAAAATCATGCATGAACTCAGCCAAAAAGGAAGCGTCTGCGTCTGTGACCTGATGGAAATTATGGAAATGCCTCAGTCTAAGCTATCCTATCACCTCAGAGTCCTACTCGATGCCCAATTGGTCACTCTCGAGACCAGAGGAACCTGGAGCTATTATGAATTAAATCATGCTGTAGTCAACCGGTTGCTTTCACCGGATTTGTGCTGCATTTTCCGTACAATGGATGCCAAGCAGAGTGGATGCTGCTCATAAGATCCGCAAGAACTGTTGGTTTTCTATTGTACTCCTAATTTAACTTATAGTTGCAAAATACAAGTTATTAAGTTTGTTTATAGATTAAAACAGATTTCTTCTTTATTTAGTTAATAAATCAAAAAAATTGATAAATAGAAATGTAGGAGGATTTATGGATGAAAAACATTGAATTTAAGGTAGCTCCAACATCTTGCTGTACACCCCTGGTATCAAATAAAACTAAAGAAACGGTCAAGGAGGAGCATGCGTCCTACAACAATAATCTGCCGATCGCGATTATCGGTGCCGGACCGATTGGCTTGGCAGCCGCAGCGCACTTGGCGGAGAGAGGACAAAAATTCATCCTTTTTGAAGCAGGGCCCAGCATTGGTCAAAACATCCTGCAATGGGGACATGTACGTCTTTTTTCACCATGGCAGTATAACATCGATAAAGCCGCTGAGCGTCTTTTACGCAATCAAGGGTGGCAGCCTCCCGTTCTAACGGATTTGCCTTTTGGTCAAGAGTTGGTTCATCAGTATTTGGAGCCTGTGGCGAAATTGCCTGAACTGGAGCCTTACATTAGGTTGAATTCCAAAGTCATCTCCATAACGAAGAAGAACACAGATAAAATGAAATCCGCAAATCGTGAAGCTGCGCCGTTTGTACTATATGTTGAAACAAGCGTCTCCACCGAGCGGTTTGAAGCACGGGCGGTGATCGATGCCTCCGGGACTTGGGGTCATTCGAATCCGCTGCATGCAGACGGGATATGGACACGTGAAGAGCGTGATCTGAAAGATCGCATTTATTATGGAATTCCGGATCTATCAGGAGAACAAAGGCAGAAGTATACAGGGAAACGTGTAGCAGTTGTAGGAGGCGGGCATTCGGCGATCAACACATTACTGGATCTAGCCAAGCTTAAAGAGACGGATTCGGATACGGAAATCATTTGGGTGATGAGAAAGAAATCGGTGGAAGAAGCTTACGGTGGGGAAGAGAATGACCAATTAGAGGCACGAGGAACACTTGGAAGTCACATTCACCAGCTGATTGATGCCGGCGAAATCCAAGTGGTTACTCCATTCATGATCGAAGGGCTTTCCAAAAACGATGGAAGAATGACAATCATTGGGAATGTAAACAGCGAATCCAAGGAAATCCAAGAAATCGACGAAATGATCGTAAATACGGGAAGCCGACCGGATTTCTCATTCTTGAGTGAGATTAGACTTAGCATTGATCCTGCTACGGAGAGTGTTGAAGCGCTTGCGCCCCTAATCGATCCCAACGTGCACAGCTGCGGAACCGTAAGACCCCATGGCGAAAAAGAGCTGCGTCATGTAGACAAGAACTTTTATCTCGTTGGAATGAAAAGTTATGGCCGGGCACCAACCTTCCTTATGGCAACAGGCTACGAACAGGTTAGATCCATTGCGGCATATCTCGATGGAGATATGGAATCAGCATTAAAAGTTGAACTAGAGCTGCCCGAGACCGGCGTGTGTGGAATTAGCAGTACTCCGAATGCCAACGATTGTTGTATGCCTGCTGCCTCATCTACTTCGGAATGCAATTAATATGAAGGGGTTATATACATGATGAATTTATTGAATCGTGAACTTATACAGGTTGTAATAGACCATGCACTTCAAAAGGATCTACTTCGGGGTCATTTCGGTTTAGAAAAAGAAAATGTACGGGTCGAACAAGATGGAAAACTTGCATTGACACCCCATCCAGAAGCCTTTGGGAATAAGACGGATAACCCTTATATTCAAACTGATTTTTCAGAGAGTCAAATCGAGCTGATAACCCCCGCGTTTGAGTCGATTGAAGAGACTTATTATTTCATGGAAGCCTTGCAAGACATTGTTTCTGTGGAATTAGAAGGGGAATATTTGTGGCCAAGCAGCAATCCTCCCATGCTGCCCGAAGAGAAAGAAATTCCTATTGCCAACATGAGCGATCCCATTGCGGACGACTATCGAAGTGAACTGGCGGATAAGTATGGTCGTAAAAGACAGTTGTTAAGCGGAATTCATTATAATTTCTCGTTTGATGAGAAATTTCTTGCAAAACTATATAATACCCAGGTGCTGCACAAAGACTTTAAGGAGTTCAAAGATGCAATTTACTTTAAAGTAGCCCGTAACTTGATGAGGTGCCGTTGGCTGCTTATTTATTTAACAGGGGCAAGTCCTGTTTTTGATAATACCTATATTGAGCAGTGTGTTAAATTAGCGAATACCCATGATAATAAAAGTTATTATTTTCCGATCATGAACTCACTTCGGAACAGTATGTGCGGCTATCGGAATGATAAATCGTATTATGTTTCTTTTAATTCGGCCAAAGAGTACGTTCATGACTTAAACAGGCTGATTCAACAGAATGAATTACTGAGCGTAAAGGAATTTTACAGCCCCGTCCGCATAAAAACCGAAAAGGGGATCAACCCCTGCCAGGAGCTTGTGGAAGATGGGGTAGCATACTTAGAGCTTCGATTTATGGATATCAATCCACTTCACAAGATTGGAATAAGTAAAGAAATGATGCACTTTATACATTTGTTTATTCTCTTTATGCTGCTTAAAGTAGATGAATCCTTCCATGAGGAAGATCAAAGGATAGCTGAAGAAAACCAAGATCAGGTGATTATGGAAGGTATTAAAGGTTATTTAAACGAGCCGGAATATAGTCAGTTCACGATGGAGGAAATGGCACTCGCTGTTATCGATGAGATGAAGGATATGGTGAAGCTCTTGTTTCCTAAGAATGAGGATTATCAGCACATTCTGGACAGTGAAAAGCAAAAGATTCTTCATACGGAGTTGAATGTTGCACATAGGGTGAAGTCTGACATTCAAAAATCATCCTATCTGACATACCATTTGGAAAAGGCGAAAACATACGCTCAGGACAGTATGCAAAACGGATACCGTTTTGCAGGGTATGAGGATCTCGAATTATCAACTCAACTGCTCTTAAAGGCAGCGGTGAAACGTGGCATACGCTTTAAATGGATGGATCGGGATGAGAATTTTGTATTACTATCAAAAGGTAATCATCAAGAGTATGTGAAGCAAGCTACGAAAACTTCCCTGGACTCCTATAGTACGGTGTTAATAATGGAAAATAAGGTGGTTACGAAAGAAGTCCTCAAACAACATGGAATTCGTGTACCGTCAGGGGAAGCGTTTCAGAGCTTGGATGAAGCCATGTCCACCTATGAAACCTACCACGGCACTCCCATCGTGATAAAGCCCAAATCAACCAATTTTGGATTGGGCATTACGATCTTCAATCGAGATTATTCGAGAGAGGATATGAAAAAAGCGTTTGAAATCGCATTTACTCACGATCAAACGGTTCTTCTTGAGGAATTTATGACAGGAAAAGAATATCGCTTTCTGGTCATGGGTGATCAAGTTGTAGGGGTCCTGCATCGTGTGCCTGCAAATGTCGTCGGTGACGGTGTTCACACGATCGAACAGCTTGTTCATGAGAAGAATAAAGACCCACTTCGAGGTAAAGGGTATAAGACGCCCCTTGAGAAAATTCAGTTAGGGGAAGCAGAAGCGATGTTTTTGAAAAATCATTCTATGAGTTGGAACGATATACCCCAACAAGGGGAGGTTATCTATCTGAGAGAAAATTCGAATATTAGTACGGGTGGAGACAGTATCGATTTTACGGATGAAATGCCAAATAGCTACAAGGAACTTGCCATTCAATCAGCTAAAGCTGCAGGAGCGACCCTATGTGGTGTGGATATGATGATTGATTCTTTGGAGGAAGAAGCAACCGATACCAATTACAGCATTATAGAAATCAACTTCAACCCAGCGATTCATATCCACTGCTACCCTTATATCGGAAAGAATAGAAGGGCAGATGAAAAGATTCTGGATTTATTGTTTGGTTAGTTTCGATTACGGCGATGTAAGTTGATTCCATCGGGAAACGTGTCGCAGGAAACCAGGGATGCACGCTGGTGTTGTTGAATGAGAAATTATTGGGAGTTGAGTTTACACACTTGAAATCAAGGGCGATTTCGATTAGCATATAAGCATTAACTTATATGGTTATGATTCGGTCGAAGTGATCTTTTAAGGAAGGAGGGGGCCTTATTGGAGCAAATGAACGAGATGGCCGAGAAACTCAAATTGCTTGGAGATAAAACTAGGCTTACCATGTTGACGCTCCTTAAGGAAAGAGAATGGTGCGTTTGCGAGTTTGTAGATATTTTTGATATGTCACAACCTGCAATCAGCCAGCACTTAAGAAAGCTTAAGTCTCAAGGGATCGTTAATGAAGCCAGACGAGGCCAATGGGTTTATTATTCATTGCATGTTGCGGATAAGCCATATATCCAAGCCGTGTTAAATGAGATGCCAAGTGCTCAAGAAGTACTGTCTTCCTTAAATAGGGAAATTAAGTGTGCTTGTGATTAATCATGCTAATAGGGATATTTAGCATAAAATTGAGGGATGTAAACTATTATCTCTGCTCATTATATAAGAATATAGTTATATATTGATTCTTGAAAAAACATTTATTCTAGTTCAGCGTGTAATTGGAGGGTTTGAACATTGGTTTCTGTTGTTCTGGCTAGCATCATTTTTCTGGTCACGTTAGTTTTTGTCATTTGGCAGCCTAAAAATCTATCCATTGGATGGTCGGCATGCGGGGGGGCAGTACTGGCACTGCTCGTTGGAGTCGTCGACTTTCAGGATGTATGGGATGTCACTCAGATCGTGTGGAATGCAACGCTCGCCTTTGTCGCGATCATTATCATTTCATTGATCTTGGATAAGATCGGTTTATTCGAGTGGGCCGCCTTACATATGGCGAATGCTGCTCGAGGAAACGGGATCCGGATGTTTGTGTACGTATCCGTTCTTGGAGCTGTTGTCGCCGCTTTTTTCGCAAATGACGGTGCGGCTCTGATCTTAACTCCGATTGTGCTGGCTATGGTACGAGCGCTGAATTTCGACGAAAAGAAGGTATTCCCCTTTATCATCGCAAGCGGCTTTATTGCGGACACGACCTCTCTTCCGCTTGTGGTCAGCAACCTGGTGAATATCGTATCGGCCGATTTCTTCGGAATTACGTTTACCGAATATGCGAGTCGTATGTTGGTTCCCAATCTGTTCTCTTTAGCAGCGAGTGTCCTGGTGCTGTATCTGTTTTTCCGCAAAAGCATTCCGCGAAAGTTTGACGGCACCCAGCTTAAGCATCCATCAACGGCAATTCAAGACCCTGCCATGTTCCGTTTATCCTGGATCGTGTTGAGTGTGCTCCTTATCGGTTACTTTGTGTGTGAATTTGTTGGTATTCCGGTATCGATCGTAGCTGGCGTTATCGCGATTTTCTTCCTCCTGATGGCAAGAAAAAGTCCGGCTGTGCAAACAAAGGAAGTACTCCAAGGTGCTCCTTGGGCCATCGTGTTTTTCTCCATCGGCATGTATGTGGTCGTATATGGCTTACGTAACGCGGGTCTTACGGATCTTCTGGCCAGTGTCATTCAGAGCATAGCGGACCAGGGACTGTTTGCGGCAACGATGGGGATGGGATTTATCGCTGCGATAATTTCCTCCATCATGAACAATATGCCAACGGTGATGATTGATGCACTCGCCATCGATGCGACAAACACGTCGGCTGCTATCAAAGAGGCATTAATTTATGCGAATGTTATTGGCGCCGATTTAGGTCCCAAAATCACGCCGATCGGTTCGCTGGCCACCCTGCTGTGGCTGCATGTCCTTTCGACCAAAGGCGTGAAGATTAGCTGGGGAACCTACTTTAAGACAGGGATCATATTAACCATCCCAACGTTATTTATAACCCTCCTAGGTTTATATATCTGGTTGACCATACTTTAATTCAAGCGATAGGGGAGAGACACGAATATGGAAAAAAAGACACTTTATTTCTTGTGCACAGGCAACTCATGCCGCAGCCAAATGGCGGAAGGATGGGCCAAGCAGCATCTGGGTGATGATTGGAATGTTTACAGCGCCGGCATCGAAGCTCACGGCCTGAACCCTAATGCCGTCAAAGCGATGAATGAGGTAGGTATTGATATTTCGAAACAAACGTCCGATGTCATTGATCCGGAGCTGTTAAATCAAGCCAACCTGGTGGTCACCTTATGCGGTGATGCTGCCGATCGTTGTCCGGTGACACCTCCGCATGTTCGCCGCGAGCATTGGGGATTCGACGATCCTGCCAAGGCACAGGGCACCGATGAAGAAAAATGGGCTGTTTTTCAGCGTGTTCGCGATCAAATCGGCGAGCGTATTCAAACATTCGCTGAAACCGGCGAGTAATATAACAGGATTTTGAGCCGGGAGCTTTCCCGGCTTTTTTCCATGAAGGCTCTTTGAAGGCCTATTGAATCACGGCGCGCAGAGCTTGAGCGAACTTGGATATTCCGGAGGGGATATTCTCAGCCCTGGCACGGCCATATGTGAATCGCACATATCCGGAAGCTGAACCGTACACGCTTCCCGGCGCAAAAATAACGCCATTTTGAATGGAGGTTTCCAGCAGCTTGCTGTCATTCACTTCCGGTACGATTTTGCACCAGAGATGCAAGCCGCCCTCCGGTACATGAAAATGAACCAGGCCTTGCAGTTCTTTCTGAAGGGCCTCTATCAGTAAATCCCGCTTGTATAGTAGGCTCGCTCTCAGCCTGTCCAGGTGGGGGGCAAAATAGGATGAGTTGAGAAATTGGCCGGCTAGGCTTTGGGGCACCACGCTCAGTCCGAAATCCATTTGCTGCCTGGCGTCTGCGAGCCGCTCCACAACCGTGTTCGGGGCAACCATCCAGCCTACTCGGAGGCCGGATGCAGCTATTTTCGAAAGTGACCCGATGTACAGCACCGACCCGACGGAATCGACGGATTTCAAAGGGGCAGGCGGCGGACATTGGTAGGCGGTTAAACTGTAGGGGTCATCCTCCACGATGGGGAGCCCGAGTTCACTTGCAACATCAAGCAGCTGCGACCTTCGTTCTTGGTCCATCACGGTGCCTGTCGGGTTCTGATAATTCGGATTAATGAAGATCATCTTAATCCGGTGTTTCTTGTACAGAGAGCGAAGGTCCTCCGGCTGCACCCCTCGTTCATCAACCGGGAGCCTGAACAATCGGAGCCCTGCGGATTGAAACATCGGCAGCGAATAACAATAGGATGGATCCTCGATGGCCACAGCGTCACCAGGTGACAGCAAGCACTGTGTAATGAGATACAGCGATTGCTGGGATCCTGACGTAATCAGTATGGACGATTCGGTAGTATGAATCCCGCGATACTTTTTGAGATAGGTAACCAATGCTTGTCTGAGTGGACCATATCCTTGCGGATTGTCATAACCGAAATAGGACAGACTGGGTTTCTGGCTCATCAACGTATTCATTTCTTGGATCGGTGCCAAATCCCCGGCGAGCTCCCCGCTGGCAAAATCAATCAAAGAAGGATCATGCGCCAACGCTTCCCGAATCCGGCGGAGAAAAGGGGGGTTAGGCAGAAAATTTCCTCCCTCAGCGTAACGGCGCCAGTTCGGCGTATGCTTCGGCGTGGCGCCCCACTTGGAACTGCTGACCCGCGTACCGCTCCCGGAACGGCTCTCTATGATTCCCAGCGCCCGAAGCTCCGAGTAAGCCAGAACCACGGTGCTTCGATTAACTCCGATTTGCTCCGCCAGTTTTCGCTCGGAGGGGAGTAAGCTGCCTGGAGGAAACTCACCGTAAGATATTCTTTGCTCCAAAGCATCAGCAATTTGCTGATATAGAGGTTGTGTGCTGTTGCGATCCGGCTTCCACACCTTCCTCATCCTTTCATGAACATATTCAGCTGTTTCTGTCTGTAATGTTAATCATATCACTATGCTTAAATGAAGGGTTTTCATAATTTCATCATTACGATGACAATCTTGATCCATTCATTTGATAAAATATGGATGGTATCTTCGATTATCAACACGCCAATTTCTTGACAAAGCACACAAACTGGAATAAAGTATAAGTTATCTAATCGTAATTATTACGATTTAATAATGGAAGAAAAGGGGGGGCTTAATATGCGAGTGACGGTAACACTGGCATGCACGGAAACCGGCGACCGTAACTATACAACGACCAAAAACAAGAGAAATCACCCGGAGCGGATGGAATTGCGCAAGTATTGTCCGCGCTTGAAGCGAGTGACGCTTCATCGGGAAACCCGTTAAAAAAGTATCCTAAGCCGGACTTATCGTCCGGCTTATTTGACTTCAAGCGAAATGAGACTACACTTAAAAGTAGCAGAATGTTGCCATGCGAGCGAGGGGGACGTATATGAACCAGGAACGACATGATTCCAGCGGTGAGCTGCTCCTGAGCACACATACCCCGGAACAGTGGAGGCGGAGAAGGCAGGAGCTTAACGAATGGATCAACAGACCCAAGGTGCGCAAACAGCCCAAACGGACGCGGTTATTCGGCGATACTTCTGTCGATGAGCAGTTATATCCGATATTGATCCAACTGCAAAAGGCAGGATTGGAGACCGAGTTTTCCTGCGCCGGCGTAAGCCCGCTGGATGAACCCGTTGATCATTCCCTGTATGCCTACCTGACGTTTTTCGCGAGTGGTCCTGCGGAGAAGTTCGCGAACATTCTGATGGGAAACATGAGACATCGAGCGCTGATTACCTATGAGCCTGCCCGTCAACGCTATGACGTGTCATCGTTTTTTATCGGACATAACCGTTCCTTCTGTCTGCTTCTGCAGCACAGTGCGGATCGGTTACTAATATAAGGAGTCGTGATCGAATGACGAGAAGCATCATTGAATGGGATGCGGGCGAATGGACAACCGAACCGGTATCGGTGACAAAAGAAGGGTACCATCTGAAGGTAGAGTCGAGAGAAGGCAGTGATTATTGGGAGAAAACCTTGTACGGATTTCAACGCGACAGCGGGCATTCACTGCTTACCTCGTGGGATCACGATGCGGCCATGGAGGTCACTTTTGAATTGGATTCCTTTACAGAACTTTACGACCAGGCTGGGATTATGCTTATGAACGCTCCGGGACAGTGGATCAAAGCAGGGATCGAGATTAATGACGGAATCCCGCAGCTTGCCACTGTCGTCACCGATGGATATTCGGATTGGTCGCTCGCGCCGGTGCCGGAGTGGGTTGGCGAGCGTGTCACGATCCGTGCCTCGAGGCTGAATGATGCAGTCATCATCAGGGCAAGAACCGGCAAGCATCCTTGGCGAACCGTCCGCGTTGCCCCATTCCCTACCGGGACAGAATGTCAGGCCGGACCTTTTGTTTGCTCGCCGACCCGTACCGGACTGAACGTAACATTCACGCATTGGGTGAGGACGGAACCGGATAGCGACATCCATGTCGACCCGCCTATTGAAGCTGAAGTGTAGGAATATGTGCGGGTTTTGGTCGAATCAAGGAACTGGAATAGCGATAAAGAGACTTCACCTGAATGTCGTTACCGGGTGAGGTCTCTTTTATATGCCGGTCCTCTGTATCAATTGCCACAGCGGGCATGCTGCGTGTATTGATATATTGAAGGTGGACACACGAACCTGCGAAATATTGATCACGTCCAGCAAAGGGGATACAACCATATGCCAAGCAAAGAAAGTGTTGCTATTAAAGAACGGTTGACCGCAGAGGGATTTCATCATAAATGGGAAAATGCCGGAACGATTCGGCAATATATCGAAACCTTGCCTCCGTATCCTGCACTTTCAGAGGAACAGGAAGGATTGGAAACCCGTTGTTTTCACAGCGGATCCGGCTTGAGTATGAATTATTATATATCGCATGCCGCGATGGAACAGGGGACCATCGTTTATATGCACGGCGGTGCTTATATCGAAGAGATTCTTCCACCCCATTTCGCTTTTGCCAAACAGTGGACGAAGCGAACCGGATTCACCGTCATCATACCGAATTATCCCACCGTCCCGGCTATAGATGCGAAGAAGCTGACGGGGCTGATGCGCGAATTTTACAAGTACATCTGCGCCCAGACGGGGAGTCCGGTATTTCTAATGGGTGATTCGGCAGGTGGAGCGCTGGCTCTCGATATGGCCCAATCGGTAAAAGGAACGCCGCTTGTCCCAAAGGGATTAATTCTGCTCTCGCCATGGGCGGATGCAGCCACGGACAACCCCCAGATTGCCGCACTCGCTATACCGCAGCGTGACGTCTTTCTACAGCCGGCCGGACTCGGAGAGGTCGGTAGGATGTATGCAGGAAGCCTTCCTGTGGACGACCCAGCGGTCAGTCCTTTGTTCGGCGAGATGGGAGGCCTTCCCCGCACGGTCATCCTTGTCGGAACCGATGACTCCTTGCTGCCGGACGCTCGTTTGCTGCGCGATAAACTGGTCCGAGAAGGTGTTAATGCCGAGTATTGGGAATACGAGAACATGATGCATGTGTGGCCTCTGTTTCCGATGCCTGAAGCCGAAGAAGCACTGGAGCGGATGCATCAATGGGTGGCGTGCAATGGAGGCAAGCCCTAATGGAGGGTGAAGGACCATCCAATTGGATGGTCACAACTGTCGCGCAATTGGATGGTGTGCATTAGTCGATTGTTCATTATAATGAGGCAGAAATGACAAATGAATGATTATTACGGTTGATCCTGATGCCTCAGGTTCTATAATAGAATGTATATAATGAATAATCGAATGGGGTTGTTTGTGGTTGGTTATGTATATTATCGTCATCGCACTGGCATTAATTGGAGGAGTTTCCACGCTTCTTGTAGGATTATCTCAGGAGAATAAGAAGGCAAACCCGAACTATGAGCGGAAAACAAAAACCAATCTCACGAAGCTGCTCATCATTTATCTTGTTTCGTTAATTGCGTTTATTGTGATATGGATGATGTTTAGATAATTGTAGAGGCCGTAACCTGGAATGATGACCGGGGAGCGGCCTTTTTTATTCCGATAAAGGACTTGCGGGTGAAGCCGACGAAACATGATGCTTGCCAGACTGTCCCGGTATTATGTTTTATTCATGATGATCATTGGAACCTGGGTCCATTTGATGTATTCTGGAGACATCAGCTCAACGGAAATTGTGATCATTGCTTACTTTCAGATGCGAGCTGTGTTCACTTCAGGATGGTTTATGAATGGATGAGAAGAAAGGACATCATCACTAATCGATAAGGGAGGTCTTAGGATTACATGGCATTAAACATAGGAATGATCGGCACAGGCTGGTTTAGCAAAGTACATGCGGATATTCTGTCCAATATGGATGGAGTGAATGTTGCGGCTTTTGTCGGGACGAGCCAAGAGAAAGCGGAAGCAGCGGTAAAGAACTACGCCACGGCCAGGGCATATAGTGATGTTGAGCAAATGCTGGATAAAACCAAGCCTGATGCGGTTTATATCTGCGTTCCCCCGTTTGCGCATGGCGATATCGAATCCCAGCTTGTGCAGAGGGGTATTCCATTTCTGGTAGAAAAGCCGCTTGGGACAAACCTGGCTACACCCAAACAGATTCTGCATGGGGTGAAGAAGGCTGGATTATTGACATCGGCCGGGTATCATTTTCGTTATACGGATGCAGCCATGAAGGCTGCCGAGATGCTGGATAGCCGGAAGATCGGGATGGCACTTGGCTACTGGATGGGAGACATGCCGCAGGTATACTGGTGGAGACAGCAGGAAGGCTCCGGAGGGCAATTTATCGAGCAAACCACCCATATGGTTGACCTGCTTCGCTGCCTGCTGGGAGAAGTGGATGAAGTGTATGCGGCGTTCGCCCATAGAGCCATGCAGGACATTCATGAGGGAGTAACGGTACACGACGTGGGTACCGCGACGCTGAAATTAAGGAGCGGGGCGGTGGCAACGATCTCCAACACCTGCATGCTGCCGGAATCGGATAAGGTAGGCTTGGCCATCTATACGGAGCAGGGAGTCATTGACATTCAACCCGATAAACTCATCGTCAAGGAAAAAGGAAGAATGACGGAAATCCGCAATGCAGCTAATCCTTATCTTCGAGAGAGTGAAGCTTTCATCCATGCGCTGCGCACAGGCGATGCTTCCGGAATCTTATCGACCTATGAGGATGCCGTCAAAACGATGGAAGTTACCTATGCGGCTTTGCGGTCAGCCGAAACGGGAGTACCGGTAAAGGTCGGGGAATGATCATCAACCCCTCACCGCGGTCTGTCTGAAAAGTACGTCGATCGACGTTGTTCTTATGTTCGTCGACCAGATTCATAATGATTGCATTAGGGATGTCCCATGAGATCTTCAGGTCTTATGGGACATTTTTTTTTTGTTCAAAAAGCGCTCCGTGCACGAATCGTTCCTTTCGAAGGGGTTTTTCGGGCGACAAGCCATCAACAAGGGAATTCTCTTAGGAATATAGGTGTTTCCCTAATAGGAACCGGGGAAGAAGCCACCCATAATAAAGCTATACGAAGGACGGCACATTGATTCCCCAATCATTGTCATTCAAGCAGAAGGAGTTGAACTGTCCTATGAAACGAAAGTCGGGGCTGAAGTTCTTCAAGAGGATGGAAAGCTATTCTGACAATTGGTCCGTTCTGGAGGAGAAAAGCAGGGAATGGGAGGATATGTACCGCAAGCGCTGGTCGCATGACAAAGTGGTGCGGACAACGCATGGCGTGAACTGTACAGGCTCCTGCAGCTGGAAGGTTTTTGTGAAGAACGGGATCATCACTTGGGAAAACCAGCAGATTGATTATCCTTCCTGCGGGCCGGATATGCCGGAATTCGAACCGCGCGGATGCCCGCGCGGAGCTTCATTTTCCTGGTATGAATACAGTCCGCTGCGAGTGAAATACCCTTATATGCGCGGCCGGCTATGGCATATGTGGAAAGAGGCCTTAAGCCAACACAGCGATCCGATCGCCGCTTGGGCCAGCATCGTCGAAGATCCGGAGAAATCGAAGTCCTATAAACAAGCACGGGGTAAAGGCGGTCATGTCCGTGTGTCCTGGCAGGAGGCCACGAAGCTGATCTCCGCGCAGCTCATTTATACGATCCGCAAATACGGGCCGGACCGCATTGCCGGTTTCACCCCGATTCCGGCCATGTCGATGATCAGCTATGCTTCAGGTGCCAGATTCATTTCTCTGCTCGGCGGCGAAATGCTCAGCTTCTATGACTGGTATGCGGACTTGCCGCCGGCATCTCCACAAATCTGGGGAGAGCAGACCGACGTGCCGGAATCCAGCGATTGGTACAATGCCGGTTACCTGATCATGTGGGGCTCAAACGTACCGTTAACGCGGACGCCGGATGCCCACTTCATGACGGAAGTGCGATATAAAGGCACCAAGGTTGTGTCGGTCGCGCCGGACTATGCCGAGAACGTCAAATTTGCCGATAACTGGCTGGCTCCGAATCCCGGAACGGATGCGGCCATTGCGCAGGCCATGACGCATGTCATTTTAAAAGAATTCTATCATGAGCGCCAGGAGCCGATGTTCCTGAATTATGCGAAACAATATACGGATATGCCTTTCCTGATTCTATTGGATGAGTTTGAGGGGGGCTACAAGGCGGGACGCTTCCTGCGGGCAAGCGATCTGGGCGATGCCTCTCAGCATGCCGAGTGGAAGCCGGTGATCATCGACGAGAATACCAATGAAATCACGGTTCCGAACGGCACAATGGGACAGCGCTGGGAGCAGGATAAGAAATGGAACCTGATCCTGGAGCGCGAGGACGGCTCGGTCATTGCGCCGGCGCTGTCCGTGGAGTCTCAGGGTGGGGAGTGGCAGACGATTTCCTTCCCGTTCTTTGACAACAACGCTAACGGTACCTTCAAACGCCTAATTCCGGCGAAGACCATTCAGCTGGCGGATGGAACGGAGCGTCTGGCGGCAACGGTATACGATCTGATGTTGAGCCAATATGGAATAGGGCGGGCAGACAGCGGGCTGGGTGTAGACGAATACAAGGATGCGGATTCCTTCTATACCCCGGCCTGGCAGGAAAAAATCACGGGTGTGAAACCATCGGTCGTCGTCCAGATTGCCCGGGAGTTTGCGCAGAATTCGCTGGAGACCGGGGGACGCTCGATGATCATCATGGGCGCCGGGATTAACCACTGGTTTAACAGTGACACGATCTACCGTTCCATTTTGAATCTGGTCATTCTAACGGCGTCTCAAGGCGTAAACGGCGGCGGCTGGGCGCATTACGTCGGCCAGGAAAAATGCCGCCCGATCGAGGGCTGGTCCACGGTCGCCTTCGCGAAAGATTGGCAGGGACCGCCGCGTCAGCAAAATGCGACCTCGTTCTTTTATTTTGCGACCGACCAATGGAAGTACGAAGAAATGGGGGCCGATTCGCTGAAATCGCCAACGGGCGGGGAAATCCGTTACCAGCACCCGGCGGATTACAACGTGCTTGCCGCGAGACTTGGGTGGCTTCCATCTTACCCGCAGTTTAACAAAAACAGCTTGAAGTTTGCGGAGGAGGCAGCACAGCTGGGGAAAACCACCCATGAGGACATTGTGAAGCATACGCTTGCGCAAATCGTCTCTGGAGATACCAAGTTTGCGGCCGAAGATCCCGATGCGCCTGAAAACTTCCCAAGATCCTTGTTCGTATGGCGCTCGAATCTGATCTCAAGCTCGGCCAAGGGTCAGGAATACTTCATGAAGCATTTATTGGGCGCCTCGGACAGCCTGCTCTCGACGCCGAATGAAGAGGATAAACCGGAAGAAATGGTGTGGCGCGAAGAAGTCGAAGGCAAGCTGGACCTGCTTGTTGCGCTGGACTTCCGGATGACATCAACGCCGATGTACGCAGATGTAGTCCTTCCTGCAGCGACCTGGTATGAAAAAACGGACTTGTCTTCAACCGATATGCATCCTTTCGTGCATCCGTTTAACCCGGCAGTAGATCCGCTCTGGGAATCACGGTCGGACTGGGATATATACAGAACGATTGCCGAGGTCTTCTCCGACATGGCAAAGACCCATCTTCCGGGAATATATAAGGACCTGGTCACCACTCCGCTCTCTCATGACTCCATAAGCGAGATCGCCCAGCCATACGGTGAGGTGAAGGATTGGCGCAAGGGTGAAATTGAGGCCGTACTTGGCAAAACAATGCCCAATCTGACGGTGGTTGAGCGGGACTATACGAAAATTCACGACAAATATATTACGCTCGGTCCGAACCTGGCTACAGGCAAAGTCGGAGCGCACGGCGTCAGCTTCTCGGTCGCCGAAGAGTATGAAGAGCTGAAGCGTTTGAACGGAACGTATTACGACGACACCATCAAAAACGGCCTGCCCAAACTTCATACGGCAAGAAATGCGGCGGACGCCATTTTGAATCTGTCTTCGGCCACGAATGGCAAGGTATCGCAGCGAGCCTGGGAATCGGCGGAGCAGGACACCGGCGTGCAGCTAAAAGACATTTCCGCGGACCGCGCTGCAGAGCGCATCACGTTCCAGAGCATTACGGCGCAGCCGCGGGAAGTCATTCCGACGCCGGTATTCAGCGGATCGAACAAAATGGGAAGACGATACTCCCCGTTCACGACGAATATTGAACGGCTCGTACCTTTCCGCACGCTGACCGGCAGACAGCATTTTTATATCGACCACGAAATTTTCCTGCAGTTCGGCGAAGCGCTGCCGGTGTATAAACCGACCCTTCCGCCAATGGTATTCGGGCCGCGCGACAAGCAGATTACCGGGGGAAAGGATACACTCGTGCTCCGATATCTGACGCCGCATGGCAAATGGAACATTCACAGCACCTACCAGGATAATCTGCACATGCTGACGCTGTTCCGCGGAGGCCCGACGGTATGGATTAACAATGATGACGCAGCGGCGAACGACATTCAGGACAATGATTGGCTGGAAGTATACAACCGCAACGGCGTTGTCACCGCCCGCGCCGTTGTCAGCCACCGGATGCCGAAAGGCACGATGTACATGTATCATGCGCAGGATAAACACATCAACGTGCCGGGCTCGGAGATTACGAAGGATCGCGGCGGCAGCCACAACGCGCCGACGAGAATCCATGTAAAGCCGACCCAGATGGTCGGGGGCTATGCCCAGCTCAGCTATGGTTTTAACTACTACGGACCGATCGGCAACCAGCGGGATGTGTACGTGGCTGTCCGCAAAATGAAAGAGGTGGATTGGCTTGAAGATTAAGGCACAAGTCGCCATGGTCATGAATTTGGATAAATGCATTGGCTGCCATACGTGCAGCGTCACCTGCAAGAGCACCTGGACCAACCGTCCGGGCGCGGAATACATGTGGTTCAACAACGTGGAAACGAAGCCGGGCATAGGCTATCCGATCCGCTGGGAAGACCAGGAGAAATACAAGGGAGGCTGGACGCTGAAAAAAGGCAAGCTGCAGCTGAAATCCGGCAGCAAGCTGTCCAAAATCGCGCTCGGCAAAATTTTCTACAATCCGGATATGCCGGAAATGAAAGATTACTATGAGCCGTGGACGTATAACTATGAGCATCTGACGAATGCCGGGGAGAAGAAGCATCAGCCGGTGGCCCGTCCGAAATCGGCAGTAACCGGCGAGACGATGAATCTGGAATGGGGTCCGAACTGGGAAGACGATCTGGCGGGAGCCCATGTCACCGGCCCGAAGGATCCGAATATCGAAAAAATCGAGGAAGAGATTAAATTCAACTTCGAGCAGGCGTTCATGATGTATTTGCCCCGCCTGTGCGAGCATTGCTTAAACCCGAGCTGCGTAGCGTCCTGTCCTTCCGGTGCGATGTACAAGCGGGATGAAGACGGCATCGTCTTGGTGGACCAGGAAGCCTGCCGCGGCTGGCGATACTGCATGACCGGCTGTCCGTACAAAAAGGTGTATTTCAACTGGAAAACGAACAAGGCCGAGAAATGCACCTTCTGTTTCCCGAGAATTGAAGCCGGTCTGCCTACGGTATGCTCCGAAACCTGTACAGGACGTATCCGGTATTTGGGCGTGCTGCTGTACGATGCCGACAAGGTACAGGAGGCAGCATCCACGCCGGACGAGAAGGATCTTTATCAGGCCCAGTGCGATCTGTTCCTGGATCCGCATGATCCGGCAGTGATCGAGCAGGCGCGGAAGGACGGATTAACCGAAGAATGGATCGAAGCTGCCCAAAATTCGCCTGTCTATAAACTAGCCATTGAATACAAGCTGGCCTTTCCGCTCCACCCGGAGTACCGGACGCTGCCGATGGTTTGGTACGTACCGCCGCTCAGTCCAATCATGAACTATTTTGAAGGCAGAGATTCGATCGAGAATCCGGACATGATTTTCCCGGCAATTGAGGAGATGCGCACACCGATTCAATATCTCGCGAATCTGCTCACGGCAGGGGACACGGTGACGGTGAAGGATGCCTTGCAAAAAATGGCGATGATGCGTTCTTATATGCGCGCGCAATCGTCGGGGGCTGAGTTTGATGAGACACGGTTAGCACGGGTTGGCTTGACCGCCTACCAAATGAAGCAGATGTACCGTCTGCTTGCCATCGCGAAATACGATGACCGGTTTGTTGTCCCGACTTCGCATAAGGAAAGCCATATGGATGTTTACCGTTCGCAGGGTTCCGAAGGTTTTAGCGCAAGCTGCGGCGGTTGCGGACCGGAAGGACTGCAGGGCAAAACGGGCAAAGAGCTGTACGAAGAAAACTTCTACGGGGGGATCTGGCGTGATTAATCTCGGAAAGCTGCATGATTATAAACATGTTTTCGGTTTTTTCGCTCAGCAGCTCACGTATCCGGAAAAGCTGGATTTCCACCCGTCGGTTATGGAGGAGTCGCTTGACTCCTCTGACCCGGCCTATGAATCCATCAGAACGTACTGGACGACCATGCATGAATACAGCATGGAAGAGATTGAAGAGCTGTACGTCCAGACCTTCGACTTTCAGGCGAAATCCACATTGTATATGACCTATTATAAATTTGAGGACGGCAGGGAACGTGGCCAGATGCTCGCCAAACTTAAAGAGACGTATGAGATGTTTGGTCTGGGCATCGCGGGCTCGGAACTATCGGATTATCTCCCGCTGATGTGCGAGTTTCTATATGCAGCGAATTGGCAGGGGCGCGAGAAGGAAGCTGGAGAGAGCCTGGATTTGATGCTGGCTGTCATGGAGGACGGCACTTATCATCTGCTGAAAGCTTTGGAGAAATATAAGAGTCCGTATCTTTATCTCATTCAAGGCCTTCGCGCGACGTTCAAAGCATGTTTCAATCAGGAGGAGGCGGCTCATGAGCATGATTAATCAGTTTCTGTGGGTCATTTTCCCCTATATCTGCCTTGCCGTGTTTATTGTCGGTCATATTTACCGTTACCGTACGGACCAGTTTAACTGGACGGCCAAATCCAGCGAGTTTATCGAGAAGAAACATCTCAAGCTGGGCAGTCTCATGTTTCATTTAGGCATCATTCCTGTTATCGGAGGGCATGTTGCAGGCTTAGCTATCCCTCAATCCTGGATGGAGTCACTGGGGATCAGCGACCATATGTATCATATCGGGGCGGTGTATATTGGAAGCGCATTTGGTTTTCTAACGCTGGGAGGCATGGTATTGTTAACCGCCAGGCGGTTCACCATTCGTAATGTCCGAAAACTCAGCACCGCTTCGGATATGCTGGTTAATGTCCTTCTGCTGTTTATCGTATTTATGGGGATGTACAGCACGCTGGTCACGAACGCGGTGCAGCCGGAATTCAATTATCGGGAAACGGTCTCCGTGTGGTTCCGTGGATTGTTTATGCTCCGTCCGGATGCTTCGTTGATGGTGAACGTGCCGCTGTCGTTTAAAATTCATATTCTGGCCGGATTCGGCATTTTTGGCTTATGGCCGTTTACCCGATTGGTGCATGTGTGGAGTGTTCCGTTGAATTATGTGGGGAGAAGATATATTCTGTATAGAAAGCACCGTAAATTTGAATCGTAGAGCGGAAGAAGGCTGTTGGGCCTTCTTTTCTACGTCAGAGGAGTAATGGAAATGAAGAATCAGCCGATCTTTAATTACCAAAGTGAAATGGATAAGCTTCGAGCCCGGTTTCAATTCGATTTCGTGTCCATGGCGTTGGTGCAGCCGGCTGAAGACCGATTTGTTTTGACCTGGCAGTATGCCTCGGGAAATATAAACGAGAGGTACAAGCGTATCGTTTTACATTCCGGCAAAGGCATCGCGGGAATGGTATTTAAGACCGGAAAACCGATGCTGATTCAAAACGTGAATGCCGATATTGAATCAAGGGACTTGTATAATTATCCAATTATCGTTGCAGAGCAGTTGAAAAGCCTTGCCGCAGTACCGCTGTGGGAAGGCTCTCGCGTCAAGGGGGTTTTGCTTGTGGGATATCGCAAGGAAAACGTGCTGGATCCAAGGTCCTTTGAGTCGTTTCAGGAAGGAATGGGAACGGAATTTGGTGCTTTTTATGCCAAGGAGGTATCACAGCCTTGATTCAGATGACGGATGAGCATTTAAGCGAATTGCTTAGAAGCATGTATCAGAATAGCATGGAGGCCATTTTTTTTATCGACGAAAAGGGCAGCGTGGTGGCTATGAATCCGGCTGCGGAGAACATCCTTGACATTGATGTGATTGAGAGGATGCAGTCCGGTGCGGATGGTTCCTTCTGCCAGACCTGCAAAGGCTATACCGATGAACAGGATCTTATAACCTGCTCCACATGCTATTTAGATTATCCGCATGGGGAGTTTTCATCGTTCCAGGTCTATCTTAAGACGCGCGGCGAAGGCATCGTTCCCTATGCGGCCAGTTACCATATCATCGATGAAGCCCGCGGCATCCGGGTGATGATGCTCCTTGACCTGACGAAGCAGCAGAAAACACAGGAAATGCTGCAGCGGACGAATATGCTGAAATATGTCATCAAGGCACAGGAGGACGAGCGTAAGCGGATATCCCGCGAGCTCCATGATAGCGTGGCTCAAGAGCTGCTCAGCTCGCTGGTCGACCTGCGTGTCGTTAAATATATGGATGTAGGCGAGGATGTGCTCAAGAAGCTGCATCAGACCGAGGTGTCTTTAACCCGGCTTCTGGATGATATCCGGCATTTATCCGTTGAACTCAGACCTGCTTCATTGGATGATTTGGGGCTTGAGGCTGCATTCCGCTCCCATTTTAAATGGATCGGGAAGAATTACGGAGTGCTTGTTGAGTTCTCTGCGGAGTTAGCGGCAGCCCGCTACGGCAGCGAGATTGAAACGGTTGTGTACCGGGTATGTCAGGAAGCGGTGCTGAATGCCATGAAATATTCAGGAACGGACGAGGTGCATGTACGATTATGCGAAGTGAACGGCTACCTTCAGCTAACCGTTCGTGACCGTGGAGTTGGGTTTAATATGGTCATTGATGAAGCCAAGGGAACCGGATTGGGGCTGTACGGGATGCGGGAACGCGCGGAGCTCGTCGGGGGTCAGTTTATTTTGCTGTCCGCTCCCGGTGAGGGTACGACGGTTCAGCTCAACATTCCGCTTACGAATGGTGACGACAAGCCGGAGGTGAGGGTTACGTGAAAATTGTGATTGCGGATGATCATGCCGTGGTCCGCAGCGGATTTTCCATGATTCTGAATTACCAGGAAGACATGGAGGTTGTCGCGACGGCGGCAGACGGTATGGAGGCTTACACCATGGTGGCGAAGCATCGGCCGAATGTGCTGTTGATGGATTTAAGCATGCCCCCCGGCGAAAGCGGACTGATTGCGACCGGCAAGATCAGCAGCGAATTTCCGGAAACGAAAATTCTGATTCTAACCATGTATGATGATGACGATTACCTGTTTCATGTTTTAAAAAACGGGGCTTCAGGTTATGTGCTCAAAAATGCGCCGGATGATGAATTAATCTCCGCCATCCGCATGGTGCATAAGGGAGGGACCTATATTCATCCCCAGATGGCGACTTCCCTGGTTCGGGAGTTTATTAAGAAAGATAGTGAGAGCGCGGAGCAGGATCCGTTTAACAGCCTGTCCAAAAGGGAGATTGAGATCCTGCCTCTAATCGCCAAGGGCTATGGCAATAAGGAGATCGCGGAAAAACTGTTCGTATCGGTCAAGACGGTGGAGGCGCACAAGGCCAAAATTATGGAAAAGCTGAATTTGAAAAGCCGTCCGGAGTTAGTGGAATATGCGCTGAAGAAAAAATTGCTGGATTTTTAGTCTTACCTATACAACAGGGCGCAATAAAGGGTCATTGCTTAAAGGAATAGGGAAGTTCCCCGGTGAGATTCAGGGAACTTCCCTATTAGCATTGTGAATAGGTGCACGTACAATAGGAGCTGGGGATCAATATGCCATTCATTACGCTTTAGAAAAGGTGATGGAAATGATCAAAAAGGTGCAGCTTCCGCTGCAAACAATGAATCTGGTGCTTGGCTTTATGGTATGGGTCATCATCTCCGCGCTCTTGCCGTTTATTCGCGAGGATATCTCCATTACGGCCGACCGCCTCGCTATTCTGACGGCTATTCCGGTGGTGCTGGGTTCGGTCCTCCGGATTCCGCTCGGCTATTACGCCAATGTGGTGGGAGCACGAATTGTTTTTATCGCCAGCTTTATCCTGCTGCTGTTTCCGGTTTATTTTATCAGCTCGGCTACCTCCTTTACGCATTTGGTAATCGGCGGCTTGTTCCTTGGGATCGGGGGGGCCGTATTCTCGGTCGGCGTGACCTCGCTGCCTAAATATTATGCGAAAGAGAAGCTCGGACTCGTAAATGGGATATACGGAATGGGCAACATCGGCACCGCCATTACCACGTTTGCTGCACCGGTCATCGCGACTCAGATCGGATGGTCCAAAACCGTCCAGCTGTATTTGGTTCTGCTGTTGATCTTTGCCGTGCTAAATGTAATCTTAGGCGACCGTAAAGAAATCAAAGTGAAAACACCGATCATGGAACAGATCAAGGGTGTATATAAAAATGAAAAATTGTGGTTTTTCTCTCTTTTTTATTTTATTACATTCGGTTCGTTCGTAGCCTTTACGGTGTACTTGCCGAACTTTCTGGTTACCCATTTCGAGCTTGCGAAGGTGGATGCCGGGATGCGGACGGCAGGGTTCATTTTGGTAGCAACAATATTACGCCCTGTAGGCGGCTGGCTTGCAGATAAGTTTAAACCGCTGTTCTTATTAATGGGCGTATTCATAGGGCTCACGGCTGCGGCCATCCTGTTGGCATTCTCTCCATCCATTGGCTTGTATACGGCCGGCTGCTTAACCATTGCCGTTGGTGCCGGGCTTGGAAACGGGGTTATTTTCAAACTCGTGCCCCTTTATTTCAACAAGCAGGCCGGCATTGTGAACGGTATCGTGTCCATGATGGGCGGTCTTGGCGGATTCTTCCCGCCGCTGATGCTTTCCTTCATCCATTCGGCTACGGGGCAATATTCCATTGGGTTCATGGCTTTATCGCAGGTTGCGCTGGCCAGTTTCGTTATTGTGGTATGGATGTACTATCAGGACAAACTCTCCGTACAATCCGAGGTGTTTAACTCCACCGGCCAGGGGATATTGGTTACGGATCGGAGCGGAAAGATCAATGCCGTCAATCCGGCATTCACGAAGTTAACGGGATATTCAGAGGAGGAAGTACTTGGCAAGAATCCGAGCGTATTGAAATCCGGAAGACAAACACCTGCGTTTTATCAGGCGATGTGGTCTGAAATCATGGAACACGGGAGCTGGCAGGGGGAGATTTGGAACCGCAGGAAGAACGGAGAAGAGTACTTGGAACTGCTAACGATTAACGCGGTAAAGGACGAATCGGGTGACATCGTTCAGTATGTGGGCACCTTCAGCGATATTACTTATCATCCGCCTGGCCGTTGTTCGAATGGCTGAAGTTATGGATCGTACCGGGTATGAGTCTATGGATTGGAGAGGGAGAGACACATGAAAAAGACGAGGTTTGTCATACCACGGGAGCATGGTGGCTGGGCCATGGTCAGCGTACCCTATATCATAGGAATGGCGGCCGCCAAGCCGGCGCTTCTGCACCTTCCGCTATTTTTGGCGTGGTTAGGTTTATATATGGCATCCTATCCGTTTCTGCAATCCTTAAAGAAAACATCCCAACGTAAAACATGGTTATCCTGGGGGATCGTTTATGCCCTTATCGCTATTGCGTTTCTCATTCCGGTGCTTGTCTTCAAACCGATGATGCTCTGGTTTGCACCTGTGCTGCTCATCCTGATCATGGTGAATGTTTGGCATGTCCTTCAGAAATCGGAGCGTGCGCTGTTAAATGATATTTGCGCGATTCTGCTGTTCTGTACCGGAGGCGCCGCTGCTTATATGCTGGGAGGCGGTGGTTTCGATCCGATCCTTGCCGCCGTCATTGGGTATAATTTCCTTTATTTTACGGGGACCGTGTTCTTTGTCAAATCGGTCTTCCGTGAACGCAAAAACAGCCGCTGGACCGTATACGCAAAATTGTATCATGCTGTGATGTTGGTTCTGCCGATCATCTTCGGGAATCCATGGATGTGTCTGCCATTCTTATTTCCGTTCATTAAGACGTTACTGTATTCCGGAAAAATAATGAAACCGATGAAGGTCGGAATCATCGAGATTGTAGGTTCCGTCCAGTTTTTATTGCTGTCCATCATTTTGATGTAGTCTGCCGTTTTCATAAAAATCGATTCCATCGTCCATTCTGTTATAATAAGTGAAGGTATACAGAAGGGAACGATGTTAATGACATATACAGCGCAGCAGGTGGCCGAATGGATGGTGGAGGAAATCCGGTTTACGGGTAATTTGTATCAGACGGAGGCCATCCGCTATGTACGCGAGAACTTCGGGGAAGAATTTGTTTTCGTGAACGAAAACGGAAACGCCTCGCTGTCCAAGGACGTGAAGAAGGCATTCCGCAAACTGCATGGCGGACGGATTGCTTGGGATCGCGACGGATTCATGTGGGCGTGGACGTAGTCTTGTTGAGAAAAAATAATAAGGACAGAGACCGCTTAACGGCCATCCTCCCTTTCATAATGAGAACAGCTGCCTTGAAACCAGGGCAGCTGTTTTTCTTCATGACTTATTTAATTCGGTGAACCGTGAATTGTCCGGTTGAAGCGTGCAGGGTCTTCGCAGCCTGCTCTGGGTCCAGCTGGCGATGCCGCTCTACCGCATAACGGAACTCATAGAAGCCGCCAAGCGTCGCTTTGAAGTTGGTTTCCCAGTAGTTGGTCAATATCCAGGCATACGTGGAAGGACGGCTGTCCGCCGGCTGCATGGTGTGGAGCTGACGAGGCGCATGCTCCAGCGTTCCCAGCTGTACGAGCGGCGTGTCCGTCATGGACAGGGCCAGCGCTTCCCGGTCTATAGCCGAGTGCCAGAATATTCCCTCTTGCACACTGGTGTAATCCAGGCAGCTTCCGGGAATTTGATCCTTCCAAGGCCGGAAATGACAACCGGCTTTTTCCACGTATAACTCGGCTTCAGTGCCCATGGAGAACGGCAAAGCCACATAGACATTTTCCGGCAGCCAGACGCTGTCCTTGTGGAAGCGGACGGACACCTCGACCCGAGGCTGGTTGGCAAACATCTTGATGTGGAGGGCATAATAGCTGAGTCCCTTCACGTCGAACACCAGCTCGACCAGGGCAAATAGCGGTCCGTTGTCCAGCACGGTGACTCGGGTCAAGCGTCCGGTATCCCGCTGGACGTTCGTGCCCTTCCGGTTGCGTCCCATGCGGCGGCGGGTTGAGCATATTTCGGACGGATTAAACTCATCCTGTGCCGGCGTTACCTCGTAGATGGGGGTGAAAGGCGCGTGCTCGCGTGCGCCGTCTAGCAGGTCTGCTGAGCGTGTCTTATCGATCCAGGCCGTAATGCCTTCGTTCATCTCCCATTCGATCCGGAAGGATTCGGATTCGATCGAACGCTTGCCCACCACAATCGGATAAGGAGTTATGGGCTGTGACTGGATGTCGGCGATTCCTTCGCACGCAATCGGTTCGGTGTTGCGCGCAGTCACCATGTTCCCGGAAGCGGAGAGTGCATCCGGTGTTTCGTGCGGATGGATGTACAAGATCCGGGACTCATCCGGTTCAAGCGAGAGCTGCGTAACAAGCGCCCCCGTGTGTGCCAATTGGTACGGTAGCGCCTGCCCGGTCGTTTCGTCGATGAGCTCGAACTTTTTCTTCAGGATCACGTGTTCCCAGCCATCCAACGGAATGGCGACCTGCAGCGTCGCTGCGGCCGGTTCCGTATTGATCACCTCGTAGCGCAGGGGACGATGGGGAGCGAGCAGCGCGCCTTGACGGGCTACGAGTGCTTTATCCAGCGCCCGGTAAGCCATCTTGCTGGCTTCCGCCGCATAGGCCTGCTTCCGCACCTCGAGCATTTGCACCTGCGGATGCCATGGCTCATACACGGAGGAATGATAGCCCCATGTATGCTCGGCATACATGGTCAGCGCCTGTGACGTTTCCTCGACCTCGGCCAAGCTTGCCGCACCATGGACCGGATCTAGCCGCTTGACTTTGCGAAGCGTGCGCTGGGCATCCCGGTAAATCTGGGTATGCATTGCTGTTGAAGCGACCCCATCAGTCCACCAGTCCGGCCAATCCCCCCGGTGTACCGGAAGCGCGGACAGGTCCTCCTGTTTCAATGCCGCAAAAAATTCGGACAGCGTAGCCATCTTAATGGTGATTTGGTCGCCGTATTGTTCATTCCATTTCGTAATCCACTCCGCGATATCCGCATTCGGGGATGCATTGTCCGTGCCCAGGCCGGAGACCATGACCGGAACGAAGGAATACGGATAGGACTCCTGCTCAAGATTCCATAAATACCGGTTAATCCGTATAGCAGCGATCTCGTTATGACGTTGTTCAGGCTCCATCAGGTTATGCTGAAGCTCGTCCTTGATGATATATTTGCCCAGTGCATCAGGGCAGAACCCGAGCTCGTTGCCAAACATATAATGTTCGCCGTTCCAGACAAGCAGCCTGCCGCCATTCGGACTTTCCCACCAGAACGGGGTTTGTTTGCGGCCCAGCGGATACATGCCGTGATGCGTATGGATACAGGAAAACAGATGCTCGATGTTATTTTGCAGCAGGCTTTCGGCATACCCCCAGCTGTATCCGTTAATGTCGGCGGTCATGGCGCTGTCGATCCGATGTCCGAAGGACTCCGCGAACTTTTGCGCCTTGCCGTGATTCCGCAGAAGGAGGTCGAAATCCGGGAGCTCGGTCATATTGAGATAGGTTCCGGACAGTTCGATGTCGCCACGCTTTACCGCTTGTTGAAAAGCTGCTTTTTCCGCCGGGGTCGCTGCTTCGAGAAATTTTTCTACGGCCCAGAAGGTCTCGCAAGTCCAGCGGAACGATTCCCATTCCGGGCGCTCCCCGCGTTGTGCGGCTTCCGTGATGTCTAGTGCCTGGCGGATAAAATCAACATGGTACTGCTCGATTCTCTCTTGGCGTTCCGTGTAGCCGATATCCGTGTGGGAATGATGGATGACATAGATCGTCCAGGGACGGGCGGGTCGATGACCGCCTTGGGTGGATAGGTTCATATATTAGTGACCTCCTATAGATTAAAATGGGGAGCGGATGCATGATGATCCGTATCCTCGAATAGCTTCTCAATGCCGTTAAACACAGCCGCCGTTCCGTCTGCGAGAGCGTGAACGGGAACGGCGTGCCTGCCCAAAGCGAGCATGATATCCTTTTCCCATAAGGGCAAGCTGCCCGAGATTTGCCCGCCCAGCACTAGGCGGCTCGGTTTGAACACGGATAAATAAGGTAGGAGCATTTCTCCCAGCTCGCTGCCATATTCGCGGAATACATCCTGAGCTTGCGCGTTACCGCTCTTTGCAGCTTCAGCGAGGTCGGCTACGTCGAACCCGTCAGCCAGGAGTCCCCGCTCCGAAGCCATGTTCAGAATGCCCCTTTTCCCGAAATAGCTGTCCACGATATGATCCCGGTAAGGCTCCGCAAACAGCATTCCGCTGCTTGGGATACCGTGCCTGCCGGCTACGATTTGACCATTCTCCACAAAGGCAGAGCCGAGGCCCGTACCGAGCGTAAGGCATAGGAGACGGCGTTCCGATGGGAACCGGGTGGAGGCCCCAAGGCCGAACATGAAGGCATCATTGCCGAACCGGATATCGGCGGCGGTCAGACGGTTCATCGTGACACCCGGGAAGGATGACTTGAGTCTCTGAAATTCGTAGCGGAGCAGATCCCGAACCGATTGCTTGAACAGAGCGTCATATTTGCCTAGGCCTTGAAGAAGCGCAATGCCTTTTGCATAATCGAAGGGCCCCGGAAAAGCGAAGCCGATCCGGATTGAATCATGATAATCCAACGGCCGGAAGGCCGAAGCGTGATAGTTGATCAGATCATGACAGGCTTGGGCGAAGCTGGAAATCGTATCCGCCGCGGCTCCGTGCGATTCCGAAGGCCGGGTTATGAACGAGCCGGGGATTGGCAGCCCGTTCACGATGAGCGCTCCCTTCAAAGCGGTGCCGCCGGCATCAAGCGCGATGGTGATGGGGGCAGGGGAGGGCACGCTTTCTGGATCGGCGCTATCCTTGCGGTTCATGCAAATTCCCCGCTTTCTGTTGGCCGGGAAGGCGGAAGCAGTGGAGAATCCCAATCGGGATTGACCCTCGCTGCAATCAATGCGCATGGGGATCCGGACAGATTCTCCAGTCGGTATTCGCCTAAACATGCCGGAACAATGTAAGATTCCGCATAGCCCCATTCAACGGCCGCACTCTCGTCCGCTGCCGGCACGAGGCGGACACGTTCGCCTTCCACGAGATTGTACATGACGAATTCTCCTTGGGTGTCCGCTTTCCACGTTTCCTGCAGATTCAGCCTGCTGACCTGGAACAGAAGATCTTCCCGTTGACCCAGCAGTTCCTCCGAGCTGCCCCCTTGACGGCTTACGACGGTTGGCCGGGCGATAAGCCCGCTTTCTACCGCAGGCGTATTCATGGCGTCATTAATATTGTGGCGCGCATGCTCAGGGTTCATCGGGCGCGGTTTGCCATCGGCGTCCAGGCGCAGATAATCGTAGATCTTGAACGTGAACCACCAGGTGGTCGAGGAAATTTCCAGCACCAGATTATCCCTGCCGGAGCAGTGGACCGTGCCCGGTGGAATGAGGTAGAGATCCCCTGTTTGCGAGTTGTACTCGTTAACGTAGTCGGAGAGCTCAAGCGGCTCTTCCCGAAGCTGGGCGTCTTCCACTGCTGCAAGCAGCCGTTCGCCGCTTATTCCTTCCTTCAGCCCGAGATACACCTTGGCTTCCGGGGCATTGCGCATGATGTAGTACGATTCTTGCTGCGTCATATGCTCATTGAACTGCGACTCTGCATATTCCTGCAGCGGATGCACCTGAAGCGACAGCTCGCCGCCCTGCATCGTATCCAGATAATCAAACCGGATCGGGAAGTAGTCGCCGAACAGCCGGACATTACGCCTTCCCATAATCTCTTGAGCCGCTGCTTCCATGAGCAATGTGAACGGAACCTCGAAGGTGATATCCTGCACGCGCAGCAGAAGCGTGTTCTCGGGAGCGATAGGCTCAAAGCTCCAGGCGCAGTTGGGCCATTCGTCGGGAAGACCGCATAATTCCTTAAGATATTGACCGCCCCATATTCCCGGGGCAAAAAACGGCTTGACCCGAAACGGCTGCCGACTTGCTTTGCGCAGTACGTTTGCCAAGGCGGCAGCCGGCAGCCACACCGGCTCTTCCGGACGATTTAAGTCCATGTAATACGCTTGGTTGTCGGAGTGTTGGGCATGGGTATGATGGGCTAACCAGTCGCGACGGTAGGTCTCCCAGACGGGCCATTCGAGAAATAAACAATTCTTGTAAGTCTCAACCTTGTCGAAGGAGCTGCCCAAGCCGAAGCTGCCCATATGCTGGGCATGGCGCCGCTGCTGGTTCTCGCGGGAGTAATCGGCGTAGAAACGAAGGTCGGGGGTCCGGCCTTGAAGCAGCGAAGCGCCGGGTCCGTGCAGGACGTATATGCCGCGCATCGCGTCAAATGCATGCGCATTTTTATTCAAGGCTGGCCGTGCGTCCTGTTGAAAATATTGAATGGGGCGGACATCGGTTGCTTTATAGCCGAATGCCCGGTTATCCGTAAGATAAGGAGCCATCTCGGCCCGGAGCTCGGCTTCGGGTTTGACGTAATCGGACGTGGAATCGCATGCGAAGGCGATGCCTTCTTGCTCACAGGCTTGCTGAAGCTTGGCCAGCAGTTTATCGAAATCGGCGCCGTGTGTTCCGTCAAGCGTAATGAAGATACTGCTTTTTTCCTGTGATTCATGCTGGGAATTTTTTTGTTTATAGGTCGACAGGATAAACGAGCACCATGCGTCGGTCCCATTCTTCATAAATTGGGGTTCGCTGCCAAAGTCCAAGTGGTTGATCGGGTGTGATTGAAAGGTCGTTGCAGGTTTCATGGATAAATGGTTCCTCCCTTCCGGAATGTCGGTTACGACTTCATTGTAGGAGGAAGGGGAGGATCCGTCTTTATAAAAAGAGGAAGTGTTTTTGTACGATCAGGACATCGACGTCTCTAGTCGCTAAAGCTCGGAGTCGTAACGGCCTTCTGAAAACTGGGAACGCCGGAAGCGGGCCGGGGTTACGCCGAGCTTGGACGTAAACACCCGGGTGAAGTAGTGCACGGACTCAAATCCGCAGGAGACGGCAATTTCTTTGATCTGCCGGTCTGTATTCAGAAGCAGGTGTTTCGCTTGCTGCACGCGCTGCTCCTGCACATAATGAACAAAGGATTGATGTCCGTATTTACGGAACAGCCGGGTTAAATGACGGGTCGTAACGTGAAGATGGCCAGCCACCCGCTCCAGCGAGAGCGGCTCGCCCAGATTATCCTGGATAAACAATTCGGCCTGATGAAACATCGAAGCTCCTTCTTCGCGTGCTCCAGGATCGGAAGGTTCTTGGTAGAAACCGGGACCGTGGGCAGCCAGAATCGATAATATGAGTGAAGCTGCCAAGCTGTTCAGCATATGCGGCGGGTGCTGCTTACCGCCAGAGCCCGACTGAAACATTGATAGCAGCGAAAGCCACAAGAGTCCGGACGCTTGCCCGGCATCTTCCTGAAGCACCGGAATGCCTTGGATGGCTAACCTTCGGAAAGCAGCCGTATGGAGATCGCTGTTTGCTGATTCATCCAGTTCAAAGGCAACATAACATAAGGCCAAGCCCTCCCTGCTCTTAATTTGGTGCTGGATGCCCGGCCTTGAGAGAAACAGGGTGCCTGGATGAAGATGGAACTCTGTCTCGTTTTCGATATACGAGCCGCAGCCTGTCAACACGTAACAAGCTTCAAAAAAAGAATGCTTATGCTCCGTATTGTCGTAGTGGCGCGGCATAAATCCCCAGTAGTGGATCCGGACGCTCAGTTCCTGCTGTTCAATGGAGTTCAGGGTTCGGTTTAATATGGAATTGGCCCGTTTGAATAACGGGATGAAAGTTTCGTCATCGATTTGCATGGGAGAGGGTGCTCCTTCTCGGAATTGGCATATATCTCTGCCAAGAATATAGGACAAAATGGGACTTCTAGTCACTCTCTATTTTATATCACAGATAGGTTTTATTGAAAAAATGGGTAAGTGATGTCATGCATAGACAGCTACACAAGTTCTTCATAAGTAGCTGCTATGCTATGAACATTCAATATAAGAGAGGAGTTCATCATATGTCAGCTAAGAAACGATGGAAGCCGCTTATTCTGGTTGCGTTGGCATCCCTCATCCTCATACTGGGTGCCTGCGGTAATACGAAGAGTGCAAACCCCGATAACAACGAAAACACGGAAGCCACCGGGAACATGGATGGCATGGATCATGGCAGCATGAACCATTCCGGCTCGGGCGAGATCCCGGAAGGGTTGAAGGCGGCAGAGAATCCGACCTATGCGGCCGAGACCCAAGCGATCATTGAATCCGATCACATGCCCGGAATGAAGGGGGCAAAGGCAACGATTGTCGGGGCGTACGATACGACGGTGTACACGATATCGTATACGCCGACGAGCGGCGGACCCGAAGAGAAGGATCATAAATGGGTGATTCATGAGGAGCTGAAGGATGCCGGGAAGGAGCCCTTGGAACCCGGAACGGAAGCTGTCGTGAATGCGGATCATATGGAGGGCATGAAGGGAGCCACTGCCGTTATCGATTCCGCCGAACAAACGACGGTCTATATGGTGGACTTCACGACGACAACCGGCGAAGAAGTCAAGAATCATAAGTGGGTGACGGAAAGCGAGCTGGCCCCCGTACAATAGAAGTTTTATGAAAAAAAGAAAACAATCGTTCTCTATATCATGAGAGCGATTGTTTTTTTATGCATATGGCCGTACGGCTCAGCTTTCTTTGATCTGCTTCAGAGCGTCCGTCACTTCCGGATATCGAAACTGGAAGCCGTGTCGCAGTGCCTTGGCCGGAAGGATACGCTGGCCCTTTAGCAGAATGAGCGACATTTCGCCCAGGATGGCTTGGAGCATGAAAGCAGGCAGGGGGAGCCAATGCGGACGGTGATAGACCTTGGCGATGCTCCTGCCGAGTTCATCATTCGTGACCGCATGCGGGGAAGCCGCATTCACGGCTCCGGATATGGCCTCGTGCCGGATGCAATAATCGATCAAATCCACGATATCGTCGATATGTATCCAGGAGAGCCATTGCTTGCCGCTGCCGATCTTACCGCCAACGCCTAGTTTGTAGGGCAGCAGCATTTTGGGAAGGGCTCCGCCTTTACCGCCCAGAACAACGCTGATGCGCAGCTTAATTAACCGGTCAACCGGGATGCGGTCGGCCGCTTGCTCCCATTCCTGCACAACCTCGGACGGGAAATCCATAATCGTGGCTGGGCTTTCCTCATCAAAGGTTTCAAACTCGGATGTGCCGTAAATGGCCATCGCCGAAGCTTGAATGACCACCGGAGGTTTAAACGCCAGGCGGTCCATTAGCTCGGCTACGGAGGAGACGGTTCGTTGTCTAGACTGAAGGATTCTCTGCTTGCCTTCCTGCGTCCAGCGCTGACTCAGGGAAGAGCCTGCAAGGTTAACGAGGGCATCCAGACCCTCAAACCGCTCGGGATGGGACTTCATCTCATCCCAGGTCAGATAGGATATAGACCTGCTGGGTTTGGGATTGTCCGGTTTCGATCTTGTGACGATGATCATGTCATGCCCGCCCTGCTGCCAACGCGTGCACAATGCCTCTCCAATGAAACCGGTGCCTCCGCAAATGGCTATTCTCATGGTCGAACCTCCTTGCAAAAGTTATCATCAACCCTGACAAAACAAGGCTAAGAATCGTTGCCCCTCATCGATTGAAATGAGCGGAGAAGGATACTGGGATGCGTTTCTTACCTGATGCTAAATCCAGTATTATACAATCCATTATACTGGAAATGCGGTATGATACCATTAGATGATATTTCTTTAGTTTGTTCATAATTCGAATCGGTAAGGAGTGCGGGATGGGACTTATAGAGAAATTTCAAACCTTGATCATTATGGGCGCGGTGGCGATTGGGCTGGCAGTGGGACAGCTGCCGTTCGCCGCAGAGTATGCGGAATACACGATCGTTCCTTTTTTGCTGCTGATGTTATATGGATTGTTTCTGACGATACCGCTGCGGCAGCTGCGAAAGGCGTTTAAGAACATCAGGTTTCTGGGAGCGAGCACGCTCATTAATTTTATATGGACACCGCTGCTAGCCTGGGGACTCGGTGCTGTCTTTCTGTCGGACCACCCGGCGCTTTGGATCGGATTCATCATGCTGATGGTGACCCCCTGTACAGACTGGTATTTGGTCTTTACCTCGATTGCCAAGGGAAACGTACCCTTGGGTGCTTCGGTGCTTCCTATAAACCTGATCCTACAGGTGCTGCTGCTTCCGCTGTATTTGCTCTTGTTCTCCGGCACGATCGAAACGATTTCGATGGCAACGCTGATCGAAAGCGTGCTGCTTGTGCTCGTCGTTCCGTTCACGCTTGCGCATCTCACCCGTTTCATTCTGAGAACCAGGAAAGAGGTGCTGGAGCACAAGGTGATGCCGTTCTTCGGCAGGGCCCAGATTGTCTTTCTGAGTCTCGCCATTGTTGCGATGTTTGCGTCTCAAGGGTCATACTTATTGAATAATATGGACATGGTATATATCCTCATTGTTCCGATCCTGATTTATTTCACGATGAATTATATGCTGGGCAGTGTGGTGGGCAGCATGCTGCGTTTCACCTATGAGGATTCGGTCAGCCTCCATTTAACGATCATTGCCCGGAATTCCCCGGTAGCCCTCGCGATCGCCGTGACGGCCTTTCCGGACCAGCCGGTGATTGCCCTTGCCTTGGTCATCGGACCGCTGATCGAACTGCCTGTGCTTGCCGTTGTATCCCAGCTGCTGTTAGTAACAAGAAGAATGAAACAGAAGTCGGTTACCTGACGGTGCTCAGAGCCGCACGATCAAAGTTGCGCGGCGGCTCGCAGTGTCAGGATAAGCTGCAGGGCTTGGAATAGAGAAGAACCGGAAAAACAGTTTGTTGCACCCTCATGCTGGAGTCAGGGGTGAACAAACTGTTTTTTTGTGCACATGCCATCGGTATCGATTCCTCATGCAAACGCCTGCCTTACGATCTCGACGGCCTGGTCCAGTTCCGCTTTGGTGATGATGAGCGGAGGGGCGAAGCGGATAATGGATTCATGGGTTTCTTTGCAGAGCAAGCCGAGATCCTTTAATTTCTCGCAGTAGGTTCTGGCTGGGACGTTAAGCTCCATGCCGATAAATAGGCCTCTGCCGCGCACTTCCTTGATATCGGGGTGCCGGATGGTTCGAAGCTGCTGAAGGAAATATTCGCCGAACTCCTTGGAGTTGCCTTCCAGCCCTTCCTCCAGGAATACATCCATGGAGGCAATGGCCACCGCGCAGCCGAGGGGATTCCCGCCGAAGGTAGAGCCGTGGGACCCCGGCTCGAATACACCGAGGATATCGGCGTCCGCCGCCACGGCAGAGACGGGGAAGACGCCGCCGCCAAGCGCTTTTCCGAGGATGTACATATCCGGCACGACATCCTCCCAGTCGCAGGCAAACCGTTTCCCCGTCCTGCCGAAGCCGGTCTGGATTTCGTCCGCGAGCAGAAGGATACGATGCTGCTTGCACAGCTCCATTGCGCCGCTCAGGTATCCGTCAGGAGGGATGACAATACCGGATTCTCCCTGGATCGGCTCTACAAGAAAGGCGGCCGTATTCGGTGAAATCGTCTGCTTGAGCGCTTCCAGGTCGCCATAGGGGATGACTTTGAAGCCCGGCGTGAACGGGCCGAAGCCTTCCCGATATTCGCTGGAGGAGGAGAAGGACGTGATGGTGATCGTGCGTCCGTGAAAATTGCCTTCGCAGACGATAATTTCGGCCTGATTGGCCGGCAAACCTTTCTTCCGGTAAGCATAGCGGCGTGCTGCCTTGAGCGCCGTTTCAACAGCCTCGGCTCCCGTATTCATGGGAAGGATCATATCTTTGCAGGTGATAGCAGCCAGCTTCTCGTAAAACTCGCCCAATCGGTCATGATGGAATGCGCGCGAGGTCAGAGTCACCTTATCTGCTTGTTCCTTTAAAGCCCCGATAATACGGGGGTGACAATGTCCTGCGTTCAGCGCCGAGTAGGCGCTTAACATGTCGATATACCGCTTGCCGTCCGAATCCGTCACATGGATGCCTGCCGCTTCGGCAATGACGATGGGGAGGGGATGGTAGTTTCTCGCACCGTACTTTTCGGCTTTCTCGATATGCGGGTTTGAAGGGTCCATAGCGTTACCTCCTTGGGAGTCTAAAGAAACCTAAACGGCAATGGCACTGTATACCGCGCAAAAAAAGGCCTTTCTTCATCAAGCATGAGGACGCATCACAAGATGCTCTCGCCAAGCATGGAGCCGATTAAGCCGACAAGCAGCCGGGACGTTGTCTGTCCGCGGTCCAGCAGCGGGTTGTTCTCCACGAATTCGGCCGAGGTCAGAATGCCGGATTCCGACAGCATCTCCATGGCCAGATGCGCTTCCCGGTAACTGAGTCCGCCTTGAACCGGCGTTCCCGTTCCGGGCGCGATTTTCGGATCGACACTATCGATATCGAAGGAGAGGTGTACGCCATCCGTGCCCGTTGACGCGATGCGGATGGCTTCCTTCATGACGCTGAACATGCCCATGCGGTCGATATCCTGCATCGTGAAGCAGGAAATGCCTTCCCGGCGGATGAAATCCCGTTCGCCTTGGTCGAGGGAGCGCGCGCCAATGAGCACCACATGTTCGGGCTTGATCGTTGATTTTGCGCCGCCGATCGATGTTAGCCGCGCATCGCCTCTTCCCAAGCTGACAGCCAGCGACATGCCGTGGATATTGCCGCTTGGGGTCGTATCGGGTGTGTTGAGATCGGAGTGGGCATCGATCCAGATGACGCCCAGGCTTCGGTAGTGCCGGGTAAGCCCGGCAAGCGTGCCAATTGCAATGCTATGGTCACCGCCAAGGACTAGCGGGAAGACACCCGATTCTGCCAGGGCAGAAACATGAGCGGCGAGCTGCTCGTTAATCGTTAGGACTTCTTTCAGATGTTTTAATTGAGGATGGTGCGTTCCACCCTTATGTTCGGGGAGTCCAGCAAGCTCATCAACCTGATAGGATATTCCGAGTGCGTCAAGCTTGCGCTTCAGGCCGGCTCCGAAAATCGCGTCTGGTCCCTGGCTTGCGCCGCGGCGGGTAGCACCCCGGTCAAACGGCACCGGGACGATGGTTACGGTGGACGGAAGATTGTTCATCATAGGCTCACCTCCACTTTGTATCAGTGTATTCAGGAGCCGGCTGCGTGACTTGGGCAAACCCCTATACAAGCTGATCAATATGGAAGGTTTTGGATCTAAAAAAACACCCTTAATGCATGATTCATGGATTGTCCGCAGAGGGCCCCATGATTCAGCATGAAGGGTGTGGAATAGGTGCAATTCGATTTATGATTCAGCGCATGCTTACGCGGCATGCGCGACGTTTATTTTACCGTCTTATTATAAGTCTCGATCTTGGAGCTAATTTCCTGAGCGGCTTTGTCCAGTGCTTCCTGCGCCGTTTTTTGACCATTCAGCACTTCCTCGATGGCCGTTTCCGTCAGCTGGCGGGCTTCAGGGAATACGCCCATGACAGCCCCCTGCGTTGCGAGATTGGCCGTCGTTTGATGCAATTGATCAACGGCCGTCTGGAATTGCGGATATTTCTCCAGGTTTTCTTTTACGAGGGTCTCTTCGTAAGCTTTGGTCGTGACCGGGAAGTAACCCGTGTTGACATGCCAGTAAGCTTGCGTTTGCGGCTCGGCCAAATACTTCATGAATTCCCAGGCGGCCTGCTGCTCTTCTTCCGATTTGTTGTTCATCAGCCACAGGCTTGCACCGCCGATGATAACGCCGCCTTCGCCGCCGTCAGCCGGTTTAGGGAGGAAAGCCGTACCGACTTCGAATTTGCCTTCCGCTGCGCTGACGATCCCGCGGAGGGAAGCCGTCGAGTCCAGCGTCATGGCGATTTGACCCGCTGCGAATGCTTTTTTGGTATCGTCCGTTTTACGTCCCAGGTTCAGCAGGACCTTATCGTCCAGCAATTGCTTCCACCATTCCAGCGTCTTCACGGCAGCGGCGTTGTTGACTTGCGAAGCGGTGGCCGGGGACGTGCGTCCGTTGCCGTTGTTCAGCAGTTCAACACCTTGGTTCGCGAGGAATTGCTCCATGAACCAGCCGTAGATCGCAAAGGATGCGCCGGTTTGGCCGTCTTTCGTTAGCGTCTTGGCCGCTTCCGCTACCTCTTCGTAGGTTTTTGGAGGATTTTCCGGATCCAGTCCCGCCGCTTTAAAGGCATCTTTGTTGTAGTAAAGGATCGGGTTGGAGGAGTTAAATGGCATCGAGTACAATTTGTTGTCGAATGTATAATAATTTTTAATGTTCGGTTCCAAGGAGGAAATGTCGTATGCTTCAGCATCCATGAAGTCCTGAACCGGACGGATCGCCTTGGTATCCATCATGAAACGACTGCCGATCTCGTACACCTGAATCATGGTCGGGCCGCTGTTCGATCCCAAGGAGGCCTTCAGCTTGTTCAAGCTTTCATCGTACGTTCCTTGAAACACGCCCTCAACCTGAATATCCTTGTGGGCGGCATTAAAATCGGAGATCAGCTTGTCCGCGACGGTCCCGAGCTCACCGCTCATGGAATGCCACCATACGACCTTAACGGGCTCTTTGGCTGGCTCGCTGCCGGCGGCAACGGTCGTTTCTCCAGCAGCTGGCGTATTGCTGCAAGCGGCGCTGAGCAGCATGAAGCAGGAAAGCAGGAGCAGCGCGAAGGACCTTTTACCAAAACGTTTCATGATCGGTTAATCTCTCCCTTTTGAAAATATAGTATGGTTTTGATCTATCAGAAATTGCGCGGCCCGTTTCTTACCAGATAACCGGCACGCAAGGCTGATCCATTAAAGCCCTGGCATATGGGCCAGTTAGCCCTTCAACGCACCTGCCGTAATGCCGCGGACTAGCGGCTTCAAACCGAGTGCAAGCAGCAGCAGGGAAGGCAGCAGCAAGAGGAGCACGCCGGACAGTATCAGATTCCATGAGTTCATCTCTTCGAACTGCAGCATCCCGATCCCGATCTGGACGGTTCGCATCTCGACGCGGTTTGTTGTCAGGAGCGGCCACAGGTACATGTTCCAATGGTTCAGGAACGAGTACACGCCCAGCGTGGCGATTCCGGGGATGGATAACGGCAGGACCATGCTCAGGAAAATGCGGACATGTCCGCAGCCGTCCACGCGGGCCGCTTCAAACAGCTCCTTTGGCAGCTGAAGGAAAGCTTGTCTGAGCAGGAAGGTTCCGAAGGCCGTTGCCAGGAATGGAATGATAAGCCCTTGGTAGGTATCCAGCCAGTTCAGGCTTTTGACCGTCAAATAGTTCGGAATCATGATCACTTCCCACGGAATCATCATCGTGGCGAGAAAGAGACTGAACAGCAGCGTTTTTCCCGGGAACCGCAGGAAGGCGAAGGCGTATGCCGCCAGACTTGCGGTCACGATCTGACCTGCCATGATGGCAATGGAGACGACAAGGCTGTTCCCGATAAAGGTAAGGACAGGGATCGTATCGACCACCTTGGCGAAATTGGACAGATTGATGGCTTCCGGAAGAAGAGGCGGCGGATAAACAGCCGATTCAGCCTCGCTCATCAGCGATGTTGACAAGGTGTACAGGAGCGGAAAGGCAATGACCAGCGAACAGAGAAGCAGCGCGATGTAGATGAAGCTTTTGGGCATGAGTCGCATGTTCATTGGTAATGCACCTTCTTCTCCACGAATTTAAATTGAAAGATGGTCAGCAGCAGAATGATCGCAAACAGGATGAGCGCTTGCGCACTGCCGATGCCAAAGCGGAAATTGACGAAGGCATCCTGATAAATGTTGAACACGATGACGTTGGTGCTGTTCATCGGACCTCCCTTGGTCAGGATGTTGATCTGTCCGAACGCTTGGAAAGCGCCGATGACCGACACGACGGATGTAAAGAATAACGTAGGGGAGATCAGCGGCATCGTAATCCGGAAGAAAGTTCTCAGCGGACCGGAGCCGTCGATCTTGGTGCTGTCGTAGATATCCTCGGATACGCCCTGCATGCCGCTCAGCATGAGGATGTAATTAAAACCAAGATTCATCCAGACGGTCATGATCGCGACGGAGATCATGGCCCATTTCGGATCGGTCAGCCATTGAATGGGCTGAGTGCCGAGTTGCGACAGAAAGTAATTCAGTACGCCCAATGTCGGATGATACAGAATCATCCAGATCATCGAGCCGGTGCCGACGGACACGGCCATCGGCAGCGAGAATATGAAGCGGAATATTTTCATGCCTTTCAGCTTATTGTGCGTCAGGGCTGCGAGCAGTATGGCGGCCGCCATCCCGGTCGGGACCGTCAGCACGATAAACAGCAGTGTGTTGCCGAAGCTGGTATAAAACATCTCGGAGGTCAGTATTTCCTTAAAGTTATCGAACCCCACGAATTCGGCTACCCGGCCTTGAGGATCGGTCAGGAACAAGCTCAGATAAACCGATTTAAGCAGCGGATAGAACAGAAACAGACCGAAAATGAGCAGCGAAGGTGCCAGACATGCATAGGCGAGCATGATTTCCCTGCGTTTTGATTTCTTGATGGAGATCGTTTTCGCCGCTGTTGAAGGTTCAGCTTCGCTGACCGGCGGCGTCAGAGAGTGACCCGGAGAAGGAAGCGTAAATTCTTTTTCCATCATCATGTTTACCTCACTTTCCTGCTTGGCCTTACAGGTATTGAGTATAGGAGCCGGATGTAAAATCCAGTAATGGGTTTTGTAAGAATACCGTAATTTATTGCTGGATATGTTAGATGCTGAATTTGCGCTGGACAGCGACGGTACATAAATATTCCAATCCTCAAACGCTTGCACGTTAAAAAAAGATGTGATATGTTATAGCTGTAACCGGTTACACATGAATGAGGTGATGACGGTAATGGCAACGATCAAGGATGTGGCAAATCGGGCCGGCGTGTCCGTGGCCACGGTTTCACGGGTTTTAAATGGAAACGGTTACGTGCATGAGGACACCAGGTCCAAGGTAGAACAAAGCATTCGCGAGCTGAATTATACGCCGAATGAAGTAGCGCGTTCTTTATATAAAAGAAAGTCGAAATTAATTGGACTTTTACTTCCGGATATTATGAACCCTTATTTCCCGCAGCTAGCCCGCGGAGTTGAGGATGAGATGCAGGAGAATGATTATCGGCTGATATTCGGGAACAGCGACGAGAGCAAGAAAAAGGAAATGGAATATATCCAAACCTTTGTCCAAAATAATGTGGTTGGTGTCATATCATCGACCAATGATCCGGATGCCGACATGTATACAGGGCTCAAGATTCCGGTAGTATTTCTGGATCGCACCTCATCGGATCGTCCTTCCGTCTATGCGGATGGCCGGCAGGGCGGAAGAATTGCGGCGCAGGAGATCATTAGGCGAGGCAGTAAAGCTATAACCGTGATTCAGGGCCCGGCGGATGTCCGTCCTGCTCAAGAGCGTTTTGAAGGAGCCGTCGAGGTTCTGGAAGGACAGGCGGCAGCGTATCAAGTGCTGAAGACGACATCGTTTTCTTTAATCGAAGCGGAAGAATTCGCCCAGCAAGTGTTCATCGAGTTTCCGGACACGGACGGCGTAATCGCCAGTAACGATATTATGGCATCCGCCGTAGTCAAGGAAGCGTTTCGGCTGGGGAAAAGGGTGCCGGAAGACGTACAGATTATAGGGTTTGACGATATTCTGCTCAGCCGGCTGCTGGCACCGCCCCTGTCTACGATTCATCAGCCGGCATATGAAATGGGCCGGGAGGCGGCCAGATTGCTTATCGGACTTATTGAAGGGCATCACATAGAGAGAAGCAGCATCGAATTCTCGGTAGAATTTATAGAGCGGCAGACAACGAGAAAGGTGGAATCATAATGGCGAAAATCGTGGTAATCGGAAGCGCGTCGATGGACTTGGTGGTCACCTCCACCAAGCGCCCCGGCGCGGGAGAGACGGTGCTTGGCGACAGCTTTAAGACGGTACCCGGAGGGAAGGGGGCCAATCAGGCCGTCGCGGCGGCGCGTCTGGGTGCAGAGGTGAACATGATTGGCTGTGTCGGTGAAGATTCCTTCGGCGAAATGATTTTGAGCAATCTGAAGTCAAATGGCGTTTTGACAGACCATGTGGAACCGGTTACAGGTATGGAAAGCGGAACCGCGCACATCATTTTGGCAGAGGGAGACAACAGCATCGTGGTGGTAAAAGCTGCCAACGACCGGGTCACTCCGGAATATGTTGATCAGGCAGCGGAGGTTATCCAGGCTGCGGATATCGTGTTGATACAGCAGGAGATTCCGGAGGAAACGGTGATCCATGTTAGTGAATTGTGCGCAAAATATCAGGTGCCGTTGATGCTGAACCCGGCTCCTGCCCGCCCGGTGCCAAGCAGCGTTATTGAACGGGCGGCTTATATTACGCCAAACGAACATGAAGCGGCTATCTTGTTCGGCGATGAGCCATTAGGCGACGTGCTGCGCCGTTATCCGAACAAACTGATCGTGACGGAAGGCAAGAGGGGAGTTCGTTATTTCGACGGCCTGCAAGAGGTTGTCGTTCCCGGCTACAAGGTTGAAGCCGTGGATACGACGGGAGCCGGCGATACATTCAACGGCGCTTTCGCCGTGGCTCTGTCCGAAGGCATGAGCATAGCAGACAGCCTGAGATTTGCGAACCGCGCAGCGTCCTTGTCGGTCATGAAGTTCGGAGCGCAGGGCGGAATGCCATCGCGCCTCGAAGTAGAAGGGAGTCTTTGATCATGAAGAAGAACGGCATGCTAAACAGTCACATTGCGAAAGTGCTGGCAGATCTGGGGCACACCGATACCATCGTAGTTGGAGACGTCGGTCTTCCGATTCCCCCAGGCGTTCCGAAGATCGACCTGGCTCTCACGCTGGGGACGCCAAGCTTTACCGAGGTGGTGGAAGCGATCGCCGACGATATGGTGATTGAAAAAATCGTGATTGCTGAAGAAATGAAGCTAGATAATAAGGAAACACTGCATTATATACAGGAGAACTTTCAGGATTGCGAGATCGAGGCTTGCTCGCACGAGTTGTTCAAAGCACGGACGCAAAACGCCAAGGCGGTTATCCGTACAGGAGAAGCCAAGCCCTATGCGAACTGCATTTTGCAGGCCGGTGTTCATTTCGGTTAAAAAGGAGGAAGCACCATGAACATTGAGATGACCAATATCCATAAATCCTTTGGCACAAACCGCGTACTGGCAGGCGTAGACTTTGATCTCCGGGAAGGAGAGGTTCACGCCCTGATGGGAGAGAACGGCGCGGGCAAATCGACGCTGATGAATATATTGACCGGTCTTCACAGCCGGGATGAGGGCAAGATTGTCATCGACGGCAAGGAAACTTATTTTGCTAATCCGAAGGAAGCGGAAGAAAGAGGCGTTGCCTTCATCCATCAAGAGCTTAACATCTGGCCGGAAATGACGGTTCTGGATAACTTGTTTATCGGCAAGGAGATGACATCCGGCCTGGGTTTCCTCAACATGAAGCAGATGAAGGCGCTTGCGAAGGAACAGTTCGGCAAACTGGCGGTGAAGATACCACTAACGCAGGAGGCGGGGGAATGCTCCGTCGGCCAGCAGCAGATGATTGAGATCGCCAAGGCCCTCATGACCCAAGCAAAAGTCATCATTATGGACGAGCCGACGGCGGCGCTGACCGAAAGAGAAATCGAGAAGCTGTTTGACGTCATTCGTTCATTGAAAAAACAAGGCGTATCCATCGTCTACATCTCTCACCGGATGGAGGAGATCTTTACGATCTGCGACCGGATTACGGTCATGCGGGATGGTAAATCCGTCGATACCAAAGCTATTCCGGACACGGACTTTGATGAAGTCGTCAAAAAGATGGTCGGCCGGGAGCTGACCGAGCGATATCCGGCACGCCATCCCTCTCCGGGCGAGCCTGTGCTGGAAGTGAAGAATATTAGCAGCAAAGGCCGGTTCGAGAATGTGAGCTTTTCGGTTCGTGCCGGCGAAATCGTTGGCGTATCCGGCCTGATGGGGGCTGGGCGCACCGAGATGATGAGAGCGATCTTCGGATTGGACCCGCTGGATAGCGGCGAAATCTGGGTACGCGGAAAGAAAGTTACGATCAAGAAGCCGGATGATGCCGTGAAACACGGCATTGGATTCATCACAGAGGACCGCAAGGATGAAGGGTTGGTCCTGGATTTCTCGGTCCGTGAAAATATGGCGCTGCCCAATCTGTTCAGCTTCTCTTCCAGAGGGTTCATCTCCGGGAAGAAGGAACAGGATTTCGTGGATACGTTGAGGAAGCGGCTGCAGATCAAGACGCATACATCCGAGACGCTGGCACGCAATCTGTCTGGTGGTAACCAACAGAAGGTCGTTATTGCCAAGTGGATCGGCATTGGGCCGAGCGTGCTCATCCTAGATGAGCCGACACGCGGCGTAGACGTTGGTGCAAAGCGGGAAATTTATCAGTTGATGAATGAGCTGACCGAACGGGGCGTGGCGATTCTGATGGTGTCGTCGGAGCTGCCGGAGGTGCTCGGAATGAGCGACCGGATTCTCGTTGTTCACGAAGGCAGAATTTCCGGTGAATTGGATCGCGAACAAGCCACGCAGGAACACATCATGACTCTAGCTACAGGAGGTCAGTAATATGACAACTATTAACGATGCCAAGGCGGAAAAAGGGTTTAAGGTCTCAGGTTTGACGCAAAAGCTCGGTCCGCTGCTCGGACTGATCATTCTTATCGTTATCGTATCCGTCCTAAATCCAAGCTTCTTGGAACCGCTTAACATTCTGAACCTGCTGCGTCAGGTATCGATTAATGCATTGATTGCATTCGGTATGACGTTTGTAATCCTGACAGGCGGCATTGACCTGTCGGTCGGTTCGATTCTCGCGCTGTCCAGCGCATTTGTCGCCAATATGATGGTGGCCGGGTTTGACCCGATCCTCTCGATTATCATCGGCGTTGCGCTTGGCGGTGTCATGGGGATGATCAATGGTCTCATGATTACCAAGGGGAAAATGGCGCCGTTTATCGCCACCCTGGCTACCATGACGATATTCCGAGGCCTTACGCTCGTTTATACGAACGGTAACCCGATTACGGGTCTCGGCGACAGCCTTGTATTTCAATTGTTCGGCCGCGGATACCTGCTGGGTATTCCGGTACCCGCCATTACGATGATTATCACGTTTGCGGTGTTATGGGTCATCCTGCATAAAACGTCTTTTGGCCGCAAAACGTATGCCATCGGCGGTAACGAAAAAGCATCGCTTGTATCCGGTATTAAAGTACCGCGCGTCAAGATTATGATCTACTCCCTGGCAGGGATGCTGTCCGCGCTGGCGGGCGCGATTCTGACCTCCCGTTTGAATTCGGCACAGCCGACAGCGGGTACGTCCTATGAATTGGATGCCATCGCAGCCGTTGTTCTCGGCGGTACGAGCCTGACCGGCGGTCGCGGCCGGATTGTCGGTACGTTAATCGGTGTGCTGATCATAGGCATACTGAACAACGGGCTCAACCTGCTCGGTGTGAACTCTTTCTATCAGATGGTTGTCAAAGGCGTCGTGATTGCGATTGCCGTACTGCTCGACCGTAGAAAATCGGCTTAAGGGGGAGAATGAACGATGAAAAAAACAACTTTGCTGCTCGTATCGCTTATGCTGATCTTCATAACAGGCTGTTCTCTGGAGCCGCCGGAATGGGCGAAGCCCAAGGCTAGCGGCGATGTCAAAGACATCAAAATCGGTCTTTCCATCTCGACCTTGAATAACCCGTTCTTTGTATCCCTGAAGGATGGCGTCGTCGCCGAAGCGACCAAGCAAGGAATGGAGGTCGTTGTCGTAGACGCACAGAATGACTCGGCCAAGCAGAGCAACGACGTCGACGACCTGATTCAACAGGGCGTCAATGCACTGCTGATTAACCCGACGGACTCGTCCGCGATTTCAACCGTAGTGCAAACGGCAAACAGCTTGGGCATTCCGGTCATTACACTCGACCGTTCCGCAGATCAAGGCGAGGTCGCTGCGCTGGTTGCCTCCGATAACGTCAAGGGCGGTCAGATGGCAGCCGAGTACATCGTGGATCAGCTGGGCAAAGATACGAAAGTCATTGAGCTCGAAGGCGTTCCGGGTGCTTCCGCGACCCGCGAACGCGGCCAGGGCTTCCATGATATCGCAGATGAGCAGCTGAACGTGGTTGCGAAGCAGGCAGCGGATTTTGACCGGACGAAGGGTCTTACCGTCACGGAAAATCTGCTGCAAGGTAATCCGGACGCCAAAGCGATTTTTGCCCACAATGACGAAATGGCCCTGGGCGCAATCGAAGCGATCCAAAGCTCGGGCAAAGACATCATGGTCATCGGCTTTGACGGTAACGACGATGCGCTGAAGTCCATCGAAGCCGGCAACCTGACGGCTACCGTAGCCCAGCAGCCGGAGCTGATCGGTCAGCTTGCCGTCGGGGCAGCGAAAGACGTGCTGCAAGGCAAAGAGGTAGAGAAGAATATCGCCGCGCCGCTGAAATTGGTAGTGAAGGAGTAGTCCAGCAAGATCAAGAAGCGTTACCTTTTGCGATAGAAGCAGGGTAACGCTTTTTTTTGGGACATATTTTGCTCATTTCTTCCGGGCTGCGAAGTAACTCACAGCCTTGCGATAACGGCGGGAATACAATATCGTTACAAGAGGACAGTTATTTCGCATATGGTATTATAATGGATGTGTATGCGTTTACTGCTTAGATGTGATAAAGGAGCTATGTAACTATGACGATGGAGAAAAGAAAACATGCGATCGTGATCGTGGGGTATGGCGGAATGGGCAGCTACCACGCCAAGCTGATTAAGGACAATGCATATCTCGAGGTTACGGGAACCTTCGATGTTTTGAAAGATCGCCGGGAAGTATCCCGGCAGGACGGGTATCCTGCCTATGAGAGTTATGAGCAGGTACTAAACGATGCTGCGGTTGACGTGGTGCTCATTGCTACGCCTAATGACGTGCACAAGGAACTGGCGCTGCAGGCGTTTAATGCCGGCAAACATGTCATCTGCGAGAAGCCGGTAACATTGTCCGTCAGTGACTTCAAAGAGATGGTGTCTGCGGCCGATGCTGCCGGCCGGGTGCTGATGGTCCACCAGAACCGCCGCTGGGACGAGGATTTCCTGACGATTAAGCAAATGTACAACGAAAAGACGATTGGCGATTTGTTCCGTATCGAATCCAGGGTACACGGGGCGAACGGCATTCCGGGCGACTGGCGCCATCTGGAAGCGCACGGCGGCGGCATGCTGCTGGACTGGGGCGTGCATCTTCTTGACCAGGTCCTGTTCATGGTGGACAGCCGGATTACGAGCCTGAGCAGCCGCTTAAGCTTTATTCTCGGCGATGAGGTGGATGACGGCTTTGAATCGGTCATTGAATTCGAGAACGGCGTATCCGTTCTGATTGAAGTGGGAACGACCAATTTCATAACGCTGCCTCGCTGGTACGTCAAAGGAACCGAGGGAACCGGCATTATTGAGGATTGGTCGTTAAACGGAAGAGTGGTTACACGGAACCAGGATGCGGTGAAAGTGGAGCCGAAGCCAATTCAAGCCGGGGTAGGATTGACCAAAACGATGGCTCCTCCTTCTGAAGAAGCTACCATTACGGGAGCTCTGCCGGAGCCATACCGTCAATCCAGCAGCTTCTTCGATAACTTTGCGGCCGTGATCCAAGGCGAAGCTGAGCCGATTGTGAAGAACGAGGAAGTGCTGCGCGTTCTGAACCTGATCGAAGCCGTGTTTGAATCGGCCCGGACGGGAGAAACGCTGAAGGATTTCGATATTTACCCTGCGTAATCTATATCGATTAGCTCTCATTCTTATTATAGAAAAAGTACCGCGGTGCCAAGCAGATGAAGCTTGAGGCTGCGGTACTTTTTATGTTCAAGATGTGGTTGCGGACAGCTCATGCTCAATGCCTAAGTTGAAAGTGTAATGTTATTTTGCATGATTCACCTGAACGCTCTGTCCCTTCTGCAGCAACCGCCTGTAGTCACTGGGCGACCAGCCCGTATCCTGCTTGAACAGCTTGGAGAAATAGGAATAGTTGGCGTATCCCACCTTAGCCGCAATCTGGTACACCGACAATGGTGTTGTCTCCAGCAGATGCTTGGCCGCCTTGATGCGGGACTGAATGATGTAAGTACCTAAAGACACGCCCGTTTCCTTCTTGAACACGCGGGCCAAATAATCCGGGTTGAGGTAGACGAGTTCAGCCAGGCTCGTTCGCGTCAGCTCATCCCCGTAATGGCAATGAATATAATGCTTAATCTCCTCCACCACGGTATGCGAATGGTCGGCGTAGGCATGATATTCTGCTGCCGTGCTGACGAGATACTCCGTATATTTCTCCATATCTTCAATCGAGTTCAATGATTGCAGAAACAACTGGTCATTGGTTTTGCCGGTATACAGCTTGTGTGCCTGGATTTCTTTGCCCTTCAGATAGGAATAGACCAGCTGCACGATATCCAAGCGGAATAAACGCAGCACCGAGGCGTTGTAGACGCCATTCCTGGCTAGGTTTTGCAAGTATTTGCGGGTTTCAACCAGAAACCCAGCCGGATCGTTCCCGCTGAGAAGCGCTTCCCAGTCTTGCAGTTGGGGAGGGGTATACGCGACTTCTTGCAGGGAATGGTGTTCCAGAAAAATAATCTGATTCCGCTTCTTGATCATATCCTCATTCATTTGCAGCAGAATCCGAATGGACTTGTTGATTTCCTCCAACGCCACCGAAATCGATACGCTGCATGAAGCATCGCTCCGAAGGAATTGATTGGCTTTTTCAATGAACGACGTGCAGATGTTTTCCATGACGCGGGAGTCAGGAGGATGATTCCATTTCAGCATGACCATCCAATTGTAATCCTTATATTCTATAGCGGCTTCAACCGTGAAGAGCGGGTCCTGGAACAATTCGGACAGCACGTTGAGAAACGCATAGTCAAACAGATCCTTGTCTTCTCTCCCCAAACTTTGATCATGCGGAAAAATGGTGATGAGCACAGGAAGAAATAGATCCGACATCTTATAGGACAAATTCTGCTCCGCGATATATCCTGCGATGGCGGCCCGGTCCGAAGAAGCTTTCCTTTCTTTGATCAGCTTGCTCCAAAAATGCTCCTGGAGCTTTTTTTGATTTTTTTTCCACAGCTGTCCGTCCTGGATCGCTTCCTGATCGCTTTGCTGTTCCTTTGCTTTATAGGCGGCTTTGGAGATGATGAGGCTTAGCTTATCGAATTCGATCGGCTTCAGAAAATAGTCAAAGCTTTGCAGCTCAATGGCTTTCTGCGCATAATTGAAATCAGCGTAATTCGTCAGAAATATCGTCTGAATGCTGTATTGTTCCTCGCGAATCCAGGCGAGAAGCTCGAGTCCGCTGCCTTGCGGCATTTCGATATCGCAGATGAGGATGTGGACCGAATGCTGCTGCAAAATATCCCTTGCTTGCGCAACGCTGTAAGCAGTATAGACCTGTTCGATTGAAAGTGCCTTCCAATCGATTTTCTTCTCCAGCGCGGCCACGACAAAATAGTCATCATCCACTAGCAATATGTTCATTGAATTTCTCCTCTCCGTTCCTGTATGGGTTGTGGAATCGTTAATGTGACGCAAGCGCCGCCTTCCTCCGGGTTTGAAAATTCCACAAACGCCCGGCGATGATAGAGCAGCTCCAGCCGCTGAAGGGTGTTCATGATTCCGATGTGTTTTCCTTCGCTTTGATCAAGCGGTTTGCCGGCTGATAATTTCTCCAATACTTCGGCGGGAAACCCGGGTCCGGTATCGGATATCCGGATGACCATAGTAGGTTTCTCCCCCTCCATCCGCATGCTAACGGATAATCGGATTTGCAGCTCTTGATCTCGGGAAACAGCGTATTTTACCGCGTTTTCGATAAAGGTCTGTAACACGAGGGGCGGAATGGTGAGACCGGAAAGCTCCTCTTCAACATCAATGCGATATGAAAAGGCATCACGGTAGCGGTGCTTCTGAATTTCCAGGTAAATGCGGACATGCTCGATTTCATCTTGCAGCCGTACGACATTATCTCCGCTTTGAAAGATGTAACGAAAGTATTTGGATGTGGACAGCGACATATATTCGATTTCCTTAAACATCTGCATTTGCGCCATGCTGTAGATGTTCGTCAAGCAGTTCAGGAAAAAATGGGGGTTAATTTGCAGCTTCATATAATCCAGCTGGATTCTCTGCTTATCCAGCTGCTGCTCGTAAATATCGATTTTAAACTTCTTAATCTGTTCGATCAGATGTTTGAATTGGGAGTTGACTTGCTCCAGCTCGATAATCTCGCTGCTCATGAAATCCAGATTCTCGCTGTCCTCGTGGATGCGCCTTACATTTTCTGAAAAATTCTGAATCGGCTTTAACACCTTCTTCTTGAAATACAGCATAACTACGCTGAGCGTGCACGTCAGAACAACAAATAACAGCATAATGAGAAGCTGGGCGATCATGATCGTCTCAAATATGCCGAATTGGATCACCAACTGCACGTTGAAGGAGGCGTTCGAGAATCCCTCCGTAACCGTAGTCCGCGGCTGGGACAGGCTCAGCAGGGATGCCTTGGCTCCTTGAAGACGGTTGGCATCCATCACGCCTGTACCCGGGCTCGTAAGGGCTGCCCCCTGAGCATTCACCAGAGAGACGTAACCGTCCTCGCCCAAATCCAGCTGCTGGAGCGGCCGGATCAGATCGTTGGCGGAGATGAGGCAGATCAGATACCGGTTGTGGTAAGGAACGATGTTGATGATGTAATGGGTGTCCTGAACAAGGATCGGGTTCCAGTTGGAGTAGAACGTTTCGTATACGTTTTTGGAATCCGTGAGGGATACGATCTGTTCCTTAAGTTCCAGGAACTCTGTATATGACAGGGACATGGGTCCATAGTTCTGGAAGAAGTCCTGTTCCTTTAAATAGAAGAAGAAGTTGTATTCCTGGCCGTAGTTTTTCTGAAGCTCGTTAAACTGCTTATGCACTCTTTCGTTCGATTTAATATAATCCACGTAATCGGTGCCGGGGGTATCCATCATCTTAACGCTCTCATCATTCGCGAGTGTCCAGCCCATATAGTGGTTGATGTAGGAGAAGTCATGATTGATCTGCCGGATGTACAGATTCGCCGTATCCTGCAAATATCGGGTGGACTGCTGCTTTACGATGAAGATGGAGGCGAAGCTGATCACCAGATCCACTACAAGGGCAAAGATCGAGATAAAGAGCATGATTTTCACATAGTGACGGATGGGATAAGGCTTGTTATTCAATGCTTTAACCATACGGATGCCTTGGTTCCTTTCAGTCCGCTTCCACATGAAAGCGTTTTTATGGTGGTAAAAACATTATAAATGGAAATCACGAAAAAAGCAGGAGTGAACGCTCGGGCATCTATCATAAAGTCCGGATACCACATCGTAAAGTCCGGATAATGGCATGCTTCCAACAGGGGACTCGAGGATTCCTTGAAGGGGGATAAGGAGAAGGTCCGAATAGCGCATGATGAGGTCCAAATAACGATTCCGGGCAGAAGTATACTTAAGTTGCTTACGCGACATGCCGGTTTCACGACGACGCGAACAGAAAGGGGAATCGATTTGAAAGCAGGCCAACTGAATAGAACCACGCACCCAACCCTCGGGCGGATCAGAAAAAATTGGGGCCTGTATTTGCTGCTGCTGCCTGCGGTTGTGCTGGTTCTGTTGTTTTCTTACGTACCGATGTACGGCATCCTCATCGCATTCAAGGACTACAGTCCCGCTCTCGGCATTATGGATAGTCCATGGGCGGGTCTAAAGTATTTCGAGAAATTTTTTAACTCTTATCAATTCTCGACAACGATCACCAACACGCTCGTAATCAGCTTATACAGCGTTGCGACGTTCCCGATTCCGATCATGCTTGCCCTGATGGTCAATCAGATGCGCCAGAATGGGTTCAAGCGTTTCTTCCAGACGGTAACCTATATGCCGCATTTTATATCCACGGTCGTGATGGTGGGACTCATGCTGATTCTGTTCTCGCCAGGCTCGGGATTGATCGGGAATATTTTCCGGCTCTTTGGTGCCGAAGCGCCGAACCTGATGGGATCGGCCGGCTTGTTCAGCAGCGTGTACGTATGGTCGGATGTGTGGCAGCATACGGGCTGGGACAGCATTATCTATATCGCGGCGTTATCCGCCGTGAGCCCCAGCTTGTACGAAGCGGCTACGATGGACGGGGCAAGCCGGTGGCAGAAAATCCGGTTTATCGATATCCCGATGCTGATGCCTACGGTCGTAACCTTGCTTATATTGCGGATCGGCAGCTTGCTTGGCGTCGGCTTCGAGAAGGTTTACCTTATGCAAAACAGTCTCAATATTACCTCCAGCGAGGTCATCTCCACCTATGTGTACAAAATCGGGATGCTGAGCAGCCAATACAGCTTCTCGTCGGCGATCAGTCTGTTTAATACAATCATTAATTTTGTTCTGTTGATTCTGGTTAACCAGATTTCGAAAAAATACAGCGAAAACAGTTTGTGGTAACACAAGAGAGGAAGGGTTCTATGGGCGTTGTGGAAATAAAAGAGAAGACAGCGCCAAGGCGGAGGAATACCCGATCTTCCGACAGGGTGCTGGAGATCGGCCTGTATGTATTCGCTGTCTTGATGCTGATCGTGTTGATTTACCCGCTGTACTTCATCATCATTGCTTCGTTCAGCGAGCCGGCCGCGGTTGCGAATGGACAGGTATGGCTGTGGCCCAAGGATTTTACGCTGGCAGGCTATCAAGAATTGCTGAAGCACTCTAATATATGGATTGGGTACCGAAATACGATTGTGTATACGATTGTAGGTACCGCCATCGGCTTGGTGGTTAACATATCGGCAGCTTACGCGCTCTCGCGAAAAGACCTCGTAGGCCGCAAGTATATATCGCTGCTCTTTATTTTTACGATGTTTTTTAATGGCGGTTTGATTCCGACTTTTATGACGATCCGCGATTTTCAGTTGTACGATACGTTTCTTGTTATGGTGCTGCCGTTTTCGGTAGCCGCCTTTAACATCATTGTGGCACGGACTTTTTTCCAGAGCAGCATTCCGGAGGATTTATGGGAGGCGGCCCAGCTTGATGGCTGCGGAAATCTGAGATATTTCGTGACCATCGTGATTCCGCTTTCGAAAGCGGTCATCTCGGTCATTGCCTTGTGGACGGCAGTGGGTCATTGGAACTCCTATTTCAATGCCCTGATCTATTTAAAAGATACGAACCTGTACCCGCTGCAGCTCATCCTGCGAAATATTCTGGTCACCAACCAGATGCAGTCCGCCATGGGTACCGGAGAAGCCGCGGCCATTGCGCTGCGACTCGCCAATATTATGCGTTATGCAGTCATTATCGTCGCAACGGTGCCGATCATGTGCATCTACCCGTTTGTACAGAAGTATTTCAATCAGGGGGTGATGATCGGAGCCGTGAAGTCGTAAAGCCGGATGGATCTATTAAAAATAATAATTGGGGGAATGGTTAAATGGGAACAAACCATGCAAAGAGGAGACATCGCTTCAAACTGGCTGGCGTCATCATGCTGGCCGCAATCCTGCTGTTGAGCCTGGCGGGCTGCAGCGGCGGCAAGAAGGAGGACGCCAAGACGGATGCCGAAACCGCGTTTAACAAAGAAGGCCTGCCGATTGTCAATGAGCCGATAACGCTGGACGTGCTGACCGTTCGCTGGGGCAACATGGGGGATACGTTCCTTCAGAACCAGTGGCTCAAGGATTTGGAGAAGGAGACGAATGTCAAAATCAATTGGCAAATCATGTCTTCCAATGATTGGGGCGAACAAAAGTCGATCATGCTGGCGAGCGGTACGCTGCCGGATATTATTTTCGGCGATATCGTATTCAGCGATTCCGACATCGTGAACAACCTGTCTTATTTCCGTCCGCTCGACGACTATATCGATCAATACATGCCAAACCTGAAAGCGGCACTGGAAGAAACACCCGAAATGAAGAAGATGAGCACATTCCCGGATGGTAAAATCTACTCTTTGCCGGCGCGGCTGCCGTCAAGGCCGAAAGCATCGATCCAGCCGATTATCAACAAAACATGGCTGGATCAGCTCGGCCTTGATATTCCGGACAACACAGACGAGCTGTACGAGGTATTCAAAGCGTTCAAAGAAGGAGATCCGAACGGCAACGGCAAGGCCGACGAAATTCCGGTCAGCGGATCGGGGAACATCAGCATCGATCTGTTGAACCCGTTCGGCATTACGGACATCAACGGAAACAGCATGATGGTCATCGATAACGAGCCCGTGTTCTACCCGGTCACGGAGAATTATAAAGAAGCGATCAAGTGGGCGCATAAGCTGTACGCCGAGGGCCTCATAGACCAAGAGATCTTTACGCAGGACAGCACCATGTCCACGGCGAAGCATCAGAACCCGGATGCGGCGCTGATCGGCTTCTCGAACCAGTGGGTGCCGGACGCGGTGTTCGGGAAGTGGAAGGATCAATATATTGCGATTCCGTCCATCGCCGGACCTGACGGAAAAAGGTATCAGGGCGGCGAGCCGCAGGGCATGAGCCTCCGCAGAAACGAATTCCTCATTACCACGTCGAACAAGTACCCGGAAATTTCGGCTCGTTGGGCGGACCAGTTCTATACCAATGAAGCGAGCATCCAAAATTTCTGGGGAGCCATCGGCACGGTGATTCAGAAGAACGACGAAGGAACGTTTACGCTGATGAGTCCGCCGGAGGGAACGAGTGCGGATGCCTGGTATTGGGAGCAATCCGTAAGGGATTTTGGACCGAAGTACGTAAGCCCGAGCTTCGAGAAAAACATCATTCTGGATGAGACCACGGGCGACGGTTTGAAGCTGGTCATCGACAAGCTGGGCAGCGATTACGTAACGACGCCGTTCCCGAACGTCATGTACAGCGCCGAAGAATTCCAGGAGCTGCCTACGCTGACAACGGATATCGATGGTTATGTCGGTACGACCCGGGCGAAGTGGATATCCGAAGGCAATATCGATGCGGAATGGGATGCGTACGTCAAGAAGCTGAACGATATGGGTCTTGAGCGGTTGGTACAAATCCGCAAGGAAGCCTATCAGCGGTATATCAGCGTCAAATAGGGATTGACGGCAATCGTCATGAGCTGCCCCGCAGATTGATATGCTGCGGGGCAGTAACGTTTCGAACGATGACGAAACTGTGATTTATTTATGCGATCAGCTTCAACGGAGAAGGCGGAATTGTTTTGGAGAAGCGAAGCGTACCCCCGAAAGCTTTCCAACGGAAAGCTCGCATCGAAAGCATATACGATCCCCGGATTTTAACATTATTAAATTTCATTACGAGAAAATCCGGGGGTAACAGGGATCGGAAAAACAATCTGAATTCGTAGTGATGAATGGGCAATGTTATCAATCTACAGGTGGCAACCATGCGAAACATAAGTCACGGTGTGGAATGAATATCGGCATGAGAGACATAATGACCTGGTAGCCAGCATATATCCGAACGGCATAATCAATACCAGTGAGAGATAAGATATATATACAAGGAGGGTATCGATGATGAATCAATTTCGAATCGGATTAATTGGATTGGGCGGGATGGCGCAGGAGCACATCCGCTGGATGAATGCAGAGAATGTCTATCAGTTCGTGGCCGTGAGCGACGTCAATGGAGAAGCGGTGGCCCGAGTAGGCGATCAGCTGGGAATTGAGGATGGCAAGCGATATGCAGACTTTAAGGATTTAATTGAAGATCCGGACGTCGATGCCGTCATTTCGGTTACGCCTAACAACGTGCACGCGGATATTATTAGAGCATGCCTGCAAGCGGGCAAACCTTTTTTGGCGGAAAAACCATTTACGCGGGTGTTCGAAGAAGCAATCCCGTTGCTGGAGCTCTACGAGAAACAGCCGGTTCAGGCCATGATAGGCTTTACATACCGTTACACGCCGGCTTTTCGTTATGCCAGGGAACTTGTCCGAACGGGCAAACTCGGGACGATCCGTCACTTCTCCATTCAGTATTTGCAAGGGTTTGGCGTGCCGAGCCAGCAGGTTCCCTACATGTGGAGATATAACAAAGCCGTCACGGGAACGGGGACGCTTGGAGATCTGGGATCGCATATGATCGATATGGCCCGATTTCTGTTTGGTGAATTTGAAGAAATTACGGCCCAGCTGCATACCATCATTCCGGAACGCAGGGACCCGGTAACGGGAGCGATGGCCAAGATCGAAGTCGATGATTTTGCCAGCTTCCAGGCTCGGATGACAGATGGCATGATGGGCGTATTCCAGACGTCGCGCAATGCCTTCGGTTCAGGCAATCAGCATGAAGTATCCATTTACGGCGACCACGGCACGGTCCACGCCAGCACATTGGATCCGGAACGGGTGATATGGATTCGCGAAGAAGAGCCCGGGCAGCTCGCGAAAACGACAATGGAGGTGCCGCAGCATTGCAAAGTCAAGCAGTATGCCGATTTTGCCGGGCTATTACGGGGAACGCCTGCCGACGGGATCCCAGAGTTTATGGACGGGTACCGGAATCAAGAGGTGCTGGAAGCAGTCGTTAGGGCACATGAGACCAAAGCGGTGGTAGAGCTTCGGAATCATGGCCAACGGATCCAGAGCAAGTCATAACGTCTTGCCAATCCAGATATACAGCGCCATCAATGTGAACAGAAAGAGACAAAAGTTAACGCTTACAAATAACCCGCGAAGTAACGCGGAGCGGTGGAATTGAAATGGAGTCTTAAGCTCCCCCGTCCCTTCGATCAGGAACAGGATCAGCACTGTATGAATGATCGTATGGCCTATGACTTCCTTGTAACCGAATACAAGGCTTGTCATAATAAAAATGCCGATTACCAGGAGGGCGGTGAATCGGTTCATGATACCCACGATAAATGCCCACGCCAGCCCTATTTCGATAAAAGCGGTGATCAGGACGAAATTCTCAATGGTAAAACCGAAGGTAGGAAGCCCGTAGCTGCCCATTACCGAGCAAGCCAGTTCGGGAATGGTCAGTTTTTCCATGGCAAGCCAAGCGAGGGACATGCCCGTGCATATATACATGACGGGGGCAGCCGTTCTTTTTATTGGAGTGCCGCTCACAAACAGATAATACACAATACCGAGATAAATCAAATAATCGATGGAATGAAACATACCGTAGGTTAATGAAGCTTGCAGATAGAGCAAGAATAAGATGGCACCACTCACCGGCAATGTGCGCTTATAGAGCAAGCAAGCTGCGGCGGCGGAGAGACCGAGGATAATCCACATGGAATTGGTTCTGAACTCGGGCGCCAGATACGAGCCGCTCAGTAGCTGCAGCACCAAGCCGATGGCCAGCCCAATGCGCAGGATGACTTCGGTATGGGGCCTTAGCCTGTGCAGCCATTGATGAACTTTCATGACCGGCCGCATCTTCCCCAGCGGATCGTGGAAGACGCATGTGAGCAATAAGATCAACAATGTAAACGCTAACCAAAACAGGAATGTCAGCGTAACGATCCGGGGAAAGGGCAGGGGGACCCATTCAAAGTTATCCGTAAACCATTTGACATGATTATAGATGTTGCTAATCTTGGAGAAATGCATTATCATTCAATCAGCTCCTCCCTTAACCAACTCTAGTCACTTATCCAAGATAATACAATATTAGATAAAAAAGTATATTATTGGATAAATATATCCCTCATTATGAAAATATTATCCCTTAAGAGCATTTAAAGACAGCGTTTGAACTTATAGTTATAAGCTTCACTAAACAAGCCGATCCATCCGGATCGGCTTGTTGTTATGTCTCATGCTACGAGTTCTTATTACTGCTGAAAACGACTGAAAGACAGGCTCAGCCCAGCTAAGGAAGCTGTGTTCCGCCAGCATAACGTTCAATGGTTTCGTAAGGCAGATGATCGGTAATCAGGCGACTGTAATACGCGATTCGTAGGATGCCGTCCTCGTCCAACACAAACTCTGCCGGAATCCGATTGAAATTTGAACCTTCTTCCGGCGTCAGCTTGAAACCTGCCGCTTCTGCTTCATCCGTGAACTGATGCACATTCGGTTGAGCTAAGGTGGCTTGTGTCTTGGCTACCGAGGTCTCGACCCCATAGAGAGAGTAGAGCTCCGCATTCGGATCGGCAATAAGTGGAAACGGCGCATTTTGCTGACCGACATGCTGCTGAAGTGCTGCATCCGGTGATTCAAAAACGCAAATGACATCCAGATGCTGCTGCTGCCACAGAGGATATCGCTGAATAAACTGGTGCACCCTCAGATTGCATAGGGCACAGGCAGCGTTGCGGAAAAAGGCGAGAAGTAATTTACGTCCGCGATAATCTTCCAGTGAAACCATATTTCCATGTTGATCTACGCTTTGGAATAATGGAGCATAATCTCCGGGTTGAAGCATGTTGTTCATTTTGGATTTCCTCCTGGCTTAACGGTATATAGGCGCGAGGCCTATTACCAATGTAGCAGGGAGGACTCCATTGCTCTGTGACTAGGTCACATAGCAGCTTCTGTTAGACAGGCCCGGTTGATTATTTTCACCCAGCCTCTTCCTGTCTCCAGCCATCCTTTCTTTTGGAACTGGCCCAGCGTACGGGAAACGACCTCTCTTACGGAGCCAATGTCATCCGCAAGCTCTTGGTGGGTTGTGCGCACTAGTGGATGTTCATCCGAGCTGATGCGCAGCAGGGTCCTGGCAAGGCGCTGCTCCAGCGGTAATGTCTGTCTCTCCTGCAGCATGTTTGCCATCCGCAGTGTTCCATCAAGCAGACCGCCAAAAATAGCGCTGCGGATGGGTTCATACACCTGCAGCCAGCGGAGGAAGCTGTTTTTCAGCACATACAAGACCTCGACCTTGGACTCGGCAATCAGAGTGCCCGGATAGTCCTGCCCGCTTAGCCCGCTAAGTACGAGGAGCGAACAGACTTCTCCGGCTGATAGAATGTTTAATACCGATTCGTTGCCATCTTCGTGGATGATCGTGATACGTGCCGATCCGCTGATGAGGAACATGCCATAGATCGCGGCATCCTCTCGTTGAAAGATTCTCGATTTGGCTTCAAAATGTTTGGTAAACGGATTAGCTTGAATCCATTCTTCCGGTGGTACGACTTTCAAATAAGGGAAAATGTCGGTTATCTGCTTATCATTCAATTCAGGCTTCATGATGGGTTTCCGCCTTTCGGTAATCATGCAAGGACATGCGAAACTGCTATTCTATATAGTTAACATTTCGGCCTGACAAAGTTCAAGCGAATTTATCCGGATTTCATGCGGAAGGACTCCTTTGGGACGGTTTGCTATAATGATATAAGCAAGCGGTATAGGTCAGGGAAAAGGGTGAGGAAGATGAATGAAACAGAATACATAAGGGATACACCCATGAATATCAGGAAGAGGCAAGGAGCGGTACTCATGCTGCAGGGCACCGCTTCGGATGTAGGTAAAAGCATCGTCACAACAGCGCTATGCCGCATATTTCTACAGGATGGTTATCGCACGGCTCCATACAAATCGCAAAATATGGCTCTTAATTCCTATGTGACCCTGGATGGCAAAGAGATCGGCCGAGCACAGGGCGTACAGGCTGAAGCCTGCGGCATTGCCGCAACTACGGACATGAATCCGATCCTGATCAAGCCGATAAAGGACATGCATTCGCAAATCGTGATCCACGGCGTACCTCAAATGCAGATGAGTGCAATGGATTACCGGACTCTGTTCCTGCCGAAGGCTAAAGAGATTGTGCTGGATGCACTGGATCGACTGCGGGAGAGCTACGACATCGTTGTTATGGAGGGGGCGGGAAGTCCGGCGGAGATCAATCTTAAGGACCGGGACATTGTTAACATGAATTTGGCAGGATGGGCGGATTCACCGGTTATTCTGGTTGCCGATATCGATCGCGGAGGTGTGTTCGCTTCCATAGTAGGTACGCTTGAACTGCTTGAGGCCCATGAGGTGGCCAGGGTCAAAGGATTTATCATTAACAAATTCCGCGGGGATCTGGCGCTGCTTCAGCCGGGACTGGACTGGCTTGAAGAGCGGACAGGTATTCCCGTGCTGGGCGTACTCCCTTATATACAGGACATGCGGATCGAGGCCGAGGATTCGGTTGTGCTGGATGAGCTTCAGAATCAAAGACTGGAACAACGAGACCTCGATATTGTCGTGATCCGGTATCCGCGTATTTCGAACTTTACGGATGTTGATGCGCTGCGCATGGAACCGGATGTTGTCGTTCGCTTCGTCCAATCGGCGGATGAACTTGGAATGCCGGACGTCATTATTTTGCCTGGTACCAAGGATACGATCAGTGACCTCGGGTTCCTCCAGGATCGGGGACTGGCCGATGCGATTTTGAGCCAGACGCGGCAGCGGGATGTGCAGCTGGTTGGCATCTGCGGAGGATATCAAATGCTGGGCGAGCAGCTGTCGGATCCGCATGCGGTCGAAGGGAGCGTTCGGGAAGCGAAGGGGCTCGGCCTGCTGCCGATTCAGACTTCCTTTTCAAAGCATAAAAGGACCGTTCGGGTGAAAGGGAAGTTGTTACAGGAACATTCGCTGAGGTTCGTTGTCTCGGATACAGAGGCGGATTCGTCGATTACGGCCTATGAAATCCATATGGGCGTGAGCGAATGGAGCGCCTTGTCTGGCGGCTCAGAATACCGCCCGCTTTTTTCGATTGAAGCGGATGGCACAGATGCTTTAAAGACGAAAGAAGATATTCAACCGCATATTGAAGGGACAGCTACTTCGGATGGACGCATATGGGGATGTTATCTGCATGGCTTGTTTGACAACGATGTCTTTCGCAGATCCTGGTTGAATGGCATTCGGATGAAGAAAGGGCTAACTCCAATTATGGAAACATTCAAAGCAGAAGAGCGCAAATTCGCGGAATTTGACCGTGTAGCGGACGTCGTTCGTAATCATGTGGATATGAAAAAAATATATGAAATCATCGGTTATACGCATTGAATGATAAGGAATGCATCCGAACATTCAGGTAATAATGATGAAGAGGAAGATAACACCATGCAGGCAGCATGGTGTTATTTGTATGGAGCGAACAGAAAAAAGTTGATTAATTATAGGATAGGGGGGTATACTAAATATATAGACGCATGATCATTCGTCTTGCAGTATATTCGATGATTGGAGTGATAGCCCATGTTGAATAGGAAGGGCACCATACTAACCTTAACGGGCATACTTGCTTTTGGATTGTTGACAGCATGCGATAACGCGAAGCTGGCCCCCGATGCGGGCGGTCATGGCGGGAACCATAAAAAGGAAAATGAAAGTCAGGAAACGAACGGGCATGGCGAACACGCTGGCTTGCATGAAACGGTCTCAGATCATTACAACGCCGCGTTTACATGGAATGAACCGGTAAGAGCAGGCGCCGAATCCGAGCTGACGATTCGAATTACGGATCAAGACGGTGGACCTGTCCAGGATTTTGATGTCAATCATGAGAAGCTCCTGCATCTGATCATCGTGAATCGCGATTTGTCTTTCTTCGAGCATATTCATCCGGATTACAAGGAGAATGGCGTATTTACCGTGAACACGGCATTCCCGGCTGGCGGCGACTATAAATTGTTCGCTGATTTTGTGCCTAAGGGTGCTGGAGGGGCCACGCTAAGCGAATGGGTTCAGATTGAGGGAGAAGCAGGGGAATCTTCGGCGATTCAACCGGATTCCAGCCTAATCAAACAAGTAAACGGCAAGGAAATTGAACTGAGCCTAAGCAATACGTTATCGAATGAAGAGGTTGTGCTCGCCTATCATATTCAGGATGCCAAGACAAAGCAAGGAATCAACAACCTGGAGCCTTATCTGGGCGCAGTGGGGCACGTGGTCATTCTGTCCGAAGACGCTGAGCAGTACATTCATGTACACCCTCTGGACGAACGGAGTACAGGACCTAATGCGGAATTCGCCACTACCTTCCCGCACAGCGGTATCTACAAAATCTGGGGACAATTTCAGCATAAGGGTGAAGTGATGACCGTGCCTTTTGTTGTTGAGATTAAATAATTTTCGCTTAAGGAGTGATCGATATGACAGAATCATTAAAAATCTATACCATACCCACTTGCAGCGACTGCCATCATGCCAAGCGTTACTTCAAGGAGCAGGAGGTACCGTATACGGAGTATGATTGCACACAGAACCCGGAATATCCGGAAGAAGTACGACGTCTGACAGGAAAGCAGATTGTACCTACGATCGTTATTGGTGACAAGGTATTTATCGGATTTGCCGATAACTTTCAGGAGATCAGGGAATTGATTAAATATTAAGGGCGCATGGAAATGGAAAAGAAGCATGGATCGTTCCCGCGGGAGGATCCATGCTTCTTTTGCTGGTGAGGAGCTAAAAAGTATCGCCTTAGACTAGTCAGTAAGCGTAATGCTTCGTTGCATGCTAGCCCCATGCCGCTAATCGCTCATTTATGCCTATCAAGACGATGGGCGCTTGCGGATCAGTTCAATCACGCTGGCGAAGTCGTCCCCTCCATGTCCATCCTCCACCCGGCGTTTCATCAGCTCGAAGATCGGTGTGAATGTCTCGGGGCTGACGCCTTGTACCCTGCTAACCTCCCCGATGGTGTCGTGGGCGGCCTGCATCGCCAGGCTCGCATCCTTGGCGGAGTAATCACCGGAATCGATCTGCTTCGCCATCTCCGGCATGGTGGACATCATGGCTTGCAGAAAAGGCATCAGCAGCGTCGTCGTGAAGTCCAATGCCTTCACGCCTTCGGTGCCCACAAGCGCCACCGCATGGATAAAGCCCCCGAACATACCGTACATTCCGCTTAGCAGTGCCAGGTCATTCAGTGGGGCAAGCGCAGGATCGGAACCTAAATAGTGACTTGTACCTAAGCTGTCCAATACCTGTTTATAATTATCGTAAGCTGTCTTCGAACCGCTGTAGAGGATAACGGCATGGGGCGTGGCGATCAAGGAAGGGACGGCCATGATGCCGCCATCCAGATACTCGGCGCCATGGTTTCTCATCCATGTCCCCATCGTGCGGGCCTCTTCGGGAGTACCGGTTGTCAGATTTACGACAACCTTGCCGGAAAGCTTCTCCTTCATGGGTTCCAGAATATGGCGGGCGGCATCATAATCAAGTACGCATATAATCAAGAGGGGGCTGGCGGCGATGGCATCTGCGATTTCCGTAGCGCCGGAGGCACCTAAGCCTACAAGCTCAGCGGCTTTTTCAGGTGTGCGGTTCCAGACTGTGGTGGCATATCCGCTGTGCAAGAAGGTGCGGGCCAGCTTGGAGCCCATGGAGCCTAATCCGATCACCGTTACTGAAGGAAGGGTGGAGCTGTTTGCCTTCGCATCGTGAAGATGGTTAACGTTTGATGATCTATCAAGATTTGCATTCATCGGTAAAACCCCTTTCTGGACTGGAATGATACCGATTCTAAAGTATGACACTAGTGACAATGTCAAGACAGATCATCATCATGAAATTTGATGCTACACCTAATAAAACGTAAAAAATCAGGTACTGTGCGGCCAGAATGTTCGTTTTCATCAATTTTTTAATGGTAATTCGCAGGTGTAAATAATCAGAAGCAGTGTTATTATATGGGTTGCGTCTTTTGGAAAAGATCGCTGGGCAAGCGTCGATATCCCATCGTAGATTTTTTGAAACGATTCGGAATATAACACGTATCAATACTCACTGCTTAGATGGAAGGGGTAGACACACAGTGGATAATGGGATGAACGTCATTTTGTTTGAAAAGAGGCCGGACGGTGAGCTGGTTCAGATTGAAGAGCGGTCATGGACGATGAACATGGTAGCTGCACTGGAGCATGTGAATTATATCGTTGTTGGCGGCCGGGAATATGAAACGATTGAAGGCAGATTAAGTGTAGACACGGGTAAACTTGAGCTTCTGCTCGTCCCGATGCGGAACGATTAATCCTGTCCGAAAGGAGAAACCATCTTGAGTAATGAAAAAGACAAAAAAGATCAGCCTGCATCCAAATGGCTGACGCCGGAAGGCAAACCGATTCGGGTCTTGTCGAGCTCGCTGGGCATAGCCTTGCTGGCGAACGCATTTCTGGTATCGGGCGCAGCAGCGAAAGACCTCGCTTCGGAAGCGGTTACCTCATCCGAAGAGCCGCAGCTGGTGTCCTGGTCAACAGAAGAAGTAAAGAAGTATTTTGACAAGAATGTTGATTGGAACATTCCGTTTCCTAGCGAGAAGGAATTCCAGGAAGAACCGGTAGAAGGAGCCGCTGCAGGATCAGGTTCGGGCGGCGGAACAACGATCGTCAACAACTATGGCGGGTACAATTCCGGCTTCGGCTGGGATGATTTGCTGCTCTATCACATGCTGTTCAACAATGGTTCGTATTATTCATCCAGCGGATGGTACAACAATCATCGCGGTTATTATGCGAATAACGGCAAGCCATATAAACCCCGCACCTATTCAAGCGGTACGTTCCAGAACAAACCGGTGGTGAACTCCAACGTCCGTCCTAAGACCTCAACGTCATCTTCGGGGACGATTACGCGTCGTTCCACGTCGTCGAAGTCCGGGGGCATTGGCGGCAAATCCAGCGGGTTCAGCTCGTCGGGTTCGAAATCCAGCTCCAGATCCGGCGGTTTTGGAGGATGAGTCACGACAGCGTATTCACCGTATCGGGACTGCCTGACCCCAATCGGGAGGGACGCGTAGCGGAGCTCGCGGAGCTCGGCTTTACCTGGGCGGATTTGGAAGGGGAGGCCTACTGGATAGACCAGCTTGTCACCATACGCCAAGAGACCTATCGTGAGCTGGAAGAAGCGGCTGCGGTATTATGGGCCATGCTGGACAAAACCGTCCGTTATATCCATCGCAATCATCATATATACAGTTTAATCGGCATTCCGCCCGTCCTGTGGCAGATGCTGGACGAATGTCCCCTGCCGGAAGAGGGATTGATCAGCCGGTATGCCAGGTTTGATTTTGCTATTGCCCATGACGGCAGCATCAAGCTGCTGGAGCTGAATGCGGACACGCCGACAGGCTATGTTGAGGCTTCCATTGCAACGCCGTGGATGTGCGCTCAGGCCGGTATCTTCTCTCCCAACGAACGGATGCAAGAGCTGGTCGCACAAGCGTGGGGAGTTGAGCGTCCGGATACGGCCGCCTGCATTGCTTACGGCGAGCATAAAGAGGACTCCGGGACGATCGAAGCATTGGTCCGGCACAGCGGGCTGGATATCCGGCTGGTGGATTGTCTTGATCTGTGGGTGGACGAAGGCATGCTGAAGGACGGGGATGGCCGGGAGATTCACCGGATGTTTGCCCTATATCCGAAGGAATGGATGTCCGTCGATGATGGCGGAGATGCGCTTGCCTATGCCATCGAGACAGGACGACTGCAGTTGTTCAACCCACCGCACAGCATTCTGCTGCAATCCAAAGGACTGCTTGCCGCCATGTGGGGGATGTACGAGCTGGGTCTTTTGTTCGATGAGAAAGAACGTGAAGCCATCGTCAATTATATGCTGCCGACATACAACAAACCGGTATTCTCCGGCAATTTTGTATCAAAGTCGATGTTCGGCCGCGAGGGTGGTTCAGTTAAGCTGTACGACCAGGCCGGACAACTCGAGGTAGAGGATCAGGACGGCTATGATACAAGTGTCATGTTTCCGACGGTCTATCAGCGGAGGGCAGACCTGGCCCGCGTCGAGACGGCGGAAGGCGAATTTCATTTACTGACAGGATTGTTCGTCCTTAACGGAATCCCTTGCGGTTTGCTGGGACGGGCAGGCGGTTTGATTACGGGTAATTCCAGCCATTTTATCGCAATGGGAGTGAAATAAATGCAGTTGAAACAAAAAAGAAGGCAGCATAGCGGTGCTCCTAAGGGAAAGAGGAAACTTCAGGTTGTCCTGGCGGTAATGATCCTATCCCTCATGGTCCTGGCGCTGAGTGCATGCTCCGGCAATGGGTCGACGGTATTCCACACCGGATCGGAGGAAGTATCCTCAACCTCTGCTCGCGTGCCTTGGGACTACCGTATCATTGAAGGGACCGTTGGCGATTTGATTGGCGGCGATATGACCGTCCTGCCGGACAACGAGCTGCTGCCAAACGATAACAATTATGCTACCGGGGATAAAATTTGGACGCTTCAATTCATGGATGCGGAGCTTACCACGGATGCGAATCAGCGCAATGATATCCGATTATCGTCTTGGCAGACGATTAAGTCATTTAAGGACAAAAAAACGGCGGAATCGGATTTAACCAACCTGAAAGTCACGGTCAAAACCGATGTAAAGCTGGTTGGGGTTTATAAAACAACGTATAAAAAGGACACCAGGCATTTTGCTGTCATCGAGCTGCCGACGGGCAATCGGATCAAGCAGCCGATCGATGAGAAGCGTTATGCGGCAATGGAGAAGAAGGACAGGGTTGATGTTGTATTGGAGGAAGTGCATGATTTCGCCGATTACGACTTGGCCTATGCAAAATTTCGGGGGTGGGCGGATTGACGGTCGTCATTAATATTGTTGTAAGTGTAATCTGCATTATCGTGCTTCAATTGCTGGGTATGTTGATTTTCAGCTGGATGACCCGGTTTAACGACATGGAGGAGCTGAAGAAGGGCAATGTTGCGGTTGGCCTTGCTTTTGGCGGCAAGTTTATGGCAACGGCCATTATTCTGGGCATATCCGCATATACGAATTCATCGATCTGGCACATGATGCTGTGGTTTGCCGTCGGGTATGTATGCTTGATTGTCGCCTATTGGGTATTCGAGCTGGCTACGCCGGGCATTCGTATTAGCGAGCATCTGCAAAAGGGGAACGTTGCGATCGGCATTCTGCTTGCGATGGTGTTTATCGGTACGGCCTTTGCAATCAGCAGCCTGATTATTTAGGTCAAATAGCACCATTTTCGGGAGAGGAGCAGGAGCGTGCACTTTTTTCTAAGATTATCTTTGAAAATGATGCGTCTGCGTAAAACAACGATCAGCGTGATTGTAGTACTGTTTGTGGTGCTGTGCTCGACCCTGGCATTTCTGCTGGAGCCGGAAACGTTTCACCATTGGTTTAACGCCTTTTATTGGGTACTTACCACGATGGCAACAGTAGGGTACGGCGATTATTATGCAGTTACCGTGCCAGGCAAGATATTAACGATATTTATCTATATCTTTGGTATCGGGCTGCTCAGTTTGGTGATCGGCAAGGTGATTGAATCGTTTGGAAGCATGCAGCGGCAGAGAGGAGCGGGCAGGTTGAATTTTAAGGGTAGTGGTCATGTCATCATTATCAATTGGAGCAAAAAGGCACAATCCGCTATTGAAGAGATCCTGTTGTTTGCACCGGAATCAGATATTGTTCTCATTGATGAGCTCAACCGTCATCCGGTGGAGCATCTCGAACAGGTGCATTTTGTAAGCGGCGATCCAGCAGCGGATGACGTGCTAATGAGAGCCAATATCATGGAGGCCAAATCGGCCATTGTTTTTGCAGACGCCCGAATTGATGAATCGGCTCTCGTGGACGGCAAGTCGCTGTTGATCGTATCCAGCATTGAACGAATTGCGCCAAATGTACATACCACGGTTGAGATTGTGCAGGAGAAGCATGTTCAGAATTTCCGCTACAATCATGTGAATGAGTTTGTGCTCTCACATGATGCCGTGTCCCGATTGGCCGTACGCGCAGCGCTGCAGGAAGGAAACTCGGATGTGCTGATGCAGCTGCTTAGCCGCCAGCATGGCGATGATATTTACGAAGTGGCATTGGACCCTGCATGGAACACCTACGGCGATGCCTTTTTGGATCTGCTGCGGCAAGGAGCGACGCTTATCTCCGACCGCAACGACCTCAGCATTAATCGCAAGCTCGATGTGTCGATTCCGCGAGATGCCAGATTGTATGTGGTCTCGGACGAGGCGACCTATAAGCGGATTGCCGGCAAGCTTACCTGAAGTTGGGCCTTCAATCCGATGCCCGTGGAACGACACGGGACCTTCGGATTTAGTGATACCGGAATCCAGAAGTTTGAACATTCGGCACAGATAGAAATATCCAGCCCAACAACGCCCCCTGTTTATAACAGCGGGCGTTTTCGTGCGTTAAGATTCAGACCAACTCTCTCAGAACGCTCTCGCTGCTCTTCTCCAGCGTCATGGGAAACAGCTTCACTTTGCCGGGGGATAAGGCTCGAACCTCTTCATATGCGGCGTCAGATGCATAGATCAGATCGGATTCCTCGATCCGCTGCAGTAGGTCCTCCCGATTATCCAGCCCAGCCAAGCTGGCATGGACCCCCTCAATACCAGCTTCTTTCATACGGCTGGCCATCCACTGTGCACCTGCCTTACCCAAGCAAACAAAGCTGATACCACTTCCAGGCGTAAGCCGGGCAATATCGAGCAGGACCGATGTTTCCACGCTGGCACCAATGACCGTTACTTTTTTGTCATATTTGCTGCACAAAGCCTTCACTTCGGTATCGTGGTTTAAAGTCGTGACGATGAGGTTTGAGTACTCCAGTGCGTCGAATATGGCTTGTGTCCCCGTCAACAGGTCCTCGAGAAATACCGTTTTCACTTCGGCACCCGTTATTTGCTCAATCGCTTTCTGATAAAAGGGAAAATCATGTTCCTTGCATTCGATGAACAAAATACGCTGTTTCGTGTTCAGGACAGGCTCCTGCAGCAGGGTAAAGGCGAGGGATGCGGCAAAGAACTCGCTCGCCGGGATGTTAACGGAGCTTAGCTCCTCCGTCGTTCGCTCTACCAGTGCGTGCATGATCTTTCTGCGAGTTCTAAGCTCCTCCACCTGTGCGTTGTTCAATACCTGCGTTCCTTTGCCTTTATGCATCGAGACGATCCCCTCATCCTTCAACTGGTTGTAGACCAGATTTACGGTGTTGCGATTCAGTCCCAGCAGATCCGCCAGCGCACCGGCCGGAGGGAGCATATCGAATGGTTCGATCTGTCCAATACCAATCAGCCACTTTAACTGCTCTTTAACCTGAGTACTGACATTAAGGGTGGCGTGCGGGTCGACACGAAGCATCAGTTTATGCGGCATAACGAAACATCCTTTCCTAGTCAACTAGTAATTTAACTGTACACAAACATTTGCAAATTATCAAGAAAGGTATTGACATGTAAGGTTGTGATTCATTATTTTATATATAACCAAATAACTAGTTAATTATGAATATAGGAGGGATAATCAATGAAGGACCAGGCAGCAGCATATGTACAGAAAATGAAGGGAGGGGCTAGAAGTCCGTTGACCGTTCGTCCCATGAATATCGCCATTGGCTTTATCGGCGGCGCTGTTTCCATCGGATTGTTGGCTCTTCTGACGACACTTGCAGGGAGTGTTTGGATCATGGCACCCTTTGGGGCGAGCTGCGTGCTTGCGTTTGCGGTGTGGGATGCGCCGCTATCACAGCCCAGGAACCTCGTAGGAGGTCATCTGATTTCCACATTCACGGGACTCGTAACGCTTGAGGTTCTGGGTGACGGAATCTGGGCTATGGCCATCGGCGTGGGAGCGGCAATCAGCTTGATGGGGATAACCAAAACGACCCATCCACCGGCTGGTGCAGACCCTTTGGTTGTGATTATGGCTGGCAGCGGATGGTCATTCCTGTTTACCCCTGTGCTTGCCGGGTCCGTCATGATCGTGGTTGTGGCTCTGCTTGTCAATAATGCGGTGAAGGAGCGAAGATATCCGACTTTTTGGTGGTGAAGGCAGTTTTTTCTTTGATGAATAAACGGTAATCATGGTAACTTCTTCAATCTTATATCGCCAATAACAGACTCGGATCTACAATGGACCGGGTCTGATTTATGTTATTCTGCCGCAGGTTTTAAATTTCCCAAACTAATTTATATACCACGATGCGGGGAGATCCAAACCGAAATCATAAAAAATAGGCGATACTTACCACTTGATCCCGAGTGTCAATTCTATAGAATATTACACAATCCCGGTACAGGACTCTATTCTCATTTTGTATAAAAGGTAAACATTGCCAAACCTTTACAGAATGCGGTTCTCAGCCGTTTTTTTATACGACTTTGGTATCAAATTTGTAATAACTATGGATAATGATGTAAAAATGACCGGAACTTTAGCAATTTTTTTGCGTTTAACCTTATGATTCACGAAAATTTTCTGAAAATCTTTGTCATATCGCTGCTTTCCTCAAATGGAATGAAGTCGTGCAGTTCCAGCTTTATTCGGACAGCGATGCTGTTCACTGCACACAACTAACATCAGGCTGTTAAGTTGTCAAATGACAGGGGTGAAGAGGCAGCGGTAAGTTTTATCGGGGGAAAAATGTGGAAGAGGTTTGTTTTACTTCTTTTTGACTACTATCGATATCGGAAAAGTTGGTAAAGAAGGAATATGGTATCGGGAACGCATCGGCTATAGAATGACGAGTATGGCTCAGTCGTCATGTGTCGGTGCAGCAACAAACATGTCATAGAAAGGGCAGGTGAGCAACGAAGACGATGAGCAGGCGAAAATGGTGGGTGATCGCAGCACTTTTCACTATAGTGCTTCTCTGCGGTGCCGCTGTAATTCTAGGATATCTACGGCCGTCATTAAAGACGTATGCGGATGCGGACGGCGTGAAAATGAAATTCAAAACAGAGGGAACCTCCTTTCTCGTATATGAGGATGAGGAAGTTTGGAAAGAGGTTTTTGCCAAAGGCGTGAATCTGGGGGCAACCGTACCCGGACATTATCCCGGTGAGCTTCCGGCAACGGAGGAGGATTACCTTCGCTGGTTTAAACAGATTGATGATATGGGAGCGAACGTAATCAGGGTCTACACCGTGCATAATCCGGTCTTCTATTCTGCACTTGTGAAATATAACCGGGATAAAGGCGATGACCCCTTGTACTTCATGCAGGGCATTTGGTCACCGGAGGAGCAGCTGATCGAGCGCAAGGATGCGTATGACGAAGAAATCGTCCAGACGTTCAAAGCGGAGATATCGAAGGCTGTTGCTGCTGTCTACGGCGATATCAATGTTGAGGCTAAGCATGGACAGTCGAGTGGCAAGTATAAGGTCAATGCAGGCAAGTACCTTATGGCCTGGCACGTGGGAACTGAATGGGACCCAACCATGGTCGATAACACCAACACGGTACATAAGGATGTCCCTCGGTATGAGGGATCCTATTTCTCGGGGACGAAGGACGCAAGTCCTTTTGAGAATTGGCTGGCATCTTTATTGGACCATACGGCTGCCGAGGAGCAGAAGTACGGATGGCAGCATCCGATGACATTTACCAATTGGGTCACAACGGACGTGCTTGAGCATCCGGGGGAACCGCTGTTTGAAGAGGACTTGGTATCTGTCGATGCAAGGCATGTAGAACCGGTGAACTGGGATGCAGGTTATTTTGCCGCATACCATGTATACCCGTACTACCCGGATTTTTTCCGGACGGACAAAACGCTGCAGACCATTCCTGATGGTAATGGGGGTTACAACACGTACAAAGCCTACCTGCGAAAATTGAAGGCAGCTTTCGAAGATATGCCGATTATGGTCACCGAGTACGGCGTACCTTCATCCATCGGTATTTCGCACCATGGTCCCGGCGGTAAGGATCAAGGGGGGCATGATGAAGCTGAGCAAGGCTTAGTCAACGTCTCGCTGACCCAGGATATTTACGACGAAGGTTATTCCGGGGCGATCCTGTTCATGTGGCAGGACGAATGGTTCAAGAAAACATGGAATACAATGCCTTTTGAAATACCGGCAGACCGCCGGGCATTCTGGTTGAATGTACTGACGAATGAGAAGATGTTCGGCGTTCTTGCGATGCAGCCGGGCAAGGTAGAGCAGATCACGATCGACGGGGATCTCAGCGATTGGGATAAAGTTCCCGAAGGGGAAGTCAAGACCTGGTCCGGAACGGCACCGGGCGTCAAGAACATGAAGCTGACTCATGATGAAGCCTACCTGTATATCGGCATGGAACTGGAGGAAGCGTTTGATCCCGAACGTTCCAAGCTTTTCATCGGAGCAGATACGATCCCTGGCGGCGACATCCCTAAGAAAGAATTGGCGGGACGAACGCTTACAGGTGGAGCTTTGGAAACTTTGATTCAGTTAGGTCAAGAGGATGAGTCCCAGGTCACCATTGCGCCATCCTACGATTTCCACAGCCGGTTGTACGGCAAAGAGGGGTATTGGATGCTGCCAGGAGAGGAAGTGAAGGGGACCAAGGACGATCCTGTGGTGTCCGGAGGTTCGTTTCATGCCTGGAAGCTGGCCATCAGCCTGCTGATGAATCCGCCGGATACCCGCTTTTCCCATCCGTTTGTGGATGAAAGAGTAGGGATGCTGAAACGGGGGACCAGTGATCCGCAATCTCCGGATTTTAATTCTCTAACGGCCTGGCAGTATCAAGACAGGTTCGTGGAGATGAGAATTCCATGGATGCTGCTCGGGTTCGGGGATCCGAGTTCGCTGCAGGTGCTGGATTACAGCCCGCTTCAAGACAAGCGTACATTCAGCACGATAACAGCGGAAGGGATCCGGCTGGCTCCGTGGATCGCGCAGCGATCTGAGAATAACGGGCAGTCAGCGTCAGGATCGGCAGAGTCCATCAACCTGGAGGAGATTGAACCTTATACTTGGGAGCTATGGGAAGCAACCAAGTACAGTGAACGATTAAAACAAAGCTATTATGATATGCAGGACATATTCACCCGTCTGTCTGAAACGGAGCGGAAACCAGATGCTAAATAAAAGGAGGAGCCATCGGATATGTTTTCAAATTTAGAAATGGCATACGTCTTTGTCTATGTATGTCTCGGCCTTATTGCAGCCGGCATTATCCTGTTGTTCCAAATGAAGATCAAGCACAATGCTGTACAAAGAGAAACGGAACGCTTAACAGAAAAACATCATGACTATTTTGTGTATGTCCAGAGTCATCTGCATGACGATACGAAGCTGGAACTCCCGCCAGGCAAATTGACTTCGGCTGAGCGCCGGGTCATTCAAGCCAAGTTTATAGAGTGGATCGAGCAATTCAAAGGGGACGCCAGAGACAAGCTGCTGCGCTTATGCCGGGAAGCCGGATTTGTGGAAGAGGAGGTTCGGGCATTATCCAGCCTGCGGAAAGACCGTCGTATTGAGGCGGTCTACCGTCTTGGAGGGATGCGTGCGGAAGAGGCTGTGCCGCAGCTTCAGCAGCTGATGAACCGCACCAAATACGGCCCGATGACCATCATCATTGCGCGGGCGATTGCCAAAAGCGCAGTTCAGTCACAGCAGATTCGAGAGATGTTGTCCAAACTGCTGTCCTACGATAAAGCCATTCATCATATGGCTGCCGATATATTGCTTGAAACCCGGCTCGATTCGGCCAGCCTCATGCGCAAGCTCTTGGATGATCCCGATCCTGGACTGGTCAAGGTATCGCTTGTAGCCATGTGGGGGCAGGCCATTCCGGCTGTCGTGCCGGCACTCGATCGACTGGTCGGTTCTGAGGAGAAGGACGTGCGTGCGGAGGCGGTCAAGCTGTATCTTGGCTCTTATCCGGCACTGAAGGATGATACCATTGCGGAGCTTATGAATGATCATGAGTGGGAAGTACGTGCCGCAGCGGCCAAAGCGCTGGGACGACTGCACGCCGCAGGCAGCATTCCGATTCTGGCTTCCGCCTTGAAGGACGAGAATTGGCATGTGCGCAACAACAGCGCGGAGAGTCTTGCGATGTTGGGAGAACAAGGATTCGAGACCTTGTGCCAAGCTGCCCTGACAGGAGAAGGTCCAGCCAGGGAGACGGCCTTGTACCGGATCGAACGGATCATGTCCAACGAAGGCGAATACGAGCAAGTCGAACAAATGGTGGCATTTAACAAAAGAAAACTGGTGTACGATCGTTATTTCGGTGTTCAAACGAACAAACGGATCAGCACGGTTGCAGGAGTAGGAGGAGATTACACTGCTTAGAGATATCCTGCTCACTTACGGGATGGTGGCGATTTATTACGTCATGATCGTTAGCGCGCTTTATTTTGTAATTCTGATGTTTTCTTTCAGAAATATTAAAGATATTTTCAGACGCGCCACGTATTCCAAGTACAATACGCTCTCGGGTTCGGAACTGGTTCCATCGGTATCTTTGCTGGTTCCGGCCTATAACGAAGAGCTCACTATCGCGGAGAATGTCCGCTGTCTGATGACGCTGAACTATCCAACCTATGAGGTCATTGTCATCAATGACGGATCCTCCGACGAAACGCTGAAGGTGCTGATTGAGGAGTATGGTTTGACGCTGCTTCCTAATCCGGAGATCCGCGGCAACATCAGCACGAACAAGGTTCGCGGCATTTATTATAATCCGCAGTACCCTCAGCTATATCTCATTGACAAAGAGAATGGCGGTAAGGCGGATTCATTGAACGCGGGCATTAACCTGTCCCGTTATCCGCTGATTTCTTCCATCGATGCGGATTCGTTGCTGGAGAAGGATGCACTGATCCGGATGGCCCGCATGTACATGGAGAATCCGGAGGAAACGGTGGCTATCGGCGGAGATGTTCGGATCGCCAATGGCTGCGTGATTGAGAATGGAGAGGTTAAGGACGTATCCTTGCCGCGCCGGGTATGGCCGATGTTCCAATCGATCGAATATTTGAAAGCTTTCCTGGGAGGACGAATCGGGTGGAGCCATTTCAACGGGCTCATCATCGTCTCGGGAGCCTTCGGCTTGTTCCGGAAAGATTATGTCATCGCGGTGGGCGGCTATCGGGGTGGCTACCCCGGCGAAGATATGAACATCATTATCAAGCTGCACCGCTATATGCTGGAAAATAAAATCAAGTACCGCGTTTCCTTTTGCCCGGAAGCGGTGTGCTGGACGCAGGCGCCGGACAGCTACAACATTCTGTCCAACCAGCGCAAGCGCTGGGGACGGGGAAACTTGAAGAACATGATCGAGAACCGCGATATGGTGTTCAATCCGAAATATAAAGTCATGGGCATGTTGACGATGCCCTACAACGTTATTTTTGAAGCGTTAAACCCTTACTTCAGAATTACGGGCCTTCTGGCTCTGCTTGGATATGTATTGCTGGATATGACAAATTGGCATGTGCTGGTCGTGTTTGGACTCGTCAATTTTTTAAGTGGGTACCTGCTCAGCGTGGGAGCTCTCATCCTGGAGGAGATGGCCTTCCGCCGGTATACCAAATTGTCCGATCTGGTGAAGATGCTCCTCTTCTCGGCACTCAAATTTGTGGGATACCACCAGTTAGGCGTGCTGTGGAGAGTACAGGGGCATATTCAATATCTGCAAAACAACAATTCATGGGGGACCATGACCCGGCAGAGCTGGAAAGATAAGAACGAGGCTGCCTGACTTCAAGGCCCGGTTCATATGTAACAGCATCAAAATATAAAGAGAGGTGGGACCTACAGTTATGTCTCAATCCGCAACATTGCAACGCGTGCAGGCCGTAGATTTTTACGGCCGCCTGGAGGAGGAAGTGAGAAACCATAGCCATGGAACAGCATTGCTGTTTCTGTACTGTGCAGGCAATCCGTCCGAGACGGAGGCTGGGCTGGCAGAGGTTCAAAGCTTTGTGGATCAGCTGTCCGGCGTGAACGGTGAGGTACTGCAAGACACCCAAACCGGTGTAATGGCCGTTACCTTGCCTGGATATTCGCTGGATGCCGCCCATTATCAGGCATTGCTCCTGAAGCAGCATCTGCAAGGCCGTTTGGAGCAAGCAGATCCGCGTATTACGCTTGCCGCGCTTACGGAAGTGCCATCAGCGCTGACGTTGAAGCAGATGGCGGAAGCGACCAAGCTCAGCACCTCTTCGGATATTCATATATTTACGCAGGAGGAAGCAGACAGCGGTCAAAACCGCATTCTCATCGTGGATCAAGATGCCACGGTGAGGGAGTTTTTACAGATCCGCTTGGCCATGCAAGGTTATGAAACGCTTGAAGCCGTAGACGGTTTGGAGGCGCTGGATCTCATCCCGAAATGGGAGCCGGATCTTGTGCTGACCGAGCTCAACCTGCATGGCATCGACGGCCTGCCTTTCATCCATCATATCCAGCAGCTGGATATGAAGGAGCCGCCGAAAATTGTGGTATTAACGGAGAAACGAGTGGAGCAAACGATCAGCCAATGCTTCCAAAACGGGGTGGATGATTATGTAACCAAACCGTTCTCGCCGGTGGAGCTGGATGCCCGCATCCGCCGCTGCCTTCATTAAACACATCGTTACTAACGCTTCTAGTTTGATGAGAATTAATGAATGATGAATGATGAATGATACGTGATTAGTTGAGCTGAGAGGTTCTTTAATCGCAAGGAGAGAGTTCAACAAAACGAGGTCTGTCTTTTGGCGAATAGGCAAAAGAAATAGACGAATAGACTAAACATCCGATGGAGGTTGAATACTTGTGAATGAGGAATATGAAACTTTATTGAGTGCCATTGAGAATAAGAAAGCCGTTCTGGGTGTAGTGGGACTGGGCTATGTAGGATTGCCGCTGGCTGTGGAAATGGTAAGACAGGGATTCACGGTCATCGGTATCGATCTGGATTCTGACAAAATTGACCGCATTTACCGCGGCGAGTCCTATATTAGTGACATCTCGTCCGAAGAGCTTGCGGCATGCATGGAGACCGGACGCTTTAAGCCGACAACGGATTACAGCATGATTGCTGTGATCGACGCCGTCAGCATCTGCGTGCCGACGCCGCTCAGCGAGAATCAGGATCCGGATACATCCTACATTACAATGGTAGTCGATCAGCTCAAACGCTTTATGAAGCCTAACCTGTTAATTACACTGGAAAGCACGACTTATCCGGGAACCACGGAGGAGCTGATTCAGCAGCCGATTGAGAAGCTCGGTTATAAGGTCGGCCAAAACTTCTATCTGTGTTTCTCGCCGGAACGGGTCGATCCATCCAACAGCCGGTTCAATACCCGAAATACGCCGAAGGTCATCGGAGGAACGACGGATGCCTGCCTAAAGCTGGGTGAAGCGTTATACAAGCAGTATGTGGAGACGGTGGTACCCGTCAGCAACCCGAAAGTGGCGGAAATGTCCAAACTGCTGGAAAATACGTTCCGCAGCGTGAATATTGCCTTTGTCAACGAGATGGCCATGATGTGTGACCGCATGGGCATTGATGTATGGGAAGTGATCAATGCAGCGGCAACCAAGCCGTTCGGATTCATGCCATTCTATCCGGGACCGGGCATCGGCGGCCATTGCATCCCGCTGGATCCCATGTATCTGTCCTGGAAGGCCAAGGGCTTCCGCTTCTACAGCAAATTTATTGAGCTGGCACAGTCCACCAACGATAATATGCCTTACTATGTGATCAATAAGACGGCTACGATTCTGAACGAATATGCCAAATCGATAAAACGCTCCAATATCCTGCTGTTAGGCATGGCTTACAAACCGGACATCAGCGATTTGCGTGAATCCCCGGGCCTTGAAGTATATGAACAGTTCAAGGAAAATGGCGCCTATGTGGATTATTACGATCCGTATGCCCACAGCTTCGTGGATAAGCAAGGCGGAACGGTACGCAGCGTGGAGTATGATCTGGCGAAATTCAGCCGTTACGACTGCATCGTCCTCATTACAAACCACAGCAATCTGGATTATCATTCGATCGCTTCGACCGGCGTGCCGATCTTAGATACACGAAATGCATTTAAAGCGTTCGCCGAGCCTCATATCTACAAGATCGGCCATTCTGTTCAGCATGTAGCTGAGCCGGGTGAGGCTGTCTTGATCTGATGAAATGGACGAGAAGAATGAGGCCTATACATGCAAAAGCGAAGTGGATCATTCTGGTTGCCGGCATCTGTCTTTTGCTGCTGATCCTTTTTCTTCTCCCGTCAGGCAAGGTGAATCAGAACAAGGCTACATGGCTGTGGGATGCAAGTCTGATCCGGAGTGAAACGGAGGAGATTGTAGCCTTTAGCGGCAGGGAAGGCATCACAACGATCTTTTTGCAGATTCAGCAAGAGGTGGCGGACGAAGAATACCGCCATTTTGTAGCTGCGGCACATCAGCAGGGGATCAGCGTCCATGCCTTGAACGGTCAGCCGGATTGGGCTTACGAGGAAGGCCGGCGAAAAGGGATGGAGCTGCTGGCCTGGCTGGAAGCGTACAATCGGACGGCTGCGCCGGAGGAGAAATTCGAGGGCGTGCAATTCGATGTTGAGCCCTATGTGCTCCGAAGATGGGGCCGTGAACAGGCACAGGTGGTGGAAGAATGGAGCGCGAACATGGAGGTTTGGGTGCAGGAGGCAAAGCGTCAGGGGCTAACGTTCAGCGCCGCCGTTCCTTTCTGGCTTGACTCGATACCTGGACCCCGCAGCGCGGATGCCGATTCGTTCAGCCGCTGGATGATTGAGAATACGGACGCGATTGCCGTTATGGCGTACCGGGACAGCGGGGAGCAGATGTATGAATTGTCCAAGGAAGAGCTGGAGCAGGCGGACGAACTCGGCAAGTCTGTCTGGATCGGCATGGAGCTTGGGGATACGGAGGAAGGCGAGCATCTCACCTTCTTTGCCAAGAGCGAACAGGAGATGGAGGATGAAGCCCTGCGTGCGGCCAAACTTGGCAGCGACCATAACTCCTTTGCGGGACTGGCCGTCCATCACTACCAAGCTTGGGTTCACAAACGAACCGCGATGGCTGGGGAAGAGCCTTGATTTTGCATGAGGTTCAATAGCGATTTTCAGGTTAAATGGAACAACATGAACAACATGAATCATTCACTATTCAACATACCTTCGAAGGTCTTAAGAGACTTTCGGAGGTATTTTTTTTTTGTAAAAAGAAAACCATACGCTATGCGTATGGTTCAGGATAGCTTAAGCGTTGTATAAAAAAAATCCTCCGAAGTGTTAAGATAAATTCGGTTCGCCAACCAAATTTAAAACACGAGGAGGAGATCAGATGGCATCTGATGTGAACAGTTTAGCACATACAAAATGGAATTGTAAGTATCACATAGTGTTTGCACCAAAGTACAGAAGACAAGTGATCTATGGGAAATTGAAAAGAGATATAGGAAAAATACTAAGACAATTGTGTGAAAGAAAAGGTGTAGAAATTATAGAAGCAGAGGCATGTAAAGATCATATACACATGCTGGTAAGTATACCGCCGAAAATAAGTGTGTCATCATTTATAGGGTATCTAAAAGGGAAGAGTAGCTTAATGATATTTGATCGCCATGCAAATTTAAAATATAAGTATGGGAATCGAAAATTCTGGTGTAAAGGGTTTTATGTGGACACGGTAGGAAGGAACAAGAAAGTGATTGAAGAGTATATACGAAATCAGTTACAAGAAGACGTGGTTGCAGAGCAAATGACGCTGGAAGAGTATATAGATCCATTCACAGGAGAAGAAACAGGAAGCAAACGAAAGAAGAAGAACTAGAAGACCCCTTAAGGGGTAGCCGAAAAAGTAGTGCGGTTGGCGAACGATTCAATGCCCTTTAGGGCTGGCCAGTAACAAAGGCTTTCAGCCGCAGAGCAAACCACCCGTTCTGAACTGACCCCATAAAGTTAGACATATTATTTTATTAGGCAATTTGTTGGGCATGAGTTCGGTACTGTACCGGACTCATGCCTTTTAGTTTTGCTTTAATTCGCTTGTGATTGTAATAATCGATATATGTAGAAAGTTCTTGTTTAAACTGCTCAATACTTTCAAATTCATTAATATATAGAAACTCAGATTTTATGATTCCAAAAAAGTTCTCAATGACCGCGTTGTCGTAACAGTTACCTTTACGGGACATACTTTGCTTAACACCGCGTTGTTCGAGGGCATGACGATACTGTTTCATCTGGTAATGCCAGCCTTGGTCAGAATGAATCAGAAGAGTATCTTCATCCGTTAGTCGATCGAATGCTTGATCTAGCATGGTTGAAACAAGGGAATAGACGGGTCTTGAACCGATCGTATACGTAATAATCTCCCCATTAAAAAGATCTAACACGGGGGATAAGTACAGTTTTTCTCCAAATAATTTAATCTCTGTTATATCCGTTACCCACTTCTCATTTGGCTTTTCAGCGGAGAAGTTACGCTCTAGAATGTTTGATGCAATCTTGCCAACCAAACCTTTATATGAACGATATTTCTTCATGCGTACTAGACACTTCAATCCCAACACGTTCATCAAACGCTGCACCTTTTTGTGATTCACATGGTGACCGCGATTCATTAACTCGTCTCGAATACGGCGATAACCATAACGCCCCTGATGCTCCTCATAAATCGCTTGAATAACGTCCTTTAACTCAGAATCTTTGTCCGGCATACCGAATGTATTCACCCAGTAGTAATACGTGCTACGTGGGATATCTGCGAGCTGGAGGAGTGCTTTCACCGAAAATTCGTTCCTTAGTTCATAGACTACTTGCGCTTTGTCTTGTTTGGTGATTTTTCCTTGTTTTGAACTAAGGTATTCAACTTTTTTAAATAAGCATTCTCCATACGCAAAAGTTCTATCTCTTTCTGTAAAGCCTCTACCGACCCCTTTACAGACTTTTGATCATTCAGTTGTTTTGGATCCTTTTTCATGGATGAACGCCCCTTTTTCTTTGGTTGTAGGGCATCTATTCCATGTAACTCTAAGCTTCTTTGCCAGCTTAGAATGGTACTATGACTCGCAATATTAAATACTGCAGCTGCCTCTCTAATAGACGTCCCATGTTCTTTTATATAATGAAGTACGTCTAGTTTATCCTGTACAGAATACGGTGTATAGCGCTTTTTAAAGACTTCTTCACCATGATGCTCATATTGTCTAATCCAATGTAAAAGGACAGTATGATGGAGTCCTAGTGATTTCGCAATCGATTTCATGCTTTCTGATCCATTTTGATAACGCATAACTGCTTGTAATTTTTCGTCCGAACTAAAATTAGCCATAGAAAAAACTGCACCTCCAATGTTAGATGGTGTCTAACAATTGGGGTGCAGTTCATTCACACGGGTGGTTTTGATTGTCTGACAGGGGGCCAAGTCCCGGTTAAATCGGAAATGTTTAGAAATTGTATAGAACTGAATTCTATAATGTGAATCACCGAGCGGCAGGGAGTAAAAGCATGTTTAGAAAAAAACATGGGCAACGGATTACATAAGCTGGACGACCGGGGTTCCTTATTGTAATTCAAAGTTATGAAAATGATGAAAATCCATGAATTTTTCCAAAATGTTATAGCAATTGTTGAAATTTAAAAGGAGTATCCAGATGAAAAGAGATTTTAGTAAAACCCGAATGTTATACATGCTAACAAGAATGACCGGACTGTTGTTAACCCTGGCGTTACTGGGGGGTTGTGGTCTTTTTGGTGGTAAGCAAGCTCCCAGCGATGAAGCGGGCGGTTCGACAGCGACAGTTCAAAAAGTGGAACGGTATACAGGGGAAAAGAGCAGGGAAATCCCGTTTGTTTACACAGCCAGGAAAGAATTGGCGCTCACCTTTAACGGCATGGGCGATAAAGCGACCATGATGGCCCTGATCGATGAGCTGGATGCCTATGGAATCAAGGCGACCTTCTTTCTTCCGGGGATCCGTGTGGCGGAGGAACCAGACATTGCGGATGCCATTTTGTCCAAAGGTCATGAAATTGAGAACAATACGCTCAATCAGCTCGATATGAATCAGCTTGATTACGATCAGATTTATAAGGAAATCAAACTCGCGAATGATGTCATTGAGCGGGAAACGGGCGTCCTGCCCCGCTATGTGCGGACACGCTCGGGCGATTATCCGGATGAAGTGCCGCTGGCAGCTGCACATCTTGGAATGAAGGCCGTTGTAAGTTACAACATTAATCCCAAGGATCGCAATATGCAGAGTGCAGAAGAGATTGGAGAGTATGTGACCAGGTACATCTCCAGAGGCGGCATTATTTCCATGAATACCGATGTCAATCCGGAAGTGATTTCTTCTATTAAATACATAGCCCAGGCCGTGGACGATATCGGATATCAATTGGTTACGCTGGATGAGCTGGTGCGCAATGGCGGCGTGCGAAAACCGCTCGAGTTAATTCCGGGATACGACGCTGCTAGAATGAACCCGGATTATGAACAGGCGAAATATGAACTGGTTTATAAAGTCAATACGAACAAAAAAGAGGTTGCCCTGACCTTTGATGATTTCGGAAGCGACAAAACGGTAACCCGCATCCTTGATATTTTGGAGGAGCATGATGTGAAGGCCACCTTCTTCCTGCGGGCCAAAGGAGTGGAAAGCAACCCGAATTTGGCGCGGGCGATGGTCGAAGGCGGACACGATGTGGCCAATCATTCCTACAGCCATCCCGTCGTTACATCGCTAACGCCGGAAGAGCTGCAGCAGGATGTCGTCAAGGCCCACCAGGTTATTACGGAGGCCATACAGCAGCAGCCTGTCATGCTGTTTCGCCCGCCGACCGGCGTGGTAGATGACGAACGGGCCAAAGCGCTGGCGGCTGCCGGTTACCCCGCCATTGCAATGTATGATGTGACTACGCTGGATTGGGATATTTCCAACAGTGCCGACGATATTGTGAACGGAGTTATGACCAAGACACAAAAGGGAAGCGTCATTTTGCTTCATATGCTGGATGACATTCATACTATTGAGGCCCTGCCCCGAGTACTCGAAGGGCTGAAGAATAAAGGATATACGTTTGTAAAAATGGCGGACATGATGCAGCTGCAGGATAAAGCCGCAATGGAGATGGAATAAGATGGAATTATATGTGAATATGTTGGACCGCGTTGACAAATTAGCGGTTGTCGGTCTTGGATATGTGGGGCTGCCGCTGGCGGTCGCATTCTCAAGAAAGCTGGATGTCATCGGCTTCGATCTGAGCGAGGCCAAGGTGCAGCAGTACCGCAGCGGATTCGATGCTACCGGTGAGATCGGAGATACTTCGCTTGCGAACTGCACGGCGTCCTTCACCTCGGATCCGGACAAGCTGAAGGAAGCGCGCTGCTTTATTGTCGCCGTTCCGACACCCGTAAAAAGCGGAAATGTCCCGGATCTGAAATTCGTGCGCAATGCCAGCCGATTGGTCGGTCGCGCATTGACCCGGGGAGCGGTTGTTGTGTATGAGTCAACGGTTTATCCGGGCGTAACGGAGGAAGTTTGCATTCCGATTCTTGAAGAGGAGTCCGGCCTGCGCCTGGGCGAGGATTTCAAGGTGGGGTATTCCCCGGAACGAATCAATCCCGGAGACCAGGTACACCGACTCGAGACCATCGTGAAAATTGTGTCCGGTAATGACCCGGAGGCACTGGAGACGGTTGCCAGCCTATATGAGCTGATTATTGATGCAGGCGTTCACCGGGCGGAAAGCATCCGGGTGGCGGAAGCAGCCAAGGTCATCGAGAATGCCCAGCGCGATATCAATATCGCTTTCATGAACGAGCTCTCCATGCTGTTCAACGAGATGGATATCGATACGAATGCCGTGCTGCGGGCTGCAGAAACGAAGTGGAATTTCCTCCCGTTCCGGCCGGGGCTTGTTGGCGGACATTGCATCGGAATTGATCCATATTATTTGACGTACAAGGCCGAGGATACGGGATATCATTCCAAAATTATTTTGGCCGGGCGGCATATTAATGACGGAATGGGCAAATACATCGCCCAGCATGTCATTAAACTCGCGGTTCGCCAAGGTATCGATCTGATGAGGGCGAAGGTGGCGGTAATGGGTCTGGCCTTTAAGGAAGACTGCCGGGATATCCGCAACTCCAAAGTCATCGATATTATTACGGAGCTGCAGGACTACGGAATTCAACCGATGGTCGCGGACCCGCATGTGGACCCGCATCAGGCTTATGAGGAATATGGTATCGAGCTGTCGGACATGAGCGAATTGAAAGACATTCAGATTGCGGTTGTCGCCGTCGCTCACCGGGAGTTCAAGCAGCTTGGTATTGCCGAATTCAAGGACATGTTTAGCTCTGAAGGAGAGAAGCTTCTGATCGACGTGAAGGGAGCTTATCCAAAAACCGAATATGAAGCAAATGGCTTTCATTATTGGAGTTTGTAACGATGGGAGAAAGCAATGAGGATTATAAAAAGAAAGCAACCGAAGAGCACTAAAGAAGTTCTTGCGGTTCCGCGCACGGATAGACGTACTCTTTCCTATGTACCTGACCCGGAGCAGATTCGTTTGAACGCGGACCGGAGAGGCAACCGGGCTGAGCAGCCCGGGGATGATTTGTCCAGCTCTGAATATTTAAATAAGCTGCGTATGCTCAGCTTGCGTTATGAAGCGGAATTTGAAGTATGGATCGTCCCCAAGGGGAAAAAGAAAAAAGCCGGGATTAAGGGACAGGCAGCCGATATTTCGGCCACGGGCCTGCTGCTCAAGCTGCCGGACGCTTCTTCAGGTCTCGAAGTGGGCGACAAGGTAAAGGCCCGATTCCGGATCCCGCCAGGCGCGATGCCGGAAGGTTTCGAATCGGCTGTAAGGATGGATGCAAGCATCGTTCGCCGGGCCACGAATTTGGCAGAATCCGGTGAAGAACATATGCTTGCCTTGGAATTTGAGAAACCGCTGACTGAATATTTTCAGCGCAAACGGTGGGGCTATTCCGTATATTCTGCCAGCGCGTTGATGTTCGTGGCGGTGCTCTTCATCATGCTGATGCGGGCCGAGAGCATTATCTATTTTAAATACAACATGGTGCTGTATTTGTACAGCTTAATCGCAGCCCTGTTTTTGCTAACTCGCTACCTGTTTGGGGCATTGTACCGCGATGTGCCGATCAATCCGGATTATACACCGGGGGTTTCGATTATCATCCCCTGCTTCAATGAAGCGGATTGGATTAAACGTACGATTCTCAGCTGTATTAATCAGGATTATCCGGTCGATAAGCTGGAGGTCATCGTCGTGGATGACCGATCGACAGACCAATCGGTGCAGCAGATCAAGGATATGATTGAAGTGATTCACTCCGAGGCGGAGCGATACGCTACCCGCGAACGCTTGTCCTATACGGTGCTGCCGGAGAATGCGGGCAAGCGGGTTGCCCTGGTCAAGGGTGTGGAGATGGCGAAGCATGATTTGGTGGTGTTCGTGGACTCCGACAGCTTTCTGGACCCGACGGCGATTCGCCACCTCGTTCAGCCTTTTCAGGACCCTAAGATGGGCGGCGTGGCCGGCCGGACGGACGTCGAGAACAAATATACCAATAACATGACGAAGCTGCAGACGGTCCGTTATTATATTGCTTTTCGGATCATGAAAGCGGCGGAGTCCTGGTTTGACAGCGTGACCTGCTTGTCGGGCCCGTTATCCTGCTATCGGAAAGAGCTGATCCTGCAGCATGCGGACGCCTGGCTAAACCAGAAGTTTCTAGGCAGACCCGCCACCTTCGGGGATGACCGAAGCATGACGAACTTTATTTTGAAAACACATCGCACCGGTTACCAGGATTCCGCCATATGCTCGACGATTGTCCCTTCGCAGATGAAGGTGTTCCTGAAGCAGCAGATGCGCTGGAAGCGCTCCTGGCTGCGCGAGTCGCTCCGGGCCGGAAGCTTTATTTGGCGCAAAGAGCCGTTTATGGCATTGTTTTTCTACATAGGCCTAATCGTGCCGATTGCCGCGCCTGTCGTGGTTGCCTATAACTTGATGTACGTGCCGATCGTTCACGGCATTTTCCCGGGGACCTTCCTGATGGGCTTGCTGCTGATGGCGCTGCTCATGAGTCTTGCCCACCTGCTGTTTCGCAAGAGCAAGCTCTGGGTGTTCGGCTTCGTGTTCTGTCTGTTCTATGAGTTTGTCCTGTTATGGCAGATGCCGGTGGCCTGGTTTACCTTCTGGAAGTCGACATGGGGGACCCGGGAAACACCGCAGGATATTGAAGCTAGAGAGAAGAAGGAAGCCCGCAAGCGTAAAGGCAAAAAATTCGGATTACCGTTCTGATCGTGTCAAAGCGGTTGAAGTGAGGATGACAAATGGGTAAAAAACAAAATGCAGCCCTCAATGTTCAGCGAAAAAATCGCCGCAAAATCATCAAAGTTACGGCACAGGTCGTTGTATTGGCCGTAGTAGCCGTCCTGCTGGCGAATGCGATTTTCGATTTTCGCACCTATAAGGAGCCGGACAGAGCGGCCTGGCGTCAGCATCAGGGCTTTATTGCGCTATCCTATTTCGGGGTCGGCCGCACCGGGACATCCAAGCTCGTATCCAAGAGCCAGCTGGATGCACAATTGAAGGCCTTATATGAACAGGGCTACACCACGATTTCGCAGCAAGATATTATCGATTATTATCGTAATGGCAAGAAGCTGCCGGATAAAGCGCTGTATCTGTCCTTTGAAGATGGACGGAATGACTCCGCGCTGTTCGCGCAGCCGCTGCTGGAGAAATACAACTATAAGGCCACCTTCCTGTCCTATGCTGACAAAATGGGCAACAGTGAACGTAAATTTCTGCAGCCGAAGGATATGCTGAAGATGACCCGCACCGGTTATTGGGAGCTGGGGACCAACGGCAACCGGCTGACTTATATTAATATTTTTGATAGTGAAGGCCGTTATATCGGCGTTAAGGATGAGGGGGAACTGACCAGCAAATCCAACGTGGAGTATTACAACCACTATTTGATGGATTTCATTCGCGACGAGAACATGATACCGCTCGAGAACCGCGCGGAGATGGAAGAACGGATTCAAGCTGATTATGAGGCGATGAATAAAGTCTACACGGAATCGCTGGGTTACGTTCCAGGGACATATATGATCATGCATGCCAATGCGCTTGGCAGCGGCATGAATCAGCTTGTAGCCGATGCTAATACGGAGCAGATTGAGCAGTTGTTTGGGATGAATTTCAACCGGGAAGGTATGGCTTTCAACTCGCAGGATAGCGATCTTTATAATCTGACTCGGGTCCAACCTGCTCCTTACTGGTCCACCAACCACCTGTTGATGAAGCTGCACAAGGACCAAGGACAATCTATGCAGTTTGTGCGGGGGGACAAGCAGCAGGCTGACAAGTGGGAGCTGCTCGGCGGAGCGGTTGAATTTTCGGATAACCGTTTCGTGGTCACATCGCCTCCGTCTCAGGCAGGGACGGTTTATTTAAAAGGTAGCGAAGAGACTGACGTAACCGTCTCGGCTAAAGCGCTCGGCAATGTGGTAGGACGGCAGTCCATCTATGTCCGTTACGATCGGACCAAGGGCACTTACGTAAGACTCCTTCTGGAGAACAATAGCGTGGTGGTAGAGCAGAAGCGAGCAGGTCAAGCGCCCGAGGAGCTGTTCACTTATTCCCTGCCGAAGGTCGAGTGGGGTGAAGAGGATCTGCAATTCGACAAAGCATCGGTATATACCAAGGAACAGACGCAGGCCGGAGATCGGGATGATGAGAATGAGTATCCGGTCAACATACTTGGCAACCGCTCGTTGGAGATTTCGGTGAAAGGCCATTCCGTGTCGGTGAGTGTCGATCAACAGTTAATTCTGGACCAGCAGCCTGTGGATGTTTCGATTGGCGCAGGGGGCGTGGCGTTTGAATCGCAATATCACGAGCAGAATGAGAAGGATGATATTTACGACGCTATTTTTGAAGATGTCACCATAACATCTGAGTCTGCGGGCGGCGATCGGAAGCTGCTGTTTACGAACAAGCCGTCCGGACTGACCGGAGTCCTGACAGGCGTGCAGAGAAGTTTGAACCGGGCGGTTGACTGGGCTGTGGAGACCTTTTAAAATTCGGATGGCGTAGGACGTGAACAAGAATGAAGAATCGCAGGAGGAAATGGGCAGGAGCAGTGGTGCTGATGGCTTTGTGCGCTGCTGTCTCCTTCTGGTGGCTGCGCACCGAAGAGCAGGAGAAAGCACTGCAGGCTCAGATACCGCAAACGGGAGTAAAGCTGTCTGCCTGGATTGCGGATTGGCAGTGGAGGACGGGCATAACCGATATGGAGCAGCTCGGCAGCGAGCTTGAAGAGATTCATTTTTTTGCAGCCTACTTCAATCATAAAGACGAACTCCATTTTACTTCGGATTTTCGGGAGGGGCTGCCTGAATTTCAGGAGATTTCCCGGAAAGGGGAGCAGCTTCGCCGGGTCTTGACCATCGTAAACGATCGCTTCGATACCGATGGGACGGCGGATCAGAAGGATCCTGAGCTCATCTCCCGGATCGTGGCTACCCCGGAAAGCCGCAGCCAGCATATCGGGCACATTCTGGCTGTAGTATCCCAGCATGGCTTTCGTGGCGTGGAGCTGGATTACGAAAAGGTACGCAAGGAAGATTGGGCGAATTTATGCGCTCTGTACAAGGAGCTGTATGAACGTTTACAAGCGGAGGGTTTCTCTCTTCGAATCGTCCTGGAGCCGGGGATCTCCCAGTCATCCTTGGAGTTGTTGCCGGCAGGCCCGGATTATGTCCTGATGGCATATAACTTGTACGGAGGGCATAGCGGACCGGGGCCGAAGGCGGATCATGCCTTGATCAGAAAGCTGGCGGACAAACTGCGCAGGATTCCGGGAGACCATGCCATCGCACTGTCGGTTGGAGGGTTTGATTGGGCGAAGAACGGCAAGGTTGTCTCTTTAACGGAAAAGCGTGCGGTGGAGCTGGCACATTCCATCTCGGAAGTGCCGAAGCGGGATTCTTCAAGCGGTGCCCTGTATTATGAATATACGGACGAGCAAGGCATCGGCCATACGGTATGGTATGCAGATGGTATGACCATTGCCGGCTGGATGGATACGGCGACAGATACGGGTGTTTCGAAGATTGCGATCTGGCGGCTTGGGGATATGGAAGAGGATACGTTGAAACAGCTGAAGGAATACCATCAGCAATCCCAACATAAGTGAATCTTATATGAAAAAAAGGACATCCCATGGCTCTAGGAAGCCGCTTGGGGTGTCCTTTTGCATAAAGGTTGACTCAAGTTGTAATCAGGCAGTCTTTCTGTGCGGATATACGCTCCGAAAGGGGGCTGGATTAATGGATGAGTTTCGAGGCTCTCGCTTTACGGACAAGACCGCCGCTGGCCCGGTTGATCGGCTTCTTGAGCGCAATCCCGATCATCAGCGCAATTGCAGCAAAGATCAGCATGAACAGGACATCCCGGATGACAATATCCCATAGAATGCCGCCAACGGCTTCCCGCATCATGCTAATGGCGTAGGTGAACGGCAGATACGGATGCAATGCCTGGAAGAAGGGCGGCGTCATCTGGATCGGGAACGTTCCGCCCGCGCCTGCGAGCTGCAGCACGAGAAGTACGATGGCCATCGCTTTTCCGACATTGCCGAATACGGACACCAGCGTATACACAATCAGCATGAAGATGGAGCTGCTCAGCAGCGCAAACAGGATGAACCAGCCCGGATTCACCACATAGGTCCGCAGCAAATAGATATCGCCCAGGGTGACGAATAGCGCTTGGAACAGGGCAATGGTGAGAAAGGTTAAATAGCGTCCGAAGTAAACCTCGATGCTGCGGAAGCTTCTCTCTTCATCATGAACCTCAACGGAGAGCAGGGAAACGAGCAGCAGGGCACCTACCCACAAGGATAAAGTCGTGAAGAAGGGAGACATGGCGGACCCGTAGTTCGGGATCGGATACAGGCGATTCTCTTCCAGCGTTACAGGCTCGGCAAAAAACTGGCTTTCGAGCTCGAAATTATTTTGAAGCAAATCAATAACCTCTTGGATATCTCCCTCAGCTTCCATCTCACGGAGCCGATTCGCCAGCTGCGTAATCCGAAGCTCGGCCTCCGGCAGACGGCTTTGAGCAAGCTGTACTTCTTCTCCGCCTACTTTAAGACCTTTCCGGGCGTCTTTGAGCAAATGCTGAATGTCGGGGACGCTGGCAAGTGCCTGGGTCAGCTCCTGCTGCACGCGCTTAGCCGTGTCTGCGCCCGAGGTGAAGGCTTTGCTTATCGCTGGACCGATCTCCGTATCGTAGCGGCTTAACAGCGTGTTGGTCAGTCCCGTAATATCATCGTTCAGCTTTTTCAACTTATCGATGGAATCTGCTGGCGCTTCTTCTCCCCGTTCCACGGCTTGGGCTATGGTTTGCAGCACGGATTGAGCTGAGGTCCATCGTGCGGCAATATCCTCGAGCTTGGCCGCCCCGGAAGCTGCTGCCGGGGAGATGGAGCCCAGCCGCTTGAACAATTGACCCAGCCGGGCGGCTGCTTTCGCTGCGGTCTCTGCGCGTTCCTGCGCAGCGTTCAGGCGGCTGGCAAGCTCCTTCGGGTCAATGTCGGCTTGCCCTAGAGCGTCCAGCACTTGCGAGAGCGCTCCGGTGGTTGCAGCCAGTACCTCCAAGTCCTGACGCAGAGTTGGCTCCAGCGATTTCGAGGCACCGGCGGCCTGATTCGCGAACTCCGCCAGCGCACCGGCCATGGCTTTGCCGTCCGTGGCAATCCCTTCAAGGCGAGGCAGGGCGGCGTCGGCTTGCTGAACCAATCGGTTGGCCAGCTTAATATCTTGTGCAGCTGTGCCCACCGCTTCATTGAGCTCCGGAAAGCTTTTTTCGAGCCGGAACAGAAGGCTTCGTACTTTATTGATGGCCGGGAGCTGGTTCTCGATCTCAATCCCGAGCGTGTTGAAAATCTCGAAGATGGTGCCGTTGGCGGTTTTGATGAAATTTTTGCTGATTTCCTCCACAACACCGGATGCACCCTGGGCCGTCACTTTGGGAGAAATGGCGTTGATTTTTTCGTTCGTATAATAGAGGATCTGAGCTTTGACAGGCTCATTGGTCAGCACGGTGCCGATCCGGGCAGAGAAGTTCTCCGGAATAATGATAGCGGCGTAATCATCGCCGCGCCGTACACCCTGAATGGCGTTCTCGCTATCCTCTGTAAAACGCCACCCCAGCTTCTCATTGTGATGGAGGGACTCCACGATTTCTTTTCCCAGGTTAATGGGCTGATCGCGGAGGGTGGTGCCTTTATCCAGGTTGGCAACGGCAATGGAGACGCCGGAGGTCTGGCCGTAGGGATCCCAGGAGGCCTCAATGTTAAACCAGGCATACAGAGAAGGAAGAATAGCGAGCCCGACGATGATGACGCCTGCAGCCCAATTACGGATGATTCTATGGATATCGGCAGAATATATGTGGAAGATATTCTTCATGGAGCGCTCCTGTCTTGTACGTAGTTGGTGCTAGTATGCCGCCAAATCCGTGCCAAGATACGAAACGAGCCGATCCTTTATCTCTTCCTTGAAGGAGTGCCATTCGCAGAGCAGAGAGCCATCATATCCGCGGCATAAATACTGGACACGCAGCCCTTCCTCGGCTGTACCGCTCTGACTATGAATCCGGATGCCGCGCCTTCTCATTTGTTGTTGTAGGAACCAGGCATGATCCGAATATCCTTTTTTAATGAGCTGCAGATTTAAGATATAGAGCTCACCCATTTTCAGTTGAAGGGTCTTGAGAATCTGAATATCCCGCTCGAGAACAGACTGAATGAAGTGATGCAGCAGATAATCTCGGATCAGGGCTTCGTCTTCTAGTGAAGGCGGAGGAGGAGTGGAAGGTTTCATCATAAGAGACACATCCTCATACATGAATAAATACAGGAACATATGTTCTATTATACACATGGTATGCCAACAATATACGGTGCGCAACCATTAATTTCTGGTAATTGTTATTTGCCTCCAGTGGATTCATGACGGCATATCGTTTACACTCCTGATAACTGCATTCATCAGGAGGCGATTCATTAATGATTCTTCATAAAGGCGAAATACTGTTCAGGCAAGGAGATAGCGGCGATCATCTATATCACATCCGGAGCGGATTGTTCAAGGTGACCCGTCTCCATCCGAATGGCAATATGGTGCTTTTCAATATTTTATATCCCGGTGAAACGGTGCCGCACCATTCCCTGATCAGCCCGAAGGAGACACATGGAACGGCGATCGCTCTGATCCAGAGCGAAGTGGAGGTCATATCGGCTGAAGCGTGGTACCGCCAGCTTGCGGAGGATCCGCAGAAACCGCTCGAGGTTGCCAGATTGCTGCAGGAAAAGGTGCGGTTCATGCAGATGAGGCTGGATCACTTGACGGTCGGAGGACCTGCGGAGCGGCTTGAGCTGCTGATCCAGTGGCTGGATGAGTATTCACAGGGAATACACTTGACCGAGTATCTGACGCAGGAAGAGATCGGACAGTTGATCGGCGTGAGGAGAGAAACGGTAAACCGGCTGCTGCGGGAACAGGGCAAGCATATCTAGTTCCGAAATATTGAGGACGGTATGAACGCCAAGGTACATAGTTTTATAAATTGCGCATGACCAGAACTGGCATATGGTTATCTTCTTCGCTGGATAATAGTCGACAGCAAGCGTGTTCCATCTAAAAAGGGTGCCTGTCTTTATGCAAGACAGGCACCCTTTGATTGTGTAATACGGTTATTTTAATCTTCCAATGTACCAGCCGGGCCGAAAAATTCATAATGAATTCGGTCCGAAGGTACCTCCATCGATTTCAAATGATTGTTCACGGCTCGCATGAACGGAACGGGGCCGCAGAAGTAGAAGTCGGCCTTGTCATCAACGGTTTTGCGCAGGAAATCAAGATCAATATAGCCTGCTTGGTGACACTGATCCTCCGATTCCGGTTGTTCATAAATGACATAAGAGGTTAGCTGCGGATATTTGGAGGCAAGCGCATCGATGTGAGCTTTCATCGCATGCTGGCTGCCGCACTTGGCCGCATGAATAAAGGTTACGTTCCGGTCAGGCTGTTCCAGCAGCACGGTTTCGAGCATGGCCACCATCGGGGTTAAACCGACGCCGCCGCTGATCAAGACAAGCGGAAGATCGCTGTCCGTATCCAGCGTAAAGGTACCGGCCGGAGCCGTGACCTCAAGAACGGTCCCAACCTCGGCATGACGGTGCAGCCAAGTGGAGACGACGCCTGCGGGCTTTCCTTCCAGTTCATCCTCACGCTTGACCGTAATTCTGTAGTAAGGCTGACCCGGTGCGGATGAGAGACTGTAATGACGATTATGATAATAGGCTTCACCTTCGGGTTTCACCCGGAGCGTGATATATTGACCGGGTTGATAAGCGGAAATCTCGCCGCTGTCTTGCGGGACCAGATAAAAGGAAGTGATAACGGAGCTTTCTTCCACCTTCCGGTCAATGACGAAATTGCGGTATCCGCTCCAGCCGCCGGCCTCGTTCGCGGCTTGTTGGTACATATCCGCTTCAATGCCAATGAAGACATCGGCAATAGCCCCGTAAGCTTCGGCCCAGGCCTCGATAATTTCGGGCGTTGCAGCGTCTCCCAGCACTTCCTTCATGGCGGCGAGCAGCGTTTCGCCAACGATTGGATAGTGCTCGGGCAAAATGTTTAATGCCCGGTGTTTGTGTCCGATCTGCTTAACAACCGGGACAATCGCTTCAAGACGGTCGATATGGGCTGCGGCGGCGTATACGGCATTGGCAAGGGCAAAGGGCTGTTTTCCTTCTCGTTGATTCGCATGGTTGAATATGTTAAGAAGCTCCGGATGATGATGAAACAATTTTTGATAAAATGCAGTCGTAATTGCCGTTCCATGTGTTTCAAGAACAGGAACGGTCGATTTAACGACCTCAATCGTATGCTGGCTTAACATGCAGACTCCCCCTGATTCATAATTCGAATTCGTATTCGATTTAAGTATAGACAAGGGAAGAAGGGGTATTTGTGATTTAAGTCACATCGGATTTAGCGAATATGTGAACAGAACGGCGATATTTTATGGAGGGAGTTCTGAAAGCGAGTTTTTTTACATATTTCATATATATATTCCAGTTCATTCTAGCCAGCTGTTTAGCTTGTATGCCAACTGTGTTATAATAATGTAAGCAGTCTAATTAAAACGAGAAAGGATCAGGATACCATGTGTCCCCGAAGGACGAATCCCCAAAGGACGATTTGGAAACGTTATGATCTCTCATACACATAGCTTCCTTCGTAGAGCGAAGTCGGACGTCAGAAGACAAGGACGGTCTCTTACGAAAGGATGGGAACTATGGTTCGAAGGATGAACTCCTCCAGGTTGCCTCTATGTAGAGATTGGCCTATGTCTGACCAATCTACTACGACAAGAGGGATCCTGTATGAGGAAAAGACAAAACACAATTATCACCATGTCGGCGATGTTGTTCGGAACGTTTTTAATGGCTTTTACGTATTATCACATTAATTTTCACAATCATTTAACCGAAGGCGGCTTTGTGGGCCTTGCGCTGCTTGGCAAATATGCGCTTGATATTCCGCCCGCATTAAGTATGGTCCTCATGGACATACCGGTTCTGCTGGTTGCCTTATTCATCAAAGGTCGGAAGTTCATTATCAATACCGTAGTTGCGGCGAGCATGTTCACCTTGTTCTACGCATTGATCGAGCGGTATTCCACGCTTGTGATCGATCTGAATCATAACTTGCTGGCAGCCGCGCTGCTGTCCGGTTTATTGACGGGCTTTGGTGCAGGCATCGTGCTCCGTTTCGGCGGAGCGACAGGCGGTGACGACGTGATCTCCGTGCTGTTCAGCGAGTGGAGCGGGCTTAAGGTAGGGACGGTGTTTTTCCTGATGGATGCCGTAGTACTGCTATTATCGCTATTCTACATGCCATTGGTTGAAACCTTATATACTATATTAGCCGTATCGATTGCCGGACAAGTGATCACCATCACAGTGACGTACGGTACCGAGAAAACGGAAAAGAAACCGATTCGGAAGGCGGTCCGTGCCCCAAGCACTCCGGTTACTCCGAAGACAGCGCAGCATACCGTTAGCGGCCGTTCATAAGACGGTCCAACTAAGAGAAGCTCACCCGCATGCAGGGTGAGCTTCTTTCGTATGCTTATGCCCGGATTTTCACTTCTCGTCCTTCGGATGATTCTCATCCCACTCCTGTGCCTTGGCGGTGGCGATAGCGATGGCACGACCTTCATCGTAATCTTCCTCCAGCAGGGCATTGGCAATTTCCACGGCTTTATTCCTCACCCGAGGCTCCAGGTTTTTCATGGATGGCGGATAATCATGTTTGCTCCAAGGCATGTGCAATCCCTCCAGTTCATCTCTAATTCGTATGTAATGTATATTACCCCGTGCAGCCAAATTGAATAAGCGGGTTCAATCGTACCAAAAAGTGCATTGCCCTGAAGGGCAATGCACTAGGAAACTTGGATTTATTCAAACAGCTGCAAATACTCGCCGTAGCCTTCCTTTTGCATCTCTTCCTTCGGTACAAATCGGAGTGCCGCAGAATTGATGCAGTAGCGAAGCCCGTTCGGCCCAGGTCCGTCGTCAAATACATGGCCGAGGTGCGAGTCGCCTTTTTTGCTTCTTACCTCGGTGCGGACCATCATATGGGTAAGATCCATTTTTTCCTTAATGTTGTATTCGCGAATCGGACGGGTGAAGCTCGGCCATCCGCAGCCGGCATCATATTTGTCCGTTGAGCTGAAGAGCGGCTCGCCGGATACGATATCCACGTAAATGCCTTCCCCGTGATGGTCCCAGAACTCATTGTGGAACGGAGGCTCGGTTGCGTTATTCTGGGTCACTTCATATTGGATCGGTGTCAGGCGCTGTTTAAGCTCGGCTGGATCTACCGGATCCGACCAGTGCTGCTCAATGAAATCCTCGCGTCCTGAACCTTTGCGATAGCGTTTGTAATGGCTCGGGTTTTTCTTGTGATAATCCTGATGATATTCTTCAGCTTCATAGAAAGTGCTGGCGGGGATGATGGGCGTTACGATCGGTCCATCGAATCGTCCGCTGGCAGCTACGGCTTGCTTGGATTGCTCCGCAAGTTCACGCTGCTCCTCCGTGTGGTAAAAAATAGCAGTCCGGTAAGATGTGCCCCGGTCATGGAATTGTCCGCCCTCATCCGTAGGATCGATTTGCTGCCAGAAGAGCTCGAGCAGCTTTTCGTAAGGGAACACTTCCGGGTTATAGGTGATTTGAACAGCCTCGTAATGACCTGTTGTATCAGAGCATACCTCTTCATAGGTCGGATTTTCCTTATGGCCGCCCGTATAGCCGGAAACAACCTTCAGGATGCCCGGCAGCTCATCAAAAGGAGAGACCATACACCAGAAGCAGCCTCCCGCAAAGGTAGCCAATTCACTTGGGGTTGAACGATTATTCATCTATTATCCCTCCATCGTTATAACATATAAATGTAAGTCTTACTCTATATTATAATCATTTTGGTCAGGGAAACCAAAATGATGCTCCGTTAAGCCGGTCTCCCTTTATACCACCGGACAGCGGCCAGGCACAGAGCGGTAACCAGCATAAGTCCGCCCGCGATACCCGCGAAGAGGAGCGGATGATCGGAAAACCCGCTGCCCAGCCAGGCATACAGGAGAATCGCGGGGATTTTACCGATGGCTGAAGCGGTTGTGTACGTCCAGAATGGAATGGATGCGACGCCGGCATAAATATTGACGGCCATTTGCGGAATAATGGGCAGTAAGCGCGCGAGCAGGATCGACTGAAAGGGGCGCCTTTCTACCAGGGCTGTAAACCTATGGATAGCCTCGTATTTGCCAAGCAGTCGCCTGCCGGGCTCCTGGTACAGGGACCGAACTGCCGCATACAGGATGACGGCCGCTATCGTTGTTCCGAACCACGAAATGGCTGCAGCCCAGAGTGTCCCATATGCATAACCGAGAATAGCGATAATGACTTTATAGGGCGCAATAGGAAATAAGGCAAGCAGGGCTGCCAGCAGGATCATCAGGTAGAGCGGGGGATTTCCTCTCAGCCAGTCTATGATTTCATGTCTGTATGCAAATGCCAGTATCAGGGCTGTTGAATAAATTGCGGGTATGATCCATCTCTTCATGTTCAATCCTCACTTTGCGAAAGTCAAAGTCAACCAGAATAGCACCATGATAGCAAAAAAACAGGACTGCTGCCCATATTCGGACAGCTAAGCATTCGATTTCGGTGGGAAAAATTGAATATACAAGCGATTTTTCATATGTTATAATATGTCCAACCGAATAGTTCCCAAAGGGGAGTAGCTTCATAAGAAAACCTTCTATCGTGGCCTTTCAAGGAAGCAACCGCGATTCAAAGGTTGGTTTTCTTGCGATATAGAATTTCATGGGTTCCGCTGATAACTTATAAATTCTATATCGTAAGTAAAGTCGTCATTACGGGATCAATCATCCCCGGCTTTATTGGCAACGATTATGTTGTTTAGCGAGACCTTTGCCTGATTTATTTATGAATGAGGTGGAGGTCTATTTTTGCGCCCAAAAAACGCTGTAGACCTTGTAATCTAAGGGAACAGCGTTTTTTTTTTGGTGGAGGACATCGGTAGGTGTAAATCTAAAGAAAATGCAGAAAGGATGGGAGAAGCATGGATATCATGTCGATGGATTTTTGGATGGCACTGCTATCGATTGTCCTCATTGACCTTGTGTTGGCAGGCGACAACGCGATTGTTATCGGGCTTGCCGCTCGTAATGTCCAGAAGGAGGACCAGAAGAAGGTCATCCTGTGGGGTACCGTCGGTGCGATCGTGATTCGTATCGTGGCCACACTCCTCGTTGTACAGCTCTTAATGATCCCCGGCTTGCGATTGATCGGTGGCTTTGCCCTGTTGTGGATTGCCTACAAGCTGATGGTGGATGAGAAGCAGCATGAAATTTCCGCTGGCAACCAAATGTGGGCGGCAATCCGTACGATTATTATCGCGGACGCGATGATGGGACTGGATAACGTGCTTGCTGTAGCTGGCGCTGCTGGCGAAAGCTTCATGCTGGTTATTATCGGGCTTGCGATTTCGGTTCCAATTATGGTGTGGGGCAGTACCATTATCCTGAAGTTGACGGATCGCTTTCCTATTATCATCACGATCGGTGCTGCCGTGTTAGCCTGGACCGCATCGAAGATGATTGTGGAAGAGCCGATGATTCACAGCTGGTTCGCCAATGGCGTTCTGAAGTATGGTTTTGAAATTCTTGTTATTGCCATTATCATCAGTCTTGGAACTTGGATGAAGAAGAAAAATGACCAAAAAGCGAAGAGCCATCCGGTGCAGGTCAAGATGGTTGACTAGTTTAGACTTTGTCTGAGCGCAAGTAAACGGTATAATGTCTTCATGAACGAAGAGAGCTCCGAAGCCCTTTTCGCATGAGGAGGGGTAACACATGGAATTTACGGAAAAATCCGTAGAAGAACGGATTGCGGAGTCGTACCGCCAGGACGAGGATATGATGATCCTCGTGTTTGCCCAATGGTGTGTGAATCACGGACTTGACCCAGCGGAACTGTACCGTAAAGCATATCCGAATCAGCCGGACAATGAGCGGCTGGCACGGGTGCTGGAATTAACGGTGCCCAAGGAAGAAGCTGGTGAAATACCGGATCAGACCCTGCTTGGCGTCCTGTCATTATTCGGAAATGAAGACTTGGCTATCGTTGTATCCGAGGCGGCGGCCAACCGTGATAAGAAGTAATTTTGGATCATGGAATATCTTACATTTGATTCAAGAAAGAAGCGGGCCGATCAAGGAAAAACCTTGGTCGACCCGCTTTTTTACTGCACTGCTGGCACGATCAGTTTGACGTTCGGCTGGCCATGCGGAATTGTTTGGGCGAAACGCCGAATCGGGAGCGGAAAACGCGGTGAAAATAAGTATAGTTGGCAAAGCCGGACGTTTCGGCAACATCCTCCAGCGAGAGAGGACTAAACACAATCCGTTCCTTGGCCATGCTCAGGCGAACGTCCATGGTGTATTGCATGATGGTGGTGCCAAACGCTTCTTTGAACAGATGGACTGCCCGAGAGACACTAATGCCGACATGGGCCGCGACGTCCTCCAGCTTGAACATCGAGGAGGCATTCTCTTCAATGTAATTTTTCATGCGGTAGGCTAGATACGTCTTGGGTGTGGTCGATGGCTGCTCCGATAACAGGCGGTCCACTTCGAGGCACAAAATCCGCACCGTGTAATCCGAAATCTCCGGATAAGGATCCGATACACGGCGCTGCTCCAGCAGAATTTGCCGAAACAGACTCAGGTAACGCTCTTCCAGTGGAACCCGGATTTTGGTTGGGCGTTTCTTGGAATTCCACCACGCGTCAGCCCAGGGACCCTTGAAAAAAATATGGTAATCTCCGCTTTCGATGGTTAACTCACCCAAAGCGTTATATTCGTCATCTATTCGGAGTTCATAGGGTTGTCCTGGCGTGAAGATTAACAGATCCCCTGCTTCAACGAGTGACAGCTCGTCATCAATTTTGGCACGGCATTTGCCGTCGGTCTGCCATCGCATCAGGTAGGTGTCGAAACCGTCAGCCAGGGACATCTTGAAAGGTTTACGATGAAATGAGAAATCCGCTGCTACGACTTGGTTGGAAAGATTTGAATCCATTGCTAAAGTCCCCTTTGAAGAATAAGAAAATAATGACCAGATTGTTCATGTTTTAATCATATTCTTCATTTTAAACGAAAGCATAAAAGAATACCATGGTACTAGTCCGAGCACATCTAAAACACTCAAGGAGTGACAGCGATGAAAAAAATGAAAGCAGGTATAATTGGCTGCGGAACCATCAGCGGCGTATACTTCACGAACTTAAAGAACAGCCCTTGGGTTGAAGTCGTGGCATGTGCTGACCTTATTCCGGACAACGCGAAGAAGAAGGCCGAAGAGTTCAACATCCCGAACGTGTATACAGTTGAGGAGATGCTTGCACAGACTGACATTGAGTTTATTATTAATCTGACCATTCCGGCCAGCCACGCCAATGTGGACATTGCTTCGCTGGAAGCAGGGAAGCATGTTTACAGTGAAAAGCCGCTGGCGATTACCCTTGATGAAGCCCGCCGGGTGCTAAATATGGCAGATCAAAAAGGACTTCGCGTCGGCTGCGCGCCCGATACGTTTCTGGGCTCCGGCGTACAGACGGCCAAAGCCGCTATTGAATCCGGGCTTATTGGCAGACCTGTTGCCGCTACGGCGTTTATGATGGGTTCAGGACCGGAAGCTTGGCATCCTAATCCTGAATTTTTTTACGCGTCGGGCGGAGGTCCAATGATGGATATGGGTCCTTACTATGTATCGGCCCTCGTAGAGCTGCTTGGTCCTGCAAGCCGGATCAGCGCATCCACCGGCATCCAGATTCCAGACCGCGCCATCGGCTCCGGCCCGCTCCAAGGAAAACCGATTACGGTTCAGACCCCAACGCATTTAGCAGGGACGCTGGATTTTGAGAACGGTGCCATTGCAACCATGATTACAAGTTTCGATATCTTTGGCGGATCGAACCTGCCCTGGATCGAAATCTATGGCACGCAGGGAAGCCTAAGTCTCGGGGATCCGAACTACTTTAACGGCGAAGTGAAGCTCCGGAAGCACGGCTCCGAGAAATGGGAGCTGCTTGACCCCGCATTTGAATGCGGGAAGAACGAGCGGGGGCTGGGTATCAACGATATGATCCAATCAATTCATGAGCAGAAGGACCATCGCGTGAGTGCACGTCTGGCATACCACGTACTGGAGATTATGCAGTCGTTCCAGCAGTCTTCGCTGGAGGGCCGACATATCGTTCTGCAAAGCACATACCGCTACGGCAAACTTCCGGCGCCGCAGCAGGCAAACATGTCGGAATAGCGAACTGGCAGCCCGCTTCATATTCTTGTACACTGGTTATGAACGACATGCAAACCAGCTTCTGACGGATCTGACAGGGGTGTGAGTTCTTGGAAATGGTCCGCATGAAAGCGTTGCACTAATATTTGGAGAGCATCCAAAATGATCAAATGCCTATGGGGAGGAAATGGACATGTCGAAAACGTTGAAGATCGGAATTATCGGTTGCGGGGGAATCGCCAACGGCAAGCATATGCCGAGCTTGAAGAAGCAGGCGCAGGCGGAACTGGTCGCTTTTTGCGACATCGTAGAAGAGCGTGCGCAGAAGGCGGCTGCTGAGTACGGGGTTGAAGGCGCAAAAGTGTACACGGATTTCAGAGAATTGCTGCAAGACGGCAGCATCGATGTTATCCATGTATGTACGCCGAACGATTCCCACTCCGAGATTACGGTAGCATCCCTTGAAGCCGGCAAACACGTGATGTGCGAAAAGCCTATGGCGAAGACCGTTTCCGAAGCCAAAGCGATGCTGGACGCCGCGAAGCGTACAGGGAAAAAACTTACCATCGGTTACAACAACCGTTTCCGCGACGATAGCATGTATCTGAAAGGCGTCTGTGAGGAAGGCGAGCTGGGCGAGATCTACTACGGTAAAGCGCTGGCTGTTCGCCGCCGCGCCGTTCCGACCTGGGGCGTATTCCTTGACGAAGAGAAGCAAGGCGGAGGTCCGTTGATCGATATCGGTACCCATGCGCTGGATTTGACCTTGTGGCTGATGGACAACTACAAGCCGAAGAGCGTGCTGGGATCCACGTTCCATAAACTTGGTCAACGGGAGAATGCGGCGAATGCGTTCGGTCCTTGGGATCCGAAGGAGTTCAAGGTAGAGGATTCGGCATTCGGGTTCATTACGATGGAGAACGGCGCAACGATTATTCTGGAATCCAGCTGGGCCCTTAACGTCGTTGAGACCGGCGAAGCCAAAGCCGTGTTGGCGGGTACAGAAGGCGGGGCTGACATGAAGGACGGTCTGCGTATTAACGGCGAGAAAATGAGCAGATTGTACGAAACCAAAGTCGATTTGAATGCCGGCGGCGTAGCGTTCTATTCCGGCTCCAAGGAAAATGATTCGGACCGTGAAGCCAGAATGTGGCTGGAGGCCATTATTGAGGATAAGGACCCTGTGGTTAAGCCGGAGCAAGCGTTTGTTGTAACGCAAATTCTGGAAGCGATCTATGAATCGGCGAAGACAGGAAAAGCGGTTTATTTCGATAACTAAATCTTGCAATCCCTACTAATATTAAGGTAAACCAGGAGGTATACAATGAAATTAGGCGTATTTATGGTATTGTTGAGCGGACGTAAATTGGAGGATGCATTGGACTATGTGGCATCCAAGGGTCTTAAAGCGGTTGAGATCGGAACAGGCGGTTATCCTGGGAATGCACATTGCAACCCGGTCGAGCTGCTGGAGAATGAAACTGCGCTGAAAAACTTCAAAAATGCGGTGGAATCCCGTGGGTTGATCATTAGCGCACTGAGCTGCCATGGCAACCCGCTTCATCCGCAAAAAGCGATCGCAAAAGAGTTCCATGACACATACGTAAAAACGGTAGAGCTTGCCGAGAAGCTTGAAGTACCTGTTGTTAACACATTCTCCGGCTGCCCAGGCGACCATGAGGATGCCAAATACCCGAACTGGCCGGTTGCGCCTTGGCCTAACGACTACCAAGAGATTCTGACCTGGCAGTGGGATAACAAGGTCATTCCTTACTGGACCGAATGGGGTAAATTTGCTGCAGACCGCAATGTGAAGATTGGTTTGGAATTGCACGGCGGCTTCTCCGTTCATACGCCTGGCACGCTGCTCCGTTTACGTCAAGCCGCAGGCGAAGTGATCGGTGCCAACCTGGATCCGAGTCATATGTGGTGGCAAGGGATCGACCCTGTTCAAGCGATTCAAATTTTGGGCCGCGAAGGGGCAATCCACCACTTCCACGCGAAGGATACAAGCATTGACCCGATCAACGTGAACAAGCACGGTCTGACCGATATGCAGTCTTATGCCAACATGCTGGATCGCGCTTGGCAGTTCCGCAGCGTAGGCTATGGGCATGACGTGAAGGAATGGGCGGATATGATGAGTGCCCTTCGTCTGGTTGGATATGATTATGTCGTAAGCATTGAACATGAAGATGGATTGATGTCGATTGAAGAAGGCTTCTCCAAAGCGGTGCAAAATCTTCAGCAAGTGCTGATCGAAGAGCCGCTCGGAGAAATGTGGTGGGTCTAACAGCTTAGAGTAACAACCGAATAAGCAATTAGGGGGAACAGCAAGATGCTTAACGTAACCATTTGGAATGAATTCGTACACGAGAAAATCCATGATGAGGTTCGGAACGTTTATCCAGCCGGGATTCACACAGCTTTGGCGGAGGGTCTGCAAAATCCGGATTTCGTTATCAGAACGGCAACGCTCGATCAGCCGGAGCATGGATTGACGGACGATGTACTGGATTCAACCGATGTGCTGTTGTGGTGGGGGCATATGGCTCATGACCAGGTAAGTGATGAAATCGTAAGCAAGGTCGTAAAACGCGTGCAGGATGGCATGGGTCTGATCGTTCTTCATTCCGGACATTTTTCCAAGCCGTTCAAAGTTTTGATGGGCACGAGCTGTGATTTGAAGTGGCGCGAAGCAGGAGAACAGGAAATTATTTGGAGTGTAAATCCGACACATCCGATTGCGGCAGGAATTACAGGCCCGATCATCATCGAGCACGAGGAAATGTACGGCGAGTTCTTCGATATTCCAGCCCCAGACGAGCTGGTATTTGTCAGCAATTTCGAAGGCGGCGAAGTATTCCGCAGCGGTTGCACGTTCAAGCGTGGTCATGGGAACATTTTCTATTTCCGTCCGGGGCATGAGACCTATCCAACCTACTACAACCCCGAAGTGCTGAAAGTGATCACCAATGCGATTTACTGGGCTTATTCCACGGCAGGCAAGCAAACCTTTGGCAACAGTCAGCCGGTTCGCGCGCTTCCCGTTTTAGTCTAAGTTTACGAGCGTTTATTAAGAAGTCATGCGTTAACGAGTCGTTCAGGGGGAGCCCTTGAGCGGCTCGTTTTATCGTTGGCGGTGAATGTTTACCGAAATGTTTTTGCCGGCTAGGGATAGAATATACCTAAGTATGGGGTATTGTATGATATACAAGAAGGGGGGCTGTACTCATGAATGAAGTACAAAGCGCACCTGTAGATCCCGCAATCATCGCCATATGCCAGGCCAAGCTTGTCCATCAACCCGTAGAGGGTTTCCTGCTGGGCAGAGGAGTCCGCTTCGCCAAGATTATGTTTATTGGGGAAGCACCCGGCGCCCATGAAGTTCTGGAAGGTTTACCTTTTGTAGGGCAGGCCGGACAAGAGATGAATGCCTACCTGGAACGTCTGTCCCTGACCCGGGAGCAAGTGTATATTACCAGTGCCATGAGAAGCAGGCCCTATAAGGAAAAGCTAATCGTGAGATCCACGGGCGAGAGCGTCATCAGCCGTTCTAATCGCACGCCGACGAAGGCGGAAATATGGGCCCATGCACCTTTGCTTGATGAAGAGATCCGATGGGTTCGCCCGCACATTATCGCACCCATGGGAAATACGGCACTGCACCGGTTAATCGGAAGCCATGAAACGGTGACATCGCTGCACGGCAAACTGATGGAGGGCCCGGTCCAGCAAGCAGCAGATCCGGAGAATCCAAGTGCAGGCTATATGTTTTCGGAGGAAACCTATAAGATATTCCCTCTGTTCCATCCAGCGGCCGTACTGTATAATAGGAAATTGTCCACATTGATCCAGAATGATTTGGATATTTTGGCTCGTATTTTATGGGATAAAAGCTGATTTTATGGGAAAAAGGGGCTAGGTGGTTTTCAGTTTCTCGGAAATGTGCTAAAATGAAACATACTTACAATTCGTAAGTTTTCTAGTTTTTTGATTAAGCTTATGAGTTTCTATAAACAAGGTGACTTCGTAAAGAGGTGAAGGGATATGGAAGTTACAAATGTTACGATGTGTCCCCGTTTTGAATCTGCATTTTCTTTTCTGGGCAAACGGTGGAACGGTTTGATTATTCAAACGTTGATGAGCGGGCCTAAGCGCTTTAAGGATATTTCGAATTTGATTCCGTCCATGAGCGATAAAATGCTCTCCGAGCGGATGAAGGATTTGGAATGTGAAGGGATACTGATTCGTCATGTCTATCCGGAAACACCGGTACGTATTGAATATGAACTGACTGAAAAAGGCAAAGCACTTCGTCCGGTGATGGAGCAAATTGCATCCTGGGCAGAACAATGGGTCGAAAGATGAGTCATCTTAAGACTCCCCTTGATGATTAAACCCTGGCATGAGATATCCTCATTTCAGGGTTTTTTTTCTAAACGGAAGTATGGTTCCTGTTTATTTACGGCAAGAATATGTGGACATGCACCAAGCGGACGCAGCCGCTATATGATGTAAATAACGAGAGCGGCATATCAAGGAGGCGAGCCCATGACCAAGCGAACGTATATCTCCCGTTTCCACTATGGACAAGAGGACATCTCAGAACTTGAAAACGCTTCATTAAAAGTGCTTCATATTTTTGAGAAAACCAAGCGGATGCTGAGCCAGTATGTGCCGGACTCCCTGTGGTTAGCTGCTTCTGGAACAAGCCCGGAACCTGCAGAAAACGTTAACCAAAACGGTACCAGTGCTTCAGTCATGTTTCAGAAATGGGTCAAAGCCCCCGGCGGATGGAAGTTCATTGGTTATGAAACCGATCGATTTCATGCTACCGGGCAGAATAGGGGACGAACGGGAAGATTTCTGCAGATGATCATCTGGTCACTCTATGAGAAAATCGTGATGATGCATCCCTTCCTTGGCAGCGAGCCGTTTTTTGACGGGGAAGAGCTGGATGTGATTGCGAATTACTTTGTGCCTACGTATATCAGCGCCGTACCGTTGGTGGAGCAGGGAAAAGCCTTTAAGACCATACAGGCCGGCATCGTTCTGTATCAGGAGCATATTCAGGCGCCTGCCGTCACTATGCAATCGGATGGCGGCTTATTAGAGGGGAACTGGATGACCGGGGTAAATCTGGATGCGAAGGGGTTTGCGGGTATTCGCCCTTATTTAAAAGTGCCAAGCGGCGAACGAGCCTATATGGAAGCCGATATTATATAGAGGGTGTTCTCATCATAACCTTGTTCCGACGCGGACAGGGTTATTTGGTATTTTTGTTTAAAATTTTAACGATTTATGTGAAATATATCACAATAAATAATGCCGTCAGACGATATAATTTATGTGAAAGGAACGGAATACCACGATCTAGATAAACGTGTTGGGGAGGAATCAAACTTATGTCCAATATAAAGAGAGAAAAGTTAGTTGTCATTGGCAACGGTATTGCCGGGATTAGCACGGTCGAGCAAATCATTAAATTGGGTGGGAATTTTGACATCACCGTCATTGGACAGGAGCCTCATCCGAATTATAACCGCATTATGCTGTCGTATGTGTTGGAAGGCAGCAAAACCTTGGATGACATTGTATTGAATGATTGGAAATGGTACGAGGATAACCATATCACTTTGCATACGGGTGTCACCGTAACAGCCATTGATGGAGAGCGCAAGGTCGTGACAGCCGACAACGGATTGACGGTGCCTTATGACAAAGTAATGATAGCAACGGGCTCGAAGCCTTTTATTTTACCCGTACCGGGTAGTGACAAAGAAGGCGTTATCGGTTTCCGTAACATAGCCGATTGCACCCAGATGCTGGAGGCCGCTAAGGCCTACAAGAAAGCGGCAGTCATCGGCGGGGGGCTTCTGGGTCTGGAAGCTGCCAAGGGATTGGTCAGCCTCGGCATGGAGGTGACGGTGGTTCATCTCATGCAGGATTTGATGGAGAGCCAATTGGATTCGATGGCATCCGGCATGCTGAAAAGGGAGCTTGAACAGCAGGGTATCAACTTCTTACTGGGTAAACAAACAACCGAAATATTGGGAGATGCCAGAGTCACGGGACTCCGGTTCAAGGAAGGGGATGAGCTTGAAGCCGACCTGGTGGTCATGGCAGTGGGCATCAGAGCGAACACGGGAATCGCCCAAGCGAGCGGAATCGAAGTAAACCGGGGAATCGTAGTTAATGATTATCTTCAAACTTCCTGGCCGGATGTGTACGCGGTTGGCGAATGCTGCGAGCATCGGGGCGCATGCTACGGCCTGGTTGCGCCGTTGTTCGAACAGGGACAGGTGCTGGCGAAGCATCTGTGCGGCGTGGAAGGCCAGCCTTACGAGGGAAGCATTGTATCGACGAAGCTGAAAATCAGCGGTGTTGATGTATTCTCTGCCGGAGAGTTCATGGAGCAAGCCGAACACGCGGTGATCACCGCGAAAGATGATTGGCGCAAGACTTATAAGAAAATATTAATCCGCGACAATATCATTGTCGGGGCGATATTGTTCGGAGATGTGAGCGATTCGGCAAGCCTTCAATCCATGATTCGGAAAAAGACAGCCATGACGGATGAGATTTACGATTCGATCATGGGCACGGATCGTGCAGGGACAGAAGGCGGCAAGGCATTTTCGCTCGAAAAGATGCCCGACGATGAGATCGTATGCGGATGCAACGGCGTAACCAAAAAAGCCATCGTGGATGCCATTACTCTCCAAGGTCATACGACAGTGGATGAGATCAAAGCTTGCACAGGTGCTACCCGCTCGTGCGGCGGCTGTAAACCTGTCGTGGAGCAAATACTCCAGAGCGTATTGGGCGATGGCTTTAAGGCCGCAGGCAAACAAGGCATATGCCCATGCACGACACTCGATCGGGATGAAATCGTCGCCGAAATCCGTGCGAAGGGGCTTACCACGACGAAGGAAGTCATGCATGTTCTGAACTTCAGCAACCCGGAAGGCTGCTCGAAATGCCGCCCGGCCATTCATTATTATCTGGCCATGCTGAACCCGGTAACCCATCAGGAGGAGAGGGAATCCCGTTTTGTCAACGAACGGATGAACGCCAACATTCAGAAAGACGGCACGTATACGGTAGTCCCAAGAATGTACGGCGGCGTTACCACGCCGGAGGATTTGAAGAAAATCGCGGATGTATCGCTTAAATATAATGTGAAGGTTGTCAAGGTTACCGGCGGACAGCGTCTGGACCTCATCGGTGTTAAGAAGGAAGACTTACCGAGCGTCTGGGAAGAGCTCGATATGCCGTCGGGTTATGCATATGCCAAATCGCTGCGGACCGTGAAGACCTGTGTAGGATCCCAGTTCTGCCGTTTCGGTACGCAGGATTCGATGGGCATGGGGGCATTCCTCGAGGAGAAATTCGAAAGACTGGATTTCCCGGCGAAATTTAAAATGGCGGTCAACGGATGTCCGCGAAACTGTGCCGAGTCGTGCACGAAAGATATCGGAATCGTCGGCAATGACGGTGGATGGGAAATATTCGTTGGAGGCAACGGCGGCACGAAGGCACGTCTGGCGGATTCGTTCTGCAAAGTGAAAACGGATGAAGAGCTGGTCGAAATCTGCGGAGCCCTGATGCAGTATTACCGTGAAACCGGTAAGTACCTGGAGAGAACCTCGGAGTGGGTAGAGCGTTTGGGACTGGAACAAATCCGAGCCGTTATCCTGGACGATCCGAAGCAGCGTAAGGAACTGGTGGAGAGAATCGAGCTTGCCCTGCAGCAAGTTGAGGATCCTTGGAAGAAAGTGCTGAACGACGAGAAGCTGCGTTATACGCTATTCGAGGATGCAAGACCAGTGATCAGCAAATAGAAGAGGGAGGAACCTGCTTTCCTCTTGCCGCCTGAGCATATAGAGTTTATTGCAGTATGGATCGGAATAGACAAGAGAAGTGGAGGCTGCATGTTATGGAAACCGAAAGATTTATTACGGTAGGAAATGAAAATGATTTTCTGTCACAGCTTGGAAGGGTGGTCCATCTCGGAGACCGGGAGATTGCCGTCTTCCGGACTTCGGATCATCAATGGTTTGCGCTGGACAATCAAAGCCCGCATCCCAAAGGAGGGCCACTCTCGGAAGCCATCGTATCCGGGCACTACATCTACGATCCGTTATACGATTGGAAGATCGAGCTTTCAACCGGGCTCGTACAGGCTCCGGATCAAGGCCAGGTTCGTGTATACCCGATTCGCACCGTGGACGGGAAGGTTGAGGTGGCTGTTTAAGGCCAGATCTCGCATATTAAACAGACGAAATCAAGGGGTGGTATCCCATGTTTAAAACGGATGTGGAAGCCGTTGTTAATGCCGCCGTCGGGAAAAAGGAGCAGATGAATCATAATCTGCTGCGCTATATGGTATCGGCTATGCTGGCCGGCGCGTATGTCGGCATTGGAATTGTATTGATCTTTAAGTTGGGGGCGCCGCTCGCGGCTGCCGGTTCGCCCTTCCAATCCCTCGTCATGGGAGCGGCATTCGGGATCGCGCTCACGTTGGTGGTGTTCGCAGGATCAGAGCTGTTTACCGGGAATCATATGTTTTTTACGATAAGCACATTATCCGGTCGAACGACAATGGGGGATACGCTGAAGAACTGGGTGCTCGTGTTTATCGGCAATCTGGCCGGAGCGATTCTGCTCAGCTATCTGGTGTATGCTTCCGGCCTGTTCAAAGGCCTGCCGCCGGACCATCTCATCTTCACGGCTGCCGCCAAGAAAATGAATGATCCGTTTATGGAGCTGTTCTTCCGAGGCATCTTGTGTAACTGGCTTGTCTGTCTGGCCTTGTGGATGGGGATTCGGGCCAAAGGAGAAACGACCAAGCTGATCTTAATATGGTGGTGTCTGTTTGCCTTCATTGCGACAGGGTACGAGCATAGCGTAGCCAATATGACACTTCTGACGCTCGCGACGATTTTGCCGGGGCATCCCGAGACCATTTCCATCGGCGGATGGATCAGCAACATGGTGCCGGTCACGCTGGGGAACATTCTTGGCGGCGGATTGTTTGTGGGGATGGCGTATTGGTTTATCTCGTCGGGAAAAGGGAGCAAGCAAAAGAAGGTTGCATAGTAGGCATCATAGAAAAGGGGCTGCTCATAAAGTGGGTTTACTCACTTGATATACAGCCGAAAAGAAGCGGTCGACCAAACGGTTGACCGCTTCTTTCATTTGTCTAATTAAAGTGAGGGATCTGCACGGAACGTCTCCTAACAAAAAAAGAGGGATCCCGTCGGGCACATACATAAAAAGCCGTCCCTTCAGTTCAATGACTGAACAGGACAGCTATATGAATCTTGTCTTCCAATCCTTACCGATGTTCCACCAGGTCAATCGCACCAAGCACAATATGAGCCAGTCCGAAGCCGAGAATACCGGTTGCGGCAAGTTTATACTTGCTGCCAAGCAGAGCGGCACCCGAAGCAGAAACCACAGTTCCAAGAACAGCAGGAATCAAACCTTCACGCATGCTGAGCACTCCCTTTATTTTGGTTTGGAAAGACAAGGTTATTGTAAGCAGATGACTGTATATTATGCACTGAAGGGAGGCCGATTAAATCCGGCAGATTTCGTTCGGACACAACTCGCAATGGCAGATTTCCTGCAGCATCGGAAGATCTTTAATGACAATCATCCCGCCGGCATATTCGATAGCATCTTTTTTGCGCAGGTCACTCAGCATCCGGTTCACGCTTTCGCGGGTTGCGCCAATCATGTTCGATAGATCGGTGTGGGTAATCTTCTTGTTGATGAGAATAGTATCATCCGCTTGATGCTGCCCGTAGGTGTTGCTCAGCCGGATGAGTGTCGATGTTAAAGCGCCGGGCTTGCCGTACATCATGAGATCCCGAAATTTGGTCTGGGTGATGCGGTGGTGAATGCCCATCCACTTCATAAAATCAATGGCGAAGTCGCAGTGCTGACAGATCAGCAGCTCCAGATCCTTGTGCTCGATGACACCGACAACACTATCCTCAAGCACCTCTGCCGAGAAACTGTGATTGTTGCTGAAGAATGGATCGGCTTGCCCGACCATGTCTCCCGGATGGTACATATATAGAATCAGTTCTTTGCCTTCATCGGTCGATTTGGTTAATTTGATTCTTCCTTGTTTAACGTAGTACAGCTTGTCGGCGAAATCGCCTTCCCAGAACAAATGGGATCCTTCAGGGAGTACCCTTTCCTTCATGCTGACCAGCAGACGGTTGCGGTTTTGCTCCGAGAAGCACTGCGTGTTCCCTAAGTTTTCGATTTCCATTACATGGTCTACAGTATTCATGTTGGTATCCCCTAACATCCTAAAATTTGATCTGTTTAATCTTTAAATACATTATAACGTGAAAACATTCACTTTTGGGGGAGAATAAGAGGGAAATCGTGGCGAATTTTCAAACTTTGTGATCTCTTTCACTTGAAAGGAGGGGGAGACAGGTGTAAATCACACAGAAAAGATAAATACTTATATTGTGAAATAATTCACATGAAATTAAAAACAGCTGTGTTACGATCAAAGCGTAGAAAGAAACATGAATCATGGGAGGATGAGAGATATGGCTGTGAGCAAAGGAACGGTGGAAGTAAAAGGACAAACAGCGTCGGAGTACATTCAGGGGCTGATTGACAAGGCGAATCGGGCCAAAGAAAAGTTTATGGAATTGAATCAGGAGCAAGTCGACGGGATTGTACAGGCCATGGCCATGGCAGGTCTTGAGAAGCACATGCAGCTGGCGAAAATGGCGGTTGAGGAAACCGGACGCGGCGTGTACGAAGACAAGATCATCAAAAACCTGTTTGCCACGGAGTATATCCACAACAGCATTAAATACGACAAAACCGTGGGTATCATTGAAGACAACGCCTATGACAGCTTTCAAAAAATAGCAGAACCGATCGGGATTATCATGGGGATAACACCGGTAACCAATCCGACCTCCACGACGATATTCAAGGCACTGATCTCCATTAAAACAAGAAACCCGATCATCTTCGGATTCCATCCATCCGCGCAGGCCTGCAGCCGGGAAGCCGCACGGATACTGCGGGATGCTGCTGTGAAGCAAGGTGCTCCTGCCGATTGCATCCAGTGGATCGAAGCTCCTTCCATGGATAAAACCAATGCGCTGATGATTCATCCTGACATTGCCTGCATTCTGGCTACAGGAGGGTCGGCGATGGTCAAAGCGGCATACAGCTGCGGCAAGCCTGCCCTGGGCGTTGGACCAGGAAACGTGCCTTGCTTTATTGAGAAGAGCGCGGATTTGGATCAGGCAGTGAACGATTTGATTTTGTCCAAAACCTTTGATAACGGCATGATCTGCGCTTCCGAGCAGGCTGTCATTATCGAGGAGCCTATATATCATACAGTGAAGAAAAAAATGATTGCCAGCGGCTGTTATTTTGTCAACAAGGAAGAGCTGGCGAAACTGACTGCGCATGCGATGGTATCGGATAAATGTGCGGTAAATCCTACTATCGTCGGACAGCCGGCAGCTAAGATAGCCGAGGCTTGCGGATTCGAGGTACCGGAAAGCACCAAGATCCTGGTCGCCGAGCTGGAGGGAGTCGGACCTGCCTACCCGTTGTCTGCCGAGAAGCTTAGCCCGGTGCTGGCCTGCTATAAAGTGAAAGATGCGGAAGAGGGCATCACGCGCGCTGAAGAGATGGTTGCTTTTGGCGGCATGGGCCACTCGTCGGTAATCCATTCGCACAATGAGGACATCATCATGAAATTCTCGGATCGGATGAAAACCTGCCGTATCCTGGTGAATCAGCCATCTTCGCAAGGCGGTATCGGCGATATCTACAACACGAATCTGCCATCGCTGACGCTGGGCTGCGGTTCGTATGGACGTAATTCCACTTCGTCGAACGTGACGGCTGTCAATTTAATCAACGTGAAAAGGGTGAACCGCAGAACCGTGAATATGCAGTGGTTTAAAGTGCCGGACAAAATTTACTTTGAAAAAGGTTCGACGCAGTATCTTGCGAAAATGCCGGAAATCACCCGTGTCGCTATCGTTACCGACCCCATGATGGTGAAGCTGGGTTATGTGGAGCGGGTAGAGCACTATCTGCGTCAGCGCAGAGTGCCGGTAGCCATCGAAGTCTTCTCGGAGGTTGAGCCGGATCCTTCGACAACGACCGTAGAACGCGGAACGGAAATGCTTGCAAGATTCCAGCCGGACTGCATCATCGCCCTCGGCGGCGGATCGCCAATGGATGCAGCGAAAGCCATGTGGCTGTTCTATGAATATCCGGATACGGATTTTAACAATCTGAAGCAAAAATTCATGGATATCCGCAAGCGGGTCTTTAAATATCCGAAGCTTGGACGGAAAGCGAAGTTCGTTGCCATTCCAACAACGTCGGGAACGGGCTCGGAAGTAACTTCGTTTGCCGTCATCACGGACAAAGGGCTGGGGAATACCAAGTACCCGCTGGCTGATTATGAGCTGACACCGGATGTGGCGATTATCGATCCGGAATTCGTTTACACGCTGCCTAAAACGGCGGTAGCCGATACCGGCATGGACGTTCTGACACATGCAATTGAAGCCTACGTATCGGTGATGGCCAGCGATTATACGGATGGGCTTGCCATCAAGGCCATACAGCTGGTGTTCCAGTATCTTGAGCAGTCGGCGCTTACCGGCGACAAACTTGCCCGCGAAAAAATGCATAATGCTTCGACGCTTGCCGGCATGGCTTTTGCGAATGCGTTCCTTGGCATCAACCACAGTCTTGCGCATAAGTGGGGCGGACAGTATCATACGGCACACGGACGCACCAATGCGATCCTGATGCCTCACGTCATCCGTTACAACGCGAAGAAGCCAACGAAATTCGCTGCATGGCCTAAATACACCCACTTTGTGGCTGATGAGAGATATGTTGAAATCGCGCGGATTCTCGGACTGCCGGCAAGAACGACGGAAGAGGGAGTGAACAGTCTGATTGGCGCAATCCGGGAGCTGAACAGCAAGCTCGGGATCGAGGAATCGTTCCAGCAGCTTGGCATCGACCCTAAAGATTTCGAGAAAAATGTTGAGCATTTGGCGGACCGGGCTTTTGAAGACCAGTGTACAACGAGCAATCCGAAGCTGCCGCTGGTGACGGAGCTCGCAGAAGTTTACCGCAACGCATTTTACGGCCGGTTCTAGACAGGATAGACTCAAAACGCTGATCGTGAAGATCCATGAAGATTTTGAGGTAAGGCATGCAAAACTAGACTCAGAGTGATAAAAGTCACGGGAAAAGATAAGTTTGTGATTATTATCACAGATGCAGGAGATCAACAGGACTACAATAAAGATGTAGAAGGAAGCTGAATCTCAGATCTTTGATATAGAAGCTTGAAGGCACAAGGCGGGGGTAGTGGCACCATTGATCGTGAAAATAATCACATTAAAGATCTGAGATAGATCAAGGTGTGGCCCCGCCTGTCCTTGCAAGCCCCAGCAAATCTAGGAGGGATTCAATATGTCGGTGATTGAAAAAGAAGCAGGCTGGAAAGGTTTTAAATCAGGTAAATGGACCAAGCGGATTGACGTTAATGATTTTATTGCAGAGAACATTACTCCCTATTATGGCTCTGATGAATTTTTGGCGGGACCCACGGATAACACCAAAGCGCTGTGGGATATCGTATCGGATTTAACCAAGAAGGAAAGGGAGAATGGCGGGGTTCTGGATGTGGATGTCCATACACCATCAACCATCACCTCCCATCAACCCGGCTATTTGGATAAGGATAAGGAACAGATTGTCGGCGTTCAGACCGACGAGCCGTTCAAACGCTCCATCCAACCTTTCGGCGGAATCCGGATGATGATTGATGCGTGCAACGCATACGGCTTTGAAATGCCGCAGGCGGTTGTGGACATCTTTAACGGCATACGCAAAACGCATAACCAAGGTGTGTTTGATGCCTATACTCCTGAGATGAGAGCAGCGCGCAAGGCCGGGATTATTACGGGTCTTCCCGATGCGTACGGCCGTGGACGTATCATCGGTGACTATCGCAGAGTATCGTTATACGGCGTGGATGCGCTGATCCAGGACAAATTGAGAGAACTCGCCGAGCTTGAAGTGGATGCGATGGATGAGCCGGTCATCCGATTGCGGGAAGAATTGTCTGAACAAATGCGGGCGCTCAAGGAACTGAAGGAAATGGCGGCTATGCATGGTTATGACATTTCCAAACCTGCGAATACGGCGAAGGAAGCATTCCAGTGGCTGTATTTCGGTTACTTGGCCGCTATCAAGGAGCAGAATGGCGCTGCGATGTCGCTTGGCCGGGTATCCTCTTTCCTTGATATTTATATTCAACGGGATCTGGCTGAAGGCAAGCTGACGGAAGAAACAGCCCAGGAACTGGTCGACCATTTCGTAATGAAACTTCGGATCGTGAAATTCCTGCGTACACCGGATTATAACGAGCTGTTCAGCGGGGATCCGACGTGGGTGACGGAATCCATTGGGGGCATGTCGGTAAACGGTGAGACGAGAGTGACCAAGAACAGCTTCCGTTTCCTGCACACCCTGTACAATTTGGGACCTGCTCCGGAACCGAACTTAACGGTGCTATGGTCGGAGAAGCTGCCGGAAGCCTTCAAAAAATATTGTTCGAAAGTTTCGATCGAAACCAGCTCGATTCAATACGAGAACGATGATCTTATGCGCCCGATCTACGGAGACGATTACGGCATCGCCTGCTGCGTATCCGCAATGCGCATCGGAAAGCAGATGCAGTTCTTCGGAGCCAGAGCAAACCTCGCCAAAGCGCTGCTCTATGCGATTAACGGCGGTAGAGATGAGAAATCCGGCGCCCAGGTTGGACCGGAATATCCGGCCATCACCGCGGAAGTTCTGAGTTATGATGAAGTCATGAAGCGGTTCAAGCCGATGATGGAATGGCTTGCGAAGCTCTACATGAATACGCTCAATGTGATCCATTACATGCATGACAAATACAGCTATGAACGGATCGAGATGGCGCTTCACGACCGGGATATCCTGCGCACGATGGCATGCGGCATTGCAGGCCTGTCCGTAGCAGCGGATTCACTGAGCGCGATTAAATATGCGAAGGTGAAGCCGGTACGCAACGAGCAAGGGATTGCGGTGGATTTTGAAATCGAGGGCGAGTTCCCTTGCTATGGCAATAATGATGATCGCGTGGATAGCATCGCTGTTGAGCTGGTCGAGGCCTTCATGAGCATGATTCGCAAGCACAAGGCATACCGTGATGCCATGCCAACGCAATCGGTGCTCACGATTACGTCGAACGTTGTATACGGCAAGAAGACAGGAACCACGCCGGATGGACGTAAGGCAGGCGAGCCGTTTGCGCCGGGCGCGAATCCAATGCACGGACGCGATAAGAAGGGAGCTCTCGCTTCGCTGACCTCCGTGGCCAAGCTGCCATACGAGGACAGTCTCGACGGCATCTCGAATACGTTCTCGATCGTACCGAAAGCTCTTGGCAAGGAAAGTGATATCCGTGTGAACAACCTGGTTGCGATGCTGGACGGTTACTTTGGCAGCAAAGCGCACCATCTGAACGTCAACGTATTTGACCGGGAGCAGCTGATGGATGCGATGGAGCATCCGGAGAATTATCCGCAGTTGACGATCCGGGTATCCGGTTATGCGGTCAACTTCGTCAAACTGACGCGCGAACAGCAGCTTGACGTTATCAACCGTACGTTCCACGGATCGATGTAAGGATGGAAGACTACCATAGCGGATACGGAAAGGATGACGCACCATGCTAAAAGGTCATGTACACTCCATAGAAACGTTCGGAACGGTGGACGGTCCGGGTATCCGCTTTGTGCTCTTCATGCAGGGCTGCCTCTTGAAGTGTCAATACTGCCATAATCCGGATACCTGGGGACTGCATGAAGGACGCGAGATGACGGTAGATGACGTATTGGCAGAGATTGAGCCTTATCTGAGCTACTACCGTTCATCGGGGGGCGGGTTAACGGTCTCCGGCGGTGAGCCGACATTGCAGTATCCTTTTGTCACGGAGCTGTTCAAGGAAGTGAAGCGACGCTGGAATTTGCATACGACGCTGGACAGCAACGGCTATAATGAACCGGAGAAAATATCGGAATTGCTGGAGCATACCGACTTGGTGCTGCTGGATCTGAAGCATATCAACGACGAGAAGCATATCAAGCTCACCGGGAAGTCCAATGAACGGACGTTGAAGACCGCCCGCTGGCTGTCCGAACATGGTCGGAACATGTGGGTCCGGCACGTATATGTGCCGGGCATCCATGACAGCGAAGAAGACTTGATTGAGTTAGGTCAATTTATTCGGACGCTGCACGGCGTCGAGAAATTCGAAATTTTGCCATATCATCAGATGGGCGTGTATAAATGGAAGGAACTCGGCATGGCTTATCCATTAGAGGGCGTTCCTTCACCATCCGAAGAGGAAGTGGCACGCGCTTACCGGTTGATTGGCGAAATACCCGAGAATATAGAGACTGTCTAGTAATGATTTCAGCTGCATAATACTAAACATAATATGTTATGATTAATGACAATAACCTTTCCTATTAATGGAAGGGTTATTGTTTTTTGTAGAGGATTTTATCCCTTGGATAGAAAAATGTCGACCTATCGAAATATGCAATCGCTTTCTATAATGAAGATGTAAGGAAAGTGCCTATCAAATATACAAACACTTCGGGAGGGTCAAGACAATGAAGAAAAAGGGTCTGGCATTATTAATGTCGCTTCTGTTCGTCTCATCCACGCTTTTGTCTGCGTGCGGCGGCGGTGACAAGGCAGCAGAAAAGCCGTCAGGTGGTTCGGAAGGAACGGTAAGCAATGAGCCGTTTGAAATCACCATCCGCCATACGCAAGTAGGTGAATCCAAGAAGTTCCGTCTCGCATTGCTGAACGATGTGGTCAGTAAGACCGAAGAGGCGGTGCCCGGACTGAAAATCAAGCTGGACGCTGTAGACTCTGAAGTGAACCGTAAAGAGAAGCTGAGAGGCGAGATGGCAGCCGGTAAGCCGCCGGAAGTGTTCGATGTGTTCGGCAGCCCCGATGCAGGCGTATATTCCAAAGAAGGCTTGATGCTCGATTTGACTCCGATTTTGGATGAGCTGGGCATTAAAGACAAATTTACGACGCTAGACCCGTTCACACATGATGGCAAGATCTACGGATTGCCGATTGGCGGTTCCATCGAAGGTATTTTCTATAACAAGGACTACTTCACGCAAAAAGGGCTGAGCGTTCCAAAAACATTGGCTGAATTAGAGCAAATTGCCGAAACCATCAAAGCCGACGGCAAGATTCCGTTCGCGCAATCCTCCAAGGATGCTTGGATTCCGCTCATGACCACGAATAACTTGTGGAGCTATTACGCGGGGCCAGAGGTTACTTACGGCTTCAAGACCGGAGAAACGAAATGGACGGATCCGAAAGTCGTTGAAGGTGTGAAGAAGCACCAAGAATGGGTTGAGAAAGGGTACTTCAAAAAAGGCGAGCTTGGATTCGAATATGCGGACATGAGAAACCAAATGATTACCGGCGAAGCCATCATGATGATGGACGGATCGTGGGCGAACTCCGTATTTAGAGATCCGGCTCAAGCGGGTGACATGGTAGGCAAGGTCGGATACTTCAACCTGCCTCCGGTTAATGAAGGCGACCCAGTCATAGTCATGCAGGACGCAAACAACGGATATGGATTTTCGGCAGCGGTTGCGGAAGATCCTCGTAAACTTCAGGCGGTTAAAGAGTTCATCAAAAATATGTGGACAGATGAAATGCAGCTTCGCGGACTGAAAGAAGATGGTGTACTGCCGGCGATGAAGATGGATCTGGCCACCATGAACTCCACTTCGGACGACCCGCTTATGCAAGACATTTTCAAAGGCGTAAGTGAGATCAACAAATCCTTCCCTGCCTTTGATGCACTTGTTCAAGCAGACGTGAACACCGCACTGAGCATGGGAATTCAGCAAGTCATCGGCGGCGAGCTTGATGCCGAGAAGATGCTCGAGAATGTGCAGGCAGCGCAAGAAGCGGCCAATGCTTCAGAGGAATAACTACAATCCTAGACGGAAGGGCACCACCCGCTGGGGTACTTGGGGGTGCCCTTTCGCCTAAACAACATCAGACATAAATACGGAGGTTACCATGAACAAAGCGCTGAGAAATCCTCTGATTTACATCGTTTTTGTGCTGCCGGCATTCTTGCTGTTTCTGGCTTTTTTCATATACCCGATCTTTACTGCATTTGACAACAGCTTTACGAGCTGGAACGGCATCTCCAAAGATGTGAAGTATATTGGGTTCGATAACTATGTAACAGCCTTGAATGACGATGCTTTTTGGAAAGCTGTCAGGAACAACGTTTATTTCATTCTCTTTTCCTGTTTGATCCAGGTTCCGACGATCATAATCTTTTCCCTGTTAATCGCAAACGTAAAGCGTTTGAAGGGGCTTTATAAAACGGCGGTTTTCGCGCCGTCCATCATGTCGACGGCTGTCATCGGCATTTTATGGGGATTCATTTACAATCCGGACTTTGGTCTGATGAATGAGATTTTAGGGCTGGTTGGCATTGAACCCATCTATTGGTTATCGGATCGCAAATGGGCCATGATTGCCATCCTGATTACAAACGCGTGGCAATGGACCGGCTTTTACATCGTGATGGTGCTTGCCGCAATTTTATCCATACCGAAGGAGCTTGATGAGGCTGCGGCAATCGATGGAGCGACAGGCGTCCAAAGAGCAACCAAAATCACGCTTCCCTTAATTATGCCAATTATCTCTGTTGTGATCATGCTGTCGATCGCGGGAGCCATGAAAGCGGCGGACATTATTCTGGTTATGACCAAGGGTGGGCCGGCCGGCTCAACCGACGTTATGGCGACATATATGATTCGATATGCAATTACGAGCTTCAAGCATGGCTTTGGCAATTCGATCGCCGTGCTGATCTTTCTCTTTACGATTATTGTAACGGTGCTCTACCAGGTGCTGGTCGCAAGACGCAACGAAAGGATTGAATACTGATGAGAGCAATAAAGAAACTGATCCCGCACATTTTTCTGATGGCCTACTTGCTCGTCATACTATATCCATTCCTGTTCGTCCTGTTCTCTTCCGTGAAGGTGGATAACCAGTCCATTGCTACGAACCCATTTGGTTTGCCAAGCACGTTGGTATTTGATAACTATGTGAACGCATGGGTGAGCGCCAAAATTAGCACGTATTTCTGGAACAGCTTATACATCGGCGTGCTGTCAGCCTGCTTGTCGATTCTATTTGCGGCGATGCTGGCTTTTGCCGTGACGCGGATGAGATACAACCGGATCAGCGCGATTGTCTTTCAATGTATTTTGATAGGTATGCTGATTCCAAATAACTCTCTCATGCTGCCGATATATGGCATGATGAGGCAGTTGGATATTTTGAACACGCATATGGCCCTGATTCTGCCGTATGTCGCCAATGCCATCCCGTTCTCGGTTATTATACTGGCTGCCTTCATGCGGTCGCTGCCCGGTGAAATCGAAGAAGCCGCGGTTATTGATGGATTGAGGTCCGGAGGGTTGTTTGCTAGAATTATCTTACCTCTGACCGTTCCGGCCATCGTTACCGTATTTATCATCAACTTCCTGGGTAACTGGAACGAATTCTTGCTTGCTAACTATTTCCTATCGAATGATGAACTGAGAACGCTGCCTGTCGGAATGGTCGGATTCAGGGACGCCTACAATATGAACTACGCACAGATGTCCGCGGGTATCGTATTCAGCGTGCTGCCGGTCCTTATCATTTATGCCGTGCTGCAAGAGAAGATCATTGAAGGCGTTACCGCAGGAAGCGTCAAGGGGTAATACCAGGAGCAGGAGCATGCGTATGAATTTGCGGAACAAACTATTCACGGCCTTTTTGGGGCTTATTATTATTCCGTTATTTGTGCTGGGCCTATTTACATTCTTTATTACGTACAATTCGATTGAGAAAAAGTACAGCCAGCAGGCTGAATATTCGCTAAAAGCGATCAGCTACAGCATTCTGAGCGTGTTCAAGGAGATGGAGTATGTCACGGATAACGGGATTGCCACCTCCGTCTTTGCCATGGCGCTGAATGCCAAGAATCCCGATGATCAAAACCTGATTAAGGAATCCAATGCGGAACAGCTGAAACTGAACGACAGACAGCGAAACTTTCGGAATCTACTATACAATCACCCAGCCATCAGTTATGCGTTTTTATATCATTTCAATAAAGAGTCATCGCCGATTCCGATATTCAGTAAAGAGGATTTCAGAACACTGCCCTATGAGCAGTTTAAGAACAGTCCTTTATACGAAGAGGTTGTGCAGCTTAACGGAATCCCCAAATGGCTGGCTCCGCACGAATTTCCGGAATTGACGGGGGCGGAGCCGGTATTTACCCAGATCAGGCTGATTAAGGACGTGACGACACTCCGCAAGCTGGGGATCCTGGTCGTCCAGATCAAGAGGTGGGAGTTTGAAGAAATTTTCCGTCATCTGACACTGCCTAACAATCTGCAGAATACATCGTTTATGTTGGTCAACAATGAAGGCTTCATTTTATTTGATCCAAATAACGATATGGATGGCCAAAATATTAGTCAATATATGAAGCGTGACGTTGAATTTAAGCAAGGCTACCAAAGTTTTAAAGCCAAGTTTAACGGTAAGGAGAATATTGTCTCCATCTATCATCTGAATGATTACGGCTGGAATCTCGTCTCGGTGACCAGCTGGAACTCGCTCTCACAAGAAGTGACTTCTTTTGCCAAGTGGTTCTTCGTCATTATGGGCCTCTGTCTGGTTACGGCGATTGTGTTCAACCGCCTGTTCATGAATCGGATTACCGGGACGATCGCAGTCATCGTACGGTTTATGCGCCGCGTGGAAGATGGGGATTTGAATGCGAGAGTTGAAGAGAAGGGAGAGGATGAGCTGCTGCTGCTGTCGAAAGGGTTCAACAATTTGATGAACCGGATCAACAATCTGTTTGCGCAGATCAAAAAGGAGCAGAGGCAGAAGACCGACGCGGAGATGCGTGTGCTGCAAGCGCAGATTAAGCCGCACTTCCTCTTTAACACCTTGGAATCGATCAACGTTCTCGCTGTACAGAATGAAGGACGCAAGGTCAGCGAAATGGTATACCGGCTTGCCAGCATCTTGCGGATCAGTATACAGGAGAAGGAAGAAATTACGCTGGATGAAGAAATCAAGCACTTGCAGAGCTACCTTGAAATCCAGAAGTTTCGGTTCGAGGACCTGTTCGAATACGAGATTGACGTGCCGAAAGAGCTTATGCACAGCCGCATCTTGAAGCTGACGCTGCAGCCGCTGGTTGAGAACAGCATACAGCATGGCTTTGAAGGGATTTCTTATACAGGATGGATACGCATCTCTGCATGGAAGGAACTCGGTAATGTCATCATTCGGGTAGAGGATAACGGGCTCGGCATGACCTCAGAGCAGTTGTCCATGTTTGAATATATGGTGTCCGAGGATAACGGATCGGAACAGACGACGATGCAGAATCTCAAAGTGAACCAGGAACGACGGGGACTTGGACTGCGGAGCGTGGCTGACCGGCTTCGCATTCAGTACGGGGATTATTACGGTCTATTCATATGCTCAAGCCGCCCCGGCGGCACCGTTATACAATGCGTCATACCCAATTATGACAGGGGGGAAGGGCAGCATGTTGAAGGCATTATTAGTTGACGATGAGGCTCCAATCCTGAACAATCTCAGCAAGGTTCTGCCTTGGGAAGAGATGGGCATGAAGGTTGTCGGACTTGCCCGAAGCGGGATGGAAGCACTTGAAGTAGCGGATCAGTATAACCCGGATCTGATTCTGTGTGATATCCGGATGCCCGTCATGGACGGACTGACCTTTATTACGAAGATTCGGGAGAAAGGAAGCCGGGCGGAAATTTTTTTGTTAACGGGATATCAGGAGTTTGAATATGCCCGGGAAGCAATTAAGCTGGGCGTCAAGGATTATATCAGCAAGCCGATTCATTACGGTGAGCTTGAAATGAAGATTCGAGAGATCGGGGAGGAGATCCGCAAGAAGAGGGCGAAAGAGAAGTATTACAATACCGTTTCGCTAATCGATGAGGCTCCGAATCCTGAAGCGGTTAAGAAAACGCCGGAGCAATTGGTAACGTCTGCTCTGGAGTATATCAATACCCATATGGGACAGGATTTGGGGATTGAGGAGCTTTCGGAGCATTTAGGGATCAGCTCCAGTTACTTCTGTTTATTGTTCAAGAACCATGTAGGGTTTACCTTCGTGGAGTACTTGACGAGACAGCGGATGGAGGCGGCCAAGTTCCTGTTAGTGAACAGCGACAAGAACATAGCGCAGATCGGCTCCTTTGTCGGTTATCATGAGCGTCGGTATTTTACCAAGGTATTTCAAAAAGCCACCGGCATGACGCCATCCGAATTCCGGGAAATGTCCGGAGAGGCAACGGTATAGGTTTTGATAGGGCCCATGCAGGCTGCTACAGTCATCGCTAGATTAACCCGCTTGGCTTGCAAAGTCCTTTAAATGGATAGAAAGTAGGTATGAGATCAATGAAATGGACGGCAGCAGATTTATCGTTAGAACAAAAGGTAGGACAAATGTTTATATGCGGCTTCAACGCCTTGACGCCGAATGAGCACGCCAAAATACTGATCGAACAATATCAGGTCGGGGGCATCTGCTATTTTCGCCGGAACGTGAAAACGCTGCCTCAGCTTGCCGAACTGTCAGAGTCCTTGCAGCAGCTCGCATCGGACCGCCAAAAGTTCCCGCTTCTGATCTCAATAGATCAGGAGGGCGGTATGGTTGCCCGGATTGATCATGAAGGCATCAGCCGCATTCCGGGAAATATGGCGCTTGGAGCAGCGGGCAGCGCGCAGGATTCGTACAGGGTAGCGCAAATCGGGGCGCGCGAATTGCGTTCACTCGGCGTGAACATGAATTTCGCTCCTTGCCTCGACGTGAACAACAATCCTCGTAATCCGGTCATCGGCGTGCGTTCCTTCGGCGAAGATCCCCAAGCTGTTGCCGCGCTTGGGGCTGCGGCCATTAAGGGATATCAGGAAGAAGGCGTGTCCGCTACGGCCAAGCACTTCCCGGGACATGGCGATACGAGCGTCGATTCACATCTCGGGCGGGCTTCTGTACCGCATGATCTGGAACGGCTCCGCAGCGTGGAATTGTATCCGTTCGCGCAAGCGATCCGGGACGGTGTGGACGCCATTATGACGGCTCACGTCAGTTTCCCGGCGATAGAGCCGAGTGATCTGCCGGCAACGCTTTCTCATGCCGTGTTAACGGGTTTGCTGAGGGAAGAGATGGGGTTTGAAGGGCTGATCATAACGGACTGCCTTGAGATGCATGCGATCTCCAAAGAGTACGGGATTCCGGAGGGCGCGATACGCGCGATCGCAGCGGGTGCGGACTGCGTACTGGTCAGCCACAATCTATCCGAGCAGACGGCGGCGATTACGGCCGTCATTGAAGCTGTCCGCAGCGGAAGGCTTTCAGAGAATCTGATCGATACGGCTGTAGAGCGGATATTGGCGCTTAAGCAGCGTAATGCGATGCTCGCAGAGGAGCTTCCGGTCTACCCGATTGGCGAGGTGGCGGAAGAGACCAAACAATTGCTGGCTCAAATCGCAGGCAGAGGCATCACGCTGGTGAAAGACGAAGGGCAGCTGCCTCTTAAGCCGGCGCAGGCTGTGGCCGTGATCTGGCCGGAACTGCTTTCGGCAACCCAGGTTGATGAAGCATGGAGCATGAGCTATACCTTGGGGGATGCCTTAAGATGTTACGGGGTTCCGGCAGACGATCTGCGTGTCGGAACCGATATGTCCGATGAAGAGGTCGAGCAGGCCGTTAAGGCAGCCGAAGGATATAAACAGATTGTGGTAGCCACGTACACTTCCGAGAGCCGTCTTCCCGCCGGCCAGCAGAAGCTGGTGAACAAGCTGGCTGAACTTGAGGATGTGGCCCTTGTTATCGTCGCTACCCGTAATCCTTATGATATCAATGATCTTCCCCCGGTTCCGACGTATTTGTGCAGCTACGAGAACACGCCTTATTATATGAATGCAACCGCGGGCGTCTTGATAGGACAGGTTAAACCGGAGGGTAAGCTCCCGGTAGGGATCAGCGAGGCTTATCCGCTAGGTTGGAGCGGTAATCAGGACTATGTCAACAATTGAATAAGGGTTGCTCAAACCGGAGTCTTCCTACCCAGGAATGCTCCGGTTTTCCTATTTTCCAGCCATTTCTGAGCAACTTTTCGGGAAACTTCGCGTCTAATAGTATGTCCAATAGAGGCAGACAGACTATACTGAGTGTTTTAAAGGAGTAGAGAATGAATTTCAAGAGAATCTCGATGATTACAGTCCTTGCCGCGGCACAGGTATCCATGGCATTTCCCGCGGCAGCTGAATCACCGGATATTACAGCTCCGGCGCTAAATAGCCAATCAGCGCTGCAGTCCCCGGTGGAAGGACAAAGCCAGCAGAGTGGAGAACAACAGACGGACATGCAGCAAGCGGAGGAAACATCGGCAACGCCAAAGGAAACACCTTCTGATTCAGTTGAAGGCATGATTAGCGATCCGAATGCCGAACCTTCTGCCCCAAATGAACAGCAGGAGCAGGAGGACACGGATAACGATCCTTCCGATAATGAGGTATCAGAGAACGAAGAGGGCAGCCCATCCGGAGACAAGCCCGAAGTCAGCACTTCCCATGTTTCGGCTAACGAACTTGTGCTGCTGATGAACAGCAATGTGATGTACCATAACGGCAAGAAATACAAAGCGGGTCAGCCGATGGTTGTGAAGCAAGGGGTATCCTATGTCGCCATTCGCGCCATGGTTGAACGTGCAGGACTGAAGCTGTCTTACGATAACAAAACGAAGGAAACCATCATCCTTAAGGATGGCAATGAACTTCGGTTTACGACAGGAAGCAGCAATTATAAGGTCAACGGACAGGTACGCCCAATGAAAGGCCCTGCTTACCAGAGCAGCAACGTGTTTATGGTTCCGTTAACCGCGATCACGCAAGCTCTTGATATTCCATACCGGGTAAACCAGCCCGAGAAGAAGGTTGTTCTTGATTTATCCGGTATGGGCAACGGTAACGGCCAACAGCCAGGCGGAAATAACGGCGGGGGATCTGGCAGCGAGGTTCCGAATATACCGAACCTGGGTCCGAATGACCTCATCCTGATGATGAACAGCAACAAGATGTATCAGAACGGGAAAGCTTATACGGCAGGTCAGCCAATGGCAGTCAAGAATGGCGTATCCTATGTTGCTATTCGCTCCCTCGTTGATCGTGTCGGCCTGAAGCTGACCTATGACGGAAAGACAAAGGAAACGATTATTATCCGCGGTAACGATGAGCTTCGTTTTAAGACGAACAGCAGCGTATACACCGTGAACGGGGTCAGAAAATCAATGAAGGGACCGGCTTATCAGTCCAACAATACATTCATGGTGCCGCTGACCAGCATTACGCAGGCGCTGGACATTAGTTATCGGGTGGACCAGCCGAACAAACGGGTTATCCTTAGCCTGAGCTCAAAGCCGGTAGCTTCCTTCACGGTGCAGCCTGGCGAGATTCTTGCCGGACAAACAACGGTTACGTATAAGACGAATGCCTATTCTCCGACGGGACTGGCTATTGTTGACGAGCATTGGGAAGGCCGGGAAGAGATTTTTGACGAACCCGGCGTGCATACGGTTTCCTACTCGGTACAGGATTCCAGCGGGGAGTGGAGCGACCCGTATATATTGAGCATTCAAGTAACCGCACCGAATACGCCCCCTGTTGCCATGTTCGAAACGGACAAACAGGAATATAAGATCGGTGAGAAAATAACGTACATGAATATGAGTTATGACAACGATCCTGGCGATGAGCTTACGTATAAGTGGGAAAACAACGATCAGGCCTTTTTTACGGCAGGAACGCATAAGGTGCTGCTCATTGTTACCGATAAACATGGAGCGACCAGCTCATACGAGAAGATCATCAACGTAACGAGTGAAGTGTTGTATACGCGCGATCAATTCAATCAATTATTTACGGGCATCGGCGACAAATACACCTTTGACGGATCAGCTGTGCCGACATGGAAACTGATGCCGATTACGAGAAGCTCCGAACCGTATCTGTTGATTCGCAGCAACTCTCCGGAAACCGTCTATCAAGAGGGGATTGTCTACCGTGAGGTCGGCAATGCCAGCACGCGATTCATGATTCACCACTTGAACGCTACCGGGAAGAATATGAAGATGTATGTCGTCGCTACCAACATCAACACGATGACGGCGCGTCTGACCACCGAATATACCGGTTTGGGCGGTCCGATCAATATCCCGACAGCCACGGGTAAAGCGGCTGTCCAGCGTTACCTCGAGTCCATGCAGTCAGCGGATGCATTCAAGACGATCTCGCTCGCCCCTGGGGAAAGCCGGATCATTTTGCAAGACTTGAGCGCGCAAACCTTGAAGAATCAGCAGGTGCTCTCCATGTTTGCTGATCTCTATTCCGACTCGCCGATCCGATATGATGTCATCATGATTGATGAAGCCAAGGATCCGATTCAAAAGCTGCCTTACCTGAAACTCCATCCGAGCGATGGCGTGCATAACCGGGGAACGTATCCGGACTCGACGCGGATTATTGAATCCTATGACTTGGTTGGCGACACGCCTACCCGTCTCGCGCTCGGCGACAAGACAAACGATCCGAATCTGGAAGGGTATGACGGCATTAACGGTTCATATCAATCCAATGCCGGGAACTTCGGTGTGCTGTACAAAATCAAGCTGCACCGCGTAGCACCCAATACGCTGATCACGCTGAATCCGCGCGGAGGCAAGTACATGGGTGCGATGATGGTGAACGGAAATATCATTCAGACGCCGAATACAAGCGGTGGCGCCGTATCTGCGCCGAATGAAGCTGCCGTTCTCTATCGTACGGGGAATTACGAGCAGACCGTGGAAATCCTGTTTACGGCGGCGCCGGGAAGCAGTCTGCCAATCAACATCCTGCTCCAGCCGCTTCCGCAATTAAAGAACTAATCCATTCATCATGTATAGCAACGGGACAGCCTTCTTAGCCAGAACATGGTTAGGGCTGTCCTTTTTGTTGGTTCTTGCTGAGGGATCATGTCATATCCCAGGCATCTATTTTCCACTGGCGGGTACCTTGCAGGCGTTTAGCCTATACAGAACCGCTTTCATTGACGCTGCCTTATTTTTCAGGCATTATAAGAAGAGAGTATCTTCAAGTAGAGGAGGTTACCTCCGTATGCTTACGACGGAACAGATCATCGACGCCATGTCGGAACATGGGCTGCGCATTACTGATCAGCGCAAGACACTTGCCAAATTGTTTGGGGAACATCCTGGATATTTGACGGCCAAGGATGTGTACGAATATATGGGCCGGAAGTACAGCGGTTTGAGCTTCGATACGGTCTATCGGAATCTTCGGGTATTGTACGAGCTTGGCGTATTGGAGCAGGTTGTGTTCGAGGAAGGCATCAAGTTTCGAGGACGCTGTAGCGAAGAACATCACCATCATCACATGATCTGCCTGCAGTGCCAGAAGACGTACCCGATTACGTTTTGCCCGATGCAGTTGACCGATGCGCCGGATGATTTCCAGGTGGTTCAGCATAAATTCGAAGTGTTCGGCTACTGCCGGGACTGCGGCAAGGACAATGCGGATAATGAAACTTCATCAGCCAGTGCAGGAAAGCGGGATAGCCGGGCATGAGCACAGCGCGCAGGGTGGTGAAGGTGCCGATACACTTCTATCGGAAATTCATCTCTCCGTTGAAACCGGCGACTTGCCGATTCTATCCAACCTGCTCGGCCTATGCTCTTGAAGCGATTGAGGTGCACGGCGCGCTCAAGGGCTCCTGGCTGGCGGCCAAGCGAATAGCAAGATGCCATCCGTTTCATCCAGGCGGCATTGATATGGTTCCGCCGCGCAAGGATAAGATGTCGTCTTCATGGACAGAGAAATAGCGTTTTTTGGGGTATCCTAGCGGATACGAAACGGAATGCATCCTGTCTTATAGGTCATAGCCATTCGACGGACCGCGGCTCATCTTGACACGCCGCAGCCCGTTTGATTAAAATGTAAGAAATTATAGGTATATCCGAGGAAGAGATAAGTACGGAAAGCTTGCCTTGAACAGAGAGCCGGAGCTGCTGGAAACCGGTCTTGGCGAATTTCGGAAAATGGTCTTGGAGGATCCGCTTTTGAGCGCTGCAGTCGGGGTATGAAGGCTGCCGTAAAGGAGCGGCGTGAGCCAGCGTTAATGGACGGCCGGATGACGGCAGATGAGCCTGTTACCCGTAAGGGGACAGGGAATTTGGGTGGTAACACGTGAGAACAACTCTCGTCCCATGGGGACGGGGGTTTTTTGCTATTTACTGCTGTTTTCGTAAAGAGATTGCCTGATACAAACAATCCATTTCACGGTAAAGGAAGGTTACAATGGCAGACAAAAAGACGTTTTATATTACAACGCCAATCTATTATCCAAGTGATAAGCTGCATATCGGGCATGCTTATACTACGGTGGCCGGCGACGCGATGGCCCGCTACAAACGGCTTCGCGGATACGATGTCCGTTATTTGACGGGGACCGATGAGCACGGACAGAAGATTGAACGCAAAGCGGCGGAGGCTGGAAAAACCCCGCAGCAGTTCGTCGACGATATCGTGGCCGGCATCAAGGACCTGTGGAAGAAGCTGGACATATCGAACGAAGATTTCATTCGCACCACGGAGCAGCGCCACACCACGGTTGTACAGGAGGTATTTGAGCGTCTGCTGAAGCAGGATGACATCTACAAGGGCGAATACGAAGGCTGGTACTGTACGCCTTGTGAGTCGTTCTTCCTGGAACGTCAGCTTGTAAACGGCAACTGCCCGGACTGTGGGCGACCTGTTGAGCTTGTGAAGGAAGAGAGCTACTTCTTCCGCATGAGCAAATATGTGGACCGCCTGCTCCAGTATTACGAGGAGAATCCGGATTTCATTCAGCCGGTATCCCGCAAGAATGAGATGATCAACAACTTCATTAAGCCGGGTCTTGAGGATCTGGCTGTGTCCCGTACGACCTATGAGTGGGGCGTGAAAGTGAAGAGCGATCCGAAACATGTGATCTATGTGTGGATTGACGCCCTTCTGAACTATATAACGGCACTCGGTTACGGTACAGAGGACACCAGCCTGTATGACAAATACTGGCCGGCCGACGTACACCTGATGAGTAAGGAGATCGTCCGTTTCCATACGATCTATTGGCCGATCATTCTGATGGCGCTTGATGTACCGCTTCCGAAAAAGGTGTTTGCCCATGGCTGGCTGCTGATGAAGGACGGGAAAATGTCCAAGTCCAAGGGGAATGTGGTTGATCCGGTTACGATGATTGACCGGTATGGTCTTGATGCGCTTCGTTATTACCTGCTGCGTGAAGTTCCATTCGGAGCGGACGGCACCTTTACGCCGGAAAGCTTCGTGGAACGGGTGAACTCCGACCTGGCCAATGACTTGGGTAACTTGTTGAACCGTACCGTGGCCATGGTCGATAAATATTTTGACGGAGTCGTTCCTGCGTTCTCCGCCGGCGTAACGCCGTTTGATGCAGCGATCGAGGAAGCGGCTAAGTCGGTTTATGAGAAAGTCGAAACCGCTATGGAAAATATGGAATTTTCCGTTGCGCTGACGGCCATCAGTCAGTTTGTCAGCCGCAGCAACAAATATATTGATGAGACCCAGCCTTGGACACTGGCCAAAGACGAGAACAAACGGAATGAGCTGGCATCGGTCATGAGTCACTTGGTGGAGACGCTCCGCGTAGCATCAATCCTGCTTCAGCCGTTCCTGACCCGAACACCGAAGAAAATGTGGGATCAGCTTGGCCTGGCGGAAGGCGAATGGACGACTTGGGAGAGCGGACGCCAGTTCGGAGCTATACCGGCTGGAACGAAGCTTCAAAAAGGCGAGCCGATATTCCCTCGCCTGGATACAGAGCAGGAAGTGGCATACATCGCCGAGGCGATGACAGGCGGTACGAAGGCCACTCAGGAAGAGACTTCGAGCGCAGCAGCAGATTCGCCGGCCGAGAGCTCGGCGGAGCCTGTAGAGCTTAAAGAGGAAATCGGCATTGAGGATTTTGCCAAGGTCGAGCTGCGCGTAGCGCAGGTGATTGCAGCCGAGCCGGTGAAGAAAGCGGACAAGCTGCTTAAGCTGCAGCTTGACCTCGGATTCGAGCAGCGGCAAGTGGTATCCGGTATAGCGAAGTTTTACACGCCGGAGGAATTGGTTGGACGGAAAGTGATTTGCGTAACGAACCTGAAACCGGTGAAGCTTAGAGGCGAAATGTCGCAAGGCATGATTCTGGCCGCATCCCACGGCGATCAGCTGACGCTTGCAACCGTACCGGACGGCATGCCTAACGGCGCAGTTGTCAAATAAAATGCTCTCTCATTGAATTAAGTCGCGATAGACGGTGTACCCTGTTAAAGGGTACGCCGTTATTTTTTCCTTTAATACGGAGGATACAACATCTCTATTGAAAATTAATAGTAAATTTTACGATTTGGTTGACAACGGGCTTTACCTGCTTTTATAATCTTGTTAGTAAAGATTACGATTAATTGATCGGAGCGGATATGGGGAGATGAACATGAACAAGAGAAAGAGAGAGAACAAACTTACCGGTTGGACCTGGAGTGTAACCTCTATCTTATTGGCGGTACTCATCCTGTCGGGATGCGGAAGTAAATCCGGCGGCAGCATTGTAGAGGGCAAGGTAAACGTCATTACGACCTTTTATCCAATATATGAATTTACGAAGGAGATTGGCGGGGATGACGCCAATGTCGTAAATCTTCTGCCAACGGGCGTGGAGCCGCATGATTGGACACCGCGCAGCCAGGATATCGTGAATACTTCCAAGGCCCAGCTGTTTCTCTATAACGGTGCCGGGCTGGAAGGCTGGGTACCGGGATTTTTGAAGGGACTTGATAAAGACACGCAAGTCAAGCCGGTTGAAGTCAGTCACGGCATCCAGCTGATTGATGCTGTGGGAGACGATGGTCATGGACACGGGGAAGCAGCCCACGAAGAGGAACATGATCACAGCCATGAAGAAGGTGCCGAAGCGGAGCACGATCACAGCCATGAAGAAGGTGCCGAAGCAGAGCACGACCACAGCCATGAGGAAGGCGCTGAAGAAGATCATGCGGGCCATGACCACGCAGAAGAGCCCGCCGAGACTAGCACCGACACACATCATACGGACCCGCATACATGGGTAAGCCCAAAATCCGCGCTGGTCATGGCTGAGAATATCAAGAACAGCCTTGTCGAGGTGGATCCTGAACATAAGGACGGTTACGAACAGCGCTTTGAAGCCTTGAAAGAGAAGCTGGTCAAACTGGATAAGGATTTCACAAGCGAGTTATCCAAAATGCCGAAAAAAGACATAGTCGTATCCCACCAGGCGTTCGGATATCTGTGCCGGGATTACGGTTTGACGCAGCATGCGATTATGGGGCTGTCGCCAGACGCGGAGCCCAGAGCGCAGGATATTGTGAACCTCACCAAGACGGTGAAAGAGAAGGAAGTTAAATATATTTTCTTCGAAGAGCTCGTATCGGATAAACTTGCCAAAACGCTGGCAAATGAAGCAGGCGTGGAAACCTTGGTATTGAATCCGGTGGAGGGACTGACTAAAGAGCAGGCGAGCGGCGGCGAGAATTATTTCACGTTGATGGAGAAAAATTTGCAAAATCTAACGAAGGCTTTACAATAAGGAAGATGGGGGAGCATATCCCCCTCTTCTTTCGTGTTATGAATGTTTATGAAGTTCATATATTAGATAGAAAGACTACAGAGAGAAAGGCGGCCTGGTTATGGAGCCGGCAGCACAGGATTGCCACCAACCTATTGTACAAATCAAGGATGTATCCTTTCATTACCGCGAGCAACAGGTGATCAAGGATCTCAATTTCACCATAAAAGAGCGGGACTTCGTAGGTATTGTCGGGTCGAATGGGGCAGGCAAAACGACGCTGCTCCGCATGATCGTTGGATTGCTGCCTGCCGCCGAAGGTTCTATCGAACTGTTCGGTCAGCCGATCCGTAAGTTTCAGGACTGGGAGCGAATCGGGTACGTTCCGCAGAAAAATTCGTTTAATCCGCTGTTCCCGGCCACTGTGCGTGAAGTTGTCATGTCCGGGCTATATAATCGGAAGAAAATGTTTCGCCGTTTGAACCGCCTGGACCACCAGAAATGTGAGGACGCGCTGGAAGTGATGCGCATTCAGGATATTGCCGACAAGCGGATCGGGGCTCTGTCCGGGGGACAGCAGCAGCGCGTGTTTCTTGCTCGGGCGCTCATCAATCGTCCGGATCTGCTCATACTGGACGAGCCTACGATCGGCATTGATGCCGAGACCCAGGCCGGATTCTTTGAACTGATTACCCATATGCATGCCCATCATCACATGACGTTTTTGATGGTCACCCATGATTTGGACATGGTCAAAGACTATCTGGGAGAATCGCCGGTATCGCAGAACGGAAAAATTCAGTTTTTTGTAAGGCATTCTCATGAAATCGAAAACTGCGCGGAAGTGGATTTGCAGCATTCGCTCGTATAAAGTATAGAAACAAACTTTTTGAAGCAGGAGAAGGGGACGTTATCATTGCTTGATATATTGTTTAGCGATTTTTTTCAGCGGGCGCTGATCGGAGGGATTCTGATCGGCATTACAGCCCCGCTTATCGGGATATTCCTCGTGCTGCGCAGGCTGTCCATGATCGGCGATACGTTGTCGCACGTCACGATTGCGGGCGTGGCGCTCGGATTTCTGATCGAAGTATATCCGCTTGCCGCTGGACTTGTGTTCGCGGTGCTGGCCTCATTTGCGATTGAGAAGCTGCGAAAGGCATATAAAAGTTATGCCGAGCTGTCAATCGCCATTATTATGTCTGGCGGCGTTGCGCTTGCTTCGCTGTTTTTCACCCTGGGAATGGGCTATAATACGGATGTTATGAGTTATTTGTTCGGCAGCATCTACACGCTGGATTCCACGGATATTTATATGGTGGGCGGTGTAACCATCGTTGTCATTGCGGTTGTGGTGATGTTCTTTAAAGAGTTCTTCCTGCTCAGCTTCGAGGAGGATGCCGCCAGTGTCAGCGGACTGCCTGTCAAATGGATGAACATGATCATTACGGTACTGACGGCCCTTGTCGTAAGCACCGCCATCAAAATTGTGGGCGCACTTCTGGTATCCGCATTGTTAGTGATTCCGGTAGCGATCAGTTTACTGCTGGCAAGAAGCTTCCGAAGCTCTATCGTATTATCGGTCATCATCTCCGAAATTGCCGTAATCGGGGGATTGATGCTTGCGGGCGTATTTAATCTGGCACCCGGCGCGACCATCGTGCTGCTGCTGATCAGCCTGCTTATCATTACGCTTGTCGGCAAAAAGGGCTTTACGACATAAGGGGGTTCTGAAATAAAATGGCTGATATTAATATCGGCATCGCGTTTGCTGCCGGTTTTGCTTCTTTTATATCTCCATGCTGTTTACCGCTGTACCCGTCCTACTTATCGATTATTACAGGCATGTCGGTTAATGACTTGAAGAACGATCAGAACCGCAAGGAGGTCCGATTCCGGACCATGACGCATACACTTGCGTTCATCCTTGGGTTTTCTGCTGTTTATTATACCCTCGGTTGGGGGGCTGGCCTGTTCGGGGAGTTCTTCACGGAATATCAAGACTTGATCCGTCAGCTGTCTGCGCTGCTGATCATCGTGATGGGACTTATGCTCATTGGCATTTTCCAGCCCAAGTTTTTAATGAAGGACCGGAAATTCAATTTTAAATCCAAACCGACCGGATACATAGGAACATTTCTGTTTGGCATCGGGTTTGCTGCAGGCTGGTCGCCATGCGTCGGCCCGATTTTAACGGCCATCATCGCGCTGGCAGCTTCCGATCCGGGAACCTGGTTCCCGTTGATTACCTCGTACTCCCTGGGTTTTGCAGTGCCTTTTTTCATCCTGGCTTTTTTCATCGGCTCGACCCGCTGGATTCTCAAGTATTCAAGCACGCTGATGAAGGTCGGCGGCGTCTTGATGATATTGATGGGGGTTCTGCTCTTTACAGATCAAATGTACAAAATTACGATTTGGCTGCAAGGCATTACGCCGGAGTGGCTTAAATTCTAGAATCGATCGGAAGACTGGTTCAATTCATAAGTCATTATTGACATAGGATTGGGCCAGGACTTGCCAACCGGTCTCCAAAACATGTATCATTACTAGTGCAGGTAAAACAGTGTTTTGCACGGGTTATGTAATTATAGAAAAGAGGGAATAAGATGCCGACACCTAGCATGGAGGATTATTTGGAGCGCATCTACAAGTTGATCGACGAAAAAGGATATGCGCGCGTTTCGGATATTGCCGAAGGCTTGGAGGTTCACCCCTCATCCGTCACGAAGATGATTCAAAAGCTGGACAAAGACGAATATTTGATCTATGAAAAATATCGCGGTTTGGTTCTGACCAGCAAAGGCAAAAAAATGGGCAAACGGCTCATGGAACGTCATCATTTGCTTGAGGAATTCCTTGAGATGATAGGTGTACAGGATGAAAATATTTATAGGGATGTTGAAGGAATCGAGCATCATTTAAGCTGGGATTCCATTACGAGAATTGAGACGCTTGTGGAGTATTTCAAGCGCGATGAGAATCGACTTCAGGATTTGCGTGACGTTCATAACGAATTAGTCAACGAATCGTAATGTGGCATCTGTCCGCTTGTGACAGATGCTTTTTTAAACTGAACCGTCATATTTCCAGTGTTATATTAATAAGTTAGATTACCTGCAAATTTCATATTTTCGGAGGATTAATAGAAATGAAGCTTCGTAGATGGTTGTTGGTGCTGATTATGTTACTATTGTGTCTCCCGTCGGTGGTCCCAACTGCGCAAGCGAAGGCAGCTCCTATCCGTATTCAGTTGGACGGCGTAACCTTAAACAGTGACGTATCTCCTTACATATTGCCGAAGGTTAATGTAACCATGGTTCCTACGCGGATTATCAGTGAAGGCCTGGGCGCTTCGGTAGCTTGGAATCAGAAGTTAAAGACCGTAACGATCGGGCTGGACGGCTCGAATCTGCAATTGACATCCGGCAGTAAAACCGCGCTTGTGAACGGCTCATCCGTAGCACTTGATGCATCGGTTGAAATTAAGAGCGGCCGGGTTATGGTTCCGCTGCGGTTTGTCAGCGAGAACCTGGGTGTGCAAGTCGAATGGAACCAAGCGGCACAGCGTATCTCGCTGACCACAGGCACGGACGTTGTTCTTCCACCACCGGTATCCAATGGGGATGAAGTCAGAGGGGCCTGGATATCCACCGTGTTTAATCTGGATTGGCCGAAAACAAAGACCAGTGCTGAACAGCAAAAGGCATCTTACATCGCCTTGCTGGATTCGCTCCAGGAAGTCGGCATCAATACCGTGTACGTGCAGGTACGTCCGGCTGGCGATGCATTATATCCGTCCACTATGGTGCCATGGTCCAAAGTGCTGACAGGCATTCAAGGAGCAGATCCGGGGTATGATCCGGTAGCTTTCATGGTGGAGGAAACGCATAAGCGGAATATGGAGTTCCACGCATGGTTTAATCCTTTCCGGGCCAACACCGATATTTTGACGGCATCGCTTGATCCATCCCATGTTGCGCTCAGCCACCCGGATTGGATCGTGAACACAGGCAAGCAGCTGTACATCAATCCAGGGATCCCGGAAGCTCGTCAGCATATCATCGATACCATTATGGAGGTCGTGAACGGATACGATATTGACGGTATTCACCTGGATGATTACTTCTACCCATCGAATACGGTCTTCAAAGATGATGCGGCATACCGCCAATACAATCAAGGTGCTTACGCAAACCTCGCAGATTGGCGTCGCGGAAACATCAATGCATTTGTGCAATCGCTCGGTGAGAGCATTCACCGTGTGAAACCGGACGTTGAATACGGAATCAGTCCTTTCGGCGTATGGCGTAACCAGTCCATGGATAAGACGGGATCGGATACGAAAGCCGGCGTGACGGCTTATGACAGCATGTATGCTGATGTGAGGGCCTGGATCCAGAACGGCTGGATCGATTACGTGGCTCCGCAAATCTATTGGAGCATGAGTAATCCGGCCGCCGACTATGATAAGCTGGTGGACTGGTGGGCCGGCGAAGTACAAGGAACCGGCGTAGATCTCCTGATCGGGCATGCCCCCTACAAATTGGGAACCAGCGAAATCGGTTGGCAGAGCGCATCGGAGATCATCAATCAATTGAAGTACAATCAGAATTATGCCGAGGTTAAAGGCAGCATTTTCTTTAGAGCAGAGAATATTTTAAGTAATCCGTTAGGCATTAAAGATCAATTGCAATCATATTATAGATAAATCGGCACGTCCCATAGGTATGAAACATCCCCCGCGCTCATACATAGTCATTAGACCATGTGAGGCGGGGGATTTTATATGCAAATTAATGCGGTATTTGAAGGTGGGGGAGTGAAGGGGATCTCGCTTGCCGGGGCTGTCAAGGCGGCGGAGAATGCCGGCATGGAATTCAGCCGTGTTGCCGGAACGTCCTCCGGTTCGATCGTGGCATCCGTGCTGGCAGCAGGCTACCGGGCAGACGAGATCAAGCGCATTATTGAGGAGACGCCCTTTCATTCGTTTCTCCAGCGAGCGCCGATTTTTAATACGAAGTTTATCGGTCCCGCCTTGCGGGTGTTGATTAAGAAAGGGTTGTATTCCGGAGAAGCCCTGGAGAACTGGATTCGGGAAATCCTGCTTGCCAAAGGGATATTTACGTTCTCGGACATCCCGGCAGGCAAGCTGTATATCGTGGCTTCGGACATTACGAATGGAAGGCTGCTGGTGCTTCCGGATGACCTTCGCCAATATGGCATAAACCCTGCGACATTTCCCGTGGCCAAGGCTGTGCGCATGAGCTGCAGCATTCCGTATTTTTTCGATCCCGTCATTCTTCGCTTATTGGGCAGGGCCGCCAAAGGCAAGTCGTTCGGCGAACAATTTGTATACATTGTGGATGGGGGACTGCTCAGCAACTTTCCGTTATGGCTCTTTGATCGCGAGTCGAAGGGGGGACCTAAGCCGCTGCCAGTGCTTGGCTTCCAGATGGTCGGGAAGAATAGTAACTTGCCCCATTTGATTGATGGCCCGATCGGCATGTTAACCGCCATGTTTGAGACGATGCTTTCCGCTCACGATGAACGTTATATTGAACAGCAAAACCGGAATCGAACGATTAAAATTCCGACACTTGGCATTGGTACCACTCATTTTAATCTGACCAAGGAGGAAAGCGAGAATTTATACAATTCGGGGTTAACGGCGGGTACGATGTTTTTCGCCCGCTGGAAATCCGAACATTAAAAAACCGTCCGGCCGGCATGAGTTTGCACGGTTGGACGGTTTTCTTCTTAGTGATATTTAGGAACATCATCGGATGGGTCCGGTTTTCCTTTTTGCCCATCGATAACCTGAAACGGGTACTGTTTACGTTTTGCAGCTGGATTGCTCTTCCGTGCGGTGCTATGTTTAGCCGCCAGCTTAGCTGCCGTTCGCTTGGAAGGTTTCACCTTAGGCCGCTTGTTAAAACGACGAGGCGGGAACTTATAGAGCACATACACGACAGCTACAATAATGAGTGGAATCATAATATTCATTCTTGATCCAGGATCTAACAGGAATACCAGTAGCCCTATGGCGGCTAACGTGATCGCCGTCCAAAAAATGATCGCATGCCTTCTCATGGATTATCACCCTTTCGCGGGATCCAGCACACTTCCTGTCACAGATTGGTGAACTGTAACATTCTCGTATTGAGCATCTAACTCACGCATTCTGTTAAAGGATGCGATGGATACTTCAACTTGATCATCAGTAGGTTCCTTCGTCGTTAAAAGCTGCAGCCACAGACCGGGATATCCGAGGAAACGGAGTACCGGCATGTCTCGCATGGCATTGGTAAGTTTCAGGAACTCAAAGGAAACGCCAAGCACGACCGGAAGAAGCGCGATTCTTTGAATGACCCGCTGCGTCATGGTATCCCATGGCACCACCGAGTAGACGACAACGCCGAGAACAATGGTCAGCATCATGAAGCTGCTGCCGCAGCGATAATGCAGTCGCGTATATTTCTGAACATTCTTCACCGTCAGCTCTTCACCGGCTTCAAATGCGCTGATGACTTTGTGTTCGGCACCGTGGTACTGGAACAGTCTTTTAATGACAGGTGTCTGGGAGATGGCCCATAAATACACGAGCAGCAGTATTAATTTAATGACGCCTTCAATCAGGTTATGCACAATATAGTGATCAAATGTATCGCCAAAAAAGAAATCCTCTACAAAAACAGGAACGAGTGTAAACAGCAGCTTACCGAATACGAAGGAAAGCACGCTGACGGCGGCCACACCGATAATCATGCTTAGACTCCAGCCGGAGTCTTCTTTCTCCTTCTGTTTTTCACGTTCTTCCGGCTCCAGGGTATCGTCAGCATAAGCATCCGCAGAGTAATTCAAATGTTTGGAACCTTTAATTGTAGAATCTATGAGACTGACGATGCCGCGAAGAAGCGGAATCTTCCGCAGCTTTCGAACCCAAGCCTTGTCTTCGCGAGGCACCTCGAGAAACTTGATTTCGTTATTTTTACGCCGCACGGCCGTCACATTCACATGCTTGCCGCCGAACATAACGCCTTCGATTACAGCTTGGCCTCCATAGCTGATCGGGGTTGACTTATCGGACAACCAGTTCACCCTCCCTGACATGTTTTTCGTTCTATGAACTATTGTATCGAATTTTGAAAGTAATTTCTAGTTGGATTAGGGCAGGGGAAGAAGAGCATACTACGTTCAGAGATGAAATGGAGTAACAGCGGGCATTCGATAATTGAAAAAGAGGAGAATCAATAGATGCATGAACATCAATTTCGCAAGCAGAACCAAGTCACCAATCCGTTTACGTTTGCCCTGGAGCTGGGCTATTTTGCAGGTCTGATCTGGGGGGCCGTGCTTTGGATATTTTACTGGCTAAAATTCACGAAGGTGCTGCCAGGCTTTTTGCTGGAGCCGTTCTTCAAGCATGAGTTCCTGACGACGACAGCAGGCCAAATTGCCGGTTGGCTGTCCTTTATCGCGTTTTCCGTCATCGCTTCCCTCATATATGTCACCTTGTTCAGGAAGCTGAGGGGCCCATGGCCCGGGATTGCATACGGAATCGTATGGTGGGCGGTGCTGTTCGTCGCGCTCAATCCATGGCTTCGGCTGACGGATCCGGTGAAGAAGCTGCCTTGGGATACAAACATCTCTGAGTTTTGTATTTTTATATTATGGGGACTATTTATCGGTTATACGACTGCGCAGGAATTCACCGATGAGAAACTGCGCGAACCGAAGAAGGTGACGGGCTAGCCAAGAAAAACTTCTCAACCCTATCCCGCCTATGGTAAAATAGCTTTTGGTTATTTGACGAAAAGGTGGGAAGCCCTATGAAATCCATACGGGTGATAAACGGACCGAACTTAAACCTGCTCGGCTTCCGTGAACCGGGCATTTACGGTTCACTCAGCCTGCAGGCGATCGAAGATAATTTGCGTAAACAGGCGGAACTCGCCGGTATCGGTATTACCTTCTATCAGTCTAATCATGAGGGTGCTATCATCGACCGTATTCATGAAGCTATTGGACAGGCGGACGGCATACTTCTTAACCCGGGAGCACTGACTCACTACAGCTATGCTGTACGTGATGCCATCAGTTCTGCCCGTATTCCGACAGTGGAAGTTCACCTATCGAACATTCATGCCAGGGAGGAATTTCGTCATACCTCCGTCATCGCACCTGTTGCTGTCGGACAAATCGCGGGTTTTGGCGCAGCGAGTTACACACTGGGCTTGTCGGCCCTTTTGCAAGTCCTGAACGACCAAGAAGGATAGCTAATCCGATCAGATATTAGAAAGCTTTAACCGAGAGGTTGCTTTTTGTTATCAGAAGAATTACAGCTAACCGTAACTGGCTGCTTAGAAATACGTCGAAGATGTTTTTCTTGTGCCGGCTTGGACATGGGTGAGAGGAGAGGTTAGAATGAGTAACAAACGAGTGGTTAAACTGCGCGAGAAACTTCAGACTAGAGGCTTAACAGCCATGCTGGTGGCAAGCCCGATCAACCGCAGATATTTGACAGGCTTTACCGGGTCTGCCGGCTATGTGCTGATTACCCGGGATCATGCCTATCTGCTGACTGATTTCCGTTATATGACTCAAGCTCCACAGCAAGCCGTCGGCTTTCAGGTGGTTGAGCATGGTCCGAAGGTTATGGAGACGGTCAAGGAATTGCTATCTTCCGAGGGAATAACATCGCTTGGATTTGAACAGGACCATGTTACATACGGCGTATTTTCGACCTATTCGGAACAGCTAGCGCCAATTAGCCTGGTGCCGGTTTCAGGTCTTGTAGAGGATCTGCGCATATTCAAGGATGCGGAAGAATTGAGCATTATGCAGCGGGCTGCCGATTTGGCTGATCAGACGTTCAGCCATGTGCTGACGATTCTGGCTGCCGGAAAAACGGAGCGAGAAATCGATCTGGAGATGGAAATGTTCATGCGCAAGCATGGCGCAACCGCGTCTTCCTTTGATACCATTGTCGCTTCCGGCGAGCGTTCGGCTCTTCCGCACGGCGTTGCCAGCGAGCGAGTGATTCAAGGGAACGAATTCGTTACGTTTGATTTCGGTGCGCTGCTTGACGGATACTGCTCCGATCTCACCAGAACCGTTGCGCTCGGAAGTCCTGATCCTAAGCTGAAGGAGATCTATGATATCGTGCTGGAAGCGCAGCTACATGCACTGGATCATATTAAACCTGGCATGACAGGACGCGAGGCAGACGCCTTAACCCGTGATATTATTACCCGTTATAGATACGGGGAATACTTTGGTCACAGCACCGGGCATGGATTGGGTATGGAGGTTCACGAATCTCCAAGACTGTCCAAGCTGAGTGATGATGTGCTGCAGCCGGGCATGGTGGTAACGGTGGAGCCGGGCATATACTTGCCTGGGCTTGGCGGTGTCCGTATTGAAGATGATATCGTGATTACGGAATCGGGTATTCATATACTAACAAGCTCGTCCAAAGACTACACTGTGCTTTAGGAGACTGTTCAAAAAGCTAGCTTTTTGAACTTGTACTTTAGGAAAATTGTGTACTATATTAATTAGACCGCATCCTTAGGAGGGAATCTTAGTGATTTCAGTAAACGATTTTAAGACAGGTTTGACCGTAGAAGTAGATGGCGATATATTCACCGTTTTGGATTTTCAGCACGTTAAACCTGGTAAAGGCGCAGCTTTCGTTCGTTCCAAATTGAAAAACCTTCGCAACGGCAACACCGTCGAGAAAACGTTCCGTGCAGGCGAAACGATTGGCCGCGCCATCATCGACAACCGTGGGGTTCAGTATCTCTATGCCAGCGGTCAAGAGCATGTCTTCATGGACAACGAAACTTACGATCAATTCAGCTTGACGAGTGAGCAGCTGGAGTGGGAGCTTAACTTCCTGAGAGAAAACATGAACGTTAACATCATCAGCTACCAAGGCGAGATCCTCGGGATCAACCTGCCTAACAGCGTGGAGCTGAAGGTCGTTGAAACCGAGCCGGGAATCAAAGGCAACACGGCTACGGGCGCAACGAAGAATGCGAAAGTGGAAACCGGCCTGAATGTACAAGTACCGCTGTTCATTAACGAAGACGATGTGCTTCTGATCGATACACGCGAAGGTAAATACATCTCCCGTGCATAGTAGGCTTTAAAACGGGACCCTTCAACGATTCACGGGTGCCAATATCTTCTAAACAACGAGGACTCCTGTACGTAAGTACGGGAGTCTTTTTGCGATGGGCAAAAGCCGGTGCCATAAACCTGAGTCCTTTTTGCCTTGAAAAGCCTTGACGGGATGACTCACTTTCGTATTATACTGTTTTAAAGTGAGAAACCACCTGAATGCTGTTACATACTGATATTAGTGGGGAGTGAAAGAAGCATTGTCACTGTACGTCATGAAATTCGGAGGCAGCTCTGTAGGGGATACAGAACGTATGAAGCGTGTTGCCAGAAGAATTGTAGAGAAACAAGATGAAGGTCATCAATGTGTAGTCGTGGTGTCTGCTATGGGGGATACAACAGACGATTTGATTGACCAGGCAAAGCTGTTGAACGAGAATCCACCGGCACGGGAAATGGATATGCTGATGACCACGGGAGAGCAGATATCCATATCGCTGCTATCCATGGCTATTCACGGTCTCGGACGCAAGGCAAAGTCTCTTACCGGCTGGCAGGCGGGGTTCCGTACGGAAGCGGTGCATGGCAAAGCCCGTATCACGGATATTATGCCTGAACGCGTGTTTAAAGCGCTTGATGAAGGGAATGTCGTCATTGTAGCGGGATTCCAGGGAATGTCGGAAGACGGAGAGATTACAACGCTTGGACGCGGGGGATCAGATACCACGGCGGTTGCTCTTGCGGCTGCCATTCAAGCGGATGTATGTGAAATATATACGGATGTGGACGGGATTTACTCCACGGATCCGCGGGTTGTCAAATGTGCGCGGAAGTTGAAGGAGATTTCCTATGACGAGATGCTGGAGCTAGCCAATCTTGGTGCAGCTGTTCTTCACCCGCGCGCGGTTGAGTATGCGAAGCATAATCAAGTGAAGCTTGTCGTCAGATCCAGCTTTAATCATAACGAGGGTACGGTTGTTAAGGAGGAAGCAAGCATGGAACAAGGTGTGGTTGTCAGCGGAATTGCATTTGACAAGAATGTGGCAAGAATCAGTATTCTGGGCGTTTCCGATACGCCGGGCGTTTTGGCTCAAGTGTTCGGTGAGCTTGCGAAAGAAGCGATTGATGTTGATATTATCGTACAGAGCGGTGTCCAGAACGGCGAAGCAGACTTTTCCTTTACCGTTTCCTTGGCCGATCGGGAGCGTGCGTTGTCGGTTATCGAACAAATCCGCGGCAAGATTCCGTATCGTGACGTTACCTCGGAAGATCATCTGGTGAAAGTATCGATTGTTGGTGCCGGAATGGTCAGCCATCCGGGTGTGGCGGCGCAAATGTTTGATGTCATCTCCCGGCAAGGGGTCAGCATCAAGATGGTCAGCACGTCCGAGATCAAAGTATCCTGTGTCATTGAAGGAACCAATCTGGAAGGTGTCGTACAAGCGCTTCATACCGCGTACGGACTGGATACGGATCAGCAGGCTTCCGTTGGCGGACCGCAGGTGCGTCGATAACCTGTTTTTAATGGAATAATTTATGCAATCATATCGATATTAAATAGAGTTAATCCCGGTCCATATCGACCGGGATTTTTTGCGTTGTCCGAAAGATTCAAAGTTCGCTTCTATGAAATTGAAAAAATAGAGATAAAACGAGAGTGGCTCGCATATTTTTAAACATCACACTTGTGAACAAGGAAGAAGGAGGATATAGAGCATGCTGGACAAGTTTGTCGCTAGTATGGCCACGCTTCGTTTTTTCTCCGGCAGTCTCGAGATTGTGGCGGCCATCATCATGCTGCGCCTGAACCAGGTCGATAAAGCGCTGGCTGTGAATTCCGCTCTGGCTTTTATGGGCCCGCTGATCTTGATTCTGACAACAACGATCGGACTCGTGGGAATGGCGGATAAATTGTCGTGGGGGAAGATCGGCTGGATTTTGTGCGGCGTTTCCTGTCTCTTATACGGCGTTTTAAAAAAATGATAGATTCGCTGCATATTTTTCAGGTACAAGCATACACATGGGATATGAAGTTCTCTTATTAGAAGATGATCAAAAAGGACAACCTGGGGGAAATTGATATGACATTGAACTGGTTAGACCTGTTTCCCGAGACCGTAAAACGGATGCTGCTGAACCTGTCGAAAGAGCTTCTCGATCATGTGGAGGAGGTACGTATCCGGGAGGAACGTCCGCTGGAGATTAATTCGGCGGGCAAGCATCATTTTCTGGACCGGCGCGGCGGGCTCACTTTGCGGCCTGATGAAGCGTATAAGCCGACGCGTGAAGATACCCATAGGTTGCTGGATCTAATCAGTAACCATTCCCTCTACACCATGGAAGAGGAATTGCGAAAAGGGTTTATCACGATACCTGGGGGTCATCGGGTCGGGCTCACCGGCCGGACGGTGCTCAGCGGTGGTAAGGTTGAACACATTCGGGATATTAGCGGATTTAATGTCCGGATTGCCAAGGAAGTTCAGGGTGCGGCGGATGACATCATCCCGCATTTACTCGACCGGAAACGGAAAAGGGTAATGCACTCGCTGATTTTATCCCCGCCCCAGCAAGGCAAGACCACGCTGCTTCGGGATCTGGCGAGGCAGATCAGTTACGGCAAATGGGGGAAATCGGCCGTGCATTGGCCGGGAATGAAGGTAGGCATCATTGACGAACGTTCTGAAATCGCCGGTTGTCTGCGCGGAGTCCCTGGATTCGACGTAGGTCCGCGTACGGATGTGCTCGATGGCTGTCCGAAAGCTGAAGGGATGATGATGATGATCCGTTCGATGTCCCCGGATGTGTTGATTGTGGACGAGATCGGTCGGCCGGAGGATTCGGAAGCCGTCATTGAAGCCTTGCATGCGGGAATCAGCGTCATAGCAACGGCACATGGCTCGTCCATACAAGATATGCGGGGGCGACCAGCACTCGCCGGTCTTCTGGAGAACCGGATGTTTGAAATGTATGCCGTTCTTAACAGAACGGGCGACCACAGATCATTCAAGCTGTTTGACGGAGGTCAGCGAACGCTTCAGACGGCTGCAGCCGGTCCGCCGGGCGGTGATGCCTATGCTTAAACTGGTCGGGGCTGTGCTCGTGCTGGGAGCTGGAACTTTAGCCGGATTTTATCAGGCCCAGCAATTCGCGGCAAGACCCAGGCAGCTGCGAGAACTCATTCTCGCGCTTCAACGGCTGGAAACGGAGATCAGCTACGGCTTGACGCCATTACCCGATGCGCTGGAGCGAATTGGCGATTCCCTTCGTGAACCGCTCAGATCATTATTTGCCGCAGCCGCGCTTTACATGAGGCCCGACTACGGGTTATCCGCACAGGAAAGCATCCGCAAGGCACTGGGCGAATACTGGAAACGAACATCGATGAAAAGTGCCGAGCGTGAGGTGTTGGAGCAGCTAAGCGGCGTTCTTGGCACCAGTGACAGGCAGGACCAGATCAAACATATCGCTCTGGCCGTGGGACAGCTCAAGCATGAAGAAGCAGCGGCAAGGGATGACCAGGTCAAATATGAAAAAATGAGCAAAAGTCTGGGACTGCTCATTGGAGCATTGATCGTCATTTTGATCTTTTAGCGAGGTGCCAAGGGAAATGAACATTGAAGTGAACGCCATCTTCCAGATCGCCGGCATTGGGATCATCATTGCCATGATCCATACGGTCCTGAAACAGATGGGGAAAGAGGATATGGCACATTGGGTGACCCTTATCGGGTTTGTGGTTGTGCTGTTTATGGTCGTCAGACTGCTTGACGATTTGCTCAAGGAAATCAAAAGTATTTTTCTATTCCAGTAGGTGGACCTTTATGGAAATTATCCAGGTGGTAGGACTGGGCATCATCGCTACCGTGCTGATCTTGGTTGTCAAGGAACAGAAGCCGCTCTTTGCCTTTCTTCTCGCAGTGGCGACCTCGCTCCTCATCTTCCTGTTCCTGATCGGGAAGATCGGAAATGTCTTATCCATGCTGGAAGATTTGGCGGAGAACTCCGGTGTCCAGATCATCTATTTAAAGACCGTTCTGAAAATTATCGGAATTGCCTATATCGCGGAGATGGGGGCCCAGATCGTACGAGATGCCGGACAGGAATCGATCGCATCCAAAATAGAACTGGCGGGAAAAGTGCTCATATTGGTGCTCGCTGTACCGATTATCGGGATCATCATCGAGACGGTCCTGAAGCTCCTCCCGGCTTGAAAAAGGTGGGGGGACATGGTTACAGGAGTAATACTTCGAAAAGGCTTGGCCGTGTTTCGTCTACTGATCCTGATGTTGTTTATGACCGGATTGTTCTGCGGAACGGTAAGTGCGGCTGACGTGGCCAATCCAGCCGATGAGTGGGTTGAGCAGCAGACGCAGCAGCTGCCGACAGACCAGGTCGAGAAATACTGGGACCGGCTCATGAAGGATTACGGCGGTTTCTTCCCGGATGGAAAGACGCCGTCCCTGATGGATATGCTGCTTCCGGGCGGCGACGGTCTTAGCTTCAAAGGGGTTATGTCCGGCATCGGAAAATATTTGTGGCACGAGGTACTCTATAACGGCAAGCTGCTGGCAACCATCGTGATGCTGAGCATCATGAGCCTGATCCTTGAGAATCTGCAGACGGCCTTTGAAAAAAGCACCGTGAGTCGGGTTGCCTATACGATCTGTTACATGGTTGTCCTTGTCATTGCCGTTAACAGCTTCAGCATCGCGATAGGATATGCCCGGGACGCCATTACCCAAATGATCGATTTCATGATGGCGATGCTTCCCCTGCTTTTTGCACTGATGGCTTCGATGGGGAATGTGGTGACCGTCTCGGTGGCTCATCCGCTAGTCATCTTCATGGTACATACGGTAGGTACGCTGATCAGCACGGTTGTGTTCCCTCTTCTGTTCTTCTCGGCTTTGCTGCACCTGGTTAGTTCGCTATCCGAAAAGTACAAGCTAACCCAGCTTGGCAACCTGCTTCGAGGAATTTCGATGGGTGTTCTGGGCGTGCTGCTTACCGTGTTCCTGGGTGTCATCTCCGTCCAGGGACTTACCAGCTCGGTGACGGATGGGGTGACGATCCGGGCAGCCAAATATGTAACCGGCAATTTCGTCCCGGTAGTCGGCAAGATGTTCGCAGACGCAACGGATACCGTGATCTCGGCCTCATTACTCGTCAAGAATTCCATCGGGCTGGCAGGGGTCATCATTATTTTGTTCCTATGCGCATTCCCTGCGATCAAGATCTTGACGCTTGCCTTGATATATAACATCGCGGCGGCCGTCATGCAGCCGCTAGGAGACACCCCGATCGGCACCTGCCTGCAGACGATCGGGAAGACGATGCTGTATGTTTTTACAGCCTTGGCCGCAGTCAGTATGATGTTCTTCCTGGCCATAACGATTCTGCTCACGGCAGGCAACATTACCGTCATGATGAGGTGAGGCAGAACATAGAAGGCGGCCAATGCTTAGGAGGAATGGCGAATGGACTGGCTTGGAGGTTGGTTGAAAAGCGTCATCATGGTGGTTCTCTTTGCAGCCTTCGTTGATTTGATACTGCCCGGCAAGGCGCTTGAACGGTACGCCAGATTAGTCTTGAGCCTGTTGATTCTGCTTACGCTGCTTAGCCCGATTATCGCATTGATAACGGATCCCCCCGAGAATCAACTGGCGATGGAGCTGGAGCGGCAGGAGAAAGGGCTGCCGGAAGAGGTTCAGCTGGAGCATATTTTGGCACAGGCCGAGAAGCTGAAGGAAACGCAGCAGAGCCAAAGCCTTCAGTGGGCAGGCAATGAATTAGCCCGGGTGATGAAAGAAGAGATTGCGGCAGAAACGGGGGAAGCGGTCCAGGAGGTCAAGGTGGTGCTGGCTGCAGTTGCTGGACAGGACAAGGGATATGCAGGCGCTGCGATACGCTCCGTTGACGTAAGGCTGGTTGGAGGTGAATCGGAGAATGCAGAGGTAGACAAAAGGGAGGGTAAGGAGCCCATCAGCATAGAACCCGTGGATTCCGTTCAGGTGAATGTTGAATCCATGCAATCGGAACGGGATGAAAAGGCAGCGGTGAAAGAGAATGCAGAAGCAGTGAGCAAGGCCGAAGAAGCAAGAGCAGACCCGGTTCGGGATTACATTAGCCGCCGGTGGGATTTAGAGCCGGATCTGATCACGATATACATGCCAGGGCAGGAGCAGGATAAAAAGCTGTAGCGGAGGTGAGGATGATGGGAAATTGGTTGAAGCGGTTGGAGCAATGGCTTGGCGGAGGAGCTGGCGGAGCAAGAAAAATGCAAACCTTCAGATGGTTGATCATTCTAGGTCTGATCGGCGTCGCGATTATGCTGTTCAACTCCTTCGTCAATGTGAAGAAGCTGGATCATGAGAATATCGGCCGCGAGCCGCCGCCGGAGTCTGCAGCGGTCTCAACGCCCCAAAGCGGGACTTCAACCAGCGGCGGCGGTGAGTTCGAAAGTATCGAGCAGGATTTTGAAAGTCGCACCAAAACCATGCTGGAACAGATTGTTGGGGTTGGGGCCGTCGATGTCATGGTGACTGTGGAATCTACAGAAGAGCTGGTCGTCCAGCGAGATATGAAAGATACCCAGGAGCTGACGGAGGAAACCGATGCTAACGGAGGTAAGCGCCATGTAACAAGTTATCAGCGAGACGGCCAGATTGTCACCTATGAATCATCCGGGGAAGAAACCCCAATCGTCACCAAGAAGATCAAGCCTCAAGTCCGGGGTGTGCTCGTCGTAGCCAAGGGAGCCGAGAATGATGTTGTAAAGAGCTTGATCGTGGATGCGATCCAGCGAGGCCTCAATGTCCCGTCTTATCGTATATCCGTTGTCCCGCGTAAACAGGAATAACCGCAGCCAATCGAATGATCCGATCATTCGTGCCAAGGTTTTCATTTAAAGGAGGAAACGTTCAGATGAATAACAAAAGACAAACCATATGGTTAGTATCCATGCTTAGTTTGATGGTCATCCTGTCAGCTTATTATTTATTCACCGACGATTCGGGAACGAAAGCGCCGCCGGTTGCCGAGAGCACGCAAGTGGACGGTCAGAAGCCGGGCGCTGGACAAGAAGCAAACGGAACCGCAGGCGCTGGCGACGAGCTGGTTGTGAACGAAGTGCTTGAAGAAGGCACTGACGGTGACTCCGGTGCCAATGAGCAAGGCACTGATACGAGCGATACAGGTGCGGCCGGCACGGAAGATCCTGCAGAAGCAACACAAGGTGAGCAAGGGGATCAAGGAAAAGCCAGCGGTGAAGCTGGAAAAACGGAAGAGCCGGAAGTGAAGGAATCCCAAGAGGGGGCCGAGAACTCCAAAGACGCTAGCAGCACAGGCAAAGAGGGAGCCGAGGAATCCAAAGACACAAGCAGCACCAGCAACGGAAAGAAAACGGATGAAGAAGTGCTGGAGCAAGTGGCGGCCAATGCAACATCCGCAGCAGCTCAGTTGGAGTCCTATAAATTGGACCGCTCTCAAAAAAATATGAAATTATACGATGAGTTAATGACAAAGATCGACAATCATGAGAACAAGCCGGAGCAAACAGCTCAAGCAACCGAGCAGCTGAAAGCGGCCGAAGCAAAAGAGGAAGTGATTCTAAGCATCGAAGAAGCGCTGCAGCAGCAATACGGCAACGCCGTTGTGAAGGAAGAGAGCGAGAAGTATAATGTGGTCGTTCTGAGTGAAAAACTCGATGCCAAAGGTGCAGCCGGCATCGTGAGTCTTGTGATGAAGGAATTGAAGGTTTCGCCGGATAAAGTAACCGTTCAATATGTTGCGCCATAAGCTTGTCTGCAGATTTCAACATAAATCACGGATATACGATAAACCGAAAGAGTCTAAGGATTGCCTTGGGCTCTTTCTATTTCGCTCGATTGTGATATAATACTCTAAGCTATTGACTGACTGTCCTAAGCAAGGGCTTCCAAGAAAGTGAAGGAGTGAACGTCGATAATGTTTAAATTAAACGAAATCAAGGAACTTATTAAGCTGGTGGATCAAACTTCCGTGCATGAACTGGAAATTGAGAGCGAAGGTACACGCTTATCCATTAAGAAACCCAATGCAGCCGAGGTTGTTAACAACTATCAGGCAGCGCCGCAAGCGTATATACCGGCACAGCAAATGATGGCACCACAGATCGTACAGCCGAATACGGCAAATCAAGCACCTGCAGCGGCACCACAGCAGGATTCAGTGGAAGATAGCAACAGCTCATTACATAAAATCGTATCACCGATGGTAGGAACCTTCTATCGTTCCCCATCGCCTGAGGCCGGGCCGTTTGTCAGTCCCGGGGACAAGGTGACTGAGAAATCGACGGTCTGCATCATTGAGGCCATGAAACTGATGAATGAACTGGAAGCAGAGATCAAAGGCGAAATCGTAGAGGTTCTCGCTCAGAACGGTCAACTTGTAGAATTCGGGCAGCCTCTGTTTCTGGTGAAGCCGGAGTAATATGGAGGGACTCGCCAAGAACGAGAGTCGCAAGAGTCCGAAGGAGGTTACTGCATGACATTTCAAAAAGTGCTTATCGCGAACCGGGGAGAGATTGCCGTCCGTATCATCCGGGCTTGCCGGGAACTTGGCATCGCAACGGTTGCCGTATATTCAGAGCCGGACCGGGAATCCCTGCATGTTCGCTTGGCGGATGAGGCCTACTGCATCGGCCCTACGTTATCGAAAGACAGCTATTTGAATTTTACCAATATCATGAGCGTGGCCACACTGACCGAGTGTGACGCCATACATCCCGGTTACGGCTTTTTGGCCGAGAACGCGGATTTCGCGGAGATTTGTGAATCCTGCAACATTACCTTTATCGGTCCTTCCGCTGACGCGATCAACCGTATGGGAGACAAGGCTGTTGCGAAGCAGACGATGAAGGATGCAGGTGTTCCGGTTATTCCGGGATCCGACGGATTGGTCGAGGATCTGAATGAAGCCGTTATGCTTGCACGCGATATCGGATATCCCGTCATTATCAAAGCTACTGCAGGTGGCGGAGGTAAGGGTATTCGGATCGCCGAGGATGAAGAAACGCTGGTTAAACAGATTACAAACGCACAGCAGGAAGCTCAGAAGGCCTTCGGCAATGCAGGCGTATATCTGGAAAAATATCTGACCGGCATGAAACATGTAGAGATTCAAATTATCGCCGACAAACATGGCAACGCCGTGCATCTCGGGGAGCGTGACTGTTCTGTGCAGCGCCGGAGACAAAAGCTTGTTGAGGAAGCTCCTTGTCCGGTGCTAAGTGAAGAGGTACGCAGCCGGATGGGCGAAGCCGCCGTTCGTGCCGCGAAGGCCGTTAATTATTCCGGTGCAGGTACGCTTGAATTTTTGCTCGGCCAGGACGGTCAGTTCTACTTCATGGAGATGAACACGCGGATTCAGGTAGAGCATCCGGTGACCGAGATGGTGACCGGGGTTGATCTGATTCAGGAAATGATCTCCGTTGCCGAGGGCAACACGCTCTCTTTCACTCAAGAAGAAGTCGTTATTAACGGCTGGTCCATTGAGTGTCGGATTAATGCCGAGAATCCGGACAAGGGCTTTATGCCTGCCCCTGGAACCATTCAGTTCTATTTGCCGCCAGGAGGTCCTGGCGTGCGGGTAGACAGTGCGGCATATCCCGGTTATACCATTTCGCCTTATTATGATTCGATGATTGCCAAGCTGATTGTATGGGCGCCGACCCGCGATGAAGCCATCGCCAAGATGAAGCGCGCTTTGGCCGAATTCGAGATTGAAGGGATCTACTCAACCATCCCGTTCCATCAGAAACTGATGAACCATCCTACCTTCTTGAAGGGTGACTTTGATATTAAGTTTTTGGAAGAAAATGAGATTTGAAACCTTTGGCCAAGTTTGTCATAAACTTGGCCAAATGGTATAGTATGAGTAATAAGAGCGCATGCCTTATGCAGTTCAGGTGCATCCGCTAACTTATTCCGAAAGGTGTGTTGAGACAATGGCGGAAACTTTGCCTACAGAATTTGAACGTACAGATATCGGTGAGATTCAGATTGCACCGGAGGTTATTGAAGTCATCGCTGGACTTGCTACGGTAGAGGTGCGTGGGGTTGCAGGGATGAGCGGAGGCTTTGCAGGCGGCATTGCCGAACTGCTCGGACGCAAGAATTTATCCAAGGGTGTCAAAGTGGAAGTTGGACAACGGGAGGCTGCTGTTGACGTATCCGTTATCGTGGAGTATGGCCATCGTCTTCCTGAAGTAGCCGGAGAAATCCAGCGCAACGTGAAACGTTCGATCGAGAATATGACAGGGCTTACGGTAATTGAAGTCAATGTACATATTCATGATGTCCATTTCATGAAAGCCGTGGAGAAGACGGAAGAATTGGATCTTGCTCAACGCGTGAAATAGAATAGTTTCAGGCTAGCCCTGGGCAGCGATGTCGAGGGTTTCATCTAATTTTAAGGAGGCTGTGCTGAATCGTGGCCAAAATAATGGACAGACTTTTGCTGTTTATCTACAGCTTAAGTATCGGTGTTATATCCGTAGTTGCCATCCTCCTGTTGAGTGGCGCTGTTCCGTATGAATTAACGAGTGTTCAGGAACAACGCCTTTTCTGGGCTGGAATTATCGTAGCTGCGGTTTTGTTTTTACTGAGCATCCGTTTCTTCTTCATCTCCGTAAGGCGTGATCGCTCGAACTTGAATTCCATCGATCAGCGCACGGAATTTGGCGACATCCAAATCTCTGTGGAGACGATCGAGAATCTCTGCCTGAAGGCGGCTTCGCGCGTCCGGGGAGTCAAGGATTTGAAATCCCGGATCAAGGTATCCCAATCGGGTCTTGATATTGCGATTCGTGCCGTGGTTGATGGTGAGGAATCCATTCCTACACTGACAACGGAAGTGCAGAAGCAGGTGCATGACTTTGTTGAAGATACAACAGGAATACCCGTGTCATCCGTATCCGTATATATTGCTAACGTGGTTCAGGCACCAAGCTTCAAGAGCCGCGTGGAATAGAGGTGAGCTTCCCCAATGCCTTGGAAAGAAATATGGGAGAGTCACAGAGGAAGAATTGCCGGGGTGACCGGCGGGCTTGTGTGCGGACTGATTTACTTATTATCCGGTTTTTGGGATATGCTGTTCTTTGCATTAGTGGTATTTATCGGCTATATATTTGGCAAGCGCAAGGATCTGAAGGAAGGTTCCATGTTCCACTTTCAGGAATGGGGACGATGGCTTTCCGAGCGCTGGCGGCCGTTTAAATGAACCCTGTGATATGCTTTCTCCGGAAAAAATGCTGAGGACAGGTGTCGTGCGCCTTTTTTGCGGAGAGAGATATTCACAGGTTTTTTTTTGGCGTTTTAATTGTTGTCAAGTCTTGACGGCAAATGGATCATACTAATTAGAAAAATGGATTCAGCAGGGTCCACAGGAGGAACATAATGAAAAGACGTGTAGCAAGAGAGATTGTCGTTCAAAGCCTGTACCAGATGGAGATGAACGAAGTCGACAGTGTGGAAGCCGTGTCGATGCTGCTCTCGGAAGCGGCCGAAGAAAATGAGACCGAGCGGGTCATCGGCGACGAAGTTCAAATGAAGGAGTATGTGCTGCAATTGGTCAATGGAACATGGGAATCCAAGGATTCGATTGATGCACTGCTCGCTCATTATTTGAAAGGCTGGCAGGTAAGTCGTCTTTCCCGTGTGGATCGTCAAATCCTGCGTCTGGCTGTATATGAACTGACATCCCGTGAAGATGTGCCTGGCAAGGTAGCTGTGAATGAAGCGATTGAGTTGTCCAAGCATTTCGGAACCGAGGAATCAGGGAAGTTCGTCAACGGTGTACTTGGCCGGATGATTCAGGAGCTGGATCAAGTCAAGGTGAAGCTGCGTCAGTCTTAATCTGTACGCTTAAGCTAAGCTTGAATCGGCATCATTCAATCATAATGGAGGAGAGATTAGGATGACAGCAGCAACGATAATTAGCGGGAAACAGATTTCCGAAGAAATTCGCAAGGGGATTGCGTTAGAAGTAGAACAATTGTCCAAGCAGAATTTACGTCCTGGTTTGGCTGTTGTACTTGTAGGTGATGATCCGGCTTCGCATGTTTACGTACGCAACAAGGAGAAGGCATGTCAGGATCTGGGCTTTTATTCCGAGGTGCACCGTCTTTTCGCGGAATCCAGCCAGGAAGAAGTGCTGGCGCTCGTGGACAAGCTTAACGCACAGGAATCCATTCACGGAATTTTGGTCCAGCTCCCATTGCCAAAGCACATCCATGAGAAGGCCGTCATTGATGCGATCGCAGTGGAAAAGGACGTGGACGGTTTCCATCCAGTTAATGTGGGTAACCTCGTAATAGGCGATGACAGTCTGCTGCCGTGCACGCCTGCCGGCGTGATTGAAATGATCAAGCGGACTGGCATCGAGATTGCAGGCAAGCATGCGGTTGTAATCGGGAGATCCAACATCGTTGGCAAACCGGTATCACTTCTCCTCCAGCGCGAGAACGCCACCGTTACGATGTGTCACTCCCGCACGGGGAATATGGCTGAAATCGCTCGCCAAGCGGATATCCTAGTCGTTGCAATTGGCAGAGCGAATATGATTGATGCCAGTTATGTGAAGCCGGGTGCTGTTGTAATTGATGTCGGCATGAACCGTTTGGAGAACGGGAAGCTTGCCGGGGACGTGGACTTTGAGAGCGTGAAGGAAGTGTCCGGTCCGATTACTCCGGTTCCTGGAGGCGTGGGCCCTATGACCATCACGATGCTCATGCAGAATACCTTGATAGCCGCCAAAAGGCTCAATGGGTTGAGCTGATATGAAGTCGGCAGATCCAGGACGAGTATTATCCGTTAAGGATTTAAACCGTTATATCCGCATGAAAATGGAAGGCGATTCGAGGCTCTCCGACGTATGGATCCGCGGTGAAATTTCGAATTTCACCCATCACTCCAGCGGACATATGTACTTTACCTTAAAGGATGAAGGCAGCCGGATTCGTGCGATCATGTTTGCGACTCATAACCAGAGGCTCCCTTTTATACCGAAGGAAGGCTCGCGCGTCATTGCCCGGGGCAATGTGTCGGTATATGAACGAGATGGTCAATATCAATTCTATGCGGTTCAAATGCAGCCCGACGGGATCGGCAGTTTGTACCTTGCTTATGAACAGCTGAAGTCGAAGCTGGAGGAAGAGGGCTTGTTTGCAGCCGAGCGCAAGCGGCCTCTGCCGCGTTATCCCAAGACAATTGGTGTTATTACCTCACCGACGGGTGCCGCGGTTCGGGATATTATGATTACGATCCGGAGACGGTACCCACAGGCGAGAGCCATTCTTTATCCGGTGCTGGTTCAAGGCAAAGGGGCTGCTCCTTCGATCGTGAAGGGTATTCGGACGATGAATGACATGGCTGAGGCGGATGTGCTCATCGTTGGGCGCGGCGGCGGATCACTGGAAGAGCTGTGGGCGTTTAATGAGGAGATCGTTGCAAGAGCTATTTATCAATCCGATATTCCCGTCATTTCGGCCGTTGGACACGAAACGGATTTTACGATCGCCGATTTTGTTGCAGATTTACGAGCCGCAACGCCGACGGCCGCCGCTGAACTTGCGGTACCGAGCAGCGCGGAACTGAGAGGGCAGCTTGTTCAAAGACAGCGTCAGCTGAACCAGGGACTTCAGCAGCGTCTTCAGCGGAGTCGTGAACGTTTATTTTCGCTCCAGCGTTCCCCGGTTCTGGTTCATCCCCGCCGGTATATGCTTCAACATGCCGAACGTTTGGACATGCTGTCCCAGCGGCTGCAGGGGAACCTCAAATCCCGGCTATCCCTGGTCCGCCAGCGACAAAAATCACTGCATCAGGGATTAATCCGGTATAATCCGCGAACCCAAGCGGAGTTTGCCGCGAGAAGAAAAGATCAGGCCAACCGGCAGTTAATGAATGCGATGCAGTCGATCATGAAATCCAAGGTATCTCAGCTGCAAACCGAAATGAGGCATCTCGATGCGCTCAGTCCGCTGAAAATTATGTCCAGAGGATATAGCCTCGTGTACGACGAGGCAGAACAAAAGCTTGTCAAATCCATCGAAGATGTTCAGTTAGGCGATTTGGTTAACGTGAGGGTCAGCGACGGACAGCTGCAGTGTCAAGTGTGGGGAATGAAGGAGGATGAAGAGAATGGCGAATGAAACATTGGAGATCAGCTTTGAAGAAGCGATGGCGCAGCTCGAGACGATTGTAGAGCAGTTGGAAGATGGAGATGTGCCGCTGGAAAAAGCAATCGATTTATTTCAACAGGGCATGAAGCTGTCGCAGATGTGCAGCAAAAAGCTGGAGCAGGTTGAGCAAAAAATCGAAATGATCGTGGAAGAAGGCGGAGAACTGAAGCGTAAGCCTTTTGGCGGGACGCTGGATGAGACAGGTGAACTGGGTGAATAACAGACTTCCGATTCATCAATATATGAATGAGATTTGGGACAGACTGGATAGCGAGTTAACAAATCTTTTTCCGCCAGGTTGGAAAGTTCCTGAAACCCTTCGCCAGTCCATGTCGTATTCTTTAATGGCAGGCGGCAAGCGAATGCGTCCGCTGCTTGTCATTGCGGCATGCGAGGCCGGAGGCGGCAACCGTTATGCTGCTCTTCCAGTCGCTTGCGCCGTTGAGATGGTCCATACATATTCCCTTATCCACGACGATCTTCCAGCGATGGATGATGACGATTATCGCCGCGGCAAGCCAACGAATCATAAGGTTTTTGGCGAAGCGAGCGCTATTTTGGCCGGCGATGCCTTGCTGACGCATGCCTTTTACAGCGTAATCCAGGCTGCCAGAAAGCATGGTGTTCCAGCTGAGCGCGTGCTGTCGATTGTGGAGGATCTTGCGGAGTATGCAGGTCCGCGGGGGATGGTAGGCGGTCAGGTTGCCGATATGGAGGGTGAACAAGGGATAACGACGCTGGAGCAGCTTGAGTATATTCACCTGCATAAGACGAGTGATCTGATTATGTTCTCGCTTATGGCCGGCGGGCATATTGCCGGGTGCTCGGAATCCCAGATTGAATCCTTGCGAACTTTCGGGCATCATATCGGCCTTGCTTTTCAGATTCAAGATGATATCCTGGATCTGGTCGGGGATGAGTCCAAGCTTGGGAAGCCGGTACAAAGCGATGTGAAACAGGAAAAAGTAACGTATCCGTACTTCATCGGTTTGGACGCATCAAGGCGTGAAGTTGAGCGCCTGACAGCAGAAGCCAAGCGGGTCATTTCCGAAGGGAAATTCAATGATCCCTCCAGATTGCTGGAGATCGCCGATTTCCTGATGGCGCGGGATCACTAAGCACGCTTTACATGCAAACGGTTTTTTTGTGATATAATGTCTGTTAATGGCTGATTTCATATCAGCTGAAGAACGTAAACTTAATCAAGGAAAGCGGGGAGATTCTTCGTGCTTCTTCCAAATATCAAGCATCCCGAACAACTTAAACATCTATCGGTGGACGAACTCGAGGATTTAGCAGGACAAATCCGTCATTTTCTAATCGAAAAGCTGTCCGTTACCGGTGGCCATCTTGCACCGAATCTGGGAGTGGTTGAACTCACGCTGGCCTTGCACTATTGCTTTGACAGCCCTCGTGACAAGATCATATATGACGTGGGCCATCAAGCCTATGTACACAAGATATTGACCGGACGAATGGATAAATTTGATACGCTCCGTAAATACAAAGGCTTGTGCGGCTTCGTAAAGCGTTCCGAAAGCGAGCATGATGTCTGGGAAGCCGGGCACAGCAGCACCTCGCTGTCTGCCGCAATGGGTATGGCGATGGCGCGTGATTTGAAAGGTGAGAACAACCGGGTGATCGCCTTGATCGGTGACGGTGCCCTTACCGGCGGCATGGCGTTTGAAGCGCTCAACCATATTGGCCATGAGCAGAAAAAGCTGATGGTCATCCTGAATGACAATGAAATGTCGATTGCACCGAATGTGGGTGCCATGCATAACTACTTAAGCAAGATCCGATCTGATCGTTATTATCTTCGTGCCAAGGACGAAGTGGAAATGCTCCTGAAGAAAATTCCTGCCATCGGCGGCAAACTGGCCAAGACGGCAGAGAAGATGAAGGACAGCCTTAAATATATGATGGTTCCCGGCGTTTTATTCGAGGAACTCGGATTTACCTATCTGGGCCCTGTAGACGGACATGATCTGAACAAACTGATCGATACGTTAAAGCAGGCCGACAATGTGGATGGACCCGTTCTGATTCATGCCGTAACAACCAAAGGCAAGGGATACCGACCGGCTGAATCCGATTCTCATAAATGGCATGGGATCACGCCTTATAAGATTGAATCCGGCCAAGTCCTTAAAGCGGTAGGAAATCCGATGTACACGGAAGTATTCGGACAGACGCTGGTTGAGCTGGGGGAACAGGACGAGCGAATCGTGGCCGTTACGCCGGCGATGCCGGGCGGCTCCGGCTTGATCCCGTTCAGCAAGAAATTCCCTGATCGTATGATCGATGTGGGGATTGCCGAGCAGCACGCCGCGACCTTGTGCGCAGCATTGGCAATGGAAGGCATGAAGCCTGTATTTGCGGTGTATTCCACGTTTATGCAGCGTGCGTACGACCAAATCGTGCATGATATTTGCCGCCATAACGCCAACGTGATGTTTGCGATTGACCGTGCCGGCTTTGTTGGTGCAGATGGCGAAACCCATCAAGGGGTATACGATGTAGCCTTCATGCGTCATATCCCGAATATCGTCATTATGATGCCAAAAGACGAGAACGAGCTTCGTCATATGATGAAAACAGCGCTCGATTATAATGAGGGACCTATCGCTTACCGATACCCCCGGAACAATGTGCGCGGCGTTCCAATGGACACCGAACTGGTGCCGATTCCTATCGGGACTTGGGAAGTCGTTCGTCCTGGCGAAGGATACGCGATTCTGGCATCCGGTCCTATGGTTCAGTTGGCCGAGGAAGCTGCGGAGCAGCTCAAGCGGGAAGGCATTACGGTGGAAGTCGTAAATGCCCGATTCCTTAAACCGCTTGATGGAGGCATGCTGCGGAATCTGGCAGAGACGGGGACATCCATGCTGGTTCTGGAGGAAGTTTCGCAAGCAGGTAGTATGGGCAGCGCGGTACTGGAGTTCTTTGCGGAGCAGGGAATCCATGATGCGGTCGTATCTTTAATGGGGATCGAAGACCGGTTTATCGAGCATGGCAGCATACCGCAGCAGCGCGAAGAAGTAGGGCTGACATTGGAATCGGTTTGTCAGGAGATCCGGAGCTTGAAGAATGCCCGGACAGCCGGGCTCGGCAAGAGAAGTTTTATGTCTTAGTAAACCATCGGGAGTATAATATGGATTCATCTCAGAAAGAACGAATTGATGTCCTGCTCGTGGAGCAAGGATATTATGAGAGTCGCGAAAAAGCCAAGGCCGCGATTATGGCGGGTCTGGTCTATGCCGGAACCGAGCGGATCGAGAAAGCCGGCATGAAAATTCCGAGGACGTCCGAATTGAAAGTCAAAGGCTCGGTTCATCCCTATGTCAGCCGTGGAGGATTAAAGCTTGAGAAAGCGATTCGTTCATTCGACATCGATATGAAGGGGCGCACGATGCTGGATATCGGCTCTTCGACTGGCGGCTTCACGGATTGCGCGCTCCAGCACGGGGCAAGTTATGTGTATGCGATCGACGTCGGTTATAACCAGTTGGATTGGTCGCTGCGTAACGATGAACGCGTGTGTGTCATGGAGCGAACCAATTTCCGCTATATGACACCGGATGACCTGAATGGCCCTCAGCCTGATTTTGCCAGCATTGACGTCTCGTTTATATCCCTTCGCATCATTTTACCGCCTTTGAAGATGCTCCTGGGTAAACCAGGAGATGTAGCTGCTCTGATCAAGCCTCAATTTGAGGCAGGGCGGGAGAAGGTGGGTAAGTCCGGCGTGGTTCGTGATCCGAAGGTTCACAGGGAAGTCTTGACGCAAGTGCTGACTTTTGCTGATGAAATTGGGTTCAAATTAAAAAACCTGACATTCTCTCCGATTACGGGTGGAGAAGGCAATATAGAATTCCTGGCCCACTGGCGATTAGAGCCGGAGGTTTCTGAAAGCTCGGAAGAACCGACTCAAGCAGATGGACAAGAACCTGTCCATTTGAGTCAATGGATTGATACCGTCGTAACGCAAGCGGCTCATACATTCACAGGAAACTCATCGAAATGATGGGTTTCTTTTGCTGAAAAAGAGGAATTTATGTTCTCATACGCGAATACAAAATTCGAGGTGAGAGGATGAATGAGCGTTATGATTGGTTATTAATGATATTGCTTGGTGTCGTCATAGCCTTGCTTATCGGTTATAGGCTGAATCGTTGGCTAATGTCGCCATCACCGGATCGACTGCCGGGCATCCCGATAAATGAACACATTCCAGAACACCCAGCGATTGGGATGCTCGAACAAGAAGGATATGACGTCGTTGGGGGTAAAGTAAAAATAAACTTGTCATTTGAAACGGGGCATAGACCCATCTTGAGTCGGTTGTTTATCGATTACATTGCATCCGATGACAGTGGTGAGCTGTACATGGTGAAGCTGGCACGGGAACGGATGCCGGTCGACTGGACGGGCTCGGGCATTCGCGATCGGTTGATGCCGTTTTTGCTGCTGTATCCCGAATGTGCCGGGCTGCTCTACATTAATGTGAACGAGAAGTCGATTCACCGTTTAAGCATGGATTGGTCGGACGAAGAATGGATTGGTCAGGATGATTACAACAGTTAATACTCAGGAGGCTCTTTATGAAGGGACAACGCCATATTAAAATCAGGGATATTATTACCCACCAGGATATTGAGACACAGGATGAGCTTGTGGACGCATTGCGTGCGGAAGGTTTTCAGGTTACTCAAGCTACGATTTCACGTGATATCAAAGAACTGCTGCTCATTAAGGTGCCTACAGATGATGGGCGATATAAATACTCCATGCCGACAGATCAGCGTTATAACCCTGTACAGAAGCTCAAAAGAGCGCTTGTCGATAATTTTGTTTACATTGACCGTACCGGTAATCTTGTCGTCATGAAATGCTTGCCTGGAACAGCCAATTCCGTTGCCGTGCTGCTCGATAATATGGAGTGGACCCAGATCATGGGGACCATTTGCGGCGATGACACGATATTGCTGATTTGCCGAACGGAAGATGACGGAGAACATGTGGTTACCCAAATCAAAAATTTCATTTCGTAATAAATATTTGTGACTCATTGGCAATTTTAAGCAGTAGCGGAGGTGGGAAACATGTTAAACACGCTATCCATTCGGAATCTTGCGGTTGTAGAAAGCGTGGATGTGCATTTTTATCCGGGATTTCACGTACTGACGGGGGAAACCGGAGCAGGTAAGTCCATCATTATCGATGCGCTGGGATTAATTGCCGGCGGCCGCGGCTCGGCTGAGCTGATTCGCTACGGGTGCGACAAAGCGGAGATTGAGGCTCTGTTTGAGCTGCCTGCGCAGCACCCCGTATGGGAAACACTGAAGAAGCTGGGTGTTGAAGCGGATCCGGAAGAGCATTTATTGATTCGGAGAGAACTGACATCTCAAGGGAAAAGCACGTCGCGTATTAACGGACAGCTGCTGAATTTAAGCATGCTGCGTGAAGTTGGAGAAAAGCTCATTAATATTCATGGCCAGCATGAGCATCAAAGCTTGCTGCGTTCAGAGCAGCATATGAGTCTTCTGGACACATACGGAGATAAAGTCATCGGGCCTGCCAAACGGAAATATCAAGAATTGTACGGCGAATTCAGCAAAGTGGAGCGGGAGCTCAGGGACCTGCAGGAGACCAGCCAGAAGGCCTATCAAATGCTGGATATGTATCGGTTTCAGCTCGAGGAGATCGCGGCCGCGGAGCTAAAATCCGGTGAGGATGAGGAATTGTCCGAAGAAAGAACCAAGCTGTCCCACAGCGAGAAGATGATGGATTCCGTTGCCGGAGCATACGACCTATTGTACGGATCTTCGGGTCTGGAATCCGTCAGCCGTGCCCTATCCAGATTGGAGGATGTGTCCGGCTACGATGAGAAGGGGTTAAAGCCGCTTGTTGAGCAGCTGCAATCCGCGTATTATCAGCTGGAGGATGCGGTTTTCCAGCTGAGGGATTATCGCGACAGCATTGAATTCAATCCGGAACGGCTGAATGAAATTGAACTTCGTTTAGATATGATCTCCGGATTGCGACGAAAATATGGGGATAATGTTGAGCAAATTCTGGAATACTACGTGAGAATTCAGCAGGAAACCGATATGCTGGAGAATAAGGACGAGTTTATACAAGCGATGGAACAGCGCCGTGACGAGTTGTTAAGCGTGCTGCTGGTTAGCGCGAAAGAGCTTAGTATTGCCCGCAAGCAATGTGCGCAAGATTTAGCACGGCAGGTGGAGGGAGAACTAAAGGATCTTCAAATGGAACGCACCTCGCTTGAGGTTCGCATGGAACTGCAGCTGGATCCTAACGGTTACGAATATGAAGGACATAAAGTAAGGTTGACCAGACAAGGTATGGATACGGCCGAATTCCTCATATCCGCCAATCCGGGTGAACCTCTGCGTCCGCTTGCCAAAATTGCTTCGGGTGGAGAAATGTCCAGAATTATGCTGGCGATGAAGAGTATATTTGCCCGTCATGATCAAATACCGGTCTTAATCTTTGATGAAGTCGACACAGGTGTCAGTGGAAGGGCTGCCCAATCGATTGCGGAGAAGCTGTTTTTGCTGGCTAAAACCTGTCAGGTGTTCTCCATAACGCATTTACCGCAGGTCGCTTGCATGGCGGATCATCAGTATTTAATCGAGAAGAAGCTGGAAGCCTCCAGAACGATGACGCAAGTAGAAAACCTGACTGAAGAGGGGCGTGTAAAAGAGCTTGCACGAATGCTTGGCGGAGTCGAGATCACTCAAAAGACACTTCATCATGCCCAAGAAATGCTCAATCTGGCGGCAGCGCAAAAGGCTTCCAGAACGGCTCTGGGTCAATGATTGACAGTTATAAATCCTTAAGGGCAGGGTAACTTAAAGGTACGCAATTGGCGACCACCTTTTCGTCAAGCGAAAGAAGAAAAAGGGAGCGTGACAGCCATTGAAGCCCAACCTCAGGAGAAAACTGCTCGGTTTCGTTCTTGCTTTCCTTCTTTGTTTCATTGGAACTGCTGATCCAGTCCAGTCTTTTGCTTCATTGCCTAATGAGCTGAGATTGATTTCCGGTCAGCAGTCCCGCCTTGATGTAGCCATGCCTGTTCAAGCCCTCGCTTCAGTTGATCGCCCGGATGTCCTGCAGCTCAACGGCTCCCGCGAGTCAAAACTTCAAGTATCGCTAAAGCATCCACTGCAGCTGAACCCCCAGCAAAGCGGAAATGCGGAAGTAACCCTGAAATTATTTGGTAAAATTCCTCTGAAGACAGTTCATGTGAAGGTGATCCCGGAGCTCAAGGTCATTCCTGGAGGCCAAACCATCGGTGTCAAAGTGAAATCCTCCGGTATACTGGTCGTTGGACATCATCTGGTACGCGTTCAAAACGGTGCTAAAGTGTCTCCTGGAGAAGCAGCTGGCTTGAAGGTTGGCGATCTGCTGACCACGATGGATGGAATGCCGCTTAATGATGTGACTAAGGTTGCTGATATCGTCGAGAAGGCTGGTAAAGCTAATAAGCCACTGGATATCTCCTTTAAGCGGGGCGGCAAAGTAATGGCAACAAAACTGAGTCCGGCATATGATCAAGAAGATCAAAGCTGGCGTCTTGGTCTGTATATCCGTGATTCTGCAGCAGGGGTAGGAACCTTAACTTTCTATGCGCCTCATCAGAAAGTTTATGGAGCTTTAGGCCATGTTATCACCGATATGAATACTCAAACACCCATTGATGTCGGAAGCGGACAGATTGTTCAGTCCAACGTTACATCCATTAGTCGAAGTGAAGAAGGCGAGCCGGGGGAAAAACGGGCCACCTTCACAAAAGACGGCAAGATTTTGGGCAATGTCGAGCGCAATACCCATTTTGGCATCTTCGGTAAAATGAATAATCTTCCTGAACACGGTCTGTATCAGGAGCCCATTCCCGTAGCCTTATCCCATGAGGTCAAGGAAGGACCGGCAGAGATTTTAACTGTCGTTGAAGGGCAGGATGTTGAACGCTTTACAGTGGAGATTGTTCATGTGTCCAAGCAGGATGCTCCTGCAACGAAAGGGCTTGTGCTTCGTATCACCGACCCGAGACTGCTTAAGAAGACAGGCGGGATCGTACAAGGCATGAGCGGTAGTCCGATCGTTCAGGATGGCAAGCTGATTGGAGCGGTAACGCACGTTTTTGTTAATGATCCTAAATCGGGGTATGGATGCTTTATTGAATGGATGCTTCAGGACTCTGGCATACTACAATCTACAGAATCAACTCCTCAAAATCTTAAGGCAGGTTAATGCCTTGAGATTTTTTGTCGTAAAATAACGAATTAGAGATTAATTTGAAACAAAATATTTAATTATAAATCAACTTCAAAAAAAAATAAAGAAAAATAATTTTCGACAGAAGGAATTTAAATAAGCATGTCGAAAACTTTATACACAAGAAAATGTTCTAAAATAACAACTGATCTGATAAAGGAGGAGCACGAATTGCAAAAGATCGAGGTATTATTGGCAGACGACAACCGTGAGTTTACAAACCTGCTTGGTGAATACATTTCGGATCAACAAGATATGGTGGTTTCCGGAATCGCTTATAACGGCGAAGAAGTACTGAGCATGATTGAGGAATCGGGAAAAGTACCGGATGTGCTGATCCTTGACATTATTATGCCTCATTTGGACGGCCTTGGCGTACTTGAGCGATTACGCGATATGAATTTGTCTCCGCAGCCGAAAGTCATTATGCTTACGGCATTTGGTCAGGAAAATATTACGCAGCGAGCCGTACAATTGGGGGCTTCCTATTATATTTTGAAGCCGTTTGATATGGAGGTGCTCGCCAGCCGTATTCGTCAACTCGTTGGCTCGTCCAGCAGCATTTCGTCAGGCGCTTCATTTACAAGTATGAAATCCAATGTGGTTCCCATGGGCAAAGGCAAAAATCTGGACGCGAATATCACTTCGATTATCCATGAGATTGGTGTCCCTGCTCATATCAAGGGTTACCAATATTTGCGTGAAGCCATTACGATGGTATACAACAATATCGAAATTCTTGGTGCGATCACCAAAACGTTGTATCCGGCAATCGCAGAGAAATTCAAAACAACGCCTTCCCGCGTGGAACGTGCGATCCGTCATGCAATCGAAGTGGCCTGGACACGCGGTAACATTGATAGCATCTCGCATCTGTTCGGCTACACCATCAACATCAGCAAATCCAAGCCAACCAACAGCGAGTTTATCGCGATGGTCGCTGACAAGCTGAGAATTGAGCATAAGGTATCTTGAAAGGGTAAGGACTGAGGAAGGGATTTAGGGTAATGAAAGAGGTTATCCTGAATGTCTACTTGCGCGGAACATTGAAATCACTCCTTTATTGGTTGCGATGTCGTAATCTGTGAAGGAGTGATTTTATGTTTGCCATGGACTTTGAGCAAAACAAACCAGCCGCTAATCCGGCTGGTTTGTTTTTATTTAGGTAACTTAACAGGTGAACAATCTTCGGTGTTATCTACCTTCGATTGGCCTCACAGATAATACATTTTGAACTGGATATCCTGCTCGTGGTTTCCGAACTTCTTGCCGAATAAGGTGGCACCTCCCACGTGCTTTGCATCTTCCTTCACTTCAATTCGAAAGGTCCAGCGATCACAGGTTGCATCCAAATCATCTATGGAGACAGCAGAGAGCGGGTCGCCATCGATATAAGTACCATGGCTTGTAATTCGTATCGTTTTTAGCAGACCGTATTGGTTGATGTTGTGCGGCCACCATGCAGGCGTATACTTCCCCCTCGTATCCGCGAAATCCCCCGGGCTTGTCCACGTCCCAAGTTCGATCCCGTTTAAGGAGAAAGTGATGTCGGAAGGCCAAACATCATTCGAAAAAGGAAATTCCGAGGAAATCTCCAAGCTGATTTCGAACTGCTGCAGCTTTTCATCCTTTTGAAGGAAGTTCGCGATGTTGTATTGGATAAAGCCCTCCGTAAACCACAGGATTTCTGCATCCACACGTTTAGGATCCATGAAGTATTTGGGTTCGTCAACCCGCCCGATAAATTCCTTCTCGGTAGCAAGGCCGCAGGTAGGTTTCAGGTCATAGTCCGTATAATGCCCGATCGGCACGGAAGCCTCATATGAAGCAAAGGAATGAAAAATCTTTTTCGGGAAGTTGATTTCGATATGATCCACCTTCAGGATCGAGATTTTTTGCTGTCCCGATTTTCCCGGTACTTTTTCTGTCCGGATAATGCCTGCATCTTCGAGCTTTTTAATATGTTTTGTCACAATCGGACTGCTGATTTGAAGTTCTTGGGCCAAATCTTTGATATTCATTTTGTTTTTGGAGAGCAGCTGAATAATCTTGATTCGAACTTCGCTGGCCAAAGCCTCGTAAACCACAAGCGATGACTTGTCTATTTCCAATTGCATATGACCACTTCTTTCAACAAGTTTTTCATAAACCAGGTTCATTAACTTATATGCATCATAACACATGCTTTATTAACCTGTATATAAATCTAAGCATTTAATACAACAAATTTTCAATTATATGATTAATTTAAATGTTAATTAAACTAAAAATAAGTAACAAAGATTTATATATATGTTATTGACACCGTTTTCAAAACGAGTGTATACTGAACCAAAGTTAATCGTTTTCATGATCCATGTCGGTAAATGATTAACCAAATGATTAGTAATAGGAGGAGAGTTTGTTGAAGAAAAAAATGGGGGTTTCACTAATACTTGTATTGTTAGCGGTAGCGGTACTAGGGGGATGTGGCAACGGGGACAAGAACACCATTACCTTCTGGACGCCTTTGACAGGTGATGACGGGGCTTACATGGATCAGCTAGTGAAAGATTACAACGCCACCAATCCTGAATATAAAGTGAAGCACGTGATTACTTCGGATATGTATACAAAAATTTCTACCGTCCTGAATTCAGGCAAAGGCGTTCCTGATCTGTCCATTATTCACGCAGACCGCGTTCCTAGCTTCGTTAAGCAAGGTGTGTTGGAGCCGATGACGGCAGTCATGCAAGCTCAGCCAGAATTGAAAGCGGATAATTACTTGCCGCAGGCCTGGGCAACAGGAAACGTCGAGGGCACCCAATATACAGTACCCCTTGATATTCACAGCAATGCGATGTATTACAATAAAAATTTGCTCAAAAAATACAATGTTGAAAGCTTCCTGGATGATGATGTCGTGACCATTGATGAAATTTTGTCGCTGCAAGGCAAGCTGGATGAAGGCGATTACGTGATCAATGACGCTCTGTTGGGCTGGGTTGTGCTGGCGCAAATCCAGAACCTGGGCGGCGACATTCAACAAGACGGCAAGCCGGCCGTAAATACAGAATCCATGAAGCAAGCATTTACGGAGATTAAGAAAATATCGGATGCAGGCTTGATGACCCCTTTTGGTGAGGACGGCTATCTGATGTTCCAATCTGGAAACGTTTTATTTTCCACAGACGGCACATGGAGCTCGACGGCACACGCAACCGTCGATGGATTGGACTTTGGCGTTACGAACATTTATTCGACGAGTGCTGATAAGTATACGAACCGGGCCTCTTCGCACTTATTCTCCATGCTGAAGAACGATAAGAGAACGGACGAGAAAGAGCAGGCTATCGGCCAGTTCCTGGAATTCATTCGCCAAAACTCGATTGAGTGGGCAAAAGCGGGACAGATTGTAGCGAGTAAACAGGTCATTGAGAGCCCGGAGTACGGTAATTATATTCAGTCATTCTTTACCGCCAACGAAAAAGAAATCGAATCCTTGTACATTTACACCTACGAATACTATCCATACGTAGCGGAGGCTGTGGATACATATGCAGCGGATATCGTACGAGGCAATGTCGATATCGACGAGACCCTGGCGACGATGCAGAAATTTGTAGAGGATAAAATCGCGGAAGGCAACAGTGCTGCAAAGTAAATAACAGCAGAGCAGATTGAAAAAAAGAAAAGTGTCCTTCCTTAGAAGACACTTTTCTTTTCCAAAGGAGAAATGAAAGGGTATGAATAAGAAGTCGTTGACGCCTTATTTCTTTGTAGGTCCCCATCTGATACTTTTTATCGTATTTATTCTATTGCCGACCCTATACGGGATCTATGCTTCCTTTACGCAATGGAATCTGATTAATGACCCTGTATGGGTTGGCTTGGCCAACTATAAAACGATTCTGTTTGACACGGAGTCTACCTTCTATACCCAATTTATGAATGGATTAAAAAATACGCTCATCTTTGTTGTGCTAAGCGTCCCTATATTAATCATCATTCCGTTAATGATTGCCGTATCGCTGGAACACAAAAAAGTGAAAATGAAAAATGTGATTCAGTCCATCCTCTATATTCCCGGACTCATCTCGATTTCCGCAGCGGCACTGATCTGGTCTTTAATCTTCAATAAGCAGCTCGGGATTACGAATAATATTTTCGGCTCAGAAACGGTCTGGGCGGCCAACCAGCCCTATGCCTGGCTGATTATCATTGTCATTACGGTGTGGGGCGGAGTCGGTGGCAACATGATTATCTACCGTGCTTCCATAAGCGGAGTGTCGAAGGATTTGTATGAATCGGCCGAGATAGATGGAGCGGGGCCTGTCCGCAGATTTTCAAGCATTACACTGCCTTCCATTCGTTTTCCGCTGATCTATACCTTTGTTATGACGACAGCCGGAGCCTTTAACGTATTCGGTCAGCCATTAATGATGACGGACGGAGGACCCAGACAGAGCACGACGGTATTGATGATGTATATCCGGCAGCTGGCCTTCGGTCACGGGGAATCGATTGCGGGTATGGCATCCGCGATGGCGGTTTTGCTCGGACTGGTCATTCTCGTCATTTCAGCCCTTCAGTATTATGTGATGAACCGAAACGCGTCCTAGCGGCATGATCAGCTTGCAAACGACGGAAACGATAAAAGGTAGGTGTACTGTGCAATGTCGAACCCGGTAGTACATGAAGTAAACGCGGATTCCAAGCTTGGTCGCTCTGGTCCGAAGAAGGCTTCATCCAACATAAGCGTGTCAAAATATATAGCTTACGCATTTCTGATCATCCTGTGTGTGATATGGGCAATTCCGGTCATATTTGGCATTACCACATCTTTTCGGTCCCAGGCTGAGGTGGTTTCCAGCGGTTTCAGACTGCTGCCCGATAGCTGGATTTTTGATAATTATGTCACGATTCTGCAAAACACGTCGACCGCGCCCATTCTGCGCTGGTTGATGAACTCCGTGTTTATTGCAACGATGCATACGCTGCTCGTGATCGTTGTCATTTCCATTACAGGTTATGGATACTCGCGCATGAACTTTAAGGGAAGAGATACCTTGTTCTTTACCTTGCTTGGAATATCCTTCTTTCCTGGGGTAGTGAATCTGATCCCGTCTTATAAAATCATTGATGCGCTGGGATGGGTTAATACATCTTGGGCAATGATCATTCCCGGTTTGGCCGGGATGGGGAACATTTTTTTGGTCAGACAATTCATGATGGGCGTTCCCAAGGATTTGGATGAATCGGCACGCGTGGATGGAGCGGGAGATTTTAGAATCTATTACTCTATTATTTTGCCGCTCATGAAACCTGTACTGATTGTATGCGGCCTGTTTTCATTTACGGGTTCCTGGAATGATTTCCTCTGGCCCGTCATCGTGTATACCGATGTGGAGAAGATGCCGGTCACAGCAGGTTTGCTGTTGTTACAGGACATTTACGGCAATTACCGCATGATCGGACAATTGATGGGTTCTGCGATCCTGGCCATCATTCCGACGCTGCTGTTGTTCCTGTTTGCCCAGAAATACTTTGTGCAGTCGATTAACTTAAACGCAGGCATCAAAGGATAGCAAGAAGATTGGATTCAAAGAAACATTTAAAAATAGAAAGCTAGCGGAAGTCAAACTATAAGGTATAGGAGTCGTCACCATGTCTGAATTATATATAAAAAATCCCCTGATTGAACAAAGGGCTGATCCCTGGATCTATAAACATACCGATGGTTATTATTACTTTACCGGTTCCGTGCCGGAGTATGACCGTATTGAGCTTAGACGCTCGCAAACGATACATGGGCTTGCGGATGCTGAAGGAATTACGATCTGGCGCAAGCATGAGTCAGGCCTGATGAGTGCCAACATATGGGCACCCGAGATCCATTATATGGATGGAAAATGGTATGTGTACTTCGCCGCTGCCCATACTTCAGAAACGAGGGACGGATTGTTTGATCATCGCATGTTCGTACTGGAGAACGCTTCGGCGAACCCGCTCGAAGGGGAATGGGTGGAGAAGGGGCAAGTGATCACGAAGTGGGAATCTTTTGCCTTGGACGCAACAACCTTTGAGCATAGAGGCAAACGATATTATGTATGGGCTCAGAAAGATCCGGGCATTCCAGGCAATTCCAATCTGTACATTTCATTGATGGAAAATCCATGGACCCTTACAGGGGAACAGGTATGCATCTCGGTTCCTGAGTACGACTGGGAGAAGATCGGGTATCTTGTGAACGAAGGGGCCGCCGTTCTGAAGCGAAACGGGCGAATATTCATGACCTATTCCGCGAGCGCCACGGACCACAATTATGCGATGGGGCTGCTGACAGCCGATGAGGACAGTGATCTGCTGAATCCGAGCTCCTGGGTCAAGTCGCCAGTACCCGTGTTTACGACATCGGAAGCCAATGGCCAATATGGACCAGGGCATAACAGCTTCACGATTTCCGAGGATGGCTCGCAGGACATTCTGGTGTACCATGCAAGAAGTTACAAGGAGATTGTGGGCGATCCTCTATATGATCCGAATCGGCATACGCGCGTACAGGTCATCCGGTGGAACGAGGACGGGACGCCGAATTTCGGGGTGCCGAGAGCGGATGATGAACCGGTCTCCAAGCTATGATGCAATTTGTAATTGGGGTTATAGAACGAATCGATTTACAAACATCAGACCGACTGAGCTTAACAGCTTGGTCGGTTTTTTACATTACAGGAGATAAGCAGCATAATATAAAATAGGAAAAAAGAAGGAGTCTTCGATATGGATGGAGAAAAGAGGACTGATCGTTTTATGCAATGGTTAAGGATGTATAAAGTACGGTACTATTAACGATATTCTTATTTCCCGGTAAGGAGGAATTATAAATGGCAAAGATATTAGTATTGGGCGGTACCCGCTTTTTCGGTAAAAGGCTGGTTAACCGGCTGCTGGCTAAAGGCGATGCCGTTACGATTTTAACGCGCGGACATCACCAGGATTCATTCGGGGGTGCCGTTGCGCGGCTTACCGTGGATCGAAAGGATCCGGAAGGTTTAAAACAGGCAGTGGGAAGCCAGGACTTTGATATCGTGTATGATAATATATGTTATACTCCGGAAGAAGCGGGACAAGCTGCAGACATCTTTGCCGGACGGATTGGACAATACGTGCTGACCTCTACGTTATCGGTCTATGATTTTGCGGATCATCCGGTGAGGGAAGAGGACTTTGATCCTTACAGATACCCTGTCATGATGAACGAAAGCAGGGACTACAGCTATAAGGAAGGCAAGCGCCAGGCGGAGGCGGTATTATTCGGCTGCCACAACCTGAACGTTACCGCTGTCCGGCTGCCGATTGTGCTGGGACCGGATGATTATACGCGAAGACTGCATTTTCATATTGAGCATGCAGCCAGCGGAGAAGCTATTGGTTTGCCTGATCCTGACGCGCAAATCTCGTTTGTGCATGCCGAGGAAGCGGCAGCGTTCCTGGAATGGGCAGGTCAAGTTCAATTGGAGGGCCCAGTCAATGCTTGCTCCAGCGGAACGATTTCGGTCCGGGAATTGATGAGCCTGATCCAGCAGGAAGTTGGAAGGTCGGCACCGCTGCAGTCTTCCGCAGCACCTGACCACATGTCCCCGTTCGGAATTCCGGGAGATTGGACGATGGATCATGCCAGAGCGGCAGCTGCCGGCTTTAAATTTTGGGATTTGCACGATTGGATGCCGAAATTGATTGCTGAATTGTCCGCCGATTTGAAGGTTCGCTAGCGAAAGCGGCAGGATCATTATCATTTAGAAGAAAGATAGAGGGAAGTGCCCTGAAAGGAAGATCAGCATGAGCGACAAGATGGCAGCATGGAAAGAGCGTATTCGAGAGGTAGAAGCCATGGAAGGCTTATCTCCGGAAGCCCTGACGTTAATCCATGCGATGTATGACGAATTGGAAGTTTTAACGAAGCAAAATTTCAATCTGCGGAAAACCGCGCTGAAAGCGACGTCCAGAGAAACGAGAATGTCGAGTAAACTGAAGGATGCATTGATGGAATAAACGGCGGAGTTCAGAACATATGATAAACACCGGGGAGGGCTCCCCGGTGTTTTTTTGATAGGATTAGCTTTTGGATGGCGTTCCTGATTTCGGCGCTTGGCGCTTCTTTTTGAATCTTGGTCCAACGTAATTTCGCTTGCGGTCCCGGAACAGAATCCAGCCGCCCAAGAATCCGATACCAATGACAAACAGAGCTAGCCCGCCTAGAAAAGATAGCCAACCGAAAGCGGGGTTTGCCACACTGTCATCCCCATGAACGGAAATATATAGAAAAACCGCATCTTTCATCATTAAGAAACCCTTCATTGCCATAAAACCCGGGATAACCAAAATCAAGATGGCAATAAAGCGGGAAATTAACATTTTCATAGAAGATTCCTTCCTGCGACTGATGTAATGAACTACCGTTTATCATACCTTTTTCATAGGGCAATGTCTATTTCCATTATGGATGCTGATTTTGTAATCCGAAAAAAAGAGAGTACAATGAAAGTGTAAAACTGGACTTATTATGGAGGTGCCGTTTGTGGCTATAACATGTGATGTAGCAATTCTTGGCGGGGGAACCGGTGGATATGTTGCGGCCATCCGCGCAGCCCAGCTTGGTAAAAATGTGGTCATCATCGAGCAGGACAAACTGGGGGGGACCTGCTTGCACCGCGGCTGTATTCCGAGCAAATCTTTGCTTCGGAGTGCCGAGCTGTATGCAGAAATGAAGGATAGCGAGAGCTATGGCATCGAGACGGACGGGGTCCGGCTAGCGTTTGACAAAGTACAGAAGCGTAAAGACGGTATCGTCGCTCAGCTGCACCAGGGCGTTCAATATTTGATGCGCAAAAATAAAATTACCGTCGTGCAGGGCAAAGGGAGAGTTATCGGCCCGTCCATTTTCTCTCCGCGCAGCGGGGCAGTGGCGGTTGAGCTTCCGGACCGCGAGATGGAAACCGTGGTTCCCACTCATCTGATCATCGCAACCGGTTCGCGTCCGCGTCACTTACCGGGGCTAGAGCCTGACGGCATACATATACTGACAAGCGACCATGCGCTTCAACTGGATGAGCTCCCTGCATCCATCATCATCGTAGGAGGCGGCGTAATCGGCGTGGAATGGGCCTCGATGCTGAATGATTTTGGCGTTCAGGTCACGATTGTTGAAGCTTCGTCCCATCTGCTGCCAGCCGAAGACGAGGAAGTTGGACGGGAGCTGACAAAGATGCTCACCGCCAGAGGCGTAGAGGTTATCACCAACGTTTCCATTCAAACCGATAGCTGTGAGATCCGGAATCAAAGCGTGTCCATCACGATTGAGCAAAAGGACGATACCAGAACATTGTCAGCGGACAAGCTGCTCCTCTCTGTCGGGAGAATCGGTAACACTGAAAATATCGGGCTTGAAAATACCGACGTTCGGGTTGCGAACGGCGTCATCGTGGTGAATGCCAATATGCAAACAACAGAACCCCATATTTACGCAATCGGCGATTGCATCGGGGGTCTTCAGCTTGCCCATGCAGCAAGCCACGAAGGGATAGCCGCGGTGAACCATCTGGCAGGCGAGAAGACGGAAGCCTACAGAAGCGAATGGATCCCTCGCTGCATCTATACCCGTCATGAGGTAGCCAGCGTCGGACTAACGGAGAAGCAGGCCAAAGAACGCGGACATGAGATCAGGATCGGTAAATTCCCGTTCTCGGCGATAGGCAAATCTTTGATCCACGGAACGAAGGAGGGTTTCGTGAAGGTTATTGCCGATCAGAAGACGCAGGATATTCTGGGCGTGCATATGATGGGTCCGCATGTTACGGAGCTGATCGGCGAAGCGGCACTGGCGCAAGTACTGGATGCGACTCCATGGGAAGTGGGAGCGGCGGTGCATGCCCATCCATCCTTATCCGAAATCATCGGTGAAGCGATGCTTGCGGTGGATGGACGAGCCATTGGATTATAAGGATAAGTACATCCTTTTGTGGAATCCCTCATTTCTTTTTGCCGAGAAAGGGATTATAATAACATTAAGCCAAGTCTTAGTACCAGGTTTTAATACTTGATCAAATACGCCTTTAAACTTAGGTTACAAGGCGCGAAGGATCAAGCCTGAAGTCATGGCTCACATAAAGGAGGGATCTCCATGAAAGAACATGAAACGGTTATGGCAAACAACAATAGGCATGAGCAGCTTGGACTGAGCGACGGACAAGTGCTAGACATGTACAAATATATGGTGCTGGCGCGAAAATTCGATGAGCGCAACCTGCTGCTGCAGCGTGCGGGCAAAATTAATTTTCACGTATCCGGGATCGGGCAGGAGACGTGTCAGGTTGCTGCTGCGTTTGCCCTCGACCGGGAGAAAGATTACTTTTTACCCTATTACCGCGACTATGGATTTGTATTGGCAGTGGGCATGACGCCTCGCGAATTGATGCTGTCGGCTTTTGCCAAGGCAGAGGATCCGAACAGCGGCGGACGGCAGATGCCTGGACACTTTGGGAGTAAACGCCTGCGAATTGTGACGGGCTCCAGCCCTGTAACCACACAGCTTCCGCATGCAGTGGGTATCGCACTGGCGGCGAAGATGCAGAAGAAGGATTTTGTATCGTTTGTTACGTTTGGCGAGGGCTCAAGCAATCAGGGGGATTTTCACGAGGGCTGCAACTTTGCGGGCGTTCACAAACTTCCTGTCATTATCATGTGCGAGAATAACCAATACGCCATTTCGGTGCCGCTTCATAAACAGATTAGCGGGAAGGTAAGCGACCGCGCGCTCGGTTATGGATTCCCTGGCATTCGAGTGGATGGCAACGATGCGCTCGAGGTCTATGCAGCCGTAAAGGAAGCGCGTGAGCGTGCGATTCGCGGAGAAGGTCCAACACTGATCGAATCCATGATGTACCGTTTGTCTCCGCACTCCACATCGGATAACGATTTGGCGTACCGGACAAAAGAAGAGGTCGAAGAGAACTGGAAGAAAGACGGCGTCGCCCGCTTTAAGAACTATTTGGTCGACTGCGGGCTCTGGGACGAAGCACGCGATCAGGATCTGATTGCGCAATTAAACCTGGAGATCAAAGAAGCGACGGATTCTGCAGACTTGGCTCCATTTCCGAAGCCTGAAGATACGCTTCTTCACGTATATGCCGATGATGAAGGGGGCGTGTAAAAGATGGCGGTAATGGAATATATCGATGCAATTCGCCTGGCCATGAAGGAAGAGATGGAGCGTGACGAGTCCGTATTCGTGTTAGGCGAGGACGTAGGCGTCAAAGGCGGCGTGTTTACAACAACCAAGGGTTTGTTGGATCAGTTCGGCGAAATGAGGGTGCTTGATACCCCGCTCGCGGAGTCCGCGATTGCCGGTGTCGCTATCGGAGCGGCCATGTATGGCATGAAGCCGATTGCCGAGATGCAATATTCGGACTTCATGTTCCCGGCAACCAATCAGATTATTAGTGAAGCAGCGAAAATCCGCTATCGTTCCAATAACGATTGGAGCTGTCCCGTCGTGATTCGTGCGCCGATCGGCGGCGGAATATTCGGGGGATTGTATCATTCCCAGTGCCCGGAATCGGTTTTCTTCGGAACGCCGGGATTGAAAATCGTTGCGCCGTACTCGGCCTATGATGCGAAGGGGCTGCTGAAAGCTGCGATACGCGACCCGGATCCGGTACTGTTCTTTGAGAACAAAAAATGCTACAAGCTGATTACTGGCGATGTACCGGAAGATGATTACGTTGTACCGATCGGCAAAGCGAAATTGCTGCGCGAAGGGTCGGATATTACGGTGATCAGCTACAGTCTGCCGCTGCACTTTGCCATGCAGGCTGTCGAAGAGCTTGAGCAGGAAGAAGGCATCAGCGCGCATGTTCTGGATTTGCGTACGATACAGCCGCTTGACCGGGAAGCGATTATTGAAGCGGCCCGTGCAACGGGTAAAGTGCTGATCGTTCATGAAGATAATAAGACCGGCGGCGTCGGCGGGGAAGTAGCCGCGATTATTGCGGAGCACTGCCTCTATGATCTGGATGCCCCGATCATGCGCTTGTGCGGTCCGGATGTACCAGCTATGCCAATCAGTCCGCCGATGGAGAAATTCTTCATGCTTAACAAGGACAAAGTCAAAGAATCCATGCGTCAATTGGCGCTTTATTAAGAACAGGGAGTGTGAGCATGTCACAAAATCAGAAATTGACCGATGTTACAATGCCTCAGCTGGCGGAATCCCTTGTTTCGGCGACCATTGCCAAGTGGCTGAAGAAGCCGGGGGATGCCATCGAGCAGTACGAACCGATCTGTGAAGTCATTACCGACAAAGTCAATGCCGAGATTCCATCCACCTTGGACGGCGTCATGGGAGAGATTCTTGCCCAGGAGGGCCAGACCGTCAATGTTGGCGAGATCATTTGCCGGATCTCTGTCGCTTCCGGTCAAGGGGCAGATCCTTCTCCCCAGCCGGCTGCAAGTGCTCCCGTGAGTCAGCATCAGGGAAGCGGCAGCGAAGAAGGTTCGATGCGTTTCCGGTATTCCCCAGCTGTGCAAACACTGGCAGCCGAGCATCAGATTGATCTTTCGCGAGTACAGGGATCAGGCATGGGCGGCAGAATCACTCGTAAAGACGTACTGGCTTATATTGAAAAGGGAGGAGCAGCCCAAGGCCAAGGCGCTCCTGCCGGAGCAGCACCAGCCCAGAGCGCCCAGGCACCGAAAGAAACGATACAGCCTAGCGGGACTTCGCCGTTTCAAGGGCTGCAGCATCAGACGCCTGCGGAACCGTCGCCTCCACTTGGCACAGCTATTCCGGATGTGCGTCATTCCGGGCTGCATTTGACGGAATTGCCGAAAATTCCAACCATCGAAGTGGAAGGAATGGAAGGCGGCAGATCGGAATACTTTATCGATGTTACGCCGATGCGTAATGCGATCGCCAGAAATATGCGTCAAAGCGTGACGGAGATTCCGCACGCGTGGACGATGATTGAGGTCGACGTGACCAATATCGTATTGCTGCGTAATCAGCTGAAGGACGAGTTCAAGCGTAAGGAAGGGGTTAATCTGACCTACCTGGCCTTTTTGCTGAAAGCCGTTGTGAACGCAATTAAAGATTATCCGATCATGAATTCGTTCTGGGCCGTGGATAAAATCGTGGTGAAGCGCGATATCAATCTGTCCCTGGCCGTCGGAACAGAGGATTCCGTGCTGACGCCGGTCATCCACCGTGCCGACCAGAAGAATATTGCCGGCTTGGCTAGAGAGATCGAAGAGCTTGCACGTAAGACCCGTGAAGGCAAGCTGAAGCTAGACGACATGCAGGGCGGTACCTTTACGGTGAACAATACGGGATCCTTCGGTTCGATTCTGTCTTATCCGATCATCAACTATCCGCAGGCTGCGATTCTAACGTTTGAATCCATTGTTAAAAAGCCTGTGGTCATCAATGATATGATCGCTGTTCGTTCAATGGCGAACCTGTGTCTATCCCTCGATCATCGGATTTTGGATGGGGTTATCTGCGGAAGGTTCCTGCAGCGGGTTAAGGATAACCTGGAAGGTTATACCCTGGATACGAAGCTGTATTAATGTTCTTCTATGCATCTGCGGACTGATTCTTCGGAAGAAGGTTCGCAGACGCCACTCATACCAAAGTCAATTACAGGAACATTCATTGGTTAGTGGGAACCCTATGAAAGAAGGCGTTAGCACATGAATAAACCGTTAGATGTATCGTATACGCCGGTTGTAGATTATGGCATGGCTTGGGAGCTTCAAAAACAACATGTTTCCGCCATCGATCAGGGGGAGCAGCATGAATGCTTGATGCTCCTTCAACATCCTCCGACCTATACCATGGGGTCGCAGCGTCATCCGGAGCACTTGCTCTTAAGCAAAGAGGAATTGGAGAAGCAGGGCATCGGCTTGTTTGAAATAGATCGTGGCGGTGACATTACATATCATGGTCCTGGACAGCTTGTCGGGTATCCGCTGTTACTGCTGGACGGCGGCAAGAATTTGAATCTGCACGGTTTTCTGCGCGATGTGGAACAGGTCATCATCGATTACTTGGCATCATACAACATCGAAGCCGGCCGCAAACCCGAGTACACCGGGGTATGGGTAGGGGATCTGAAAATTTGCGCCATCGGCGTTAAATTCAATAAAGCCCGCCAGCATCGCGGATTTGTGACAAGCCATGGTTTTGCGTTTAATATTAAATCCGGGATCGCAGACGCGGGATTCGCTGGAATCATTCCATGCGGCATACAGGAATATGGTGTAACTTCATTGGAAGACTGTACGGGGCGGGTTTTTGAAGTAGAGGAAGTAGCCCGGGAGATCGTGCCATTCTTCACCCGGGTATTTCCATATGAGGCACGTTGGTTGTAACAGCAGGCGCTCGTAAATGCAGGGTGTCAGCGAAGGAACAATGGCTCAAGGATAACCAGCAGTGTTGATCCGATCATCGCAATCAGCATGAGGTAGATAACAATTCGAAACCACTTTTTACGTTGCATTGTGTAACTCCTTTGAAATAGGTTTAATGATGAACATACATGCAGCAGCATCATTCATTGTGATATAGATATAAAGACATTGTATCGTATCTGCGAAAGAGAGGGAAGTCCAGTGATCTCAGAAGAGCGTATCATCCAAGAGTTTATGGAATTGGTTCGTGTCGATAGTGAAACCAAGCATGAAGAAGAGATCTCCAAGGTTCTCAAACATAAATTTTCCGTTCTTGGCTTTGACGTCATCGAAGATGATGCCAAAGAGAAGACAGGGCACGGAGCAGGAAATCTGATTATTACCTGGAAAGCGGACGAGGCGGCCTCGCAAGCACCTAAACTGCTATTCACCTGCCATATGGACACCGTAACGCCCGGTAAAGGCATTAAGCCGACCTTAGGTGATGATGGCTGGATTCGAAGTGATGGAACGACTATCCTCGGTGCTGATGACAAAGCGGGCATCGCCGCACTGCTGGAAGGTATTCGGGTTATCCGGGAAAATAACATTCCCCACGGACAAGTCCAGTTTGTCATTACGGTAGGTGAGGAATCGGGTTTGGTGGGAGCTCGTGCGCTTGACCCTGATGTTTTGGATGCCGATCTCGGCTTTGCCCTGGATTCCAACGGTGAATTAGGCTCCATTGCAGTTGCCGCACCGACCCAAGCAAAAATCAAAATGATTATCAAGGGCAAGTCGGCTCACGCCGGAGTGAACCCGGAGGATGGCATCAGTGCCATTCAAGTCGCTTCAAAAGCGATAGCCAAAATGAAGCTGGGACGCATCGACAAAGAAACCACGGCAAATATTGGCAAGTTCCAGGGTGGAGGCGCAACCAACATCGTCTGTGACCATGTTCAGATTGATGCTGAAGCACGCAGTATCGTTCAAGAGAAAGTGGATAAGCAAGTAAATGATATGCGTGAGGCGCTCGAAACTACCGTGCGGGAGTACAATGCCAATTGTGAGTTCATTAGCGAGATAGTCTACCCGGCTTTCAGTTTTAATGAACATGATGAGGTCGTTCAGCTTGCGCAGCGTGCCATCGGCGGTTTGGGCTTGCCCACCCGCACGTTCCGCTCCGGAGGCGGTAGTGACGCCAACATTTTTAACGGTCTTGGAATTCCAACCGTCAATTTGGCGATTGGATATCAAGATATTCATACGACGCAGGAGCGCATTCAAGCTGCAGATTTGGTCAAGGCGGCGCAGATCGTTGTGGGGATCATCCAGGAAACAGCTAAGGCTTAGTCGACAAACAGGCAGAAGAAAAAGAATAAAGCCCGCGACGGACATTTGACGTCCCTGCGGGCTTTTAGATTTTCTATTAATTCAAGGTTGCCATGGGCGATTGGTTCTCCCGTCTTTTTTGGGCAGGCGACCAACTGGTATGCCAGTTCGTGTTCTCGACCACATGCAATGCGGCATTGATGTTGTCTATGTATGGTTCAATCTCTTTTCTCGCCACTTCCGAGGAATACTGTTCCTCAAGACGGGCAGAGAGGGAGATCAAGGCTGACTGCAAATAACAAGCAGCTTCGCCGAATCGTATCTCTGTACGCCCGGGATAAGCCACTCTAAGCTGCTCGAACAGGGATGCAGCCTCATCATATTTTCCTTGATCATATAAATGCTCTGCCGCTATAAAACATACTTTCATACAGTTGCTGTCCTGCTCTTGTAGCGGCAGCGCTTCCAATTGGTTTAATTTTGAAATTGCGAGTCCTCTGTAGCCTTCATCATAAAGAAAACAGATCAGAGCATAATAAGCATGCTCGCCGCTATGGGTAAGCAGATGTTCGGCTAGGGATATCATATTAAGCGTAACGGCAGCACGTGCTAGTTCTAAAGTATCCGACATGGCGATAAATCGGTCAGGGATCGAATGGTTTATGTTCCACTCGCAGAGCTGCCTGATTCTGGCCAGCTGAGCTCCTTCAGACGGCTTTGGACGTGGCAGTTCGCGCAGGTGGCGAGTCGAGTCGCGAAGGTAACTGTCGATGAGCTGCATGGCTTCAGATACTTGACCCGTCATGATCAGGCAAGCTACATACTGGATACAGGTATCTGGATATAAACTCCCCTGTTTAGCAAAACAATGGGCAGCTTCCGGATAAGCTCCGATGTAGAATAGTGATCTGCCAACCATGATGTTGGAAGCCGGAAAGCTCCTTGTTTCGTCCAGGAGTCGTTCACAAATCGTGTGGTCTGAAATCCCCTGCATGTGCAGGAGTGCAGCCCACTGGTTCAGAGCCTCTTGGACGTAGGTACCGGAATGCTGTACGACGGTTCTGAAAGCTTCCTCCGATTTGCCGAAGGAACGCATCCGCATGCTCAATAACCCGTATTCGAGCCAGCTTAGATCAACTTCCTTCCAGCCCGAACTCGTCTTGTCGGTCGGGGCGGATTGCGCAGCTTCCTTGAAGCTCTTTAAAGCCTTCTCAAGATACCCGCGTCTTTTGTACCACTTACCGCGCTCATATTCAGTTGAAGGTGGATTAGTGATTGGTTCGGTTTCAATAATAGGTATATGTCGCATGTCGAAGCCTCCCAATGTTATAACACCCATATAGGTGTAAAGGTCATGGTCCGTATTCGAAAAAAATAGAAAAAAGTCGAAAATCAGGTCGTAAGACCTAATTTCACCCCTTGTTTTCGTAAATATTTTTAGAAGACTTAGAAATTATATCCATAATCTTTGTTTCCGAGCCCCATTGCTGTTGCCACTGTTTCAGCATGATCCGTATCTGCCAAGCCTGTCCTACCATATGTACGGAATGATCCCCTTTGTAGCTTTTCATGGGCAGGTTCCTTCTTTCTTGTAAATTTTGATATAATACACCTTATGCAATAGCATGGTCAGTCATGCCGTTTTTAAACAAAGGAGGTCATTTTGTGAGCGATATCGGCAGTAAGAACCGAGAAGCCTCGGATAAATTGCTGGAAGAAACCACCCTATCTACCCAATCGATTTTTGAAGGGAAGATTATTTCACTGCAGGTCGATACGGTGAAACTGCCAAATGGTGAGACTGCGAAACGTGAAATTGTCAGACACCCCGGAGCAGTAGCAGTGCTTGCTATAAAAGGCGACAAAATGTTGGCCGTCAATCAATTTCGTCAGCCGCTTGGGCGCTGTGAGGTTGAAATCCCTGCAGGCAAGCTGGAGCGGGGGGAAGATCCGCTGGAAGCGGCGAAGCGCGAACTACAGGAAGAAACGGGTTATTCATGCGGTTCCATTCGTAAACTGCATTCCTTTTATACCTCCCCGGGATTTGCAGATGAGATCATTCACTTATATCTGGCAGAGGATCTGGTCAGCGGCGACATGAACCCGGATGAGGATGAATTTATAGAGATGATGGAAATCTCGCTGGAAGAGGCGTATTCACTCATACAAGAAGAAAGAATCAGCGATGCGAAGACCATTCTCGCCGTTTATGCTTGGAATATGTATAGCCTGACAGGAAAAATCTGATATGCTGCAGCCTGAAAAGAACATGTCAACCGGGGAGGAGCTTCAGTCCTATTACTGCGACATGCACATTCACATAGGGCGCACAAGCAGCGGACAAGCTGTGAAAATTAGCGCAAGTAACAATTTGACCTTTGAGAATATAGCCGTGGAGGCCTCGGAGCGCAAAGGCATCCAAATGATCGGTATCATCGATTGCCATTCTCCTTCGGTACAGCAGGATATTCTCCAATGTTTGGACAGCGGCGTCATGCAGGAGATAGATGGAGGCGGCATCGCGTATCAGGATACGGTGATCCTGCTTGGAAGCGAGATTGAAATTCGCGAAAGCGGCCGTGGGGCAGCCCATGTGCTGGCCTATTTCCCTGACCTAAACACCATTCAGGAGTTTTCTGTCTGGATGGCAAAATACATGAAGAATGTGCAGCTTAGTTCGCAGCGCATCTATGTCAGCCCTCGTGAGCTGCAGCAGGAGATTTTGGATCGCGGCGGGCTGCTAATACCTGCACACGTCTTTACGCCTCATAAAGGGCTGTACGGCAGCATGGCGGATCGTATGAGCGAGGTGCTGGACCTGAACGGGATTGCGGGAATAGAGCTTGGACTCAGTGCTGATTCCTCGATGGCGGGGCGGATAAGCGAACTGGATGCCTACTCCTTTCTGACAAATTCGGATGCGCATTCGCTTGGGAAAATCGGCAGGGAATACAACCGGATTGATATGGCGAAGCCTTCATTTACCGAATTTCGCCAGGCGCTTGGAACAAGTAACGGTCGAAGAATCAGCGCGAACTACGGGCTTAATCCCAGACTCGGAAAATACCATCGTACTTACTGCGGCGGCTGTGACAGCATTCTGGAGGAGGGCAGCGATATTCATGAATTGGTGCGCTGTCCTTACTGCGGGAGTACCAAGCTGGTGCAGGGCGTGTTTGATCGGATTCTGAACATCGCTGACCGCAAAGAGCCCATGGTACCGCAAAGCCGGCCGGCATATCACTATCAGGTTCCGCTAGAGTTCATCCCGGGCCTTGGCAAATCGTCGATGTCGAAGCTGCTGGGGGCTTTCGGCACCGAAATGCACATCCTTCACCAGGCTACGGAAGCAGAGCTTGCCGCTGTTGCTGGAGAAGGGCTCGCTGCCAGCATTGTGATGGCTAGAAACGGGACATTGTCCTTATCGGATGGCGGGGGAGGCTCTTACGGGAAGGTTCTCCGCTAAATCGATCAACTCTTTCAATCGCTAGGTCATACAAGAAGGGTGATGGTCATAGAGTAGAGTAGAGACACAGAAAGGAGACTCTATTCTATGCAATCATTCCGCCAAGCCTTTAAGGATCAGACCATGCTCTATGTGTTCGTGGGCGTCTTGTTTTTAGTTGGCGTCCTGTTTGGAGCGTTGATGGTCAATGCACTTTCATTGGAGCAGCAGCAGGAGATGGCCCGATATTTAAACCACTTTTTTGTAAACGTGCAGGACGGTGGAGAAACCATGAGTCAGTCTTCTTACTGGAGCATCGCAGCCCTTCATCTGAAATGGATCGGTTTGATATGGATTCTGGGATTGTCCGTTATCGGGCTTCCGGGAATATTGATATTGGACTTCTTAAAAGGAGTGCTTATTGGGTTTACGGTCGGTTACTTGGTCGGACAGTATTCTTGGAAAGGACTGCTGTTCGCCTTGGTATCGATTGCACCGCAAAATTTGTTCATCATCCCCGTGCTCATGATGTGCAGCGTAGCGGCGATAACCTTCTCCCTATACATCATCAGGGACCGGTTTATTATGAATCGCGGCGGGAGCATGGTAAAGCCCTTTGCTTCGTATGCGATGCTGACCTTTTTCATGGTCCTGTTAACGCTCGGAGTCGCTTCTTTTGAAACCTGGGTAACCCCGGTCATGATGCGCTGGGTCACGCCAATGTTGCTATAATCCGCGAATTTTTCCATAAAGCAAAACCGTTTGACTTTGTTTGTCAAATCCCCCTATAATGAAGGAAGTGAACAATAACGTGCAGTGATTTCCAAGGGGGAGGGAAACGATGGAAGCGCGGATCGACAAAATTAAGCAGCAGCTACAATCCCAAGGATACAAATTAACGCCCCAACGGGAAGCCACGGTAAGCGTATTGTTGGAAAATGAAGACGACCACCTTAGCGCAGAGGATGTATTTATGCTCGTGAAAGAGAAGGCTCCGGAGATCGGTCTGGCAACCGTGTACCGTACCCTAGAGCTGCTCAGTGAGCTTCATGTTGTCGAGAAGATAAATTTTGGCGATGGTGTCGCCCGTTATGACTTGCGGACGGATACTTCGAAGCATCACCATCATCATTTGATATGTACTCAATGTGGAAGCATGGATGAGATACGCGAGGATTGGCTCGGTCCATTGGAAGAGCGGTTAGAGCGAGAGTTTAACTTTACCGTTCATGACCATCGGCTTGATTTCCATGGCATATGCTACCGTTGCAAAGAGAAGGGCAAGAATGACCAGGACAAATCATAATTTTATATCATTCAACAAACCGCAGTGATGACCATCACGGCAAGCCCTCTACGGCGGTAAGCCGGGAGGGTTTTTTAGATGGTAACCAAAATATATATGGAACATGCACGAGTTCGTATCGTTCACGCAAGAACAATCTATCATTCTACATCATCCATGTACGTCGATAAGACGTTTTTTTTATTCTATCCCAATAACCGCCAAGTCCAATGACTAAAGAACATCAGAGGAAAGCGTCATAATCCAGCAGCTTGTATCATAGGATATACGTGAAGTATACCTGTAATACCCACTTTCACTTGGTGATCAAGCAAAGATGAAAGAGAGGCGCTGCCAGTGATTATATCGATCCGAAAAATAGGCTCAATGATCCGATTTATTACGATGTTTGCCGTTCTGACGATGTTTTTTTACTTTGTGCTGGGTTGGGTGGGAGATTGGCTGACCCCAGTGGATCCTTACCGTGCGCCTTCCGGTCAAGCGGTTAAGGCTTTTCAGCCTGAAAGCACCATGGACTCCCGATTTTCGCCGGCGGAACGTCTGCGATTGTACTACTGGTATGGGGAGTGATCGTGCTTGTAACGGGCACACGGGAATAGGAGCAAAAAGATCATGAAACAATATCTGGACGAATATGTAACCTATCTGGAAGACGTGAAGGGATTGTCCCGAAGTACGATTGAATCGTACCGGGCCGACTTACTAGGATTCATTGCTTTTGCAGAGGAAAGAGACGTTATCCATCCGCAGGAAGTTACACGTACCATGCTTGGATTATACATGGGAAGACTGAGGCAGCAGGGCAAGGCGGCATCAAGCCAGCTTCGCTGCACGGCTTCCTTGCGTTCCTTTTTTCAATATTTGGTGCGTCAAGCCGTTATAGGACAAGATCCGACCCAGCTGCTGGATAATCCGAAGCCGGAACGGAAGCCGCCCAAGTCGCTAACCATTGAGCAGGTGGACAAGCTGCTGTCGGCCCCGGATTCCGGCACCCCTCAGGGGGCCCGGGACAAAGCAATGCTGGAGCTGCTATATGCTTCAGGTATTAAGGTGTCGGAATTGGTGAATTTGAATACGCATGACATAAATATGGAGATGCGATTTCTTCGCTGTGCCGTTTCCGGAGGGAAGGAGCGAATTCTTCCAATTACCCAGATCGCAGCCGAGAGCGTGGCTATTTATATGCAAGACATGCGGGACAAGCTGATTCGTGATGCGGATGAGGATGCATTATTCCTGAATTCACTCGGTACGCGCTTGACACGGCAGGGATTTTGGAAAATCATTAAAAAGTATGGCAAATTGGCCGATATCGATGAGGAGATCACGCCGCATACCCTTCGCCATTCGTTTGCCATTCATTTGCTGCAGAACGGCGCCGACTTGCGTTCGGTTCAGGAGATGCTGGGTCACTCGGCATTATCCACCACCGGCATGTATCAATCCACCAAGAAAAGCATGAAGGAAGTATATGATCATTTTCACCCGAGATCTTAGCGAGACCTGCTCGACTAAGATCTACAACTTATTCTCAGTTAGGAGAGGTATGAACATGAGTTCAATTCATCAGGAAAGCATTAAGGAAGCAGCGGCATACATACGCGGGCAGAAGGGTGTCGAGCCCCAGGTCGGCCTGATTTTGGGTTCAGGACTCGGCGTGCTGGCAGAATTAATTGAGAACCCGGTCTCCATCCCGTACACGGACATTCCTCATTTTCCCGTGTCCACAGTAGAAGGCCATGAAGGAGAACTGCTGCTGGGTACGATTCACGATCGACCTGTCGTTCTGATGAAGGGCCGTTTCCATATGTATGAAGGCTATGGTCCGGAAGTGACGGCTTTCCCAGTGCGCGTCATGAAAGAGCTGGGTGTGAAAAGTCTGCTGGTTACCAATGCGGCGGGCGGCATCAACACGTCCTTCGAGCCGGGTGACCTCATGCTGATCTCCGATCATCTGAACATGACAGGCACCAACCCGCTGATCGGGCCGAATGATCCGGAGCTTGGCGTTCGGTTCCCGGACATGTCCCAGGCTTACAGCCGTCAGCTTCGCCAATTGGCAAAAGAAGTCGCGGTGGGTCAGGGCATTGCGCTGAGAGAAGGGGTCTATGCAGGTTTGCTCGGACCAACCTATGAAACGCCTGCCGAGATCGTCATGCTGCGTACGCTCGGTGCGGATGCGGTAGGCATGTCCACGGTGTCTGAGGTCATTGTGGCCAGACATGCCGGTCTTGAAGTGCTGGGCATCTCCTGCATCAGCAACATGGCAGCCGGAATATTGGATCAGCCGCTATCCCATGACGAGGTTATGGAGACCGCCGAGAAGGTCCGGGAGAAATTCCTTGCGCTTGTCATGGCCATTATTCCAAAAATGTAATAACCCATTTTAGCAAGGGGCTGGGCTCCGGCGGATTTATATCTGCCGAGTCCAGCTTTTTTGCTATAAGTTTTCAGCGAAGCTGAACCATTCTGCATTCGCATTTATACGTGTTTGGGGTCCCCGCAAAGGATTTGGAATAAGCATCGAAGCATAGGCTCCACTTTGTGGGGTTATTCTGTGTTCCTTTAAGATCAAGGTGATAATATTTCCGTAAAATACTGGAATAATTTGTTTTCATCCTGACGACAATGAATAGCAGACCCGTTATTTTCGGGATGCCATTACGAATGTCAGGAGGGGATGGAAGTGAAAAAAGCGTTAATCGCTGGATTGCTGGTTCTATTTGTAGGGTTGTCCAGTGCGGCTGTACCAAGTTATGCAGAAGAAAAAAGCAAACCCGGCGAAGGATCATCTCAAGAGGAACTGGCACCAGGTGCTCGTTCTGCTATATTGCTGGATGCGGATACCGGAACCATTATTTACGAGAAAAACAGCCATGATAAGCTGCCTCCGGCGAGCATCACCAAGATCATGACGATGCTGCTTACGATGGAGGCCATCGATGAAGGACAATTGCAGTGGACGGATAAAGTGCGTACCAGCGAATATGCGGCCTCCATGGGCGGGTCGCAGATCTTTCTTGAGCCCGGCGAAGAGATGACGGTGGATGAGATGCTCAAAGGCATAGCCATGGCATCAGGCAATGATGCCTCCGTCGCGGTGGCGGAGAAAATTGCCGGCTCAGAGGAAGCGTTTGTGAAGCTGATGAACGAGAAAGCGGCCGAGCTGGGAATGAAGGATACACATTTTGTGAACTGCAACGGACTTCCTGCAGAGAATCACTATACTTCGGCCCACGACATTGCGGTCATGAGCCGGGAGCTGCTGAAATATGACCAGATCACCAAATATACGGGAGCATATCAGGATTATTTACGTAAAGATTCAGAAAAACCGTTCTGGCTGGTCAACACAAACAAGCTGGTTCGATTCTACACGGGTGCTGACGGATTGAAAACCGGATACACGTCAGAGGCCAAATTCTGTTTATCGGCAACGGCCAAACGGGACGGACTGCGCGCTGTAGCCGTTGTCATGGGAGCTCCGGATACAAAGACTCGGAATAATGAAGTATCTCGCATGTTTGACTATGCCTTCTCCCAGTATTCGATGCATTCCATCTATAAGCCGGGTGAAGTGTTAGGTATCGTGAAGGTCCAGAAGGGGACCGTGCCAGAGATCTCGATTCAAGCGGATAAAGATTACAGCGTGCTGGTTAAGAAGGGCGTAAAAAGTCCGGATATCCGTCATGAAATTCAGATGGACCCGAATTTAAAGGCGCCGGTAGCCGCCGGACAAGTCGTCGGCAAGCTAACGGTGTATCAAGGCGATCGGGTAGTGAAGGAGTTCGAGCTGACATCTCCTGTCGAGGTGAAGAAGGCCGGATTCTGGAAGCTGTTCAAACGGACAACCGGCAAGTTGTTTCATGTAGATTAATAGGAGTTTTCTTCTAGTTTTGTCGGGATGCAGGAATGTCTTTTTCAAATGTAGAAATCTTTGTTCATGTCAGGGAGGAGAGTGAGCAAACATGAATCTGCATGTTGATATGGAGCATCACAGGCATGTACTGATTGTCCGTCTGTCCGGGGAACTGGATCATCATACGGCCGATCATGTCCGGATGCAGCTGGATGAAGCTATTCAGAGACGTCAAACAGAGCACTTGGTGCTGAGCTTAAAGGACTTGGACTTTATGGACAGCTCGGGACTTGGGGTCATCCTGGGACGCTATAAATTCATCAAGCAAAAAGGCGGAAAGATGGCGGTATGCGATGTCAAGCCGCAGGTTTACCGCTTGCTTGAAATGTCGGGGCTGTTCAAGATCATGCCGATATATGAGAACGAGAGCACGGCACTCTCGGGTTTGGAGGTAGTGTCATGAGTGAAGGAAAAGCACAGCATAATTTTATGACTCTGCAGTTTGCCGCAAAGTCGGAAAACGAATCCTTTGCCCGTGTCGCCGTGGCTGCGTTCATCTCCCAGATGGATCCCAACATGGATGAGCTCAGTGACCTGAAAACGGTAGTCTCCGAAGCGGTCACAAACAGCATTATCCACGGTTACGATAGTGATCCGGATGGGGTTGTCAAGATTGAAGCCTCCATAGACGGGGATATGATCACGCTGTGCATTGAAGATTCCGGCCATGGGATCGAAGACTTGGAGATGGCCAAGCAGCCGCTTTATACATCAAAGCCAGAGCTGGAGCGATCCGGCATGGGATTCACCATCATGGAAAATTTCATGGACGAATTTGAAGTGGTCAGCGAACCAGGCAGCGGTACTTCGATCAAAATGAAAAAGAGGATCGAATCTAAGAAAGCTTTATATAATTAGGGGTTGGACAAATGGATGCCGATGTGAAGAAAACTTCGCAGACTTATTTGGACGACGCGGAGGTCAAACGACTCATTGCACTTAGCCAAAGCGGGGATAATGTCGCCCGGGACACGCTCGTCAACTGTAATATTCGTCTTGTCTGGTCTGTCGTTCAGCGGTTTATGAACCGGGGGTATGAGCCTGATGATCTGTTTCAGATCGGCTGTATCGGTCTCCTCAAATCCGTGGACAAGTTCGATCTCAGTTATGACGTAAAGTTCTCGACCTATGCCGTACCGATGATCATCGGAGAAATTCAGCGCTTCTTAAGGGACGACGGGACCCTGAAGGTCAGCCGTTCGCTTAAGGAAATGGCCAACAAAGTCAGGAAGAAGCGAGACGAGCTGTCCAAGCAGCTCGATCGGCTTCCAACGGTGAAAGAGGTTGCCGAAGAGCTTGGGGTAACCCCCGAGGAAGTGGTGTTTGCCCAAGAGGCGAACAAACCGCCAACCTCGATTCATGAGACCGTATTTGAAAATGACGGGGATCCCATAACGCTAATGGATCAGATAGCTGATGAATCGCAGGAACGATGGTTCGACAAGCTGGCCTTGAATGAAGCGATAGGCGGCTTGACCGAACGGGAGCGGCTCATTGTATATCTGCGGTATTACCGGGATCAGACGCAGTCGGAAGTTGCCAGCCGGCTGGGCATATCCCAAGTACAGGTATCGCGACTTGAGAAAAAAATATTGCAGAGCATACGGAACGAGATCGCGCAGTAGCGGCTCGCAGCCGTTATTCTAAAGAAATGCTCAAACTGACGCCGCCCTTAGGGGACGGCGTCTTTTCATTTTTCAACAACCTCCTTGTTGATGTGCCGGATAAAGAAAGTATGGTAAATCCGAGTAGAAAGGAGAGACATTTCCCATACTAACGGTAATTTAGCAGTAAAGGAGTGTTTCGGATGAAGGTTAATCCCACTCCGACGGTGTTTCTGCAGCTAAGGAGCCGCATACAGTTACCAAGAAACCAGACCGTCAAACTAGGTGATGTCGCCTTCATTGTCTGCGAGCCCGAATGGGAGAAGCGGCTTAGAGCCCTGCCGCTTACGCAGCCGAAGGATATCGATGGCAACCGCCTTGTCATGGATCTGATACAAATCATCCCGAAGATTCAAGCATTGATTCCTGGCGCCCATATTGAACCGATGGGAAACCATCATACCCTGGTGGAGCTTATTGGTCCGGAGAGCAAGCGGTCCAAATTGTGGTTCCCGCTCATTTGGCTGCTCTTGTTTTTCGGTTCGGCGCTGACCATTATGAATTTCCATGCCGACGTCAACATGCTCGAGGTACAGATCCGAATCGTCGAGATGGTGACGGGGAAAAGAGACGAGCATCCCTATTTGTTCCAGATTGCATACTCGCTCGGGCTCGGATTCGGAATGACGGTGTTCTTCAATCACTTATTCAAGAAAAAATGGAATGAAGAACCGACCCCGCTCGAGGTGGAAATGTACCTCTATCAGGAAAATCTGGATCAGTTCGTGGTCGCCGAAGAATATCGGAAAATGAACGCCGGAGCGGATACGACAGGTAAGGAACCATGATGATGACCATTCTGCAAGGGATATTCACCTGTGTTCTTGGCGTAGCTGGGGGCATCGCCGTCGGCGGCGGAGTCATTGCGCTCATCATCGTGTTGGACATCATTCCGAGATTGTCCCAGCTGACGGCAACGTACAACCGGGTCCATTGGTATGAAGGGGCTTTAATTGCCGGATCTTTTATCGGCACGGTGGCCGATTTCTGGCGATGGTCCGTTCCTTTGGGACCGGTTGTGAGTACCGTGATCGGATTGATGTGTGGGATATTCATCGGCATGCTGGCAGCCGCATTGACCGAAGTATTGAATGTATTGCCGATTCTGGCCAAGCGGCTCCGGTTGACGGGGTATTTGTTCGGTCTTCTTATGGCCATGGTCGCAGGCAAGGTAGCGGGCTCTCTGTTCGACTGGTTTGTTTACAGCAAGTGATAGTTGAGGCTAGGAGGTAGGTTATGGACGAGAAAACAACATATAACGGCGAACGGGAGACCGATATTCCGATCATTCCACCATCGGAGATCAAAGCATTGGAGGAACAGGAGCTGGCTGAGAAGAGGGAGGCCGAGACCTCCAACAGCACCGAGGAATCCGTCATCTACTGGCAGCATACAGACCATGTCCCCGCAAAGCTGAGTGATCTGAAAAAAGTGCTTAAGGAAGTTATCGGTCTTGGGGTTTCTTTTGATGTGGTATTCCGTGAAATGAACTTTGCCGGCAGAAACGCGGGACTTCTCTTCTTAAACGGCTTCACGAATGATGCCGTGGTGACGGATATACTGACAAGGCTGACGTATCTGACACCGGAGGATGTGAGCAATCAGGCACTTACCGAGATGATGACCCGCTATATTCCCCATGTCCAAGTGGAGCGGGATACAAGGCTCAGCAAAGTGATTAACGAAGTGCTCTCGGGTATATGTGCGCTGTTCATTGAGGATGCGCATTCCGCCATCTTGTTGGATACCCGGAAATATCCTGTGCGCGGGCTCGAGGAGCCTGCGGTGGAACGTGTCGTTCGCGGCGCAAGGGATGGTTTTACGGAGACACTCGTTACCAACGTGAACCTGGTGCGAAGACGGGTTCGTGATCCGGGACTTCACGTTGAGGTCATGAAGGTCGGAAGGCGGACGAGAACGGATGTGTGCCTGGTTTTCATAGATGACATCGTGGACCGTACGCAGGTTGAGGCGATTCGCGATAAAATCAAGGAAGTGGATTTAGAGGGGCTTCCACTTGGAGATAAACAGCTCGAAGAAGCAATCGTGAACAAAGGCTGGCACCCATTTCCGCTGGTCCGATATTCGGAACGGCCGGATGTTGTATCCTCCCATCTGCTCGAAGGCCGAGTTGTTGTCATGGTAGATACTTCACCGAGCGTGATGATTATGCCAACCACGTTTTTGGATCTGTGTCAGCATGCCGAGGAGAATCGCCAAACCCCCTTTATGGGGACATATCTCCGCTGGATACGTTTTATAGGCATTTTTGCATCCATGTTCCTGCTCCCGCTGTGGATGCTGCTTGTTGTCCATCCTGAACTGAAGCCGCCGGGACTCGAGATCATCGGTCCGCAGGAGAATGCTAAAATTCCGATTATCCTGCAGTTTCTGATCGTTGAATTCGGCGTGGATTTGCTCCGCTTGGCTGCCGTTCATACGCCGACACCGCTTGCGTCGGCGATGGGGCTGATCGCCGCGATTTTGATCGGCGACATCGCCGTTAAGACCGGATTGTTTGTCAACGAGGTCGTCCTGTATATGGCGGTTGCGTCCATCGGGATGTACGCGACCCCGAGTTATGAGTTGGGACTTGCCAACCGGATGTTCAGGCTGCTCCTTCTGCTTGCAACAGCCCTGTTCGGGGTGAAGGGTTTTGTCATCGGGACGACGCTTCTGATTCTGCTCCTGACGACACACCGTTCCTATAACTCGTCTTACTTGTGGCCATTTATACCGTTTAGTGCAAAAGCGATGGGCGAAGTTTTGTTCCGCAAACCGCTGCTTCTATCAAGAAGACGCCCGGCCCACAATAAAACACGCGACAACACCAAAATGGGCCCTGAAATGAATCCGAGAGGCGAGCAATAACAATAACACAAATGTTGTGTTGAAAAATCCATTTTGATTACCTTCCGTTGTCTGCTATACTGTGAACAATTATTCGATTACCCTATTTTGAATCAATGGATCGGAGGAATTGTAAGCATGTTTTTACACGGTACAAGCAAGATTAACGATCAGGGGCATTTGGAAATCGGCGGGTGTGACACATCCGATTTGAAAGCTCAATATGGAACACCACTATATATTGTAGACGAGCAGTCTGTTCGCAATCGTTGTCGGGAATACATCGAGGCCTTCAAGGCGTCCGGCTTGAAGTTCCAAGTCGCGTATGCAAGTAAGGCGTTTTGCGTGATGGCCATGTGCCAATTGGCCGACCAGGAAGGTATGTCGCTTGACGTCGTATCAGACGGAGAGCTGTACACCGCACTTGAGGCCGGATTCCCGGCAGACCGGATTCATTTCCACGGAAATAATAAAACCCCGGAAGAAATTGAGATGGCGCTGGATGCCGAAATTGGCTGTTTCGTTGTCGATAACGTAGTTGAACTGCATATGCTGCAAGCGATTGCTGCCGAGAAGAATCGGAAGGTCAACATTCTGCTACGCGTGACACCGGGTGTTGAGGCTCATACGCATGAGTATATCTCAACAGGCCAAACGGATTCGAAATTTGGCTTTGATATCGGCAACGGCTCTGCTTATGAAGCGGTGAAGCTTGCCGAGGCTCAAGCGAACATTCATCTGATGGGTATTCATTCCCATATCGGCTCCCAGATTTTTGAGGTGGAAGGCTTTCAGATGGCTGTTCAGCGCGTAGCTGAATTCGCGGCTTCCGTTAAAGAAGGTTTGGGGGTTGTGTTCAAGGTTGTAAACCTTGGGGGTGGTTTCGGTATCCGTTACGTGGATGGCGATACGCCGCTTCAAGTATCCCAGTATGTAAAAGCGATCACGGATGCCGTGAAGACCCATTTTGCGGGCCTTGGCTCCGAACTTCCTGAAATTTGGGTGGAACCGGGCCGGAGCATTGTTGGTGATGCAGGCACCACCCTGTATACGGTGGGCACAAGCAAGGATATTCCCGGAGTGCGTAAATACGTTGCCGTAGACGGCGGAATGACGGACAACCCGCGCCCGGCGCTGTACGAGTCGAAATATGAAGCGCTGCTGGCGAACCGGGCGAATGAGAAACCGGAAGAAACGGTATCCATTGCCGGCAAGTGCTGTGAGAGCGGAGACATGCTCATCTGGGACTTGGAGCTTCCGAAGGTAGCAACAGGCGATTTGCTGGCCGTATCCTGCACAGGCGCATACAACTATTCCATGGCTAGCAATTACAACCGCATCCGCAAACCTGCAGTCGTGTTCGTGAAGGACGGACAGAGCAAGCTGGTCGTACGCCGTGAGTCGCTTGCGGACATCATCAGTCATGATGTGGTGCCGGCAAGTGTAACCAAAGAAACCGTAACCAATTAAACTGAAGTTTGTTTTACGGCTCTAAAACCCAAGAGGGCCCGCCACTGCCTCCGGCTGCGGTCAGGGCTCTTTGGTTTGCCTTGGACTTGATATAGGATGTGTAAACGGGGGACAAGATCGTTTTTGCTTCGAAGCTCATTTCATAGTAAACTATAGAATGCATTGTAAAAAAATCGATTAAAGCGTTCTAATAACGGAAGGAGATAACACATATGGCTAAAAAAGCGAAGATCACATTAGAGAACGGCAAAGAGGTAGTGCTTGATCTGTTCGAGAATGATGCACCGAATACGGTAGCTAATTTTGAGAAATTGGCGAACTCCGGTTTTTATAACGGTCTTGTATTTCACCGCGTAATTCCTGGGTTCGTTGCTCAAGGCGGCTGCCCACAGGGAACGGGAACCGGCGGTCCTGGCTATACCATCAACTGCGAGATCAACCCTAACAAGCATGAGCGTGGAAGCTTGGCCATGGCGCATGCCGGCCGCAACACGGGCGGAAGCCAGTTCTATGTATGCTACGAGCCGCAGCCGCATTTGGACGGACAACATACGGTGTTCGGTAAAGTTGTAGAGGGCATGGAGTATGTGGATGCATTCAAAGGCCGCGACAAAATGGAAAAAGTAGAAGTATACGAAGCGTAACCATTAGCTTCTGGTCAGGACAGGCTCACTCATAAGGGTGAGCCTGTTTTTAATATTCCGGGGAGGGGTTAGGCAGGGTCAGGGAATAATTGGCGGAGCTCCTCCGGAACAGGCCGGCTTTTTCGAGTATGTACATCCATCGCCACACTGGTAACGGCGGCATCCGCGCACAGCTCTCCCTGTTCGTTGTATATCGTCTGAATCAGCACATAACTCGTACGACCCATAGTCTGCGGTTCGGTCACGATCGTCAGCCGTTCGCCCTGGCCGCACTCCTTGCGGTAATTAATATTGATATTGACGGTAACGGTCTGGACGCCGATCCGTTTCAATAGGTCATATTGAAGATTTCCTGCTTCGTACCATTCCTCACGGCCCCACTCCAGATATTCCAGGTATTTGGCGTTGTTTACATGTCCGTTGACGTCGATCTCCGTAGGACGGACGACAATGTCCAGCGATGTTTTCATCGTTGCGTGCTCCTTTTCAACTGTATCTAGTTCCTGTGTTTATCCTATTTAACTGTTCTCCCTTGGGGGAGGATTCTCCTTCTACATTCAATAGACATATTGGCATTAAGTTATAAACTTTAAAAAAGTTAGTTGTTTTTCTTGCAATTTTCAAAAGGTGGTGATAAGATTCTTGATAAGATCAAACAATTTCATATGTTTAATCCTTCGGGGCAGGGTGAAATTCCCTACCGGCGGTGATGAACGCAGTGATTGAGCTTTAGAAAGCAGATGGCTGCGTCTTAGTCCGTGACCCGGATATGCGTGTGTTGTGACACACCGTATGCGGTGGACCTGGTGAAAATCCGGGACCGACAGTATAGTCTGGATGGGAGAAGGAGTGAAAGACACATAAGCAACATGTGCTATTTGTGTCTGTGCACACAACGCGATATGCGTTATGTGCAGGTTTTCACATGCAATTCAAACCTGTGCTTGCGATGATTTGATGTCGTCGGTAACGGATTTGAATCGTTTGTTATAGGCAAAACCTGCGATCATAACGGTTATTTAGTATGTCGATTATTAACTTCCATCAAGCCCTGTTAAGGATTCCCCGAATCTTTGGCAGGGCTTTTTTGTGTGAACGTTGAGAAAGGGGCATGTTTAGCATGGATATCGTCAACGATGAATTCTATATGTCACTTGCGCTGGACCTGGCTGAACGTGCTCAGGGCCAAACCGGGATTAATCCGGTTGTGGGCTGTGTCGTCGTTAAGGATGGCGCGCTTGCAGGGGTGGGAACACATCTGGAGCGCGGAACACCGCACGCTGAAATTCATGCCCTGAATATGGCTGGCACCAAGGCAGCGGGCAGTACGGTGTACGTGACACTGGAGCCCTGCAGTCACTACGGTACGACGCCGCCATGCAGCGAGAGGCTGATTGCCGAGGGTGTTCAGCGAGTGGTTGTTGCTTGCGAGGACCCCAATCCTCTTGTTGCGGGCAATGGGATCCAAATGCTGCGCGCAGCGGGAATCCGGGTTGAGATCGGTGTCCTTAAGGAACGTGCTCTTCGCTTGAACGAAACCTTCATTAAATTCATTACGACGGGTCAGCCTTTCGTAACGTTAAAGACAGCCAGCACGCTGGACGGCAAGATCGCTTCGAAAACCGGTGATAGCAAGTGGATATCCAATGAGGAATCAAGAGAGCTTGTGCATACGCTGCGTCATCGTCACCAGGGCATCATGGTAGGCGTGTCTACCGTAATCGCGGATAATCCAAGCCTGACGACAAGACTTGGCGTGGAAGGCTTGCATCCGGTTAGGATCATTGTGGATTCCAGCTTACGAATCCCGCTCGACAGCCATGTCGTGACAGACGGTTTGGCGCCGACATGGGTCTTGACGACGGAGCAGGCGGATGAGAAGAACCGGTCCGTGCTGGAAGAGCAAGGAATTCAGGTTATCCCCTGCGGGCCAGGACCGCGTGTGGATCTGAAGGCTGCACTGGTGAAACTGGGGCAAAAGGGGATTGCCTCCATTTTGCTGGAGGGCGGGGGCACGCTGAATGGCTCAATGCTGGAACAGAAGCTGGTGGATCGGCTCATCCAGTTCATCGCCCCTAAGATTATTGGTGGATACGATTCCCCGGGAAATTACATGTTCAGCGGGTATGAGCAGATGAATCAAGCGATTCAGCTGACAGGACTTGAGACCGAAAGACTTGGCGACAATATTTACGTCACCGGGATTCCGGTCTGGAAATAAGGAGAAAGAAAGGAGGGAAGCCTGTGTTTACTGGATTGGTTGAGGAGATCGGCGAGATGAGGCGGATCGGACGGAAGGGCGAAGCCATGCTGCTGAGCATTTCCGCGAGCCGGATTATGGATGATTTAAAGCTGGGGGACAGCGTATCCGTTAATGGCGTTTGCTTGACAGCTACAACCATTGACAAAGGTATATTTACGGTAGACGTGATGCCGGAAACCTATAGAAATACCAATCTTAAGGAACTGCAGCCAGGCGGAAAGGTGAATCTGGAACGGGCGATGGCGGCCGGAGGCAGATTCGGAGGCCATATCGTTCAGGGGCATGTGGATGGCGTAGGCGTCATTCGCAGCGTGCAGGCAGATCAGAATGCCGTGGTATACGAGATTGCGCCCGCGAATGGGGACATATTCAAATATATCATTCCGAAAGGCTCCGTCACCCTGGATGGAATCAGCTTGACCGTTGTCAAAACGACAGATTCCTCCTTTACGGTATCCATCATCCCCCATACGCTGGCGGAGACGGTGCTGGCTTATAAAAAAGCGGGCGATACGATTAATATCGAATGCGACATTTTAGGGAAATATGTAGATCACCTGCTGCATTACGGCTCAGAAGGGGCCGGCAGCAAAGGCGGAACAAAACCGGGGATCAGCAGGGATTATCTTGCGGAACACGGATTTGCCTAAGCCTGGTGATTCACATAGAGTCTCCATGAGGAAGAAGGAGGAGTAGCGATGGATGAGCGCTTTTCATTTCATACAATCGAAGAGGCGTTAACCGATTTGAAGGAAGGCAAGGTCGTCATTGTCGTCGATGATGAAGACCGTGAGAATGAGGGTGATTTTATCGCATTAGCAGATAAGGCAACCCCGGAGGTCATTAATTTTATGATCACCGAAGGCCGTGGGCTCGTATGTTTGCCCATGACGCAGGCCAGAGCCCAGGAGCTCGACCTCAAACCGATGGTTACCCAAAATACGGACTTTCATGGAACGGCCTTTACGGTTTCCATTGATCATAAGGACACTACGACAGGCATATCGGCCTATGAGCGGTCCATCACCGTCAAAGGCATTTTGGATTCGAATGCATCTGCGTCCGATTTCCGAAGACCAGGTCATATGTTCCCGTTGATCGCAAAAGATGGAGGCGTCCTGCGCCGGGCAGGACATACGGAGGCCGCTGTCGATCTTGCCAGATTGAGCGGCTCCTATCCGGCCGGCGTCATCTGCGAGGTAATCAAGGAAGACGGCACAATGGCACGGCTGCCGGACCTTGTGGAGATTGCGAAGAAGCATGAGCTGAAGCTGATTAGCATCAAGGATCTGATTCATTACCGCAATGAAAAAGAAAAGCTTGTCCAGCGAGAGGTAGCTGTGCGGATGCCGACCGACTTCGGCGTGTTTCAGGCCGTAGCCTACACCAACGACGTGGACAATAAAGAGCATGTTGCCTTGGTAAAAGGGGAGATCGACGGGAATGAGCCTGTCCTCGTGCGCGTGCATTCCGAGTGTCTGACAGGAGATGTGTTTCACTCCCATCGCTGCGATTGCGGTCCCCAGTTCGAGGCGGCACTCCGCCAAATCGATGAAGCAGGCAGAGGCGTTCTTCTCTACATGCGCCAGGAGGGGCGGGGCATCGGCTTAATCAACAAATTGAAAGCCTACAAGCTGCAGGAAGAGGGACTCGACACCGTGGACGCCAACCTGAAGCTCGGTTTTGCGGCGGATCTGCGCGATTACGGCATCGGAGCCCAGATCCTGAAGGATCTGGGGATCAGAAAAATCCGCTTGCTGACAAACAATCCGCGCAAAATCAAAGGCCTTGAGGGTTACGGTCTTGAGGTTGTGGAGCGCGTTCCGATCCAAATGCCGGAGAACGAGGATAACACGGGCTACCTGCATACAAAGCAAGCCAAGCTCGGTCATATGCTGAAATTCAGCGATATTGAGCAGAACGAGAGTGCCAACTAATCACCATATAACAAAAGGTCTTATTTGAGAAGACGGATTTGCCTGAGCATAATAAGCAGAGGAGCAAATCAGTTCTGGAGAAGCGGTAGCGGTCGCCTTTAAATCCTGATTTCCACCTTGAAAAAATAGATCATGAAATCAGGATTTAACAGCGATCGGAAGAACGATTTGATCCGGCAGCGACTTGTTGCGAAGCAATGCCTATGATCACCTTAAGACCTTATATAAACTCCAAACCGAAAGGAAGTCATTCATCATGACAACAATATTTGAAGGTAAATTAGTATCCGAGGGTCTAAAGTACGGGATCGTCGTAGGTCGATTCAACGAATTCATCACCAGCAAGCTGCTGAGCGGCGCACTGGACGCACTGAAGCGTCACGGCGCACAGGAGAACGAAATCGATGTGGCCTGGGTGCCGGGTGCGTTTGAAATCCCGCTGATTGCCCAAAAAATGGCAGAGAGCGGCAAATACGATGCCATCATCACCTTGGGAACCGTCATTCGCGGATCCACCACGCACTATGATTATGTATGCAACGAAGTGGCCAAAGGGGTATCCGCAATTAACCTGAAGACCGGTGTACCAACGATCTTCGGTGTCGTGACGACGGAGAATATCGAACAAGCCGTGGAGCGTGCGGGAACGAAGGCTGGCAATAAAGGCTGGGATTCCGCCATGGCAGCCATCGAAATGGCGAACTTGACGAAAAGCCTAAAATAGTGCTTATTTAATGTAGTGCTCTTTTTTTGGAGCACTGCATTTTATTTTTTTGGCGGGAGGATTCACCGTGACCGTATTATACAAGCTGGAAACGTTTGAAGGACCGCTCGATCTGCTGCTGCATTTGATTGATAAAGCGGAAATCGACATCCAGGATATTCCCGTCAGCGAGATTACCGAACAATACATGGCCTATTTGCACAACATGCAGGAGCTGGAGCTGGAAATTACGAGCGAATTTCTGGTCATGGCTGCAACGCTGCTGTCTATAAAGAGCAAGCTATTGCTTCCGAAGCCTCCGGTTATCGAAATGGACGAGTTCGATTTTTATGAAGAGGATGACATGGATCCCCGAGCAGAGCTCATTGCGAAGCTGATCGAATATCGTAAGTACAAAGGCATCGCACGCCACCTGCATGAGAAGGAATGGGAGCGCAGTCTGATTTATTCCAAGGAAGCGGAAGACCTGACGCCTTACATGCCGGAAGTGGAAGAGAATCCGGTGCAGGGATTACATATTTCGGATTTGATCGCTGCTTTTCAAAAAGCGTTAAGCAAAGCAGTCAAACGTACATCGTATGCCCGCATTCAGCGGGATGAAATATCGGTTAAGGACCGGATTCGTCAGGTCATGAATGCATTGGAGGAGGTTGGGCCTGGAGGCAGAATCCTGTTCTCCAAGCTGCTACACGAAGAGATGGTACGGCATGAAATCGTGGTGACCTTCCTGGCCATTTTGGAGCTGATGAAAATGAAGCAAATTTTGTGCTACCAAGAGAAGTTGTTTGAAGATATCGTCATGGAGTGGAGAGGGGAAGGACGCATTGATGGATTATCCGAAGCTGAAATCGATTATTGAGGGGCTTCTGTTCCTGTCGGGAGAAGAGGGCTTGTCGGTTAGGCAAATTGCTGAGATCACCGAGCAGTCGGATGGCCTGGTTGGCGAAGCGCTTGAGGACATGAAGGAGGAATGGGAGCGTCATGAGCGCGGGATTCAGATCGTACAGATTGCGGGGAGTTACAAAATCGCGACGCTGGCCGAGCACGCTCCCTATTTTGAGCGCCTGGCGTATTCGCCTTCCCGCTCCTCCTTGTCGCAAGCCGCACTCGAAACACTTTCCATCGTGGCTTATCGTCAACCGATTACGCGCGTAGAGATTGAAGACATCCGCGGCGTCAAGTCCGAACGGGCTATCCATACGCTGGTAAGCAAAGGATTGATCGAGGAAGTCGGACGCGCCGAGGCCATTGGCAGACCGATTCTGTATGGAACAACCAAGTCCTTCCTGGAATATTTCGGGCTTGCCAATATCAAGGATTTGCCGGAGCCGTCGCAATTCGAGGATAACGATAGTTTAGAAGAGGAAACGCAGCTGTTGTTCGATAAGCTTGACGGTCGTCAGCTTACGTTTGATGATGTAGAGGAAAGCTAGCCATTATACAATATTATAGGTTGCAGCAAAAAGTTGATCCTGGGCATGGTGAAATCCATCGTCCGGGATTTTTTTATGCGGCTAGCGAAAAAATTTGAATTGAAGGACTTGGAACAATTTCGCATCATTTGGAGGCGCTTTTGCCATACTAAGCCAAGCGGATTACATTTGACTAAGTTCGTGCTGGGGGTTACTTCGTGAGGATATGGATCTTTCTGGCGGCTGGTCTGGTCGTTCTCCTCATCGTATTGCTGATCGTTGTGCTGAGCTCCAAGGTAACGATTAAGCTGGATGTGGTTCTAAAAAAAGATGAATATAAAGTGTTGGCGGAAATCAAAATGATCTTCGGATTGATTAAGCGCAAGTATGCAGTCCCCTTTCACCTGGCGAACGGTGGGATCGAGTTTAAGAAGGAGACCGTTGGTGACGACGGAGAACAGGGAACTGCACACGATTCAAAAGAGGCGAAGGCTTCGAGCAGAACGATCAGATTTAAGGACTACGGACGGGCCATGCTTTCAACAAAAGGTTTCAAAAAGTGGTTGAGACAGACCATGTCGGCCGTTCATCTCATAGATGTGCGCTGGTCAACCCGGATTGCCTTGGAGCATGCGGCCGATACGGCGGTAGCGACTGGGCTGCTGCATGGCATCAAGCATACATTACTTGGATGGATGTCGTATCGCCTGGTCATGGAAGAGCTGCCCCGAATTGACGTGGTGCCGCTCTTTAACGGTCCGCCGCAAATTTCCACAGAGCTTAACTGCATAGCGAAAATCTCTTGCGGAAAAGCTATGTATGCTGGACTGGTACTTATAGTTCGCGTGTTAAAGGTGAAAGGAGGAATTAGATCATGGCAGAACACCCTATTCAAGGCTTGATGCAAACGGCTATGGAAAACATCAAGGGAATGGTGGACGTTAATACGATTGTGGGCGATCCGGTGAATACGCCGGACGGCAGCGTTATCTTGCCAATCAGTAAAGTGGCGTTTGGTTTCGCGGCCGGCGGTAGCGACTACAACGTTGAGGCGGGAGGCGCACACGCATCTACCACCGCTAACGGGACGCACAACGATCATAGTGCCCTCCCTTTTGGCGGCGGCAGCGGCGGTGGCGTGTCCATTCGACCGATTGCTTTCCTGGTCGTGGGTAAAGAAGGCGTGCACATCGTGCCGCTGGACAATCAAACCCATCTGTTTGAACGGATTATTGATGCGACCCCGTATTTACTCGATCAAATCCAGTCGATGTTTCAATCAGGAAGCAATGCCGCGAATAGCACCACGCCTCCGCCTGCGTACTGATTGGAGCAAGCAAATCCCTTTCGTCCATAACGGAAGGGATTTTTGCTGTGAAGAGAAGTGGATATATGAGCATTCAGCGAAGCTGAACTCATTCGATAATTATGAAATGGACATACCTTTAGCGCAGACGACATATACTTGTACAAGATTTCTGAACACCGGAGGATAAAATGATGAAAATGAAATGGACGAACTGCAAGTCTTTGTTATCCATGTTGATTGCCATAAGCTGCTTGCTGGTCACGGCCGTCCCCGTGCATGCAGATCATGAGAATGGCCCCGCCAACCATGCGCAGGCAGCTGCACTGATTGATGTCACTTCCGGTAGAATGCTCTACAGCAAAAACGGGGACGAGCGTTTAAGAATCGCAAGCCTGACCAAGATCATGACAGCCATTGTGGCGATTGAACACGGCAAGCTGGACGATCGCGTTAAGGTCTCCAAGAATGCTTTTGCCAAAGAGGGCTCCTCTCTCTTCCTGAAGCTAGGTGAGGAGATGACACTTGAGAATCTGCTGTACGGCTTAATGCTGCGATCAGGCAACGACGCTGCGACGGCCATTGCCGAGCATGTCGGGGGTACGGAAGAAGGCTTTGTGCTGCTGATGAACGAGAAGGCGGCCGGACTCGGTTTGACGAACTCACATTTTATGAATCCTCATGGTTTGGATCATGATGATCATTATTCTTCCGCTAATGACGTTGCCAAACTGACGGCTTATGCCCTCAAGAACCCTGTCTTTAGCGAAATTGTCAAAACGCCGACCAAGAAAGCACCGAATCCAAATGAAGCGTGGGACTACAAATGGGATAACAAAAACAAGATGCTTCGTTTCTACGAGGGGGCGGACGGCGTCAAAACCGGTTACACCAAAAAAGCATTCCGCTGCCTAGTAAGCTCTGCCACCCGAAACGGTCAGCAGATTGCGGCGGTTACGCTGAACGACGGCAACGATTGGAATGATCATTCCAAGATGCTGGATTACGGATTTAACCATTTTCCATTGAAAAAGGTTACGGAGAAAGGGCAGAAGATCCAGGGCTATCCACTGGTCACGGGCAGCTCCTTTACGTATGCGTTCGCGCATGATGAGGAAGCGCGTCTAGTGAAGAGGCTGGTCCTGCATAAAGCGAGCACACCCGACTTGTCTTTCGGACTCCGGGGTCATATTGAACTGCTGCTCGATAATGTCAGCATCGGCAAAGTTCCGGTTTATGCCGAAGGAAGCAAGTTACCTGAAGTCCCTGAGGTTTTGCAGAAGTCCAGAAGCACATCCGGACCCATCGGTTCGTTGTCGCTTTGGCAGTCTGCAGGAGAAGTGCTAAGGCATCTGTTCAGGGCCAAATCATAACTAGCCTTCGCTAAAGAGATCGTGTATTCTCACGCGAGCGAGGCAGCAAACGGGGGCGAAGAGATGATCAATTTGATTTGGATGGGGATGATACTGATCGGCTTTATCTTTGCGGCATTTAACGAGAACATCGAAAGTGTTACAAAAGCCGCATTTGACGGAGCCCAGACGGGAGTAACCGTCTCCTTCGGTCTCATCAGCATACTGGTATTCTGGCTAGGCATGATGCGCCTGGCAGAGGACGCGGGCCTGCTGAAGAAGGTTGCCAAGCTGCTGGGCCCGGTTGTCCGCTTCCTGTTCCCGGATGTACCGAAGAATCATCCCGCTATGGGTTATATATTGTCCAACATGAGCGCCAATTTGTTCGGTCTGGGGAATGCGGCGACTCCGATGGGGATTAAGGCGATGCAGGAGCTGCAGAAGTTAAACCCGGATAAAGAAACAGCGTCTCCGGCGATGTGTACCCTGCTGGCATTAAATACGGCCAGCATTACGCTCATACCGACAACCCTAATCGCGATCAGGCTGAATTATGAGTCCGCTAATCCTTCGGAAATCGTTGGGACCACGCTTTTGGCCACTGCGATTGCGACGGCGGCCGCCATTATGGCTGACCGATGGTATCGAAGAAGGACGATACGCCGCCAGAAGCCGCCGGGAGTCGGTACAAGCCTGAACCCGGATGTGAAGGGGTGATGAATCTTGCTGTCATGGATTAATCTCGTTTCCGCCTGGTCTATTCCCATTATTATCGCATTCATTCCGCTTTATGCTTATACCCGCAAAGTGCCCGTATATGAATCGTTTGTGGATGGAGCCAAGGACGGCTTCTCCACGGCGATTGGGATCATCCCGCACTTGGTGGGCATGATGGTCGCCATTAGCGTGTTCCGGTCTTCCGGCGCGCTGGAGTTTTTTGTGGGGTGGACGGGCCCTTTTCTGCAATCGCTAGGCGTGCCGAGCGAGATTTTGCCTTTGGGAATTCTCAGGCCGCTGACAGGTACAGGCTCTCTCGCTTATACAACGGAACTGATCCGGGCATACGGTCCGGATTCCATGATTGGCCGAATCGCTTCGACCATCCAGGGAAGCACGGATACGACTTTGTACGTGCTGACCGTCTACTTTGGCGCCGTCGGAATCCGCAATGGCCGGTATGCGCTGAAGGTGGGGCTGTTCTCTGATGTGATCGGTTTTATTGCGGCGATCGCCGTCTGCCTGCTGGTGTTCGGTTAATTGAGATCATTCGGACGGTCTGAGTAAGACGGAGCGTTTTTTCTATGTAACAGGACGTGTGCCCATACCCTCGATTCCCTCGCGTCATATACTGCTGCAATTACAAATTGTAGTAGGGGTGATGAAATGGAATTCGAGGGTTTTGTTATTCATCATACCGTGTGCGAGCGGGAACCGCGGAACTGGGATTTTAAAATCCATCCGGACGGCTCGGTTTCTTCTTCATCCGTGCTGGTTCACCCGGGCCAGATTCACATCTGTCTGGAGGGCGACTTTAATACCGGCTACGAGTCCATGTCGCTGGACCAGAAAACACAGCTGTTTACCGCCAGTAAAATCATTTTGGAGCTATCCAGACTCCATGATATTTCCCCGTTATACTTGTTTCCTCACTCCGACTCCTGCCCTGGGGCACATTTTCCATGGAACGCGCTTGTGATTTATCCTGTCGATGGTTATCATTAGGAATGAGGTGACCTAACGAACATGGAGAGATTACAGAAAATTATGGCACAGGCCGGAGTCGCTTCCCGCCGCAAGTGCGAGGAATTGATTCTTGAAGGCAAGGTGCAGGTAAACGGAGAGACCGTTACCGAACTCGGCACGAAGGCCGATCCAGCTCAGGATATCATTACGGTTTCAGGCAAACCGATTAAGAATGAGAAAAAGGTATACATTATGCTGAACAAGCCGAAGGGAGTTATTACAAGCGCTTCTGATCCCGAAGGCCGAAAAATTGTATCGGATTATCTTAAGGGCATCAAAGAGCGGGTATATCCGATTGGACGTTTGGACTACGATACGGAAGGACTCCTGCTGCTGACCAATGACGGCGAGTTTGCCAATCTGCTCAGCCACCCTAAATATCATGTGCCCAAAACATACTTGGCTACCGTGAAAGGGGTGCCCCATGGCACCGAGCTGGACAAGCTTCGCCAAGGGATCATGCTGGAGGATGGAATGACGTCTCCTGCCGAAGTGGAATATAAGGATGTGGACCCGGATAATAAACAATCCGTCATATCGATTACCATCCATGAAGGCCGCAACCGTCAAGTGAGAAGAATGTTCGAAGCGATTTCCCATCCGGTAACGCGTTTGAAGCGGATATCTTATGGAGATCTGCTGCTGCAAAATTTAAAACGAGGTTTGTACCGCCATTTGACAGCGGATGAAATCAACCAGCTTTTGCAGATGGCGAAAGCCGCTAAGCCGGGCGGGAAACCGAAGAGAAAACGTTAAACCCGACACATAATATTCAAAATGGCGAGCGGCGTTTATGACAAATTTCGTTATAATTGTTCATAGGATGTTCACACCCGTAGTAAACGATATGATGAATGTCATAGAAAGGAAGCTGCTGCTTTATGGGCAAATCAAAGAAAAGCGTACAGATTGTGATTCTGCTTGCCATCATCCTGGTCGGAGTTTACGCCGTTGCAACTGTTGTATTCGGCTCTGATAAGGTTCCCAAAGTGGGTCAAAAGGCAGCGGACTTTGAACTTCTAGGCATGGATGGCAGCGTACATACCATGAGCGAATACGAAGGCAAGGCCAGGGTGATTAATTTCTGGGGCACCTACTGTCCGCCATGCGTGCGGGAAATGCCGGCTCTTCAAGCCCAGTGGGAGAAATGGAGCAGTCAAGGCGTTGAGATCATCGGAATTAATGTGGGCGAGAACAAAATGACCGTTGAGAATTTTGTTGCTCAAACCGGCGTGAAGTTCCCCATACTGATGGATCCTAAACGGGATGCTGTTGCCAGCTTCGGGGTTGGGCCGATGCCGACCACCTTTTTTGTTACGGCCTCTGGCAAAATTGATCATATCCGTATAGGCGAACTGGATTTGAACACCCTTGACAAACAAATTGAACAGTTGGTGAATGCGAAATGAGTCAAGGTTCCAAGCCTTTGATCCAGAATACGAAGTGTGATTGCGGACACCAGAATCCAACGGGGACGGTCCTCTGCGAGGCATGCGGAAAGCCGCTGACCGAGGAAGCAGAGGCCCAGCCGATTCTGGAAATGCGGTATGACGGCGTTGCTCGTCGATCACAGAAAGAAAATCCCGGTATTATCGATCGGGTATGGAATTTCTTTTCTTCGGTAAAAGTAGCAATATATCTGATATTGCTTACTCTGATTGGCTCCTCACTAGGGACCATCTTTCCGCAGGAAAGCACATTCCTTAATATTGACCCCTCGGTCTATTACAAAGAGGAGTACGGGCAGCTGGGGCATATTTATTACTTGCTCGGTCTGTCCCATACATACACGTCATGGTGGTTCGTGCTGCTGCTTGTCATGATCGGCGCATCGCTTGTCATTTGCAGTCTCGACCGGGTCCTTCCACTGTACAAAGCGCTCAGCAGACAGCGGATTCCGAAGCATATGTCCTTCCTTACCCGCCAAAAGGTGGTATACCAAGGACAAGTCGAAGAGGACGGTGCCGACTGGGTTGAACGGGTGAAACCGATCATTAAGAAGAAGGGCTACCGCGTGCGAACGGATGGCGGAACCCTACTGGCGGAGAAGCAGCGGTTCAGCCGCTGGGGCCCCTATGTTCTTCATATCGGCCTGATTATTTTCCTGCTTGCGGTTCTTGGACGGAATCTTCCTGGACTGCATATGGACGAGCACATGGCCTTCCCTCAAGATGAGCCTGTGCGTATCAAGAACACTAGTTATTATTTATTGAACGATGGCTTTAAGGTGGAGTTCTATACCGAGGACGATATGCCGGAGGAATTTAAAGGCAAGAATAAAGTACTGCCGAAGGAGTTCCAAACGCAGGCGATTCTGTATATGTGCGAGGCCAATTGTGACGATCTCGGTAAAGAGCCCGAGCTCGTGGAAGTGATGCGTCATAACATCGAGGTGAATCATCCACTCAATTACAAAGGGTTAAAAGCTTATCAATTCGATTATGATCTGACCCCGATTCTCCGTTCGGTTTCGCCGGTGCTGGTTGACAGTAAGAGCGGGAAGGAATACGGCAAAATTACATTGTCTATCGACGATCCTCAAAGAGAGTATCAGGCGGGAGAATATACGTTAACGCTTACACAATCCTTTACCGATTTTGGACTTGGCGATAACGGCAAACCGGTAAATCTGTCACCTAACCCGAATGCGCCTGCATTCTTATTTCTGATAAAGGGACCTGAACTGCCGAAGGAAGGCATTCAATATTTCTACTTCCCGAAACAGATCGATAAGGAACGCTTTAACCAGGAAGCGATCAATGCACAACTGGCGGGTGGGGAAGCGCTCGTACAACTGGATGTTCTCAGCATGGACGATGTGGACTTTTCGGAATCTACGACTTATCTGAATATTCGTGTGGATAAAGCCATGCCGTTCATTTGGATTGGTTGTTTTATCGGTATGATCGGCCTGATCATGGGCTTTTATTTCACCCATCGCCGGATCTGGCTGCGTATTGATGACGGAACGCTGACGCTTGGCGCACATACGAACAAGAACTGGTTTGGGATCCGCAAGGAGGTCTCCGCGATCCTCAAGCAAATGAATATCGATGTCGATGAAAAGTCATTGGAGAATAACAGGGGGACTAAGGATGAATCTAATTGATTTTAGCGGCAACGCGTTTATCGTTGCCTTTACCTTGTACTGTGCGGCATTTATCATGTATGCACTTGCCGTTATGGGACGACGGTTCCGCAAGCGGGACCCTGAAGCCCATTTGGCTAAATGGGGGAAGATCGCATTTGTTACGGCATCGATCGGTTTGATCGGACATCTGCTCTACTTCTTTACGAGATGGGCAGGCTCTGGTCATGTGCCTGTCAGCAATATGTATGAGTTTATGACCTTCTTGTCGATGGCAATCATGATTGCCTTCCTCGTACTTTATTTTATCTACAAAAAATCGCTGCTCGGATTGTTTGCCCTGCCGCTGGCGATTCTGATCATGGCATATGCAGCCGTGTTTCCGCAGGAAGTGCAGCCGCTGATTCCATCGCTTCAGTCTTATTGGCTGGGGATTCACGTAACCTTGGCTGCGCTGGGCGATGCATTTTTTGCGGTCGGTTTTATTGCCGGCTTGATGCACCTGCTCCGTACCGTTAACTTTAGCAGGACAGACAAGGGCGCACGCAGAGAACAGCGCTGGCTTGAACTCTGCATGTTTGCCATCGTGATACTGATCGGATTTATTTTGTCGGTGTACAGCTTCCGTGCAAGCGGATATCAGGCTGAGTTTAACCAGACTTTGGTTGACCCGAAGACAGAAAATAGTACAATAGTAAAAGTGGAATATAACATGCCACCGCTTGTTGCACCTTATAAAAGCGAGACGGAGAGCATGCAGTCCTTCTTGGGCATGAAATCTCCACTCATGGAAGCTCCGTCCTGGATGCACGGCGTGAATGCGGGGCGTAAGCTGAATACGGTGATATGGTCGCTGATCACGGGGGTGATCCTGTACGGATTGCTCCGCCTGATTCTGCGTAAGCCGCTGGCAAAATTCATTCAGCCTGCACTGAATAGATTGGATCCGGACGATCTGGATGAAATCAGCTATCGCGCCATTGCGATTGGTTTCCCGGTATTTACGCTGGGTGGTCTCATATTCGCCATGATCTGGGCAGAAATTGCATGGGGCCGGTTCTGGGGCTGGGATCCGAAGGAAGTGTGGGCGCTTATTACATGGTTGTTCTACAGCGTGTACCTTCATCTACGGCTATCGCGCGGCTGGCAGGGGAAACACTCGTCCTGGCTGTCCGTTATCGGCTTTATCGTGGTCATGTTTACGCTGGTCGGCGTCAACTTGATTATCGCGGGTCTGCATTCCTATGCGGGAACCGATTAATTGTCAATAGAATAGCAGTGAATGATCAATCAGAAGGGCCCTTTCTTAACCAAGAGGGCCACTTCTGATTTTCCCTATAAAAATGAAGGAGTTGGCCGCCAATGTCAGAGCACGGAAATCGTATTCTTGTTGTTGATGATGAAGAACGGATTCGCCGCTTGTTAAAAATGTATTTGGAGAAGGAAGGTTATGAAATCGAAGAGGCGGAAGATGGAGAAACTGCACTTCGCAAAGCAAGCTCGGAAGATTACGGGCTCGTTATTCTGGACGTCATGCTGCCCGGCATGGACGGCGTCGAAGTGTGCACCCGTCTCCGCCAGGTGAAGTCTACCCCCATTCTCATGCTGACTGCCAAGGGTGAGGAGATAAACCGCGTACAGGGATTTGAAGTGGGAGCCGACGATTATGTTGTGAAGCCGTTCAGCCCGCGCGAGGTGATCTACCGCGTGAAGGCGATTTTGCGCCGCTCATCCGCTACGGCCTATTTGAGCAAGGAACCAAACCCAAGCAACAGCATTGTTTTCCCGCATTTGATCATTGAACATGATGCTCACCGCGTGACGGCCGGCGGGCATGAAATCAGTTTGACGCCGAAGGAGTATGAGCTTCTGCACTACCTGGCCTCGTCCCCGGACAAAGTATTCTCCCGGGAAGAACTGCTTAAGGACGTATGGAATTATGAATTTTTCGGCGATCTTCGCACAGTCGATACTCACGTGAAGCGGCTGCGCGAGAAGTTAAATAAGGTATCCGCGGAGTCCGCAGCGATGATTACTACCGTATGGGGAGTAGGCTACAAGCTGGAGGTCCCGAAGTAACGTGAGTTTCTGGAGATCACTCGTCGGCAAGCTGTGGATTACGATAACCTGTTTAGTCGCGTGCGTGCTGCTGACGCTCGGATTATTTTTGCTCCCCTATATCGATACCACGTTTGCGAATTCGGATGCCATCAAACGTTTATTTACTTATGTAGCCATTATCGGTTTTTCGATGACCACCTTTTTCGGGTTGTTTCTGTTAACGAAGATTACCCAGCCCATGCAGCAGCTCATTGAGGCCGCCAATGACATCCGTAAAGGGAAATATGGCACTCGGCTAAATCTTGTGACCAGTGACGAGATTGGCGAGCTGGCCAATACGTTCAACCATATGGCAGCAGAGCTGGAAACGAATATCCGCAACTTGAACCATGAGAAGGAGCATCTGTCCAGTGTGCTGAGAAGCATGAGCGACGCGGTGATTACTTTTGATAATCACGGTCAGGTCATTCTGGTGAACCCGCCAGGGCAGGAAATCATGAAAACCTGGAAAGGGCTGGAGTGGGATGATGAGCTGCAGGGCGGAGGCTGGGCGGCCGATGTCATGCCGAAACCGCTCAGTGAGCTCTATTATGCCACCGTGAACGAAGGGAAGGACCAAAGCGCTGACCTGCATGTGAAGCAGGGAATTTGGTCAGCACATATGGCTCCCTTATATTCGGATGAAGTGATCCGCGGCGCCGTTGTTGTATTAAGAGATATTACCGAGCAGGTCACGCTGGAGAAGATGCGTACGGATTTCATTGCCAACGTGTCGCACGAAATCCGGACGCCGCTGTCCATGATGCAGGGCTACAGTGAAGCGCTGCTTGACGGGATGGCGGCTTCACCGGAGGAGAGCAGGGAGCTGATACAGGTGATTCATGAGGAATCCCTGCGGATGGGCCGGCTGGTGAAGGATCTGCTTGATTTAACACGTATGGAAGCAGGGCACGCAGAGTTGTCCCTGCGGGAGATGGATGCAGGTGAATTGTGTGAAAGGGTATACCGGAAGTTCACCGTTCGTGCGAAGGAACGCGATATTGATCTTCAGCTCAACAAACTTCACCCGAATCTTCTGCTCGAAGCAGCGGATGAAGATAAGCTTGAACAGGTGCTGACCAATCTGCTGGACAATGCTTTTCGTCATACGCCTTCAGGCAAGCAGATCCGAATCATTGCCGATCGGATTACCGTATCGAATACAGAGGCGCTCCAGGTGAAGATTAGCGACCAAGGCGTCGGTATTCCGCCTGAAGATCTGCCTTTTGTTTTTGAGCGATTCTACAAGGCCGACAAAGCGCGTGTGCGGGGGGAGACGGTGGGAACCGGCATAGGCCTCGCCATCGTGAAAAATATCGTGACAGCGCATCATGGCACGATTAACGCAACAAGTGAAGTAGGCGAAGGAACGGTGTTTACGATGATCATTCCTACAAAATCGGCAGAATCTTAGGGAATGTCTCCGCAAAAGACAAAACACGCTCGCAAGGAGCGTGTTTTTTTGTTGAAATAAAGGGGTTAATCTTGTTCTACGTGGAACAATGATTAACCCCTTATTGTTTTATATTTGGCCTGAATTTAGCCCAGCGCGATTTGCTGCGCGGTGTTCAGTTCCGACAGCCCGGCAAGCTTGACCAGAACGTCTTTAGGAACGTCTTTATCGACCGTCAGAAGCATGATGGCTTCACCGCCGATGACTTTACGTCCAACCTGCATGGAGGCGATATTGACATCGTTCTCGCCGAGCAGGGTTCCGACACGACCGATAATGCCCGGTTTGTCGTTATGGGAGATCAGAATCAGATGACCTTCCGGAGAAATATCGACCGGGAATTTATCCAGACGGACAATCCGTTCGCCGTAACCCAGCAGGAGTGTACCTGCGACAATTCGCTCCAAACCGTTTTGCGTTTTAAGCGTAACGGTAACGAGGTTGGTGAAGTCTTTGGTTTTTGGTGTCTGGGACACAACGACGTGAAGATCACGGCTTTTTGCCAAATGCATGGAGTTTACGATATTCACTTCGCTTCCGAGATGGCGTTCCAGCACACCCTTCACGATGTATCGGGTAAGGGCCTGCGTATCGACTTCAGCCAGCTCGCCTGCATAGTCAACGTGAATCTCCTTCACCGCGTGTGCGGTGATCTGAGCCGCTACACTACCCAATTTCTCGCCGAGCGAGAAGTAAGGCTGCAGCTTGTTCATTACGCTGGCCGCTACAAGCGGGAAGTTGACCGCATTTTTAAACGGCTCGTTGCGCAGGATATGAAGCACTTGTTCCGACACGTCAATCGCAACGTTCTCCTGAGCCTCAACGGTAGATGCACCCAAATGCGGGGTCACGATAACCTTTGGATGGTTCAGGAATGGATGATCGCTTTCAGGCGGCTCATGTTCGAATACGTCAAATGCGGCTCCGGCAACGATGCCTTCATCGATCGCTTCCACAAGGGCGCGTTCGTCGATGATGCCGCCGCGGGCGCAGTTCACGATCCGCATGCCGCGCTTCATCACTTCGAATTGCGGTCTTGCGATCATATGGCGGGTTTCCGGCGTAAGCGGAGTATGGACCGTAATAAAGTCGGCGCTGCGGATAATGTTATCCACCGAGGAGAGTGTCACGCCCAGTTTGTCCGCACGCTCTTCCGTCAGGAACGGATCGAAAGCAAGAATGTTCATGCCGAAAGCCTTGGCGCGTTTAGCCACCTCGCTGCCGATTCGGCCCATTCCCATGACTCCCAGCGTTTTGTTACGAAGCTCAACGCCGAGGAAGGATTTGCGGTCCCAGGATCCGCCCACCGTTTTGGCATAGGCCTGAGGGATGTGGCGGGCGAGGGCAATCATCATGGCAAACGTATGCTCCGCTGTTGTAATCGTGTTACCGTCTGGCGCATTGATAACAACGATCCCGCGCTTCGTAGCAGCCTCAAGATCAATGTTGTCAACGCCAACGCCAGCACGGCCGACAACCTTGAGATTGGTTCCTGCATTCATAATGCGTTCTGTCACACGTGTCTGACTCCGTACGAGGAGTCCGTCGTATTCACCGATAATGGCAGTGAGCTCATCCTCGTTGAGCCCGGTTTTTTTGTCTACCTGCACATCGGCGGCATCCATTAACTGCTGGATCCCCAAATCACTGATCGGATCCGATACCAATACTTTAAACATGGTTTCTCTTCCTCCTTAAAATCCTCTATAAAATGCGGTACTGCAATATTGAATAAGGATTACGCGGGGCGTATTCCGTTATACACCAAAGATTCCAATAAAGCTGCAAGAGGTCTATACAGGTTTGACGCGGTGTCGTGGCAAAGAGACAGGAACATAAAAAAACTCCCAATCCGCATACTACCTCCGTAGTAAGGGACGAGAGTTATTCGTGGTGCCACCCTTATTCGCTGCCATGTTGCGGCAGCCTCAAGCGGTCTGTTCAGACCATGATTGGTAACGGATATCATCCGATTTGCGCCTACTCCAAGTTTCAGCGAAATATCTCAGGAACGCTCAAGAATACTTTTACGCCACCGATTTACACCAACCATCGGCTCTCTGAGGACGTTACAGCATCTCTTTTCCATCATCGGTTTTCACAGATTAATTTTTTCATAATGTATCATGGCTCTAACATTGTGTCAATAGGTGTTTATTTCGCTCATAGGCCTTAAAGTAGGGGAAGAAACAAGGGATAGCCTTGAATGTCATGCCGTTAATTTGCTATGATGCATATGCCCGCCTATGATTCAATGATTCTGAAATTACTATGGTTGTATACGATGATAATCTTAAAAATCAAGATGAAAGACAGGCCCATCTTCTATGAAAAAATTTAAAATACGCGTAAAAAGAATCGAAGCCCACCAATTAAACGATCGGCTGCTGCTTATTAATCTGTATCTTACCCAAGCATTGACACTTATTGCAGGGTTGATCTGGATCCTGTTTCAGCAGAGGAATCCGTTTGGGCTCTTTGTCATTCCGAAGGATATCGAGTTCGTTTATTGGGGGCTCGGACTTGCTGCCGCCATGCTCGTAGTGGATTTTGTTTTATCCCGGTTTGTATCAGAGGATAGTATGGACGATGGCGGAATCAATGAAATGCTGTTCCGAAAAAGGCCGGTTTGGCATATTTTTGTTATAGCTTTGGTTGTATCCATCTGCGAGGAGTTATTGTTTCGAGGAGCTATCCAGCATGCGTTCGGACCGTACTGGACGAGTATTTTGTTCGCGCTTATTCATGTCAGATATTTAAAGCATTGGCTTCCAACCGGGTGGGTTTTCCTAAGCAGTTACGGTCTGGGCTACGTCTATATTCAAACGGGTACCATTTGGGCACCAATCCTGTGCCATTTTCTGATTGATTTCATATCAGGAATGTTGATTCGGTTTCGGAGGAAAGAGGAACATGAACGAACTTAGTAGAATGCAGCGACATCAGAGCCGAAATAAAAGCCGCAAAAACAAGTCAACGGCTCAATCAGAAAAAAGAACGGCAGCGAAGCCGCAACAAGCGGATGAAACGCGGAGTCGATCTAAATCGCCACCCCGAGCAAGCTCCGTGGAGCAAAAGCCCCAGAGCAGCACAACAGCGGACGGCTTGAGCCGTTCGAGATCGACCCGGTCACGTCAGCGTCAAACAGAGGAAGAAGCGTCTGCTCCTAAACGCACGAATACATATTCCTCGTACCGCGTAAGAATGAGCAAATGGTTTGTGAACTCATTGATCGTCATTTTCATATTGTTAATGGTAGGTCTTCTGTGGTGGGGACTTATCGGAGCACCTCCATTAAAGGAATTGTTAAAGGAGTTATTATGAGTGTGTTGATGTGGATAGCAGGTGCTGCGGCACTCGGTGCAGGCGCTATCGGCTGGATGAGGGCTGAGGCCAGGGGCTATCGGGTGCGTGAGGAAGAAGTCGTATCCGAACGTATCCCTCACTCGTTTGACGGGTTTCGGATATTGTTCATCACCGATATACATCGCAGACAATTGTCAGAAGAGAAGCTATTATCCAATCTTTCATCGGTGGATTGCGTACTGCTTGGCGGAGATATCACGGAAAGAGGAGTGCCCCTTCAGCGGTTGAGGCATAACATGTCGGTGCTGGTCCGTATCGCACCCGTCTATGCCGTCCTGGGGAATCATGATCTCAATGCAGGCAAGGACGCTGTCCGTAAAGCGTTGCGGGAGAGCGGCGTTATGCTGCTGAATGACAAGACCGTTACGTTACAACGGAGTAACGAGTTAATTGTTCTCAGCGGTGTAAGGCAGCCAGCCAGCCGGAAACACCCTTACACAAGATTTCGGGGGAATGCAGCCGAAGACCAGTATCACATCATTCTGGTGCATGATCCGATATGGATCAAGGACAAGGATGTGGTGCATGGGGATCTGGTGCTTGCAGGACATACCCATGGGGGACAGATCGTGCTGCCGTTGGCCGGAGCCGTTCGTCTGACGCGCTTCTACAAGAAGTTTAAATCCGGATGGTATGCACTGCCGAGAAAGACGGGCGAAACCGAACATTCTTCCAGGATGCTGATCAGCCGGGGATTCGGTACTTCCCATATCCCGCTGCGCTTGCAATGTCCCGCAGAATACCATGTGATTACATTACGCAAAAAACCTTAATTCGATCGTCAGATGGTGACGGCAGAATTAAGGTTTTTGTGTTTTCCCGGATTATCTTATTTTAGGTTCGATTTGTCGCGGATCCACGAAGCCATATCCTTTGGCTTCAAGCTTGGTAAGTAAGGTATCGAGGGCCTCTACGGTCCACGGAAGCTCGTGCATCAGAATGTTGCTGCCGGGGTGAAGCTGCTCGAGCACATTGCTGACTACGGCTTCGGGCTTGTTTTTGCTTTTGCTTTCCCAATCCAGCGAACCGTTGGACCAGGTCATGAACAGCAGGTCATGACTAAGGGCAACTTCCTTGACGATATCTCCGCCTGAGCCGAACGGAGGACGGAAAAACTTCGGTTCCGATCCGGTCGCTTCCTTGACGATTTGCTGCACATCGCCGATCTGTTTCTTTACCGTCTGTTTATTTTCTTTTTTCAGGTCGATATGGTCCCAGGAATGATTCCCAATGATTTGACCGCGGTCATGGATCAGCTTCAGCAGTTCAGGATGTTCCTTTGCGCGGTATCCATTCACGAAGAAAATCGCTTTGGCGTTATGTTTGTCGAGCGTATCGATCATTTGGCTGATCATTTTTTCTTCCTTGGGACCGTCGTCAAATGTGAGCAGCACCACTTTTTCGGGTACGGTATCATCATTGGGGACGATGCGATACACCTTATTCATGTGATACTTCGGTTCAGTCGGCGCCTCGGCATCGGGACTCTTGACAGCTTCATCCGATGGGTCCGCGGGAGTATCTACTTCAGGCTCGGCTTCAGGCTTGTCCGTGTCGGTTGACTTGTCGGTACCTTCTTTCGGAGCGGACGCCTGTCCAGAGGTTTCATTTTGCTGCGTTGCTCTGTCATTACCGACTTCCGTGGCCGTGCCTTGCTTCTGATCAACTCCGTTGTTGCCGCAAGCGCTGAGCATAAGGCAGCAAGCCAGCAGAAGTACTGTTCGTGTTCTAACCATGATTCCATCTCACTTTCCTGTATTTATGTAGCATGAGTTCCTGGCGGTGCGAGAACAATAATCTCGAGTTTATCATAGAAGGAGGTATCATTTGTGAAGACTTCGTCATTTCTATATGGTGTCATTATCGGCGCCGTTGCATGCCGGATGATTTCCCGTAATAACAGCAGGTTCTTCTCCTCAATGATGAAAGATGCGAATCTTGGTCGATTCGCGGATACCGCGATGAGTAAAATTCAGGGCACGAAGAGCCAGCAGTATTCCGGCTCGAGCCAAGAAAGCGTGTCTCCCAGTTCAGGCCGACATGATTCCACTCATTCCAATGGAACTGCAGGGGTACAGACATCGACTCATTCGAAGGCTGCCAACCTGAAGCAAGTCAAGGATTTTATCCGAAACAACCCTGATGTCAAGAACGAAGTCGAACAGATTTTGAAAGAAACCCACACCGTCATACCGGGTTTGTAAACGGCATGAACCATTTTGAATCATTCTCGGGGAGCGGCCACACGAATCCCTGTGAATGATTCTTTTTTCTTCAGTTACATATTTACGTGCATTTGTGGGTATTAAATGATAAAATCAATTATATAAAACCATTTTTATCACGTCATAATCCAGACATCATAATTTGTTATAAACTTTTGTTTACGTAAGGAGGATCCTGTCATGAAAATAGAGCGTTTGAGTCAAGATAAGATACGGATTTTCCTCACGTTTGACGATCTGAGTGAGCGTGGGATCCAGAAGGAAGAGATGTGGCAGGAAATACCGAAAGTTTATGACCTGTTTACGGAGATGATGGATCAGGCATACAGTGAGCTCGGATTTGATGCCACCGGACCTCTTGCCGTTGAGGTGTTTGCACTGCCTGCCCAGGGCATGGTGGTTATTGTGACGAGAGGGAAATACGATCATCATTTCGGCGGCTTGTCCGAAGAAGATATGCCGGACGAGATTTATGAAATGGAAGTAACGCTGGATCAAAGTGATACTATCGTCTATGTTTTTCAGGATTTTGAAGTGCTCATTGAAGCATCGCATATGTTGAAGGACCTTGTAGGCGGAGCGGGTAAGCTCTATCACTATATGGATAAATGGTTTTTGTACTTCGATCCTGAGGAATTGGATAGCGAGAAGCTGCCGGCGGTTATTGCAATGCTGGCTGAATTCGGTGAATCCTCTTCAGTAACGGAGGCTATGCTGGATGAATACGGTAAGAAAGTAATGCCTCAGCACGCGATTGAGGTTATCTGTACACACTTCCAGCGTCAGCAATAATTAAGGTGGGCGTGCGTGCCGGACTTCAGGCCCGCAACTAACGGAAGGGGAATTTTAGTGCTGGTGTTCTCGGTAATTGCGTCAGCTTTGGCGCCGGGAATCGCATTGCTCACGTATTTTTACCTGAAAGATAGGTATGATCAAGAGCCCCTGCACATGGTGATCAAGGTGTTCATGTTAGGGGTTCTGATCGTTTTCCCGGTTATGATTTTGCAGCGGGGAATGATACTATGGCTTGGCGACAATCCGGTAGTCAACTCATTGCTCGTTTCGGCGGGTGTTGAGGAATTTCTGAAATGGTTCGTAATGTATCATATTATTTTTAACCATACGGAATTTGACGAGCCTTATGACGGCATCCTTTATGCAGTGGCGATATCGCTTGGATTTGCTACGGTAGAGAATTTGCTTTACGCTTGGTACAGCCAGGCAGCCTTTGGACCGATGTTCCTGCGGGCACTGCTGCCCGTATCGGGACACGCGATGTTTGGCGTCATCATGGGATACTACATGGGACATGCGAGATTCACGGAAGGAAAACGAAGAAGGTTCTTCCTCGTTCTATCCTTGTTCCTGCCTTGGATGTGGCATGGTTTGTACGACCTGATTCTGAGTCTGCTGACCCACACATGGGTATGGTTCATCGTACCGCTTATGGTGCTGCTATGGTATGGCGGCATGGGCAAAATCTCTAGAGCTAACAACCGTTCTCCTTTCCGATTCATTAAGCGGGAGGAAGAGGTTAACACTTAACAAATCAGGGCACACTTCATTCTATAGACCTCGGCTGACAGCCAGGGAATCATAGAAAGGGAGGTGTCTTTTTTTGCGTGTAAAAGTGAAAATTCTTTGCAAAGATTGCGGTGAACGTTTTGTGCTGCGGGGAAAAAAGGAACAGGGCCGGATCGAAACCGGATTTAAGCAGTGTCTGTGCAACAACCGCGATCACTTCGAGATTGAGGAAGATTTCTGAGGGATGAAGGAATTATACAGAAATGCATAAGACTTCTTTCTTCTAGTCAAACTAACGGCAGTGAGTAGAAGAAAGGAGACTATCGCATCATGTACAAACGATTAAGCGCTATCCTGTTTCCTGTGGCCACAATTTTATTGATCGGGGCTCTGGTATGGGGTTATCAAGAGAATAAAGAGAAAAACGCCATATTGATTAATGCCGAGAACCAATACCAACGGGCATTCCATGACTTGTCGTACAATATGGACAGGATTCATGCCGAGCTCGGCAATACGCTCGCGGTGAGCTCTACCTCCCAAGGGATGCATCGCAAGGGCTTGATGAATGTATGGCGCCTAACCAGCGAGGCTCAAAATGAGATCAGCCAGCTGCCGCTTACGCTCCTTCCCTTCAACAAGACCGAAGAGTTCCTTTCCCGAATTTCTAATTTTGCTTACAAAACAGGTGTGCGTGATTTAACGAAGGAGCCGCTCAGTGAGAATGAGGTCAAAACGTTGAAATCCTTGTACGCCAACTCCGGCGAAATCACGAAGGATTTGCAGCATGTGCAAAACAAGGTTATCACAAACAGTTTGCGCTGGATGGATGTAGAGACGGCACTGGCTACCAATAAAGTCGAAGATAATTCCATTATTGACGGCTTCAAAACGGTGGATAAGAAGGTGGAGTCCTACCCTGAGCTTGACTGGGGACCATCGGTAAGCAGCATCTATAACCGCCGCTCCGTGAAGCAATTGGCAGGCATGCCGATATCGGAAGAGGATGTGAAACGCAAAGCGCTGAAGTTCTCGGATGGAGGCAATGATGCCAAAGTGCAAGTGACGAAGAACGGAAACGGCACCGAGTGGGTATCGTATACAGCAAAGGTACAGCATCCGAATGGTCATATGCTCAGCATGGACTTTACCGAAAAAGGCGGCCAGCTGATCTCCTATACGGATGAGCGGAATGTGGGTGCCAAGCAAGCGTCCGTTCAAACTGCAATCGACAAAGCCCAGCAATTTCTGACGAAAAAAGGCTATTCCGACATGACGGTGGTTTCGGCGGACCAATATGACAACCTGGCTAACTTTTCCTTTGTTCGTGAAGAGGATGGCGTGCTGATTTATCCTGAGAAAATCACGGTTCGTTCGGCTATGGACAATGGGGATGTCATTGGATTCCAGGCCAGCGACTTTGTATACGAGCATCAGATCAAGCGAGAAATCCCGCAGCCGAAACTTAGTCTTGCCGAAGCGGAGAAGGTCTTGAATCCTGAGTATAAAGTGCTCTATCACCGTAAAGCCTTAATCAAAAACGACCGCTCCGAGGATACTCTGTGTTATGAATTCGGCGGGCGGATTAATGGAGCCCAGTATCGGATTTACATTAACTCGGATACCGGCCTTGAGGAAACGGTCGAGGTCGTGAAGGATGCACAGTCAGGAATTAAATAAGTAAAGCACTGTATGATGCAAGCCGGGTTCAGGAGATTTCCTGAACCGGCTTTTTTTGTTTGGATGAAGTAACTAAAAGCAAGGTGGAGAGTCCCGAGTTCCCGAGGATGGACATGAATCGACCTTGATTTGAAGATTTTGTCCTATGGGCCGTGGGATCCCGTGATATAATGGAACATAATGATTATGATGAATTAGTGGGTGAGCGCATTGTATCCAAAGATTAACGATGTCCTCTATATCCAGTTGGATACGGGGGATGAGAAGGAAGCTAATATTGTTTATAAATCCCGCATTTCCGACATGGATGACGAATCGATGTATATGGAGGTTCCGCTGCAGGAAGGGACGGGCAAGCTGAAAAAGCTGTATATCGGGGACGAGCTGTCCGCATTTTTTTTAACGGAAGGCGGAGTCAAGAATTTCTTCAATTCCCACGTCCTTAGCCACCATGAGGATATTATCCGTCTGGTTCGCATCAAGAAGCCGGAGCAGGATCAAATTACGAAGGTGCAGAGAAGAAGCTTCCTACGGGTGCAAGCCGAGCTCGAGGTAGCCGTTATGACCAAAGACGGCGGCCAGTTTTTAGCCAAAACCGACGATGTTGGCGGCGGTGGCGTATCCTTTCATCTGCAGCCGGATCAAACGTTTGCGGAAGGGAGTATATTGTCTTGCTGGATCCTCATCCCGTTTAAGAACGGATCCGTGGAGCATGTCCCGTTTGAAGGCGAGGTTGTAAGGGTGAAGGAGCTCCCAACCAACCGAAGCATCGTAATGCTGAAGTTTAATCAGATTGCAGATATGGAACGCCAGAAGCTGATTCGTTATTGTTTTGAGAGACAATTTGATTTTCGCAACCGTTAATGCATAAAAGGGACAAGCCGGTGGCACACTATCCGAAAATTTTGTGCGGGAGGAACTGTCAGCCATGTCAGAAGTCGTAAACGATCACGACCAATTGCTCGAAAAAACAGGACTGGAAGTTAAGGAATCCGAGCAGGGACAAGCCCTGCATGACCGCTACGGGCACATGCTGCTTAAGCTGCTAATCGGACTAGTGCTTGCTTTGGTGATCACCCAGCTCCTATTGCATTATGAGCCTAGCCGGCCCTATATCTCGCCAATTCAGCAGATGGAGGGTGTTCCCGTTAACGAGCCAAATGTAAACGATTGGATGGGGGAAAACACCCCTTCTCTTTTGCATCACTCTAGCTAGTGTGGTATAATTTTCACGTCGCAGGCGGGCGCCTGCTTTTTTCTTGAAATATAAGATTACGCCTTAGTTTCATCTGCGCTGTCTTATATATTTTCACTAGAGAAACGGTGATCCCGTCCGCAACGGATGGTAAGCCCTTTCGATTTCGAGGTAGATGTTTGAGGAGGAATGCCCCGTTGGTTACGCAGGGGACAGGTTATCGCGACAGAATTAATATTGCCATCGACGGTCCGGCAGGCGCGGGTAAAAGCACCGTAGCGCGTATGGTAGCCAGCAGGCTGCAGTACATCTACGTGGATACCGGAGCCATGTACAGGGCAGTCACCTGGTTCATGCTGAACCAAGGGATTTCTCCAGAAAATCCCGAAAAAGTGCTTCAACATGCACAAAATATGGTGATTGAATTAAAACCGCATGAAAATGGTCAAATGGTCTGGCTGAACGGGGAAGACGTCACGCCGTATATTCGTTCACATCAGGTTAGTGCAGTGGTATCCCAATATGCACGAATCGAGGGTTTGCGGATAAAGCTTGTCCGTTTACAGCAGCAAATGGCGGAAGATAAGGGCGTTGTCATGGATGGACGTGACATCGGCACAACCGTTTTGCCGGATGCTGAGGTGAAGATTTTCATGACGGCCAGTGTCAAGGAACGAGCTCTCCGCCGCTTCAATGAGTTGAGTGATGAAGGCATATCGCTGGAACAACTGGAAAGAGATATCGCAGAACGTGACAGGCTTGACCAGGAACGTGAAGTGTCGCCCCTCCGATGCGCAGAGGATGCCATCATACTGGATACGACACATATGGATATCAATCAGGTTGTGGAGGCAATTCTTTCATATTGCGAAACTTAAGTGGGATGGGGAGAAATGGGCATGATTTATGTTTTTTGCAGAGCGGTGGTCCGCGGTTTGTTCGCTATTCTCTACAGATTTGAATCTGTCGGCGTACATAACATTCCTTCAGAAGGCGGCGTGCTAATCTGTAGCAATCATATTAGCATTCGAGATCCGATATCTGTGGGCATTCACGTCAAGCGCCAGGTTAAGTTCATGGCCAAAGCGGAACTGTTCAACATTCCGGTGTTCGGATGGCTGGTTCGTCAGCTTGGAGCATTTCCGGTCAAGCGCGGGGGAGTAAGCAAAGATTCGATCAAAACCGCCCTCACGATTCTGCGTACGGGCGAGATCATGGGTATCTTTCCTGAGGGTACGCGCAATTCCGATTCGACTGCGGCCAAACGGGGTGCAGCTAGTTTCGCTCTCCGCAGCGGGGCGACGGTCATACCGGCTGCGATCATTGGAGATTACAAGCTTTTTCGCAAAGTGAAAATCATCTATGGTGCCCCTGTGGATCTATCACGGTTTGAAGGTGACAAGTCACCGGAAGCGCTGGATGCAGCAACCGAGTTGATCATGGCCAAGATTCACGAAATGCGCGCAAGCGGCAAGCCAACCGTGAACTGATTTATTTCGTTCCATGCATAAAAAGCATGGGGAGATTGGAAAGATACTACAGCAATTATGTTTTGAACTTCGCGAATGCGAGTTTAAATAAATGGGGTTTGAATTGAGGAGGTTATTTGACATGTCGGAAGAAACAAGAAATGAAGAGGCTGTAGAAAACCAAGAGCAGCTGGACCAAATCGTATCCTTGAAAAAAGGGGACACCGTGAAAGGGACGATCGTCAAACTGGAGGACAACCAAGCTTATGTAAGCATTGGATATAAATATGACGGCGTAATTCCTGTTCGCGAACTGTCTTCTGTACAGCTTGATAACGCATCTGATGCGGTTCAGGTTGGCCAAGAGGTAGAGTGCAAAGTCGTTAGCATTAACGACGATAAGGAAAGCCTGGTTCTTTCCAAGCGCGCGATCGACACTGAGAATTCGTGGGAAGAGCTTGAGAAGCATTTTGCGGATCAGGACGTATTCGAAGTAACGGTGGCTGACGTTGTTAAAGGCGGACTCGTAGCCGATGTGGGTGCACGCGGATTTATTCCTGCATCCATGGTAGAGCGTCATTTCGTTGAAGATTTCAGCGACTACAAAGGCCGCACGCTTCGCGTGAAAGTGAAGGAACTGGACCGCGAGAACAACAAAGTGATCCTTTCCCAGAAGGATGTTCTTGAAGAAGAGTTCGAAGCCAACAAACAAAAAGTGATGTCCGAGCTTCAAGATGGCCAAGTGCTGGAAGGTACAGTACAACGCCTTACGCAATTCGGAGCATTTGTTGATGTTGGCGGGGTAGACGGTTTGGTTCACGTATCCGAGATCGCTTGGAGCCACGTCGACAAGCCTGCCGATGTACTGTCCGAAGGCGATCAAGTGCGTGTGAAGGTACTGAAAGTAGATCCTGAAAAAGGCAAAATCAGCCTCAGTATCAAAGCAGCCGCTCCAGGTCCTTGGGAAACAGCCGGCGAGCAATTCAACACGGGCGACATTGTAACAGGCGTTGTTAAACGTTTGGTTACTTTCGGTGCTTTCGTTGAACTGGCACCAGGTGTTGAAGGTTTGGTTCATATCTCCCAAATCTCCCACAAGCATATCGGTACACCGCAAGAAGTATTGAAAGAAGGCCAAGAAGTTCAGGTTAAAGTGCTTGATATCAACACTTCTGAGCAGCGTATCAGCCTGAGCATCAAAGAAACGGAAGAAGCGCCTGCTCAAGCTCCACGCGCTGAAAAACCGTCCAAAGGTCCTAAAATCGACCTGAAAGACAACCCGAACGTTTCTTTGAACAATCAAGGCATGAGCGTTACGCTTGGAGAGCGTTTCGGCGATAAGCTGAGCAAATTCAAGTAAGCCCGGGAACAGTTTTGTTCGGTCTATTGACCTATCATAACGAAGTCGGCGAACCCAGAAATCTGGGTTCGCCATTTGTTTTTTTAGGGGACGAACGTTTACGGATGTTGTAACATGGGGTAGAGCATAATAGAAATAAAGATGAAAGGTTAGCCAATTGTAACGTTTTTTGCTATGATGATAATCGTAAGAATTGACAGGAGGAGTGACTATGGCAAGACCCGTAGTGGCTATCGTTGGACGGCCTAACGTCGGTAAATCCACCATATTTAACCGATTGATTGGCGACAGATTAGCCATCGTTGAAGATAAACCGGGTATTACCCGTGACCGGATTTACGGTAGTGCCGAATGGAATGGTAAAGCGTTCAGCGTCATTGATACCGGCGGTATCGAAATCGACGGCGATGACATGATATTGAAATCCATCCGCATGCAGGCCGAGCTTGCAATTGAAGAAGCGGACGTCATCGTATTTATGTGCGATGCCAAGACAGGGGTTACCCAATCGGACGAGGAAGTTGCACAGATTCTGTTCCGTTCAGGTAAACCTGTCATACTAAGCGTAAACAAAGTGGATAATTTGAAGCGTGTTGATGATATCTATGAGTTCTATTCCCTCGGATTTGGCGATCCTGTCGGAATATCGGGCAGTCACGGCACAGGGATCGGCGACCTGCTGGACGTTGTGGTCGAGAATCTGCCGGAACTCGAAGACGATGGATATGACGAGGATGTTATTCGAGTTGCCCTGATTGGCAGACCGAATGTGGGCAAGTCCTCTCTGGTCAATGCCATTTTGGGAGAAGAGCGCGTCATTGTCAGTGACGTAGCCGGTACCACTCGCGATGCTATTGACACGCCGTTTGAGAAGGATGGGCAGCGGTATGTGCTCATCGATACGGCTGGTATGCGCAAACGCGGGAAAGTTTATGAGACCACGGAGAAATACAGTGTCATGCGCGCCATGCGTGCCATCGAGCGTGCGGATGTCGTTCTCGTCCTCATCAACGGGGAAGAAGGCATCATCGAGCAGGACAAGCATATTGCCGGTTATGCCTATGAGGCCGGTAAAGCCTCTTTGTTCGTTGTGAACAAATGGGATATGGTCGAAAAGGATGACAAAACGATGCAGCAGTTCGAGAAAAAGATCCGCGATCATTTCTTGTTCATGACCTATGCGCCGGTTGTTTTCCTGTCGGCCAAAACAAAGCAGCGTTTGCAGAAGCTGCTCCCTGTCGTTAAGCATGTGGCTGATCAGCATTCGCTGCGCGTGCAGACGCATCTCCTTAACGATGTCATATCCGATGCGATTGCCATCAATCCGCCTCCAACGGATAAGGGAAGAAGATTGCGTATTAACTATTCGACACAGGTTGCAGTCAAGCCGCCGACCATGGTCGTATTCGTCAACGATCCGGAATTGATGCACTTCTCATACGAGCGTTACCTTGAGAACAAGATTCGGGCCGCGTTTGACTTTGAAGGTACACCCATCAGGATATTTACTCGAAGAAAGTCTGATGAGAGTTAGGGGAGAATAGCTTGATTTTGGAGATCGTAGCGATAGTAGTGAGTTATTTACTCGGATCAGTAAGCTTCAGCGTACTGCTTGCCAAAATCCTGAAAGGGATTGACATTCGTCAGCATGGCAGCGGCAACGCCGGGGCAACCAATACCCTTCGCGTCCTGGGAAAGGGACCTGCCATACTGGTATTGGCTTTGGATGTAATTAAGGGCATCGCTGCGGTTTGGATCGGACGATGGCTCGGGGGAGACAATGCGTGGCTGCCGGGATTGTGCGGTATTGCGGCCATTATCGGTCATAACTGGCCTCTATACTTCCGCTTTCGAGGCGGCAAAGGGATTGCAACAGCCATTGGGGTGCTTGCTACGCTTTGCTTTATACCAGCGTTTATAGCAGGCATTATCGCAATTCTATCCATTGTTTTTACCCGTTATGTATCTTTGGGTTCCCTTATATTTGTAGTGCTTACCCCTGTTTTTCTATTGATCGCGGATTATTCGTGGCCGATCTTTTGGACGAGCTTGATCATATGCATATTCGCCTTCTGGCGGCATCGCTCGAACATCGTGAAGCTTGTGCAGGGGCGTGAAAACAAGCTGGGTTCTGGAAAAGGAAAGGACAAAGGAGGGAAGCGCGTTGTCTGACAAAGTCGCTGTTCTGGTGGCAGGCAGTTGGGGAACCGCTTTGGCAAGTGTTCTCGCTTCAAATGATCTGGATGTGGTCGTCTGGACAAGAACGGAGGAACAGACTCGTGAAATCAACGAGTCGCATACCAACACCCGTTATTTACCCGGAGTGGAGCTACCACCGAATATTCGCGCTACGACCGATATGAAAGAGGCGGTCACTTCGGCTGCAGCCGTAGTTATTGTTGCGCCTTCGTCCGCGATGCGGGAGGTCACGGGCCAGCTGAAGCAGTACTGGACCGAAGACATGCTGGTGATTCACGCAACCAAAGGATTTGAGATCGAATCCTTGAAGCGGATGTCCACGGTCATATCCGAGGAGCTTGGCTGCGAGGAAGGCCGCGTAGTGGTATTATCAGGACCAAGCCATGCGGAGGAAGTGGTCAGACGCTGCCCGACAACGGTTGTTGTGGCGTCTTTGGATGCCGAGGCGGCAGTAGCCGCCCAGGATTTGTTCATGAACACGTATTTCAGAGTGTACACGAACCGGGATATGATCGGTGTAGAGCTGGCCGGGGCTTTGAAGAATATCATAGCTTTAGGGGCCGGGATGTCCGACGGACTCGGTTTTGGTGACAACGCCAAGGCAGCGCTTATTACGAGAGGTTTGGCAGAAATTTTGCGAATCGGCATGGAAATGGGCGCGAATCCGCTGACGTTTGCCGGGCTTGCGGGAATCGGTGACCTCGTGGTTACCGCCACCAGCCAGCACAGCCGAAACTGGCGAGCTGGTTCGATGCTTGGTCAGGGGAAGAAGTTAGATGAGGTTCTGGGCTCCATGGGTATGGTTGTGGAAGGAATACGCACGACCCAAGCCGCACATGCCATTTCCGAGAAATACGGCGTACAGATGCCGATTGCCGACCAACTGTACCATGTGTTGTTTAAAGACCGGAATCCCCGGATCGCCGTAGAAGCCTTGATGGGCCGGGATCCCAAAACAGAGATGGAAATGATGCCGCTTGAAACTTGGGAGCAATGGCACACCTAGCTTATTCACCATTCCGATGATTGACTCATATATTGATGTGAGGATGTCGGAGGAGGGGTGGAAATGAGCAAAAGCTTTCACAAGGATGTACTCAATGCGATTAACAAGAAAAGCGGCAAGAAAATTTCTTCAGGGGCTGTCAATAAGCTGGCTAGCACGGTTAAGCCGTCTACAATGCAAAATGAAGCCCAGCTCCGCCAGCTGATCAAGCAGGTATCTTCGATGGCGAACATACCTGTTAGTGAGGACACGATCCAGGAGATTGTCGGCGCGGTGAAGAAGAGTGGCATGAATCCGAGCAATATGGAAGCCTTGATGAAAATGATGATGAACAAATAAGATACGATGATGATGTTGAACAAAAGACGCTCCGGATTGGATAGCGGCTTTTGTTCTTTTTTTCGACATACCTGAGGTGAGGCGCTATCATTTTCGTGATATAATAGGTTGAAATTGATGAGAGATTGGAGAGTTTCGTGACATGGATCCGATGCAAAAGATGTGGCTGTCCCTAGTCGCGTTATTGATTATGGCACTGTCCGTCATAGTGGTTACGCTTGCGCGAAGCAAGACCAAGGGGTTTCTGCGCGGCGCGCTGTCATTCGTGGCCTTTATGATGATGATTTTCGGTTTTATTATTGGACTGGCCTCCATCATATAACGTAGGAAGCCAATCCGGGACGATACGGTAAAGGGGTGCAGCATGACGCTGAATGATCTGCCGGAATTGGAGAGTGTGTTAGCTACCGCCATTCACAAGCTGAATCAGGTACCTGTGGCTTGGCTGCTCGGTGGAAGCTGCAGCTTGCTCCTTCAGGATGTAACTTTGGACAAACCGCCGAGAGATATCGATATATATACCGATACTGGGGGCGTACAGCCTTTACATGAGTCGCTGGCTTCTATGGCCGTGGATGCTCCCCGCTTGGACCAAGAAGGGATATATTCTTCGATTCTGAGCCACTATGAAATAGAGAAAGTCCCGATTGAACTGGTCGGCGGATTTGAAGTGAAATCAAACGGATCCTCCTACTGTGTTGAGATCGATCAATTGCTGTATCCTGCAGCACCAGAGAGTCAAATACAGGGCGCCACGGTACGGCTGATGCCGTTATCCCATGAACTTGTGTTTAATGTGCTTCGGGACAGGCCGGATCGATACGACGCCATTGCGGAAGTGATTCTGCGGGACATGGACCATCATATGCCGCTTCTTCTGCAGTTATTAAGCCGGAACCAGCTGCATGGGGAACATCGAATGGTTTTGAAACGATTAACCGGACTTTAACCGGAGTACTGAGTAAAAGCAGCCAAGGAATATGGCAGAAGGTGTACATAAGAAAAGGAGCGCGTTTATCGTTGGACTACGAGGTAATATTTCAACCGGATCAGAAAAAGGTCAAGGTTCGTCCGCACACAAACGTTCTGGATGCCTCGCGTCGGGCCGGTGTACGTATTCCTACCCGCTGCGGAGGCAAGGCCGGTTGTTTGATGTGCAAGATCATCGTCCCGAGCGAGGAACGCGATCATTGCTCCGCTCCGGAGCCCAAGGAAATCAGGAAGCTGGGGACCTCGATGATTGAACAAGGCTACCGGCTATCCTGCCAGACGAGAATCACGAATCATATCAAGGTAATGATTCCCGAGGATCCGCTCAAAGCTGCGATACGCAAACAGCTGGAAGCGGCGAGAAATCGGGAGTCCGATGACTTTATTTAAAGCGCGAGTTCAAAAAGATCGGTTTTCAGCACCGAGGCTTATGCTTCCGATGTGCGTTTTTTCAAAACGCTTCAGTTGAGTGAAGCTAGGGACGTCAGGAGCGGAGCGTACGTTGTTTGTACGTGAGCACCTGAAATGTTTCCGCAGGAAACATACTTCGAAAGCATCTGCGTAGGCCCGGCTGAATTCAAGATTCGATGCCGAGTGGCTTCTTGATTCACTTCGTGTTAGATATAGGATTTATAAGTTATCAACGGAGTTGATGAAATTCTATATCGCAAGAAAACCTACTTCTGAATCGCGGTCGCTCTGCCTTGAATTTGCCTCGATTGGTTTTCTAATCAAAATCCGACTTTTTGAACAACCTCTTATAGCGAAGGATGATGTTAGTTGAGTATGAACACTTGGATGACCCAAGCGGCAGGCCGTTCGAAGCGGATGTCTGCCGTCTTAGTCCTGGTGCTGTTTCCGATGTTGCTGACAGGCTGTCTATATCCTGACGAGAAATTGCAGGAGAACAAGGTTTCATATAGGGAAAGTGTCAAGCGGATACAATCGGCCGTAGATGATTTTTATAAAGAACAGGGCATTTTGCCGATGATTACGGCAGGTCCGGAAATTCCACGGTATGAGAAATACCGGGTCGACCTTGATCAGCTGAAGAACCGGGGATACATTGACCAAATCCCGGATACGGCATTTGAGAAGGGCGGCAGTGGATATTTTCTCATTATTAATGAGGAAACGGAGCCAACCGTGAAGGTTATGGACTTGAACACGGCCCAGAAGGTGAATGACGTTCAGAGAGCCGTTAATTTGTACAAAATGGCGCATGACAACGCGCTTCCCGCAGGGGAAGCCCTCTACCCGGGATATACCGCGGTGGACCTGTCCAAGACCGAAGCCAAATCCGTTAGATTAATGAGTGTATACTCAGGTCAGGAGATGACCTTTATGATGGATGAAGAGGGAACGGTGTACGCCGATTATGCCTTTGATATTATGCAGGCGATCCAGAAGAACGGTTCCGATCCGCAAGAAGGAGAGGATTTGCGGGTGTTTCTGGAGAAGGAATCCTATTATGTCCCGGTAAAATCCGTACCTTATACATGGAAGGATGGGCAGCCCGTTGCTCAGCCGCTATCCTAAACCTATACCCGCCGTTATCGGCGGGTATTTTTGTTGACCCTGTATGGTTACCGATATATGCCTGAAGAACGAGCACACGAAAGCATAGAGGCGGTTTGCATTTTTTCCTTGAGAACCTTCTTTGATAGATATTTTTGAAAATGGTTGAATCTCTTTGGAATATCTATTAAAGTGCGCGCATATTCATAATCTGAAAGAGTAGTGCGGGCAAGAGCCGGTTGCCCACATCATGAGGCATACGAAAACGTCTGAAGGCGCGCAGCATGAAGACAAACCCGCGCCCCAGCGGTAGTTTTTCTTTACGGTATTCGATGGCGGTGTCTAGTTGGTATAGGCCTATTCGATATCTTAAAAAAAACTGGACGGACTTTAAGGGGCAACCGTCATATTTTTGAACCCGGTACATATGATGTTACTAGTCCAAATGCATGTACGAGTTACGCCGCTTTGCCGTTTCCATCAAAACTCATGGAATACCGGCGGCGGGATGCTGGCGACATTGTAAAGGCTGCTCATCTGTTGCAATGGCTTTGGCTATGAGTGGAACACGAAGCGGATGCTCTTAAAGCATTTTTCCTTCGGAGTAATTTGAGGAGGGGATCTCTTTTGGAAAAAGTGGACATTTTTAAGGACATTGCCGAACGGACCGGAGGGGACATTTACTTAGGTGTTGTCGGTGCCGTCCGTACGGGAAAATCAACCTTCATCAAGCGGTTTATGGAGACGGTTGTTCTCCCGAACATTACGAACGAGGCGGATCGAGTAAGAGCTGTCGATGAGCTGCCTCAAAGTGCTGCTGGGAAAACAATCATGACAACCGAGCCGAAATTCGTGCCGAACAACGCGGTACAGATCAAAGTTACGGAAGGTCTTGAGGTCAACGTCAGACTGGTGGATTGTGTAGGCTACGCCGTTGAAGGCGCTAAGGGCTATGAAGATGAGAATGGTCCGAGAATGATCTCGACGCCATGGTTCGAAGAGCCGATTCCGTTTCAGGAGGCGGCAGAAATCGGAACCCGCAAAGTCATTCAGGAACACTCCACGCTTGGCGTCGTTGTCACCACAGACGGAAGCATTGCGGAAATTCCGCGCAGCTCTTATGTTGAGGCTGAGGAGCGCGTCATCGAGGAACTGAAGGAAGTCGGCAAGCCATTCGTGGTGGTCATTAACTCGACGCGTCCACGCAGCGAAGAAGCGCTTCAGCTGCGCAATGAGCTGGCAGAGAAATACGACATTCCGGTGATGACACTGAGTGCAGCCACGATGACCGAAGATGATGTAACCGGCGTTCTTCGTGAAGTATTATATGAGTTCCCAGTGCATGAAGTGAACGTTAATCTTCCTAGCTGGGTTATGGTGCTTAACGAGAACCACTGGCTGCGCAGCAACTATGAGAACTCGGTCAGAGATACCGTGAAAGATATCCGCCGTCTGCGTGACGTGGATCGGGTGGTCAGCCAGTTCATGGAGTATGACTTCATCAACCATGCCGGCCTTAGCGGCATGAATATGGGTCAGGGCGTTGCCGAGATTGATCTCTTTGCACCTGACGAACTGTATGACCGGATCTTGATGGAGGTTGTGGGTGTCGAGATTCGCGGTAAAGATCATTTGCTGCAGCTGATGCAGGAGTTCTCCCACGCCAAACGGGAATACGACCGCTTCGCAGAAGCGCTTGAAATGGTTAAAACGACAGGTTACGGTATTGCTGCTCCTTCCCTGGCTGAGATGGCGCTGGATGAGCCTGAGCTTATCCGTCAAGGCACTCGCTTCGGGGTAAGATTGAAAGCGACCGCGCCTTCCATCCATATGATTAGAGTCGACGTGGAATCCGAGTTCTCGCCGATTATCGGCACAGAGAAGCAGAGTGAAGAGCTTGTGCGCTATCTGATGCAGGATTTCGAGAACGATCCGATCAAAATTTGGGAATCCGACATCTTCGGACGCTCGCTGCACTCGATCGTTCGTGAAGGAATTCAAGGCAAAATCGCGATGATGCCTGACAATGCAAGATATAAATTACAAGAAACTTTGGGTCGCATCATCAACGAAGGTTCCGGCGGTTTGATCGCGATTATTCTTTAAGTGAGTGCAGGTAAGGTGTTGAATACGCAGTCGCTAACGGGTCTAAAGTCCCGATTAGCGGCTGTTTTTCGTGTTTTCTTTGGTCTGGCAAAGCAAAACGCTTGAAATTATGAGATGGCTGTATTACTATAAATTTGTTCCGCGTCATGCATTCTAAACGCGAGATAGGGGTAAAATACCCGATTGCACGTATAATTTGCGGTAAAACGGAAACAGTGAATAGCAAGTGGAGCACATTCCTTGTTAGGGAGGTGAAAGAATGAATAAATCGGATCTGATTACACAAGTAGCTGAATCTACTGAGCTTTCCAAGAAGGATGCAACTAAAGCGGTTGATGCCGTTTTCGATGCAATCTCCGAAGCATTGCAAAGTGGAGATAAGGTACAGCTGGTCGGCTTTGGCAACTTCGAGGTTCGCGAGCGTTCCGCACGCAAAGGCCGCAACCCGCAAACAGGTGAAGAAATCGAAATCCCTGCGAGCAAAATTCCTGCATTTAAACCTGGTAAAGCGCTCAAAGACGGAATCAAATAAAGATTTCTACATATTACCTAAGAGCACAGGTCGTGAATTCGTTCACGGCCTTTTCTTTTAGCTTACGGTGAGGAGGTCTGAAAAATGGAAAACGTTCAAAACGGGGATTATTTTATCGTCAAAGCGCTGGACCATGGCGTGCAGGTGATCGGCCTTACCCGCGGTCAGGACACCCGGTTTCATCATACCGAGAAGCTGGACAAAGGCGAGGTCATTATCGCCCAGTTCACGGATCATACGTCTGCGGTGAAAATACGCGGCAAAGCAGAGGTCATGACCAAGCACGGGAAAATTGAATCCGGCATCTGAATAGGATTAATATCTATGGCTAAGCCCCACCAAATTGGTGGGGCTTTTTTATGTTTGATGTTTCTATGGATGAATTGTGTGTTAACGAATTGTTAAAGGTATCCTTGTTGGATACGAGAACGTTGTATATACTAGCGGAAATGAATAAAAATACGAAAGGATGTTTGAAGAAATCATGGCTAAACAATACAGAGACGGACAGTATATCGTGGTCCCTGAAAATCCGGTATCCATGTTTTTGTTCAGCAGTACGCGCTCGGCGTGGATATGGCTGCTTGTGAGGCTGTATCTCGGATACGCCTGGTTAACGTCGGGATTGAAAAAGCTGACGGCTGAAGCCTGGACGGGAAGCGAAGCCGGAGCGGCCATTCAGGGATTTGTCGGGGGAGCGCTGGCTAAGGCGGAAGAGGGGAAGGACGTCACGGGATGGTATGCTTCTTTTCTCGAAGGATTTGTGCTCCCTAACGGCAAGCTGTTTTCGTATATGGTGGCCTTCGGTGAGGTATTGGTCGGACTCGGGCTGATATTGGGTCTGCTGACGGGGATTGCCGCGTTTTTCGGTGGATTAATGAATGCCAGCTTTTTATTCGCGGGCACGGTAAGCTCCAATCCATTATTGTTTATCCTGGCTACCTGGCTCGTAATGGCCTGGAAAGTGGCGGGCTGGTATGGTCTGGACCGCTGGGCGCTGCCGCTGCTGGGTACGCCTTGGAGCCGCAGGCGGAAGGATCAGAAGATCCCGGAATAAATGTGATCTTGCTCCAAAAGTAACATTCGTCACATTTGTAAACTCGTTTGTCAAGTACAATTCCAACAGACCACGGCCATGAAATCCTTTAATCTGAAATCAGATCAATTGGATAAAGGATGATGGTCATGGGAATCCGGGCTTTTTTTAAACTGGTGGAAATACAGACAAAGGTAGCCAGCATGATTCCGTTCCTGTTCGGCACTTTGTATGCATTGTTTCGTTTTCAGCAGTTCGATGGGTATCATTTTGCCCTGATGCTGGCATCATTGCTGTCGTTTGATATGGCAACGACGGCCATCAATAACTATTACGACTATAAAAAAGCGATTAAAAAGAACGGGTTCGGTTACGAGCAGCACAATGCCATTGTACGTTATAACCTCAAGGAGCCTGCGGTCGTCTCCGTCATCATCGTACTGCTATTGACAGCCGTTGGTGCAGGGATTGCGCTGTTCTTATCTACGGGCTGGTTAATCCTGCTGCTGGGGGGATTGTCTTTTGCCGTAGGGATATTATATTCGTTCGGACCGATTCCGATCTCGCGGATGCCGCTAGGCGAGCTGTTCTCCGGATTGTTTATGGGATTTGTCATCCTATTTATTTCGGCATGGATCCATGCCGAGGGTGGCCATCTGGCGGTTCTGGATCTCCAGGGCGGCGTTCTGTCCCTTCAGGTGAACCTTCCCGAGGTACTGCTGCTGCTGGTGGTATCACTGCCGGCCATTCTGGGGATTGCCAACATCATGCTGGCCAACAACATCTGCGACATGGATGAGGATATGGAGAACAAGCGGTATACGCTGCCCGTATATATAGGATTCAGGCCATCTCTAAAGCTGTTCCGAATTCTGTACTGCCTTGCTTATCTGGATCTGGTGGCTCTTCTCCTGATGAAGGTGCATCCCGTGTTAATTCTTCTGGTGTTCGTCACCCTTGTCCCGGTTTATAAAAAAAGCGCACTGTTCACCGCCCATCCTTCCAAAGAGAAGACATTTGTGATCGCGGTGCAAAATTTCGTCCTCATGAATCTGGCGAGGATCGCTGCGCTGGGAGTAGCCGTGGCATGGACATCTCGATCGTTATTCTAAACCGAATCGGCTCGTTTTACCTGAAGCAGGCATAGCCTGCTTTTTTTCTTTATACAATGAGGTATGGACTCATGAGGAGCAGAAGAAACTAGGAATAGAGGAGGTTTAGGACATGAAGCACTGGCAATCCGTACGAGCCGTACTCCTGCCCGCGGCGATAGCATTTATCATGCTCGCAATGTTAATGGGGCTTCAATCGCAAGCCCGTTATAAGGTCGGCGCTGTGGCAGCGGCGATTCCCTATCACAGTCGGGAGTTAAGCGATGCCAAACTCGTGGACTCCCTAATGAATCTTCCTCTTCATCTGAAAATAAGCCGGGCAGATTATGATGAAGGCGCCCTGACGCTGGATATCAAATTAAGCGACCCCCCGGAAACGGCCGCCGAGGTATATGAGGATATCGCCAGCATTATGTCATTTACCTTCGAAGGAACGGATAATGTGCAGCAGTTGTATCTAAGGGTGGTAGCCATCGATCGCTGGGGAGGGAAGCGGTATCTGCTGCTGGCTTCGAACATGAGCAAGGATGCCTGGGACTTGCGCAATGCAGAAGCTCTAACCCAGCTTGAGAACGGCGATGTTCCGCCATCCGTTGCGGCCCCTCTTAACCTGACATTTACGAATCTTTGGCTAAAGCAGTTCAGCAGGCCTTGAAAGGGGTAAAATAGTAGATGACAGGGCATGTACGTGCCTTGAACATGTGTTATAATAGATTGGATTGTGGGCTCAATTGGACAAAAGAACATCAAGTGCACGGAGGCTGAGAATGAAATCGTATCGCGTACCAGAACTGGCAGAGAAATATTTAAATTATGATATGATTCAGAACCACACGGAACTTCCGAATTTTCCGGATGCCCGTGTTCATTTGCTATACATATTTTTAAAGGATTCGGGACGAAATCTTGCCGGACATGAAGAATTGTACGCACTGGTTACCTCACTGGTTCAGGTGGGACTCGATACGCATGAGAGCATCGACGTTACGGAGGGCAATCAAGGAGAGGCGATGATGCGATCCCGGCAGTTAAAAGTGCTTGCAGGGGATTATTTCAGCAGCCGTTTTTATCAACTCCTTGCCTTAAAGGGCGAAATTGCTGTCATCTCGCTTCTTAGCAAGGCTGTCAGCGATGTTAACGTGATGAAGATGAGATTATACGGCAAAATGAAAAAAACGCTGCTGCCTTCTGAAGAATATCTACGGCTAACGGTACAGCTGAATATGCAGCTGTTTCTTTCTTTTACTCCGCTGCTTGAAGTGTCCGTACAAGAAACATGGGAGAAGCTGCTCAAGGAAATTACGGAATGTGAGACGCTTGTGCAGGAGATGGAACGCTGTGCGACGCCTGAAGTCGGCAGATGTGGTTACGTGTACTGGCATCTGATCGAGTCAGGGAGCGACGAGGAACGGAAGATGCTGGTTGGCAAGAAAACGGATATGAAGGACTGGAGGAAGCTGATCCTGAAGCACAAGGTTTCGGAGAAACTGCTGGACAAGCTGCGCGAGTCCGTAAATGCCGTACAGCTGCTGCTGGCAAACCGTGTAGGAGAGAGCCCGTACGCCGGTATGCTGGACCCGTTCCTGAAACGGCTAAGCACGTACCGGTCCGTAGTAAGTGAAGGGTAGGGGGATGCTGTGGATAATCAAACAACCAAGTTAGACATGAGTAAGCATGACGGCAAAAATCCAAAAGAGCAATACGTCCATTCCGTCTTTGAAAGCATTTCGGGAAAATATGATATGATGAATGATATTCTCAGCTTTCGAAGACATAAAGCTTGGCGCAAGTTTACGATGAAGAAGATGAACATGCGCCATGGCGATACGGCCATCGATCTATGCTGCGGTACTTGCGACTGGACGATTAGTATGGCACAGGCAAGTGAATCCGGACACATAGTTGGACTCGATTTCAGTGAGGGGATGCTGAATGTCGGCCGGGGCAAGGTTGCCAAACATGGGCTGGACCAACAGGTGGAGCTGGTTCAGGGAAACGCCATGAGCCTGCCGTTCGAAGACAATCAGTTCGACTACGCGACGATCGGTTTCGGTCTTCGCAATGTACCGGATTACATGCAGGTTCTGCATGAGATGAAACGCGTGGTTAAGCCTGGCGGGATGGTTGTATGTTTGGAACTGTCCAAGCCGACTTGGCAGCCGTTCAAAGGCATTTATTATTTCTACTTTCAACAAGTGCTGCCTCGGATGGGGAAACTGGTAGCCAAGCGTTACGAGCAGTATAAGTGGCTGCCGGAATCGCTGGCGTTGTTCCCAGGACGAGAGGAGCTTGCCGAAGCTTTCCGTCAGACCGGACTTCAACAGGTTCAGGCCTATCCCTTGACTGGTGGCATAGCAGCCTTACATATTGGGATCAAGGAGAATCTGGATGTTTAAGAAAATAGGAACTTATCTTGAAATGATTAAAGTGGAGCATACACTGTTTGCTCTGCCTTTCGCTTTTATGGGGGCGATTCTAGGATCGGCCGTCGTGTTTGACCAGCTACCATCCTGGGGAGATATCGGATGGATCTTTCTTGCCATGTTCGGTGCACGCAGCGCTGCGTTCGGATTGAATCGGCTCACGGATCAGCATATCGATGCCAAGAACCCCCGCACCGCAAGTCGCGCCATTCCGGCAGGCCTGCTAAAACCGCTGGAAGTTATCTTATTCATTATTCTGTCTTTCGCGGTGTTTTTCTGGGCCACTTACATGCTGGATCCGTTTGCATTCCGTTTGCTGCCTATCGCTATTTTTATGCTTATTATTTATTCATATACCAAACGGTTTACTTGGCTTTGCCATCTGGTGCTCGGGCTTACAACGGCGCTTGCTCCGCTTGGCGGATGGGTTGCGGTAACCGGTCAAATCGACTGGAAGGCCATTGTATTCTATATCGCGCTTGCGTTCTGGACGGCGGGATTTGATATTGTTTACGCGTGCCAGGATGAGAAGTTTGATGCAAAAGAAAAGCTGTACTCGATTCCTTCCCGGTTCGGTTTGCATAAAGCGTTGTGGTTCGCACGCGGTTTTCACGTAGTAACGGCTATCGGCTTTATCATTCTTTTCTTTGTCACACCGGTTGGCTGGTGGTATCTGATCGGCATGGTCATCGCCTGCGGAATTTTGTTCTATCAGCATTACATCTTGTCGCCAAACGATATGAGCCGTCTGCAAACCGCCTTTTTTACGATGAACAGTACACTGAGCATCATTCTGTTTGTATTCACTCTGATTGATTTGGTGGTGCGGTATATCTGATGAAATCCTTGCGCAGAAAAAGCTGGGTTGTCGGGATAACGGGAGCCAGCGGCAGCATATACGGAGTTCGCCTTACGGAGAGCCTGCTCTCGCTGGGCTATGATGTGCAGTTGATCATTTCCAATGCGGGATGGCGTGTTCTGAAGGAGGAAATGGGCTTTCAGGCAGGCAACCGCGAAGAAGTGCTGGCCGAGAAATTCGGCGGATATGAGGGGAGTGTCATCTACCATCCGATCTCCGACATCGGGGCAACGATAGCCAGCGGCTCTTACCTGGTGGAAGGCATGATCATCATGCCATGCTCGATGGGCACGTTATCCTCGGTGGCGCACGGATCTTCGGACAACCTGATGGGCCGCGCCGCCGATGTCATGATGAAGGAGGGCCGTCCCCTGGTGCTTGTCCCGAGAGAAACGCCTCTGCATGCGATTCACCTGGAGAACATGCTGGCGCTGGCCAAACTTGGCGTCAAAATCATTCCCGCGATGCCCGCGTTCTATTACGGACCGAAGACCATTGATGATATCGTGAATTTTCTGGTCGGCAAGGTATTGGACAGCTTGCGCATTGATCATCAATTGTATACGAGATGGGGAGAATAGCAGGCCGGGCCGCATCCAAGGAGCTAGCGCTGTTGTTATGACGACTTAACGAACCTGTGCTACGATTTGGACGAACGACAACAAAGAAGGGTTACGCTTATATTTCAAGTTCGTAGGTGAGCTAGGCCTGCTAAGATCGCAAGGTAGTGCCGGAGTGATGGAATGAGAATCTAAGCATACGGGTGAAAAGATGAAACGATTTGACATATTCGGAACCTTAAAAAAAGATATGGACGTTATTGAGAAGGAACTCTATCTCAGCGTCGAAGGCGACAGCCCCGAGCTAACCGAGACTTCCTTGCATCTGCTTAGAGCAGGAGGCAAGCGACTCCGTCCTGTTTTTGTGCTGATGGGCGGTAAGTTCGGCGACTATGACATTGACAAGCTGAAGCATGTGGCCGTCCCGCTCGAGATGATTCACAGTGCATCGCTCGTTCATGATGACGTGATCGATGATGCGGACACGCGGCGAGGTAAGCCAACGGTAAAGGCGAAGTGGGACAACCGGATTGCCATGTATACCGGCGACTATATATACGGCAAGGCGCTGGAGTTGACGACCCAACTGAAGCAGCCAGAGATTCATCAAATTCTCGCCAAGGCCATGGTCGAGATGTCCATCGGGGAAATGGAGCAGATTCGTGATTTCTTTAATACCGATCAGGACGTCAGAAGGTACCTTCTGCGTATTCGCCGCAAAACGTCGCTCTTGATTGCCGTCAGCTGCCAGCTCGGAGCACTGGCTGCGGATGCGGACCGCAAGGTCGCAAACAGCCTGTATCGATTCGGATATAACGTCGGCATGGCCTTTCAGATTCAGGATGATCTTCTGGATCTGTGCGGGACGGAGAAGCAGATTGGCAAACCGCCGGGGAGCGATATGAGGCAGGGGAATATTACGCTGCCCGTTATATTTGCTCTCGAAGATAGCAAACGGAGGGAGTCGCTGCTGCAAGAGCTGGATCGGATTCATGCACTGAATGGCCAGTGTGATGTGACTGACGCCGTGAAGCTTGTAACCTCAAGCGATGGTATATCGAGATCTGAGGCGCTCGCTGATCGGTATATCCGTAAAGCATTGGCCGCATTGGATACATTGCCTGACATCAAGACCAAAAAACAGCTTAGAGATATCGCAAATTTTATTACAAAGCGGTCATATTAGCCTTAACCATGAGGTTGCTTTCTGTTAAAATACGGGTACAAACATGTAACATCACCTGAGCATGGAATGATTGTTCAATATCCTAGAATGAGGGGAAGCGTGATGAGGCCAATGGAACGTACTTTTTTAATGATTAAACCGGATGGTGTACAACGTGGGCTGATCGGCCGAATCGTCGGCCGTTTGGAGGATAAAGGATTCAAGCTGGTTGCAGGCAAGTTCCTGCAGATTTCAGACGAGCAGGCCAAGCGCCATTATGCGGAACATGAAGGCAAAGATTTTTTTGAAAACCTGGTTGGGTTTATAACGTCCGGACCGGTGTTTGCGATGGTTTGGGAAGGGGACGACATCATTGCTTTGTCCCGCCAAGTGATTGGCAAAACGAATGTGAAGGATGCGCTGCCCGGGACGATCCGAGGGGATTTTTCAGCTCATACGCCGCACAATCTGATTCATGGATCGGATTCACCGGAGAGCGCGCAACGCGAAATTGCCAATTTCTTTGAAGAGAAGGAATTGGTTGAATATAACAAAACGCTGTCCCCTTGGCTGTAAGCTAAGGAAGCGGAATAATCTGATTAAACAGGATGATACGATGACGGAACATGAACCTGTGCTGGATGATCCGGATTATATCGGCTTTGTTCGCAGCATCGAACGAAGCACGGGGATCAATCTCGCAGATTATAAAGAGGCGCAGATGAAGCGAAGGCTGACAACGCTGCGTTTGAAGAAGGGCTTTGAAACCTTTTCGGCCTTCTACGACGCAATGATGAAGGACAAGCCATTATTTCATGAGTTTTTAGACCGGATGACAATTAACGTCTCGGAGTTTTGGCGCAATCCCAACCGGTGGGAGGTTCTCCGTGACAAAATATTGCCGGAGATATCCCAGCAGAATCCCGGGGTATTGAAAATATGGAGCGCCGCCTGCTCCACGGGTGAGGAGCCTTACACGCTTGCTATGATACTGTCCGAACAGAAGATGCTGAGCCGTGCGCGCATCGCGGCGACAGATATTGATGACGGCGCATTACATAAAGCGAAGGAGGGCCTATATGTCGAGAGGTCATTGAAGGATGTGCCTCCGGATGTAGCCGCCCGCTATTTTAAGGAAGAAGGTTCGGTGTATCGCTTCAGTGAGCATTTGAAGAAGGAAGTAACCTTTCATAAGCAGAATCTGCTGACGGACCGCTTCGAGACGGGATATGATCTGATTGTTTGCCGAAACGTGATGATTTATTTCACGGAAGGCGCCAAGCACAAGCTGTACCAGAAGTTTGCCTCAAGCCTAAAGCCAGGCGGATTCTTGTTTGTGGGCAGCACGGAACAGATCTTTAATCCGGGACAATATGGCCTGGAGAGCAACGAGACCTTTTTCTACCGTAAAATTCAATAGAGACAGCTAATCATAACGCATAAGCGCTTTTCAATCCGAAGGATGAGAGGCGCTTTTGCTTGTCTTGAGGCATTCTTGTCAAAGCGTTAGACCTATACTATAATGAGCAGAAGATATTTACGGAGTTTAGCGGTTTAACGCTTAAAAGTTTAAAGGGGGAAAAGCATCATGAGCTTACGCTTTTTAACTGCCGGGGAAACGCACGGTCCTCAGCTGACAACTATAATCGAAGGACTTCCAAGTAATTTGGAGCTTGATTTCGAAGCATTGAACTTTCAGCTTCATCGGAGACAGAAGGGATATGGCCGGGGACGCCGCATGCAGATCGAGAAGGATACCGCGCAAATCCTAGGAGGTGTGCGTCACGGCTATACAACCGGTGCGCCCATCGCGTTGGTCGTGCAGAATAATGACTGGAAGCATTGGCAGAACATTATGAACGTGGAGCCGATTGAGGGCAACGACGAGGTGAAAAGACGGGTACACCGTCCAAGACCGGGACATGCCGACTTAAACGGCGGTTTGAAATACAATTTGAAGGATCTGCGTAACGTGCTGGAACGCTCCAGTGCCCGTGAAACCACAGTTCGCGTAGCGGTAGGTGCTATCGCGAGACAATTCCTGGCACAATTCGGCGTTAAAGTGGCAGGCCAGGTCATCCGGATTGGCGAGATCGAAGCTCCCCCGCACAATCTTTCGATCGATGAGCTGATCGAGCGTACGGAAGCCTCCTCGGTTCGCGTGGTGGACGAAGAGACCGAGAAGAAAATGGAAGCCTACATAGACCAGATCAAAAAAGAAGGCGACTCCATCGGCGGCATCGTGGAATGCATCATCGAAGGCGTGCCGGTCGGATTGGGCAGCCATGTCCAATATGACCGCAAGCTGGATGGCCGCATCGCACAGGGCGTGATGTCGATTAATGCCTTTAAGGGCGTTGAGGTCGGAATCGGATTTGAAGCGGGCCAATTGCCCGGTTCCCAGGTACATGACGAGATTATGTACAGCGAAGAGCGCGGATACCACCGTGCAACCAATCGCCTGGGCGGATTTGAAGGCGGGATGACCAACGGCATGCCGATCGTCGTTCGCGGCGTCATGAAGCCGATTCCGACGCTGTACAAGCCGCTCCAAAGCGTGGATATCGATACAAAGGAAGCTTTCACGGCTCAGGTTGAACGCTCGGATGCCTGTGCGGTTCCGGCCGCCAGCGTTGTCATGGAGCATGTTGTGACATGGGAAGTAGCGAAGGCTTTCCTTGAGAAGTTTGGCGGTGATTCGATGGAAGAAATTCATGCGAATTACCAGAACTACCTGAAGCAGCTGGAGAACTACTAATATGAGAACACTTCAGGTAGAGCTGGGAGAGCGTTCCTATCCGATTTATATCGGAGCTGGCATTTTGGATACCATCGGTGAGCTGAGCGCGAAGCATGGAATTACACGCAAGAGCCCGCATTTGATTGTAACGGATGATAAAGTAGCGCCTCATTATTTGTCTCAAGTGGAGGAGCAGTTAAAATCGGAAGGATACACGGTTATTTCCCATATTGTCCCTTCCGGTGAATCCTCCAAATCGCTTCAGGTCTATGAAGAGGTAATGACTACAGCAATCAACGGCAAGCTGGATCGCAGCTCGGCAGTATTTGCGCTGGGTGGAGGCGTTGTTGGTGATTTGGCCGGATTCGTCGCGGCAACGTATATGCGCGGCGTGACGTTTGTTCAGATCCCGACCACCATCCTGGCCCATGACAGCAGCGTTGGCGGCAAAGTGGCGGTCAACCATACGTTAGCCAAAAATATGATCGGCGCGTTCCATCAACCCGTTATGGTGGTTTACGATGTGAACACGTTGATGTCATTGCCTCCGCGCGAGGTGTCTTCTGGTCTTGCAGAGATGGTGAAGCATGGTTTGATCCTGGACCGTGATTTTGCCTATTGGTGCCGGGAGAATGGGCAAAAGCTGCTGAGCCTGGATCCTGATACGTTGATATATGGCCTGGAGCGCGGCTGCGCGATCAAGGCGAACGTCGTATCCCAGGATGAGCGGGAAGGCGGTTTGCGTGCCATCCTTAATCTCGGGCATACCATCGGTCATGCCATTGAAGCCGTTGGCGGCTACGGACGCTTCTTGCACGGCGAGGCGATTGCCATCGGCATGGCAGGCTCGGCCCGCCTTGCCGAAAAGCTTGGCAGACCGGCGGATCTGCACAATGAGACGGTGAGCATGCTCAAGGCGGTGAATCTGCCGGTAACCTTGCCGGGTGACGTCTCGGTTGAGCGAATTATGGACGCTATGCAGCATGATAAAAAGTTTGCCGAGGGAAATATGGTATTTATCGTACCGGAATCCATCGGCTCCGTCAGCATCGTTAAGGATGTACCGGTAGAAGCTGTTCGATCCGTGGTTGAACAGTTGAAGGGAGAGGGATAGTTCATGATGAATCGGGGAATCCGGGGGGCGACAACCGTCACCCGCAACGATGAGCAGGAGATTGTACAGGAAACGCTGCGGCTCCTTGAAGAGATGGTGAGACGCAACGAGCTTCAGCCGGAGTATATCAGCAATATATGGATTACGATGACACAGGATCTGGACGCGACGTTTCCGGCCAAAGCGATACGCCAGCTGGAAGGCTGGGATCTGGTCCCATTGATGTGTTCGGTTGAAATACCGGTTCAAGGCAGTCTGCCGCGCTGCATCCGGTTTATGATTCAGGTCAATACGGATAAAAGCCAGAGCGAGATTAAGCATGTGTATTTGAATGAAGCCAAGCGGCTGCGACCGGATTTATCAGGCTCCAACGCCTGATGTAGAAATTTAGGGTTGCAGTAACAGGGCTTCATCCTGTATAGTGATATCAGAATAGCTGAGTAGAGTTAGGTTTTACAGATGAGTTGAGTTGAGAAGAGCTGAGGCATTTTAGGCAATAACATAATCGGGATTAAGGATGAACTTGATTTCATGATGAATAGTACAGCATGTTCACGGCTGGTTACAAGCCTATTTCTTGTATCCGTCAATGGAACAATAGCCGCTGTAGTTCGTCGTTGAATGGGCTCTGAATTCCTTGACCGCGCTCTTTTTTCATAGACTTATTCTGAACGTTAACCTCTACTTCGGTAGAGGTTTTTTTGTTGTATACCATCAATTAAGGAGGGATTGACATGGCGAATCCATCAATGGAGCAAGTGGTGGCTATGGCAGGTGAATATAACCTGATTCCGGTAGCGATCAGACTGTTAGCCGACATGGAAACCCCGATTCGCATTTTTCAACGATATGCGGAACGGAAGCGGGCATTTTTACTTGAAAGCGTTGAGGGCGGAGTACAGTGGGCACGGTATTCGTTTATTGGAACAGACCCCTTCTTAATGATTACGGGTAAAAAAGGAAAGATCGAAATTGAAAGGAACGGAGAGCGTTCCCTGCTGAAAGGAAAGCCTGTCGAGGAGTTAAAGGCGCTGCTGCGAACGTACCGCAGCCCGCAGCTGAAGGAGATGCCACCTTTTACCGGAGGGGCTATCGGATTTTTTGGATATGACCTGCTCCAATATTATGAGAAGCTTCCGGCACATGCGATGGACGATCTCGGAATGGATGATATCCGGTTCATGTTTTGCGATCAAGTCATTGTCTTCGACCATGTGAAGCAGCAGATCATGCTGGTTGGCAACGTACATGTGAAGCCGGGGGATTCGGACGAAACCATCCGGCAAAGCTATCGGGATGTATGCCGTACCTTGGAAGCCGCAGCCGAGCAGCTGCAAGAACAGGGACCGCGGGAGAACGTGAACTCCAAAGGCATTCCGGCGGATGTTGATATGGGCGACATTAAATCCAATATGACAAAAGAGAAGTACCTCTCCAATGTGGAGCAAGCAAAGGAATACATTCGCGCTGGTGATATTTTTCAGGTGGTATTGTCCCAGCGCTTCCATATTGAGACCGAAGTATCGCCGCTTCACGTATACCGGGTGCTGAGAACGCTAAATCCTTCACCGTATATGTACTACCTTAAGATGGACGACGACATTATCGTAGGAACCTCCCCGGAAGCCCTGGTGAAGGTGGATGGACGAAGATTGGAAACAAGACCGATTGCAGGTACCAGACCTAGAGGCAGCGATGAGGCCGAAGACCAGGCGCTGGCCGATGATCTGCTGCAGGACGAGAAGGAACGAGCCGAGCATTTGATGCTGGTGGATCTGGGGCGCAATGATCTGGGCCGCGTGTCAGAGTTCGGCACAGTGAAGTGCGACACGTTCATGGAAATTGAGAAGTATTCCCACGTGATGCATATGGTATCCAGCGTTTCCGGTCAGCTGAGAGAGGATAAGGATTTCTTCGATGCTTTTCTGTCCTGCTTGCCGGCAGGAACGGTATCCGGTGCTCCGAAGCTAAGGGCCATGGAAATTATTGCGGAGCTGGAACGGGAAGCAAGAGGCGCGTATGCGGGCGCCATCGGTTATCTCGGCTTCGGCGGCAATATGGATTCCTGCATTACGATCCGTACGATCATTTTTCGTCAGGGCAAAGCTTATGTCCAGGCGGGGGCCGGCATCGTATGGGATTCGGTACCGGAGAAGGAATATGAAGAAACCATCAACAAAGCCAAAGGGATGCTGAAGGCGATCCGCGTCGCGGAAGCGATGTTTCCGTCCAGCACGGGGGCTAACGATTTAATTAATCAGGATTACCTGTACCAATACACACCTTAAACCGAAGGAGGAGAACGTAATGAACGTCATGGAAACGATGCAATCCAGCCTTACGAAGCTGATTCAAGGTCAAGATCTGAGCCGGGAGGAAGCGCGCGGGGTCATGCAGTCCATTATGGAAGGCCAGGCAACCCATTCCCAAATCGGGGCGCTGCTTACGGCCTTGAGAATGAAGGGGGAGACGGTCGAAGAGATCACCGGCTTCGCCGAGGCGATGCGTGGTGCGGGCGGGCGCGTCGTTACCGAGCGAAACCAGCTGCTGGATACGTGCGGCACTGGAGGATCCGGGATTCATAAGTTTAACATTTCTACCGTATCCGCCATTATCTCCTCCTCGGTTTCGGTCAGAGTGGCCAAACACGGCAACCGCTCGGCATCGGGACGGGCGGGCAGCGCCGATGTGCTCGAGGCGCTGGGCGTGAATATCCACTTGACGGCAGAGCAAGCGACAGCCTGTCTGAATGATATCGGAATTTGTTTCCTGTTTGCCCAGATCTATCACCCTTCGATGAAATATGCCGCAGCTCCTCGCAAAGAGCTCGGGGTTCGAACCGTATTTAACATGCTGGGGCCTTTGACAAACCCGGCCGGCGCAGATCGGCAGATGCTCGGGATATACGATATGAACAAAACGGAAACCATCGCACAGGTGCTTAAAGAGCTTGGTTTAAAGCGGGCCATGGTGGTAACCAGCCATGACGGCTTGGATGAAATTAGCATCTCTGCACCTACGCGCGTATCCGAGCTTCGTGGCGGAGAAGTCCGAACGTATGACATTCATCCGCATGACCTGGGACTGTCGGTTCATCCGATGAGCGATATTCTGGGCGGCGATGCAAAAGAGAACGCGGCTATCATCGGATCCGTGCTGCGCGGTGAGCGCAGTGCTTATCGGGATATCGTGCTTGCCAATGCCGGTGCCTGCATCTATGTGTCTGGGCTTGCGGATAGTTTGGCCGAAGGTGTGCAGCGCGCTGCGGGAGCGATCGATTCAGGGCTGGCTCAGTCCAAGCTGGAGCAGCTGATCTCAAGAACGGGGGAAATGAGTTATGTATCTTGATCGAATAGTAGAAACGAAACGTAGAGAAGTTGCTCAGCTGCGAGATACATTCAGCATCTCGGAGGCAGAGAGGCAAATAGCGGATTTACCGCCGACTCTCGGCTTTGGGAAGGCGTTGTCGACGGGGCGTAAACGCAGCATGGGGTTAATTGCCGAGGTGAAGAAGGCTTCGCCGTCCAAAGGGCTAATTCGTCCGGACTTTGATCCGGTTATGATCGCCAAAGCATATGAGGCAGCCGATGCCGACTGTCTTTCCGTGCTGACCGACAAGGACTATTTTCGGGGTAGTGGAGAGTATTTGAAAGCGGTAAGGGCAACCGTCAACATTCCTTTGCTGCGGAAGGATTTCATTATCGACGAGACTCAGATTTACGAGGCGCGACTGTTAGGTGCGGACGCGGTTCTCTTAATAGCGAGCATACTGGAGCCTGAGCGAATTGCGGAGTTTATAGACATCGCCGGCTCGATTGGCTTGGATAGCCTGATTGAGGTCCATGATGGACAGGAGCTGGAATCGGTTCTTGGGCTGGGAACAGCTCAGCTGATCGGAATAAATAACCGCAATCTGCGGACCTTTGAAACATCGCTGCAGACAACAGCCGATATCGCGGCACAAGTACCGCAGGGAATTACCTTGATCAGCGAAAGCGGAATATCAGGTCCCGCCGATATTTCCTACTTGCATTATGTTGGGGCACGTGGTGTTCTGGTAGGGGAGCATTTCATGCGCCAGCAGGACGTGTTCCGCGCGGTAAACGATCTAATGGGACCCTTGCCGATCGCTGCAGACGTAGAATAAAGGGGATATTGGGTGATGAGTACAGCGCTAAAAATATGTGGACTTCAAAGCGTTGAAGTGCTAAAATCTATGATAAACTTACCTGTGGATTATATCGGATTCGTATTTGCCAAGAGCCGGCGGAAGGTATCTCCGCAGCAGGCTGCACAGCTTATGCAAGTATTGCGGGAATGGGATCATAACAAGATTCCCGCCGCTGTCGGCGTCTTGGTTAACCCTGATTTGAATGAGCTGGAAGAGCTTCTACGAGAAGCAGCGCTCGACATCGTGCAGCTGCATGGTCAGGAATCGCCGCAATTTTGCCGGGAAGTGAAGGAGCGCTTCCCGGTTTCCGTTTTTAAGGCGATATCGATCGAGAGTGACCGCCCGGAATCGGAACGTCTGTCAGCACTGGATCCGTATGCGGGCTGCATCGACGGATTGCTGATCGATACCTATGATCCGGTGTATGGTGGAGGTTCCGGCAAGACATTTGCCTGGGATCTCATCCCACCTTACCAGCAATGGGCGAAACGGCAAGGGATCCCCTTGTTTGTAGCCGGCGGATTGGATTCGGATAATGTATCGCATTTAATAGGCCAATACGCTCCCTACGGCGTGGATGTATCCAGCGGCGTTGAGAGCGAGCCTGGCGTGAAGGACATAAACAAAGTGATGGCATTCATAGAAAGGGTGAAGGGGAAATGACGCAACTTCCTGACCGTAATGGACGTTTTGGAGTGTTTGGTGGCCGGTTTGTGCCGGAAACGCTCATGAACGCTTTAATAGAGCTTGAACAAGAGTATATTCGCTTTTCGGAGGATCCTGCCTTCAAAGAGGAGATCGCTTATTTGCTTAAACAGTATTCCGGACGGGAAACGCCCTTATATTATGCTGAACGACTCAGCAAACACCTCGGCAAGGCTAAAATTTATCTGAAGCGGGAGGATTTGAACCACACAGGCGCCCACAAAATCAACAACGCCATTGCTCAAGGCGTGCTAGCCAAGCGTATGGGCAAAGGCAAGGTCATTGCCGAAACGGGCGCCGGGCAGCATGGAGTTGCCACTGCAACCGTAGCCGCTCTGCTCGGTCTCGAATGCAAGGTGTTCATGGGCGAAGAGGATACCAAGCGGCAGCAGTTGAATGTATTCCGCATGAAAATGCTCGGAGCCGAAGTGATTCCGGTGACGTCGGGAAGCCGAACGCTGAAGGATGCCGGCAACGAGGCGCTTCGCTACTGGGTCAGCAACGTTGAGGATACCTTCTATGTGCTTGGTTCCGCAGTAGGTCCGCATCCGTATCCGATGATGGTCCGGAACTTCCAGCGGATCATCGGTGACGAGACCCGCAAGCAGATTCTGGAGACGGAAGGAAGACTTCCAAACGCGATTCTTGCACCAATCGGGGGAGGAAGCAACGCGATCGGCATGTTCTACCCGTTCCTGGAAGATAAGGAAGTCGGTCTAATCGGTGTCGAAGCGGCCGGGAAAGGGATCGATACCGATTATCATGCGGCCACCATGTCCAAAGGGACCCAAGGCGTATTCCAGGGATCGATGAGTTATTTGCTTCAGGATGAGTATGGACAGGTTCAGGAGGCGCATTCCATTTCTGCCGGTCTGGATTACCCCGGCGTTGGGCCAGAGCATTCCTACTTAAAAGATATTGAGCGCGTGCAGTATGTGCCTATAACCGACCAAGAGGCATTGGATGCCTTGCAGCTCTTATGCCGAACGGAAGGCATCATTCCTGCGCTGGAATCGGCGCATGCCGTGGCGCAAGCCGTAAAAATGGCCTCCGCGTGGACTGAGGACGATATCGTCGTCATTAATTTGTCCGGTCGCGGTGACAAGGACGTGGAGTCCATCATGGCTTACACGGGAGGGAAATCCGAATGAACCGAATTGACCAGACCTTTGCGTTGTTGAATCAACAAAACAAGACGGCCCTGATTCCTTATCTGACCGTTGGGGATCCGGATGTGAAAGCGACGCTGGATATCATACATGAGCTTGAAATGGCGGGAGCCGACATTATCGAACTCGGCGTTCCTTATTCTGATCCCCTCGCCGATGGCCCGGTCATCCAGCGTGCTTCCGAGCGTGCCCTGAAGAGCAAGGTGAACATCCGCACTTGCATGGAGACCGCGCGCCTGGCGAGAGAACGAGGCAGTAAGCTGCCGTTCATTCTGTTCACCTATTACAATCCGGTTCTGCAGACCGGACTGGATGTGTTCTTCGAAGAAGTGGTAAGGCATGATATCAGCGGGCTGATTATTCCAGATCTGCCGGTGGAAGAATCCGAAGAGGTTCGGAAACGGGCTCATGCTGCGGGCGTTCACCTGATTCCACTGGTGGCACCTACTTCCCATGAGCGGATTGCGAGCATCGCTTCGGAAGCGACCGGCTTTGTGTATTGCGTATCCTCGCTTGGCGTGACAGGCGAGCGCAACGATTTTTATGCAGGAGTGGAGTCATTCCTTGAAACGGTGAAGCAGTACAGCAATGTGCCCATCGCGATTGGTTTTGGCATTTCGTCCGGCGAACAGGTTGCCAGATTCTCTAAAATCTGCGACGGCGTCGTTGTTGGCAGTGCCATAGTACGTCAGATCGAGTCTACTATTCCCCTCCTTGAGAAGGAAGAGACAAGACAGCAGGGACTTTTGCAAATCAGGGAGTTTGTGGCACAATTAAAGGGATAGTGTTGTGTTTAAGCAGTTATGAAAGGTGAGGCGAATATCGAATGAAACCGAAAGCGCAAATTGTTAATCTTCCTGTATATCAACCCGGGAAGCCCATCGAAGAAGTCAAAAAAGAACTAGGCCTGGATGTGGTCATTAAGCTGGCCTCCAACGAGAATCCGTATGGCTGCTCACCGCGCGCAACCGAAGCCATTACCGCTGAGCTGGCAACGCTCAGCCTGTATCCGGATGGAAGTTCGGCCGATTTAACGGCGGAGCTTGCTGATCAGCTTGGTATTGAACGCAATCAGATTATTTTCGGATGCGGATCCGATGAAATCATCGCCCTCATTATTCGTGCGTTCCTGGAGCCGGGAGACGAAACCATTATGGCCGATCAGACCTTCTCGGTGTATAAAACGAATGCGGATATTGAAGGTGCGACAAGCATTGAGGTGCCACTGGTTAACGGGAAGCATGATCTGCCGGGCATGGCAAAAATCGTTACGGACAAAACCAAAATCATTTGGGTGTGCAATCCGAATAATCCGACCGGAACCATCGTTTCCGAGAACGAGCTGGTATCTTTCCTGGATGAAATCCCTGCTCACGTGATGGTTGTGCTTGATGAAGCTTATTATGAATATGTAACGGACGCTTCGTATCCGGCCAGCATCAAGTTAATGGAACGTTATCCGAATCTGGTCGTTCTGCGTACCTTCTCCAAAATATACGGCCTGGCTGCTCTTCGCATCGGCTACGGCATCGGGCAACCTGAGGTTATCTCCTTGATTAACCGAGTGCGTGAGCCGTTTAATACAGGACGCCTGGCCCAAGTGGCCGCGAAGGCCGCCTTGAAAGATCAGGAATTCGTAGCTAAATGCCGTCAATTGAATGCTGAGGGAATCACTTATGTGCAGCGGGAGTTTGATCGTCTTGGATTATCCTATTTTCCTGCGAACGGGAACTTCATCATGGTGGATGTGAAGAGACCAGGCACCGAAGTGTTCAAATCCCTGCTGAGCAAAGGCATCATCGTACGTCCGGGTTTTGAGGTTTACCCGAACTATATTCGCGTAACCGTTGGCTCTGAAGAACAAAACAAGGCTTTCATCGGCGCATTGGAACAAGTGCTCCAAGAAGTGAATGCTCCAGCTTGATCTAATAACATAACAATAATCGCAGCTTGAAACGAGTGAGAGAGAACATGACCATGCAAATTTCTATTTTCGGCGTCGGCTTGATCGGCGGTTCGTTAGCATTAAACTTCAAAGGTAAACCAGGCATAACCGTTACCGGTTATGCCCACACGCAGGAATATGCCGACCAGGTAATCGCCAAGGGCGTTGTCGATAAGGTTACGCTTTCGGTGGAAGAAGCTGCCCAGGACGCGGACGTCATATTTTTGTGCGTTCCGGTAGGAAGTCTCGAGATGTACATAAAACGTCTGAGTGAATTGCGGCTTAAACCCGGATGCATTATTACGGATGTAGGCAGTACCAAAGCAAGTATTGCCGAATGCGCATCCCAACTTGCCCTTAAGGATGCCTATTTTATCGGTGGACATCCGATGGCCGGCTCGGAAAGATCCGGTGTCGGCGCTGCCTCCACCGTCTTATTCGAGAATGCATATTATGTGCTTACTCCGCCGGATGATGTCCCTCAGGAGAAGCTGGACATCCTTGTGGAGCTTCTGTCATATACGCGTGCTCACATTGTAAAAGTGGAGCCAAGGCTGCACGATGAGATTGTTGGAGCCATCAGTCATCTGCCTCATGTGATCGCAGTGGCCTTGGTGAACCAGATCAGCTCCTACAATGACGATAATCCGTTGTACCGTACGCTGGCTGCAGGGGGCTTTCGGGATATTACCCGTATCGCGTCCAGCGACCCGGTCGTTTGGCGGGACATTCTATTAAATAATCGCAATGTCATGCTGCCGCTGTTACGAGACTGGAACGAAGGAATCCAGCGATTTATGGACATGCTGGAGTCGAAGGACGGGGCTGCTATTGAAGAGGCTTTCCGCAGAGCGGGGGAATTCCGCAGTGTGCTGCCGGAGCGAAGGAAGGGAATGATCGTTCCCCAATATGATTTGTATCTGGACGTGCCTGACCATCCGGGTATCATTGGCCGCATAGCGACGGATTTGGGGACGAACAGCATCAACCTCAGCAACATGCAGATTATCGAGAGTCGGGAAGATGTGCCTGGTGTGATGAGGCTTTCCTTCCGCAATGAAATCGAACAGGAGCGGGCGAAAGAGCTTCTGCTGTCGCAAGGACACTCGGTGTACCAGTAATTTTCCGGTTGTTTTTAAACAACCGGAAATAAATGCGTTTTCAGTGTTGACAAAATGAAAACGTATACATATAATAAAAGTACAGTATGGTTTCTCTCCACTCCTATCCAAAATATTGCACTGTGTGCAACCGCCTTCAATGTTGAAGGCGGATTTTTTTTGTCTTTTTTCCTATCCGTGGCAAAGCTGCTGCCACAAACCTGAACTTTTCTCCAATATGTGCTATAATGCTAGAGTGCTAGTGTAGAAGATTTGGGGAAATTGCCAAATACATAGAATAGTCAGACATCTTGTGGCGTAACTATATATGGTTTGACGGTACTTTTGCACAAATCCTTGAACATTGCATCCGGAGGGAGATGTAATGGACAGGGAAGAGGCACCGGATGGTGAAGGAGGAACGAAAAATCATATGACGGATTCCCAACTAATCCAAGAAATTAAGCAAGGCAATACCGAACTTTATTCCGAATTAATGCGGCGTTATCAGAGAAAAATATTAGCATTTGTCTATCATATGTTAAAAAGTTCGCACATGGAGCTTATGGCTGAAGATTTATGCTCGGAAACATTTTATAAGGCATTCCGGAGTTTGCACTCATTCCGGGAAGTGGATGCATCCTTCTCGACCTGGCTCTATACCATAGCCCGCAACACCGTTCTCAGCGAACTGCGCAAGCATCGGAGCGGCACATTGCCGCTGGAGGAGAGCGGGGTCGTGCCTGTGGCTCCGCTGGAGGTTGCTCCGGAGCAGGCAATCCTACGCAGTGAACGAGTACATATGGTAAGGGAAGCAATTAATAATTTGCCGGAGAAACAGAGATCGGCGCTGATTCTGCGGGAATATGATCAACTGGATTATCAGGAAATCGCGGATATTTTAGGTCAAAGCGTCAGTTCGGTTAAGTCATTGTTGTTCAGAGCTCGCGGCAGTGTCAAAATTCAGCTCGAACCCTATTTTTATGAGCCGGTTATTGAGGATCTGAGAGGGATGAAGAACAGATGACTTGCGATGAAGCCCAAGAGCTGATGGAAACTGTCTGGGATTTGCCGGACAATGATCTGCGGCGACAACGGCTGATAGCACATGTTCAAACCTGCAGCTCGTGTGCAGCGGAGTACGAAATGTGGGTGGAAAGCCAGAACATGGTTCACGTTCTGGAACATGAGATCCCCGACATGGACGCTGAACAGATCAACCGCAACGTGATGGACCGCATCTATCGGGATTTCCCATGGCTGGTGGAGGAAACGTCTAAGAGTCGGGCGGTAAGCCGAGTGTTCCGCAAGCGGCTGACACTTATGATTGCCGGTTTTTTGGCTCTGTTTGTATGCAGCTTCGTTTATTTTGCAGCAACCGGCAATCAGCCGGAGCCAGTTCCGGAAGCGGTAACGACAGGGATCATTCCTACGGGGGTGGCTGATACGGCCCAAACCATGAACTCTCAGGACGATTACAAGATTCCGAAAACCAACAGCGGCATTATTGATCCTTTTGTGGTTGATATGAGCCCGACCCAGCCAGAATATTGGATGATACTATCCCTATTGGGCATTGGATTCGCCATGTTTTTCCTGAAAAAATTAAATCGAGTCAGAAGATAAAAAAGAGGTTAGGATGGAGGAGATGCGGCATGCAAATCGGCTTGGTTCGTCATGGTTTAACGGATTGGAATGCGTTAGGCAAAATCCAAGGTCAAACGGACATTCCACTGAATGAGGAAGGTCGTCGTCAAGCCCGTTTGCTTGGGGATCGACTACTGCAGGAGCCATACCGGTGGGACTTTGCCGTTAGCAGCGGACTTTCCCGTGCTGAAGAAACCGCTAGGATCATCTCGTCCATGCTGAACATTCCATTGATGCCGCCCGATGACCGTTTGCGCGAGCGCAAGTACGGTCAGGTGGAAGGTCTGACAGCGGAAGAACGTGAATCCCGGTTCGGTGCCGATTGGCACCTGCTCGATTTGGGACAGGAGACGGATCTGGAGCTTCAATCCAGGGGTCTTGTCTTTTTGGATGATATGTGGCATAAACACCCAAACGCTAATATTCTGGTTGTCAGCCACGGTGGTTTTTTAGCGCAGCTCTACAAGCTGGTGTGCCGCGGCGTTCTAAGCGAGCGGATCGGCAATTTGTCGCTCACCGTCCTGGAGAGAAAAGATGATGACTGGTCGCCCCTGCTGTTTAACTGTACCAAGCATCTGTTGACAAAACAGTCGTAACATGGAGATTCATTAATGAAGTAAGAGCCTTCCCCGCGGGAAGGCTCTTTTTTGGTATTAGGATGAAGTTTTACGCTTGCGCTATTAAAATAAACCGATGCTGCTGCACCTCGAAATAGCCCTTGGTCCGGATTTCCTGATGAATCTGATATAAAGGCTCAAGGTACCGTTCCATCGTGAAATCGGGAATCTGCCAGGGAATCGCTTGCAGGTAATAGACCAGTGCACCGATGTCATAAAACCGTTGCGGTGAAAAGGCTTCCCGGCTGAAGGTGACGTTGAAACGGTGATCCTGCAGTTCTTGGACAGCGGTTGCCAGATCCCAATGCGCGAACTCTTCATTTAACGGAACGCCAAACCATTCGTTGATTCCATAACAGTCGGTTCCCCCAGATTGCTGGGTTATGAACACGCCCTGATCGTTAAGAATTCTTTGGATTTCCGCTGCGGAATAGGACTCGTGCTGATTGATGATCAGATCAAAAAAATGATCCTTCAAAGGCAGCGAGGAATCCTCTTCAAAATAGACGACCTTTACGCCAAGCGGCTCAAGTTTTTGTCGTGCAATCGGTACGTTTGGTTTATACCCTTCAGTGGCATAAACCGTTTTCGGCAGTGGATGAAGGGAGGATAGGAACTCTCCTCCGCCTGTCCCCATATCCAGCATCGTAGCGGCATCTCGCATGAACGGAATGACCATGCTGCCTAAAGACCAGGGGAGGGCATGGGACTGCATGCGGCCTGATGCTGTAATTCGCGAGAAGTCCCATCCTGAAAAATGTTGATCGATATCTTGAATTAAGGCCATAAACGCTGTATCTTTTATCATTTCACATAACCTCCAAGCTTTTATTAAGAGTGTTGTTTCATTGTTGAAAAGCTCTTGATGGAGGTCCACGGATTCGATTCGCACCTAGTTATATTTCATGTTCTGGGGTTCTCATGATCCTATCCTCCTGTAGTGATTCAATCATTTCCTTCATATAAAGCGGTTTTTTCATTTTATTTAGATGTAATTCATCATAAGCGAAATCTCTGCAGCAATCAGTAAGTATTCTATCATTTAATAAGAGAGCATAGTCATTTCTATATACAAAAAAAATAAAAAATATTTCGTTAAACCGAAGTGTATCAGGTATCAAATGTCCAAAACCTTCCCATAATGGTTGTAAAACGGCGAGGCGATGGAAGATGAATCTAGCGGATATGCTCACATATGCCGATATTGGACAGCTTAGCAATATAGCGAATCACTATGATTGTGACGCTAAGCGGAATTCAAAGCATGAACTGATCCAGAGTATTCTGTCCAAGCTCGGACGCAGAGAGTTTTTCGAGGAGCAGGTCAGCAGCTTGTCACCAAGCGATTTGCGTTTTCTGAACAACCTGGCATTTGACACCCGAACAGGCTATAGCCTGGAAGAATTGACGGCTGCGATCCGTCATTCGGCGGAATTGGAGGAGAAAGAGGAACAAGCTTCTTCAAACAAGAAAGCTGCCGCCGCCAAAACGGAAAGTCCGCGTGAGGCGGTCGCACGTTATCGCCGAAGCGGCTGGTTGTTTAACGGCTTTACCCATTCCACCAAGTACTTGTTTCAAGTGCCTTCGGATATGAAGGAGCGGTTTCGTGACGTGCTGCGTGAACGGCTTCATCAAAATCTGGAGCGATTAAGTGATGACCCGGAAGTGTACCGGGATGAGCAGGGGCTCGCCGCAGAGGATCTCATGCTGATTCTTAAATACGTCGGCAGACATGATATCGAGTTGAATCAGGAAGGATTCATGTATAGGCGAAATCAGCAGCAGCTCATGAGTACACTGCATATTTCCGAGCCATTGATTACCAAGGGAGCGTGGAGGTTCGGGTATGGACGCTCGTGCATTGAATATCCCAATCGCTTTGCGCTGCTGTACGATTATGCTTACGCTAAAAAATGGATCAGGGAAAACAACGCCCGGTTGATCCTGACTGAAAGCGGAACTGCGCTTATGGAAGAAGGAAATCAAGTTAGCGTGATACAGATATTCCGCTTTTGGTTAAGACTTTATAAAGGCGCAATTCCCAATATCAATTCTCTTGTATACTGGATCAGTCAATGCGCAAGAGATTGGGTCACCGCAGCCTCTCTTTACGAATCGCTGGGCTGGCTAATCCGTCCTTTCTATTATGACAGTCCACAAAATATTTTGGAGCAGCGGATTATCCGCATGCTGATGCATTTGGGGATGCTCAGAATAGGAGAGAGTCAGACTATGGGGACTACGTACAAAATGACGGCGCTTGGCTTGAAGGCCGCGGAAGCCGGCTTACATATCAGCGATTCGAATGATTTGATTCTCTAGGTTGTTTGGTTACATTCGCAGCAGCCGCAAAAAGTTTTGGAAGTAGAAGCATTTAAAGGGAAAGAATATAAGGTATACGCAAATTTAGTTTGGAGGTGCATCCTAATGGATAAGATGAAGGTTACTTACGAGGTTATGTTAGGTCTGGCGGCCGAAATGGTGTGGGACGAAGCATTGCGCAAGCATCGGAGTGAAGAGCTGTATAAAGAAATTGACGAAGCGCTGGCTTCCGGCGACGAAGTGGCTTTCCGAAACCTGACGGATGAACTGAGGACTTTGAATTGAAGAAATGCTTTAGCGCATTTCTTCTTTTTTTTGCTTTACCCGCCCTTGCACTCGTATAATGATAACGAAATGATGATGAGTGAGCAGAAAGGATGTACCTTGCATGAAATTTAGTGAAGTGGACGAGCAGACTTGGCCGGAACTTAAACCTTTTTTTGATACCTGCCTGATTCCGTTTACCGGATTATCGGGTATGGAAACGCCGTGGGAGGCGACAGCTGCGCTTGAACGGCTGCGGGATTTTATGGATTTGGCTGAAATTCCGTTTAAGGGAAGATTGGTTACATATCCTGCTGTACAATATGGAAATACTGAAGATATAAAGCTTCTAAATGAAGTTTGTCACAATGTCAAATCCAGCGGGTTTAAATTTGTTGTTATTATGACTGCGGATGTTGAGCTCTCCAAAGAGGATGTGCCTGATAGCACGCTGGTCCTGTCCCGGCGCAGGTTGGAAGGCAGCGAAGGCATCCCACTGTCAGCCATCGTTGCCGGGCAAATCAGTGAAATGTGGCAGCAGGAAAGCTGAGTCTAAATGTGACAAAAAACCAACAATTTATGAAAGGGCTATTGGAAGCGAACCCAAATTTGGGGTTCAAATTCTTGACGGTCTTGGGAGCCTAAGATATTATTAGTATGTCCTAGTAAGTCGTGTGATTTTAATCATTGATGACACTTAAGAACGGTTGACAAAGGGGGTTGAACACAGAATGAGCAGCAACCACAATGACGAGCATGAAGAATCGCACAATCCACCCCGACAGAAAGAGATGTCCCGCAGACAATTTCTTACATACACGTTGGGCGGTGCCACAGCTTATATGGCTGCTGGAGTAGTTTTGCCAATGCTTCGCTTTGCCGTTGATCCGATTCTTCAAAATAAAGAAGAAGGGTCTTTTGTAAAGGTCGCGGAAGAGAGCAAAATTACCAACGATCCACAGGAATTCCATTTCGAGCTCAAACAGCAGGACGGCTGGTACAACAGTACAGCTACTTTGACGGCGTGGATTCGTAAGAACGATCAGGGTGAAATTGTAGCGCTTTCACCGATCTGTAAGCATTTGGGATGCCTTGTTGGATGGAATAACAACAAAAATTTCCCTGATGAATACCACTGCCCTTGCCACGGTGCGCGTTATACACCGGACGGTAAGAACCTGGCAGTAGCGCCGAAGCCGCTTGACCAGTACGAGACGAAAATCGAGAACGGCTGGATTTACCTCGGCGCCATCGTGCCAAATACCGTAGTTAAATAGGAGGCGTAGATTCAGATGTTGAAGAATGTCTACAACTGGATTGATGAACGTCTCGATATCACGCCGATTTGGAGAGACGTTGCAGACCACGAGGTACCGGAACACGTAAACCCGGCGCATCATTTCTCCGCGTTTGTGTACTGTTTCGGCGGCTTGACGTTTTTTATCACAGTCATCCAGATTCTGTCGGGGATGTTCCTGACGATGTATTATGTACCGGATATCATAAACGCTTACAACAGTGTTGAGTACCTGCAAACGCAGGTTGCTTTCGGACAGATTGTCCGCGGTATGCACCACTGGGGCGCAAGCTTGGTAATCGTGATGATGTTCTTGCATACGATGCGCGTGTTCTTTACCGGCTCTTACAAAGCGCCGCGTGAAATGAACTGGGTTGTTGGTATGCTCATTTTCTTTGTTATGCTCGGTCTTGGTTTGACAGGTTACCTGCTGCCATGGGATAACAAAGCTTACTTCGCTACAAAAGTTACATTGGAGATTGCGAACTCCGTACCTTGGCTTGGACCTATCATTAAAGAATTGCTGCAAGGCGGTACGATCGTAGGCGCCGAAACGTTGACGCGTTTCTTCGCGATTCACGTATTCTTCCTTCCGGCTGTCCTTCTTGCTCTACTGGTAGGACACTTTATCATGATCCGCAGACAAGGTATTTCCGGTCCACTATAAGAAGAAGGGAGGCGCATATTTATGGCACATGGTCATAAATCTGATGAGAAAGTAGTTTATGTCGGCGATTCACGTGTGAAAAAAGGCAGCGGTTGGGTTACGCCGCCGGATTACACCGCTTATCCCGGCAAATCAGAAGCGTTCATTCCTAACTTCTTGTTGAAGGAATGGATGGTTGGTGTAGTTGTACTGGTCGGTTTCCTTGTGCTGACCATCTCGGAGCCGGCTCCGCTCGGTTATCCGGCGGATCCGGGAGCTTCAGTAATCCCGATGCCGGACTGGTACTTCCTGTTCCTGTATGAATACCTGAAGCTTCCATACGCTTCCGGTGATTATGTAGTACTGGGTACGATTGGTGTTTCGGGTGTTGCCTTCGGCGCATTGCTCCTTGTTCCTTTCCTTGATACGGGGAAAGAGCGGCGGTTCTACAAGCGGCCTATTACTTCGGCCCTTATGATTCTGTCGTTATTTGCAGTCATCTATCTGACGAACGCAGCCTGGACGCACTATGTGCATGAGCTGGAAGCTACTGGACAGAAGCCTGAGCATATTCAGCGTGAAGAAGAAGCTCACGAGAAACGTGCAGCCGGTCTTCCGACCTCAAATGCGAAGCAGCCAGAAGACAGCATTGTAGCGATCGTTGATAAGGATAATCCCGCGATGGAAACCTTTAAGACAGCTACCTGTATCTCTTGTCATGCTGCAGATTTGAAAGGGGCATCCGGTCCGTCGCTTCGCGGTGTCGGGGATACCCACACAAAAGAAGAGATCATGGCTATTATTGAAAATGGCCAAGGCGGCATGCCGGCTATGAAAGACATAGCTCTTGGTGCTGGAGTAACCGAAGAACAACTCGATCAGCTGGCTGATTGGCTTGCAAGCCAAAAGGCAGAAGCAGCTGCAGAGTAAGATGCACAGACGAACCTGACCGCATGGCGGTCAGGTTTTTTTAAATGTTAAATATAGATGAAATGTATGTGGGGATTAGGTATAATCGGCATTAGTCGTAAAATGAACAATACAAGGAACAGGACAGGAGGACGGAGCTTGTCGATTTCGTATTTTTGGAGCCGGGAATTTCTAAGCAAGCGATCGATTCTCTGGTTGCTGCTCATATGCAACATCCTTGGAACGATTTATGGATACATATGGTATGGTGGTCAAATGGTCGATACCGTGGATCATGGCTTGCTATGGCAGGTCATATTCGTACCGGACAGCCCGACGGCCAGTTTATTCTTCAGTTTAGCGCTTCTGCTGCTCCTTTACCCGCCTCGGGGGCTTGGGGGCTCTTTGTTTCAGCAATTCATTGAGGCGCTGGCGGTCGTTACTTCGGTAAAGTATGGAATATGGGCTGTTGCTATCATATTTGCCGGACAAGCCCAAGGGGATGTGCTGGCATGGCAGGATTGGATGCTCGTTGCTTCACATACGGCGATGGCGGTGGAAGCGTTATTGTTCGTACGATTGTTTCATTATCGCTGGACAGCGCTCACCGGGGCCATTGCCTGGACACTGTTGAATGACACCGTAGATTATACGTACGGCGTATTTCCTTGGCTGCCGGGTCAATTATATGATGACCTTTCAGCAGTCGAGTTGTTCACCTATCTTTTGACTCTCTTCAGCGGTTTTGCCGGCTGGATCTTCATGAAATACGGGAATTCCAAACACCGTTAGCCGTGTAGGCAACGCGGTTCTATGAGCATCCCTTCTGCCATACATATACGGTAGGAGGGATGTCCCATGTTTCGAACCTTTCCGAAGCTCCTGCTGTGCCTGTCTGCACTGCTTATGCTGGTTACCGTCAGCATGGGTGATTCTGTATGGGCTACCCCGGCAAATGAACAGTCGGAGACTTCGCCCGCCGCATCCATACAGGCCAAAGCGCTGAACAAGGAAGTAGAGCAGCTATACCGTCATGTGGAGGAAGGCAATGTACAAGCCGTGCTGGAGGATATTCGCCGGGTATCCGGGTTGTTTGAGGCTTCGTCATTTCAGGGGTTGACCGGTGTAGAAGGTATTCATGTCTTGGCGGAGAGTATTTTGGAGATGAAAGAAGCCACCGCACGGGCTACACAGGAGCCGCAGCACTGGATGGTGTCCGCAGGTAAACTCCGTATGGCAACCGATAGCCTGATCCATGTCAAAGATGCGTTATGGCTGCAATATTACAAGGTCATACGTGAAGACCTGAGGGTCATGGGGGAATATGCTGCTCAGCAGGATCAGGCTGGCATGAGACGAGCGTATGCCAGCCTCAGTGAACATTATGAACTCATCCGTCCTTCCGTTGTCATACAGCGAAAGCCTGAGGATGTCAACATGATGGAGTCCTGGATATCCTATGCAGGGGGTCTGGTGTCATCGGGGGACACGGCACAGGTGCAAAAAGTGGTTTCGCAGGGCGAGGAAATGATCAACACGTTGTTTGGCAAGAAAAAGGATGAACCTGCCCTAGCTCCGCTGGGAGAGGTCAAGGAGCCATGGACCTGGCAGCTGGTCATCGGCGCTTTCATTTTGGCGGCATTAACGTTTGCGGGATACCGCAAATACCGTGGTCAGCTGTATAGCTCAAAACCGATGTTCCCTCGCAAAATGTAGGCGGGAATCCATAGCAGTTCCGATTGTGGCCCGGTGCGAACCGGGCTATTCCTCTTTAAATCCTTCGCCATGCACATCATTGACATCATTAATGATAATAAATGCCCGAGGGTCTAACGATTTGGCGATTCCCGTTAAGCGGCGAATTTCCTGCCGGGATACGACGCAGTATACCATATGCTTGGCTTGCTTGGAGTAGGCGCCGATGGCGGGGATTAGCGTAACCCCACGATCCATCTCGGTTGATATGCGATGGGCAAGTTCGGGCGCCTGATCGCTGATGATGGTGAAGGCTTTGGCGGCATAAGCGCCTTCCTGAATGAAATCGATGACCTTGGAAGCGATGAATACGGCGACGAGGGTATACAATATCCGCTCGAGCGGGATAAAGAATAAGGATAGCCCGATGATCAAGATATCCAGGGACAGAATAATTTGGCCCATGCTGAAGCCGAATTTCCGGTTAATGATTCTGGCAATAATGTCTGAACCGCCCGTCGTACCGCCAAACCGGAACACAATGCCAAGCCCAGCCCCCAATGTGACACCTGCGTAGAGCGCAGCAAGAATATAATCCTGTTCGGTGTGAAACGGCACAACATAACCGCGGTCGATCAACGCTTCAAACAGCCACAGAAACAGGGTTAATGAGGCAATGCCGAGACCTGTGTAAACAGACTGGCGTTTACCGAGAATTTTCATGCCGACCAAGAATAACGGGATATTGAGCGCCATGGTTGAGATGGACGGCGATATGTTAAAGGCATAGTTAAGCAGTACGGTAATGCCGGTGACGCCCCCCTCCATGAGCTCATTCGGAATGATGAAATACATAAGGCCGAATGCGTAAATGGCGGAGCCGGCGATGATCGGAATGATCGTTTGAAGCTGATGGAGCAATTTGGACGTTTTCATAAGACCCCTCGCATTCCCGATGGTGGATATTACCCTTATGTCTGGGTTGCTCGTACACCTACCTAGTATGTGCCGATCATGTCCCAGCCATAAAAAATTATTTGTTTTCAAATCCGCTTTACGATAACATAGGTTTAAAACCAATCGCTCGTCATGAGAGAATGCTGCTTGCAGCTTGGATTTACAAGTTGAGGCAGACTGTGCAGTGAAGGGAGTTATAGAGTCTTGGGAAAATCAATGGCTGAAATGCAGCAGGAAGTCGATCAATACATATCACAATTCAAGGAAGGTTATTTCAGTCCTTTATCCATGATGGCCCGGATGTCCGAAGAGGTGGGCGAGCTCGCCAGAGAGGTTAATCATCAGTTCGGAGAAAAACCGAAGAAAGCGGATGAAGCAGACAATTCCATCGAAATGGAACTTGGAGATATATTGTTTATTACGATTTGTTTTGCCAATTCCCTTGGCATCGATCTCGCGGAAGCGCACGCGAAAGTCATGCATAAATTTGCGACGCGTGATGCCGATCGTTGGACGAAAATAAACACCGATTAGGCTGTTGCTACATATGCTGTACCAAACCCGCTGTGGGGAGGGACAGCCCGTGAAACCTGAAAGTTATATACAAAAAGCATATCGATGCATACTTCAGAATGATTTCGAAGAGGCGTTACGTTGGTTTGAGCAAGCGATCATTGCGAATCCGGGAGATGCGGAAGTGCATTACCGATGCTCCATTACCTACGGCAGAAGCAACAAACTGGAGATGGCGATTACACACGCGGAAGAAGCCGTCAGGCTGCAGCCGGACAAACCGGAATATGCGCTTCACTTACAGCATATCAAGGCGGCGGAGCTGGTGCAGCGTGCCAGAAAAATGGTCGAGAATCGCAAGGATGTAACCAAGTCTGAGCTCTATCAGGCCGTGTCTCATCTGAAATCAGCCGTAGCGATGGACCCTTTATACGCCCAGGCCTACGTATGGCTTGCTCTGGTCTACAGCGAACTTGATGAGCATGCGCGCGCCATTTCCACGCTAAAAGAGGTCATTTCATTGTACCCGCAGGAGAGTGGGCTTCAGCATATTATGGAGGAACTCAAACAGCGTTTGAAATCATATATGCAGGATACAGCATCGGATTGAAAGTGAGGACATGTAGAATGGCAAACAAATGGACAGTTGCGGTCGTCGGTGCCGGCGGCCGTATGGGTAAAGAAGTAGTGAAGCTTGTTTTGGGCGATGATGAACTGGAACTGGTTGCCGCTGTAGGCCGATCGGATGCGGGTGCTGATGCAGGGACGCTTGTGGGTCTTCCTGCCTGCGGCATTACGGTGACCTCCGATCTGGAGATGGCGCTGGTTGAATCGAAACCGGATGTCATGGTTGATTTTACAGCACCGCAGTTTGCCTATATCAACACGGCTCTGGCCATTAAGCACGGCGTGCGTCCGATCATGGGCACAACCGGCTTCACGCCAGAGCAAATCGAAGAGTTGGACAAGCTGTGTGTGGAGCAGAATATCGGCGGTTTGATCGCACCGAACTTCTCCATCGGAGCGATCCTGATGATGAAGTTTGCTGCTGCGGCTGCCAAATATTTGCCTCATGTTGAAATCATTGAAACTCATGGTGACCAGAAGCTTGATGCGCCTTCCGGAACATCGATCAAAACAGCAGAAATGATTGCCGCAAACCGCGAGGAGATCCGGCAGGGCAATCCGAAGGAAGAAGAGGTCATCGAGGGCGCCAGAGGCGGGTATTATAACGGCTTCCGTATTCACAGTGTTCGTCTGCCGGGTGTATTTGCCCAGCAGGAAGTTATATTTGGCGGTTACGGGCAGAGCTTGAAGATTCGACATGATTCCTATGAGCGTGCAGCTTACATGCCAGGCGTGAAGATGGCTATAGAGAAGGTAATGGGATACACCGGCTTGGTTTATGGATTTGATCATTTTATCGACTAACATAGGGGAGAAATTACTATGAATATTGCATTTATCGCTCATGACCGTAAAAAAGAGGAAATGGTCAATTTTGTTATCGCGTATGAAAATGTATTCGAAGATCATAATCTTTACTCAACGGGAACGACGGGAACCCGTATTATGGAGCAAACCAAGCTTAGCATTCACCGTTTTGCTTCAGGGCCGCTTGGCGGCGACCAGCAGATTGGCGCACTCGTTGCGGACAATGAGATGGATCTGATCATTTTTTTGCGGGATCCTTTGATGGCACAGCCTCATGAACCGGACATTAACGCACTGCTTCGTTTGTGTGACGTGCAGGGAATTCCGCTTGCTACCAATGTGGCAACGGCCGAGATTCTTGTTAAAGCGCTGGACCGTGGCGATTTTGCATGGCGGGAACTCGTTCATAAATACAAACCGGGTGTGGATAGCTAATGAACAGCCAACTGGATATTTTAATCTTCGGAGCACACGCAGACGATGCCGAGATCGGGATGGCAGGAACGATTGCGAAGCATACGGCAGCGGGACTGTCTGTCGGGATCTGTGATCTGACGCAGGCCGAGATGTCGTCCAACGGCACGGTCGACCTTCGCAAGAAGGAGGCAGACCAAGCTGCCCGGATTCTGGATCTCAAGGTCCGTACGAATCTGGGACTGCCGGACCGCGGCTTATTTGTGACGCCGGAGAACATTGAAGCGGTCACAGCCGAGATTCGCAAGTTTGCTCCCTCGATTGTGTTTGCTCCTTACTGGGAGGATCGCCATCCGGACCATGTGGCTTGCAGCCGATTGGTTGAGGAAGCGGTATTTAATGCCAAGCTTCGTCGTTACATGCCCGAGCAGCCGCCGGTTAAGGTGGACGAGCTTTATTTTTATTTCATTAATGATATCGGAAGAACGGACCTGGTCGTTGACGTTACGGATCATTACGCCGTTAAGGAGCAGGCCCTGTCTTGTTACCGTTCCCAGTTCCAAAAGGCTGAAGAAGATGCAGTCTCTACCCCGCTGACCGAGGGGTACATAGAGCGTGTGCGGGCCAGGGATTCACTGCTTGGAGCGCGCAGGCTTATTCCTTATGCAGAAGGTTTCGCTTGTAAAAGTCCGTATGTTGTTCATCTATTCGGCTCCAAGCAGGCATAATATATAGAGGCGTACGTAAAGGAGGCCTGACATGAATCAACAACCATTAAAAATCGGCATTACCTGTTACCCTTCATTGGGCGGGTCGGGCGTGGTGGCGACAGAGCTGGGGAAACTCCTAGCCGAGCAAGGCCACCAGGTTCATTTTATTGCTCACAGCATTCCGTTCCGGTTAGGAACTTTCCATAAAAATATTTTTTATCATGAAGTTGAAGTAAACGACTACTATGTGTTCCGATACCCGCCATATGATTTGTCGCTAGCGACAAAGATGGCTCAGGTAGCCAAAATGCAGCAGCTTGATGTGCTTCATGTGCACTATGCGGTGCCGCATGCCGTGTGTGCCTTCTTGGCAAAGCAGATGGTCGGAGATCAACTGAAGGTCGTCACGACGCTGCATGGAACCGACATCACGGTTCTGGCGCAGGATGAATCGCTGAAGGACCTGATTCGGCTCGCCATTAACGAAAGTGATGCCGTTACGGCTGTCTCTCAGGATCTCATTCGAGAAACGCGGGAGCTGCTGGATATAAGCCGGGATATTGACCTTACCTACAATTTTGTGGATCCCCGGGTGTATTATCCGCGGGATTCGAAATCGCTGCGTAAAGATTATGCAGATGAGAATGAAAAGATTTTGATGCATATTTCCAACTTCCGTCCGGTTAAACGGGTAGCAGACGTGCTGGAAATATTCGCCCTGGTCCAGGAACAGGTACCGGCGAAGCTGCTCCTTGTCGGGGAAGGGCCGGAGCTTCCGAAAATCCAATGCCGGATCAATGAGCTGGGACTCGGCAGCAAGGTGCATTTTTTAGGCAAACAAGATGAAATTGCGCACGTGATATCGATGGCCGATGTGCTGCTGCTTCCTTCCGAGAAAGAAAGCTTTGGCCTGGTCGCTCTGGAAGCGATGGCCTGCGGAGTGCCTACCGTCGGCTCCACGGCAGGCGGGATTCCCGAGTTGATTACCCATGGCGAAACCGGCTATTTGGCTCCAATCGGAGACACCTATTCAATGGCCCAGCATGTGCTTGAAATATTAAAGGATGAAGCGCTTAGTGAGCGGCTTCGCAAGGCTTGTCTCCATCGTTCCAAAACGATGTTCTGCAATGAATTGATACGGGGCAAGTACGAAGAAATATATTACCGAGTATTGGGACGGGAGGTTAGCGAGCTGAAGCCGGTCTGCGGCTAAGCTCGACCCTCTCGTTGTTTTTCGGATAAAGGAACGGGAAACTATGGCAGATATGTTTAATTCAATACGATGGCGCAACGCGGATCCTGATATGTCTGAGCGGAGTGCGGACGTGGTCCGGACTCTGCTTCGGCATGGACATGAAGCGTATTGGGTCGGAGGCTGTGTCCGTGATGAATACATGGGACGCAGGGTCAGTGATATGGATATAACTACCTCCGCCTTGCCCGAGGTCACCTGTTCCATCTTTCCCAAGGTTATTCCTACAGGAATCAAGCATGGGACCGTGACGGTGCTGATGGAAGGCCAGTCTTTCGAAGTGACGACCTATCGCGTGGAGAGCGGTTATGAGGACCACCGTCATCCAACGGAGGTTGCTTTCGTCGAAGAAGTAACGGAGGATTTGCGACGACGTGATTTTACGATGAACGCAATGGCCCGAGGGATTGATGGCTCCTGGGTGGATCCGTTTGGCGGACGGGCGGATATTGACAGGCAGGTGATCCGCTGCGTGGGCGATGCACGCCTCCGTTTCCGCGAAGACGCCCTGCGCATGGTTCGCTGCATCCGTTTCGCTTCCGTATTCGGGTTCTCCATCGCTGTGCATACTTGGAGAGGGATTCTCTCGGAGAGAGACACCTTAAGCTGGATTGCGATGGAGCGCATTCGCAGTGAATTTGAAAAGATTCTAACAGGTCCGGCCCCCTTGCGCGGGCTGGAGCTGTTTGTCCGCAGCGGCCTGTACGCCCGAATGAAGGCGCCCTTTCCATATACCGGACATGACATGAAAGCGATAGAAGCCATGAATGGGATCAAGCCGGAGCAACCTACGATCCGCTGGGCGCTGCTGCTGCTTGCCTGCGGCATTTCAGCCCTGGAGGCAGAGGAGCTGCTACGATCGTGGACGTTCTCCAATAAGCAGCGGGAAGCCATCGTAAAGCTGTTAGCGCTTCATGAGTCTTATCGGCAAAAGCAGGAAGTGGAAGCTGCCGAGAGTCACAGGCACCGATGGATTAAGCTGGTCCTCGTCCACGGAGCCGAGGCAGCTCAAGGCTGGTTGCAGCTGCAGAAGGCCTTGAACCAAACGGGAGCAGCCTCAGCTTCATTAAGCGTAATTGAACAGCTTGACGGTTGGCTCCGGGAACTCCGAATTCGGAGTTTGAAAGATTTGGCCATCACCGGAAACGAACTGCTTGAAACGCTGGACAAGCGTGGAGGCCCATGGCTCGGAGAACTTCTCGGGCAATTGCTGGAGAAAGCGGCGGCAGGTTTAATTAACAACGATAAGGAATCGTTGATTGAAGAAGCAAAGCGGGTGGTAATTCATAATGAAGGATTATGATCAAGACAATACGCTTCTGAAAATGTTCCAGGAGCATTCCGGGCAATTTTTGTCCGGAGAAGAGATCAGTCGTAAATTGTCCATCAGCCGGACAGCCGTATGGAAGCAGATCAATAAGCTCCGTCAATGGGGATATGATTTTGAGGCCGTTCCGCGGCTTGGCTACCGCATGATCGATGAACCGGACAAACTGAGCGTGGAGCAACTGACAGCGGGGATGACCAGTCAAACCTTCGGTAAACCGCTGAAGCTCCTTGACAAAACGTCATCTACTCAGGAAGATGCCCGTCAATTGGCGGAAGAAGGGGCAACCGAAGGCACGCTTGTGATTTCGGAAGAGCAGACAGGCGGTCGCGGGAGGATGGGAAGAAAATTCCATTCTCCAAGAGGCAAAGGCATATGGATGAGCCTGGTGCTCAGACCGAAGCAGCCGCTGCATTTAACCCAGCAGCTGACCTTATTGACAGGCGTAGCGGTATGCCGTGCGATTGCGAAGTGCGCCGGTGTGCAGACCGATATTAAGTGGCCAAACGACATTCTGTTTCAGGGCAAAAAGGTTTGCGGCATTCTGCTGGAGTCTGCAACAGAAGACGAAAGGGTGCGCTACTGCATAGCCGGAATCGGAATCAGTGCCAATCTGAAGGAATCGGATTTTCCGGAGGAGCTGCGCGGCGTTGCGACTTCGATTCGCATGGCTGGCGGAGCAACCGTCAACCGGACAGGGCTGATTCAGTCCATTATGGCGGAGATGGAGGTTTTATATGAATTGTACAACGAGCAGGGCTTCGAGCCTATTGCCTCTCTCTGGGAAGCATTATCCGGCACGGTGGGCAGGGAAGTTCAAGTGCAGACGGCCCGTGACCGTTTTAGCGGGATTGCCACAGGACTTAACCGGGACGGCGCGCTGCTGGTTCGCAATCATGATGACGAGCTAATCCCCGTATATTCCGGTGAAATTCTTTTTGATACCAGGTAAATGAAACATGGTGAAATCGTGGCTCAAATTTGTTATACTATGACCAAGAGGCGGTATCGCCATGAGCGAATTGCACTCTTCAGCAAGTGGCAATGAACATTTTTTTAGAACACCTTCATAACTGTTATGCCGGTTACGTTGGATTCTGCTCTGAGCCGAAAGGACCGAGACAGAAGGGACGATCGCGAGTGACTCTTTTTTGCCTTTCGGACTTTTTAGCAAGTATGTGCTAAAAGGTTTTTTTATTGTGTCTAACTTATTTACACAAAGGAGGCTGTGTCACAATGGCAGGCAAACAACCACTGAACATCGTAAAGATGAAGAACATGAAGAAGAAGGGTGTACCGATCACCATGCTGACCGCGTATGATTATCCTTCTGCCAAGCTGGCGGAGGAAGCGGATATTGATATGATATTGGTAGGCGATTCCCTCGGTAATGTCGTGCTTGGCTATAACTCCACCATTCCGGTAACGCTTGACGACATGGTATACCATACCCGTGCAGTCGCTCGTGGAGCGGAAGAAACGTTCATCGTAGCGGATATGCCGTTTATGACCTACCACGGAGATATTGATGAAAGTCTCCGCGGGGTGCGGAGATTGATGCAGGAAGGCCATGCGCATGCCGTCAAAATGGAAGGCGGAGAAGAAATCGCCGGCACCGTGAAACGGATTGTACAGTCCGGCGTACCGGTGCTGGGCCATATCGGGCTGACGCCTCAGTCGGTGAATCAGATTGGCGGCTACCGCATACAGGGCAAGGATGCCCAAGACGCGCAGCGGCTCATGAATGATGCGAAGGCACTTGAAGCGGCAGGAGCATTTGCCATTGTATTGGAGCTGGTTACGGAAGAGGCGGCAGCAGAAATATCCAAAGCGCTGAGCATACCGACGATTGGCATCGGAGCGGGCCGCTACTGTGACGGTCAGGTGCTGGTATTCCATGATATATTGAAGTACGCGTCCCCTTATCGGGATAAACGTTTCGTGAAAACCTACGCCGATGTCGGTTCCATCATCCGTGAAGGCATCACGCAGTACGTGAAGGAAGTGAAGGACCGCTCATTCCCGGCCGAGGAGCATGTTTTTAAGGCCGAGAATCATGCAGCTTCCGAAACGGCAAGCACATTATATGGGAGTCAAAAGGAGAAGGTGGGCACGACATCATGAAAGTGATTCGCACCATTGCGGAATTAAGATCAGAACTTAAGGACCGCCGAGAATCCGGCAGTGGTCCGGTAGGACTTGTGCCTACGATGGGTTATTTGCATGAAGGGCACGCCAGCCTGATGCGCAAGGCGCGGGAAATGGCAGGTACGGTGGTCGTCAGTATCTTTGTCAATCCGATTCAATTCGGACCGGGTGAGGATTATGAGACCTACCCTCGGGATGAGGCACGCGATCTGGCGTTGGCGGAATCCGAAGGGGTGAATGTGGTTTTTATTCCCACGGTTCAGGAAATGTATCCCCAGCCGACCAAAACGAAGATTGCCGTATCGGAAATTACGTCATTATTGTGCGGGGCCTCCCGTCCCGGGCATTTTGACGGTGTTACCACGGTTGTTAATAAATTGTTTAATATCGTAAAACCTGACTATGCTTTCTTCGGAATGAAGGATGCCCAGCAGGTGGCCGTGATTGAGCAAATGGTGCAGGACTTGAACATGGACGTGACCATCGTGCCTTGTCCGATCATTCGCGAAGCTGACGGCCTCGCTCTAAGCTCGCGCAACGTGTATTTGCAGCCGGAAGAGCGGAAAGAGGCACTTGTGCTGTCGGGCTCATTACGGACGGCTCAGGAGGCAATCCGGCAGGGACAAGCGACGACGGCAGGAGAGATCCGTGCGTTTCTTCGGGATTATATATCCCGGTCCCCGCTCGCAGACATTGATTATGCAGAGTTGCTCACTTTCCCGGAACTTGTTCCTGTGGAAGATTCATATCGCATTGCGGATGAAGGCAGAACCATCATTATGGCGCTGGCCGTACGATTTGGCCGTACCCGCCTCATTGACAATGCGTTACTTCAACCAAAAGTAGGGGGATCCCATGTTTAGAACAATGATGAAATCCAAAATCCACCGCGCAACGGTGACGGAAGCCAATCTGAACTATGTGGGCAGCATTACCATTGATGAGGATCTGATGGAGGCTGCAGATCTTCTGGAGAATGAAAAAGTTCAAATCGTGAACAATAACAATGGCGCCCGTTTGGAAACGTACGTGATCAAAGGCGAACGCGGCAGCGGCGTGATTTGCCTGAACGGGGCAGCTGCAAGGCTTGTACAGCCTGGCGACAACGTCATCATCATTTCTTACGCCATGATGTCCAAAGAGGAATACGACAATCACACCCCAACGGTCGTGATCGTTGACGAATTGAATAAGCCGGTAAACACGAAATACCGTGAGGTTCACGCCGCGGTTCTCTAAAGGACTCCTAAGAACCAAAATGTGTCGGGACCTTAAAGGGATGAAAAGACCGTCTTCTACAGAAAATGAGTGCAGGTCGACGCACTGATCTCATTTTTCCGCTAAGGGTGGGATGCAGCTATGTTTCAACATGTATTCGCTGAAATGAACAACATGTTAGATGAAATTGTGAAGCATTACCCTTCTGCTCAAGGTCCCCAAAAACAGGCGCTGGTACAAAACTGGAACATGCTCAAAAGCATGAGCGAGGGCATTATCGAGGAATGGCTCCATTTTGAAGAGAAGATGGCCATCTTCCGCGAGAGTGCCGCCTCGCCTCCTGTTTTTCCACCGACCGAAGCGCCTGAATTGCAGCTTGATGCATTTATTCGCGGTCAAGGTTATTACAAGTTGTTGATGTTCCAGCCGGCCATACAGCAGTTTGAGGCGGCCGCCACCGTATTTCCGGATAGCCTTCTGATCAAGCTGTATATTGCGATGTCCCATCTTTATTTGGGGCAAACCATACCGGCATCCGATGTATTGGTGTCCATCCTACCCCTGGCAGACAACAAAAAGATGCGGGCGATGATTTACAATGCGCTTGGATGCATCGAGGTGTTGAATGGACAGCAAGGGAAGGCCGAGGAGCATTTCGCACTGGCGATTCACAGCGACCCGACGCTTCCTGACCCCATTATCAATTTGGAGGTCTGCAAGCAGAAGCGAGGGGAACTCCAGTACGGCAGCCAATTGATCTCTTTGCTGTAAAAATCAAGCCAAAACAAGAAGCGATGTCAGAGCTCATCCTTGAGACTTTGGTATCGCTTTTTGCCGTATGGAGCTTACGGAGGAGAGCGGGGATTTTTTACCCGGAATGTTCAAAACCCGCAACTTCTGGTATGCTGTTAATTAGTCTGGAGGAAAGGGATTTTATCGAAATGAAATTTGCCGTATTGGATTTTGAAACCACGGGCAACCAGTCAGCAGATGAGATCATTCAGGTTGGACTGGCCATCATCGAAGAGGATCGAAGCATCTCCCGCGTATACGGCACCTATGTCAATCCCGGGATTCCGATCCCTCCTTTTATTACCGGTTTGACCGGCATTTCCGACAGTGATGTAGCGGATGCTCCGTCATTGGAAGAAATGATGATGGAACTCGTGCCCATGCTCGACGATGTTGTATTGGTTGGGCACAATGTCGCTTTTGATTTTAACTTTTTGCAAAATGCACTCGATCGCTGCGGCTATTTACCGTTCAGCGGCCGAATTCTAGATACGATGCACTTCTTAAAAATATGTTTTCCCTCGCTTCCTTCTTATCAGCTTGGGATGGTGTCCTCTCATTTCGGCCTGGAGCATGACCGTCCGCATCAGGCGGACAGCGATGCACTTGCCACAGCCTATGCGCTGCTGAAATGCCTGGAGGAGATCGATGAGCTTCCTCTGCTTACCGTGCAGCGGTTAAGCGACCTGTTTGCCGACGAGGACAGCGACTTGGCCTGGTTCTTTGACGGCATCCGTGCCGACAGGGAGCTCCAGGCAGTACAAGCCGGAGACACCCATACGTACTATCGTCAATTCGCCCTAGCTGTTGACGATTGGAACGATATAACGCCTGCCAGGGATGAGACGGAGCCTAATCCCTTGGCTGATGTAAGCTTTGAGCAATACATGAATGATGTCCGTGAACGTCTAAAGGAAACGCTGCCTCATTACGAGAGCAGGGATGCCCAGGACATGATGTTCCAGGAAGTGATGCAGGCACTCGATAACAATAAACATTTATTGATCGAAGCCGGCACGGGAACAGGCAAATCTCTCGGGTATTTGCTGCCGTCGATTTATCAAAGCGTGAAGCAGGAACAGAAGGTTATGGTGAGCACGCATACGATCAACCTTCAAGAACAGCTGCGTGACCGGGATATTCCCCTGCTCACCCAGGTTGTTCCTTTTCCTTTTAAAGCGGCTATTTTCAAGGGAAGAGGCCATTATTTGTGTTTGAGAAAATTTGAACATAAAATAAATAGAAGAGATTTTCATTCCCCGAAGGAAGATGTGATCACCGCAGCGCAAATGCTGGTTTGGTTGACCCAGACGGAGAACGGGGATGATGAGGAGCTGAACCTTGGCGGCCGTGGAGGGGATTTCTGGGAAACCATCTCCAGCGATTCGGATTCCTGCCTGGGCCGTGCCTGCCCATGGTTCCGCAAATGCTATTATCACAGGGCCAAACATGAGGCGGGCATCGCGGATGTTGTCATTACGAACCATTCGAAGCTGTTCACCGACGTGAAAGCGAATCACCAGCTGCTTCCGAGTTATGAGCGTCTCGTCATCGATGAAGCGCATCATCTGGAGGACGTCGCGGGCAAGCACCTTGGCTTGCAGATGAAATATTTTTCGGTTGTCCATACGTTGACCCGTATGTACAAAGACAGCCGAAGCGGTCAGCTTCCGGCTCTTCGCCAGCTGCTGCAAGCGTCGTCCCATGAGAAGGCTGTCGAGTGGTCTTCCATCATCGACCGGATTTATCCGGATCTGATCACCGTCAAAGAGAATTGGGACCGGCTCAGCGACCAATTGTTCGGACTGCTTCCGGAGCGCGGAGACGCGACTCCGGGGGATGCCGGACAATTCTCGCTTCGCTTATCGCCTCTGAAAAAGCCGAAGGATTGGAATTCGCTGGCCGAGCTGGAGCATCAAATTCATCTGGCGCTCGGCGATGTCGTTCGCAAGGGTGACAAGCTGATTGCCGAAATGAAGGAAGATCTGGACGACTACAGCGCGGACAGTCTGTTAACAGACCTATCGGGTCTATTTAAGGACCTGGCCGCACACCGCGAGGACCTGAGGACCTTCATGTCCCTGAATGATGAGGGCACGGTATACTGGATGGAGGCGAACGGCAACTTCCGCGGCAAATCGCTGCAGCTTTATGCGGTGCCTGTCGACGTCAGCACCCATTTAAAGGAATTGTTTTTTGACAAAAAACAAAGCGTGATCCTGACATCGGCGACCTTGTCGGTGGACAAATCGTTTCAGTTCATGATCGAGAATTTGGGTCTTCAGGAAGCGGCAGATAGCGGCAACCTGAACACGGTCCTGCTGCCGTCCCCGTTTAATTACAGGGAGCAGGCTCTCCTTGTTGTGCCGCGCGATTTTCCGAGCGTGAAGGGCTCGGTCGGGGATGCACTCTTTGTGAATACACTTGTGCAATCATTGGCTGATACGGCCATCGCAACGCATGGTCGCATGCTTGTCCTGTTCACCTCGTACCGCATGCTGCGTCAGGTGCATGAGCCCTTGAAGGAGGCGCTGGGATCCAGCGATATTACGGTACTGGGACAAGGGATGGACGGAACCAGCCGTACCAAGTTAATCCGGAGATTCCAGGATAGCAGCGCTTCGGTTCTGCTGGGCACCAGCTCCTTCTGGGAAGGAGTAGATATACCCGGTGAGGCGCTCACCTGCCTTGCCATCGTCCGGCTGCCGTTCCAGCCGCCGAATCACCCTCTGGTCGAAGCCAAGAGCGAGCTTCTGCAGCAGCAGAAGAAGAACCCGTTCATGAAGCTTTCGGTTCCGCAAGCGGTCATTCGCTTCAAACAGGGATTTGGCCGACTGGTACGGACCGCGCAGGATAAGGGGATTGTCATCGTTTACGATACTCGGGTCATTGAATCCTATTACGGGAAGTATTTCTTATATTCCTTGCCTGGACCGAAGATGGAGCACATGCCGACAGAGGGGATCGTTCCCCGAATTTCGAAATGGCTGCAGGAAGAGGCAGGCATAGGGAACCAAGCTGAATAAAGTGAAACCATGAACGAGCACAAACAAATGTAGTTATTAACCTATTATTAGGGGGAGCATGCATGAAATCGGAAAAAATTTCGGAAGCCGTGGTCCGCAGATTACCTGTATACTTGCGCTATTTGAATGAGCTTCAGAAAAGGGAGGTCTCCACGGTTTCCTCCCAGGAACTGGGGCAGAAACTGGACCTCAATCCTGCTCAAATTCGTAAGGACCTAGCGTATTTCGGTGATTTTGGACGGAAAGGGATCGGATATGACGTATCTTATCTGATCGAGAAAATTCGCCAGATTCTAAAGCTGGACCAGAAGATCAATGTCGCATTGATTGGGGCCGGTAATCTTGGACATGCATTATCGAATTACAATGCATTTCTGAAGGACAATATGAAGATTGTGGCGGTTTTCGATTCGTATTCTCCCAAAGTTGGTATGAAAATTAACAATTTGGTCGTACAGCCGATGGAGGAACTGGAGAAGACGGTTCATGAGTACGGCATTCGTATCGGGATTATCACCGTTCCGGATTTTGAGGCGCAGAATGTAGCGAATCAACTTATCGCGGCAGGCATCGAGGCTATCCTGAATTTTGCGCCGACCATCCTGAAAGCTCCACCCCATATCCGGATTCATACGGCAGATTTTACTACGGATTTGCAGAGTTTGGCCTATTATTTGGATAACGGCAAGGAGGATGCAGCACATGACGACAACGAAGTGGATGGTTAAAAACGGAACGTTCGTGGTACTAGAGGAAGGCAGATCCGTGTTACGCGGATATATGGTCGTGGAGAACGACCGGATCACTTACCTGGGTGAAGAAGAGCCGACTGTCCAAGAGGGAACAGAAATCATCGACGGAACCCATCTGTTTTTCCTGCCTGGATTGGTGAATACGCACGGACATGCGGCCATGTCGCTTCTTCGCGGGTATGGCGACGATCTGGCACTGCAAGTATGGCTTCAGGAAAAAATGTGGCCGATGGAAGCCAAATTCACGGCCGACGATGTATACTGGGGAACCTCACTCTCCGTGCTAGAGATGATCAAAGGCGGAACCACGACATTTGTGGATATGTATGATCATATGGATCAGGTTGCAAAGGTGGTGGAGGACTCAGGCATGCGCGGCGTTCTGACGCGCGGTGTCATCGGATTATGTCCGCCTGAGGTGCAGCAGCAGAAGCTGGAAGAGGCGGTTGCATTCGCGAAAGACTGGCATGGTCAGGCTGACGGTAGAATTACGACGATGATCTCACCGCATGCACCCTATACGTGCCCGCCGGATTTCATCGAAAAATTCGTGCAAGCGTCACATGATTTGAATCTGCCTTTGCATACGCATATGTCCGAAACGGAAACGGAAGTAGCTCAGAACGTAAATGACTACGGACTTCGCCCTGTTGCCCATCTAGAGAAGCTTGGCATGTTCTCCCGTCCAACGCTGCTTGCGCATGCCGTCCATCTGACCGATGAAGAAATCGAAATTCTGGCCAAACATCAAGTTATGGTTTCGCATAATCCAGGCAGCAATTTGAAGCTTGCCAGCGGCATCGCTCGCGTGCCTGCACTGCTGAAAGCCGGGGTCACCGTGTCTTTGGGTACCGATGGACCTGCCAGCAATAATAATCTGGATATGTTTGAAGAGATGCGGCTGGCCGCACTGATCCATAAAGGAGTAAGCGGGGATCCAACCGCGATTCCAGCATCCGAAGCGCTTCGGATGGGTACAGAATATGGAGCCAAGTCAGCCTTCCTTACGGATATTGGTACGCTTGCGGTAGGCATGAAGGCAGATATGATCGCACTGAACACGGATCAGGCGCACTTCCTTCCGAAGACGGATTACATTTCTCATGCTATCTACTCCGCCAGTGCGAAGGATGTAGAGCATGTATGGGTTGACGGCAAGCAGGTAGTGAAGAATGGCGCGAGTCTCACTCTCGATGAGGAACGTATCCGCCGGGAAGCGCAGCGTGCCTTTGAGCGTCTTACAACCCTCTAGGGAATAATCAAGGGGAGCGAGGAAGACGGATTTGAAGAAAAAAACGAAGTGGATATTGCTGAGTGTATCCGGGGTGCTGCTGTTACTGCTTGGTTTACAGCTCTATTATTCATATGTGATGAAAGATGCTTGGAATGAAGAAAGAATGGCAATTGCTGCCGCCAAACAGCATGGCCAATTGGTTACGTCCGGGAAGACCTATAAATCGGTGTGGGGCGAGGACAATAACTATTGGGTGATAAGCGGGAAGGATCAGGACAATCAAGATCGTATGGTATGGGTGAAATTTACGGATGACAACGTACCTGTTGAAGGTGCCGACGCTGTCCAATCCGTTTTGTTGAATACGGGGTTGTCAGAAGACCAGATGCGGGAGCAGATTTATAACGAATTGTCTGGCGCAGAAATTAAGCGGCTGCTGCCTGGAATGTATGAGGGCGAGTATGCCTGGCAGCTGCAGTATGAACACAACGGTCAGCGCGGTTATCGGTTTTATCGTTTTCAAGACGGTAACACCATCGGTAATGACATTATTCTTCCAAATCAATAAATAAGAAGTAGAGAGGGGCCCTTTAATATTCGCGGGTTCCTCTCTTATTTTCTCTATAATTGTAAGCGTATTCAGAAATAATATGGAAAAACTGTTCTAAATATTTTCACAGACATGCATGAAAAAGTATATAAGATGTGATATACTCATACTTGTACAAAATGAGTATATAAACTACATGCATCCCTATATATCGTTGTTATATGTATTGTTGTGTTGCAACATGACAGACAAAATTTCATACTGAAATGAAGGAGGAACTTCATGAAACTACGCATTGTACCTATCGTGCTGACTGTCGTGATCTCAGCATCGGTTCTCTTTGGCGGATGGTTTCTGTATCGGCAGATGGCTTTGCAAAATCCGCTGGCCAATGTTGTGTCACAATATGACGGCGTGAAGGATTCACATATAGATATTAAACAGAATACCGTTACTTTGAATCTTGATTTGGCTCCGGATACCAATTTGCAAGGCTTGGTCCAGCATATTAAGAAGGAAGGCAAGTCTGTGATTGGCAATCGGGAATTGAAAATCCAGGTGGAGGATCATTCCTCGGAAGCACTGGATCAATGGTGGGAGAAGGCGATGCTGTCAGTCGCTGAAGCGATGGATAATAAGCAGTATACCGATATTCAATCATCGCTCGAGCAGCTTGCTGCCCAGTCTCCGAATTTGAAAGCAAAAGCAACGATTGATGACACCAACGTCTATGTCAGCTTGTCAGACGGCAAGTCTGGTAAATTTATAATCTTGCCGCGTCAGTCTGGCAACATGGAGGTGTGGAATCATGCCTAAATTAGCTAAAGAAATCATGTTAGGCTTTATTCCGGTTTTGCTGGTATTCCTTGTGTTTGTCGGCGTGAACATCGTGCCCTTGCTCATCGCTGCAGCACTTGTAGGCGGCTTGTTGTTTATCGCGAAGATGAAGGGCGGCATCGCTGTAGGCGCAGCGAATGAGCGGAAGCGGAAAAAGAGCGGACCTGCCAAGCTGACGTTCGAAGAAATCGGCGGGCAGGATAATGCCAAGCAAGAGCTGCGTGAAGCACTGGATTTTCTGATTCGTCATGAAGACATTAAGAAATTCGGGATTCGTCCATTGAAGGGCATTCTTCTCACCGGGCCTCCGGGAACAGGGAAAACGTTGATGGCTAAAGCCGCTGCCCATTACACCGATTCGATCTTTGTCGCTGCATCCGGCAGTGAATTTGTTGAGATGTATGTCGGTGTTGGTGCAGGGCGCATCCGGGATTTGTTCAAGGATGCCCGTAACCGTGCGGCAAAGGAAAACAAGCAAAACGCCATTATCTTCATCGATGAGATCGATGTCATTGGCGGTAAACGCGAAGGCGGCCAGCAGCGCGAGTACGACCAGACGCTGAATCAGCTGCTAACCGAGATGGATGGCATCTATTCGCAGGATACTCCTCGTATTCTGGTAATTGCCGCGACAAACCGGAAAGAAATGCTGGATAGCGCACTGCTGCGTCCAGGGCGTTTCGACCGTCACATTCAGGTCGATCTGCCGGATAAGAAGGGACGCACTCATATTTTGAATCTGCATGCGGGCAATAAGCCGCTGCATGAAGATGTCGACTTGGAGAAAATCGCCGAAGAAGCATACGGCTTCTCGGGCGCACAACTCGAGAGCGTCATGAATGAAGCGGCCATTTACACGATGCGCGAGAACGAACAGTTTATCCATCAGCGTCATTTGTCCATGGCGATTGACAAGGTAATGATGGGTGAGCGTTCCGACCGTGAATCGAATTTGGAAGAGAAGAAGCGCGTTGCCATACATGAATTGGGACATGCAATTATGGCAGAGCTTGTGCGTCCCGGCAGTGTGAAGCAAGTTGCACTCAGCCCGCGTGGTAAAGCGCTAGGTTATGTTCGTCATAATCCGCAGGAGGAACAATATCTATACACGAAAACCTTCCTGGAAGAGCAAATTATGATCGCGCTTGGCGGTGCGGCCGCCGAAGAGATCTTTTACGGAGGCCGAAGCACAGGCTCAAGCAATGACTTTGAGCAATCGCTGAACATCGTGGAGACGATGATGAAGTCAGGTTTGACGTCGCTGGGCATTGTTAACATGAACATGGTAACAACTGAAGAGTTAATGAAAGAGAATAATGTGATTTTGGAAGAGTTAATGAACCGCACCAAGAATCTCTTGGAACAGAAACGGCCAATATTCGACAATTCACTTGATATCCTGTTGAAGGAAGAAATTCTCTCGGGGGAACAATTTCGTTGTCAATTTCGTGAAAACGCGCTTTTACCAGCATAAATTGTTATGCTGGTTATTTTTTTTTACTTTTTTGTCGTGCTAAGATATTATTATACTTTGTGCTCTGAAAATGTATTTTTCGACAAATGGGGTACAATAAAGTATAGAGATAAGGAAAGGGTGGAGTAGAAACCATGTACTTCAAAAAAATCGGCGTCGTAGGCGGCGGGACTATGGGGCAGGGCATTGCGGAGATGCTGGCAGCCAAAGGTCTTGACGTACTGCTCGTAGAGAAAACTCCAGAGAAACTGGACTATTCATACCGAATGATCGAGACCAGTCTAGATAAACAATTGGAGAAGTGGGGAATTACCCAGGCAGAGAAGAAATTGATACTGAACCGGATTCAAAAAGTAACTCATTTTGCCGAGCTTAGCACCTGCGATATGGTGATTGAGACCATTATAGAGGACTTGGAAGCGAAGAAAGAGGTCTTTACACAGCTTGATCAAGTATGTCCGAGCCATGTGATATTAGCAAGTAATACATCCACGCTTAGTTTGACGGAGCTCGCCAGCTCTACCAAATATCCTGAGCGTGTTATTGGCATGCACTTCATTCATCCTGTTTCCAAGGTAGACCTTGTTGAAATCATCCGCGGTCTGAAAACTTCCGATCATACGTTTACGGAAACGAAGCGTTTTGTTGAAGAAGTTTCGGATAAAAAAGGCATCATGGTATATGAGTCTCCAGGTTTCGTTACAACCCGCATGATTACCCTCATGATCAATGAAGCGATGCACTTGCTGCAAGAGGGCGTGGCTTCGGCGGAGGATATCGATGACGCAATGAGAATCGGATATAACTTCCAGCATGGACCGCTTGAGATGGCCGACCGTTTCGGTTTGGATTCCATTCTCGCTGCGCTGGAGCGCATGTTCCGCGAGTACGGCGAACTGAAATACCGTCCATCGATTGTCTTGAAGAAACTGGTCCGCGCAGGGCAACTGGGCGTTAAAACCGGAGAAGGCTTTTTCAAGTACGATAAGGATGGTGATCGGGTATGAATATTCTCGTAATTAATGCAGGGAGTTCTTCACTGAAGTATCAACTGTACAACATGACGGATGAATCCGTGCTGGCAAAGGGCTTGGTCGAACGGATCGGCATGGATTCCTCGATTCTGACGCATAAGCCGACGGGAAAACAGGATGTAACCGAAGTCAGCGAAATTCTGGAGCATACCACGGCCATCCGCAAAGTGCTGGGCATGCTCACGAACGAGGAGCACGGCGTGATCGATTCCATCGACAGCATTCAGGCTGTTGGACACCGCGTCGTGCACGGCGGGGAGTCTTTTAAAGAATCCGCGCTCGTTGACAGTGACGCCAAAGCGGAAATCCGCCGCTTGTTCGATTTGGCTCCGCTTCACAATCCTGCATCGATGATGGGGATTAAGGCAGCAGAAACCAATATGCCGGGCGTCCCGCAGGTCGTTGTATTTGATACGGCGTTCCATCAGACGATGCCGGAGAAATCATACCTGTACGCTATTCCGAGAGTACTTTATAATAAATATAAAGTACGTCGTTACGGTGCGCACGGCACGTCCCATGCCTATGTCAGCCAGGCAGCGGCAGAATTTCTGAACCGACCGCTGGAGGATCTGAAGATCATAACCTGCCATATCGGTAACGGTGCTTCCCTGACAGCAGTAAAAGGCGGGAAATCCATCGATACCTCCATGGGGATGACCCCGCTGGAAGGGCTCATGATGGGTACGCGTAGCGGTGATTTGGACCCTGCAATCGTACCGTTTGTCATGAATAAGGAAGAGCTGACCGTCAATGAAGTGAACTCCATGCTGAACAAGCACAGCGGCTTGCTGGCGATTTCCGGAATCAGCAGTGATATGCGTGAGATTACGGAAGGCATGGAAAAAGGCGATCCGAACTCCACATTGGCCTTTGAAATGTATGAGTATCGCCTTCGTAAATACATCGGATCTTACGCTGCCGTCATGAATGGCGTGGATGTCATTGTATTTACTGCGGGCGTCGGCGAGAATTCGGTCGTTCTTCGTCAAAGAGTGCTTGAGCAGCTTACCTATCTCGGAGTAGAATTGGATGAGGAGCTGAACAGCATTCGTTCCGGCGAGCCGCGCCGTATTTCTGCGGCAAATTCGAAGGTCGAGGTACTAGTGATCCCTACCAACGAAGAACTGGTTATTGCTCGGGATACGCATCGTATCGTACAAGCTTCCAACCGTTAAATAGTAGTGATATAAGGGAGAGATTTAAGCATGGCCACCAAAAGTGTGATTCGTAACGTCAACCAGCATGTCGGCGAGACCGTCACGATCGGCGCCTGGATCAACAACAAGCGTTCCAGCGGCAAGATCCAATTCCTGCAGCTTCGCGATGGATCCGGATATATCCAGGGTGTTGTTGTGAAGAGCGAAGTATCCGAACAGGTATGGGATGACGCGAAAAGCCTGACACAGGAAAGCTCGTTGTACGTGACGGGTGTTATACGTGAAGAGCCGCGGAGCCAATCGGGTTACGAGATGACGGTTACCGGCATTGAGATCATACATCTTACGGAAAACTATCCGATTACGCCTAAAGAGCATGGCGTCGATTACTTAATGGACCATCGTCATCTGTGGCTTCGCACCCAGAAACAACGTGCGATCATGGTAATCCGTGCTGAAATTATCCGCGCGGTTCAAGATTACTTTGATTCCAACGGATTTACGCTGGTGGATCCGCCGATTTTGACCCCAACTTCCGCGGAGGGTACAACGAATCTGTTCCACACGAAGTATTTTGATGAAGATGCTTATTTGACCCAGAGTGGGCAGTTATACATGGAAGCTGCCGCTATGGCGCTCGGTAAGGTATACTCTTTCGGTCCGACGTTCCGTGCCGAGAAGTCCAAAACTCGCCGTCACCTGATCGAGTTCTGGATGATTGAGCCTGAGATGGCCTTCACGGACCATGAGGAGAGCCTTCAGGTACAGGAGCAGTTCATTAGTCATGTGGTGCAGTCCGTGGTTAAAAACTGCCGCCAGGAGCTTGAAACGATCGGTCGCGATATTTCGAAGCTGGAGGCGATCCAGGCACCATTCCCGCGGATCACGTACGATGAGGCCATTGAATTCCTGCATACGCAAGATTTTGATATTCCTTGGGGTGAGGATTTTGGCGCGCCTCATGAAACGGCCATTGCCGAGAAGTATGACAAGCCGGTCTTTATTACCCATTACCCGGCGGGAATCAAGGCTTTCTACATGAAGCCGGATCCGAATCGTCCGGAAGTCGTTCTGTGTGCGGATATGATCGCTCCGGAAGGTTATGGCGAGATTATTGGCGGATCGCAGCGGATCGACGATCCGCAGCTGCTTGAAGAGCGCTTCAAGGAGCATGATCTGTCGATGGAAACCTATCAATGGTATATGGATTTGCGTAAATACGGCACCGTTCCTCATTCCGGCTTCGGTCTAGGTCTTGAGCGTACCGTTGCCTGGATTTGCGGTTTGGACCATGTGCGTGAAACGATTCCGTTCCCACGTACTTTGTACCGGTTGTACCCGTAAGCCGTGAGAGGTGAGTCTATGGACCACGACGGTAACGTGGACACAGGCGTGAATGGGTGGACGGCCGGCGCCGCTGCCGGCATGAGCCAAGGAATGGCGATCATTCCTTATGCCTTGCTCAAGCATTATCGGTCACTTGGTTTAAGCGACCGTGAAGCCATGCTGGTCATTCATTTGATTGGTTATCAGCAGGTGGAGTTCAAGGCGTTTCCTTCGCTGGAGGAGCTTGCGGAAGTGACGGGGGCTCCCACCGAATTCATCGCTACCAGCTTGCAGCGCTTGATGAAGGTAGGGCTGATCGGGATTGATGAGTATGTGGACGAAACCCAGGGGATTCATTACGAGCGCTACAATCTCCACGGATTGTATGAAAAGCTCGCTTCGTGCCTGGCTGAAGAGCACAAAGCAAAGACCCCAGAAGGAACCAAGTTTGCGTCTCCGCTTTTGAATGCCCGCCCTGCTACCAGCAAATCAGCTTTTTCGGGGAATTCTGTTCCTGAGAAGGAAGAGCGGAATTTGTTCACCATTTTCGAAAAAGAGTTTGGCCGCCCGCTGTCGCCCATGGAGCTGGAAACGATCTCCGGCTGGGTTGATGCGGATCGCTATCCGGACGAGTTAATCCTATTGGCTCTGAAAGAAGCGGTATTTGCGGGCAAACTGCATTTCCGCTACATTGACCGGATCCTGCTTGAATGGAGCCGCAACCGGGTGCGTACCGCACAGGACGCCAAAGCCTATACGCAGAAATTTAGAAATATCGGAAGATAGATCAGAAGCACGTCCGCTACGGGCGTGCTTTTTTGTGTGCATGATCTGTTCAATTCATGCAGTTTAAGTCCTATGATTAGCAGGAGAACTTCCCGGGATCAACGAATGGATATAGGTGCAGCACGCTAGAAGGGGAGTTGGAGATGCGATACAAGGCCATTATTTTTGATCTGGATAACACGTTATTAGACTATAGTCAGAGTGAAAGGACATGCATGCAGCAAGCACTGGAGCACTACCGGCTGCATGAGGATCTGACGTGGGAGGAATTCTGGAGCACGTTCGGACCGATTAATTTTAATTATTGGGTGAACCGAATTCAGAACAATCACGATATTAGGCAGGTGCTGGAGCATTCCTTCACGGATACCTTCCTAAGGTTGAAGCGGGAGTTCAATCAATTCCGGGAGATATCGGAAACTTACTGGGGATTATTTTGCAGTTCCAACCATATGGAGCCTAATGCCGACCTTATTTTGGAGCATCTGCATGGTGACTTTGCGCTAGGGGTCATATCCAACGGCATTGGCGAAGCACAGCGTAAACGCCTGACAACAGGAGGATTGTTTCATTATTTTGACTCCTTCATCATTTCGAATGAGGTGAAGTGCTGGAAGCCGGACCCGCAGATCTTTGAACTCGCATTGCAGGAATTGGCGGTAGGTCCAGGCGAGGTGTTATACATAGGGGATTCGCTTACGGATGATTATGAAGGAGCAACGAGAGCCGGAATTGATTTTTGTTATTATAATCGCCGGGGTACCCCTTTAAGTGATCATCATCGTCCTGCTTATAGGATCAGGGATCTCCTGGAGATTAAGGATCTGGCTTAGGAATCATGCATGGAGGAGGATAATCTAATGGGATACAATCATATTTTATTTGATTTGGATGGCACCTTGACTGATCCGCGTGAAGGCATTACGAAAGCCGTAAGTTATGCACTCGGTCAGCATGGGATTATCGTAAACGATCTATCCGAGCTGGAATGTTTTATCGGTCCTCCGCTCCAGGCGACCTTTACCGAAAAATATCATTTTAGTGAAGCCGAGGCTTGGGGCGCCGTATTGAGCTACCGTGAATATTATAAGGACACCGGCCTTTATGAAAATGAGGTGTATGGTGGAATACGTGAGTTATTGGGTTTGCTGTTATCCCAAGGGCGCCGCTTGTATGTCGCTACCTCCAAACCTACGGTTTTTGCCGAGACAGTCCTTGAGCATTTTCAGCTAACCGCTTATTTTTCCATGGTGTGCGGGAGCGAACTGGACGGTTCCCGGTCCGCCAAGACTGAAATCATTCAGCACGTTCTGGATACATGCCGGATTCAACCACCTGCAGCCGTTATGATTGGAGACCGGAAGCATGATCTGATTGGAGCGCGGAACTGCGGGATACACAGCATTGCTGCAGGGTACGGGTATGGTTCCGAAGAGGAGCTGGCGGCATGCGAGCCCACCTATTATTTTAAAACCGTGGAGGAAATGCTTCGGTCGTTTGCAAGCTTAGCGGTTTAATATCGGCTTATCAGGATGAGACTGAGCCCTTCGATTTTTCGCCTAACATCGGTTATAATGGTCATAACCAGTCGGAATGTCATAATTTGTGAAGGGAGGGGTAAGATCATGATGGGAAGATTGCAGATGTGCTCTATGCAAAGTCTATATGATGAACAACGGCGGTTGTTTGCATGGAGCGATGAGAAAGTTACCGCCTGATTACCTCGTGTAGAGAGGCCGTTTATCTAATGGACTTTGCATCCTTAAAACCTTTATCTTAATTTTAAGGAGCAGAGCTACCATGAAATATATAAACGCGGATATTATCCTTCCAGAGGAATTGTTGAAGGAAGTACAGAAATATGTACAAGGCGGGATGGTGTATATCCCGAAACCTGAAGGGTTACGCAAGAAATGGGGAGAAAACTCGGGCAGCCGGGTGTATTTGAAAAAAAGAAACCTGGAAATCCGGCAGTTGTTTGCGTCGGGCGCTACCATTGACCAGCTTTCTTCTCAATTTTGTTTATCCTGCGATTCCATCAAAAAAATTGTATATACCAAAAACAAGTAATGCAAAGTCACATTGGAACTGATTCTGATGTGGCTTTTTCTTATGTATAAAAGTCATTTTAAACCAACCGTTATATAGGAAGTACAGCTGCTGAGCAATTATAATCATTCAAGAACGTTCAAACCATGAGGTGAGTACATGAATGATTTTTTTCAATTTGTAACAGAAGAACAAAGATGTTCGCTGCTCGCAAAAGCCAAAAGGGTTGCAATATCGGCACTTCAGCAATATAACCTGAGATGGGATGAGATTGAATATATCGGTATTTCGGACACGATTACATATCGAGTTCGGACGAGCTTAGATAAAACATACTTGTTGAGAATCCATTCGGATCGACGGTGCAGTCATGAAATAGACTTAGAGCTTCAGTTCCTGGATGCCCTTATTACAGCAGGTATCAAAGTGCCGACAGGTATAACCACTCCAAGTGGGTTAAGATGGTTGAAAATCGGTACGGAGGATGGATTCACCTCCACCCATGTCACCGTGATGAAATGGGTGGAGGGTGTGCATGCCCATGAAGCACTTACAGAAGATCAAGCTTATCAGGTAGGTGTCTTGATGGCCAGAATGCATGAAACTGCATTTGACTTCAAAAGTTCTTCTGATCTTCGTAAGCCCGTATGGGGGATGAACAGTTATAAAGAAGCGCTCGCCAAGCTGGAACGATATGCGGGAACTTTTTTGTCGGAAGTTTCATGGTCACTGTATCAACTCGCAGCTGAAAAAGTTATATCCCAGCTTGATCATATGAAGGCTGATGATTGCAACTACGGTCTCATTCATGCCGATTTACATTTGGGGAATGTAGTATTTGAAGGGGAAGTTCCTCATCCGATTGATTTTGGTAGATGTGGCTACGGTTTTTTTCTTTACGATCTGGCGGCGGTTATGTTATCACTTGTTCCGTACCAACGATTTAAAGTGCTTCAAGGATATGAAAGCATACGATCGTTGGGATCGGATTATTTTCAGTCTCTGGAGTGTTTTTTCATCATGATCATGATGGAGAATTATAGCCACCATGCCTCCAATCCAAGAGAGACAGAAAGTATAAAGGGTGAGCAAATCTATGCGCTAGCTTATATTCATGAATATTTGCACGGACGCCCGTTTCTGCTGAATGTGGTAGAGCCCATAGAAATAGACGATGCACCAATCTCCAGTTGATCCGGCCATAATAGAAGGGTATCATGATATCATAATACGTGTTACAGAATGGGAGAGAATTGCTTGCAAGTTACGAACCGCCCAGGTGAACATATCACCTGCTTGATCATCATGATTGCCACCATCGTATGGGTTCAATGGACATCATTCCTTCTATCCGCGGCGTGGGGAATCGGACTGATCCTGTTAATATATACATTGTGCAAGCTAAGAAGCGTACGCAAGATATCGACTCAAATAAATGACACGGCCATCGTGGCCCTTATCATGGTGATCGGTTATATACTCTATCATTCTTCTGGTGAAATCATCAAACATGGATTAGCGGGGGACGATGCCTGGGCCATCATCCTATCGAGGTTAAGCCTGATATTATTTGTATTACCCTTTGCACTGGCGGCCATGTTAACGAAGAAAAAACCGTTATACCTTGCCACGGGTTCATGGGGAACAACGATTCATTTTCCATGGATATTCAAAGGCCCGGTACAAGACCCGATCTGGCGTTTCATGCTCATTTTCCTGGTTGTCGTCTGTTCCATTTTTTCATTCTTTATTGACTGGGGACAGCCGCATTTTCTCGTTCTTATCGGTTATGCACTATCATTTGCGCTGATCAATGCCGTCCTTGAGGAGCTGCTGTGGCGGGGATACATACTTAGTCATTTTGTAAGTGGATTTGGTGAGCTGAAAGGGCTCGTCATCGCCGGAGTTACCTTTGGTTTATACCACTACCACCTTGGTTTTTCATGGCCGGTTTGTCTGCTGTTTTCAATCTTTGGGATCATGATGGGTGGCGTGGCTATTCGTTCCAAAGGGTTGATTCCCGTGATGGTTATGCATTTTGTGATGAATGTTTTATTTGTTCTTAGCGGCATGATCCTGTAACTTCCTAAGAAGGGCGTCGATAGACGTTCTTTTTTTGTTTTGACCGGTATGGGTAGACTATGGGACGAGCAATGTTGCTCTTGCTTTATATTTATTAAAAATTTTTTTAAAAAAGTGCAGGGGCAGCTTTCAGAGCTGACGTCTATGTATTTGGGAAGGAGGGGAGAGTTATTGATGCTGAAACGTTAATCACGCGTATCCTGCAAGGTGATCAAGAAGCCTTTCGGGAACTGGTGAACCATTACAGCCAGCACGTGTTCCATACGGCATACTCGGTCCTGCGGGATGCCAAGGAAGCGGAAGATGCGTCGCAGGAAGTGTTTATTCAAGTATACAAAGCTCTCCCCCAGTACCGATCTGAAGGCTTTAAAACCTGGATTACACGCATCACGCTAAATAAAGCGATTGATATGAAGAGGAAGCTTTCCCGTAAACCGCCGGAGCAGCTGCATGGCGAACATGATGAAGTGCTGGATAAACTCCCTTCCCGGGACGAAGACGTGGTTTCTCTGCTCGTACATAAGGAGAGAAGAGAGGAACTTCGAGAGAAAATTAAACAATTGCCGGACAATCACCGCGCCATTATAACGGCTTTTTATTTGGAAGAGAAAAACTACGAACAAATCGCAGCCGAGCTGGATGTCACGGTCAAGACGGTGGAATCGAAATTATACCGGGCCAGACAGTGGATTCGGAAATCATGGAAGGAGGAGGAATGGAAATGAACGTAAAGGATTACGAGCTTAAGATGCTGACGGCACGATATGTTAGAGGAGAAGGCTCGGCAGAAGAACGGTCTTCTTATGAAGAGCTCATGTTATCGGATGACAGCGTGCTGGAGATCTACATGCAGGTACTGGCGGAGCTGGAATCCGAACTCCCTGGCCTGTCAGACCCGGAAGCTTTTACGCAGCAGGTGGTGGAACACGAACAAATTAAGCCATACACCCATAGAGCATCTCTGCGGATTCAGGAACGCCCGAAGCGATGGTACGAACGCGCGATCGTTCACTACACCATTGCCGCCTCCATTACCATGCTGTTTCTCTTCACCGGGGCTTTTGACCGACTTCTTCCCGGGGAAATGAATCATGATGTTCCATTATCCGAAACACCTTCCTACAGTGAGCAATGGGTAGAAAAAACAACGGGCTGGCTTGACCAGCTATTGTCCAGATAAGAAAAAGAAAGGAAGATGCCAAGTGCAACCACAAAAAAGTAAAGGGTTTGCCTTTATATTAAATATCCTTCCGGGCCTCGGCCATTATTATTGGGGGAGAAAGGGACGCGCCCTGCTATATCCGTTCTTGTTCTTCGGAAGCCTGTTCGGTGGATTTGTGCTTGGGATCATGACGGCTTCTGACGCGGTTTTTGCGCTGGGAATTATCGGAGCCTTAATGATCTGGGGAATCAGCATGCTTGACCTGCTAATTGCATTGATCCGGTATACGCCTGTAACGATTATCCACGATGAATATGGACGTCCGATGGAGATTCGTCAGGAAAAGAGTGATGAGTCAGAACGCTTTTATACCATATTGCTGTCCTTCATACCCGGTTTGGGGCATTTTCAACTGGGATTGATGCAGCGAGGGTTGTCATTCCTGATCGCATTCTTCGGACTTGGAACGATTTTGCTGTTCTTGACGGGCTTGACTCACGAATCGGTATTCCTGCTGTTTCTGGGCATGCTGCCTATTATTTGGCTCTACTGCATGTTTGATGTGGTTCAGCTGGTTCACCGTAAGCAAGCTGGAGAATTTCTTATCGATCGCACGCTGTTTGATGAGCTCGAGAGCGGCAGAGAGAGCGGACGCCGGAGTAAAGTGTTTGCCACCTTGTTATCGGCGTTTCCCGGAGCGGGTCAAATGTATTTGGGATTGCAAAAACGCGGACTGCAGCTCATGGTCCTATTTCTTGGCAGCATTTATGTGTTGGATGTACTCAAGCTGTCGCTGTTCCTGTTCTTGATTCCGTTGATCTGGTTTTATGCATTCTTTGACGGTCTGCAGCAAGTAAGCCGTTACGGCAGGGAGCCGCTGCGCGATCGACCGATCATCTCGGGACTTGGGAATCAGCAGCGCTGGCTCGGACTTGGACTGCTTGTACTCGGTATCTATTTCGTATTTAGCAGTGTTGTGATGCCTTATATCGATACACATTTTCCTCATCTGCAGCTGGATTACCGCATTCGTTCCTACTTGAAGACCGCGATTATCGCCGTTCTTCTTATCGGAGGAGGAATCAAGCTGATGACTGGCTCGAAAAAGGATTCGTTAAGGGGAGAGCGCTCATATTATGATACCGACAACGAATGAGATGTCCATTCATGATTTGGGAAACATTCATCGAAGTCTGAACGGCAATGGCGAGTAGGTACACTCTCCAGGGGACTATCCTTGCTCGTACCCGGTATATATTCAGCATTCTTCTCATCGGGTTTCTGACCTTCTGCACAGAACCAAAAATAGATATGAACGAGATATGGAGGGAGATATCGTGGCCAAGAATCTGTATTACCTGTTGTATATTGCTCTATTTGTTGTGACTTGTTTGTTTATCTTCAATGCTTATGCATCACCGGATCAGGTACCTGCGCCTTCGATCTCTTTAACGGAGCATGAGCAGAATCGGCTATAGTTTATATAAAGAAAAAACCTGTAAACGATTATGAATCGTTTTACAGGTTTTTTAATTTTCGTTCAACGAGTATGTATATCAGGATAAAAACGATCACGGTCGCAATGCCTGTCGTCATGAAATGGCCGGTAAGCCTGGCGATCAGCAGCAGGATGACTCCAAAAATCATCAGCAGCAGACTGACATAGGCGTTGGCAACTTTAAAGTTCCGTTCATTTTTGAGAGATGATGTCGTTTTATAAGCATAGAAACTCTTGGAACTTTTGGGCGGAATCAAAAAGAGGACCAAACCATACAAAACAAATACGATGCCAATGGCTAAACTTTCGAGCATCCTTACACACTCCTAACGGAAATATAACGCCGGATGCACCCCAAGAACGCTGGATAAGGGAGCATCCGGCTGTTCAAGCCCTATATCTGTATTACTTGGATCCGGCTGCATTCAGAAGCAGACGACGGTAGGCGTATTCGAATATAAACTCAAAAGCCTCCAGATGTTTCTTGGCTTCGAATGCATTTTTGCCCCAGGCATAGATGCCGTGGTTGCGCAGCAATATGCCGGGTACCGCCGGATCGAGCGCATCCGGAACGAGCTCCGCAATCCGTGGAATGTCTGCATAGTTCGGCAGGATCGGAATGCGAATCGCCGCGTCCTCTTCCCAAATGTTAAAGGCTTTGATCAGCTCGATTCCTTGGGCAGGGACATAACCTTGTTCCCCATACCAATCGCTGATCAGATTGTTGTCAATGGTGTGCACATGGAAAATGGCACCGCAGCCGGTCTTGCGATAAATTTCGCAGTGAATCAAGGTTTCCGCGCTAGGTTTTAAGCCGGTTGCTTCGCAAGGCACGCCGTTCTGATCCACAAAAAGATAATCTTCAGGCGTATGTACCGACTTGTCTTTTCCGCTGGCCGTCACCGCAAAATAAAACTGCTCCGGGTTGAACTCGCCAACACGGACAGATAGATTACCGCTGGTGCCGGGGAACCAGTTTCTAGAAGCGAACAGTTCCTTGATCCCTCTAAGATCCTGCAGGGCAGCCTGTTTCTGTTCAAGCTGGATATCTGAAAATGCCACTTACAGCACCTCCTGTTTAAACTTGTCTTTCATGTCATTCTGGATTTCGGTAAAGGTCTCGAAGGGTACATGATGTACGCCTAGCTTCTTGCATTGCTCGGTGAGCGAGGAGCGGGAATAAACCAGATCCGCTTGCTTGGCACCTTCAAAATCGGTCAGGCTGTCACCGATCAGAATGCGGTAATACCGGTCGGCCGGAAAACGGTCCATCACCGTGACCTTGCACATGCCGCAGTCGTTATGGCAGGATTCCTTGCAAGGATGAGGCCAGGTAATCTCAATGCGGTCCCCTTCGAAATTGGAGCCGTTGCAGAAGATATGGTCTGCCGGGATGCCAAAAGGCTTCAGCAGAGGATCGACAAAGAAATCGATGCCGCCGCTTGTAACGTAGAATTCAATCTGTTCGGATTTTAAATAATCCAGGAATGCACTGAAGCCTTCCCGAATCCCTGCATGGTTTAGAACATATTCGGTAATTTCTTCTCTCATGGAGGAAGGGAAGAGCGCGAACATGCGGCCTACGCCTTCCCGAATTGAAATGGCGCGGTCAAGCGTGTCCTGCATGATCGACTCAAAGCCTTCCGGTTTGAAGTGCTTCATAATGGCGACGATGTTATCGTTGTTTGTGATGGTTCCGTCGAAATCGCAAAAAATGATCGGCTGTTTATCTCCAGATGTCATACTTCTCCTCCCCAGGTGTCCAATGCGGCTTTCAGCTCTTCGTGTTCCTCGGCAAAGTGGGCGAGTGGCACGGATTTCATCGTCGCCTCGATCGCTTGTACAAAGGCTTTGCCGCCCGCTTCGGTTCCCATCGGATGTCCGTGGATTCCGCCGCCAGCGTTAACGACCACATCGGTGCCAAAGTCCCGGATGATGCGGGGAACGAGTCCAGGATGAATTCCTGCGGATGGTACCGGCATGCTTCGTTTCACGCCAAGTTTAGCGCTGTGCAGCTCGTCGCGTATCGCGAGATTCTCTTCTCTCGGCATCGTTACCGATCCGTAAGGAGAAGGGAAGAGCACCAGATCCGCGCCGGCAATCCGCATCAGCTGGCCGAGCAGCAGCGGAGCCGTTATCCCATAGTACGGAGAAGGATAAATGGCCCCGGCAAGCGCAGGGTGAGCCGCAATAGGCACGGTGATATCCGGATCACTGCTTAACTCTTGCAAAACGTCATACCCATAGGACAGCACATTAAAGAGCAGGGCGTTAGCGCCGGCATCAATCGCACGCAGCGCTTGCTCACGCAGCCTCGACGTCCGTCCGGTCAGATTGGCTGCATACAGCAGTTTTTTGCCTGTCTGTTGTTCCACGTCGGCAGCAGCCTGGATGCACATGCTTACCCGTTTTTCGATTGGGGTGAGGTCGTTCTCGAACAGGATTTCATCATCTTTGATAAGATCCACCCCACCAAGCGCCTGACGGATAAATTGGGCTCTAAGCTCGTCCGCATTCAGTCCGATTACTGACTTGAATATGCTCATGAGCAGAGGGCGGTCATGGACGCCGAGTAGATCGCGGACTCCGTCGATGCCATATTTCGGTCCGGGAAACGCACTCAAGAAGTCGGGAGACAAATCCAGGGAAGTCAGTTTGATGCGCCCGTCCATGGAAATTTTGCCGAACACGGTCACCAGCAGGGCTGGGATATCCCGGCTGAAATTAATGTCCGGATAAGCAATGCTGACGTCCGCATACCGGCTGCCTGGCTCCCAGCCCTCGTGAACCTGAATGTCAACAACTTCGCCAAGATGCTTCTGCATCGCTTCACGCTTGGCTTGCGGCAGCTCGGTCCAGCTGCCGACCGTCATGCCAACGGCGATGGAAGTCGCCTTCTTACGAAAATCCGCCTGGTCGTCATAGATTCGGTACGTTGCGATACAGCGGCTCATGAGATCTGCTCCTTGAGCATGGCGCCCATTTCTTTGGAACGCTCAGCACAGCGGTTCACGGCGGCAATGACGGTTTCGAAGAAATCGCCTTTATCGAGCGTTTCGAGGGCCGCTTGCGTTGATCCGTTCGGCGATGTAATTTTCGCACGAAGCGATGAAGGCTGTTCCCCGGTCTGCTGCACCATCCGGGCGGCGCCCAGAATGGTTTGGAGTGTCAGCTCGCGGCTTTGTTCCGGCGTCAAGCCGCCGCGGATCCCTGCGGCCGTCATGGCTTCCATCATGTAATAGAAGTAAGCCGGACCACTGCCGGATATACCGGTCAGGATATCCATCTTCTCTTCTTCAATGACCGTTACATTACCAACAGCTTCGAACAAGGTCATGACCAGTTGGCGCTGTTCTTCGCTGATTTCCTTCGAGAACGCGATTCCTGTGGAACCAAGCCCGATGGAGGCGGATGTATTCGGCATCGTACGTGCAATGGGCTGCTGGGTTCCAAGCAGCGTCTGCGTCGTATAAATCGAAAGTCCGGCAATCACGGAGATGATCAATTGATCGCTTGAGAGCTTCGGTCCCAGTTCTTTTAACGCTTTAGCAGCATCCTTCGGTTTCATGGCAAGCACGATCACCGGCGAAGTTTTCAGAATTTCGATTTTAGCGGCATCGTCGTTATTGATCTGGACACCATAGCGCTCACTCAGTTCCTGAAGGCGCTGAACATTGCTCCGATTAAGCATCGTAATATTCTCAGGAAGCACGACAGAACGGCTGACTAATCCTCGTACGATCGCTTCGGCCATCGAGCCGGCGCCGTAGAAGGTGATTGCTTTATCTATTAAAGGTCGGTTCTGCGGGGATTGGCACATCGTTATTTCCTCCTTTATGGCTTTAGATGAATGATTTATTCGCGTATTTGACCACTACCGATAATAACATATTTGGAGGAAGTAAGCGCGGGTAATCCCATAGGACCTCTGGCATGCAGCTTCTGGGTGCTGATCCCGATTTCGGCGCCGAAGCCAAATTCAAAGCCATCGGTGAAACGGGTCGAAGCGTTATGATAAACAGCAGCTGCGTCTACTTCCTGCAAGAAGCGCTGCGCATGATCCTTATCCTCCGTAACGATACATTCCGAATGCTTTGTGCCATTAATCGAAATATGCTCAATGGCCTCATCCAGGTGATCCACGATTTTGATGTTTAAGATATAGTCGTTGTACTCGGTAGCGTAATCCTCAGACGTCGCTTTTACAGCCCAAGGAACGTAATCCAGGGTACGCTGACATCCTCGCAGCTCGACGTTACGCTCGCGGAATGCTTCAGCCAGCACGGTCAGATGTGATTTGGCATAATCAGCATGGACGAGCAGGGTTTCCATGGAATTGCAGACCGAAGGGCGCTGCACCTTGGCATTGAGACTGATGGCAACTGCCATGTCCGGCTCTGCCGATGCATCTATATAGGTATGACATATCCCGGCTCCGGTTTCGATCACGGGCACCGTGGCATTTAACACAACGTTCTGGATCAGCGAGCTCCCGCCGCGAGGGATAATGACATCCAGCAGTCCGTTGAGCTTCAGCATTTCATCCACGGAGGAACGGTTCGGGTCCTCGATAAGCTGAAGCGCATCCTTAGGCAGTGCGGTGCGTTCCATAGCTTCGTGAAGCACCTCGATGATTTTGCGGTTGGAGGAGAGGGCGGAAGAACCCCCGCGGAGTACGACCGCGTTGCCTGTCTTCAAGCACAGTCCGGCTGCATCGACCGTCACATTTGGACGTGCTTCATAAATGATGCCGATCACGCCAAGGGGAACACGTTTCTTGACGATGTTCAGTCCGTTCGGGCGATTGATCGTTTCCAAGGTGTCGCCGATTGGGTCCGGCAGCTTAACGATTTGACGTAAGCCTTCGGCAATGCCCTCGATTCTGGTTTCATTCAGTGCCAATCGGTCCAGGAGGGAGGCGGAGGTGCCAAGCTCCTTCCCGCGACGTAGATCCTCCGCGTTTGCTTCCATAATATCAGCTGTCCGTTGGATCAGTGCGTCTGCCATGATGAGCAGAGCCTGATTTTTCTCCTCGGTGCTCAGTCTGCCAAGACCGAATGCGGCCTGTTTGGCCAGCTTGGCTTTATTGCGAACCTCACTCATAATAATTCCTCCTTAGATGGATGATTAGGAAAAGCATTATTGGTTATGGGAACCAGATTATTTTAACGTGATCCATTCATCTCGGTGAATGACCTCAAGCCGATGGATTTCCCCGATGATGCCGATTACTTGACTGCTCGGCAAACCGAGTACGGCTTGCAACTGGTCCTCATCGTAATTGACGATCCCCCTGCCGAGCCTTTCGTTGTTCATATTAACGACTTCCACCACGTCCCCGGCATGGAAGCTGCCTTCGATCCGTTTAATGCCAACGGGAAGGAGGCTGTGGCCTCCGTGAATCAGCGCCTTCTCGGCGCCCGGATCGACAACGATCCGGCCTAGCGGCGAGGACATAAAGCCGAGCCACTGCTTTTTCATCGGCAGAGAGGATAGGTGGGTAGCAAAATAGGTGCCTTTACCTGCATGCTCAAGCGCCTTAAGCAAATCGCCGGTCTCGCTGGCTTTGCCAACGAAGACGGGGACACCGCCGCGGGTGGCGATTTTGGCAGCATCGATTTTCGATCGCATGCCGCCTGTACCTACGCTGGAACCAGCGCCTCCTGCCATGCTGTAAATCTCATCGGTAATTTCATCAATTTCCTCATATTTCGTTGCATCCGGCGACTTGCGTGGATCAGCCGTGTACAAACCATCCGTATCGGTCAGGATGATTAATTGCTGGGCGCGGACCAAGTTCGCAACCAGCGCGGATAACGTATCGTTATCGCCAAATTTCAGTTCGTCAATGGAAACGGTGTCGTTCTCATTAATAATCGGAATAACGCCTTGCTTCAGAAGCTCCGTAATCGTCATGTTGGCATTATTCATGCGTTTGCGGTTCGCGAAGTCGCCTCTCGTCAATAGAATTTGCGCGGCCTTCAATTGATGGGTGGCCAGCGCATTCTGGTAAGCACGCATCAGCAGCGCTTGGCCCAGTGCGGCGGATGCTTGCTTCTCATGCAGCAGCTTCGGTCTGCTCTCGTAGCCGATCTCTCGAAACCCTGCTGCGACGGCGCCGGATGTCACGAGCAGAACCTCATGACCGGCTTTGCGGAGAGCGGCAAGCTCTCCGGCAAAGAAGGCGATGGAATCAAGATTAAGTCCGCCCTCGTCTGTCGTAAGGGAGCTGCTTCCGATTTTTACGACGATGCGCGATAGCATCGTGATCACTTCCTTGTATTTATGATGGGTAGGTATAGCTGTAACGAATCCATTTCCTGAAAACAAAAAAACTTTCGTCCTGTATGAAAAAGGACGAAAGTTTGACTTCCGCGGTACCACCTTTGTTGATGAGCGCAGCTCATCCGGCTTTAACCCTGTAACAGAAGGCACTGTCCTGGCAAGCCAGGCCGCTCGGGGGTAGGTTTCGGAAAGGGGGTCACGGCAAATTCTTTCAGCCCATGGAATTCGCTCTCTGGTCATCGTGCCATATGCTTTCGTACTGGTCCCGTCATTGCGTTTGTGAAAACTGCATTCAATTGTTATTGCAAGAATAGCACATCGTTTTTGTTTTTTCAAAAGGAAAAAGGTTAACCGAACAGGTTCAGCTTGCCGATTCGGTAGGCGGCTTCCTGCATTCGCTCTTCGCTGCTTAACAGGCCGACGCGGACATATCCTTCGCCGTGATCGCCAAAGCCGACACCAGGCGCAACCGCGACCTTGGCCTCCTCAAGCAGCAGATCGGCAAAGGATACCGAAGTAAAGCCCTTCGGTACCGGCAGCCAGCTGAAAAAGGAGCCAGCCGGTTTTTGAGCTTCCCAGCCGATTTCGGACAGGGCGCCATAGAAGGCATCCCTTCTCGATTGGTAGCGTGCCACCAACTCCTCAACGCAGTCTTGCGGCGAGGTGAGAGCCGTGGCCGCTGCTGCCTGAATGCCGCCGAACAGGCTGACATATATGTGGTCCTGCAGCATATTGATCAGCGAGATGATTTTTTTGTTCCCCAGGGCAAAGCCAACGCGCCATCCGGCCATATTATAGGTTTTGGAGAGCGTGTAAAATTCCACGCCAACTTCTTTGGCTCCTTCTGCCTGCAAAAAGCTGACTGGACGATCTCCATCAAACCCGATCGCTCCATAAGCAAAATCGCTGGCTACAACGATCCCGTGTTCGGCGGCGAATGCTACCGTATCCTCGTAGAAGGACAGGGGAGCGACGGCGGATGTCGGATTATTCGGGTAATTTAAGAACATCAGCTTCGCTTTTTCTCTGTCTGCTGGTGTGATCGCGCCATAGTCGGGAAGAAACCGGTTCGCAGCGGTTAACGGCATGAATTTCATCTGGGCACGGGCCAGTGCAACGCCTGACCAGTAATCCGGATAACCGGGGTCTGGGACAAGACATACATCGCCCGGATTCAGAAGCACTTGCGGAAGCTGTACAAGCCCTGTTTTTCCTCCAAACAGAATCGCTACCTCCGTCTCCGGATCCAGATCCACGTTGTAGTCTTCCTTATATCGATGCGCAATGGCTTCTTTAAGAAAGGAAAAGCCGGTAAAAGGCGAATATTTGTGAAACTGCGGATTGTCGGCCGCTTCCTTCAAGCTGGATACGATATGAGGCGGTGTGGGCTGATCGGGATTTCCCTGTCCGAGATTGATCACATCATGTCCCTGCGCCACTTGGCGGTTTACCTTGGAGACCAAGGTCGCGAAAAATTGCGTGGGCAGCTGGGACATCATCTCGGCCGGCTCTATTTGGAATTCGTTTAATTTGTTGTTCATTGCAGTTTCATCACTCCGTTATCTAATTACGCTCGAATACAGCTGATATTGAAAACAATTAGGATTAATTTAACACGATTTATAAGGGGTGTATAGAGGGAAATGGTGCTTGGGTGTTGCAGCAACAGGGCGGGGGAGGCTATGATGATGACATATAGAGAACGGATGAATTCCTGAAAAAGAGCCCGATCATGGATTTCATGATTACATCGGCGCTGGTGCTGGATTCAACCGGAATAACAGGAGGCTGCAAGATGACTGGAGAAGCAAAGGCTCAATTGAATATCGCACTTATCCAAGCCGATATTGAAATAGGAAACGTAAAGGCCAATATGAGTAAAATGCTCGGCATGATGGAGCTGGCCGCAGCGGCTGATAGGAAGCCGGACGTCATCGTGCTGCCGGAAATGTGGAATACGGGGTATGCGCTGGACCGAATTCAAGAGCTTGCCGATCCCATGGGACAGGAAACCTCTCGCATGCTGAGCGAATTTGCACGAAAACATCGTATCCAAGTCGTAGGCGGGTCTGTAGCCGAACGAATCGAAGATCGGATTTATAACAGCATGTATGTATTTAACCGGAGCGGGGAGCAGATCGCCAAATATTCCAAAATTCACCTGTTCCGCCTGATGGATGAAGAGAAGTTTCTGCAAGCTGGGCAGCAGCCCGTAACCTTTGAGCTGGAACAATTAAAAGCGGGCGCGTCGATCTGTTACGATATACGGTTCCCCGAGCTGTCCCGCACCCTCGCACTCGGCGGCGCTCAAGTGCTGTTTGTGCCAGCGGAGTGGCCGCATCCGCGACTGCATCATTGGAGAACGCTGCTCATGGCCAGAGCGATCGAGAACCAAATGTACGTCGTTGCGTGTAATCGAGTAGGAACCAGCGGAGAAACGGACTTTTTCGGTCACTCCATGATCATCGATCCATGGGGGGAGGTCATTGCCGAAGGGGATGAGCAGGAAATGATCCTGACCGGTACGCTGGATTGCGGTCTTACGGATGAAGTGAGAGGACGCATTCCGGTTTTTGAAGACCGTCGTCCGAATTTGTATTTTCAATAAAAGTGATGATGGTTAAACTCCTCTAAAAAATGAAGTTTCATCTGGGCAGAGGCGGGTATACTATGGGTAATCCGTCTGAGAGGAGGCTTTGAATGATGGCAGACAACAACCAATTCGACAGCCAAAACCATGAGCAGGAAGAAGAGCAGAAACAACAGTTCCGCAACTTTGTGGAAAACGTTGCCGGGGGCGGCAACGGAAAGAACGAGTCGATTCAGGACCAGTCCCGTACTGCGGATGAACAGAACCGATTGATTGACCAGCATAATTTGCGCAAATAAAACTCCGTTTAAAACGGAATGGGAGTGCTATAATTTCACGTTGAAAAGAAGCTCAGCTTGGTCTTGTTCATTGACCTTGGCTGAGCTTCTTCTCTTTATTTATGGGGCAGCATGCACTAGTCCTGAACGCTCTCCACAACCAGCTTGTCCATGACCTGCTTAAAAGTATCGATGAACGCATCCGCCGCTTTGGACAAATAACGGCCGTTTCGGTAAGCCACAACCAGCGTGCGGCTCGGAACCGGATCAGCGAGCGGCAAGTAGACCGGAATAAACTCGCTGCGTTTCGCACGGGCGATAAAACGAGGCACCAGCGTTATGCCCATTCCGGTTGCGACCAGCGATTGGAGCGTCTCGATGTTGCTGCTCTCGAATACAACGTTCGGTTCAAAGCCTGCCTCCCGACATATATCAAAGGTGAGCTTCCGGAAGCCCTGTCCTTTTTTGAGGACAACAAACGCTTCGTTCCGGATTTCATCGATTGTGATGGGCCGTACGGGATCGGAGGCTGCCCGCAGCGCAAGCGGATGCTGCGGAGGAACAGCCAAGTCGATCATTTCCTCACCGATGGGAATCCAGGACAGCGACGGCTCGGCCAGCGGCAGCGCCAGGAGGCTAAGATCGGCCTTGCCGCTGGCCGTCAGCTTCTCCAGGTTCATGGAGGAGTCTTCCAACAGGGTGATCTCAATATCCGGATATCCCTTTTTAAAGGCAGGCAAAACCCGTGGCAGCAGGTGAGAACCTGTAATCGGCATGCTGCCGACTACGACCTTACCCTTTCGAAGCTGGGAGATGTCCGACATCTCCTGCTTCAGCTGCTCGACGGCGTCCATGATCTTCTGGGCATGCTCGACGAAGCTGGCTCCGGCATGGGTAAGCTCAACGTTGCTCGTATTGCGCTGGAACAGCAGCACGCCGAGCTCTTTCTCCAGCTTGGAGAGCTGCTGGCTCAAGGAAGGCTGGGCGATATGAAGCTTCTCCGCGGCTCGGGAAAAATTTTTATCCGCCGCGATTTGCAGCGTATATTGCAGTTGTCTCAGTTCCATTTAAGCATCACTCCGTTATAGCTGAATCCTATTACTTTTATAGATATTATATCTTGGAACAATGAAGAAGGAAATGATATATTACTATCAACGTAAAGATGATGCGTTGTAGATCTTCCTTATATTTAAAGAAGATAACAAGCAATTATCTTCTCATGGACGTAAAGAACAATGGGGTGATGATGATGAGTAAGAAGACAATGTTCGAAAAAATTTGGGATAACCACGTTATTCATCAAGAGGAAGGCAAGCCGGGTATTTTGTACATTGACCTGCATTTGGTTCACGAGGTAACTTCACCGCAAGCATTTGAGGGTTTGCGTCTTAGCGGCCGTAAAGTACGCCGTCCTGAACTGACCTTCGCAACGATGGATCACAACGTTCCAACGAAAGACCGTTTTAACATTACGGATCCGATTTCGAAGCAGCAAATCGATACACTGACCAAGAACTGTCAGGATTTTGGCGTTACCCTGTATGATCTCGATACGATTGATCAAGGCGTTGTGCACGTCATGGGGCCGGAACTTGGCTTAACGCATCCGGGCAAAACGATTGTATGCGGCGACAGCCATACATCTACACACGGTGCATTCGGCGCCCTTGCGTTCGGTATCGGAACAAGCGAGGTTGAGCATGTTCTGGCAACCCAATGTTTGCAGCAGGCCAAAGCAAAGACCATGGAAGTGCGCTTTGTCGGTCGCCGCAATCCGGGCGTAACGGCTAAGGATATGATCCTTGGCGTCATCGCGAAATACGGAACGGATTTTGCAACAGGCTATGTTATTGAGTATACGGGTGAAGCGATCCGCGAATTGTCGATGGAAGAGCGCATGACCGTGTGCAACATGTCCATCGAAGGCGGAGCCAGAGCGGGCATGATCGCTCCGGATGAAACGACGTTTGAATACTTGCGCGGACGTCAATATGTTCCGCAAGGCGAAGCTTTTGATGCTGCAGTAGCCGCTTGGAAAGAGCTTGTGACAGACGAAGGCGCCGAGTTCGACGTGGTGGTTGAGTTCGATGTAGAATCTCTGATCCCGCAAGTAACTTGGGGAACGAGCCCGGGTATGGGTACTGACATTTCTTCGACGGTTCCTAACCCTGCGGATTTCAAGACCGAGAATGAGCGCAAGGCAGCGGAGAAAGCGCTGGAGTATATGGCGCTTGTGCCAGGGACGCCAATGTCCGAAATTCCGATCGATTATGTCTTTATCGGTTCTTGCACGAATGGACGCATTGAAGATTTGCGTGCGGCAGCAGCCGTAGCGAAGGGCCATAAAGTGTCCAGCAATGTGACAGCCATCGTTGTTCCCGGATCAGGCCGAGTGAAGATCCAGGCTGAACAAGAAGGGCTCGACAAAATTTTTGTTGAAGCGGGTTTCGAATGGCGTGAAGCAGGCTGCAGTATGTGTCTCGCGATGAATCCGGATGTACTGAAGCCGGGACAACGCTGCGCATCCACGTCCAATCGTAACTTCGAAGGACGCCAAGGCCGCGGCGGCAGAACGCATCTCGTGTCGCCGGCAATGGCAGCGGCAGCTGCGGTTAAAGGACGCTTTGTGGATGTACGTGACTGGAACTTTGCAGCCGAAGAAGTTGTGAGCTAAGAAGGACGGAGGAGAACTTTATGCAAGCATTTACGAAATTACACGGTATTGTCGCACCTGTAGACCGGGTGAATGTAGATACGGACGCCATTATTCCGAAACAGTTTTTGAAACGGATTGAACGTACAGGATTTGGACAGTTTCTGTTTTACGAGTGGCGGTTTGATGAAGAGGGAGGCAATATCGACACCTTCTCGCTGAACCAGCCTCGTTACCAAGGCTCGACCATTCTGATTTCCCGTGCCAACTTTGGCTGTGGTTCTTCCCGTGAGCATGCCCCTTGGGCGATTCTCGATTACGGATTCCGCGTGGTCATCGCTCCATCGTTTGCTGACATTTTCTACAATAACTGCTTTAAGAACGGGATTCTTCCGATCAAACTGTCGGAGGAGCAGGTGGAAGAATTGTTCCAGCGCACAGAAGGTAATGAAGGATATAAGCTGAACGTCGATCTGGAGAGCAAAACGATAACGGATGATCAAGGACTCCATATTGACTTTGATCTTGACGAGCACCGCCGTCAATTCCTACTTCAAGGGCTGGATGACATCGGTTTGACGCTGCAGCATGAAAGTGCAATCGATGCATACGAGAAGAAGCATGGGGAGCGTCTGTTCGCTTAATCTCGCAATTCCACTGCAAAAGGTTACAAGATTATTAAACTTCCATTTCCTGTGTAGGAAATGGAAGTTTTTTTTGGTATTATGGAATTAATATGCAGCGGCAGCCAAGAGGAATCATTGTTTTATGTCAGTATTTGTCCGGCAGCGTCTGTCGGGAATGTGCTGATTTACATATTTTTAGTTTTATTGCTAGATTTGCTTTTCAAATTTAATCATGGGATGATCGAGGTGGATTCATGAAGAAGTTAGGGTTTGTAATGATGTTGATAGTCTTCTTGCTGGCGTTTCCGAAAAGTGGTGAAGCCAGTTCTTCAAATGCGGCCATTTTTCTTGACGGGGAACCATTGAATTTGTCTTCGGGCGTCCAGGTAGCCAACATGAAAGGTAACGTGATGATTCCGATCCGCGTGGTATCCGAGAATCTCGGCTTCAAGGTAGGTTGGGAGAAGGCCAGCCAAACCGTTACCGTTGAGAACAGCGAGAAGACGGTCCGCATGGTGGTCGGCAGCCATCAGGCAGAATTGAACGGTGCTCAGGTTGATCTGAATTTACCACCTGTCTTGAATGGGAAGAGCACGCTTGTGCCGCTTCGGTTTGTTAGTGAACAGATGGGGCTTGATGTGAAATGGGACAACCAGACGAAGGCAGTGTTCCTCTCCAGCTCCCTACCACCGGTCTCTGAAGGAGAGGTCGATCCAGGTGCCGGAAACAATCCGGGCAGTCAAACACCTCCGCCTGTCGAAACAGGGAACCAGGCAGCCATGACGGGGCTCAGCTTTAGCGACAATCGGTTGATGATTGCTACAGAAGGTGCGGTTACGCCAAATGTCTTTAAAGTGACAGGACCCGATCGGATTGTTATCGATCTTCCCGATACCGTATTCTCTTCTGCATTCCTGGCTGGACATGCTGTGAATCCGCAAAGCGGCGGCGAGATGGAAATCACGGATTATCCCGATGTTATGAAAGTACGATATGCCATGTTCAGTGACAATCCGTCAACTGTGCGTATTGTCATCGACCTGACAGGACCTACAAATTATGGAGTAACCCAAGAAGCGGGGCTCATTATTGTTGACCTGAACGCAGAGGGAGAAATCCTCGTACCGCCCGTTCCCCCGGTGACCGGCAACGGCAAGAAGACGGTTGTTATTGATGCCGGTCACGGCGGCAGTCAGCCGGGCGCGATCAGCGCGAACGGCAATCAGGAGAAGGTTCTTAACCTTAATATTGCTTTGAAAGTGGAAGCCTTGCTGAAAACAGAAAAGAATATTAATGTCGTGATGACGCGGAGCGACGATTCAACGCTGGGTCTTAGCGATCGCGTGAAAGTGGCGAATTCCATAAAGGCCGATATATTTGTATCGATTCACGGTAACAGCAACAATTCCAGCAGTCCGCACGGCACAGAGACTTACTTCACGAGAGATGCCAGCAAACCTTTAGCGAACGTGATGCATAAACATCTTGTCAAGGCGACTGAACTCATGGATCGGGGAGTCAAATATAGCAGTCTTCATGTGACGAGAGAAACGACGATGCCGGCTGTCCTGCTCGAGATTGGCTTTTTAAGCAACAAGGGTGACGAAGCCCAGTTGTTTGAAGACGATTTCCAAAATCGTGTTGCACAAGGTATTGTAGCGGGTATTAAAGAATATCTTCAAGTACAATAATGTGTACAAGATTTGATGAACTTAGAGGGGGACGAAAGTCATGAACAAAAAATATTGGATGACAGGATTGCTGGCGCTGCTGCTTGCATTTAGTGCCGGCTGTGGACAGAAGCCGACTGCAGCCCCTGCCGAGACAAATCCGGAGACCGCAACAGAAGAAGTACAAACGCCGCAGGATAATCCGGAAGAAACGGCGGCTGATGATCATAAGGAAGATGAAGCAATACCTGTAAACGCGGGCGAGGGAGCAAGCACACCACCGCAGAGCACAACTGGTGAAAGTACTGGAACCCCTGTGGATACAAAGGATGTGAAAGCTACGGAGGATCAAGCGAAGAAGGCTAATATTAAAGTCTATTATACGGATCCCGAAATCATGGACTTGAAAGAGGCAAGCAAAGAGATCACGTATTCAGGTGAAGAGGATAAATATAAGAAAGCCTTTGAAGGACTTCAAACGAGCGGTGATGCCGAACTAAGTCCACTATGGTCGGATAAAATCACGTTGAAATCTCTCAAGTTTGAAAATGGAGCTTTGACACTGGATATCACCAAACCTGCGGAAGCCAATCTCGGAGCTGGAGGGGAAATGTTTGCGATTGATGCCTTGCAGAAAACCTTCTTCCAGTTCGATGAGGTGCAGTCCCTGGAATTGCTGGTAGATGGTAATCAGATCGAAAGTTTAATGGGACATGTTGAGCTGGAGCATCCAATGACTCGGAAGTAGTTATAAGGTACTATTAACGAAATTCAAATGAAGGACTAAACACCTATTTCAGTTTTTGAAATAGGTGTTTTTTTGGTAAAAAGGGAACAATTTCGCAACTTTCATCGTGACTTTGCGTCTATAGGTTGTCAGGTAATGTCGGACAGGCTGAGTGCAGAAACGCCAATCTGTGGCAAAATAATAGGATGGTAGGGGTGAAGGATGAAGAAGTTCGGTTTTTTAATGTTTCTGGTTGTCATTATGATTGCGTTTCCTAAAATGGCGGATGCGAGTTCGTACAGCGCAAAGATTTACCTGGATGGCCAACAAATCAATCTGTCATCTGGCGTGAAGGTCGAGAACAATAACGGCACCGTCATGGTTCCGATCCGTGTCATATCCGAGAATCTGGGATTTGACGTGTACTGGAACAAGGCGACCAAGACGGTAACTGTCCAAGACGGCTCGCAGACAGTAACGATGGTGATTGGAAGTCAGCAAGCTGACATCAACGGTCAGCGCGTACAAATGACCAAGGCACCTGTTCTACGCGGTGGAACAACACTGGTTCCCATCCGGTTTGTAAGTGAGCAGATGGGCCTTCAAGTAAGATGGGATAACGCGCAGAAGTCCGTCTATCTGACCTCGTCCTACGACGGGAGTAACCCTAGTGAAGAGCCTGGCGTAACTACGTCGACTGTGGACGGCATCAGTTTCAGTGAAAACAGGCTGATGGTCGCCGTTACGGGCAATGCCAAGCCGAATGTATCAAAGCTTAGTAATCCGGACCGTATCGTCATCGATATGGTGAACACGAATTTCTCGGATACGTTCAGCAGCAATGCCAGCTTTGATGACGTGATGAAGACCGGTCAGATGGACGTAACGGGATATCCGGATGTCAAATCCGTACGTTATTCCTTGTACAACAGCAACCCGATGACCGTGCGCATTGTCATTGATCTCAACTATGGCAAAAATTACACCGTTTCAGGCCTTGAGAACGGATCGGGCCTATTCATTGTGGATTTGAATACGGGCTCCAACCCTACACCTGGTACAGGCGGGAAGAAGCTTGTGGTCATAGATGCGGGTCATGGAGACCACGATCCGGGAGCAATCGGGGTAACGAAGAAGAGGGAGAAGGATTTCAACCTCGCGATGGCGCTGAAAGTTGAGAAATTGTTGGCCAAAGAACAAAATATCGAAGTCGTTTTGACTCGCAGTAACGATACTTTCCTCGAGCTGAAGGATCGCGCAAAAATTGCGAATGATCTGAAGGCTGATGTTTTCATATCGATACATGCTAATAGCGGCCCTTCCACTGCAAGCGGAACCGAAACCTATTACTACCATGAATCTGACAAAGCGCTGGCGAATGCACTCCATAAAGAGATCGTAAAGGCTATGGGCTTAAAGGATCGCGGAGTGAGATACGGCAATTTCCATGTCATTCGCGAGACCAAAATGCCTGGCGCTCTGCTGGAAGTCGGGTTCCTGAGCAACAAGACCGATGAGAGCAAGCTATTTGATCCGGCAACGCAGGATCGGGTAGCCGAGGCCATTGTCAGAGGGATCAAAAATTATTTGAAGGTTGATTAACGATACGACAGGGATCGTGATTGCAGGAGGTGGCTACTTTTGAATAAAAAAATATGGTCGGCTGGCCTACTGGCAGCCGTAATGCTGATTGGTGCCGGTTGCGGGCAGAAACCCGGAGCAGCTCCGGACAATACGCCTGGGCAAGTAACGCCTGCACCTGATGATCAGACAGGACAGGATCATAGTGGAGCGTCGAACGGATCAGGCGGATCGTCTACGGGCAGCGGCAGCGAAGTGACAACGCCGGAAGCAAAAACAGAGAGCATCAAAGCCTATTACACGGATCCAGATTTGATGGAGCTGGTAGAAGGTACGGCCGAAATTTCGTATAAGGAAGATCAAGAAAAATACGAAGCGGCGTATCAAGCATTGCAAAAGAGCGATAAGGCCGATATGGTTCCCCTGTGGGAGAAAATCGGACTGAATTCGTTGAAATTTGAAAACGGAGCTCTGACGCTCGATTTGACGGTTCCGGACGAAGCTAACCTGGGTGCAGGCGGCGAGTCGTTTGCCATCGATGCGATCAAAAAAACCTTTTTCCAGTTTGACGAAGTGAAATCACTTCAAATTCTGGTGGATGGTCAGCAGACCGAATCGTTAATGGGTCATGTCGATTTGGAAAATCCGATGACTCGGTAATGATGGTTGAAGGAGATCACGATCTGCTGTCGAATATTAGTATATGATGAAGCAGTAGTTATTGAGAGGGGAAAGAAAATGGTACTTAGACACAGCAAACATGTTCATTCCAAAAAAGTGGTCTCCGCCGTCATGGCCGGACTTATAGCATTCGGAGGCGGGGCTTCGATCGTCTCGGCAGATGAAGAAGCGTCAAATGCGACAACGGCAAATGCATCCCAAACGGCCATAAACGCATTCAGTGACGTTAATGCCGGATATTGGGGAGAAAAGTATATTTATCAGTTAGCAGCACAGGGGATCGTGACCGGGAATAACGGAAAGTTTCGTCCGAACGATCCCGTAACGCAGCAGGAAGCCGTAACGATGGCGATCCGGTTCTTAAGCATGCAGGATCAATTAAGCAACGGCGCTGCGACATTACCGACAAATATTAAAGTGAATGATTATTTTACGAAGTATGTTGAACTGGCTTTTCAGCAAAACCTGCTCGACAAGCAAAAAGAATCCGGATATACGGACGAGAAAGTCATTTGGGGCGCGCAGAAAGCATCCCGGGAATGGATAACCGAAGTCCTTGTCCGTTCCATTGGACGTACGGCGGAGGCTGATGCAGCTAAAAATAAAGCGACAGGCTTTGCGGATAACGCCAAGATATCCCCGGATCGTCTGGGATATGTCAATGTAGCCGTTGAGTTAGGTCTTGCAAAAGGCTTGAACGGCAACAAGTTCGATCCGCAAGGGGCCGTTACCCGTGCCCAGCTTGCAACGTTCCTCAGCCGTGCCCAGGCCTACATTACCACAAATTACGAGAACCAATACAAAGGTTCTATCGCTTCGATCGAGAACGGCAAGCTGGAGCTTTATGCCGATGGCAAGCTGAATTCATTCAAGCTGGATAATTCGACAGCGTATTTCACCTCGGATTCGGAGAAGAGATTGCAATTCTCGGAGATCAATCCTTACACACAAGCAGTGGTCATCGTGAATAACGGAACGGCTGCTTACGTAGAAATTACGGATTCGACCCAGCAAGTGGAGCGGCTTGACCGCACATATGCACGTTTGTCGCCGAACAACGTCATTTGGCTGGATACTGGCAGCACCTTTGAAGAGTTGAGTTACGAGCCAAGCACGGTGTTCCTGGATCAGAACGGAACCAAGATCGATCCAAAGACGCTTGCTGCCGGCAGTCTGCTTACCATTGAGCGTGAAACTTACAGCCCGCAGAAGAAAATTGTATCTATCCGCGTCAAAAGCGGCTTGGTTAACAAGACGGGAGCAGGCATCGTCCAGAACGTGGATACGGTTAACAAAAGAGTAACCCTTAAAGATAGCACCGGTTATGAGGATACGTACACGTGGGATGATGCCACCGTCATTCGATATCAGAATCAGATTTTGGCTCCGGCTGAATTGAAGAGCGGCTACACCGTGAACTTTTCGGTAGAAAACAGCGTTCTGCAGACGATGGAAGTTACGCAAAGCGTCGATCGTACCGTGCAGGCAATGCTTTATTCCGTTGAAGAGAACGGGAAGACCATCACATACAAGCGAAGTGGAAGTACACAGCTCGAAACGAAGTATCTGGCAGAGAAGCCGGAAATCTTTATTAACGGCGTGGCTAAACCTGTTCTGTCCGATTTACTCGCTGATGCCGTATCCGGTGACCAGGTAACACTGACCATTAACGCTGAGGAAAAAATTTCGAAAATCGAAGTAACGGGTCGTCAAATCGAGCAGTTGGATGCCGTTACCGTCGTAAATTACGACGGGAAGACACACTGGCTGACCGTCAAGGATGCGAACAACCAGCCTCGTGTAATCGTCTTGGATGACAAGACGAAGCTGGACTCGAGCTACGGAACCACGCTGGATAAAGTTGGACCACTGCTTGTCTCGGGACGCAAGGTAAGTGTCTCCCTGATTGGTACCCGCGTACTCTCACTAGAAGTGGTATACAAAGTAGAAGGTAAAATTAACAGCATTAATACATCCAAGCAAGTGATTTCGATTATGACCGCTAACGGTAAAGCGGAAGAAATCTCTTACTACAATAGTCCGATTGTGGAAATCTTCGGCAGATCAGGCGCATCCCTGGCAGATTTGCGGATTGGTGACGAAGTGTTAGCCCAGCTGTCGAACAATCAGGATTACTTACAGAGCTTAAAACTCAAAACTTCCGCACAATTTGAGGTTGTTTCAACGGAACCCACAAGGAACCGTATTCGAGTGAAAGCAAACGGCTCCACAAGCGATATTTATACCGATAAATCCATATTGACCGGCGAAACCGGACAAGCAATTCTGCTCGGTGATTTGCGTCCGGGAGCACTCGTTAATATAACGTTCCAAGGCTTAACGCCTGTAGCGGTAGCTGAAGTTAAATTGACGCTTGGCGAAGTGACAAGCGTTGATGTTTCCGCAAATGCATTGACCACGAAGGATTATTCAGGCAATAGCCAGACGTTAGGTGTAAGCGGCGGAGTTAAAGTCGTTAAGAATGGTTCAACGGCTTCGAATTTAAGCGCATTGACCTCAGGAGATCGCGTAGAGATTCGAAAGGACATTCAGGGCGTTACCATTATCCAGGTTCTGGAGAAGGTTGAACGTGCATTCTGGCAGGCAAGCAATACGGAAATTCAAGTAAAACGCAAATCGATTAACGATAATTTCCGGTATGTATTATCGGATAAAGTATTTGTTCATCAAGGTGACACTACTTTGTCCGTGCAATCCCTTAAGGAAAATGATAATATTGTACTGTACTTAAACAACGGTGTCGTTGTTGAGATCGTAAAACAGTAAATTATCGACCAGGGATTGCTCGAGAAACACCGTCTTGATGCGGGGATTTCCGCATCAAGATTTTTTTTTGCGGGAGGGAAATCATATGAATGCGGCAACGGTACGGCATATTTTGGACACGATGGAGAGCATGTTTCCGGATGCACATTGCGAACTGCATCACAGCAATGCGTTTGAGCTGACCATCGCCGTGCTGCTGTCCGCCCAGTGCACGGATGAAACGGTTAATAAAGTGACAAAGGATCTGTTTCAGAAATACAAAACGCCTCTGGATTATGTATCGGTACCGATCGAGGAACTTGAGCAGGATATTAGGCGGATCGGATTATACCGGAATAAGGCCAAACATATTCAGAATTTGTGCAGGATTCTGATCGAACAGTATGGCGGTGAGGTACCGGAAGCTCATGATGAGCTGGTCAAATTACCTGGGGTTGGACGTAAGACAGCCAATGTCGTCGTTTCCAATGCCTTTGGTGTGCCTGCCATCGCGGTAGACACGCATGTGGAGCGGGTTTCCAAGCGACTTGGACTGGCCGCCTGGAAAGATTCCGTGCTGGAAGTGGAGAAAAAGCTGATGAAGCGGGTACCGCGTGAAGAATGGACGCTGACCCATCATCGGATCATTTTTTTCGGACGGTATCACTGTAAGGCTCAAAATCCGCAATGCCCGGTATGCCCATTGCTGGATGTTTGCCGTGAAGGAAAGAAACGTATGAAAACCTTAGCAGTCAGGAAGAATAAGGAACAACTGTAAAACAGCAAGAAATAGACAAAAAAGAGGTTCATCTGATTCGTTGGAAACACGGTACTTTAATGAATAGCTAGCGAAATGGACATAATTGCAAGCAAGCGCAATGCTTGCCTTTGTCTCCGGATTTCTATCTTTAGCCGCATGGGTGAATGGAAATCTGGAAACAACAGTGGTCAAAAGTCGGTTTTTCGCGAGGTAAAAGAGACGGTATCCTGGATCGGCATGAGCTAAATTTAAAAGAGGATGGGATTACACATGAAATGCATCTCTGTTTACACCGACAATTTTGAATTGTTCTCAGATATTTTTGAACATGTGGTGGAGAGCCAAAGCCAACTGAGTGAGAATGAAGAGCAAGAAGTCGAAGGCGTGACGTTCAGTCATTCCGGGGATGCTCCCGAGCATTATCTGGAGCGTATGTCGCAGAAGCCTGAAGTGGTGGTCATGCGCGATAAATCACGCGGGTTAACCATTCTGCAGCACGGAAATGTATTCGAAATTTTAATTCCGGCAGAAGAAAACACCGTTGTATCTTAAGTTCTTCAAATTTGATGTTTTAAAATATGAGATAAACCTGGTTCTTCAGGGTGATCGAGTGTGTACTTTCAGCTCATACCTCCTGTATGTGCTGGCATCAAGAAGGTTTGGACCCATGGCAGGCAAGGAAGATCACTTCCTTGACCTGCCATTTTGCATAGATAAAGGACTGTTATATCAAGACAACGGCCGAAAATGAAATGCAATGATTCCTTTACAGTGCAAGCGGTGATAAAATAAAATGATGTGAATAGAATGTGTCAGAAATTGAGAGATCAATGGACAGGAGCGAGAAATGACATTGAAGTTGATGGCTGAGCATGAAATCGGATACAGTGTTACGGAGCTAACCAGAGTTCGGGACCGTTTTTTGGAGTGGAATGACGAATCTTCCTCCGCTTTGACGGAGGATTTAATACGCAAGGGTACAGGTGGTGAGCTGACGCTGGCCTTCTGCGGACATTTTTCCGCAGGGAAGTCGAGCATGATTAATGCGCTTTGCGGCAAAAAGGTACTGCCCTCGGGTCCGGTACCGACCAGTGCGAATGTGGTTACAATCCGAAGCGGTGAGCCACGTGCGTTGATTCACCGATCTGCTGCGGAGCCTGGAGAGCCTTTAACGGTAACAATCGACGAACTTGCCGAATACTGCAAGGAGGGCCGGGAGTATTCCGCGATTGAAGTGTGGGATGATGTGCCGCTGCTTGGCGAAGATGGCGTCTTGATGGATACCCCCGGGGTTGACTCAACGGATGACGGGCACCGGCTTGCCACGCATTCTGCCCTCCATATGGCTGACATCGTTTTTTACGTCATGGATTATAATCATGTGCAGTCCGAGAGTAATCTGATGTTTGCCAAGAGTTTGTCCGATTGGGGCAAACCGCTGTATCTGATCGTCAATCAGATCGACAAGCATCGTGATGACGAGTTGACGCTTTCTGCTTATCTGAATGACGTGAAGAAGGCGTTCGCCCAGTGGAAGATCACGTATAAGGGGCTGCTATGCACTTCGCTTAAAGCTCAGGATCATCCCTATAATCAATGGGGGCTTCTAAAGTCCTTGATCGGTGAACTGATATCTCATAAGGAGCCGTTGCTGCGCTACAGCGTATCCTGCTCCATTCGTCATGCTGCCGATCAGCATGTGGAGGCCTATACCAGAAGCCATCAGGAAGAGAAGGAGCGGCTGCTGGAGGAAATGGGCGGCGAGGAGGCCGCAGCGGCGATGAAAGCACGGCTGCAGGAGCTGGAGGATCAAAAAAGAACCGTCCAGCTGCTGCCAGAGACCGTTCGCTCGGAGCTGCGCAAAGAAGCGGATATCCTTCTGGCAAACGCCAATCTGACCCCGGCGGATGTTCGGGATTTAAGTCTGGCCTTTCTGGAAAGCCGCAAAAGCGGGTTTAAAGTCGGGTTTCTGTTCACAGGCGGCAAGACGGAGGAGGAGCGTCGGCGCCGACTGGAGGCTTTCTATCATCGATTGGAGGAACAGACCGCATCGCAGATCGATTGGCATCTGCGTTCGCTGTTCCGTAAAAGCGTGGAACAGCATACGAAGTGGAATACCGAATGGGAGAGCCTGATGGACGCTGAGCTTCCCGGTGTGCGGGAGGATATGATTACGCGGATCGTGAATCCGGAAGCGACGGTGTCCGGCGAATACGTACTGAACTATAACCGGGAGCTGGCCGAGGAAATCAAGGGCAGCTACCGCAGGGCCGTGTTGGTGCTGGCCGACCGGCTGAAGGCGGTATTGACGGACGCTGCGGCCGTCCGTCTGCAGGACCTGGAGCGCCAGGGTGCCGAGCTCCTGGCGCAATCTGCGGCTTCCGCCAGCTATGCAGCCCTGCAGCAGGCGGAAGCCGCCCGTGCGGCCGAGCTGGCGCAGCTGCTCCCGTCGCGCACCTCCCTCACTCCCGGCCTCCTGCCAGAGGTGAGGGAGCCGGAAGGGCAGCCCGCGCCAGCGGCTGCCCAGGGCGGTGCCCCGGCGGCGCAGCCGGGGCACGGGCGCACGGCGCCCCGCGCCGCCGGGACGCAGGCGGCGGCACCGCAGCGGCGCCAGCGGCTGGATGCCGCGGCAGCCGAGCTGCGCGCGGCGGTCGCGCTGCTGGCGCCGCATCCCGCGCTGGCATCGGCCGCGCGGGATATAACCGCCCGCGCGGATGCGCTTGCGGGCGGCTCGTTCACTTTGGCGCTGTTCGGCGCGTTCAGCGCCGGGAAGTCCTCCTTCGCCAATGCTCTGCTTGGCGAGTCGGTATTGCCGGTATCACCGCACCCGACAACGGCGGCGGTGAACCGGATTGTGGCACCGGCAGAAGGGAAAACCCATGGTACCGCAGACGTGCGCATGAAGAGCCGCGAGATGTGGTGGGACGATTTGAAGTACTCCTTCAGCGTGCTGGGTCTCCAAGAACCAACTCCGAGCAATTGGCGAAGCGCGGCAGAAGCATTGAATCCGGCCGGTATTCATCCGGCAGGATTGCCGCATTATGGGTTTCTGAAGGCTGCGGCAGCCGGCTTTGACATGATGGAGACCAAACTGGGTAAGACAGAAACCGTAGAGCTGGCGGAATATCGGGGCTATGTGGCCGACGAAACCAAATCCTGTTTTGTTGACGGGATAGATCTGTATTACAGCTGTCCGATGACAGAGCAGGGGATCGTGCTGGTGGATACGCCTGGAGCCGATTCCCTTCATGCCCGGCACACCGGCGTAACGTTCAATTATATTAAAAATGCGGACGCTATCGTATACGTAACGTATTACAACCATGCTTTCTCCAAAGCGGATCGGCAATTCCTGTCCCAGCTGGGCAGGGTTAAAGACAGCTTTGCGCTGGATAAAATGTTTTTTATCGTCAATGCCGCAGATCTTGCACAATCCGAAGAGGAACTGGATGAGGTGGTGAAGCATGTTCGTACCAACCTGACGTCCAGCGGGGTAGGCAGCCCGCATATCTTCCCTGTTTCCAGTTTGGCAGCGCTGGATAGTAAGCTGTATGGGGATGAAGCGAAATTGCAGGAATCGGGGTTCCCGGTATTTGAAGATGCGCTTAGCCGTTTTGCGGTTGAAGAGCTGCCAAGGCTTTCAGAGCGCGCCGGTTATGATGAACTGGCTTCGGTGAGGGATCGAATCAGAGCTTGGGCCGATATGGCAGCCCAGGATGAGACCACGCGTGAGCGTAAAATCGTGGAGCTGGAAGAGGTTCACAAACGAGCCTTATCCCGTCTTGCGGTTTTAACGGAGATTAACATGTCCCGTGATATCGCGCAGGAAAGCAGCGAGCTGCTGTTTCATGTACGGCAGCGGCTGGATTATGCCATGAACCGTTTCTTTCAGGAGTCGTTTAATCCTTCCGTGCTTCGGGAGGACGCAGGTCACCTGAAATCGGCCTTTGCGGCTTGCGGGCGTGATTTGATGCGGACGATGTCCACGGAGCTGGATCAGGAGTTATGGGCAACAACGCTTCGATTAGAGATGGCCGGCCGCAAATTAACCGAAGACGCAGCGCTTAAAGCAGCAGCGGATATCAACGGTATGGCCGAGGGCTTGTCCCTTGCCATCCGGCGGGATAAGGACTGGTCACCGCCGGAGCTGGAAGAAACGGAATTGCAAATACAAGGGGATTGGTTGGCCTTCTGGTCGACATTTAAGAACCCGAAGCATTTCTTTGAGGGCAGCGGAAGCTCCAAGCTTCGAGAAGCGGCAGAGCCGAAGGTGAAGGAAGCCGTGGCGAGTGTGGTGAGCATTCGGGAAGAGCAGCTGACGGACCACTATGTTCGGATGAGTGTACGTTCATTGCAGCATCATGTATCGGTGTTGGAGGAACAGCTGAAGGAATCCATGGCTGCCATCCTCGGTTCGCTGCAGGACGGTCAATCTCCGTTGATGTGGAGTAAGCTGGCGAATGAGCTGGAAGCTATGATTCAGGCGGCTCGGTAATGGCGGATCTTATGCCATAACATGTGCACACAACGAAAAGTGTAGATGTTGGAGTCTGAAGCTTCCATACGAATAACGATGCTATGCAGGTCTAAACTCCAATCGCATACTTTTCCATCAAAGGGCGTCCCAAATGCCATCCTGGCGGGGCGCCTTTTTTCCTATGCTCGTTCGGGTGGATAAGGTCAAGAGGATGGTATGACGTATTTTAATCCGTTACAACGTTCGCACTGGGGTGAAAACGGCTTAGGATTTTACCCTTTTTCAAGCATGTTCAAAAAAGTCGGAAATCGTGGATGAAGCCTGATGGTTGAAGGGACTGACAATGTGATTATATCCCCTAGTATTAATGAGAATTTCCGATGATTTCATTATGAAACAAAGATAAGTTATACTATTTGCCCCCTTTAGGTCCTTTTGGCTCATTTATGGCGGTTTTCCCTCTTTGCCGCGGGTTCAGGTCGATGATAAACTTCATAAATGCTACATAACCTGAACGAAAATAATCCAAAGGAGGATAAACATGAATGTTCTCAGGCAACTGCAGGGCTTCTTTTGGGAGAAACGAAGTTATCTTTTTCTTTCCATGCTGTGTCTGGCGATTGCAACCGCTTTAGGACTTGTCTATCCGCATCTGTTAAAAGTGCTGATTGACGATGCAATCAAGCTGGAGAATTACGGTATCGTACCGCAGCTGGCACTCACTGTACTGGGTGTGGTCATCCTTAAAGCTTTCATGCAGTTTTTGCACGGATTTTTTGGGGGGAGGCTGGGGAACTACCTGGCTTATGCACTACGAAACGCCTGCTATGAAAAATTGCAATTTCTATCGTTCCGTTACTATGACACGGCTCGGACCGGGGATTTGATGTCACGGCTGACGGGCGATTTGGAAGCGATTCGAATGTTTATCGGCTTCGGTTTTGCTCAGCTGCTCAATCTGGTATTGATGGTGACTTTCGGTTCCATTATGATGTTTACCATTAGCTGGAAATTGACGCTCGTAACTTTGGTAGCGATGCCATTTTTGGTTGTGGCGGCTCTAAAGTTCGAATCCAAGATCCATCCGGCGTTCCAGGAGATGCGTCTGGCACTAAGCTCGCTGACGACCGCGGTTCAGGAGAATATCACGGGTGTTCGTACCGTAAAGTCTTTTGCTCGCGAGCCTCACGAAGTGGAGAAATTCTCCGAACGGAATGAGCGTTACAAAACCAACCAGATATTTGCCTCTTCCCTATGGGCCCGTTACTTCCCGATGATGGAGCTCTTCGCGAATATCAGTGTCGTCATTTTGCTAGCCGTCGGCGGAGCGATGGTCATCCAAGGTTCCATGACGGTAGGGGAACTGGCAGCTTTCTTTACTTTGATCTGGTACATAATCGGCCCGCTTTGGGGAATCGGGTTTCACATTAATAACTACACGCAGTCCAAGGCATCGGGTGAACGGGTATTGGAGCTGCTGAATCAGCCGATCGATGTCGAAGACCGTGAGCGTGCGGTAGATTTGGTGCCAAGCGAGGTGAAGGGTCATGTCGTATTTGATAATGTCACCTTTGCTTACGGTAACAAGATGGCGGCCGTCAAAGATATTAATCTGGATGCTCGTCCCGGCTCCGTGATTGGCCTGCTTGGGGGAACGGGGTCTGGTAAATCGACCATTATCCAGCTCTTGATGCATGCCTACAATGTGAATCAGGGCAGCATCAAATTAGACGGCATGAACATTAATGATATAAAGATCCGGAGTCTGCGCAGCCAGATTGCCACGGTCTTTCAGGAGACCTTCTTGTTCTCGTCCAGCATCCGCAACAATATTTCTTACGGCATGAAGGACGTTAGCATGGAAGAAATTATCCGTGTTGCAAAGCTGGCCAAAGCCCATGACTTTATTATGGAAATGAAGGATGGTTACGATACCATTGTCGGCGAACGGGGGATGGGACTTTCCGGCGGACAGAAGCAGCGGATTGCGATTGCACGAGCCCTTCTGAAAGATCCGAAAATCCTGATCCTGGATGATGCCACCAGTGCTGTAGATATGGAAACCGAGCATGAAATTCAGTCCGGCTTCCAGGAAGTCATGAACGGCAGAACGACATTTATTATCGCTCACCGGATTTCTTCTTTGCGTCATGCGGATGAAATTCTCGTTCTGGATGAGGGAAGAGTTGTGCAGCGCGGCAAGCATAACGATTTGATTGCAGTGCCGGGGCCTTATCAGGATGTATACAAAATACAATATGCGGACCTTATTGCGAAGCAAGCTCAAGCAGGAGGCACGCAAGGGCAGGTGCAAGCATGAACGCCAATGTAAATACTGAACCGCATCAAAAGCAAAAGATTCCGAGGCCGCGGAAGCCTTCGGAAGAAACGAATGAACGTTTTGTATACAAGGACGACGATGCGATTGAAAAGCCGTTTAACTGGGCGCAGCTGACGCGTCTGATCTCGTATATGAAACCTTACGCCAAACAGATTCTCCCGTTGATCGGCCTTATGATGGTCATCGGTACCATAACGAAGCTGGCCATTCCGTTCTTGACCAGTTTGGCAATCGACCAGGCCATAGACCCGAGGGATGGCAACCCGAGCTTAACCCTATTGTATCAGATTACAATCGCGGTTCTTGCGATGTATATCATTCAATGGGTTGCAGGAATATTTCGTATCAGATTTACGAATATCATCGGTCAGCGGGTCATTTATGACCTGCGAGCAGATCTGTTCCAGCACATTCAGCGCTTATCCTTCAATTTCTTCGACAAGCGTCCGGCTGGATCTGTGCTGGTCCGGGTTACGAATGATGTTAACTCCCTGCAGGATTTGTTTACCAACGGGGTTGTCAACCTGATCATCGACTGCGTGCAGTTAGTAGGTATTGTCGTTATTCTTTTGTTAATAAACTGGAAGCTCGGTCTTGCTGTTATTGTCACGGTACCGATCATGTTCTTCATCTCGACGAAACTCCGTGTACGCATCCGGCGTGCATGGCAGGATGTACGGATTCGGAACTCGCGGATTAACTCTCACTTGAATGAATCGATTCAGGGGATCCGCGTAACCCAAGCTTACACGCAAGAAGAAGAGAATATGAAGTTCTTTGATAACATGAACATGGACAGCAAAAAGTCCTGGGATAAAGCGTCCGCCATGAACCAAGGGTTTGGGCCTCTTATCGAAATTACCGGCGGTTTCGGTTCATTGATCTTGTTCTGGCTCGGTGCCGTGTTGATCCAGCAAGGCGAGCTCACCATCGGTCTGTTAATTGCCTTCACCCAATATGTCGGAAACTTCTGGGAGCCGATCAACCGGCTTGGCCAAATGTATAACCAATTGCTTGTCGCCATGGCTTCCTCTGAACGTATTTTTGAGTTTATTGACGAGAAGCCGAGCATTGATGATCAGCCTGGGGCGAAGAAATTGCCAACGATTAAAGGGGACATCAAGCTGGAGAATGTGGTGTTCGAATACGAAAAAGGACGTCAGGCTCTCAAAGGGATCAATCTGAATGTAAAGGCAGGCCAGTCGATTGCGCTTGTCGGTCATACCGGATCAGGCAAGAGTACCATCATTAATCTGCTCAGCCGATTCTATGATATTACCGAAGGTAAGCTAACGATTGACGGATACGATATCCAATCGGTGACGGTGGAAAGCCTCCGCAATCAGATTGGCATCGTGCTGCAGGATACCTTTATATTCTCCGGCACGATTCGCGATAATATCCGGTTTGGCCGTCTGGATGCGACCAATGAGGAGATTGAGGATGTAGCCAAGGCGGTCGGCGCCCATGAATTCATCGTTCAGATGCCGGGGGGTTACGATACCGAGGTTGAAGAACGCGGGAATATGCTGTCTATGGGTCAGCGGCAGCTGCTGTCCTTTGCCAGGGCGCTCCTTGCCGATCCGCGGATTCTGATTCTGGATGAAGCAACGGCGAGTATCGATACCGAGACGGAGTTGAAAATTCAAGAAGCTCTTAAAGTGCTGCTTCAGGGCCGAACCTCCTTCATCGTGGCGCACCGTTTATCAACGATCCGCCATGCCGATCATATCGTTGTGCTGGATCACGGTAAGATTATCGAAGAAGGAAATCACAGCCAGCTTATGCAGAAGCAGGGTACGTACCATGGGTTGATTGAAGCACAATACCGATTTTTGTAAAAACGGCTTAACAAAGGTTTAACAAAACCGACACAAATGTAAAAAAAATGTCGCTCGATACTTGCAATCTTCTTCATAAACTTACAAAATAGAAGTAGAGTTTACTCAGAATTCATAGAAGAAGGGAAGCATGAGGGTATAATGAGCATCGAAAGCGTATTATCTGCGCCTGCACTGCTGATTCGAAACTTTGAGAAGAATGATTTGGAAGCTGTCACATCCTTGATGCGCGAACTGAATTATCCGACCACGCTGAATGTCATGCGTGAACGGATGGAAGCGATGAACGACAATCCTTTGTACGGCAATCTGATTGCTGAAGTTGATGGTGTTGTTGTTGGTATGATCATGCTTCGTCAAGTCAAATCCTTCACTATGACCGAACCGGTCACTCAAATTACTTCGGTTATTGTAACCTCAAGCTACCGCGGCCAAGGAATTGGCAAAAGATTGATTCGCGGTGCAGAGACATGGGGAAGACAGCATGGTAGCCACCTCTTGTTTCTCACAAGCGGCAACCGGGAAGAACTTGCTCCCGCACATGCATTTTATGAGCATATTGGATTTGAAAAGGCTGGATATCAGTTTAGTAAAAAGCTGTAATCCAGGGGCTTTTCATGAACCCATCCCATTTTTGGGATGGGTTTTTTCTTTGTCATGGCCTAAAAATCGATCGAAAGACCACCGATATAAAAAGAGATTCATCGCTTGAATCAGGCATCGACCACTACATATGATCTGGGACAAGTGCCGACTTGATCACCTATGTATAGGTAGGAATTCAAGGTCGCTTTTCCAACAATTGTAGGATTGCCCAAGGTATCAAATGTGTTACAATGTGTTCGTACGAGATTACAAAAATGTAACTATTGTTTGATCGTCCAGCACCCTTGAAATTCATCTTAGAACGGGCGGTCAAGCAAACTCACAACTATGAGCATAGGAGATGAGCATTTATGAACAACCATTGGATAAAGAAAATCGCAGGCGGCAGCATTGCTGCTGTACTGGCTGTCGGTATCATGCTGCCCACTACGGCATCCGCAGCACCTGCTGAGAGCAATAATTATGTAAATTGGCAGCAAAAGATCCAGAAGTTCCTGGAAAGCCAAGGTTTTGAATCCCAGTTTAAATGGGTGGTTCAGAAGCCGCAAACGGAAAAACCTCAGGCAGACAAACCTGTTGAAACTCCGCAAACCAGCAAGCCAGAAACCACTAAACCAGAAGCGACGCAACCTGAAACCAGCAAACCGGAAACAAGCAAGCCTGAGACTAGCACTCCAACTACAAAACCGTCCCAGCCTTCCGAGCCGGCGGGTACAACGGAACAATCGAATTTTGCTTCCGAGGTTGTCACATTGGTGAACAAAGAACGTGCGAATGCAGGTCTGAAGCCGCTCACGGTCCATGCTAAGCTAACAACCGTAGCGCTGGATAAAGCGAAGGATATGAGTAATAACAATTACTTCAGCCACACTTCACCGACACATGGTTCGCCATTTGATATGATGAAAGCTTACGGTATTTCTTACGGCTATGCCGGCGAGAATATTGCTAAAGGGCAACGTACGCCTCAAGAAGTAATGAACTCCTGGATGAATAGCCAAGGTCATCGTGAAAACATCCTGTCTCCGAATTTCACCATGATCGGTGTTGGATATTATAACGGATATTGGGTTCAAGAATTCATCAGTCAATAAGCACTTATCTTGTTTCATATGAAGAGGCTGCCCCGGTCACGCATCGAAAGATTGCGTCCGGGGCAGTCTTCTTTGCGTGTTTTGATTTGCAAATTTTATATAGAAGTCTTAAGGTAATGTAATGAGGAGTTTTGTAGGGGGAATGTCATGAAATCATCTGCATGGATATGGCGAATCACTGCCTCCGTGTCGGTTATTGTAACGATTGTGCTCATTATCGGTTTTATGTATGCGTTCAAAGATATTAATGATCCGCAAGGACAGCCCTTGCTGACCGGTGGCGGATCCGAGGCGTCCGATGAAGAGACAGCGCCGGAACAGCCGGGGAGCGATCCGTCACAACCGGTTTTGCCCCATGATTTAAAGGTAACTGCGATTGGAGATTCACTGGCCAAGGGAACAGGGGACAACACCGGGAGCGGTTTTGTCCGCCGAAGCGTGGATCAATTAAATGGCGATGGACGAACAGCGAGCCTGCTGGCAAATCTGGCCATAAACGGAATGACTACCGAAGCACTGCTTCCCAAGCTGGATGACAAGGGAATACAGTATGCCTTGAAGCAAGCCAATGTGATTATGCTTTCGATCGGAGGCAATGATATATTTCAAGGCAGCGGGCTGATGGACGGGGCGGCGGATTCCGATGAGCTGGAGCTTGAACCTGCCAAGCTGATGGCCGCATTGCCGCAGGCCTCTGAACGCCTGCAGGCGATTCTGGAGAAGATTCGCGCCATTAATCCGGATGCCCGAATCGTTTATATCGGTCTCTATCATCCTTTTTCCGATTTGGAGGATTTGCTCATACCCGGCAATATCGTGGTCTCTGCCTGGAATCATTCGGTCATGGAGATTGTGAACCGGGATCCCAATATGACATTGGTCCCTACGTTTGATCTGTTTCAGCACAAGCTGGGCGAGTATCTGTCCTCGGACCATTTTCATCCGAACGGGGAAGGATATCAGGCTATAGCGGATCGAATTGTAGAGGGGATGCTCTAGGCATGATGAGGATGTCATATGGGGAGTTGGAAAACGATGAATGAACAAGCTCAAGAAATCGTGTTATCTGTCCAGCATGTAAAAAAGAAAATCGGTCGAAAATGGATTATACATGATGTGTCGTTCGACGTGCGCGCAGGCGAAATTTTCGGGTTCTTGGGGCCGAACGGGGCAGGAAAGACGACCACGATCCGGATGCTGGTTGATCTGATCAAACCGACCTCCGGCAAGATCGAGGTCTGCGGTTATGATGTGAACCGCCAGCAGGAGCAGGCGCTGCGTTATATCGGTTCCATCGTGGAGAATCCTGAAATGTATTCATATATGACGGGGTGGGAAAATCTTGAGCATTTTGCGCGAATGCAGCCCGGCATTGACCAGCAGCGAATACAGGAAGTTGTGGATACGGTGAGATTGGATCGAAGAATTCATGACAAGGTGAGCACGTATTCTCTGGGAATGCGGCAGCGGCTCGGGATAGCCCAAGCCCTGCTCGGCAGACCGAGGCTGCTCATTCTTGACGAGCCGACAAACGGTCTTGATCCGAAAGGGATCAAAGAGATGCGGCAGTTCATCCATCGGTTAGCCGAGGAAGGGTTGGCTGTTTTTGTCTCGAGTCATCTGCTGAGCGAAATCCAGCTGTTATGCGATCGCGTGGCGATCATCAGCAGCGGAAGAGTGCTTGCGGTTGGCGAGGTCGAAGAATTGATTGCCGGCAACAGCGATCATGTGATATGGGATCTGAATCCCGCCGTGCAAGGGAAACGGATATTGCAAAAGCTGGATTATTGCCACATCGTCGAACGCCCCGAGGACGTGCTCGACGATAATTTGCTCGCAGGCATGTCTCCGGACGCTGTTGTGACCCGCATGAGCACTACATACACGTCAAGAGCTGTGGAACGGCTGGTAGCTGCGGGAGTACAGGTCCGGGAGGTTCATCGGATCAATCCTACGCTGGAGCAGCTGTTCCTGCAGATGACGGAGGGTGAGAGTATTGAGTAACCTGTTGCCCCTGATCAAAAACGAGTGCATCAAAATTATCAAACGAAAGCGGTTTTATGTTGTCCTTCTCGTTCTTCTTGTTCTGGTTCCTATGTTTACTTATGCGCAGATGAAGTCAGCTGAACGGAGCCGGGAGAAGTTCAACAGTGATTGGCGGCTTGAACTTCAGCAGCGAATCACGGATAATGAGAATTCGCTTAGCAGTGACAGGGTGCCGGATGAATGGAAACGATATAGGCAAATCTTTATTCAGCAAATGCAGTATTATTTGCAGCATGATGTGAATCCTAATCAACCAAACGGGGTTACGTTTACACGGGAATTTTTGAATAATGCGATATCCCTGTTTATCCCGCTGCTCATTATGGCTATCGCCTCGGATATCGTCTCTGGTGAACGGACGACCGGTACTATCAAAATGCTGCTGACAAGGCCTGTGAAGCGATGGAAGGTGCTGCTCAGCAAACTGATCGCCTTGATCATGTTTACGTCTCTTATTGTCGTTTCCACCTTTGTCATAGCCTATCTGATCTCCGGCCTAGCCTTCGGATACAAGGGATTTGACATACCGGTATTCACGGGATTCCAAATTGTTGGGTCTGATGTGGATATGTCCGGCGTTCATGCTGTTCCACAGTGGAAGTATTTGCTGATGCAGGGTGGATTGGTGTGGTTTGTCGGCGTATGCGTCGGTATGCTGGCTTTTATGGTGTCCGTGCTGGTTCGAAGCACGGCGGCGAGTATTGTGATCATGATGGCCGCATTGATTGCCGGAAATATTCTGACGAATATGGCATCGGCCTGGAGCAGCGCGAAATATTTGTTCATGGTAAACCTCAATTTAACGAATTATTTAGCAGGCAATTTGCCGCCAATTGAGGGGATGACTTTGAATTTTTCTCTTGCCGTATTGGCCGTCTGGGCCATTTGTGCGGTTATTGTTTCATTCAGTGTCTTTACGAGAAGGGATATCTTGAATTAAAATGGACAAAGCATGAAACATTTGTTTGCATTTTTTAGGGAACAGCGTTCTTCTAAAATATTGAAATGTAGAAATAGAAATACACGAGATACGTGAAATTGAAGGAGGAGCATGAATGGTCGAACAGATCGATATGTTTGCAGAGTCATCGAAGAACGGCGGTAACAACCGTTCAGGATACGATGCTGACGACATTCAAGTGCTCGAAGGCCTCGTTGCGGTGCGCAAACGGCCAGGCATGTACATAGGGAGCACAAGCTCGTCAGGCTTGCATCATCTGGTATGGGAAATTGTGGACAACGCCGTAGACGAGCATTTGGCCAAGTACTGCTCGAGAATTGAAATTACATTGCATAAAGACGGATCCGCGACGGTGTACGACAACGGACGCGGTATTCCAACCGGAATGCACAAGACAGGCATCCCCACCCCGCAGGTTGTATTTACGATTTTGCATGCCGGCGGTAAATTCGGTGGTTCCGGATATAAGAAGTCCGGCGGTCTTCATGGCGTTGGCGCATCCGTAACCAATGCGCTGTCCGAGTGGCTGGAGGTTGAAATTTACCGTGACGGTAAAATTCATCGCCAACGATTTGAATACTGGCAGGACAAAAAAGGAAAAGAGCATGTCGGGGAACCTGTAACGGGTCTTGAGGTGCTTGGCAATACGAACAAAACAGGGACGAAGATTACGTTTAAACCGGATGCGCGCGTGTTTACCGCGGGAACACATCTGAACTACGACACGCTTGCAGAGCGCTTACAGGAAATTGCCTTCCTGAACTCCGGACTCCGGATTGTATTGAAAGACGAGCGCAGCGGCAATGGGGAAGAGTTTTTCTATGAAGGCGGCGCAAGCCAGTTCGTTCAGTTCCTGAATGAAGGCAAGGACGTGCTGCATGATGTGATCCATTTTTACGCGGAGAAGGATGATATCGAAGTTGAAATCGCCCTTCAATATAATGCGGGATATACCGAAACGTTGGCTTCTTTCGTTAACTCCATCCCGACGCGCGGGGGGGGTACGCATGAGACGGGTTTTAAGACAGCTTACACCCGTGTCATGAATGATTATGCCCGCAAGAACAGTCTTTTGAAGGAAAAGGACAAGAACCTGGAAGGCAATGATCTTCGGGAAGGCATGATGACCGTGATCAGCGTCAAGATGGCTGAGGTCGAATTTGTCGGACAGACCAAGGACCAGTTGGGAAGCGCTTCTGCGCGCAGTGCGGTTGACAGCATTGTCACCGAGAAGATGCAAATCTTCCTCGAGGAGAATCCGCAGATCGCACAAACGCTGCTGAAGAAGGCCATCCAGGCTTCCAAAGCGCGTGAAGCCGCCCGTAAAGCAAGGGATGAGATGCGCACCGGCAAGAAGCGCAGCGAAAGCTCCAATCTGGGCGGCAAGCTGACGCCTGCGCAGTCCAAGGACTTTACGAGAACCGAATTGTTTATAGTCGAAGGGGACTCCGCTGGCGGTTCTGCGAAGCAGGGACGGGATTCGAAAATCCAGGCTATACTGCCTCTTAAAGGGAAACCGATGAATCCGGAGAAATCGAAGCTGGCCGACATCCTGAAGAATGATGAATACCGAGCAATTGTATCTGCCATTGGTGCAGGGATCGGTACGGAGTTTACCGCCGGGGACAGCAATTATTCGAAAATCATCATCATGACGGATGCGGATACGGATGGCGCTCATATTCAGGTGCTGCTGCTTACGTTCTTCTACAGATACATGAAACCTTTAATTGATGAAGGCCGCGTCTACCTTGCGCAGCCTCCTCTGTATAAAATCGCCAGCAAATCCGGGAAGCTGGAAACCGTTCGGTATGCCTGGACGGATGAGCAGCTGGCTAATTATTTGAAGGAATTCAAAAACTTTGAGCTGCAGCGTTACAAAGGTCTGGGCGAGATGAACCCGGAGCAATTATGGGAAACGACGATGAACCCGGAAACACGGACATTGCTGCAGGTACAAATCGATGATGCTGCCAAAGCGGAGCGTCGTGTGTCTACGCTGATGGGAGATAAAGTAGATCCCCGCAAACGGTGGATCGTAGAAAATGTAAACTTCGCAGAGTTTGAGGAATAGAAGGTGAAGGAATGAGTTTATCTGAGCAATTTTTGCCGGCTTTTCTGGAAGAGGTCGTAGGTGATCGATTTGGCCGGTATTCCAAGTATATTATTCAGGACCGGGCGATCCCGGACGTTCGTGACGGGCTGAAGCCCGTTCAGCGCCGGATCCTGTATGCCATGTACGATTCGGGTAACACACCGGATAAACCATACCGTAAATCGGCGAAAACCGTCGGGGATGTCATGGGTAATTACCATCCGCACGGGGACTCATCGATTTATGAAGGTATGGTTCGGATGGCTCAGCCATGGAAGATGGGACATGTGCTCGTGGACGGCCACGGAAACTGGGGTTCCCAGGATGATGATCCCGCCGCAGCGATGCGTTATACCGAGGCAAGGCTATCGCCGATTGCCATGGAGCTGCTTCGGGATATCGAGAAGCGGACCGTACTGTTTAAGGATAATTTTGATAACACGGCCAAGGAACCGGTTGTGCTGCCTTCACGGTACCCAAACCTGCTTGTGAACGGAGCTAGCGGGATATCCGCGGGCTTTGCCACTGAAATCCCGCCTCACAATCTGCGGGAAGTGATCGATGCTTGTATTGCCGTTATGCAGAAGCCGGAGATTGAGCTGGCGGAGATTATGACCTTTATCAAAGGTCCGGACTTCCCGACCAGCGGAATCATCATGGGCGGCGAAGGCATTTTGGACGCCTATCGGACAGGCAAAGGCCGCGTTTATCTACGGTCGAAGACGGACATTGAATCGCTTCGCGGCGGCAAGCAGCAGATTGTCATCACGGAAATTCCTTATCAGGTCGTTAAGTCACGGCTTGTTACCACGATGGAGAACATACGACTGGAGAAAAAAGTCGAGGGCATCGCCGAGGTTCGCGATGAGAGCGGACGAGAAGGACTTCGCATCGTCGTTGAGCTGAAGAAGGATGCCGACGCAAACGGGATTCTTGCTTATTTGTTCAAGAAAACCGATCTGCAAATAACGTACAACTTCAATATGGTTGCAATCGTGAATAAAACCCCTCAACAGCTGGGGCTTAAAGACATGTTATCTGCCTATATCCAGCATCAGCGTGAGGTCGTCACGCACCGGACCCAGTATGAGCTGGAGAAAGCAGAGGATCGGGCGCATGTATTGGAAGGCCTGGTTAAGGCTTTAAATATCCTGGATGAGGTCATTGCGGCGATCAAAGCGTCCAAGAATCGCCAGGATGCCCAGAACAATCTGCAATGGATGTTCGGTTTCACGGAGAGACAAGCCGATTCCATATTGACCTTGCAATTATACCGCCTTACGAACCTTGAAATTCATTCCCTGCAAAAAGAGCTGGACGAGTTAATGAAGAAAATCGAGGGCTTGCGTGCGATACTGGACAGCGATAAGAAGCTGATTGCCGTCATTCGCAAAGAGCTGCTTGAAATTCGCGAGAAATACGGCATCGACCGGCGTTCTGTCATTCAGGAAGAAGTGGAAGAGATCAAGGTTAATCTTGAAGTGCTGGTGAACGCAGAGGACGTGCTCGTAACTCTGTCTAATGAAGGCTACATCAAGCGCACCAGCATGTTATCCTTCACCCGAAGCGGCGGTGAGCTGGAAAGCTCAGGCGTTAAGGAAGGGGATTACATCACACGTCTGTTTGAAGTCAATACCCTGGAGAATCTGCTTATATTCACGAGCCGTGGGCAGTATTTCTTATTGCCGGTTCACCAGATTCCGGAATACAAATGGAAAGATGCCGGTACGGCCATCGTTAACGTGATTCAGGTACCGAAAGAGGATCACATCGTATCGGTCATTCCGGTTTCGAACTTTGAAGAAGAGGGCAAGTCGCTTGTGTTTGTCAGCCGCAAAGGTCAAGTGAAGCGCACAGAGCTCAAGGAGTATGTTACCAAGCGGGCTGGCGCTGTTGCTGCAGCCAAGGTCGCTGCGGAAGACAGCATTATCCAGGTCGTTGTGAGTGATAACAATAAAGATATTGTGCTAATCTCGAAAGAAGGGATGAGCATCCGGTTTAATGAGCAGGAAGTCAACGCGATGGGACGCGTTTCCGGCGGGGTTCGAGGAATCCAGCTCCGTGACGGGGATGAAGTCGTTGCGGCATTATGGGTGGAGAACGATGAGGGTGAGATTTTGACTATCACGGATCTTGGCTATGGCAAGCGCAGCTTGCTGTTGGATTACCAGACGCAAAGCCGCGGCGGAAAAGGCATGGCCACGTTTGAGTTTAAGGAAGGCAAGCGGGTGAAGCCTAACGGCAGCGCCATTGTCGGAGCTTTCTATTGCCGTGAACCGCTGCAGATTATGGCGTACAGCGAAGACGGGCAAGCCCATCTGATTCACACCGAAAAAGTTCCGATCGCGGAACGTAAATCGATAGGCAAACTGCTTGCCGATGTTGGCAAGCAAGGACGGATTGTCGATCTGGTAACTCTTCCGCATGCGGAGTCAGGTAAAGAAAGTTAAACAAGATTGCGTAACATCCTTTTCTTGGAGATTTCCAAGTTTGGACAAGATAAGATAGACGGACGAACAGCACCTTCGATGATATTTGTCGAGGTGCTTTTGCTATATTTTGCGTTTCCCGCAACATTTGAGCTGTTATTTATACTATTTGACATATGCCTGACTGTGTCGAAGTAGGATGAACCTTGAAAAACGCCGTCATATAAGGGTTGGCGGGTTTTGTCGCTTGATTGGAAATTATATTTTTTAACGAAAAAAGAAGGATATTGAGAGGTTGCCCGCGAAAAGTTAATCCTATAAACTATTATGGAATCATGACTAGGGTTCAAACGAAACCCATTCACAAAAAGTACAGCGCAACATCCACGGACGGTATCCGATGTTTGATCATGACAGCATTATTGAAGGGACGGGATAAATATGCATACTGCCGAATTCGCCAAGGTGTGGTCCAAGCTGGCCAAGGATTATAAGCTCCATATGGAAGCCGGATTAGCACCGACATTGACGGAATCGCAACTGATGGTGCTGGAGGTGCTTGCTGAATTAAAGCGAATGAAACCTTCCGATTTCATTCCTTACCTGGCCACAAGTCCGGCAGCCGTAACCATGCTATTGGACCGGATGGAGAAGAATGGATTGATCAAACGGGAACGGGACGCAAGTGACAGACGGATCGTCTGGGTGACGATTTCCTATAAAGGGCGTGAGGAATATACACGCGGATTACAGGTTAGGGATGAGTACCTTTCCCAAATTTTGAACCGCATATCCTCGCATAATCAGCAGCTGCTTGTCTATCTGTTAGGAAAGATTAGTACAGCTCCAAAGGAAGTTCTGGTTGAGGTATAGGTATAGTTCTAAAGCTAAAGCTAACGTTCTAAACGTAGAATAGCCCCCTGGGCGGCTGCAGACGGCAGCTCACCCTTGAGGGCTGTTACATATTTTTATACTTATGGAACATTATCGTTATATCACGTTTCGAATCTTTACCATGACGTATTGAGATTATGACTTAAGCAACCATAAAGCCGGCACGTTGGAGGGTTCCCAACCAGGCAGGGACGTGTGGGCTTGCCGGCACTCATAGGTGTTGCCGCCATATGTGACTAAGGCTCCTAGCTGGTATGAAGTGTTTGGTGCCCAGGCCGGAGTTTCCGGTGTGGAGCCGTCCGCCGTGGTAACTTGCAGTTCATTGCTTGCAGCGGAGACGTTGCCAGCCGCATCACGAGCTTTAACGGTGAAGCTATAGGCTGTGTTGGGTGATAACCCGCCGACCGTATAGGAAAGCGTGCTGCCGGATACCGTGGTCACCAGCGTTGTGCCCCGATAAACCTCATAGCCGCTAACGCCGACATTATCCGTGGAATTGTTCCAGGCTAATGATACGCTGGATGAAGTAGAGCCGACTGATCGTAGATTGGCGGGAGCCGTCGGAGCTTGAGTGTCGGGTACCGGATTGGATGTGGCAATCGTTAACGGATTGCTCGCCGTGGAGACATTGCCTGCTCCATCGCGTGCTTTTACCGTAAAGGTATAGGAGGTTGACGCTTGCAGACCGGTGACGGTATGGCTTAAGGTTGATCCTGATACGGTTGTTACTAGATTAGATCCTTGATAGATTTCATAACCTGTTACCCCCACATTATCCGTGGCAGCGTTCCAGGAGAGCGAGATGCTGGTGCTGGTGACGCCTGTGGATCTTAAGTTACCGGGTACGGTTGGAGCTTGCGTGTCCTGATTTCCGCTGCCGTTATTCAGGTTCACATCGATTACGTTATAGAAGGCGTTGCCTGTATCGGCGATCTCCCACACGGCCAAGATCAGATAGTAGCCGGTGCGGTCGGTAGGAACATTACAGGTGTGGGTTACGGTGTTCGGCGGACGTTTGCCACCGTCATTGAAGGAGCAGAACAATTCGAGATCTGCGCGTGCGAGGGGTTTGCTGGAATCCCAGCCTTTTTTCGTAATATAATATTTCCAATCGGATGTGGCGTGTGCTGCGGTCAGCACCCATTTAAATGTATTGGGTCCGCCGTTCATGTTCACTTTACTCCAGCGGGTAGGTGATTGTTCATTGAGCTCGTGAAATATTCCAGCACCAGCAATCTGACCATCCGCCGGTCCACCGATGGGGAAGTTACCTTTTCCCTCGAGGGAATGCGGTTCATATATGATTCTGCCGCAGTTGGTGTTCTCTCCGAGCTTACACTTATAACCACGACTGGCTGGTGATTCAATATACCCATGTGCGGAGACGCTGCTTGCCGTGATGATCATGATGGTGAAGAACAACAGCGTGCTTCCTAAAAAAATCCACAGCGGTTTCAAATGCAAGCGGCGATTTGTTTGATATTGAACCTGATCCATAACAAATACCTCCTTGAATATTTAATGTGAAATTCAGCGGACACTTGTTGCTGATCAAACCTCCCTGAGCTGTGAGTTTTCTTGCCCTGTTACACATCATAAACAACTGAGTCGACCGTGTAATCATTCATGAACAGCTTTTGATCATCCTCCTCCTTGGCACCATTGATCTATATAAACTCGCAAGCAGAGTTTATACCATGATTGTACAAATAATCTAAAAAATGTTAAACTATGTAGTTTCTATTTTTCGGCATTCTTTGATAAAAGTAAAGGGGTAATATATTATCGTAGAGGGATACAATATTACAGTATTTGCCATCATGAAACAGAAGTATATAAAAACCGAAATCCAAGGCTGGATTTCGGTTTTTTTGAGTTCTATGGATAGGACCAATCATGTGGACGCCAGCTTCTCCATCGAGAACAGGCTCCAGGGATAGTCGGAGGGCGGCATGGAACGAATGGAGATCTCCTCTTTGGTAACGGGATGAGGAAATCCGACCAATACGGACCATAAGGCAATCTGCTGGCCGGCTTTGTTCACCTTGCTTCCATACTTCTGATCTCCGAACAGCGGATGTCCCGCATGGCTCAGCTGTACACGGATTTGGTGCGGCCTGCCCGTGTGCAGCTCGATCAGGACGAGGCTGAAGCCTTCGGACGTTTGGAGCACGGTGTAATCCAGAATGGCCTCCTTGGCCCCGTCCGTACCTTTAGAGGTGACATGAACGGAGTTGGTTTTTACATCCTTATACAGCATATTTACGAGCCGGCCTGACGTTTTCGAAGGAATCCCATGAACGACCGCCACATATTGCTTGCGGAAGCTGCGACTGCGGACGGATTCCGATAATCGGGATGCGGCTTTGGAAGTCTTGGCAAACACCATCGCTCCGCCAACCGGACGGTCCAGACGGTGCACCAATCCCAAAAATACATTGCCCGGTTTATTGTAGCGCTCCTTAATGTCCTGTTTCAGAATGGTCAGCATGTCGGGATCGCCGGTAGCATCCTCTTGGGAGGGGATGTTTACCGGCTTGGTTACTCCTAACACATGATTATCCTCGAACAGAATCGGCACAACCGGATATGCTGCTGGTTCCCGCTTGTTCATTGAATCAGGACTCCCATCGACCCAGGATGCCGCACGGCAGGTTCATGCCGGAGCGGGTAATCGGCAATCCGATCTCTCCCGCACTGATGGTACCGCCGTATTTCGGCTTCATGGTCATGGTCAGCATGTTATTCAGAACGGTAGGGGAGATTCCGGTTGTATAGGAGTTAATCAGCATGAACAGCGGATTATCCGATACGATGCTCATGCAGCTTTCGAGGAAGGGATACAAGCTTTGCTCAAGCTTCCACGTTTCTCCGCTTGGTCCGCGGCCATAAGATGGAGGGTCCATAATGATCGCATCGTATTTGTTCCCCCGGCGCTGCTCCCGTTGCACGAATTTAAACACATCATCCGTGATATAACGGATAGGACGGTCGGCAAGTCCGGACAATGCCGCGTTTTCCTTGGCCCATTGAACCATCCCCTTCGCAGCATCCACATGAACAACCTGAGCTCCGGCCGAGGCGGCCGCGACGGTTGCTCCGCCGGTATAGGCGAACAGGTTCAGCACGCTGACCGGACGTCCGGCAGAAGCGATCTTATCCATCATCCAGCGCCAGTTGGCTGCCTGCTCCGGAAACAAACCGGTATGTTTAAAATTGGTTGGTCGAATATGAAATTTCAATTGGTCGTATGAGATGGTCCACCGGTCCGGAAGCTGCTTTTTCATGTCCCATTGCCCGCCGCCCGATGAGCTGCGATGATAGTGTCCGTGCACACTGCGCCACTGTCCATCTTCGCGTTCAATCGGCCATATGATCTGCGGATCCGGACGTCTGAGAATCACGTCGCCCCAGCGTTCCAGCTTCTCTCCGCCTCCGGTATCGATGACCTCGTAATCTTGCCAATCCTGAGCTACATACATGTTGAAAACCATCCTTCAAATAGTCATTTAGATTTTATTGTACAACATATCAGAAGCTGAATGCCACCAAGGATTCCCCGGCTTGATCAAACCTATTCGGATGATATGGACTTTGAAGCTCGACTTACCCCAAATCTTCGAAAGCGGAGTGGAAACGGAATTCGCCATGCAGGTGATCGAGCGAGCCCGGCTGAAGCTCGGCAACCATGAACACCTCATCGGAAACCGTAAATTGGGTGATGTCGATTCCATAGGCTCTGGCCTGCACAAATTCGTAACGGGGGTAATATGCCGGATGGCCGAACAGAAAAACAAGTGGATAGCCATGCGAGAGACACCGCCGTTTGCCTTCTTCAATCAATTTCCCGCCGATCCCTTGTCGTTGATAATCCGGAAGCACGGCCAGCGGCCCTAGCGCAGCCACGTGATGGTTATGAACCCCGTCAAAAAGGCTAGACCGGCTGAACATAATATGTCCTTTAATGATCCCATCTTCTTCCGCTACGATTGACAATTCCCGTTGAAAGTCTTTATCTTCCCGCAGCCGCCGTACTAGTATCGCTTCTTCCTGTCCGGGAAAAGCCTGAGTGAGTAGGTTTTGGACCTTCTCATAATCGTTCTTGGTTTCTGTACGTATGTTCATCGTAATCTCTCCTCCGAAAATCCTTAGCATTCTTATTGATATCCTGATCAACCCACCGTCAAGAGTTTCGTTATTCCGGTTTCGTTTCGATCTGCAGTCCTTCAACGTGCTTGCGGTTCATCAGTTTACGCTTCTTCCGGTTCTCTTTGCTCTCAAAAACAATATCAAGATCATAATCCTCCGGATAAAGATCCTTGGCTGCAATATAAGGCTTCAGCCGTTTATGGTTAATTTTCAGTCTATCCTTCTGAATCATCACACCGATATTACCTCTACCGTCGATGGTTTCATACACGGTTCCGCTTCGTTTCAAATAAGGCACATAGACACGATCGCCTAATTGATAGAGGGAAGAGGGAGAATCTTCTTCTTGATGATCTTCATCATTCATTAGCTTATCCTGTTTGTCTGTCGGCAACGTACCGTATTCTTCCGGACGTGTTTCTTCAGCCTTATCATCGGACTCTGAGCTTACCTTTTGGATAAGGGCCGTGTTAGCTCTTGCCGCTCCAGCTTCCGTGATTTCCCGCGATCTGGCAATGATCGACTCCGGTATGCCCAGCTTCGCTGCAATGACAAAGGCATAACTGTGCCCGGCTTCACCAATCCGCAGACGATAGAGCGGCTCGAGTGTGTCGGCATCAAATTCCATGCGGGCATTCTCAAAGCCGGAGGTGCGCTCGGCAAAATTTTTGATTTCGGTAAAATGGGTGGTTACCACAACCGTTGCTTGACGTTGACTCAACTCCTCCAGGATGGCGATCGACAATCCAACGCCTTCACCGGGATCCGTTCCCGACGCCATTTCATCGAGCAGTACAAGCGTAGACCGGCCGGCTGTCTGCAAAATGTCGCGGATGTTGCGAATGTGCGCAGAGAACGTGCTGAGGGCATGCTCCAAACTCTGCCCATCTCCGATATCGACGGAAACCTCGTCAAAGATGGCGCAATGGCTGCCTTCCGCGACAGGAACCAGCAGACCGGATTGCACCATAACGGTGATGAGACCAACCGTCTTCAGAGCAGAAGTTTTGCCGCCGGTATTAGGCCCTGTAATGATCAAGGTTTTATACCGCTCCCCGATAAAGAAGTCCAGCGGTACCATCGTGGAGCCGATTAAAGGATGCACCGCGGATTTTAGATGGATGACCCCCTCCTGGTTCAGGCTTACATTGCGCCCGCCGATGGAAACGGCGTACTTGCCCCTGGCTATGATGTAATCGTAGATTCCAACAATGTCGGCATTGGTTCTCAGTTCGAATTGATATTGCTCGGCAAGTGCAGTCAAATCACTCAGCACCTTCGTTTCTTCGCGGACTTCATCGGCGTGCAGGAAATTCAATTCCATCTGAAGTCCCTGCAAGTCGGAGGGCTCGATGAATACCGTCTGCCCGCTGGCCGATTCATCCAGAATCGAGCCATTCACGGATTTACGGTGCTCCTTCTTGATGGGCAGCACGTAACGATCTCCGCGTTTGCTGATGACATGCTCTTGCATGATCCCTTTGTAACGGCTTATCAGGCTGTCGAGCTTACGCTTGATCCGTTCCTCGGCTACGATGATTTTTTTGCGGATTTTGGCCAAATCTTTGCTGGCGCTATCCACAACACGCCCCCCGTGAATGCTGCGTTCGATTTCGGACAGAAGTGGACGCAGTTCATGCATGGATGAGGCGTAGGAACTGATCAATGGAGCAATGCCCTCCTTGGCTTTCATATATTGAATGAGCTGACGGCAGCTTCTCAGATATTGGACCATATTCCCGAAATCGCGCTCAGACAGCACATAACCGGTGCCGAGCAGATCCAGGATCATTTCAATGCCCTCCAGTGAAGGAATAGGTACGCTAGCTCCGGTCTGGAGCAGGGTTTTGGCTTCCTCCGTTTCATTCAGTTTGTTGCGGATGGCTTTTATCTGGGTGAGGGGGGCCATCTTCCGGATATGCTCGACGCCCAGATACGATACGGCAAAGCGTTCAAGTTCGGTGCGTATTTTCTCGTACTCCAATTTGTTTAATGCGAAGGGTTTCATGGGTTACATTCTCCTTTGACTATAAAATGGATGGTATACAACACAAAAAGGGCGGAAAGCGAACTACTAAGGTTCGCTTTCCGCCCATAGATCGTTATTCTGATGGCATGGCGTTATGGGACAGCTCCAAATAACCCTTTTGAATAAAAGGAGGGGGAGACCCAAAAAATCCGTGCTGAACTCAGCACGGATGACCATATCATATCTGAATAAACCCTAAAGGGGCTTCCATTGATATCCGCAGTTCTTAACTAATTCAACGGACGAAATGAAAATCCATCAAAAAATAAACATATCCCTTTACAGGGAATGCCCAAAATTTTACATTTCGATCCATATGAAATTTGGTTAGTTAAGAACGACCACCGACATCAAAATCTCTCCTTTAGATAAGAGTATGAAATAACTATATCCATAAATAGGGTCACAAGTCAAGGTCGAAAAGCGAATACGATCCCTTAAAAAACTGTGATATGATGGAATTGTTATATAGTTGCTATTCCATAGTAACTGCTGGCGTCAATCATGAGAGGACAAGACACGAGAGGAGTTATATCCATGGGGAAATTGCTGACACGAAGTGAGGTTCCAATCGAGGCTACTTGGAATCTGGATGATTTGTTTGTCTCGCAAGAAGCATTCGAAGCGGGATTAAAAGCGATTGAATCGCAAGCTGCTCAATTGACTCGATTCAAGGGCAGGCTGGGAGAGGGTGCAACCGTTCTTCTGGAGTGCTTGAATGAACAGGAAGCTCTGATGGAGAGCATTAGCAGAGTCGGGGCGTATGCCAGATTGCGACAATCGGAAGACGGAACCAATCCGGCTAATTTGGCAAATTCGGCCAAAACGGGCGATGTTCTCTCACGCATCCAATCTTCCCTGACGTTTATTGAATCGGAGCTGCTGGATCTCGAGGATGGAATCATCGAACAATACATAACGAAGGAAGACGGGCTTGTTCCTTATGCCCGAAGTTTGACATTGCTGCTGGAATCGAAGCCTCACCGCTTGAGTCCTGAGACGGAAAGCGTGTTGGCATCGCTGGGAGAGGTGCTCGGTTCCCCTTACCGCATCTATTTGCGGAGCAAGCTGTCGGATATGACTTTTGACGATATTCAAGTGAATGACGGAAGCAAACCGGTCTCGTTCCGCCTGTACGAGAATTCTTACGAAATGTCAGAGGATACGCAGCTTCGGCGCGAGGCCTATGCCTCGTTCACGAAGTCACTGCAGGGATCGCGCCATACATTTGCCGAGGCATACGCCACCGAAGTGAAGAAACAGGTGGTGATGTCCCGGCTTCGCGGGTATGATTCCGTAACGGACATGCTGCTGAAGCCGCAGCAAGTGACGATGGAGATGTACAACAACATTCATGATACCATTCTGACGGAGTTAGCTCCGCATATGCGAAGACTGATGAAGCTGAAGAAGCGCGTGCTCGGGCTGGATCAAATGCTGTTCTGCGATTTGAAAGCGCCGATGGACACGGATTTCAATCCAAGCATTACTTATGAAGAAGCGTGCTCCACGATTTCCAGTGCCTTGTCGATACTGGGTTCTGAATACGGCGAGATCGTTCAATCCGCGTTCTCCAAGCGCTGGGTGGATTATGCCGATAATATTGGTAAGTCTACAGGAGCTTTCTGTTCCTCCGTATACGGAGTGCATTCTTATATCCTGATGGCATGGGCGGATAATATGCGAAATGCCTTCACGTTAGCGCATGAAGTCGGGCATGCTGGTCATTTGATGATGGCAGCGGACCATCAGCGTATCACCAATGCCCGTCCTTCCTTGTATTTTATCGAGGCGCCTTCCACGATGAACGAGCTGCTGCTGGCAGACCACCTGCTCAGTCAATCCGAGGATAAGCGGATGCGGCGCTCTGTTATTCTTCAGCTTCTGAGCACGTATTACCATAACTATGTGACTCACCTTCTGGAAGCGGAAATGCAGCGACGGGTATACCGCCATGCGATGGCCGATGAGCCGATTACCGCAGATAAGCTATCTGAGCTAAAAGGTGCTGTGTTATCCGATTTCTGGGGTGACGTGGTTGAGCTCGATGAAGGAGCAAAGCTTACCTGGATGCGACAGCCGCATTATTATATGGGTCTTTATCCATATACGTATGCCGCTGGACTAACCGCATCAACAGCTGCAGCACAATTGATTCGCGAGGAAGGTCAACCGGCTGTAGACCGCTGGCTCCAAGTCCTCAAGGCCGGAGGCAGCAGGAGTCCGCTGGAATTAATGGCTATGGCAGGGGTCGATATGTCCACTTCCGAGCCGATCTCCAAAGCGGTTGCATATGTTGGATCGCTTGTCGACGAACTGGAGTCCCTGTACGAGGAATAATACCATTTGCATATATGGGAAAAGGGTGGTCCACAGCTCATCGCTGTAGATCACCCTTTTCTTGTAGAGAATAGGGGAGAGACGCCTATGCTTGTTTGTCCGTGACATCCTCCTGCAGCGTACGGGTCGGGATCGTAAAGTAGAAGGAGGATCCGACATTTTCGCGACTCTCGACGCCGATGACCCCACCCATCAGCTCGACCAGTTTTTTACTGATTGCCAGCCCCAATCCCGTACCCCCATATTTGCGATTCAAGGATGGGTGAAGCTGCGAGAAGGAGGTAAACAGCTGAGGCTGCTGTTCAGCAGGGATGCCTATTCCCGTATCCTTTACTTGAAAAGCAAGCGTGATTTCCTGGGTCCCGGTCCTGCGCAGTCCCTCGACACTCATTGTGATGCTGCCCTCATGCGTGAATTTGATGGCATTGCTGATGAGATTAACAAGCACTTGCCGCAGCCGCAGAGCATCGCCGATGATTACATCGGGAACAGTGGAGCTATTGATGCTGCAGGATAATGATAATCCTTTTTCTTTTGCTTTGGCCGAGAATAAATCAACGACGACTTCAAGCAAGGAACGTAAATCGATCGGTTCCTGAATGAGTGTCATATTGCCGGTCTCGATTTTGCTGAAATCGAGAATCTCGTTCAGGATGTGCAGCAGCGAGCTGCTGCTCTCCATCAAAATATCGGTATAATTCAGCTGATCCTCGTCAAGATGGGTCGTTCGTAATAGCTCAATCATGCCGATGATGCCGTTCATCGGCGTGCGGAGTTCGTGACTCATCATGGTCAGAAACTCCGTTTTCGCTTGATCTGCCCGCTCGGCATTCTCCTTCGCCCGGATGATTTCTTTCTCGTCGGTGATATCGCGGAATACCATAACGGCGCCTTTGCGCTCGCCTTGGTCCCAGATTGGATTGACCTGATAATCTGCCAGAAAGCTGGTGCCGTCGCCCCGCCAAAGCACGATTTCGGCTCTGGACAGCGGTACGCCTTGTTGGACGGCTCGAACAAGCGGAGAATCATCCCCCCGATAAAAAGTGCCGTCATGGCGAATTTCTTTGATGATCTGGTCGCAAGGTCTTCCGATGGTGGTGGCCGGTTCATAATCCAGCATCGCTGCGCCTGCCGGATTGATAAATGCGACGTGTCCGTGAATGTCCAGCCCGATAATGCCTTCGGACACCGTATTCAGCAAAAGGGTGAGCTCCCGGCTCAGCTTCTTGATCTCTTCCATGGTTCGTATGCGCTCGGTGATATCCCGGGTAATGCCATAGACGCCGACGACTTCGTCATCTACGAAAATCGGGATGTTAATCGTATTGATGTCGATGGGATGTCCATCCTTATGGATAATCGTTAGATCATAGCTCTGAGGTATGCCTTCAGTTGCCTGGTTAAAATGAAACAACGTGCGAGCCATGTCCTTTTCCGCTACAATCGGTCCGAAATACATCCCGATCAGCTCGTCCAGTGTATATCCCGTCAGTTCCTGCAGATTCTGGTTGGCCGTTAAGTAGTCGCCATCCAAATTCATGGAGTATACGGCCGACGGATTATATTCAAAAAGAGAACGGTATCGCTGCTCGCTTTCCTTTAGCTTGAATTCCATCAGTTTTCGTTCGGAGATGTCGCGGGCAATCGAAATGATCTCGTTCTTTTGGCCGTCCTGCGTGCTGATGTACTTGCAATTGACTTCAAACCAGATGTGCCTGCCATCCTTATGTATATAACGGAAGGTGATCGGTGTGAGCAGTTTGCCGTCCAGGCAATTGTTAAAATAGTCCTGTAGCGGTATGATATCCTCCGCGTATACATAATCGAATATACTGGTGCCAACCATCTCATCCGGACGATATCCAAGCAGTGAATAACAGGAAGGTGAACAATAAAGAAACGTTGAACAGTCTATGGTGCTGCTCGATATGAAATCAAGGGAATTTTCGGTTATGAGCTTGTACTTGTTTTCATTCTCCAGCGACTGCTGTTCAATCTGCACCTGCTCGGTGATGTCCTGCGCCATACCGACCATCTCCATGGGTCTGCCTTCCTTCGTAACGGAGACTTCCCATTGAGCTCGAATGGTTCGGATTTGACCGTCCTGAAGCTGGATCCGATAGATGATTTCATCCGCCTTTCCTAGCATGGCTCTGCTCACGGTTGCCTCCAGCCGCTCACGGTCCTCCGGGACGACCAATGACAGCAGCGTGTTATGGTTTGGTTCAGTGGCACGGATCTGATATCCGTAAATTCGCCTCATTTCATCGCTGTAGGTGAGCGTATGCGTGATCAAGTCCCAACGCCAGGAACCGATCTTGGCAATCCGCTGCGCATGGGCCAGCGTATCCTCATCCGTTTTGCGCTTGGTAATGTTTCGTCCAATGGCCAGAACCTTGTTAACCTCGCCGTGAGCTCCCCGAATTAACTGAAAAGACGTTTCAAACCATAAATAATGCCCGTCCTTATGGCGAATGCGTCGAACGAAACTATCTTCCTCTGAAAATAGCTTGCCCGGTTCTTTCATTTGCTCGGAATCCACCTGGTGATAGTAATCGATCCGGCATTGGCCCGTCATTTCTTCTTGGGTGTATCCGAGTATTTCCGTCACAGATGGTGAGATGTATTCGATGATGCCATCAGCGCTGCTGATGGATATAAGATCTTGTCCGCTCTTAGAAATGAGTGCAAGGAGTTCATCATTCTTAATGGTCGGAGGCAAAGACGATTTCTCCTGTACGGTCCCGGGCTCTATACAGCATAATATCCATGGAGCCTCTCCAGGGGCGGGATGGTTCAGCAGGGAAATCGAGACAGAGACATGGACTTGCTCTCCGTTACGGCGGATAAAATATGAGTCTCTCTTGAGCGTGGACGTTTGTTCATATGTCAATGATTGCAATATTTGTTGAATCGATAGATTAGATAGAACTTGGATTTCGGAAGGTTTGAGCTGAAGCAGGTCTGAACGTTTGGATTCGGTAAGTTCGCAGAAACGATCATTAACCTTCGCCACAGGCTCGTCAACCGCAGAGATCAGGATCGCCCCCATAGGCAATTTATCAAACATCTGTTCCCAGACCCAATGTTCCGCTGTTTGCCTCATGATTATATAGATGCCTCCCTAACTTAAGCTATACCCTTTGATCATAGAGGATAGGATCACTCTATCGCAATAGTAAATACCAGTGCTGCATTTGAACTTGGACATCAAGGCGCGTGAAAGCCAACCGATAAGAGGAGCATCCTTATGGCTGGCGAGATTAACCTTACGGTACATCCGTTTACGAATGATGTTTTAATCCTCTTTTTTATTTGTGCAGCAGGTCACGCTCGTCGACGTTTTTGTCAAAATAATGCCCGGCATAAGAGCAAGCGGGGATGATTTTCAAATCTTCTTTCCGAGCGTATCCTATTACTTTTCGCACGAGTTCGTCGGCGATTCCTTGCCCTCGCAGGCTGGGTGAGATATAGGTATGATCGATACTGATCACTCCGTTTCCTTGAGGCGAGTAGGAGATTTTGGCTACCGTTTTTCCATTGTTTTCAATAAAAAAGCTGCCGGGCTTTGTCTGTATATTTCGATTGTCCATGATGTTTAACCCTCCTTCATCTGGTTGTACTATACCCGTATCCGCTATGCATTAAACGGATTTCACATAGGCGAACACCCTTGACGGGACATTTGCATACAATGCGGGTAGAAGAGAACGAAGGAGGAGCATCATGAACAATTATTCAACGCAACCGCAAATGCTGTTTCAATGCGATCACCATCTGGTACATTCCATGAAGAAGCATAGAGAAAGCGCCCATGCTGCTATGAAAAATGTGGTGAATCGCAAGGTAAGAGTGCATACGATGGATGATGAAGCTATCGAAGGCGTCGTTATAAACGTAGACGCAAAAAATGTGTACATTCTTGTAGAACAAGGTAACAGAGGATTCTTTCCCGGATATCCGCCCTTTGCGCCATACGGACCTAATCCTAATGTAATATTGCCGCTAGCATTGTTTAATCTCTTGGCTGTCAGCTTGTTGTGGTAGCAAGCGAAGAACCTGCACTCTGGACTGCAGGTTCTTTTTTTTTGTGGAAATTTTCAAAAAAAAAAATCATTTACATACATTCTGTTTGTATGTTAAATTGGATTCATCCCATTTAGAAGGAGATGTTTTCCAGATGAAACTGCAAGGATTTTATCCCGTTATCATGACAGAGAAGGTTGCCGAGAGCACAGAGTTTTACACACGGTTGTTTGGATTTGAGGTTGTTTTTGAAGCGGATTGGTATGTAAGCCTGAAGAATGGAGACCAGGGACAAGGCGCTTATGAAATGGCCCTCTTGTCCAAAAATCATCCCACGGTACCGTCTTCCTTTCAGAAACCAGTGCAGGGATTGATTCTTAATTTTGAGGTGGAGGATGTGGATGCCGAGTATCAAAGGCTGATCATCCACGAAAAGCTGCCGCTTCATCTGGATCTACGGGATGAGGAATTTGGGCAGAGGCATTTTATTACCAGTGACCCGAATGGGGTGCTGATCGATATGATTAAAGTCATTCCGCCTTCACAAGCATTTATGGAGCTGTATAATGAAGATGTGTGGTCCACGGATGATGACCAACCCGGTAAATGAGTACATTCACCGCATTAAAGGACTACTTTGGAAGAGAGCTGGCGATTCTTTTATCAGATCGAATTAAGCCGCTTGCTCCGGAGTTTCACTCGGAGGTTTTCATTGAAGCCGTAAGCCGCAAGACAGCGACGCTTGAATTGAAAGGAAGGGTAGCCGTTATTGCGGAAGAATTGCAGCAAGCCCTGCCCTTTGGTTATCCGGATAGTTTGGAGATTTTACTCGGCATCATAGGACCAGAGAATGAAACAGAGAAAGGAATGTTCACGGACGGGTATTTTCTCATGCCGATTGCATGTTTTGTGGAACGTTATGGGCTTGATCACTTTGAAATATCGATGAACGCGTTATATGAAATTACCAAACGGCACACATCGGAGTATGCGATCAGGCCCTTTCTGCTCCATTATGAAGATCAGTGTCTTGAAATTTTGAAGGACTGGCTTTCGGATGATAATTCGCATGTCCGTCGCCTGGTTAGTGAAGGTACCCGGCCTCGTCTGCCGTGGGCAAAGCGAATTCCAGTGATCAAAGGAGATCCCGCTCACAATTTGGCGCTGCTAGAGCCCCTTCTGCAGGATTCCTCTGGCTATGTCCGCAAATCGGTTGCGAATCATCTTCATGATCTAAACAAAGATTACCGGGATACCGTCCTTCCCTGGCTGCTTGAACATCTGGAATCGTGTGGGGTGTACGGTCCTTGGATACTTCAGCATTCGCTAAGATCCATGGCCAAGAGCGGAGATCAGGAAGTGCTGAAGCTACTAACGTCCATGAGAATAGCATCCGAATGATGCATAGGAGAGAGAAACGCGAATTATGAGAAGAACCAAAAGCGAAGCTAACGAAACTATACAGCTGCTGCTGAAGGTAGCCAGAACACATTTCACGGAAAAAGGTTATGCCAATGCGGCACTAGAGGAGATTGCCGACGAAGCAAAAGTTACCCGCGGTGCGCTGTATCATCATTTTAAGAATAAACAAGGGCTGTTTCTTGCCGTGCTAGAATTAGTGCAGTCGGAAATTGGGCAGCGCGTGGAGGCGGAAGCAGATAGCTCTGAGGATCCTTGGGAGCAGCTTCTGTATGGCTGTCGGGCTTTTATTGCGACCGTGGTAGAGCCGCAGAATAAGCGCATTATGCTCATTGACGGTCCGAGTGTCGTAGGGTGGGAGTCTTGGCGCGAGATGGACGAGCAAAATTCGATGAGTCACCTAAGGGAGCAGCTAGCCTTCATGCAGAATCAGGGAATGATGAAGACCGTTCCGGTTGATGCTATGACGCATGCCTTGTCCGGCGCTTTAAACGAATGCTCGCTGTGGGTTGCTCAAATGCCGGAAACGGATAAGGGCATCGAGGAAACGATGGATGTGATTACCGGCATGTTACAGGGGTTTAGAGTATGTTGATCCCTTGATAACTAAACTACGGTGTGATTCGGATCCGGGCATGATGTTACGGCGGCCTACATATCCGTATGAGATTAAAGCACTAGAGAAGGTTTTTCCCCTAATATGGACCGGATATCCAGCAAACCTTACAATTTGCATGAATGTTGTATGCTGGAGAAGTACATCCAAAATCCATGAAATGGAAGGGGTTAAACATGAAATCAATGAAGCCGCTGCAGGAGTTTTTGGAAGAACAACAGGATAACCCGATCGAAGCCATCGGAAGCTACATTTCCGAACACATTGAAGGGAACTGGCAAAAAGTACTTACCGTAAACCAGGAAAAACTGCTGAAGGCATACAACGAGGCTGGAGATGCGGCGTATGGGACGTTTTTGAACCTGTTATTCTTACCGATTCATAAACAATTAAAGGAGATGGGAATACGTCCTGAACCTAATTTCCCGGGTAACTTCGACATCTCAAGAGAATGGGGAAGTCAGGAAGGGACAGACCAACAGCGCTGGATGTGGAGCACGGTTTATTCGCCGGTGAAGGAGCCGCTCGGCACCATCGTTACCGTTGTATATCATGACCATACACAGTTTCGCGTCCCAAGGCAGCCTCGGATCATAGCCTTGCATGAGAGAGGAAAAGAGGAAGTCGTCGCGGCCCTTTCGCTTAAATCCCCGGATTTTAGGGAAGCGCTCGAGTTTACGGTTGAATATGAAGCATATCTTCGGGGTGTACAGGAGTAAGGAAGGAAAGCTCTGTCAGCGCGATTATTCTACCCGCCGGGAGATGATTCGCGCTTGCGTAGAATATCAGACGGGTCATTAACCTATAAAAAGCGCCTTGAGCAGGATGAAAATATCCTGGCACAAGGCGCTTTTAACATTTAGATTGAAGCCAGCTGATCGATCGTTAGGTCTAACCAGTCTAATTCTTCCCTCGTCAGCTGGATGGTTGAACCCTCATCACAGGATTTTAATTCTTCCGCAGACTGCGCACCGATCAGCGCACAGGTCGGGAAGGGCTGGTTCAGCACGTAAGCGAGCGCAATCTGTATGGCCGTCGCATTCTTCGAAGCGGCCAGCTGCTTGGCACGCTCTAACCGTTCCCAGTTCGCATCGCTATAAAATACCCGCACAAGATCCGCATTGTCCCGAATTTCCGGTGTGAACCGGCCGGTGAAGAATCCTCTCGCTTGGGAAGACCAGGAGAGCAGCGGAAACTGCTCAGCTTCATGCCACGCAATCGTCTCTGCATCGGCTGAGACGCAGCCTTTCCAGAACGGCTCGTTTGGTTTGGCCAGACTGAGATTCGGGCTGCTAAAGGAGAAACCGACCAGTCCATTCGCTTCGGCATAGGCATTGGCATCCCGGATGCGCTCCCACGTCCAGTTGGATACCCCAATGGCGCCAACGCTCCCATCGGCAATGTACTCATTCAGAGCTTCAATAACTTCACCTGCCGGAACCTCCGGGTCGTCACGGTGAAGAGCATACAGATCGATGAAATTCGTCTTCAGTCTCTCAAAACTCGTTGTGATGTCGCTCTTGATGTCTTTTTTATTTACGCGCGGACCATTCTGGTCATGATGGGCACCTTTGGTCAATATGACGATCTGATCCCGGTTACCTCTTTCCTGCATGTATCTGCCGATCACTTCTTCGCTTTGACCTCCACAGTAGATGTGGGCGGTATCAACGGAATTGCCGCCGATAGCCAGGTATGCATCCATATTCGCGGCTGCTTTCTCATACGAATCATGATAAAAGTAGTCCGTTCCTTTCATTAGCGCAGAGACAGGTTTGTTTAATCCCTTGATTGATATATATTTCATATTCATATCCTCCTTGGGTGTAATTACAACACAATTCGCTTCCGTTCATGGGCAGATTGCAGACAGGCGTCTATGACTTTCATATTGTGAACGGCATCCTCTGCAGAGTAGCGGAGAGGCTTGTTGTTCAAAATAGCTTCGGCCATATGGTCGCCTTGTTCACTGTATGCGTTTGCACGAGGGACCTCGATTTCTTTGCGTCCGTCGCCGGTCGTTAAGAAGAAGTTCGCTCCGTCCTCAGGCAGGCTATAGGCGTAAGGGACTTCAATCAGGCCATCCGTGCCCACAATTTCAAGAGGATTGCGATACGCCGCCCACATTCCGCAATCAAATGTCAGCGCTACATTTCCTCCAAATTCGATTAATCCGGATGCCATCATGTCGACATGATCATGCTCAGGGGAGAAGAAAGCTTGAACGGTAACAGCTTCCGGCTCTTTATCCAGCAGGATGCGCGCGGCGTTGATCGGATAACAGCCGATATCATAAATCGAGCCGCCGCCCCAATCCTTGCGAAAGCGGACATTCCCGTGATTGGCGGAACTGTTGAAGGTAAACGCGCTGCGTATGCCCCGAATGTCCCCGATGGCACCAGCGTTGATCATTTCCTTCAACAAGTCATACCGTGGGTGATACCGATACATAAAGGCTTCGGCCAGCACTACCCCGGCTTTAGCTGCTGCTTCCGCCATTTCAGCTGCTTCTGCTTCCGTAAGCGCAAGCGGTTTTTCGCATAGAATGTGTTTACCGGCTTCCGCCGCACGGATGCTCCATTCTTTATGTAGATGGTTTGGGAGCGGAATATAGATCGCATCTATGGAAGAATCCTCGAGCAAGGACTCGTAACTGCCGTATGCAGTCGGGATATTCAGTTCCTCTGCCGTTTGCGCTGCTTTTGCCTGATCGCGGCTGGCAATGGCAACGACTTCATTGAGACGGGATTGCTGTAAACCAGGTATGACCGAGCGTTTGGCAATGCTGGCGCAGCCAAGGATTCCCCAACGAAGTTTTTGAGTCATGTTCATCAGCTCCTATACAACTTTTTAAGATTATATTGCGATTATAAAAGACAAGAAATAAAATTGATATAATATTATTTTGTAGTACAATACAACAATATTGTCATTCGAGGAGTATTATGATGAAACGACAAAGTCATCTGCTGACCCTACCGCAAATGCCATTCTTCTGCCTGCCTGAGTCGGTTGGGATATACCGGGATGAACCGGACCATACCGTTACGCGGGCAGCCGGGTCTCTGAACAATTTCAATATTCATTATGTGGCTTCCGGTAAAGGGTATGTTGAAATCGAAAACGTAGTCCATACGCTTGGCCCAGGTGAAGCCGTGCTGTATTTTCCAATGCAGGCTCAGCGTTATTACACCAGCGAGGACGATCCGTGGGATGTGCGTTGGTTCCACTTTTATGGCAGCGGTCTGCAGAACTATTTCATCGAACGCGGATTTCATAAAAGCCAGCTGTGGAGCATTCGGCAGCCATCAGCCTTTGAGGAAGCGCACGAAGCGCTGTTATATGAGGCGGAGACCCATCGGATGCTCAAGCCTGCGCAGCTGTCCACGCTAACGTATTCCTTGTTAGCCGTATTCGTGGAGCAGGCATCCGCTTTATCGGACAATAAATCAAACAACTCGGCCAACCGGATTCTTGAACTGCTGCCGATTATGCAGCAGGAAGCGGCACAACCGTTTATTTTGGAGGAGTGGGCGGACAGACTCGGCGTTACCACTTACTATTTCTGTAAATTATTCCGCAATGTCATGGAGATGACCCCAATGGATTTTGTAACGCGCTGCCGGCTTCAGATGGCAAAGCAGTGGCTGCTCGACCATAAAGAAAAAACCATCGGACAGATTGCAGTGGAAGCGGGCTATCCGAGCGTCAGTTATTTTAACAAGCGATTTATGGAGCATGAAGGCATGACGCCATCTTCCTATCGTCGCTTATATGGGGTATAGTTATGGGTATCACGTCGCCAGGTCAGTTGAGAACTCGACTTAGGTCTAGGTCTTATTCACACCTATAGTCGGTTATGGAAACGGCTTGCCTCTACTACAATGGAATTAACGAAGGATTTGACGAAATCCGGCTTCAATGAAATATGTAATTAAGTATGTGGGGGAAAGCAAATGTCCGATAACCAAAATATATATGTTCTTCTGACTGATACGGGTACGATGTTTACCAAACTGATTAAACGAATTACGGCAGCGCCCTATAATCATGCTTCGCTGGCGCTGGATGAGAACTTGAATGAAGTGTTCAGCTTCGGCCGGAAATGCGCCAACAATCCCTGGATAGGGGGATTTGTTGAGGAGGATGTATACGAAGGAACCTTCCGTCACTTTCCCGGCACGCGCTGCGCTCTGCTCCGTCTCAAGGTCACGCGGGAGCAATTTGAGGCAGCGAGACGCGTGATTCAAAGCTATAAGGATGAAGAGGATGCTTACGGCTACAATCTTATCGGCATGTTTGGCGTGCTAATGAGACTTGATATTACGAGGGAAAGATCGTACTTCTGCTCACAATTCGTAGCGGAGGCAATGAAGCAAAGCAGAATTCATCTATGGGATCGCCCTTCCTCCGCAGTAACCCCGAATGATTTCTTTCAGCATCCGGCATTCGAGGTTATATACGAAGGCATGTTATATGACTATCCATTACTTGATCAATCCAAGTTGGCTGGATTCCAATACCCGTTACAAACAGCTTCAAGTTGAGTTGATTTTTGATCTAATTTGTTGCATATCGAACCCTAACTTCTGCCCGCGGCAGAAGTTATTTTTATAGCGGGATTCTTAAAAACGTTATTTAAATTGGGCATTTGCGCGCGCGATGATCGACTCGATTTTTTGTTCGTGACTGTAGATGCTTTTCTTTTTCGTCAGGATCTGACCGGAGAGTGTCAGCAGCCTGGACAGGGCATCGCTGGTTCGGGCCGATTCATTGCTCTTTACTGCGGCTTTGAAATTCTTCCACTCGGTTGCCATCAGTTTATTCGGCGTGGAGATTGCGCTTTTATCGCCTTTGATTTTGCTTTTGTAGGATTCAATCTCGGACAGGATGGAACGGACTTTAGCCGCTTTGGAAGCTTTCTCTTTCTTGGCCGCCGTAAGCGCCGCCTGCTTAGTTCGAATATCATCACGTCCCAAGGATACCAGGATCTTCATGCCACTGGCCTGTGACTGCAGTATCTTGGAGAGCGATTTGTCTTTGAGTTTTTTGGCTGCGGCGATTTGTTTATTGAGCGCGGAATAGGTATTAAACAGCGGCTGGTACTTGGTTTTGGCTGCTTGCAGCTGATCCTCCAGCTTGCGGATTTTATCCTTATCGATTTCGCTGATTTTTTTGCGGGTTTCTGAAGCTTTGGCTTCATTGGCATAGCGAAGGGAAGAGATTCGATCATCCAAATCCATTACCTGGTTTCGTTCGGATTTGAACTCATCAAACTGTTTGATGAGTGTGGTACGTACGGATCCGCCAGCCCGGTCCGCCGTGGCTTTCAATTGGGCTTGAACCGTATCGGTGAACTCGATCGCGGCTGCATTCGCGAAAGGCATGGGGATGAAAGAGAGTAAAAGTGCCATCACAAGTGATGAGGTGAGTAATCTTCTAAACATAAACATCGCTCCTTAAATAACTAATAATTATCATTAGCGGTATTCGCATCATGACAGAATGGCCGGACCCACGACAAAAAGCACCCGTTAGAAAGGCGCATTCAACGCCAGACTTACGGGTGCTTCCTTCGTAAGAGTTCCGATTCACTTTTTGTAAATATACAGGTAAATTTTGGATTTGTCAAACACTTATTCCCCTGAACTGAGCGAAAATTCTCTAAGAATGGTCATCCAAGCCTCCGAATCTCCTTCCCATGTGGGCCCTTTCGGTATTTGCTTGATGAGAACCCGATCCGAGAACGAAGGGAGATTTACAATTTGGGGACTGCTGCTGAGCATAATAAATAACAGGTTTACGTCCGCTTTGGGATAGGCTTCGCGTATTGCTTGATCAATCGTCTCGGCATCCTTGGTATTCGCGATGATCCGCACGAGCAGAGTCTTCTGTTCAGAATTCAAGCAGCGGTTAAAGCGTTCGATTCTTCGATCCAGCCGCTCGCGAAACGCGGGGTAGTCATATAACGGAGGCTCCTCTGGATTGTTCTTGAAATCATGAAAGGATAAACAGGAAGATCGTTTATCACGCACATAGTAACAGTTCACGGATTTGCCGTATATGTCGAGATTATCCCGTAGCATGAAATCGCTGAATTGACGTTTAATGACTTTACAAAATTCATGGGTCGAAGCGAAGTTGAACCAGTCCAACGGGCCAGCTGCATGACGCAGCTGGTTTCTTCTTAACTGGGCGGCAACCTGACAGTTGTGACCCAGACTGAAAATGGCATCAAACTCCACAGGGGTTGTCATGCTACCAGACCTCCTTGAATCTATCATTAGATATCATATGCAGATCGATAGAGTTGGTATGGAGCAGTGACCAAGGGTGGGTGTGGAGTGCGGTTCATAGCCACCGTGCAGCATAATCGGAGGTGGGCCGGATTTGAGGGGAACGGAGTGGTGGGAAAATTACGGACCCGACCCTCAAGGACTCAAGCTATATTTTGAATGAAGCTGCCATATTAATTCCCTCCGGCTGTTGACGCCGGTTTTAACAAATATGGACTTTAGATGATCCTGAATCGTGTAGGGGGAGATAAACAGGGATTGAGCAAGCTCCTTGGTGGATAATCCTCGCAGAATTCCGCTGATCACTTCGTTCTCGCGCTCCGTTAATCCCAACGCATCCGAGATAAGCGGCAGCATATCCGTTGTATTGGCAGGCTCAAGCGTGACTGCAAGCTTGGCAAGAGAATCGGGACCATACAGAAGGCATGCCCGTATGCTGGCAAAGGAGCCATTACTTAGCCTGACGCGAGTATGAGCGCCCGTCGAATAGGCCGTACCTCGGGAGCTCTCGGACAAAGCTCGGAAGCAGACTGCCCGCAGCGGGCGAGGGAGCGAAGCGGCATCCATACCCTCTGCATCCTGGAGCAATGACATCCACTGCCGTGCAGAAGCATTATATGAAAGAATATCGAGCGTTTCGGATAACACCAATAAACCAGGCTCAGGCATGTGATCCATTCCATCCATAGGGGATCGCGGAAGACTTCGATCACGCAGCATGGACGCCATGAATGGCGCCAGGGAAGAGAGCAGCTGCCGTTCCTCCTCGCTAAAAAAGGGCTGGCCCTCCTTACGGAATATCGTCAGATATCCCCAACACATGCCGTCCGCTACCAATGCGGCACGCATCTCATCATGAAAGCCTGCCGGCTGCAGGACGTTCAGATAACGAGGGCTTGTGTTCAGAGCCCCGTTCGTAGCTCCGCTTAGCGTAGCCACCTTCTCCATGGAGTTCGCCAGTTCATGAAAGTGATTGTAATCGCTGTGCAGATATTCATACTCGAACAGGCGATCATGGATTGCCTCAATGTCTTCATCCGTGATCGCACCCGTCGAGAGCAATGTACGTGGATCTACCGTCGTAAAGCAAGCCGATTCGAAAGGAATCCAGCAGCGCAATTGCTTCATGAGTTCGCTCCGGTAGGTTTGGGAATTTGATAAAGCCCCGCCAAGTGCCATTATTTTATTCAATAAGCTGTTAAGCTGTGTGCCCATATTCAGTCACCTTTTTCGTCGGTCTAAGGAAAACCCCACATTTCTGGGATAGGGTTATCGTTCTCCATCCTTATAATTGAGAATGATTCTTATTATGTCATGTATGTAGAAGGAATGAAAGAGACCCTGCATATTGTGCATCATGATGGAACAAGGGAGGTTTACCCATGGAAAAAGTGAAATCAGGGCTTGCTTCGCTGAGGATTTTCAAGTCTGAGCGGGGGCTCGTTACTTATATAGATTTTTTTAGAGATGGAGAGGAAGTATCATGAAGGAACGTATTGTGGTTGTAGGCGGATATGGGCATGTAGGAAGGATTATATGCGAGGAGTTAGGGGAGAAATATCCCGGTCTTGTGTACGCTGCAGGAAGAAGTTTGGAAAGAGCCGAGCGTTTCAGTCAGGAGACAAGCGGGAAGGTGCTCCCCATGCGATTGGATATGGGGCAGCCACTCATGGCGAGTGAGTGGGAACGGATCAAACTCGTGGTCATGTGTCTGGATCAGGCGGACGATGCCTGGGTCGGAGCTTGCATCCGGAGCGGGACCCACTATGTGGATATATCGGCAAAAGCCGAGTTTTTGAACCAAGTGTCGAAGTGGAAGGACGCAGCCGAGGAATCCGGGTCGTCAGCTATTCTGAGTGTAGGCCTGGCCCCGGGTTTAACCAATCTCATGGCAAGCTGGGCGAGCAAAGGTCTGGATGTAACAGAGTCGGTTGATATCTCGATTATGCTGGGATTAGGGGATCGGCACGGCAAGGCTGCCGTAGAGTGGACCGTGGACAATCTACTGTCCACCTTTCAGGTGATGGAGAACCATCGCGTTAAGACGGTTGCGAGTTTTTCGGATGGAAGGTCGGTTTTTTTTGGCGAAAAAATAGGACGTAAATCCGTGTATCGTTTCCCATTCTCGGATCAATCCACATTGCCCAACACCTTGGAAGTTCCCACCGTATCGACCCGGTTGGGTTTTGATTCTTCCCCTCTAACTACCATGCTTGCAGGATTCCGTGCATCCGGTCTGCATCATTTGCTTAAGGTTAAATGGATACGGAACGCTGCCGTGAAAGCTTTTATGAATATACGGATGGGATCCGATGATGTTGCTCTAAAAGTTGAAGCGCAGGGCAAGCGCCGTGGTAAAAACAGTACAGTTGAATTTTTGCTGGTCGGGCGGGATCAGTCCAGATTAACGGCTAAGGTAGCGGCGAGTGTTGCGGATGCTGTATACAGTGGGAATATCGCGTGCGGGGTGTTTCATATTGAACATGTGTTTGAATTAGCGAGTATGAAGGGGTGGCTTGAGAAAGAGGTTCGCATGGAGGTATGGCGGGATGGGAAGAGAGGGAGTATGTAGCCGCCTTCTAAAGGCGCAAACATCATGTGAATGCTCCTTTGCTTCTATATCATTATATTTTTCGTCTTCCTCATCCGTATGTTATATTAAGCCTTAGAATATTCAAAGGAGGATTATTGCATGCGGCAAAAAAGATGGATTTGGGTACAAAATTTGAGGGAAATCGCATCATTGACCCTATAAACTGCGTATTCCCCTAAATTTATGGGGGCACTACCAAGTGGAAGAGATTACTCAACCAAGTCAAAAATTACGGATCACAAATGTGAAAGGCGCGTTTGCCTGGCTGGGATTTTTGGTGTTTTTCAGCGTTTTGAATGAAACCGTGTTTAATGTGGCACTGCCGGATATCGCCAGGCAATTTCATGTGGAGCCATCGACGGCCAATTGGGTCAATACAGGCTTTATGCTGACGTTTGCCATAGGTTCATTTGTGTACGGAAAAATATCGGATCTGTACGGGATCAAAAAAATGCTCATGATAGGTATCGTAACGTACGGCAGCGGCTCTATGCTGGGATTAGCGGGACATGCCTATTTACCTGCTGTGATTGCGGCAAGATTTATTCAGGGGGCGGGAGCCTCTGCCATCCCTGCGCTGGTCATGGTCATGATTGTACGTTATTTCGATGCCAATCAACGCGGAAGAGCGTTTGGTCTTATAGGATCACTGGTTGCAACGGGCGAAGGCATCGGGCCTGTCATCGGAGGCGTCGTTGCCCATTATGTGCACTGGTCCATGTTGTTTGTTTTTCCTCTTATGACACTTGCCACGATTCCTTTCTTCTTAAAAGTGCTACCGGATGAAACTGAACAGAAAGGGACCATTGATGTTACGGGGGCAGTTCTGCTCTCGGTTGGCGTAGTGCTATTTACCTTGTTTACGACCAATGAACATTGGATGTATCTGGCTGGCTGTTTATCAGCGCTCGTATTATTCGCCTTACGTATCAAGCGGGCTTCCAATCCATTTATCGAACCGTATTTATTTGTAAGGAAGAAGTTCATCGCCGGGACGATCACGGGCTGCGTTATTTTGGGCATGGTAGCCGGATTTCTATCCATGGTGCCTTATATGATGAGAAGCGTCCACCATCTGTCAACGGGCATGATTGGCGCGGGGGTTATGTTTCCTGGTGCCATGAGTGTCATGCTGTTTGGCATATTAGGGGGCACACTCGTTGATAAGAAAGGTCATCATCTTGTGTTCTATATAGGCACCTTGATGATTATCGGTGGTTTTTTAACTATGGCGATGCTGAAGGATCAATCACCTTGGATTGTTACGGCCATGCTGATTTTTGTATTTGGAGGCCTTTCTTTTGTGAAGACGGTGATTTCAACCGTCGTTTCCGATTCTCTTGAAGAGAAGGAAGCGGGAGCAGGGATGGGAATGCTCAATTTTGCATGCTTCTTATCTGAGGGAATCGGAGTGGCAATTGTAGGAGGTTTGCTTTCCAGAGGATTGCTGGAATTCCCACTTCTTCCGATGTTACGGAATGCTGGGGCAGACTTATACAGCAACTTGCTGCTTCTGTTTTCGTTGGTTATCGTAGCTGGAAGTATGATCTATACATTGACTTATGTCGGAAAAAGAAGCAGACGAATCTAAAGCATAGAAGCATATTTGTGCTCCAAATCCCGATCTCTCTTGTAACAACGGAGAGAGCGGGATTTTTTTGGTAACAAGCTCTTCATACGCCATTGTGCCGCTTCTGTATTGATCATTGGGGGAGAATAGTCTGGATAGCTGTCGAAACGTCTTCGTCAAGTCCAGACTATCATGTTGCTCCGTTTAACAGCGGATTACGGTCATTTCCTGTGGCTTGCATTCGTTGACAGAACTCGGGTCTGGTGATATCCTCCAATCAAAGACGGGGTTTATCCGGGATCAAATGAATTAATCCGTATTGTCCCCTTGGCGAGGGAGTGAGCTCTCCCAAGCGACGGTTGCGGCAGCCATTTCTGAATACCGTAAGCCTAAAGCTCTTCGTTTGAAGAGTTTTTTTCTTTTATATTACAACGAAAAGAATGTGATGACAGATGTTGGTTCGATTACGAACCCAAATGAACGGTTTGCTTCAACATCATTTATCCGGGGAGTCGATGGACTACCGGCAGATTTTCGCTTTATTTTTTCCGATCTTGATTGATCAGGCATTCATCATCGGTTTGAATCTGGTCAACACCGCCATGATCAGTTCGTCGGGCGTATCGGCGGTCAGCGCCGTGAACATGGTGGATTCCCTGAATATTTTCCTGATCAATGTGTTCGTGGCGGTAGCAACCGGGGGCACCGTCGTCGTTGCACAATATAAGGGAAGCGGCAATGCCATGATGGTATCCCGGGCTTCTGCGGCTACTGTTACATCCGTGGCGATGATCGCTTTAGCGATCGCGCTGCTGATCATTGGGCTTCACCAGCCGGTGCTGAATCTGCTGTTCGGCTCAGCGTCACCCGAGGTGCTGGAGAGTGCGCGAGTATATCTGATCGGAAGCAGTACTTCCTTCATCGGAATTGCCATCGTGCAGGCGGTTTGCGGCGCGCTGCGGGGGATCGGCAAGACCCGGGCTTCACTGGCATTGTCGTTAATCATGAACCTGCTCTACGTTCTGCTCAACATCGTGTTCATCACCCTGCTGAATATGGGCGTTATGGGCATGACGCTGGCGATTAACATCGCCCGCTTTGCCGGTGCGGCCTGCGCGCTCTATTATCTGTTCAGAGTGGATGCCACGCTGCATATCCGCCTGAGAGATCTGTTTCATTTCCCGATATCCATGCTGCGCAAAATTATGTTTATCGGGCTTCCGTTTGCAGCCGAACAGATGTTTTTTAACGGGGGAAAGCTGTTAACCCAAGTGTTTATCGTCAGCTTGGGTACGTACGCCATAGCAACGAACGCGATCGGGTCTTCGCTTGCCGCCGTATTTCAAATTCCAGCCAGCGCGTTGTCCTTAACGATTGTGACCGTTGTCGGTCAATGCATCGGCCGCGGCAATATAGCGGATGCCCGCAAGTTCATCAAATCCTTTCTATGGCTTGGCGCAATCTCGCTGGCCCTGATGGGGCTGATATTGATGCCGCTCTACCGGCCGTTGGTAGGACTGTTCAACCCGCCTCCGGAAATCGTGAACGATCTGTTCGTGGTGCTGTTGATCAACACGCTCGTGCAGATTCCGTTGTGGTCGATAAGCTTTATTCTGCCTTCGGCGCTGCGTGCGGCAGGCGACTCGCGTTTTACCTCTATCACTTCGATGCTGACCATGTGGCTGTTCCGGGTGATTCTCGGTTATATTATGGGGATCGTTCTGGGCTGGAGCATCCTTGGCGTATGGCTGGCCATGAATTGTGAATGGGGAGTGCGGGGAGCGATTTTCCTATGGCGCTTCCGAGGCAAGAAATGGTATGCGCATAAACTGATTTAAGCCATTATCTTTTGCATATAAAGATGAAAAGCCCCGGATTTTCCGGGGCTTTTCTGCATGTTTTTTGATGTAACCAGCAAATCCATCGATTCCTGACAGATTTAATAAGGAGCGTTTATGATGGCTTATAAACCGCTGCGTATGTTTTCCAGCCGCCATCCAGGTTCTTCACCCGGAATCCATGCTCGGTCAATATCCGCGCCGCCAAATATCCGCGCAGCCCAACCTGGCATGTTACGTACAGCGTTTCATTCTCCGGCAATTCCTTCAGTCGGCTGCGCAGATCGTTAAGCGGAATGTTGATGGAACCTGGGATATAACCGGCTTCCCTTTCCTTAGGCTCACGGACGTCGATCAAGGTAGCCCCGTTTTCAACCAGATCGTCGATTTCGTGCCATTGTACCGTTTCCACCAAGCCATCCAAGATGTTGGTGGCAACATATCCGGCATAGTTTACCGGGTCTTTGGCGGAGGAATAAGGGGGCGCGTAGGAGAGCTCCAGTTCCGTCAAGTCCCATACGGTGAGATTCCCCTTGATCGCTGTAGCCATGACATCGATTCGCTTATCCACGCCATCTGCTCCAATCGCTTGCGCCCCATAGATTTGACCTGTTTCCGGATGGAATAACAGCTTCAAGGAAATGGGATACGCCCCGGGGTAGTACCCGGCATGCGACGAGGGGTGAATATGGATAGCTTGATAAGGTGCACGTATCTGCTTGAGACTTTTTTCATTGATACCCGTAGCCGCAACCGTCAGATCAAAGACTTTGGCGATCGACGAACCGAGTGTGCCCTTGTAGCTATTGTTTTTCCCATAGATATGATCTGCAACAAGCCGCCCCTGCCGGTTGGCAGGACCCGCGAGCGGAATAAAGGCCTGGCTCTGGAGAACGAAATCCTTCACTTCGATGGCATCGCCGATCGCATAGATGCTCGGGTCAGCAGTCTGCAAATACTCATTCACCTGAATTCCCCCGCGATTATTGACGGGGAGATCTGCGTCTACCGCGAGCGAATTTTCGGGACGGACGCCAATCGATAGCAAAATCATATCGGTTGATATTTGGTTGCCGCTGGAGAGTTCGATTCGTTGGCCGCCGTCATGAAAAGCTTGAACTCCGTCTTCCAGAATCAAACGAACGCCCTTTTCCTGAAGATGCGAGTGCACGATAGCGGCCATCTCATAGTCGAGCGGTGCCATAACTTGGTTCGCCATTTCAATGACTGTTACGTGAACGCCGCGATCGGTAAGATTCTCCGCCATCTCAAGGCCAATGAACCCGCCTCCAACAACAACGGCTTCCTTCGGGTTGTTATGGTCTATAAAATGTTTGATTCGGTCTGTGTCCGGGATATTCCGCAGCGTGAATACATTGCGGGCTTCGGACAAGCCGGGAATATCCGGCACCACGGGATTTGCGCCGGGCGACAGAATTAGATAATCATAACTCTCAGCGTAGGTTTCTCCGGTAGTAAGGTTTTTAATCGTAACCATTTTCTCATCACGCAGTATGGACGTAACTTCGCTAAGATTCCGTATATCCAGCTGATAGCGGCTGCTGAGACCGGGCACGGTCTGCACTAGCAGCTTATTGCGATCTTGTATTGTTTCACCTATATAGTAGGGGAGACCGCAGTTGGCAAACGAAATATATTCACCGCGTTCCACTATAATAATGGTAGAGCTCTCATCCAATCTCCGTAGTCTGGCAGCTGCCGAGGCCCCTCCAGCCACGCCGCCGACAATGACGATTTTTTTGCTCATAGTATATTCCTCCCTAAATTTGGAATTTATTATGGATTGATTAATATATACCCCATGGGGTATTATAACATGTATCAGCACCGAATGGTGTGACAAATATCAGACATGACATGTACACAGGCAGGAGGGATTCGAAATGAAATACGATGATCAGATGAAGAATCGGGTAAAACGTATTGAAGGTCAGCTGCGCGGCATTCTGAAGATGATGGAGGAGAACAAAGATTGCAAGGAGGTCATCACCCAACTGTCGGCAACCCGGTCGGCTATAGATCGGACGATTGGCGTTGTAGTCAGCTCCAATCTTGTCGAATGTGTACAGAAAGCCGCGGAGAGCGGGCAGGACACAGAGAAGCTGGTGATCGAAGCGGTAAATTTGCTCGTTAAAAGCAGATAACTATAGGAATGGTTCCTACACCTTCCTGAAAGGGAAAATGAACCAGATTGACATGATATTCGACATCGTTTAACATACCCCTGTGGGTATACAAAATATGAACGTCCATTAATCGAAGGAGGAATCATATCATGAACGCGGATAAAGTATTGGATGCAAAGGGCTTGGCATGTCCCATGCCAATCGTGAAAACCAAAAAAGAAATAAAAGAGATGGAGTCGGGTGAGATCCTGGAGATTCATACAACGGATCAAGGTGCAAAGAGCGATCTGACGGCATGGGCCAAATCGACAGGCAATGAATTGCTGGACTATCAGGAGGAAGGCGATGTACTGAAATTTTGGATTAGGAAAGGATAATTTTTTTGAAATGCAATATACCCTGTGGGGTATGCTAATTGTGTGATCCAAGAACGGAATTCATTATTTACTTTATAGGGGGAGATTTTAAGGTGACGGATACAAAAAAGACAACGATTGTTTTATTTAGCGGAGATTATGACAAAGCCATGGCTGCCTACATCATTGCAAACGGGGCGGCTGCTTACGATCATGAGGTCACGATCTTCCACACCTTCTGGGGATTGAACGCCCTGCGTAAGGACGAAGAGGTGCTGCTGCCCAAGAAGAAGAGTTTCATGGAAAAAATGTTCGGGAAGATGATGCCGCGCGGTTCCGATAAAATGGGACTTTCCAAAATGAATTTTGCCGGCATGGGTCCCAAAATGATCAAGGATGTGATTAAGAAGCACAATGCTGTTCCGCTTCCGCAGCTGATCGAGCTGGCGAAGGAGCAGGACGTGAAGCTGGTTGCTTGCACCATGACGATGGACCTTCTCGGTCTGCAAAAGGAAGAGCTGTTTGAAGATATTGAATATGCGGGTGTGGCAGGTTATTTGGGCGATGCCCAGGATGGAAATGTGAACTTATTTATCTAAAAGTGCCTGGTCTTAAATTTATTAGAAGGGGTGTTTATTCACATGAGAGAGATTTCACCAAAAGAAGTAGAGCAGAAACTGAATGATAGGATCGCCATAAATATTATCGATGTGCGGGAAACGGAAGAAGTTGCGGAAGGGAAAATTCCAGGCGCCGTCAACATTCCGCTCGGTTTGATTGAATTTCGCAAGCAGGATCTCGATCCATCGAAGGAATATGTTATGGTATGTCGTTCCGGTGGCCGCAGTAGCCGGGCAGCGAAATATTTGGAGGGTCAAGGCTATCAAGTCATCAATATGGAGGGTGGCATGCTCGCATGGGAAGGCCCAACAGAGTAGCTGCATGCACGTTGAGTAAGAATAGATGTATTTGATGCATCTTTTTTTGAAATGAAATATACCCCGGGTGGTATAAAAATATACAGGAGGTTCGATCTGATATGACAACAATGGATTCCAATGTAAAGCTTGACGCAAAAGGGCTGGCATGCCCGATGCCCATCGTCCGCACGAAAAAAGTGATGAAGGATCTGGAGGCCGGTCAAGTGCTGGAAGTCGAGGCGACCGACAAAGGGTCGAAAGCCGACATGAAGGCGTGGGCGGAAAGCACAGGGCACCAATATCTCGGAACGATTGAAGAGGGGGAGGTGCTGAAGCATTATCTGCGCAAATCTTCCGGCGAAGAAGCAGTAGAACGGACCTACCCGCATGTAGCGTCTAATGTGCAGCTGGAGGAAAAACTGCGGTCCTCCGACGTCTCTATCGTTGTTCTGGATGTGAGGGAAGCGGCGGAGTTTGCCTTTACGCATATTCCGAATGCGGTATCCATTCCGCTTGGCGAGCTGGATCAGCGTATGGATGAGCTGAACCGGGCAGACGAAATATACGTTATCTGCCGTACCGGAACCCGCAGTGACATGGCCGCGCATAAGCTTGCAGCTAACGGCTTTACCGGCGTTGTGAACGTTGTGCCCGGCATGAGCGATTGGAGAGGTCCAAGCGAAGGGCTGGGTTCATGAGCCTGATTTAAAATAGAAGGTCTGTCTGTAAAGATGCATGCGAGGCGATTCCAAGCCATTACAAATGAAGGCTGAAGAGTCTGTGAATCATAACTGAACTTACTAGGGAGGAAATACAACATGACAGTAAGAGTAATGCAAGCGCAAGAAGTGGCCATGAAGGCGATTCGCAAAGAGAGCCTGTTCATATTGGACGTGCGGAACCCATCGGATTACGAGGACTGGAAGATTGAAGGCGAAGGAATTCAGCATTTGAATATTCCCTACTTTGATTTGATTGACGGCGTGGAAGAAATTTTGGATCGACTCCCGAAGGATCAAGAAGTGCTCGTCGTATGCGCCAAGGAAGGCTCGTCGGTGATGGTGGCTGAGATGCTGGCCGAGCACGGCCGGCATGTGGCGTATTTGAAAGGCGGCATGAAGGCCTGGAGTGAACACCTTGTTCCCCTGAAGATCGGCAGTTTGGCAGATGGAGGCACGCTTTATCAGTTTGTTCGTATAGGCAAAGGCTGCTTGTCTTATATGGCGGTATCGAACGGTGAAGCGGCCTTGTTTGACGCAACCCGTATGACGGAGGTATATCTTGATTTCGCAAAAAGCCTGAATGCAAACATCAAGCATGTGTTTGATACCCATCTCCATGCGGACCATATTTCCGGAGGACGATTGATTGCTAGGCAGACAGGAGCCGTATACTGGCTTCCGCCAAAGGATGCCGGCGAGGTGGTGTTTAAGTACGAACCGCTCAAGAACGGAGGCGAAGTGGTGATCGGCGGAAGCACAATTCGCATTGAAGCGCTCCATTCTCCGGGCCATACCATCGGGTCCACCTCGTTTGTAATTGATGATCAATATTTGCTGACAGGCGATATTCTGTTTATCGATTCCATCGGCCGTCCGGATCTGGCGGGGCTGGCGGAGGATTGGGTTGGCGACTTGCGGGAAACGCTCTATGCCCGCTACACCCATCTATCGGAGGATCTGACCGTGCTGCCGGCGCATTTCATGGTCATGGACGAACTGAATGAGGACGGAACCGTCGCGAAGAAACTGGGCGAGCTTTACCGGGAAAACCATGGACTCAACATCGCCGATGAGGCAGAGTTCCGGACGTTGGTCACGCAAAATCTGCCGCCGCAGCCTAACAGCTATCAGGAAATCCGCCAAACGAACATGGGGAAAATGAATCCGGATGCGGAGCAGCAGCGAGAGATGGAGATCGGGCCGAACCGCTGCGCGGTACGTTAATCTTGACAATGGCGATCTGATGTTAAGAGGTAGAAATATGAATTATAAAGCGCTCATGTTAAGGATCGCTAATAAACGGATGAAACTAGAGAAAAAGAGATCAAGGGGAACCAGACAGGTTCCCTTTTCTAAAGAGAAATAAGGGGGCAACACGATGGAACTAAGTTTATCCTTCATCATTACGATATTTTTAATCGGGTTCATTGGCTCTTATATATCAGGAATGGTTGGCATTGGAGGCTCGATCATCAAATACCCGATGCTGCTGTATATCCCGCCGTTATTCGGCCTTGCGGCTTTCACGGCGCATGAAGTATCGGGCATAAGTGCCGTACAGGTATTCTTCGCCACGATCGGCGGCGTGTGGGCATACCGTAAGGGCGGATATCTGAACAAAACGCTCATTATCTATATGGGTTCGGCCATACTGCTGGGCAGCTTCATCGGCGGTTTCGGCTCCAAGATGATGAGCGAAGGCGGCATCAATCTCATCTACGGCATATTGGCGCTGATTGCGGCCATTATGATGTTCATTCCGAACAAAGGGGTGGACGATATTCCGCTGGATCAGGTCAAGTTCAATAAATGGCTGGCCGCTTCGCTGGCTCTTGTGGTCGGTATCGGAGCTGGCATCGTCGGGGCGGCCGGGGCGTTCCTGCTCGTTCCGATCATGCTGGTTGTATTGAAAATACCGACGCGAATGACCATTGCGTCCTCGCTCGCAATCACCTTCATCTCATCCATCGGTTCTACGGTAGGGAAGCTGACGACGGGACAAGTGGATTATATCCCGGCCCTTATTATGGTTGTTGCCAGCTTGATCGCTTCTCCACTGGGAGCGGCCGCGGGTAAGAAGATGAACACGAGGATCCTGCAGATCATGCTGGCCGTTTTGATCCTGGCAACGGCTATCAAAATTTGGCTGGATATTCTATGATGACGGACTCCAGAAATCACTATGGTTAATCCTGACCGAGCCCAGTGGAGATTACGCGCAAAGAGGCTAATTCCCGAACCATTCGGATGTCCCGCTAACATCGATGCGGCAGGAATGGTAAGATGGGGATGAGCTTTTGTGTGTACAGAATGGCGTTGATTTTAAAGAAAGAGGTGCTAAAACGATGAATCCATGGAATGAGCGGTTTCAGGGAGATGAATACGTGTTTGGAACGGACCCGAATGTATTTATTGCCGATATGCATAAGAAATTAGGCTTAACGGGAGACGCACTGGCTATCGCAGAGGGAGAAGGACGGAATGCGGTGTTCCTGGCCGGGGAAGGCATGAACGTTACCGTATGGGATTACGCGGAATCCGGCCTGAACAAAGCCATTCGACTGGCGGAAGCAAGCGGTGTGCAGATTCGCACGGAGCTTGTGGATCTCCACGATGCGTTGTGGAAGCAGGACCAATGGGATGAGATCATTTGCGTGTTTGGACATTTTCCCAAGGCATTGAGAACGAGGACTTTAGAAGGCGTGAAGACAGCGGTGAAGCCGGGAGGATATTTCCTCACTGAGGTATATTCACCGTACCAGATTCCTTATCGCAGCGGGGGACCGCAGGATCAGCAGTTTTTATACGTGCCTGAGGATTTCCTCGAGCCCTTTGCAGATTGGCGCATAGTCCACTTTTTTATGGGAGAGGTCGTTCGTCATGAGGGCCAGGGGCACCAGGGCTTGTCCCATGTCATCCAGTTTGCGGGGCAGAAGCCGTTAAAAACATGAATGAAGACGAGCGAGGATTAAGTGAACAGCATGGACATATCGGACCGATCGTCTTGCTGTACATAGTCGGAGGGCGACAGGCCGGTATGTTTTTTAAACATTCGATAAAAATAGGACGTGTCATAATAACCCAAATAGTGGGCGATATGAGCGATGGTCATGTCCGAATGAAGCAGCAGGCTGCACGCTTCCAGCACGCGCAGCTGATGCATATACCGGATCGGTGAAAGACCGTATACCTCTTTGAAGAGGGCTGCAGCATAACTCGTAGAGCGATGGATTAGTTTCGCTAACCGATCGATTTCGATAGGTTCGCGGTAATGCTCCAGCAGATACGATTTGATGGTATCCGCGTAGTTTCGTTTGCTGGGTGCCAGCTCATTCTTCTCGAGCTCGCGGGCCAGCATGCCGATGAGCTCCTGCATAATGCCCTGACAGATCATGGTACGGTAGCTTTTTCCACCCCGCATTTCCTCATACAGGCGCTCACAGCGCCGGTAAACATATTGGATATGAGAGAGATTGAATTTCATGAATCGACCCGCATCCAGAAATGGAATTCCTGTGGGTTCTTGACGATCCAATGTAAAGAGAATGGTATGCTTCTGATGTGAAGTGTCCTTCCAGTTGCCTCCGCTTCGTCTCGTCGACTGAGGGATATAGAGTACGTCTTCTTGCTCGGCAATGATGTCTTCCCCGTTGATTTCGTATCTCACCTTGCCTTCTCTAACCACAACAAGGACATTGTACTCAATCGTCTCCAGCTGGGTTCGCCAATTCGGTATGTAATCATCAAAATTCACGCTCATCAATTGGATCATAGGACAACACCCCGCAGTGATTTTATACCTATAGCCTAGCACAATAATGCTTCATTTGAGTACTCATTGATTCGATTATGTGATCCTGTTATTTCAAATCGGAGTAGAATCGTACAACATAGTGACAAAATGTACATCGACTCTGCAGGGATCGTGGCCTATAATTTCAAACAAATGCAGAAAAATTGTAAACGCTGACATGTGAAGTCTTGAGAAATATCAAGTGAATTCAGATGAGGAAGGAATCGATGAGGATATGAGAGTATTGTTGCTGGATTTGGATTCGACAAGGCCGGATCATTTAGGCTGTTATGGCTATCATCGGAATACGTCGCCGAATATTGACCGAATTGCGGCGGAAGGCGTGCGTTTTGACAATTACTATACCTCGGATGCTCCATGTTTTCCTTCAAGAACCGCATTGATGACAGGTAAGTTCGGCATTCATAACGGTGTCGTCGGTCATGGAGGCACGGCTGCCGATGTGCGCCATGAAGGTATCACCCGTGACTTCCGCGACAAGCTGGGGTCGGAGAGCTTTCCAGCTATATTCCGCAGGGCCGGCATGAAGACCGCTTTGATCAGTCCGTTCGGTGAACGTCATTCGGCTTGGACCTTCTACGCGGGCTTCAATGAAATGTATAATACGGGTAAGGGCGGGTTGGAGTCGGCAGAAGAAGTATCTCCGGTCGTGCTGGATTGGCTGGATCGCAACGCCGATGAAGATAACTGGATGCTCTATGTGAACTTCTGGGATCCGCACACACCGTATCGGGCACCCCAGTCGCTGGGAAATCCTTTCGAGCAGGAACCGCTTCCCGATTGGATTACCGAAGAAGTGCTTCAAGAGCATCAGAAGAAGGTCGGACCGCATGGGGTGAACGAAATTAACATGTATAATAGTGAAGTATCCCCCGATTATCCGCGTCATCCCGGAGAGATCAGGACGATGGAGGATCTGCGGACCATGGTGGACGGCTATGATTGCGGCATTCGCCATATGGACGAGCATATCGGTGCGATCTTCGAATTGCTGGAGAACAAGGGAGTAATGGATGATTTGGTTGTCATCATTACCGCGGATCATGGTGAGAACATGGGGGAGCTTGGCATTTATGGAGAACACGGAACAGCGGATCAGGGCACTTGCCGTATCCCGATGATCATTCGGGGGCCTGGCATCGTGAAGGGGGGAACGGATCCCGAGCTCCACTATCATCTGGATATTCTCCCTACGATGGCGGAATATTTGAACGTTGCGCCGGTACGTAGCTGGGATGGCATCAGTTATGCGGAGAGCCTGCGGACCGGTAAAGGCGGCGGCAGGGAGTATCTGGTGGTTTCTCAATGCGCCCATGTCTGTCAGCGAAGCGTGCGATTTGGAGAATGGCTCTACATTCGAACGTATCATGACGGCTATCATCTGTTCGACAAAGAAATGCTGTTCCATATCACCGAGGATGTCCACGAGCAGTACAATCGGGCAGCTGAAAGACCGGATCTGTGCAGGGAGGCTGTATACCTTCTGAATGAATGGCATGATCATATGATGTCAACGATGCCGTATGACGTGGACCCGTTGTGGACGGTCATGAAGGAGGGAGGACCTTACCATGCCAAAGGTCATCTGCCCCGGTATATCGAGCGTTTGAAGAATACAGGCCGAGGGGAAGCGGTGCCGGAATTGATGCGTCGCCATCCCCAGGAATTCGTATAAAATAAATAGTTAAAGTGAAGCAGGATAACCGCTCCGGTAGTGGTTGTCCTGTTCTCTGTATCTAGCATAGGAGGAACGAACATGGGAGAACAACATTCTTGCTGCGCCGGCGTGAGAGCGAAAGTACAGTTGGGAGAAGCCGATCCGAAGGATCATCAAGACAGTCTAAGTGAAGGCCAATATCATGACCAGTCTCATCTTGAGCTACATTCCAACATGATCACGATCCCTGGAGGGACGTTTACGATGGGCACGAATTCACATGAAGGGTTCCCGCGTGACGGCGAGGGTCCGGCTCGCAGCGTGACCATTTCCGGATTTGAAATCTCACCGTATGCGGTTACGAATGAACAGTTTCAACGGTTCGTGGAAGATACCGGTTATGTCACGGAAGCGGAGCATTTCGGATGGTCGTTTGTATTTGAACTGCTGGCTACGGAGGAGACCAAGGCAAGTGTTGCACAAGTTCCGCAGGAAGTGCCTTGGTGGCTGGTGGTCGAAGGCGCATACTGGGCTGCACCCGAGGGAGCGGATTCGAGCATCGAAGACCGAATGGACCATCCGGTTGTACATATATCCTGGAACGACGCGGTTGTTTATTGCCATTGGGCCGGTGTGCGGCTTCCCACAGAAGCGGAGTGGGAGTATGCTGCGCGCGGCGGTTTGGAGGGCAGGACCTATCCTTGGGGAGATCTGCTGAAGTTGGACGGAGAGCATCAATGCAACATATGGCAGGGTAAATTTCCAGTTAAAAATAACGCAAGTGATGGATTTATCGGTACCGCGCCGGTAGATGCCTATAAACCGAATGGTTACGGACTATATAACATGTCCGGCAACGTATGGGAATGGTGCGGCGATTGGTTTAGCCCGACTTATCATCAAATGACCTCGGCCATCAATCCGTTCTTTGGTGAGTCTACGGGTAGAAGGTCGATGCGCGGCGGTTCGTACCTGTGCCACAGATCCTATTGCAACCGTTATCGAGTCGCGGCACGCAGCGGGAATACGCCCGACAGCTCGACGGGCAATTGCGGTTTCCGTGTGGTGAGGGATAGAAAGTAGAATATGAAATATGTTGTATTATGATGATGATGCACATTCAGGATTATGCGCGAATGAGGACGCATATAAATTAATAAAACGGAAGAATATTACTTGAAAAGCGGAACATAAATGAATATAATCAAGCTGTGAAGTGGGAATAAAATGAATAAACGGGAGGATAATTGTATGGTGCAAGATCAATCAGGAATGTTTGCCGAGGAACGTCGTCAGAAAATTCTTGCTTTGCTGCATCAAGATAAACGGGTGATTGCCAAGGACTTGGCCGAGCGGTTTGAAATATCGATTGATTCGATTCGTCGGGATTTGACAATCATGGAGGAGCAAGGTTTACTCCAGAAAACGCACGGAGGCGCCATCCCCTCCATGAAAGTCAGGCAGCCGCCCTTGGCTCCGGAACAGCGGTATGGTGAAGGCTCTCCGGAAGGGTACGCCATTGCTCAATTAGCCGTTTCATACGTCCGAGAAAGAGATACCTTATTCATTGGCAGCAGCTCGCTTACCTACTTACTGCTGAAGTTTCTTCCGGAACAGATGCCCTTGACAATCGTGACCAACTGCATGCGTGTAGCGGATGCCCTGCGAGAGCGCGAATGGATTGACACTTATTTAATTGGCGGACGGGTGAAGCCTTCCGGAAATATCACGGACGTGCTGGCTAACGAATTTATCCGTCAATTTAAATTTGATATCAGTTTCGTTAGCGGAGGCGGTATTTCCGATGAGGGAATATTCGTCGCTACACCAGAAGTTGCCGCTTTTGGACGCGCGGTCTCTGCCGTATCCCGCCGCAGAATTGGCTTGGCAACGCATCGGATCCTTGGACAGGATGGTTTTGCCAGAGCTGGTGCCGTCGAAGATCTGGATGTGTTAATTACCGATCAGAAGGCGGATCAGGAGGTTATGGACCGGATTCAGGAGCTTGGCGTAAAGGTCATTGTGACGAAAACGGAAGAAGTTGCACAGACATGACGATCCATTCGATATAACTTTATATAAGATAAGATTTAACAGGTAAGCGAGGTAAAATCATGATTCAACAGCTTCTGCAAGCGAACTGGCCGGAGTGGGACGGTCAACTGGCTAAAGGTCCTACGGGTTGGAACAATACGACCCATTTTATTCATAATGAACAACGCCGTTCGGTCATGCGCATTTACAATACACATCGAGACAGGGCAAGAATCGAATTCGAGTTTGCGGTACTGGACTCGCTGCAGCGGGTGCCGCTGAGCTTTAAGATTCCGGCTCCTATTCCATCCATGTCTGGCGATAAGATGGTTCGGGTTCAGGACGGGAGTGAGCGTTACGCCTGCCTGTTTACCTACATTGAGGGAGTACGTCCGGAAGAAGGCAGCATTCAAGCAGCGTATTCCTTCGGGGAGAAGACGGGGGAACTGGTGAATGCCCTGGCGGTTTGTTCAATCGAAATGAAGCCGGTGTACCCGCCGTATTACGAGCTGCTTCAGTCTTATCCTGTGTGCAACAAGACGTTCATACTTGATTTTTGCATGCAGCCGCCACCGGCATTCAAGGATCAAGGAGAGGCACTCCATTTGCTAAAAGAAGCATACATCGATATATGCAGCAGCCTTGAATCGCTAAAAAATCTGCCGCAGCAGTTGGTTCATGGCGATCTGAACTTTTCGAACCTGCTGGTAGACGCAGAGCACCCGCATACGGTCACCGCTTTGCTTGATTTTGAATTTTGTACACAGGATGTAAGAGCGATGGAGCCTGCGGTCGTCATATCGGGGTTTATGGGAATGGCGGACGAGAGGGAGGCCATCAGGCGGTTTTGCGAAGGATTTGCCAAACGTGTACGGCTGAGCGCCGAGGAGATTGTCGCAATACCGATTCTCATGCGCTTGCGTATGGTGGATGTGTTTCTTCATTTTTTGAGCCGCTATCGGGAAGGGACCGATGAGTCTCATGTGTTAGTGGAACAAGTGGATATGCTGGCTGCCGGATTTAAGCGGATGGAATACAGCCAGGAGTGGCTGGATGATATGTTGTTTCAGTATTTGCTGTGAAAATCTCTCATACATCGGAAAAGCCCGGCTCTAAGAGACCGGGCTTTTCCGATGTATTCTGGAACATGCTATTGGGAAAGTAAGAGTTTCCAATCACGGTTATTTTTTCAGCAGATTAATATGGTCCAGCTCTGTGCTGCTGTTAAAGATGAACTCTAATTTGTACTCTCCCCGGTTGTAAGTGAGCTTGGTTTGTTTGATTTTTCCGGTTTTGAAAGTGGTTGTGGCATCCGGTGCAAACCAATTCTGCTTCAGCATTTTCATGGTGATGCCGCCGATGTTGGTCTGCCGTTCCACGTTCGTGCCAAAGTAACGCATTTCGCGGATTTTGTTCAGTTTATAGGAAAAGGCGTAGCCAGGATTCCCCATGTTTGCCCCGTATACATCGAAGGCATCGGCATGCTTGCCGGGCACGGAAGGCTCGCCAATGGCTTTGTACACGTCCTGCTTCGTGCTTTTGCCAATCGTTAAACCGCTGACGGCTCCAGGGAAATGTCCCTTTAAAGCGGGTTTATAGAAGCTGTTAAGTGTCTTGAGCGCTTGCTTTGCGGCATAATCGCCGGTATTTGCGGCCTGGGCGGCTTCTGCTTGCTGAAGCGGAAAAACAGCATGATTTACGCCGATTGCACTTACGCCGAAGACGCCTGCCATGGTCAAGGCGACGATTGCTTTTTTTGCTGGATGTTTCAAGTTCATGTTGCATCCTCTCCTTTGTAACAACTAATTACCACATGCACTGTGCATCAAACAAGTGTGTCAAACTTATCTTCCCATAATAGTGGAGGCGAAGCGGCATTGGGTTACGATTCTATGAAGATGAAATATCAGAATTGATACCCGGAGTGGATCGAGTTCTGCCCACCATGTATGTTTCATCGGGGAGAATGGGGTAATGATGCTTGAGGTGATATGAATTATTGGAAAAATCGTGTAATCTATATAGAACCGACTTTTTCAGGAGGAATTATGGAAACCGAATCATTACTCAAGGTGGAGCAGCTTGCTCTCAAAAAACACAAAATTTTCAAACAAAGCCATCTTCGTTACATCGCCCGCTCCATGCTTGCCAGCATGTTTATCGGCTTCGGTGTCATTGTTGCGTTTAAGACAGGCAACTTCTTTTATCTGGAACATTCCCCTCTGACTTACCCGATGGCCGCCATTACATTTGGCGCGGCGATCATTCTAATCGCATATGGGGGAGGGGATTTGTTTACGGGGAATACGTTCTACTACACGTATGCCGCTCTGCGCAAGAAACTAAGGTGGCTGGAGGTCGTCAAGCTGTGGGTATTCAGCTACGCGGGGAATATTTTGGGGGCGTGCACGTTTGCGCTGCTGATATTTTTGACCGGGCTTTTCATGGATTCATCCGTGAACGGTTTTCTGCTTGATGTGGTTGAGCACAAAATGACCACCCCGACGGTGCAGCTGTTTTTCAGGGCTATTCTCTGTAACTGGCTCGTGTGCCTTGCCTTTTTTATCCCGATGTCATTGAAGGGCGACGGGGCCAAAATGTTTGCCATGATGCTGTTTGTATTCTGCTTCTTCATTTCAGGATACGAGCACAGCATTGCCAATATGTGCACCTTTGCCATTGCGCTCGTACTGAACCATCCCGGCACGATTTCATTGGAAGGCGTACTGCATAACCTGATTCCGGTAACGATTGGCAATTTGATTGGCGGCGTGCTGCTGATGGGTTTTATGTATTATTTTGTGAACAAACCATTTCTGGATGCCAATGAATCCCCGGATGAATAATCTTCCGCGGTTTATGTACAACCTCTAACGCAAATGAAGCTGGTTCTTTAATAATGAGTACACCCGCGTATCGTGCGCCACGCCATTTTGATATATATACTGGCGAAGAATACCTTCTGCTTCAAAACCGAGTTTGGTCAGGAGGGCATGGGAAGCCTGGTTCTCGATAAAAACAACGGCACCGATGCGCGTCAGACCAAGCTCCTTAAAACCATATGCGATAACGGCAGAGGCGGCTTCGCTTGCATAACCTTGTCCCCAGAATGCAGGATGTAATTCATATCCGATCTCGGCCCTCTTATGCCGCGGGGACCATACGTTATACCCAATCGTGCCGATGAGACCCTGGGCATCTTTCCTTTCGATGCCCCATCGAATTCCGCGTTTCTCCCTGTAATTGTTAGCGAAGAGCTCAACGAAATGGAGAGCCTGCTCGAGGGTGGTCAGTGTGTCTTGTCCGTAATAGCGAGTCACGTCATCATTCGAGAAGCAGCTGTAGATAGCCCCGGCATCCTGATGCTGGATCTCCCGCAGTCTTAATCGTTGGGTCTCTAGTATTGGAAACATGTACATCCTCCCAAGTAGATAATAAAATATTATATAACAACGGGCTGGCCTTAAAAGGACCAGCCCATTTAAATTGCATTCATTTTAATGTTAGTCGTCCGCTTTAGGATTGCCCAGCACTTATCGTATCGGAATCCGACTTAAACTGCCTCCGTCTGCAAATAAACGCTTGATGCTGCGTTCGACCTCTTCATCCGGTATTAATGGCGGGGCCTGATGCGGCTTCGTACGGGCATCGATAATGACCGTATCACAGCCCCAATGCTTGTGCTCATAGCGGCTGTTCACACCGTGAATGTCATGGGAAGGATTGCTGCGCGTAAAGGTTGCCCACAGAAAATTATTCACGGTCGCACTCATGAATTCACTGTCATCGCACAGAATGATCATCGGACAAGACGGGAGCGAACCTCGCTCGCGAATTGCATCGCTTAGGCTAGCCATTTCCTGCTCCACTTCGGCATAACTCGCAAAAGGGACTCCCTGGATCGCAACAATGCCGGGCATGATCCATTTTGCTAGCGTGTATCCCGGGAGATCCTTTAGGGCTTCAGGCACCTCATGGCACAAATCCCTTTTTTTATCCCCGACTGCCGCGAATACGACCTTGCTGCCGGTGTTGAGTCCGGTCCCGGAATAATCGAGTGTATCGATCGTGGTATTGGTCTGAAAATGGATGTCCCGCTGCAGATCGATGCGTTCCAATATATAGGTCAAGAAGTCCTCGATGCGATGTGTGCTTAAAGGCTCTTTCTCTTCCGCCGCGATGAACAAATACTTGGCTAAGCTTAATTGACCCGTGCCCAGTATCCGATTGGCAATCGTGAGAAGCTCAGCCGGTTGTTTTACTTGTTGATAAGGGGTATATCGTTCGCTGCCGATGGCAAAGAGCAAGGGGTGTACTCCTGCAGCGTCCACTGCATGCACCTCTTTGACACCCGGGATTTCTTGCCGGATGGCACCGCCGGTCAGTTCATGAATCAGTTCGCCGAAGGACGTATCTTCCTGAGGCGGTCTTCCGACTACCGTAAATGGATAGATTGCCTGCTGTTTGGCGTAAACCTTGTGCACGCGCATGACGGGAAACGGATGGACCAGGCTGTAATAGCCCAGATGATCGCCAAAAGGTCCCTCGGGCTTGGTTTCGCCGGGATGGATCTCCCCTGTTATGACGAAATCCGCATCGTGGCTAATGCAGTAGCCGTCAACATAGCTGTACCGGAAATGGCGTCCGGACAGCAAGCCGGCAAAGGTTAGCTCGCTCATGCCTTCCGGCAGCGGCATAACCGCTGAAATCGTATGGGCAGGGGGGCCCCCGATGAAACAGCTTACTTTAAGCGGCTGCCCCAATTTATTAGCCTTCGCTTGATGAATGCCGATGCCCCGGTGGATCTGGTAATGGATGCCGACTTCCTTGTTCGTTTCATATTCGTTGCCTGTCAGCTGCACCCGGTACATGCCCAGATTCGAATTCATGACGCCGGGCTTCTCCGGATCTTCCGAATAGACTTGAGGCAGCGTGACAAAAGCACCGCCATCGTCCTTCCAGTGTTTAATTAGCGGCATATCAGAAATTTGGATTTCCTGAAACCCAGGTGGCAGCCCCCCCGTTTTTTTGATAGGTAACGCGGTTTTAGCTGCTAATCCTGTCCCGACATATTTGAACGGATTTTTGAGCGCCTTCATCGGATCGTTGCGCAGCGCAATGACGTCTTGCGTGGATGCAAAGGTTTCCCGAAAAATGAATTTACTGCGCTCGATCGTCCCGAACAGGTTGGAGACCGCGCGGAACCTCGAACCTTTTACATTTTCAAACAGCAGCGCCGGGCCGCCTGCAACATAAACCTTCATATGTATGGCTGCCATTTCCAAATGAGGATCAACCTCTTCATGTATACGAACCAAATGCCCATGTTTCTCCAGATCCATAATGCATTCTTCCAGATTATGATATTTCATTACATAGCTCCAATCCCTTGAAGATAGTGAACTTATTCTACTATCTACTATTATCGACAATCTCACAGCACAGGTCAATGACACCCGATATAGACTGGAAGAATGGGAAACGGATCTTGATAGAGTGCGGGGCAGGATTCATGCCCGTTGTTCTGCGCCCCCATAATGATCGACAGCGAAGCTGAACAATACTTTCAGCATAAACAGGGTGCCGGCCAATAACATGTAGGGCTGGATGTTGGACAGCAAGAACGTACCCCCTATGCCGATCGATAGGAGCAAGCCTCCTACAAAATGCTGCGATGATTTCCCGATCAGCGCATTCACGATCACAGCTCCAGCGATGGTATATGCCCATATTCCCACCGCATACACCATGTCGGTATCCAGCAATACGGCGACCAGGAGGATATGAACGTGAATGGCGATGAACACAATCCGCTGTTTTTTACGGGCTGCATAGAAATTACTGGTCGAGCGGGTGAAATTGGCGATACAGCCGCAGAAAATATCGAAAATAAGCAATAAAGCAAGGATACCTCGCCATAAAGGCAAAGAATGCAGGATATCCGGAAAAACAAGGCTTACCGCTAGGGTCAGACACCCGCCGAACGCCAAGATGACAAGAATCGTGCCAACGGATTGCTGTTCACCGAAAACCTCATGCAGAATCGAAGGAATCTTTATTGCTTTCATTTCTTACCGCCCTCATTTCTTCGTAATTTAATTTGAAGTTATGTAGTAAATAAAGCGATGTACTACAAAAAGAGTATAACTTCGAGTAGGTGAATGTCAATTGTTTTGTAGTGAGAATATTGAATCACTCTAAAACTTGGTTTATACTTCATTTGAGGTGGAGAACACATGAACGGGTATGAACGCAGAAAGCATAAAAAAATGGAACAAATCTACGCTGTCGCTTTCCAGCTTTTTTCGAGGCACGGTTACCAAAAGGTTAGCGTCAACGAAATCGCCCAACAGGCAGGCGTGTCGCCTGCTACGATATATAACTATTTTGGAACCAAAGATCAGCTCTATATGGATATGATCATGGATTGGACGGACAAGCAGTTGGCGCTGTATGAGCGCATTCTGGATTCCGGGCGCACATTTGCCGAAAAGACCCAAGAAATCATGCTGCTGGAGGCTAAAAATCTGACCTTTTTATCGGAAGAGTTTCGGAATTTCCAAACCTCCGAGGAGCGCGGCATAAGTCAGACCATCCAGCAGTATAGCGAGGAGAAGGTGAAAGATTTTTTTATGAAGTTTGTCGCGCTGGGGAAACAAGAAGGGTATATTCATAAGGACCAAACCAAAGAGGTCACGATGCTGTATTTCTCGATGTTCATGAATGAGCTGGGGCGGCGCTGGAATTCGGGGAACCGGGAATATGTCAGCGACACCATGGAGACCTTGATGGAGCTTTTCTTTTATGGTTTAGCCGGACAAAAACATGAAGGCAGTTGATACCGAGGGGGGAGCGGTTGAATAAGTCTGAGAAGGAATTTATTCGGCGCTGGGTCGATGACAAGAAAGGAGCCGTACATGAACGAATTAACGAAAGCGCAAATCGTTGATCTGGTGACAAGTCTGTATAATGGGGAAGGCAGCGAGGAAGAGGTGGGGGAATGGATCGAATTGCTGCAGCGGAATGTTCCCCACCCCGACATTAGCAATTTGATTTTTTGGCCGGAAAAAGATCTGACACCTGAGGAAATCGTTGATAAGGCATTGAATTATAAACCAATCGTACTATGAGCTCGTTGATGATCGTGCATTTGGTGCCTCGGCTGTACGCGAGTAGGGGGTATCATATGTACGAACTTATCTTAGGTAATCAAAAAAGCAGCCGCTTCGCATATTAGCGAAGCGGCTGCTTTACGATATATGGTATTATTGCTGAACGATTGCGATAATTTCGTCTTCCAGCTCAAGTCGTACTTGCTCACTGTAAGCGCGGATATTGTATTCGGAGTATAGGTAGCGGAGAATAGCTTCGATGAGGTTAGCCTCAATCAAATATTGCGTTCTTCCGCCGACCCATACTTCAGCTGTATATCCGGTATCTTCGTCCCAGCTAAGCTCAAGCGATACATCGGTTGGTTTGACGCCTCTGCGTTCCGCCTGATGAAGGCAGACCGCATTGACGATTTCGTCCATGCTTAGAACCATGGATTAGTACCGATTATTGTTATTGTTGTTGTCGCGAGGCTCGTTTTGTTTACGGCGATTCTTCACGGAGCGTACAACAGCCATAACGATCATAATCAAAGCCCAGATTGCGATCAGGTTAATGAGCAATCCCATGATTTCGCCCATGAAGCCCATGCCGGCGAACATGCTGCCGAAGAGCAAGCCAGCCAGACCACCGATCATAAGTCCTTTCATCAAGCTGCCGCCGCTGAAAAATCCTGGTTTTTTCGTGTTGCCGGCTGCCCCTGTATTGGAACGGTTGTTCGTTTGTTGAACATTATTAGTATCCTTTTTCGGAGTGCTGTTGTATGACTTGGTCCCGGATTTGAAACCTCCGCCACCTCTTCTGGCATCTGCGGAATCAGGCGTCAGCGCTACAAAGAACAGTGTAATCGCTACAAGAATCGTCAATACTTTTTTCATCGTGTTCTGTCGAACCTCCCAGTAAATTTAGAGTAATAAAGAGTAATACGGACGAGTCACGATAAGGTTTCAAAATTTGTGCGACCATGTTTTGAGGCTGTTGTGTGCTGCTGCTGTCTCAGTAATTCCAGTACCCAATCACACCATTTCAGCTCGGTTTCAGCCATCATCAGCCCTTTGGTAGCGAGTACATAATTGCTGAAAGCCTTGCTTCCAATCTCGCGGGTATCCTCCGGAATTCCCTCTAAAATCTGCTCATAATAACGTTTTTTCTCCAGATACCCGATTCTGCGGTCCTCGAAAATATCGACGGCGATGCCGATCTCCGTCAGCCACAGGCAAAAGGTTCGAAGAGAAAGTTCATCCTTGGTGACTGCAGGCGCGATTGGTTGGTACATCCATTCACGCAGCTTCTGCATGCCTTTTTCTGTAATCGCATAAATTTTCTTGTCCGGTTTATCACTTTGCTGAACCCAGTGCGAGGACAACAGCTGTTTCTCCTCCATGCTGGACAGCAGGGGATAGATTTGACTGTGTTTGGCCTGCCAAAAGGGCTGTATTCGAAGCATCAAATCATATCCTGATGATTCTCTTCTTGCTAGTAAGCCTAACAAGCCGTATGACAACGTATTCATGGACATAACTCCCTTTGAAACGCATATCGTGGACGCTAAGGCGTGGATGGTCATCCGCCTATCGGTCCGGTTGTTAAAAAGTGTACACTGAAACTGTATGGTTTGACAACTGGGGGAGGGGGCTTTCTCTCTGCTTTTGGCAAAATTGTGACTAAAAAAGCACAAACGCGTATGCGTTTGTGCTTCCATTTGACTTTGATTGAATTATTCGTTCTCGTATCCTTCTACGACCAGATCAAGCGCGCCGGTGTTAGGGTCGATGACCATGCCATGAACGGGAACGTTTGGAGGAAGAAGCGGGTGGTTTTTAATCAGGCTCACCGTATTTTTTACGCCGTCCGTAATGTTATCGAAACCGCGAAGCCATTTGGATAACCGGATGCCGGAGTTTTCCAGCGTGGATAACACTTCATCGGATATGCCGCGGTCTCTCATATGCTGGATCATATCATCCGCGTTCAAGGAAGCCATGCCGCATTCGTAGTGACCCACAACGATGACTTCTTCGGCGTGCAGCTCGTACAGTGCAACCATGACGCTTCGCATAACACTTCCGAAGGGCTGTGAAATGATCGCGCCGGCATTTTTAATGATTTTGACGTCGCCATTTTTGAAATTCATCGCTTTAGGGAGCAGTTCAACCAATCGTGTATCCATACAAGTAATAATGACGAGTTTCTTCTCAGGAAAACGCCCTGTCAGGTAGGATTCGTACTCTTTATTCTCTACAAAGCTGCGATTGTGTTCCAGTATGCTGTTAAGGTGTTTTTCCATCGATTTTCTCTCCTTTGTATCTATAATTTATTTGTTGTAGTTACGCTCTGGCATCTAATACTTGAATATTGGTGCCATAGTTCTGTCCGCTGCTGTCCAGCCGGAAGGAGTAAGTGGCTGGATCTGCATCGAGCCTCATCTTCTCTTCGAAAAAAACGGCCTGCTTGCGGTTTACGATAAACGGCACCGGGCTGCCTGTCTCGACAGCGATATCTTCCGTCGTCGGCTCATCTACAATACGCAGGCTTGGGACGCCGTTGACGGCACATCCGCATCCCTCCGTGTCATAGATCAGCCTGATTGCGCCCGGCTTGTCCCCGAGCTTGTCCTTCAGCTTCAGCTCGGCTTGCCGGGTGAGTTGAATATTCACGGCCTCCTGACACTCCTTTATATGTATGTTGTTATTTATTCTTTCTGGAAGTTGATTATATACCTTGTAAAAAGTATCATCAATAGAGTAAAGAAAAATCCTAATATAAAAAAAGAAGGTGTGCCGGAATGGCAGTACAACATTTACCACAATGGGAACAATTTGATCGATTGGTTCGCAAAATTATGAGTTATTACGAAGCTATTGGCCTACTTCATTGGGATTTACGGACGGGTGCTCCACGCAAGGGAACCGAAATCCGTTCAGAAACGATCGGGGTTTTATCTACAGAGGCATTTAAACTGCAAATATCGGAAGAGATGGGTCAGCTGTTATCATTTTTTTCGGAGCCGGAACAGGTGCAGCAGCTGGATGATCGCAAACGCCGCATGATTGCGGAAGTGCGGAAGGTGTACGATCAGAGCAAATCCATTCCGCCTGAACGCTTTCAGGAGTATTCCATTCTCGCCGCCCAATCGGAGACGAAGTGGGAGGAAGCGAAGAAGAACAGCGATTTTGAAGGTTTCGAACCTTACTTAACGAAGATCGTTGCGTTCAAGCAAGAGTTTATTGATTATTGGGGCGTGAAAAACACCAGATACGACACACTCCTTGATATGTATGAGCCGGATTTAACGGTGGAAAAGGTGGATGCTATCTTTGACCGTCTGAAAGCGCGCCTGGTACCGCTGGTTCATGCGATCCAGAAATCGCCCTACAAGCCGAGAACGGACTTCTTGAAGCAGCTGTTCCCGAAAGAACAGCAGGAGAAATTCAGTTTGTTCCTGCTGGAGCAGATGGGCTACGACTTTGAAGCGGGACGTTTGGACGAGAGTGTGCATCCATTTGCAACGGGCTTAAACCCTGGAGACGTGCGCATTACGACCATGTATCTTCCGGACGATGTGCTAAGTGCGGTATTCAGCTCTTTGCATGAGGGCGGGCATGCCCTTTATGAGCAAAATATCGATAAAGAGCTTGCAGGAACGCCGCTCTCCGGCGGTACCTCGATGGGCATCCATGAATCTCAATCCCGTCTGTGGGAAAATATGATTGGTCGCAGCCGTCCGTTCTGGCGCCGTTATTTCGCGGAATTGCAGCAGCACTTCCCAGAACAATTGAAGGACGTAGACATCGAGGATTTCTATTTGGCCGCGAACAAGGTAGAGAACTCTCTGATTCGAATTGAGGCGGATGAGCTTACTTATAACCTGCACATCATTATTCGTTATGAGATCGAGAAGAAACTCTTTAACGAAGGTTTGGCCGTGAAGGATCTGCCGGAGACCTGGAACGCGAAGTATAAAGAATACCTCGGCATTATGCCGCCAAATGACGGAATGGGCGTTCTGCAGGACGTTCACTGGTCCGGCGGGGATTTCGGATATTTCGCTTCGTATTCCCTTGGCAATATGTATGCGGCTCAGATGCTTCACACGATGCGTAAAGAACTGCCGCACCTCGACCAGCTTATCGAAGAGGGGAACCTCGCCCCGATCAAGGAATGGCTGACGGACAAGGTTTACAAGTACGGAAAGAGCGAGAAGCCGTCCGAGATCATCGTGCGCGTCACCGGAGAAGAATTGAATCCGGACTATTTGGCCGATTATCTCGAAGAGAAGTATAAAGAGATTTACAAACTTTGATCCACATTATAAACGCAGCCCAAGTGGCTGCGTTTTTTTTGTATTAAGACAGTATACAACTCTGAAGCTTCAATCCTTATCTCGCTAGAAAAGCTTCCACTAGCCGTGGTCTGTCTTCCGACAAAATACGTTGATAGACGGTTTACGATCGATCATGCCAAATGAATAGCCCCCAGCATATCTATCAGGCGTTTAACCTTTGGGCAGGCACATGCATATGCTGAAAAGAAACAAAGGGTCAATGGGAATGGAGGGTTACGATGAAGCGTCAAAAATGGTGGGGGCTGGCGTTAACCATGCTGCTTGTTTGCGGAGTGGCGCTTGCCGGGTGCCGTGGCGGCGGATCGGCTACGAAGGTCAAGATTGGCGAAGTGACGCGCTCGATCTTCTACGCGCCGCAGTATGTCGCATTGGAAAAAGGATTTTTTAAGGAAGAGGGGCTTGATGTCGAGCTGCAGACGACCCCTGGCGGAGACAAAACGATGACGGCCCTGCTGTCAGGAGCCATCGATGTGGCACTTGTCGGCTCGGAAACTTCGATTTACGTGTATCAACAGGGCTCTGAAGATCCGGTCATTAACTTCGGACAGGTGACGCAGACAGACGGGACATTTTTGATGGCCAGGGATGAGGGCGCTTTTGACTGGAACAACCTGCAGGGTAAAGTATTCCTTGGTCAGCGTAAAGGCGGAATGCCGCAGATGGCAGGCGAGTTTACGCTCCGTAAAAAAGGGATCGATCCGCACTCGGACCTGGAACTGATTCAGAATATCGATTTTGCGAATATCGCCTCTGCTTATGCTTCCGGCACCGGTGAATTTGTTCAGCTCTTTGAACCGCAGGCCTCCATCTTTGAAAAAGAAGGCCGTGGCAAAGTGGTGGCTTCCTTTGGCGTAGAAAGCGGACGACTGCCATATACCGTATTCATGACAAAACAGAGCTTTATCGACAAAAACGATGCCACGGTGCAGAAGTTTACGAATGCCCTGTACAAGGCACAGCAATGGGTGGATGCGAGCAGCCCCGAAGATATCGCGGATGCAATCATGCCTTATTTTAAGGATAGCGACCGCGACATCGTAGTGTCTTCCGTTAAACGCTACAAGGAGCAGGGCAGCTATGCGACCGATCCGATCGTGGACGAGGCGGAATGGAACAATCTGCTGGACGTGATGGAGCAGGCCGGGGAACTGAAAGAACGTGTAGCGCCTGAAACAATCGTCAACAACAGCTTTGCCGAGAAAGCGAAACAAGCCAAATGATGAAATAGCCTAATCCATAGAACGAAGGGAGAGAGCACCAATGGTACCGGTAGTTGAATTGAATGATATCGCTCACGTATATGTCACGGATCGGGAAGCCTCTCTGGCTGTGGAAGGGATTCAATTGAAGGTGGAACCGGGGGAGTTCATCAGCCTGGTTGGGCCTAGCGGCTGCGGCAAGACAACGATTTTGTCTGTCATTGCCGGCTTGCTGCAGCCATCCAAAGGAGCCGCTTATGTGAACGGCAAACCGGTAAACGGGCCGTCGCCGGCGGTCGGGTACATGCTGCAGCAGGACTATTTATTTCCTTGGCGCACCATTATGGATAACGCCTTAATCGGCTTGGAACTGACGGAGCGGTTGAATCCGGAAAGTCGCGGTATCGTACAGAGTTTGCTCAAGGAGATGGGCCTTGGGGACAGCGGCAACCTCTATCCCGCCCAGCTGTCAGGCGGAATGAGACAGCGGGTTGCACTTGTAAGGACCTTGGCGACGGATCCGGGCCTGCTATTGCTGGATGAACCTTTCTCCGCACTCGATTATCAGACGAAGCTGCAGCTTGAAGATCTGATCGTGGACACCTTGAAGGAGCGCGGGAAGACCGCCATCCTGGTGACCCATGATTTGTCCGAAGCCATTGCGATGAGCGATCGGGTCATTCTCCTGAACCGCAACCCGGGGAGGATTCACCGAATGTTCAATATTCCTGAGAACATACGTCAGGTACAGCCTTTTTATGCTCGTAAGGAGCCGGGGTTCAACGAATTGTTTCATGAGATCTGGGGCGAAATGCAAACGATCGGGAAGGAGTGAAGCCTATGACATCAAGGGATGAGCCTCATGCTTCTTCTTCGAAGGGCTGGCTCCAGGATATTTATGTAAAACACATGAAGCGCAAGAAAAGTTTACGCAGACGCGTGCTGACCGTCCAGCTTAGCATGCTGCTGCTATTCTTTATCTGGTGGGAAGCGGCGGGGAGATTCAAATGGATAGACGTGCTGCTCTTCAGCTATCCGACCAAAATTTTTGCCAACATATGGGGGAATATGATCAGCGGCGAGTTATGGGGGCACTTGGGGATCACGGTAGGGGAGACGGTTGTCGGATTCCTGCTCGGTACGCTGGTAGGCACGCTGCTCGCCGTATTCATCTGGTGGTCACCGTTTCTTAACAAGGTTCTGGATCCCTATATGGTTGTGTTCAACAGTATGCCGAAAGTAGCGCTGGGTCCGATATTTATCGTGATGTTTGGCGCAGGTTTTACGGCTATTGTTGTCACTACGTTATCCATCACGGTCATCGTGACCACGCTTGTTGTATACAACAGTTTTCATGAGGTGGATTCCAATCTGATCAAGGTCGTCCGGACGTTCGGCGGAACCAAGCGCCAGGTGTTTCAGCGGGTTATTTTGCCAGCTTCGTATCCGGCGATCGTATCAACGCTCAAGGTCAATGTGGGCATGGCGTGGGTCGGCGTTATCGTCGGCGAATTTCTGGTCGCCAAATCGGGTCTCGGTTACTTGATTATGTACGGGTTTCAGGTATTCAATTTCACGCTTGTGCTGTCGAGTCTGCTCATTATCGCCGTCGTGGCAACAGCCATGTATCAAATGGTGGTATATATAGAAAGGAAATTGCTGACTCATCGTTAATGGGCTTGGTCTATTGCCCCCAGGCATGGTTGTTTATGGCATAAAAATAAGCTAGGATGAAGATACCTTATATATGTGGTCATATAAAAAGAAACATATATAGTCATCATCAACTCGCCTGGAGGCTCTTCATCACATGGGATTTCGTGTCATCAAAACGGCTGCGGCAAGCCTGCTTGCCATCTTAATTACAGATGCCTTGAACATACCGGGGGCTACGTCCGCCGGTCTTCTTGCTATACTTGGCGTTGACGTCACGCGAAAACGGAGTGTGCGCTCCATATCGTCCAGATTGTTCGCTTCATTGCTGGGTCTGGTGCTGGCGTGTATTCTATTTTATTTTCTCGGATTTCATTATTGGGTATTGGCTCTATACATATTGCTTGCCTTTCCCGCGATTTCGAAGGCGAACTTCAAGGAAGGCATCGTAACCAGCTCGGTCGTGGTGTTTCGGGTGTTCCAGGGGGAAGAGATCGGGATGGACATTTTGCTCACCCAAATTGAACTGTTGATCATCGGTCTCGGATCGGCGATGCTTGTGAACCTGGTTTATATGCCGAACAGCGAGGGAGCGATGATGGAGATCCGCCAGAAGGTGGACGGGCTCTTCTCCGTCATTTTCCGTCACTTCTCGCTTACGCTTCGGGATCCTGAACATATATGGGACGGGAAAGAGCTGATTGAGGCCAACCGGCAGATTGAGAAAGGAATTGAGGAAGCGAAGCGGGCATCGGAGAACCAGATGATTCATCCAGACGGCTCCTGGAACATCTATTTTTATATGCGGAAGGAACAGATGGAGAATATCCAGAGCATGATGCATCAAATATCCCAGGTGTACGAGCGGCTTCCTCACGGTGTGCTGACGGCGGAAATATTCGATCAATTAAGCAAGGATGTCGTTGCCGAAGGATATACGGGCAAGTCCGAAGGATTGCTGATTGAGCTGGAGGACAGGTTCAAGGAGATGGAACTGCCGACGACTCGCGAAGAATTCGAGGTCCGTTCCGCGATCCTGCAGCTATGCCATGAGCTGGAATACTATTTGAATATTTCAAAGAAGTATAAGGCGCCCACGGCAAAAAAACCGCAGAAGCGCGCGGATTCGGCCGTATAGCTCTGGGATTTGCAAAAAAAAATCTGATATTTTTAGCATCATATGAATTTATTTGGACCACTTCATTCAACATTCGCCCATGTCTTGCATACACATGTATGGAATGATTGTATGGAGGAGGTTCGAAGATGTCATTGAGTCATAAACACCAATGTAGAGAAATCATCACGAAGGCGATCTGCGGCAAGGGTCGTAAATTCTCTACCGTAACACATACCGTGACTCCGCCTAATAATCCGACCAGTATTTTGGGGGCTTGGATTATAAACCATCAATACGAGGCGGTTGCCGCCGGAGACGGAATTGAAGTTATTGGTACTTACGATGTTAACATCTGGTATTCCTATGACAAAAATTCACAGACCGATGTGGCGAAAGAAACGGTATCGTATGTAGAACGCGTGCCTCTTTCCTATCTGGATCCGAAGCATCGTGCATCCACGGTGGAAGTGTCGGCTGAAGCGACACAGGAGCCGAGCTGCGTTGAGGCCAGCGTATCCTCGAATGGCACGAGTGTCATTCTGCGGGTAGAGAGAGAGTACGCGGTGGAGCTGATTGCCGAGACCAAGGTCGTTGTCAAAGTATGCAGCCATCATCATGGCGATTACGAGGACAAAGAATTCGATTACGTCCTGGGAGACGAAGTCGATGATTACGAAGACCTTGATTACGAAGGTCTGGAGGATGAACTGTAAGATAACCCTCCTGTAGGAATGATTCTAATCTTAGCATATGCAGTGAGGGCAGCTTTGCGGAGGGCGGATGCCCTCTTTTTTATTTTTTTTACAGGGGGACTAGGAGATGGCTCAATTTAAAGTAAAACCAGCTGCTGTAAAAGAATATGTACCCTTGAAGGGAGCTGCTGTGCTTCTCGCGCAGGCACGTCTGTCCAGATCCGGAATACCGTCCCTTCTGGGCTTGGGCTCGGTTGAGGAAAAGCATTACACGGCCAGGTTCGCGGTTCATGTTGAGCAGCTGTCCGTAGTCTCGATCCGCTCCTATCAGCTCGGCGGCGGTGAAGTCATGTTTAAGCCTGACCCCGAGACCGGGAGGTATGAGGATGGCCTGCATCGGCGATTGGAGAAAGCGGCCCTGCGGTCGCTGTATACGCTGGGCGTGGATGAAGGAGAGGTTATCATCATTGCCCGACCCGGGCGAAGATATGTAGTCGAGGACATCCGCATGAAAGCGGGCCGGATTAAAACCGTCATGAGTGCGAAGGGGATGCCGGCGGCAGGTTTTCCCGCGCATAACGAAGACAGTGAATCCTCTTTGGCTGCGCCGCTGCTCATGGGGATGGATCCCGAGTTTGTGCTGATGAAGGATAACGGGGAGATTGTGTTTGCATCCGAATTTATGGAGCGCGGCGGATCGGTCGGCAGTGACGCCGTTCGTTTTCGGGGGGAGGTCATTTACCCCATTGCCGAGCTCAGACCGTTACCGAGAGCGAATCCGAAGGCGTTAATGATTGAAATGCAAAAAGCTCTGCGTCAAGCCCAGAGCCTGATTACCGATCGTTCGCTGACATGGAGGGCAGGAGCGCTGCCTTATGGTGATTTCCCGCTAGGCGGTCATATTCATTTCAGCGGAGTACCGCTCTCCCTGTCCCTTCTTCAGACGCTGGACAATTATCTGGCTCTGCCGCTGGCGCTGCTCGAAGACCCCAAGGGACGTTCTCGCAGACCGCGTTATGGGTTCCTGGGGGATTTTCGGAGGCAGCCGTATGGCGGGTTTGAATACCGTACGCTCCCCAGCTTTCTCGTTTCCCCGCTTGTCGCGAAGGTGTCACTGTATGTTGCCTACCTGGCAGCTCGATACAGCGACCGTTTGCTGGCGAGGCCATTCAATACGGAGCGTTACCATCGCGCCTATTATGAAGGCGACAAGTCCGTGCTTAAAGAATGTATCGCAGGCTGGCACAGGGATTTATTAGCGCTGCCGGAATATTCGGACTTTGCCCGCGAAATCGAACTTGCGCTTGCTCACATGGAAGCGGGGCGGGCCTGGGATGAAAGCAGAGATATCAGGCCGCTGTGGAATATTCCCGTTTAAGAGGTTATTCAAAAAGTCCGATTTTGATAAGAAAACCAATCGAGGCCAATCAAGGATGAGCGACCGCGATTCAAAGGTAGGTTTTCTTGCGATATAGAATTTCATCAGCTCCGTTGATAACTTATAAATCCTATATCTAACACGAAGTGAATTAAGAAGCAACTCGGCATCGAATCTTGAATTCAGCCGGGCCTTCCGGTGCTCACGTACAAACTACGTACGCTCCGCTCCTCACTCCCTAGCTTCATCCAACTGAAGCGTTTTGAACAAACGCACATCGGAAGCATAAGCTTCGGTGCTGAAAACCGACCTTTTTGAACGCGCACGTTAAACCGTAATGCCTTGCGGTCAATTTCTGTTATAATGGAGGTCAAGCTAGAAGGTAATGGAGGTACGTCATGGCTAAATATACGCCGATGATTGAACAATATTTGAAGGTCAAAGAACAAGCGCGCGATGCGTTTCTTTTTTTCCGCTTAGGCGATTTTTACGAAATGTTTTTTGATGATGCAATCCTTGCATCGAAGGAATTGGAGATTACGCTGACCGGCCGCGAAGGCGGCGGTGCAGAGAAAATACCGATGTGCGGAGTCCCTTATCATTCCGCGGAGGGTTATATTCAGCGGTTGATTGAGAAGGGGTACAAAGTCGCCATCTGCGAACAGATGGAGGATGCTTCAGTCACCAAAGGCATGGTGCGGCGGGAAATCGTTCGGGTCGTCACGCCGGGGACCATCATGGACGGCAAGGTTGTGCACGACAAGTCGAACAATTACATGGTGTGTGTCACGGAAACGGGCGGCTTGATGTCTTTATCGGCATGCGATCTGTCAACCGGGGAGCTTTATGTGACGTCAGTTCCATCTTCGGAGGAATGGCTGCGGGATGAGATTGGCCTTTATGAGCCTTCCGAGATTATTGGGGACGCGGCGCTGCTTGATATCATTTCATCTCAGGCGCTTCCAGGCAGCCGCAACATCGTCTATACGGCATGGGATCGTAGGGAGGACGCATTGGTACGCACCCAGTTCGGTGAGCCGGCTTGGGCCCGCCTGGAAGAGGAGCGAAGAGCCTGCATATCCCTGCTAATCTCGTATTTAAGCGAGACGCAGAAGCGGTCGCTGGGGCAGCTGACGCAGATTGCTTCCTATGAACCGGGACAATACATGGTTCTGGATCCGTTCACCAGACGCAACCTGGAGCTGGTTGAGACGGTTCGTGAGCGTTCGAAGAAAGGTTCGCTCCTGTGGCTTCTGGATCGCACGGAAACCTCGATGGGAGCCAGACTCCTGCGGCGGAGAATCGATAAACCGCTGCTGTCCCGCAGCCGGATTGAAGAGCGGCTGGAGGCTGTTGAGCATTTGTATAACCAGTACATACTGCGTGAAGATTTGCGGATGGCGCTTAAAGAGATATACGATCTAGAGCGATTGGTCGGCCGGATTGCGTTCGGCAGCGCGAACGGACGGGATTTGAACGCGCTCAAGCTGTCATTAAGACAAATTCCTTCTCTGAAAGAGCTGTGTGCCGAGTCTGCTTCCGAGACGCTGCGCCGGGTGGCTGCGGATACGGATATTTGCGACGATCTGTGCGAACTGATCGAGAATGCGATTGTTGACGAACCGCCGGTATCCGTGCGTGACGGAGGCATCATCAAGCCGGGTTATCACGAGCGGCTGGATGAGTTTCGTGAAGCGAGCACCAGCGGCAAACGCTGGATCGCCGAGCTGGAAGCCAAGGAACGCGCCGCTACGGGGATCAAGTCGCTGAAGATCGGTTACAACAAGGTGTTCGGCTATTATATCGAGGTGACGAAGTCCAATCTGTCGTCCCTGCCGGAAGGCCGGTATGAGCGCAAACAGACGCTGGCGAACGCGGAGCGTTATGTCACGCCCGAGCTGAAGGAGAAGGAAGGATTGATCCTTGAGGCGCAGGAGAAGATGGTGGATCTGGAGTACGCTCTCTTTACCGAGCTCAGGGACAAGCTGAATACCCAAGTGAGCCGGCTCCAAAAGCTCGCGGAGCGCATTGCCGAGATTGACGTCTATCAATCCCTGGCCGCGGTCAGCGCGGAATACCGGTTCGTGAAGCCGGAGCTGAGCGAAGGGTATGATTATATCGTTGAAGGCGGTCGTCATCCTGTCGTGGAAGCCGTCATGAAGGATTCATCGTTTATCGCGAACGGGACGGATTTACGCAAGGACGGCTCCTCGATCCTGCTGATTACCGGTCCGAATATGGCTGGAAAAAGCACATACATGCGCCAGGTTGCCTTGTTATCGATTTTGGCCCAGATGGGCTGCTTTGTTCCGGCAGAGCGCGCGGTTATCCCGCTGGTGGACCGTATCTTTACCCGCATTGGAGCGGCAGACGATCTGATCGGCGGCCAGAGCACTTTTATGGTGGAAATGGCGGATATTCAGGTCATGACGGAAAAAGCAACGCCCCGCAGCCTGATTATCATCGACGAGCTGGGACGCGGTACGTCGACGAGTGAAGGCATGGCGATTGCGCAAGCCGTGATTGAGTATGTGCATGACCATATCGGCTGTAAGGCATTGGTATCCACGCATTTCCATGAGCTCGCCCATCTTCAGGAAAGCCTTGGCGGTCTCAAAAATTATTCCATGGCGGTTCAGGAAAGCGGAGACAAAGTGCATTTTCTCCGCAAGCTGATCCCTGGCGCGGCTGACAGCAGCTACGGCATTTACTGTGCGAGATTGGCAGGATTGCCCGGCAGCATCATTGACCGCGCCTATGGGCTCCTGCAGGGCCTGGAGATGGCCTCGCTGGCCGCGGTGGCATCGGAGCAAGGGATTGTGATTCAGCGCGAGCAGCCAGCTGCCGCAGCTCCTTCCGATGAGAGACGAAGCGGATCGGAAGCTGTATATGAGCATCGTGATGATAAGATGCCGTATACCGAAAGCTTGAGCGGCGCCGACCGGAAGGGCGGCGTGGTGCAGCTCTCCATTTTTGGCGAGGAGGAAGTGCCTGAACCGAGTGTTAAGCCTGGCAAGGATCAGCATTCCATGGCGCAGGAAACTTCTCAAGATCCTGCCGTCAAGAGCCTCATTGCTGCCGTTAAAGGCGCGGACGTGATGAATATGACGCCGCTTCAGGCCATGCAATTCCTGAACGACCTGAAGCTTCAAGCGAAGGATATGTGATTTTGGCATGGGGATGAAATGAAACGGAGGTAGGAACGATGGGGATTATTCGGATTTTGGACGAGCATATTGCAAACCAGATTGCTGCCGGTGAGGTGGTGGAGCGGCCTGCCTCCGTTGTGAAGGAGCTGGTCGAGAACGCCATTGATGCCGGGAGCACCAAGATTGACGTAACGGTCGAAGAAGGCGGACTGGACAGCATTCGCGTAACGGATAACGGCGCCGGCATTGATCCGGAGGATTGCGAGACGGCTTTTTACCGCCATGCGACAAGCAAAATCGCTGAAGGCCGCGATCTGTTTCAAATCACCAGCCTTGGATTCCGGGGCGAAGCCCTGCCATCCATCGCGGCCGTATCCAAGGTGCGTCTGGTTACGTCCAATGCTCAGGATGGCCGCGGACGGGTGCTCGAAATCGAAGGCGGTCATCTGCGCGTGAACGAAGAAACGGCTGCACCCCGAGGAACGGATTTTCTCGTGAAGGAATTGTTCTTCAATACGCCGGCAAGGCTGAAATATATGAAAACGATCCAAACCGAGCTGGGGCATATATCCGACTATATGTATCGTCTGGCCCTTTCCCGGCCGGATATTGCTTTTACGCTCAGGCACAATGGAAACTCGCTGCTGCAGACGCTGGGCAACGGCGATGCCCTTCAGGTCATTGCGGCCATATACGGTACCCAATCGGCCAAAGCGATGCTGCCGTTTGAAGCGGAGAATATGGACTACACGCTAAGCGGATATATCAGCCGCCCGGATTATACCCGGGCAAACCGTAACGGCATGTCGCTGATCATCAATGGGAGGTATATTCGGAACTACGGCTTGATGCAGGCGATTTTGAGAGGTTATCATACGCTGCTGCCAATCAACCGGTTTCCGCTCGTTGTCATTCAGTTGTCCATGCACCCCTCTTTGATTGATGTGAATGTGCATCCCTCCAAGCTGGAGGTGCGGTTCAGTAAAGAGCAGGAGCTGTTCGCTTTGGTGGAGGAAGAAATTCGCAAGGTGCTGCAGCAGGAAATCCTGATTCCACGCCCGGCCAAACAAAATATTGGCAAAAGCGACAACGCCTATATCCAGGAACAGCTGCAATTTTCTCCTGCGCAAAGCCATGCCTCGCCGAACGGCAGCAGCAGTGAACGGGATATCGCGATCCCCGGAAGCGGCGAGCCTTCAATTGGCGGAAACATGCCTCTCAAGGCGCCACCTGCAGCGACATGGCCGGAGGGGCAGGTCTTCACCCGGTCTGAGCCGGATATCAAGCGCGCTTATGGGTCCGGAGCAGCAGGTACATCCGCCACCTCGCAAATGCGGGAAACGGCAGCAGCTTCTTCTTATCGCAGTGAATACCGCAATGAGACCAGGGGGAATGCCGGAATTCCTGCCGTAACGAAAGAGTGGCTGCAGGCGGCCTCAGGACCAGCTCCAGAGATCCCGCCATTTCCGGAGCTCACGCTTATCGGCCAGCATCACGGTACTTATCTCATAGCGCAGAATGATACCGGGCTGTACCTGATTGATCAGCATGCCGCGCATGAGCGGATTAACTACGAGTATTACTACGAACAGTTTGGCAACCCGGCAGACGCATCCCAGGAGCTGCTGCTGCCGATTACGCTGGAATTTACGCCCTCGGAATCGGAAAAGGTGAAGGAACGGCTGCACTGGTTTGAAAAGGTTGGCGTGTATATGGAGTTTTTTGGCGGTCATACCTTCCTGGTGCGCTCCCATCCGTTCTGGTTCCCCAAGGGCGACGAGAAGGCCATTATCGAAGAGATGGCTGAATGGGTGCTGAGCGAACGCAATATCGATATCGCCAAGCTGAGAGAAACCTCGTCGATCATGTGTTCCTGCAAGGCTTCCATCAAAGCCAATCAGAAGCTGACGGAGCAGGAGGCGATGACGTTGATACAGCGTTTGGGCGCCTGCCGGCAGCCGTACACATGTCCGCATGGACGACCGATTGTGGTTTCGTTCTCGGCTTATGATTTGGAGAAAATGTTTAAGCGCGTTATGTAACAGCAAGGAGGACCTTCATGATTATAACAACTGGAGAAGCGGAAGCGCCGGACATTGTGGAGCGCGCGATAAGTTTAGCCCGGGAAACCGGCTGCCGTTATGTCCAGCGCGGCGGTCATTCATTGCGAAAATTAGCACGCAGGTCCGGAGATGACGACGTGTTGGTCGTACTCAACGGACATGTGCGTCTAAGCGGACCGGACGGATCGGTCATGGAATTTCATCCGAGTATGGGGTTTGTCCGATTGAAACGCGTACTGAGCGGAAAACCCGATCCCATGCTGGAGGCTTCCGGAATGGAGGAAGGGGATTCCGTACTGGATTGTACGGCGGGGCTTGGAGCCGACTCCCTGGTATTTTCGGGCAAGGGCGGCCCGAACAGTCGGATCACTGCTCTGGAAAGCTCGCTTCCCTTGTATGCGCTGCTGAAAGAAGGGCTTCGGACCTATGAAAGCCATCTGGAGGCCAGTGATCAGGCGATGAGGCGAATCGAGGTCAAGCACAGTCATCACCTGGAATATTTAAAGTCGCTGCCGGACCGAAGCGTAGACATTGTTTATTTTGATCCGATGTTCCGTGAACCGATCGCCGAATCGGCTTCCATCCATCCTTTGAGACATTATGCAAACGGGGAGCCGCTGGAAATGGAAAGTGTGAGAGAAGCGGTCAGGGTCGCGCGCAAAACCGTTGTCATGAAGGAAGCGCGATCCAGCGGAGAGTTTGAACGGCTTGGCTTTACATTGCCTGAACGGGGAAAATCGAAAATAACGTACGGAGTGATTTCCATTGACAGTTGAAACCAAACCGAAACTGCTCGTTCTTATTGGACCGACAGCTGTAGGTAAAACCAAAATGAGTATTGAAATTGCGAAGGAATTCGGATGTGAGATTATCTCCGGCGATTCGATGCAGGTATACCGGGGAATGGATATCGGAACAGCCAAAATTTCAGCCGAAGAAATGGAAGGCGTCCCCCACCATCTCATTGACATTCACGAGCCCGATCACCCCTATTCGGTAGCCGAATTTCAAGAGCAAAGCCAAAGGCTCATTACGGAGATCACGCAGCAGGGAAAACTTCCGTTCATTGTTGGCGGAACCGGCCTTTATGTGGAGTCGGTGTGCTACGGCTATCAGTTTAGCGAGACCGGAGCGGATGAAGTTTTTAGGGAAGCGCAGTTCCGCTATGCCAATGAACACGGAGCCGAGGCTCTTCATCAAAAATTGGCAGAGGTTGATCCTGAAACGGCCGAACGGCTTCACCCTAATGACCTACGTCGGGTCGTTCGTGCTTTGGAAGTATACCATATGACCGGCGTCCCACTTTCGGCCCAGCTGGCGCCCCAAACCAAGCAATCTCCCTATGACTTATGCTTGGTCGGTTTGACAATGGACAGGCAAATGCTATATAACCGTATTGAAGAGCGAATTGATCTTATGCTGAGCCAGGGACTTGTTGATGAGGTGGCGGCGCTCATGGACAAAGGGTTCGCTCCGGGACTTGTATCCATGCAAGGGTTGGGTTATAAGGAAATCGTTTCATACCTTAACGGAGAATTCAGCTACGAGGAGGCCGTCGTGCTGCTCAAGCGCGATACACGCCGATTCGCTAAGCGGCAGCTATCTTGGTTTCGCCACATGAAGGACATCGAGTGGGTAGACGTCACCGACTCGGGAAATTTTTCTGCAAACTATCAAAAAATCCGTGCTATAATAGCAGGAAAGTTTCACTGAAATCTTGAATATATTTTCAAAACAATCTAAATGAACCATTGGGGGTACGGCTAATGAACAAGTCCATTAACATCCAAGACACGTTCTTGAACCAACTGCGCAAAGAGAACATTCCGGCCACGGTATACCTTACAAACGGCTTTCAGATCCGTGGAACGATCAAAGCTTTTGACAATTTTACCATCGTGATTGACAGCGACGGCCGTCAGCAAATGGTGTACAAGCATGCTATCTCCACGTTCATGCCGCAGCGTAATGTGTCCCTGATGCAGGATAACAGCAGCGATCAATAGATTTTAGAATGGTTTTATAAAGAGCAGAATCATACCGTCAACTGATTAATTTGAAACTTTTTGGTTTATAATTCGTTTAGCTTATAAGGAGTGCAGAGAGCAACCTGAGAAGGTTGTTCTTTTCTTTCCGAGGCACGACTTAAAGTCAGAAGGCTTGATCCCGCAAGGGAGTAAGGAGGGGGACAAATGGCTGGAAAAGATAATCAGATGTCACGGTTGAATAAAAACAAAGACAACTCGAAGACATCCAAAACCACGAAACCGAATGCGAAGAAGAAAAAGGGCAAGGGAAAGCGAATCGCGTGGGCGTTGTTTTTCACGGCCGTCATTGCGATCTTCTGTGCGCTTGCAGGTTATTTGTTCATCCTGATCAGCGGTGAAAAGCTGCTGGAGCAGAATCAGGATAAGCTGACCGCATACGGTACTTCCAAGGTATATGACCGTAATGGCGCGCTGATGGGCGAACTATCCCTCCAGAAGAGTGATCCCGTGAAGTACGAGGATATTCCTGAGAAATTGATACAAGCATTCATTGCAACAGAAGATAAACGGTTCATGGAGCACAACGGCGTGGACATGTGGTCGATCGGCCGCGCAGCGGTAAAGGATATCATGGCCCGTTCCATGGTTGAAGGCGGAAGCACGATCACACAGCAGCTGGCGAAGAATATATTCTTGACCAGGGATAAAACCTTCTTCCGGAAGGCGACGGAAATGTCGATCGCGCTGGCGCTTGAGCGTCAGCACAGCAAACAGGAAATTATCGAGATGTATTTAAACCGGATTAACTTCGGAGGACCTTATTACGGCATCAAAGCCGCATCCGAGCGTTATTTCGGCAAGTCGGATCTGAACAAGCTGGATTTATGGGAAATGGCGACACTTGCGGCAATGCCGAAGGGACCGTCCCGATATAATCCGCTTAAGAATCCTGACCTCTCCAAAGAGCGTCGTGCGGTCGTATTGACCCTGATGGAACAGCAGGGGTATATCACGGCCGAAGAGGCAGCGGAAGCCAAAAAAGTGGACTATGCTTATACACCGCCTGAAAGACAGCAGAAATATACAGCGTTTATCGATTATGTCATGGAAGAGGCAGAAGAGAAGTGGGGCCTTACCGAGGACGACGTTAACATCGGCGGTTATCAGATTTACACCACGATGGACGTGAATGCCCAGACGGCAATGGAAGAAGAGTTCAAGAATCCGGAAAACTTTGAAGAAAGTCCGGACGACGTGCCGGTTGAAGGTTCTATGGTCATCATAAACCAGGAAACCGGCGGTATCGTCGCCATGTCCGGTGGACGGGAATATACGCGCGGCGGGTTCAGCCGGGCTACCGACAGCCGTCGTCAGCCGGGATCCGCCTTGAAGCCGATTGTATCGTATGCACCGGCGCTGGAATCCGGGAAGTTTACGAAGGACTCCAGATTAAGTAATAAAAAGCAATGTTTTGGCAGCAATTACTGTCCGAACAACCTGCACGGTTACTCGGAGACCATTGGCATGCCGGAAGCGATTCAGCGTTCCGAGAACATTCCGGCCGTATGGCTGTTGAACCAAATCGGCGTAAAAGCCGGATTCGAGTTTGCACAGAGTCTCGGCATCAAGATGACCGAAGGCGATGCGAACTTATCCCTGGCCCTCGGCGGAATGGATACAGGTACGAACACATTTGAGATGGCACAGGCTTTCAGCGCTTTTGCCAATGGCGGAGAATTTAAAGAGGCTTTTGCGATCAAACAGATTAAGGATAACAAAGGCAAGGTTGTGCATGAGAATAAAGGCAGCAAAGGGAAGCGCGTAATGAGTGCTTCGACGGCTTCGCAAATGACAGACATGATGAAGCGCGTCGTAGAGGACGGAACGGGTAGAAATGCTCGAATCAGCCGTCCGGTAGCCGGTAAGACCGGAACCACGCAGAGCGGCTATAAGGGCGTCAGCTCAAACCGCGACGTATGGTTTGTCGGATATACGCCGGAGTTAACGGCAGCTGTATGGATGGGTTATGACAACCCTGACCGGCAGCATCTGCTGAAACGAAGCAGTTCGATCTCGGCTTCCCTATGGGGCAAAGTAATGGAGAAGGCGGTTCAGGGATATGAAGCCAAGAGCTTCCCGAGTACCGAGCCGGTACAGCCGCCTGTAGAAGAAACGACATTAACTGCAGTCAGCGGTTTGACGGGCTCCTATAACGGGGAGACTCAGACTGTATCACTGAGCTGGAATCCGGTTCACGGCAACATTCAATACCGCGTGTACCGTAAGGAAACGTCGGAATCGGAATACACCCGCATTCTCGATTCCTTGGGAGGAACCGCTATCGAGGATATGAGTGCGATGGAAGGTTTGACTTACGATTATTATGTGACGGCCTTCGATCCATCAACCGGCGATGAGTCGGAACCTTCGAACATTTTACAAATCGTGGCTGTTTCCGAGGAATTGCCGCCTGAGGATCTGGAACCCGATCCGGGAGACATCCAGGAACCGCCTCCGGTTGATGAAGGTGACAACGGAGCAGGCAATGAGTTCCCTCCTGGAAATGAGAATGGCAACGGGAACGGAAACGGCAACGGTAATGGCGAGCCAGGCAATGGGAATGGTGAAGGCCCAGGCAATGGCAACGGAAATGGTAATGGTAACGGTAATGGAACGAATCCTCCTGACAATGGAAACGGGGCCGGGAATGGCCAAGATGGTCAATTTCCTGGCGATGGATCGGATGGCTCGGGAGATGGATCTAACAATGGCGACACAGGCACTGGAGGAACCGAAACCGATTCGGGCAATATTCCTACGGTACCGGGAACCATTGTGGAGCCGTCGGATCCGGTTGACGGATCTGACGAGTCTCAAGACAGCCCATAATGAATTTGAAAGCCTCCGCATGATTGCGGAGGCTTCTTTGTTTTGAGTGTGAAACCCAAATGTGGTAAGCTGGGAATACGAATGGGGAGGAAAAGTTCCATGAAACGTAAATTCGGAGATCGGGCGAATTGGCGCCGTATCACCCGCCGGCACTTCACTTCCCGGTATGTGGAATGTGAGCAATTTACAGGGTATCTCACGTTATATACCATATATGGCCTGAAAGAACCGTTGTGGAAGACGTATGGCCGTCATACTTACCGAATCGCGGACAAAGGTTATTCATGGCTGCAGTATTATCCGAAGGACAGCCATTTCATCGTGACAGCCATGTTTGATGACAAACGAAATATTGTTCAATGGTACATCGATATTTGCAAGAAACAAGGGGTAACGGATCAGGGTGTCCCTTGGTTTGATGATCTGTATTTGGACGTTGTTGTCGTCAAAAATGGTGAAGTGTTCTTGCTGGATGAAGATGAGCTTGAGGACGCCTTAGGGCGGAATGACATTACGCGGGATGATTACAGGCTTGCCAAGGTGACCGCGCGGAATCTGCTTCGGGCCATCGACGCGCATGAATTCCCTTACTTTATGATGTCTCTGAAGCATCGCGACCAGTTATTTCATAACGGAGAGTTCAGGAGGAAGAAATAATGCGTCAGGAAATACATAAGAGTCTGCCACGAGCAGGCACTAAGAAGAGAGCATGGTATCGGAGAGGGATGATTACCCTGCTCTCTCTCGTTGTTCTTGGAGTGCTATGGTCAGGTTATGCATATTGGAAGATCGAAAGCGCAGTCAGCAGTCCGTCGGAAAAGGCGGATGTCGGCATCATCTTGGGCGCTTCCATGTGGGGAGATCAGCCAAGTCCTGGGCTTCGCGAACGGCTTGAGCATGCACTGGTTGAATACCATGCAGGCCGTTTTGATACCTTTATCGTTTCAGGCGGCCTTGATAAGCCCGGGTATCCATTTACCGAAGCCGAAGGGATGAGAAATTTCTTGGTCGACGCGGGCGTACCCGAAGAACAAATCTTCCTGGAGAACGAAGCTACGAGCACTTACGAGAATTTGCTCTTCAGCCAAGCAATAATGGAGGAGCATGGGTGGAAGACCGCCATTATAGTAACCCATGACTATCACGGGACGAGGGCGATGGAGGTTGCGACAACCCTTGGTTATGATCGTCCTTCTATATCGCTGACGGAATCTACCGTTTTGCCAATGGCCAAACACAAGTCTAGGGAAGTGCTGGCGTATACGAAATGGACGGCCGATCGGCTGTTGATCGCCATGGGTGTCCTATGAGGACGAAACTTCTAATAAGCAGGCTGTAAATAGAATACATTGGAATAGATAGTCAGCCCTTTGGATAAAGAGGTGAGGAGCAATGAACGGGCGTGTAACGGCCGCTAACGGCCGATCTGAAGGACGGCCATCCAGGCAGATTAATGTCGTGCTCCGCAGCGCGGAACCTCCACTCATCAGCAGTGCGGTTCCAGAACGCGAACCGGCCCCTTCGCCAAACCCTGTTTCCCAGCACAGTCTATTCCAGGAAATACAGAAAGAGCTGGATCAACTGGTAGGTCTTGAACAAATCAAAGACCTGGTATTTGAAATCTATGCTTTGCTTCAAGTGGCCCAGATGCGTTCGGAAGCAGGCTTATTAAGCGGCGGTCATGTGTACCATATGATTTTTAAAGGAAATCCCGGAACAGGGAAAACAACAGTCGCCCGTATCGTGGCAAAGCTGTTTCAGAAGATGGGCGTGCTTAATAAGGGTCATCTGGTCGAAGTGGAACGGGCGGATCTCGTAGGTGAATATATCGGTCACACGGCACAAAAGACCAGAGAGCTGGTTAAAAAAGCGCTTGGAGGGATCCTGTTCATCGACGAGGCTTACAGTTTGGCGCGCGGCGGCGAGAAGGATTTTGGCAAGGAAGCGATCGATACGCTGGTCAAGGCGATGGAGGATCATAAAAACCAGTTCATTCTTATTCTGGCAGGCTACAGTGATGAGATTGATTTTTTTATGGATTCGAATCCCGGCCTGTATTCCCGTTTTCCGATCCAGATGGACTTCCCGGATTACAATCTGGATCAATTGATACAGATTTCGGAGCTGATGGCGAAGGAGAGGGATTATATCTTGATGCCACAGTCGCTGAGCAAGCTCAAGGAACACCTGCAGATGGAGAAGGATCACGGACTGCACGCCTTTAGTAATGCGCGTTATGTACGGAATGTCATCGAGAAATCGATAAGGAATCAATCGGTTCGGCTGCTGAATCAGTACGTAACCGGTAATCCCGGCAAGCTGGAGCTTATGACCCTGCGGCCGGAGGACTTTAAGTTAAACGGAAAAATACAATGATTTTAAGCTTGTCTTCGAACATAATGAAGGGGTAGCGCTGCTTTCTTTGGATCATAATGTTTATTGCGGGCAGCAGCGGTTAGTTAAATTAGGAGACGTAATGTTAGAAGGAGTTGGCTATATGACAAATATAACGCATGATACCCGGACAGAGATCGAAGATAAAGCCGTTTTGGTCAGTTTGGTGACGGATGCGGTTAAACGCTCGGGAATAAACCCGGAACACTCGCTCCAGGAGTTGGTTCAGCTTGCTGAAACCGCAGGAGTGGAGGTGCTGGATGTCATTACGCAGAATCGCGAAGTTCCGGATTCCAAGTGGTTTATCGGCAAAGGAAAGGTCGAAGAGCTGCGCATGGCAATTGAAGGCTTGGGCGCAACAACGGCCATATTTGATCAGGAATTATCCGGTGCGCAAGTTCGGAATCTGGAAGAAACGCTCGATGTAAAAATTATCGACCGGACTCAATTGATACTGGATATTTTCGCTCAGCGGGCGAAGACCCGTGAGGGGATTATCCAGGTGGAATTAGCGCAGCTTACTTATTTGCTCCCGCGGTTGTCGGGACATGGCAAGAACCTGTCCAGGCTAGGAGCAGGGATCGGGACACGCGGACCGGGGGAGAGCAAGCTTGAAACCGACCGCAGGCATATTCGGGACAGAATCAGCGACCTAAAGCGGCAGCTGGATGAAGTCACCCGGCACCGGACGCTCCATCGGGAGCGCCGGAAGAAGAGCGGGGCCGTGCAGGTTGCTCTCGTCGGTTATACCAATGCCGGGAAGTCGACATTGTTGAACCGTTTAACGGCAGCAGACGTATATATTGAAAATCAATTGTTTGCTACGCTGGATCCCACTTCGCGCGTGCTGGAGCTTCCGAGCGGCAAAGAAGTCGTCCTTACGGATACCGTAGGATTTATCCAGAACCTTCCTCATGATCTGGTAGCGGCGTTCCGTGCGACGCTGGAAGAAGCCAACGAAGCCGATCTGATCCTTCATGTGGTAGATGCTTCTTCGCCTATGCGGGACGAACAGATGGCTGTCGTTCAATCCATCCTCCAGGATCTGGGGGCAGCGGATAAACCGCAGATCGTTCTGTTTAACAAAAAGGATGCTTGTGAGCCGGGCCAGCTGGAAATGCTGCCGACGGGGGATGGACAATTAAAGATCAGCGCGTATGAGGATCAGGATTTGGAAACGGTACGCGAAGCGATTCAGGACCAGCTGTCCGGAGGGAACGTGACGTTCCGGATTCCGGCTGACCGCGGAGATCTGAATTCGGTTGTATACCGTGTCGGAGATGTACTGGAGCAGTCTTTTGATGAGAATGATATCCTCTATGAGGTTCGGATCAATAAAGCGGATTATGAGAAAATGGGTTATTTGCTCCATGATTACGTTCAGAATGGATCTTAGTCATAGGTAGGAAATGCAATATAAGCCCCTGTACAGGGGCTTATATTGCGTGTTCAGGGCGGCTCGAGGTGGATGAGTTCTATGCAACAAAAATATATGTTAAGATGTGAGACATCATGTGTATAAGAGGAGAGAGCAGTTAGTCATGGCAAGATTTTCGCAAGATATACTCGAATTGAGCAGTGAGATTGAGTCCAAAATCGGTCAGCGTATACGGGAGATCGACGCTATTGTTGATTTTAATCAGTGGAAGGTAATCGATGCTTTCCAGAAGTTTCAGGTGAGTGATTTTCATTTTGCGGCTTCCACCGGGTATGCATACAATGATCGCGGCCGTGAAGTGCTGGATGAAGTCTATGCGGACGTATTTGGAGCCGAATCTGCCCTGGTAAGGCCGCATTTTGCTTCCGGTACCCATACGATCTCAACAGCACTCTTTGGTGTGTTAAGGCCTGGAGATGAGCTGTTGTATATTTCGGGCCGTCCCTATGACACCCTCCATAAAGTGATTGGCGAACCCGGGGACGGCACCGGGTCCCTTCGAGATTTCGGAATCGGTTATCAGGAGGTTGCGCTAACCGAACAAGGGGAGATTGATTGGGAGCGGGTAGAGAGGGCCATCACGCCTTCAACTAAGGTGATCGGTATCCAGCGTTCCCGAGGTTATGATTGGCGTTCTTCGTTCACGGTATCGCAGATTGGTGACATGGTCAGCCGGATCAGGTCTATACGCAAGGGTTTGATCGTTTTCGTTGATAACTGTTACGGCGAGTTTACGGAGCGATTGGAGCCGACGGAGGTGGGCGTTGACCTGATGGCAGGTTCGCTTATCAAAAACCCTGGCGGCGGCATTGCTGAAACCGGCGGCTACATATGCGGTAAAGCAGCCTATGTCGATAAGGCGGCCTATCGGCTGACTGCTCCCGGCATCGGACGAGAAGTGGGGGCTATGCTGGGAACGACCAGAGGGATCTATCAGGGATTATTCCTGGCACCATCCACGGTTGGACAAGCGGTTAAGGGCAGCATTTATGCTGCCGCGATGTTTGAGGCGGTAGGATTCACAACCAAGCCGGGCTGGCAGGATGAGCGAACCGATTTGATTCAGGCTGTATCGTTTACCGGTGCGGATCATCTGATCGCTTTTGTTCAAGGGATTCAGCAGGCCGCGGCGGTCGATAGTCATGTGGTGCCTGAACCTTGGGATATGCCTGGGTATGAACATCCCGTAATCATGGCGGCAGGTACGTTCATTCAGGGAGGAAGCCTCGAATTATCAGCGGACGCGCCGATCCGATCACCTTATATCGGTTATATGCAAGGCGGCTTAACCTACTCCCATGTTAAATATGGTGTGCTTATGGCCCTCCAAAGCATGAAAGATCGTAAATTGTTGTGAGTTATCCTTACATGCGGTTGACGTGGTTGATCAGGAAATGTACAATAGGATCAGAATAGACCACTTGGAAGGTTGATGAGATATGGGTGATGAGATTCGGAGGAATATGGCGTTATTTCCGATAGGCATTGTTATGAAGCTTACGGATCTATCTGCCAGACAAATTCGCTATTATGAGCAGCATAACTTAATTGTCCCAGCCCGTACGTCGGGCAACCAACGCCTGTTTTCCTTCAATGATGTGGAGCGACTGCTAGAGATTAAGGCTTTGATTGAAAAAGGTGTTAATATCGCCGGCATTAAGCAAGTAATGAACCCTGTCACGAAGGAGTCAGAAGAGGCTACCGTCATTACTCCTGATACCGAGAACAGACGCCGTGAGATGTCTGAGTCCCAGTTGCGACGTTTGCTGAAGCAGGAATTGATTACCGCTAAAAGACCGGGTCAGGTTTCATTGATTCAAGGGGAATTATCCCGGTTTTTTAATAAATAAGGATTGCCATGCTGTAATTCATCATTCAATCTAGTTTTTATTTAAAAAGGAGAGGATAAAGTGAGTTATACCAGAGAGGACATTCTACGCATTGCCAAAGAAGAAAATGTTCGATTTATCCGCTTGCAATTTACAGATTTGCTTGGAACGATTAAAAACGTTGAAATTCCTGTCAGCCAGCTGCCTAAAGCGCTTGATAATAAAATGATGTTCGACGGTTCATCCATCGAAGGTTATGTACGGATCGAAGAATCCGATATGTACCTGTACCCGGACCTGGATACCTTCATGATTTTCCCTTGGGTATCCGAGGATCGCGTTGCGCGTCTGATCTGTGATGTCTACATGCCTGACGGCACACAGTTTGCAGGAGATCCGCGCGGCATTCTGAAGAGAGCGCTGAAAGAAGCCGAAGAGATGGGCTTCACTTCCATGAATGTCGGTCCGGAGCCTGAATTCTTCCTGTTCAAAACCGATGAAAAAGGCAACCCGACCATGGAGCTCAATGACCAAGGTGGATACTTTGACCTCGCGCCTACGGATCTTGGCGAGAACTGCCGCCGCGATATCGTATTGACACTGGAAGAGATGGGCTTCGAAATCGAAGCTTCTCACCATGAGGTTGCTCCCGGCCAGCACGAAATCGATTTCAAATATGCAGATGCGATTAAAGCAGCTGACCAGATTCAAACATTTAAATTGGTAGTGAAGACGATCGCTCGTCAGCATGGACTGATTGCAACATTTATGCCAAAACCGCTATTCGGTGTGAACGGCTCCGGCATGCACTGTAACCAATCGCTCTTCAAAGGCGGAGAGAACGCGTTTGTCGACGAGAGTGATGAGCTTGGCTTGAGCGTAACGGCTCGGCACTATATGGCGGGTATTCTTAAGCATGCACGCGCGTTTGCCGCGATCACGAACCCAACGGTTAACTCGTACAAGCGTCTCGTGCCTGGTTACGAAGCACCTTGCTACGTTGCATGGTCTGCAAGTAACCGCAGTCCGATGATTCGTATTCCTGCGTCCCGTGGTCTCAGCACGCGCATCGAAGTGCGTAACCCGGATCCGGCGGCTAACCCGTATCTGGCTCTGGCTGTCATGCTGAAAGCAGGCTTGGACGGCGTTAAGCGCGAGCTGTCGCTCCCGGCTCCAATTGACCGTAACATCTACGTGATGACGGAAGAAGAGCGCATTGAGGAAGGCATCCCTAGCTTGCCTGCAAACCTGAAGGAAGCACTCAACGAGTTGATCCGCAGCGAAGTCATCTCCGATGCACTCGGTGATCATGCGTTGGCTCACTTCTATGAGCTGAAAGAAATCGAATGGGACATGTACCGCACGCAAGTTCACCAATGGGAACGCGATCAGTACATTACGATGTATTAATAGAGGAATCCCTTGCGCCGTAAGGCGTGAGGGGTTTTTGTTTTTGGGGGCAGATGGTGGTGGAATGATAGTTATTCTTGTTTCACCCCCAAAATGCCCCTATTTTAGAATGGGTAGCTCATTAATAATAGTAATCATTTTGACTTATGGTTATGGAGAATCGTTCATAGAATGCAACTACTACAGAATCACCCTCTATAAGGGGAGATTCTTTTTTTTGTTTTTTTCGGAAGAGGGGAACCTTTGCTGACCTCCATGACTCTAATTAGATGAGGTGAATCGGTTGGAACTGGAATACTTGAAGCAGATGACGGTGATGGACACACAGACACTGGATAAAATCATGAGCTTGTACGGAAATGATATCTGGAATTACGCTTATTTTCTGACCAAACAGCAAGCACTGGCAGACGATATTGCTCAAGATGTGTTTATTAAAGCTTATTTTGGCATACATACATTTCGCGGTCAGGCGTCGTTAAAAACGTGGCTGCTCACGATCACACGACATACCGCGTTCCGGTACAAACAGGCTTTTTTCTTTCGGAAAGTGACCCTTAAGGACAGACTGCACATCGATGCGTCAAGTCGGTCCGCGGAACTGGAGTATCTGGACGGGCAGTACACGGATGAAATATGGGCCATGATTATGACTTTACCCAGGAAGTTTAGGGAGGTGCTCATCTTGGACCTTTACTATGAGATGTCAATCAATCAGATTGCGGAGTTCCTTAACCTAGCGGCGGGTACCGTAAAATCCAGACTGTATCGGGCAAGGAAAAAAGTGCAGAACCTGTTAAAGGAGAATGGAGATGAATGAGGATAAACCAGACTGGTATTCCCGGGTTTCAAAGGGACCTTTTCCAAATGATAAATTTACGGCTGAAATGAAAAAAAACGTCCAGATGTCCGTGATCCGTGACGAAGGTAGGCCTAAGCGCCGAAAGTATCTACAAGTTGGCTTTACAGGCGTGCTGCTGCTTCTGGTTATGTTACTTGCCATACAGCTGCCTTTTGACGTTGAGGAACAACAGAGAGCTGGGGATGTACCACCACATAACGAGGAGACAATTCGGGCGCAAGGCTTTACAGATCAGGGAAGGCTCAGTGTGGTTGCTGTGGAAAAGGAAAAAATCACGACACTGGGAGCTCCTAGCTGCTTCGGTATCGAAACGGACCAATCGTTTACCGGAAACTACATCGTACGATATAGCTATAATGAAGTTACGGATGAAGTAACCACGCTGGATGATCTTACTTTTATTCAGCCAACTTCTGCAGCTGTCCATATGGTTCGATTGCCGTTTCAGGATGCGGATGTATTTATACTTGCACCGCAATATCAGGACTGTCATGCCATACAGATCTACGCATTCGCCGTGGAGCATGATACGGGCAAGGCTGTGCAGCTCAGGTTTCAAGATGAATTAACGGTGTCCTATACTTCCTATTACAGACCAGGTACTGCACCCATGGTGAAAGACAATAAGCTTGTTCTGCAGTCCACGGAGGGACCGGGTGGGGAAGGCTCGCCGGATTATAAACCTACACGGATGTATCGGCTGGATCTTAAACAAGGCATTATGGAGCATACAAACTAGCTATGATCAAGTTTCGTGATCTGTATAGAAAAAGCAAGAGGTTACCATCCAATTAAGGGAGGTAACCTCTTATTCATAGATCTATGAGATTAGTGGACATCCCGGAAGAGTCCGATTACTTTACCGAGAATCGTAACATGGTTCAGGCGCAGTGGCTCGTAGGTAGGATTCTCCGGTTGCAATCTTACATGATCCTTCTCCTTATAGAAGGTCTTTACAGTTGCTTCGTCTTCTTCTGTCATCGCTACTACAATGTCGCCATTGTCTGCAGTTTGCTGCTGGCGCACAATGACATAGTCACCGCTGTGAATGCCAGCTTCGATCATACTGTCACCGACAACCGACAACATGAAAACCTTATCGTCTCCTACATAATGCTGCGGGAGCGGGAAATAATCTTCAATGTTCTCCATGGCTGTAATAGGAACACCTGCAGTGACTTTACCAACAACAGGCACTCTGGCAATGGTGTGGGTAAACAGATTCGCGCTATCGGACTCTTCTTGGCCAAGCAGCTCGATTGCTCTTGGTTTCGTAGGGTCACGGCGAATTAGGCCTTTCTTCTCCAAACGGTCAAGATGTCCATGGACCGTTGAACTGGAAGCTAGTCCGACAGCCTCTCCGATTTCCCGGACAGAAGGCGGGTAACCCTTGCTACGAACTTCGTTGCGGATAAACTCTAAGATCGCCAGCTGGCGGCTGGATATTTTCGACATGCCGTATCAACCCCATTTAGTAACGTTTGGGAAAATTATAACATAGAACTTCCGTTCGTACAAACATAAGTTCTAAATAAAAATAGAACAAATGTTCTTTTGGGTATTGAATCAAACAAGTGTTCGTGTTAATATAAATCCATAAGAGAACACTTGTTTGGGAGATGATGATTCCATGTTGAAATACAGTACATACCGCAGCATTTATGAGAACGTTCCAGTGCAAACGATGAAGTCCCCGGAGACTTGGATCCACCAATTAAAGTCCAGAATGGCATCCATTCCTTTTATAAAGCTTTTATTCATCCTGTTGATCGTAGCTTCTTTTTGGACAGGGGCATACTCTGTTTTTGCCGGGGGGATGGACAAGCCTACTGGGGAGAAGCAGGTTATTGTTCAATATGGTGATAGTTTGTGGCGGATTGCTTCCCTTCATAAACCGGCAGATATGGATACACGAGTATATCTGGATAGCATCCGAAGAATGAACGGATTGAAAGGTCCGGATATACAGGCCGGAGAGGTGTTGTCTTTACCAGTCTGGTAATGGGATGATACTACGAGAGGCTCTTTCCTTATATATGTCTCAACTTCTCGCTTCATATTTGTAGTCTTGCCTGACGATGTGATTTCACGCAGTATAAGCGTGTTTATAATAGACGAGTATTGATTTCTTAACAATGAGGAACCCATATATAGGCATCATATGTTCATATTTGTTCTTAATAAGAGTTTGTAAGGGCGCTGTTGCCTTGACAAGCTCTTTTTCACATGTTTAAGTTATACATGATATCGGAATTGGAGGAGAAGTCATGGACATCGATACTTTGGTTGAACGCATCAATGTACTAGCAAGAAAACAGAAGAGTGAGGGATTGACCGCGGAAGAGCTCAAAGAACGGGCTGAGCTTCGGGAAATATACCTTAACAATATTCGCAGTAACTTTAGACAACAGCTGGAATCGATCGAATGGGTTGATGAAAATGAACAAAAAGGCGGCCCGCGATTAAAGCATTAGTCGATGAACTGGCATCTGGATCTACAACAGTGGATTCAGAGACCAGATAGAAGGATAGAATTATAATACTTGGGGTGCCGATTATTCGTGGGAATCGAATACGGTGACCCCAAGTTTATATGAATTGGTAATATTTTGAAATTGAGTCCAGGGGGAACCATATGTCACGATCATGGGAAAGAAAAGTCAACAAAAATATGTCACAGCTCAACAAGCAGCGTAAGAAGCAGGGGCTGACCTCGTACCAAGGCTCTGCCGTTAATGATAAGCATGACGTGTTTAAAGGGCGTAAGTATGTACTTCCGTTAGTGCTTGTTGCATTGGCTGGTTTGTATGCGCTTCTCGGAACGGCGACGTCACAGGCAGCCGGCGGAAGCAATGACGTGTTGAATTGGGTTGGTGTCAGCTTGTATATTCTGTTGGCGCTTATGATTTTCTTACGCAAGCCTTACCTGAAGATTGAGCGTGCTTCCGTATCCACGATGAAGTTCAATCGGGAACGTCGTTTGGCTGTATCCGATATCGAGAAAATCAAATTGGCTTCGGGCTCTGTTGTGATTCAAGGCAAGGGAAAAGCAGGCAACTGGGTATTCTCGCGCATGATGAATTTTTATGATACGAAAGCGATGGGCGAAAGATTGGAAGAGTTCGCAAAGACTCATCAAATTCCAGTGGAGCATAATTAACAAATAGATCACAGTGTATATGAGGAGTGGGAGAGACATGCCGATAGCTGCGGTTTTGTTGGATTTGGACGATACGTTGTTGTGGGATGAACGTAGTGTGGAAGAAGCGTTTGAAGTGACTTGCCAGGCCGGAGCGGACGAGACCGGCGTTGATGCCAAAGCACTGTTGGCCGCAGTACGGGAAGAAGCGAGAGCATTATATGAATCCTATGATACCTTTGCTTTTACCAAAATGATCGGAATTAACCCTTTTGAAGGCTTGTGGGCTAATTTTACGGCTGGATCACAGCCTGAATTCAGACAGCTGCAGGAGCTGGCACCCGTATACCGCAAGGAATCATGGCGGCGCGGACTTCAGCGCCTGGGCGTTGATAATGAAACCTTGGCCCAGACGTTGGCCGAACAATTCGCTGCTGAACGCAGAACAAGACCATACGTATATGAAGAAACGTTTGAAGTTCTGAAGGAACTGCAGGGGAATGTAAAGCTGCTGCTTCTTACGAACGGAAGCCCGGATCTGCAGCAGGAGAAGCTGGACGGTGTTCCAGAACTGGTTCCTTATTTTGATCATATCATCATATCTGGCGATTTTGGCAGAGGAAAGCCGGATGTTTCCATCTTCCAGCATGCACTCGACTTGTTAGGTGTCGAGGCGGATCAAGCCGTGATGGTAGGAGATAAGCTGACCACAGACATTAAAGGCGGAAATGCGGCTGGACTGCATACCGTTTGGATCAATCGGGTAAACCGACCACATGATCCTTCCATTCAACCGAAGTTTGAGATCAAACATTTATCGGAGCTGCATGCCATCATAGCATCCCTATAAACCATGCAATAAAAAGCCTACACCCTTGGTATTCGATTGTACATAGGAACAGCCATAACTGCGGAATTCTGCGGTTATCGGCTGTTTTTTGTTGGTTATACGATCGGACTTCAACCTTGCAGCTGGCTATGATAAACGTCACACAATTGTAAGCTGCATGAGATAGAAGTAACAGAATAATGAGATATAATGGAATAGGTAACTTAACGAGGTTTGGAAATGACCATTACGTGAATGAACCAATACATAACCCTATTGTGTAAAAGAGGTGTAGAGCATGAACCGAAAAAAAATGGCGCTAATTGCAGCTATGGTGCTGATGGCAGTTGCGCTTGCCGCATGCAATGACAGCAAGGCAGAATCCGGTGACGATGTGATGGCCGAACCCATCATCGTCGAGCTGTCACTGACACCGGAGAGCATTAAGGCTGGCGAGAAGGTATTGATCGAAGCGAAGGTAACGCAAGCCGGAAGTCCGGTGGAAGATGCGAACGCTGTGGAATTTGAAGTCACGCTGGAAGGCGGCGGCGTTCAGGCGAAGGTCCCGGTTAAGCATGATCAAGGCGGGGTATACAAAATGGAGAAAACCTTCGATGAGGCAGGAACCTATCGGATTGTTTCACATGTCACGGCGAGAGGACAACATTCCATGCCGTTAAAGGAACTGAAGGTAGCAGAGTAACGCATCGTTAATAAATAAGGCAGCGCATGATCCGGGAAGCGGATTGTTGCGCTGCCTTATTCCATTTTCCTATTCAATCAGCTTCCATGGGCCCTAAGGCTTATTGGAATTGAGGATCTTCTACCGGTGTGGCTACCCACCCGTTCTCCTCAATGAAAAGACGAACGGCGATGATTTGCTTGTTCTCCATCAATGTGAAGAAGTGAGGCGTGTTTTCCGGTACGGAAATGACATCGCCTGGCTCAAGCTCTACATTAAAGTAACCGACATCGTCGGAGCCCTTAATAATGAAGATTCCTTTACCGCCGACAATCGCACGGATTTCGTCTTCCGAGTGGGTGTGAACCTCTTCGAATTTTTTCAGCAGGTCCTCTATATTAGGCGTGGACTCGGATAGTGTGATGACATCCCAGATTTTGTAGCCGCGTCTTGCAGCCAAGTCACGAATTTCTTCATCAAAGATGTCCAAAATGCGCTTCTTATCGTCATCACTCAGCTTGAAATTTTCTTGAAGCGCTGCCGGGAGTTTTTCCATATTCCAGTGCTCGTAAACAACCTCTTGGTTATTCAGGAATTCCCGAACATTCTCTTCCCCAGTAATGCGTTCGTTCGTATTGCGAATCACAATCTCTGCCATAGCTTTAACCCTCTTTCTCCCGTTGGATTAATATGTATTATAGCCCCCCTCACAGCATTTGTCATCTGCAAATGTGGATTTGTACCCATTGCAACGCAATATTTCGGCTTTTCTATTGAAAAATATTCTGATACACTAAGATTTAACGTTTTCGGGGGAGGTTTACGAGTTGAACAAGCCTAGCTTACAAGAAGTACTTAAAGAACGAATATTAATTCTTGATGGTGCCATGGGCACGATGATCCAGCAGGAGGACCTCTCAGCTGAAGATTTTGGCGGTCCGGACCTTGATGGCTGTAATGAAATGCTGGTCATTCATCGGCCGGATGTCATTCAGAAAATACATGAACAATATCTTGAAGCAGGTGCCGACCTGATTGAAACCAATACGTTTGGCGCAACCTCGGTTGTGCTTGCTGAATACGATATACCTGAACTTGCCCGAGAAATTAACCTGAAAGCGGCTCATTTGGCCCGTGCAGCGGTTGAAAAATATTCCACGCCGGACAGCCCGCGTTATGTGGTCGGAGCGATGGGGCCAACAACGAAGACGCTTTCGGTTACCGGCGGTGTGACCTTTGCCGAATTGATCGAGAGCTACGAGGAGCAAGCCGTTGCCTTGATTGAAGGCGGCGTTGATGCGCTTTTGCTCGAAACATCGCAGGATACATTAAACGTGAAAGCCGGGAGCATTGGGATCCGCCAAGCGTTTGATAAAACGGGCGTCACGCTCCCAATCATGATATCCGGAACGATCGAGCCGATGGGCACGACGCTGGCCGGACAAAATATTGAAGCTTTCTATATTTCATTAGAACATCTGAATCCCGTATCCATTGGCCTAAACTGTGCGACTGGCCCGGAATTCATGCGTGACCATATTCGCTCCTTATCCGAAATGTCCAGAAGCGCGATCAGCTGTTATCCTAACGCGGGTCTCCCGGACGAGAATGGGCAGTACCATGAATCTCCTGAATCGTTGGCTCAAAAGATGGGGGCTTTTGCTGAAAAAGGCTGGCTTAACATTGCCGGCGGTTGCTGTGGGACAACACCGGACCATATTCGCGCATTAAAACAAACGATGGATGGCTTCTCCCCACGACCGCTGGATGGTGGACATTTGCCGGCATTATCCGGTATCGAGCCGGTATATATCGAGCAGGAAAACCGACCGTATATGGTAGGGGAGAGAACGAATGTTCTGGGCTCCAGAAAGTTTAAGCGTTTAATCGTAGAAGGTAAGTACGAGGAAGCCTCCGAGATCGCCCGTGCACAGGTTAAGAATGGCGCACATGTCATTGATGTGTGCGTACAGGATCCGGATCGTGAAGAATCTGAAGATATGATTAAGTTCCTGGAGCTCGTAGTTAAAAAGGTTAAAGTGCCGCTTATGATCGATACGACGGATCCGGCAGTAATTGACTTGGCGCTGCAATATTCGCAAGGGAAAGCGATTATTAACTCCATTAACCTTGAAGACGGTGAAGAGAAATTTGAGCATGTGATCCCGTTGGTGCATAAATACGGTGCCGCGGTTGTCGTTGGAACTATTGATGAGACCGGTCAGGCAATCCATCGCGATGACAAGCTCAAGGTGGCCCAGCGTTCATATGATCTGTTGGTGAACAAATATGGGGTCTCGCCAGAGGACATTATTTTCGACACACTTGTATTCCCGGTAGGTACGGGGGACGAGCAGTATATCGGATCAGCCAAGGAAACGATTGAAGGCATCCGCATAATTAAAGAAGCCATGCCAAAAGTGCATACCATTCTCGGCATCAGCAACGTTTCCTTTGGATTGCCGGAAGCGGGTCGTGAAGTCTTGAACTCCGTTTATCTGTACGAATGTACGAAGGCCGGATTGGACTACGCGATCGTGAATACGGAGAAGCTGGAGCGTTATGCCTCGATCCCTGAAGAAGAGCGTCGTCTAGCCGAGGACCTGATTTACAGAACCAATGATGAGACGCTGGCGGCTTTTGTCGCGGCTTTCCGGGATAAGAAGGTAGAGAAGAAGGTTAAGGTATCCAACCTGACGCTTGAGGAGCGACTTGCATCCTATGTGGTGGAAGGTTCCAAGGAAGGCCTCATTCCGGATCTAGATGAAGCATTAACCAAATACGGCGCGCTGGAGATCATTAATGGACCTCTGATGGCCGGGATGACCGAGGTTGGACGTTTGTTCAACAACAACGAACTGATTGTCGCGGAGGTGCTGCAAAGCGCCGAAGTGATGAAAGCCTCCGTGGCGTATCTCGAATCCTTTATGGAGAAGAACGAGTCGTCGGTCAAAGGGAAAATCATGCTTGCCACCGTGAAGGGGGACGTGCATGATATCGGTAAAAACCTGGTGGAGATCATCTTATCCAACAATGGTTACCAAATCATTAATTTGGGTATAAAAGTACCACCGGAGCAAATTATCGAGGCATACCGCCGCGAACAGCCCGATGCTATCGGCTTGTCCGGATTGCTCGTGAAGTCAGCCCAACAGATGGTATCCACCGCCCAGGATTTGAAGAACGCGGGCATTAGCGTTCCGATCATGGTAGGCGGGGCGGCTCTAACACGGAAATTCACGAAGACCCGCATTCGTCCCGAGTATGACGGCATGGTGCTTTACGCGAAGGACGCAATGGATGGTCTTGCGTTGGCCAACCAGCTCAGCGATCCGATCGAGCGGACGAGAATCGCCGAAGAGATCAAGGCAGAGCAGGAAGCCGATGCTGCTGCTCCGCAAGTGGTTAAAGTAATGCCAAAGCTGTCAGAAGGACTGCGCTCCAAAATTTCGACCGATGCTCCTGTATATTTACCACCAGATATGGAGCGGCATGTGCTCCGAAATTATCCGATTTCGCATATTCTGCCATATATCAACATGCAGATGCTGTTAGGACATCATTTAGGTCTGAAAGGTTCAGTGGAACAGCTGCTTAAAGCCAAGGATCCCAAGGCGGTATCGCTTAAGGAAACCGTTGATGGCATTCTGGAAGAGGCCGTTCAATCGGGGATCATACAGGCGCATGCGATGTACCGTTTCTTCCCGGCACAGTCTAGAGGAAATGACATTCTCATATACGATCCAAAAGATACAACAAAAGTATTGCATACCTTTACGTTTCCGAGACAGCAGGTTGAGCCGTACCTGTGCTTGGCGGATTTCCTGAAATCCGTAGACAGCGGGGTTATGGATTACGTTGGATTCCTTGTCGTTACGGCCGGTCACGGCGTCGGAAAATTGTCCGGGGAATGGAAGGACAAGGGTGACTATTTGCGCTCCCATGCACTTCAATCGGTCGCGCTGGAAACGGCAGAAGGGCTGGCGGAGCGGATTCACCATATGATGCGGGATACTTGGGGATACCCCGATCCGGCAGACATGACAATGAAACAGCGCTTGGGTGCGAGATACCAAGGCATTCGCGTATCCTTCGGATATCCGGCCTGTCCGGATCTGGAGGATCAGGAACCGTTATTTAAATTGATGCAGCCAGAGGATATCGGCGTTCATCTTACCGAAGGTTTCATGATGGAACCGGAGGCATCGGTATCCGCTATGGTCTTCAGCCACCCGGAGGCTCATTATTTTAACGTAGATAAAGCTTAACATTTGAATACCGGTACAGCCGGTTTGAAATCCTCCGAATGTTTCGGGGGATTTCTCCGGTTTACAACCGAAAGGGGAGAAGAGGGATGGAACTCTATTTTTTAGGGACAAATGCGGGGGTTCCTACGCTGCAGCGTAACGTGACCTCGATTGCACTGCGTTTGCTGGAAGAGCGAAGAAGTCTGTGGCTGTTTGATTGTGGAGAAGGCACGCAGCATCAAATATTGAAATCCCCGCTCAAGCTGTCCAAGCTTGAGAAGGTATTTATTACCCATATGCATGGTGATCATGTGTTCGGTTTGCCAGGTTTGCTGTCCAGCCGAGGTGCTCAAGGGGTAACTTCGCCCCTGACGATATACGGTCCCCCAGGTATAAAGCCCTTCATTGAAACTACGCTGAGCATCAGCCAATCGCGCGTACCCTATACGATGGAGGTCATTGAGCATACCGGAGGCATGTTGTTTGAGGACGATCACTTCCTCGTGGAATCAGCAAAGCTGGATCACAGGGCCGAGAGTTACGGATACCGTATCGTGGAGAAGGATCTTCCCGGCAGTCTGGACCTGAAACGGTTGGCGGATTATGGACTCAAGCCAGGACCGCTTTATGGCAAGCTGAAAAGAGGGGAAAGCGTGGAACTCGGCGACGGACGATGGATTCATGCCTCAGATGTGCTCCTGACACCGAAAAAAGGGAGAGTGGTCACGATTCTCGGGGATACAAGGCCATGCCCTGGGGTGGAGACTCTGGCCAAAGGCGCCGATTTGTTGGTTCATGAAGCCACTTTCATGGAGGATCTGTCTGAACTCGCGCACGAATACTATCATAGTACGGCTAAACAGGCAGCAGAAGCAGCGAAACGGGCTGAAGCAAGATCGTTATTCCTGACTCACTTCAGCTCCCGATATAAGGATATAGAGCATTTGCAGCCGCTGCTCAAGGAAGCGCAGGAGATTTTTGCGAATACACGCTTGGCAGAGGATTTTGGCCTGTACCCCATCCAGCGCAAATCATGAGCTGACACCGCTGTTATTTACAGGGAAATATCGAGTGATTGAGTGAATTATTTTCCGGGAAAGCGCAGGAAATGACAAAGCGGTTTATAATCACTAACCCTTGGACAGTCTTCGATCTCTTTCGACTATTTAGACGCCGGACTGAAGAGCTGTCCACGAACCTTGCAACCGGAAGTAGCCTTCTTTACAATAATACTAACCGGGGTTTCTACGTAAGCAAACATCTGCACAGAGCATGAACCATGGTTATACATATTTATTTTGAAATATGACGATGAGTAACGACACGGCGATGCCGAGAACGCTAATACTTTAATCAATGAATCATTTATGGCGTGAAGGAAAGAAATAAAGAAGGTGCTATCAATTCATGGGAAAACCAAAACCAAAAGGATTGCTGATTGACCTGGATGGAACGCTGTATCATGGCCGTTATCGGATTGAGGGGGCAGACCTTCTCATCGAGCGGCTGAAGGAATTGCAGATTCCATTTCTGTATGTAACGAATAATTCATCACGAACACCGGAGCAAGTGGCGGCGCATCTGATGGAGATGGGAATACCCGCCTTGCCGGAGGAAGTATGCACCTCCTCCCTGGCTGCTGCTAAATATATCGCTGAGGAGTCGCCGGGTGCCAGAGTGGCAATGCTTGGCGAAGAGGGGCTCCGTGAAGCGCTCTTGTCCGCAGGTCTGAACATCGTGGAGCAGTCCCCTGAATATGTCATTCAAGGAATCGACCGCTCGTTCCATTACGAGAAGTTAACCCGTGCCGTTCGCTGGATTCAGGAGGGAGCCGCGTCGATATTGACCAATCCGGACTTGCAGCTTCCATCGGATACCGGCTTGATGCCCGGTGCAGGATCGCTCGGCGCTGCGATCGAAGCTGCTTCCGGAGTGAAACCGACGGTCATCGGAAAGCCGTCCTCGATATTAATGAAATTTGCTTCGGATCGCCTTGGTTTGGCTCCGGAGGACACTTATGTAATCGGAGATAATATACGTACGGATATCGCGGCTGGCGCGCATGCCGGCTGTAAGACGGTGCTCGTTATGACCGGAATCACGACCGATCTTAATATGGAGGCCCATATGGAAGCCACGGGTGTCACACCGGATTTTGTCTGCCGGGATTTAAGTGAAGTGAAAGATCTGCTGTGTTCATAATGAGTGAGAGTGTACATATAAACTTTTGTGATTGACGAAAGGGAAGATGAATGATGCCGGAACTGCCGGAAATGGAAAATTACCGAAGATTGTTATCGCAGAGCATTTTGAATGTGCCGATTACAAATGTCGTCGTGAACCGTGAAAAATCACTGAATGTGACCGTCGATGAGTTTACTTCCGTGTTAAAGGGAAGCAAGGTCATTTTTGTGGAACGTAGAGGCAAGCACCTCATATTCCATTTGCATAACGGAGGCAGACTGCTGCTTCACCTTATGCTGGGCGGCATTTTGTATTTGGGGCATAAAGATGAGGAGCGTCCATCAAGGTCGACCCAGGTCGAGATCACCTTTGGCGATCAGGTGCTGTATTTTATCGGGCTGCGTCTGGGTTACTTGCATTTCCTGACAGCCAGAGAGACGGAAAATGCGCTTAAAGAGCTTGGTCCTGAACTTCTGGATCGGCGAATGACCAAAGCGCGCTTTGTCGAACGGATTGGAAAACGGCGGGGCGCTTTAAAAACTACGCTGGTCAATCAGCAGGTTGTCGCCGGGATCGGCAACTGTTATGCGGATGAGATTGCCTTTGATGCCCGCATTCACCCGCTGTCCAAAATCCAGGATTTATCGGAGCAGTCTTTAGAGCAGTTATACGAGAGTACCGTTAAAGTGATGCGCGAGGCGACGGATGGCGGCGGATATATGGAAATGCCGTTTCAGGAAGGGGATACCCTGACGGGGGCATACAATGACGAGTGCAAGGTGTACGATCGCGAAGGAGAGCCTTGTGTTCGCTGCGGTACGCCGATCGTGAAGATGGAGCATACCTCGCGCAAAGTGTTCTTTTGTCCGAACTGTCAGCATGAAGTCTAAAGTCCGAATTGGGAGCCATGTCAGCACACGGGGCGGATTTCTCGCAGCAGCCCAACATGCAGCCGGGATCGGTTCACTAGCCTATCAGTATTTCCCGAAAAATCCGCGCAGTCTTCACTTAAAGATGCCGGACGTCCCCAATGCCGCCGCCTGCTCCAAGTTTTGTCAGGAACAAGGACTCGTTTCGATCGCGCACACCCCATATCCGACGAATATGGCGGTTGGCTTAACCCGGGGCGAAGCGTTTTACCAGTTGACGGTAGATTCCCTGAAGAATGATCTCATGATTGCCGAGGCTTGCGGATCGCTGGGTATCGTGGTTCATTTTGGGCATCTCAAGAGCCAGGATATCCTTGAAGGGTATCAGAATATTATCCGCTGCATGAATGATGTGTTGTCTTTCTGGACGGGAAGGGCTAAGCTGCTGATCGAGAATCAGGCGGGGGATCATGGATCTATGGGGATGACGCTTGAAGAGAGCGTGAAGGTCAGACAGCTTGCTGATTATCCGGAGAAAATAGGCTTTTGCCTGGATACCTGCCATTTGTTTGCCGCCGGAGGTTGGGATATTTCGAATACGGATGAGCTCCTTGCCAGGGGCAAATCGCTGGGCTATTGGGAATCTACCGTTGCCGTTCATTTGAACGATTCGAAATATGGGGCCGGCTCAAGAAAAGATCGCCACGCCCGCATCGGACAAGGTATGATAGGAACAGAAGCGCTGAAACGTCTGGTTCTGGCACCGGAACTTGCAGGCAAGGCATTTGTCCTGGAAAGTGAAAAAGGGGCTGACGGCACGCATAGGGAAGACATCGCCAAGGTGCTGTCCTGGTCCTGATCAAGGGAGAGAGTAATATGATTCATCTGTATTTAGACGACTGGCGCCCCAATCCGAAAGGATTTGCGCTGGCACGAAGCGGGGAAGAGTGTTTGCTGATGCTCCGTGAATGTGAAGTGGATGTTCTGTCCCTTGACTTTGAATTGGGACATGGCCAAATGAACGGCGGAGACGTGGTTGCAGCCATGATCGCCGAAAATCTGCAGGCCCGAGAAATATATTTGCATACCTCAAGCCCATCTGGCAGAAGAAAAATGTATGAGCTGCTCTATGAGCATATGCCGGAAAGCGTCCGGGTTCACAATGGACCGATGCCGGAATCCGTTCTGCGGGAAGTCGCCCAGGGTTCAAGATGATAGAGGTAACGCAGCGTGAATTGACGGAGAGGCTTGAATGGCACGAGCGCCTGACGAAACGGGATGCGAATGCGGACCCAGTCATCGTATTTTTGCATACGCCATTATGCGGCACATGTGCCGCTGCGCGTAAGATGATCAACATTGTAGAACATGTGGTGCCGGATGTACAGCTGCTCGAAGCCGATGTGAACTTTCTTCCGGACATTGTGGAACGGTATCAAATCCGCAGTGTTCCTGCATTGCTGGCTATTCAGTCGAGTCCCCTCCCCGCACCGGAGGTGCTGTACCGGATGGGTTCCGTGCAGGATATCGTGAGTTTTGTGAGGAGCGTGAAGCCATGATTTCGCTACAGCATTTGTCGCTCGTCAGAGGGAGCCGTCAGATTCTGGATGATGTTAGTATCGAGATGAAGCCGGGACAGAACTGGGCCATCTTGGGCAGGAACGGATCAGGCAAAACGACGCTGCTGGAAATGATGACAGGATATATGTTTCCTTCCAGCGGGCGTGTGGAGGTCCTTGGCCATGTTTACGGACAATGCGACGTTCGTGAGGTCCGCAAATCGATCGGCTATATTAGCCAGTCGTTATTGGAGAAATTGACGCTGAGCGACCCGGTCTGGGAGGTTGTGGCAACAGGGGCTTACGCCTTTCTGCGCTTCTACCAAGACATACCGGAAGAGGCCAGGAACCAGGCCCATGCCCTGTTGAACGAAATGAATTTCGGCCATCTGGCGGAGCAGCCTCTCGGAATATTGTCACAAGGTGAACGTAAAAAGGTAATGCTGGCACGCTCCCTCATGGCCGATCCGAAGATTCTGATTATGGATGAACCGTGTGCGGGCCTGGATTTGTATGAACGGGAGAAGATGCTGCAGGAGATTGACAAGCTGAGGCAGCGCGAGATTACGGTTGTGTATGTCACGCATCATATCGAGGAGATTGTCCCTTTATTTACTCATGTGGCGCTCATGAAAGACGGCCGCTTAACAGGTGCGGGAACAAAAGAAGACGTATTAAACCATGAACTTATCAAACAAACTTATGATATCGACGCTCAGCTGGAATGGGATGGCGGACGTCCCTGGATCAAAGTTATTTCTGGAGGTTAATCCGTTTGGATGAATTAAATGTTATGCAAGAGCTTGAGGAACAGAATCAAAGTCACCGGGATTTTCACAGCAAGTGGGTATGTACGGCAAACCATGGGTTTGCTCCTTACGCCCAAGAAGAGCTGCGCCGGATGTTTGGCAGTATAAAGAGCACGATGATGATACCGGGTGAGGTGTTTTTGGCGACAGTCGGCAGCTCCGAAGATGAGGCGAAGCGGCTGATTACGTCTTCCCCGCCTATTTTTCTGCGGCATTTGTTTCCGGTGCATCTGGAGGTGACAGCCGATACCGCTGACGATGCATTGCATGCTGTCGTTGAGCATGTCATGAAGCGGGAGGAAATCGGCCGCAGCCGTGTATCCATCCAGATCCGAAAGACGGAGAACAGCTCGTGGAAGGAAAACCCCGCGGCCCTTCGGGATGAATTACAGCATCGCTTGGCTGCGCTGGAACTTGAATACACGGTACAGGCACCGGAGTGGATCATTTCACTATTCGCTGCTGACAGTGTCTGGTATGTGGGCGTGTCACGGCCGGAGGACAACCTGTCGGATTGGAACGGAGGCGCCGTCCGCTTTCAGCGGGAAGAGGGACAAATCTCAAGAGCCAAATTCAAGCTCCTTGAGGCGGAGAAGCAGTTCGGAATTCCGTTTGATTCCTTCCGCAAGGCTGTCGATATCGGAGCAGCGCCTGGCGGATGGACCTCCTTTTTATTGGAGCGCGGCCTGCAAGTTACGGCCATTGATCCGGCGAAAATGCACCCATCACTCGATGGTCACAAAAACCTCCGCGTGATTCACAAGAATGCAGCGGACGTATCGTTTAGAGATTCTGAGTTTGACCTGTTGGTGTGTGATATGAGCTGGAGTCCTAAACAAATGGCCAGAATGGTAACCGGGCTGCTGCACAGTCTTCAGACGGGCGGCACTGCTGTCATTACGGTTAAGCTGCTGACTAAGAAACCGATGGCGCTGGTGAAAGAGATCATGTCGGTGTTTGAAGAGTCCAGAATGCAGATTCAGGGAGCAAAGCAGCTGTTCCACAATCGGGACGAGATTACGCTTTATATGATTAAGTATTAAAAAACTCTTTACAAGTCAATGTATCTTGTTCTATAATGATTCCAAAATTAACCAACGACAACGATAGGGAAAGCATCCCGCTATTCATCACGATTCAGTGATGTGGCGGAGTGCTTTCCTTTTTTTGTTGTGTTTGTAAGTCAGGGGAGAGGGCGTTGAAATGAATCAGCCTTGCAGATTTGTACATGGGGAAGTGTTGGGCGAGCGTTACGTGATTGACCGCGTGATCGGTGAAGGGGGCATGAGTTGTGTATATCTGGCCGAGGATCTGAAGCTGCCCGGGAAGAAATGGGCAGTGAAGGAGAGTTTGTCTGAACCCGGTATGCAGCGCACCGTTCAGGACGAGGCACAACTTCTGATTAAACTCAGTCACCCGCGTCTGCCGCGCATTGTCGATTTTTTTCATGCACAGGCTACCGGCTACACCTATTTAGTTATGGATTATATTCAGGGCATGACATTGGAGAAGTACTTTCGGGGATATCGAGGGAATGTGAATCCGGACTTCATCATGGAACTGACGGAGCAACTGCTGGATGTTCTGGAGTATCTCCATAATCACGAACCTCAGGTTGTATTCCGGGATTTAAAGCCATCAAACATTATGCTGACCGATCAGCTGGAGGTTCGACTCATCGATTTTGGAATCGCCAGAAGCTATAAACAAGAGAGTGGGGAGGATACCGTCAAGCTGGGCACGGTTGGATTTGCGGCGCCGGAACAGTACGGAGGTAGGCAAAGCGATGCGAGATCGGACCTGTATGGGCTTGGAGCGCTTCTGCTATATCTCTCAACCGGCGGTAAATTCAGTGAATGGATAACGGGCGTGGAGCGACATATCCGTGGCGATTTGCCAAGAGAACTTGTACCCGTTATTCGAAAGCTGCTGCAATATGCTCCGGAGCATCGATATCAATCCGCGGCAGAAGTTCGTTCAGCGCTCAGTCGGCATCAGTCGATCACTGCGAATATATCAAGTGCTCAGTCCAACACGCTAGCCGGGACGCTTGTGACAGCCGTATTGGGGGCATCATCCGGTGTAGGAACAACCCATAGCTGTATCGCATTCGGGCATTACTTGGCTTCAAGGTACGGGAAGGTAGCGATCGTAGAAATGAGCGCAAAATCCACCGCCTTTACCCGGATTCAGGAAATTGCCGAGGGCGGGAAGCTGGGGTCTATCCGAAAGTTCGAAATCAACGGGATTCACTTTTGGCGGCAAACAGCCAGAACGGAAGTTATTTCGCTGCTCGGGGGCAGTTACGATGCGGTGGTGTTGGATTTGGGAGCATACCGGGACAGCGAACGGCTCGAGGAGTTTCTTCGGGCCGATCTCCCTATCGTTATCGGATCAGGAGCGGAGTGGCGACAGCATGATGTGGTAACGCTGGCCCGGATGCTGTCAAGACATCCTCAGCCGGCCAGGATCTACGCACTGCCTCTTGCTGGGGAAGAAACGATTCAAGAGATGAGAAGAACGCTAGGAACGAATAGAGTTCATTCCTTGCCCCTGCAATTGGACCCGTTTGAATTGCCTGACAGCAGCCGGGAGGCATTTGCACAGTTATTTCTGGATTACCTGCCGCGGGCAGAAAGGAAGCGAAGATTCAGGTTTCTAAAGAATTAACTGCATATGAACTGAAGGAGATGAAGCAATGCCAATTATCAGGAGGCGCAGCCGCAAACTGATATTTGCTGGCTTAGCCGGCGCAGCCGTAACAGGTGCCGTATGTGCCGGCGCAATGTTGTATTATGTGCACGGCTATAAAGAGCAGCAGAGTATAGAGCGTACTAAATACGAGCAGCGAATCAAGGAGCTTGAAGAGACGCAGCTTCAGCAGCTCAATTCAATGAAGGTTGCATGGGTCCCGTTAAAAGATATTCCGCCTGGTCATTTCATCGATGCGAAGGATATTAAGGAAGTGCGTTTGCCTGATGATGGTTCTTCCGGCAATCTGTTCTCGGCCAAGGAAGAGATTGCCGGGAAGGGGGCCAAGATCGAGCTGCTGCAGGGCACACCGATTACCCGCTCGATGCTCTTTGAAGAAGAGCCGACACCGTCTGATCTCCGTCATCGGGAGATGAAGTCCGTATATCTGCCAAGCAATTTACGCCAAGGGGATGTGATCGATGTAAGGGTTCAATTTCCTACCGGACAGGATTACATCATTTTATCCAAGAAGAAGATCGACAAGCTTCAAAATCCGGCGTTCTGGACGACGTTAAGCGAACAGGAGATTTTATTGCTTTCCAGCGCTTTGGTGGATGCTTATCTGCATGATGCAACGCTTTATGCACTCACCTATGTAGAGCCGGAGCTGCAAGATAGAGCGATTCCTAATTATCCTCCGAACGCTGAAGTAACGAAGCTGATTGCAAGTAACCCGAATATTGTGAAGAAAGCTGAGAAGTTTTTCGAGGTTACGCTGCGAAACACGCTGGATGAGGATTTAAAGAAGCTTCAGCCGAATCAGCAGGCTCAGGTATCCGACATGCATCACAACTCCATCTTCGCTAGTGGGGCAAGAAGTCCAGACTCCTGGAGTCCTGCGTCCAATTTAAGCTCCCAAACGAAATCTTCAACGGATACAAAACGGAATACTGCTGACATCCGTCTTGACGACGAGGATCCTACAGAGACTCCGCTCCGTGAAGAGAGGGATTCAGAAGCGGAGCAGATTCTGGGGTCATCCGGACCGCCAGAAGCCGAGGCGGGCAGTGATAAGGAATCAGAAGAAGCGGAGTTGATATTCTCAAGTCCTTAGTAAAGACAAAGCTAAGCCCTAAGAACAGATGAGCAATTGAAGGAGTGTAATCAAAGTGAAGACGTGGATATTTACAGGCATCTGTGATAAGAGCGACATGCTCCTCTACATGTGCAAAATATTAGCCAATGGAGACAATAGGGTACTGCTCGTGGATGGTGCGATGGATGCGAAGTACAAACATTGCATAGGCGTGATGCACCCGAAGTTGCCGGTTATGGAGTTTGCCGGATTCGACGTGGCAACCGGATTTGAGAATTATACTTCACTCATGGACTATCTGGAAGAAGCAGACGAGAAGAAGTACGACTATATCGTCATGGACGTGGAGAAGTCGGAATTCCTGGACAAGACGCAGTGGGATACAGCAGATGCCCATGTTTGGGTTAGCGGGTTCGAGGTAACCGGACTGCGCAAGAGTACGGCTTTGCTTGATGAACTAAGAGCCGCAAGAACAGATGATCCGCTCCCTCCTTTCCATCGGGTATATGTTCAGGTCATTGAAGACTTGATGGATGAGTCCTATATAGAAGGTTATCTGGAAGACAGCCGGATTCAGTGGCTGGGTCCTCCCGTGAAAATGCCGTGGGATGAATTGTTCTTTGCCTTGAAAATAAAAAATGAACATGCAGGAAGACTGGGTATCAAGCCATTATCCAGACAGTATAAACGATCGCTTACCGAACTTCTCCGCCTGTTAACGGAAATGGAGCAGCGGCATATTCGCCGGGCACTTCGGCAAGCAGGAAGGAGGCATGCATGAGTCTGATTGCTGTATGGAGTCCCTTGAAAAGCGGCAGCGGCAGTACGATGCTGGCCTCGAGTTTACCTATCGTATTAGCGTTTGAATATCAGGTCAAAGTGCTGCTCGCCCATGGTGGACATGCAGGGGAGCGAGTGGAACAAGCTTTTTCCTTTAAGCAGGAATCATTTGATTTTATGACAGCATTTCAAGATACCGGAATGGATGCCTTGGAAAGACTTTGTACAAGCGGGAGGCTGAACCCGGAGAATGTACGCAATTATACTTTGCCGCTCCTGTCTGATCGGCTAGATCTTTTATGTGGACCGAAACTAATGTCCGCCGATGATATACAGACCACAAGCAGTGCGGAGGACAGAAAACAGGCGGAACTTATGACCAGAGTTATGGAGTTCTCCAAGCGAAGTTACGACGTCACGGTGGCCGATGCAGGTAATGGAGTTCCGGGAGCGGTAGATCGCGCGATACTTCAAGCTGCCGACTTCATCGTGGTTGGTTTGAATCAAAATTTGCATGTACTGGAGAATAAGCTTGAACAGGAGGGGCTACCCCCTGAACTGAAGGACAAGGCAAGCCTGTATATCGTCGGCAAATATGACCGGGAGAGCCATTGTACACTGCAAAATATCAAGCGCCGCTTTGGCATCAAAACGACGGTGCTTGGTGTTCCATATTGTTCCGGCATGACGGATGCATGGAATATGCGCTCCGTTATGCCTTATATGCAGCGAAGTCGGAGAGGCGCTGACCTGAAACGGATGAGCTCACTGTATGTTGCCGTTTGTAACTTGGCGGATGCCGCGGCTGAACATCTTGGTCTTCCTTCCGGCGGTTCGAAAGCGGGAGGCCAGCATGCTCTTGGGTAATTCCTTTAATACGATATGGATCATCATCATTATTTTGTTTGTACTGCTGTTTGTATATCTGCGTTATTTGGATACCCGAAAACCGACCGCTGCTATTTCGCGGGGGTCCGACCCTTATTCTCTTGAAGCCATGACTGCGTTTGTTAAAGAAAGCCTCCATCAGCTGACGCACAGCCAGTTGTCTGATTTAGGGCTGCATGAAGAGGAGTATCGCCGAAGGCTGAACAAGCGAAGTGAATTGAGAAGTGCCCTCAAGGGCTGCGTATCCGGAGATGTGCTGGATAAAGCTTATGTAAAGGATTTTTTAAAGCAGCTGCTGGTCAGAGATCTGGGTTTGAACGAGTCCAACATTCATGCGGCCATTCCATTCGAAAACCTGACCGAGTTAACAGCCCAGGATCAATTCGAGATCATCTTATACCTGTATAAGCAGAGGCACGGAGAGAATGCTTTATCCGTACTTCTTGAGACGTATGATCTTGCAGGGCCTCGCGTGATTCCCGGTTATGGAGAGGGCAGCGTATATGCGGTAACCGCAGAGGATATTGCGTATATCTATGAGTCAGAGCAGCGACCGCTCTTGTTTCCGGAGAAGCTTGATATCGTCGTTCAGCGCATTTATCAGCAGTACAAAGGCTTTTCCGTCGTGGATGAAATCAGGGATCAACGGATCGACGGGATCAGTGGCGGGGTAAGTGGCATTTCTGTCAACCGTGACAGCGGACAGTATATCTTTCACGACCAGGATGAGTTTTTGGGGCTTGGCTTTTCAAATATCGAATCACCAGCAACAGGCTGCGAGAGTGTCTGGATTTTTTATCGAGGGGTGTCGCTGCATCTAGCTTTTTTATCGTTTGGTTCGATGCTGGAACTGAAGAGAGTATGTCAAAACATATACAAATACAATCATCCCGGGCAGCTTTCAGAAGCCAGCGGTTATAAAGTGAATGAGATGAAAGATGGCTCCAGGGTCGTTGTGGTTCGGCCCCCGTTTGCCGAGTCCTGGGCGTTCTTTGTCCGCAAGTTTGATCTGCCCAAGGCTTCGCTTGATCAGTTAATTACGGGAAACGGTTCGGAATTGGTAATCGGTTTGTTGAGGTATTTAATGAAAGGCAGCCGGATTACGGCAATCACCGGTGCGCAGGGTTCCGGAAAAACAACGCTGCTCATGGCGATGGTGGGTCATATTTATGCCTCCTATACCCTTCGGGTGCAAGAGATGGCCTTTGAGCTGCATTTAAGGAAAATCTATAGCCGCAGAAATATTCTCAGCTTCAGGGAAACCGAGCATATTAGTGGGCAGGCCGGTCTGGATCTGCAGAAGAAGACGGACGGTACCGTTAATATTCTTGGTGAGGTTGCCAGTGACGAGGTAGCGTCATGGATGATACAGATGTCTCAAGTGGCAAGTTTGTTTACCGTGTTTACCCATCATGCCAAGACATTCAAAGACCTTGTACAATCCTTGCGCAACTCCTTGCTCAAGAGCGGCGTTTTCAGGCAAGAGCATATTGCAGAGCAGCAGGTGGTCAGCGTGATCAACTTTGACATTCATCTAAGAAGAGACGCTTACGGTAACCGCTACATAGAACGTATTACAGAGTGCATCCCGGTTGAGAAGGGATCCCTGCCACCATTCGAGGGAACTTCAGAAAAGCGCTGGAAGAACAGTATGGAGGAATATTTTCAGTTAAGTACAGAACATATGCGGAGATTGAACGAAGTAAGTTATTTCGTATCTCGTAATGTGATTGAATACCGGGACGGTAGCTATATCGCTGCCGCCAAGTTATCCGAAAGCAGTGTTCGCGAAATGACGGAGCATATGCATCCGGAAGATGCCGAAGAATTCAGAGTGTTTCTGGCTTCGGGTTGGGGGGAACAAAGTGTCCTCTAAAGATGTATTAATTCTGATTTTAATCATATCTTTGGCACTATTTTCCATCACATTCGGTATCGTGTCGTGGATGAACAGAAGACGAGGGTATGGTGAGGTAGCTGTCGTAGAGGTTGATGCGGGCGAGGTAAGGTCATTGCGCGGGATGTACCGGCAATGGTTTCAATTGGCCTATAGGTATGGAATGAAGCTTCCTATAATCAAAGCCTATCTTAAACGGATCAGACAGCGGATCGCGATCATGCATCCCTATGACGAAATATCACTCCGGTTTGAAACCGTGAGATTAGCCTTCGCGATTACCGGTACGATCGGGTTAACCGCCATGCTCCTTATATGGAGTCATCCGGACCTGGGGTTTATTGTCATTGTTATTCTTGCAGCAGCGGTTATTAACAATATGCTTGTTGAGATGTTCATTAACCGACTGGAACGAAAAATACTTGTCCAATCGGTTGATTTGTTCTCCTCCGTCCGCCATCACTATCAGCAGCATGGAATGGTAGAGGAAGCTTTGTACGAGGGAGCGGAGACTTCAGGGCATGAAATTTCTATGCATGCTCATCGGATCTATAATGCCTTGGTATCCAACGATCCTGATGACGAGTTGGAGAGGTATTATGAGGTAGCGCCGAACCGATATCTTAAAGCGTTTGCGGGTATTTCACATCTTGTCATGGAGTTTGGTGATCATGCGAGAAAACAAGGCTCTATCTATCTGCATGGCCTAAGCGGGTTGACCAAGGAGATCCAATTGGAAATATTGCGCAGAGACAAGCTGGATTATTTAATGAAGGGCTTGAATGTGATTGCGTTGGCTCCGGTCTTTTTCACCAAACCGATTGAACGCTGGGCCAGGAGCAGTTTTCCGTCGATGGATGAGTTTTATATGAGCAAGCTCGGGTTTATGACCAAGATATCGATTTATATCATCATTCTAATCTCTTACATCTTGCTTCAGAAGCTCCAGCAAAATCGGGAAACGGATTACCGCGCAGAGGTTCAGAAGATGACCCTGGAAGAAAGAATGTACCGGATTGCTGTTATGCGCTGGCTTGTGAAGGTAATGGCTCCGACACCCGGTACGGTGAAATATGACAGGCAGGTACGCTTACTAAAGGAAAGCAACGCGAGAATCAAGTTCGAATGGCTCTATATCAGAAGGGTGACGTTCTTCTGCCTGGCTTTCTTCCTGTCGCTATCGCTGGCTACAGGTCTGCATGTGCAGGCTAAACATCATCTGCTGTATGTCCCCGTTTCTTTGAATCATTCCCTGTTCGGCCAGATGAATGAGATCGAGCGTCGGCAGGCAGAGGAAACGGTTGAGCGCGATCGGCTGCTAATGGAACAATTGCATATGTCGCCGGAAGTGACCGATGATCAGGTCAAGCAGATGATTAGTGAGACAGATCCTACTTCATTGACCAAGGAACAAGTTGAGATCATAACCGATCGAATTATGACTAAACTGCAGCGCTATGACAGCGAGTATTTGAAATGGTGGGAGCTGCTGCTATCCTTTCTGGCAGGTGTGGCTGCATATGCGGCGCCATTATGGCTGCTGCATTTTCACCGGAAAGTACGCAATATGGAAATGAGGCATGAAATTTATCAATTTCAAACGGTCATATCCATACTGCGCGGAATGGAGCGCATCTCGGTTGAGGCCATATTGGAATGGCTTAATCGGTTTGCTGTTATTTTTAAGATTCCCATTCAAAAAAGCTTGCTTCATTACGAACATGGCGCCCAGCTGGCATTGCTGGAGCTGAAGGAAGACGTCTGGTTTCCTGAATTTCAGCGGCTGGTGGACAAGCTGCTGCTTGCGGTAGATAAAGTACCGATCAAGGATGTTTTTGATGACCTCGATGGAGAAATGATATACAGTTTCGAGCGACGCAAGCAGGAGTACGAAGCGATGATCGATACGAAGGCCGCATGGGGGCGAATGATCGGTTTTACTCCGATGTATGCGTTGATCTTTATGTATCTTGTTATCCCGCTTATCGGCATGAGTTTCTCCCAGATGGAAACGTATTATGAGCAAATTCAACGATTATAACAATACGTGGATTGGCTCAACTGGAATCATGATCGACAGGATCAAAAAATAATTGAAAGAATGAGGGAGATTTCAATGAATAATGCGTCATCCGCTTTAAAGGTTGCAGCAGGCATATTTCTGACCATAGCACTGATTACCATTGTTGTTATTTTGTTTATTTCGGCGCAGGAGGCAACCAAAACCGCTCAAAACAATTTTTCAGATATTCAGACTGAGTTGTCCCAGGCAGCATTTACCGTGTATGACGGAACAACCATCAGCGGTTCTCAGGTGACAAACGCACTGCGCAAATACAAGGATAAGGATCAATTTGGAGTTTTCATAGCAACAGGGAAAAATAAAGCAGGGCAATGGTACGGCAATGTGTTGGAGAAGGACGGTTCGATTCTCAATCCGGATTCAAGACAAGGGAATATCGAACTCGTCATGGATGAGAAAAGCCCAGAGTACGTCAATCCAAGCGGCAAATTTAAGGCGACCATCGTTAAGGATGATTCTAACGTAATCAGAGGCATTAAATTCGATCAATAGTTATGAATGGAAAGGTGACTTGCCTTGCGTGGACAAACGATAAGCGCACTTGAATTGGCAGCAGCAGTGGCATTATTTCTTGGCGCAGCCCTGTATGCCTTCCATATTCAGACGATGGTGGATGGCGGTATATCAGCCGTAGGCAGAATGACTCAGGAGCAGCATGCGGGTGTGATCACCGTAGAGATGACGAACGAGAACAGAAAGCTCATTTATAAGGGAAGCGAAGTCTTATTCACGCTGCGAGAGGTTCAAGCTGGCGGCTTCAATATGTATGTGGATGGCGTGCTGTTCCAATCAGGCAGTAATCCGGAGGAACTGGATCTTTCGATCATAGATATGGAAGCCCATTATGATGCGGAGTACGTTCGGAGGATCGATGGAGAAGTGGAGAGCATCCAGTTTGTAAAAGTGAGGTAACAACAATGTCAAACTCGGTTTCGAAATGGTTTGCTGCCTTTCTGGCCCTTCTTCTGCTGTACTTGGTTCCCGCAGGCGAGATGGCCAGAAGACAGGATGATCTGTCACGACTCGTTGTTTATCAATCCGTTACCAAATTCGTGGACAGTGTTCGTACGAAGGGGTATATTACTCCGATCATGTACAATGACTTCCTGCAAGAGCTGGCAGCCACCGGGAACATTTACAATGTGGAAATGGAACATCATCATAAGAAATACCACCCGGAATATGCCGATCCTTCAGATCCTGGAACATTCTTGAACCGCTATTCCGTCGTATATGATGCTTATTATCAGGAAGATGTTATGGGTTATCTATTCCCGGAGTCAAATGTTGATAAACAGGATGACAGACGCCGATACCGTCTAACGGCTGGAGATCACTTTCAGGTAAGTGTCAGTACTCTGAATCGAACACCCGGATTGATCATGTTCGATGCGTTGACCGGATCAAATTCTGGTGGCAAAGCAGCAATCGCATTTCCATACGGAGGTTTGGTACTGAATGAAGATTACTGATCTTGCCATCGTATTTACCGCCGTGTTTTTCCCCATGTTTATAATTCTGGGCATGCGTGCCGAGAGTTTAGAGGATGTCCGGTACGTAGAAATGAAATATTCGGCTGCTCTGCGTACAGCCGTTCAAGACGGCGGGATGATGCTGAACGATAATGAGACCCAGGACAAAGAGTCGGCATATGATTCTATAAAATTTATGCGTGCGGATAAAGAACGAGCGCTGGAGTCCTTTTCCCGGACGCTGTACATCAATATGGGGATCGCGGATGATCCGGCTGCTCAGTCTGCTCTGTGGTGGTATATTCCTGCTATCGTTGTTCTGGATTATGACGGGTTTTATATGTATGTTTCACAAACCTTCACCAACGCGTATGGGGAGGAGCTCATGGAGCATAGATGGACACCCAAAATCCCTTATGCCTGGAATGATGGCAGGGCCAACAGCATCCAGTTTACATTGGATTCCTTCGTTCAGGTATATGAATCAGGCGGAGGATCTTCCATCTGGCACTCCGGCTATCGGGAGGATCTGAGTGGCAGGACGGGTATAGCTTTGCTGGAAGACAAGGATAGGTTTGAACAAGTCAGACGGATCACGATTGTGAATTGCGTTCAAGATCATCTTGCTTATTACATACAGCGGCACAACCAAGTGGCGCTCCGAAACGGAGTAACCTATACGTTCGCGCTTCCGTTGATATCCCAGGAAGAGTGGGTGAATACGATGGATGACATCGGTATGATGGCGTTCATTCAAGGCGTCCCCATGGGCGATCAGTATTATAATAACTATGCCCTTGGAGGAGGCAGACTTGTTAAAGCTCCTGTTTATTTTGGAGGGGTGGATAGTAGGGGGTTCAAATATTATTACCGTGATGTCTGTCAATTCAACTATCGCGTGGAAGAAGTGTTCCCGAGTGCCAAAGATGCAGCGGCAGCAGGATATCAGGAGAAAAGCTGTTCTAATCCCGGTGTCCTCTAATCCCTGAAAGTTATGGTTTCTGCCGGACTCCATGATGTGATACAATAAACTCTTGACTGTGTATATTTCGCTAAATTAACATGAAATAAGTTCATTTTATACAGACAGGAGTTACTATAGCCATGAGTTTATTGACTGTAGAGAACGTATCACATAATTTCGGGGAACGTACTCTATTTAAGAATGTATCCTTTCGTTTGCTGGCAGGCGAACATGTTGGTTTGGTTGGAGCAAACGGCGTAGGCAAATCAACACTAATGAATATTTTGACCGGGCAGCTGTTAAAAGACAGCGGCAAGGTGGAATGGACACCGAAGATCCGGTACGGATACCTGGACCAGCACACCAAGCTGACACCTGGCAAAACGGTTCGCGATGTGTTAAAGGATGCCTTCCTGCCTCTACTGGAACTGGAAAAAGAAATGATGGAGATCACCAATAAGATGAGTGATGCTTCTCCTGAAGAGTTGGAGCTGCTGCTCGAGCAAATGGGTGAAATTCAGGAGCAGCTGGATATCGGGGATTTCTACATGCTGGACGTAAAGGTTGAGGAGATGGCGAATGGTCTTGGATTATCCGTCATCGGCCTGGATCGCGATGTCGCAACTTTAAGCGGGGGACAGCGTACCAAAGTATTGCTTGCGAAGCTTCTTCTGGAGAAGCCGAATGTACTGTTGCTGGACGAGCCTACCAACTATCTGGATGTTGAGCATATTGATTGGCTCACTCAATATTTGAAGCAGTACCCATATGCTTTCATTTTGATATCCCATGATACGGAATTTATGAACCAGGTGGTGGATGTGATCTATCATCTGGAATTTGCGAAATTAACTCGCTATACAGCGAACTACGAGAAGTTCCTGGAAATGGCTGATATCAATAAGAACCAGCATATTGATGCTTACGAGAAGCAGCAGGAGTTCATCAAGAAACAGGAAGACTTCATTCAGCGGAACAAGGCCCGTTATTCCACCTCTGGGCGGGCGAAGAGCCGGGAGAAACAGCTGGATCGGATGGAGCGGATTGACCGTCCGGAGGAAGCGGCTAAACCTGTGTTTAACTTCAAGGAAGCCCGTGCCAGCGGTAAAACGGTATTTGAGGGAATCGACTTTGAGATCGGATACGATCGGCCATTGCTCCCCAAAATGAATATCCTGATCGAGCGTGGAGAGAAAATTGCTATTGTAGGATGTAATGGCGTAGGTAAATCAACGCTGCTGAAGACCATACTTGGCAAAATTCCAGCGCTCTCGGGGAAGACCTATCAGGGGGATTTCCTGGTGCCTGCGTATTTTGAGCAGGAAGTACGTCCAGGGAATATTACGCCGATTGATGATGTGTGGAACGAATTTTCCCATTTGAACCAGCACGAGGTTCGTGCAGCGCTTGCTCGCTGCGGGCTCAAAAACGAGCATATTACCCGTCCAATGAAGGCACTTAGCGGCGGAGAGCAAGCCAAGGTCCGTCTGTGTAAGCTTCTGATGCGCGAAAGCAACTGGATTCTGTTTGACGAACCGACGAATCACCTTGACGTTGTGGCTAAGGAGGAACTAAGACGTGCTTTGAAAGAATATAAAGGCACGATTCTGCTGGTTTCCCACGAACCTGAGTTTTATGAGGATTGGGTGACCAAGATCTGGAACGTCGAAGATTGGTCCAACCAGAATTCCTGATTCAATTCAGAATCCCCATCCTGCCCTCAGCAGGATATATGAAATGAAAACTTTGATTAGAATGAATGTATTAGTATTTTTATAAGGAGGATGGGCAGATTACTGCCTGTCCTCCTTTGGTATATCCGGTAAGATGGACATTCGGTTTATGGTTTATTTGTGATATGCTAGAAACAACCTGAAATGAACGGAGGAGATGTTGATGGAAGACATGGACTTATCCATCGGGGCATTATTATATGAAGGGGATTCGCATCCATAGCCCCGTTAACCCGTGTAATTCCCTTCTGAAGGGGAGACGTATTTAAAATGAATTCGGAACATAACTCCAGTCAGGGAGAGGACGTCGTGCTTTCTCCTGAAAAGTCGGTTGTACGGCAGGGCCAGATTGTGTACCGCCCATCGGGACCTTGGACGCCGGCTATACACTCATTGTTGCGGCATCTGAGGCAAACAGGGTTTACGTCGATTCCGGAAATTATAGGCTCTGGATGTAATGAGAAAGGCCAAGAGATGTTAAGTTACATCGAAGGCGAATTTGTTCATCCCGGGCCCTGGAGCGACGAAGGCATCATCGAAGTAGGACAATTATTGCGTAAACTTCATGACGCTTCGTCTACATTTAAACCGCAGCCCGGGAGTGTCTGGAAGCCGTGGTTCCTGCGTGAGCTGGGTGACAGCGGACTTGTATACAGCCATGGTGATATTGCACCTTGGAATATGGTTACCCGTGATGGGATGCCAATTGCGTTAATTGACTGGGAATACGCCGGACCTGTACATCCGCTCGTCGAATTAGCCCGTGTGTGCTGGCTCTTTCCGCAGCTGCACGATGATGATGTTGCGGAAAGAGTCGGTTTGCCGGATGCTAATACCCGTGCAAGGCAGCTCCGTTTAATGGTTGACGCCTATGGCGTCGACCCGTCCCTTCGAACGGCCCTGTTTGATATGATCGTTGAGGTGGTCGTTCGGGAAACGGCAGAGGAAGCGACCGAGCTGCAGGTCACGCCGGAATCGGAAGGCCCTCTATGGGGATTGGCCTGGAGGGCGCGGAGTGCAGCCTGGATTATGCGTCATCGCGGTGTCCTGGAGAAGGCGCTGAATACAAGGTTGTTTTAGGCTGAAATAGTAAACAGCCCATCCTCTTCGGGGGATGGGTATTTCTAATCATAGGTTGTCATTTAAAAACTTCGTGAAGTCTTCTCTTATTCGTAGAAGATTTGCAGATATTGATCGGAGGATAATTCATGTCTCGTTTAAAGGATAACAGGGAGGAAGTAAATCGTACGTTGCCTCACTTCATGGCAGCCTCGGAGTCCACGGACCGCGGTGTAACAGTTCCTATGGAACGAGAGGATCGATATTCTAGGCAAGAGCGGTTTACCCCATTTGGAAAAGAAGGTCAGCTTCGCCTCCGAAAGAGCCATGTGCTCGTTCTTGGTGCCGGGGCACTGGGAAGCGCCGTAGCGGAAACTTTGGTTCGCGCAGGTGTCGGGCATGTAACCATCGTGGATCGGGATTACGTGGAATGGAGCAATCTGCAGCGTCAGCAGCTGTTTACCGAACAGGACGCGATCGATCGATTGCCGAAGGCCGTAGCAGCGGCTAAGCGCTTATCTGCGATTAATTCAGACGGTATCGTGGACGGTATCGTTATGGATGTACGTGCGCAGGAACTGGCAGTACTCAGTCAAGGCGTTGATTTGATGATGGACGCTACCGATAATTTCGGAACCCGGCTGATCCTGAACGACATTGGATTTAAGCATGGAATCCCGTGGATTTACGGAGGCTGCGTCGGAAGTTCAGGCATGAGTTACACATTTTTACCGGGAGAGACGCCATGCTTGAACTGTCTGCTTGGGACGATTCCCTTGGGCGGCGACACCTGCGACATTAACGGAATTCTTCCGCAAGCGGTACAGATGGTCGCTGCCCATCAAACGATGGAAGCGATGAAACTTTTATCGGGGCATCGACATGTTCTTAGAAAAAAGATGCTGTCCTTCGATTTGTGGCGTAATGAACGGGTGGAGTTTGGCGTAGACCGAGCGAAAAAATCGGACTGCCCCACATGCGGGGAGCATCCGAAATATCCTTACTTGACGGCTGAACACGCGGATAAAAGCGAAGTCTTGTGCGGTAGGGATACGGTGCAGATCAGGCCAGCCAGACCCCTGCAGCTTCAATTGGACGAAATGGCTGAGCGATTGAACAAGCTTCATCAAGGAAAAGCAACCGTAACGCCGTATATGATCATCTATCAGGTGAATCCACATCGTTTGGTTATATTCCGGGACGGCAGAACCCTGGTGCATGGCACATCGGATATCGCCAAGGCCAGGTCGTTGTATAATCAATATGTTGGTGGTTAATCTGAAACAAACCCAACGTTACTTATCTAATCCGTCAATATCAAAAGGAGGAGTCGCAATGGACTCCTCCTTTTTGTGATGTTTAAGCCGGGTTATTGCACGATTAATTGAAAACCGTTCTGAATGAAAAACAAATCGGGATGAGCGATGTTCTGCGTGGTCAGATTGTTAAATGTTGCCGACCCATTGCCCGTATAGGTGTAAATTGCCGCACCTGGATGAGGATTCGAGAATCTGGAGGATGTGACCCCGTCAAGCCCCGTACCGTCAATATGGATGTTGTTAAACACGATGTTCTGAAAACCGCCGCCATAACCAAGCTGAACGGCACTGCGCTGGGTGTTCAGGATATCGATGTTGGTAAACGTGACATTGCGGATCGCATCATTTGACGCTTCCAGATCGATGGCGCCGCGCTCCCCATCGTACAGGTCTTTACTGGTTCCACTCCCAATGATCGTGGTATCGGAGAACAGAATGCCGGTATTGTTCTGGAAATGGTAACCCGGGAACACGGTATTCATTCGAATACCGGAACCGCCTACGGTGTCAACAATCAGGTTGTGAGTAGCCTTATGACCGCTTCCCCCAAAGAATGCGATAGCTGCCGCACGCCAATTATTTTCGATGGTGTTATAAGAGAAGTTGTTGTTAACGCCCGCAGGCGCGCCATTCACGTTACTCGTCCATACGGCGAGACCATCGTCTCCGTTATTACGAATGCTGCTGTTACGTACAGTTGAATGGCTGGTTCCTTGGGCAAAATTAACACCGTCGGCAAGATTATTGCGGATCCGGCTGTTTTCAATGATCAGCCCCTCCGCGATGATGGCTGGGGTGTGCGCATAATCGCCTACCCAAAATCCACACTCAAAATGTTCAACCCACACATTGTGGATTTTGGAGTTGGTGCCGAAGTTATCCATAAATCCCTTGTAGACTGCGTTTTGATTATAACGTGAACGCAGATTTGAGTTGAGGTAGATATGGCTGAAATCAAGCTGACCCGCGATCCGAAGCGATATCCCGCCAGAAGCGGCATTCGGGTTGGTAAATTGAATGTTTGTATGCCAAATGCCTGCCCCTATGATCTTGATGTCATCAAGCATATTCCCAACCGAGCCGATCTTCCACATGTTGCCCAGATGGAATGTCCCCTCAGGAATGTATAAGGTTTTGCCGGTTGAAGCGGCAGCCTGCACAGCATCTTCAAACGCCGATAGGTCATCTTGGCCGTCGTTCGGCGTTGCACCGAAATCCGTTACGGATACCGAGTTAGCCGGGCGGGCGATTGCCGCGGGGACCGGCTCGATTTCGATAAAATCAACGCCATATTCCAGGTTATCCGCATTGGATTTCTGAATACGGATTTTGTCACCCGGCTGGAGCGGCGTATCCATCTTCCAGTGTACTTCATCGAACCGGAAGAGCGGGCGTCCTCCACCTGGGGCGTCTGCAGGATGATCGCTGGAAAAATATTGCCAGCTGTAGTAAGAAGTTAATGGAACGGTTTTTTTCTTCGCACCATTTACATAAACGTCGAGCGAGCCGGTTAACCCCATGCCGTTTGATGAGTCCGGCATCGTATAGCGCATAGTGACGCCGGCTCCGCCCTCACCTGGTCGAACCGTCCACTCCAGATTGGACCCGTTGGAAGGAAGCGCGACATAACGCTGCCCGGATGCTTCCGATGCTGTGAGCGCTTGATCGAATGTCGGTGCCGTCTTCAGCTGAGCTCCGCCGCCGCGTAATGCATCATCCGTATCGTATCGGGTATATGGCATACTGGCACCGCGAGCGGAATATACCGTGAGATTCGCCTGGCTGACGTTGTTCTCCCGTTTGAGGGGTACTTCGTTTGTGTCGGGTGCCACGGTTGTTGTTACTGTATAGCTGCCATTTGCCGCTGTCCATGTGCCCGGAATATGGATAGAAGCAGAGGAACCTGCAGCGAGGGCGCCATCATAACTTCCGGTTAAGGTTTGAATCGTTGAACCGGCCGGATTCTTCAGAGCGACGGATATCGCATGGGATCCGCTTGCCGTGGCTTTGTTGCCCTGGTTCTTAAGATTAACGGTAAAGGCTACTGCGTTCCCTGCGACTGGAGTGGCGGGTGTCCATTGTACAGTTCCTACCAAATCGGAACTTTCAACGGCACCGATGACGAGCGGGGACGCATGCGAATAGCTGTTATTTTCATCATTCTGTTCCATGATTTCATTATCCTCATCAACCTTGGCACTGACGGAATAGGATCCAGCGGCCTTGGTACCGACTTGTAGAGTTACCGTGGTGGAAGCACCTGCCGCGAGCGGAGCTACCGGGGAGGAGCCTGCTTTATCCGCATTTAAGTAATAATTGAGCGTCGTAGCCCCGGCTTCCACGGCCCCAATGTTTTTAACCGTAGCACGGAGTGTAATGTCATCGTTTTCAATCGGAGAAGATGGGGTCCATGACATATCCGTAATGGTCAGGTCCGGATTCTGGGCGGCTGTGCCGTAAACTTCGAATTCCGCAATCTGCCCGGCCGGTGCGCCGGTATTGGACGTTATGTTTAATTGAAGACGTTTCACGGTTGCCGTTACGGGAATCGTCACAAAGTTGCCGGACGCGGGGTTGAACGTATAGGACTGCGTCGATACCAAATTGCTAAAATTTGTTGTGCTCTGATCATGTCCGAGCACTTGTATGGTTTGCGTGCGCGTGCTCCATGCCGGAGAAGGATTCAGCTTCAGTACGATGGAGGTGATATCGTGATTCGTTCCCAAGTCGAGCGTCAGGGTGCTTGGATTGCTTCCGCCTTCCCAGTAGGTTTGGATGTCGTTGTCGTTAGCTTGGGTTGCAGTGTACGTAAAGGTGCTTGAGGAGGCGGTAATCGGTTTGCCGCTGGCGATATTGTTTCCCGTTGGAGGCGTTGGCGGGAAGACCGATGGTCCATAAATCTCGAACTCAGACAGCTGCGCAGCCGGCCACGTCGTGTTGCTGGTTACGGTCAGGCGAACATATCTCGTGCTCGCTTCATCAAAACGGATGGTCACCGAGTTTCCTGATGTAGAGGGGTTAAATTCATAGTCGGCCGAGTCCGCCAAATTGGAGAATGTCGAACCGTTCGAGCTGCCTTGTACGGTTAGCGTTTGTGTCCGAGACTCCCAGGTGGCAGGAAGTTTAAGAACGACCCGGTTGATGCTGGTGTCAGCGCCAAGATCGATTTGAATCCACTGCGGAAACGCATGATTGGTGCTTTCCCAGTACGAACCCTGATTGCCATCGATAACGTTAGCTGGCCCGTAGGTTTGGGATTGACCGCTTGCTGTTACGGCTTTGCCAAGCGAGAGGTTGGTTTCGGCTGCTGCCGAAACCGGGGTTGGCGGCACTGCGGCACTGCATACGATAGATATCAGCATAGCCATGTCAAGAGGCCATACCACGAGTTTGTTGCGCATGTTATTTTCCTCCTCCAGAGTGTTCACTCGATACTTTTCGATTAAATGAGCTAATCGGCGAAAATATCCCCCTTTCCTAATCCTTTATCCCATTATAAAAATAGCGCCGCTTCGGAGATAAGATGTATTACTACGGAAAACGTGCGTGATCCGAGCATCTTTTGGAGTGAAAGCAGGATGAAACAGCCATACTTACATTATTAAGCGTTGAAAGCGGGGGGGAACCCGTGGAGAAAGTAATACTGATCGCGGCAGATCATCAAGATCGGGTCCAGAGCGTTATGGAGATATTGGAACAATCGGGCTATAAGGTTAAACATGTCATGAATTATTCGGAAGTGGTCGCCGTTTTGCAGCGTTCAGGCGCAGACCTGCTGCTTATCGACAGCAGATTGCCGGGTATGAGCGAATTCAATCTCGTGGAGCGATTGACGGGCAAAAGGGAACAGATCCCGATCATCATCATCGGAAATGACGGTTCTGATGAAGCCATTCAGGCATTGGAGGCAGGTGCCCATGACTACATCCCTAATGATAGAGATACAAGGGAGCTGTTGGCGCGTATTGCCAATTTACTGAAACTATTTCAGACTGGTCGCATGGAACAAGAAGAAGTCATCCGAATCGGAGATCTGGTGATCGATCCTCTGAGCCGGAATGTATCCCGAGCAGAGGAAGCGATCGAGCTGACTCATCGCGAATATGATCTACTGTTGTTTTTGGCTAGAAGGCAGGGGCAGGTATGCACGCGTGAGGATATATTAAAACAGGTGTGGGATTACGATTTCCATACAGGCACCAATGTGGTAGATGTTTATATTCTTCATCTGAGAGAAAAAATCGATCGAGGACGCAAACAAAAGCTGCTGCGAACGATTCGGGGAACCGGATATAAACTGCTATCGGAGGAAGAAATCAATGCTGCAAGCAAAAAAGACCGCCTTCCGTGAGAGGAAGACGGTCTTTGATATAATTCTAATTCCTTAGTAACAATGGACTAATTAAACTACTACAGTACGCGACGAGCTTTCAGGTAAGTTTTGCTCCAGTTGCCAGACAGGCTGGAGATGGTTACGCCAGGCTTGCCGTAGGTGTGCAAAATTTTGTTGTTACCCATATATACGGCAACGTGAGTCACGTTTCGGCCATTTGCACGGCTTCCGCTCGAGAAGAATACCAAATCGCCGGCTCTCAGGTTCGATTTCGATACCGCTTTACCCACTTTGGATTGAGCAGCAGATGTACGAGGCAGATTCACGCCGTATTTTTTGAAGATATGCTTCATAAAGGAAGAGCAATCAAATACTCTTGTAGTGGATGTAGATGCTCCGAATTTATAAGGTGTTCCCATATATTGTTTACCGAAGTTAACGACTCGAGTTCCTGTGCTTACCGATGCTGCTTCTACAGGAGCTGGTGGTGCAACAGTAAGAACTGCCCCTACACCCAAAGTTGCGCTCAAGCTGATTACTACGGCCTTCTTAATCCAATGCTGTCGATTCATGTTGTTATTACCTCCAAGCAGTTTTGTTTTTTGCGATGAACCGAGTATATCAGATTTGAAACCGACTATATTTTGGTTAATCGGCGCAAACCCTTGGGCCGCATGAAATGAAAGCGGATTATTAAAATATCATTAAAAGTTACAAAATATTAAGAAATGAGTGCAGTCGATGAGTTGGGAATGAGAAAAAACCCTTGATAAACAAGGGTTTTTAGCGATGAATTTGATTGTTAACATTACCGTATCAAAGATGACAAAATAGTAACGATTAGCGGTCCTTACTCTGAATAATAAGGAGCAGACCGCCTTCGATCCGGACCGTCCCTTTGTCCTCAGCCAGCTTATTGCTGACTCCTAGTGACTGCCCCAATCGCAATGTGGCGTCGTGGAGCGGGTACTCGAATCCTTCGAGATTAATCCCGGTAACTTCCGTAGTCAGCGGCAGCAGGGAGACATATGTAAACCCTTTGTTCTCGACAATGCAGCTGGAGCCTGTCAGGGTAATAAAATTGTTCTCATCTAATATAGAACACGGAATATGATGTTGGAGTCCGCGAATCAGCATGTGGATATTAGCCAGCGTGTGATCGAGGCGTGTCCCTGTTGCTCCCAGAATCATGATGGATTCGGGGGAATGCTCCAGTGCCAGCTCGAAGGCAAGCTCGGTGTCGGTTAAATTTTTATCGATCGGATCACAGTCAATCACCTTGCCGCTATTGGAGCGTATTTGATCCATCTGTTCTGGCGGAATGGAATCGAAATCTCCAACGGACAGGTCAGGTTTCATCCCATGTTCAATCAAGTAGAGGGCTCCGCGATCAGCCCCTATAATGAAGTCCCCGTTTTGAACCTCATCCAGGAATCGTGGTGACAACTCCCCACCTGTAAAGATCAGGACGCGAGTATGTTTCATTATAATTCCTCCTTTTTCGAGAGAATTGTCATTGTATTCTAGTATAGAGCAGTTTTCATGCTTGCACAATTTTAATAGGCACGGCTACAATGTAGTATGTAAATTGACGGGGGAGCGGGGGAACTGAATTTTGGACATGCATGTGTTTGACGTATTCAGTATCATTGGCACCATTGCGTTTGCCATGTCCGGAGCTTTTGTAGCTATGGAAGAGGAATACGATATTCTGGGGGTTGTGGTATTAGGTTTAGTAACAGCCTTCGGCGGGGGTATTATAAGAAACGTACTGATCGGCGTGCCGGTTACCACCTTGTGGGGACAGGGCGATTTAATCATGCTCGCGATGATTTCAGTATTTGTAGCGTTTGTGCTGCCGCTCGGCTTGATTCAGCACTGGAAGAAAACGGAGGCGCTGTTCGATGCGATCGGACTATCTGCCTTTGCGATTCAAGGGGCTCTATATGCTACGCAAATGAATCACCCCATGAGCGCGGTGATTGTGGCTGCTGTGCTTACCGGAAGCGGCGGGGGAATGGTCCGCGATTTATTGGCAGGGCGGAAGCCGCTGGTGCTCCGTGATGAGATCTATGCGGTGTGGGCCATGATAGCAGGGGTCGCCATCGGCCTTGGCGTGGCCACCAAGACTTGGGAGCTGCTTACTCTGTTTGTAGTGGTGATTGTATTCCGGATGCTGTCCGTGCTTTATAAATGGAGACTGCCCAGAAGGTCGCTGCACGAAGGCCATCCTACAGCAGCCAGTGGAAAAAAAGTCAGTTCAGGTTAATGGATGGTAGGTAACGTCATGCATGAATTAGAATTTCCTCGTGAAATGACGATGAATTATAGCGTGAAGGAGAGAGGATTATGGTATCCGTCTTGTTTGTATGTTTGGGCAATATCTGCCGCTCGCCGATGGCGGAAGCGGTGCTGCGACATAAAATTGAACAGCGTGGACTGCAGGATAAGATCAGCGTGGATTCTGCCGGCACAGGAGATTGGCATATCGGAAGCGTTCCCCATGAAGGAACCCGAAAGCTGCTGGACAGTTGGCAAATCAGCTACGAGGGAATGGTCGCCCGCAAAGTGGTAAGCCAGGACCTCGTCAAGTTCGATTACGTTATCGGCATGGATGATTCGAATGTGACGAATTTGCGCAAGCTAGCGGGAGGCGACCAGGCCGCGATTCTGAAGTTTATGGATTTGCTGCCTGATGAAAAGCTGCGTGAGGTGCCGGATCCGTATTTCACTGGAAATTTTGATGAAGTGTATCGTCTTATTGATGCGGGGTGTGACATCTTACTGGACAAAATCATGAAAGAAAAGCTATAATCGATTCGAACAAGCGGTGAGTCTACCGCTTTTTTGACGAGAATAATTGAAAGCGATACCAAGAAGAACGGGCTGCTGAACATAAAAGATGAACAATGCACATTCCAGAAAAAATGCGCGGTTGTTCATCTTTTTTTGAAGTGAAGCAACAAAGAGCGCATAGCTTGCGCTTCCTGTTGCATCATAGGTATTCTTTTTTGCCAACTGCTTTAAAGCGTAACGCGTAAAAAGTCCCCAGTGGGACAGGCCATGAACTTTGCTGTAACAGGTCATTTAGATAAGCCAACAGATTTTGCCAATCAATCGATTAATCCAGGAAGTACATAAGAGCAGCAGGGAGCTCTTTTTGCCAGAATCCCCAAAGGTGACGGCCGTCTTTTTCAAGATAGGATATTGTGGCACCCCGTTCTTCCAGCAACGCCTTTGTTGAACGATTCAATTCAACGAAGTTATAGACACCTGTATCGGTTGCATAGTTGTCTTCTTGCAAGCCTACAATCATATAGATGTCGAGCCAAGACAAATCCTTCTCTTCTCTGATCATATTCTGGGACTTCTCATAGAAGGCGCCGGACAAGCTGATGATTCGGGTGAAGAGATGGGGGTAACGCAAGGCCAGATGCACGGATACGCTTCCGCCAAGGGAGTCGCCGGCGAGTACTCTTTCGGCAGGCTCTTTGCGCACAGGATATTTTTGTTCGACGAAGGGAATAATCTCTTCGGCGAAGCAGGATAGGTAAGCGTCGAACCGGTTGCCGAATGGCGCGTACTCCTCGGTGCGAACTTTGGTTTTCACTTCCACGCCTACAATGATGAACGGCTCCACGCCTTCTTCGAGAATGAGCTGGTTGGCCCAAGTCGCGATGCGACCAAAATTGAAGAATTCCTCTCCATCCTGACAGTACACGACGGGATAGCTGAGAATTTCATTGTATCCGGGAGGAAGGTAGATGCGCAGCGTTCGATTCTCCTGCAGAAACTGGCTTTCAATAACTTCTTTTACGATGGTTCGCTTCAATAAACGTTCATTCGTCATCATTCGTCACCTTTTTCGGGTTAGTTTTTGAAATGCGGTAAACAATAAGTTAAAATTACCCTGACATGTTGAAGTTGGCTGCTGTTCTATGATGTTTGTCATACTGTTATAGTATTATCCACAAACTGTTATACATACAAACGTTAAGAAATGTGAAATTTTATCCCGTATTTCTTTGACGAATGGAGTAAAACAGGTGTATAATAATTCTATAACAGCGGAACTTGATATTCAAATATTTATTGAGGTGAAAAAAATGACCAAGGTTCCTTATGAAGTATATACCGAGGAAGTCGATACTCTATCTGTACTTTCCCCGGATGGCAAAATCGTAAACAAAGATCTTCTGCCTGAATTGTCAGACGATCAACTGAAAGAAATTATGTACCGTATGGTATTTACCCGTACTTGGGACGACCGTGCCGTAAATCTCGGCCGCCAAGGACGTCTCGGTTTCTATGCTCCTGTATCCGGTCAAGAAGCAACGATGGTAGGTAGCGAATTCGCGCTTGAGAAAGACGACTTTGTCTGCCCGGGCTACCGTGATATGCCGCAAATCGTATGGCATGGACTTCCGCTTTATCAAGCATTCCTCTATTCCCGCGGACATCAGCATGGCGGACAAATTCCGGAGGGTGTTAACGTATTGATGCCTCAGATCATCATTGGCGCGCAAATCTTGCATGCTATGGGTATCGCTATGGGTTACAAACTGAAGAAGCAAAAACAAGTGGTTATTACGTATACCGGTGACGGCGGCTCTTCCGAAGGCGATTTCTACGAAGGCTTGAACTATGCAGGCGTGTACAAACTGCCGGTTATCTTCTTCGTGCAAAACAACGGTTATGCCATCACGACTCCATTCTCCAAGCAGACTGCAGCATTGTCGATCGCACATAAAGCTGTAGCAGCTGGTATCAAGGGTGTTAAGGTTGACGGCATGGACGTCCTCGCTGTGATCAAGGCCGTTCGTGATGCTGCAGAACGCGGCCGCAATGGCGAAGGCGCAACGCTTATCGAAGCTGTGACATACCGTTTCCGTCCGCATTCCCTGTCTGACGACGCTTCGAAATATCGTACGAAGGAAGAAGAGGGCGAGTGGAACGAGAAGGATCCGATCGCACGTCTTGCGAAGTACCTGGAAGCAAAAGGCCTCTGGACAGAGGAAGATACAGCTCGCGTGAAAGAAGAAGCGAAAGCGAAAGTCAACGAGCAAATTAAAAAAGCAGAACAAACGGAAAAAATGACAGTACCTGGTTTGATCGACAGCATGTTCGAGCAAACGCCGAAGCATCTGGAAGAGCAGAAAGCTGATTTCCAATAAAAATGACGGCCGATGATTGTCAAAGGTTTGATCCTGGATAATCATCTGGTTTTGTCATGGCGGCATCAGGTCGGTTTTTGAACGTTTTGACATCGATATATACACTGGAATTTTTAGTGAACTGTATTTCTTAAGGAGGAAATGAAGCAATGGCACAAATGAACATGAAAGAAGCGATTCGCGACGCCATGCGCGTTGAATTGAGCCGTGACCCTAACGTTGTCATCTTCGGTGAAGACGTAGGTAATGTCGGCGGTGTTTTCCGGGTAACGGAAGGCCTTCAAAAAGAATTCGGGGAAGAGCGCGTATTCGATACACCGCTGGCTGAGTCCGCTATTGGCGGTTTGGCGGTAGGTCTCGGTATTCAAGGCTTCCGTCCGATCGCTGAAATTCAATTCGTTGGATTTATCTTTGAAGCGCTCGACCAAATCGTCGTTCAAGCAGCGCGTATGCGTTACCGTTCCGGTGGACGTTACAACTCCCCGATCGTATTCCGTACGCCATTCGGCGGCGGGGTTAAAGCGGCTGAGCTGCACACCGATGCACTCGAAGGTTTGATCACGCAAACCCCGGGTATTAAAGTTGTAGTACCTTCCAATCCTTATGATGCAAAAGGACTCATGATCGCAGCAATTCGCGACAATGACCCTGTGTTCTTCATGGAGCACTTGAACCTGTATCATGCGTTCCGCGCTGAAGTTCCTGAAGGTGATTACACGGTTGAGCTTGGTAAAGCTAACGTGGTTCGCGAAGGAACCGACGTAACGATTATCGCTTACGGTTTGATGGTTCATACCGCAACGAAAGCGGCGGACGAACTTGAGAAGAACGGAATCAAAGCGGAAATCATCGACTTGCGCACGATCTCTCCAATCGACATCGATACCGTGCTTGCTTCGGTTAAGAAAACCAACCGTGCCATCGTGGTCCAAGAAGCGCAAAAGTCTGCAGGCGTAGCCGCAGAAGTTATCGCTCAAATCAACGAGAAAGCGATTCTGCACCTGGAAGCTCCAGTGCTTCGCGTGACTCCGCCGGATACCGTGTATCCATTCGCGCAAATCGAGGACACTTGGTTGCCTACTCCAGCACGTATCGTGGATGCCGTCAATAAAGTAATGAATTTCTAATAGCAGCAATTTCTAGGGAGGTTTTTCAGTTGGCAAAATTTGAATATCGTTTTCCAGAGCTGGGTGAAGGTCTGCATGAAGGTGAAATCATCAAAATGCATATCAAGCCAGGCGACAAAGTAACAGACGACGACATCATCATGGAAGTACAGAACGACAAGGCGGTCGTAGAAGTTCCTTGTCCCGTGAACGGTACGGTTCAAGAAGTTTTTGCCAAGGATGGTCAAGTATGCCGTGTCGGTGAAGTGGTAGCTATCATCGATGCTGAAGGCGACATTCCTGAGCAAGAGGCTCCTGCTGAAGAGCAGTCTGCGCAAGAAGCTGACGCAGCTAAAGGCAGCGCGGATACAACTTCTTCCCCGGCTCAAGATGCACCGGCTGACGCTAAACAAGGCGGAAACGGTGGAGCAGCAGCACCAGCAGCACCTAATCGTGAAGTTCTGGCTACTCCTAGCGTGCGTAAATTCGCGCGTGAGCAAGGCGTAGACATTGCACAAGTGCAAGGCTCTGGCAACAACGGTAAAGTGACTCGCGAAGATGTTGAAGCCTTCAAGAACGGTGGAGGCCAAGCAGCAGCTCCAGCGCAAGAAGCGGCTTCCGAAGCGAAAGCAGCTCCTGCAGCAGCATCCACAGCGGTGGATACTCGTGCAGAAGAAGAGCGCGTACCATTCAAAGGTATCCGTAAAGCGATCTCGAACGCTATGGTTAAATCGGCTTACACAGCTCCTCACGTTACGATCATGGACGAAGTGGACGTAACCGAGCTGGTAGCGTTCCGTACCCGCATGAAACCGATCGCGGAGAAGAAAGGCACGAAAGTTACGTATCTGCCATTCATCGTTAAAGCACTCGTTGCGGCTAGCCGTCAGTTCCCGGCATTGAATGCGATGATCGACGAAGAAGCGAACGAAATCGTGTACAAAAAATACTACAACATCGGTATCGCTACGGATACAGACAACGGTCTGATCGTACCGGTTATCAAAGATGCGGATCGTAAGAGCATTTGGATGATCGCTGACAGCATCCGTGATCTGGCTGCTCGCGGCCGTGAAGGCAAACTGTCTCCTAACGAAATGAAGGGCAGCACGATTTCCATCACGAACATCGGATCCGCAGGCGGTATGTTCTTTACGCCAATCATTAACTTCCCAGAGGTTGCTATTCTCGGTACCGGCCGCATCAGCGAAAAGGCGGTTGTGAAGAACGGCGAGATTGTAGCAGCACCTGTTATGGCATTGTCCTTGAGCTTTGACCACCGTATCATCGACGGCGCAACGGCTCAAAACTTTATGAACTATATTAAACAACTGCTCGCTAACCCTGAGCTGCTTGTTATGGAGGTGTAACTAATGGTAGTTGGAGATGCTTCTTTAGATATTGATACTCTAGTCATTGGTGCTGGTCCTGGTGGTTATGTGGCGGCGATTCGTGCCGCCCAACTGGGTCAAAAGGTTCTGATCGTTGATAAATCGGAACTCGGCGGTGTTTGCTTGAACCGTGGTTGTATTCCTTCCAAGGCTTTGATCGCTGCAGCTCATCAGTTCGAGTCCGCTAAGCATGCCGATGCATTCGGTATTTCCGTGGAGAACGTAACGGTTGATTTCGCGAAAACACAGGAATTCAAAAACGGCGTTGTCAAAAAAATGACTGGCGGCGTAGCCGGTTTGCTGAAAGGCAACAAAGTGGAAGTTTTCAACGGCGAGTGCATGTTCATCAACGAAAACGAAGCGCGTGTATTCAATGATCATGAATCACCGCGTTACCGCTTCAAGAACTGCATCATTGCTACAGGTTCCCGTCCAATCGAACTGAAGCCATTCCCGTTTGGCGGACGCATCCTGTCTTCTACCGAAGCATTGAACCTGCCTGAGGTACCGAAGAGCATGATCGTAATCGGTGGCGGCTACATCGGTGCCGAGCTTGGTCAAATGTACTCCAAATTCGGTTCGAAAGTAACGATCATCGAAGGTCTGGACAGCGTTTTGGCTGGCTTTGACAAAGACATGACAAGCCTCGTTACGAAAAACATGAAGAAAACCGGTATCGAAATTATCACAGGTGCTAAAGCTGAAAGTGCCGAGCAAAACGATAAAGAAGTTACCGTGAAATACTCCGTGAATGGCGAAACCAAAGAAGTAACAGCAGATTACCTGCTGGTTACGGTTGGCCGTCGTCCGAACACGGATGGAGAGCTTGGCCTTGATCTGATCGGCCTCGATATGGATGAGCGCGGATTCGTGAAAGTCGACCATCAAGGACGCACAAGCATTCCTCATATCTTCGCGATCGGGGATATCGTATCCGGTCTGGCGCTTGCACACAAAGCTTCCTACGAAGGTAAAGTGGCTGCTGAGGCCATTTCCGGAATGCCGTCCGTCGTGGATTACAAATGTATTCCAGCCGTTGTGTTTACGGATCCAGAATGCTCCAGCGTAGGTTACACCGAAGCTCAAGCGAAGGAAAAAGGCCATAAAGTGAAAGCAGGCAAATTCCCTTACGCAGGTAACGGACGTTCCGTATCCTTGAACCATCCGGAAGGCTTCGTGAAGATCGTAGCTGAAGAAGGAACAGGACTTATTCTCGGAGCGCAAATCGTAGGTCTGGAAGCTTCCAACCTGATTGCAGAGCTCGGTCTTGCTATTGAGATGGGCGCTACGCTTGAAGATGTAGCCTTGACCATCCATGCGCATCCGACGCTTGGCGAAATCGTAATGGAAGCTGCGGAATTGGTTATGGGTCATCCGATCCACATCATCGCCCGTTAATCCAAACGACGTTCGTTTTTTCGAGTCATTATATATTCGGCCAGGAGGCAGAGAACGCGCAGGCGGTTTTCTGCCTCCTGTTTTTTTATGTGGATGCCGCAAGCGATATCCGGCCTCTTTCGGCAGGGTTATTTTAAGCATCCCAATCATTCCACGAACATGGTAGACTGTTGATATGAGATTCTAGTGAGGTGACTATACATGAAACAATACTTGGAGCTGCTGCAAGACATTCTTGATCATGGCGTAGAGAAAGGGGACCGCACGGGGACGGGAACGTTATCCGTATTTGGAAGACAGCTGCGGTTTGACCTTTCTAAAGGCTTTCCTCTGATGACAACCAAGCGGATTCACTTAAAATCGGTGATACACGAGCTTCTGTGGTTCTTAAGCGGGGAGACGAATATCCGGTATCTAAAAGAGAACGGCGTGCGGATATGGGACGAATGGGCAGATGAGAACGGCGATTTGGGACCGGTCTACGGCTCGCAGTGGCGAGCGTGGGAAACGCCGGATGGACGCCATATCGACCAGATTGCCAACGTCATCGATTCGATTAAAAACAATCCCGACTCCCGGCGGCATATCGTCAGTGCCTGGAACGTGGCAGAGATCGACAACATGAAGCTGCCTCCATGCCATTTTGTATTCCAATTCTACGTGGCGGGCGGGAAGCTCTCCTGCATGCTTACCATGCGTTCCGTGGACAGCTTCCTCGGGCTGCCGTTCAACATTGCGAGTTATGCACTGCTTACCCATATGGTTGCCCAGCAGTGCGGCCTGGAGCCAGGTGAATTCATCTGGTCCGGTGGCGACGTCCATATCTATTCCAATCATATGGAACAGGTCAGAACGCAGCTTGAACGCGAGCCTTATGAGCTGCCGAAGCTGGTCATCAAGCGCAAGCCGGAGAGCATCTTTGATTATACATTCGAAGATTTTGAATTTGAGGGTTACCAGTATCATCCAACCATTAAAGCGACCGTAGCTGTGTAAATAAACAAGTGGTACCGATATTCGGCGCAATCCATTTGTACAAGGAAGGAGTGACGGTGTAATGATATCGATGATTTGGGCAATGGGCAAGGACCAGGTAATCGGGCTGAACGGCACCATGCCGTGGCGATTGCCGCGTGATATGGCCTTCTTCAAGGAGACGACCCTGCACAAAACGATTCTGATGGGGCGCAAGACCTGGGAGTCCTTTGGCAGCAAACCTCTGCCTCACCGAAAGAATATCGTGCTGACGAGAGACCGAAGTTTCACGCTGACGGACGATCAGGGCATCGTGATCCATGATATAGATGAAGCCCTTCCCTACGCGGAGAACGCAGAGCTGATGGTGATCGGCGGATCCCAGATTTATGAATTGATGCTTCCGAAAGCGGATCGGTTGTACTGCACGTTTATTGATGAAACTTTTGAAGGGGATACGTTCTTCCCTGAAGTGAACTGGGACGAATGGAAAATTATCGAAGAAGTTCCCGGCATAACGGATGAAAAAAACCCGTATGCCTACCGGTTTGTTACGTTCGAACGAAAATAAAGAGCTTGATGACGAGCTTTGAAGGGATAGACATACTCCAATCCATCCATGTTGACAATGTTTTGTTAGTAGGATAATACAAATGATCATGCATATAGTCCATTTAACAGGAGAAAAGCGAAATGCTACTATATTTTTAATGTTTATACAAATCGCTGCTTAAATAGCCGCTAATCATGGGGATTCATGCTCTGATAAAAAATTTTTTAGCATAAATAGAAAAAATAAATCAGACTGAAACCTGTTTCTTGGGTCATCTGAAGATCGATGTCGGATGATTTATGATATGATAAATTGTACATGGTAACCAGCATGGATAGAACGGATGGGGGTAAAGCAGTATGTCTACACCAACAGGATTTATGGAATATCAGCGCCAGCTTCCGGCAGATCGGAGCCCGGCCGAACGAGTTAAAGACTGGGAAGAGTTTCATAAACATTTAGAAGAAGAAGAGCTCCAGACCCAGGGAGCACGCTGCATGGACTGCGGTACGCCATACTGCCATACAGGAATCGATATGCTCGGCGGCACTTTGGGCTGCCCGATTCATAATCTGATTCCGGAATGGAACAATCTTGTATACCGGGGCTTGTGGAGAGAAGCCTTGGAGCGTCTCCACAAAACAAACAACTTCCCTGAGTTTACCGGACGCGTATGTCCTGCTCCTTGTGAGGGTTCCTGCACCGTCGGTTTGATTGGGGAGCCGGTCACGATAAAATCCATCGAGCAAGCGATCATCGACAAGGGCTTTGAAGAAGGCTGGGTCGTTCCCGAGCCGCCGGCGAAGCGTACGGGACGCCGCGTAGCCGTTGTCGGTTCTGGTCCGGCAGGGCTGGCTGCGGCTGCTCAATTGAACAAAGCAGGCCATTCCGTAACCGTCTATGAACGTGCCGACCGTATCGGCGGATTGTTGACTTACGGGATTCCATCCATGAAGCTGGACAAGGGTATTGTTCAGCGCCGTGTAGATCTGCTCGCAGCTGAAGGCGTCGAATTCGTTGTCAACACCGAGATCGGCAAAGACATTCCCGCCAAGCAGCTGATGGAAGACTATGATGCCGTCGTACTGTGCGGCGGTGCAACAAAACCGCGTGAATTCAATATTGAGGGAAGTGACCTCAAGGGCATTCATTATGCGATGGACTATCTGAACGGAACCATCAAGAGCCTGCTGGATTCGGGTCTCGAGGATGGCAACTACTTGTCGGCAAAAGACAAGGACGTTATTGTCATCGGCGGCGGTGACACCGGCTCTGACTGCGTCGCAACAGCGCTTCGCCACGGCTGCAGCAGTGTTACCCAGTTCGGCACGCATAAACAGGCTCCGCTGCAGCGTGATCCGATTGCGAACCCTTGGCCGCAGTTCCCGAACGTGTACACGCTCGATTATGCACACGAGGAAGCCAAAGCGCTGTTTGGCAGCGATCCACGCGAATTCTCCATTATGACCACGAAATTTGTCGGGGATGAAGAGGGCAATCTGAAGGAGCTTCATACCGTTCAAATCGAGCGTATTGTAGACGAAACCGGCCGTAAAGTGTATCAACCGATTCCGGGCACGGAGAAAGTATTTCCTGCTCAAATGGCGTTCATCGCCATCGGTTTTGACGGACCGGAGCATACGCTGGTCGAGCAGCTTGGACTTGAAACGGATCGCCGTTCCAATGTGAAAGCGCCGTATGGCAAATATACGACCAATGTAGATAAAGTATTTGCCGCCGGAGACATGCGTCGCGGACAAAGCCTCGTGGTATGGGCGATCAACGAAGGCCGCGAGGTAGCGCGCGAGGTAGACAAATATTTGATGGGTGCGACCGTACTGGTTTAATCCTTCTCCTAAATATGCTATCATATGAATAGTAGTTAAAAGGACTTCGCGAGAGCGAAGTCCTTTTTGGAGTTAGCCACCGCGCCATGGTTACTCATCGGGGAGGAGAATGTCATTTGAAAACGTTGGTCATTGCCGAAAAGCCGGATATGGGACGGAACATCGCTGCGGTCATCGAGCCGCGGGCCAAGAATAACCGTACATATCTTGAAGGTGAGCAATACATCATAACTTGGGCTATCGGACATCTGGTTGGGCTGGCGGAGCCGGATGCATATGATCCGAAGTACAAACGCTGGAATTTACGGGACCTGCCCATCATTCCGGAGCAATTCATAATCATCCCGAATCCGAAAACCAAGGATCAGCTGAAGGTCATTGGAGAGGTCGCCAAGCGCTGCAGCCATATCGTAAACGCATGTGATGCGGGACGAGAAGGACAATATATTTTCGCTCTTATCCAACAACAATTAAAATTGAAACAACCTGTAAAAAGACTATGGATTTCGGATTTAACGGCGGAAAGCATCGCCCGTGGGTTTGCGGAGCTGAAGGATGGGGTTGAATTCGAGAATTTAACGCAGGCTGCGCGCGCACGCAGTGAAGCCGATTGGTTGATCGGCATGAATGCTTCGCGTGCCTTTACGACCCGCCATCAGACTTTACTGTCGGTTGGGCGGGTCCAGACGCCGGTTCTGGCTCTGATCTATGACCGGCAGAAGGAAATTGAAGCCTTTGAGTCGCAAACGTTCTACGACGTGAAGGCCGTGTTCAAGCAAGAGCAGCTGGAGTATACCGGAACATGGCAGGGAGAGCGGCTGACCTCGCAAGAGAAAGCAGAGACGATTGCAGCCAAGGTTAATGGGAAGAATGGGCTCATCACCAAATATGAAGTCAAAGAAACGAAAGAATATCCGTTTAAATTGTATGATTTGACCCTTCTTCAGCGAGAAGCCAATGCCAAATACGGATACTCTGCCAAAAAAACGCTGGATCTTGCGCAAGCATTGTATGAGCGTCACAAGGTCATTTCATATCCGCGTACCAACTCCAATTACGTGAATGAACAGAATATCGAAGGCATGCACAAGGCACTTCACATGTTGAAATCGACCTCCTATGCATCGATGGCGGAAGGAGCGGATCCTAGCCGGGTGCACATAAACAATAAAGCGGTTTGTAATCCGCAGCGGGTTGAGGATCACCATGCCATCTTGCCGACGTTAAAGCGTCCGGGCACGCTCAGCAAGGAAGAGCAGCATATTTACGATCTGGTCATCATCCGGTTTCTCTCGCATTTTTACCCGCCGGCCATGTACAAGCAGCATACGGTGCTTACCGAGGTCGAGGGCGAAACGTTCAAGACGGGAATTAAGGAACTGCTGTCGCTTGGCTGGAAGGTGCTGATTGCCCAGGATAAAGAGCAGAAGAAAGCCAAGTCTTCCAAGAAGGGAAAAGAGGACGAGGAAGAGGAGACCCAGGAATGGAACGACCGTTCCTTTGATCTGTCCCCGGATGAGCCGGTGCACTGCAAGAAATCCGAAGTGAAAGAAAAGGCAACGCAGCCGCCTAAGAGTTATACGGAAGGAACGCTGCTGAAGGCGATGGAAAGTGCCGGAAAATCCATCGAGGATGAAGCGCTTCGGGATGCGATGAAAGACAGCGGGCTTGGAACGCCGGCTACCCGTGCAGCGACCATTGAACGCTTGAAGAAGGTCGGATACATTACGATGCAGGGCAAAAGAATCACGGTTACCCAAAAAGGGAGGACGGCGGTGGAGCTGATCCGTCATGCAGGCGTAGAATTACTTGCTTCGCCTGAGATGACGGGCCAATGGGAACGGCGCCTTCACCAAATATCCAAGGGCGAGGCTTCCGCCGACGTGTTCATGCAAAACGTGCAGAAGTTTACCATTTCGATCATCAATAAGGTATCCTCGCAGCGTCCCGCGCCTTCGTCGCTTTTCGGTGGAGATGAGGACAAGTCCAAAGGAAGAGGGAAGCGAAGCACGGGAAAAGCTGCCGCAGCCCCACGCGACAAGGAAGAACGAGCGGCTAAGCGGATTCCGAAATCCAATGCCGCTGCTTCAAACGATACGTCGTCCGTACGTTCTTCATTAGGCCGATGCCCTAGACCCGGATGTGAAGGGCATATTATTGAAGGGCGCAAAGGCTATGGCTGCGCAAATTTTAAAACCGGCTGCAGCTATGTCATCTGGAAGGAATTTGCCGGTAAACAGGTTTCGCATGCGATGCTGAAATCCTTGCTGCTGCAAGGCAAGACCCAGGTATTATCCTTTAAAAACGAGGACGGCAGCACGTATAAAGGCAGAATTGTCCTAGCTGCTGAAGGGAACGGAAAGCTTGCTGTTCAGGCAGAGGACTCGAGTGAAGCCGTGAAATCGTGAAACGGCACTGTTAAATAAAAAAACCGAGCCAACCAGGGTTACCACCCTTGATCGGCTCGGTTTATTTTGATTAATCTAAATGCTCTTCAATGACTTCGGGCACTTCGGTCAGCGCCGATACGGTATATAACACGTTATGAGGCTCCTGCTTCAGCTCGACCAGGTTATATTGCCATTCGCGCTGCTGTTTGATATAGATGCTGTTGATGCCGGCCGTCAGCGCCGGAACGACATCGGTGCGAAGTGAGTTGCCGATCATCCAGGTATCGGAGCGGGAGAATGTCCCCATCGTGAGGATTTCTTCCAACGCCGCAATATTTTTATGCTGGCGAATGTAGATTCGGTCTTTGAAGTAATCGGCCAGCTTCATCTGTTCGATTTTCCGCTTCTGAATCCGGGTCTCGCCTCCTGTGTAGAGATGGAGACAATGGCCATCCTGCTGGAGATTCTCGAGCGTCTCAACCATGCCGGGGTAGGCTTCGATTTCCTGCTCATATACACTGAGTCCTAATTCGTAGAGAAGCTCTTCTTCCTTGGGCGAGCTTTCTCTTCCATGAATACCGCCGAAATAATGATACGTATCGATAAGGGATTGCGGGAAGTTCGCACTTGCAAATCCCAGCTTATCTATGCCGGCTACGTCGACCTCCATCTGCTTGGCTCGGACTTCTTCGGTAGTCAAGCCAACATGTTGAAACCATTCGGTCATCCACTCGAAGTAATCGCCAAGAATCAGATCGAAATATTTGTTGCAATGTATTAATGTGTCATCCATGTCGAAGATAATATGCTGCGATGTTTTACTCATGGTTCACTCCTTCTTACTATGAAAGTCGAATGTATGACTCCAGGAACATCTGAAGTTCGGCAGCCCCATCCGGTCGCAGGCTGAATCTTTCGTTATTCTCGGATTTCAGATGGGAGCGCAGCAAGCCGGCTGCCCTCAAAATCATCAGATGGTGCATCAATTCCTCATAAGGCTGACCCAACTCGGAAGCCATTTCGGACACGGCCTTCGGTTCATCGGCAATATATCGCAGGAGACGCAGGCGTTCCGGGTCCGCAAGAGCCTCGGTCATGCGGAGGAGAACGACGGGCGGCTCATCTTCCTCTTCTTCCGGGACATCGATCGGATACTGCAGCAGGAGTACGTTCTCATAGAAGCAATAGGTATTGATCGGCCGGAAATGCGTGCCCGGGAACAAGACTACGTTCTCCTGGGGCACGTCGTCGAGTATAACGCCGCTAGAAGCGTATTCGATTAAATTTTCGTCGTCCATTTTCGGAAGGAGCATTCGCTTCTCTTCGGCATCTTCTTCCAGGAGCTGGTACAGTTCAGGCTCCACTTCCGAGAAGTAGTGCTCATGCCACAACTTCATCAACGGTGTGTAGTTTTCTCGAATTCTAGATGTTTCATCCAGCGAGAGGGACGGCAAGTGCGGCAGCAGCAGGTCATGCAGCTCTTCCACGGCGGAAGATTCGACCCAATTCAGAAAATCCGGGATTTCAATGTGCTCTCCCCGAAGCATGATCAAGGCGTATAACACATCATAATCCGCTAGTGGCCATGAACGGGCTCGACTGAACTGGACACGAACAGGTTGAGGTAATCGCTCGTCCATCTCCGTTATCAGCTGTTTTCCGATATCCAGGTTATCGGTCCATTTCCTTGTTGCATATATCATGAAGCTGCCCAGCAGCTCGTAGACCATAGATACATCGATACTGACTTTATATTTCATTAACGGATACCCTCCCAATTGATGGCATTGTTATTATTATGGCTTGTATGGATTGGGCTTGTCCACTATAATGTTCATCTGACTGTTTAAATTCATCGTTTTTTCACATTAGAGGAGGACTATATTTCAGTGACAGAAGCTGTAACCCCCCGTCAGGGGAGAACTCATTATTTCATTTTAATTGCCGTCGTGGTTGCGGCTGGTTTAAGCCAGGGACTGTTATTGCCGGTGCTGGCTATTTTTTTGGAACGGATGGGCATTTCATCCTCCATGAACGGATTGAACGCGGCGGCCTTATATGTAGGCTCATTTGCGATGACGCTTGTTGCGGAAAGACTTCTCGGCTGGGTCGGTTTCAAAAAACTGATCATTTCGGGACTGGTCCTGGTGATGCTGTCACTGGTCGCCTTTCCGCTGATTCCGAGCGTGGCCGTCTGGTTTGTCCTGCGCGTGCTTGTGGGTATTGGGGACAGCGCACTTCATTATGCGGCACAGCTATGGGTGCTGATGATGTCAACGGCGAAGAACCGGGGGCGAAGCATATCCTTTTACGGCATGTCCTACGGTTTGGGATTCAGTATAGGACCGCTGGGCATTCCGCTGCTAAAGTATGGCGAAGCGGTACCGTTTATAATTCTGGCGGTGCTGTTCTTGTTCATTCTGCTGGTCGTGCTCTTTAAACTTCCGAACCTGAAGCCGGAAAAAAGCGAGAACGGGGAGCAGCAGCCGGCTGGACGATATCTCAAAAGCTACCGCCTGGCCTGGTTTGCATTGATTCCCGCGTTTCTCTACGGCTATATGGAAGCAGGAATTAACAGCAACTTCCCGGTCTACGGTTTAAGAAGCGGATTTACATTGGGCGAAATATCAGCATTGCTTCCTTTTGTCGGCATCGGCGGTCTGGTGTTGCAGCTTCCGCTCGGCATTTGGAGTGATAAATTCGGCCGCAAACGGGTGCTGGCGATTGCCGGTATTGTGGGCGGATGCTGTTTCTTGCTCATTCCCGTGGCGGGAACGAATTTCTGGGCAACCTTAATATTGCTAACGCTGGCCGGCGGACTGGTTGGTTCCTTCTTCTCGCTTGGTTTGGCTTATGCGGCGGATATCCTTCCCAGAGTGCTGCTGCCGGCTGCCAACGTCGTAGCTTCCTTCCATTTTAATGCGGGCAGCATAGCAGGTCCGAATGCCGGGGGCGCCATCATGGAAACGGGGTGGAACGGGGGGATCTTCGTTCTGCTTGGAGGATTGTATATTCTGTTTGCGTGTACGGGATTATGGTTTAAAGTCAAAACTGCATCAACACAGGGATAGAACATCTGTTCTCATGGCAATTGCTTTCGCTTTCTTCTAAACTAGAGAGTAGGAATATGCACTTGACGGGGAGAGACGATAACATGATTAAAGTGGATCGGCTGAAGAAAACGATGGGTCCTGAACGCACACCGGTGTTAAAGGATATCACTTTTCAGATGGAGCACGGGGAAATGATCGGTCTGATCGGTGCTAGCGGAAGCGGGAAAAGCTTGTTAATGAGCTGTCTATCCATGCAGCAAAAATGGGACGGCGGCAAATTAACGATTGATGGCGAAGATATGATGAATCCTGCGGGAAAACGGAGAATTCGCCGGGAATGGGCTTATCTTGAGCAGAACCCGTCCTTGAATGTTAATCGAACGGCACTTAAGAATGTATTGATCGGACAATCCAGCCAGACACCGCTATGGCGAATGGTAACCGGGATGGTCCGATCTGATGATTATATGGGAGCTATGGATACGATTGAGCACCTTGGGTTGTTGGACAAGGCCAAACGAAAGGCCGGCGAGTTAAGCGGCGGAGAGAAGCAGCGGATAGCTATTGCCCGCGCACTTGTGCATGGTGCCAAGGTGATTTTGGCGGACGAGCCGGTCACGGGACTTGATCCAGCTTCGGCCGAGCATGTATTGAAGACACTTAAAACCTTGTGCGAGGAAGAACGTTTAACCGTATTTACCGTGATACCCTTGGAGCTGGCCGAGAAGTATTGCACCCGGATCATGGGTCTATCCGGCGGAGAGCTGGCCGTGGATGTGACCGGAAGACGTTTAACCCATGGCGAGAAGTCAAGACTGTAATTATCGATCACCAAAAACGCCAGGTGAATGAATAGAAATGAGTTGATACTTATTGAAATATAGAGTGATGCAAGCCCTTTTGGCAGGCTTGTTATTATTGATCATAAGCGGCTGTACGTTTATTCAGGAGGACCCGGTCTCCTTAATGAAGAAACCGGATTTGCCGACGGATAAAGCGACGTTGAATGGCGCCATCCAATCTGCGCTTCTGAAGAATAAGCTGGAAGGCTCCATTGTCCGGCCGCGAAGTGACGTGGATAGCAGTTCCATCCGTATTCATGACTTGGACAATGACGGAATTATGGAAGCTGTCGTCTTCTATCAGACGCCGGACGATGAAGTGAAAATCCATGGCATGATTATGCAGCAGCAAGGCGATACATGGGTGAAGAAGCTTGATTTCGACGGAGAAGGGACGGTATTGGAGTCTTTTGATTTCGTCGATTTTACGAATGACGGCAAGGTCGACATCGTAGCCGGCTTCTCCCGCGGAGACGAGAATCTTCAGAACCTGCTGGCCGTGTATTCATTCTCAGGGGATTCACTCGAAAAAATACCGGCTTTGCCATATTCGAACTTTAATATCGGAGATATGAACGGTGATAAGATCAACGATATTACGGTTGTCTATCTTCAGCAGAAGGAGCTCTCATATATCAGCACCTATCAATACGACAAATTCGAAGATGCCTTTGTCGAGCTGAACAAGCTGGATCTGGGACCCAATATCGAAAGTTATTACAATGTTGTAGCAGGTAAAGTGGCCAAGGACAAAGAAGGTATCATCTTGGACGCTTCGGTTGTGTCTAACTCTTCTTATTCCAAGCTCATCATTATGGAGGATAACGAGTTTATTGACGTCCTCCAGGATGAATTGCTTACCTATAAGGAACTGCCTGTTGAGAGCGAAGATGTGAATGATGACGGTATTCTAGAGTTTGGTGTTCTTACAAGACCAAGCGGCTGGGAAGATCGGCTTATCCTGGATGAGATCCCGTTCTTCACCACGTACTTCCAGTGGGACGGAGAAGTACGGGAGAGCAATGAAAAAGAAGGGCTTCAATTCGTACTCCAGCGGTACTACGATATGAACAATCGCTTCTATCTGGACTTTCCGCCCGACATGTACAATAAGATTACCATCACACCGGAATCCAATAAAAATGCTTATTTAAACTTTGTCATGACCGACACGGGAGAGTCCGTTGCCGAGATTAAATTCTTTTCAACGGCCCAGTGGGGGAAAGCTGAATCCGATTGGGATATTTTGGTGAAGGAGAAGAACCGCGTCATTGCTTATCGCAGTCATGGCGATCTGAAATTGAGTAAAAAAGATAAAAAGCCAAACAGCAATAATGTGGCTCCTATCGAAAGAAAGGGGAACTAGACCTTGAGTAAAGTGCTCATATTAGAAGATGAAGAATCTATCCGCAGTTTTATCGTAATTAATCTGAAACGAAACGGCTTTGACGTCCTGGAGACTGGGGATGGCAACGAAGCCCTTCGTTTGCTGCAAACGACGCCAGATATCGATATCGCCTTGCTTGATGTCATGGTACCAGGGATTGACGGATTTGAAGTTTGCCGCAGAATTCGGGAAACGAACGAGCGGATCGGTATTATTTTCCTGACGGCAAAAGTTCAGGAGCAGGATAAAGTGTATGCCCTCTCCGTCGGGGCCGATGACCACGTAAGCAAACCGTTCAGTCCGACGGAGTTAATCGCTAGACTGCAATCTCTACTGCGGAGGGTGAATGTCCAGCGTGCGGGAACCGCCAAGGTATCGTTTCAATCAGGTCCCTTTACGCTGGATCTGATCTCCAAGCAGTTTAAGAAGAACGGGCAGCCGGTGGAACTGACGCCTACTGAATTTTCACTGGTGCAGTTTTTCCTGGAGAAAGAAAACACGCCGCTTAGTCGTGATGTGCTGCTCGATCATGTATGGGGCAAAGAATATATGGGTGACCCCAAAATCGTGGACGTGAACATTCGGAGATTACGCCAAAAAATCGAAGGCAATCCTTCCGAGCCGGAATACCTCCAGACGGTATGGGGACACGGCTATAAATGGAAGGGTCAGGGACAATGATCATCAAAAAAGGCATTCGGCGGCAAATCGTGCTGCACTACTTCCTGGTAGTGTTCATCGCCTTGCTGCTGATTGAGGTTATATTTCTAATCGCTTTACGATCGTATTATTACGATACGGTATACAATCATATTGTGAATCATATAAATACCGCCAACGCTTTTTATCAGCCCTTCCGATTGACGTCAACGGACAACGTCAACCAGCTGAGTGAGATGATTCGTCATTTTGAATTGTATACAACGGAGCTTCAAATTTTGAATCCGGGTGGTCAAGTTCTCTCCACATCCACCGGTTTCGAAATCGAGCAGACCATCAAGACCAGTGATGTCACCCAAGCGCTTGCAGGCAATACGGGCCATTGGATTGGCAAGCAGCAAGGTACGGGGCAGATCGTAATGGCTGTATCTCAATCCGTTTCGAACGGATTTGAGAAAACGTACATTCTTCGCTATGTGACTTCGCTTGAGTTCATTAACGACAAGCTAATGAAAATCACGCTGTTTGCCGTCAGCATCGGTGGGGCCGTGCTAGCGCTCGTGCTTGCCTTCAGCATCGGGCTGGCCAACTCCATCGTAAAGCCGCTCAACAACATTACCACGGTATCGGCGCAGATGGCCAAGGGCAGGTTTAACGTGAGAATCAAAGGCGATTATAAATACGAGCTTGGTGAGCTGTCGTCAACCCTGAACTACATGGCGCAGGAGATTGTACGAAGCAATCAGGTAAAGGATGATTTTGTTTCATCCATTTCGCATGAGCTGCGGACTCCGCTCACAAGCATTAAGGGCTGGAGTGAAACGCTCGACTCCGGTGGCTATGATCCGGAAGAAACGAAGATCGGGATGCAGATTATTTCTAAGGAAACCGATCGTTTGATCGGTCTTGTTGAAGAGTTGCTCGACTTCTCCAAGCTCCAGCAGAATGAGATGAAACTTGTGAAGGGTATCGTGAATTTACGGGAGCTTCTGCAAGAGATTATGCTCAATCTGTGGACAAAGGCCGAGAAGAGGGGCATCCAGATCAAACTGGAGTCCGACGAAAAACCGATTATCTATGGGGACGCCAACCGGTTGAAACAGGTGTTTCTGAACATTGTGGACAACGCGGTTAAATTCTCGCATGAGAACGGAGTGATCAACCTGTCCTTCGCTATGGAAGACAAGTTTGTTATCGTAACCGTGGAAGATCACGGTATTGGCATATCGGACGAACATCTCCGGCGGGTAAAGGACCGGTTCTTCCAGGTTAATCCGCTTAACGGGGGAACGGGACTGGGCCTTGCGATTACGCAGCAGCTCATTGAGCTCCATGGGGGCACGATGGAGATGGAAAGCGAGCTCGGGCACGGAACGTCTGTTATTGTCAAGCTGCCGCTGCCTGAAGGGAAAATACCGATGGCCGGCGGATTAGAGAACGGTGAGGATGACGTAGCCGGACCGACCGTATAAGCTTTGCCGGGTTACCGGCAAAGCTTTTTCTTAAGATTAACTGTAAGCATAGGCTCCACTTTGTGGGGTAATGTGTATTGTATTCGGGTCTCGCAAAGTATTTGGCACAAGTTTCGAAGCATAGATAGACTCCACTTTGTGGGGCTGTTTAAAAGGGAGAGTGCAGAAGTGGGATACACAGCAGCAACGTTTTCTACGGAGCAAGGTCTGTTTGAATTAAAGGCGGCTGAAGCAGAACAGGCAGGGGAAATGCTGTCGCTTCTCAAGGAAGCGGCGGAGGTAATGGAGCAGCAAGGGCGCAAGCAGTGGAGTCCATCGCTCTTTTCCTTGGACTTGATGGAGCAGTACCTGGCGGAGCGTGAAGTGTTCATCCTATGGCATAGAGACATGGCCGTCGGCATGTTTACGTTACAGTATGGGGATCCAGCCTATTGGGGAGATCGGGACGATCCGGCCTATGGTTATTTGCATCGGCTGACCGTACGCGCTTCCTATCGGGGACTGGAGCTGGGAACAAAGATGATTTCTTTTGCGGAATCGTATTTGTTATCCAAGGGTAAACAGGGTTTCAGACTGGATTGCGTATCCCATCTGCCAACGCTGAATCAATTTTATCAGCGCCAAGGATTTCTGTTCGTGGCTAAGCAGGATATGGGTGGTCGCTTCGTGAATTTATATGAGAAGAGGTTTATGTAATAATTTTACCGTGTTACCAATCTATGTCGCATGCGCTTAAGACACAGTCAGCAGGGCACGATACATGAGAAAAGCGATCCGTGACGGATCGCTTTTTTGTATAAAAGTCTGAAGGATTTATCTCAGAGCTAATATTCTGTTGAAGAAACTCGTTTAAGATGAAGAGACATTCGCCCGCAAGCGTCCTTTTTCGTATACATCCTGAAGCAGTCGGGACGGTTGGGTACGAATGGTTGGTTTCGGAAGCACGGTCTCGTAAGGTCCAACGACCACAACGTTGCCAGGGGCTCCTTTCACAATCGCTCCATCCTTGATGATCGCTCCCTCGCCAATAATAGCATGCTCGATATGGACACCTTTGCCGATTTTGGCATTCGGCATGACCACACTGTCCTTGACGATGGAGTATTTACCGATCTCCGCACCGCAAAATATGACGGAGCTCTTGGCTTTTCCTTCGAAGGTGCATTGGTCATGAATCAAGCAGTCCGTGTGTTCCGCATTGCGTGTCCGCGCTGCCGAAAGTTTGGTCTTCCATGCACGGGTATACATGGGCCAATCGGATCTCTCCAGAACGAGCTCGTTTTGGCTAAGCACATCCATGTGGGCTTCCCAGAGGCTCTCTACGGTGCCCACATCGCGCCAGTAGCCCTGGAAGCGAAACGCAAGCAGCGACTCTTCTCCGGACAGCATCTTCGGGATGACATCCTTCCCGAAGTCATGGCTGGAGTTTGGATCAGCCGCATCCTCAATGAGGTGCTGCTTCAGATAGTCCCAACGGAACAAATAAATGCCCATTGAGGCAAGGTTGCTTTGCGGTTCTGCCGGCTTTTCGGCAAATTGGGTGATATTGAGATTGTCATCAACGCTCATGACGCCGAACCGGCTGGCGTCTTCCCATGGCACTTCCATCACGGAGATCGTGGCAGGAGCCGCTTGTTTCATGTGAGCTTCAAGCATTTCGCGGTAATCCATCTGGTAAATATGGTCCCCGGATAGAATGAGGACGTGTTCGGGATTTTGATCATCGATGTATGGAATGTTTTTATAAATGGCGTCTGCTGTACCCAAGTATCCATCTTGGTGTGTACTGTTGGATGGAAGCAGAGCAATGCCTTCGCGTCCTGTATGTGTTAGTCCCCAGGGTTCACCTTCACCGATATGTTCGTGTAATGATTCTGCCTCATATTGTGTAAGTACTCCAACCGTATCGATTCCGGAGTTCACACAATTGCTGAGAGGAAAATCGATTATACGATAATGTCCGCCAAAAGGAACGGCGGGTTTTGCCAGCTTGGACGTAAGGGGAGCTAATCGTTTACCCTCTCCACCGGCCAGAAGCATAGCAATACAGTCTTTTCTCTTCATCACGTTTCCCTCCCAATGTATTTTCACGTTGTACATTACATAAACGACATTCCCGGGGTTTGAAACGATTATATTGAAAAAGTAAAATGAAAATTACAAAATTATTTTTCAGGGACATTTTTTATTTTCAACATGGTTAGAATGGGGTAATAGCACTAATAATATGGATTTTTAAGAAAAAGCGGGTGACGATGATTGAACCAAGCAGTTAGGGAAGGAAACATGACTCCGGAACAATTGTATTTATTTCATGAAGGAACCTGGTATCACAGTTACCAATGCATGGGCGCACACCGTGCAACTGAAGATGGAGAAGAAGGCGTGCGGTTTACGGTATGGGCTCCAAATGCAAGGCAGGTGGGTCTTGCCGGAGACTGGAACGGCTGGGACGGTTCCCAAGACACGTTATATAGGATACCCGATTCGGGAATTTGGAGTCGGTTTTTCCCTGGGATGCAGACTGGAACTTATTACAAATATCATATCACCGGACCGTATGGAGAAACGTTCTTGAAGGCCGATCCATACGCGTTTCAAGCCGAAGTTCGACCTGCAACGGCATCGGTTGTGACCGATCTCTCTGGATATCATTGGCAAGATGCTGCATGGAAAAGAAAGAACAAATCCCCTTACACCAAGCCGATGAACATATATGAAATGCATTTTGGAACCTGGCGGCAAAAGGCGGACGGCTCGTTCTATACATACCGCGAACTGGCTGGCCTACTGATTCCTTACTTGGTGGAGATGTGTTATACCCATGTGGAATTCATGCCCTTGGCTGAGCATCCGTATGACCTTTCATGGGGGTATCAGGGAACCGGATTCTTTGCGCTGACCAGCAGATACGGAAGTCCCCATGATTTCATGTATCTTGTTGATCAGCTGCATCAAGCAGGTATCGGCGTGCTGCTCGACTGGGTGCCCGCACATTTTGCCAAGGATGCCCACGGGCTTCGGCTGTTTGACGGGGCGCCTCTTTATGAGTACGCAGATCCGCAAAAAGCAGAGAAACCGGGCTGGGGAACATTGTCTTTCGATTATGCCAAGCCAGAGGTGATTTCATTCCTCATCTCCAATGCCTTATTTTGGATGGATATGTATCATATTGATGGTCTTCGTGTTGACGCCGTGACAAGCATGATCCGGCTGGATTTTGAAAAGCGAGAAGGTCAGTACAGCCTTAATGCGCATGGTGGGGTGGAAAATCTTGAAGCGATATCCTTTCTGCAGGAATTGAATAAAGCCGTGTTTCGGTATTACCCGAATGCCTTGATGATGGCCGAGGAATCCAGCGCATGGGCAGGGGTTACCGCACCCGTGCACGAGGGAGGTCTCGGGTTTAATTACAAATGGAATATGGGCTGGATGAATGACACGCTGTCCTATGTGGAGCAAGAATTCGATCAGCGGCCTACCCATCATAATTTACTAACATTTCCCATTTGTTATGCCTATTCAGAGAATTTTACATTACCGCTGTCCCACGATGAAGTAGTTCATGGGAAGAAATCACTGCTTAATAAAATGCCGGGGAGTTATGAACAGAAGTTTGCGGGACTCCGGATTTTGCTCGGATATCAGATCACCCAGCCCGGCAAGAAGCTGCTGTTTATGGGGGGCGAGTTCGGCCAGTTCATTGAATGGAAGGATCAGGAGCAGCTGGATTGGCTGCTGCTGGACTACGAAAGCCACCGGAAGCAGCTGGCTTATACGTCAGCGTTAAACCGCATGTATGTGGAGGAGAAGGCGCTATGGGAGCAGGATCACAGATGGGAAGGCTTTGAGTGGCTTAGCGCCGATGATCATGAGCAAAGTGTCCTATCGTACATGAGAGTGGGCGCAAAACCTGGTGATACACTGATCATCGTCATTAATTTTCAGCCCCGGGCATATGACCAATATCGGATCGGCTTACCGAGATCGGGGCAGTACGTGGAAATATTGAATTCCGATCACACCGATTATGGCGGCTCCGGACTGGTCAATAACGAAGTCATGAAAGCGGAGAAAATGGTCTGGCATGGCCAAACATACAGCCTGGAGATCAAGCTGCCTCCGCTGAGTATGGTGGTATTAAAGAAAAAGCCACGTTCCAGAAAGCCGCGGGCTCAAGAGGACGTTTCACTGAAGGCGGCAAAAGTAAAAGAAAAGACGGCACGAAAAACCAAGCGAAATCAAAGGGGGAAGCAGGATTGAAATTGTTATTTGCAGCCTCAGAGTGTGGACCGTACATCAAAACAGGCGGATTGGCGGATGTGATCGCTGCTTTGCCTAAATCCCTTCATGGCATGGGCGAGGATATTCGGGTGGTTCTGCCCAAATATAGGGGAATTCCTGAGGACTACCGGGAGCGCATGGCGCATGTAGGGGAAACCCGGGTTCGGGTAGGCTGGCGCGAGCAGTATTGCGGCATCGAGTCCCTGGTTGAGGACGGGGTCACGATCTATTTCATAGATAATGAATATTATTTTGGCCGCGACGGCATTTACGGCTACATGGACGATGGCGAACGCTTTTCGTTCTTCAACCGTGCCGTCCTTGAGCTATTGCCGGTTATCGACTTTCAGCCGGACGTGCTTCACTGCCATGATTGGCATACGGCCATGATTCCGCTTCTCCTTGAAGATGTCTACCGTCATGATCCCTACTATGCGGGAATCCGAACCGTATTTACAATCCACAATTTGTTGTATCAAGGTGTGTTTCCGTACGAGGTGCTGGTCGATCTGCTTGGAATCCACAGCCGCCATTTTACAGCGGAAGGCGTGGAATATTACGGAAACGTAAATTTCATGAAAGCGGGCATCGTCTATGCAGACCATGTAACGACGGTAAGCCCGACTTATGCCTCGGAGATTCAGACCGGTTATTACGGATACGGCCTCGACGGGCTTTTGTCAGCCCAAGGTTCGAGATTAAGCGGTATCGTGAATGGCATTGATACCAAGAGCTACAACCCGGCGACCGATCCGCATATCGCGATGAAGTACCGGAGCGGTCTGAATAAGAAAACGCAGAACAAAATTGCCTTGCAGGAAGAGTTGAATCTTCCCGTGGCACCGCATATTCCGTTGATGTCCATGGTGACGCGGCTGGTCGATTCGAAGGGACTCGATCTGGTCATTCGGATTCTGGATGAGCTGCTCTACTACGATGAGATTCAATTTGTTGTCCTGGGAACGGGGGACCCTTCTTATGAACATTGGTTCCGGGAAGCGGCGAATCGGTATCCCAATAAAATGTCGGCCCAGATTCGCTTTAATGAACCGTTATCTCGGCGCTTCTACGCTGGCAGCGACCTGTTCCTGATGCCTTCCAAATTTGAACCGTGCGGTATCAGCCAACTCATCGCCATGCGGTACGGCAGTGTGCCGATTGTCCGCGAAACAGGCGGACTGAATGATACAGTTCATGCATACAACGAATATACGGGGGAAGGGAACGGATTCTCCTTTAAGGATTACAATGCGCATGATATGATGAACACGATCCGGCGCGCGACCGCTATTTACCGCCAGCCTGAGCACTGGCGTAAAGTGAGCAAGAATGCGTTGGGCGGAGATTACAGCTGGAACGTTTCGGCCAAGGAATATCAGGAGATCTACCAGCAAATCACCAAATCTCATGCTTAAAAACGGCAACAAGACACAGGGGTGCAAAGGATAGCTGAATAACGCTGCTATCCTTGCACCCCTATGCTCGTTAAAGCCTGGTTTGGATTTTACGGTGTCAGTGGTTTATATAAGATGGGTTTACGAATGTTTCAATTGTCGGCATAAAATTCGATACGAGTATGGTTCTAAATCGATATGCATCGTACCGTTTACCGGTTTTACGGGATCCTTCGTCTCGGCATCAATCCAATCGGTCGTGACAATAGGATGCGAGATGGTCCGCTTCGAGTCGCTGTTGTTCATCCAGACGATAAAATGCATGGTCTCGTCCGCACGCTCGTACACAATGCAAGGATCATGGAGATTCGCTTGCAGGAAGCGGAAGCGTCCCTGTCTCAGCGCCTTATGCTTTTTCCGAAGCGCGATCATCCCTTGATAAAACTTATAGAGCTCTTGATTTCGTTTCTTAGGATCCCATTCCATGCATTTGCGGCAGTCGGGATCTCCGTCCCCTGTCAATCCGATTTCGTCGCCATAAAAGATGCACGGCGTTCCCATGAATGTAAACAGAAATACAACCGTGAGTTTCATGCGCCGGATATCTCCACCCACACGGGTAAGCAGCCGCGGCGTATCGTGGCTGCACAGCAGATTAAAGACCACTTCGTTGGTCTGCTGCGGATATCGCATCAGGATCGAACCGATGCGGTTGGCAAACGTGAGCCCGTCCATGTTGCCATTGAAGAATTCCAGGACCTTATCGGCAAAAGGATAATTCATCACGGAATCAAACTGGTCACCCTGCAGCCAGATTAAGGAGTCCGACCACACCTCGCCCACGATATAAGCTTCAGGGTTGGCTTTCTTGACTACCTGTCTGAAATCCCGCCAAAAATGATGGTCAATTTCATTGGCAACGTCCAGACGCCAGCCGTCGAGATTGATTTCCTTGATCCAATATTCGGCTACACCCAGCAAATACGCCTTCACTTCAGGATTGGCGGTATTGAATTTCGGCATATTTCCGAAAAAGCCGAAGGTGTCATAGCTGGGAATGCCATCCTTGACCTCGCATGGAAACTGGTTCACATGAAACCATTCGGCATATCTGGATTTTTCCCCGTGCTTCAGCACGTCCTGAAAGGGAGGAAACTCCTCGCTGCAGTGATTGAATACCGCATCGAGAATCACTCGAATGCCTTTTGCGTGGCAAGAATCTACTACTTTTTTCAGCAACTCATTATCGCCAAAGTGCGGATCCACCTGTTTATAATCAACCGTGTCATATTTATGATTGGAGGGGGAGAGGAAAAGCGGAGTAAAATAAATGGCGTTTATACCCAGATCAACGAGATCATCCAGATGATCCAGCACGCCCTGCAGATCACCGCCGAAGAAATTATCCACCTCCGGCTTGCCGCCCCAGACCTCGGTTTCTTCAGGATTGGTGGCGGGGTTTCCGTTAGCAAAGCGTTCAGTCATAATTTGATAAAACACGGCTTCTTTGGCCCATTCCGGTACTTTGAATACATCGACCTCATGTATGTACGGAAATTCAAAGTAACCTGCAGGCGGATAAGGATAGTCCCATCCAATCCCGCTGTCCACCATATATACCGTCTCATCTCCGGCATGAATCCGAAAGCCGTATGACAGTCTTTTGTATTTCGGCCTGACTCCGCATTCCCAGTAATCAAACATGTCATCCGAGGCGGCCTTTTCCATGGTGATCTCGAAGTACGTACGGTCCCAATCGTATTTGTCGCCGGTCATGGCAACAACAGAATCAATGTCGTTTTTCTTGGTTCGGATCCGAAGATGAATGGTTTTTGTATCATATGCATAAGCCCATTTATCTCTTGGAACATGATACAGTGCTTCTAACAGCATGGTTACACCTCCTATATGAGTAAAGCTATAGCTAATTAATAACCAACTGCTGGCTTGCATGAATCATGGAGTGAAAGAGACAGTCCGGGAACCGTTCATTTATCATGTGCCGGATTTCATACGCTATTATAAGATGGGAAGGGAACGGATAGATTATGCATCATTAAAAAGGAGTTTGCCCTAGATCCTCTTATCACCTAATGGGTAATGCTGAAGTCCTGTATTTACATTAATATGAAGGAAGAAATGTATGGCCCTCTACTGGCTATATGGGCAAAGTATTATCCACAAAATGGCTATCTACTGATTTTATCCCCTAATTTATTTGTTTAAATGATTAAAGGAATGAAATCCTATGTGTATGATGAATTGACCATTGTATTAAAATAATGAAACAAACGCAATTAGTAAGGCTTATATTAAGTATGATGATCATAAGAGCCGATGAATTTTCATTGCATATTCATGCATCCTGTTTTATAATGACTCAGTTGCATTTTTTCTATGATTGAATCTATACGTAACAGTTAGGGGAGAAACGAGACATATGAAACGTAAATTTACAGCGTGGATGACCCTGTTCATGGTGGTTGTGCTGTCTTTTGGCAGTATCGTCCATGCGGAGGGTGAGAAGAAAACGGTGATTCTCGGTACGAGTGCCGATTATGCACCTTATGAGTTCCATAAAACGATAGATGGCGTGGATACCATCGTCGGATTTGACATCGACATCGCGAAGGAAATCGCCAAGGATCTTGGCGCCGAGCTCATTATTAAGGACACCTCCTTTGATGCACTCTTGCCGGAGCTGACGAGCGGACGCGTGGATTTCGTCATATCGGGCATGAATCCGACGGAAGAACGCCGAAAAAGCATCGATTTTTCCGAGCCTTATTATGCAGCGGAACAATCGGTCGTCGTCCGTAAGGAAGATGCGCTAAAGTTCAACACGCTTGAAAGCCTGGAGGGAGCTCGGATCGGGGTTCAGAAAAGCTCCATTCAGGAGTCCATTGCAAAAACAATCCCGAAAGCCAATGTGATATCACTGGATAAAATCCCGGACCTGCTGCTGCAGCTGGAATCTGAACGCGTGGATGTTGTCCTCGCCGAGTATCCGATCGCAAAGACCAATATGAATGAAGCAACGATGGCGATCACGGACGCTAAACCGACGGCTGAGAACGACGCCTATGCCATCGGGGTTCGTAAAGGGAACGAAGAGCTGCTGAAGAGCATTAATGCTACACTTGAGCGCTTGAAGGAGAATGACCAGATCCAGAAATTTGTCGACGAGGCCAGTGACCTGGCTGCAGGCCGTAAGGCAGAGAATCTGAACACATTTGAATTCTTTTGGAAATATCGCGATTATTATGCCAAGGGCATCCAGTTTACGCTGCTTATTTCGGCACTTGGTGTATTCTTCGGATTCATTCTCGGTCTGATTATCGCTTTAATGCGGATGTCGGGTGTCAAAATCCTTAAGTTTTTGGCTACCGCTTATATCGAGATCATCCGCGGTACCCCGATGCTGGTGCAGTTGTTTATTATTCATTACAGTTTGGCGGCGTTCGATATTAAATTCTCACCGATACAGTCGGGTATTTTGACGCTTTCTATCAACAGTGCGGCATATCTGGCTGAAATATTCCGTGCCGGCATTCAAGGCGTGGACCGCGGTCAATTGGAGGCCGCACGTTCCCTCGGAATGACCAAGGGCAAAGCGATGCGCCACATTATATTGCCGCAGGCGTTAAAAGGCGTTTTGCCTGCCATCGGTAATGAGTTTGTTGTCATCATTAAGGAATCCTCCATCGTCTCCTTTATCGGTGTGGTGGATATTATGTATCAAGCCCAGATTTTGCGCGGCATGACCTTTGCGGCATTAAATCCGCTGCTTGTGGCTGCCCTGATCTACTTTATACTGACATTCGTTCTTTCGAAGCTTCTGGGTGTCTGGGAAAGGAAGTTGAGTGCAAGTGATAACCGTTAAGGATCTTCATAAATCATTTGGCAAGCTGGAAATATTGAAGGGCATTAACATCGAGATTGCAAAAGGAGAAGTGGTGGTTGTCATCGGACCGAGCGGCTCCGGAAAAAGCACCTTTTTACGCTGTCTCAATTTGCTTGAAGTTCCGACCAGCGGCGAAATTTCGTTCGAGGGTGAGCTGATCACCGCCAAGAATCACAATATCAATGCTACCCGCGAGAAAATGGGCATGGTGTTTCAGCAGTTTAACCTGTTTCCTCACAAGAAGGTCATCGAGAATATTACGCTTGCTCCTATTCAGGTGAAGGGGGTCTCGGCGAAGGAAGCCGAGGCTACTGCAGACGAGCTGCTGAAGTCGGTGGGGCTGCAGGATAAGAAGGAGTCTTATCCTTCCCAGCTGTCCGGTGGACAGAAGCAGAGAATCGCCATAGCGCGAGCACTCGCGATGCAGCCGCATGTCATGCTGTTTGACGAACCAACCTCCGCACTGGACCCGGAGATGGTGGGTGAGGTATTGGAGGTAATGAAGAAGCTTGCCGATGGCGGGATGACGATGGTCATCGTCACCCATGAGATGGGCTTCGCCCGGGAAGTGGGAGATCGGATCCTGTTCATGGATGGCGGTAAAATCGTAGAGGAAGGTACGCCGGACCAGCTGTTTGGCAATCCGACCCATCCTCGTACGAAAGAGTTTTTAAGTAAGGTTTTGTAACTTTTATATCTACATTGCATCAGACGAAAACAGCGCTATACCTGATTGTTTCAGGAATTGTCGCTGTTTTTGTTTGCGTATTGGTAACAATTGCTTGCAGTATAGGTTACAAAATTGTGATATATTCATGTTCGTTGACATACTACATCCGATTTACCAAGTTACATATAGGGAGGCATCTTTAGATGTTACAACAAATGAAAGCATGGACTAAACATCGTGGACTCAACCATAAGATCGCTGGAAAAACAGCAAAATGGTTTACCATTACAGCCGTTGCGCTAGGCATGACTTTTGCCGGAGGCGGCTTGCAAGCCCATGCAAGCTCCGTACACGTAGCGAAGAACGGCGATACCTTCTATTATTTGTCCAAACAGTACGGCGTTAATATGGACAAGCTGATGAAAGCCAATCCGAAAATTAAAGCAACGAATATATACTCTGGTCTGAAAATCACCATTCCCGGCTCGGTATCGATGAACTCGACAGCGTCTGCTGCACCCATCGCTCCAGGCGCTTCCGGGTTTACGCCTAGCTTGAGCGTTTCCCCTGAGAAGAATGTAGTGGAAGCATGGGGCAAGACATTTAATTACAGCAAAACATTGTCCGTCAAAGCAACCGCATATTCTGCTGCTGCAAGCGAGAACGGCAAATGGGGCGCTGTTGATTACTTCGGAAATTCCCTTGAGCTTGGTACGATTGCTGTCGACCCAAAAATCATTCCGCTCGGCACCAAGGTGCTTGTTACAGGGCATGAGCATCCAGGTCTGCCGAAAAAGGCATTTGTGGCAGAAGCACGTGATATCGGCGGGGCTATTAAAGGGAATAAGATTGATATCTTCATCCCGGGTTCCCAATCGTCCGTGAAGCAATTCGGCATCCAGGATATCAAATTGTTCATTATCGAATAATTCAATCCATCATCATCGAAAAACAATTTTAATATGGTAGACGGCTAGTCTGGATTAATGCTCCAGTCAGCCGTCTTTTTATGTTATGGGGATCTATCTCGACTCTGACACGCCTAACATCTCCGGCAGTGTCACGAAGCTATATCCCTTTCTCCGCAGTTCGGTAATAATATCCGGGAGCGCTTCAATCGTTCCGGTTAGGTCCGATCCCACGCCACCTCCGGCATGCTGGAGTACGATCGAGCCTGGTCCGACAGCTGACAGAATGTTGCTCTTAACCTCTTCCTTAGGCAGACCTTTCCAATCGAGCGAGTCAACATTCCAATTCACGACTTTGTACCCGTTTTTGCGTGCCCACTGTAGCTGCTCTTCATTTATATCGCCGTAAGGTGGACGGATTAGCCGCGGATCCACACCGGTTAGTGACTTCAAGATCGTGTTGGTACGTTCGATTTGGCTTTTAAATTTGTCCAGGCTCAACTTGTTCAGCTGCGCATGATTATAGGAGTGATTGCCAATGGCGTGACCTTCATCATGGATTCGTTTTGCGAGATCGGGGTGTTTTTTGGCCCGTTCCCCCACTGCAAAGAATGTGGCTTTTACTTGATACTCTTTAAGGACGTCCAGAACTTTGCCGGTAAATCGGGGATCCGGAACATCATCAAAGGTCAAAGCGATCTGTTTGACCCGGGGTCCGCTAGAGCGAAAGGTATCCGGGTATTTTCTCAGCAATTGACTTAAAGACGGCGCATCGTCTGAAATTTGGTTCTTGCTTTGATTGGCATGCTGACTGGACTCCGACATGACGGAAGTTTCCTGGGGGTGAAGTGACAAACGATGTACATCGGATGCGTTTGCCGGAATGTCCGGCCCTATTAAAAAGAGTAACATAATCCACAACAGGCAGCTTCCTGCGCGGTATCGTTTGAACATCACGATCGGCCCCTTTAGCTTTTTAATATGGTATGCCCAGTTAATTGGGTGATTATCCTCAATATGGGAATGCGATGATTTTTAGTTTTCCCTTAGAAAGGTGTATAATAACCGGTATCAGATTTTATTACATCTTGATCATTTGGATATGGAAGGAGATAATCGCTTGGCAGACTTGTTTACACCTTACAATTTCAAGAATTTGACCCTCAAGAACCGCATTGTTATGCCACCGATGTGTCAATATTCCGTTCAAGCCGAGGACGGGATTCCGAATGATTGGCATTTTGTTCATTACGTCAGCCGTGCCGTAGGAGGTACAGGCTTAATTATTGTGGAAATGACAGGTGTCCATCCGGATGGACGGATCACGAATCAGGATACGGGGATATGGGACGACAACCAGATTCCGGCCTACCGCCGTATTGTGGAGAGCGTGCATTCTTATGGAACCAAGATTGGTATCCAGCTTGGGCATGCCGGAAGAAAAGCGCAGGATGCAGAGCCGTCGGTGGCCCCTTCTGCGATTCCGTTCAGCTCCCACTACAAAATGCCCAAGGTGCTGTCCGGGGCGGAAGTGGAAGAGCTCATTCAAGCCTTCCAGGAAGGCGCTCGTCGAGCTGTTGAAGCCGGGTTCGATACCATAGAGATTCATGGAGCCCATGGCTATCTCATTCATCAGTTTCATTCGCCGCTCACGAATCAGCGCAGTGACGAATATGGTCAAGATCTCCCTCTATTCGGCGAGCGGGTTGTTCAAGCGGTTAAAGAAGTGCTGCCTGAAGGCATGCCGATCATTATGAGGGTATCTGCGAAAGAATACGTGGACGGAGGCTACGATGTGCAGTACTGCGCGGAAGTCTGCACACGTTACCGGGATGCCGGCGTCGATATTTTTCATATCTCCTCGGGGGGAGAAGGCCAGGTCGGCGCAAATGGCGGCCCGGAAGCGAAGCCCGGTTACCAGGTGGATCTGGCAGCAGAGTTCAAGCAGCTGTTAAAGGTGCCTGTGATTGCGGTAGGAATGCTGGATGATTACCATGCCGCGCAAGAGGTGGTTTTGTCAGGCAAAGCGGATCTGGTGGCGATCGGCCGGGGAATGCTCCGGGATCCCTACTGGGCTGTTCACGCCGCCAAGGCGCTTGATGGAGGTCAGAAAGTTCCCAAGCAGTATGAACGGGGATATTAAATAAAAAATATTTTGAAACGTTTTGGATCATGGAACGTAAACATTAATCATATACCAGTATTTTAAAGTGAAAGCGAGAGGAAGAGAACGATGTCCATATTTAAAAGATTGCGCGATTTGACCATGTCCAATATTAACGCCATTATCGACAAGGCGGAAGACCCGATTAAAATGACGGATCAGTACATTCGGGATATGACGGAAGATCTTGAGGATGCCGAGAAAGCAGTAGCTTCGCAAATTGCCATCGAGAAACGCTTTAAAGCACTTTATGAAGAGCAAGCTGCACTTGTTGAAAAACGGACGCAGCAGGCTCATACGGCAGCACAAGCTCAAAACGTTGATCTTGCCCGCCGCGCGCTGGAAGAGAAGAAGGCCGCCGAGGCCAAGCGTGATGAGTACAAAGCAAGCTACGATCAGAACAAACTGGCAGCTGACAATCTGCGCGGCAAGCTGGAAGAAATGCGTAAGCAGCTTACCGCGATGAAGAACAAGCGCGAAACTTTGGTCGCCCGTTATAATGCGGCTAAAGCGCAAACCGAGATCAACAAAGCGATGAACGGGTTTGGTTCCGACACAGCATCGGCTGGATTGAAACGTATGGAAGAGAAGATGCTCGCTATGGAAGCACGTGCGGAAGCAAGCAATGAAATGTCGGCAAAAGAGAAATCCCTTGATGAAGAGTTTGAGAACCTTGGCAAGGACAAAGTCGTTGAGGATGAGCTTGCAGCCTTGATGAAGCAATACGAGAACAAGTAAAAACGGATTCAGTGGTCTAACAGGTAATATAGTTTAGGGGGCGAGGGAGAAACAGCAGGGCTGAATACAGCTGTGCTTCTCCTTCGCTTTTGTTTGATTGATCGTAGATATACATGGAGCACATCCCCTTTATGAACGTCTGTCTTCGATTGAAGCAGTTCGAGCTCAAGGAGTTTGTTTGTATGTTGAATGTGGAGGCTTAGAGATGGATTTTGATATGATCTTGCGTGTATTGCTTTGGACAGCTGTCGGTGGGCTGCTGTTGTTTGTTTTGATGTTTGTGGATTCCCTGTTCACGAAATATAACGATCTTGAAGAAGTGAAAGCGGGTAATATGGCGGTAACCACAAGACTGATACTGAAGCTGTTCGCACAAGGGTATATTTTATCCGTGTCGATCGGAACGTCATATCATCTGCTTGAGGCCATTGTGGTATCGATCATTTCATTTATCATATTGCTGGTTCTCGAATCGTTAACAGAGCTCATGCTTCGTAACTTCGGCAAGCTGAACCTTGACAAGGGGACTCGCGAAGGAAAGACGGGATACGGTTTGTTTGCAGGTTCGCTGCATGTGGTTGGGGCGTTAATTATTACCGCTTGCCTATAGAACGCATAATGGAGATAGGGGACAGGAAAGATGAGTATGTGGAAAAGAATCAGCAATTTATTTAGTAAGCCGGAGCCGCCCAAGGTAGAGAAAAGCATGCTGCAGCTGGCTCCTGGCGATATTTGCGAAGTGTCTCTGGTCACTTATGAAGTCACGGGTCGCGTGCACAATCGCGGTCGTAATGCGGTCGTCTTGACGCTGCAGGATGGCAGCACCATTGCTTACCTTCATATCGAAGAACGCGAGACGGTACAGTACGCGTTATACGCTCCGATCGATGGACGGCTGGATTCTCCCGATGAGGTACCATCCATCATCGATCTGGACGATCATGTATTTCATCTGGAAGAGGAATATGGGGGGCATGTTTCGATTACCGGTCGTACCGCGTTTACGCAAAGCGGGGAGCAGCACGTATGGCAATACCAATCGGATGATTACAAGCTGCTGCGGATTGAATGGCAGAACGGGCGGTTTATGTTGTATGAAGGCGAGAAAGTGATACCGGGGGACGTTCGAGTTATCCGGGCGACTTAGGAGTGGTGGCATGAAGGAACGCTCTTTTATATCTATAAAAATCATATTGGTGCTGAGTTTGTTCGTATCATTATTGAGTGGATGCGGAGCGCCGAATATCAAGGATACCTATCCGCTGGAATCCGTCAATCGAGACGGAAACGCAACGTCCTATGTGTACCGGGCAGCTGATAAAAGCGTTCCGGATGTCGCAGGCGAGCTCATCGCGGCGAACACGCCGGATCAATCGTCTCCTGAGGATACCGAGCGGATGTTTCTGGTATATGGGGATGAGTATTACCATTTGCAGCAGGATCCCCAGAAGCCGACCGATACGCTGATCGAAATCGACTCCAAGGAGTATGTTCAGCGCAATTATGATTCAAGTTTCCTGCAAGGGTACTTAACGGCCGTTCTGATCGGGAATTTATTCGATTCGATGGGCGGCGGGGGTTACCGGGGGTATACAAGTAAAGATGTGTATAAACCGGCACAAGGTAACTATAAGAAGCCAACAAGCCAGGATAAGAAGATCGCTCCGCCGCTGACGGTGGACCGGAGCGGGAAGATTACCCGGCGTGGCCAGGATTCTGCCGGTACGGGCGGAAGCCTGTTCAGACGAAATCCGGATACAGGCGGAGACCGCGGCACGATCAAGCGCGGCGAAAGCGGCGGAGGTTTGTTCGATTCGCCGAAGAAATCGTACAAGAAGCCGAAGACCCGAATCGGATCTGGCAGGATCTCCCGAAGGGGACGAAGGTAAAGCAAAGAGTTCAAGCGCATGGTCAAGTGACCATGCGCTTTTTTGTCTGGTGACCCATACACACTCGGTTGTTGTGATCCTCCTACAAAACGGCGAATGGATGAGACCGGAAGCTCGGTTTGAAGATTGCGCAGAATGTAGTACAGTAAGAATGTCAGTTTTTTCTTTGAGTCAGAAAGCGAGGAATGCGTAGTGAAGGATAATCATTCGATATTGCCTAAGAAACACAATCATAAATTTGATCGGCGTGCATTGCAGGTAAGGGACGCGCAAAGGCTAGCCGTTTCTAATGCGGAGCTTGGTCAGGAGGAGCTTATTCGGCTGCAGGACAGCGATGGACGTGTGCTGGCTTCCGATGTGATCGCGCCCCACCCGTTTCCGGCTTTTGCGCGTTCGGGCATGGACGGTTATGCCGTTCGATCAGCGGATTTAGCCGCATGCGATTTAGGGGAACAGGTGTGGCTAGAGGTTGTCGACCAGATCCCGTGCGGATATGTGTCTTCCATTTCAATCGAGCAAGGCAAGGCTTCCCGCATCATGACGGGCGCTCAGGTGCCTGAAGGGGCAGACGCTGTCGTTATGCTTGAAGCGACGGAGCTTCGAACAGAGGATGGCCTTACCCATGTAGGCTTCAAGCGGTCCATCGAGACGGGGAAGAATATTACTCCCCTCGGATTCGAGCTTCAGGAAGGTGATTTGATCCTCCGCAAAGGAACACTCATCGGACCTGGAGAAATTTCGGTTCTGGCCACCTTTGGCATACACCAGGTTGAAGTGTATCGTCAACCGGTGGTAGGAATATTCTCGACGGGCAGCGAACTATTGGAAATCACCGAGCCGCTTGAACCTGGTAAAATTCGCAACAGCAATACTTATATGCTCGCATCGCAAATTCGGGAAGCCGGTGGTGTCCCGGTGATTATGGAGGCGATCCCGGATGATATCGAGCTCGCCCGCCAAAAGGTGGAAGAAGCGCTCCAGGTGTATGACATCGTGGTGACGACAGGCGGCGTATCTGTAGGCGACTACGATATTATGGGGGAGCTGGTGACATCCGGAGGTCTGGACATGCTGTTTAATAAAGTCACAATGCGGCCCGGAAGTGTTACAACCGCGGCTGTGAAGGAGGGCAAGCTGCTCTTTGCGTTATCGGGTAATCCGGGGGCCTGTTATGTGGGATTTCTGTTGTTTGTCCGACCTGCGATCCGAAAGATGCTTGGCATGGAGCAGTTGTTTTTAACCGAATGGACGGCAGAGTTGGGTTCGGATTATTCGAAAGTGAACAACTTTACCCGTTTCGTCCGGGGGAGCCTGGAGGTGTCAAACGGCAAGCTTGTAGCGACACCTGCTTCCCTTGATGAGTCAAGTGTCATGATCACGATTAAAGACAGTGACTGTTTAATCGTGATTCCGCCAGAGCTTCGTGGTGCCGTTAAAGGCCAAACCGTACAAGTTCTCGTTCTGCCGGGGGCCTGGACATGAAGGTTTTCCAGATATGCGGTTATAAAAACAGCGGCAAAACCACATTGATTGCCAGCTTGATCCCACAGTTGAAACGGCATGGCATTCGGTCAGCCGTCATCAAGCATGACGGGCACGGATTCGAAATGGACCATGAAGGGACGGACACGTACAAATTCCGAGAGGCGGGAGCGGAGGGGATCGCCATCGCTTCACCGGGGCGTACGGCGATGCTGATGGAAACGGAGCTGGAACTTGCGTCGTTGATCCATTTGTACAGTGATTTTGATCTGGTGCTTGTCGAAGGCTATAAGATGCAGCCTTTTCCAAAGCTCGTATTGCTGCGGGGAACGGAGGACATGGGGCTGCTGGATCAAGTTAAGGAGACCCGGGGTATCGTCGTGCGTCCTGAAATGCTAAAGGAACCGTCAGCCCTGCATGAGATGCAGCAGCGGCTAGCGGTTCCCCTATTTACTTGGAATGACACGGAGCGGATCACGTCGCTGCTGCTGTCATGATGAAGAAGTTAGTCCTCCGAGCGGCGTTCAATCGCCTCGGACATCGTTTTGTCCGTTAAGTGGGCATACACTTCAGTTGTCTCGGTGGACGCGTGTCCCAATTGTTCTTTGGTTTTGTAAATATCATTTTGCAGATAATAGTCGGTGGCAAACGAATGCCGCAGCTTATGAACGGTCAGGGACGGCTTGCCAAAACGCTTGGCGTATTTGATGATCATCGCCTGAATCGCCCGCTTGGTCATGCGCTGCCCTTCATTCTGGCCGTTACGCAGTGCAACGAACAGAGCTTTTTCTTTTTTTGGCACCTTGTAGCGGGCCTGCCGAAGCTGCAGATAATATTCAAGATCGTCTTTGGCTTGCGCACGGAAGTAGACCGGGGTCTTAAAGGTTTCGTCGTTATTACCTTTACGATAGACATGCAGCATTTTATTGTTCAGGTCGATGTCCGCAAGATTCAAATTGACCACTTCGGATACACGAAGGCCGGAATTTAATATGAGGCTGGCGATACAGGCATCTCTGACTTTATTTTGTTCATGCGCATAAAGCGCCTGTTTGTTCTGCTCCACATCCAGCCCATAACCTTCGTGAATGTAAGTGATGAAATCCTGAAGTTCTTCTTCTTCCAGTATTTTTCCTTTTAACTTGGCAGCCGTGTCTTTTGGTTTATGAATTCGCTTAATTTCTACTTTAGCCATGATGTTACGCTTGAGAAGCGGGTAAAACTCCTCGTCTTCCGCAATCTGGCTTAAATAATGAAACAGGGAGCGCAGCGATGAGAGCTTGCGGGAAACCGTGATTCTGGAGTTGGTCCCCTCCCGGCGTGTAGTCAGATATAACCGGTAACTGGTGATGCTGTCCATGCGCAGCGTCTCCAGCTCAAGCAGCGTTACCTCGCGGTTCGAGGCTGCTTGTGACAGCCCCTCCGAACGGAGCCAATTAAAGAACGTTTCATAATCCCTTACATATTCGAGCAGGGTGGAGGGGGAGAGATCCGGGAGCTTGTAGTCGATAAATTGCTGTACAAACCAAGGCATGTCCGGCGATTTCTCATCGAGTCTTGCACGGTCGATATCTTTTTGTATATTCATGTTCCACCTCGAATGATTGTCTTTATAGCAATGACATGTGTCATTAATTACTAGTGTAACATATGGAAAGTCGATCTTGCTTGCATGTGTCAGATCACCATGGTCGATTCTCACGAACCCGATATGGCGCTTGTGCCACAATGAGCGGATAATACGATGAAGATAAGAAGCATTAAAATGATAGATGAGATGCTTTAGGGAGGCGGCAGCATGATTTCAGATCGATGTGAACGTATGGGAATTGAGCTGGTTCCCAAGCGGAAACAAGCCGTTATCGTAAACTTGATGCAATTGTACTTATATGATTTTACCAAGTATCTGGATATTTCGGTAAATGATCAAGGGCTGTTTTTACCCTATCCGGATCTGGATGAATTCTGGAAAAAACGAGAACGTAAATATCCTTATTTAATAACGTTTGATCAACGGCCAGCCGGGTTTGCCTTGATCGAGCGGATGGATGATGCCCTAGATGCGGACTATTACATGACGGAGTTTTTCGTTATGCAAAAATATCGGCGTACGGGATTAGGGACTTGGGCGGCAACCCGGCTGTTTGCTCATTTCCAGGGACGCTGGAAGGTGACGCAAATCAGCAGTAATATACCGGCGCAGGCTTTTTGGCGAAAAGTCATTGAAGCTTATACGGGCGGCCGATATGAGGAATATATTGATCCGGTTCGCCACAATCCTTCGCAATATTTCAATTCCTAGAATTGTTTCACGGATGTTAAGGAACGTTCCATTGTTTGCTTATAAAATTTGGTTACAGATCAATGCTTAGGAGGGATTCGGATGTATTTACCGAGCTTTCATCTGGAAGGGAAAAAAGCTTTTGTTACAGGGGCTGGACGCGGGATCGGACGCGCCATAGCCATAGGATTGGCAGAGGCTGGCTGCGATGTCGGCTTGATGTCCCGAACCCGAAGCGATTTGGAGGAGACCGCATATCTGATCAAGAGCTTGAACCAGGGTCAGGCATTTGTGCTGCCGGGTGATCTGACCGTAAGAGAAGAGATGGAGGGAGCGATTCGAGAATTTGTACATCAGGCAGGACGAATCGACATACTGGTGAATAATGCCGGGATGAACATTCGTACGCCTGCGCTGGAAGTGACGGATTCGGAATGGGACGTGATTGTGCAAACCAATCTGAAATCGGCTTTTGTAGCTTCTCAAGCGGCTGCCCGATTTATGAAAGATCAGGGCAATGGAAGAATCATCAACATCTCTTCCGTAGGCGGACACACGGCTCTTCGTACAGGCGTTGTTTATGGTTCAACGAAGGCGGCTCTCATCCATATGACCAAGGTGCTTGCGATGGAGTGGGCGCAGTATGGAATTCAGGTTAATTCGGTCGGACCTTGGTATTTCCGGACTCCGCTGACGGAGAAGCTGCTAAATGATGAAGCTTATATGCAGGCCATATTGGACCGGACACCGCTTAAGCGCGTGGGAAGTCTGGAAGAAGTGGTGGGACCTGTCGTTTTCCTGGCGTCGGAGGCTGCCAATTACATGACCGGGCAAACGCTGCTGGTGGATGGCGGTCTTAGCATTTATGGATTCTAGCAGGGGAGCATTCTTTCAAACAGAATAAATATAGTGAAATCGAAAATGTAACGAAAATAGGCTTTCAGGTTTATTCGTGTCGGGTAATGATGAATGGGATGAACAGGGAGGAGAGTGAAGGAAGATGGAACGAAGAGCATTTGGACGTACGGACATGCAGGTTAGTGTGTTGGGATTTGGAGGGGCCGAGATCGGCCAGTCGGATCAAAAGACGGTTGACCGGCTGCTGCACAGCGCCATTGATGCAGGCCTTAACATGATTGATACCGCGGAATGTTATGGCCACAGCGAGGAATTAATCGGCAAGGCTTTGTCAGGTCGAAGAGATGATTACTACCTGTTTACGAAATGCGGCCACGCTTCCGGTTTGGATTATCCGGATTGGGATCCCGTGATGCTTGCGCAGAGCATTGACCGCAGCTTGAAGCGACTGCAGGTGGACCACGTCGATGTCATCCATCTTCACAGCTGCTCGGAAGAGATTTTGCGCCGGGGCGAAGTGATTGAAGTGTTAAGAAGAGCTAAGGAGCAGGGGAAAACGCGGTACATCGGCTACAGCGGCGATTCGACCGATGCGCTCTATGCCCTTCAAACCGGCGTGTTCGACAGCTTTGAAACTTCGCTGAACATCGCCGACCAGGAGGCGATCGATCTCACGATTCCGCTTGCCATGAAGCAGGGCATAGGGATCATTGCCAAACGTCCGGTAGCCAATGTTGCCTGGAAGAACGAAACGCTAAGCGAACAGGATTATGCTTATCCTTATTGGATCCGGCTAGGCGAGTTGAATTACGATTTTCTCGCCGATGTTCAGCAAGGCGTTGAAACGGCGTTAAGATTCACTTTAAGCACGCCGGGCGTAGCTACCGCCATCGTCGGTACGGCAAATCCGGAGCGGTGGGAGCAAAATGCTGCGTTACTGGAAAAAGGGCAGCTGCCGGAGGATATTTACGAGTCGATCCGCAACCGCTGGCGAGAGGTTGCCGGTGCGGATTGGGTGGGTAAGGTGTAAGTGATCTAAAAAAGAGCCTGTCGAGTTCTCTCGACAGGCTCTTTTTTGCGGCTTAAAAGAATACGAATGCTGGTAATAAAATTAATGATGTTAATTCAACATATAAAAAATTCACAATAGGGAAGTACCGATCAATATCATCAGCTAGCAACTACCTTATTTTACCTGGTTTCTCGATACCTAGCACATTTTCTAGTCTAAAAAAGGAGGCGTGAAGCGAATAAAAGATTAATATGGAAATATTTCCCCCTGTAGAAGATGAATGTCCCCCTTTGAAACCAGTAGGGCTTGGAATAAAATTCTGGTAGACAGCAAGTATTTACATAGGGTTCTGAAAAAATACTTAGGGGGATTAGAAATGAAAAGGACTTCCATGTTACTCATGAGTGTCATGTTGCTGCTCTCCATGTTCCTCGCAGCATGCGGTAACAACAGTGGCACTAACACTCCTGCTGCTGGAGGAGGAGAAACTCCGAAGACGGAAACAACTCCGCCGGCCGATGATAAGAAGGATGAAGCCGCTCCGGTTTCACTCCGCGTGTTCTCGACTTTCGGAGGAACTGACGCAGCTCGCGAAGCCTTCCAGGCAGCGTTGGATGAATTCACGAAGGAACATCCGAACGTGAAGATAGACAACGACACCATGTCAGCAAATGATGACGGTTTCAGAACGAAAGTGAACACCGACATGAACAGCGGCAACGAGCCTGACTTGTTGTTCTACTTCATCGGGGCTGACGCAGAAGGATTCGTCAATGCCGGTAAAGTTGTGCCGTTGAACGAAATTCTCGACGCGGACGCTGAGTGGAAGAACGGCTTCATTCCTGATGCGCTCGAGCTTGCCAAGCAAAAAGACGGTAACATTTACGCAGCGCCATTGACCGGTTTCTATGAAGGCTTGTTCGTTAACAAAAAAATCTTCGAAGAAAATGGTTTGGAGCTTCCAACAGACTGGGCGAAATTGACCACAGCTGTGAAAACGTTATCTGCCAAAGGCATTATTCCTTTGTCCGTACCATTTGACCAATCGCACTATCTGATCGAGCATACCATTTTGTCTGCAGCAGGTCCTGAAGGCCAAAACAAAGGTCTGCTTGAAGGCATCGATCCAAACTGGGAAAAAGCGTATGCGGCTATGAAAGAATTGTATGACCTTGGCGCATTCCCTAAAGATGCGGCAACAATCGACCTGAGCATGTCCGGCAACTATTACAGTGAAGGCCTTGCTGCCATGACTATCGAAGGATCTTGGGCCATTGGCGGTTGGAGCGATGAAACCCGTGACAACTCTACAGTACTGCCATTCCCGACAGTTCCTGACGGCGCTGGCAGCGGTAACGATATCGTCGGCGGCTTCGGTTCCGGTTTCTATCTCTCCAAAGCCACTTATGATGACGCAGCTAAAAAAGAAGCAGCAATCGCCTTGCTGAAACATCTGACTTCCCCGGCGTCCATTCAAAAAATCGCTTCGGCTAACGGTGGTACACCTGCGGCTGACGTTGAAGTGACTGGATTGCCCCAAGTAGCTCTTGACGGTTTCGCTATGGCCGCGAAAGCAGCTTCCATCAGCGCGCCGGTTGACAGTAAAGTTTCGCAAGAAACGTTTGGTAACCTTCGTGCTAGCGTCCAACCTGTAGTGGAAGGCAAGAAAACTCCTACTCAAGCGATCGAAGAAGCGAAGAAAACCGAGGATGCCAACAAAAAATAGTTTTCATCAGAAACGGTAGAAATAAAAGTGACGTACGCCGCCCCTCTGCTTTCATTTGGGCGGCGTAGTCATTTCGGCATGGACGTTGAAGAAAAATAAACATCAAGGGTGATTAATATGAAGGGTGATCGCAAGTATATTGTGATGTTTTTATTACCCGCAGCAGCCATCATGACAATCTTTCTATATTATCCGTTCTTTAAGAGTTTGTATCTCAGCTTCTATCGCACAAGCGGCTTTTTCGATAAAAAGTTTGTGGGAGGGGCTAACTATGAGAGACTCATTACGGATAAACTGCTTGGCGCTGCAACATTGCACACGCTCGAAATCATGCTCTATGTTATCGTGTTTCAGGTGGGGATCGCGCTTGTGTTGGCTGTCCTGGTAGATAACATTTCCAAGCTCAAAGGTTTTTATCGAACGGTCTTTTTCTTCCCGGTTGTCATCTCCGGTACTGCCATTTCCTTATTATTTGTGTTGTTCTACAATTACAACTTCGGTTTACTGAACAACTTGCTGGCGAACTTTAATATTGAGAAGATTTTGTGGTTGGATGCGAAGAATGCGCTAAAGGCGGTATCGATTCCAACGGTATGGCATTATGTGGGCTTTTATTTTGTTCTGTTCTTGACCGCGATGTCCAAAATACCCGCGGATTATTATGAGGCTGCAAAACTGGAAGGAATCACGGGGCTCAAGAAAACAACGATGCTTACAATTCCGCTCATCATGAGTGACATCAAGGTTGTTATCACACTTGCCATTACGGGTACGTTGAAGGTGTTCGAATTCATCTGGGTCATTACAAGCGGCCAGAATGGAACGGAAGTCCTGGGAACGTATATGTACAAAAAGGCCATGGTGGATCAGAACTTTGGTTACGGATCAGCGGTTGCGATATACATGGTGGTCTTTGGCGTACTGCTTGCGTTAATTGCCAACCGTTTGTTGAAAAGAGACGAGATTACATACTAAGCATTATAGGGGTGTACTGTTATGGAGCCAACCATCGTCGTTGAACACAAAACTCAGCGCGTTAGGAAGAGTCGGTTTAATTTAGGCACCACGTTGATGTACGTTGTTTTGACAGCGTGGTCCCTAACAACCATTTATCCGTTATTCTGGATCGTGAACAACTCGTTCAAGGTTTCTCGCGATGTGATGAATAATTCCTTTGGTATCGCATGGGAACCGGTGTTTGTGAACTATCAGAACGCATTTGACCGCATTAATATCGGAAGAAGTTATATCAATAGTTTGGTGATGTCCTTCAGTACCGTATTCTTGGTATTACTGCTCGGGGGATTAGCCGCTTATGTATTGTCCAGATTCAACTTCAGGGGCAAGCGCACCATCTATTCCATTCTGTATGCGACTTTGTTGATTCCAGCGTTTGCAACCGTAGTCCCGGTATACGAGCTGCTGATCAAAACGAGCCTGGTCAATACATATTGGGGCCTGATCTTCCCGCAAACGGCAGGCAATCTGACGTTTGCCACCTTGGTGATTGCCGGTTATATGGCAACTATACCGAAAGAGCTTGAAGAGGCGGCTTTCATGGATGGATGTAACCGATGGCAGATGTTTGTTAAGATCTTCGTGCCGATCTCGCAGCCGGTATTTGCATCGGCGAGTATATTTGTATTTATGTGGTCGTACAATGACTTGTTCTCAGCGCTGATCTTTGTAAACAAAGAGAATGTCCGGCCGATCGTTGCATTGCTGAATGAGATCAGCTCCCAATACGGAACAGACTTTGGTCTGATGGCTACGGCAGTATCGTTGACCGTTATTCCGGTGCTGATTGTATACCTGTTTATCTCAAAGTATATTCAAAAAGGTTTGACTGAAGGAGCTGTCAAGGGTTAAGAAGAGAGCGAACTCAACGAATAGGCAAGTCAAGAGGGGACCTTGTCGTCACCTGTTTGACTTGCCTATTCGTTGTTATATTCCATTTAGTCTTTTAATCTGAAGCAAGAGTTGAATCAGCAATTTAAGCAGTTGGACGATTAAATTCGACTAAGCGTGAGAAACCATCTTCTCCATGACCGGCATGGATTGCTCTTTGGGCAATGGCTTTTGCTGCGTTTAAAACGCTGCTATCGATGCCGTGATGTTCGGCCACGTGGATGATATGCTCCATACTTGTCATATTGGAGATGAGACTAGAGCCTTCACCAGGGTAAACGCCTTGATCCACATCTTGCGCGATATAGGTCATGATATCCGGCATAATGTTGATGATATTTTGCGCATAGGGGGCGATGTCTTTCGCGGCAATGTTCTCAGCACGTGCGATAGCCAGAGCGTGTACATAGCCGCTCATGGCTGTCCAGAACACATCCAGCAATGCAACATCATAGGCTGCGGCACGACCGGGATCCTCCCCAAGGAACGAAGCGGTCCCTCCCAGACTGGAAAGTGTTTCCAGGTGGCTGCGGTATACTTTCTCTTGCCCGCTGTACAGAACAACGGCTGAAGGCTGCCCAATGGTCGTTATCGGCGTCATGATCGCACCATCAATATAGTTAATACCGTTCTCGGCTGCCCAAGCCGCCATTTCGCGTGCACGTTCAGGAGAGTCGGCTGTCAGGTTTATAAGGGTTTTCCCTTTCAATGCGCTAGTCGCATTAGAGAGAATGGAGCGGACTGCATCATAATTGAGTACACAGATGATAATAAGCTGGCTGGCAAGCACGGCATCCGGAACAGTCGGAGCAAGCACTGCACCTTGTGTAATAAGTGGGTCGGCCTTAGCAGCTGTCCGGTTCCACACCGTTGTAGCATGGCCATTCTTGATAAAAGCTCCGGCAAGCGCTTGGCCCATAGGGCCGAGCCCGAGCACGGTCACATGTTCCTTATTGGTGTTTTGCTGAGTTTCACGAACATTAGGTTCGATCCCATGACCATGATTTTGATTCAATTGTTCCATCTTTTTTTCCTCCTTGAGTGTTGGCTACGAATATAGTGTAGACCTTGACACTAATGTCAAGGTCAATCGTTATTTTTAATCTCCAAAAAGAGGTGAGTAATTCAACATATGAAAAATTCATAACAATGAAGAATAACGCTCTCTATCTCTCAATCAAACTATATACGCTTTTGAACGTACCTAATTACGACGATCATAATAAAATCAATCATAAACTAACTAAAAGAAAGTTGTTGACAATATATTAGTGCTGTGTTAATTTGTATATACAAATGAGAGGTGTCTGGTTATGAACATAGATGATTCCATACTGAGCTCATGCTTGTTTTTTACTTCAAATCGGTTTGCTCGTTCGATGACCAAGATGGCGGAGGATGCTTTTGCGAAGGCCGACTTATCTCCTACGTATTCCTACGTTTTGGTGGTGATCCATCAATATCCCGGCATTACGCAGAAAGAGCTAAGCGATAAGTTGTCCATTGCTCCATCCACAAGCACACGGTTCATCGATAAGCTGGAGGAGAAGCAGTTAGTACAGCGCAAATCTGAATGGAAAGAAACGCATATTTTCTTAACGGATGAAGGGAAGTCGTTATATCAGGAGCTGAACCAATATTTTGAACAGCTGTATGGACAGTATGTTTCCCTCTTGGGGAAGGAACATAGCGAACAGTTAACTAAACTTCTTCATGAATCCAGTGAAATATTGAAAAAGGGAAAATAAAGCCTTTTTTTCGTCCCTCATTTGCATATACAATTGATAAAGGAGAGATTCACAATGCAGATTGGTATTATCGGTGCGACAGGGAAAGCGGGAAGTCTGATTCTCAAGGAAGCACAAGCACGCGGTCATGAGGTAACGGCAATTGTACGGAATGTTTCCAAGATCTCCGATTCGAGCGTGAACATTTTGGAGAAGAACGTGCTGGATTTGACGAATGCCGATCTTCAGGGCCTCGATGTCGTCGTGAATGCCTTTGCGGCGGCGCCCGGGCAAGAAACGCAATATGTGGAGGTTGGCCGGGTATTGATAGAAGCTCTGAAAGGCACGAATACCAGACTGTTTGTGATGGGTGGGGCCGGAAGCTTGTTCGTGGATGAAGCCAAAACCTTGCGACTCTTGGAAACTCCAGATTTTCCTAAGGAATACTATCCGACGGCATTTCATGCCAGTGAGAACTTGAAAGACCTGGAACAATCTTCCGATGTGAAATGGACGTATCTAAGTCCGGCAGCGTTCTTTAATCCGCACGGTCAGCGCACGGGCAGCTATCAGGAAGGCAAGGACCATGTCATTGTCAATTCAAACGGTCAAAGCTATGTCAGCTACGCAGATTACGCGATTGCGGTATTGGATGAGCTTGAACAGCCGAAGCATATCCATGAGCGGTATACGGTAGTATCCGAGGCGGAATAAGCCCGGCAACAACCTTTATATAAATCTCGACAAGCTGATTTCATTAGAAATCAGCTTGTTTTGATGCGAAATAACTGTTTCAATAAATGAGTAATTCAACATATGAAAAATTCACAATAATTGAATAACCTCTATTTATCTAGCCACTTCTATCTCTCTGGCACCCCGACCATCCATATAGACCCTGTCACTTAAGTATAAAATGGTGGGGAAACCTGCATACAACCAATGTTGTACGCAGGTTTTTTCAGATTGTGACTAACGGGTAAGGTATCTTCGTTCATAAGAAACGAATATTGATATCGCGAAATCGGCCTGTAGACATTTTAGGCATCTTAATTTGTAAAGTGGGCTGTTTATAGGTCGCGATGCTTTGCGCAGGAAGAATGGGGACAGGCAAGACGATGGTCTGGCTTTGATCTTTTGGCAAACCGTGGATTTTGATCTGTGTTCGATTAAGTTTAATCCATAAATTTTCCGGATGGACACGTTTGGGTACATAGCATTTCACAACCAGAAAGTTATGAGTATCAAAAGTTTCGTATCGAAGCGTATAGGGGTTAGGCAGCATTTCATTTCCGGCCGTTGCTTGTCTTATCGTATCCTTCACATAATCTTCAATGACGGTTGGATCCAGCTGAAAATCCTCATTGAGGTCATTAAGATCCTTGAATGGAAAGGAACTGTTGTTGAAAAAAGAGTCCTTCGATAACCATTCAGGGCGCTTGGATCTTGAGTTCACTAGATATCCCTCCTTCGTTCTGTAATTTCATTGTATGGGCGAAGGAAGGTTAGAGTGACATCTGGGCATCCAACCACATAGAATAAATCCAAGCGTATGATTTTGAATGAAGAGGTGGAATTGTGGTTTCGATTATCGGCAATATGAAGATTGTTAACGTGGGCCCCAGTTCTACGGTCTTGGTTGGAAATACAGGCGTCATTGATTTAAACAGCTCCACAAAAACGTATTCCGGCGCCAACTCGTTCAACACCGGTGACAATATTGGCACGAATATTGCAAACAACCAGGCCAACAGCTTGAACACCATTGATCCGGACCTGATTGATTCGGCTAATGCTTAATTAAGGTTGTGATCCACTGTGAATCTAACGGTACATCAATGTATTAACATACAGCAGCTTCGGGTTGAGGCGGTAACGAATTCTTCGGTGCTGCAGATTGGGACCGCTGGAGAGATCCGGGCATTGTCCAATATTTATAATACGGGTGGATTTACAGGCCCTGCCCCTGAATTTGAGCCTCAGCCTAATAACAATCCCCTGGTTCCTCTACCTGCTCCGACTGAAGGACTGTATAGACAAGAATGAGGTGAATGGCCTGCGCATAGATTGTATAGGAGCAGGGAGGCGGTTCCATGTACGATTATTATATACAGCAATTGTTCCATATTCTTCATACCCAGTCAGAGCAGCTGAGTAGAATGGAACAAATGCTGAAGGAAATGCGCAGTGAAATAGATCGATTAAGACAGGGAAGCGAGAAAACGATAGATCGGGTGGAATATAATTTTGATTTATTGAAAATTGAAAAGTTGGAAGGCACTTTAAATATTGGACTGATGCCAAAGGATGGGCAGTCCCTGGACGATATTACCGTGAATGGTCAGCCGCCGTTAGAACTGTCCCAGTCGGGATATTCGGGCGGCGAACTGTACTCGAACATCTATCAGAATGTATCACGTTATCTAGAAGATACAGTACCCGAGCAGATCGAGCGCATGATTCCCGAAGCCCATCTTGTGCTTGGTGATGAATATGCTGCCGTTATTATTGAAGATGTACGCAAACAACTCGGTGAACGTATTACGGTGTATTTGAAGCAATATCATACGAACAGGGAAACCATGAACCCGCAAGAGGTAGAGCAATCGATCATCAAACAAATGAAGAGTGAGATCGCTTCAGCAGTTGAGCAGCACCTTCTTAATTTGCAACGAGGGAAGTGGCATTCAAATGAAAATGACAGTCGTCAATAAAGAGCTCCAGGTTGGTTCGATCCGCATTACGGCGATCTCAAGTTCGTCCGTACTGTTGATTGGAGATACCCATGTGATTAATAGCTCCTCCATGTATGATACACCTTCCGAATCACTGCAGATCAGCCCGCTTGTTCCGTTATCCCCGGGTTCCGCACCATGAAACGTCATTCACATGTTGATCACATGTATATCATCAATATTTCAGATAGTTCAGCATGTATATGCGGTGAATCGGGACATATCGATGCCAATACACGCGCATTGGCGGTTCAGCGGCAGGTGCCGGTGTTTTTTGAAGACGAGGGAGATTATGAGGATTACTCGATATTTTCCCGATCCATACCCGCATGGCCGCCGCAATCAGACGTAGAACTAAACATTATACAAGACCATAAGAAGATTCATGTGGGATGTATCGATATTATAGCGACTGCATCTGCGTCGGTTGTACAGGTGGGTCCGAACGATACCATGGATTTGGAATCGAGGGTGAAGGCAATCAGACATTTTATTACGGGCGCGCCCGAATATTTAAAGGATTATAAGGGAGTCAGTGTCAAAAAGAATTTCGTGAAGAAGGAATAATCTAAGTCGGCTCGATTGAGACAGCTGATTCAAAATAGGTGATGTCTCATGGCTAATACGATATGTACAAAACAGGAGGAGCATTATATGCGCCTCCTGTTTTATATGTTGATCTGTGGATTATTCTCCTTGCTGATGAGCAGCTTCGTCTTTGATCTCTTCCCGGAAGCCGGAAATACTCTTTTCACGACGAGCATTACGATCTTGAATCTGTTCTTTCTCGCTTGCCGGAATTTCATCTCCAAACTCCTCGAGATAATCTTCGGCTTCACGGTAGTTCTCAATCGTGTTCTGGACCGCCTGCTGCAGATGCTCTACATTGTCTTCGCGATTATCGGGTTTAGCCATGACATTTCACCTCCTTAAATTCAACTGTCTTGCTAAAATTACACACCTCAAATAGTTTTCCATCATAAAAACATCCTTATGCATATGAGACTGACACTATCAAAAAAGCTACAGTATTGTAAATTTTGCAAGTCAGTTCTTTACATTTCTGTTGGACGGAATATGTTATAATGTCGAAAAAGCAGACTTGCAGCATGACATCGAAATAAGAGGAGGAAGAATTCTTGAGATCAAGTCGTTTTATAGTCTGGCTCAGTATGCTGATGATGATGGCATTCATGTTAGCAGCCTGTACCTCAGAACCGATAAAACAACAGCAAACTTCTACAGTAGAAGGCCCTCCTGAATCGGTTGAAGATGAAGAAGAAGGTCAGACCATTACACTAGTAACGCCGGATACGGCGATGAAAGCACCCGAGGAAAAAAGCAAATATCAGATACATACACGGTTGACGGATTTCCAACTCTTGAATGAGTCAACGGGGATTGCTTGGGGGATAACGAACACGGAATTACGTCTGTATCAGACTCAGGATTATGGCGAAACGTGGGTTGATATCTCTCCATCCTCCAATGTACAGTTCGTTGATAAGCTGGAGTATGGGAAAGACATCGTGTTTACGGATAAAAAACATGGTTGGATTATACGCAACAAGCAGAGATCAGCCGAAACGATCCTGCTCAATACGACGGACGGGGGAGACACCTGGAAGCTTTCTTCGCTGCCGGAGACGGGTGTCGTCACGGCCATGTCCTTCGTTTCGTCTCAGCAGGGATGGATTATGGCGAAAGGCGATCTATCCCGGGGCTCTGAGGAGAAGTCGCTATTTCGAACCAGCAATAATGGCGGGTTATGGGAAGAGGTCATGCAGAATACGGAGTATCCTACATCCCGTGTTCCCGGCAGCGTGATTCCACGAACAGGGTCCATCATCGGCTTAACCTTCACGGATTCGCTTGTCGGATTTGCGACCATCCGTGAAATGCAATCCTCCAAATTGTATATTACCCGTGATGGAGGCCAGAAGTGGAAGTCCTCCGGACAGATATTTAAGAGCAAGCTGCTGGATCGGTGCGGTTCGATCTTTGCCGGCGCCCCCAAGTTTCTGGGCAGAGGAAGTAACGGAAGCGAGGTTTATATACCGGTTACCTGCGTGAAGGATGATCAGGCAAGCTATTTGGGTTACTTTACGGCCGACACGGGGAAATCATGGAATTTGGTGTCATTCCCCATGACGGGTGATACCGGCAAGGGCTCCATTCAGCCTGTTTTCCGCCGGCTTCATGACGGGTGGAGAATGGTGAACGGTATTGTTTATCATACGAATGATATGGGCAAGACCTGGAAGCCATTTCCGAGAAGCAAGCTCCTGAACGATAATCTCGCCAAATATCCGAACGTGGTGAAACTGCAATTTACATCGTCTGATGTCGGTTGGATGCTGATTGAAACAACGGACAAGAATCGATCGCGACTAATGAAAAGCAGTGACGGTGGGGAAACCTGGCAGGGTCTATAGATTGTGGCGAGAATACGTGTTTGAATATGCCAATAAAAAGACCAGATTAAAAAAGCTTTATCAACCGCGACTTTATCAGTTTTGATAAAGCTTTTTTTCGGTTTATTTTGTGAAATTAATCACAAACATTAACCTCCATGTATGCTACTATAAAGATGTAATCAGATACTCCAAATTGTTTAGAAGGGGACGATCCTCATGCATACCGATCAAATGACGATTAACTTCCTCCGCCTTTGCTACCATTGTGATGATGCATGTTTATGCGACACCGAGGAGCAGTGTCTGGCTTGCTGGAATGAGCAGGAAATGACACCAGAGGAGCATGAAATGACAGGACAGGAAGAAACGATGAAATGGATGAGATTGGCTTACGATTGAATAATGATGACAAAGATGACCATGAAGAGTATGAATGGAAGCGGACGTTCTAGTCTTCGCGAAGAAGCTGATGACTGGTTAAGTGCAGACATCGGCTTTTTTTGGTGCTCCCAGAAAAGGACAAGTTCTTTAAAATTTCAATCAAACTTTCCATGAGCTATGAGTTAAATTGTCCGAAATAAAGCATATACATATTTCAAGACAAGGTGGAGGGGGGAGCCGTATGGGATCGGGGTCAGTTTGGATGTTCGATTTTTTCGGCAGCGTTATGCCCGTGTTTTTCATCGTCGTCATCGGGATCATTCTGCTGTCGGCCGGTAAGGGAATCTTGCAATGGAGTCAGAATAACCGACAGCCTTTGCTATCGGTCGATTCCAAGATCGTGAGCAAACGAACGGAAGTGAAACATACGCAGCAGACGGATGATACGATGTCGAGCCGCACTCGTACCACCTATTATCTGACCTTTGAAGTGGAGAGCGGAGACCGCATGGAGTTTGTTGTAAATGGGGAGGAATTCGGCATGTGCGCGGAAGGAGACGAGGGACTGCTGCGTTTCCAGGGAACCCGGTACTACGGATTCGTTAGGCACCCTAGAGCGAAACTTAGCGTGGTCCACGGTTATGACCATCCTAAATAAGAGACGGACTTAATTTTATATACGCCTTCTCCTGTGGTATATAATGAAGAAGAAGGAGGGGCGGCATATGAAATTTCTGGATAAAACGGTCGTAATAACGGGCTCTGCCCATGGGATTGGCCGCGGATTGGCTGAGGCTTATGCTCTAAGCGGAGCTCGAGTGATATTAAGCGATGTACATGAAGAACAGGGCAGCCTGGCGGCAAATGCCTTGCAGGAACAAGGATTGAACGCGGTCTTCATCCCTTGCGATGTAAGGAAGGAAGAAGATATTAAACGCCTGATGAACCAAGCCGTCCAATATGCCGGCACCATCGATATTTTGATTAATAATGCCGGGGTCTCCCGTTGGAAATCGCCATATGAGCTAACGGTTGAAGACTGGGACGATGTGATCAACACGAATGCCCGAAGCTGTTTTTTGGCAACGCGCGAAGCGGCGGTACATATGAAAATAGCTGGGAATGGCGGGGCTATCGTCAATATGTCATCCACGCGTTCGATCATGTCCGAGCCGAATTCGGAGGCTTATGCAGCTTCCAAAGGAGCCATTGTCGCATTGAGCCATGCCATGGCCGTAAGCCTGGGGCCCGATGGAATTCGGGTGAATTGTATAAGTCCGGGGTGGATTGAAACGGGAAACTATGATGAGCTTCGTACAGCGGATCATAAGCAGCACCCAGCTGGACGGGTAGGAACCCCAGCTGATATCGCCAAAGCCTGCTTTTATTTTACCGATCCGGATAATGATTTTGTCACAGGGGCCCATCTGGTTGTGGATGGCGGCATGACCCGCAAAATGATATATGAGCCTTAGTTCATCTGAATATCTAGAGCGTCTTCCCATGGAAGGCGCTCTTCTTCGTGATAGTCATGGGGCCGATACTCTCGTATATGATACAAATTCGTGATGCATTAACATTTTTGAAGAAAACCTGTTCATGATAAATAAAAACAGTATGATGTAATTAATGTAAGTATGAAGAAGGTCACATCTAAAGAATGGGAAGGAATGTGGATATGGGGAAATTGAAGACAACCAGTGCAAAAAATGAACGTTCCAATCGAGTGTCCGTGTTCGTTACACTGCTCATGTCCTATCTTGTGATACTGCTGATCCCGGTCATCGTGTTCTGGGGACTGTATACGCAAATCGAGCGGATAATGATCGAAAATGCCAACAACTCCAACATGGCACTGATCGAGCAGGCGAAGCAGGTGGTGGACAGCCGATTGGATGAAATGCATCTGATTTCCCGGAACATCACTTCGCATCCGCGGCTGGATGCGCTGCTAAAGGCAAGCTCCCCTCAAAATGGTACCGAGAACTACAATTACTACACTTTCATGCAGGAAATGCAGCGATACCGTAACAGCAGCAGTTTTATTACCGATTTTTACGTATATTTACGGGAGAGCGATACGGTTCTCAGTCCCTCCTTAAAGACAACGTCTCGTGTCTTGTTTTCCGATATTTACGGATATGAAAAATTAACCTATCAACAGTATCAAGCAGATATTCTGCACGGAATCCACTTTAACCGGTATTTGCCCGTGACCGAAATTGGCAAAGGGTTGAATCAGAAACGCATGCTCACATATATGCAAACGCTTCCATTTGGTGAGAAAGCCAATCCCAAAGGCGCGCTTGTTATGCTGATTGAGGAGAGGCAGATCGCAGGATTGCTTGATGAGATTGTGAAAACAAACCACGGAACCATTTACATCAAGGATGCCAGCGGCCAAGTGATTCTGAGTGCCGGTGAACCCGAGGTTCACAGTACGGGTAAAAAGGCGGATAATCCACGAGTGATGACGGTATCGACAAGATCTGCCCGGAGCGGGTGGGAATATGTATCGGCCGTGCCGGAAAAAGCGTTTATGGAAAAGGTCTATATGGTCAAGCGAATGGCCGTCGGCGTTCTGGCCATCTGTCTTGTTGCTGGGATTGCGGCCTGTGCGTTCATGACCTACCGCGCGTATTTCCCTTTGCGTGACATTATCCGTTTCATCCGGCAATCTCATCCGGCTAAGGAGGGTAAGGTACGTAACGAATATGATTTTATCAAATCGACGATGGCGGATTCCTTCGGTAAGCAGACGGAGATGAAGGAGCAATTGTCCAGGCAAACACCGGTGATTCGGTCTAACTTTTTGCAGCGTTTATTGAAGGGAAACGTGGATACGGCGGATATGTCCGATCATGCTCTGGATTTCATGGGGATCTCGTTCCCGCATTCGAGTTTTGCGGTTGCCTTGATCGAGCTGAGGGATGCCAGCGGGTTCATACATAATGAGCGGGAAAGCGAATGGGCCCTGATCCGTTTTGTCACCGGGAAGGTGGCGGAAGAAATTCATCCCTTTACCGCATATTCCGTGGAGCTGGAGAAGAACCTGGTTGCCATTATTCTAAACATGCCGGAACCGCTGCATGATAAGGTCGACCAGCTGTACGATTGGGCAGAGCAAGTGAAGCTGGTGATTGAACAGCGCTTTAAATCCGATATCACGATCGGGATTAGCGAAATCCGTACAGGTCTTGGATGTTTGGCGAGCGGTTACACCGAAAGCTTGAAGGCTTTGGAATATTCCATTTTTACTGCGTATAAACCGATTTTATTGTACGAGGAAATGAAACAGAAAACGGAGGTGTATTATGATTTTCCCATTGAGACGGAAATTCAGCTCATTAACGCCATGAAAAGCGGGGATACGGATAAGGCGCAAGATATCATCCAGTGTCTGTACCACAATAACTTCAACGGACAATCCATCTCTCCTGAGCTCGGCAGACTCATGTTCGCTAACCTGCTCAGTACGATGTTCAAGCTGCTGAATGCTTTGAATTTGAAGTACGAGGATATATTCGGCGAGTCAGGCAAAACGCTTGAAGAAATTACGGAGGGGAGCACGGTTGAGGAGCTCTACCGGGAAGTGAAATGGATGTTCGGCAAGGTTTGTCTCTACGTAAAAGATCAAAGGGGCGATTCCTCTTCGCTGCTGCTTGAGAAAATCAAGAGTTACATTGCGGATCATCACGACGATGCCATGATCAGTCTGGCTTCCATTGCCGAGCAATTTGATATTACACCGCCGTATCTGTCGGCTTTCTTCAAGAAAAACAGCGGCACCAATCTCACGGATTACCTGGCCAAGATTCGGATCGAGCGCTCCAAGGAAATGATGCGGGATGCCAAAAACACGATTTCGCACATTGCCCGTTCCGTCGGTTATACCAGTGACGTCGGTTTTATCCGGGTGTTTAAGAAATACGAAGGGATCACTCCGGGAAAATACAAGGAAACCCTGCATTCCCTATCATCGACCTTAAGAAATGATCATCTCAATTCTTAATCCCTGTTTATGGATGTTGAAACTGTACGGTATACGATGTAAGCGCTTCAGCGTTACGATTTGAACAGGGCGGGCTGGTTGGAACCACCTAAGCCTAATCTTATCGAATGATCATTCATTAGGGAAAAAAGGGAGGCGTCGTGATTTGAAGACAAACCGGAAACGTGTTGTGAGACTTGTGATCTTTATGCTGATTGTGGCTATGATTGCCGGATGCAGCGGAAAAAGCTCGGGGGCAGAGGAGCCTGCCGGGGAAAAAGGCAAGGAAGGAACAGACGTGGCTGTTGGTGGTGACCCAGAATATCCTGAACAATTGACTTATTGGGTATCGCTGAATGCAAATGCCTCTGCAACGATGCAGGATATGAACGGAATTGCCGCATATCAGGAATTGGAAAAAACGACAGGCACCAAAGTGAAGTTCCAGCATCCGCCGGCGGGCCAGGAGGCAGACGCTTTTAACATCATGGTCTCTTCAGGCAATTTGCCGGATGTGGTGGAGCATGGATGGGCCAACGTATCAGGAGGTCCGGATAAAGCCATTTCGGACGGGTCCATCATCCGCCTGAATGAGTTGATTGAAGAGCATGCACCAAATCTAACGAAAGTGTTGAACGAGCACCCGGAATATAAAAAACTGATTACGACAGACGGAGGAAACATTTACGTATTTCCATTTATCCGCGGGGACGAATATTTGCTGACCTTTAACGGCCTGATCATCCGCAAGGACTGGCTTGACCAGCTTCAGCTGCCCGTACCGGAAACGATTGATGAGTGGTATGAAGTATTGAAGGCGATCAAGACCAAAGATCCAAATGGAAACGGGCAAGCGGATGAAATCCCGCTGCTGCTGGATATGGATATGACGGGCATCAACCATGCGTTTGTCGGCGCATGGGGAGTTACAACCGGATTTTATCAAGTGGATGGGAAGGTCCAGTATGGACCGATCCAACCGGAATTCAAATCTTATTTGGAAACGATGAGCAAATGGTATGCCGAAGGCCTGATCGATCAGGATTACGCGGCAACGGACGGCACGCTTAAAGATGCCAAAGTGACCAACAATCAAGTGGGTGCCTTCTCCGGTTACATGGGCAGCAGCCTCGGCCGCTATTCCGAGCTCATGATAAAAAGCAATCCGGATGTAGAACTGGTGGGCGCTCCGAACGTTGTCCTGAATAAGGGGGATAAACCGGTCCTTGGACAGAAGGATTCGCCGTTCAACGGATTTGGGGCGGCTGTGACGAAAGCGAACAAGTTCCCGGCGGAAACGGTGAAATGGCTCGATTACAAATATGGAGAAGAAGGACATATGCTGTTTAATTTCGGAGTTGAGGGAGTCAGCTACGAGATGAAGGACGGATACCCGACTTATACCGATGAAGTGATGAAAAATCCAGATGGGCTGTCGATCACCCAGGCGATGTCAAAATACAACCTGGCTAGTTATTCGGGACCTTTCGTCCAGGATCGCCGATACATCGAGCAGTATTCCGCGCTGCCTCAGCAGAAAGCGGCTATTGAGACATGGATGAATGCGGAGAATGACCGTTTGATGCCGATTATTTCCCCAACGGCAGAAGAAAGCACGCGTTATGCCTCGATCATGAACGATATTAATACGTACTACGAAGAAATGGTCAACAAATTCATTATGGGCGTGGAGCCGATCAGCGGTTTTGACCAATTTGTCCAAACGGTACAGGGTATGGGCATTGAGGAAGCGCTCCAGATTCAGCAAGCCGCGCTGGACCGCTTCAACAGCCGTTAAGTTGTAGGCGCATGAAGAGGGAGAGACTTCGACGGGATTCTCCCTCTAACTGTGAATGATTTTTTTGTCAGAGGAGGGCATACGGTGCAGCTTAAGGAAGAGACAAACCGCGTTACGATACAGAGCAAGCCAGAGAGGTTCAGCGCAAGAGCTGCGAAGGACTTTCGCCGAAACTCCACGATTTACCTGATGCTGCTGCCGGTTGTGGCGTTTTATGCCGTGTTTCACTACGGACCGTTATATGGCCTGCAGATTGCGTTCAAGAACTTTTCGGCAGGGCTCGGCATTTGGAATAGCCCGTGGGTCGGATTTCAACACTTCAGCGAATTCTTTAACGGATTTTTCTTTGAACGAGTGGTTACCAATACCATTATACTGGGCGCATACGATCTCATATTTGTTTTTCCCGCATCCATCGTGCTGGCGTTAATGCTGAATGAGGTACGACATCGCATATTTAAGCGGACGGTACAATCCATTACGTATATTCCCCATTTCATATCTGTCGTTGTGGTTGTCGGGATGCTGGTGGATTTCTTGTCGGTAGACGGGCTGATTAATCATATCATCACCTACTTCGGCGGCAAACCGATATCATTCATGCGGCTGCCGGAATGGTTCCGCACCATATATACCTCATCTGCGATCTGGCAGGGGGTCGGTTGGGGCTCCATTATATATCTCGCAGCTATTTCCAATATCGATCCGTCCCTTTATGAAGCGGCTAAAGTGGACGGTGCCGGCCGCTGGAAGCAGATGCTTCAAATTACGCTGCCTGGCATCCTGCCAACGGTCATCATTCTGCTCATCCTGCGGATTGGGTCCTTTATGGCGCTGCAAGATGAGAAAATCCTGATTATGTACAATCCGGTTACCTATGAGACGGCCGACGTTATCGGTACCTACGTCTACCGTAAGGGGATTCTGGAAGCAAGCTACAGCTTTAGTGCCGCCGTCGGCATGTTTAATTCCATGATTAACTTTATGCTGCTCATTGGAGCCAATTATCTCAGCAAGCGGTTTACGGATACGAAGCTGTGGTAGAAAGGGGGGGCATCTATGCGAACTTCAAAATCTGTCAGTGAAGTCCTGTTTGATTCTGCGAATGTCATTCTCTTGTGCTTGCTATCGATCGTCACGTTATACCCGTTTCTCTACGTATTGTTTGCTTCCATCAGCACGCCGGCTGATTTCGTTCAGCACCGGGGAATCCTGCTGTGGCCCAAGGGCTTCTCGCTGGATTCCTATCGTATGGTATTTGAGAACCCCAATATTATCCGAAGTTACCTGAACACGATATTTTATGTGGTGGTCGGCACGACGCTGAACATTCTGATGACGGCTCTCGGAGCCTATGGCTTATCCAGGAAAAACGTGATGTGGAAGGGCACCATCATGATGCTGATCGTAATGACGATGTTTTTTGACGGCGGGCTCATTCCGAAATACCTGCTCGTGAAAAATATGGGTCTGCTCGATACGTACTGGGCATTGATTATTCCAAGCGCCATGACGACATGGAACTTGATTATTATGCGAACGGCATTTCAAGGAGTACCCGATGCGCTCGAGGAATCCGCGCGGATCGACGGAGCCAGCGATTGGACCATTCTGTTCCGGATCATCATCCCGTTATCGCTGCCGGTCATTGCCGTCATGGTGCTCTTTTACGGGGTGTGGCATTGGAATAAATGGTTTGACGCCCTCATCTATTTAAGGGACCGGGACTTGTTTCCGCTTCAGCTCATCCTGCGCGAAATTCTGATCCAGAACGATACCAGCAGCATGATGACCTCGGTAGGAGGGGGAGATAGGATGCCGGTTGGCGAAACAATTAAGTATGCAACGATTATGGTGGCTACGCTGCCGATTTTGTTTCTATATCCATTCCTGCAGAAATATTTCGTGAAAGGCGTCATGATCGGAGCCATTAAAGAATAAGGAGGCAGTTGACTCATGTGGGAGCAAGCTATTATGGATGCGGTAGAAAAAACCAAGCGGAATATCGGTCAATTTCCGATGAAGTTTCCTCATATCACGGAAGAGAAGCGTTACGAGTGGGGAGAAAGCAATGACTGGATTGAAGGATTCTACACCGGGATGATCTGGCTGTGTTATGAATACACGAAAGACCCCCTGTTTAAGGAAACGGCAATAGCACACTTGGAGGATTATAAGCAACGCCTGCAGGAACAGCGGCATCTGGACCATCACGATATCGGATTTCTGTATCTTCCCTCTGCACTGGCAGCGTGGATTGTGGATGAGCATGAAGAAGGTAAACAGCTCGCTTTGAAAGCAGCGGATCATCTGATGCTGCGCTGGCGGGAAGAGGGTCAGTATATTCAGGCCTGGGGCCGGAAAGGCGACGAGAAGAACGGCGGTCGCATTATCATCGATTGCATGATGAACATTCCGCTGCTGTATTGGGCATATGATCAGACGGGTGATGAGCGATACAAGCGCGTCGCCGTAGCGCATGCGGACAAGAGTCGACGCTACTTAATGCGGGGTGATGATTCGTCGTATCATACCTTTTACTTCAATCCGGAGGATGGAACCCCCATCCGAGGAGGAACGCATCAAGGATATCATGACGGATCAACATGGACGCGCGGCCAGGCATGGGCCATCTACGGATTTGCGCTCTCATACCGCTATACCCGTGATCCGAAATATTTGGATACGGCTTTACGCGCCGCTCGTTTCTTTATTGAATACTTGCCGGAGGATCATGTTGCGTATTGGGATTTTGACGTTCCGATTGAAGAGGGTACACCTCGCGACAGCTCCGCCTCCGCCATTGCGGCGTGCGGCATGCTGGAGATAATGGAGCATCTGGACGGAGAAGATGACAATAAAGGGCTATTGACAGAAGCCGTTGAGAAGTCGATGATATCTCTCGTAAACCAATATTCTACCATCGGTGAAGCAGCAGAGGAAGGCTTGATCAAGCATGGTTCCTATTACGTCAGAGGCGGTGCGGGTCCGGATGATTATATGATCTGGGGCGATTACTATTACCTCGAAGCCTTGCTGCGGCTGACCAAAGGGATACCTGGCTATTGGTATGAGAGAGGTTAGCATATTAGAATCTGTGTAACAAAGTGGGGATGTCGCGTGTTATGCGGCACCTCCTTTTTTGTGTGAAATATGTGGGGTTCATTGTTCACAATTTACTCATTAGCATTGTCGGAATGTCTTTGTTATGATGAGGAAGATTCAAATTTGAGATAAATGGTTTGGAGGAGATATGCGTGTTGAAACATGTGAAAACTTCAGTCTTGCTGACCCTGGGTCTGCTGCTAATACTGGTATTCCCGACTGCAACGTGGGCCCATTCCAAGCTGGAAACCAGTACGCCCGCGGCGGATGCCAAGCTGACGGAAAGCGTGCAGGAAGTAAGCCTGTCATTTAATGAAAATATCGATGAAAACTTGAGCACGCTCAAGATAAAGAATGCGCAAGGCGAATCGGTTGAAGTAGCAGAGGTCAAGATCAGTCAGAACACCATGCTGGGGACGCTGTCTGCACCGCTTCCATCCGGTTCCTACACGGTGGAGTGGAAAATCGTGGGGGGCGATGGACATCCCGTGTACGGGACATACGCTTTCGAAGTAGATGCCCCGGAAGCGGAAGCCGCTCCGGAGACACCGGCAGATACCGAAGAAACGCCTGCGGATACAGGAAACACGCAGGATGAAACAACGCCTGCACAGGATACCGCTGCGGACAACACGGATCAAACGGCTGGCCAGGATCAGCAGGCAGACAACACTTCGGCTCCCGAACAATCGGCAGGCAGCGGTTCAACCGTGTGGATCGTCGTCATCGTGATTGTAGCATTTGTCGCAGGATATTTTGGAATACGAGCCTCACGGAAGAAAAAATAAATGTCTTATTATTGGTTAAGTGAGCCGCTACTATATTTAGCCTACGCCATTCTGGCAGGCATCACGGTACTGTCCCTCGTACCGAAAGCATATAAGCCGGACATTTCGGTTCCGGCCTGGCTTGGCCCGGTGGCGTCAGCGGCCATCATCGTATTTGGATTTGTGCCGCTGCTGCAGATCATGATGTTCTTCAAGGATGATATCGGGTTCTGGAAGTCTTTTAACAGCATCATGTTCAAGTTCAGCGAGGGTGAGCGTTACGCCTGGATTCTGGTTCTAGCGATCCTGTTGGCAATTCTGACCATGATCGTCCGCCGGAAGCCGGGTTCCGTATTACGCTGGCTTATGCCCGTTGCCTTGCTGGGCATTGCGGTGGCCATGTCCTCGTTTAACCACGCTGCATCCTTGTTCGAAAGTGCAGGACAGCTTGCATTCTTCGGCCATTTTACAGCGATGGCGATATGGACGGGAACGTTGCTGATAACAGGATGGTTCAGTACGGATCAGAGCCGCTGGAGTGCGTTTCTTAGATGGTTCCATCCAACTGCGATCGTCTGTGTCATCATTGTTATCGGATCGGGATTATTCTTGATGACGGCCGTGACGCCGGAGCCGATAAACAGCTGGACGCTGTCTTATGGTCAGGCTCTGCTGGTTAAGCATATTCTCATTCTGCCGCTGTTGGTATTCGCGTTTGTAAACGGTCATCTCGTCAAGCGCAAGCTGCGCCGGGATTCCGGTTATCATCCGATGGCATGGGCACGAAGTGAGGGAGTTCTGATCTGGTTGATTTATATCGTCACCGGATACATGAACCAGCAGCCTGCTCCGCATGAGGTCATTGATACATTGGCCTTGTACGGCCCTGCTGCAACTTTTGTTTGGTTCCATCCCGGGTTTACCATCGGTGAGCTGGCTTTCACGTGGAGTTGGATAGGAATCCTTAGCCTCTGTCTCGGGCTAGCGCTTCTGTGGAACGCCGTGAACGTATTCCGCAAAAACCGGGCCGCGGCAGGCGCGTTGTTATGCGGGCTAGGCGCCGTTGTGTTCATTTATTGCGGCCTGATGTTCTCGGTTACTACAGTTTAATATCGTTTGAGTTGACAAGATCCTTGCTGTTTACGCGGCAGGATCTTTTTTTTATGATAGGATGAGGAAGCTCAGGCTGGATAAAGATGGTATACTGGCGAGTAAAAGGACCACCTGCACCTACTCTGCGAATGGAGGAAGTTTTATGAAAAAAGAGAGACATATCCGCTTGGCCTCTCATTCGGACGCATCCATCCTGGTCCGGTTAAACTGGGAGTTTAATGAAGTGTTAATGCCGCTGGAGGAAGCTGAATATCACTTAAAACAATCGGGTGAAATTGTGGCCATAGCCTATTTAGGTGATGACCCTGTTGGATTTGCCTGTGCTCAGTCCTTCCAATCCTTCTGTTACCGGGAGCTTGTTGGCGAGATCACGGAAATGTACATTCAGGAGCGGGCAAGAAGGCAGGGGCTGGCAGGAATGCTGCTCGTTTTTCTGGAGGATCAATTGATTGCGCGTGGGGTGAAGGCCGTTAAGGTGCTTACGGGTCATGATAACCACCAAGCCATCGGAGTTTATGAAAAATCAGGTTATAAGCGGGAGGATGAAGTGCTTCTGGAGAAAGAGCTTGGGTAATATGCTGAATGTGTGTAACCTGCTAACCAATGGATATTTCACTTATCGATAGGGGATGGAGTGAGCCTGATGTTATGTGATAAAGACCAATACGTTGAAGAATTGCTCATTCTGAAGACAATAGCGGAAAATTTGAACCAGAGCAACGATATGAAGCAAATGCTGCAAACGACACTCGAAAAATTGCTGGATTTAACCCAGCTTGAGACAGGATGGCTTTTTCTGATCGGGGATCAACCACATTATGATCAAATAGCCGATGTCAACCTTCCGCCTGCTTTATCACGGGATAACAAAAAACCGATGCGATGCGGAGACTGCCTATGCCTGCGCTTGTATTGGGCAGGAAATTTAAATGAACCGGTTACGATTATTGAATGTGAACGACTGCATAATGCCAAAAAGGAGTGCTGGGGAGAAACTCACAATCTGACCCATCATGCTACGATTCCCCTCACGGTTCAAGGTAAACGGCTGGGGCTGCTGAATGTGGGGTCGCCAGGCAAAGAGCATTTTAGCGAGGGAGAACTTGCGTTGCTACAATCCGTTGCCTATCAGATTGGAACGGCGGTCGAGCGGACAAAACTGTCGGAGCAAAGGGAGAAACAGGCGGTGGACAGCATAGCCCGTTTCATCGTCGATTATTATGCCAAGGCAAGCAAAGTAACCAGATATCTATGGAAAATTAACGATATGAAGAGAATGCATGTGGCGATTGTGGAGGAGCTTGCTCATGCATTTGGCTGGCCGACTGTTGCTATGATTACGTCTGACGATGACAACTTGTATCTTCGTGCGGTCCGTCAGAATCAAGTGACGCATAGCTGCAAGGAGCTGGTACGAAAGGCTGCCCATAAGACCGCACGAAAGTCAGGAATCGTACAACGGGCATATGAGGAACAAAACGTAGTGGTGCAAGAAGGCCTGGTCCGGGTGCTTCCCGGCGTTCAGCCCCATACGTATACGGCGGCGATACCATTAAAGCATCTTGAGCGTATTTTTCAGACCTATGAGACGATGGGGGTGCTCTTTATTGGCCGTGAGAGTGGGCCCTTCTCTGAGCTGGAGGTTGAAATCTTAGAGGTGCTGGCGGAGCATATATCATTGGCCATTGAAAAGATATGTTTATATTACGAGTGGCAGGATTTATTGTTGGTTGAAGAGAGGAACCGTTTGGCACGGGACCTACATGATTCCGTCAATCAAAAGCTGTTCTCTCTTTCACTGCTTGCCCAAGGCGTGCGTGAGACGACCTTACATGAGAATCCGCATACGGCGGAGGCAATACACGATATTGGACAGCTTGCCCAGGAAACGCTCACTGAAATGCGCTCGTTAATTTGGCAGCTGCGACCTTCCGGAGAGGCCAAAGGGATATTGGCTTCACTGAAGGACTATGCTGAGAAACTTGGCATACAGCTGACGTTTATCATGAAGGAAATTCCTGTTTTGACGAACCGGGTGGAAGAGTCCTTGTATCGAATTGGGCAGGAGGCATTGAACAATATCAGCAAACACGCGGGTACGAATCGAGCCTGGATCCGAATGGAACAGGACGGCTCCAGTCTATATATGAAAATATCGGATCAAGGCCGAGGATTCAATCCGGGATCGCCCGAACTCTGTCCGCATTCGCTTGGGCTTACCAGCATGAGGGAGAGGGCTTCAGAAATACAAGGAACCTTAAGTATAAGCAGCGAGGAAGGCACAGGGACGATGGTGACCGTAATGGTTCCGTTTTTATCCAATAAAGAGGTTTGAACTTATGAAGATTAAAGTGCTAATTGTTGATGATCATCTCGTTGTATTAAGGGGGTTGCGTTATTTTCTGCAGACACAGCCCATGATCGAAATCGTAGATCAAGCTCTTAACGGGCTAGAGGCTCTGGATAAGGTAGAGAAGCTGCAGCCTGATGTGGTCCTGATGGATCTGAAGATGCCGGAGATGGACGGAGTCGAAGCCACGAAGCGAATCACAAACAAGTTTCCACATACGAAAGTTATCATCCTTACCAGTTTTGCCGATCGGGATTCGGTTTTGCCGGCGATTAAAGCGGGAGCTATTGGATATCAACTGAAGGATATCGAGCCTAAAGTGCTGGTCGAAACCATCATCGCTGCCGTAAACGGAAATCGCATGCTTCATCCTCAGGTAACGAATCAATTAATTGCCCATGTGGCGACAGATACCGAGCCTGTTAAAGGCATCGACATTCTGACTATTCGTGAGCAGCATGTACTTGAACAGATTACGCTCGGCAGGAGTAACAAAGAAATCGCTGCAGAACTACATATTACCGAGAAAACGGTAAAGACGCATATCACGCATATTCTGGGAAAAATGGAGGTGCAGGATCGCACCCAGGCGGCCTTGTACGCGATAAGGAACCATTGGTTCGACACATAACCCTCAGACTATGGTCGTAGTGTCAGGTCTTATCTTCGGGTAAGGCCTTTTTTGTATGGCTGATTTAGACCAGGGCTGGACGTAACCGGTCTGGAATTGCGTTTAAATGGAACTATAGGGAAACAGAAGTACACCGTCAATGGCTAAAAAGGAGGAATAAACAATGACCATATTAGTTACAGGTGCGACAGGAAAAGTTGGTCGACAGGTGGTAAATGAGCTGCTTAAGACTGGACATCGCGTCAAAGCGCTCAGCCGCTATCCGGCATCAGCCAAATTACCTGCTGGCGTAGAAGTGGTTGCCGGTGATCTGAGTAAGCCCGACTCGCTGATTCCATTGTTACGGGGTGTGACCGGCCTCCATTTAATCACGACAGGAGCAGGCTACGTCCCGCTTACGACAGGGGAGGAGATTATTCGAATCGCGGAGGCTGCCGGAGTAAAGCGCGTCAGCGTATTGTGGGACGGAAAGAAAGGGACGGTGGAGGAAGCACTAGAATCGAGTAATCTGGAATGGACACAGCTGCAGCCGGTCGATTACATGTCCAATGTTATGAACTGGAGAGAATCGATACGAACAGAGGGTGTAGTACGCGATATGTTTGGTGATTCGTTAAATGCTTCGATTCATGAGCAGGATATCGGACGGGTGGCTGCAGCGGTCCTGTCGGAGGACGTTCATGTGGGCAAGATTTATCCCCTAACCGGTCCCGAGGCGCTAACGGTTCCTGACAAGGTGCAGATTCTTAGTCACTATATCGGTAAAGCTGTAAAGTTTATTCAGTTAACCGAAGAGCAGGAGCGTAAACGAATGGCCGAACTTGGAGTCGATGAGGGTGTCATCGATTACGTCATCAACTGGTACAAGAATCCACCGATCGAAGCATATACCGTCAATCAAACGGTTGAACAAATCACAGGACGTCCTGCAAGAACGTTTGCCGAGTGGGCGGAAGAGCACGCAAGTTACTTCAAATGGTAAGAAATGAATGAAGGAGGAATGATCATGAATGATGAACGGGCTTCACGTGCGGGACCGCGGGAGTGGATCGGACTGATGGTGCTCAGTTTGCCCACATTGCTATTAGCCCTTGATTTCACAATGCTGCATTTGGCTCTTCCGCATTTGGCTGCGGATCTTAAGCCGAGCAGTGTGCAGCAGCTGTGGATTCTTGACATATACGGCTTCATGATTGCCGGGTTTCTGATTACAATGGGGACGCTCGGTGATCGGATCGGAAGGAGAAAACTACTTCTAATTGGCGCCTTTGCATTTGGCGTTGCCTCAATCGTAGCCGCGTTCTCCACCAGTGCTGGCATGCTGATTGTCACCCGTGCACTGCTCGGTATATCCGGCGCTACCTTGATGCCATCTACGCTTGCACTGATCAGTAATATGTTTAAGGATTCAAAGCAAAGGGCGACAGCTATTAGCGTGTGGATGGTTTGCTTCTCAAGCGGGGCTGTGATCGGCCCGGCCGTAGGAGGAATACTGCTTGAATATTTTTGGTGGGGCTCAGTATTTCTCCTTGGCGTTCCCGTCATGCTTCTCCTGCTTGTGACGGGGCCGTGGCTCCTGCCTGAATACCGCAATTCTGAATCCAAGAAGCTGGACCCCATTAGCGTTATATTGTCGTTTGGCTCGCTTCTCCCCTTGATTTACGGTCTTAAGGACATGGCCAAGGAAGGCATCAGTTTCCTAGCAGCGCTATTATCGATCATTGGTCTCAGTATCGGCTATTGGTTTGTCAGACGGCAAAAAAGGCTGAAAGATCCGCTGCTCGACTTGGGATTGTTCGCATACCGTGGGTTTAGCTGGTCGCTAATCATGATGCTGATGGGTTCGTTGATCGTTGGGGGATTTGTCTTTCTGTTTACTCAGTATTTGCAGATGGTGGAAGGACTTTCTCCGGTGGAAGCAGGTCTGTGGATGATGCCTTATGCCGCCGGCAGCATTATTGGTATATTGGCAGCGCCGATGTTAGCACGAAGGTTTCCCTCATCACATCTCATCGCCTCTGGTTTATTGATCTCATCAGTCGGTTATCTCATGGTCATATGGACGGATACGTCATGGGGAATGTTAATCCCCATCCTCGGCAGCGTTCTTCTGCTGATGGGAGTGGGTCCTCTTCAAGTCTTAAGCATGGACCTTATTATCGGATCAGCACCGCCAGAGAAAGCAGGAGCAGCATCTTCCTTGTCGGAAACAAGCGGCGAGCTTGGGATGGCACTTGGTATCGCTGTGATGGGGAGTATAGGTACAGTCATTTATCGCAATCGGATGAATGTTCCTGACGGTATTCCGAATGAAGCGGAAGAATCGGCCAGTGATACATTGGCTGCTGCTATGAATGCAGCGGAACAGCTACCTGCAGCGCTTGCCGATGAGATCCAAATGTTAGCTCAAGCGGCATTTGCGTCCGGATTTCAAGTCGTTGGTATTCTGAGCTCCGTTCTATTGATAGGAATCGCAGTAATTTCAATGGCTTCCCTCCGTGATAAAAGCCCTATCAAGGGAAATGAATAACGTTCAAAATCATCAAAGTATATTCAAAAAGCATGATGATCGAGTATTCAGGATCATCATGCTTTCATTATTTGCCGGAGAGTCCCATCGTCTATGAATGCTGAACATCGCTCCGGTATTGACCAGGTGTGAGTCCTGTATTTCGTTTAAACACGGAGTGAAAAGAATGCATGTCCTTATAACCGACCTTCTCGGCAATCGTACTGATTTTGTCCGAAGTGGTGCGCAGCAGCTCGCGGCTCATTCGAATCCGTACGGTTTGCAAATAATGATGCCAGCTCTGGCCTGTATATCGGCGGAACAGCCGCTGCAAGTGGCGCTCGCTGAATCCGCTGATATGTGCAAGCTGCGTCAAAGTGAGCTCATGCATGTACTGCACTTCCACGTATTGAAGGACATCCTGAAAGGAATGGTGCTGCGGCACCGAAGGCATCGTATGTGGATGTTCAATGACACGGCTGAATTCAATGATCAGCTGCAGCAGCAGCGTGTGCAGATAAACGGCAGAACCGCTGCCGGGCATGGCATTTTGTTCATAGAGGGAGCTAAAGAGCCTCTCGAAGCGATCATGTCGGTCCTTAATCGCATGGTACCCTAGGGAGCCATCTTCCATGCCTTTCAAAAAGGCAGCCGTATCCGAACCTGTTGTAAAAGCAATCAGTTTGGGCAGCAGCTGTACAGAGAAAATGCAATTATTTACGATGAGCGGCTTCCCGTTTGCAGAAGTGGGCCGGAATACATGAGATATTCCGAGTGGGATATAGAACATTTGACCTTTGCGTACGCGCTGTACCGAGTTCTCCAGGTGATGAAAACCTTCCCCCTCCGCAATATAAGCAATCTCCAGAAAATCATGGTTATGGTATGAGCCTGTAAAATTCTCCGCGTTTCGATTCACATACATCAAGGTGTCATCCTGGAAAAAGGTATCTCCATAATAGGTTTCCATGGGTCGCTTCATCATCATTCTCCTTGTCGTTAATAGGGAAAGAATGTCCATTATGCCTCATATTGTTGTCCGATATCCCCATAATTCCATGTTCAGGTTCACTTATAATAATAGTTGAAACAGGCACGGTTAGGGAAGCGCACATCCCGAGTTGCGGCCTATAAAACTTGATTGTGGCAATAACCTTTAATGAAGGTGAACGGAGGGATAGCCTATGTTCAGCGTTACGGATTTGCGATGTGAGTATCAGCATAATCCGATTGGAATCGGCGAGAAGCATCCGCGTTTAAGTTGGAAGCTGGTCTCGGACGAAAGGGCATTCAGGCAAACGGCCTATGAGATTGAAGTTTCGAATGATGATCGTTTTGCTGTGCCCTTTTGGACTTCAGGGAAAGTAGCTTCTTCGCAATCGGTTCATGTGGAATTAAGCGAATGGAGCGTATCGTCTTGTAAGCGCTATATTTATCGAGTCCGCGTCTGGAATCAAGCCGGGGAGGTATCGGAATGGTCGGATGCAGCCTATTGGGAGACGGGTAAACTGCAGGGAGAGAAATGGATAGGGGAATGGATAACGGCACCTAGTTCTTTGCTGCCAGCCGAGTCTCCTCATCTACCGCTCCTTCGCAAGAGCTTCAGCTTGAAGTCGCCCATTGCGAAGGCGAGAATATACGCCTCGGCCTTAGGCCTTTATGAACTGGAACTGAACGGGCAGCGGGTGGGAGATTGTTATTTCACACCCGGATGGACGAGTTATGAACATGCGATACAGACGCAAAGTTATGACGTGACGGATATGCTGAATGCTGGCCTAAATGGCATCGGCGCTTGGCTCGGAAATGGATGGTACAGGGGGCAATTGGGATGGGAGGAACGGAGCGCAATCTATGGGAATCGATTAGCCCTTTTGCTGGAGCTGCATATTACTTATGCAGACGGGAGCGAAGAAGTAATTGCAACCGATTCAAGCTGGCAGTCGGCCAAAGGCCCGATCACGATGTCAGAACTCTATCATGGTGAAACCTACGATGCCCGGTTGGAGCTGGAAGGCTTCAGCTCAGGAGATTTTAACTCAAATGATTGGCATGGTATCGAAACGATCGATCACGGGTTTGACATACTGAAGCCTCAAATTAACGAGCCGGTAAGAGCCATCCAAAAGGTGCAGCCCGTTGAATGTCTGATTACACCCAAAGGTGAAACCGTCATCGATTTCGGACAGAACCTGGTGGGCTGGGTCCGGTTTAGCGTGTCCGGCGCGGAAGGCGCTATCGTGACGCTGCAGCATGCGGAGATACTGGATTCCGAGGGGAACTTGTATACGGAGAACCTCCGAACCGCTAAACAAACCATTCAGTATACGTTAAAAGGTGGAGGACAAGAAACCTATGAGCCACGGTTTACGTTCCAAGGCTTCCGGTATGTCCGCTTAGACGGTTTCACGGAGGAGCAGTTGAGCCGTGGGGTTTTTGAAGCAGTTGTGCTCCATTCGGACTTTGAAGAAATCGGAACGTTTCAGTGCTCAGATCCCATGGTTAATCAATTGCAGAGCAATATTCGATGGGGGCTCAAGGGGAATTTCCTGGATGTGCCCACGGATTGTCCCCAGCGTGACGAGCGGCTTGGCTGGACGGGAGATGCACAGATGTTTATTGGGACGGCGGCCTATCTAGCGAACGTGGCTCCTTTCTTCACCAAGTGGTTATCTGATCTGGCTGCAGACCAGCGTGGCGATGGGGCAGTGCCTTTCGTTGTCCCCCATGTGCTTGGCGATGAGGCCTACGCTTCGGCCGCATGGGGAGATGCAGCGGTCATATGTCCGTGGACGGTATATGTCAGTTATGGCGACCGACGGATATTGGAACGTCAGTATGAGAGCATGAAGAGCTGGGTCTCCTACATTCAGGCTCAGGGGGAGAATGAGTATTTGTGGAATACCGGCTTTCATTTTGGTGACTGGCTGGGACTTGATGCGAAATCCGGCGACTATGTGGGGGCTACAGAGCGGGATATGATAGCGTCGGCATTTTACTGTTATTCGGTAGAACTGCTTAGGAAAACAGCGATCGTATTGGGTCAAGAAAAAGATGCTGCCCTGTATACGGAGCTTAAAGATAAGGTGGTCGCTGCATTTCGCAACGAATTCGTGACCCCGTCAGGAAGGCTAGCGGCTTCGACTCAGACCGCGCATGTGCTTGCGCTCATGTTTGGGCTGCTGGATGAAGATGCGGAAAAACGAGCAGCGAAACGTCTTTATTCGCTGCTGGAGGAGAGTAGATTTCATCTAACGACAGGCTTTGTGGGAACACCCTATATTAACCATGTATTAAGTCAGCATGGCATGCATGACGCGGCCTATAAGCTGTTGCTGCAGAGGGACTATCCTTCATGGTTGTACCCGGTTACGAAAGGCGCAACCACGATATGGGAGCACTGGGACGGTATTAAGGAAGATGGCAGCTTCTGGAGCCGGGATATGAATTCATTTAATCATTATGCATATGGAGCCATTGGCGAGTGGCTGTATCGTACGGTTGCCGGCATACAAACCGTGGAGGAAGCGCCGGGTTATAAGCATACCGTGATTGCACCCGTGCCGGGCGAAGGATTGACATGGGCTGAAGGCGTGATCGATACGCTGTACGGATCCGTCCGGTCAAGTTGGAGATTGGAAAGTGGTGGAGAGGTTCAAATAGAGGTAACCATCCCGCCTAATACAACAGCGGAGATCCGACTGCCAGGTGTTTTTAATGCATCAAGCGTTACGGAAGGAGAGGCGATACCTCTAGACGAAGCGAGAGGGATTCAATCTGCACGTGATGGTGAAGCGGGTGTTGTGATTCAAGCGGGCTCAGGAGCGTATACATTCAGATATGTTTATTCCGATCATGCTGTGCAGTCATGAATAGAAACAGGAAGCATAGAGTTCCTTACCGTGGTGAATTGCGGTAAGGAACTTTTTTTCTCTTCACATAGTCACATTTATGGGCGAATGCACATACAAATACAAAGTGATCTTAAGGAAGCGAGGGGAACTCTGTGGCAGTCATCAAAGCGAATTCGAATGATGTGGATCTTCTGGCAAGATTGATCCGCGCAGAGGCAGAAGGCGAAGGCGAGCAAGGCATGCTCATGGTCGGGAATGTCGGAGTGAACCGGATATTGGGCAACTGCCTGGATTTTCGAAACATCCGCAGCATGAACGATATGGTTTTTCAGAGCCCGGGTGGTTTTGAAGCAACACAGAAAGGCTATTTTTATCAACGAGCTAGGGATCGGGATCGTCGGCTAGCCCAAAGGGTCATTAATGGGGAACGCATATGGCCGGCTAGCAACGCGCTGTGGTTTTTCCGGCCGGCAGGAGATTGCCCGGCAACCTGGTACAATCAGCAGAACACAGGCCGATTCAAAGCACACTGTTTCTTCACCCCGACATATGCCGATTGCCCATCCGTTTTTTGATTCATGTTATACAACCGCTTAGGCGGGAGTTATAAATTAAAGGAGGAAATTACTTATGTACAATCAAGGTGTGCCACCTGTGAACTTCATGAATGGAGTCCGTTATCCGGGAGTGCCGAACCGCGGGACGGCTGGTTATACGGCGAACGTTCCACCGCAGGTGCCTAGCGGAAGCCCAATGACTCCAGGAGGCACCGTTGTTCCCGCCCCGCAATTCGAACAATCCTACGTAGAGAATATTCTACGACTGAATCTGGGCAAACAGGGAACCTTCTATATGACGTATGAAAACAATTCGCAATGGAATGCCAAGGTGTTCACAGGTGTGGTCGAAGCTGCTGGACGTGATCATATCATTATCAGCGAACGGTCGACAGGCCGCCGTATCATCCTGCTGATGGTAAACCTGGATTATGTCGTGTTCGACGAGCCGCTTCATTATCAATATCCGGGTGTTATCGGCAATCCGCCTCCAACGGCTAGATAATCGATCCGATTGCATAAAGAACCTTCGTTTACTCAGGCGTAAACGAGGGTTTTTTCTTTATGTTATACTTGGACATATTCAATGTTCATGCGATTTTTTCTATCCAACGCGTGCGGATTCATCGTATTCTATTAACATTTTGAATGTTTATTCATAGAATATATCAATTCATCGAAAAACGAGTGCTAACGGCTGAGAATCAAATTAAAGCTGATAACAACGTTGATTAATGTCATAAGACAACGTTTGACTGTGTATCGTAGTACTATATAATTACTTATATAGCTTGATTAAGTCGGAATAAGACAAGGAGATGAGACCATTGGGAAGTTGATGCGTAGTCCGAACACGCTGTTATGCTTGATGGCACCACACATTTTTAATAACCGAAGGAGGTGTTCCTATTCGTCATAGCATGCTGTATGGCGGGTAGGAGATCGATTGAGTGACCCCTTACCGAGTTTGATAAGTTTAACCTTGGTATTGATTCTCGTCCTGTTAAATGGATTTTTTGTATCGGCTGAATTAGCTTTCGTTAAAGTGAAAAGCAGCCGTATTGACGCTCTGGCCGAAGAAGGACATAGACGTGCAAAATTTGCGCAGAACATATTGAAGAACCTGGACGGATATATATCCGCATGCCAGTTTGGTATTACCATCGTGTCCATTGGACTCGGATGGATTGGCGAAAGAACGATATCCGCCATGATTACGCCTTGGTTTCATGGCATAGGCTGGAGCAATACAGCCGTTCATGCCGTGTCCTTGGTAATTGCCTTCATCCTGATTGCACTCATGCACATTGTATTTGGTGCATTGGCGCCCAAGACAGTGGCTGTACGTAAGGCGGAACAAATTGCGCTGCTATCTGCAGGCCCACTGCGGGTGTTTTACACGATGATGTTCCCGTTTATCTGGTTTGCCAATGGGCTCTCCAATAATGTTCTCCGTTTATTCCGGATGCAACCGGTGGTTGAACGGAATGTTCATACCGAGGAAGAACTGCGGGATATGATGAAAGAGAGCAGTGAGAGCGGCCTGATGGATAGCACGGATATGGTGTTGGTAGACAACATTTTTGAATTTGCCGACACGACAGCAAGGGAAATCATGATCCCCAGAACAGAAATGATCTGCTTATACAACAATCTTTCATTGGAAGAAAATCTGAAGATCGCAAGCGAGGGGATGCGAACCCGTTATCCGATTTGTGACGAAGACAAGGATCATATCATTGGCTTTATTCACATTAAAGATCTGATGCGCGGATTCGTTCGCGACCAGCTTTCCTTGATTCGCCCGATCATTGCTGTTCCTGAGTCGATCAAGATCAGCGATCTGCTGCGAAGAATGCAGCGGAGCAAGACGCAAATTGCCATTCTAATTGATGAATACGGCGGGACTTCAGGACTCGTAACCCTGGAGGACATCATGGAAGAAATCGTCGGTGAAATTCAAGATGAGTTTGACGAAGAGCGTCCGGGCATTGAAAAGGTGGGGGAGGATGAATACTCCATTGATGGATTGATGCTGATCGATGAAATTAATGACCAATTTGGTCTGAACGTGGATACAGAAGACTATGATACTATCGGTGGATGGCTGTCCTCGCGTCTTGAGGTGCTGCTCCCACACAAAGGTCAATCTGTCATGTATGAGGATTATCGCTTTGTGATTGAGGAGACCGAGAATAAACGGATTTCGCGGATTCGTCTGATCAGGCAGCAGCAGCAGCTGATTCAGGAAGAAGCAGGTGCGTAAACTGGATATTAGAAGAAGCCTCGACAAAATATGTCGAGGCTTCTTTTTATTTGCAGAAAAGTTTCAAAAAATATATCAATCCATGAAGAATTAGAAACTTTTGTTCTGTCACTGCGTGTTAAAATATGGATGTACCTATTACATTGAAAGAAAGGTGATATGATGTCAAAAGTACGCAGTCCTAAACGTATAGCTTCAGCGGTTGCAGTCAGTGTTCTATTAAGTTTATCTCTGGCAGGAGGGGCTTACGCGGATTCGGCTACAGACATTGCACCCGGTGCCTTAACGACTCCGCCTCCTGTGGAAATGAACCTAAATTCTTCTCTCAACACGTTAGCCAATAAATATTTGATGGATTATTTTTCTTCGATAGGGAAAGTAAGCAGTACTCAAGTAGGGATTAGCGCCACTACCAGTGCTTCTCAAGCTGTAGATTCTCTGGGTATCAATTATGTTCTTCAACGCTGGACGGGCTCCGCTTGGGTCGATTCGGGAGCTTCATACGATAACGGAACGAGTAGAGCCTCTCTGAGCGGAAGCAAAACTTTTAGTGTGCAGGCGGGTTATTATTACCGGGCCAAGACGATTCACTGGGTCAAAGAGAGCGGTACATATGAAGAAGGAACTTATCACACGAGCTCGATATTGGTAGCACAATAATCCGAATATGGATTTATGAAGGGAGTGCCTCGCAAGATCCTAGATCTTGCAGGGCACCCTCTTTTTTTGCATCGAAAGACGCTCCGTACAGGAATCGTTTCACCCTTCGCTGGCCCATCATCTGCTGATCTGTGTGGGCAGCCATGGAACAAAAAGGTCGAAGACCAGCCCTTAAGCCTGTCTTCAACCATTTTATTGGGAACAACCTGTTCTTTTTTTAGATTCTCTAAAAAATCATTGTATGCTGTTTGCAATTTTTATGAATTCATCTTCTGTGAAGAAGCCGCTAATGGATACAATCACTTGATCATTATCGTATAAGAAGCGAAGGTTAGTCTCGGTTAAATAGGCTTTTGCTCCGGATTCAAGAATAATCGTCTTCTTAATATCCCCATTGAGATTGATCATTTTACCAAGTGTCATCCCGATAAGATCTATATGGAAAAACTTTTCTTCCGAATTTTTATAATGAAGATGAAGCTCTTCAAAAACCGGATTTTCATCTGTTATTAATGCTGTAGCCTCATAGAATTTGTAATCTTCCGGTAGATAATTGATTTTTGGTATTTTAAATGGTGCGCGTTTTTGCGATTCTGTCAGAGATTCATCGGTATCTGTGAAAGTTATATATTCGGTTTCCACTAATTGAGCTGGCGGCACATACCCTTCGGGTTCTATTCCCTGCTCCGGTGGGGGAGCCGTTAATGCCTTGCTCTTATCAACAGGCTCTCGCATACCGAAAATTTGGGTCACCACACCATTTCCCCAATCCTTGATCTCCTGATAAACCGGTGTTACCGCTTGAGTTACAGAGGATGGAGAGAATATCAATGCACCAAAGGCCATCGATGCTGCGATGACTCCGGCTAACTGAAAAGTGCGTCGACGCTGTTTCTTTTTGTGTACCTGTTTGATTTGCTGTTGAACCTGCTGCCAGGATTGTCGTTTAGATTCAATGTCAGTAGGGAGTGAGGAACGTGAAGCTGCACGATCAAAGGCTTCGTCAAACGCCTCATCAAACCAATCATCGTATTTTTCGTTGCTCATCCAATTCACCCCACTCTCTATACAGCATTTTCTTTACGGATTCTCTGGCGCGGAACAAGCGCTGCTTCACGATCTCTTCGCGAGTATTCAGCAGCTCCGCGATTTCTCTGTACGTCAGACTATGCTTCCACCGATACTCAATCAATAGCTTGTATTCAGGCTTCAATTGGTCGAGATAATGCTCGATGGATTCCTCCAGCATATTCGACTCCACCTGATGTTCGACGTTCGTGGAAGAAACTACCACGTCCTCTTCATTAATAAAAACACTCTCGACATCCACTTGGTTACGGTATTTTTTATTTTTTCTTAAATAATTCATGGTTGAGTTTTTGGCGACGACACGGAGCCATCCCCGCATCTTGCTTTCGGTTTCAAAATTCGGCTTACTTGTAATCACTTTTATAAAGGACTCCTGAATGATATCCTCAACAGCAGCATGATCCCGTACGACATACAGTATCTGTCCATAAACGAGGTCATAAAATTCATAATAGACTTCTTCCTGAATAGGTTCGCTCAGATCAGCGAAATCTGCTGCAAGGAGGAGCTGTAATCGGTTGGACACGCGATAATCCCCTCTCTGGTGTAACCATCCTATTTCTCTCATCATTTTACAACATATCGGGTAAAAAAGCCCTATTAATTCTAATAACAGCCGACTCTGAAGACTGTTTCCGGGAAACGGGTTGATCCTTATGAAGTCATGTGGTTGAAGCGCATTAGCTTATGAAATAATATGGCAATCTTAGATATGCGTCCATCTCTTCATCATATGCTCGGCAATCTATCGGTATTAATCAAAATAGGGTTGAAGTTGCATCGGAAATCGGGAAGGGAAGGGAAAGGAAAGGGCTAGAAGGTCCATTATGAAAAAAACAGAGCAGCCTCTAATTAAAAGACTGCTCTGTTGCAGATTTCCGATCTCATTGTGTCATGCACATAACGAAAATGTAGCGGTTTAAGCCCAATTGCCGTCGATGAATACAGGCTCCTCTTTGCCATCATGAGTGATTCCGGTAATATGAAGCTCTTTGGAGCCCATCATGAAGTCAACGTGGGTAATGCTGGTGTTCAGACCGCTTGCTTGAAGCTGTTCGGACGTCATGGTCTTGCCGCCCTCAAGGTTAAAGGCATACGCGCTGCCGATGGCCAGGTGACAGGAAGCATTTTCGTCAAACAGTGTGTTGTAATACAAAATACCGCTTTCCGAGATCGGGGAGCGATAAGGCACAAGGGCAACCTCGCCAAGATAATGTGAGCCTTCATCCATGGAGATCAGGCGGGTTAAGGTATCTTCGCCTTGTTCCGCGGAAAAATCGACGATGCGGCCATTCTCGAACGTGATCGAGAAATTGTCAATGATGTTGCCGCCGTAGCTCAAAGGCTTCGTGCTGCGTACGGTGCCGTTCACGCCGGTTTTGAGCGGAGCGGTGAACACTTCCTCCGTCGGAATGTTGGCAACGAAACGCTCGCCTTTCTCGTTGTGACTGCCCGCTTGGGCCCAGATATGTCCCTCCGGAAGCTCGATCGTAAGATCCGTCCCTGGTGAAGTGAAGCGAAGCTTATGATACTTCTTGGCATTGAGTTCATCCGATTTGTGCTGGAGGGTCGTGATATGATCTTCCCATGCACCAATGGGATCTTCGAGATCCGCGCGGACCGCGTGGAATATCGCATCCCACATTTTATCCACCTGCTGCTCGGCCGGAACGTCAGGGAACACCTTGGCAGCCCAATCAGGGGAAGCATAGGCAATGCCGGTCCAGCTCATTTTATCGGCTTGCTGATATTGCCGGTATTTCGCCATAGCGGCGCCATATGTACGCTGGTAATTGGAAATACGCTCCGGATCAACGCCTTTAAGCAGGTCAGGGTTCGAGGAGAGAATGGTCAAGAAAGCAGCCCCTTGCTCGGCAAGCTCGGTTATTTCCTCCGCATAATATGTCGGCGGCTCCAGAAAAGCTTCGTCTGGTGCCAGATCGTACCGTATCCGGTTCACAACCTCATCACTATAGTTCACCTTTACTTGCTTGGCACCCGTTTCATAAGCTTTCTTCACGATAAGACGTACCAACGGTGCAGCATCGATCATGGCGTTAACGACCAGCGTTTGTCCCGGCTGCACATTAGCACCCACCTTGACTGCAAGCTCCGCGTAGCGTTCCATTTTTTGTTCAAAGTTGGACATGACAGCCCCTCCATTTCCTTTATGCTATCAATAAGTAATTTGATGCGCTTTCTTGATTATGACACAATTTTTCCGTTTGTAAATCAACCTCAGGTCAATTAAAAGCCGGAAAAGTTCAAGAAAGCAGCTACTTCATATGAAATAGCTGCTTTATGCTGTCCCGTATCTTAAAATGCCCAGTTTCCTTTCAGGAATACCGGTTCTTCCTTGCCGTCCGCCGTCACTCCGTAAATATCCATGTCGCCGGAGCCGATCATGAAATCAACATGGGTTACACTCGTATTGAGACCGCTTTGAATCAATTGCTCCTGATTCATATCTTTTCCGCCTTCCAAGCAGAAAGCATAAGCGCTGCCGAGTGCAAGGTGGTTGGAGGCATTCTCATCAAACAACGTATTGTAATACAGGATGTTGGACTCCGAGATCGGGGATTGATGCGGCACCAGCGCCACTTCTCCAAGATAACGGGCACCCTCATCCATGTTCAGGAGACGCTCAAGGGTTTCATAACCTTGCTCTGCCGTGAAGCTGACTACTTTACCTTCTTCAAAAGTAAGGGAGAAATTGTTCACGATGTTTCCGGCATAACTCAAAGGCTTCGTGCTGTGTACGGTTCCGTTGACGCCTGTTTTGAGCGGAGCGGTAAAAACCTCTTCTGTTGGCATGTTAGCCACAAAGGAATGTCCGCGTTCGTTGATGCTGTCGCCTTGCGCCCAAATATGCCCTTCCGGCAGCTCGATGGTAAGATCGGTTCCCGGTGCGATATAGTGGAGTTTCTTGTATTTCTTAGCGTTCAACACGGCGGATTTCGCTTCAAGCACTTCGAGGTGCTTGTTCCAGGCTTCAACCGGGTTATCCTGATCCACACGCACGGTGTGGAAGATGGCATCCCACAATTTGCCGACTTGTTCGGATTCCGGCACATCCGGGAACACCTTGGCTGCCCAAGCTGCTGAAGGCACAGCGATCAGACACCAGCTAAACTTGTCGGACTGCTGATAAGCGCGATAGGTCTTCAATGCTTCTCCGCGCGCTTTGTAGAAGTTTCCGATACGCTCGGAATCAATGCCGCTGAGCAGATCGGGATTTTCGGCAAGCACGTGCAGAATGGCTGCGCCGTTCTCCACCAATTCCGTCATTTCGCCGGCATACCATTTTGGCGCTTCGGTAAACACGTCATCTGCAGCCTTTTCGAATTGAAGTCGTGTTATTGTTTCGTCGGTCCACAGGATCTTAACCAGGCGGGCACCCGCTTCATATGCCTTTTTGGCAATCAAGCGAGCGAATTCGGCGGAATCAACAGGAGCATGAACCACTAAGGTTTGTCCTTCTTGTATGTTAACTCCAACCTTTACAGCCAACTCGGCATATTTGTCCAAGTATGTATTGAAATCGGACATTTGGTACCCTCCAATGCAATTTAATTTACCAACCCATATTATACTAGATCAAGGCGTATAATAAAAACAATAATCAGCTGCCAGGAAAAGTGATATACTGAGTCTTGTGAGTGCTTTACAACGTAATGAAGGAGCGTGAAAACGTGTCAGAAGTCCGAATCGAGCGTGCGGATATGAAGCGGGATGACAGCGATCAGTTCGTAGGATATACCGTATTTTCTATAGATGGACATGCATCAGCCTACGAGATTACTTTCCTGAGCAAGAATGGCCGGGACTGGGACTACAGCTTGAACTTCGCTGGCGAGCCAGGAATCGAGGAGCAGTTTCTTCAGATTGACGAGCGGATTGAAGCCGATAACGAATTGTTTGATGACTTGCTGGATGCTGCCATCGATGCTAGCGAGTTCGGCGAATAAGAGACGATTTTAGAAATGTATTCCAATGAAACAAACCGTACGCCTCCCATGGAAGGGGGAAGTGTACGGTTTGTTTAAGATTGTATAAGCTTTCAGGTAAGCTGAACACATTCGATAATCGCAAAAAAAGTTCCGACATGGGAGACGTATAACTTAACCAATCGTAATCCGGCCTTCCGGATGGCGGTACAGTTCTTTATTATTCTTGCGACTCAGCGCATAAGCAAGGGTTAGCGGTCCTAACCGGCCAAGGAACATGAGCAGGGAAATGGTCACCTTACCAACCCCGGACAGCTCGGTTGTAAGTCCCATGGATAGCCCGGCAGTACCGAACGCGGATACGGCTTCAAACAGAATTCTTAAGAATTCGCCAGATTCCGTAATGGACAGAAACATGGAAGCTCCCACCAATAGCAGCAACGATAGAATCGTTAGTGTAATGGAACGGTAAACCAGGGCTTGGGAGATTCGATTGCGATAGAGAACAACGTCCCGTTTTCCCTGGATCATCGTAACGACGGCACCGATAAGTACGGCAAAAGTAGTCACTTTAATTCCGCCCCCCGTTGATCCGGGAGCTGCCCCGATGAACATCAGGATAATCATGAAGAACTGGGAGGATTGCTCCAGACTCGCGATATCCAAGGTGCTGACGCCACCGGAACGGGGAGTGATCGATTGGAATAGGGAAGCCATGATTTTTACCGGGTACGAAAGCGGCCCTAATGTTTTGGGATTGCCATGCTCCAGAATAAAGATCATGACAGCCCCAATTACGATTAATAGTGACGTTACGGTTAATACAACCTTGGAATGAAGAGACAGTTTCTTGCATTTCGGATATTCAATAAGATCAAAAATGACGATAAAGCCGACTCCTCCAAGGAAGATCAAAAGCATGAGAATAATATTGACAAAAGGATCCGCTACATAGGTTGCAAATCCTGAGAAGGGTCCGTGAATTTGGCCAAAGAGGTCAAAGCCTGCATTGTTGAATATGGAAATACTCTGGAATATGCCGAAGTAAGCCGCATCGGAAAGCGGCATGATGGCAGAGAACCTGAGCGTTAGCAGTAATGCGCCTGCCCCTTCTATGATCAGCGTATAGACGAGCACTCTTCGGATAAGGTCTACAATCCCTTGAATTTGGTATTGTCCCATTGCTTCCTGAAGGATCATGCGCTCCCGAAGCGAGATTCTGCGGTTGAACATCAATGCAATCCAGGTGGCTGAGGTCATAAAGCCCAATCCGCCAAGCTGAACGAGCATGAGCATGACAATTTGTCCAAATATGGACCAATGGGTCCCTGTATCCACAACGGTTAAACCCGTTACACTGATGGCGGAAACTGCTGTGAAGAGAGCATCTACGATTGGGGTAGAAGTTCCGTCCGCCGTAGCAATGGGAAGTTTCAGCAGGAACGTCCCAATCAGTGTAATCGAAGCAAAGCCGATTGCCAGAAATTTGGGAGGGGTCATTTGGTTGCGAAGGTCTTTCTTTTTCATGCCAATTATCCTTTTCCGAAAGTTTAAATTTGAAATCATTCTCTAATATAACACGAAAGGTGAATCATTTAACCATCATGAATTCGAACCGAGCACCGATCCCTGTATTTATCCCTCTGTTTATCGGCATCATCGCTATTTCTTTTTCCTCCATATTCGTAAAATGGTCCACCAGTCCCGTATCCATTCAAGCGATGTACAGACTGGTGATTACGTTCCTGATCATGCTGCCCTTCGCGGGCAAATATGCGCCGGCTATCAAATCGTTGAAGCGTTCTGAACTGCTGCTGCTTCTTCTATCCGGTTCGATGCTGGCCCTGCACTTTTTGTTATGGATGGGCTCCTTGAAGTGGACGAGTGTAGCCAGCTCCACAATTATCCTTGCCCTTCAGCCGGTGTTTGTGATGATAGGTGCTTACTTCTGGTTTAAGGAGAAAACATCGCTGGCGGCAATCGGCGGCATGGCGATCGCTTTCCTCGGCGTATTCCTTCTCATTGGGAGCAGCGGACTCAGTGGGAGCAAGGGGCATTTGACTGGTGATATCATGTCGCTGCTGGGGACGGCTGCGGTCGCCGTGCATATGCTCCTGGGTCAATTGCTGCTGCGGCGTCTGCCTTCATTCTTATACAGCTGGCTTGTCTTTGCAGTAGCGGCCTCCGTACTGGCGGTGTATAACGTAGGAATGAACATTCCGATGACGGGGTATTCCGGACGAGAGTGGGGGATTTTTGCTTTATTGGCTGTCGTGCCAACGGTATTCGGCCATCTGCTGTTCAATTGGCTGATGAAGTATGCCACAGCCTCCACCGTATCGATGAGCGTTCTTGGAGAGCCGGTTGGAGCGAGTTTACTGGCTTTTCTCCTGTTGAATGAGTCGATGAACTCCCTGCAGGCGGCAGGGGGGGCGCTCGTGCTGTTAGGGCTGGTATTATTCTTGAAAGTCGGGAAATCGAAAAAGCAGCCTGTAGACCTTCAACCCGAAGCGCTGGGGTGAACTTCGCTTTATTTTTGCTCTGCCGGAGTAGTTCTGATTGAAATGGCGCACACTGAACCCAAGAAAGTCAAATCCTTACAAAAATGGATATCGACTCGAGAAGGGGTTTCGAGCGTGAAAGCAGTCACTTATCAAGGCAGACATCGGATCCAAGTAAAGGATATGAAGGACGCCGTTCTTCGGCACAGCGACGATGTCCTGATCCGAGTCACCACCACGGCCATCTGCGGATCGGATTTGCATTTATACAATGGTGGATTAAAACAGCTGAACGATGATTACATTATCGGCCATGAGCCGATGGGAATCGTGGTGGATGCAGGTCCTGAAGTAAGCAGGGTCAAAGTGGGAGACCGTGTGATCATTCCTTTTATTGTATCTTGCGGAAAATGCCTGTTTTGTCAGAATCACATGGAGAGCCAATGCGATTATGCGAATGAGGGCAAGAATACCGGCGGTTTTTTTGGATATAGTGACGCCTACGGCGGTTTTCAAGGTGCGCAAGCAGAGCTTTTACGGGTTCCTTACGGGAATTCCATGCCCTTTGTTATACCTGAGGACGCCGAGATGGAAGATGAGAAGCTGCTCATGCTTTCCGATGCGCTGCCCACAGCCATCTGGAGCGTGGAGAACGGAGGGGTTAAACCAGGCGATGTCGTGGTTGTTCTGGGCTGCGGTCCCATTGGGCTGCTAACGCAAAAGTTTGCCTGGTTAAAAGGCGCGAAGCGGGTAATTGCGATTGATCATGTGGATTACAGGCTCGCGCATGCGAAACGGACCAATCACGTGGAGACTTACAATTTTGAGAAGATCAAACCGATTGAAGATTTCATCAGAGAACTCACAAAGGGCGGCGCGGATGTTGTTATCGATTGCGTAGGCCTTGATGCCAAGCGGACGGGATTGGAAATGCTGGGCAGCGTACTAAGGGTTCAGGGCGGTTCTTTAGGAGCTTTCCGCATGGCCGTCAACATGGTTCGCAAATACGGGACCATCCAGCTAACCGGCATATACGGGCTGGTGTATAATGCCTTTCCGCTTGGAGAGCTGTTCGAACGCAATATTACGTTAAAAATGGGGCTTGCCCCCGTTATTCATTACATGCCGCGCCTTTATCAAATGTTGAAAGAAGGGACTGTGGACCCTTCGGATATCATCACACACCGGCTTCCGATGGAGAAGGCTGCCCACGGCTACGATATCTTCAATGAGCGGAAGGATGGCTGTATCAAAGTCATTTTAAAGCCTTAAGCAGCTAAATAAACCGAATGAAAAAAGCGTTCCTGGCGAATGAGCAGCATTCCTGGTGCGCTTTTTTTTGATGGGAAAATGGTGTAACAGCGTTGACAAGGCAGCGGGAAGAATTCATAGTAATTAAAAATAGAATTGTAGAGTGAGAGAGGAATCGAACACAGATGAGCATCAAGTCAGAACGGCTCCCCGCTAGTATGGATGGGAACCAGGGAAACACCTATCTTCAAGGCTTCAAAGATTGTATTCCAACCCTCTTGGGCTACCTAAGCATCGGTTTTGCGGCAGGTGTTGTCGAGCGCACCGCAGGTTTCACCCTGCTCGAAATCGCGCTCATTTCGCTGCTGCTCTATGCGGGCTCCGGGCAATTTATTGCGGCAGGGATGATAGCGGCTGCTAGCCCGATCCTATCGATCATAGTTACGATATTTTTCGTGAATGCCAGGCATCTGCTGTTAAGCGCGGCGCTTGCCCCTTACTTTAAAGGTCTTTCTTCGGGAAAAAGCTTCTTCATCGGTTCCTTGTTAACCGACGAGACGTTTGGTGTAGCGGCAGCCAAGGCCACCGAGCAGAAAAAACTCGGCTATAAATGGATGGTCGGCCTGAATATTACGGCGTATCTGTTCTGGTGCGCAGCCAATGTAGCAGGCGGTTTAGTCGGGGAGTGGATTCCCGAGCCGGAGAAGTTTGGCCTTGATTTTGCATTGCCGGGGATGTTTATCGGATTGCTTGCTCTGCAATGGATCAGCCGGAAGAAGTATAAACTTGATTTCATGGTGGTTATGATTGCCGCTGTTTCAGTGGTAGCTGTCAGTACAATTATGCCGGGAAGCGCGGCGGTCATAGTCGCGATTGTGGTTGCGGCTACTGCAGGGATGGTGATCGAACGATGGAAATAAGATGGCCTATCGCCATATTGATTATCGGTTGTGCTGTCGTAACCCTCATTCCAAGGGTTCTGCCGCTTATGATTCTGAGCAAGCTCCGCATTCCCGAGGCGATGATCCGGTGGTTAGATCATGTCCCGATTGCCGTTATGGGAGCACTGCTAGCCCAGGAGCTGCTGTTATCGGATGGACGTGTAGATCCAGGGGGGCATTCACTAGAATTGATTGCAGCCGTGCCCGCTTTCCTAACCGCTTTTCTCACAAAAAGCCTGTTTGCCACCGTCATTGTCGGGATCCTGACTTTGGTGGGGCTCCGCTTGTTTTTCTAATTAAATATCGCATGATTGCACAAGCTGTTCTCCCAGCTCACAAGCGGGAGGACAGCTTGTTTTATGTGGTCGACAGCCCTCCCAGCATGCTGGACCATGCACTGTGTGTGCAGTGAGGGGGAGGCACACGATGTACAAGAAACTATTCCTTTCGTTCATACTATATAAGCCGTCTGCCCGTTATTTGGTCAAATGTCAGGGGACAGGGGTCCCTTTCAGAATGCGAGTGCACTGCATATGGTGTACTAACCCATGATATGTATTGAGATCATATATCAAGTTAGGCAGAAGGAGGAGACAGGGGATGATGCCGACGGTTACGATAGTCATACCTTTCTATAACTGCCAGTATATACAGCAAGCATTGGAAAGTGCGGTACAACAAACGTACCCTGCCGTAGAAATCATAGTCGTAGATGATGGGTCAACTCAATATTCACATCTGATCGCACCTTACATGAACAGAGTCTACTATATGGGCAAGAGTAACGGCGGAACGGCCAGCGCCTTGAATCATGGCATTTTGCATGCTTCCGGTGATTATATTGCCTGGCTCAGTTCGGATGATCGTTATGTTCCCCAAAAGATTGAGCGGCAGATGTCGTATATGCTGAGCAGCGGACTCGATGTCACGTATACCGGTTTTTGCGTCATTGATGAGCACAACCGGGTGACAACGCCGTACGAAGGGATTCCCATGGCGTCTCATGCAGATTTGGCCCGTCAGCTCACGTATTCCAATCCGATTAACGGCTGCACGGTCATTATGAAGAAAGACTGGCTTCACCGGGTAGGTCTATTTAATCCACAGCTTCCCTACACCCATGATTTCGATCTTTGGATTCGGCTGTTAATGAGCGGAGCTTCTTTTGGATTCATACCGGATATGCTTACGATGTATCGGGTACATTCCCAGATGGGTACGGTCCGTCATCAAGCGAGAATTCTTCCAGAATATGAGATGGTGAAAAACAATTACCGCCATGTACTTGAGCATTTGGCTCAGCTTGGCCGATAATGGGGGATACCATGAAAATACTACTGGCAACCCATTGGCTACTCCCCCATGTTGGCGGAGTATATAACTTCATGCAGGAGCTCAAGAAACGTCTTGAACAGCTGGGTCATGAAGTTGATCTGCTCGGAAACAGTCCGGATTACAGGAAAATCCATATTGTCAACCAAGGGAAGGAACTAGCCAAAGAAGTTTTGCTGCCCATGCTGGAGGCAAAGCTTGATCCGCAGACGGCTCCTGGTTTGAATCAGCATAGTGCGATACGCTTTTATGAGCTCGAGCGTTACTGCATGGAGCTGGCGGCAGCCTATTTCGGGCTGGAGCAATACGATATCATTCATACACAGGATAGTTTTTCTACACGCTCTTTAAGTAGGGTAAAACCCAAGCGTACGCCACTCGTATCGCATATCCACGGCTCTGTCGCACGTGAGATGAAGGACATATTTCGAAATAATCCTGCACAAGGCGTCAATGAAGGAAGTCCCGCCTGGCGTTATTTTCCAGCCATTGAGTATCATGCGGCCTTGTCCTCTGATTTAACGATTACGGCTAATCAATGGTCCAAGAATGTTCTTATGAGCGATTGCGGGGTACCTGATTATCGGATTACGGTGTTTCAATATGGTCTGGACGCTGAAGCGTTTCAGGCAAAATATAGCGCGGGATCGTCACATCGGCGACCACCTGGGAAAAAGGTCATTATCTGTCCGGCCAGATTGGTGTTCGTGAAGGGGATTCATGTGCTGCTTGAATCCCTTGCTATTCTCAAGCGGATGCGAAACGACTGGGTGTGCTGGATTGTAGGGGATGGTGCCATGCGAGGGCAACTGGAAGAGCAGGCCATAAGGACGGGGCTGCAGCATGAGGTGTTATTCCTTGGACAGCATGACAACGTTCCGGGGCTGCTCAGCCAATCGGATATCTTTGTCCATACTTGCATTCAAGATAACCAGCCGTACTCGGTTATGGAAGCCCAAATGGCAGGACTCCCGAGCGTCGTATCGACCGCAGGGGGGTTGCCCGAAATGGTAACTCACGGTTTCACGGGATTGTTAGCCCCTGTAGGAGATCCGGGAAGCACGGCCCAGCACCTCAATTTGCTGCTCCGAGATGAGGATTATCGAAAATTTCTGGGTAATAACGCCAAGACATTCGCCTATAAGCATTGGTCCATGGATCTTATGATCGAACGTATGCTGAACATATACTACGGCGCCATCGCTCAGAAATCATCCCAGTAAAAAGGAGTGAGTAGCTTATGAATCAGCAAGCCTTTAACGTAATGAGTGATTTGTACAACAGGATTTTTGTCAATCAAAGATCCACTCCGGATGTGTTGGTCGATTATGTTATTTGGAACCGAATATTTCAGTCACTTCCGAAAGATTACAAGCTCCCGGATGAACCGGTAAACTATGTTTAAGAACCTATGTCAAATGGCAGACCAAGTTTTAATATTGGTCTGCCATTGTCGTATGGAGAAGAGAACATGTGATGATTCGAACCGAATCTCGTGTTATGAAGTTAGATCAAATACATGCCTTGGAACAGAAAACTCCAGCGAAAGCGGTTGCTGAACCAGATATCGACATTCGGCATTTTTACAGCGCAAACGTGCTCTAAGTTCCAATCCAACATTTCTATTTCCTGGACAGGTTCATGATTGACGGCGAGCACATGGAAAGGTCCGTAGCATATTTGTTTCAAAGAATCTACCAATTCCTTAATATCCTCGCGACTGGAATCGGTTCGGATAAACAGAATGCGGCCCCCGCTTCCCAACGTCTGCAGAAATCTGGCAATTCTACGATCATATTTAACCTTAACATCCGGATATCCCAGCAGATCGGGAGGGAAATTGTTATGCACATAAAAATCATGGTTAAGATAGAGGTCGTATTCTTGATCCCAGATATTATACAGCTCTTCACTAGCCTGATTAACCATGAGTAAGTTGGAATACACCAGCATGCCTTCAAACCGATTGCGAAGCATTCTTGATATTTGAGGCAGCACCGGAGTACCCATCCAATCGATAGGTCCGGCAAATCTGCGCAAACCGTGTTCTCTTAGCTCAATACCCGGCAAACAGTTGTTTCCCAAACTGAATATCGCATGGTAGGGGCCTTTGATATCTTGGAGGCTCAACATCCCTTGTCACCGATCCTTTCTTTAGATGTGCTTACATTATATTAAATGCGAATTTGAAAGAATTGGCTTGGACCAGGGATCAAGTAACTCACAAATGGATGATCGTCACTATGGATATGCCCTTACACGCGAAGAGGTAGTTACATAACCTGATATTAATGATGCTGCCATAGCCAGGAGGGAATGAAATGTCCATCTTTCGTTTAGATGCAGTGGAATATGGTCAAATTGATGCGCGGTATATCCAGTCGGTGGATCTAACGATTACCAATGCAGGAACTGAAGATTTTGATGTCCTCATACATGGATACCACCCCCATGGAGTCTATTATGTCGGACTGACTCATGTCGCAGTTGGAAATACAGTGAATGTTCCCAATATCACGAACCATAATATGGCATTCAGCCTTCTGCTTGTGACCAATATTAACTACGCGTTCACTACGCTGGTTACCTTACATGCCAAGAATGAAGGACAGCTTGTGGCCGTTTACTCACATTCTGATTTTCAAGTGATTGAATAAGGGGAGGGGTGCGACATGAAGGTGCTGTTCGTCTACTATGTGCCGAGCGGGGGGGTCGAGACATTAAACAGACAGCGATGCCGTGCACTGCGACTAGCCGGAATCGAGGCGCATTGCCTGTATTATAACTGGGGGTCCGGCATGCAGAATGCTGCGGACTTCCCCATCTACGTCACCCGCAATGACATCGAGATCAAGCACATCTTGGATTCGAATAATTTTGACGTCATCGTCGTTACGACGGATCACGCCAGTTTCCCGCGCTTTCGAATGCTGGGGTTCAAAGGGAAATTCGTGCTGGAGATTCAAGGGTATGGACCCAAGAGCGTTGCCCATGCGCAGCTTTCACAGGCAGTTCCATATGTGAATGAATATGCTGACGCGCTGCTCAATCCCAATACCCCGCATATTGCCGCTCTGTTCCAGGAGCTGTATCCGCATAAGCTGCAGTTTCATTTCAACAATTGTTTTGATAGTCAACGGTTCACGTACCATTCTTATCCGAGACCCTCAAGCCCTGTAATGGCATGGCTTGGACGGATCGAGGATAACAAGAATTGGCGAGAGTTTCTTCATGTCGGGCATGCGCTTAAAGAGCATGTTCCTGATCTCCAAATGTGGATGTTTGAGGATAGTGAGCTCAGCCAGCCGGCAGAAAGGGAGCAATTCCTATTACTCATTGATGAATTAGGCCTGTCGGATCGTTTAACCCTTCGGTCCAACGTGCCTAATGCCGAGATGCCTTATTACTATTCAATTATTGGAGACTCAGGCGGATTTCTGTGCTGCACTTCCAAGGTAGAGGGAGCACCTTATGCGGTGCTTGAGGCGATGAGCTGCCGCTGCCCGGTGCTGACAACCGATTCGGATGGGGTATCCACCTCGGTTCATCATAACTACTCAGGCAAGTTTTATGTGCTCGGAAACATTGACCATGCCGTTACCGAAGCGCTTGAACTCATGAAGGAACCTGTTCTTCGTGAACAGATTCGAGACCAGGCGATGAGACATGTCGAGCAACATTTCAATCCGCATATCTATGCGATGAATTTTGCCGGCCTGCTTCAATCGATAGGGTTGTAATTCCCGTGATCCAAAATTTCAGAGCGAAAAAAACAGCCTGATTCCTCCAGTTGAGCGAGGAATCAGGCTGTTTTCTATGTTCATTCTTCTACTGTCTCCTGGCGTTCATTGGCCGAATCAGGATGTGCGAAGCCAGTGGCGGTAGGTTTCTTCCATGCCTTCTTCCAGGCTAAATAACGGACTCCACTGCAGCAATGCCCGGGTCCTCTCATTATTCAGGCAGCTGTGCAGAATATCGCCGTTCTTCGCGGGCAAATAGTGAACATCAATGCGGTCAGGATGCAGTCTGCTGATGTGATCGACGAGTGAATTGACGGTATGGCCGGTGCCGGTGCTAACATGTAGAACGCTCTCGTCCCCGTGTTGAATGGAGGCGAGGTTTGCTTCAACCACATCCTTGACATAAATGAAGTCCCGGGTTTGCTCGCCATTGCCGAATATATGAAACGGAGCACCTTGACGCAGACGGTCACCAAATACCGCCACAACACCGCCTTCCCCCTTCGCAGTCTGACCCGGACCGTAGACATTCCCATAACGAAGAATGGTGTACTGCAGGCCGAAGAAACGGTGGTATAAGCGGATATATTGCTCGCCTGCCACCTTGGATAGGGCATAGAAGGAGATTGGATTAACCGGATCATCCTCCGTCAGCTGAGATTTCTCCAGATCTCCATATACGCCAGAAGTCGATGCAAACACAATCTTACGGACTCCAGCCTTGCGGCAAGCTTCAAGTACATTGATGGTGCCCATTACATTCGCATCCGCATCAAGTTGAGGCTCTTTGATCGACCGCTGCACATCGGCCTGTGCGGCCAAGTGGAACACAACGTCCGGCTTCAGCACGGAGATATACGCCGTTGTCTGCTGGCTGTTTACATCGGTTACATGTAAAATCGCCTCGCTGTGAAGGCGACCTGGATCTCCGGTTGTGAGGTTATCAATCACATGGACTTCATAGCCTTGATTCACGAGTCCGTTCACCAGGTGGGAGCCGATAAAGCCTGCTCCGCCGGTTACAACCATCTTCATGTCTTATACCCTCCAGCCTTTTGTTTGGGATGCTTTATCCTACGTGATACGTAAGGATCATGCATTGGACAATTGACAGGGAGGGCGAAGGAATGGGCAGATTAGATTGACGTTTACATTCCTGTTATAATGGAAGCTGCAATTTAACATTATTTTTACACAAAAGAGGGAATGGAAAATGGAACGCTACCTTGAACAAAGGTTGAGATTATGCATACTCGTTTTTTTGACGCTCTTATTGAAGCTGATCCTTCTAAGAGTGTTTCTGTTTAATGGGGTCATATGGGGGAAGGTGCTCACCGACGCGCTATCCCTGCTGGCGCTGATTAGCTTTCTGGAGCTGCTCCTGCCGGTAAGAGGCAAAAAGATGGTCTATGTGATCCTAAATGTCGTATTATCGTTTATCATGTTTGCGTCCGCTGTTTATAACGTTCATTTCGGGTCCATACCGACATATACCGCGCTTGCGGGGATCGGGCAAGTAAACCAGGTAAGAGCCAGCATTACGGCTTTGTTAGAGCCGGAGCACTTTCTCTTCTTCCTGGACCTGCTGGTCCTGTTGATCATATGGGCGGTTCGAAAAATTCGTTCCCGCACCCGAGGAGGATTGCATTTTGGTGGAGTCCGTTCCAGTTATTCCGTTTCCTATTCGCGCAGGCTTGGCATGAAGTGGCGCATATCCATGATGGTTGTGCTGGTCATTGCGGGTGTTCTGTCCGGACTTATCATCCGTAAAGAATGGGGAATCGAGAATGAAATCGTGCGAGCGGAGCAAATGGGATTCATGAATTACCAGGTTTCCTCCGTGATCCGGATATCGCAGGAGAACCGTGCGCTGGCCGAAGGGAGTCTGCAAGACACGATTCTGCGCTCCCAGCAGCTCCTGGCGACTTATCCTTACGTTAAGGAAGCAAAGGACAAGCCGGACTACTACGGCGCTGCCAAAGGCAAAAATCTGATCATCGTTCAGATGGAATCGCTGCAGAATTTTCCGGTTGGTCAGTCCTTGAATGGCCAGGAGCTGACACCGGTGATGAACCAGCTCGCAGATGGCGGCCTGTATTTCCCGCATGTCTTCCAACAGATCGGGCAAGGCAACACTTCGGATGCCGAATTTGCGGTCAATACATCGATTTATCCAACCGGAACGGTGGCGATGTCCACCGGATTCGGGAATAAAGAGCTGCCAAGTCTGCCGCGGCTCTTGAACAAGCACGGTTATGTTACGACGACATTCCACGTGAATGACGTGAAGTTCTGGGATCGAAGCAAAATGTACCCTGCGCTTGATTTTCAGCATTATTACGACAAGCCCTACTTCACGAATGATAACTTCAATGAGTTTGGACCTTCCGATGAAGAGCTGTTCCGTGTCGGCGTGGATAAGCTGCTGGAGAATCAACAGCAGAACAAGCCTACCTATGCCCATTACATCACGGTATCCAACCATTCGCCATATCATGTGAAGGATGAATTTGCGAAGATCACTCTGCCGGCTGAACTGGAAGGGACCCATCTGGGGAATTACCTGAAGTCGGTGAATTATTCGGATTATGCACTCGGTACTCTGGTTGACCGTCTGAAGCAGAACGGATTGTGGGATGATACCGTATTGGTGGTGTACGGGGATCACTTCGGCATCAATCCGGCAGAAGCCGACGCCAAGATGATCTCGTCAACGCTGGGCATTCCTTACCATGAGCGGGTCAGCCGATTTAATATCCCGCTTGTCATTCATGTACCTGGCATGAAGGAAGGAAAGGTCATCGAGCAGGTAGGGGGGCAGGTCGATATTTTGCCAACCGTCGCTAACCTTTTAGGCGTATCGCTTGACGATGAAGGCTTTAACGCATTTGGGCATGACCTGCTGAATGTGGACCGCAATGTAATCGGGATGAGATATTATTTGCCGACAGGCTCTTTCTTTAATAATGACATTCTGTTCGTTCCCGGTGACGGATTTGAGGATGGCACGGCGGTTTCACTGAAGACGCTCGAGCCCGTCACGGACATCACGCCGTACCGCGGCGATTACGACTATATTCTGCAGTTAATGAAGCTGTCCGATGAATATGTGAAAATGCTGCCCAAGCGAGCGCCATAAAGCTCAATGAATAATTAACGAGGAAGAGGATTGTTTTATCAAGCCGAAGCAGGCATGGATGAAGCAATCCTTTTTTTTGTAAAAGCTGCCATGAAGGATTGTCACGGTTTTGTCATCTATGCTATTATTACTCTTATTGTTAACCTAATCATGATTTAAAATGGTTTACATTTAAACAGAGAGGGGAATAAAGATATGACGACTCAAATCCATTATGATTGGGCGAAGCTGGCTGATCACGTTGTGCGAGGGCATGAAATAACGCCGATTGAGGCTTTGGCCATTCTCAACAGCGAGGATCAGGAACTGCTGACGGTTATGCAGGCTGCATATCGAATCCGCCGTGAGTATTATGGGAACAAGGTTAAGCTGAACATGATCGTTAACGCAAAATCCGGTCTGTGTCCTGAAGATTGCGGATACTGCTCCCAGTCCATCGTGTCGGAAGCGCCTATTGATAAATACGCATGGCTTACCAAAGACAAAATTCTCGAGGGCGCGCGTGAGTCGATTCGCCGGAAGGCGGGAACCTATTGCATCGTTGCTTCCGGTCGTCGTCCTTCCAATCGGGAGATAGATCATGTAGTCGCAGCGGTGAAGGAGATTACACAGACGACTCAGCTGAAGGTGTGCTGTTGTCTGGGCTTTTTGAATGAGGATCATGCGCGCAAGCTCGCTGATGCCGGCGTGCATCGATATAACCACAATCTGAATACTTCCAAAGATAACTATGAACAGATTACGACCACGCATACATACGATGACCGCTTAGATACCGTGAAGCAGGCAAGCTCTTCCGGAATGTCCCCTTGTTCCGGAGCCATTTTCGGAATGGGCGAGAGCCTGGAAGAACGGGTGGAGATTGCGTTTGCTCTGAAGTCGCTTGGAGCCGATTCGATTCCTTGCAATTTTCTGAATGCGATTGAAGGCACTCCTCTTGAAGGGCGTAAAGAATTGACCCCGATGATGTGCTTGAAGATTCTTGCCATGATGCGGTTTGTTAACCCTACGAAGGAGATTCGGATTGCAGGGGGACGTGAAGTGAATCTGCGCTCCTTGCAGCCGTTGGGATTATATGCGGCCAATTCGATCTTCATCGGCGATTATTTAACAACAGAAGGCCAGGCCCATAACGCAGACTGGGGATTGATTGAAGACCTAGGGTTTGAAATTGAGGAATGCGCTCTGTCATGATGTATTGACATTTAGGCATGAAGCACATACTATATACCCGTAGGGGTAGGGGATGGAAGTTGAAAGTTCCATGCTCACCAAGCATCAAGTCGATGCACATGACAATGATGGGGGAATGCTTTGTGCTGATTGCATCTGCCGCTCTGATTATATTTATACTCAGTTTATATTACCGAAGGTATGTACCTATATCTGGCTTGCGGTTCATGAAGTGCAGTGATCTTCGGCAGGCCCAGAAGGAATGTCCGAATCTGAAAGTGCTCGATGTACGTGATGTGTCCGATTATATGGCTTGTCCGCGGAAAGAGACGATTAACATCTCTCTCGGAAGGTTGCCTTATGTGTGGGAGCAGGAGCTGAAACCCGATGACTCCGTGGTCATTGTAACGCCCAAGCGTTCGGATGGAATCCTGGCTGCGCGCAAGCTGAAGAAGGCCGGCTTTACTTCGCTTTTTTATTTACAGGAGGATTGCACAGCTTGCAATTCCATGCAGCACGTTTCACTGAATTAATGACGATCTGATCAGCAGACTTTGCTGGTCAGATTTTTTGTTTTTCGGGTAAGGGGATCAAATTTGACAATGATAATCGTTATCATTTAGAATGAAAGAATATCGTTCATATTACGGTTATTTTCGCTAAGGGAGTGTTCGTTGAATATGTTGATCGAGACGAAAACGATTATTGTTAAGGCAGGCACATCCAATCTGGTTGTAGAGCGTTTCAGCAAGCCCGGACCCATAGAAGAAATTGAAGGTTTCATTGATCTGAATGTCCTTGTCAAGAATGCAAAGCGTACCGACGAAACGGAAGAGGTTATCGTTATGATTCGCTGGGAATCCAAAGAGGCGTGGAAACGCTGGGAGACCAGTCCCGCGCATATTCAAGGACATCGTGATAACCGCGGCAAGCCGCAGCCTGAGCATGTGATCAGCTCCAGCCACGGCATGTATGAGGTTATTGCAACCAAAGGACCGAGACCTGTTCAACAGGCATAATAATTTCATTATCCAGAAAGAAGCGGCTGTTAAAGCTGCTTCTTTTTTTTGTAAAAAGAAAACCATACGCTATGCGTATGGTTCAGGATAGCTTAAGCGTTGTATAAAAAAAATCCTCCGAAGTGTTAAGATAAATTCGGTTCGCCAACCAAATTTAAAACACGAGGAGGAGATCAGATGGCATCTGATGTGAACAGTTTAGCACATACAAAATGGAATTGTAAGTATCACATAGTGTTTGCACCAAAGTACAGAAGACAAGTGATCTATGGGAAATTGAAAAGAGATATAGGAAAAATACTAAGACAATTGTGTGAAAGAAAAGGTGTAGAAATTATAGAAGCAGAGGCATGTAAAGATCATATACACATGCTGGTAAGTATACCGCCGAAAATAAGTGTGTCATCATTTATAGGGTATCTAAAAGGGAAGAGTAGCTTAATGATATTTGATCGCCATGCAAATTTAAAATATAAGTATGGGAATCGAAAATTCTGGTGTAAAGGGTTTTATGTGGACACGGTAGGAAGGAACAAGAAAGTGATTGAAGAGTATATACGAAATCAGTTACAAGAAGACGTGGTTGCAGAGCAAATGACGCTGGAAGAGTATATAGATCCATTCACAGGAGAAGAAACAGGAAGCAAACGAAAGAAGAAGAACTAGAAGACCCCTTAAGGGGTAGCCGAAAAAGTAGTGCGGTTGGCGAACGATTCAATGCCCTTTAGGGCTGGCCAGTAACAAAGGCTTTCAGCCGCAGAGCAAACCACCCGTTCACACGGGTGGTTTTGATTGTTACATTGTACCATCGGGTAGGGCTGACAGGGGGTTAAAACGGCAGATTTTAGGGAACTGTAAAGGGATGAAAGACTTGGATCAGCTATACATTCAACCTACTGTTTGGAGGGAGTCACCTATGTATCATCTGTACAGCCATAATGATCTGGATGGTGTCGGTTGCGGCATTATCGCCAAATGCGCTTTCGGCGAAGGAATTGATGTCCGTTACAACTCCATTCACGGATTGAATCAACAAGTCGCAAGGTATCTGAACCGGACTTCCTTGCAGGATAATCCGTATGATGTGTTGTTTATTACGGATTTGTCGGTCGCTCCGGATATGGAGAAGGAACTGAACGTGTTTGTTGAAGAGGGAGGGCAGGTGCAGCTTATCGATCACCATAAAACGGCTCTTCACTTGAATGAATATAGCTGGGGGCAAGTGGACGTCACGCATCGGGACGGCCGCTTGGCATCGGCAACCTCGTTATTCTATGAATATTTAATCGAGCATGGACATCTGGGCAGAAGTGAAGCGCTGGATGAATTCGTAGAGCTGGTTCGCCTCTATGATACGTGGGAATGGGAAGAGAACCAGAAGGTTGAGGCTAAACGCCTGAACGATTTGTTCTATATGTTGTCCCTTGACGAGTTTGAGAGCAAGATGACGCAGCGTCTGCGGGAGCAAGGGGGCTTCTTCTTTGATGAGTTTGAAGAAAAAATATTGGACATGGAAGAGAATAAAATCGATCGTTACATCCGCCGCAAGCAGCGAGAGCTCATCCAGACCTTCGTGGGGGAGCATTGCGTAGGCATCGTATATGCCGAATCCTATCACTCTGAACTTGCCAGCGAACTGGGAACGACGTATCCCCACCTTGATTACATTGCTATCTTGAACATGGGGGGAAGGAAAATGAGCCTTCGCACGATTCATGATCACGTGGACGTGTCCGATGTGGCGATGCGGTACGGGGGAGGCGGTCATCCCAAAGCAGCGGGGTGCACGATCACGGAGGAAGTGTATCAGTTATTTGCTGCTGAACCGTTCGAGCTGGAACCGATCCGGTTCGATGCTTCGCGGAATCAGTTCAACATTAAGGGCGCGGAGTCCGGCGTGCTATACGAAAGCTGGGGCGAGGATCTGCTGTTTGTTTATGCCAACGCCGGTGAATGGATTGTCGAGTGGAACGGGGAACCTCTCCCGTTCCGGTTCAGATCGTTCGAGGAGGCGGAGCGGCACATGAAGCGGCAGTATGGCGTCTGGCTGTCCCGGGATGACGTGTTTGTGAAGATGCTGAAGGAGCAATGGGTGCGAAACCGAACCAATGATCGTCCAGGCCTGCCGCTGGATATGGACGAGGAGAAGTTAATGGAAGATCTGTAGCTTAAACAGCATCAAGAGTGGAGTAGATCAGTCCTAGAGAGACTTCATTGTGAGACAGGAGGAATATACGGTGAAAAAAATGATCGCTGGCTGGGCTCTTGCCCTGTTAACGGCAGGCATCCTCGCATGGAGTCAGACTCAAAGTCATTCCGAACCCTCCATCCCCTCGGCTGTTCACAGCAAAGAGCTGCTGAAGGATGTCCCTGTACCATGGTCCGCTACGAAGAACACCATTCGATTGAATACATCCGATCCTGTAAATGCGGCCGTATTGACCTCCAAGACGCTGTGGCAGTCCACGAATGAGCACAGTCGTCCGCAGACGGTGATTCTGGTGGATGCGGCTAAATGGTCCATAGCGGCTGTGAGCGTCGATCTGACGCAGCTTAGCGAAGGGCCGCTGCTGTTTGTGGAAGAAGAGGGGATTCCCAAGGAAACGCTGGAAGAGCTGCGGCGGTTGAAGCCAAGGGGAGCGGAGCATAACAAGGGCATTGAGATTATCACCGTCGGACCAATCTCGGATCAGGTGATGAAGGAGCTGAACGGGCTTGAATACAAGCTTGATCACATTGCTGCCGGGGAACCTGAAGGAGCTGCAGCCGCGATTGATGAATATGCTGCTAAGGTATCCGGATCTGTACCCACCTCGGTTATTGTCGGATCGATGGACCGTCCGGATTATACGCTCCCAGCGGTGAGCTGGATTGCCCATATGCCGGAAACAATGCTGTATGTTGGCGAGAAGAATGTCCCTGAAGAAACGGCACAGGCGCTTCATAAGCGGAAAGGGAAAGCGAATATCTATATCATCGGTCCGGAAAAGGTGGTATCCCGGGCAGTAGAGGACGAGCTGCGGCAATATGGTAAGGTGACGCGAATATCCGGGGATGACCCATTCGAGAATGCCGTTCATTTCGCGCAGTTTAATGATCCCGTAACAGGCTTCGGTTGGGGCGTTCAATCGCCGGGATACAGTCTCTCGTTCTCGACGCCGGATTCGCCCGTATTGTCCATTGCAGCCGCTCCATTGTCCCATATGGGTAAGCATGCCCCTTTATTGTTTACGGAGCGAGACGGGGTGCCACGCTCCATTACGAAGTATGTTGAATCGATCCGCCGTCAACTTGCTGCGTCCAATGGGGAGGCTCCGTACAATCACGCCTGGATCATTGGTGACGAACAGACACTGACCAAGAAGCTTCAGGGCGAGCTTGATGAGATTTTGGATATGGAGTCTGGACATAACTAATGGATCCTCCTATTGTCATATCGATTCGTACACGCTGCGTCGTAAAACAGAAAAAGAGGGCATCCCGCCAGATCTAACATCTTTTGGGATACCCTCTATGATATGGGATGATATATGTTCAGGCTGCGAACATTCATCGTTACATTGCAAATTCAGAGATATTCGCAGGATTAAGCATACCAGCCCCATACGAAGATGAACAGCGTTCCGAAAATCGTGACAAGGCCAACGAACAGAGCGAAGGCAATGTTGATGTAAACGGATTTTTTGTCATCACTTTCCCCGACGTGCATGAACAGCATGAGCTGAACGGCTGCCTGCAGGATAGCGGTCACCAGCAGAACGGCCATTTTCGAAGCTGCCGGCATATCCAGCAGAACGACGAGTGCAACTGCTGAAAGGACGAGAGACGATATATAACCCGCTACATGCTTAATTGGAAACAGCTGTTTTATCATGTCACATCAGTCCTTTCAAGTATACAAAGCTGAAAATGAAGATCCACACAACGTCCAGGAAGTGCCAATAGAGCGAGAAGATGAAGGACTTGTTGGCGGTGGAATGATCCAGTCCATGCTTTTTAAGTTGAATCAGAATGGCAGCTCCCCACAGGAGACCGAAGGTAACGTGAGCTCCATGCGTGCCAAGCAATGTGAACAAGCTGGAGGAGAAGGCGCTGGTTGAGAGCGTTACTCCTTCATGCACATAGGTGAAGAATTCGAAGATCTCGATCCCGAGGAATCCCGCACCCAGCAGCAGGGTGATGACCATGAAGATCATCATCTGCTTTTTCAGTCCCAGACGCATCGCATGAACAGCCAAACCGATGGTGAAACTGCTCGTTAAGAGCAGGAACGTTTCAAGCAGGACCGGCGTAATTTCAAAGATTTCCGCTCCGCTCGGACCGCTGGCAAAGCGGTTCACGAGAACGAAGTAGACGGTAAACAAGGTGGCAAAGAGCGCAATTTCAGCTCCGAGGAACAGCCAGAAGCCAAATATTCGATTACGGTTTTCCTCTGTTCCATATTCCAGCGGCTGAGTGGCATCTATTTTCATACCGTATCACCCCGCAGTTTCTGTTCGGTTTGAACAATCTCTTCAACCGGAATGTAGTATCCGTGATCACGGTCGAAGGACATGGTTGCCAAAATAATCAATACCGCGATACCCGCAACGATGGATGGAATCCACCAGCTGAATACCAGGAAGAAGCCAAGGAAGAAGAAGGCGATACCCAGTATAAACGGTTTACCGGTGTTGCTTGGCATATGAATCTTCGTGATTTTCTCATCCGAAAGCGGCTCGTTGTTTTTCTTCGAGAACCAGAAGGCGTCGCGGCCCTTGACTTTCGGTGTTACCGCAAAGTTGTATACAGGAACCGGACTTGGCGTTGACCATTCCAGTGCGCGTGCATCCCATGGATCTCCTGTTTTGTCGCGCGGCTCGTAACGTGTACTCCAGTAGATGTTGTATACCAGAATGATGAATCCGATCGCCAGTCCAATTGCGCCGACCATCGACAGCATATTCAGCGGGCCAAAGCCGGTTTCGGCCGAATAGGTGTACGTACGACGGGTCATCCCCATCAATCCCAGGAAGAACATCGGGAAGAACGTTACGTTAAATGAGATGGCAATGAACCAGAATGCGATTTTGCCCAGCTTTTCGTTCAGACGGAAGCCGAACACTTTAGGGAACCAGTAATGGAAACCGGCAATGACGGCGAATACCGCGCCTGGAATGAGCACATAGTGGAAGTGGGCAACCAGGAACATCGTATTGTGATACTGATAGTCGGCACTGGCCATCGCCAGCATAACGCCGGTTACGCCGCCGATCGTGAAGATCGGGATAAAGGCAAGCGAGTAGAGCATCGGCGTCGTAAAGCTGATTCGACCCTTGCGAAGCGTAAAGAGCCAGTTAAATATTTTGATCCCGGTCGGTACGGCGATCGCCATCGTTGTGATGGAGAAGAAACCGTTGACCATGGCCCCTTGACCCATCGTGTAGAAATGGTGGGCCCATACCAGGAAGGACAATCCGGAAATAATCGCCATGCTTAATACCATGGAGCTATAACCGTACAAGTTCTTTTTGGAGAAGGCCGAGATAATCTCACTGAAAATACCGAATGCCGGCAGAATAACGATATACACCTCAGGATGACCCCATACCCAGAACAGGTTGGCCCATAGCATATCCATACCGCCGTTCGCCATCGTGAAGAATTGGGAACCAAAGATGCGGTCGAACATCATAAGCAGGAGCGCAATCGTAAGTACAGGGAAAGCAAAGATAATGATGACACAAGTGATCAATACAGACCACGTAAACATCGGCATGCGCATCAAGGTCATGCCCGGAGCACGCATCTTCAGTATCGTTACGATAAAGTTAAGACCTGTCAGCAACGTACCAATCCCTGAGATTTGAAGCGACAGAGAGTAGTAGTTATTGCCGACCGTCGGACTGAATTCGATACTGGCCAGCGGGAAGTAAGCGGACCAGCCGGCATCCGGCGAACCTCCGATAACGAAGGAAATGTTGAACAGCATCGCGCCGGCAAAGAACAACCAGAAGCTGATTGCGTTCAGTTTAGGGAATGCTACGTCACGGGCGCCGATCTGGAGCGGAACGATGACGTTCATCAGACCGAAAATAAACGGCATGGCCATAAAGAGGATCATGATGACCCCGTGAGTCGTGAATACTTCATTATAATGCTGACCGGTCAGAAACTTCATCTCCGGTGCGGCGGTTTGCGCACGCATCATGATCGCGTCCACGCCTCCGCGGAACAGCATGATCAATGCACAGATGATGTACATGACACCAATTCTTTTGTGATCCACGGTCGTCAGCCATTCCCGCCACATGTAACCCCACTTCTTGTAATAGGTCAAACCGAAGAGGATTGCGAGCGAGACGAGCACGATACTCACCATGGCGCCGTAAATTAACGGATCACCGGTAACGAAAAATTCGTCCCATTTCATAAAGGCCTAGCTCCTTTCTGGATGTATGAAGTAGATCGGGTGAACAACGTTTCACGCACCGATTTAATGTCCTTCATGTTGATGATTTGGGCTTTCTTCAGCCGGGAAGTTCGGCAGCGGTTCGTTCGGATCCACGTTCGTTTCGCTGTCAAATTCCGTTTCTTCCGTTGTTGCAGGATCCGGGTGGACGTCTTTATGGTCCTGATGCTCCTCATTGCCGTTGACATCGCCGCCATGGTGATGATCTTCGGATGGCGGCGGACTGAATTCCAGATGCGTATTGGAGAAAGTCATCCGACCGACATGCGCGGTATCCAGAAGCTTCTTGAACTCATCTTCCTTCAGTTCAGGCGCGGTGTCCTTTACATCTTTAACCCACTCATCGTACTCGGCAGAGGTCATGGCAAGAGCTTCGAACTCCATATGGGCAAAGCCTTCGCCGTTGAAGTTCGCGTTACGGCCCATCATCGAACCCGGCACGTCGGCAACCATGTTCAGCTTGGTGATCATGTCGCTCATCGCGTACTTCTGTCCGTGAAGCTGAGGAATCCAGAAGCTTGTGATCGGACCGAATGAATACAGTCTGAACTCGATTGGACGATTGGTCGGAATGTTCACGTAATTGACAGTCTCGATTCCTTCTTCCGGATAACTGAAGTGCCATTTCCAGTTCGAGGAGGAAGCGTAAATAACCAGAGGCTCTTGGTTCTCGTAGCCTTCAGGCACATTCTCGACGGCCACCGTCGTTTTGACCGTTACGACCGAGAGCACGGCAACGATCAGAATCGGAATGGCGGTCCACAGAATTTCCAGCCATTTGTTGCCCTCTTCATGAGGCGGCTCGTAACCTTCGTTGGATTTCTTGGCTCGATATTTGGTAAGCATGTAGATATAGAGCGCGTAAACTACCGCTAGAATTCCGACCATCATGAGAATGGAGAATATGATTGTATCGGATAGGGTTCTGGCAGCCGGTCCTTTCGGATCTAATACCGTGAGCGAGCTGCATCCCGATAAGAGCAAGGTAAAGCATAATAACAATGCAAATAACGGCCCTCTTTTGTTCATGATGTACCCCTTTCCTTGAAACGTTCGTTCGATTCAATGTTACTGACACATCTATAGTAGAAAGTTCCGGTCGGCTTTGCAAAACACATAAACTTGTATAATTAACAAATAAATCCACATTCGTGTCAATGTATGTAATTTTATGTGTTCAATTTGTTACAAAAGGGTACGGCTGTGAGCGAAATCATTGTAGTGGCGCGGTTTTGAGGCAGTTCATACTTTGTTCAAACATTCACGAGAGTTACCAGTTTCGTCACATTTCCGGGCCTGTTTTTCGCCGCAATCGACCCCTAAGCCTGCCGAATAAATCCCTGTATTGGTAAGGGTTTAAAGGTGTATGTATATTTTTTCACAATAAATTCGAAGCGAATTTTTATTTCCAGTTTACTTATTTCACCCAAAGGCGCGACGAGGCATGTGATATGATATAACTAAAAATTGGAACGGGATTTTTTTCTGGAAATTGTGAAACTCTTGATAGGAAAGAGAGGGGAGCAAGTGCGGTCGTTCTGGATATGGTTTTTATTTCTTGTTTTGAGCTGGCTGGGTGCCTTCGCCCCTGTGCTCCAGCATGTTAATCCGGATCAGTTGCCTTGGAGGTTGGGGAGCAGCGCCGTTTTTTTCATGGCCTTTTTTTTGGCGCCATTATTCCGTGCCAGACCTGCAATGCTATTTGTCACACTGCTCGTAGCGTCGGTATTTTCCGTTATCTCCTTATGGCCGACCAATACGACTGCAACGAACCCGTACATTCTGCTGGTTTATTCCATCCTGGCGGGAAAAGCCGTGTATCGGCTCCCGTTCGTTTATGCTGCCTGCATTGGTCTTGTTCTGGCTGCAGGTGCCATGGTGCCGGGTTTGTTCGGATACCCCGAGTTTCCGTGGTTCTTCCTCGTTTTATACTCGGTTATGCTCGCGATGGGGCTGGCCTTATTTCGCACCGTCTTCTCCCGTAATGAAGAATCAAGAGTGCGATATGAAACGCTGCTCAGTGAGTATCGTAATATGAAACGTCGCCTGATTACCGATGAGCAGCATGCCAGGCAAGAGGAGCGGGCTCAAGTGGGTCGCGATATCCATGACTCCGTCGGGCATAAATTAACGGCACTGCTCATGCAGCTTGAGATGCACCGGATGCAGGCAGACGGGGAAACCGCCGAGGTTCTGAATGGGCTTAAAGCCCTTGCCAAGGAAAGTCTGGAGGAGACCAGGAATGCGGTGAAATCCATGAAGCAGCAGGAGACCAGCGGATTGCCCGCGATCATTGGACTTCTCCGGCGGTTGGAATCCGAGAGCTTTATGCGCGTAACGCTAACGGCGCGGCATGGAGCCCTAACCGTACCTTTAAACAATATCCAATCCATTGCGGTATACCGTGCGGTTCAGGAAGCCATGACCAATGCGATGAAGCATGGGAGCACTCGAGAAGTGTATATCATTTTTGAAGCGCCGGGAGGCGGCATTTTCCGTTTTGAGGTAAGCAATCCGTATCACCGGAAACGCGATATACACCGGGAGGGCTATGGTTTAAAAGCGATGCGAGAGCGAATGGAAGAGGCTGGGGGCGAGCTTCAAATCTCCCAGTACGACAACCAATTTATCGTTCGCGGAACGTTATTCATGTCCAAGTTAATAGAGGAGGGAGTCCGCTGATACGTATATTATTGGCAGAGGATCAGGCCATGGTTCGTCAAGGTCTGAAGATGATGATCGAAAGCGATTCGGATATGCTGGTTGCCGGTGAAGCAGGTAACGGCAAAGAGGCTGTGGCTTTATGCGAAAGCCATATCTTTGATGTCGTCGTACTCGATATCCGAATGCCGGAGATGAACGGTTTGGAGGCTGCCCGCATCATACGTTCACGCTGGCCGAAGACAAAAGTGCTGATGCTGACGACGTTTAACGACGATCAGTATGCGGTCGAGGCGCTAAAGAGCGGGGCAAGCGGATACATGCTGAAGGAGGCGGAGCCGGAGGCTTTGATCCGCTCGATTCGAAGCTGCTTGAGCGGTGGATTGTCGCTCCAGGAGGATGTGGCGGCCAAGGTGATCCCCAAACTGCTGGGAGAGAAGAAAGCACCCGTCGTTGATGCTTCGATTACCCCGCGGGAGCTGTCCATCATGCGTCTGGTAGGGGAAGGGCGCAGCAACCGCGAAATCGCAGACGAGCTGGGTTTGTCAATCGGAACGATCAAGAATCACGTCAGCCAGATTATGGACAAACTTGATCTAAGAGACCGGACACAGCTGGCGATTTATGCTATACGGCACAATGTGGTTTGATTCGTGAGAGAGAACGATATTCCGTTAAATCCGAACCTAACATGACTGAAGTCATGGTTCGGAATCAAAGCAATGACCGAGGGCAGTGATGGCACTGCCTTTTTGCATATACACTTGTAGCAGTGGAGGACGATATGAACGAAGGGCAACAAGGCACGTTAGGGTTCATATCGAGAATGGGGGGACATGATGCTGGAAACCGTAGAACTTCGAAAAGTGTTTAAGGGCAAGATTGCTGTGGAGGAAGTCAGCCTGTATCTGGACCGGGGAGAATCCGTCGGATTGATCGGTCCGAACGGCGCCGGGAAATCGACAACAATCTCCATGATATCATCCTTGCTGAAACCGACGGGCGGCGATGTGCGCCTGAACGGCAAAAGCGTGCTCAAGCATCCGCAGGACATTCGCACCGTATTAGGCGTGGTGCCTCAGGAAATTGCCTTGTATGAGGAATTGACCTCGTATGAAAACCTTAAATTTTTTGGGCGCGTATATGGATTGAACGGAAAGGAACTGGAGATCAAAATACAGGAGCTGCTTGAGACGGTCGGTCTTCGGGATCGCCAGAAGGAGTTAATTCGAACCTATTCCGGAGGCATGAAGAGAAGGATCAATATTGCAGCTGCTCTGTTGCATGATCCGCAAATCGTCATCATGGATGAACCGACCGTGGGCATTGATCCGCAATCCCGCAATCATATTCTTGAAACGGTCCGGCGATTAAACCGGGACAAAGGGACAACGGTACTGTACACAAGCCATTACATGGAAGAGGTGGAGCAGCTGTGCAGCCGGATGTACATCATGGATCACGGGCGGATTATCGCTTCGGGTACTAAGGAGGAGCTGCAGCACATCTTGTCCGGTGAGGATACGCTGATCATCCAGCTGAATCGCCCGAATCCGGAGCTGGCCGAGGAGCTTCGCTCCTTAGAAAGCGTTAGGCAGGTTGAGGAGACGGATCATGGGCTGAAGCTCATTGTCATGAAGAACAGTTACATTCTGTCCGGTATTGTGCAGGCTGCCGAACGCCATGAGGTGCAGATTCAGAATATTCATATCCAGTCGCCAAGTCTCGAGGATGTATTTCTTCATTTGACCGGCCGCAAGCTTCGGGATTGAGGGGAGGGACAGCCGCTTGGGCGTATTTTTCAAAAAAGACTTTCTCGTCTATTGGAGAGACCGGAAAGAGATGCTGATTGCTTTGTTTATGCCATTAGTGTTAATCCTAATTCTTGGATTTGCCTTGCCGAATTGGGTAGAGAATTCGAATGAATCCCTTGAGATGAGAGTTGCATTGGTCGTGAAGGACCGGCATGAAGAGGGAGTCCATGCCTTTCAGGAAAGTCTAAAGAGTTTGTCAATCAGCACGGAAGAGAAGAACGAATTGAGTAAGGCAGCTGCGAATTTCCAACCGGAAGCCTTATTAATGAATATGTTCGGCAGCGAAGATGTGGAGGAATTTCTTCAAGTTGCTGCTTTGGATGACCAGACTGCCCAGGTACAGCTGAAGGAAGAGAAGGTGGAGGCCGTCCTAACAGTTCCTGAGGGGTATACGCTGGCTGCGCTTAACAAGCTGCTCCTGCATGAGGGGGACGGTGCGGTGCTGACTTTAACGGCGCTAGAGAATTCAATGAAAGTGAATGTTCTGCAAAATATGCTGGATGGATTTTTGGGTGCCGTTAATTATCAAGCTGCGCTGGACAGCGGAATGGAAGAACAGGAAAGCAAGGGTGAGGGCGAGCTTGCGCTGGCGAACAGTCCTGTCGGGGGATTGGAACAAATTGAAGGTGTGGACATGATCACCTCGTTCCAATATTACGCCCTGGCGGTCAGTATATTCTTTGCGCTGTCCGTTTCCACAACGACGGCGTCCAAATCGATCACAGAAAAGCGAGAGATGGTGTTTATGCGTCTGCTTCTTGCCGGAACCCATCCATTTCGCTACTTGTCCGGTAAGGTTGGGTCGACCTTCTGCATGTCTCTGCTGCAATCTGCGGTCCTGCTGATCGTCTCGCATTTTCTGTTTCAGCTTTTTCCGGGGAAATCCCTGATCTTCTGGATCGGTTTGACCTTCATTATCTTCATGATGTGTCTAACGGTTGCGGCGTTATCTGCGTTTTATACGGCCATGCTCTTCCGAATGAAGGACACGGATGTCGCAACCGGCATTTCATTCATACTGCTTCTTGTGCTTGGCGTTATCGGAGGGAATCTGGTGCCGATCTATATTTTGCCGGATTGGCTGATGAGCATTGGCAGCGTAACCCCCAACGGCTTGGCCTTAATGTCCATGATTCAGTGGATACAGGGCAGTCCGTTTCAAGAACTATAGCTGCCGATCCTGTACCAAGGGGTGTTCTTCATCGTTATTCTAGCTGCGAGTTTATGGATTTTTCCACGAAGGGGGCGGATCTGATGGCGCCCATCTTATTATCGCAATGGATGAAAGAAAAGCGGAATCCATGGATGATCATCATGTTCATCGGTCTGAGCATATTGGCCACGCTGATGTTCGGAGGGAAGGCTGACAGCAAGATCAAGATTGACATCTTCACCGCAGACGGGGCGGTTGATGAGTCCGAAGCCAAGTGGATCGAATGGCTGAATCAAAACGATACGTTCGAATTTCGAATGGAGGATGAACAGACGGCAAGAAAGAAAGTGCGCGAGGGACGCGCAGATCTCGCCGTGAAGCTGGTCTCGGACGATTATCGCATCATAGCCGCAATGGATAACCCATATGCCCAGTTAGCTGATCAGCATCTCCGTACGGTTTATGAACGAGAGCTGCAGCTTCGGGCCGCAGCGGCGAACCTGCAAGATGAAACGAAATTTCGCGAGCACGTGCATGCTTATATGGAGAAACCACCCTTGCGTCTCCAATCCGAGTCGCAGGGTGGGGGAGAACTCGTTTCTCATGATATGGGACTTCAGCTGATGTTCGGATTTTCGTTATTCCTGGTCATGTTTACCATTGGTTTTAAGGTAAATACGATTACGAAGGATAAAGCCTCCGGCGTATGGAATCGGCTGATACTGTCTCCTGTCCGAAAAACAGAGATGTATATGGGTCACCTGCTATACAGCTCTGTGATCGGCATCTTGCAGATCATCCTGGTGCTGCTTATCTTTCGGTATGGTTTCGGCTTCGACCTAGGCGACCAATACGGCTTGCTGCTGCTAGTCACTGTGATCTACACACTGACCATCGTCGCTTTATCCATGCTCTTTGTTGGCATCTTGCAGTCGCCTGAGCAATTTGGGACGTTGTTTCCGTCCATCATTCCGATCATGCCGCTCATCAGCGGGGTATATATGCCGCCAGGCACAATCACGAATCCGATTCTGCTTGGCCTCGCGGAAGTCATTCCGCTGACGCATGCTATGAAAGCATTGACGGGAATAGTTGTGTACGGCAATGGCATCGCGGATCTCTGGATCCCGATTACCAAATTGCTGCTCATCGGGGTGTTGTGCATGGGCATAGGCATTAATTTGATGGAGCGGCGTCATGTGTAGGTTACGGGTATGGATTAGTGAAATGAAGCGGGCACACTGACAAAAGGAAAGGGCCTTCCCAAAGGATCAAAGTCCTCGGGAGAGCCCTTTTTTTCATGACAACGCATGAAGGCGGATAAGCTTTGCCAGCCGGATAAGCCCGCTCTTCAGCTGATCGTACGAGGCGTATGCATAGGATAGGCGCAGATGCTGCTGGTCGTTACGGTCATATATATTTCCGGGATTAAGCAAAATACTCTCCTTCAGCGCCTGCTCAAATAAAGGCCGAATAGAGAGGGGATTCTTGATACGAAGCCAAATATAGAATCCGCCTTGAGGGATATTCCAGTGTGCGATATCGAGGAAATGTTGCTCAAGTAACGATAGGGTAAAATCTCGGCGTTTCCTAAGCGCTGACCGTATATGATCGAGATGATTCTCATATAACCCGCTGGAGAGCCATTCCGCGACGGCATGCTGGGATAGTGAGCTGGAGCCGTAATCGGTTTGCATTTTGATGTCGGACAGCCGGTCGATGACCGGCTCAGGCCCGGCGATCCACCCGATGCGCAGCCCGGGACCCAGGGTCTTGGACATGCTGCCCATATAGAGCACCAGACCTTGTTTATCCGAAGCCTTCAGCGGAGGTGGCGAGGGGGTATCGAACCATAAATCCCCATACACGTCATCTTCGATTAAGGGCAGCCTTTCCTGAGTGCATATCCGAAGCAGCTCTGCCCGCCTGTCAGAAGACATCAGGGTGCCGGTTGGGTTATGAAAGGCAGGGATGGTATACAGCAGGGCAGCCCTGTGTTGGCGCTTGAGTCTCCCGATGGCTTCCGTTCGGATCCCGTTCTCATCCATAGGGATGCCGTGCAAATGCATGCCGGCGGATTGAAACACATGGATCGAGTTCAGGTAAGAGGGATTCTCCACCAACATGGAGGAGCCGTGATGCAGCAGTCCCAGCGAGATCAGCTGTAAGCCTTGCAGCCCGCCGGAAACGATGAGTATGGAAGCAGGGGAGGCTATAATCCCTTTCTTTTTCAGATGCTCACTGATGATTTCTCTTAAATATAGGCTTCCTTTCGGTTCCGAGTAGCCCAAGGTGAAACGGCTGGACATCCTGCCGTTAAACGTCTCCCGTATTTGGTCGGTCGGGAGGAGATCGGGCGAGAGCTCGCCTGTTCCGAGACGGATCATGTTCGAATCGGTTTCCGCACGATTGATTTGCTGGATCATCTGGATATTGGGCTGATAGGAGCCGGATTTTACATATTGATTCCAATCAGGCGGAGGCGTGGCAGCAAGTAAACTCCAAGTATTGTTGATAATCACCGTGCCTTGTCCCACGCGGGATTCAATTAAACCGTCTGCAGCGAGCTCCCCGAGCGCATACACAATGGTGCTGCGGTTAACTTGATATTTGGCAGCCAGCTCTCGCTGCGTGGGAATTCGGGTTCCGACCGGCCATTCCCCGTTCATGATTCTGCTCTTAATATCATCATAAATTTGCTGATGAAGCGGCACATCGGAGTACTTATTTAATTTCCATTCTTCAGCCATAAGTATAAGTAAACCTGCTTTCATGTAGGAATATGCCTCAGTATACCTCATTGGTTGGTTCAAGCGCCAACCAATTGGTTGGAGACGCAGCCGACATCCTCCTTTACAATGGTGAAAATATTCACTGGAGGTTTGGTTTTATATGATCAGTGTCTTGCTTCATGGCTTCATCCTGGCTTTAGGCCTTATTCTTCCTTTGGGCGTCCAGAACGTGTTTGTATTTAATCAGGGAGCGGTACAATCCCGCTTCGTCAAGGCACTGCCCGCCATAATTACGGCATCGCTCTGTGATACGCTGCTGATCTCATTAGCGGTTCTGGGCGTATCCGTTGTTGTTCTGGAATATGAATGGATCCGAACCGTGCTGTTTACATTGGGGATTTGTTTCCTGGTCTATATGGGAATGGTGACCTGGAAGAGCAAACCTTCGGGTCAAGTGTTGGAAGAGGCTCGTTCGTTTACGCCGAAGAGGCAAATTGTTTTTGCCATGTCCGTATCGTTGTTAAATCCGCATGCTGTCCTGGACACGATGGGGGTCATTGGCACAAGCTCTCTTCAATATTCAGGGATGGATAAAGTGATTTTTGCCGTCGTATGCATCGCAGTTTCATGGCTGTGGTTCTTGGGTCTAGGAATAGCAGGCAGGGCAGCTGGAAGGATGGATGCATCAGGGAAATTGTTGTCTACGTTGAACCGAATATCCGCGTTGATTATGTGGGGAACAGCGGCGTATCTGGGGGTTAGCCTGATTCTATCTTAGCTAGGAACACGATGAGTGATTTTTTTATTATAGCTGATAAATCCCTTGGCCCACGCTTCTTCCAACCTATATAATGAGCCTAATTCAAAAGGGGATAAGGAGGGGGAGTTATGGAATACAGATTAGTAAAGGCGGATCGCAAAATGTTCTCGAAATATTTCGCTACCTATTATAAGAATAATTGGTTTAGACCGAGCTGGGGTGATTTAACCAAGGTTCTATCGGCTTCGGACGACGGTTACTGGGTTATCGCAGGCGAAGATAAAGCGGCTGGGGTTTATTTGTCTGACCATTCTATCGGTCTTGTATTTGGCATCCCCCCATATTCCATTACCACCAAGATGATTGATGAGATGAAGAGCTATGCCTTAAAATCTTGGAAATTGACAGAGGATCTGCATGCATATAACGTTCTAGCTGAGCAGGAGATCGCTTTTCGTGAAACTGGTTTCGTTCGAGTTGAATCCAGGCAATGCATGATGCGGCCTACCGAGCAGCTGGAAACATCGATGGATCTCAATGATATTTATAGAATACCGTCAATAGATGATATGTCTAAGATTGTAGAGGTGTTTAGGGAAGCCTATGCTAATGGACCGGATGAGCGGGAAGCCCAGGTTTATGCTGAGGACGTAGCACGATATTTTGACGCAGTGGACCCCAAGCTGTTGGGAGCATCTTCCGTAGTATATGACCGAATAACGGGAGAAATCGTCGGTGTATGTTTGATCTCTTTATGGGAGGGCTTGCCACTCGTCTATAGTATCGCCGTATTACCCCAACATCGAGGGATGGGGTTGGCAACCGCGATGCTGGATAGGGCGTTAACAGTCCTGGAGCCTGATTATCCGGTTCTGCGTCTTTTTGTAACGACGGGAAATCAGGCGGAGCAGCTGTATAGGAAGAGAGGCTTTCTCTCCGGCGGGGAATATCATCATCTTAGATACACCATCGAGTAAGATATGATGCGTAGGTCTTCTGGAAGTGCGAGAAACGGAAGCTAGTTCTTTCATTCATTCTCTGAGGAGGTATTCAGTTGAACATTTCGATTGGCGGTTATCCTTTTTTTAATACGTTTCTGGAAGGGAAAATGGATGTGTTCGGTTATTTGGAGACGGTGAAGTACCGGTACCGAATGGATGCGGTTGATATGTGGAACGGTTTTTTCATCGATCGGAGCGATAGCGTATACAAGCTTGCTGATAAGAGCTACATCCGCAAGATTAGAGAAGCGCTGGATGAGAAAGAGATGAGGGTGGTCAACTTTGCTGTGGACGGAGCGCAACTATGGGATCCTGACCCGGATCTTCGGCAGAGGCTGTATGAGAATGCGCTGGTTCATTTGGATGCCGCTGAAATCCTGGGCGCTGAAACCGTGCGGATCGACACCGGCGGCAGTTATAAGGGATCGGAGCCGATGACTGATGAACAGTTCGAGTATACGGTTAAACGTTATCGCGAATATGCGGATCGTGCAGCGGATGGCGGTTATACCATTGGTCCGGAAAATCATATGGGCGCGTCGCTGCTTCCACATGAAATGAAACGGCTTGCAGAGGAAGTCCATCATCCTGCTTTTGGTTTTCTGCTTCATCTTGGCAGATGGAAGGCCGATGAGGTTGAAGGGGATGCGATGGTTGCCCCGTGGACGGTACATACTCATTTTGACGCGAAAACAGCGGTCCATCCCGGTGCGGAGGAGAAGGTACGGTGTCTGCTCGCAGGCGGTTACAAGGGCTATTGGGGCGTCGAATACAATGCACCGAACAATCAATATGTGGAGATGGAATGGATGATCGGGGCTGTAAAACGGATCGTGAGTAATGCCAGTCAAGTTGAGTTGGAATGATGGGATCGTACGAGATGGTGGCCTTGTAGTGCATTTGCATGGCATTGGAAGTGCGTTTGAATGGCATTTGTATTGCAATCGAAGTACGATTGAATGACATTTGTATTGCATTGGAAGTACGATTGAATGGCATTTGTATGGCATCGAAAGTACGATTGAATGGCATTTGTATGGCATCGCAAGTGCGTTTGAATGGCATTTGTATTGCTTCGAAAGTATGATTGAATGGCATTTGCATGGCATCGCAAGTACGATTGAATGGCATTTGTATGGCATCGCAAGTGCGTTTGAATGGCATTTGTATGGCATCGGAAGTACGATTGAATGACATTTGCATGGCATCGCAAATGCGTTTGAATGGCATTTGTATGGCATCGAAAGTACGATTGAATGGCATTTGTATTGCTTCGCATTGTATTTGTTTTGTTAACGGACTGAGCATCCGTTATTTAGTTAAAAAAGACGAAATTAACTAGTTTAGCGGACATGAGGTACGTTATTCCCCGTAAAAGTGTGATTTTCGCCCTATGCTAACTAAAATAACGGATCTGGTGTCCGTTCGATTCGCGAATTGAGCTGTTTTGATGGAAATAACGGATCTGGTGTCCGCTCGATTTGTAGATTGAACTGGTTCGATGGAAATGAAGGCCCGGGTGTCCGTTCGATTGGTAGATTGAGCGGGGTTTGATGGAAATAACGGACCTGGTGTCCGCTCGATTTGTAGATTGAGTTGGTGTTTGATGGAAATGAAGGCCCTAGTCTCCGCTCGATTTGTAGATTGAGCTGGTTCGATCGAATTAAAGGCTCTCAGATCCGGTTGTGTTATTCCCGATAGTCTTAAGCAGATACAGATACAGATACAGATACAGATACAGATTCTGCTCTGCAGTAATAAGGAGAAGGTAGTCGATAAGCAACACCCAACACGCAGCACTCATTACTCAAGACACTTATCCTTATAGCAGACAAACAAGAGAGCCGTTTCATGGAACCGGCTCTCCTAATTGTTGTCAGCGGCTTGTAAGAAAATTACCTAACCCATCTTCAACCGCTTAACTTAAACTGGCTGTTATATAACTCGTAATAAAAGCCGCGTTTGGCTAGCAGCTCTTCGTGTGTGCCGCGCTCTGTGATACCGCCTTGATTCATGACGAGAATCTGGTCAGCCTCACGGATCGTGCTTAGACGATGAGCGATGACGAAGCTGGTTCGGCCCTTCATCAGGGTGCGCATGGCGGTCTGAATATGCATCTCCGTCCGCGTATCAATGCTGCTGGTAGCTTCGTCCAGAATCAAAATGACCGGATCGGCAAGCACCGCGCGAGCGATCGTCAAGAGCTGCCTCTGGCCTTGGCTCAGGTTGCCTCCGCCCGACACAAGCAGCGTGTCATAGCCTTCGGGCAGCTTCATGATAAAGTCATGCGCATTGGCAAGCTTGGCGGCGGTTTCGATCTCTTCGTCCGAGGCATCAAGCCGGCCGTAGCGGATGTTCTCCCGAATCGATGCCGAGAATACATAGGCATCCTGCAGCACGATTCCCAGCTTGCTCCGCAGGTGATCCTTATCAAGCTGTCGGATGTCGACCCCATCAATGGTGATCATGCCAGAATCGATCTCATAGAAACGGGTCAGCAGATTGATGATGGTGGTTTTGCCGGCACCTGTCGGACCGACGAGCGCAATGGTCTCGCCCGGCCGAGCGGTAAGGGAAACATCCTTCAGAATCGGGACGCCCTCCTTATAACTGAAGGAAACCCGGTCAAATTGCACCTCGCCATACATGTCATCTGCTGTATTCTCGTCTGGATTGTCCTGGTACTCGGACTCGGTATCCATCACCTCAAAGACCCGTTCAGCACCCGCCACAGCAGATTGCACGAGATTGAATTGATTCGCCAGGTCGTTCAGCGGCCGTTGAAACTGCTTCGAGTAGTTCAGAAATGCAACGACAACCCCCACGGTAGTAAAATCCTTGAATGCCATATACCCGCCGACCGCCGCAATTAAGGTAAAACTGATGTTATTCAGCACGTTCATAACCGGACCGACGGTACCCGAATAAATCTGAGCTTGAATGCTGGCATCGGTCAGCTTCTTGTTCATGACATCGAACTGCGCAGCGGCATGCCGCTCCCGGCGATATACCTGAACGACCTTCTGCCCCGAGACGGTTTCCTCGATAAAGCCATTAAGCTCACCCAGCGTGCTCTGCTGCTTGGAGAAATGCTTCCTTGTCCGGCTTGCTACGATCTTCGTGAACAGCATGACAAGCGGAATGGTCACCATGCTGAGCAGCGTCAGCCATACGTTCAGGTACAGCATAATGGCAAGCGATCCAACCAGGGACAGCAGGCTTGAAATGAGCTGGGTTACGCTCTGATTCAACGTCCCGGAAACGTTCTCGATATCGTTGGTCGTGCGGCTCATTAATTCGCCGTGGGTCTTGCTGTCAAAGAAACGCAGCGGAAGGACTTGAAGTCTCGCAAAAATATCCCTCCGCATGGCCTGAATAGACAGCTGCGAGACCTTAACCATGACATGCTGCTGCAGCCATGCTGTGAGTGCGGTACCCGCGTAAACCGCTAGAAGCACCGCGCACAGCCCCATGAGTCCCTCAAAATCTCCCGGAATGATATAATGATCCACCGCATTCCCCAGCAGGTAAGGAGCAATCAGGGACAGAATCGTCGTGATGAGCGTGAATGAGAAAACAGCGATCATGCCGCCTTTAAATGGTCGTATGTAACCCCAGATCCGGCGTATCGTTCCCATCGTATTTTTGGGCTTCGCCTTGGCCATCGTCATTCCGCGCATGGGGCTGCCGCCGCGCAAACTCAGATCCGGAGCTTCTGTATTGCCATGCTTGGATCCTTGATCGGGTTTAGCCATGGGAAGACACCTCCTTGCCGAATTGCGATTGATAAATATCCTGGTACAGCTCACAGGAAGCAAGCAGCTCGCTATGCGTACCTTCCGCTACCAATTTTCCATCGTCCAGCACCAGTATGTGATCGGCATCGATTACGGAAGAAATCCGCTGGGCAATCATGAGGCAGGTCCGACCGTTCATCAGCCGGGCCAGCTCTTTCTGAAGCCTGGACTCCGTTCCCATATCGATGGCACTGGTGCTGTCATCCAGAATCAGAATGGCGGGGCGAAGCAGTAATGCCCGTGCAATGGATATCCGCTGCTTCTGACCGCCGGAGAGGTTCACGCCTCTTTGTCCAAGCATCGTATCGTATCCTTCCGGCATGGACGAAATGAATTCATGCGCCTGCGCAGCCTTGGCCGCTGCAATCACTTCTTCATCGGAAGCATCCGCTTTCCCGTAGCGGATATTATCCCGAATGGTGCCTGTGAAGAGGATGGATTCTTGCAGGACGATGCCGATGCGTTCGCGTAACGCCGATAAGTCGAATTGTCGCACATCGGTTCCATCGATGAAGATCCGTCCGGAAGTTACATCATACAGGCGGGGAAGCAGGCATACCAGAGAGGTTTTTCCCGAACCGGTTGCTCCCATAATCGCGACGGTCTGCCCCGGTCGAACCTTGAAACTGACATGATGTAAAACGGGCTTCTGAATCCCCGGTTTATAGGAAAAAGTCACCTGGTCAAATTCGATTTCTCCCTGCTTGTATGCATTCATCGCCGGATGAGCAGCGTTCGCAATCTCGGATTCCGTATGCATGACTTCCTGGATACGATCAGCGGAAACCTTGGCCGTAGAGATTCGAACCAGCATCATCGCCACGGAGGAAACGGAGAACAGCACCTGTGTCACATAGTTGATGAAGGCAACCAGGCTTCCCACCTCGAACGAGCCATCAATCGCGTTCTTCCCGCCGAGCCAGAGGACAACGACGATGCTGACGTTCAGTATCATGCTCAAGATGGGCATATTGAGCGCAACGATCCGTTGTGTTTTAACCGAAACTTGCGTGAAGTCGGTATTCGCTTGATGGAATCGATCCTTCTCATACCCTGCTCGCACGAATGCTTTGGATACCCGGATGCCGGCAAAATTCTCCTTCAGGACTGTATTCACTTTATCGAGTTTCTTCTGAACGGTGGCGAATAAGGGTAGGGTAGCCCGGATCAGAAAGAACATCACAACGAACAACAACGGAACGGCAATGGCCAGAATGATGGCGAGCTTCGGGCTAATGATCACTGCCATGATCATGCTTCCAATCGCGAGCAACGGAGAGCGTACGAAGATACGCAGCAGCATCTGGACCATGGTCTGAATCTGGACGATGTCGCTCGTAAGCCGTGTGATCAGCGAACCCGTTGAGACATCGTCCAGATTACGGAACGAGAGGGTCTGAACCTTAAGGAACAAATCCCGGCGCAGGTCGGCACCGAAACGCTGCGAGGCAATGGAAGAATAGATCGTACAACCGAGACCTCCAAGCAGCCCGATGGCAGCCGCACCCAGCATGATGAGACCTGTATGGAGAATGTGCGCAGTATCGTTCTGCATGACGCCTTGATCAATAATGCTGGCCATGAGAATGGGCTGGAGCAAATCCATGGCGACCTCCAGCAGCATAAGCAGCGGCGCAAGCAGGGCCGCAGCCCAGTGGGGACGTAAATAACGAAATAATTTGAGCAAGAATAATGGCACCTTCTTTATTCTTTTTAGTCTAAATACCAAGTTAAGCCATTGGCTTCAATCTTGTCAAAGGGAAAAGGGATAGGCGAGAATCATCTCTCTTAAGAAAAACTTTAACTTTTTCCTACTTTTCCTTAAACTCTATTCATTAATCTGGATAGACCAAGCTAGAGGGAGTTGTTGAAGTTGAAAAAAGGTTTGATTATGCTCGTTATATTTCTGTTGGTCGGATGCGAGTCCATTCTGACGGAGACGCCTAACGTGAAGGATAGGGTGGACAGTAGGGATGGACAGGAAACAAAGACGGATTCCGGCACGCAATCGAATCAGACATCCGCTACGCAGACGATCCGTGTAACGGATGAACAAGTGACGCGTGGAAACTTGGTTCTGGTCAATAAGGATCATCCGCTTGATCCGGAAGCGGTGCCGAAGGATATCGTAACATTGTTTGAAAATCAAGATTTAATGTATGGTTATGTGGTTCTGGATAACACGATCCGGTTATCGCGCAGTGTGGCGGAGAATTTCCGTAATATGATTGAAGCCGCCGGAGAAGATGGAGTCAATCGCTTCATGATCAGCAGCGGGTATCGGGATGAAGACGAGCAAGAACAGCTTTATCGTGAAAAAGGTTCCGATTACGCCTTGCCTCCAGGCTACAGCGAGCATAATCTCGGGCTCTCGATGGATATCGGATCGACGCAACAGTCGATTGATCGATCGCCCGAAGGGAAGTGGCTGAAGGAGCATGCATGGGCGCACGGATTCATTCTGCGCTATCCTCAGGACAAGACAGAGATTACAGGCATTCAGTATGAACCGTGGCATTTTCGTTATGTTGGGCAGCCGCACAGCATGATCATGAAGGAACTGAATCTTACCTTGGAGGAATATCTGGATTACCTAAAGGATCAATCCAGCTACAGAACAACCGTAGATGGGAAGGAATACGAAATTAAGTATGTACCCGTGACATCCAAAGACATGGAGATTGAGATACCGGCAGGAAGCGAGTATGAGATATCTGGAAACAATATCGACGGAATCATAGTGACGGTACTGCTAAGCAAGGATGATGCGGAATGAAATTATCGAATAAATGGTTACTATTATTGCCGTATTCATTGTATCTCTACGTCTTACTCAAGGTGATTCTATTCAAGTTCGGTTCCGTAGATATATCGGTTCTGTGGCAGCAGCTGCATCGAGCCACCGAGATCCCGGAATATGCACAGAATCGATTGCAATTTGCCAATTTCACGCCTTTTGAATCCATTCGAATGAATATGAGGCGTCTTTCGAGTCCACATGACGTGATCAATCTCTTCGGGAATATCGCCATATTCATGCCTAATGGCATATTCGTCGGTCTTATGCTTAGGAGCAAGTTCCTCGGGTTCATTGGCTCCTTTACGACATCTCTGGGGTTGAGTCTCGCGCTGGAATGCTCCCAGCTCGTTTTTTCAATGGGAAGTTTTGATGTGGATGATTTAATTCTGAATACAGCCGGCGGGGTGCTTGGATACGGCGTGTTTCTCATGTTGAAGCTAATCTTTTCAGGAACAACGCTGCCTATTGACGAGAGACGAGAAAGAACGGGTAAGCCTTTAACTGGGAACGAACGAGTAAGGAACTGAAGTGGATTGGATAGAAGGGGGATTGAAAAAGCACAGCTACAAAGCATGACCAATACCCGGTTTATTACCGGGTATTGGTCTCTTCATCAACATGTTCTTAACATTTGTATTCGTTTGACGAGGTTATAACCTGAGCGACTTTCATTTATAGCTTGGCCGAACCGGCCTGCGGACCTGATGACACACTGCGAAGCCAGCTTCGCCGCCATTTCAGCTGCATCACGACTGTAAGGGTCAGCGAAGAGGCAGCTATGAAACTTAAAATAATGAAGCCCGCTGTGTATGAGCCTGTCGCCTGGTATAATCGGCCGAGAATAAGCGGCAGAGCATAACCTCCAAGCCCTCCGGCGGCTCCGACAATACCGGTAACCAGGCCGATCTCGCCGCCAAACCGCTGAGGGACGAGCTGAAATACCGAACCGTTTCCCGCACCCAGGCACATCATGCCAATAAACAGCAGCGTGACAACAAGCCAAAGGGGAGGCATGAAGGAGACGCCGATGAGCATGATGGACGCCCCGGTATAGAGAAACATGAGCATCCGTGAGCCCCCGATTCGATCGGCCAGAAAGCCGCCCACAGGGCGGAAGAAGCTCCCTGCTATGACGCAGATCGTGGTAATGTCGGCGGCCTGGACCGCGGAGAGACCATACTGGGTGTTAAAGAAGATCGTCAAATAGTTAGCAAGTCCCACAAAGCCGCCGAACGTCACGCAGTACAGGGCACAGAATACCCAGGCATCACGCTGCTTAAGGACATTTGCATATTCGGACCATCTTTTGGGAGCGGGACGATTCGGACTATTGCGTGCAAACAGCGAGAAGTAAATGAAGACCAGCACGATGGGGATAATGGCGAGTCCGAATACTATCTCCCAGCTTCCGAAATGTTGGGCAAGCCGATTGGCGAAGAGGGTTGCGAGGACCGTGCCGCTGTTACCGGCACCGGCAATTCCCATCGCCAAACCTTGATGTTCCTTGGGATACCACTGTCCCGCCAGTGGCAGAGCTGCAGCGAACGAAGCTCCAGCCACCCCTAGCAGAATAGCGACAACATACAATTGATCCAGGGAATCTACCCACAACCAGCCTAATAATAAAGGGATCAGCGTAACGACCATTCCAATCTGAGCCGTTAATTTAGGACCCAGGCGATCCGCCAGGAATCCTAATACGAGTCGGAGTATGGAGCCGCCCAGAACGGGAAGCGCCACAAGATTTGCCTTCTGCACCGGGTCCATCGGATAATCCGCGGCAATGACCACCGCAAGGGGGCCAAGCATGCCCCATATCATAAAGCTGATGTCAAAATACAGAAAAGCACCGAACAGCGAGGGCTTATGCCCGCTTTGCCAAAATCCTTTCCTCTCCATCGTTATCGCTCCTTATCCAAAATGTGTACTTTCTCTATTCGTGTCGACTCCCAGCTGCAGGCATAAAAAGGCCGCAATCGCCCTTTGCCAAGACGATTTGCGGCCTCATTGCCCAAAGACTAAAGACACATCATTGTGTCCCCGTCCGTAAAATAACATATGATTATGATGATTCACATTATAGAGAAGTGGTCAACTGAATGTCAATATACTTTACATAATTTCGCTTGATATTTATTTATTCAGCAATATAATGAATTTGGTGTTATGTATATTGACATTTTTTTGTGCATCAACTAATCTGAATGTATGGTTATTATTGAAAATCGGCACAAAGGTGTGCCGAATTAGAGGCAATGACGCCCTTTCCCTCATTATGGGAAAGGGCGTTTTCTATTTTCTTACATGAAGATGACATGGCGGGGGTGGAGGTGTTTCATGAGGAGAAAGAAGCTACTTGTCGTTGGCAATGGGATGGCGGGAATACGATGTGTTGAGGAAATCCTCAAGCTGGATCCGGAGCTCTTCGATATTACGATATTCGGTGCCGAACCTCGCCCCAACTACAATCGGATCCTCCTATCCAAAGTGCTTCAAGGTGAACATTCTCTCCAGGATATCATTCTGAACGATTGGTCCTGGTATGAGCTGCATGGCATTCGGCTGTTGGCAGGGGAGACCGTTTGTCATATCGATATCAAATCCCGCGCTGTCGAGACAGTCTCCGGTAAACGGGAAACGTATGATGCGTTAATTCTGGCAACAGGCTCATCTCCCTACATTCCGCCTATAACCGGAGCGGATAAGGAAGGCGTCATTTCGTTTCGGACTGTGGACGACTGTACGAAAATGACCGAAATGTCCAAGATGTACACGAAGGCGGCAGTCATTGGCGGAGGCTTACTGGGATTGGAGGCTGCCCGCGGGCTTCTCCATCTCGGGATGGATACCCAAGTGGTTCATAATGCTCCTTATATCATGAACCGGCAGCTGGATCGAACGGCTTCGATGATGCTGCAGCGGGAACTTGAAGCTCAAGGGATGCAATTTAACTTGGCGAAGGACACCACGCGAATTGTTGGCCGCACGAGAGCGCAGGGTCTTCGGTTTATGGACGGGACGCGTCTAGATGCGGATGTAGTCGTTCTCGCTGTTGGGATCAAGCCCAATGTGGAGCTTGCCCAAAGAAGCGGCATTCGAACGCAGCGGGCGATTCTGGTGGATGACTTCATGAGAACGAGCGAGCCGAACATTTATGCCGTGGGAGAGTGCGCGGAACACCGAGGCGTAAGTTATGGTCTGGTCGCTCCTCTGTATGAGCAGGGGAAGGTGCTGGCCCGTGTCATCTGCGGTCGGGAGGCGGAGCCATATGGCGGGTCGATTCCCTACTCCCAGCTTAAAGTATCGGGCGTGGATGTATTCTCCGCCGGAGTGATATCAGGGGAAGGTGCTGAAACGGCCATTCAGCATTACGATGCCGTATGCGGCACATACAAAAAAGTGACCATGCGCAATGGCAGGGTTACGGGTGCTGTTCTGTTCGGAAATACGAATGAGGGGTCCTCGCTCCTGACATTGGTGCAGCAGGGTGCGGCTGTGTCAGAGCTTATACCTTCTGAAAGCAGCGGCCTCAGCGCAGCCGAATCCGCTGCAGAGGCGCTCCCGGAACATGAAACGGTTTGCGCTTGCAACGGCGTCAGCAAAGCGGCGATCATGGCGGCTATTACCGAACATCATCTGGAAAGCTCGGATGAAGTGAAGGAGCATACCAGGGCATCCGGTTCCTGCGGCGGCTGCCGGCCTATGGTGGACGCTCTTGTCAAATATATGCGAAGCGGCAAGAGGAAAGAGGGTTTGCATACGGAAGCCAGAACGCCAATCGAGGTTCCTGTATGTGAATGCACGGTGCTTGGTCCATCTTCATTGAAGCAAGCGGTGGTTCATGCCGTGTCTCAAGGCTGTCATTCCGTTCAGGATTTTATGTTACGTCAAGGTTGGAAGAAACCGGACGGTTGTGAGGTGTGCTGTCCAGCCTTACGATTTTATTTTGACATTGAAATGACGGGTGCAGTTCACCATGATGAGCGTAGCCAACCAATTAAAGCAAGTGCCGACGACGTTTTTTATAAGGGCTCAGGGGCCTATCAGGGGGTCAAGGTATGGGTGGGAGACACGGAAGGATCGAAGCCAGAGGCGGCAAGCATTCGTAAAATTGGAGAATGGCTTCGAACCGGCTGGCGAGAGGTGTCCCTTCCTTCCCCGGTGAGTGCAGGGGTGTCTGATTGCACAGCGTCGTCCGTCAGCATCCTGGTTCAGGGGATCGGAATTTCCGTTTCTCCCGCGGGCTGGGAGGTTTATCTCGGCGGACATGCGGCGCATCCTGTCCGTGAAGGGCAGTTGATCGGTGTTGCGGAGAGTGAGGAAGATGTCGTCCAGCTCGCAGCTGCTTGCTTGCAGTGGTACCGTCAGAACAGCATGTATGAGGAACCGCTGTGGAGGTGGGTGGAACGTACAGGCGTGACGGCGATCCGGGAGAATGTTCTTGACGATGATCTGCAAAGAGAACTTGCAGAACAGCTGTCTCGCTATGCATGGGAGGCGCAGGTCCGTTAAAGCAGAAGAATAATAGAAAGAGGTGGTCTCGTTATGCTTCAATCGGATCGTGCTGAAGCGACAGAAGCTGCTGCCGTGATCGAGACGCAATGTCCGTTCTGCAGTGTGCAGTGCAAGATGACGGTAACCGAGGGTGGGAACGGCATTCCGGGTCAGCGCCGGGCCGAATATAAGGTGGAAGGGGTACCGAACGCGGCATCGGAGGGCAGGGTATGCGTCAAAGGCATGCATGCGCATCAGCATGCAGTCCATTCGCAGCGTCTGACACACCCGTTCATCCGTTCAAATGGTGAACTCGTCCCATGTTCGTGGGATGAAGCATTTGCTGTGGCCAGTCAGCATTTACAGGGGATATCAGAGCAGCATGGCCCTGATGCCAATGCCGTTTACGGCGGTGGATCGTTGACCAACGAAACGGCATATTTGCTCGGGAAATTTGCCCGGGTGGCACTGGGAACCCGCCATATCGATTATAACGGCCGCTTCTGTATGTCTGCCGCTGCTTCTGCAGGGAGCAAAACCTTCGGGATTGACCGGGGGTTGACCTTCAGATTGGCTGATATTCCTCTGGCCCGCTGCATCGTGCTGGCCGGCACCAATATAGCGGAATGTCAGCCAACACTGCTGCCTTACTTCAACCGGGCTAAGGAGAATGGGGCGAGGATCATTGTCATCGACCCGCGGAAAACAGCCACCGCCGCCATGGCCGATATGCATTTGCCGATCAGACCGGGAACGGATACCGTACTGGCGGATGTGATGCTTAAGATCATTATGGATGAAGGCTTTATCGATGAGTCCTTTATTCAAGCAAGGACGAACGGTTACGACGAGTTGAGCATTTATTTGAACAGCCTCGATCTCTCGCAGGCTGCCGATATATGCGGATTGGAGCTGGGGCAAATCCGGGAGGCCGCTTTAGCCTTTGGCGAGGCGGATACTGGCATGGTGCTGACTGCGCGAGGGGTGGAGCAGCAGACGGATGGCCATCTTGCGGTTCGCCATTTTCTAAACCTGGTCTTGGCTACGGGTAAAATCGGGAGAGAGGGCTGCGGATACGGAGCCATCACCGGTCAGGGGAATGGACAAGGGGGAAGGGAGCATGGGCAGAAGGCCGATCAGCTGCCGGGTTACAGGTCGATCGAGAATGAAAAGGATCGGGCTTACGTTGCCTCCGTGTGGGGTGTGGAAGCTGCAAGCCTCCCCGGGAAAGGCGTCTCTGCCTATGAGATGATGGAGCTGATTCATCAGGGAGTGATTAAATCGCTCTTCGTGATGGGCTCCAATCCCATCGTATCGAATCCGAACGCCGGGCTTGTGGAGGAAGGTTTGAACAAACTTGATTTTCTGATGGTTGCCGACATGTTTATGTCCGAAACGGCCCAATTGGCCGATCTCGTTCTGCCCGTAACCTCCTACATGGAAAATGAAGGGACACTGACGAACCTGGAGGGACGCGTGCTTCTGAGAGAAGCAGGGCGTCAGGCGCCTGGCGAGGCGCGTCATGACTGGATGATTCTGTGCTCCATAGCAGACATGCTGGGGAAGGGGCATTATTTTCGCTTCAACGAGCCTGAAGAGGTCTTTAATGAGCTGAGGCTAGCGAGCAAGGGTGGAATTGCAGACTACTACGGTATAACCTATGACCGACTGCGCCGGGAGAAGGGAGTCTATTGGCCGTGCCCCTCGCCTGAAGAAGCTGGGGCGGGCCTTCTGTTTCAACAATCGTTTGCCCATCCGGACGGAAAGGCCGTGTTCTCTATAATGGAAGGGACTCCTTGGAAAGGGGTAACTGAGGAGTATCCGCTCATTCTGACCAATGGACGTGTTCTGTCCCACTATCTGACAGGGGTGCAGACCAGAAGGAGTCCTTCTTTGCTTGCGCGTGAGCTGGAAAATTTCGTGGAGATCCATCCGATTACCGCACAGCGTTACCGAATTCGGGACGGAGAGTGGGTAGAAGTTCAATCGGAGCATGGATATTTTACCGTGCGTGCCAGAATCAAAGACCAGATTCGAGAAGACACCCTGTTCGTGCCTATGCATTGGGGCGGCGTGCAGAATGTCAATCACGCGACCCGGCCGGAACTGGACCCGTTCTGTAAAATGCCCGGTTTTAAGACATCCGCTGTCCGGATTCGGCCCCTGCATCAGAAAGTTTATAGGGAGAACGATTCGTACACGGAGCGTTAATAGGTTCCGGTCAAGGAATCGACGACAGAAAAAGGAGCATCCCCCAGATCCAAGGATCTATTGGGATACTCCTTTCTTTTCATTTATACGAGCTGATCTTGGAGGGCTTTCGCCCACTAAATCTAGGTTATTGACGCATTTATATCAATTCTCCTATAAAGGCACAAGAATGAAAGACGGCTCTGCATATGATGTCTACATGATGAATAGGGAAGCGAGGTGATCCTAGTATGTCATCGAAACGCGCCAGGAAGTCCAGAGCCGCTTCGAAGTCGAGACCTCCCCAGCATTGGGTAGGTCAACCAGTCGTGGTCGTTCTGAAGGATGGCAGCTACTATATCGGAGAACTGAATCAGATTCAAGGCCGGGAAGTGACGCTGTCTGGACTTCGTGCTAACCAAAAAATGCCGGCTTCGATTGCACGGAGCGGGGATAAAGCGCAGATTTCCGGATTTTTAAGCGATTTGTTTGGAGGTCCTCCAAGCGCTCCGGCAGTCGAAGGGGCTGAGCAAGGAGAAAGAGTCGCGGCTGTTGGCGGTTTGGGTTTCTTGGGACAAATCGTGCCTCACATTAAACTGGGCATGGATGTGATAAAAACCATTATGCCGTTAATGGGAATGTTAAAAATATAACGTTGCTGCAACGTCTGGCAAATCACGAAACGAAGAAAAAGAAGCTTGAAGGTTTCAAGCTTCTTTTTTGCATGATATATGATTCCGCCATAACCATCGAACCATTACGTGGAGATGGCACGCTGAATAATCGATTTGGCTTCCAATGCAATGGCTTCATCATTTTCGTCGATGGCCTGGATGAATATTAACATGGGGATATAGACGGCGATCATTCGTGCCAGAATCTTCGTTTCTTCGTTCACTTCGCCATAGATATCATAGAAAGCCGCTCTGGAGGCTGGTGGCAGGAAGCTGTAAACGATACTCAGGTCACAGGCAGGATGGCCAATGTTGACGTCACCCCAATCAATAATACCCGAAAGATTGCCGGTATCATCAACCAACATGTTTTTAAAATGGAGATCCCCGTGGATTAGAACATGTCGATGCCTCGCCTGATCCAAGTGGATCCCATGCAAATAGTCCTTGATCTCATGTAATTCCTCTTGTGTTATATAGTTGGTAAGATTGGAAAGGAGATTTAGCATTTTGTCTTTGCGGCCGGCGATATCGGTCAGATTACGCTGGTCAGACAATACATCCGCTTGCTTCGCTATTTCCACGGGAAAAGCATGCAGGCGCTTCAGGAAGCGGGCGAGCGTTGCCGCTGATTGCATCCGCGCTTCATCCGAAATTCCAATCGGGAATTTACCGGGAAGATAAGTATATCCTAGAAAAGGAGCAGGATAATCTTCACTTTCTTTTCCGAAGAAGAGGGGCTTCGCATAAGGTACCGTTATGTAATGTTCAAGCTTGGGCAGGATTTTTGCTTCGGTATTTAGTAAAGATATGGCTATCTTTCTACGAGGAAAGCGAAACACATACTCATCGCCAACGCGATAAACGATGTTGTCCCATCCGTTGCCAATCTCCTGGACCTTGAGGGTGGACAATTGGGGGAATTGACGAGTAAGCAATAACCGGACTAACGGCTCGGTCACTTCCCATTCGGCATCCCATAGGTTTTGTCCCATGAGGACCTTCACCTCCATAATGAATTTCTTCTATGATGAATCGGATGTTATCAAGTTTAACGGAAGCGCTCGTACAGGGCAATTGAAAGGATAACTATAGTTGAAATCCACCTGCGAATGTGTACATCTGAATCATAGTGATTCCTTTCACAATAACAATATTGTATAGTAGAAGAGAGATAAAAGTCACTTGAAGACATCTATAACACAATAATTCGACGAAATGAAGGGATAAGAGTGCCATATTTACGCTTTAAAGGATTCTCCGAAGTCTTTCTTGAAGAAATAACGCCACAGGTCGTTGATGAATTCGCGGGGATTGTTCAAATTCCGCAGGAAATTGTGAAGATCGAACTGCTTCCTTATCAGATCATTACGAATACGCCGCTATCCGTGGAAATCCTTATGTTCCAGAGATCTCAGGAGATTCATGATGCTGTTGCAGCCCGCATTCACGATATCTTGTCAGAACACGGGTACCGGAACGTACATATTTTCTTCGTGATTCTTAAGCGGAATCTTTATTATAAAGAAGGCAGGCCGTTAGAATAAAATAAGATCTGGTTAACGGCAAACAAGGATGCAGAAGATGCATCCTTCAGGCTGTCGAGAAAGTCTCGACAGCTATTTTTTGTGTATTTAGTTCAACACGACACCGCGTTAATACTATATAATATTAGTAAATAAACCGTTCGGAAGGGTGTTAAATATGTTGCGTTCTAACCGAGAAAAACAGCAGGCTTACGAGTTTGTTTCGATTGAAGAATTGGTTCCTCAAGATCATCTGCTCCGTAAAGTGGACAAGTATATCGATTTCTCTTTCATCGACGAAAAGGTCCGTCCGCTTTACTGTGCTGATAATGGGCGACCAGCCATCGATCCTGTCGTGTTATTTAAGATGATTTTCCTCGGTTATTTTTACGGCATCCGTTCAGAGCGTCAACTGGAACGCGAGATTCAGACGAATCTGGCATACCGTTGGTTTCTTGGTTTGGGATTGACAGACAAAGTTCCGGACCATACCACCATTAGCTGGAACCGACGGACTCGTTTCAAAGACACTAATATCTTTCAAGATATCTTCGATGAGATTGTGCTGCAGGCAATCGAGCATCGCATGGTCGGCGGACGAGTCCTGGTTTCGGATTCCACGCATGTGAAGGCCAATGCGAACAAACACCAGTACACCAAGCAGCAGGTTCTACAAAACACACGAGATTACATGGACGAACTCAATGGCGCAGTAGAAGCCGACCGGAAGGCGCATGGAAAAAAGCTTTAAAACCCAGAGAGGATGTGGTCGAGAAGAAAGAAATCAAGGTGAGCAAAACCGACCCGGATAGCGGTTATATGATTCGCGACGGGAAACCGGAAGGATTCTTTTATTTAGATCACCGGACCGTTGATTTGAAGTACAATCTGATTACCGATGTCCACGTCACGCCGGGAAACGTCCATGATTCTGTACCGTATTTGTCGCGTTTGGATCGCCAACGAGAGCGATTTGGTTTTGAAGTTGAAGCCGTTGCCCTGGATTCAGGCTATTTAACAACCCCCATCTGCAAAGGATTGCAGGAACGGGGGATCTTTGGAGTGATTGCTCACCGGAGATTTCATCCGACCCAAGGCTTATTTCCGAAGTGGAAGTTTACCTATGATGCCGAGCGTAACCGTTATATTTGTCCGCTCCAGCATGAATTGTTGTATCGCACCACGAATCGAGAAGGATACCGGCAATATGCCTCCGATCCGAAGCACTGCAAGACTTGCCCGATGCTGGAGCAATGTACCCGTTCACGGAATCACCGCAAGGTCGTCACGCGCCATGTCTGGGAAGACAGCAAGGAATGGGTGCGAAACAACCGGCTCAGTCGATCCGGCAAGTATTTATACCGAAAACGAAAAGAAACGATTGAGCGAAGCTTCGCGGATGCCAAAGAGCTCCATGGGTTTCGCTATTGCCGGTTGCGCGGGTTGCAAAACGTCAGGGAACAAGCTCTGATGACAGCAACCGTGCAGAATATGAAGAAGATGGCGATCCACTTGGATCGCCTGGAAAACAGGGGGTAATCCCCCATTTCCCCTCTTGAATTGACCACTTAAAAAGGGAGAAACCCTGTACTTTGAAAAAAGTGCAGGGTTTCTCGACAATCTGAAGGATGCAGAAGATGCATCCTTGTTTTTTTATACGAGATGCACCAAGGCCAGCTCGCTATGATAAGTTAGAGGGGAGACCCCCGAAAGATATGAGGCACAGATAGGAGGTATTATGGAACAATTACAAGGCATTTTGAAGGAATATTATGGATTGGATCGTACACATGTTGTACCCCAAAAGGGTGGTTGGGCAACGCTGGCTTATAAAGTGCAGAGTGATGGACATGCCTATTTCCTGAAAGTATATGAAAAGAGCCGCGCTTCCACGCCCAAGTGGACTGCGCTGATTGATGATTACGTGCCTGTACTGTTGTGGCTTGAGGAGCATAGTCGTTTAAAGGGGAATATTCCTGTTCCCATTCTTACAAAAGACGGCGGCTATCAATGCGAGGATGGCGAAGGAATTTATTTGTTGTATGAATATATCGCCGGGGATACAATCGCCGATACCGAGCTGACGAAGGATCAAGTGAGACAACTGGCAGAGATGATCGCAGAGCTCCATCGCTATGGGGAAGAGGTTCCTCTGGTGACAAGTGCGATGAAAGAAAGCTATACGGTGCCGTTTCTTGAACAACTAAGGAGCGCGCTGGACGGGGAGTTACCGTATTATCTCGGGAAAGTGCTGTTTCATCATATCGATAGCTTGAAGAAATTAATGCTTAAAATTGAAGAACTGTCCGAAGCGCTGAAGAAGCGTGATCTGCGAATGGCATTATGCCATACCGACGTACATGGATGGAATCTGATGTCTACCGGGCAGCAACTGAAGCTGATTGATTGGGAGGGACTGAAGCTGGCACCGGTCGAAGCCGATATGATGTCGTTTGTGGATGAGCCCTATTTTTCAGAATTCATGAGAATTTATGCGAATACGCACAGTCAGTATGAGGTGAACATCGAGGCGCTGACATTTTATCAAGGGAGACGCAAGCTGGAGGATGTCTGGGAATTCATGGAGCAGCTGCTCTACGATACTCAGGTTGACGCGGATCGAAAAGCGACCCTCAACCATTTGAAAAAAGAGCTGGAGGGGATTACGCCGTAAGTCCAAAGCTTGGGTCTCAACATGTGAAAAAGCCAACCAGTAGTGTTCCGGACATCTACCAGGAGGCTTTTCCTTGCTTGTTTTATTCCAATGCTCTACATAACATATTTGGCAAGCAACCAACAGAGCAGAGCCATAAACCAGGAGACAAAACCGAAAATCATCACGATTTTGTTCTCGCTCCAGCCGTATTTGAGACTGAAGTGGAAATGGATCGGTGCCATTCGGAACAGACGCAGCTTGGTGCGTTTGTAGTACCATACCTGCAGGATAACCGAGAGCTGCTCAGTCAAATAGATAACGAACAGAAGAGGAATCAGAATTTCGACCTTCTCGATGACCGCTAAGAATGATAGGGAGCCGCCAATGGCGAGAGATCCCGTATCGCCCATGAAAGCCCGGGCTGGATGAATATTGTAGAGCAGCAAGCCGAGCAGGCAGCCGACCATGACCAGCGAGAACATTTGCACTTCCGGTTTGTCGGAGATTAAAAAGAAGAAAAAATAAGTAGGTATAGCTACATTGATTAACAGTCCGTCCAATCCGTCGGTAAAGTTGATGGCATTCGCAGAACCCACAATGAATAACAGCATGATAATGACGTACACGCTTACCGGCAAATGGAGCTGGAACCCGTTGAAGAGTCGGATATCACTTGTCAGTGAAAAGGAATGGAACAGCACATACAGTAATACGCCGGTAAACAGGAACTGAAATACAAGCTTCATGCGACTGGAGATTCCGGACGGGTCCTGCCACGCAGCTTTTTTGAAGTCATCCATAAACCCGATCGAGCTGAACAAGAGGAAGGTTGAGCATAAAAAAACGGTAAGCGGCGTAGGTTGAAATTGCAGCGAAATGGCAACGCCTATCAGCAATATAAGACCAGCCATTAACGGCGTCCCGCGTTTGGCCTGATGATCGGGAGGCAGCTCACTCCGGATTGGCTGCGTAAGCTTTAACGTACGTAATCCCCAGATAAGCAGCGGGGTGAACAGTGTCACCAGCAAGAACGATAGTCCGGATACGCCCAGAATTCCATTCATCTTATACACATCTCTTTCTATCGATTTCGTGTTAGTACATTGTATTTCGATGAAATGGACAAATATTCCTTCTGATTTACGAAGTTAGCAAAAAGAGTAACGTATCCTATTCTCGACGGAGAGACGCTACTCTTTTTTAATATTCTAGAATTGATAGGGGCCGTTAATGGATAATCGTAAGACTATGGCTGTCATTTCCTGTGGAGTGTATGGGTACCCCTCCAACATCCACCACAAGATGGTCTCGTGAAACGCACCGGTCATAAAGTTGATCACCACGTCGGACGGCACACTGATCTCAGCGCCCGTCTCAATGGATGCTTCAAGCCCAACCTGTACAAAATGGTAGAGCGTGGCTTTGAAATAACGCGTGAATGGCGTGTCCGGATGGATTAAGATGAAGGCTTCGTAAAACTGCCGATTCTCCAGCACGTGGTTGAATAAAGCGACCATATTGGAAGGCAGTTCATCATAATCAACCTCTTGAAGGGATATTTTTTTCTCGATCACGATGCGGCGTTCCAAATCTTCCATTGTCTCCTTCGACATGACCTCCATTAACTCGGCTACGCTGCTAAAATGCTTGTAGAAGGTAGGCCGTGTCACTTGTGCCTCGGCACATAGATCCGTAATGGATATGGGATCGATTCGGGAAGCCATCATGTGTAGGAGAGCCTTTTTTATTTTTTGCAGGGTTCTGATTTCTCTCGGATCTAACTCCGGCTTCATGACGATAGGTCCACTCCTTCGCAGTTCCACAATAAGTATTTCTCTATTATACAAAATACTATCATGTAATGAATCTGGGTAGGAGCTAATGAAGTAGCCATTGCTGCCTGAATTATGGTTTAATCTATATAATGACTACAACAATTTTAATCCCCTAAGCGTAACAATATTGCATTGAATGGGGTTAGATCATAAAGGATGAACAGCACCGAAAGTACCGGGAGCTTACAACGTCGATGACGACGATTGTGAGCTCTTTTTGCTTTCCAATAATTAGGTTGCTGCTATAATGAGGGGTGGACCGCGAGTATATGGGTGTCTCGGAATGATGAAGGTTTCTTATATGTTCGTTTTAAGTATGATGAACAAATGGTGATGAAGATTCGAGAAATTCCAGGAAGGATATGGATCCGTGTTAAAAAGGTCTTTCGTTCATGCACTGCAGCTTCGAGGTTATAGTAAAAAACGATAAAAACTTATTGTAGTCAAGTCCATCGATTTCTTACTTTTGCAGCAGCAAAATAATGGGTTGGATCTCGAGAAAATGATTCAGAGTTATTCATTACACTTTCTTCATGGGAATGTTCCCATTCCTATGTTAATCAAGCGCTCAGCGCGATTAAATTCTATGCTCAAAAAGTACTATTGCTTGAGGAAACCGTCTCTTATGTTCGCCCTAAGAAAGAAAAGAAGTTGCCGAATGTGTTATCGATGAACGAAGTGATGTTGATCGTAAAAGCACTCCATCATTTAAAACAACGTGCGATCCTATACCTTACCTATTCCTCAAGATTACGGGTAGGGGAAGTGGTCCGGTTGAAAACTCAAGACATTGATTTCGAGCGAAAAACGCTTCGAGTTTCTCAAGGAAAAGGTCGAGAGGGATCGTCTTACCCTATTATCCGATACAGCTATGGACATTGTTTAACCGTATTTACAACAAGAAAAGCCCGAGAAATGGATGTTCCCAGGTCAACACCCAGAGCGACATATAACTGAACGAACGGTTCAAAAAGTGTTCGAACAAGCACGTACTGCCTCTGGAATCCAGAAAAAGGTTAGCATTCACGCCTTACGCCATTCATTCGCTACACATCTTTTGGAAGGTGGAATTGACATTCGCTTTATTCAAGAGTTGCTCGGTCATCAAAGTGTGCGCACCACCGAAAGGTACACACATGTGAGTGTGAAGGACATAAGAAGGATTAAAAGTCCGTTAGATCAATTGGAAGAGGAGTCGTAAACTTGGTTGTTGAAGGTGGGTTCACAAAGTTCGTAAACACCTCAAGAGATGATGTTTTTGCGAAGTTCGTGAAAAAGACGTTATCTGAAAGGGCCGCCAATTGTATTAAAACCATATTTAGAATCAAATATCCAAAGTCATAATAAGAACGCTTGTACGCAGATGTATATAAAGGTAAAATATAACTACAATTGAATCTTGGGTGGTCATGGTTTCCCTTCGAAAGGAGGTGAAGCCATGGAAGTGAAAGATGCACTAACGATTATGTTCCTATTTGGATCATTCATTCTTGCACGTTTAACTTACATTAACTAATAACAACAAGAGAAAGTAAAAACCCACCCTAAGGTTGACCGCCGAAGGTGGGTTTCCGATCGTAAATGACTAAGAAGGGATTACCCATCCAAGCCAATTGTATGGACCAAGTGTTAGCGCACTTGGTCTTTATTAAATATATAATACCATACTTTAAAAGATGTATCAAAGAACTAAATGAGTTAGAAAACATTGTTGAACAGGCATATGGACTGATATTGAAATTAATTCGAAGATGGCATCCCCATCAGATAACATCGTATCTACGCTTCGGACCGTTCGGCCCTTGGTTCGCAAGAAGTGGCTCACAACCCTGCGAGGCTAGGTCCGTTGGACCCGGTCGCGTTGCTCCCTTAAGCCTCTCGGGTTCGTAGATACGTAATTACACAAAGCGAAAATCAGCACTTTTGCTTTATCAGGTAAACTTAAAGAACATGAAATCATACCCTAAGAGAAAAGGAGCGTTTAATATGATTAGTATCTATGATTGGTTCGGATATGAACTGCCTATTGAAGAACGATATCGCTTGATCAAGAAAGCAGGTTTTGATGGTGTGATGCTGTGGTGGAGTGAAGGCTTTGGTCGTGGAGAATATCGAAGCGGAGCACGACTTGCACGAGAAGCGGGGCTAACGATTGAAAACATTCATGCCCCTATCGAATATCAAAATGATCTTTGGTTAGCTAATTTGGCGGGTGAAGCTTTGGTCAATTGCTACTTGGAATGTATTGAAGACTGTTCGAATCTAGAAATACCAACAATAGTCATACATCTTCCGGATGAAAAACATATACATAACCCTTTTGCTATGGATAGATTTAAACACATTGTGGACAGAGCGGAACAGCGAGGAGTTAGCCTTGCTTTAGAGAACTTATGGAATTTAACAAACTTGACACACGTATTGAACGAAGTGGATTCGCCGCAAGTCGGTTTTTGTTACGATGTAAGTCACCACTATCGATATTATCCAGAATATGATTTTTTGTCCGTGTACGGTGAACGATTAAAAGCTACGCACCTGCATGATAATAACGGAAGCTACGCTCAACATGGATTGCCTTTTGATGGCACGCTTGACTGGGCTGTAATTATGCGAAAAATAGTAGAGGCTGATTATTCAGGACCCACCTCTATTGAAGCGATGAACTGGGATTATCTTAACCTGTCTGTTGAAGAATTTTTAGTAAGAGCATTTAAACAAGCAAAAAAGTTAGAACAATTAAAGTTGGAATTCAGCAGCCTTTCAAAGCAGAGCAGTAACTACGTATAACATAGTATCTACGCCGCGGCCCATTCGGCCCTTGGTCTGCAAGGGGCATTTCGAAGAAGTGACTCAGCAGACAACCCTGCGAGGCTAAGTCCGTGGGACCCGGCGCGTTCGCGCCTTAAGCCTCTCGGGTTCGTAGATACGGGAACGTTAGATGAAATCATTTAAGGTGTATAAGGAGAAAAGACATGAGAAGAACAATAATGTACTATCCCAGTATAGCTATACCAGACGGAAATTGGTTAAGAAAATCATTGCTCTACTGGGACGAAGTGAGCTCTATTGTTCCTAGAACTGTAGAATATGATTTATATTCTAGTAACCACTTAATTGCAGAATTAAAGAATGAAGGACATTATCGTCCAATTTATCCTGACCAGATAATGAATAGTGAGTATTTTAATGATTTTGAGAAAGAATGTATTGATAAAATTAAAAACTATCGAAAGAAATTTGATAATCCAAATTACAGAGCAAACTTTCGACCAGATCCAATTCAATTACATACCGAAAAATTGATTAATAAATATGATATTCATAGAGATAAGATGTCTTATCGAATTATGCAGTTGCTTAAACGTGAGGAATTAATTTCTTCTAGTGATGACTGGATGAGTTTTGACAATGAACTAGCAACTTTATATATGTCCGTATTGGCAAAATACTCAGCATTGAACGATGTGAATTTCACGGTAATTGGTACAGATAAAATAGCTGCAATTAATAGTATATACCCAGTAAAACGTCTCTCTAAGAAACCATGGAGCTATAAATCACCTGTAGTTAATTTGTCATTAAATATTTTACCGACTCCTTGTGATGATGTTTCATATAAGAAAATAATGAATTTCAAAATGAAATATAGAGATGAATTACTTGCTTTTCGAAACATCATTAATGAGTTCGAAAATCAGATTAGCAACTGTGAAACAGAATTTGAAATGAAAGAAAAATCAATAAATTTTAAAGAGATGATCGAAAGAGGAACAAGAGAAGCAATGAGTATGTTAAAAGGATCTGGTATAAACTTTTTCTTATCATCACTCAGATCCATAATAAATCTTAAGTCACCAACTATGATTGCCACATACACTGGCATAGTAGGACAGAGGATTTCTGATCTTCATCCTGCAGTTAGCTTAGCCGGAATTGGTATAGCTGGTGCAGTTGATATTTCGGTTAATTATATGACAATTAGTAAAAGTACAAAGGATAAACTTGCAGGCAAGGGGTTTTTGTATCTATATAACGCTAGACGTAAAGGTATCATTAATGACTTCATCTAACATCATATTCAGGCTTCGGGGCATTAGCCCCTTGGTCCCAGGAGTGACTCGAAAGAAGCATATGTGTGGACACATCCGACTTCGTCGGACGTCTTGAATATACGAGACGTTATATGCAATCAGGCAAGGGATAAAGACCATTATATTAAATTTAAGGAGATACTAATGATAGAAATACTAGAAGAACCAGTAGGAAATACATACAGGCAATTAATATCATTGGCATTTAACATCTGTGATGAGTTCATCTTAGTCAAGAGAGATCAAATTGAGTTAAGTAAAAACAGTGAATTACTAATCGAAGAGTTAAACCCATATGTAAAAGCGATGAAGAAACAAGAGGAATGGCCTGAACACGACTGTTTGGACATTATGCGGATGTCTATTATTTTGATTGCATACCAGAATTGGAACAATTATTGATTCATAAGGCGGAAAGACTTTATCAATGGAAGCAACCTGAATTATTAGAAGATCTATGTTTTTATAAAGACAAAGAAGAATGGTTAATAACCGTGGCCCATGAAAATCTAGGATATATCAGAACTACCGTCCGAGAAGAAATTGTAAGGATTAGAGAGATCGAAGGGATTATGATTTATTGATAAAGGCAAAAAGCGAAAGTGAGTAATTCGATGCGGAGCCTGACAGCATATAACATTGCATTCACGCTGCGGCTCCTAACGGCCCCTTGGTCTATAGAAGTTAAAGCTATGAAGTGTGGCAGCAGACAACTCTGCGAGGCTGGTCTTCGACCCGGCGACGTTGTCGCATTAAGCCTCTCGAGTTCGTGAATACGGGAACGTTATCGGAAATTCATGTAAATTAATTTAACATTATATGGAGGCTCAACATGAAAGAATCTGTTACACCTGAATATAAATTAGGTTTGTTTTACTTGTCGGGGCCCATAGAAGAAAGCGATCTTTTATTAATAAGCTCTGATTTGAATGAGAATGGAATTCAATTTATACCTTTAGATAAAAACGGAAAAGTTACTGCTTCGATTGATGAATTTTCTAATGTTTTTTCATTCTTAGTTAATTCTCCATTAGCTATGGCGTTGGTTTCAGGTATTCTTGCTAGTGCAACGTGGGATAGTATAAAAACTGTAATATTACGTACTTTTAAAAAAGTAAAAAACAAAAAATGTAACAAGATAACGAGAAATGGCGTTGAGGAGAAGCAAATAACATTTGGGATTGAAGTGAAAATTAATGATGATCATTACAATTTTAATTTTAATGGAATATCATCGGATGAAGCAATGCGCGAAGCTCTAGATAAAATTATTCCTTTGCTACAGAGTAAACAATCGCTATCAAGTGAAACAAACCACTTGTCAGGATCTGGTTTACCTAATTATATTGCAACTTATGACGAGGTATCGAAAATATGGATCGTTAGAGAAACCAATAAAATCATATTAGACAAAATAGAGAATTCCAAGTAATTAAGCTAATTCGAAGAGGATATGAACATCCGATAACATCTTATCTACGCTGCGGGCTGTACTGCCCTTGGTTCGCAAGAAGCGGTATGCGATGATGTGATTTCAGCTCACAACCCTGCGAGGCTAAGTCCGTCGGACCCGGTCACGGGCTCCCTTCCTCGGGTTCGTAGATACACAAACGTTAGATGAAATTGCCAATGAAGGAGAGTTCAATGAAGTTAACATCAATTCGCAAAAAAGTAAGAGGATTCAGAAGAAGAGCTAGAAAGCTACCGTTATGGGGGAATCATTTCAAAAACCTTGATCTTGATATATTAATAAAGTACAGAAAAGAGTATGTAAAGTTATGGATTAATCCATTCTGTAACTTGTATCAAATTAGTAATTCTGAAGTAGGTAAGAAGATTCCGCCGTATAGATTTAGAAACCAAATACTATTTCAACTTATTGAAATATATCTTGAGTGGGAAAGGAAGTTAAAAGAGCTAGATGAACCATATTATTTGAAGATTTGGATAGGTGATCCTGAGTTTACTAACTCACAGGTTGTTACTGCTATTAATTCGGAAATTAGTTATTATGAACATATTTTTATTAAAGATACTGAACCTAAGCCATTTCCATACATCAATAACCATCCGAGCTTTATATCGTTCACTTGGGAAAGGTGTGTTAATGGTTATTTTATTTGGGAAAGTGATTTAGAATCCATAGGAGAAATCAGTGATATTGAAAGAAAGGCATATAAAATATCGGAAGAATCTATTAACGGAAAAATTGAAAGAAGTTTTTATATAAGAACTGGAGACATGTGGACAGGGAGTATTCGAAGAAGCGGCAACATCACCTAACATAGTATCTACGCTTTGGGCTACGCCCCTGGTTCGCAAGAAGAGGTAAGCAGAGAAGTGAAATCAGCTCAGAACCCTGCGAGGCTAAGTCCTGAGGACCCAGTCGCTGACGCTCCTTAAGCCTCTCGGGTTCGTAGATACAAGAACTTTATACGAAACTACCAATTAATTTAATAAAGGAGATATCTCATGGATGAGACAATTAGTTCTTTTCGTAAAGAAGAAAAACCTGATGAAGTAATGAAAGAGATAATTGAAAGATATAGATTATTAAATCCGGAAACTGTGTTGAAACTTTTTAATTATATTATAGTTAAATCGAATATGAATTTTAAGGAAAATAACAAATCAGATTTCTCACTAAAATTATTTCTAGATATTATTTATTTGTATTCTTGTAATGGTTATCTAGGAAATAAGGAAACAATAGATTTTGAAGAGGAGTATTCATATATTAGTGAAAAAATCGAATTAATACAGGACATTTATTATTGGTCAATTGTTGAAGAGAATAAAACCCACACTGATAGTATCACTACCGATGCATTTATGTCCTATCATTTTGATTACCATCTAATCACATTGAGACAATACAATAACTTTATCAATTCTAATTCAGAATTGTTTAATAATAATTTTGGTGGAGACTTTAAGAGTAATGAAATAGTTAAAGGGATTTATGCCCTTATGAAAATAGAGTTTTGTCTAAAGGAGAATAAGCATCTTGAACTAATTCATAACTATTATATAGAACATCATCCCGAGTTATTTGCTTTTGTAGGTAATATGCCATTCTACTTATTAATTCCAAAGCTATTGGCTGAAAGAATATTAATAAACTATAATATTCCACTAGCATTTATAGATACTTTTATTAAAGAAATCCAAATATCTAAAGAGGAATTAATACACTATCCTACGGATATAAAAAAAATTACAAACCACACGGTAGGGTATTCTTATAATAATCTTTTGCTTTTTCCAAGAACCTATTTTATTTTAGATAGGTTATTAAACAATATGCTTTTTGATAATAAAAGCTTTCTTTCAAAAAAAGGTGACATTACAGAAAACTATTGCATGGAAATTTTATTGAATTTATTTGAAGAATCAAAAATATTTAAGGGCTTATATGATGAAATGGGTAATGAGCAAGACATAATTGTACTTCATAACGATACAGTTATAGTTTTTGAATGTAAATCATCTACGCTTCGTGAACCTTTTAGAAACTATATGAAATCGAAAGTACGTTTAGCTGAAGATTTTAAAGAAAGTATTCAAAAGGCTTATAACCAGGGACTCAGAGTAATTGAGAATATCCGTAATGGCACGGCAGTTTATTATGATAATGATAATAAGAATAAGAGAAATCTTATTCTTAATTTAAATATAATTAAACCGGAAAATGTAATAATTGTTGCAGTAACACTAACTACTTATTTAAGCTTAGCCAATAAGATACATCTATTACTTGAACGGGGAGCAGAATCAAATCAATATCCATGGGCTATTGATGTATTTTCACTGGAGCATATTGTTAATAAATGCAAAAGAGACTTCGATTCTGATTATTTAATTAAATATATTCGAGCAAGGATAGAGACATTTGGATCTACATTTTCTAGTGCTGCAGATGAGGTATCATATTTTGGTTTTTATACAAAATACAACAGATTTTATAATGGAGCAAATTATAATGCATTTATGATGCTTGGACCAGGCTATTCAAGTTTCGTAATAGATGAGGAGAAAGAAAACTTTTTATCGTTATCAGAATTAGGTTTATAAAGATAGATAGTAATTCTACGAGGTAAGTAGCTTTGTATAACATCATATCCACACATCGGAGCCTGACGGCTCCTCGGTCCGCCCGAAGAGATCGGCAGGAGTAGAATCAGTCGGACACATCCGCACCGACTAAGCACAGTCGCGCCCGGGTGCTATCGCAGTCTTAAGTCATTGGGACGTCGTGAATACAGTAACGTTATAGGAAATCAGCACAAAACATATTTATGGAGGATTAACAATTGAAGATAGTTAGTCAAGTTCAAGAAGATGAAGTAATAGCAGAATTCTTATTTGCAGAGGTTAACTCAGATAGATTTAAAGAAGGAATATTAAATGCACTTGGAGACCATGATTTGAATTTACTTATTAAACCCAATTTGAATGATCAAGCCGAGAACCAAATTAGACGAGATATTCTTGGTCAGACAAGGGGGTTCGGTCGCAATACGGATATGTTTGAGAATTTTCCTACAGAAGTTAAATGGTATAAAGCTTTCTTTGAGAAGCAAGATCTAAACGAAGTAATGTATATCAACTATAGTTATTGGAATGAATTATCAAGTAATACTAGACTTCCTTTGCAGGCATCGAAAAATATCATGAATCAAATTGAAGTCTTTGGAGTTAGTAACCAAGGATTTCTAGATATCAACTTAGCTCTCAAGAACGGTAAAGTATTTCCAAGATTAATATTTGTGTCTATGAATGAGAATTCGCGAGTAGTTGTATTAGAAGGTCACGCGCGGTTAACGGCTTATTATTTAGATAACGATTATATACCTGATGAACTTGAAGTAATTATCGGGTTCTCTGATAAGTTTAGCGTATGGGACTTATATTAAGAACATTTTGTAGGTTGTTCATAGATATTAATGCAGATCTGAAATAGAAACTATTTTGGGGAAGGTGTCTTCATGGACAAGAAGTCTGTAAATAGATCAATCATTATTGGCGCTGGCGAAGTTGGCGTAACCATTTCGGAAATCATGGATAAGAATGTTGTTCATAAGACAAACAGGCTCTATTGGGATACAAAAGGCAATGACTTCTTAAGAGCAATTTCACTTCCTTATTATGGATGGTTTATCTCAGAAGAAAAATGCCAGCTCTTTGGCGATATCTCAGGAAAAAAACTGCTGGAGATCGGCTGCGGCAACGGCCAATCCTTGCAATATCAAGGGGAACGCAACCCATCTGAATTATGGGCTGTGGATATATCGGAAAAACAAATTGAAAAGGCAACGCAGCATTTGGAGTCACTCGGTCTATCGGCAAAATTCATCTGTTCTCCCATGGAAGAAGAATGCGGCATACCGGCGGATTATTTTGACTATGTTTATTCGATTTATGCCATCGGTTGGACAACCGACCTTGAAGGTACCTTTTGCCGTATCGCTACGTATCTTAAAAAAGATGGTGTATTTATTTTCAGTTGGTCTCATCCTATACACAGATGTGTTACTGATGATAATGGTAGGTTTGTTTTTAGAAAGAGTTATTTCGATGAAGCTTGGTATCCGGTAGCTGTTGATGAAGGTGAGCTATTATTAGCGGACCGTAAGCTATCAACCTATGTGAACGCGCTGGCGAAAGCGGGATTTGTAATTGAGCAATTGATTGAGCAAACTGATGATGAGATTATGCAATCGCGGGACGATAAAAGCGATTTGGCCAAGAGAGCGAAGATGCTTCCTGTAACCTTAGTGATTAAGGCAAGAAAACTATAATATCTGATGACAAAGCGAAGCATGTATAAAGAACTTTAGAGGTATCAAGGAAGGCATTGACATCCGATAACACTATTTTCACGCATTGGGCATACGCCCTCGGTCCGGCAGAAGGTAGAACGTTAGGCGAAATCCTCAAGATATTCAGAATAGGGGGGAAGAATTAAGTTGCTTCCTTGTTGTTCAAACAGTAGAACTATTTTCAGAAGGGACCTGCTGATGAGAAGAAGATATTCTATTGAAAAAGCAGAGTGGACAGAAACAAGAGAAAAAAAGTATCAGCAAGACTGTAGAGATATTGTATTTAAGTTCGATGATGAGCTTTTACAGCAAGATGACGCTGTTTATTTGAATAGAAAAGAAGGACAAACTATGGTGATAAAGCCTTTAAATCAATAAACATTTTGGTACGAAATATGGTTAAAACTCAAAGACATCTACAATACATAATGAAACATAGAATTTAAAAGACAGATTAAAACCTAGGCAGATCTGATTGAAGACCCTTGTGAGCAACATCAGGAAGTCGAGAACTACGTCTAACATAATATTCACGCTGCGGACATTCGTCCTTGGCCTGGCATCCGCCGGGCATTCAGTAGACGCTGAGTCGTGAATACATAAACGTTAGATGAATCGCTAGAAGATAATGAAAGTAGGTGTAATCAAAGGTGTATCTAAACCAGTTTCATGCAATGATTGGATCACTCGTTGGGGAATTACTTATTAAATTTAAAGATCAAGGGGAATATGGTTTCACCAATAAAACTCAAAGAGAATGTAAACGAATTGGCTATTCAACGAATATTACACCGGAATTGATTGAACAAGCATATGAGAAAAAGATCGATTTAATGATAACTCATCATGACGCTTGGAATTTCATCTATGGAATGAAGGACGAGTGCGTGCGCAGGCTCAAAGCTTATGATATTGCCCACTTCTTCATACATTTACCTTTGGACTATGCTGATTTTGGTACAGGACAGTCGTTATTAAATGAGATCGGTCAAATACAAATGATCCAAGGATCATACTATGTGAATGGAGAAAGTCGAATCGGTATAGGAGAATTGCTTGAGACAATTACATTCAATGAGTTAGTGACTCGATTGAAATTGCGATGCAATGAAGAGGTAAAGGCTTGGAACTTTGGAACGCAGTCAATTCAGCGAATCGGAATCCTTACGGGAGCAGGCGATGGTACGAAACATGTAAGAGAAGCTTTGGAAGCACAGTGTGATGTCTATATAACAGGGGAGAAGACGTTATATACAATTCAGTATGCTGAATTTTCAAAGATCAATTTGATTGTAGGGAGCCACACATTTACCGAGGTGCTTGGTGTTCGATCGCTTGCAAATAAAGTCCGAGAGTCGTTTCCAGAAATCGAAATTGTATACATTGAAGAAAAACATATGGAATAGATTGCGAGGGTAACTCAAGGCGACTTTGACTAACACAGCATTCACGCATCGGCTGACGTTCTCGGCCGCAGACGTGGATTCGAGGAAGTGATTGCCGCCGCAATCAATAAAACCATCTTGGGGTGAAGCATGGAAGATTGTATCTACTGCAATATTACTCAAGAAATTAATCATGAAGTTCTATTAGAAAATGATTTGTGTATCTACTCATTAATGCAGGATCAAGAAATACAAGGGGCAGGAATAATTGTGCCTCGAAGCCACAAGGAGACAGTGTTTGATTTGAGCCAAGAAGAGTGGAATGCGACTTATCAGCTACTTCATGAGGTCAAAATCTATTTAGACGATAAATACAAACCAGATGGATATAATGTGGGTTGGAACTGTGGTCAGCAGGAGGACAACATATATTTCATTCTCATTTACACGTCATACCAAGATTTTCGGATGAAACATACGCAGGCAAAGGAATCCGGTAACTTTTTAAGAGTGATATAAATAAAAGGAATGGGAAATAAATAACAACACTTTGTGAGCAGTTCAAGAAGGCAGCTGCGACACACCCGCACCACCCAACGCATCTCGGCCGGATCTAAAGGTCCTAAGGGAGTGGGGCGTCGGGAACACGACATCGTTATAAGAAATCGGCGAAGAGCGTAAGCCGATTATTGATATTCAGATATCTGTAAGGGATTTAGGCAATATAGAGACAATCATATCTGGACTTGAATCTTTAGGATAACTCATATTCTTGTAAGGCAAGCAGGTAGCTGGTCTGAACAATTCAATTTATTATTTCGAGATAACTTAAGAACTCATGAAGAATATGTAGGGAGAAAGAAACAATGAAAAAGTACATACTCTTCGATCATGATGGTGTTCTGGTTGATACTGAATACTGGTATTACAAAGCGGGAGAACGCGCTCTTGCTGACATTGGATTTACCTTGGATAAAGATCAATACCTCCGCGACATGACCCAGTCGCTGGGCACTTGGTCCCAAGCTAGGGCGGCAGGTATTGATGAACAGACCATAAGCAAGCAGCGTGAGGCCCGCAACGTCTATTATCAGGAATATCTAAGAACAGAAGCCATAGAGATTGAAGGCGTAGTTGAAACTCTAGCCGAACTGTCAAAGTACGTCCGCATGGCCATCGTGACGACTGCAAAACGGGCGGATTTTCAACTCATTCACGAAAAGCGCCAGATTAGACAATTCATGGATTTCGTCCTTGTTCGCGAAGACTACGAGCGCACCAAGCCGCACCCGGAACCATACTTGACCGGCATAAAGCGCTTCGGTGCTACCAAAGAAGAGACCCTGGTTGTAGAGGATTCAAACAGAGGTTTGAACTCAGCCGTGGCGGCTGGTATCGACTGTGCTATTGTCCATAACGACTTCACAAAAACACATGACTTCTCACAGGCAAGCTATCGAATCAAGACTCTGATTGAACTAAAGGACATTATTCTGAATGTAACCTGAGAGAGCATTCGCCAGCGTGTCCCGTACTCACTTTTAATGATATAGGTGATTGGGTTACAAGAATTCATGAACGGTCAGGAATAGATATGGACATTGTACGGCTGTCTTTGAAAGTATATTCGAAGTCATATAACAAAACATTCACGCTACGGGACGAAAAGCCGACCCTTAGTCCCGGAAGCATGAGCGAGGAAGCAATTGCCGGGACACATTCGCACAGGCTAAGTCCGTGGAAACCAGCGCATTCGCGCCTTAAGCCAGTGAGGGATCGTGAATACAACAACGTTATGTGAAATTCGGTAAAATCTAATAAGGAAATACACCGGGAATTTAGCATACATGTGCGGAAAATTAATAACATATTAATTTTCTTTACATATTTTGCACAGCAATTGTAAAGATCTATTATCAAAAAATCCTACAATTATAGTTGAAGGAGGTGGCTAATGGATAACTTTAAAGCCCTTGAAAGTGTAGTTGAATATCTGGAGAATGAAATTTCCGGCTCGAATGAAGTTGACTTTACTGTCATTTCAAAAATTGCATGTTGCCCGGTCCCTTTATTCCAACGAATTTTTGTTTATATTACCGGAATAACAATATCCGAATACTTAATGCATCGTCGACTGACATTGGCAGGTTATGACATAAAAAATAGTAAGGAAAAAATAATTGACATAGCTATGAAATACGGATTTAATTCTCATTCTTCGTTTACTTGAGCATTCAAACAGCACCATAAGTTTTCGCCCTCTAGTATTAGGAAGGGAGGGGTTAAGCTTAATGACTATCCTAGAGCCTCCTTTACAAATATCAGAATTGTAGGAGGAAAACGAATTATGGCAAATCTTAAAAGAATTGAATACATGGAACATGGTCCTCGAAAAATTGTAGGCATGATGAAAATGACTTCATTTCAAAAAGCAGGAGAAGAATGCTGGGGTTCAGCATTTAATGAAGGTTTGTTTGACAGATTCTCCGAAATTGAAAATTGGATCTGCAAAGACATTGATAATTATGTTGGGCTTGGTCACATGAGTAAATTTATCGGAAAGGATAGTTTCCAGTATATCATAGGTAAATTAGTTCAACCTGATGCACCAATTCCAGAAAATATGTATTTTCAGAATATTCCAGCAGGAACAGTGGCTAAAGTATGGATCGAAGCAGATAATCTTAACGATATTATTGATTCTGCATATTTAATTTGTTCCGAGGCGATTGAGAAAACAGGATATAGGATTGATCATGAAAACTTTTATTGGTGTGATGTTTACACATACGATAGATACTGCATCCCACTAGAGAAGAGAGAAAAAATTATTCTTGATTATTTATTGCCTGTTATTAAATAGCGAATAAACTTCGTTAAAGCACTCCTTGCATGCAATACGTGGAAGCCCTTCCAAAGATGTCATTGACTTCAGTTAACATAATATTCAAGCAGCGGCTCCTTGTGGAGCCTTGGTCTGCTGGATGGATTTCGAGCTAGCATTTCAGCAGACGTATCCGACTTTGTCGAACGTCTTGAATACGAGAACGCTAGATGAAAGAAAAGATCACATGAAAAACACTAATGAGGAGATTAAATGCTGAAGGAAATACAAGATTACTTAAATGATAGGTTTCCTGAATATTGGAGCGATATCAACATTCGTTTTGAGTTAGGTGAGCCTTATCGAAACGGATCGAAACGAAGAATAAATCAAGTAAATAAAAGAGTAAATACAATTTTCGAAGAGCTTTTCAAACCCACAGATCATATTTTTCTCATAGTTAAAGACTGGGGATCCTATGAAGACCCAATGTACGGGAATACAACACCTGAATATCTTTATGAATTACTCCGAGAAAGGATAATTGAAGAGGAAACTCTCTTTGATATCGATGAAGACGAAGATGTAGAGGGAAATAGCATAGAGGTTAAAATAGAATTTCATTTTAAAGTTTTGGAGGGATTGGTTTCTTCAATTCCATATAAGAAAATTTTTGAAGGAATTTCACATTATGAGCAGGGAAGAGAACCATCCATAGGACAGAGCGTGTACATCTTAAACAAAGATAAAAATATACTATTTCATATGTATGATGACAGAGGATGTATCGCTCACGCTACTTCAAAAGAACAGTTAATGTCCCTATATAGAGAGTATAACGATTGGATAGTGGATTACTGGAGAGAGTATTTTGATGGTATTTTCAAGGATGCATGATCCTTCGTCCAACACCATATTCCAATTGCGGGGCATTCGCCCCTTGGTTGTAGGGTGTGTAATTGTAGAAGGAATTCAGACAACACACGACCCAGCATAAGATAAGGGTTATCTAAAGCCGGGCCGGGTCGCGTCGCAGATACCAAACGTTATGTGAACTCACAGTGTGATATTTAATGAAAGCATTTAAAGGAGTCCTGTATGAAGACAATTATCTATATGGTTAGGCATGGAGAATCACCATATAATGAAGGAAATGAAAGAACAAGAGGGCTTACCCCAAAAGGAAAGGTCGATATTGAAAAAGTAACGAAGTTACTTATAGGTGAAGGAATAGACAAGATTATATCAAGTCCTTATACTCGAGCAATTCTTAGTGTTGAGGGATTGGCCGAGAACTTAAAGTTAGATGTTGAAGTATTTGAAGATCTTAGAGAACGACATTTTGCATCTTATTTTATTGAAAATGCAAAGTTAATGTCTAGTATCAGAGAGAGTTTTAATGACCCTGATTATACCTTGCCGGGTGGAGAGTCTAATGCTGACTGTCAGGAAAGAGCAATCTCAGTTCTAAAACCCATATTAAAAGAGTACAGAGGGAAGAAAATAGCAATCGGGACTCATGGTCTTGTAATGACTTTGATGATGAATCATTTTGATTCATCTTTTGGCTTGGAGTTTTTGAATCAATTAAAGAAACCAGATATTTATAAAATGCAATTTGAGGACTTAGAATTAGAAGAGGTAACGAAAATGTGGAATGACCAAATTTCTTAAGGTTTATCGAAGAGGACTGCGGTATTACATAACAGAGTATTCGCGCTGCGGGGGCAAGCCCCCTTGGTCTGCCCGAAGCAATTCGGAGAAGTATGAGTATGCAGACAACCCTGCGAGGCTAAGTGGCTAAGCCACCCAGTCGCATACGCTCCCTTAAGCCTCACGGGTTCGTAGATACAAGGAACGTTATGTGAAATTGGGGCAAATTCAAATAAATTTACTATTGATGGAGGTCCTTAAGATGAAAAATATTGTAGGTCATATCGATTGTGTGTATTTACCTGTCATTGATCGAGAAGAAAGTATTAAATGGTACCAGGAGAAACTTGGCTTTCATTGGACAGGATTTAGTTTTGACCTTGGTTTTGGTCCAGAGATAATGCTGGTAACGGTCAATAATAATGAAGATGTGAAACTAACGTACAAGACGGATTTCTGGGAAGATAAAGACTATGAAATGCATATTCTAACATACAAATCAGACAATATAGAAGAGACATATGAAACCTTGAAAGAACGAGGAGTAAATGTATCAGAGATAAAACTGTATGATGGAAACCGAAAGAATTTTAGATTTTATGATCTTAATGGAAATCGATTTGATGTATGGTCTGGCTGGCTTTGATTTTGAATAGTACAGGTATTCGATAAAGACCAAAACATTACATAACAACGTATTCTCACATCATACTCACGCCCTCGGTCCGCAGAAGTATTTTCGAAGAAGCAGGGGCTGCGGACAACCCCGCACCACCTAAACGCATCGGCCAGGAAACCGGGAGAGTAAGATAAGGGCTATCTAATTCTCCCGATTTCCTTTAAGGTGCTGGGGGTTCGTAAATGCAAGAACGTTAGCTGAAATTGCTGTCAATGTGCATAAAAGAAAGGAATAAAAAACAATGAATAGATCTGCGTTCACAATCGCAGTCAGTGGTCCATCTGGATCAGGCAAGAGTACATTAACTAAGCAATTAAGAGATAAACTTGTAGATGCAATATCTTTCTACTTTGATGACTATGCTTCAACTAATAAATATCCAGATAATTTTGATGAATGGTTGGAAAAAGGTGCCGACCCTAAATTAGTTCAAAACCCAAATTTTAATAGAGACTTATATGAGTTGGTTCAAGGCAGGTCCATAAAACTACCTAACAACCAAATCGTAAAATCAGAAAAATACATTATAGTCGAAGAACCTTTCGGTAGAGGTCGGGAAGGAATGGTCGAACTAATTGATTTTGTAGTCTGTATTGATATTCCATTAGAGGTAGCACTGGCTCGTAGGATTTTAAGAGGGATACAAAATACTGAGTGTTCTCCAAGTGAAACTTTAAAAAACTTCGAAGAATATTTGTCTCAGTATCTTATCGTAGTGCGAAATTTATACCAAGCTATAAATTCAAATGTCATGGCCGATTGTGATTTAATTGTATCTGGTCTTGAACCAATGGATGTAATTACGGACAAAATAATAATAGAGCTTGAGAAACGAAGTATAATATAACTCAAAGAAGACAGCAACATCAGCCGGACAACCCTGCACCGACTAGGAGTATTTTAAAGAATGGAGTGACCTCTTTGGATATTGAGATAGCAATTTCAATAGCTCTTAAAGCTCATAAAGGCCAAGTTGATAAAGGCGGAAACCCATATATTTTACACCCAATAGCAGTTATGAATAGGGTTGAAACAATTGAAGAGAAGATAGTTGCAGTTCTTCATGACGTTGTAGAAGATACGGAAGTAACAATTGATCAATTAAGGGAAACAGGATTTACAGATGAGATACTAGAAGCTATAAATTTATTAACAAGAGCTAAGGAAGACAGTTATGAAGAATTCATTGATAAAACATTAAAGAACCGAATAGCTAGAAATGTAAAGATAGCTGATATTAAAGAGAATATGAATTTATCAAGAATACAAGATCCTTCAGAACAAGATTACATGCGACTCGAGAAATATAAAAGAGCATTGGAAAGACTGGAAAGACTGGAAAGACAATTTGAAAGTTAATCAAGAAGAGGGTATACGCATAACACCATGTTCACGCTTCGGGTCATTCGCCCACAGTCCGGCAGAAGGAAATAGTGATTATGTAATGAAATAATCAGGTGAGAAATTTGTACACGAGGAGAAAAAACTATGGAAAAAAATAAATTACTAAGAATGGACAATGTAGGTATCGTTGTAGAATCCCTTGATGACGCAATTTCTTTCTTTGAGGAGATTGGCTTGACCCTCGAAGGGCGAACGACTGTCGAAGGGGAATGGGCTGGTCGCGTAACCGGACTAGGTTCTCAGTGTGTAGAGATTGCTATGATGGTTACCCCAGATGGCCACAGCCGACTTGAACTTTCGCGATTTCTCACCCCACCTACGATATCCGATCACCGGACGGCTCCTGTAAACTCCCTTGGTTATCTACGCGTCATGTTTACAGTTCAAAACATTGACGAGATGGTATCCAGACTCACTACTAAGTATGGTGCTCATCTCGTTGGCGAAGTGGTTCAATACGAGGATTCGTATCGGCTCTGCTACATTCGTGGAACCGAAGGACTTCTAATCGGTTTAGCGGAACAACTCGGTAACAAATAAGTAAGTGACGCTTTTTTTAAAAATACTCTATTGAAATATACGTTAATAGAGTAAAAATAAAAGAAAAGCTGTGTGAAAGTGTCCCGAAGAAGTTAGATTCGTCATATAACAACATATTCACGCATCGAACATTCGCCTACGGTCCGCAGAAGTTATTGGTAGGGAAGTATAGGCTGCGGACACTTCCGACATTCGTCGGACGTCGTGAATACTGATTACGAGATTATTATAATTTATGAATTACGCACTACGGCCAAACTTAGTAAAAACTATAATGTATATACATTAAGAGAAGGGTGTAATTGTAGGGGAGCGTAGCTAATTGTGAATAAATCCTACTTATTTTTACTTATTTTGGTTATTTTATTTTTATCGGCTTGTCAATCATGAGAACAATTAAAGCCGATAAAAGAAGAAACAATTGAATTCGACATAAACACTGCAATTGAAATGGTTGAGAAGAAAGAAAAAATGATCATTGATTTAGCATTGAGAGAAAAGGTGTCAAAACTGGAGTATAAGGAATTAGAGAAATCTTTTACCGAAGAGTTTGGAGTCCATGCTAAGGATATTCTATCTATATTATTTATCAATAATATGGATTCCGATCCCGAGTCAGATATGTATGTACAACAGAACACATTATACCCAACACTCTTTCATGAAGGAATAACTATAACAAATGCGGTCGTTTATAAGAGCTACTTCGAGAATGAGTTTATTAATCAAACTAGATTAAGCATTGAGGAAGAATATGTTGGTGATGATGAGAAGTTAAAGGATTGGAAAAGAGAATACATATTTACTCCAAACAAAAATGGAGAATGGGAATTAAATGGATTTTCTGGAGTGATGAATTTATTAGGCGAAGATTATAATATGAATTATTTAGAGTTAAAGAGGTAAAAAGTTAACTATCGAAGACCATCACATGTCGATATGGCAAAAGAATCTCATGGAGCATAAGCTACGATTTACCGAGGTATGGTGCGCTCGAACTAAAATAAGTCATACCATGATACCACGACGCTACGCACCTTAAGCACCCTCGGGTTCGTGAATACAAGAACGTTATGGAGACATCATCGTGATATAATCAAAGCAAAACCGATTAGGGCAGGAGAGATAGAATCCATGGATGATTTTACGAAGAAGCGGATTATGAAAATCATGGACCAATACACCCGAAATGCAGTACCAGAACATGTGAAAAGCCAGATTAGAATCAGTTACAAGATCAGAGGTAATCATGTGACATTGATTGAAGAAAGACAAGGATACAAAAGCGATCAATGGGTGCAGCTGCCAGTAGCTCAGTTCAGATTAGATGAGAATGAATGGAATATATATTGGCAAGACAGTAAAGGGAAATGGCATTTCATAGATGATATAGAACCGAATGAAAATTTTGAAATACAGTTAAAGATCGTGGACGAAGGGCATAACGGAATGTTTTGGGGTTAACTCGAACTGGTCCATGACATCTATAACATAATATTCACGCTTCGGTATCTTCCCCCTTGGTCGTTAGAAGTATTATGCTGAGGCTAACTCGTGACGACACCCGGCTTAAGCCAGATGCTATCTAAGGCCAAGGCGCGTTGTGTATGCAAAAAATCATAGATGGCAAAGAAACTTACTTGGTTGCTTATCATAACGAGGGTTATACTATTATTAATGAGCCTATTTAGGCTGCGTTATGCCGAGCATCATAGTTTGGCTTCAACAGGCTATTTCTACGAGGATCTCCTTCTGGATGAATAATCATTAATGATGTAGAACGCACCGATTGAAGAATACGAGCAGCATGAATCGAACAAAAAAGTGGTGGTTAAATTGGGGTAACCGTTAAAGATTTACTGCAGCTGCCTTCATTTAGAGGAGCTCAGGTGGTCACTGGAACAAGCAGACTACATCAGACCGTTTCCTCTTTATCTGTGTTAGAGGTGGCGGATGTCAATTTCTTCTCGCAAATTATTCAAACCGTTCAAGAAGAATGGTATGCCGAAGAACTGGTCATTAGCTCTTTTTATTCCATTAAGGACAGCGTGGAGCAGCAATGTAAAACGGTTCAATATTTGCATGACCTTGGTGAAGTGGGATTGATTTTGTACTATGTTGGCATTATCATGCCAGATATAGCCGATGAAGTGCGCGAGCTGGCCGAATCTCTGAATTTTATTATCATTTGCATGCCGAGAAACGATTACTCTCTTAGGTATAATGAAGTTATTTTTGAAGTCATGGAGGCTATCGTAAGCAATCAGAATGTAAATGAGCATTTCGTGAATGAATCACTGGAAAAGGTCTCGCTGCTGCCGGAACATTTGCGGAGCGTGGAAATTACCCTTAAACTGCTGTCGGACCGGATGAAAGCGAACATCGTTCTGACAAACAGCAGCCTGGATATCATCAATCGTGTCATGTGGCCGCGGAATTCCTCGCTCGATGTTGCGAATCTAATCCGGTCCATGGCGCCCTCCATTTTGAATGACAGAATAGGAGAAGGCGAGCTGGATTCGTCCTGCTTTGTTGAATACAAACGTGTGCATCAAAAAAACGGGGAGATCCTTTACCTGTTTCTCATTAAAGAGAATACGAAGCTGCCGCCGAAGACGATGGAGCAAGTCAGCGAGGTGGTGCAGGTGGCCATCAATTTGTGGGGAGACAAGCATAACGAGGTCAGCGAATACGCTTTGGTTAAAGCCATCGTGAATGATGAAAGCGAAAAAATGCGCAGATTGGCCAGTTTGCTCCATATTGACGTTTCCGCCATCCAAATGATGTGGCTCGTTTACATCCGGGATTTGTCGGAGGAAAGAAGGATAAGGGAAGACTTGAAAGCGCATCTCTCGCAATATTATAAAACCGCGGTCATTCAAACGATCGATCACTGCGTTGTTGTGTTGCTGGGGAATTGCTCCTATAAATACAATGAGTTTGAAATCGCAGTGGAATATATCGAAACCACGAGTCTCACCGCTGAAATATCAAGCATCGTTTATTCTCCGAGGATGCGGAACACCCAGGACGTACGCCGCATGTACCAGCTCGTAAACGGAGTCTCTAAAGAGGTTCACCGCATCTATCATAACCGCAAACTATACACCGCGGCTGAAGTCCGTTCCATGAAACGGGCCATAGACCTCAGCAAACAAGGGGAAGAGATGACGGAAGAATGCTTGTCCGTTTTGGAGCCTATCATGGACGACCCTGACGCATTGAACACCCTGATGACTTTTCTTCTGGATGCGAAGGGGAATATGGATGACTGCAGCAAGCTGTTGTTCGTCCACAAAAATACGGTGAAATATCGCATTAAAAAAATTTGCGAGCTCATAGGATATGATGTGACCATCAATTCGGAATCGTACGATGTTTATACGGCCTGCATGGTCTACCGTCTCATCCATAACTAAAAAGTTCCGATGTTTTGTCCAATAAGACAAAAACATCGGATTTTTTTTTGTTATCTGAAAAAGACGCTAACCTGCTTCATCTTTTACAATAAGAAACAAATATTCGAACCAACAAGATTAGGGGGGATCATATGAAAGCCGTTAAAAAGCATCAATCCTGGTTCAGTCTCGGAATCGTATGGGCCGGCGCGGTCATTAGCATCCCGAGTTTGTTGGTAGGGAATGCGCTTGTCGCAGGAATGGGATTATCCACAGCACTGCTCGTCACGTTGGCAGGCTACGCAATCATTGTACTGCTCATGATTTTGCAGGGCATTCAAAGCACGGACTTAGGAAAGCCGACCGTTCAGGTCGCAGCTCAGGTATTCGGCAAAACAGGGTCTCGTACGATTCTGTCGATTATCCTCGCGATTGCGTGTCTTGGCTGGTTCGGGATCCAGGCGAATGTGTGCGGCGCAGCCTTGGCAGACCTGCTAGCCAAGACCGGAGTGAACATGCCGGTGCCATTGGCATCTCTTATATGCGGTTTCGTGATGGTGATATCGGCCGTCTATGGCGTTAAAGTGCTGCGGGTGATCAGTTATATCGCCGTTCCTTTATTGGTGGGAATCAGCATATTTGGTCTTATCGAAGCCTTGACCGGTGACTCCCTGCAGATCATTCAGCATTATAAGCCTGAGGGAGCGATGAGCTTTACGGACGGGCTGGCGGTAACGCTGGGTTCATTTGCCCTGGGTGCAGTCATCGCGGGAGATTATTCGCAATTTTCTGGAAAACGGTCCGATGTCCTGAAAGCGGCTCTAATCGGGATTGTTCCGGCAGGCTTGCTGATGATCGGTGCAGGGGCTGTCCTGACGATTGCTTACCAAGCCAGCGATATTACAGCAACCTTTTTGAGCATTACGACTCCGTTTGTTGGCGGCGTGGTGTTGATCCTGGCTACGTGGAAGACCAACCTCGTGAACGCGATTTCAGGCGGATTTGCCTTCATTAACGTGTTCAACGTATCGAAGGAAAAAGAAAAATGGGCCGTCGGCATCGCGGGAACCATTGGGACCGTATTGGCCGTCGTCGGTATACTGAACTATTTCACTCCGATCATGTCCATCCTGTCGGCTATGATTCCACCGGTTGCAGGCGTGATGATCGCATCTTACTGGATGCTTGGAAGAGGGGATAAGAGCCGCTGGCATGAGGTCGAAGGCGTGAATACACTGGGCGTCGTTTCCTGGCTGTTGGGTGCGGTGATTGCTAGTACCCCTGTTGTGTTATCCTTGTTCCCAAGTTTGCCGCAAGTACCGAATCAGCCGTTGATCGGGATTGTTATTTCTTTTGTCGTGTATTATGCAGGCTATCGTTTATCGGCTCAGAAAACCGTTATATTGGAGGAATCATGAATGAGATATTTAGATAAAGCAGCTGTTGAAAACATCGCCGTTGGCGCAGCATTTCTGGGAACCGGCGGAGGGGGAGACCCTTACATCGGTAAATTGATGGCTCTCTCGGCCATTGAGAAGTTCGGACCAGTAAAACTATGCTCAGTCGATGAGATTAAGGATGAGGACTTTTTCATTCCGGCTGCGATGATGGGGGCGCCATCCGTATTAGTGGAGAAATTCCCCAGAGGGGACGAGTTTGTTAAGGTTTTTCAAAAATTAGCAAATTACTTGGGAGAAGAACAGATCGCCGGCACGTTTCCGATGGAAGCGGGAGGCGTCAATTCCATGATTCCCATCGTTGTTGCGGCGCAGCTGGGATTGCCTCTGATCGACTGTGACGGTATGGGGCGGGCGTTCCCGGAGCTGCAAATGGTGACGTTTAACCTGGACGGCATTCCGGCGACACCGATGGCGATTACGGATGAAAAAGGGAATATCGGTATCTTTGAGACCATTGATAATAAGTGGACGGAACGGCTCGCCAGAGCGGCCACGGTTGAAATGGGCGCCAGTGCTTTAGTAAGTCTGTACCCGGCAACGGGTGCTCAAATGAAGCAAAGCGGCGTTCATCATATCGTGACCCTCTCCGAACAGATTGGAGAAATCATTACATCGAAGAATCGGGACGCAGGCGATAAGCTTCAAGAGCTGCTGAACCTTGTGTCTGGCTATGAGCTTTTCCAAGGTAAAATCGTGGATGTCATCCGGGAAACCAAGGGCGGTTTTAACCTCGGTCAAATGCATCTTGATGGAATCGAAGCACATAAAGGCGGAGTGATGAAGGTTCATTTCCAAAATGAAAACCTGGTTGCCGAAAAGAACGGTCAAGTTATAGCGATGACCCCCGATTTGATCTGTCTGGTTGATTACGAAACCTTGTCGCCTGTAACTACGGAGAGCCTGAAATACGGTAAACGCGTACGGGTTATTGGACTGCCCGCTCATGATAAGTGGAGAACGGAAAAGGGAATCCAGACGGCAGGACCAAGATACTTCGGATATGATTACGATTATGTTCCTATTGAGGAAATGGTGAAAAAGGCGGTGGCTGAGAATGTATAGAATCGGGATCGATGTAGGCGGCACCAACACGGACGCCATCATTTTGGATGAGAATTATCATCTGGTTCATGCGGTGAAATCACCAACAAGTCTAGATATTAGAACGGGTATTGAAACCTCGCTCCGGAATTTGCTGCAGGAATCGAATATGGATAAAACCCAAATCACGCATGCCATGTTAGGTACAACCCAGTGCACGAATGCCATTGTTGAGCGCAAAAAGCTGGCCCAAGTCGGCGTCATTCGTCTGGGTTACCCGGCAACGGCTTCCGTTGCGCCGTACACGTCCTGGCCTGAGGATATGGTTCGGAAGCTGTCGGGTAAATATGCACTCGTTCATGGCGGATATGAATATGACGGCCAAGTGCTTGGAGAAGTCGACGAAGCTGAAATTATAGCTCTTTTAGAGGAATGGGGGAGCAGTGTCGAGTCCATCGCGGTCATTGGTGTGTTTTCATCCATTAAAAATGACCAGGAGCTTCAGGTTCGCGATCTCATCCATCAAGTATATGGACCGGAATTCCCTGTTTCCTGCTCATCCTTGATCGGTTCGGTAGGATTAATCGAGAGGGAAAATGCGACCATACTCAATGCAGCATTGTGCAAGGTTATTGAAACGACTACCCAAGGATTTGTGCAGGCGTTAGAAGAAGAAGGCATTACAGACGCAGCGGTGTTTTTATGCCAGAATGACGGTACCTTAATGTCGATCGATTACGCTAAACAATTTCCGATCCTAACCATTGCATGCGGGCCAACGAACAGCATACGCGGGGCCTCTTATTTGGCGAAGATCAAAGATACGATGGTTCTCGATGTGGGAGGGACTACATCGGACATTGGTGTTTTGCAGGACGGGTTCCCAAGAGAATCCTCGGTTGCAGTCGAGGTTGGCGATATCCGCACGAATTTCCGCATGCCGGATATTATCTCCGTTGGGCTGGGAGGCGGAAGCATTGTGCGTTCGGAGAACGGTAAAATCACGGTGGGACCTGACAGCGTAGGATACAAGATTGGACAGGAAGCGCTGGTCTTTGGCGGACATACGCTGACTACAACAGACATTGCCGTACGGCTGGGTCTTGCGGACGTCGGGGATAAGAGCTTGGTAGCGCATCTGGATGAAGACTTCGCTAAAAAGGTGCAAGCTGAAATTGCAACCATCATTGAGCAGGCCATTGATAAAATGAAGACATCGTCGGGAGATGTTGAGCTTGTATTGGTAGGCGGCGGCAGTGTCGTTATACCGGATACGATTCGCGGGGTATCCCATATGATTAAGCCTGAGAACGGGGGCGTAGCCAACGCCATTGGCGCGTGTATTGCTCAAATCAGTGGACAATATGAACAAATTTATATCTATTCTACAGAGCCACGTGAGGATTCATTAAAAGATGCGCAAGAAAAAGCCGTGCAGCAGGCGGTGCTGGCTGGCGCTGATCCGACTACGGTGGAGCTCGTGGAAGTGGAAGAAACCCCGCTGGCTTATCATCCGGGAAATGCGACGAGACTGAGAGTGAAAGTCGTAGGAAACATGAAGTAGAAGGGAGGCTTCACATAAGTTTATACAACTTGTGTGAGGCTCTTTTTTGTTACTTAACATCGTATCCACGCTGTGGGGACTTGTCCCTTGGTTCGCAAGATGAGACAACAGAGAAGCTGAATCAGCTCACTACCCTGCTAGGCTAAGTTCGTCGGACCCGGCGCATTCGCGCCTTAAACCTCTCGGGTTCGCAGATACAAGAGCGTTATGAATAAAAATAAACAAACAAAACCTATAAAAGTGTTATAAATTGAGTTATACTGAGGTAAGAATAAGTAAGGAGCCGTGCTGGAACACGACTCCAAAGCACAATAACTGCATAAAGAGCAGTCGGCCACAGGAGTTAGGTCGAGAAACAGACCGTTACCTTAGCGAGGGCGGTCTATTTCTTTTTCATGTAGGTAAGCAATGCCAAAATGAACATGCCGAACATGAACATTAAGGAAAGCGCATCTTTGACCTCCATGGGCATCACCTCCCTTCTGGGAGATTAGCCGACCGCCCTTATAGCCGTATATTGTACTTAGAAAATTATAACATATTGGACTAATAAATACTGATATTATCATGAATTACGAATTGAGAAAATAAAAGATTGAATAACAAAAGTATGTATTGTAGGAATCACAAGAAAGGCAGTAACATCACTTAACAATGCATCTACGCTGCGGGGCTTTCGCCCCTTGGTTGTTGGACGATTTTTCGAGGAAGAATATTCTGACAACACACGACCCGGCTAGGATATCTATGGCCGGGTCACGTCGTAGATGCGAGAACGTTAGACGACAGACCGAAGAAAAAATATATAAAGGCTGATGACAGTATGAAATTAAAGCAACGAATGTGTGAGCTTCTGGGACAGTAAAGGTTTGCGAATACAACAAAAAAGAGTATATGTACGTTAAACCCATGCAGAGGAGGTTGAGAAATTTGGATAAAGGGAGAATTATATATTTGAATGGCGTTACAAGTTCAGGTAAAACTTCAATAGTAGAAGCTATGCAATCTTACTCGAATCCATTTTTTTATGTAGTTGCCAATGATCTTTTTGAAAATACGATTGGTGATAAACATCTACAGACAGATTACTGGAAGTATTTAAGTGAAGTAATAATTATAATGTACCATACAGCAAAGTTATTTTCGGATAGTGGCAAGCATGTAATAATCGATGGGATACTTGTTGAAAGGCCTGAGTTAAAGCCACATTATGAAAAAGTCAAAGAGATTTTTAATGGGTATCCTTTGGAGATAGTCGAGGTGTACTGTCCTCTAGATCTTTGTCGTAAGCGAAATATAGAGCGTGGTGATAGAAGAGAAGAACAATCAGATGAGCAAAATAAAATAATGTCGCAAAACATTCGTTATAGCTGCTCAGTGGACACGAGTTTGAATACACCAGAAGAATGTGCAGAAATTATTATTACATCATTATTCAAAAAGAATGTTAAACAATCGTAAATGAGTATTATTGATAGCGACTCACAGGAGTCAGGTTCATCGGATAACAACGTGATCTAGCTTCGTGGCTATCGTCACTCGGTCTCTCGAGGAGTATCATGGAAGTAGATGAAAACACATCGATTCCCCTAAGATAAGAGCTAACTAAGGGAACCGACGTCAGGAACACAAGAATGTTAGATGAAATATCAGCAGTAATTAATTTTTAAGGACGGATAGGATGGAAATATCAAACAAAAAAATCAATGAAATTCTTAACAAAGAGCATAGTCCTAAATATCATGATAAATCAGAACTAATTGATGTAGCGTGGCCAGACTTGGTGGAAGTAGAAGGTTGCATTTTAATGAAGAAATACACTGAAGATAATATAAAAATTAATATTAGACATATTATTCATCAGTTTGGAGATCGGACTGGATTTGAAGCAAGTGAAAACCATGTTCATATGATAGATATATCAAAAACCTTTAAAAAACATCCTTTAGAAGGGTTGAGGTTTGCAAAGAAGCTATTAGAAATATGGTCTCTTAAACTGAAAATTGATTTTCCAGATTATGAATTTATACTTATCTTAACTTATCATGATGATGACACAATTTTACGGTTTCATAGATTAAGAGAATCAGAAGAGACTTGGATAAACATTAATGATATAGAGGATTTTGAAGAAGGGATTATGATTAGGAAAGTGTAGTCGTAGAGGGCAGATACCTCACCTAACCTAGTATCTACTCTCTGGCTTTGACCTTGGTTTGCAAGGGGGATTAAGCAAAGGGGGGACTCAAGCGAACAACCTTGAGAGGCTAAGTCTGTCGGATCCAGTCGCTACGCTCCTTTTATGGGGTATAAATATATCAGTATAACAATTAGAAAAGGCAAAGCAACATTTGAAGGCGTGCGGTCTTTCGGATGTGTTCTCCTATGTAAGAAGAATGTGACATAGTCGTAGATTATTTTGACTTTGATTATTCGATTTACTACATAGGCTGGACAACTGACCTTGAAGGAACCTTTTATCGGGTCGCTTCTTATATAGAAAAAGGACGGCGTATTTATCTTCAGTTGGTCTCAAGCGCTAGCATCAGATAACAATATATTAACGCATCTGAACACGAGAACGTCAACTGAAACCTGTGAGAAAGGAAATAAACCAGAATATGTATAAGAAGTATGAAATTAAGTATCCTAGATCAGAGTATGTCCAAGTGATTATTTCTATTTTAATTACTTCAATACTAATACAAGTGCTTCGAATAGATAATTTATTATCTGTTATTTGTGTGGTTATATTATTATTAGGTAACCTAGTCCGAGTAGTAATGCTATTGAAGAGGATATTAAGAAAAAATAGTGAGCTGGAAATTACAGAAAATACAATTAGGCTTAATCAAGCTAAAGTATCAGTACAACAAATCGAAAAGATTATAATAGAAGGTTATTTTGTACAGAGTATCGGTATCAAGTTATACGGAAGAAAATTAGTTTCAATGGATTTTCATTTTAGATTTAAGAATAACGAGGAAATAAATATTGAAGAATTAAAGCAATGGGCAAATAGGAACAGGATAAAAGTAACTAGTGGAAGAATATTCAGATGGATATAGATATCCTGAAAGTAATTAAGGGTGTCCTGCCATCCGGTAACCGCGTATCTACTCTTCGGGCGTACGCCATTGCGGTACGATGAATTTCATAGAAGCGGAAGACCACCATTCGCCGACTAACCGTATCAGCAGCCCTCCGGACTTAAGTTGGTGAAGGTTCGCAGTTACAAGAGCGTTAGTGGAAATTATTTTAATAACCAGGAGAACAAAATGAAAAGAATGATGATAATTGGATCTGGAGGATCAGGGAAATCTACATTCTCAAGTAAACTCTCTGAAGTCTTAGGCTTACCATTGTATCATTTAGATGCGTATTATTGGAAACCTGGATGGGTTGCAACCCCTAATCACGAATGGGATGAATTTCTAAGAGACATTATACAAAATGATATATGGATTATTGATGGAAATTATAATCGAACAATAGATATTAGAATTTCTAGAGCAGATACAATAATTTTCTTTGATTTACCTCCGTGGATAACTACTTATAGAGTCATTAAACGAAGAATTATATACCATGGAAGAACAAGACCAGATCTGAATGAGGGATGTCCTGAGCAATTAGATTGGGAATTCATGAAGTGGGTATGGAATTTCAGAAAACATAAAAGACCAGGAATACTCGAAAAGTTAAAAAAATATGAAAAAGAAAAAAATATAATAATACTTAAAACACCAAGGGAAGTAACTAATCTAATAGACAAATTAAATAATTAAATTCGAATAAGAGCAATAACATCTTCTAACTTTGTATCTTCGCACAGGGGTGGAGCCTCTTGGTCTGCATGAGGGATCTCGATGAAGCATATTCAGCAGAGCCATTGAAAGGGATTGAAAATGACAAAAAGAAACACTTATATCGTAGTCATTATCATTGCGTTAGTAACCATTTCTTATTTATACTTTTCTCCGACTACAGTGCACAAAGAGATGGAAGGCTTAGTCTATTCTTTTGATTCGGACTTTGAAAGGAAAACTCAAATGGTGATATCTGGTAATTCTAATCGAAATGTATTTTCTAGAGATTCGTTTATTGGCGAGTTAGTCGTAGATGATGATCTTTCATATGATGTTGAACTTTATTACGATGGAGGGAAGTTATTTGGGACAATTACAACGTTTGGTAAGGACGCAATGCTTAAATCAGTAGGCAGCGTGATGGCTACTAAAGAATTAGAATATATATGGATAACGCTGAATGATATAAATGAAAAGTATGGTATTCAAGAAGGATATATTTTTAGTCCAGCAGATAGCAAGGAAGAAGCGAATAATCTAATTAAGAAAGAACTAATGAAAGTAACTCAATGAGGTGTAGTCTTCAGGTAACAACACATTCACACTGCGGATCGCTACCGCGCCCCTTGGTCCGCACTGAGAACTATTGAGGAAGTGGAACTAGGTAGACAATCCTACACCGGTTAAGTCTGACGACCCGCGCTACGAACTTTAAGCACTGGTCAGGGTTCGTGAATGCAAGAACGTTATAGGAAATCAGCGAAATGTTGTATAAAGAACTAGCAACTTCATTTATAGTGATACGACAATAAATAAAGTCTAAAATAATGGAGGTTTTTTATGAATTCTGCTAACAAATGTACCATTTTGTTACTTGGCACATATCATATGGGCAATCCTGGACTGGATATGCACAATGTTAAGTCTGATGACGTCTTGGCACTAAAAAGACAAAAGGAGATTTATGAGGTTGTCGATAGACTTAAACGATTTAATCCAACGAAAATCGCAGTTGAAGCTCTCGCTGATGAACATGAGGCATATAATAATCAGTATCTCTCATATTTGTCAGGTGAATTTACTCTCGGGGCAAATGAAATTCATCAATTAGGTTTCCGTACTGCGGCTGATCTTGGTCATGATAGAATTTACCCTATCGATTGGAATGAATGGTATGGAGGGGTTGCACTAGGACATGTTTATGAATATGCACAATCAAACATGCCTGAGCTCTATCAACGGTTAAATTCTAATAACCAGGAAAAAGCAGAGGCTCTTCAAAAGTCAATGAAAGAAAAAACAGTAAGGGAACTTCTGATGACAGGTAATACTCCTAGTGCAATACAAGGGGACCATGAAACGTATATGACTGTTGCGCGAGTTGGGGATGGTAAAAACAATATAGGAATTGATTGGCTCTGTAATTACTGGTATCGTCGAAATTTAATTATCTATTCTAATATTTCACGAATTTCATCTCATCAAGATAGAATTCTTGTGATTTATGGCTCCGGACATATCCACTTACTCACCCAATTTATTAAAGAGAGTGGTCTTTTTTTACTTGAATCTGTAGAAAAATATCTAGGAGACCGTTAGATAACAGACCTTAACTAAAGTAAGACAATACTTGAAATAGCCGACGATTTATGTGGCTCGTAGAAGCTTCTGATGTCTTATAACATAGTATCTACGCTGTGGGTTTTGGTCCGTCGAACCCAGTCGCTGGCGCTATAAGTCTCTCGAGTTCGTGCAGAAGGCACCTGGCTCTCTAGCCAATTTTCAAGTGTTGGGCGAAGTAATCAAAAACTTCAAAAGCAATGGAAAAAGTTGTGGAATCAAAGCATTTATAAAAATGGGCTTCTGAAAAGGAGTAACCAGAGATATTTAGTCTTATATCCCCCTGATTTTACAATGATTAGAGAAGAAGACCTACAGGATATGCTGATAAACATGTGGCCGGCATTTATAAACTGGTGGAGTATGCCTGCAGGCGGCCAAACTGCGATGAATTATTGGGAAGCTAAACCAGATCTTATAGCTTTTGTGAAAGAATTCGAAAATCAAGCCGGAAGAGAGATAAAACCATTTAAGTTACATGTCGATATAGTATATACAGGATTGAAAGAACCAATTGAAGTGAATAACCAATTCATAATAATGCCCATTAAAGCTGAGTATTTATTGAAGAAAAATTGGTGGGTTAAGAGGTTTAAAGAGCATTATTGAGTGTAAGAAGAGCAGGTCGTGTAACAATATTCACGCTGGGGCCTATGTTTCGTTTAAAGTCATTGATAAATGACGCAGCGCTTTAGGTTGTCAGCCAGGGTATTTGCTAGACCATATAGCTGAGAAAATAAGTGAAAGGAATAAAGAGAAAGGTCCGGCCAACAGGAATATGGCCGGACCTTCTTCATTTGTTATAACACTTGGTAATGGTGGAGGCTTAACTTGGTTCTATATGAACATGTACGTCATAAACGCCGTGTGTTTCTTTTAATTCATGTTCCACCTGGTCTGAAATATCATGGGCGACCCGGATATCCAGATTCGACCTGACCAGGATGACGATGTCAACAACCGTGTTGCTGCCGTAATTTCTTGCCCGGATGTCCTTGACTCCCTTAACGCCAACCACTTGCTTTACGGTTTCTTTGTAACTTTTGACAATGTTCTCATCAAAGCCATCGGTTAAATGATGTGAGGCATCCCGGAATATATCCCAAGCGGTTTTACATATCAGGAAGCCTACCAATACGGCGGTCAGCGGATCGAGCCATGGCAGATGAAATTGGGCGCCGATGATACCAACGACCGTGCCGATGCTGACCCAGGCATCCGAAAGATTGTCCTTGGCCGCTGCCATAACGGCTTGACTGTTTATTTTGGTAGCCAGGCGTTTGTTGTAGCGGTAGACCAAGAACATCACGATGGCGCAGCCAATACCGGTCCACGCGGATAGAAGATCAGGCGATTCATGGTTGCCTTCAAACATGGAAGAAACGGCCCCGAACAGGACTTGGATCCCGACGGCCATCATAATAAAAGAGGCGATCAAGGAGGCTACCGTTTCCGCTTTCCAGTGGCCGTATGGATGATCCCGATCCGCAGGTTTTTGCGATAAACGCAGTCCGATCAATACAGCAATGGACGCCACGATATCTGTAGCATTATTTAATCCGTCCGCCCGCAGAGCCTCGGAGTTCGCGGTGTAACCTATCAATAATTTGATTGCAGATAAACAGATATAAGCAATGATACTGATGATGGCACCTTTTTCACCCAATTTTAAATCATGATAACGTTGTTGTTCCAAATCTAGCCGACTCCTTCCACACGCCCCAAAAAATAGTACCTGACTATATTACCAAGCCGAGTTGGGGTGGGTCTAGAGCAACGTTTTTTCCTATCACTTAATAAGTGACAAGGGGCAAAAAGAGTTGCACTGGACTAAGAAAGATAGTTCGAGGCTAAGGTCTTGGCATATAAAACTGAATACTGGATGGATGATAGCATTAAGCATGACGCTTGACATCAATATCCAAGGAGGGTAACATTGATTATATACTAGTTGGTACATAACTGAGGTGAGAGTGGTTGGCGCGTCCGCGGGAATTCGATATGCAGAAAGCATTGAACAATGCGTTGGAATTATTTTGGGAAAAGGGTTACGAAGCGACCTCCATTACAGATTTAACGACCAGGATGGAGATTAGCCGGCCGAGCCTATACATGGCTTTTGGAGATAAACGTGCGTTATTTATGAAGGTATTGGACATTTATATGGACCAGTTTCTTCGGAAACTCGAGTCTATTCTTGCTGCTAATGGATCGGGGTACAAGGGGATTGAGGCATTATTTCGAGATATTGTTGAATCGGTCGATGACCGTGGAATAAAGCGCGGTTGCTTGTTCGTAAACACAATGACGGAGCTTGCCGCACATGATGAGCAAATCGCGTTAAAAGGCCGTGAGTATCAGGACAAGGTATCACAGTTTCTGGCAAACGCGTTGACCGAAGGAAAAGAAGCGGGAGACATTGCGCAGACCATCGACGTTCATTCCACGGCACACTTTCTAATGCTGGCATTGGTTGGACTTTTCGTGGTCGTAAAAATAGAACCCGCCCCGGTTGTTTTGAAACACAGTATAGAAGTTACTTTGGGTGTATTGAGGTAATTTTTTTTGATCATTATATACCAATTGGTATATAAAAGTGCGAGCGCATATTATAACTTTTGTAAGGAGATGGTTGGAATGCGATGGAAGCAGCTGACACGTCACGTGTGGGGCGGATATGTATATTGGCCATTGCCTGTCATGGTATGGATCGTTGAAGATCGGGACGGATTAACGCTGGTTGACGCAGGGATACCGTCCATGTGGAATTCGTTGTATCAAGCGTTAAACGTCCGCTTCAAGAATAAGCCCTTAGTACGGGTGCTGCTTACGCACAGTCATGGGGATCATGTGGGGATGCTGCCGAACCTGACTCGGACCTTGCAGGTTCCGATTGTAGTACACCCATTAGAAGCGGACCGGATATCTGATATCCCCTCTAATCCAACCAAATCCCTGGATTTGGACAATGCGTATGGCGGGTTAATCCCTTATCATACACCGGGACATAGTCCGGGGCATGTGGTATTCTATCATCCTGACGACCAAATTCTTCTCGCAGGCGATCTGTTCACAGCATTCTTCGGCAAACTCCGCAGACCCATTGCGAAATTTACGCCTGATATGGAAGAGTCACTTCGGAGCGGGAGGATTCTTGAACGACTGGACCCTAAGCTTACGGCTTGCGCCCATTGTGGTGTTGTTAAACATGCGTCATCGCAATATCCCAAGCTGCTTCGTAAAGGTCATGGCAGTCGGTAGTCTTTGATTGCTTTCACTGTAAACAACCACATGATAACGGCTTTACAGCCCTTATCCCCGGTATATACCTCCAGTTCGGAAGCATTTAATGCCAGAGACTATCCTTTAGAAGGAAAACGGATCGAACAAAAAAATAGCGGGCGAGAGTCATCTCTCGACACCGCTATGGATTGACACGTACGTTCTTTACATGATCTTGTTCAAATAAAGCATATATTCACCGCGGTTCAGCGGGTTGACTTGTCGCCGTTTATTCACAGGGACGGTGGCTTGCACCTTCACGTAGCCTCCTGGTTTAACGGAGAGCATGCCCTCACCGCTTGTCAGGGAATGGACTTCGGCTTTCAGCAAGTCGGTTGTCCGCACGGGGATGGTACCATGAACGTGGACAGCATGGTTGTGGAATGTTGGTTCCTGATAGGTCCCCTCTAGCGCTGCCAACTTGGATAACACTTTGCTTAAACTGGTTTCCGGCAAAATGAATTGGATGACATTGATAGGCTCGTGGACTTCCGTTCCGGCTTTGCCCAGCGCAGACATGAGGACGAGCGGGGTCAGACTGCGAAAATCCTTTGCCGTCGACACCGGACTTGCGTAACCGGTATGCGTCAGCGTCACGATAATATCGGTCACGGTCCATCCATACAAACCTTCCTGCAGCACCTCAATCACCGTGTCTTTAATCGCTTTCTGAAAGGCTAAGGGGAGAGAGCCCAGTTCCACTTCCAGACGATACTGAATTCCGGTTCCTCTCTCGCCAGGCTCAACCCGTAAGCCAACCGTTGCATAAAAAGGACATTCGCCAATAAATTCAACAGCCTCTCCGGTCGCAACCGGCTTCTCGATACAAATGACCCGCGGAGCAGAAAATGCAGCTTCGATGCCATATTGCTGCTGGATCGTTTCCAGCAGAATTTCCTGCTGGACTTTACCGAATACGTGGATGATGTTTTCTTTGGTTTTCATATCCTGGATATATTGCAGGAATGGATCCTCTTCGGTGAGATCGCTTAAGGCCGTGTGAAGCTGATGCTCCTCCGCGGGATTCTTGGCCGAAACCTGGACTTGAATCGGCGGCTTCTGAAAGTGGACCCTCTTCATCCTGTCGGAAACAGCACCGATGACGTCGCCCACCTTGAGTTCATCGGTCATGAGAATCGCAATGTCTCCGGCATCGATCTGATTCACCGGCATGGATTTGCCATGATGCAGAGCATGGAGGTGTTTTACCTTGAACATGGTGGTGTTTCCGTTCTGCGTTATTACCGTAATCTCGTCTCGCGCCTGGATACTGCCGGCGAACAGCCGGAGGTATACGTTCCGTTCTCCGTTCGGAAGTTTGATCACTTTGAACACTAGGCCGGATAACGATTCATGCTGAAGCTCCGAGGCGTCATTAACGGGGAACAACTCCCCAAGCGCATGAAGCAGCGGCTCGATGCCGATCCCTTTGGCTGCTGATCCTGCAAATAGAGGGTAAGCTTTACCTTGCTGGGTTTGCCTGCGTAATTCTTCCTGCAGCCGCTCGCGTGATATGGGAATATCCTGGGCATAGTCGTTCAGCAGATCGTCATTGGTCAGTGCCAACATTTCGACCCATCCGGCGTTATGGGGATCGGCCACGTCTACCCGAACGGTTGCGCTGCCCTCATGAGATACAGAGCTCATCTCGCAAATATGTTCATCCAGCAGATTTCGTATCATGGTATAGACATTGTGGTAATTCGCGCCCATTCGATCGATCTTATTCATGAATAGAAGGGTGGGAATCCCTTGTTCTTTCAGCGTCTGCATGAGCACCCGCGTCTGGGCCTGTACGCCCTCAACCGCGGAAATCACCAAGATGACGCCATCCAGCACACTCAGTGAATGCTCGACCTCCGAGATGAAATCGGCATGTCCCGGCGTATCGATCAGATTGATTTTTAGATCGCCCAGCATGATGGATACGGCAGCGGATTTTATCGTGATGCCCCGTCTTCGCTCAATCTCCAGCGAATCCGTGATGGTATTGCCTTGGTCAACGGAACCCGCTTGATCAATAATGCCGGATCTGAACAGGATTTGCTCCGTTAGTGTGGTTTTACCGGCATCAACATGGGCCAAAACTCCAATATTCAATATGTTCTTCATATATCATAACCCTCATTCGTTTCATAGTTAGTTGTCCTTTCGGTTGGAAGTTATGGTTCAATTGCCGCATGTATATCGCCTCCGTGTAAAATAAAGTTACTTCTAGTTTATCCATTGAGAGATGATCGGAATATGTAATAAATACTTATAATCGTTCATTATCTTGCTCTAAATATGGCAACGTGCAGCGTCTTATTTGAATTTACATATTTAATACCGTGAAAAATGGTCGGCATTGGATTAGGATAAAGGCATACACCATATATGAAGGAGTCTTGCATTTGATAACACTTCATGCCATAGATAAGGACAATTGGGAGGATTGCATCCGTCTTAAACCGAGACCTGAACAGGAGAAGTGGATTGCCCCCAATCTATACTCGATAGCGGAAGCTCAATTCATGGAGGGCTTCAAAACGCGTGCGATCTACCATGATGAAGAGATGATCGGATTTGTGATGTATGGCCTGCACCCGCACGATGATAACTACTGGATCTACCGGTTTATGATCGACGGCAAGTTTCAGGGACTACATTATGCCAAACCTGCGATTCGTTTGGTTCTCGAGGAGATTCGGAACTCGCCGGATACAACAAACGATGTTATGCTCTGTTATAAATCCGAGAATGAGCATGCAAAAAGGCTATATTCCCAAATCGGGTTTAAAGAAGCCGGGATTGCCCCTTGGGGAGACGTGATGGCTAAATATCGTTTTATATGATTAGCGTAGGGAGGGAACGGCAATTCGAATATTAGCGATTAGCGACATTCATGGCTGCTACGATGAGTTCAATCAGTTACTGTATGATGTGCAGTATAAACCTGCCCAGGACCAGCTGATCTTGCTTGGGGATTACGTGGATCGTGGATTGAGAAGCAGGGATGTCATTGAACAAGTGATGAAACTGCGGGATGATGGTGCGATTACGCTTCGCGGAAATCATGACCAGATGATGCTGGATGCCATTTTGCTTGATTCGGATGAAGCGAACTCGCGCTGGATTCGCAATGGAGCTCGACATACGATTGAAAGCTACTGCGGCGCCGATTTTTTTGAGGGTGAAATGGATCGTGCCAGATATAACGAAGGAAAAGCCTATATTAAGAAGGGGTATGAGCATCATCTATCCTTTCTTGATACGCTGGCACTTTTCTATGAAACAGACACTCACATATTCGTGCATGCAGGGATCAATCCGGGTGTTGAAGACTGGAAGTTGCAGCCTCAGCATGATTTCATCTGGATACGGGAACCATTCTTCAATTATCCTACTGGCATCAACAAAACCGTGGTGTTCGGGCATACGCCAGCGGTCAACCTGCACGACTCGGAGCAGATCTGGTTCTGTGGAGAAGGGGACAAAATCGGTATTGATGGAGCGTGCGTGTACGGTAAACAGCTGAACTGTCTGGAAATCACGGAAGAGCAGGAATACCGAACCCATTCTGTTCGGTTCATGCACCATGATGTGAACGCAAAGGCAGAGCAATGAATGAACGAACACCTACTTTTAATAGGAGGATCTATCCATGTTAATGATGAATGAAAAGATAAAAGCACGCGAAGTAGAGCTGACCGGCTTAAACGGCGAAGATCTGGGAGTCGTCTCCAGGGATGAGGCGCTAGCGCTGGCGAAAAGTCACAAAGCCGATTTGGTGTGTACCTCCCTATTCAGCAGTCCCCCGCCATGCAAACTCGTAAGCCGGGGGCAGGCGAAGCAGGAGGCAGTGAAAGAGAAGAAGGGCCAGCAAGCTTCAGCCGATCCGATGAAAGTAAAGGAATTCCGCTTGTCCGTACATATCGAAGAGCATGATTATGACACCAAGCTGTCGCAAATGCATAAGCTGCTGGCAGCGGGCAAAGCTGTCCAGCCCGTTATTCGCATTCAAGGCAGGGAGGGCGAAGCCGCCCGCAAACTGCTGGAGCGACTCGTGCAAGATCTGGCTGAGGTAGGCAAGAAGGAGACGGGTATACAAGTCAGCGGCAAGCAGGCTACGGTGAAGCTGCTGCCTATCTAACAGAACGGGACAAATTTTTCATTGCATCGGCGTTTCATTGCAGTCGACGTTTTACGGTTTACTTTTTATTTTTTTGATGATACTATGGATCAAATTGTAAACGCCATGAAGAGAAGAGTAGATGAACAGGAATCCCTACAGAGAGCTCCGGTAAGCTGAAAAGGAGTTGGATGCCATTCATTGAACCAAGCCTCTGAGCGGCGCATCGGAACTTATGGATAAGGGATGGTGCGACAGGAGCTCCTGTTACAGAGCTAGGGTATAAGCGATCGCGTGATGGCCGTACCTGATAAGGCCTGATATCGTGAGATATCGGCGAATAGGGGTGGCACCGCGAAACCAATCTCGTCCCCAAGACTTATGTCTTGGAGACGGGATTTTTTTGTTTTTCATGGAATTACGGCAGATCAAACAACGTAAGGAGGAGTCAGGTATGAGCGACGACAAAAACAAAGGAGAAGAAACGGTGGATTTCTTGACCAAGATGATCAAGGAGGATGTAGAGAACAGCGTGTATAACAGGCCGGTGGCTACGCGATTTCCGCCGGAGCCCAACGGCTATCTGCACATCGGCAGCGCCTATGCGATTTACATTAATCACTCCATCGCCAGCCGGTTTCATGGAACATTCAATCTTCGGTTCGACGATACGAATCCACTGAAGGAAGATATCAAATATGTGCATGCGATTCAGGAGGATATCGAGTGGCTTGGACTTAAGCCGAACGTTTATTTTGGGTCGGATTATGCGGATCAAATCGCTGAAGCGGCCAGGAAACTCATTGCCAAAGGGAAGGCTTATGTCTGCGATCTCACATCCGAACAAATGACGGAATACCGGGGAACGCTGACCGAAGCCGGCATCAACAGCCCGTTTCGGGAGCGCAGCATTGAGGAGAATATGGCGTTATTTGAGCAAATAATCGCGGGAGCATTCCATACGTCGGAAAAAGTACTCCGAGCCAAAATCGATATGTCGTCCCCCAACATGAACCTGAGAGATCCCGTCCTGTATCGTATCATTCATGCGAAGCATTATCGGACCGGAACAACTTGGTGTGTGTATCCGATGTACGATTTCGCCCATCCGATCCAGGACTGGATCGAAGGAATTACCCATTCGCTATGCTCAGCCGAATTTAAAGATCATCGACCGCTATACGAGTGGGTACTTACGGAGCTGGAAGTAACCGAGCCGCCGAAACAGCGGGAATTCGGAAGATTGAATATCTCGGGATACGTTACGAGCAAGCGATACCTGAGGGAATTGGTAGAGGGGGGCTTTGTCGACGGATGGGATGACCCCAGACTGCCTACGTTGAAAGGATTACGGCGGCGAGGCGTGACACCTGAGGGCATTCGGCGTTTTCTGGGCGAACTCGGGGTGTTTCGCGGCAACAGTCTGGTGGATTCAGGCATGCTCGATCATTATATCCGTCAAGACTTGAAGGAACGGTGTTATAACGCAATGGCTGTCATGAAGCCGCTGAAGGTGATCATCACGAATCTTTCAGAAGATTGCACCGAGATGCTTGCTATACCGAATCATGAAAATGATGATACGTTGGGTGAGCGGGAGGTTCCTTTTTCACGGGAGTTGTACATCGAGCGTGAGGACTTTATGGAGGAGCCCGTTCCTGGATTTCACCGGTTATCTCCTGGCAAGGAAGTGCGTTTGAAAGGAGCCTACTTCATCAAATGCGAACATGTCGTGAAAGATCCAGACACGGGGGACATCGCGGAGATCCACTGCACGTATGATCCATTAACGAAGAGCGGGAGCGGATTTAATGAGCGGAAGGTGAAAGCAACGCTGCATTGGGTGTCTGCGAAGCACGGGATCCCGGCGGAACTTCACTTGTATGATAAGCTGCTGAAGGAATCTGCCGAGTTATCTGAATCGGGGAACATATGGGAGGAGCTAATGAATCCCGCATCGTTGATTCGCATCGAAAATGCTATATTGGAGCCTTCCATGCAGGAGGCGACCCAAAACCGAACGTACCAATTCATCAGACACGGCTATTTCTGCGTGGATTCCAAATATACGACCGAACGGAGACTGGTGTTTAACCGTATCGTTCCTTTGAAGGATTCATGGAAGAAGCCTATGTGAAAATTAAAATACAATTCCATAACTGAAGCGTTTACAGGCGTTAAGTGTAGGCGATTCGGCCACTACCAAAAAGCCGGCTGCAAGTTAGCTGCCGGCTTTTTGGTGTTGGTAGTAAATCTTCAGCTGTTCTACTACCCGATATATTCAGCGTTAACGCGTCCAATGGTCCGGTCGAGATAAGGATGGAGGCAGTTTGGTATTGGCGTCTCCTATTGCCGCGTTAACTTGGAATTGAGTAAGGAAGAGGCTGGTCGCCAGATTGGCTCCTCTCAGGTCTGCGTCCCTGAAATCGGCACCGATCAGATCGGCAGCCCGCAGATCGGCTCCTCTGAGGTCCGCGGCAATAAGATAAGCTCCTCTCAGATTGGCGTATCTTAGGTCTGCTCCTTTAAGTTTTGCACCCATCAGGTCAGCACCGCGCCCCCCGATCTTTTGACGCACGGGCGGCCCCTTATGCTTCTTGCGCGCATCATCCCGCACAAGCTCACTGGTCCGAAGAAGCAGCTGATTCACGTCTGCCCGATGAGCTGCAACATTCAGCTTTAACAAAGATTCGGGAGGAAGCTGAGTCATCCGTCGTGTCTCTTCCAGCGACAATCTCAGATCGGTATGGATGTCTTGAGCCGGTTGCAAAGTCAGGGCTTCGTTCAGATACCATAACAGTTCGTGAAGCTGCCGCATGATCGGGAATACGTCATACATTTCTTTTGCCGTCCCAGGGGCCTGCCGCCAGTCGCGTCCATTATAAGTAACCTGTGTAACCATTTGACCTGCTCCGAAGCAGTCGTATACGGTGCAGCCTCTCATACCTCGCTGTCTCAAGCTGCTGTGCACACCGCAGCGGAAATCGGATTGCAGATGGTGACAAGGGGTTCCACCGTCTTTGTCCATGGCAAAATCCGTGGAGGCGGCGAAGGGTAAAGCGACGCAGCATAATCCAAAGCAGCGTTCGCAATCCGCTTGTAATTGTAGTCCGACCTGCTCATCGGGACCTTGTTCTTGTTTGTCTGGCATCATGTTAGAGGAGCTCCTTCCAGTCGGTGTTACGTCAATAAAGTGACATCTATTTATATTTTAAAACAAAATGATCATAGAGTCATAGATGAAATCTTGGTTTAAACGGTTTTATACCTGGTGAAGGGATTAAAATCAGAAGTCCCGGATGCTATAATGCACCTTAAGCATATTGCGAATAGATAAAGGGGAATACCATGACAACAAACCAGCTTGCCTTGGAGGCAATTGAATCGAATGATTACGAGCGTGCATTGTTACTGTTTCAACAGGCTGTCAGGGAGTCGAGAGATGTTCAATCTCTTCATAACTTGGCGTTTTTCTATGTTCACGAGGGATTAAGGAACGACCAGGGCTGCTGGGAAGCGGCCGAGGATCTAGCGATTGAGCTTTTGAAGGAGTGCATCGAGCTTCAGCCTCGCTCTCATTTTCCTTACCAATTGCTAGGAGAAGCGTACCTGAATCTTGAACAGTGGGAAGAGGCGCTTGTGGCGTTAGAACGCGCAGCTCGTGTTCATCCAACGCCTGTAGCTATGCATAATGCAGCCGTGGCAGCCTACCGGCTGGAGAACGTAGAATTGGCCGTCTCCTACTTTGGACAATCTGTAGCTGCAGGCGATAACGAGTATACGAAATATGAATATGCGGCCTGTTTAGTTGAAACGAAACGATATGACGAAGCGCTTGCGATGATCGAGAAATTGATGAGCGAGACAGGCGACTATATCGGAGATGTCGAGATCGCAGAATTGTATCTGGAGATGGGGCAATACCATTCCGCCGTTACCTTTTACGAGAAAGGCTGGCGCGAATACGCGAAGGATCCTCGTTGGGTGAATCGGTTTATCTATTCGCTGATTCGTACTGGACAGAATCAAAGAGCAGAAGAGATCGCAGCTGAAGCGGTGCAGGAAAACAGGGCATGGATTGCCGATATTCAGCATGATCCGGAAGAAGATGAGTTTGATGAGGAAAACCAGGCAAGCATCCGCTTCGCCTTGGACGATATTGAAAATTACCAAACGATCATTTCCCGTTTCACAGAAGGGGAATATCCCGTCATGGATCATCGTCCCTCCATACTGACCGCTTGTTATTGGTTCGGCTGCAAAAGGCATGGGCATCCTGAATATGTATAAGTCACTGCATCGTGGCAATCCGTTAAGCTGCCAAGGGAAATCCGGCAGCTTTTTTGTATGTTACATGCCAAGCCGACCGATAGTATATAATGAAATTCGTGTCTTTGGGCATCGCTTTATTTGGAATTCCCTTCATTTCAGGACATATGTCCTTTCCCGAGTTTGGGGAATTCACTTTTAATAGTATACAGACCTATAGAAAAAGGAGTATGTATCGTGAGAGGAATCTTATTTGCATTCATTGGCGGTGCCTGCATTACGCTGCAGGGGGTGGCCAATGCCCGGATTAGCCAGGATATGGGCACTTGGCAAGCAGCGACCGTTACGCAGTTGACCGGATTTATTATGGCTTTGGTCATTTTGCTGTTCGTCCGGGACGGAAGCAGACAAGGATTTGGACAAGTGAAGCCGCTCTATCTAATCGGGGGAGCCTTGGGGGCACCCATTATATTCAGTGAGGTGACAGCGATTCAGAACATCGGCGTCACATTAACGATATCCGCATTGTTGATTGCCCAGTTATTCTTAACGTTCCTGATTGACAGCAACGGATGGTTCGGCGTGGTGAAGAAGAGAATGAGCTTGCCTCAATTCATCGGGATCGGGATGATGATCGCCGGTGTCGTGATAATCAAATTATGATATGGAAGCAAGTGATCCATTGAAATGTTCGGGAAAGGAGAGAGAGATGTGAAGGAAATTCAAAATGCGGAGCTCATGCAGCATTTTTTGCTGAGCAACCAGATCCAGTCCGTATTTCACGATGATTTAATGCCATATCTGGTGTTATATCACTTCGATCAGGGCGACATCGTCTGCACGCAAGGCGAGCCGGCCGAGATGCTGTATATCCTGGTTCAAGGGAAGATAAAAATCTTCACGACCTCCGCAGAAGGCAAGGCGCTTGTTCTATCTTTTAAAACACCGCTTGAGGTGATCGGAGATATTGAATACATTCAAGGCAATCCGTTGATCAATACGGTACAGGCCATATCATCTGTGTATATGATCGGCGTGCATTATCGCTGGCTTCGCAAATACGGACAGGAGCATCCGCCATTGCTGCAATTTTTGCTGCGGATCATTACGCGGAAGTTTTATATTAAATCCAATTTCTTGAGTTTTAATTTGCTGCATCCGGTTGAGGTGCGACTGGCCAGCTATCTATTATCCGTATCTGACGAAGAGTCAGGCACGTTCGCTGCCAACGATCCGGCCGCTTACAATCTGACGGATATCGCGAATCTGCTCGGCACCAGCTACCGGCATTTAAACCGGGTGATTCTGAAGTTCAGTCAAGAAGGGCTGATCGAGCGCCGCAAGGGGTTCATTCTGATTAAAGATCGGGAAGCGTTGACGAGTGTAGCGGGAGGCAACATCTACGAAGAATGACGCTTGGTGAGGATGAATCAATGAAGTGAGGAGATGGAACATGATAGCAGGATTGGTATTGGCACTAATCGCGGGTTCATTGGTTAGTTTGCAGAATATTTTCAATAACAGAGTGAATGAGAAAACAGGCTCCTGGTCTACAACGACGTTGGTGTTAGGCATGGGCTTCGTGGCTTCGTTTGGCATGAGTCTTGTTGTAGAAGGCAAAGGGACGTTCTCCCTACATAACATGGAGCCTTGGTACTGGATTAGCGGGTTGATTGGGGTCGGCGTGGTGATTTGCCTGGTGCAGGCGACAAGGCTGCTCGGTGCCACATTCGCCATTTCGATTGTCATGACCTCGCAGCTCGGTTTTGCGTTGTTGTGGGACTCCCTGGGATGGTTAGGGTTAGAGAAGGTTCCGTTTACCATGAATCAGCTGATCGGTGTTCTTGTTATTGTTGGCGGGATTCTGGTATTTAAATTAGGCGGGAAACGGGAACAACAAGAGACGGCTTAGCGTTAAGCTCATCTGATGAGGGGAGGAATCCATATGATAACGGAGATTGACAAAATCGCCTGGATCCACATCGCGGAAGGACGCATATTGGGCGCTCGTTCCAAAGGAAAGGATACGTACTACTTGCCGGGAGGAAAGCGAGAACCTGGGGAATCCGATATCGACACGCTGGTGCGGGAAATCCAGGAGGAACTGTCCGTTCGTATCAATCCGGAGACCGCGGCGCATGCTGGCAGCTTCCGCGCTGGCGCTCACGGCAAATCGGAGGGCGTTCGAGTAACGATGTCCTGTTACACGGCGGAGTATGAAGGAGAGTTAAGCCCGGCTTCGGAAATTGATGAATTGGCTTGGCTAACGTACAAGGATCGGGAGCGGGTCTCTGAGGTCTGCCAGATGATCTTCGATCATCTGCATGAATTGAAGAAGCTGGCTGATTAAGTCCCGTTGGAGAAGCAGCCTGCATCCAGCTCCATGCATCGAAAAAAGACGCTCCCGCGGGAGCGTCTTGTCATATATGGAACAAATGTTCGTTTTGTGGGTCATCTAAATTGAATCGGACGATATTCGGCTTTCATATTATTAGTATAGCTCAGCGCTTAATATAAGTCTATATTTTGCCAGGGAAATGTTTTATAGTTTGTAATACCCGGCCGGGGGACGTGGTATATCGCATTTTTTACTTGTGCTGTTCGGATAGAAAGAGGGAGTCCTGTGCAAATTCGATTATGGGATAACAACTTAAAGGTTCGATTATTGGGTGAAGCGCTGTTCAATATGCTGTTTTGGATGTACTTTCCCTTCATAACGGTTTATTTCGGAGCGGCTTTAGGCAATCATATCGCGGGAATCCTCATGACGGTTCCGCCGATATTCAGCATCATCGGCAGCTTGCTCGGCGGCGCATTAGCCGATCGGCTGGGACGCCGCCCCATCATGCTGCTTGGCGCCTCGCTGCAGACGGTCATGTTTGCGCTGTTCGCGCTGTCGCCTTCGCACTGGATCGATTATGCCGCATTTATCGGCATCGGATTCGGGGGCGCCATCTATAGGCCTGCCAGCTCCGCGATGGTAGCCGATCTGGTTCCGGTTGAAGAACGCCGGCAGGTATTTGCAACGTTCATGACGGCGAACAACTTGGGAGCCGTGCTTGGTCCGGCGCTTGGGGCCATTTTCTTTTTTCAGTATCGGCAAGAGCTTCTGTGGTCTTGTTCCTTCGTCTTACTGATCTATTTTATCGCCATTTACTTCATCGTTCAGGAAACCCTGCCGGCGCCTGCAAAACGCACGAAGCCGACAGGTTCGATTCTTCAGGTATTCAAGGAACAGTGGAAGGGATATGGCGTCATTTTTCGAGATAAGGTGTTTTTGGTGTACATACTGGCGGGGATTTTTGCTCTTGTGGCCATCATGCAGCTGGATCTGTATTTGGCTGTATATGTGATCGATTATGTACCATCCCAGGCGCTGTTCTCCTGGAATGGGCATTCGCTTTGCTTTCGAGCACGGAGATATTAGGGTGGGTGCTGGGGCTTAACGGGCTCATGTTCGTTCTCTTTATTCTCCCGGTCACCAAGTGGTTTCGGGATTGGAGGGAGCGTGACGTCTTCGTACTGTCTTCCCTGTTATCCGGAGTAGGCACTTTTGCACTCGGGCTGAACACAAACATCTGGTTCCTATTCTTTGTAACCATTATTTTCACTTTCGGCGAAATGGTCCGTTCCCCCGTGACGCAAAGCTTTATCAGCCGTTATGCCCCGGAGCATGCAAGAGGACAATATATGGGAGCTGACAGCTTACAGTTTACGATCGGAAGATTTCTGGCACCGGTGACGGTCTTTCTGTCCTCTTGGCTGCAGCCTATGGGTATATTCAGCATTATCTTGCTATCGGCATTAATCAGTGTGGTGCTGTATATCCTGCTATTTCGAATGTATGAAGAAAAAAAAGACGCAGCATAATAGGCCAGACCTATGATAAGAGAGTAGAAATGAGAGCAAGCCCGGTTGGAACGCAGCCGCAGGCTTGCTTTCTTTTTTATTCGACGCTGAACGTGACTGAAGTCTTTAAAGGAATAAATTTGAAATTCATATTTACAAACCGCTGGTCGGTATATATAATAAAGCTACAAATATACGGAGGGTTGGTGAAGGTCATGATTCCGTTTATAGCCATGTTGGTTTCGCTTCTTTTGTTTCGGACGCTCGGCTTTGCAGGCTGGGAGTATATGAATGACTGGGTCATCTCACTCAGATTTGCGGTTGCGGTCCTGTTACTGCTAACGGCTTCTGCCCACTGGGGAAAACGAAGACCCGATTTAATCGCCATGATCCCGCCAGGAATACCGAAGGCTGCGCTCATGGTTACCATCACCGGTGTGCTGGAGCTTGCAGGCGCGATGCTCATCCTTATTCCGGCTACAACAGCATGGGCCTCTGCCGGTCTGGCGCTGATGCTGATCGCCATGTTTCCCGCCAATGTATACGCAGCAAATCACCATTTGTCACTTGGCGGTAAGCCGGTCACTCCAATCGTACCGAGAACGTTTCTCCAAATCGTGTTTCTGGCAGCGGTTCTCATGGCGGGCTGGCTTCCACCTCAAGGGTAATCAACTTATCATCAAGGAGGAATTAATAAGTGAAGCAGGAAGAAAGGCGAGAGCAAACCAAGCGAATACTGCTTGAAGCCACGGAAGACCTGATTAGGGAGCAAGGCTGCAGCCAAACCACCCTTAATGACATCATGAAGCGTTCCGGTTTGTCTAAAGGCGCCATATTTCATTATGTTTCAAGTAAGGATGAGTTGTTTGTGCACGTATTACGGGCTAAGCTTGCCGAGCAGAACGAGCAGTTCATGAGCGAAGTGAACAAGCAAGGGGATATCAAACAGTTTGACGGACCGATGAATACCATTACCAACAGCATGTCGAGACTGGAAAGTCGTGATGATGTCAGCAACCTGATCTTCATGTACCTGATTGGCAAAAGCGATCAGCCCGAAATCGCCGACATTGTGGCTGGCTTCTATAGGGAAGCGACAGCCACTTCGAAGCTATGGATTGTCACAGGCCAGGAAGCAGGGGTTATACCGGAATCCATCGATGCGGAACGCACCGCCGAGCTGTTCGAGCTGTTGTCGTTCGGACTGCGGATGCGGGGGCTTATCGGTGTAAATAGTCATGCATTCAGCACGAAGGATTATGCCGAATTCATCATCGATATTCTCCGGCCCGGGCACCGGAAAGAGGGGAAGGATGGCTTATGACGCTGTGGTTATTTCTGCACATCGCCGGATGCGTATTATTTCTCGGTAATATCATTACGGCGGCATTCTGGAAAATAAGAGCTGACCTGAGAGGGGATCCGGCCGAAGTCCATAATACGGTTAAGAATGTTTTGTTAGCCGATATGGTATTTACCCTGCCAGGTTTGCTGCTAATTATCGTCTCAGGCGTTATGATGGCTGTTCAAGCCGGATATGCAATGGGCGGAATGAACTGGCTGATGGCCTCATTGATTCTGTTTGGCGTTACGGGGATCCTGTGGGCAGTTTTTTTGATTCCGCTGCAAAAAGGAATGATTCGGCATAGCATGCAATCCATTAGGGATGGGGTCATTTCAGCCGGTTATAAAAGAGCTTCGACGTATTGGGCTTTAGGCGGGACAATAGCCACGCTGCTGCCGATTGTTATTTTATACTTCATGGTCAGCAAACCATTTTGAAGTGAAGAGAACGATCTGATTGCCTAACGTGATCAGGTCGTTTTTTTAACTTGCGTTCATTCGACAATGGAACACAGGGGTGAGACGTGCCATTCCAACCTGCCTGCAGGTGCATATTTGACCATCCTCTGCATACAGTTAGGCGAGAAAGCTCTGAATAAGGGAGGATGCCGAAATGTCCGTTAATGATCAGCATTTGGCACAAATCGCTAAGGCCTATCTGCCAAGCGGTGCTGAACTTGTACGAATCGATAAACCTGCAGAACATCCTGCGGTTATCACAGCCGACGTAACGGGAGATCACATACCGGAGATTGCTGGTGTGTCCCGATTCAATGAAGCACTATATTTATTTGTGCTACAGTACCGCAACGGCGGATATGAGGTCGTAGCCAATGTCTTGGGGCAGGGATATGCGGTTCATTTATTGACCGCGGCCCCGGTGTTGAACCCTCATATGAATCAATTGATCGTGGGATGGCAGCTCGGTTCCATCTGGTCAAAATTGTCGATATACGCTTGGACACCAGAGGGCCTCCAAGATATCGCACCTGCCGATATATATTACAGTTATATCGAAATTGCCGACATGCCAGGTGCTTCGGGTCCGGATGGTCAGGCTGAAATTGCGCTTTGGATTCACGATACAGGCGAAGCTTATCGAGTCGAGGTCGTCAGGTGGAGCCAAGGGGCCTTAGTCACTGCACCGGATGTATACCCCTATTATTATCCTGTCGTTGTTAGGTACTACGAGAGACTGACGCAAGAACATCCGGATTACTCATATTATTGGTATTACCTGGCGGAGGCACAGTATCGGGCCGGAATGCCGGAAGCAGCCCTTGTGTCGGTCCGCAAAGCACTTACGTTCGCAGAACCTTACCCGGCGCGCGAAACGCTGCTTGAACTTGAGAAACGGATCAAGGAGATGCTGGCAAGCAGAGGGCAGTCCCAGCAGCATGTCGGGTTATTTCCGGCATCCGTGAAAACGACGAACGGAACGAAGTGGGGATACATTGATCGCAGCGGAAATATGGTCATTGAGCCGAAGTACGATGATGCACAGGATTTTCAGGACAATGGTCTCGCGATCGTAGGCGTGAAGGGGAAGTATGGCCTCATCGACAGGTCTGACCGTTTTGTAGTGAAGCCTATATATCAGTTCATCAGCCCGTTCTCGGAGCATCGAGCGACCGTGATCGATGAACAAGGTTTTAAGATGATTAACGAACAAGGAGTAGTTCTGACACGACGAGGTTATCCGTATATCGCAGAACTTAAAGAAGGAAGAGCGGTTTATTATGTAACCGATAATGGCAGTGGCGATAGCGCGAACAGCAGATACGGCTATTTAGATTCCACAGGCCAAGAGGTAATCCCGGCGCAATATGAGGAAGCGAATGATTTTGTCGATGGCAAAGCTGTTGTGAAAATCCAAGACCGTCATTACGCGCTCGTTGATCTCCATGGCCGCCGATTGGCCAATTATCCATTCGCCTACGTCGGACCGCCCGGCGATGGCTTGCTTGCTTATCAGAAGGATAGCACTGGCAAATACGGCTATATCGACGAGCAGGGGAACATCGTCATTCCGCCGACCTATACTTCGGCATTTCCTTTTCATCATGACAGAGCCATCGTCAACACGGCTGAAGATTACAAGTCGAAGTATGGCGTCATTAATAAACAGGGCGAGTGGGTCATCCAACCGGAATATAACGATATTCGGGATTTGAATGAAGACCGGTTTGCGCTTGGACGTGCGATCGATCCTGCACAGCCGTATATCGGTTCGATCTATGCCATTGCGGATTGGGATGGAAAGAGGTTATCCGATTTTGTATACCGTGAAGTATCGGAATACAAGCACGGATTGGCATCCGTTTATGATGCACAGCAGACGTATTTTATTGATCGAACCGGCAGACCGGCCCCGGGGTATCCTCAAGTGAACGGCAGCGGTTCGCTCACGCTCGAACCAGGCGGGCTAATTAAGGCATTGGTCGATCAGCGGCTGTCTTACGTAGATCGGTCGGGTCACGTCATCTGGAAGCAGAACACGGTGATTCCGCTGCAACCACCTTATAAGGTAATGGAAGAAAAGTACAAACCCAATCCGGATTACTTGGTCTACTATCCACAGATCGAAGGTATGAGGGATCAGGCAGCTCAGCAAACGCTGAATACGAAGCTTAAAGAAATGTCACAGGTGAAATTCATTCCTGAGAATCAACAGCTTGATTACACGTATACAGGTGATTTTGACGTCATTTTCTACAAGCAGAAGCTCCTCGAACTAGAGTTGAACGGTTATAACTATCCCTTCGGTGCCGCACATGGCATGCCAACCAAAGTTTACGCTGTGATCAACCTGGAGAACGGCAGGATGTATGAATTGAAGGACTTGTTTAAGCCTGGCATCGATTATGTGAAGGAGCTCAGCCGTATCGTTGGCAAGCAGATACAAGAGGATCCGCAGTATTCGTACGTATTCCCGGATAGCTACAAGGGAATTGCAGCAAACCAGCCCTTCTATGTAACCGAGGACGCGTTGCATCTGGTGTTTGCACCGTATGAGATCGCTCCTTACGCAGCGGGTTTTCCGACATTCACAATTCCTTTCGCTGAGATCAAGGACATGATCAATACGGAGAGTGAATTTTGGAGGGCGTTTCATTCCTGAGCTTTCATTTCGGGAATAAAAGCCATACCTAACCTTTCCATATTTCCGAACAAGGATTAGAATAGATGAAAACTCCCCTTACATACGAAGCTGGGCTAGGAGGTTTGGTTATGGCAGATAGTGTCACAGGCAAAAAAGATTTCGTTATCACATGCGCTGAGGATTGCGGGAACGCACCGAAGAAGGAGCTGCTTAAGAAACTCCACATCGCTATGGCTGGCATGGACGCACAATTTATGAATGAGAATTTCACGGATGGGATTCAGCTAAATTACGTTGGGGAAAGAATCGTTCAAGGGAAGGAACAAGTGATTGAATCGTTATGTCAGGGGCTTACCGATTCCTTGCTTGGGGTCGCATAGCATTGGGATCGGCTCGTTCGGCCGTCAAGCTCGGGGAGCGAAAAAGCGAATAGCGATTTCGCTTGCCAACACCATACGGACTCGGTTTAGTGCTTAGTGTAGTAGAAAAAATCGAGCATGGAATAAATGCATCACCATGCTCGATTCTTTAACCTGATATATCCGGAGCGCTTGCCACTCCCTTCTGTTTTATAATAATTATCTCCTAATATCAGCCGAAGAACATAAAGCGACAACTCACTGAATTAATCCCTCGCCTACTAGTTCCTCTCGCTTCCTGAAGCATATACAACTTCTGCAACTCGCAAATCCTTGCATCAGAGGCAACTGCATCCCACGATCCCGCAACCGCCAAGCTGTCTCTTTTTTAATAAAAACTAACACGGCGGAATCCGGGTTACTGCTAGCTAACAAGAGTGGCTATGATGAGTCATTAACCATATTTAAAAGCACTAGTGGGGACTTGTGGAAAAAGAACAGGGGAAAGGTGCTTTGATAAGGACGAGCGAAAATTAAACAGACGAGTGAGGTTATATATGAGAAAGATTAATCGTAATAGGATACTGCTTATTGGAGGCGTTTTCATTGATGTGCGAACAAGGGAATGAAGCGGCCGCACAAGCGGTTCAGGTGCAAGGCGGAAAATGTAAGTTAAATCATGTTACTAAATTTGATAACAAATAAATCCCAACCTCTCATTCATATAACTAAGAAGTCGCTAAATTGGTCATAAGCTTGTCAAGTAGACAGTATAAAAAAGACATGATTTAAGCTGCGGCCGTTTCCCGGTATTCTACCGGGGAACGGTCGTTTATTTTTTTCTGGAAGCGGTTTGGTTATAAAACAATGTATTCACACTGGACAAGGGAAGATTTCTTTGCCTACGCAGAGGAAGCCCGCACGTAGCTCCCGAAAGACAAATATCCGATCGACGACCTCCGGAACATTTGGGAATGGTACCAATTCTACTAAACGTCCAAAGGACTGGTTCAATCTTTAAAGACGGCAGACATAACAGTTCTTACTGATTATATTTTCCAACATTTTCATCGAAGTGTATCAATCAAATCAGACAACCATGTTTTGTTTCAGTACATGGATATTGTAAAAGACAGGTGATTTTTTCCATGTCCAAATTCCTTCCTCTTACCTTGATACAGGAACTTTAGTAGTTAATCAAGTTAATGGGCAGGATGATAATCTCTTGGTATTACCTTCCTGTAACCACAAAGTCAATTTATTTAAACAATTAGCTCAAACCGGTCCCCTAGTATCAACTGCTTGGAGCGATGGATTTTTTTACCATCCAGGCTGCTGACGGTACTTCGGATACATAGCAGAGGGTGACCCTCCTCAATATTCAAGTAGGTGGCTACATCGAAAGAAGCGTATTCCATCACGATATATTTTCGGGATATGCCAAATGTAATTTTGTGTTTGTTTCTTAAAATTTCGTACAATGATTTATGATTCAAATCCTCTTGCAGCAAAAAGGAAAAAGAAGAAGGAAGCCGGGTATATTCCACAGATACTGGGACATCGTCGGCATATCTGATTCTTTCGATGTTAATGATTTTATCCCCGGGTTTTAAACCCAAATGCTCCTGATCCGCAGCAGTAGCCTCTTCAATTACGCACTTGATCACTTTTGCCCCAGGGACCTTGTTTTGCAGTTTGCAAGTGTCGGTGAATCCAATGGTCTCCGTGACGTTTTTCTTGATCTTCTCTTTCGTAATAAAAGTGCCTTTACCCGGGATTCGCACCAAATACCCGTCAGAGGTAAGCGAATCGAGGGCAGCGCGGACCGTGACCCGGCTCACGTTGTTGGTTTCGCTGAGCTCTAATTCCGTAGGGAGTTTGTCTCCTGGCTTCAAACTGCCGTTATGGATGGATTCCAAAATTTTATCTTGCAGTTGTTTATATAATGGAGCGAATTCTGTATGATCGACCATGGTTTTACCTCCAAAAAAACTTTGTATTATATTGTTTTATTTCTCTACCTCTATATTATAACAATATCTACAAGCTGTGAACCAAAAAAAGGCGAATTATAGTATTGCCTTATGTATTTCCATGTGTTATTATCGCATCAAGACATTCCAATACAAAACACCGGTGAGGAATGAAAAAAAACTAAATGTATCATACAAGGAGAAGACGATGGATATCAAACAAATTATTGGAGACATTGTGGCAGGGAAACAAGAGGTTGGAGGTATTAAGCAGGTTTATTATGTAGCATGCGGCGGTTCTTATGGCGCTTTTTATCCAGCCAAAACTTTGCTGGAGAAAGAGGCCAAGGATATTAAAGTAGGGCTGTATAACAGCAACGAGTTTGTGCACAACACGCCTAAAGCCTTTGGCGAAAATTCGGTGCTGGTGGTAGCCTCGCACAAAGGCAATACGCCGGAGACGGTGAAAGCGGCGGAGATCGGCAAAAAGGCGGGTGTTCCGGTCATTGCGTTAACTTGGCTCACGGATTCACCAATTACGGAGCATGCGGATTATGTGGTGAAATATACATTTGGCGAAGGCAAGGATATCGCTGGAGAAAAAACCATAAAAGCCCTGTTGACCGCGGTAGAAGCATTGAATCAGACTGAGGGATACGAGCACTACAATCAATTCCTCGATGGTGTGGCCAAAATCGATCACATTGTTAAAAACGCTTGCAAACATGTGGCCAAACGCGCACTGACGTTCGCCAAAAACCACAAAGACGATAACGTCATTTACACCATGGCCAGCGGAGCCGGTTACGGGGCCGCCTACATGGAAAGCATCTGTATCTTCATGGAAATGCAGTGGATCAACTCCTCCAGCATTCATTCGGGCGAATTTTTCCACGGGCCGTTTGAGATTACGGATGCGGAAATTCCGTTCGTCATTCAGATTTCCGAAGGAAGCACCCGGCCGCTGGATGAAAGAGCGCTGAATTTCCTGAACCGTTATGCCAAGAGAGTGGAAGTGTTGGATGCCAAGGATTTGGGCTTGTCCACCATCGACGGTTCCGTGGTCGATTACTTCAACCATTCTCTGTTTAACAACGTTTATCCGGTTTACAATCAAGCTTTGGCAGCGGAACGAGAGCATCCGCTTACAACTCGCAGATATATGTGGAAGGTTGAGTATTAATGGAAAAATATAAGGTTATCGGCATCGGCGACAACGTAGTCGACAAGTATTTCCACCAGGGGATGATGTACCCTGGTGGAAACGCCTTGAACTTCTGCGCTTATGCCAAAATGTGTGAAATGGAAGCGTCCTATTTAGGCAAATTTGGAAATGACCAAGTCGCCCATTATATCCAGCGGGTGATGGATGAATTGGAGATTGAGCATAGCCATTGCCGGAATTTTGAAGGGGAAAACGGGTATGCGCGGGTTACGCTGGAAAACGGCGACCGTGTATTTCTCGGCTCGAACAAAGGCGGGATCGCCAAGGAAAAAGCTTGGGATTTTACGGAAGAGGACCTGAATTATATTAAACAATTTTCCGTGATTCATACGAGTCTAAACAGCTATATCGAGCAGGATCTGGCCTTCTTAAAAACAAGCCATGTACCGATCTCCTTTGACTTCTCGGTGCGTTGGAATGACGAGTATTTGGAGCAAGTTTGTCCGTATGCGGATATTTCCTTTCTTTCCTGCAGCCATTTAACGGAAAGCGAGCGAGAAAGAGAAATGCGGAAAGCTCAGGCATTCGGCTCCAAAATGGTGATCGGAACGGTGGGAGAAAACGGCTCATACGCGCTCTATAAAGATCGGTGGATCTACCAATCGGCCGTATTGACGGAAACGGTAGACACGATGGGAGCGGGCGATTCCTATTTAACCGCTTTTCTTATCGGGCTGATCCGAAGCTCGGAAAACGACACCCTATTCTCGGATTCGGATGAGGAGATGTTGCGAAGAATCAAGGCAAGCATGGAGCAAGGCGCAGCCTTTGCCGCGAAGATTTGCAGGATCAACGGCGCTTTCGGCTATGGAACGGCCGTCGTATAAAGAACCCTCCGACTATAAAAGAGACACCTTACATCGGCATTTTGTAAGCGTATTCAGAAAAAGCGGCATTGCGCCGCAAGTGATCAGATAAGTCGGCAAAATCACATAAGGAGGGCGAACCTCATGTTTTGGTTCCAGTTGTTAATCATCGTTTTGCTCATATTTTTTGGCGCAAGAAAAGGCGATGTTTTTATGGGCTTGCTCGGCGGCGTGGGCGTGGCGATCTTTGTTTTTATTTTTCATGTCCAGCCGGCGGCTCCTCCCATCGATGTCATGTTGATTATTCTAGCGGTCGTTTTGGCGGCCTCCGCGCTGCAGTCTTCGGGCGGGCTCAACTTCCTCGTCCATCTTGCGGAAAAAATGCTGAGTAAGTCGCCTAAAAACATTACGATTATAGCTCCGATTATCTCCTGGTTGTTTACGTTCTTGTCGGGGACGGGACATGTCGTTTATAGTTTATTGCCGATTATCAATGAGCTTGCTATTGATAATCGAATCAGACCCGAAAGACCCATTTCAAACAGTATCATTGCCTCCCAGCAGGCGATCACCTGCTCGCCGGTATCGGCTGCCACCGCCGCGATGATCGGATTTATGGCCCCGCTTGGAGTTAGTTTGGGTACCATCTTGACCATCGCCATACCGGCTACTCTTTTGGGGGTTGTTGCAAGCGCTGTATTGACCATACGAAAAGGCAAAGAACTGGAGGACGATCCGGAATATTTGCGGAGGCTGGCAGAAGGATTAATCGCCAAACCGGAGCATGATGCTGAGAAACAAGCAGTTACGAAGGGTGCGAAAGCCTCGGTTGTGCTCTTTTTGCTGGGCGTTCTGGCGATTGTTATCATGGGCCTGTTTACCAACCTGCGCCCATCGTGGGTGCTAAATGGCGAAACTACGCTTTTATCCTTGCCGAATACGATTGAAATTATTATGTTGGTTTGCGCTACGCTCATCATTATCTTTGGCCGTCCGGCGATTGAAACCATTCTTAACGGGCCTATATTTAGAGCCGGAGCACTGGCGATGGTTTGCGCTTTTGGGCTGGCTTGGATGAGCAGCACCTTCATCAACGGACAAACGGCTTTCATTCAGGATCATGTCGCCACCATCGTGAATAATCATCCCTGGACGCTTGCGGTGATCATGTTTATCGTCGCCGCTTTGACGACGAGCCAAGGGGCGACAACATTGATTATGGTCCCGATCGCCATCGCCCTGCATCTGCCTCCTTATATCATCATCGGAGCATGGATGGCCGTTAATGCCAATTACTTTTTGCCTGTGGCGTCCCAGTGTCTTGCCGCCATCTCGTTTGATACCACGGGATCGACCAAAATCGGTAAATTTGTATTGAATCACAGTTTCATGATACCGGGATTAATTAATACGGTGGTCTCCGTCATCATCGCTACGTTGATTGGAAGCGCTTTATTATAACCGCTTGACACAACCAAAGGAGGAATCTGTTAATATGATACAACTCTCGCAAGTCGCTGCCGCAAACTATCATTATAAAAGGTATTCCCTGGAGTATTTTTTGAGCTCCGCCGCACGGTTGGGATTCCGCAATATTGAATTGTGGGCTTCGGGTCCACATTTCCACTTGGATTATTTCTCGCTTCAAGATATCAAAAATTTGCAGTTAAAAATAAAAACACTCGGGTTAAAGCTGATCTGTCTGACCCCTGAGCAGTATGTCTATCCGATCAGCATCAGCCATCCCGATCCGGAGTACCGCAAGCACAGCGTCGATTTTTTTTGCCGCCATATTGAAGCCGCGTCGCTTCTCGATTGCGACCGAATGCTGGTGACAACGGGACTCGCCTATTTGGACGCCGATGAGACGGAAGCATGGAAATGGTGCCGGGAATCTTTGAGCGAAATTTGCAAAACAGCGGAAAAAGAAGGAGTCTACCTTCCGGTGGAGGCGTTTACGAGCTTTACGACACATGTATTTAACCGGGCTGAGCATATTTCCAGGATGATTAAAGAAGTCGGAAGCCCGTATTTGAAAGGGTTGGCGGACACGGATGTCATGGCTACGACAGGCAAGGATACGATCCACGACTTCATCAAGGAACTCGGGCATGATTTGAATCATGTCCATTTTGTAGACGGCAATCCCGGAGGGCATCTGGTTCCTGGTGAAGGCATGTTGGACATGGAGGGGGCGTTAAAGGCGCTGAACGCTATCGATTATAAGGGATACCTGGGTCTGGAATTGCTGGATAGAAGGTATATTTTGGACCCAGAAAAAGCGATGCGGGATTCGCTCGCGTGGTTTGAAAAGCACTTATCCTAATACCCATCTGCGAAATGAACGAGGCCGAATGATATGAACAAAGGAAGGGGAAGCGAGGGAATGCGAATAGCGGGAGTTGGATTCAGCTGCGTGGATGTTTATGACCAATTGAACAGGATGTATCCAACCGGGAATAGTGTCGATTTTGTTATTCATATGCGCAGAATGGGAGTTCAGGCTTCCTTGGTCAGTGTGATCGGGTCGGATGCATACGGGGACATGATGATCGACATGCTGAAAACAGAAAAAATCGATGTTTCCCATCTTAGCGTGCGGCAGGGCAGCACGGCGGTGTTCAAGATGGAGCTGAACGGGAACGATCGCGTGCACAAGGAAAAAATCGAAGGCGTTATGGCGCATTTCGCCTTGAATGAGGATGACCGGCGATTTATCACCGAGCACGATGCACTCCATACCAACCTGTCCGGCCGGATCGAGCGGGAACTGCCTTATTTCCGGGAGCAGGGCGTCTCCATAGTGTTTGATTTCTCTACGCGAACGAAGAAGGATATTGCCGGGCCGATTTTGCCGGATGTGGACTATGCGTTCTTCTCCTATACGGAGGAGGACGCATATATTACGGAGTTCATCGCATGGGCGCAGGCGCTGGGGCCGCGTATCGTCATCGCGACGTTAGGGGAGCGCGGCAGTCTGGCTTATGACGGGAAGACGCTGTATCGCGGTCAGATCGTACCTGTGGAGGTTGTCAACACGGTTGGGGCGGGAGATTCCTTCTGTGCCGGCTTCATGTACGGCGAACTGCAAGGCTGGTCCATTCCGGAATCACTGAATCATGGCGCTCGAACGGCAGCCGGGGTTGTCACCAAATTTGAACCCTACTGAAACAGTACAGACCAGAGAAGAGGTGCTTTCTTTGATTATTGATGTGCACACACATCCAATTTTCCACAAGGCAATTTGCGAGGACAAAGAGACGCTGGCATATCGCAAACGCGAGTTCGGTATATTCAAACAGTCGCCAACTCCCGTTGAATCGGTGCTTCAGGAGATGGACTACAATGGCGTAACGCGCTCCGTGCTGCTTCCGCTGGATCTGACGACCAGAAGTGGCGGCTGGATTGTCACGAATGAAGAGGTACGAACGCTGGTTGACCTAGCGCCAGACCGGTTAATCGGTTTTGCCAGCGTGGATCCGTATCGCGAGGATGCGGCAGAGACGCTGGAGTACGCGTTCGCTCATTTGAAGCTGAGCGGCCTGAAGCTTCATCCTTCCAAGCAGAAATTTTACCCCGATGATGACAGGCTGAAACCGCTCTACGAGATTTGCGTGAAATACGACAAACCGATCATGTTCCACGCGGGTATGAGCTGGGAGCCTGACGCTCCGGCCGTATATTCGCACCCGCTGCGATTCGAGGAAGTGGCGATCGCGTATCCCGAGCTTCGCATGTGCCTGGCGCATTTCGGCTGGCCATGGATTCAAGAGACGGTCATGCTGCTGCTGAAATATCCGAATGTGTTCACGGATACGTCATTGCTCCATATGGATAATGCGCTGGACTTCTATACGCAGATTTTCAAAGTAAATATGGGTCCGCTCTGGATCGAGCGCAATCTGAGAGACAAAGTCATGTTCGGCACCAACACGCCACGATTCAAAGCAAAGCGACTTTTGCCTGCGCTAGAGGCGATGGCGTTCCGGCCGAAAACATTGCAGAAAATTCTGAGCAGCAACGCTGAGGTATTCCTGGGTGAGAGGAGGAATGAGCGGCCTTGGTTAAATTAAAAACGCTTGTGCTCAGGTCGACAGCCGAGTATCAGATGATCAAAATTACGAGTGAGATTCAACGTTTCGTGGAACAATGCGGCATTGTCAACGGTCTGGCGGCTGTTATCTCGGCTCATACGACTACCGGCATTATGGTTAACGAAGGACTGGAATGCGTGGAGACGGATATCGAGGAATTGCTGGAACGTTTGGCTCCCAAGGATTGGCCGTATGCTCATGCGCATTTCCTGCCGTCGTACGGCGCAACGGGGAGCAATTCTCCCTCACATCTCAAGTCGATGATTGCCGGCAACAGCTGCATGTTCATTGTGCAGGATGGAAAGCTGGTGTCCGGCGACGCCCAGGATGTGTATTTGGCCGAATTCGACGGTCCGAAGAGCAGGAAAGTTTACATTCAGGTCATCGGAGAGTATCTGTCACATACAAAAGAGGCATCTGGTTAATATGATACAAATGGTTCTTCACTTCCGTGCGGGCGCGGCATCAGGTATCAGGCATCATTCTTCAAATTGACGAAACCACAGGGGAGTCCAGTGGTAAGCTTATTTTGTGATTGGTGAGAGGGCGACAAGCCCTCTCTTTTTTAGGACAAACAGGCATGAAGAAATATGCAAAATATCCCTCGAATGACATTCCCATCTCCGTGACAAAATGTACTAAGGTGGTGAATGGAAATGCAGATAAAGAGAATTATAATCATAATGCTGTCGCTTGTATTGATCACGATTGTGGGCTGCCAGCATCAAAAACCTGCCGAACAGGATTTGCTGCGGGTTAAATCCGAACAAGGAGCCACACATAAGAAAGTCATATTCCTGATGGTCGACTCACTCATGGCACAGGCGATCGATAAGGGCATTTCACAAAAACAGCTGCCCACCATACAGTATTTGATTGAACATGGACAATACCATAAGGATATGGTTAGCTCATTTCCTACGATGTCCGTTACGATTGACAGCACGATGTTAACCGGGAAAAATCCGAATGACCATGGTATACCGGGTCTCCTATGGTATTCTTCCGACGATAAAAAAATGATCAACTACGGTACCGGACCGATGGAAATCCTCAGACAAGGCATCAATCCGGTCCTGACCGATGCATTAATCCATTTGAACGGGAAACATTTAAACTCGAATTCACGAACGATCTATGAAGATTTAGCCCGTGTTGGCTTGAAATCAGGATCGATTAACGGCTTGATATATAGGGGAGCGACCGAGCATACGCTGACGATACCGGATTGGATTCAAGGTCCGACATCACTGCAGAAAAAAATAAAAGTCAAGGGGCCGGATTTTCTAACTTTGGGAGCCTTGTCTAATCCCTTAGAAGGTGCGGAGAATTTGCCTGATCATCTCACCGACCGGATGGGGCTAAACAATAAGTATGCAATAGAAGCTTTGAACTATTTAATTCAAGCGAACAAGCTGCCGGATTTTTTGTATGTTTATTTACCGGATATGGACCAGGAGCTTCACAAGAAGGGTCCGTCTTCGCTTGAAGGAGTCAAAGAGCTGGATCAGCAGCTCCAATCCGTATTGAATTCCTTCGGTTCGCGGGAAAAAGCGTTAAATGAAGCTATTTTCGTCATCGCCGGGGACAGCGGAATGACACAGCTTCTTCCAGCAAATCAGCGTTCCGTGATTGATATGCCAGCTATGTTGAGAGGCATCTCCGTTCTAAAGCCGGGCGAAGAGGTAGAAGCTGAAACCGAGGTCGCCCTTGCAGTCAATGAAACGATGGCTTATGTATATAATTTCAAACCCAATCGTTCCCTGCGAAGCTTGGCGGAAATCCTGAGCAAGGATGACCGTATCGACTTTGTTGCTTGGAAAGAAAACGAATGGATGCATGTCCTTCAAGGGTCCACTTTGAAAGAACTCCGATATAAGGCGAAAGGTAACCTGATCGATCGCTATAAACAAACGTGGACCGTGAAGCAGGATGCCGAGGTGCTGGACCTTACATTAAATGCCGATCATCGAACCTTGGATTACGGACAATATCCCGATGTGCTGGAGAGGTTGTCCGGTTCGCTGAATTCTCATAAAGGTAAATTTTTGGTCGTGACGGCTAAACCGGGATACGAATTGGCAGACCGAAGTTCACCAACACATGAGGGGGGCGGGGGTCATGGCTCGCTCCGTCGAACCGAGTCGCTTGTCCCGCTTATCATTGTTGGAACTGACGAAAAGCCTGAGCATCTACGAATGGTTGATCTAAAAGCCTATTTACTTGATCTGCTGACAAATCACGTTAAGAAGACAAAATAATTTGCAGAGGCTATACCATCATGTTCTACGACTTGGCCGGTGTAGTGTAGTTTGCTTGATATTAGGCACCTTTTTCCGATTTTATGGAAAAGGGTGCCTTTTTTATAGCGATTTATTTGAATTTTGCCGTTATAATATGATGTAACTCTTAGCTGTACAAGATGATCTCAACCTTATAAGAATTTTAATAAAGGAGCTGTACGAACATGACGACCAACCGAATCATTCATTCCGTTATTTTTTCGCTTAAACATGAGAAAGGCTCAGCGGAGGAGCAGCGTTTCCTGGAGGATGGACGATCTGCCCTCAGCACGATTCCAACGGTTCAAGACTTTAAGATATTCAAGCAAATCAGTCCTAAAAATACATATGATTTCGGCTTCTCGATGGTGTTTGAGAACGAAGCCGATTATGATGCCTATAATGTGCACCCGCAGCATGTGGACTTCGTCGAGAACCGCTGGAAGAAGGAAGTCGAACAGTTTTTGGAGATCGATTACAGCGAAGTGTAGAAGATGAATTCACATGAATAAGCTGCTGGAGCGGGGGATCATCGTCCGCTACGCCAAAGGTTGGGGACTGCCTGAGCATATTCGGATTTCGGTAGGAACCGCGGAAGAAAATCAAGCGCTGCTTGATGCTTTGGGTGAAATCCTAGGGTATATCACGTAACCTATGGATCGCCGGTTGAACTGCACCTCCCACTGTTAGACATGATCTAACAATGGGAGGTGCAGTTTTTTTTGATGAATATTGATGCAGTCTAATCCGTTATCCTGAATTTATAGGTTCTTCAGATTACCCCGATTCTCAATGATGGTTGTTACATGCAGTTTGAAATCCAGATTCGGGTAGTAAGTGGTTCTCCAATCCCGCAGCTGTTCACGATTCAGGTGATTTCTGAAATATTGGCCCAAGGCAAAGATATCTGCTTGTTCTTTTTGCGTTTTCTTGAACATTTGATCCAGACGAGAGGTCAACAGCGCCTCCAGCCTCTCCTTAATTTGTTCCTCCGTTAGATGCCCCCTGGAGTCTAGAATGGTGACCTTCAGCCTGAGATGGCTGCGGAGGTAAGGCTTATCATTCTTCATCCAGCTGTGATGGGTAAGCCTGTTGCTAATGATTTGTACGGTGGTGCTGTCCATGATCTCCACCTTGCCGAATGCGCTTTTTCCATAAAAGGCATTGGCTACTAACGTTTCATCGGATCCGATTTGACCCGTCATTCTGCCATTCTTGATGATAGCCGACCCCATGCATTCGATACTTGTGGATCTTCCTGAACGTATGATCGGGACGATGACATCATGCGTATAGGAATGAATGCTGCGAAACATTTGCCATATCCGGGTATCCGCCAATTGGGGGTTCCAGCCGGCGTTTTTTTCAAAAAAATCATAAATGATATTGCCGCTGTGTTCCGATTTGGCTGCCATATCCGAAAAGAATTGATCCAGCCCTTGATCACTGATGGCAAATAGCGTTTTGGAGGAGATGTCTCTGGAACGATTAAATGCGGAGATAATGTCTTCCATGCCGTTACGGGCAAAATTTTCATCCACGATGACGATTTTCAAATGCAGCAAATCGACCTGAGACTCCATATTCATGCTAATTTGATCAATAATTTCATTGATGGTGTCACCCGTTTCCGAAACGATATTTACGGTGCTTGTCTCATTGGTTGCCGGAATATCCAGAAACACCTTGTATTGATTCTCCTCGGTTAACGAAATGCCCATAATGACCGGAAGCGAGCGATGGTTAATGTCTTTGATATCCCAGCAACCGGTTACGAAGGGAACCATCGCAACCAGCAGGAGAACGAATTTAAAGGTCATTCGGATGGTGGCAAGCTTGTTCATATTAAGTTACCTCCGTCGTACGGTTCGCTTTATGCTTGTGCCGCCAACCGATGATAAACGTGATCAGCGGAATCACCAGGAACATATACAGCCTCAGTGGAATAATCCACCTTTGCAGCGTCTTAAGGTAGTCCCAGTTGGGGATGGCGATGGATATGGCAAACAATCCGATGGTCAGCGCAATCAGGAGAACGTTTTGAGGAATGAACGGGACGGCCCGCTTCGCAAGCGTGACGAGAACCCATAACGTCACACCCAGGTACAGAAATGCAAAAGCCATCAAACTCAATAAAAAGAAGATTGTGACCCGATCAAATAAAAGCCATGTAATGTTCACGGTGTCTATCGTCATTAGCATGGGGAATTCATATAATTCGGCGGTTGCGTGACCAAAGGTCAGAAGCGGCAAATATACGGACAATAAGAACATGGGAAACAGCAAGAGACAGCCTAGCATCATTTTTTTGGTGCTGATCTGTATAGAGGGCGGTAACAGCCCCAGGAAAAAGAAGCCGCCCGCATATACGAATAAACTGACCAGAAAATCAGGTTTCGCAAGAAAATGGAACGATTGACCAGGGTCAATGATTGGCAGCAAGTAATACCAATCCACATTTTGAAAGCTAAAGCACAGAACAAAAAGGATGGGGATTGTGAACAGGATAACCAGCAGGACACTGGTTCGGGCCATGCTGCTTATTCCTTGCCAAGCCATGAGGAAAGCAATGGATATCAGTAACAACTGGATCGCCCACAGCGGCGTGCTCGATAAGAATACTAAGGTGAGCATCTCGGAATAAGCTCGGATCGTTATGATAATGGCTACGCCGAAGTAGAGCAAGGCAGGCAGCAGGAGTAGCCACGGAAGAAATTTGCCGACGCTCCCGAAAATATCCACGACATTCCGATGCGCGGCCCATTGCAGTCCTTTGACATACATGTAGAGGGCTATCGCATGCAGTGCATAGCTTATGGCAATTCCGATCCAATGCCCCATGTCCATGGCTGAAAACAAATCGGAAGGATAGAGAAAAAAGATAAGACCCATATGACAAACCACATACACGATGGCTGCTTGATAACCACTCTTATCCATTGCGATCATCCTTCTGATTTAATGTTGGAAATGACAAGTAAGGAATGCCCATGCTTTTTTGATGACCCATATAGGCACAGATGACCACGATTCCAGCAAGGAGCCCCAACATCCCATAGATAGCGGATAAAATGATCAGCAGGTATTTGAACACGCGAACAGATACAGCGTTCTGAAACCCCACTACAGTAGAAGAAGCAATCGTGGTACCCGCCAGCACGATAATCAGAAGGTTGCTGACAAGTTTAGCGGACACGGCTGCCTGGCCCAGTATAATACCGCCAACCATCGTAATCGTGGGTCCCACGCTTTTTGGAAGTCGAACACTTGCTTCAAGAATGAGCTCTAGAACGATGAGGAGCAGCAGCGTTTCGACAAAGGCGGGATAAGGTACGTCCTGCCGGCTGTTAGCAATCGACAAGGCCAGCTGAAGCCGCAGTACTTCAGGGTTAACGGACACTAAGGCCACATATAACCCAGGAATAATCGTTGCGATCAAGACGCCCACAATTCGCAAAAGACGGATAAGGTACATGAAGGTGCGAGGGTAATTATGATCGTCCTTCATGCAGAACATATCCATGACGAGACTGGGTAAAATGATTGCAAAAGGATGACGGTCAATCATAAATACCACTTTACCTTGTTGAAGGGCGTGAGCTGCATTTTGCGGTAATTCCGTCATGTTGAAGTTGGTTACAAACGACCACTTGTTTAATCCCAGCATGTTCTCAAGCTGTTGGATATGTTGAACATCCTGGTGTAATCCTGCTCTGATCTTCGCTTGAATGGATTGCAGTAACTGGGGGTTGATCCTGTCCTCCTGATAGATTAGCAATAACGACTTGGGGTGACTTGACCCTGCCGTGTACGATTCTACCTGAAGGCTGGATCCGGTGCAGTGTTTTCGAAGGATGCCGATATTCGTATGGATATCCTCCAGAAAAGAGCTGCTGGAGCCGTATACCGTACTTTCCGTTTCAGGCGCAGCGACGGATCGGGTGACATTTTTCGATATCGGAAGAACGGCACAGCATGTCCCTGACAGAGGCTCCAGCAGGATCAGGTGGCCCTTCATGATGTCAGGTACAATCGATGCCAGATTAGGTTCTACAAGCTCGCCCAAAATTTTAAGAAGCTTAGCGGGCGGCAGGGAGGTTTTGACCAGATTTGAGGTTTGAGTTTGAAGGGATGCGATACTCTGGGGCAGATCAACTAACGAATCTAAACCAAACACTTGAACTTGATACTGCTGCAATCGAATTTCTACATTGAAATAATCAGCATTCGCTTTGAAATACTCAGCAAGGCTTTCTTTGAGATCCATATATTCACTCCCACGCGCCGGTATATTAGATATCATTTCCATTACAGCCATTGATTTATGCAAAAAAGCTTAATTGATGTCACACTTGGCGTGCCTTATTTGTCTACATTATGAAATAGACGAAAAAGGAGAGATATACGATGGAGAACATGCTCATCATCAACGCACATCCGAGGGTGGAGTCAGCGACATCGGTCAGCCTGCAGGTGCTTCAGCATTTTTTGGAGGCGTACACGAAATGGAGCCCAGGAGAAGCAATAGAACAAATCGATTTATACCGTGATTCTATACCTGCCATAGATCATATGATTCTAGAGCTACGGAGCAAACAGGGAAGAGGGGAGCTGCTTAGCGAAGAGGAACAACAGCTAACGGTCCGCACGTCCGCCATTCTACAGCAATTTAAGGCGGCACGGAAATATGTCATCGTCTTGCCGATGCACAATTTCAACGTTCCTTCGAAGCTTAAGGATTATATCGATAACATCCTCATTGCACGAGAGACGTTCCAATATACGGAGAAGGGTTCGGAAGGTTTGCTAACCGATGGCCGCAGTCTGCTGGTCATTCAGGCGAGTGACGCCATTTATACAAATAATGATTGGTATACCGAGGTGGAATATTCGCATAAATACCTAAAATCCATGTTTAACTTTATGGGGGTTATGGATTATCAGATCATCCGGGCTCAAGGAAATGCATTTTTCGATAGGGATCAAATTCTAGAACAGGCTTATAAGGAAGCCGAAGAAGCTGCGAAACGTCTTGCAGGTAAGAAAATTGAGACATCCAGTAAGTAAGGGAAGATAGAGTTCTGCTCTGTATATCAATTAAACAAGGCTGCCAACCCGGCAGCCTTTCCTTCGTTCATTCATAGTGGCCCTGCTCCTTCAAATAGGTGAGCAATGACGCCATGTTTTTGCGGATCTCATCAGGGTTCAGATGACCGTAACCCAAAAGCAGCTTGTTTACATGCATGCCCTTCTGAATACTGTGATGCTCCACAGGCGTAATGCGTATTCTGTTTAACCGGCTTTTTTCACTGAACGACTCATCAAAATGAATTCCGGGAAACTCAACGGCAAGATGCAGTCCTGCCGCATCTCCCCAGGGGTGCCAGGCCTCCCCGAAACACTCTTTAAGTGATGATAGAAGCACCTCTCTACGCTCACCATATAACCTCCGCATTTTCCTAATATGTCTGTCGAATTTTCGAGTATGTAAAAACTCAGCCAGTGCTGCTTGCTCAAACGGCGGATTCTGGACATCCGTATAAGTGCGGAGAAAACGCCAGCGTTGCTGAAGCTTAGGTGGAAGTATTGCATAACCAATTCGAAGAGCAGGAAAGAGTACTTTACTAAAAGTACCGATATAGATTACCCGCTCTGAGTCCATGGCATATAACGGCGATACCGGATCACCATAATACCGGAATTCGCTGTCATAATCATCCTCGATAATATAGCTTTGGTTCTCTCGTGCGAAACGGATTAACGCGGCACGTCGGTCAGCGGGCAGGATTCCGCCTAGAGGAAATTGATGCGAAGGCGTGATATAGACGGGTGAAGATGATTTTCCTTTCAGCTTGTCTGGCTGTATTCCATGTTCATCCACTGAAATAGGCTGGACGTTGTAGCCCTTATTAATAAATGTCTGCAGCATCTCGATGTTGCAGGGGTCTTCAACCATAATTTCCATTCCATCCTCATACAACAAGTCAGCAATGACGTGCAGTGCATGGGTAGCTCCTGCCGTTATAAAGACGTCTTCAGGATCTACGGAGAGCCCTTTGCTCCTGTAAAGCCATGAAACGATTTCCATGCGCAGTCGCGGCAAACCTTGGGGGCCCGTATAACCTAGCAGATCATGAGGCATCTCGCTTAAAGTTTTCTGCGAGATCTGCTGCCACAGATACCGTGGAAATTGCCTTAATTCCGGCTGGCCCGTCCGGAAATCAACTAAAAAAGATAGGGGACTCTCTACTCGCTTCGGCGGTTCTTCGACTGGAGGCACCTCCAGAGACAAACCTTCGGCAATCCGGGTCGGTGCTCCCTGGCGGCTTACGACAAAGCCTTCGACGAGCAGCATCTCAATAGCTTCATTTACGGTGTTTCGTGAAACATGCAGCACATTGGCCAAAACACGAGTAGATGGCAGTGCTTCGCCTTCCTTGAGTTTCCCGTTAATAATCTGGTCCCGGACGGCAAGATAAATCTGGCGTTTCAGCGGAATTTCGCTGCTCCGTATCAGTTCAATTCCCCACATTAGGGCATGACCTCCAACTGGTCTGTATAAATTCTAGTTTAACTGGCACTTTTTCCATACCAGTTCACACTCTATGATTGTAGCATATATCAATGTCTATTAGTCCTAGGATGGTTGGGGGATGTGATTGTTTGGAGCGTTGGAAAGGGATGTTGTATCTGTTGGGCGCATTTTCACTTGCGGGCACTTCGGTTATTACCGGTTGGTTTTTGAACGAAAGATTAGGGGTTTTCACCATTACCGCAGTCAGCTTGTTCTTTGCGCTTCTGTGTTTGCTGCCGCTGTGCCTGAGGAACCTGATGAAGACGGTCCGTCGTTTATCGATAAGAGAGTGGAGGATTCTATTCTTCCAGGCGTTATTTGGAATGTTTCTGTTTCGGATGTTTTTACTGTACGGCCTACAACATACAAGTTCTGCTGAAGCCGGAATCTTAACGGGTGCCACGCCTGCCTTTACCGTTATTCTGGCCGGCATGCTGCTGAAAGAATCGATGAACCGCACCAAGCTAGTAGGTGTTCTAAGTACGGTGGGAGGCGTTATCGTGATCCAGGGGTTATTTTCATCGGATGTTTCATTTTCCCTTCATCATATATGGGGTAACGCGCTAGTCCTCTGCGCAGCAGCGAGTGAATCTTACTTTAACATCCTGTCTCGGATCAGTTCAGTCAAGCAAAACAAGACATACGATGAGAATATTCATCCTATAGTCCAAACGACATTGGTCTCTGCACTTGCCCTCATGCTCTGCCTGGTTCCTTCATGGTTTGAGAACCCCGCAGCTTCACTATCAGCGATCGGGCTAAAGGAGTGGTTGGCTCTGGTATGGTATGGACCTATTGTAACGGCGCTGGCTTTTATTTGTTGGTATGCCGGCATCAAGCGGTGCCAGGCTTCAACGGCCGCAGCTTTTTCGGGGATGATGCCATTCACCGCTTTAATGCTCTCGGTCATCCTATTAAAGGAATCGGCCGGCTGGGAGCAGTGGTGCGGGGGACTCCTGGTCATTATAGGTATGATTCTGATTGGGAGAAATCAAGCACAAACCGGTAAATTGTCCATGCAGCCTGTCTCTGACCATGGAATGATATCTGGAGTTCGAAATGAACGCATGGATCCAGACGGAGGGAAACGTAGAACAGATAAAATTGGGTAATAAATGATAAGAGGGATAACATTAAGGATAAGGAGAGTGATCCGAATGGAGAAATTACTAGTTAAGCTTCTGGTGCATGGTGTTATGATTACGGCAATCCTAGTCGGTCTATCGAATGCTACGTTTGCATCAGCGGTTATTGCTGCTTTGGGTATCGGGATTGTTGCTTATCTGGTGGGTGATCTTTTAATTTTGCCGAGGACGAATAACATGATGGCTACCATTGGAGATGCGGGACTGGTATTCGTCATGCTGTGGATTATCAGCGAATCGGCGAACTGGACCTTGACCTTACCGGAGATCTTGCTGATTACGGTGTTAGCCGGTATCTTTGAATATTTCTACCACATGTGGCTCCTTCGGGACCACGAGCCTGTTCAAAAACAACGGGCTTGAGTTTCGGCAAGGCCAATCTGTGATTAACAAATTTTAAACAAAGAAAAAACACGCTGACCTCATCGGAGATCAGCGTGTTTTTGTGCTTTGGGCTATTTTTCTTCAGGTCTCTTGATTTGAAGAGGAGGAGGAATGAGCCAGCCTTTTTCCTTATTCATCTGGAGGATCCGCACACCCAGCGCCGTCTTGGTGAGATGATATTTAGCGAATAAGGCTCCAATATCCTCCCGGATGGACATCCCCATGGTTTTACTGCATGATACGAGTCCGAGTGATGTATCAGCAGCGATTTTGGCTGCAATTTCAGGATCTGTGAATCTTGCACCTACTGGAATATCCTCAAGTTTGGCCGGGGGTCTTTCGGGAAGTCCCGGTGCAGGGGCGATTCCGTTATCTGTAAGCAGTTCATCACATTCTTTAATCTCAAGTTTTGCTTGATCCAGCAGATCTTTTAGCATTTTTTTGAGATCTTTATCGCCTGCGTGACTCATATAAGCCTCGTAGCAGGAAACCATGCCTTTTGCCATCATGGACGTTTCCCATACACTGAAGATTTCACCATAATGCATAGGCTCATTTTTAGGATTGCCGCTTAGAATTCCCAAGTTGTTCTCTCCTTTTGTGTTTAATACAAACAGAGTCATTATGTGCAGGAGAGTATCTTTTAATTCTTTCGAAGTAGGTACAGGCATTTTTCGAGGAAATCATTGTCTGAAGGTGCGGATGCATGGGAAATGGGACATTAGCGCAAACTGGATTCGTGACAATATTGAGGAAGCGGGAGGACGTTACATGTATTTTTACAAAGAGGATCTGATCAATCTGATCGTTCCGGATAAACCCGATCCAGCAGCTGCAAAAGTGCTGCAGGAAACGTTAGGCGGCCGATTCGGCGAAATGCGGACGTTGATGCAGTTCTTTTTCCAAAGCAATAATTTCAGAGGGAACGCAACTCAATACCGTGACTTGATCCGTGGCGTTTTCTTGGAGGAGATAAGCCATGTCGAGTTGGTTCAACATACAATAAACCAGCTGCTGACAGGCGCGGGCGCAGAAGGCGCAGGTAATGCCGGAACGGACGGTGCTCCGCTGAATGAAGCGATTAAGCATGCGAATCCGCATCACTTCATTATGGGGGCCCAAAGTTCTTTGCCTGTTGATGCCGCAGGAAACCCATGGCAGGGTAATTACGTGTACGATCACGGAAATTTGGTTAGTAATTTACTTGATAATGTCGTGCTCGAATCAACGGGAGTGCTCCAAAAAACGCGAATCTATGAGATGAGCACAAACAAAACCTTCCGTGAAACGTTGGCTTTCCTGATTGTACGGGATAACGCGCATCAAAATGCGTTTGCCAAAGCGCTGGAGACGCTGGGCGTTGAATGGGGTAAAATATTCCCCGTTCCGAATTATGACATCCATAAATATCCGGAGTGTCAAAAATACGTAGATATGGGCTTCCATAACGCACAATTCAACTTCAGGCTGGATGATACACGAATCGGTGAAATCTTTAGCGGTCAAACCCCAAGCAGAAATGGCGGGGAACTGCAAGTGGTTCAACCTCCGGAGGGGTTCCCGTTACCTGTGATGCCTGAGCTGGCCAACGAGCATGCACCTGGGTTATACGATTTAAATCAGTAATTCATCTGTTTGGATATGCAGGCTATTGAACCAAAAGAGGCAGTCATCGGACTGCTTTTTTTGTTTGTTTTTATTTATTTATCTTTTGAATTTAGAGATAAGTATAGTAAGATAGAACACAATCCGAAAGATCGGGATATCTTTAAGATCATATAGAGTGACAAGGACGGGGGAGGATGGCTTTTGAAAAAAGTGCTTTTGCTGTTGGCGGATGGATTTGAAGCTGTGGAAGCGAGTGTATTTACGGATGTACTGGGGTGGAACAACCTGGAGGGAGACGGGACAACCCAGGTCGTGACCGCGGGACTGCATGACAGATTGAAATGCACGTGGAATTTTACCGTCATTCCCGAGGTCACGCTGGACTCGGTGAAGGTGGAGGATTACGATGCTCTGGCGATTCCTGGCGGGTTCGAGGAAGCGGGCTTTTATAACGATGGATACGACTCCAGGTTCTCCAAGATCATTCGGGAATTTCATGAGCAGGGCAAGTGGATTGCCACAATCTGCGTTGCAGCTCTTACGCTTGGCAAAGCCGGCGTGCTGGAGGGACGAAAAGCCACGACGTATGATCACCCGACCAGCATCCGAAAATCGCAGCTGCGGGAATTCGGTGCCCATGTCGTGGATGAGCAGATCGTTGTGGATGGAAACCTGATCACCTCATGCAACCCGGCAACGGCTTTTGAAGTGGCATTCACTTTACTGGAAAAGCTGACATCCTTGGAAAATACAATGCATGTGAAAGAGCTTATGGGATTTACAAAGAAATCATGATTAGAGACGAAATGGATTTTAAGCAGTAAGCCTGTCGGAAGAAGACAGAGCTTATTGCTTTTTTTTTTGTGATGACGACGTACCGCGGTTTATATAAAAAATAATTATAATCATACAGCCTATATGTAAGCGTTGGTTGAGGATGATACCCTTGAGTGCAAGGAGGGATATGATTTGAGTTTATTTCCTGTCACCTACTCGCTTCTATCCAAGCAAGCGGTAGGGTTACATATCCAACATCATTATGAGATCGGTAGCGTTGTGAAAATTCAGTATTTTCTGCGGGGCATGAACGATACGTACGAAGTAGAAACGGATGTTGATAAATATATATTTCGTATCTACAGAGCTGATCGAAGAAGCCGGTCTGATATCGAGTTTGAATTGGAATTTCTGCAGTTTCTCGGTGCGAAAGGGATCAGCGTGTCAGAGCCGATTCCGGGAAAAGACGGCGAATACCTTAGAGGGTTTAACGTCATGGAGGGAACTCGGTACGGGGTCCTATTTCAATATGCGGAAGGGCACGAAAGGCCGATTCACGCCATTGCGGACAGTTACCGATTCGGCGAATCCGTTGGCCATATGCATAAGGTGGCGGATCATTTTGAATGTGTTCATGCAAGGGAACAGCTGAATATGGAGTTTCTTATTGATCGACCTTTATCCATCATCAGACCCTATATGGAGCATCGGTTGATGGATTACAACTACCTAGGTGAATGGGCAGCGGAACTAAAGAAACGAATCTCGGAACTCGAGATTAGAGGTTTAGATTGGGGCGTATGCCACGGAGATCTGCATGGCAACACGAATGCCGCATTTGCGAAGGGTAGAGAGCTGACCCATTACGATTTTGATTTATGCGGTTACGGCTGGAGAGCTTACGATCTTGCCGAGTTTAGACTGGCCAGGGAGATACATAGCGGGCATGACCCGAAGGAAGTGGAAGGATTATGGGACGCCTTTTTGAGAGGATATGGCAGTGTCAGATCCCTCGGCGAAAATGATCTAGCCGCTGTCCCTGTTTTTGTTGCCATTCGGCAGCTTTGGCTCTTTGGATTATGTTTTCAAGATTCGGAGTTTGCAGGCATTGCCGACTATGATGAAGGTTTTATAGATAGCAAAATGCAGTATTTCAAGAGTTTGGGTTATGTCTAGAACGGAGGAGAGCATATGAAAGTTACCGTGGAGTTAACCGATTCTTCCACCAAATTTATCATTAATAATATATATCCGCTGTATTTGCATGATTTATCGGGGATATGGGGATGGAAGCCGAATCGATATGGCATCTATGAGGATGATGACACAAGAACCTTGAATGACCAGAATCAAGTTTTTGATGTATGGTGGGAGAAGCCTTCGATTTTGTTTCCATACCTGATCCGAGTGGATGGCATCCCGGCTGGATTTGCTCTGGTAGCAACCCCGCCATACACATATGGCAGTGATTATTATATGAATGAGTATTTTGTTATGAAACCTTTCCGTGGTAAACATGTTGCAGAAGCCGCGGCGGTGCAAGTCTTCGACAAGCATCCCGGCAGCTGGGAGATCCAAACGAACGCCACCGATAGCAATAAGCGGGCGCAGGCATTCTGGAGGAAGACACTGCAAATCTATGTGCCGCAATCATGCGTAAAAGAATTTGTTGCGACGAGGGACGATAATGAGAAGCTGATCTTTCAGTTTAACTCAACGCCGGCATAGCCGTTTAAGCCGATATTTAAAAATGGATGATGCCCAGGTCCCCGATCCTATGATCGAGAATCTGGGTTTTAATATGGGAAATGTTGTTTAAGCTGCATGGATGATAGACTCACTTTTATTGTGGTTATCCTTTACGGTGCGACTGGATTAAAGTATTCTGACCCGCAGCAAGGAGCCATGTGTCTTGATCCTTGACCATCACATAGATTGCCAAGCTACCTTGCCCGTCTTCAATGAGTTCCCCCTTCGATGTAGCCGGATACTGTCGTATATGCGCGATGGCCACATCCTGGCGTAAGAATACAAGTTTCTCAACGAAATACTTTGCGTATGAATGAAGAAGCGGCCCTTTTAAAACAACTTTATGTGCGTTATTTATTTGCTCCCAGCCTGAGAGCATCTCCCCCATCACATTGACCCAGGTGGAGTCTTGGGTAAAGTGACGATCCAAGGCATCGGCATCATGTTGATTAAATGCCGATTCCATATCGGCAATCGTTTGTCTAATGAAGCGACCTTCCTGCTCCTCTAATACCTTGTGATTTTCCTGGATGTTGGACATTGCGAATAACCTCCTTTTATTTTTACTGCATTATGGGCCGATACCTCTTCGGCCTTAACCATTGATTTCTGTGATTTCATCTTAGATGATAAGATATATAATTAAAAATATATTTTATGGCAGGAGCATATGCCTTCAGGTATATAAGCGAGAAGGGGATCATCCAGACGTTCGAAGACCTCGTTACTGATACAAGAAAAGATCGACATTACATCAAAACAATTCATACTTGGGGTATGGGTTGTTTTTTTATTTATGTTACAGGTGTCCCTTTTTTGGCAGAAGAGGTGTTATACAAACGTAAATAAGATTTACGCGGAGGTGCGTCTTCGAATTGGATTCGTTAGAGGAGTGCGTGAGGCGCGTTAAGGCCGGTGAGGTGGATTGTTTCGAGCCTATCGTCGATACGTACAAAAAACAGATCTACATATATTGCTGCCGGATGCTCGGCTGCAAGTTGGACGCGCAGGATGCCGTCCAGGATATCTTCATCAAGGCGTTCACCAAGCTTCATACCTATCAAGCGAAGGTATCATTCACATCATGGTTATACAAGATTGCCTATCATCATTGTCTTAATCTGCTTCGCAAGAGACAAGTTCGTATGCGGGTGAACCGACTCATCAAACCGGCAGGTTATGCTGATAGCGTGGAGCAGATGCTGGAGCGCAGGTGGTTCAGCGAACCGCTGGAATATGCCATGACCAAGCTTTCGGTTGAAGAGCGAAATCTGCTCGTGCTGCGGGTGTTCGAAGATAAGCCATTCACGGAGATTGCGCAGATTCTGGATAAGAATCTCAGTGCAGTGAAGAAAAAGTATGCTCGGATGAAACAGAAAGTCATCAAGCTGATTCAGGAGAAGGAGGGGACGGAGTTATGCGAGATTCGGGACAGCCGGAGCAAGATCGAATTCTGAGAGGCATGGAACTGCACTCCGTGGAAGAAGAGGTGGACGTGACCCCCGCCATCATGCACAGGGTGCGTCAAATTCACCAGAAGAAACAAGGAAGAAATGCCGGAAATCGTAAGAAAACCTTGATTATTGCGATGCTTACTGCGATTTTGATTCTTTCGTCTATTAGCGTTTATGCAAGCCAATACCTGATTCAGATCAAGAACAAGGAAGGCAAAGTCATTCTGTCTACCATAAAGCCATGGAAATACTCCGAGTCGGAATATAATTCCAAACGTAAAAAAGAGACGGAAGAAGAGCTGAGCAAGAGGTTAAAGCCCGGAGAACAGGCTGTATATTATATCAAGGATCAGCATCTGACTTCATCTACCAAAAAATATCCACTGAACTATTTTTATATGGCGACAAAGCATCCGAATTATCAAGAACTCGCAAAAGAAATTGAGGAGAAGGATGCGCCCCTACTTCGGAAACCTGATTATGTACCCGAAGGGTATCGATTTGATTTTGGACGGATTCAAATTAGAAACGAACCCGTGTGGGGAACACCGGGGTACGAAAGTCTTCTAAATGAACTTAAAGAGCAGGCGGAGAAGTCGGATGAAGAACAGGGACTGTACTATAAAATTGTTCCTTGGTTCAAGATTGCCTCTACAGGAATGGAATATCGTAAAGGCGATAATCGGATCAGGATTTTAGCTTTTGCACGAGAGAAGGGCCCAAAAGCTGGAGTGCTCACAAATCAAGCCGTAAAACTGACGGTAAATGGGAAAGAAATGATTTTTTCTGCCGATCAGACAAATGAAACGCGCAGCTTGACTTGGTTAAGCGACAGTGAAGAGGTGCTATATATAATTACGGATGATCCAAAGGATCCGCTATCCAAGGATGAGTTTGCGAAGATTGCAGCCGGTCTTGTTTCGGAATAAACGCTTTTCCATTATTTTTTACAAAATGTCCCTTTTGTTGTCGGCAAGGTGTTATATGAGATGAAATTCAACACTATTTTAAAAGGCCTTACCGCCGAAAGGAGCACGAATTTTACCATGATGAAAAACAAGATGAAGGTCGCTTTATTTCTCGCAGCAACGATGATGATCGGTTCCGCGAATGGTTATGCAGCAAGCACTGCAAGCATGTCTGTTCCGCAGACGAAGGCAGCGGCTTCTACTGCTATACCGGAGAAGACATCCGTTTCGTATGATGATCGTATCAAGGAGCTCAGTAACAAACTTAAAGCAGGGCAGATGGTTGCGTATTATGTTGCGGACCAGGAATATAACCGGTTAGATGAAATTTACTTTACGTCTATAGGCTTTGTTCATACCAAGTATGCGGACTATGTGGCGAAGGCTAAGGCATTGAACGCTCCTACGCTTACCAAGCCTGCTGACTTGCCGAAGAGTTATTCATTCCAGAACGCGATTTTATACTTAAAGAGTCCTGAAAGAACGTCTAGCTTGTACAAAGAAATTGAGCAGGAATTAAAAGCGAAGGCAGCAAACGGCGAGAAATTCGTATATTCCGACATCATGAAGTCGAATGAAGCGTCCGCGGCGGTTATGAATTTTGATAAAGGAAACGTAAAGCTTCAAGTCGTTGCGAGCTATATTGTCCCTGAACAGCCAATGGGCGGAACGCCTGTGCCGCAGAAGAAACCGAACGAGAAGAAGGAAACCATCGTCATTAACGGAGTGGAATGTGTCTACACAGCCGACTCCAAGGGAAGGGATCACCTGGATTGGGTGGATGAAGAGCAGCAGATCCGGTACAGCATTTGGGCGGAGAGCGCCAAATCGGATGTGCTGAACTATGCCAAGAAAATGATTGCGAAATAAGTTATTCTTAAGAGTCCATATTCATATTGACTCAACGCCAGTCTGTTTTTATTTTATTTCTTTATAGTCTAAGCTCTTTGAAATATCGAGCATAGGATGTTGTGTTCGGAAAAGTAAAGGAGGTTAGAACAATGGGTGAAGTTGGTGGATATGGCGGAGGATATGGTTCCGTTGGAGCAGTACTGGTACTCTTCATTCTCTTGGTCATCATCGTTTCTGCATTCGGATTTGGATTTGGAGTTTAATAGGTATTAAATGAAACCCGCACCGCTTGCCCGGTGCGGGTTTCTTCTGTATTAATGAGAAACCTGTCTGACGATTGGCGAGGTCCAACCATCATGTGGGACAGGCTCTAAAAGCAGGGACAACCATTTGTCGTATAACTCCCACGGTTTACCCGAATCCAGCAGTGCCTTGCAAGTATAGATCCCTTCCTCAACGGATCTGACCTTATCCGCCAACTGTAAACGTACAGCTCCATTCAGCAGAACCTGGTACATAAAAGCGATGTCCGCTTTGCCCTGCAGAACCTGTTCTGTAACATCAGCCTGTTCGGCGGGTGTCCAGCTTATGTCCGGAACGGGCGTATCAAGTCCGTAAGTTTCCGGATCGATGATATGGAGGCTGGCTTCACCGTTCTCAACCCGGTAAGTCCGCGTGGGCCGGTGAATGAACAGTTCATCGGAGCCTTCACTTCCCTGAATGATGATCGCTTTCCGATAACCGAGTTTTAGGATCAGTCGGCTTAAACGGTCAAAGACCGTGTTATGGTATACGCCGAAAGTTAGGAAAGGGGAATGGGCGTAATCCACAAACTTTTCGGCCGTATTGAGCACGGTCCGCATACCGAGCTCCTCCCGGATCGGGCGAAGATTCTTAAGCGGGGGACACCATTCCTCAGCATGTACATATAATACGCCAGATTGATGGGCTGCACGGATGCATGATTCTTTTGCCAGTAACGATCCGGATATCCCCTTCTCCGCGAGTATATCTGATAATGTGATCCCCCACTTCGGGGGCAGTGATGCGGTTCCATGCAGAGTGACAGGCAGATCAGCAGCAGCCAGTACAAACGCGGTGGCTAACGTAGAGAAAAAAGAGGACTTTCTGCCATCATAAGGTCCTGCACAGTCTACACCCTCATGTACAAACGAACGGTCCGCATATTCACGGCAAACCTGCACAAATGCCTCCAATTCTTCCACGCTTTCCATTTTGATGCGTTCCGCAATGAAAAAGGCTCCGATCTGAGCAGGGGTTGCCTGCAATCCGAGAATCGATTCTGCAGCCTGCAGCGCTTCCTCGTAAGTTAGGTCACGTGCGCCCCGCTTGCCGCGGCCGACTTCTTTTAGTAAGTGGATCATGATTTTTTTGCACCTCCTGAACCGGTCTCCTGCAGCAATTGATACAACTTGACGATCGAGGTTGCGACATCCACCATTCTTTTTCTTTCATTCATCGCCTGTTTGCGCAGGACATCGTATGCTTCGGATTCCGAAATGTTTTTCATCTTGCATAGAATGCCTTTGGCCATATCAATCCATTTACGCTCTTCAATGCGAGCAAGGAGCTGCGTTCTTTCGTTATGCCACTGCTCTCGTTCGTAAAAATGCTTGGAGCTAAAATGCAGCGTCCAATGCAGCTCATGCTCCTTCATGGCGGGGAATAAAAGTCCATCAATGATAACATCATCCTCACATGCTTCGAGAGATTGCGAAGCGGCATGATCGCTGCACCACCACAGAACCGGAACGCGCTTTTGTTGTTCAAGGGTATTGGACCACGATTTGATTGCGGCAACCGGGAGGTGGAGAACCGTTCCGTCTGCTTCCATGATTCCAGCCAGCGCTTGCTTCTCACTTCGGGCAAGGAGGACCTTGTATCCATAAGAACGAAGGATAAACTCCGGAAGAAGCGCCCTGGCATCTGTGTCACTTCGCTCTGAAGCAGGGACCGGATGGTGGATAACCAGCAATGAACGCATGGATTGACGCTCCTTTCATAAATGATATCCGTCAGAAATATGCTGTCAGTAAAAATAGATATTATGTTAAATTATATAACATATATCACAGGAGGATGTCGATATTTAATTAATTTTCTTCTTTTCATGTCAAATATGTTGACAGTTGGCACGTGGGTATTGTATATTTCCCTCAAGAACTTTAAATTTCGGATACAATGGTGTATCCCATTAGCGGCAAAGAAGCCTGCTTTCGTTCCGGTAAGAGTGTGCCTACTCTACTGGAGCGAATGCAGGCTATTTTGGTTTCTGTAAGGCTTCTGATGAATCAACAAGTATATTCAAAGGTGTTAGACGGAGGGGAGCGCAAACCATGACAAAAAAGAAGTTAGTAATGATCGGGAATGGTATGGCAGGGGTACGGGCAATCGAGCATTTGATTAAGCTTACGCCTGAGGCGTATGAAATCACGATATTCGGATCTGAACCGCATCCGAATTACAACCGGATTATGCTGTCTTCCGTTCTTGCAGGCGGAGCCGACATGCAGGAAATTATAATCAACGATTGGGATTGGTACAAAGAGAATAACATCCATCTATATACCGGCCACACCGTAACCCGGATCGATACCAAGAACCGTAAAGTGTACTCCGATCAAGGAGCTGCGGCCGAGTATGATTCATTGATCATCGCAACCGGTTCGAATCCGTTTATGCTTCCTCTGCCTGGCGCAGACAAGGAGGGAGTTATCGCCTTTCGGGATATTAAGGATTGCGAGATTATGGTGGAGACTTCCAAAAAATATAAGAAAGCCGTGGTCATCGGCGGAGGATTGCTTGGTCTTGAAGCAGCAAGAGGGCTGCTCCATCTCGGGATGGATGTTTCGGTGGTTCATCTTAGTCCCTATATCATGGAACGGCAATTAGATGAGACCGCTGCGAAAATGCTGCAGCTGGAATTGGAAGCCCAAGGCATGAAGTTCCTGCTTAATAAAAATTCAGAGGCCATTGTGGGCCGAAAGCGGGTCAAGGAGCTCCGCTTCACGGATGGGACGCGCGTTGAAACGGATCTGGTTGTCATGGCTGTCGGGATCAAGCCCAACGTCATGCTGGCACAATCCGCGGGAATTGAAGTCAACCGGGGTATTATCGTGAACGACTATATGGAGACGAGCATCCCGGGGATCTACGCGGTCGGTGAATGCGCCGAGCATCGTGGGATTGCGTATGGGCTTGTCGCTCCGCTCTACGAGCAGGGAGCCGTGCTCGCCAAGCATCTGGCAGGTGTGGAGACAAGTGGTTATGGCGGGTCCGTACTATCTACTAAATTGAAGATCTCCGGTGTAGATGTATTCTCGGCAGGTCATTTTGCAGACCCGGAAGGATCCAGGTCGATGCGGTACCAGGACGAAGTTGAAGGTGTATATAAAAAAATTGTCATTCGCGATGACCAGCTCATCGGAGCTGTTATGTTCGGCGATACGGGAGACGGGCCAAAGCTGTTCTCGCTCATGAAAAGCGGCGAATCCATCAAGGGCCGGGAGAAGGAGCTTCTGTTAGGCTTTACGGGTAACGCCGGTGCAGTATCGGCGGAACAGCGACTGGCTCAGCTAGCGGATGATGAGATCATTTGCGGTTGTAACGGTGTGTCGAAAGAAACGATAAAAGATGCCATTCTCACGAAAAATTGCAACACCGCTGCTTCCGTTAAAGCTTGTACAAAAGCATCGGGATCCTGCGGCGGCTGCAAACCTCTTGTTGAGGGACTGGTTCAGTTATACGCCGGAGATGCAGCAGGGGAACCCGTAAAAGAAGGGATATGCGGGTGTACTTCGCTAGGAAGGGATGAAATTATCGCAGAAATTACCCGTCTTGGACTTGGAACCGTCAAAGAAGTGATGAATGTGCTGGGATGGGAGAATCCGGAGGGATGTTCTAAATGCCGGCCATCGTTGAACTACTATCTGGGCATGCTGTTTCCGGAAACCTACGTCGATGAGAAGGAATCCCGCTTCACGAACGAGCGTTATCATGCCAATATTCAGAAGGATGGCACGTATTCCGTCGTTCCCAGAATATATGGCGGGGTGACGTCGCCTTCGGAGCTAAAGAAAATCGCGGAGATTGCGGAAAAATTCGATGTGCCGATGGTTAAGATTACTGGCGGACAGCGGATCGACCTGCTTGGCGTCAAGAAGGAGGATCTGCCGAAGATGTGGGAGGAGCTCGATATGCCTTCCGGGTATGCTTACGGTAAAGCGCTCCGTACGGTAAAAACTTGCGTGGGGTCCACGTTTTGCCGATTCGGCACCCAGGATTCCATAGGCATGGGCGTACGCTTGGAGAAAGAGTTTGAGCGGCTGAGCACCCCAGCCAAAGTGAAACTTGCGGTTTCCGGATGTCCTAGAAATTGCGCAGAAGCGACCATCAAGGATTTTGGAGTCGTAGCGATTGATGGTGGATGGGAACTGCACGTCGGCGGCAATGGAGGCGTTCATGTTCGGGCTACGGAGTTATTGTGCATCGTGAAGACGGAAGATGAGGTGCTCGAATGGGCCGGGGCATTTATCCAATACTATCGGGAAAACGCGCAGTGGAATGAGCGTACATCGGTTTGGATCGAGCGAGTAGGCCTGGATCATGTGAAAAAAGCATTAGAGAAGAAGGAGGACCGCGTCGCGCTCTTCTCGAGAATAAAGCTGGCTTTAAGCAAGCAGCAGGATCCATGGAAGGAAATTACGTCGGACAGCGGACTTCGTAAAAACTTCGTGCCTTTGCCTGATGCTGAACCAGTGACGAAATAGGGGGAATCCAATGATGACGAAACTTCATGTAGGATATGTAAACGAAATTGATCATAAGGGCTCAAGGACCATTGAGGTCGGCGGAACGGAAATCGCGCTGTTCCGTTTATCGGATGGAGATATTCTGGCTGTGGAGAACAAGTGCCCGCATAAAGGAGGAAAGCTTTCGGAGGGCATGGTGTGCGGGAAGCAGGTGCACTGTCCGCTGCATGATTGGAAGATCGATCTATGCAGCGGGCGGGTTCAAGAGCCGGATACGGGTCATGTTAACACCTACCAGGTTGAAGTTGATCCGGTAAGCGGCGCGATTTACCTGCAGGATCTTACGGCTTGACGCGAACCAGTTACCGAATTGCTGTAATTTCAGAGGCATTTCAATAGGTGAGTGATTGATTCATTAGAGGGGGTGCACGAGATGGATTATGTAAAACCGAATCAGGTAATGGATGACTTGATCGAGGCCGGAGCCGCGAAAGCCCGGCTGAAGACTTCGCAGATGCTCATCCGCGGCATGTTATCGGGCGCCATCCTGGCGTGCGCCACCACGCTAGCTTTTACCGCTTCGGACCAAACGAATATCCCGATGGTAGGCGCGCTCCTGTTTCCGGTTGGCTTTGTGATGATTGTACTGCTGGGCTTAGAGCTGGTAACTGGAAGCTTTGCACTCTTGCCATTAGCCGTCCTGCAAAAGAAGGCTTCAGGTGCCTCTATGCTTGCAAATTACGGATGGGTCATTCTCGGACATGTGATAGGCTGTCTGATTTATGGGGGGCTCTATACACTTACCGCGACCAGGATGGGGACGGATATGAGTCATCCGCTTGTTCAGATGATCATCGACACCAGTGAAGCAAAGACACTCGGTTATAAGGCACTGGGCGTGAGCGGCATGCTGCTGGTGGTGATCAAAGCTATGCTCTGCAACTGGATGGTGACGCTAGGCGTTGTCATGGCGTTTACGTCAAGTTCAACGATAGGGAAAATCGTTGCGATGTGGCTGCCCATCCTGGTCTTTTTCGGTCAAGGCTTCGAGCATGCCGTGGTAAATATGTTTGTGATACCGGCGGGCATGATGCTCGGGGCGGATGTCAGCTTGGCCGATTGGTGGCTCTGGAACCAAATTCCCGTATTAATAGGTAATTTTATTGGCGGAGCGGTATTTACCGGGGCGATGTTGTACTTATCCCATTTCGGATTCGGAAACCGCAGCGAGGTTAACCCGATTGGGAAGGTCCATCATGGACTCAGAGTTATGGAGGCGACAGCGGTTCCGGTCGATAAAAGACGATGAGGGCGGGCATGGTGTATATTGTTGGCGCAGGTCCGGGAGATCCGGAGCTGATCACGCTGAAAGCCCTTCGGCGTATTCAGGAAGCGGACGTCATTATGTACGATCGACTGGTGAACGATGAGCTGTTGAATTATGCGAAGAAGGATGCTTTGCTCGTATACTGCGGTAAGGCACCCGGCAGCCATTCCGTTCCGCAGGAGAGGATTAACGAGAACATGATAGACTATGCCCTTGCAGGTCATGATGTCGTCCGGCTCAAGGGAGGTGATCCGCTGATCTTCGGACGAGGCGGCGAAGAGGCGTGCGAATTGGCTGCACGAGGCATTCCCTTTGAGATCGTGCCCGGCATTACCTCGGCTTTGGGCGCAGCCTCCTCCACTAGGATACCTCTGACCCACCGTGGAGCCAGCACTTCGGTAGCTTTTGTCAGCGGAACGAGCTGCCATGGAAATGAGCGGGGCGTCAGGTGGGACTTGCTGACTCACAGTGTGGATACGCTAGTGGTATACATGGGCGTTAGCAGAATGAACGATATCTGCAAGGAGATGCTCGCTCATGGCAAGCCGTCGTCGACTCCCGTAGCTATCGTTGAACAAGGGACTCGGGCAGAGGAGCGAACCATAACGGGAACGCTCGGAACCATCCACAAGATCGCTCTTCTTATGAACGTGAAGAATCCGGCGCTTCTGATCATTGGCGAAGTTGTGCGAGTGAGGGATCAGCTCCTGAAACTGGCTTCGGAGGCGGAGGAACGAACAGGATAAACGAAACGCAAATACGCTGACAATATGAGTGAACCCTTATCCACATGGGGTTCACTTTTTTTGATGTGAAACAGGTTTGCAGCACAGGGAAGGCATACACTATATGAAAGCGGAAAGTGTTATACGCCGTGGGATTCGAGGGGGAGGCGTTCACGGATACCTCGCATTGGAGGGAACGTTTCTGGGAGGCTGCCTGTTCATGGGGAGACAGACGGGGCGGAGCATTGCGAAGCCCCGATAATACGTTCTTGTTTCGGTTACCGCACGGCAGATTGCACGTTGGTTGGCAGATTCTATATGGACAGACAAATGAAATTTTCCTCTTATCGTAGGAAGGTTTATGGTATTCTGTTTGGTAGCACATGAAAGGAGAATGTCCATGTCCCATGATCAGGATATTGCTGAAACCAACACGAAGCGGCAATCCCATATTCAATCTTACATCGATTCGCCCGACTTGCAGAACAAGCTGTATAAGAAGACCCTCATCGTTGTGATCCTCTCGCAAATATTCGGTGGGGCTGGTCTGGCCGCAGGATTGACGGTCGGTGCGCTTCTGGCACAGGATATGCTCAAGACGGACAGCTTTGCAGGAATCCCTGCTGCTCTTATAACGGTCGGTTCTGCACTGGGTGCCTGGTATATTGGACGGCTTACCCAGCGATATGGAAGAGGGCCGGGTTTGGCTGCCGGATTCCTGGCGGGTGGAATTGCCGCGATCGGAGTCATATTGGCTGCCGTTTATGACAATATTTATCTGTTATTCGCTTCGTTGTTGATATACGGTGCAGGTACCGCAACGAATATGCAGGCTCGTTATGCAGGTACGGATTTGGCTAAACCTTCCCAGCGTGCAGGAGCGGTCAGCATGGCGATGGTTTCCACCACCTTCGGTGCCGTTGCGGGTCCGAATCTGGTGGAGGTTATGGGGAACGTTGCCGAATCCTTCGGGATTCCTGCCTTGGCCGGACCGTTTATTTTGGCGGCGGTGGCTTTTATTCTGGCAGGACTGATCCTGCTATTATTCCTGCGCCCGGATCCTTATGCGATAGCCCAAGCAATTGAGGAAGTTAAAATGAAAATTTCCGGTGATTCTTCTGCCGGCACGGTGAACGGATCACAACGAAACAAACGGGGGATCATGGTTGGAGCCTGCGTGATGATATTGACTCAGGTGATCATGGTCTCAATCATGACCATGACGCCTGTCCATATGAAACATCACGGACATGATCTAGGAGCGGTAGGTTTGGTGATTGGCATTCATATCGGAGCGATGTACCTGCCCTCGTTAATCACAGGTTTTCTTGTGGATAAAATCGGCCGCATCAGCATGTCCATCGCTTCGGGCGTCGTGCTCTTGAGCTCCGGGATTCTAGCTGCTGCGGCTCCCGCCGAATCCATGGCGCTGATCATAACGGCGCTGGCTCTGCTGGGGCTGGGCTGGAACCTTGGATTTATCAGCGGAACGGCGCTCATCATCGATGCAACCCATCCATCCGCCCGCGCCAGAACGCAGGGAACAGTGGATGTCTTGATTGCTTTGGCGGGAGCATCGGGCGGCGCTTTATCCGGTATGGTGGTTGCCAATACCAGTTACGGTACGCTTTCCATTGCTGGAGGTTTACTGTCACTGGTGATGATCCCTATTTGTCTAAGCGCGGTGAACAAGCGCAAACCATCATCATCTTCAAAAAACGCGGCAATATAATGAAAACAGCCTCCTATCATAGACGATAGGAGGCTGTTTTGAAGTGGCCTTAAGGAAGGATGTTGCCCGCCGCACGGTAAATGGCATACCATTCTTCGCGGGTGAGCGTTACATCGCCGGCTTTAATACAGTCATGCAAGCGACTGATATTCATCGTCCCGATGATCGGCTGCATGTGTGCAGGGTGACGTAGAAGCCATGCGATGGCAATCGTGGTGTTGGTTACATTGTATTTTTCCGCAATCTCATCGATCTTCTCATTAAGCTCAGGGAACTTGTCGCTTCCAAGGAATACGCCTTCAAAGAACCCGTATTGGAAAGGAGACCAAGGCTGAATCGTAATATCGTGAAGTCGGCAGAAATCGAGTACGCTGCCATCGCGGTTAACCGCGGCGTCATTCTCCATATTGACGTTGATCCCGCTTTGAATCATGGTGGTGTTCGTGATGCTAAGCTGCAGCTGGTTGGCCACGAGCGGCTGCTTCACTGCTTTTTTCAGCAGCTGGATCTGCATCGGATTCTGGTTGGATACGCCGAAATGACGCACTTTACCGGAGCTTTCGAGTTTATCGAATGCCTCAGCCACCTCTTCTGGCTCAACCAGCGCATCCGGACGGTGCAGAAGGAGTACATCGAGATACTCGGTTTTGAGTCTTTTTAGGATCCCATCAACGGAATTCAAGATATGCTCTTTGGAAAAATCGAACATGCCCTGGCGAATCCCGCATTTGGATTGCAGAATGATCTTCTCGCGGACTTGTGCATTCATATGTATCGCGTCTGCGAAAATTTCCTCGCAAGCTCCGCCGCCGTATATGTCGGCATGGTCGAAGAAGTTAGCGCCTTCTTCCAGTGCGGATAACACGAAACGCTCAGCTTCCGCTTTTTCCAGCGAATTTATACGCATGCAACCCACGGCTACAACAGGTACTTCCAGTGAACTGCTTCCAAGCTTCATCGTTTTCATGATTACGGTCCTCCAATTCAAAAATAGGTTGATTGTGCGACCACCTCGCTGTAGTTGCAGGGGCAGCTGAGAACTTGTAAGCGAAACTACATAGATGCATAGGTCCATGCTGACAGTCTCTAGTTTATTGTGACATGCAGATGGCAAGGTGTACAAGCTTAAATTTGCGAAGAGAGCTTGGGATCATTGAGCGAGGGAAAGGTTTGTGAAAATTTGATAGAGAGGATATATACCATGTCGATATAAAAGCTGCGGCAGCCGGGTCAGGCGTATTGAATCACTTGCCACCTGACTACCGCATAACCTTGCCGTTTTAATGCAGCGGTTTGACTTTCCGAATGACGATACGGCTGTGAGGAAGGGACGGCATATCGTGAAAGCTGAAGCTTACGTCCTGCACAGGCACTTCATAACTCATCTTGTTTGCGAGAAAGTCGAGACTTTCCTTCATGATCTCAAGCGTAATCCACTCCCCGGCACAGCGGTGTCCCGTATGATGGTCTCCGCCTCCTTGAGGGATAAAGCTAAAGGGGCTGCCGTTCCAATCGTCGAAACGATCCGGCTTGAACAGCTCCGGCTGATCCCACAGACCGGGATGATGATTCGTTCCGTATAAATCGAGGATCGTGAGCACGCCTTTGTCAAATGCATATCCGTTCCAGGTGAAATCCTTCCGTGCACGCGCAGGCGCAAAGGGGAAGAAGGGATAGAATCGCCGGACTTCCTGGACAAATTTCTTGAGTTGCTTCTCGTCAGACGTCATCAATTTGTCACGCTCTTCGGGCTGCTGAATGACAGCTAAGGCAGTAAAGCACACGTAAATGGCGACCGCTACGATGGGGCGAAGAATGTTCAGAATCTCTACCGCTGCGGTTTTCTTGTCCAGGAGCTCGCCCCTAAGATCGCGATGCCAGGATATTGTATGCAGGGTGCTGCCCTGTTGCGGTTCTATTGCTCCACTGCGTACCTCAACTACGAGATCCTGTATCCATTTTTCCGCTTTAGCCCGGGCATTTCTTCCTTTCCTGTGCTTGATACCAAAGGCTGCCGTAGCCTCAATCATGTCAGCTAGCCAGCCCGTTTTCTCTTTCACTTCCGCTTCGGGAAGCGGCACAGCCGCCCATTCACAGGCCACTCGGCACAGAATTTCCTGAGCCTCTTTATAGATCTCGACTTTATCCCTGGACTCCCATCGACACACGGCAAGCTCCCAATGTTTATGGGTGATTTCCCTCATGCAGCCAAGAGCTTCTCTGGACATCAAGGACATAAACATCGCTTTGCGATGATGATGCTCTTCGTCATCCAGCGTCTGGACTCCGTCTTCACCGAACAGGGTCTTGAGCACGCGTTTCGGGGCTGCACCGCTACGAACAAACTTCTCCTGATCGTAAAATAGTCTGGCCGCTTCTTCTCCGCGCATGCAGATGGCGCGTTCCCCCAATAGACGCGTCTCGAAGAGATCAGATTGAAAGCCGATCGTTCTGTTGGTAATGAACAAATAACCTTCGCGCAGCACATTTAAGCTGTGATCGAGCCCCTCTTCCTTGGGCATCGGTTTGATATTTTCCATAGTGATTGCCTCCTGATTGTTCAAGATTAGAGATGAAAACGTGCTTCCAACACAATACTTCTTAAATACCCGTTCTCATCCGATCTGAACAAATCAAGCTTTTACCACAATGTCAAAAGACAACACGCCAGTACCTGATCGCCAAACGACCGGATATCCTCCAGATAGTCGTAGCGGGGCGGGTTCGTTAAGGTGCTTGTATTTATTTGGTGACTGCGGATGTTAACCCTTTATTCGGCGTGGCCTGCATGCTTGATTACACCTCGTTTACTGGATATGTATGAATGACTCGAGCTCTCCGTTTCTATGGGAAGGCTCGAGTCACCATTCTTCAGCTTCGGTATATTAAATAGAGATGCTGGGTCTAACCTTTGCTTACGAAATTCTTAGCGTTGTCTACTTTCAGCTTTTTTACATGTTGAGTTAATAGATTCTTGTCACTTACGATCCAGGTGTGATTCTTGGAGTTCCGTCTTCGGTTCGCTATGAAATGGTAGGGACTACCAGAGTATATTTTAAAGTTACGAGTTATACAATCAGCACAAAATTTGACGCACTCGCTCCGATTTTGGTTCGGAAACGATACTTGATCGAATACGTGCCGTTTAACCAAAATGGTCGCCCCTTGAACAAGGGGGGCCCATCGATTGGCCATGTTGGGGTAACGGTACAGAAGATCCTTTTGACCGGCAAGCTGCATGAAGTGAGCCCTTTTTCCTACAATATCAGCACGAGTCTTGATCATGAGATCGACGCTATCCTTCAGATAATCGCGAGCGTAATAATCATCGTCGTCAAATTTGGCAATGATGCTGTGTTTAGCGACCTTTACACCAAAATTGAGGCAGCTGCCGAGCGATAATTCAGCAGGCTTCCTATATATTCTCACGTTACGATATGGCTTGGCTGCCTGTTGAACTTCCGATAGTTTCAGGCTGCCATGATTTAATATGATGATTAACTCTTTGTGCCTGTAATTCTGTCTGACGTAATTTTCTAGCAGATTGTGCAGGCATTCCGGTCTTTTGGTACAGGTGATGATCGAAACAGCAGGCTGTGAGGGAGAAAATGACGTTCTCGTCAAGTTCGGTCGCCTCCGGATTTCCTCTGAACGAATGTTTTGTAGTCTTTTACATTCGGAACTTTAGGGTGCTTGTCGGTAAGTTCTTTATCGCTGATCACCCAGGTATGGCTTGATGAATTCTTCCTTCGTACTGCTGCAAAATTATACTTATCACCGGAATAGATCCTGTAGCCCTTACGCTTGCTTCTCATGCAAAAAAGATCGTCTTCACCGACGTTTCGATTCGGAAATCGCACTTGGTTAAGGACGTTCTTTTTAAACATGAGCGTAGCACCCGGCAGTTGGGTAACGGGGCGATTTTCATCGTTAGGAAAACGTAGAATTAGAGTTTTGGAGCCTTTTAAATACATATAATGTGCGAGTTTTCCTATAATATCAGCATTCGATCTTCTTAATGACTTCAGGCAGTCCGACAAGTAATGAGGGGCGTAATAGTCGTCGTCATCGAATTTGGCAATGATGCCGTATCTCGTTTTGCTAACGGCGTAATTTAGACACGCACCTAGAGTGACATGTTCGGGCATGCGATAAATTTGTATGTTTCGATGCTTATTGGCCAGCTGTTGGTAAGGAGAGAGTGCGATTGAACTATCGTTGATAACGATAATAAGCTCTTTTTTTGGGTGAGATTGTCTGGTGAAATTATGGAACAGGTTTTTAATATAATTGGGGCGATTGGTGCAGGTAATAACGGATACGCCTTGTGCTTTAGATGAATGGTTAAAGCTTGCTGCCATTACATCACTCTCCTTATCTATGAAGATAATTCCTATATCACATTAGAATATGTAAACTATAAATAGTGGTAACGGCATTACTGCATGGTCAACTCAAAAAAATTAATAATAGGAGGGCATCGAGATGAAAGAGGGATGGGAACGCACAGTGCCGCCGATGCAACTAGACATCACACAAATTCATGACATGATTACACCCGTATTTCCCCGTAAAAAAGTAGTAGCCGCTGAACGGATCGGTACCGGACTTAGCAATACCAACTACAAAATTCGTCTGGAAGGCAGTGCAGAACCTTACGTGCTGCGTTTGTTCAGGAAAGGCCTGGAGATTGCGGAAAAAGAACTGGCTATCATTCAAAGGGTTCGTCAAACCGGTCCTTCAGTCAAACATACAGTCATTTATTGTCAGAGATTGAAGAGACGCCCGTGCTTGTTCACTCGGACTATAATGGCTTAAATATATTAATGCAGCATGGTCCAGAAGGATGTGCGGTTTCCGCAGTGCTTGATTGGGAGGAGGCTTTTTCATGGAACAGATACGTAGATATAGCCAATATGCTTAACGATACGAACCCGACGGATCTGTATTTGAAAAGAGCTTCGTTCGAGCATATCGTGAGGAAGGAGCGGTTCTGAATGATCATTGGAGAATCCTATCCAAGCTTGAAGATCTTGTTGCCTTGTGCGATATGTTAACTCATTCCAACTTAGCTACGCCCACTCGAATGCGTGATCTTCAGCGTTTGGTTGCAGAAACCGTTCAGGTTACGAATGGCTGAGCTTTATTTGATTCGTATATCAAAATAACAAATCGAGTTGCAATATGGACTTTGTTTGTCTATAATAGATATCACAAATCTATAATAATATTTGTCCGTGGCAATCTTCCTTGAGCATGGTGAATTTTCCAGAGGTCAGGATTTCTTATTTTATTATTATGGACATTAAAGATCCAGAAGGGTGATGGTATAGATGACGGAGCAATTGCACGATGTCCTTATTGTTGGCGGAGGTCCGGCAGGCTTGAATGCTGCGCTGGTATTGGGAAGAGCGAGAAAAGATGTGGTGTTGATTGACGAAGGGAAGCCGCGAAATAAGGTTACCCGTGAGACTCATGGTTTTCTTACCCGAGACGGTGTCAGCCCATCGGAATTTCGCCGTATTGCAAGGGAACAGATTAGCGCGTATCCTTCTGTCCGTTTCGTAGAGGGTACGGCTGCCGCCGTTGCAGGCGTGGACGGTGATTTTCGGATCACAACGGGAGAAGGGACGATCTACCGCAGTAAAAAGCTGCTTTTTGCCGTTGGCAAGAAAGATAGCCCCTTGGATATTAACGGTTTGGCGGACGTATATGGCAAGAGTGCTTTCGTCTGTCCATATTGCGATGGATGGGAACTGCGGGATCAGCCGCTTGTTGTCATTGCCAAGGGGGCGGGGGCCGTGCACTTTGCCAAAGTCATTGCAGGTTGGAGTGATCGTTATACGATTTGTACGAACGGACCGGATGAACTGACGGATGAACAGCGCCAAGAGTTGAAGGAGCATGAAATCCCCGTATTCAGCTCCCCGATTCATCGCATTGAATCGAACGAGGGTATGGTCCGGGAAGTCGTGCTGGAGGATGGAGAGATCATTCCTTGCACGGGCATCTTTTTCGCGCCTAAACTGGTCTCCGGCTCAGTATTGCCGGCCGCCATCGGATGTGATATCAATGAAGCCGGAAGCGTGGTCATTGACGCCTTCGGTAAAACGAGCGTGCCTGGCGTCTACAGTGCCGGTGATGCAGCCACGGAAATGTATCAGGCCATAGCCGCCGCTTCGATGGGAGCCATGTCAGCGGCTGCCATCAATGGTGAGCTGCTTAACGAACGTTGGAATCGGTAAAGCATGAATATGCGAAAAAGCAAGCTTGGTTATGAACCAAGCTTGCTTTTTTATGCCCTTAGGGGATTTTTTGAGTATAAATGATTCTTACACTCCGCGGTCGTGACGTTTTGGGTATGATGGAATCATCAAGTAAAAGAAAGGGTGTTTGGGATGAGAAAAACGATGGACTACACCATGAATCAAGTTTGGAGGGATAAGAACATCTAACCCTCCGACATTATGGAGGAGATTGATTTGAATTCACGAACCAAGAAATTTTTGTCCTATTATAAACCGTATCTGGGATTATTATTTGCAGACTTGGCATGCGCTTTTGTTGTCTCGGTTATTACGCTAATGCTTCCTCTGTGTATACGGTATATCACCATCAACGTGTTGGAAGGGAATTCCCCGAATCCACTGAACCAAATCTATGCGGTTGGTGCAATCATGCTGGCCATGGTCCTCATCCACACCTTCTGCGACATGTTCATCTCCTATAAAGGACATATGATGGGGGCTTATATGGAGAGTGACATGAGACGGGAGCTGTTTGACCATCTTCAGAAGCTGTCGTTTGGTTTCTACGATGAGAACAAAACAGGGCAGCTCATGACACGCACTACCAATGACATTCTGTCGTTAACCGAGTTGTATCACCATGGACCCGAAGATATTGTCATTTCCGTTCTGAAGTTCCTGGGTGCATTCATTATCTTAATGTATATTGACGTGAAGCTGACCCTGATCGTGTTTCTCTTTCTGCCGGTCATGGCCGTGTTTGCTTTTTATTTTAATAAGAAGATGAATGTGGCGCTGCGTGTTAGCAAGGACCGAATCGGGGATATCAACGCGCAGGTGGAGGATTCTCTATCGGGTATCCGCGTGGTGAAGTCGTTTACGAACGAACACGTAGAGAGGAAAAAGTTCGCCTACGCTAACGGGCGATTCGTTGACAGCAGAAGGGAAGGGTATAAGAGTGAAACCTACTTTCACGAAGGGTTGGTTGGGTTTACCCAGCTCATTACCATAACGGTCATTGTGTTTGGCGGAGCCGCCATCGTGGATGCCTCGCTGGAACTGGCGGATTTGCTGACTTTTTTCTTGTGTATTGGCATTCTGATCGAACCGATCCAGAGACTCGTTAATTTCGCCAGACTGTACCAGGAGGGTATCACGGGATTCGACCGGTTCATGGAGATTCTGGAGGTAGAGCCGGATATTGAGGATTCCGTTGATGCTGCGGTGATCACGCAGGTTCAGGGGAATATCACATTTCAGAACGTCAGCTTCAGATATAAAGATAACTACGGATATGTGCTGAAACAGGTATCGCTGGACATCAAGCCTGGCGAGTATGTGGCATTGGTAGGTCCCTCCGGCGTTGGCAAGACGACGTTGTGCTCGTTGATTCCGCGTTTCTATGAAGTAAGTGAAGGACGCATCATGCTGGATGGACGCGATATCCGGGATATCACGCAGCACTCGTTAAGAAGACATATTGGGATTGTTCAGCAGGATGTATATTTGTTTGCGGGAACCGTCTTCGATAACATCCGGTATGGCAAAATGGAGGCCAGCGAGGAGGAAATCATCGAAGCTGCGAAAAGAGCGAATGCCCATGATTTCATCATGGCACTGCCGGAAGGTTACGATACGGATATCGGGCAGCGCGGCGTCAAGCTGTCCGGAGGACAGAAGCAGCGGCTCAGCATTGCACGTGTGTTCCTGAAGGATCCGCCGATCCTTATATTTGATGAAGCGACCAGCTCCCTGGATAATGAAAGCGAGAGAGCCGTCCAGGAATCGCTGGAGCGGTTGAGCAATAATCGCACAACGCTTGTCATCGCGCATCGCCTGACTACGGTACGGAATGCGCAGCGAATCGTCGTGTTATCCGAGGATGGAATTGAGGAACAGGGCACGCATGATGATTTAATTGCCCGTCAAGGCGCGTATGCGAATTTATACAATATGCAATTAACCATATAAGAGGAAAGGCGATTTGCGAACGGTTTATGCACCGTCAGCAAATCGCCTTTTCCTATTGTTGGATCAATCTATTGATTGCGTTTGTTACGTTGTCCTGTTCCAATCGAAAATCGGAATTTAACCTTGAAGCGTTTTTCCAGGCTGCTGGTCTTCCACTTCCTTGATTGCATTGTCCTCGTCTTGGACTTTCCCCTTCGAAGAACTAAACCATCCGATAACGGCAATCAGCACAAGAACAATATAGAAGGATGCCTTCCAAATCGAGCTCTCAGGGAAGTGATGGTCGATGAGGGCAACATCGGGATGCGCAAGGGTAATGACGGCAAGTTTGACCCCTACCCAACCGACAATGAGGAATGCCGCCACTTCAAGCCCAGGGCGCTGCTGCAGCAGCTTCACGAAGTAGGATGCCGCAAAACGCATGATGATCAGACCAATGAATCCTCCCAGGAAGATGACGATGAATTGACCACCATCCAGGCCGCCGATGTTCGCCAGACCGCTTGGAGGCAGCGCCACAGCCAGTGCTACGGCTGCAAGTATCGAGTCTACCGCAAACGCGATGTCTGCAACTTCGACTTTGAAGACGGTCATCCAGAAGCCGGATTGCTTCTTGGGTTTGTCCGGTAGAGGCTTGGCGTCTTCCGTCGGTTTCTTGCCCTTGATCACATGTTTCAATGTGTGATTGATCGAAATGTAGAGAAGATAGAGTGCGCCAATGGCTTGCACCTGCCATACGTCAACCAGAAACGAGATTAAGAACAGCGATCCGATGCGGAATACAAACGCTCCGAGCAATCCGTAAAATAAAGCTTTTTTACGCTGCTCCTCAGGTAAATGCTTTACCATAATGGCAAGGACCAGCGCATTATCTGCTGCGAGCAACCCTTCCAGTGCGATGAGCACCAACAGTACCCACCCATACTCCAATAAAAGCTCCATACCCATTCCTCCTAGTTGTTTAATTGAAGGCACAAAAGAAAAGGACCTCCACCGGCAGGTGAAGGCCCCTCATAATCAAAAAGAGACCTTCACCACAGAGTGTGTGGTAAAGGTCTCGCAAACAACGTATCGTTGCCAACAAAGCCGGGGAAATTTCCCGGAATGACGACTTTGTTGTGTCAGCTACTCCCCTTTAATCACGTTCCTGCATAACTGATATCGTTATCAGTTAAGCCGTGATATAAAGATATATATTTTTGGGGGATTAGTCAAGCTTTTTTTTACTTGAATTCAGCAGAATACGTCTCCATTGGAACGGGGCTATTCTTGATTGTAGAGCGTCTCCTCACATTTACATTAACGCTCGATATAACAACGCTAAGAAATACTAGGGCAGCACCCAAATATTGATTGGAATTCAGGACCTCGTGAGCAAACCAGAATCCGACCAGCGCCGCGAATACAGGCTCCAGAGAAAATACAAGTCCCGTCCGGGTAGCCGTCGTATATTGTTGGGCAATTGTCTGAAAGATGAACCCGACCGCGGTGCACACCACGCTAAGAACAAGGACGGCCATCCACGAGTGGGTCGTGCTTGGCCATACCGGAGCTTCAAAGAGCAGAGACGAGATGAACGCGTACAATCCGGTGAATCCAAGTTGCAGGATGCCAAGGCTTAGCGTATCGACCTTCTGCGCGGCAGTGCTTACCATATTGATATGAAGCGCATAACATAATGCGGCCGCGATGCAGAACAGATCACCGATCTTAAATGTAAAAGGAAGCTGGATAGTTAACAGTGAAATGCCCGTTAAGGCCAGCACAATACTGACAACCGCTTTGTTCTCTATTTTTTTCTTAAATAGAAACGTATGTAATAAGGGGACAAACACCACCGTTAGACTGACCAGAAATCCGGCATTGGATGTTGTCGTGGTCTTGAGACCGAAGGTAAGCGCGGTGAACATGATAAATAATATAAAGCCTAGGAGCATGGCATATCGAATCGTCTTTACGTTAACCTGGCGCAAGCGGGGGAGAAAAATCAAGCCTGCAAGTATAAAGGCCAATCCAAAGCGTAGGGCTATCAAATTAAACTCCCCTAGCGAATCCAGTCCCATTTTCATAAAAAGATAGGACGAGCCCCAACAAATGGTGATGAATAAAATCATAAGATCGGCCTTCAGCGGTTTCAAGTTCTATTTCCTCCTTCAAGTGATTGAACAGAATCAGTATACTCACGTACAATAGACAAGTAAAACGAATGTTTCTAATGATAAACATGAGTAAAATTCATGTATAAATGAGCAGGAGGAATTCCCTTGAGCATAAATAAATTCAAAGTTCTATTGAAGGTCGTCGAGCTCGGAAGTTTGACCCAAGCCGCTGAAGTGATGGGTTTTACGCAGTCCGGTGTCAGCCATATGATCAGCAGCCTGGAAGATGAGTTTGGTTTCTCGTTGCTGATTCGGAACCGTTCAGGAGCGAAGCTGACAACCAATGGCGAAGAGATTCTGAAGACGATACGGGAAATATTGAAATGGAACGAACATTTGGAACAGCAGGTGGCTTCCATTCATGGAATCGAGCTGGGAACCATTCACATCGGTACCTTCACCAGTGTCGGTGTTCACTGGCTGCCGGGGATTATTCAGGACTTTCAGCGGGATTATCCCCATATCGAGATTCGTTTGGTCGAAGGAGATTATCGGGAAATCGAGGATTGGATCGCTGAGGGCAAGATCGATTGCGGGTTCCTGTCACTTCCAACGTCGGATACATTCGATGCGATTCCCCTGCATCAAGACCCGATGCTTGTATTGCTGCCCATGGAACATCCGCTTAGTTCTGAGGACTCTATTACATTGTCCCAGATTGAGAATGAACCGTTTATTATGCCAAGCAAAGGTTCCGATTATGATGTGAACCGGATGCTGGAGAAAGCCCGGATCAAGCCGGATATCAAATATACACTTGGTGATGATTATGCCATTATGGCCATGGTGGAGAAGGGTCTCGGCATCAGCATTCTTCCAGAACTTGTGCTGCGAGGGCAGCAACGGAATATACGGCTGATCGAATTGAAGGAGAAGAGCTTTAGATCGCTCGGCATTGCCGTAAATTCCATGCGGGAGATATCTCCCGCTACGAAGCGATTCTTGGATTATGTTAAGAGTTACCCCAAGCTGTAGCTGCTATAAGGGCGCTAAATGAGACTCATACCCGCATCCAGACTCTATCACACGGCAGGAGCTTCGTTCATGAACTTCACTACATCAAATAATGGGTGTGGTGTCACAAAGTCACTTGTTGGGATTGTTATATAGGTAAACAAAGAAGGAGGTGAGCTCACTTGCAGCCAACCATCCCCGGGGAAGCGGAAGGAAGAAGAGAAGCCATTGAAGCGGTTGTAGAACAAGTCAAATCAGGAGATAAACACGCATACCAAGCGATCATCCTCCAGTTTGAGCGGCAGATGTACACGTACTGCTACTATATTCTGAAAAATCATACGGAGACTGAAGATGCGGTACAAGAAATTTTTATTCGTGCCTATGAGCATCTTCATCAGTACAAGAGACAAGTGTCTTTCTCCGCCTGGTTGTATAAAATGGCCTATCATCATTTGATCAATATCAAAAAGAAGCAGAGCCGTTTTCTTAACCTGATCGAGCATTGCAAGGAACAGCAGCCGGATATGCAGATATCTCAGCACGAGCCGGTTGTGTACGAGCTGTTAACCTACCTGACAGCAGAAGAACGACACATTTTGCTGTTGAAGGCGGTTGAACAGTATACCTTTGAGGAAATCAGCGACATCATGGGACTCAAATCGGCAACGATACGAAAGAAGTATGAACGGTTACGACGTAAACTGATGGACCGAATAAGCAAAAAAGGAGAGGTAGCACGTGGGACAATCGCCGAAACAAACGGAATTCGCTGAAATGAATGTACTTGAAGAAATGATTCGAGAATCATCCTTACAGAAGAATAGCTTGAGCTATCAAATTATGAACAGGATTGGAGAACGTGAAATGACAAGGACAAGAACATCATCCAAACGGCAACCGAATGTTTTAAAAAGAACAATACTCGTTGCATCCGCAGCTGCTGTGCTGGGAGGAAGCGTAATCGGGTCAGGATTTGTATCGCCGGTCATGGCGGCAAACCTGAAGCAAATCCCAGTGATCGGCGTGCTATTCAAAGGAACCAGCGAAGAAGCAGTTCATACCGCTATAAAGCAAGGGATTCTATCCGAACCGAACTTGAGCGTGACTCACGATGGCGTGACTTTGAAGATAGCTAACCTTCTATACGATGGAACTCGGCTGTCCTTTATACTCGAACGCGAGGGAGTGGATTTACCGAGTACAGCTTCTCCGTATATAAGCGAAGATGCTAAATTCATCGGTAATCCAGATAGCGAGTATATTAAGTCGAGGACAGTAGCTAAGAAGGATCAGGAAAAAGGCTATATTGAAACGCCGCGAATTCTGGTGGACGGACAAGAAGTAGTGATGGGCGAAGGGACATTTGGAGATTACCCGCAACAGGACAATGCCTACATCGTTGAGCTTTCCAAGGATCTGAATCTGCCTGATCAATTCGAGCTGACCATTCAGGCCAACGTAACCCAAGTGAATGAAACCTTCGAGTTCAAGGTCCCTGTGAATGTCACTAATAAATCGGTTGTCGTGAAGCCGGACCAGGCTACAAAATCGGATGGACAATTCAGTTATACCGTGAAGCAATTGGATATTTCACCGGTATCGACCCGCCTGGTTCTGGATAGTAAAGGCGAGGTGCCTGCTTCTGCAGAGCAAACAGGCGATTACAGCGCCAGCATGGTGTATTACGAACTTGTGGATGATCAAGGGAATGTGCTGAATCCTCGGATGTTTGGTTACTTTAACAGCAAGCCCAAGACTGAATATCATATCGACGAATTGTACAGTCCTGTAAACGGAACTCCGAAATCCATCACGATTAAACCGTTTACTCTGACCGTAAACAACAAGGATTGGAGCGTAGTTGGTCAAGGAAAGGACAGCATCGGAGATAAAACATATCTGACGGAACTGGAAATGACCATTCCGGTTCAACCGTAACAACGAGCGTAAGTATAAGAGAGGCCCGCATAAGCTGCGGGCCTCTCTCTCATTCTTCATCATTCTGGCTTATGTTTCGGCTCGAAATGTTTTGCCTAACGGGGTGCCAAGGCCATAATAATGCCGGAAATTATATATGATCGGGCTCCATTTGGCAGGATCAATGTGATGCTCATTCCACATGATGTTTCGATGGGCGTGTACATGGATCGCCTGTGTTTCGACAATGGCAAACATGGAAGAATAGTTAGGCATCCGAATGTTTTTTACTGCGGCCTCAATTTGAATGGGGCACTCCATGATGCGAGTAGGCTTTACCGCGACAGAATCCGCTGGAGTTAAACCGCTAATCGCGTATTTATCTTTTTCATATGTAAAACCGTTCTTTGCCTTACCATCAGGAACCGGATATTTTCCTGTATGAGGGGCTAATTGTTCAACATTTTCCCATAAGGAAGGGTCTGGAAGGTTGATGACACATTCCGGATGCCTTTCCAAATTCTCCATCGCTTTACCGCCAAGTCCGATTCCTAAAACAATGTAATCTCCGAGCGCCCATGAAGAGGATATGGGACTTATATTTACGGTATCGTCTTCATTTAGCGTATTGAGTAAAATTACCGGGGTTCCATAGTACAGAATTTTCGGTTTAATGATGTTCGAGTTGATCATGCCTTTCGTTTCCTTCATAAAATGTTCCTCCCATTAACTGTTCTATCCCAAATCATTGTAAAATAGAAAAGGTTCGATGCTCATCGAAATATGGATTACATCAGGAGGGATCGAGATGAATGCGAATTCGAACATAGCACAAGTAGCCTCACTCGTTAGCGATGCTTCTAGAGCGGCTATTCTAACCGTTTTATTGGATGGGCGATATCATCCGGCAAGCGAGCTGGCGTACATGGCAAACATCAAACCGCAAACGGCCAGTTTCCATTTATCGAAAATGGTAGCGGCGAATCTGGTCACCGTTGAGCAACAGGGAAGACATCGTTATTATGGGATACAGAATCAGGAGGTTGCCCAGATCATGGAGACACTTCTATCGATAACGCCTCCTGTCGAAATAAGATCATTAAACCAAGCTGCGGAGAATGAAGCCTTACGTCAGGCAAGGACTTGCTACGATCATCTTGCGGGGAAATTGGGAATCCAATTGACGAATTCACTGCTCAGCGCAGGGGTCCTATCCGAAGTGGAAGATCATTATACGGTTACAGAAAAAGGAGAGGACTTTTTCAAGGCATTTCAGGTCGATCTGGGCCGTGTTAAGCGCAAACGCCGCTCTTTCACACATCGATGCCTGGATTGGAGTGAAAGACGCCATCACCTGGCCGGGGCATTGGGACATGCCCTGCTAGAAAGGTTGCTCGAGTTACATTGGATACAACGCGTTCCAAGCACAAGAGCCATAAAAATCACGCCCGAAGGCAAGAAGGGATTGCAGGAAATATTCCATATTGACGTGGAGTAGGAACGGGGCTACGGTATAGGACTGATGGTGAAGGTAGACGATGCAGATATACTTATGGATGCAGAAATATGGATGCAGAAAAATGAATGCAGAAAAATAAAAAGGACTGCCCTCGCCTCATCGGAAGATGAAGAAAGGCAGTCCTTGAATTAGAGATTAGCGCAGTGTTTTTAAAGCTCCGCTCCATGCAAGCACTTGGTCAAGCATGCCATTCAGGTTGACGAGATGCAGATCAGCCGGTTTGAATACAGAGCCATTCTCGAAATCAGTGAATAACGAAAGCGCTGGGTGTACACGAACATCCGCTACGGACAATTCGCCCAGAATTCCACGCAGATGTTCGGCAGCACGAGCGCCGCCAACCGAACCGTAACTCACGATACCTGCAGCTTTGTTGTTCCATGGCTCACGAGCAAAATCGAGTGCATTTTTCAAAGCCCCAGAAATACTGTGGTTGTATTCTTGTACGATGAATACAAAGCCGTCAAGACTGTTCAGCTTGTTGTTCCAAGCGGTAGCTTGCTCTGTAGCATCAGCTTCGCCCAAAAGCGGCAGCTTGTAATCAGCGATATCAACGATTTCGTAGTTTGCATCTCCGCGTTCATCAGCGATACGTTTAACCCATTCACCTACTTGCGGGCTTAAACGGCCTTGACGTGTGCTGCCTAGAATGATACCGATATTCAATTTGGACATTGTTGTTACCTCCTGATTATTTGAAATTTATTTTTACCGTGATGTATTTGTTATTTTGCATGAGCTAATCATAATCTCAGGGGGTTAACTTTGTCAAGTAGCTTACAAAAAGTTTGTGAAAATCATTCCAACATTTTTTGTCCCATTACGGTCCCAATGCGCCTGGATATGTTCCTGACAACGGACGGTGTTTTGTACCGCATAGACAGCAGTAATGTTATACTGATCATATGTCCTGAAACAATATTTCTGAAGCGGGATAAGCGGTAATTCAGCAACAAAAGTACATATACAGATTGGAGAGGTGAAGCAAGTATGGAACTTAGACAATTAAAATCCGACGAGTTTGAGATCAGCACCAAATTATCCGAATATGCCTTTCAATATACGCTAACACTGGAGCAGCGAGAATCCAATCAAAAACATTTTAAACCTGAACGCTTCTGGGGGATATTTGATGGAGAAGAGCTGCAAGCGAAACTGACCATCATCCCGCTGCAAGTTTATGTGCATGGAAACAAATTCGAAATGGGCGGTATTGCCGGTGTGGCAACATGGCCCGAGAACCGCAGACAGGGACATGTATCAACCTTGCTCAAGCATGCATTGCAAGAGATGAAGAGCAAAGGCCAGACCCTCTCCTTCCTGCATCCGTTTTCGATCCCGTTCTATCGTAAATTTGGCTGGGAACTTTACGCGGAATACAAAAAGTACACCATTCCGGTATCTAAATTCCCGCGTAAGGTGGAAGTGCCTGGCCGCATTGTAAGAGGCGTAACCGATATTCCAACACTGGACGGCATGTATCAAGCCTATGCCAGCCGCTATAACGGGACTCTTGTGCGTGATGAAGCATGGTGGACAAGATCCGTGCTGCAAGGCGACAATCACAGCGTTGTTTATTATTCAGCGGAGGGAAAACCGACGGGCTACGCGTTATATGAACTCAAAGACAAAGATCTTGTGTGCGACGAATTTGTGTACCTGAACGAAGAAGCACGAAGCGCACTCTGGACCTTTTTTGGAAACCATGATTCCAGGATTGAGCAGGTTACAATGACAATGGTACCTGGGGATGATCAGCTGCCATTCATGCTGCCGGATCCACGCGTTACCCAGGAAGTGGTCCCTTACTTCATGGCCCGAATCGTAGATTTGAAATCCTTTGTGGAGCAGTACGCTTTTGAGGCTCATCAGGAAGCTGTAATGACCTTAGAGGTGGAAGATTCCGCTGCGCCTTGGAATGCGGGCAGATGGAGGTTGTCCGTTAATCAAGAGGGGAAAGGGGAGCTGTCGGAGCTTCCGACCGATCAAGGGGAGCAGGCTGATCTGACCACCGATATTCAGACGTTGTCTGCTCTGTTTACGGGATATAAAAGACCACAGGCGCTGCATGCCATTCACCGGCTATCTGGGAATCCAAAGGCTGTAAAACAACTGGAAACGATGATCCCCGCCGGTCAAACCTATCTCATGGATTTCTTTTGAGAAAGGGAGAAGACTAGGTGATTCGCAGACTTTTGCCTGAAGAACTGGGGCGTCTCTTGGAAACGATCAACAGAGAGCAGCATTTCTTATACTATTCCTATCTCACATTTCGGAAGAATCATGCCGTTCACTATGGGCAGTTCTCTGAACATGGAGAGCTGCTGGGTGTTGCGGCTTTCCTGAAGGGTCTTCCTTTCTACGCCTTTTCGGTTTATCCCCTTCAGACATCGTTTCGTTTTCGGTCCGTGCTGACCCGAATGATACAAGATTTGAAATTACCGGATGGGGCATTAGGGAGCTTTATCGTGAGTGAGGATGAATGGGAGGTTCTAAATCCTGAGATTGATGTGACGAAACCTCCCGCAGGCATCCTTCTCATGAAGCATCGGCATCTTGAAGATTTGCCTGTAGGGGATAACGAAGTGTTTCGTTTAGGCCCATCGTACTTTGATATGATCGAGTCAAAAATGGCTGAGTTCCATTCAATGGCTTTTGCAAGGGAAGAGCTTCATCATCCGTTTTATGGGGTTGTTCAGGATCAGGAGCTCATCGCTGTCGGCGGATACCATATTTATAGCGATGATTATGTGGAGCTTGGAAATATCGGCACGGATGCTGCGTGGAGGAGACAGGGGTACGGCAAAAAGGTGTGCGCGGAATTGACCCGTAAGGGGCGTGCAATCACTCCCCATGTGTATCTGAATGTGCTGGAGGATAACCTAAGCGCGGTACGTTTATATCAGTCTCTGGGATATGTTACGGTGTGCAAACAGTACATCGTTGAATTCGGTCTATAGTTAGGAGCAAGGGGGAAAGAAGCCTGATTTATCAGGCTTCTTTCGTTTTTTCATCGGAGGGTACAGGTTCAGCCCTGAACCTCACGCTTGGAATAAACATAAAGCTTCCCGTCATCTCCGTATTCCGCGTATGCGATGTCTTCCAGGGAGTCAAAACCTTGTTCCCGAGCTTTCGATTGGATCTCGCCCTGTTCAATGGGTTTGCCCAGCATCGATTCCTCGAGCAGCTTTCCCTTGTCAATAACCGTTACCGTAAAGGTGTCCGGCTTGGCTGCTACGCCCATATCCTGAGCCGTGGGCGGCTCGTACTCGGGTTTACGCATGACGGAAAGCGATCCGTCCGTTTCCAGTATGGCGTATTTGACTTCAGTTAACGAGAAAATGCTTTGCCGTCTCAGCATGGATAACAGCTGTTTATATTCCATATCGTATTTGTTCAACAATTTTTGGTTGAGCTTTCCGTTATCGATCAGGAGTACCGCCCGGCCTTCCGTTAAATATCCGAACTTAACAAAGTGGGTGGTTGCCTTCTCGAAGAGGTAAGACATCGTTGTCCAAAGCGCAAGCGCGAATAACAAATGATAAAGGTTTACCTTATCATCATAGAGGCTTGCCCCGACGATTTCACTCAGAATTAAGGAGGACAAGAAGTCAAGCGGTGTAAGCTGGCTGATGGTTTTTCTCCCCGTAACAAATGTGATGATCCATAACCCGAAAAAGCTGACGATTAGTTTAATCCCTAAATCTATAAACATATCCATGGACAACCCTCCTTCAGCGTTCATGTCATATGGTAAGATATTAAACGTTTTGGCTTCAAGGAGAAACAAGGGAGATTTAACCTCCCATTTCGAGGGTTGACGATTACTTGAGAATTCCGAAAAGCTCTCCTTGATCCCCTAAAACTTTACTCTTTTTAAATCAACCACTTGAAAACGACGCTACGTCATCTTGTAAGATGTATGTTGTGATGAAAAATTACGATCTATGTCATAAATACATACAGAAGGAGATGGTCGGAATGAACAAGGGAGATGTCATTATTTACGCTTGCGTCATCATTGGAGCGGGTGTCGGTTTAGCGCTGGACAGCGCGTTTCCAGGATTTCTGGTCGGTTTAGGCGTTGGATATTTGATTAAAATCTCATGGAACCATGAAGAAAAGTAACCATGATAGAGATATTTACATAGGTTGTATTAGAGGGGAGTGGAAGTAATCCAAATTAACATGGAGCTATCATTTTGGATTGGGTTTGACAAATAGAAAAAACTGACTTATAGTACTTTACTATCAGCAACGATCAAAGACATGATTCTTGAAACGACCTGCCCAGAGAGGGAAGTGATTGGTGAAAGCTTCCTCCGTGATTGCTTCTTGAATTACCCCTTTGTAGCTGTGTTTTTGAACCCTGATCGCTCGTTCGACTATCGAGATATGGAACTAGAAAACACCGAATCATCCCCGTTACCGGATGTCTGAATGAGGATCCGATGAGCATGCTGCGATTTAGCCGCTGTAAGTCTGGATCAAATTAGGGTGGAACCACGAGCTGAACGCACTCGTCCCTTCGGGATCGAGTGCTTTTTTGCGTTCAATCTAAATTTGATGGAGGGATAACAATGTCAATCGTAGTAACGCTGCCAGACGGAAGTAAAAAGGAGTATCCCGCACAAACGACGATGGATCAAATCGCGGAATCCATCCATTCAGGTCTGAAGAAACAAGCCGTTGCAGCCAAAGTGAATGGGAAACTCGTGGATTTGGATCATAAGCTGTGTGAGGATGCGGAAGTAAGCATCATAACGCTGGATTCAGAGGATGGACTGTACGTGTATCGGCACAGCGCGGCTCATCTGATGGCCCAGGCCGTTAAACGGTTGTATGGCAGCCAGTCCGTCCATTTGGGGGTAGGACCTGTCATTGAGGATGGTTTTTATTATGATATGGATTTGGGGCACTCAATTACGTCTGAAGACTTGATTGCCATTGAGCGGGAAATGCAGAAGATCGTTCAGGAAGACCTGCCGATTATTCGCAAGGAGGTGGGTCGTCAGGAGGCCGAACATATTTTCCAAGATGACCCGTACAAGATGGAGCTGATCCGCGAATTACCGGCGGACGAGGTCATTTCGGTGTATGAGCAGGGAGAGTTCGTTGATTTGTGCAGGGGGCCGCATCTTCCTTCAACGGGCAGAATCAAGGCATTCAAATTAATGAGTGTGGCGGGCGCTTATTGGCGGGGGAACTCGGACAATAAAATGCTGCAAAGAATATATGGAACGGCGTTTCCCAAGAAGTCGCAGCTCGAGGAGCATCTGTTGCTGCTTGAAGAGGCCAAGAAACGGGATCATCGGAAGCTGGGTAAAGAGCTCGGGCTCTTTATGTTCTCGGAGGAAGCACCGGGCATGCCTTTCTTTTTGCCGAACGGGATGATCATCCGCAATGAGCTAGAGCAATTTGCAAGAGGACTTCAGTTCCATCGCGATTATGATGAAGTGCGCACGCCGCTGATGATGAACAAGCGGCTGTGGGAAATGTCCGGTCATTGGGATCACTACAAAGACAATATGTATTTCACGCAAGTGGACGAGACGGAGTATGCGCTGAAGCCGATGAATTGTCCAGGGCATATGTTAGTCTACAAAAACTCGCTGCATTCCTACCGAGAGCTGCCCATTCGCATTTCCGAATTTGGCCAGGTGCACCGCCATGAATTCTCAGGGGCACTGAACGGTATGATGCGGGTGCGCACGTTTTGTCAGGATGATGCGCATATTTTTGTAAGACCTGATCAGATCCAGGAAGAAATCAAGCAGGTTATCGATTTTATCAGCCAGGTTTATCAAGTGTTTGGCTTTGATTATACAATCGAGTTATCGACAAGACCGGAAGATTCCATGGGCTCTGAGGAATTGTGGGAGCAGGCGGAGTCCTCCCTGAAGCAGGTGCTGGATCAACTGGGGCTGCCGTACCGGATTAATGAAGGGGATGGCGCGTTTTATGGTCCGAAAATCGATTTTCATATCTTGGATTCCTTAAAGCGAAGCTGGCAATGCGGCACCATTCAACTGGATTTCCAATTCCCTGAAAAATTCGATCTTTCGTATATCGGAGAAGATAACCAGAAGCATCGGCCGGTTGTTATTCACCGGGCGGTATTTGGATCCATCGAGCGATTTATCGGGATTCTTACAGAGCATTACGGCGGGGCTTTCCCGATGTGGCTGGCTCCCGTACAGGTTATGATTATACCGGTATCCGACCATTATATCGATTACTCGTTAAAGGTGAAGAAGCGTCTGGAAACTGCCGGCATACGGGTGAACGTCGATGTAAGAAATGAAAAGCTGGGTTATAAAATCCGCGAAGCGGGTCTGCTGAAAACGCCGTACACGCTTGTTCTTGGCGAGAAGGAAATGAACTCCGATCACGTATCCGTCCGTAAACGGGGCGAGGGCGAACTTGGAGAGAGTGCCTTAGATGATGTGATCGCAAGGCTTCGGAATGAGATTGAGTCCAGGGGGATTTGAACATCCCATTGATGATATTCATCACCGTGCTTGATCCTTGGACATGGTATAATTTGGATATGTCGGAGGAGTGAAGCCCGTTAATGATGAAGGAGAGAGTACCTTGCAAACATACCAGAGCAAAGAAGCGTTCATCGCTGAAATTCAACGAACGTATAGCCTTTTTGACCAAGAATTTGATGAGGTACCAGAGGATGAAAGGAATCTTCGTATTGGCGAAGTCGATAGAACACCCCAAGAGATGATCGCCTATCAGCTGGGATGGCTAACGCTGGTGATGAGCTGGGAGAAGGATGAACTTGCGGGTAAAGAAGTTACGACGCCAACCCCTGACTTAAAATGGAATCAGTTGGGGGCGTTGTATCAGCAATTCTATCATACGTATGATGGATATTCTTTGGAAGAATTACGTTCGTTGTTAAAGCAGAGGACAAATGAATGGTGTGAATGGATCAGCGGCTTACGTGAGGAAGAGTTGTTTGATTCAGGTGTTCGCAAGTGGACGGTAACCGGTGCCAATTGGCCGATGTGGAAATGGCTGCACATCAATTCCGTCGCACCGTTCAAAAGCTTCAGAACCAAAATCCGAAAGTGGAAGAAGCATGCCGGCTAGCCCATATTACTCGGCAGACAAAACGATTCGAGGTTTTCTCGAATCGTTTTTTTCGTTGGAATCGAATGAAAAGGGACAGGTTTGTTCCTTTATCACCACCTTAGGGGCGCAAAAGTCAAAATATTGCACATCAAGGCAAAAATCGGCTCTACAAGAACCGGGTGACTCTCCTTATCATGAATCGTAATCATGATGGATTGGAAGGGAGCACGACGTTATGTGGAGCAGTGCGATTAAAGATGCTGTAGAGAAAATCCGGATGAACATGGATACCTTCGGGACAAGATTTCCCCACGTCAGCAGGGACGGCGCTTATTTGCTGAATGACAATGACGACTGGACGAACGGTTTCTGGAGCGGACTTCTCTGGCTATGTTATGAATACACGGGCGACGAGGCCTTTCAATTGGGCGCGAAACGAACGGTAGAAGATTTTCGCCGCCGCTTTGCAGAAAAAAAGGTGCTTGATCATCACGATATCGGATTTCTGTATTCCTTGTCCTCCAAAGCGGAGTGGATCGTTGAGAAGAACGAGAGCGCCCGCCAATTGACGCTTGAGGCTGCGGACTTGCTGCTGAAACGCTGGCGTCCAGACGGAGGATATATTCAAGCGTGGGGTCCTGAAGGAGATCAACAGGAGGGCGGTCGCATCATTATCGATTGTTTGATGAATCTGCCGCTGCTGTTCTGGGCGGGACAGCAAACCGGTAAGTCCCAGTATAGAGACATCGCAATCATGCAGGCGGAGAAGACAAGGCGTTATCTGGTGCGGGGAGATGACAGTTCATACCACACCTTTTTCTTCGATCCGCATACGGGGGAGCCGATCGGCGGTGCCACGCATCAGGGCTTTACGAACGGCTCGACCTGGACGCGGGGACAAGCGTGGGGGGTGTACGGCTTCGCACTGGCTTACCAATATACAGGAGATCGTGTATACCTGGAAACCTCCAAACGAATGGCGAAGTATTTCCTGAAGCACTTACCGGAGGATCATGTCGCCTTTTGGGACTTTAACGCCCCCGTAAGCGCTGATACTTACCGCGACAGCTCTGCCTCCGCCATTGTGGCAGCAGGCTTGCTGGAACTGATTGGACATTTGGATGAGGAGGATCCGGAAAGAACCGACTTTGAGCAAAGCCTGGAGGCTTCCATGACCTCGCTGGTACGAAATTACTCTACAATCGGCAAGGAGGCGGAGGGTCTGCTGCAGCATGGCTCTTATCATGTACGCGGCGGATTGTCACCGGATGATTTCATGATCTGGGGGGATTATTTTTACCTGGAAGCTTTGATTCGGATGGAGACCGGGAGCAAGGGGTACTGGTATGAACGCTGATGCCACGGAAGCTTCGGTGAATGCCGTATGGGCTCTTTTGAATCTGGAGGATCCCGTTATGCGTTCGATGCAGGATGCAGATGATCAAGGCCATCGGCGCGATATGCTGTGTAAGCTGCATAAACATTTCTCCTGTCGGAACACACCCGGATGGTGGATGAGCAGTGAGGATCAGCAGAAAATTTCGGATTATGTGAAGCAATTCTGTGCAGATGAACTGGAAACCGTCATGAAGACGGCGGATGAGGTGGTGCAGCAGACGTTCCTGTTCCGCTTTCCATGGGATATGGAACGGAGCGTGATTCCCGTTACATTTGACGGTGATATTGACTGGTGCCATATTCCCGATCAAGACGTGGAATGGGCTTATATGCTGAATCGCCACCGCTATTGGGTGGCGCTGGGACAAGCGTATGTGATGACAGGCGATGAGAAGTATGCAGCGGTGTTTAGCCAGCAGCTTGAAGACTGGATCGATCGGAATCCTGTCCCTAGAGAACCAACGACGGATACGTTGACATGGCGTCCGATCGAGGCGGGTCTGCGCAGCGTGAACTGGATCAAGGCACTTCGATACGTGATCGGTAGCCCTTCCCTGACTCCGTCATTGCTCGGTAAAACGCTGATTTCGCTTCACGAGCACGGGGAGTATTTGGCTGCTTCCTTCACCAGCTGGAAGCATATCAGCAACTGGGGAGTACTGGAAACCTGCGGCTTATACCATATTGCACTGTTCTTCCCCGAGTTCAGCAAGTCAGCACGGTGGCGGGAAATGGGAGAAGAGAGACTGATGGAGACGGCGAGGCTTCAAATTATGGCGGATGGCATTCATTGGGAGCAATCGCCTACATACCATCATGAGGTGCTGGCTTGTTATCTTGACTGCATTCACCTCTCCAATCTCAACGGGTTGGAGCTTAACGGTCCATTTCGGCGTACGGTCCGCGAGATGGCCGAAGCCTCTCTATACTGGGCGAAGCCGAATCACAGACAGCCGATGCTGGGAGACAGCGACGATAGCGATATTCGTGGTATTCTGACCTATGCCGCGTGGTTATTTGGGGATTCCGTTCTGAGATATGGCGGCCATGCTCGACCGGATTATGATAATGCCTGGCTGTTCGGCATAGACGGAATCCGGGAGTACAAAGCTATGGTTCCAGCGGAGCCGCCATGTCAGAGCCGGGCTTTAACCCATTCCGGTCATTATACGATGCGAACGGGTTGGGACGAAGATGCATTGTACCTTTATTTTCACTGCGGACCGCTTGGCGGAGGCCACGGTCACGCCGATATGCTGCACGTGGATCTTCATGCCTACGGCCGTGATCTGCTCACGGATCTTGGAAGGTATAACTATAGCGACCATACACCGCTGAGAAAAGCATTAAAGGAGAGCTCAGCCCATAACACAACGGTTGTCGACGGAATCGGGTTTACCGGAATCAAGGACACCTGGTCTTTCGACCGGATTGCCGCGCCGCTAGGCTGCAAATGGGTCAGCAGGCCGGAGTTTGACTATGTCGAGGGGGCGCATGACGGCTATCTCTATGGGAATGAACCGTTGTATCCGCGGAGAAGGATCATTTTTGTTAAGCCATATTTTTGGCTGCTGATCGACAGCTTGGCGTGCCTTGAGCAGCATATCTTTACCCAGCATTTTCATTTTCCGCACCCGCCAGGAGAAGTCGGGATCGAAGCGGAGTCATTGATATCCTGTACAAACACCCCCGGGGAGGCGAATCTATCGATTATCCCCGTACGCACAGACGGTCTGCGCGGAGAAGTTGGCGAGGGTGTAATATCCCGCGAGTATAACCTGTTGGAACCGAATGCGAATGTGACTTACTCCCGGACGGGAAAAGGATTGATCAGCATCATGCAGGTGCTGTATCCTCATCGTCCAGGCGAAACGGCTTCTCCGCGAGTTCGTAAGGTCCCGATTTACCGTCATACGGGTGAGCGGGTTCATGACGGGCAAGCGGAGGCATGCGGTGTTCAGCTCCCGGGAATGGAAGAGGAGTTTATACTCGTTGTTAGTCACCGTGCGCCGTCCGGCCACTATGATTCTTTTGTGGTGGAGGGCATGCAGATCTTCGGGGAGGTTGTGCTGATGACCCTTCAAGGCGGAAAAAAGCATGCAACCGCCATCATTTAATGAATGCTTCCAGCACAAAGGACTGATAGAATAAAGAGGACAAGAGCATAAGAGAGGCGCAGAGAATATGTTCAAATTCACCTACTACAAACGCATCCAGCTGTCGTTTCTTTTGCTGATCTTTATTCCGCTGATCGCGGTTTCTATCATTTCGTTTGTTCTGATTCGGGATACGATGGTAGAGAAGCTGCAGCTCAGCAACGAGAATGTCCTGAACGTCATGACGGATGAGCTGAGCAAGACGATTGACGATGTCACGTTTGCTTCCCATTTTATCGTGAACGATACGAATGTTCGCAATATCCTGAAGTCATTCGCAGACACCAAACGGCTGGCTACTTATCAGGATTATGTACATTTTAGACAAATTCAGGACGTATTTTCCCTGATTAATTCCAAGCCGCTGAATAACAACGTACGCATGTACTTGGTCAACCGTCAGCATTTTGTCATCTCATCCGGCACGGAGGATTTGACCGCCATTAACGGAAGCCTCGACAAACTGATGGAGCGCGTCGATCTCAGTAAACCGGAAACCCTGCAATGGCTTGGGATGGCCGGCGGCGACTCATCAGGGAAAGGCAAGAGTTATTATATTGCCAGGGTGATCTATGACAGCCGAGAGAAGAGGCAAGTGTCCGTATTGCTTAGTGCCATTTCCGATTCGTACTTCAACAAGCTGCTGGGTACGATCGACTTCGGCAAGGTGGCGCTCTTTGATGCAAACGGGGAATTCATCGCAGGCAATTCCGGGTTGATCCCGCATCATACGGAGACCAAGGGCAGTGTCCGAACGGACAGAACCATATTGAAATCGAACTGGAAGCTGGGTTACGAGGCCTCGGAGAAAGAGTGGTCGGGGCAAATCTCCCGGACTTTTTATACCGGTCTTGCCGGGGTTCTGCTGCTGTTTCTCGTGTTCTCCGGAATGTCCATCCTGATCGCCAAAAGGCTGCACAGTCCGATTCTCAAGCTGCAGCGGGTCGTACGCCAGTTCGGCATGGGAAACCTGGATGTCAGACTGGAGGTCAAGGGCAAGGATGATATCGCCGAATTGGGGCAGACGCTGAATACGATGCTCGATCAATTGCAGCGGCTGATCCATGATATCGAACAGGAGCAGGAGCAGAAGCGAGTGATGGAGCTCGAGGCCTTGTTTATGCAAATTCGCCCTCATTTTTTGATCAACACGCTGAATTCGATCAAATGCAGCCTGATCTTGACGAAGGATACGCTTCACAGTGGAATTATTGATTCCCTGATGAGTTTGCTCCGAGCCTATCTCAAGGTCAATGAGCCGGCCACCTTACGCGAGGAATGCAAGCTGCTGGGCCACTACGTTGACATTATGAAAATCCGCAATGAAATCCCGCTTCATTTAGAGGTTGATCTGGATCCGGAAACCGAGGGACTCATCTTGCCGAAACTTATTTTGCAGCCCATCGTTGAGAATGCCATCGTCCACGGGCTTGTCGATCATCAAACTCCACGCATGGAGATCCGTTCCCGAAGCAACCCGGACGGAATCAGAATCGAGATTATCAACAATGGCTTCGGGGCCGATGAAGAGATGCTCCAATGTCTAAACCGTAGACTTGGAAAACCAAGCGGCGAGCAGGATGGAGCTTATGAGAGGGTCGGTCTAATAAACGTGATCCAAAGACTCCGATTGACCTTCGGACAGGAGGCGAGTTTGACACTCGCCATCCTTCCGCAGGGTGGAATGTCAGTTTCGCTGTACTTGCCCCAAAGTCATCATCATGGTTTTTTGCCGGAGGGAGAGGAAGAATGATGTACAGAGTATTGCTCATAGACGATGATGTTCCTATGCTCAAGGTACTGCAACAGATGATTGACTGGGAGGCAAACAATCTGCAGATTGCCGGCAGTACGTATTCCAGCGCGAAAGCGATGCATATGTTTGAGGAAGTCAGGCCGGACATTGTCATTACGGATATCGGACTGCCACAGAAAAACGGCATTGAGCTGGCGGACCATTTTATTCGCATGAAGCCGGAGGTTCGGATTATCTTCCTGACGTGTCATGAGGATTTTCATTATGCCCAGCAGGCCGTAAAACTGCAGGCGGATGACTATTTGATCAAAGATCAGCTTACGGCAGAGCAGCTGGAACAGAGCCTCGGCAAGTCCATGCACTTGTTAAAGACGCGGGCTGGTCTGATTAATCGCGAGGCAGCGAGTTACAATAGTCAGCTCTTTCGGCAGGATTTGCTGCAAAAGGTGATCAATGGCTCTCCGTCCGAGGCCACTTTGGCTTATGCGGCGCAGATCGGCATCTCCTGGACGTATCCGTGGTTTATGCTGGGGCTGGTCAGCATTCAGCTCTCCAGCTTTGACAAGCGTTTCAGGCAATCGGAATTTCCGCTGATTTTATATGCTGTCTACAATATCGCGATGGAAATGTCCGAATCGTATGAAGGGATTACGCCGTTCATGGAGCAGGGGAACATTGTGATTCTGCATAACTTTAGGGTGAACCTCGCACAGAATGCCAGCTTGCATCTCCATAATTATGTGCAGCGGCTGCGTTATCAGTGCGTCCATTTTCTCAAAATTCAACCGAACGTAATCGCGGTTACGGACAAAATGGAACTAAGCTCGATTGGCTCCATTTATCAGGAAATTCTTCATGACAAATGCGAGTTTTACGAAAATTCCGACTATACGATATCCGAAATTTCTCAAATAAGGTCGCGGTGGTTTCAAGCCGCGCCTCAGGGCTTTCTTGACAGCTACGTTTCGGAGCTGGAGCGGAAACTCATCAAGCAGGATCTCGACGGTATCCGCACGACCCTGCACAAAATCGCCGGCACCGCAAAAGAGCTGTCGATTGATCCGGCCGACTTTGCCAGGGATCTTTCCTCCATGCTGCGAGGTATCGAGCTGATGTTCTCCAGTCTCAAATTCGATGAGGATCTGTTCGCCTATCTTGCTTTAGCTCGCACCTTGGAAGATATGATGGAACTGGTGGAGAGAAAGCTGACCCAGATTATCGGAACCCGGCAAGCGGGAGTGGGAAGCTCCACGAATGAGCCGAAGCTGCAGGTGATCCAGCAATATATCGATCAGCATCTTGACGATAACATTACGTCGATCGACATGGCACGCTATCTGTTTTTGAATCCGAGCTACTTTTCGCGCTATTTCAAACGGATGACGGGGTTGACCTTTACGGATTACGTGCATCAATACAAAATGAAGATGGCTACCAAAATGCTCAGAATGTCCGGACAAAATCTGGAGTCCTTAGCTATGGGATTAGGTTATTCGGATCGGACGTATTTTTCAAAAGTGTTTAAAAAATACGTGGGGACCACACCCAGCGAATACAAAGCGAAGTACACCGCACGAAAATAAGCGGACCGCTACCACTTCATTCACTTATAAGCATCGAAGCATAGGCTCCACTTTGTGGGGCTTTTTTGTTTTGGGGTCCCCGCAAAGTATTTGGAATAAGGATCGAAGTTTAGGCTCCACTTTGTGGGGCTTTTTTGTTTTGGGGTCCCCGCAAAGTATTTGGAATAAGCATCGAAGCATAGGCTCCACTTTGTGGGGCTTTTTGTTTTGGGGTCCCCGCAAAGTATTTGGAATAAGCATCGAAGTTTAGGCTCCACTTTGTGGGGCTACTTTAGGTCAAAATCTTGCACATGGCTGGTCATAATCCCTCCTTCTTGCCGATACCGGATGTATTACTATAATGACAACTTACAAATTGTTGAGGTGATGCTAGATGGAGGCTGTACAACAACCAGTGCCCAAGAGCCGGCGGAAGTTTTGGACTCCCAAGCGGAAAGAGGCTTTGATCGGGTGGCTGTTTCTGGCCCCGGAAATCGTCGGGATGCTGCTATTAAACGTGTTTGCTCTTGGATTTTCTTTGTATTTAAGTTTATCCGATTGGGATATGCTGTCAGGTGTCCAAGGGATCGAGTTTACCGGATTGGATAACTACATCAAGATGTTCCATGATCCGACCATTATTCAAGCGATAAAAAATAATTTGATCTATATGGTTCTTACGGTGCCGATCCCGATTGCCATCGCTCTGGTGCTTTCGGTTTTGATTCACAACAGCGTGTTCTTCAAGAGTTATTTTAAAGTCGCGTTCTTCATTCCTTATATCTCTTCGATTATCGCAGTTGCTGCGGTGTGGAGCGCATTATTCCACCCATCGCTGGGACCGATCAACCAGTTTCTGATGGATCTCGGGATCAGCAATCCGCCGAAATGGCTGGTCGATCCGAAAACGTCGCTCTTGGCGATTTCGATCATCAGTTCCTGGGCGGGCCTGGGCTACACGATCATTATTTATATGGCCGGGCTTACGAACATTTCGAATGAAATTTATGAAGCGGCGGATATTGACGGTGCCAGTGCAATTAAAAAGTTTTTTGCGATTACGGTTCCGATGCTTCGTCCGACAACCTTCTTCCTGTTAATTACGATGTTGATTGGCTCGTTTAAAGTGTTTGACATCATCGCCTTTTTAACGGAAGGCGGCCCGAACAATTCTTCTACCGTGCTTGTATTCCGCATCTATGAGGAAGGCTTTCAATATTACAATATGGGATATGCTTCGGCCATTTCCTGGCTGCTGTTCGCGATTATCGGTCTGATTACCGCGCTCACCTGGAAAATGAGAAATGAAGAATAAGGAGGGAGAGGAATGTACATACAGCTTCTTCGAAAAAACCTGTCCAAAGTGGTAGTCACCTTTATCATGGGGGCATTGTCCATTGTGTTTCTCGTACCGCTCATCTGGATGATTTCCGCGGCTTTTAAATATGAGAAGGACGTTATGCGATTCCCGATTCAATGGATACCGGAAAAGGTGAATCTGGCGTACAATTTCAAGATGGTCTGGATGGGAAGAGTTCCCTTCTATGATTTCTATTTTAATTCTTTTAAAATAGCGATTATTACGACCCTAATCACCCTGATTATCTCATCCATGGCAGGGTATGCGCTAACGAAAATTCGATTCAAGGGACGAAATCTGGTTTTTATGGCCTTGCTCTCGTTCATGATCATTCCGGATCAGGCGACGCTCATTCCGCGGTTTCTGCTCATTCGCTGGTTTGGACTCTACAATACGCATGAGGCCATCATCTTTATGAGCATGTTCTCCATTTACTTTACGTTCCTGCTGCGTCAATTTATGAACGGGATCAGCGATGAATACTTGGAAGCGGCCAGAATTGACGGAGCGGGTCATCTGCGGACATTTGCTTCCATTATGGTTCCGCTGTGCAAGCCTGTGCTGGCTACGGTGGCCATTATTAAATTCATATGGACCTGGAACGATTACCAGAATCCGCTCATCTTCTTGCTGGACAAGGATTTATACACGATTCCGCTGGGGATGACGCTGTTCCGTGATGACTACACCAACAACTATGCCATAATGATGATGGCGTCAGTCTCGGCAATCATTCCGTTGGTCATTGTGTTTATCGCATTGCAAAAGCAGGTTATAAACGGCATTGCTTTGGGCGGGGTAAAAGGTTGATACGAAGTCTAAAGTCAAAATTCAGAAGTTCGAAAAGTCAAAAAAGTAATCCTAGAACCTCAAAATTGTGCACTTGATCCGCCATGCTGGTGCCTATAATGAACATGAAAACAACACCACAACTAATTTATCTGTGCAGGGGGAAGTAAGATGAAGAAAAAAAGCAAACACAGATTATCCGTCATTCTTAGCACGATCCTGGCGAGCACCCTGGTATTAAGCGGCTGCGGGAAATCCGGGTCGGAAACGGGTGCCGGCAGCAACGGTGGAAGCGGTCAGACGGACAAGCAGGTTACCGTTAAGTACTACAACTGGGATAACGAAGCCCAGCAAGCGGGTACGGACGCCATGCTCCAGGAATTTATGGATCAGAATCCGAATATCAAGGTCGAGCATGTGGTTCTGGTTCCCGGCGACTCCGTGGAAATGTTGAAAAAGTTGGATTTCCTGATCTCATCCGGTGAAGCGATCGATGTGATTCAATTCCCAAGCTTGGGCGGAGTTCTCGAACGGGCCTCACGTGGAGCCCTTGCTCCCCTGAACGAGTTCTATGAGCAGGAAAGTCTCGTTCCGGAAGACGAATACTTTGTGAATGCCAAGCTAGAAGACAAGTATTATGGCATGCAGTACACCAAGAGTACCAACTATGTGATGCTCAACAAGGATGCCCTGGATGAAGCGGGACTTGAGGTTCCGAAATTCGGCTGGACGTGGGATGATTACCGCGACTATTCCAAAAAGCTGACCAAGGGCGAAGGGGTTGACAAGCGTTACGGTTCTTACTTCCATACATGGGAGCTATATATGAACGCTCCTGCGCAAACCATGATGAAAGATCCGTTCGTATATGAGGACGGGACAACCATTTTGGCAGATCCGACCTACAAATACTTCTTCCAGCTCCGCAAAGATATGGAGGAGACGGACAAGTCGGCCAAACCTTACAGTGACGTGCTTGCCGCGAAGCTGAACTACCGTACTGAATTTTTTAATGAAGAAGCTGCCATGATTCTTACAGGTAACTTTACGGTAGCGGATCCAGGCAATACCGAGCAATATCCGCATGATTTTAAAACCGCTTTCGCTCCTGTACCTGTGCCTCCTGCAGGATCGGAACCTAATGAGTATGAAGGAAAATACTTCACCAGCGGCAATATGCTGGCACTGGGTGCCAATTCCACCAACAAGGAAGCATCCTTCAAGCTTATGAGATTCATGACAACAGCCGATTCGGACAACAGACTTGAGTTCTCTGGCTACAAGAAAGCGAATAACGAAGAATTGTTGACAAAGCTGGTTGCCGGTAAAGAGGATAAGTACGATATGGAGTCGTTGAAATATACGCTGTTTAGCGATGAAATCCAGTATCTTGATGCAGCCAAAGTCATGATGACGGATACTTCGGAATTGACCAAGATCATTAATGACGGCTTTGCGAAATTCATGCTCAGCAATGAATCGATTGATGAGGTTCAACAATGGATGGTCGATGAAGCCACCAAAATCATTAACGAAAAAGGCGTTGTCAAGTAACGGGGCAATGCACGAGGTATGAGAATCCTGGTAGGAAACGGGTTTCGGGAGGCCAATGAACGGGCTTCCCCAAAGCCCTTTTTTTACGACTGGTGAGCGTTGGAGGGGAAATTATGTCCATATCAAGAAAGCCTAAGGACCAGCTTGTTGTTCCTTCGCTGGAGCAGCTAGCCTGGCAGGACATGGAGCTCGGGATGTTCTGCCATTTCGGAATCAATACGTTCTGCGACCAGGAATGGGGGGAAGGCAAGGATGCTCCGTCTTTGTTTAATCCGGACGGCCTGGATGCTAAACAGTGGGTCCGATCCGCGAAGGAAGCCGGATTCCGTTATTTCATATTGACGGCCAAGCACCACGACGGTTTTTGCCTGTGGCCGACGGCGACAACGGATTATTCCGTAGCCTCGAGTCCGTGGAAGGTGGGTCGGGGCGATGTCGTAAAAGAGTGCGCGGATGCTTGCCGGGAAGAGGGCATCGGCTTCGGTATTTATGTATCTCCCTGGGACAGGCACGAGCCGTGTTATGCCGACCCGCAACAGTATGATGACTTTTATTGCAGACAATTGGAGGAGCTCTTAACGGGCTATGGTCCGCTTGTGGAAATTTGGTTTGATGGCGCTGGGTCGGAAGGCCGCGAATATGACTGGCCCCGTATCATGGATCTTGTTAAAAGGTATCAGCCCGGCGCCATGGTGTTTAATATGGGCGCGCCCACGATCCGTTGGGTCGGCAATGAGGATGGCGTGGCTCCGTATCCTTGCTGGAACACGGCCGATTCTTCGCGGGGCAGCATGTTCAGCGAAGAATCGTTGAAGTGGCTGCCGGAGACGCCGGGCTGGGTGCCCGCGGAATGCGATGTCCCCATCCGCAAAGACCGCTGGTTCTGGCATCCGGATGAAGAACACTTGCTGTTGTCCGTGGATCAGTTAATGGAAATCTATTATCGGTCGGTCGGGCATGGTGCGACCTTGCTGCTCAACGTCGCACCAGACCAGCGCGGGCTGCTTCCCGAAGCCGATGTAAAGCGGCTTCTGGCATTTGGCAAAGAGATCAAGCGCCGGTTTGGTCATGCCCTGGCCGAAAGCTCGGGATCGGGAGAGGTCGTTGAATTATACCTTCCTCGAACATGCGTGATCGATCATGTCGTTGTTATGGAGGACATTGCTTTCGGGGAACGGGTGAGTCAATATGTGCTGGAAGCCTTCATTGATGGAGCGTGGCTCGAGCTTATACGCGGCAGCGCGATCGGCCACAAGAAAATCGATGCGTTCGCTCCAGTGTCTCCCGACAAGGTACGTTTGCGTGTACTGAAATCGGCAGCAAGTCCGAAAATCAAAAGCATGGCGGTTTATCGCTGCGGGGAATAAACGTTGGATTTTATATAGGTGTGGAGGAGAACTGTAATGGGAGTGCTCACTTGGAAGAACGGGCAGTACTTGCTGGACGGGCAGCCGTACCGGATCATATCGGGAGCGATTCACTATTTCCGTGTCGTTCCTGAATATTGGGAGGACAGGCTATTAAAATTACAAGCCTGCGGCTTTAACACCGTTGAAACGTATATCGCATGGAATGTGCATGAACCCAAAGAAGGGGAATTTCACTTTAGCGGTATGGCTGATATTGTATCGTTTATCGAAATAGCCGGGAAACTGGGCCTGCATGTCATTGTCAGACCGAGCCCGTTCATCTGTGCGGAATGGGAATTTGGAGGTTTGCCGGGCTGGCTGCTAGGTTATGGAGAAATCCGGCTACGTTGCAGTGACCCGCTCTATTTAAGCAAGGTGGATCATTATTACGACGAGTTGATCCCGAGACTGGTTCCGCTGCTGTCCACACACGGAGGGCCGATTCTGGCGGTTCAGGTCGAGAATGAATACGGCAGTTACGGCAACGACCACGCTTATCTGGAATATTTGCGTGCAGGACTGGTTCGGCGAGGTGTTGATGTGCTTCTCTTTACTTCGGATGGGCCAACCGACGAAATGCTGCTGGGCGGGACGCTTGGCAATGTGCACGCAACGGTGAATTTCGGTTCCCGGGTAGAAGAATCCTTCCGCAAATACCGGGAATATCGTACGGAAGAGCCGCTGATGGTCATGGAATTCTGGAACGGCTGGTTCGATCACTGGATGGAGGACCATCATGTGCGGGATGCGGCCGATGTCGCCGGCGTACTGGATGAAATGCTTGAGAAGGGTTCCTCGATTAATATGTATATGTTTCATGGCGGAACCAACTTTGGCTTTTACAGTGGAGCGAATCACATCCATGCATATGAGCCAACAACGACAAGTTATGATTATGATGCCCCTTTGACGGAATGGGGGGATCAGACGGAGAAATATGAGGCGGTGCGGTTGGTGCTCGACAAGCATGGTTTTAAGCCGGGGTGTGCCTTCCCGGATCCCATTCCAAAGGCAGCCTACGGAAAGGTCGCGTTGTCTGAAATGGCCGATCTGTTTGCGGATGCCAATCTAGAGCATCTCTCAGAACCGATAAAAAGTGTATGCACCCAGCCGATGGAAAAATTCGGACAGTCCTATGGCTTTATATTGTACAGCACATTTATTCAGGGACCGCGGCAAGGACAGCAGCTGCATATTCAGGAGGTTCGTGATCGCGCGCAGGTATTTCTTGACGGTCGGCCGCTTGGCATTATCGAACGATGGAAATCAGAGCCTCTCGATATTACCGTACCCGCAGGCGGAGCGAGGCTGGATATTCTTGTCGAGAACATGGGCCGGATCAATTACGGGCCGCTAATCCGCGATTCCAAGGGAATCACGGAAGGCGTGAGAATCGATAACCAGTTCCTGTACGACTGGACGATCCGAACCCTGCCGCTGGAGCCAGAAATGCTGTCTTCTCTCTCTTATACACCGGTTACGGATGAAGGGCGGGCGGAGCAAGTAGAGCTGTCCATGCTGGAGTCGGAACACGCGGGCCTGCCCCGATTTTACCGCGGCAGCTTTCAGGTGGAGGATATCGGAGACACGTTTCTTCGCTTTGATGGCTGGACCAAAGGTGTCGCCTGGATCAATGGCTTTAATCTCGGTCGATACTGGAGCGCGGGGCCGCAGAAGGCCTTGTATATTCCCGGCCCTTTATTGCGTAAAGGGGGGAACGAGCTAGTTCTTTTTGAACTGCAAGGCGGTCCCGAATCTTGCGAAGTTGAGCTGTCAGATCAACCGGACCTTGGACAGACCTCGGCAGTGGATGAATCTGTGCTCAATTTCGTACAGGATGGGGAGGACAAATAGTCCATAACGACACGGATCATACAGTTCATCGTGTACAACATGCCCGGTCAGAATATCCCTCTGGTCGGGTTTTTACTGCAAACAAGATAAATGATGGCATGGGTTCTGAAAAATAGCTTCCCTTTTTATTCATTTAGGTTTTTAATGTTTATATGGGTTCGAAACAGGTTTATTTAAGTTCGTTTTTTATTTTCATTATGTTGGGAAGCAGCTTTATCATCGGATTGGGAAAGGAGAACAAATGAACGATTATAAAGAGAGAATGAACCGGATTGTTCGGAACGTTGCGGAACAAGCATGGGGGCAGCCTCTATTACCCAGCGGATTGTGGTTCCATGGGGATGTGCGTGATAACTTCTACTATGCCTCTTATCTGTTTGCGGCTTCGCTAGACCTTGAGATTGATCCGAAGTTTAATCGGCAGGAGGGTAAACGGCTGGCAGAGGAGGTTCTGGGTCGTGTGCTGCGATTGCAGAACAAGGACGCGAAGAGTCCGATGTACGGTCATTGGCCGCTGAACCTGGGACCGAAGCCGGAAGAGGCGAGTCCACATGCGCTGCCGGTTGAATTAATGGGGAGCTTGATGGTTTTTTTCCATCGCAAGTTTGAAACTGAGATGAGCGAGAGCTTGGCGGCTGGGTTTGAGGCTGGACTGGAACATATCTACCACGGAGGATTTTTTCGCAAGCCGCTCACCGTGTGCAATCATCATGAGGCTAAATATACGGCAGCCAAGCTAATATTCGGCCATCGGTTCAATGATAAGGAACTTCTGGAGGACGGAAAACAAAGTCTTCGGGATACCCTGTGCTTGCTCCGGCGGGAAGGCATGGCAGAATATGGCTGCTTGCCGTGGTTCTGGCATTGGACACAGGCGTTCACCTGCGCGTTGGAACTAATGGAGGAACCGGAATTAAAGCGGGAGCTTCATGAACTTCTGGATGAGCTGTGGAGCCTGCGCACGTCCTATTATTTGAAAGGGGCGTGGGTAGGAGCCCACTCCAGAGGATGGCCGCATGATGCACCGAGGGATGCCAATGTGCTTCACGATTATGTCCAGTTCGGTGATTTTAGCCTTCCGGAGGAGATGCCGCGCACGGAGTACGCCGGATTTCTATTCCACGAAGCTCCGGAAGCTGATCGTCGTCTAGCCCTGGATCGAAGCGAAGCGACCGAAGTGCGCAAGGATCTGATGAAATCGGTTGACGGCGAGATGCTGCAGCTGCACTCCTACGCTTATGTGACGGAACATTTTGCGGCGGGCGGATTGTGGGAGCGGGTTCGTGAGTTCGACAACGAGCAGCTGCGCTGGATGTTCAGCCTGCCTGTCCGCACTGGCGGCAAGGCAAATCAGCTGTATTTTTTTCACCCGGGAGAGGGATATGATCCCTCAGGAAACGATCCCCGCCACCAGAGTGAGTGGATGGAGGTGCTGTACCACAAAAATGTGGTGCTTGCGCTGTATCCGCTGCCTGAACCAGCAGGTGATGGTGGCGATGAAGTTGTCGGCGTTCTACCGGAAGGAGAATGGCTGTATGAGGCGGAAGCTTTGTACGGCAAGGTTGATGAGGTTTATTTTGCCATACATTTGAGCCCCGGGACCGCTTATAACATTAGGGAGCAGTCCGGATATCATCTGGCCGTCTGCCATGGCCCTCGAATGGCTCTCACCGTAGAAGCGGTGACCGTTCGGGAAGCGGAGAACAGAGGGATGGGACAACTGGCGGCGTTCGCACGGCAAATGTCCGGGCACAGGCCGGAATTCAAGACTGACGGCGGATTTGAGGTTGCGTATAAAGGATGGATGACCGAGGATCGAATGCATCTGAAGGTTATGGCTTCAGGCAGCTCCGCGAGAACGATAAACGGAGCGGAATATACGTTTGAATCATATTCTGTGTAGTTATCGAATAGAAAAGAGGAGTTAAGATGAAGAAATTGCAGTTGATTCAAAAAATAGCAGAAGAAGGCGTGGTCGCGGTCCTGCGCGGCGAAACGCCGGAGCAGGTTGTGGAGATGGCCGAACAGGCGATTGCCGGCGGCATTAAAGTGATCGAGGTGACGATGACCGTACCGTTTGCGCTCCGGGCCATTGAAACGTTGTCGCGCAAATATTCCTGGAACGCCGAAGACCCTTCATCCTATGCCATCATCGGGGTAGGTACAGTGCTAGATCCGGAAACAGCGCGTGCTGCGATATTGAGCGGCGCCGAGTTTGTTGTTGGGCCGTGCCTGAGCAGGGAAACCGTCGTGCTGTGCAACCGCTATCGGATTCCGGTCATGCCGGGCGTGATGACGATCAAGGAAATCCAGGAAGCACTGGAACTGGGGGCGGACATTGTCAAGCTGTTCCCTGGCAATCTGTACGATCCGTCGATGATCAAGGCGATCAAAGGCCCGCTGCCGCAGGCGAATATCATGCCGACCGGTGGTGTCTCGCTTGATAATCTTGGCGAATGGATCAAGGCGGGGGCTATAGCCGTCGGTATTGGATCGGATCTGACAAGCGAAGCTTTGAAGCGGCAGGATTACAGCTTGATCGCCCATAAAGCAGCCGAATACAAGAAAGCGTATCTGCAGGCTAAAGGGCTGACACAGTAACTATACTTTGGAACTGGTAGGAAAATTAAATCAGATAACGCCTGTTGTTGACTCCCTGAGTCTTCAAGAGGCGTTTTATTTTGAACGAATTCACTTCAAGGACCTGTCTCAAAAAGTATATAATATCCAACTGCGGGAACAGTAGAGGAAAAGATAAATGAAGGTAATTGAATTCCTTGTAAGGCAAAGCTGACCATGAGGGAAAAACGAGGAGTCGTTTACATGACGGAGAACACCACACGCAATCATGTTTCACAAGAAATATTGCCGGTTTCCATCGCGCAATTTATCGAAAATATGAAGAGTCGATTCGGGCAGAGCGGAGATATCATATACAGAGAGTTAATTGTGGGGGCTATCCCTACGGTGATGGTTTACATTGAAGGGATGGGAGATCCTCATCTTTTAATAGAAGCAATTCATAAGGATTTACCGCTATTCATTGAATTCCCCTATCAAACCCCGGAAGAACGTATGAGAATGCTGAAGGAACTGACGATAACGATGGGGAAAGTGGGGGAAGCCCGAACCTATCAAGAGGTTGAAAAGAAACTGTTGTCCGGGAATACGATCGTCTTCATGGATGGAACATCCACCTCGCTCTATGTGGGTACTGAAACACTGAAGCAGCGCGCAGTTGAAGACGCGACTTCTCAATCCGTGGTAAGAGGTCCGAGGGAAGGTTTTACTGAATCCCTCCGCGAGAATACGGCCTTAGTCCGGCGGAGAATTCAGAGCCCTAAGCTGCGCATTGAAGAAAGAACTGTAGGCGAGCACACCAATACGCAATTGGCCGTGATGTACATGGACGGTTTATGTGATGTCGATGTACTCAATGAGCTGCGCAGAAGACTGAATGCAATCAAGCTGGACAGCGTCCTGGAGAGCAATTATATCGAAGAGATGATACAGGACCATCGATACAGTCCTTTTCCGACGGTATATAATTCAGAGCGGCCCGATGTTATTGCTTCTGCAGTACTGGAAGGGCGAGTTGCTATTTTTGTGGAAGGTACGCCGTTTGTATTGGTGGTTCCGGCACTGTTCGTACAACTGTTTCAATCGAGCGAGGACTATTACCAACGCTGGGATTTTGCCAGCTTGGTTCGACTACTTCGATACTTATGCTTCGGAATAGCGCTTCTTACCCCCTCATTATATATTGCGATCACTACGTTTCATCAGGAAATGCTTCCGACCAACTTGCTGACAAGTTTGATCGGTCAACGCGAAGGGGTGCCATTCCCCGCATTTATTGAGGCGTTGATTATGGAAATCACGTTTGAAATTTTGCGCGAGGCCGGGATTCGATTGCCTAAATCGATCGGCCAATCCGTTTCCATCGTTGGCACTTTGGTTATTGGACAGGCCGCCGTCGAAGCGGGTCTTGTATCGGCCGCGATGGTGATCGTTGTATCCATGACGGCGATTGCCAATTTTGCCCTTCCGGCTTTTAATATTGGGATCTCGGTCCGGATATTGAGATTTGGGCTAATGGGAATAGCAGCGTCATTCGGATTGTATGGAATGATAATCGGAATGATTATGATTGGCCTCCACCTGTGCAGTCTGCAGTCCATGGGGGTTCCTTATATGTCTTCTTTTGCACCTATACGCTGGCGGAGCCAGAAGGATGCATTGTTGCGATTGTCACGCCACAGTATGAAGAAATACTTGTCCAAATCCAAGACATGAGCCGTCTTTTTACGTCATGACTCGAATTCTTTATTTTAGACAGATGGGACTGGTTATGGATGTGGGAAAGAAAAGTACTTACAGTCCTGCTTATAGTCAATTTAGCCATAACGCCTGGATGCTGGAGCAAAAAAGAACTGAATGAGCTTGCCGTCGTCATGGCACTTGGAATCGATACCCACGAGAATGGGTACGCCGTTTCAGCTCAAGTGCTCAATTCCAGTGAGACGGGGTCCAAAAAAGGCGGATCCATGGGGAGTCTTCCGGTCGTAACCTACAAGTCAGTGGGTAAAACCATCCCCGATGCCCTTCAGCGCATGCTGAGCATGGCACCTCGGATGCCGTATCTGTCCCATGTCCGGGTGTTGGTATTTGGGGAAGATTTGGCCCGGCTAGGGGTCAGCGACGTGCTCGATTATATCTCCCGGAACCATCAGCTTCGAACGGATTTCTTCATGCTCGTTGCCAAAAACGGGAAAGCCTCTGACATCCTGGAGGTCGTTACGCCATTCGAGTATGTTCCGGCAAATTCGCTCTATTCCTCGATTCTGATATCGCAGAAAAAATGGGCAGCGACGGGTAAAGTTACATTGCAGCAGTTTGTGACGGAGTTAAAGCGAAGCGGCTCAGACCCTGTATTATCCGGAGTCCAGTTAAACGGCAGTTTAGCAGAAGCACAGTCTCTGGAGAATGTGAAGCAAATCAGTCCTTCAACGCTGCTTCAACATACGGGATTAGGCGTGTTTAAAGAGGACCGGTTAGTGGGATGGCTGGGGGAACCGCCTAGCAAGGCCGTCAATTATGTCTTGAATAGAGTCGACAACACGGCGGGATATATTTCATGTCCGGACGGAGGCATCGTCGGGTTTGGGGTGAACCGGGCAGACACATCGCTTGATGTTACGCTCAATTCGAAGGGGATCCCTGAATTTTCAGCCGAATTGGAGATCGAAGCGGATGTGAACGCCGTTCAATGTCCGATTGATATCAGTCGACCTGCCGTCATCGACGAATTAGAGAAGGATATCGAAGATAAATATAACACCAATATCTCGAAGCATATCGGGCTGGTGCAGCAGCGTTATGGATCCGATGTTTTTGGATTCGGTGAGGTCCTGCACCGAAAATATCCGGATGTTTGGAAAAAATACCGGGATCATTGGGGAGAAAGCTTTAAAACGATGAATATCCGCGTGGATGCAGATGTAGCGATCCGGCGGATCGGATCCATCATACAACCCATAAACCAAAAGGTGGATGAGCCGTGAATTGGCATTGGTTATTCATATTGTTCCTGTCCATCGTGCTCGTTACGGAAACCCGGCAACTGCTGAAGCTTCGCTCCCTCAGGGACTTGGTTGTGTTCTATGCGGTATGGGGAGTGACCTTGCTGGCCTTGATCGGGGATATGATGGAGGTACCTTATTTAAGGCCGCTGGACTGGATCGGCGTCTTAATGCAACCGCTGAACAGGTTGATCTCATAACGAAGAAGGGTATGGTTGTACGTGATTAAATACAAAGATATCGCCGCACGGCAATTTTTTATACTGGCCTTTGGCTTGACCATCGGAACCTCGATCCTGGTGACCCCCACCGGATTAGCGCATACCGCACGGGAAGATGCGTGGATGGCTTCCCTCTTCAGTATCCTCATTAATCTCCTTATGGTTGTGCTGTACTTAGCCATCGCGCGTGTCTATCCTGGCCAAACGATCTTTGAGATCCATGAGAAGGTTTTGGGGAAGCTGCTGGGAAAGATTCTCTCGCTGCTCTACCTTTTTTATTTTTTGATTCTTACGGGCACATTGCTTGGCAACTTGGGTTTTTTCCTGAGCAGCGAGATGATGCCGGAGACGCCGATCGAGGCTATCCAAATCTTATTCTTGATAGCGGCCGTCATGTGCGCCAGGATGGGCATCATTCTTTTGGCCCGTGTCAGTGAATTGATGTTTCCGTGGATTGTATTTCTGTTCTTGGTCCTTGTCCTCTCGCTGATTCCCCAGATCGATTGGAACCATATCAAGCCTATGCTTGAGGAGGGCTGGATGCCAGTTGCCAAGGCCGGATTCCATTCCTCCATGTTTCAGGAACTGATTGTGCTGATGACCTTTTTGCCCCTGGTTAAGGGGGAGAGGAAAGCGGGGAAGGCATTGATGTGGGGAGCCGCTGCAGGCGGGATCGTGCTCGGCATTACCGTCCTGCTCAGCGTGCTGGTTTTGGGCATTGAGCAGACGGAGAATAGCACGTTTCCGGCATTTGCACTTGCGAAGACGATCAACTTAGGAAACTTTTTCCAACGTGTGGAAGGCATATTGATTACACTTTGGATCCTGACTTTTTTTATCAAGATCTCTCTCTTGTATCTTTCGATTCTTCAAGGCATGAAGACCGTGTTCGGACTAAAGGAACAAAATCCGTTAATCTATCCATTGTCCGTGCTGTTTGTGATCGTGGCCTGGAATACATACATCAACACCATCTATGTTGCCGATATCATTCAGAACGTGTGGTCAAGCTATGCGCTCCTCCATTTGCTGGTGATTCCCATCGGACTCTATCTGATTGGCTTAACCAGAACAAAAATCATCAAGCTGAAGTGAATTCCATTCTGCATTAGAACAAAGCCCGATAACTCGGGCATTTTTTGTGCCGGCTGCATCAAACTACAATGGTCATATTTTTCGTAAAAAAGCTTGAAAGTGACGTAGCGTCATCCTGTATAGTGAAGTTATCGAGACTTTAGGAAAGCAGGTGATGAAGTTGATTCCCATTCAAGATTTATCCAAGCAGACGGGGATTACGGTAAGAACGCTGCGCTATTATGACCAGATTGGCCTGCTGATTCCTGCCGCCAAAACACCGGGCAAGCATCGTATATACAGTGAAGAGGAATTAAAGAAGCTGCAGCAAATCCAGTTTCTGAAGAGGCTGGGCTTTAGTTTGCAAGAAATATCGGATATGATTTCCAACCCGGAATGGAACTGGTCCACCAGCCTGATAAATCAGTTGGACATTGTAATGAACGAACAAAAAAAGCTGAACCAGATGGAATCGGCGCTGCGAGCCGTGCTTCACAGCATTGCGATGGAAGGTGAGACAAGCTGGGACGTCATTCAGAAATTGATTCACCTCTCCGGAAGAGACCCATCGTTAAAGCACTCGATAAGGCAGCAGATGTTTGAGAAGCGCGAAGTAGAGTTGTTAAGTCTACTCCCTAATATGAACAGCACGGATCCCGACTCTCTCGAGTGGATCGCTCTGTTGGGGCAGCTCAAAAGGCGGATGCAGGACGGTCCCGATTCACCGGATGTGCAGCGAATTGTCCGACGGATGGATGAGAAACGACTTGAGGTATTTGAAGATGAAGATCCCTTCATCGATAAGCTGTGGGAGATCCGTAAATCGCCGGCGCAGTCCGAGCAGATGGGATTATATCCCATCGAGGATGCCCTTCTTCAGTTCATGGAACAGGCATTCGAAATTTATGTATTACGCAAGGACAAAGAACAAGCAGAAGAGGGGGAGATATCTTGACGTTGGAACTGCTGCTCTCCATTGGAGCCTTATCCCTCTTGGACATGCTGAGTCCAGCTACGCTTGGCGTAACAGTGTATTTGCTCTTGACCGAACGGGACCGGTTAATTCCCCGTTTATTCATTTATTTATTTACAGTGGGAGGCTTCTACTTCCTGGTAGGCGCTGCGCTTATGCTGGGTTTGGATGCCGTTTTGCAATCCGTAACCGGCATTTTTCAAAATCGAACGGTAAGCTGGATCATGACCGTTGTCGGCGGTGTCCTGTTTGTCGCCAGTTTCTTGATCCCCACGAAAAAAACATCCGAGCCGCGCCGTCCAAGATCCAAAAGCTTCGGAGCCATGATCGGACTTGGATTCACGACGTCCCTGCTGGAGGTAGCAACAGCCCTTCCGTACTTTGCGGCTATCGGGCTGATGACTACAGCTCAGTTAACAACGGTTCAATGGATGCCCATCCTGGCTGCATACAATATCGTGATGGTGCTGCCTCCAATCCTACTGCTTGGATTACACCTCGTATTCGGCCGCATGATGCAGCGTCCGCTCGAGAAGCTGCGCCTGAAAATCGCGCAGAGCTCCGGATCGATTCTGTCATGGGTATTGTGTATTGCCGGGCTGATTCTGGTGCTGAACAGCATAGATAACTTGTAACGATATCCAATTATGAATTAAGAGTCTGCTTCCAATGATTTATGAACAGCTCTACTTGCATGTATGGAGGTTGTATCAAAGAGTGGAACATTGGAATCCTCGGGTTTTACTAATAATCCGATCTCCGTACATCCTAGAATAATTCCTTCGGCACCATCTTGAATCAGCCGTTCAATAACTTCTTTATAGTGGGCTTTTGAATCCGATTGGATGTTACCGAGACATAATTCCTCGTATATCACTTTATTTACGATCTCACGATCTTGTTCATTGGGGATGAGCACTTGAATACCACTAGATTCTATTCGTTGCTTATAAAAATTCTGCTCCATGGTATATTTGGTTCCAAGCAAGCCTACTGTACGAATCCCATGTTCATGGATTTGATTTGCCGTAGCATCGGCAATGTGCAGCACAGGAATTCTTATTCTTTCTTCTATATAATCTAGTACCATGTGCATCGTGTTGGAGCATATCACAATAAAATCGGCGCCGCCCTTTTCTAATGAAAGTGCAACTTCACCTAATGTTTCACCGGCTTTTTTCCAATTCCCCTCGGATTGATAGCGTTCAATCTCTTCGAAGTTCACGCTGTACATAAGGCATTTGGCCGAGTGGAGGCCACCCAATTGGCTTCTCACCTGCTCATTTATCATTCTGTAGTATTCAATGGAGGATTCCCAGCTCATTCCCCCGATTAGTCCAATTGTCTTCATAGATAAGCTCCTTTACAGTCCGAAGTAAACTTATTATAGAGTGTTTCATACATGCAAAACAAATGCTATCTCTGTATCCGTTACAAGGTATTCATAACCGAGGTAATGCACTGAAGAGATGATTGAATTTGTTCTCTTAAGGGAATGATATCGGGCACCTTTGAGCCTGCTATGTATTCATCGTATTCTCGTTATGATATATTAATCGCATGGTTCATCGACTGACCGATACCTAATTGTAGCGGTTTGTTACAGATGTGCTTGTCCTTGCATTACAGCCTGAGACATTGAGGGGGTTATCCATGAGCATGCGGATTTTAGAACGGATAAGAGAAGAGACGGCAGCCCAGCATGAACGAATCGAACAGAATCCATACGCCAAAGCTGCCTTCGATCAGACCTTGAACATAGATCAATATCGGTCTTATTTAGCGAAATTTTACGGATTTATTAAACCGGCCGAAGAGCAACTGATGGCAGAGGGTGCCGTGAACCATCTTGGTTTGGATCTGGAAATCCGAACGAAATCGAACCTATTGGAAGAAGATCTTATTCATCTAGGAATGACTCCTGATGAGATTGCACAATTGCCACTGTGCAGCCGATTGCCAGAGCTGAGCAGCCAAGCACGAATATTGGGATATCTGTATGTTATTGAGGGATCCACACTTGGTGGCCAAGTCATTACGAAACAATTGATGAAGTTCTTGCCGCTGAGTCCGGAGTCGGGTCTACGTTATTTCTATGCATATGGTCAAGAGACCAAGCCAAGATGGATCGAAATCCGGGAAGCGCTGCTCAATGCCGCGGAGGATCCTGATGAGATTATAGATTCGGCTAAAGAAACTTTTCGTTTGCTGGATGCTTGGATCAGAGAATAGGCATATTAGGAAACCATAGAGACACCTTGATGAAAAACCGCGTTCTGCGGTTTTTTTGCATTGAAGCGAAACAAGCATTACACGCATACCAATCTTGCTATAGCCATAGGCTATAACTAGATATAGCTTATATGAGTTACACTATACCGATCAATACATGATATCTTTCTTGTAACAATTTGTATAGGAGTGTTACATAGATGGCAAAAAGCAGTGTACTGGGATATCCGCGTATTGGCGCTGATCGGGAATGGAAGAAAGCCTTGGAAGCATTCTGGGCAGGCAAGCTGGAAGAATCGGAGTTTCACGGGCAGCTGCAGGAGATTCGGTTGAATCATTTACGGAAGCAGCAGGAGAGCGGGATCGATCTTATTGCGGTTAATGATTTTAGTTATTATGATCATGTTCTGGATACGGCGACGATGTTTGGCATCGTACCGAAACGCTTCTCTTATGAGGGCGGCGTTGTGCCATTGTCTGTATATTATGGCATTGCACGCGGAACGAAGGATGCTACGGCAAGTGAAATGACCAAGTGGTTTAATACCAATTATCACTATATCGTGCCTGAATTGGATGGGGCTGCACCGGTACTGACGGAAAACAGACCCCTTGCAGCCTATCGGGAGGCCAAGGAGAAACTTGGAATAGAAGGCAAGCCGGTTATTGTCGGACCGCTCACCTTCCTGAAGTTGTCCAAAGGGTATCAGTCGTCGGAAACGGATGCTTGGCTGGAAAAATTGTTACCGCTCTACGTACAAATTCTTCAGGAGCTTGCCCAAGAAGGCGTTCAATGGGTACAGATCGATGAGCCGATACTCGTTACAAAATTAAGCGATGCCGATCTTAAGCGGTTAACCCGCGTCTATGAAACGTTTGCGGCTTCGGCACCGGGATTGAACATCATGCTGCAAACCTATTTTGAATCCGTTGAAAACTATCAGGATATTATCCAGCTTCCGGTTAGCGGCATCGGTCTTGACCTGGTGCACGGATACCAAGGCAATATGCAAGCCATTAAACAGTCAGGGTTTCCTGCGAATAAGGTGTTGGGCGCCGGCATAATCGACGGACGGGGTATTTGGAAGGCGTCTCTTCGCGAGAAGCTGTCGCAATTGGAAGAGCTGACGAAATACGTAGCCCCTGAACGCCTGATCGTTCAATCTTCGTGCAGCTTGCTGCATGTTCCGGTGACGGTGAGCAGCGAAACGAAATTGCAGCCAGAATTGAAAGGAGCGCTCGCCTTTGCAGACGAGAAGCTGAGTGAACTGGTTCTTTTGACAAAAGCAATCTCCACAGGAGCAGCCCGAATCACTAAGGAACTGGAAGCATGCGATGCTGCGCTTCAGGCGCTGAAACAATCCGGAGAGCGGAATCGCCATGACATTCAGCAGGCAGTTGCTGAGATTAGTTCACAGAATCCGGTTCGCAGTCTGCCGTTTGCGGAGCGTCATGTCGCTCAACAGAACAAATGGCAGCTGCCGATTTTTCCGACCACGACAATCGGCAGCTTCCCGCAATCAGCCGAGGTGCGCAAGGCACGTCAGGCGTGGCGTAAGGGAGAGTGGAGCCATGAGCAGTATGAGCGCTTCATTCAAGAGCAAATCGATGTTTGGATCAAGCTGCAGGAAGAGATTGGCCTTGATGTGCTTGTGCATGGGGAGTTCGAAAGAACGGATATGGTTGAATTCTTCGGAGAGAAGCTTGGAGGTTTTGCCTTCACTCAGTTTGGATGGGTTCAGTCCTACGGCTCACGCTGCGTAAAACCGCCTGTGATCTTCGGGGATGTGGCATTCGAAAAACCGATGACGGTGGAGGAAACGAAATATGCACAATCGAAGACGGACCGGCCCGTGAAAGGGATGCTAACCGGCCCGATTACGATTATGAACTGGTCGTTCGTTCGCGAAGATATCTCGCGGGAACAAATTGCCTATCAACTGGCTTATGCCCTAAGACAGGAAGTAGAGGCGCTGGAGCAGGCGGGCATCGGGATGATTCAGGTGGATGAACCAGCGGTGCGCGAAGGGTTGCCGCTTAAGGAGGAAGATCAAGCGGAGTATCTCGCTTGGGCTGTTAAAGCCTTCCGCATGACCACATGCACGGTTCAGCCGACTACGCAAATTCATACGCATATGTGTTACTGCGAATTCCATGACATGATCGATTCGATCGAGGCGATGGATGCCGATGTCATCTCGATTGAAACTTCGCGCAGTCATGGCGAGCTGATTCATAGCTTCGAGGTCAATACGTACAGATTAGGGATCGGACTAGGCGTGTATGATATCCACAGTCCGCGGGTACCTCGAGTGGAAGAGATGACAAGCATGATCGAGCGTGCACTGCGGGTCCTGGATCCGAAGCTGTTCTGGATCAATCCGGACTGTGGCCTCAAAACACGCGGTAAGGAAGAAACGGTTGCATCCCTTCGTAACATGGTTCAAGCCACGGAGATCGCTCGCTCGTCCTATTCGCTGAACGTGTAACCGTCAATATGGCCAGGTGGGCCGATTAATGAATCGTAAAGTTAAGATAGAAGCAAGCTGCATTGGCAGCCTGCTTCTTTTTTTTACTAATCAATGCAGCTATTTGAAAGATTTGCTTCTAGAACAGGATCCGAGGGACGTCTATATGTCTATGAAACTCCTGTCATTAGCATAGAGTAACGTTGGACACAAGTTGTTGACATCTTGGTAAAATCGTTGTCACATCCGGCGATTATATTCTTCTTATGGAATCGTATCTAGCACGATCACCAAGAAGGAGGAACCATGATCTATCACAAGAAAAGAAAGAAACTTACCAGAGTCTTTTATATTCTATTTATTGCAATCCTGCTTATCGTCGGCTTCAAATTGGCATGGCACGTCGGTTCATCAACGGTAGAGTTGATGCCGGCATCATCTGCTAGAGTTGCAGATAACTATAAGTCGCTTCCTGCCGTGCCCAATCATCAAGAAATATTTCGGATCGTCATCGATCCAGGCCACGGGGGAAAGGATCCTGGAGCTACAGGAGTCAGCGGCGCATATGAGAAGGCGTTCAATCTGTCCCTTGCCGGACGGGTTGCTGCCCTTCTTGAGGAGGATCCTATGTTTGAGCCTCTCTTGACACGAACGGATGACCAATTCATAGAATTGGAGGAGCGGGGAGCGATCGCGAATGATGGGAATGCGGATGCCTTCATCTCCATCCATGGCAACACCTATACGGATCCTATGGTATCAGGAACAGAAACCTTATACCGAAACCAGGACAGCATTCCATTGGCCCAAGCTGTTCAAACGCATTTGGTGCAGGGAATTGGACTCCGTGATCGCGGCGTAAAGGAAGAACAACTAAAAGTGCTAGGTACACCCAAGATGCCCGCAGTGCTTGTTGAAGTTGGATATCTTACCAATGCGGAGGATGAGGATTTCCTGCTGAGCGATGAAGGACAAGACCTTGCCGCGCTGGCAATAGTCGATGGACTCAGATCATATTTTTTGGAATCGCAGGAGCTCTCGCTTGAACACCAAGAAACGGATGATTTAGATGAAAAAAGATCGCCCGATACCACTCAAAGCGGAATTCGGTCCATGGAGAAGAAGGTGTATTTTAATGGTTCAGCGAAAGACGGCAAACAGGTTGCTTTAACGTTTGATGATGGCCCGGATGCCATAGTAACACCCAAGATTCTGGATATTTTAAAGGAAAACGAGATTAAAGCTACCTTTTTCTTGCTGGGAGATCGGGCTGAGGCTCATCCTGAGATTGCCCGGCGAATTGTTGAGGAAGGCCATGCCATAGGGAATCATTCCTGGTCACATCCCAACTTCAAGGAGTTATCCATGGACGAAGCGATGAAGCAGGTCATGGATACACAGGAGGAACTGAACGACATCATTGGTTATCGACCATCCTTATTCAGGCCGCCGTATGGCGCATTGGATAAGGACATGGAGCAAGCCATCCAGAATAAGGATCTAGCCATTGTAAACTGGTCTGTAGATACGATGGATTGGTCAGGTGTGCCTGCTCAGGAGATCATGAGGATCATCCACAATCAGTTGAAGCCTGGAGGCATCATTCTGCAGCATTCCGCAAACGGCCAGAACCATCTTGCCAACACTATTGAGGCACTTACACTGTTAATACCTGATTTGAAGAATCAAGGATATTCTTTTGTCACCGTACCGGATCTGCTGCATTTGCCTGAATCACAGACATAATATGCTTGTAGGTGATCAGGTTATCATAACTGTGGGGATATGCTAAAATCGAATCATCAAATAGCTTGTGAATTAGGAATGGAGACTTCATGAAAAAAACAAAAATTCTCATTATCGAAGATGAGGAGCCGATCGCCGATCTGCTGGCCTATGGCCTCGCGATGGAGGGTTTTGAAACCCGTACCGCGGCCAGCGGTGCCGCAGGCTTTAGGGAGCTTGCGGCATTTCATCCCGATCTGCTCCTTCTGGATTGGATGCTGCCCGACCAAAGCGGGCTCGATATATGCAAAAAAGTAACAACGGACTATAACATCCCCATATTCATGATTACGGCAAAATCCGACATCACGGATAAAGTGCTTGGGCTAGAATTTGGTGCCGATGACTACATTACGAAGCCCTTCGATCTGAGGGAGGTGGTCGCCCGAATTCGCACGATCCTCCGACGGCTGGATCAGGCGAACCAAGGGGATAGGGGAGGAATGCCGGAAGCCGTGATCCGCTTTAGGGATATCGAAATCGTAATGGAAGAGCGACTGGTCAAGAAAGACGGAAGACCGGTTGATCTTACGCCGAAGGAATTCGACCTGCTCATGACCATGTACGGTCACCGGGGGAAGATTTATACCCGCTCGGAACTGCTGGATTTAGTCTGGGGATATGATTTCATGGGGGATACGCGGACGGTGGATACGCATATTCAGAGGCTCCGCAAAAAACTGGATGCCGGCGATATGATCACAACCGTATTCGGCATCGGCTATAAATTCGAGAAGCAGGCGGAATAAGAGATGATCCGGACCATCAGAGCCAAGTTTATTGTTGGTTTTTTTGTGATATTCAGTCTGTCGTTCCTCGTACTCAATCAAACTGTCAAGGAGATCATTCGGACAAGCAATCAGAAGATCGTAACTTCCGATCTGGTTGGACTTAAAAACAACAGCAATGTATATGTAAGGCAAGCTTTCCTTATCAATCATTTTACGAACAATAAGCTTTATTTCGGGCAGATGGCCGAGGAAATGGTGAATGATTTGAAGCATGCTACCTCTAGCCATGTCAGCGCATACACCGTCGACGGCAAGTTATTGTTCTCATCGGACGAGAGAAGATTCTCGGGACCCTCGGATGCGGATCTTCGCCAAGCGATCGAGGGAAAGACGGCCTATACCATCACCTATGGTCGAAACAGCGGAACCGTTCTCTATTCATATCCGGTTATCATCGATGGAGTCAAGGTGGGCATATTGAGGTTTACCAAGGATTTTACCCTGCTCTACGAACAAAGCGGCCGGATCATGGACATTATTTTCTACATTGCGCTTGCCATCTTCGGGGCAGCGTTCCTGTTCTCGTACCTGCTGTCCAGGAATATCACCATACCGCTAGTGAAGCTTACCCGCGCTTCCACTGAAGTAAAGAACGGGAACCTGGATGTTCGAATCCGATTCCGGCGAAGAGATGAAATTGGCAAACTGGCTCTGAATTTCAATGACATGATCGACCGGATCGGCAGCCAGATATCCACGATTGAGCGTGACCGGGATCGCTTGAAGGAGCTAAATGCGCAGGAGAAACGTTTTTTTGACAATGTGACCCATGAACTCAAAACGCCGCTCACCTCCATTCTGGGTTATGCCGAGCTCATTCGGGAGAAAGGGGATGACGATCGGGAGTTCTTCGATAAGGGCATGAATCACATCGTTGAAGAGAGTCGACGTCTGCATGGCATGGTGCTAAGGCTGTTGGAAGTATCACAGCACAATGCTGGAGAAGAGGATGTAGAGCTTGTGGATTCGGGAAAAATTCTGCGCGATGTAGTTGACTCCATGTCGTTCCGGGCCAAGCGCTATAAAAAGAGCATCGTTTGCGAAGCAGAGGAAGGTTCCTTCGTGCTTGGCCAGCCTGATCGGCTGCGCCAGCTCTTCATCAATCTTCTGGATAATGCCATCAAATATAGTGCCGCCCAATCGGAAATTACCGTCAAGGCTGAGCGTGTGGACGGAAGCGTTCGTTATACCTTCGATAATCCCGGAGAGCCCATACCGGAACACGAGATCGCAAACGTCTTCCAGCCGTTCTACTCGGTGAGCCAGAAGCAGAAGGAAGAGGGCAGTGTGGGTCTGGGCCTCAGTATCGTTAAATCCATCGTCGATGATCACGGCGGAACCATCCGTATCGTCAGCGAGAAGTTTCATACTGTCGTCTATGTTGAAATTCCTTATGAAAAGGCGGGGGCTGTCCATTGAGATATCGATATAAACGTTTTGAATTATGCTATGCACTTGCCTTGATTTTACTGACCGGCTGTGCAAGCGGACTGCAATCAGAGACCGTCATTATCCCCAGCGCGGAATCGGATCAAGCCGTGGACGAGGGAAGCCGGCCTTTCCAAGTGAAGACGATTTATCGAATGCCAGAATCCAAGGATGCAGTTGAATTGCTCGGCTGGTCATCATCCAAGTCGGTGGTCGGTCTTTTTTATGAAACCGAAGCAGTAGACGCGGCGAAATTGAGCTTGCAGCGTTTTTCATCCCCATACGAGCGAGTTGACCATTCATTAGAGATTGAAATGAATAAGATTTCCTATCAATTGTCCCCCAATGGAAAATATGTTTCGGGAATTGCCAAGACGGAGGAGGGCGTTTTTCTGCAATTGATAGCATATCCGGGCGGGGAGGTGGAAAGCCTCGAAGCTACGACAGATGCCAATCAGGAGCTATGGTTTGAGGAACCGACTTGGTCCGGCAACAGTCGATTTGTAAGCTATATGGTGATGGAATCAAACAAAAGGCAGTCCAGCATCGGGATTTTTGATACGGAATCGGAATCGGCACGTGTTTATCGGCTGAAGGGTCTTGAAACGGAAGCCCTTCCTTTCAAGGTGATCGTCTCGGATGACGGGAAGATGGCGCTCATCGTTCTGGACGAATACGGTCACGGTCGTCGAATTGCTATGGGTGCCGTCAACGGCAATGCGATTGATGTTCAGTATGAGCATGATATCGGCACAGACCAAGCCGCATGGTTGAACGATGATCAATTCGTATTCTTAGGAACGGAGGGAACCTTGTACGTATATGACCGCAGAAATCATGAGCTGTCCATTCTGCTGGAGAAGGTGGATAGCTATGAGTTCTCGAAGGATCGCAAATATGTCGCCTATTCCCAGAACGGGGAGAATACAATTTATGCAGGTAAGCTTCAAGGGAAGAATATACTGAGCGCAGAACCCATCTATCATGGGGTCATACCTTCTAAGATGTATTGGAGTCCGGACCATCGCCGGCTTCTCGTGAACGGCCGCAAAAATTATGCCAAAGAGCAGGGGCCGGTTGCGATCGGACCGACAGAACATCAGCCATTTATAATCGAATTCAAGTAAAGGTTGAGGTATCTTTGACCACCTATTTATTCTTCGCTCTGCGGCAGATTGAACGATAGGCGTTCGATTTGCCGCTTTTTCTCTTTAAGGATGAGTAGGGAATCGTGCAAACCCCCGTTTTTTGTTATGATTATTACTAAACTTTGAATAGAAGAGGAACAAGACATGCAGTTAAATGAACACAACTTGATCAAGATGCAAAGCATCATCAAGGAACACCAATTTGAGCATGCAGCTGACTATTTAATCGAATCTACGCGCCAAGGCATACGGTTATCCAAAAAGGGAGTGGAGAACTATGCCAGGCCGTGCCATTCACGGATTGGCGGAGATCCGGATCTTCCCGAAGAAATTGAATGGCCACTGACTTCGGATGGAACACCGATGACGTTTTTGGCACAGCTGCAGTTGAGGGATGTGGCAGCTCATGATGCCACCGCTTCGTTCTGACAGAGGATCAGACGGCGGCTGCGGTTCGACGCCGGGCTCCTGAGGAAACCACGTTAGAAGAGTTCACCGGCTACCGTATTGAAGCCAGAGCTACGCTTGAGCCTCCTAATTACGCATATGTGGATGACGAAATCGTCGAGGATGAGGAGCACGATTTTGAATCTTATGAGGACCTGTGTCATCAATTGACTGGACTAGAATTTGACGACATTGCAACGATCTTTGGCTATCCCTCTACCCAGCACGGAGATTGTGAGCATGAGGCAGCTTTAATGCTGCTAACCGGATCCGAGTACAATTACTCCATGGAGGCGGCTGTGCAGCAGATCACCGATCATTGCGGCGGCAACGCGGCGCAAGCCCAGCAGGAAATTCGGGATACACTGCTGCTGCTGGCGATCGATTCGGACGACGATGTAGGATTTTGCTGGTGGGATGCGGGTGAACTGCAATTTTACATACGAAAAGAGGACTTGCTGGCCGGAAATTTCGAGCGCACGTATTGTTCGCTATACTCAAGCTGAATATTGGGATCATTATGTACTTGGAGGAGGTATGAACCATGAAGGAGAAGGTCACTAAAGCATATGATAAGCTGGCCGGAGACTACGAGCGGCATGTGGATTCGCAGAGCGGACATAATGCGTATTACGAAAGGCCGGCCATGATCCATTTGTTACCGGCAAACATGGAGCAAATGGCCGTTCTCGATGCTGGTTGTGCCGCGGGGTGGTATACAGAGCAATTTCTTAAACGAAGGGCCCGGGTCACAGCGGTTGATCTGAGTCCGGCGATGGTAGAAGCCTGTAAGAGGCGAGTCGGCAATGAAGCGACGGTATTCGCATGCGACATAACCGAGGATCTGCCCTTTGAAGATGAGGCTTTTGATCTTATCGTAAGTTCATTGACGCTTCACTACATCGAGGATTGGGCGCCGACCTTTCGCGAATTTCAGCGCGTGCTGAAACCTGGCGGCAGTTTGATTTACTCCGTTCATCATCCCTTTATGGATGTTAAACATTTTGATCGCCAAGATTACTTTGCCCGTGAGTTATTGACGGAGGTTTGGAACAAACCGGAGTCCGGACCCGTCGAAGTCTCCTTTTATAGAAGACCGATTCAGGAAATCATCAACGTAACTTCCTCACGGTTTCGAATCGATCAGCTCATCGAGCCGCAGCCCAGTTTAGCGGATAAAGACAACCCGGAAGCTAAGGAATGGATGGCCAAATGGTATGATCGCCTGATGATGAACCCTCATTTTTTGATAGTGAAAGCACTAAAATCATAACTTCGTTCGAATACATACATATTCAAAAGGGGAGCCGCGTCCATCGCGGTTCTTTTTGTGCTCGAAGTACGTGACGGGAGCGGATATGATTTTCCTCCAGCCCATACAAGATTTAAAGGATATCGATGGGGGAGGATGATCGCCATCCGACGGTCTGCACATGAAAGATGGATGATACAGCCTATGTGTATCATAGCGATTGGTTGTATAATAGAAGCAATGCAATGCATTACATCACATCCAAGGGGAGAAAATTACATGCAATGGAATGAAATTACGACAATAGAAGAATGGAATGCGATTCTGGAAAAATCCTCCGAGCGCGGCCAAGTTATTTTGAAGCATAGCACGACATGCCCGGTTAGCTCCAATGCTCTTTCGGAGTTTGAATCTTACTTGAATAAGACGCCAAACGGCGATGTGGATTACACGCTGGTTAAAGTCATTGAGTCCCGGCCGGTTTCCAATAAAATTGCCGAGGATTTGAACGTAAAGCATGAATCGCCGCAAATTATCTATGTGAAGGACCAAGCGAAATATTGGACGGCCTCACACTGGGCGGTTACGTCTGCGCATATCACCGCGGTTCTGGACTGAACATAATCCTTTGTCGCGCTTGAAAGATGGTGTAATAGATGAAAAAACTGGAAGAACTAAGATCGATAGAGGCCATCGAGCGGTTTATTCAAGATCACACCTTCAGTTTTGTATATGTATCCAGACAAGATTGCAGCGTATGCCACGCGATCTTACCCAAACTTAGAGAGTTGTTGGAGCAGTTCCCTCGCATCTCATTGGGACATATCCAAGGCGAAGCCGTCGGTGAAATCGCCTCGAGATATTTGATATTTACCGCACCGGTACTCCTCTTATTCGTAGAGGGAAAAGAGCATCTGAGAGAGGATCGTTTTGTACAGTTTGGCGCGTTAGAAAAGAAATTAAAAAACTTGATGGAGCTCTTTAGCTAGTTGTCAGGGAAAAAGCAATGAACCAAAAGGCGATATTCCTACGTCACAAGACTTAAGGAATGTCGTCTTTTTGCGTTTCAAAACAAGCTGAGAAACGGAACTTTAAGGCAATAACCGTCATAAAAAATTCAAGCAATTGTCGAAAACCAGGACTAATTTGCATTCAAATATTACTAAAGTATTAAAAATATAAGGGGGAATGCCGATTTATTAATAGTACAAAAGATGTAATGTTTATGGAATCATAACGTGAATATGGATCTATTGAACTGGAATTTCACATAACAAGAGCTTTATGTGAAATGAACCTATGTCAGAAGAATGATGGAGGGGGAAAGCGGTTCATTCAAGATGAACATTTTTGAAAAATGTAATGTATTCATGAAAATTCCGGAAATATTCAATGTTTCCAGGAAAGTAGGTGATGCGACAGGTTCGCGAAAGAATTCCCTATTTTAAATGGAAGATACATAAGAGATATCAAAGGAGAGACACCAAGTGAGTGAGCCAAAATCGTTATCAAAAGGAATGCGTTTTAAAAATCTGAGCATTGTTACAAAAAACATGATGTGGACGAGCCTCTATATCATTATTACCGGGGCCATCGTGATTGGCGCAAGCTTTTATATCCAGGACAACGTGCTGACGAAGCAGCTGCAGTCCGATTCGGGGAAAATTATGGATACCTTGGTTAAGTCGGTATCGGTGGAAGATGCTCAAGCGGTGAAAGGCGCAACCGATCGCAATGCGGATATCCAAAAAAAACTTACCAAGACGTTTAATGATCTATCCTTAACGCATCCCAATATTGCACAGGGCTATATTTTTGGACCGGAGCTCGAGGGTGGCAACCAGACCTCGATTATTGCCATGCCGACGGCAGTGCTCGATATGTTTGCCGAAGAAGACTTGAATCTGGGCGACTTATACGAACAGCCGGATATCCACGCCGATGCCGTAAGAGAGATGCTGAAAACGAAAAAAATCGTCTACACCAAAGCCTATACAGACAATTATGGTACCTGGATCACCGTGCTGCATCCTTTCCAGGATGCCAGCGGGGAGATTTTTGCTTACATGGGAATCGACGTGGATGCAAGCTTAATCGCTTCCGGGAAACAGGAATTGATCACCAATACGGTTTTTGCGCTGCTGATTACCTTGCTGATCGTATTAGCATTGCAATACTTCACGATTAGACGGACATTCGCACCGATTCAAGCATTAATGGGGGCGCTGGACAAGCTGAGCAAAGGTGACTTCACCGTCCAATTAAAAGCTGGCGAAGATGAGCTGGGCCAGGTCAATGCCAAGTTCAATACAACCGTCAATCATATTAATGAACTTGTCACAACGATCAAAACGGTATCGGAGCAGTCTGCAGAGCAGTCTAAATTCCTCTTCTCCGCTGTGGAAGTCAATAATAACAAATCTTCAGCTATTACTAGAAATATGGAGGAAATGTCGGAACGCGTTGCTCTGCAGAGCACTTCCATTACCGAAAGCGTGGTTTCGCTTGAGGAAATCTCATCCGGCGTATCAACGATTGCCGGCAATACATCAGATCTTTCCGAGATATCCGTACAGATGAAGGAGCAATCGGAACGTGGTAACCACAATGTGGAGCAGGTTATCGAGCAGATGAATTCCATCGATCATTCGGTCAAAAACTCGGTGCATATCATCGAGAAGCTGCAGAACCGTTCACATGAGATTGGTCAGATCGTGCAGGTTATTACCGAAATTGCTTCTCAGACGAATCTGTTATCACTCAATGCCGGAATCGAGGCGGCAAGAGCCGGCGAAGAGGGCCGCGGGTTTGCTGTCGTCGCCAGTGAAGTGAAGAAACTTTCGGAGGAATCCAGAAAATCGGCGGACCAAATCATTGAATTGGTTCGATACATTCAGGATGAAACGGCATCTGCGGTAGAAGCCATCAGCGAAGGTGAACACAACGTCGCTAAGGGAATTGAAGTTGTCAAAGAAACGGGAGAGCTGTTTAAAGGCATGCTGGTGGCAACCGATACGGTGACGAGTCAAATTCAAGAGGTGTCTGCAGCTACGCAGCAAATGGTTGCCGAGACCGAACAGATTACCGCAGCGATTAAACAATTGGCAGAGCTTGCAGAGAGAAACTCGTCCGTATCGGGTGAGATCCGGATCAGTGCCCAGGAACAGCAGGCTTCCTTCACCAAAATTTTTGAATCTGCAGAACAGATCAACCAGGTTTCCGCTGAGCTGGAGGCGCTTGTAAACAAATTGCGTGTGTAGTGTGTAGTACTGCGAGAACAAAAACAGTAGAGAAAAAAAGATGGAGCTGAAACCTTTGAATACAACATTGATGATCGAACAAGGCAAAGAATATTGGTTGAATGAACTGCAGCTACCTTTACCGGGATTCTATCTGTACACCGATGGTCCAGCGCATCTTCAGCAGCAAGAGCTTGATCGCACGACGTTGAAGCTTCATATCGAAACCGGTAAAATCAAGCGGTTCCGCGATTCATATGACTTGAAGGCGTGGATGCTCACAAGCTATGTGGTGTTTCTATACCGAATGACTCACGATACCGATTTACTGATCGGCGTGAACAATGAGAAGGGCAATCTCCTTCCGTTGAGAGTTAACTTAAGCGGCAGCGATTCATTCGCACAGATCTATGAGCACATTTCCGCCAAAATGGAGCACATAGAAGTAAGCAGCTATTCGCTTGAGGATATAGAAGGATTCACCGGTCAGCCGCTCCCGCTCCAAACGATCTATGGCCATAATGGGAATGGTTATGCTTATAGCTCCAGCTGGCTGAACTGGATGGTTCAGGAGGAGAAGAAGGACGAATGGACGCTCTATGTATCCTATGCACGACCATTGTATCGAGAAGAAACGATCGAAAAATTTAGCAGGCATTTTGAACAGCTTGCAAATGCGGCTCTTGAACATATGGATGTTCCGGTTAGCCGTTTGCCTATGCTGACAGAAGAGGATAAGAACGCGTACTCGATACTCAATGACACGAAGAAAGAGCTCCCGAAGGATCCTACCATTGTGTCGATGCTTGCTTCCATTGTGGAGAGATTTCCTAAGCGAATCGCGCTATCGACAGGTCATGAGCAAGTATCGTATGAGCAGCTTGACCGGTTGTCAAACCAAGTTTCACATATGCTTATAGACAAGGGACTGCGTAAAGGCCAATTCGTCTCGATATTTATGAAGAGGGGCCTGGATACAATTGTCAGTATGCTCGGTGTGCTCAAGGCCGGCGGAGCCTATATCCCGCTGGATCCATCACATCCAGATGAAAGAAATGCTTATATTATCGAGGATACCGAATCGGCGATCATTCTGACGCATCAGGACTTCACTGCCAAGCTGGATGGACTCCTGGCTGGTTTTCAACCGAAGCCAGAGTACTTCTGTCTGGATGAACAATTCCTTTCGTACTCGGAGGAAGCCTGTGGCGTCCGCGTTGAAGGCGATGATTTGGCATATATTATCTATACCTCCGGTTCGACGGGCAAACCGAAAGGGGCCTTAATCGCCCATCAAGGCGTCGTGAATTTGGCACTGGCCAATCAAGAGAATTTACAGATGAGTGAACAGGATATCATTCTTCAATATTCCACATTCAGCTTTGATGCTTCCGTATACGATATATTCGGATCGTTGGCTTGCGGTTCACGACTGCACCTTCTTACCGATGAACAGCGTTTCTCCATAGACGCCTTTACGGAGGCCGTAGCAGAAACCAAGGCAACACGTGTCGCCATATTGCCTACGGTGTTTTTTAATCAATTGGCAGCGTATTTGCCTGTGGAAGACACACATAAATACCGGAATATCAAGACGATCGTCGTCGGAGGGGAAGCGCTGGCCGGAGAAACCGTTCGGATGTTCCAGAAAAAGCTGCAGATTCCAATCGTGAATCTATACGGCCCAACGGAAACGACGGTTGTAGCAACAGGGCATGTCGTTGATTATCCGGTTCCGGACGATCTGGCCACCGTGTATATCGGGACGCCTTTTGCCAACTATGAATTATATATTGTGAATGAACATAACGAGTTATGTCCAACTTGCGTAACCGGAGAGCTGCTGATCTGCTCGGTCGGCGTAGCCAAAGGGTATCTGAATCAGCCTGAGAAAACAAAAGAAGCCTTCATTCTGGATCCGATAACACCGGAATCAGGAAAACAATACTACCGTTCCGGAGACTTGGTTCGCCTGCTGCCGAACGGACAAGTGGAATACCGGGGGCGTAAAGATTCGCAGGTGAAGATCAGAGGCTTCCGGATCGAGATTGGGGAGATCGAAGACAATCTGGCGAAGCACGAACAAGTAAAAGACATCGCGGTTATTCCGAGAATGGACGAGGACGGAACCAAAATGCTAGCGGCATTCTATACAACCCATAATGGACAAGCAGCTTCTGCTAAGGATTTGGTGCAATTTTTAAGTCAGAAAGTACCTGGTTACATGGTTCCTAAATACATGTGTTTCGTGGAAGAAATGCCGCTATCCCCGACCGGTAAGATCGACCGTAAGAAGCTGGCAATGTACGAATTGTCGATGGAGATGGAAGAGGATGACTCCCACTACGAGGCACCGGTTAACGATATTCAGCGGGATGTTGCTGCGGCTTGGGAACAAGCACTTGGACAAACCAAGATCGGCATCCACGACGATTTCTTCGATATCGGCGGGTATTCTCTGAAAATACTGGAGATTCTGGTGCTCCTTAAGCCGCAGTATCCACAGTTGAAGATCAATGATTTCTTTGTGTATCCGACGATTGCAAAATTAGCGGAGCGAGTAGAGGAAATGGGGCAGGTAACCATCCCAGCCGATCAATTAGAAGATAGGGATCTTCCTATTCAGGATTTGGCTGAGTATCCGATCTCTTTCCCGATCAACGATGGTTCGGAACAACCCATCTATCACCAGCAGCATATTTTGCTGACAGGCGCCACGGGATATTTGGGGTCACATCTGCTGTATGAACTGCTCAAACAATCGACCGCTACCGTATACTGTCTGGTTCGACCAACAAAGCAGATGGAGCCCTATGCCCGCCTTGAGCAGATCATGACCGGATATTTTGGCGAAGAGGTCAAGTCTCGAATGGACAAAAGGGTGATTGCGATTCAGGGCGACTTGGAGCAGGAATATCTCGGGCTCGGAGCTGAAGACCTTGCCATGATTGAAGCACGCATCGATTCCATCATTCATTGCGGAGCCGAAGTGAAGCACTTTGGCGATTCCGACTATTTTGCTAGAGTCAATGTGGAGAGTACGGACCGTTTGTTGACTTTGGCTCAGAGAAGACCGCATATCCGCTTTCACTTTATTTCTACGCTTGGGATCCCTGAAGATTTGGCACTGGGCGGTCAGTGGGATGCCATCGTTGCCGGAACGGGATATGAAGAGTCGTCCATTGAGAATGTCTATACGAACAGCAAGCTGGAGGCAGAGAAGCTTGTCATTAAAGCCGGTGCAGATCGAGGCATTCCATCATCGGTTTATCGCGTGGGGAATTTGTCCTGTAACTCGGAGAATGGAATTTTCCAGAGAAACATCGATAACAACGCGTTTTACCGCATGCTGAAAGCGATGCTGCTGTTGAAGAAAGCGCTCGGTGTGAGATGGGAAGTAGATATTACGCCGATTAACTATGCCGGGGAAGCCATTACCGCACTGCTGCTTCAGCAGGAAACGGTCGGGCGGGTGTTCCATATCTGCAACCCGGTTGCCATTCCTTATGAGGAGATGGTGGAGCATTTCAAAGCCTATGGATATGACATTTCGGTGATGGACTGGAAGGAATACGAAGCATGGTTATTGGATCCTCAGCAGCCGAAGGATAAGGAAGGCCTTGAGCTGGCGATGGCCCAATTCGAAGGCGACGGAGCCAAGAATTCCATCTACCGGTATACTTGTCCGCAAACCTCGGAATTCCTCAAGCACACAGGGGTAAAATGCGCTTTACCGGACAAGCTGTTATTCGAAAAAATGATTGAATATGCCGCTGGTATTGGATATTTCGTGAAGCCGGAGTAATCACAGGCAGGCAGCAAGCATGAAACCGCGAGAAGCTCTCGCGGTTTTTTTTGTGGTCAGGATCAGGCACAGCATGCAAATATTTTTTTTGTGGCGGGAGTGTGGTACGATCATACTGATTTAAGTCCAGTAACACCAAATGAGGTGGCCCATGAATCACGAACATTGGAAGCAGGCAGAAACCGCACTGGCTTGCATGGATGTTTTCAAGAATGGAGAGAACGACCCTGTAACGATTGAAGGCGAATCGGATGACCTGCGCTGCATCGGAATCGGTACGGATGCTGCAGTATTCGTATACGAACCTTTGCCGGCTTATGCGTTTAAACTGTATGCTGCGGAGGCGCAGCCTAAGAAGGAAGCGGAGATTAAGGTCTATCAAGAGTTGGTAGGCAGCCCCTATTTTCCTGTATTTTATGGAGCAGGTGAGCGTTACGTGGCGATCAGCCATGAATCCGGATTCACTCTGTACGACTGTTTGCTCTATGGTATGCCCGTTCCGAGGCAGGTCATCGATGATGTTGAAGCAGCACGCTCCTTTGTGCGCAGCAAGGGCTTAAACCCGCGGGATATTCATTTGAAGAATGTACTGCTGCAGGAAGGGAGAGGGAAGGTACTCGATGTATCGGAGTATATTCAGGAGGGAAACGACAAGCGCTGGGAGCATCTCGTGTGGGCTTACGACAACGTATATCCGCTCCTTGAGGGCAAGAAGTTACCGCTCTGGGTATTGGAGGCCGTGAAGAACGGATATTACCGTTTAGACCCATCCAGTGTGAATATGCAGGAATTTGCAGACCGGATTGGACGACTGTTCTTCAGAAAATAGGATAACCGGAACTATTCCAAACGGGGTAGGAGCATTCCCCGCTTAGCAAACGAAGTGCTATCATCAGAACATATAGCGGATTCAATCCCCCTGAAGCTGTAACGGTTCCAGGAGGATTTTGGTTATTAGAAGATACTCCAGTTCATCTCTCGGGATATGGTCTGCAGCAAATGCACGCCGGCATAGCTGTTGCCCTTGTCATTCAGTGCTGGGCCCAGCACACCGATTCCATAACGTCCGGGCACAAAAGTTAAAATGCCCCCTGAAACGCCGCTCTTGGCGGGCAACCCTACCTGAATAGCGAATTCTCCTGATGCGTTGTACATGCCGCACGTCGTCATAAACGTCCTGGCGATTTGAACATACCTTCTAGGTATGAGCGTGTTGCCGGTAAGCGGATCCGTACCGCTGCAAGCCAGCACTAATGCCATTCTGGCTAGATCGGCGCAATTCACAGCGATTGAGCAGTGCCGAAAATACACCTCTAACACCTCTTCAACATCTCCGCATAGAACCCCGTTTTCCTTCAAAAAGAATGCTATGGAACGATTCAGATTCCCGCTTTCCGATTCTGAACGGTAAACGCCCAAGTCATATTCCAAGCCAGCGTTGCCGGATAGCTCTTGAAGAAACTGAAGAATTCGGTCGGATTTCTCGCTCGGGCTGCCTCCGTGAATTAAGGAAGAAACGGTAATCGCGCCTGCGTTAATCATCGGATTGAAGGGAATGCCGGGCCTTATTAACTCCAGCTTCAGCATGGAATTGAAGTTGTCTCCGGTCGGCTCCATGCCAACCTTGCTGAAGACGGCATCCTCTCCATTGTCCATCAGGGCTAATATTAACGTAAACACTTTGGAGATGCTCTGCATCGTAAAGCGCAGCCCGCAGTCCCCGGCTGTGACGGATTCACCCATGGTGTTCAGAAGGGTGATGCCCAGAGCAGCATGCGGAGCTTTCGACAGCTCGGGGATGTAGGCGGCGACTCTGCCTCTGCTGACACATGGCAAGCTGGCTTCCAGCCAGCCGGGAAGCTGCTGTCGGATGGCTTCGATTTCGGTTGGCCTCATCTGTCAAACCCCTTTCTTGGTGTTAAACACCTTATAAGCCCGCCATGGCCGTGTCCATGCTGCGGGTTTTGGTTTTGTTCTGAGTAAGCATGCTCGTGTTCGTGTACTGAACAAGTTTGTTAAGCTTTATGTAAGGTTCGTATAAAAATCGTGTAAGGTTCGCCTTTTATAATTACATCTGTGCTTAACTAACGACAACTTGAAGGGGAACGCCATATGACAGCCATATTACAAGCAAAACATGTAGAAAAAACATTCGGTAATCAAGGGAATCAATATACGGCATTGCACGATATCAATCTTGAAATTCAGGAAGGCGAGTTTGTCGGCATCATGGGACCATCCGGGGCAGGCAAATCCACGCTGCTGAATATTTTCTCGACGATTGATGCACCGACGGCAGGCGATATTACCATTGCCGGACAGCATATCGTGGCGATGAACGAGGAGCAGCTATCGGATTTTCGCCGGAATCAGCTCGGCTTTATATTTCAGGACTACAACCTACTGGACACACTCACGGTCAAAGAAAATATTTTGCTTCCACTGGCGTTGTCCAAGGTGCCTGCAGACGAGATTGAGAAACGGGTTAACGCGATTGCTGATACGTTCGGCATTCGCGATATCTTGAACAAATATCCTTATCACATCTCAGGTGGTCAGAAGCAGCGTACCGCGGCCTCGCGCGCCATTGTGGCCAATCCAAGCCTCATATTGGCGGATGAACCGACAGGGGCGCTGGATTCCAAGTCGGCAACCAGCCTGCTGCAAAGCTTAAAGAAACTAAATGAGATCGATCGTTCCACCATCATGATGGTCACTCACGATGCTTATGCTGCGAGCTACTGCAAACGTGTCATTTTTATAAAAGACGGACAGCTTTACCAGGAGCTTCATAGAGAAGACCAACTTCGCAAGGTGTTTTTTGAACAGATTCTGGAGGTACTGGCTGCACTTGGGGGTGAGCACGATGACACTGTTTAGCATAGCCAGAAAAAATATCCGTAAAAATTTCACCAATTACTTTTTGTACTTTGCTTCGATGATTTTTAGTATCGTCATTTACTTTACTTTTGTTTCATTAAAATATGATACTGCCATTCAGTCCGCAACGGAGGGATCGACAAAAATAAGTTCAGCCTTTAGCGGTGCCGCCGTCGTGCTGATCATCTTCGTGGCTATATTCATTTGGTATTCCAATTCCTTCTTTACCCGCAAGCGCAAGAAAGAAGTCGGATTGTATTCATTGCTCGGTGTTCGGAAGAAACAAATCGGCCGGATGTTATTTTATGAAAACTTTCTGATGGGTGTGCTGGCTCTACTAGCCGGGATGGTTCTAGGCTCCGTGCTGACGAGATTCTTTGTATCCCTGTTAATGAAGGTTATGGGATATGATGCGGTGTCGAATTTCTCGATATCGCCTGCGGCCATCATCAATACCACCACCGTATTTATGATTATTACGCTTATCACATCGCTGCAGGGTTACCGATTGATCTACCGGTTCAAATTGATTGAATTGTTTCATGCGGATCAGGAGGGAGAACGGGAACCGAAGGCTTCATGGATCACCGCTATATTGTCTCTGGTATTCATAGGCACCGGATATTGGCTTGCTATGCAAAATCTGCTGGAATCCAAGGCTTGGGCGGCGATGGGATTCATGTTAACGCCGCTTGTCATCCTGATGACCGTGATTATCGGAACGTATCTGCTGTTCAGTACCCTGACCGTTACGTTGTTGAAATTGTCCAGAAGCAACAAGAACAGATTCTGGAACGGGATGAACATGATAGGTGTCTCACAGCTTCTATATCGAATCAAAGGCAACGCGCGAACGCTCACCATCATTGCCGTACTTAGCGCGACAACACTTACCGCTGTTGGGACGGCTTACAGCTTTTATTACAGCAATGCAAGCAGCGCCCAGCAAGCGAACCCGAACAGCATGATGTGGATCTCCCATGACAGCAGCGTGACCAAACGCGCAGACGAGCGGATCGACTCAGCTGCGCATCATGAGCTGTTATATCATGTGTCCGTCCCTGTCCTTGAAGTGGATGCTGATGTCAGAGGGCTGAACGATGTTTTTTCGCATGATATCCAAACATACAGCGTCATCTCCGAGCATGATTTTAACGAGCTGGCGAAGGTGCAGGGCCGCAAAGATACCCTTATTTTAAGCGGAGAAGAGGCCGTTGCCTTGGACCCAGCCTATTACGAAGGAATTTCACCGACGTATGTGGGTTCTACGGTCACGCTTAACCCGGACAAGCAGGAGCAGCAAATTACCTTTAAGGAATTGAAGAAATTCAGCGTGCTGAATATGGGGACCGTCTATTCTACAGTGGTCGTAAGCGACGAACTGTATACGCAATTGCAGAAACAGAACAACACGATTTTGCTGGAGGCTTATGGCATATCGAACCAAGATAAAGCGAAGCAGTTGACGGAGGATCTAGAAGGCATCTTACCGGAAAGCGCCTCATTCGCCAGCTATTATCATGATTATGCGAGAGGTATGGAATCGTCAGGCCTGTTGATTTTTATGGGAGGATTCCTGGGACTTGTGTTCCTTACGGCGACAGGCAGCATCATTTATTTCAAGCAATTGACAGAGGCCAATTCGGACAAAGCAAGATATCAGATATTATACAAAATCGGCGTAAATCGGCGTGAGGTTAAAAAGAGCATAGCCCAGCAAGTGCTGTTCATCTTTGCTTTGCCGCTTGCTGCAGGCATTGCGCACTGCGCTGTCGCACTATTTGCGTTGTCTAAGCTTCTGCATATGAATCTTGTGATTCCGGTCGTGATCTGTATGGTCGTTTATACCTGTGTTTATTTGATCTATTACGTTGTTACCGTTAGGTCCTACTATAAAATCGTAACCAAAACATAATAACCAATCATAAAGGAGTACAGTCATGAAAAAAACGTTGATCTTCGGCGGCATTCTTGTCGCCATCCTCATTGGATTTGTTGTATTCATTCAAAATGTAAACATCAATCGCCTCGGAACAGAATCATATTATGTGCAAATCCAAGATGGAAACCGAGTGGAAGACAAAGCGGATAACGGAGAGAAATACATCTACTACGAGTACAACCTGGAGGGGTTCGACAAAGAAGGGAGCGCGAAGACGTTAACCTTTAGGGCAAATAAAGAGCTGCGAAAAGAAGCGTACTTGCGTTTATATGTTAAAGAAAAGGGAGTCAGTTCCTATCAAGAGGTACAGGCAAACGAAATTCCGGAAAAAGCCAAGATGAAGCTTGAAACGTTAGAAAAATAAGGACGATATCAGAGGGAGAGAATAACGTGACTCATCTAAAAGAAAGAACGACGAGCCTATCGAAGAAGGCTATCATTAGCTCACTTGTTTTGACATTGACTGCATGCCCGCTCATCAGCGCGGGTCATGCAGTGGCAAAAGCCGTTTCCCCGACTACAATTTCACAAGTCTCTGCGAGCGTTGAAGCGCATGCGCCGATTCAATATCATATTCAGGCGAGACTGAACGAGAAGAACATGACGATGCAGGGAAGCAGCATGGTTACCTATCGTAACACGAGTCAGGATACGTTGAATCAGCTGGTATTCCATACCTTTGCCGATGCCAACCGTTCGAAATCGACGCAGACGTCCATGTTTAAACGATCGAACGAAGAAATCAGCAAGAACCATCCGGAGAAGAAGCCCGAAGATTTTCTCGGAGGTATTGATATTCAAGGAGTGAACGCTAACAGCCAAGCTCTCGAGTTTCACAACAAAGATCAGGCTTTGATTATTCAATTGAAGGAGCCCTTACAACCGGGAGCAACGATAACGGTACATATGGACTTCTCTCTGAACATTCCGTTTGGTTCGCAGCGCTTATCGTATTACCAGGATATTGTGAATGGCGCTCACTGGTTTCCGGTCATGTCGGTCTATGATGAAGAGAAGCATCAATGGAACACAACCCCTTACAGTCCAACGTTCGAAACCGATTATTATACTTCCGCAGACTATGAAGTAGAGTTCAACGTTCCCGACGATTATCAGGTGGCGATGCCAGGCACGATAACGACACGGAATGACGTGGAACCTGGCCGTAAGGTTGTTTCCGCTATTTCCAACAATACAAGGGAATTCGTATTTTTTGCCAGTCCCAATTTCAAAGTGGACAGTGTTACCCGCGACGGCTTGACGATCGAATATTTTTATTTTGATAACGAACCCGGAAAGAAACAGGTTATTGATCGGTATATCGATCAGGCATTTAAAGCGATAGAATTTTTTGGAGATAAATACGGCGCTTATCCTTATCCGGAATTCCGAATCGTCGAGTCTTACGTGGAGGGCGTGGCTATCGAATATTCACGGGTCATTCAGATGGGACAGGTTGACAGCCAGGCCGATCCCGCGCAGGACACGGTATTCGTTCATGAAATTGCACATCAGTGGTTCCATGCTCTGATCGGGAACGATTCGGAGAACGAATCTTTCCTGGACGAAGGTTTTGCCGATTTTTCCAAGGTGTATTTTGCCGAGAATCAGGGGGATAAGCTGAACGGCTTTAGATCCATTCAATTTGACGATTCCCCGCTGGAACTTGCCATTGCGTCGAGCAATGACGAGGTGGGGGATATGGCTAGCCCGGTTTATTACGATAAAGGTCGCCAAGCGATTTACCAATTGTACCATTCTGTTGGCGAAGAAAAGTTCGATCAGTTTATGAGGGAGTATTTCAAACGCTATGTTCACAAAAATGCCACGATTGAGGGACTCCTCCAAACAATTGAAGACGTGCTGGGAGAAGAAGCCCGTAACGAAATGGCCACGGCTCTATACGAACCGGGCTTTGTACTTAAGCCTGAATACCAATTGTCAGAAGAAGAGAAAACAGCTTATATGCATGACCAGTTTCAATTGTTGTATCAAACATCCTTAAACCAAATTCCAGACTTGCCCTACGAAACGATGAGCCGCATCATGGAGAAGGCTCTCCAGGGAGAGCCGTTATCGATCGTTCTGAGCGATCAAGTAAGCAGTTCAGCACGCAAGCAGCAAGAAGCCATGGTGAACCAGCTCACGATGCTCTTTGATATCAGCGGAGTGAAATATGACGTTATTCGGGACCGCCAGGTATTGAAAAAGAAATTAAAGAAAGAACTGGGGACAAGCAATCTGATCGTGATTGGCAACGGTAAATCGAATGGGGTGATCCAGGCGCTGAAATCCGGTATCATCGAGCGGGCCAACAAAATGGGCTTTGCCTGGAAGGATACCATGAATCAACCAGGTGCTTCCGGAGCGTATGCGATCAAGCATCCATTCAATCAGAATCGCCTAATGCTGCACTATTTCTGGAATGGAGATCATGTAGATGACAAGGCCTTGGAGACGTACATGGCAAAAATGCAGGAATCTCTAGGATTCACGAGCGCTTTTTATCACTACTATGTGTTGGACAAGAATGGCAAGATGGTGTTAGATAAACTGGAGGGGAATCCGCTATCGAAGTTTTTTGCGGAGGAGTAAGCTTGATGTTTGTCCCCTTCCCGAGCCATGCTCTGTTGAATAGCAGCCTGGCTGGTGGGAAAAATGTTGGTTATAGCAGGGGGTGAACGAATTGGCGTTTGATCAAAAGGTACTTGTCGTTGATGATGAGACGGATATTGTCAGGCTTCTTCAAACCGTACTGATCAAGGAAGGCATCGATCAGGTGTATACTGCTGGATCAGCGGAAGCAGCATGGGTTGAATTCCAGAAATGGCAGCCTGATCTTGTTATTCTGGATATCATGCTCCCGGACGGAGAAGGATACGAAGTATGCAAGAAAATTCGCAGCGTCTCCAATGTTCCGATATTCTTCTTATCGGCCAAGACGGAAGAAATCGATAAAATCCTGGGATTCGCCATCGGCGGCGACGATTACATTACCAAGCCATTTAGTCCGAAGGAAGTGGCTTACCGGATCAAAGCCCGATTTCGGAGACCGGATGTTACTGAGCAAGTGGACAAACCGAATCGCGTGATAAAGAAAGGCCCCTTTGAATTAGATGAAGATAAGATAGAGCTGAAGAAGAACGGCAAAGTCATTCCACTAAAACCGAAAGAGCTGGGATTGCTCACGCTGCTGCTTAAACATCCGGGTCAAATCATCAGCAAGGAAAGTTTATATGATCAGGTCTGGGGTGAGGAATTCTTCGGTTTTGATAATACCGTGATGGTTCACATCCGGAGGCTGCGGGAGAAAATAGAAGATGACCCTTCCAATCCCCGGTATCTGCTCACGGTAAAAGGCCTTGGGTATAAGCTTGTCGTAGAGGATGAATAAGGGATGAAGTGGAAGCTGACCGGCAGATATTTGGTCTCCGTGGTTCTTATCGTTGTCATCGTTATTATTATGAACATCGTCGTGGTTATCGGTTTATTCATTCTACAATCGGTGAATGAGGATCTTCCAATCTTAAATAGGCAAACCTCAGCGGAATCGATATCCCGATCCTTCCAGAAACATATCGTAATAACCGAATCGGGTGCTTCGATAAGCGAGAAGGGCAAGGAGATTCTGGAGAAGAATCAAGCGTGGGTGCAAATTCTGGATGAGGATGGCGGGGAAATCTACCGTTATCTTGCTCCGGAGGAGGCCAAAACGAAGTACGCCCCCATCGATATCGTGCAAATTTATAAGTATGTCGAGAAGGAAGTGCTGTCCACCGTTTTCGTTGGCGAAAAAAAAGGTTTCGAGCATCGTTACAGTTACTTGGTTGGATTTACGACTCCATACCTGGAGCGGCAAGTGTTAACCTTCGATTCCCGGAACATTGCTCAAATGTTTAAGGTCTTTAGTGTGTCCATCATCATTATTGATGGATTGATTGCCTTATGCATCGCTTATATCTTCAGCAAGCGGCTGACCAAACCCATGTTTATCTTAATCGACAGCATTAAGCGTTTAGCTGGTCGTGATTATAACGTCTATCATCAACCTAAGGGGATTTATAAGGACGTCTTCGCCAATATCAATCATTTGTCGGAAGAGCTGAAATCAAGCGAGAAGGAAAGAAAGAAATTGGATGCGATGAAGGAAGAGTGGATCGGGAATATCTCGCATGACATCAAAACGCCTCTTGCTTCGATTCAAGGCTATGCGGAGATGATCAAGGACACGGAATATCAGTTCTCCATGGATGAAATACGGGATTACGCCGGGATCATCGAAGGAAAGTCCAAATATTTGCGAGACGTGATTGAGGACTTGAATCTGTCGACCCGCTTGAGGAATAAAGAGCTGTCGTTGAAGAAGAAAAATGTAAACATCGTAAGCCTGGTACGCAATGTCGTCATCGATACCCTCAATGACCCCAGGTATGCCAACCGGGACATTGATTTTAGCAGCAGTCATGAGGTTATTAAAATCGAGGTTGACGATATTCTGATACGCCGAGCGATCAGCAATCTGATCTATAATGCAATTGTTCATAACCGTGAGGATATTTCGATCAAGGTCCAGGTTGAGAAGTATGATGAGCATATCCTGATCCGTATAGAGGACAATGGAAAGGGCATTAAGCAGGAGGAGCTTGGAAGAATCTTCGATCGCTATTACCGTGGGACCAATACGGGAGAACTCCATAAAGGATCAGGTCTTGGCATGGCGATTACGCATGACATTGTGATTGCGCATGGAGGGAATATTCAAGTTCATAGCACGGTTGGCCAAGGCACGGTTCTTGAAATCAAACTGGAACGGAACAGCGCCCAATAGGAGTGATGGTTTTCCGAGGATATTAGGGACCATGGCAGGAGTAAAAACACGCAAAAGGGATACACTACCGCAAAAGGAGTGTATCGCTTATGAAACTGCTTGTTAAGTTGTTGGTGCATGGAGTCTTGATTACGGCACTGCTGGTTGCACTTACCGATGCTTCGTTCACAGGCGCTGTCTTGACGGCATTAGGCATTGGCATCGTCGCTTATTTGGTGGGGGATTTATATATTCTGCCCCGAACCAGCAATATGATGGCAACGATTGCGGATGCCGGCTTAGTATTTGTGATGCTGTGGGTCATCGGTGGAGTTGCAAACTGGACTATCGATTTCTCGGAGGTCCTGCTGATTGCAGTACTTGCAGGAAGCTTTGAGTATTTGTATCATATGTGGCTCAGGGGCGAGCATTTGTTTGAAAAGAGACGGCGGGCCTCGTAACCACGGCAAAACCTCATATCGATAAATGTGCGTATACGATAAAGCCTGAGATATCAGGCTTTTTTGTTGCCAACAAAGAGAACACGCATTAAACCATAAAAAAACAAGGCTGCCATATCATGATGGCAGCCTTGTTTTTTCGATTAATCTAGGTTCCCTAATTGATTTAAAATGTCCTGTCTTCTCTGGTCAATATATTTACGTATCGTATCCGGCTCGGAGTCGAACACCTTGTCGCTCCACTTATGATTAGGGTCCTTATAGACATGGTCCGCAATCGCATTGTGCATTTTGTATACGATCGGCAGTTGACGCCTCACGGTGAATACCGACTCGAGAAACCCAGACAGGAGAGCTTTATACCTCTGCCTGTGCGGACGGAAGGATAATATTTTCTCGGTCAGCTTATTATAACCTTGAATTTTCACAAGGTCAGAATCTACTAATTTTCCATAGCAATTCCTTCCCCAAGTTCCCTCGTAGTCCCACGGGATCATGCGGTAAGTTCGGTTTTTTCCATGCTCAAACAAAGTGTAGTTCTGATTAAAGCCATCGTAATTCCCGGTTAATACCGCGCCGCATAACCACCGCAAATAATTTTCGATGTCCAGGTGCTTACGAAGATACTGCTGCAATTCAGCACCCACTTTGAGATGAATCTGCTGTACGAAGTTGGACAGCTTCACGCGATCGCGCTCGGAACCTTTGATCAGGTTATAACCCGAGAAGGAGGATTTACCGGATGAACGCTTATCCGTAAAATCGGCATTGTCGTTAACGGCATAAATAATGCTGCGCACGGGAATTCCCCGCTTGCGAAAAAAGGGAGTCTTAACTGCCTCAATATTAAGGTAGACCCCCAGATTCTCATTATTCAGATTCAGCACGCAGTGGCGGGTCGACGGGCTTGGCACATGGATAGAATTGAAAAATTGAAAGGAGAGGGCGTTTCGAATCAAGGAAGGGTCATCATATTCGGCATTGAAATGGTAGGTATATTTTGAGGTTCTAATTTCATAGGATTTTTTCGGGTATTCACGTGTATGCCCTCCGCGATAGCGAATGCGTATCGGTATCCTTTTTCCCCCGCTAACCAGCTGTGCAGGCACAAAATGATTCGACCAAATATTGCTTTTTAACTGTTCATAATCTTTGTCTTTGATAGTTATGCGATACACAGGCAAGGGCATGAAGCTACCTCCTTCAAACTGGTAGACTATCGTTGATTTTATATGATTCGATTATATTAAACCAGTTCCTTTCTATTACGGGAAACATATAAATATATTACCGATAGACCTGATGGACAATTGAGGGGTATCCAATGCGGTCAAGATAACTCCTGAAATATACCATTCATGATCTGTCGAAATATGAATCCTCGAAAGGAGCATGAACATGGCTTATAACAGGTTTGGTTTCGGGAATTTGGTAGGAAGAAACGTGAAGATCAACCGCGGCGGGCCAGATTCAATTGAAGGTCTTCTGCTCGATGCTCAGTCAGACTACCTGGTTGCAGTTGCTGATGGCGGTTTTGTTTATGTTAAAGACGATCATGTCAAGAGCATTACGGACACAGGTAAATCCGGTGGAGCGAGAGAAAGTATTGTAAATCCGATTACGGCATACAACTTCGTGGGAGTCATGCAAGCCCTGCGGTATCGCCTTGTTAAAATTAATCGGGGCGGACCAGAAAAACTGGAGGGCATCATCGTTGACGTGAACCAGAACTATCTGATCTTAACCGTAAAAGGTCAAGAGGTCGTTCACATCCCTGTTAGCCATATTAAATCGATCACGGTTGTTCGTGGCGGAGGGAATAACCAATCCGGCAGCAATCAAAATCAAAATAGCAACTCTCAAGGCAACCAATCCAACCAATCGCAATCGCAAGGCAACCGCTCAGGCGGTAACCAATCGGGGGGCAACCAAGGAGGAAACCGCGCGGGCGGCAACCAATCGGGAGGAAACCGCTCAGGTGGTAACCAATCGGGAGGAAACCGTACAAGCGGTAACCAAACGAGAGGTAACCAGACTGGCGGAGACTGGATGAATTGGACAGGCGGCAACCAATCCAAGAACCGTTCCGGCAAGCGGAATCGCAGCGGCAACCGTTCCAATAACCGCTCCGGCAACCGAAATCGCAGCGGAAAACGGAGAAGTGGCGGCGAGTAACTCATCGGTCCAATACAAACGGTGTAATGATATCCAAGTCCAGCCATCTTCTCTCACTCATTTTATATATGAAGCAATAGGAATTTAAAAGTATGTTAGTCCTCCGTAGCGAAACACCTCACATGAATCATTGCGTGTTCTCCTCTTTTATAAGGTGAGTTGCATGAATATTCCACCGATTCAGCCCCTTACCGATATCATTGTGCGTGCATTATTGATGTCTTGCCTCTGAATGAGCATTGGCTGCCGAACGCATCCAATGCTTCCTTCAGGGGAGTGTTTATCCAGTACGATGCTTGCGGTTGTAAGCCTGCACGTTGTAGTTCGATATCAACAATATATGCAGGCGCAGGGGTTAGGTGATGGTGATTCTTGATGCTTAAGTGAAGTTATTTGATGTGCAAGTCATCATGACGCAGCGAAGTTTTTTTGCGAGGAGGGAAGAGATGGAACCATTACGCTCAATGATAGGCAAACGTGTTGAGTTGGAGCTTTCGGGCTGCAAGACGATGCTTCATGGAGAATTCATTGATATGGGAAGCGACGTTCTGGTGTTATATTCCAATTCAAAATATATATATACACCAATCCATCATTTGCAGCATTTACGTTTATATGAAGAATGGGAAAACCCTGCGATGGATAGCGGTCCTGATTCTAAGATTGATCTCACCAATATTTCATATCGCAAAGTGCTGATGAATTCCAGGGGCATTTTTACTGAAATTTACTTGGGAGGCTCGCACTCATTGCATGGTTATGTGACGGGCATTATGAACGATTTCTTTGTGTATCACTCACCGATGCATCAGGCGGTTTATATTCCGGTTAACCACGTTAAATATCTGATACCGTATCCACCGAACATGACCCCTTACAGTCTCAGTCAAGAACATTTTCCAGTACAGCCTTCCGGTGTTGCGCTGTCTCGAACTTTGGACCAGCAGTTAAAAAAGCTCGAGGGCCAGCTCGTCATATTTGATCTCGGCGAACAGCCCCACAAGAAAGGCTTGCTTAAATCCGTAAATGATAAAATCATTCAACTGGTTCTCGCCTGCGGAAACGACATTTACTTGCATATTGATCACATTAAATCCATCCATCTGCCGTAAATCGGATAATCTAACCTTTAGAAAGTTACAGACTTCCCACTGACAGTTTATCTGGCGGTGGGGTTGTTATTTGCCTAGCCTCTGAGAAACATCATATTGTATCGTACGGGTACTAATATAATGAAGTCGCTATTTAATCAACGGAGCATTCATTCAGAGGGGGGGGCGTATCTTCTCATGCGATCAAGCAGTTGTCCATCCGTGCACGGGTTCTCGCCGCTCACAAAATCCTTCATGTAGTAGGACAGATAGTCACCGTATCGACTTTCGGTCTGAAGGAGCAGCTCATCCACGAAATAAACTCCATTCGAGATTTCGTCTTTAAGGAGCGTACATAATGCGCCATATAGGCCGCACGCAACCTGAAAATAGGTGGCGTTGGTATGATATTGAGGAAAAATGTCGTCGCTGCTTAGAACATTATACATATACCTCTCTTTGTCCGGATAAACAAGCAGGACCCCCACTAAATCTTCTCCTCCGACTTCACCGTTCGCTGGATCAAGCACCTGGTGATCCCATTCCCATATTTCGTCGATATCCTCAAGTTGGGAACGGATTAAATGAATGGTATAGTCGCTCACGCGGTAGATAAAACCTGTCTCCATATCGAATGCTTTGCCGAGGGTCAATACTTCCTCATGTGGCATTAATGAGCCATAGAATTGTTTATTTCCCAATGTGACCTTGAATTCAAGCTCGTATACTGGAAGATGCATTGTGAACGGAATGTGATGTTTCATAAACATCGGATAGTTGAGTATGGCTTCATCAAGAAAACATTCGGGTGACCAGGTCGAATAAATCGTACGCTCTTTAACGAGTGAAGGGTCTTTATATAGTGAAGTATCATGTTCAACGATATAGCAGGCAATCGGTTTCTCGTCAGGTGTTTCGTTCATTAACTTGATGGCCATCCATTGTACAACACCAGGATTCATACCGGAGCCGATAATAGCTGCTGATTGCGCGGTTTGCTGCCGGCCTTCCTGAAAAATCCGGTAACGTTCCAAAAGTGAATATTCTGCAAGACTTTCATTCTCATCCACTTTCGGATTCTCGAGCGCGGTATTAATGTAGTGCACACCGGAGTCTTGGCAGCAAGTAAGCATATCGACCGTATCAGCCCAGGATACATCGATTACGTGCGTGGTGTTGGTATTTCGCAAATGCTGACGAAACAGTTCCAATTGATTCAAATCGAATTGGTGCAGTGTGGCATGCTTTAGCAGTTTCGGCATGAATGATCGATAATGAGCCGCATCTCTCTGATTCAGGTCTATTAAATGAATCTTGCTGTGCTTTATAAAGGAATGAATGGGGTCATGGCTATCTCCAAGGCTTTTCTCTAATACCGAGAGGATTGCTTTAGCGACTCCGCCGGAACTGCCAAGTATGCTGATAACGATTCGGGGTTGTTTCATATTCTATCAACTCCTTTCTAGTAATAGAGTATTCATCGAGTTGAGAAAAGGTCTGTACGAACGCACATTCAGCGTATGATCTCGTTCGATTCACGATATGTACATAACAAGCTGAGCTCACAGACAGAAAGAGAGAGCACTGAAGGATGTGCGTGTTATTCATCGTTTTATAAGAATGATGAACAGCGCGCGCCACTGATTTTCAATGCTCTCCACGAATTGTTGTTACTGTTGTTGAATGTTCAGTACAGCCATTGAACCCAAAAAGCCAGAACCACCAATGTAAATAATAGTGTAGGAGGGATGGTTAGGACGGTTACTTTGATATAATCCTTCCATTTGATATTGACATGGTGCTGTTTAAGAATATGAAGCCATATTAATGAAGCCAGAGTACCCATGGGTAGAAGCAACGCTCCAATATCACTGCCGATTACACTGGCAAGATAAGAAATCTTGAGCGTTAGCGGATCAAGGTTCATATTGGTTAAGGTGATGGTTCCTACCATCAGGGCGGGGTGATTGTTGAAGAGGATCGATAATAACGAGAGAAGGCCACCCATTAATAAGCTGGCATTTAATAAGTCTGTTGAAACGATAGGCTCGAAGAATTGGATCAACACTTTCGTCAAACCAATATTATGAAGGGCATAGATGAGAACATACATCGCAAATGCAAATACGAGAATATGCCAGGGTGTTTTTTTTAATAAATCGTTCGGAGGTATTTTCAGAACGATCCATCTCCATGACAATAGAATGGTTGAGCCGAGGATAGCTACAATTTCGATAGGTATCCCGAAGTAGGAAGCGACAAACAAAGCGACTCGAACGGTAAAAACAAACAGGAGAACATTACGCATAAACTTATTGCGCTTGTGATTATCTTCTGGAGAAATCATAGTACCGCTAAGAGGATGCTTTCCACTGCTCATATGTTTTTTCACATGAAGTTTACGCGGTATCTGACGTCTAAAGCAGAGGAATAGCAGGCTTACGAGTAACAAAAGCCCGAGGGTTGCTGGAACAAACATCATAATGGTATGCATATAAAGATCCATGTCCACAATTTCTAGAGCGATTAAATTTACGATATTACTCACACCTATAGGTGCACTTGATGCAGTGGCTATGAGTGCACCTGAGAGTAGGTATGGGATTTTTTCATGATTTTTGAGTCCAAGTCGCCTGAGCAGAATAAGCAGGATCGGAGTCGTAATGAGAATACTTCCATCGTTGTTAAAGAACAGAGTCATTAGAAAGCATAAAATATTGACATACCAGAACAGGCGAATTCCCGACCCTCGTGCCCTGGCCGCCAAGCCCTCGGCAGCCCAATTGAAAAAGCCGAAGCTCTCAAGTATGATGGCCATGACAATGGTTGCTATGATCGTTATGGCAGCACTGCTTATGGTTGACCCGATCGTTAGGAGGTCCGGTAACGATACGCTCCCGCATAGTACAACGATTGCAGCACCAACGGAAGCGGGTATGGCTTCATTTAAGCCATTTGGGCGCCATATGATTAGAACCATTGCGATAATAAAAGCTGCAATTGTCAGAGTGATCACTGCTGGACTGAACATGGGTGTCTCACTCCCTTCTATCATTGATGATAAGAGTTAATTAGGAATCTTTCTTTTCGGGGACCACGACACTAATAAAAGCAACTTTTGTAGCCTCATCCTTAATAGATTCCATAGGGAGTTGTTTAGGAGGCGTTAGGAGAGTGTAAAGCCCCCAGCCTGCCAGTAAAATAACAATGAGTACGATCACAAATATCACTCCTCGCTTTGACTTATTCACTTTTTCGTGATGATACCTACCATTCATAATTAGTAGATAGATATACTCTATTTATATGTATCGAGGACTGGCAATGCTCTAATGGATTTGCCTTGATCGTGCGATATTCCGCGATTGTTGAGCTGCATCTGACCAGATCACTAGATCGGTACTGTGACATTCTATATTTCGTAAAATAGAGAGGGGGACTAGATTTGGTTTATAGATGTCGATAAGTGTAATGAAAGGGCCTTTCCCGAATCACCTGGATAATGGTTCAGGTTAATAGAAGCGAATCACGCCGCATGGAGCGTCGATAAATAACCCCATTGCTAGAAATAAGCAATGGGGCTGATTATTTTCTTAAGGCTTGGCATTTTTCCAGTAAGCATACGCATGCACCACGCTACCGGTAAAGGAAGGTGAATCCTTCAATAAATCAGGCAGCTTGGCAAGCTCTTCCTCCATGTAAGCTGCTCCTTCTTCATAGAAGGTAATATGATCGCCTTCATGGCTGGCTTTGATTTCTACGGAAATCTTGATCGGTTTGCCCAGCTCATCGGCAAATGCGATCTCTTCCTTAGCTACGGCGACAATTCCGTTCGATCCTTCCGCTGCATCCCGGAAGGCCATGAGAGAAACATGGTCCATTCGGTTGATCATCCACTTGCTGAGTGACATATCTTGTCCGGGAACTTTGTATTTATCCAGCCACACGGGCATATCCATGCTTGCTTCCAGATTGGAATCTTTTTTCAATTCCGTAACAAAGGCATCCAGATTCGCGGTCCATTCGGAAATAACCTGCTGCGAATTTTCCCTCCATGCAGGCAGCACATAAGGCTCAATGTCCAAATGAATGCCATGAAAGCGCTCATTGCCTTCCACAGCGCGATTGTAGTTCTTCACATAATTGACCAATCGCATCATTCTGGGCCGGTTCTCCTCAAGTGCCCATATCGGATGGCCACCCATGGCATGGACCTCGATTCCGGCTGCAGCCGCTTGTTTAACAAACGACGAGTACGAACTGTACGGTTGCTCCAGGTCCAGCCTTACATAGAGCCAGTTCAAGTTTTTCTCTTTCGCAAAATCAAGAATTTCCTGACTGTTTTGAATTACTTCATGGGCTTCCCATATATATGTGCCTCTTACGATAGAGTCCCGTGTAACGGGATCAGCATCGGGCACGCGATCGCCTTCTCCCGGTTCAGGATTCGGATCGGGGGCCGGTGATGGGGAAGTAGGGTCCTTATCGTCTGGCGGCACGCTCCCATCATTAGACATGTTTTGCCAGTTGCGAATATCGTGGATAGCGATCCCGGCAAAGGAAGCATATGAACCGAGCGCGCTGGACAGATGTTCCAATTTGGCGTTCATTCTTTCCTTACCATGTCCATAAAAGCTGGTGTGAGGCTCACCCGGCATTTCCTTCGTGTTAACCCCGATAAGAATCTGCTTGCCAAGCCTGTTGGCAAGCTCAAGCTCATCTCGCGTCAGGTTCAGAATGCCATGCTCGGATTCTACTTCGTTCCGATAGGCCATAACGGTAACATGGTCAAATGTACCGATCAGCCATTCATTCAGACTGGTTCCATTACTCAGAGTGTATTGATCAAACCAGAAGGGGATGTCAATTCCGAGCTCCAGGTCGCTCCCGGATACTTGATTCAGGAACACCATAAGATTTTGTTCCCAGGTGCTGATGATTATGTCCTGCTCATCCTCCCACTGGGCAAGTACATACGGCTCTATATCAAGATGAATGCCGTCAAATCGGGCGCCGGCCGAAACCTTGCCGTTATAGTTGATCACCCAATCGGCGAGTCCGAGCATATCCTCCCGATGTTCGGTGAGGGCCCATCTTGGATCTCCTCCTAAAGCATGCACGGCAATTTGATTCTCATGCGCACGCTGTATAAATGCCTCGTAAACTTCGAACGGCATTTGACGATCAATCTGTAGGAAGATTAGATTAATTCCTTCTTCGCGGGAAAAATCAAGCAGTTCTTCGCCGCCATCCTGAATCAGATCCGTTTGCCAGATCCAAGTTGCTTTTGTTGTAGCATTTTCTCCATAAGCCGGGGTTTGAAGCCCCACCAGAAGCATGACAGCCAACAGGCCGGCAAGCATCGGGTAACCTTTTACTTTCATGTTTTCCCTCCGTTTCTCTACGAGAACTCCACGTATTCTCTATTTAGTAAACGGGGTTATTATAGCATTGATGCCTCAAAAAAAGATGAGACCTTGTTCTTACGGGACAGGTGGCAAGCAATAGATCGAACAAATGATCGGTTTAAAAGGAACTATGATATATTTGGAAAAATATAACTAAATTATATAAATTATATGAATTTAAACAAGATTAAGGCTAACTACTCAGGAAGAAAGTTGTGTTTTTGGCTTCTATATGGCCTAGTGTCACTGTTTATAATGAAGAGCATCATTAAATTTATGGGTTATGAAGGAGATTCTAATGCTTTCATCATAGCGGCTAGTAATTTAAGGGAGAGGAGCACCTAGTAGAGGTGGTAAGTAAGATTTTATCATATGGAAATGAATCGTAATGTTGATTTCGAAAAGCATTCCCGTATACCGTTTGGCATTCAAGTCCATCCTAGGACTAAAAACATAAGGGTGGGCGCACATGATTAATTTGGAATCGAGATTGGAGAATATCGAAGACCGTTTTGTGAATATAGACACCTATCTATGTAAACATGAGTTTACGTTAGCCGGCAATTGGGATTATAAGCATGGTTATCTGGACAGGCGCTTGGATCAGGAGCGGATGGTGTGGCTTCGGATCCCTTTTCTGGTCACCAAAGGCAGCCTGGATGGCGAATGCGGCGGTTGTCATGCTACGATAAAGCTCGGCCGTCCATTCGTATTTAGACATATATACAATACGGGAACCGACAAGCATGCAGCACCTCGTTTATTAGGAGCACTCTTTGATCAATTCCAGGCTCCGATCGACCCTGACGCATCGGTGGACGAGATGTGGATTGAACAAGCACGAAAAGTCTTGGATGAAGTGGAGACAGGGTACTTGCACTGATACTCGGCGCTAACGAGGAGATCAAGTTTGCTTGATCTCTTTTTTTATAGTTACATCATAATAAGCAAGGAGCTCTGACGTTTGCTGCGGTCAAAGGGCTCCTTTTTGTATGAGTGAACAGAATAGGGGGATTAAAGAATATCCTTTGAAAACTTAAGTATTTTCGTAAAAGCGGGCTCAATGTTAAAACATCCTGATATAGTTGGAGAGACTGGCTTCAATATGTGCCAACTTGGATCAATTAAATAAATGAAGAAGGTGATACCCACCCATGAACAAAATAACATTATTTAATGATGGATGGACATTTGCAAAAAGCAGTCTTGATCATACGGATTCGGCGAATCTGAAATTCCAACCCGTGGATATTCCCCATGATTGGCTTATTTATAACACGGAGAATTTATATGAAAACAGCATAGGCTGGTACCGGAAGCAATGGACGTGGAATGGCGATGGAGCTCAGGTTCTGCTGTGTTTTGACGGGGTGTATATGGATTCTTCCGTCTATGTCAATGGTCATTGCGTGGGTGAATGGAAGTATGGCTATTCCTCCTTCGAACACGAAATCACGGATTTCCTGGCAGAAGGGGAAAATGACATCGTTGTGAAGGTTGTGTTTCAAAGTCCGAACAGCCGGTGGTATTCGGGAGCGGGCATCTATCGTAATGTGTGGTTAAAGATAAGGGAAGCGAACCATATCGCAACAGACGGCATTTATATATCAACAAAATGTCAGGAAAATGAATGGTTGGTCGAAGTCGACACAGAAATGAATATCGTAGATGATGTGGTCATCAACCATACGCTCCTGAAGGATGGTCAGAGGATCGCAGAGGTGTCCAATTGCGTCAACGCTAGCAGCACTGGCAATTTAACGAATACACAAACGATAGCTGTTGAGCGTCCATGGCTCTGGAGCCCTGATGAACCTCATCTGTATCAGTTGGTTACCGAGATGCGGGTGACTGGAATGGATCTTCCGACTGACCAGTACGATGAAATGGTAGAATCGGTATCGCACAACGTGGGATTCCGCCATATTCAGCTTGATTCGAATCAGGGGTTCCTTCTGAACGGCCGCAAACTGAAATTGAACGGCGTATGCGAGCATCATGATCTCGGAGCTCTGGGTGCAGCGTTTAACAAAACGGCCTTAGCCAGAAGGTTTGCTATTCTGAAAGACATGGGGGTTAATGCGATCCGCACCGCTCACAATATGCCTGCGAAGGAATGGATGGATCTTGCGGATGAAATGGGGCTGCTGATCGTATCGGAAGCCTTTGATATGTGGGAAAGACCGAAAACCCCTTATGATTATGCAAGATTTTTCCCGGATTGGGTTCAGCGCGACGTGAAGAGCTGGGTCAAACGGGATCGGAACCATCCGTCCCTTATCATGTGGAGCATCGGGAATGAAATATATGATACCCATGCGGATGAGAGGGGGCAGGAAATAACAAGAATGCTGATGGCGGAGGTCCAAAGATACGATCCCAAGCAAAATGCAAGCGTTACCATCGGGTCGAATTATATGCCTTGGGATAACGCTCAGTTATGTGCCGATATCGTAAAGGTGGCAGGTTATAACTATGCCGAGAAGTATTACGAGAAGCATCATCAGGCACATCCGGATTGGATCATCTATGGCAGCGAGACCGCATCGGTCGTACAAAGCCGAGGCATCTATCATTTCCCGTTTGAAAAGTCCATTCTGGCCGATGACGACGAGCAGTGTTCCTCCCTTGGAAACAGCTCGACCAGTTGGGGGGCGAAATCGGCGGAGGCCTGCATTCTGGCAGAGCGAGATATGCCCTTCTCGCTGGGACAGTTTATATGGACCGGATTCGATTATATTGGAGAACCTACGCCGTATCATACCAAAAACTCTTATTTCGGACAGATCGATACGGCAACCTTCAAGAAGGATTCTTATTATATCTATCAAGCAGCCTGGACGGATTACAAAACGAAACCCATGGTGCATCTGCTGCCATACTGGGATTTCAACGACGGCCAAATGATCGATGTTCGCATCTGTTCCAATGCGCCAAGCGTCGAGCTGCAGCTGAATGGGGAAACCATCGGTACGCATGATATTGACCATGCACACGGAAGACAGCTGGTGGGTTGGTGGAAGATTCCTTATGCAAAAGGCGAATTGAAAGCGATCGCTTATGACGAAGCTGGCCGTATCGTGGCTGAGGATACAAGAACCTCTTTTGGCGATGCCAAGCGTATTGTTTTGTGCCCGGATAAAGAAGAATTAACAGCCGATGGAACAGACCTCATCTTCCTGGAAATTGCGATGGAGGATGAGGACGGCCATTCCGCCCTGAACGCGAATAACCGGGTAGAGGTGCATGTGACGGGTGCCGGGCGGTTGCTTGGACTCGATAACGGAGACAGCACGGATTACGATCCGTACAAAGGCCGGAGCCGAAGATTGTTCAGCGGCAAGCTGATGGCAATCATCGGAGCCACATTGGAGCCTGGCCCAATTCGAATCGAAGTGTCTTCCAATGGTTTGGAGAACCGATGCCTAGATCTGACATCCATCCCTGCGCAGGATGAATTGACAAAGGGCATATCGGCAAGCATGAATAACGAAGAGGGGCCGTGCCTCACGGGGAACATGCTCGAGCTTCCGCTTCGCAAGATTGAATTGATCAGCGAAGGAGTTCAATCATTTCATCCGTCCAATCGGCAAATGGTGGTGCGTGCCATGTTACATCCGCCGGAAACCTCTTATCAAGAGGTCGAATGGGCTGTCGTGAATGATGCCGGCATCGAATCCAATATCGCCGGTGTGGAAGCCGATGGCCATGAAGCCATCGTAACTGCTCTTGGCGACGGTGAGTTTCGTTTGAGATGTACGAGTCGGAACGGGACGGATAAAACCAAGCTCATCTCCCAGCTTGAATTTCAAGTTGACGGTTTGGGTGCGGCCTACAAAGATCCATACTCCTTCATCTCCGCAGGACTGTATGATTACAGTCAAGGTGATGTGGGGAACGGGAACGAAAGAGGCGTAGCTACGAGCAGAGACGGCGAGACGCAAGTCGGATTTCGGGACATCGATTTCGGTCCCCATGGCTCCGATACGATCACCATTCCGATATTTGCACTCTCAAGCGAAGCGTACTCGCTGCAAATCTGGGAAGGCATGCCTGGTGAGGAGGGCAGCTCCTTGCTGGCCGACTGCATTTATCAGAAAGAGTCCAAGTGGAACGTGTATCAGGAAGAAACCTACCGGCTATCCAAGAAGCTGCGCGGCATCACGTCAATATGCTTTGTCCTGCGCCAGAAGGTGCACATCAAAGGGTTTTATTTTCAAGCGGGGGATCGGGCCTTCGAGCAGCATTATGCCGCAGATGGTGATCGAATCTACGGAGATAGCTTTACGATTATGGATGACAAGGCTGTTGAAGGTATAGGAAATAATGTTTCCCTCGAGTTTGACCTAATGGATTTCTCAGAAGCAGGCACTTCAAAACTGATTGTGTACGGGCGCTCGGCCATAGATAAAAACACGATTCATATCCGGTTTGCCAATTCGGCGGGAGAAAGCAATCAGCTTGTTGAATTTACGCAAACTGATGGATACGAAGAGCAAGTGTTCGATCTGGAGCATGTGAACGGCAAACAGAAGGTGACGTTCATCTTCCTGCCGGGAAGCCAGTTTGATTTTGGCTGGTTCCGGTTTGTACGATCCGGTTCATAATACAAGGGGTGACTCAAGGCTGCTGATCCAATCGGCAGCCTTCTTTTGTTAGGAATTGAGGTAAGGTCCATCTGAACGGATCGATAGGATTTTAATTAACCCTGCGGTATAATTAAATGATCGACATACCTGGATGGAAGGGACCGTGATGGAAATGAAGCAAACCAATAAACCGAGGAGTAAAAGAGGGCGCAGGATTGTCATATGGACCCTGTCTATATTAGTCATTATTACCATAGCAGCTAGTGTTCTACTGGATTCTCTTACTTACAAACCGCTCGATGAAGCGAAAGCGGTGTTTCAAAGTGATACGAAAGTAGTTGTCGAACACCTCAAGGACGGCTATCGTTTCGAGCCGGTGGGCGGGGAGGTGACCCAGCCTGACATTATTTTTTATCCGGGTGGATTGGTGGAGCCTGAAAGTTATGCGCCTTTTGCCAAGAGAATGGCGGAGAAGGGGCACCGCGTATATATTGCATCCATGCCTTTGAATCTCGCCTTCTTCGGACAGAATAAAGCGGATTCCTTCATATCGGAGCATCAAGACAGACGTTATGTCATTGGCGGGCATTCCTTAGGCGGGGTTTTTGCTGCGAGATATGCTGCTGAACATGCGGATGTCATTGACGGGGTTTACTTCATGGCATCCTACGCGGATGATGGAGGCAAGCTAAACGGGTTGAATATGTCCGCGCTTCAAATCACCGGTACGCAGGATGGCGTTCTTGATCGAACCGAGTGGGAGGCTGCAAGAAAGAATCTGCCGAACGATACGACATACGTGGATATTGCGGGCGGCAATCACGGACAATTCGGTTCTTACGGTTTCCAAAAGGGAGACAACGAAGCTTCCTTAACCCCAGCAGAGCAGTTGATCGAAGTGACGGAAGCCATGGACCTCTGGATCCAGGGACTCGATTCGTTTCAACGCTGAAACTGAAATGTAACCCGATTGAAACTTCTACGTATATAGGTTATAAACATGGGTACATGTTAAACACTTAAAGAAGTTGAGGGATTCCATCATATGAATGTGGCGTATACAGACTATGCCGATACGGGATATCGGCGGGCTGAGCAGAAGGCAGCTCAGTATTTTGCATCACTTTATGTACAGGTTAAGGAAAAGAGTTATGTGCCGATCCTGACAGAGGACATTCTAATATGGAAAAGGAAGCATATTCATCGTCCTTCATGGCTGTCTTTTTTATCGCGCGGAAAGAAGAAACCGGATAGCCGGGATTATCATAAATATATCGGCTGGCTTCATTATACAGGCGAATTGGATAATTACTTGGATCGAAGCATTTCCTATATTTATATGAGAGACCTGGGGATGGACCTGAATTCGCCTGACACGAAGGCCCGAATTCGGCGCGTTGCCCAAGATACCAAGAAACTTCTGCTTCGCTCGACCAATAGGAACGGTGGAGGTACGCCGGATTACATGAGTTTGACCGGGCTGTACCGATGGGCACAGAAGGAAGGCATCGAGAATGCCGTGATTTGGGTCATAAACAAACTGAAGCTCGTGGCGACCCATATCCCGGAGGAGATGGATGCGGACCAAGCTCAACGCAAATTGATTAAAATTATCGTAGGCGTTGTTATGCACGTCATCGAGGATATGAATGTCGAGACATCGCCTGCGGAGCGCTCAGCCCGCCTTGATGATGCTATCCGGCTGGGATATTCCTATGGGTTGACCTATCCTTTTATAGACGATCTGCTCGATTCAAGGGTACTTAACGCTCAAGAGAAGGAACAGTACTCCCAGATGATACGTCAGGCGCTCCTTACTGGAACGGTACCGGAGCTTGGGCAGTGGAGCGGGAAGAACATGGATCTCGTTCAATTCGTTCATAAGGAACTTCGGGATGCATTTGAGTATATTCAGGGACACCAACACCCGGAAACGCAGCATGCTTTTTTCGAGCAGTCTAATGTGTTTTTTCATTCCCAGCATATTGACCGCATTAAGGATCTGGGCAATCCCAATTACAGTAACGAGGAATTATATCTGCCAATCATCCTGAAATCATCGTCCTCCCGCTTGATCGTCCGTTCCGTTATCAGCGCTTCGGCGGATGAAGGCTTTGAGGACCGAACCTTCTTCTACGGTATCTACAACCAGCTGGCCGATGATTTTGCCGATATGTTTCAGGATATGGAAGACGGGGCGGTAACCCCGTATACGTACTATTTAAAATATCGCGGTCAGCGTACGGATCTTATCAATCCTTTTGAAATGTACTGGGCGGTTATTTCCCATCTGATTCATGGGGTGTATCATTCGGACGCCAAGACGCGAGAGGTGATGCTGGACCGGGCCATTAACGGCCTGAAGCGTTGTAAGGAACGGGTCGGTGCTGAGAAATATAACGAAATCATGGATATTTTTGCATCCGGTAACCCGGAATTCAATCGGCTTGTCCAGCAAATGGTTCGAACAGCCGATCAGGTGGATTTCTTCGATAAGTTGCTGCGGGACCAGATGGTTACGGTGCTCCGAAACGAGCGGAAGGAAAAGGATTATTTTATCGATACCATTAAAACCGTTCGAAATGAGATTAACAACAGCTTGCAAATCGCAAAGCCCCTTGGCATTCCACCCATGAAAGAGTCGCTGATTGACGCCGCCAATTATACGCTCGATGGGGACGGAAAACGTCTAAGACCTATCTTGACTTGGGTTATGGCGGTCAACGAATACGGTTTGCAAGCTTCCGCCATCGTGCCGCTGCTAAGGTCGCTTGAATACATGCACACCGCTTCCTTAATATTCGATGATTTGCCGTCTCAGGATAACGCCTCTACCCGTAGAGGACGACCGACCCTGCATCGGGTTCATGATAGCGCCACGGCGGAAATCACCGGTTTGTTCCTGATTCAGAAGGCTATCGAAGAACAATCGTCCCTTGATGGGTTTGATCCCCAGACGGTATTAAAGCTGATTCAATATTCGTCTCAGCGAGCGGGAGATATGTGTTCGGGCCAGGCGATGGATTTGAATTCAAAAGGGAAGGCATTGTCTTTGGAGGAGCTGAATACGGTATGTTATTACAAGACGGGCATTGCCTTCGAGGCATCTCTCGTCATGCCTGCCATCCTCGCTCAGGTGAAGGAGACCGAAATTGCGACATTGAAGAAATTCGCCTACCATGCGGGCATTGCCTTTCAGATTCAGGATGATTTGCTTGATGTGCAGGGCGATATGGAGCAGCTCGGGAAACCCGGAGGACAGGATGCGGAGAATAATACATCGACCTTTGTGAGCATTTTGGGTCAGGAAGGCGCCAGTCGGGAAATGTGGGAGCATTATTGCCTGGCTATGGAGGCGCTGCAGGAGATGCCGCGCAATTCGGCGTTTCTCAAGCATTTATTAAATTACATGGTAAATCGAGATCGTTAAATTGCTTCTATTAAATTGTTAATGTTCAATCATGAGAAAAATATCCCGAGAGGAAGTGTTGGCGTGAATGCCAGCACTTTTTTAGGTTATGGCATTGGTTTAAGCCATGCTTGCTGCATGCGTGTTACAAGGATGATATTGTGCAAAAGCAGCAATTCAGAAGAAACACAGCGTATTCCCTATAGATACAATAAGCCCTATGATACGCTTTTAGCCAGCGACCTGCCGCCGATTGAAAGAACGCCCCGTCTGAGCACGCCGGTTAGTATCGTGGTTGGCGAACAAAGTCCTGAATCCATGCTGGAGGTTGGGAAGCAGCTAAGCCGAGCTATTCCAAACGCCAAAAACACGATTCTAGAGGGCCAAGATCATATGCCGGATCCGGAATGGTTGCTGCCATTACTCTCAAGCTTTCTTTACAAGTAGTTAAAGTGGAGAAGAATAAAAGCGAGATTGTTTTTTTGATAAAAAAGTACAGTTCTTGCTGCAAGGAATTTGGTATGATGACCTCATAGCCAATCCAACTTGATAGGGGGCAACAGGATTTGAAATGCAGAGCGGTGAAATCGTTCAACGCGCCATTGATTATATCGAGGATCATCTGACGGAATCACTGACACTTGAGGGGATTGCCGGCGTGGCGGCCATGTCGCTGCCCAATTTATACCGTTTGTTTCATAGCCTGACGGGACACCCCATTAAGGAATACATACGTAAACGCAGAATCAACGAAGCCGCCAACTGCTTGCGAAATAGCGACTTGCCGACCATCGATATCGGGTACCGCTGCGGATTTGAGTCGTATCCGACATTCATTAAAACCTTCAAGAGACTCACGGGACAGACTCCAGGACAATATCGAAGATCTCAGGTGGTTTACAGCTTCGAACGGATGAATCTGAAAGAGCATGTAAGCTATTTGGAAGAGCGGGCCTTATCAGAACGATTTCCTGAAGTAAGGGTCATCCGTCTGAATCCTCAGCAAGGGATCGGCCATCTCTTCGTTTCCGAGTATGAGGAGGGTATAGAGACCGCTGCGATCGATCATTTTCGCGAACGGTTGTCATCACACCGTATCGATCTCAATGGGCTGAGGCTCTTCGGTTGGAACGTGGACATGGAAGGTGAAACCAAGCCCTTCGGTTATCAACTGCTGGCTGTAGGCACGATGGAGCAAGCCGAGATGATGAAGCATTCGGAACTTTATTCCCTGACGCTTGCGGGTGGATTGTATGCAGTGGCCCGAACGCCGTCGGTAGCGGAAGACAGTATTCAAAACACCTGGAACCGTTTGTTCTCCGAGTGGCTGCCCCGCAGTGTGTTTGAGCAAGGAAAGCATGAGTTCATTGAAGAATATGCGCTGAACCGGGATCAAATTGTTCGGATGAAGCTTTATCTTCCGGTGGAACGAAGCAAGCTGGTGAAACCTATTGAAATCGTGCAGTTGTCTTCGCTTAAGGTGATGCGCTTTCGAAGGACGGGTATAGATTGCGTCAAACAAGCGGATGAAGCTTCCATTGCCTGGTTATGCCGTAATGGATTGATGGAAGATTCGCGAATCCGCATATTCATGCACTGTGACGGTGGACTGCTGGATGAATGCTCTGTTTATGAGGTTTATATAGCTCCTCCTGAGGATTTTCTTCCTTCCTGTGAAGAAGCAGATCTACAAGTTGAGCTTGAAGGCGGAATGTATGCTTGTCTGGAGTCAGGTGCCGCTGGCACGATGACAGGTGTACTTGAAAGAGTGGATCGATGGCTCGATATGTCAACCGAGTATAGGCCGGATCCAGGACGCTTTTGGTATGCGAGTTATTTGCCTAAAGAAGAGGCGGATCTCGGGATGATCAGAGTGAAGTGTTATGTTCCTGTTCAAATCATGTCATGAGCATAAGAATGGAGGGAGTTCATGGGCCGATTGCCTATCGAAAGAGTGCAGCCGGAGGGGTATCGTCCGTTTACGACACCACGCGTGTTAAAAATGATACATGGAGGCAAAAATATGAGCGAAGTGCGTGATAATCTCAACTATGCAGAGGTAAGTCCGATTAAGAACAAAGTGGGCAGCATATTCATCCCGGTTCGGGATATCGAAAGGTCGCGCAGCTGGTACTGCCGTGTACTCGGAATAGCGGAAGATGATTGCCAGGTGATGAATGGTCATTTATGCCCTTTGCCCATGGAAGGAACGGGCGTGATTCTGGATACCATGCCGAAGTGGGGAGGAGATCAGCCGGGGGGAGCCCCATCTATCGATACTCCTGCGTTCATGCTGCTGACAGAAGATCTGGAAGGATCGTTAGCTTACATGAAAAAGCTCGGAGTAGAGCTCGTGACGGAAATTGAACATCATCATTGGTTCGTCATAAAGGATCCCGATGGAAACAAACTTATGATATGTCGTGAATAAGTAACCCGATTTTGAAACCATACATGAGATTGCGATTTACGTAAAAAGGGTACGTCGAGCTTGGGAATGTTCCATTCACTGAAAAAAACATTGGTGGTAGTAAAAGGTAGATATTGAAGGAACTCTAGGCCGGGGCTTGCACCGGCTTTTTTGATAGGATAGGAACTATGGAATATTGATATAAATGTAAAAAAATATAAATTGAGGTTGATAGTGGTATATAATGAACCTATAATGGAAATGTAAGCGCATTATTTTACGTAATGTCCTCGAACAACAAGTGGATTTACCATCATAGATTGGTTGCATGGCAAATCATAGAGAACGAGAAAGAGAGGTGACACGAAGCTTAGTAGACGGTTCGCTAGAAGAACAGCTATGAGGTGCACTGGTATCCATGAAGCCTTTAATTCGATCATAATTAGGAGGGAACATGATGCTAAGAAAAGGAATAAGTGTCGTTATACTGTTCAGTCTTCTGGTCGTTCTAATGCCTGTCAACAAAGTCAATGCCGCACCGAACTGGAATTTGGTATGGAGTGACGAGTTCAATGGGACCTCGCTCAACAGAGCCAATTGGACACCGGAAATCGGTACCGGCAGCGGCGGATGGGGAAACAATGAGCTGCAGTATTATACCGACCGGGCACAGAATGTTCAGGTAACTGGCGGTAACCTTGTCATTACAGCGCAGAAGGAATCCTACGGCGGGATGAACTACACTTCTGCCCGGATCAAAACCCAGGATTTGAAGAGCTTTACTTACGGGAAAGTAGAGGCGCGGATCAAGCTGCCATCGGGTCAAGGTCTATGGCCGGCGTTCTGGATGCTGGGAAGCAATATCAGTTCGATCGGCTGGCCGAAAAGCGGAGAAATTGACATTATGGAACGGGTAAACCATAACCCTTACGTGAATGGTACCGTACACTGGGATGCAGGAGGGCATGCCGAATATGGACGAGTATCCGGCAATTTGGATTTCTCCCAGTTCCATGTCTACAGCATAGAGTGGGATTCCAAATATATTCGTTGGTTTGTAGACGGTCAGCAGTTCAATGAATTCTATATTGAGAATGGAACCGGCAATACCGAGGAATTCCAGCGCCCGTTCTTTCTATTATTGAATCTGGCAGTCGGCGGAAATTGGCCTGGAAGTCCGAACAATTCCACGCCGTTCCCATCGCAGATGCTGGTGGATTATGTACGCGTGTATCAAGACAGTGGTGCATCGAACGTGATCAGTGATGGGATTTACACGATCGCTTCCAAGGCGAGCGGCAAAGTGATGGATGTTGTGGATGTCTCCATGGCAAGGGGAGCCAAGATTCAGCAGTGGACCAACTACGTTGCCAATAATCAAAGATTCAGGGTAGAAAGCACCGGAGACGGGTACTACAAGCTCACAGCCGTGCACAGCGGAAAGGTTCTTGATGTGCCGAATTCGTCCACAGCCACCGGCGTTCAGCTGCAGCAATGGGACGATAATGGATCGAATGCGCAGCGATGGAGAATCGTTGATGTTGGCGGAGGGTATTACAAACTTGTGTCCAAAGTAAGCGGACTGGCAGTCGATGTAGCCAGTGCGTCCACAGCAGATGGGGCGGTTGTCCAGCAGTGGACGGATAATGGTACGGATGCGCAGAAATGGATGTTCACCAAAATTAACTAAACTTGGACAAGCAGCTCCGTAAGGGGCTGCTTGTTTGGTTATGAAGAAGGTTGGCTTATTCCTGTTCCGGCTGACGAGCTGCATGCCCGTTTGGTATAATGGATGGAAAAATCCGGAGGAATCAGGAAACATGCAACCAGTTCTTTTTACGAACGGAAATCTCTTTTTACCCCATAGCGCTTCAACAGTGGATTCGATATTTGTGGAAGACGGAATCATTCGTGCTATTGGAAGCGCAGCCGACCTGCGACTTCAGCTGGCGGATCGGAAGTATCGAACGGTGGATTGGGATGGCGCCTTCGTTTTACCTGGCCTGGTCGATGCGCATATGCATCTCGGTATGCATGGACTGAAGCTTGGCATGCTTGATTTCACTGAGGCTACCTCTAAGGAAGAGATGCTGGCTATGCTTAGGGAAAGGGTCGCGGTTACGCAGCCTGGCGAGTGGATCATGGGGTTGAACTGGAATGAACATAACTTTCCAGACCGTCAGATTCCGAGCATGCAGGAACTCGACGACATGACAACGGAACATCCAGTCTATCTAACCAGGACCTGCTTCCATGCTTACCTTGGTAATTCGGAAGCCTTCCGAAGAGCGGGTGTTACATCAGACACGCCAGATCCGGAGTCCGGCGCTTTCGGCCGGGATGCCGATGGTCGGTTAAACGGCCGCATTTACGAGAATGCATCGATACCTTTTGCCATGGTGCAGCCGGAGCCTGATCCCGCCAGCCTGAAATTAGCGATGCTGGAGGCGTGCCGTGATGCGCTGCGTTTAGGCCTTACGGCAGCTCATACGGAGGATCTCCGCTTGCTTGGAAGTGTGGAAGCAATGCAGCGGATTCATAGAGAGCTAAGAGAGGAGGGACTGCACTTTCGTACCCATCAGCTGATGTTTCATGGTTATCTTGATGAAATGAAAGAGCTGGGCCTTAAGCCGGGCAGCGGCAACGATTGGAACCGTATTGGGGCCGTCAAATTATTCGCGGACGGGGCGGTTGGCGGAAGAACGGCGCTGCTAAAGGATCCCTACCATGATGCGCCTCATACTAGGGGGCTGGCTATGCATACTTTAGAGGAGCTAAGGGAAATCGTTGGCAGAGCGCGTCATCTGGGCTTTCCCGTTGCATTTCATGCGATTGGGGACGGCGCGGCAGCGTTGATGACGGATGTGCTTGAACTTTATCCATTAAGTCGGGATTCGAAACTTCCGGACCGATTTATCCATGCCCAAATTGTACACCCGGATACGGTGAAGCGAATGAGTAAGCTGAATCTGGCCGTTGACCTGCAGCCCCGGTTTGTAGCCAGCGATTTCCCTTGGGTGTTGGAGCGTGTGGGCCCTGATCGGACAAGCTATTTGTATGCGTGGAAGAAGTGGCTGCGCTCCGGACTGCCTTGTCCCGGAGGAAGCGATGCTCCCATAGAGCCGCTAAGCCCGCTGCTCGGGATTCATGCTGCAATGACGAGACGGAAGCCGGATGAGAGACATGATGGATATATGCCGGAGGAAAAGCTGAGCTTAACGGAAGCGATTGAATTGTTTACGATCGGTGGTGCCAAGGCGGCCGGAGAATCAGGGCAGCGGGGAACGATAGCAATAGGGAAATATGCTGATTTTACCGTTGTGGATCGTTGCTTGCATGATGCTATGGATCCGGATGAACTGCTGAAGACGAAGATCAGAATGACGATTGTGAACGGGGAAATCGGTTATACGCAGTAACTTATCCAATCGAGCAGTCCAGCAAAGGACTTGCTCGATTTGTATTTATGGATGATTTTTAATGACACAGAGATGGGTTATCGACTTGAGCCTTACTTGACGACATGGTATATTGTGAAGTTGCCGGCAAAATCGTCGTACAGCATGAGGGGATGATCTTAAGCAAAACGTTAGTGGAGATTAGAGAACATGTGGGTTATCCGGATAAACATTCAAACCATGGGATATAACGGCTACATCGTTGGTTAGTGTGAAAAACAGGCGCAATTGCGTCGTTGTTTCATATATTTAAAGAGACTGAAGAGTCGAAGAAGGGAGGAAGCCAATGAACTTAAAATGGAAGACATATCTCCCGCTGTTATGGATCCTGGCCATTCCTGTGCTTAACATTTTTTATGGGATATTGAACCATGCACATACGCCGGTAAAAAGCTTAATGACGGATCTTGACTCTGCAATTCCGTTTGTACCGATATTCATTATACCGTATCTGGTATGGTACCCTTTTATCATTATTATGCTGTTTCTGTTCTGTTCCAGAGACCGAAATGTATATTATCGAACACTATTGACCCAGTGTATTGGACTCATCGCGTGTTACATTATCTTTTTCTTGTTCCAGACGACGGTAGAGCGGCCGCTGCTTGTAGGCACAGGGGTTCTTGACCGGTTGGTAAATCTGGTGTACAGCACCGACAATCCGTACAACTGTTTCCCAAGCATCCATGTTCTGACCAGCTACTTGATGATAAAAGGGGCAGCAGCTAGTGCAGGCTTTACGAATAAAGATCGGGTGGCGGTGCATATCTTTGCTTGGTCGATCATTGTGTCCACGCTATTCGTGAAACAGCATGTCCTGCTGGACGTGGCGGGTGCCATCGCACTAGTTGAGATTTTGTGGTTTGGGGTAGGGAAATTATCTATAGGACACCGTGCTAAAAACCGGGGAGTTATCGTCCACGGGGAGAATATGTAGGAGCAATGAAAGTCCGGATAGACCGAAAGCCGTTTAACTTGCAAGCATTGTGTACGAAATCGAACGATAAAAGCCGCGTTTATAGGAAAAAATGTCATCATCATGTTACAGGAGAAGCCATAAGAATGATTCGGAACACCGAAAAGCTCATCAGAGATTTCAAGAACAATCCCAGGATGGATGGAACGATTCTGGCATCATACTGCCGGATCACTTCCCTGTATGGTGACCGGAATGACGCAGCCGCCTTATTCCGACTGTTTGCAGAGGAGCCTTCCGATTACAAGCGTTCCCTGCTGCTTGATCCGATTATGAGATGCGGAGATCAGGAGCTGGCAGAGGATATAGCGCGTGTTTGTTTTGATGGGAAGAAACTTAAGGAGAACATGCCTGGCGAGATTTTGCATGTTCTCGGGTACTTGGACTATGACCGCATGATGGATTATATGGTGGCGTGCATAACCGCAATTGATTGGTATTTATCGAAAGCTGCCTGTATCGGCTTGATGCATCTCCCTTGCGAGCGTTATGGCGAGATATTCGCTGATGAGATGGAGCGGGTTTACGGACAACCGCTTTTTCCCGAATTTCTCCCGGCGCTATGTTTCAAATTCACCGATGCCCGGATGGTTCCCCGTCTTATGGAGTGGGGGGAGCAGGCCTCTACGGATTGCAATGCGGGATTGATCCTGGGCATCGCTGCATTTGGCCGATCGCAACAGGCGAAGGTCCGACGTATTTTGATGGAACCGAAATGGGAGATGGATGCAACCGGAACCGGAAGTCACTGGTGGGGCTACATGTCCATGCAAATGTCCGAAGTGACGTTCAGTCAGCTTATTTCGGATATGAAGGATAGGATGCCGCTGGATTTACATAAAAATGAGACGTTAGAGGTAGAGGCGTTCATTGTTCACAGCCTGCAGGTGCTGCATGATTTGATGGAAGTGAAGCTGAGTGATGATCTTCATCCTCTCCGTTTTGCTGCGACGAATAATGAGCGGTTCTCCGATCTCTACGCGCAGTTGTTTCAATGGAGCAACGAGTATGAAGATGATTCCATGATAGGCCGGATCCAACATGTTTTGGGATACGATCACCCGATGGTGAATCAATACATAGTATTAAGAACGAGGATGGAAATGGCGATCCGCCGGGAAATGGAACTGGAGGCACTGCGACTTCAGCCATAAAATGGTTCCGACAGGTGTGCATCGATGGAACAGCTCATGAAATCAGCCGAGTTTTCCGAAAATTTAATAAATAAGGTTTACCGCCGAAATGGTTTTATATATAATAATCATAACAAATGCGATGAAGAGACGAGTAAATAAACGAATTCTTGTACAGAGAGCTCCGGCAGCTGAAAAGGGGCAAAGCGTTCTTTATTGAAAAAAGACTCAGAGCAGCACATGGAACCCTCATTGAGAGGCGGATGGTGTGCCAGGAGCTCCTGTTATAGAGCTAGAGTATCTGCATTACCGTGTAATGCCGTACTCGATGAGGCGAATATGGTGACATATTGGCAAATTTGGGGTGGTACCGCGAGTATAACAATCTCGTCCCTAAGACTTATGGTCTTGGGGGTGGGATTTTTTTGTTATATCAAAAGAAATATGATGGTTCAAGGTAGGGTACCTACACGAATCACGCCGGATTGAATAGTTATCTAGAAGAAGCTCATTTACTGCATGCTTTTGTCCGTACGGTAGATCAAAGTCGATGTATGGGAAACATGACGCCACTATTGAAAGGATATGAGTAACGAATGTCTGAAAAACTTAAAGTCGGTATTGTCGGTGGAACGGGTATGGTCGGTCAACGTTTTATGCAACTGCTGGATGGGCATCCATGGTTCGAAGTCACTTCCATTTCTGCCAGCAAAAACTCAGCCGGCAAAACGTATGAAGAGTCGGTTCAGGGCCGCTGGAAGCTTGCCACGCCAATTCCCGAGCAGGTGAAAGGCATCATTGTGCAGGATGCTTCACAAGTGGAACAGGTAGCGGAAGAGGTTGATTTTGTATTTTGCGCGGTTGATATGAAGAAGAATGAGATACAGGCATTGGAAGAAGCTTATGCCAAAACGGGGACGCCCGTCATTTCCAACAATTCCGCCCATCGCTGGACGCCTGACGTTCCAATGGTCATTCCGGAAATTAATCCGGGTCATATTGACGTGATTGCCGCGCAGCGCAAACGTCTGGGAACGACAACCGGTTTCATTGCCGTGAAGCCGAATTGCTCCATTCAGAGTTATGTACCGGCGCTTCACGCTTTGCTTGATTACAAACCCACCCAGGTTGTTGCCTCCACCTATCAGGCGATTTCCGGTGCCGGTAAGAACTTCACCGATTGGCCGGATATGCTGGACAATGTGATACCGTATATCGGCGGGGAGGAAGAGAAGAGCGAGCAGGAGCCGCTGCGCATTTGGGGCAGCGTCGTGAACGGTGAGATCGTGAAAGCCCAATCGCCATTGATTACGACGCAATGCATTCGCGTACCCGTAACCGATGGTCACTTAGCTACCGTATTTGCATCGTTCGAGAACAAGCCTTCGAAGGATGAAATTCTGGACCGCTGGCAGCAGTTTAAGGGAAGACCGCAAGAGCTGAATCTTCCAAGTGCGCCGAAGCAGTTCATTACGTATTTCGAGGAAGAGAATCGCCCACAGACGAAACTGGACCGTGACATCGAGCGCGGCATGGGCGTATCGGTGGGCAGATTGCGTGAGGATTCCCTCTACGATTACAAATTCGTAGGACTCTCGCATAATACGCTGCGCGGCGCGGCTGGCGGAGCTGTTCTGATCGCTGAACTGCTGAAAGCCGAAGGTTACATTCAAGCGAAATAATAACTATACTCATTAAGAAAAAGGCGACTGCTTGATGCAGTCGCCTTTTTGTGGTCATTGTTCATGGTTCGTACATTGACGAAGTTCGTGTGTATCGTATATAGTGTAATTCGCGCTTCAATGCAAAAAAGCAAAGAAGCCGAAAAGCATAAAAGCAAAAAAGTTCATCTATATAGTCAAGTGGACGGGAAGAAGCCCTGTCATGACCAAGTTTAAGGAGTCTTAGCACCATGGAACGACATCTCAGTTTCTCAAAAAGCATCATTCTTATTGTGTTTATACTGGCAGTACTGTTTGTCTCTATCTTTCTTCTTAAGGCAGAGCCGCATATACCGCTTCTGGCAACAACCGTGGGTATCGCCTCCTTGCTGCGGTTGTTCGGGTTTTCCTGGAAGCATCTGGAATCCGCAATCATTCAAGGCATTCAAACGGCGATTATGCCGATTCTCATCCTTTCGCTCATCGGCATTCTGATTGCGGTATGGATGATGAGCGGCACCGTCCCGACCATTTTATACTATGGAATGGATTATATTGAACCGCATTATTTTGCCGTGAGTGCGTTATACGTGACCATCGTGGTGTCGATGTTTACCGGAAGCTCTTTCACGACGGTCAGTACGGTTGGCGTTGCCTTCATGGGGATTGCTGTAACGACCGGGATTTCTCCGGCACTGGCAGCAGGAGCGGTGATCTGCGGAGCTTGCTTTGGGGATAAAATGTCGCCGCTGTCCGACACAACGAACTTTGCTCCGGCGGTCGCCGGCATATCCTTGTTCACCCACATTGGCAACATGATGTACACTACGGTGCCGGCCCTGATCGTGACAACGATCTTTTTCCTGCTGGCACCAACGGCGAATAGCCTGGATTTAACATCGATAATTCAAATCAAGGCTGCGCTGAATGACGGATTCCATATTCATTGGCTAACGTTGCTATCGCCGATTGCGGTCATTGCCTGTTCCGTCAAGCGGATTCCGATCCTCCCTACGATCATTGTCGGCATTGTTACCGGACTCATCGTAACGGCCTTCGTTCAACAGCAGACGGCAGTCGATGTCTGGTTCAGCGTCATGCAGAGCGGTTACAAGAGCACGATCGCCAACGAGACCGTTGCTTCCATTGTCAACCGCGGCGGATTGCAATCGATGATGGGGTCCGTATCGCTGATATTGATTGCGTTATCCTTGGGAGGGCTGCTTCAGCATTGCGGCGTCATTGAAGCCTTCTTCCGCAAAGTCATGCAGCCGCTGAAGCGGAAGAGCAGTATCGTTCTGATGACCGGGGCGTCTGCGATTGCGGTCAATGGCATGACAGGTGAGCAGTATTTATCGATCCTTTTGCCTGGTCAAATGTTCAAGGAGGAATATGTCCGCCGAGATCTTCCGGCGAAGACGTTGTCCCGTACATTGGAGGATTGCGGTACGCTTGTTAACCCGCTGATACCATGGGGGGTAAGCGGTGCCTTCTTCGCTGCTACGCTTGGAATTCCGGTCATTGAATATGCGCCGTATGCAACTTTCTTGTGGTTAAGCCCGCTCTTTACATTTGCCTATGCCTTGATACCGCGATTACAGCGGAACTCGCTGGGCAGGAAGATCTAAGGGTAACCGAATAAACATGGATCCTCTGTTTGACCTTGCCTTCCGGATAGGGGAGACAGGGTCTTTTTGATTTAAGCGATTTAGACCCAACCTGTTCTTCGATACAACTGATATGATGGAAAGTGATGTGCAGCCAACAATCGCGGATTCATTCTTACGGGAGGGGATATTAGCATGAACCATAGGAAAGATAACGAGCTAACCGCTGCGGCGCTGATGGAATTGCATGTTCAGGCGATGTTTACGCATGACCGGGATATGCGAATTCGCTTTATTAACGAGCCTTGGCCGGGAGAGGAGCTAGCCCCGAGGTTTTTCATGGGTCGAACGATAGACGGCTCTTCGATCTGCAGGTTTCGTCATGATGTTCCCGCAGGAATTGCCGGGCAATTGAGGGCTTTGGTTGAAGATGAGCCGATCGTAACTGAAGAGGTTCAGACGAGGCCTAAACATTTTGCAGCTTATATGAACCTCCTTCGCACTGAGCACTATTCGAGCGGACCTTGTTATTGGATACCTGATCAAACAACGCAGGTCAATCAGACGGTAAGGATCACCCCGGGAAATATTCGCGAATATTCGCTCGACGGTTTTGAATGGCTGACCACGGAAATCGATTATGACCAGCCTTGTGTTGCGCTCATTCATGAGAATAGGGTGGTATCGGTTTGCCGCAGCGTTCGGATTACAGAACGAGCTCACGAAGCTGGGCTTGAAACGTTAGAGGAATGTCGTGGAAGAGGTTATGCGGCTGCTGTTGTTGCCGGATGGGCCATAGAGGTGCAAAAGATGGGCGCGCTGGCGTTGTACAGTACTTTATGGGAAAATAGCTCTTCCCGGAGAGTGGCAAATAAATTAGGGTTGTCCTATTACGGGGTTAACTTCACGATCAGATGACATGCTGGGCAGCGTAGACTCCTTACTGTATGAAGCCATAAAGAAATCCCTCAATAAAGTTGAGGGATGAAGTGAAGTACTCCATGATGATGTGAAATGATTAGCTCGAGCTGCCTCTTCTGTTCTTATAATAGCCATGACCTTGGTTGCCATGCCTGTGTTTGTAATCGGATGAGGAACCTTTACGACGCGAATAGCCATGACTGCTGCTGTATTTTCTTCCATAATTCTTCGCGGAACTGCTGTAACGCTTACGGCCATGACTATGGGATGTAGAGTGGAGAAGCTTATTCATGATCTTTCTTAACATGCGAAAACATCCTCCTTTCTTGTTCGTCATCATTCCATATAATTTAATCGGATCGTAACATAAATGAAACCCCATAATCAAATTAAAGGCTGCCCTTCTTATCAGGAGGGGTAGTCTCTTGCTTTAGCGAGCGACTTCAGCTCGTGCATGAACTGCAAAGAACTTGAGTAAGGTTCACTCAATTGCATCAAGCGTCTAATCATGTTCTGCAGTTCAATCGAAAGATGAAGTTCTTCCTGCCAGCTTCGCTCCACGGTTGCACCCCGGTTGTTGTGATCCGGTTCGTAGGTGGAATAGAGCATGAACAGCATAAAGTGACCGATGTCGCGGAGATCCTCGCTTTCCTTCGAGTCCTTATATTGAACAGAGGACGCCGAGCTGTCTGCCTTGAACTTTTTCCGTACAGGTGCTTGGAGCGGAGGGGGCTCACCAATCCTTCTCGCGAGTCCGAAATCAATAAGTTGGATCCTGCCATCCTTAAACAGTACGTTCGGAATCCGCAGATCAAGATGAACATAGCCTTGGTCGTGTATGTATCGGACCAGCTTCAGAAGCTGCAGCGTGATCTCGATGCATTCGACTTCTCCGTATTTCATGTCTTGTTCGAATATTAAATCTTCAAGCGTATCACCGTTCATATAAGACATGACCAGATAAGTATGGCGGTTGTCTGTGAAAAAATCCCGATATGCCGGAATTTGCGGATGTTGGAGAGAACGTAATATCGCTGCCTCACGGTTCAGCAATTCTTTGGCGTAATCGCCTTTGCTGGGTCTCGACTGTTTAACAGCCACCACGTTTCCGCTCTGTTGATCCCTGCATTTATAGATGATGCCGTAACTTCCTTCCCCAATCCTCTGTTGAACAGTGTAACGATTCCCCAGTACCGTATTTTGTTCAGCCGGGTAATCCCGCCAAGCGTTTATAAAGGAGCTTAAGTATGAGAATAAGCGCATATCGATTCCAATCTCTCCCTTGGGTCCGTTTGATCTTCCGGAGCAAGTGCTATTCCTATTTATCGTACATGATAAGTTTAACTAAAGATAGTTCAGCTAACTGCCGGGGCTCAGTCGAGATTCATTCGATTGGAGGTTTTTAGTATGTCTGGTCTTCAATCTGAGTTACGATCAGGTGTCCTTATTTTGCAAAAGCATGACCCTTTCATGCAAAGACTTGTTCGTTGCACTCTTGTAAAATTGGGCTCAAAGTTCGTGGTTAGCCATTTATGGTGGAAAGGGGCAGTGAAGCATGACAGCATCAATCAAAAGAGTTCATGTCGTATTTAAGACCCATCTGGACATCGGGTTTACCGATTTGGGAAAGAACGTAATCGAGCGGTATATGGAGCATTTCATCCCCCAGGCCTTGGAGCTGTCCGAACAGTTGGCTAACGAAGAGGGGAACGCAAAATTCATATGGACGACCGGCTCGTGGTTAATCCATGAATATCTGCAAACGTCTTCTCCTGAGATGCGGGCGCGCATGGAAAAAGCCATAGAGGAGGGGCGCATTGCTTGGCACGGGCTGCCGTTTACAACGCATACGGAAATCATGGATGCCCGGTTATTCGAATTCGGAATGTCCATTTCGGACGACTTGGATCGAAAGTACGGAAAGTCCACGATCGCCGCTAAAATGACGGATGTTCCGGGCCATACGCTTGCCATGGTCCCACTGCTGGCAGAACACGGCATACAATATTTGCATTTGGGCGTTAATATGGTATCCAAGAATCCCAAGGTGCCGGAAGTATTTGTATGGCGCGCTTCCGATGGCTCGGAGATCATCGTCCATTATGCGGATAGTTACGGTAAACCGTTTCACATGGAAGGGCTGGAAGATGCCTTGTATTTTGCCCATACCCATGATAACCATGGTCCATCCACGCTAGAGGAGATCCGTGCATTGTTTGAACAGTTGGAGCAGGATTATCCCGGGGCGGAAATCATGGCCTCGACACTTGATGCATTTGCCCAGCGACTGCGTACCGTCAAAGATCGATTGCCTGTCGTGAGTGAAGAAATTGGGGATTCGTGGATACACGGGATTGCCTCGGATCCTTGGAAAATCGCTCGCTACCGTGAATTGCTAAGGCTTCGGGATCGCTGGATCGAATCCGGTCAATTGGATAAGGACAGCGAGGCGTACGCTCGATTCTGCAACCGTCTGATGTTGATCCCCGAGCATACCTGGGGGTTGAACAATTCGGTCTATCTCGTCGATTATGTTAATTATTCCTCCTCGGATTTAGCCGCTGCAAGAGCACGGGATATCGTAGAAGACAATAAACGGAGAAAATACGATTACCTGTGCCAGCAGGCGAATGATATCAGGTCATACAGCCATTACGAGAGCTCTTGGCAGGAGCAGCGGGATTATCTTGAAGAGGCCGTTCAGTCGCTTCCGAAAGCGCTGGAAGCTGAAGCGAGAATGGAGCTGGATCGGATGAGTCAGCATGATACCGTCCAAGACTCGGAGCCGCTGCAGTACAAGCAGACGATTGAAACGAACGAGCATTACGAATTAGGGCAGTTTCAGGTAAGCTTTGCTGCCGACGGATCGATCAACCGATTGATGGATCGATCCGGGAAGGAATGGGCGAACGAGCATCAGAGACTTGGCACTTATAGGTATGAAACCTTCAGCAAAGAAAACTACGACCGTTTCTTCAAGGAATACATGACCAATCTGGGTATTCATCATGGCTGGGCGGACAACGATTTCGGCAAGCCGGGCATTGAATATGTCAAACCGCGGCCGGAGCATCGGCAGTATACGGCATCCTTGCGGACCCTGCATCTGGAGAGGTACGCCGATTATGATCTCGTAACTGCCGAACTGAAGCTGCCTGAGAATCTCGGCAAACAGTATGGAGCTCCACGCATACTGAACGCGATCTATACGTTCCATGCGAATGAGCCCGTCATTGAGGTAAGTCTAAGCTGGAGGGGCAAACCAGCATGCCGTCTTCCGGAAGCAAGCTGGTTTTCGTTTGCGCCTCTTGTGGATAATCCTAACGCCTGGAAGATGGATAAGCTCGGACAACGCATATCTCCGTTATTCGTCGTAAAGGACGGCAACCGGAACATGCATGGAATCAACACGGGCCTATATTATGAGGGGGCGGACGGAACGGCGGCCATTGAAACCTTGGACGCGCCGCTTGTTTGTCCGGGAGAACCGCGGCTGCTGCAATTTGACAATACGTATGCTTCATTGACCGGAGGATTTCATTTCAATCTGCATAACAACGTATGGGGTACGAATTTCATGATGTGGTTCGAGGATGATATGAACTATCGGTTCAGATTGAGCCTGCACTCTCATTCGTGAGTCATCTGATCATGAAACAAACCGAAAGATGTGAGTTTATAACTCGCATCTTTTTTATTGTTGGATCATCCCCCGGTCAAGCTATGAAGAAGGTTTCTCTTGGGAAAGAAAATCGCTGATCCTGCTCCGAAGCTGCTCATGCTGTTCAAAATGGTTATACATCCGATAGGCAGCCGTCTGCGCATTTCCGAAGAAGAATCGTTCAAACTGGGTTTGGCGACCACCGAACGAGCTTGCACCAAGCTCCCATGCAAGCCTGAACAATGCGATGCGATCCCGAGCATCCGTCGTTGACCCTTTTAAATATTGATTAAGGTAGGGGCCTGACTCCGATCGAAAATCCAATTCGGAAGGGATCATAATCAGGCCGCTGGAGCCTAGCAGTTGAATCATCTCTACCATCTCGGGATAGAATTTGGGGAAGAGCATGCTGGATGCGATAAGAGGACTGGCAGCTGGTACGAGATATCCGAATTTATCATGGCTGGCGCCCTGTTCGGAGGCCAGTCTTAATGCCTTGAAGGTTTCCAGAAATGTAATCACTTTCGAAACATTCGAGACCATATGGGGCTCGAGTCCAATGTTCTGTTCATCTGCCAAGGATTCCAGCAAGCCGAGCATGAATTCGGTTTTTACGATAAAACGGACGGCCATTTGATGGGCGATATGCGTATGAAAGTGACTTTCGCCGAATAAACGTCCGGCGTAAGTCTCGTCCCCATAGTAAAATATTCGATCATGAGGGACCAGCACGCGGTCGAAGATGACGAGCGTATCCATCTCTTCGTATCTGGCGCTCAGGGGATAATCGTAGGAAGAAGTGGCACCGTAGCTTTCACGGCATATAAAAGTCATCCCCGGTAAATCGTTGGGAACCGCAAATGCAAACGCAGAAGGATTTACATCCTGGGACATCGTTGGCGAAGGGGTCGGGAATACCAGCATTTCTTCGCAAGTAGCCCCTTGTGTTGCCATCAAGAAGGCCCCGCTTATAATCATTCCTTCATGATTCATCTCTTCGACTTTAGCCGCGATAGCGTCTTCAGCAGCATCCTGCTGACCGGACATTTTACATGCATAGGGCTGGATGAAGGCGTGAGATAATGTAATATCGTGATCACGACAGTACTTATAATAGTTCCTGAGATTCTCCGCGTATTTCGGATGATGTTCCTCCAGAATATCGGCAGCGGTATATAAGGACATGATCGCGGTGTTCATATAGTCGGGAGCGCGCCCTAAAAAGCCGTGATGCCGCCTCGCCCATAACTCCATCATGATTCGGCGTTTCTGCAAATCCTCAGCATTCTTTGGCGGGAGAAAAGACAAGCCTACCCGTTCTCCCGTATCGGGTGAGGGGTAAGTCAATTGTTCCATATATCTTGCGTCACATTGCATATCGTATAGATCGGCCTGGGTTTGAATAAGACCTTGAAATGCAGAATGCTCGGATAAAGGTCCCTTGATAGGCTCACCTTTATACCAAATGTTGATATTCTGCCGGTCAATCCGTTCGATATACTGCTTTCCCGATTTAATAGGCACGTTGTTCACCCCATTTGTAAAAATCATAAGCTAACGAACCTGTCTACTGCTGATAATGTACGTGCTTCGTCCACGCGGAGTACATTGTCCGTCGGAACCGACGAAAAATATGCGGATGTACCTCAAAAGTTGAAATAGGGAAGTGACAAAAGCAAAAAAACGGACCCGTTATGGTCCGTTTCTTGATTATTCGATTAATGGGATTGACCCAGATACTGCTCAAGCGTCAGGTTTTGCCTCGTGATTTCTCCTGCAATATAGACGCCCACGTAACGGACATGCCAGGGCTCATAAGAATAGCCGGTTAATTTCTCCTTGCCTTTTCCGTAACGAATGATAAATCCGTACTTCGGTGCATTGGCTTTCAGCCATTTGCCTTCTTTGGTATTTCCGAAGCTTTGCTCCAATGCATATCCTACGGAAGCGCTGGATATATCCATGCTCAGCCCGGTCTGATGCTCGCTTTGTCCAGGACGAGCGCTTGTTTTATTAGCGACGGCTTCGCCCTTATTACGGGCGTTGCGTTCGAATATGGCCTTCTGTGTGGCATAGGATCGGAAGCCTGACACGGCTTTGAGATCGATCCCGTCTTTCTTGGCAGCCGCAAACAATTTTTCGAGCGCAGTTGCCGCTACTCGTTTCATCTGTTTCTTAGGACTGGGTCCTGAGAAGCTGAACGGAATACGGGGTATGACCAAATCTTGAGGCACATAACTCGATGGTAGATTTCTTTGCTTGTTGACGAGTACAACGGTACTTGATAGATTGGTGACCGTATTTAAACCACGAACCGTTTTTATAGTCCGGTTAGGAGCGTTGTTTTCCAAAAACGCAGTAAATGATAAGCTGGAAGAAGCTGCAGCGGCAGCTTCCGCCTTGCCAATGCCGGTGCTGCTTAGAAAACTGGATAAGGCCAGGCTTGTGACAACGGAACCGATGATGATTGTGGGTATGATGGATTTTACGATATTTTTGTGCATATGATGTCCCTCCTCGTTAGCTGTTTCTGAGTATATAAGAGAGTTATATCGGTAGAATCTCTGACTTGTTTCTGAATTGTAAACAAAATAGAATAGATCGAATCTAATAATAACCCAAAAATAGATTATAGTGATATGAAATCGCAACAAATTTCTACATAAGGAGACGTTTTAGATGGAAATACGCGATTATATTAAACAAGGGTTTGAGACCTATTACGCTAAATATAGTCAAGTGACGGAGGAGGGATTCTGCAGGTGGATGCGTCCCGACGTTCCTGCAGAGATGAAAGTCGTCGATAACGATGAGGAGTGGTCCATATGGAAATTGGTCCCTTCCGTTGTGAGTGAGGATCATATTGGGGCGATGGAAGAAGAATATGGATTGACATTTCCGGAGTGGTATAAAGCATTCATCTCCACGTATCATCATTACTTTGACGTCATACCTGAACAAGCAGTTGACGAGCCGCTGGATAATGTCAGGCATATGTACAATCCCTTGTTGTGCCGGCTGGGATACCTTCCTTTTACATGGGACGAAGAGTATGGAAAGATATGGTGTATCGATCTAAGAGAGGACGCAGGCGAGGGTTACGGAGCGATCTATGAGATCGAACATGAAATCTTGTTTGATCTGGATGAGGAACGAACGGATCATGCCAAGCTTAAAGAGTCGCTGATATTTTTATATCCGGATTTCAAGGCGTATTTCGACCATACGTTCCTGGAAGGTTGAAACGTTTATCTTTGTCTATAAGGAGAATCGTCACATGCGAAATGAACAGCTGCAGGAAATTTTGAATGAATACGATATCCGTGAAGCGGAGATTGCGTTTATTCGGCATAATGAAAATCGAACCTACAAGGTAAAAGGCCATGACGGAAGTACATATCTGCTGCGCATTCATCAACCGTTCAAAGACGGCATGGCAGGTCAGCAGCATACTTACGAAGGTCTAATGGGTGAGCTGCAAATGCTGGAGCACTTGTCAGACCGAAATCATCTGCTTGTCCAAAGGCCTGTTCGTAATCGGGAAGGTGAGCTGATCACGGTCATCGAACACGAGGGGAAGCGTTGGAACAGCTCCGTGCTTACCTGGCTGGAAGGAAGAGACTTGCATAAGGATGACGTAAGCGACCCGGTATTGGTCGAGAAGCTGGGGGCTCGCATTGCAGAGCTGCACAAATTCTATAGCAAATACGAGCTGGAGGGCCTGGACAAGCGTCCGAGTCAGGGGATTGCCTACAATCAATATATGATCGAGGTTATACAGCAAGGATTAGCGAAAGATTTGTTTACTTCCACCGATGTTTCCATTGTTGAAGAAACCATATCGTTGATTAACGCGCGCCTTGAGGACAATAGGAACGTTGAGGCTTGGGGGCTTATCCACGGTGATTTAAGCTTGGGGAATATCATCATGACCTCGGATGGAGAACTGTGTTTTATCGATTTTGGTTTTTTCGGACCAGGATATGATTACACGGATGTTGCAATGGGTGCCATGATAGTTCCTTCAGAGCTTCGGGATATATTCCTGAAAGGGTATTATCGCCATGATCACACGGGAGAAGATAAGCTTGTTCTGTTAGAAGGTTTCATGCTGCTGGCCATTATCGGATACTATGTCTTTCAGATGGAGAATGAATCGGTGCATGCATGGATGCGTGAACGAATGCCGAAGCTGTGCGCCGATTACTGTACGCCTTATTTGTCGGGTGAACGCATATTTTATTCCGTCTAACTCGATGTCGGCTCAGACGATATCCGTGAAAGATCATTATAAGCATTCAATCCCTTGGTCAGCACGCTAATCGGGTGATACGATATGAGATATACAGCTTAAGGATTAGAGGTGAACAGCGTATGGCAGAAAGCAAACTTCTGCTGCAACAAAAAGCTCTCCAGGATGAGGCTTCTGAGGTAGCAGATGAACTTCGACTTCATGAGTTATTAAGTCAAGCAGGCGAACCGGTGCGTGTCGGCAGCTCAGTCCTCGGGTTGATGGTATGGAGAGACCTGGACATGACGGTAAAATGTTCTCGGCTGAATCAACAATTAATAGCACAAATCGCATCGGAACTCATGCTGCGTGCTGGTGTGCGGGAACTGAAGTTCATCAATGATACCGGAGTTTACAATACGGATCCCGCTTATCCCGATGGATTGTACATTGGCCTAAAGTATAAGTCTCAGCAAGGGAAGGAGTGGAAGATGGACATATGGTTCGTGGATGAACCGGAGAGACAACCCGACTTGAAACATATCATAACGATGCCTGATCTGCTGACTCGGGAACGCCGGGAAGCTATTTTGAGAATCAAAAATAACTGGGCAAGCCGTGCTGAATATGGCAAAACCGTGCGAAGCTTTGATATTTATACAGCGGTCCTGGAAGAAAACGTAAGCACGCCGGAGCAGTTTCAGGCCTGGCTTAACCAAAGGTCCATGAATATAGAATAGAGCCCATGATTCTAACAGCAAATTGGAGGTCAGATCCAATCCGGATTTATGATTTCCGGGTTATACGAGGATTCCTTCGGAGGCGAGAAATTGTTGGACCGTTATGCGAACAGTTTTATTGCGACAAGAGCCATAAAGGCTTAACAGCATAGCCATTTCCAAGGCTTCATCAGAAGAGTCATCCAAGCGGGTGGCTTTTCTTTTTATGTATATGTAAAACTTAAGTAAATCCTATTTTTTAAATATTATCCATATCATTTTTCCTGTGATAGCATGATCGTATATCTGGTAAGTGGAGAGAGGAATGATAGATATATGAGTACAGCATTTTGGCTAACCAATGCCCGGTTAGAAAGCGGTTATGAAGTTCAAGATGGCGTTATTACGGGAACAAAGACGGAGATTCGCCATATATTCATAGAAGATGGGAAAATCGCGAAAATTGTAGCTTCGGACACAACGATAACAGACGAGTGGCCGCAGCACGATGTGAAGGGTTTATTACTTCTGCCATCCTTTATCGAAAAGCACTGCCATTTGGATAAAACGCTGCTTGGTGACCGATGGCGTTCCGTTACGCCGGTTTCCAGTATTTTCGAACGTTTGGCAATCGAGAAAGCGACGCTTCCTTCGCTGGATACCTTAACGCAGGAACGTGCGGAACGGCTGCTTGATATGTACCTGGAGTCCGGGGTGACACATGTCCGAACGCATGTCGATATTTATCCGGAAGCCGGATTAGACAATTTAGAAGCGGTACAACAGGCACTACGCTCGTTTGAAGGAAAGTTATCTTATGAGATCGTAGCTTTTCCGCAGCATGGTTTGCTGCGCTCGAAATCAACGGAGTTAGTGAGACAAGCACTTCGCAGAGGAGCAAGCCTGGTCGGCGGAGTTGATCCGGCGACGGTGGATGGCGATATCGAAGCTTCCTTGCAGGGAATGGTGGAGCTCGCCGTGGAGGCCAATGCGGGCATTGATCTGCATCTGCATGATGCCCATCATCTGGGGACCTTCACCATGAAGCGGTTAGCACAGCTGACCATCGAGGCGGGTCTGCAGGGCAAGGTGGCGATCAGCCATGCCTTCGGACTGGGCGATATTCCACCATCCCAAGCACAGGAAATGGGGGACTTGCTCGCTGATGCGGGGGTCGCCGTTATTACGAGTGTGCCCATTGGCCGGAACTTTCCGCCGGTTGGTTTGCTGCACGAGCGCGGTGTAGAAGTGGCCGTCGGATGCGACAACATTTTTGATGTGTGGTCTCCCTTCGGAAATGGGGATGTGCTGGAGCGCGCCGGCCGATTGGCCGAAATATCCAGATGGGTGGATGAACGCGCTCTAGCGCAAACGCTCCAATATATTACCGGTGGCATTACACCGCTGAATCATGATGGGGAGCAGGTATGGCCGCAGGTCGGAGACGTCGCCAGCATCGTATTGGTCGAAGCTTCTTGTTCTGCCGAAGCCGTTGCGAGAAGATCCAAACGCGTGGCGACGATGTTTCAGGGACACATCGTTTCCGGTTCGCTTTAGGCGAATTTTATGTCCATTCGGATTAAGTTGCTGCTGTCCTATACCGGGATGCTGGTCATTAGCCTGCTGGTCTTTGTCTTGACTGCCAGTTTGTTTACCATTGCGGCTACCGGCGATGTTCACGGTGTTCGGGATTTTTATAAAGTGCACTACCAGATTAACCCGCTCACGGAACAAGAGGAGTCTATTTTCCTCGAATTAAAATATCTTTCCAAGAACGAGCCGGATGAGCTGCAGAACAAAGAGCTTCTGACGGAATACGATTTTAAGCTGAGAACCGTACGAGCAGGACTGTACGTCCGCAGAGAAAACGACCAGGTCTTTGTGTCCAACACGATGAACCAGCCTGAACTGGAAGCGAATCTGCCTCCATATGACCTGAACAACAATCAGATCCGCAATACCCTTAACATCGGTGAACGGTTCTATGCATATGCCAAATATGATTTCCGGTATTCGGACGGGGCCAAAGGGAGCGTGTACGTGATTCGCGAGCGAAGTCCATTCGGCGAAGTCACTCGCAAGCTGCTGCCCATACTTGTCTTGAGTCTCGTAGGCATCGTTGTTGTTGCGAACGTATTGTTATATCGTTGGATCACTCGCAGCGTGGTCAAACCGCTTGATTTGCTCCGACATTCGGCGGAACACATTAGGGAGGGAAATCTCCAGTTTTCTCTGGATTTGCATTCCAAGGACGAAATCGGTCAGTTAAATGAGACGTTTGAGAATATGCGGAAGCGTCTGCATGAATCGATTCAACTGCGGCTTCAGGATGAAGAGAATCGGAAAGAACTGATCTCCAATATCTCTCATGACTTGCGCACTCCCATAACGAATATTAAAGGGTATATCGAGGGCATACGCGACGGTGTTGCGGATACGCCGGAGAAAATGGATAAATACGTGAACATCATTTACACGAAAACCATTGATCTGGATAGGCTTGTGGATGAGTTGTTCCTCTATTCCAAGCTAGATTTAAAGCAGGTTCCGTTCATGTATGAGCATGTCGATATCATCGGTTTTATAGACGATTGCATCGATGAGCAGCGCTACGTGTTGGAGGAGAAGGACATTTTGCTGGAGTGGAAGGAACGCCCCGGTGATCCTGTCGAGGTCATTGCCGACCTGGAAAAATTAAAGCGAACCGTGCTCAACATCATTGGAAATGCCCAGAACTTCATGGACAAGAAGCAAAAAAACATAGGCGTCTCGATCCGGCTGTCTCCGGAATGGGTAACGGTAGAAATACGGGATAATGGCATGGGTATCGATCCGGAAGCGATTCCTCATATATTCGAAAGATTTTATCGTGCGGAGCCATCCCGCAATTCTGCAACAGGCGGCAGCGGCCTGGGGCTTGCCATTGCCAGCCAGATCATCGAGGGACACGGGGGTACCATCTGGGCGGAGAGCGAACTGGGCGTCGGCACCAGCCTGAACTTTACCCTCAAACGAGCGAATATGAAGGAGGCACTTTAATCCATGACGGCACGTATTCTCATCATTGAAGACGAGACAACCATCGCTCAGTTGGAGCGGGATTATTTCGAGTTGAACGGATTTATGGTTGATCTATGCCATACAGGCAATGAGGGTATGAAGCTTGCCCTTCATGAGGACTACAGCCTTATCATTGTGGACCTTCAGCTGCCCGGTATGAACGGCTTTGAATTATGCAGCCGCATCAGGAAGAACAAGGAGGTACCGATTCTGATCGTATCCGCCAAGAATGAAGAGATCGATAAAATCCGTGCCTTCAATCTCGGTGCCGACGATTACATTACCAAGCCGTTCAGCCCGAGCGAATTAGTCGCAAGAGCCAAAGCCCATTTGATGAGATATGTGAGGCTTATGGGCAAGCAAAGCCCAAATCCAAGCTCAGAAATTCATATTCGCGGTTTGGTTATCGATAAATCGGCGCGAAGAGTGTTCGTACGCAATCAGGAGGTCGCGTTCACAACCAGGGAGTTTAACTTGCTGGAATTTCTGGCTAGTCATCCGAACCGGGTGTTTAACAAAACGGAACTGTTTGAACGGATATGGGGCATGGATTCCAGCGGGGATATTGCAACCGTAACCGTCCATGTCCGTAAGCTGCGCGAAAAGATGGAGCTGGATCCATCCAATCCGCAGTACATTGAAACGGTCTGGGGGGCTGGCTACCGCTTTTCGGTTTAAATAATTTAGAAATTGTTAATAAAAGTTTTCGAAACGCTTAATCCCGGCTTTCTTGGGAGTTTAGGACTCTCCTCTATCATGGAGATATGACAATCAAGGCTCATATTTCAACGATTCAGGGAGGGTTTACCAATGAAAACATATTCTAATAAACTGGCGGCCATGATAGTGGCAGCTGCTCTGGGAACGGCTTCGCTGCCGTTGCATGTTCTGCAAGTCGAGGCTGCGGGAGCTCCGCTGGCTGTCCAAGATATAGAGCAAGCCACTCAAGTATTGTCCCAGCTTCGCGTGATGCAGGGTTACCAGGATGGCTCGATGGGGATAACCAGTCCGATCACGCGGGCAGAGCTGGCGAAAATGCTTGTACTTGCGTTTGGTCTTGAAGGCAGAGGGGAGACAGAGCCAAGCTTCACGGATGTGAATCCAAACGCGTGGTATGAGCGGTACGCATCCGAGCTGGTGGCGCAAGATATTATGCAGGCACCTGACGGCCGTTTTGACCCGCGAGGAACCGTTGCCCACGCCGAGCTGGTACAAATGGTGTCTAAGGCTTTGAAACGCGATGCCAAGTCCGTGGATTACTGGGCAAAGCGTTTTTATTCCGAGGAAGGCCAAACCACTCGTGGTCAAGCTGCCTACTTGATCAGCAATGCCCATGAGGCGATTCCGTCAGAAAAAGCCAAAATCACCAGTGTCCGCGCACTGAATGCGATAACCCTGATCGTCACTTTTGATGCTCCATTGACCACAGACAATGAGGCGTTTGCCAAAGCCAAAGAAGATTTTAAATTTGACAATGGACTAGAACTCACCAACATGCCGCGTTTAAAGACGGGCTCCATATCCACTTACATCGTCCCAACCTCCGTTCAAAAACCGGGTACATCGTATACGCTTACCTATAAAGGGAAAACAGCAGGTGCATTTACAGGTAATAGCACGAAGTTGGACATGACAGAGGTTAGACAAGTGGCTCAGGATACGTTTGAGTTGGAGGCACTCAAAGCGAACGGCGTCGTTGACTACGGTTATGTTATTTCCGCTTATAGCGGGGGCCGCGGAGCCAATGCATTCGTATTGGATGAGAACAACAGCGCGGATGGAAAAGTCTATCAGATCATCTCGTCTGGGCAGGGCAGAGAAGTCATGATTACGCCTGCAGGCGGACAACCTATCGTGGCCAAATACGTACCCTTCACCCAGTCCACGGATGGCAAACAAGAACCGAAATTCCGTTTGCCTGAAGGCCAGACGCTGACGCCGGGTGTTACCTATACCGTTACCTCGGATTGGGCACAGATTGCGAACCCGACTTTCGTTGCGGAGAGTTTCGAACCGCTGGATATCATCGGAGCCGAGGCGATCGGTGACAGCTCCGTTTCCATTACATTATCCGAGGACCCTGGAGATGAGCTGTTCTCCGGTCGGAGCATCGAATTGATTGACACAGAGGGCGGCAAGCTTATGGCAACCTATAAATATTCAAGCCGCAAAGGTGCAGTAGGCGTGTTCGATCTTAATCAGGAGGGCAAACTGAAGCCAGGAACGACCTATACGATTAAACCGGTCGGCAAATGGGCAGGCGAAACAACGGCGGTTCTGACCGTGAATTAATAAACTGTGGGAACATGAATACCCCATATGATAAGGATGAGCTCAAGAGCTCGTTCTTTTCATATGGGGTTTATTACATTTGTATAGAAACCATTTTATCATTTGGGACATTCGGGGTTAGCAATTCATTCCACAAAATCAGAAAAAAATTCCAATTAAATTGTTAGTTCTGTAGTCGAAACGTCCGGGAAGTGGGTATTAAATGTTAAACGGTTGACAACCTGTATATACATGTATATGATTTCCCTATATGCAACCTGTATATACAAGATGACGAGGAGGACGAAGTTTCATGTTGAACCCAGAAACCCAGTCTCAAGACTGGTGGAGAACTTCGACGGTTTATCAAGTATATCCGAAGAGCTTCAACGATACGACCGGCCTAGGTACCGGCGATATACGCGGGCTCATGGAGAAGCTGGATTATATAAAAGGACTTGGCATCGACATTGTGTGGCTCCAGCCGGTGTATGTTTCTCCGCAAAATGATAACGGTTACGACGTAGCGGATTATTGCAGCATAGATCCTGCATACGGGACGATGGACGATTTCGATAAGCTTGTGGCCGAATTAAAAAAGCGAGACATGCATCTGATGATCGACATCGTCGTGAATCATTCATCGACCGAGCATCGATGGTTTAAAGAAGCGGTTTCCTCACGCGATAACCCGTATCGCGACTATTACATCTGGCGGGATCCGGCAGAAGACGGCGGCCCGCCGAATAACTGGCAATCCAAGTTCGGAGGGCCAGCTTGGCAGTATGACGAGGGATCAGGGCAATATTACTTGACATTGTTTGACAAAACGCAGGCAGACTTGAACTGGGAGAACGAGAAGGTCCGTGCGGAGGTTGTGGATATCCTCACCTATTGGGCGGAAAAGGGAGTCAGCGGATTCCGGATGGATGTCATTAATCTCATATCGAAGGATCCCAGTTTTCCCGATGACGACGGTTCGGTGGCGCCGGGCGACGGACGCAGGTTTTATACGGACGGCCCCCGAGTGCACGAATACATTAAGGAATTGAACGAAAAAGTGTTTACGCCTTACAATCTCGTCACGGTGGGAGAGATGTCCTCCACAACCTTGGAGCATTGCATTCGATACTCGAACCCGGAGGAGAATGAATTCTCCATGACGTTCAACTTCCACCACTTGAAGGTAGACTATCCCAACGGGCAAAAATGGGAGCTCAAGCCTTATGATTTTGAGGAGCTGAAAAGAGTGCTCTCCGATTGGCAAATCGGCATGCAGAAGGGCGGCGGCTGGAATGCCCTCTTCTGGAACAACCATGATCAGCCGCGAGCGCTGACCCGGTTCACCAATGATGGCAAATACCGCACGGAAAGTGCAAAGATGCTGGCCACAACGCTTCACGGGTTACAAGGCACCCCATATGTGTATCAAGGCGAAGAAATCGGCATGCCCGATCCGAAATGGAATGATATCTCCGAGTTTCGGGATATTGAATCATTAAACATGTACACCATTCTCCAGGAGCAGGGTAAAACGCCGGAGGAGGCTGCCCACATCGTCAAAGTGCGCTCGCGCGACAACTCCAGATTGCCTATGCTTTGGAATGACGGTGACCAAGCCGGATTTACGACGGGGACGCCTTGGATCAAGATCGATGAGCGGTATCCGCTGATCAATGCGCAATCCGAAGTGGAGAATCCGCAATCGATCTATCATCATTACCGGAAGCTGATTGAATTGCGAAAGAACCTTCCGGTTATTACGGACGGTGAATATGTTCGCCTGGATGAAGGTCATCCCGAAATTTATGCGTATGCCAGAACGAACAAGGAGCAGACGCTTGTTGTCATTTCCAATTTCAGCGACCGCGACGTTTCGTTCGAGATTCCGAAGACGTTGATAGACAAGCTGACGGAAAGTCGATCGGTTCAACTGTTAATTGGCAACACAACGGAAGAACAGGCCCTTACTCCAACCGTTGCACTTCGACCGTATGCATCCTATATGTGGCTTATTCATAACAACTAAATTCATAATGTCAGGAGCGTAGAGCTATGGCCATTGATCGCAAAAACGTGGAGCGCATTGTCGAGGCAGTCGGCGGAAAAGACAATATCGAAGCCGCTACGCATTGCGTAACCCGATTAAGATTTGCCCTTGTGGACGACAGCATGGTGGACTCCCAAGCCCTTGAAGCGAACGATCTGGTGAAGGGGCAGTTCTCGTCCCAGGGACAGTTTCAGGTCGTGATCGGACCGGGTCTTGTCGACCAGGTTTACGATGAAATGATGGACATCACCGGCGGAGCGAGAGTTTCGAAGGATGAAGTGAAGAACATTGCGAGCAAAAAGCAAAATCCGCTGCAGCGGGCGATCAAGACGCTTGCGGATATATTCATTCCGATTCTGCCGGCCATCGTCATGGCAGGTTTGCTGCTTGGTATCAACAATCTGCTTACGGGACCGGGTATCTTCTATGAAGGACAATCGTTGATTCAGGTCCATCCCGAGTGGGCCGACGTAGCCTCGATTATTAATCTGATTGCAAGCACTGCCTTTACTTTCCTTCCCGTTCTGATCGGATGGTCGGCGGTAAGACAGTTCGGAGGCAACCCGCTGCTCGGGATTGTACTGGGTCTGATCTTGGTAAATCCGGATCTGCTCAGCGCTTACCAGTATGCCGATGCCAAGCTGGAGGGTACGGTTCCCGTCTGGAACCTGTTCGGCTTTGAAGTGGAGAAGATCGGTTATCAAGGCCAAGTGCTGCCGGTTCTAGTCTCAGCTTATATTTTGGCCAAAATCGAGAAGTTCCTGAACAAACGCGTCCATGACTCCATTAAGCTGCTTGTTGTGGCCCCCGTGGCCCTGTTGGTGACCGGGTTCCTCGCGTTTGTTCTGGTGGGACCGATCACGTTTGCCATCGGCAACGTCCTCACTTCAGGTCTTGTCAGCATTTTTGATTCCTTTGCCGCTCTCGGCGGCCTGATCTACGGCGGACTGTACGCGCTCCTTGTCATCACGGGGATGCATCATACCTTCCTTGCAGTGGACATTCAGCTCATCGGCAGTGAGGGCGGAACGTTCTTGTGGCCGATGCTGGCATTGTCTAATATTGCGCAAGGTGCCGCAGCGCTGGCCATGATGTTTATCATGAAGGAACAGAAGGCGAAAGGACTTGCCGTTACCTCTTCCATCTCCGCTTTCTTGGGGGTCACAGAGCCGGCCATCTTCGGGGTCAACGTTCGTCATAAATATCCGTTTATTTTCGGCATGATCGGATCCGGAACAGCCGGTGTGCTGCTGGCTGTGAACAACGTTCTGGCTTCATCGATCGGCGTGGGCGGGATTCCGGGATTCCTATCGATATTCCCTAACCAGTGGGGCGTCTTCTTCCTCGGCATGGCGATTGTATTGGTCATTCCGTTCACAGGGACATTGCTGTTTGGGCGTTACCAGTTGTCCAAGCAGTCTCGACGTACAACGGAAGGGAATCCTGCTGGCTCGGATGCAGCAGAACAAGCTGTTCCAGCAGCATTGAACGGCAGTTTTCAGTCCGAGTCGTTCGACTCGTCTGAATCGGCGAATAGTCCAACTATGGAAGCGGCTCAAGAAGACGTGGTCGATATCATGGCTCCGATCAAAGGGAAAGTGGTTCCCCTGTCTGAGGTGCCGGATCCTGCCTTCGCGGATAAACAGATGGGACAGGGCATTGCCATCCTCCCGTCCGAAGGAAAAGTGTATGCTCCATTTGACGGACAAGTCGCGCATCTGATTAAGAAGAGCAAACATGCCATTATTTTGACGGATACGAACGGAGTTCAGATCCTGATTCACGTCGGTATCAACACGGTCTCCTTGAAGGGAGAGGGATTCACGGCTCACGTGGAAACAGGTGCGGAGATAAGCAAAGGGCAGCTGCTGCTTGAATTCGATATGGATCGGATTCAGAAAGCCGGTTTACCCGTCATTACGCCGGTCATTATTCCAGATGGGCAGGAACATATTCAGAAGGTTACGGAGTTTGAAGGCGAAGCGTTTCCAGGCGAAACGCGAGTGCTTCAGGTGACTCTCGGTAATGGAAGCTGACAGTTCCGATGCAGCATGTAATAGCCGCTGGAAAATGGTACAATAACTGATGGTGATAAAGGATGACGAACAACATTTATTGGACGCTATACAAAGATTATGCCGACAAAATCGAAACCGGCATTCTGCAGCCCGGCAGCAAGCTGCCCTCGGAAAACGAGCTTGCGGCAACCTATCAAATCACTAGGGAAACGGTACGCAAAGGACTCAATTTGCTGGCTCAAAACGGTTATATTCACAAGGTAAAAGGTAAAGGCTCTTTTGTGCTGGATACAGGCAGAATGAACTTCCCGGTAACGGGGCTCGTCAGTTATAAAGAGCTAGCGGAACGGTTAGGCCGAAAGAGCCGAACGATTGTATATGAGACGGATTGTGTTCCGGCCGGGGAGGGAATTGCAAGGGAGCTTCAAATTCGTTCGGATCGGCTTGTATGGAGGGTCATCCGTGCCAGGGAAATCGAAGGTGAGCGCATCATTCTTGATATCGATTATTTGCTTGCCGACATCGTAACGGGTCTAACGAGAGATATTACCGGCGATTCTATCTATCAATACCTGGAGCAGGAGCTCCATCTGAAAATCAGCTACTCGAAAAAAATGATCTCGGTTGAACGAGTTACTACGATGGACCAGTCCTATATGGATCTTGGAAACGATACTCATGTCGTCGTAGTCCGGGGCTACGTTCATCTGGAAGATACCACGCTCTTCCAGTATACGGAATCGAGGCATCGATTGGATAAATTTCAGTTCGTTGATTTTGCAAGAAGAGAAACCAATCATGATTTTGGAGAGCAATAGAAGTGATTATGCAGCCGCGAATTTCATCGCGGCTTTTTTATGTTGTCTTGACACAGGCTTACCGGGGATTTGGTTAACGGGGCGATGTGCCGGAGAATAGATGGAATGAAAGAGGGAATTTCCTTCTTGATGTTGAAGCTATCTAGTAGGGATTGTCCGATAATCAAGGTAAAGGAGTCGATAGAACATGGACTTGGGACTGACAGGAAAAGTCGTGTTAATCACCGGAGGAAGCAGAGGGATAGGCCTTGAAACCGCGGTTACTTTTGCGTTGGAAGGGGCCAAGGTTGCGATTTGTGCACGGGATGAGGCGCAGTTAAAAGCTGCGGCAGACCATATCCGACAAGCAGCGGATATCGAAACGCTAACCATCGCAGCGGATGTTACGAAACCTGAGGATTGCATACAAGCGGTGAACGATACCGTGCAGCATTATGGACAGCTTGATATTCTGGTGAACAACGCCGGAACCGCCGCTGCCAGGCCATTTGAGCTGATCGACGACGAACAATGGGCATCGGATCTGGATCTCAAGCTGTTTGGCGCGATTCGATTTGCCCGTGCAGCTGTCCCTCATATGAGAGAGTCCGGCGGGGGTGCGATTATTAATGTCACGACATCCTGGGCCAAAACGCCGCCGGCCTCATCCATGCCAAGCAGCGTCAGCCGCGCTGCAGGGCAAGCCATGACCAAGGCCATGAGTCACGATTTGGCGAAAGACCAGATCCGGGTAAACACCGTATGCATCGGAACGATACGCAGTGCACAGCTTGAAGCGCGTTGGAAACGTGAATCACCGGAACTCGCTTGGGAACAGTATGCCCGGGACCCGCGCCATAACATTCCGCTCGGACGTATCGGAAACACGGAAGAAGCGGCAAAATTTATCGTATTTATGGCATCCGATGCTGCTTCCTATGTTACAGGCACTTCCATCAATATTGACGGAGGTTCAGCTCCGTCTTTGTAAGCCGTTAGCAATTAAGAACGCGGGAGGTCTTGGATGTGAAGCATGAGGTCGTGATCGGAATCGATGGAGGTGGATCGCAAACACGCGTCATGGTCAGCGATTTGTATGGAAATATTCTCTCCTATGCCGTTGGTGGAGCCTCCTCGATCCATAAAGACAGGAATGCACATAAGAATGTTCAGCAAACCATACGCATGGCACTTACCATGGCAGGCTGCAGATTGGATCAAGTCAAGGGTCTGTATGCGGGAATAGCGGGTTACGAGTCGGATCAAGACATGGAGTGGGTAACTCGTTTAACCGCGATCGAAGGACTCGGTTGCCCGAAATGGTACGTGAACGATTCTGTTGTCGCGCACACAGGTGCATTCATGGGGAATCCAGGAATCGTTGTTGTGTCGGGGACGGGATCCATGATTCTGGGAATAACCGAGCGAGAGATTCCTATCAAAAATGTGGATTTTCACCATTACGCCGCCAGCGCAGCGAGATTTCTATCTTATGATGCTGTGTATCAGATGTTGGCCGGGAATATTCATCCATCCGATGAATCGTTGGTCCGTCAAATCCAAACCTATTGGGGAGTCGAAAATAGGGACCAGCTTCGAATGTTGGCGTTATCGGGCTTTATAGAAGATCCACAAGAGCGGGACAAGAAGTTCGGGGAGATGGCTCCACTTATCACGACAGCAGCTGAAGCTGGAAGCCCATTAGCTCGGAGCGTATGCGATGAAGGCATGAAACAAATCATGGTAGGTGTTGAGATTATAGGTTCATTTTTTAAGTCGGATCATGTATCGGTAACCGGCATCGGGAGTGTCGTAAACTGCGCTTATATGAAATCTAAGCTGATAAACAGCTTGCAATCTGGCATCAACAAGCAATATGAATTTCAGAACCCTCAATTATCGGCGGCTGCCGGCGCCGTGCTTATGGCATTTCGCAGTTTGGGTCTGCAGGTGGATTCCCATAGGGTTGAATCCATGCGCAGGCACCCTCATGCTACATGGTAGAATTCATTTTTTCATAATTTATATTATGTAAACTTAGGATCATATGTAGTAAGAGCCCCATTTGCCTAATGATGTTCTTCTCATAAGGATGTCGTAATTTTATATATGATTTGTCGCATAGTTGGACTAAAAAAACGAGTGAGATGTGATACCTTATATGTGGATGTCATGGCAGCTAAGTTCATATCCGGAGACCGAAGAGATGTTGTGGCAGAATTACATACATAAAAGCCCGCCTGCTCTTTAAGGCGTTATGGATAGGCAGGACTTTATATTTGAAGTGATTAAAAATTAATGAAAAGTGATGGTGATGATTCATGTCTAAGGTGTATCGAATTGGAATTATCGGCTGTGGCGGTATCGCAAACGGGAAGCATCTGCCGAGCTTAAGCAGATTGAACAACGTGGAGCTTGTGGCATTCTGTGATATCGTCCTTGATCGGGCAGAAGCTGCTGCTAGCAAGTACGGGATTGAGGAAGCTAAAGTGTATAGCGACTATAAAGAGCTGCTTCAGGATCAAAGCATCGATATCATTCATGTTCTGACGCCTAATGACTCACATGCCGAAATTTCCATTGCGTCCCTTGAAGCAGGTAAGCATGTAATGTGCGAGAAACCGATGGCAAAAACGGCTGCGGATGCCAAGCGGATGATGGAAACCGCAGAGCGTACAGGCAAGAAATTGACGATCGGATACAATAACCGATTCCGTGAAGACAGTCTTTACCTGAAACAAGTATGCGAAGCCGGTGAGCTCGGAAATATTTATTTTGCCAAGGCTCATGCCGTACGGAGAAGAGCGGTTCCAACTTGGGGCGTGTTTTTGGATGAGGAAAAACAAGGCGGCGGGCCGCTTATCGATATCGGTACGCATGCTCTCGATTTGACCCTCTGGATGATGGATAATTACAAACCGAAGATCGTCCTCGGTACCACTTACCATGAATTGTCTCGCAAGGAGAACGCGGCAAATGCTTGGGGACCATGGGATCCGGAAAAATTCACCGTTGAGGATTCCGCATTCGGTATGATTGTAATGGAGAATGGCGCGACCATCATGCTGGAATCCAGCTGGGCGCTCAATACGCTGGATATCGATGAAGCTAAATGTACGCTGAGCGGTTCGGAAGGCGGAGCCGACATGAAGAACGGTCTTCGCATCAACGGCGAGAAATTCAGTCGTCTGTACACCAACGAGATCGAATTGAATTCCGGCGGAGTAGCGTTCTATGACGGGAAGAAGGAGCAGGCTCCGGATGTTGAGATGAGAAGATGGATCGAGGCGATCGATCAGGATAAGGATCCTGTCGTAACCCCGGAACAAGCTTATGTCGTATCTCGAATTTTGGAAGCTCTCTACGAATCCGCAAAACTCGGCAAAGCCGTTTACCTGGACTAAGTTTAGATTTATATGATGATTTAATCATGCAAAAGCCCTGATGTTCAGGGCTTTTTTTATGTCGATCATATTGAATCTAGCAAAACTGTGGATAGGTGATGGGGAGGAATGGGATATAGTATAGATTAATGAGGCATAATAAGCTCATTACATCATGAAGGCAGGGTTATATGAAATGATATTTATTTATAATGATTACGGTGGAACCCATACAACCTCGCTGGCAGCCGCGTATCATCTAAATAAATTACCCACGCATCGGCAGCTTACTACAGACGAGATTCTGGCGGTTGACTATTTCAATAAACTCAATACTTCCGACATGGGCAAACTCGTTTTCCACGGGCTGGATGAGAACGGGAATCCGGTATACACACTTGGAAGGGGCTCATCCAAGGTTGTCATACCAGCTCTAAAAAATTTGAGCCTGATCCTTCAAGACAAATATCAGAACGCAGAACCGATTGTATATTCCAATACTTCGCCTACCGTTCCATTGGTCATGACGATTGGAGGATTTTTAACTAAAAGATTAAAATTGAGTTTTATAGGCGATCCATTATTAATCGCAGGGGCGAAGCAGTGCTGCAGCAACATCCGTGAACTGGTTCTACATACCAAACAAACCGCAGCCTCGAGGTCTGGAACAGAGTCTGTAATCGTTATGGAGAACAAAAATTTCTCCGCATAGCTATTTGATATCCGCACTGACTGAGAAGATAATCCGGGATTCCACAGGTGTATCTTCTTTTTTATTAGCCCAAATATGCCTCAGCGTTTCTGTTATAGAGCTGAGTCGTATGATACAAAATCACTCAATTTTCGTTCAGCCGCGTCATCCTGTGAGAGTGGATGTTATCGAAATTTCCCTTGGCCTGCTTGGTACACAGCAATGTGCATCAGACAGTTTACAGCTGGTTTTCTTCGGTAATAATGGGGGAATAGCATCTGAGAGAGGGAGGATGTTCCCATGCGGTATCGAAGAAGAACCGGCCATCCCGTCAATAACCGCATCAAAGATACCCTACCGGCTAACACATCGATTACAGATCCCGATGCCTTAAGCCCGGATATACAAAGCAATCTAAACCATATCAGAGCAGCCCTTGGCAACAGCACCGATATCGTGATCAGGGAAATTCCGCTGGATGAAGAGGAGATACACTATATCGCTATCGTTTATACGGACGGTTTGGCGGATCAAAAGATCATTTCGGAATCCATCATGATGGTTGTAGCAGATATTGCGAAATCCCGGGTCAGGGAAGATTCGGAACATTCGAAACCATTCGACGGGCAAAAGATATTAGAACAAATTTCCCTCGTCAATAATGAGATTCAGTCTATTACCGATTATAAAAAGTTGTTCCATTCCTTATTGTCGGGAGACACCATTTTTCTGGTAGATGGATTGAATCGAGGCATCGCGGCAGGTACACGCGGTTGGAAGGACCGCGGGGTCATGGAAACATCGGCGGAGAATGTCGTCCGCGGTCCGCGCGAGTCCTTTTCGGAGTCGCTGCGTACGAATACAGCCTTGATTCGCCGGAAAATCAAGGATCCTCAACTATGGATGGAAACGCAACAGATCGGTCGAGTGACGCAGACGGATGTCGCCATGATGTACATTAACGGCATTGCAAACGATAAAATTGTCGGGGAAGTCCGGACCCGGCTTGGACGAATCGATGTGGACAGCATCTTGGAGAGCGGCTATATCGAGGAGTTGATTCAGGATAAGACGTTAACTCCTTTTCCTACCGTTTATAATACCGAACGTCCGGATGTGGTTGCGTCCGAGCTGCTGGAAGGAAAAATTGCGATTATCGTGGACGGGACTCCGTTTGTTCTGATTGTTCCGGCTCTCTTTGTCTCTTTCTTGCATGCTGCGGAGGATTACTATCAGCGCGCGGATATCAGCTCTTTCCTGCGCTTGCTGCGCTACCTGAGCATATTTATTTCTTTGCTTGGACCTTCCCTCTATGTTGCCATAACCACCTTTCATCACGAAATGCTGCCGACAAGGCTCCTGTTCGGACTGGCTGGGCAGCGTGAGCAGATCCCGTTTCCTGCCTTTGTCGAGGCGGTCCTTATGGAGGTTACCTTCGAGATCCTTCGGGAGGCAGGCGTGCGGCTGCCCAAAAATATCGGATCGGCGATTTCCATCGTAGGCACATTGGTGATTGGGCAAGCCGCCGTTGAAGCGGGGATCATTTCGCCCGCCATGGTCATCGTGGTTGCGATCACGGCAATTTCAAGCTTCGTCGTTCCATCCTTTAATATGTCCATTGCTTTTCGGATGCTCCGGTTTCCGTTAATGGCTCTTGCCGGATCCTTTGGCCTGTTCGGCATCTTAGTGGGGATCATCGCCCTAATTCTCCATTTGTGCAGCCTACGCTCGTTCGGCGTTCCGTACATGTCACCTTTCGCGCCGTTAATTCCGGAGGGGCAAAAAGATACGATATTGCGGCTCCCGCATTGGATGCTGCTGAGTCGCCCCCGACTGATGAATCAGAACAACCAAAAGCGCAGAAAAAGCACACCACCCCAAAAATCGCGGGAATAGATTATTGCAGACCAGCGGGAAAGTGAGTGAAATGGATGAAACGGATCACGGCGTTGATTCTCCTGCATATTGTCATCATGCTTCTTCTGAGCGGTTGCTGGAATCGCAGGGAATTGAACGATCTGGCCATAGCGGTAGCCGCTGGGGTGGACTGGGTGGAAGGCCGCTATCGTTTAACTGTCCAGGTTGCCAATCCCGGACAGCTCACCGCCAAAAGAAGTGGAGGTCCCCAAGCGCCTGCTACATTGTATACGGCAGAAGGGGACACTATTTTTGAAGCCGCACGGAGGATGACACAGATCAGTCCGCGGAAAATTTATTTTTCCCATTTACGGATGTTTCTTATGGATGAGGCAATGGCAAAGGAAGGGATTGCCAAAGTTCTGGACTTGCTATCCAGGGATCATGAATTTAGACCCGATTTCTACTTGGTTGTGACCAAAGGAGCAACGGCGGAGGAAACGTTGAAAATCATGACGTCCCTGGAAACCATCCCTGCAAATAAACTTTACGAATCGCTGCAAATCTCCGAGAAGGTATGGTCACCCAGCATGGCTGTAACACTGGATGAATTGATAAGCGATATGACCAGCAGCGGCAAACACCCCGTGCTTACAGGATTGATCATAACTGGGAATCGGGACATCGGAAAAACGAAGAAGAATGTAGAAAATATTAATACGCCAAGCCAATTGAAATATTCGGGGCTTGCCGTTTTCAAAAGGGACAAGCAGATTGGGTGGTTAAACGAGAAGGATAGCAGAGGGTATCGACTTATTACGGGGCACGTGAAAAGCTCTGTAGATTTCATACCTTGCCGGCGGAACGATGGCAAGGTTATTGTGGAGACGCTTAGGTCCGAAACGAAGCTGAAGGGAAGAATGGTCCAATCCCGTCCTCAAATGGATATCCGAATTAATATGGAGGGAAATATCGGCTCTGTAGAGTGCGGCGGCTTGGATCTGTCTCACCCTGATACCTTAAGAGACCTCGAAGTCCAAATGGAAGAAAGACTTACCCAAAGCTTAGAGGCGGTTATCGCTAAAGTACAAACGGAGCATAAAGTGGACATCTTCGGCTTCGGGGAAGCTTTTCGCCGTGCGCACCCGAAGGCGTGGAAAGGGATGAAGGACGAGTGGGAAGACCGATATTTTCCGAATCTCGAGACCCATATCCAGGTGGATTATAAAATCCGGCGTACAGGAACTACCAACGATTCATTTCTAAATGATATCAAGGAATGAGGCGATTTCATGCTCAACTTCGCGATTATAGCGGCTTCAGCCGGGATCTTAACCTGGCTGGAGCTGCCGAGGATGCTCCGGGAAAAAGAATACAGGGAAATCTGGGGGTTCGCGGTATTCATGATCATTGGCATGGGAATCAGCGTGGCTCAAACGGTCATGAAAGATATCCCAACTCCCTTGGCTATGATCACGGTCGTATTCAAGCCGCTCAGTGATTGGCTTACTGCCATCGGTTTGATCCAATAAGAAAAGGAGCGGGAAAGATGCCCGTAGTCAAAATTTCACTGCGTCAGGTCAGCATATTAACTGCCTTGTATACGATCGGAAGTGCTATTCTTATCGTTCCTTCGAGTATGGCTTCCATTGCTAAGCAAGATGCATGGATTGCCTGCTTGGTCGGTACCGGCCTCGGATTCATCATTCTGGCGCTGCAGCTGCAATTGTTCAAAAAATATCCGGAAACGAATTTAATGCAGTTGTCCGAGAAGCTTTTTGGAAAATGGATCGGCAAAACGATAAACCTTCTCTTCCTGCTTACGTTGTTCCTAGGCGGTCCCGCTACGGTGTTACATGAGATCGGTATTTTCATGACGATCCAGATGCTGCCGGAAAGTCCGATTCAGGCGATCATCTTCCTATTTGGGGCCCTGGTTGTGCTTGGGGTGCGTTTAGGCCTTGAGGTGCTGGCTCGTTCAGCGGAAATGCTCTTTCCATGGTTTCTTCTTCTGTTTCTATCCATGAGTTTATTATTATTGTCAGAGATTAAATGGGAGAATGCTATGCCGATTTTGGAATCGGGGATTAACCCCTTCTTTCCAGCCGCCGTCTCTTTCGTTAGCATTACTTTTCTGCCGAATGTCGTGTTGATGATCATCTACCCGGGGGCCGTCAACCGACCGTCAGAAACATACAAAGCCGTTTATATCGGCAGTTTATTCGGAGCGATGGTGTTGTTTACGATTATTGCCTTAACGATCTTGGTACTGGGTCCAGACATAACAGCAAGAAACCTTTATCCAAGTTATATGCTGGCAAAAAAAATCAATATCGGCAATTTTCTTCAGCGGATTGAGGCGGTCATGGCCGTGATGTGGTTTATCACTTTATTTTATCGAATTTCCTTGTTTTTCTATGCCATAGCGATTGGGGTAAGCCAAATATTTAATATTAAAAACTATCAGCCTCTGGTCGTTCCGCTCGGTTGGATTCTGGCCGCGGTTTCCGTCTTCATCTATCCCAATGTTCCATTCAAGTTGGTATGGGATACTAAGACCTGGATTCCGTATACGATTACCATCGGATTTATACTCCCGCTTTTGTTGTTCGGCATGCACGGATTGCGTAAAATTGGTTCCAAAAAAAACAAAAAGTCCTCGAAATCCGCCTAAACGGTTGGAGGACAAAGTGGGTTAATTGATAATCCACAGAAATCGCTATTGAAATGGAAATAGCTTAGCTTGTGCGATCCGTCTACTTGTAGACGGTTTTTTTATGTTGAGCCGGCAGGAAAGGGAAGTTTATCTATTGCGCACTAATAGATGAAGTCACTCTGACATTATTAAGGAATAACGGCGATTGTGATTTATGTCAAATTCTTCATCCGTTCTTCGATGCTCCGCTACATAGTTGCCATTCCAGTCGCGAACAAGAGTAGAAGGGTCCGTATTGATCCTATCCATTGTCTGATGCCGATTGAAACCCCGCGTACCTGGCAGTCGTATATGATAATTGTCATCTCTGACATCGTTAACGGGAGGAGGAGATAAAACCCGTGGTCAAGCAACGCAAAAATAAACCCAGTCGTACAGGTATCCATACATATAAGCAGAAAGCGAGAAAACAACGTAAACGATCCGAAGACACCCGCTTCGATCGGTTCTGGTTTCGGATTATGGAAGCGATCGGATGGATTATCCTGCTTGGATCGCTTCTAATGTATTGGAATTCCGCCCGGCTCACGACCATTATAAACAAAGCTCAGCCGGTCCATCATTTGACATCCGAAATGACTGGCTATGTACGTCTCGAAGGTCAGGCTGGGGGAGAAGCGGCATATACGGATGAAGGCAAGCTCCAGGATCTTTATGCTCTGCTCCAGAAAGAGCCGTTCCGCTGGGAATGCGGTAAGGGTGGTTGCGATTACAAGCTGGATGATAACGGAAGCCACCAATCATGGGGAAGTTCAGAGCTTAACGGAGTAACGGTTCAGGCGGAACGGTTCAGGTTTTACACGGACTGGCTTCCGCTGAATTTTGCGACGGTTGACTCGAAACATGTCTCCCTGATTTACCAAGGAAATTCATCCCGACCGCTGCTGATGGAAAGTCCCAAGGGTACGGCTTACGGTTATTATGCCGTCTCCCCCGGGGATTGGGTGACGGTAATTGGCCGGGCTAACAAAGGCCAGTTGGAAGCCTTTCCCTTACCGGGGGACGATACGAAACATCCTGTTCTGCTGATCGGTACGAGTGTGGAACAGATGTTGTCGGAAGAGAAAGGAGTCCAGTCCGTGTATTTGATCATTTCTTGTATCGTCGCATTGATGCTGCTCCCTAAAATGATCGGAAGAACCAGGCGAATCACTCCATGGTTAAAGACTAGAAGAGCGAGATAGTATGAACTGCATACGGAGGCGAGGATCATGGCTGCGGGGAAGACCGCGGCTCTTGATCCAAGGGTGCAGACACATTTGACATGAATAAAAACGAGGAGTAAAATGAATTCGCAGCTGCTTGAACAATTGTTCAAAACGAACGTTCAAATCAAAGAATCAACTTAACGAATAATTGGAATAGCAAATACATGTAGACAGGTAATGGATATCGAATGGTAAACGAAGAACAGGTACAGAATCAGGAAAAGGACGTAAAGCAGAAGATTTTAGGGGCAGCGAAGAAGCTGTTTGCCGGAAAAGGTTTTGAAGGCACCAGCGTCAGGGAAATTTGCGACGAAGCAGGCGTTGCATTAGCGCTGGTATCCTACCATTTCGGAGGAAAGGACAAGCTGCTCTATGCTTTGTTCGAACCGCTTAATGAACATTTTGCGAAGCTGTCCTTCAACTTGGAGGAGCCAATCAACGCGCTTGAAGCGTTTATCCGTGGTTTTGTTGCATACCGTTACGATAACGAAGAGTTGATTCATATCCTGCAGCAGGAAATGATGATGCAAAGTCCCCGGCTCAAGATGCTTTCGAATGCCTATTATCCTTCTTGGGTACATCTAAGAGCCATACTGGAAGCAGGGAAGAGCCAAGGCGTGTTTCAGTTCGAATCGATTGTGTACGCCGTCCATTTTGTGATGGGGGTCGTTATCTTTTCCAGACAGAACCCGTTCCTCGAGCCAGTGTTCGGCGATTTGCCCCCTGCGGAGGACAACGCCGCGCAGGCAGCTGAGCATATTATTCGTCTTGTCTTGAACGGTTTGCATTCATCGTGAACAGCAAAGGGGATAACATCATGAGAGCAGCGAAAATATACGGAACTAAAGACATCAGGGTTGAAGAAACGGCCATTCCTCCTCTTGAAGCGGGAAAGATACTCCTCAAAGTGGATTATGCAGGCATATGCGGAAGCGACATGCATGAATATGTAGCGGGTACATTTCCAATCCGCACGCAGCCGGTTCTCGGACATGAATTCTCCGGTACGGTCGTTGAAGTAGGAGAAGGCGTAACCTCTGTGGAGCCCGGTGATCAGGTGGCCGTTGAACCACTCATCGCTTGCGGCCATTGCTCCAATTGCCGAAGAGGAATGGTGAATCTGTGCTCGAACAGCGGCGGTTACGGTTATTCCATTTCTGGCGGGTTCGCGGAATACGCCGTTGTTAAAGAGGAGAATGCGTTTAAGCTTCCAGCTGAAATGGACGTTAAGCTTGGAGCACTCGTCGAGCCTACGGCCGTAGCGGTTCATGCGGTACGGCAAAGCACGCTGCGTCTTGGCGATACGGCAGCCATCTTTGGGGCTGGTCCGATCGGTCTTTTGCTCCTGCAAGCGGTGAAAGCGGCGGGAGCAAGCGAAATCATCGTCGTGGAAGTATCCGATGACCGCCGGGAGAAGGCGCTGGAGCTAGGTGCAACCCACGTACTTAACCCGGTTGAAGTCGATGCAGTTGCACGAATCAAGGAGCTGACGGACGGAGGAGTGGACGTAGCCTTTGATGCGGCGGGTGTGCAGGCTACATTCTTGAGCGGCGTAAGTGCGGTGAGAAAAGGCGGGGAATTCAAGGTTGTGAGTTTGTGGGAACAGCCGGTCACCTTTAGCCCGAACAGCTTTGTAAAGACCGAAGCCAAAATTACCGGTTCTTACGCTTACGCAAACCTGTTCCCCGAGGTGATTCGATTGCTCGCCGGAGGTATCATTGATGGGAACAAGGTCATCACAAGCCTCATACCGCTCGGCGATATTGTCGAGAAAGGCTTTGAAACATTGGCCAATGATCGAAAACAATGCAAAATTTTAGTTGATATGCACTTGTCCTAATGAATCAGCCCTACCAAGATCTCTATGGTAGGGCTTTTCTATACTGTACCTTACGCCGAATTTAATGGGAGGTGGAATTATTATCCACTCAGTCTTCATCAAAGGCATTTTTTTATATATAATTAATTCTTACATATTTTCATAAACCACTCTTAGGTTAATAAAAGCAAAGCGAGGTGAGCGTGATGGAGGATACCATCACCATTGTAGAATTTGACCAAAGCTGGGCGGAAGCTTTTGAATCCGAAAAAGAAGCGCTGCTTTCGGGACTTGGTGCCGAAGCGGCAGCCATCGAGCATGTGGGGAGTACCGCGATTCCCGGGCAGGCATCCAAGCCGGTGATCGACATCTTTGTCGGTTTGACGCCGCTCCGGCCGGTCGCCTATTATGAATCAAGGTTTGATCCGGCTAGCTATACGCATATTCCAACCGGAATGCAGGGGAGATATTTATTTGCCAAGCGTACGGAAGGAAAGTGGACTCATAATGTTCACCTTATGATGTATGATGCGTTGTTCCATACGAGAAATGAAATTTTGCTGCGAGATTATTTGCGTAGTCATCCGGAGCTTGTCACGCAGTACGGCGCAGTAAAAAGGGCGGCTGCCCTAAACGCAAGTTCCATGGAAGCCTATACGAAGGAGAAAACCGCTTTTATTCAGATGGTTGTGGATGCGGCCCGAAGCGAGCTGGGCCTTCCGCTGCAGAATGTGTGGGAAGATTAAGATTAAAAACAGCACGACCAGCGCTATCAAGGTATACGCTGGTGCATGAAATTTAATGGGGATATGCCGTATCAAATTCGACGCCGCACGGACCGCCATTCGGATTGATGTCGAGATTGACTTCCGTCCCGTCCTCCCGGAATAATGGCCGATAGAAAGCACCGATCTTGGCAGCCGAGGCGTTGGCGTAGTGGCAGATGAAGGCTCGGCGAAAACGGTTGGATTTGTTACGGTAGGAGCCGTGGATCAGGTTGCCGTTAAAGAACAGCACATCGCCTTTGTCCATGATCGCCGGGAGGGCCTTGCTATCCTTGGGCGGCTTTACGAAATGGGTGGTGAACGACTCGTTCGAGTCGGCTTCCTCCGGGCACACCAGAGCATAATCACTTGTTTTCGGAACGACGAGCAACCCGCCGTTCTCTTCATTAGACGCATCGATTGCGGTCCACGCCGCGATACAGTTACCCGGCTCGACCTGCAGGTAAAAGTTGTCCTGGTGCAGCGCTTGTCCGCGGGAACCCGGGGGTTTGTAATAGAACATGCTTTGAGCCGCGAGTGCCGGCTCGCCATACAAATCGGCCAGTACATCCATAACAGGCTTGTGCAGCATATATTTCATCGCGGTCGGATTAAAGCGGTGCGGATGCATCACACGGGGATAACGCTTCAGCGGTTCGACAACTTCCTCATCCAACACCGGCTCAAAGTGGCCAGGAACGGTAGTATGGCTGATCTCCTCAAACGTTGCTTCGATTTCCGACACCTCCTCCTGGCGGAAGAGCCCTTTTACGATTAAATAACCTTCCGTTTCGAACAATTGCAACTGTTCTTGAGTCAATACTCTTGGCTGCTTTTGCATGGGAATGCCTCCTGTACGTTTATTGTTTTTCCTATTGACAATAGAATATCGCCTGCTTAACTTGAGAGGAAGTCAGTTTTCTGCTTATTAATACCGGGATTCTGCTATTCTGTTATTACAGGTACAAAAGGAGGAGAAGTTCATGCGAACGCCGGCGGGCAGGCACGTGAAACCCTTAGAAAGTACCGGCACCATATTCGGCGACCATTTCGATCAAGACGATGCTTATCGCTTACGTCGCCCTCATGGCATGAAGGATTGGCTGCTTGTTTATACGCTGCATGGAGAGGGCTATGTCCGGACGCCTGCCGGAGAGAAGCGCTGCGGACCCGGGCAGCTTGGCCTACTGCGCGCCAATATCGCGCATGAATACGGAACTGTGAAGGGGAAACGCTGGAACTTCCTGTGGATTCATTATCCCGGACTTCCGGAAAACAGGATGCTGCGTTATGAGGAGTTTCTAGTCGAAACGCTGCCCGATGAACGTGTACGTGGGCGAGTCGAGCAAGCATTTCGGAATGTACTTCAAGATTCACTGGATCGTTTGGACCTATGGGAGGCGCTGTGTGAGAATTCGTTGCGTGAAATTTTGCTCCTGCTTGCGCAGCGGATGAACAAAAGACTCGATCCCAGAGTCGAGCAGACCCTTGGTTTGCTGTCCCGATCGTTAAAAGAAGATATTCGAATCGACGCGATATCGCGAGAGATCGGAATTTCGGGGTCAAGGCTGGCCCACTTGTTCAAGCAAGAAACGGGGTACACTATCGTGGAGCATCTGAATCAAATGAGGGTTCGCCATGCCGCCTTATTGATGACCCATTCCGGCCGTACGGCGAACGAAGCCGCGCAGGATGTCGGGTTTAACAGTTACAATCATTTTGCCGATCAGTTTCGCAAACAGTACGGGGTTTCACCGAGGCAGTACCGCCAGGCGTGCAAGCCTACATGAAGGCTGCCAGGCTTACGTTATTCATGAATCATACCAATGGAAGCTGCCTGCAAGAGCGCTGTATAGAATCACGCTGTACAACCTCCACTGGCCAGCAGCATGGCTTCGGTATTGAATGCAACGACGCCGATCTGGACCATGATCGTCGGGTTGCTGTTCTTCGGCTCCGTGTTTAGGCGGATTCAATGGATGGGCATGGGCGTCACGCTTGTCGGACTGATCATTCTGCTCGGCATTCGACCTGGATCATTTATTACCGTCGATTTCATTGGGTTTGCGACAATGATAGGTGCTACTTTGTGTTACGCCGTTGGTTCGCAGTTATCCAAACGTTTATTGGGCGGACTGAGTATGTATCAGTTAACGTTCGCTACATTGCTTGGGGCAATGGCAGGGAGTGGAGTGATCGCTCTTACAACGGAAACGGTTGAGCTTGCCAAGATCGCGGAGCCTGCCAGTATAGGTTCTCTTGTTGGCCTGGGCATATTCGGTTCTGGCGTGGCCTATATTCTGTTCAATTATATGGTCTTGAAAGGGAGCCCCGAGTTCGCGACATCCGTCACTTATCTCGTGCCTGCAACGGCGATGATCTGGGGATATACACTGCTGGATGAACCGATTGGGCGGAGCCTGATCATCGGCCTAATTCTCATTTTATCCGGGGTGTTTATCACCAACCGTGGCGGACGAACACAAAAAGAAAGAGTTGCTGCTGTACCTAAATAACATTCAATAGCACCAAGAAGGACTGCTAAAGAGGCAGTCTTTTATTTTTTTATCCCCGCGTTGTACCTTAACTGAAGCATTCAAGAAATTAAGGGATTTCGATATAAACGAAAGTGAAGAATTTCCTAAAGAGCTTCCTAAAGAAGGAAGGATGCCGGGTTTGAGACGAATTGACATTTTGCTCCGGGCCGCTTAAATTGCGGCTTTTTTCTTGTTTACCGTCGGGTTTAGTTATTTATCTATTGGGTTCCAAACTTTAAATTTTCGATGAAGATTTTGCGATTATTCTACCACTTTTGCAAAATCCACTTTGACCCTTAACGAGACAAATGTAAGAAAGCAAAATAAATATCGATTGACACCACCTTGCTATTTGCCTAATATACGGGCCAGACGACCCGGGTCCAAGTTCTGGATTCTACTTACAAGGGCTTGTCAATGCATTGAAAAAGGAGGATCCGTATACAAAAACCGAGACTAACGCCCGTTCGATACCCGCATGCATGCGCAGTGGTCTTTCGGGAAGACAACGATTGATTCCAAGGAGGTTATTTATGAGATTTAGAAAAGGTGGCAAGTACCAGGTCTTGATGCTTGCAATTTGTTTTATATTGGCATGCTCAGGAGGCAGCGGTGTCGCAGCTGCTTCCGGGGAGAGCAGGCTGGCTCAGAAAACATACGGAACACCGGAGGAAATTCTCATTCCTAACAACTATACAGTTGCCGTATTCAACGGTACGGCAGGGAAGGAAGAAGGCCGCAACGTTCTTTATGCGACCAGTAAAGGAAAGCCGGGGCATCTTAACGTGATCGACCTGGAGGATTATAAACTGCTGCGGAGTATTCCGATCGGACCCTCCGAAAGCTCATGGGCACATACGACGGCACCGGACGGAACATTGTTCCTTGCGGCTGACGGTGGCGGAGCCAGGCTGTGGAGTTACTCACCGGTTACTCATGTCCCTGTGCAAGTGGCACAGTTCGACGGCCAGTCGGTTCCGAACAGCATCACCACGGATGAACAGGGCCGCGTATATGTCGGAACCTATCCCGGCGGCAAAGTGTATCAGTATGACCCGGCTACAAAGCAAACCAAAGATTATGGCCGCGTCATCGGGTTGCTTGACCAGGAATATGTGCGCTCCATTGCTTACCAGGGCGGCAATATATATGCCGGCACCGCGCATAAGCAGATCGTACGCGTGAATTTAGCAACCGGGGAGAAAACAAATATCGCTGCTTCCCTTCCCATTAAAGAAGACACCGTGTATGACCTGAGCACGATTGATAACCGTTATTTGTTTGCCCGATATACGGACGGAAGCGGCATTCCTGGAGAGGCGTTTATCTACGATACGCAGACGGAAAGCTGGCTGGATGTTGTGCTCGAGAATGTAACGGGGCTGCACGCAACGGACTCGCTTGACGGAAAACTGTATTATATGTCCGACAAGAAGCTGAAAACGTTTAATCTTGCCACGCATGAGGTCGAGTTAACCGGAATGGAGTACAACAGCGGATTTCGGGGAGTAGATTGGGTTGAATTTCCCCATAATCCGGAATACCCAGGCAAAAATCTGGTGACCGTCCGTTATGACGGCGGCGTTACGATCATGAATATCGAAACGAAGCAAGTGCACCTGTTGCCGCCTGTTATTCCGGGTCTGCCCGGCGTTGTCAACCGGTTGAAAAGCGTGTCCGATACGGAGCTGATCACCACCGGCTCGCAGGCGCGATCCTCGCTCGTCGATCTGACGGATAACACCGCAACGCCGTTCAGCATCGGCCAAGCGGATAGCGTTCATGCCGTAGGCAATAAAGTCTATATGGGCGTGTACCCGGAGGGCGGACTGTACGAGTTCGATTTATCGACGGAGCCTGGAACGAACAATCCGAAGCGACTGGCCGTACTGGGCAACGATCAGGAGAGGCTGGTAGATATCTCCAGTTCCAAAGGCAAGCTCTACATTTCGACGATATCCGGCTACGGCACGCTGGGCGGCTCATTGACCGTTTATGATACCGTCACCGGAGAAATCAACGTTCATCGCAATGTCGTCCAGAATCAGAGCGTGCTCAGCACGACGGTTCATGACGGCAAGGTGTTCGGCTCCACCACGATTCGAGGCGGACTGGGTTCTGAACCGACGGAAGCGGAAGCGAAGATTTTTGTCTGGGATGAGGAGACACAGCAAAAAATAGCAGAGTTTCCACTCCGGGTTCCCGGTCTGGATAAACCGATATTCATCGGAGATCTTTCGGCAGGTCCGGACGGATTGATCTGGGGGGCATCCTATGAGTATATTTTTGCGATCGATCCCGATACGTATGAAGTCGTGAAGAGTAAAAAAGTGTATCCAAGCTTGAATTTCAGCCAATGGGCGCATCACCCGCTCCGCTGGTCGGAGGATGGACTGCTCTATGTGCTGTTTAACAACAAACTGACGGTCATTGACCCTGAAACGCTGGAACATCGGACATTGGCCGACACCTCCCGATTCGATCTACATGCGGACGGGAATCTCTATTTCACGGACATGCAAACCAATACGATCCTGTATCGGATGGAAGTTGACGGTGAGGTCGTGGAGGAACCGCCGCATACGGCTGTTCCCGTCACCAATCCCGGCTTCGAAGAGGAGTTGAAGGGTTGGGGCCCGTTATTCGCTCCAGGCAACGGTTACCGCTATGATCGCAGCACAGAACGCAGTTTCACGGGAACGCACAGCCTGAAGATTACGGATACGCTGAGAACGGCATCCGTTGCCGTTCAGAGTGATCCGATTCCCGTCATTCCGGGAGAGGAATATACGGCGGGCATGAATCTTTATATTGAATCCGGTCAGCCTGGCTTTATGTTCCGATTCTTTGATAGCAATAACGCGACCATCTCCACCTTGGAAACCCATTTGGATGAATCGCGATTGGCCCAATGGCAGAAAGTGACGCTAAGAGGGAAGGCTCCAGCTAATGCGGCTTATGCAAAACTGATTGCGGTAACTTCCAGATACAATGTGGCAACAGCCTATTATGACGATTTCTTTGTAACGGTAAAAGACAGTGTGCCGCCCGTCTCCACGGTTAGTCTATCGCCTTCTCCCAACGAGAACGGCTGGGTGAATTCCGATGTGTCCTTGTCCATCTCTGCCGACCGCGCGTACTCCATTGCATACGCTGCGGAAGGGGCACAGCCAATAGAGAAGACTACAATAAAAGGGAATACGGCCCAGCTTGAAATCACGAAGGAAGGCGTCACGACGGTCACCTATTCCGCCACTAACTTCTCAGGCGTGCCTGAGGTTCCGGGGACGCTGAAGGTGCAGATCGACAAGACGGCACCTGTCGTTGAATTCACCGGTGAGCGTACGTATACCGTAACCGATTCTGTATACGTTTCGTGCAGCGCCGTCGACAGTCTGTCTGGGTTAGCTGACAATCCTTGTTCTCATTCACTGATTGAACGTCCTGCCTATTTCTTCGAGCCAGGATCCCACGATATCTCCGTCAAGGCAATCGATCTGGCGGGAAATAAAACGGAAGCGGTCTTTCGTTTCGAGGTGATTGTAACGTATGACAGCTTGTCCGCGCTTGCAGCGCATTTCGCCGCGAGCGATCCAGGACTCGCACAATCGCTGTCAAGTAAACTCCTCCATGCCAAAGAGGCCGAGAATAGAGGTAACACCTCTGCCAAGGAAGGCATGCTGAACGCCTTTTCCAATCAAGTTAGCGCACAATCCGGCAAAATATTGACGGGCGAACAAGCAAAAATACTTGCCAAACTGGCAGGTTACCTGTAAGCAGACGAAAGCTTCAGCCATTTTAAAAACACGACACTTTTTTTCCATATCGTCGTATCGTCGTCCATATAGTAGGAACAGCCGCGTGAATTACGCGGCTTTTTTTGTTGTCAACCAAACGCATGGAATGGATTGTTTCTCATCATTAACAATGGCTGTACCGTCGAAATTTGTCATAACAAAAGTGCAATTTATACTTCTAAAGTAGCAATTTTTCGATGTCATATTGACTGGAAATTGAATGCTAACTAGAATGTGTTATAACAAATAATCAATATATTCAAAATTGTTAGTACAAGTAAGTTACGAAAAGGAGGTGATGCATTGCCAACGGAAGCCGATATTAGTCGACCACCGTGGCTAATATTTACTTACTATTTTGATCGAGAAAAAGGAGGTCATGACAAAGCATGGACGCCCGATTAAACTCGGCATCCCCACAGCCCGCTCCAAAGTCCAACAAATGGACGCATGTTAAAAGGCAGCTCAAGCGAAATATCGGGTTGTATATCATTATCTCGCCGGCGGTGCTTTATTTTTTGATCTGGCATTATTGGCCGATGTACGGCGTTCAGATCGCCTTCAAGGATTTTATGCCTGGCCTTGGCATTTGGAACAGTCCATGGGTCGGGTTCGAGCACTTCGAGCGGTTATTTGACGCTTATTATTTTTGGACGATTCTGAAGAATACCATCGGGATCAGTTTATACGGCCTGTTGGTTGGCATTCCCGCTCCGATCTTGCTTGCGCTTTTGTTCAACGAGATTCGAAATCGTAAATTCCGCTCATTCGCCCAAAGCATCTCCTACGCACCGCACTTCATTTCGGTTGTGGTCGCGGTCGGTATTCTGTTCTTCTTTATCTCGCCGACGAATGGCGTCTTCAACTCCATCCTTGTTTCCTTGGGGAGGGAACCGGTCGATTATCTGGCAGAGCCATCGAAATTCTGGCATCTGTACGTCTGGTCGGGCGTATGGCAAGGAGTTGGCTGGTCTTCGCTCATCTACAGCGCTGCCATCTCGGGCATCTCGCCTGACCTGTATGAGGCGGCTTATATGGACGGGGCCAGCAAATTTCGGCGAATTTGGCATATCACGATTCCCGGTATCGTTCCGACCATCGTGATCCTGTCCATCTTGAGCGCCGGCGGCATCATGAGTGTCGGCTTCGAGAAAATTCTGTTGATGCAAAACGCGATGAACCTGGAAACCTCCGAGGTGATCTCCACTTACATGTACAAGAGCGGACTGCTTAACACCCAGTACAGCTTTTCGGCGGCAGTCGGTCTGTTCAACAATGTGATCAATTTTATCATCCTGATTATCGTCAATGCGGTTGCACGCAAAGCGGGGGAGACCAGCTTATGGTAGAGGTCGTCGATGCAGGATTAAGGAGGGAATGTAAGAAGTGCTGCTGAACATCAAACGAACGCCTGGAGAAAAGCTGGCCGATATCATCATTCTAGTGCTGTCCATTCTGGTAATCATCGTCATTTTGTACCCGCTTCTCTTTGTTTTGTTTGCTTCATTTTCCGATCCGCGCCAAATTTGGGACAAGCCGCTGCTGCTGTTCCCGGCAGGCTTCAATCTCGACAGTTATGCCAAAGTGTTTGAGAACAGCGAGATCTGGAGAGGGTATGCCAATACGCTTCTGTACGCATTCATAGGGACGGCGATCAATATTATGATGACGGTATTTGGCGCTTATCCGCTCTCCAGAAAGCGCTTTTACGGCAAGGGACTGTTTACGCTGCTGTTTGCTTTCACCATGTTTTTCGGCGGCGGGTTGATCCCTCTTTATTTGGTAAACAAGGAACTAGGACTTCTGAACACGATGTGGGCCTTGGTACTGCCTGGTGCGATCAGCGCCTACAACATGATTATTATGCGAACCTACTTCCAGACCCGGATTCCGGTGGAGCTCGAAGAGAGCGCCTACGTCGACGGCTGCAATGATTTTCATATGCTGTTTCGAATCGTGCTGCCTTTGTCGATGCCGATTATTGCCGTAATGATCCTGTTCTACGGGGTCGGCCATTGGAACTCATATTTTGACGCTATGATTTATTTGACGGATCGTAGTAAATTTCCGCTGCAGCTGATTTTAAGAGAAATACTGGTTCAGAACGACTTCAAGGAAATGGCCGGAATATCGGTCGGTGCCGAATATGCGGATCAGATGATGGTCAAGGAAGGCTTGAAATATGCGATCGTCGTATTATCCGCGCTGCCGCTGCTCCTGTTGTATCCGCTGCTGTCGCGTTTCTTTGAGAAAGGCATCATGGTGGGAGCCATCAAAGGGTAAGCCGATATAGAGAGCGGTCATTACCGCTTGGAACTCATAATCATGAAAAGAGGGGATATGGATATGAGAAAAGGAATGAAACTTTTGCTTGCCTTGACGATGTCATGTTCGTTGACGCTTTCCGCCTGCGGCGGTTCAGGGGGTAAGGCGGAGCCGGAACCGGCCGGAACGGAAGGAGATCCCGGAAACATCAAGCTAAGGATCGTCAAGCGCGGGTATACCGATGTGCATCCTCCGGCCGATCAATTATGGATGTGGCAAAAATACGAAGAAATGTCCGGCATTCAAGTCGAATTTGAGGAGCTGGCGGGTTCCGCCGTCAACGAACGAAAAAATGTCATGCTTGGCTCCAACGACCTGCCGGATGCATTCTATCGCATTGCTTTCGGTACCGACGAGCTGATGAAATACGGCAAACAAGGCTTATTTGTTCCGCTTGAGGACCTGATCGAGCAGCATGCTCCGAATTTGAACAAACTCCTGAAGGATAATCCGGACATTAAGGGAGCCATCACGATGTCGGACGGGCATATTTATGCCCTGCCTTACGTCGATTTCTCTAAAGCGTTCAATTCCGTTCGCCTGTATATCAATAAGGATTGGCTGGATGAAGCGGGGCTTAAAGTGCCCAAGACGACCGAGGAGTTCCGACAAGCGCTCATGAAGGTTCGGGAGAAGGACAGCTCCCGTCTCGGGTGGGTGCTTGAATCGCAGTACTGGACTTTCCTGGAGAGCTTTCTGGCCGGCAGCTTCGGCATGGGGGAAGGCGGTGCCAAGGCATTCGGTCAATATCTATATAAGGACGCGGACGGACAGGTTAAGACAACGTTTAATGATCCGAAGTACAGAGAGCTGCTCCGTTACATGAGCGATTTGTACAAGGACGGGTCACTGGCCCAGCAAAATTTTACGACAGGCTATGATTATGCGAAGTGGTCTACGGACGGCTCCAACAATCTGATCGGTTCGTTTGTATGGGAAGGACCGGGATATATCGGTAAGGATGCAGCCGAGAACTATGTAGGCATTCATGCCCTCGAGGGGCCGAACGGGGATAAAGTCGCTGGGGTGCTGGGGCCGCCTGCCAAAGGGATTTTCGGCTTTGTCATCACCAACAAAAACAAATATCCGGTTGAAACCATCAAGTGGATCGATTATTTCTATGGGGAGGAAGGGATTAACTTTGCCACCTTTGGACTTGAGGGCGAAACCTATGATATGGTTGACGGCAAACCGAAATACAAGGACGAGATTCTAAATTACAAGGGCGGCGTGCAGCTGGGCGCTTTCCAATATGTTGATAATGTGTATGGTGCTTATTATCCATATGTTGAGCCAGACGACGATTTGCGGATGGCGGCGCGTGGGACGACGGTAGCCGACGAGATTAAGGCGGATCCGGCTGAGCTGGATCAGTTGGCGCCTAAAGAGCTTTGGCCAGATTTTGTTCCTACGGATGAGGAAGCCAATCAAACGAGCGCGATCCTGACCGATATCAATAAATACATTGAGGAGATGCGGGTGAAGTTTGTGACGGGGAAAGCCAGCCTGGACACGGACTGGGATAACTACGTAAAGACTCTGGACAAAATGGGAGCCCAGAGCTACTTGGATATCAAACGAGCGCAGTATGAACGTTATACAAATGTAAAGTAATCGAAATGACTCGAAGTAGGAAGATAGGAGCGGTTTACATGCCGATGATGCAAACGCTATAATTTTAGTACGACAAGATTTACACTGGAAAATAGATATAGATGGGATGAGAACCAAGTTGACCAAAGACAATAAACCACCGCTGTATCGCGTGATGATGGATGAGCTGAAATCACAAATTTCTTCAGGCCACTATGCTCCTGAAGCCCAGCTTCCTACGGAGTCCGAGCTAAGCTCCACCTTCGGCGTGAGCCGTATTACAACAAGAAGAGCGCTTGAGGAGCTGGAGCGGGACGGGTTTATCTACCGTGTCAAAGGAAGCGGCAGCTTTGTTAAACCCCGGCAACGTGGGCAAGAGCAGCGGTCGGTTGGAATGGATAAAATGATATCGCTGATCCTGCCTTCCGAAGACGATCGCGGCACGATGGGATATATTCGCGGAGCTTCGGACTGGCTCAACGCGAACGGTTACTATTTGAGTATTCACCAAAGCGACTACGATTCCCAGAAAGAACGCGATCTGCTGGAAATGCTGACCCGAAAGGGCATTGCGGCCATTATATTGTATCCGCGGAACGATCAGACGAATTACGACATTCTGCATCGACTTTGCCTTGAGGATTATCCGATCGTGACGATCGATAAATATTTTGACAGTCTGCCGCTTGGGGCGGTGGTTTCTGACAATTTCAGTGGATCCTATCAAGCCGTATCCAGGCTGATTGAGCTCGGTCATCGAAAGATCGCGTTTCTTACAGCAGTCAGCATTGAATCAACCTCTTCGGTGCGCAACCGGTATTTCGGATACTGCCAAGCGCTGAAGGACCATGGACTTCCCGTGGATAGCCGTTATATCAGGCTGAATATGAAGGATTATCGAGAGAAGGTTGGCTTTGAACGATTTTATAATGAGCTGCTGGACTCTTACCGGACGGAAGGGGTAACGGCTGTTCAGACGGAGAATGATCTGATCGCCGCCAACCTGCTGAACCGCTGTTTGGAACGAGGGATCCGTATTCCGGAGGATATTTCGATCATAGGCTTTGATAATAATCCTGTCACAGAGCATGTCATGATTCCGCTGACCACCGTTGAGCAGAATTTTTACGAGATTGGACGCCAAGCTGCCGAACATGTTGTAAACTGGCTCGAGAGAGGGAAACAGACACCGGACCGGACACTGATCCCCGTCAAGCTGGTGGAGCGTGATACAACCGCAGCAGCTCCGAGAGGGAAAGTCACGGAGTAGATAGGATAGAAAGGATGATATGAAGGCTGATTGCCGGGCAGGGCTTCTTCCTGTTGCAATCAGCCTTTTTATAGGTATGTAAAAGTTGAGTATAAAAATTCTCTACTTACTCAATCACTCCGAAAGGATGGTACATTATTTAGAGGCATGGACTTCGATAAGCGCTGTCCATTTGAGAGATCTACCTGACCAACAGGCGACTTGAACTCCCTCCGAACACGTAAAGATGACACCTAGCGAACCAAGACATGAAAGGAGGTGAACAACATGTGTACGATTCATATGCTGGTGGGGATACCCGGCAGCGGAAAAAGCTATTATGCCAAACAATTATGCAAAAGCGAGCGGGCCGTCATCGTTGCGACGGACTCGATCCGTGAAAGATTGTTCGGCAGCGAATCCAAACAGAAAAATACGTATCTGGTATTTGATGCAGCTTTCGCCGAGATCGAACAGGCGCTTGCGTCCGGACGAAATGTCGTTTTTGATGCCACCAATGTCAGCCGGGAGCGGAGACAGAAGTTCCTGAAGCGATTTGGCGATCGATCGGTGGAATGCCATATCTGCACAACCCCTTATGAAGTGGCTCTGGAAAGAGTCAAGGGACGAAAACGCCGGCTCGACGAGAAGATCATGACGAAATATGCCAAGAACCTTGAATTTCCTGTCATGAGAGAAGGATTCAGTGATCTGCATCTCGTTCATGAGCACGGCGAAACGCAGCTTACAAGAGAAGAACTGGAAGTGCTGTTAACACGCAGACCGGGTCATGATGAGTTATTTCTCTACTTGTCTCAATCTCCCTATTTCAATGTGATGCTGGGATATGATCAGGAGAATCCGCATCATTCCAAAACGTTGTCGGAGCATACGTATGCCGTGCTGGAATATATCAATGCTTTCTATGAAGGCGAGCATCTGCTGGCTATGCAATTAGCAGCGCTGTTCCATGACGCGGGCAAGCCGTTCTGCAAAGTATGGAAGCAAGCAAGAGGGTACTATTCCTATTATGGGCACGAGCACGTATCGGCAAGCATTGCCTGCCATACATTGAAGGACCTTGGGTATGATGATGCATTCATTCAGCACGTCGTTCAACTTGTGAGCTTTCATATGGAAATTTTGCATGGAGGGGATGCAGGGGCATCCAAAATCTATCATTTGTTAGGCGAAGATAGGCTGGCTGAGCTGTATTTCTTCGCAGAAGCCGATACCTTCGGCAAATAAGGAGGTGAACAACGATGAAAATAAAGTATCCCAAAACGATGCATTTGCCTTGGTCCAGAGGGTATACGGATGACGATAAGATTTTACGAAACACGGACCATTTTACGGGACAGGAGGTCGTCATTACCGAGAAAATGGACGGGGAGAACACCACGATGTACCCCGGTTTCATTCATGCGAGATCGCTGGACAGCAAGGATCATCCTTCCCGTCATTATGTGAAGACGCTGCATGGGGGCATCAAGTATATGATTCCGGAGGGTTACCGTCTCTGCGGGGAAAACGTATATGCCAAGCATTCGCTTTTGTATTCGGCGCTGCCGTCCTACTTCATGCTGTTCTCCGTATGGAATGAGTTGAATGTGTGCCTGTCATGGGATGAGACGGAGGAATGGGCGGAACGTCTGGGGCTGGTCACGGTTCCTGTCTTGTACCGGGGAATCTGGGACGAGGATGCTGCCAAGTCTTGTTATACGAAGCAGTCAGACTGCGGCGGGGAGCAGGAAGGTTATGTGGTTCGGCTGGCTTCCGCATTTGCATATGACGACTTTAAGCGCAGCGTTGCCAAGTTCGTTCGCAAGAATCACGTACAAACCGACGAACATTGGCTAAGCAAACCGATCGAACCGAATCAATTGGCAACTGCGGAATAGACGATGGGTGAGTGTAATAAACATTAAATATTAGAAAATGAGGTGCTGATCATGTAATTCCAGATTGCTTTTTATATGAGATAATGTAAATAGATAAAGACAGGAGCTGCCGATTAAATCGGGGCTTTTTTTATTGTTGTTTGTACATAGGGTTACCACATTTTGTTAGTTCAAGTATAATGAACCTATACATATGGATCAGAATACAGACCCTCATTATTTCATGATAGGAGTGTAAAGATGAATATGAAGATGTTTCGAGTTTCTGCTCCTTCAGGGATCAGATTGATGATATCGATGTTGATTTTAATCGCTATTCTTCTTGGAAATATAATAAGAGGCCATGAAGAAAGGGACTTCTTTTATTATGCCTGCATGGTGTGGTTAGTTTTTTGTTCCGCCGTATTCCTCATCTCCGTATATCGAACCTATCTGATGAAACCAGGCATGTTGGAAATGACTCAAGACGGAATCGTCATAAACGGTACAGTAATTAACGTTGAAGCTGTGAAATGTTTGCTGATCAACCATGACAGGAAACCGGTGGTCGGGATTAAACTGAAAGGGCGTGCAATCGTACCTCTAAAGTTATGTTTTACGTTCGCGGAGGAGCAGACGGAGGGAATCAGGCAGCTGGAGTTTTGGGCACGCGAAAGACAGGTGAAGGTGTCTAAAGGTTTTTTTATGAGATGGCTGTAGGAAGCACTTACTTATTATTCCACTTAAAGGAGGATGATAATGGAGGGGTTATACTCATTTATTCTCCTTGTTATTTGTGTTGGTCAATGGGTCTTAAGGAAGATCATCGACGTCGGCGAGGAAGAGATGCGTGATACACCGGTGCATAAATGGTATCTTCTGGGCTCATGGGCTTTATTAATTCCGATACTCATCCTTATATGGACGATGGATAGGAGCAGACCCAATCCCATATGGCCGTTCTTATTATCCGTAATCTTCTGCTTTCGCGGATATATGGAGTGGAAATACATGCGTGAAAGCAGGCACCATCAAGTTTCAATCCTATTGGCTGCAGTTTCGCTTTTCTTCACAGGATTGATGATATTCATTCTCTTATTAAAATATTAAAAAAAGCAATCAAAAAGAAATGTCCCGGAGATGGGTCAGCTATAATGTAATCAGGTGTTTAGACATGGATTACATTATGGGGAGAGGCTAACATGAATAATATGTTCAATCATGTAGATATGACTCAAATCTTAAACCGAATCGACGCATTAAGCGCTCAATCACAAACGTTATGGGGAAAAATGGATGCTGCCCAAATGCTGTCTCACTGCTCCGCGTTCCAAGATATCGCCATGGGCATCACAAACCCGCCAAGAGGCTGGTTAGGTAGGCTGGTAGGGAATCTCGCGAAGCCTGTGTTTTATAATGAAAAACCGTTACCCCGGAATATGTCTACGATTCCGGATATTTTGATTGCGGATCCAAGAGAATTTGAAACGGAAAGAGAACAATTGAAAGAAAAAATAGTGGCATTCCAAAAGAACGGACCTGAGAAATGTACCACGCATCCTCATGCATTCTTCGGTAAATTGACTCCGGAGCAATGGGGGAGGGGATTATACAAGCATCTGGACCATCACTTGAAACAGTTTGGTGTGTAAGGCTCAAGAAACCTGTGCAGTATGGATGCTTATATCCCCCCCGTAGAGCCATCCCAACGAAGGTTGGCTCTACGGGGTTGAAGGGTTTTGCTGCATATTATCTATTTTTCTTTATAACCAATCCTCGTATTTCTCCATAGTAAACTCGCCTTCCAGCTCCAATCGGGTATCCGGCTTACTGCCGTCATAATAGTTGACGTCCATCGTCGTCCCCGTCCAATATACGTAAAATACGCTATTTCCTCTATATTCGATGCGTCCCCGGTTATCATTTACCTCTTGGTGTTCAAAATAATACAACCTTGCATCCAGGCTTCTGGAGTTCTCGTTGTAACCCTGGGCAATCGTAAATTCCAGCGGAGCAAAGACATCGAGTTTTAACGTATCCAGATAAATCGTAAGCTCCGCATCCGGATTGTTCAATAATTCATCCGAGTCCGGTAAAGACTGGAGCGGCTCGGGTTCCGTCTCTGTCTCGAACCAGAGCATGATTTGCGGCCGTTCATTGACTTGGCTGCGGGTTGCATAGGCTTTGGATCCGGCCAAAGCGTGTTTTTCGGTTCCGTTATAACGGATTAAAGTTAAAGTTCCTGTCATGCGAATCTCCTTATTTATTATCTCTTATGAACATTGAATCATCGCACCTTTCGATTACATATACCTTGTAATGGTACGGTTAGATTAAACGATCAGACATCTTTACTGAAGCGATAAATATTCCAGCAGGGCATCCATTTGCTCGCTTCCCAAAAGATCAGTCAGTGATGGCATCACATGGGCGAGAAAATCCGGTTTGGTCTCATAGGTTTCTTCGTCGCTGGTTTCACCTTGGAAATGAAGAGCACCTTGAATGAGAATGGACAGCGCGTGAAAGCAATCCGCAAGCGAATTCGCGATCAGCTTTGGCTCGCCACCTTCGAATGCGGCATATACGGGCGAACCACTGGCTTGGACGTCTACCATCAGCGGATCATCATTCACATTGGCAATGACGAGGTGATGGGCTAGCCAAGTGCTCGATTCCACGATTTCACCACCGTCGCTAATCCAGCGATAACCCAATTGCTGCCGGGCCAGATGCTCAGGAGAAACAAAGTAGATAACCGCCGATTCTCCGATCTCAACCGCCGCGTTTTTCATTTTATGGGTTCCTTCGGCCATAGCGTCAATCATCTCATAATGGCTATATAGATAGGTCAGCTCAGGGGACAGCGTGATACGTTCATCCACGGGTGGCATCCGGACCTCGGACCGCTGTCGTATTTCATGATCGGTGAAGAGCCCGAAATCCCGATTATATAAGTCCTGTTGTTCTATGAATCTCGTTAAAGCGGCTTCCAGTTCCAGCATTTATTTCATCCCTTCCAGCATATTAATCGAATTATAACACGCCAAGTCACCGTGGTTAAGCGTGGGGAATACAAACTCAGGAATGCAATATGGTAGAATATCCCCTATGAGGGGGCAACGAGAGATGAAATATGAGTTCAATATTACAGCGTCAATTTCCGAGCTCGTATGGTATCCGGATGAATGGTCTGACGAGTATAAGGTGCACCCGAACTTCCAAGCGGTGATGGATCGGCTTGACATAACCGTTCCCGTAAGAAATATATATGAACGGTACTTCGATAGTCCTGTGAACAGCGGACATGTTCTGGTATTCCGTGAGGTGGAGGATTCGGTTTCCTGCATCGTGCTGGACACGTATCGCGATCCGCTGGATCAGCTGGATATGATTCAATTGGGTTGGCGGAGCCATAGTGGGGATAACGAGATTCGCCGGCTATCCCGCAAATTTTATGATGAATGTGAGTTTGCGGTCCGCTATCAGGAAGGACAATCGGTATTGTACGAACTGCTGCGCGAAGATCGATACCCACGGCAATTCCGCTATGATATAGTTTTTGAGCAGAAGATGAAACGATTTGTGAATCTCATGGATTCATAAAAGCCTAAGGAGTGAGCAATTATGAATATATCAAAATCGCATATTCGTCCTTTTCCAGCTTATGAGGATGTTTTTGATGGCGATATAGAGCGGTACCGGCAGCATTTTCTCCCGATTCTCTCCCTGAACCTGAAATGTCTCTTTCCCGAGGAGGATCAGTGGCTGCACTTTGTATCCGTTAAAGAAATTCACGAAGGCAGTGTCGGTGAAGAGACGGCCTCCGAACACACGGCGTACACGAAGGAGGATATGTTTGGTTTTGATGTGGTGGATGGTAAATATCGCTTCGAGACCGGTTGGAACTACTTCTTGCTCGAGCAGGAACCCGATCATGAAACACTGATAGAAGCCTATGCCGACAATGAGCGGGACTTCATGGCTCGCAAGCAATTCTATGAAGAGAAGGGACATATCTTCCCATACTCGTCGTTCGGTCGCGCTGCCGGATCGTCGGATGAGCTGAAAAGTGAATACCAGGAAAAGCTGGAGAAGGGCTGGGGATTGAGCTTTCCTGAGATCAACGGACTCCTGGATGACATCGGATTTATGTCGGAAGAAGCCCAGCGGGATCTGCAGGAGGAGGGCGAGTCGCTGGAAGATTGGCTCAGGTTTGAGCAGACCAATCTGCTCCATGTGCCTCGTACGCCGGAGGGAGAGACATTTACATATATAGGTCGGTTAACGGGATATTTCTTTCAGGCCTACGGGGCTGATGCGTTATATCTATTCTACTCAAAGGAACTGTGCAAGGCAGTCATTTGCTTGGAATATACTTGAACTGCGACTTAACCTAGGCAATGATGACGAATGTCCAGGTTAGAAATACAAGCAGCCTCGTGAATGGAGGGCTGCGAGATCATTCTTGTTGATCCGCCTCTAAGGCCCATTTCGCTCGATAAGCGGCAGGGGGGATGCCCTTGAACTTGGTGAACAGTCTTGTGAAGTAATGAACGGATGAGAACCCGGTTCGCTCTGCAATCACCTTGATGGGATCTTGGGTGTGCTGGAGCAGCAGTTCGGCTGCCCGGATTCGTTCGGTGCGAACCATAGTGGTAAAGGATTCATGAATGCTCTCCGCAAACAATCGGGATAATTGCCGCTCGGACACATTCAGGTAAGCCGCCACTTCGGGTAGTGACACAGGCCCGCTGAGATTGTCTCTTATGTACAACTTTGCCTTTTGAATGAGTTGTAGCGCGGATGATAGGAGTGGAGCGCTTTCGAAGCTGCCGGAAGCCCCGAGCAGTCCAGGAAAGGATTGCAGGAGTACATGCGCCAGCTTGGGCAGAAGCGATGCAGGCAGCGAGTCATCGGATTCCGACCGGATCAGCATGGATTTCCATATTTGGGTGGCGGGTGATTCGCCCGCATGCTCGGTCCAAACAGCACATCGATCAAGCGCTTCCATGTATTTCACCGATACATCGGGAGCTGACGGTTTCTCTATCGCTTCGAACGCAACGAACAACAGATTCAGATCGTGAACGTCTTTAATCTGATGTAACCGACCTGGGCGTGTACAGAAAGCTACCCCTTCATATAAGGGATAAGTCTGATTTTCGTCCGTATATACACCGGTCCCGCCGTCCACATAACATATCTCATAGAATGAATGCCGATGTATGGAATTGGCCGTCAAATGCCGGACGGTCCCCCAGTAATGGACAAGAAATGAGAGGCTTTCACCCTCAAGCCGTCCCGCATAACGATTAAGGCGTTCCTCGCTTTGGCTCCAATGATACAAGGCAGTTTACAGCTCCTTTGGCGTAATTTTGCAAAACGTCGTCATCCCCGTGCAAATACGATTTCGCTTGCCCTTACTATAATTAAACTAGATATTCCATAAAATATCGAGAGGGTGCATGGTGATGATTGACGAGAAGGATGTGCAATTTTACAAAGAGAATGGGTACCTGCTGGTCCGGGGCGTTTATAATCAACAGGAAGTTGAGGATATGAGAGCGGCAGTTGATGGGATCATCCAGAGGGCGGCACGCGCCAAATCGGATCAAAACCATGCCTGGCAAGGTGACTTCCTGCCGCCTGAGCAGCTTAAGAAGCTGGTCCTGAAAGGTTTTCACGATGTGCACTATCATGATGCCGCGTTCATGCGAGCGGCAATCCATCCCCGTATGACAGAAGTTTTGAACGGAATCATCGGACCGAATGTGCAGCTGCATCACTCGAAAATGCTGGTGAAGCCTCCTGCTAACGGGGCCGCGTTTCCCATGCATCAAGACTATCCGTATTTCCCACATCGCGATCACACCATGTTAGCAGCCAGCGTTCATCTCGACGATGCCGATATGGAGAACGGCTGCCTATGCGTTGTGCCGGGGTCCCATAAACAGGGCGTTTTGCCGCATATCGGCGCTTACTATTTGAACCACAAGGAGTATCCATTATCTTCGGGAACCCCGTGCCCAGCCAAGGCGGGCGATGTGCTCTTCTTTAATTACTTGACCATTCATGGCTCGGACGTGAACCGGAGCGATCGAACGCGGAGAAACATCCTATACCAATATCGTGATGCAGCGGATGTCCCTACAGCGGATGTTCACTTCGATTGGGGAATGGGCCTAATGGTAAGCGGAACCAATCCGGATTTCAACAACGTGAAGCCAAAATATGAAATCATCGGTTCGAAGTGACCACATCATAGTGCTGATCCCTTTGCTGAAATTAAAGCAGCTTAAAGCCCCCTGCGGGGCTTTTTTCTATGCCTGAAATTCATGGCTGTTCATGTTCACAACTAACATGTAAAAATATTTCGTTGTAATGTCAGCCAGCCCCCCTATACTAGATGATAATAGATCGGTTGATACAAAATGGGGGGAACGCATGAAACTTCAGGCTCCGGGCAAAGCATCGAAATGGTTTGTATATCAGAAAATCGTCATCGTTTTTATTCTATTATTACTTCCTCTCATCTCGATGAATATTTGGTTGAATTATAAGGGGATGTCCGTTACGAAGGAGTCCCTCTTGAACTCCGCGACGGCGGGCGCATCCTTCTATTCCAAACAGCTCGATAAAGAGATGTATTTTATCCGGAATTTACAGCTGCAGTTGTTAAATGACAAGGATCTGCAGAAGCTGAGCTTTCGGGGCAGCATGCTGGAAGACTATGAAGAGGTGGAGCTTATTGACCAGGTCAGGGATCGGCTTGCAACCCTCATGGTCTCCAGCGAGTACATTGTAAGCGCCGGTGTTTACGTAAAAGATATCGGGAAAACGATCTCCACCACAACGGGAGTAACCAACACGCCCAATAAGGAAATGGAACGGATATCTTCCATGATGTCGGTTATGCCCAAGCCTTCTTTTTACCGCAGCGGTGACCGGATTTTTCTGATTGAGACCGAAAACAACGGCGGCATCTGGTCCTACATCGAAATTTCCAGATCCAAGCTGCTGGGGGCTTTAAGCGAAATTGCCAAGCTGTATCCGGAATCCGAAGTATTACTCGGGAGTAAAGAAGGGGGGACCATATTAACGACAGCTTCGCGGGATGATGAGTCATCCGAGATTTTGAGTCATATCCTGGACAATCCCAGCCCGGAACAAAGTGTATCGGGGACGGGGGAACTGGATGGCGTAGACTATTTTATCATCCAGAATGAAGTTAGCGCGCTGCATCTGTCCCTGGTCATGTATGTGAACCAAAATGAAATCACGCGGCCTTTAAGCCAATTCATTACATGGTTTTATACGTTGTTTATTCTAGCGGTGACCGTCATGGTGCTCTATTCGTTCTCGGTTAATCTGATGATCCACAGGCCTCTGTCCAAGCTTGTCAAAGCCTTTCATATGATCGAAACCGATAATTTGAACATCATGATCGATTCCAGAAGCAAAGATGAGTTTCATTACGTATTTAACGGGTTCAACAGGATGGCGCATAAGCTCAAACATTCGATTGAGGAAAACTATGAGCAAAAATTAGCACTTCAGCACTCGCAGCTGAAACAGCTGCAGTCCCAGATCAATCCGCATTTTCTATATAACAGCTTCTTCAATATTTATATGATGTGCAAGGTTGGAGACTCGGACAGCGCAGCGGAGCTCTCGCAAAAGCTCGGAAGCTACTATCAATACATCACGAGAAGCGGCTCCGACGAGGTTCCTTTCTATACGGAATACAAGCATGCTCTCGATTACTGCGAGATTCAAGGCATCCGCTTCTCGAACCGGATAACATATGAGCATAGAGAAATTTCGGACATCCCTCCGTTCATTACCGTTCCGAGACTCATCATACAGCCTATTGTAGAAAATGCGTTTGAGCATGCGTTCGAAGACGGCATGGAGGAGGGGAAATTGTACATCAGCAGCGATTACCGGGAAGGACAATTGCGCGTGACGGTGGAGGATAACGGGAAGTTGCTAACGAATGACATGCTGCAGCGTTTGCAGGATAAGCTTGCGATGGATTCGAAGCATATTGAAAAAACAGGTTTGGTCAACGTGAACAACCGGCTTCAGCTTAAATACGGGCCAGGCAGTGGATTATTCATCTCGCGCAGCGCCTATGGCGGCTTAAAGGTGGATCTGATCATGATCATCGATGGGATAGAGGAGGGGCATCATCATGTATAGACTGTTGATCGTAGACGACGAACCTGTCATCGTTAACGGCTTGGTTCAGCTATTTCAGGAGCATGCACAATTGGAACTGGATGTATGCAAAGCTTATTCCGCCAAGGAAGCGCTGGAAATTGCCATGAGAGTGAAGCTGGACATCCTGGTCAGCGATATACGAATGCCCCATAAGAACGGGCTTCAACTGATTGATGAAATTACATACTATTGGCCGCATTGCCGAATTATTTTCTTGACCGGTTACAGTGAGTTTGATTATGTGCATGAAGCACTGCGAAAAAACGTGGATAATTACATCCTGAAAACCGAAGGAATCGATCCGATTTTTCAAGCTGTTCAAGAGGCCTCCTCAAAGCTTGACGAGGAGAATCGTCGCAGAATCCAGGCGGAAAAGGCAAAAGTGCATTTTCAAATCGCCGAGCCTCTGCTGAAACGGGAGCTGATACGTAAGGTATTGAAAGGAGAACCTGTTCATCGTCTATTGTCCGAGCCTCGCTATGAAGAAGTGGAGTTCCGCATTGATGTAGACCAGCCGGCATTCTTTATCATGGGAAGGATCAGGGGCGCAGCGGAGACGAAAACAAAGGATGTGGCGCAAGCTGTTCAGATGACGTTTATCAACGATTTGCCCTCCTCATTTACATGTGAGCATGCTGTTCTGGACGATGCCTTACAGGTATGGCTGCTGCAGCCGGATGCGGAGCTTCGGAATCGTTTTCGCGGGGATGAGCCGGAGTATGAGCTGCATTGGCACAGGTTTATATCCTATATGAAGGGCATCCTGGAGCTGGTTCAAAATGAATGCGAGGAACTGCTCGGTGTTCATGTTTCTTTCGGGATATCCGGCAATCTGCTACATAAGTGGGATACCTCGGGGCAGCAGCTTGATGTTATACAATCCATGCTGCAGTGCAGGGCTGCGCTTGGTCAAAATATGGTCATTGTGGACATTGAAAAGGCTAAAGAGCTTGAAGATAACGATCGAGATTACGACCGGTTCAAGCAGGATGATATGAAATTCGATGTGATCGACCAGATCCATAACTATATTTTGGAGCATTTATCCGGGGACGTCTCCTTGACCGCGATTGCGGAGGAAGTCCATTTTAACCCGTCCTATCTGTCTCGCTACTACAAGCAGCTGACAGGGCAGAACCTGCTGGAGTATATCCAGTCGAAGAAGCTGGAGGGAGCGCTCCATCTGATGCTGCATACGAATATGAAACTGCAGGAGATTGCCACTCGGCTCGGATTCGAATCTGCTTCTTATTTCACGACATTTTTCAAGAAAAAGATGGGGGTTTCCCCTCAGGAATACCGAAATACCCAATAAGTAAAAAAAGTGAAAGAGATGTAAAAAACTTAAAATTGATAGCGCTTTCGGCCGGAATCTATAATGAGACGTAGGCAGCACGGATTTCAAGATTACGCCAGATAAAGGGGGAAAGCAATCATGAGATGGATCAAACTAGCGAAGATGATGTTGATTAGCACGATGACGCTTTCGGTAATGGCTGCATGCTCGAATCAGGTAAAAGAATCTGAAGGGACGCCGGTCAAAACCTCTACAGAGGGTGCAAAAACCAATACAGCACCGCCCGACCCTCTAGGCAAATATCCTGAAACGGTCACGGTCACGCAAGTGCTCGGCTACAATCCGCCGGAGGATCCGCGGACGCCGCAAGGGATTACACCTGAACAGAATGCTTACTTCAAAGATCTCAAAGATATGCTGAACATTGAGGTTCAGTACAAATGGACGGTGCCTTCCAGCCAGTTTGAACAGAAGTTTTCATTAGCCATGGCTTCGGCGGATCTGCCGGATGTGATGGAACTGGACCAGAAGAACTTCGAGAAGCTGAAGAAGCAGGGGATGCTTGCCGATCTTACCCAAGCTTACAACGACTTTGCTTCACCAGCACTGAAAAAGTACATGGAGTCTGACGACGGATTTGCGATGAAGACGTTTACGTCGGAAGGCAAGCTGCTCGCGATTCCCGGATTTGAGGATCCTTTCCTGTCTACCCAGCTGCTCTGGATCCGGAAGGACTGGCTCGACAACCTGAATTTGCAGTCGCCGCAAACCATGGATGAGCTGGAACAGGTTGCAAGGGCTTTTGTGCAGCAGGATCCGGACCAAAACGGTAAAAGTGACACGTACGGTATCGCGATGCAGAAGAATCTGTTCTTCTGGGGCTTTGACCTGAGAGGTTTCTTCAATGGATTTGGCGCTTATCCGTCCATCGGGGACAATCAGTCGGCCTGGATTAAGGACGACAGCGGCAAGCTTATACCTGGACTCATTCAGCCGGAAGTAAAGACCGCCCTGGGCAAGCTTCAGTCCTGGTACAAGGAAGGAATTCTGGATAAGGAATTTGCCTTGAAGGACGAGAACAAGTCCGTTGAAGATATTACCGCAGGCAAGGTCGGCATTTCCTACGGCGAATGGTGGTATCCGAACTGGCCATTGAACCTCAATGTCGATAAAGATCCTAAGGCAGAATGGATTGCCCTTCAAATTCCCGGGCTGGATGGACCCGGGAAGTCGATGGTGCCCAAAATTCGCAGCAACAAGCTCGTGGTCGTGAACAAAAAAATGAAGAATCCGGAAGCTGCCATTAAGATGATCAACTTCTACATCGAGATGGGCAACAAAAAGTACATGGATCAGAATAAAGCGGAAAAAGGATATGTATACAATTGGTTCAACCCACGGATTTATAATCCGGCCCAAATCGATACGATCTATACGGAAGTAAACAAAGCGCTTGACGCGAACCAATCGGAAATCACGCTGGATGACGAGAACTACAAAAATGTGGCCGACGTCTTCAAAGCAACAAAAGATTACCTTGCCGGTAATACCGCAGATGCCTCGAAAGGCGTGAATTGGGGCCAGTATTTCAGTCGGGCGGCGAAAGACGGCGGCTGGGGAATGACGCGTCAAATCAAAGAAAAACAGGCATATGTGAACAATGAATTCTACGGCCTTCCCACGGCAACGCAGGTGGAGAAGGGATCCCAGCTCGATAAACTGATGCAGGAAACCTTCACTAAGATCGTCATGGGGGCTTCGCTGGACGAATTTGATAAATTCGTTCAGAGCTGGAAGTCGCTTGGCGGCGATCAGATTACGCAAGAGGTCAACGATTGGTACGGCCAGCAGAGTGCCAAATAATCTTTGAATGATAGAACGGGAGGATAAGCCTTTATGAAGTTGGCAGATTCCTCCCGTTTTAAATGGACGGGGAGGTTCATCTGTGAGAACGCTGAAAAAAGAATATCTGCTGCATTTGATGTTGCTGCCTGGAGTTATCGTCACGTTAATTTATGCTTATGGACCTATGGCCGGCCTCGTGATGGCTTTTCAACAGTTTGAGCCGCTGGCCGGGTTCTTCCACTCGGATTTCGTTGGCTTTGATAATTTTCGATATGTATTTGAACTGCCCGATTTCAAGCAGGTACTGTGGAACACCATTGTCATTTCCGTATTTAAAATGATTTTGTTTTTACTGGTGCCTCTGATCCTGGCACTGCTTCTCAACGAAGTCACCCGAAGATGGTTCTCGCGCTTTATCCAATCCGCCATCTTCCTGCCATTCTTTCTGTCCTGGACGGTGCTTGGCGGCGTCATCATAGAATTGTTCTCCTTGAATGGTCCGGTAAACGGCTTGCTGGGTGCGCTCGATATGGAACCGATCATGTTTATGCTGGATAACCACTGGTTCCGTGGGATCATTATCGGTTCGGACGTATGGAAAGGAATGGGCTATAACATGATTGTTATGCTCGCAGCCATAACAGGAATCCATGCAACATTGTATGAAGCTGCAGAAGTAGACGGAGCGGGAAGATGGAAACAGATGATTCATATTACGCTTCCCGGCATGGCACCGATTCTCATCCTGCTGGGTGTATTAAGTCTTGGCGGAATTCTCAATGCCGGTTTCGAACAGATTCTGATTATGTACAACCCGACGGTTTATGAAGGTGCGGATATTATCGATACCTTCGTCTATAGACTCGGAATGTTCAGTCAGCAATTCGGACCTGCCGCCGCAGTCGGCTTCTTTAAATCCGTCATCTCCCTGGCACTCGTGGCTGTGACGTACTATGCGGCTTATAAATATAACAATTATCGGATCTTTTAGGCTGGAGTGGAGGTAGGAAAATGCACAAACCAACGATCAGCAGAAGGCTGTTTGTAATCTTGAATACGCTGGTTCTATCCGCAATCACCTTGCTCGGCATCATTCCGTTCATTCATTTGCTCTCGATTTCGTTAAGCTCGAATACGGCGGCGATGGCGGGAGAAGTGAGGCTCTGGCCCGTCGGCTTCAACCTGGATGCTTACCGGTATTTGGGTGAAAAGGTGGAGTTTTTTCGATCGTTTCAGGTTTCGCTTACACGGGTTGTATTAGGAACGGCGGTGAATATGTTTTTGGTATTCATAACCGCATACCCCTTATCGAAATCCAATTATCAATTTAAGTTCCGAACGCCGTACGTGTGGTTTTTTGCCATTACGATGTTTTTCGGCGGGGGCTTGATTCCCACTTATATGATCGTAAAGAATACCGGCTTGATTGACTCCGTATGGGCGCTGATTCTTCCTGGGGCGCTCAATGTTTGGAACATGGTCCTCATGCTGAACTTCTTCAGAACGATCCCGAAGGAGCTGGAAGAGGCTGCAACGATTGACGGCGCCGGACACTGGAGAATATTATGGCGTATCTACCTGCCGGTTTCCCTGCCGTCTATTGCAACGATCGGCTTGTTTACCATCGTGGGACACTGGAATGCCTGGTTTGATGGAATTCTATATTTGAATTCACCGGATAAATATCCGCTGCAAACCTATTTATCCACGCTCATTATGTCAATCAACTCCCAAATGACCTCGATATCGATCGAGCAGATCAAGGCGATGGAGAATTTGAGCGAGAAAACGCTCCGGACTGCCCAAATATTCATGGGAGCGCTGCCGATCATGGTCGTCTATCCGTTCCTGCAGAAGTATTTCGTTAAAGGGATGACGGTTGGCAGCGTTAAAGAATAAGCACTTGCAAAAAAGGAGAAGAATCGGATGAATAAAGTTAAGGTTGCCCTCATCGGAGCAGGGCTGCGAGGCATCAATTATATGGAATATGCCCTGCTCCATCCCCATGAGCTTGAGGTGGTTGCCGTCGCGGAACCGAATCAGCAGCGGAGGGAACAGTTTAAAGCTAGGCATGGCCTTGAAGATTCGGCCTGCTTCGAGAATTGGAATGATTTCTTTGCAGGGCCCAAGCTTGCAGACGCGGTATTGATATGCACCCAGGATAAGCAGCATTTCGAGCCGACGATGCGGGCGCTGGAGGCCGGTTACCATGTGCTGCTGGAAAAACCGATGTCTCCAGATCCCGAGGAGTGCATCCGGATGGGCGAGATGGCTTCGCAGGCCGGGCTGGTGTTTTCCATCTGTCACGTGCTGCGATATACACCGTTTTTCACAACTTTAAAGGAACTGCTGGAGCGTGAGACCATTGGCCAATTGATGTCGATCCAGCATAACGAGAACGTGGGCTATTGGCATCAGGCGCACAGCTTTGTCCGGGGGAATTGGCGTCGTAAGGAAGATTCCAGCCCTATGATTCTCGCCAAATCCTGTCATGATCTCGACATTTTGCTTTGGCTTGCCGACTCGGATTGCCTTCGTGTATCCTCTTTTGGCTCACTGAGTCATTTTACGGCAGCGCAGGCACCGGAAGGCGCACCCAAGCGCTGTCTGGATGAATGCCCGGTCTCGGATCAGTGTCTCTATTATGCGCCTGATCTATATTTGACAGAGGATACGAATTGGCCAACGTCGGCGATCAGTGATGATATGAGTTATGATGCCCGTTACAAGGCGTTGCTGGAGGGGCCATATGGCCGCTGCGTATACCATTGCGATAATAACGTTGTGGACCATCAGGTCGTCAATCTGGAATTTGCCAACACCGTGACGGCTGCATTTACGATGAGTGCGTTTACGCGAGATGTCAGCCGCACGATCAAGCTGATGGGAACCCGCGGGGAAATCCGCGGCGCCATGGAGAAGAATGAGATCGAGATCATTCACTTCGGCAGCGGCAAGATCGAGCGAATATCTTTTGAGGATAGAGGCGGGCATGTCGGACACGGCGGCGGTGATATGGGCCTGATCAAGGATTTTCTGAGACTGGTGCAGTCAGGGGGAAACGATCAAGGGCTGACTTCGGCAAGCCGTTCCGTTCAAAGTCATCTCATGGCGTTTGCGGCTGAGCAGTCGAGAGTGGATGGAAAGGTCATCTCCCTAACGGAAATTGAGCAGCAGTTTAGCCCATCAATGAGCACGAAGTCCGGGAACTAATAGTTAGATACTCAAGCCTGGTTGCTGCTGCAATCGGGCTTGTTTTGTATTCCAGAAAGGTAAGAGATATATCTGATTTATCTGAGCAAGTCGCCGTTCCCGAGTGGCTGGCTATGTTAAAATAAACCTAGAAATTCAGCCGAATTTCTTGAAGGTTTGCTTTAACTGTTAGGAGATGACGATTATACGATATCTAAAAGATATTCAGGAGCCGGGGATGGGAACCTGGTATTTTGAAATTGATAACAACGGCACGGCATATAGGCAGATCGTTCTTTATGAGGATGGCAGCTGCATTACATCCAACCGGAAGCACGAATCCTCTCATTTCATGCTGGCGGAGCATCCTCTTAATCCAGAGGAACCCTATTATTCAGAAATCAGTCAAGCTGCATTCGAGGAGCTTTGGTTGGAACAGCTGCAAGCCGGCATGGAGGACTGGCATCAGACCCAACGTTTATTTCCAGTCGGCGCTAAAGTGGAAGGGTTCATCGAGGCCTTTTTTCCGCAAGGCACATTGATTAACTTGTTGGAACCGCGGGCCGTAGGCTTGACTGACACGTGCGCTCTGGAGTCACGCTCCCCTGCTGAATGGATGTACCCTCGTTATCGGGTCATTGCCGAGGTATCCGGTTACGATGAAGTAAACCAATGGGTGCTTCTTGTCAATGCTGAGCTTCCAGGAAGTCAGTTGGACGAGTCTTAACCAGGATCCGCGTTCAGGATCACCAGCCAATCGCGTTTTCTTTTACAAAGCGTAACCATCATATGTAGCTAAGGAAACCACGAAAACCGTGTTTTTTTTTTGCGACTTGGTCATGCGTATAAAGCGTTTGGCTTGAATTGGATATAATTTGCTATGCTCGGGTTATCCTAATCTCAAGAGTATGTCTTTGAACGAATTCAAAATGCCCAGGGAAGGGTAATCATGTTTTATTCCAAGACGATACAGGAGGTTAGCATGAAACATTCAAACGGTATATCCGATGTTGGGATACTCGGGATGGGCACTGCATTGCCGGTACATTCGGTGGCACAGTCGGATATTGCGGATTTAATTGCTTCTACGCTGCAGGATCAACCCGACCTGGCCCGCTTTGCTCGAAGAGTATTTCGATCCTGTGGTGTCGAAACTCGTTATACTTGTGAATCCAATTACCTTGGTTCATCGGAAGAATGCCGCTATCTGCCTTCCCATGACGAATCGGACATCCCGACTACCGAGGAACGAATGGATACATACAAGCGGGAAGCCCTCCCGCTTGGCATAGAAGCAGCCGAGAAGGCAATGAAAGATGCCGGTATCTCACCGGATCGAATCACGCATCTCATTACGGTCAGCTGCACGGGCCAATACCAGCCGGGCATGGATGTGCTGTTGATTCGCCATTTGGGGCTTTCTCCGCGCGTCAATCGTCTGCCGTTGATATTTCAGGGATGTGCTGCGGGCCTTAAAGCGATTCAAATGGCAAGGGATGTTGTCAGAGGAGCGCCGGCTTCACAGGTTCTGATTGTGTGCGTGGAGCTTTGCACCCTTCATTTTCAGCCGGTCAAGGAGAGGGAAGCGCTTTTTGCTGCTTCGTTTTTCGGTGATGGTGCCTCCTCTTGTGTTATCGGTCACCCGGAAACGGATCATCAACATTATTTGGAGCTCGGCTCGGGTTATTCGGTCGTGCTCCCGGATTCAACGGAGGATATGACGTGGGAGGTAGGCAATACAGGCTTTGATCTTTTTTTATCGCCGCGTATTCCCAAGCTGCTCGGTACTCACCTGGAGGAAGAAATGCGTGTTCTGCTGAAGGGAGATAAGCTCCCGGAATTGTGGGCCATCCATCCTGGCGGACGGGGCATCGTGGATTCTGTCCAGGAAGTCATGGGTCTGACCGATGAACAAACCAAATACAGCAGGGACATTTTAAGAACGGCGGGGAATCTCTCCTCCGTGACCATTATGTTTGTGCTGAGTGCGATGCGTAAGGAGATGCAAGAGCTGAACAAAACTTCCACCGACGGGGTAGCCATGGCCTTCGGCCCAGGCCTGACCGCGGAGCTTATGCGATTTACCTACATGAAGGCATATACGTCATCGGTCAAGGATCTGGACCATGTCCTTCTTTAGAACATTATCCATCCGGGCGCAGGAAGAGGAGCTTATGGATGACTTTTCCATGGGAGGGGAAGAGTTGATCGAAGCGCTGAAGCACTTAAGGCGACTGAATCGAATCTTCGCAGCGCCTGGTCCTACCTTAGATGGCGTGGAGAAGCTTTGGAAATCGATTGGCTGCCCGAGTACCCTTAGCATCATGGACGTAGGAGCAGGTTCAGGCGATGTAAACCAGAAGCTGCTGCAATGGTCGGATCAAAGGGGCATCAAGCTGAATATCACCTTGGTCGATATGACAAAAGAAGCATGCGATGAGGCTAAGCGCTTGTTTACGAACGAACCGAGGATTCAAGTTCGGCGCGCCGATGTTAGAGATTTACCCGATGCATCGGCTGATATCGTGACAGGTTCCCAGTTCATCCATCATTTCCAGGGTAAGCAGCTGGTGGAGATGGTGATGCATATGCTCAGAGCTTCTATTTACGGGGTCGTGATCAATGATATTCATCGGCATCCGGTACCTTACACGGCAGTCTGGCTTACGACGCGTATCATTTCCCGCAATCGTTATATCCGCCATGATGGTCCGTTATCGGTTGCTAAGGGATTTAAAGGGAAGGATTGGAGAGAGTTGAAAAAGCAGCTCAATCACGACACCATGACCTATAAATGGAAGTCGATGTTCCGTTATTCCGTTGTTATCCCGAAACAGGGGACTTGCTAATCCTCTACTCGTTAGCAATGAATGTTCTTCATGCAAGCTATGAGGCAGGTGTTCATATATGTCAAAGCAAGCGGATGTCATCGTCATTGGAGCGGGAGTAGCCGGCACTAGCTGTGCACTACAGCTTGCTAAACAAGGACATCGTACGATATTGCTGGACCGGCAATCCTTTCCGCGCCATAAAACCTGTGGTGAATTCATGTCCCCAGAAACCAAAGAGATGCTGGACTATCTAGGGGTCCAATTACGTGAAACGGTTGAGCCTAGTTCCATGGACCACGCCAAAATCGTAATGCCGCACGGCGGTGAGATTAACGCTCCGTTACCGGGGCAAGCAACCGGAATCAGCCGCTATGAACTGGATCGCCTGCTGCATGAGAATGCAGTGAGCGCGGGCGCGGACATTGTCACGGGAACAACCGTAACCAACATTCAGAAGCTGGATAATCATCGGTATGAAGTCGATGCAAGGCAAGGGAATGAGGCCGTTCGATATGAGGCAAGGGCCGTTATTGGTGCGTACGGTACAAAAAGACCACGTAGCGTTGCATCTGCCGAGGCGTATCGGGATGACACCGTGTATGTTGGTGTAAAATCGCATTATAGCGGCATTACGATCCCTGCTCGGGTTGAGCTGTATTTTTGCGAGGGGGGTTATGTCGGAATTTCGCCGATTGAAAAGGGGATGGTCAATGTAGCCGCGTTGCTGACCCTGAAATCAGTGCAGGGCAGCGGCAAATCGGTGCCGGAAATTCTACGGGCCGCTTCACGTACGAACAGAAGGTTAGCCGAACGAATGGCTGAAGGGGAGCCTGTTTCGGGAACCCAGGTATCGATTGCCCCGCTTCATTTATCCAATACGCCGCATCCATGGTCGGAATATCCGCATATCGGCGATGCGTTGTTGATGCTTCCGCCGTTGTGCGGAGACGGGATGTCGGTTGCTCTGCGATCATCATGGCTATGCTCCGACTGGACACACAAATATTTACATGGGGAAATAAACTTCGAACAATGGCGAGACCAATATACGCTTGAAGCTAATCGTACGTTTAAGGAGCTTCTCAGAAGGGCAAGGAGAATTCAGAACCTTGCTTTTGCCAAAACCAACCGCTTCTATCCAGGCATCGCCCGGATGATTCCAGGATTGGCGTCCTATATCGTAAAAGCTACCCGGTTATCCGAAACGGGCATAGGGTATGAATGGATGGATGGATGAGACGACAGACGGTGCTTCAGAATACAACGATCATGAAGAACGTTAAGGTACATTATTCGATGAAATCGATGAGATCCGTTAACAAATATGAACAAGCAGGCAGTCGATCAGAAGGATCGGTTGCTTTTTTTATTTTCTAAATATTAGCTCACTAATTTTTGTGAGAAACTTCGCCCATTTCTCTTGAAACTGCGGGTCGCCGGGTTCGAGGCCCGTTATCATCTTGGTAACATCCCCATAGACAAGTGGGTAAGTAGTCAAAGCAGAGATTGCCAACGTTAGCAATTCGGGGTCTAAATCCTCTGATATAAGACCTGCTTCTTGCTTCAATTTGATATCTTCCACGTAGGATTGAAGAGTTTCTTCTCTTCTTTGTTTTCTTGCAGCTTGTTGCGGCTGTGTTTCAAGAGCTTCCCAAGCGGTGAACCTTAAGAAATCCATTCTAGTTTGACTGAAAATTCGGAACCGATGCTCCGCAATATCCACTGGATTAGGAGGGAAGATAGCCCAATCCGGCGTATCGACTTTCAATTGATCTAGAACAGCCACTAATAGTTCTTCTTTTCCCTTAAAATAATGATAAATCAGTTGCTTTTTTACATCAGCGTTTTTTGCAATGACTTCTATCCGCGCACCTGTATATCCCTTATCGAAAAACTCTTTTCTTGCGGCCTCAAGAATATTCTTTCGTGTACGTTCGGCATTTCGAATTTCCCCCATTGTAGTACCTCCGTTCCCATGCTAGTTAATATGAATGATACATTCTAAATGAACAGGAGTCAAGTTCAACTGAAATTTTATTAAGTTCTACTTGACACTTGTAAAGTTATAATTTAACATTTGGTCAGTATCCGCGATTTCCACTTTGTTCCATTATGGTGGATAGACTGAAGGCTTGTTGCCGAGGTCCAAACCAATGTAAGCGGCGCTGCAGTCATTATGACAATCACGAGAGAAAGGAGGTTGAATCCCGTTTGAAGATACTAACCGTCGTAAGCCATCCGAGAACGAATTCTTTAACCTTTGCGGTTTCTGAGAACTTTGTACAGGGTCTTACAGATTCAGGGCATGAAACGGAAGTTTTGGATTTACACCGCATCCATTTTAACCCCGTATTATGGGAGGCTGATGAGCTCGATTGGTCTGCTGACCATAAAGTCTATTCGTCGGAAGTAGAAACTGAAATGGAACGGATGAAGTAGCATGATGCATCTTGCTTATGTATCTCGATTTGGTGGTACAGTGTACCAGCTATGCTAAAAGGGTATATCGATCGCGTATGGAATAATGTTTTCGCGTACGGTTCAAGTAAGCTACATCATAAACGGGTGTTATGGATTGGTCTGGCTGGCGCCCCGGCAGAGCATTTTGAGAAGAGAGAGTATGACACATTGTTCGCTAACCATCTGAACATCGGAACTTCCAACTATACGGGAATATCCAACTCCAAGGTAGAAATTTTGTACAATACCTTGGATTCAAACCCGGAACATCACCATAAGTTGCTGAGTCAAGCTTATGAGCTTGGCCGGAACTTTGGACATCAATGAAAGATAAAATCGGTGTATCAAACATTAAAAAGAGGTGTAATTAATATGACGACAGTAGCAGAAAACAATGTTATCCATGTTATGAAACAACGCAGCAGTATTCGTAAATATCAACAAGGGGTCGATATTCCTCAAGAGACGCTGAATCAGATTTTAGAAGCAGCGGCCACCGCTCCTTCAGCATGGAATCTTCAGCATTGGAAGTTTCTTACCATCCAGGATCCGGAAAACAAAAGTCGTATACTGCCTATCGCATATAATCAGCAACAAGTTGTTGACGCTTCGGCAGTAATTATTGTACTCGGTGACACGAAAGCGAATGAAAATGCTGAGATCGTATATGGGGAAACAGTTCGTGCAGGCTTCATGACAGAGGAAGTTAAAAATCAAATCGTCAGCTCTATAGATAGTTATTACGATAGCAACGAACATGCCGGGACACATGATGCTATTCGAAATGCAGCCTTTGCAGCAATGCAGCTTATGTTAGCCGCTAAGGCGCATGGAATTGATTCAGGCCCAATGGGAGGATATGATGCAGAAGCTTTAAGGAAAGAATTAAATATTCCTGATCGTTATATTCCGGTGTTAATGTTAACTTTAGGTTATGCTGAACAACCGGCGCATCAAACGAATCGCTTCCCCTTGGATCAGTTAGTTATCCGTGAACGGTTTTGATACATGGATAAGAACATTTTAGACACTAACGTCATCGCTCAAATCGGCTTGGTTGTTAATGACATTGAAGCAACGAGTCAGGCATATGCCGATTTCTTCGGCATAGAGAATCCCGGGTGGTTCTGGTCGGATATATTCGATATCGAAAAAACCGAGTATAATGGCATGCCCACGGAAGCGCGAGCAAAGCTATCTTTTTTCAAACTGGGATCGATCCAGCTGGAGTTGATCCAACCGGACCATCATCCGAGCACATGGCGAGAAAGTTTGGATCGGAACGGTGAAGGCTTTCATCATATCGCTTTTCATGTAAATGGCATGAAGGAGAAAATCAGCATACTGCAGCGCAACCAAATCCCCATCCAGCAAAAAGGGGAAAATGCCGGGGCAGATTACGCTTATGCCTACATGGATACGGTTCCTCAATTGAAACTGCTAATTGAGTTGCTTGAACAGGAGAAACGTTAAATTGCTGTAAATGCAGCAACTTTGAAAGCCGCATGGAATGCGGCTTTTTCTGTTGTGACAAACTGGAAAAATTCTAGGCGGAGGGATACTACGTTAGCACGGTAGGCTTAAATGAAGCAAAAGTCGCTAAATGTATTCGTGAACAAAAAGCACATGACCAAGCGGTTGATAAACTGAGTGTAAAGAAGTACGAAGATCCACGGATATTGTGTCTATGTATGAACGATTTGTTGACATTATACAAACGTTATTTTATTATGTTTACAAATTATATAGACAAATTCTAATATTGTTTGCGATAATTATTGAATGGAGGGGCGTTATGCAGGATGGAAAATATTCACCTAATCCGACCGGAGTTATTCGTAGTACTCTTGATTTTCAGTTCCAAATCGCTTGGCAGATGCTCGATTTACATCTAACGGGGCTTCAAGATGAGGAATTCCATTGGCGACCGGCTCCCAAGGGGCTCCATGTTTATCGTCAATCTGGAATCTGGCAGGCGGAATGGCCTGAATCCGAGGAGTATGGAATTGGCCCGCCGAGTATTTCTTGGCTGACATGGCATATCACCTACTGGTGGTCGATGGTACTGAATCATTCGTTCGGCAGCGGGACATTGGTCCGTGAAGACATCCATTCCCTGGGTAACATCCAAGAGACCAGAGATCAAATACATGAAATGAGCTGCGAGTGGAAACGTGAAATGTCGGCTTTGACGGACGATGCGTTCCTTTCTACGGAGCGGACCGTGTGGCCTTTCACGGATAAGCCTTTTCATGAATTGGCTGCCTGGCTAAATCTAGAGATGATGAAAAATGCGGCCGAGATCGGTTATTGCCGTTTCCTTTATGCTGTTCACAAGCAATAATACATGTATCCATGGGACCATAGCATGATCTTTACCTGCGGTATCCTTGAAGAGGGATTCGAAATACGATGTAAAATGAAGGGCTGCTACGTTGCTTATTGCAACCTGGCAGCCCTTAATATGTAGATTAATTAAGAGTTTGTCACTTCGTTCTCGATGACGATGCGATTTAACTTCAAATTTACCGGCGCCGATATCGTATCGCCTACAGGGCACTTACGCTCCAGGAATTCAACGAACTGTTCAACCTTATCGGCGGACGAAGGGGTTTTGATGTAGAAGGTGTATCGAATATCGGAGTATCCTGGGCGTACGTCAGAGCGGTTAAAGAATCCGTCAAGGTCAAGATCTCCTTCTACGTCAACCCGGAAATCTTCAAGGATAACATCGAATTTTGGCGCATATACACGGGCCACGATCGATTGGCATGCCCCCAGGGAGGCGAGCAGAGCTTCAACGGGGTTCATTCCGGTATCCGTACCTCCAAGGCTTTTCGGCTCATCGATGACGAATTCGAACTGCCTTACATTAGTAACAACCTTGACCCCTTCTTTCAAATGGGCAGTTGCCTTGAACGTTTGGACACTTGGCATATAACACATCTCCCTTTTCCTGGACAGGCCCAATCATGGGTGATCTGTCTCTATATTTAAATATATAGTATTATACTAGGTTTAGTAAGGATTATAATTCCAATTAACATGATCTGTCAATAAAATAAGCATAAAACGATAAGGAGAGTGTGCTCTCGTATCGAAAACACACTCTCCAGATCAGTTCCATATTATTTTTCGGAAGCCTTATTTTGTTGTTTCAGCAAATCGCGAATTTCTGTCAACAACAGTTCTTCCTTCGATGGAGCCGGCGGCTCTTCCGCCTTCGTTTCTTCCTTGCGTTTGAAGCGGTTAAGTGTACGGATGAACATGAAGATCGAGAAGGAGACGATCAGGAAGTCCACGACCGTTTGAAGAAATACTCCATACGTCAGGGTTGCATCCCCGATGGTCGCTTTTAGTCCTGATAGATCCACTCCGCCAAGAATCAATCCAAACACCGGCATGATGATATCACTCACCAAGGAGGATACGATTTTGCCAAAAGCAGCACCAATGATAACCCCAATGGCTAAATCCAGCACGTTACCCTTAAGCGCAAAGGTTTTAAATTCTTTTAACAAATTCATAATACGTCACCTGCTTTTCAATCCAAAATGTAGGGCGGCCATTAATCTACCACTCGAAATATCCTATCAGCAACTAGTAGAATGCGCAAGATCGTTAAGTCGTATCTTTTTTTACGGAAACGTAGGTGAGCGGCCGCTTGCCCGTACAGGTTGACCAATAGGTGGCATTCATGATAAGTTTTTTAATATTCGCAAGATAACGAGATCGAATGAAGGAGGGATAAAGCGATGACTGAGTTAGAGGTTGTAGATGTTTATGTGAACCTGTCGATACTAGGAAGCATAAGACAAGGTTCACACCATAACCAATCAGATACCGGAACTTTATCCTTCTATACTTATACTCAGGCAATTTAGCGATGGTTTGATCTTCGCTTGTTTCTTTATGGTATAGTTGGTTAACGTAGCGTAGAACGCACCGGATTTCTGGTGTTTCTGCGCTTTTTTTCGTTCTGAAATTTTGCCATAGAGGGATGAGGAAAATGTCATTAATCAATGTTTCTAACCTTTCGTTTGCTTATGATAGCAGCTATGATCCGATATTCGAACAGGTGAGCTTTCAAATCGATACCGATTGGAAATTAGGATTTACCGGAAGAAACGGCAGGGGGAAAACCACGTTTCTCAATCTGCTGCTAGGCAAGTACGAATACAGCGGGAATATTTCGGCCTCCGTGAGCTTCGAATATTTCCCTTACCATGTCAAGAACAAGGAGTATCTCACTCTGGATATCATCGAGGAGATCTATCCGGAGTATGTTCATTGGCAAATCGTGCGCGAGCTTAACTTGTTAAAGGTTTCGGAAGATGTACTGTATTGGCCTTTTGCGTCATTATCCAATGGAGAACAGACCAAAGTAATGCTGGCTGCGTTGTTTATCAAGGAAAACCGCTTCCTCTTGATTGACGAACCAACCAATCATCTGGACATGCATGCGAGAAAATTGGTCAGCGACTATCTCAGAAAGAAAAGCGGATTTATTCTGGTGTCGCACGATCGATCATTCCTGGATCACTGCGTAGACCACATCCTGTCGATCAATAAAACCAATATCGAGATCCAAAAAGGCAATTTTTCCGCATGGTGGGAAAATAAAAAGCGACAGGATCAATATGAGCTTGCCAGTGATGAGAAACTGAGGAAAGATATTAAACGTTTAACCGATTCTGCCAGGAGGACGGGGAAATGGTCTCACGAAGTGGAAAAGTCCAAAAACGGCACCAGAAATTCAGGCTCCAAAGTGGATAAAGGCTATATCGGCCATAAGGCAGCTAAAATGATGAAACGCTCCAAAAACCTGGAACAGCGACAGCAGTCCGCCATTGAGGAAAAATCAAAGCTTCTTAAAAATATCGAGAGTTCCGAGAGTCTGCAGATGTTCCAACTCGATTATCATAAAAAACAGCTGGTCGAGCTGGAGCGTGTCTCTATTTCATATGGCCCTAAGACGGTGTGTGAAAACCTGAGTTTTGCGATTGAAAAAGGGGACCGAATTGCCCTCTCGGGCAAAAACGGTTCTGGAAAATCCAGTATCCTTAAATTGATATGCGGAGAAGAGATGCAATACACGGGCCAGTTCAGCAGGGATAACCAGCTTAAGATATCTTATGTGTCCCAGGACACGTCCCACCTACAAGGCAGCTTGACGGACTATGCTATAAGCAGCGAGATTGATGAAAGCCTGTTTAAATCCATACTACGAAAGCTCGATTTCTCCAGACTTCAGTTTGAAAAGGATATTTCGACCTATAGCGGGGGACAGAAGAAGAAGGTGCTGATCGCTAAAAGCCTTAGTGAGCATGCTCATTTGTATGTTTGGGATGAACCGCTTAACTTTATCGATGTGATCTCTCGCATGCAGATCGAAGAGTTATTGCTCGGATATGCACCGACGCTTCTGTTCGTGGAGCATGATCGTGCATTTTGCGAGAATGTGGCAACCAAGATCGTTGAGCTTGATGGCAATCCATGAAACTAACGAAGAATGTTATCCCCAGATGGAACGAGAGTATGATTAAGCTGGTCAAGTATCTTAATAAGTAATATCAAAAAAAAGCTGCCCGCTTATTAGCGGCAGCTTTTTTGCGTTTCGTTGTCATATCCAACAGAAGCTCTTACAGTTTACTTAGTCCTTCCAGTAGCCGGTCAAATAAAGCCCTTCCATCGCGTGATTCCAAATGGATTCATCATTAGGACGGTCGATGGGAACCTGGAGGGTGCAAACGCCGTCGATCCCCCAATCCAATTCTTGCACATTTTGAATATCATGCATGGTTCGAAGAAAAAGTATATTACACGTGCCGGCTACGAACGAGGATAAGACGGCATGAAGCAGAGCAGCCTCCGGGGCATTCACTTCCCCCCACCTGATAAACAAAACGGATCGGCTGTTGTTTAGAACTTCATAGAATCTGTGAATGCGAAGATTTATCTTCTCTTTATAAGAAGCATACGATTGCGTCCAATCTTGATTGGGCCAAATCGGGAAGTCATGTACGGAGATCATATCATATTGCGTATCCAGTATGAAATGAGCATCATGGTACGGTCTTCCTTCAGCAGGCGTGGCGATTCCATCCTCCAAAAGAGCCGAAGTACCTTCAATCTTCCGCATATGCTCAAGTTCCATAAATCCGATGAAGCGGTTGCTCAATAACCGGGTTACATCCGAAATGGAGTTCGTTATCATCCAATCAAGCGGGAAAGAAAAGCGTCTTAGTTGACGCTGCCGCAAATTGATCGATGGCCCGCACCAGCTGCCCAAGCTGATGATCACATCATAGGCGCCTTTCACATCTACCAGCTTCACATTTGTCACCACTCTCTCATATACGTCTATGATTATCGTATTCAGCCTCTTTTCGGGACGTATGGACATTTATAGGTAGGGAACTGTTTGTTTTGATCGGAGTGTCTTACAAAAATGTAAGCTTGTAGAAAGGTTAATCGATAAGTGAATCTTTCATTATGGTTTAGACTGGGGTTAATGAACATATAAGAAGGTGATATATGATGAGAAATGTGATGATCATTTTATTTGCAATTACAAGCATTATGCTGATGGGGACGTGCAGGGAACTGGAGTTAGAACAAGCAGAATGCGGGGAGATGCATTGAATTGGGGATCAAGCGAAGGTCGAACACATGTAACAACATACGTACCTAAAGAAAAGAAGCCGCAAAGCAAGCAGCTTCTTTTCTTTGAATGATTCCACGGACAGATTCCAATGTGAAGAGACAGAGAGGGCTAGGACTTCCTTGGTTATCCTCTCAATTACTTTCTAGAATCAACTGCTGCAGTTGATTGGTGTAGAAAGTCAGCTCATTCTCCGAAGACAGATCCTTAAGCAGCGCTTGGATTAGAAAGGAACGTGGACGTTCAGCGGTGAACTCTTCCCGCAGCATCGCGGCTACCTCAGACAAGTCTTTTTTTCTGGAGTTCGTGATGGACATATCCGGGATAATCGACTCAATCGTATCCATCAACGCCGTTCTTCGTATTTCTTGCGTATGAGTAAGTGCCTCTAAATCAACCATCGAATATTCCTTCATGAGTTCATCGGTGAGCAGGGGACGGGGAGCACGTTGTTCCAATCCCAGCATGAAATCATCCATTCGCTCAGCAATGAAAACAGCCAATTCCTTTTGAATGAGCGGTTTGAATCCAAACAAGACATGAAAGGTATACTCGCGGATCAATCCGTTAAAGACGGCTGTAGCATCCCATTTCCATTCCTCTATCGAATCCCCGTAATGACGGAGTAAAATATCCTGGTAATAACGAAACATATTCAATTGAAGCTGATGGATGACGGTACCGATCTTGTCACTGTTCGCCGGTGGGAGCTCGTTATGATCACGCGATATGTAATATCCATGCTCGATGAAAAAATCGAACTGATAAGCGATCTCTTCAAGAAATGTTTCCCTGCGGGATAACCCTTTTTTGCGGATCTGTTCTACGGCATCAATCATATCCTGCTGTCGTTTCTCCAGAATACGGATGTATAGCTCTTCTTTGGAACTATAGTATTTATAGATTGAGCCTTTAGCAATGCTGCAATCATCCGCGATATCTTGAATCGAAGTCGCTTGGTATCCTTTTTCGGCAAAGGAACGAATAGCCGATTGCAATATTTTTTCTTTTAACAAACTCATAGCGCGGCCCCCTTAACGATGTACAAATATACCGGATTCGATCACTATCATATCGTTTTTTGCAGAGCTAATCCACAGGCACAAGAAAGGTGCCTCAATCTTGAACGAGCTCGATATCCGGATATTTCTTCGATAGTTCATCCATGGCGTTATGCCGTTTTCCCTTGAGATGCTGGTCAAAGAAAGCAACGCTTACCTCGTTTATGATGTGATGAACCGATTCTGGATCCTCTCCCGGGTTAGGCAGCAGCGGAGAGAACAGATGAAAATCCGTATAACTCATATGGGAAGTATGTGGAATCGTCATCGCGTATCCGCCTCCCTGCAGAGCATTCATGCGACGCCTTACCGTCTCCTCCCAAAAATCTTCGTAATACTCCCGTGTATGGCCGCTTTGCGCCATAGCTTGATCCAGCGAGTTATCGAATATCGACTTGTCGATACTCTTCTCACCATTCATCTGTAGATATGGCTTATTAAGTCCCGTGCTCGGCATAGGTTCTCCATATAAGGTCCCATCCATATTGATCGCAGCCTGGATACGAGAATCCTTCAGCAGCATCTGGGCTGCAGTCGCACCGCCGTAAGAATGCCCGAACATGCCGATTCGTTCCAGATCAAAACGACCGGTAAAACGGTCCTGTTCATCCTGTCTATTCAATTGTTCCAGCCGATTCAAAATAAAAGATACATCCTGAGTCCATAATGTCATGTGCTCGTCAAGCGCTTCAAAACCTGAAAGCTGGTGCTTGTTGATCAAAACCTCCCGGCCGTCCGGGAATACGGTTGCAGCCGCATCATAGGCATGGTCGATTCCAACCACGATATATCCATGGCTGGCCAGCTCTTCGATCTGGAAGGTATTCTGGTTGCGGAAACCCGTCATGCCATGTGAAAAAATCAAGATCGGATATTCCTGCTCCATGGAGGACAGCGGGGCATTGCTGTAGGCATGGGTCTCCACGAGACCCAGATGGCTTAACGTCCAGGCTGGGAAGGACAAGGCCTGTTCGAGACCTTGTGTAATCGCTGTTACATTGCGGATATAGGGTTCGGCTTCTTCCCCCGTTTCGGGCTCGGAAGGATACCATAACTGTACCATCAGCTCACGGTGATCCTTCGGATCGGCAGAGTATTCATCGGGCCGGTCATTGTCAATAAAGTGGTATACCGCAGTTCCCACAGGATAGGGTCCCTGAGGTTGATGAAATGCGAATACAGGGAGCAGGAGAGGCAGTGCGACCATGACTGATGCGTATAGGAACAATACCGTGGTCCATAACCAGGCTAACCATCTTCTCCTGCTCTTCTTACTGGACGGTTTCTTTTCGGGTTTTCTAAAAATGATGACAACCGTCAGGATAACGGAAGCCGCGTAACAAGGAATCATTTGCCACCGGCAATCCTCAACGATGATCTGCACAACCGTAACGATATATAGCGCTATTAACGAGTAGATCAGCCGGCTTTTCTTCGATTTTGGTCCCCAAATCGTAGCTATAGCCAAAGCGATAATGAATAGTATGATAACCATTTCTCCGAATCTCAAGTAAGCTCCTCCTATGTGTAACGGTTATTGTGGTTTATTCGATGTCTGCTGTTCAATGGAACGAAGATTCCTCGGTTATTTGTTTGGGTTTTCTAAGAAACAAGCTGAGAACCAGTCCTACACAAGCAATGCAGGCAGCCAGGAAAAAGGTGTCCGAAAAGGATGCAGCATGGGACTCCATAGGGTTGGTTCCAACAGAGTTACTCGGCAGGCTAGATGTCATCCGGGAAGATAAATATCCCGTGAAGCCGGCTACGGCAAACGAGGCGATGACCTGCTGTGATGCACTTGTGAGCGGAGTAACCCGGCTTACAAGGTGCTTAGGGGTTGCATTTAATACATGCGTATTCAAGGACATCATCGATAACCCCATGCCGGAGCCCATGAAGAACAATACGATCATGATGAGTAGTAAAGGGGTATCGGTTCGAACAAAGGACATCGTGAACAACGCAGCTGTCATCAGCGTCATTCCGGCCACAAGCGGGGGACGTGCGCCCACCTTATCAAAAAGCTTTCCTGCCAGAGGCATAAAGATCATGGAACCGACTGCCTGCGGCAGCAGAATGAGCCCGGTTGTCAGCGGAGTAAAACCTCTAATCTGCTGAAGAAGCAGCGGGAATAGTAGCACGGAGCCGAACATCGCTGCCTGCATGATCCAGGAGATGATGATGCCACGTGTAAAATCAGCCGATCTGAACGCACGCAGCTCAAGCAGCGGTTGTTTATGCCGTAAGCAGGACCAAATGAAGAGAAGCAGCGCAATCCCGCCGATAATGATTCCGGATAAAGTCTTGGCGGAAGTCCAGCTTACCCCTCCCTCACTGACTCCATAAGTAATCATGGCAAAAGCTAAGGGCCCAAGAAGCATGCCGACAATGTCCAGAGACGGAGCTTCCTTTTCTGAAAAGGAAGGCAGATGTCTGATGCCCACGAATAGCCCGATCATGCCAATGGGGAGATTGATCAGAAAGATCCATTGCCAGCTGACAAACTCAATCAGCCATCCGGACAATACGGGACCGAGCGCTGGGGCAAGCAGTAATGGAATTCCAAACATTCCTATGATAGAACCTCTTTTGTCCGGAGGTGCCAAACGGTATACCATGGCCATCCCGATCGGCGATACCATACCGCCACCCATGCCTTGAATAACCCGAAAGGCGATGAGCTGCTCGGCTGTCTGGGCAAAAGCACATAACACGGATCCTATCGTAAACAATCCGATCGATATGAGAAACACCCGTTTGGGCTGAAATTTATCCGACAGCCATCCCGCGAGAGGGATGACCGCGGACAATGCAAGCGTGTATGCGGCGATCGACCATTGAATGGTATGCAGGGGGCTATCAAAATATTGAACCAGCGTAGGTACGGCGACATTGACAACCGTGCTGTCCAACAGGACCATGAAGGTGCCGATGATGACGGCAAGCAATGGCGCAAGGATGTCTTTAATTGCAAAAGCTCTTTCTTCTGAGGTGTTACGAATAATTGCAGATGGATCTGACATGATGGTGAACCTACTTTCTTTTAAAAATTTCGAGATTTGTACTATTTGGTTTTCTGAAAAACCATTGAGTCATTTATAATAGTAACGATGAACGTAATTTGTGTCAAACGGGCACCCATCAAGTTTTTTTCGAAAAATATAACATTTCGGTATACTCGTCCATCTAATCTTATAGAGGGCCCTCAAGAAGGAGATGAATATCGTGCGAGAATTGGAACATGAAGTCAAGAGAGCGCAGCGAGGAGATCTTGAAGCGTTTATCCGGCTCTTCCGGAGGCTGGAACCCGAACTGTATGGCTTGGCGAAGTCCATTCTAAAACGCGATGAAGATTGTGCGGATGCTTTTCAGGAGACAACACTTAAAGCATATAAATCTTTATCTACATTACAAAAACCAAAGTATTTTAAAACCTGGGTGATTCGGATTCTGATCAATGAATGCAATCAGCTGCTTCGAAGCAGAGAGCGTACTGTAGTCATGGCAGAAGTGCCTGAGCGCGTAGGAACAACCAACTATTATGAGGACAGCCACAAACTGGATCTTCGTGAAGCGGTAGAACGCTTAGATGAATCGCTTCGAATCGTTATACACTTGTTCTATTTTCAGGATTTGCCAATTAAGGAAATCGCAAGCGTGCTTGATATCACGGATGGAGCGGTAAGGGCACGTCTTCACAGAGCACGGGGAGTATTGTTTGATCAGGTAAAACAAAATCGGAAGGGGAAGCTGGCCTATGAATCCTTTTGACTTGGACAAAGAACTTCGGGAGATAGGGAAAGTGCCTCAGCGCGAGGTTCCGGATATAATTCGCCGTCATCAGGACGAGGTTTACGCTTCTCTGACAAATCTTCCGATGTTAACGAGATCGAACCAGCAACAGCGTTCCACTAAGATACGCAGAATGGTAGCAGCTACAGCCGCGGCGGCCATGATTGCGGTGATAAGCAGTGCTTACGTTTCACCGGCAATGGCAGAATCGCTAAAAAAAATTCCGCTGATCAGCAGTATTTTCAGGTTAGCCGATGATTTGGGGCTACAAACAGCGGGGGAGCGGGGGTTGGCATCTGAACCGAACGCTAGCGTAACGCATCAAGGTGTGACCCTTCGAATACCGCAGGTTGTATATGACGGGACTCGTTTGTCCCTGGCGGTGAAGCGCGAAGGTGAAGGATTTACCGGGGGGATATCGGATGTTGAAGTTATCCAGGAGGACTTGGATACAACGCATAGATTTCAAAGAGGAGCCATCACCGATGTGGAGATGCTCATTGACGGTACCTCCATCCATGACCCCGGCCTAAGCGATAAACCGGGTCTGATTGGCAAGCCGACTTCGGATCCCAACGTCGTACTGTACGAACTCATAGGATTTTCACATTCAGAAAATCAACATCAATCCCTGCCGGATCAATTCCAGTTAACGGCCAAAATTACGCTTGAAGGAATTGATGCCCCTTATATCTTTAATGTACCTGTTCGGAAAAATACAGATCAAATTACGGTCTCGTCTGGAGAAACAAGAGAATGGAACGGATTTCAAATTACGCTGGAGCAGCTGAAGTTCACTCCAATCACCACAGATCTCATCTTGAATCTGGAACGTACGGACAAGTCAGGAGAGCTTGGGCTTGGTGAGCATCATCTGCTGTTCGAGGTTTGGGATGATCGGGGGAGAGAGCTCGGCCGGATTTCCGGGAAGGGAGTCTACCGGGATGATCGACAACAACAAGAGCTGCTGGAGTTGATGTTTGACCGGTTTGAAGATGCGCCAGAATCCATAACGATCAAGCCATTTCTGCCCGTCTTTCAAGATCCCGCAGCTAACAGCGGCTTGTACAAAGTCGATAGTACCGGAGAAATGGCCAAGGCGTACCTGAAGGAATTGGAGATTACCATTCCAGTGGATCATCTCGGTTTGGATAAGCTCTATGACGTTCAATGGTAAAAATATAAAAAGACATATCAAGGAGATCCTATGAAAAAAAAATGTAAAGTCATGTCTACGGCAGCACTCGCTGCGATGCTTCTTGGGGGAACGGTCTTGGGTCATGCTGACGCAGCCGCCGAGAAAACTAGTGCCAACAGCAATTCTACGCAGATAATGGCTGCTGCTTCAGCTATATCTGTTACCCAATCCGGAATCACTCTTCGGGTAACCAAGGCAGTATACGACGGGAACCATGTCAGCATTACGATCAAACGGAGTGGCAAAGGATTTACTGGTGGAATTACGGAAGGGAAGCTGGATAGTAAGACCGGTGAATATATTATGGAGAAAGGTTCCATCAGCAATATGAACATCCTGATCGACGGCAAATCAATCCATAGTACCGGAAGTCTGTCACAAAGACCGAGTTTAAGCTGGAAAGCAGGCGGTGATCCGAACACAGCGATCATTACCCTGACGGATGCATCACAGCTTGGAGGAAACATCAAGGCTTTTCCCGATAAATTCAAGCTCAATGCCGCTGTTACCCTTGAAGGTGTAAGCAAACCCTTTACCTTGGATATTCCGATACAGAAAGGTTCGAGCAAGCCGGTTGTCTTAAAGCCAAATCTCACCAAGAAATCGAATGGTCTAAGCATGACATTGAACAAGGCTACCCTTACGACTACTTCGACAAGATTACAGCTCATACTAAAAGGTCCTGGCAAGAATTCGATTTCCTTTGATGTTGTGGATGATCAAAGTAGACAGCTTAACATGATCAGTGGCAGGGGGACCGACGAGAATAATAAAAAAGGTGATTACTATTATGATATCCTCCTTGATGGGCTGGGCAAAAATGTGAACTCATTGACCATAAAGCCCTTTAAGCCTGAGCTGGAAGATGACGCCTCCGGTCAATATAAGTTGGACAGCAAAGGCAACATCATCAAACAATACATGAAAGATATTGAGATTCGCCTTTTGGTCAAATAGAGCTCATAAGATAAATCCGGATTAGAAAAGAACAAACATAAAAAATAGAAATCGAATGGAGAGAAAAAAACATGAAAACAATGTATAAAGTAATGAGTACCGTGGCACTGACAGGTATGATTCTGGGTGGAGCAGTATGGGGAACTGCTCAAGCGGCGAGTATAAGGGCAACAAAGCCTCAAGCGTCCAAGAGCATGGTCCAAGACGAATCCAAGGTAGCTAGCGATACCCAACAAGGGATTACCCTTGGAGTGTCCAAAGCATTATACGACGGCAACCATGTTAAAGTTGAACTGCAGCGAAGCGGTAAAGGACTTTCCGGCAGTTTAACCGGTGGCCATTGGGATGAGCAGATGGGTGAATATATCCATGATAAAGGTTCTATCCGCCAAATGGACGTCTTCATTGACGGTAAATCCATACACGAATTTGCGGGAGGGGATTTGTCGAAAAGACCAAGCGTAAGCACATCACCGGGTACAGATGCGAATCATGCGGTTATCATACTGAGCGATGCATCCCTGCTTGGAGGCAACCTTGAAGCGTTTCCTGATAAGTTCAAATTAACGGCTAAAATTGAGCTGGAAGGTGTTCAAAAACCGTTCACGTTGGAGATTCCGATTCAAAAAGTGATGAGCAAACCGGTTGTTCTTCAGCCTAACATAACTAAAAAAATGGATGATCTGCGCATGACGCTAAAGAAGGTTCATTCTACAGCTCACTCCACCCGAATTCAGTTCGTTCTGAGGGGTGGACATGATTCAACGATCCTGTATGATTTCTTTGATAATCAAGGTAATGAACTGGAGCGAATTTCGGGAAGAGGCACCGATGAGAACAACAAGAACGGTGATTACTATTACGACTTTATTCTGGAGGCTCCGGAAGCGAATGCAAAATCGATTGTCATGAAGCCGTTCACGCCTGAATTCAAAGATCCCAATGCAGCTTCAGGCGAATTCAAACTGGATAAGAACGGAGGGATCGTCAAAAATTACTTGAAAGATCTTGAGGTGAGTATCCCTATTAAATAATTCACTAGACTACTCATTTGGAGCAAGTGAAGAAGTGCCCGCAAAATATCTCGACGGGCACTTCTTTTTTATATTTCGCTAAATTACGAAATTTAACCAAAAGTTAACCTAAAATCGCAATGGATAAGAAATATACCTGCATCTGGCATGCAATGCTCTGAAGAGAAATGGAAGTCTTAGAAGCAATCTGGTTTTGACGTTTAATTTACTTATACGAGGGAGTGTACCAATCGATGATTAGCAAAATTGGTCAAATTATGGTGTACGTGGATAATCAGGATCAAGCCGTAAAGTATGAAGAAAACTATTTTGCTGTCATGGGAAAATAATAATTACCGGTCCGCAAGAACAACCGTAGATCACATGGATGTGAAGTCGCCTATTTGGCGGCTTTTTTTGCATGTTCTTTTATAGGGAAGAAATGCTCCCGCTGACAAGCTTTAGCCGCCTGATTTAGACCGTTGAAATGATGTGCGTTATACTTTTTCCCTGCATTCGCTATAATGGATACAGTGATTTAAGGAAGGGAATGTCATGCATGAAGAACGTGATCGTCATTGGTTCGGGAATACTTGGGGCATCGACTGCTTATCAGTTAGCCAAAATGGGAGCGGAAGTGCTTATTATAGACCGCCATGATAAAGGACAGGCTACGGATGCCGCAGCGGGCATTATATGCCCCTGGCTATCGCAAAGACGGAATCAGGCTTGGTACCAATTAGCCAAGGCCGGCGCGCGTTATTACCCTGATTTAGTGAGAGAACTCATCAACGAAGGTGAGACAGAAACGGGCTACGCACAAGTCGGGGCCCTTAGCATTCACGAGGATTTGGATAAAATCCGCAAGATGGAAGAACGGGCTCATAACAGAAAAGCGGATGCTCCGGAAATCGGTGAGATCACCCGGCTGAATGAGGAAGAAACCCATGAGCGTTTCCCATTGCTTCGAGATGGCTATCATTCCGTTCACATTAGCGGCGCCGCCCGTGTCGATGGTCGTGCACTGCGCGATGCGCTGATCCGGTCCGCTCAGAGGAACGGGGCCAAGCTTATAAACGGGGATGCCGCATTGTTATATCAAGCTAATCGCGTAACCGGAGCCGCTGTCGGAGCAAGCAGATTTGAGGCAGATGAAGTCATTGTTTGTGCTGGTGCATGGGCTAATCAATTGCTTCAGCCACTAGGCATTCACTTTCAGGTTCGTTTTCAAAAAGCGCAAATCATGCATGTGCAGGCGACTGACCGGCAAGATACAGGCACCTGGCCGGTCGTCATGCCGCCATCGGATCAATATTTACTCTCTTTTGATAACCAGAAGATTGTGATCGGAGCGACTCACGAAAATGAAGTCAAAGGCTACGATACGAGAATAACAGCCGGCGGCATGCAGGAAATCCTGAATAAAGGATTGGCCTTGGCGCCGGGACTAGCTGACAGCACGTTTCAAGAGGTCCGTGTCGGATTTCGTCCGTTTACCCCCGGATTTCTTCCGGTTATAGGTGCTGTCCCTGGCTGGGAAGGCCTTATAACCGCAAACGGACTGGGGGCGTCCGGATTGACGATGGGCCCCTTTATCGGTAGTCAATTAGCGAAATTGGCTCTTGGAATACCACTGGATATCGACATCGATGCTTATGATATTCGTACAGCGATCGAAGAGCGTTGAAGCATGCCGGCTAAATCGATTCTGAGCATGCAATTGGTGAGCGGCATCTTCAGTCACTATAAAGAAAGCCGCGAATATCGCGGCTTTTGTTGTTATGGCTTTAGCCAGTTGAGTGCGTGAAACGCGCGAAACAAAAAACCACCCGCTATGCGGGTGGAGGGATTGAGGGTTTGACCACTGAGACCATTCCAATAAAATTGAGATGTTCAGGCTCAAAGAAAGGAATGGTCTCAAATGGCAACCAAGAGCTACTGCCTAGCTCACACAAAGTGGATGTGCAAATACCACATTGTATTTACCCCGAAGTATAGACGGAAAGAGATCTATAATCAAGTAAGAAGAGACTTAATAGAAGTTTTCAAACGCTTATGTAAGTACAAAGGAGTAGAAATTATAGAAGGTCACATGATGCCCGATCATGTCCATATGTTGGTGGCTATCCCACCGAAAATTTCAGTCTCATCATTCATGGGATATCTAAAGGGGAAAAGTTCGTTAATGATCTTCGAGAAGCATGCACAACTAAAATATAAATACGGGAATCGAAAATTTTGGGCAGAAGGATATTATGTGAGTACAGTAGGTTTGAATGAAGCAACAGTAGCGAAGTACATTCGTGAACAAGAGGCACATGATAAGCCATGGATAAGTTGAGTGTAAAAGAGTACGAAGATCCATTCAGCAGCAACAGGGGCAAAAAGAAATAAACCAGTTTAACTGGTAAGTGAAAGTGACAAATAACAATGAGCCTGAACAGAGTTATGGTCAGGCTAGCGTCTTTAGGCGCAGTTTGGCAACAAGGGGTTATACCCCAAGAGCAAACCACCCGTTGGACGGGTGGTCATGATTTGAGAGAGATTGTATTCCAATCGCTTATACGGCAGATAATGATTCGTTCACGCGTTTTGCTTTCAACCTGCCAAACAGGAAGCGAACGGTCGGGCCTACAATGAGAAGTTGAAGCGGCAGCGCAAACACGAAATTTTTAATGAAAATGGAGAAGTAGCTTCCAAGCAGTGATTCCCCTCCAAGCCGGTTTGCATAATAGGAGGAAGCTAGCCCGTACATGGACATAAAAGTAACCATGCCGATCACCATACAAAATGCCATCATCACAATCATAAGGATTTTACTGGATTTATTACGCAATAAGGAAAAAACAATTTTCTTTGCTATGGGTCCGACAACTAACGATTCCAATAAGAAGGCAATCACGAAGCCCAACACCAATTGCAGGAGTATGGCCATAAACGATATGTTCCCAATTAATCCGTTTGTGAACAAATTGTAGGAGGTCATCATGATAACCATCCCCAGACACATCATCAAACCAAAATAAAAATTTTCTTTTTTTGTTGCTGGCAATTTCATCATCCTTTCTAGTTACCTTTGTCATTATAGAGATTGGAGAAAGTCTCTCGTAAGTGAAAATTCTGTGAACATTTTCTGAAAACATTCCTTTGCAAAGTACAACAATGACTAATTTCATTGCATTTCAGGGTGGGAGATCCTTTATTTGGTTTTATAGTCCTAAAGGACCTACGGCTGATATGCGTGACCTTCATATCGTGATAGGGTAAAGGCTAGGATAAGACAGCCAAGCGAAGTGGAAACTAACGAAGCCGCCGTCAATCCTCCTTTTTTATCGCGAAATGACCATATTACGATATTGGTCAATGAGTACTGGATGCGATTTCACCTGTCCGGTCAAAGGGACGCATACTAAAGAAACTATGGATCATGGAGGGAGATCGAATGTCGCATATGAAGCAAGTACCTCAACCTAAAACTTACGGACCGCTCGGCAATCTGCCGCTGCTGGATTCCGCTGCTCCGGTCCAATCACTTGTGAAGGTCGCCTCGGAACTTGGGCCGATATTTCAATTTCAATATCCGGGTGGACGCAGGGAGCTGTACGTCTCCGGCCACGAATATGTCAAGGACGCGTGTGATGAGAAGCGTTTTGATAAACGAATTTGGGCGCCGCTTCAGAATGTCCGTCCTTTTGCAGGTGATGGATTGTTTACGAGCGCTACACACGAGCCCAACTGGAAAAAGGCACATAACATCCTGCTCTCCAGCTTTAGCCAGCGTGCGATGCAAGGCTACCATACCAAAATGGTTGATATCGCGATGCAGCTCATCCAGAAATGGGCTAGGCTCAACCCTGACGAATCTGTGGACGTTCCTGCCGACATGACTCGTCTGACGCTGGATACCATCGGCCTGTGTGGTTTTAATTATCGCTTTAACAGCTTCTACCGGGAAGACAATCACCCGTTTATCGACAGCATGGTGCGGGCCCTTGATGAAGGCATGAATCAGCTGCACCGTCTCGGCATACAGGACATGTTTATGATTAAAAAGAAGCGGCAGTTTCAGGAAGATGTCCAAAACATGTTCTCGCTAGTTGATGAGCTCATACAAGATCGCAAAAAGTATGGCGGTGAAGAAGGGGATTTGCTCGCGCATATGCTGGAAGGCGTCGATCCTGACACAGGCGAGCGCCTGGATCAAGAGAATATTCGTTATCAGATGATTACCTTTCTTATCGCGGGGCATGAGACGACAAGCGGATTGCTGTCCTTTGCTATTTATTATTTACTGAAAAATCCGGATAAATTGCATAAAGCGGTAAGCGAAGTGGACCGCGTTCTGAAAGATTCCGTGCCGACTTACAACCAGGTGCGGGAGCTCAAATACGTCCGCATGGTTCTTAGCGAGTCGCTGCGTTTATGGCCAACGGCGCCTGCCTTCTCGTTATATGCAAAGGAAGATACGGCAATCGGAGGAACCTATCCGATTCAGAAGGGGGACAGCGTAACGGTCCTGATTCCGGGACTACACAGGGACTCCCGCGTGTGGGGAGACGACGTGGAGACGTTCAGACCGGAGCGCTTCGAAGACCCCAGCAAGGTACCGCATGACGCGTATAAACCATTTGGCAACGGACAACGCGCATGCATCGGGCAGCAGTTTGCGCTGCAGGAGGCAACCTTGGTGCTTGGCCTGGTGCTCAAATATTTTGAATTGATCGATAACCAGTCTTATGAGTTAAAGGTTAAGGAAACACTCACTTTGAAGCCGGAAGGGTTCCATATTCAAGTTCGAAGCCGTCAGGACGGGGCTGCACTGTTGGTTCCGGCAGGAGGCAAGACGGGGGCAAACGATTCGGAGAAGCGGGAATATGCCACGTTGTCCGATACAACCGGGACTAATGTTCATCATACGCCGCTCCTCGCGTTATACGGGTCCAATCTGGGCACGGCAGAGGGAATTGCCCGAGAGGTGGCGGATGCTGCGAAGCACCAAGGGTTCGACAGCCAGGTGGGCACACTGGACGATTATGCCGGAAGGCTTCCGAAGGAAGGCGCCGTCATCATTGTAACCGCCTCGTACAACGGGCAGCCCCCTTCCAATGCCAAAGCATTTATGGAATGGCTGGAGGATGCCGATGTATCAGAAATTGAGGGTGTGCGATATGCGGTATTCGGCTGCGGAGACCACAACTGGGCAAGCACCTATCAGCGGATTCCGCGCTTGATAGACGATCAGCTTGCAATCAAAGGGGCGCAGCGACTGCTTACGCGTGGTGAGAGTGATGCCAGCGGAGACTTTGAGCATGAAGTCGACGAATGGACGGAGCATTTATGGCCGGATCTGATGCAATCGCTAGGACTCCCTCTTACGTCCGTCAATGTGGCGAAGCGCAGTGCCCTGTCCGTCCAGTTCGTGCAGGGAGCGGCCGCCGTGCCTCTGGCTGAAACCTACCAGGCTGTAACCGGGCACGTTGCTCATACCCGCAATCTGCAGCATGCGGATAGTGGAAGGATCACGCAGCATATCGAAATCTCGCTTCCCGCGGGAACGGATTATCGTGAAGGAGATCATCTGGGGGTGCTTCCGGTCAATCCGGTGACGCTGGTTCAGCGAGTGCTCCGAAGATTCAAACTGGACGCGGGTGCTCATCTTATCTTGTCTGCTGAAGGAAGAAGCCGTGCGCATTTGCCGACAGGCATTCCTGTCCGTCTGGACGACCTGCTGTTCCGCAGCGTGGAGCTGCAGGAGCCGGCCACAAGAGCACAGATTCGGGAGATGGCCGCTTACACGGTATGCCCGCCGCATGCCAAAGAGCTTCAAGAACTGCTTGCGGAAGCGACCTATCAGGCTGAAGTGCGGGCCAAACGGATCACCATGCTCGACCTGCTGGAGCGGTATGAAGCCTGCGAGCTGCCGTTTGAACGGTTTCTTGAGCTCCTGCCGCCATTGAAGCCGAGATATTATTCGATTTCCAGCTCCCCGAAGGTTAGCCCGAATACGGCAAGCATCACGGTCAGTGTCGTTCGGGGCAGTGCTTGGAGCGGTCAAGGGGAATACCGGGGCGTGGCTTCCAACTATTTGGAACAGATGAAGTCGGGCGCAGAGGTTCTGATGTTCATTCGTTCTCCGGAGTCGGGCTTTGCGCTGCCTGAGGATCCGGCAACGCCAATGATTATGATCGGTCCAGGCACGGGCGTGGCTCCGTTCAGGGGGTTCATCCAGGCAAGACAAGCGCTTCGGGAGGCTGGGCAGGAGCTGGGTGCTGCGCATCTGTACTTCGGCTGTCGGAATCCGGAGCAAGACTATCTTTACCGCGAGGAGTTTGAGCAGGCGGAGAGAGAAGGCTTGGTCACCTTGCATACAGCCTTTTCAAGGATAGACGGTGTAGATAAATGCTACGTCCAGCATTTAATGACACAAGACGGAGCGTTATTGCTGTCACTGCTTGAGGCAGGAGCACGAATGTACATTTGCGGTGACGGTTCCCGGATGGCCCCGGAGGTAGAGCAAACACTAATGCTTTCCTATCGGGAAAGACATGGCGTTAGTGCAGAAGAGGCTGCCGCCTGGCTATCCGGGCTGGAGGCGTCGGGACAATATGTAAAAGACGTCTGGGCGGGATGAGGGTCATTCCAGCGAATTAGTTCTACAGATCTCCTTTCGATCCAGTACTGTTTTTATGTTAAGATGATCAGTACATGAGTAATGGAAGAGATTCGAAGGAGAGTGTGACTTATGCACGAAGAAACCTGTGTTCCGACTGGCGTGAAACCTCAAGACACCGGCTTTGGTTATACGTTATCCTTGATCGGCGGTAAATATAAAATGATCATCTTGTACTGGCTGTCTGAAAATAAGGTGATGCGGCATAATGAGCTGAAGCGAAGCATTGGTTCTATATCCTTTAAAACGCTAAGCATCATGTTAAAGGAGCTGGAGGCCGATGAGCTAATCGTTCGCACGGAATATCCCCAGGTCCCTCCAAAAGTCGAATACACCTTGTCGGAACGCGGACTATCCCTCATTCCTGTGTTACATATGATGTGCGAGTGGGGAGAGAAAAACAGTGTGCCGGCTCTGGAAGCTGTGCAACTGGAAGCATGAGGTTTTGTTATATTCAAAGAAGTATTTCCTGAACAAGGAAATACTTCTTTTTTAACGGCTTCATTCGGTTTATTTATCACATGTTGTCTATGAACTTCAAATAGTCTCGTGCACTTATATCCAGTGCGTTATCAGGAGGCGATAGGTCCATGTCAGGCGTGTTGCCTCCAGGAGCAGCCTCTTGCCCATAGTAGGCAAAGAACGAACGATAATCTGCGTCGCAGTACAGGAAGGTCGTTTCAAAAGGAGTTAGGATCTGGGCAAGCGTGTAGCGATACCTTCCGTCTTCCCGATAATCTTCTTTCTTGATGCCGGCGGATACAGCTAAAGCCACTTTCCGATTCTTTAATTTATCGCCTCTTGAACCGTAAGCCCAACCATAAGCAAAAACATCGTCAAGCCATTTCTTGAGGAGTGGCGGGCAATTAAACCAATAGATCGGAAACTGCAAAACAAGATGGCTATGCGATTCAATAAGCTGTTGTTCTTGTTGCACATCAATGTTTCCGTCGGGATAAACCCTATGCAATTCGTGTACGGTATATTTTTCCGGGTATTGTCGGAGTTCTTCTACCCACCGCTTATTAATGACGGATGTTTCCAGGTTTGGGTGTGTAACGATAACAAGTGTTTTCAATGATGTATCCTCCTTGAGCATGATTGATATTCTTGAGTATAAAGCGCGCACTGCAATTATGTAAGTATGCACTTTTAGTACAGGTACTTACCAAAAGGTGAGTGTTGGCGGAGGATATCGTTGATTGTAAATTGTAGAGTTTTCAGAAAAATAAAAGACAACCATCATCGCATATTATGATATATAATAATTTGCACTGGCTGCATTAGAATGAACGCACGCGGGTACATAATTTCTAGATCACCCTCTGAATAACCGTTAAATGTATGTAAGGTCTATATTCGGAGATATTATCTGGTATCATATTATTTTCATAAAGGAGTTCTTGTTTAATGGTAGATTTTTTTATGAAATTCAATCCCATTATCCAAGCATTACTAGCCACCTTGTTTACTTGGGGAATGACGGCGTTAGGGGCGGCTCTTGTTTTTTTTACAAAAACATTGAACCAGCGTCTGCTGGATAGTATGTTGGGTTTTGCCGGCGGTGTCATGATTGCGGCCAGTTACTGGTCCTTATTGGCTCCAGCCATCGAGATGTCGGAAGGCAATGCGATTGGAAACTGGTTTCCGGCGGCCTTCGGATTTTTATTAGGTGGAGTTTTTATATGGGGAATCGATAAGGTATTACCCCATCTTCATCCCAATTCTCCGATTGGAGGAGCGGAAGGATATAACCCCAAAGTGAGAAAACGGAGTACTCTGCTGGTCCTCGCTATTACCCTCCACAACATTCCGGAAGGGTTAGCGGTCGGGATCGCATTCGGTGCGCTTGCCAATGGAGGGACTGAAGCATCGTTGGTAGGGGCTTTGACGCTGGCCTTGGGCATCGGCATTCAAAACTTCCCGGAAGGCGTTGCAGTTTCCATGCCCTTACGAGGTGACGGAATGTCCCAGAGAAAAAGCTTCTTCTATGGACAGTTCTCGGGTATGGTGGAACCCATTGCCGCGGTAATCGGCGCGGTAGCCGTCGCCTTTATTGAACCCATGCTCCCTTACGCATTGAGTTTCGCGGCCGGTGCGATGATTTTCGTTGTAGCCGAAGAGGTTATTCCAAGTTCGCAAGAAAAAGGGAATAAGGATTTGGCTTCCATGAGTTTAATGTTCGGTTTCGTATTGATGATGATTCTTGATGTGGCGTTGGGATAGCGACGAGAACAGCCAGCCGGGTGCGGACTGGCTGTTTTGTCGTTCACCCCGGCTAAGCTATACTGGACTAAAGTCGAGGTTCTCGTCTCATTCGCTGGACCAATGCTCAAGTCTCTAAATGGATGCTATACTGAATAGGACTTCAGGATTTGGCAGAAGAGAGACAAAAAGGGACGACGGAAGGAATGGGAACACATTATGCAAAAGAAAACAGGTATATTGATCGTAGTGGCCGGCGTACTGCTGTTGCTCTTTACGATGAACCCGAGGAACATTTTTTCGGATGTTCAATTCGGATTTTCCTTTAAGACCAAGAAAATTAATGATGAGAAAACATTCGCCGCTGATGATTACCGGGATTTGTCCATTCAAACTGGAAGCTCCGACATTGAAATCACAAAAGGAAATGCAGACGAGATTAAAGTCCGGTTGAACGGAAAGGTAAGCACAAAAAATGCAGACCAAGTGAAATTGAAGGTCGAGCCGAACGGAGATACGCTGGAAATCGGGGTTGATGTTCCTGACGGTATTGAGTTTGGTGTGAATATTATGGATATCGTTTTATCCGTGGAAATACCGGAAAAGCAATGGACAGCGGCCCAAATTGAAAGTGGAAGCGGCGATATCGAGATCGGAAATATGCGTGGAGATGCTGTCACCGTTAAGGCAGGCAGCGGGAATATCAATATTCAGGAAGTAAATGCAGGTTCACTTACGGTGTATACCGGCAGTGGTGATATTGAGGCAATGGAGATTGAAGCCGAATCCTTTATGTTGGAATCCGGATCCGGCACTATAGAGGCGGAACGCTACCATGCCACAACGCTGAACTTTCAGACTGGAAGCGGTGATGTTGAACTGAAAGACGGGGAGTCGGCCGTACAAGGAACGACAGGTTCTGGAAACATACACCTGGAATCGGAGCGGTTGATCCATAATACCGACCTCCGAGCCGGAAGCGGGAACGTAAACATCGATTTGGCTCAAGAGCCTTCCTCCCTGGAAGTTGACTTTCAAGGAAGCTCCGGTGAAGGAAAAATCGAGTGGGACGGAATACAGTATGAGGTAAAAGACGAAGACGAAGGCAGGCTGAAGGGGACGTTCGGCAATGGCGACATAGCGCTGAAAGTTCGCACTGGCTCTGGAAACTTCAAGCTGGAATAAAGTTGAATACAATAGAATCGACGATTTGAAGAGAAGACACCCCGAATTGGAATTCTCCCCTCATGGCAGACAACGAAAAAGAGACATCTGTTAAGATGGCTTTACATGTTGTCTGCGGGAGGGGATTTTTTCATGGGAATAAAAGACGTGCTAACAAGAAACTTTCAGTCGGACACGCCGGTGAAAAAACTGGTCAGGGATATTGTCTTCATTCGTGCGGGGGAGCGCAAACTTACGGAGACTGTTCAGAAAAGCTAAACGACCGCTTCCCATTGGAGTTCCGGGAAACGGTCGCAGCTTACAGATGTCACTTTATTGGCGTCAACTTGGCAGGGATATGACCAACTTCGATGTCTCTTTCATTAAAAACCAAAGGCTTGTTGAATCAGTCTCGCATAGATGGCGGCAGCTTCCTTGCGCAGAAGTTTGTCGGACGGCCGGTAATCGGCGGCCCCGTTTGCGTCTGTTGTCACCTCGGGTCCATGCATCCCGGATCCGACCATGAACTGTACGGCTTCGTCTGCCCATGCAGCCGGTTTTGAGCTGAGTTTGGCAGGAACCGCCTTGGCGCCAAGCGTGTTTTGGGCCACACGCCATATTATAGCAGCAGCCTCTTGGCGCGTGATCGGCTGATCCGGTTCAAAGTTCTGGCCTGGTGTGCCGGTGACACCTCCCATGTCCGCGACATTCTGCACATAACCAGCGAGAGGGTGCCCTTGCATATCCTTAAACGAACTCGCGCTATCGCTAGGCTTCATCCCGGCCAGCCGGCTGATAACACTGACAAACTCTGCCCGCGTAATCGGTTCATTCGGTCGGAAGGTGGATTGCTCATTCTCCCCAAAAGCCTTGAGGGACTGCATGAAGTAGATATCCTTGGCATAAGGATTCTCTTCCGGAACGTCGTTGTACGCAGCAGGCTCCGCGAGCTTTTCGGACATGCTGTCTATCGCCGTATAATACATATACGCCACATTGCCGTTATCATCTTCCTTGAAGGCGGCAGGCGTACCGTTCTCATCTACGAATCGCAGCGGACCGACCGGCGTGAGTTTATGTTCGCCCAATGCATCCGAGACTAACAACTCACCTTGGCCGGCCTTCACCCGTGTGGCGATAATCGGTGTTCTCAAACTTCTGAACATGCCCTCGAATTTCTTGAGCTGCTCCTGATTAAGCGGGAAGTCGTTCGGCTGAACCTGCTTCTTCGGATAAAAATGATCCATAAATGCGGTGAAAAATTCGGCTCGGATCGATGTGCTCGCGTCACTGTTAACAACGATCAGGCCTCCGACATTCTGGTCGGGAAGGAGCCAAAGCCAGGAATGATAGCCATCCAAATCGCCACCTTTGCCAATCAGGGTTTGGCCGTTATGGCTGCTGTGCATGAACGATTCAAAACCGTATGACATCAACGGAAGACCAGCTGCATCATAATGCGTCTGATGCATCAAACGCATGGTCTCTTCCTTCATAATGCGGGAAGATCCGAACTGGCCCTTATTTAGATGGGCAGTGATGAAATTGGCCATATCGGTACCGGTGGCGAACATGCCGCCTTCCGGCGCGATGGTAGGTATGTTTTGGTACGGCTTAAACGGATGACGTTCGGCATTGTAGCCAGTCGCAAGGTTTGCGATGATATCCTCATCCATCCGAAATGCAGCGTGCTCCATTTGTAGCGGGGTGAAAATATGCTTTTTTACATAATCTTCAAACGGTTCTCCTGATACCCGCTCGACAATGTAGCCCTGCATGGAGGAGGCAAGATTATCATAGCGGTAAACCTCTCCTGGCGTGCGAACCACAGCCGGTGCATTTAACCTGATAAAGTCGGCAAGCGGCATCTCGCCCTTCTGAATGATATGCTGCGGAAGCGAGTAGTCGTCCGTAAAGTCGAAGCCTGTTGTATGGGTCAATAAATGCTCAACGGTGACGGGTGTCCCGGTGTTGTTGGTGATTTTAACATCCGGCATATAATCGGTTATGTCTTGCTTCAGGTCGATTTTTCCTTCCTCTACCAGTTGCATGACCGCCGTCGCGGTTATCGATTTGGATATCGAGGCCATGCGGAACAAGGTTCGATCGGGGTCAATCTTTTTCTTGGATTCAAGGTCGGCATAGCCGTAGCCCGTATTCAGCAGCACCTTGTCGTCTTTTACGACCACAACAAGCGCACCGGCCAGCATGTCCGAAACCTGGGGTTTGGCAAAATAGGCGTCGGTGAACGCCTTGACTTCTTTGGCACTCAGTACCGGTGCTCCCGTATGCTGTGTTAAAGCTGTACTTGAGGCGGGTTTAGCCGTATCGGCAAAGATATCGGCAGGGAAAGCCAGCAGGCTAGCGGACAGTACGGAGGCTGCCAGGGCACGAATGGTTCTGGATTTGCTTTGTTTATTTGGCTTCATGGGTTCCTCTCCTTGTCAATCGTATTTGATTTCCACTTCATGGTAGATGATGGAGGGAGATGGAAGAACGGTCCGCAGAATGAGTTTTAACTGGCTCTTCGGAGGGAACCAGGCCTCGACTTTGGTCCAGGGGAGATAGAATAACCGAGGGCGGAATCGATGGTTTTATACTATAATTTCTTAATTGATACAATAAAATTGTGATAATTAGGTGATATACTATCATGTTTTATACTTACTATTTTATAATAGTATAAATATAAAGTTGACTGGGGATGAGGAAACTGAATCTATACATCAAGGAGAGCGGAAATAAGCAGGCTGCAAGGATGATCGTTTTTTTGCATGGCGGCGGTGTAAGCGGATGGATGTGGAGCAAGCAGATTCCCTTTTTTGAAAACAGCTTCTGCCTGATACCTGACTTGCCCGGACATGGGCGCAGTCCCGGCAATCCGCCTTTTTCCATAAGCCGCACCGCGGAGCAGCTTAACGAGGTCATTTCGACCAAAGCTGATGGACGGGAGATTGTTGTCTTCGGCTTTTCACTAGGTGCGCAAATTCTCGTGGAGATGATATGTCAGCGACCCGGCCTTATTGATTACGCCATCGTAAACAGCGCATTGCTGAGGCCGATGCCGACAGCGCTTAAGCTGATTGAACCTTCCGTTCGAATAAGCTTCCCATTAACAAGATACAGATGGTTTTCCAGATGGCAGGCAAGCACGCTGTATGTGAATGAGGTTGACTTTGAACAGTATTACGCGGAAACTCTGCATATGAAGCGGGAGATGCTGGTTTCGGTGCTGAAGGAGAATATGTCCTATTCAATCTCTCCGCGGATTCAAGAATCCACAACGAAGCTATTGGTCACGGTTGGGGAGAAGGAGAGAGGCATTGTTAAAAAGTCGGCTGAAGATCTCGTGCAGCTGAGCGAAAACGCTGACGGGATCATCTTTCCCGGTGTTGGGCACGGCATACCGCTTGCTGATCCGGCGCTGTTTAATCGGGTAGTGAACCACTGGCTTAACACCGGTACAATTCCGGAGGGTACTCCTCATTTATAGCGGGGACGGGCAGATCATAATCCTCCTCATAAAATGGCTGTAGACTTTGCCCTTAGGGCAAGGTGTATAGTGATCTTGAACCAAGAGCGATAAACCAGAAAAGAGGTGAACCTTTGCTGTCGATTGGAGAATTCTCCAAAATATGCGAAGTATCTACAAAGACACTTCGATATTACGATGAGATCGGATTAATTCATCCGGACCAGATCAATCCGGAAAACGGTTACCGATATTATTCCATTAGTCAATTAAAGAAAATGCTCTATATTAACCGTTTGAAGTCTTATCATTTTTCGCTGGAAGAAATCAAGGAGATTCTGGACGAGGAAGCGGATCCATCCGAAGAGAAGCTTCGCTTCGCCCTTCATCGCAAACGTAGGGATATTCAGGAGAAGATAGACACGTATGAATATATCCTAAAACAAATGAACCAGGATATCTTGAATCTGGAGCAGGGCATACATCTGATGTCATATCTGGATGATATCGAAGTACGGCTTGTTGAAACAGGACCAATGAATATCCTTAACATGCGTCAAATGATGAGCAGTGATGACTATGCTTTAGGATATGGCGGGTATTACAGCAGATTGTACGAAAAGATTGCCAGGGAGCAGCTTACCTTGGTCGGAACACCCATGACCATATATCACAGTCCGGAATTCCATCCTGCAGGCAATGACACCGAGTTTGCCCTTCCGGTCAGGGAGGCTGTAAAGGGAACGAGAGTGTTGTCCGGTGGCCTTTGCGCGAGGTCTGTTTTAAAGGGGGCTTATTCCAATTTGACATCGGTATATGCCAAACTGAGGGAATGGATAGAAGATGAAGGATATGCTTTGACTCAATCGCCCTATGAAGTTTATGTAACCGACCCCTATCAGGCCTTGACTGCCGAGGAATTGGTGACCGAGGTGTATTTCCCCGTGACCAAAAAATAAGAGATTTACATATACCATATAGCTTGTATAACGAATTCTGCGAGGTATCTATTATGAAAAGAAGCTGCTGGCCAACGACATTATGGCAAACCCTAGCCCCGGCGACGGTGGGAATGGACGCTGACAAGCTTTCAGGGCTGGATTCATGGATCAAAACCGAATATCCCGATATTCATGGCATAGTCGTGGCTCGACACGGAGCTATCGTTTATGAAAAATACGATCATGGTTATGGCCCGGAAGATCGGCACCATGTTGCATCGGTTACAAAGAGTATCATATCTGCACTCATTGGCATTGCTATAGATGCAGGCTATATACAACATGCAGATCAGAAGGTGCTGGATTTTTTCCCCGAATATGAACCTAAGGCTGACGCTCGACAACAACGGGAAGTAACGATACGCCATCTGCTCACGATGACGGCTCCATATCCATTTGAGGATTGGCACGAACCGCTGGACAAACTGTGCATGCAATCGGATTGGGTTCATTATACGCTGGATATGCTGGGCATCGGTGGAAGTCTGGGAGCATTTAAGTATTCTACTGCAGGGGTGCATCTCCTCTCAGCTGTCATAACTCGCAGCACAGGAAAAAGTGCCCGCGCGTTTGCTAACGAATACTTGTTTAAACCGATCGGCATGAACGAAATTCCGGATTATGACATGAATTCATTCGGATTTGATGATTTATTCGGAAAAGACGTCAGGGGATGGGTCAAAGATCCAGCCGGTAATTCTACTGGAGGATGGGGGCTTACGCTAAGTCCTCGAGATATGGCTCGTTTCGGCTTTCTTTATCTGAACCGCGGCACATGGGACAATCAGCCCATTATATCGGGGGCATGGATTGACCAATCAACGGCGATGAATCCCAACCATTATGGATATCTATGGTGGTTGCGCGATGAGGACGGAGTATCTGCATACTCGGCAGTAGGCGATGGAGGCAATATCATATGCTGCATTCCGAAGCAAGACTTGGTCGTAGCCATTGCATCAGCATTTACCGTTAATCCGCGGGATCGATGGACACTGATTAAAGAACGCATTATCCCGGCGGTTATCGACTAAATAGATCATCGCAATCTTTGACTCGGTATCAGTTTCAATATGTGGTTGATGTCAAAAAAACAAAAATATCTGCTCATCTGAAGCCGCCAAATTGGCGGCTTTTATGGTTGCTGCACAATCTTTCAGGCAAAAATCGCAATCGGTGGCCCTTCTTAGCCATTCTGATGTTACGTGTATTTTCATACATTGTATGGACAAGCGAAAACAGAAATAAGCAGAGGGTGGGGAGGAATCGTTGTGACGCTGCATCAAATCCAAGTGACGGGCATGACTTGCACGGCTTGTGCAGCCCGGATCGAGAAAGTCCTTCGTAAGGTGCAAGGCATTCAATCTGTCCGTGTTAGCCTCGCCTTATCTCAGGCCACGATTCATTATGAACCGACGCAGATTGGAATAGAGAAGATCATGGAGAAAATCGAAAAACTTGGCTATGGAGCGACTGACAGGCTGTCGCATCCACAGGCCGGGATCGGTGCGGAGACGGGAGCTTATCGCATCCGGTTTATTATTGCCGCTTGTTTATCCATGCCGCTCATATGGGCGATGATGGCGCATGTTGCCGATTGGCCAGCACAATGGATACCGAATTTGTTGATGGAACCCGTATTTCAATGGGTGCTCGCTACCTTGCTTCAGTTTGGCGTTGGGTATCCTTTCTATTATGGAGCTTACCAGGCATTGATCCATCGTACGGCAAACATGGATACTCTCGTTGCGTTAAGTACCTCGGTGGCTTATTTCTACAGCCACTATGTCATGTTTGAATCCCGGGACAGCTTCACGCATCCAACGCTTTATTTTGATACGATCGCGATGGTGATGACCGCGGTTCTGCTGGGCAAGTGGCTTGAGACCATGGCCAAAGGCAGAGCGCTGAAACAGCTTAGTGCCTTATATGAGCTTCAGGTTAAACGGGTTCGAGTTTTACGCAGTCATGGGGAAGAATGGCTTTCAGCGGATCAGGTGCAGATCGGAGACCGCATCCGGGTGAATCAGGGGGAATGGATCTCCATTGACGGCTTTGTTCAGTCGGGATCGGCGGATGCCGATGAATCTATGCTGACAGGTGAAAGTACAGCAGTGGCCAAGGGCATGAAAGATCGAGTCTACGCCGGAACGCGTTGTCTGATCGGAAGTTTGGACATCGTGGTTGATAAGTATCATGACGAAACCCGCCTGTCTCAAATGATTGGGCTAATCGAGTCCGCGCAGCAGGGGAAACCGGCCATTCAGCGAACCGTAGATCGTATAGCGGCGATTTTTGTTCCCTTGATGATCGGTTGTGCTGCGCTTACCTATGCGGGGTGGCTCTGGTTTTCCCAATCTCCCGATGCATCCGAAACGGCCATGCGCCACGCGCTGTCTGTTTTACTGATCGCCTGTCCCTGTGCGCTTGGGTTAGCTACGCCGGTATCCGTCCTGATCGCAACCGGCTCGTCAGCCCAAAGAGGCGTTCTGTTCAAAGACGGCCGTTCTCTGGAGAGTTTGCGCCGAACCGATGTCGTATTGTTGGATAAGACCGGCACGTTGACGGAAGGAACGCCTCAACTTACGGCGATTCACACTGCGGACGGCGTCAAAGCCAAAGCTGCCTACGCGCTATCCATGTCGGCTGCGGTGGCTTCCCGGTCCGCCCACCCGTTAGCACAAGCCATTGTACGAGCTGCCCAAGACAAACATTCCCCCATTTTGGAAACCCAGAAATTTCAAGAGCGGGTTGGGAAAGGGATGGAAGGCTATGTCAGAGGTGAGCACGTATGCGTGGGAAATCGAAGATGGCTGCTGGAGCAGGGCATACAGCCGGAGAGTCCTCCAGATCACCCCGGCTATACCAGGATTTATGTCGCCGTGAACGGGAAGTGCATCGGATCGCTTGTATTGATTGACAAGCTTAGAAAAGACGCCCGGAAGATTGTACAGGAGTTAAAGCGCCGAGCCGATGTGTGGATGGTAACGGGCGATGAGGAGCAGGCCGCCGTGGCGGTGGCTGCCGCGGCCGGGATCGATCAGATGCGCGCAGGCATGCTTCCTGAAGACAAGCTGGCATTCATCCGCGAGCTTCAACATCAAGGGCGTTCCGTTGCGATGATTGGCGATGGCATAAACGATGCGGCTGCGCTAGCCGTGGCAGATGTCGGCATGGCGATGGGCGGGGGAGCGGACGCAGCTAAACAGGCCGGCGACATCGTACTGATCGGAAACAAGCTATTCAACATCATCGATGCGTATACATGGAGCCGCCAAACGATACGAAACGTTCATCAGAATTTGCTGTTTGCTCTATTGTATAACGCCGTTACCGTACCATTGGCCGCATGCGGTTATTTGGATCCGCGCATCGCTTGCATCGGCATGGCGGCAAGCTCCGTGATTGTTGTTGCGAATGCGCTTAGATTGCAGCTGAAGGTGCAGAGACTGGATAAGAGCCGCATAATAATGTGAAGACGGAGTCCCAACCCGTTGATATGCAGCCACCGGTACGAGTCCGAGAGCCTGGGATATCACCCGCACCTGGAATATGGTCATACCTTTGGCTAGATAAAGAGTAGGGATGTACGAGGTGTGGAAGACATAACAGCTTATTGGCAGGGTACCGTGTTGACTCTACCGCTAACTGATCCTGAGTAGTCTCCCTCTCAGATGTAAACCGTCATTTCTTGCGATGTAATAGCGAATTGAGATCTAAAAGATAACAGGAAAAGCCGCAGTCCGGGGACTGCGGCTTTTCCTCAGGCTGTCGAGAAAGTCTCGACAGCTATTTTTTGTGTATTTAGTTCAACACGACACCGCGTTAATACTATATAATATTAGTAAATAAACCGTTCGGAAGGGTGTTAAATATGTTGCGTTCTAACCGAGAAAAACAGCAGGCTTACGAGTTTGTTTCGATTGAAGAATTGGTTCCTCAAGATCATCTGCTCCGTAAAGTGGACAAGTATATCGATTTCTCTTTCATCGACGAAAAGGTCCGTCCGCTTTACTGTGCTGATAATGGGCGACCAGCCATCGATCCTGTCGTGTTATTTAAGATGATTTTCCTCGGTTATTTTTACGGCATCCGTTCAGAGCGTCAACTGGAACGCGAGATTCAGACGAATCTGGCATACCGTTGGTTTCTTGGTTTGGGATTGACAGACAAAGTTCCGGACCATACCACCATTAGCTGGAACCGACGGACTCGTTTCAAAGACACTAATATCTTTCAAGATATCTTCGATGAGATTGTGCTGCAGGCAATCGAGCATCGCATGGTCGGCGGACGAGTCCTGGTTTCGGATTCCACGCATGTGAAGGCCAATGCGAACAAACACCAGTACACCAAGCAGCAGGTTCTACAAAACACACGAGATTACATGGACGAACTCAATGGCGCAGTAGAAGCCGACCGGAAGGCGCATGGAAAAAAGCTTTAAAACCCAGAGAGGATGTGGTCGAGAAGAAAGAAATCAAGGTGAGCAAAACCGACCCGGATAGCGGTTATATGATTCGCGACGGGAAACCGGAAGGATTCTTTTATTTAGATCACCGGACCGTTGATTTGAAGTACAATCTGATTACCGATGTCCACGTCACGCCGGGAAACGTCCATGATTCTGTACCGTATTTGTCGCGTTTGGATCGCCAACGAGAGCGATTTGGTTTTGAAGTTGAAGCCGTTGCCCTGGATTCAGGCTATTTAACAACCCCCATCTGCAAAGGATTGCAGGAACGGGGGATCTTTGGAGTGATTGCTCACCGGAGATTTCATCCGACCCAAGGCTTATTTCCGAAGTGGAAGTTTACCTATGATGCCGAGCGTAACCGTTATATTTGTCCGCTCCAGCATGAATTGTTGTATCGCACCACGAATCGAGAAGGATACCGGCAATATGCCTCCGATCCGAAGCACTGCAAGACTTGCCCGATGCTGGAGCAATGTACCCGTTCACGGAATCACCGCAAGGTCGTCACGCGCCATGTCTGGGAAGACAGCAAGGAATGGGTGCGAAACAACCGGCTCAGTCGATCCGGCAAGTATTTATACCGAAAACGAAAAGAAACGATTGAGCGAAGCTTCGCGGATGCCAAAGAGCTCCATGGGTTTCGCTATTGCCGGTTGCGCGGGTTGCAAAACGTCAGGGAACAAGCTCTGATGACAGCAACCGTGCAGAATATGAAGAAGATGGCGATCCACTTGGATCGCCTGGAAAACAGGGGGTAATCCCCCATTTCCCCTCTTGAATTGACCACTTAAAAAGGGAGAAACCCTGTACTTTGAAAAAAGTGCAGGGTTTCTCGACAATCTGAGGAAAAGCCGCAGTCCGGGGACTGCGGCTTTTCCTCAAGCCAGAGTTGTGTGCCATCACTCATCTATGGCAGGAACGATCACTACGCCAGCTCCAACACAACCATTTGGTGATTATCCAAATAAGGAACCGTGTAGTTAATCTCGTCTTGATTGTTGACAGTATAAGGAAGTTCCTCCATCGAAGGAGCTAAATAGACCCGTTTAACCGAGGCCTGGGACGGGAGACGCAAGCCGACGGAAACATCCCGCAGCGGAACGATGTCTTCAATGACTTCAACACGCCCCTTCAACACAGGGGTGGCATACAGCAGGTGATTTATGTAGCGTTTCTCGCCCTGCTGATACTGAAGCGTCGCAATGCCTCGTGCCGGCAAATCGCAGCTCAAGGAAGGCTGCGGCAGGAGCCGGGCAAGAGCATGCAATACCATCTCTTTCAGAATGAGGTGTCCGTTGTCCGCGTAGTCGCCGAACACATTCCAAGCGATATAGATACCGCTTGTGCTTTCGATCATGCCGGGTCCGCTGTCCTCCCCCGCGCTTGGCGTGTGCTGATGAGAACAGAACGTGAACACGTCCCGGTTAAAGTACGGATTCTCCCGGCTGCCAATTGCACGGCCGCCGTTCAGTTCAACCTGCTGTCCCTCGCTGTACATGACAAATGAAGCAGGGAGGAGGGGCCCTGGAGTAAAGTCCGGACGGAAATATGACGGACGGTAAGGGCTGGCGCCTCTCCAGTTCAGTCCAAGATCAAGCGCAAAAGTGCTGCCGTCCGGCTCCAAACCTGAGCGACCCGTGGCCAGAAGCTTGCCGCCGCTTGCGGTAAAAGCGCGGATAGCTTCTCCCAATGCCGGCCATACCGGCACATCATCAGGCAAAATCAGCACTTTGTAGAGGCTGAAATCAGCACTGGCATCCACGATGTCGTACAGGTAATGTCCTTCGGTCAGGATGCGTACGGCTCCGGCATCCGCCAGATTGTTACGGTCTTCCGATTTTCGTGCTTCGGGACAAGCCTCCCAAGCAGCCTCCAGCGACAAGACGGCGATATCCGCTACTGAAGATGTTTCGCTGCACCATGGCTCCTTCGCTTCCACCTCCGCATAGGCGGTGCCGATCAAGGCGTAAGTCGCTTCATCCATCATGCCGGAAGGGTGAAGCTGATCGCCGATTGAGCACTTGGCGCCGTGGGCGAGACTGAGCGCCGTTTCGAAGCGAAGCGCGTTCGGATGCTTGTAACCGCCGAATTCGCCCCAGGAGGTATGGAATTTGCCCGTCATGCCGAGATAGTCCATGCCAAGCGTCTGTGCATAGCGTGCGGAAAGCGGGAAGTGGTCGTAACCCCAGCCTCCGGTCGGCAGCGATTCCAGTTCCAGATGACTGTTGACTTGGGCAAGGTCGCGGCGTCCGCGACGCTGATGGCCGCTGTTATGGAAAACCGGAAGACCGGGCTTGATCTCGTCCACCGTTTCCCGAACGCGGCGGGCATAGTTCAGGTAGGTCGCCTCGCCCAGGGCGGCAACGGCTGCTTCATCGCGAGGGTCTTGACCGGCTGATCGCAGGGCGGCTACGCAATGCTGGCACCGGCATTTGCGGGTCCCGACGATGTCAAGGAAAATGCCATCCGCATCATATCTGGAGACTACCTCACGAATTTGCTCAATCAAGATGTCCAGGTAAGGCGTATTAAAGCAAAACTCGTGGTAACCGGGGGTCATGAAATCTTTCACCCAGCGCGTACGATCTTCCGCGTCGCGGATCAGCCATTCGGGATGGCGCCGCGCCAGCTTTTCGTCCAGCCCCGCGGATAAGTACACCGGCGTTTTGACGTCGATTTCGTGGGCGGCAGCAATCATCTCGCCCAGCAGATCGAATGAGAGATGCGGGTGCATTTCATTGGCTTCGCTCGGATGGTATGCCCAGCCGTGATGGCATTTTGAAAACACCGTAATGGAATCGACGTGCCCGGCAAGCAGCATGTTCTGGAACTGGGATTTTGAAAAACGGCTTCCGATGTCGGCGATGGCCTCGGATGTATGGAAGTCGAGATGAACCTGACGATAACGCATGCGCAAACAGCCTCCTTAGTCGCTATATGGTAGCGGTTACTTGTGATCAAATGTACCTCTTTTTCATGCGGGCAACCAGTGATAATATAGACTTTAAATAGCACAAAATGAACTTGCGAAAAGGAGGGGATGGTCTTGCTGTGCTTAGAATTCGCCATACCGCCGCTGCCGCAATTCGTAACGGCCGGACATGCCGTATGGAAGCCGGGAGACAAGCATTTCGCTCGTACCTTCGGCGTTTTTGACCTGCTGCTGGTCACAAAAGGAACGCTCTATATGAGGGAGGAACAGACGGAGTATGAGGTAGGCGCCGGAAAGCTGCTGGTGCTGGAGGCGGGGCTGCGGCATGTCGGGCACCGAGCCTGCTCGGAGCATACGGAGATTTATTGGGTGCATTTCATCCATGGGCATCCGGCCGTGCATATCTTGCAGGAGGATATTCCCTGGACAAGCCTGCTGTCCAAAGGCACGGTCGAAGACGTTGAGCCCTCATCGCAGCAGCGCATGTACTTGCCGAAGTTTGCATCCGTCGAGGTGCAAACCGTGGAGCCGATGCTGCGCGGTTTGAACGATACCCACAACAGACTGAACGGGGAGAATGCGCTCCAGCTCCATCTTTTGCTGACCGAGCTGTTTGCCGCGCTGCAGGCAGGCTGCGCTCGGACGTCCGAGCCGGAGCCTTCCGTCCGGCTGGCCCAAGCCGCCGCAGCCTATTTAAACGAACATTGGAAGGAGCCGTTTGAACGGGCCTCGCTGGAGGAAAAGCTCCACTTCCAAGCGAGTTATATCGCCAGATGCATGAAGAGGCATATCGGCAAAACGCCCCTGCAGTATGTGCTGCACCTGCGCCTGGAGGAGACCAAGAAACTGCTTGGCGGCACGGTGCTTGGCATTTCCGAGATCGCGGAACGCGTGGGAATCCGAGATTCCAACTACATGACGCGCCTGTTTACCGCCAAGCTTGGCATGACGCCCGGTGCTTATCGGCAGATGCTTCGGCAGAAGAAGGAAAGTGGAGGAACGCGTCACCTGGGCAACCCTGATAAGTAATAAGGCGATCCCGGAGATACGGTGAGTGCGTATCCCGTGCAGGGTAACCTTCCGAAAGTTTTTTTGCGACATGGTTCGTATTTTGTAAGAGGGGGGATTGCGCCGGACGATTTTGTCATTTGGGGCGATTATTTCTTCCTGGAAGCGCTCATGCGTTTAAACAACGGGCGGCCCGGTTACTGGTACGAACCCGTGAGGTCAAAAAACAATAGAATGATTTTCCGTGGTTTCCTAAATAGCGAGAGGCCCTGTGATTTAAGACTGACAGGGCCTCCCGATACGATGAGCCCTTGCTATGCAGGGCTTTTTTTTATTGTACCTAAAGAACTGATACAGGCCAGCCTTACCGATGAACACGGATAGGCAGCTGAGTTAACATTTGTCCTGCGGCAGAAGGACTCAGGTTATCTTCCAGTTTAAAATCAGGAACCGGTTCAATGCGCGGGAAGAAATCCATGAACCTGCTTATCGCTATATTTGCTTCCAGCCGTGCCAGCGGAGCACCCAGACAAAAGTATGTTAAACCGATAGCGGAGCATTTCCTCGATGGCATTGGGAAGGAGCTCGCGGTTAGCCTGGATTTCCCCGTAAATTTGGTTGTTGTCATATAAGAAGGAATAAAACGTATTGGCTAGCAGATGAGTCGTCGTTTCAATGCCTGCACCCAGGATAAACATCGTCGTTCTGACGATCTCATCGTCCGATAACCGATCCCCGTCCACCTCGGCTTGGATGAGGTCGGAGATGATATCGTCCGCGAGAGTGGCTCTTTTTTGGACGATATGCGGATAGAGATAGTTGTAATATTCCTTGGCAGCATGACGTTTCAGTTCTTGTACATCTTCCGAATGGTTTTTGGGCAGGGGAAGGAACAGATCGACCAATGGATGGCCTTTATCAGCGATAAAAACGCAGAGAACATCGTGAAGCGTACTTCGCTGCAGATCGGGATACATGACTATGCGCTGCTTGAATATGACAAGGGCAGGGTGAGCATGACAGATGATGATCTAGACAGATCGATGCCGGAAGACAGATGGACACCTGGTGAGCCGTTGACCGAAGAACTTGTGCGAGAGCACATCGCTCCTGAGCTATCCTCTTATATGCAGCGTAAATTGGATGAGATGCCGAGCTCTATCATCGATTATCAGTTTACGTTTAACGGCAAGTTTCGAGTGCGGGAAGGCGACCTGAACCTTTGTATTCTTACAGATGGGACAAAGAAGAAGCAATTACAAGAACGAATCTCAATCTATATAGCCAATAAGCTAGAAAAAGGAACCTATCCGACCAAACCGTTGGAGACGTTTTTCCTGTCCAGACACATCCTGGACGAGGGGCTGTTTCCAGACGCGGATCCCTACTCGACTGGATCATTGGCGTCTATGGATTAAGCAGGAAACAGGGGAGAGTTACGCTCGCGCGCTCCGGTTTCTGACTCACCTCTTCGGCTTGGGATTCCCGAAAAGCTGCCAAATCAAACTGAAGTCCTCAGTGAAGCAGTAGCTCCCGATTAGAGGCTTGGCTAAGTCGGGAACGCATCGATTCTTTGCCAATGCTGTGGAATATCCCGATCTGTATCCTCTAATGGAGGAGTATGCCAAAACTGCAATGGAGCCGTTTGAATGGTACGCGGATACGGAAGGGGAGAAAAACTGCATGCCGGGAAGCTATGCCGTATTTGGCCTCGGATTGAAGGATAAAACGTATTTCCCGTTGGTGGAAGAATATATGGGTAAAGTCGATGACGAACACCAATCCGTTCAAAACCATTTTACTTTAGCTTTTACTGAGCGGCATGGTGTTAGTGCGGAAACGATTCCAACCCTGGTAAAGTGCATGCTGCACTGCACCGATTGGATGAAACTGAAGATTCAATCGGACATGGAAACCGACGTAAACGTCAAACTGCTGCTCGACCAAGTTCGCGGCCTTCCGTATTACCAGGTGGAGCATATCGTATATTTGGTCTGGGGCGGAATGGACAAGCTCAAGAAGATAGCCGCCAAAGCCGAAGGGGAAACCTCCATAGATGTGGAGGTTATTTGGGTTGGTCGGAAAAAGTATATCACGAAAAGAACTCATCCAAGCTGAAATGCTTGACAAACATTAGCTGGTTTTTTTCTTGGTTTTAGGATTAGAAGTCATATCCAACCGCATTTTTCACATAAAATGTACAAGCTTGGTATTCGTAGGCGGGAGTGAATGCGATTGAACGTGAATTTATTAATTAGCTACATTATTCTGGGATTAACATTGGCTGCTCCGATCGGGCCCGTGAACTCGGCCAGGCTTGATAAAGGCATTAAGAACGGCTTTTGGCATGCTTGGGTAGTCGGAGCTGGATCCATGCTGGCAGACGCAGCTTTTATGTTGCTCATTTATCTAGGTCTCGTTCAATTCCTTAATATTCCGATCGTTCAGATCTTTTTGTGGCTCTTTGGCGGATTCGTGTTAATTTACAGCGGGGTTGAAAGCATAACGAAAGTGAATAAATTGAAAATCAGCTCGGCGGCAAGAAAAAAGGATTCGCTGTTAAGCTGTTTTCTGCTCGGTTTTTTCATGTCCATCACGAGTCCTTTATCAATCCTGTTTTGGCTGGGGATTTATGGCTCCATCCTGGCCAAGACTGCCTCAGCGTTCGGGACGAGCCATTTGCTGTTGTATAGCAGCATGATCTTTTTGGGCTTAACCCTTTGGGATCTATGCGTTGCCGGTCTAACAACAGGCCTTCGTCGCTTCCTCAACGAGAACATGCTGACTGCGATTTCGGTCATATCGGGAGTATCACTGATCGGTTTCGGTGTGTACTTTGGTATTCAGGGCATTCTTGCGTTAACAGGATAACCAAGTGGTCATCTGCCCAATTCCGTTCAATATACATGGGACAAAGCGACAGTATTGGAGGGTAAACATAAACTGTTCTCAGACAATTAGGCAGAAGTTTACACATTTCAATACGTTGTGAAGGGGCGAAAAACGACTTGCTAAGATCTATCGTGATTCCTGAGCGTTACCAATCCAGTCTAGACAGAATGGAAACGGCTATCGCCATACAAAAAACCAAATCGTATTTTAAGATCGGGCTTGAGAAGGCGCTCCGCTTAACCGAAGTCTCCTCACCCGTTATGGTAAAAGAGGGCACAGGCATTAACGACAATTTGAACGGCACGGAACGGACCGTATCTTTTGATGTGATGGATATGAAGGAAGGCCGTGTCGAAATTGTGCAATCCCTTGCAAAGTGGAAACGGTCGGCCCTTACCCAATACGGCTTTAAGAATGGGGAAGGTTTATACACCGATATGAAAGCCGTCAGGCGGGATGAAAACATGGATAATCTGCATTCCATATTCGTCGATCAGTGGGATTGGGAAAAAGTGATATGCGAAGACATGCGTACTCTCGCCACCTTAGAACATGAAGTTGTAAGGATATATGATGTGATCAAATCCACGGAAGAGTACCTTTATGAACTTCATCCCTTCTTGAAGCCGATCCTCCCGGAGCGGATTTTTTTCATCACGACGCAGGAGTTGGAAGATCGTTTTCCTAGTTTAACGCCGAAGGAAAGGGAAAATGAAATTGTCAGGATACATGGCGCCGTATTCATTATGCAGATAGGCGGAACGATGAAGTCCGGTCAGGTGCATGACGGCCGCTCGCCGGATTATGATGACTGGACGTTAAACGGGGATATTGTTTTGTGGTATCCGGTATTGAATTGTGCGGTGGAGATCTCATCCATGGGGATCCGGGTTGATGCTCAATCGCTGTGTCAACAGCTTCTGGCAAGCAGCAGAATGGAACGTTTGAGCCTTGACTTCCACCAAGCCGTCGTAAAAGGAGAGCTGCCGCCAACCATCGGGGGAGGCATCGGACAATCAAGGCTGTGCATGTTCCTTCTAAGAAAAGCCCACATCGGCGAAGTACAGGTATCCGTTTGGAATGAGAAAACCCTGAAAGAATGCGAAGAGGGGAACATCCCGCTCCTATAAGAAGCAAAAAGAAAGGATATCTTACAATGAAGATATCCTTTCTTTATTCATTGGGGATGGTGTTGGTCTGCATCTTATTCCATATCTTGACCATAATTAGCGTCACGATGGCCACAAGTGCAGCCAAGATCAAGCTGACAAAAAAACCGGGCCGAATGCTCTTCTCCATGATGGTTCCGGTTACGGCACCGAGCAGGAGGATGATGCCGAATCCACCCAGAATCACATCCCACATTCTGACCTTTAGAATTTTGTAAGCCGAAATGATAATGAACGACCAATTATACATCTGCAATATCCCGGCGGCAGTTGTAATGTATTCGTATATTTTTCCGGGCAATAGGAGTGCCGTAACGATTGAAGCCGATAAACCGATCGCGGCAAGCACCAAGGAAGGGAGCGGCAGCTTCCGGAAATTTTCCAGCTTCTTCGTAAAAATACTCGGTGCATCGCCGTCTTTAGCCATCGTCACAAGCAAGTTCACTACGGCAAACAATGAAGCGCTCATCGTCGAGAATCCGGCCATAATGATCGCTCCATTGAATACATGGGGAAAGAAAGTTAGCGGATAGCTGGATAGCGCTGTAACGAACGGGCTTTCTTTCTCACTCAAGAGGTTGTAGGAAACCATGAAGACAGCAAGCCCGATGGATATCATGTAAATCACGGTCAGTCCGATGAGCATGACTTTTCCTGACTTGGGAGCATCCTTTTTGTTTTTGAGCTGCATGGACATCAAACCAATGGTTTCGACACCCCCATAGGCATAGAAAGCATATAAGAGCGAGGACCAGAATGCGGGAAATCCGCCAGGGAACACTTGTCCAACCGAATCGGGAAATCCGGGTCTACCATCGCTGCCCCCGCGAATCCAGCCCATAAGCGCCGCAGTTGAGAGAAGAATAAACATGAGAATCGCCGCTGTTTTTATGACGGCCAATACATTTTCCACCTTATCGAAGCCTTTCGTACCCAGCAGAACGACGGCAATCGATAATACGGCATAGATGGCTGCAAAAATCCATAGCGGAATATCAGGGAACCAAAACTTGGTCAGGATGGACAGAGCCGTCAGCTGACTGCCCATGATTAGAATTTTCGTGCTCCAGTAATTCCATGCGCTTCCGAAACGTGCCCACCGCCCAAACGCTTTTCCCGCATAATAACAAAAGGATCCCTCTTGAGGATCCGCCGTCGTCATTTTGGCCAAAAAATGAAAGACGATATAGGTTCCTATAGCAGCGATAAGAAATGATACAACCATGGAAGGTCCCGTCAGCTTAATACCAATACCGGAACCTAGAAAATACCCCGTACCAATCGTACAACCGATGCCAAGCAGTGAGAGCTGCCACCACTTTAAGCTGCCTTTGCTGCTCTTTTGATCCGATGATGCGGAATCGTTCGGTCCTGCACACCCAGGTGAATCCATAGCACATACCTCCTCTATGGTTAAGTTGTTCATGTATCGAGCAGAGTATGCATCTGGTTTGAGCAGATTAACCATTATTGGAATAATTATTATGTAAGTCCCCATAATAGCTATAGATTGGTGGGGAGTGAGTGTTATGTTAAGTCGATTACTGATAAAAGCGCTGAAACGAAGCATACCAAAGAACAGAACAAAGAAAACAACGGATACACCACATCCGATAACCACGTCACTTCAAGACTCCATTCAAATATTGGAGCAGAAACTGGGGAATAGCTCTGATTTTATCGTCAGAATAGTACCAGGTCGCGACGGTATACCGGAAATTGCGGTGTGCTACATAGAGGGACTTGTTGATATGGATCAGCTTAACGGCATCATGGAGGCTTGGTTAACCGTTACAGTGGATACTGCTGGAACGCCTGATATGGATGCCTTGCTGAAAAAAGTACTGCCAGCAAGGCAGGTAAGTCAGCTGCAATCCGTTCACGCCTTAATTCCGGCGGTATTAGAAGGTAAAGCCGTTATCTTAATCGATGGCTTGGATGTCGCTTATTCAGCATCGGTTGCAGGTCTGGAGAAGCGATCGATAGTTGAGCCGAGTTCACAGACCGTGATTCGAGGACCTAAAGATGGCTTCACTGAAGATATTTCGACGAATCTATCCCTTATCCGAAGAAGGCTTCGAACACCGGATTTGCGGATTCAAACGATGGTTATCGGCAAATATACCAATACCAGAGTGACGATAGCTCATATTGAGGGTATTGCGGATCCGCAGGTTGTATCAGAGATTATGTCGCGGTTACATTCCATTGATACGGACAGCGTGCTGGAAAGCGGATATATTGAAGAATTTATTCAGGACGCTTCCGTGACATCTTTTCCAACGATGATTAACACAGAACGCCCTGACGCAGTGGCTGGAAGCCTTCTGGAAGGACAAGTTGCCATTTTGATTGATGGTTCACCTTTCGTACTGATAGCCCCTGTTACTTTTTTTAAGTTCCTCCATTCTAGTGAAGACTACTATCAACGGTATGATTTGACCACATTTTTGCGGGCCATTCGTTTTGTTTCTCTTGTGGTATCCCTGCTGCTTCCCTCATTATATATTGCCTTCTCGACGTTTAATCAGGAGATGATTCCGACTCCACTTCTCATTAGTTTGGCAGCGCAAAGGGAAGGCACTCCGCTGCCTGCGCTGGTTGAAGCCTTCATGATGGAATTAACGTTCGAGATCATTCGTGAAGCTGGGGTTCGGATGCCAAGGGTCATTGGTCCCGCCATTTCGATTGTGGGGGCGCTCGTATTGGGACAGGCTGCCGTTCAGGCGGGCCTTGTGTCCGGTGCGATGGTGATCGTAGTTTCCTTTACGGCTATTGCGAATTTTGCGATCCCGGCTTTTAGCATGGCAGCAGCCATTCGCTTAATTCGTTTTGTCCTGATGCTGCTCGCAGGTACGCTTGGTTTGTTCGGTATTCTGGCAGGCATCGTGCCTCTTTATGTTCATTTGGTGTCCCTGACTTCGTTTGGGGTTCCATATCTGTCGCCTATGACACCGCTTCGCTTCTCTGAATTGAAGGATCTGTTCGTCCGTCTACCATGGCCATTGCTCAAGACCAGACCTAAGGAGATCAGTCAACGTAATCTAGTCAGGCAGAACGAGAATCTACGCTCTAAGGATACGAGAAAGGATCAGACGAGGTGACTTTAATTAACTAGAGGTGAAATATGCGCAATTTCGCTCACATAACACTTTTGCTGGTCATGATGTTTTCAATGACAGGCTGCTGGAATCAAACCGAGTTAAACGAGATCGGCCTCATCTCAGCGATCGGTATAGACCGGTCAGGGGATCGGTGGATCGTTTCATATCAATTAATTAACCCATCGGCGATTTCATCCGGTGCTGGCGGTGCTGGCAAGGCTGGAGGCTCAGAGGCTCCAATCCATGTGTTCTCCTCAACGGGCCCAACGCTTCGGGAAGCGATTGATGTTAGTTATACGGAATCAGCCAGACGTCTATATTTTCCGCATACGGATATTCTTGTGCTTGGTCAGCAGGCAACGGAAAAGGGGATTAGCGAAATCATGGATTTCTATTGGAGAAACACCTATATGCGTGAGACCGTCAATGTCCTCGTTACGAACGGGCAGGCAAGTGAGCTGCTAAAGCAACTTGTACCGACTGAACGATTACCGGGTGCAGCTATCGCTAATATCTTGGACAAAACGGATCAATTTAATGGCAATTACCCCTCAACGAAAATGTATGAGCTGGCTATTAGTTTGGATTCGGAGTCACAAGCAGCCGGTGTTCCCCAGATTGAATTAGTGGGTGGGCCGGAGGCTAAAGTGGATTCCGTGGATCAATTACATAAAACTTCAACCCGCGGAAAGCTGAAAATTACGGGATTATCCGTATTTGATAAAGACCGGAGAATCGGAACGTTAACGCGGAGTGAAAGCTTCGGAATATCCTGGTTAACTGATAAAGTGAGCATCAGTACGTTATCCATTCCTTGTCCAGAATCGAATACAGAAAGAGAACAATTCTCATTCCAATCGGCCTCTGCAAAAACCAAAGTCACACCTCATAAAACGGCAAACGGTTATCAAATGAGCGTTTCTGTTAAAGTCAAAGGTACAATATCGGAGTCTCATTGTCACGGTAACTTAACCAGCTTGCCTACACTTCATGCGGCGCAGAGGGAAATTGAGAAGGTAATCAAGGACTATATCGAACAGGGATGGGAAGCCGCCAAAAGACTTAAAGTCGATTTGCCACATTTTGCCGACAAGATCCATCGTAAATATCCGAAGGATTGGCAGAAGTTAAAGGACCGTTGGGAAGAAGAGGAGATGCAATCTCTCCAACTTGTACTAGAGGTGGATGCTACGATCAGTCAAACCGGAATGTCACAAACGTCTTTCAGAGAGACGGGAGCTCTTAGTAGGCCTTTGCTCTTTTCATTGGTAAGGGCACAGAAAGGGAAAGCTGCTTATGAACCAATCCATTCGAGTTACCGAGCTAGTATGTTATCTAGCTCTTTTTGAGGTTGGAAGCACAACCTTGTTTTTCTTGGGAGCTGAAGCCAAGCGGGATGCTTGGCTAGCCATGGCCCTAGCCGCCTGCGCTGGACTGCTCCTACTCTGTATATATCTGATGATACACCGCACAGATCCTGATCTTGATTTGTATGATTTATGCAAACGATATTTTGGTAAAATCATCGGTTATGTAGTAAGTTTTGCCTTTGCCGCTTATTTCACTTATGAAGCCTCTCGTAATCTAAGGGATTTAGGTGAACTTACGGTGTTGACTTTGTTAAACCGGACACCGCTGGCATTTATCATGCTGATCGCCATTCTCGTCATTACAAGTACGGTGATGTATGGGCCTCGTGTTGTCTTTTTGGTCAGCGCTGGCCTGCTGCCCATCGTAATATTGAGTTATCTCACCATATATTCACTGCTGCTAACGACAGGACTTATGAAAACGGAGATGATGCTGCCGGTTTTAGAGAATGGTTTTAAACCAGTATTCTCTGCAGCCATACCGGAGCTGGTGTCATTTCCGTTTGGACAAACGCTCTTGTTCCTGGTGTTTTTTCCTTTGGTGCATAAGAAGGGGAGGTTGCGGAGAGGCGTGATAATCACTTATATCATTACGGCGATTTGTTTAATATTGATCAACCAAGTCAATATTTTGGTCTTAGGGCCGACACTTGCTGCCAGTAGTACGCTTCCTTTGCTGCAGGTGGTTCAGCTGATCGAAATTGCAGATGTCTTTGAGCGCATCGACGTTTTATTCGTTCTTATACTATTTCTGGGACTGGGCGCGAAAATGACTGCTTTTTCTATGGGTGCCGTAATCGGCCTCACTAAACTCACAGGAATCCCCTACAAGATAAGTACTATTTTCTTAGGGGTATGTTTATATATGCTGGCATTCTTGTCCCCCAATTACCCTCATCATATATGGCTTGGGATTAAGTTTGTCGTGACATATGTAACACCCATCTTCCAGGTGGCGCTGCCTTTGATGCTTCTCCTTACGATATGGATCAGACAAAAGATGGAAAAACAACATCAATGAAAGTTTCAGCTCCAATAAAACTTGTGTTCGCTAAAAATACCCTGAATACTTTCGGCTTGTTTAATTAACAATAAACCTGAACTGCAGAAAAGAAGCCGTTATCCAGCTACCACCTTGTTGAAATTACTTGATTGACATGTAAGCAAACCATATTAGGAGGTACGAGAATGCAATTCGAACAACCACAAAATCATCAAAACATGGAGACCGGTATGATTCCTCCACAATTGAACCACGGCGGTCATGAGATGTTTGATGTCCACGAAGTATTGGCAGGGGCTATCAATGCCATGAACACGTATACCATGCTGAGCGGACATGTGCAGGATCCGGAGCTTCGGGATATCCTGCAGCGCCAGAAGCAATTTATGGCTGATGAGTATAACATCACCTTGGAGTGTTTTAAATCAGGACAAGATCCTTCAAAGCCGACGCAAAGCTATAAAATGAAGCAGGGCAATGACTTTATTTACGGCATGAAACCAGGCCAGCCGAAAAAACCGATGCAGTCCACAGCCGAGATCAACGATGAAACCATCGCGCTCAGCATGTTGAATACAGTGAAATCGGGTGCTACAATGAAAACCAATGCAGCCATGGAATCCACGAATCCGGTCGTACGCCGCGTGCTTGCCGATTCCCTTCCTAACTGCATCGAAATGGCTTATGAAATTTCGCTATATCAGAATAAGCATGGATACTACCAAGTACCGCAGCTGCCTCAGCAAGATATGCAGTACATGCAGAATAGCTACGGCACAGCCCCAATGCCTGGCAATATGGCCCCTCACTAATAACCAAAGCGCTTTGTCCGTATGGACAGGGCGTTTTTTTTATTTCTTCTAAAAGGAAAGGCAATACATAACCTCAGCGACTGGATATTAATTGAGAATGATTATCATCCAGACTATAATAGGATAAAACAATGTTACAGTCTGAAGGGGTGACCGTCAGCATGGAAGAGACGCAATATTCGCTGTTTGGAGTTCGCTATATTAAGCTTGGTCATACCGAAGAGGCTGCCGGCGGATTCATGGAAACACATACCATGTTATTGGTAAGTAAAGGTTCAGGTGATTTGTATTTGAATGGAGTTAGGCATCGATTGAAAGCGAAGGCGATCTGTTATTGTCCGCCGGGGACGATTGCCGACATACGCCGGACTCCAAACTCGTCGGTTCCGCTCGAGCTTTATGAATTGCAATACGATGTATGGGAGTTCAAGGAGCGGACACCAAGCCGAATCGTATACGGCAAGCGAATCTCTGCACTGATGGGCACCGGCAAGCTTCCCGTCGCCGCTACACACGAGGCTCTAGTTCTGGTTCAAGAACTATACCAATTCAAGCAATTTCACGGAGTCAGCAGCGGGAGACTTGCAACAAACCTTCGCATAGATGCGGTATTTAAACAACTGTTGGGTACGCTGCTGCAGTCAACCGATGATGAGGAGCGGGAAGAGGATTGGCTGGAGCGCATGAGACTTGCGGTGGATTATATGGAGAAGCATTTCGCCGAGGCGATAACGCGAAACGACATGGCGAAGAGGGTAGGATTAACGCCGGAACACTTCTCTGTATCGTTCAAAAGAGCAACGGGATCCGGCTTCACGGAGTATCTGACACGGCTTCGCCTGGAGAAAGCCAGGGAGGAATTGCTTAGCGGCGACGATCGTAATCTCGATCGAATCGCGCGGGAAATCGGCTACCAGGACGGTTTATATTTAAGCCGGAAATTCAAGCAGTATTTCGGTTACTCTCCTCGCGATTATATCCAGCGTCCGAAGCGTATTGTGGCCCTGCAATATGTGGGTCATCTGCTGGCGCTTGGACTTACGCCCGCAGGAACTTCGACCAATCTGCTGCGTGCCCGCCCTTATGTCGGAAAGCTGGGGAATGCAGCGGACGTAGGAGATGCTCGATCGTTCCAGACGATATCATCGTTGCAGCCCGATCTGATCATCACGTGCGGACCGAACAGCGAGCCCTTATCCCAGCTTGCTCCAACCATTTCACTTCCTTGGGGACAGGAAGACCCGCTCGACGAACTGTTACGATTAGGCAGAGCACTCAATCGTGAACGCGAAGCGATGAACTGGATGGATGGGTTTCGAGCGAAGGAGGAGCAAGCTGCTGCTCAAGTAGCTAAACTAATCGATTCACATGCTACGGCTGCGGTGTATGAGTTTTGGGCGGATCGGCTGTGGGCGGTTAATATGGCGTATGGCAGAGGCCTGCGCAATTTATACCAGTCGTTCTCGTTTCGGCCACCAGAGCCGCTTGCAGAACACGTATTAGGTGAGGGAGTCGGCTTGGAGTTAACGCCGGACATGCTGGCAGCGTATGCCGCAGATTATATGTTTGTAACCATCTGGGAAGGTGGTGGAGGTGCAGGCAATGCAGAACGTGTCATGAACAGCAAAGAATGGAGAAGCTTGCCTGCCGTTCAAAACGGGAATGTGTTCTTTCTCGATCTGGAGTTATTTAAATATAATGATCCGCTTGCTTTAGAGCAGCAATTGTCCATACTCACCGAGCTTCTAACAAATGTCCATAGAACCGCTTACGGAACGCAATAGACTCGTGCAACCCTTGCCGTTATTATGATAATAATGATAATCATTATCAACACGATGGAGGGTTCAAAGATGTGGTTGCTTAAAGGATTGATGTTGTCTCTGATCGGAAGTATGGTCATTGTGCTGGGCGCCTGTGGAGACACACAGCAGCAAAGTGATATTGTTAAGGCCAATGGCGACCCGCAAACAGGGGCAACACGTAAATATGAAACGGTCATGGGCGAGATCGAGATTCCGAAGGATCCGAAGCGAATTGTCGCGACGCAATATCTTGGCCATCTGCTAACCTTGGGCGTTAAGCCAGTCGGCTCCGGTACGGCCAGCCTGAATCAATATTTTTTGCAGGATCTGACCGATGGCATCGAGGATATCGGTGACGATCAGGCGGCGCTTGAGAAAATCGTAGCCCTTGATCCCGATCTCATTATTAGACCTTCCGATAAGAACTATGAGCAATTCGCCAAAATCGCACCGACGATTGTTATTCCCTGGGGAGCAAAAGATCTGTATGCCGAGCTGCGTGAATTCGGAGAATTTCTCGGGAAATCGGAGGAAGCGGAGGAAGCGATTCGGCACTATGAGGAGAAGCTTGCAGAGGCCAAGGCGAAGCTGGACGGAGTCGTGAAGGAAGGAGAAACGGTTGGCGTCTATGAGATTTGGACGAAAAACTTCTGGGTCGTAGGTGAGAGCTTTGGGCGCGGTACCCGCAATCTGTATTCGGGTCTCGGCTATCAGCCGCCAGAAACCGTGAAAGAGCAGATCGTGAACGGAGGAGCCGGTCTGGACATTTCCCTGGAATCGCTGCCGGAAATGGCCGCGGATTATATGTTCGTGACGGTCTACGATGCGGACGGAGGCGGGGATCGTGCCAAGGAGATTATGGAGAGTGCCATCTGGAAGTCCCTGCCGGCTTACAAAAACAATCGCATCTACACATTGGATATCAATCAGTTCTCGGCAGGCGATCTCATCTCCCTGGAGAAGCAATTGGAGATCCAGACGAAGCTGCTTCTTGGCAACGGGAAGTAGCTGCATAGTTACAAGGTGTCCATTAGATATTCATACTTATTCATTTGCGAAAGGTTCACGGAAATGCCGGCCTGATGCAGTCGATAAAGTCTCGGAGGATAAGGAATAGATAAGCTTGAGAAGTCGCGATTCTTGCGGCTTTTTTTAGCGGTAAAAAGGACTTATCTCTAGCATGATCCTAAGTTTATACTTGGTTTCTTGGAGTTTGGGAATTGTGGAGGATCTTCTCACTTTGTTAACAACTTTAAATCGTTTATAATGATTAGATAATAGTAGGTATTTTAATCTATCAATATTTATAATAGACTATAATATGGTGATAATTGACACAGAAAAGGTGTGTTTTCAGAGGACGCCTTGCTTTTTAATGACATTTTTAGCGGGGATGTCTATTCTTTTTTCAAATATATGGGATAAGGAAGGTTTATAATGAGCAACATGGAGAAAAAAACAGACGTAATCTTAATCGGTGCCGGCGTCATGAGCGCAACATTGGGAGCCTTACTGAAAGAATTAGTACCTGAGTGGGAGATCAAAGTGTTTGAGAAACTCGCAAGCGCGGGGGAAGAAAGCTCCAATGAATGGAATAATGCGGGAACCGGCCATTCCGCATTGTGCGAGCTTAACTATACGTCCGAAAAACCTGACGGATCTATAGACATCAGCAAAGCAATCAATATTAACGAACAGTTTCAGGTTTCAAGACAGTTCTGGTCTTATCTGGTAAGCAGCAATTTGATTCGCAATCCGCAGGACTTTATCATGCCTATTCCGCATATGAGTTTAGTGCAAGGCGAAAAAGACGTGGCTTTTTTGAAAAAACGTTTTGAAGCGCTGTCAAACAACCCGCTCTTTCAAGGAATGGAATATTCCGAGGATCCGGATCAGCTGAAGGAATGGATTCCGCTTATTATGGAAGGGCGTACATCGAATGAGCCGTTAGCGGCAACCAAAATCGACTCCGGGACGGACATTAACTTTGGCGCTTTAACGCGCATGCTGTTTGACCACTTGAAGAGCAAAGACGTCGAAATAAACTACAAGCATAGCGTCAAGGATATTAAACGTACACAAGATGGTTCGTGGAAAGTGAAAGTCCATAATATCGAACACGGTAAAACCGAATATCATACGGCGAAGTTCATCTTTATCGGCGGCGGGGGCGGAAGTCTGCATTTATTGCAAAAAACCGGTATCCCCGAGTCCAAACATATTGGAGGATTCCCGGTAAGCGGATTATTCATGGTATGCAAGAACCCGGAAGTGGTAGCGCAGCATCATGCCAAAGTATACGGAAAAGCCAAGGTTGGCGCTCCGCCGATGTCGGTTCCCCACTTGGACACAAGATATATTGACAACCAAAAGGCATTGCTCTTCGGTCCGTTTGCCGGCTTCTCGCCGAAGTTCTTAAAAACCGGGTCGAATCTTGATTTGATCACATCCGTCAAACCGAACAATCTGTTCACCATGCTGGCGGCTGGCGTAAAAGAAATGGCATTGACCCGATACCTAATCCAGCAAGTGGTGCTATCGAATGAAAAGCGCATGGAAGAATTACGCGAGTTTATTCCGAACGCCAAAAGCGAGGATTGGGAAATCGTCGTGGCGGGCCAACGTGTACAGGTGATTAAGGATACACCGAAGGGTAAAGGAACGCTTCAATTTGGTACTGAAGTGGTTAGTGCCGCGGATGGCTCGGTCGCTGCCTTGCTCGGTGCTTCCCCAGGCGCTTCGACAGCTGTTCACGTTATGCTCGAGGTATTAGAGAAGTGCTTCCCGCAGCATATGGAAGAATGGGAGCCGAAAATTAAGGAAATGATTCCTTCATACGGCATGTCTCTTACGAAAAACCCGGCCTTATTTGAGGAAATTCAAGAATCCACTGCGCAAGCGCTAGGTCTAAGCTTAAAAGTACTGGTGCATAGCTAATAGTAGACAGGTAGAAAGCGGCAATTAAAAGAAACATCGCGCTTTTTCTGGATAACGCATTAATAAGGAACATTCCATATACGTATTGGCCTTATGGCCAAAGATCCAAGCGGTTCATCCATTGAACCGCTTTTTTACGTTATTTAACAGCCGAGTATCACTGATATCAATATTTCGGATATTATTGAAAGTTTGCAGGATATTATGAATGGGCCAAGCCTCTTATAATGAAATCAAGAAATGATAACACTTACATAATGATCATAGGAGGCTTACCCATGAAAATTACCCGGCATCCGGAGAATCCGATCGTAGTGCCTGGACTTTACGAGTGGAGAAAGGTGACGGTATTCAATCCGGCCGTCATTATCGATAACGGAAAATTCTATATGATAGAACGGGCGGCAGGCTCGCTGACTCCCTGCAAAAACTACCTGGGTCTTCTGGAGAGTGCGGACGGGGTGCATTTCACTCATGTGCTGGACGAGCCTGTCGTAACGCCGGACCAGCTGGGATTCCCCTACGGCAGCATCCAGGACCCGCGGATCGCCAAGATCGACGATACCTTTTATTTGAACTATGCCTTACGGCCGTGTGCTATGAACTATTACCCGACGGGAGCCGGCATCCCCGAACGCTCCATTCCCGAGTATCCGGACGGCTGGGGCGAAGAGGAAGGCCACTGGCTGACGCGTTCCGGGATATTGACTTCCAAGGATCTCATTCACTGGGAGTACCTGTGCGATACAACGCCGCTGGATATCAATGATCGTGACAATATTCTGTTTCCGGAAAAAATCAACGGCAAGTATGTGCTGCTTCGCAGACCGGAAGAATACGTAGGGGAGGAATACGGAACCGAAAAAGCAGCCATGTGGATCAGCTACTCCGAAGACTTGGTGCATTGGGACGAGCCCAAGCTGCTGGCAAAGGCCGAGAACAACGATTGGGAATTTAAAAAAATCGGCGGCTCCACGCCTCCGGTGCGGACAGACAAAGGATGGCTGGTGCTCTATCATGGCGTGGACCAAGATACGGTGTATCGTGTAGGGGCCTTGCTGCTGGATTTGGAAAATCCGGAAAAAATCATCGCGAGAACCCGCCGCTTCATTATGGAGCCGGAGACGTATTATGAGAAGTTCGGCTATCAGATTCCGAATGTCGTATTCCCGACAGGCAATGTGGTCAAGGACGGGCTCCTCTATATCTATTATGGCGTGACGGATACGGCGATTGCGCTCGCTACGGTTCCTCTGGATGACTTGGTTGATTATATTTTGAACGAACCGCAATAACGAGAGGAGTGAGGGCGTGGCAGAGTAGTTGGTTTCTCTGTCGCGCTTCCTCTAGAACCAATTTGTAAGCGATACCATTCATTTGAAAATTTGTGATGGTTATGTTACTAAAATTAACGTTAGAAATGAAAATATGCTTTTTATAAGTTATCGCTATTTAAAGTGACTTAAAAAAATTAGATGAAATCGTTTTTTTAATGGATATTGGGATCGATAACCCGATTGTATAATTAATATATCTTATATTGTTAAATATAAGAACATGATATGTAATATATAAAGAGAGGGGTATATCAAATGAAAACATCTAAGAAGCTTAGAACGCTGCTGCTCACCGGAACAGCCGCGCTGCTGCTTATGTCAACCGTAGCCTGCGGATCTGGAGAGAAAGACGCTGCCGAGCCGGAAAAGGTTACCTTGAACATCATGCATCCATGGACCTCGCCGAACGTGGATAACGAGGTGTACAAGGAACGGATCGCGGAGTTTGAAAAACAGCATCCCGACATTATCATCAAGCAGGACGGGGTAGCGGCAACCGAGTACAAAACGAAGCTGCGCACGCTGGCTGCCGCCAACAACCTGTCGGATATTAATGTCGTATGGCCCGGCGCCGATCTGGCTCCTTTGGTAGCCGGGGATCTGCTGATGCCGCTGGATGGCCTGATGGACAACTGGAAGGATATTTTGCCGGAGGACGCATTGGCCGGGTTCAACCAGAACGACAGTCAATTTGCCGTGCCGACCAAACAAACCTTCGTGGATATTATTTACTACAACAAGGAAATGTTCGCTGGAGTCGGTTATGACCAATTTCCGGCTACCTACGACGAGTTCATTGATGCGGTGAAAAAGCTGAAGGAAGCCGGCATTACGCCGATCTCTCTGGGCAACAAAGAGAAATGGCCGCTTCAATCGTCCTTCTTGTCGATTATCGGTGACCGTTATGTAGGCAGTGACTTCTTACAGAAAATTCTGAACAAGGAAGCCAAATTTACCGATCCCGAATATGTGAAAGCGATTGCCGTCATTGACGAACTCGCCAAGCTGGGAGCATTCAATACCGATGCAAACAACATGGATTCCGTGCAAGGCCAGGACTACTTCATACAAGGCAAAGCAGCCATGCATATCTCTTCTTCCACCGTTGACGGAAGAATCCGCATCAACAACGAGGAAGGGGACAAATTCGGCATTGCGCTCTTCCCGAGCGTACCTGACGGCTCCGGCGATCCGGTGAAAAGCGCGGGCGTCGTTCAGTACGGCATTTCCATTAAAAAAGGATTGAGCGATGAAAAGAAAGCGGCTGCCGAGGAATTCATTAAATTTTTTGTTAATGAGGACCTGTACAAAGATCTGATCAGTAAAGGCGTTGTCGTACCGGCCAACGTTGAAATTCCTGAAGATGCGAGCCCGTATCTCAAGGAAATGCTGGAGTTGACCAACAAGGGAACGGCGCCGGTATTCGACAGCGTGATTCCGACCCAAGTTACCGATGTCATGCAGAACGGATTGCAGGCTCTGACGATTGGCAGAGGTACGCCGGAAGAGCTCGCTCAAGAGGTTCAGGAAGCGTTCGACAACATGAAGTAAGGGCGCACTTCCTAAGTCAAGATCATGATGGTACAAAGAAAAACCCGGCAGCGGGTTTTTCTTATTAAAGGCAGAAAGAAAGGAGTTACGCCAATGCATACGCTTAAGCATACGAAATGGGCTATTTTCTTGGGCTTGGCGCCAGCACTCATTATATATATATGTATTGCCATTTTTCCTATCGGCTTATCGGTTTATTATTCCTTGATGAACTGGGATGGGATCACGCCTATGCGTTTTATCGGGCTGGACAATTTTGTTGATATTTTTAAGGACGATATTTTTTGGCTGTCCGTTAAAAACAACGTCATCATTATGTTTACAGGGATCGCGGGACAGATCCCGCTTGGCCTCCTGCTGGCCTTGCTGCTGAATCGAGGGCTGAAGGGCTCCAGTTTCTTCCGGACGATCGGATTCCTGCCCGTGGTCATCTCATCGGTCATGGTGTCCCTGATCTGGGGCATGGTGTACAACACGGAATACGGGATGCTGAACAATCTGCTTGGTGTTTTGGGACTCGAGAGCTGGCAGCAGAATTGGCTGGGCGATCCGTTTTGGTCCATGATCTCGATCAGCATCGCTTATATATGGCAAAACTGCGGACTGTACATGATTATTTTATTGGCAGCTTTGCAGAACATCCCCGATGAAGTCAATGAGGCGGCAGCCCTTGACGGGGCGACCGGATTAAACCGGATTATGCGCATTACCATTCCGATGATCCGCGGGACATTGCTCGTTTCCGTTGTCTACAGCATCAGCAATTCGTTCCGTGTGTTTGATCTGATCCAGATCATGACCGGCGGAGGACCGGCCCATGCAACAGAGGTTATGACCGTCTATATGTATAACAACTCATTTATGAATATGAGATTCGGCTACGGCAGCGCGGTATCCGTATTGATTCTTCTGTTTAGCCTTATCGTTATTACAATCGTGAATCGAATTGCTAGAGAAAATGAATAGAAGGGAGAGGGAGGAGATGTACAGACAAACGAAATGGTTCCATTTATCGGCATACACATTTTTGGGGATATTCGCTATTATTAATATAATCCCTTTCTTTTGGATGATCGTAGATTCTTTCAAAACCGAACAGGAATATGCGGCGAACCCGTTCTCCATACCAACCGAACTGCAATTCTCCAATTACGCAAAAGCGTGGGAAGTTGCGAATATGGATACCTACTTTCTCAACAGTATCATCGTAACCGTGGTATCGTTGGTCGTGACGGTCCTTCTCGGATCGCTTGCGGCGTACTTCTTGGCAAGGTTCAATTTTAAACTGCGCGGAGCGACTTACGCGATATTTTTGCTGGGCATGGTCGTTCCGATCCACGCGACCTTGATTCCGATCTTTCTGATCATGCGGAACCTGCATTTGCTGGATACGCATTTATCGTTGATTCTACCTTACACGGCCTTCCATTTGTCGTTGACAATCTTTATTCTGGAAGGCTTCATGAGAGGATTTCCGAAGGATCTCGAAGAATCAGGCGTCATGGACGGCGCGGGCGTCTTCAAAATTTTCTGGTCGATCATTTTACCGATCACGCGTCCGGCCATTTCAACTGTCGTGATTCTAAACTTTATTTATAATTGGAACGAGTATTTGTTTGCGCTCGTCTTGATCAGTTCATCGTCGCTGAAAACATTGCCGCTCGGACTCGCCAACTTTGTCGGCATCGAGACGGCCAGCCTGACACTGCAAATGGCGGCATTAACGATCGCGCTTATACCGATCATCATTTTCTACCTGCTGCTGCAAAAACAACTGGTTAACGGCATGACGGCAGGAGCAGTTAAAGGTTAAACAGGTTTCAATTCTACATCATGAGGACATCGAAAGAGGGAATGGACATGCGCAGCAGTTTTGGCTGGATCGGGAATTATGGTCTGAAACAGAAAGCACTGGTCATTTTCCTCTTTTTTGTCATTTTGCCTACGCTTGGGGTCGGCGTCCTTGCTCAAGACAAACTGAACGAAGTGCTGCGGGGCCAATTTATCCAATCAAGCCAGCGCAGTCTGGAGATTGTAACGAGTCAACTGGAAGAGCAAACGACGATGATTGAGGATATAGCCGATTATTTGATACTGAGCAATGACATGCGTCAATATTTGCGGCTGGATCCACCGCCGGAGAGCGAGAGAGCGGAACGGTTGAAGCAAAATCTCGAAGGTTTCCTGACGTTTCAGTTAATGTCCAAAAATTATATCAAATCGATATCCATCACCGGCTTTAACGGCAATTCCATCGAGATGGGCGAGCCGATTCACGGCAACGAAGAATCATGGAACCAGCTCGCGGACGAGCACAAAGGCGGGATCGTGTGGAGCAGTGCCTATCCTTCAACCAGCGGTTGGTATGGAGAAGTAAGCCTCGTGTCCTTGTTCCGTGTACTGAACTCCTACGACGAGATCACACTGCCGCTTGCCCGGCTCGTGATCCGTATGGATGAAGCCAGTATATTCAAACAGCTTCAACGGGGGTTAACGCGGGACGAAGGGATGGTATTCATCGTGGATTCCGATGGACGGCCTGTTCTGCCCTCCAAAGACAGGTTTCCCTTGAATATCGGCGATGAGGCAGCGTTTAAGGATATCGTAACCGCAGGGACGATGGGCACGTCTACTTACCGCCATGACGGTAATGAATATTTGACCTTTCATCAACGGATGGAAAACACCGACTGGAATATCGTTTCCATGGTGCCCAAGGCTGCGCTGGATCAGGATCTACGCGGCGTAACCATATTGATGCAGGTCATTCTCGGCGGGATTCTCCTGTTGGGTTTATCGGCCTTGATCGGCTTCCACTATACGATTATCAGACCGATCCTGCGCTTGAAGATTGAGACCAACCGGGTAAAACTCGGCGATTTCTCCGCCAGGGTCCCTATTCGTTCCAAGGACGAGATTTCCGAATTGAACCGCAGGTTTAATGATATGGTATCCACGATTCAAGAATTGATCGAGCATAAATACAAGCTGGAACTGCGGGAGCGCGAATCGGAGCTGCGTCTGCTTCAGGAGCAGATGGATCCGCATTTTCTCTATAACACGCTCGATATGATCCGCTGGACCGCCAGGCTTGAGAAGGCGAGCGAATCCAGTCAGCTCATCGAAATCTTGTCTCGATTCTTGCGTTCCAGCCTGAACAATGGCCAGTACGAGACCAGCCTGGCAAAGGAAATGGAATTTGTGCGCTCCTATCTGTATTTGCAGCAGAGGCGGCTGGGTCCAAAACTTAAATACGCGCTTTACATGGAATATGATCTGGCAAATACGCTAACTCTGAAGGCTACCATTCAGCCATTGGTTGAGAATTTCCTTAAGCATGGCATCGATCGGGGGGAGCCGGTAGCAAAAATATCGGTCAAAGCATACAAGCGTGAGGATGAAATGTGGATCGACGTACAGGATAACGGGCGCGGAATGGACGATGTGACCTTAGAGGAGGTCCGGGAGACTCTCCGTAACGGGGCACAGACCGGTCACAATCGAGGAGCGCTCTGCAACATCCATGAACGTCTGTACCTATTTTTCGGAGAACGCTACGGTCTGGAAGTAATCGAGGCTTCAACGCAAGGTACCTTGATTCGCCTCAAGCTCCCACATTCTGAAACCTACGGTGGTGAATCGCATGATGCAACACGATAAGACAGTAAAAATGCTGATCGTTGATGATGAACCCGTGATCTGTCAAGGCCTGCGCTATACGATTGATTGGGCGGATCATGGCGTTGAAGTCGTTGCGGAAGCCTATGACGGCAGTGAAGCGCTGCAGGTGGTCCAAGAACAAGAGATTGATTTGGTGCTGACGGACATCCGGATGGAGGGAATGGACGGTCTTCAGCTTACTAAGGAGCTGAAGCGCTGCCACCCCCAGATTCGGGTCATCATGATCAGCGGTTATGAGGAATTTGAGTATGCACGCCAAGCCATCAAGCTTGATGTAACCGATTACTTATTGAAACCCGTTGATATTGAAGAATTGGTGGCGGTCGTGGCTGGAATCGTGGAAGACGTTCGCCGGAAGGATACCCGTCTTGATGGTTCAGTGAAGGATGCCGAGCTTTGGCTTGCCGAAATGGCCGCGCCGTACGAAACTTCAATAGCTAAGCCTGTGCCTCCATATCTACTAACCAGTGCCGAGTATAAACTCATAGCCACGCAGCTGGAGAAGTACTCGAACCTCGCGGCTTCCGTGACCGAACAGGATTTTGCGATACTTCAGCAATTGTGGCTGCATACGATACGTGATAATCTGGAATCATGCGGAGTCCGTCACGTATCCGTATTCGTGCATAAAAATTTGCTGATGACCCTGCTGATGACGGATCAACCGCTATTGAAAGGGCAGTGGGATGAAATCCTGCAAAATATGCTGGATTCTTGGCCGAAAGAGCATCGCATGTATTGCGCGGTATCGGATGCCTACACGTCCTTGGGCCAAACCGCCGCCATGTGTTCGGAAGTTCGAAACCTGCTGCCTTATCATGCTTTGGATAACTGCCCTTTACTGGATTGCGCATATAAGACCAAAGTGGATAACGGCCGGGTGCTGCGCGATTTTGACAGTGCGGACATGGTCTCGAAGCTGTCCGTGGCGTTATTCAAGCAGGATGCTGATATGCTGGAAGAGCTGGTGCGCGGCATGTTCCAATTTTTCCGCGATCAGCGCTATCTATTGACGGATATGGTGAAGGTCTGTGACGAATTATCGATTATGCTGCGGCAGCGCCTTCGGCAAAGCGGGCTGACCCAGCTTGAGCATGGCCTGGAAAGGGCGTTCGATCTGGACGTATACAATCATCCCGAGGCGATCCGGCAGGTGATATCCACGGAAGTGTTTGACCTACTGCAGCTCATCGACAAGGTTGGCATCGACCGATCGTTCTGGATCATTGAGAAGGCCAAGAAGTATATGGCGGAACATTATCTTAGTGACCTGAAAGCATCGGAAGTGGCCGCGTATTTGAAAATTACACCGAGCTATTTCAGCAATATTTTCAAACAAAGCACGGGAAAAAGCTTCAGCGAATACATGAACGAACTGCGCATTAACGAGGCGAGAAATCTGCTGTTGACGACGCAGGACAAGGTGTTTGAGATTGCAGATCGCGTCGGGTATAAAGAATACAAGTATTTTGTATCCGTCTTCAAACTGTACACGGGAATGACACCCAAGAAATATCGGGTCTTGAATATCAAAGAATAAGCATACTGACCAGATTGGAAGGAGAAGGGGAAAATGGATAAGTATCGGAATGCGGCACTTCCCGTTGGCGAGCGCGTAGAGGATTTGCTGTCGAGAATGACGCTGCGCGAGAAGGTCGGGCAGCTGAACCAGCACTTGTACGGCTGGATGGCATATCGGCAATGCGAAGGGACTGAAACGGAGTTTGAACTAACCGAATTATTCAAAGAGCATGTCGAGTGGGGAGCAGGCATGGGGGCGTTGTACGGACTGTTCCGGGCGGACCCTTGGTCCGGAGTGACCTATGAGAACGGGATTCCTACGCAAGACAATGCCAAGGTAGCGAATGCCATACAGCGCTATGTGATCGAACACAGCCGGCTTGGCATTCCTGTTCTTCTCTCGGAGGAATGTCCCCATGGTCATCAGGCGCTTGACGGAACGCTTCTGCCCGTTAATACGGCTATCGGATCGACGTGGAATCCCGAATTAATTGAACGCGCCTATTCCCATGTGGCCTCCGAAATCCGCAGCCGCGGGGCTCACATCGGCTTGGTATCGGTACTGGACATCCTGCAGGATCCGCGGTGGGGACGCTCCGAGGAGTGTTACGGGGAAGACCCGTACCTGGCTGCGCGGATGACGGAAGCGGTTGTGCACGGCATGCAGGGAAGAGAGCAAGAAGAGTGGAAGCGCCCGGACAAGGCGGCAGCCGTGCTCAAGCATCTGTGCGCTCAGGGAGCAGGGCAGGGCGGTCGCAATGCAGGACCGGTTCCCGTTGGCGAGCGGGAGCTTCGCGAAATTCATCTGCCGGCTGCGCAAGCCGGAATCAAGGCAGGAGCGGCTGGGGTCATGGCGGCCTATAATGAGCTCGATGGCATTCCATGTCATGCCAATGATAAGCTGTTAACCGGCATTCTGAGAGATGAATGGGGATTCGATGGGATTGTCATGGCGGATGGAACGGCCATCGACCGTTTGGTAGCCATAACGGGAGATTATGAGTCGGCGGCAGGACTTGCCCTGTCATCCGGGGTTGATCTTAGCCTGTGGGACAAGTCGTTCACCACGCTTGAACAAGCGGTGAAACAAGGGAAGGCCGATATGGAGTACATCGATCGCGCGGTGGCTCGAGTGCTTCGGCTTAAATTCAGACTGGGACTGTTCGAGCACCCATACATAAACGAAGGCTTGGCAGCTGCAACCGTCAATAATGCTGCCGCTAAAGACTTGAATGCATCCGTCGCAAGAGAAGCGGTTGTGCTGCTCAAGAACGACTCAAACATACTGCCGCTGAATAGCGGCCGGATCAAACGACTGGCGGTCATCGGCCCTAACGCGGACAGGCTTTACAACCAGCTTGGAGACTACACCAGCGTTCAGCGCGAGGGCAGCGGAGTCACGGCGCTTCAAGGCATTCGGATGGCTGCACCCGCAGGCACGGACATTGTCTTTGCTCCCGGATGCAGCGTGCGAGGTATGTCCACGCATGGCCTACCCGAGGCGGTTGAAGCAGCCCGTTCCGCGGATGCGGTCGTGCTCGTACTTGGCGGCAGCAGTGCCCGTCAATTCGGAGATACGTTTGATAGTAATGGTGCAGCCATTGTAGCTGAAGGGGATCCGACGGAAATGGATTGCGGTGAAGGCGTCGATCTAGCCGATCTCCGATTAGGCGGCATACAGGAGCAATTGGTCCGGGAAATTCACGCGCTCGGCAAACCAGTTATTACGGTGCTCATTCAGGGACGTCCGCTGGCCATCGGCGAGGTAGCTGAGCTCAGCGATGCACTGCTGTGTGCCTGGTATCCAGGAAGCGAAGGAGGCCGCGCCATTGGCGAGATCCTGTTTGGACAGGTGAATCCCAGCGGCAAGCTTTCCGTATCCATACCACGCTCCGTGGGTCAATTGCCGGTTTATTATAATCAGAAGAACGCTGGACAGCCTCGTCCCTATGTCGATATGCCGTCCAAGCCGTTATATCCGTTCGGATTCGGTCTTGGTTACAGCATGTTTGAATACGGAACTCCAACGATTTCGCAGAAGGAAATGACGCTGGAAGAGCTTCGATCCGGAGGCCGGGTCGAGGTCAGCGTGGAAGTGAGAAACAGCGGAGACATGAAAGGACTTGAAACTGTACAGCTCTATATTCAAGGCGATCAATCAGGGATTACCCGTCGTTTGCGGGAATTAAAGGGATTTAAGAAGATAGCGCTAGAGCCTGGTGATGTAAGCACCGTCACCTTCGAGCTTGGCTTCGAGGAATTGGCTATATGGAATCGAAACATGGAATTCGAAGCAGTCCCTTGTCGAGTCAATATCGTAGTGGGTGCCCATTCGGATTGGGAAACCGGTATTGTTCAGTTAAGGTTAAAGTCATAAAACGAAGCTGAAACAAAAAAAGGGTTCTTAAACATTAGCACGATGCATCGATACTTGGAGGCAGCATGTAACGCTGTCTCTTTTTGTCGTGAATGTGCACTTTCGTTGACTAGAAGAAGAAATTGGGATATGATTTTAGAAATTGCGGAAAACATTATCGTTTTATTATTTTCCGAACAGGGAGGTGTGCCTATTGAAAGAGCGAATTGTTGCGGCGGCAAGCCATGAAATCAAGAGAAGAGGATTACGCTTTACGATGGGGGACCTTGCCAAACGACTGGGTATGAGCACGAAGACGCTGTACGGATGGTTCCCTTCCAAGGATGTGCTGATTGCAACGATTCTTCGTGAGGCCATTATCGAACTTCAAGAAAAAGAAAAGGACATCATGACTAATCCTGAACTGACTACGCTCGATAAACTTAAGCGATGTCTTATCCTCATTCCGACTGATTTTCAGTTTATCGGATTAAACCTCATAACCGAGCTTCAGCGTTATTATCCTGATCAATGGAAGACGCTGGATGAATTTCTGAATAAACAGTGGGAAAGCATCACTGAACTATTTGAAGAAGGAATCAATCAAGGTTTGTTACGCCCGTTTAATACCAAAATTTTTATTGATTTGTATGTTGGAGGCCTTTATCGCTTAATTGAGGACTCGTCTGAAAATAAAAGCAGCATTACGCTTCAGGAGAGCCTGCGGGATATGGGAGAGATCCTGTTAACCGGTATTATTCAGAAGGAAGTTTGAACGATCATTTATTCATTAAGGAGAAGAGAGGGTATCACTTGAGTAAATCATTAAAAGGTCTGTTTTTATTTACGGATATCGGATTTATTTTGTATTGGGTCATCACTGCACTAGCGTTAATTCCCAAGGAATATTTATATCAGGATTATACCAATGAGCTGTTAGTAGCCTGGAATTGGTCGTTCTTCCCGCTCGATATATTCATTTCCATCACCGGAATGTACAGCATTTACCTACATAAACAGATGAATATAAAGTGGAGAAGCGTTGCCTTAATCTCGCTCATCCTGACATTTTGTTCCGGACTGCAGGCGATCGCTTTTTGGATCATAAAGTCCGATTTTGACATCATGTGGTGGACGCCTAATCTGTACCTCATGTTATATCCATTGTTCTTCATCCCAAAACTGCTTGAGACCAAAGAGCCGTGTTAATTCACGGTTTTTTGATTTTCGTTTTACAAAGATCGGATGAACATTCGATAAAAGTTACTGCCGACCTCTTCTGAGCGCTGGCGAAAAAAAGGGCTAAAGGACCATGCGATTCGTCTAACTTTAAGTATTTTATACACGGGAAATTCCTGAGGTACATGGTAAACTCAATAGTGGATCCCCCATTTTTTGTAATGAAGCAGAAACTTGATTGGAATGAAACGATGTTTCTGTATAAAGAGAGGAGGAAGATATCCTATATCATGGCAAAAATGCCCGCATGAACCTTGTCTTTCGTGCGTTTTCGGGGGCAGTCCAATTTCTTTCCTACTATTAATGGAGGTGTATTGATGGTTGACGTTCAAGGGTTGAGGCATATGAATAGGCATTTAAAAATGCTAACGTCCGCAATACTTGCAGCTCTCGTGTTTTGTTTGTCCGGATTGCCCGCATTCGCGGCGACTCCTGAGAAAACAATCAACGCTTCAGCAACGCTCGCCTACAACTTAAAGGGACTTAATCATAATGTGGCCGTTCAGAAGGCTTATATCGCGGATAAATATCTCTATGTCACGCAGCGGTCGAAGGGAAATTGCTATCTTTCAAGATTGCTCATTAACGGGAAAGACGCTACTTATGTAGATGAAATGACCGTTACGAATACCGGCCACTGCCAAACGCTGGATATGTATACGTACAATGGCATCAATTACTTTTACTTTAGTTCCAAAGCAGATCCTTCAACGGATTATTACTGGTCGCTGCAGGTAGCTAGGCTGCAATATTCGGCTGGCAAGACCGTGGATTATACGGATTTGCATCGCTTCACCTACATGAATTACGCCAATAAAACGGGGGCAAGGCTTGGTGAGACCTACCGTGTGGATGGCGGCGGCAACAGTACGCATACGGTGTTCCGGGTTCAAACCAAAGAGGGAACCGTAACATGGTCGATTTATGACACGGTCGCACTCAATAAGCTTCTGGACAGTAATGAACAGGTGCGAATGGACAGCGCAGCTGCGGTTAACGCCGCCGTTGGCAGCTTTACGCAGTCGGGCAGTGCGATCGTAAGGCCGAACGGATCCTTCCAGGGGGCCGATATGCTGGGTCAGACGAAAATATATACGTCAGGCGGTGCCGAAGGCGATATCCCGCAGATTGCCATGATGACCAACGCAGGGACATTCAAAACCCTCGTGAAAATAACGAATGTGGGGAACCATGAAATCGAGGGCGTACAGACAAAGAACGGCAATGTTTATTTTACGATCGTTACGGACCCGGTAAACAAAAGAGATACGCAAAAAGTGTATTACGTTCCGGATAGCATATTTAATTAACTTCCACCGAGTTAGCCTCTGATAACTGTAACAACAGTAAATTTAGCATAGTTGGCATTCGACTATGGAAGGGAGATTTGTCCATGAAAAAAGGCTTCGTCTCGTTTATCGCCTGCCTGTTGTTTGTTCCGATGTTTACAACGGGGGTGCTGGCGGCTGGAAAAGGACAAGGCAAAGAAGTAAGCACAACGGTGATGTCTTACAATATCCATCACGGAGTTGGATTGGATGAGCAGCTAAGCCTGCAAAGAATCGCCGATGTTATCCGTGATTCCGGCGCAGAGATTGTCGGCCTTCAAGAAGTGGACCGGTTTTACGGGGAACGAAGCGACTTTCAAGACCAAGCGAAGGAATTGGCAGGTTTGCTCGGATATCACTATGCTTATGGTGCGAATCTAGATCTGGAACCTGCGGAAGGTCAGACGAATAACCGCCAGTATGGAACAGCCATCGTAAGCAAGTATCCGATCCTTCGATCCGAGAATGTGCTGCTGAGCAGCTTCGGGAAGGAGCAGCGCGGTGTTCTACACGCTGTTGTCAATCTGAAGGGGATCCACGTGGATGTGTACAACACGCATCTTGGATTGGATGTCACCAGCAGAACGGCACAGGCGCAAGAAATCATTGAGCTTGCATCAGCTTCTGAGGGACCAGCGCTGCTGATGGGCGACTTCAACGCAGAACCAAACAGTTCAGAGTTTAAATTGGTGCTGGACAGCGGTTTATTCGTAAACAGCTTTCAGGGAATCGAAGATGCCTATACGTTTCCTGTAATCAATCCGTCGGTAACGATCGATTACATTCTGACCTCACCAGCTGTACAGCATTCGAATCAGCGCGTGATCCATACGGAAGCTTCGGATCATCTGCCTATCGCAGCCGAAGTATCATTCAAGCGTTAGGCCGTTTGGGTAAGCTTAAAGTTTAGGTTCGTGCATGATATATGCAGGACATAACAATGGTCAAGAGGCTACCACCGGGCATTTGCTTGGGGTAGCCTCTTTCATATGAGGAGATGAATCGATATTCTTCCCTTTACAGTTTTTTTACCGTTCTGTCTATATCCACAAAATAGGTTATGCTACGATACAAGCACAAGGAGGGAGCGTGCATGATCATCTGGAGATTACCGCTGGTTGCATTGATGTGCTTGAGCATAACCGTAACGGGGTGCATGCAAGGTGGCAAAGGGCAGGGCTCTGGCCGTATACTTTCGCAATCAACGGCATCAGATATGGCTGGTCCCCCAGAAAAGACAAAGCTGAGATTCTGGTCAACGGGGCGTCATGACGCGAATTATATCAAAGAGGTCATTCATCGTTATAACGAAGAGAATAGCGATTTAATTGAGGTTGAGATGACGGTTATGGCAGATGATTTTGCCCAATCGCTAGATTTGTCATTTGCCAGCGAGCAATCACCCGATATCTTTACCCCGATCGATCTCGCTGAAATGTCCCGAAAAGGCTATGTGGAGCCGCTCAACCCATATTTAACGCCCGAGATCAGAAACAGGTTCGGGAAGCAAGCCTTCATCGAAGGATACAACGTCTTTGATCCATACATATACAGCCTGCCTAACAGCGGATCAACCTTGCGGCTTATTTATAATGCGGAGCTGTTTAAGCGGGCAGGCATAACCTCCCCTCCGAAATCGCTTGACGAGTTGGTGGAGGCGGCAAGTCGAATCACCGAAATTGGAAAAGCGGACGGCATTTACGGTTTTGCCCTCCCCTATAAAAATCCTGCCAGCGCTCTCGGCCGGTCAGCCGTTCCGATCGCGGAAATAAGCGGAATCAGCGGCGATGGATATGACTTTTCGACAGGCAGCTATGATTTCTCAGGCTTTATACCGATTATAAGCGCATTTCGGACCATGATGGAGAATGGCAGTACGCTGCCGGGATCGGAATCTCTGGACATCGATCCGCTTCGGGCACAATTTGCCGACGGGAAGATCGGGATGTATCTGTCTTATTCTTCGGAACCCAGCATTTATAAGTATCAGTTTCCTGCGAAGATCCAATGGGGAGCTGCTCTTCCCCCATCGATTGACGGGACCTATAAAGGAGTGATCAACCAGGGAGTTGGAGCGACGAGGTGGTTGTCGATTAGCAGCCAGTCGAAGCATAAGGAGGAAGCTTGGAAGTTTCTCCGTTATATGTATAGCGATGAAGTACTGATTGGGTATCAGGAAGCCGGACTCGGCATTTTGTCCGTGGAGGCGATAGCCGCTAAAGCCAGGAAACCCGATATCGACGGCATCACCAGCTTCTTCCCAGGTGAGTATGACGGAATATGGCCTGCATCGCCTCAAGGATTCAAGCCCAAGGGTAAGGAGTGGGAGGACGAATTCGTAAAGTTCATCATGATCGGAGGGGATCTTGATTCATTGGTTGAGGATCTGAACGCGCGTTACAACGCAGCATTAGATCAGGAACGGGCCGCCGGCAGAGTGGATATGAAAGCCATTCCTTCCTTTGACCCGCTGCATCCTCAGGATGTCTCATGGCTAAGCGATTGATCTACATTAACAAACAACTGCTGCCACAGCCGAAACATAGAGACGGAGGATGTTGATCAATGCTCTACCGACTATCGTTCAGACGCCGAATCTGGATCGCGTTTATGCTCATTGTCATTTTTGCGGTTACAACCGCAGGCGCGTTAAGCTACATGATCGCGGAGGAAGTTGTAAAGGACAATGCCTATCAGCTTAGTCAGGAAACGATTCATAAAACATCCAAGGTGTTGGATGAGAAGCTGAATCATGTCACGCAAGCGGTTTACTCAATGATGGTCAATACGGCTTACCGAAGAGCGTTGGGAATGGACAGCAGCTACTCGGAGGCGGAGAACTACTATACACATTTGTCCGGGCTGCAATCGACTTTTGTGCAGACCAAGCTGTATGAACCTATGATCGATTCTATTCTTATCGCCACGCGTGAGGGTGACTATTACCAGACAAGTCAGCAGCGTAACTTCTCCTATTCGTTCTATGATTCGGAGCTGTATACGCATATCAAAAGCGAGAAGCGCAAATTATGGGTGGCCGGTCATGAGGACCGTTTCTTTTCCAGCCGGGAGAACGTCATTTCTTTTGTGATGGAGGGCATACCTTCCCATTATATCGAGGATATTTTCGTTGTAGCGAATGTCAAAATCGACTCGATTCGATCCTTAATTGCCTCGGAGGATAAAAATCGCAAGCAGTTCCATCTCTTAGCCTCCTCCGATGGGAGCGATGTGCTGCTAAACGATTCCATCATCGCGGATACGCTGAAACATGAGCCTAAATACAGGGAGGCCTTGACTGCTGAGCAGGGTAGCTTTGAGTATTCGGATCAAGGTTATGAGTACCTCGTTAACTTTACCAAGCTGGGGGGAGTGAAGGAGTGGACGCTATTCAGCTTCCTGCCTAAATCAGAATTGATGAAGCAGATGGACAGCATTAAGCTGACTATTCTTGGGGTTATCACGGGATGCTTGCTTGTGTCGTTTGCTTTTGCGAATATGCTGACCCGTTTGCTCATAAGACCGTTAAGCCACTTGCAATCACTAATGAAACGGGTGGAAATGAGCGATCTTAACGTACGTTATGAAAGCGAATACAATGATGAAATTACGCAGGTCGGTTATCGCTTTAACCGGATGCTGGAAGAACTCAATGAAATGTTTGATGTTGTGAAGCAGGCAGAGAAGGAAAAACGCCAGTCCGAGATGAAAGCCCTGCAAGCTCAAATTGATCCTCACTTTCTATATAACACGCTGAACACGGTTTACTGGAAGTGCCAGTTGAATCAATTGGAGGATGTTCAGGAAATGGTGTTGTCCTTATCACAGCTGTTTCAGCTCGGCCTCAATCGCGGCAAGGAGGAGACAACGCTTGCGCATGAGCTTCAGCACGTGGAGCAGTATTTAAACATTCAGCAGAAATGCTACGAAACGCTCTTTACCTACATGATCGAGGTTGATCCTTTAGTGGATATGCAGCAGCCGATCTTAAAAATCATACTGCAGCCGCTGGTTGAAAATTCAATCCTGCACGGCTTTAACGATCGCAATGAGGGTGGCTTCATACGGATTCAGGTGAAACAGGATAGCTCTTATCTGTACTTCATCGTTGAAGATAACGGTATGGGGCTGAACGAAAAGAATACAGCTGATCCACTCCTTCGACAACCGTCATCCTCAGCTGGATCGGGTTATGCGTTATATAATGTCCGGTTGCGATTGCAGCTACAGTACGGTAGCTCGGCTGATTTGCACTTGGAGAGCGAACCTAATGTATGTACCCGAGTTTCGATTATCATCCCCCGTTACCCACAACTCGAAGGGAGTTGACTCAAGCCGATGAGCGCAAGAACGACAACCATATGCTTTATTGATGACATTCAGAGTGTCGTTGATGGCATATCCAAGCAAATCAACTGGGAACATCATGGGATATCCGTAAGCGGGACGGCAATCAATGGAGAAGACGGACTCCTGCTGATCACCTCGTGCAAACCGGATATCATCGTGACCGATATTCGAATGCCGAAGCTCGATGGTCTGGAAATGACCCGACGTGTCAAAGAACTGCTGCCTCGCAGCAAGGTCATATTGATGACAGGATTCAGTGATTTTGAATATGCGAAGCAAGCGGTTCAGCTTGGGGCGTTTGACTTCATAACGAAGCCCTTTTCACTGGCTCATATCGAGGAAATTGTCGTAAAGGCCAAAAAAGAAATTGAAGCGATACGAAATCAAGAGGATCATATCGCTGAATTAGAGCAGCGGGTTCAGGAGAGCATGCCGTTCCTGCGTCAGGAATTGTTCACGTTGCTGTTGCATCATAAGGTGAACGAACAGGAGGCGGAGCAGCGGTGGGAATATGTGAAGCCGGATTTGGAGTCCAGGCATTTGCTTGTCATGATTCTTGAAATCGACGGATTTGCTGACAAGCATCGAGATTCGCCGATGAATGAACTGGAGCTTGCCCGGTTTGCATTGAAGAATATTACGGAGGAGACCATCGCTTTGTATACAAAGGGGATGGTATTCCGGGATTCGGCTAACCGCCTAGTGGCGGTGTTGAATACACCGTTATCAGCTTCAGCGGCGGCCATAGCGGAGGCGTGCTGTCAGCATGTCAGATTATATACTTCCTTAACGATTTCAATAGGAATTGGCAGCCCCGTAACGTATATCCATGAATTAAACTCATCGTACGATCAGGCTTTGCATGCCCTGTCATACCATTTCTATACCGGCGGCAACGCGGTGATTTCATACGAAGATATAGCTAATACTGAAATCTCCCTGTCGCGCAGCATACGGGCCGCAGAGCAGGAAATGGTATATGCCATACAATCCGGAAACGTCCGCCAAGCTTTACTGATGCTTGATCATATCCTGACTGAGTTTACGAACAGGTCGCCGCTTCCGAAGCCGGAATACTTCATCAGCTTGTACTATGAGCTGGCGTACATGATGCTAAGGGCGATTCAAGACAAGGTACCCATGAACGAACTATCCGATTTGAACATGATCGTTCGGGAAGGGCGGGTCAGCTCGGAGAGATCCTTAACGGACATGAAGAAGCTTCTGCATAGCATCGTGACGCTAGGCTGTGAACGCATTGAGAATCAGAACCGCTCCGCCGCCGCAAAAATCATCCAGGAAGCCATTCATTATGTGAAGTCCAATTTGGATCAGGACCTCAGCATAAGTACTTGCGCGAAGGCAGTTCATCTAAGCCCAAGTTATTTTGCCGGCTTGTTCAAAAAAGTGACGGGAATGGCATTTAGTCAATTTGTCACTCAAGAACGGATGGAGATGGCCAAACGGCTGCTCTTGGAGGATCGGCAAATCCAGGAGATCGCGGAGTCGCTTGGTTATGTGGAGCGGCGGTATTTTACCGACGTATTTAAAAAATATACGCAGATGACACCATCGGAATTCAAGCAGGCGCACATAAGAAACAACATTTCATTGTAATGGGAGGGATATCGTGACTACCCGCATTGAGAATGCCATTGACTGGCCCGTGTTTATGTCCAGACACGATATGGTGTGGACCACGCGTCCGATCAGCTGGGATGAAGGAGCTTTTCTTGGAAACGGCATGCTCGGAGCGATGATCTACAGTGAAGAACATCGGGATAAACGGAATGTGCTGCGTTTTGTGCTTGGACGTTCCGATATAACCGCATCGCGTCCGGATGTAGAGGCTTTTCCTGTACGCGTGCCTATTGGCGAGCTTGCATTGGAGCTGGAGGGTTGGATTTATCAGCCCTATGAAATGCGGCTGGAGTTATGGAACGCGGAGCTCCGGGCGGTTATACCGACTACGAAGGGTGAAGTCAGAATTCGTGCGCTTGTGCATGCATTGGCGCCCGTACTTGTCTTGGAGCTCGATGCAGATGAAGGTGAACGCCATGCGAAGCTGAAGTGGTACGCCTATCCGGAAGTTGACCCTATTTTGAAAAACGCGGACGGGATCAATCTCAACCAATATATACCTGATACCACCGTTCAGCATATAGAATCCGGTGAGGTATCGATCGGTATACAGGAATATGGAAGCGGGGATGGCTGCACTACGGCTTGGATAACTCACCGTCCTGACCAGACTGAGCAGGGGGTGGGAAGCTCGCATCGCCAGATCTGCATCTTAACCGTAATGAATGGCACGGACGATTTCGTTCGTGATCAGGCGATACGGGAACTTCGGGCTGTGCCGAAATCAACCTCAGGCTGGGAAGCTTGGATTCATAAGCATCGCAGGTGGTGGCATTATTACTATCCGGAAAGCTTCATTTCCATACCGGATCAGCAGTTGGAAAGCTTTTACTGGATACAGATGTATAAGCTTGCGTCTGCGACCCGGGCAGACTCATTCCCTATCGATAATCAGGGGCCGTGGCTCACATCGACGCCATGGCCTGGACTATGGTTCAATATGAACGTTCAGATGAGTTACTCTCCGATCTATACGGCCAATCGACTCCATCTGGGCATGTCGCTGATTCGTTCTTTGGAGGGGCATCAGGATCAATTGATCCGTAATGTTCCCGAAGCATACCGTGCAGACTCGGCAGGACTTGGTCGAAGCTCAAGCTATGATCTGAACAGTCCGGTTACGGATGAGGTGGGGAATTTAACTTGGGTGATGCATAACTGCTGGCGTCATTACCGATATGCCATGGATGATCAAATGCTGCGAAGCCTGGTATATCCTCTTCTGCGGCGCAGTGTGGGTTTATATTTGCATCTTCTTGAGGAAGGGCAGGACGGCCGTCTACACTTACCTCCCACAGTCTCACCGGAATACGGGTCCTTTAAGCAGGTGAAGACAACTGATACTCATTATGATTTAGCGCTGCTGCGCTGGGGATGTGAAACGTTGATCCGCATGGCGGATCAGCTTAGTGTTCATGACCCGCTTCATGACAGTTGGCGGGAAGTGCTAGAGCGCTTGGTACCTTTCCCGGTCGATTCATCCGGTTATATGATCGGCGAGGGTCAACGTATGGAATTCGGACACCGTCATTTCAGCCATATGCTGGCGGCCTTTCCACTGCATATCGTCGGCGATACCGAAGAGGAGAAGGAGCAGATTCTTCGCTCGCTTCGGCATTGGATCGGCCTTGAAGGAGATTTGCGCGGATTCAGCTTTACCGGAGCCGCCTCCATCGCGGCCAAGTTAGGTTTAGGAGATGAAGCTCTCGCGTATTTGCGAAGTTTAATGCATCTCATTAAGCCGAACACCATGTATAAAGAAGCTGGACCGGTCATCGAAACACCGCTGGCCGGGGCAGAGTCGATCCAAGATATGCTGCTTCAGAGCAGAGGGGAGCGGATCTATGTATTCCCTGCAGTCCCTAAAGAGTGGCCGGAGTCGGTATTCCATCAGCTACGGGCAGAAGGAGGCTTTCTTGTTAGCGCAGCTCGGGAGGAAGGGCGCACAGCTTGGATACATATTTGCAGTATTGCCGGAGAGCCCTGCCGGATCGTAACGGATATGGCCACTTCTGCGGACAACGACCTGGTCATTGACATCGGGGGAATCACGAGGAAGTGTCCAATCCAGGCAGACGGGACGATCGATCTGGCTTTGAAGACTGGTGAGGAAGCTTATATTTACAGAGCCGATGGGAGCGGATCCACTCGATTCCGCATCTCGCCTATCCCTGCTGAGAAGGGCAAATGCAATCTGTTTGGCAGTCGTAAACCGTGGAGATTGTATGGGATTCCCCAATAATCGGTAGATCATCGTAAAAACCTGCAACCGTTCTCCTCTCAAGAGCAGCCTTATCCCTATGAAGGCTGCTCTTGTTATCACCAAAGGCTATAAGTGTGTGTTCAAAAAGGTCGATTTTCAGCACCGAGAAGGTTGGATGAAGCTAGGGACGTCAGGAGCGGAGCGTACGTTTTGGGTACGTGAGCACCGGAAGGCCCGGCTGAATTCAAGATTCGATGCTGAACTGCTTCCTGATTCGCTTCGTGATCAAAAGCGGACTTTTTGAACAACCTCTATAAGGAGGAAAATCATATGTTCAGCATCCTTCGCAAATATAATCGCAGCGTCATTGTGGCGTGGCTGTTCTCTTATGTCACCGTATTAATGGTGCCGATTCTGATCAGCTTTGTGCTGTATTCATTCTCATACCACCAAGTGAAGAGCGAGACCAATCGGGCAAACGAATTGCTTCTTCAGCAGATGGAAATGTCCATTGACAGCAAGCTGAAAAGTCTGGAGCGTTTAAGTCTGGAAATCGCGCTAAACAAAGGGATATCGGCATTTTCCAGCGTGGAGTTACCACTTCGTGATCACCAGTATTACGATGTGTTCAGCATATCGGAAAGCCTGCGAACTTATAAAAATGCAAACGATTCGATTGAGGATATTTACGTCATGTATTTGAACAGTGATACAGTGATTTCAACCTATGGCCACACAAGCGGCAGGGGCCTCTATCAAAAACTGCGGCGAAATGACGAACCCTCCTATGAGAAGTGGATGGGACTGTTTGAGCAAAGATATGTAAACGGTTACAAATCTATGGAGTTTCAAGATGGCCTTCAGAGCTTCCCGGTGGTTGTATTTGCTCATTCCCTTGTATTTAATTCCCCTGCACAGCCCCCTGCTGTTGTCCTGTTCTTGATCAAGGATTCGAAGCTCATCGAGAGCGTTCCCCTGCAAAAGGATGCGAGTATGTTCATTATCGATACGGATAGTCAGTATATCGCTGCATCACGACAGGATCCGACCGTACCTGCTGGCCTGAATTATGAGCAGCTTCAAGGAGATAGCGGAATGATCTACATGGACTCGGGCGAGGGGAGGTTCGCCGTTTCCTATATTACGTCGCAAGTAACCGGATGGAAATATGTATCCGTACTGCCAGCAGCATTATTTAATGAGAAGATGAAAGATTTACGTCATCTGACATGGATCAGCATCGCCCTGAGCTTGTTTATCGGAGGGATCGTTACAGTATTGTTCTTACGCAGAAACTATATGCCGGTTCAATTGATGCTGCAAAGTTTATCCAAGCAATTCGGTCTGAGGTTTGACGCGGGAGCCAACGAATACTCGTTCCTGCAGGGGACGATTCAGCAGCATTTTCATGAAAAGGCAGATATGCAAACGGCGCTTCACAAACATCGCAATACAATACGAGCGCATTTATTGCGGCGTCTGTTAATGGGGTACTCCGATCATGATCAGTCTCTCCATACCACGTTGCCTGCTCACGATATTCAGTTTCATTCCAACCGATCTGTCGTCCTGCTGATATCGATTGATCATTATGGCAAGTTTGAGCAGTTTGGCATTCACGGGCTCCCGGATCAGAAGCAGCAAATGCTTTATTTCATATTGACTAACGTGCTTGAGGATACGGCTTCCGATGAAGCGCTCGTGTTTACAACAGAAGTGAACGATGCGCTTGCTTGTGTCGTTAACTTCAAAGCGAGCTTGTCAGAGGAGCAGGAGCAATGTGTGTTGAATCGAATACTGGCTCAGGTTCGCGAATTCATGCGAAAGCATATTGAAGCAGAGCTTACGGTGGCTGTGGGTCAGGTTCATTCGAGTTTGCATGGCATTGCCCTTTCTTATCAAGAAGCACAGGCCGCACTTGAATACCGGATTGTAATGGGGAGCGGACAGTTCATCCCATATACGGACACGCTTTCTGACAAGAGTATGCAAACCCGTCAATTTTATTATCCTTTGAGTGTCGAGCAGCAGTTTATAGGCTTGGTGAAGAGCGGGAGCTACGACAAAGCAGAAGCCATTTTGGATGATATATTCCAAGCCAATTTTTCAAAGCATCCGGTTTCGGTACCAATCGCCAAATGCCTGATGTACAACCTGGCAAGCACGATGCTGAATACGCTTGAGGAAGTGAAAGCGGGCAGCAAGCGAACATATGAAGAGCAATTCATCGATGCGGATCTATTGCTTGAGTGCGATCATGTTCCGGAGATGAAGGAGCGGATGAAACAGATGCTTTCGCAAGTCTGTGAATGGATTCTGGCCGAGAAACGGAATCATCACCGTTATTTAATCGAAGATGTCTCGCAGTATGTCCAAGAGCATCTGTATGACCCGAAATTGAATATTTCAATGATTGGCGACGCTTTTCAGATGACCCCCTCGTATGTATCGAGACTGTACAAGGAATTTACAGGAGAAGCCTTGCTGGATACCATTAACCGCCTCCGCCTGTCTAAAGCAAAAGAACTGCTAGTTCTGCAAAAGCTTACCGTCATTGAAATCGCTAACCAGGTCGGTTACTCGGATGTCAGCACGTTCCTGCGAATCTTTAAAAAATTCGAAGGAGTGACCCCCGGGAAATATCAAAAAGCCGCACTGTAAACCCGGATTTTGGAGGGAAATCCATCGATTTTTAAGGAATTGCCTGCGATTTTAGATTTTGTCTATGGTCAGGGACGCGGGTTTTATTGAACAATGACATCGGATAGGGCATCATGCTGGCCTAACCGCTACCTTAATCTTACAATCGGGGGAATGATGATGGTTCAACGTTTGCTGGTCAAAGACAGCTTGTTGCGAAATGTAAAGTCAGGACTGACCGCCATATTGTTAACAAGTCTGGTGCTTGCGGGATGTTCGTCGGGAAGTAAGAATGACACGCTGGATGCTAAGCCGAACGAGGCCGGGAAGGGTACAGCCACTGCAATCGGTTCATCGTATCCGCTAAATACACCCGAATCGATCACGTCATGGGAAATCTTGAACATGAATGCGGTAACCTTCTATTCCAACCTGGCCGATACGCCGTTTGGGAAAGCGCTAGCCGAAAAAACAGGAGTTCAGGTGGAGTATATTCATCCTAATGATCAGCAGACGGCGGAGCAGTTCAATCTAATGATCGCGTCCGATGAGCTTCCCGATGTCATTGAATACGATTGGACCGGACGAAGTGCGGGCTCTTATCCGGGCGGACCGGAGAAAGCCATTCAGGACGGTGTCATCCTGGAGCTTAATGATCTGATTGATCAATATGCCCCGAACTTGAAGAAGAAACTTGAAGCGGATCCGATGCTTGATCAAATGGTCAAGACAGATAGCGGCAAATATTATGTATTTCCCATGATTCGCAATCCATCCGGTCTCGTCTTCCGCGGTCCCATGATCCGTCAGGATTGGCTGGATGAGCTTGGTCTTCCAGTTCCAACGACCATAGAGGAGTGGGAGAAGACGTTAATTGCCTTTCGTGACGAGAAGGGTGCCAAAGCACCGCTAAGTGTCACTTACACCGGAGGGAACTTTGAGATCCGCGATGCTTTCATCGGAGCTTACCGCACCTCAAACTCCTTCTATGTCGACGATGAAGGAAAGGTGAGGTATGGTCCCATAGATCCGCAGTATAAAGATTTTCTGGCCTTATTCCGCAAGTGGTTTACGGAAGGATTGTTTGACAAGGACTTTGCGCTCACCGATACCAAAGCGTTGGACAACAAGATTCTCACCGGGCAGACCGGCGCAACGGTGCATCTTCTCAGCGGCGGCATGGGTAAATGGATGGATGCTATGAAGGCGCAGGATCCGAAATTCAAGCTGGTAGGAGCTCCGTATCCAACTCTCAATAAAGACGAAGTTCCCTTTATCGGACAACGGGATTTCAAGTACAATCCGGGACCAAGCAAAGCCATCACAACCGCCGCCAAAAATCCGGAATTGATCGTACGCTGGCTGGATTATGCCTACAGCGATGAGGGCGCGATGCTCTACAACTTCGGCATTGAAGGGGAGAGCTACACGATGGAGAACGGGACTCCCGTGTATACCGATTTGATTAAAAACAATGAGAAATATAGTCTGCAGCAGATGGTATCGCAGTATTCCAAGCCCAATGGACCTTACGAAGCGGATGAACGCCGGAATTGGAATACGTTCCCTGAGCAGGATGAGGCCGTGAAAGTATGGGCAAAGACGGATGCCGAGAAGCATATACTGCCTGGCTTCCTGACGCCAACCGTCGAAGAAAGCAAGGAGCTTGGCAAGATTCTAACCGAAGTAAGCAACTATAAAGAGGAAATGTTTGTTAAGTTCATTGTCGGCAAGGAGCCGATGGAGAGTTATGAGAAATACGTGGAGCAAATCAAGAAGCTGGGGATTGAACGTGCGGTTGAGATCTATCAAAGCGCTCTGGATCGATATAACAGCAGATAATGAATTGCGAGGGGAATGGAGCGAGCTCTCATCCCCTCGCTAACTTGAACCTTCAATAGACAGAACATAAGGAGTGAGCACGGCATGGCGAAACTTCCGCCTCCGACACGCACGTCAATTCCTTCTAACTCGGCAGGACTGGATCCTCGAAATTGGGGCTTGTTAAAGGACATTAGTAAAAATCGTTTCCTGTACATCATGTTAATCCCGGTACTCCTATACTTTGCGGTTTTTCATTATTTCCCCATGTACGGGGCGTCCATCGCCTTTAAGGAGTTCTCTCCACGTCTTGGCATCATGGGTAGTCCATGGGCCGGCTGGGAGCATTTCGAATCGTTTTTTAACGGCATTTATTTTTGGCGGGTCGTCAAAAATACGCTGTTAATCAGCTTTTATGAGCTCCTCTTTGGCTTTCCGGCACCCATTATATTGGCGCTTCTGCTAAACGAGGTGAGGAAAACCGCATTCAAACGCACGGTTCAAACCATAACGTATATGCCGCATTTTATTTCGCTGGTCGTTGTTTGCGGCATTATTAAGGAATTCACGATGAGTGACGGGTTAATCAACGATATTTTGGCTTTTTTCGGATGGGAACGGGTCTCTCTTCTGCTGGAGTCTGAATATTTCCGGACCCTTTTCGTAACCTCCGGAATTTGGCAGAACATCGGTTGGGGGACCATCATCTATCTTGCCGCCCTGGCCGGTATCGACCAGGAACAATATGAGGCCGCGAAGATTGATGGAGCCAATCGGTGGAGGCAGATGTTGAATGTGACTTTGCCAGGGATCATGCCTACGATTATCATCCTGTTCATTCTTGAAATCGGGAGGCTGATGAACGTTGGCAGCGAGAAAATCATCCTGCTCTACAACCCGTCAACCTACGATACGGCAGACGTGATCAGCTCCTATGTGTACCGGGTGGGGCTGCAGGAATTCAATTACAGCTTCAGTTCGGCGGTAGGGTTGTTCAATTCGGCCATTAATTTCACGCTTGTTATAGGCTCAAACTGGCTGAGCCGCAGAATGAATAAAACCAGCTTGTGGTAGGAGGTGAGGGGAATGGAATGGAGAGCCGGGAATCGATCGGTTGGTGAAAAGCTGTTTGATGTTTTGAATTACGTCTTGTTGACCGTAATCACCTTATGTACGTTATATCCATTGATATACGTGCTGTTTGCTTCCTTGAGCGATCCAACCCGTTACATGCAGCATTCGGGGATTCTATGGAAGCCGCTGGATATAACATTTAATGCATACCGGCTCGTGTTTGACAATCCGATGATTATACAAGGATACGTGAATACGTTTTTAATCGTTTCGGGCGGTTTGGTGCTCAATATCACGTTGACCGCGTTCGGAGCGTATGCGCTGTCCCGTAAGGGTTTGCGATATCGCAAGCAGCTGATGCTGTTTATCGTATTCACCATGTTCTTCAGCGGCGGTTTAATTCCGCTGTATTTTACAGTGAAAGGCCTGGAGCTCACCAATACGCTGTGGTCCTTGATTATCCCTCAGGCTATATCTGCTTTTAATCTGATTATCATGAGAACGGCTTTTGAGGCGGTGCCTGATAGTCTGGAGGAATCGGCAAAGATTGATGGAGCCAATGAGTTCGTCATCCTATTCCGGATCATGATGCCGCTGTGCATGCCGGTCATCGCCGTTATGCTGCTGTATTACGGAGTCAGCCACTGGAACTCGTGGTTTCAGGCCATGATCTATTTGCAGGATCGCTCCTTGTACCCGCTTCAGCTCGTCCTGCGAGAGCTGCTGCTTCTCAATGATGCAAGCTCCATGGCAAGCGGAGCGAGCGGAGGAGAGGTTGCCGTTATCGGCGAAACGCTCAAGCATGCAACCATTATCGTGGCAACGGTACCGATTCTGCTGGTCTATCCGTTTCTGCAGAAGTACTTTGTGAAAGGTGCCCTAATTGGTGCCATTAAAGGATAACGACAGGAGGATATGATGAGTAAATTAAAGATTCAACATGAACTCGACTTGGATATGTGGTGGAACGCTGCTCGGTTGAAGGTGGACCGGATGCTGGCTAGAGAGCCTGAACTTGCACCCCATGCAGCCAAGGATGGGGAATACGACGGCTTGACCTTGGACAACTGGATATCGGGGTTTTGGCCGGGAACGCTGTGGATTTTTTACGATATGACCGGGGATGCGAAGTATAAGGAAGCGGCGTGGGAGTGGGACATACGGATGGAACGATTGACCTTGGAAGAGAGTCGCTTCCATCATGATGTCGGGTTTCAGTATTTGCCGACAGCCGTATTGAAATATAAGCTAACCGGAGATGCCGATGGCAGAAGACGAGGACTTGCGGCGGCTAACTTTCTGGCTGGACGATTTAACCTGGCTGGCCAGTACATCAGGGCATGGAACAAGGATCTCCCGGGTTGGGCTATTATCGATTGCCTCATGAACCTGTCCCTCTTGTACTGGGCTTCCGAAGAAGGTGAAGACCCGAGATTCCGCCACGTGGCGAATGCTCATGCGAATATGGCTTTGGAGCATATGATCCGTGCCGATGGATCCACCTGTCATGTGGCCGTGTTTGATCCGGAAAGCGGGGAATTGCTGGAGTATAAGGGTTGGCAGGGCTATGCCCCGGAATCCTGCTGGTCGAGAGGGAATGCGTGGGCGCTGTACGGGATGGCTAACGCTTACCGTTTTACGAACAACAAGAATTTTCTGTATGCCGCCGAGCGGGTAGCTCATCATTTTATAGCTTCTTTGCAGGGGCACGGGGTGCCGCCATGGGACTTCCGGGTACCGAATCCCGATACTGAGCCACGTGACACCTCCGCAGCGGCCATTGCTGCTTCCGGATTGTTGGAGCTCGCTGCCTTGACCACTCCGGAGGTTGGGGCTGTATACCGGACAGCCGCTGAGCGAATCGTTCTGGCATTATCGACGGAGTATGCAGCATTTCAAGTCCATGAGCATGAGGGAATCCTGTTTGGCGGAACCGGCCATAAGCCAGCGGACACCAATATCAATGTGTCGCTAATTTATGGGGATTATTATTACATCGAGGCTCTGGCGAAGCTTCGGGGCTGGGTTCATCGCGTATTCTGATTGGTTATGGGCGTTAATATTCGAAGAGAGGTGAACGGATATGAAACCGTTAATAAACGCATTAAACCAACGGTATCACAGATTGATATGTATGGGGCTGGTCTTGATCCTATTGGTCGGAACACTGATGATGTCGTCTTCAGAAGCCCAAGGGGCATCAAGTGATGCAGGAGGGAGCGGCATGAACCGAATCGAGAGCACGGTAACGGCAAGCAGCCACCAATCGGGCACGAACTATGTACCTGGTAATGTATTGGATGGGGTATGGGGCGAGGACGCGGAGAGCCAGCAAAGCCGCTGGTCCGCATCGGGTCAAGGTCAATGGCTGCAGTTTGATCTAGGCACGGAACAAACCGTTACTTATGTGAACATTGCGTTTCTGAATGCTAGAGAGCGTCAGTCCAGCTTTGAGATATTAGCTTCGAATACTGAAGATTTCCAATCCAGCACCGTTGTTTTTGAACGACAGTTCAGCCGGCAGCTGAAACCGGAAGATAGCATCATGCAAACCTATGTATTACAGCCTACGGTGAAGGCAAGGTATTTGCGGTTGATCGGATATGGCAATAATGCCAGCGGCAGCTCGGGAAACTGGAACAGTATTATGGAAGTAGAGCTTTACGCAGGGAAAGTGCCGGGTGAATCACCGGAAGAGCCGCAACCTCCGCTTCCACCAAACGCGGGCGAAGTGAAGGAGGAGGATGTAAAGCCTCCGGAGATGAAGCGCGTCTCGGTCAGCACGGCGGAACAATTGCAGCAGGCGCTGGATCAGGCTGTGGCTGGTACGCTGATTGAACTGAAGGATGGGACATACGAGCAGAACGGTCCGTTTGTTGTGAAGGATAAACACGGCTCTGCCGTCTATCCGATTCGGATTACCGGGAAGTCCGGCAAGGCAATTATTAGCGGGAATAGCTATATGCACATCGAAAATTCAAATTATATTGAGGTCAGCGGACTCACGTTCCGGAACGGGATCGGCGATGAGAATGGAAAACAGACCTTGATAGATCGAGGTTTGGCGCATCGGGCGCTCACCGGAGTTCATCCAGGGATTCAGCTGGAAAGCTCCAGCCGAATCTCTATTTTGGGCAACACCTTTGCCTTGGATGAAACGGGTCAGCCCTACCGATTTAAAGCTCAAAACCGATATGTATGGTGTTTGCTCAATGTGGAGAACAGCTGCCGGTACAGTGAAGATCGGTATAATCCGAACGGAGAAGTATATAAGGGGTTAACGCCATTTGAAGATCCGAAACTCATAACGGACAATGGCACGCACAGGCATTACATCCGTGTTGAAGGAACGAGCAGCCATAACCGGATCGCTTATAATGATATTGGACCGAAGAAAGGTTTTGGCGCAGTCCTGATTTATGATGGCGAAGGGCATAGCGGACAGCATATTTCGCAATACGACGTCATCGAGTATAACTATTTTCACGATATTGGTCCCCGGGTAACCAACGGGTTGGAAGCCATCAGGCTCGGGCTTTCCAGTACCTCGCTCGCATCCGGTTATATTACGGTTCAGTACAATTTATTTGACGGCTTTAACGGTGAAGATGAAGTGATATCGGTGAAGAGCAGCGACAATATCATTCGGAACAACACGATTCGTCATTCATACGGCGGGATTGTGTCTCGGCATGGAAACCGTAACAGCTTCTACGGTAACCATCTGATCGGGGACGGGGTGACACCCGGCAGCAGCGGATTCCGGATCTACGGCAATGATCACAAAATCTACAACAATTACATGGAAGGCCTTACGGACAAAGTGATTCGTCTTGATGGCGGAACACATGACGGCGGACCTGAAGGCAGTACGAATCCAATCGTTCGTTGGGGTGGAAACCAAGAGCAAACTGCAAGGCTTGGCGATCTGCCGGCTGAACAAAGAACGGAACTTTTGCGGGGACATTGGCGGCAGTATAATGTTCAAGTCTACAATAATACCATCGTGAATGTCGGCAATCAAACAACAACTTTCAATCTGGGCGGCAGAACCTATCAGCCTGTTGGGACAAAGATTTATAACAATCTGATATTTAGCCATGCGGGTACCATGTTTCATGAAACCGATGCGGTGATCCAAGCACCCGAACAGGAACGGGCTGTGTACAAGGGGAATATGCTCTCGGGGAACGCACCGATTTCGAACAATCCCGTCGTGGATAGAGAGATGACCAAACAAGAGCTCCATTTGGTGCGCAGTATGGACGGCCTCATCCGCTTATCCGTCTATAGCCCGGCCGTTGACGCTGCACTGACTCCATTCGTTGCAGCGGACGACATGGATGGCCAGTTCCGCTATATACCTGACGTGGGTGCAGATGAATATGCTCCAGGCAAGCAGCGGGCCAATCCCCCGCTCACTGCTCATGATGTCGGCCCGGACGCCTGGATGAAATAAAGCAACTCCATGGGGACCCATCATGTCTGCTGTCCCACGACGTTTTTCGTACGCATTCTGCATCATCATTCCGCCTTCATGCCGACTCTTCGGACTTTCGATGTCACACGGAAATCAAAGGTTGTATTTTTATAAATTTCACTCCATTGATCCGCGGTTTTGACATGGCTATTCCAATAGGTTGGTTTTCTGGCTCGTACCAATTCGCCGAATCCGAAAATATCGGATTCTTTTTTTTGCGTTTTTTGGATGAGTCCGAGCATGAGTTCTTTAGCGGATCGTTCGTTCTCCCTCGCAATTTCCTCAAGAATATGCGAGTTATTGAGCGGGAGGGTTTCCGTATTTTTTTCTTCGACATTCACTTCCGTCACTGCCGTGATCGTAAAATGAGGAAGGCCGTTCTTGATGTCCACCTTGATTTCTGATTCCCGGTTCGTTGCATGAATGGTAACAACCTGAGAATCGTCTCCGATATGAATGATTCCTCGGTATCCTGCCGGACTGATTCCCTTGATGACTAAATATCCGGCAATTTCAAACGGTTTCGTCACGCCGACCAATTTGGCCCCTTTGAAAAAAGCCATGCCGCTGATCTCCACGTTCTCCCCCTTCATGATTTGGATATAGGGCAGAAATCCTTCCTGCCCCTTCTTCGAAGAATTGTTCCAAAAGGTTCCGATATAGTCGATCGGGAACTTGCCATGCTTAACGGCATCGTCCAGCGTGGAGGACAAATACAATGCCGGGACGCGCTCCAGCTTCGGAGCAGCCTCCATCAGTTCCTTTGCTTTCCCCTTGGATACCATCAACCAGGCCATACGGCGAACTTCCGCGTTTCGGTGAAGATAGTCGTTTAAATTCTCCATTCCCTTTCTGGCAAACTCTTCAGACACGACGATGACGCGGAGATGTCCAAAAAACAATTTGCCTGATATTTGCTGCTGGAGATTCATCATCGCATCATCGACGGTATGCCCTACAACATCAAGCACCCACACGGTTTCTTGGGCGCCTTCTCCCGAAGCACCGCCTTCGCCGGGTCCGAGCGGTATTCTTCCGGGAAGAGCGATTTGAACGGATAATTGGATCATTTCCTGTTTCGGTGCGGGATATTTCCCTCGAAGATGAGAAATTTCTTCTTCACGAATCTCGGCATCCTTGTCGGCCGTGTCGATCGATATACCCAGAACGACGGCGCGTTCCTCTATCTCCATCCGATCCCAGCAGCCTGTCAGAAGTGAGCAGAGGAGAAGAAGGATCATGAATTTTAGGTTAAGGCGGGCATTTACTCTCTTACTCATTGAGATCCTCCTGAACTCAGACATTTAAACTCACACGAAGACTTTAACAAGGACGATAATTAGAAACCAAACCGTTACGATTCCGATGTTGATCCAGCCCAGCACGCGGGATACCTTTTTTTCCTTGGTCATGTTCGATTGTCTGTACTTATTCGTGTCGATGAACAGATTGAACAAGCCGGAGAAGAGCCAGATCAGTATGGCAACATCCAAATAACCGCTGTAAATTTCCCCGATCATTTGGCTGCACCTCTTTTTTTGCGCAGGATGGCGATGACCAGCAGGATTCCGGGATACGCGATAGTAATCAGCAGTCCATATTTGGATATCATGCTGTTCACTTCATTCAATTGAATCAAGCTTTGGGGCAGCATGGCCAGGACGAATAGAATGGGCAGGATGAAGAAGGATATCATCCCGTGATCCGCTAACCGGAAGAGCTTGCTTATCGAGTAAAGCGTAAAGTAGTAACAAGAGAACAAGGATGTAAATACAGCCGTTACCCATACGGCTAGAAAGACTGCATCCAAGCGTTCTAGCACATTGGCAGGCAATGAAGTTGCTTTGGCAAGCTCCAGTGTCGGCCACAACAGCTTTTTGGTTTCCTCGGCTCCAAACACGCCCACGGTGGCAGCCACGATCAAAATATACAAAGCGCCGGTTACTACCATGGCCCATAGGCTGGACCGCATCGCTCTTTCAGGTTTGCACATGGCCGGAATGACCATCATCATAATAAAGTATCCATGGAACACGGTGGAGAGCGTAATAATGCCTGCCGGTATGCCTCCGGGCTCATTTCCCCATACAGGGAGAACATTGACCAAGTCTGCATTTTTTAATGAAAGGGCGACGATCAAAAGCGCAGGTATCAGAATAAAGGGGCTGTAGAATAAGTGGATATATGCAAATGTCATAATATTTCGGCGTGAAGAAAATGCAGCTAGGAGCAGCATGACCAGCACGGTTACCTCCAGCGGTGTATTCTTCAGGACGGCCGTAACGACAACCTCACCGAATTCTCTTGCAACCAGAGAGCTCAAAACCGCAAAAAACGCAATCGAGATCACGCTTGTGATTCGACCGAACCACTTGCCGATGATGACTTCGCTGTACTCCACATATGAGTCGTTCGGAAACCGCATGCCGAGCCGGGTCATGAAGAAAAGTCCGACAAACGCCAGCAGCATTCCCAAAAAAGTAACGAACGGAGCCCCGGCATCCGCAGCTTTGACCGCCGACAAAGGGAGTGCAAGCACACCTACTCCCACGATGGTGCTGATCGTAATGGCAGAGGCCTGCAGGACCGTGATTTGGCGCTGTTCATTCATGGTTATCGACCTTTCTCGTCGTTAGGTTGGACGGGATTCATGATATTGGTTGAGGAATGATCCACCTGCTCCTTCATTTGATCACCGAGCCTTGATGTGTTCAGCGGTTGGAGGAAGGAAGGCCTGTTCTTCATCTTCCACAGCGGTCCGCGAGTCAGAAGATCCCGCATGCCTTGAAAGTTGCCTGGCACGAATGGGCTTAGATACGGAACCCCGAATGATTTAAGCGACAATAAATGATTGGCAATCAGAATGATGCCGACCATGACGCCGTACAAGCCGAAGATCCCGGCTAATATGATCAGCGGAAAACGCAGAAGACGGAGCGCAAGCGCCGCGTTGTAGGCCGGCGTTGCGAAAGACCCGATGGTCGTTAATGCGATGATGACGATGGTAATCGGACTGGCGAACCCGGCAGATACCGCGGCCTGTCCGATGACGAGCACGCCGACAATGGATAAAGCGCCGCCCACTTGTTGCGGCAACCGGATCGTAGCTTCCCGTAAAACCTCCATCGAAATTTCAATAACGAGCACTTCGACCATTGCAGGAAACGGGACGCCTGCACGTCCACCCGCGACGGCAACCGCAAATTCCGTGGGAATCAGCTCAGGATTAAAGGAGATAATCGCTACATACAACGAGGGAAAAACCAAGGAAAATATCAAAGCAACCAGACGGGACAGCCGGATCGCACTCATCAATAGAAATCGCTCGGTATAATCTTCGACCGTTTGATAGAACTGGCTGAATACCGTTGGAGCGATCAAGGCGAGCGGGGAACCGTCGACCAGAATGGCCACTCTGCCTTCCAGCAGATTTGCTACGACTTTGTCGGGCCGTTCCGTATACTGGATTTGCGGAAACGGAGACCAATGATTGTCTTCGATAAACTGTTCCAGATACCCCGAATCCAGCACGGCATCGATTTCAATGGCGTCCAGGCGCTTATTCACTTCATTAACGATGCCGGGATTAGTGATGCCATCCATGTAACAGACCGCTACCTTGGATTTCGTTTTCGTTCCGATCTCCATAGATTTCACGCGGAAATCCGGCGTTTGCAGCCGGTAACGGAGCAGGGAAATGTTGGTGCCGAGCGTCTCGATGAATCCTTCCCGGGCCCCGCGGATCACCTGTTCTGTAGCGGGCTGTTCTATCGAACGCTGCGTTATTTTTCGTGTATCAATGATAATAGCCTCGTCCAGCCCTTCGATCGCTACAACTGACTGTCCCCTTAGAAGATTGTCGGTGAGTACGCGGATTTTTCGTTCCGAGTATCCTTCGCTGTGATAGAGCGTATCTTTCATCAACGTGTCCATCAACGCATGGCGAGGCAGGTCTGAAACATCGAGATGGAGAGGGCCATATTTAAGAGGTCTCAATAAAGTATTATTAATGACGGCGTGATCCGTCATATCGGAGAAATAAAACAACACGGCCGGATGCTGCCCGAACACATGGAAAGGATGTATCATAAAATCGTCGTTATCGCCCAGAATATTTTTGATTTCGGATGTGGTCTCTTCTAGACTCTCCGATATGTTCCGGCCCTCTGAACTCGCATCATTTGAATTGGAAGAGACTTCGTTATGGGATTCGTTCGAACCCGTCCATGTGGAAAATGGCATTGTTGTTTACACCTCTCTTGTTAAAGGGTGGTTCTTAGCAGTTAGATAGTTTGGTTAAGTATTTCCTCTGATTGTTATTTTTATCAAAGGAAGCCATCTAATGTATTGTATTTAATATAAGTATGCGATATATTGCATATAACAAACTTGATTAGTAAGGATGATTAAAACTATGCCTGTACCTAAGAATTTTGTCTCTCCCGTACGGATGACTGCAAAGGAAAGAGCGTTCTCCCAAATTCAACGGTGGATTATCGATGGCACGTTGCAGCCCGGCGAGAAATTGCTTGACGCTGAATTGGCGGAGTCCCTTGGCGTAAGCCGAACGCCTATCCGGGAAGCTTTTCAACTGCTCGAAGTACAAGGACTCGTGTCCAGTCATCCTGGAAAAGAAACAAAAGTTACAGCCATTGAGAGGGAAGATATCTTTAAGATGTATTCGACCATGGCTGCTCTTCAAGCATTAGCTGCCGAAGTGGCCGCTACCATTATTGTTCCGGCGCAGATCCAGCAATTGCGAGCGATTAATCTGGATTTTGAGAATGTCATGAAAAGCGGGCAAGTCTATCAAGCTATGGAGTTGGATGAGCAGTTTCATAACTTGATTGTGGAACTCTCCGATAATCCATATGTCGCTACATACAGCGCTTCTCTTCAGATGCATATCCGGCGGTTTAAATACGTGTTCCTAAAACAACCGATCGCTGCTACACAAGCCTCGGTCGATGAGCATGCATTAATTATCAGCGCCTTCGAGCAGAAAGACAGCGAGCGGGCACAGGCCATGATGAAACAAAATTTTATACGTCCCATGCAGGAACTTCATGGGTTACTCTAAATAGACAGGAGAGGGAAGGATGACAAACAAAAAAGACTTGCGTATTCGCAGTAAAGTAATCAGTGAGGGGGTCAATCGGGTACCGAACAGAGCGATGCTTAGGGCTGTTGGTTTTACAGATGAGGATTTCAAGAAACCGATGATTGGCGTAGCCAGCACCTGGAGTGAAGTGACTCCGTGCAATATGCATATAGACAAGTTAGCCATAGAGGCTAAGCAAGGGGTACGCAACCATGGCGGCGCTCCGCTTATTTTTAACACGATCACGGTTTCGGATGGCATTTCGATGGGACATGGCGGCATGCTGTTCTCCCTGCCCAGCCGTGAAGCCATCGCGGATTCGATTGAGATCGTGACGGGGGCCGAACGATTCGATGGTCTTGTGGCGATCGGCGGTTGTGACAAGAATACGCCCGCATGCCTGATGGCGATCGGAAGGATGAATATTCCTGCGGTTTACGTTTATGGCGGTACCATCCAACCTGGGAAACTCGAAGGCAAGAACGTGGATATCGTTACGGCTTTTGAAGCAGTGGGGCAATATCATGATGTAAAAATGTCGGACGAGCAGCTCCATAAGGTTGAGTGCAGCGTCTGCCCGGGACCGGGCTCCTGTGGGGGCATGTACACAGCCAACACGATGGCCGCTGCGGCAGAAGCCATGGGGATGAGCCTGCCCGGGTCATCCTCCACACCGGCTATTTCACCTGACAAGGCAGCGGAATGTGCTGCCGCTGGAAGGCAGGTCATATCCCTGCTGGAGCATGAAATCTATCCCAGGGACATCATGACCAAAAAGGCATTTGAGAATGCGATAACGGTTGTCATGGCTTTAGGCGGTTCAACTAACGCGTTCCTGCATCTGCTCGCCATCGCTCATTCGGTTGGCGTAGATTTGACATTAGACGATTTCGAGCGAATCCGTTTGCGCGTTCCCCACCTCGCAGACCTCAAGCCAAGCGGACGACATGCCATGCAGGACTTAAACGAAGTGGGCGGCATACCGGGCGTCATGAAATTGTTGCTCGCGGAGGGGCTTCTGCATGGGGATTGCCTGACGGTTACAGGCAAAACCTTGGCAGAGAATCTGGCGGAGGTTGCACCGTTAATGGACAGCCAGGAAATCATTCACCCTATCGATAAGCCGTTGAAGCCAGATGGGCCATTGGTTGTGCTAAGTGGTAACCTCGCACCTGAAGGTGCGGTTGCCAAAATGTCGGGTATGAAGAAGCTGCGTTTTGTCGGACCGGCCAAGGTGTATGACAGCGAGAAAGATGCAACCGAAGCGATCTTGAAAGATGAAATCCGCAAGGGTGATGTGTTAGTTATTCGTTATTGTGGTCCAAAAGGCGGACCGGGTATGCCGGAGATGCTGTCGGTAACGGCTCTCATTGTAGGCAAAGGTCTCGGTGGGGAGGTAGCGCTGATTACGGACGGCAGGTTCTCGGGAGGATCGCATGGGTTCGTAGTTGGCCACGTATCGCCAGAAGCACAGGTAGGAGGGCCGATCGCCCTGCTGAAGAATGGAGATATGATCACCATCGACAGTGAAACGCAAGAAATGAACTTCGACGTATCGGATGCAGATTTCGCTGTACGGGCACAAGCATGGCAGCAGCCTCCACTCAAGGTTTCCACAGGCGTATTATACAAATATGCACGATTAGTGTCCTCAGCATCTAAAGGTGCGGTCACCGACTCAGCAGAATAAGATCATGTTCCAGCCTGAATGATGGGCTATTGCCAACAAGCTCTTGCCAATTCGCAAGAGCTTGTTGGCATATGAATGGACCAGGGCCATATTCGCAACTTTTGGATTCTCTATATTGAATAAACAGAGGGAAGTGCTTTTGACATAAATAGATCAAAATGCTGGCAAAAAAAGCATGGGGAGACTAAAAATTATGGCTAGGGTATGGTATGATTTTTAAATCATTATTTTTGCAAGCGTTATCATAAGAAGACTACATATCGATTTATAATGTCCTGTTGGTCCTGTTCTTTACATCCAATACCAAGAAGGAGCAGACGATATTGGGAACATTCAAATCCAAAATACTCATTTATAGTTTACTGCTGGGATCCTTCCCGACGATTCTTATCGGATTTTTCTCTTATTTTATAGCCGCCAAAGATGTGGAGGAGAAGGTAAACGAGGGAAATATGCATCTGTTGAACCAGACCCGGATGAGGGTCGAGCAAGTGCTCGATTCCATGCAAAGAACCGCCCTGCAGTTTGAGAACTCTTCGCTGCTGAAGTCTGTGATGGACAGCAAGTTAAGTGGACAGGACTTTATTAAGGTCCGGGAACTGATGAAAGAAATGTTTAACCTGCAGACGCAGACTATATTAAATCAGGTGTATGTCGTTAATCTGAAGCATGAATGGGTCGTGGATTTAAATTCCCTCAAACCTCTGGAGGGATTGAACAAAACCGAGTTCGAGCGGTATCTGGATACCAATGATAGCATATTCTGGGCAGCGGGCTCGGGAGAAATCTCGCAAACCGCGAATCCGGTGGAGACGGATCATTGGAACAGCGCCGAACAAACGGCAACAACCCTTCGGCTGGTGCATAAAATACCGCTGCTGTCGAAGAACGCGTCGCCGACGGGTATTCTGATTCTGCAAATCACCGCCAAAGATATCCGGAGCATGCTGGAGCCCGTCAATTTGCGGGCCGCCCAGTATATCCTAAACGAGCAGGGAGATGCATTCCTGTCGCCAGTTCAGGATCGTGAGGCTTACCGTTCGATCAACGGAGAGATTTCGGCAAGGATTCAGCAGTCCGATCAGCTCCAAGGTGCATTCCATGCCGAGAGCGAAGGTAAAAAGGTGAGCGTGCTGTATGCCAAATCGGAATATAACGGGTGGACCTATGTATCCGTCGTATCCCTGGATAAAGTAACGGACCAGACAGGAAACATTGCGCTGATTACCGCCGCCGCCTGTTTCGGGATTATTGTGACCGTGCTGATTGCTTCTTGGTTTGGCAGCCGGAGGATGTATTCTCCAATCCGCAGACTCCATGAGTTCGCGACGAACGTTCAGCCGCAGCAGGCCGATGCCAACCGCAAAGATGAGTTTGAGTTCATTCGGGAGAGCCTGACCTCCCTTGCCGTTTCCAGAAACGAGCTGGACAAACAGATGAAATCCCAAACGGTCCATTTGCGAGAGTTCTATGTCCTGAAGCTGTTTACTGAGCAAATGTCCGGAGCCGATGACAAGTACGCTTCCGAACGCTACGGGTTTCCAACGGGCTGGGGAAGCCTCGGGGTGCTGCAGCTTGAGCTGGATAACCTTCAGCAGTCGCGGTTCCAGGAACAGGATCGGGAGCTTCTTCTGTTTGCGGTAAGCAATATCGTCTCGGAAACCCTGCCAGAAGAGGCCCGCTTCAGTCCGATCGTGCTGAATCATTCCCAGGTGACGCTGCTGACCTGTAAAGAAGAGGATGCCGAAGCCGGGCAAGCTTTGTTCTATGAGACCGCTCAGCACATCAAAACCAAGGTTCAGGAATACCTCGGGCTCGAATGCAGCATCGGCATCAGCCTTCCATTCAAGCGGTTGTCCAATGCGAAGCGCGCCTATAAAGAAAGCAGCCAGGCACTCAAATTACGATTTATTCTCGGATCGAATATCATCGTACGCTATGCCGATATTGTGGATCAAGGAAGTGCAGAGAAGACAGTATACACGAAATTAAGACTGATTGAAGAACAGATGATGCTTGCCCTTGAAGAACGACAGCTTGAGAAGGTGGAGCAGCAGTTTCAGCGTTATTTGGATGAATTGCTGTGCAAGGACGGGCTTTATCAAGAGCATCATTTATTGCTGCTGCAGCTCGCGTCCAGGACCGTAAGCATAGCCCAGGAGCAGGGACTGTCGATGCAGCAATTATGGAATGGCGAAGAGGAGTTGAAGCTTCTGTTCAGGCTGCAGACACGAAGCGAAATTGCGAGCTGGTTCCACTCCAAATTGTTTAAACCTGTGATCGGGATTCTGGAGGACATGGCAGATAAGCAATTCGTAAGCATTACCCGCCGAATCGTGGAGATCGTGCAAGAGCAGTATGATAAAGACATTTCACTCGAATACTGCGCGGCGGTCATGAATTTTAATCCGGCTTATATCAGCCGGGTATTTAAGAAAGAGATGGGTGTGTCCTTCAGTGAATACTTAAGCGAGTACCGAATGAATATAGCCAAAAATCTGCTGGCCACGACCGAGATGAAGGTCTCGGAAATCGGCCAGAAAGTGAGCTACACAAATATCAGCGCCTTCATTCGTACGTTCCGTCGGACATTTGGGGTAACTCCCGGCCAGTACCGGGAGCAGCATAGTGAAGAAGGCTAGCTTGAGAATGAGCAGCTCGATCCGAAGATGAAGACATACCCGGCTGCATGATGGCTCAATTTTGAGTAAGCCACCATAACAAGAACTTAATGGAGCTGTTCCATCCGTAGAATGTTCTGCGGTGGAGCAGCTTTTTTGCACGAAAAAGAACGCCCGTACGGTGCCATTATAAATATAGATTCGGGACCATTTATTCCATGGCTAATGTAGACGGCAAAGATCCTGTTCTTATCTGCATGTCATATGCGGCATATAGAAGGTGGAATACGGCATATGCAGGGGAATTGGTGAAATCCTGTAACCCTTGCTGGAAAGGCATTTACCGAGGGCTGGTGCGTGAAGTCATGAACGGAGTATAGCCGGACACGAGGATGGTGACGGATAATTAATCCATGAAAACGCATACAACCAACAAAAACGATGTTCAAACAGGCAATGCCCATGCTTCCGAAGCGAGTTTTGTTCGAAGCTGATTAAGGAAGTAACGCTCACAAAACTAAGCGCGTGCTTCCGATGTGAGTTTTGTTCGAAACTGATTCAGGAAGTAACGCTCACAAAACTAAGGGCATGCTTCCGAAGTGAGTTTTGTTCGAATCTCATTCAAGAAGTAACGCTCACAAAACTTTGAGGAGAGGTGCTATGAAAACAAATCAAGCTCCGGCAACAGTCGGCCCGCAAGTAAAGAGGGAACTGCGCCTGGAGAAACGAAAGCTCTTACTAAGGGATCTGGTCAGGGACAGGTGGATGTATCTGATGCTGCTGCCAGGCGTGCTGTATTTTATCGTATTTAAATACGTGCCGATGTACGGGGTGACGATGGCTTTTCAGGATTACAAGCCGCATACCGGGTTCTTCGGCAGCCCGTGGGTCGGGTTCAAGCATTTCGAGCGCTTTTTCAGCGAACCGCAGTTTTGGATGCTTTTTCGAAACACCATCATTTTAGCTTTATATAATCTGATCTTTTTCTTTCCGCTGCCGATTATATTGGCGCTCATGCTGAATGAGCTAAGGCGGGAGCGCTTCAAAAGGTTTGTGCAAACCTTGATCTACATTCCGCATTTTGTATCCTGGGTTGTCGTTGTCGGTATTTTCTATATATTGTTTACGACCGAGAACGGCATTCTGAATGAAATCATTTATCAGATAACGGGAGAGAAAATCGCATTCCTGCTGGAGAAGGACTGGTTCCGGACGATGATTGTGTCCCAGTCGATCTGGAAGGAAGTAGGCTGGGGCACCGTGATCTTTCTTGCCGCCCTTGCTGGCGTAGACCTGCAGCAGTATGAAGCCGCACGGATCGACGGAGCCGGACGCTGGCGTCAGCTGTGGCATATCACGCTGCCAGCCATCCGCAGCACGATCATCATTTTGCTTATTCTTCGTTTAGGCAACTTCCTGGACTCGGGCTTCGAGCAAATCTTCCTGATGATCACGCCGACAAACCGGGAAGTGAGTGAAGTATTCGATACGTATGTATACACCAAAGGGATGACGCAGGCACAGTACAGTTACAGCGCAGCCGTCGGTTTGTTTAAATCCTTTGTCGGATTGATTCTGGTTCTCGGTTCAAACTGGATGGCCAAGCGATTCGGGGAAGAAGGGGTGTACTAGGAGGATGCCGCGGATGCATTTTTTGAAATGACAGGAGGGAATAAACGTGCGTCAAGATCAAACCTGGGGCAATCGCCTGTTTGATATCATTAACCATTCGATTTTATTCATCGTTGCGATCGTGTGTGTTCTTCCATTCGTGTATGTGCTGGCGGTTTCGTTTGCCAGTCCGGCTGAAGTCGCCAAGGGTGGGTTGATTCTATGGCCCAAAGAATGGTCGCTCGTATCGTACCAATATATTTTCTCGTCCGACACACTGCCGCGAAGCTTGCTCGTTTCGATCTATATTACGGTAGTAGGAACACTGATCAACCTGGCGTTTACATCGCTGATGGCTTATCCGTTGTCCAAGCCTCATCTCCGGGGCAGAAATCCCATCCTGCTCGGCGTATTGATCACGATGCTGTTTAGCGGGGGGATGATCCCAACATACTTCGTCGTGAACGGGTTGAATTTGACCAATACGCTGTGGTCCTTGATGATACCAAGTGCCATCAGTGCGTTTAACCTGATCGTGCTGAAGAACTTCTTCCAGCAAATTCCCGACGGGCTGGAGGATTCGGCTAAAATCGATGGCTGCAATGACTTGGGAGTTCTGATTCGAATTGTGCTTCCATTGTCGCTGCCAGCGATGGCCACGTTCGGTTTGTTTTACGCGGTTGCTCATTGGAACACGTTTTTTAATGCCATTCTATACATCAATGATAACGAGAAATGGCCGATTCAGGTTCTGCTTAGGGAAATCGTGATTTTGGCACAGAGCCGGGTAGGGGATTCCAGCTTCGACGAAATGGACGTGCAGCCGTTAACGATTCGTATGGCGGTCATCGTTTTTGCCACCGTGCCCATTCTGCTCGTGTATCCTTTTCTGCAGAAGCATTTTGCGAAAGGCGTCATGCTGGGCTCAGTGAAAGGATAACCGGTTGGATGCGCCTTCTTCCCAATAAGAGGGTTTCAATAGAAATGAATATGATGGAGGGCTAAAGATGAAGAAAAGATGGATGACAACCGTTATGGCAATGCTGGCGGGGATGATGGTTGTAACGGCTTGCGGAGACAAAAGCGGCGGGAGCGGGGTCAATGGCGACGGACCTTATCCGCTTACGCTGGTGGTTAATCAGGTTGGGGAAATACCCGACCCGAAAAATCAGATGGAGGAAAAAATACGCGAATACACAAATACGGATCTGCGGATTCAGTGGATTCCCTACTCCGCATACGACGAGAAGGTTAACGTCATGGTCGCTTCCAATGAGCTTCCGAAGCTCATCAAGCTGAACTATACGCCAACGACGATCAGCTCGCTCGAAGCGGATCTGTTCTGGGACATCACCGAGCAATTGAAAAATTACCCGAATTTGGCCGCGCAGCCGCAGGCCTATTACGACAACATCAGCGTGAACGGCAAAGTGTACGGCATCCCCCTGTTCCGGGACATGGGCCGGGCGATCGTCAGCTACCGCAAGGACTGGCTCGATGCAGCCGGCTTGAAGGAGCCTGTCACCCTGGATGATTGGTATGAAATTATCCGGTACAGCACGGAGGAGGATCCGGATGGCAACGGAAAAAGGGACACCTACGGAATGATGCTCGACAAAGGCTATAACCAGGGTACGGCATCGACCTTGACCCGGCTTGCCGTTTCCCAAGGCGCACCTAATAAATGGGGCATCGACGAGCAAGGCAATTTCTATCCGGAGTTTGTATCCGAGCAGTTCTTCGATGTCATGAAGCTGTTTAGAAGATTATATGAAGAGAAGCTGATTAATCAGGATTTCGCCGTGGTTGATTCCTCCGAGCTCAATAAGGTGTATGAATCGGGCCGCGCGAATATCCGGATCTCCGGCGGTAACGGTCAATCGCTGCAAACCAAGCTGGAGAAGGTTGTTCCGGAAGCGGTTGTCGACGTATCTCCGCTGCAAGGTCCAGAAGGCATTCGTGTTCCGGGGGAAAGCGGAAATACCGGCTTCCTGGCAATCCCGAGATCGACGGTCAAGTCTGAAGAAGAACTGGCTAAAGTGCTGACCTTCGTTGACAAGCTGCTGGATCCCGAGATGGTCAATGTTATTAATAAAGGCATCGAAGGCGTGCATTACAAAGTCGAAGGAGATTATACCGTAACGATCGATGCGGATAAGGACGCTCAAGAAGTCAAGCCTTATCGCGATACGTTTCCGCAACGGGGCGATTTGTACAATATGGAGAAGAAACCGAAAGGAACGGAGCTGTTCAACAAGAACAAACAAATCGTGTATGAGAACGAGAATTACATTGTACCGAATCCGGCGCTTACCCTGAAATCGACGACTTACAATGAACGCGGCGGAGAGCTGGAGCAGATCATCACCGATGCGCAAACCAAGTTCATTATGGGGCAGATTGACGAGGCCGGCTGGAAGGCGGAAGTGGAGAAATGGAGAAAGAGCGGCGGAGATCAAATGGCTGCAGAATATAAAGAATCTAACACGAATCAAAAATAGCGGTCATTGAGGAGCATGTAAACGAGAGACAAAGCTGGCAAGTAAAAGGAAGTGCCTTTGGTGTACTTGGCTGCTTTGTCTCTCACTACTAATATATCTGTATTAATGATCGAAAGAACATTTCACACGGCTGCCTTATAGGCAAATCACTCATTCAACTTATATAATGAGGCAAATTAGGAGCACTCGGTTCATGGGCTGTCCATTTTCGTTCCAATTAGCACGAGATCAAGATGATTCGTTCTAAGCGCGCCAGCCGGCTTGATTTGCAGCACAAGACCATCGCGGTCAAAACGGCAGGTAAGGATAAACATCTGCTGTTGTTCCAGCAGTTGAATGTGGATCAAGCAGGTCGACGGGTCTGCCCATACGGCACCACAGGCGGAGGGAAGGCCGAAAAAAGGGTCGGGACCGATATGCCAATCATTCATGGAGCAAACAACCTTGGGACGACCGGTTTCATGAATGAAGGTGAGTTCACAGGATTGCTCACTGAACGTAAAATGACATCCTGCCCATCCCGGCTCGTTAGCAGTTAGGCGATATTGCTGCCCCGAGACCTGCACGGCTGTACTGGAGATGGAGCTTCCCTCCGGCAGATGGAGCTTCAAGGCGCTTAGACGCTGCTGCATCCGCTGACAACCGGCATCATCTAGGGGGCAGGACTGCTGCATGGAAGAAACCAGATGGGTCCAAACGCAGTCGAGGATTCCTTGGTGTTCATCCCGGTTCAGCATGGTGTTGGCCGTCGAGACAAAAACGGCGTCATGGTCCGGGATGATAAGGACGAATTGCCCGCCTGCGCCGAAAGCGCAGTAGGCTTGACGCCTGGCTCGCCAGAACTGGTATCCGTACCCGCTTCGTCCTTCCAGCAGAATTCCGGCGCTGGAGTTATCAACGACCTTGGACGTGCTTAACTCTACCCAGCCCTCCGGCAGGATCCGGATTCCGTTCCACAGCCCGTCCTGCAGATAGAGCTGACCGAATTTGGCCAGATCCTCCGTGGTGCAATAGGCTCCGCTGCCGCCCTGGTTAATTCCGAGCGGGCAGGTCTCCCACTCGATATCCTGCATCCCGAGGGGCTGAAACAAGCGGTCATCGAGATAGTCATGCACGGTTGTCCCCGTAACCCGTTGGAGTATGGCGCAGAGCGTATGCGTACCTGTCGTATCGTAGGCAAAGACGGTCCCCGGGGGATGACTCGGTGGCGTATGAAGATACTCGAACACGATATCCCGGGCCTCTTTATTGGTTGATTTTCGGTGGACGGTTTGCATACTCAGCAGATGCCGGATGGTCATATCGGCTGTGTACGGGTGTACGGTCTCCGGCTGCTTATCCGGAAAAAAATGAATGACCTTGTCCTCCAGGGAGATCCGTCCTTCACCGATGGCAATGCCGACGGCTGCCGATGTCAAGCTCTTGCTGACGGAGAAGATCGGATGCCTTAAATCCTTGTGAAAAGGGGAGTAATAACCTTCGGCAGCTACTTTGCCATGCCGAAGCAGCATAAAGCTGTGCAGGTTCATATTCCTTTCCGTCATATCCTCCATAAAGCGGAGAATGGCGGAAGGAGGAATACCGACGTCCTCCGGACGGACTCGAGCCAGTGCAGTCATCATCATCAACCTCTCGTCTGATTGGATGTACCAGGAGTGTAGGGCGGATACCAACGGTCTTGGCCACTGAGCACATGTTCGATGGTAAACCGTTTAGCCTCGGTCTCAGTGAGCTGCCTGGACCACGCAACCCGCAAGGAGAGGGATGCTCCGGGGCCGCGGCTGCCGAATTCGGCATAACGCGATGTTTCTTCACGGTCCGGTTGGTTCCAGTTATGCCAGCCCTGTGGATGAACGGAGCCGTCCATCTCGGATCGGATGAACACCACATTGGCATAAGCACGCCAAGGCCGGCCAAGGTATACGTTCTCAACACCGGGTGCTCCCGAGATTTTGCAATCGATAAAGACATAGCCAAACTCCGCTTCCTCCGGCGTATTGGCTGCGGTCAGGTAACCACCGGACCGCTTGCAGTGGATGGTGCACCGGTCGAATACGGCCGTTGCAGGCCCAAATATAAAATCGACATCGCCCTCGATATAACATTCGGCAAAGAAATGACGTCCGCCGGACACATAGAGCGTATCTTGATCACCTTCAAGTTTTACATACCGAAAGGACACCCGGTCGGCATCGATAAAGGCAGCGACTGCCTGACCCGTCCCAGGACCGGAATCATTGCGGATGGTCAATTGTTCGGCGCTGAAATCATTTGCGCAGATATAGAAGCTTCCGCTGCGAAAGGTCCCGAGGGGTTGTCCATCTTCATCTAAGGTGTGGGCGTTATCCGAATATGTAAGAATCGTTTCTTCAGGTCCTTCACCGATCATACGGATGGCTGGTTTCGATGAAGGAATGTTGATTTTCTCACGGTAAACACCTTTTTTAATTTCGATGATGACAAGACAATCGGACTGTTCGGGAATCGAGTCGATTGCAGATTGCACCGTCACGAAGTCGCCTTGCCCGCTGGGATCTACTGTGATTTTCATCGATGAACACGCTCCTCTATGGATTTTATATCTATGTTATCGAATTGGAGATTCCAATAAAAACATCTCCGATGTTTAAATCGAGTCATTCTTTGCCTTTTTTGCCGGATTTGAAAAAAAACAGCTTCTTAGACTTGTTTTCTAGAGGGAAAGTAAACAGAGAAACAGAGCATAAAATGCAAAAAACGCGATTGATTCAGCATCAAATCCGGAATTTTTATCGTTTATGTTTCTTTATAATGAGGCTTGAGATTAAATCTTCCAAGGATATTGAGGTGAGGCGGTATTGAAGCAAGAGAACAATTGGTCCGTCCGGACGGCGGAAACCATTCTCCGTCAAGCGGACAGCGAGGGACTTCACCCGGAAATTGCCCGCCGGTGGGCGTATGTTCCCGGGATGATGCTCATGGCGGTCGCCCGCACAGGGGACTTTTATAACAAGGACGATTATTTTGATTTCATGAAGCGGCATATGGATCTGTTTGTTCAGGCTGATGGGGACATTCGGGGGTACAGAATCGAAGAATATAATCTGGACCAGATCAACCAGGGGAAAAATTTATTTGCGCTAAGTGCCAGATTTCATGACTCCCGTTATGAAAAGGCTTCCCATACGCTAGCCGCCCAGCTGATCAGCCAGCCCAGAACGACGGACGGCGGTTTTTGGCACAAAAAAGTATACCCGTTTCAGATGTGGCTGGATGGGCTCTATATGTCATCGCCGTTTCTGGCCCAGTATGCCAAAACTTATAACCGGTCTGAACTGTTCGACGAGGTAGCTCACCAGCTTCTGCTGGTGGAGCGTAGAACCCGGGATTCCAAGACGGGCCTGCTCTATCACGGATGGGATGAAGCGAAGGAACAAGTATGGGCCGATCCGGAAAGCGGGCGGTCCCCGCATTTTTGGAGCCGGGCCTTGGGCTGGTATGCGATGGCGCTAGTGGACAGTCTTGAATTTTTTCCGGTAGATCATCCGAAGCGAGGTACAATGATTGGCATATTCGAACGCCTAAGCCGAGCGCTGGCACGTTATCAGGAGAAAGAGAGCGGGCTGTGGTTCCAGGTGCTCGATCAGGGCTTCCGGGAAGGCAATTATCTTGAAACCTCCGGCTCCTCCATGTTTATTTACGCTTTGGCCAAGGGTGTTCGGCTCCAGTATCTGGAACAGCCTTCAAGACCTGTTGCGGAGCGGGCTTACGAAGGTTTGATCCAGCGGTTTGTTGAGGCTGGCAAAACCGGCGTGCATCTTCATTCCATATGTCATGGAGCGGGGCTCAGCGATGACCGCAACGGCTCGTATGAATATTACATCAGTGAACAAGTGGTGTCCGACGCCCAGATTGGCGTAGCGCCTTTCATCCTTGCCAGTCTGGAAATGGAGCGGTTAGCAGATTCGTGATAGGAGGAGGAACTAAATGATGCACTCATCGTCATCGCTGCAAGCATTACAGAACAAATCATGGTTGTCGGATCAGGGAGACGGGACGTTCGTGAACCCGGTGCTTCATGCGGATTATTCGGATCCGGATGTGATCCGGGTCGGGGAAGATTTCTATATGACGGCCTCCAGCTTCGGTCATCTGCCGGGACTGCCGATTCTGCACTCGAAGGATTTGATTAACTGGAGGATTATTAATCATGTGCTGCCCCGGATGGAGCTGCCGGGCTATGACGTCCCTCAACATGGGAACGGCGTCTGGGCTCCGGCCCTTCGGTTCCATGACGGCAAGTACTGGGTGTTCTACGGGGATCCGGATGTCGGCATCATGATGAGCACAGCTGCGGACCCGGCAGGCAGCTGGACGCCTCTGCATCTGGTTCAAGAGGGGAAAGGCTTGATCGACCCGTGTCCGTTCTGGGACGATGACGGCCAGGCCTACCTGGTTCACGCGTTTGCCAAAAGTAGATGCGGCATCAAGCATCTGTTAAGAATGTGCCGGATGTCCCCGGACGGAAAGCGCCTCTTGGATGAAGGTCAGATTGTCTTCGACGGGACCGAACGTCATCCGACGATGGAAGGGCCGAAGATGTATAAACGAAATGGTTATTACTATATTTTTGCGCCTGCCGGGGGAGTATCAACGGGGTGGCAGACCGTGCTTCGGTCAACCTCGGTCTTTGGCCCTTATGAAGACAAAATCGTACTGCATCAAGGCGATAGCCCGATTAACGGCCCGCATCAGGGCGGTTGGGTAGAGCTGGATTCGGGAGAATCCTGGTTTATGCATTTTCAAGACAAAGGGGCCTACGGAAGAATTGTTCATCTGCAGCCGATATGCTGGGTGGATGATTGGCCGGAAATGGGTGCCGATACGAATGGAGACGGGATCGGCGAACCGGTTCTGCGTTATCCGAAGCCAAACGTCGGCGGGGAACACAGGATTGAGGCACCGGACGATTCAGACGAGTTCGAAGACGCTCAGCTTGGCCTTCAGTGGCAGTGGCAGGCTAATCCGAATCCGGCCTGGTATGCATTCGAGGAGGAAAGCCATTTGCGATTATTCGCCTTCCCGGTGCCGGAGAACCAGCCTTCGCGCACGATCTACGATGCTCCTCACTTGCTGATGCAGAAATTCCCGGCGGAAGTATTTCATGCGGAAGCCAAACTGGATGGAACGGCGCTAAAGCCTGGTGAACGGGCGGGCTTGATCGTATTCGGACGAACATTCGCTTATGCGGCCATTCAGATGAAGGCGGACGGCTCCGGCATGGAAATCATCCAGGCCCAAGGGAACGGCTCGGAGGAGAATGTGGTGTGGTCCGACGGATTGGATGAAGGGAAGGTAACGCTTCGGGTGACCGTTCATCCCGGTGCTCAATGCCGCTTCTATTTTGCTTCTGCCGATGGTCCTTTCTTGCCGTGCGGAGATAGGGAGTTCGAAGCCGAAAAGGGTCACTGGGTCGGTGCCAAGGTCGGATTGTTCGCGGCAAGTACGGAAGAACAAGCGGATAGAGGGTATGTGGATATCGACTGGTTTAGGGTTGGAAGAGGAGAGATATAGAAAGAGAAAGATTACGGGGCTGCTCCAAGACGGTAACAACTTTGGAACAGCCCCGATTCTATCCATGACGCTTGCGGTACTGAAGAGGCGTGGTCCCCGCGATTTTTTTGAAGGTTTTATTAAAGTGGGCAATATGCTCAAATCCGGCTTGCTCGGAGATGAATTGTACGGATTCTCTGCTGTTCACGAGCATTTTCTGTGCTTCGCGAATTCGTACCACCTGCAGGTATTCGCGAAAGTGAAAGCCTGTCAGCTTGGTGAACACTCTGCTGAGATAGGAAGGGCTGATGTAAAACTGCTTGGCGACCTGCTCCAGCGTAAGCCTTTCATGATAATTGGATTTGATATATTGGGCAATTTCTGAAATTTTCTGATGCATCGGATGCTCATATTCATGGGTTTGGAATTGAAGCGTGGTCTCGATCCGATGAAGGCGGATGAGCAGCTCGTTCATCCATGCGCGAACCAATGAGCTGTAGTGAGTCTGCTCCGTTTGGCATTCTGCGAGCATCGAGAGGAGCAGCCGTTCGATTTCGGGCTGATGCTTCAGCGGAATGCGAACGAGTCTGGACGTCCCGTGATCGAGCAGCTTGGCGACGCCGGCATCGCCTTGTTCGATGAAGCTTCTGGAGAAGCTGATCAGCACCCGCTCGAAGGTCAGCTTATCGGAGCTTGCCGTTGAGTGGAGATCATGCGGGTTCACGATCATCATGTCCCCTTTTTTGACGGTAAACACGTTATCGTCCATGAAGTAGACCCGCTCACCGTTAAGCAAGTAATACAGCTCAAAGTAGGGATGCTCATGCGGACGGGGCATGCTGCTGGAACCGTTTCGCGACATGTATTGGATGGAGAAATCATGATCTCCGATATGGTACTTGGGCTGCAGCCGGTCATTCATTCCTCATTAACTCCTTAGTTCGCATGGTTGGATTACCACCGATTGTGATCGTAGAAAATTATATATCATGCCTGCAGCCGATCTTCAAGGGCTTTGAACGCAATCGGCAACAATTTTTAAGATGAAAGAAAGTATGAGTTTTCAGAGGAGCAGAAGTTTTTTTAACCCCGGATGGAATAGAGGTCCCGATGGAACGCCATGGCCATGTCATCGAAATGCCTACCGAACAAGGCGGAAGGTATATCGTCCTGCCGGTATAAATCGAATAAGCAATCTTACAAATACGGAGGTACACATGATCAAACAAACAGAAGAAGCGATATGTCCTGACTTGCCAGTGATCCCGGAGTATATCGTAACGATTACGGACTATGGAGCCGTTGGAGACGGCGTATATGACAACACCGAGGCATTTCATCAAGCGATTGAAGCCTGCGTTAAGGCCGGTGGTGGGAAGGTGGTCATCCCTCCCGGGATCTGGCACACCGGTCCATTGACCCTGCAGAGCCGGATTGAGCTTCACGCCTCTGCCGGTGCGCTTGTTGTGTTCAGCAAGCAATTCGAAGCTTATCCGATCCGGATGTCTACTTATGAGGGCCGGCAGATGTTCCGCTGCCAGTCTCCGCTCGATGGAGAAGGGCTGGAGGATATCGCGATTACCGGCAGCGGCATCTTTGACGGAAGAGGCGAAGCCTGGAGGCCGGTTAAGCAAGGGAAGCTGACCGAAAGCCAGTGGGATCGTTTAATTCACAACGGTGGTGTCGTGGATGGCGAGGGACTGTGGTGGCCAACGCCGGCTGCCCGGGACGGGAAGGAGAACTTGGCCCGGATCGAACAGACAGGCAGCGAGGTTCCACATGACTATGCGCCTGTGAGAGACTACCTGAGGCCCAATCTGCTCAGCTTTAGAAAGTGCAAGCGGATCCTGCTCAGCGGCCCGACCTTTCAAAACTCCGCAGCCTGGTGCCTGCATCCTTGGGCATCAGAGCAGATTACCATTCAGAACATTACCGTCCGCAATCCATGGTATGCCCAGAACGGGGACGGTCTGGACATCGATTCATGCAAATGCGTAATCGTGGAAAACAGCTCGTTTGATGTAGGAGATGATGCGATTTGTCTGAAGTCCGGTAAAAATGAAGCCGGGCGCCTGCTGGGAAAGCCGAGTGAGCGGATCAGCATCCGGAACTGCACCGTTTATCACGGCCACGGCGGCATCGTGGTCGGCAGTGAAATGTCCGGAGGCATCAAGGATGTATACGTATCCGATTGCACCTTCATCGGCACCGATATCGGCATTCGTTTTAAAAGTTGCCGCGGTCGCGGCGGCGTGGTCGAGAACATCTTCATTGAAAGGATCCGGATGCGGGATATCGACGGGGATGCGATCTCCTTCAATTTATATTACGAAGGGAAAGCCGGCTCCGGCGAGTATCAAACGGAAGTGATGCTGCCCGTTACCGAGGAAACCCCCGTGTTCCGGAATATTGTCATTCAGGATATTGTGTGCAGCGGTGCGCACACTGCGCTGCTCATCAACGGCTTGCCGGAGATGCCGGTGGAGAACTTGACGGTGAAGAGGTCGGCCATCACAAGTCGGGAAGGCATTGTATGCCGAAATGGAAAGAACCTCAGTATTCAGGACATCGTCCTTCGTAATCAGGAAAATCAGCTGCTTCTCTTTCACCAAAGCCGAAATGCTCAGGTGGCGAATGTCAGCGGAGAAGGGGGCTCACAGGATGACCGCCTGCTGGTGGTGACCGGGGAACGGTCCAGGCAAATCGAATGCTCGGGGCTGAAGGCCGATAAGGCTAGGCAGATTATGATTTCTTCTGAAGTGGAACCGGAGGAGGTCGTGATCAAGTAGCTTTGCTGTTGGATTCAATAAGGCTTAGAAAGGAGGTGATCGAATTATAACCGTTGCAAGCATCTCAAAATGATAAGGAGGTATGCAATTGATAGCAGCAAAATGGTTAAAGCAAATGCTTGTCCTCACCATGCTGTTTACAAGTTTTTCCGGCGGAGCCGCTTATGCTGAGGAAAGCCCTGAAACCGTAACCCCATCCAATTCCTCGCGAACGCCGGCATTTCCGGGTGCCGAAGGCGGTGGAAAGTATACGACTGGCGGCCGGGGCGGCGACGTGTACGAGGTAACGACGCTGGCCGACTCGGGTCCAGGCTCGCTTCGTGATGCGGTCAGTGCTGGAAACCGGACCGTTGTATTTAAAGTCGGCGGCGTCATCGAGCTGAAATCTCCCCTTAAGATTCTCGGAGACAATCTGACGATTGCCGGCCAAACGGCGCCGGGCGATGGAATTACGGTCATCGGGTATCCAACGTCCTTTGATGGAAACAACCTGATCATCCGTTATATGCGATTCCGTCTGGGCGATATGAATGAAACGGAAGCAGACTCTTTTGGCGGACGGTATAAGAAAAACATTATCATCGACCACTCCTCGTTCAGCTGGTCCGTCGACGAAGTGCTCAGCCCTTACGGTAACGAAAATGTCACGGTGCAGTGGTCGATCATAGCAGACGCCATGCACATTAGCAAACATGTCAAAGGCAGACACGGCTACGGCGGGATATGGGGCGGCAAGAACACCAGCTTTCATCATAATTTGATCGCCCACAACTCCAGCCGCAACCCGGCGTTTGACAGCACGGCAGGCAATTCCCATGATTTCCGCAATAACGTTGTTTACAATTGGGGATTCTTTGCTTCGTACGGAGGCAAAGGCGCGGTTACCAATATGATCAACAATTATTACAAGCCCGGACCTGAAACGGAAGTGGTTCGGTTTATGAATGCGGAGAGCACCGGGAGCTACTATATTGACGGCAACGTTATGGACGGATATCCGGAATATACACAGGATAACTGGTCCGGCGTTCATAAGTATCCGGATTACGTGAAGCTGGAAACTCCCGCTTCCTTTGCCAATCCACTGCCGACCGAATCCGCCGAAGAGGCTTATGAAGCGGTTATGCAAAGCGCCGGAGCCACCCTGCCGAAACGGGATGCCGTCGATGCCAGAATCATCCATGACGTTATTCACCGAACCGGCATGCATATCAACTCTCAGAATGAAGTAGGCGGATATCCGCTAGTAGAGATGGTCAGATCCACGTTAGAAGATGATGATCATGATGGTATGCCGAATGATTGGGAGATCGCTCGCGGGCTGGACCCGAGAGATCCGAGTGACCGCAATCTGGCCAATGAGGAAGGATACACGAATCTGGAGCTGTATTTGAATTCCATGACGGGAAACGGATCAGCTAATCCCTCTGCAGTCATTACCGCTCCGGCAAACAACACGGTGGTCAAAGCCGGATCGAACGTGACGATTGAAGCGTCCGTGTCCGATGAAGACGGAAGCGTATCGAAGGTCGAGTTTTACCGGAACGGAGAGAAGGTTGGAGAGGACGACAGCATGCCGTTCCGCTATGAGTGGACGGACGCTGCGGACGGCACCCATTATTGGGCCGCGAAAGCGATCGACGATACGGGAACGATGGCGTTCTCGACGAGCGTGGTCGTTCATGCGAACACCGAAGGGAGCATCGAGCCTTGGAAGTCGGCCGATATAGGCAGTCCGGGAATACCGGGACACACCCAGCTTGGTGATGCCCTCGGCGAGATGACCGTCAAGGCGGCAGGCGATATCGGCGGCACGAAGGACGTCTTTCATTTTGCCTATCAGGAGATCGAGGGGGACGCTGAAATTGTGGCCCGGGTTGAATACATCACCCCAACGAACGAGGAAGCAGAAGCCGGCATCATGTTCCGCGAGAGCCTGAAGGAGGATGCTCCATTCGTTTCCCTGGTCGTCCCTTATATTCGTACGGGGAAAAGAGGTGTTACCCTGAGTCGAGCCGAGGAGGGCGGAGAGGTTGCGAGAATTCAGCCGGAGCAGCAATTTCAGCTGCCTTATTGGATTAAGCTTGTCCGCAAGGATAACCAATTCACATCAATGATCTCTCAAGATGGAACCAGCTGGACCACGGTCGGAAACGTCCAAGTCGATTTGCCTAAGCAAGCCTATGTCGGACTCGTGGCGGATGCGGCCAAAGTGAACAATGAGACGTGGAAATACAATACCTCGACATTTACTAACATCAATATATCGGCAGATACAGGCAGCGGCCCGAAAACCGTATATTATGTGAACGATGATTTTGAAAACCTTGAAGCTGGCTCCGTACCTGACGGTTATGGAGTGATCCCGGATCCGCAGGATGCCGATCATACGGTCACGGTGGAGCAAGTACCTGCGAATTCTACGGGCAACGATTCCGAGAAGTCGCTAAAGGTATACGATAATGCAGTAGGCAGCACCGGGTTTACCATGAGCTTCCCGCAGCAGTTGGGTACGGTAGTCGTCGAGACGGATTTCATGTCCCCGGCCATGCCCGGCACTTCGGTGCTGCTTCAGATTAAGGATGCAGAAGGTACCAAGACGCCGATTGCTCTTGAGGTGCGCAAGCCGCAGTTACCGATTCAGGAGGATGCGTACGCCCTGGTTTACAAGAACAAGAATGGGCAAGACGTAAAGTTAACCGACCTTCCGGCCGCTAACCGCTGGTACAATCTGAAGGTCATTGCCAATGCGGCGGCTAACACCATGGATATTTACGTAGACAACGCACTGGCAGCCGAGCAGGTTGAGTTTAGAGACGATATGCGGACATTAGGACTAGGTAGCGCATTGTTCGGCAGAACGCCCGGAACCGGCAAGGGAACTTATTACTTCGACAACATCAAGGTATACGTGGAACCGGCAGCCGCACCTAAAGGACTACGGGCGATCCCTGGGAATGCGAAGGTTCAGCTGAATTGGGATAACGCCCAAGGTGCTTTATCGTATACCGTCAAAAGAAGCACGACAAACGGGGGGCCGTACGAGACCGTGGCATCCGATCTGAGTGCTTCCAATCCATCGTATACGGATACAAGCGTAATTAACGAAACCACTTATTATTATGTGGTTACCGGAGTGAGTGATTTAGGAGAAAGCGATCCCTCGAACCAAGTGCGTGTTACGCCATCGGTGAATGCCGTGAAGCCGCAAGCCCCGGCGGAGCTCGCGGGACTTAGCCGCAACACACAGGCTGATCTCACCTGGCAGCCGGTGGAGCATGCGGTCACCTATACGGTGAAGCGTAGCGAAAGTCAGGAAGGGCCTTATATTGAGGCAGGCCGCGCAGAAGAGCCTTTCTTTAGAGATACGGGGCTTGTAAACGGTAAAGTCTACTATTATACGGTGACGGCGACAAGCGTTGCCGGCGAAAGCGAGGCGTCCGACCCGGTCGAGGTCCGTCCGGTGGCGCCGCTAGAGTCGCCAGCGGATGTTAAAGCGAGTGCCGGCGATGCATCGGCGGTGATCTCGTGGAATGCCTCACCCGATGCTTCGAGTTATCAGATCAAGCGAAGCACCGTTCACGGCGGCCCTTACACGGTCATTGCCGATCAAGTGAAGGATATCCGTTATGAGGAAAGCGGCTTGGAGAACGGGACGGCCTACTATTATGTTGTTTCCGCACATAACGGCACCGCCTCCAGCGCGAATTCTGAAGCGGTTCGGGTCATTCCATTCCCTGCGAATACCTCGCCGCCTCCGGGTGATCTTCGACTAAACCCGGCCAAAGACCACGTCAAGCTGTCCTGGTCAGCCGTAGAAGGTGCAGCTTCTTATCAAATCAGAAGGTCGGAATCAAGAAGCGAAGCAGGAAGTGTCGTCGCCTCCGATTTGCGGCAGCCCGAATTTATCGATACGGATGTCGTTGCCGGCACAACTTATTATTATTCGGTGCAGTCGGTAAACGAGAACGGGCCGGGCGTCGGAAGCGATCCTCAAGGAGCAACGCCTGCTTCCGTCATCGTCGTGGCGAAAGACGGCACAGGCATGTTTACCAGCGTTCAAGCCGCGGTGGACTCCATCCCGGATGGCAATACGGACCGAACGATAATCTATATCCGTAATGGAATCTATGAGGAGCAGGTTACCGTTCCTAAGACGAAGCATGCCGTGAGTTTTATTGGCGAGAGCAAGGAAGATACGGTCATTACCTATACCGGGATAACGGGCACCGGATTCAATGAACGTGCCACCGCCGTCGAATCCGATGATTTTACCGCCGAGAACATCACGTTTGCGAATGGAGCGGGTCCTCAAGGCCCGGCGCCTGCGCTGGACCTTCGGGGAGATCGGGCCTTATTCAACCATGTCCGCATGATCGGTTATCAGGATACGTTCTTTGTGAACAATGCCGGGAAACGGGTGTATGTGAAGAACAGTTATATTGAAGGAGCGGTGGATTTTATCTATGGACCTGGAATCGCCGTGTTTGACCAGAGCGTCATTCACAATGTCCGTTCAGGCGGATATATTACCGCTGCCAGCACGCCGGAAAATCAGCCCTACGGATATTTGTTCCTCAACAGCAAGATTACAGGAGCGGACGGAATCGAAGATGTCTACCTCGGGCGACCATGGAGACCCTTTGCCCATGTGCTGTTCATGAACACGGAAATGGAAGGAATCGTGCACGATAAAGGCTGGCATAACTGGGGACGACCGGATAACGAGAAAACCGCCAAATACTACGAATATAACAATACCGGACCTGGTGCGGCAGCCGAAGCCCGCGCGAATTGGTCGAAGCAGCTCACGCCGGAGGAAGCGAATATGTACACGATTCCAATGATGATGAAGGGATCGGATGGTTGGGATCCGACTAGAATGCCTGTTCTTCCGCAGCCTTACGGGGAAGAAGACGATACACCTCCGCACACATCGTCCCAAATAACACCGGAAACACCGAACGGCCTGAACGGCTGGTATACGGTGCCGGTTACCATTGAATTGAGTGCGGAAGACGACGGTTCAACTGTTACCGAAACCGTCTACAGTTTAGACGGTATCACCTGGACTCCTTACTCGGGGCCGATCGTTCTGGACCGGGAAGCGGCCGCGGCTGCGATATACTATCGCTCCGCCAACGCTGCAGGTCTTGAGGAAAGCATCCGATCCATTGTATTGAACATGGATCTGTCCCCACCGGATATTCACGTAGAAACACCGGTACAGGAGGGAGGATGGAATGTCTCCAGGGATTGGACGCCGATCATTGAAATGAGCGATTCCGTTTCCGGCGTCGACGACAGCCGGACGGTTATCAAGCTGGACGGTAATCCCGTTCAACCCAGTGAAGCCATCCCGCTGTATCAGCTCCCGCTCGGGAGTCATGTCTTAACCGTTGAAGGAGCAGATCTTGCGGGCAATACGTCAGTAGCTGAGATTGAATTTCAGACGGTTACAAGCACCGGCGATATGATCGCTTTGATCGAACGGTTCCTGAGCAGCGGAGAGATTGGGAATGCCGGTATTGCCAACAGTTTGACGAAGAAGCTGGAGAAGGGAAATATGGATAGCTTTGAGAACGAGGTCCGGGCACAGCGGGGCAAACATGTGTCAGAACTGGCGGCGGACATCCTGCTGCGGCATGCCGAGGCATTAAGAGAAGAGATTATATAAGTTCTAAAGCCCTCAAATTTTGAATCAAACTGGATATCATGATGCTTCTATTCCAGAATCCACAAAACAGGGATGGTGAGATCCCTGTTTTTGTGCTGCTCTGGCTCCCGTAGTTCTCGGATCCTGAACGTTCACATAGTGTTCCATTTCAGTATGACTGCAATCACATGTACGGAGACAGGAGTTTCATATACTTGGGTTGTAAGAGTGAAATAGTTCACAAAGATGGGGTTTAGTCTAAGGAGGTTTGACTATGAGTTCATTCACGCTTCAGAGCCAGGTATCCGATATTGTTACATCCATCCCGCAAACGGCGGATTTATTCCGATCACTCCGGATTGATTTTTGTTGTGGAGGGCAGGTGCCACTGGAAGAAGCAGCTAAACAGCGTAATTTGGAACCTGCCGCCGTACTGGAGAAGGTTCAAACCCTGGAGAACAAGTTTGCCGATTATCAGGAAAGCCGTCCGGCTTCACTGAGGGAATCCGAACTGATTGAATACATCCAGCATAAACATCATGCCTTCTTGCGGGATGAATTACCTGCTTTAACGCCGTATGTGACGAAGTTGGCACGCGTTCATGGAGAGCATCATCCCGAGCTTCTCCGGGTGCAGGAGCTTTTCTCGGATCTGAAAAAAGAACTGCTGGAGCATACGATGGATGAGGACGAGCATGTATTCCCGCTTATCTTGAAATTTGTTGCAGAGCCTAACCACCAAGCTGCAGCGGAGCTTAAGCCGCATGTGTCTGAGCTGGAAGATGAACATGCTCACGCCGGCAGATTGCTTCAAGAGCTCAGGGAAGTAACCGCTGATTTCGAACTTCCGTCGGATGCCTGCGGCACGTATCGGCTGGTCTATCAACGGTTGGCCATGCTTGAAAAGGACACCTTCGAGCATATCCATCTGGAAAACAACATCTTGTTTGAGCGGATTCGCGAAGCGGTATAACATTGGTTAGAACCCCTTCTAAGCTGGGTGATGTATTGCTCGGATGACGATCGAACGTGTAAAATAACGCCCTAACAATAACGCCCTAACCTTATGGTTAGGGCGTTATTGTTTTGTCATGATTAGCGTGCAGACTCCTTCCCCGGGAGGGAGAAGAGGTCAAATAAAATTCACTTAACTATTCCCTGTATTCAGTCGATAAATATATCAGTTGGAATTATTCGACACAGGAGGGTGCATATGGATTATTCGAAATTGGGAAAACAATTCATAGGCGGGGTATGGCGAGACGGTAAAAGCGGTAAAACGCTGCCTGACATCAATCCATATAATGATGAGGTCATTACGGCTTTTCAAATCGCGAGTGTTGCAGACATTGATGATGCCTATCAGGCTGCCTACCAAGCTAAGCTGGAATGGGACAAGGTTAACCCTTACCGTAAACGCGACATCCTTGAAAATGCGGTTAAATATATGGAGTCGCATGAGGAAGATATTACGTCCATTATTGTTCAGGAGCTGGGCGGAACGCGTCTGAAGGCGGCATTCGAGATCGGTCTTGTGAAAAATATGATTAAGGAAGCGGCAACGTTTCCCCTAAGAATGGAGGCAAAGATTTTACCATCCACTGAAGATGGCAAGGAGAACCGACTGTATCGGATCCCGGCTGGCGTGGTTGGGGTAATCAGTCCATTTAACTTTCCTTTCTTCTTGTCCATGAAGTCCGTCGCCCCGGCATTAGGTGCCGGCAACGGCGTCGTGCTGAAGCCGCATGAGGATTCGCCGATTACGGGTGGAACGCTGATCGGCAAGATTTTCGAAGAAGCGGGTATACCGAAGGGCCTGTTGAATGTAGTGGTGACAGATATCAAGGAGATTGGCGATGCGTTCGTTGAGCATCCGATTCCGAGAATCATTTCTTTCACGGGTTCGACTAAGGTTGGAAGCCATATTGGCCAGCTGGCCGTCAAGCACTTCAAAAAGCCGCTGCTGGAGCTCGGCGGGAACAGCGCGTTCATTATCCTGGAAGATGCTGATATCGATTACGCGGTACAAGCGGCAACGTTCAGCAGATTCACGCATCAAGGCCAGATCTGTATGTCGGCCAACCGGATTCTTGTACAGAAGCCGATCTATCAGGAATTTGTAGATAAATATAAAGAGAAGGTCTCTACCCTTACAACAGGTGATCCAAGCGATCCGCAGACCATTATCGGGCCCGTCATCAACCATCGGCAGGCAGAAACGCTGGAGAAGCTGATTGAGAAGGGGATTGAGCAAGGTGCAGTTCCACTGGTACGGGGTAAAATCACCGGCAGAATGGTGGAGCCTACCGTCCTCGTCAATGTCAAACCGGATATGGAGGTAGCGCAAGAGGAATTGTTCGGCCCGGTAGTATGTATCATCCCGTTCGAAACGGAAGAGGAAGGAATCGAGATCGCCAACGATACACGATTTGGGCTTAGCGGGGCTATTCACACCTCCAATCTGGAACGCGGGGTAGAACTGGCGAAGAAGGTCCATACAGGTATGATCCATGTGAACGATGTCACGATTAACGACGAGCCGATTGTAGCATTTGGCGGAGAGAAGCAGTCGGGATTGGGTCGTCTGAATGGGGAGTGGAGCCTGGATGAATTTACGACCATGAAGTGGATATCGGTTCATTACGGACAAAGGAAATTCCCGTATTAAGGGTTGGGGGAGATAGGCATGAATAATGTGACTGAAGAGCAAACACAGCATGAGCTGATCAGCGCCTTTGTAAAGGTAGCTCCATTGCTGAAAAGCCTTACGAATGATGACATCACAATTGGCATTTATGATACGGAGAAGCTTATCATCAACATTCCGGGAAGAACCTTTTCGCTGAATGTCAAGCCTGGGGACCCGCTAGTGGAGGGGGATATCGTAACCGATGCCATCCGCAATAATAAAGCTTTATCGGCTGTCGTTCCGAAAGAGCTGTTTGGATTTCCGCTAGCTGCACGCGCGATCCCCCTTCACGACGAACAAGGCAGGGTTATCGGCGGTGTAGGCATGGGGACAAGTCTTGAAAAAGCGAATGCGCTGTTTGAGATGGCCGAGAGTTTCTCGGCAATTGTTGAACAGACCACCGCGTCCATTGAAGATATCAGCCAATCGATTGCTCACCTTACCGAACGTGTAACTGATGTAACGAACCAAATGACGGACGTCAGCTCCAGCGCGCAGCAGATTGGGAAGATCTCCAGCGTTGTTAAGGAGATTTCGGATCAGAGCAACATGTTAGGGCTTAATGCTTCTATCGAAGCAGCAAGAGCTGGGGAAGTCGGAAGAGGCTTCTCGGTCGTTGCTGATGAGATTCGGAAGCTTGCGACAAGCTCCAAAGAGAACGTGGACCAGATTAATGGCATTACGAAGAATATTCAGGAATTTTTGCAGCACTTAAATCATGCTTTTTCCGATATCCACACGCTAACCGATACCCAGTCAAGGGCGATTCAGGAATTCTCTGCAACGATCCATGAGATTAGTATCAAAGCAGAGGAGTTAGCGCAGGTAGCAGAAGAAAGCCTGTATGCAAAAGAAAACAAGCAATAGAAACTCAGAATACTCTGTGTAACTTAATTTTATACAGGCAGATAGAGCAGAAAAGAGCAGAAATACACCTATGATGTATTTCTGCTTTTTATTAGATATGCTGTGGCAATGCACCATGATGCCGATGAACTCAAAAGATATCCGGTTCATATCTAATGTTAATATGCTTTTTAAACTAATCGCTAGGGTATTTTCGCTTCGCTGCTTGGTTTATCATTATGTAATGGGTAATTTTGAAAGCGGTAACATTCGACGTGAAAAAGATCCGTATAGGTCCACGAATCCATTTGAAGAAAGGTACAGTGAAGAGGATGACGAAGACAAGCAAAACCATATTGTTTCAAGGTGACTCCATAACGGACGGGAATTGGGGGCGCGACAACGATCTTAATCATATCCATGGACATGGCTACGTATATCTTATTGCTGCTGAGCTGGGCTATGAACTAGCGGAAAGCCAGCCACAGTTCATCAATCGAGGAATCAGCGGCCATCGCGTCTCAGATTTGTACGCGCGTTGGAATGAAGATGCGATTAGCCTGCAACCTGACCTGATCAGTATGTTGGTTGGCGTTAACGACGCAGGCCGGATCATCGAAGGCTCGCCAAGCGGAGCTACCGACAGGTTCGAAAAAGCATATCGTCACATACTGGAGGAAACGAAAGAAGTGCTTCCACAGACAGGACTGGTTTTATGTGAGCCATTCGTACTGAAAACGGGCGCCACCGTGCAACACTGGGACGAATGGCGTCAACGGCTGAATGAATATAGCCTAGTTGTCCGGCAATTGGCTCAAGAGTTTGAAACACTGTTTGTCCCCCTGCAAGAAGCGTTTGATCATGCGGCAGAACGAGTAGGCGCAGAGTATTGGATATGGGATGGCATTCATCCCACGACAGCCGGGCATCAATTGATTTCACGTGAATGGCTGAGGGTCGTGCAGAATAGTCCATTCGCTATAAGTTGAACAGATACATAAAGTGATCTCGCTCGAAAGTCCACAGATAATCAAATCAGTCATGTTCTCAGCTGCAACTCTTTCACCGAAAGGCTGGAAGGGTTTTTTCTTGCACTGAAGTGGCCTCAATTGTGGGTTGGCAGATCAATCTATAAATATATTTATACAACTAGTATAATAATCTAATTTGTCTTATTAAAAGACGGCTTGTAGAATAATCTCTGTAAACAGCCAACAAAAAAAGGAGGAAGTACAATGGAGAAAAGCATACTAATTGTCGTTACCAATCATTCAGATATACAAGACGGAAGAAAAACGGGCATCTGGTTAGCAGAATTCGCTGAAGCTTATATTGAGTTTATAAAGAAGGGCTATCAGGTTACAGTGGCGAGTCCGCTCGGCGGACAAAGTCCAGTAGATCCAAACAGCGTGAATGAGGATACCCCGAAAGAGATATGGGAAGCAGCAGTACATCTGGAAAACACGGTTCGTATCCGTGATGTTTCTGCCCATAATTTCGATGCTATTTTCCTGCCGGGTGGTCATGGAACGATGTATGACTTGCCGGACGAACAAATGCTGCATCAATTAGTCCGTAATTTTTATGAAGCTGGAAAAATAGTCGCTGCAGTGTGTCATGGACCTGCTGGATTGACAGGAGTCACATTATCGGATGGACAGCCCCTAGTTGCTGGAAAACGGGTGAATGCTTTCACAGACAGGGAAGAGGCGGAAACCGGACTTAGCGAAATTCTTCCTTTTCTACTTGAAAGCAAGCTTCGGGAATTGGGAGCCGTTTTCGTGGCGGCGCCTAACTGGACTACCCATCATGAAGTTGACGGGAATTTGATAACAGGCCAGAATCCTCAGTCTACCCTGGCTGTAACCAAAGCTGTTATTGAAAAACTCGGATAAGGAGCACGGAGGCTGCTGTTTGTATAAAACAGTGGCCTCCATGCTTTTCTTTTGTGTAGAATGATTAGGAAGTCTATCATTGTAGTAAACAAACCGGTATCAAAAAAGTGCAGCATGGACCGACATTGCGCTGATATTAGGGACACCACGATTGAGTCCATATGCAAAGGGGTAGGAATATAATGGTGGATTTTGAATGGTACCGAAGCTTTATCAGTATCTATAAACATAGATCCGTATCGGAAGCCGCCAAAACTCGGTTAATGACTCAGCCCGCAATGAGCCAGCATCTTGCCGCATTGGAAGCCGAACTGGGTGAATCATTGTTTACAAGAACCTCTAGAAAGATGGTTCCCACCGAAAAAGGTAAAGAACTCTATACTCAAGTGGTTCCGTTGATCGAAGCCTTGGAAGAAGCAACGCAAACATTCATGATGAACACTTCTGTAACAGCTCCCGTCATCCGAATTGGGACAGCCCACGAATATTTTCGGGAGAAGCTAGCTCCCCATTTGGGGGAGTTCCCCTTTCGAATGATTGCTCATTTTGGCGTTGCCTCACATATTTTGGAGTTATTATTGGAAGAAAAGGTCGACATACTTATAACGTCCCAAAAAATATTGGCTCCCGGCATTGAATATATCCATTATGTTCAAGAAGAGTTTGTGCTGGTTGCACCCTATAATTTTAAAGAAATCGACTTCGAAGATCCCGACCGGTTCGAAGCCTGGCTGTGCGCTCAAGATTGGATCAGCTATGGCAGTGATTTACCGATCATACGCAGATTATGGAGAGAACACTTCAAGAAAAGACCACATATGCAAATCATGCACGTTCTGCCGGACCTTCATTCCATATTAGCCGCCATAGAACACGGTTCGGGAATAAGTGTCCTCCCCACTTATATGCTGGAAAAATCAATACACAACCGTCAGGTAAAGATCATTTATCCTTCCTTCAAGGTAAGCAACGAGCTGTATCTGGCTTATCCTATCAAATTTCGAAACCTTCCTATAGTGAAAGCGATGATTGAAGCATTGCGAAAAACTTTCTGAACCGCTGATTCAAAACGGAATCCAGTGGTTTTTTTTGTTGTGTCCATCGGCATCATCGATGCACTGCCCGAGAAGGAACGTTCGCAAGGAATCTCGTTCTATTCATTGTTTTCCTATATTCCCGGCGTGATCGGCCCCGTTCTCGCATTAGGCCTCTGGCAGACCGGGGGGATGGATTCATTCACCGTCATTTTTGTAGCCATCGCAATCTGTACCGGTTTGTTTGGATACAGCGTCAAGATGGATAGAGACAGTTTGCATCAGCATTTCTTCAGAGCAGGGAGCAGCTTTTCTTTATACTGGCGCTATTCTCATGGGCATTACGCAGGCGCTCTTATACCCAACGTTAACTACTTATTTGTCCTTTGTTTTACCTTCATCCAACCGCAATGTGTTAATCGGGCTGTTTATTGCCATGGCTGACCTTGGCGTATCCATGGGCGGGGTTGTGATGGGGCCCATCGCGGATTATTTCTCTTACTCCGTCATGTATATGATATGCGCTGTATTAAGCATGGCTATGGTAATTGTTGCGTACGAGCGAAGAGGAAGCTTGGTGGCTTCGAGCAACAACCTTGCCAAGGAGAGTGAAGGGGATGTGTAGCCGTTTAACAAGGTTCAAGGCGGTGACAGCCTGCTCTTGAAGTGTCAGTCTAGGTCCGTCGGAAGGTTCATATCATCTCTGCTCGTTGGTTGAGCAGAGATTTTTAATGAACATTGTCTCTTATCTGGCTAAGTGATAGATCGACTGAGCCATCTTCTATGATCCCTGTATGGGTGGGGAATAATGTAGAAGCTCATCCCAATGAGGCGTAGCTATGTTTGCGCGTATCTTCAAATGATCAAAAGCTTGCTGTAAAGCGGTCATCTCGTCTGCCGACACCGCCTTATCACTTAACAGGATTCTGCCAATCGGGCTTGAGAGCATCAGCTTCAGCAGGATGTAGAACAGCTTTCTTTTGCCCCGGGCAAATTGCTTCTGACCGGCAGGCGTAACCGTAAAGCCGTTTTTCTCTAAGACTTGATGCCCCTCATCTACCGCATGGATGACCAGATTAAGAAGCTTCTTGTCTTTTGCGGCTCTGCGCAAATTACCGTTATATGAAGAAGCTATGGAATTCAAAGGCAAGATGATCACAAAATGACTTTTCAGCCACTCATCCATATTTGTAATGTAATTCCATTTATATTTAGTGTTAACCAAGGCTTCATCGATCAGTGTGCGCCATGACAGATCCTCTCCTAAACCACCGATCGTTAGGTTGGTTTTTGGGCCGTGCACGCTAATGATCCGGCCATTCTCTCTCCAGCCGGCAATCGACTGAAAAGCGAACGCAACCTGTTTCGCTACCGGACTATGGGTTTGCAAATACTTCTCCATTTCCCCAGGGCTTGCATTGTTGCCCATTATAACGATATGGCAGCTATGATTCGCCGCAAGGGCAGGCAGCACAGCCTCGAAATCCGGATATTTCATTACAACAAAAATAAGGTCATAAACATCGTCCGGCTGTAGTTCTCGGATGACCCTTACTTGATTAACCGTAGTTTGAAACTGAAAATAATGCCGAATGACATTGCCGTTCTTCTCCAACTCCTCTGCTCGTCGTCCTCTTGCCAGCATCGTGACGTTGTGCCCTCCACGCACTAGCTCGTGGGCTAAATAACTGCCCAGAACCCCTGCGCCGTAAACCAATATTCTCATCGCGGGTCCCTCCATTTTGGGTTGAACGATTGGATCAAACCATGTTTGCTCAAGCGTTTATCCCTTGTCTCTTTAACAAAGTTTTTAAATATTATCTTCAAAATTTAAAAATCATAGCTTGATTCTATATGGACATCAACTAGGATGTCAACAAGTTTTTAAATATTGGATGTGAAATTTAAAAACTATTCGCATTATGTTAAACTACTTGTAGTGATGAACACGGGAAGTGAGTGAAGAGTGATGAATAAATTCGAAATCAGAACGCAGCAAAAGAAGGATGCGATCATTCATGCGGCATTAAAGCTTTTTAAAGAAAAAGGCTTCGTCCATGTTAGCATTAAGGACATTGCCGATGAATCCGGCGTATCGTCGGTATCGCTGTATAACTACTTCGGCAGTAAAGAAGGGGTGGTCAAGGAATGTGCGAATGTTCTGATGCAAAATACGATCCGAATGGCTGAGGAGCTTTTGCATCAAAATATCGACTTTAAGGATAAGATTTCTCGGATTTTGGAGATCTGTGCAGATCAAGACTATCAATTGCTTGGTACACCGGGTGCCGTTGAGGATCAGGTGTTAGCGAGCTTATATAGTGAAAACACGAATCAAATTAGAATAGAGCTTATTCAGGAATTTATTGAGCTGGGGAACAAGGAAGGGGCGATTCATTCCTCTGTTTCGCTGGAGACCCTATTGGAATTATTAAGTGTCGTCGGGACGCTCCAAGCTTCCTGGGCCAGAGCCGGGAATTATAAAAACAAGATGGCGGAACTTATCCAGCTACTCTTATATGGTTTCGTTGGACGCCGCTAAATAGTCAGATGGAAAGTGCCTTTCCGATTCCGGAAGGTTCTTTTTTGTTTTTTATTTTTAACTTTACTGAGAAGTTTGAGGGACAGCTTACGTTTATAGGTTGTACTAAATGAGCAGGGAAGTGAGGTGAAACACATGACAGATGCGTCTTCCGAAACCGAGATCATTCGTCGTATCGTCGGAGGCGAAAAGCAATTATTTGCCGTTATCGTCGATCGTTACAAAATTAAAGTATACGGAATCATCCGCAGCATGGGGTTAAATCATCAGGATTCTCAGGACATTGCGCAGGAAGCATTTGTTAAAATCTACCGCAGCTTGGCGAATTATCGGGACGAAGGGCATTTTTCGGCCTGGGTATATAGAATCGTCGTTCATGCGGTGAAGGATCTTCAGCGCCGAAATCGAATCCGTTCTGCTTCAAATGAAGGGACCCATGAACCAAGCCACCAGCATACGCCTGAACAGTTTGTCCTTCAAAAAGAAATGCAGAGGGAATTATATCACCAGCTACAGGAATTGCCCTTTAAGTATCGATTGGTGCTCCTTCTCAAGTATACGAATGAGCTGACATATGAAGAAATCTGCGAGATTACCGGATTAAATGCTGACCAAGTTCGAAATGCCATGCACAGAGGCAAAAAGAATCTCAAGAAACAAATCGAGAACAAGGGAGGGATATGGTTTGAAACCTATATTAAAGGCTAGTGACGAGGAGTATTGGGGCTCCAAAATATATGAGGAAGGACCGGACCCCGAATTTACTTCAAACGTGATGAAAGCATTAGAGAACATCGAAATGGACCCGAGGGGGCTTGGCGGAGGCTTGCAAAAGAAAGCCGCTTTCAAGCAGGTATTGCGGCGAATGGTGATGACCGGAGCTGCTGCCGTAATACTCATGGGCGGAGCGTATATGGTATGGCAGAATTCGCCTGACAGTACCTCTATGATCGGCGAGCATCGGTATCAAGGAAGTGACTCTTTATCCACCAACGGATATTGGTTATGGGATGAGGAATATGAAAGAGCTCGACGCTTTGATCTTCTTCAAATGCAGAACGTCAAAGTGGAAGATGGCGGATACTCGATGGAAATCATGGCCGTGTTGAAGGACCGTTCCCATATTGTTATCATCACGAAGCAATTCGGACCAGATGGCCGTTCACTAAAAGACAGTGTGCGCGATCCGTTCTTGATTACGGACACGCAGGGACGCCAAGTTGCAATTCCCGGTAGGCATCTTCGCAACACGGATCCGGGAATACAGGATTATGTTTATGTATTCAATGGCACGGTTCCGGATCACATTGTTATCCAGGGTAAAGCAGTAGAAGTAGTAGCTGATCCAGAACAACAACCACAAGAACGTGTCCTGGTTAATTGGCCGCTGGAGTTGACGATGGATATGACAAATGCCAAATCTTTATCGGTATCTAAACCTTTAGAGGATACATATTCAACGCAGGAAGGGCTCAATATGGACATGAAACAGCTTCTAGTTACACCAAACGGTATCCGCTTTGATATGTCGATATCCCTGGCTCCCCAGATGCTCGAACAGGTCCCATCGAACTGGCATAACGGCCTGGAGGTTTTGTATCATGTGAAGATTAAGGAAGGTAACCGGTATAAGACCATCGGATCCTATATTAAAAAAGTGGAATCGCAGCAAATGAATACTTCAAGCGGGACCCTGGAATGGTCCAATGAATTCGATTCGACCGTGATTCCTCCGGATTCCAGTCATGTGAGGGTGGTGGTCGACGGATTGACCATGCGTTTCCTAAACGAAGGCGCCATTCAGCTTAACCCCAGAGAGCTGGATAAGAATCCCGCTGTGATGATGGATGGAGGAGACACCCTTACGTTTACAAAATCTTCGCTGCTGAAAGATCCTTCTACAGGAGAACAAATTGTTGCCCTGTACGCCAAGGGAAGGTTTATGAATCAGCCATTACTTGATGAATGGGTAGCAGTTGATAATAATGGGCAGGAATACAAGGTCCATATCGGTGGAGCTTATACGCAGGGGGAGCCAGTAACATCGGAATATTTGGAATTTGCGATTCCAGGTTTAACGAACATCCCGCCATCAATTACATTAAAACGAACCGTTATTGGCAAGAAGCGAGATTTCCAGTGGGCATTCGACTTGCCTGCCGTTTCGAATCTGCCTTGGTAAAGTTGCTGGGACCTCCGACCATGAGTTAACGAACAAACCCTAAAAAGGAATTTCGCCCCCCAAGGAGAACCATATATTACTTGGAGGAGGATGCATCTATGCCTAAAACCATACTTGTAGTCGATGATGATCCGGATATCATTGACATGCTTAAACTTTATCTGGACGCAGAGGGATATAAGACGCTCGAAGCTTTCGACGGGAAAACTGCCCTAGAGCATCTGCGAAGCAGGCACGTGGATCTCGCACTCTTCGATATCATGATGCCGCTCATCGACGGATTCCAGCTGCTCCGTATGATGCGGCAGGATTATAAAATCCCGGTTATTCTCATCTCGGCCAAAAATCAGGAGCTTGATAAAATAACCGGACTCAAGCTGGGGGCAGACGATTATGTGTCCAAGCCGTTCAGCCCGCTCGAAGTGATGGCGAGAATTCAGGCACAGTTAAGACGCTCCTGTGAGTTTAATGAGCCGTTGGAAGCTCCAGCGGTATCCGAAACCTGCGTTGGGGACTTGCAGCTGGATCACCGGGAATGCATGTTATACATCAAGGGAACGCCGATTTCGCTGAGTGCGATCGAGTACAAATTATTGAAGCTGTTCATGGGGGAGCCGGGGCGCGTATTTACGAAGAAGCAAATTTTTGAGCATGCCTGGGATGAACTTTATTTGGCTGACGATAATGCCGTGATGGTCCAAATCAGCAGGCTTCGCGACAAAATCGAGGCTTGTCCCAGGAAGCCTGTCTATATCAAAACCATTCGCGGTCTCGGTTACCGGTTTGCGAAGAAAGATGAGTTACAGCCATGAATTCACCTAATCGTCTGCAGCGTTCGCTGATTCGCCAATATATTTTTTTCTTTGTTACCATTGCGCTTATTGCCGCGTTTTCGCTATTTGTATTAAATGCGCTGATCATGGATTATTTTATGGAGGCTTCCGGACCGGTCAAGGCGGAGGCTGGAGTCATAGGCAGTCCAACAGCCGTGCCAGGCATGGACAGCGATCAGCATGAGAAGGTGTTTTATGGAATGGCACTGAAAACGCTGCTGCTGTTTCTCGCTTTGTTTGCAATTAGCGTATATGTCTTCGGAAGATGGACGGCATCCCGGCTGACGACCCCGCTCCGATCGATTGCGGATGGTATCCGCAGCATTGCACGTGGACATTACCATGAAAGATTACATTTTCGAGCGAGCTATGAACTTGCGCAGATTCAGGATGATTTCAATGATATGGCTGCACGGCTCGAACGGATGGAGAGGGAAAAGCGAGAGCTTGCAGAGAGCAAGCAGCGAATGCTGATTGACATTTCCCATGACCTGAAGACACCGATGACCACCATTCAGGGCTATATCGAAGCGATGGAATTGGGGCTCGTTAATTCGGAAGAGAGAAGGCAAAAAATCCTGCGTTTGATTTCCGACAAAGCCAGCCTGATGTCGGAGCTGATCGATGGTATCTTCGAGCTGTCCAAGCTGGATAGTCCCGACTATCCTTTTGCCGTTGAGGCATCCGACATTACAGAATTCACAAGGGAAATTGCAGCCGAGTATTACGAGGTGTTCGACGAACAGAAGTTTCATTTCCATTACGATATTCCTGACAGTGAAATCATCGTACCATTCAACACGACCTGGTTAAATCGGGCGGTTTCCAATATCCTATCAAACGCTATTCAATACAATCCGCCCGGTACAGCTGTTGAACTGAAATTGGCAGCAACGGGGAAAGGAGTCGAAATTCACATTACAGACGATGGCATCGGAATCCCGGATGTGTTGAAGGAAAAGGTCTTCGATGCCTTTGTCCGCGGAGACCAAGCCCGAAAAAGCGATGGGGGGACGGGTCTGGGTCTTGCCATTGCCAAACAAGTGGTTGAAAAACATGGGGGTAACATCAGGCTGATCACGAACGGGCACACGAAATTCATTCTTTTTCTTCCTAACGAATTGTAAGATTACTGAAAGATTCAGGAAAGCGGAGCGAAAGAGTTATCCGGTAACCTCAGAAGTAGAACCAACCACTTTAAGGGATACAGGAGGACTGGAGAGATTGGAAATACACAAAGAGAAAGAGAAAGAGAAAGAGAAAGAAAAAGGCGTTACTTTTTTTCGAAGAATCATGGCAAACCGGAAGCGTAGGGGGCCGTTATCCCCTGGATGGAAGGGGGCGTCGCTTGGGCTTGGTGCCACCGGCTTTATTCTAATTTTGATACAGGCCAACTATCTATTGACGGGGCATGGTGTCGGTAAATTCATCGTGGGCACATTCCTGTTTCTCTTTGCGGCTGCCCTTATAAGCGGCCTAGCATCAATGTTGCTGCACGGGGTCAAGAAACTACCAAGCCGTTATATTTGGATGTTGCTGTATTCCCTGATCATGTTTTTGTTCTGTTTTATTGTGCAGCCGGGCGTATCGGCAGTCTTCATCGTCTCTTTGGCCATTGTTTTATCTTTATTTGGTGCATTGGCTTATAAATTTGCAGCGGGAAGCTACAAGCAAGTGTCTAAAACCAGGAAAATCGGCTCGATGGCCTGTTTGTCCTTGATCACCATCGCGATCGGCGCGGGCAGTTTCTGGCTGATTCGTGCCGGAGATGATGCCGCTCCGGACATCACATTGAAACAGCTGAAAATCTCAACCCGATATGAAGACTCGATGATGAATAACCCGGCCGAACAAGGCACATATCCCGTCCAAAGTCTGTTATACGGAAATCCTGACAACTATCGGACAGAATTTAACCAAAGCGGTTCCCTAACCACCCAAACGGTGGATGCGTCCAGGTTTGTTGAGAAATGGTCGTCTTTGCGCACGAAGTCGCTTGGATTCGGACCCGAGGCCATGCCGTTAAACGGAAGAGTGTGGTATCCCGAAGGGGAGGGCACCTTTCCGCTTGTTTTGATTGTACATGGTAATCACTTAATGAATGATTATTCCGATCCGGGTTATGAATATCTCGGCAGGCTGCTCGCGAGCAAAGGGTATATATTTGTCTCCGTGGATGAAAATTTCCTCAATTTCTCCCCATATGAGGATCTATTCCTGATCAATCCGCTGCTAAAGGAAAACCCGGCAAGGGGTCTGCTGCTGCTGGAGCATTTGCAAACCTGGAAGGGCTGGAACAGCGATCCGGACAACCCGTTTTACCAAAAGGTCAATATGGAACGAATCGCCCTCATCGGTCATTCCCGAGGCGGCGAAGCGGTCGCGATCGCGGCAGCGTATAACAAGCTTAGCCGTCATCCGGACCATGGGGATATCAAGTTTGATTATAACTTCTCGATCCGCTCGCTCATTTCCATTGCGGGAACGGACGGGCAATATAAGCCGCAAGGCAAACCTTTGCCGCTGCAAGACGTAAATTATCTGGCTTTGCATGGAGCTCATGATATGGATGTCAACAGCCTGGACGGTGCGAAGCAATATCACCGGATTCGTTATACCAAGGGCACAAATTACATGAAATCGCTGATCTATATCTATGGAGCCAACCACGGCCAGTTTAACGGAGGCTGGGGCAGAGGGGATGGGGCAGGGTTGGGGAACCAACTGTTTAACCTACGTCAAATTATGCCACGGGATGAGCAGGAAACCATCGCAAAAGTGTTCATATCTTCGTTCCTGGATGCCACGCTGAAGGACCAAAGGCAATACAGGGAGGTGTTCAAGGATTTGGGTTATGCCAAGGAATGGATTCCCGACAATCTGTATGTGGGCAATTATTACGATTCGCAGATGACTTTGATCGCCAATTTTCATGAAGACATCGATCTGCAGAGCACCACACTTCCTGGCGGCAGCTTGCGGGGCGAGAACCTGCAGCAATGGAAGGAAGAAAAGGTTAAGACAAAATTAGGCGAAGCGGATTACAGCGCGGTTCGCTTAGGCTGGAATTCGGACGGTTCGTCCGAGCCTGCGTCCTATACGGTTACTTTGCCGGATAACGGGGTGGAAACAGGGAGGGATAGCTCGATCGTATTTTCGCTGGCAGATGCACGCAAAACAGAAGAAAGCGGCGACCCGAAAGAGCTTATCAATTTTACGATTACGGTTGAAGATAGGAAGGGCCATCAGGCAAGTCTTCCCCTCAGCCACATATCCAAGTTGCCGCCTGTTATTGAAGGTAAACTTCTCAAATGGCCATTTTCGAATGCAGGCAATACTTCAGAACCTGTATTTCAAAGCTATGATTTCCAGTTAGACGATTATCACAAAATGAATCCGGACTTCAACCCGCTGCAGTTGAGCAAGATTCGCATCGAGTTCAATCTAACCAAGCGGGGAAGCATTCTGCTTAGTGATGTAGGCATTCGATCATAACTTGTATGGTCTTATAGGATGACTTTGATGACTGCCAGTCGACAAGAACTCTATACGATGAAGAAGCCGCCATACTGGCGGCTTCCTTTGATTTAGGTTGGGTAGCGGGCTCAAACCGTTACAGCAAGCTGTGATACGTATCCGTTTTAGGAAAGTGGATCGTGACCTTGGTATAAGCTCCCGCCTCCGATTGGATGGATAAATGATGGCCCAGCTTATGCACTAATTGCTTTGCGAGGTAAAGACCCATGCCGGTCGATTTGGCATGGCTTCTTCCGATGGAACCGGTAAATCCTTTTTCAAAGACTCGATGAAGATCTTCCGGCTGAATTCCGATGCCCGAATCTATAATATGCATCCTTTTTTCCTGTCGGTCCTCCTCGACCGTGAATGTGATGGTTCCGCCTTCATTCGTATATTTCAAAGCATTCGCAACGATTTGATCAAGGATAAATCCGAGCCATTTCCGGTCGGTATGAACCGATTGCCGAATGTCCTCCATATGAAAGCGAATCCGCTTGTTGATAAACGTTTTTGCGAATTTTTTCGCACAGGTTTTAATGATCGCGTCTAATGGTTCTTCCGTGATGAAGTAATCTTTGGAGAAGGAATCAATTCGAGAATAGTATAATGCCTGCTCCACATAATTTTCAATTTTGTCGAGCTCATCCTCAAGTTTATCGGCTAGGGAATCTGCTGTTTCCCCGGTGCTATTCTCCATTAGCAGACGACTTGCCGCTATCGGAAGTTTCACCTCATGAATCCAGGACAAGATAAATTCCTGATGATCGATCTTCTCTTCATTCAGTTTCCGAAGGTCGCGTTCATGTTGGCGATGCAATTTGGTGAAAAGCTCGAGATACAGCCGTTGTTGCAAGTTTTGTGGTTCAGGGGCAACGACAGTCCAATCTTCCCGGTCCAGATGGATCAGTTGCTGAAGCTTCAGGTAATAGGATCTTCGATAATAATAGCCAATTAGCAAGTAAGCTGCGACCAAGGCAAAGCAAACGATATGAATATACAGCAAGTTGCCTGACACGAGGGCCGGGTTGAAGGATAAAGTCATGATTATTGAAATAAAGCCCATCATACCCGCGTACAACATCAAAAAATAACGTTTGTCCTTTATGTATTGAATGAAACTCATGGGACCATATAACCTTGCCCTTTCTTGGTAACAATCCAGTTTTCCTTTCCGATGCCGGCCAGTTTTTTACGCAAGCGGACGATGTTAACGGTTAACGTGTTTTCGTCCACGAAGCTTTCATCCTGCCAAAGATGACGCATGATTTTCTTACGGTCAACAACCTTTCCCTTTTGCTGCATGAGGATTTTCAGTATACTGACCTCCGTTTTGGTAAGCTCCGCTTTCCCTCCTTCATACGAGAGAATACCTTTCTCCGGATGGAACATGACCCCCTCATGTTCGAGCACATCCGATTGCATGTCCGAATAGGAATAGGTTCGGCGCAGCAGCGCATTAACTTTAGCGGTCAACACATCCATATGGAACGGCTTCTGAATATAATCGTCCCCGCCCATATTCACTGACATAACAACATCCATGGGCGAATCGCGGGAAGAAAGAAAGACCACCGGTACATTGGAAATTTCTCTTATCTTCTGACACCAGTAAAATCCATCATACGAAGGCAGGTTAATATCCATGATGACAAGATGGGGTTGGTTATGAATAAAGCACTGTACGACATGGTCAAAGTTTTCGACGATTACCGTTTCCAAGCTCCATTTGGTTAATGCTAATTGGATCATCCCCCGAATGGTCGGGTCATCCTCTACGATCATGATTTTCATAAACGATCCTCCCGGGCGTTACGAGCGGCAAATTAAACACATTGTATACGATCTTCCCGCGGCAGACAAGCAAGTATCCGGGGGTTCTTCCTTTGTCTAATGTGACAGGAATGTAAGGTAGAGGGGGAAGTTGTAAGCTAAAGTAAAGGTGAACTGTATTAAGATCAGGATAAGAAATACATGATGTCGAAATCGTGCTGATTGTTTCTATATTGATAACCAGGAAGGATAGATCAACATGAAAATGGTAGTGAACGCTTCTCAGATTAGAAAGGTTTATGGCGTAAAAGGAAATGTATATACCGCCTTGGATGATATCGATTTGACCGTGCAGGAGGGAGAGTTCGTGGGGATCATGGGGCCGTCCGGCGCAGGCAAGTCGACATTGCTCCATGTGCTTGCGACAATTGATCAGCCTACTTCGGGAGAGGTGATGATTGACGGGGTAGACGTACTGAAGATGGATGAGGAACAATTATCCGCTTTTCGCCGGGATAAACTGGGATTCATTTTTCAAGATTACAATTTGCTGGACACTTTAACGGTGAAGGAGAACATCTTGCTGCCCTTGGCGCTGGTCAAGATGAATGTCAAAGAACTGGAGCATAGAGTGGAGGAAATCGCGGACAAATTCGGCATCACCCCGATTCTGAACAAATACCCGTATCAGATTTCCGGAGGGCAAAAACAGCGGACTGCGGCTTCACGCGCCATGATTTCCGGCCCCAGTCTGCTGCTGGCCGATGAGCCGACCGGCGCTCTGGATTCGAAATCGGCGACCGCGCTGCTGGAGAGCCTGAAAGACCTGAATGAATATGATCAGGCAACGATTTTGATGGTCACTCATGACACGTTTGCGGCAAGCTACTGCACGCGGGTGCTGTTTATAAAGGATGGTCGCATTTTCACCGAACTGACTAGAGGAGATGCATCCCGCAAACACTTTTTCAAAAAAATATTGGATGTATTGACCGTTCTGGGAGGGGATGCAAGTGACCTTGTTTGACATCGTGAAAAAGAACATGAAAGGGAACTTCAAAAACTACACGATCTATTTCATTTCCATCCTGTTCAGCGTCATTATCTATTATACTTTTCTTTCTTTGCAATACAGCCAAGAAATTACGAATTCAATCGAATCATCGCAGAGCATGCGATCCGTTTTTATGATAGCATCCATCATTTTGATCGTATTTGTTACCGTCTTTATTATGTATTCCAACCGTTTTTTCTCCAGGCAGCGTAAAAAGGAAGTAGGCTTGTACGCGTTACTTGGTCTACCCAAAAAAAAGATCGGAAAAATGCTGTTTTATGAAAACCTGATCATTGGGGTAACTGTTTTAATCATAGGAATCTTGATTGGCACATTGTTGTCCAAGCTGTTCGCTATGATCTTAATTAAGCTGCTGGGGACGCCGGTACAGGTAGGCATGGCTTTCTCTCTTCGAGCTCTGATTCATACGCTCATCGTGTTCATGGTGATTATTTTGGCGACGTCGATCCAAGGCTATCGATTGATTTACAGCTTTAAACTCATCGAATTGTTTCGCGCGGAGCAGGAAGGGGAGCAAGAGCCGAAAGCGTCGTTTCTATCGGCAGTGGGTGCAGTTCTCTTTTTGACTGCGGGATATGGGTTCGCCTTCCGCGATTTTGCCGTCACCGAAGAAATTCTTGTCAATCTGAGCGTGATGACTGTCGGAATTATCGCTGGAACGCTTCTGCTCTTCTCCTCGCTGGTCATTGTCTTGCTGAGAACCGCCAAGAAGAGAAAACGAAGTTATTATAAAGGCATGAATTTGGTCATCACCTCTAATTTGGTGTACCGGATTAAAGGAAACGCTCGTTTGTTAAGCGTCATTTCCCTGTTATCCGCTGCGGCGTTGTGCGCCTTCAGCGTCGGCTTAGGCGCATACTATACGTTTGACAAAACATCGAAGCTTACCGCTCCATTTAGCTACATGTATATTGCCCAGGACAACGCCTTTAATAAAAAAGTAGACGAAATCATACGTGGAGATGAAGCGCATCCGATTATTGCGCAAATGACGATTCCGGTGCTGGAGACAAAAGGGGAGGCTTCCAATCCAGAGATCCTTCCGGAGAGAATGATCGAAGCAGACAAAACCCCGCTCAAAGTGGTCTCGATCGATCAATACAACCAGGTGGCAGCGGCGCTGCGCTTCCCTGTACTTGATCCGATCGAACAGGATGAAGCTATAGCGATCCGGCCCATGTATACGGACTATGAGTGGCCCGATTATGAAGGCGAAACGGTCGATATCGAATTGCCGGATCAACGGTTAACTCTTGCTTTTACGGGGATGACCGTAGAACGAATCATGAATTGGAGTTATCCGGATGTGATGATTGTTGTAAGTAACGGCACCTACGACAAAATGGAGGCGCAAGTTTCTCCGACCCGCTATGTCGGGTATGCTGTGCAGGAACAGAAGACGACGAAGCACACGGCTGATGCGCTGGCGTCGCTGAAGACACCGGAATCGAATTTATCTTCATATTATTCCGAATACCGTCTTGGAATCGAAGAAGCGGCCTTTAATGTTTTTATCTTAGGATTTCTTGGGCTCGTTTTTGTCATGGCAACAGGCAGCATGATCTATTTCAAGCAGCTGACTGAAGCAACAGCAGACAAACCACGGTACGATATTCTTAAAAAAATCGGTGTAAGCGGAAAAGAAGTAAGTATGGCAATCATTAGGCAGAACGCATTTATTTTTGCTTTGCCGCTCATGATCGGCCTTGCACATTACATGGTCATCCTCCAATTGTTAAAAAGATTATTCAGCAATATGGCAGGCGCCAGTCTCATGCTGCCCATCCTGATCTGCATGGCTGTGTTTTTCCTGATCTACACGGTTTATTATGTGCTCACGGTCAACTCCATCAGCAGGATCGTCAATGGAAGGTCTGCCCCCGTGGTTAGAATTGCGGCTATCGCAATCATGGTCTGTCTTCTGGTTCTGATTGGAATCTTCTTCGGCACGGAAACCCCTGCAACGCAGGTTGAGAGGGGCCAGGCAGAGAAAATCCAATTACAGCTACCAGAACCTACTGGAGAATATTCTGTGGGGACGATGGAAATGCACTTCAAGGATGACAACCGGGTGGATCCATGGAAACAGGACAGAGACAGGGAACTCATGATCAGCATATGGTACCCCGCCACGGGAAAAAGCGAGCAGAAGGCAGTGTACATGCAGCCCGAAGCAGCAAAGTATTATGATGAAAACACAATCTCGACGATCGGATTGGATCCCGGTCGGGTCGATCTCTCCGGTATCCGCACTCACGCTTGGTTAAATGCACCGCCGGCGAACAACGACGTTGGGTGGCCGCTGCTCATCTACTCACCTGGCGGGTCTGTTCCAAGAAACTTCGGGACGGCTGTAGTCGAAGACTTGGCCAGCAGAGGTTATGTGGTCGTTACAGTCGATCATACGTATGAAGCCTCTGCGGTCCAATTTCCCGATGGACGTGTGGCAACGGAGTCATTACCGACTTTCAGTGCAGAGACGGTACTGAAGATGCTGGAGGTAAGAGTGGATGATATCCAATATGTGTTGGACCAACTCGAACTCATCAAGGAAGGCCGTCATCCAGGCGATCAACCATTGCCCGCTGGACTCCAACAAACATGGGACCTGTCTAAGATCGGAATATTCGGACATTCCGCCGGCGGGGCTACTGCTGCTCAGGTGATGTACGAGGATGATCGCTTTGACGCTGGCATCGACATGGATGGAACGATGGGCCACATGCCCGATAATCCATTGCCGGTGGCGCAGCATGGTTTGGATCGTCCTTTCATGCTCATGAATTCAGGCTACAATAAGGATGGCGAGGTTGATTCCCATCTAACCGCGATGGACCGTCAATCGTTCTGGCAGCATTCGACCGGCTGGAAACTCGATCTAACTATTCCCGAGGGAGCACATTATACGTTTACAGATTATCAGACGCTGCTTCCACAGCTTCAAGATAAGCTGAGCCTATCGCCGCGAGTAGTCCAGCAATTTATCGGAACTGCCGACCCGAAACAGACAATCGCTGCCCATCGAGATTATGTCGCTGCCTTCTTCGATTTTCATTTAAAGGGTGCTCCACAGCCGCTGCTGACCTCTCCGTCCGCAGACTATCCAATGGTTGATTTGTTGAAGTAAAGACATGAAGATAAACCGCGACACAACAAAACAGGGATGATATCATCTCTGTTTTGTTCCCGTTCGAGATCACAATCATTACTTACAGTTATTGTTTTGTTTTTGCCACAATCTTGATCGCTTATCAATAGAAAAAACAGTATAATAAAAACAAACAAAACTAAACAAAGACATTCGGATAAGGCGGTGGTAGGAATGAATCAGGAGTTTTTGCATCCGGCAGATCTGCTCCTTCAATTTATCAATCGTATTTATAACCATGGCATGACGACCACGTCCGGGGGTAATCTGTCTATCAGGGACGAGAACGGAGATATTTGGATAACACCCGCCGGGGTGGACAAAGGCTCCCTTACACGGGGAGATATGGTATGCGTGAAGGAGGATGGTACGGTTCTGGGAAATCATAAACCATCCAGTGAATTTCCCTTCCACAGGCTTATCTATCAAGCCCGTCCGGATTTGAAAGCAATCATTCATGCCCATCCGCCAGCGCTGGTTTCGTTCAGTATTGTCCGGCGCATTCCGGATACCAGGCTGCTTCCGAACGAACGGCAGATCTGCGGCGAGATCGGGATCGCACCTTACGCCCTGCCTGGAAGCGAGCAGCTCGGGGAGAACATTGCGGCTGTTTTCAAGCGCGGGATTGACACGGTCATGCTGGAGAACCATGGCGTTGTGGTCGGAGCCGGGGATCTTCCGCAAGCGTTTAACCGGTTTGAAACCCTAGACTTCTGTGCGAGGCTGGAGATCGAGGCGCGGCGACTCGGAAATCCCGTCCTGTTGACCGATGAGGATTACGACATCGTCCGCAACAAAAGCACGCTGCAGCTGGATACGTATATCCGCGACACCTGCACGTCGGAGGAAAAAGAAATTCGCCGGGACATGTGCGCAATTATGCGGCGTGCGTATAAACAAGGTCTGTTTACAAGCACGCAGGGTACTTTTTCCCATCGTTTATTTGGTCATGATTTTATCATTACACCCTACGGCAAAGACCGCAACCATCTGGAGCCGGGTGACCTCGTTCGTATAGAGAACAGCAAAGCCGAGGCCGGCAAACAGCCGAGCAAATCCGTCTTTCTCCATGAAGCGATCTATAAAATGCAGCCGCATGTCGATTCGGTGATTATCGCGCACCCGCCTAACATCATGGCATTTGCCGTAACGGATACCGTATTCGATTCAAGAACGATTCCGGAGAGTTATATCTTGCTTCGCGGAATGCCCAAGCTTCCCTTTAATGCGGTTTACAATGAGCCCGAGCGTACCGCTTCGCTGTTTAGACCCGATACGCCGATCGCCATCGTGAACAATAATTGCATCATCGTTGCGGGACAGAGCCTGCTCAATGCTTTTGATCGATTGGAAGTTGCAGAGTACAGCGCCAAGTCCATTCTGTCGGCTAGAACGCTTGGGAATGTCATACACATCGATGACGATCGGATTCGCGAGCTCGAATCAGCATTTAATCTGGAGTAGTAAATGTATAGAATATCTTCAGCTGTACCAAGGCTGCCGCAGGAATAGTGCGGCAGCCTTTCGTTTGTTCCGGCTTAGACATATCGACATCGGCCTTCACCGTTTTTTGGGGAACCCGGCCCCTTCTCGGAAACGATTCGATATGCGTGTTTTCAAGCTCCTGTTTACAACAATATTAATATTGTCTATTATATAGATAGATCGATCATGTTTATGTTTATTTAATGATTTAAATTAATGTGTTGAAACCTATATTAAATAGGCAGCTATGAGCACAGTTGGATTACGATTTAATTCTTTGGAAAAGAGGAGACGCAATGAATATACCTGCTTCTACAAATCATAAACCCGTGATTATTTCGGATAACTATGGGAAAGTGGATGGGCGATTCGCATATAAGACAGATGTAAGTGCACTATCTTTGGGATTGACCAAGCAGAACGGGGACGGTAGGGCGCATATTGCCGCCAAAGTATGGAGAGCCGCTGAGGAACAAGGGGCCGGTCCATCGGATGAGTTACCTCTTCATCGAATTCTGGATTTATCCATCCTCATTTGCAGTGCCCTGACACATTTTAGCGAAGCCTATAGATTTGAAGATTTATATGACCCGCAACATCCTGTGATCGACCGGATCGGATTGCAGGGGAACGCCATGACGGTAGCAGTATGCACGGATAATGAACAGATTCAGGAGGATATCAAGCTGTTCAACGAGGCATTGAGCGATAATGGTGAGATGATTGGTGAACGTCTGCGCACTTTGACGAGAATGTTAGAAGAATTGGGTTATGTACGGTGAGAAAGCTGCCGGATTGGGAGTGATGAACCCATTCCTGCGTTCAGAGTTAACGAGAGTTTGGAGGTGAGCGGTCATGAAAGACCAGCATGATAATAAATCTTACGTGCTGTCTCCTGGGAGAGTATTGACCGAGGAAGAAAAAAGTCTTGTCTGGAAAAAACCATTAACACATACAGCAAGCGAGGAAGAACGGCGAATCACGAATGAAATCAAGCGTAATTGGCACCGCGGCGAGATGAAAATCGCCACGATTTTATTGGAAGGGGATGCCGGCTCCGGAAAAACGCAGCTTGCCAAGGCGTTGTCCGCAAACTTCAGGTTACCCTATACCAAAGTAACTTGTTTTGCCGATATGGATAAATCGGATATCCTCGGAGCCATTTTGCCGGTTATTTCATCTGATCGAATGAAGCAGTTGGAATCAGCGGACCGAGCGGCCTTGAAAGCATTATACGAAAGCGACGGCTTTCGAAGCTCGACGGAGATTTTGATGGAGGCGCTGGAGATTACACAAGAGATGGCTTCCGCAAAAATGAAGCAATTATTGAAGCTGGCCGCGAATATGGCTCAGGATGGAGCTGTAGAATATCGATTTTACGCTTCCGAGATCGTCCGAGCTTTTCAGAAGGGCTATCTGCTGGAAATCCAGGAACCGAACGTGATTCGGGATGCCGGCGTATTAATGGCATTGAATTCCGCATTGGAGCCGGGCGGCAGTCTTAATCTCCCAACGGAGATCGTGCAGCGGCATCCGGATTTCATAGCGGTGATCACGGCAAATCGTAGTTACGCCGGATCCAGGCCGCTTAACGAGGCATTGCGTGACCGAGTGCAGCATACGGAGAAGATGGACCTGCCGACCAAAGAGATTATGATAGAGCGAGCGATGGCCAAAACCGGCTATCAAAACGATGAAATGCTGGATGTGCTGGCAAGGGTCATTATCCTATTGGATAAAACAGCCCGAGCTAATGCCATTAAAGGCGTGGCTGGCATGCGCTCTTATTTCTATTGGGTGGATACCGTTTCGCAAGGTGCTTCTGCGAGGGAATCCCTTTATCATAAAGTGATTTACAAGATAACAACCGATTCGGAAGAGATCACACTGCTGGAAGAAGCGCTGAAAGGCGAAGGTTTGCTGGATATGTTGGAGGAAGTCCCGGTTGAAAAGAATAAAAAACGAAGCCCAGAGGCAGTGGAGATCGCGACATGGGAGAGCGATATAGAACTGGATTCCATGCCTGACGGGCAAGCTGAGGAAGAAGGGCTCCAGTTAAAGAAGTCCGCTGAAAGCGAAGACAGCACATCCATCCTCGCGGATGAGTCAGCGGATATGGAAAGCACGGATTCAGGAGAGGACGGATCACCGCAATATCATCAGGCCAATCCCGAACCCATGACAGAGGAGGAGAAACAGAAGGAGCGGGACTTCCGCAAAAAGCTGAATCAAGTCTCCAGGGCCATCGTGTCCGATTCGATTCATCAGGCTGTAAAGCTGATCGTTCACCGTCCTGATGTTGACCCGATCCAGCAGGAGGAATATCGGAGTCTGCGTAAGGACATTATGCCCATCGTGCGGGAAATCGCCAGACAGACGATGCCGCTGTTGGAGCACGAGATAACCACGGAATATGCCAAGAACCATTACTATGGTTCTAAGTTTCAGGCAGACAGCGTGGCTTACCGTGATTTCAGGTATTTTGCCAAGAAACGTCCTCCGACGGAATCCCCTGGTCTTGTCGTCGGTTTGAGGGTCGATGAATCAGCATCGATGGCTGCTTTCGGGAGACTCGAGGCGGCTAAGCGGGCGGTCATCGCGGTCTATGAATTCTGCCAAATTTGCCATATACCTGTTTTAATTTATGGGGATACTGCGGATGTTTCCCGTTTGGAGCAGATGTCCATCTTCGCTTATGCCGATTACGATCAACCGGATGTCCGCGACCGGTTCAGGCTGATGGGCATCCGGGCCAGAAGTAATAATCGGGATGGTATGGCTTTAAGAATTATGGCGGAACGGTTAGCAAATTCACCGAAACAAACGAAGCTGTTGATTAGCATCAGCGACGGGCAGCCTAAAGCCATGGATGACTATACCGGTAGTCTGGCGATTCAAGACATGCGGCAGACTCTATCCGAATACGAAAGAAAAGGAGTCAAATTTCTGGCGGCAGCCATCGGCCAAGACAAAGATGTCATTAGTCAGATCTATGGTGCCGAGAGATTTTTGGATATGACCAACCTGAATGAGCTGCCAGCCAAGCTGGTGCGGATCATTTCTCGATACTTGTAACATCATCTTACCGAATTGCTTCAGCCTGCGTGTCATAGTGACATGCGGGCTTGTTTATTACTGATGTCTGTGAATACATGAACGTATCTCCCCGTTCTTTCTTGGTAAACTGGACATGTGCCCTGTTCAAACATTATAGTTAAAAGAATGAAGAGCGCGTCGTTTTGTCGGTTTTTTTCGGTGTCGTGAATCGATGCTCAGCGTTACAACTTGAATATGTATACATAAGTAAGGGAGGACATGTATGGAGCAACCCCGTATTTGGCCGAATCGGTTCAAGCGCTTTTTTCTGAACAATAAATTTGTGCTTCTTTTGCTTGTTCTGTTGCTGGTTGGTCTTAATGTGTTGGTTCTAAGCAAAATTTCGTTTGTGCTGCATCCGCTCGCCGTGTTAATCAAGACGATCGTTTTGCCGATCATTTTATCAGGAATACTCTATTATTTGCTGAATCCTCTGGTGGATGTGATGGAGAAATGGAAAATCAAGCGTGGATGGTCCATCCTGATCCTCTATCTGGTTATAGCCGGTATTCTAACAATTGTGGTGCTCGCGGTCATTCCGGTGCTGCGCAACCAGATTATGGGGCTGATTGATAACTTTCCGATATATAGCGAAAAGGTTAGACAGCAGTTTGAAGATCTAACGGGCAGCGAGTTGTATAACCAGATTCAAGAAACCATGAACATTAACTCCCAGGAATGGTGGACCACCGTCACGCAGAAGGCAACGGAACTTCTAAACCACACGTGGAGCAGAGTTGGCGGGTTTCTGGGTGCATTTACAGAGGTTGTGTTGTCGATCGTGACGGTACCTTTTGTACTGTTTTATATGCTGAAAGACGGCAAGAAGCTCCCTCTGAAAATATTGTCTTTCCTGCCGACGAAGAGTCGTTCCGGAATTTTGCATGTGCTTCAGGATATCAATCATCAGATCAGCTCGTTTATCCGCGGGCAGATTATTGTGAGCTTCTGTATTGGTATTCTGCTGTATATCGGTTACATGATCATCGGTTTGGATTACGCGTTGATTCTGGCGATTATTGCATCGTTCACCAGCGTGGTGCCTTATCTGGGACCCGCAATCGCGATTACGCCTGCGCTCATTGTGGCTCTGGTCACTTCTCCGGTGATGCTGCTGAAGATGGTGGCGGTATGGACGATCGTGCAATTAATAGAAGGGAAGTTCATCTCACCCCAAATCATGGGTAAAACGCTCAAGATTCACCCCATTACGATTATCTTTGTCATACTGACGGCCGGCAATCTGTTCGGTGTGGTTGGCATTTTGTTAGCCGTTCCCGGCTATGCGGTCCTTAAGGTTTGTGTATCGCATATCTTTGAATGGTTCAAGGACACGTCGGGATTATATGATCCTCGGAATAGCAACACGCCGAAATAGTCTTTTGGCTTGTGTCAATCCATATGATTAACTCTTGAAGTCGCCATTTTGGCGGCTTTTTTTCAACCATATTCCTCAATGAATCAGAAGGTAAGTGTAACCATGCTCCACCATGAAGCGTGGATTCATTGCAAAAACAAATCCGAATTGCTATAATGGATATCATAGGTCTATATAATTCGAATTTAAGGGGGGAACCGCTATACAGTTTTCCAAAAGCGTTGATTATGCTCTGCACGCATTAATCCACTTGGCTCATTCGGAGCGTGATCAGAACATCGGGATCAAGGAGTTATCTGCGACGCTGGGCGTCTCGGAAAGCTACTTATCCAAAATTATGTCTAAGCTGAGGCAGGATGGTATCGTGCGGGCTGTACCGGGAGTGAACGGAGGCTACGAGCTGGCCAAGCAGGCCGAGCAGATTACATTCCTTGAAGTGATACAGGTCATTGAAGGAAGACAGCAGTTGTTTGAATGCTCCAATCTCAATTCGCAGCAGCATCGCCTGCTAGCCGAAGAGAAGGCTGCCAAGATGCATGAGGATAATCCCCGTGAGTGCGTATGTCTGGTCAAACAGGTGATGGACGGCGCCGAACGGCAATTGTATCAATACTTGGAGGAGCAAACGATCCAGTCGGTATTGGATGCGGCATCGAAGCGTGGCAGCTGTGCGGAAAACAAGAAGTGATGAACTTCTTGTTTTTTTATTTTGATTTTGACCGTTCTTATCCCATCCAAGAAAAACAACTCGGATTTCATGCAATTTTATATTGACCGAATGTTCAGTCTTAAATTATATTAGAATCATAATCTGGATGTATCATCCATTGGAGAGAGGAGTTTTCAAATGGATTTAGCTTATCAAACTCAAGGCAGTGGGACACCTGTTGTGTTGGTACACAGTCCAGGTGTCGATTCAAGAGAATGGAACTATATTGCCCCGCATTTAGCCCGGAGCCATCAAGTCATCACGTATGATGGGCGGGGAACGGGAAAATCCCCAGCGCCGCAAAAACCAACCAGCTTGGTTGAAGACCTTCGGGCATTGCTCGATCATCTGCAAGTTGACAGCGCTTCGCTTGTCGGTCATTCCATGGGAGGGCAGGCCGTTACGGATTTTGCCTTGACTTACCCTTCCAGGGTTGACCATTTAGTATTAATCGCACCATCGCTAACCGGTTTCAAGCACGCCCAGCCATTCATCGATTGGATGGCCCAAGTAAATGCATGCGCACCCGATGTCGACCGTCTGGTCGAACAATCGTTGAGCGGGCCTAATTATCGTGTGACGATGTCCAGCTCTGAACGGGACTTTTTGCGCGAGATGCACACGTTGTATATGACCAGAGTGTTTAGTGAGTGGAAGAGCTTCGAGGTGATATGGCCGATGCCGCCAGCGATCGAGCGGTTGGAGGAGCTTGCTGCAAGGACGCTGTTTATTCAGGGAACGGTCGAATGGGAGGATATGCAACGAATTGCGGAACAGTTCAAGCGTGTGCAAGGCATCCGTTTCGAGGTAATCGAGGGGGCTGACCATATGGCTACCCTGACACATGCAGACGAACTTGCCGGTTTGATTGCTGCTTTTTTAGCGAGAGGATAATGGAACACATCGCGGCATGAATTACAAGGGAATAAATAAATTTTTTGCTTGATATAGAGGCAATGCATACACGCAAAAAGCCGCACAAATTGCGGCTTTTTTGATGATTTTATACAGTTAGAGTAGATGAAACGACATAAATTCATTGCGACTTGTTTTTCTCTAATAACGGTATGTGGGAGCGACACGGTTCCAAGCTCCCCGATCGCCTCGATTCCTCACTTTTTGTCTTTGTTCCCCGGTGCAGACGGTTGCTCTTTTTTAGGCGTTTCCTGGCTCGTCTCAAAGTTAATCGGCGGTAAGCCGTTTGCTTGCCACACCGTTCCTCTGCGCTCGTACTCGAATAACTTCTCTATAGCATTCGCAATCTGTGGTCCGACTTCACGCTCAACCAAATACAAGGCCACATCAAGTCCGGAAGTAACACCTCCGCCAGTTACCAAGCGTGGGCCATCTTCCACGATTCTTGCATCGACCGGAATTGCACCGAGAGCCCCTAACGCACCCATGCCTATCTGATTGGTGACAGCATATCTGTCTTTCAACAATCCATCCATAGCCAGCAGCAATGAACCTCCACACACGGTAGCCACCGTAACGTCCTTATTATTCATAGCTTGTTTCATCATCGTTGTTAACCCCGTATCCTTAGCCTGCCTCAATATGTTGGGAATAGCATCTGCGGTATTCCCCGCTGGCTTCCCCGAAGCACCAGGAACTACAATAATCCCGGAACGATTAGGGTCTAACATATCTTGCGCTTCGAGGGCAGGTCCATTCAGCCCGCTCGGTACCGAACGCTTACCTTCTGCAGATACTAATTCTACAGTGACTTTTCCACCAGTGTACATTCCGGCAGCAGCAAATACTTCATATGGCGCTAAGGCGTCCAGCAGATCAAACCCATCGAATAATACAATTTGTACATGCACGCTTTTACCCTTGGATGGATCTGGGTTCTTGTTTCTTTCTGCGCTTGCTGCGGGGGCGAATAGACATAGAACGAGTGTTAACGACGTGAGTAAACTAAGTATTTTTTTCATCCTGATACCAATTCCTTTCGATTCGTTCTGATGATGATTTCAGGAATAACTAGCAGCAGCGCAATCGAGCCGTAAACGCCGATGGTGTAGCTAGTAGGGTAAACGTACCCGAATCCCTGATGAAAAAGGGAAGTAATGAGATGGATCAACATGTTTGTGAAGCAAAAGGCATAACTACGAATCATCCAGTTGCGATGTCGAATGATCCTTTTCCTCTTGATTTGCACGAGCGCCGTAATGGTGATAACCAGCCAGATCATATTCAGCAGATTGAATCCCATACTGCTTATTTTGCCGCCTGTCGCGTAGGGGGCCATATATCCGGAAGTTAACACAACCAGCAGTACGGATACGATATATACATAGCCGTTTATGCGATGCAGCCTGCGGCTTCTTTCAAATATTCGATTCGAAAAGTTAATCAGTCCCGATGCCATGGCCACACATGCGAATGCGACATGAACGTACATGACATTAAGCCAAACCGGGAGATTGAGCTCGCGCTTCAGCCCGGTCTTATGGCTTAAAAATCCCGAAGCACCTGGATCGATCCAATAGTTTTTCACCAAGGCGTGTAGTATAAATAGAATGCTGACACAGGCCAGCAATAGATATAACGATTTTCGTTTCTTCATCCGTTCGCAACTCCCGAAGCTCCATATTTGATACACACCATTTCTGAATACGGAAAAACACGATCGACATACATACCTGGAAGCCAGAGCGCGTGTATGCCGCGGATTTTCTTCTTACGATTAGGTAACCCGATTTCCTGTTAACTTGGATGCAGGCAGTAAGCCAGCTTTGGCTATACCGACCATGTGATCTCCATCGGCGACAACTTCAAACTTGAGATTCAAGCGCATGGGTTTCGTGATTCGTAGTGACCAGGCCAGCTTGTTATCCTGAAGTACAGGGTTCATAAACTCAATGGTTTCATCCCCCTGCGTTGCCGTGCCCTGGATCAAATCGTCCCTTGTCAATATGGTGAGCTTGACCTCCATCTTCCCGACGGGCGTAGCGATAGTGGTCTCCCAATCCCCGTCGAAGACCGATGCCTGTATGCTTTTGCTATGCTGGGAGCTGGGCGTGGGTATCATTGCTGTTTTGTTCACCGCGGCATTTGGTTCGTCGCTCGTCACTGATTTATTAACGTTAGGCGTAGTCCCTGTATCCTTCCAAACCGTGCCTCTTCGTTCATATTCGAATAATTGCTCAACCGCGTGAGCGATACGAGGCCCAAGTTCACGTTCCACCAGATATAGCGCTACATCGAGTCCGGAAGTTACACCGCCACCGGTAACCAGATTACCGTCGTCCACGACGCGAGCCGAGACGGGAACTACCCCAGTTGCACTAAGTAAGGCCATGCCCAGGTGGTTCGTTACCGCCGGCCGGCCTTCTAAGAGGCCTCCCATAGCAAGAATCAGGGAACCGCCACAGACCGTAGCGACTGTAATGTCTTTGTGCTGGAGAGCCTGCTTGATCAACCCAGTCAATTCGGTACTCATGGCTCGGCCCAGAATAGCCGGAACCGAATCGGGCCCATCTCCCTCGACGTCGCCGGACGCACCAGGTACGAGAATGATGCCCGCTCGTTCCGGGTCCAGTCTGCCACTCGCTTCAATCCTCAACCCGTTGATGCCGCTAGGCACGGATCTTGGTCCCTCGGCGGTGACCAATTCTACGTTTAACGCATTTTCAGCATTCATGGCTGCAGCACAGAAGACCTCGTAAGGCGCTATCGCATCCAGAAGGTCGAAGCCGTCAAACAACACAATTTGAACGTTAAGCATCCATAAATCCTCCTAGTCTCTATTTAGTCAAAAGATCTTTCAGCTTACGATATTCCTTCTCATCAATTTCACCATTGGCCATTCGGTTCTTCAGAATCATAGCGATGTCATTCTTTTGATGACCGTTTTTGTAACGATAACGAATCGCGTATACTCGAACCGCCAGGAAAGAAAACAGCGTGAGACAAAACAAAGCGCCGAAAGGAAAGAACGAGAAGGCGTTATTTTCCAAACCCATATGTATACCTCCTTTATCATGGTGTGCGGGACGATCACCCGAAGTTGGGGCTGGTCGTGTGCGCAAATAGAAGCATACCAAACGAATATCTCAAACAAAGATGAAAAAAGATCACAAAAGTATAAAGAAAACATCACAATACATAAGCTCGCGTTAGTTCTTGTTAAAAAAAATGATAAACTAGGAAAGCAAAGGTGGGATAAACATGAGCGTATCAAAGACGATTCTGGTTGTAGACGATGACCAAGATATTGTTGAGCTATTAAGGGATTTTCTAGAGAATGACCACTTTCAAGTGAAAACCGCTTGCGACACCGCTCAAGCGTGGAACATATTTAAGGAAAGCTCTGTTGATTGTATTGTTCTTGACATTATGATGCCGGGACAAAATGGATTTGAGTTTTGCCGCCGGATTCGCGGGGAGAGCAATATACCAATCCTGTTCTTGAGTGCTCGCAGCGATGATGTGGATAAGATTCGAGGCCTTACCCTCGGAGGCGATGATTACATCGTCAAAACCGCATCGCCGGGTGAGATCGTTGCCAGAGTAAAAGCCGTATTGCGGCGTTCCGCTTCCCCACAACAATTGGATAACAGGGTTTTGGATTACGGCCGCATTAAATTAAACCTGTCCACTAGAGAAGTACTAGTGGATGGAAACAACATCGTGCTCACACCCAGGGAATATGAGCTGCTGCGATTATTTGCCGAACATCCGAGACATGTTTTCTCCTATGAACAATTACTTTCGAAGTTTTGGGATGGGGTGGGCGACAGGCATACAATTCGGGTCCATCTTAGTCGGCTTCGCGAGAAAATCGAAGCTGATCCGAATAAACCGCTATTCCTGGTCAACGTATGGGGAGTAGGGTATCGCTTTGAGGGAGGGTAATATGAGGTCACTCCGCATTCGTACGTTTACCATGCTTTGTTTCTTCTTTATCCTCTTATTGCCGTGGATCTTCTTTGTTACTGCGCACTTTATGGAAACCAAGACACTCAGCTTCGAACAAGGTCGGCTGCAAAACGAGACCCTACAACGAAATATATCGGAAATGACGCAGCGAATAGAATCGGACACAGACCAATGGACAGATCCAGTCTGGCAAAACCAATTGTATTCCGCGCTGCGTGAAGCGAAGATGGATGTGCTCATTCAATCCGCAGAAGATCAGGAAATTTATCGTTCCAATCCTGACCGACGTGGCACTAATTTATCAACCGAGCGGTTCTCCGTCATCGAGGACGGCCAGTTGCTGGGAAGGGTTATTCTGTACTTACCTAAGTCTAATCAATTTCAAGTGATGTCGGCTTTTGTCGGGCTGCTGCTTGCGATCTTTGTTGTCGGAATGGAAATGAGGCGATTCGTTCTCAAACCACTCGAGAAGATGGGAAATGCAGCAAGACAAATTGCAACAGGGGATTGGGATGTTCGGCTACCCATGTCCAGGGTCACCGAAATCGCTGAAGTGCGCGATGGATTCGATGTTATGGTCAAGGGACTTGAGCAATCCTATCGAAAACAGGCTGAACTGGAAGAGGAACGCCGATTCGTCATTGCGGCTGTTGCGCATGATTTACGGACACCGTTGTTCGCTTTGCGAGGCTACTTGGATGGTCTGGAGCAAGGGATCGCTCAATCTCCGGAGAAAATAGCCCAATATGTTGCAGTCTGCAAAGACAAATCGGCCCAATTGGATCGTTTGGTAGAGGATCTTTTCACTTTTACAAAAATGGAGTATGTGGAGTCGCAACTGCATACTAAAACGGTGGATTTTAACCAGGTCGTCCGGAATTCGATGGATAGTCTGAGTCCGCTGGCTCGGCAAAAAGGAGTTTCCATCTCGTTCCATGTAACGGATCGGTGCATCATCCATGGAGATATGCATTTATTAGAACGAGCCATGAACAATCTTCTGGATAATGCTGTAAGACACACATCTGCGGGTGGTGAAATCGAAGTCCAGTGTAATAAAGTTGGTGATAAGGTTAAGTTTACGATACGCGATACCGGACCGGGCTTCTCTGGGGAAGAGCTTGAGCGTGTATTTGAACCTCTATATCGCGGGGAAGCATCCAGAAGTCGTTCAACCGGTGGCAGCGGATTAGGCTTAACCATTTCACAAAGAATTGTTAGGCAGCACGGAGGCGAACTTGCCGCAAGCAACCAACCGGAAGGTGGAGCACTGCTTGAAGGATGGTTACCTGCAGCAGCTTCAGGACAGTTGGAATCAAATGGTCTATAGTCGTTCATATTACTTATTGCACGTTGAAAAAGCCGCGAAAATGCGGCTTTTTTTGTTTTGAAGGAATCACATGCATGTCCGTACGGACATTTCCCCCTTTACAAGTGCAGCAGCCTGTTGTACAGTTGATTATACGAGTAATCAACCTAACAACTAAGGGGATGATAACGGTCAGAAAGGAGGCTTCACCTTGAAAGCTTTGTTGGATGAATCCCAGCCCATTTTTCAACAAATTGCTCAAATGATTATCGATGATATTGTGGATGGTGTAGTGAAGGAAGGGGAGCGCGTCCCTTCTGAGAATGAATTGTCCCGATTTTATAACATTAACCGTGCCACGGCGCGTAAAGGGCTTCAAGCCTTGGTTGACCTGGACATCATTTACAAGCAGAGAGGAATAGGAATGTTTGTAAAGGAAGGGGCCAGGAAACAGGTGCTGCGTGACAAACAAAAGCATTATCGGGAGTATTATATTCGTCCGATGCTGGAAGAGGCGAGGCGAATTGGCATGACGGTCGAGGAGGTTATGGAGTGCATAGTGGAAGAGGAGGGGAACTTATGATTTCTTTAAAGCATGTATCTTTTTCCTACGAAGATGTTCCTGTGATCAAGGAATTGTCATACGTTGAACAAAATCCAGTCATTACGGGATTATGGGGACGGAACGGTGTGGGCAAAACGACGTTGATGAAACTGATTGCGGGGCATCAGATTCCTAGTCAAGGCAACATTGAGGTTATGGGCCACCGGCCATACAATAACCAGGAAGCCCAACGACATTTGTGTTACATGCAGGAAGATCATCCGTTCAGTGATATTTGGACCATTCGCGATGCCTTGCGGTTTTATCAATATTTCAAACCGAACTGGAATCAGGAATTGGCAGAAGAGCTGCTGGAAACGTTTAAACTGCCGCAGCATAAAAAAGCCAAGAAGCTGTCGACCGGGATGAAAACGGCATTACAGGTTGTGATCGGTTTGGCCAGCCAGGCGGATGTTACGATCTTGGATGAACCGACCAACGGGCTTGATGCAGGAATGCGAAAAAAGTTCTATGAACGGCTGTTGGATAGCTATGATGCGTTTCCGCGCCTGATCTTGGTGTCGACACATCAAATCGAGGAATTACAACCATTGCTGGAATCCATCGTGGTTGTTCATGACGGAAAGCTGCTGTTACATGAGCCGATGGAAGAGGTGCGGGAACGGGGGATCTGGATAACCGGTGAACACGATCGAGTGAATCAATTAATCAGTAACCAAAAGATCCTAAATGAAAGCACCATCGGTTCCGTAAAGAAAGTTATGATTGATGTCCCGTTCTCCGACGAATGGAGAGAGCTAGGCCGCAGTAATGGAATTTCCGTGGAGAAAGCGCATCTTCAGGATTATTTGCTTCATATGACGGATAATGTGAAGGAGGGGGTACGATGAGCTCGACGCACGGCACGTTTCGTTTAATCTATGAAGATGCAAGCTGGTTCTTGGGGAAGCTGCTTCTGTTGTACATTACGCTGCCATTAACAGCAGCCTGGATTATGATCGGGACATCCTTTGATATGGATAAGACACTCAGTTCTATTTCAAGCCCCGCATATTTTTTCTTTATCCCGTTCTATGGGATCATGGGGTTCAAAAGCCTTCTGCCTATTGCTGTCAGCCTTGGAGGCACACGAACTCAAATGCTGAAAAGCTTTTATGTCATCGGCGTTTCAAGTGTATTTGTGTATATGTTAGTCTTAAACCTCTTACAATGTTTATTATGGACATTATACGATCGCGGAGTCAGCTCGGTATCCATTACGCATGCGGGGATGTTTCATTCCAGTGAGTACCAATTTTTGCCTTACTTATGGATCGATCTCATGGTCGGACTAATCTTGTTCGGCGGCGCTTTTTTTATCTACTGCATAACGTATCGTGCGGGCATGACAAGGACATTAATCGGTATCATGATCATTGCCATCGCAGCCATGTTTCTCTACTACTCGGGAGTGCTTGAAGCACCTATAGCATGGTTGTCGACATTAAATATAAATGCAATGACCGGTTTCACGATAGCCGGAATCGCAGGTTTAGCAGCGCTGTTAACCACCTATCCGATGATGCGTAACGCCTCACTGCAACCGAAACAAAAGAGAGAGTAACTGCAGCAACCTATCCGTGAACATATCCGGATAATAAGGACGCGAATATGTTCCCCTTTAAGTAGACAGTGTGTGAAAGGCGCATCAAAGTCTATTGGAGGGGGTTTTTTCTATGAGTTCAATACAAATTCTTGTAATGTATTGAGTTCCCAATCAGCCGGATTTGGAAGAGCGAGGCCTTTTGATTAAAATAATCAACGCTAGAATCAAAGGGACCCAGATCTGGAAGATAGGAAAATGGTATTTCAAATTTTGAGCAAACCCGATCCAGATATGATAAATAAAGTTCGGAGAGACGAACGAAATGGTAAAGATGAAAGCACCCACGATCACGGTTGTTTTTTTATGGCTGACTTTGATCAGGCTGGAAAGACCGAGTACGGCGCCGAGGTAGAATGCGGTCATTTTAACGAATATGCCAATATAGATCAGCAAGATGATTAACGGGTCCAAACGCTCCAGAAAATCGGCGATTTCAATGAGACGAACCGACCGAAGCAGCGGAAAAGTCGATATGCTCGTTATGGTGGGATCCAGAATCGCAAGATTTAAAATATTGAATATCAATAAAAAGATACCTACGAATATATAGGAAGACAAGGATGCCTTGGACAGCGTTTTCTTGTCTTCGAGATGACTCCAAAACATGAGAAATACTACGACCTGACCGAACGGAAAACTAATCACCTCCGGCAACGATGTTCGCAGCACAGGCAGAATTCCGTTTTCTAATATAGGCATAAGGCGCTCAAGATGAATGATATTCGAACCGATGAACATGAGAACGATCAGGATATACCCGATCAGCGTGAAAGGGAGCAGGAATTCGGTGACGCGAAAGAATACCTCTATGCCTTTCCATACGGCATAGCCGGACAGCAACACCATTAAGAGAATCAGGAAGTACAGCGGTGTGCTGGGGAGAAAGGAGATATTGATAATGTCCGCGAACTCGCGGGTATTCCTCATGGATTCATACGCAAAATAAACGATATAGGCTGCAGTAATGATGGAACCTAAATATTTGCCGAAGTGCTGATTTAAAATTTGGGGAAGAGCATGCTCCGAATTTTGGTTCTGGATATATAAATAGATGAACAGCAGTAACATTCCCGTGATCATTGCAACCAGCACGACCAGCCACGCATCTTGTTTAGCTTCAATCCCCAGTTCATACAAAGGGGTGCTGCCGATCATAAACAAGATGGTCATGGCAATGATTTGGTATTTACCGATCTTCTCCATTTGGGACCTCCTTGTTATAGGTATCGATAGCGTTCTACTTATTGGGTTCAATCAAATTCGAGAAGGGTTTATTGATCATATTCGTGTGTTCAACGGTGACTTTTACATTCAGTTTGAGTTCCAGTTCCTGGAGCGGTCTCTCCGAATTTGTAAGGTGTTTGCTGGCTGCAGGATATTTTCTGTGAATCATATCCATGAAACCAACCACGTCCACATTCAAATCCTTCATGCTCTTCCACGCAGCCAGCACTTCATCCTTGATCTGCTCGGCAATCGTATCCTCGAGTTTCGAAATAACGTCCGGGTTCGTCAAATCCATCGTACAGCTGGTTTCATCAAGAGCCCCCACTGTTTGAATATGGATCATCATGTTGACCGAACCATTCACCATTTTGGGGTCCACTTGGGTCGATGATTGGATGACTCGGTAACTCGACAACCGGGAAGCGTCTCGATCGCTGCATGGGGTAACAATGATCAGGTTTTTGACGCTGTTCGAGAGCCAAGCGACGCCTCTGCTTTCTTTTCGCTTCATCCATCCCACCAGCTTGTCTCCTCGAAATACGCCCAAATCGCCAAGTTTGAGTACCGCTTGATTACGGGTTGACTTTAAGGCATCCAAGTTAGATTGTTCCTCTTGATTGCCGGACACTCTTAACTCGGGAGCCATGGCGCTTTTGTACGGATTGGCGACCATGGATGCAAAATCAATCAATTTAATATTTTTTACTTGGGATAGATTTTCTTGTCCTTGGGTTATGACCCGTTGAATCGCGTTTCCTGTTATTTTCTCTAACGGAATGAGCACTTCCAATAAATTGGAGGCTTTATCCTTGGTCAGGAGAACCGACATCGTTTCCCGACTTTCCACCGGACGGAGGAAAAAATCAAGGATTTGCCGTACGCCTTCATTCCGGACGACTTGTTCATTGATAATCAGTACGGAGTTATGGGCAAAAAACAGCGCACGCGGCGCTTCCAAATTCGCGTTCTGCATGGCTTCGCGAATGGTCTTGCCCCTGGTGGAGAATATGGTGATCGGAGATTGGCTTCCCCCGGCTCCGCCGCCGGTCTGGGTGGCGATGGACTGCGGAATGACGACTTGGAAGGAGATGACCCATTCATCCTCGCTGCGGTCTATGGACGTCGCCGATACAATACTAAGCGAGTTTAACTCTTGACTATCCCAGCAACCATTGAGCAGCAGCGAGGCAGCCAACATGAGAATCAGGAGATTCAACTTCCGCTTCATCTGTTCTTCACCTCCGAGTTATACCGGTTATATATTACTTCTTGCCATTGGAAGGCGATGGACGCTGGTTCATTTTTTGCCGTTTCGCGTTATTACGGTTGATAAGGGTCGGTCTTGTCAGCATGGCCCACCATGGAACACGGACCAGAACGTCTTTTTGGTCTGAAGGGATAAACGGAGCGAACGGAGTAAGATATGGCAAACCGAATGAACGCAAACCGCATAGGTGGATCAGCATGGCGATTAATCCTGCCATAATTCCAAAGAGCCCTAAAGTTGCCGCCAATATCATAAAACCAAAACGGAGCAGTCTGGCGGAGTTGGCTATGCTCACAGAAGGCGCAACAAAGCTTGCGATGGCGGTAAATGCAACGATGATAACCATGGCAGCAGACACTAGGCCTGCCTGTACAGCAGCTTGACCCAGAACCAACGCGCCTACGATGGAGATCGCGGAGCCCATCGCTCTAGGCATTCGAACACCGGCTTCCCTTAATACTTCGAACGTAATTTCCATCGCCAAGGCTTCGACAACGGCGGGAAAAGGGATGCCTTCCCGCTGTGCTGCAAGGCTGATCAGCAAGGTCGTTGGCAGCATTTCTTGATGAAACGTGGAGATGGCAATATATAGTGAAGGGAGAAGCATCGATACCATAAAGGAAATGATGCGCAACAGCCGCAAAAAGGTCGCGATATCGAACTTTTGGTAGTAATCCTCGCTCGATTGAAACAGTTTGAAGATGGTGATGGGGGCGATCAACACAAACGGTGTCCCATCAACCAAAACGGCAACTTTTCCTTCCAGAATTGCACCAGCGATAGCATCGGGGCGCTCCGTATTAGTCATGGTAGGGAAGGGGGTGAACGTTGTATCTTGTATAAACTCTTCGATATACCCGCTCTCCAGGATGCTGTCGGTATCGATCTGGTCTAAACGATTCAATATTTCTTGCACGATCTTATCATTGGCGATGCCATTCAAATACATAACGGCAACATCCGTTTGGGTGATGCGGCCAATCTTGCGGTCCACGATCCAGAGGTCTGGGCTTTTAATCTTACGACGGATTAAGGCCGTATTCGTACGAATATTCTCGGTGAATCCTTCTTTCGGGCCGCGAACGACGGTCTGAGATTGGGGCTCTTCTACACCGCGTTCCTCTCCACCGATAGAGCTGGCGATAATGCCTCGGGATGAACCGTCTATGAGAATGACAGTATTGCCTTCTAGCATGGCGGAGATCAGGGATTCCATATGCTCCAAATCGCTAATGCTGCCTATGGATAAGAAACGGTTTTTGATGATGGACAAGATTTCTGCAGGGTTAGAGGCATGCAGTTTTTCTTCGTAATCCTTTGAGGTTAAGGAATCCATAATCGAGTGATTGATGGTGAGCGTATCAACCAGTCCATCGATATAAATGACGGCCAGGGTGCAATCGCTTCCGAACATATGACTTAGGGTCCGAATGATGATGTCCCTACTGTGGCCGGTTTGTTCTCTGATTCTATGTAAATTCTGATCCAAGCGGTCGGAGAGACGAGAGGATTCGGCGGTTTGCACCGTTTGCTCGTTATGATGAAGCAGTGCTGTTTTCGAATGGGTTCGCTTTGTTCGTTTAAAAAAGGGCATGGGATCAGCTCGCTTTGACAAGATTCATACGATCTAAAGTTCCCTATTTCGGGTTTAATATTCTTTGCATGGTGAGGACTTCATCCATATTTGGAGGGTAGGTTAGTTTAACTATAAATGTTTTGTAGACTGACAGATCGGCGAATCGGTGGTACCTTATAATTAGCTGATATCTCGTTAATAAATGGATGAATGGCTTGGAGGCCTAGGGCAGTGAAAAATAAGCTTGAAACACGGATCGAAGGGGACCGCATTGTGCTCCGTCCCGTAAGGGAAGATGAATTTGATGCCTATTTCGGATTATTGCAGGATGCTGAGCCTAACCGATTAACGGGAACGCAGCAGGCGTTTACCAAGGATTCGATTGCGGCCTGGATTCATAAAATCGGATACGCTCATGAGGATCGACTGGATATGATGATTGCGGAGAAGGAAACGGACGGTTTAATTGGTGAAGTGGTCCTGAACGAAATCAACCCCAACAACCGCAGCTGCAATATCCGCATATCGATTTCCGGTCAGCACAGCAATAAAGGATACGGCACGGAGGCCATGAAGCTCATGCTGCGTCATGGTTTCGAAAGTTTACGTCTACACCGTATAGAGTTAGGTGTATATGCGTTTAATCCTCGGGCCATACATGTCTATGAAAAGCTTGGTTTTAAACGGGAGGGCATTCTACGGGACTCGATATGTTGGGACGGAAGATTCCATGATATGATTTTGATGTCGATTTTGGAGGAAGAATATCGGCAACTGCCATAGTTATTCGTATATGCTTTATATCAACAGAACAAAATTACACAGGCTAAAGAAGTCGCCAATATCGGCGACTTCTTTTTTTGCTATTTTAAAAGGAGTTTCACTTTCTTAATGAAAGGTGACGAGAAACGAAACTTCATGGGGCTCAGCCCAACCAGCAGAATCAAGCTGTATGCCCAGAACAGCCAGGCTGCCAATAGGGGGAGGCTCTGCTCTGAGATTAATGGGAAAGCGACATCATGGAAAAGAATCGAAAAAATGTCCATGAACATACCAGGCAGAGCAATCTGGACGGAACGGCGGGTACGATCTGAATACGGAACATCAAGAAATGAGAACAACGGAGCGATGCATCCATAAATTAAAGGGATGGCGGCAGCAAAACTCAAGACGGTTCTAAACGGGTGCCTGATATCAATCAGCAGGTTCCCCCCATAATGAAAGATGATCGTGGCGATCAGCCAAAGGGCGAAACCCCATAATAAGAAGAGACCAGCATGCCGGCTTTTGATCCGTTGTGCGTTCATCGCTTCACCTCATTGGTCATGAAATCAAAAAACACGTGCAAAGCGGTAAAAACATCCTCCTTCGGAAACTCCTCGTCCAACAAAGCCTGCACGGCCAGCCCGTCTATTATAGCATTCACTAAAATTCCCCACTGATCCATGGATATGTTCTTTATGGGCGATTCCCCCCACCGGGCTGTAAGAATATCAGTCAGATGTTTGTTTTCTTCTTGAATCATGGAACCCATTCGATTGCGGTTCTCTTTGATCTGAAAGCTAGCAGCTAATGAAGAGAAAAACAATCGATGGTAAACAGAATGATAATCGCATCTTTCCTTGGCTTCTTGTATGGCTTCTTCAACAGATCGATTGTTTTGCTCCACTGAAACCCATGAAGCATTACATAGGCTCTCAACGAGTTCAATTATTAATTGCTCTTTCGTTCGAAAATGATAATAGACCGTTCCCTGGCTGACATTTGCTTGATCGGCCACTGCTTTCAAAGTTAATTTATCCATGCCTTTTTCTGCAACACACTTTTGGGCAGCTTCGAGCAGTTCTTGTTTGTTGATGACGTTCGGTTTCGCCATGACCGTTTCACCTTCCTTATATGTGAGTTATTCAAACAACTAACTCTAATGTATAAAAAATAAACTCGATTTGTCAAATGGAGGAATCGGAATTCGCTCTGTCTATTCGGGCGGAGGGTACAACGATCATCACTTGTATATTGTCTGCATTCTTCATTAGTTTGCTGTATAATAACGTATCGAGTATCATTCGCATGGCAAATGAACGAAACTTACAACTACCATGATGACTCCTCCAACTTGGCTGAGTTTAATATAAGAAGTTCCATACAGGATGATAAACTTCATCCTTTACACGATCGAGAATAAATAACATTACAATAAACAGTAGTCAAAGGAGCATTATATATGAAGCCTTATACTTCTAACCGAATTAAAATCCCGCCGGGATTATGGGAAGGAATACACCAATTAGGCATTGCCGCCCAAGACGTGGCTCGCAAAGCGGAATTGCCGCTCGCCGTCATTACTGAGCCGGAAGTCACCACCGCCCAATACTTCGCGATCTGGCAGGCCTATTCCGATCTCATGGGGGACACTGCCCAAGGCATCATCCAGCTTGCGACCGTCTTTGAAACGGCGAAGTACCCGCCGACCGTCTTAGCGCCTTACCACGCTCGTGACTATCGGGATGCTTTAAACCGAATGGCTCGGTATAAGCAGCTATGTCCACCCGAAGGCTTGCTAATCTCCGAGGAGGGCGAACGATGTACCATCGAGCTGGAATGGCTGAACCTAAGCGATCAACCTGGTCCGGCGCTGCTTGTTGGTATTACACTGGCATGTCTTCTGGAGCTTGGAAGACGGGGCACAGGTCAACCGCTGACCGCGCAATTGGTTGAATTTTCGCAGCCTATGGGCGATGTACAAGCTCTTGAAGCTTATTTTGGCTGTCGCATCCGGATGGGTGCAAACCGTAATCGATTAACGCTCTATCGAAGAGATCTGGACCGACCTTTTATCTCGTATAACGAAGAATTGCTGGAGATTCTGACTCCAGCTCTGGATCGTTCGCTTGATGAACTACAGAGCCACCGCTCCATTACTGACCTGGTCAAATGGATCATGAAACGCAGTCTCACAGGAGGGCGCCCTGACATTCAGTCAGTGGCGAAGGAGCTTAATATGAGTGATCGTACGTTACAGCGCAGGCTGACGGATGCAAATGCAAGCTTCAAGCAATTGTTGACACAAGCAAGACATGAGCAGGCCATCGAGTACTTGGCAGACCCCTCGCTCGATATCAAAGAAATTGCCTTTTTGATTGGATATGAAGATCAGAACTCGTTCTACCGAGCATTCCGTCTTTGGGAAGGAGATACTCCATCCCATTGGCGCACTGAACATTTTAATAGTCCTTCGCTGTCCGAACACCGACAGGAAATGTTGACCATGGGTTCATAGCGTTTGGACATCAAAACACAGGTTTCTTTGTCAATTACAATTGGCGTGTTAAACAAGTACTTTGGCGCGATAAACTAGTTACCCAGCTATCTATACAATGTAATATGAACACTATCCAGAGCACAAAGGAGAAATGTTTATATTATGGATATGGGATTAAACAATAAAACAGCATTGGTTACAGGATCTACGAAAGGGATAGGCAAGGCTATTGCCATTGAACTTGCCAGAGAAGGTGTCCATGTTCTTATCAACGGACGAAATGATGAAGAGGTACAACGAACCGTTAATGAAATCAAGTCGGATTTCCCGAATACAAGTCCTCAGAATGCTACCGCCGATTTGGTGGATATCGGGCAAAGAGAGGCTCTATTTGATAAATACCCTCACGTGGATATTCTGGTTAACAATATGGGGATTTACGAAATCATGCCGTACGAGGATGTTAACGATGAAGTTTGGGATACCTACTTCCGTACGAATGTGCTTGCAGCCAACGGATTAACCCAATTTTATTTGCCCGGCATGCTAAAGAACGATTTTGGACGTATTATCTTCATGGCGAGTGAAGAAGCCATGATGCCTTCCGGACAAATGCCGCAGTATGCCATGACAAAATCCATGCTGCTATCCTTAGCAAAAAGCTTGTCCAAATTAACGAAAGGTACCGAAGTAACAGTCAATACGATTTTGCCCGGCCCGACTCTCTCCGAGAACGTGCAGGATATTATCGAGGGAATATACGCCAATGAAGATATGACCTTTGCGGAAAAAGAGAAAGCTTTCATGAGTACAAACCTGCCTCAATCCGAAATTCAACGATTTATTAGGCCGTTCGAAATCGGTAGACTGGCTGCATTCCTATGCAGTCCTTATGCATCCGCGTTTAAAGGTTCACCAATCCGTATGGATGGGGGAATGGTGCCTACGATTTTTTAACTTATATATATCAGCTTATATATTAAAAGCTTGGGATCTAAAAGAGATCTCCAAGCTTTTTTAGTATTCATACGCAGCGGCCCTGATCCGAAGCTGGTTACTCACCTATTAATTCCAGCCTGGTCAGTCTTTTCTGATATACAATTCGAGACAATCCAACGCTGATCTCATATAGAAGGAACAGGGGCACAATGACGAGGATGTCCGACACGATATCCGGCGGTGTAATGGTTACGGCTGCAATCGTCAGCAGCAAATAGGAGATTTTCCGCATTTTAGCTAAGCGGAGCGGATTCAGGATGCCAATCGAGGTCAAGAACATGATAACGACGGGCATTTCGAACAGCACACCAAACGGTACGGTCATATGCACCATAAAACGGAAATATCTCTCGGCGGTATACGCTGTTATGAAATGGTGCGACAGCGAATCCAGGAAGGACAGGACCATGGGGTATATGACAAAGTAGCCAAAGGCCAAACCCAATAGAAAAAGGGCTCCGATCGCAGGGATGTAAGCCAGGGATGCACGCCGCTCAACAGTACTCAACCCGGGTACGACGAACCGCCATACCTGAAATCCGGCAACAGGCATCGTCACCGCAAGAGCTATAACGCCTGCAATCATGAAGTATACCCAAATCACGTCCGTTGGTCCCAGTATTTGAAGCTGACCCTCCACGTCGCGAGTCAGCATTTCATACAGCGGTTCAACATATAGAAAAGCGGCACAAAGGGCCACCAAAAAGGTGCCCAATGTGATGAGAATCCGCTTGCGGAGCTCTGTTAAGTGCTCTATTATATGCAACTCCTGTTCTTGCTCGTGCTGGGTCATTTCAATTTATCTCCATCATGGATATCTTCGCTCGAAACCAGTTCACGCGTTGAGTTTTTGAACTCGCTTAGTGTTCGACCGAAGGCACGGCCCAGTTCAGGCAGCTTCGAAGGACCGAAAATAATCAAGGCGATCAACAGAATGAGGATCAGCCCTGTCACTCCGATGTTTCCCAGAGGCATATGATCAACTCCTTTATTTATTTTTTATCCGATGCCATATGCAGCAGCTCAGTAATATCTCTGGCGATCGACTCGTCGCGCGGCGCATCATGCAGCTTCGAGGCAATTCGGTCGATCAGCGCAGGAGCTTGAGGATTCGTTACCGTTAGAATTTGCACTTCTTCATTAAACATGTTCTTCACTTGCTCTTTGGCTTGTGACATATTATCGTTGTCCACGTTCTTTGCTCCGCTTACTCCTTCATCCGGCTCGCCTTTGCCTGACATTCCTTCCGTCTGACTTAACACCTTTTGCTGCATGTTGTCATAGTGGTTAGAAGAAACGCGTGATTCTGCACGTGCCAGAATAATCGTGTCATTGAGGACAAAAGCTTTCACTCCATCAATGCCCAGACCTGCAAGTCTTGACTGAACATGGGAAGAGACGCCGCCTTCATGCAGGCTGGATGAGCCGATCATGCTGTACACGGACATGCCCATCCCGCTTGTGGTATTGCCATGGACATTGGTTGTTTCGGTTTTCGGTCCATGATAGCTAGGGATCACGTCGGTGCTGTGCAAGTGAACGGCATCGGCATTATGCTGATCCACGGATTGCGCGTTTTGTTGATTGTCGTCGGTTTGATTTAAGCAGGCTGTTAAAGAAAGAAGCAGTGCCGAGCCCATAATCGGGCCTTTCCACCTGCTCCACAATTGATTCATGAGCATTCGCCTCCATATCGGTTAGTAATTTTATCATGCCCGGATGGAGAATAATGTATGAATGAAATTTTGATGGGGACAATACCCATTATTCAAAAATGAAGAAGAGTAGGGGTGCTGAGAGTTTGAGCGAACAAGACGAACAACAAACCAAACCATCGAAGCCTGACGGCTCGCAGACGATGACACGGCGGAAGTTTCTGAGAAACTCCGGTTATGCCGTGGGAGGTGTCGTGCTGGGCGGTGTACTCGGATATCTTTTGCCGAAGCGGGAAACCCCGCCTGCAGCACCGGCACCTGAACAGAATGATAACAACTACAACCAAGCATTAATGTTCTTTAACCAGGAGCAATACAGGATCACGGAAGCAGCCGTAGAGCGAATTTTTCCTGCGGATGAGAACGGTCCGGGCGCTAAAGAACTCGGCGCAGCCTTCTTCATCGACCATCAGCTGGCCGGTGATTGGGGGTTCAATGCAAGAGATTATATGCAGCCCCCATTCTATGTTGGAGAGAAAACGCAAGGTTATCAGGGCCGATTAAGACGACGGGAGATATTCTACATTGGTCTGCGCGAGATTCAGAACTACAGCCAAAAGAAGTATCAGAAAGATTTCCCTAGCCTGTCTCCAGAGGAACAGGATGCCGTGTTAACTGCCTTCCAGAACGATGAGGTCAAATTGACAACGATCTCGGCCAGCGGGTTCTTTAACCTGCTCCGCAGCAGCACATTGGAAGGGGTCTACAGTGATCCGTTGTATGGCGGGAACAAAAATATGCAGGGCTGGACGATGCGTCAATATCCGGGTAACCAAATGGCTTACACGAATATTATTGAGAAGAATTTCACCGTCATCCCGCCGAAGAGTTTAAAGGATCACCTATAACAGCTCATCTATAGCGAAAGGAGTACGCATATGGCCAAAAAATTACCGAAAACGGATGTTGTCATTATCGGCGTCGGCTGGGCTGGCGGGATTATCGCCTCGGAATTGACCAAGAAGGGTTTATCTGTTGTCGGTTTGGAAAGAGGTAAAGAAAGGGTAACGGAAGACTACTACATGGCTCACGATGAGCTCCGTTACGCGCTCCGGTACGATTTGATGCAGGACCTTTCCAAAGAAACGATTACATTCCGGAGCACCGAAAAAATACGTGCACTACCGATGAGGCAGTATGGATCGTTTCTGTTAGGGGAGGGACTTGGGGGAGCCGGCGTGCACTGGAACGGGCAAACGTTCCGTTTCCTTCCCTACGATTTTAAAATCCGGAGCATGACGGAAGAACGATATGGGAAAGATAAAATACCGCCGGAAATGACGATCCAGGACTGGGGTATTACCTACGATCAGCTCGAGCCGTTTTTTGATAAGTTCGAGAAGACGACCGGCATCTCCGGCGAGGAAAATCCCTTGGCAGGAAAACGTTCGAATCCTTACCCAACACCGCCTATGCTGCATACGCCATCCATGAAGATGTTTGCGGATGCTGCGAAAAACCTGAAACTCAATCCGTATACGGTTCCTTCAGCCAATCTGTCGGAAAACTATACGAACCCGGATGGCATTTCTCGAGCGGCTTGCCAGTATTGTGGATACTGCGAGCGGTTTGGCTGCGAATACGGAGCGAAAGCGGATCCTGTCGTTACCGTGATTCCTGTTGCGAAAAAAACCGGAAAGTTCGAAATCCGCACCCATTCCTATGTTCGTAGAATTCTGCATAAGGGTGGTAAGGCAACGGGCGTCATGTACACGGACCTAACGACCGGGGAGGAAATCGAACAGCCGGCCGATATCGTCGTCTCGACGGGCTATGTATTTAACAATACCCGTTTGATGCTTCTCTCGAAAATCGGCAAACCATACGACTCGTCCAGCGGGACGGGCGTGATTGGCAAAAACTATGCCTATCAGGTGATCAAGGGGAATGCCGCCGGATTTTTTGAGGACAAATTCAATTTGTTTGCAGGTGCAGGAAGCCTAGGGATGAGCGTGGACGATTTTAATGGCGACAATTTCGATCACTCGGACCTGAAGTTCATTCATGGGGGGAATATTGCCCATACGGTAACCGGACAAAGGCCTATTCAAAACAATCCTGTTCCGGAGGAATCACCGCGTTGGGGCAAAGAATTTAAGGCGAATTCCTTGAAGTATGCCAACAGTGTACTGACCGTAGGGTCTCAAGGTTCTTCGATGCCTTATCGGCATCATTACCTGGATTTGGATCCCACCTATAAGGACGCATTCGGAGACCCGTTGATTCGAATCACGTTTGATTTCGAAGAGCAGGATCGCCAGTTGGCCAGGTATCTTTCCGATCGCTGCGCGGAGATTGTTCAGGAGATGGGGGGCCAGAATATCATGAAATTAAAGGAACTGGGACCTTACGAAATTACGACATACCAATCGACTCATAATACCGGCGGGGTGATTATGGGAGAGAACCCTGGCAATTCGGCCGTCAACAACTACATGCAAATGTGGGATATGGAAAACTTGTTTGTGGTAGGCGCATCCGCTTTCCCGCATAATAGCGGCTATAATCCGACCGGCACGGTCGGGGCTCTTGCTTATCGCACAGTGGATGGAATTATGGAATACAGCAAAAAGGGCGGGCTGTTAGTATAGCTTGTATTTTACAAAAGGAGGCAGTTTCAACCATGTTCAGAAAAGGATTACTGTTAGTATTGCTATTGACTTTTGCTCTTGCTGTGGTGGCATGTGGTGGTAATGATGCAGCAGATCCGGCTCCGGCTCCTGCAGAAAACGGCGGACAAGCACCAGAGGAAGGAGCAACCGGCGGGGATGCCAACAACGATGCAGCTATGACGCTGTACAATGCCAACTGCATGGCTTGCCATGCTACCGACTTAGGCGGGGGCGGAAATTTCCCCAGCCTTCAAAATGTAGGCTCCAAGCACGACGCTAGCGAAATTGCAGGTATTATTTCAAATGGGCGCAATGGAATGCCGGCATTCCAAGGCAGGCTGACGGAAGACGAAATTAATGTGCTGTCTCAATGGTTGGCTGCCAAAAAATAAGGTGAACCGGATATGAAATTAAGAGGACCCTCATGCTACAATGCAGATATAAATCGCGTTGTGGTCATGGGGGTTTTCTCTCACGGTTACAGCGTAAGAATGGAACACTTTTGGAGGTGGATTGTGAAGTCATGACAGAGACGTTCGTATCCTCCTATAGCACATGCTCGATAAAGTGCCGGACGGTGGTGTGCTTTTTTGCCGGTGTCCTGACCTATCGAAATAATTTTGAAGATGCTGCAAGCGAGGTTGCCCGAAGATACCCGAATGCCAAAATCTTAATGATCTTTCCTTACGGGATGGCAAACGGCATATCGGTTTCCTCGTTAGTCCGTCTACTGGCCCGGCAGCTTACGCAAGTCGGCTATGATTTGGTTCGAGAGCAGTCTCAGCGGGTTATGGAAGCAGGACAGATCATCCATGAGCATGCAGCTGGTGCGGAGCAGCTGATCCTGATCGGGCACAGCGCCGGAGGCGTGATCGCTTATAAGGCAGGGCTTTATTTGGAGGAGAAGTTTAATTATCGGGGAATCCATGTGTTTGCTGTAGGATGTCCAAGGTTTTATTTGAAGGATATTCCTTACAATGACCGGTTTACATATATCACGGGTCAGAATCCGGACAGGATCACTAGAATTGGCAGTTGGCGCATGCCGGGTTCCAAGGTGTACCGTGGAAGGCCGGGGCGTGAGATTCAACTGGATTTTAATCCGGATCATCGAGGATGGCGGTTTCATGCCTCTTATTTTCTGAAATCAGCCTGGACGGATTCAAACGAAGCATTCCATACCAATTCAGTCGATCTTATATCCAAAATCCATGAATTGCACCCCGAAAGATAAACATTACGTAATAAATGTTATGTAAACCAAATGTACAAGCATCCACTGGCAGATAGAGTGGGTCCATGGTGTATTGTATGTACAAAAGAAACCGTTCCTCTCGTTAATGGTTTGGGTCGCCCCTCCATTTTACCAAAGAACGGTTTCTTTGCGTCTAGAAGTAAGCAATCTGCACGCGTAGCGGAGAGGACGAATCGATTCCGGACAAGCGTCAGCGCTCGCCTTTGCGCCCACATTTCATCCTTGCTCAGAACGTTGTTTACAGCTGTATATTCGTCTGATGAATTTTACGGAATTTCAGGGGAGTGAGACCGATTATGGTTTTAAACGTGCGACCGAAATGGGTTGAATTCTCGAAGCCGACGCTTTCGGCGATATCTGAAACTTGCATATTGGATTCTTTCAACAAATGACACGCTTGCTTGATCCGTACGTGATTCACATACTCGATCAGGGTAAACCCCGTCGATTCCTTGAAGGTTCGGCTAAGATGGGAGGGACTTACATGGAACCGGCTGGTGAGTTCCTCTAAAGTGAGGCGCTGGTCGTAGTGGTGATTGATAAAGTGAGCTATATGGGAGATACGCTGATGAACCTGGTTGGTAGAGATAGTTATGTATTGGCGGCCGCTGTTCAGAATACGGTGGATGAACACCAAAAGCTCGGATAACAGGATTTTGAGATAGAAATTCGACTCTGGGGATTCGTTAGCCGATTCGGCGGCCATCTTCGCAAAGAGCCCTTCGACATACCCCTGTTCCTGACCCTTTAACCGGATGGAACCGGAACCTGCTTGGAAAGGGGAGAGGGGATGAAAAGACGGATCCTCGGTCAACAACCCGCCTAAAAACTCTTCTTGAAAGAGCAGGGTTACTCTTTCGAATGGGGCACCGTTAGGATTGATCAGACGGTGTCCGTCGTTCTTGCGAATGAGCAGCATAGAACCGCCCACGAGCTGAAACGGCTGGCTTCCAATACAATAATGCAGCTCGCCTGAGACAATGTACAAAATTTCATAAGCGTCGTGATAGTGGAATGAAGGAATACTCGATCGGGATTTGCTCTCTCGACTGATATAAAAGGGATCGGAACAAAAAAAGTTGATGTCAAATCACCTCTCACGAAATCCGGCTAGGTAATGATGTCCTCATTGTACCCGAAGCCTCCTGAATTGTTAATCAAAATAACAGCAGGATATGTTGAAAATGGCCATTTTTAAATAAGATCCCGCGAGAATCCCGAGAAAACATGGGATATATTCAAGAAGGCGGGGTTCATAGCGAATCCTCAAGCCAAACCGTTCAAATTTGAACGGGAAAGGGGTTGCAAAGCATGCGAATCAAGAAGAAAAGAGGACGGAATGCAAAGCGAATGTTCTTATTGTTTTTAGCATTATTGTTGATCCCCTGGACATTGCCGGCAAATTCTCATGCCGACTCCGTGACGTCCAAGCCCGAGCTAGCCTCTGATGGACCGGGGAAAGCGGCAGAAGCCATAATCGCCGAATGGGTCTTCAAGAACAAGGGAGAAGGAGGCATCCATCCTGCAACCGGAGGACTCAACAAGTCTTCCTCCATCCTCCAACAGGTCGGAGGATATTTTGAATACTACGACAGTAAAGCCCAAGACATCAGCTATCAGGGCTGGGACAATGGCCAGGGCAAGAAATATTGGTTGGCCATGGTTCCTACGTCAGCCTACAAGAATGTCAAACTATCCTCGGAGCAAAGCTCTTCGGGTTCTGCGCCTAACGATTTCAAAGTACAGGTAAGCACCGACCGAACGGTATGGACTGATGTTCCGGGAGGCACTGTACAGATGAATATCGTTTCGAGTTACAATTGTCCGAATCAATCCTGCTTACTCCGCAACCTCCCCCTGCCGAATGCAGACGATAAGCAAATGCTGTATATCCGCTGGGTGGTTAACTCCAATAAGCCAACCAACCCCAAAGATAATCCGAATGGCATTGGATCGGGAGGTTCCAGTAAAATTCGGAACATTCGCGTAACCGGGGAACCGATATCCGGAACAACGCCTGAACAGCCTACCATCGACGTATCCTATGTGCCGGAACAAGATGCCGAAAAGGTAGCTGTGACAACGCCGATTGAGGTTAAGTTCAACAAACCGATCACGGTAACGGCCAAACAGGACATCACGGTACGGGATGGCCAGAATCAGCCTGTTTCAAGCATTGCCGTCGAAGTCATAAACGAGACGACATTGAATATTAGGCATAGCGGATTAGGTCAAGGGAAGAGCTACAGGGTAACAATACTCCAAACCGCGGTCCAAGGAAAAGACGGCTCCCCTCTGCTTCGAAATATCGAGTGGAGCTTTACGACTGTAGGAGCCGTCTCTCAGCCGAAACTTATTAACATGACCTTGAACGGAGATCCAAAAACGAGCATGGCTTTCGCCTGGTACACGGATACGTCGGCCGCAACGAAAGTCCAGGTTGCCGAATCAACGGGAACCGGAAACCAGTTTCCGAAAGAGGGATTTCTTGAATTCACCGGCTCCTCGGAGGAAATTTCGACGTATATGACCAAGAGCGACAGAACGACCGGAAAGAAGAAAAAGTTTTTCAGCCATAAAGCAAGCGCGAATGGATTAAAGCCGGGAACGGATTATGTATTCCGGGTAGGCGATGGTTCAATATGGAGCTCCGTTGGATCGTTCACAACCGATACGGCAACACCGCAGCCATATCGATTTATCGTGGGAGCCGACTCTCAGGCCTCAAGCAAATCAGGCTTTGAACCATGGGTGGATACCTTCAAGAAAGCCTACGAACATATGGGCAACCCCAAATTTCTGATCAATGCCGGCGATCTGGTCGATAATGGCGACTTGGAGGAGCAGTGGCAGTGGATGCTCGGACTCGCGCAGGAGCATCTGATGAAAGTGCCATTTGTACCCGTACTGGGCGGACACGAAGTATCGGATTGGGACGGGGATGCCACGACGCCGAATAATAACTTTTACAACCATTTCAATCTGCCGCGGAAAGTGGTGGATGCGACTCATGACGGGTCGGTTTATTCTTTTGAATACGGCGACGCGCTTTACATGGTGTACAACTCGCAGTTTGACGGCAAGCTGAATGAAGACGGCTCCGTCGATTGGGACGACGATCAGCATGAACAATTTTGGAACCAGATTGATTGGATGAGGAACACGGTGGCGAAGACCGACAAGAAGTGGAAGTTCGTCACGCTTCACAAAGCGCCTTATGCAGCTGGCGATAATTCCGCGCAATGGGAAGGGGATCGCGTTGAATTTTACCGGAAAAATCTGATTCCTGTTTTTGACGAGCTTGGCATCGATATGGTGTTCGAGGCTCACGATCATATGTACATGCGTTCCTTCCAAATGTATGGGGACAAGGTCATCGATCCGAAAAAACTGGAAAAAGACGAAGCAGGCAATGTCGTCAATCCTCAAGGAACGGTGTATCTGATGTCCAACGCGTTTGGAAACAAATTCTATTATAAAAACGAGCCGTATGACGACTACTTCGCAGCGATTAACAATCAGCCGAAGAAAAAAATGTTTACGGATGTGTCGGTTTCGGATCAAATTTTGAAATTCGATGCCTACACGGCTGCTATTGAAGATGAAGGAAAGAGCGGATATGGGAAAAATGGGCTGAAGGTGTACGATCATTACGGTATCAAACGAACAGACACCAAACCGAATCCGGTAGAGGGAGCACAGGTTAAGCTCCAAGGTGCCAAGGCTACGTTGACCTGGAAGACACCAACTTCCAGCAATGAGCAGGTAAGAGGATTCCGCATTTATGAACAGGATGACAAGATCAGCAAACATTGGAGCCTTTATGTGCCAGTGAAGTCGGGAACGTCCCAGTACAGCGTCGTTATCGACAATTTGAATCCGGATATCCAATATAATCTGGTGATCAAGTCCGTTGGCAGAAGAGACAATTCAAGCCCAGTCACCGTAAGCACTTCGGATCATGCCGAGGGGAATGAACCTCCATCTGCTGTGGATGGTTTGGCGGGCAAAGGCGTGTCTCCTTTTCAAATCGACCTGACCTGGAGAGCACCTTCCGGCAAAGCGCCGGATCGGTATCATATATACCGCAACGATCGTCACGTTGGAACAACCAAGGAAATAACATATGCCGATACCGGGCTGACGCCCGAAACGGAATATCGGTACAAGGTGACTGCCGTCACTATGGGAGGCGTTGAATCACTGCCGACTGCAGAAATTCGCTTGAAAACGATGACTTCTTCGCAAGGCACCGGGCTTTACAAACCGTTCCCGCAGCATACAGCCTACAGCTCCGGCTCGATCAAGCCGAATCATGTGCAACAAGCGCAGCTGGATGCGACCGTTGCCCGGCTGTATGATGAATGGAAGCAGAAATACTTGAAAAAGAAGCCGTATCTCCAATCTTCGGAGCCGGATCAGTACTACGTCTGGTATGCCGACGGGGACTGGTTTCAAGAGGAGTATGACGAGGAGCTGAAGGTCAATTATCAACCCATGACCGTTTCGGAAGCGCACGGATACGGGATGCTGATCACCGCACACATGGCGGGTCATGATCCTAAGGCCAAGGCTTATTTTGACGGACTATATCGATATTTCAGAGCACATCCGAGCAAGATCAACCCGGAGCTGATGGCTTGGAAGCAGGGCGATACAGGTCAGGCCGTCGTAAATGTCGGCGGTGTTGATTCGGCCACAGATGGTGATATGGATATCGCGTACGCTTTGCTCCTTGCGGATCGCCAGTGGGGAAGCGACGGTGAGATCAATTACCTGTCCGAAGCCAAAAAAGTAATCGATGCGATCATGAAGAGCGATGTCAATCACGCCGAGTGGACGTTGAAGCTTGCTGATTGGGTGAGCGACAACGATGCTAAGTATGGCAGCGCTACGCGTCCTTCCGATTTTATGCTTCAGCATTTGAAAGACTTCAAAAATGCGAGCGGTGACGCCAATTGGGATCGGGTCATCGACAAGACCTATTCCATCAGCGAAGGAGTATACAAAAAGTACAGTCCGAATGCGGGGCTGCTGCCCGACTTTGTGGAGAAGAAAAACGGCAGCTATGCACCGGCAGATCCGGAATTCCTGGAGTCTGAAACAGACGGGGATTTCAGTTATAACTCTTCGCGCATTCCTTGGCGGCTCGGCACGGACGCTCTTATGACCGGGGAAACCCGTGCGAAAGAGCAGCTAAATAAAATGACGTCATGGATTCGCCAAGTGACCGGGGATGATCCGGGAAAAATATATGGCGGCTACAAGCTGGACGGGTCAAAAGCACTCGTGAATTATACGGATACCTCATTTTCAGCGCCGATGATGGTTAGCGCCATGATCAATCCGGAGAATCAGCAGTGGCTCAACCGATTATGGGACCACAATGCCTCCATTTGTACGAACGATGACGTTTATTTTGGAAATACGCTGCGTCTCCTAAGCATGATTGTCGTTTCGGGTAACTGGTGGTCACCGACCATCGCGGACACCGAAGCGCCTATGCAGCCAACCATCGAAGAAGCGGTAGCTGTGTCCGATTCATCCGTGGAACTGAAGTGGACGCCTTCATTCGATAATGCGGGAATTGCAGAGTATAAGGTTTATCGGAATAATACCGTCATTGGAACGTCGAATACGACGGATTATAAGGATAGCGGCTTGACGCCGAATACAACGTATCAATATTTTATCGTTGCGTACGATACCTCAGGTAACATGTCCAAAATCAGCAATGTCAGAATCGTCTCGACGGGGAAGCCATGAATGTAATGCGATGATGACCATCCCAAAAGCACTGTACTCATATTAATCGCAAAAGCTGGCGGCAATCATATCGAGATGAATAAAGAGCCTGGGGCCACCCGGGCTCTTTATTGTCCGCTCTCGAAAACAATCTGTTAACCGTTGATAAGGAATAAGAGGCATTAGAACGATCATGCTACCTTCTTAACTTTGCGAATTTCTTAAGTTGTTTCCTTAGCAGAAAAGGTTATACTTATCAATAGGTTAATTTGAAAGTCATCAGGGGGATATGTTAATGGCAAAACAAGATGAAGTTTCATTACAGAAGAAATTGAGGCCAAGGCATATCAGCTTTATGGCAATGGGCGGTGTAATCGGCACCGGGATATTTAAAGGAAGTTCCGAGACGATCAGTCTCGCCGGTCCGGGCGTTATTTTCTCTTATATCTTTGCAGGACTGCTGCTTCTGGTGGTAATGGGAGCAATGACGGAAATGGCTACGGTGTATCCGGGCCGGAACATGAAAGATTTTGTACGGGAAGCCTTTGGAAAACGGGTTTCTTTTGTCATGGGCTGGATGTATTGTTTCATGTGGCTCTCGGTATGCGTGATTGAAGTGATTGCGGCAGGCAGCTTTCTGCAATACTGGTTTCCGGAGGTTCCGCTGTGGCTGCTCAGCCTAGCAAGTGCTGCGCTCATTATTTTAATTAATATGATGAGTGTTGGAAGCTTTGGCGAAGTGGAATTTTGGCTTGCCGGGATCAAAATCGCCATGATTATTAGTTTTATTGTGCTGGGAAGTTTTCTGATGTTTGGCATTATTCCGAGTTCAGACACCCCATACCTTCAAAATTTCACCGCTCACGGCGGTTTTTTACCAAACGGATGGTTCGCCATATTCTCGGCTCTGCTTGTCGTTACCTTTTCGTATGGCGGCTCCGAGCTGATCGGTCTCACATTAACCGAGACTGAGAATGCGGAGAAAATCCTGCCGAAAGTCGTGCGCAATTTTATTTTGCGGGTAATTTTGTTCTTTACGCTGCCGATTCTGATCATATGCGGATTGATTCCGTGGAATCAGCTCGGGGGAGAGGCAAGTCCCTTCGTTCAAGTGTTGTCCGCTACGGGATTGCAGGGAACAGCCCACATTATGAATTTTATCTTGGTGACGGCAGTGCTGTCGGCAGCCAACTCCGGTATCTATGGTGCGACGCGCATGATTTATTCCATGGCAGCTGCCGGGGAGGCTCCACGAAGCCTGGCCAAGACCACGAGCAAAGGCATTCCGCTTAATACGCTGAACCTCTGCGCGATCATACTATTAGCGGGTTCCTTGCTTGGATTGATTGCGCAAGACCAGCTGTTTCGGGTTCTGATGGCGGTGCCGGGGTTTGTCGTTGTGCTCGTGTGGATCTGCATTTGCTTCTCGCAGCTGAAGCTGCGCAAAGCTTATCCGATGCAGCCCAGCTTTAAGGTATGGGGGTTCCCCTATATAACCGGCGTAACTGCGCTCTGCCTGTCGGTGATCGCTGTCCTGTTTCTGATAGACGGACAGAACCGGGTCAGCATCAGCGTATGTCTGTCCGTCCTGCTGCTATTGGTTGTCTGGTCCCTCATGAAATTCAAAAAAGGGAACAGAAGCGGATAACGGAGCAGATGTTGGGCTTCAATTTCACGGTCATCGGACAAGCATAAAAAGGTGTCATGATTCGGTTGGAAGCCGTATTGCAGCAATCAAGAAAACGGAATATACAAAGAGAAGGCGGCAGAGGAATCAATCCTCTGTCGTCTTTTTATATGCATGAGAACAAGTAAAGAAAGTGAAAGGAATGTAAAAAAGGAACAATTGATAGCGCTTTCTTATGGAAATTATAATGAATTATACATAAATTGGAGTCGCCTAGGTAGGGAGCGTGTTCATTAAATAAAGCTAATGATGAGGGTGCTGATGGGTATGATGGTACAGAAATTTTGCAGTCTGAAATGGCTGTACACAGCCGGAATCTTAATTTTGATCATCGTGACGGTCTTTTTAATCGCAAAGTCTGAATTTTCACAAACACATCCAGAGGACACTTATATCGCGACAGTTGACGGAGAAGTGATTCATGTGAGCGAATTTCAAAGAGCTATTCATGCCAATCGAGCTGAAATGATCAAGTATTTCCATGAAAAATATGATGCAGCGCAGTCGCCCGAATTTTGGTCCACGCCATACGGAAATGAAACTCCGCTTGAGTTGATCAAAAAGAAGGCGCTCGAAGACAGCATCCATCTTAAAATTCGACAGATCCTTGCCAAAGAGCAGGGCGTGCTTTCCGATATCAGTTACGACGGTTTTGTACAAAACCTCTTGCTTGAAAACGAGAGAAGGCAGCAAGCAATCAAGAACAATCAGGTTGTTTTCGGACCCGCTCAATATACGGAGGAAACCTATTTAGAATATGTGATGGGAAACACGGCCTTAGCGGTCAAAAACCATCTGATGGAGCATGACTGGAAGCCGAATGAACAACAGCTGCTCACGTTTTACGAGGCGAATAAGAGACGGTTGTATCATGCGCCCGCAACCGTGAAGGTACGACAATTATCATTATCTTTTCTTGATGCCAATCGGAATGTCGATACCCTTCTCAAAACTCGGGAGAAAAGGAAATTGGAGACTGCTAGGCAGAAAATTTTATCCGGAATTTCATTTGAGCAAGCAGCAAAGGACATCCATCAAGATAGCCAGGTTACGGAGCAGTTATATAACTTGGATAGTCACAGGCACAACTCCAGAAGTCCGGTAGCTCTAGCTTCTGTCGACCTTCATCCAGGAGAGGTTAGCGAAATTATTGAAGAGAACGGCCGCTTCTATCTCATCCAATCCGTGGAGAAAGATCAGAGGGGAACCAAGTTTCTGGCATTTGACGGAATAAGAGAACAAGTGTTAAAGGACTACATCGATAACAAATATGAAGTGTACATACGTGAGCGAATAACCGATGCGCACGTTGTATTGAATGAGGAGTTGTACAGTAAATTTCAAATGTAACTGCCCATTTGGCATTACATAAATAAAAATGAAGGGAATGAAGATGATTGAGGCAATCGTTTATCACAAAGTTGATCTGCATGGTTTCTATCTTTTCCTTGGTTTGCAATTGGGTTACCGCTTCACCGTCGGACGCTTTAGCTGCCGGATCCACTTATTACGTGGACAGTACAGGGGGAGATGACAGGAATAACGGCACAAGTCAAGACTCTGCGTGGAGATCGTTAGACAAAGTTAACGCGACTACCTTTGCCCCAGGCGACAAAATCTTGTTCAAAGCTGGGGAAAGCTGGAATGGCAGGCTGTGGCCGAAAGGTTCCGGTTCAAGCGGAAATCCGATCATTATCGATATGTACGGTTCCGGAAGCAAACCATTAATCGCAGGGATTACGTCCGAACTGGAAGCCGTCTTTTTGAAAAACCAGGAGTATTGGGAAATCAACAACCTGGAGGTGACAAACAGCTCGCCGCTGCCTTTTGATCGAGATTGGGAGAATCCGCGGGGCCAAAGACGGGGTGTCTATATCTTGAATGAGGAAGCTGGTCTATTGAATCACATCTATATCCAAAACATGAACATCCATGATGTCGATGGATCATATACTACACGCTCCGGAGGGATTATTTTTGATTCGGTCGGGTCGACTACACCCAGCGCATTTAACGATATTCTCATTGACGGCAATATACTGACGGACGTGGATGCCTATGGCATTTACATTGGCTCCAATTGTATCCTGCGCTACGGAATGGGCGATTTATGGCCATGGGTACCTAAACCATACGGGCCATGGACGCCGTCCACCCAAGTGAAAATATCCAATAATACCGTCATCAGAGCCGCAACCGGCGGGATCGCTTGGAATGTCACCGATGGAGCGGTGGTCGAGCGCAACACCGTCCAACAAGCCACCTATCTGGCAACCAATGCTTCCATTTGGTGGGCGTATGCGGACAATAACCTCGTTCAATTCAACGAATCTTTTGCCAGTGTGAACGGCGCGGAAGACGGGCATGGCTTCGACGTGGATGCAGGAAACATCAATTCGTTGGTTCAATACAATTACAGTCATGATAACGCTGGCGGCTTCATGCTGTTCGTAAACGACACTTACAACACAATCAATACCATCGTCAGATACAACATCAGCCAAAATGACAGAAAAAGCATATTCCGATACAGTGGATCCATTGATAACGTTTACAACTACAATAATACGATTTACGTAGGAAAATCATCAGGCAACCCGGTGATGAGCGATTACTTTACCAAGGCTTCGGGAGCCCCGCGCAACATTCATAATTATAATAATGTGTACTACAGCGTCGGTGATAAGGGATGGGACTTGACGGGTCAGACATTTGACTACAACGCATATTACGGAGGAAACACATTGGTGCAGGCTGATGCCCATAAGATAACGGACGATCCGAAATTTGTTGATCCCGGAAGCGGCGGCAATGGCATGGATACAGTGAATGGGTACCGATTGCAAGCGACTTCACCACTAATAGGCGCAGGCATACGCATAAACGATAACGGAGGAAGGGATTATTTTGGCAACCCGTTATATAATGGCGCTCCCGATATCGGTGCCCACGAATACGAGGGCAGTGTTCCACCAGCAGGGAACATGCCTGATCCGATCGTCATCGTTCCGAAACGGCCTGCCAGCACACCTGTCGACAATCTAGCTACGCAGGCAGCTGCAAGTACGACATTTCAAACGTCTTCTTCAGGGATTGAACATATTATTGATAATGATTACGACACGGCATGGGAAACCGATACGGAGCCTTCCTTTCCGAACGATATCACGCTCGATTTTGGCGAGCAAACGCTTATGGCCAATCAATTGAAGCTTAATACTAGATTCGGAAAGGATTTGGGTATTACGAACTTTGATCTTGAATACCGTAATGGTTCGGCATGGATTCCCCTACGCACCAATATCAATCTGACTTGGGATTTGAACACGGGCGCAAACGAGATCAAATCCGTGGAATTTCCACTTACTCGATTCTCTCAAATCAGATTGAAGGTCCATGACGGTGCAAACCCATCGGGGCGAATCGCACTAAATGAGCTTGAATTGTATAACAATCCTGAACTATCCAAAGATATGGTCACCACGACCTTTGCGACGGGGGCAGGCACCATTACTAACATCATCGACAACAATTTGAACTCTGCATGGGGAAGTACCGGCAATGTAACCTTTCCAGGTTATATTACCCTTGACTACGGCAATCATAGGGTACCGGTCAACAAGGTTACGTTAGTCACGTTTTTTGGGATCGGCCAGGGTATCACCAATTTTGACGTGGAGTATTTCGACGGTAGCCGTTGGGTGACGGCTTTGTCTGACGCATCGGTCGAATGGGAGCTTAACGACAGCACCAAAGAACGCCAAAGCGTTTCCTTCACAACGGTAAACGCCTATAAACTTCGGTTAAAGGTGAATGACGGGAATCGGATATGGGGGAACATCGCGTTAAATGAACTCATCGTTGAGCATATCGTTGATAACGTACCCGTTACTGGAATAATAATGGATACACCGGAGCTTGTGTTTAATTCCTCTTCCGGCCGCAGTAGAGAGCTCCACGCAACGGTTATGCCGGATCATGCAACCAATAAGAATATGAAATGGAGCACGAATCAAGAGCAGGTGGCAACGGTAGACGATCATGGCATCGTGACTGCCTTAGAGGAAGGAAGGGCTGTTATCACGGCAACGACGGAAGAAGGCGATTTTCAGGCCTCCAGCCATATTACGGTGGACTGGACAGCTCCTAAGATCACGATACATCAAGTTGTAACATCAGAATATAATACGGGTGTGTTTCAACCCGAATTTGAAGTGGCAGACCTTCTGTCAGGTGTCGACCAAGCAAAAACCGAAGTCATCTTGGATGGAAACGTATTAACGGATTTAACTGAAATTCCGTTATATATACTTGAGCAGGGTACACATACATTTACGGTAAAAGCAATTGATTTAGCAGGGAACTCATCTATACAATCCGTAGACTTTCAGGTGAAAACAAGTTATGCCGCTCTTGAGGAACTGGTTCAACGTTTCGCAGACGAGGGGACCATTGATAACAAAGGGATTGCTAACAGTCTGCTGAAAAAATTGCAAAAACAAAATCTGCGCAGTTTCATTTCTGAAGTCCATGCACAAAAAGGGAATCATATCTCCGCCGAGGTTGCGGAATATTTGTTACGCGATGCAGCGACGCTCCTTAACCCATTGTAGATTGTTTATTAACTGAAACGAAATGAAGTCAGCGCCTGTTTCCGCAGAAACAGGCGCTGACTTGCGTGTACGGAAGAAAGGAGACGAGGGTGCATTCATTGAATATCCCGGGTATGATGATTAGGTAGTATGGGAGTATATCATTATATTTATAGTATAATGGTTACTTTAATATGAGATGGATAACTGGAAAAGAGGGAACGGATGCCTACTATACTGGTTGCTGACGACGATGCGAATATTCGCGAACTCGTCTGTTTATTTCTAAGAAACGAAGGTTTTATAACGGTCGAAGCCGCGGATGGCAAGGAAGCACTAACCGTCTACGCCGAAACCCATATCGATCTTGTCGTGCTTGATATTATGATGCCGATTATGGATGGCTGGATATTGTGCTCGGAGCTGCGAAGAACCAATCCTGATCTTCCGTTACTTATGCTGACAGCAAGAGGCGAAACATGGGAGAAGGTGAAAGGGTTCGAACTGGGGACGGATGATTATTTGACGAAACCATTCGATCCGTTGGAGTTGACGGTTCGCGTTAAGGCATTATTGAAACGATATCGGATTGGCTCCACGCAGATGATTCAGTTCGGAAACGTCATTCTTGACAGGCAGACCTATAAGGTGATGAGAGGGACGGAGTCGCTCACGCTGCCGCTCAAGGAGTTCGAATTGCTGTATAAGCTCGCGGGAACACCCGGGCAAGTCTATACTCGCGAGCAGTTGATTGACCAGATATGGGGGATCAATTACGCAGGAGATGATCGAACGGTAGATGTACATATAAAGCGCCTGCGTGAACGGTTTGCGACTACACCCGATTTTCGGATCGAAACGGTTCGCGGGCTTGGGTATCGGCTTGAGGTTTATGAATGATCAGATCCTTATATATTCGTGTGGTCCTGACATTTCTGGTCTCCGTCATCGCAGGAACGATCATTGCTTTTTTTATGTCCTCTTGGATATTCAAAGAAAAATTGAACGAGTACGCTCAAATCAACTTACGTAACTTTGGCGAAGACATCGTCCGGATATACAAGACCATTCCGTTACGTGAAGCGGACTTGTTCGTAAGTGAAATGAAGCAGCTCGAACTCTATCATATTCGAATTTATGAAGCAACGGGTCAATTCCAGTCTTACGGAAAGCTTAACGGACACAAACCTGCTACTGTGAGGATGGAGCAAGTAAAAAAAGTATTAAATGGAAGCGTTGTTCAAGACACTTCAAATGGTATTGCCTCAATTTTCTTAGGTTTGCCGTTAAAAACGGAAGTGGGAACGAAGGCGATGTTTTTGGAAATGCTCGCCCCTCCTTCCGCCTCATTTGTCATTAACTGGGCATTGATATTTGGAACCTATTTGTTGATTGCAGGAAGCTTATTGATTCTGGTTGCTTCTGTATTTCTGGTAAGACCGATCAAAAAGCTGACAAAAGCAACCAAACGTATAGCGACTGGAGATTTCAACGTCAAGCTGAATATTAAGCAAACGAGTGAGCTGGGGACGTTGGCTCGCAGCTTCGAAGAAATGACGAATGATCTGCAGCAGCTGGAGCAGATGCGCAGGGAATTTGTAACGAACGTGTCGCACGAGGTTCAGTCCCCGCTCACCTCAATATCCGGTTATGCTCAAGCGCTCAAGCAAGTGGACCTCTCAGATCAAGAACGAAGCCGGTATCTTGATATTATCATCGCTGAAGCGAAGCGGATGTCCAAAATGAGTGATAGCCTGCTCAAGCTGAGTATGCTTGAGTCGCAGTCACAGCAACTGCGGTTTGTCACACTCGGCCTTGATGAACAGATCCGGCGAGTCATCGTGGCGCTGCAGCCGCAGTGGTCTGCTCACAACATTCATTTTGAGCTTGATCTGCAGACCGTTAAAGTAACGGCTGATCACGATCAGTTAAATCAGGTATGGACGAACATCCTTGGCAATAGCATCAAATTTTCCAAGGACTGCGGCGTGATTAGCGTCAGCATCAAACAAGATATCAAATACGTCTCTGTTCGAATATCCGATACTGGCATTGGTATCTCTCTCGAAGACCAGAAGCGAATATTCGAACGTTTTTTCAAGGCCGATCGTTCCCACAGTCGCAAGTATGACGGCAGCGGTATGGGACTTGCCATCGTTAAACAAATCGTATCCCTGCATCAAGGCGACGTCCGAGTGGAAAGTGAACCTGGTCAAGGAGCTACCTTCATTGTTACCTTGCCAATCACTCCCCCACCAGATTAGTTAGATTCCTGGAGTATCCATCCATTGGATCGACTAGCCCTCGTTCTTCTGCTGCTCACATGTAAACTTCCTTGTAAGTGAGCCGGAGCTTTTTTTTGTCTGTTCATACTCCGTTCATATTGCCGTCATGAGGAGTACATCTTGGTTGATTACACTTTCATTAGTCGCCGATTTAAGGCAGCCTAATAAACAGATCAGGACAGGAGAAGATGAGAGTGACACAGATAGTGGAAAAGAAAACGGGGAATAGCACAAAAACAAAGAAAGTGCGAAACCTAGTACTTAAAATCATGGGAGCAATCGTGATAGCCATTGTTCTTTTTCTAGGTATTGTTTATATCACGAATGTGATCAGTAATAATTCGGAGGCGAAACGAATAGAGGCTTACGGCCAGCACGTATCTGTAGATGGGAAAAATATGAATGTGTTCATTCAGGGAGAAGGGGAAGAAACAGTCGTACTCCTGCCTGGTTATGGAACAGCAGCACCAGCTCTTGATTTTAAGCTGCTTATCGATGAATTATCTCCATTTTACAAAGTTGTCGCCGTTGAGCCTTTCGGTTATGGATTAAGTGATGCAACTGAAAAAGAGCGAACCACGGCGAATATCGTAAGTGAAGTTCATGAAGCTCTACAGGAGCTTAATATTGATCGATACACACTCATGGGCCACTCGATTGCAGGCATTTACGGTATTGATTATGTGAACAAATATCCGGACGAGGTGTCTGCATTTGTCGGAATCGATAGCAGTGTTCCAACGCAACCCGGCATGGATGCCAAATTACCTATAAATACGTTTGCATTCCTCAAAAAAACAGGTCTTTTAAGATTGGGAATGAAAATAAGTGCTGACCCCTATACTGGACTCGCATTTGAAAATCAAACGGTAGAGCAAATGAAATTGATTTCGAATAAAAACATGTATACTCCCACGACTTTGAACGAGATGGAACATATTTCTTCTAATTTTAAAGGGGCTCAAGATTTAACCTTCCCTAAAGACCTTCCACTTCTTCTCTTTGTACAAGCGAATAATGAAGGTGTAGAAGGTTGGATCCCTCTGCATGAAGGGCAGATCAAAGATTCGGTACATGGAAAAGTAATAACCATGAATGGATCCCATTATTTACACCATACCCACTTCAAAGAAATCGCTGAGAACTTTAGAGCATTTATGAAAGAGGTAGACGGAGTACCACCAACAAATTAACGAAATATACGATTAGAACTGATTAATAGTGAAAAAGCCGGGTTTTCCTACTTTAAGGAATCCGGCTTTTGTTTGTTTGATTAATGAGTTATTTATTTTCTGGTGTGTCAGTTTTGTATTCAATTACTTGTAATACTTTTGGTTCAATTGCTTTTAACTGTTGTTCATAGGAACGATTGTTTTTAGGAACTTCGCCATTATTCTCACTTTGAATTTGTGCTTCAACCTGAGTTTTTGCGATGACATCCATCACTTGTTGTTTGGAGACATTCTTAGATGCTGCAATCTCCACTACGGATTTGCCTTTAGCTAATTCTTGTTTGAGTTCAATTGGGCTTATGTTTAGTAAAGAAAAGAGTTTGTCGTCATTCAAAAAGGCATCTGCAAAATAATCAGGCTTGCCATTCGAAGTAAAGAAACCTTCTACTTTATCGTCTGAAGACGACGTTTCACCTGCAATCAGCGAAAGACTGATGGAATGGCCCTGAACCAGTACTTGGTAGAAGGGGGCTGTTGATCCCTTTTGGGTGTAAGTCAGCATCAATGTTTTCTGATCCGGGTTTTCCATTTGCTCCATAGCAAACTCGTACGCTTCGACGCTGCCGTATAGTGCATTGATCAAATGATCGACCTTCGACTTGATTTCCTGTTCGGTTAATGCCGTGAGCGGCTTCTCCTTAGGCCCCCAATTCTCTTGAATCACGTGTTCGATCTCACCCGTCATACTATTGGTGTGAAGGGCAATCTTTTTGCCGGTTGCTCCTTTTTCCTGGAGGATGATACTGGTTTGAGTACCTTGAACCGTGCTTGCCTCGATTATCTCAAACGATTTAGCCTCGGGAAATGCACTATACAGCTTTTCGAGTGTTGCTCTGCCAACTACATCCGACTTGATCTGTTCAGCCGTCATCGGTGTTCTGATCAGCATTTCAATCAGGGTAGGGGCAGCAAACGCTGCGGTTGGAATCAAAATGGCAGTAGCAACGATGCCAGCAATAAAACGTTTTTTCATGGTTTTTCCGCTCCTTTGTCGTAGCAAAAATTGTGAGTAGGATTGCTCTATACGGTTGGAAATGGCCGGAGGACAATCCAACGTTTCTGCTTCTTTGCGCAGATGCTCTCGGATTTTACGTTCAATAGTCATTGATCTTTTCCATCCTTTCCGGGGGGAGATTCCATATGTTTTTTCGAAGCGCCTGGATGCCCGCATGATATCTGGACTTGACCGTACCCAGCGGAATATCGAGTATGGTCGCGATTTCCTCCAGCGTGTAGTCGTGAAAAAAGCGGAGGATAATGACCGCTCGCTGTTTATCCGTCAGTTTTTGGATTGCCTGCGATATGAGTTGGTTCGTGCCGTCCATCAACACCGAAGGTTGATCCCAATGCGATTCTTCCCGGGCAAAGTCACGGATGCGCTCGAAAATTCGAAATCTCCGCCAGCGCTTGACCCGAAATCTCTGCACTTGACGGATGACCAAGCCGTGCAGCCAGAAAAGGAAAGGTCGATTCGTGTCGTAATTGGCAAGTGACGTCCACATTTGCATATAAATCTCATTCATGACATCTTCCCGGTCCTGCGGATGATCCACCAGAAAGGAAACGGTCCGGTAGACGTCCTGATAGGTGGCATCATACATCGTACGAAACGCCTGTTGATCACCGTCTTTCATTTGTTTGAGTAATTGAAACATGTATTCACTTTGCATTCAGAGGGCCCTCCTGGGTAAGCGGCTTACACCCTATATTGTCTCTCTATTTAAAAAAGGTTCGGTTTCTTTCTTTATTTTTTTTCGAGAATGATCATTACGTTCACTATGATTTTTAAAAAAGCCGGATTCCTTAGAGTAGGACAACCCGGCTTCTTAACTATAATACAGTCCGTCTGCGTATGCGATTGAATGTCGGTTAACTAGTTGTCGCTCATTCCTTTCTTCCCTATATGTCACAAATGCCTTTGTTGGTATTGTTATATAAATGGAAAACATAAAACAACCACAAGGAGAAATGACCGATGAACAAAAGTATGAAAATAACGGTTGCTGCGCTAAGCGGTTTATTGATGCTGGGTTCCATGAATGTTGCTTCGGAGGCAGCACCGGGTACCTCTAGAAGTACGGCAGCCGCTGTGAGCAAAGTGGAACAACTGGAAAAGGAGGAAACAGCCAGAATTAATAAACTGCTTGAAGAGAATCCGGATGACTCTTATATGGTATACGTAAGCAATGAACTGACAAATGGAAAACGTCTAGAGACTTTCGCTATGGGGAACATTCATCCAGAGTACAATACATATGAGGATTATTGGAAGAAAGCCTCTACTTTACAAGAACCGGTACTGAAGCAACCGAAAAATCTGCCGGAGAATTATCGCTTTGTGTCAGGGGAAATTGTCGGTCCATACAGCAGTGAATATCATAATGAAATGAAGGCTGAAGCAAAAAGGCTAGAAAAACAGGTGCATTCCAAAAAAATTAACTGGGCAAAATCAAACATGATTTTATTACATTATAAGAATGGAACCCATTATATTAAATTCCAAAGTGCTCGACTTGATCCGAAAGACAAGAAGCAGAAAGGCTATACCTATATAACCGCTGAGGAATTGAAAAAGAAGTATCCCAAGCTTGGTAAGGAATTTATAACCAATACCCTTTCCTGGATTGAAAATGGCAAGTCATTCAGCATCTCGACCAATCCGGGTAATCCTTTGAAAGAAGAAGACCTGATTAAAATGGCTAAAACAGTGGTCAAAAAATAAGAAAATAAAACCTTATTTAGTTTAAAATTGATATTTCATTCACTAATAAAAATTATTGAGTGAATTAGGGTGACGCGAACCGCCCGATCGATCCAATGAAGACATTGATTCAGCAGATTGAGGAATAATAGCGAAACTAAAAAAACTCGTATCCTTTCACGGATACGGGTTTTTTAATCATGGAGAGTTTTCGAGGTGTCAGATACCTTTCAAAATCAATTACGTCATGCAGGTAATGGCGAGATCATTGCAGATCTCGAAGAAGTGTGTAGATTAAACGTTAATGGTTAATATCGCATTTGTTCATAATGAAGGAGATTTGATTCTCCAATCGGTTGAGTTGTTCCTGTGTTTCTTGGCCTTCCGTACCCTGTTCCCGCAGAGCGGCAAGCTCTTGCTTGAGCCGATGGAGATCGTCGCCGGCATTCGCGCAGTTGTAGTCGCTTTCCAAATTGTCGAGCATCATGGTTCCTCCTTGGTTGTAAGATGTTGTTCATCACTAGTATGGAGGATACTTCCAAAGTTATTCATGGCCCTCCGTTAAACGAGCTTTTTTCGAATCGCGCCCGAAATCAAGTCGATCAAGGTAATCATGACAATAATTCCGAGCAAAATAATGCCGACGCGGTCCCAATTTCGTGAGCTCAGCGCGAAAATAAGCGGTGTCCCGATGCCGCCTGCGCCGATCACGCCCAGGATGGTGGCGGAGCGGAGATTGATTTCGAAGCGGTAGAGGATATACGACAGAAAGCCGGGCAGTACCTGTGGCAAAACGGCGAACCGGACGATTTGCAACCGTGTCGCGCCAGCAGCGATCAATGCTTCGGTCGGGCCCGTATCGATCTGTTCCACCTCTTCGGAGAACAGTTTGCCAAGCATGCCTACTGAATGCAAACCGAGTGCCAGCACACCTGCAAAAGAGCCGGGGCCCACTGCCTTGATGAACAACAGTGCCATTACGATTTCAGGAAAGACGCGGATCAGACTGAGCAGCACTTTGCCTGATCCGGAGGCGAATATGGACCCGGTCATGTTGGCCGCGGCCCAGAAAGCGAACGGGATACAGATGACCGCCGAGATGATCGTCCCCAGAATGGATATAGCCAACGTATCCAGCAAGCCTCGCAGCAAATCCTCTCCGTCTGGTAAATAGACAAAATCCCAATCGGGTGAAAGCAAACCTGAGAAAATAGCCGTTGTCACCTGACCAGCCGTCTCCTTAATGCCAGAGTACGGAATACCGGAGAAGGCCCAGACATAAACGACGGCCAGCATAACGTAGATGAGCCAGCGGAGCCGGCTTTTTTTCGGTTGGGGAACGATGTCGTTCCATGATTGACTCATAACAATTTCTCCCGCAATTTCGCACTAAGATAGTCGATCAAGAGGACAACAATCAGGGTGAAGATGATGATCATGCATGTCTTGTCGTACTCAAAAAAACCGAGTGTCACTTCATAATAATGACCGATCCCGCCAGCTCCCACCAGACCGAGCACGGCAGCGGCACGGACATTGATTTCAAACGTGTACAGCGTATAAGAAGCGAAATGCGCCCGAACCTGCGGGACAGCACCGTACACGATCAGCTGTGGCAGATTTGCTCCGGCAGCGGTCATCGCTTCCAGCGGTCCAGGATCTATCGCTTCCAGCGCTTCATAGGTGAGTTTAGCTATCAGACCCAGTGAAAAGACGGATAAGGCAAAAATCCCCGGTAACGGACCGAGTCCTGCTATGGCAACAAATAAGGCGGCGAGCAGAAGGTCGGGAATCGCGCGGAGCAAGTTTAGCAGAAAGCGAACCGGATAGGTGATCCACCGATTCTTGACCATGTTATCTGCACAGAGCAGCGCCACCGGAACGGCCAGGACGGCGCCCAGCGTGGTCCCGATCAGCGCCATGCGTATCGTTTCCAGCATGGCTTCCAAAATGTTGTCGAGATAGCTCCATTTCGGCGGGAACATTTCCCGCAGCAGGTCGAGCATATTTGGCAGACCTTCTACAAGCTCCATGAAGGAAGCGTCCGTCTGCTGCGCACTGCCCCAGACGAGAAGCAGCAGGAAAGCCATTGTCATGTATTGCTTCAGTTTGCTAGGTGGTTTCGGGCGATGAAGGGGAGATTGAGCTGATGGTTCGAACGGCCCCGTTTCCATTTCCATCTTCATACAGCCGTTTCCTCCAATACCTCATTCTTGCCGAATGGCCGTCCGTATATTTCCGTAAACCGCTCATCCGTCGCTTCCGATACAGGTCCGTCAAAGACTACCTCCCCGGCGCGCAATCCGATAATCCGAGTAGCATACTGCCGTGCCAGATCGATCGAATGCAGATTCACGATCGTCGTAATTTCGGACTCCGCGTTAATTCGTTTTAAATCATCCATGACCTGCTTCGTAGTCAAAGGATCGAGGGAAGCAACCGGCTCGTCCGCCAGTATGATCTTGGCTTCCTGCGCAAGCACTCGGGCAATCGCGACTCGCTGCTGCTGTCCGCCAGACAGCTCGTCGGCCCGGGCATAGGCTTTCTGGACGATGCCTACCCGGTCGAGTGCCTGAAAAGCGAGATCTACATCGGCCTTTGGAAATCGGCCGAGCAGGGTGAGCAGGGTGGAGTGGTATCCGACGCGTCCGGCGAGCACATTGCGGAGCACGGAGGAGCGCTTCACAAGGTTGAAGCTTTGAAAGATCATGCCGATATCTCTTCGGATGCGCCGCAGCTCTTTGCCCTTGGCCGCTGTGATCGATTTACCGTCGATCACGATGTTGCCTTCGGTAATGTCGTGAAGCCGGTTCATCGACCGCAGCAGGGTCGACTTACCGGCGCCGGACAGCCCGACGATCGCCACGAATTCGCCGCGGCCGATCGTCAGATTGATATGGTTCAGTCCTTTGGTTCCATTGGCGTATGTTTTCGAAACGTTGCGAATTTCAATCATGGCACCCAGTCCCTTATCGTTTACTCGGTCTTAACCTTGTTGCCATATTCACGGACAATCTCGAAACGACTGTCATCGGATTTGACATAACCTTCATGCGTGTAAATTTCCGAGATAATCTTGTGGCCTTCTTCGTCCTGGCCGATCTCGATAAACGCGGTTTGCAGCTTCTCAATCCATTCCGGGCTCATATCGGAGCGCACGGTGATCGTATCGTTCGGAATTTTCTCCGTATAAGTCAGTACGCGTGTATCTTCAAATACGGTGGGGTAATCGTTCTTGACGACATTGCGGGCATCCTGGAAAATGGCAGCTGCATCGACATCGCCGTTCAACACGGCAAGGACGGCTTGGTCATGGCCTTTTACCGTAATCGGCTCGACGTCCTTCATCGGGTCGATCCCGTTATCCATCAAAACCGCCGCAGGCCACACATAACCGGCAGAGGATGAAACGTTTTGGTAGGCAATTTTTTTGCCCTTCAGGTCGGCCGCGGATTGGATGGCAGAATCCTTTTTCACGATCATCATCGCCTTGTAGAAATCCACAAGCTCATCCGTAGGCTCGCCGGTTTCATCCTTAACGCCATAACGTTGGGCCTGCAGTATAACCTCAGCAGCGCCTCTCTCTTTGGCAAGAACATACGCGGTTGGCGGCAGGAAGCCAACGTCCACCTTTTTAGATGCCATCGCTTCTACAATCGTGTTATAGTCAGTCGATACGCTGACCGCAACGGGGATCCCGATTTTGTCGGACAGCAGCTTTTCGAGCGGCTTGGCTTTGGCTTCAAGCGTATCGGCATTCTGGGAAGGAACGAATTGGACCGTCAGTTTATCAGGGACATACCCGGTAGATTCTGTGGTCGCGCTGCTGTCTGTTTTTGTGCCTTGCGAGTTCTCCTGCCCGGCGTTCGCCGCGGCTTTGCCGCTGGTGTCGGTATTTCCGCCGCCGCATCCGCTGATGACAGCGACGCACAGTAACAGGGGCATGGTGATTTTCATCCATTTTTTCAAAACAATGACCTCCATTTATAAGTTAATGACATGTCTTACCTGCTCCACTATACGGAGGGAGTGTTAATGGTCTGTCAATGAAATGATAACTCTTTGTAAAGTTTTGGAATTTTAATATAAAACTGCATTTCAGTTGATAGAATGGCTTGAATATGTTGTGAACAGGAGAGATGGTATGAATCCGACGAATAAAATGACGATTACCGTGCTGGCCACCAGCGACTTACACGGACATCTGTACCCTACGGATTACCGGACACGGGACGAAAGGGATATGGGACTCGGCAAGCTGGCGTCCCTAATCCGTGAAGAGCGGCTCATCCATCCGGATCTGTTGCTGATCGATAACGGAGATTTGATTCAAGGCTCTCCGCTGGCTTCCTATGCAGTTAAAAGCAGAACGGATATCCATCCGTTGATTGGTGCGCTGAATGAGCTGGGCTACGATGCAGCTGTTCCGGGTAACCATGAATTTAATTATGGTATGGAGACGCTTGAAAAAGTGGTGCAGGATTCCCGGTTTCCTTGGTTGTCAGCCGGAATCCGGTTGCAGGATAGCAAGGAGCCCGCCTTTGGTAAGCCTTATCTAATCAAGCACGTCGGCGGCATCCGGGTGGCGGTTCTGGGTGTGACGACACACTACATTCCGAGCTGGGAGAATCCGTCCCACATTCAGGGTCTCGAATTCCAAGACGCATTGGAAACCGTGAAGGAATGGGTGCCGCGCATCCGTCTGGAGGAGCACCCCGATGTGATGATCGTGGCGTACCACGGCGGATTTGAGTGCGATATGGAAACCGGGGAGCCGGCGGAAAGCATCACCGAGGAGAACCAGGCTTATGCCATGTGTGCCGAGGTGAAGGGCATCGATGTGCTCATCACCGGGCATCAGCATCGGCTGCTGGCCGCGCAGGTCCACGGAGTGACAGTTGTCCAACCCGGCTTCAATGGACAGGCCATCGGCAAGATCCGTGTGGATCTGGTTAAGGCACAGGAACGCTGGATGGTTGTGGAGAAACGGGCCGAGTTGCTGAGACCGGACACTGGGACAACGACTGACACAGTGGTATTAGCTTCCAGCCAGCAGTTGGAAGAACGGACCCAGGCATGGCTCGACGAGCCGATCGGACGAGTCGAGGGTGACATGGGCATGAACGATCCTGCAGCCTGCCGGCTGGCGGAGCATCCTTTTATCGAGTTTATCCATCGCGTGCAGATGGAATATGCGGGTGTCAACGTTTCATGTACGTCATTACTCAGTGAAGATTCCAAGGGGTTCGGAGAGATTATCACAAGACGGGATATCCTTACGAATTTCATATACCCGAATACGTTGGTCGTACTTCGGCTGACCGGACGCGACATCCGGGACGCGCTGGAACAGACAGCCTGTTATTTTACGGTCGCCCCAGGCGGGACTCCTGCCGTGAACCCGGCATATATGAAGCCGAAACCGCAGCACTATAATTACGACATGTGGGAAGGCATTGAATATACATTAAACATTGCATGCGCGCCGGGATCAAGGGTCAGCAAATTGAAATATAACGGCGCAGACTTGCCGGGCGGGATGGAGCTGGATGTGGTCTTGAACAGCTACCGGGCCAGAGGAGGAGGGGATTACAGCATGTTCCAAGGGAAGAGAGTGATGCGGGAGATACTGATCGACACCGCGGAGTTAGTGGAACAGTATATCTTGGAGCGCGGAAACATCCCAGCTGCTTGTAATCACAATTGGAATATTGTCATTGAGAGGAAATAGCTTGCTGGTGATTGTTAACTTAAGGAGAGGCTTTAAATCGATCAACTTGTGTCACGGAACAGTCCTTACCATCGCGGATTGCGTACAAATTTATTTAGCCCTCTTGACTTTATACCTAACTAGAGAGTTTATACTCTAACCAATAAATCAAGATAGAGGGTGAAAGCATTGTTTAAGATCAGCGAGTTTTCCAGGCTGAGCCGAATTCCGTTACAAACGCTGCGCTATTATGATCAGCTCGGAATCCTGAAGCCAGGCATGACCGATGAATCGACGGGATATCGGTATTATTTCGCCGAACAACTACTGGAAATCAACCGTATCGTCATATATAAGGAATTGGGATTTACATTACAGCAGATCGCGTTGCTCCTTCATGAAGATATATCAACAGAACAGATTCGGGGCATGCTGAGGCTCAAGGAGAGTGAAATCGAGCGGCAGCTTGATATGGAGCGCTCTAGGCTTGTCCGGGTAAAAGAAAGAATGCAGCTCCTGGAACGTGAAGGAAAAGTAAATAATAAACAAGAGGTTGTCTTGAAACGCATTGAAGCCATGCACATGATCACGTATGCTTCCCAAGGCATCGTTGAGGATATCCCAAACCTTTTCGAAATGTTCGATGGGCTGCATGATGGCCGAGCCAAGTCTCTATTATACGGTCCGCAGACGTTGTTGTGGAACGTATCCGGCAGCAAAGAGCATGTGTTTGAGTTCGAAGCAGGTTATGCCGTGAAATCGGACACCTTCAAGCTGCCGGAGCATCTCCAGTATCGATTCCTGCCTTCTGAGACCATGGCCACACTGTTATTTCGCTCGGATTCGGCGTACTCCGAATCGGCCTGCCTGGATCTTGCCGAATGGATTGAGCAGCATGGTTATCTCGTTCGAAGCGACCAGCCCGGAAGAGAAACCTATGTGCCTTTATCAGGTGAGCCGGGGGTTTGTCTCATCGAAATTCAATTACCAATTGAATGCGAAGAGGAACGAGCATGAGTAATAAATGGATCGTTTATTTGCTTGCCCTGGCCGTGTTTCTCATTGGAACGATCGAGTACATCATAAGCGGAATTCTTCCCATCGTAGCGGAGGATCTAGGCATTGCGACGTCCACCGCTGGATCATTCGTAACGACATTCGCCCTTTCTGCAGCGATAGGCGCACCCGTAGTGGTCGCCGCAACCATCCGGGTGGACCGAAAAAAAATGCTTCTCGTTATGCTCGGCATATTTATTTTCAGCAGCTGTCTCGTCTATGTTAGTGACTCACTTGAAATGATGCTGATGACTCGAATGATCCAGGGACTCAGCGGTGGAACAGCCACGGTCATTGCTATGGCCGTAGCCACGCGCATGGTTGAAGAACGGAATCGGGGCCGTGCGATCGGCACCATATTGATGGGACTTAGCAGCTCCCTGGTGCTCGGCGTGCCGATCGGCACGTTCTTGAGCGAAACCATGGGATGGAGAACCTTATTCGTCATTGCTGGCTTGCTGATGGTGATTCCGTTCTTGGCGGTCGTTTCCAAAGTTCCGTCCATTACGGAGCAAAAAGCCATTACACTTAGAATGCAGCTGTCGATATTAAAAGATAAAAAAATGGTGCTGGCTGTAGTCATTACGCTGTTCTATATCGGAGGATACTCATCGCTATTTACGTATATATCCCCCTATCTCCAGCAGAATAGTGAGTTATCCGCAACGGCGCTTTCCGGTATTCTATTGATCTCGGGGATATGCAGCTTTGTTGGCTCCAAATTCGGAGGGGGGATAGCGGATACGAAGGGATCCAGATTCACGATCTACGCCGGTCTGTCCATCCAAGCGGGAACGTTGCTGCTATTGTCTTGGTTCAACGGCTCGATCTACGCTGTTGTTCCATTCATCATGTTATGGATGGCCGCCACATGGGCGACATCTCCAGCACAGCAGTTGTACTTAGTTACCCTGGTCCCGCAATCGCCGGATATTGCCTTAAGCGTCAACACTTCGTTTATCCAATTTGGCTTCGCCCTCGGCTCAGGAATCGGCGGATTGGTGATCAGCAGCTCCTCCATTGACAATCTGGGTTGGTCCGGGTTTGTCATGGTTTTGGTGGCGCTCTTGCTTGCAGTTCGGTTGTTCGCTAATGATAAAAATAACTATGACAACCCTTGTCACTATTAGCAGATATGATGAACTTAGGGATGATCATCTTACATCCTATCCATCAAATATTGAACTTAGTTTCTTAGAAAGGGATGAATCAATCATGTATACAACTGTTTCTGATTTTATTACAGAATGGAAGAGGGAAGCAGAATTAACACAAAAGGTGTTAGACAGTTTGACGGATGAATCTTTACAACAGCAGGTATATCCTGAAGGCAGGACGCTGGGGAGAATTGCTTGGCATTTCGTAACGAACACCCCTGAATATTTGACTGAATTCGGGCTTGTTCTCGATCAGGTGCAAGATTCAGATGATGTACCGGCCGCGAAACAAATCGCCGAAACTTTTAGAAAAATAAGTTCAGAGGTATCGACGGCTCTTGAAGCACGATGGACGGATGAAAGTTTAAAACAAATCCAAAATGCCTTTGGACGTCAGGAATCAAATGCTACCATCTTTATGGGATTGATTAAGCACATTGCTCATCATAGAGGGCAGGTCACCGTTCTTATGCGTCAGGCGGGATTGAATATCCCTGCGGTATATGGTCCTTCAAAGGAAGGTTGGATACAAATGGGAGTCGCAAACCCGCCGCTTTGAACATGAATGAACTCGGATATTAAGAACAAACACGCAATAAAGTCGCGAACAAACGCGGCTTTTTTGTTTTAACGATGTAATGGCATGAACATTTTCATCCCTGCGTTGCAGTTTTTATAGTAAAATGGAATGTGCGGGTTTTACCATAGATGAGTGTCGTGACTTTATGGAAGAGGAGTTATTGAGGCAAGTGAAAAAGTTATATTCAACATGGTTCGGAAGTTATTGGAGCCCTTATCTGGTTATGGCTCTGGCCGGTATTCTCAGCGCGGTTTACTTCGGAATCACCCATACGGTGTGGGCGGTAACCGGTGAGTTTACCCGTTTCGGGGGACATATTCTGGAATTCATCGGGGTAGATGTGTCGGATTGGGCGTATTTCGACCTCGTACATATGAACGGAACGACTTGGACGCGGACCGACGGCTGGATCGTATGGGGCATGTTTATCGGAGCCCTCATTACGATTCTGCTGAGCAGCAATTTCAAGATCCGAATGCCGAGACAGAAACGGCGGTACGTTCAGGGATTTGCCGGAGGAATGATCGCGGGCTTCGGAGCCCGGCTGGCTCTGGGCTGCAATCTCGCAGCCTTTTTTACCGGCCTCCCACAATTCTCCCTTCATTCCTGGATCTTTATCGTTGCTACCGGCGCGGGCACATTCTTAGGTGCTCGGCTGGTTAACACAAGATGGTGGAAAGGGAAGCCCGTCCTGAAAATGGGCGGTACCGCGCCCTCCGTTAAAACGGGTAAGAACAGGCAACCCCTATTGGGGGGTGTGCTAGGTCTTGCGTACATCGCGCTGATCGTATACTTCTACGCAACAGGTCGCACGATGCTTGGGACAGCCGCCCTTTTCGGAGCGGCATTCGGTATTCTGATCGAACGGGGGCAAATCTGCTTTACTTCCGCTTTCCGCGATCTGTGGATCAGCGGCCGGGCTACGATGACAAAAGCGATTGCCGTCGGTATGGCAGTCAGCTCTGTCGCTACGCTTATCGTTATTCTTGTATACGGTCTGGACCCGATTACAAAAATTGCCGCCCCAAGCACCTTTATCGGCGGATTGCTCTTCGGCTTGGGTATTGTTATGGCCGGAGGTTGCGAAACCGGCATGATGTACCGGCTGATGGAGGGACAAGTTGTCTTTTTACCCGTGTTTATCGGCAATATAATAGGTGCAACTGCTTTGGCATATGCATGGGATCATATGGGGATATTTAACCTTCTCGTGAAGAGCGGCTCGCCTATCAACCTGATCACCGTCATGGGTCCGGCGGGTGCATTGATCATTACGCTGCTTGTACTCGGGGGTGGATTCGCTGTCGCCGCATACTGGCAAAAAAACTACCGCTTCGGCGTTGGATTCAAGAAAGGGGATGCAACCCATGTCCGTTGATTTCACACTGGATCTCCGGGGGGAATCTTGTCCTTACCCGGTCATCTACACACTCGAAACACTCCGTGATATGAAAAAAGGGCAGACGCTTCAGGTCATTTCGGACTGTCCGTCCGCTTTTCGGAACGTGCCGGAGGAAGTCGTTAAACACGGCTATACCATGGCACAGGAGCCGGTCAAAAACGGCCAGGAATTCAGCCTGTTTATCCAGGCGTAATACCATAATTGCGTAAAAAGCCTCCCTTCTAAAAGGGGGCTTTTTCCTATTATCAGGTTAGCCAGAATCTTCTGGTTGGCCTTTTTTTGTGCTCGTTTTTATGTGTGACTGTTCTGCGGCAACTGAAAGCAACATGAAATGTTATCCTTAATTACTGGTTTACTCGGAATCTGACTTTATAATGAGAACAAAGGATGTGAGCTCCATATGATTAATATGAATTTGAAGAAATTGCGAAAGATGCACCGATTCACCCAAGAAAAAGTTGCCGAAAAGATCGGCGTTTCAAGACAAGCCGTGGCGAAGTGGGAAAGTGGAGAGACTGTACCGGATATTCAACATTGTACAGCTCTTGCGGATCTGTATGGCGTGGTATTGGATGATCTGGTCCATTATTCCGATAAGCATTCAGAAATCGGCCTGCGTCCGAAGGGAAAACATATTTTCGGCATGGTACGGGTCGGGGAACGTGGTCAGATCGTAATTCCCAAAAAAGCCAGGGATATATTCGATATACGCCCCGGGGATAGCCTGGTGGTTCTGGGAGACGAGGCGCAGAAGGGAATTGCCATTATGAAAAGCGAAGGCTTGCTGCAGTTTGCAGAGGATATATTAAATGCGCAGACATTCAAGGAGGAAGATGAGTAATTGCCATCCAAACGTTGAACGTTGCACGGGTCTGGGTGTCATGTCAAGGCGTCAGCTTTGGCCGGTTATATAAAAACTCAAGGGAACATCGCCATTTCAAGCTGTAGAGTTTGAAAGGCTCTCCAAGTTATTTTGAATGACTTGGAGAGCTTTTTAATGTGGAAGATCACGTTGAATCAGAACTTGATTTTAAGTGTGTCACCATCAAGATAAACTCCGTCGGAACGCATAATCGGCAGCTTCTGTTCCGCCGAAAAGCCGATGGTTTCCCCGTCCCTTAGTGTGACGTTCTGTTCAACGATATATAAAGAAATATCCATCAGGAATTCACGAAGCTCGGCAGGTGTTACCTGGCTGTCCAGCACTTCGATCTCGTCTTTACCAAAGGCTCTGAGTCCATAGGTATAACCATTGACTCCGGATTCCGTGCGTACGAGCCCGAAGTATACGAGATTTAACAGCGGAAACAGATCGTCGGATTTCATGGTTTCAGCCATTTCCACAAAGAGCTCGGGCTGAAATACCGTGCCGGATGAATAGAGACCGACGGCATTAGGCAGTTTCAAACAGCTCGCCGCCAGCTTGGTGTACATCCTGCCGCTATCAAGCGGGGAGGCAGCACGCGAAAACACAGCCAGAATAAGCTGACTGACATGGGTTTTGGTTACCTCTACTGCCTCTGGCCACAGGTAGTTTCCTTGCGCGTAATGCTCAGCCTCGCCATCCGGTACCGGAGCATCAACGAAGCTGACCGCGACCATGCAGCCGTCTGCTTCAATGACCAGAATACCTTCCTTTTCCTCTTCGGAGCTGCCATTCTCCGGGGAAGAGGAAATATTCCAGTCGTGCTGAAGAATTGCTTTGATCTGCTCCAGGTCGCATTCCGATGAGTTCAACAGAACGAAGCCGTTAAATATACCGGAAGATTCGTTGGAGTCCGTCGGGTTATTCTCTGGAGCTTCCCCTGCCTCATAGAGTGCCGCCTGTTTCATCCAATACTCACGAATCATGTTAACCATGGCTACAGCTTCCTGTTCCGCCGTGGCAGAATGATAGGGCTGCATCTCACTGAATACATGTCCGCAATGCTCGGTGTCTGACGGATTTTCATAACCGCCACAGACACCGACCAGCCATTTGCCAAACAGGGTCTTTTTATATTTGAAAATATAATAATGCATGTCGTGAAGATCAAATTCCCCCGCTAATTCGATTTTGCTGGGCTTATGACCGAGCTCTTGTTCATTTGCCAGCCATTCGATCATGGAATCCATTGCTGCTTGTTGTTGAACTGTCATTGTGTTCCTCTCCTTGTATATGTACGATAATATAACTGTTATATTCTACCAACCATCATGGGGTTGAGCAATACTAGAAAAAGGCAAATCATTACCAATGAGAGAATGATCCTCGACTGCCTTATTCTCAAATATGGGCAGGATCCATACACACCATGTTGAATATATTTTTACATCCATACAGAGATCAAGGAGGTGGGCAGGTGGAACTTTTAAAGGTTTCATATGAACAGAAAACAGTATTACGTAACCTCATGGAACTCTATCAATACGATATGAGCCAATACGAAGCTGAGAGTGAGAATGACGTTAATGAATTTGGCCTGTACGATTATAAGTATTTAGACCATTACTGGACGGAAGAGGGGCGGTATCCTTACTTTGTAATACAATCAGGGAAGCTGGCCGGGTTTGTATTGGTGAGAGAAATAAAAACAGCAAGAGATTTCACTCGAAACTACTCCATGGCGGAATTTTTCATCTTAAAAAAATACCGAAAGCAGGCAATTGGTAAGGAAGCAGCCTTTAAAGTATTCGAAATGTTTAAGGGCAAGTGGAGTATTGCCTGGTTGGAAAAAAATCGGTCGGCCCAAGCATTTTGGACAAAAATCATCTCAGAATACACGATCGGCGAATATTCCGAAACAACGTTTTCAGGTAACCCTGCAATTGAATTTAATGCCTAACAGCTTGTTTGAAAATACGACGCATCCGCATGATGAGCCATTCAAATAAAAATGAAGAAGCTCGATATAAATCCGATCGGGACGGTCGCCTAACCGTCCTCCACTGAATATATCTGAAGTATTAGATGATTCAAGAGAGGATGTTGGCCTTGCAAGCTGTTTCTCATGATCTAGATCAAGGGTGGATCGCCTATACATCGAATCGTGCCGGATCGTTCGACATTTGGCTGTACCGACCGCAGGATAGGCTTCATGTTCAACTTACTCGGGGACTTGGCGCGGAATTCTCCGTTCCCTATTGGTCGCCGGACAGTAGGAGGATTGCATTTATCGGAATGGGAAATGTGGTCCACTTGCTGGATACCGCCACGCTTACCGCAGCCAGAATTGACCAAATCGAACCTTACACGTTGTTGGACTGGTCTCCTGACAACCGGTCGCTGGTGTATGTTAAAAACGGCCTGATCGTCGTCTATGATACGTTCACACATCGGAGCTATACCATCTCAGAGCCTGGAGCTAGCGATGTTCAATGGTTCCCTTCGGGTACAGAGCTTCTATTTGCGGCTCCGGATGCCAGCGGCATTACGCAGCTCTTCCGCATGCGGAGCGATGGCGAAAATCGGAGACAAATCACACGGAATATGAATGGACCGCTCCATAACGTTCGGATATCCCCGGACGGTGCCTTCGCACTCTATACATTCCCCGGTGCAAGCATCTCCATGATATCAACTGTCGATTTGGCAACCGGAACCGTCTATACGCTGGAGGGCGGACCGCTCGCCAAAAACTATTTTCCGTCATGGTCACCGGATTCCCAGAACATCGCCTACAGCGCAACCGCTTATGAAGAGCCGTATTATTATTCTCTTATCCAGATTGACAGCCGCACCGGACAGAATCAAAGGACGGTTGCGGTTTCCGACTGTTTTGCCACCCCTGTCGGGTTGTCGCCGGACGGTGCGAAAATCGCGTATTTGTCGGGATGCGGAGGTGTTGAAAGCGCTAGTCAGCTCTGGATCGTGGATATCAGGGAGCAGATGCCGGTGAACGTCGTCAGCGGCGGGCGTATTACCGCCGTGCAGTGGTCTCCCCGCGCCAGAAGGCTTCCGGAAAACATTTTCACCAGCCTCGTTTATCGGGTATCCTTTCCATATCCCGCAAACTGGCGTCAGGTAAGTGAAGAAAGATACGAAGGGGCCGACGGTTTTTTTCAGGTATCCGCGATTTCCTCGAGTGACCCTATTACCGAAGTATGCCACGCCGAAGCTTTTCATCCATTAATGCCTTACGGCTCATCACCAACGATTATCCATGTGAAGGTGCAACATCAAGACGCGTGTTTCATCTTCCCGTCAGCCGACCAGCCAGCCGAGATGAATAAGCAGTCCGCTCTGATCGTAAGATACCCCCGCCCTGTCCAGATCGGGGAAACATTCTACAATTATTTTATCTTGTTTGCGGACGTCAACCATATCCGTCAAATGGGTGCGCGGTTGTCTTTTTTATAATGCTGCGCATTTCTCCCTGGATGAACTTTATTTAATTCCTACTTGACAGGTGGAATTAATTGGTTTAATCTAGCCACAGGTATCACCCTTCAGTCATCATTAAATGATCATTCATTATCTTAGCATTGAAGGATAATGTCAGCCGATTGGTCCACCAAAGGCTCCTGTTTACTCCTCTGTCGTAAGTACGACGAAAGGGGGAGACGGGGGTCTTTCTGTATTTTCAAGTGTTAGCAATAGGGGATAAGGACCGGAAAACGGAAGTTCATGACCCGAGAAAGGAGCGACATGGAAGATAAGAATTGGGACTTGTTAGAGGAGGCCGATTGGCATTTTCGCAAAGTGGTACGCAGATTTGTCAAAGAACGTGACAAGATTTCGGTGGAAGGCATATCCTTGCCAGGCTTGTTGATTCTCAACACGATATTCCGGAATGGAGAGCAGAGGCTTGGCGAGCTGGCGGAACAGCTCGACTTCACATCCGGAGCTGTAACGGCGATATGCGACAAGCTGGAGACTTCCGGGTTCGCGATCAGAAGGCGTAGCAAGACGGACCGGAGAGCGATTGCCTTAGATATTACAGAAGCAGGAAGAGAGATGCTGCAGCGTAATGAAAATGTTGGCGGGTATATGATTGACCTCATCTTCGGCGCATTCTCGCACGAGGAGCTCAGGGAACTCATTCATTATTTTAAACAGCTCCATGAACATCTTGAAGGTTTCTCGGATTCCGTGCTTCAACAGTGTGCAATATTTACCGAGCCAAACGAAAGGAATGTTCAAGGTAATCGCGGCTCCGTGAAACGTTCAAACGCCTTTATTTCTTACTAAAAATCAAATTTGAAAGGAAGTTGTGACGATGGGACATCCGACGATTTATCCAACAGGTACAACGGTTTATAATCCGGAGAAGACTTGGAGCGGTTACACGATATATCAAGCAGCGGATACAGGAGCTCTCCTCATTGACATGAATGGGAGAGAGGTTCATTTGTGGAAAGGGCTTCGAGGATTTCCCAACAAGCTGTTTCCGGGTGGTTACGTGCTGGGAAGCACCTCCGAGCGCGACCCGAAATACGGGTTTCAGGATGAAACCAATCTGGTGCAGGTCGACTGGGACGGCAATATCGTCTGGAAATTTGACCGTTATGAATACATAGAGGATCCGGGGCATCCGCCCCAGTGGATGGCACGCCAGCATCACGATTATCAGCGTGAGGGCAATCCCGTCGGTTATTATGTTCCAGGGCAGGATCCGAAGGTGGATTCGGGAAATACGCTCATTCTGGCCCACAAGAATGTGAAACGTCCCGAGATATCCGACATCGAGCTGCTGGATGATACGATCATCGAAGTGGATTGGGAAGGAAATGTGGTGTGGGAATGGGCCGTCAGCGATCACTTTGATGAACTGGGATTTGATGAGGATGCAAAGCTCGCATTATCCCGCGATCCGAACACCCGCGGCTTTGGAGCTCATGCGGGCGATTGGATGCACATTAATTCGGCTTCGGTGCTCGGGCCTAACCGATTTTATGATGCGGGAGACGAACGCTTTCATCCCGATAATATAATCTGGGATGCCAGGGAAACGAATATTATTGCCATCATTGATAAAAAATCCGGGGACATCGTCTGGAAGCTTGGCCCCGATTATTCCACGGAGGAAACGAAGCATATCGGCTGGATTATCGGCCAGCATCATGCACATCTCATACCGCAGGGCCTTCCGGGCGAGGGTAACATTTTGATTTTTGATAATGGGGGTTGGGGCGGTTACGGAAAGCCGAATCCGGAAGCGGCGGATGGCTTGAAAATAGCTCGGCGTGACCATTCGCGCATCCTGGAAATCAACCCCGTTACTTTAGAGATTGAATGGCAATATACGCCGACGGAAGCCGGATTCCAGGCTCCGCTTGACTCTTACCGCTTTTACAGCCCGTATATCAGCTCGGCACAGCGGCTTCCCAATGGCAACACCCTGATTACCGAAGGGGCTGACGGGCGAATATTCGAAGTGACACGAGAATTCGAGCTGGTGTGGGAATATATTTCGCCTTATAAGAACAGCCGCAACTCCAATATGGTCTATCGCGCATACCGGGTTCCATATGAATGGGTTCCTCAGCTTGAATTGCCCGTTGAGACGGAGATTGCCCCGCTGGATGTTGCCGATTACCGTCTGCCGGGGGCCGCGCCGAGAGGTGCCGTTACAAGCGTGGAAGTCGAAGGTACAATCTCATATGGTGAGGGCGCGCTTTGCGTGGCCAGAACAGATGAAGTCGTGCATAAAGAGAGGGATCGGGATGAGTAGACATCAATCTTGGAAGCAATGGAGTTTTTGGATGCTGTCGGTGATTCTTATCATGAGTATGCTAAGCGGGTGCGGCAATGCTTTGGGTGAGCAGCAGGAGAATCGGCTCAAACTGAAAATCGCGGACATTTCCACCAATACCGTGTTTCGTGTGGCAAAAAGCAAGGGCTTCTTCGACAAACACGGAATTGATGCCGAATTGGTAAACTTCGCTACGCCGGCTGAAGGCGTGAACTCCTTATTCATTAAACAGGTAGACGTTGCGTTCGGAGCGGACTTCCCGCTCCTGAACGCTGTCAGCAAAGGCGATTACTCCATCTTTGCTTCCTCAGGAACGGCAACGGATTTAAGTGCGAGCGAATGGAAGCTGTTCGTTCGTAAAGAGATTGGAAGCGCTGCGGATCTCAAGGGGAAAAGGTTAAGTTTCTCAAGAGGCACTTTCATCCCCTATCTGTGGGATGTGTATTTGGCCGAAAACGGAGTTGCGCTCTCGGATGTGGAGCTGATCGGACAGGGAAGTTTCGACGAGGCGTATGTAGCTCTCAAAAAAGGCGACATTGACGCCGCTTGGGTATATGGAGCAGTGCTGAACGAGAAGTTCGGTGCGCTTACCGAAGCCAAAGAATTGTCGGATATGTCCAAGACACCGGTAAGGCTTGGTACCGGATTGATCGCATCGAATGAAGGGCTCAACAGTAACAAGCAAGGTTTCGTAGCGCTGCTGAAAGCGCTGGATGAAGCGTCAGCTTATGCCCAGGCGCATCCGGAGGAAACGGCGGATCTGATGTATGAAGAGGTCAAGCAGCCGAGAGAAGCAACGCTAAAGGATCTGCCGAAGAATCCATGGAATCTTGGTTTTACGGAAAAAGCCTACGAAGGATTACAGGGACAGAAGGAATATATGGTGGATAACGGGATCATCGAAAAGGACTTCGAGCTGAACGAAAAATTGAATCTGGATTTGGTAAGGGAAGCATTCCCGGATCGAGTCCTTGAACTGAAGTGAGGAGATGAAGACGATGAGAGCAGCGTCAAGGCAGAATGAAATCCACATTGAACAGTTGAATAAAAGTTACGCACAGCAAACCTCGGCAGGTGACTTGCACTATATTATCCAGGACGTCAATCTGGCGGTAAAAGGCGGCGAGTTCTTCGTTCTGTTGGGTCCAAGCGGGTGCGGCAAGTCGACGCTGCTGAGTCTGATCGCCGGCTTTGTATCCAAAACTTCGGGTCAGGTGAGAGTAGGCGAGAAGGAGGTGGACCGTCCGGGCCAGGATCGTGCCGTCGTATTTCAGCAAGCCGACTCCTCCTTGTTCCCATGGCTGACCGTAAGAGAGAATGTGGAATTTGGACTTCGGATGAAGCGAATACCTCCCGCGAAACGAAAGGACATATCCAGCCAGTTTATTTCGCTAGTGGGTCTTGCGGGGCATGAGAGCAAATATCCACGCGAACTGTCAGGCGGTATGAAACAACGGGTACAGCTGGCAAGGGTATTGTCCAATGATCCAGCGATTTTGCTCATGGATGAACCATTCGGCGCATTGGATGCGATGACAAGACGGACGATGCAAAGAGAGTTGGTACGCATATGGCAGGACACGGATAAAACCGTCATCTTCGTGACGCACGATATTCAGGAAGCTCTTCTACTCGGAGGACGTATCGGCATCATGTCAGCGGGTCCGTCCTCAAAAATAACGGATATCTACGAGGTGTCTCTCACCTATCCGAGAGATATATCTAATCCCGCTTTCCATGCGCTGTACAACCAAATCCAATCGCATTTTGACGAGTAGAGAGGAAGGGAACCCATGAGCAAGAAAATTAAGAAATGGTCGCTTCATATCCTGGTGTGGATTGCTGGTCTTGGCGTCTGGCATTTGCTTTCCCTTGCGTATGGGCCCGAAATTCTGCCAGGTCCAATCTATACCGCCAAGGGCGGATATGAATTGTTGATGGACGGCACCCTGATTCAGTATATCGGGATTAGTTCGTACCGGGTGCTGCTCGGATGGACCCTCGGCAGCCTGATTGCAATCCCGGCCGGACTTATCATCGGGAAGGTAGGGCCAATCCGCGCTTTTGCTGAACCGTTCCTCAATTTCATCCGGTTCATTCCGCCGATTGCTTTCATCACCTTGTTTCTGGTCTGGTTCGGCATCGGGGAAACATCGAAAGTTATGCTTATTCTGTATGCAACCTTCTTTATTGTGGTAATAAATACGTTGACGGGTGTGTTATCCGTAGAAGAGGATAAGATTCGCTCCGCCCGCAGCATGGGGGCATCCGAGTGGCAGATTGTGCAACATGTCATCATTCCTGCAACGATCCCATTTATGTTCACCGGCATCCGGCTTGCCATGGGAACCTCGTTCATGGCGATTATCGGGGCAGAGATGATCGCGTCTAATGAAGGCGTGGGGTATCTGATCTGGAATTCACGTTTGTTCTTCCGTACGGATTGGATTTTTGTCGGATTGATTTGTCTGGGATTGATGGGGTTCATAACGGACCGTGCCGTAGGTCTGCTCGGGCGCAAGTTGTTGTCCCGTTACGGGGTAGTCAGTACGAACTCACTCCGTAGATGAACGTAGTGCTGTTATACGAAGCCGCAGCTCCCTCTTATGGAGGGGGTGCGGCTTTTTCATTTGGAATAATGGATCACCATACTTAACCGGTTCATGGAGGAGCCGGAGTTATGATAAACATGCGGTTTATCGGCCTTAAACCGGATGGATTCCCCTTGCTTTACCGTATATTCCTCATGGTCGATACGAATGGTGATCTCCCCTTCGAATACGGTAATAAACTCCTCCGTCCCTTCGATATGAGCCTCTGCACTTAAATAACCGCCACAGTCCATTTCTAACGAATACATTTCAGATCGCCGCCCTTCCTCAAAAGGGAAAAAAGGATAAATTCGAACTTTTCCGTGATCCTCCACCAGCGCTTGCACCTCTTCTTGGGATACCACGACCGTTTCGGATTGAGGCTCATTAATCAAAGACGTAAAAGAAAGCTTTAACCCGTTCGCGATTTTCCAGACGGTTGTTATAGAGGGACTCGATTCTCCTCGTTCGATCTGGCCTAGCATCGTTTTGCTGATCCCAGTCATCTCCGCGACTTTATCCAGGCTTAGCTTCCTTTGCTCTCTTAGCAGCTTCATATTATTCGCCAATATTAAATGAATCGGCTTCAACATCATACACCGCCTTTTTTAGATTGTACGTTATAACATACATATTGTATAATTATAACGCACGTACGTTATAACGTACAATTATTACTACTATAACATACGCGAAAGGAGGGAGCGCGTGTTCATCGTTTCGCTGTTGACCTATGCGATTGTCGCGTCATTTACGCCCGGACCCAACAACATCATTTCGATGACGAATGCACGGAGCCACGGATTTAAGAAAACGATGCGCTTTATCGGAGGGGTAGCAGCTGGATGCTTGGTCATTATGCTGTTGTCCAGCTATTTCAATCTGGTATTATATCCATTCATCCCGAAGATCAGGTTTGTTATGAATATCATCGGATGCTTGTATCTGATCTATCTTGCCATAAAAATCATGCAGAGCAAGCCCCCTCATGCAGATGATAAGGCACGTGGATTCAATACCTTTTATTTCGGGTTCATCTTCCAGTTCATGAATCCGAAGGTTATTTTATACGGGATAACAGCTCGACCTTCGTCATGCCGATCTCTACTTCCCATGCACAGTTGATATCCTACTCGTTATTGCTCACGATTGTCGGCATTTGTGCCAACATGACCTGGGCGCTATTCGGTTCGCTGTTCCAGCATCTGTTATCCCGATATGAGCGCCCATTTAATATATCGATGGGATTGCTTCTGCTTTACAGCGCCTTTTCTATTTATGCCACGAACTGATTTGCTAGCTACAACGTAATGTCATCGCTCCTCAGCCAAAAGAACAAGGCTTCCCGAATCACACATCCGGAAAGCCTTGCTTTGTATTACTCGAAAATGTTGGAGATCTGCTCTTTCAGTTTGTTAGCAGATGCATGAAATTGGGTTAGTTCCTCGTCGTTAAACTCGAGATTCAGAATTTCCCGAACGCCTGTACGATCAACCACACAAGGTACGCCTAAGTATACGTCAGACACACCGTGGTAGTCCGTGAGCAGCGTGGATACATTGAGAACGGAACCTTCGTTTTGCAAAATGGAGACGATGATCCGATCGAGCGCCAATGCGATTGCATAGGAGGTGGAACCCTTGGCGTTAATGATTTCATAAGCCGCATTCTTGGTGCGGTCGAAAATATCTTCTTTTTCACCGTCAGTCAGATCGATTCCGATCCCCGCGATGTTGGCAATGCTCCAGAGCGGCAATTCGGAATCACCGTGTTCCCCGACGATATGGGCGTGAATGCTGCGCGGATTAATGCCTTTGTTTTGACCAATCAAATACCGGAAACGGGCGCTATCCAGCAAGGTGCCGGAGCCGATCACGCGATTGACGGGGAAGCCGCTCTTCTTCAACGTGACGTAAGAGAGAATATCCACCGGATTCGTAGCCACAAGAATGATGCCGTGGTCATTGTATTTCACGATGTTTTGGATAATATCGTCAAATATCGCCGTATTTCGCTTCAATAAGTCAATTCGCGTCTCGCCGGGTCTTTGGTTGGAGCCTGCGGCAATGACAATGATGTCTGCATCCTTGCAATCGCTGTAATCTCCAGCCCACAGCTTGACGCCTCCGGCAAAGGGGAGGCCGTGATTCATATCCAAGGCTTCACCAAGCGCTTTGTCATGGTTCGCATCGATTAATACCAGTTCAGATACTCTTTCGCGCAAGAATAAGGTGTACGCAGTCGTTGCTCCCACAGCTCCTGTACCGATGATCACCACGCGGGACGGACGCTGAGCTTCATTTTTTGTCATAAGTGTTTCGCTCCCTTGTACTGAGTTAATGAAATTTGGTGAATGGTATACTTCTGATGAATTATCCTAATAAAAGGCTGCCGGAACAGTGAATCCCTAACGCTTCATCGATAGTAATGATAACATATTCAGGAAGATTTAAGCAGCGGGATTGTGATATATTTCATCCTGTGTGTTCATTTTTAACTTTGACACTGTCAGAAACCATACACCTTCATCGGGGGAGGAGGATCACGCTTATGCCAAACGCGGTCACAGGTTATTATCGGCATTTCTATCAGATATAAACGAAGTAAGCAGTTGCCTTATTTCCTGAATCATGACCCTCTGATATTCATTACCGTCATGGTAGAGCTCTCCGATCTTCTTGTACGTTTGGTCCAGTTGTTCTTGATAGGATGCAGCTTGTTTATCGGGGTGGTTCCTCTTGAACTCATCCATGACGTTCTGGATATACGCCGGACGAGCGCCCCAAGTTCCGAGTACTTCACCTGTGCTTGCATGGAGGAAGACAGCAATTGGCTGTGCGCGTCCGCCATCCGTTAGAAAAAGGTCCATTGTTTCCATATGATCTTCCATGATGAGCACGTCGGACGGAATTCGGCTATATTCCAATATTCTAAATAGGACAGGTACATTCCATATGACATCCGGGCACCAATCCGTACAGAGAATCAGGCAGTGCAGATGGTTGAATGGGTTTCGCTCAGAAGTGAAGAATCCCTCAGTCTCTTTGTTCTCCCACTGGAAGCGATCATAGACTTGTCTGAATAATTCCTTCGTATTTGGGATTCTGCTCAATTTCATTTCTCGAATCTTCATATTCTCCATGAATTGGAGAGGCGTTAAACCCTGGCCGATTTTATGTTGGAGATGGAGGGGATAAGACATAGGATCATACGTCCTTTCATAACGTAATAGATTCATATTGAGATACATCCAAGTTAACGTTAGCTTAAGACAAAACTGACCATACAGAAATGGTCAGTTATTATCTGTTTATGAAAGTCAGATGTACTGAAGGTTGTGTTACCGAATGAAGCTATTCGTGAATAGGATGCGCAACATAGGCTGAGTTTCATGTATAATTCATTAAACATACCTGCCATTACGACAGTAAATTTTATTAATATAATGCCTGAGGTGGTCCCACTTGTTTGATATTCTTCTACCGGAGCAAAGCGAGTTCCCATTATACCAGCAGTTATATCTGCAAATTCGTGAGGGTATCCGTAATGGGGACATTCCCGACGGACAACGATTGCCTTCCGTTCGTGCCCTCCAGCTTCAGCTCAATATAAGCAAAACGCCGATCGAGACGGCTTATCAAATGTTAACGTCTGAAGGGTATGTGATCAGCAAACCGAGGTCGGGGCTATATGTCATAAATCCATACAAGGAACTATCTCACCATCATCAACAGCGGACCCCCTCCATAACAACGATGTCAGTTATGCATTCCAACGGGCACTTGAATCAAGGTCAAGGTGTTATTGACTTTAATCCCACTCGTTTAGATCAATCGTCCTTTCCAGTACGAACCTGGAATAAAATGCTCAAGGAAGCGCTGGAACAGCATGTGAGTGAAATGGGAATGTATGGGGATCCGCAGGGCGAATACGGGCTGCGCACCGTAGTTTCGGAATATCTGCGAAATTCCAGAGGGGTTATTTCAACACCTGATCAAATTGTGATCGGCGCCGGCACGGCCTATAGCATGGGCCTGCTTACCAGAGTACTGCCAGGACTTAAGCACATTGCGGTTGAGGAGCCGGGTTACAGCTTGGTACGAGATCAATTTCACTTGAATGGCTGTGATTTACTTCCGATTACGCTTAGTGATAAGGGAATCTCGCTTGACCAGCTGGAGAGCAGCCACGCACAGCTCGTATATGTAACACCATCTCACCAATTCCCGACGGGAAGCATCATGCCTTATCCGGAGCGGGAACGATTACTGGAGTGGGCCAATACCAGAAATGCATACATTATCGAGGACGATTATGACGGTGAGTTTCGTTACCAGGGAAAACCGATTCCTTCCCTGCAAGGGTTGGATCATAACGGGCGGGTCATATACGCCGGCACGTTCTCGAAAGTATTGACTCCGACACTGCGTATGAACTATCTCGTTCTGCCACCGGCGCTGCTGAATCACATATCCCACAAACGTCAGGAAGTATTCTTTGCCCCTTCACGCGTGGAACAGTGGGCAATGACCGCGTTTTTTGAACAGGGGCATTGGTACCGTCATATTCGTAAAGTACGTAATCTGTACAGGAAGAGACATCATCAGTTGATTGAGTTGATTGAGGCTTATCTTGGCAGGTTTGTTGAAATTACGGGTCAGAATTCAGGCCTCCACATTCAGCTGATCGTCAAAAAAGAAGTGTCCTCGGAGGAATTGATTCAGAGGGCGGCGAACGTCGGGGTTATCGTGTACGACCTGCGAAAAATGTGGATGAACCACCAGCAAGATGCAAACCAGTTCCCGAGGTTATATATGGGATTTGCAAGCTTGAACGCAGCTGACATGGAAAAGGGGATACGACTTCTGCAGAAGGCCTGGAACATGGATTGAACACGGCTTGTTTATGACTGTCTTTTATAAAATATTGAAACTGACCATTTCATAAGGGTCAGTTTCTTGTTTATGATAAGAAAAAAAGTAGGAGTGCGTGCTATGATCACCCAAAGTGAGGTAAGAGCATATTTAAACCGTTTAGGCATTTCGGATATTCAGGAACCGACAAAGGAATATTTGTTCGAGCTGCATAAAGCCCACGTGGCACGAATACCTTGGCAGACCTTGGATATTTTTGCTGGGAAACCGACATCCATCGATATACAGGAATCCGTACAACTTATGATCCATCATCGAAGCGGTTATTGTTTTCATCTGAATGGAGCCTTTACCGCGCTTCTTCGAGCCTTAGGTTATAAGGTATCTTGGCATCGGGCAGGAGTACAGCCTTTAGGGCAAGAACCACGGATTAACGGCTTCCATCTCGGGATAACGGTAAGTTTATTGAATGAACAACTTGGGGAAGAAGAGCGGTGGCTCGTGGATGTCGGACTTGGCGATATGCCATGGGAACCGATCCCATTGAAATTTGGACAATACATACAGGGACCTTTTCAATATGCGATTGAGCCGTCTCGCATAACGGATGATGGCTGGAGGCTGATCCATGATCCCCATTATTCATATGTAGGCGTAGATTATGCCCCTGATGTTGTGAACAGCTTGGAACTATTTAAATCAAACCATGAATTTTATAGCCGATCACCGGAATCCCCGTGGATGGAGCTGTTCATTGTTAGGCAACGGCACGAGCAGGGCATGAACGAGCTCAAAGGCTGCATATGGAGAAAGTGGAGCGGCAATACCCTGGATAAGATAGAGATTTCATCGAAGTCGGAATGGTTCGAGATCCTGGCGGACATATTTAATGAGCCGCTCGTCAACTATTCCATGATCGAACGGGACCTGATATGGGATAAGGTTTACAGGCAGCATCAGAATTGGAGGAAGCTTATGGAGAATGAGCAAGTATAGAAGGAACCGAATGATTCACTTTATCTCAGTTCTCCAACTGATCCTCAGCGGCATAGAACACGCTAAACTAATCTATCACTTGAGTAACCGGAAACGCAGATGATAAGATGGTACATAAAATTCGTGTTGTGAAGCACCGTCTTATTGCTTCATAACCTAGCTGTAAGGAGATCTATAGTCATGGCAACCATCGAAGATTTTACCAAGCTGGATATTCGGATCGGGACGATCGTGGAAGCAGAGCCATTCCCGGAAGCGCGCGTTCCCGCCATCAAAATGAAGATTGATTTCGGCCCGCTCGGGATCAAGCGCACCAGTGCCCAAATTACGAATCGATATGATGCGGACACCATCATAGGTAATCAAGTCGTCGCTATCGTCAATTTTCCGCCTAGACGCATAGCTGGCTATCAATCCGAAGTGCTTGTCCTCGGCGGGGTACCGGAGCAGGGAGACGTTGTGCTTCTGAAGCCGGATGTTGATCTGCCGAATGGTACTCCCATCGCTTAAACCTATTTCATCAGTCGGTCCGGTCGCTTGCGGCTTGGACCGACTAGATGAACCTCACCTCGTTGCGTCTCTTCAACAATTTAGCGGCTCCTTCCGCAATTTTCTGAACACCGATTTCGATGAGTTCCTCCTTCACCTGAGATACGCTTAGTCGTATCATGGATTCGTTCTTAAACTCAGGCAAGAACATGCTGCTGGCATCCTGAGCATATACGTTCTCATTCTCCAGATAGTGAACCAATTGATATGCTTTTAATGGTTCTGGCAGCTGGATCGTGGAATAAAATCCGGAAGGCGAACCCGTATAGGATAAGAAGGGCGGCAGGTGATTTTGGTAAGCCTGCTGGAGCAGAGCCCCTTTTTTACTATAGGTCTGCCTCATCCTCTGAATATGTGCTCGGAACATCCCGTTCTTTAGATAAATTTCGAGGGCGCCTTGCATGAGCACCGGACTGTGTATGTCCGCCGCGTGCTTCGCCCGCTGGAATATTTCACTCATCGCTTCGGGGATCACAGCCAAGCCCAGCCGTAGTCCGGGGAGCATGACTTTGGAAAAGCTCTTCGTGTAGATCACCCTGCCAGAGGGATCGAAGGCAAACATCGGATCATGTTTCGAATCCGGATCCAAATCTCCCATGTAGTCATCCTCGATGATATAGACATCATACTTCTGCGCAAGCTCTACTATCCTCTTTTTCTCCACATTGGTATAACTGTAGCCTGTTGGGTTATGGAACCTTGAGACCGTATAGAAAAACTTGATATCCCGAGTTTTAAAAATGTCCTCCAACCGCCCAAAGTCGATGCCGTTCTTCGTAACCTCTATCCCGTATGTCACGGCTTGATGAATCTTGAGGGAGTCCATCATGCTAAAGTGCGTGGGTTGCTCCACGCAAATATTGTTCTTTCCGTTAGGAAAAGGAAGGGAGATCAGCAGATGCAGCGCTTGCTGCGAACCGGACACAACAAAGATCCTTTCAGGAATCGTGAAGACCTGCAAGTCGATTAAATGCCGGGCTAACTCAACACGAAGTGACTGCAAACCCGGAATTTGGGAATAGGTGAATAACTCTTCTTTATATATTTCAATCGCTTGGTTCATGCAATGCTGAAAGTCTCGGTAGGGCATGACTGTTTTGTCAGGTCCCGCAGATCGAAAATCGATCACTTGGTCCGCTGGGTTCGAGAGGTTTATGTTTCCTCTGCCCTCCACGACATAGTAACCACTCTTGGGAACAGCATAGATAATATGTCTCTTTTCCAATTCAGCATAGGCCCGTATGGCTGTATTTTTACTGCATGAATAGGATTCTGTCAAAGCGCGGATGGATGGCAGTTTGCTGCCGGGTTTCAATAAACCATCCAGTATTTGGCGTTCAACTGACTGAATAATGTCGGTGTATTTCATATCTCGTTATACCTCCATTCGATCTGTACGGGTACAGAGCCGGAAAACATGCATTCTCACAACAACATGCTATAAGTATACTCTACAATACAGCAAGGGTTTGATTCGATATTGTTTTAATTGAGAAGGCAGGGATCATGATGGAGGTTTCTCTGTGGAGCTTACTTGCTATTGCACTCATAGAAACCGGGATTGCGATTCAAAGGAAACAACATGCCAAGCTGTTGATGTTGATTGGGATGGATTGTGTGCTGATCATGATCATTTTCATCGTTAGGAGAACGATGTAATGACGATTAATACGGGGGTTGAGGAGTGGGATCGATGCATTTTAAATGGACATGGCTCTTCTTGTGCCTGATTGTGATGGTAATCCTTACGGGCTGTGACCGCATCAAGGAATCGGATCCGGGAGAGATTGTGAAACAGTATGTGGAATGGTGGGAGCAGGGCAGCTACGAATCGATGTATGATGTGCTGTCACTGGAGTCTAGACAGAAGATGACAAAAGAGGATTTTATAACACGATTTCGGAACATTTATGAGGGGATTGGAGCAGAAGACCTCACCATCACGACAGACTTTACGGCTCAGGATGCAAGCGAAACAAGGGATGAGCGAGTGTTCTATCCCTATCAAATCCAATTGGAAACATCGGCAGGTCGGGTGCAGGCAGAAGGTTCGTTTGAGCTATTAAAAGAGGAGGATCCAACCGAGACTAAGAAGCTGTCTTGGCGAATGGTGTGGCAACCTTCCTTGATATTGCCGGCTATGGATGCCTTGGATAAGGTGAACGTGCAGACGTTACCATCCAGCAGGGGCGAGATTTTGGATCGTAACGGTCACGGTCTGGCCATTAATGGCACGATTGAGGTCATCGGTATCGTTCCGGGTAAGCTCGGCGCCGATGGAGAACAGACCTTGGTTGAATTAGCTGAACGCCTGGGGATTTCGACCGAGATTATGAAGCGTAAGCTTGATGCGCCGTGGGTGAAAGACGATTTGTTCGTACCCATCTTGAACCTCAATGCCCAGCAGGGCAGAATGGATTACAGTGATCTGCCAGGCGTTATAAAGAAGAAGGAACGTGCTCGAGTCTACCCTTACGGCGCGGCGGCAGCACATCTAACAGGCTACATCCGACAAGTGACAGAGGAGGATTTGGTCCATGCGCCCGAGGCGCAGTATGGACCGACTGAACTTATAGGTAAATCAGGATCCGAGCAGGTATATAATGAAGTGCTGCGTGGCCGGGACGGTAAGCGGATCTCGATCGTGGATTCCTCGGGTAAGGTCAAAGAAATCGTAGCCGAGAAGGAAGCGGTAGATGGTCAGGATATTCGTTTAACCATTGATGCTGAACTTCAAAAATCCATATTTGCTTCATTTCGTGAGGATGCAGGTACCGCAGCAGCCATCAACCCCAAGACCGGAGAAATCTTGGCATTGGTTAACAGCCCGTCCTATGATCCCAATGCTTTCATTGTTGGATTATCGACAGAGCAGTGGGATGAGTGGAACCACAATCCGGATAAACCGCTATTGAATCGATTCACGAAGCTGTACGCTCCGGGCTCGGTATTTAAACCGATCACGGCTGCGGTTGGTCTGAAGCTTGGGGTTACTACCCCTGGAAAGGTCAGGGAGATCCACGGCTTGCGTTGGTCCAAAGACCCGAGCTGGGGAAATTATTACGTGACACGCGTGAAGGAAGTACCCGTCCTGAATCTGAGAGATGCTCTTGTGTATTCAGATAACATCTATCTGGCACAGGAAGCATTGGAGATGGGTGCGGATCCTTTTCTGAAGGAAGCTGTAAAATTCGGGTTCGAAGAGGGATTGCCGCTTCCATTCCCTTTCCCGAAAGCAAGCTTGGCTAATGAGGGGATCAAGAACGAAATTCAACTCGCGGACTCCGGATATGGTCAAGGTGAAGTACTCATGAGTCCTTTACATTTGGCATTGGCCTATACTCCCTTCATTAATGGCGGGAAGCTGATTCAGCCTGTACTGGATTTATCAGAGCAGGAGAACAAGCCTCAGAAGACAAGAGAGGTGTTGGATTCGGACACTGCCGGAATCATCAAGCGTATGCTCGTCGATGTGGTTCAGGATCCAAAAGGCAGCGGACACGGTGCTGATCTATCGGGCATTGAGCTTGCAGGGAAGACGGGAACCGCCGAACTGAAAATCAGCAAAGGCGAAAAAGGACAGGAGAACGGATGGTTCGTTGCGTTTGACACGAGGGAGTCCAAGCTTCTCCTTGCGATGATGATAGAGCATGTTGAAGATCGGGGAGGCAGCGGGTATGTCGTGAACAAAGTCGCGCCGATCTTGCAAAAATATTACGAAAAAAAATAGCCTTGAAAATAAGCTGACGAAAAGTTCTTGTTATGCGAATTGGACGGTTGTAATATGGAATAAAACTAGTCGGAGATGATCTTATGAGTAAGATTCAATTCTCAGTCCAAGTTCGATTGGTATCCGATCTTACCCGTTCCAAACAGTTCTATGAAGAAGTACTGGGTTGCGAAGTGAATGACGTATGGGCGGTCAGGGATGATTTTGCGCTCGGATTCAAGCTGATTCAGGCGGAATCCCGCGCTGATGTCACACCCAATCCAGCGGGGAAGGACCATGCGACGCGCTGGGATACATACGCTTACGTGGGTACACATTATGATTTGGATGCGTTGTATGAAGAACTGACCTCCAGGGGGGCCGAAGTGGCACAGGAACCTGTATTCATGGAAGCGGACTGGGGCGTGTGGAAGGATTTTGCGATTCAAGATCCAGACGGCTACGTAATTGGATTTGGCTCCGGGATAAAGGACTAGGTGGGTGCGATGTCGGACATTGATATGAAGCAGGTCCTTATCAGCAGCGACCCTTCGCTGTTGGATTTGGATGCCATTGTACATTTTTTGCGGCGAAGCTACTGGGCTAATGAGCGTTCTGACCAAAAAATCAAAACATCGTTAGAAGGTTCTACGTGCTTCGGGGCATATTACGCCAACCGACAGATCGGTTTTGCTCGTGTGGTAAGTGATGGCGCAACCGTCTATTGGCTGTGTGATGTATTTGTGGATGAGGCATATCGTGGAATTGGCGTGGGGAAGAAATTAATCGAATCGATTACGACCCACGAGGATTACCGAAATGTATTCGGTATATTGGCAACGCGGGATGCCCATGGTCTGTATGAGCAATACGGTTTTGTCCGCGATCATGGAAAAACATTGACTCGTATGCCGGATTTTCTGCGGAAGGATTAGTTAGAAGGGGGATTCCTCAATGATTATATGGGTTAACGGCGCATTCGGTTCGGGGAAGACCCAGGCTGCGCATGAGCTTCAGCGAAGAATCCCGAACTCGTTCGTGTACGATCCGGAAAATGCAGGTTACTTCATTCGCGATAATGTGCCAAGAGATGCCAAACGCGATGACTTTCAGCATTATCCGATGTGGAGGGAGTTTAATTACTCCATGTTTAAGTATATGGACCAGGAATCGGATCAATTGATCATTGCTCCGATGACCATTACAAACGCGGAATATTTCGATGAAATCGTTGGTAATTTGAGACGTGATGGCGTGAAAGTAGAGCATTTTACATTGTGCGCTTCCAAGGAAGTGCTCCTTAGACGGCTGCGGAGCAGAGGGGAAGGTTCGAATTCATGGGCCGCACAACAAATTGACCGGTGTATCAGCGGATTCTCGAATGAAGTGTTTCAGCATCATATCGACACGGATCATCTATCGATCGATGAAGTGGTAGAAACGATCGGTGCTTTGGCAAATGTGAAGCTGTTGCCTGATCATCGCAGCTCCGCCAAGAAGAAACTCGATCGAATCAAAACCAAATTTGCGCACATCCGATTTTTTGGATAACAAGTGGATGGATTTTCACATTTGAAGGTTTATTCGAAAGTTCGTAGTGTAGAGTTTTAGCGATAGCGGGAATATAACTAAAGAAAAGGCGATTTCTCATATTGGGAAGTCGTCTTTTTCTGTCTGTAAGGTAACAGAAAATCTAACCGCCAAAATATTTTATATGCAGCTAAATATTTTTCCTTAATGAAAAACAAGCTATATATATACGAATATTCTCAATGAAATCAAGAAAAAATGGAGAAATACAATTAAAATGAGATCTGCGAAATTATAAAATTCCATTGACAAAATCCTAAAGATGGATTATTTTTTGTGCATAGGAATTAAAGTTGCATTTGAGCAAAATAATTGGATCGCGGCAGGACGAGGTTTGAGAATGTCCGGGATCGTCTAAGGATTGAGCAAACTCATTATTGATGTGGAGTGGAGGAGAAGAAGAAGATGAAGAAGAGGACGAATAGAAACAGGATATTATTAGGGGCAGCCGCCATTCTGAGTTTGCTGCTGGTGTTAACCGCTTGCGCTACGGGAGAAGTGAAGCAGGAAGGAACAGCGGGTGAACAAGGGGATAAGAAAATCCGAGTGGTTACAACCATTGGACAGATTGCGGAACCCATCTCCGTTATTGGGGGAGATCGGGTCGAGGTACTGAGCTTGATGGGGCCTGGCGTCGATCCGCATTTATATAATGCTACCCAAGGCGATATCAAGAAACTGGATAGTGGCGATGTTATTTTCTATAGCGGGCTTCATCTCGAAGGCAACATGACGGAAATATTCGAACAGATCGGTAAGAACAAACCTGTACTGGCGATTGCAGATGCCATCCCGAAGGATCAATTGCTGCAGGATGATACGCAGGCCATTGATCCCCATGTGTGGTTTGACATCGATTTGTGGAAAGTGTCTTTGGATTCGGCTGTAGAGGAGCTGAAGTCCCTTGCTCCGAATGACGCTGACTATTTTGAAGAGAACAAGCAGAAGTATTTTGCCCAGCTGGATGAATTGAAAGCCGAGGCCAAGGATAAGTTGAGTCAAATTCCGGAAGAACAGCGGGTGATGGTTACCGCTCATGATGCCTTTGGGTATTTCGGCCGTTTGCATGGTCTGGAGGTAGTTGGACTGCAAGGATTGAGTACGGAGGATGAAATCGGCCTCTCGGACATTAACGGAACGATCGATATCCTGCTGCAGCACAAGGTGCCTGCCGTATTCGTTGAGAGCAGCGTCAATCCAGCTTCCATTAATGCCGTTATTGAAGGTGCTGCCAAGAATGGGCTGGATATAAAGCTTGGAGGAGAGCTTTTCTCCGATGCCATGGGCGAAGCGGGAACAACGGAAGGAACTTATATCGGAATGTATCGTCATAATGTCGAAACCATCTATCATGCATTAACAGGAAGTGGTGAATAAAATGTCTGTACTTCAAGTTCAAGACCTCAATGCATCCTATCGTAAAAATAAAGTGCTCCACCAAGTCTCCTTTCATGTGGAACAAGGCTCTTTAACCAGCATTGTCGGGCCAAACGGCGCCGGTAAATCAACGCTGTTAAAGGTCATGCTGGAGCTTCACCCCAAGCTGTCCGGGAATGTGTCATTCTTTGGATCAAGCTTAAGCAAAACCAAGACCCGTGTCGGCTATGTGCCGCAGCGCGGATCCGTGGACTGGGATTTCCCGACCGATGCACTGGATGTTGTCATGATGGGTCTATACGGCCGGGTGGGCTGGCTGAAACGACCGAACAAAAACCATAAGGAAAAAGCGATGGCATCGCTGGATCAAATGGGCATGGCGGACTTTGCCGACCGCCAGATCAGCCAGCTCTCCGGCGGACAGCAGCAGCGCGTATTCCTCGCTAGGGCGCTTGTCCAGGATGCCGACCTCTATTTCATGGATGAACCGTTAGCTGGTGTTGATGCGGCAACCGAGCGGGCGATTATGACCACGCTGAAGGATCTAAAAATGGCCGGTAAAACGGTCATGGTGGTCCATCATGATCTGCAGACGGTTGAGGATTATTTCGACCATGTGCTGCTTCTGAACCGTACGGTCATTGCACATGGGAAGACGGAAGATGTATTCACGAAGGAACATGTATACCGCGCCTACGGCGGTTCGCTTCGCTGGATGAAGGAGGCGTAATTCATGCTGAATTCATTATTATCTCCGAACACGCAATGGGTGCTATTGAGCACATTAATTCTGGGCATGGCAGCCGGCATGATCGGCTGTCTCGCCTATTGGAAGCGGCAAAGTTTGATGAGTGACGCATTGTCTCATGCGGCTCTTCCGGGTGTCGTGGTTGCATTTGCATTGACCGGAAGCAAGAATCTGCTGGTGATGATACTCGGAGCTGCTGTCAGTGCCTTAATCGGAGCCTGGATGATCCAGTGGATCCGTACTTCCAGCCGCATTAAGGAAGATACGGCCATGGGCATGATTCTATCCGTATTTTTCGGACTGGGCATTATGCTGCTTACCATTGTGAACCGAACAGCGGGCGGGAATCAGAGCGGACTGGATAACTTTATTTTCGGTCAGGCTGCATCCATGGTTCGTAAGGATGTTTTTACGATGCTCATTCTGGCTGCTTTAGTTATTCTGGTTGTCTCGATTGGCTTTAAGGAATGGAAGCTATTCCTGTTTGATCCCGATTTTGCCCGGGGATTAGGGATGAATAGCCGTCTGATGAATTCCCTCTATATGGGGGTGCTTGTTCTTGTCATTGTCATTGGTATTCAGGCCGTTGGCGTCATTTTGATGGCGGCCATGCTGATCATACCTGCCGTAAGCGCAAGATATTGGACTCAATCCTTCAGAATGATGGTCATTTTGTCGGCAATATTTGGTGGCGGCTCCGGGTTTGTCGGCACCTTGGTCAGCACGATCGGAAAAGGATGGCCTACAGGACCGTTTATCGTTGTCGCCTCTTCCGTATTGTTCACGGTTTCTCTGGTCTTCGGTGCCGAGAAAGGACTGCTAATCCAGGCGCTGCAGCTCCGCTCTCAGAAAAAAGAACATATGGACTCCAATAACCCATCGGTTCTAAGTCCGCGGTTGTCCGAAAGGGGGAGCAATCAATGACCTATACAGGATGGATATTGCTAACGGCTTCTCTCGTCGGATTATCTTGCGGTATCGTTGGCGTGTTCCTGATACTGCGCAGAATGGCGATGATGGCCGATGCTATCAGTCATACTGTGCTGCTTGGGATCGTTACGGCTTTTATCGTAACAAGAGAATTAAGCGGACCTCATATGCTGATCGGTGCGATTATTGCCGGATTGCTGACAGCGGTTCTCGTTCAATGGTTTCATTCCCGGGGCGTTCAGCAGGATGCTTCCATCGGTGTTGTATTTACAACCTTGTTTGCGATTGGCGTCATCCTGATTGCAACCCAGGTTGGCAATGCCCATCTGGATACCAAGCATGCCCTCATGGGTGAGATTACGTTTGTGCCTTGGGATGTGATGTACGTTCCTCTATTAGGGGAGGTACCCAAAGCTACCTTCATGCTGGCAGCCGTACTCCTCGTTGTACTGATCGTCATCCTGGCGTTCTATAAGGAATGGAAGATTACGTCCTTTGATCCGGCTTTGGCGGCCAGTATCGGCATTCCTGTCGTGCTCATGCACTATGTATTTATGTCGCTGGTCTCCATCACGACGGTTGCATCGTTTGATGCCGTGGGAGCGATCATGGTGGTGGCTATGCTTATAACACCTGCCGCAGCAGCCTATCTATGGACGGATAAACTCTCCATCATGCTGGTGTTAAGCGGAGTCTTCGGCGTCATTTCTGCATTCATGGGTTACTATGTCGCGTTATGGCTGGACACCTCCATCTCAGGCTCTATGGCATTTGCTACCGGAATTGTATTTATTCTCAGCTTCCTGTTCTCTCCGAGACATGGCGTGCTTTCCCGTTATCTTCATAAATTTAATACACATGGCAGTGAAGAGAAACTGGACGGTGTATCCTGAAATAAGGGATGCTGCATGAAGCTTGGGCGATGAGATGCCCAGGCTTCTTTTTGTCTTCCAAAACATGGGGTGTGTTATAATCAGGAATTAATGCCGTGGTGTGAAGAAGGTTATTTCAAAGGAGTGAGTACATATGCAGATGGAGTCGACAAGACTGGTGATCCGGGATTTTGAGGAGGAGGATTTTGCTAGTATTCATGCCTATGCCTCTGACCCATTAGTGACCGAGTATACGATGTGGGGACCGAATACGGAAGAGGAAACTTTAGAATATATAAAGGAAATCCACCAAATGAAAGAGCAGAGCCCCCGTGACAGCTATGAACTGGCGATCGTGCTAAAAGATAACGGCCAGTTAATCGGCGGTGTAGGTCTTCACCGATCCAAGACAAACGCAGAGCTTGGGTACTGCTTGAATTCCGCCTATTGGCGACAGGGTTATGCTTCGGAAGCTGCTAGCGTGATGTGCCGTTTTGGTTTTCAGGAGCTGGGAGTTCATCGGATTTACGCCACCTGCAGGCCGGGAAACATCGGGTCAGCTGCGGTTATGCGCCATATCGGAATGAAGCAGGAAGGGCTTCTTCGTCAGCACCTATGGTTTAAAGGGGCTTACCATGATTCCTATTTATTCTCCATCCTCAAAGATGAATTCGAAGTTTAAATCTATCACATGGTTAAGGAGCTTCTGCCTGTATGGATAATACCCTATTGTTGATCCGTCATAACGGAATTTCGATTTACGAGGAAGCGTCAGGTAAAGTGTATTATACGAAAGAGAATCATGTGTCCGTTGTTGTTCTGGCTAAGCATGGCGATCGACTGCTGTTGATCCGTCAATATCGCGCCGCCGTGGATGACTACGTCATTCAGTTACCCGGTGGTGGCGTAAGCGAGGAGGAGGATCTGGAATCGGCAGCACGCCGTGAGATGCTGGAGGAAACGGGCTGCACCTGCGGCAAACTTCATTATCTGGGCAAGCTCTATCCGGCGTCCTGGAGATGCAATGAGATTGCCCAGTCGATCTCGATCCACCATGAACTACAATCCGTATGAAGAGCCGTGCCGATACAGAACTTGTCTGTATGGGGCGGCTCTTTTTTTCGTGAATGATGGACAAATTCATCATTTATGCCGCGGTGACAAACTTGGCGGCCTTGGAACGAATATAATTCACTATGAGCATAAAGGAGTGTTCGACCCATGGGAAGGCATCTGCTGATCTATGATGTGGAGTGGTGGATTTTAGGTAAACATGCAAAGGTCATTCAACAGTTTCACCCATCCCTGGATCTGATGTCCATCGGGGAATTGGATCGGTATCTGGAACGGCACAGCAGTGAGGATATGAATCAGGCCTATGACCGAATCGGTGCAATGTGCTTGGGAATCGCAGCCTATTGTATTTTCAAGCATATTCGTATCGACGCCTCGGCAGCGGTCTCTTATTATTATTTCAGTCAGAATTACGAAACCTTTCGCGAATGGATCGGTGACGAACTGATCCCCGACCCGGAGTTTCTCAGGCTGGTCATTCCCCGAATCGGCGTAATCGGTGCGATGAATCAACAGCTGACCCAAGCGCTTAGACAGGTGGCTCCGGAGGCTAACGTGGAATATATCGGGCATTTTGTAGACCATCGATTATTCCAACCATGCAAGATATTGAGCAGGGGTAGTGCTCCGTTTGTCATAGGCTGGGCTGGAGATCCTGCGAAACGATCCAAAAATTACGCTACATTATATAAGCATATCCGTGACCATTTCCGCCAAGATGAACGGATTCGATTTATTGAAACAGCCGGAGCTTACTCCTATGAAGAGATGCCTAAATTTTATCATCAGCTGGACCTGCTGCTCATCACTTCGGCAAATGAGGGCAGCGCAGCTCCTGCACTGGAGGCCTACGCATGCGGGGTACCCGTGTTAGGAACAAATGTGGGTAATATTAAAGCTGCGGCTCATCCGGATGCGCACGGCTTGATCTTGGACAGTGACAATCCGGAGAATTTTATCAACATGATCGATCAATGGATGGGAGAGCAGCGTAAGCTGGCTGACATCGGACAGCAGTGCAGACACTACATTGAGTCATATTGGACAATAGAACAAGTAATAGAGCGCTGGTTAAGGGTGTTATTCCAATGGGAGAAGCAGCCGTGAAGGAGGGGAGCCTGTGTTAGATCGAGTATCCGTGCTGATTCCGTATCAATCGGATGGAAACGGACCCAGAGATACAGCGTTTGAGTGGGTATTGGGCTTCTACGCACGGATGATGCCGGAAGTCGAGGTATGTGTAGGCGAAATAGCGGACGCAAGGGAGCTCTTCAGCAGATCCAGGGCGATCAATCGTGCGTATCACCAGTCTACCAAAGACATTATCGTGATTGCGGATAGCGATATCGTATACGACCCGAACCTGTTGAGGAAATCCATCACTTACGTGAACAGCGGGCAGTGGGTCATTCCCTTCAGCCGGATCCTTCGTTTATCCAAAGAAATATCGCATTTGCTGCTGCAGCAAGAAAACATATGGCCATTGACCGTTAAAACTGAAACAGCCGCGGAGCAAGCGACCGCATTTGTTGGCGGATTTAATGTGCTTGGCCGCGAAGCCTATGAAACGGTAGGAGGATATGATGAACGATTTGTCGGTTGGGGCGGGGAAGATGAGGCTTTTGCCTATGCGCTGGATACTTTGGTCGGCAGCCATATCCGCCTGGAAGGGGAAATGGTTCATTTTTGGCATCCATTCGTAGGACCTGACGGGAATCCCAATTACGATTCCAATTATGCGCTGTATCTGCGCTATCTAAAGGCGCGCGGCAATCAGGAAGAGATGCGGCTATTGATTCAGGAAGCATCTTCTCAATAAGGAGGGGTGAATAGCTTATGAGGCTGTCAGTTATTGTACCGGTATTAAATGAAATCACCTTCGTTCCATTGTATATAGAAAGTGCGATCCGTTACGCGGATGAGATTATCATTGCCGACGGTGGCAGCACCGACGGGACCATTGAGGAGATCGAGCGCCTTCAGCAGCGCTATGCGATTCGACTGTTCCATGTCCAGCAGAGCGGAATGCCATACACCGAGGATTGGAACGAATCCGTGGTCCGTAATTTTTTGATTGATCAGGCCCAAGGAGACTGGATCATGAATCTGGATATCGACGAGCTGATGGATGATCGATTCGCTGATGTTTTGCCAGAGCTCGTGAACCGTCAAGACGTGGATATCTATCAGTTTCCCTTCGTTAATTTCTGGGGGGATCCGTGGACGATTCGGATGAATAGCCCTGGCGATGAGCGCTGGTCCAATGATATCACCCGAATGTGGAGGGCCAAGCAAGGAATACGCTATCGTGATGAGAAGCATCACTGCACGCTGGAAGCTGCGGATGGCCGGAGTATATGGAGTATCCCCCGCGGGCGATGCGATGTGAACGTGTATCACTACCACTATGCACTTGGCAACAAAATCAAGTACAATGATAACCGCCGAGGAGATGTCAATGTGCAGATGAATCTCGGACAGCCGGATTGGACATTCAAGCCTGAAGCCTATGATATCGTCACACAGCCTTATGAGGGCAAGCATCCTGAGGTTATCATGAACTATCTAAATCGGCGGGATGCTTTAGGATCTTAACCGAATAATCAAGAAATAACCCCTCCAAGACCTGATTGTAGAATCAGTCATCTTGAAGGGGTTACTTTTATTATTCCGTTGTCATATTGTTGAAGCGTGGACAGACGAGCATAAGTGGCTGACAGCTTGAGTTACCCCGACCCGGTCCAATACCTGCAGATTGGATATTTGAGTTAGCAAGGAATTGAGCTGCTGTTCATGATAGCTTAGGGAATCCACCCAATAATGATCGGAGTGGACCTGCGGGTGGACATCTGTAGAGCCGCAATATACGACTTGATCAAATCGAACCTCCGAGAACAGATCAATCCGGTTTGTAAAATACAGCCGCGGGCCTATTTTTCGGGTTCCTACGATGAGATGGCCATGATATACATGGGTGTACACAATTACTAGCAGATTCTCGTTCTCGCTCAAACCCTTCACAATCTGCTGCCAGCGTCTGGAATTGGTCTCCCAAACGGTAAGACCGAGCACCAGCACCACTTTTGTTCCGGCTTGATTGACTCTAGATGCGATTTCATCCGGACGATCTACCATATGAAAAATGCTATCCGGTCCTTTTGGCGACCTCCACGGTTTGTTCCATTTTTGTTCATAATAGGCTTTATTCTTATTCCATAACTCGTTATAGACATGATTCTTAAGCTTCTTGATCGTAACGCTCCCGTGATGATAAACAAAGGCGTCTTCCACGATGGCCAGGCGGTACCCTGCGTTCCGGACACGTTCACAATAATCATCGTCTTCAAACATCCCGAGTCCATAAGCGGGATCCAGTGCCCCTACACGTTCCCATACATTCCGCCTAATGGCTACACAGAAAAATCCAAGCAGATCGGTATAACGGTATCTTCGCCGGTAATGCTCGTAGAATTCGCTAAGCCAGCGGGGGTGAGCGCCTTGAACAGCATCCCCTATAAAATGATCCAGCGCTTGATCGTTCCCCACGTGATTAGACATCGGACCCGTCATAGCTAACATTTCGTCTTTCTGAAAAGGTCTCAGCAGGCGCGAGATCCAGCTTCCATCCGGAACAAGCGTATCATTATTGAGCAGAATGATAAATTCTCCGCTTGATTGCGCGCATCCCAGCGTGTTGCCAGCGGCAAAACCGAGATTCGTAGGCGAGGTGATCACTTTGATCAGCGGATGATTTTGACTCCTGAGATAGGCGGATGTCTGATCATTTGAGGCATTATCTACGATGATTATCTCCAGGTTCGGATAATGACCCGGTTGAAGGAGTCGATGAAGGCATTGCTGTGTATAAGACCAGTTATTATGAACAACCAGGATTACACTGACTTTGGGGAACAGGTACTGCACGATATCACCATGAAGCACTTCATATCGATGATCCCAGTTGTTGAGCTCGGCAAACTGCTGGCGCTGTTCAATGACGCTATGCTCGGACTGTAGAAGGGCAGCTTCAATTGCCTCTTCAAATTGCGCGGGAGTATCCGCAATCGTGACCAGGTGATCTGCAACGGTTTTCACTTCAGGAAGTTCCGTTGAGATGACCGGCTTGCCTGCTGCCAAATATTCGTACAGCTTAACTGGATTGGTAGCTTGCGTCAGCTCGTTCTTCTTGAACGGAATTAAAGCGACCTGGAAGCGATGCAGATAAGCAGGGAGTTCATGGTACGGCTTCTCACCTAGCAATAATACGTTACTCAGTTCCTCGATCCCCGAGGTGTCACAGCCGAAAGTATTTCCAATGAGGACAAACGTCCAATCCGGCCGACTTCTGGCGAGTGACTCCATCAGCTGAATGTCAAACCAGTCGGATATTGCCCCGTAGTAACCAATTATCGGCTGATGAATAGACTCAAGCTCTGGCAGCGCCTCATCAGGCGGCTTCGAGAAGTGAGCAGTATCTGCTGCATTGCGGATAAGTACAGCCGAAGGATTGTACTGGGAGGCCCAGTCATGCAGATGCTGGGAGGTTGTTACCACGAGCCCCGCTTCTTGCAGCAGCTGTTCTTCCAGCAGAAGCATTGTCTTGTCGTTCGTTGAGAAACCTGCATGATGATCCATGCAGTCGTAGACGATATGATGCTGATCCATAGCGGTAACGAGTGGAGTCCAGAATGGAAGATCCACGATGGAGACCAGTTGGGATAATCCAAATTTATCCCTTACATGCTCTACCGACCACTTCAAATACTGGATATCCCAGTATTCCATTCGATCCCGGTACAAATTCAAAGGCTGATTGGCGCATAAGGTAACCAGCCATATATTACGATCAATATTTTTAACCTTAACCTGACGGCTGATTTCTTCTCTTGACGCTTCCTCTTTTCCTAACCCTACAATCTCGGGATTTACGTAGAACACTCGATGCCCCTGCTGAGCGAATTGCTCTGACATCTGCTGGGGGCGCTGCCATCGGAACTGCCAATCAATGACGGGAAACCGCATGATGTCGTACAACGGCATCGTACCAGGCTCGGGCTGCTCCCCAGCGGGCATGCTTACGTCCACGGCCTGGACAGGTGCCTGATCCATAAGTTGTATGGATCGCGGGTATGTCATTGGTAATGTGTACGCGGGAGTTGGAGGTGGAGCGGATCGCTTCCTTCGGATATATTTCAAAGCAAGTTGGCGCTGTTTCCATTGACGCAAGGCCGAGCGATGGGTTGAAGATTTACGTCGGCGGTAAGGCTTGATTTTATTCAAGGTTAGCCTCCTCTCTGGTGCAAGGGTCTATTTAACAAACTATGTATCATTCCAAATATCTGTATGGGTAGAACACCAGATGAAGGGGAAATACCGGGAAAGATTGGAAAGGGCACCACTGATTGCAGGCTTCCGGTGTCCAGGAATTTAGGCCATTTCCTTATCTTTGACCTTCCAGGTAGCCATTGTCCCGGCATTCACATAAGGTACCAATGACCAAACAAAGGGAGGGGCACTTGTGAGGAGATACTGGAACAGGAGTCTTGATGAGGGATGCAAAGAAATCACAGTCCGAAAAAAGAAAAAGCGTAAAAAAACCTCGTATTCGATATGGAGTAAATTTTTATCTCTGCGTCGAAAGCTCATCCGCAGTATTGCAGGAATCCGATTGCAGATTGCTCGATTGAATGAACGGCTAAATGCGCTTCAAGAGCAGGTGAACGGTTTACGAGGTGGAGCAAGTCCAGGTGCAGGTCCAGGTGCAGGTCCAGGAGTAGGTCCAGGAGTAGGTCCAGGGGTAGGTCCAGGCAGCAGCATCATTGCTTTTTTAAGAGGCAGGTTGAACAGCCGGGTTACAGTGGAAACAACGGCAGGTACCATATTCGGAACGCTGATCGCGATTGGAGAAGATTATGTTCAGATTGCAGAGCCGAACGGTAGTATCGTCATAATCCCGCTCCGCAGTTTCTTGTCTATCGCTTGATAAAAGATGGGAGGAAGCAGATAGTATGGACTTTTCAGAAATTCTGGCTACTTTCGTGGGCAGAACGGTAGAGGTTGTTCAGGTCAATCAATTTCTGCAAGGTCAGTTACGATCCTCAGCAGACGGATTAATTACAGTGGAAGTGGTAAGCTCGAATTATATCCCTACCTCTCAAGTGGTCACTGTGCTTAATGAGAGTATTTCATTCGTGCGCATTCTGCCTCTCTGAAGGATGGCCATGTTTCAGTGTTTCGGTCTCGTCAATCATGGAATTCCTCCATTTCAAGTAATGATGGGGGTGTCGATGCGTCAAGCTGGTCATTCGTAGTCTTCGGTGGTATAGCGCCTCCGCCACGTGGCATAGCTTGTGTGTACCGGATAGCTTCATTAATTGTCCGATATCCTCATACAATCTCCCTTCAAAGAGAGTATGAGGATCCCAGCCGTCGACCTGCTTAAGTATAGGAACATTGAACATGCGCGGAGCTACGGCTGGGGCCTCGTGCAGCAGCACATAAGGAGACAAGGAAGAGGGCGCTGCTTTAACTCCTTGATACACGAGCTGTTTATTTGCGCGTTCCAGCCACTCCGTATGATTAGCATAAACGACGGCCGTATCCTGTTGGCTGCCAGCCTCCCTCAGGAGGATCTCCAGCGCATCAGGAGCAAGCCAGTCATCGGCATCCAGCTCCAATAACCAGGGGGCTTTTGCTATTTTCAATATTTTGTTCAGAGCTCGTGATTTGCCTTTATTCTCTTCTTGCCGAATCAGCTTAATGCGTGGATCCTGAGGCAGTCTCATCAGATAATGTGCGGTCTCTGCATCGGTTGACCCGTCATCGAGAATCACAAGCTCCCATGCCCCGAGGGTCTGCGCTAAAACGGACCGCACAGCCCAAGGAAGATATGCGCCATCATTATAGGTGCACAAAGCAATAGTCACCAGAGGAGGGCAGTCAATATCCGGTGGCTGTGATTGAGCTTGGGCACCAGCTTCGAGAAGAGGGAATAAGGCCTGCCATTCCTCAGCTTCTTTCATCCAGGAGGGCGTCTGGCGTTGAAGGTACAAGAATCCATCGGAATCAACTTCCGTCCATTCATACCGCGTGGATAACTCGAATTGTTTATCGATCAATACGTACCTCTGGAATGGCAACTGCTCTCTAGTTCTGAAACCCGGTGTCTGTCCTGTCATGACAGTCTTCGTGCGCCATAACAGCGGACCACGGGGAATGCGTAAAGGTGAAACGTATCTGTTCCTAGATGGTGACAACTGATCTATACTCGAAGCTGGATTCATGATATAGCCGGCAGAGTACTCGCTACAGGACCTTAGCCAACGTTCAATCTCTTCCTTGGCATGAGGCTGGACAGTATCTCCGGCATGGAGCGTTATGAACCACGGCTTAATCTCCCGGGCAAGTGTCTCATTTAGGATCGATGCGGTCACTTCTTCGCTAGGAATTATCACAGGAAGGGCATCGGGGCAAACGCGTTTTATCGAAGCTGCGGTATTCTCGCTTAAATGGGGATATGAACCTGGAAGAATAAACACCAGCATAACCGTTCAGTTCCTTTCTATCTTGTCTTGGCCGTTGTTAAACCCAATTCGTCAACCCAATCCTGTTTATCGTATGCCCGCAAGCGCTAGGCGGATACAACAGCCTATAACATTCTCTAAGTTGCGACGCTCTAGTAAATCGGGAATAATAGAACCTAGAGGCAAAAGCCGGAACCTTTAGATTGGGGAAAATAAATCAGATGAAATCGACTCATAGTCATATCATTCAGCAAGCTCAAGATTTTGCACGTTCCGTGCATGGACAAGATTCCAGCGGTCATGATTGGTGGCATGTTCAGCGTGTCACCCGCATCGCCCGACTCCTAGCTTATCTTGAAGGGGCGAATGCATACATATGTGAGTTGTCAGCCTACCTGCATGACGTTGCTGATGAGAAGCTGAATGAATCAAAGGAAGCGGGTTACGAGCGGGTTCAGCAATGGTTGAACCAAGCCGGTGTTGAAGCATCTGACCAGGAGAACGTGTTGGAGATTATTAGTACGATGTCGTTCTCAGGCGGAACGGGGAGCGCCATGCGTACATTGGAAGGGCGAATTGTACAGGATGCAGATCGTCTGGATGCGATTGGTGCAATCGGGATTGCCCGTACTTTCGCTTATTCCGGATGGAAGGGTCAAAGCATGTACGATCCATACATTTCCCTTCGGGAGCATATGACACAAGAGGAATATCGAAAAGGCAAAAGCACGGCCGTTAACCATTTCCATGAAAAGCTTCTGAAGCTGAAGGATAAAATGAATACGGAATCGGCAAGGCTGCTGGCAGATGGCAAGCATCAAAGTCTCGAGCTCTTTCTCCAGTTATTCGATAAAGAGTGGGCGATGGGGAATGAAGCCTACCTGCACGAATCCCCGATTCATCGCCGTAATGTATCACGTGTCCATATTGCCTTCGATGATTCAACGGCAGGGTCGTTAAAGATGATGCTGCGCTCGAAACCGGGAGAGATCGTGGTTACATTGGGCGATAACCTTATGGTAGGGCCGCTTCCAAACGACCATGATTTCTCCCGTTCGTTCACTACCCGAAATAAGTGGTTTCAGGAACGATACAGCATTGCGCATGCGGATGACAGGAAGTTAGGGATACTGCAAGCAGCCTTCGCTTGGCTTACTTGGCCCCAGCAGCTGAAGGAGGTGCCGTGCTTGGTTTGGGCAGGGGATTCCGCCTCGGAACAGCTAGGTTTACGCAGGTTGTTGTCTTTGATACCAGATCATCCTGAAGTCATACTGGTAAATGCAACAAGCGTTCATCGTCAGCAAGATCCAAACAGTTGGTATCGGGGTACGTTTGAGATGACTTCAGATAAACTTCAAAACGTTCTGGACACAGCAGAGCAAGTTCCATTGTCGCCGCAGGATCAAGCTGGCTATCGTGCGGATTGGCAGCGTCTCGTAAACGACGATGGGTTCCTGCGCGTCCTTCAAGGCGAGCGGCTGTGCACCGTTCCTGAAGCTTACTATGATGCAGATATACTGCAAGCCGCTTATCGTCTTGAGGCCAGACATGGGTTCTTCAAGAAATCAGCCCGCATTATTGGCGAGGTGATCGGCATGGGTGAATTAACCGTTTCCGACTCTTTTATCGAATATCGGGTTCGTCACCTGATTCAGGAAGGCGCATTAACCTACTCTGGCGAGCTGGATGCCATGCGAAATTACAGCGTATCACTTGTGGATGCATCGACTTCCGAGGAACAGTGGAGCCATGAACAACGCTTGGCTAAGATCGTGAAGCTGAAGTCGCTGCTGCATGAGATGATGGAAATTAACCTTGCAGAGAGTGGATTCATGGACGAACTACGCCAATTGGATGCAGAGGGTCTGGGATCATCTGTTTCCACCAACCAGGAAGCTGTTACGACCAGCATACAATCTCAAATCGAGGACTTTATGAGTTCGTATCAACATCATCAAGAACAACGTATATCCTTGATGGGTTCCCTGGAGAAGGTGTTAACCCAGATCGATGAAACGACTCCGATAGAATAGATGAAACACATTCGAACAAGGCCTTAATTGTTATATCATTCAGACCGAGAAATGAAAGTGGAAAGCGGTGGAGTTATGTTATTTACAGCACAGCAGATTCAAACCATAAGAGAACAAGCGCTTGGGATGGACAAGCGTCGACAAGTAACACCCGAAGTGTTGGCAGCAATATATGATCATCGTTTGTTTCACTTGTTTGTGCCCGATGAGCTTGAAGGAAGAATGACATCGCTGCCGGAGGCTGCGCGCATTTTTCAGGAGAGTGCCAGGATCGACGGCAACCTGGGATGGCTGGTTACGATTGGTGCAGGTGGAGGATTCTTCGCTGCGCTGATGAGCCGGGAGGTGAGCCGCCGCGTATTCGCGCACCGCGAAGCGGTGATTGCGGGCAGCGGGATGTCAACAGGTACGGCAAGACAGGTAGATGGCGGATATATTGTGAACGGCAGCTGGAAGTATTGCAGCGGTTCTACCTATGCAACGACCTTTACAGCCAATGCAGTTATTGAACCGGCTTCCACGGTACAAGATGCAGCTGATGTACCGAATGCGGACCAGGACGAGTCTCATATTCGATCCTTTATTCTGAATCCTGATCAAATCGAGATTCTGGAGGATTGGAATGCCTTCGGACTGCGGGCAACGGCGAGTCATACGATATCTGCTGTGGAGGCGTTCGTGCCGGTGGAGATGACGTTCTCCCTTACGGAAATCCAAGCGTATGAGAACGAAACGATCTATCAATATCCCTTCCTTCCGTTTGCCCAAGTGTCTTTTGCTGGCGTCGCAGCGGGCATCGCCGAGCATTTCCTTGAGGCCGCGGAATCGCTTGCGACACAGCGAGGTAGCTCTTCTCATGTGTTCAGCAAGCTGGAGGAGCGTAAGGCTGCTTTGGAGCTATCTGTTTCGGATTTTTATAAAACGGTGGAAAGCTCATGGGAGGAGCTGCTGCGTAATGGTGAAATATCAAATGCAACGGAAGTAGAGGTAACCGCCCGCAGCATAGCAGCAGCCCAAACCGCGTTATCCTGCGGCCAGCAGATGTTCCCGCTGTTGGGTTTATCCGCTGCGATGGAAGACGCCGATATCAATCGCTGCTGGAGGGATCTTCAGACGGCATGCTCGCATTCGCTGCTAAGAAACTTCTGATGGAGAAGCAAAACCATGAGCTGCATACCAAGCAGCTCATGGTTTTTAGGTTTCGGCATTGCCAGAGTATCTACATTCGCTTCATTTGATAGGATTTTATTTCGCTTATTCGTTAAACCAGGAAATAACGCTGCGATAAAGGCAGGTGGGAGGATGGGGCGCTTGTCAGCCTCTCGCCGTTAACGGTTACCGCATAAGTCACTGGATCGACCATAATTTCTGGTGTCTCACCATTGTGAACCAGATCGGCCTTTCTTACGGTTCGGCAGTTTCGAACAGGCAGTAGCTGTTTGCGCAATCCTAATGGATCAAGCGTGCCCAGCTGCAGGGAGGACTGGGAAACGAATGTTGCGCTTAGTGCAGCCTGCGCTCCGCCATAGCTGCCGAACATCGGCCGATACATATAAGGCTGTGGTGTAGCGATGGAAGCGTTCGGATCGCCCATGACCGCGTGTACAATCATGCCGCTCTTCAGTACGATCTCCGGCTTGGCTCCGAAGAAGGCGGGTTTCCAGAGTACGAGGTCGGCCATTTTCCCGACTTCGATGGAGCCAACGTAATCGGATATGCCATGGGTCATGGCAGGGTTAATGGTGTATTTGGCGATGTAGCGCTTGATTCGGAAATTGTCCGATTTCGTATCCGATCCTAGCGAACCGCGCTGTTGTTTCACTTTGTCCGCCGTTTGCCATGTACGGATAGCGACTTCACCAACACGGCCCATCGCTTGTGAATCGGAGCTGGTCATGCTGATTGCGCCAATGTCATGGAGAATATCTTCAGCCCCAATGGTCTCTGCCCGGATCCTTGATGCGGCAAAGGCAACATCCTCCGGAATACGCGGATCAAGATGATGGCAAATCATCAGCATATCCAGATGTTCGTCAACCGTATTTACCGTATAGGGCATGGTCGGACTGGTCGAGGAAGGGAGGACATTCGGCATGGATGCTACCCGCAGCAGATCAGGGGCGTGACCGCCTCCCGCACCCTCGGTATGATAGGTATGAATCGCCCGGCCGTTAAAGGATCGCAAGCTGTCTTCAACAAAACCCGCTTCATTCAGTGTATCGGTATGGATGTTAACCTGCACATCCAGTTCTTCGGCAACATTTAGACATTTGTCAATCACATAGGGCGTGCTGCCCCAGTCTTCGTGAATTTTGAGTCCGGCCGCACCTGCATGGACTTGTTCCGCCAGCGCTTCCGGACGGCTGCTATTCCCGCGGCCCAGAAAAACCATATTTATCGGAAGAGCATCCGTCGCCTGCAGCATCCGCTGCAGATTCCATACCCCGGAAGTACAATTGGTTGCCAGAGTTCCCGTAGCAGGCCCGGTGCCTCCCCCAACAAAGGTAGTGACACCGCTTTGGAGCGCGATTTCGACTTGCTGTGGACTAATGAAGTGCACATGCGAATCCACACCGCCAGCTGTTACGATCATGTTCTCGGCGGAGATAACTTCGGTGCCCACACCGATAATCATACCTTCGGTGACCCCATCCATCATGAGTGGATTTCCCGCTTTTCCGATACCGCAGATGAACCCGTCCTTGATCCCGATATCCGCTTTAACAATTCCCCAAGTATCGATAATGATGGCATTCGTAATGACCAGATCCAGTGCGCCTTCCGCGCGGGTCGCGAGGGGATGCTGCCCCATGCCGTCACGTATCACTTTACCGCCGCCAAACACGCATTCATCCCCGTAGACGGTATAATCCTTCTCGATCTCAAGCCAGAGGGAGGTGTCGGCCAGCCTAACCCGATCCCCAATTGTTGGCCCGTACATGCTGGCATAGGTAGCACGATCAATTGTTGTCATAAGCTCACCACCCCATTGATTTTTCCGTTCGTTAACCCTGCAAAACCGTGAATCTCCTGGGTGCCGCCAATTTGAACAAGTGTGACCTCCAAGGTTTCCCCGGGTTCGAACCTGGTCGACAATCCGGAAGCAATGTCTAGCCTGTATCCCTGCGTGCCGTTCCGCTCGAATAACAAGGCGGGATTGCATTCGTAAAAATGGAAGTGCGACCCTACCTGAATCGGTCGGTCTCCACTGTTGGTGACTTCACGCGTAATGCGAGGTCGGCCGGGTACCAGCTCAATCGGCTCATCTCGCAGGTCGTATTCGCCTGCAATAATGCCGGGTGCGTCTGACGCGCCTTGAAGAATCGGGTCATGAACGCTGACCAGCTTGGTACCATCCACAAAGGTGGCTTCGACCTGGACTTCCCTAAGCAAGTGGGCGACGCCGTCCATCACTTGATCCGCTGACAGCACATGACGCGCTTTTTCCATTAATTCGGCTACAGACTTACCATCACGAGCTCCTTCAACAACATAACCTGAAATGAGTGCGGCCGCTTCAGGGTAGTTCAATTTCAACCCGCGGGCTAACCGTTTCTGCGCTAATTCCGACGCGAGGAAAAGCAATAATTTGTCTCTTTCCTGGTAAGTGAGATGCATCCTGGCCACTCCTTCACATTGTATTTGTTAGAATACTTTACACACTGAGTGGTGTGTATAAAGATAATGATGCATAATGGTGTTTGTTTTGGATAAATGTAGCACTACCCAAATAAATAGTCAATATTAATGTAAGATATTATTACATTAACTTCACTTCACTATCAGATTTACTCCAAGCGGGATAGAGGATTTCTTATAAGCACAAAAAAAAGACCCTATTCGGGCCTTTCCCATTTTATCGAAACTTGCCGTAATCTTTAATATGCACTTCAACCAAACATTCCACCGGCAGCTTCTGAAGCTCCTTTCGCCAGTTCATCTTTTTCCACTGCGCATAGCCAACGCGGTTACGGACAACCGTTCCTATTCCGAGGTTATCTACCTGATGCTGTTTCATGAGCGTAATGATGGCATCGCCTTTTTTCGAAATATACTTACTGATTCGCTTCTCCAGCTCATGCCGTTCCCGATCATTGCTCAATCTGGCATCGCCGATGTATTCCAGAACAGTGCCGGTCACTTTAATATGATACGTCACTTTGTCAACGCCCTGAGCTCCACGGGTGACTTTCACTTTACGTGAGCTGATCAATGAACTGAACATGACGTTTTCCTTCGCGTCACCGGGCTCCGCTAGTTCAATATTTATTTGGCCATCTCTGAATTTGCCTTTCAGAAAAGCGAAGACCATTGCATCCTGAGGTTCGATCTTCGTTACATAACGATCATCTCGAAATAATGCGATTCCATTCGTCGTAATGTAATTATTCTCATGCTTCTTAAGAATCGGAGCAACAGGATCTATACCCTGATCGAAAAAATCCCTGGCAAAGTTGAATAAAGTTACCTTTGGAATCGTCTGCCCCAGTGCTTCTTTTTCAAGCAGCATGTCGATATATCGACCTGTACGGGGATGCTGCCTGTAATCTTCGATCAAAAGTTCGCCTGCATTACCTTCAACCACACTCACTTTGACCTGTGATGAAATGGAGGGATCCCTGAACAAGGTGTCCAGATGTCCGTGCAGTCCATTTTCCGCCATCGAAAGACCGAACAATACGTTGCGGATCTGCCCGCTTACCAGCAGCATACCCGTTCTCCTGGACATGATCATTTTCGCCTCTTTGCTGCTATTGGCGGTCGCCGTCAATACCTCCCGTTTAGCGGTGGTTTCCGGATCCGCTTGCGGAATGGAGACCGAAATGGCTAGCTTTCCATCCGGCATCAAATCATAACTGGTGGTCTGGATGAAACCCAGGTCTTCCAGAATCCGTTGATCTCCGCAAGCTGATAAAGGGATGATACACAGCAGGAGGAGCAAGTATGAACATTTTTTTAACATATCACATCACGCTGCCTTTTTTCGCCGCTGCCATAGCAGCAGAATGATTAGTATCACCGGTACAATATAGGCGAATCCGATCTGGATATAACCCAGATACAAAATCCATTCTCGGATGGTATTCAATACGGTTGGAATGTAGGATATGAGCAAGGCAAAAAGAATGATAAAGAAATAGTGAACATTGATCTTGATCTTTGGGAAAACTCGTTGGGTGCTCTCACCGGCTGCCCAAAAGTAAAGGACGAGGGTGATGATGGTGGTGAACAGGAAGAAGCCGTAGAAGAGATTCTCAATTCGCTCCATGAACGGCAGCTTGATATAAGCCAATAAATCGAGTAACGGAAACAACATAACCTTCAGCATATCGCTGCCAATGACTCCGAACGAGACAAAACCCAAGAGAACGTAGGATACTGTACGAATAAGATGACCGTAAATAACGGCCCTGAACAATTTTGTCTTCTTATCGGTGTAGGGAAACAATAGTAAACACAGCTCATATCCCATATATGCCAAATAGATATGAAAGAATCCTTCGGTCATATTGCTGTTGTCTTGAAAAATATAAGGCGTTAATCGCTCGAATCTGAATTCCTCAGTATAGTAAATAAGCAGCAAACTCAACCAAATAGTGCACCAGAAGAAAACGGTCGAAGCCTTGGAAATGTTATAGAGCCCTTTGGTCAGCAGCATAAAGGCTAGAACATCGATCGCAATCTTGAATGCCATCGGGTCGGTTGTCGGAAAGGCAAACATCTGAAAGATCAGCACATATTCCTTGGCAACGAGACAGCCGATTAGTGCCCATACTATGCTAAAACCCAGATAGAAGGGGACCAGGATGAACTTTGGGATGCTTTTCTCCAGTATTTCAAAGATCGATTGCCCTTTGCCCAACCGATACACCCAAGACATTAGGTAAATATTGAGACAGATCAGAATGGATATCGGGATCACAATAAGCCAGCCATTGGTCCCGAAATACTGGGCTTCGATCTGCGCGATGCTGAATACGTAGACGCCCGTTTGAATCATATAGATGAGGATTGCTGTATGAAATTGGGATAGTTTTTCTTTCAAATGTCCTCACCTCTTCATTTTTAACTTCACTTTGTTTCTCGCTTTAACTTGAGTTGGCCGCTTGGCCAGGGCGGAAAAAGGCAGCCTCATAAATACGTCTTTCCAGTCATAGGGTTCAAAAGGAGCAATTGGCGATAAATAAGAGCTGCCAATACTCGTCAAACCGCTAAGGTGAATGACGATATACGCCAGTCCAAAGGCCAGGCCCAGATTGCCCCAAAATCCTGCCATAATAATGAGCCCGAATCGGAGCAGGCGAAAAGAAGCGCTCATGACATAATTGGGAATAACAAAGGAGGCAATAGCCGAGGAAGCGACGGCAATAATCAGAATGTTACTGGTTAATCCTGCCTGGACGGCAGCTTGTCCAATAACGATACCGCCTACGATACCAATGGTCTGACCGATCTTGGTAGGCAGTCTGGCCCCGGCCTCCCTTAGAAGCTCAATGGTTGTCTCCATCAGAAGCGCTTCAAAGATCGGGGGGAAAGGCACTCTGCTTCTGGACTCGGTTAATGTCAGGAGTAGATTCTGTGGAATCATTTCATAGTGAAAGGAAGTCACCGAGACGTAAAGGGCCGTCAATGTCACCGTGATGATGAGCGCTGCAAACCTCAGGAACAAGGTCGCTGTACCAATGCTCCACCTCTGGTAATAATCATCGGAGGATGAGAAGAACTCAAAAAAGTTGACCGGAGCGCTGAAGGCAGTTGGACTCCCGTCCATAATCCCGACGACTCGACCTGAAACCAGCTTGGATGCAATCGTATCCGGCCGCTCGGTGGTCAGAAATTGCGCGAAGATCGAATACGGAGCATCATCAATGCACTGAATAAGCATGTTCGTATCATGTATAGCATCGATTTCAATATCCTTAATTCGCTTTATCACTTCATTTACATATTTCTCATTCGTGATGTCCTTGACGTATAGAACATACACATCTGATTTCGTGACTTCTCCTACGGAAAGTTTAATGACTTTGAGATGAGAACTCTGAACTCTCTTTCGAATTAAAGACAGATTCGTATAAGCTTGCTCGGTAAACGCCTCGTGCGGCCCAATAATGATGGATTCCGTTTCGGATTCTGCAACCGTACGGGACACCGGGAATATGACATCGATCATGAATGCATTTTCCTCGTAAAAGATAGCCGCCATGCCGCTAAGAATGCCTTCAACACATTTTTTGGTTTCCGTTACTGGTTTAAATTGGGATTGTTCCGTTAACAACGCAAGCGGCGCTTCAGCGGTCAACACAGGGGGAAGCAGATCACGCTCCAGCCGATCCTCATTGACTAAATGACTGAAATACAGAACATGCAGACGTTCATTAAGATAGGATTTATGGACAAAATCGGCGGCATGATCAAATTGATCGATGATATGCTGCAGTGTCAGCGTTGCTCCCTCCTGAGGATGAGGGTCCTGTTGATTTTCTTGAGCCGGACCTTTATCGGCATGCTCATGGTTGACCAGAAAGATGGATTTTAACTTCTGCTTCATTCCCACGTCTTTACACCTCGGATTCCTGCATAGTCTGTCATAGTGTGCGTACTTTGCCCTGGATCTATCCAACGAATCCCATATCGAATTAGGAAGACCGTTAGCGGGAATCCTAGGCTTGAGAGACGAAGCCAGATTGTATCTAGAAGTGTAAAGAGGAGGTTTACTATGTTGGGCAGTATCTTAATGGCCGGTGCTTTATTGCTTGGGATTAGTCCTGATCATGATCAAGGGATTAACAAACTTCAGGATTCTTATAATCAGCAGGTCATCTTTGAATCCGGTGGTGAGCTTGTGGAGGAGGCAGTGAGGGCGTGTGAGAAACATTTCGGTACAGCGGTCAACTTACCGCCGAAGTTGCCGCCCGTCGCTTTCACGCATCAGTATGGCCTCTGTTATGACATGGAGAGCGGATTGGACGAGCACTTGGAGATCCATTATCTTAACCGACATAAACCTGATAATGACTACAAAATCGAATTATATCCGCTGGAGAATAAACAGCAATTGAAACATCTATCTTTTCAGGAATCGGAGCTGACAGATCATACAACCGCAAAGTTTTACAAGGGGCCGACCAATACGTTGCAACTGTTCGTATTTGAAAAGGGGAACTGGCAATACCTTTTAACTGCTGCAAATGGCGCTTCTTCAGAAATCAGGCAGCAGGAATTGACAGAAATTGCAGAGTCCTTGACCCAAGCGATGAACAGCAAAGACCCTGCTTACGCCACGTGGGGAACTCTTGCCGTCACGGAAGCAAAGCGTAAATACAATATGGATGTAGTCGACTACCTCTATATGGGAAGAACCAAGATCTCTAGTGAACTGGCGGAGGAGAAGTTTAAACTTTGGCTTAAGGAGGGGGCTCGTGAATTTGGCGTATATGTAACCGTTGCGTTTCATCCGACAACCCATCAGTTCATATCGATTCGGTTCGAGGAAATCTAGCCGGAAAAACGAGCTTGTTAGCAGGAATAAACACGATTTCCTGAAAGAGATTCACGGTTGCTTTTTTTGAAAGTCGTGTTTTCCTGCTGTTCAGACGCATACATATGGTGTACCATATTTGGTGAAACTTGCCTCCGTGATTTCTACATTTTGCGCCAGTAATAGTGGTTTAGGAGTGATTCGCTTTGTCTTTTATAGTACTTAAGCTCCTATTTGTTCCATTGATATCGGTTTTTATTATGGTGTCATCGGTTTATCTTGGATATCAAACGTCAATCCCTATGATGCTGCTCACGGCATCGTTACTGTATGCATCCGTTATTTTTGATCGAAAGTTCAAATGGCTTCGAAATATTCAATTTCTCTTTCTCGGGGCGTTTCATTTTGTCAGTCATTTGAATTGGTGTATCTTGTTGTATTACATACTCATCATCAACCTCATTCATAAAAAAGAGCGTTTCATAGAATCGTTGCCGCTGTGCCTTCTTATGATCCTTCAATATTCCATTATTCGTCTGACTTATGTGCCGATTACAAAGTACAACATACTGGTCGCTGTATTTGATTGTTTGTCTTCCTTTGTCATCGTGGTTTCTTTTCACTTTGTAAACTTTCTCGAATCGGAGAAGAAGAAGTTATATAAGCAAAACGATTATTTGACCTATCACGATCCCTTGACGGGGCTACTGAATTATGATGGATATTTGCATAAAGTCCAGCATCTCGTTGAGTTGAACAAGCCTTTCCAGTTGGTGCTGCTGGACATCAACAATTTTAAATCGTTAAATGCGAAGGACATCTCCACAGCCAATGAGATTCTGATCAACTTCTCTCGTGCGCTGCGCATGCTGTTCCTGAGTGATATGCTGGCAGCCTCCCGATATGCAGGGGATCGCTTTGCTGTGCTGCTCCCCGAGCATGTCAACATCGACAGCAGCCTGTTCAATTTTGAAAGTATCGGCGTACAGGTGACCTATAGCATCACTTGTTACCCGCACGAAGCTTTAACTTATCAAGAGATGATCAGCACGGCAGAAGACCGGATATTTCAAATGCGGCGAAATTCCTGGATGCGAGGCCAGGAGGAAATGATCCGAACGGAAAAGATGAAGATGGTTGGGGAATTGGCTGCCGGAATGGCCCATGAAATTCGGAATCCGCTTACCTCTATTAAAGGCTTCATCCAACTCTCCAAAAATCAAGGTTATAACATTCAGCCGTGGTATGAGGTCATTATGGGGGAAATCACGCGGGTAGGGGAGCTGACGGCAGAATTTTTGCACTTTTCCAAGCCGCATGGCAGCAATATGAGGGTTGAATCCCTAACGGATTGTTTGACCCGGGTCTATTCCTTGTGTGAATCCGAAGCAGCTTCACGCGGTCATTTGTTTAGGCTGGACTTAAGTGATGAGCCGATTCAGATTGTCATGGACCGTGATAAGATCATTCAGGTGCTTATCAACCTGATCCGTAATTCTTTTCAAGCGATGGAGCACACCGGTACTGTCCGACTCTCGCTCAGGGCGGAAGAACGAATGGCTGTTGTGGAAGTTGAGGATACCGGAAAAGGCATTCCCGATGAAAATCTGGTCAAGATTTTTGATCCGTTCTATACAACCAAAGAAGAAGGGACCGGCCTTGGGCTGTCCCTGTGTCAAAAAATTGTAGAGGACCATGGCGGCAGAATAACGGTTCACAGCGAGCTAGGGATCGGCACGACGTTTACCTTGCGGATTCCACTGGCTTAGAAAATTTGGATGGCAATTGACCGAAATATATCCTATGATAGGATAGTTGTTTAGCAAATCCAACATGGTTTTGCAAAAATTTATACTCATGCATCAATGTGTTGCAAGAAAGGAAGTAACAGATCGTATGTCGATGTCCACGAAAGAAGCCGGTTCAACCATGGTTCTATCTCGCAGGAAGAGGCTTCAGTTTGCCTTGATTCTCGGATCTCTTTCGGCTTTCGGGCCACTTTCCGTTGATATGTATTTACCTGCACTGCCTAAACTCTCCGAGAGTTTGGGATCGCCAGCATCGTTGGCCCAATTAAGCCTGACGGCATTTCTACTTGGTCTTGCACTAGGACAGCTTGTAGCAGGCCCACTCAGCGATATTCGGGGGAGAAGAACACCACTCATCATATCCTTGATTATTTATTCGATTACCTCTTTGCTGTGTGCGTTTGCCCCAAGTATATGGGTTCTGGTTGCTCTTCGGTTTGTACAGGGAGCAAGTGGAGCAGCCGGTATTGTCATATCCAGGGCTGTCGTCCGGGATTTATACACCGGTTCAGAGCTGACCAAGTTTTTTACATTGCTGATGCTGATCAATGGTTTGGCACCCATTATCGCTCCAGTATTCGGTGCGTTTATCCTTAATTTTGTCTCTTGGCGGGGGGTTTTTGTCGTCCTGTTCCTGATTGGACTGCTGATGCTGTTCGCGGTATGGTTTGGTCTTCCGGAAACGCTCAATCGGGAGAAAAGGGCCAATGGAGGGATCAAACAAACCTTCCGTACCTTCGGTACGCTGATTCGGGACCGCGTATTTGTCGGTTATGCGCTCTCTCAAGCGTTCGTATCCGCTGCGATGTTTGCGTATATCTCAGGGTCACCATTCGTGCTGCAGGATATCTTCGGCGTATCCCCTCAAATGTACAGCCTGTTCTTTGCCGTTAATGGGGTTGGCATTGTGCTGTTCTCTCAAATCACGGGTAGATTGGCCTCTCGCACAGGGGAGTCCAAATTGTTGACAACGGGTCTCATCATTGCGGCCTTTGGCGGGACTTCGCTGTTCGCGATCACCTGGCTTGGCGGCGGACTGCTGCTGATTGCCCCGATGTTATTCCTGATTGTTTCTGCCGTCGGCATGGTCAGTGCAACGACAACATCACTGGCGATGCAGAAGCAAGCAGCTCATACATCAGGCAGTGCGTCCGCGCTTCTTGGATTACTGCCTTTGCTATTAGGCGCAGCCGCAAGTCCACTGGTGGGCCTGGGAGACGGAACGACTGCTGCACCTATGGGAACGGTTATCGGGATTGCAGAATTACTGGCTGTAAGCTCGTTCCTGTTCCTTGTTAAGCCCTTTAGTCATAGGAAAGAGACGCCGGTCTCCTTGTAAAATAAAGACAGAACATATAAAGAAACTCGCACATACATGGTGCGGGTTTCTTTGGTTTATAAAACAATCTGAATGAAATACCTGTAATGCAATCATAATACCAGAGAGTAAACGAAACCGGACATATCACACGTAAACCGAAAGTAGAGAAAAACACAAAGATAAAGCAGGTGAACCAGCTTGAGATGGATGTCAGTCTTCGGTCTATTGTTTATGCTCCTGCAAGGGGATGAACCGGAAAACAACAATTTAATGATAACGCAAGAAGGCAAGGTCATGGCCAGCGTGAGCCGAAGCGAACATGCACTTGATGTGTTCCCGCTGCTGGATATGGATAAATACAATCAATGGGTGGATGCGCTTGATCGGAAAACCTATCTGGAAGCCAGGAATGCCCGGATTGGCAGCAGCGGCCAAATCATTCCGGGGCAGAATGGTCATAGACTGGATCGACGCAAACTGCTGGAACGATATTATTCGTATTGGTACGGGACTGGGGGCGCTACCGTCGAAGCGCCGAGGTATCCGATTTATCCGAAGGTGGATACCGAGCTTCTTGCCTCCATTCGGGTTAAACCGATAGGTTACTATGTCACCTATTTTAATTCCAACAACAAAAACCGTTCCCATAATATAGCATTAGCTGCCCAGGCGATTGACAGTGCAGTCGTGTTCCCCGGAGAAACCTTCTCATTTAATCAGGTGGTTGGCATGAGAACAGTAGACAGAGGTTACAGACGTGCCGGTGTTATCGTCAGAGGTGAGTTATCAGAGGGAGTAGGAGGAGGGATCTGTCAGGTTTCTTCTACATTGTATAACGCCATTGACCGTGCAGGCTTGCAGATTGTAAAGCGTTACTCTCACAGCCGGAACGTCCCTTATGTGCTGCCGGGGCGCGATGCTACGGTGAGCTGGGGAGGTCCGGATTTTGTTTTTGAGAACGCCTATAATCAGCCTATCCTCATCCGGGCATTCGGTAATGGAGGAAGAATGACCGTTGCCATCTACTCTTCCGAACTCATAGAATATAAGCCGCGCAATGTACCAAGCATATCTAACATGCTGCCGGAGGAGACGAGTGACACCAAGCACAATCCGGTAAACGGTGATTAATCCAAGGCTTGGAGGATGGATGCAGCAGGTCGCGGGCGCGCCGACTTATACCATTGCATACACAGCCAAAACACTAGAATGAGCTCAATCGCGTCGCCGCCGTAATACATCAGCATTCCGCCGAGCTTGGCCTGTTCCGAAGGGACGCCGTCTGGCGGATGGGCATATATGTATTTGGAGAGTATTCCATGTCCGGCAATGGCGATGACCAGGATGATCGCACGAGCCTGGAAGCTGTGACGGTGCGGAGCCACATCTACGTAAATCATAGATACCGTAAATATATATCCGGCTGCAAAAACATGAAAATGCACCACGATATGAAGCAAAAGACTATGATGCATATCCATGAATAGGCCGGTTGTGTACAGGACCCATAGTCCACCAATATTCAACAAGGCCGCTACCGCTGGATGAGCAACGATTTGAGCTGGCTTGCTCTTCAGCAAACGAGCGATCCGTCTTGCGAATAGTAATGGGGTAGACCTGAGCAGCAGCGTCATCGGAGTGGAGAATGCAATCAACAGCGGCCCCAGCATACCAAGCAGCAGATGTCCGAGCATGTGGATCGTGAAGTTCGCAGGGGCGAGTCGCGCCAGCGGACCGATCAGCGGCAAACCAACGCAAAGCATTCCCGCAACCCAGCACAGATAACGATAGACCGGCCATGTTCGGTAGTTTCGATTGGAGACTCTAGCAGCAACCATATACAAAAGAATGAGAAAGGCAAAGATCAAGCCACCTATGATTAAATTCCAGGACGCCCAAGAAGCAGAGGCTCCGGACATTCCAGCCCCATGATCAAACGAATGGTTACTCACCATAAGATCAGGCCTCCCTGGAAAGAGCACGGTTATGAGTTCGCACGATGAGAATCACACCCACTATGATCATGCCCGCAGCAATCAGGTTCCAGACCCAATCGTAGGGACGGATATCGACGTTGTAACGAATCTGGTGCAGACGCATCCACTTATGCTGAATGATGCCGTCATACAGCTGGAAGGCGCCGCCTCCAAGCAGGATACCTCCAATCCACCGTTTCAGCCAGAACGCATTTCGGCGGTGAAGATCGGCAAGCATGAACGAGGATCCGATGGTGGCGAACCAGCTGAAAGCGTGAAACAGTCCATCGGAGACAAGACCGATATCGCTTGTAGATTTATCATAGAAATGATGCCAATGCAGCAATTGATGAAACACAGCCTCATCGATAAAACCGACTAGACCTAATCCGAATAAGATTCCGGCCCATAAATTACGTGCGGAGTAACGTCTGCGCTGTAATTGGTGTTCTTTGGATTTTGTTGACTTCATTCGGTTCATCCTCTTCCATTTCATAAAAATTCGAAGTGTATTGTTTTAAAAGGGTTCTACTAACTAAGGTTACCCATTTTTACCATTTCAATAACTCCTGGGGCTTGGAACGAGGATTCCTTATTGAACTAAAAGATAAACGGCAATACGGTGAATAGTTTACATAATGTATAATATGTAACCTAGTGGATAAATCCTAACGATGAATTCCTGCCCGTTAGATGACTGTATCAAAAGTTCCAACTTCAATACACTTTGGTTGTCTTCTAAAAACACATGAAAAAGGCGAACCCCTAACAGGATTCGCCTTTTGATATTGGCATTGATGTTGTTGAGCATCAGGCATGAAGTGAAATCGGAATCTCCTTCACACCGCGAACAATCATACCCGGTCTCCATTCAAGCTCATCGATGTCCTGTTGAAGCTCAAAATGGGGGTAGCGGCGGAGCAGCGTGTTGATTGCGATTTCACCCTCCAGTCTGGCGAGCGGGGCTCCCAGGCAGAGATGAATTCCTTTGCCGAAGGCTAAATGCTGGCTTTTCTCCCGGGTAATATCAAAGATATCCGGATTCTCGAATTGTGAGGCATCCCGATTTGCGGAGTTCAAAGCGATGACAACCAAGTCGCCTTTTTTCATGTGAACGCCATGAAAATCCATATCCTCCGCTGCCCAGCGGGATGTACTGAATTCAACGGGACCGTTGTAGCGAAGCATTTCCTCAATTGCGCCATGAATGAGTTCGGGTTGTTCCTGCAGAAGCTTGCGCTGCTCCGGATGCTCCAATAACGCAAGCACGCCATTGCCGATCAGGTTCACCGTCGTTTCATGACCGGCTATGATCATCAGGGTGACGACGCCATATAACTCCTGTTCGGATAAGCGATCACCCTGATTCTCGGCAATCACAAGCTGACTGATCAAATCATCGCCCGGTTGTTCGCGAACCTTCGCGAACCAATCCTTCAAATAAGCGATAAATTCATTCATATGCTGGACCACTTGCTCGTTCAATTCCTGGTTGGAGGCGCCGATGATGGAGTTGGACCATACCCGGAACTTGTCCTGATCCTCCGTAGGCACGCCAAGGATTTCACTTATTACGATAATGGGAAGTTTAAAGGCATAATCGTCAATGAGATTTATGGTGTCTCTGGAGGAGACAGCATCCAGCAGGTTGTCCGCGATCTCTTGGATATGGCCTCGCATATCTGCGATTCTCTGTGGCGTAAAGCCCTTTTGAACCAAACCGCGAAGCCGTTTGTGATCCGGTGGATCGGAGAACAGCATGTTGGTGCTGAATACGCTGGTCTGTTCCTGACCCATTGCTTTAGCAACGTCTTTGCTAAATCGGCCATCCTTGAGCGCTTCAACAGCTTGCTCGTAATTGCTGATCAGCCATCCGAAACGTCCATCGGGAAATTGCAGATTCAGAATGGGATCGCTCTGCCTCAATTTCTCGTATACCGGATAAGGGTTATGGGTAAATTCCTTCGTAAACAATACATTTTTCAGAGATTCGTTCGCATTTGTCATATAGGGGCTCCTCTCGAAAATGATAGGTTCATCTCCAGTATAAGGGAAGGAGGAGGAGATAACCAATTTACGGATGAAATGCCGACAGTATCCAAATGCTTGATCATACCAATTTGCGAGAAAATAGAACCCTGATTGACTCTTAAAGAGTGCCATTTGGTCTACTGACTATCCGTCGTTTTCTTTGTTATATTGGATCATATCTGAATAGTTGAAAGGGGGAATCAAGCGGTGAAATCCGTTTCCGGGGAGAAGGCAGCGCTGCTGGTTCGATTTTTTATACCGTATGCTGTCATTTTGGTGGGCTCCCTATTGGTTGGATGGTTTGCTTATGGGAAGACCGCAGAGCTTATCGAAAGCGAGACGGTGAGAACCACCTCCGCAGCTCTGCAGCAAATCCAGGAAGCGCTGGATCAGAGATTTGCTGAAATCGAGAACCTTGCACGGCAGATGTCGAGCGAATCGAAGGTGCTCTCTTTTCAATTTGAGAAAGAACCGTTTGCCGGTACGGGTCCCTATCGTCTATGGGATTTGGAAAAGAGTTTGTTTAATTACAAATTGTTCAATCACTTCATTGTGGATTATTACATCGCCTACAGAAACAGCAACATGATCGTATCACCTCGCAAGGTGTATACGGTGGACCAGTATTATCGAATGCAGCTGCACTATGACGACCAGCCATTAAGCGAGTGGAAGCAAGCTTTGTTTGGGCAGTATCATTATAAAACGTATGCCCCGGGCCATTCGGTTGTATATGAAGGGAAACCTTACTCGGTTGTCAGCTACATGCAATCCTTCGGGAATAAAAGGAGCAGCGGAGTGGTCACTGTACTGATCAATAATATGCAGATCCAGGACATGCTTCGTAAAGTCGATCCGGAACAAGAGGGTTTTGCCTACATTGCAGATCAGAACGGCAACCTGATCAGCTCCATTGGTTTGAAAGAACAGGATGTATTGAAAGCGCTTCCTAAAAAAGGAGGCTACTCCCATATTCGATTAGGTGGTCAAGAAATGCTGGTGACGCAATCCACGTCCAAATACAATGGCTGGAGCTATGTATCTGCCCAACCGAAAACCGTGGTTCTGCAAAAGGTAAATTATATCAAACAGCTGACATTGGCGATCTTTATCACGGCTCTTCTCCTAGGGCTTGGCATAGCCGGCTATCTCGCGTATCGAAGCAGCAGGCCATTCCTGAAGATTCTCCAGCTGCTACCCTCATCGCGCCGGGATGTCAAGCATGCTATTGCTCGTAACGCCGTCGATTATATCGGTCATTCCGTGTCCGAGCTGATCGAAAGCCATCATACGCTGAAGGAGCGGTTGGAAGAGCAGATCCCGATGCTGCGAAACGTCGTAGTTGACAGGCTTCTGAAGGGAGGTTTCACCTCGATGCAGGAGATCGACGCTGCCATGGAACATGCACAAGTCCAACTTCGGGGATCTCACCATGCGGTTGCCCTGCTTCACATTCGGGGATATCAGGAGCCGTTTATGGAAGAGATGCTGATGGAACTTGATATTGTAAAAATCAACATCCGCGACCGCATTCAATCGTTATGCGGGGAGGAAGTGCTGCTGCATGATTTTGGTGAAAACCAGTTGGTCCTGATCCTGTCCGGAACGGCGGCAGACAATGAGGATTTCACGACACGGATGCGAGCGTATATCCAGGGAATTTATGAGCATTTGAGCGCAATCCCGGATACGGGCTTGTATATAGCTGTAGGTGAAAGCCAGTCCAGCATTGCTGAGCTATACCGTTCGTACGGAGAAGCCAGGTTTGTGCTTCATCACGCTGGATGGAGCGAGAAGACGCCCATCTTATTTCATGCTGAAATGGAAACGCCGCCCTTCACCTATTATTATCCGGCCGATGAAGAGATGAGATTAATTCAGCTTGTAAAAGCAGGCAATCTGGATGAGACCAAGCACCTATTATTGCAGATCATGGAGAAGAACAGATCGGAGCGGCAATTGCCGATGGCTGTGGAGAAGCTCCTTGCTCAGGAGCTTAGCGGTACCCTGATGAAATGCTGTGAACAGACAGGAGATGATGGAAGCGGCAGAACGGAGGAAATGGATGCCGTCATCAGAGCTCTACATCCGGTGATGTCCCCGGCGGAAGCCATGAATATTCTCCATACCGCTTTCATTCGGCTCTGTCGGAAGAACGAAGAGAGGAAGAAGAGTCATAATGATCATTTAACGAACCGACTGCTAACCTATATCAAGGGGCACTTTTGGGAAAGTGATCTCAGTTTGACCGCCCTTGCCAGAGAAACGCGCACCTCCGAAGCCTATGTATCTTACTTTTTTAAGGAGCAAACAGGCTTGAATTTCTCGGATTACCTGGAGCAGCTCCGAATGGATGAGGCGAAGCGGGAATTGTCGTCTGGCGATAGGCCGGTAAGCGAGATTGCCGCTTCTGTTGGCTATCTCTCACTCAATACCTTCAGCCGTGCGTTCAAACGGGTAAATGGTATTAGCGCTACCGAGTATAGACGCCTTCAACGTGAAGGAGAACATGCTTAATCTAAAGAAATGCGTAGTGCCTGATTGATGAATAACAGCCCATTCTAAAATTCTGAATAATGGACCGGATACATGAAGATTTACGCAGATCCACCCAGTTGTATATACTCCAATCACGGACCGCACCCGGGACGAATCCATTGAAGATTGGAGTGGTAGCCGCTGAGTGGCTGGAAAAGTTTCATCCGCAGCTGGCAGTTGTATGCGCTTTTTTTACTTCCGCTGCTGTACATCATTATTTTCAAGTATGTGCCGATGTACGGAGCGCAAATTGCGTTTAAAGAGTTCAACGTCACGAAGGGGATCAACGGAAGTCCATGGGTAGGATTTGCCCAGTTCGAACGTTTCTTTCAATCGCATGAATTCTGGCGATTGCTGAAGAATACGTTCTCCATCAGCTTGTATACACTGATCGCCAGTTTTCCGTTTCCCATTATGCTGGCGCTTGGACTGAATTATGTAAGGAACCGGCGATTCAAGAATACCGTCCAGATGGTTACATACGCGCCGTATTTCATCTCTCTGGTCGTGCTGGTGGGCTTGATGCTGCAGTTTATGGATCCCAGAACGGGACTCATCAATACGATGCTCGGCTGGATCGGCATCGGTCCGTTTCACTTCATGGCGGAGGCGTCCTGGTTTCAGTCGATCTATGTGTGGTCCCATATCTGGCAGAATGTCGGGTTTTCCTGCATCATTTTTTTGGCAACGCTTTCAGGTATTGATCCGGCACTTCATGAAGCAGCCGTCATGGATGGGGCCACGAAAATGCAGCGGATGCGCCACATTGACCTTCCGGGCATTATGCCCATCGCCATGATTTTGCTCATTCTGAATACGGGGCAAATGCTGGAGACCGGCTTCGAGAAAATTCTGTTAATGCAGAACGCACTGAATTTGCGTTCATCCGAAGTCATTGACACGTATGTGTACAAGGTGGGATTGGTATCCCAAGCGATGAATTTCTCATATGCCACGGCGATTGGATTGTTTAAAGCGATCATCGGTTTCGTGCTGCTGTTGATCGTAAATCAAACGGCCAAAAAGCTGAAGCAGGAGAGTCTATGGTAAGGAAGGGAGGAATCGTATGCAATCACCTGCCATGAAGGAATCCGGCTCGGATCGCGTTTTTACGGTGGTCAACTACGCGATGTTATCCATTTTCCTAATCGTTGTGTTATACCCGCTCATTTATGTAGTCAGCGCCTCATTCAGTTCCAGCAGTGCGGTTTTGTCAGGAAAGGTATGGCTGTGGCCCGTCGAACCGACGCTCGAAGGCTACCGTGCGGTATTCAAAAATACGATGGTTGCCAAAGGCTTCATGAACACACTGTTCTATACGCTGGCAGGCACTGTGATCAATCTCATTCTGTCCGTCATGGCGGCGTACCCGTTATCACGCAAAGATTTTCGGGGCCGCAGCGTGTTCATGCTGTTGTTCGTGTTCACGATGCTGTTTAATGGGGGGCTGATCCCAACCTATCTGCTGGTGAAGGACCTCGGCATGATTGACACGATATGGTCGATGCTGATCCCGGGGGCGCTGTCGGTGTGGAATGTCATCATCATGCGCACTTATTTCCAGACGACCATCCCACAGGAACTGCTGGAGGCTTCCCAGCTGGACGGCTGTACCGATTTTCGCTTCCTGTGGCGCATCGTACTGCCGCTTTCGGGTCCCATCTTGGCCGTTATTGCTTTGTTCTATGCCGTTGGACACTGGAATCAATATTTCAACGCCATGATCTATTTAAAGAGCGCGGATTTGTACCCGCTCCAGCTTGTGCTTCGCGATATTCTGGTTCAGAACGAGGTGAATATCGAAATGCTCGGCGACGCCAAAACCGCTGCGGCCCGGCAAGGGCTGCGGGAGCTGTTGAAATATTCGCTGATCGTCGTGACCTCGGTTCCGCTGTTGATCGTATATCCGTTTTTGCAGAAGTTTTTTGTTAAAGGAGTCATGATCGGTTCGTTAAAGGGATAATCCATCCATTATTCAGGAGGGCGGGACGTTATGAGAAAAAGAACGCGAGTTATTATGGGTGCTTTCACCGCATTCAGCATCCTTCTTGCAGGCTGTACGGGTTCACAGAGCCCGAAGGGCTCGGATGAAGCGCCAAATGCGGGTACCGAGCCAATCGCCTTATCCGAACCGGGGACCTATCCGCTGGTTCAAGAGAAAACCACTTTAAAGGTGATGGTGCGGGGAAATCCGCTGGTCGAGAATTTCGAAACGAATGATTTTACCAAGTGGTACGAAGAAAAAACGAATGTGCACATCGAATGGGAGGTCGTTCCGGAGCAGAGCATACAGGAGAAGTTGAATCTTGTTCTTGCCAGCGAGGATTATCCCGACGTCATTATGGGTTTAAATATTTCGCCGGCGCAGCAGATGATATACGGCTCGCAGGGTGCCTTTCTTCCGTTGAACGACTTGATTGAGAAGCAGGGGACGAATACGAAGAAAATGTTCCAGGACAATCCGGAAATCCAATCCGCGATCACGGCGCTGGACGGCAACATCTATGCGCTTCCGGAAGTGAATGAATGTTATCACTGTTCCATGAGCCAGAAAATGTGGATTTATGAGCCTTGGCTGAAAAAACTCAATCTGAAGATGCCGGAAACCACGGATGAGCTGTACGAGGTGCTGAAAGCTTTCAAAGAGCAAGATCCGAACGGAAACGGCATGCAGGACGAAATTCCTTTGTCGATTTCTCCGAAATCCTGGAGCTCCTCCATCGATGCGTTCCTATTAAATTCATTCATCTATAATCCGGTTTACGGCTCGAGTTATAAGCATATATTCATAAAAGACGACAAGCTTGACGTGGCCTTCAACAAACCGGAGTGGAGGGAAGGCTTGCGGTATATGAATAAGCTGTACGCTGAGGGGCTTCTCGCTCCGGAGTCGTTCACGCAGGATGACAATCAATTGATACAGATCGGCGAGAATCCCGATACCGTGCTTCTTGGCGCTTCAACAGGCGGCCACCAGGGTATATTTACCCAACTCCTCGGCGAAAGCGGAAGATGGTTGGAATATAAGACCGTGCCGCCGCTCAAGGGACCGAATGGAGTTCGATACGCTGCTCTGGATTCCACCGGAATGAATCCGGGTGCATTTGTCATCACGAAAAAGGCGAAGCATCCTGAGCTCGCCTTGCGATGGGCGGATGGCCTGTACGAGCGGGAGCATACGCTGCGAAGCGTGTATGGCCGCCCGGACCAGGAATGGCGTGAAGCGAAGGACGGAGAGGTCGGCATCAACGGGGAGCCTGCGGTCTGGTCTGAGCTAAAGTCTTACGGCACGGTGCAGAACATCGCCTGGATTCAAACCGGCCCGAGCTTGCGGACGAATGATTTCCGTCTGAGCGCCGTTGCCAAAGGGGACGACGATCTGGAAGTCGTTTTGTACAATGAGACGAAGAATAAATACGAACCTCACAAACCTACCGATGTCAGCACCGTGCCGCCGTTATTTCTGACCAACGAGCAGGCGTCCGAGGTTGCGGATCTGTCCAAAACGATCAATGATTACGTGGATGAAATGATGGCCCGCTTCGTGATTGGCGATGCCGATCTGGATAAAGACTGGGATGGCTACGTTCAGCAATTGGAGGCCATGAATGTAGCCCGCTATCTGGAAATCTACCAGGAAGCGTATGATGGAAGAAGCAAATAAAGGAGGGATCCTAGAATGAGGGTTGGTGTGAGCACCTACAGCTTGCTGCCGGCTATTCGAGCAGGTGAGATGACGGTGCTGGATGTTGTGGAATGGATCGCCGAGAACGGAGGACAGCACATGGAGATCGTACCCTATGGATTTACGCTGGAGGACAATCCCGAGCTTACTGACGCAGTGCGTGAGCGGGCGGCAGAAGTCGGCATCGCGTTGTCCAATTATTCCATGCCCGCTAATTTCGTCCAGGAGAGCCGGGACGACTTTGATTCGGAGGTGGAACGAATCAAGCGACATGTGGATACGGTCAACCGGCTGGGAATGAAGCATATGCGCCATGACGTGACAGCTTTCACGCTGCCGCCTGAGAAGATGGGCATTGATTATGTGGAAACCCATCTGGATATGATTGTAGAAGGGTGTCGTCTTATTGCAGATTACGCAGCCGGGTACGGTATTACGACTACGATCGAGAACCATGGCGTGAGCGTACAGGCGAGCGACCGTGTACAGCGTGTGCTTCAGGCGGTCGACCGACCGAACTTCAAGACAACTCTGGATATCGGGAACTTTCTATGCGTTGACGAGCAGCCGCTGGTTGGCGTGAAACGCAACCTGTCGCTGGCCTCGCTCATCCATGTGAAAGACTTCTATTATCGTCCGTTTGATCAGGACCCGGGTGGGGGGAAATGGTTCAGAACATCCCATGGCAATTACCTCCGAGGCTCGATCTTCGGCCAAGGTGATATCGATGTTCGCCGGATTCTGCGTCTCATTAAGAATGAGGGTTATGACGGAGACATTACGCTGGAATTCGAAGGTATGGAAGAATGCCGGGAAGGAACCCGGCTGGGTCTGGACAATCTGAAGCGGTTATGGGACGAAGCGTAGAAGCTTCCTCCGAATCCATTGGATATTGAGTTGCTTCATAGTATATTGAATGCACAAAAGAAACCGTTCTCGTAAATGGTGTGGTAGCCCCGCCATTTTACCAAAGAACGGTTTCTTTACGTCTAAATAAGTAGCATTCTGCACGACATAGCGGAGAGGGCGAATCGATTCCAGACAAGCGTAAGCGCTCGCCTTAACCCCGTTTTACTTTCCGTTTGAAATGATATAATATATAACGTGGATATTGTTTATCCGATTTAATCACGAATGGTTATATGAGTGTGTAGTTTAGATAATTTTCCTGAATGAGGTGCTGTTTATGCATATGAAAACCGGCGTGGAACAGTCGGTGTACGCCCTGGTTCTGCTGAATATGCTGCCGGACAAGGCCGTGCTGCCCGGGGAAGCGATCAGCCAACAGCTGGGGACATCGGCAACCTATTTTCAGAAACTGTTAAGGAAGCTGGTAACAGCAGACATCATCACGTCTGTTCCCGGTATCAAGGGTGGTTTTAGATTAAAGAAGAAACCCGAGGATATCCGTGTATACGACGTATACCTCGCGGTGGAAGGGCAGCAATCCCTCTATTCATCCCACGGAATACTGGTAGACATGCTGGACTTGGAAAAGGAAGAAAGCTGCTGCCTGTTATCCGATTTAATGAAAGAAGCAGAGTCATCCTGGAAGGCTGTATTAAAGCGAGAGACCATCGCTTCGCTGACGGAGGAGATGCGCGGTGAGCGCTTTAAGGACAAGGTGGCGGCTTTAGAGGAATGGATCAACAACAAAATGGTTATTTGACCAAGGAAGGGATGAACTCTCATGAGATTAAGCGTATTAGATCAGGCACCCGTAACAAGCGGCAACACAGCGGAAGGCGCCTTGAATAAAGCGGAAGAACTGGCTGTCTTGGCAGATGAATTGGGATACAGCCGAATGTGGATGGCCGAGCATCATGGCGGGAATACCTTTGCCAGCTCGGCACCCGAAGTGACGGCAGCCCGGCTTGCAGCCAAAACCGACCGGATTCGCATCGGCACCGGCGGTGTGATGATGATGCATTATTCACCTCTTAAACTTGCGGAAGTGTTTAAGACGTTGAGTGCTTTTACCCCGGGAAGGATTGATTTTGGTGTAGGACGAGCGCCAGGCGGTGATACGAGTGCCATGTACGCTTTGTCTGAAGGACGGCAGCTGATGCTTCATAACATGTATGATAAGCTGGCCGTTACCATGCAGCTCCTTCGTGACGAGATCCCGGAAGATGAACTCTACGCCAAGAACGCTGCTGCTCCAACCGGAGTTGCCCTGCCTGAAGTGTGGCTGCTGGGCTCCAGCGGCAATAGCGCGTTAAAAGCGGCTCAGATGGGAGTCGGCTACTCCTTCGCGCAATTCTTTAACGGAGCGATGAGCAACGAAATATTGGATCATTACCGCGATAACTACCAGCCGTCCATATTCATGGAAAAGCCTGAGATTAACGTATCTTATATGGTGACGACGGCCGAAACGAAGGAAGAGGCCGAGTATGAAGCGCTGCCGCAGGATATTTTCCGCTTGATGATGAGCAAGGGCCGGATTACGCAGGTGCTGACGCCCGAAGAGGCTCAGAATGTGTCCTTAACGGAAATCGACCGGATGGCTATCCAGGAAGGCCGCAAGATCCATCTTGTGGGAGCGGTAAAGGATATTGCGGCACGCTTACAGGAAGAGCAAGCGAACTACGGATTCCAGGAAGCCATGATATGCAGCATTCCGCATTCGCAGGAGAAACGGCTGGAGGTTTACCGACTGCTCGCACGCGAATTGCTGTAATATAAAGTAGATGAGGGATAGGCGGATGCCTGTCCTTTTTTTAAGGTGAAATTTCTTTGCCTCTTATGAGTACGAATCTGTTAGAATAGTTAAAAATTAGCTATGTTCAACATTCGCAGCAGTTAGGAGATCTTATGCCGTTTACGTTCGCTCATCCTGTCATCACGATGCCTTGGTGGAAGAAGAAATCGCTGCCGGTATCAGCCCTAATAATCGGCTGCATGGCACCGGATTTTGAATATTTCATCCGATTTCGGGCGTCTGGCTTATGGAGCCACGAGGGTCCTGGCATCTTGCTGTTCAACCTTCCCATGATCTTGCTCCTGTACGTTATTTTCGAGACGGTGGTACGACCCGTTCTATTCGTATATTTACCTTCATGGTTTCCATACCGATGGGATCGGACAGGGAAGGTGCCGGCCACTTTTAAAGGTTGGCTTGTCGTAATGATCTTGGGATTAGTGGGCGTTGGCACACATCTATTATGGGATCAGTTTACGCATAAAGGTGCCTGGATCGTGAATCAGATTCCTTTTCTTACCCATTGGATACATATCGATTCCGTACAAATTCCGGTATATAAATTATGTCAGCACGGCAGCAGTCTGATCGGGCTGGTCCTGATCGTATGGTGGATCCATCGCCATTTGTATGTAGCACCAGCGCAAAGAGAACATTCAAATTCGGTTCTACCATTTTGGTGCGTATTTATAGTGATCTATATTCTGGTTATGCTCATGGCCATGCTGACGGTTGTTGATGGTGAAGGGATGACGTTTGTATTACAGCTTGTCGTTCCGGCTATCAGCAGCTTCATGCTGGCCCTGCTTGTAACATGTCTTGCCTTTTGGCGGGCTGCAAGGGTCAAGTTGCAAAGCTAGTAATTAGAATCGGAATCGACAGGAGGAGCGTTATGGTAACCGTTGAGCAATTCACGCATAGGGGAATCCATTTCTTAAACGAAGATGCACTTGTCATAAACGAACAAGCCTCATTGTATGGCGTGTTAGATGGAGTTTCATCCATCGTTCCATACCTCAGCGACAAGAAGGAAACCGGAGGTTACATCGCTGCCCAAACCGTGAAGAAGTACTTCGAATCACTGGACCGGGTTGTACAGCTTACGGATCATGTTGCGGAAGCGAACCAAAAGCTAAGAGAACTTATGCTGCAAGCCAATATTAACATGAAGAATAAAGAGGGCCTCTGGGGCACTGCCCTTGCTCTTGTTCGAATTCAAGAGGACCGTATGGAATTTATTCAGACAGGCGACTGCATGATTCTTGCCGTCTACCAAGATGGGGAGGTTCGCCCGTTAACCTGGAGACAAGTCGCTCATTTGGAATCTCCGGCCATCGCAAAATGGGAGGAGGGCGTGATTAAGGGATTAACCAATCAAAAAGACCTCCACGGGACGGTTATTGATATCATCAGGGCGAATCGCTTTCAGAGTAATACGAATGGAGGCTATGGCGTATTGAACGGAGAAGCCCAAGCTGCCCATTTTCTCGAATACGGAAAGATCAACAAGTCACGCTTAAAACACGTGATCTTGTTAACGGATGGTTTATTCTGGCCTGAACGCGATGTCCCGAGTGATCGATCCTATTGGAGTTATATGGCGCAGTGTATACTCGAAAAGGGGCTTGAGCAGTATGCACATGAATTACTTGAGGTCGAAGAGGCTGACCCTGAGTGCTTAACTTATGCAAGATTCAAAAAATCCGATGATAAAACAGGCATGGTGATTCACTTTAACAACTCCTAAATGGTCAATCGACAAAGCTTTATGACTTAACAGAACCCGTGTATATCGCGGGTTCTTTCTTTACTTCTGAGTGACTAGGCACCCTCACAATATGAGAAATCTTCCACCAAAACACTGACACATTGTCGTCAGTGTTTCGCTCTTATAATGAAGAAAAAATTGAGAGCGAGGTAATCCGATGGCTAACAATCATCAAGATACCATGTACCAAGATTCCGAAATCTTCATCCGCCCCTTTCACATCGACATTCCTCAACAAGACATTGACGATCTGCGAGCACGTATAGCTCATACCCGGTGGCCTTCCCAGTTACCTGGCGGTGATTGGAGTCGGGGAATTCCTGTTTCGTATCTTAAAGAGCTGGTGGAATATTGGCAGAATGAATATGACTGGCGTGAGTATGAGCAAAAACTTAATGCATTTCCGCAATTTATAACGGACATTGAGGGTCAGCAGATCCACTTTCTTCATGTACGATCTCCCGAGCCACATGCCTTACCGTTGATCATGACCCATAGTTGGCCGAATTCCATCGTTGAATTCATGAACATCATTGGACCACTAACCAATCCACGAGCCTATGGTGGAGATCCAAGCATGGCTTTTCATATCGTGGCACCTTCGCTTCCAGGATTCGCCTTTTCCACTTTTCCGGAGCCGGCAGATGAGACACCGTGGAGCATCAAGCGCGTAGCCAGTGTGTGGGCTGAGCTGATGCACAGACTCGGTTATGAAGCTTATGGAGCACATGGCAACGATGCAGGCGCATTAGTTTCCCCCGAGCTGGCTATCCTTGATGCTGAGCATATGATTGGTGTTCATATTACAGGAGGGCTGGGTATCCCCATGGGAGATCCGAGTGAACTGGAAGGGTGCAGCGAGGAGGAAATGGCCGAAATTACTCATCTAGCCGAGCTGTTTGAAGGTGGGAGCGGTTATGCACCGTATCTGTCCAACCGACCGCAAACACTCAGTTATGGGCTGCTTGACTCGCCGGTGGCAGGACTTGCTTTCCTTGTTGAGCGGTTTAAAGAATTTGACGGATGGCCTAAAAACACGGAAGAGATTCCTCAAGAACCGATCCATAAAGATCTGCTGCTCACTAACGCAAGCGTTTATTGGTTAACGCAGACATTTGCTTCCTCGGCCTGGACCTATTATGAAGGAGCAGCTGGGATGCCAACCAATCAGATGAGAGTCCCGACAGGGGTTTCCCATGGGGGAGGTTCTGTATTCCGGCGTATTGCAGAAGCCAAAAACGACATTATCCACTGGTCGAATCGCGAAAGTGGCAGTCATATGGTTGCCATGGCAGACCCGGAATCACTTATTGAGGATATAAGAGCATTTTTTAGCAAGCTTACCCGATAGGACAAGAATCACGAATGCGATATAACCGTACTTTGCCTAACAACATTTTCATGTCGAATTCATATTTTATGGTAATGGCATGGAGTGGGAGGTATGTCGTATGGGCCAAGGAACGCAAAGAAAACGCAGACAACAAGCAGCTTCAAAAAAAGCTACGGTTAAGCAATTGGCGTTCATTGCAGCTATCTTAGTATTGATTGCCTCAGCTATAGGCCTTTACGTCGCATATGATGACTTGTTTGAGGATGACGATGTGGACGTTATCATCTAACCAAGATGTTATATACCAATATCAAAAATTCGCTTTATCATATATGCCATATGGAGCTTCCTCCAAATCAAAGGCAGCCGTTCTTGACTATAAGAACAGGCTGCCTTTATTATGGGTTCTTTAATTATAGAGTGTCAGGAGTCTGCTTCGTCTTTAGTCGTAGGTGTAATCGGACTATTATGATGAGGGAGCAGCTTCATGCCGGCGTGATCCAGATGGATTTCGACGTGAACTGTCTCCAGTGCGCTTGGATCGATCGCTTGAGCAGATGACTGATTGACTTTTTTCCAAAGCCGGGTGTTCCTCCTGAACAACACGTGCTCCAAGCTGAATAGGTCCGTTTTTGAAGCAGCTCCATTTTTAAACGTAGTCAAAATTTCCTCGCGTACCCCCTTAGCTGCCTGTAATTCAAAATCCGTTTTGTTCATATCATCGAGTGCTTCCACTACGTTTCCACTTAACTTGACGCTAACGCGGTATTTGGGCATGCCGTTGACAATGTTTATTTTCACGCTGATTTTAGGGTTGGATAATACCGCGACTCCTGCTAATTCACCGTTCTGATTGGTAATCGGGATGTGGGAACGCTTAGTATCGGCTTCCAGCCAGCGCAAACCGGTAAGCTTGTCATTGGTGAATAAGCCGTTGGATACCCCTTTGGATATAGCAAATACTCCGTTAATCTCTAACTTCGGATCTTCTTTTTGGTTACGGCTCCATGTCTTTGTATCGATCGTCAGATTTGGAAGCAAAACCGTCCAGCCTGGTTCTGTCATCAGTGCCATGAAATCGAAATATCGGATCGGTTCAATATAGGACCTCTGATTATATTCCTCAACAGGCTCATGGGCTAATGTATTTAAAGGGGAGAGGTTGAAAAATGCCGGGATATTCATCAATTGCTCGATCGAATCCTTTGTGCCGAATACCCAAGGCGTCATGCGAACCTCCTGGTAGCGACCGATGGTATCCAGTTTCGTTAGGACATTCGATTTCAACACGTTATCACTAATGATAATACAGGAAATATGACTCCAGATCGTACGTTCCTGCGTAGAGTCATAAATGTTATTGATGGCCAAGTCCAAGCTTTTTCCTTTTGTTTTGGACGTCCATATTTGTGAGGGCTTATCAGACTTTCCTGAATCAATTTTGGCTACGGAAGTGAAATCCATCATCTGGGTGTAAACGACAAAGTTTCCGCCTTCTTGATCGATTCCGATGGCAGTAATGTAATTGATGTCTTGAATCTCTTTAATGTCCCAGCAGCCGGTTAACAAATGGAGTAATACGATTAACCACATTAATTTTATGATTCTGACGCAGGTTGTCATTTCATTCAGGTTCCCTTTCTTCAGAGGAGTCATCTATCGTTTGAAGCATTTGCGGTCGTTTTTTGTTGAAAGCCCATGGTTTTTTTAAGAGGGAACTCATCAGATCTTTGAACGTTAATGGAGATAGGGGAGCTAAGTACGGAAGTCCGAAGGATTCGAGAACAGACAGGTATGCGACAAGCGTTAATATGCCAATGAAGAATCCGAGCATACCCAGCAAGGCAGACCAGATGAGCACATAGAGTCGAATAATGCTGACCGTCCCGCTAAGCGTCTGATTCACTAAAGTAAAAGTCGCGACCGCGGTTGTTGCAGAGACAACCAGCATGGTTGGTGACGTAAGACCAGCACGGATGGCAGCATCACCGATGATGAGACCGCCTAAAACCGCAATGGTTTGACCGACTGCTTTGGGCAGCCTGATGCCAGCCTCTCTGAAAAGCTCGAACATACCCAGCATCAATAAAATCTCCATGGGGGAGGAAAGCGGAAGCCCAAATCTGGAAACTGTGACGGTCGCAAGAAGTAGAAAGGGGAGCTGATCGATGTTATAGCTTGTGAGGGCAATCCATAATCCCGGTAGCATAATGGCGAGAAAGAGACCCAGCAGCCTGAGAAGCCGTTCAAAGATTACAAAGTAGTAGGGGAAGTAGGAATCTTCAGGCGTTTTTAATAATTCCATCAAATTGCATGGTGCAATTAATGCCATTGGCGAGCCATCCACAAGTATAACAAAACGTCCTCGAAGCAAACACTCCACTACAAAGTCCGGTCTGCCTATATAGTCCATCAGCGGAAACAGGGAGAGGGTGGAATCGGAAAGAGCCTCCTCCAGTTGGCCACTGGTAATGAGTGCATCGACATGGATGCCTTTTAATCGCTCTTTAGCCTCGTTGACGACTTCAGGGCGTATGATATCGGAAATATATAGAAGTGAAACCCGGGTCTGGCTGCGCTCTCCGATGATCATTTGTTCATTATGGAGTGTGGCCGTTCGCAGCCTTTTGCGGACGAGTGCCACGTTCGTGGTGATATCCTCCGTAAAAGCGTCTCTCGCCCCTTTGATGGCCACCTCGGTATTGGATTCATCAGGCTGTCTATTTGGGCGTGCGGCAATATTGATGGAATAACAGCATTTTTCTGTTGTAAAAAACAGGATCATGTGCCCTTCGAACAAAAGCTTTACAACGTCGGCATGCTGGTTAATTTCACTCCATTCCATCGATTTATCCAATTCTCTGGTCAGTGCTTCCCACTCATTGAAGTGCTCCAGCTTTTCTTCCAGATCCGGCAGTACATATTGGGTCATCAGCGTGGGATCAACCATACCTTCGCAGTAGAAGAGCAATGCAGGAAACGCACTAACCTTCTTTGCCGGAAAGGATTGGATGACAACGTCTGCGGAAGAGGCAAACATGGAACGCAGGGTGTTCTCATCCAATGTATCGAGAGCAGGCTTGCGGCGGTCAACTGCAAACTGAGCTTGTTTCGATTGTCGACGGAACATTCGATTTCGAGGTCTGTGATGTGTCATCGTCTACCCGCCCCTTTTGGTTTTAGGTTTAAATGTTACTAGGATCGCAATGAATAGCGTTAGCCCAGACAGGAAGCCAAGGAATGCAGCAGAGTATTTGCCGAGAACGAATAACTCGATTTGTCGATCGATTACCGGTATTAAAGAAAAGACAGTCAGTGCGGTACCCAACCCTAACAAATACCAAAGGCGTCGCCTGGATTTTTTAAATGAGATACCATCGGCCATAATAAGCAGGAAAAGAGAGATGCGGATTAATGTCCCTGATATCCATTGGTATAGAGCCAGAAAATCGACATGGGTTATATATTTCGTAATGGTGACCAGCATCCACTGTTCGTAGGCAGGGTAGCGGGATTCCATCGCGGGAACAGGACCGAATGTGGCGATCGCTCCCATCAATGGTCCCAGCGTGAGCCCGCCGAGAAGAACCGATAAAATAACAATCGAGAGGTAATTCATCTTTCGTTTCATATGATGCTGAAGAAAGATCAGCACAATCATCTCCATGAACCCGCCACCGGCTACGATCATGCTCTTGAGCATAGGAGTGTAACCTTCAACGAATAGCGGAGTTAACAATGAGTAGTCCTTATATTGAAGATTCGACACAGCTACAAAATGGCCCAGTACCCACACAACGGGGAGCAAAATGCCGGATATGATCGCTATCGAGCGAATCCCGTTATTGGCCACATATACGCATAGCAGAATAATGGTCAGCGAGACGACCGTTTTCGGCGTTTGCGGCAGGTAGGTAACCCGAATCCATGTCACCGTTTCTCTTAATATGACTACGGACATCCAAAAAAAGTAGAGTGACATGATGCATATAAATATCCAGCCGATGATCGGACCAAAACCATCTTTGAACCAGGCGAATATCGATTGTTGCTGCGTTCGTTTCATGATAAAAAACAAAATGTAGACCCAGCCAATATGCAGGATCATGGTCAACAGGGTGCCCATCCATGCGTCGCGGCCCGCGTACTGCAGAATAAGCGGAATCAGGATGACATGATTGGTGATACCCAAGGACAACAGCATGATGAAGTAGACCTCAATCAATGATATCTTTTTGCTAGTGGGCATTATACTAATCTCCATATGAGGGAATACATGCTAATCGATATAGTGAGTATTCACCATTTGCCGCATTTTATGTATCAGGGGAAGAGTTCGGTCTTCTGTCGAATGGATGTGGTTTTTGCGATTACCCAAGAAATAATCAGGAGAAATCATCTGGATGCAAGCTACAGAGTCTGCGGAAATCGTGGGGCTGTTGTGCGGATGGAGAGGAAATGTGCCGGTTAGGGAGGATGTATGGTGGAGATCATGGAGTCGCGAGTTTCTATTGGTTCATGAATTAGGAGGTTGATCGCATTTAATTAATGCTATTAATTAAATTAATTAACTACATTAAATGCATGCAGCGAATAGTGACCGTAAGATTAATTAATGGCATTAACTAACTATATTTAATGTCGTTAATTATCCTTCCTAAATCCCGTGACCACGGGGTGGGGAAGGATCTCCATTCCATCATCAAAAACATCGCAGATCCATGATAATCGGACCTGCGATGCCCTTAATACATCTGTCACTTGTTTAATCGAAAATCGTCATTTCTTGATTGGCAAGTTGTAGCTTTCGCGGATCAAAGAGAAATAATGATCGGCGCGAACGACTTTGAAATCTGCCCCGAGCTGTTCGGTCAGCGCCAGCGCATCGGACGGGGTCATGCTCCATGCGAGCATACCGAGCGAGACGAACAACGGTGATTTACCATCCCAATTTGCTTTGGCTTCATTGAGCACCTGCAATCCGTCTTGAACGGTGCTGATCCCCCGGATCGTAGACACGGGCAGGCTGTCGCCGATAATTTCAACCCCGTATTTGTCTTCATAACTAATAAATAAACCAGGTACGTTATATTCCTCCTCATAAGCTTTTGCTTTAAACGGTGATAACGGCACATTTTCGCTGTCGATTCGGTTCAGTACATAAGGGATTGTCATTCCTGTCTTTTTCATATACTTCTCGGTTTGCTGCAAAAACTCACGGAAGCTAGCGTCAGGCCATGGACTCGGATAGAAGTAACCGGCACCGGAAGGTCCGGCAATGAGCAAATCGTTCTCTGTTGCCGTGTTTAGATAGTAATTCAATATGGCAGGGGCACCTTCATAGAGCAATGGGCTTGAAGTCCAGTTTATCGGAACCTTGCCTCTGGCCGGGTCATCCCACATGACGCGCATGCGATGCTGGTTATATTGAAAGTTGTCGCCTTCCGTAAAGGTATAGGTCACATAAATTTTGTTCTCAAGGGCCGGCTGTGGAGGTGTTTTCGCCAGCTTGAACTTCGGCTTGGTTCCTGAGAACACGGTCAGATTGCTGAACCAATCGGCTGCCAGCACATAGACGCCGTAACGGGAGGCTATCTCGACCGAGCTGAACTCGCCTTCCACATCGTTGCTGAACCAGCCGAGGTATGGGGTGCCCGGCTCCACATCGGACATGATTTTCTCGAAAAGCGCTTTTTGCTCAGGTACATTGGAATCGAGCCAGAATACCATCGCTTTATTGGCAACGGCGTAATCTCTTAAATAGCCATAGGGCTCCTGCTGCTCTGCAGAAGGCGGACGGATATTCCCCGCCGAAACCTTGTACTGGTTCCACATATCAACTTCTGCGGTCAGTATCTCGGTTCCCGCAGGCGGAGTGAATTCATATACAAAATAACTGCCGTTATCGGCAAAGCGGTGACCGCCTTGGCCTTCACTGAACTTGGAGTTTTGCCGATCATAGAGATAAGACTCTTCTTCAGGCGTTCCTGCGATGAAGCTCGCTATCTCTTTGTCGTCAGCCTTGATCGTTATTTCATGTACCGCGGGTCCCCAGCCATCCTGGGTAAAAGCATCATCAAAGCGCAGATAAACGGATGCTTCTCCCAAGAGGGAGGAGAGGTCGAGGTTATAAGTATCACGGTTGCTCGCATCCCGCACCTGCTGCTTCTCTTCCGCAATCGTCACGAACGATTCAGGCATTCCGGAAGGAATACGAATCGCTGTATCCGGATCCAGCCCGATCAGCATCTGATGAGTTGTCTGCTCCCACAGATGCTCATATTGCCAGGTGTATGCTTCAAGTCGATTATCGAATTTACCGCGAAGATCGTCGAGGATCTTCAAGTCGAATGGAGCTTTAGACAATTTGTCGGCCAGCTCAGGGCTGGCAACGACCGCATTCTTCAAACCTGCGAGCGTGGTGGCGACATTAATCGTATCAGGAACTTCCGGATCATATACAATCATGCCTTTCGCCTCGCTGCGATATGCGGAGAACACGTCCCAATAGTCTTCATGAAGCGTGTAAGGAACATTGATATCGTTAAGCCAGGTCATTTTCCCTTCTTCCTGGGATTCAATCAAATAGATTCGGGGCTGTTCCCTGTTTACGATTCCCTGCAAGGTCCCTAACAACAATTTGATGTCACCTGGTGCATCATAAATATCTGCGACGTCCAGATGCTTAGGCTTCTTGAAACTTGGCAGTTCACGATGATTGGAGCTGTCAGTTTGCGCTGACTGTGGATTCGTTTCCGAAGCATAAGCTGCGCTGGTCGTTAATGAAAAAGCACATAGGATAGCTAAACAGAGAATCGTGAATCTACGAGCCATGGCGAATTCACTCCTTGTTATGATCTGTGGTCAGAAATCAAAGCGTGTGTTCATCCGCAAACATCGATCCTCCTTTTTCGGCCCAATAGCCGGTCAACACTCCGCTTATCAACACATATTTAATATATTCAAGTATGGTTTTACAAGTAGTTCGACAAAACTTCCTATAATTCTTGAAAATCAGGCAAATTAAACATAGGTGTATCAAGAGTTTGCCGTTATAGTCTGGTGATCGACTCATGCTTGTTTATTGCGCTTGTATGTGTAAGGATATATTATATATTTCAAATATCATGAATGAATTGGTGATGTGATTAGAATGAGTGCAAACGATCGAATTCCGTTGTATCAGCAAATCCAGGACTATATAAGGCACGTCATAACAACAGAAAATATGAAGCCTGGGGACCGCATTCCGACAGAGAAGGAGCTGATGGATCAGTTTCATGTCAGTAAAATAACGGTTGCCAATGCCCTAACCGGATTAGCGAATGAGAAATTAATTGCCCGGGTGCCGGGCAAAGGCAGTTTTGTAGCAGAGGAGGCCGATTTCTTAACTGCGGGCCAGTCATCAACTGCGAAGCTTAAGGGAAAAGAGGGGAAGCTGGCTACGGGCATCATAGGCGTGATCATGCCTACCATCCATGATTATTTCGCCATCAGGCTCATTGAGGGAATCCAAGCTGCGCTGAATGACGAAGGTTATCGCAGCATGATCATGCTGACCGACGGCAAGCTGGAAAAAGAAAAGGATGCCATCAAAGAGCTGAAGGTTCTCGGAGCCGAAGGCCTGCTGATTTTCCCGGTAGACGAAGAGAACTACAACGAGGAAATACTGGGTATGAAGCTATCCGGGTTTCCTTTTGTGCTGATTGACCGGTATTTGCCAGGGGTCGAGACGCATTATATTGCGGCTGATGGAAGGCGCGGTACGAGGCTCGCCGTTGAACATCTATGGGAGTTAGGACATCGGGACATCGCCATATGCTCGGATTCTCCCCTGCAAACCGTCACGGTTCAGGAGCGGATCGAAGGCTATATTGATGCATTAAAGGACAAGGGCGCATTAATCAATCCGGCGCATATGATTACGGATTTCAAACCGCTGAGTGTGCTCAAGGATGCCGAAGCTCATCCATTGTACCGATATATCCGAAATCGCATGGTTACCGCCTATATCTCGCTAAACGGGAGATTGGGCGTCCAAATCTATCAGATGGCCAAGCAAGCGGGACTTCGCGTGCCGGAAGACGTTTCGATCGTCAGCTTCGACGATCCGACTTCTATCGTGGAGGAATTCAGCATATTTACCCATGTCAAACAGTTTGAATGGGATATGGGATACCAGGCTGCCGGTAAACTGCTCGAAGTATTGCGCGGTCATGGAGAAGTGAAGAGCTACAGCAAATTGCTGATTGAGCCGGAGCTGGTCATTCGCCAAACGTCGGGTCATGTTCCACAAACGTAATACTTACGCTAAGGAAAAGCCTTTTCCGTTAACTAACGGAGAGGGCTTTTTTTATTTCTCACTAAAAAACATATTGAATATATTAATATTATATATTATATTCTAGAAAATGATGAATACCCAAGAAGCAAGAGTGCATCTAACCAGAGCAAGGAGGTTTAGAACGTGCCAAGAGACCGCAGAGAAGAACGAACCGGTTTTCAGGAATCGGCTCCGTATCATCCCGACTATGATCTTCAGACTGACTTTGTGATGGTCTACGGAATTGATGAAACGATGCCGGAGCGCATTCAGAATTGGAAGGATAAAGGATATATCGTCCATCTGATGACAGGAGTCGCATGGGGGACATACAACAACTACCTGGACGGAGAGGTTGACGGTTCATCACATTGGGATGAAGCACAGACCGATCGTCACGGAGAGATGATCCTGCATGGCAAACAACCGGTTATTCCTTATATGGTGCCAACGATTTCCTTTGGGCGCTATCTAGCGGATCGAATACGCATTGCGGTTGATGCGGGCGTAGAGGCCATTCATCTGGAGGAGCCCGAATTCTGGGTAAATGGCGGTTATTCGGAAGCATTTAAGCGGGAATGGCTGCTGTATTACAAAGAGCCATGGATTCCACCGCACGCTTCCCCTGACGCGCAATACCGGGCTTCCAAATTGAAAGCGTATTTATATACACGCGTGCTGGACCGGTTATGTGCAGAGATGAAGGATTACGCGCTGCATCGTTATGGCCGAGTCCTTCGCTTTTACGTTCCGACTCATTCCCTGATCAATTACACGCAGTGGCGAATTGTCAGCCCGCAATCCGGGCTCGTTGAGCTTCCGTCCATTGACGGGTACATTGCACAGATCTGGACGGGGACGTCCCGAACGCCGAATGTGTATGAAGGACTGCGCAAGGAACGGACGTTTGAAACCGCTTACCTTGAATATGGCGTGATGCAGGAGCTGGTCCGCGGAACCGACAGACGCATGTGGTTCTTGCATGATCCGATTGAAGATAACCCGAACCACACTTGGGCGGATTACAAACAGAACTACTTAAAGACCGTGGTCGCCTCACTGCTGCATCCCGGAGTGGCCCATTACGAAGTTTCACCCTGGCCGCGAAGAATCTTTAAGGGAATTTATCCATCTGAAGACGGCTCGGGTAAGGAGTCCATCCCGTCTGACTATGCAGCGACGCTGCTCCAGGTCATGCACACGCTGGGTAACATGGACCAGGAGGTGATCGAATCGGCAGAAGATGAGTTGCAGGTTGGCGTTCTTATTGCCGACTCCGCGATGTTTCAGCGGATGAAGCCGGATCCGGAAGCGCCCGATGCCGGTAAATACGACGGTACGGACCCTGAAGGATTTCAGGCGGAAGGGGACACCGAGCTTCTCGATTTTTCCCCTTTCTACGGTCTGTCACTGCCGCTGCTGAAACATGGAATCCCGGTTCGTCCGCTTCAGCTGGATAATGTAAGGCGGTATCCGGGTTATTTGGCTCCATACCGCGTGCTGGTTCTGAGCTATGAATTTATTAAACCGGAGTATCCGGACATTCATAATGCTCTTGCCCAGTGGGTGCAGGATGGCGGGGCGTTGATCTATGTTGGCGATGACAGCGATCCATATCACGGTATTCGTTCATGGTGGAACAATGACCGCAAGGATCAACCGTTTGGCTCGAAGTATAACTCGCCGCGGGAGCATCTGTTTGAGCAGCTTGGCCTGAAGGGGAAAGCGGAAGGCGTCCATCCGGTAGGAAAAGGCATCGTGTGCTGGTTGGATCAGCATCCGGCTGAACTCACCCTATCCAAAGCGGGGGCAGACCGGCTGCGGCAAGCCGTCCAATCCACGCTGGAAGCACATCATGGCGCAGAACGACCGTGGAATTCCAAACATTATTTCAAGCTCAAGAGAGGCCCTTATCTGATCGCTTCGGTTCTGGAGGAATCGATCTCCGCTGAGCCGTTGAATATCTCGGGCCCGATTGTGGACTTGTTCGATTCGAAGCTATCCGTTCTGGATCAGGTTACGTTAAGCCCCGGGAAACAGGTGCTGCTCTATGATGTTGAGGCCGGACGTCCTTCGGACGGCAAGGTGTCCGTCATTGCCGCTTCTTCCCGAATCGAGGATCTTGTCCAGACGGAATCAGGCTTCCGATTCATCGCGAGAGGGCCGTCCAATCTGCAGGCAAGCGCGAGATTGTATTGCCCAATGGAGCCGAAATCTGTACAGTACGTTATTCAGGATCAAGCCGTACCTGCTGAATGGGAGTGGGATCCGAAGTCGCAAACCGTGCTGCTGCAGTATGAACATGGCAGCGTGAACCATGCAGAGATCCAGGTGGATTGGACAGCAAGCGAGGTTCATACCTGAATCTGCAGCCGATTGACGCACTAGAGAGGAGCAAATCATCATGCCATACGAACCGATAAGGCCCGAACGGTTAAAACAAATGTTAAACCAGCTTCGGGAAGCGATATATGAGCCGGTTGCCGAGTTGGAAGTGAAGGCATGGGTTACGCCCGAGCCCGTATCGTTCATGGATCGAATGACGGGTGTGCCAATGACGCTTGTCCACGGAGAACGATGGGGCAACCTGTGGGATTGTGCCTGGTTCCGATTTACCGGCAGCCTACCGGAAAATAGCCGCAAGGAAGACCACGTCCTTTTACTGGACATTAACGGTGAGTTGTGTCTGGTCGACCAGGAAGGATCGCCGGTCCAGGGATTGACTACCGTGAATTCGGAATTCGATTTTTCATTAGGACTCCCCGGCAAGCGTGTTGTCCGGCTTCATGATATGTACATGAGCGGATATGACATTGAAGTATGGGCAGATGCAGGCAATAACGATCTCTTCGGCAAATACCAGGGAGGTACTTTGAAAGAAGCTGTCATCGCAGTCTGCCGGGAAGACATTCGTGGCCTCTATTACGATGTCGAAGTCCTCTTGGAAGCTGCCGAGCAGCTCCCTGCCGGAACCGCGCGTAAAGAGAGGATCTATCAGGCCCTCTATGACGTATCACTGAAGCTAACGGATTTCTCGCCGGAGCAGGTCAATCAAGCGAAGAAGCAATTGGGTAAACAATTAAGCTTGCAAGGAGGCGATCCGATCTTAACGATCAGCGCGGTGGGTCATGCGCATATCGATCTGGCCTGGTTGTGGCCCATCCGCGAAACGATCCGGAAAGGCGCCAGGACGTTCTCGACCGCGCTTCGCATGATGGAACGCTATCCGGAGTATGTATTCGGCGCAAGCCAGCCCCAGCTGTACGACTGGATGAAACAGCATTATCCCGCGTTATATGAACAGATCAAGGAGCGGGTACGCGAAGGCAGATGGGAACCGCAGGGGGCCATGTGGGTGGAGTCGGATACCAATGTGCCGGGCGGCGAATCTCTGGTGCGCCAGATCCTGTATGGCAAGCGGTATTTTCAGCAGGAATTCGGTTTGGAGATGAAATCGCTCTGGATGCCGGATGTTTTCGGTTACTCCGCTAGCCTGCCGCAGCTGCTCAAGAAGTCGGGCGTGGATTACATGATGACCCAGAAGCTTTCCTGGAGCGAATATAACCGGCACCCTCACCATTCCTTTCTATGGGAAGGGATTGACGGCTCCGCCGTATTAACGCATATGCCGCCTGAAGATACGTACAACAGCCCGGCAGCCCCGCGTTCCATCGCCAAAGCGGAGCGGGAATATTTAGATAAAAATGTATCCAGTCATGCCCTGATGCTCTTCGGCATCGGGGACGGCGGCGGCGGTCCTGGTGAAGAGCATTTGGAGCGGCTTGCACGCGAGAAGAACCTGCTTGGTCTATCCCCTGTCATTCAGGAGCCCTCGTGGAAGTTCTTTGAGCGATTGAACGAAGAACGCGATTCATTCCAGACGTGGCGCGGTGAGCTTTATCTGGAAAAGCATCAAGGCACCCTGACCAGTCAGGCGCGAAGCAAGCGGTACAACCGGAAGATGGAGAAAGCGCTGCGTGAGCTGGAGTTTGCTTCCGTGCTGGCAGCCCGGTTAGGCAGGACATACCCGTCCGAGACGCTGGAGACGATCTGGAAAGAAGTTCTGCTGTATCAATTCCACGACATTCTTCCGGGCTCTTCCATTAAGCGGGTGTATGATGAGTCGTTAGAACGTTATGAAGAGCTGCTATCAAACACGGAAGCTATGATTGCCGAGACCTATCGCTATCTGGCAGATCACATTTCACACGATGCCAAAGCTTCTCCCGGAACGGTCGTATTTAATTCGCTGCCTTGGGAACGCCGGGAGTGGCTGCGCGCGAAAGGAAGATGGCATCACGTTGTGGTTCCATCGATGGGCTACACCGTCATATCGAATGACGCCGATACCGGAGCTGAAGATGAAGTAGCCTCAGGCATTGAAATGCTTTTGGAAACACCGGAAGCGGAATTAGACGTTACAGTTTCCGAGCGAAGCCTGGAGAACGACAAACTGATCGTGAAGTTTGATCAAAACGGGGGCATTCTATCGATCCTGGATAAGGCGGAAGCTCGCGAAGTCATCCAGCAAGGCCACTCGGGTAACGATCTTCGCGTGTACCATGACGAGGGGGATGCATGGGATTTCCGTCATGACTATTCGGCGAATCCGGGCAAGCCGTTAAACCTCCTCGCGATACAAAAGCTGCGGGACGGCCCGCGAATCGGGCTGGTCTTCGAATACGCATATGGCGAATCTGCGCTGACGCAGACCGTTGTGCTGACGGAGGGCAGCCAGCGTATCGATTTCGAGACGTCCGTCGATTGGAGAGAGAACGGCAAGATGCTAAGAACCTCGTTCCCGGTCAATATACGTACGGATCAGGTTCATTGCGAGATCCAGTTCGGCAGCTTGAGCAGGCCGACCCACCGCAATACGATGTGGGATTTTGCGAAGGACGAGATTTGTGCCCATCAATGGATTGATTTATCGGAGCCGGATTATGGGGTCGCGCTGCTCAATGATTGCAAATACGGCCATCGGGCGATCCATAACGTGCTGGATCTGCATTTGCTTCGCAGCAGCTCTTATCCGGATCCGGATGCAGACCGTGCGGAGCACCGATTCACATATTCGTTATATCCGCATCAAGGGAACCATGTTCAAGCCGAAATCTATCGACGAGGCAATGAGCTGAATATCCCGCTTCGGGCGATATCCTTGCCTTCCGTGCCTGACCAAGCGACAGGAAAGCTTCCGTCTTCCCAAGCATTTCTGCGGCCGGATCATCCGAACATTATGGTGGAATCCGTCAAGAAAGCCGAGGATGGCGACGACATCGTGGTTCGTCTGTATGAAACATCGGGAACACATGCCAGCACGACACTTCATTGTGGATTTGAAGCGGCCGAAGCCTGGACTACGGATCTGATGGAAAACATCCTTGCAGCGCTGCCGCTTGGCGAAGCATCCAACAAAATTACGCTATCCTTTACGCCATTTGAAATCATTACGCTGCGTTTGAGATTACCGCTAGGATAACCCGGGGCGGCCCGTCCGCCCCACTGAAAGGAGAGGTGGGAATGTGAGCAAGTCACGATTAACCAACAACCGATTCATGAAACGAATCTGGCAGCACAAGCTCTTTTACTTGTTCATGCTGCCAGGCATCGTCTGGTTTTTTCTATTCTCTTACGTGCCCTTATACGGAATTCAAGTTGCTTTCCGGGACTATACCTTCGTTGGCGGCTTCACCGGGAGTCCCTGGGCAGGATTCAAGTACTTTGAACAATTCTTCAATTACTATCAGTCCGGTGACATCATTCGCAACACGGTCATCATCAGTCTTATGAAGCTGTTGATCGGATTTCCGATGCCGATCATTCTTGCGCTCCTATTGAATGAAGTTCGGAAGATGAAATTCAAGAAGACGATTCAAACGCTTTCTTATTTACCTTATTTCGTATCCTGGATCGTGGTTGTCACGCTGATGCAGCGTTTACTGACTCCATATGGCGGTCCGGTCAATGACTTGCTGGGATCGTTTGGGGTCGAATCGATCCAGTTCCTGAACAATCCTACCTGGTTCTATCAGATGATTGTTGGGTCCGATATCTGGAAGAACATCGGCTGGAATTCGATTATCTTCATGGCCGCCATTGCGGGTATCGATCAGCAGCTGTACGAAGCTGCCAAGATCGATGGCGCAGGACGCTTCAAGCAGATGTGGCATGTGACACTTCCTGGTATCCGCAATGTGGCCATCATCTTATTTATTCTCGCCGTGGGAAATCTGATGAGCGCCGGGTATGAACAGCTCCTTCTCTTGAATGGTCCTGCGACTGCCAGTATGGGCAGCGTGCTGGACGTGCACGCCATCAATTCCGGTATCCGGGAAGGGCGTCTCAGTTACGCCGCTGCGGTCGGCCTATTCCAAAGCATTATCGGGCTCATCCTGGTTCTGACCGTCAATCGCATCGCCCGTAAAGTCAGTGATGTATCCCTGTTCTAAGGAGGTGACGTAATGAAACGTAAATGGTCTTTTTTCTCGATGTTCAATTACACCGTTCTCGCCATCATCGGATTTTCGATGATCTATCCGTTTATTTACATTTTGGCGTATTCCCTTAACGACGGGAAGGATTCGATGATGGGGGCGATCTATTTTTTGCCCCGTAAATTCACGCTGGAGAACTACGCCCAGGTATTCGATAACGCCCGCATCTGGAAGGCGTACCAAATTACGCTCATGCGCACCGTGCTGGGTACATTCCTGCATGTCGTGCTGTGTACGCTCATGGCCTACGCGCTTTCCAAAAAGACATTGCCGGGCCGCTCCTTTTTCACCTTTTACATCTTTTTGCCGACGATTTTCAGTGCCGGGTTCATCCCGTTCTTCATCACGCTGCAAAAGCTGCATCTGATCAACAGCTTCTGGGTGTATGTGCTGCCGATGCTGTTCAATTTCATGCATATCGTCATCATCCGCACCTTCCTGCAAGGCATCCCCGAGGAGTTGGAGGAGTCTGCCCGCATTGACGGGTACGGCGATTTTCAAATCTTCGTGCGGATTATACTGCCGCTATCGGGCCCGGTGCTTGCCACTATCTCCTTGTTCATCGGGGTGGCCCATTGGAATGATTGGTTCTCGGGTGCTTACTATGTATCCAACAAAGATTTGATACCGGTGCAGACCCTCTTGCAAGAAATGCTGACGGAAGCTGAAGCACTGTCGAATTCGATGCAGCGAGCCGCGCAGCAGGGTGGACAGACGATTGGCGGAACCAGCGGTGCTGGCGCGACGCCGGAATCGCTCCGGATGGCCTTGCTTGTCATTACGGTCTTCCCGATCTTGTGCATTTATCCGTTCCTGCAGCGATATTTCGTAAAGGGGGTTATGATCGGTTCAGTTAAAGGTTAGGTCATCCTGACCCGGAATTTGTCCAAAGCTTTACCAAGATCATTGATATCCATATTCCAGGAGGCGATTGGTTTGAAGAGGATTTGGTCGAAAGGCGTATCCACATTGCTCGTGTCCATCATGGTTGGAGGTTTGCTGATCAGCTGCACGAATTCATCAGGGAACGGAGATAACGGAGAAGGGGCAGAAGGATACAAACTCAAAATACTACACAATTGGAATGGTTCCAACGGTTCTGATGCCATAACGCCCGTGGAGGAAGTCATTAAGGAGAAAACCGGTGTTACCCTCGAGTGGGAATATACAAAAGGCAGTGAGACGGAGAAGGTTAACCAGATCTTCGCCACGCAGGATTTGCCGGACATTTATACCGGGCCAGCCTGGGGCGGGGAATTGGATGGCATCATTAAGGCTGCCAAAGAGGGACAATTGGTGGATATATCGGACAAGCTGAAGGATTATCCAAACTTGTCCAAATCGATTGCGGAAGAAAATGTGCCGCCGGCATTATATGAGAAAGCGATAGACGCCTACGATGGCAAAAAATATTTGCTCCTGCAAAATCAGCCGGCCACGAACGAAGACGGCATGGATTGGCTTTATGGTTTCTATGTGCGCAAAGATATCGCCGAGAAAGTCGGCGTCGATCCGCAATCCGTTGTGACGAAGGAGGACTTCTACAACTTCCTCAAAAAAATCAAGGATGCCAATCTGCAGGAGAACGGCCAGCCGGTCTTTCCGCTGGGTGGTTTCAGTAACGGCTGGGCCGTTGGCATCGGCAACACCATGTTTTATTCCGGAGCGAGTTACGTCGACAAAGGCGACGGCACGGTTGAACATAACTTCTTCACCAAGGGCTATGAAGAATACACGCTGTTTTATCGAAAGCTCGTTGAAGAGGGGCTGATGGATCCTGAAGCCTTCACCCAGACAGACCCGATTGCCAAGGAAAAAATCAATCAAGGCCGCATCGCCATCCTGGCCGCGCACTATCCGGCCATCCTGGATGCTTCCAAGGAGTATGTCTCTTCGCATCCGGGCAGCGACTACATTCCTCTCGGCCCGTTGGAACGCGCTGACGTTGAGCCGGACAGGCCTGTCGATCTGGGGATTCAGGGAAATAACGTAACGGCGATCACGAAGAACTGCAAAGGCGCTTGCGTTGACGCTGCATTGAAGTTCCTGGATTTCATGGCTTCCGATGAAGGCTTTATGCTGGCCCGGTACGGGGTTCAGGGTGTTCATTGGGACATGAAGGACGGCAAGCCTGTTGCCAATCAGGAATGGTTTGACAAATTCAGCACGGACACCAACATGAAGCTGCGGAAGAACGAAGGCATCAGCATCGGTCTGGAATCGCTGACAGGGCTTGACCGCATCAATTCCGCTGCGGGAGGAGACATCTGGGCGGAACAAGAAAGGCTTGAAGCGATGAAGAACGCTCGCAAAATCCTCCGTCCGAACGGGATTCACGTAATTACTGCTTATAACCCGGGTGATGTTATCACGAAGGCGCCGGAATGGGAAATGCTGAAGCCATCGATGGATCGAATGGGAGATGCGTGGAAGGAAGCGGTATTTGCCAAATCGGATGAAGCGGCGATGAGCATTATCAATGAACTACGGGAACAGCTCCGCAAAACCGGATATGAGAAAGCGATACAGTTCACAAACGAAAATCTGAAGGGGAAAGACGTGGTAACCGTTCAGATGCCGAACTGATGACTTCCATCGTCAAGGGAGCCCGGTAAAACGAAAGGCTTCGCAGCACCTTGGCCATCAAGGGGGCGGAGCCTTTTGCTGCTCTCCATGGTTTTTGTTTCACCATCACAAGGATATAGAAGGCATTATCAAGAATAAACAAGACATGAAGGAGTTGATGTCAGATGACAACGAAATTCAGACCTCCATCCGTACCGCTGGTCACCGTAGATCCTTACTTCAGCGTATGGTCCGCTGCGGATCATCTCTACGATGATCATACCCGGCATTGGACGAACAAGATCCAAGGTATGGTCGGCCTTGCGATCATCGATGGCTTGCCCAGACGATTTATGGGGAAGGTAGCAGCAGCGGATTCAGCAGAGCATCCCGAGCTTGAAGTTCTTCAACAAACCGATTTGACGGTTGAGCCGGTAACTACCCGTTATACGTTCCAAGGGGAAGGCATTGAGCTTCAAGTTGAGTTCACCACGCCTTTATTACTGAATGATCTTGATCTGTTGTCCCGGCCCGTAACGTATGTGACAGTTCAGGTTCGTTCGATGGATGGGCGTGAACATGATGTCAAGCTCTACTTCGATGTTACAGGCGAATGGTGCGTAAATACACCGGATCAGCAAGTGACCTGGGAGCATCGCGTTATCGATGGACAATTGAATATGATGGCGATGGGTACTGTCGAACAGCCGATTCTTCAGCTTGCCGGAGATGATACCCGAATCGATTGGGGGTATATGGTGCTGGCGGTTCCCCGTACGGAACGTATCCAGACGGTGATTCATTCTGTGTCAAGCCGTGAGTTATATGTACGAACCGGTCAATTACCCCCGGAAGATGATCAGCAGAAGCCGCGGGCCGTATCCAATCATACCCCCGTTATGGCAGCCGAAATCGATCTGGGCCCAGTACGGGATGAATGGGTATCTGAGTATCTGATGCTTGCGTATGATGATATTCATGCCATCGAATATTTTAACCAGCCGCTGGATGCTTACTGGAAGCGAAACGGATTGACGTTCCATGCCATGTTGTTACTGGCAGTTGATCAATATGAAGACATCATGCAGCGTTGCGAGAGATTTAATTGCGAGCTGATGGCGGAGAGCCTTGCCGCAGGCGGTGAAAAATACCGGGATATCTTGGCTTTGACGTATCGACAGGCGGTAGCCGCGCATAAATTGGTTGCCGATGAAGCGGGACATGTGCTGTTTTTTTCCAAGGAGAATTTCAGCAACGGATGCATCGCTACGGTCGATGTCAGTTATCCGTCGATTCCATTGTTCCTGAGATACAATCCTGAACTGGTCAAGGGGATGATGCGCCCGATTTATAAGTATGCCATGAGCCCTGATTGGTCGTTCGATTTTGCGCCTCATGACGTGGGAACATACCCCAGAGCCAACGGGCAGGTGTATGGCGAGAACAAGCTGGAATACCAGATGCCGATCGAAGAATGCGGGAATATGCTCCTAATGGCTGCCGCGGTTTGCAAATATGAAGGGAATACGGATTTTGCCCGGGAGCACTGGGAACCTCTTACTTCTTGGGCGGGATATCTACTGCAGCATGGACTCGATCCGGATAATCAGCTGTGCACGGATGATTTTGCCGGACATTTGGCGCATAATGCGAATTTGTCCATTAAAGCGATCTTGGGCATTGCCGCGTATTCGTACATGTGCGACCTGCTGGGCTCACAGGAAGGGGCATCTTATCTTGCAGCCGCTCGGAATATGGCGAATGAGTGGATATCCATGGCCGATGCAGGTGATCATTATAAGCTTACGTTTGACAGCGCAAACGATACCTGGAGTTTGAAATACAATCTGGTGTGGGATCGCCTGCTGGAATTAAACCTGTTTCCAAAAGAAGTTGCTGCCCAAGAGCTGGACTATTATAAGTTGAAACAGAATCGTTACGGCCTTCCGCTGGATAGCCGCGATACGTATACAAAAGCGGATTGGCTGGTATGGTGTGCCTCCATGAGTGCCAAGCAATCCCAGTTTGAAGCCATGATTGCGCCCTTATGGGATTTCATGAATGAAACCTCTGCTCGCGTTCCGGTGACCGATTGGTTTGACACGCTTAGCGGCAAACAGATGAACTTCCAGAATCGCTCCGTTGTCGGTGGTTTTTTCATCCGGTTGCTTATGTCCCGGTCTGAATGAAATCTGTGATAAGACAGGTGATGCATGTTGAATAACGTTAATGTTCAGGCAGAAATAGCCCACAAGGATCTAATGCAACTGAAGCAGCAATTCGAGAATCCGGATGCCACGTATCGCCCGCAGCCGTTCTGGTTCCTGAATCATGAGCTCACGAGGCCGGAGCTGGAAAGCCAGATCCAATCGATGTATGAAGCGGGTGTCGGCGGTGTTGTTCTGCATGCGCGCCATGGGATGCAGACCACGTACCTCTCGCCGGCATTTATGGAAGCGTTGGAGTTCTGCACCCTGGAGTGCAAGAGACGTAATATGGTCGTCTGGCTGTACGATGAGGACAATTGGCCAAGCGGAACGTTGGGCGGCAAACTGACGCGTCAGCATCCGGAATATCGCATGCGTTATTTAAGGGTTGAAGAGAAAAGATATACGCATGACGGACAACAACAAGGATTGAAGCTGGATTTTGCGCGTTATGATCACAATGAGCTTATTGCCATCCTGGCTTATCGCGCTGCTTGGCAGGACGGGGAATGGATGCTCTATGATGAACCGGAGGATCTTACGCATGTATGGGGTAGAGAATGGACGCCGACTACGGAGGATCCTTATATCGTGCTGGCCTGCTGGTCCTGCGAGATCGCGGAAGGGATCACGTTTGCCAATGGGTACTACTTGGATACGTTGAATCCGGAAGCCGTTCAGGCCTTCATCCGAATGTCCTATGATCCGTTTCAGTCCTTGCAGGAATACTTCGGCACAACGATACAGGGCGTTTTCACCGACGAACCCGGGCTAATGATCCATGATGGTTTCTTTGGGGTGGAAGCGATCCGGACGGCAGTTCACGATGTAGGCGCTACCCTGCCGGGCATGGTCTTCGCTTGGACGGAAGGGATGGCGGAGCGATATCGGCAAGAGAACGGCTATGATCTCATCCCGCGGTTAGGCGCCTTGTTATATAACATGGCTGATGGCAGCCGGTCAACGAAGCAGCAGTATTATGATACGATAACACGCTGGTATGTTGAGGGCTATCATCAAGCGATTCGTTCATGGTGTGAGCGGCATGGACTGCTCTACATTGGTCATACGCTCGAAGAGCCGGTCTGGGGACAGGCTAGATCGCAAGGCAATCAGACCCGGGTGCTGCAGCAGTTTCACTACGCTGGCGTGGATTATTTAACGCCCGGAATCGGCACGAAGGAGAATCCGCATCGGATCGTGTCGGTGAAGACGGCAGCTTCTGTCGCTCAGCTGAACAGCAAGGAACGGGTGATCTGCGAATCGTTTGGCGCAAGCGGTCACGGCTATTCCATGCGAGAGCGGCGACTGGATGCCAATTTCATGGCATTTCTGGGCGTTAACCTCTTCATCCCGCATGCGTTCTATTACTCGTTTGCCGGGTATCGGAAGACCGATTTCCCGCCGACGGAATTCAAGCATGCGCCTCACTGGCCGCATTATCGTGCTTTTGCCGACTATCTCGGTCGACTGAGTCTGCTTGGCGCGAGCGGTAAACGTACACCGGAGATTCTTCTGCTGTCACCTATCCATACGGTATACGAAAATATGTTCGTATCCGGTCAATCGAATAAATATCCCGCTTCCGATGCTCTATTCTCGCTCCTGTCGGATCGGATGCTTCGCAGATCCATTGATTACGACTATGTAGACGAATCTCAGCTTCGCGAAGCAAGCCTTATGGATGGAGAAGGGGTGCGATTTAACGGGTGTGCGAACATATATTCGGTTTTGATTATGCCGGAGATTGAGGTCATGTCGAAGGACATAGCCGCACAGCTCGTTTCGTATGTTAAGCAAGGCGGTACTCTCATTGCTGTAGGAGCGATACCGCGGCATAGCGAGTGCTTGCATCATGATCCGGAACTGGCGAAGCATATGCATGCGCTGTTTGGTTCGACTCCGCAGCATAATGAATTACGATCCATCGGCAAGGGGTATACTCTGTTTTATTCCCTGGAGAACTTGCCACTTGTTGATCCGATTGATTCGTTGTGTGAACGTGTAAGCGGGTTATTAAGGAAAAGTCCTGTTTTACGATGGAAGTTGATCGAAGGACAACATGAGGATTTGATTAGTGTAGAACGTGTGTTCGGGACTCGGGTATATGTGTGGCTGATGAACTGGTCGGAGAATCTCGTTTCCATGAAGCTTGATGCCATTGAGGCGAAGTACCGAATCGAAGAATGGGGCTTGGAAAGCGGAAAAATACGCCGGTTAGCCAGCGATTCCGTTCTTACCTATGCACCTGGGGAGCTGCGAGTGCTATCGGTTGTACCTGAGGAGAGCACAATTGGTTCAACGGAACAAATGTTCGATATGAAGCGGGATGCAGAGGATGTAACCCTTCTTGATAATCCATGGCGTTTCCAGACACTCGAACCTAATGTTTTATTACTCGACCAATGGCAGGTCACGCTGAATGACCGACAGTCCAGGATGAACGCTACGATGCCTGGGCAAGTGAACACGTATCGTACAACGTTTACCATGACGCAGGAACTGATCGAACGCTTGCAATCACCGAGCGGTAGGGGGCTTCCGGATCAATCCAATAACAACCCATCACCGAAGATCGAGCTCATTCTGGACGATGTGGAGCAGAAAATCCCTTCCCATATCGGCTTCCTGCAGCGCCGGCGCAACCTTGAAATCTTCGTGAATGGCGTAAGACAGAATGCGCTGCAGCCCTCTACTTGGCAGGATCAACACTATGCTAGCGTGGATATCACGCCGCATTTGTTAGCGGGCGAGAACGAACTTGAGATTCTGACGGTTTCATTGCTGGAGCCGATGCCGGCCATTTCATTTCCTGCATTTTTGATCGGACCCTTTGTTATAGAAGATCGGATGAGGCTAAACGCGAGTCCGGAACATATGTTTGGTTGTTGGGCTTCTGCCGGCTATCCTTATTATGCGGGAGCGGGAGAATATTCACAGCAAGTGGATCTGACCCAAGTTAGCTTGGCTCCAGATGAGGAACTATGGCTGGAGGCTGAAGATATAAGGGAGACAGCTTCTTTATATGTGAATGATATGGAGGTAGGGATTCGATTGTGGCCTCCTTATCACTGGGACATCACGCCATATGTTGAGCAGGGGAGCAATTGGATTACCATCCGGGCAGCCAATACGCTGGAGAACTTATATGGAAAGACTGCATTGCCTTCCGGGATGAATGGAAGGGTGAAGCTGGTGCGTCGAACTTTGCCTCAAAGATTGTAATCTTAAATGGTTAGCTTTGAAAATGACTGCAGCCGAGGTTAGGTTGTAGTCATTCCTTTAAGTAGTTTACATAATATTTAATATGTAATCTTAAAGATTTGAAGAAAAGAAAATGGCGTATTCCGAGTTTGATGGGTGATATTTTTTCATAGAGACATATTGAATAGGGAGCTTCATTCTTACACAATCAACGATTTACGATAACATTCTCTTCATCATGGAGGCTTACACTTAAGAAGTTTGACGAACGATATCAATTTGGAGGTGCCATGAAGTGCAGCTAAAGAAGAAAACCATCATGGTTTTGGCGCTCAGCTTGTCCATTTTTTCGCAAGGCATGATCGTTCATGCAAAGGAAGATGGGGCTAGGATTAGGCCGGAAGGAAGCGGCAAATGGATGACAGGGGAGTATCACTCGCATACGTATCAATCCGATGATGCCAGCCAATCCCTGCAGGAACTGCTGGACAACGGATTCCAGAAATATGGCTTGGATTGGATCGCGGTCTCCGACCATCTTAGAGTTTCTAAACGGGACGACGAGGGAAATCCTCTTGCCGGCGGATCTATTCCGTTCTCCATGGGAATGGCTCAATACCAGATTCCCAAGATTCAGCAGCTTCAGGAAGCAGGGAAATACAAGAACAAGATTATCTTCTCAGGCTTTGAGTGGGACATGCCTACATATGAACATGTGGGAATCGGTATTATATCAGGTAAATACGGTTCAGAATCGAGCCTCAAGGCAGCCCGTCAGTTCGAGTATCTGTTCACTGATCGCGATGAAGCGATGTTCAATCCCAAAGATGTCGCCGATTGGAATAAACAAGACAGCCGGGCCTATACGACTCCCGAAGATGCCCGGGCAGCGCTGATTACATGATTGCCAAGGTTGGCGGCGTATGGGATGCGTTGCTTGGCGAAGGACGCGAATTTTGGAACTTTGCGAACTCGGATTCTCATTTTGAGATCAGCGAAAACCGTTTGTACTCCAGTGGATATTGGCCCGGACAATACGCTAAAAATTACACTTGGGTAGATGGGAACGACATGCAAAGCGTACTTAACGGTATGCGTTCGGGTAAATCGTTCTCCGTCTACGGCGATTTAATTAACGCCCTGGATTATCGCGTTCGTCACGGGAACAAGCAGGCCGAAATGGGGAGTAACCTGCAAGTGAAGAAAGGGAACCCGATTGAAATTACGATCCGATTCAAAAGTCCGAGTAAAAATAACAACGGTGATCCTGTAACCGTAGATCATGTCGATTTGATCTCAGGCGACGTAACAGGGAAAGCGCAGCCAGGTACGGCGGCTTACAGCAGGAGCACTAACGATTCGACGAAAGTGGTTAAACGGTTTACGAGCAAGGATTGGAAGACCGATCGGGATGGATACAACGTCATCACTTATCGGACGACCGCAACGAAGGATCAATACTTCCGATTAAGAGGGACTAATCTTGGCGTGAATGTTGCTGGAGAAACCAGCAATGGCGACCCACTCATAGATCCGAAAACGGACATCGAAGACAACGAGCAGCGGTTTGCGGAAATTAATAAACGAAACTACAGCGACCTGTGGTTTTATTCTAATCCGATCTTTGTCAGCGTTGGCGACAAGCCGGTTAAAGGCCCTAACAAACAGGGAAAGCATCAGTAGGATGCAACTCACACTCGATTTATTTAGAAGACTGCCGATGGTTCGGTAGTCTTTTTGTTTTTTTAGGCGGAGTATAATGATGCATTTCGTAATATATCTGATGAGGCGTTGGTTGTATTTTGCTGCATATCCTATCATTTTATTGTGCAAATTTAACGAAGGGTATAGGCTGTTAAGGAGAGGAGAGATGATATGTTTACGATCGGTGAAATATCCAAGCTTTTTCAGATCGATATCCGCACCCTCCGGTATTACGACGATATTGATTTATTTAAACCGGCAACCGTGGATCATCTGACAAATTACCGTTATTATTCGGTTGATCAATTCGAGCAGCTGAATACCATTCTGTATCTCAAGGCGCTTGGCATCCCTTTAAAGGACATTAAGCTTTTTCTGGATGATCGGGAGATTGACCATATACTAACCCTGCTCAAGGAGCAGCAGCGCAGAACCGAAGAGAAAATTGAGGAATATCAAAGAATCCGGGCGAAGATCAAAAGCCGAATTGAACAGATCGAAGATGCCTCGAATAAGGAAGAGCTCTACAAAATTCGGGAAGTCGAGTTTCCCGAGAGAGTGATGGTTTTGCTCAAACAGAACATACATAAAAGCGACAATCTGGATATGCCGATCCGATTATTGGAGAACAGCACCAAAATGAAGTCCACCATTTTCCTTGGCAAAGTAGGATTATCGATCTCGATTAATCGTTTAATGCAAAGTAAATTTGATGAATATGACTCCATTTTTGTCATTGTGGAGCAGGAAAGTGCACGCAGCAGCTCTGAGGTCGAAGAGAAGATATGGCCCCAAGGCACTTATATTACGATTCGGTTTGCCGGGACACATGAAGATGCAGCGCCTTATTATAGAAAGCTCCTGGATTATATCGAGGAAAAAGGATACAGCCTGATCGAGGATGCGTTGGAGATCACGTACATTGATTACGGGCTTACCGGTGATCCCTCTCAATTCGTAACCGAAATTCAAATGCTTGCTAAATAAACGATTGACCCTCCAGCTGCTGGAGGGTTTATTCTTTGTATCAAATCAAATTTAGTAGGAGAGAACGACTGTGATTGGAACCATTGTAAACGTAACAACCATTGTTGTAGGCAGCACGATTGGAAATGTATTTAAGAAGGGGATGAGCGAAACCTATCAGGACATTCTGATGCAGGCCATGGGTTTGGCCGTCATGGCACTCGGTGTGAATTCGATCGTGAAGTATATGCCGGATAGCCAATATCCCGTCTTATTCATCGTAAGTCTTGCCATAGGCGGTCTGATCGGGGAGAAGCTGAACCTGGGGCAGGGATTTAAAAAAGCGGTGTCGCGGTTTGCCAAGGGAAATTTGGCTGAAGGATTAACAACGGCCATCCTGTTGTTCTGTATGGGAACATTGTCCATTATCGGACCGATCGAGAGCGCTTTGAATAATAATCATACCTATCTGTTCACCAATGCCATTCTGGATGGCGTGACGTCCATCGTACTGGCTTCAACCTTCGGCATTGGCATTGTTCTATCAGCCGTGGCCACATTTTGTTGGCAAGGGTTATTGTACGTGATGGCCGGCGCAGCCTCTGGCTTTATTACAACGGAGCTGTTAACCGAAATATCGATTATTGGCGCCATTTTAATTTTTGCTTCAGGCTTAAACATTTTGGGTATACGGAATTTCAAAACCATGAATCTCACGCCATCGCTGTTGATCCCGGTCGTATTCATTACGCTTAAAAACCTGCTCGTTTTTTAATACGAAACCCGGATTCAGTCTTATCTTCATTTCAAGGATAGCCCGCCTACGGATGGCGGGTTTTTTTGCTGTTCTTCCATACCACGCTCGCGGAATGAACCATTGTTTACCTTGGTGCATAAGTTTTGTGACAATTTCAATAATATAGTAGAACCGACAGCAACGAAGAATTGGACTAGGTGGATAGACAGAAGGAGGCTTCATCGTTATGAATATAGCTGAACATAGACTGCTGGTCGCAGCCCTAGGCGGCGTTAATGAAATCGGAAAAAACATGTACTTCATTCAGTACGATCAAGATATCGTGGTCATTGATTGCGGCTCCAAATTCCCTGACGAAAACCTGCCCGGCATTGATTTAATTGTGCCTGACTTCACCTATTTGCTGGACCATGCGGATAAAGTCAAAGCTCTTATTGTCACACACGGACATGAGGACCATATCGGAGGGATACCTTATTTACTGAAGCAGCTCCCGATCCCTGTGTATGGGACGAAGCTCACGATTGAGCTGATTAAAATCAAGCTGAAAGAGCATCGCCTTCTGCGTGATTCCGAGCTCCACACGATTGATGCAAATTCCACCATTGAAGCGGGCGCCATCCATGCCTCTTTTTTTTCGACCAGCCACAGCATTCCGGACTGCGTGGGTATCGTCTTTCAGACGCCAGAAGGCAATGTTGTCCACACGGGGGATTTTAAATTTGACATGTCTCCTGTGAAGGGACCATATCCGGATCTGCATCGGATGGCTGATATCGGCAAGCAGGGGGTAAAGGTGTTGTTATCCGAAAGCACAAACGCCGAGAGACCGGGATTTACGCCTTCGGAACGTCTCGTTGGCGGACATATCCTGGAAGCATTCGCACAGGCAAAACAGCAGGTATTCATCTCTACGTTTGCGTCGAACGTGAACCGTGTTCAGCAGATCATCGATGCCGCCGCTGAAACAGGGCGAAAGCTCATTCTGCTCGGCCGCAGCATGGTGAATGTCGTCACCGTATCCAAGGAGCATGGCTACTTAAATATCCCCGATGACTTACTGATTGATGCAGGCGACAGCGAGCGTTATCCACCGGACAAAATTGCCGTGCTATGCACGGGGAGTCAAGGGGAACCAATGGCAGCTTTATCACGATTAGCCAACTCCAAGCATCCCCATATTGAGATTTTGCCTGGCGATACCGTTATCATAGCTGCAGGGGCCATACCGGGAAATGAGAGGAACCTTGCTCATGTGATCGATAATTTGTATGTGCTGGGAGCCCAGGTCATCTATGGGTCCGGTTCTGCTTCAGGGATGCACGTATCCGGGCATGGCAGCCAAGAAGAGTTGAAATTAATGCTCACCTTGATGAAACCGGATTATTTGATTCCTGTTCATGGTGAATTCCGAATGCTGTATCAGCATCGTCAGCTGGCGGAATCCGTGGGGATCCCTAATGAGAATGTGTTCATCATTCAGAATGGCGACACGATCCAAATCCAGCAGGGAATGGCCTCCTTAGGTCCAAAAATCCCTTCAGGCAACAGCCTGGTGGACGGATTGATGATCGGGAACGTGGGCAACATCGTTTTGCGAGACCGTAGACAGCTGTCTTCCGATGGGATGCTTATTATTGTAACCACGCTCAGTAAAACGGAAAAGCAGATGGTGGCGAAGCCTGAGCTCATATCCAGAGGTTTCATCTTCGTGAAAGATTCGGAGGAATTCATGGGTCAAATCCACGATATCGTCATGTCTTCCATGAAGGATTTAACGGAAACCGGGTCCACCCAATGGAATCTGATCAAGCAGACCTTGAAAGATCATGTCGGGAAATTCATATACAGCGAGACAAAGAGAAGGCCGATGATTCTGCCCATCATTATCGAGGTATAAGCCTTTTGAATTATAAAAAAGCACAGCCTATTTCAGGCTGTGCTTTTTTCAGTGAGATTCGAAACATGGTCGTTGTAGGCATACACCCGGATGCGGGCCGCTGCATACACTGCCGATAAGGAATCGCTGAAGGTGTTGTTCTTCCATTCACGTCTGTGAAAAAAAGAATAACACATAATCCGGATTCGTCCACATAACCATTTACAGAATGGACATGAACGTCTTGTCCGATTACCGGAATGGATCCGGTTATTAACGAAAGGAGGAGGATCGGTTTGTCATCCACCCCAGAAGGGAAATGGACAGCGGAGCATGGAAAATGGGCTAAACGAAAGTTCAGATTTACGCGCAATGACTGGATGGGCTATCTATTCAGCGCCCCTCTCATTATCGGAGTCATCGTGTTTGCCATTTATCCTATGTTCGCCGCACTGTTTATGAGTTTTCATCAGACATCCGGGCTCAATTTATCCGGCACCTGGGTGGGGCTGAGCAACTACCAATACGCATTAGAGGATTCCTTATTTTGGCAAGCGCTTTCAAATACGTTTGTCATGGGGATATGGTCTGTACTGCTTGGAATCGCACTATCATTTGTTTTAGCGAGCTTAATTAATAATCTGAAATGGCATCTGGGACGTAATTTTTTCAAAGCGGTATACTTTCTGCCCAATGTCGTGTCAGGCGTTGCTACAAGCTTGTTGTTCTCCTTCTTGTTTTTTCCGTCCAAGGAAGGGCTGATCAACTTTGTGATTGGTTTGTTCGGCCTTGATCCAGTCGGCTGGTTCACGAACCCGGAAGTGGCCCGTTACAGTATCGTGCTCATGAGTTTATGGGGCGCGCTTGGGTACAACACCATTATTTTTCTGGCTGGTTTGCAGAGCGTTCCGCGTGATCTTTATGAAGCTGCAGAAGTGGATGGGGCCGGTACCTACCGGAAATGGTGGTACATTACGATTCCATACTTGCGTCCAATTTTCGTGTTCATGCTCATCATGGGAACCATCGGCGGAATGAAACGGTTTACGGATGTATGGCTAATCGGCGGAACCGCTGGTAATCCAGGGGGAAGCTTGATGACCGTGGTGCTGTATATTTACCGAAATGCGTTTCTCTCTTCGCAGATGGGGCTGGCTACGGCCGTATCCTATCTGTTATTCGTCATCATACTCATCCTAACCGTGTTCCTCATGCTGCTCAACCGCCGCAAAGACAGTTTGGACTAATGCCATTATCCATGATTCGGGTCCGTAGGGGAACCTTATTCCAGAAGACAGGAGGGTAACTATGAGCAGTTCAGCCTTGCCCAAGGAGCCTGTGCGCCGTAAACGAATTACGCTTCAACAGCTGATCCTAACGCTGGTTCTGTTGGTAGGTTCATTCATCATGATTGTGCCATTCTTATGGATGCTGGTAACGAGCTTCGATTGGGCTGCACGATTAAATATTTCATTCCCACCGAAAATATGGCCGGAGGAGCCTTCGATTCGAACATATGAAGCCGCCTTCACCAACATCAATATGTTCCGATATATCGGCAACTCCACGCTTGTAAGTGCCGGGGTTATCATCATCAGCTCGTTGTCCGCACTATTATCCGGTTATGCCTTATCCAAGCTTCGCTTCAAAGGAGCAAACTTCGTCCTGCTGCTGGCGCTAAGCACGATGATGATTCCGTTCGAAATGACGATGATTCCGCAGTATTTGCTGTTCAGCAAACTCGGACTGGTCGACAACTACCTGGCTTTTTATTTGCCGGCCATGAACTATGCGTTCGGTACCTTTTTAGCCAAAGCCTTCTTCGATCAATTACCCAGCAGTCTAAGGGAGGCGGCCGTTCTGGATGGCGCCAAGGAAATCACCGTATTCAGCAGGGTTTATCTGCCGCTGTGCACGCCCATTATCGCCACCATGGTCATTCTGCTGTTCTTAGGCGTATGGAACGATATGCTGTGGCCGCTGCTGATCCTGAAATCGGCTGCCAAGTACACCATCCAGATTGGATTGGCCATGTTTACGTATAACAACGGTATTAATCAACAGCCATCCATTATTATGGCGGCCACGACTACGAGCCTCATTCCGGTTATCGTCGTTTATATGTTCCTGCAGCGTTATATTATCGAGAGCATTGCGCTATCTGGTATCAAGCAATAATTCAGAATAAAGCTAAATTTATGCGGGGGTGTTGATGTGATGAAAAAAGCTGTACTGCTAATCCTGTCATTCGTGCTGGTGTTTACATTGGCCGCTTGTTCAGGCAGTTCGGGAAAAGATGTAACAGGCGGCGTTACAATTGAAAAAGTATCGGATATGAAAGGAACGGTTCGCGTTGCGCTGGCAGGTTGGCAGCTGGATAACGGAATTGATGCGCTAACAGGTAACCCGACCATCGGACTCAACGAATATTTGGATAAAACGTTCAAAAAAATGTATCCGAACATCAAGCTGGAGGTTTATCAAATTCCCTGGGAGAACGTAAAAGCCAAACAAACGGCCATGCTGCTCTCCGGCGATGCGGATGTCTTGTATACTGGCGGAGCCTTTGCATCGCAATGGTACCAGGAAGGGCTTCTGCGTGATCTGGACGACTTGATCGAAAAGGATACTTCGTTTGACCCGAGCATTTATCTGGAAGGCATTATGAACAACTCCTACAGCACCAAGTCGCCCGATGGAAGCAAGCAGTTTGGGATTCCTGCCGTTCTTGGCCGCCGGATGACCATTTATGATAAGAAGCTGTTTGAAGACTGGGGTGTTGAAACACTCTCGGCACAGCCAGGACCGGATGAAATTCTGGAGAAAGCCAAGCAAATGACCGGCAAAAACCCGAAAACCGGTGAAGACAATTTCGGTCTGTATTGGAGCGGCAATTCATTAAATGGTTCCACCTTTGTTGCATTAACCCTTGCTTATGGCGCCAAAGGAGCGGAAGGATCGCTGAAAGATATCAAGAACATTAAATGGCACTTGAATTCACCGGAGATGGTCAAAGTGCTGGAATGGCTGAAAGAAGCCGCACAACTGCCGCCGGCAGGATTCGTGAATGCTCAGGGAGCCGAGAATTTCGGACTGGAGAAGAACAATATAGCCATCGCCCTTGATTCCACCGGCGGCTCTACGATGAGTGAATACCGGTCGAAGCAGAATAAAGAGCTGCTGGACCGATTTGAGCCTGTGCTGAACATGGGGCCTAAAGGCGAAGGCTGGGTTGCGGTTGACCCGTTCATCATGGCGAAGAATGCGAAAGATGTGGATGCGTCATGGGAAGTGTTAAAGTTTTTGACCAGCTACATGACGCAAAAATATATGTATGAAAACTTCTCCAGTACTCCGACACTTAAAAACGCTGATTTCGTAACGCCGGAAGACAAATTTGTGAAGAAAGCACTCGAAATCGCAGATGTTGGCCACTCGGAGCTCATGGATGAAGCCAATCCGTTCTATATGAGCGATATCGCTCCAGCCATTAACGGATTTATAAGCCAGGCTGCATCCGGAAACGCACCGGATATTCAGAAGTTTCTGGATGATCTGCAGGCTCGTGCTGAGAAATGGTCGGCAAATCTGAAGTAAATCAGGAGGGGACTGCACTGGGTGCGAATTGGCGTGGTTGTAACGTAAAGTCTACGGAATCGCGAGTTTTCCGCCGCATAAGAAGACTTTAGAAAACCTTAGGTAATCCTATCCCTGCAGAGACGGGCCTAATCATGATGATTATATGAGTCAAACAACACAATATATTCCAATATTATGTAAAACGTGCATGATCTCGATGCTGCCCGGAAAAAAACCGACCTATAAGGCCGGTTTTTTTTGTGATATTTGGTATGTAGATTATTCCGGAATAAGGCGATCATGGAGTTCAAAGCGAATAAAATAGATATTGAAATCACACATGAAATAACAATAAATGGTAAATAATAACAATATAGAAGGGGGGCAACGTGAAAAAACAATGTTCAGGAAGTGCAAGTGATGATTATGAGTTCACGGGTTAAAATGCTTATGGATTCAAGTTTGTAAGAAACCAACAATAAATAAACATCAAATCTAGATGATCAATAAATAAATCCATAAACGGTGTAAATGATAAACTTAAATGTGAATGAAGCTGGATGATCAGACGAATTAAGATTTAGTGAAAATTGTTTAAAACGACTGATGATGCGATGATCGATATTTATGATGATTGATTAAACCTAGGATTCAACAGCAATTCAAATGAGACTTAAACTAATAAACTGAACGACAACAGAAATTTGAAGTTATAAAATAAAACAAACCGAATAGTGGATTAAAACGAAAGAGAACGATGACTTAGGATGAGTAAATCTAATAATTGTAGAATAAGCAATAAATCAGAAAAATCAGTTAGAAAACCATCTAAGGCGTTTTTACTTAACATCTGTTTCACAAAACTCGTATTTTGTACATATGTTTGTCTTTTACGTTAGGTTCACGATGCCCAGACAAATCACCACCATCGACTTCGATAAGCTTGTATCCTAAAAACAATTCGTTATTTGGTTGTGTTGATGTTTCCTCTTTGTCCATTACGGCAATCGGTACAAGTTCTTGTCCTCGACTCGGGACAAGAACTTGTACCGATAAAAAAAAGCCGCTAAGTTAGCCACTTTCAATGGGACTATTTTGTCCCTCGACATCAATGGGACCACGTGCTTATGCTCCAGTAATATCCTTTGAACTTTTATCAATATACCATTTTTATTCACAAATCGACTTGGAATCTGCAGCAAGGGGTTGCGAGTGAAAATCCTCATCTTAAAAACTTATCGTCTCACATTCGTCAGTGTACTTCCCCATTCACCGACTGGTTCAAGCCAGCTTACAATTCTATCATCAATAAGGTTGGTAAGCGCACCTTCATACTCAGCACGATAAGGTTTAGTAAGTTCGTGTTGAATCCAACTTTCTCTTGTTCCCTGCCAAATCTCATAGATGACAAGATCATCAGAATGATCAAGATCATCGGAGACGATCGCATTTACAAAGGCAGGTTCGCTTTTGAAGTTGCTGATCATCGCAAACAGACTGTCACGGAAAATTTCTTTCTTACCAGGCTTAATTTTGAAACGGATATTGAGAATTACTTGATTGGTGTTTGTTGACGTCATAATACACTCCTTAATTATTCTTTGATTTCCTTCCTGCTCACAATCTCATTATGTACCATGTATCACTATTAAAATAGTACGTACTTTTAGGTTATATAGTAACTAAAAAGTAATAATTGTGATAAAGTAAGGAATAATTGATTTTTGAAATAACACTATTCTACATTTAATCTCCGATATTTATCCTTGCTCATTGTCTTCTCTGCATAATTCAGACCCCAATCACAAAGAGCTCGCAAAGTAGGTTCAAGTGACTTACCCATTTCTGATATTGAATATTCCACTTTTGGTGGTACCTGATTGTACATTTTTCTTATAATCAAATTATCACTCTCCAACTCCCGCAACGACTGGACTAACATTTTCTGAGAAATTGATGGTATAAGCCTTTTCAATTCACCGGTCCGTTTAGGACCTTTTATTAAGTAATACAGAATAAGAGGTCTCCACTTGCCGCCAATAACATCTAAGGTAATTTCCAGATCACAATAAAAAGTTTTCAATTGAGAAACACCATCCCTCGTTTATTTCCCATTATTATAGTACATAGTTTGATTTAATCCACCTCCCTCAATCGTGTCTTTTCAATTACTGTGTTCGTTCGCTTGGAAATCTTCCTGACCGGCCATTGATTGAATATAGGTGTCAAACGCAGAATTCAAAAGCACATCTGCTTAGTAAATATCAGTGTAGTTATCCATCCTTGTACCGATAAAACAAAAAAGCCGCTAAATGAGCGACTTTCAATGGGATATTGTTCTTGCCCCTCGACAGTTATATCGACCGGCTGTCTTCATAGTACATAGTCCTATTAGTTTAGTCTATCGGTACCAATTCCACGTTGTCAATTTGCAAATTAGTATTACCTGGCGCTGTTTGGGAAAAAGCAATCTTCAAGCTCCCACTCTTCACTTCTAATGTATGAGAAATCGTTGTGTAGGCGTTTCCATGAGGAATTAATACATAATAAGGATCTCCTCCATATCCGGTTAACTTCATGCGACTACTCGAAGGGGTACCGGTATTCTGCTTTACCTTGGCGCTAACAGTGTAGGTGCCCGGATTTAGACCAGATACCGTTTGAGATACGCTTGCAGTATATGACTCAGTGCCATATATCCAATACTTGTTTCCTTCATAGGCATCATTAGAATCTACGCCATGAGCAGCTGTTCCTGTAAAGGTCCACCCCTGTTCTCCATTTTCAAAGTCGCCGTTAACCAGATACTCCTTAACTGGCGGGTCAGTTTCGCCTCCCGAATCTTCAGTGCTCATATAAATCAGATTCCAATACTCCAAGGAAGGGACCGTAATTTTAACATAGTTTCCATTCCCGTCGGTCCCTTTGGTAAAGGCCAACGGTTTCGATCGTCCATCATGGGCATCCGGCGAGGCCAGCCATACGTCGGTTACTTCATTTGAGTAGTAATACTTCATTTCGAAGTTAGAGATTTGACGCGGTGTTTCCTTTTGTCCGTCATTGGCTCTCCAATCATTTCGACTTACTCCGAGCAAATTGATCATTTGAACGATTTCATATTGGCTATCTTTTTTGCTGTAAGCCCATATTTTATTAGCATCTCCATATGGACTGCTGGCATATGCCGGAAATTCGATACGGTTCATCGTCTCAGTCTGACCATCGCGTAGCAGGTTTTCGTACGCTACAATGAAGTCATAGAGCTTGCTTATGCGATGCTGCAATTCCTCAGTCATGTACAGGTTCTGGGCTGGGAAATATTCGTTGCTAAGCATATTGCCGTTATCACCAAGCTCCATCCTTGAACCGCCCGCAGCATAAACCGTGGCACCTGTCAGCATGACGGCTGCTGTATTAAACGGGCTGCCTGGATTTTGCTCACCGTAGTCGTAACTCATATAAGCGGGGACGACAAGTGATTTCCCTCCGCTCTCTCTACGAGACTGTTCAATCTCTTTTTTCAGTGAGTAATAGGTGTCATACAGCAAGCCGTCACTATCTCGGTCCCATGGCCAAATCTCAGCGTAAAGTGCATCCACCTTGGACATGTTAACGTTTTCAATACCTTGGGCGCCAACCGGGTTAAAAACAAGTTTTTTGTCGCCTATCGCTTGTTTGGCTTTGTTCAGAAATTCCGTGTATGTGTCTTTGACATACAAAGTTTGGTTATCTGAGGTTTTCATTTTTCCCCACTCACCTACGGTATCGCCATGCCAGCCATCAAAATCAAAGGATTGAAACACCTTATTCATTTCACCAAATATATAGTTCTGCCACCCCGGGTTTCTCGGGTTAAAAAAATAGAGATGTGTGATGCCTGTCGGCGTGGAATCCGCCATTTTGAAACTGAAATGCCCCTTCCCGCTCGGGTTGTCATCCGCATAATAAAGGGCCCAGTCCTGCTCTACTCCATCCTGCTCATAACCGGAAGTCGCTGCATAGACCATATTGTAAGCCATATTGGACATTCCCATTGCTCTTGCCTGCGTGATATAACTTCGAACTGTATCACCGTAAATCATCCGACCTGACCAATCGTCCCACTGAGCTAAGTTCGGTGCAACAGGCTTGTGATGTCGGTACTTCCAATCGTAGTATTGCAAAACATTAATATGGTAGTTCTTAAGCTTGTCAATTCTCTCCATAGTATTGGTATTCTGTCTGAAGTCCCAGACATACCCGTAACGCGGGAACTTCGTCCACGTAGAAGATACGTCAACACCGACCGTGTCCGAGTCCACAATCACTCCTGCAGAATCTTTCACGTCCACTTCAATCAGATATCCTGTAAAATCGGACTCCGGAGCATTCCAATCGGCAATCATCATCAGATCTGAATTGTTGTTCAGATTTAATGCCTTCGTTATTGTATTACCAACCTGCTCCTGTAAATGCTTCGCTTTAATCTCTACTGAACCGTCAACCATATGCCGTCCTAATCTGTTTTTTAGATCAATGCGGAGTTCCACCTTCGCCCCCGGATCATACATGGCCTTATCTGTTGTTACATCATAAATCAGGTCCCCAGCGCTTGCTGCTTCACTCTCATCCGGATGAAAACCACTTTGGCTAAACAGCAAAACTCCTATTAACAGTAACATGACAAGGCTTTTAAATCGTTTTCTCCTCAAATAAACCATCCTTCCTTAATGAAAGTTATGAATTCTCATCCCATTGCAAGCAAGAACGAAATTACTTCTTTGGTTATTAGGCCTATGTCCTGTTTTCCAATGAGTTGAGCCTTACGCTAGGCCTCACCTCCTTTATAGGCAACCCTGTACAGTATGTGCAAGTCAGAAAATCAAGAAATGCAAGCGCATTCATAAATTCAAAATGAGAAGAAGGAGGCTGATAAACCTACCCTCTTCGAATTTTGTATCTCACTCATGCGATAAATCATAGAAACCATCGTCATATGCCTATTCTTTAACTGAACCGATGACCAATCCAGTAACGAAATACCTCTGCAAGAATGGATAGACTAACAACACTGGGATAATCGAAACCACAATTTTAGCTGCATTCAGCGTTTTGCTCGAAACGGACGCTAGCGATTTTAATTGCGAAGGATCCGTAATCTTCGTAACATCGACAGTCAATTGCTGAATATAGGTTTGAAGCGGATAGTTAGATGAGCTATTCATGTACAACAAACCGCTAAAGTAATCATTCCAATGACCAACCATCGAGAATAAACCGATCGTTGCCAATGCCGGCAATGAAATGGGAATGAATATTCCAAACAAGATTCTGAACTTGGATGCACCATCCATTACAGCAGCTTCTTCAAGCGCGTCCGGAATGCTTTTGAAAAAATTCATCAATAAGATTACGTTAAAGATGGGTACCGCCCCCGGCAAGATAAGCGACCATACTGAATCAATGAGTCCTAGACTCTTAACAACCATGAAGATTGGAATCATTCCACCAGAAAAAAGCATGGCAAATATCATCATATTCATATACATATTTCGGGCATGAAAACTATGCTTGTTCTTGGACAATGGATAGGCCATGAGAACGGATAACAATAAATTCAACCCAGTTCCAATGACAACTCTCTCCAAGGAAATGACAAACGAGCGCCAAAACTGTGTATCATCGAGCAAAAGCTTATAGGCATTTAGATTAAAGTTAACCGGCAATAGGCCAACCAGATTGGCTTGGGCAGCTGATTTATCACTAAAGGAGATCGATACCATATTAAGCAGAGGTAAAAAACATAGTGCAGTCAAAATTAATAAAACGGTCCATATACACGCATCCGCAAAGCGGCTTCCGAATGTTTTTGATTTCATTGGGCTCTCCCTTCTTAAAAGATCCGCATTTTCACAAGTTTAATGGATAATTGATTTGCGGCTATAAGCAAGGTAAAAGACACCACTGATTTAAGCAAACCAACTGCAGTCGCAAAACTATATTGCTGACCAAGCAGACCAACACGATAGACATAAGTATCAATAACATCCCCGGTTTCATAGACGATCGGATTATACAGAGCAAAAATCTGATCAAAACCGGCGTTAAGGATATTTCCTAAGTTTAAAGCTGAAATTAGCATGATCGTAGGTAAGATCCCTGGAAGTGTAATGTGGAGAAGTTGTTTGAATCGGCTGGCCCCATCCATCGACGAAGCTTCGTAAAGCCCCGGATCAATCCCCGTCAGAGCGGCCAGATAAACGATAGCCCCATACCCGAACCCTTTCCACACATCCGTGCCAATGATAATCTCTCTAAACCAATCGTTGCTGGCTAGGAAAAGAATAGGCTCTTTCCCGAATAATTGTACGACTTGATTGATGGGTCCGTTGTAGTCGAAAACATTAATGACGACGGCAGCTACAACTGCCCAGGATAGAAAATTAGGTAGATAAACGATGGTTTGCATCGTTTTTTTCGCCCATTTTAACCGGATCTCGTTTAATAATAAGGCGAACACGATAGGTACAATGGTTCCAAAGATGATTTTTCCAAGGGCGATCACCACCGTGTTTCTTAGGATCTTCATACTATCGGGAATCTCGAACATATATTTGAAATTCTCCATGCCCACCCAAGCTGACCTAAATATGCCTTTCGCCGGAATGTAATCCTGAAACGCCATCAAGATGCCAAACATCGGGACAAAGCTAAAGATGATCAAGAAGATTAAACCAGGCGCCATCATAAAATGATACCCAAGCTGTCCCACCGCTTTTTTCCCTTTTTTCATACGTTTCCATAACCTTCTTTCAAAGAAGTTTGAAGTGGGCACAAAACTCGACTTGTCCCCACTTCAACCCTATTTATTCTTGAATGGCCTCTGCGACTTCGTTCGTGATATCACTTCCTCCAGTTTTGTTCCAAGTGTCGACGAACGTATCGAAGTAGCTCAATGGCTCCTCCCCCATCACGATCTTAAGGAAGGCCTCGTCCTCCAATTTAACCAGGTTGGCCCATTTCAGCTTCATGCTCTTTGTTTGACCAAAGAATACAGGGTGGACGTCATTCACTTTGGTTTCTGCCATTAATTTAGCTCCTACCATTCTGGACATGTATCCGCTCCATTGATTGGCATCTGCTTTTGCGGGGTCTTTCATGTAACCTACGATTTTGTCGTACGATGTTCGGTCATCCAGCGTTAACGTTTCATATTCTTTCTTCCCGTCGACGGCCGCCTTCAAATCCTTGTACATCTGTGCAGTTGCATCGTTATAATTCACCATAATTCCCAACGGTTTGCCGCCATCGAATCCACCCTTAATAAAGTTGACTACCGGTTCATAGTTCAAATCTTCATGCACCAGTTTGTCATTCAATGCGCTGGCGATTTTCGGAAGCAGCTCCGGATGCTCAAACCCTTTTCTCACCACATAGAATTCAGCGGCTGGATTTTGAGTGTAAGCGGTTACTTCTCCGCTGCCATCTTTAGAAATAATATAGGGTCTCCAATCCGCGTCATTATTTTGGCGCTTGGCATCATTCAGAGGATAATCGGCCGACCACCAAGGACCGAAGAAAGCGCCTGCTTCACCGCTGATGATTAAGGATTCGATGCTTTCGCGGACAGCCATTTGCGGGTCGATCAGACCTTTTTTATACCAGTCGGCAAGCAGTCCTAAGCTCTGTTTGGTTTCCTCCGTAATGGATCCGTATATAACCTTTCCATCTTTCTCTAGCCATTGGCGAGGGAATGACTGATAGGTAGCGAAAATATTATCGGCCTGGAATAGAGAGCCGTATAGGCCACCGATGGATCTTGAGAGTGCTAAACCTACGGTTTTTCCTTTTCCGTTGCCGCCGGGATCCTTTTGCACAAACTCGGTCAGGATCTTCTCCATATCTTCAATCGTCTTAGGTTCGGGCAAACCCAGTTTATCCAGCCAATCCTTTCTCACCCATAACATCGTCGGGATATTGGCATTAGAAGTCGATGGCATAGCCATAAGCTTCCCATCAAACGTGGCTGCATCCAGTGCTCTTCCCCCATATGAAGCGTATTTTTCTTTCACGATATCCGAAGTGCTCGACTCATATACTTCTGTTAGGTCAGCGATCATTTCATTATCCACCAATTGGCGTAACGTTTCCGCGTCTACTGCCATGATGTCGGGTAAATCACCTGATGCCACTGCCATTGCCACTTTCTGATCGTAGTTGTCTCCGGATTGGGCCTCGAATTTATTTTTATTTTGAATGTTCAGCGTTTCTTTCAAATACTGCGTGTAGGCATTATCTTCGTAGCTTTGGCCTTCAGGCAGCTTGGGGATGCCTGGTGTAGCTTTTCCAACGGTATAGGTAACGGTTTCTGCATATTTACCAAATGGTGTTAATTCTTCGGCTGTCGCCGTTGATCCGTTTCCTTCTGAGCTTGGACTGCTCGTACAGCCCGTAAAAATGCTCACAGACAATAATAAAGCTGTTGCCGATAACAACATTTTTTTCATCTTTTTTACCCCCAACAAGAATTATTTATGATAAGGTTTTTATCATCACAATTTAACTGCAAATGCCTCATAAGGATTCAAAGTGAGATTGGTGAAATCAACGGATGCTCGATCATAGTTGCTTATGATAACATCACGGCTTTGACCCAATTCCTGCTTCGTTAAGGTTGTCTTTTCTTGACTGATATTCGCTACGACAGCCCATGTCTGATTTTGATAACGCCTTAGGTACATGAATACATTCGCAGGCGTATCGACCAATTCATAGTCCCCCCATACGAGAATAGGATTCTCTTTCCTTAGCCGGATCAATTGTTTATAGCAGTAGAAGATCGAATTCGGATCCGACAGATTGGCTTTCACATTTACTTCCCGGTGATTAGGATTGACGTGCAACCACGGTATGCCTGATGTGAAACCAGCCTGCTCAGAATCGTCCCATTGCATGGGGGTTCTCGAATTGTCTCGCCCCTTAGCATTAATAGACTCAAGAATTTCTTCTTTTTTGTAACCGTTTGCGATTCGTTCATGATACATGTTAATGCTTTCAATATCCTGAACCTCGTTAATATCCGTGACAGGATAATTAGTCATTCCGATTTCTTCCCCTTGATATATGTAAGGCGTCCCCTTCATAAGATGAAGCAGGATGGCAAACATCTTTGCGCTTTCGACCCGATACGTGGAATCATCTCCCCAACGGGAAACGATCCGAGGACAGTCATGATTATTCCAAAACAGGCTGTTCCAGCCTTCATTCCCTAAAGCAACCTGCCATTTGCTAAGAACGCGTTTTAACTCGCTGACATCCAGGGGTTTAAGATCCCACTTTTCCTTGCCATCTTGCTGATCTAGACCAATATGTTCGAATTGGAAGACCATGGATAGCTCATTGCGCTTGGGATCCGAGTATAGCTTGGCGATTTCAGGTGTAGCTCCCCATGTTTCCCCAACGGTTAAGACATCGTATTTACCAAAGGTTTCTCGGTTCATTTCCTGCAAATAATCGTGCAACTTAGGTCCATTGCCGGTGATTTCTTGATCGGGGATTTTTCCTACCAAATCTATAACGTCCATTCGAAAACCGCCGACGCCCTTTTCCAGCCAAAAATTCATCATATCCCATACTTCTTGTCTGACCCTTTTGTTCTCCCAATTAAGGTCCGGCTGTTTTTTACTGAAGAGATGCAGATAATATTGACCGCTCTCCGAATCATACTCCCATGCACTTCCGCTAAAAGTTGAACGAAGCGAGTTGGGTACGTCGTTGTTTACCGGATCTCTCCAAATATAGTAATCACGGTATGGATTATCTTTGCTCTTCCGTGATTCAACAAACCATTTATGTTCATCAGAGGTATGATTGACAACCAAATCCATGATGATTTTGATGCCGCGTTTTCCCGCTTGCTCAATCAACTCATCCATATCTTCCATTGTGCCAAATTCCGGCATAATGGCTTGATAGTCGCTGATATCATATCCGTTATCATCATTAGGAGACTGATATACAGGACTAAGCCATATAGCCGTAATACCCAATTCCTCCAAATAATCCAATCGATTGATAATACCTCTCAAATCTCCAATGCCATCGCCATTGCTATCCTGAAAACTGCGAGGATAGATCTGATATATGACTGCAGTTTGCCACCACTTTTGTTTCAAAGCTCCCACTCCTTGCTCTCTACATGTTGTTGTGTTAGTACTAAAACGTTTAAGTTCTCATTTTCTCGTAAATAATGTCTTAAACACCCATATTCAAGGAATTCTGTTCATCAGAAAATTCTGATGCCCTTAAAATTACGTAAACGTTTACGTTATGTTACAAAAAAATTTGTTGCTCACCTCCGTATCGGAATTACCTCCGGTATTATAGGATCAGTATGGTGCTCTATATACCGGATGGTAAACGTTTACTTGAATAGACAATTTTCAAGGCTAAGTTTTGGATTGTACGGTTCGCCTTTCCACAATAGAATGACTAACGATGCTGCTTGGCACCTCTCCGGACTCCTCAATAAGTGTTATTAGCTTTGCAACAGCAAGACGTCCCATCTCAGTCAATGGCTGATGAATCGTTGTCAAAGGCGGGAAAATAATCTTTGCTAAATTCAAATCATCATAACCAATGATAGAAAGTTCTTCTGGCACCTTGAGGCCTTTTTCAAAGGCCATTCCCATAGCTCCAATTGCCATTTCATCACTTGCTGCGAAAAGGGCGGTAAAAGGTGGCGCTTCTTCCAATAGTTTCGCCATAGCTGTTCTTCCGCTCTCCATATGAAAATTACCGTAAGCTATTTTAGCTTCATCAAAAGGGATCCCGTAATCTGCAAGAGCTTGTCGATATCCCTCAACGCGAGGAATCCCTGCCACAGTGTCCCAAGGAGTTCCAGCGATCATAGCAATATCTTTATGTCCTTTATCTATTAAGTAGGCAGTTGCTTGATATGATGCTTGCCTATCATCGACCTTCACATAAGGAATTGAGTATTTTGCAGAATGTGTGTTAACCAAAACCACAGGCATCTTCATATTTTTCAACTGATTGTAGTATTCATCTTTCAATAACTCACTCGTGAACACAACACCATCCACTTGTTTTTCACGAAGCACCTGCAAATATTTCATGGTTCTTTTTCCATCTTCTGCAGTATTGCATACGATAACACTGTAACCCTTTTCATTGGCAGCCTCCTCAATGCCGTAAAGGAGCTGGGACGTAAATCCACTGGACACATTGGGGAACAAAACTCCAAGGGTTTGTGTCCTCTTATTGATGAGTCCCCGCGCAATAGCGTTAGGGTGATATCCAAGTTCTTCAACAGCTTCAAGGACTTTAACCTTTGTTTTATCAGAATAACCATTTAAATTATGGAGTACTCTCGATACAGTTGCTACGGATACGTTTGCTGCTTTGGCTACATCCTTAATCGTTGGAGTAATAGTCTCACCCCCATTTCTGAAAATACGTAAACGTTTAACTGAAGTATAAGAAACCATGCTTTCGTTTGTCAATAATTTTTTATCCTGTTATACAGAAACTTGAAAATCATTGGGATAAACACTGATTTATTTTAGCAGAAATCATTTTATCCATAAGTCGATGCTTTTGGGCTGGTAACGGATCTCCATTTACGGGTTTCAGACCCCTTAATCCATTCCTAACCTTTAAAAAATGATGTAGAGGTTTCCCTTCCTTGTTGGCGCTCATTTTTTTTTGCTCTTGACGAAGGCTATGAGAAGGAGAAGAATAGGGAATATGATTTGAAAGGGTAGATGCGCATAGAGAGAGACAACATGTAACCCTTCATGAATATGTTCTGAATAATTGCTCGCAATAATCATCGATATCAATAAAATTACAATCCCATGAGGGTAGGTTAGCTTTGAGGGTTCTTTTATGTTAAACAATCTTGCGGTACCAATCACGGCTCCGTAAGTATACACAGTTACCTTAAAAAAACCACCGATGACAAGGACAATAATAAAAAGCACGTCCAGACGTTCTAAAAAATTGGCAATTTGGATGGACTGTATCGTAGTCAGCATAGGAAAGTGTGAACGGGAGGTGAGCTGTACACCCAGGACACTGATAGTCAAAGCCATGGATACCGCGAATACGATGCCGGTTACGCCAATCGCTAATACCCCGGTCTTTTTCACTTTCTTTGGTTGATTTAAGTACGGAAAAATCATAGTAAATATGACAATTTCACCAAATGGAACATACAACGTTTCCGTAAAAACGGTTTTCACCACATTAGTTGGGTCTTCAAGCACTGGTTGCAGATTCGAGATATCGATCAACCCAGAAAGTACAACGAGAAGTAATACAGAAATGAAAAGGAGAAACAGTAACACAACAAGAAGTTCCCCTGCCCTTGCAATGACCTCGATTCCTTTAAATACGGTATAAATGACCACAAGGATCAATATGGTACTAAGAACAAACAAAGGGGTTTCCGGATAGGCAAATGTCAGCATGGTCTCTCCAATGTCTCGCAGCACTCTCGAAGCGTTCATCATAAAATACAGGATGTAGAGGAAAGCCAGTAGTCGCCCAAAAAATTTCCCTATGAGTTTCTCCATATATTCTGTCGGCAAGATCTTGGGGTAATATTGATAAAGCGCATGGTAGACGAAAAACAGGACCATACTGACGATTGCTGCAATTAAATTGACCAACCAGGCATCATGCTTACCACCTATTCCAACAGGAAGCAAAAAGGAATTACTTAATTGAAATAAGATAATAAGGACAAATAGCTGGCTGGACCCAACTCTCGCCTTTTCCATTATATCCACCTCTTTTTTGAAGCATCATTTGTTTTGATTTCTTTCGCCTTTTTTTAGCACGGCACGAGTAAATAAGATCAATAGCAGCAGGATCAGGATTGCTATTTCAGGCGACTCCATCACAAATAAAGGATTAAAAGCTAATCTAAAGGAGTTAGATACACCAAAACCTTGAAGAAGATCGATACCAAATGAAAAGCCTGCTAAAAGGATAAACATGAACAGAGAAATGCCTAATACTTTCACTCACTTCCCTCCCTTCTATATTCTTTGCTTTTTTCGGTTTCGAAAAGATACGGATTGTTTCTCACTCCTGTACGGCGAATAAAGGCTTCGACATTCACTTCGATGTCTAATTTAGGGAAGGAAACATCGTGCCAATTTTGCTCTAGTGCCTTCCACACGTGAGGTTTAGATTGATAAAGCTTCTCTCCGAAGCCAAAAACATCGGTTTTGTTTACCTTTGCTTCTGAGATCGCCTCCTCAATCTCTTTCTTGATTCCTTGTTCAAGCGACTTCTCGATCTCTAATAGTACATGTGGGTTTTTCAAATCGACGGGTACGTTTACAGAGCGAAGATCGCCTTCTGTACGGATGCCTACCGAAATCATCGGCTGACCATCTTTCATATGCGCAGATACATCCGCCTTCTGACGTATCACTTGAAAGGCGATGGCGTCTTTTCGATTCCCCCAATCAATGCTCACCGTAGTTTGTTTGATTCGGTCTAATATCCACATTGCCCCCCTTGCCTTTGTTCCATCAAGCCAGTTTACAAGCTTCCCTTCTTTAAAGAGCGCGATGCCGTTCGCTTCAGGGACTGCGGAGTGCCCCGTTGATTTAAGACTATCTATGCTGGAACCCTTTTTTGCATTTCCGACTATTGTAAATCCACCTACTAGGGGTTCTTTCCCCGTCGAAACAAGAGACTTAACCAGCTCTTGAAGATTGGTGGTTATGCTTGATCCATAGTGCTTTTCCGTAGACTCTAACGTTTTGATTACTTTTTCAGCCGGGACCTGATCGATACTCGTTAATACTTTGACTAAATCCCCCGCATGTGTATTACGTGCGATCACCACTCTAGCCGTTGTCCGAAACTCCAGGCCGCGTTCCAACGAATCTAAAATAACGGATAAACCCTCATCTCTGGCAAGCTCCTCGCTGATGACCAAAAGATTGGTATGTGCATAATAGAGCCTTCGTGAAATCTTGGCTGAAGCCTGACTAGACAATTCATCCGGATTGGTTCCGGTCGTTGAATAGGTGGTGACGGTCGGATTTTGTCCGGATGCCCCCCTTGGAGGGCTCCGGGAACATTCCCTGGGTTGATGATTTGAAATGTTCCAACATACTGGCCTTCTTCATCTTTATCAAAAGCAAAAGCTGAGACGATGGCCAGATCAGTTAACTCTGCCCTGCTCCAGCATCCCGCAATCAGTGTGAGACAGGCAACCATAAAATAGGCAAAGACCCATTTACGACTCATTGGTATCCCCTTCTTTTGTATCATCCCACACCATTCCACGTGCTCTCGGAGGTTGAGGGTTCTGGCCTTTTCCCTGGCGAACTCGATTTCCAGGCATGAGGAAATCCGGTCTTTTTTTGAGTGACCACAATGGTGCACGGACAATAGTATCGTGCACGTTAGTCTGTGCGAATGGCATAAGAGGTGACATATATGGAACTCCAAATGAACGTAAACTGACGAGATGGACAATCAGCATAATGAATCCAAGGATAATGCCGTAAAAACCAACGATAGCGGCGCTTAGCATAAACCCGAAACGAAATAACCGCGCGGATATCGCCATGTCATAGGAAGGGGTTGCTAAACTACAAATGGCCGTGATCGCAACAACTATCACCATTGCCGGCGAGACTAGACCAGCCTGAATCGTCGCCTGACCAATCACAAGAGCCCCCACAATAGATATGGTCGAGCTGATCTTCTCAGGCATTCTTAGACCAGCTTCACGCAAAATTTCAAAAGTGATTTCCATGATCAAGGCTTCGACAATCGCTGGAAAAGGCACCGATTCCCTCTGCGAGGCAATAATGATCAATAGACCTGTTGGAATCATTTCTTGATGAAAGGTCGTAACCGCTACGTAAAAAGAAGGACCCATCATGGAGATCAAAAACATGAATACCCGCAACATCCGTACCGCTGTACCGATTGGAAATCGCATATAGTAATCTTCAGGTGTTTGAAAAAACTGAATCATTACTGCGGGGGCGAGCAGCACTTGAGGCGTACCATTTACAAAAACAGCTACTCTCCCTTCAAGTAGATTACTTGCAACAGCATCCGGCCTCTCTGTATAGGAAATCGTTGGAAACATACTCCTGCTCTCATCTTCAATCAGTTGTTCAATATAACCTGAATCAAGAATGCTATCGATGTTCACTCGTCTCAAACGTTGACGAACTTCTTCAATCGTATTGGTATTTGAGACACCATTTATGTACATGATCGAAACATCTGTGTGCGTCTGTTTTCCTAGTTTCATGGGCTCCACCCATAAACCTGGATTATTAATGATTCGGCGCACGAGCGCAATATTTGTGCTGATCGATTCCGTGAAGCCCTCTTTAGAACCGCGAATAGATACTTCCGAGTTCGTCTGTTCAACTGAGCGCCGTTCCCCTCCTTTGGTGCTGCCAATCAATGCTTCACTTTTTCCGCCTACGAGGATAACGGTTTCACCGGACATCAAAGATTGGAACAATGCATCCCAGTTATTCACGGTTTTCACATTACCAAGCATAACCACTTTTTCAGAAAGAAACGTGAATGCGTCTTTTTCAAGAAGCTTATCCTGAAAATCATTCTCCATCGACTTCAATATAAATTCATTAATGGTCGGATTGTCTACAAGCCCGTCCACGTAGATAACGGCGATGCTCACTTTCGGATCATAACCTAACGTCAAAGTGCGGCTAATGATGTCAGGGCTGTTTCCTGTTTTTTGCTTTATGACATTCAGATTGTCCTCGAGCGACGTACCAATGGCATATTGTACGTCGTTTTCAGAGTCCAGGCTTTGTTCCTTACGTTTCTTCTTCTCTCGACCTATACGATAGAACATAGACGGGAAAACCTCGCTTGTGTTTATTTCCCATAATTTGTTCAAGAACCAAACGTTCTATGCGTTGCTTTTGTAATGATGCATCTCCCCGCCATTGCTGGCGAATGGTTGAAGCTAATCCTCCAACAGACTGACCAAGATCAAAGGTGGCTATTCTAGCGTTTAGCGACTCACCGATCAGACAGTGTACGATGCTTGGCAGCTTTCATAGTTGGGTTGGACAATTTAGAGCTTGAACAGAAACTGGCAGCCAAGCAACTTGAAAGTATTTTCCATATCGCCGCCTCTGACATGGTTGACAAGCTGCGTCTCTCGGTCGGATAGTAATAATGATGCTTAATGTCCCGCACATGCCCGAAGTGAATGATGGAATTTCTTCCGCTGAACATGCGGTAATCCAGGGCGGCCATGGCTTCCAGATAAGCGCTGCCGATCGTTCCGTTTCCTGTGTGTACGCCGCTGACGGCAATCGTCACGGAAATATGGAATCGAATCGTTCCTCCAGTACCCGGGGCAATCGCTCTGCAATCGCATGAAGGAAGAGCTCGGCCTCCGCCTCCTCAACCGGATGGAAATTAACCAGGATCGCTACCCGGTCGCGTTCCATATCGACGGCGAATCCCTAATGACCCGAATTTGCGATATCCGTGCCGATATTTGAGATAATAAACTGAGTTTGCGTCCAACCTTGCTCCGATGTCTCCGGCGACACCCATGTAATATCTACGGCTTGAACAATGATTACGGCAAACTTCTCGGACGCGAAGCGGATGCCCATGGTCGCAAAGGACAGCCCTCCTTGATCCCCCATGATCTGGATCGATGTACCCCCCGAATCAGCCTTGACAGAAAATCAGCGCGGATGACGGGCGTCTGCCTGAACAGTCGCTCCCTTGCGACAAGCGATACGACAAACACCGTCAGCGCCATTCTCTTCAGTTGTGCTACTCGTTCCATGACACTGTCCATCGGCATGACGGACACATATTGCCAGCCGGCCTCCTTGGATTCCGTAAAGGTTACCATGCTGTCCGTGCCATTTAATGCTGTCTTGAACAATCCCGATGGACCGGCTAGTCTTTCCGCCACCTGCATGGACAGCACCGAGTCCGAGGAGCTTGCGATCAAGCCCCTGCATAAAAGGTTCCAAAAGCAGTACTCCTACAGACTCGTCTACACCGTAAGAACTTCTAACGATAAAACAAAAAAGCCGCTAAATTAGCGACTTTCAATTGGACATGTTCTTGTCCCTCGACAAAAAGTAAATTAATCTAAGCAAGGATCCTGTCATCATGCAGAATCAGCATTCCTGATTATTTATTCCAGAACTTACCAACAGCCTTGCGCTTGAATTCGATGTCATATGTCTTTCGTATTTCGCCCATGAAAGTAGACTTTAATGCGCTTTTTACACACTGTCTACTTAAAGGGGATAATATCATTTTAGCGACTTTCTATGGGACCATGTTCTTGTCCCTCGACACTTGTATTGGCCTCTAAGTGAGCTCCCCTCGGACGAGGGGTAAAAAATGCTGATAGCGAGAAGCAGATTTTGTTCCAAAACTCGCATGATCCTCCCGATCATCTTATCACTCCATTCGTGAATGCTATATAAATATTCCACGGCAGCTGATCAATCTGACCAAGCTGCCTTCTCATCTTTATTCAACTAACGTTTCCCGTTAGAATTCCTGTAATACGAATATTTTGGAGATTGAACAAAAACGAGCGCCTCGGTACGATGGGGTTACACACGAGGTCATTGCCTCAAAAAGCCCATCCAGGAGGTCGCTCTACTATGAAGTTTAAAGCACAAGATAAGCAAAATCAACTCATTGAAAACATTACCGCTCATCATCTGGTCGTCGGAGTAGACATTGCTCAAGATACTCATGTTGCCCGGGCCGTCAGCTTTCGCGGGATTGCTTTAGGTGCACCGCTGGAATTCGGTAACCATCTTGAGGGTTTCAAGCTATTTGGACGCTGGATCCAGGATCTACTCCAAACCTACAAGCTTAACAAAGTCATTATAGGCATGGAACCTACAGGTCATTACTGGCTGAATCTTGCGCGCTGGCTCTCTTCTCAGCGCATTGAAGCCGTTCTCGTTAATCCCCATCTCGTTAAAAAGAATAAGGAGAACCGTGACAACTCGCCATCTAAAAGTGACCGCAAAGATGCTCTTGTCATTGCAGACATGGTCAAAAACGGGTACTACTCCCCTGTTCGTTTTCATCCAGAAGCCTACGAAGAACTGCGAATTCTCATGGCTAACCGAGACACGGTTACAAAACGGCTCAACAGTGCTGTTAACCAAATTCATCGATGGGTTGATATCGTGTTCCCTGAGCTGCGCCAGGTCTTTAAAACCCTTACCTGTACCAGCTCTATTGCTACGCTCAGACTCTTTCCCTTACCGGAGGAAATTAGTAGATTAACCACAGAAGAGGTTCTTACCGGTTGGAAACAATATGTAAAGCGTCATGCTGGAGTTAAACGAGCGGAACAGCTCATTGAACTAGCAAAATGCAGCATTGGCGCCACGCAGGCACTCCAAGCCTACAAGCTTCATCTGAGTCAACTACTAGAGGAATATGACTTGGCTCAGCGCCAACTTGAACAAATTGAGCATGAACTTCATCTCATCTTGAGGCGTATCCCCTATGCACAGAAACTGCTCGATATTCAGGGTTTGAATGCAACGAGCTTGGCTGGCATTCTAGGAGAAGCTGGAGATCTGAGCGGCTATGTACATGGAAATGCTTTATTACGACATGCCGGCCTCAATTTAACTGAAGCCAGTTCCGGAAAGTGGCGTGGTAAAATGGCGCTTAGCAAACGCGGCCGCCCTCGTCTCCGACGTTTTCTCTATCTCATGACGATGTGCATGGTCATGACCAATCCGGATATTAGAGCCCTGCACCACCATAATGTCGATGTGAAAAAACTCAAGAAAATGAAATCTATAATGAAATTGTGCGGTAAAGTCGCCCGTATGCTTGTTGGTCTGGCCAAAAGCAGTGAAGCTTACGACTCGACTAAAGTGTTTCCGCAAGCAGCTTAAGCAGTTTTTCTCACCAGCTCATGCATTCGCAGGATGACAAGAAGCACGAGGTATCGGGAGATATTAAACAAAAGGGCTCGGACCCGTTCCGTTAGAAAGACCGACCTCCACCCCTTAGTTAGATGTGACGAAGGAATGAAAGGGCTAAGACCCGTTGAGACATGGGAGTGAGAATCACTAGGGCAAAGTGGAGACGTGCATGATATGGAACAAAGTGGGTATTGGACACAACACCCTTGTTCCCGCATGCCCTTTCTACTGTCCCCAGCCACCGACTCCCCTGGATTCTCTTCTTTCATGTTTAGCTCAGGGTGAAATCCTGCGAATTCATGAGTTTGAGTGAGGAAATTGAATCACTTCGAGGGAGCTTAACAAGACAGCTGATCGCTTAGTCGTAAAAGATTAAAACAAAAATTAACGTGAATAATCTGTCCTGATGGTACTATTTCCCACCTCAAATGTACTTTTCATAAGTCTCATCTGTGCAGGATTGCCTAATGGGCTAGCGATTTGCATTGGCAATATTTACTCATTAAACTGTGTTCTCATCTTTGTTAAAGTGGATAAGCATTATGAAGACAAAGACGGGAGTTTTAATAGACATGAGCGTTCTCACCAAATCTATCATTGGTCTGCTTTGCGTGACGACATTAGCGGGCACCTATTTCAGTTATACGGAGCATCAGAATAATCGGCAATGGGAGCAGCAACAACAGCACAATACGCAATACTGGTCACATATGCAATTGATCTACCTGCGTGATTTCGACTATGCGCTTGCGGAGTCCCTTGCGGCATCTACGATTTCAGATCGGCAAGCAGCACTTCAATCTGCGATTGAAAATGCCAATTTTATCTTGCAATCTGTAAGGATCGGATCCGTTACAATGAACTTTCAATCTTGGTCATATGAGTCGTTTATCACAGAGGGCAGCCGCTACTTGGCCTATCCTGCCAGCGAGAAGGAAATCTCGCTTAACCCGGATCAATTAGAACAAATTCAGCGTTTGAGAACGTTCGCGAGGACCGCCCTACCTTATCTCGATCAGATGAGAAAGAAAGCTGTTGATTCCTCTATATCGGATATAAAACAGATATCAACTGAAATGGAAGAGGCTTTGTCTCAACTCGACTCGGTCTCCACCTATGGAAATAAAGCCTTTAACGAGTTCCTGTACAACCAGAATCCATACATACCTCCGAAGCCAGGAACCGTTTTCGCCGGTGAAACCACTTATACGGCTACGGAGCTTGCGGCCAAAGCGAAAATTTTCATGGGCGAGGCTTGGAATAAAGGAGCAGGTAAGCAAATTGTCCACATCTCAGGCGGGAGCAGCCCCCAATTCGGAGAAGTCTTGGATTTCAAGTTATCGGACACCGATGGAAAATCAACCAACTCCTATATTGCAACACTAAGTAAAAGCGGACACGTGCTCCAAGTGAGACGCAAGAGCTCGATCTCTGAGAAAGGAGATGTAGAGCAAACTATCGACTTAAAGCAGGTTGTCGCGGTTACGGACACCTGGATGGCTCGCTGGTCTGACGAACGTCTGACATTAGTAGCGAAAGAGATAAACGATACCTCCATTTATCTCACGTATATTCCGGTCCGGGAGCAAGTTTCCATTCCGCAAATGAAAGTCGTATGGCGATTTGATCGCCGTACCGGTACGTTGAAGAGCTTTGATGCGTCTAATTATTATTCCCATTACAATAAAACCTTCCCCGTTCACCCGAGGCTGACAGCGGAGCAAGCCTCCGCGAAGCTTGGCCCAAAAGTAACCCCCTCGGGCAAGCCAAAGCTGGAAATCCACAACAGCCAGCTCGTATACGCATTTCCCGTCACTGGGATCGAAGGCGTTTCTCACGTATACGTAAACGCCCGCACAGGTGCTGGCGAAGGCATTAATTACAACCTGTAACCACAACAAATTTAGGCAGCCCCACGAACATCCTCACTGCGGGCTGCCTAGATTTTGCGTGCCAACGTTGGGTCACCACTTCCTTTTTAGTTTTTTACGTTTCTCCGTGACTAAAATTAAACTAACCTGCCCGTTAGTTGAACAAAAAGCAGCTGATCATGGCCAGCTGCTTTTCTATATTTATTTAACTATCGTTTCCCGTTAGTTGAGTGGCTTTACAACCATGTTTGAAAAGGCTTCAGTTTTTCTTGAGTTAGGAACTAGGGTTGCTCCTAACGTTTCGTTAGCGTGGAGTTTTACATGTTCTTGTTTCTCGACAGCTCAAGTTTTCGGCTTAACTGTTATGCCCAACTTCTTAAAAAATGGTTGTATCTGCTGGAACATATAGCAAACAGATTTATTGATAATAGACAATCCAGCAAATATTAAATCATATCCAACTGTTTTGAAAAAGCGAGAGCAGGAACTAATCGCCATTACTAATTCTAAACCTCGGAAAAGCAATAGAAGATAATATTACCGGATCTTCTGTGATGGCCAGCAATCGAGTTATATCGAACCTGACCGACGAGGTAAAATACGGGATGCAGTTTTCACTTACTACAATTCTTCAGAATAAAAAGCTTTAGATACGGATTCCGTAGCTTTATCAATAAAAGCTGCAATTTTATTGGGGCTTTCCTTCAGACCACTACTCACCCACTTTTTAATAATAGCTATACTGCCATGAGCGGTGAACGTATACCAGGACTCAAATAATTGTGGATCAAAATCTTTTAATTCCTGCTTCCATCGCTCAATAGTTAAATCGTGACTGATATAAAGGATTCGTTCCAGTAATTCTTTATCGCCATGCTCTGAGAACAGAACCTCACATATCGTTTGATTCGCTTTTATATACTTACATAACTCATAAGATAGCTTTTGAGGGTTTGAAGAACTCATCCCAACTTGCTTAATGTCTTCGTAAAGATCATTTCCAATCGTTGAAAGAAGCTCAAACTGATTCGCATAGTGTGTATAAAAGGTGTTGCGATTAATCCCTGCTTCTCTGCAAATGTCGGTCACTGTCACTTTATTGATAGACCGTTCTGTCAAAAGCTTCAGCAGGCTTTCTTTTACAACCATCTTTGTATATCTCACTCTGTGATCTGTTTTTTTGTCTGCCATAATATCCTCCAATTAGATATAGCGAACAAATCTACTGTGGTTTGTATGATAACTAACATATCTCAATCGAACAGTCTGTTGTTTAAGTAACACAGTGAAATTATAATTTATTTGAACGTTCAATTCAATTTCAACTTAAATGGAGGTAAAATGTGGGTGATATAACTGTGGTGCCTGTATGGATAATTCAAGATATTATAGTCTTAATTGCTGCTGTTCTAATGGTTTTCTATATCCTTGATAAGGAAACACATCCCAAAACGGTTCTACTGCAATTTATAGGTTTTGTGTTTTTTTACGCAGCTGTTTTTGAAATTACTGCTTCATCGCTTGGGGAAGGTTTTTACGCCTATGGGCGGAGTATTTTAATGTTATTTAATATACCGATTACTGTCCCTATTATTGAGTTTCTGATCATTTATTCCACTTTGCGTGTTCTAAAATCTGTAACTATACCGTCCTGGACTAAACCCTTTATTACGGGATTAAGCGCTATGGTGTTTGACTTTTCATTGGACCCGGTGGCCGTTAAACAGATATTTCAGACTACGGATGGACTCATGGCAAGATGGACTTATTATCCGCTAGCCGGTGAACCTCAAATCTATGGGGAACCCGTGATGAATTTTACAGGATGGATTTATATAGCGGGATATTGGACAGTCTTTATACTAATTGGTGAATGGTGGCACAAAAAGAAAGGCTACAGTCAATCAATTGGTTATATCTATCCGTTTCTGGCGGCAATTGCGTCATTGGCTTGCATGTTCTCACCTTTATCTAACTTCTTTAATTATATGGGGCCGTTCTTCGCCAGAACCTCTAATATGCAATGGGTGATGTTGATTGCACTTTCTGTAATTACAGCAGGAGTTTTAGCATTAGCTTTTATAAAGTTCTGGGACCGGAAGGCTATTTATTCAATCACTCCCAAAAAAGATTTTCCTATCATGTTTACTTTCTTGGGGTTCCCCCTGGTGAATACTATATTTTGCCTTATAGGAGGTTACACAGAAGTATTGTGGCTGGTCGTTCTGGCTCAGATCTTATTAATGTTAGCCTGGATCGGAATTAATATTATGGGTAAAAAAGCAAGACCAATCACGAAATAACCATAAGCCTAAGCATGGAGGCAAAGACGCACTTTCATTAATATTCTTGTTAGGCATTTTTATTTTGGCGCTTCTTGCTTACATTGAAAAAATAGACCGCCCTCCATAAGGTAACGGTCCCGTTTGCTAAATTATTTGGAAACATATTTAGATGCTTATCTAATCGGTCTGTTCTTGTCCCCCGACATTTTCTTATGAGCGAATTGTGATGTGATCCCCGTTACTTCATCGAATTACTTAGAAGTCTGTTTTAATATTTTCATACATTAAATTTAGCCCTTCAAACTTCCTAGTGGGAGTCGAAGGGCCAAAAAGTTTGCTCTCTAGTTATCTAGGAGCTGTATAGAACTTTTAATTGATTCTTGGCGAGTTGCCTTTCCATAGTGAGCATATTAAACGATGATGAAGGTTCGTCTGACACTTCATGTCCATTGACACAAATTCCCCCTCATGATAAATACAATTTCATCTCCCCTACATATTTCTTTACACGTTTAAGGTCAATCCCAGCCCCGATTTAGGGAAAATGGAGCTTTTCATTAAGTAACATTGTGACCACTCGTCCGGTTGAACCTCGATTGAAAGGGAAGGATCGAGCTCACCAGTAACTTTACATATTCGCTCTGCGCACACATAAAATGGTTGCAATCAAGCTCCTCAATAATGACCCCATCCCTCAGAAAGGCTAAGCGATTACATAAATAGGCTACGGCTTGCAGATCATGCGCTATGAATAAATATGTTAATTGAAACTCCCTCTGGAGCTCCTTTAAGAGAGATAAAATTTGAGATTGCACAGAAACGTCGAGCGAGCTAATGGCTTCATCCAAAACAAGATAGCGCGGCCGTGTGGTCAAGGCACGCGCTATGCATACGCGTTGCAACTGTCCACCGCTTAGCTCATGCGGATACTTCTTTAGATAGTCAAGGGGCAGCTCTACCCGCTCCATCAGCTCTGCAATGATCGCTTCATGGTCGGCATGAACGTTTTTGCCGCTCCGTAGCATATAGAGCGGTTCCTCAATAATTTGCCGCAGGGTCCAGTTCGGGTTGACAGAGGTACGATAATCCTGGAACACGACACTGAATTTTCCTTTGTTTTGCTTAATCCACTTTTTATGAGGGACACCATCTATCCGAATGGTCCCGCCGTCACTGGTTTCTAATCCAAGTAGAATCCGGGATAACGTGCTTTTGCCGCTGCCGCTCTCCCCTACAATGCCCAGACAATCTCCATCGTTGAGATTGAAGCTGACATCGGTCAGTACATGCTTTTGGGTGTGTTTTCGCAGCCCACGGTCAGCCTTATAGCTTTTCTGGAGATTCTCCACCGTAATCATACTCTTGGATCCCCCCCGCTATACAATGTGTTCATAAAGCTATCTGAAAGCTGCAGGCGCGTGCTAACTAAATATTGGGTGTAGGCGTGTTTAGGCTCATTAAAAACATCAGTGACCGAGCCCTGTTCCAACACTTCTCCTTCTTTCATGACGATAACGCTGTCGGCCAACCGCTGCACAACTCCCAGGTCGTGGGAGATGAGGATCAGTGTGGTACCCGTCATTTCCTTTAAGGACTGAAATTGATTGACGACTTCCAATTGATTAATGGAGTCTAGAGCTGTTGTAGGCTCATCCGCAATAATAATGTCCGGCTTCAGCACAAGAGCAATCGCAATCATACAGCGTTGAAGCATCCCACCGGACAGCTCATGAGGATAACTCTTATAAACGGCAAGCGAATCCGGGAAATTCAATTTTTTCAAGCTTTCCAAACTCAATCGCTCAGCTTCTCTTCTGGATACCCCCAATACCTGCATAAAAGTTTGTTTCATCTGGAAGCCCATTTTCTCAATAGGATTGAAAGCCGTCATTGCATCCTGAAGAATCATATTGATTTTTTGACCCCGAATGGACCTCCGTTGTTTTTCGTTGTCCTTCAAAATGTTGCGGCCCTCGAAAATAATCTCTCCTTCAGATTGGATCCAGCGGGGATTTACACCTAAAATTTCCCGAACAGTCATCGTCTTTCCACTGCCGCTCTCCCCCACAATACCAAGGCAAGAATTTTTTTGCACCGAGAAGGAAGCATCTTTTACAATTCTTCTTTGGGTCTTGAGATCAACAATATTAAGATGCTTAACGGTCAGTATGGTCACTTACCATCTTCCTCCCTTCACCCAAGCGGAATAGCTTGCGTTGTTGCTTCGGGCTTGCCATGTAGGATTTCGAGTTCATGGCCTGCTGCAGACTGTCACCGAGAAAATTTAGCGCGACGATGACAAGCAGAATGGTAATACCGGCAGGGATCATCTGCCAGGGATGGGTGAACAACACATTCTTCGCTTCATTCAGCATCATTCCCCATTCAGGAGCAGGAGGTTGCACGCCCAATCCAAGAAAGGAAAGAGACGAAATACTTAGAATCACCCAGCCCATCTCTAGGGTCGAATGTGTGGTTACTTCACCGGAGATCCCGGGAACAATATGCTTTCTCATAATATAGATTGGAGAAGCCTGATGGACTTGAGCGAACTTTACATAGTTTTTTGATCGATACTGCTGAACGCTGCTATAGATCATCCGTGTATACCAGGCCCACTTGGACAAAATATTCGCAATCACGATATTCATAATCCCGGGTCCCAATATGCCGATAATAGCCAGAATCATCACCTCTGACGGGAAGGACAGCATAGCGTCGCAGAAACGCAAAATGACTTCCCGGACTCTTCCGTTCGAATAGCCGGCTAGAATTCCAAATGCGACCCCGGAAAAAATCGTCACACTCATAGCCAGTAGAGCATAAAAGAACGTGGTGCGTATGCCGAATAAAATCCGTGAATATAAGCATCTTCCCAGATGATCAGTCCCGAGCGGGTACTCTGCGCTTGGCATGGCAAGCTTCATATCCACCTGAAGTAAGGTCGGATCATGCGGAGCAATTAGAGGGGCAAAGATCCCTGCAAGGGAGACCACGCCCAAAAATATCAAGCAAGTGATACCCAGCTTATCCTGTTGAAGACGCTTGAAAAAACTCATTTGGCTTCCCTCCGCAAACGTGGATCTATCATCACGACCACAATATCTACCAATAAATTGCAAACGATAAATAAGACGGCCATCATCAGAATATAAGCCTGGATCACAGGATAATCCGAGTTGAAAATAGCCTTGACGCATAAACGACCTATGCCGGGCCAGGCAAATATATTTTCAACAACAACAGTCCCAGCAATCAGACGCGGAATAGACATGCCGAACGCGGTAAGAGCCGATTGGATCGAATTGGAAAACACTTTCCACATTACAGTGCTCTGTTTGAGTCCGCGCAGCTTGGCATAAAGAATGAAATTTTCTTGCGTATTTTGAATCATATTATTGCGTATCAGTCTGACATAGGTGGATAAAAAGGTTAGTGACAAGGTGACGGCCGGCAAGATAATGGATGAAGGACCATTCTTCCCGCTTGTCGGAAGCCACCCCAGATAAACCGAAAAAGACCACATGAGCAGCAAGCCGATCCAGAAGCTTGGCATCGCTGACAGCAAAAAGATGAAGCCCCGCAAAAAACGATCCTGCCATCTATTCTCGAAGATGCTGCAGATTATCCCGATGGAAACGCTGAAAAGGACAATAATTATAAGTGTAGCCCCCGCTAATTCAAGCGTTGGAGGAATCGCTTGACGCATCTCTTCCAATACAGGCTTTTTATTGACGTAGCTGGTACCCAAATTCCCTTGAAAGCTGTCCATAATCCAGTTTTTATATCGGATAAGAAAAGGATCGTCAAGTCCGAGCTCTTCGCGCATGCTCTGGACCACTTCCTCGGTCGGGGTAATCTGATTTACACGCAGAGCAATCTCTGCCGGATCACTAGTTCTTAAATTAATTAGAATGAACGCCATGAAGGTAACCAGCAGCAGGAGCGGAACGGTACCTGCTATGCGTTTTATTACATACTGTCTCATAAAGGACTCACTCTCTGCTTACTCAAAATACATGAGCTCAAACGGGATTTCATATTGCGATACATTGAAGGAAACGCCCTTAAGCTGTTCGGCATGAATCGCTTTGACAACTGAATAAGTCAACGGCAGATACACAGCCTCTTCATTCACATAGCTGAATATTTGCTCATATTTCTCCGCCCGCGCAGTTTCGTCCTGCTCAACGAGAACATCACTGATCGTTTGGTCCAGCCATTTCTTCTTTTCCAGACCGGCCTGAGCCTGATAATCACCATGCGAAGGCACACGCCAGGTTGACACATAGGTTTGTGGATCATAAGGCAAGCCCCAGGATAAAGAGTATTGCAAATCGAAATCACCGGATTTTTGACGGTCGAAATAGGCTTGCTTTTCTTCACCCAACAGTTCAAGCTCAACGCCAATCGCTTTGAGATCATTTTGCATCGATTCCCCAATCGTTTTCTCCTGCGCATTATCAGAATTATAGGACAGCATCAGGTTAAGCCTTTTCCCATCCTTATAACGGTAGCCATCGTCTGATTTTGCCCACCCTGCTTGATCCAGCAAAGCTTCGGCCTTCTGGGTGTCGTAGGAACGAACCTTAAGCTCAATGTTGGCGTACGGAGTGGATTTAGACATCAGGACATCCGCAATTTGCTCCGTGTCGTTGAGAATGCCGGTCGCGATCGTTTGTTTGTTAATGGCATATTGCAATGCCTCGCGAACCAGTTTGTCAGAAGTTGCTTCTCGCTTGCTGTTCAGCAATATCGAGCGCGAACCGGATGGTGGACTGATCTTCGTTACATACTTGCCCTCGTCTTGCAGGGAGGAGAAGGCATTAGCATCTAGCATGTCGCCGTCCGCGCCAAATATGAGATCAATCTCGCCGTTCTGCAGAGCAAGTAGAATCGTCTGGTGATCCGGCATGACCTTCCAACGAACATGCTGAATCTTCGGTTTATCTCCCCAATAGTTCTCATTGACACTAAACAACGCGTATTGATTGTCTTTATGCTCGGCCAATATATAGGGTCCCGTGCCTGCATAACCATTGACGCCATTCGCTGTTGTTCCGTCGATGAAACATTTAGGGGAGATCATTCGGAAAGGACGCGTAAGCCCCAACTCCTCCAACGTCGGATAATATGGTGTTTTTAGTGTCAAGGAAAACGTATATTCATCGACAACTTTAGTTGAATCAATAACCTGCACCAGATTCAGCCAGGCATTCTTCTCATAGTTGGCTACGACGACATCAATATTTTTCTTGACGGCCTCCGCATTGAACGGTTCACCATCGCTGAATTTGATGTTTTTTCTTAAATGGAACGTATAGGTCAAACCATCCTCCGAGATCTCCCATTTCTCAGCAAGCTTGGGTTTAACGCCCTCCGGTGTATTCATGACCAGAGATTCAAAAACCATATTTTGTGCAGCGAGTTCGCCACCTGTCAGATGCGGATTAATATCGCGAATATCTTTGGTGCTTGCAAAGACTAGTTCGTTCTTGTCCACTGCTGCAGGGTTGCTCTTGGTAGCCTGGCTGCAGCCTGTTAATACAATCAGTAACGTAAACATAGCAAGTAAAAGTTTCTTTTTCATGAATCCTCCTGAATATAATTGTAGTAGATGTAATTAAGATGAGTATATCGACCGCTGTACTCTCCCGGTGTACATGGAGGTACAAACCGTACGCATCAAATGAAAGATAACGAAAGACAGCCATATGCCGTGACTACCCCATGACAACCCTGCTATCCAGTTAACGGGAATGTAGATGAGCAGCGATATAAAGATGCCGTTGCGAATGGCCCAAGCCTGTGTTACCCCTGAAAATATGCCTTCCAGTTGCAACCCCCAAACACCGGCTATACTGTATAGCGCGATCCAAAACATATGTTCCCGCACGGCCAACCGTACCTGTAGGTCGCCCGTAAACCATGACACAAAGTCTAACGGATCAACGATGAGCACAAGCCCCATTAACACGGCAAAGAGCGCTCCCCAGACTGCTGATAATTTCAACGCATTCCGATAACCATTAATATTTCCTTCACCTGCGGCCTGTCCAGCAACAATGCTGGAGGCATTAGCCAAGCCACTGAACACATAGGCTAGCAAATAATGGAGCTGCAGCAATATGGCGTTGGCTGCCAATACGGTTTCATCCATTCGAGCCGCTTGAACCATAAACAAGCTGGTCATCACCAATAAGCAAATCGTACGTAGGAAAAGGTCGCGATTCACGATCACCATTTTTTTAATATGGCAAAGATCAAACAGTTCTCTGATCTGGAGATGAACTAGTGCGATTTGCTTGCTGTATCGAATGATCACGAAACCAATTGCTACGCTGATTATTTCTGACACCAAGGTGGCAACTGCAATACCCGCAACTCCCCAGTCCAACTGCAAGGCTAACCATATTCCAAGGAGCATATTTAGCACATTTGCGAACAATTGAGAAACCAAGGTCAATTTAACCTTCGACACCCCAATCAGCCAACCCGTAATGGTATAATTCAGAAGCGCGAAGGGAGCTCCCCAGATCCGTATGTCAAAATAGATTCCAGCTTGCTGGAGCACTGCATCGCTGCCCCCAACGAGGTGCATGGCAGCCAGCAAAATGGGCTTTTGTGCCGCGATGAACACCACGCCTAACAAAATCGCGATCAGCAGAGGTCTGATGAAGGCATATGCAAGCTGCTTGTCGTGCTTGGCTCCAGCCGCTTGAGCCGTAAACCCGGTGGTGCTTACTCTTAAAAAACCGAATAGCCAATACAGGTTGTTAAATATTAATGTTCCCACAGCTACTCCACCAATATAGGACGGATCCCCCAAACGACCTGCAACGGCTGTATCAACCGCTCCCAGCAAGGGGACGGACAGACCGGTTATAATGAGAGGAATGGAGAGCTTAAGGTACTGCCTGTGTGTCATTTTAGCTCCTTTATATGTAATTATTACGAAATTAAACACTGATGAATATCTATAGCCTTTACGCAAACCGTACAACCAGAAACTATACATATTTATCGTAATTGTTACGATTAGGATTATAATTTAGCTTTCTTTGAAATGTCAATGGAATAAAATAACTAAAATGGCCCACTCCGATCGATAGTATTACCTTTTTCCCGTGACGAGCGGAAATGAACAGTGTATCCCCTTTTATTCGTACATTTTCAGTAAAAAAAGACAGCGTGATAATTCACTTCACGCTGTCACATATAGGCAGCCCTTTACGACTACTTTTTATAACCTAATCGTTTCTTGAACTTATCGACGCGACCGCCGATCTCAGTATTTTTCTGTTTGCCTGTGAAGAAAGGGTGCGACGCGGAGCTCGAATCTACGCGGATCACAGGATAGGTATGACCGTCTTCCCATTCCATAGTTTCTGAAGAAGTCTTTGTGGAGGCGCTAAGAAATGTATAGCCTACGCTCGCGTCCAGAAATATGACTTTCTGAAAGTTGGGATGTATCCCTTTTTGCATCTGATGTCCTCTTCTTTCCGAGTCATTTGACTCTTTGTTATTGCTTATTCGTAAAAATTACGAAATACATCATAAATGAATAATAAAGTATTCATTTATATCTGTCAACTTTCAGGCTCGATGGTGTTCCAATACCCCCATCTCACTTAACTAGCGCAAATTACGATATGCCGTATCAAAAACTTGCATCCATTTCACACAACATAAAACGGCGCTTACCACAAAAATTATTTATTACACTATAAATCGAGAGAAACCCAAATGGAACGAAAGATGTTGTCAATTGACTGCCATTCATGATTTAATGATAATTATTACGTATTAGGTGAAATACATATATGAAAATCGGTACATTATTCACACTTCTCCAGCAGCTGTCTATAAATAGGAGGAACTGTTTTGCGTAAGTGGTTTTCAAAGTCCGGACTCAATCTGGTATTTATCGTAATCGTTCTAAGTATCATCTATGTTGCATTATTTCCAGACGTCATCTCAAACTTAAGTTTTCCAGTCCCCGATATGGACAAAATCCAGACATTTAAAACGATGCTGATCAGCATCGTATTGGAGGCATTGCCATATATCCTGATCGGTGTATTTGTTTCGTCACTCATGCAGCTGTTCCTGTCAGAGCAATGGATCGCTCGGTTCTGCCCGAAAAATCCGGTCCTCGGCATTATATTCGCCTGTACACTCGGTATTCTCTTCCCGGTCTGTGAATGCGGCATGATCCCTATTGTGCGTAGACTCATGGTGATGGGGATGCCGCTTTATATCGGGATTGTTTTTATACTGGTTGGACCGATCGTTAACCCTGTTGTTTATGCCTCAACGTACCAAGCCTTTCGTTTACAGCCAGAGATCGTCTATTCCCGAATGGGCCTGGCTTTGGTCGTTGGTTTGATCATCGGGCTTGTCGTCTATAAATTTGTATCGGGCAATCCATTGAAAAATGCTCAAACCGCCAGTCTCTCCAATGCAAATGAGGCTTCACACGGACAGTCCCAGAACAAATTCCTCTCCATGATGGATCATGCCGCTCACGAGTTTTTTGACATGGGGAAATATCTGATTATCGGCTCCATTATAACGGCAGCTATTCAGTCATTTATCCCCAGAGAACTTCTCATTCAACTTGGACAAGGTGAGTTAAGCTCCCATCTGTTCATGATGGTATTTGCCTTTATATTGTCGATTTGCTCTACTTCGGATGCTTTTGTAGCTTCTTCATTCCTGCAGACATTCTCCGCATCCTCTATCATCAGCTTCCTTGTTTTTGGGCCTATGGTAGATTTCAAGAGTACATTGATGCTGCTGTCTGTCTTCAACAAACGCTTTGTCATATTTCTGATCGTTCTTACAAGCGTTACCGTATTTATTCTCTCGATTGCGCTTGGACAAATGATGTTCTGAAGGAGAAGTGTATTAAGTGAAACATCAGCGAAATGAAGCCGTCCATTATTGGATACGGGCGATCATCCTGCTCAGTTTTTTATGTTTTATTGTCTATCTCGTCAAGACGGGGACGTTAATGTATTATATTGCACCCAGAATGAAAATCTTTATCCAGTTAGCTGCAGTCGGGCTTTTTCTTCTCAGTGTTAGTCAATCATACCTGGCCATGCAAACTGCCCGAAAACGCAGTGTCATGTGTGAGTGCCAATGCAATCCGCCGAAATCCCTTAAATGGAATGTTGGGATTTATTCATTGTTCATCTTTCCGTTGCTGCTGGGAGTTCTCCTTCCCAATACCATCATGGCTAGTAATGTCGCTTCGATAAAAGGGATGAATTTAACCCCCGCTCGACTGGATGCGGAGTTGCAAAAAGACGTTCCGTCAGATGAACCCGAAGGAATGGATTCGTTCGATGCTGAACAAGAAATTCCGATGGAACCTGAACCGTTTCCCGAATATGAGCATTTAGAGGACTTTGCGGAGTTTGGCAAGAAAATCAACGAGCTTCCTTATATCACCGTAAATGACACTGGTTTTATGGAATACCTGACAACTTTCAGTCTATACGCTGACGCTCTTACTGGAAAGAAGGTTGAGCTTACAGGGTTTGTCTATCGGGAACCCGATATGGCCGCTAATCAGTTTATCCTCTCCAGGTTGGCCGTCCAATGTTGTTCTGCTGACGCCACTCCCTACGGTATCATCGTTGAAGATGATGCTGCTGCCACTTTGCAGAAAGACACATGGGTTCAAATAACGGGAACAATCGGAAAAACAAACTACAATAATCTTGACGTCGTGAAAGTGGATGGAAAATATATTCAACGGATCGATGCTCCGGAGACTCCTTATGTCTACCCTTACGTTGACAATTTTAACAACCTACTGGATTAGTAATACCGGTAAGTTGATCATCTATCATTTGAAATACACTAAAAACGAGCCCTTAGAGAATTTCTCGAAGGCTCGTTATACGTTTATTATTTGAAGGAAGGTTGGTGCCCGGCCACAACCTTTCAATAAAGCACAGATATAATATATTCTATCTACTCTGTATTGACATCCCACATTTCCGCTGTTTTTTTTGACGTTTAAGCCTATAACCTCCATTAACGCCAGAAGTCGATTCAACCATTCCGGCCTTAACCAGGTTAGATAGTATTTTAGATAAGTATGATGGTGATACTCGCTGCTTTTCAGCGAGTTGCTGAACCCCTACTGGTTTGTCTAGAGGTGATATACTTAGAAACAACATCGTATGAAGAGCATAATTCGTCGCCTTGGAAAATTTCATTTAATCACCACTGGTTTCGTATTTGACGAAATCGCATCAGATTCAGACCCTGTCCTCTGGATGCATCACCAACATTGAATTAAGCAATTTTAAAGCAGCGGGGTGTGAAAACTGTTCGATTTTTTGGGCGTCTGCCTCGTCAACAATTGTACCTTCCTGCATAACCAGCAAACGGTCACAGAAAAAACACGCGGCCTTAATATCATGAGTTATAAACAGATAAGAGATACCGAAACTATTTTTCAATTCATTCAACAAAGACAAAATCGCGGATTGCGTAATAACATCCAGGCTACTGATGGCTTCATCCAGTACGATTAATTTTGGGTTTACTGAGATCGCACGTGCGATCGCCAGACGCTGTTGCTGTCCACCACTAAATTGATGGGGATAATGATCAATAGACACAGGATCAAGACCTACTTTATCCAGCAACATGCGAGCATGCGCCTTTGCTTCTTTTCTATCCATTTTGACAAAGTTAAGTAAGGGTTCGACTACAATGTCTCCCGCCTTTAACCTCGGATTCATGGATGACAAGCTGTTCTGAAAAACGGCTTGCATGTATCTACGATATGGAAACCGCTGCTTTTGACTCATTTTGTTCCATTTTTTACTCATGAAGAATATTTCGCCGGAGTCCGGCTGGTCCAGTGCCAGAATTAATCTGCTTAAAGTGCTTTTACCGCATCCGGACTCACCCACCAGACCGACACATTCCTCCTCTTTAATCGTGAGCGAAGCTCGGTTAACCGCACAGAATCGTTTTCCATTGCTCCAAGGGCTTCTAGATTCCAGCTGATACGTTTTAGAAACTTCACTTACTTCTAAAACATTCATTCGTATCTTATATGCCTCCTATCTAAAGGTTAACAATCCAGCGAAGGCCTAAAGTCTATTCTGGCATGCAATAAACGTCGGGTGTATTCATGCTTAGGCGAATCAAACAGCTGTTTGCAAGGTGCCAATTCAACAACTTCTCCTTTCTGCATAACTGCCACCGAATCAGCCATTTCAGCAATTACGTCAAGATCATGCGTAACGATTACAATGGCCGCCCCCGTCTCTTGCCTTAAGACTGTCAACTCATTCAAAATAAGCTTGCGATTGCTTGCATCCAAACCGGTTGTCGGCTCATCGGCAATGATCAATTCCGGTTTCATAGCCATCGTTATTCCGATCATCACTCGCTGCAGCATGCCCCCGCTCAACTGGAACGGATACAGCTTCAGAATCTGCATAGGACGAGGCAGGCCGACCTTAATCAGATACTCTTCCGCTAATTGGGAGGCCTCTCGTTTATTCAATTTCATATGAGCCCTAAACGTTTCGATCATGTGTGCACCTATGGTTCGTAGCGGATTAAACGCAACCCTTGGATTCTGCATGATCATGGAGAATGTTGTTCCTCGAAGCCTTCGGTGTTCTCTAGCTGAGAGCGCAACAATATCCGCTTCCTTGAACCAGATATGACCTTTCGTAATCCGAAATTCTTCGGGCAAAAGTCCCATAAGCGCCATGCATAATGTGGTTTTACCGCTGCCGCTCTCCCCCACAATACCAAGTACGCTGTCCGCGGAAATTGATAGATTGACGTGATCGACAACCCGTTTGTGATTTCCCTTCTTCATTTCGACGGATAATTGCTCGATTTTAATGGATGAAGCTGTTTCTCTTGATAAACCGTTTTGTATCATAATTTCTCCTTGGGATCGTACAACGTCCGAAGTCTGTCCCCGATTAGATTAAAGGCAATAACAGAAAGCAAAATCGCTAATCCGGGATACATCATAAGCAAAGGATGGCGCCACACATAGTCTTTCCCTTCATTGATCATCATGCCCCATTCCGCTTGTGGTGCTTGTATTCCCAGCCCCAGAAACGTTAGTCCCGTCATGTCGAGGATGACGCCTCCCGTCTCCAGCAGCGCCAGCACTGATACAGGAATAACGATATTCGGAAGGATATGTTTCAATAGTATTTGCAGATAATTGGAACCAGACACGATGGCTGCTTGGACGAAATCGCTCTCTCTCAACGACAGAACAATCCCCCGAACGAATCGTGCATAGTAAATCCACTGTGCAAAAATCATGGCTATCAGCAAATTTGAGAACCCGGAACCCAACACGCCTACAAGTGCAAATGCTAACACTAGTGTCGGGAAGGCAAGCAAAATATCGCAACACCTTATGAAGGCACGATCCAGCCACCCTCCTTTTAAAGAGAAAAAAGCACCCATCACCGTTCCTGAAACAACACTGCATGTTACAACAATGAGTGCTCCACCCAAAGAATAACGTATCGCAATAAGAAGCCTGGAAAGAATGCATCGGCCCAAGTGGTCTGTCCCCAAAGGGTATGTCCAAGAGGGCGGGCTAAACTGGATTGATAAATCAACCAGATAAGGATCATGGGGAACAATCCAAGGAGCCAATGCTCCGGCAACCCCCATGAAAATCAAGAATAAAAATCCTGCACCAGCAAGTCCCAGGCGGATCCTTAGAGAAATGCGAGTTCCCGATGTAATCGAAATCATCTGTCAATCCCACGCTCCTCGCTTTGTTCCAATCTTGGATCAATCCATCGTTGTAGTAAATCGACCAATAAATTTATAAAGACATAGACAACAGCCATAAGCAAAACATAACACTGGATCACCGGATAGTCACGATTAGAAATGGATTCAATCAAGTATCGGCCCATGCCTGGCCAGCTAAACATTTGCTCTACGATAACCGTTCCCCCTAGCATATTCCCCAGGCTAATTCCCATTACTGCAAGCAAAGGTGAAAACGCATTACGTAACACATGATGAATAAGAATGAAGCCTTCCTTCAGCCCACGTACTTTTGCGTATAGCACGTAAATCTCTCGCATTTGATCGAGTAGCTGACTGCGTAACAAACGGGTGAACACTGCAGTTTGGGCAAGCGCGAGCGTAATGGATGGAAGAAGTAAATGCATTAAACCACCTTTTCCCTGGAAAGGCAGCCAGTCCAGCTTGAGCGAAAAAAAGTATATGAGGATGAAGCCTAACCAAAACCGCGGGATGGCAGTCCCGACATAGATAAATATGGCGGTAGCTCGATCGATCCAACGATTGGGAAACAATGATGATAGAAGGCCGAGTGGTAAACTGATCATCACCGTAAGTAGCATGGCCGACAACGCCAATTGTATCGTAGCTGGAAATTTCTCTGCGATTTCTGAAGAGATCGGGAGTTTACTTACATAAGATACTCCAAAATCCAGTTTCACTATATTAGAGATCCACATCCAGTACTGGATATATAAAGGTTGATCCAATCCAAGCTGGGAACGCACCTCGGCAATCGCTTCTTCAGTTGCATTAAGGTTAGATTGTCGAAGGATGACCTCAGCAGGCTCTACCGGTACAAGTCGGACAAGCAGAAAAGTTAGCACAGATACCCCTATGAGAATTAAAGGGAGTGCAGATAGTCGTCTCCAAACAAATCTCCGCATTAACTTCTCCGTCTATGGCCGCAGATCAATGGATTCAAAAGGAAACTTGTACTTTGAAGCGGTTGGTTCAACTCCGATCCATTTCTTTTGGTAAAGTGCAATATTGGCCTCATACGAAATAGGATAAAATACTGCTTCCTCATGAATCTGGAATAAAATATCAGCATACATACTTCTTCGTTCTTCTTCATCTTTGCTTATAAGAACCTTATTAATCTCTTGGTCCATTTCCTGTTTCTGAGGCAGGTTTGAGAAGGCTTCAAAAATTCCGTCAGCCGTTGGATTCGCGATTACAGTAACAAAATTATGTGGATCGTTAGGCGCTCCGTAGCTGGACCAGAAATTCATATTGGCTTCTCCGCTTTTAAGCATTTGCAAGCCAAGCATGACTTCAACGCCTTGAATCTCCACCTTAATTCCTACCTTAGCCAAATCACCTTGGATTACTTCAGCCATCTGCTTCTGAACCGCTTCCGTGCTAATATAAACAAACTTCAATACCAATGGCTTCCCGTCTTTCATTCTCACTCCCGATGATGGATCAATTATCCATCCAGCTTCATCCAATAAATTGCCCGCTTTAGCCGGATCGTACTCAATCGGCTTCAGATCCAGGTTAGCATACGGAATATTTCTCCCGAGAGCTGTTTCAGCGTTAAGCTCCGTTCCCTTCGTCACGCTTTCAATCATCGAAGCCTTGTCAATTGCGTATTGAATGGCCTGGCGAACTGGCAGTTCCGAAGTTGCCCCTTTCAGCGTGTTTAAAATAATCGCACGGGTCGTCAGGCCATCCGAAAGAGAGACGCCGTACTTGCCGGATTCTTTCAAGTGAAGGAAGCTGTCTCTGCTGATGACGCCTCGTCCGTATATCAAATCGATATCCCCTTTTTCGAAAGCCAGCACAATGGATTCCTGATCCGGAATAATTTTGACCGTTATTTGCTCCAGCTTAGGTTTTTGTCCCCAATAATGTTCATTGCGCTTGAAAACCGCATATTCATCTTTTTTGTACTCTTTTAACGCCCATGGCCCTGTTCCTACCGGCTTAACAATGGTTTCGGATGTTTTCCCGTCAGCGGGGAAACCAGCCTCTCCCAGGAAACGAAACGGCCGAACAAAGGACAGATCCTGAAGAACAGGATAATAATAATCCTTCAAGAGCAGACGTACGGAAAGATCATCTACTTTTTTAACGTGATCGATATGCTTCATGATACCGATCCAACTGTGCCGACTTTTATTTGCCATTATGGCATCAAAATTACGAATGATATTATCGGCTGTCAGACTTGTGCCATCGGAAAACTTGACCCCTGGGCGAAGATGGAAGGTGTAAGTCAGTCCATCTTCGGAAATGTCCCAGCTCTCTGCTAGACTGGGTTTGATTTTTCCATCTTCACCATAAGTAACTAGCGAATCATAGATCATGGACTGAGCAAACATCTCGCTTGGTGCATATAAATGCGGATTGAGCGGACCAATATCATTAGGCCATGCCAAAGTAAGCGCTTTGTCGGACGATGTGGCTCCCTGACTTACAGATTGGGTTCCAGTGCTGGAACAGCCCGCCAAGAATATGACAGCGAGGAACAACACCAGTTTTTTCTTGACTCCTAACCCATGGTTTTTCATTTGATCAAAAACGTCCTTTCTTTCTTCTAGATTGGTGCTACAAAGCGAAATAAATAGGCCTCTTCGTATTCATATTGAATTCGGTCCCGGACGTTTCTGAAAAAACGTTCCTTGTTGGAAAGCTGAACATACATGTCGGGAGTCAGCCGTGTAATACCTACTTCAAAACCTTCTGAAAAGAAGGCTGAAGCAATATCATCCAGTGCATGAAGATTCATAGGTAGCATACTGTTACTGTCAATTTTCTTGCGCATATAAGGGAGGCTTGGATTCTTGCTGTAATCACTATAGCTAGCATAGTAGACTCCCCCGGGCTTTAAAGCAGCTTTGATTTTATATGCATGCTCCTGAAGGTCGGATATTAAGTAAATTACAGCTGTGCTGACGGCAAGATCAAAGCGATGACCCCACTGCTCAGGGGATGCCGTAGCTTCATATTGAAGGGGTAAATCCCCTTTGCGTTCATTAGCAACCTGAATTGATTCCTTTCCTAGATCTGTACCCACTCCTTCCCTGAAAGGATACTGTGAATAAAGATACCTGAGAAATCCTCCTTGATTACACCCGAAATCCAACACCGAAAAATCGTTGATCTTTTCCTTCTCAAGAATTTTATCGATTATCTTTTTCCAGAAGGTTCGATGACTTTCTTCCATCAGTTGTTCGCTCTCGGTTGGCGCATTCCACCATTTGTTATACAACTGTTCCTTATTCAACACTCTCTCCTCCTTAATAGGCACTTAAATGTAATTATTACGATTATAGGCGACAACATATGCTTACATGGTGAGGTATTACGGAGTATGATCACCATCAAACTAATTTCGCTAGTATTATTTCGTCAACTATAATCACACCTCGTTGCTCTCATACGTTTTCAGTGTCAGGGTAAACTTTAATTTGCTTGAGTTTGTCAAACACAATACGCGCTACTGCATCGTGTTGATGAATGGATTCCTCATTACGGCAATCGATACTAAAATTACGAACCCAGTCCTTTTCATAAAGATCCGCCGCTACAAGCCGAACAATATCTTCCACAAAACGCGGATTTTCATATGCATGCTCTGTAACATGTTTCTCATCTGGGCGCTTTAAAATCGGGTGTAGGCAACTACTTGCATTGCTCTCTGCTGCTTCCAAAAGCTCTTCTTTCCACTGTTCGGGAAGTGACTCACCATCGTAGCCCTCCACCTCAATGCGTAATAAACCACGTTGGTTATGGGCACTATACTCGCTAATTTCTTTTGAGCAAGGACATAATGTCGTAATTTGTATCTCCAATTGGGCTTTTAGAACAGCTACATTGCCAGTCTCCCATTTCACAGTAACGGATGCTTGGGAATGGCTTAAACCCATTAACCCACTTACTGGTGCCTGACGTTCATAGAACCATGGATATGATACTTTCAATTCAGCTTTCCTTTGGTCCATTTTCTTCGAAAGACGTTTCGTCAACTCAATGAGATCAGGAATTTTGTCACTGAGTCCCAATTCTCTACTGTTCTGAAGTTGTTCAATGAGCCGGCTCATATTAATTCCTTTATTCTCCCTTTCGAGAGATGTCGAGAGTCGAAAATTTCCAATACTCGAAAATCTTTGAGGAGTTATGGAAGACACAACTTCAATAGGATATTTCAAATTATCGATTCCAACCTGCTCCAATTCAAACAAAAAATCGTTTCTGCTATTCTGTATATCCTGCATTTCTTCCTTGACCACGGGTTTCTTTCCTTTGACCGGATCCACTGTACCAAATAATTGAAGTCGTTCATGTTTCGATGGAAGTAAAAGAGAATCTCCTTTTTTATTCATTGTCATAATATCCCTACCTGGTTATTTATTTGGCACTGCAGGTTACACACTGTTCCAACAGCCCTTTTAGCTCATTCTTAGGAAACTGCTCTCCTATAAATACAGCTACATCTTGAACCTTTCCTTGCGGATTAATCGGAATAAGTTCTAACTGCCTGTATGCGAATTGAAACAACATACGCTGTCCGGTACCTGCCTCCGTAAAAATGCCTTTTGCACGGTAAACGCTCTCTGGAAGTTCTCTTATGATTTGTTCAAAACCACTCCTGTCTATGTAATTTTGAAAGTAATGCGTATAAACCATAACGTGATCGTAAGAATGATGATGCACATGAGCGGCATTTTGAGAATGCTGATCATGGTGACTATGGTTACATACAGATTGCTGATGTGTATTCTCTTGATATGATTCCTCAAGAGAAATAGGAAAAGTATCTTCTAGAAAAATTGTATCCAACACGGAATAATCGATTTGACAATGAACGGTATCATATAGTAATGCATTAGGATTTATTGATTCAATAATCTTTCTCAGCTCGTTCAAGTCTGAAATATGAATAAGATCCGATTTGTTGAGCAGTAAAACGGATGCACATCGGATTTGATCTCTCATGAGATGATAGGTCTTTCCAGACCCTTTCCGATACCAATGTTGAAAATGTCCGGCATCTAGCACTGTAATCATCGCGTAGATATCAATTGGAATCAATAGTGCTGCCTCTGTTACCGCCTCAAAGATATCGATCGGGTTCGCCACACCAGTAGCTTCAATGATGATTAGATCTGGCGACGATTCCTGCACCAGTTTTTGGATTTCCATTCCCAAATCACCACTTATTGTGCAGCAGATACAACCACTTAACATTTCTCGCAACGGAACATCCTCATTTACAAGCTGACCATCCAGGTTGACATCGCCAACTTCATTCATGATGATGGCAGGACGCACTCCTTTTTTCTCATAAAAATTTAGCAATTTAGATAGTAATGTCGTTTTACCGCTCCCCAGAAAACCAGACAAAACAACAACAGGAACCTTTTTCACCCATATCACCTTCTTAAAGTCATTATATTTTTTAATTATCAGCCGCTGGAGCTTTATCTTTACCTTTAACGGAAAGACCAGACGCAATGAATTTGCTGTCAAACGAATATACCTTGAGCTCCTCCAAACAACTTCCTGAAAGATGTCTTCGCACAAGCTCTCTGCCAAGGTCAGGGGTTATAGATTTATACCATGTTCCTTCTGGGTAAGCAATTACGACACAAGCGTCCGCACATCGACCATTACACCGAGTACGTGTAGTATGAATGAAATTGTCAGCTCCTAGCGTAGTAATTTCATCCCGGATTGCTTCCGTCACTTCTTCGGCATTCAGCTTCATGCAACTACCGCCATTACATATAAGTAAATGACAGCGAGTCTCATTTAAATTCCAAGTCGTCATAGAACATCTCCTTCTCTAGCGATACATATTACTGAGGAGGTTGAACACCTACCCTGTCTTAATTGTAATTATTACGATTATACACACGTATAAAGTATGTTTCAATCTTTAATTGGATCTTGTTATGAATCTGAAGAAGTTTTCAAAGTGCTGTTTGACAAAAGAAAAACGGAGTTCTATACTTGTCTTAATTGTAATATTTACAATTAAGATTTCTGTCTCGAGGAGTGATTCTTATGTCAATTCAACAGACCGACCCACGTATTCCCGTCACGGTACTGACAGGTTTTCTCGGAGCCGGTAAAACGACCTTACTAAATCATGTATTAACAGCGGAGCATGGCGAAAAAATAGCGGTCATTGTCAATGAGTTCGGTGAAGTTGGTATCGACAACCAACTTGTTGTAGGAGCGGATGAAGAAATCTTTGAAATGAACAATGGCTGTATCTGCTGTACGGTACGAGGTGATCTCATTCGTATTCTTAATCAGCTTAGGGATGCGAAGCTGGGTAATGGTGATCGCAAAGCAGATTTTGAACGTGTGCTCATCGAGACGACAGGTTTGGCAGATCCTGGCCCGGTTGCGCAGACCTTCTTTGTCGACCCTGAAATAGCTGATTTTTATAAGCTGGATGCGATTGTTACGGTTGTGGACGCAAAGCATGTTGAGCAGCATTTGGACGACGGACATGAAGCTCAGGAACAAGTCGCCTTTGCTGACGTACTTTTGCTGAACAAAACGGATCTTGTTTCAGAAGACGAACTACAGAGGTTGGAACGTCGCCTTCGTACCATGAACTCGGCAGCCAAGCTATATCATACCCAGCAGTCCAAAATTGACATTAACCAAATTCTCGGGATAGGTGCTTTTGATTTAGAGAAGAAGCTGGAGATCGAACCTGGATTTCTGGAAGAAGAGCATGATCATGAACATGACGATGAAGTAACCTCTATTTTCTTTCGGGAAACTCGACCTCTCGACTTAAAGAAAGTCGAACGTTTTCTCAATGAATGGTTGGTAGACCATGGCGTAGACACATTCCGATATAAAGGCGTTTTCAACATTAAGGGAGTCAAGAAACGAGTCGTTTTTCAGGGCATTCATATGCTGTTCAGTTCATATCCTGACAGGGACTGGAGACCAGATGAAGTGCCAACCAGCGAATTCGTGGTGATCGGTCGAAATCTTGACGAGAACTGGTTCCATGAACAGTTTGCTGGTTGTGTAGCCACTTAAGACATAATCGATTTAACCAAAAAGACCTCTCAGCCGTAGGTCTGTGCCATTTCCAGCTGAGAGGTCTATTATATTCATCAGGTTTTTTGTTGAAAAATAATTAATCCTAATTGTAACTATCCAGGGAGAGTGATGGAATTGAAAATGGACGAACTTTATAAGCAGCTTATCATCGATCATTATAGACATCCCCGAAATTATGGTGAAATAAACGACATGTCTTCCATTCGATTATTTTATAAAAACCCCACATGTGGGGATACGATTGTATTATATCTACTAGTCGATCAAGGGCAGATCCATGATATTAAGTTTGAAGGTAACGGGTGCTCCATTAGTATGGCCTCCTGTTCCATGATGACATCAGCTGTTAAAGGACGGTCTTTAGAGGAGGCGGAAAATCTCACCCGTCTGTTCTCCTCCATGATCACGATCGGGATCTCCCCGGAAGATGAGGCCCTGGAAGAATCACTTTCGTTACTAGGGGTTCATTCGTTTAGGGCTCGGCATAACTGTGCGCTAATGGGATGGCAGGCATTGCGCAAAGTTATTAATCAGTATAAGAATGATGACTCCCCACCACAACAAGTTTAAAAGCATGGTTCCTCGGACGGGACCATGCTTAATGAATATCATTTCTTCTATTCCATAGTCTCTTCTTTCTCCAGTGCCTGGCATACTTCACATATCCCATAGACCTCAAATCGATGTCGCAAGACTCTGTAGTCCCCAGGTAATTCAAGACCATGATCCATTGGGCAGTAGTCAAAGGGAAGCGTTTTTTCACAATTGACGCAAATCAGATGATGATGGTGGTGAGTCAGGCAGTTCTCTTTGAATTTTAAACCTCCGTCCATAAAGTAGAAATGTTCCAAAACCCCCATCTCACTTAACATACGAAGATTACGATAAACTGTATCCAGACTCATGCTTGGGTAATGAACGGACATTTGATCGTAGACATCTTTGGGCGATAAATAGCCATCGTGATCGGCGAAAATTTGGGCTAATGTTCTTCGTTGTTCCGTCACTCTCCATCCATTTCGCGCCATGGTATTCAACATATCTTTAACTTTGGTTTTGTTCTCCTTCATAAACATACGTTCCCTTCCTCAGTATACAAAACATCCAGCAAAATACCGTCGCTCCGTTTTGAAAAAGACTTATCTTTTTATTTTAACAAGAAAGAAGGAAAATGTCATATGTAGTGATTGGAGTGCAGGTGAAATTAGCCCCTCAGTGAGTTTATAACCAAACCACATGCGCTAATTTTTTTTGAAAATCATCTCTTCGGGCCTCCAATAGAGAAGCGCTGCCTTAAAACGATGTTTGTACAACAAAATGCCGTTCTCTTCCGTAACAAACTGTCTGAGAATCTTTTCCGTTGCTTTTCGGTCATAGTTAGCTTCCAAAATAACGCCTAAATTGTCCTTCAGCAGCTGTTCTTCATTCTCATAGCGATAGATTCTTTCCAAATTTACAATTTTGCAATTTACATCGATACCAAGTTCATACAGAAGATTGGTTAAATAGATATAGTCCCGTCGCTGAAATTTGACTTTGTAACCAAGCTCTTGATGGATCTCCCACAAATGTGGTTTTTCAGGCCCGGTTGTCAGCCCGATAATCGCCCACCGTTTGGAAGAGTTATTCATATTTAGAAGCGCCCGATCGATCTCCTGCATCCGATAATAACAATTGATCCCAAAAACAACATCAAACTGTTTTTTTGGTACAGAGTCTTCCCATTTAGAATGAATGAACCGTATATTTTGGTGACCTTGCCGCTTGGTATCCTTCTTTAAATGATTGAGTACACTACGTGAACTGTCCACGCAAACAAGCGAGGATGCTTTATCAGCAGCAGCAAAGGTATAGTTCCCCCATCCCGGTCCAATCTCCAAGACGTCATCGGTAGGCTCGATAAATTGAAGAAGCTCTCGCCGAATATCAGCTGCATAGTCATCCAATGCATCTGTTTTTTTGGGAATAAATCCTTCCCAGAAGGATTCCTCCTTGGCATCGTCGCTCATTCGCTCCGGCAGATTGCCGTTCCAATCCTTCATCCCTTCCAGCCATAGCTGCTTAAAATTCATATCAAAGCGGACGCCGTGATACATATTTAGTTTCCCCCTCTATTCCTCACTCGGTTAAGTCCATACCGGCTCAACCGCAGTCATTTTCAATCCGTATTTTGCAGAGGCAACCTCCACTTTTACGCCGTAAACCGTCTCCATATTTGTACAGGTAAACACCTCCTCAGGTCGACCGGAAGCATACACTTCCCCGTCCTTGAGCATGTATATTTCATCCGAATACCGAGCAGCCAGCTCTAGATCGTGTAAAATCAGGATCACTAGGATGCCCGAATGTTTTGAGAGCTTGCGTACTAGCTCCAACACTTCGAGTTGATGGCGAATATCGAGTGCTGAAGTCGGCTCATCCAGTAATAGCAAATCCGGCTGTTGTGCCAACGCGCGGGCTATCCAAACTTTTTGCCGCTCTCCCCCGCTTAGCTCGTCCAGATAACGCGTTGTATAGTGATCCAGATGAAGGTCGGACAGGAGGGTGCCCACAATATGAAGATCTTCTGATGACACTCCCCATCGAATGTACGGCTTTCGCCCGAGCATGACCGTTTCCATGACAGTCAGCGGAAAACCGGATGCCGTATGCTGAGGAACGTAAGCTTGAATTTTAGCCAAATCTCTGGGTTTGAGGGAATATACGTCTTTTCCCCTAAGCCAAACCGTTCCCTTCTTAGGCGGAAGAATGGAAGCGATGCTTTTGAGCAATGTCGTCTTCCCTGCGCCGTTAGGACCGACAATACTGACCACCCGGCCCTTTTCCAGATTCATGTGAATATTTCGTAATATGGAGTTTGAACGGTATCCAAATGACAAACCCGTTATTTGTAAAAACAAGACTTCCCCCTCCTAGGTCCAATACTCCCGGCGCTTCTTGACCAGTAAATAGATGAAAAATGGTGCGCCGAAGAAGGATGTTACAATTCCAACGGGGATTTCAATCGGCGTAAGGAGCAGCCGCGCCACCGTATCCGACGTAAGCAAGAGCAAGGCGCCGATCAAGCAAGAGCACGGTAATAAATATCTATAGTCGGTACCGATTATCATTCGGCTGATATGCGGGGCAACAAGCCCGATAAAACCGATAATGCCTGTAAAAGCAATGGTTGTTGATGCCAGAAGCGTCACCGTCACCAAGCAAACCCAGCGTATATGCTTCACTTTCACTCCGAGCGTGAGTGCTACCTCCTCCCCGGAGATGAGAGCATTCAAATCCCATGCATATTTCATCAAGACTAATAGCGCAAAGGCGGACAGCGGCAAGAGAATTTCCAGCACATGCCAACCGGAGCCCCAGAACCCCCCCATTAACCAAATAATCAGATCTTTAAGCGCATCGTTGTTGGAAAAATACTTAAGAGCCGATACGCCGGCCGAGAATAATTGACCAATCGCTACACCCGCGAGTAGCAAGACCGTAGTTGAGCTGTTTTTCATACGAGCAATACCGTATACAACTCCTACTGCCAAACACCCGAAGAGAAAAGCGTTAAAAGCAATCAGCCATGGTCCGCTGTGAACGAGGTTCATACCGAATACGCTAGTGCCCGCCACGATCGCAAGTGCGGCTCCGAAGGCTGCTCCACTTGAAACCCCCAGGGTAAACGGATCGGCTAGAGGATTACGCAGCAATGCCTGCATGATCGTACCCGCTGCGGCCAGCGATATACCGGTCACCACAGACATCAGGACTCGGGGGAGCCGAACCTCACGTACGATATACACATTCATTTCGTCAGCACCGGCGCCAGTCATCATTGCCCAGAGCTCTTGAAGGGGCACCGTCGCCGAGCCTTTGGTGATCGCTGCTCCTGCTGTAATGATCAATAAGATCAGAAGCAATATGAGCAGCAAGAGCTTACGTAATGATCTACCACGGTAAATCGATTCCATTTGACGATCTGAGGACATCGACTCCAATGGGATATCGTTGTGATGGATTGATTTTTCCATCATTCCGTCTCCTTAAACGAGTAGTACCAAATCCCTTGATAAGGAACATCCAGCCATTCTTCAAAATATTCCTTGGCATATGCTTCAGGATTAACATCTTCAAATAGGTCAGGATACAGCCACTTGGAAAGTTGCAAAACACCGATATATCGTTTGTCTGAACCAATAAAATTAGTATGAAAAAAATAAACTTCCCTGTCTTTGCCTGCATTCAACTTCTTCAAGGATGAAATTTTCATGATATTGGCGAACGCCTCATCAAGCGGTTTGGCATCCATCGTTTCGTACCCACCTAGCCAAGTACCATGTAGTGTAACGACATCAGGATTTCGTTTGAGCACATATTCTTCATCGACCATGATCGTTGTGGAAGCCTCCGCAGGATTCCATTGTAGATCGGCTGCATCTTTTCCACCCGCCAAAATTGTGGCGTAACCTTCACCTACGCCGGTCTTACCATCCAGTGACTGGCTTGGAAAAACTCGATAGCCGCCATTGGAGTTGAGAAAACCGGCTGACAGTGCCAGAACACTTTTTTTCTCACTTGTATCTATAGATTGAATTCGTTTTGCCGGAATACTTTCAATTTCATGCCTCCATTCCAGAAATTTAGCGGCCCTTTCTTCTTTACCGAACAGCTTACCCAGCAGTTTCCATTCTATATCCGTCTGCTCTGGCAAGTAATTGTTCATGCGTACGACCTTAATGCCAGCCGGCTCCAACTTTTCCTCCAGTTTTTGATCAGGCCGATTCGTGTAGGTGAATACCACTTCAGGCTTTAAGCTAAGTATCGCCTCCAAATTTACCTGTTCCGTTTCTCCAATGTCTGGCAATTTGTCAAAGCCAAGATAAGGATTGTGTTTGATCGTATTGTCACCAGTGGCCACTACGCGGTCTTCCGCTCCCAACAGTTTAATGGCTTCTGCTGTATTTCGATTAATAACGACGGTTTTCTGAACCGGGATATTTAGTGTAATTTCTTTGCCACTTGTATCGGTAAAGGTCCAACTTTTTAGTTCCGTATCTTTTTGTGAACTCAGCTGTTGACTTTCTTGATTTGTTACAATTGCATCATCATTATTGGTTGTCGAACATCCCGCTATAAGCAAAGTTAGAATCATTGCAAATGCGAGTCTAATGATAACGTTCGACAAGAATTTTATTTGAATAAACAAAGTGTGTCTCCTCCGGAATTTTAAATGTAATATTTACGATTAATGAACATCTAGCATGAAAAATAAATACTCTTAAGCATTCCTTTAACCTACGCTTTCCTTTCGATGACCAACCATAATCATTCGCGGTGAATGCCTCTTATCATAATGTTGTCCATCATAATTTCCGTAAATTATATCCAATGTAAGACCGACTTTTTTTAGCATATCTTCCAATTTCTCTGGACCATATAGCTTGACGCGTTCCGAATATCGACGAGTAAGATGGTTAGATCCTTGAACTACAATTTCCTTCATAACGAAACCGCTTAAAATGCGGCGGGTTTCCGAGATGAGGTTTCCCTCCTCTACCCGCTCCGAAAAAGGAACCAGGTGATCTGTTGTGTATTCTGCGTTTATATAATCGATAATGAACCGCCCTCCCGGTTTCAATGCCTTATGGATTTGCCGTAACACCGTTAACTGCTCGCTGTCCTCTTCAAAATAACCAAATGAGGTAAATAAATTGACAACGGCATCAAATCGCTCCTTAAACATCTTACTTTCTGGTAAAGCCCGCATATCGCATTCAACCCAATTTACAAGTTCATTAGGGTCGGAGGCCCTAGCTTCCTGGAGCAGCTCCGAGGAAAGATCCACACCTGTTACGCGATAGCCTGCACGTGCAAGTGACATTGCATGTCTCCCCATACCACAACATAGGTCGAGGATTTTACCTTGAGATGGAAGCTTCAGCCACTCCATCATTCTAAATACTTCTTTTTCAGCCTGGCGTCTATCCCTATGACGGTATATTAGCAAATAATCCTTGCCGAAACTCTCTTCGTACCATTTATGTAACGTCTTTTCCATTTATTCACTCTCCCTTGAGATATCAAAGTCACTTGTCATCCATACAAGGCCCCTTTATTCAGGCTAAACAAGATATCAGTTTCCTTAATTGTAATAATTACGATTAATTATCGAAAAAAGAATCGAGAAGACCTTGATTAATCGTAATATTTACAATTAAAGTCTACTTGCAATTTTATAATATGTCAACACTTCCCCCCTCATGAACACGTAGGGATTAAAAAAGCCTCCAAGCAGACATTCACATTGTCTGCCCGGAGGCGTTAGTATACAAACAGTTTGCTATAAGTCATTCTTCTTAATCGTGAGGACCCTCAAGTTCTCCTTCAAGCTCCAAAAAACGATCCCGTAACATGTTCAATTCTTCCTCTGTCGCCTTCCAATAGTTCCGTTGATGACTTTCTAGCAGCGTTTCCAACATACCAGAGTAGGCCCAGCTGTTATTTTCAGACATTTGCTTGCTGCGTTGTTCGTTGGCCACATATTCATGATGAACCGCTGAGAAAATCCAGGAGTCTACTTGGTTGGTCGTCGCTGCAAGCCCCAACAAGTTTTCTACTCGGTCTGCTGCTTTCTGGGCTCCATGATAATCATGCTTTAGCAAACCGTCTATCCATTTGGGATTGAGCAGACGGGTTCGTACTCCACGATGGACAGAGTTTCTTACTTCTTCAGTTAAGATTTGCTCCCGCGTGGTATCGCTAATATATATTTCCGCCTTGACGCCTTTGGTGATTTCTACCGATTTCGCCAAGCCTCCAAAAAACTCATAATAATGATCCAGATCGGTAATTTCATGTTCATGGTTGCTCCGAATCTGTGAAACAATATCAACGGCAGCCAAGTTCGCCGCATACAAATCATACATATCCTTGCCCCTGTAATCGGAGCTGTACACATGCTTCAGGCTGTTCATGAAAGCTGCGCCCAATTGGTCTTCTTCTTCCCACTGCTTGGTCTCGATCAGCTTTGTGACCGAGGTTCCATATTCTCCTGCGGCAGGCCCGTATATGCGGGCACATGCCAAGTCCCAAGCCTCGTCATGCTCTGCCCCGGCGCTGCGTAACTGCTGATACAACCTCTCCGAATGCTTTTTGAACCGGTTTTGATCAACCGGCTCCTCCAGCTCAGAAATTTCTTTAAAGAGACGGTGAAGCGTTGATAGCTGGTCCGGGAACATGTCGCGGAAAAATCCACAGATATGGACCAGGACATTCAGTCGCGGCCTCTTCAGCTCTGATAGCGGAATAATTTCATATTCCACCTGCTTATGGTGATCCTGGTCCTTAACTCTAACGCCTAGATAAGCCAGAATCTGCCCCAACGTCTCCCCTTGTGTCCGGGACGTTTCCAAGCCCCACATAACCAGCGCGGATGTTTCCGGATATGACTTATGCGCTGCATCATACAAATTCAAGGTGTTCTCCGCAATCCTCCAACCACTCGCAACGGCTGCACGGCTTGGTATGGACCTTGGGTCAAACTGTACCAGATTGTTTCCGGACGGCAGAACCTCGGGATTCCGAAAGCAGTCGCCTGCAAGACTAACCGGCATATATTTACCGTCCATGGCCCTAAGAAGATTCGTAAGCTCCAGATCTGCCTTCGTAGACTGATAAGCCTTTAAGCCGAGCTCCCAAATGTTCTGCCATTGTGATTGTTGATCGGCTGATCCTTGCGGTGGTTCAGGAACTTCCCGGGTTTGAACAAAGGTTAACACAGCTTTCTCCACATACTCATCCAGCGTTCGCAGCCTGCGGATATCCTGGGCTTCCAGCAGCTCATCATAATCCCAGCCCATCGAATGCGCATATAATCTCTGCAGCGATCCGTAGGTTCCCCGTTCATGGCCAAAAATCATGCTCATATGCTGCGCCGCCTGCTCATGTGTATACCCCTCGCCTAATATATGCAGGCCATCAGGAATCATGGATCTTTGGATTCGGTACAGCTCGGATTCCAGCGATTCAAGACTAGAGGATTCAAGAAAAAGCGCAGCTGCCTGCTCCTGCAACATCTCCCACAGATCAGGAAGTCGTGCAGGATTCAGCTGTTCCGCTTCCCGATACTGATGCAGCAGTGTTTCCAGGCCGGCGTATTCTCCGTATAACCCGGATACTGTGAATGGAGGGGATTGGTATCCTATCAAGGTAGCATGGGATCTTCGCTTCGCAATCATGGCTTCGGAGGGGTTGCCGACATAATACGCGTAAAAATGCGGAATATCCCGAATCAATGCATCAGGTAAACAATCCCCCGACATGCCGCTTTCTTTGCCTTCCAAAAATTCAAGCGTACCATGGGTTCCCACATGCAAGATCGCATCAGCCTTGAACTCATCACGAAGGTATTGGTAAAAAGCCAAATACTGATGGTGCGGAAGGAGACTTTTATCATGGTAAGCAGCCTCCGGATGCTCATGTACGCCCCTGCTAGGCTGGATACCGATGAACAAGTTGCCGATCCGAAGGCCGGGAATTTTGAAATCGCCGTCCTCGGTCGTCATGATGTCGCCTGGCACTTCGCCCCACTGTTGAACAAGCTCTCTCTTCCGCTTATTCAAGACCTGATTGCTCTGCTCATACGATGTATTTTTATAAGTCGGAAGATGATCGGGCCAGTTGTCGTTGGACCACACTGCGGAATTTATGGTTCCATCCTGTATGAAACGCTCTTTCAATTCGAAACCAGAGTATGTCTCGGTATCATAACCATGCGCCTTCATCGCCGTGAGGATGCGGGATATCGATTCGAAGGTATCCAGAAAGGAGGCCTGGAACAGATGTCCTTCCCCTGGAGGGTAGTTATAGCCGATAATGGCGATTCGCTTCTCGGATTGCTTCTTGGATCGGAGATTCAGGTACCGCTTTACACGACCGACCACCCGCTGCGCTCGATCTTCGATCATACGGAGCTCTTTGGCATCAAACCGCATGTCCTCGTCATATCCAAGGCTGGATAACGCGGCAACCGGATGCGTCTCAATGCTCCCGTCGAGCTCAGGCAGCATCATTTGAACCAGAAATTCGGAAGGCGTCAAGCCTTGTCTGGAGCTTTCCCACTCCTGCCGTTCCCGGCGCGTCAGGAAAAACGGATGGAACATCGGAGCGTCCACTTCTTTTAGTAACGCCAGGATTTCATCGCTCTTTCCCCCCGTAGGTCCGGCACCCAGGCGGAACGGAACAAAGTTTACGATCAAGTCTACCTTGCCTCCATGAACGCCCCCATGCATCAGCAAGGTTCGCAGCCGATTCGGTTCAACATCCGACAAAGAAGTGAATACGACAGGAAGAACATTGGCAAACTCTCGAATGCTCTGCATCATGCTGCTGACGATATCTCCGGTGTGGAGCGGGTAGCTGTGACCCATAAAAAGTATGGCAACTGTTGGATCATCCTCACGGGCCGGCATGGACGCCCGATAGGCCTCCAAGGATTCAAATGACTGCGGGTTAGAGGGATCATAGATGCTCAGCGACTTCAGGGCAAAGGGCGGCTCGACCGGCGGCCAATCCGTTTCCTTTCCGAAGCAGGTGGCAATGTAGCCAAGCATATGGTGTAAATTGGGAACCCCTGCATTTCTCCAATATGCGACCAAGGTCCGGTGATGCCTGAGATTATCTTGCTGCTCGGTCGATATTGAAGATGTAGAAGGATGTCCACTTGAGGTTGTTGACGGATGTCCACGATGGCCTGCGCCGGCAAGATCGTGATACCTCAATGAACCCAGCCTATATAAATCCTTAAGCCGCTCCCCTTCCCCTCCTACAATCACTTGCTCCGCTTTAAGACCGATACAAAGGTCATGAATACGGGAAACGGTCCGGGCAGGGCTGCCGTGCGGATCGTGGATGATAAAATCCGCTTGATTTACGGCTGTCTCGAGCCAGCTCCACTGTGCCTCCGACAAGGTTCCTTCTATATTAAATACAGATAATGAAAGGCGACTGCGCAAAGATGCATCCCACTTCTTCTTATATATGAACGATAAATCCTTCATGGCCGCATGGGATGTCGTTAAGACCGTGATCTTCATTCTGTTTTCCTCCTCCTATCCAAGAACGATAGAATCATGCTTGATTAGGGTTATCTAACCCAATATGGTTCGAACCGTGCCAGTAAATCCATCTTCGTTCAAGTGTTCGAGTACTCGATACTCAGCACCCAATGCTTCAGCCAATTCTTTAGAGCGTCCCAATTTAACAAAGCCCTGCTCCGTATCAATGACCAGACAGGAGATCCCGGCAAGCCGGATCCAGCTTGCGGCCTCCAGGCATTCATTCCAAATGTCCGAATAAACCGACAATCCTGAAGGACTTTGGTTCGCTCGGCCATCCGTAACGAATATCAACGTCGGTATCGTATCATGATTTCTTCGTTTCTCCGCTTGAAGCACCTTATAGGCCAGGTTAAGCCCGGCTGCCAGAGGCGTCCTTCCTCCAGTCGGAATATCGCGGAGATGCTTTGACGCTGTATCGATGCTGCGTGTAACCGGAAGCACAAGCTCAGCCTCGTCCCGTCTGAACGCGATCATGCCAATTCGGTCTCGCTTCACATAAGAATCCCGGAGCAGATGAAGGATGCCTCCTTTGACCGCTGTCATGCGCTTTCGGGCCAGCATCGAACCGCTGGCATCAACCACAAACAATAACGTAGACCCAACGCGATTCTCTCTTTTCTTGAGACGCAAATCATCGAGTTCAATGGCAAACGCGACGCCGTCCTTTTTGGTACGGATCAACTGATAGGGAGCCGCTGCGCGGATCGTAGCATCAAAAGCCACATCGGTTCGCTGCTTCCTGTTCGGGTATACAGCCCCTACCGATCTGCCTCTCTTCTGAACCGTACGCAGATCATGTCGCTTTCCCGAGCCCTCATATTCTAACTTACGCTTCATGTTCAACTTCAAGGGCTCGATTGGATACGCCTCGTCAGGAAACAGCACCTGATCATCCATTCGATCACTGGATACATTCTGAGGATCATTAGGATCCTCCACAACCAGCATTTCTGTTCTGCTTTGTTTGAAGGCGTCTCCCGCCTCATTCGTATTGGTCCTCCCATCCCCGTGATCGGGATGCTCTGCAGGGGAGTGGGAAGAATTCGTTTGATCGGGTGATGGATTCGTCTGATCGCCTGCATCCGGTTCAAGTGGATGACTCCCAGGGGCGTGGGGGTTCTCGAATGCAATTCGCATTCGATGAGGAAGAACATACTCGGCGATCTCTCGGATATCCTCCATGGTTACTTTGGTGCGCCCATCCCAGGCGGCTGCCGCTTTAGCCCCTTCAACAAGAGAGAGCTCGGCACGGGCGCTTGCAATCCCCGCTTCATATGCGGTTGAGGAGGCTAGCTGAATCATTTCAGCGCTTACCTCCATGTGAGGAATCAATTGTCCGGCCGCTTGGATTTGCAACCGGAGTGCATCTTCCTGACGCTGATATCGGCTACGGAAGGCATAGGGGTCCTGCTCGAATTGTAATCTTCGGCGTATTACCTCGGCTCGATCCTTGTGATCTATCAACTCGGCCAACGTTACACAGAATCCAAAGTGATCCAGCAGTGAAGGCGAAAGAACGCCGTCTCCCAAATCCATTGCCGCAAGCAGCATAAATCGGCTTTCTCGAATTTCTGATATCCCTTCTCGCTGCAGATAAACCCAGCCGCTCGAGCGTGTATTGACAATCTCTCTGATGAGCACTTCGGGCACTAGATTCATATGATCGGCCAGCAGCAGTTGACCATCGGCAATTTCTAACAAACCCGGGGAACGTACGAGCCTGCCGCGGTCGATGGCGGCCGTCATATCGAATGAGCCGAGAAGCCGATCCGCTGTGATGTTGACAGGTACGGATATTTTCAGACGGTCAGGGATCATCGAAGAAACTGCATGCAGCAGATGACTTTTACCTGATCCTCTAGAACCATGAATAAGAACTCCGCCAATCGCAGGATTCACAGCATATAGCAGAAGCGCCCGCTTCGCTTTCTCTTGTCCAACGATTCCGCTGAATGGATATACTGAAAGCTGCTCCATTTCCCCCACCTTCATCATGCCTGTACCATTGCTGTTGAACGCAGTAACGCATGTAATCGCTGTTCGATACCGCCGGACTCTTCAAACGGCTGCCGTCTCATCCGATGAGGCAAGACCAGGTATGCGACTTCCTGCATATGTTCATGGCTAATTGAATCTTGGCCCTGCCATGCTGCCAGGGTGAGCGCTGTTTTGATCAGGGTAATGTCGGATCGATGCCCCTCAACTTCCAGCGCAATTCCGATTTTTGCTGCCAGCTCCAGCATGTCGTCTGTAACGTCAATCTGATCCAATCGCTCCCTTGCCTGAAGGATCTGATTCAGAACGCGCTCCTGTTCGGCCTCATAATGCGCTGAAAATGATGCAGGGTCACGCTCAAAATCCATACGTCTGCGGATGACAAGGGCACGCTCGCGAACATCCTTCTCTCCGCCGATGTCGACCGACAGCGCGAAACGGTCCAGTAGCTGCGGCCGCAGGTCACCTTCTTCCGGGTTCATCGTCCCCACCAACAGAAATCGCGACGGATGAGAATAGGATATCCCTTCTCGCTCTACCGTGTTGATTCCCATTGCAGCCGCATCCAGCAATACATCGACAATATGATCGTCCAACAGATTGATCTCATCGATATATAAAATATGACCATGTGCCGCAGCCAGCAGACCCGGTTCGAATTTCTTCTCTCCTGTCTTGATTGCGTGCTCAATATCGAGAGCACCAACGACGCGGTCTTCCGTTGCACTTACAGGCAAGTTAATGACTTTTAGATCAGGCATGAGCCCAGCCAATGCCCGTACAGCTGTAGATTTTGCCGTTCCTTTCTCACCTCGGATCAAAACCCCCCCAAGCTTCGGATTTACGACGTTCAAAATGAGCGCCAGTTTCATTCTCGATTGACCTACAATGGCTGTAAATGGATATTGCTGCTCTACGTCTTTCAAACATCACAACTCCTTATGGCTTCATTAATCCCGATACTCGGGCCGTGACACGTTGGCGAAAGGTCCTGTGTCTCAATCCGATTCATGCCTTTTTCCTCCTTAACAGATACAGGAAAAAGGGCGCTCCCAGCACACCCATGATGATTCCGACCGGTAGCTCCATCGGGGAGAACATAATTCTTGCCAGCGTGTCGCAAATCGTCAGAACGGCAGCCCCTAACAGCGCTGTGGAAGGAATCAGAAACCGGTAATCCCCTCCGACAAGCAGCCGGGCGACGTGCGGTATGATCAGCCCGACGAATCCCAGAAGGCCTGCGATGCTGACGGCACTGGCTGCAAGCAGCGTTGCGATCGCAGTTATCCATAATCGGGAAAGTTCCACCCGTATCCCTAAACTCCGAGCCGTGGCATCTCCGAGCATCATAATGTTCATTTGCTTGGAGAAGAGCATCGAGAGAGCTAGACCGATTAAAGAGTATGGGAGGATGGTCGATAGGTCGGGCCAGCTTTTAGCTGCAAGTCCGCCTACCATAAAGAGCAAGGCCCCTTGCACCCTGTCGCTGTAAAAGGTAAGCATTGCTGATATCCCGGATCCCAAAAAGGCGGAGACTGCCACACCTGCAAGGACAATTCTGAGCGGGTTTACTCCGTCTTTCCAAGACAGCAGATAGATGATGAATGCGGCAAGCGTCGCTCCGATGAATGCGGCAGGCGTCAACAGATAATCATACTGCGGCATAACGACAAGCAGGAAAATTCCGAACAGCCCGGCCCCGCTAGAGACCCCAATTATATGGGGATCTGCCAGCGGATTTCGCATAATTCCTTGCAGCAAAGCTCCTGAAACGGCAAGGTTCGCTCCAACAAGCATTGCAACAAGCGTTCGTGGCAGTCGGATATTCCAGATAATCTCCCGGTTCACTCCGGGCAGATCATGTTGCAATACGGCCGCAGCAATATCTCGAAGCGGAACCATAACAGCGCCGGTGGCTATGCTAAAAAGGGAAGCTGCTATCGCTAAAACCATGAATATGATGATCACGGACACAGAGCGAATGGATTTATTCGGCATCACCGAAGATCTCCGGATACACCAGCTTGGCTAAATACTTCAGCGATTCATCATAGTGAAGGCCTGGATTCGTGAGGAATAAATCGGATGGTACGACAATCACTCGCTGTTCTTTGACAGCTCCTATAGAAGCCCATGCAGGATTGCTCTCGAGTTCCTCCTTAATTTTCTTATCCCCCACAGCCTTTTGTCCGTGGATGATCATAAAGATATAATCCGGATTCTGCTTCGCAAGCGTCTCCATGCTGTAAGGGGACGTGGTTGGACTGTCAGGCGATGATGCTAGAGTCTCTGCCACGTTGCTCAGGCCAAGCATTTTAGCTATCTCCAGTCCTGTTGTTCCGTCCTTCTGAATGGAAATTCCACCGGGGGTGACGTTTAGATTGATAAAGGTACGATGATCTCCCGGCAATTGCTGCAGAACTTCATTCACCCGGTCATCTAATGTCTTCAGCTTTTCCTGCAGCTGTTCTTCCGTCCCGGCAATCTTCGCCATCCATTCCGCCTTTGACTTCATATCCTCGTAGCTGGACATGCTCATTAGCGCCACGTCAATGCCACTGCTCTCCAGCGACTTTACAAGCTCCTTATGAAAACGTGCTTGCCCGATGACCAGATCCGGTTTTAAAGCCACCACCTGCTCCAAGCTAATCTGACTTACGGTTCCGACAGACGCTACCGCTTCTGCTTCTTCAGGGATCGAAACGCCCAGGGCTTCCATCCGCCCTACCGCTTGTCCTCCCACAGCATACAGCAGCTCAAGGAATTCGGGTGACAGCACGACGATTCGTTCCGGACGCTGTTCGAGCGTAATCGTACGATTCGTCGCGTCTTGGAAAGTGATATAAGCTTCGTTGACTGCTGGGGGCTCAGTTTCTGTTTCCGATGACTTCAGTTCTTTTTGGTCATGAGCTTCTGTCTCCTGGCTGCCTGAAGTTTCGGTTCCATTGCACGCTGACGCAACAAGTGCGAATACGACGATAATACAGATCGTCAAGATGTAATGTGTTTTTTTCTTGCTTAATTGCAAAGACATGGACTCGTTCTCCCCTTATGACTAAATCCTTTGATTTAGCAGCTAGTAACGACATTCTATGTAGAATGTAATTTTTACGATTATAGAAGATGCTTATTTGCTTACCGTATTAATGCAGAATTCTTTGGCATAATGATTCATTAAAGTACAGAATCTCCGATTGTGCCGAATAAAAAAGGAGGACAGATCATAGCGGTTCCTGGATGGCTCGTAAGTAACAAGCAAACGGTGTTTCATTCGCTCCATTGCGAACTCGATAAATGACTTTGCCTGCACCGAGGAGATGAAGGTGACATACGCATAGAGCGAGTGGTCTTCCGGCTCATCCAAGAGGCTGACTCCCGCGCAGGAATACTCTGTCTGTATCCCTGCTCGTTTGAAATACATATACGCAGGAAGAAGTTCTGCGTCAAGTTCTATGTTACCTAACCAGACTGTCTGCTTTTCCCGCATTCGCTGCTTGGACAGCTTCGCCCATTTCCCCAATTCCATCTCCCGGCGGTTCCACTGATCTTTGCTGTGCGTACTTATCACTCGTTCTGCTTCTTGATCGAAGATCCTAACCCTGTCCGCCATCTCTGTCCTCCCTGTCGGCCATGATGCTTGCTCAGTCATTCCATTCCGGTCTAGCGGGAGCATGTGTTTCTAATGAACTTTCACAATCCGTGCAGTAACCGAAAATATCAATTTTGTATTTCAGTGATCGAAACTGCTGGGGCTTGGGTAACTCCATCTCCTCTGGATCAAAGCTCATCGGAATGGTTTGTTTACAATCCATGCATATAAAATAAAGCTGCGGCTGAACATGATCGATTATGCGATACCGCAATTCATTATCCAACACGAAAATCTCAACGATCCGCAATTGCCTAAAAAGCTCAAGATTCCGATATACTGTACCGTAACTCAATCCATGAAAGGTTTTCTCCATGGCTTGGTATATCTCTATGGCTGAGAATGGACGGTTTAATCCTAAAATCAGATCAACAAGGAATCTTCGCTGCGTTGTAATTCGCACGCCATGCTCAACCAGGTAGTCAATCATTTTATCGAGCTGCATGCCAGGATTCAACCTGATCACCTGCCTGCTACTATCATGATATGATTTATGTTAGACAACTTTAGTACACAGCCCACGATCCTATACCCAGATGTTGCGTCTTACCAACTGGACTTTTTCACGCCTGGAATTTGTCCTTTGTGGGCTAGCTCGCGAAAGACGATCCGTGACACGCCAAACTTGCTAATATAGCCTCTTGGTCTGCCGCTAACCGCGCAGCGATTGTGAAGTCGTGTCGGGGAGGAGTCACGAGGAAGCTTCTGCAGTCCCTCATAGTCCCCTTTTTCTTTTAGCTCCCTGCGTTTTTCAGCATATTTGGCCACGACTTGCTGTCTTTTTCGTTCTTTAATGACTTTGGACTTTTTTGCCATCTAAAACAATCCTCCTCTATTCTTAAGATTTATTCATTTAAAGCAGCTTGCAAGGCTTGGAGATTTTGATGCATGATTGCAATGTAATCAAGTTCTTTTGCGATATCTTCCTCCGTCAAGCCTTCAATCGGATTCAGCACGGCTGTGGATGCTCCGATTTCAGTTGCGATCGTCTCTGCAACGTTTGAGGCGACGAGCGTTTCAAAAAATATAGTTTTTACATTGTTCTCCTTGGCAAATTCAATGATCTTCGCCATTTGCGAAGCCGACGGCTCTTGATCCGGAGACAACCCCGCGATCGGTACCTGGGTTAAACCATATTCATGGGCTAAATACCCGAAAGCAGCATGCTGGGTGATGAAGTCTTTTCTCTTGGAATCCTTCAATCCTTCGTTAAACTCCTGATCCAACGCCTCCAGCTTGCTTACGTAGGCATCTGCATTCGCTTTGTAGGCATCCTTATGCTCAGGATCTGCTTCAGCCAGGCCTTGTTCAATATTACGCACTTGCTGAATAGCAAGAGCAGGCGAAAGCCACACATGTGGGTCAAGACCACCGTGATCATGATGATGCCCACCTTCTTCGCCATGATCATGGGCATGTTCATCTTCGTGGCTGTGTTCATCCTCTGCACCATGGTCATGGGCATGTTCATCTTCGTGGCTATGTGCACCCTCTGCCCCATGGTCGTGCGCATGTTCATCCTCGTGGCTATGTTCGCCCTCTATGCCATGATCATGGGCATGTTCATCTTCGTGGCTATGTTCGCCCTCTGTGCCGTGGCCATGGGCATGCTCCTCTTCATGGCTGTGTTCGCCTTCCATGATCTCTATTCCTTGACTAGCCTCAATTACCTTTAGATCACGATCTTTGACGCTATCCAGTACCTGATCAATCCAACTCTCCATACCTGCACCGTTATACACAATCACGTCAGCATCAGCAATGCCTGCCATATCCTGCGGCGTAGGTTCCCAGTCATGCGGTTCAACCCCTGCCGGTACCAAATTCTCAACATCCGCCAAATCGCCGGCAACTTGGCGCGTAAATTCATACATCGGATAGAAGCTTGTTTTAATCTTTAATTTTGTTGCTGTCGATGTATCTGTTACTTGGCTATCTGTTGTATTCATGCTTCCATTGGATTCACTTGGCTTGGCAGAGCCGCAGCCCGCGACAGCCAATGCTGCGGATAATGAAAAAGCGGCAAAGATTCGTTTATAACTCTTAATCATGATTAATAACTCCTCTTACTTTCGGTTTGTTTATTTGTACAGCTCTTCGATTTCGCAATTGCAGCAGCTTCTGAATGAATACGGCTATGAGCAAGAACCCTAACAAAATGAGTGCAATCGTGCCACCGGGTGGCGAATTCAAATAGTAGGAGGCGGTTAACCCCGAGAAAACGCCAAACAATCCTGTAAGGACGGCTACTCCCATGGCAGCTAAAAATCCGGGAGCAATCCGGAGCGCTATCGAGGCTGGAAGTACAATAAGTGCCGATACTAGCAATACACCAACGATCGGCATGGAAGCAGCGACCGTCATGCCTGTGAACACGGCGAATGAAAACGATAGAATCGAAACCCGAGTTCCTGAAATTGCAGCAGTTTCCTCATCAAAGGCGAAGTTATACAGGGGCCGGCGTAAGGCAACAAAAAACACCAGCCCTAATGCGGTTACGATGGCAATCAGTCCTAGTTGTGTATCACTGACCGCAACGATGGATCCAAAAAGGTAGGAACTGAAGCTTTTGTTCAAATGCGCATTCAAACTCATCAGGACGACGGCCACTGCCAGTCCGGAGGTCATGATAATGGCTACCGGCACCTCGGTGTAGGTGCGGTATACCCTTCGAAGCTGTTCAATGACAAGAGCTCCGATAATGGCGATCACAAATCCGCTTATCGTCGGATTGAGTTGCAGGAACGATCCTAATGCCACCCCTGCCAACGATACATGGGAGAGGGTGTCAGCCATAAGCACCTGCCGACGAAGCATTAAATATACGCCGAGGATCGGAGCGATTACACCGATCAGGCCTCCTGCCCAAAACGCGCGCTGCATGAATTCGTAACCGAGCATCGCCATCCCGTATCCTCCTTTCGTTCCAGATGGACGACCCGGTCCAGGTAAGGATCGATTTCCTCCAATGAATGGGTAACCATGATAACCGTTTTGCCTCTATGTTTCACATAGTGATCCAGCAGCTCGTATAACTCTTTACGGCTCGCTTCATCCATCCCGGTTGTTGGTTCATCGAGGATCAGCGCCTCCGGCTCCTGAGCCAATGCTCTGGCAATACAAACCCGTTGCTTCTGCCCCCCTGACAATTCGCCAATCTTATGGTTGCGATATTCCCACATCCCCACTTCAATCAAGCTTTGCTTGACGGCCTCATGATCGCTGGCTGCAAACCGTTTGAACAACCCGAGACGATGATAACGGCCTGAACGAACGAGTTCGATGACTTTACTGGGGAAACCGGCGTTAAACGAAGCCACAAGTTGAGGAACATAACCAACCGTTATTGGTGATCCGTCCTCCGATACACGATTCATTTCAATCGTTCCGCTCCACGGCTTGATCAAACCCAGCATCAATTTAAGCAAGGTCGATTTCGCTGCACCATTGGGGCCTGAAATAACGATAAATTGCCCGGTATGGATATCCAGTGACAGGTTCTCGATGACGGTTCGATCTCCGTATCCAAACACGACGTCGCGCATGGAGGACATAATCATTTCTATCTCTTCCTTCCTCATGACAGAACATTCAACACTGTCTTGCGTAATAATTACGATTAATGACGCTGCTTATATTAACGTGTCTCACGATGTAACGTATATCTTTTCAATCTAGGGCAATACTTGCGCATTTCCAAACGCTCTGGATGATTTTTCTTATTTTTGGTTGTCGTGTAATTGCGATCTCCCGTTTCGGTGCATGCCAATGTAACGATGACTCTCATATTTTGCATCCTCCTTATTAGTAATGTTTACGATTAGTAATACTACCCTCTATGTGTATCTTTTGTCAACCCATCTATCGGATTTATGACATCTATTAATGAGCAGCGACGGTTATTGGATTATACTCTTCAATAGCGTTCTGCATATGCTTCATCTGAAGAGGCATTCGCTCAATAATCGCTTTTCGTTTTGCTTTTAGTACAATTTGTTCAATATCAGCAAAGCTGCACCTTGCAAGCTGCTGGCAAGTTTCAGTGAGAATTGACGGATCATATTCAAATTCGCCAATGAGAATTTCAATGTATAACTTCCTTTGCTCCAGCTCAGGCACGGTATAGATTAACTTCGTATCGAATCGGCGCCATATAGCCTGATCCAGATCCTTTTCTAAATTGGTGGCCGCCATAATAATGCTCCGGTCTCCAAAGTCATCCAAGCATTGGAGCAACGTATTTACAGCACGCGCCATCTCCTTGACTTCATCGTTGTTATCTCGAGTCCGGGCAATGGCATCGAATTCATCCAGGAACAGAACACACGAAAATGTGTCGGCATAATCGAATATTTTACGGATATTGCTTCCGGTTTCCCCCAAATGACTGTGGATGATCGCGTCCAAGCGAACCAAGACAAGTGGAAGTTCAAGGACCTTAGCCATGTAAAAAGCCGTTAAGGTCTTTCCTGTTCCTGGAGGGCCGTACATGACAATCTTGTTTGGAACCGGCACGCCATGCTGTTCAAACTCCTCCCTCATCCCTAAAATTTCAACAAATTCATTCACAATTCTTTGATTGATTTCTGGCAAAATGAGATGCTTTGCCTTTTTGGCACAGTCCTTGGGAGAATATAGGCTTGCCATGTCAATTCCCTTCGCACGAGGAAGACGCTGACTCGTATTACTTTTGCTCATCGATAGTTGTAGCTCCTTCAGTGTGTATATAGATGGATGTAACCCGGTTTAAGTAACCCATATAACCTCTTGGGCATCAATTTCTACCTGCTCCAGCACCTCTTCAAAATCATTGCTGGGATTAATAGACGAAACTGGAATCCATTCATTGCCGTTCGGCTTGGCATAGACTCTCCATGTACCTTTGTGGAAATGAAATTGCACTAGCTCGGTAGACATCCATTCCCGTCGATCCCAATCGGGTCTTTCTTCCGAAAGGATGACGGTATCTTCAAGAGTCCGATATGTTAGCCGAACAGACGCTCTAAGATCCGCAGGTACTTTCACGGCAATGTAACCCTCAAGAATTGCACAGATCCTTTTGTACGTAAATGGGTCCACGCTAAAATACCTCCTATTCCTCGGTTTATTCTTCTAGCGCGCTGTTCACGTAATTTTAAATCAATAGCCGCTCTATCAGTTATGCAATCCAAGGCAATGGATTCTCAAAGCGCGCCCAATTCAAGCTCATTTCCTCATCGGTAAGCAGACACTGATCCAACGCATCCTCAACATTCTCTCGATCCATGTCGATCCCGATCATCACCAACTCGGTTTGCCGATCTCCCCAATCGGTGTCCCATTTCGACCGAACATCCGCCTCGGTTCGTAAAATCTCTTCTCTTTCGGCTGCAGGAAGAGCGGCAACCCAATATCCAGCTGGTCCAAACTGAATCGAGGGGCCGGCTTGGCTTAAGCTTGCCGCAACATCTCCATCGGCAGCCAACCACACCAGTCCTTTCGCACGCACTACCTGTTCAGGCCATTCCCCCATGAATTCAGCCAACCGGGAAGGATGAAAGGGCCTTCTGCGACGATACACGAAGGAGCTTATTCCATACTCTTCGGTCTCCGGGACATGCGTTTCTTTTTGCAATTCCTGGATCCATCCGGCTGACATGCTTACCCGTTCAAAATCAAACAATCCCGTATTTAAGATCTCAGACGGATCGACTTGCCCATTCCGGGTACGAATGATCTTGGCGCTCGGCTGCAGCTTCCGAAGGACAGCTTCCAGCTTGTTCAATTCCTCGTCATCCACGAGATCACATTTATTTAGCAGCAGTACATCGCAAGTTTCGATCTGATCGATAAGCAAATCCACGACATCACGATCATCTTCGCTTCCTGCGCCCTGATTGCGGTCCAGAAGGCTCTGACCGGATGCGAAATCCTGCCAGAATCGATTAGCGTCCACGACGGTGACCAAACAATCGAGTTTAGCCAGATTCGTTAAATCAATCCCTGTCTCTTCGTCGGCATATGTAAATGTCTGAGCGACCGGGATCGGTTCGCTGATGCCTGTGGATTCAATCAGAATGTAATCAAACCGTTGTTCATTGGCGAGTTTTTCAATTTCCTCCATTAAATCATCTCGCAGCGTGCAGCATATGCATCCGTTGGACATCTCGACCAGCTTCTCTTCCGTGCGGGATAAGGACGCCTCTCCCTTAACCAGCGCTGCATCAATGTTAATCTCGCTCATGTCATTTACAATGACAGCGACCTTCAGGCCTTGCCGGTTATTCAAAACGTGATTTAATACCGTTGTTTTTCCCGAACCTAGATACCCGCTGAGTACCGTTACGGGGATTTGTTGTTGTGTCATTGCATTCTTCTCCTTGTGACTTGATATTGGACTTAAAATGGACTAATCCATCTTATTCGTAATGATTACGATCTATGACAAACCTAATATAATTCCTTTTATTCAAAATGTCAAACGTCTATATTTCGATACATCACGTCCTTAGAATCACAAATTATCTTGGCTCCAAAAAAACCACAGCGAATAGACCAAAGATGATATGGATCCCTGGTCTACCAGCCCTTGATTTTGCAAGCGTTGAGCAATACCTTATCCTTCGCGATGAACGATTGAATGGGGCAGGAAGATAGGCGTTCCCGCCACAGGATCCTTCAACACCGTAGCGTGTATTCCGAACACTTCCTGCAGCACAGCTTCAGTCAGCACTCGATCCGGCGTACCATCCCGTACAACCCGCCCATCCTTTAGAACAACCATTCGATCTGCGTATCTCGCCGCCTGATTCAAATCATGAAGCACAACAATAATCGTAGTCCCTCTCTCTTGATTCAGCCTTCTAACGAGCTCCAATATCTCCAACTGATGTCGAACATCCAGGAATGTCGTGGGCTCATCCAGCATTAACACGGGAGTCGACTGAGCGATCGCCATGGCAATCCACGCTCGCTGCCTTTCTCCCCCCGAAAGGGAATCCAGCGGCCGCTGCTCGAAAGCTTGCATTCCGGTAACCTCAAGCGCCTCTTCGATTGCAGCATGATCCTGCTTTTTCAACATCCGCAGCGGACCTACGTGAGGATACCGTCCCTGCTCTACCAGCTCTCTGACCGTTATGGCCATCGGAACCTCCGGTGACTGAGGGAGTATCGCCATTTTCCTTGCCAAGGCCCTCGGAGATTCTTTTGCAATGGCATGCCCATCCAGATATACACACCCTTTCTGCGGCATAAGCAGCCGTGCCATGGTTTTAAGCAGCGTGGATTTGCCGGATCCGTTGGTGCCCAAGAGCGCGGTCACACCACCCGATAGGATATCCATGGACAGCTCTTTGAGGATGGGTTTGTCGTTATATCGCAAATCTATTTTCTGAGCTTCCAGCAAGGGTTTTTGGGATTGATCTTCTTTCATCTTCGTCTCTGTCTCCTTGTTCGTTGAAACATTTAATGTGATTTTCTTTTTTGCTTAATGAGATACAGAAAAAAAGGAGCCCCCATAAAGGCGGTAACTGCCCCAACCGGAAGGGAAACTTGCGAGCTTAAACCGAATACACGCAGCTCGAACGATACGGCCTGGGCAATGACATCGGCGCAGAGCAGCAGCAGACCTGTGACAACCGTACTGAAAGGGAATAATCTTCTTGCATCTTGGCCTACCAGTCTCCTTGCAATATGAGGGCCGATAAGACCGATAAATCCGATTGCGCCAACGGCTGCAACCGCTCCGGCGGTCAGCATTGCCGCCAGGATGAGCATCATCCATCTCATTCGACGAACTTGTACGCCCAGACTAGCTGCCGTAGACTGCCCCAATTGCAAGGCATTCGCAGCTCCTGCGCTAAGCAGACCCAGAGGAATGATGAGTAAAGCCCAAGGCCAAAGCATATCCCAATGTACCCATACCCGGCCATTAAGGGATCCGATCATCCATAACAAGATGCTGCCGACCGCTTCCGTATGCCTGAGCAGGATTAACGAGGTGCAGGATTGCAATACGCTGCCCGTCAGTATTCCGACTAATGCAAGCCTGGTGATATCCATTCCCTTACCCAAGCTTAATGCGTTTACAAAAAGCACAGTGCCGATGCCGCCCGCCCATGCAACCAAAGGAAGATATTTTGTCGCATCCCCTAACCCGTCAGCAAAAGTGATCCAAATGACGATCATCAACACCGAGCCTGCCGATACGCCGAGCAACCCCGGCTCTGCCAATGGGTTCCGGGTTATGGACTGAAGAATCGCTCCTGCCAGACCCAGCATGGCACCCGCTACAAGCGCAATCAAGGTCCTTGGCAGTCGAAGCTGCCATATGATTTGTCGATGGTGTGCCTCTTCATGCGCGTTTGCTAATGCACGCAGAATATGTTGCGGTGAAATAACCACTTTGCCAAATGCGATATGCATGACACACAGAATCAGGATAAGCAGCAAGGCTACCATGAGTCCGATCTTATATGTCATCTCATAGGGATTACGATTCCGGATCAGCTTGTTCATTCTGAAGACCGCCCCCCAAGCTTACGCAAAAACAATGCGATAATGACAGGTCCGCCGATTAGAGTCGTCCAAAGCCCGACAGGCACTTCCCTGGGCATAAATACGGTTCGTGCCAGGATATCGGCTGTTGTTAATAGTACGGCTCCGAGCATTGCCGAGAATGGAAGAACGAACTTTGCGTCATATTGCTGTGATAAGCTCCGTATAAGGTGAGGAGCGATCAAGGCAATATAGCCAATAGGTCCGCACTGGGATACAACCGCAGCCGTCATCGCGCAGCATACGATGAGCAGATAAATACGCACCCGCATGACATGAAGTCCCAGTCCTTCGGCAGTCTCGCTCCCCAAGCGCAGAACGTTCAAAGATCTGGCGAAGCTAAGGGAAAGGGGAATCGTAACGAGCGCCCAGGGCAAAAGATAACCGACATGAGTCCAATTGCGGTTCGCCAAATTTCCCATCAGGAACGTAAACAAGAGGCTTGCACTATTGGATGACCCCATCGTAATCACCCATACCACCAATCCGTTCATGATCGCAGTTACTGCAGCGCCGATAAGGATAATATGTATGCCTCCATTCCTTCCCCCAGCTGCCAAAATAACAACAGCCCCGCCTATAAGTCCTCCAATAAGGGCAAACCACGGCTGCATGACATAGGAAATGGGAACATGTAAAACCGTAATAAGGGCCATCATAAACGAAGCTCCCGAAGAAACACCTAACAACTCCGGACCTGCTAATGAATTTCGTAGTCCATCCTGCAAAAGAACGCCGCATAACCCCAGCATCGCTCCGGCAATGCATCCTAGTACGATTCGAGGGAGCCTGATCTCCAGAACGGACACCCTCTCAAGTTCGGTTCCCCCGTTTAAGAACAGCAGCTGCCGCAAGCCTGACCAGGATATTTCCGGGTAGCCGTACTTCATGCCTATCGCCATAGCAGCAGCCAGCATGATAAACAAGGCAAAAAAAAGGGGCGCACCCCCTATATTTGCTCTCTTGACTATGGTGGAATCGGTACTCTGCAATGCTATTCCACCGCTTTCTTATAAAGCTCGGGATACATGATGCTCATCGCTTCGTCTAATATGATGCCGAGCGAACGTGTTCCTCTGCCGCTCGCCCATACGGACGTGCGCATCTCATGAACCTGTCCATTCTTTACCGCGCTGAGTCTGGACCACAGCGGGTTCGTCTTGAATTGCTCGGATAATGGCTGTGCATCTGGGCTGAACGTGAAGGTCTCGACAAAAATATAATCCGGATCGTTCTCAAGCACCTTTTCCAACGAATAAGCCATCCCCCCTGCTTGATGGCCGCCATCTGCCTCGGGTGCGGGCCATGGGTATTGCGTCACTTCCGCCAGCACCGAGCCTACGAGTGACCCGGCCGTATCGATCCCGAAGTTTACATCGGACCCGTACATCACCAGCGCGGTTTTATCCTTCGGACTGTGTTCTTTGTAGTAGTTGAATTTATCCAGCAGGCGCTTCTCGGCCGCTTCGGCTTCTGCTACTTTTCCGGTCAGCTGGCCCATATGCTGTAAGAACTCGATCGATTCTAGCATACTTTTGGGCTGGACGATGTACAGCGGAGCAATGCCGGCTAAGCCTTCCCGTAAACCTTCATGGGTTCCTTCCAATCCGATGACAAGATCCGGCCCCGCTAACGAAATATCCTCCAAATTGGGTTCAAAGAAGCTTCCTCCGATTTGTCCAAGGCTTGCGGCTTCCTCACCATAAAATTCTGGTTCAGGCGCTAGTCCTCCTGCAGTTACCGCAGCGGGTTTCAATCCCAGCTCAACCAGGGCATCTACGCAGATCTCTGTTAAACACGCCACCTTCTCCACCGGCAGGTCAACGGATATCTCAGTGCCGGTTACATCCTTGAATGTCGCTTCGGAGTTTTTTCCTTCCTCATTTGACGCTGCCTCTTCAGCACTTGGCGTTGCTTTTTCAACATTTGGATCCGCTCTGTCCGTTGCATTTTCAGTCCCCGTTTCTTGAGGCGGGTCTTGGGGAACACTGCTGCAGCCAGAAATGAGTGCTGCAATTATCAAAAATATGATACCTAGTCGTTTGCGCATGGGTTACATCTCCTTTAATTCAGTGTAATTATTACGAATAATACAGATGAAGCTATGTACTCTGTACATTATCTTCTTCACTGGCCAAACTTCTCGAAGCCTTCCTATCACTGCGCCCATATGCAAAAACAATCATAATCAGCCCCAAGGCAGCACAGATCAAGTACATGGAGGAGTAAGATAGAACATCGGCGATCGGTCCCATAACGACACCGCCCAAAGATACACCGAGATCGGCCATTGCGATAAACAAGCCTATCAATACATTGCGGCTTTGTTGAGGCAATACAAAAGATAAATAGGTTGTTAGTGTCGGATACAGGAGTGCCTGCGCAATGCCCATAACTATGGCTCCTGCGTACAGAAATAGAGAACCCCATAGTTGAGAAATACTGATGCATAGGGAAGCGAGGGCAATGAGAAACATGATTCCCATGACAAACCACGAATGCCATCTGCCATCGGAAGGGATTCTTTTTCTTAGCGTGAAACGAGCAGCGACTACAACAGCGGCTTGGAGCATCAAATAGATGCCGGCATGGCCGCTCTCCAACTGAGAGCCGTAGAGCGGCATAAACGTGGTTACCGCTCCAAACACGATTGACGACGAGAGCATCAGTACACTGCATTTGAACATGAGTGGATTTTTTATGATCTGTCCAAAGGACTGAAATACCCCTGAATTCGTGGTGGGCGCATCGGAAGATCCCGTTGCCGGGTCCATTTTGACTGCGTATCCGAAAAGACCAGTACTGATAGCAATCAGGATTAAGATGATCGATATGGAGTCCATCCCGTTCGATTGCCAGAAACCTATAGCAAAAACAGGACCGATAATGCCCGGAATATATGAAAATAAAGAGTAAAAGGAGATGCCTTGAGAACGATCTTTCTCTGGCAAAGCGTCAATAATGCCAATCTGTAGGGCCATCGAAAAAAATGCTGTTGAAACACCCTGCAGTATTCGTGCAACCAAATACCCACTTAACCCGGTGAATGAATACAGTATTAAAGCAGCAGCGTTGACCAAGAGAATAATGCGAAGGATCCTAATTGGCCCGTACTTTTGGATCCATTGGCCGGCCCACGGCCGAAAAAACATAGTTGTAAACATGTAGGCGCCCATAATAATGCCGATCGTTGTGCCGCTTGCTCCCCATGCAGCTCCCTGGAGCGGTATGATGACGTTCAGAATGGCATTGGCGCTGAAATATAGCAGTGTGAGCAAGTATAAACGCAGAAATGGCCAAGACATCGCTCCACTCATCATTCAATCCTCCTGCGTTGAAAATGTCAAAATGTAATCAAGTGATCGATCAGTCGCTTGGCATAGTCCGATTGGACCTGCTTTAATTGCTCGACGTGAACGGTCTCCTCAACCTGACCACTTTTAAAAATAAGGATCCGATTGCAAAGGTAAGTTGCTGCTTGTATATCATGGGTAATAAAGACATAACTCATCTGATAGATTTCTTTTAGTTCCTTTAATAATCGTAGAACTTGAATCTGAACAGATACATCCAAGGAACTCACGGCTTCATCGAGTACAATGCACTTTGGCTCCGTTGAAACGGCTCTTGCGATGCATACCCTTTGCACTTCCCCCCCGGACAGCTCATGAGGATACTTTTTTTTGTACGAGGAATCCAACCCGACTCGACCCAACAGAACGTCGATTTTGCCTCGAAGATCTTTTCCGGGTCCCCTCAAAGCTCTCAATGGTTCCATGATGGCTTCTTCAACCGTAAAGTACGGGTTAATGGAAGATGTATAATCTTGAAAGACTGCACTGATATTGCCCAATCTGGTTTGTCGGTGCGTCACGTTGTTCCCTTCGAAAACGATCCTTCCACTATCTGGCTTCTCGATGCCCAAGATGAGACGTCCAAGCGTTGATTTTCCGCTGCCGCTTTCTCCAATAATACCAAGACACTCGCCCTTCCCGCATTCAAAGCTTACGTTCCTGAGAATGTTTTGACGTTTACCCGTCATCCATCCGCCAATGCGGTAGGATTTATCGACGCCTTCGACTTTCAGCACGGATTACTCTCCCTTCATGATGGAATTGAAATGGTTGCTCAGCTCGAGGCGAGTAGAAACCAAGTATTGGGTGTATGCGTGGTTCGCATCTGTAAATACCGTTTCGGTTAGGCCCCTTTCAACAATCTCTCCGTTTCTCATCACAATCACTTCGTCCGCAATCTTCCTCACAACCCCCAGATCGTGGGAGACAAATATCATAGAACTGCCTGTGCGTTCGCGAAGCTGAATTAATTGCTCGAGCACTTCATATTGAGAAATCGTATCCAGTGCCGTTGTCGGTTCGTCCGCGATGATAACGTCGGGTTCAAGGACCAATGCCAATGCAATCATTAATCGCTGCAGCATCCCGCCCGACAATTGGTAAGGGTATTTATTCATGATCTCCTGTGGATCATGAATCATGACGCTCTTCATGGCATTTATCATGATGGATTCCGCCTCGCTTTTACCCCAGCCGAAATGCTGCTTTAGCGTCTCCTTGAAATGCACGCCGACTACGCATGATGGATCGAATGCGCTCATTCCATTCTGCATGATCATGCAAATATATTTGCCGCGTCTTTTTCTCATTTCCTTCTCCGGGAGTAGGGTTAAATCATCCCCTTTAAACAAGATATTCCCGGATTGGCGAATACCTGGCTTGTGTAATCGGATAATCGACCTGCATGTCATGGATTTGCCGCTTCCGCTTTCTCCTACGATGGCCAGACAGGTGCCCGACTTTAGCTGAAACGAGCTGTTATGGATGATATCTTTACCGTCTTTCGCGTTCCAAACCCTCAGTTGATTTACCTCAAGCATATTCATAGGCCGGTTTCTCCACCTCTGCATTTCTTTGCATTCTTCCCGAGTTCATTCGTTTCGGATCCAGCGCATCCCGAAGTCCATCCGCCAAAAAATTAAACGCTAAGACGGCAATTACAATGGCCAGCCCAGGCGCAAGCATGAGTTCCGGACGGGAGAACATTACCTCTCTCGCCTCATTCAGCATCATTCCCCACTCGGCGTGCGGGGCCTTTATTCCCAATCCAAGAAACGATAATCCTGAAATTTGCAGAATCATGGAACACATCGAACCGCTTGCGGTAACTGCAATATCGGAAAATGTCACGGGAACAATATGTTGAAGGATGATCTTGCGATTGTTGATGCCCGCTGCCTTTGAAAACTTGACATAATCCATCTCGGAATACTGCATGACCGATGTCCTGATGACGCGGGCAAACCACGCCCATTTCATAGCAACGAATGCAATCAATATGTTCTCGAGACCCGCCCCCAGAATGCCCACTACCGCTAAGGTCATGACATATCCCGGAAAGGATAGCATAATATCACATAGTCTCATGAATACCTTATCTGTTTTCCCGCGAAAGTATCCTGAGATAAAGCCTACAATCGCCCCCACGCCTACTGATGCCATGAGTGCAACTAAAACCCAAAGTATGCTGGGGCGAATACCGTAAATCAGCCGGGATAGAATATCTCTCCCTAAATGATCGTTACCAAGCCAATGAGACCAGGAAATCCCTTCATACCGAAAATCCATATTAACTTCGTTAGGATCATGCGGAGCGAACACGGGGGCTGCGACACCAACGATTAGGATTGCTGCAATAACAATCAGAGACAGGCTGGCTAGCTTGTCATTGCTTAAATTTTTTAGGACTCTCATCAGATTTCCTTCCTTAGCTTCGGATTGAATGCCGCATTAATCAGGTCAGCCAGGGTGTTAAACAATACAAAAGCTACGGCCATAATAAGGACATAAGCCTGTATGACTGGGAAGTCCCTGCTCAGAATCGACTTTATGCTTAACCGACCGAGTCCCGGCCATGCAAATACATTTTCGATAACGACCGTACTTCCCAATATAATCGGAATGGCCATGCAAAATATGGATACGGCGACCTGCAAGGAATTTCGTAGAATATGAATGGTGATCTTCCTCTCAGGCAAACCGCAAGCTCTCCCATAGACAACATAATCTTCGTGTAATTGAAAGAGCATGGAGCTTCTTACGTTTCTGAAGTAAATGCCTACATAAGCCACTGATATGACCGTCACCGGTAGAATGTAGCTTTGATAAGAATCCATCCCACTTGTCGGTAATAGGTCCAAATGGACGGAAAAATACCAGATCATAAGCGAGGCCAGCCAATAGGAAGGCATTGCGGTCAGAATGAAGGACCACCCTCTGATTGACCGATCCAATAACTTGCCTTCATTGAGTGCACAAACAACCCCCAAGATGATAGATAGCAAGATAATGAAGAACGATGAAATTAAAGTAAGCTTTAACGTATTGAGAAACGCCGGACTTATCAAAGACCACACCGATTGCCCCGTTATATAGGATTCTCCAAAATCCAATTGAAGACAGGCTAATACCCAGTCTGCGTACTGTTTAAGGAATGGCTGATTCATTCCCAGCTCCTCCCTCGTTTTGACAATCAGATCGTCCGTGATTTCAGGGACCTCTTGGGCGCGAAGCACTACTTCCACAGGGTCCATCGGAGACAGATTAATCAATAGGAAAGTCAAAAACGATATGACGACCAGAATTGGAACGGACAATAATAGACGTTTAATAATATAGCTCCCCATACATGTCTCCTTATCGAATGATGATCTGTCCTATTCAAAATACATGCGTTCGAACGGGAGCTCGAATTGCGTTTGTTTGAAAGCAATCCCTTTTAATGCCTTAGGTGCGAGCACCGTAACACTGCCATTCGATATCGGGATAAATACGGCCTCATCATGCACGATCCGCATGATCTCCGCGTACAAATTTGTCCGGTTATCTTCATCGGTAGAGACCATTACCTTCTGAATAAGGTTGTAGAGGACATCTGCTTCCTCGATTCCCTTGGTAGTGTGGAGATAAGAAGCTTCCGAGGTGAAGGCCGAGATGGTGCTTTGAGGATCATACGCCAATCCCCAAGTTTGATTGAACAATAAGTCATAATCCCCTGTAGATCGGCGATTCGCAATGGAAGTGGATTCTTCGCCGATAATATCCAGTTGTAATCCAATTGATTTTAATGCATTTTGAATAAATTCAGCCTGTGTTTTTTGTGAGGAGGAGTTGCTGTCGTAATATAAATTCATGGCCAGTCTATGACCCGATTTACTTCTGACGTCATTGCCACTGGCTAATTTCCATCCGGCTTGGTCCAGTAAGAGCTCGGACGCTTCTACATCATAACCCCGCTCCTTTAATTGGACGTCTGCATAATTGACGTTGGATGAGAACAATCGATCCGCTTCCGCTTCTGTGCCTTCAAATATGTCCTTGCTGATGGTTTCCCGATCTATTGCATACCAGATAGCTTCCCGGACGGCGGTTTCGCTTATCGGGCTTTCCGATTGGCTGCTGTTGGCAACGATCATTTTTGTATTCATGGCGTCACTTCGGACTATTTGGTAATTCCCCGTATCGACCAAGCGGTTCATCGCTTGTACATCGAGGCTGTCCGCTCCCCGGTCATCAGTGAATACGAAATTCACTTCTCCTTTTTGCAAAGCGAGGAACGTGGTTTCACCGGCCGGAAGCACTTTTGCAGTAATTTTTTTGATTTTTGGAGTTCTTCCCCAATACTCCTCATTAGCGGTGAAGGATGCATACTGGTCGATCTGATGTTCCTTGAATATGTAAGGACCTGTGCCGTTGGACCCGCTCACGCCATTCTTCGTCTCACCTTGAATGAAGTCTTTGGGGGAAATAAATACATAGGGTCGTGTCATGGACAGTTCGACCAGTGCAGGATAATATGATTCACTCAAATTGATTTGGACGGTGTATTCATCCAGAACGGCTACACTTTCTATTTTGGACGATAGTTTTATCCAAGCGTGCTTCTCGGCATTACGCTGGACGGCATCGATATTTTGCTTGACCGCTTCGGCATTAAACGGCTCTCCGTCATGAAACTTCACATTTTCCCTTAAATAAAAGGTATACACTTTTCCATCTTCCGAAACGTCCCATTTTTCAGCTAACAATGGTTTGATGCCTTCTTCTGTGTTCTCTACCAAAGACTCGTACACCATCCCCTGAGCTGGCATGGAACCCGTGTACAAATGAGGATTCATGTCATGAATATCTTTGGCTGTTGCATAGATAATTTCATCTTGGATTGCCGACTCACCATTCTTACCCTGAGTTGCTTCACCACACCCTGCTATCAGTGCAACCGTGATAATGTACATACAAACCTTAAGAATTCTGTTCACGCTTTCCCTCCCAAAAATAATTAATGTACTGCTAATGAATTTCTTTCCCAGACCAGACCCTCATTGATCCCCCTATCTCTTCCCATTTTTACTCACTGCAACTTAATTGTAATCATTACTATTTAATCCGAAAAAAATATAGCATGTCATCAAAAAATAGTCAACAAATTCTTCCATGGAATTTTCTATACAAATTTGAGGACTGCGCCAGTTGACATGGCAGACTTAAAAATATTCGTTCGCCTTAAGATTCCATAGCCTTATGCATGTAGACTTGCTATGAGACCGATTTAGTACAAATAACGGTCCATTGTCTTAAACACGATACCAACCCTTTTACACTAATTACTTCCTAACCACTCCTCAGCAGTGCAGGAAAACCCGATTAAAACTGTTGGCTTTTTGAGAGACGTAGCCAATATTCGAATAATCTTTAAAGCTTCCTATGAATTGTCCGAGCCATGCGACTGTACTTGCCTGCATTGGCAAAATCCTTTAAGTAATGTCGATTTACCTGAAACGTTGGAACCGATACGCTACATCATCTCGCACGCCGTTATACAGGATTACTAATTGGGACTACATGGACTCTGCCTGACAACTTAGCATTAGAGAACAAAAGGTTACTTGAAATCTCGTTATTCGAAAAACAAAAGGAAGAACTCACGGATCAAAGATGGACTCAATCAAGAAAAGCCCTGACTGATAACTCACATGTTAAAACAGTTACATCAGAAACAGAGGATCGTAAGGAGATAGTATCCATTGATGAAAATACTGGGCTTCCGATTAAAAGAGAAATACTAACAAAAGATGATGATGGTAACTGGAATACTGACACTATAAAAATTGAGGAATACCGGTACTTAGATTCCATTCCCATGGAGCTCCAAAGTATTGAAGATCAAATTTGAACAACGTGCCACAATACCCCAAAAAAGATCACCGCCTCCCTCCATAAATAGAAGTCAGCGGTGACATTTTTAAATTCCTGATGTTGCCTTATACGTAAAATCTACTTCGAAATAAATGTTTGGTGTTTGAATATGAACTCAGGTTTCGTTAAATACGCCATGTAAATTTATTTGAACACAAACCAAGTTAATTATACTTTTGTATATAATTCAAGTCGTTTGTATTTAATAGCTTTAAAATTTTTGTGATTGGATAAGTAAAAGACATTACCATCTTTTCTGAAAATTAACACTCCTGGATTGTAATTTTATTATTATAGTAAATCTAAAGGAATACTATCCGTTATATTAAATGTGAAGTAAAGCCTAACAGAAAGGGGACGATCGACATGATATCTTAATGCTTCGATAAAAAACTCAATAAAACTTTATATACCTTGGAGGGGAAAGATGAGAATCGTATGGTTTGCATTCATCCTGTTATTCTTGGTAACCGGTTGTCATATTCAAGAATCAACACCTCAAACGATTAGTGATACAGTGACTCCTTATTACGTTAGTGAAATGAAAGATGTGCCTGAAGATACCATACTAATAGAAAACTTAATTGATGAGATGGATCAGGGGACATTTGAGTATCATTCAGGTGAATGGGGAAAATTTGTTGTTAATCCCAATCAACGTGAATTTAACAGAGGTGATGTGGTATACATCGAGACACCTAAAGAAGCGTTGAAAAACCAACCTCCGTATATACCGGAGGCGAAAATTCTACGGATTGTTGGAATGCCCGGAGAAAGGTTAAAAGTAAAGAAAGGTCAGATTTTTATCAATGATCTACGTCTTGATGCTTTTTATGGTAGCGCAAGGAATCACGGAATGACCGAGGAGCAGTATATTGTATGGGCAAACGAGAACGAGGAAGATTCTCATCGGTTTAATGATTATTTTCATCAAAATGTTGAAGAAATCACAATTCCACAGGAACATTATTTTGTTATAGGAGATAATTGGTGGAGAAGCGTCGATAGTTTTAAATTTGGCCCGATTCATAAAAAGGATATCATAGGTACAGTTATTGGATATAAAAAATAAACTTTACTACACCTCGCAGATTAACAGATCTAATTGGTTCATTATCTGATTTGACTTCTGGTAGTGGGGATAAAGGAACACCCATGGTCTATATCCAAGGTTACTTCGATAACTATACAAAATAAGATCGGTGCAAAAAGAATGTCTCCTAATCGAGACATCCTTTTTTGCTTGCCTATTCAACTATCGGATTCGATCTCCATGACACCATTGATACTTAACAGCAAGATTATCAAGCATCATTCTGACAATACTAGGTCGAGCCAGGATTTCGCCTCATGGTACAGAACTGGATTGTTTTCTGGCGTGTAGTAAGCCAGCACTGCCGCCGCCTGCGATACGACCCATCCGCGGGCTCTTGCCCATGTAGTGTCATCCGTAGGAAGATATTTGCGGAACGCGTCAAGTGCTGTCGGCGAGTGTAACTTCCATGCGACCATGACATCGCATGCAGGATCGCCAACGCCCATTGTATCCCAATCAATCACACCAACGATTCGTTTATTTCGCACAAGCCAACTTTTGTGCATTGTTTGATGACACAAATTAATCTACACAAAATAAAAAAATCCTGATAAGCCAGAGGCTTTTCAGCTTTAATAAATGTAGACACTTTTGTGTCATTAGACAAGTACGACATATTTAGTGTCATACACTTATTGCCCATGAAAATTGAAATAGAGTCTTCATCTATAAGAACAAGGCGATCAAACATCTATCACGGTAAATTCCGTACCTTTACGACTAACTTCAAATCGTATATCTTCTCCAGCTACATACCCTCCGACGGTCACTTGATCCCCTTCCAACATATGCTCGATATTGGCTTTAGCTGTCGGTGTAAACACACATACTCTTCCCTTCTGTATATATATTGTCTAATTATGTCCCGGCTGATCGAATCCTCTGCACTCTCCTAACCCAACTTCGAAAAAGTAAACCATCGTTAAAAAATTCAAGGGATTTTCATTTCTACTCCTCCCGCATATTCTATACGTCTGTTAATATCACTGAGACACCAACCCATTTTTCATATTCTCTTATTGTGAAAAGTGTTCTTCTTCAGATCGAGCTTCCTCATAAATTCTACAGCCGACAACTCCCTATTCTTCCAGAGCTTATAGTTCGCATCCAGGATGCCCCTTGCCCTGGTGTAAGAGTATTCAAGTTAATTCGCGGCCGCCCCAGGTGCTTCCCTTTTTTCTTGGCTTCAGCAATCCCTTCAGCCTGCGCCTGTTTGATTCCCTTACGTTCCTCTTCGGCAAGCCAACTTAAGAATCTGAAGTACAACATCCATAATGAGCTGCCCGATCACTTCTTCATACTTGCGTGTATCCAGAATGGGTATGTCTATCACCACAACATGGATTTTCGCATAGATCAACCATCGCCATTCTTTTAGAATATCTTGCTTGTTACGGCCAAACCTATTGATGGATTTTACAAATAAGATGTCGCCCTCATGCATGACACGCTTCAGCAGTTGATACTCGGGTCGATCAAAGTTTTTCCCACTATCTTCATCGAAAAAAGTGTATTCTTCCGGAATGCCTTGTTCTCGCAATGTTGTAAGCTGTCTATCTTCATTTTGATCCTTTTCGGACACTCGGCCATAACCGTATTTTCTCATTTATGCTGCCCATCGTTGTTATAAACGTTTAAAAATAAAAAGGATATAGTTTATAAACAAGAAATTATGCTATTTTTCAAAAGATCCTCATAACTTTACAGCAACTTAAAGCGTTATTTATATGAGAATAACAGAGGTAAAAGTAGGTTAACTAGACGACAAGCTTAGAAATAACACTTTTACATAAAATGATTTTGCAAATATATAATTTCGGAGATATTTAGATGAATAAAGCAATCAAACGTATTTTGGCTACTACAATTTCTGCAAGTATCTTTGGTGTGGCATCTTTCGCATTTGCTGAAGATGTATCCCTACCAACAACACCACCAGGGTTGATAGAGCAATCTGGAAATGAAACAGGCGTTATTGTTCCTTTCGCTTCTGATAAGCCATGGTCCATAAATTTTGATGGGAGTAGAACAAGTGAATCAAAAATGCTTGTAATGTCAAATGATTTACCTTGGCTTAAAGTGCTAATAAAAAATTCAGGAACAACAAAAATGATAGTTACTCTCACATCAAGCTCTCCAACGGGAACAGTATGGGATAGTCTTACTATTGCCCCTGGAGAATCACAAAACATGTGGGGTAAGGTACCTTACTCAGGCACGTATTATGTTAACTTTACATCGACGGGAACTTTAAAAGGTGCAGCATCTTCCCGAATTGCTTCTACGTATGAGGAATTAGGTCTTTAATATAGCATTCCCAAAAGGCACCCTAACCAGGCAATGACATTAAGTTTAGTCCAAAGACAAGATTGGGAACAAAAATTGGAATCCAGTACGGTATGGGAGTGAGTCCCATGCCGTTTGTTTTTCCGATGTATTAAAAAAATTGCACAGCAAATAAAGCGGAAGGAATGTCCGCTTAAAATATATAGATTCTGTCTCTATTGAATTGTGTTCGGCCCAAATTTTCCTGGGAAGTAAAATGCATTATTCTCTGGACTCCGGTTATTTTTGATGTTACAGAAGCATTAAACTAGTTGCAAACATTCGGATTATACTGATGAAGATAAAGAAGGGATCGCTGCAGAAATGCATACGCTCCCTTTTGTATACCTTTAAGGATACTGAAATATTATGCAACTTTCCAGCCACTCATAACGTTATTCTGTTCAAGACCTAAAGAATGGGAGAGGTTAGCCAGATAAATTGACAAAATAAATGTTTATGTATCTGTGTCTGCTTGTTCTGCACTGCTCTTTATAAGCATCCGGTGCATAGCGGCACGTAGACATACCGTCCTCCAGCTTTCCCTCCTTGATCACCTTTCCATTTACGAGCATAGTAACTCCTTACGAACTCCCCCTCTCATTCCATTTAAGTCCTAAATACATTGCATCTCGAGCACTACATAATATCTGAGTAACATCTGATTAATCCAGGTCCCCCAATCCTCATTTTCAGTGCAGAGCATAGGCTTGTAAGGTCTTCGGACTGAATCCTTGGATACGTTTATCTGTTTCATACAGTCGCCATTGCTCGCTTATCTAACATAAATAAAACCTCCTAAAAGAGCTATTAAAACTGTTTGCTTCTATTAGAAGGTTTTAATCTTATAGATTGAATTAGCGTTTCCGGTTAGCTTAACTCGTTAACTTCTTTTGTTACACTATTATGCCTTTTCATTACTTATCAAATATCTCATCGAGATTCTCCCATTCGTCGCCAATCTATATCATTTCATCTTTAAATCGGCTCATGGCTTTATCTTTTCTAAATTACTCATGCACCCATTTGAACACTTTATACCAAGTTAATTTAACCGAAACAACTAGCTGTTCCGAAAGTATTGTGCGATGATTTCGGTAGCCCTCGATGTATGATTTTGTAGTCTTAATATTTTTTGATTTGCTCGCAATGTTCCTGAAAGGAGAGCGAGAAATATCAAAATCCATATAAACGTAATGAAGTCTATCGAAATCCAGAATGTCCGCTAGGCTATCACTATGAAACAATAGGTTATCCATGTGCATGTCCCAGTATGCCCAACCTTGAAATCTATTATTTTTTAGTTTTTCAAGATCGAACCTTTTAAGTATTTCTATTTGCTTTTCAATAGCAGCTAGATACTTCTCGTTACCTGCCTGTTGGGTCTCAAGATAGTTTATTCTTAGCTCTTCAAGTTATTTTCCTTAGAAGGTAATTCCCACTGTAAAAACTGTAACTGAGGCATGTTAACTTGCGTCCATTTATGCATTCGTCCAGTAGCTTCACCAAGACTATACATTTGTTCTTTATTGGTTTCACCAGCTTCAACATGCATCCCGGTACTGACTCCTGAAATCATATAAGATTCTCCGCTCGTTGCCTATTATGTTTATCTGACCATTAGCTTAATGAAATTGCATGGAAACATAATTAGATATTTATCTAATCGGTAATCGGCTCACGTTCTTGTCCTTTACGGCAATCGGTACAAGTTCTTGTCCTCGACTCGGGACAAGAACTTGTACCGATAAAACAAAAAAGCCGCTAAAATAGCGACTCTCAATGGGAACAAGATCTTGTCCTGCGACACTTGGACATCATTTAGGTTAAACTGCCGTAAAACTAACCTACTGGTTTTTAATGTAGTCGTCCCTGTATGTACCAGCATGTTATATTCCCCTCTGAAGAGTAAGCTCTCTGTTTTTATATTTTTTTACACGCTGATTTCCGATAACGTCTTATCTACGAACTTCGTAAATAATTCCATATGTAGAGTATTCGTGAATTTATTGAACTATCCTGCCCGTTAGCGTAAAGAAACTGCAGTCGATCAACTGGTCGGCTGCAGTTTTATCTTTAGTGAGCTATCGTTTCCCGTTAGTTGAGCATAAGCTAACCTTAAATCCACTCTTTTCCATGTTCTCGAATGAATTTAATATCGTTTTGATAATGTTCAAGATGCCCCTCATCCATCATCTTTTGAAAAGCAATGTCACCTTCACTGCCTTTCCTTATAATTGTTTTACATAACCCTTCTAATCGTAGCAATACCATTTCCAAGTAATCTTCTTCCTTTCCTTCACCGTACGATTCAAAAAACAATTTAACTCTTTGTTTTATACGGTTAGCATGCTGTAATGAATTATAATAAATAATTTCACCTGTTTCGGAAAGATAACATCTGCTTAAAGGGACGCAAGTATAAAGCGTATATGCTATGTCCCAAAGTCTTGGACCAGGTCCAGCAACATCAAAATCAATAATACCTATTGGTTTTTCTTGATTAAAAATAATGTTGTATATTGCAAAATCATTATGGCACAATACTTCAAACTGTAGAGGGGTGTTATCTATCGATTTCCAGCTCTCATCAAATGAAAAATCACTCACAGAATCATGATAAAACCTGAGCATTTTCGCTATTTCTATTAAGACTTCATCAGACCACATGTATTCCTTTAAAGGATAATTACCAGCTTCTCCTTCAATAAATGATAATATCTCTCTTCCTTTTTCATCAATACCTAAAAATTTTGGTGCATAACTGAAACCTTTGTTCTCCAAATGCTTTAATAGCTTATTAATTTTGTAACTATCTGGTTTTAATTCGCGTCGTACAGTATCTCCCGAACGATACACTTTAGAGACATTCCCTCCTGTTAGTATTACTTCATTTTCATGGTTTGACATTAAAAATATTCCTCCCTGATATGACTTACTTTAAACCGTAAAACAATCCTGTTTGTTCAATTAGCTTGGAAAAGGCAGCCGAACGTTCGGCAGGCTGCCTTCGTGTCTATTATTGATCGTTAGCTGAACTGATTTGGTATCGCAGTGTGATTTGAAATAGAATCGATTATTATATCCCAGTCGCCATAGTGAAGCTCATGCCCAGTACCTTCCAATGTCAGTAAAACCGCACCTGGAATTTCGTTAGCAAGATTTTTTCCATGTTCATAAGGGATAATCGGATCTTCAGTGCCATGTATAACCAAAGCGGGCACGTTTATTTCACCCGTCCTAGACAAATAGGATTCTCCACCTGTGAGCATGCCATGATTATGGATGCTGGCCATATTTTTGCTTCTTTTTATTTCTTCTTGTGCCAAATGATAAACTTTTTTCTCATCAAAAGGATGCTTTGAACCCACTAGGATTCTTGATCTATCTATTGCAAATTCGACTACCGATTGTTCGTTATTCCAATCTATTGCCCCCACATTCGAGAAAAAATCCATAATCCTTTCCTCCATCGGGGGGAGATCCGGAGCAAAATTGGACGTTGATAAGAGGGTAATGGTTAAAACTCTCTCTGGATGCCGCAGAGCTATCATTTGAGTCAGCATACCACCCATGGACAAGCCTACGATGTGTGCCTGCTGAATTTTATAAGCATCCAATACTCGAACAGCATCATCTGCCATATCTTCGAAAGTATAGCCCGGTTGACCAGGTTCGTAAGTTGTTGAACGTCCAACATCGCGGTTATCATAACGAATGACAAAACGTCCTGTATCTGCCAGGCGCCGACAAAATTCTTCTTCCCACCAAATCATTGAGGATTGGGCACCCATAATCAGTAATATTGCCGGGTTACCTTGTATTCCGAAACTGTCGGTACATATTTCAATCCCATTTACTTTTATTAATCGTTCGTTCATGTAAATTCCTCCAACATTAATGTAGAAATAAAAAAAAACACAGGCTATCGGCCTGTGCATGCAGTAATCGAATAAAGAAATTGAAAATGAACGTAATTAGATGATTATCCTATGATAGACTCGCAGTCCCCTCACCGGATAGATCAAAAGGGTTCATTACATTTTCTTTAAATCCAGTCTATACGACATGAGCTTAGAGTTACCCCTGTCTCCAATCGCATAGTACTAAACTAGGTTACCGTGGAAGGTAAACCAATCTTCGATTACGATGCACGCAAAACAAATAGCCTTAAACCACTATTTAAATTCATTTGTGCAAAGAATATCGAAGAATTAGTTTAACACACGTAACCCCTCCGCTCTTATCAATTATTGCAATGCTAACACATGATGATTTCTATGTCAACACCTGGAAAGTGTCTTTCAGGCTAACCGCTCAGTTCAACGCTAATCTGCCCGTTAGTTGAACAAAGGCAGCCGATCTCGTTAACGGCTGCCTACTTGTCTTTTATTGAACTAACATTCCCCGTTAGCATAACGATGGGAAGCTTTTGTCTCCATTGTCAATCTTTTCGACGGGCGACATGGAGAACAGCGCCCCAGTGGCGGCGAACCGACTTTTCTGGGCGACTATTAAGGCGAACTCGGATTTCGTTGAAGAGTTTTTCGCGTTTCCATTCCTCCATAAGTATGTGCCCGGAGAAGGTTTCGAGGAGTTTAATATAAGCGTTAACATGATAAATGCGCTCCCAATCGAAATGTCGTATGCGAACAACCTCAAAAAGGCCGCTTTTCTCAATCTCATCTCTTTGCACGTGAAGTTCCCCTGGCCTTGGCCAATCGTTGTTGTCTACCGATTTACCTTCGCCGATCTCATAGTAAACGGTTTGAATTTCACGGAAGAATGGGTCTTCATCGTCTGGAAAAACGTGATCTGCGTTCCAAAATGCTAGGTGTCCGCCAGGACGAAGTGCCTGCCATGCCTTCATGTACCGAACTTCGGGATCAACCCATTTCCAAGCGGTTGCAGCGAATACCAGATCAAAACTATTCCCCGCCTCCGGTTGCCAGTCTTCGAAATTACTGTTGATTATGTCAACGTCCATTCCGACAAGGTTATGACGGGCAACTGCAGCGAGCTCGGCTCCAAGTTCTACGCACGTGATTTTAAATCCGCGCTTGGCTAATGGGAGAGTAGCCTTTCCTGTAGCACAACCCACTTCCAACAAACGATCGCCTGGATTCAAATTTGTAGCAAAGATTAAGTCATCGAACAATTCATCAGGGTAATCCGGACGCGACTGCTGATAAATATTCGCGGCTTGTTCGAATGATTCGCGCAATTTATTATCATTTTTCGAGTTCATAGTACCTCCTTAATACGGCAGGCGATTGACTTGGCCGGATGAACCGTCGATAAATTCAAATACTCCGTGTTTCTCATTGGGAATCACATCCAAATCCGAGGATATAACATAATTTATTCTATGATCTGCTGCACTATCCTGCCCTTTAGTTGAATAAAGGCGGACTTTAAGGGGAATCTGCTGTTATTCAAAATGCTAAAAAAATCGACGATAAAGTTCTCGTCGTCGTTCGCCGCGCAGCTGAGCATATATTTGAGTGGTCGATGCTTTTTCATGCCCTAGCATGCCTTGAATGAAATCTAAAGGTGCTCCATTATCGAGGAGTTGGCACGCATAGGTATGACGAAATCGATGCGGATATGGATTTACTTCAATCTCTCCTCGGCCTGCAAGCAGTTTCAACGCCCACCGGATCGTAGGAATGGCCATCCGTCTACTCGGATGTGTATCGGTTACGAATAAGGCTTTACAGTTGTCTTCACGGCCGGCCAGATACTTCTTGAGCCACACTTTACACTCTGTCGTGAAATAAACTTCTCTCTGCTTTGAAGCTTTGCCATTAACAATTGCAGAGCAATTTTCCCAGTTAAGATCCTCGATTTTTCCCATGCTTCTTGCAGCTCGATATCCTCGCCCGATAGATACCGATTCATTAATTCTGAATTAGCAAAATCCTCAATTTCAATCAGTGGTTAAAGGTTTTGATAAACAATAGAGAGGAATTTATTAGAACCTTGTATGACTATAACGTGATTTCTATGGAATAAGGTTGGAATAAATACTAATTAAGACGAGATTTTTCATAACACCTCACGTTCAATCAAACGTTGGAAATTGAGTGCGTCTCTAGGAGGAGGGATGAACGAATGTCCGAGGGCAAGAACATGGTCCCTTTGAAATCCATGATTCCATACAATTTGGGGTTGCGACTATCGAAATAAGCAACTTTGTATTCTTCATTCTTCATCTGGTTCGCAATAAAACACCAGGCATTTCATTTACGATCTAGAGAAAATGGGATTAAATGGCCCTATTTCCACTGATCCACCCTCTCTAATATTAATCATTTTATGAGTCTCAACGCTCGTCATTCTTTATAATGAAAGTCTCTGATTCGATAAGTTTTTCTTGTTTCTATCTCCTACTGCACTAACTTCTTGAATCATGTACAGAAATGAACCATTGCTAAACTGTGATACCAAATCACAAAAGGATTTTGGTAGTTTGTAATTCAATGATATTCTGTTTTTTCTATATCTTCCGTTAGCTAAAAAAAAGGAGCAGCTGCCAACAGGTGAACTGCTCCATGATATTTTAACTTAATGTAAAACAACTTCATTTCCTTACCATTAAAGAATGACCTAAAAACCAGCTATATAATTCCGGATTATCGTATGTTTCTGTCCAGGAGTTGTGATTCGTCTCAGGATAAATTGTGAAAGAGACATTTCCACCGTTTTCGCGAAGTGCGTCTACCATTTTTTCTGATTCAGAAATGGACACTATATCATCCTTCGCGCCATGGAATGCCCAGATGGGTGTTCCTACTAGTTCATGTACCCGGTTGGGGTTACCTCCACCACATATCGGAGCGATAGCTGCGAACCTTCCTGGATATTCTGCTGCTAAGTGCCACGTCCCATAACCACCCATGCTTAGCCCCGTCAAGTATATCCGATCTGGATCAACGTTATAGTTTGCAATGATCTCATCTACTAATGCCATCAATCCGTCTTGTTCAGCATTCCAAAAAGAATCCTCCGGGCATTGAGGGGAAATCGTAATGAATGGAAAAGAAGGATCGCGTTCTGCTATCATAGGAATTCCATGTGCTTTTACCAACTCCAGATCATCTCCACGTTCACCTGCCCCGTGAAGAAACAAGATTAAAGGCCACTTATTTGAGGACTCTTTTTCATGTTGATCTGGCAAATGTAAGAGGTATTTCATCCGCACTCTTTTAGTTATTTCTTTTTCAAATTTATTTGCGGTTTGACTCATTGTATCTCCCTCACTTTACTGATATCTCCCATAGGGGGTAAAAATAGAATTCCCCATATTTCCCGGAATTCCTTCAGTTGCATTAACCTGCCCGTTAGCTAATGAAGTTGCATGGAAACATAATTAGATACTTATCTAATCGGTAATCGGACCATGTTCTTGTCCTTTACGGCAATCGGTACAAGTTCTTGTCCTTGGCTCGGGACAAGAATTTGTACCGATAAAACAAAAAACCGCTAAAATAGCGACTTTCAATGGGACAATGTTTCTGTCCTACGACAAAAACATACGTCGTAATGTTCTTTTTATACGTAAAATCTACTTCGAAATAATTGTTTGGTGTTTGATTATGAACTCAGGTTTCGTTAAATACGCCATGTAATTTACCGCTCCATTAAAGTCCAAATATGCCTGATAGCGGGTGCGAATAGCGGGGTGTTCAATGAAATCAAGAACTTTATCCTTCGCCACCCAGCGACTATCGGTTGTTTCCTCAGTAACAGCTAATAACTCCCCACCAACAGGTTTACATACGAAATCAAACCCAACTTGCGTAGGAACATCAGTCATATTTATTCCACAGCCTTCTCTCACTACCCTGCCCGTATGTTTAATGAAATTTCTTCGAAACATAGTTAGATACTCATCTAATCGGTAATCGGCTTATATTATTGTCCTTTACGGCAATCGGAACAAGTTCTTGTCCTCGACTCGGAACAAGAACTTGTTCCGATAAACCTACCCCAGAGATTTGCTTTGGTCTATGGCAGCCTCCAGATCGACACCCACTTTCCGACCGACTCCGTTGCATACCGGGCACATCCCTTGTGTAGTATTGAAGCAGAATTGGTCGACATTGCCTACTTGCGGCTGGCCCACACGCTCGAATAACAAGCGTAACATCGGAGCAATATCGCTGACCGTGCCGAGTGTCGATTGCATGCCTCCTCCAAGCCGCTTCTGGTCGACCACAATCGCCATGCTCAGGTTCTCGATATTGTCGGCTTGCGGTTGCGAGGCAGGAAATTACGTGCAAATAGACTGAAGTTATCGTTCAACAGCGCCTGCGCTTCTGCAGCGATGGTATCAAAGACAATCGACGATTTACCATACCCGGACACACCGGTAAAAATTGTGATTTTACTAAAAATGACTGAATCCAGATGATGAACTGCTTCATGAGTTTGACGTAACTTGTGTTTTTCAGCGTGGCTACATCGACGATTTGGATTTCGATCGCTACTACCAAGTACAGGTTCTTATTCGTCCCACATCTGAAGATTAATGGAATATTTATACAGAATAATTGGTGGCGAATTGAATTGTTTGCCGGCCCTGATATCAGTGATGAAGTTCCTCAGAGGCTGCTTTTGCTGGCAGCAAAAGCATGAGAGCAGCCGCTATAACATAACATGCAATTAGCCAAGGAAGAATAAAGGTCAATGCATCGCCATAAGCAATCAATTGATTTTCTTCAACGGTAAATGAAGAGTTTAACCTAGAGAAGAAAAGGACACCCAGGATCGCAATTCCGATGGAGTTGCCTATTTGACCAATCGTAGTAAGAACGGCACCGGCAGAACCAGCATCTTTGCCAGGGACCCCAGCAATAATGACATTCACCAGAATAGGCGCAGTAAAACCGATCCCTAATCCGCCGATAAACATTGGCAAGGCGAGCGCCCAATAAGATGGATCAACACCATCTCTGACATTTAGCAATAGAATTCCCTGAGAGATCGCAAGAAGTAAACTGCCGAACACAAGCATGGCGCGACCGGCCCGGTTTGCAAATTGGACACCGATGCCAGATGTAATGATAGACCCTATCGCGTAAGGAAGAATGGCCATACCCGTTTCAAGCGCATCCCGTCCGGTGCCGAGCTGAAGGTAAAGGGCAAATAGGAAGAAAAATGAGCCTATCCCCCCAAAAAATAACAGGGAAGCGGAAAGACCACTTGTAAATGCTCTTATACGCAAAAGCGCCGGATCCAGTATTGGTTGGTCGCCGCCTGCGGCCAAGCGGCTTTCTCTCATAAAAAAGAGCGCTATTAATGGGATGGATAAGGCAAGCATTACGAAGCCCCACCATGGCCACCCCCACTCACGTCCCTGTACTATAGGTAACAAAATTAATATCATCGCAAATGAAATTAGTACTGCGCCACCCAAGTCAAGTTTCATTGAACCAGCTCCACGGGATTCAGGTATATACCTGAATCCAAGAATAAGACCGACGATACCGACTGGTACGTTCACCCCAAAAATGGTGCGCCAACCCAATCCCAAAAGATCAGCATTAACAAGTATTCCTCCAAGCAGTGGCCCCGCCAGGCTAGCTAGACCTAAAACAGCACCATAGGCTCCGAATGCCATAGCTCGTTGAGATGGCGTAAACGCTGTGCGAATAATGCCAAAAACCTGGGGTATCATTAAACTTCCAGTTAACCCTTGCGCAACACGTGCAGCGATTAAGAAAGCCGGACTAGTAGCAAGCGCACATAATAACGAGGCTAAGGTAAACCCCATAAGTCCTATTAAGAAAGCACGTCTCCGTCCAAACTGGTCACCTATTCGTCCGCCCGTTATTAATCCAGCTGCTAACGCAAGTGTGTACCCTGCCACCGTCCATTGGAGCTCTGCTTCGCTGGCTCCTAACGATACGGCTATCGAAGGAGCAGCTACACTGACAATCGTTGCATCAAGCAATTCCATGAAAACCGCAACTAAGACGACAACTAGAGCAATTAGTTGTGAACGGGGACTTACTAATCGACTTTTCAATTTAAATACCTCCACTGTAAAGTATCTTTATGATAAAGCTTTATTATTATACAACATTATCGAATTATATTGTCAAGGGAATATTTCCATTCAATATAACCAATACAACATATCCGTTTACGCCTTTACAGTCGCTTTGAAGTACATTAAGATAGTGGTGATTAAGCTAGTGTGATAATCTAGAGATGATATATTGATATTAATCAAGGAGAAAGTATCCATGGATAATCCAGAACTTAGAGACGTCACTGAACACCGCGAGCAAATTGTAAATGAACTTCGACGGTTTGGTGCGAATTACGCCGAGCTTTCACACCGATTTGCAACTTCGCTTAATTTACATTCTACTGACGCTATTGCATTAATAGAGATTTTCTACGCGGAGGATATTGGTTCTCCATTATCGCCTGCACGGTTAAGTGAGCGTATTTCGTTATCGTCGGGAGCAACCACTGCATTGCTCAACCGTCTTGAACGTGCTGGGCACATATATCGTACTCGCGAAGCTACCGATCGACGGATGGTTACTCTACATAGCGGTCCTAATGTCCAAGCACATACTGCACAGTTTTTTGGACCTCTCGCTAACCACGTAGATTCAATGCTCAGAGAATATACGGACTTGCAGTTGAATCAATATGTGACTTTTTTAAACAAGTTTAACTCGACTATGAGATTAGTCCTGGATGAACAACATCAAGAACCCAATTCAGAATAAAAAAGCACTGACAATGGCTTCTTTTCCCGGAATGCTGTCTACCCTCATACCAATAGCTTTCATTTTCACTTCAACAGGATAGCTAACTCTAGTTGCCGACAAAAAAACACCTCCAAGATGATCTCCATGCCCTACGACATGGTTGCATTTTCTTGAAGGTGTTTTAATTTGTCTTACATTAAGGGGGCGGTTCCCCTCCCCGGTCAAGGCCTTTTATTTTCAGCTCCAACTGCTTGTTGTATCATTCATGAAGAACTGAAATGTAATGTTAAAATGATCTTTCACTATTCCGAAGCAGGGACTGAATTCAGTTTCTTGCAACGGGAATATAACTTGTCCTTTTTCACTGAATTTTTTATACATTTCTTCAATCTCGCTTTGTTGCGTAGCTGTAATGCAAATATTTACCTGATCTCCGATTACAATAGATTTCCCCGGAAAGATGTCAGCGACCATCAAATCATTTTCACCGGTTTGCAACACAGCATGGGAAATACGAGTCTTCACTTCATCAGGCAAACCATCGGCATCCGTGCCTTCCCCGTACGTAGTTTTGAACAGTAATTTCGAGTTCAACGCTTCCCGGTAAAACTCAATCGCTTCCGCAGCTTGTCCATCCAGCATAATAAATGGTGTTGAGCGCATTGACATATAAACAGCTCCTTTTACTTGAAATTGTCCAATTTGTTATTTGGACTTCATTAGCATCTTATCGTACAATAGTGACAAAACTTGTCATAAATACAAGAAATGGAGTTTACAATGGCAAAGTCGAAAAGACTGATCGAGATTATGATAATCATCAACAGATAGAAATCCTTCAACACCAAAGATCTTGCCAATTTTGCGACCTGGTTAGATTCTATGAAGGCTACTCTATAATGTAGTCACATTTGAGTCAAAATCCTATAGTGTGGCCACTTTTCTGCATTTTTTGATGACACAAATTATTCTACATAAAAAAAAAGCCCGGCAAGCCATCCCAATGCTCTTCCAGCAGCTTGCTGGCCCAGCGGTATACTTGCATGGTGATGTTAGACGGATCTTCCATCTTCATTTGTCTAGAGAAGCCGGTGGGCGATCAAAGTCCGCTCCCATACACCCGATCAAAGAGTTGTTCCATAACAACGTGAAAAAACTGTCATGCATCATGGTGTTATTGAAGGTTTTAACTACATATGCTTATTATTTAGATGATCATCTATCGGTAATCGGACTATGTTCTTGTCCCCCAACACTCGACATTTTTTCATTTGTTCCGCTTAAGTCTTTGTTTCGCACGCTTCGCGATCTCAACTGGCTAAAGCCGCTAATCAAAAAAGCCCGCTATTTATGCGGACTTTTAAGCGTACATGTTCTTGTTCCTCGACAAGTGGAGATCAATCTTTCGGCTTAATTGTAATGCCCAACTTCTTAAAAAATGGTTGCAACTGCTGTTCCACTTGCTCTATATTCGTTTGATCTTCCTTTGATAGCCGTTCAATATGAACACTACCATCCGGATCAAGTGTTTTGGCGTCATAAGCCATTAATTCATTTACTAATTTTTGAAACTCATCAAACTCTTCTTTGCTTAATATTTGCCCTGCTTCATCTAGCACTCCATTCCAAAAAGTAGCGCTATCTATAGGTTTAGCTTCTCCCTTCGTTGATTGAACTTCATTTAATTTGCGAAAGAGTGGCTCTAGCTCTGCGGTTAACCTTCTATAGATTTTTTGCTCTCCTACACTCAATCTCTCGATATGAAAATCCCCATTTGCATCGGCAACTTTCAAATTAAGGGTGCCCAATTCTTTTAGTAAGGACATCCATTTTGTAAACTCCTCTTCACTTAGGTTTTGTTTAGCGGTCTGCAGCTTTGCCTCCAGCTCATCATATTGTTTTTGAGTTACTCCGATATTTTCCCTCGAACCATAGATGGAATCAGCTATGTAGCTATAACCGGCAAAAGCACCTGTTGGGATTAACAATGTAGCGGCCAAAATACATACAACGACCCATTTTTTCATTTGCCTTCCTCCTTGAATGTGTACGACTTTGTTTAATATTTTTTCCTTGAGCTCCGTTGGTGCGTTCCATTCTTTGGTCTCTTCCTTAAAAGCAGTTTTCAATCTTTCATCGAGACTCATTTAGCTCCTCCACCTTTCCCATAGCCAGAATGCTATTTTTCTTTTTTTTGCGCATCTTTTGTAGAGCAGCATTAATCCGCGATTTTACCGTACCAAGAGGGATTTCTAATGTGGCTGCAATTTCTTCTTGCGTGTAATCATTCATATAATGCAGAATAACTACTAGCTTCAGCTTATAAGGAAGTCGATTTACGCATGCAAGTAGCGATTGATTCGATACTTTGTTGACCACCTCACTTGAGAAATCGTAGACCACGGCTTGGTCAACCCGTTCAGCTTTTTTGATGATCCGCACATGTGTCCAACTCTTTCTGCGGTAAGCCTGAACTTGCCGCATGACCACTCCCATTAACCAAGGCCGAAACGGCCTGCTTACGTCAAACTTTTCAAGAGACCGGTATACTTGAATATAAATCTCCTGAACGACATCCTCTGCATCTGATGGTTCCCGAATAAGGAAATAAACAGTATTGTACACGTCCTTAATGGTTGCTTCATATAACTCACCAAACGCATCACGGCTCCCGGCCAGCGTAAGCGAAATAAGCCTTGCATATTCAGATTGATGATTCATCTGCCACCTCCCCCTTCGGTCTTACAGTATATATTGGTAATATTTATTGATATCGTTCGAATTATTTCAAAATATAGGACAAGTATTCAGCTGTGACCGGAAAATGATTTATTTCTGCATATCGGCATATCCGCTGGCGTTATTGTTAAACCAAGATGCCTTATAAGAAAATCTGCCGAAGTTAAGGATAAAATTTCTTATCACAGGCTTTGGACAAAAGCTAATATTCATAAATCAAAAGGCCCGCTATTTATGAGGACATTTATGCGTATATGTTCGTTGCCATAAAAAAGCGGGCCCTCTCTTTCTCTACAAGGGCCTCGCTTTTGTAAATCATCAGCTGAGCAAAGTTCAACTAACGTATCCCGATAGTTCAATCATTGAATGCTGTAGTATACGATCGAATTGTTCTTTGTAGTAAATGAGAAGATCTCCATCTTGTGGCTCGATTTCCACGGGTATCTTGATTTGATCGTACACATTTTCTTGCTCATTCATCCATTGGGCATGAAACACATCGTCTCTGTGTCTGGCCCTCCAGACTTCCCTCCATTCGAATTCAGGAAATGAAGTTAACTTTTCTTCCTTACCGATCTCATGGTAATCCTTAAGATCGTTTAAATGAGCCCGTTCCTCCTCAGTCGTTGATTCGTACCACTGGGGGGTAATGGTTCAAAAACAGAGCATGGTTACAATGGAAAATCTGGATGTCCCGTTGCCGCAGTGAACGTACTAATGGCGTTAGTTTATTCAGAATGATTTTTTCTTCCTTCGTGCATGAGAAGTTCCTCTTTACGTACTTAACTCCCCACCTAAGGAATCAACAACAGGACCGTCCTCCCACCCAAATTTCCACAGATTCACGAGTGCGATTCCAATCTCTTCAGATCGAAAAGTGAATTGGGATGACGAACGTACAAAACTAGATTCCGTATATGTTGCGCCGGGAAGTGGCGATCTTGGGGTGAATTCTAAGTCAATTTTAACGTCCATAACCAACACCTCCTGAAACGATTTTCGTCACAACGGAGAAAATTCCTTCAAGCCTCACTGAAACTTCTTAGTTAGATACTTGTACCGATAAAACAAAAAAGCCGTTAAATCAGCGACTTTCTATGGGACTATGTTCTTGTCCCCCGACAGCTTTCCACTTTGCACGGCTTCAATAATCTTACGCTCACCAGCTTCGTTACTTGATGGCTCCATACCAGCTGCAAGACTATTTACAACCTCATCGACGGCTCCCCAATCATAAAACCCGGCAACCAATATAAAAAATAAAAAAAGAGAAAGCATATCAACAGTCGTCGAATCGCTTTCTCTGCATATAAATTCATTCGCCCGGCCGCGCTGCCACCACTTCCGGCACGCCGCGCGTGAACAGCTTGACGGATACGCGCGGCTTTGGATCGCCTTCAAAGCGGCAACTGAACGAGACGGTTTGCCCTCCTCTTTTTAGCAACGGAGCTTCCGACACAGCCTCCACCGTCTTCAACAAGTTCCAGTTAGCGTCGTAGACACGGCCTATCCGGTCGCTCTCGCACACGAGATACTGCCCGGCGCCGATCTCCGTCTCAAATGTCATGTAGCTGCCGCCGGCGTAAAACGTCGGCCGCTTAACCATTCCCCGCGTATTGCCATAGGACGGCACCGCGCGCAGAATGAATCGGAGCGGCTGCTCCTCTTGCCGATTGTAGAACGTCCAGTCCGAGCCGCCCGGCTGACCCGGTTGCTGCTCTTCCGGATTGCACAGCAATTCATCCGATATGTCCACAGGATACAGCATCCAGCGGCCTTCCCCCGCCGGTTCCAGATGCCAGTCGCGGGCAGGGTCTTGCATCTGTTGGCGCTGCGACTCGCTGAACGCATTCGACCGTCTGGCGGCCTCCCACTCGCGAACAAGCGCCAGCAATTCGCCGATATTGCCGTTTCGCTTTAACACAGCCATGTCGGCAAACAATGCGAATCCGGCGTCGAAACCGGCCGCCTTGGAGAGCACCCATTCGATCTCGTCCTGCGTCGTCGCTTCGAACTGGTTCGAAACGGAGCGGAGCATAAACCAGCCGAGCATCGCCGGAATAAAGTTTCGGGCAAAAAAGCGCTGATTATGGAGCCGCCAATCCAACTGCCCTTCCCGCGTCGCGGCTCCCCACGGCTCGCCCCAGTTGAAGCGTGTATGGATATGCCAGGCGTAATTGGAAACTACGATGCTGGCATCATTGATCACTTCGCCTTCCCATCCGTCATAGCAGCGTTTGACAAAGCGGTTTGTCGCGTAATCCTCATGGCCGGTCACATAGACGCCTTCCAGACCGTCAAACGAAATTTGCCGCAATCCCGTCGCCTGAAACAAGGACGTAATCCGGTCACAGTACGTATCCTGCAATTCCAAATTCGGAAAAAACACATCGTACGGGTGGTCCCACAACCGGCCGACAGCCGTTCCCGTCTCGTGGGCGGAAATCTCCGTCCCGTTCGCCCCGCGACGGCAGCCGAGTAGCCTCCACGGCGCTTCCTCCGATACTCCGTCGTATTCAATCAGTTCGTTTTCAATAACGGCCGTTCGCCGGAACAAGCTAACCTGAAACGGACGCGGATCGTCAACCTCGATCTCTGTCGCTTCTATCCCGACAGGTGCAGTCAGCAGCCCCCTTCCCACAAGCTGCAGCCGTTTATCCGGTTTGGGCGTGACATAGGGATCGTTGAGTGTCGTAAAATTGGTCAACGTATGGACGCCAACAATTATCCCTTCTTTCTCCGCCGCCTCAACGCAAGCTTTCATCCCGGCGTCTCCATTTGGAAAGGCTGACGGTTTCAGCTCGAAATGTCCCCAGTTCGCGAACGGATCGGGATGATAAATACCGTAGAGGCCGGCTTCCTTCGCGAAAGCTACCGCATCTCCAATATCACCCTCATTAAAGTCGGTAATCAGATACGACTGCTTCGCATCCGGCGACGACTTAGCCCAAGCACCGTCAATCGTTGGATGTGGCAGCCCTTCGCCCAGTTCGATCGCTTCGATTATTTGCAGGATAAGATCGGCCGGACAACCAAACAGCGCAATTTTTGACCCGGTCAGCGCTGCATCCGGGCCATCCATAGGGGTGACCGGGATGTCGGGCGTTCCCCATACCGTCCGCCGTTCATCTCGCGTCCGGTTACGCGTAAACGCTTGCAGCAAGCTGCCATCGGCTGTCGGCCAGGCTGCGCAGACGTCATACCCGACCTTCGCGTCCGGGTAAGGAAGGTCGGCAAAGCGGTCCAGTCTCAGATCCACCGGGAAGCCGCCGAGCGTCTTCTCGTTTAAGGCCTGAAAGCCCAAAGCATATTCGCCGTCATGCACGACCCCGACCGACTCCCCGATCGAGCCGGAAATCACCGTTTCGTAAGGGCCCCAGAGCAGGACGTCCGGCTCCGTGCCAACAATGCGCATAATCTCGAACGTCGCATAGTCTCCCTTTGCGTACGCTTCCACTTCCAACCGCACAGCCCCGTCCAAGAAGTCAAATACCATCAGGAAACGGCTGCCGTCATCGTGCCCAACGCTGCTTGTGACGCATTGAAGCCGTTCCGGCTCCAAAATCTGCCCGTGTACTGCTATTCGCACAAGAGGAGAGCCTGCTTCTCCGGCAAGATAACACTTTCCCGTCGCGGCACATTGCAACCCGATCAGACGGCCGAGACCGTCCATTTGCAGCTCCATATGCTTCAATCGCATTCCAAACAACCCTAACATGCCCGCTTCGCTCCTTAATTTTTGAAATTCTCGTCGTATACTTTCTGCGCCTCTTCCAGCACCTTGTCGCCGCCCATGCTCTTCCATTTGGCCACGTAGTTGTCAAACTCGCTGAGCGATTGGCGTCCTGTAATAAAGTCCACATATTGCTGCAGTGTAAACTGGCTCAGTTTATCCTGATACTCGTTATAAATCGGCTTGTTGAACGGCGCCAAAATATCGATGTTGCGCGTTCCTTGCGCCCGCGTGTCCTTAGCCAGCTGCCGCAGGCTTTCTTCCGAGGTATAGGTGGTTTGGAAATCGTAGTCGTTGAAGGAGCCGGACATCGAGTAGCCGCCTATACCCGCCCGCTTACGCTCTTTCTCGTCGTTGTAAGGAGGGATGAACTGGACCGTCCCTTTTTCGCCGATATTCCACGTTTTTCCTTTCTCGCCGAAATTCAGCTTCTCGTACATTTCCGGATCAAACTGCGTTGTTTCGAACACTTGCAAATATTTGATCAACTTCTCGCGGTTGTCGTTCAACTGCTTGCCGAACATGACGCCGGAAGCGAAGCTTGGATGGTACTGGGCCATGCCGTATTTTCCTTCCGGACCTTTAACGCCGGGAGAAATCGCCCAGTTAAAATCTGCCTTTTTCTGTTTCAGCTTGTCATACCATTGCTCGCCCCCGAGGAACGCATTGCCCGGTACGAAAGCCAACCAATAATATTCGATTGCGCCAACTTTATCGGTCAGTACCTTGTCTTCCACATTGCTCGCTTTGTTGACGACAAACTCAGGATCGATCAGTTCGTTCTTGTACCAGCGATGCAGTACTTCCAGCGCCTGCTTCGCGCCTGGTTCAATTTCTCCCCGCACTACTTTGCCCTCCTTCTCTACAAAAATGCTGGGATAGACGTCAAAAGCACCGAATACCGAGCTGTACAAGCTTCCGATGCTTTCTGCGCTCGAAGTGATGCCGTAGGTATCCTTCTTGCCATTGCCGTCCGGATCGTTGTTGCGGAAAGCCGTTAGCGCCGCTTCCATCTCTTCGAGCGTTTCCGGCTTTTTGGCAATGCCCACTTTTTTCAGCCAATCTTCCCGGAAGCCGAGCTGCATGCCGTCGATGCCGATATCCCAAAGCACCGGAAGGCCGTAAATTTTGCCGTCCCGGCGAACGTATCGGAAAGGATCGTCGCCCAAATACCGCTTTAGCCAACCCACGTATTTCGGCATATGCTCCTCGATCAGATCTTGCGGAATATCAGCTGCCACCTCTTGCTGCAAAAACTTGTCGTATTCCGGGAAGGACGGCTCTTTCCACCAATCGGGGATTTCGCCGGAAGCAATCATCAAGTTCAGCTTCTCTTTGAACGCTTCGCGGCCGACAGAAACAAATTCAACGTCGATGTCGAATTTTTCCTTGAGCGCCGTAACTCCATAAGAATCTGCTTCGGCGTTTCCGTCCAGGTTCCAAAACATCAGCTTCGGCTTGCCCATAGCATTTTCGCCGCCCTCCTCGGACACCGTCGACCCGTTGCCCGGTTGTGATGCCTGATCCGACGACCCGTTGCCGCAGCCGGCCAGCAACGTCACCGCCATCATTGCGGCGAGCGCGCTGCTCACCCAACGTTTTTTATTCACGAACATGTTCTCATCCCCTTCTATTTTCCAGAAGTTCCAATTCGGAATCACCCTTTAACTGCGCCGACCATGACACCTTTGACAAAGTATTTTTGAATAAACGGATATACAATCACCATCGGAATGATCGAGAACATAATGACCGTCGCCTGCAACTGCCGGCCCGAAAAGGTCGTCTGGTTGCCGATATGTTGCATGACAGCGCTAATATCGGTCATATTGTTCTGAATGACGATTTTGCGCAGCACGACTTGCAGCACCTGCTTGTCGGGATCGGACATATAAATCATGCTGTCGAACCAGGCATTCCAATGCCCTACGCCGACCCAAAGCGCAACCGTCGCTAGGACTGGCTTGCTGAGCGGGAGCACGATTTGGGTGTAGATTCGCAGATAGCCCGCTCCGTCGACCCGGGCCGATTCCTCTACCTCGGCAGGAATCTCCCGAAAGAAATTCCGCATTATAAGCACATTGAACGCGCCGACCATCCCGGGAATGACAAGCGCCCATATCGTGTTGTACATCCCCAATTCCTTGATCAGCAAGTAGTTTGGAATCGTACCTCCGCCAAACAGCATCGTGAACAGAATAATACCCGTAAATACGCGATTCCAGGGCAGATCCCTCTTGGCCAGCGGATAGGCAGTGATGGAAGTGAGCAGCACCGCCAATATGACACCGATAACGGTACGGACGATTGTATTCCAATACCCTTGCCACAGCGCATCGAACTTGAATGCCAGCTTGTAGCTTTCGAAGGACAACTGCTCCGGCAGCAAAATAAAGCCCGAGGCATAAGCTGCACCGTCCGCCCCCGTACCGTCGAGCGAAATGACGATTTGCGTCCAAAACGGATAGATGGTTGCCAGCATAATGATCGCCGCGGCGATATAGAGAACGCCATCCACGATTTTGTCGCCGGCCGATTTTTTTACTTGAATGATGTCAAACACCCCCTGCGCGTCTTGCCGCTACCATAACGCATGATCCCGTCCCCCCACCAGCTTTACGATCCGGTTGACACTGATAATCAGAATGAGGGCTACAAGCGACTTGAACAACCCCACCGCTGTCGCATAGCTGTAGTTCATCTCAACCAACCCTTTGCGGTACACATACGTGTCGATAATGTCCGAAACTTCCATTACTCTCGGATTATACATGTTGAATATCTGATCGAAGCCCGCATCCAAAATACCAGACATCGACAAAATGAGCATAATCGCAATAACCGGCGCCAGCATCGGGATTGAGATGTAGAACATTCGTTTGAACCGTCCCGCACCGTCGATGACGGCAGCTTCGTACATTTGCGGGTCGATGCCGGAAATGGCCGCAAAATAAATGATGGAGCCCCAGCCGAACCCTTGAAAAATGCTCGTCACGACCAAAATCGTTCGAAAATATCGGTCATCTGCCAGATACAATATCGGTTCCATGCCGAACCATTGCATCACCGTATTAATTGGTCCTTCCAGAGAGAACATCGTGAAAAAAATGCCCGCCAAAACAACCCAGGATATAAAATGCGGCAAATACGAAACCGTTTGCACGACTTTTTTGAATCGCATGCTGGAAATCTCGCTTAGCAGCAGGGCGAAAAAGATCGGTACGGGAAACCCGAAAACTAGTTTGTATACGCTAATAACCAGCGTATTTTGCAGAACGGTATAAAAATAGCCGTCCGCAAACACTTTTTCGAAAACCTCAAATCCCACCCAAGGACTGTCTATAATACCTCGCGTAATTTTAAAATCTTTAAACGCCAAGATGACGCCGTACATCGGCAAATAATGAAAAACAAGATAGTAAAGCATACCCGGTACTAGCATAAGCAGCAGGACACGGTATTGTTTCACTTTGCGCCATGTGCCCTTCTTGCTCTTTTGTTCATAGCCGCTCCGCGCCGGCGGAGCCGTCTCCTCCATCGCTGTTCCCTCCTATTTTGTATGCGCATACATTGGATTGATAACAGGATAGCATGGCCGCTACGAAAAAGAATTATTAAATATTTTCGAAATACTTCACTTTTTTATGGCATTGTTATAAGGTGGGATCGTCACGCTCATCGCCGTTCCTCTGCCGGGATTGCTTTCAATCCCGATCCCGCTGTCCGCGCCGAAAAACAGCTTCAGCCGTTCATTGACATTTTTTAATCCGTAGCCGGAAGATTGCTGAAGCAGCAGTCGCCTTATCGTTTCCTCATCCATACCCGGACCGTTGTCCTCGACGGTGAACACGATTACCTGGGACATTCGCTTCGCGCTGATTTTAAGCCATCCCCGTCCGCCTTTCTTCTGGTTGATGCCATGCTTCACCGCGTTCTCTGCAATCGGCTGCAAAATAAGATTCAGCATCCGGTAGCCGTACACCTCTTCATCGATGTCATAGTAAACGTCGAATTCGTAATCGCTCATCATCAGCATAATATCGAGATACGATTTAATGTTGTCCAATTCGTCCCGCACCGGAATAATGTTATCCCCCTTGTTCAGCGACGTGCGGTAAAACCGCGATAAGGCTGTCACGACATGGCTGATTTTATGCTGTTCGCTTTTGACCGCTTCCCAATTGATGAAAGAGAGCGTATTATACAAAAAATGCGGATTGATTTGCGATTGAAGCGCCTTCAGCTCCGCCTCCTTCTGCACAATTTTGTTCGTATAGGCTTCTTTCACCAGCGCATTGAGCCGTACAATCATATTGCCGAACCGGTTCGTCAGTTCGCCGATTTCGTCGCGCGACGCGCTTTGAACTTGGAGCGACAACTCCCCGTTCTCCACGCGCCGCATCAGCGCGTTCAACTTGTATATCCGTCTGATCATCGTGCGGGAAAAGATCGAGATGATGATGAGCAAGAAGGCAATGCAGGAACCGATGACGATAAGCGTCGCGTTCAAGATCGAGTCCGCATTGAGGGACATCTGCTTCGCCGGAACGAAACAGCGGATCGTCCATCCCGTCTGCGCAATCGTCTTCGCCACCGTGTATAGCCGTTCACCGCTGGCGTCGATCACCGAATCCGGCCGATCCTTAACTTTCGTAAACTCTGCAGCTCGGCTCGCCGCCGCATCGGAATTTGCGTAGAGCAGTGTACCGTTTCGATCCGCGATGACGACGTCATACCCTTTTGCTAAACTGGTGATATTTTTAAACAGGCCGTCGCTATTGATTTCCATGAAGAGCACATTGGTGTCGCTATCCGAGAAAAATCGCGGGAACGGTCCTGCCACGAACAAATCACCGCTCTCATTCATCGACCACTGATTACCGCTGCCCACAATCGTCTTGTGGTACCAACTCTTGTCCTTCACACGCTCATGCGACTGCACGGACAAGCCGTATTCGGGAACATCGCTCTGTGTATAAAAAGTGACCTGCTTAATATCGCTGTTGAGCGTCATCATCATATTGAAATAAGGCGTCAAATACTCATTCAAATCTCGCGACAAATTGACGAGATCGATGTAGTCATTTGCGACAATCCGCTGAAACGTCTTGTTATACACAACCGAGCGAATCGTATGGTCGTACTGCTCCAGCGTGCCGTTGAGAGATTGCGAGATGGCCGTCAAATTTTTTTCAATACTCTGCGTCGCTTGAATGCGCAGCATTTCCTCCGATTGTCGGAAGGCATACAGACCCAGCATAAGGATCGGGATAATAATGACTGTTAAGTAGGAAAGAAACAGCTTTTGATTAAAACGTAACCGATTGAACAGACCGTCGACCATCCTTCTCATGTACCGGCTCCTTCTCGGTACTGCGTTGGCGTTCGGCCATAATGCGCCTTAAACAGCGAACTGAAGTACGGCACGTTGGCATAGCCGACATCGCGGCTGATTTGGACGATTTTGCGATTAGTCGTCAACAGCAATTGGCGCGCTCGCTCCATCCGGTACTGGGTCATATATTTGTTGATGCTGATGCCTTTATGCCGGCTGAACAGATGGCTTAAATAACTGGGCGACAAATAGACCCGTTCCGCCAACGAATCGAGCGACAGATCGGTGCCGTACTCGCTTTCGATCATATGGACTACGTCCTCGATCGCTTTGCGCGCGGAGTCGGAAGCGCCGGCACCTTCCTCCGGCTCGCTTCCCTCCACAACGCTGAGCATAATGGCCTTTAAATCACTCAGTTTGGCCGTCTTGTAGATGAGATCGAGATGCTGCTTGAAGCGGTTCGGCTCCTTACGGGATGAAGCGTCAAATAGCGTTTTGACGATTTCCACACAAACATATTTGATGTACATCACCGGGTAGCGGTCACTGTTCTGCATCTCGTCGATTAATCCTGCAAGTCGCGGCTTTGCCAAGTCGTACCTGCCTCGATGAATATGTTCCGACAAGACTGAAAGCGCCTTCTCGATATCATACATTTCATTGCCGTTCTCCGTCTCCGAAGCCGGTTTTACAGTCGGCAGCACGACGCCCTCATCGTAGAAAAACTTCGTTTCCAAAACCTCTTCCATTTCGCTGAACCGCTCGTCAAACGGGACCTTCCCGTCCAGCAAACCGCCGAGAACGACCGTTATCTCCCTCTCATGCGCGTCCCGAAACCAACGGACTAAAGACTCGCCAAGCCGACGCAGACCGACAGAATCGATAGCCCCTTCTCCGTCTTCGGCGGGCGTATTTTCTTCCTTGTCCGCTACCAGCAGCAAACTTTGAAACTCGTTCAGATGCACCAGTTCAAAAGGGACAGCGATCAAGTCTTTCAAGCCGCGTTCCAACTCCAGGTCGTGCAAATCGAAAAAGCGGCTGCGCGTATCCAGCATGATCATATGCACGGCCTTGTCTCCGCCGACAAAAGGAATGGCCGTTACCTGCGGTGCTGGATAACACGCTGCTGCGTCCTCGCCGATTTTACCGTGAATAAGCTCCGTAACTCTTTTCTGCTTTTCATAGCGAATATCACGGCTGTAGGCCGCTTCCAACTTATCGCGCCGATTCCTGTCTTGCCGTTCTTCCTCGCACAAAAGAATGACTTGGGAGATCACCTTTAGAAACTCGCTAACCTCCACCGGTTTTAAAATATAGCGAATCGCGTTCAAATCGATCGCCCGCTGCGCATACTCGAATTCACCATAGGCACTCATGAAAACGACTTTGATCGGCCTGCCCATCGCTCTGACCTGTTCCGCCAGTTCCAGACCGTCCATCCCATTCATCCGAATGTCGGTAAATAAAATGTCGATCTCATGCTCCTCGAGGTAAACAAGCGCTTCTTCGCCGCTGTCCGCTTCTATGAGTTCCAACTGCAGGCCGTATTTATCAACCAGGAACTTAACGCCGTCCCGCTCGAATTTATCGTCGTCCACAACTAGCATTTTCCACATATTAACCACCCTTCCTCTCCGTGCTCCGTGTTCTCCCGGGGACCTTGCCCTGCTTGGTTGTATCGTAGTCTAGCACAAATGAAAGCGGTTAAAAAGTGTAAAACTCCCCTGTTTAAAGCAAGAAGCCTCCCGCCATTTGGCAATGGTATTATCCCTTTTATGGTAGACAGTAAAAAAAAAGTTCATGATATGATGAACTTATAACTGTAGACCGGAGGGGATTTTTGATGTACCAAAGAAAGGGCAAAAGCTGACGGGTTATAGCGAAGAAGTCAATAAGGAAGCTGTATGTTTGAGATTCAAATGAAACCAGGCGCTACTCCATGATTATGGAGGAGAAGTTTGGGACTAAAAGTGAATCTCAAATTCTCACTTGGGTCTGTAAGTTTCAGAATGGAGAAACCTTTGAGGATTAGCGTGGACGCTGGAATAAAAAGCATTTTAGCAGCGTTGAAGAAGAGAACGCTTGCCTGAAAGCGCAGGTCGAACACTTAAAAAAGCCAAATCGAATTTACACGGGGAGGGAAGTTGGATACAGAAGGCCTCGACTCGGGACAAGAACTTGTACCGATAAAACAAAAAAGCCGCTAAATTAGCGACTTTCCATGGGACCATGTTCTTGTCCCCCGACAGTTGACACAAAGTTACCCTCATTATTGACACAATTTTGCCCTCTTCTACTTGTAGGCGGCTAATGAGTTTATTTCTTTTAGAGAAAAACTATTTAAAATTGATAGTCTAGGCAGATTAAAAACAGTAATGTCTGAAATACAATCTTATTAGGCCAACCAGTAGTTATAATTTAACAAGTGGGATAAAAGGATCTCCCAATTGGAGATCCTTTTGGCCTTGCGCTTTAACAACCAAGTCTCCTACTCTTTGGCCACGTTCACCTCATTTACGATACCCATGATTTCTGACACGCATTCCTGACAAATGTACTTTTGATGGAATAAAAAGGGCGCTATTCTTGCCCGTTAGCTTAATGAAATAGCCATCGAAATTTAATTAGTTATGTGTTAAATCGGTAATCGGACCAAGTTCTTGTCCATTACGGTAATAGGTACAAGTTCATAACCTCCGACATTTTTACACCAGTTTACTATAAAACTGCAACTGTTATAACCTAAATGGTGCATATTTTTACAACAGCAGCCGGTAAGTAATTGGCTGCTGTTGTTGTAAGGTGCGTTATGTTCAGGTCAATTAATTCAACTTGATGATTTTGTTAAACGTCATTTATTCTGTGGGATGGTGTTCGGTTATGTCTCCATGAGTCCTCCCTACCGCTGAAACGTTTGATCGCTTCCTCGGTCACCGGCTGGGAGTGACCGATCACGATGGCACAACGAGTTCGGCCAAGGCAGCCACGGGACGTTCCGCCGAAACACCCATGATTTTTTATAAAACTCAACAAGACGATCCACATCGTCGGTAATTGCTCTTTTGTCACCCGACACCAACATCAGGCCGCTCGCTTACTCCGGTTCTTCCTTAGCCCAATGCGTGGATACACTTTGCAAAAATCGCAGAATAACGTGTAATTCCGCTTCCTTAAACGAATCAAGCAACTGCATAAACCTCTTTTCCTCCAGCTTGTGAAGCTGTTTATGGAGCTCAAAAACTTGTTTTCCCTTCACCGTCAGACTGAAGTAGACTTCCTTCTTATTATCATTCAGTTGCCTTCGATGGATATAACCTTCCTCCAACAGCTTCCCGCTGATTTTGGTAATTCCGGCCTTGGACAAGTTCATCTTCTCTGCAAGCGTCGTATTGTTGATCGGCTCGTTGTTGCCGATACAGTCGATCACGTGCACGCTAGTCAAATGACGCGGGATCGACTCCAATTGCTGCTCCTGCGCATAACGAAAAATCTTGTCCTGCTCCGATTCGATCCTTTGCTCGCTCAGATGCACAAAATGAACAACCTGATCATGGACCAGCCATTTGATCGTCTCCAATGTATTCATCATCTCGCACCTTTCGTAACACAAAAAAATTATACTTAACCGAGAAACAATCGTATCATGTTCCAATACCGGAGAGCAACGTTCCTCTACCAAAGATACGAGATGTTTATCGTAAGGGATCGCTCAAAGCACCGTCCATTGCCCGTTCCTTCTTCCGCTTTGAGCGAATTGCAAAAACAAATGGTAGAGCCAGAACGACAATAAGCGTTGATAAAATGTTCAAATCGTTGATGCCCATCGTGGTGGACAGGTGGACCAAGTTCGGTCCGGCGTCCTCTTTCAACCTAGCGGCGTGATCTGCAGTACGTGAAGATAGCAGCGTGGTGAAAAGAGCTACACCGAACGATACGAATACATTCCGAAGCCAGTTCTGAATGGAGGAGGCATGGCCGATGTACTCGTGGGTAATCTCCTCCATCCCAGCCGTCGTCGCAGGCATCAGCACTAGAGCCAAACCTAAACTGCGGATCGTCATCCATAAGAGCGTATAAGCAGATGAGCTGTCGACTTGAAGCCACGCCAGCGGCAGATTTCCTACGATCATCAACAGTACACCAACAAATAGTAGTGGCTTGGGGCCAACCACTTTATACAGTCTACCGACAACCAAGGACATAATAGCCATGGCTAGTGTAGAAGGTAACAGAATGATCCCTGTATCAAGCGGCGAATGTCCCTGAACATTTTGCAGGTAGACGGGAACGAGGAGCATGCCCGAAAAAAAGTTGATCATTACGATACACAACAATATGACCGTCAACGTGAAGCGCCGGTTCAGAAATACTTTGAGCTGTAGTAGTGGCGACTCGATGGACATCTCACGCCAGAGAAACAGCGCAAGCGCCAACAGTCCGCCTCCCAGACAAAGCAGCGTATTGGCCGATCCCCATCCCCAAACTGAGCCTTGCGACAACGTGATTAGCAGCAGTGAGCTTGCAGCGATCACTGTCAGAAGCCCCCATACATCGAAACCCTTCGGGACTTTCAGACGATAGTAAGGAATGAAGAAAACGGCAACAACGATTGCAAGCAACCCGAGCGGTACATTGGTCCAGAAAATCCATGTCCAGGATCCGTGCTGGATAAGCCAACCTGCATAACTAGGTCCAATGGCTGGCGCCACGATCGAAGAGGCAATCCAGATACTCATGGCGACAGACTGTTGGTGTCTCGGTATGATCTGGAATATCATAGTCATCGACGCGGGCACAATAATACCGCAGAATGCACCCTGAATTATGCGAAATGTGATCAGCATCGGCGCGTTCCAAGACAAGGCACACAGAACAGAGGCAACCGTCACGCCGAATAAGGCGAAAATATACAATCGCTTGTAACTGAAGCGTTCGCCGAAATAGCCAGCTGTAGGCGCGAACGTGCCAAGCGCCAACATAAAGCCTGTCAATGTCCATTGCACGACGCTTAAGTTGGTTGCAAATTCTTTTTGCAAGACCGGCAGAGCTATATTAATCGTATTGCTATTCAACAGCGAAAGGAAGTTTCCCATGAAAATCGCTACAATTAATGGTATAAGCTTTAGGGGCTGCTGAGTTTGTTGCTCTTGCGTGTTCATTACATTCGTTTGTTTCATAGCAGGTTCCACCGCCCCTCCACTTACATTGTTTACTAGTTAACTAAAATAATAGACCCACACGCGTCAGCGACAGTTTCAATCCAATTCTTGCCCTTATTCCATAATCTTATCTGGCTCGGCAACCTGATTGATCTTACTTTTGATATGCTTCTCGCTTCCTAGATAATATCTCTGAACCGGATGTAGTCGGTCATCAAGATTATATACAAGCGGAATACCCGTTGGTACGTTCAAATCAATAATCTCTTTTGAGCTGATTTTTTCCAGAAACATGATTAATGCCCGTAGACTATTGCCATGTGCGGCGATAATGACATTTTTACCCGATTTGATCTGCGGTGCAATTTCCTTATCCCAATAATCCCTAACCCGAACAACCGTTTCCTTGAGGCTTTCCGTAATACGAACTGTTCTTCCTTAAGTAATCTGCCGGCATGTAAAGCCTCTTGAATTCCTTTATCCGACAAGTTTACATCCATCCAGCCTGTAAATAAATTCGCTTTGTTCCACAGACTTTCTCCATGTCTAATCAAAACCAATTTATGCATCTGTCTCCCATCCTTCCTGATGAACTCGGTTGGAACCCCATAATTCTGGACAGATGATAGAACTTACCCTATACTGCCTTCCATCTCCAGCTTGATGAGTCTGTTCATCTCAACCGCATATTCCATGGGCAGTTCTTTCGTGAACGGCTCGATGAAACCCATTACAATCATCTGGGTCGCTTCGTCTTCGGACAGGCCGCGGCTCATCAAGTAGAAGAGCTGGTCCTCGGATACCTTGGAGACGGTCGCTTCGTGTTCAAGCGTGACATTGTCGTTCATGATCTCGTTATAGGGGATCGTATCTGACGTGGACTCATTATCGAGAATGAGCGTGTCGCATTTGATGTTCGACTTAGCTCCGGAAGCTTTTCGTCCGAAAGAAGCCAGACCGCGGTACGTGACTTTACCACCGTGCTTGCTGATTGATTTCGATATGATAGTCGATGTTGTATCCGGAGCCAGGTGAATCATTTTAGCCCCGGCGTCTTGATGCTGTCCTTTGCCGGCGACCGCAATCGAGAGCACAGAACCTTTGGCGCCACGTCCTTTTAACAATACGGAAGGGTATTTCATCGTTAGCTTGGAGCCAATATTGCCGTCCACCCATTCCATTGTTGCGTTTTCTTCGGCTACCGCCCGCTTTGTCACCATGTTATAAATGTTGGGAGCCCAATTTTGAATGGTTGTATATCGCGCACGGGAATTTCTCTTACAGATAATTTCCACAACGGCACTATGGAGCGAGTTCGTGCTGTAAATCGGTGCCGTGCAGCCTTCTACATAATGCACAAAGCTGTCTTCTTCTGTAATAATGAGTGTCCTTTCAAATTGTCCCATGTTCTCCGAATTGATGCGGAAATAAGCTTGCAAAGGGACCTCGCATTTTATCCCTTTCGGGACATAGACAAAGCTTCCTCCTGACCATACCGCACTGTTAAGTGCAGCAAATTTATTATCGCTCGGGGGAATAATGGTGCCAAAATATTGGCGCAGCAGATCCGGGTGCTCGCGAAGAGCCGTATCCGTGTCTGTGAAGATGACCCCTTGTTCCTCCAGTTCTTTCTGGATGCTGTGATAGACGACTTCGGATTCATACTGGGCCGACACTCCGGCAAGAAACTTCTGCTCCGCTTCCGGTATACCAAGCTTGTCAAAGGTTTGCTTAATCTCAATCGGCACTTCCTCCCAGGTTTTTCCCTGCTTCTCGGAAGGCTTGACATAATATTGGATATCATTGAAATCCAGTGCTCGCAGATCGCCGCCCCATGCAGGCATCGGCATACTTTGAAACAAATCTAGCGACTTCAGTCGAAAGTCGAGCATCCAGCCGGGTTCACCCTTCATCTCCGATATGGTGGCAACAATCTCACGAGTTAGTCCCTTGCCGGATTGAAACACCGCTTGATGCGCATCTTTGAAGCCATACTGATATTCTCCCAGCTCCACCATTTCCTTGGCCATATGTTGTCATCCTCCTTATTCAGATATGCTTGCTCGATCTATTCCTTGATTTGCCCCAGCTTTTGTTCTACCAGCGCTTGCATCTGAGTGGCTACACCTTCCAGCGGTACTTCGGCCACGACGGGAGCGAGGAAACCATACACGATTAACCGCTCGGCTTCTACGCGGCTTATGCCTCTGGACATCATATAATACAGTTGTTCCGAATTGACTTGTCCGACACTGGCGGCGTGACCGGCTTTCACATCGTCTTCATCAATCAACAGGATCGGATTGGCGTCGCCGCGCGCTTCGGGATGCAGCATCAATATTTTTTCTGTCTGCTGACCGTTCGCCCCGCTTGCCCCCTTCTCAATTTTGGTGATTCCATTCAATATCGCCGTTGACTGCTCTCTCATCACCCCCCTGATTACCATATCGCTTGGAGAATTCTTACCAAAATGAACCGTCCGGGCTGTGATATTCATCGTCTGACTGCCGGATCCCACCAGGATTGACTTTATATCCGAACCAGCCCCTTCGCCTTTGAGTACCGATGCTGTATCGCTCATCGACTTGCCCCAGTTCATTTCGCCAATCAACCAGTTCACTCTTCCGTCTTGTTCAACGATTGCACGCCGATAAGTCAGGTCGATCGAGTCTCTTTCCAGTTGGTGCAATGACACCACATTGACGGTTGCACCTTCGCCTACGAATACTTCCATAATGGCTTGATTCACCGCCACACTCTTATCTAGTGAGGACATTGTATTCTCCACCAGCGTTACGGAACTGTGATCCTCGGCTATCACTAAAACATGCGGCATAAAGAGCGTATCGGATTCGTCTACATAAAATAGCGTCTGCAGCGGGGTCTCTACATGTACCCCCTCAGGAATGTAAATAAAAGCTCCGCCCCTCCAGTGCGCGGCATGCTGCGCCGTAAGAAGATTCTCTTCTGTCCGCACGGCTTGCATGAAATAAGGCTTTACAAGTTCCGGATACTGCTGTGCCGCTGTTTCCAAATCGGTCAGAATCATTCCTTGCTTCTGTAACCCTTCTGACAGGTGCTTGATTAATGGGCCTGAATTCCGCTGTACCAGCAGATTGTCCGAATACACCCATTTTTTTATGGATTTCGGCAGTTCATCTAGAGACATCGCCAGCTCTGGCATACGGCAAATACCTTGCTGCTGTAAAGGCCAACGCTGCAGATTCGTCTTTTCAAGCTTGGGCAGCTGCAAGTTGCCGGCGGCATCCAATCCTCTCTTCCTCAAGATGGTCAGCCAATCCGGTTCCGCTTCATATGGTAGTTGCCCTGAACCCTGGTTCTCTGCACTGTACATTGTCATGTTACGGCTCTCCCCTTTCAGATACGCGGTGATTTGGTTTGCATCGGAATTTGAAACGACTCTTCTTCGTCCGGCGCCGCAGCTTCCTCTGTAATACCCAGCTCTTCTTTGATCCACTCATATCCGTCGGCTTCTAACCGCTCCGCTAATTCGGGCCCCCCGGACTTTACGATGGTTCCTTGCATCATCACGTGTACGAAGTCAGGCTTGATATAATTAAGCAGGCGCTGATAGTGCGTAATAATTAAAAATCCGCGGTCTGCACTGCGTAAAGCATTGACCCCTTCAGCAACGATGCGCAATGCATCAATATCCAGACCGGAGTCGATTTCATCCAGAATGACCATAGAAGGCTCAAGCATCATCATTTGCAAAATTTCATTTCGCTTTTTCTCCCCTCCGGAAAAGCCCTCGTTCAAGTAACGATGCATAAATTCCGGATTCATCTCCAGCGTCTGCATGCTTGCTTCCATCATCCGCACAAATTTGATCAACGAGATTTCCTGGCCTTCTTCACGCTTTACATTGATCGCACTACGCATGAAATCGGAATTTGTTACCCCCGTGATCTCACTCGGATATTGCATGGCCAGAAACAATCCCGCGCGTGCCCTTTCATCCACTTCCATCTCTAACAGATCTTCTCCGTTCAGCGTAACAATCCCCTCCGTTACTTCATACTTGGGGTGCCCCATCAAAGCCGAGGCCAATGTACTCTTCCCTGTTCCATTCGGTCCCATCACGACATGAATTTCTCCGCCATTTACCGTAAGGCTCAGACCTTTCAAGATTTCTTTCCCTTCTACTGCCGCCTTCAATTGTTCAATCGCAAGTCTCACTGTCATTTCATCGCCACTCCTTTTCGTATGCATCTTTCAATCGTATTCTTACAAAAACTACCGATCAGATACTTGTCCATATCAACGTATTTTCACTTTTCTAAATCTCGGTGGTCATCTCCAATCATCTCTATTTTGTTTACTAGTAAACATAATAAGTGATAATGATTCTCATTGTCAACAATAATTTGAGAAAATACCGTGGAGATACCGGTCATGGAAAGCAAAAGTCCCGGGTTCCTTGACTAGATATCAGGTAATGCATAGGCTAAAATAGAATGAGCAACATGATGGTTTCATCAAATGAAAACTGAGTTAATTGAAGGAGTATCCATGAAAAAAGATAAGGAAATACTTCACGACCATGGACAAGATTTAAGCCATGCTTTAAAGCAAATGCCAGATGTGGAATATTTTCTGGACGGAGCCACTGTCTTTCAACAGCTATGCGATGGCTCACGTTTGCGAATCCTTTGGTTACTCTGTCATTGCGAGGAGTGTGGAAACAATATTTCGGCCGCTCTTGGCATGAGTGCCGCGTCTGTTTCTCATCACTTGAAATTGCTGAAGCTCCATGGTCTCATCAAAAGCAGACGTGCGGGGAAAGAAGTTTATTATTCTCTTGCCGACAATGAAAGGGCACGTTTGGTTCATCAAATGATCGATGATTTTTTTCAAATGACTTGTCCGAAAAAAGGACTTGCAGATCACAACCTCAATCGATAAAAAGGAGGCGTGTTACTCACGGAATTTATCCGATAACACCCCCCTCGACATTAAGCCAGCACTCTTTCATCTTGTTCTCGGACTGCTGTTTTTCGCGTATTGAGTTTTTTAACGTTGAGTGCTCGGATTGCGTTGATAATTGCAATGACGGATACTCCAACATCAGCGAATACGGCTCCCCACATGGTTGTAATGCCAAGAGCTCCCAGAACCAGTACAATGCCTTTGACACCCAGAGCAAAAATGATGTTTTGTTTGACGATACGGAGCGTCTTTTTGCTTATCTTCATCACTGTGGCGATTTTGGATGGCTCATCGGTCATGATCACAACATCCGCAGCTTCGATCGCCGCATCGGAACCCAAGCCGCCCATGGCTATGCCGATATCGGCGCGAGCAAGAACGGGTGCGTCATTGATGCCGTCACCGACAAAGGCCAGTTTTCCGTGGGTGCTCTTCTCCTTCATTAATTCTTCCATTCGTTCAACTTTATCCGCAGGCAATAGTTCAGTATATGCTTTGTCCAATTTGAGCGTAGCGGCAACCTTTTTCCCTACGGCATCGGCATCACCGGTCAGCATGACGGTCTGCTTGATTCCTGCCGATCTCAAAGCTGCGATAGCGTGCGGGGCGTCCTCCTTAATTTCATCCTCAATGAGGATATATCCCATGTACTCATTGTTTACAGCCAGATGAACTACGGTACCTACAAGTTTCTTATCTTTGTAGAATATACGTTCACGTTTCATGAGCTTGGCGTTGCCCGCCAACACGACTTTGCCATCGATCACAGATTTCACGCCATGGCCGGCGATTTCTTCGATATCTTTGATGCGGGAGGAATCAATGGTTCTGCCAAATGTCTTCTTGATGCTCTGTGCGATGGGATGGTTGGAGTAATCCTCCGCATATGCCGCCAATTCCAATAACTCCTGATCGGTCATTTTATCGGAATGCATCTCACTGACGACGAAGCTGCCTTTTGTCAGCGTACCGGTTTTATCAAATACGACCATCTCTGTTCTAGCCAAAGCCTCAAGATAGTTGCTGCCCTTCACCAAAACGCCGGATTTGGATGCCCCGCCGATTCCGCCGAAAAAGCTGAGAGGTACCGAGATAACCAAAGCACAGGGACAGGAAATGACAAGGAAGGTCAGCGCTCGTTCAACCCACATACCGAATGACTGACCCGTGATAAGCGGTGGAATGGTGGCCAAAATGACCGCCGCGAAAACAACGATCGGGGTATAATATCGAGCGAATTTTGTAATAAAGTTTTCACTTTTGCTCTTTTTGTCGGAAGAATTCTCAACCAGCTCCAGTATTTTTGCTACCGTGGACTGGCTGTATACTTTGTTCACTTGAATGGTCAGTTTACCGGTTTGGTTGATGCAGCCGCTAATCACATGTTCTCCAGCATGTACTTCCCGCGGAACTGACTCACCCGTAAGAGCTGAAGTATCGATTGCGGAAAAACCGTCTGTAACAACTCCATCCAGAGGAATTCGCTCGCCAGGCTTCACAACAACGATTTCATTAACTTGTACTTCTTCTGGGTCGACCTGTATCATTTCCCCATTTCTAAGCACATTGGCATAGTCGGGACGAATATCCATCAGTTCGGAGATGGACCTGCGGGATTTTGAAACGGCATAGGATTGGAACAGTTCGCCCACCTGATAAAACAGCATAACGGCAATACCTTCCGAATACTCACCAAGACAAAATGCTCCGATCGTGGCCACTGACATCAAGAAGTTCTCGTCGAAGACTTGTCCTCGCGAAATGTTTCTCACCGCTTTCCAAATGATGTCTCCTCCAACGATGAGATATGTGGCGAAATATAGCAGGAATTCAGCGATGCCCTCTAACTTTAGCAGTAGTGCCGCTACGAAACCAACAGATGCAATAAGGATACGTACTAACTGTTTTACTTCCTTTTTTGACATGTCTCTCTCCTCCTCCTATTTGAAAATGCAGCGGCTGTATTTATCACAACCACTGCTGTCTCAAATAGCGCAATTTCTCTACCTAAGCATCAATGGATACATCCGGTTCGAGTTTTTTTATGATCTTCTTGGATTCTTCAAGAACGGCGTTGAATTTATCCTCTGGAGCCTCCAAAATCATCCTTTGTCCCATAAAGTTAACTTTAACCTCAGTAACATCAGTCAACTTGCGAATACCATTTTCGATCTTCGCTGCACAATTCGCACAATCCAGATTTCTCAGCTTATAGGTCTTTTTCATAAAAACTACTCCCTTCAAATATCAAACTTTTTCCATTCAATCAAACGATACATCAATCAAATGATCGTTTGATTGATTAAAAGTATGATCCTCTTCATTATTTTTTTCAATAGAATTTGGAAAGTGAATCCGTTTGGACTAAAAGTTCGACGGAATGGAATAACTCTATCGATATTGGGTGTGAACGAACTCACACGAACCGGTTGATTTCTGATTGAAGCCCAGGTTTCTTGGAATTTGTCAATTTGAATTCGTGTATATTAAGATGGTGAAAATAGAAATTAAATCGGGGGAGAAACAAACCTATGGAGGAATTTGCTCTTTCACATATCAGTACAGGAACGATTGTAGCACGGAACCAAGATCATAATGTTTACCAGTTGGATCCTAAGCATGGGCAAGGTACTGCCTCCGTTCATGCTGTAATGCCTGGTGTTGAAGTGATTAGCTTAAACTTTCAGACGAGTCGGTATATACCAACCATTCACTCCAAGCGCAACATACTGGAATTAAATCACTGTAAAGAAGGACGAGCCGAGTGTAAAATGAACGACGGGTGCCTGCAATATATAGGCGAAGGTGATCTGTTCATGAACACAATGAGCAACCACAGTCAATGTATTGAACTTCCATTGGGTTACTATAAAGGGATAAACATTACGATTGATTTGGAAAAGTTTGCAGGACACTTATCGGAATATCTGCCTGATTTTCCAATTGATGTTCCAGAAATAGCTCATCGCTTTTTTTTAAACGATGCGTGCTTTTTTATTCAAGCAAAGGAAGAGATCCAGCATATCTTCTGTGGTATGTATTCGGTTCCTATAGAGGCCAGAACCACTTATTTCCGCCTTAAAGTACTCGAGATTTTAATATATCTTTATTATTTTGATGTCGTCAGCGAGAAACAAAAGACCATTTATGCCCGACAGCGAGTTGATATTATCAAACAGATTAAAAAGAAAATGATCCAAAATCTTGAACAAAGATTTACGATTGAAGAACTAGCACAGCAATACTGTATCAGTCCTACTGTACTCAAGACCACTTTCAAAGGAGTATATGGCGTCTCCATCGCGTCATATATGAAAGAGTATCGTATCAGGCAGGCAGCTTCTATGTTACATAAGACTCAAAAAAGTATCGGGGATATTGCTCTGGCGGTGGGATACAAAAGTCAGAGTAAATTCGGAGCTGCTTTTAAAGAGATTTATGAAATGAGTCCTCTCGAATACCGAAGCAAACATTAAATCAATGAATATGACGGTTGCCACAAGTTATGGGCCACATGCACCATTCAATTCTTTTTACAAATGTTACCTGCCAACGAACTGGCATGGAATTCCCATTTGAACTTCGTATGCAGTTTTTACTTTCTCCTCCTGTCATACACCTTTTGAACGATGAGCCTTACAGGACCCATGCCCAGCTATTCGTAAAAATCCAATATACAAGCAGCGCCGGGAACCCTGGGTGCTGCTTGTTGACCTAAAGTGGGAGTCAGCAAGCCAGTCGGGGCAATCGCCAGTCTCTTTACAAGATCTAATGTATATAAAAAGCCTGTTTGCCCCTACGATACAGTGGTTGCAAACAGGCTTTTTGAATCCGCTTAGATCGTGATATGTCTTCGTTCAATGCCAACCACAGCACCGCCAACCCGTACCTGGTTGATTTCACCGCTATCGCTCAGGCGCAATCCTACCTTGATTTCAGAAGGACAATCCATCGAATACCCTTGCCTGAACTTGACGTTCTCCACTTCCCGCAAAGATCGTTGGCCATGTTGGTACAAATAGCTGAGCAGGGCACCGTTGGATGTTCCTGTCGCGCTCTCCTCGGGAATATCGTACAGCGGCGCAAAATTCCGGCACTCCGCAGCAGCATCGTCTGGCGTATCCAGCGTGAAAAGATGATATCCAACCACATCATATTTTTCGCTTATGGCGGTTATAGCGTCAAAATTTGGCTTAACCTCATTCAAGAGCTTCCTGCTGCGAATCGGAATCAAAATGTCCCGCAGCCCCGTGGAAACAATCTGGATGGGCAACCCGGATTCCAGATCCTCGGCATCCATCCCCAAAGATGGGGCGATTTCCTCACAGGATATCCTTTCAAGAAAATGTGGTAAAACCTGTGACAAATAAACAAAACCCTCGGAGCTAATAGCGACATCCAAAATCCCTGCCTTGGTTTCTATCGTATAGGAGGTCCCTTCCTTTGCCAAACCTAGCGAATGCATTAGTCCAAATGCAGCAATCGTGGCGTGTCCGCACAGATCAACTTCGCTGGCGGGGGTGAAATAGCGGATTTTGTAATCCGCAAGCAAGGATTTTTCCATGAAGGCCGTCTCCGAAAAGCCCAATTCCTTCGCTATGAGTTGCATTTCGGCAGCATCCAGTGAAAGGCCATCTTCCAAGACAACGCCTGCTGGATTACCGCCACGCTCCCCTTTTGCAAACGCATTTAACGTATACACTTCCACATTCATGTTCCGCTCGTCCTCTCCTTATCAGGTCCATTACACCACGGACAGCTATGCCGACCTTCAACATTTGCACAAGCTCGCCGTTTTCCGAACAGACCGGACTCTCTTGCTCTTTGAATCGGAACCCGTCTCGATAGCATCCCGTATCCTTAACGTTCAATATGAATCGCCTTCCATTTCAAACAATTTGTAACTATCCAGCCGGAGAATCTGTAGGTACAACTAATTGGATCATTAATAAAGAAAAATAAGACGACAATATTTAGCACTACGCTGGCCGTTAGTGTAATGCTCCTTCGAAAGACTGAGATCCAGCTACTACAAATAAAGCAATCTTCTTGGCGACTTCCTCTTTATTCGTGGTGACGCTACCTTTGGCCCATTGCAAGGCACCTTCATGAATGATTTGTGCAAAAATAGGCACAAATATGTTCTTTTCGTTATCGTTATACATTTGTTTCAAACTTTTCGACAAAAAAGCCTTCAATTCATTTAGTATTTTTTCTTGCATTTGAGGTAAGACCAAGCCACCATAGCTGCTGCGACATTCAATGTTCGGTTGTTGATAGAAATCAGATACCGCTAAAATGAGTTGATATATACTGTCCTGATCGAATTTCACAACACCTGAAGTATGGTTTTTGATAGAAGCTGAGGCGAAATCCCCCATAATAAAATCGATTAAATCGTATTTATCATTAAAGTGTGCATAGAATGTAGCCCGATTAACCTGCGCTCCCCTTGTTATATCCGCTATTGTAATTTTTTCAAAATCCTTTTTAGAAGCCAAATTGAAAAAAGCATTAATCAATGATTGTTTCGTTTGAGTCATTCGTATATTCCTTGCTTTTGTCGCCATATCCTTCACCTCTAACCCAACAATTTATTATTCTTGTGGCTATAGCAACATTCGCACAGGGTTGTTGATTGTTGCATTAAACCTTTGGCTGTATAGTTTTCATTAAAGCAACATATGTTTCTTTTAATATATCATAGATAAGGAGCTAACGAATAATGAAAACTATTGTCATCGTTGGTGCAGGTCTTGGATTAGGTTTGTCTCTAGCCAAAAAATTCGGAAAGAATGGATTTAGGGTAGCAGTGATTGCACGTAACCCTGAGAAATTAGCAATTATCGAACGTGAACTAAGAGGACTAAATATTGAAACGCAATCTTTTGTAGCGGATGTTACGGACTTAGCTGCTTTAAAACAAGCCATTCAAGCAGCTAAACAAGAGTTTGGTTCGATTGATGTACTAGAATTTAGCCCTTATGCCAGGGAGGATAAGTTCACAAACGTGCTAGAAACTACGCCTCAAAGTGTATTAGATATAATGAAAAGTTATTTGCTGGCCGGCGTACTTTCCGTTAATGAGGTTCTACCGGATATGATAAATAACGGTTCTGGTGCAATTTTATTTACAACAGGCGTATCAACTATGTTCCCTTTACCTTATGCCGGGAATGCCGGAATCGTTGGGGCTGGTATTCGTAATTATGCCGCAAACCTGCACAATGAGTTGAAAGAAAAAGGTGTGTTTGTCGGACATCTTTCAATCGGAGCCATGATACAACCCGGAACAGAAGGGGACCCCGATGTTATTGCTGAAGCTTGGTATAATTTATATGAGAAAAAGGACCATTTTGAAGAAATATTCCCTCCAGGGCTTGATCTAACTAAAATTCTTGGTGAAAATTAATACGAAAGAGATAAGACAACTATTGAAATGATAGTTGTCTTATCTCTTTTAATGCCTAGAGCAATCTCAAATCGACAATCGGAACATGTTTTTGTCCCTCGACAGGACTTTCTACAACCATATCCATTGTTCCATTGGCATATTGGATCAAACAGTGAATGCATCAAGAGATGCGTTGTTTAATTATAATGTCTAATACCATATTGTTTACGCTTTGCCCGCTACCTCCTCGATTTGTTTCAGCCACGCCGTACGCGTCGCCTCGTCGGAGCTCGGTACGGACTCGAAAAATACATGGTGCAACACCTCCATACCGCAATATTCAAATATTCCTTTGTCGGATGTCAATATTAACGCTATTAACGCTTTGTCCATACCGCTAGCTGCATATTGGGCATGTGATTTCCCTAGCGTGTTGATGATTATGGCTTTTTTGCCTTTCAGCAATCCTTTCTGCGCCCCATTCACATAACGATAGGCAAATCCGTAAGTAAAAACCCGCTCAATAAAACCTTTGACGATTGCAGGCAGTCCGGTCCACCAGATCGGATAGATGAAGGTAATCACGTCAGCCCATTTCAGATACTCCTGCTCCTGCTCAATGTCTTCACCTACGCCGCCTAGTATCTCGCTACTGCTAATGACGGGCTGGAACTCCATCGCATATAAATCGCGTACGATAGTCTCATGTCCTTTTTGACGGAGGCTTCGAACGGTAGTTTCCAAAATAGCATGGTTAAAGCTTACTTTTCTCGGATGGGCATACACGATCAAATGGTTCATAGGGATATCTCCTCTCATTTAGCGCTTCAAATTGTGATAATTATTGATTGATCAATTATATTTACATAAAAACAGCACATACCTCGATCTGTACATCTGTAATACCACCTGCTCCAATACATGGTAGACAAGACTCCCCTCGCCTCCCCTAAGTCTTGTCTGATGACTTAAAGAACCCGTAAATCTAGTCAGTGAGATTAAGAGAATCTAAACGACACGCACCTCAAGATAAGTCGCTTGTCGATATTTGAATATGGATATTTAGTAATTGATCAATCACTAACATGTTGACTATTTTATGTCTTCTTTCTCTGAAATGCAACTCATATTTCGTCATTTTTACATAAAATTTCATAATTCCATAGTTTGAGGCCCTCTGTAAATGAATAAACTTGTCGTGATTTCATATTCGACGTTCAACCCATTGCCTTAACAGTATCATGTCAGTAATGTATATTTGACTCAAATACAATTATATAAAATACAAAGTCACTAATTTAGCGACTTTGTATTTGGGCATAATCAAATTTTGATGTTAGTTCGTTCAATCTGAGATTCTATTACATCATATAGAGCAAGTTTATAGTTTATTTTATCTAAATTAAAATATAGCTCTCTTATGCTTTTCTCAATTTCTTTTTTATGATGGAGCATCATCATTTTTCGTTCCGAAATCGTCGAATCTCCTTCTTTATACAAGTAGACATACTTCTGAATTTGAGCAATCGGCATTCCTGTTGCTCTAAGCGCAGTAACGAAGTGAATCCAGCTTAAATCATTTTCGTCATATAACCGCTTCCCATTTTCATTTCTCTTCACATGCGGAAGCAGCCCCTCCTTTTCGTAATATCGAAGTGTGGGAGCCGCTATTCCTGTCAATTCAGTCACTTTCTTTATAGTCAACATAAATAAAACTCATCACCTCCTATTAAAGTAAACTTTAATTGATTTTTTGGCAAATCTAATTAAAAACCAAATTGACGCTGTAAAAAGAAGAGAAAAATATGATGAAATCAAATATTTCACTGGTTCAATTATACACTAATTTTTTCAGTGAAAATGTCTTGACTTAAAGTAAACTTTATCATCTATGATAACAATGCAATTAAAAAATGAGTTCTGGAAGGATGAAGTTACAATGAATAATATCTCAATCGTCACTGGTGGTAGCCGTGGACTTGGTCGCAATACTGCCATCAGTATTGCCCGTCATGGCGGTGACGTCATCTTGACCTATCGTAGCCAAGCAGAAGAAGCAAAGTCTGTTGTTGCTGAGATCGAATCTTTGGGTCGTAAAGCAGTGGCATTACAACTTGATGTTGGAAATATTGCCAGCTTTGCGGCCTTTGCTGAGACAGTACGTTCGACCCTGCGGTCAACGTGGGATAGTGACACTTTCGATCATTTAGTGAATAATGCCGGCCACGGAGAAATGATAGACTATGCCGAAACTACTGAAGCTCAGTTCGACGGCCTGTTCAATGTGCATGTCAAAGGCGTATTTTTCTTGACCCAGGCTCTTCTGCCGCTTCTTGCAGATGGTGGTCGTATCGTGAACTTCTCATCGGGACTCACTCGCGTTTCTTATCCTGGCTTCTCTGCCTATTCCGCCGCAAAGGGTGCGGTCGAGATTCTAACCATCTATTTGGCCAAAGAACTTGGTCACCGAGGTATAACCGCCAATACTATTGCACCTGGTGCAATCGAAACCGATTTTCTAGGAGGTTCTGTACGCGACATACCTGCTTACAATGACACGTTTGCCTCGATGACTGCCCTTAGTCGAGTCGGCGTACCCGAGGACATTGGTCCTGCAGTCGCCAACCTACTTGGATCCGACAATCGCTGGATTAATGCACAGAGAATCGAAGTTTCGGGTGGTCAGAATATCTGATCGCAAGTAATAGCAGCAAAGACAATCCGTGAAACTAGAGCTGTTGCCGAACGAATACGACCATATTGTGTGTCTAAGGATAGTGTCAGCTATGCTTCCTATGATCCACTCTATTCCAACTATTCTATCCTTAGTTCAAGAAGCAAAGGCAGCCCATCTCTTGGTCGACTGCCTTTGCTTCTTTAGGGGTATCTTTTCCTGATAATTCAATAAACCGTAATTCATTTGGTTAAGCCAATAGATCATTAATCAATATCATGAGTAATAACGATATTGCGTTACCCCTACCTTGCCTACATATCCACCTTTTGCATATTGCCGCGCTTTTGCAGTGATTTCATCTTGAGGTTTACAAGTGCAATACCTATGATAATTAGAATAAGTCCCACCACCATCTTGGTCGTAATCGTTTCTCCCAAAAAGAGAACGCTGATCACGATCGCAATGAGCGGGACCAGAAAATTAAACGATCCGATTTTGCCGGCTTCGCCCGATCTAACAAGCAGAAAGAAAACGAGCCAGGTCAAGGCCGTACAGAAGATTGCAATTACCGATAAAGTCGAGATAAACGTTTGGTTCCAAGCGATATCCGTCCAGTTTTCAACGGTAGTACCCGCTATCAACAATACAATTCCACCAAAAATCATCTGAAGGGTAGTCAACCAGATTGCATCGACTTTAGTAGATGTTTTCTTCATATAAATCGTACCGAATGTCCAAGTAATCGTGCTGGCTAAACCAAGCAAGATACCAACGGTCGAAATATTTCCAGAGCCATCGTTTATGCTGATAACAGCGACTCCTATAAAGCCTAGAACCAAGCCGACTATTTTGAAAGCGTTCATGGATTCGCCTAACCACAACCAAGCTCCGATTCCGAGAAGAACGGGCTGCATGAACACGATCGTCGAAAATAGACCGGCAGGCATCATATTCAATCCGAACGTTTGAAAACCGAAAAAGAGAATGATATTCAGTAATCCGGAGATTAGGTAAATATGCCAAGTATGCTTCAAATTAAGATATCTATAACGCGGCAAAGCGAAAAGAAGCAGAATGAGACCTCCGATCGCGATCCTCAAGCCGGCAAAAAGCAATGGGGGTGCAAACTCGAGTGCATATTTGGACAACGGCCAGTTCACTCCCCACATTGCGACTAAAAAGGTTAACAGGATAACAGTAAGTGTTCGCGAAAGTTGCATTTATCTTCAGCGCTCCTTTGTGTAATGGTGATTACCATGGTACAATAGATCAACTTATAAATAAAATGCATGTTTATTATGAAGGAGATATCATAATTGTTATGACACATTCGCAATTGATGTTGTTTGTGAAAATAGTCGAGACTGGTAGCTTTACCAAAGCCGGTGAGCAATTAAATATGACACAACCTGCCGTCAGCCGAGCCATCTCAACGCTTGAATCGGAATTAGGAGTCACTCTCATGATTCGTGAACGAAAAAGCGGGGTTATCCTCACCGATATCGGCTTGCGCTTGCTTGCCATATTCAGAGAGATTTTGCATGGATACAATAAGGTAGAGCAGGAGGTAACCGCTGAAAAAGGGTTTGAAGTTGGCACCGTTCGTGTCGGGGTGTTCCCGATTGTGTCCGCGCACTTCTTGCCGAAATTATTGCGAATCATTGGGGAGAAGCATCCGGGGCTGACATTTGAACTGTTTGAAGGAACCATCGAAGAGATTAAAAAATGGCTAGAATCCAGAATAATCGATGTCGGTTGGATTATACCGCCGGGCAACGAGCTTGAAACGATTCCGTTCTTTCGAGATGAATTATGCCTGGTCCATCGGGATGATCATCCCTTGCAAAGCCGCCAAACCATTCATATTACGGATCTGGATAATGAACCTATGATTGTGTGCAAAGGCGGGTTTGTAACGCCGATTTTTGAGCTATTTAAGCAATTCCGAACCACGTTGTACGCCAAATATAACGGTCACAACATAAACACAGCGTTGAGCATGATTCAAGAAGGCTTGGGAATCTCGATCGTATCGAAAACTTCTTTGTCGCTATCTACACTGCCACCTAATGTCCGCATCCGGACCATTAATCCGCAGCCCTATAGAGACATTCACTTGGCAGTTCCTTCATTAAAGGAGGCTTCACACGGGGTGAAACTGTTCCTCCAGACTGCAAAGGAGCTTTATTTATCCGGGGATCGGTTCCACTAATGTTCAATTATCGCGCATGGCAGAAGATTCAGTTCCCCAAATAATTCGTATTTTTAAAATCCTCAGCAATAGTTCTTTCTGTACTAGTTCGATTTCGAATATCAATGCTGAAGCCATCTTGTTCTATTAGCATTTTGTTCAGCATTTAAAGGCAAAAGCATAGATGTAGCTGTAGCGATGAGTGGTTCATAGTTGATTACAAAGGCCAAAGTAGATGAAAATTAGAGGAACAAACCGTTTAAACAAGACATTCCCTCCAGTATTTTGTGTATTATACCCTTGTTTTAAATTAGCGACTTTCAATGGGAACATGATCCTGTCCCCCGACATAAATCTTTCTCTCCACCCCACTGAACAAAAATTTTGCCCTACTTCTGGTAAGGTTCCCCGTATCATCTATAACGCAGTTTGGTGCGACTAAACGGTAAGCCTATTCGAAACCGCCCATCCGATCACCGGATGGGCGGTTCTTAGTTCCTACTTCTCCTGCTCCTTTATCACCTGCTCAATCCCGAGCAGAATCAACTTCAAGCCGAACTCGAACGCCTTGTCGGTCCCCATCAGTTCGAACAGCCCGTTCGTGAACATTCTCCGGAACAGTCCCGCATCCGTCTCGCTCATAGAATCCAGAAGGCGAGTCATTTCCTCACCCGGAAGCGCCCCCGCTCCATGGTCCTTAAGAATCGCGGAGACATTGCGCTGGTGCTCATAATCATCCAGAACGAAGTTGAAGACATAATTCATAATCGTAAGTACCGTTTGTATTTTTTGCTCTTGCTCAAGCGGCGTCGATTCCACGCAGAGCAGCATACGGTTGGTGAACCGGATGATGTCCGGTTCGTGGGGCAGCGTCGACATCATGAGCTGCGTGGAGCAGGGATACCGGCTGAGCACGCTTCGGACCGTTACCGCAAGTCCCTTCAGCTGCTCCTTCCAGTCCCCCTCGGAGCGGTACTCATCCAGAATGATTTTCGATACCTGGTTGGCCAGTCGCTGGTAGAGATTCTGCTTGCTCTTAAAGTACCAGTATATAGATGGAGCCTGAATCCCTAGCCTAACGGCCAATCGTCTCATGCTGAATTTCTCGATCCCCTCCTCACCAAGTAACTCCCACGAGGCTTCCAAAATCCTATCCTCCGAAATCTGAGGTTGCTGTTTTTTCATCGTTATCCGCCCTTTATCTAACAGTGTAAGTTTATACTTTACAGGTTCATAGGATCATGATATCATCTAACACTGTAAGGTTCAATCTAACACTGTAAGATTGAACCCAAAATAAATAAAGAAAGTAGTGACCCGCATGGATGCAGAAAACCTCCATTACTTTGAAAAAGCCCCGGTCGCAAAAGCCGTAGCTCATTTCGCTATACCTATGATGCTAGGCACGTCAATGAGTGTCATCTATTCCATCTTGAATGCCTATTTCCTTGGTACACTTCACAATACCGCCATGTTAACCGCACTCGCGTTAACCTTGCCGTTATTCGCAATTATTATGGCGCTAGGCACCTTGATTGGCATGGGTAGCGGTACATTCATCTCCCGTTTGCTCGGTGAGAAAAAATATGATGATGTAAAGCAAGTATCTTCATTCGCTTTTTACAGCAGTTTGGTTCTCGGTCTAATTGTGATGGCCGTCGGTCTTCCGTTGCTCGATCCTATCATTTATGGCCTGGGGGCAACGCTTGACTCCTTTGGATTCACGAAGGACTATGTCACGATTATGCTTATCGGTTCACCAATCGTCGTATTATTCTTCACGCTCGAGAATATCGTGCGCTCGGAGGGTGCAGCGATCACATCGATGATCGGTATGATTCTCAGTGTGGTCGTCAATATTATTCTCGATTCGTTCGTCATCTTCGTGTTTCATTGGGATGTGATTGGCGTTGCGTCTGCTACGGTCATTTCCAACTTGGTTGCGAGTGCATTCTACGCCTTCCATATTGGATACAAGAGCCAGTTCTTAACCGTCTCCGTAAAATGGTTCAAGGCTTCCAAGGAGATTCTGAGCAATGTATTCAAAATCGGAGTTCCCGTCTTTATTATGAGTATCTTTTTGGGTGCAATGTCGCTCATCTTAAATCGTTTTCTTATTGAATATGGAGATCCGGCCGTAGCGGCTTACGGAATTTCATCACGTTTATTGCAATTTCCTGAGTTTGTTTTGATGGCTTATGCGAGGGAGTCGTGCCGCTCATTGCCTTTTCCTTTACAGCGAATAAATTACGGATGAAGCAAACCATTGGATTTACAATCAAAACGATTGTGGCGTTAGCCATCGTATTCGGTGTCATCGTCTATCTGATTTCCGACCACTTAATCGGTTTATTTACGAATGACCCGCAATTAATTGAAATGGGCAGCTACATTTTGCATGTGACATTCTTATCCTTGTTCATTACAGGAATGACCACGTTGTTTACGGGGATTTTCCAAGCAACAGCGCAAGGAACGGCCGCGTTTATTATGTCCGTTATTCAAGGAGTTACTCTGATTCCTGTGCTCTATATCGCCAATTGGATGAACGGCTTCCACGGGGTGATCTGGTCGCTCGTCATTGCGGATGCCGTCGCATTCCTTGTCGGCGCCATCATGCTGTATGTTTTGCGGAACAAATTGCAGCCGGATTTGGATCGTTTAGTACAGTAGAATCCAATACCTTAACACGCAAGAAGGCAGGATAAAGGCAACTCATGCTCCTGCCTTTTCTAGATAAGGTGAAGCAGAAAGTTTCGCCTTCACATGTAGTAAGGCTCAACGAGTTTGATCTTCAATTATCCTGCCCGTTAGCTTAATGAAATTGCATGGAAACATAGTTAGATACTTATCTAATCGGTAATAGGCTCATGTTCTTGTCCATTACGGCAATTGGTACAAGTTCTTGTCTTTGGCTCGGGATTTTTTTGGAGATTTATTTCATATATAACACCTTTTCCGATTTGATATCATTTTGACTTAAAAATTTCATTAAATCATTACTCAGTTGCACAATCTCATTGTTTGCATTATTCGCATAGTTTGGCAACATCATATTCAAGAGGGATTACGCCCTATTTTAAAGAATGAGTCTGTCATTTTTTTTTTGTCGGATGACAAGACCTAGATAACATTCCCCACAACCCCCTTCGCACATTGCCGAAGCGTTAAGCAGTTGAAACAAAAAAGGAAGAACCTTAGCCTAGCAAAGGTTCTTCCTTTTTTGTTTCATGATTTTATATCAGCTTCTAATTCCAAGATGTTTTACATTCTACTGCCCCTATGGTTGCTCTATATGTTTCAACACAACCCAAAATTCCGCTAAGAAGCTATGCTTGATAATCTACAGGTTTTTGTTACCTTACTCCTGTTTGATCCGATTCATTAAATTCAAAATATCCTCCATTTCGGTCAGTTCACCTTCATGTCTGTCAATAATTGTACCCTCCTCATCGATCAGCAGTGTTAGCGGCATGCCGACCACTTGATATGCGTGTTTAATTTTGAGGTCGCTGTCCATGACGATAGGAAATTCGAGTTCATATCGTTCAACGAATTTTTGAACTGCTCCTGATTTCTCACCAACGTTAACTGCAAGCATATAAACGCCTGCAAGCTTATATGCCTCGTTCAGTAGCGGCAGTTCATTGACACAAGGATTACACCAAGATGCCCAGAAATTGATTAATACGCGTTTACCTTTATAATCCGTTAATCGTACTTGTTTCCCCTCAAGATCCATTGAGGAAAACGGCGGTGCGATATCCCCCACACCGGCATGACTTTGGGGAGCGTCTTGGAATCGGAATATTGCATATACTCCACCGAGTAGGATAACAACCAATAACAAATACTGAATGATACTGCGTATTATAATATTCAATATAAACTCCTCGCCCACTATGTAGATAAACTCCTTGAACTTTTATCTCCTAATATAAAGCCTTAGAAAAAGTGGAATTGTCACTACTATAATTTTTCTTCGTGTCTGGAGAATCCTCCAGAGATCCCAAACAACTCTCTAAATACTTCCTGCATCCCCTCGGTTTCGTTTGTTAGGTGGATGTCATCCCTCTTTCTGTCTAGAATCACGTTCCCATCCCGTAAAAAAACGATGCGATCCGCCAATGCTTCCGCAATTTCCAATTGATGCGTTGAAAAGAGAAGCGTTTGCCCATTAGATACTGCTTGACGCACAAGCGTTACGAAGGTGTTCATCCAGTAAGGGTCCAGACCGTTGGTTGGTTCATCCATAACCACCAGTGGTGGTTCTGCTAACAGCGCTTGTGCAAACAACACCCGCTGCCTCATGCCCTTGGAGAAGGAAGCTACGGGTTTACTGCCTGTATCCGATAAGCCGACCATCGAGAGCACCTCTTTGGCGCGAGTATCCCCAAGACCGCGAAGCTTTGCCCAAAACAGCATAGTCTCCATGGCTGTTAATCCTGGACTAAACCGATAATCATCCGGCATATATCCAATTTGCCGAGCATAATTTTGTCTGTTTTCCTGCCAATCGTGACCGTTTACGGAGATGGATCCCCTCGTCGGACGTAGAATACCGGCCACCATGCGAAGCAACGTGCTTTTTCCCGCACCGTTCCCCCCGCACAGAGCAACGGCCTCCCCTTGTCTGATATGCAGCTGTAATTCCTCAATGACCGTCTTTCCCTTAAACGATTTGTGAACCCCATCGAACCGAACCAGATGATTATCCACGACTTCTTCCCCTTTCCCATAATCCAAAAGAGATGGTCAACATGGTGCCGATCCAGAGCAACATCACGCCAATAAACACCGGGGTACCCCAAGTGGAACGAATCCATACCATCCAATCGTAATACTCCGGCCCGAGCGTCGAGCCTCCACCTAATTTGACGACGGTAAACAGACGCGTCAATTCTGCAGGATTAAGAAATGTCAATGTAGTGACGGCCGGTTTGATCCAGGGGTATGGCATCATGCCGAGCAATGCAATGAGAATAGATGGCCATGCAATGATGGCAAAAAACCAGACACCCACCGCGATCGTAAGTGCTTGCCAACGATTGCGGGCGAGTGTACCGATCAGCATGGCCAATCCGAGGAAAAACAGGGATAAACCTATTGAAAAGACCAGAAGCTGCTGATAAGTCAAAAAATCAAAACCACTACCCGAAAGCCAGCTGGCTGCTCCCGACAATCCAAATCCAAAGGAAACAATGGATAACAAGACGATGGAAAGCCCGATATACTTGCCAGCCAGAAAAGACCAGGTACCCAGCGGATAAGTTGAGAGAAGCTCCCAGTTGCCCTCTTCCTTCTCGCCTGTTAAGGAAAAAGAGCCCAACATCAGCGCCATCAAAGGAAGCAAATATAACGCCAGGTTTAACATGGTGCCGCTAGTGCCGGAATATCCGCTTACATAACCTTGCGAGTTAATAATCAATAAACTTACCATAAACATGGCGAAAAGGGCCATGAATGAATAGGCCCATGGATTTCGAAAGCCAATTTTCATTTCTCTTACAGCTACATAACCCATTTCACTCACGAGCCGTGTCCTCCGGTTGCTGGTTGCTCATCGGCGCTGTGGTCAGGCATATCATCACCAGGCTCCTGATCCGGTGCATGATCATGACCGTGCTCCCCTCCCATATCCATCATATCCCGATTGACTTCCCACGAGTGATTGGCGAGATCTTCTGCCGTCATGAGTTTACCTTTGCCTTGTTCTTCAATATAAGCTGTGGCATCCGCCTCTTGTTCAAACGAGACGATTCCATAAGCCATTGGTGTTTGATATGAAGGATCATAGGCATAGTATGCTTTTTCATAACGGAGCCATTGTTTGCTGTTAAAATCTCGGACGAATTCTGCGCCGATCGTATCGGTTCCGTTCTCTTTCTTCCACGTATTTAAACAGCCGATATCATCAAATTTGAGAGATTGACCGTCCTTTGTTATAATCTGAGTCGCATATTGGTCGTCTTTGACGGCCATCTTGCAGATGACACATACATCCGTATTTTCGTTGATAGCCTGCGGCTCATACTTCTCTCTTCCGCAAGCAGATAGTATCATCAAGATAGCAACCATAATTAAGGTTAGTTGAATCCCTTTTCTCATGTATTTCGTCTCCTCATCGATAAAATTAAAATGGCTGTACAGCCTAGCAGTATGAACCCCATAAGTCCGGTCTTTATTAAACCTACCTGGTCTCCGCCTCGATCATCGTTACCGGGCGGAACCATTAGCGGGGCCTTATCCATAGTCCAGCGATCTCGATCCGTCTGGTAGAGTCCTTCCAGGAATACCATGCCCGGTGATTGAAAAAACAATTGAAATGCTGGTCGCTTTTTTGTGAGTCCCTGGAAAAACGGATTCATTCCATATGTTATATCGCTGATCCCGTCTCCATCCGCATCGATACCCCGAAAATTGTCCCAATAATTCTCTGTAATCCGATTTTTCTCACTGCCTCGTGCCTGTGCATCCGACACATTACTAATAAATTGGTTGCCTTTGATAGAATTGGCACTTGACTCCAGCAACTGCATACCGACAAAATTGTAACTTACTCTGTTGTTCTTCAAGATATTTCCGGTTGATAGTTCCACATACAGGCCAACCCGATTGCCATCAACCGTATTATTTGTCACGGTCGTCTCGTGTGTGTCATATAGCAGAATTCCTTGCGAATTTACGTTCTGGCTTTGCTTCGTGAACACATTCCCGACAACAGATACTTGTCGAGCAGTCATCACCATGGCCCCTGTCACATTTAGGTTGCCTATGTTCCGCTCGATGATGGTCCGATTTGTGTACATGCAGTGAACGCCATAACGAGAGCGTTCGATTACATTACCTGAGACGAGGATATCATCACTGCTTTCCATATAAATGCCGTCATGTACATCACGAATCGTATTGTCGGTTATTTTCCAACGATGCCCATTGAATATATCTACGCCATTGCCTTTGTCGGCCATTTTCACGCCATCTGCCATCCAATCGATTGTATTATTCGTCAAGGTACCTTCGTTTGCGTCACGTACTGATATTCCATCTCCACCAGTCTGGATATGCAGCCTATCCACGACAGCTCGATGACCCTTGACGAGCACAGTCGGCGTTTCCTTGACCATGACATCGGTGATGCGGAGTCCGGCAATCGTTGTATTGTCAGCTTCTATCGTGATGGCCGGTAGGTCACTCATATTTCTCAGTTCTATCGTGCCACCTTCTTCCGGCCGTATCGTCAACTGCTTGTTAATGGTAATCGGGCCATGGTAATTGCCGGATTTCAATATAAGCGTATCTCCTGGCTTGGCTTGGTCCAATAAAGCTTGCAAATTAAGCCATTTGTCTTCTGCTCTTACTGGACTGCTATTCAATAACGCCAAAAAAAACCAGAGTAAAAAAAGGGGCATCATGCTTCTTCTGACTGTCATTGCACTTCTACCTGTTTCTTCTTAGTAATATGGATATCGTCCTCATACAAGTGTATAAAAATCGTCTGGTTCCCCTTTTCAGCAAAAGTAAACGAACCGCTAAATACACCATCCCCTTCATTCACAGCTTCAATCAGTATCGGTTTATCCCCAATCCGGAAATCAAAGGTAGCCTGTGCCTTGTCAGATACGTTCATTCCAGTGAACAAAGCTTGTAAATCGACCTGGCTTCCCGCTATAACGGTTTCAGGTTTTGTAGACAGCTCTACTTCTACAGCTTCCAAATCGACGGATTCCTCGCCTGAACATGCCGTTACGATACCCAAAAGGATAACCACTGCCATAAATGAAACCAATTTTTGCTTCATTCCCTCACTCCCTCCAACTCGGTTGTCAGTCTTTCACATTTTAGCAATTCAAATGCTTCTGTCCTATAACTCTATGGAGCCATTTCAAAGGTTGAAAATCGACAGATTTGTGACATGCAGAAGAAAACGAGATATACTCTATGATTGCTGAAGATGTAGAAGTGAAAGATCACGGTAATCAAATGCATGACATAGCTCAATAGAGTCATAGAAACCATCCCTGATATTCGATACAATAAAAACCGCAATTTACCAATATATAAAGAAGGAGAAAAAGTATGATCCCTGTTCGCAATGCTTCAAAGCGCTCGTATATTATTTTAGCTATAATCATTATTATCATTGCCATCGGTTACTGGTTATTTGCCTCCTTTTACAAACCTGCTCTGCCAGTTAAAATGAATTCCCCAGCTTTTTCTTTATCTGATTTACATGGAGAGACTGTAACTGAAGCACAATTTGACGGGAAAATACGATTAACGTCATTTATTTTCACCCGATGTCCGGATATTTGCCCTGCTACAACAGCTAATATGGTTGCACTCCAAAGTGAGCTTCAGAAGCAAGGACAGTTTGGTAATGAAGTCGAGTTGGTTTCCATTACATTCGATCCTAAGAACGATACACCTGAGGTATTGCAACAATATGCGGAGCGGATGGGAATTGATCAGAGAGGATGGACGTTGCTGCGAGGAGATGAAAACAAAGTAAAGGATTTGGCTTCTCAGTATAATCTATCGATTGTGCGCCTCGATGATGGGTTGTTTGCGCATTCCATCACCTCATTGCTGTTAATCGATGGTAAGCAGCGTGTGCGCCAGATCTACCGGATGGGTGAAGATATGGAGAATGAACAAATTCTGACAGATATCAAGATATTATTAAAAGAACAGCAGCGGGATTCCTAAGTCCTGCTGCTGTTCTTATTTATTCATGAAGTTTCCTACGACATTCCTTTAGCTGGAGCGGGTGATGGAAGAATATCATTAAGCTACTTCCTTTTATATTTGTTCCGACAACCATACAGAAATGGATGCAATCTCGTCTTCATCTAAACGCTTACCGAAGGCTGGCATGCCTCCTTGCCCCTTGGAAATAATGGTCGTGATTTCTTCCTCGGTAAGTTGGCTTCCTACTGTTTGCAAACTGGGTCCGTACTTTCCTTCGAGCTGGCTTCCGTGGCAGGACAAACAGTTTTGTTTGTAAACCGATGGTATCGAATTCTCAGTTGTTGCTGAGTGCTCTTTAGTAGTTTCACTGCCACATGCTGTCAGTAATCCAACTAGAATTAATGCGCTCACATATTTACCAAGATTTTTTCTCATCGTGCCCTCCATACCCATACTTTTCAGTTCCAATCGATTGTTTTCTTATTTTCTCTCAATTATAAATAGATTAAAATGCCTCCTTGGGGCTATATGTAAAATAATTAATAGTTCAATTTGGAGCAGCCTTTAATAAATTCACTATGTAATTATCGCTGCTTCAACTTTTTTAGATCACTCAACAATAGAGTTTATATTCAATGTGAATTAATAAACTGCCACTTTCCATTCAACCCTTTTTCCTTTTTACCTAAGCACTGGTTTCCCTAAAAAAGTAAGCGAACTTCTATCAAGAAAGTTTAGAAAGACTTTTTAGACGAATCGGGAGTAAACTTGCGTTGAACTGCCCGTTGATTGATCTTTACCACCTGTTGAGGCGGATGGTTTGCACTTGGGGTATACCCCCCACCACTCATCTTTTAACACTCATAATCCCACAATGTGGCCACTTTTGTGCATTTTTTGATGACACAAATTAATCTACATAAAAATAAAAAAGCCTGTAAATCAAGCTTTTCTAAAATAATTAATGTAGACACTTTTGTGTCATTAGACAATGGTCCCAGCTAGGAACACTAGTTTCTTGACTTTTCTTCCCTGCAATACTCAATCACGCCTCCAACCCGTTCAGATGAAAGAGAGCAATGAGATCTGGGTGTTGGCTCCCAAAGACATAGTGAACCTCCTTACAGAATTCACATATGTAATTGCCGGTGTATTCCGCTATCCTGCCCGTAAGTTGAGAAAAAGCAGCCGATCATAAAGCCGGCTGCTTCATATAGTCTCATTGAGCTATCGTCCCCCGTACTCGCTCCTCTAGTATGAACTCTTCTTGAGGATAAGAGTTCGATTTCCTCAAAGGTAAGATATGCTGTCTATCGATGAGAATGTATCAATTCCTGCTGTCTGCTTTATGATATATTTAAGGCAAACTTAGAAATTTAAAGCGATTTCGCACGCTTGTTGTATCGCCTTTACTCTAATCTCAGGTTCCTGATCGGTTTTTTCAGCCATTCCCTCAACAAAAATCCCCTCAAAACTAGGAATCCCAACGAAATCCATAATGACTTTCAGGTGGCGATGACCCATTTCTAGGTGTGCATCATCTGAGCCTGGTGACAAGAAGCTACCGCTAGCTTGGATATGGACGGCTTTTTTATCACTCAACAAGCCGATCCGGCCAATATCTGGTAAATATTTGAAAGTCTTGCCTGCTATACAAATGGAGTCAATGTATGACTTCATAACGGGTGGATACGAATAATTCCAAACTGGAGTAACAAATACATATTTATCTGCAGCAACAAATTGATCAGCCAATTCATTGATTCGGCTCAGTTTCGTTTTCTCTGCTTCGGTCAATTTTTCAAATGTAGTGCCCGCCTTCAGTTTGTCCCATCCGTTAAAAACATCAGTATCAAGTTGTGGTATATCCATTTTATATAGATCAAGATGAATTACCTCATCATTCAAATTGGCAGATCGATAAGCCTGTACAAACTCATTACCTACTAACATGCTGTATGATTTTTCATGATCGTGAGGATTTGCCGTAATATACAAAACTGTTGCCATGATGACAATACCCTCCTTCAATATTTGCCCTCGGAAACTGTTACGATCTGCCTTGTAGAGACGTTTAGTCTATTCCAGAGATTGGCCGTAGCAATCCCGGCGATCAGCGTGGCCAATGCCTGCACATCGAAGTGTCGGGCTGCCTCGTTAAAGATCTCTTCCGACACTGGGTCCACTCGGTCATTGAGTCGGGTAACAGCTTCACTGAGCGCAAGTGTAGAACGCTCGGAGTCATTGAAGTATTGCGTCTCACGCCATGCCGACACTGCCAACAGTCGCTCTACAGATTCACCTGTCGCCAATGCATTACGCGAATGAAGTTCGACGCATACGCTATCCCCATTAATTTGGCTTGCCCGAAGATATCCGAGAAAAAGCGTGCGCTTTGGAATACCTGTTTGCTCTGCGGATACAAACAGCGCTTTGCCAAGGGCTTGTAAGGCTTGAGTCGCATCGGGTACGATCATAGCAGGGCTATCCATTCTTGATTTCAAATGAAACACTCCTTTAATTAAGATTAGAACCGGTTTTGGTTCTCCAATATGCTGACGGATCGGACCTTGGGATGTGTGACAATATTTCTTGAGAAATGTAAAAATCAGTTGAATGCGACGTCTTGTCACATTGTTCAGCGTTCATTCGTCAGTACTTATAGTGGTTAGTTATTTTAGTACGAGGGAGTTTGTAGAATGAGTGAACAGGATTGGTTGGCAAATACATTCGAAACGCATCGGAAGAACCTTCAAGTTGTTGCTTATCGAATGCTTGGATCATTTAGCGAGGCGGAAGACGCGGTACAGGAGTCTTGGTTGCGTCTTAGTCGCGTGGATGCAAGAGGCATTGAGAACTTGGGAGGATGGTTGACCACCGTTGTTTCGCGTGTATGTCTCGATATGTTACGATCGCGTAAATCTAGGCGCGAAGAATCGATCGAAGCTCATTTGCCCGATTCTTTCAACAGCCAAGAGAATATAAGCGACCCTGAACAAGAGGCCATATTAGCTGATTCTATCGGTGTTGCACTATTAGTCGTGCTCGATAATTTGAAACCTGCGGAACGCATTACGTTCGTGCTGCACGATGTTTTCGCCATGCCTTTTAATGAAATTGCTCCTATTGTAGGAAAATCGGAAGCCGCGACAAGGCAGCTTGCGAGCAGGGCACGTCACCGGGTTCGAGGGGTGAAAGCATCGGAAGTCGACATTGCTCATCAACGCAAAGTTGTTCAAGCTTTTCTTGCTGCAGCGCATGCAGGCGATTTCGATACGCTAATAGCTGTGCTTGATCCGGACGTTATACTTCGTGACGATCGTCTAACTGAATCTTCAAGAGTAACGCGTGGAGCGATCGCTTTAGCAAAACAAGTATCGAGACGTGCACAGAAAGCAGCCCAACTAGCCTTGGTGAATGGAACCGTAGGAATCATTGCGGCCCCTCAAGGAAAATTGCTCTATGTACTCAAATTTACGATGAGTCATGGGAAGATTGCCGAGGTCGACCTGATCTCCGATCCAGAACGCGTACGCCAGCTTGATCTGGCGGTGTTGAGAAATTGAGCCTTAAACTCAGCATCGAGGGTGTTAAAGACATAATCCCTCGGATAAAATATAACAGTTATTACAACCATAACACGCTCAAGCGGCACCCAAAGGGTGCCATTGTCTTTTTAATGTCCTTTTGTATCGCTTATTACATACAGGTTTACATACGAAATCAAACCCAACTTGCAATTCCCTGAATGGTACCATGTTCTTGTCCATTACGGTAATCGGTACAAGTTCTTGTCCTTGGCTCGGGACAAGAACTTGTACCGATACCTAAAAAAGCCGCTAAAATAGCGACTCTTAATGGGAACAAGATCTAGTCCCGCGACAAGTATATATATTTAATTCGTTCAGCTTTTGACAAATCTCTAAAATTCAGACGTACTTCGTTGATCATTTTTCTTAGTCTTCATTGCGCTTTTCACTTTTTTGAGTTCATTACTATCCATGACGAGAGGCTCCCTTTCTCTCTCTTTCAATTTTCTACTGATGAGTCCAGTAATTAACGAGAATACAATAGCTCCTTGCCATGTTATCGAAATATCCCTTATCAAGGCATCAAGTAAAATGATTAAAACAAATTGTAATCCTGTATCCAAAACAATTGGTAACCATCCCTTACTGGTTTTAATTATACCAACAGATCTTAACGCTTTAGGCAAGGCATCTGTTATCAATGAAAGAGGTATTTCCAGAAATAGATACAGAACAAAGAATAATATTAATGCACCCGTTGATTTATAATGTAAACCCAGCAAATGTAACGCAAAAAATTCCAATATGGATATTCCAACTAAGACAATGAGAACAATAACTAAAGGAATAATTATTCTTTTAATTTTTTTTATATGTACCACTTCCTTGACTATCAATTATAGACGAGTACATATATTATATAAGATCACTATTAACTCATTGTAAAAAATAATAAACCTAATTTATGGGGTATTAGAACTATCTGCACGTTAGCTCAATGAAATTGTATGGATACATAGTTAGATACATCGGTAATCGACTCATGTTCTTGTCCTCGACTCGAACGGCCAACTCTGTATGCCCTTGCTCATGGACCATGTCTTAGTTAGGAAGCGGCCAACCCCTGCGATCCACACTTTACCCGCTGCACTCACGGAGCTTGAGAAGAAGACAATACTATACAAGAGTGGAGTTATGAAGCATATGCATAGAAACCGGCGTTATTCATAAAAGCCAATTATTGAGTTGAGTTGGTTTCTATAATGGATGTACGACAAATAGGAGCACACGCCAACGTTATGCCCTTTCTCTGCTGTATTCCTGCCCCGTTCCTCTATTCGTCCACGATCAATAAACAACGCCTTAAATGGGCTTAGATTTCGTAGTTTGAGAGTAAAAGAAAAAGCACCCCAATGGATGCTATTTCTCCAATACAGGTCCCATATATTCCGCTTTACATGCATCACATGACCAATAGAATGGATTGGGTTGATCTTGCTTAACTTCACCATCACATTTGTGACACCTGTACGAATTTTCTGAAACCTGAGTTAATTTAACCAGAGTATGTGAGAGACCCTGCCTAAGAGTAAAATGCCGCTCGTGGAACATTTGAGAACCCCCAATCCTACCTGATAATTTTCCTAGAGGATGATAGATTGCTCAGAAATAATCAATTTCGACATCAGGGAGGATTTTACCTCTTTATGGCACTTAGGTCGAGAACAAAACTGCTTCGTGCCTGTCCATTTCCCCCACTCGCACCTCTTACATTTATCCTGCTGTTTCGGCTTATACCGTGATCGCTGTAGCTTATTACGTTTTCCGGCCATGTCGTCGTTGCTCCCGATTTCGTGGCGAGCTACCCGATGTCACTTTAACCAACCATTCGCTTTCGAAACGTTGCCTGATGGAATTTTCCTTTTCACTACACAATTCAGTAAGTAACAGAAAAATCGAGATCGCACAGCACAGACCACAGTTTATCTGTCATCCCTATTGGATATAGTAGTATTAAGCTGTTTATAGGCGTCAGAAATCAATTCTAAAAGGCAGGTTGAGCACCGTTGGAATTAGTTAAAGATCTTCTTCTAGTTACAGGACGAATTGTAACCATCTTTCCCCTACTGCTGGCAATAGCACTTTTCATGGGAAAAAGATCGATCGGAGAGCTGCCCGTTTTTGATTTTCTGGTTGTTATTGCCTTAGGTGCCGTTGTTGGTGCTGATATTGCCGATCCAAAGATTGAGCATATTCATACGGGCTTTGCGATCATCTTAATCGGATTCATTCAGAGAATCGTCTCCATATTGGCAATAAAATATAGGAAATTCGGAAAATTGATTACCTTTGAACCAACGGTAGTTGTTTCGAATGGAAACTTACTCGTTCAAAATCTTCGTAAAGTCCGTTATTCCATTGACAACATCCTTCAGATGCTGCGCGAAAAAGACATATTTCATTTGGACGAGGTCGAGCTTGCTGTATTAGAGGCAAACGGCAAGTTGACGGTTTACAAGAACCCCATGAAAACGGCTGTAACCGTGGAGGATCTGGGACTGTCGATACCCCCTAAGGGCATAGCGTACCCCTTGATCCTTGATGGAACTATTTCCGAAAAAGTATTGTCGTACCTTAACAAGGATAAAGCTTGGCTGGAAGATCGTCTGCGTGCCAAAGGAATCAAAAAGGAGGAAATATTTTACGCATCAATAGATGAGAACCTTGAATTGCGGGTTTCTCAACCATCTTCAAATAACATTCCTCCAATTCAGCACTGAGCTATCTATTGAGTTGCTTTATTATTTCGGTATAGCTCCCCCATGTCCACGATTCGAATCGGACCTTGCATCTCTTCCAGAACGAAATAACCATCTTCTCTTTAACAGGTAGCTCTTCTGTTGTTAATTGAGCTCCAAGTCTAGCCAGTATAATTCTAGAAGCGAAAGGGTACAAGCTCTTTTCGCTGTCCGGCAAGTGTATATTCCCTGCTTGAGTGCATCCAGATCCATTACGGGATCAAGTAATAGGGAGGGATTCAGCTCTTGCATTGATCATTTTGCATCCTATTTTGACGTCCTTAGCCCAAAAAAGGGACTAGCCCCCATCTATAACCTTCAAGCTTACGATGCTTCTTTTTGCTCCAATTGTTGCTGAATGGATCTTCATACTCTTTTACACTCAGTTTATCTATCGCTTGGTCATGTGCTTCTTTTTCACGAATGTATTTTGCTACGCTTGCTTCGTTCAAACCCACTGTGCTGACATAATATCCCTCTGCCCAAAATTTTCGATTCCCATATTTATACTTTAATTGCGCATGCTTCTCAAGGATCATTAGCGCACTTTTCCCCTTCAGATATCCCATGAAGGATGATGGAAATTTTGAGTGGGGTACCATGTTCTTGTCCCTCGACAATTCCCGTCCAGGTCTGGTCTTAGCCAACTGCTAGATGTCGTTTCAACTGTACAGGATACAGCAGACAAAGCCCCAGTTGTGATTCTGGAATCGACAGGACATTACCATCAAGCTGTAATTCAGTTTCTAGAAGAACACGGTATCCTATTCTTAGTTGTGAATCCTCTCATTTCACACCAAGCCAAAAAGTCAAGTCTACAGAAAGTGAAACAGATTCAGTCGATGCCTATCGGCTCTGCAAGCTGTACTACAAAGCTTGAATTTGAAGACCATATGCAACGAGGGGTTCAACTACTAATTCTTAGGCATCTAACGCGTCAGTTTGACTTGCTCACACAAATGTATGTACAGGTTAAGCTTCAGTTTCAGGCCGTTCTAGATCTAGTCTTTCCGGATTATAGAGGTATTTTCGGTGACCTTTATTCAAAAGTTTCGTTGCTGCGCTGATAGCTTTCGCAGGAATTGACCCTAGCGTCTACTCTTCTGGTAAGCTGGTAAGTTCACAGCGACAACCAATCGCATTGCCAAACGCGGGTCTAAGAAGCTGCGTCATGCCCTATATCTCGCTGTACTATCGGGACTAAAAAAGACCGGAAAACAAGAGGTTACGTGAATATTACGATAAGTAACGCGAAGCCGGAAAGCCTTACCCGGTTGCCCTCGTTGCCTGCGTCAACAAGCTCCTTCACTGGATTTAAGCCCTTCTAGTGAAGCAAGAAAGGTTTGTCGATTTAGATTAGTTAACACATTTTTCATCCGGAAGTATAGCCTTCCAGCATGTACAGAGAAGGTTATTTATTGCAACTTGAATATGATCAAAGAAGATGTTTTTAGACAATCACACCAAAGAGTTGTTTTCTTTACTGCAAACCATAGCTCAACGAAATTAAGTCTCTTGTAACTTCAAATTCCATTCCATCGACCTATTCGTCCATGCTGTTTCAAACATCTTACTTGAGTTTAATAACGTAACGGTATATGGATCCCTCTCTGCTTCGTCATAGAGCGCAGAAGTACTGAAAAGTTCAACCTGTTTTCCCTCTTTCAAAACCATAATATTCGAACATAGTCCTGGTAACAGCGTGAGGTCATGAGTAATGAACAGAAGAGTTAAGCCTTGTTCCTTCTGAATGGATATGAGCAGCTCAATCATCTGCTGTTGTAATAAGACGTCGAGGTTGGAGACTATTTCGTCACAGATTAACAGTTTGGGACGAGTTAACAAAGCTTTGGCGAGACAAGCTCTTTGATACTGCCCACCACTCAGTTTTCCGGGGCGATTTCGAAGAAGGTTCTCATTCAGGCCTACTTTTCCCCAATATTCAAGGACTTTATGCTTGCGCTCGGCTCTATTATAACGGGTAAAATTAATTAAAGGTTCTTCCAGGCACTGAAACAAGCTCATTGCGGGATTTAATGTGGAGCCAGTATTCTGAAAAACAATCTGTATATCGCGATACCATTCTCTATATGATAATATTCCTTTGTTGGGCAAGGGCCGCCCGTCAAAGAAAATATGGCCGGAGGTTGGTTGTTTTAAAGCCATGATAAGCTGGGCAAGCGTGGATTTACCACTACCACTCTCCCCCACAATGGCCAGAGATCCTCCATCTTCTATTTCAAAATGAATATCTTCCAGAATGGGTCTTCCGTGAATTTCCTTATACAGTCGCTGGATTTCAAGCATAAGATATCTCTCCTTTTCCAAGCAACCTTTGAGAGCAATGCCTGCATAACTCTTGGGTGTATTTATGTTCAGGTGCGCTTAAAATGTTCTCCTTACTGCCCTGCTCTATTATTTTCCCTTCCCGCATAACACCAATCGTGTCCGCAAGATAGCCGGATATAAGTATGTCGTGGGTAATAAACAACATGCTCATATCCGTGTCCAGGATGAGCTCTTTCAAAAGGAATATGATCTCAGCCTGTGTTTTGACATCAAGTGCACTCGTTGGCTCGTCGGCTATCAGGATTTTCGGCTTTAACAGAAGCGCCATCGCAATCATGACTCGTTGATTCATTCCACCGCTTAACTCATGAGCATAACTGCTCATCACATGGGACGTGTCCTTTAAGAGAACTTGGGACAACATTTTTTTTGCTTGCTTCTCAGCCTCATGTGTTGAAACAGGCAAGTGACTGCGCATCAGATCAACGAATTGCCTGCCAATCGGAATCGATGGATGCACGGCCTGTTCCGGATGCTGGAAGATGGCACCGATCTGGCCCCCTCTGATGCTGCGCCAGCGCTTCCTTGATAATTGCTGCAGATGTTCACCCTGTAACACGATGTCACCTGACATGTGCAGATGAGCAGGCAGCATACCCAAGATAGCCTTACTTGTCAGCGTTTTACCGCTGCCGCTTTCTCCAATCAATGCATATGTTTTCCCAGTGTCGAGAGAAAAGCTGCTATCATGCACAAGCGATTGACCTTCCTTATTTCTGATATTTAGATTTTTGACTTCGAGCAAAGTCGTCATCTAGCGTTCCCTCCTCAGTCGCTCACCTATAATTTGGAACGAAGCAGCAGTCAGAAATATCATAAAGCCTGGAAAGAAGCCCATCCATGGGGCGACCTGCAAATAATTCTTTCCGTCCAATAGCATGACACCCCATTCTGGAGAAGGAGGCTGTGCACCAATACCCAAAAAGGATAAACCGGATAAAGTCAGGATCACCTTACTCACGTCCAGAATGAGCATCGTTCCAATCTGAGGCGTGATATTCGGAATCATATGTCTGGTTATTATTCTAAGTCCAAATGCCCCGCTTACCCTGCTGGCGGTAATATAAGGTTCCTTTTTCACATCATGAATTAGCCCTCTGATGATTCGTACGTACTTGGCCCACCAGGAGAGGATCACCGCAAAATATACATTTTCCATGCCAAAGCCAAGGAAGCCAACGACCACAATGGTAAGTAGCATACTCGGTAATGCTGTGAAAATGTCGGTTAGGCTCATCATAAGCATGTCCAGCTTGTTCCCCAAAAAAGCACTCCATGTCCCCACCAGAAGACCAATCAACATCACAACACTAAGTACAATAAAAACAGGAAATACCGATTCACTAATCCCGTGTATGACCCGGCTTAACAGGTCTCTTCCCAAATAATCCGTTCCAAATGGATGAGCAACGCTGGGAGGAAGAAGCTTCTGTTGATGATTCGTATCGAACGGATCATAAGGTGAAATCCACGGGGCCGCAAGTCCTGTAATAATAAGTAGGATGATATATAACAACGCTGCCGTTGGCAGTTTATTCACTCGGATGATACTGATCAAACTTCCCACCTCTGTTTGTCAAGATGAACACGCGGGTCCGCAAGGAAATACAACAGGTCGGTCATAAAATTAAAAATAAAAATAAATGCTGCCACGAAGAGTGCGCTCCCTTGAATGACTGGAAAATCACGGCGAAAAATAGCTTCAAGCATGTATTTACTGAATCCCGGAAAACTGAAAATCGTCTCGGTGATAATCGAAGCCCCAAAAAAGCTGGGTAGACTCGTCGTGATTAATGTCAGGATTGGGATGAACATGGAGCGCAGTAAATAAGAGGGATAAAAGATGCTCGGCCGCAATCCCCTAGCTTTTGCAGCCTCAATGTACGAGAACTTGCTGTACTGGATCGTATAGGATCGAACCATCCGAATAAAGTAAACACTTTGCACCAGCGTCATGGCTGTTACCGGCAAAATATAATGCCGTGTGGTCGAACTGCCTACAACAGGCAGGACGGGCCATATCACCCCTAAGGCATACATAAGAAGAATAGCAAGCCAATATAAAGGGATCGACAACCCCAAAATGGTCATTGAATAAACCACTCGATCTGCCATTGTGCCTTCATTCAATCCCATCCAGATTCCAATCGGTATGGATATGAAGAGGGTTAATAAAAAAGAGCTTGCAATGAGTTTCGACGTTGAGCCTAAACGTTCAATCATTTCACTTAATACGGGTTCTCCGGAAGAAAAGGAATGCCCTAACTCTCCTTGAAATACGTGATGTGCCCATGCTAAATATTGCTGAATGAACGATTGATCCAGTCCCCATTGTTTCTGTAAATCAGCTACGATGGATTGCTCCGGTACGGCTCCGATTTCCAGTAGCAGCATCGACGCCGGATCACCCGGCGCCAAACGCATTAATGTAAAAACAAACAAGGAAAATAAAACAAACGTGACTATCAACATGAACAGACGATGAATCATAGAGCGGAGCATTACTTCGCTTCTTTCTTCAGGTAATGCCACTTCAACGGGTCGTCCTCAATAGCATTGAACCTAAAATCAACCACTTGGCTTGAATGAACAAAGGTTTGCTTGGGGTAGTATATCGGAACAGACATGGCTTCCTCATGCATACGGAGGAACACCTGATTGAACAGCTTTTGCTGCTGCTGAGTGGAAACCGTAGCCGCGATTTGATCCAGCAAATCGGATAAAGGCTTGTCCTGATACGCAACTCCCGGTGAGGATGGCGAATCATAGAATAAGGAGGACAGGAATCGATAAGGTAATTGAGCATCAGTGTATGTCCGATACATAAGCAGATCATATTCCTTCGTGCTCCACAGGGTATCGTAGTAAGCTGCCCGTTCCTGATTCACAATATGGATTTGAATGCCGATCTGTTTCATGTTGTCTTGAAAAATTTCAGCCATCTCTTTCCATTCCGGATATTCCTCAGATTGAATGACCAGACGAAGTTGCAATACTTGTCCATCTTTTTCATAGAGCTGCTTGTTCTTATTCCATTGGTAGCCCGACGCTTCAATCAGCTGTTTGGCTTTTTCGGGATTATACGGATAGGAAGGCTGATTACTGTCTGATATAAATGCAACCTTCTCTTGGAACAATCCTCTGACTGGCTCCCCGCTACCGCCTGCATACTTGCTCGTATCATTGCCATAATTGATAGCTTGGCGGATATTCTTATCAGCTAGAGAAGTATTGTGTTGGTTGATAACCATAAAGTAGGACATTGTACTGCTTCCGGTTTCGATTACGTAGTTGTCGTTGTTCTGAAATACAGGGAGACTTTCCATGGGGATATTACCAAGTTCCCCACCCGCAAGATCCACCTCTCCAGATTGCAATGCCATTACCCTCGCCTGAGGATCTGTAATGACTTTGAAAACAAGTGAATAGTCGGATGGTTGTTCTAACCAGTAATGATCATTCGGGATTAGAACAGTCTGAATCCCTGGTTGATACTCTCCTATTTTCCAGGCACCCGTTCCGATCGCTTTTTGAAAAGTACCATTCACATCTCCCTTAGGGGTTACCGAGTTCGGACTCATAATTCGATATGGTCTTGCCTGACTAAGCTCGTACAACACTTGCGTTGCTGTATCCTTAAAGGAAAGTACGACTGTTTGATCATCAGGTGCTTCAACTTTTTGCAATAAACGGGATATTTCAAGCGAAGCATTCTCGTCCCTGCTTACCGCTCTTTCTAAAGAAAACTTCACGGCTGCTGAATTCAGTGGACTGCCATCCGAGAACATGACCTGATTTTGCAGATGTAAAATGTAAGTCCTGCCATCATCAGATATCTCCCATGACTCCGCCAGGCTGGGCGCAAATTCACCTTTTCCTTTATAGTCTACAAGGGCATCATATATAGCCGCATGCGTATGTCTGGAACCATTGTAAGTCGAGGCGTCAAGCTTGTCTGCTTCAGTATCCTGCGTGACTGCGACCACAATGTTTTTGTCCTCCTCTGCTGCAGAGGGTGAGCTCACATGTTGTGAACACCCCATAACGAACAACAATAAGACAACAGCAATTACTCCAAATCCAGATCTTCCAAACATCCCTACTCCTCCTATTCCTCTTTTAAGCTGTTTATGATTGCATAGCTGTTATTCTCATGAATACTTGCTAGATGAACAATCTTTGTATATTATTAATCGTAATCATTACGTTTAGCAAGGAATTTTTTATATAACAAGGAGTCGATGTTAGTGAGTAAGCATAAACTTGTACAACAATATCGGGATTATTGGGACAAAGGAGCAGCTGTCTATGATGAAATTGTGGATGCCGAATTTACGTCCAACCGATATGATCAATGGAAGGGAATTCTGAGTCATTTTTTGTCCGGGAAAAGTAATTTAAAAGTGCTCGATGTAGGTACGGGGCCTGGTTTCTTTGCGGTTCTGCTCAGCCAGATGGGGCATCAGGTTACTGCTATTGATTCTTCTCCGGAGATGGTGGCAAAGGCTAATCAAAACGCCCATAAATATAATTGCAGTGTCCAGGTTATTGAGACAGATATTATAGAATATAAGACAGAAGAAAAATATGATATCATCATTTCACGAAATGTGACCTGGTTCCTGTACAATCCTGTAGCTACATATCAAAATTGGCATGGAATGCTTAATGACGGAGGCCAGGTTATTATTTTTGATGCGAATTGGAATTTATTTTTAACTGATCCGAAGGAGGCAGAGCTTTTTCAAAAAGACAAGGAGGAGGCTGCCGCAAAAGGGTACGTGCCGTACCGCTCAGAGAAGGATGTCGAAGAAGGAGACCAACTGGCACTTACTTTGCCATTGAGCTATGTAAGAAGACCTGAATGGGACAGCGAAATGCTTCGTTCAATTGGCTTTGCCCAAATCCAAATTCATCAAGGATTCGATGTGGAACTGTATCATATAGGTGAACAAGTTCTGAATCGACACAGACCGATGTTTGCGATCGTTGCCAATAAATAACTCAACATTCGCAGCCTCGAACACTTTATAACTCCGTTTATGCGGGCATCAGCTTTACGCACTCGGTTCTTCTTTCGACCCTGCTCTGCCACGTATTATAAAATGTTAAAAACTACATTTGTAATGAGTTCCTTACCAACCACGGTTAATCATATATGTTCATGTCTTTTTCGGCAAACGATGTATGTTCTTGTCGTCGGGTTTGGACAAGAACATATATCGTTAAAACAAACAAAGCCGCTGTTACGCGGCTTTTAATCGTGTATGTTCTTGTCATCTTGCATTAATTCAATTTGCGATGTTCAACCAAAATGCTTCTCCTGTCGGCTCCAACATACGATGAAGTGTGGGAGTGACGACAAACAATCCGCCTTCAAAATCTATCAGGCTGATAAGTGAATCCACTGTTATCATTAAAAGCGTACGAATATGATTTTCTTTGAACTAACCTGCCCGTTAGAATTCCTGTAATACGAATATTTTGGAGATTGAACAAAAACGAGCGCCTCGGTACGATGGGGTTACACACGAGGTCATTGCCTCAAAAAGCCCATCCAGGAGGTCGCTCTACTATGAAGTTTAAAGCACAAGATAAGCAAAATCAACTCATTGAAAACATTACCGCTCATCATCTGGTCGTCGGAGTAGACATTGCTCAAGATACTCATGTTGCCCGGGCCGTCAGCTTTCGCGGGATTGCTTTAGGTGCACCGCTGGAATTCGGTAACCATCTTGAGGGTTTCAAGCTATTTGGACGCTGGATCCAGGATCTACTCCAAACCTACAAGCTTAACAAAGTCATTATAGGCATGGAACCTACAGGTCATTACTGGCTGAATCTTGCGCGCTGGCTCTCTTCTCAGCGCATTGAAGCCGTTCTCGTTAATCCCCATCTCGTTAAAAAGAATAAGGAGAACCGTGACAACTCGCCATCTAAAAGTGACCGCAAAGATGCTCTTGTCATTGCAGACATGGTCAAAAACGGGTACTACTCCCCTGTTCGTTTTCATCCAGAAGCCTACGAAGAACTGCGAATTCTCATGGCTAACCGAGACACGGTTACAAAACGGCTCAACAGTGCTGTTAACCAAATTCATCGATGGGTTGATATCGTGTTCCCTGAGCTGCGCCAGGTCTTTAAAACCCTTACCTGTACCAGCTCTATTGCTACGCTCAGACTCTTTCCCTTACCGGAGGAAATTAGTAGATTAACCACAGAAGAGGTTCTTACCGGTTGGAAACAATATGTAAAGCGTCATGCTGGAGTTAAACGAGCGGAACAGCTCATTGAACTAGCAAAATGCAGCATTGGCGCCACGCAGGCACTCCAAGCCTACAAGCTTCATCTGAGTCAACTACTAGAGGAATATGACTTGGCTCAGCGCCAACTTGAACAAATTGAGCATGAACTTCATCTCATCTTGAGGCGTATCCCCTATGCACAGAAACTGCTCGATATTCAGGGTTTGAATGCAACGAGCTTGGCTGGCATTCTAGGAGAAGCTGGAGATCTGAGCGGCTATGTACATGGAAATGCTTTATTACGACATGCCGGCCTCAATTTAACTGAAGCCAGTTCCGGAAAGTGGCGTGGTAAAATGGCGCTTAGCAAACGCGGCCGCCCTCGTCTCCGACGTTTTCTCTATCTCATGACGATGTGCATGGTCATGACCAATCCGGATATTAGAGCCCTGCACCACCATAATGTCGATGTGAAAAAACTCAAGAAAATGAAATCTATAATGAAATTGTGCGGTAAAGTCGCCCGTATGCTTGTTGGTCTGGCCAAAAGCAGTGAAGCTTACGACTCGACTAAAGTGTTTCCGCAAGCAGCTTAAGCAGTTTTTCTCACCAGCTCATGCATTCGCAGGATGACAAGAAGCACGAGGTATCGGGAGATATTAAACAAAAGGGCTCGGACCCGTTCCGTTAGAAAGACCGACCTCCACCCCTTAGTTAGATGTGACGAAGGAATGAAAGGGCTAAGACCCGTTGAGACATGGGAGTGAGAATCACTAGGGCAAAGTGGAGACGTGCATGATATGGAACAAAGTGGGTATTGGACACAACACCCTTGTTCCCGCATGCCCTTTCTACTGTCCCCAGCCACCGACTCCCCTGGATTCTCTTCTTTCATGTTTAGCTCAGGGTGAAATCCTGCGAATTCATGAGTTTGAGTGAGGAAATTGAATCACTTCGAGGGAGCTTAATAAGATTGCATGGGTACATAGTTAGATACTTATTTAATCGGTAATCGGCTCAAGTTCTTGTCCCCCGACAATTGTGTCACAATTGGCGTGTTTGCTACGATCAATTGATTGATCACTCTCCTTCTCATTTTAAACAACAAAAAATAAAAAAGCCGCTGATAGCAGCTTTTCCATATGGTTAAGACCGTTACCTATTGGACCAACTTTGGTTCAAAAAAATTATTTAGTTTCCATATACCATAGAGAATGAGAAATATTGATGTGAACAATCCAACAAAATTTTTCTGTTTAATATTTCACGCCCCCATCCCTACTGATATTAAAGTAACGCGGTCATTAAGTTAATAAACAGATAATACCACATATTGGAACTAAACTGCTTGAACAAGGGCAGCCGATAACAATGACCGGCTGCCTTATTGTCTTTATTCAACTAATGTTTCCCGTTAGCTTAATCCCTCATAAGAAAAATTCGTAAAGACGGAGTTACTCGGTTTAATTGTGCCGCGACGTTTTAGTGCAATATTTGAAGATAATCGTTGAGAAAATCAAAAATTAAAAACGATTAATCCCGCGCATAAAATTCAAAATTGCTTCAATGCGTATTTTATCAGCACAATCTTCGCAACAAAAAACCTTAACCTTTCTTTCCTTAGCTTGTTTATATTTTAGTGAACCTTCGTATACCCTGAATGTTTTTTTACAATTATAGCAAAGTACATCATAGTAAAACATTGGCAACCTCCTTGGTGACACATCAATTCTTAGTTGATATATCGAAGATTGTAACCAGTTCTCTCGTATATTCCTGAACATCTAAATGAGGCTTTCTCATTAATTCAATGGTGAACCCGTCAATGGCATTTCTTATTGTTAGCGCCATCACCCTTGCCGATGGCTTGGTAAATTCTCGGAAAATTCCTTCTTGCATCCCTAGGGTCAGAATATTTTCGATTGGAAGTAAAACAGCTTCATCATGGTCTGCTGCAAACTGAAGTTTACCATTAGCAGTTATCCTATTAGAAAGCAATTCAATAACAGCGAAAACATGCTGCCGATTTTCATCTACGAATGTAAGATTGGATTCAATATACACTCGAAGCATTTCTTTAGGAGATTTTTGAGCTTCTACTCGTGGAGCAATATATGATTGCCAAGCCATATAGTATTCGATAGCTACTTGCTCCAATAATTCCTCTTTATTTTCAAAGTGATAAGAAATAACCCCCTTACTGATTTTCGCACGTTTTGCAATTTCTCCCAAAGAGGCTTTAGTGTAACCTACTTCTGCGATTGTCTCAATCGCACATTCCACAATTTGAGCTCTACGGGCTTTTTCGATGAATGACATTTGCTTTTGGTTAGTTGGTTTATTTTTTTTACTCATGTTTTTATTTTAGTACAATCGTACAAAAAATTCAAACAAAAAAACCATTTAGATGAATATTATCTTAATGGTTTTTGAACCCCTTAATAAAAACTAACCTTTCCGTTAGCTTAATGAAGTAGCATTGGGATTACTTAGATATTCTTCTAATCGGTAATCGGACTAAGTTCTTGTCCTTAAAGGCAATCGGTACAAGTTCTTGTCTTTGGCTCGGAACAAGAACTTGTACCGTTAAAACAAAAATAGCCGCTATTAGCGACTTTCAAAGGAACATGTTCTTGTCCCCCGACATTTAATAATGTAGCGTTAGCTCGACGAACATCCTTGAATAAAGCCATCCACCATTCAAGATAGTGTAAACGAAGATATTCAGTAATCTGGCTTTTGGAGAGAAGATCAGCCTCCTTCCACTCCTTTTTGGATCTTTGGAAGTTATTATAATCATTTCTCTTGACCCACCGAATTGTGGTCTCGACCATTCCTTTACTGTTATTATCATAGGAGTATTTAACATACGTCTTCTCACATTCCGGACAGTGAAGAATTACCTCATTCTCCCATCGTCCCCAATCATCAGATCGGCTAACCGAATGCACATAACCCTGACCACAAGGGCATGGCTTTCGGTCATCTCGGACTGTCTCCCAACTCATCCTACGTCATCCTTTTATGACTAAAAGATACTTATCCCCTAGGGTTATTTCAATGCTTCTCTATAATCTTCTATCATCTGCTTAAGGTCTTCAATCCATTCCATGACATTGTATCCACTTAGAATATAGTGGTCTAATAAATCTAAATCTTTAGCTGCTAAAAGCCCCCCAAAAAGGACCCGTCAAGTAGACATCCAAAAAAGGATAGATTTTAAGCTGCGAGCGTTTCCCTGTACTCTACAGGGGAACGCTCGCCGAGTTTTGTTTGAAAACGATGGTTATTATAGAACTCGACGTAACGGTTGACACATTGCTGCGCATCGTTGAAGGAGTTTGGTTTGCTTCGATAGATTTCTTCCGTCTTTAGGTGCGAAAAGAACGGCTCTGTACAAGCATTATCAAAACAGTTCCCACGCCTGGAATGGCTCCCGGTTACGCCGTGATCGTTAAGTCGTCTTGCATACGCTTTGGACGTATATTGAAACCCCTGGTCTGAATGAAGGATGGCACCTTCCATACCACGGATAGTGGATAACTGATCAAGCGTCATTTGAACTAATGCCAGGTCGTTTCGCTTGGACATCGACCAGGCCATAACCTCGTTATTATATAAATCGATTACAACGGATAAATAAACAAATTCGTCGTTTACACGTATGTAGGTAATGTCCGTCGCCAACTTCGTACGAGGCTTGGAGGCATAGAAGTCCTGTTTGAGTATATTAGGAAAGACCACGGAGGGTTTACGACCGTAAAACGGTCGTTTTTTCCGGATACAAGAACGAATGCCAAGCTCCCGCATTAGACGGCGTACTCTCTTATGATTCACTATGATCCCCTCACGACGAAGAGCTGTGCGCATGCGTTTATACCCGTAGTACGGATGCTGATGATGAATGGCAAGGATATGTCCCTTCAGCTCCATGATATGCACCCTCGCCGTTGCTTGCACCTCCTGAGAACGAGTCCATTTGTAATATCCAGCGCGTGAAACCTTCGCCATCTGAACCAACCGACACACTGAGAACTCTTTTTTGAGCTCGTGAATCACTTCAAATCTTCCTCGTTTGTCCAACTTCCCTCCCCGTGTAGATTTGGATTCCGCTTTTTTAAGTAGGCATTTTCCATCTTGTAGTAAGCGAGTTCTTCCTCCAACGAGTTAAATTTTCCCGGATGTTGAGGAGGGCGTATGCGTTTGTCCATAAATGACTTCTCTTCTTTGTGTCGCTTCACCCATGTCTCGACTTGTGTTTTACTTCGTAACCCCAAACGTTGGGCAACGGCTTGATATCCCAGCCCTTCTTCTAAATAAAGTCGCACCGCTTCAAGTTTCGTCTCTATACTGTAACGATTAAATTTCGTTCCCTTTTTCGCCATGAAAAAATCCCCTCCCGATCGACTGCGTAAGTCCATCTTACCGATGTCCTTTTTCACTTGTCTACCTAGAGGGGATAATACCAAATCGAGACATCCTTTTTTGCTTACCTTTATAATTATTCAACTATCGGATTCGATCTCCATGACACCATTGATACTTAACAGCAAGATTATCAAGCATCATTCTGACAATACTAGGTCGAGCCAGGATTTCGCCTCATGGTACAGAACTGGATTGTTTTCTGGCGTGTAGTAAGCCAGCACTGCCACCGCCTGCGATACGACCCATCCGCGGGCTCTTGCCCAAGTAGCGTCATCCGTAGGAAGGTATTTGCGGAACGCGTCACGTGCTGCCGGCGAGTGTAACTTCCATGCGACCATGACATCGCATGCAGGATCGCCAACGCCCATTGTATCCCAATCAATCACACCGGTGATTCTTTTATTTCGCACAAGCCAGTTACGCATGTCAAGGTCGCCGTGATGCCAAACAGGTGGGCCGCTCCACGGAGGCGCGGCAAGTGCCGATTCCCACACATCAGACACCGCAGCAACATCGCCATCGAACTGTGCCAACCAGTATCGGAACCCCTCATCCCTTTGAGCCAAAGGAATGCCGCGTCCCTGCGGCCCACCCGATGAATCGATTTGTTGCAGCGCTGCAACGAACTCCGCAAGATCACGAGCTGCCTGAATCGCGTCAATCTCCTCTATCGGCACCGTCTCGCCCTCAACCCATGTGTGTATATACCAAAACCACGGATATTCGCTATTCGGGTGCCCTAGAGCGACTGGTACAGGAGCTTCAAGCGGAACCAATGGAGCAAGCTTAGGCAGCCAAGTAAACTCACGACTTTCTGGTGTCGTAGGCCCTTCCCGCCGCGCGAGCCGAACTGAATATTCGTTGCCTAGCCGAAAGATGGCGTTCACTGTGCCAGCCGGCTCGATCCGTCGCAGGGATAGATCCGCCCAATGGGGAAACTGGGCAACAAGCAGACGACGAACGAGCGCTTCATCAAGTTCCTTTTCGTCGACGTGCATTTTCTTAACCATGAGTCGCTACCTCCTCGGTGTTACCATCACATATTTAACAGGGTATCAAAGAAATAATGGAATAGACAGATAATACCTAATTATAGTTAAAGTATACCGCTAATCAGCGGTATCATTGGCACGTAAACCAGCAGTTCTACTACTTCAATCAACATTTTATAGAATATTATCATATCGCCTCTAATCTCTTTATGCCATCAGAGTCTGCGGCTTTTCGGACGCAACGCCCAGGAAGCGATGCCAAGCGCAGCATAGACAAGCGGAAGAATGATATGGAATCCGTAATCGCCGTAATCATTAGCAAACGCATGAGATAAAGCCGCACCCGTCATGAGAAAAAAGATACCGCTATAGGCCCATTCCTTAAGCCGGGGCAAACCTGGCATTATAATCGCAATGACTCCAAGCAACTTCCAAGCTCCAAGAATGTTCGTGACATATAACGGGAAACCAATATTGGTCACTAAATCAACATTTCCCCCATAGCGCATCAGCTGTCCGATCCCGCTTAATGCCATTGAGAATGCAAGTATAATGGTAACAGTCCAATAAGCGGCCTTCCGTCCAATAGAGCGGGATTCTACCTTCTTGTTTTTTTCATTTCCAATGGTCGCACTCATTTTCATCATAAACACTCCTTTTTTGATTTGGTCAAATGCCTTTTCCTATTTGATGTGTTTATCATAATCACTAATCATGTCAATTTATGATACTGTTTTAGGAAAACAATACCATCACGAAAAATCCCCCTAGAATCCATCTCTAAGGGGATAAATATATACGGTATCTTTCTCCGCTATCCGAACAATTCTCTCACCTCTCAAGCAGGCTCAATCCGTCAGCGTTGACCTCGTTCATTCGTTCGTGTGAGCGACAGCGCTGATTTCAATCAATTGCTCAGGGGACGCCAGCGCTGTCACGCCAATGAGACTGCCGGCGGTGCGGTGCTGTCCCATATATTCTTTAAACAACTGGATGCAAGGCTCGAAATGCTCCTTTACGTCTGTCAGGTAAATCTCAACATATGCAAGGTTTGACTTCGTGACACCGAACCCCGCCAGTACGCGATCTAGATTTTCAAGCATCTACCCAGTTTGCGCCTCGATGTCTCCCGCACCGACGATTGTGTTCTGCATATCGAGGGAAAATTGACCCGAGACATAGATCGTGCCGTTAATCGAATAACCCTGGGATATGCCGCTCCCTTCCTCCCTTGCAACACCGTGATCAAACGTTTTTGCTACCCTCATTTTTATTCTCCTTTTCAAAATATGGTTATAAGATAATGGCAAACAATAAAGGGTCGAACGGAAAGAATATCCCCAAATCCCCCCTAAGGTTGAGTACCGACTTACAGATAAAGCTAAAGCCTTACTCCCTATTCTAGAAGGATTATGTGAGTGGGGAGCGCAACACCGATCTCCCAATATAATAAAAGAAGACATATGACAATGGTCTGTCATACATCTTCATTTCAATCAGGTCAGATGAGCACCTGTCCGTTATACATGTTCTTTCTACTCCATCACCCATTGTATTTCCCTCAAACTTTCCGAATAGATGGCGAATAAAATACGTCACTATGCATATGCAGAATTCTGTCCCAGTTGCCGGGATTCGTTGTGTCTGGAGAGCGGTGTTCTAGAATGTCCTGATATAGGGTTGTTTTTTCCTCCAAATGGGCAACGTGCAGTTTCGCTTCCTCGAGCTTAGCAAGCGCCGCCTCTTTATGCTCCATCATGAGTTTGTAGCGCTGAGGAATGGTCGAATCCCCTTCGAGGCATAAATCGACGTACCTTTTAATGAGTTCAATTGGCATTCCGGATTGCTTGAGGCATTTAATGCCATGCAGCCAGTTAATCGATTCTTCATCGAACATCCGGATATTATTCTGATTGCGCTGTACGCTTGGCACCAGACCTTTATCTGTGTAAAAGCGCACGGCATGCTCGGTAAGTCCTGTTATCTGGGCGGCTTCTTTAACCGTATGCATGTGAAATCCTCCTAGAAAAATAATTGTTAAAAAGACAGCTTGACTTCGTGTAACACGAAGGTTATAAGCTGATTGTAATGCAATTCGGCTATAAACGGAATCTCCGTTCTGCAGTACCGTCCCCGGGATTCGCAGCCATTTGCTGTTATTCATTTGAACAATAGGAGGAATCACAATGCAAACCGTAACGTTGAACAACGGAGTGAAAATGCCGATCATCGGCTTTGGTGTCTACCAGATTCCTGATGCCGAGGAATGCGAGCGCGCAGTATATGAAGCACTAATGAACGGTTACCGCCTGATCGACACGGCCGCCGGTTATCTGAACGAGGAAGCGGTCGGACGCGCGATTAAGCGCAGCGGCGTACCGCGTGAGGAGCTGTTCATCACGACCAAACTTTGGGTTCAGGATGCCAGCTACGAGAGTGCCAAGCTGGCGTTTGCTAAATCCTTGAAGAAGCTGCAACTCGACTATCTTGATCTGTACCTTATTCATCAGCCGTTCGGCGATTACTATGGTGCTTGGCGCGCAATGGAAGAGCTGTACCGCGAAGGGAAAATTAAAGCTATCGGGGTCAGCAACTTCCTGCCCGACCGTCTGATGGACCTCATCGTGCATAATGAAATCGTGCCCGCCGTCAACCAGATTGAAACGCACCCATTCTACCAGCAGATGGAAACCACCGCTTTTATGAAAGAGCAGGGAGTTCAACACCAGTCGTGGGCGCCGTTCGCTGAAGGACGGGGCAACATGTTCGACAACAAACTGCTGACCTCAATTGCTGTTAAACACAACAAGTCCGTCGCCCAAGTCGTGTTGCGCTGGCTTGTTCAGCGCGAAGTCGTTGTCATTCCAAAATCGGTACGCAAAGAGCGGATCGTAGAAAACTTCGATATTTTCGACTTTGAGTTAAGCACGGACGACATGGAACAAATTTCGACCCTCGATACTCGGGAAAGTCTCTTCTTATCGTACCGCGACCCAGAAGTCGCCAAGATGATGGGCAACTGGAGAGTCGATCTGTAAACCTCCGCTGAAACACAATCATTAGGCGTATATCTCCATCTATTAAGAAAGTATAGGGCTGACGCCCTGTACTTTCTTGGATTATATAACGAATTAGGTCTACTACTTCAATCAACGATATAGAACATTTTCATCTCGCCTCTCGTCCATTAGAGTCTGTGGCTTTTCGGACGTAACGCCATGGAAAATCCCCCTAGAATCCATCTCTAGGGGATAATCATATGCAGTATCTTTGTCCGCCTGCTAACAGAAAAACTTCGCCCTATCACTTACAGTAGCAGAAGCCGTCGTGATCCTGGTTCGCATGCTGCAAGACAAACCATAAAACCATATCAAAATAGAAAGCCAAACGCCCCAGGGCTATCTAACTTTTAAAGGTTAGCCCTGAGGCGTTTTTATGCAATATTCTCTTTTAGCATCAATTGCCTTGAAGATCGATTACTTCATCCTATTAAAATGCGACAGCTTTTCCGGATTCATCACGACATAAACGTTTGAAAGCTGATTCTGCAAATAATCAAAAGTAACCACTGCAAAAGTCATTTCACCTATTATTAGCCGTATTCCAGGCATACCGTTGATTTCACAAGTTACACATCGATATCCAGGCGGAAATTCGGGTGCAACGGCGACAAAAAAACGGATAATTAAGTCTGAACCCTTTATTGGCCGGAGTGCAGCTTTTACTTTGCCGCCTCCATCCTGGTATAGTACAGTTTCCGACGATAAAAGTTCAATAAGCAATTCAATATTTGCGGTCATGAGCGCCTCGGCCAATCGTTCAGCTAGTGCCGCTTTTTTCTCAATGACTTCCGGGCTTCGTTCAGGCAAATTGCCGAGGCTCTTCTTCGCTCGGTGAAAAATTTGACGGCAATTCACCGTACTTTTGTCGACGATCTCGGCTATTTCATCAAAACGGTAATGAAACACTTCATGAAGCAGGAATACAATCCGCTCAGTCGCGGAGAGCTGCTGCAGTAATAACAAGCCAGCTGTTGAAAGGGATTCTTTCCATACGATACTCTCCATTGGATCGTACTCTTGAACATAGGTTGTATCAATGGGCTCGGGCAGCCATGGTCCGACGTATCTTTCCCGGTCTCTACGGGGCGATCGAATATAATCAACACAGCGATTATGAACCATCTTGCACAAATAGGCTTTGGCATCGCGTACTTGATGCGGCGGTTTCTCTTCCCACGAGAGGAACACATCGTGAACAATATCTTCCGCTTCAGCGATGCTTCCCATCGTATGATATGCTAATGACACAAGCAAAGGTTTCAATTCGTTATATAACGTTCCCCTGTCCAACATTCTCCCCCTTAAACGAATATTGCTTGGATATGATCGCTTGCGCCGCTCGCTTGGCGCTGGCAAATGCAGAATCAGCTAATAATTCGCCATGTCCCGTCCAATCTCCCGCTACATAGAGTCCTTTTATTCCCTGAACCGAGGGGCCGGGGAAATTGCCGCTTTTGTCCACCGTGATAAAATCATGTGCGACGGTCAAGTTAGGTAAAAACTGTCTGGCTATTTCCTCTTTCCGCCAGCCGGGTTGAACGAGATCCATTGCTTTTTCCAACTGCAACAGATCCGTCTCGGGGCGACTTTCATTCATTCCTAGGTGTTTGACCAGATGAATGACGACAGAGGCATCTTCACTGAGCTTTGTTACAGTGGACGGTGAGTTATAGAAGATCGGTTGATCCAGCCAAAATCCTGCAATGAAATTGGAGCCGCAATCAGGAAGTCGGCGCAGGATGAGATCAAGACACGCTGCGTGAATCGGTTTTATGTTATCGTTCCATTTTTCAAGAGATGTGCTATCCAAATTCTTGACCAGATCGTATGCTTCTTTCGGACCCGCAGCGATCACGACATTTGGAGCGTCAATAAGCTCACCATCTTTAAGGCGGATACGGCGAACCGTTCCGTCATGTACGATTTCGACCGCTTTTTTCTGATTCATTATCGTGACGCCTGCGCGAATAGCCTGATCTCTTAAATCGTCGATTAGCCTGCCCCATCCCCCCTCGATGTAGAAGGCTTTTCCGCTAAATGTCCTTTGAAGCTGCCGTACTGCCGGAGCTCTGGGTGAGGAACGAAAGAATTCGCTCGGCTCACCGAATATATCACGTGCCTAAGCATCGGATGGCGAATTTCCCGCTCTGCCCACTCCTTTAAACTGATTCGTTCGATTCGATTGGGGTCGATCTTGCCCAGCTTGAGCATGAACCGGGTAAGCTGCATCTTTTCCGAAAATGAAAACAGTTTGGATGCGATCAGTTGAAATGGTTTTGTCGGCAGCGTATAAATCCGGTCATTCCACATCACACCTGCCGAGGCAGGCGGGTTAGCGCCTTTCGGCCTCACGCCCAATTCGCGCAAAATTCCCTCCGCTGCCCCGTCTTGATAAAACGCATGTACACCCAGATTGAGTGATACTCCCTTTTTGTTAACAGACTGCGCACGACCGCCAAGTTGATTTGCCTTATCCAATACAATGACCGATAGGCCTGCTCTTGCCAAACAAATCGACGCGGTTAATCCGGTAAGTCCGCCGCCGATGATGGCGACATCGTAATGTCCCATGTTAGCCACCTCACCTCATGTTATTTACGAACAAGACGTTTTCGGAGCGTAAAACGTGACACTTTAACATCTATAGAGAGAAATCAAAAAGGCACCCCCATCAGGTGCCATTCTTCTTTGATGCATCTTTACTCGCTTAAGATTATATGTTTGAATGATGAAACCTAAACTCAGGCATCTCGTTTACGGTAAAATACAATAGCTACTGTAATAAAAATCAGTGTCCATATCATTATAATCCCTGTCCCTTGCATTGGTGTAAGGACAGTTATTTCATCAGAGGAAGGCGGCGTATACATATAATATCCTGCCGTATCGGGAAAATAATTTTTAATACCAGGTAGAAAATCTCTCGACAATGGACTGACAATGAAATAATAACCAAGCAGTACCACTAAAGCAGGAGTGGTTCGTCTAAATAAAGCACCAATAGCTGCACTCAGAAGTGTGGTTAACGTTAGATAGCCTGTTGCACCTGCTAATGCTTCTATCGTTGTGTCTATATCAATCACTGCTGCTGTGTCTCTCATCATCATAAAAGTATATAGTACACCTGATGCAGCAATAATAAAGGCCGCGGGAACGGTTATGATTGCCAATGCCAAATGCTTCATGGATAATTGAATCCCACGCCAAGGTATCGTAGCTAACGTCGTTCGAATCTGTCCACCGGTATACTCCGAACAAGTAGCTATGATCCCAAGAATAATAAATCCTGTTTGAAGATATCCCATAGAAGCAAGCCCTATATTCAGTATACTTTGCGTCCCTGCTGCCCCTTGTAGACCAATAGAAGTAAAAGCTGCGGCTAATAGTAAATTAAGAATGAATGTACCCATAAGGGTGAGCCATATCAATGGTAATGTTACTAATTTATCCAGTTCAGCACGAAGGATTTGTGTAATCTGTCTACTAGAAGGGACACTCATCCTGCAAGATCCCTCCTATGGAATACAATAGCTGCAGCAATGAAAAGAACGACTACCCAGGCAGACATGACTAAGCCGCCTGTGAACGGGGTGAGAAATCTGTCGCTCAGAAACATAAACATTTCAAGGCCAGCCCGATCCGGTAAGTATAACGCTAACTTTGTAACCTTAGAAAGCAAGAAACTAAATGATACAACGGATGTATTTATGATGAGCACGGCAAGCGGAATAGTGCCATTCTTAGTTAGAACAGTAATCCCAAATGCTAAAAGAGCAGTGAATGTCCAGTAACAAACTGCACCGAGCAGTTTAGACCATTCAAATGCAGGGGTATACTGACCAAGAACAAGATACGTGGCTGACACAGTTGTCATTATAGCAACAATACAAAGCAGTATACTGATTACTGTCACAGCGCCTGCTTTTGCCAGCAAAAAATGCAGCCTTGATGAAATAACCGTTAAACTTGTTGTAATCTGTTGTCCTCCACCAGATTCACTGCTCTCTGTCAAATACTCGCTACTGACAGCAAGCACACCAAGAATGATGACACCTTGTACACCAAGAGCTAATCCAATATAGCCAACTTCCAATAGCCGTGTGCTAATTCCAGCTATAATATCCTCTTTTTGTGCTATGCTGTCTAAGGCAGCTATGACCGCAGGGGCAAATGCTCCAATAAGAAAGGCAAGCCAAATGCCCGGCAGGGAGAACAATTTAGATAGTTCCGCGTTGAATGCTCTCATACAACATCACCTGCATGTTCAGATGTCCGGGCAAAAAAAGCTTTCTCCAGCGTGGAATGGTTACCTATTACTTCATCCAATGTTCCATCTGCAACGATTGTTCCATGCTTAATAATGACCACATCATCAACCGTCTCTGCAAGCTCTCCTATTAGATGACTGGATAGTAACACCGTGTTACCTGACTCAGCACGTTCACGTAAAAATGTCCGGATCCAACGAATTCCTTCGGGGTCGAGCCCATTTACGGGTTCATCTAGAACCAATATTGGGGGATTACCCAGTAGTGCAGCCGCCATTCCAAGTCTTCTCCCCATACCAAGCGAATAATTCCCAACTCTTTTGTCAGCTGCATTACTAAGACCTACGATTTCCAGAACTTCCTCAACACGTGAACGAGGCAATCCTGCGGCACGAGCAATCCAACGTAAATGGGCCCTTCCTGTTCGCCTGCGATGAGCTCCAGATCCATCCAGTGCGGCACCTACTGTTGCTAGAGGATTATGTAATTCTGCGAATGGCTTGCCATTAATGAGTGCACTCCCTGAGGTGGCACGATCTAATCCAAGCAGGATGCGTAGTGTAGAACTTTTCCCAGCCCCATTCGGACCTAAAAAACCAGTCACTCTACCAGGTCTTGCTTTAAAACTGATACCTGTTAAGATTTGTTGAGTTCCGCGATATTTGACTAAGTTATTAATGGTAAGCAACCATAACACTTCCTTTCTGTTATGGTTCCAATTATATAGAAGCAAAGTTACATCACAGATATCATGTGGTTTAATTCTGGATTACCTTTAGGTTAAGCCCTAGCAATAGCTACTCTTGTGCCATTTTCATTTGATGTAAAGTTCGCTTTCAGATTCATTTTTTTCAACATATAATGACAAGTCGATAAACCAATCCCCGCCCCACGCTCATAGGAAGAGTGATCCAAACCGGGACCTCTGTCTGCAACAATGATCTGTTCTTTTTCTACATCAACTACAATGTTTGCATATTTCCCCTCTGCTGCATGGCGAAGAATATTCTGAAATAAATTATCCAAAACCCGTGTTATCCAATTAGGATCTGCTTGCCAATAAAAAGTCTCCTCTGCCGGTAAATCAACATCGAGCTGAATTTCTTTTTCTTCAAACACAGGATACCACGCAGCAACAGATGCTCTTACTAAACGTACAATATCTGTTGAAACGGGCCCAAAAGGATGTTTCCCTGATGTAAGCAATGTATAGGACAGTAAATCATCCATTAGATCTCCGACTCTTGTAATCGTATGGTTGATCTCTGTTAACGAGTGTTGTCCTTCTAAACTCATGGACTCTTTATTTAAACGGGTGACATGTCCTCTCAAAATGGTAAGTGGCGTTCGTAAGTCGTGAGATAAATTCGCAATGAGTCCATGTCGTAATAACTCTTCTTCAAATGCTCGCTTGCGACTGTCTTCAAGCTGCTGAATCATCCAATTAAAAGACATTCCTAACTGGTCTATCTCATCCATACGATCCGATTGAACAGATATGGGTTTAGGAAATGAATTATTTTTAGCTGAAAATGACATGGCTTCCTGTAAGCGGGCGAGACGTTTTTGAAGTTTCAAGAAGAACAGCCAAGATAAAATAACAAATGCGACAATAATAAACCCAAACAATAGCACGGTAACGTAAAACAGATTTAACGTATTCAGATTTTTTCCATTGTTATCTGAAATCCCAAAAAACGCGCTGACGAAAACAAGCACAATGGGAGGTAAAAAGATAAATAGAAAATGTACTTTTAGAAAACGACGAAATAATGACCTAGTCTGCTTCATAGTTTCACCCGATAGCCTATTCCCTTCAACGTTTCAATAATCTCTGGGGAATCCGGATGACGTTCCAGCTTTTGACGCAGTCGATGGATATGCACCATTAATGTTTTATCACCTGTTATATAAGCTTCTTCCCAAATAGCTTCATAAATTTGTTCTTTTGGTAAAACTTGATTAGGGTGGCGTAAGAAGTACATTAAGATTTGATGCTGTTTCCCTGTTAATATAATTTCTTCTCCTGTGCGTTTGTCAAATATCATTTGACCTTCTGGATCTACTTCAATCTGATTTCCTAATGAAATGCGTTCGGATTTTGTTCCACCATTACGACGGAATAATACTTCTAATCTTGCAACTAATTCATCCGTATGGAATGGTTTCGTTAAGTAGTCATCAGCAAATTGTAAACCATCTACTTTATCATCTATCGATGTTCGAGCAGTTAACAGCAAAATAGGAATAGCAGGAGCTGCCTTCTTTAATCGTCTTCCCACAGTAAATCCGTCTAAACCGGGTAACATGATATCCAAAATAACGATTTCATGCTGATTCACTTCTCTTTCGGCTCCTTCACCAGTTAGCAGCCACTGAACTGAAAACCCTCGCTGTTCCAATTCTTCTTTTACCCAACTGCCAATTTTCTCATTGTCTTCAATGTAGAGTACGTTTCTTTTCAAGTAACATCCCTCTCTCTAAATGGAGTCCACTATTAGACAGATTAACACAATATAAAAAATAGTTTCCAATTAATACAATTTTATCGTTCGTAAATAGAGTTTTATATAAAAGAGGCCGGTCTAACTGATTGGCTCTTTCTGTTCCTAAATAAATTAATCATGAATACCTCCTAACACTGAGAAACCAATATAATATACACCGAAAGCAAATAAACTCCCTCCTACTTCGCTTCAGGATATTCCCCTTCTCAAGAAATAAACCGTCTTCCAGCTCATTCGAAAAAAGGTAACTAAGCAACAAACAAATAATATCAGGTTTCGCTGCATCCTGCCCGTTAGCTTAATGAAATTGTATGAAAATCTAATTAGATACTTATCTAATTGGTAATCGACTCAAGTTCTTGTCCTTTACGGCAATCGGTACAAGTTCTTGTCCTCTTCTTGGGACAAGAACTTGTACCGATAAAACAAAAAAGCCGCTAAATTAGCGACATTCTATGGGACATGATCTTGTCCCTCGACAGATGTCCCCCATTTGGTAAAAAAGAGACAGCTTTTATGCTGTCTCCGATATTCAACTAACGTACCTGGTGTTAGCCGGAGGAAGTTCTGGAAGCAGCCATTGCATTTAAGGTGTTCTCAAAATAGCTATATACTTCATCTGCAATTCCCAGAAACTCCTCAACAAGTACATTATTACCATCCAAGTAACAAGCATACAGATAATCAACTAAAGCGGAGTCAATCTCACAATAGTTTAATATGGCATTCTTCATCTTAATAATGTCATCTTGCCATACACCTGTATCTTCTAAAACCAAAGAGTATAATGCACGAATTAATCTCTTAGAGTAACCTTTAATATATCTAGTTTTCATTGTGTTATCACTAGCATTAGAAAGTAAACGATATATACGATCTACTTCCTCCTTGGTCTCTGTATTTAAGTCTAAAATGAACTCTGGAGAAATAATTATCGGTGGTACTTTTTCACCAACGTCATCACCATATATGCAAACACAAATGATCTTAACCCAAAAACCCCACTCATTTGGTTTACTTAATACATCGTCAATCGAGCAAATTGTCGTATCAATCTTAGTTAATACTGGATATTCTTTTAAAAGCCTGTCTTTAATATTTGACAATCTTTCATAATCAATATCTTTGGGATTTACACATACAATAGTAAAGTCTGCATCTGACTTAAAAGGTTTAGCCGTTCCTTTTGGAATCGAGCCACACATATAAATGCTATGAATCTTACCTTTAAATTCGGTAAGTATATTATCTATATACTTATCAACAAAATCCTTATACTCACTTTGTATTACAATTCTATTTATAACTTTTTCTAATATCATTTAGACTCCTCCTAAACTAAGAACTTCTTTCGACTGACGTCTTATCTACGAACCTCGTAAATAACTTCATTTGTAGAGTATTCGCGAAATCAATAAACTCCCCTGCCTGTTAGCTTAATAAATTTAATTAATAGTTCAATGCTTATCTAATCGGTAATCGGTACAAGTTCTTGTCCTCGACTCGGTACAAGAACTTGTACCGATAAAACAAAAAAGCCGCTAAATTAGCGACTTTCTATGGGGCCGAGTTCTTGTCCCTCGACACAAATTGCTCCATCTATTGCCTCTTACATTCTCATATACTTTTCGTATGTATACTAGATATTTATAGTATTTTAATGGTATTTCATTTGCTCGCCTACATGAAAAGAAATAGACCGCCCGCACTAAGGTAACGGTCTTATTTCTCGTACTAACTTCTGTGGCCAACTGCTCTTTATGCAGTTATTCTGCTTAGGAGTCGTGTTCCAGCACGACGCTTTACTTATCCGTTTTTCTTCATTCGGTATTGCCCGGGCGTCATGCCTTTCTGCTTGCGGAATAGCCGGATAAAATACGAGGGATGATAACCGACCGACTCGGCGATCTCGTTCACTTTGAGATCGGTCGTGCACAGCAGCTCACAGCCCCGTTCAAGACGAAGTTCCATGACATAATCGACGAAGTTTTTCCCGTGGGCTTGCTTGAATGAGCGGCTGAGCGTATAAGAACTGACGCCAAAACGTTCCGCACAGCTCTCCAGAGAGAAATCTGCCGTATAATCACGTTCGATCTCCTCCTTGACTCTTTCGGCGAGACGATCAGTATACAGCCGATCGCTACCATCGATCTCGCGGCCATAAGGTTCCAATACCTGTGTACGCATAAAGGCGGCCATTGCTTTGGGCTGGCGTATAGTGGCAAGACGTTCATACAGACCCATAAAGTCGACGTGCTCGGATGGAGCACCGTTCTCCATCATCGTGTGGAGCAGACTGCCGAGCAGATGCAAAGTCAGATTACGCATTTCTGGCTTCGAGGCCGCTCGGCGTGCCAGCTCATCGATAAATTCATCCGTCAGCCGGGCCGCTTCCTCGATTTGGCCAAGCTTGACACTGCGGAGTAGCTCACGTTCGAGCTCGAATGGATAAGTGCTCTGCTCATCAAGATCCGGCATCCATTCATCCAAATGCAGAACCCGACAATCTTCGTCATGCTGAATATGACGCAGCGCAGCTCGCAGAGAATGAAGCAGCTCCGGCACTTCCAGAATTCCGGAAGCACTGCCTGTGCACATTAGGGTCTGCAGCCGCAGCACAGAGCGTATCGTACCTGCCAACTCTCCCGCCAGCGCTTTCCCCAGTACGTTCAACCGCTGTACAGCGCCCTCTTCATTTGCAGTATCACCTTGGATCTTATCGGCTGAACTTTGCAAATCGTACGTATGTTCTCGATCCGTCTCGGCTGTCACCCCGTTTTCACCCATGGTATAAGGAATCAGCACGGCAGCGGTCGAATCCTGAAAATTTACAACGATTGCCCGTTTTGTACGCTGCTCCACAAATTCACGGGCTACGTTGGCGGCAGCGAACGTCATCAGAAGTTCATCTTCTTCGCGGAACTTCGATTCCGGCGGCGATAGCACGCCGACCTGCAGCAAGAAAACTAACATCCGCTCGTCGGGATGGATCGACCATCCGAATCTTTCCATTCGCGACAGCAGTTCTCGCTCGCTCAATGTCTGATAATGTCCCTGCATCAGCTGCATCAAAAAGGCCGATCTCAATTCGGGATACGTGTGTTCGAGCCGGGCTTCGGCTTCTCTTTTGGCATCGGATAGACCGCGCCAACTCGTCTCGATATAGTCTAGCTCGTCGTAGGGATGCATATTGTTCTCTATTCCGGTACCGTCAGGTCCGTTTTTGGAACGCTGGCTTATGCTGATTTTCCGCAGCAGTCCGCTCAGGCCTTTTTCTTGTTCAGGTGTTTCTGCCGTCCCGACGGCCCTGTCCCCTGAAGGCTGACCGAGCGCCGGTGAAAACTGGCTGTTAAGGATTTGTACCAATCGACCTATCGGCTGGTGCAATCGATGCGAAGCCAACCAGGCGATCAGCAGCGCCAGCAGCATACCGGCCAAACTCACGGCGAGCAGCGAACGTGAGAGCAGCACGACAGGACGAGTTAGCGTTTCTAAAGGCGACACCGTCACATAAGTCCATTCGACCCCCGGACGATGTAATTGGCTATGGGAAACGGAGTAGGTTTTGCCCTGCCATTTGAACAGATAAGAGTCCGGTGTGTCCGAGACCTGAGTTCGAAGCTCCTCACGCAGCGCGGATTCGAAAATCGGGGTTCGCATCGGATCATCCGACGGCACATCCGACATGCGGATTATGGGTGGTCCGGAACTTGCATATAGAAACGAAGCGCCTTTATCATCGAACGATACCTGGCGCATCCGTTCTTCAATTTTATCTCTGTCCATGTTCAATAGAAGAGCTCCATAAGGATCTCCGTAAGCAGGCAGCTTCCGGACTAATACGACCTCTCCGTTCTCGGAAGCCGTCCACCGAAAATTATCCAGCCAATACAAAGCGGACGGGGCATCAACAATACTCTGAAACCGCTTACTATCTTCTGCGATCGAGATCTTCCTTAACCCTTCCGTATCCGACAGCAAAAGCGGCTCGTTACGAGCAAGCAGCAGCTTTGCGTCTTTCAGCTCCGGATAAGACGCTTTCATCAGTCCCAGAAAGCGATACAGCTCCTGGGTTCTCTGGTATTCCATACGAAGATTTGCTCTTCTCAGATCACCGTCAAGTCTCGGATCTAGCGCCCAACGGGCCGCAGACTGTTCCACCTGCACGAACAGTTCGTCCATGCTTTCTGCCGAGCGTTTAACGAGTGCCCGGTGGCTGCTCATCACCTCGCGTTCGATGTGCTGCGTACCGAGCACATAAGACGAGAAGCCGATAACCGCTGTTGGAATACTCGACATGCAAAGTGCCAGGATCAGGCTGTAACGATAAAAGCGTCCTCTTCCTTCCCGGCTTCGACTCGTCAACCGAAAATTTAGCCAGCTTCGAATATCAGTCACTCCTGCTCCCCCTTTTCTCTATACACTATTAACAGTCTACATACTACATCATTTTATAAGAAAGGGAACATATACAATAGAGCCCCCGCTTCCGGAGACTCCCCTGTTTACATGCACCTTTTTCGGAACAATTCAGCCAGCCGCTTATTGCTCCGCTTGACGGTCGGCATAAGCCTGATTCAGCTCGTCCGTAATTTTTTGCAGATCTGAATCATTTTTCAATTTCTCAACAAATTTGTCCCAGTCCGACAGCGACAGCTTGCCGAGTATAATCTTGGTTTTCATATCCTGAATATTCTTCGCCAGCTCAGGTCCCACCGAAATATTCGTTTCCGAATACAATCCAATCGCTCTGTCAGGAACACTTATTTCTGCACGCTCGTCGATGATCTTTTTGTTCCGCTCAAAAATCTCCAGCGGCATACCGCCTCGATACGCGCGCATATATTTGTCATAATTCATGAAGATTTGACCAAGCGCCTGCGAGCCGACGATATCGGTCTTGGCCTTATCCGTCGCCATCTTGATTCCGTTCTCTTCAGTATAATGAACACCTTCCAGACCGTAGCTGGCCAGCGTTCCGCCTTCTTCCGACGCGCCATAGTCCATCAGTTCAAGCAGTTTTTTCATTTTTTCTTCCGATACCGTTTTGGGAATCACAAACATCCCGAAGAATCCGCCGTCTTTGTTGGTCCAGCCGTTCATGGAGACAAGCGGCAGAAAATCCGCGTCCGGGTTGCTCTTCAGATTCGCTTCCATTGGCTCCCACGCCGCTTCGACCGTGTTAACGGCGGCGCCTGCACGGCCCGCATTCAGCTGATCCTTGGTCTGGCTCTCTTTCAGAACAGCGAGATCTTCCGAGATCAACCCTTCAGCATAAGCTTTGCTTAACCATTCCAGAGCATCGCGCATTTCCGGCAACAGGTTAACGTTGACCAGCTTGCCGTCGACATCTTTCCAATCTCCGGTATTTTGCGTGAATGCGCTGACGATTGCCCCATAGCTGCCCATATTACTTTGATTGACCAATCCTGTGAATCCGATCGTATCGTCTTTACCATTGCCGTCCGGGTCGTTTTTCGTAAATGCTTTGAGCACTTCGTAAAATTCGTCTGTCGTTTCCGGAATTTCCATGCCCAGATTGTCTAGCCAGTCTTTACGCAGGAACAGAAATGGGCCTCCTTCGACCGGACGTACCCGAGGAATCCCATAACTTTTGCCGTCGGCCTGCTTGGTGTTGATCCAGGACTCTTTCGGAAACCCAGACAGGTTAGGGTAGTCTTGAATATAAGGCGTCAGATCCCAGAACGCACCCTGCTTCACCATAGTACGTACCTGGGCCGAGAAAGGATCATCGACCAGCATCAGATCGGGAATCTCACCCGACGCCAGCGTAACGTTTACCTTGTCGCCATAGCTGTTTGGTGATACCCACGTGATATTGAGATCGGTATTCGTTCTCTTTTCGATCTCTTGAATGATCACATTGTCTTCTCCGGGCGGTTCAGGTGTAAAATACATCGACATGATACTGACCGGCATCGGCTTTCCATCTTCCGGCACACCGTTTTCCGCGTTTTGACTGCTGCAGGCCGCTGTAACCAGAGACAGAGCCATAATGGATGCAAACCCCAATTTCGCTCCTATTTTTTTTCTCACTTGAATCTCCCCTTTTATTCGGATATATAAATCAGCTTGCCTGTACCTGCGCTTACTCTTTCACCGAACCGACCATCGCGCCTTTTGCGAAATGTTTTTGCAAAAATGGATATACCATGAGGATCGGAACAGTTGCGATTACAACGGCGGCCATTTTCAATGTTTCCGACGGAATCTGCTGCTCCGCGGTTATCTCGACCGCTGCCGTTCCTCCTGAAGCCGTCGACGAGTCGATCAGCATGTTTTGCAGTAGGACTTGAAGAGGCTGCTTGTTGAAATCGTTGATATAGAGCAGCGCGGTGAAGAAGGTGTTCCAGTACGCTACAGCGTAAAACAGGCCAAATGCCGCCAGCGACGGCAGTGACAGCGGCAAAATGATACGCCACCAGACTCCGATATCGTTGCAGCCGTCAATACGGGCCGCTTCTTCCAGACTGGACGGGATACTGTCAAAGAAACCTTTCATCAATAATACATACCATCCGCTCGTTAGCACCGGCAGAATCAACGACCAGGTACTGTTGATCAAATGGAGATCGCGGATTAACAGGTACGGTGGAATAATACCGGGATTGAAGAGCGTTGTCAGCAGAATCAGCAGCAGCATCACCCGCCGTCCCTGCAGTCGTCTCCGAGACAGGGCATAAGAAAGACAGGATGTTACAAATAAGCTGAGCATCGTGCCGACGGTAGCCAGAAACGCACTGTTGCCCATTGCACGCATAAAAGAATTGGTGGACAACAAATACCGGTAAGAATCGAGACTCCACTTTTTCGGGAAAAGCGTCGCTTTGTTGCGAATGAATTCTGCCGGGTCGCTGAACGACACGACCAGCACGTAATACAAAGGAAACAACGTGACCAGACCGATTACAGTTAGAAAAAACAGATTAGTTGCATTGAATAGACGATCCATTTTGGACTGGAGCATAGGAAACCCGCCCTCCTTTCTTTTCTTTACTCCGGTTGGAACCTATGAACCTTCCTTTTAATAAACACCGTCTTCGCCGAATTTCTTGGCTAGCTTGTTCGCTCCGATAACGAGGATCAGGCCTACCAACGATTTGAACACGCCGACGGCAGTACTGAAACTGAGTTGTCCCTGCTTGATACCTAGCCTATACACATAAGTATCGAATACATCTGCGACTTCGGATACGGCACCGTTCATCATCAGGAAGACTTGCTCAAAGCCGACGTCCATAATATGTCCAATCCGCAGAATAAGAAGGATGATGACGACCGAACGGATGCCCGGCAGAGTAATATGCCAGATCTGCCGCAAGCGTCCCGCTCCGTCCATCTTCGCAGCTTCGTTCAACTGCGGATCGATCCCGGCCATCGCGGCAAGGAACAATACCGTACCCCAGCCTGCATCTTTCCATATCGACTGGACGGTCAACAGAACCCAGAAGTAATTGGGATTGGTCAAAAAGTCGATCTTGTTCAGACCGGCTGCCACTAGAAGCTGATTGACGATGCCTTCGCCGGTAGACAGAAGAAGAAACGTAATACCGACGATAATGACCCAAGACAGAAAATGCGGCAGATAAACAATCGACTGAATCGTTTTGCGGAACTTGTTGCCGCGCAGCTCATTCATCATGACCGATAACAAAATGGGCAGCGGGAAGAAAAAGATGAGTGACAGCAAATTGATCGCCATCGTGTTTCGGAACAAGATCAGAAAGTCGGGATTCGAAAAGAAACGGATGTAATGTTCGAAACCGATCCACGGACTTGCCCACATCCCCTGATAAGGCGAATAATCTTGAAACGAGATCAAGATTCCCCACATTGGCACATACTTAAATAGGATAAAGAACACGATGCCCGGTAGCGCAAGCAGATACAAAAAGCGATCGCGCTTTACGCCTTTCCAGATACTTCGTCTTCGTTCCGTAGCCTGGCTCATCTTGTAATCGCTTTCTATTTTTCTATGGCCGGCTGTGTCCATTCGGGAAGCCATCCCCCACACCTCCATCTGCTGGTTTACCGTTCACCCGGATCATCCGTGTTCCGGTCTGCTCGGGAGCGGTTAATGTCAGCATAGGGGCTGGGGCAATTTCCGGCAATCAACGCTTTTTGCAGCAATCTATTTAACGAAGTAAAGGCGTATCATATGTTGTGTGCGCTAAAGAAAACCAAGAAGGAAAAGTTCAAAAAATAAGCTGACCCTGATAAGAATTTCCGGGAATTGACTTTTCTTGCAAGCGCAATCAATTCGCTCAACGACGCGGATTACGGCATCTTTTCACCTCTAAGGTGCCCATATAAAGTTTTTGGCTTTCTTCATTTAAGTGACAGCACGAAGCCAGTACTCATTGACGCGGTAAACGTTACGACAGGCATCGGGAATAAAATTCTAGCATTATCTCTCATCATGTAAGCCAGTCTGAAATTCACAGCAGATTCTTCCGCGGCCATACGAATGGCCGGCTGCGTTTGACTAACGGCATGAACAGTAGCGTCATTACGAGATGCTCAGGAATAACAACAGGAGCGAAAGCGCCGGTAGTTAGCGGTGCGGCCTTAACGGGCCAGTAGAACGGGAACTTCTCGATGATCGAAAATGAGCAATAAAAAAACTCATGTTGGCTTTGCTTCTCAGCAGAAACCAACACAAGCCTATTTATTTGCTTTACCAGAAGCGATCTCGGTTACCCATCAATAAGGAGATTCCTTCCGTAAAGTAATAATCCCCGTAAATCAATGGGACATCGACGTTTTGTTTTTCGGGGTAGTGACTCGTTCCGTGTAAAATAAGACCTTCCTCCGTTTTCGATTCCCAGGCTCCATAATTTGTATACAATGAATGCAGTATTTTTTTCGCGCTTTCGCTATAGACCCTTGACTCATCCCCGTCAACCTGTTCTGCTAAAAGCAGAAGCCCACAAGCTGCGCAGGCTCCAGCCGATGAGTCACGGACCGTACGGCTCTCTTCAGACGAACGGAAATCCCAAACCGGAACATAATCTTGTGGTAAATTAGCTAAGAAAAATTGAGCTGTTTTTTTGGCGCCATTCAAGTATTGTTGGTTTCCAGTGTAATGGTAACTCAGGCTCATTCCATAGATCGCCCATGCCGCTCCACGTGACCATGCTGATTCAGGTGAGTAGCCTTGCCCTCCCTTCACTTCAAGCTTTTCTCCGGTTTCAGGGTCAAAAGATACAATATGGGCAACCGAGCCATCCGTCCGATAAAAATGCTTTAACACGGTATCTGCATGATTGGTTGCGACGTGCTTGTATCGCGGATCTCCTGTTGTGTTTGACGCCCAATACAGCAGTGGCAGATTCATCAGACAGTCGATAATGGCCCAACCTGCAACATCTTTACCATTCCACGCACGGATGAATTTCCCTTGGACGTTAAAACGCGCAGCGAGAAGGTTGGCGGCAAGTAAAGCCCTTCGTTTCGAATCATCTGATCCTAAAATTTTATATCTTGCTACGCTTGTTAAAGTCCACATGAAACCAATATCGTGATCTATTTTATTCGAATCGGTCAATAATACATCCAGCTGGCGTTCGCATGATTCTGCGGATGCTTTCAAATCCTCATCTTGCGTATCCTGATAAATAAGCCACAGCAATCCAGGCCAGAAGCCAGCAGTCCACCAGGAGGCTGGTTCCAATCGGTATTCTCCATTTTGACTTGCATGTGGGAATCCATCTCCGATACGCTGATGAACATGCTTCACTTTTGCCTTCGTTTGATTCCATGCTTCTTGCACCCAATTTGATTCGACCGTCATCCTTAATCTCTCCCCTCCTATTGTAAACGCCTACATTTCTCCCGAGATTGCTTTATCTATTTGAATTGTTCCACCAGACCATGCTTTCAGCGCAGTCCACTCTGCCTCTCCTTGCCAGAATTCAGCTTCCGGTGATAGCCCCAACGCTAGAAATACCGTCGTACACAGATATAAGCTGCCTGTCGAAATATACCCTTCTCCAATTTCAGGTTGACTGCCGGCAAAGCCAATGCGAAGCCAGCCGGAATCATCGAATGTACCCGGCATCTGAATCTGCTTCCTGATGACGGCCGTAAGTGCGCAACGGACTTGAGCTGGTAACAGCCCTTCCGGAAGTTCTTCCCTAAGTGACATTAAAGACAGATGCTGGAATGCCCCGAAACGATAAGCAAGTGATCTGCCCAGTGGCGGGAAGGTCCCTTCAGGTGATATTAACCGTTCCAAAATGGCAGCATAACGTACTGCTCTTTTCAACACCTTGACTTGTAGTGTAGCCCAATCTTCAAATTGATCTCCTATTGCATCCAATATATCGACCAACATGGGTTGAATGACAAAGCTGTTGTAATAATCCCAGTGGAACGCTGGCCCATCTCCGTACACACCGTCCCCTTTGTACCATTGCTGATGTTGTCTTAAAGCATAATCTACACGCATACGATCCCAATCTTCTACGCCCATTCGGAACAGAGCGGCTTCAATCATGGCGCTAAATAAGAGCCAATTGCTAAAAACCGGACGGATCACACGCGTAGATCTCAAAGCTGAAATCAGATTTGCTTTCACTTTATCACCAAGCATTGCATACAGCTCGTTTGGAGCACGGAGAACGGCGTTGGCAAGGAAGGCTGCGTCAACTAAAGGCTGTCCACCTTTTGTGAAATTCATATAATCCGGGGAAGTTGGATCCGTAGCCGCCTCGATGGCTTGCCTCGCCATAACGGCCATGTTAGATCGAATTTCTCCTTCCTCTCCAGAACGTGGTCCATGTTCGAGCCATGGTGCCATTCCGGCTAAGGTACGTCCTAATGCTTCCAAGTATGTGTAATTGGACCGATCACCTTCTCTCGCTTCGATAGGCATATCCAACACCATCCGACGTTCCGATAATGAATGTAGAACAGGCTGCGTAATTCGAACTAATGTATCCACCCAATACTTCCTATCGTCCCCCATGTGTTCCCCTTTCATCAAGATGTAGTTTATATTAGTATAGGTCGTTGTATAATCCTCCACAATAAACTATAATCATCAAAAACTGACCTATTGTGCTGGGAGCGTGAACGGATGCTGAAGTTAATTTCATGCGGTTTTCATACCATCCACCATGAAGGAATTATTAGAAATCGTCCGAAAGGTTCTGGTCATTACACTTTTGTATTCTTCAATAGCAATGCAGAGTTGAAGTTGAATGGGCAAACGTTGATCGTCGATAAGAATACTTTTGTCTTTTTTCAACCCGAGACTCCCCATGCTTACTGCGAAATAAAGAGCCCTTTCATTAATGACTGGTTTCATTGTTATGGCGAAAATATGAATGAATTTCTTACAGAACTAAACTTCCCTCTGGACACTCCAATTGAAGCATCTGATCCGCTACTGATTTCCAGGTCCATCAAGGAACTACAGAATGTGAACCGGCTTAACGGAACGTTGCGTGAGCGTATCATAGACTGCGATCTTCGGTCCTTTTTCATGAAATTAAGTGATTTGCGGGAACGAACGGCTCCTCATCAACTGAATCATTATTACATCCGATTTAACGAATTACGTAATGAACTCTATCGCTCTCCTCACCAGAACGTTTCTGTAACTGAACTGGCTGCACGTTTAAGTTTGAGTAAATCTTATTTCCAACATATCTACAAGCAGTTATTTGGTTGCTCTGTAATGACCGATATGATTAACGGGAGGCTAGAGCACGCCAAATATCTTTTAGATCACAGCGAGATGACAATAAATCAAATTGCTAGTACCTGTGGTTACGAAAATGACACTCACTTCATGCGCCAATTCAAAAAGTTTGTTGGCATTACACCAAGGCAATATCGATTTAGAGATGTCCTTGTCAAGTAGATTCTCAAACTCTGTAACTGGGCCTGGCGTACCGGCCCTGACACATCGTTTGCAACATACGATTTGCTTGGTGCCAAGTATGTGCAGGGCTCGATGTGTTTGACCGAGCCATTGTCACGTATCATATCGGCTTGTCTTGTGAGGCCAAGGATCTTGTCCAAATCACGCAGGAGGCGCTAATGTAATGCCAGTTGTTTGAGGCCGAGAAGCCCGTCATCCGTACCGACAACGGACCGCAGTTTATTAGCCACAAATTCGCAGATGCCTGAGAGCAATTTAGAGCAAATGAAAAGCAGCACCAACAACTAAAACGGTACCTTCTTGTAGTTGATTGGCATTTCGATATTCGGAAGATTACATCAAGCATTGTCGCCTCCTCCTGTTAAGTAGCTTATTTTGCTGAGAACCCTGCTTTTATAGGTGTCACCTGTTAGCGTTACTTGAATTCACTTTAAAAAAAGCCGCATATAATGCGGCTTTCCAGGCTGTCGAGAAAGTCTCGACAGCTCGACGAAAAGGTCCGTCCGCTTTACTGTGCTGATAATGGGCGACCAGCCATCGATCCTGTCGTGTTATTTAAGATGATTTTCCTCGGTTATTTTTACGGCATCCGTTCAGAGCGTCAACTGGAACGCGAGATTCAGACGAATCTGGCATACCGTTGGTTTCTTGGTTTGGGATTGACAGACAAAGTTCCGGACCATACCACCATTAGCTGGAACCGACGGACTCGTTTCAAAGACACTAATATCTTTCAAGATATCTTCGATGAGATTGTGCTGCAGGCAATCCAGCATCGCATGGTCGGCGGACGAGTCCTGGTTTCGGATTCCACGCATGTGAAGGCCAATGCGAACAAGCACCAGTACACCAAGCAGCAGGTTTTACATAACACACGAGATTACATGGACGAACTCAACGGTGCGGTAGAAGCCGACCGGAATAAGCTATTGCCGGTTGCGCGGGTTGCAAAACGTCAGGGAACAAGCTCTGATGACAGCAACCGTGCAGAATATGAAGAAGATGGCGATCCACTTGGATCGCCTGGAAAACAGGGGGTAATCCCCCCATTTCCCCTCTTGAAGTGACCACTTAAAAAGGGAGAAACCCTGTACTTTAAAGGGCTATACATAGAACCAGCTTAGGAACTCCAGTTGAAAATAAAAGCTTCGCTAAATAGCGTAAGCCAGTTTTATTTAAAGGTTTATCACAGTCTTGATTATTTGTATAATAATGTGGATTACTCATAATTACTCCTTATTATATTTTTTTGAATTTTATATTTGATACCATTAAATAGGATAGAGTTAGCAATGTAATTACGGATATAAGTGATAAACTATTCGTGCTTGGAGCGATCACCGAGCATGTGGAGAGAATCAAACCTGCCACGGTTATTGGAATTCCACTGAAGGTACCTTCAAATTTTTTTATATTAAAAAGCGCTAACCTATACGAACCACTAATGATATAGAACAATAGAGCAACTATACTCACAAGCTTCATCAAGCCAAGATCAGCAAAATTGAATTTAAAATAAACAAGCAGTGCTGGAGCAATACCAAAGGAAACCAAATCGGCTAAGGAATCCAGTTCTTTTCCGAATTCACTGCAAACATCTAATCGTCTAGCGATTCTTCCATCGTATCTATCTATAAATGCTGCAATAATGATATACATTGCACTTGCTAAGTAATTTTGATTAAATACCTCGACAATTGAAAGTACTCCGAAAGACAAATTTACAAAGGTAAGCAAATTGGGAATATTCTTTATTAACATATTTTCTCCTCACTAATATTGAATTTCAGTATTATTCATATTGTTAAATTGTTGTTTTTTGCTCTGTACTCTACCCTCTCCTGTTTGCTTATGATTTATAAGATTAAGTGAGATTTCTTAAGATGGGGGGTACATATATCTTAAGAATTCTTAAGTCGCATAGTATACTGCAATTTATGGGTAACTAATTTAGTAATGGTAAAACAAAAAAAGCCGCTAATAGCGACTTTTTTTGCGTTCATCTTGGTTTCTTTGACTAGTTGGAGGCCAAAATATCATTCAAAAGCCTGTACTGTTTTATTTAAAATGACAGGTAACGTAATCTGAAGTGAAAAAGTATCTTTACGTACCGATACGGCCAATGTCCCGTTGTGCTGCTGTATTATTTTCTGGCAACTAACGAGTCCAATTTTGTTGCTATCTTCCTTTTCAGCCTCACGTAAAATCTTATTCTCGACCCCAAGTTCGACCCATTGTTGTTTCAAAGAAATCTGAATACGAACAGGATGCGTTGGATCTGCATACTTTCGAATATTTGAAAATATGTTATCGAATACACGGCGTATAGCGACCAAATTGATTTCCAGCAAAAATTTCTCATGGTTTGGATCCGCCTGAACTTGAACATCTACATTTTCCAAAACCACCAGTTGCTCATCAATGAGTTGATCGATAAGCGCTCTGCCCTCATAAATTTCAAATTCCACTTCCTCTTCTTCAGCGGCAGAGGATACCGTGAAATATTCGAATAGTTTGTCCGATAGCGCTTTAATTTGATAGGCCTTCTCCCGGCTATTATGGATATACTGCAGCAAATCCTCATGGGTCTTATACTTGTTCAGCTCTATGATATCCATATAGCCTAAAAGAATGGTGAGTGGAGTACGCAAATCATGTGATATTGCCGTGATTAATTCACGATTAGCCATCCTCACCCTTTCCTCACTGCCGAGTCGCTCAACAAATGATTTCCTCATCTCATCAATACTCTGTGCCAACGATGATAGTTCATCTTTTCCAGATATCGTAATGGAATAATCCAAATTTCCACCTTCAAGTATCTTGATCTCTTGTTCAAGCACGCCAATATAAGATGTCTTCTTATTAATTATCAGTAAAAAGGAAACAATGAAGGTAGCGGCTGCTATGAAAATACTGATAACCAAAATGAGATTGTAGTATTGATACTCATAGAAGCCTACCAAGTAGATCTGGGCATCCTGATCTGCAAAATGGATGGTGGTGATGGGTATTTCCGAAGGCACAAATTGAGTTAATAGCTCTTCGTTAATAGCAGGATCAACCTCTGTATTTGAGGAGAAAATCAATTTTTCTTTTGCAAAAATATACAGATTCAAGTATCGTTCATGACTTATCCATGCAGATAATTGCTCATAATCACGAGTAGACACGTTTTGACTATTCACGAACTCTTCGAATTGTTTAAGCGCGTCTTGCTGCCTATTTTCCACATAAGCGGATTTGCTTAAATAATTATTTAACACAGTCTCGCCTAAGACTTGTAAAATGACGAAAACACTTATAGAAATAACTAAAGAAATTAATACGGCAAGAATCAGCTTAACCTTCAGCTTTTTCCCCATTAGTAATCTATTCAATTTTGTACCCCTTCCCCCAAACTGTCTTTACATATTTAGGGTTTTGTGGGTCATCCTCCAGTTTGCTTCTCAAATTACGAATATGGACCATGACCGTGTTATTGCAGGTATAAAAGTAGGGTTGCTCCCAAACGCTTTCATATATATTTTCTGCCGAAAACACCTTACGCCGTTTCTTAGCCAATAGCAGCAAAATCTGATATTCAATTTCAGTCAAAGCGATTTCCTTCTCCCCAACAAACACAGTCTTTGCATCCTGGTGTATCGTAAGATCTTTAATGATAATATGCTCCGTTTCCTCAGTCTTCTCTTTGCCACGATAGACATAATACCTCCGCAGTAAAGCCTTCACTCTCGAAACGAGTTCTGTATAAGAAAAAGGTTTGGACAAAAAGTCATCACTGCCTGAAGAGAAGGCCAATTGTTTGTCAGAATCCTGCGATTTCGCAGTAAGGAACAGAATCGGTGCACTTGTTTTTTCACGAATCTCCAAACACGACTTCAATCCTGATTTATTAGGCATCATCATATCTAAAATAATGAGATCCGTCTCTTCATTTACTTTATCAATCGCATCTTGACCATCTATCGCTTCAATCACTTCATAACTCTCGCTCTCTAATAAAATTCTTACAATTTCACGAATTTCACTGTTATCGTCAGCAATTAAGATTCGCTTGTTCATCTGATCACCCCATCTAACACCAGTATAATAAGTGTTTTGTGCAACTACCAGTAAATACAGTCGACTTAAGAATTCTTCAGAAGTTATGTAGGTAACTCTTAATTTGTCCAATCTATACTACAAACATGTAGAGATCATTGTATAAAGGAGTTTTAGCTATGCCACAACTTTCGAAAAAAACAGTCGTAAACATACTATTAGGTCTAACCCTCCTATTGTCTATTGGTTTACTGATCTATTATTCCCCTGCCCTTATTGAGATTATGTCGTCCATGGACCATTTTAGCGCATATATTCGCTCAACAGATCATTGGGGTCCAGTTATGTTTATACTATTCCAGATTCTTCAGATAGTAGTTGCGCCTATTCCAGGAGAAGTCGTACAAATTGCAGGCGGTTATATTTACGGGGTTACACTTGGGTCCTTGTATACTACAATAGGGTTAATATTAGGCTCAGCGATTGCTTTTTATTTCACTCGGTTTATCGGCCGCGATTATATCTCAAAGATACTCCAAAAGAAAAAGTATAAGTGGATGACGTTCATTCATGATGAGAAAAAGTTTTCAGTTTTTCTATTTATCTTTTTCGTGATTCCAGGTTTACCGAAAGATTTGCTTGTATTTGTTGCTGCTCTTACATCCATGGGTTCGTTCAGATTTTTCTTGATCCTCATCGTTGGTCGTCTGCCGTGGATCATCGCATCTGCCGCTGTGGGGTCAACCATTCAAATGCAGCAATACAGCATAGCGATTATTATATCTGTTATTGCTGTTATCGGTTTTGTGCTCGGATATATCTATAAAGATAAATTGATAAAATGGTTCTCCGCTGTGGAGAAAACAAAAGGGAGAGCTCATTCCGCCAAACCCAAACCCAAGGTAAACCACAACCTTAATACTAAAGATTAGCGTTTATTAACACAAAAAGGTAGATATATTTATATATGAAACGATGGTTCTTTAAAGTTCAACATTGGAGGTATTACTCATGCAAACACTTGAAACAAACCGCTTGATATTAAGAAATTTTGTCGCAACGGATGCACCCGATTTATTCGAATACACTGCCAATCCAAGAGTGAACTGCTTTCTGGACCACAATGTCTCGACATTGGAGGACGCTGTAATAGAGATTGAGAAACGCAGCATTGCAGACGAGTATATCGCAGTCTGTCTGAAAGAGAGCAACAAACTTATAGGAGAGCTGTTTAATATGAAGGAAGAACCGGATACTTATAGTATCGGGTGGAATTTTAATGCCAGATATGAAGGGAAAGGCTATGCAGGTGAGAGCACGAAGGCCTTCATGGAGTATCTCTATATGCAACAAGAGGCCAGAAGACTATATGCCTATGTGGAGGATGATAACTTCCGTTCGCAGAAGCTGTGTGAGAAATTAGGCATGCGCCAGGAAGGCCTATTCAAAGAGTTTATTTCCTTTACCAAACATGAGAACGGAACACCTAAATATGAAAATACATTTCAATATGCATTATTGAAAAAAGAATGGCTCGCGCAACGTGCAAACCAGAAATGATCTTATCATCACATCTGTTCTAACAAAAAACAGTCGATCGCTAGTGACAACTGCCGTCTCCTGGTCGCTGAATGGCTTCCTATACTCTTACACGGGCAGTGGTGGAGAAATTAGAGCACTCAAATGTGCACATGAATCAGACAATAAAGAGCCATGCAAATATGCACGGCTCTTTATTGTCTCACTTGTTTTGTTACTTACTCCTCTTTATCGTTGCATTGATGTGTTGATGAATTTGATGCATTGATGCATGAGTTGATACTTGAATCTGTCCGTTAATCCCACTCAAAGGCACCTGTGTACAATTGATAATAAATCCCTTTAGCTGCCAGAAGTTGCTCGTGATCACCGCGTTCCTTGATGTGGCCTTTTTCAAGAACCATAATGGCATCGGAATTTCGTACGGTAGATAAACGGTGGGCGATCACAAACACGGTTCGGCCCTCCATCAGGTTATCCATCCCCTTCTGGACCAGCGCTTCTGTTCGTGTATCGATGGATGAGGTTGCTTCATCCAGAATCATGACGGGCGGATTGGCAATCGCTGCTCTGGCAATCGCCAGCAGTTGACTCTGTCCCTGTGACAGTCCATTGCCGTTGCCGTCAAGCCGGGTTTCATACCCGTCAGGCAAACGTTCAATAAAACTCGCCGCATACGACAGCTTCGCAGCCTGAATTACCTCATTGTCACTGGCTTCCAGCCTTCCATATCGAATGTTCTCAGCTACCGTACCCGAGAACAGATGGGTATCCTGCAGGACAATCCCCAACGAACGCCGCAAATCAGCTTTTCGAATACGTTGAATGTTAATGCCATCATAGATGATCTCGCCTTCTGTAATATCGTAGAAACGATTGAGCAGGTTGGATACGGTAGTTTTGCCCGCACCCGTTGCACCTACGAACGCGAGTTTCTGTCCGGGCATGGCATACAACGTAATATTCTGGAGCACTTGTTTCTTTCCATCATACGTAAAGCTGACGTCCTTAAACTCCACTTTTCCTTTCAGAACAACGCTTGTTCCGTCTTCCAGTTTCCAGACCCATCCGGCCTGATCCTGATTTTTCTCCAAGGTCACACGACCTTCATCTGCTTCAGGCTGTTCATCCATCATGTTAAATATCCGCTGAGCCCCTGCAAGAGCTACGACAAACATGTTGACCTGCGAGGAAATCTCGGCAATGGGCATTGTGAAATTACGGGACAAGCTCAGAAAAGCTGCGATAATTCCCAGACTCAGACCGGCGTTCCAGCCCGATATGGACATAGCTCCACCTGCAATGGCCACAAGCACGTAGATTAATGTGGCCAGATTCGCATTGATCGGCATCAGAATATTGGAATATTTATTGGCTGTCGCCGAGTTATCAAACAATTTATCATTCAGATGTGCAAATTGTTCCATCGCTTTTTGCTCGCGACCAAACACCTGCACCACCTTTTGTCCATGAATGATCTCTTCGATATATCCATCCACAACCCCGATGGACTCTTGCTGCTGAAAAAAGTGCTCGGTTGCCTTGGTGCCCACGATTTTGGTAATCCAAAGCATGACGAGTGCACCTAGCACAACCACGATCGTTAACGGCACATCCAGATATAACATCGTACCGAGAACGACCACCACTGTCACCGCGGTGGACAACAGCTGCGGCAATCCATCCGTCAGCATCATGTTCAGCGTATCCACATCGTTCGTGTAATGACTCATAATATCCCCGTGGGCTTTACGGTCAAAATATTTAATCGGCAGCTTCTGCATGTGATCGAATAAGCGGTCACGAATCCTTTTCATAATCTGCTGTGAGACGGTAATCATCAGCCGTTTCGAGACAAATGTACTGATGACTCCAGCAGCGTAGATGACAGCAAGAATGATTAATGCCTGTAACAAGGCGTCAAACACTGGATTCTGATTTCCAAGTAGCGGTGTAATAAAGTCGTCGATCAGCAATCGCAGAAAGGCCGCTGAAGCGACAGAGACGGCGGAACTAACCAGAACCAGGGTTAGCGCCAATGCTGTTCTGAATTTGTAATATTTAAAATAGGCTAGCAGACGTTTTATCGTCTGACCATAATTAATGTGTTCCATCCAGTGCTTCACCGCCTTTCGTCTGTGTATTATAAGCCTCTTGATAAATGGTATTTCTGCCCAGCAGTTCCTGATGAGTTCCGATATCTACCATTTTGCCTTCATCCAGCACGACAATCTGATCCGCATCTTCAACAGATGCAATACGCTGGGCAATAATAATTTTGGTTGTATCCGGTATGCTTTCTTTGAAAACGTTGCGGATTAACGCGTCGGTCCGTGTATCTACAGCGCTGGTGGAATCGTCCAGAATCAGAATCTTCGGTTTTTTGAGCAAAGCTCTGGCAATACATAGTCTCTGCTTCTGACCTCCCGAAACGTTCGTACCGCCTTGTGCCAAATGAGTGTCATATCCATCCGGAAACGTTGAAATAAACTCATGTGCCTGCGCTGCTTTGCACGCTTCAAGCAACTCTTCATCGGTCGCATGTTCATTGCCCCAACGCAGGTTCTCCTTAATCGTGCCTTCAAACAGGACATTTTTTTGCAATACCATCGCAACCTGGCTGCGAAGCAAACTTAGATCGTACTCCTTCACATTGACCCCACTGACAAGCACTTCACCCTCACTGGCATCATACAGACGTGGAATCAGCTGTACCAAGGTGGATTTTGCACTGCCCGCAGCTCCAATAATACCGATTGTCTGTCCCGAAGCTATCCGCAGATTAATGTCAGACAGGGCATAATTCTCGGCTTTATTAGAGTAACGGAAGGATACATTACGGAATTCAATCTCTCCATTGTGCAGCTCTGTAACTGGCGATTCGGGGCTGGTAATGTCCGGCTGTTCACTTAACAGCTCATGAATCCGTCCCGCCGAAGCACGAGCAATGGCAACCATAATGACAACAATGCCCAGGGTCATCAAACTCATTAGAATTTGCATCGAATACGCGAATACACTCGTAAGCTCGCCGGTTGTCATGCTTCCACCCACAACCAGTTTGGCGCCAATCCATGAGATGATCAGCATCACGGCATACAGCACAATTTGCATCAGAGGAAGTTCGTACGACAGAATGCGTTCTGCCTTAACCATCTGTGCAAATATCCGCTGGGATACGGCCTGAAACTTGGATACCTCACGCTCTTCTCGCACATAGGATTTCACGACCCGAATGCCGCGTACATTTTCCTGAACAACTTTATTCAGATCATCGTAACTACCAAAGGCTCGCTCAAAAATCGGAAAAGAATACTTCATGATGATGATCATGCCAATGGCCAGCACAGGGATAACAATCATGAACCAAGAAGCAATGGACGGGCTGATGCGATACGTCATAATCGTCGCAAAAATCATCATCACCGGACTGCGAAAGGCAATCCGGATAATCATCAGAAATGCATTTTGCACATGCGTAATATCCGTCGTCAGCCTGGTGACGATACCTGAGGTTGAGAATTTATCCATATTGGAATACGACAGCTGCTGCACATGACGGAACAGGTCGTAACGCAAATTTTTACCAAACCCCGACATGGCAATCGCAGAATGCTTACCCGCCAGCGCCCCAAAGACCAGAGACACAAGGGCAAACAACACCAGAATCAAGCCGTACTTCATCACCTGATTCATCTGCCCCCCCGTGATCCCCTGATCAATTAATTCGGCCATAAACAGCGGGATAATGACTTCCATGGCAACTTCACCAAGTAAAAACAAAGGCGTCAGCCACGTATCTTTTTTATATTCCCGTACACTTTTCAGTAATTTTCTTACCATAAGCATTCTCCTCATCTAAAATAAACACACTGATCGGCGATCCAAAAGTAGACTCACAATCAGAACAGATGCTATTATAAACTGTATAGTAACTATACAGTCAATTCACTTTTTTTGACCTGGGGGTACTTATGCATCCAAATGAAATGTTGTCCATTAGTGCTTTTTCCAAGCTGTCCGAGGTTTCGCGTAAAACCCTCATTTATTACGACCGCATCGGTCTATTGAAACCTGCCTATGTGGCGGATAACGGTTATCGCTATTACAGCCACAGCCAGTTTGAAACGATCGGCGTTATTCATATTTTCAAAGAGCTGGGCATGTCCCTGGAGGAAATTCAGCAGCATCTCGGTGAACGTTCACCGGAAACTACCCTTCAACTGCTGCGTAAACAGGAGGAAAATCTGCAGCTGCAGATTGCCAAACTGACTCAGGCGAAACAAATGATTATACAGCGTGCAGAAAATATTGAGCAATCCATGCACCTGGACACCAGCCAAATGCATGTCATCTGGCAACCCAGAACCCCGTTGCTGCTGAGCCGCCGCATTTACTCATCCAAAAAGGAGTTTCCTGAGGAACTTTGGGAGGATTTTCGAGTGCGTTTGAACAAGGAACATGCACCACTCGGTTATCCCGGCGGCGTCATCATTCCCAAAGCTGATCTGCTGCGAAAGGATGGAGATATGATTTCTCATATGTACAGCTACATGACTACAGAGCATCATGAACAGGCATATATGCCGGAGGGATTTTATCTCGTGTCTTATGCCCGGGCAGATTATGGGGATACCGATAAGATCTATACACAAATCTTTGAATATATCAAGAAGAAACAGTACGTCATTAAGGGGGATGCTTACGAGGATTACATGCAGGATGAGATCGTATTGCAACATGCAGAGGATTATCTGGTTCGGGTTATGGTGCATATTGAGGAACCGGCAGATGAAAACTAAACTCATTGTATAGTTGCTTTAAGGTAACTTCCTACTTCATCCTATCAAGGGAATCCATTATGGGTACTAACCTGCCCTCTAGTTGGAACTAGGCAGCCAATCCTGTGGATTTGCTGCCTCTTTGATTATATAGAGCTATCGTTTCCCGTTAGTTGAATCTCAAATTCGCATAATAGCTGTTCAGGAATGCAGCGATTCGCTGCAGCCCCTCCTTCAAAATCGCTCTCGGGCATGCCAGATTAAGACGGATATACCCCTGGCCGTTATCCACGAACATGCTTCCATCCTCCAGAAGCACACCTGCTTGGGAAGCGAAAAGGCCCTTTACGTCTTCCTCTCCCGAAATGTATTTACTAATATTGATCCACGCCAGATAAGTGGCCTCAGGGATTGTAAATTCAGCTTCAGGCAAGTGTTTACGTAGAAACTCAGCCGTAAACTTGAAGTTTCCGTCCAGATATTTTAACAATTCCTGATGCCATTGCTGACCATGCTCATAGGCTGCTTGAGTGGCCGCAATGCTCAACGGATTTTTGAAGGAATAGTGACGACGAAGCCATAATTCCCGAAGCTCCTGGTTAGGAATAATAACATTAGAGAACATCAGACCCGCCATGTTAAACGTTTTGCTAGGAGCCATGCAGGTAACAATGCGATCCGATTGCGGAAACAATTTGGCAAATGGCGTATGAGAAAGGCCGCTCCGGAGCAAATCGCAATGGATTTCGTCCGAAATGATCCAGGCCTTGTTTCTTAGACAGATTTCGCCGACTTTCCGCAGTTCCTCTTCTTTCCAGAGCCGACCCGTTGGGTTATGCGGATTACAGAAGATGCATAACGTGACCTTCGGATCCTTCGCTTTGGCTTCAAGATCGTCATAGTCTATCGTATAATGCCCGTTTTCAATTTTAAGTTTTGAACAAACCAATTCCAGGTTATTAAATCCCGCAGCGGATTGGAAAAAGGCGTAAGAAGGCGTTAAAATTAATACTTTTTCATCCGGTTTGCAAATGTACTCACACAACTCATACAGGGCAGGGATAATGCCTGGAGAGGTTACCAGTTGTTCCTTGGGGAACGTCCAATCGTACATACGCTCTGTCCAATTCGATAGGGCCGCATAATAATTAGGATCAAATACTTGGCTATAGCCGAAGATGCGCCGATCAAGCCTTTTCTGTATCGCCTCAATAATTTCGGGAGGAGTCGCAAAATCCATATCCGCGATCCACATCCGTATCAATTCGTCATCCTTGTAAGGAAAACTCAAGTTCTCCCTCCCTTTGAACATGTACTCACGAAAGCCGTCCGTATTCATCGAGTTCGTATTTTTGCGATCAATGATTTCATCAAAATTATACTTCATGACGTCGATCCTCTCTTCTTTCCACGATGTTCAAGCGTTCCTTTTTTGTATTATTTCACATGGAAAGTAATCCGCTCAAAACGGCAATATTCTCGTCAAACGAAACATGATGTTTAATTTGTTTCGTAATAATAAATTTTTAATTCGAATTATGCTATAATTATGACAAACACAATCAAATTGACTTGTTATCACCGCTTTGTCTATTCGTAAGAAACATCCGAAGGAGAGATCACGTGGCATCTTCAATCAGCCGGGAAGTGGGCAAAAAAATCCGAAGCATACGTAAATATAAGGGGATATCCGTGGAAGAGCTGGGGAAGATCATTTACAAAAGCAAAGCCACCATTTCAAAATATGAAACCGGAGATATCGCACTCGATATCGATACCCTTTATGCCATCGCGCTTGCATTAAACGTACAGGTAGAGCAATTATTATACTCCGAGCCTATCAAACCGTCGCCATTATTGGAGAACATGCCCAATACCTTTTTCAAGAACTCCAACCGCTTCTACTCCTATTTTTACGATGGCAGAATCAACAAGCTGATCCGATGCGTCGTTGATATTTTCCCTCAAACCCAGGACGCCGGCTACAAAACGATGCTATATATGAACGTTCGGGATTTCGACCAATACTGGCAATGCGAAAATTCGTATTCGGGCCATACCGAGCATTATGACACACTGACCACCCTTATTTTAACGAATCAAGCTACGCCGCTTGAAAAATTGACGATCAATATTCTGGCCTCTTTCCTTGAATCGGAACAAAAGTGGGGATTGATGTCCGGAGTTTCTTTTCGCCCGTTTATGCCGATCGCTCTCAAAATGTTGTTCTCCAGATGTCCGTTAACCGAAAATCAGGAGCTCATCAATGAACTCAAAATATCCAGGGACGACATACGGAGAATGAAAATGTACAATATGTTTGCGATTACTTAAGTTAGGTTCAGCACGAAAAAAGGCCGGGGTCGAATGACTTCGATCCCGGCCGTCTTACAAAAACCATTTTATAAGTCCACAAGTTCATGGAACAAACCTTTGTCGCTTTGGAGTTTCCCTTCATTCCCTACTACGCAAATGTATCGGTCTTCCAACATGGCTTCCACCATGGAAGCCAGGCTCACGATTTCTTCCGCGCTGGCAGATAAAATTTCACTCCGTTCTCGTTGCACATCCTCATTCGAGAACCTGCACAGATAACGCGCCATCGCTTCATAGCCGGCATCTGCCGGACTTCTCGGAACATCCAGTTCACGAATGGATCCAATGATATAACGTGTCATATTCTGCTCGTCGGCGTGGAACTGACGGATAAAATTCGGTATATTCATAAACACATCGTAACTTGCTTTCAGGTTCGGATCGCGATACGTCGATAAGGTCATGTCGCCGTTTCTTTGAAAATTGCTGTTCGTCCCGTATGCTCCGCCCTTCACGCGGATTTCATGCCACAGATACTCATACGTCAGTATCGTCTTAAGCACTTTTAGCGCTCCATGGTAAGCATATCCTTTGGACAGGAAATTACTTGACTGCGCAACGTATTGAACCTGTGTTGCAGCCACCAATCCTTCATTTTTTTGCGCTGGTGTAAATCCAATTACTCGATCCTCTGCTGAAGCATCGACATGCAAACCCGATTTTATGCGCTGCACACGGGATTCCAGTAAGGTAAAGCCTTCCGCATCTGAAGTATAGCTGATCATCATGTTCTCAGGTCGGAAAATAGCCTTGCAAAGCTCCTGCAATTTGCTGATTAGTAAGTCTTTGCTCTCCTCAAAATCGGTTTCCAGTTGACTTACCAGTTGGTAATGGGCAACTCCACTAATTAAATCTCGGAAATAACCTGACTTGGAATGATAAGAAAGCGCCCGATTCTGAGCGGTGATATGGCCTGAAGACACGAAATACATCTGCATATCGGAATTCATTTCCCGTATAATCTCGTATAAACGCTCAGAATCGTTCAGTTTGGAGCGCAGCATCATTTCTTCAATCATATCGAAAGCAAAATCCAGCTTATCGTATAAGATTTTCGCCGAAAACTCAAAGGCAGGCTTGAATGCATCCACCTGTTTCGTGCTTGCATATACGGCTAAGCCGGTGTAAATCCCTCCGGAATGAATGCCAACCTGGTTGGACAACGTGCTATACTCATAATTTTCGGTATCCACATGACCAAGCGCATGTTTCAAAATGCCGGCATATTTCAACAGTTCCTCCGGGATATTCCCCAGGTCGAACAATATTCGCAGGTATCCGATCCCGTTCGTATACAGTTCCTGATGCAGAACCAATGTGTTATCCACGAAATGTTCGTGCTGGTTGATGTAACTTGTATGGGTTGCGATCTCATCCCTGGTCAACATAGGGATTTTGTCCAACTGCTCTTTCGTTGACGGAGTATTTTTATACTCTTTTAATGCCTCCGTCCGCTCGATAAGACGTTGAATTTCATGATCACTCAAGCTTTGTTGGTAGTCACGCGTTTTGGCTTTCAATGCTTCCTCTTGAATTTGGCCAAGTCCTCTTCGCGGTTTGAGCACGACAACCGATGAATGCGGGTTATTCAGGAGATACTGTTCAATAAGTTCTTCGAAATAACGTGTAGACAATCTGGCACGTAAGCGTTCAAATATTTGATTGGTTTCCACACTAATAAACGGGTTGTCTCCTTCATGAATCAGGCTATTCATGATTTGGATACCGTAGTGAAGTCCTTTCGGGAAATGACCAAAGTCAGCTTCACGATAATTAAATTCGTAAGTATTTAGGCCTGCAAGTAAAAAATCGCGATCCATCCCCTCCGTCGTGATTTGACGAAGGGTGTCATGAATTGTATCCATGAACACAGACAATTGCTCCGTGTTGCTCTGCATAGCCGTTATGCTGAATACGGGTTGAAATATACTGTTCATGTAGGTTCCAACCATGTTCTTCGCGATTCCTGTCTTTAGCAGTGCTTGTCGTAACGGAGCCCCTGGAGCCCCGATGAGCGCATAATGGAGAATTTGGAACGAGATGCTGAGTTCCCTGTCCAGATGGGTGCCGATAACGGCATTGTAACTAAGAAAGGCGTTGTCTTCCTCCGATTCGTGCGTATTGATCGAATATTCATTCTCCACGTATGTCTGTTTTCGGAAAGCGGGTTGTCGATCGATTCGCGAATCGATGTCCAATCGCTCAAACGCACTCAAGTATTCCCGGTCCAGCCACTCCAATTTTTCCGCCATATCCATGTTCCCGTACAAGAAGATATAGCTGTTCGAAGGATGGTAATATTGGGTATGATAGGCCAGCAAGTCCTCGTATTTCAACTGGAGAATCTCTTCCGGAAGACCGCCGTACTCTTTTGAATAAATGGAATCTGGAAACAGCGAGTTTAATTGTTGTCTGTACAGCACGCGTTCCGGCGAGGAAAACTCGCCTTTCATTTCATTATATACCACTCCGTTATATTGAAGCTCTGCATCGACCGACTCCAAGTAATAGCTCCACCCCTCTTGGCGGAAAATTTCCTCTTTCTGATAAATATTCGGATAGAGCACCGCATCCATATAAATATCCATCAGGTTTTGGAAATCTTGGTCGTTCTGGCTGGCAACCGGATAGATCGTTTTTTCGGCAAAGGTCATGGCATTCAGAAATGTATTCAGCGAACCTTTAAGCAGCTGCGAAAACGTATCCTTAGCCGGGAATTTCCGGGAACCGCACAATACGCAATGCTCCAGAATGTGGGCAACACCGGTGTTATCCGAGGGAGGCGTTCTAAACCCGATGCTGAACACTTTATTTTCGTCCTCATTGGATAACAGAACCAGACGTGCGCCGGTCTTCAGATGTTCCAACACGATCCCTTCCGATTTCAGTTCTTCTATGTTTCTAGTTTCAAGAACCCGATAGGACTTCAAATCCGTTAGTGTTTGCATAATACCTCCGCTAATCCAGAAAAATTTAGTACATGTATGATCCGATTTTTTCTTTCAATTGATCGGTTGGAATGACACCGACATGGCGTTCAAGCAGCTCCCCATCTTTATAGAAGAAAGTAGTTGGAGTGGCCATGATTTGATTTCTATCGCCCAGTTCAGGATATTGCGTCGCATTTACTTTCACGATGTTTACGAATGGGAGCTCAAATTCAATGGAATCCAAGATTTTGGAGAATGTCTTGCAAGGGGCGCAGGTCTCCGTATAAAAATCAACAATGACAAATCCTGCTTTAACCAATTCGTCATAGTTATCTGATGTAGCGGTGTGAATGGCCATCATTTAAACCTCCTGTAATTGGGTTGTATAATAAGTTCTAATTTTCTCATTAAAGTATTCTAAGTACTCCTGGCTTGCATAGTTGTCGAAATCAAGGCGCTGTCTGACTTCCTCAATATCGAGTCCCGGGAATGATTCAACCATATTTGCAATATACTCTTTATAACCTTCAGCTGTCGGTGTGAAATGATCTTCTTCGGCATGTTTCATGGCAATTAAGAGAACCGGTAATTTCGTTTGATTCAATGAAATAATCATATTCAAAAACTCTTCATATGACTTCACCGGTATACGCCCCTGAAACTGCTCTTCGGTCATTTCTTCAAGCACCAGACCGTCACTTTGAGCCATAAGTCGAACTCGCTCCAGCTCCATATCGATGAGTAGATCCAGATCCTCTTGAATAAGGTTGTATTTTCCCTTCTCGGCCATTTGCCGGTTTACACTTTTGATGAGGTAGAACATATTCGCCGCGACTATGTTGTCTCGCATTTGTTCCTTAAGATGGGCTTTCAATTCTTCCAACGTAGAAACACCGTCAATCCGTTCTTCAGCAGCCATAACATCTGTCCACGGTGGAATAACGCTCCGGACAATGCTGACAATTTGAACATGGACCTTGTGACTTTGGACATGCAAATCAACGGCTTCTTGACTTCTACTTCCAATCAATTGCTCCTCTAATTCTTTACTGAATAATCCTAAACCAATGCTAATCGTCAAATTTTCACGATTATATTTCTTCTCTTCGCTGGTCAGATTTAACGTAACGCTATCTCCATTCCGGACATCCTCCACTTCAACCAATTGTCTGTGTTTCTTTTGGATTCTTTGCAGTTCTTCTTCTATGGCATGTTGATCAATCGAGTATTGAAGCCAATTCGGATTCACGTCCATTTGTCGAAAATCCGGCTCATTAATAATCGATGATTTGAGTTTTTGTTGTAACATGTAATTCTCCCTTTCTAGCCTTTTTGTATTTCAATAAATGTCTTGAATGATTCGCATTGTTCAAGCAGCTCTTTATAAGTTCCTTGGCTCTCAACGGATCCTTTGTTCATTACGATGATGTGGTCCGCCTGATGGACCAGCTCCAAATCATGCATAATCATAATAATGGTGCGGCCTTTCATTGCTTGTAACAATGCTTGCATCACCTCCCTTTGGTTAGCGTTATCCAGATTGCTGGTTGCCTCATCCAGAAGCAGGATATCCGGATTCTTGATGATGGCGCGGGCAATGGCTATCCGTTGTTTTTGACCGCCGGATATATTGGTTTGAGAAAGGGAAAGCGGTGTGTCCCACCCATCCTTTAACTCCGTTATGAATTCCAATACGTTGGCTATTCGGGCAGCACGCTCGAGCTCTTCTTCCGATGGTGTAGATACCGCACCGTAGACCACATTTTCGCGCAAGGTACCCGGGATCATCGGGCTATTCTGGGATACATAACCGATTGAATTCCTCCACTCATCCATGTACAGATCCGATAGTCTCTGCTGGCCGTACTTGATCTCTCCTGCACCGGGTTCATAAAAGCGCGAGATCAATTTAAGAATGGAGCTTTTTCCGCTTCCGTTCTCCCCGACGATAGCCGTTACTTTGCCATGCGGAATCGTCATGGAAATATCGCTTAGAACCTGATGCTCTCCATCATAGGTGAACGAAACATGATCGAACTGAATAACGGATGGGTCTTTGTCTGCGGCGAATTTGCCTTTAAGCAATTCATTCTCCATGTTCATCAAAGCAGCGATTTTGTAGGTTCCGCCGTGGGAGCTTTTTATATTTTGCCATTGCGAAACAATCTCGAAAAAGGAAGGCAGCAGGATCATGGAGTAGGAATAGAACTCCACCAGACCCTTGATTTGCATCTCCCCGCTCCGCACATAGGAAGCACCGCCGGCAAAAACAATAATCATGATGGTATATTGAACCGAAAGCCCGATGGGCGTCTGCAGTGTCCCGAGAATGGCATTAAGCACATCTGCCTTGTACTTGATCTGACTCGCCTGAATGCCGCTCTGGTACTCCTCATTTTCAACGTTTGCCGTTTTGATATACTGCATATTGGCCAGACGCTCTGCAAAAAAACTGGTCATCCGGGAGTAAGCTTTATTGATGGCGAAGTTCATCCGGTACTGTAATTTCCCAATGATAAAAATAATGACAAAGGCAAAGGGAATCACGAACAGGATCAGAAAAGCCAGCTTGTCGTATATTTTGCTCATTTCCAGATAGGCCATGACGAGCCCGTAACAGGAAGCAAAAAAGCTCGCTACACTCGTTGGAGCGGAAACAGCGCTTTCCGTATCTGAGGTTATACGCGAAATGAGAGACTGCGGCTGTTCTTTGTCATAAGTGGAGATGGGAAGCCTTAAAATTTTACTCCACAGGTTCCTCTGCGTGTTTCGGATTGCAATGATTCGCACGAAACCGGATACGAGCTGGAACGCAAACGTAACTCCCGCATAGGCTACACTCCACAGGATAAAGCCTTGCAAAAAATTGGCCTCTGTAATACCTCCCTCATAGATTTTAGCCGTATACGGCACAAGCAAGAGGTTGACCTGAGTCATTGAGAAGCTCAAAATCACTGTGGCAATCAACAAGTGCCACGGAAACTTGATTTTTGCATAAAATGTAAGAAACGTCTTCCAGGAGGTCTGCTCCGTTTTTCCCACAGTTACCTTTTGATCCAAACCCATCATCCCCCTTACCGGTTCATCATACTTTGGTAGAATGAATTACTTACCATCATTTCCGAATGCGATCCCGATGACACACTGCGATCTTTGTTAAGCACGATAACATGATCGGTAGGTCGGATTACGGTAGAGTCGTGCGTAACAATAATGACAGTCCGATTTTTTTTCAGGTTTTCCAGCCCATTCAATACCTCTGATTTGGCAATGGCATCTAGGGCTGTTGTTGGCTCATCAAGCACTAATATTTTGGGATTTTGCAAAATAGCCCGTGCGATCGCGATGCGCTGACGCTGCCCTCCCGACAGTTTTGAACCAAATTGTCCAACCTGTGTCTCATATCCGTCAGGCAATTCAGTAATAAATGCGTGTGCATTCGCCAAAGTAGCTGCCACAACAATCTCTTCATTCGAGACTTTGTGCTTCAGCCCGAATAGGATGTTTTCCTTGATCGTTCCGGACAATAAGGGGACCTCTTGGGGTACATAAGCAATGTCCTTGCGCCACCTTCGGATATTGAAATCATGGATGCTGCTCCCGTTCAGAACGATGCTGCCGCTAGTTGGTTCGTACAGACGTTCCAATATTTTAAGGATGGTCGTTTTACCTGCCCCGCTTGGCCCGATAATCACACTCGTTCGCTGGAAAGGAATCGTAAAGGTTGCATCGCTTAGCACCTCCGAACCGTCGTCGTAGCGGAAAGAAACCTTGTTGAAATGAATATCGCTGCTCTCCATTGCCTCTTTGGCATAGGGAACCATGCCTTCTTCCGGACTTTTGAGGACATGCGCTACCCGAAACAAGGAACCCTGCGTCGTTTTAATGGCATCCCATTGTCCACCTTTATTTCCCACCATATTCAACAAATTGGTTGCAAACATATAGAAGGCGTACCATGTGGCCACATCCAATCGACCATCCCGCAAGAGAGGAATGCCTATGAGCAATAGAATTACCGTTTGAGTCAAAGTGACGAGACTGTTGATGGGGAATTGAAATAGTCCGATATAAAGCAATTTTTTTTGCGCATCATACAATTGATGAATAGCTTGATTACCACGCTTACTTTCAAGCTCTTCCTTGTTGAACGCCTTGATCACGGGGAAGCTGGAGATCAGTTCGCTTATAAATTGGGTCAGGCCGGCTAACTTATCCTGAACCTGAATCGATGCTTTCATAAACAAGCGGCCAAAAATAAAAGATACGATCATAACTACGGGGATGAGGGCTAAAAGAAGATAGGTCAATGATGGATCATAATTCGAAATTTGTGTTAGGGTAGCGTAAAACACATAGATGCCGAGCAGCTCTGCAACGAGAACTCGTATGATGAAGTTCCTTAGATTCTCGGTGTCCCGCGTTATTCTGCTAATCAAGCTGCTTGCAGGGAATTTGTCAAAATAATCGGGTTTTAGCTTAAGCACTTTATCCCATATGACATTTCTGAAATTTCGGTCAATCCGGGCTTTGGCAAGACTTTCAAATAAGCCGTTAATCTGGCCGATCAGGCTCATGGCAATCTGGGAAACAATAATGACCGTGATGAGCTGTACCGATACATTGCCTGCAAACAGCTCGCCGGTTTTGCTCGGGATCAGAAGATACAATTTCGTGTTAAATATGCTGATTAAACAATAAACGATAATCCAGACATAGGGCAGTTTAGCTTTCAAGCACAATTTCAAAAAAAGCTTCCATATCCCTTGGTTCGGATTTTCAGGTTGTTTCAACCTGGGGCTTAGATTAACCTCTACTTTTCCTTCCATTACATTTCGTTCCCCCTTTTCGCCATCCAAAGCATGATAACTTGATTCTCATGAGGTGCAGTGAACATGAGGTGGTTTTCAAAATTGGGCAATGATCAATTATATAATTATAAAATCTTTTTTGTATTATAATAAATTTTCATCATACAGTCTACACTCTTTTTTCATAACTTCGGAATGAAATTGACATGGGTTGTTAGATAAATGTCAGGAGATGAGGCATTCTACTATATTCCTTTATGCATGCCCTAGTCGATTGTGCTGCCAAGCTTAACAAAAGCCGACTTTATTTTGAATTAACATCGGCTTTTGTTAAGCTTCAACATATATTGAGGAACAAGTTGTTAACGCTGGTTTTAAACAAAATCTATTTTTTTAAATTAAGGTAGTGAATGAAATCGCAATAAACTATATACTTATATTGGTCTTAGACCATCATATGAAGGGTAGGAGGACTAATGTTGTCTAACAACCAAACGATTCTGAATAAGTATATTTCCATGGTAGATTTCTTGGCCCATATTTTAGGAGAAAACAATGAAATTATGCTTTTTGACGCAACTAACCCTGAGCATTCCATCATGGCAATAAAAAACAATTATATTAGTGGCCGAGAAATTGGTGGGCCAGTGACAGATTTTGTTTTACAAATCTTAAAAGATCATGGGGATAATGCTGACTTTGTGACCAATTACGAGGCCGTATCGAAATCAAAAATTAGATACCATTCTTCAGCATACTTTATTCGCAATGAAAGTAACGAAGTTATTGGGGTACTCTGCATTAATACTGACCTGCAGCCTTATCAAAACATTATGGACGCCGCTCATTATGTTGCTCGACATCTACTTGGAGATCCGAAAAAACATAGTGCTTTGGGTTCGTTTAATGTGGATCCTTTAAACTTGCCTATAGAAGATTTAACGCTGAGCTCCGTTTCACGAGTGATTTCAGCCAAAGGGATCCCGCCGGAACGTATGAATCAAGAGGAAAAAATCGAGGTCGTAAACGAACTAAACAATCTAGGTGTTTTTCTATTAAAAGGAGCTGTTAGCGAAGTAGCCGAACAATTAAAAACATCAGAAGCAACTATATACCGTTACCTTAAAATTGTTCAAAAGTAAGGTATCGTTATAGAGCACAAACGTACGTTCAGGTATCCTATAATGCTCCCATAGATTGAGACACGTGAGGGGAAAAAATAAGATATAATAAAGCCATGGAAAAATGGAACCGATATACCGCAGAGTTTAAGACAAAAGTCGTGCTGGAAGTGCTCCGCGAGGAGCAGACAGTGAATGTGATTGCCGCTAAATATGAGCCTAGCCCCGTGATGATTAGTCGCTGGAAATCGGAGTTTTTAGAGCGTGCCAACACGGTTTTTGAGGAGAAGACCAGTGAAGTCGACAAAGTAAAAAAGGAGTATGAAAGTAAGCAAGAGCATCTAGAAAAGCTAGTTGGCCAACTCACAGTGGAGGTCGACTGGCTCAAAAAAATTTGGCCTTAAATGAGCCTCTAGAAGCTCGTAAAGGTATGGTCGAGCGAGGCAACGCCGAAATTAATATCAAACGTCAGGCAGATCTTCTAAGCATCAACAGAACAAGCATATACCGTCCTGAAAAGGAGCATTGTGAGAGCGAAGTCAATGTGCAAATCATGCATCAGATCGATGAGATCTACACCAAACACCCTTACTTTGGCTACCGACGAATGACCTGGTTCCTTCGAGAGCTAGGCTATGAAGTCAATCGCAAACGGCATGTTTAGATTATGAGAAATATGACCGTGCAGGCGTAAACTCAGGAAACTCTCGAAACGGCAGCTATACACGCACGCTGCACACCGAATATGGAGATCTGAAACTCAACATTCCCCGAGATCGCAACGGAGAGTTTAAACAACAAACGGTCGCTCCGTACAAGCGCTCCAATGACACTCTGGAGGCCTTCGTTATTCACAGACTTCCACGCGCTGCTCCTTCACACTGCCGTGTTCGACGAAGTAATCAGGTATGCCTATGATTTTCACGTTAATACCATGAATTTCTCTTTGAGAGTAAAACTCAAGTACCTGACAAATTGACCGCCGCCTCCTTAATCTGCCTCATAAAAAGCATAATTTTACTTGGGAACAACCTCCAGTAGGCCAGCAATCTTGGCTGACCCTGGTTCGAGCTTAAGCTTTACCAAAACTAACTTTAACTCCATACAAATTACAGCTGCAGGGGCCACAGCAGACACGGCCGCGACAGGCGAGATCTGTATCACCCCACGCTATCAGGTATAAAAAAAAGAGCGATCCCTCCAAATGGGACTTCGCTCTGTTTTTATATTGGATCCGCCAACATTTTCTAAACAATAGCGGTCATTCACTTGGAAAGCAGTTTTGAAATGCCTACACGTCCATAGCGTATATTTACGTTAAATTGGTGGCCCCACCAGTCTTTTATCGTTAAGCAAAATCGCAATCAGTTTGATGGTTGATTTTCGTTTTGAACGGTGTGTTTTCCATAAGCGCAAAGAAAGACGCGTACGCCTTCAATGATGATACGTTTGGTTTGTTCCTCCTCTAATGTCCCGGTTTTTCTCGGTTGATCAAATACCAATAAAAACGTTAAGGCAGCGAAGTGCTTTGTAGCCATTACAGGATCTGGCACATCGAGCAGTCCGGTTTGTCCAAACTCGGTAAACCTCCTGATAATCCCCTCTTCCGTTGCGTTATCCAGCTTTTCTAAAAACGAGGCTGGCAGGTTGGCGGCTTCCATTGTAACGAGACGCATCAGAGCGCTGTAATCGGACGAACCTTTCGCAGAAGTTACGAATTGTTCGCAGAATAAGATGAGCGCCTGCTCCAGATCCTCGAATTCCCAGAGGTAGTCTGATATCCCTTGCTTGATCATGTCCAGAACCGCCCGACTGGTTTCTTCCACAACAGCAAGCAGCAAGTTCTGTTTGTCGCCATAATAATCATAAACGGTCCTTTTGGAAACCCCCGCTTTAGCTGCGACCGCATCGACGCTGGAGCGATCAAACCCATCTGAAAGAAACAGATCCCGTGCCGCTGCAATAATTTTAGCTCGTTTGTCTGAAGAGCCTTTGCGGATTTTTTTGTTTTCCGTATTATCCATGCTTACGTTCCCCCCTACAGGTATACTATCAAAAATGAGTTCCACTTTACAAACTACACTGCACGGTGTAGTATAATCAATGCAACATATCAAAATCCATGATCAAGGAGGATTTTATCCATGAAAACCGTGCAGTCTTTTGTTGATGTTCTCATTGTCGGGGCCGGACCAACAGGGCTTACACTTGCCTGCGACCTTGCCCGTCGAAACGTCGACCATCGTATTATTGAACGAAGCGCCTTATATAACGTTGCATCTCGCGCCAAAGCAATCCAGCCCCGCTCGCTTGAGGTCGCCGATGATTTAGAGGCCATTCGTTACATGATGGACACAGGTGTTGTGGATTTGCCTGTTCGTTACTATACCGCAGATGGCAGGAGTGTGGACAAGCCGGCTATTACCGCTGCAGCCAGCGCCGAACTTGAGACACCCTATCGTGATCCGGTCTGGATTGCTCAATTTGATGTTGAAAAAGCATTGCGCGACCGCTATGCAGTGCTTGGCGGTCAAATTGAGTTGGGCATGGAAGCAGTTGGGCTTATTCAGGATTTGGATGGGGTAACGGTAACCGTGAATACACCACATGGAGAAGAGCAGATTCGCGCTCGTTATGTCGTCGGCGCTGACGGGGGCAAAAGCAATATCCGCAAGTTTATTCGCTTGCCGCTGATTGGGGAAACACACGATCATGAGCGATGGTATCTTGGCGATGTACGATTGGAAGGGTTAGATCGTGACCATATCCATATCTGGACATCTTCGGAGGGGATGGTCGGGGTGACACCGCTGCCGAAATCCGATATTTGGCAACTGCAGGCTACAATTCCAGCAGACATCGAAGAACCAGAGCAGCCGTCGCTAGAGGCGTATCAAGCCATGTTTGACCGTCGCGCCGGGGCCGGACGTGTTCGGCTCACGGATGCCTCCTGGCTGTCTATCTACCGGGTCAACGTCCGTATGGTTGAATGTTACCGCAACGGCCGGGTTTTCCTTGCCGGCGATGCCGCTCATGTTCATTCGCCAGCCGGCGGCCAAGGCATGAATACGGGGATGCAGGACGCATACAACCTCGGATGGAAGCTGGAAGCCGTCGTACGCGGAGCTGACACCAGCTTGCTCGACACGTACGATGAGGAGCGCCGCCCCGTAGCTCAAGCCGTGCTCGAGGACAGCACGAAAAAAATGGGAGGGGTCGTAGAGACGGCCACTGAACGCGGAGCGTTATCCCAATCCTTGAGCACCATATCCGACGATCTGACGAGCGGGCTTCTCATTTCCTATCGGTCAAGTTCTCTTACCCACCCGTCTGCTCGAACGAATGTTACCCGTTCATTGCCCGGGGATCGTGCTCCTAATGCCGTGTGTCTGCAAGGTACAGGGTTTGCAGGAAGTGTATTTGACCTGTTGCGCGGCCCACACTGGACGCTTTTGGCTTTTGTAAACCGCACAGATCATCTTTCTTTGAAGAACTTCACCTACGACGAACTCCATGTGCATTGCATCCTGCCATCGCATGTGGAGGGAGCGGAAGGCATAATCGACACAGCAGGGAATGCCTATCGAATTTACGATGTGGCAAGCGAAGAAATCGTATTGATTCGTCCCGACGGTTACATCGCACTGCGTACCTCCATTGATGACACCGCATCGATCTTGAAGTACTTGAATTTCATTTATCGCGAAAACTGATTTGGAAAAGCCGTCGGCGATCGTTTACAACATCTCAGGTGACCGCCGGCACTTTTTATGAACTGAGTTTAAATTGATGATACGGGAAGGACTGTTTTTATGGAAGAAATTATTCGAACCGTTAACCTGACAAAGCAATACGGAAATAAAGTCATTGTAGATCGCGTTTCGATTTCCGTTAAAAAAGGAGAAATCTATGGGTTCCTGGGTTTGAATGGCGCAGGGAAAACGACAACCATTCGAGCTCTTCTCGGAATGAGTAAGCCTTCTTCCGGAGAAGTGTATTTGTTTGGTCAGCGCTGGGCGAATGGGAATCCCAATTTGTCGAGACGAGTAGGTTATATGGTGGAAGTTCCTTATGCCTACCCTAACTTTACGGTTAGGGAAAACTTGAGTTTGATGGCCAGGTTGCGAGGATTACCGGTTCCGAGGGCAGTTAACGAAATTATGGAGCAATTGAATCTGACCCAATATGCGGATAGTAAGGCAAGAGATTTGTCACTTGGTAACGCGCAGAAGCTTGGATTGGCCAAAGCGTTAATTCATAAGCCGGACGTTCTGATTCTTGATGAGCCAACCAATGCGCTTGATCCAGCCGGAATTGTCGAGATAAGGGAAATGCTGAAAGCTCTAGCTTCTCAACAAGGGGTTACCGTGTTTATATCGAGCCACATCCTTGAGGAAATGTCCAAAATGGCTTCTCGAATCGGCATTATTCACAAAGGCGTATTGCTTGAAGAACTGACAACAAAAGACTTTGAAACCATCCGTCGAAAGCAGTTGATGATCGGAGCGAAGGATGCTCGGAAGGCTCAAGCTATTCTTTCAGACTCCGGGTATGCGGTACATTCGACTTCGAATAACTGCCTTGCACTACCGGATGATCATGCCGTGAAGCATCCCGAACATATTGCGAAATTGCTTGCTCATCACGAAGTGCCGCTCACCATGCTTAACATTGAAGAAGAGAATTTGGAACATTATTTTCTCAAAGTAATCGAAGCCCAGGAGGGAAAACGAAAATGAGACCATTGTTGACAGCCTGTAGCGTTGAAGTTTATAAATTGCGTCGATCCTTTGTTTTATGGGGCACGCTTCTGTTTATAATGTTTGTCATCACGTTGTTTTTGGGGCAGCCCGATTGGCCTTCTTTTTTTGAACGGACTGCGTTTTTGTATGCATCCGTGTTTGGGCTGCTGGGGTTTGGATTGGTGACAAGCTGGACATTTGGCCGTGAGTATTCTGAGCGGACGCTCAAAGATTTGCTCGTTTTGCCCATATCGCGCGGTAAAATAGCGATTGCCAAATATGTCGCAATTATATTTTGGTGTTTTGTAATGATGTTGATCAGCTTTGCTTATGCCTTAGTACTTGGTTTTGCTATTGGACTTCCTGGCTTTTCGTTTGCGATTGTACAACATTATTTGTTCCTAATACTTATCATTGGCTCTCTTCACCTATTATTAAGTGCCCCTCTTGCCCTACTGGCCTGTATATCGCGCGGTTATCTTGTGCCGATCGGCTTTGCTTTTACAACTTTGATGTTGGCACTGGTATTCGGGCCTACTACCATTGGCACTTATCTGCCCTGGTCTGTACCTGCTTTGCATTTGCAGGAAAACGGCGTCGCATCATTTCCCTTGGCAGGTATCAGTTATTTTCTGGTATTGTTAATTGGCCTGGCAGGTTTCATTGGGACGGTTAAATGGTTGCAAAACAGGGAGCAACGATGATTAACTAGAAAATACCTGCCCCTCTCCCGGGCAGGTACTTAAAGGTGAATCGTATGAATGGCTTACCAACATCGATCACTAAATATTAGTCCAGAAGGCTGTAGATCTGAATGCTCTCCACCTTGGCATCCTTGATATGAAACGACATCACATCCACATAATTGGATGGCTCGTAACGGAAGTCATCCTCCTCATTAGGGGCTCCATCACCAAGCAGTTTCCCCTCAGGGTAGGCGTTTTTGAGTGTATCCAGGCTATCTCCTGCTTTAATGTTTCGCACTGTCGCGTACTTAGGATCTGTAATTTCGATATGAAAGATGGAGTCTTGTTTCCCCTCCGGTATACTGATTGTTTTAATCTCCAGACCAGGATACGTATAAACCTTTTCTGTAAAACCGATTAACGTATCCATGTTTGTTCCATCGCCGGCACTGTACGTATGAGATTTCAGGTTATCCGGTTTGCCCAGCATCTGTTCCATCTGATCTTCATTCGCTGTATCCGAAATCGCAATGGTGAGCTCATTATAGACAAAAGCAAGTTCCTTCAGCACCACATTGCCTTCCTTCTCCATCGAACCTTCCTTAATAGCTTCAGCACTCTGTCCTTCCGAATTTTCTGAAGCAGGCGCAGTAGGATTTGATGCTCCTTCGCCTTTGGCCTGTTCGTCGGGCGTGTTTTTTTCAGCCGAGTTCTGCGCCGCTTCTGGCGTCTTGGCACCATTGGACTGACAGCCCGTCAGTGCCATCGTGAGTAAAATACTCAGCAGGATAACAGCTGTCGCTTTGTTAATCAATTTCATCGTGATCCCTCCATAAATGTGTGATTTCTTCTTATGAAGTGATTATAAAAAAAGCATTTGTTAGTCTCATAACAGAATTGTATTAATCTTGTAACGTAACTATTTACGCGCGTGTTTACGCACGGGGTAACACAATCGTAACGGTCGTTCCTTCCCCGATTTGACTTTCTATGTCGATATATCCATTAAACCGCTCTACAATCTCTTTGCAAATAGAAAGTCCAAGACCTGAACCGTTCGCTGTGCTTGCATTTTTCGCCCGGTAGAAGCGTTCCTGCACTCTCTCCAGCTCATCGCCCGCGATACCGATACCTTGATCACGTATCCGTATAACTACCTCGCTTGGCGTATGTGTAAGCTTCAATTCGATTAGCGATGGACTGCCTGAATATTTGATGGCATTGTCCACAAGGTTGGCGATCGCATGGGACATCAGCATTGGATTCACGTTGGCGTGGACTCTCGTCAGAAGCTTATCCTCCGGTTCCGCTTCCGCCTCCCTGAACATAATCTCGATTCCTTTATCTTTGGCCTTGCCACCCATACTCGTTGCGACTTGCTGAATCAGTTCGTTCATTTCCGTCTTCCGGACTTCCAGTTCGTTAGAATCAGCCTTGTCGAATCGGGATAGCAACAACAGTTCATTAATCAAGCGCGTCAGCCGGTCCGATTCCTGCAGCAGATGAGCATAGATTTTTTGCAGCTCCTTGTTCTCGTTCTCCCCTTCATACAAGTATTGAGAGAAACCACGAATTGCTGCCAGTGGTGTTTTTAACTCATGAGATACGTTGGAGACAAATTGTTTCTGGTACTGAATGTAATCATGAAGCTGCCGCCCCATGGAATCCAGCCCATCTGCCAGCATGCCCAGCTCATCCTTCCGGTTTAGATGAACTCTCCGAAACTCCTGTCTAGAGAAACTTTGCGCAGCCCCAAGCAACAGCTTAATCGGCTTGGTTGTGTTGCGGGCAATCCACAGACTGGATAACGTAATCAGTACAATAAATCCGCCTGCACCCGCAAACAGGATATAACGAATTTGATCCATAATCGCATAAAAGTAGGAAATGTCCTCCACGAACTCATACACATAAGCGTTTTGGTAGTATTGATCCTGAATGGGAGTGGCAAAATAAAGCAGATGATCTTCCGTTACGGTGTAGGCATAACTGCCGCTCAGGGCTTTCTCAATATTCTTTTCAAAAATAAGAGGTTTGCCATCATTAATGATGATGCCATCCGCAGCCAAGCCCAGCAACTGCTTGGAGCTATCATAGATACGTACTTCCTTGCCTGAAGCTTTCAGCTTCTCCAGAGCAAGTCTGACGATTTCTTTTGTCTGCGGCTCTCCTGTCGATGATCTATGCTGTGCCAACACCTCACGGAAGGACAACTCGGACAGATCCGCCTTCTCCCTCATCTGTTTTTCAATGGTAATGAAGCTGTAGTAATCGATGGCTTTATTCACCGCAAAAATAATGATGCCAAAGGACAGCACGGAGAAAAATAAATAATTCAGCAGTAACCGGGTTGCATACTTCAGGCCTCGCCACCTCCAAGTTGATAGCCAAATCCATAGATCGTCCTGACATACTTCGGTTCGTCCGCGTTATCCTCCAGCTTCTTCCGTAATCGCATGATGGTCATATCCACACTGCGACTGTCTCCCATAAAGTCATATCCCCATCCGATCTGCAGCAGCTCATCCCGGGTGAAGATTTTGTCTGGCCTTTTGAGTAACGTTTCCAGAATTTTAAACTCTTTGGCCGTTAAAGACACGGGTACATCGTTTTTCAGCACCCTTCGGCTTTCCAGATCAAATGTCAGCTCTTCATGAATGATGCGTGTAGATTTCACTTCTGTTCCTTCACTTGATTCCTCCTTGCTCTCGTTTCTTCTCAGAATCACCTTGATCCGAGCGAGCAATTCACGATTGTCAAAGGGTTTGGTCATGTAATCTTCCGCCCCTAGCTCTAGTCCCAACACCTTGTCGATTACCTCATTTTTGGCAGAGAGCATGATCACAGGAACGGCACGTTTCCCGGTGATTTCCTTGCACAGGTCATATCCGGAGCAGTCAGGCAGCATCAAGTCAAGCACCACCAGGTCCGGCCCAAAAGCATCCAGCAGCTGCAGGGCTATTTTACCGTTTTCAGCCGTTTGAACGACGTAGTTTTCTCTTCTCAGTACGAGCTCAATTAAATCCCTGATTGCGACTTCATCGTCAATGACAAGTATTTTCTTCAATGTGCACCCCTTCTAGCCTTGTTCCCCAGCTTGAATCATCATTTACCCTCATCTTAGCACAGACACTTGAGATTCCTCCACCAACTGGAAGATGAGGTTTTTTCCACTGAGCCCAACGTTTCTTGTACCGATAAAACAAAAAAGCCGCTAAATTAGCGACTTTCAATGTGGCCATCAAACGGGTTATAAAAATTTATTTTTTTGAACTTATAAACCGATGAAGCTCTTTTCTATGTAGGAGAAAATAGTTTAATAACCATTTTTAATTATTTCAACGGCTTTCTCAACATACTCGTCCCTACCTTCCATAATTCCTTCAATGGTTGGATCAAGACGAATATCAGGCTGCACTCCTATTCTTTGCGTTGGTTTTTTATCTGGATAAAATATACCGATTCCACTTATGCCAGTTTTTATATTTCCTGGGAGAGTAATTCTAAATAAATTGCCATCCGCTCCAGCAGTTGGCCTCCCAAGAACTATTGAATTTTCTGTTTTTCTCAGCAACATCGTTGTAAACTCACCGTTACTCATAGTATGTTCATTGATTAAAATCACAACTTTCCCTTTATAAACCTCGTCATCTGTCCGTGGAGGCTCCCCTGAGGTAAGTGGTTCAAAATAATATTCACCTGGTACTGCACGATTAGGAAGTGACGCTTTGGCAAACTCTTCCTCAGAAGGGATCAGATATTGGGCCAATTTATAGTCAACTGAGCTAGAAGGGTAGTTTCTAAGATCAACAATCAGACCTTTAGTGTCCCACCATCTTTTCATGATGCTATCAATCTCGCCATCTACCAACAGACCGGCATTAATATAGTAGATCTCTCCGTTCTCCATTGCTTGTGATTTCGTATAAACAAAGTAATTAATCTCTTGTAGGCTGCTCGTCGCACTTATGTTCATCGTTTTTCCCTGTCGAATTACAGTAACGTCCATATTCTTTTGATGAGTTCGGAATAATGCATTAAAGAAATGACCTGACGTGTCTTCTCGTGATTGTGAGATGTATTTTCTTCTATCTTCTAATAATTCATCAATATTATTGTCACCTACTTTTAATACTATGTCTCCGACCTCAAGTCCACATTTGTTATAGACTGTACTTATAACAATCTGATTGTTAATTTCGACAAAGTTTACGGGAAGCCGATACATTCCAAAATACTCAGTAATGGATTCTCTATTTTTGCCACCCAAATAAACATGAGAATCATGTACTCTAGTTGTTAGTTCTGCTAAGGTCATGAAATAGGAATCATAATCAGACCCATCTATCATTTTAGGAATAAACTCTAGAAGCACTTGATCCCATTCCTCTCCTATGACATCTTTATAAGGAAAATAGTATTCGATAATATTCCAATAGCGGAATAAACCCAGCAACCTGTAGCCGGTGTCATCAAATTTCATATTAGTATAAGCGTTGTCCGGTCCTTTTCGTTCATAATACACCAAATAATGGAAAGTGTACAATTCTGCCCGTTACTTCAACAAAAGCAGCTGATCACATTGATCAGCTGCTTTCTTATTTTGATCGTGCTATCGTTTCCGCTAGTTTAATTGAAAATTCAATTTGCCTTCACTGCTTTGTTTTAATTAAGCATTTCTTAATAGGGCATTATACTACAATAATTGATACCCCGACTTCTTTCGAAATCACTCATAATATTTATACGAAAACCCATTTTCTGAAATATTTAATAGCACAATTTAGGTTTCAGTAATTTGAAGTGTCAAACGAAAAATGAAATGTTTTAGTTTGTTCTCCTCCGATTTTTTTATAGAATTTTATAGCATGTTGATCAACGCTATCCGCTTGAACAAACAATTCCTTAATGGATTTTGATTTGCAATATTCAATCATTTCATATACTAACCTACTACCAATTCCTTTTCTTTGACATTTATTAATGACCGCTAGATCATAAATGTACATCGAAGATCCCTCACGGTCATACATCTCTAATTCGAATCCAGTTAATCCTCCTACAACTTTGCCATCGATGGTTGCCACAAAGCAGACAAAGTTTGGATTTTTCAATAGTTTTTCAATATTATCTAAATTTACATAATTCGGATTCGACGATTCAAACTCTACATTAAACAACAATACTAGCTCATAAAACTTTGAATTGTCTCTAATTTTCAATTTTGTGTACTCTACAATACTCTTATTCATTGAAATTCTCCCCTATCTTTGTCTTGCTTAAAGCACTCTACTATAAATACTTTATTAATTTGTATTTCACATTGCTCTTGAACTCTCGGGGATTTCTGTTAGCGTCTTATTTGCGTACTTCGCAAATCATTCTATATGTAGGGTATTCTCTAAGCTTTTGAACTATCCTGCCCCGTTAGCTTAAAGAGACAACTGATCGCTCTGACCAGCTGCCTTCTCTTCTTTATTCAACTATCGTTTCCAGTTTGTTTAATGCACTAATGCGATTTGGTTTTCACTATGCGTATTACCATCTACATTGCTTTAGGGTTTCCCTTTCTGATACATTGCTTTTTTTTCTAACTTTAATGATTTTTATTTCATTCTCAGGTGTATCGATTAATGTGAAAATGACCCTATCATATGAAGGAGCGTGATGTCCTGAATAGTTTAATGCACTTGCAATAACTAAATGTCTTCGCTTATCTCCTTTAATTCGCTCAACGCTATCTATCCTTGGACACATTATAAAATCAGGAAAATCCTTCTCGATTACAGAAAAGTATCTTGTAAACAATGTTTCCTCCAGAAGTTCTTCTTTAGTTGGTCCAACAGGTTCATACTTCCAGCCTACATTGATCCAATCATAAAGCTCTTGCGAGGTAAATCGGATTTTATTTTTGTTCTTTGTAAGTACAATTTCACCATCAACGGGAGTGCATGTCTTGATAAGACGACCCTTACAGTTATACGCTGGTTCTAAAGTTATTAGATTACCGTTGATCATGTTTATTTTTAAAAGCAATGGAACTTTATCAGCCTCTAACTCGGTTGCCTGTTCGCTTGGACTTGAAAAACTTGTACGATAAAACAAAAAAGCCGCTAATAAAGCGACTTTCAATGGGTCTATGTTCTTGTCTACCGACAGAAGTTACTAGTAAGATCCGTCCATTTACGAAGTTTTATTCTGTATCGTCGAAAAAGCACATCCCGGGCGCGTTGCCGCGCTAATCGGAATGTGCTTAAATCAATTGTTCCGCGTCTACTACTGCTGCTGCCCCTCGATTAATTGTAGAACGCGATACAAGAACGTCGCCGCTTCTGCCCTGCTGGTCGTACTCTTCGGCTTCATGTAGCCGTTAGAGCCCGTAACCAGCCCGTACTCGAACATCGTTGCCACGCTGTCCGCAGCATATGGCGCAATCTGGCTCGCATCACGGAAGCCCTCAAGCGTTGAACCGGATGCGGACGGCTTTATTGCTCTTGTCGTTTGCAGCGCTCGGGTCAGCATAACCATAGCATCCTGGCGGCTGATTGAATCACGAGGAGCGAAGTTAACTTCGTTCACTCCCGAAGCGATTCCCAATTGCTTGGCGATGGACACCGCATCGTAGTAATAATCATTCGGCTTCACATCGGCGAACGTCGAGGCGATTTCGGCACGCAGGTCAAGCATGTTCACCAGCATCAAGATAAAATCAGCTCGCGTTACCTGATTTGCTGGGCTGAAAGTGCCCTTTTCGATCGAGGTGCCTTTGACGATGCCTCTTTCGGCCAGCATCTCGATCGCCTCGCGCGCCCATTCATGCTTGCTAAGGTCGGTAAATGCAGCCGGTTTCTTGCCGCCGATCGCATAGACGCCGACATGGTCGATGGAGAATCGCAGCATATCCTTGTCTTTGTCATACGACGCGCCATTAATTGCCGCCGCGCTGTCTCCCCTCAGTTCGAGAGCTTGCAGATCAACAGCTTGCTCTCCCGCTTGAAGCGAATACGGAATCGCAATCGAAATCGGTGCCTTCGCATTTTTCCAAGACAGAGCTTCACCGTCCAGTTGCAATGCAACTTCCACGATTGGCCTGTTGCCGATCCGCCCGGCTGCTTCGTTACTGCGATACTCGCCCGCATAATCGCTTACGATTACGAGCAGCTTTCCGGCATTCTCCTTGACTCCTGCCAGCATGTCGCCAGTCAAAACAAGCTGAGCGTACGGCGTGGAGATATGCAGAATCAGATTAGAATGGTTCGTCAGTTTAGCCGCCGGAAGCTCCAAAGCATAGCTCCCAGCCGCATTCCACGACTTCAATTCAAGATGAACATGTTTATTACCTTTGCTGTCGGCCACTGCCCTCTGAATGGCGGCATTCAGATCCGACGTCCCCACCGCAGCGGCAGCCTGCTGACCGTTCATCGTCGGGACAAGCACGGCTTTGACTGAACCGTCCGCCTGCAACGAATACGGATTATGCGCCGGACCGCCTCCACCGTTGCCTCCGCCGTTGCTACCACCGCTGCCACCAGCGTTGCCTCCGCCGCTGCCACCACTGTTGCCACCACCGCCGCCTCCATTGCCTCCACCACTCGTAGGCGGCTTGCGGTATTCTAAGGTGACCAGCTCGGGAGTCGTCATGTGATCCGTTTCAAGCTCGACCGTATACTTCCCTTGCTCTTCTCCGGACAACGTAAAGTCGATGTGGAAGCTTCCATCTTCCTCAGTGCCCGTCTGACCGGTATATTGAATGTTGCCTTTTGGGTCTAGCACTTTCACATACAAATGTTCTTTCTTGCCGTTCATGACCAGGCCGTCAATCGTGACTTTCTTCGTGGAAGCGTCCACAGCGGCTTGTATGCCGTCCAACGTCTTTAGCTCTTGCTGCAGGGCAAGATCGTACACGCCGAATTCATAGAAGGAATAACCGTAAAACGTTGCCCGATTCAATCCCTCAAACTTGATGTATCTTGCCGTCGTTGCCGGGAATACCAGGGTGTTCTTGCCGTCAGCAGCTTTAACCACGCCGTTGTTGCCGACTTTCAAGGGCTCCCACGTTTGCTCATCATCCGAGACGCTCAGACGGTATTGGTCCGCGCGCGCATATTCCCAATCGATGCGGATCGTATCGAAGGTTTGCTGGCTGTCCAGATCAACCTGGAACCAAGCCGTATCGCGCACTTCGCTCGCCCAACGCGTGGCCGGTGCGCCGTCGAGCGCCTTCGCAGGCTCCAGACCTGCGGCCTCCGTCGAGGATGCCTCTGCTTCTTTGTCTTGTGAGATGCTGCCAGCCTCGTAATACACGCCTTCCTTCAGCGCCGTATAAGCGCCTTCTGTTACAAACTCAAGGCCTTTAGCTTCTTCCAGCTTCGCACTGAACGCCAGCAAATAGTCCCTGGCTTGCTCAGGGTCGCTCTCTTGCGTACGCTCCATCATGATCAAGGCGTTGCGCAACGCGCGTACCGTATCGGCATTGCTTAGCTGCTTGTTGTCCGCGTACTTATCAACAAGAGCCAATAGCCCTTCAGCGCCCAAACGAGCTTCTATTACGAATTTAACCGTCTTGGATTTGGCAGCGGCCACCGTCAGCTCCAGCACATGCTTACCCGGCTTACCCGTCAGATCTACAACAGTTCCTTCCGTATAAGGCTTGCCGTCATACTTGGCCGTAACTTTAACAATCCCGCTCCCGTCATCTCCCGGAATGGTCCAGGTGAATGCGGCCTGTGTCGTATCAGGCACGATCGTATGCTCCGAGATCGGCTGCCCGTTCATGAGCGCTACAACATCAGGCGGAGCAGCGTCTTGCTTCTGATAAGTGCCTTTAGAGAATTGATACAGCCAATCGTAAAGCACGCGGGTAGCAGGGTCTGCGCTTTTCGCCGCGTTGTATACAGCGTTGTTGCCTTGATAGTAAGCTTTATATCCTTGCTGCATCAGACCGGTATCCACGCCGCTGTTCAAGTACTCGATGAACCGCTCGCGGAAGACGGCGTCGTTGATCATCCGGTCGTCGAATTCCAGCTCCAGCGACATGCCGTACCGCTTCGCCATATCCGCTGTATCCTCCAGACGCGAAGGGTCCAGTTTCTCGAAGAAATAGTTCGGCTGCAAAGATACGGCATCCATGCCGACATCCTTCCACATGAATGCCTTATAGGCCATAAAATGAGGAATCCAGAACAGCTTTAGGCCTGCGTTATGAACGATGTCGCTCGCTCTCTTGACCATCTCCGGCCCGGTCGCATGCGTGCTGATTTGTTCCTCCAACCAATACATGCCGACGAGTTCCAGGTTCGAGTAGCCCGCAGCCGTCCATCTGTCTTGCACTTCATCGACCCACCACTGAATCGCTTTGGCCCGGTTATCCAGCGAGGCGGCATCGCCGACCGCACCTACATCGAAGTTCAGATCCTCGCCGTCAATGCTGCCGAAGTCGGACTGATACTCGCCCGGTTCTGGAATCATCAGAACAACCTTCGTCTTATGGTCAGGCTCGCCAAGCTTCACGCCTGCCCAGGCCGTCGCCTCGTTCAACGCGCTCATATCGCCGCCAGCGTTAAACGTTTTATCCAAATACCATTCCCATTCCTGTTTTCTGGCTTTGCCGGCCGCTTCTGTCGCTCCGAAGCCTCTGCCGTTATCCGATGTCAAGCCCAGATACAGCACGCCGTCGAACAGCCAATCGACAGGCTCTCCCTGCTCGTTCACATAACTGATATTAGGGATAACCCGTTCCTTCGTCCAATTTCCTGTGCCGTCCGCGTAGTGTCCGTTATACAGCAAGCCCAGGTTTTGAATCCCGCCAGTAGCATCTCCAGGCTGCAGGAGGGCATAAGGCTCAGGCTGTACCGGCTGCGCTCCGGCGATCAAGCCATCCGCACCGGTAATCGTCACGTCGTCAATCATGCTCCATGCCCTCGGATGCATGGAGAACACCACTTTCACATACCGAGCGTATACGAGTCCTTCGGTATAATCGCCACGCTTGACAGCTCCAGTTTCTGGGCTGCCGTCCCATGCAAATGTCTCGATATTGGTCTGGTCGCCCCATAACAACTGAGTTGCATTATGAGACAATACGCCCCAGCTCACCCCATCGTCCGACGCATAGAACGAAACGGTGAGCGGCACAAGCGTTTCGTTGTTCGGCCAATCGTGCAGGAAACGCGCGCTCACCTCCTGAACCGTCTTTTGCTCGCCTAGATCAAACACAACCGAACGGGATTTCTTGCTGCGGTGGCCCACCCAGTTGCCGCTGTCACGTGACGGGTCGGCGGCATTGCCGTCCGTCAGCTTCGTCCCGTCGTCCGGGAAAGCGCCCTCCGGCTGCTCAGACCATGTGTACGTTTTCCCTTGGGCCAGATTATAAAAGCCGGCGCTTTCACTGCCCGCCTCCTCCGCATTCACAGACGATATTAACGATAACAGCATGACCGGGACAAGCAGCAAAGCAGTCAAACTTCGTCTAGTTTTCACCTAATCTCACGCTCTCTTTCTTTGCATAATTAGTTCTGCTCCTGTTCCTTCAACTCCGCAAGCGCATCAAGCATATTCAGAATAACGGTCACTGCTTCAGCTCTCGTCGCCGAGGCGGCAGCCGCGAACCGGTTGTCCCCGCGACCGTTCATCACTCCCGCCTCCTGGGCTGCTGCCACGTACGGCTTCGCCCAAGCTGGGATTTGATCCGCGTCCGCGTAAGAGAGCTCATGCCCTTCCGCAGTCTTCAGACCCAAGCCGCGAACAATCATTGCTGCCAGTTCTGCTCGACTGATCGAAACCTTTGGTCGGAATGTCCCATCCGCATAGCCGCTGATCAGGCCGGATTCCAAGGCTTGCGCAATATAAGGCTTCGCCCAGGTTTGAATCGAACCTGCGTCCGCGAAGTCTAGCGAACTGTTCGCACCTTGCAGCTTCAACGCTTTGACCAGCATGACGACGAATTCGTCTCTGCTGACCGTCTTATTCGGCTTGAACGTCTTATCGGTGTAGCCCGCTACGAATCCAAGCTCAACCGCCCGTTTGATAGACGCTTCTGCCCAATGGCTCGCAATATCGTTAAGCCGAACGGTTGTCGATCTGCCGGACTCCCCGCCATTGCCGCTGCCGTTCTCATTGCCGCTCCCGTTCTCATTGCCATTGCCTGGATCTCCGCCACCCGGATTTGAACCGCCGTTTTGGCCTTTTTCCGGACCTGGAGTTACTGGAGTCGGAACCCATCCTCCGCCACCGGAGCTAGGCAGCGCTTTGATTTTGATCTTGAACGTTTTCTCCGCGGATGCAGCTCCCTTGCTGATCGTCGCGGTCAGCACGACCTCCATTTCGCCTGACCCGCTTGACGGACGTTTCAACAACTGTCCATTCGCATTCAGGTAGTCGGGTTTTGAACTGCTCCAGACGATGCGCGTACCGAGCTGCCCTTTCTGCGGGAGGTAAAGGTTGGATGTGATACTTCCGTTTACATTAAGCTCGATCAGACCCATTACGTCTTCGATCGTTAGACGATCACGCGCAACGCTCAGCGTTGCATACGCCTGTTCGGCCTCAGGACGAGACAGCTGGGCGGTTTGAATAGCCGCAGTCGCTTGCCCAATCGCTTGCTGAAGCTGTGCCCAGCCCTCGGGAGAGTAATTGTCCTCCACAAGCTTGTCGGCCTCGATAGCCGTCAACAGGTCGATAATCGGCCGTAGATTGCCGAGTTTATATTCCTCGCCGTACACTTCAAATTCCTCAAAGGAATAGCCGAACATAGTAGCTCTGGACACGCCTTCGAACTTCACGTATCTGGCTGGAGTGCTCTGGAAGGTAGTCACGACTCGTCCCGGCTTTCCGTTAATCTCCCCGTTGTTGTCTTTCACAACGTTCGTCCAGTTCTCCTTGTCCTCTGACACGAGAATGCGGTACTTCGAACCATAAGCCGTTTGCCACAAAATAGATACCGCATCAATGTACTTCACTTCACCTAGATCCACCATGAACCAGGTATCGTCCACCCAATCGCTCGACCATCTGGTATCCCCTCTGCCGTCCACCGCTTTATCCGCCGTGTAGGACGAGGATTCCGGCTCTGAGGATTCAGCTTGCTTATGCAAAGCCAGATTTCCATGCAGGTCCAAGTAGGTGTTCCTTACGATGAGTTCGTCAATCAAGCCTTTAAAAGCATTCGTTTCGCTGCCGATTTTGGCTACCGGCAGAACGAATGTTTCCAGCTTGGAGCCGTCTTTGAGAGTCGCCGTATATTCACTGCCGTTAATGAAGATGGAGGTCCCCGTGTCGTCGCCGATCATAATGACATGGGTCCAGCGATCGGTCGGCAGCTTATAATTGAATTCGCTGACGTAATTTTCTTTTGTGATGGCGATTTTACCGCTGCCCCCAATGTTGTATTTCAGCTGTCCGTCCGGAGATTCCAGCAGCACAACTCCTTGCGGGTTGTCAGCGTCCGGTTTGAACCACATGGACATCGTCCAGCCGAAACCAAGCGTGCGAAGCGGGGTTTCCACGTAGCTGGCCCCGCCGTTTAGCCTCACGGCTTGACCAAAGATTCCCTTCTCTGTGCCTGCATTCACCGCGTTGCCGTCAAAGCCGTTCCCCGAACGGTCCGCGAAGCCTTCGTCGAAGGTATAATCCAGCACGAGATGCCGCTCATTGTCGATTTGAAGCTTGTGTGACTGATGAACACCCGGCGGGTCCACGTACTTTGCGGCATCCGCCTGGAAGCTTGCGAAGTTCCGATCGATGCGATTGCCTCTCCACAGCTTCTCCGCCAGCACTTGCATGGAAGGCAAGATCCGCTGATGCGAGTCCGCCATGGATACGCCTTTCTCTACGGATACATCGTTCCAGAGCGCGAACATGCCGCCTTTGACCTGCGGATGCGCATAAGGGGAAGCTTCGTCTCCAGCCAATCGTTAGGCTCCCACTCGTTGTAAATAAAATCGAAATTCAAATAGCTGCGGTACAGCTGCGGAACGATGTATAGCAAATTCGTATTGGTATTGATAATATCGTAGCCGAGCTCCACGGCCTGCTGAGCGCTTCCGTACGGCTCATACCAGATGTCCATCGTCGCATGGTTGCTGACCGGCGTCGTGCCGTCGTATGCGGACAGACTGCCCCATAGACGGGCGCGTTTGCCTTTGCTGTTAATGTGGTTAAGGAGCATATCCACGTACCTGCGGAACGCCTCCTTGTCGTCGCCGAAATATTCATCCGTGCCGACATGCACATCCGGGCCGACGAAGGTCGGATTGCTGCCGTCGAGATACTCGTCAAAGAGTGTTTTAATGAAGTCGAGCGTCTCTGGACGATTGATATCCAGCTGATTGTTGCTGCCCAGTCGAGAATCGTAAGCGATGAACGCGCCGGAGTGGCCCGGCGTATCAATTTCCGGCACGACGTTTACGCCGTATTCCATCCCAAGCAGCTGCAGGTCTCTGAATTGCTGCTTCGTATAATAGCCGTCCTTGCTCGTCACTCCCGGAAATTTCTCGCTCTCCAGACGGAAGTAACCGACATCGCCGACATCATCGTTCAGGTGAATCTGGAACCGGTTCATCTTATAGTAGGACATCAGCTTGACATAGTCCTGCAAAAACTCGATCGTATAAAACTTGCGGCCCACATCGAGCATAAAGCCCCGATCTGGGTATTTAGGATAATCGCGCGATTGCCCCTTAGGCATCGCCTTATGATCGGCAGCGTGGCCGAGCAGCTGCAAAATCGTTCTCGTGCCGAACATGACTCCCGTCTGCTCGGACGCAGCAACAGAAGCATACTCGCCGATATTCAGCTCATATCCCTCTTTCCCTAATCCCGCTTGCGCGGCATCCAGCATCAAATAGATATCTCCCTCTTGAGGAAAACCAACCTCAACTGTCAGTGACAACTTCGTTAAATCCAATAAGTCCTGCTGCAAAATGTCAGCTGTCCCCCGCAGAGCCGCTTCATCACCTGCGCGAATGACGATTTTGGATTTGTCCGACAAGCGGAACTCGCCGGCTGCGCCCAGCCACTCACGCAAAGAAGGAATGACGCGCGGCTCCGGGTTCCGATCGCTCGTCTGCTCGTAGAGACCGGGTACGGTGACGAGCGCATTATCCGTTAAGAGATATGTCGGATCGCTGTCGCTCTGGATTTGCAGCAGCAGCTGAACCTGAGTATCGACAAGCGGCGCATGAATATTGCCCTGCACGTCGATCACCGGCAAGCTGTCCGTGTTCACCAGCGTCAGCGTATAACCTTCCGGTACAGCGGGCAGATTCAGCAGGGTATCCCCTTCGGAGACGACGATGCTGTTTTTCACCGCGTCCATGATTGGCTGCAGTTGCGGTCTGCCTTTGTATACCTCGAATTCCCAGAAGGAGTATCCGTAATAAATGCCCTCAATAGGACGTCGCGTCTCCCCTTGAAACTTGACGTATTGCGCCACTGTCGGCTCGAAATCGATCGTATCTTCACCCGGCCCGGACGCGGCGAGCACGCGGTTGTCCGCGAATACGTTCCGCCAGGATACCGCATCGTCGGATACGAGAATTTGATATTGCTCCGCCGGAGTCTGCCAGTTGATGATGACTCTTCCGATTTCAACAGGATCGCCCAGATCAACGTAAAACCACTGATCGTCCGTTCTTTCCGAAGACCAGCGGCTTGCATTTTCGGTGCCCCCATCGACCGCTTTCTCAGGCCCGAAATAATCCACTTCGTTCGACGACGAATAAGCCGTTTTCCCTAGAGCCAAATTCCCTGTTGCGGCATTGGACATCTCCCAAAGGGTGGTCACCATTATGAAAGCGGTAACAAAAATGACTAAAAAAATAACCCTCTGCCGTAAACCCACGAATATCCCTCCTGTTTAATTTGCACGAATTACCACATGCAACCCGCATGACCTTCCATGCTATTTGCTGCGGCAACTTCATTATAAGTAGAGGGCAATGAAGCATCGATATACATGTGTTTACATTCCATATACAAATGTGGACATTTGGCCTTCTACGGTGAATCAAGGCTAAGCATGCCAGCATTTCGATCATATCTGGTGCCGTCAGCATTTGAGCAGCTAAAGGATATAGAAACAGCGGCATTGTAGGACACAAATATCCTAAAATGCCGCTGCACGTATCCCGTTATTATAACAATGCATCATCTCTGCAGTTCCGAAGGAGTTAATGTACAATGAGGACTGGGCAACTTGATAGCTGTGAAACCTTGTGGCTGACACTACCAAGCATCATTTCTTTTATGCCCGTTAGCCCACGACTTCCGATAATAATAAGTTGCTGTTCGGCATCCCTTGCATACTTTAATATTTCATGTGCAGGATCTCCCTTAAGATGAACTGTTTCTGAGTTAATCCCTGCAGATTGTAATTTTGATTTGGCTTGTTGCAATTGTTCCAAACTAGCTTTCTCCATTTCGTTCAATATATCTTCCAAGAAATTCTCTGGTACATATGTCATGCCATTCGGCACATATTCCTGGATGACATTAACCAAGGTAACTTGAGTTTGTTTGTTTCGGACTATTTCAACGGTTGCATCGAGGAGTTTGGTTGTTATTTCAGCTTTATCAATGGCCACCATAATTTTGTCAAACATATTTATCATCCTTTCCGTGGCAGCTCGTAACTAGTTCGGCTACCTACAAAACGGTTTCTTGCTGCTCCTATACCAACTAAAAAGAGTAAGACCGAAGCGCCAAGCAGAATGAAAAGTGGCAGATTCCAACTATTTGTCGCATCATGCAGATATCCTATAAGGACAGGACCGATTGCGGCAAGAAGATATCCGATCGATTGGGCCATGCCAGATAGTTCCGCTGCTTGATGCGCATTTTCAGTACGTAACCCGAAAAACATCATCGACAAACTAAAGGCGAAACCTCCACCAATTCCAAGTAGGATGATCCACAACAGAATGATATTGGAGCTTCCGTAAAGAAGTCCGAGCGTTCCCGTCAATAGCAAAATGGTTGTGATGACCACTAACAAACGTTGACTAGACATGCGCCCGGCAATAACGGGAACAATAAAGGTAAATGGAAGCATCGCTAACTGCATGATCGAGAGGTACCATCCTGATTGGTTGGAGTCAATTCCTTGCTGCTTTAAAATTTCAGGCAACCAAGCGATCAACACATAGAAAACCATGGACTGTATACCCATAAACAAGGTTACTTGCCAGGCAAGCGGGGATCGCCAAACATTTACATCGTAGCTGACCATCCTTTGACTTGTCGTGGCTGTTTCCTTCGCTTGATTTCTTAATTGGGGTAGCCAACAGAGGATCGATACAAAGCTTAAAATCCCCCATATTCCCAATGCTCCCTGCCATTTTAGACCTGCGTTCACGGCTAGAGGAACACTGATTCCCGATGCGATTGCTCCACATAAATTCATTGAAATGGAGTAAACACCTGTCATGGAGCCAATTTTATCTGGGAAGTCCCTTTTGATTATACTTGGCAATAATACATTACATACGGCAATTGCGAATCCAAGAACTGCTGTCCCAATAAACAGATTAACTGCGCCAGATAATGAACGTATTACAATACCTGCAGTCAGAAAGATTAGGGCAATCAAAATGATACGCTCTACCCCATATCTTCGTCCTAATTTTGGTACAAGAGACGATAATAAAGCAAAGGCGAGCAAGGGTACCGTTGTGATCAGGCCTGCTAATGTATTTGAAATATGAACGTCATCCCTTATAAGACTCACTAAAGGACCGACTGAGGTTAAGGGAGTACGTAAATTAGCTGCAATAACAATAATGCCGAGAATGATCAGCCCTATAGAGGATTGCACGAATTTTTTATTATGTTTTTTCGGCATTCTTCTTTTCTCCTTCCAGAATTCATACTAATGATTTGTTTCTATATGAGAATAACATCCGCGCGAACAATAAAAGTATATTATAATATATTAAATTTAACAATAAATATTTTAAAATATACAAAGTATCGTCTAAACAATAAAAATACAACTCTGAATTCCCGCCATGGATTCGGAGTTGTATTTATTAAGTGGATTTTCGACTGTTAGAAACCATATTTTAAGGATATATGGAGCACCGTTTCGCTATTCGTACGATTGGTATAAGAGTGAGGACAATCTGCACGAAAACTGATCGTATCATATTGATTCAATGTATAAATCTCTTCATTGACTTGAATTTCAATGGAGCCAGTCATTACTGTCGCGATTTCAGTTGTATTCACATGATGACCTTCGGGGTGATACGAACTATTTGGCTGTAGGTATGCCCGACACATTTCAATATCGTTGCTTTTAAAGACTGGTTCAATGACCCAATTTTTTTCATCATTAGAAAACCGTAATCCTTCGCTTGCTCGATACAAACTAACAGGGTTATCTGATCTGAACAAAGCCAATAGCGGTAAAGATATGCCTTTTGAAATTTTCCATATAATTGCCAAAGTCGGATTTGTCTCGCCACGTTCGATATTTCCCAGCGTAAGTTTGCTTACACCAGTTAATTCCGCTAAGTCGTCTAAGGTCATGTTTTTTTCTTTTCTGTACTTTTTCAAGGCACCGCCGATTTGTAATACCATTTGTTTTGATTCATCGACTTCATCCATTTAAAATTCACCTCAACTAATACTTTATAGCTAGTATATTGTTTATTTAGACTCTTTTCCATATGATTAGTATTTGATGGTAGTCTACACTCCTATGCAAAATTCTGACGTCTATGTAATCTGCCCGTTAGTTTAATAAAAGGGCGGTTTCAACAATGATATAGATAAAGCCATCATCGATAGTGAAATAATATATTTTTGTGAACTTTTGAACATTAGAGTAAGTAATACGCCAATCCAAACATATTGATCATCCCGAATCAAGCAAAGCACTATGATGCTTGCGGTTGCATACCCTTCCTCCCCTACTTATCTAATCGGTAATCGGATATGTTCTTGTCCCTCGGCATCTGTCACAATTGCGTGTTTGCCACAATCGATTCCTATCATAATCATACTCTTAAATGAATAAACCTCCGTCATAAAAACATGACGGGGGTTTTAGACTTTTAATTTTGAAACATAACTCTCCGACGTATTGGCTGAAGTTTCTTGTTCGAGATTAATCGCCTAGATCATCGCGGTCAGTAATATGTATAACAAAAGCATACGAGGTATATCCTGTCTCCCAGTCCGAATTAACCAAGATGGTATATACCCCCAGTTCCGTTGGCAGCTGTACTCGATGATTAACCATCATCATTTCAACATACTGCTCTGTGCCGTTGCCCGAATCTAAGACGTTGAATATTTTCAATCCGTCAGGCTCCAATCCAGCCGGATAAGTTATGACAATATTTGAGCCAGGCTTCACGCTAACGGGCGGATACCGGGCTTCAGACACCCATTGATCTACCGGATCGTTTACTTCCAGGCATCCATTCCAGCAAGAGCTTCCCTGCAGCAGCGGTATCTCCTGCATCCATACGGTACCATCCTTGTACTCGTTCTCATAAGCAATGGACGGAACGGGTGCCTCTATTTGTTCATCGAATGCTAAGCTTTGCTGCTTGATCGAGATTAATTCCTTGTTCTCATCATAATAAACTTCGGAATGCATTTCTTCCCCTACCAGGCGAAGCGGGACGTAGATGTTTCCGTTGTAGTTAATTACAGGAAGCCGGACGGTTTTACCGTTAATCTCAAATTTCCCGGATGACAGGAAGTCAATCGAGGAGCTTGCGCCGTAAGCGGCCAAACCGATCACAGCTAACAAACCGAACCATATCCATACCCATACATATTTTCGCAAATCGCCCTCTATGCCCCCTTCCATAGTCGGTCATACCATTTTTTATTCAGGTATTTGCATGCCTCGCGGCAGTCGTACTTCAAAAACTGTACGAATCAAGCTGCTGTCGGCCGTGATCGTTCCATGATGCTGCATCACGATATTTTTCGAGATAAATAAGCCAAGGCCTGTGCTGCCCTCCCGATGAATCCGGGATTTATCGCCGGTATAAAACATGTCGAATAGATGCGGCAGTTCGTTCGGCTGGATGCGGTCGCCAAAGTTGATCACCTGAACTACCGCTACTTCAGCTTCAAGGAAAGCATGAATATCTACAAATTGACCGTCGTTGCCGTAACGAATCGCATTGGTCAGCAAATTCTCAAACACGCGTGCCAGCAAGTCGCCATCGCCCGAAATGATCAGATGCGGAGTAACGTGCAATCGGGCCTTCAGTTTGTTTTTCTCAAAAACCGGAAGTAATTCTTCGCTTAACTGCGTCAGCAGCTCGCTTAAATCGATGGGTCGTTTTTCGACTGGCAGCATACCGTAATTCATTCTCGTGATTTCGAACAATTCGTCGATCAGCTTCTCCAGGCGCTTCGACTTCGCGAAAGCAATGCCCGTATAATGCCGAACCTGTTCTTTGGTCAATAACTCGTCCCTAAGAATGAAATCCAGATAACCGATAACGGAAGTGAGCGGCGTACGCAAATCATGGGCCAAATTCAGTATCAGTTGATCTTTGCTGCTCTCGGCAAAATCTCCCCTCGCCACCGCTTGCTTGAGCATCTCCCCGGTCAGATTGATATCCGCTGCGATATCCCCGAATTCGTCCCGGGTCGCAATCGAAACCCGCTTGTCAAAATCGCCGTTGGCGAGATGCCGAATCCCCGCAGAAATTTCATTAAAATAAGCCACATAAGGCTTCGTAAGCAGAAAGAAAAAAAAGACCGCCAACGGGATAAAAAATATCAGGAAAAAATTAATGTCCCCGACCGTTCTTATGAACAAACGGACATAAGCCAGCGGATCCTCGAATTTAACCTGAGTTCGGTAATAATATTGCAGAATTTTGTATAGTGCGAACATGATGATGCCGGATAAGAGCATGCTTAAGCCAAAGAGCGCAATCATTTTGGAGCGGAAGCTTTGTATCAAATTAGCCATTAAACGTATAGCCTACCCCCCAAACCGTTTTGATCAGCTTGTTTTTGTTCGTATCTTCATGCAGCTTTTTCCGCAAGGTCCGAATATGCACCATAACCGTATTGCTTGTTTCAAAGTAGGCCTCGCCCCATACGTGCTGGAATATATTTTCCGTACTAAACACCTTTTTTGGGTAACTGGCCAGTAAGAGCAATATGTCAAATTCTTTGGGCGTCAGCTCGATCGTTTCGCCGTACAGGGTCACCATCCGCTGATCGGGGTAAATGACCACCCCTCCCGCTTCCAGCGCGGGTTTGCCGGAAATCATCGGTTGGCTCATTTGCATATAACGGCGAAGGTGGGCATTCACGCGCGCGATCAGCTCCATCGGGTTGAAGGGCTTGGTCATATAATCGTCTGCGCCTCTCACCAGCCCGGCAATTTTATCAAGATCGGACGTTTTGGCGCTCAAAAATATAATCGGCATGTGATTCTGTTCCCGAATTTGCCTGATGACTTCATAACCATCCAGCTTGGGCATCATAATATCCAGTATCGCCAGATCGATGGAATGCGTTTGAGCTGCTTGTACCGCCTCCTGCCCGTCCTCCGCTTTAAGGACATCATAGCCTTCTTTTTTTAAGTGAAGCTCAATCAGGTCCGCAATTTCCGGCTCATCGTCCGCAATAAGAATTGTAATCCGCTTCATGGTATCCATCCTCTTCGTTCACTTTGCAACATTATTGAAACTTGAGACTACAAGCAAGAGGGTTCAGTAATTCAATCCAACAGCTTGTAAAGCACCTCCCGACTATACCAGTCTAAGCGGAATATCTTAAGAATCCTTTTAGAATTCTTAAAGAGTTATTAAAGTTACAGTTGCAAACTGAAAGAAAGGGTTCAAAAACACCCCCGAATATAGCCTTCCTTCTTCAGGGGTGCTACCCTCTATCTACCTGTGTCTAGATCGTATTTAATCGCTATCCGACTTGTTCGCCTGATTCTCTTCATAAATAATCGGATACGACTGGCTTCCGATCAGCATTCTCCGCCCTTGGAACTCATCATACAGATTGATGCGAACTCCCCCTCCGCTTACATTTTTACGGAAATTGTTATTCACTGTAATGGAGTATGATTTATTGCTGCCGATGGACAAATCGGTGCCGAGTGTTAATGTCTTCTCCGTAGATTGTCCGGTCGGGTCAATCATCTCCATAATGAGTTTATGTTCATATTCACCTGTCTCGTAATCGCCATTCCTTATGAGATTATAATGAATAACGGTTTTGAGCATGTCTTTTCCTTCACTAAGTCTAGCTTCTCCTCTCGTAATGGAGAGTTTATAAGGAAACAATTCCACATTCCCTAGATTCGTTGCTGGTTGGATAGCTCTAGGGCTAAGCGCTAATCCCACTGTATTGATCGATCCAATAACTTCCGTTGATACTTCCTCCAGATCGGTCAGCTTTCCGCCTGATACACCTTCGCCGACATACAATACAAGCTGTGAAGTATTCACATTCAGCGGAAGCTTGCTCCAAACGGTCACCAGATTTTTTCCTTTCGGGCTTGTCTTGACGGACGATTGATTGACCTCTGCCTCATAATACTCGTTGTCCGATGTTTTGTAATAAGCCACCAGCTGCGCCTGCATGGATTGACGTGTTTCCTGACTGGCCATCTCCAGTTCCGTGTATAACAAATTGGAGCTGCTGTCCTGATACACGGTACTCATTCGTTCACGGACCTCCGCTTTCTTGCCCGGCGTATGGATCAGATAAGAATCACCTGCAGCAACCTGGTTCACCACATTGTTGACCGCTCGGGTATTTAGCGACAGAAATCTCGTGACGTCCTCTCCTGAACTTTCTTGAAGCTCAATGCGTAATTGATTGAAATTATAGGAATAGGGCACATTGGCAAGTACATACAGCTCTACGGTTTCATTAGGCGCCAGCGTCGTCTGATCATTCGGTATCACGATTTGAGCTGTACTGCTGAGGTCTCGCATATCAGCCTTAACTTGGGCTTTGAGTTCCGGCAGCTGTACGGTTAACGCTTTGGTGTTACGAATGCTGATTCGAGCTGCAATCTGATCCCCATCTCCCCAAGGCAGCCGCTGGTATGAACTCAGCTTTACACCGAATGTGCCATGATCGTTCTCGATGATATTCTCTGAGCCCAGATGGCTTCTGCCTTCCTGAGCATAGGGGATATTATAGCGGGCTGTCGGGAAGCTGATCTTCCCCTCCACCGCAGGCTCCGTTAATTGCAGCTGCAACATATTCTGTTTCATGTGCAATGGTACATCTGCACGGAGATCAATCAGCTTTTCTTCTAACGGCTTCAGCGTAACATTGGCAAGTGCCTTCGCATTCACCGGGATGCTGTAGCCTTCATTCGTCTGGATGGAAAGCTCATAAGCCGGCAGCTTCAATGATTTTTCGCCAAGATTTTTAACTCGGAATTGTAGGCTCCATTTCCCGGTATCGTTCTCAGCATATACGGAAGCACTTTTCAACTGCGTTTCAATCATAAGGTGATTAACGGATATTTTTTTGACGGCATAATCCGCCGCAGGCACATCAGCCGTAACGAAAGGCAGCTTGAAGGTTTTTACTGGCAGCGTCATTTTTAAAGCTTCATCTTCCTGCATGAATTGCATCGTCATATTGTCGGTTTTGAGTTTGGACGGAACCTCTGCCAGATAATAAATGGTTCGCTTCTGCCCTGGCTGAATCTTGAAGCTGACTCCTGTTTCGTCCTCAGGCACAAGGTCGAATACCGAGCCGCCGGCAGACTTCAGTTGCACTTTATATCCAGGATCACTTAGCACCTTCTTACCTCCGTTTGCATAATTGACCCCCACTCTTAAATACACTTTCCCATTATGTTTCATTTGCTGCATTTTTTCTGCCTTGACCGTAACAAGCTGCTGTTTCATCATCCATCTTGCGCTTTTGCCCTTAGCCACGGCGATATCCGAAGCTGCCGCAGGAAGTTTGAACGTTTGCACCGGAAGATGCATTTTCAAGGTTTCGTCTTCCTGAGCCAGCTGCAGCGTCATGCCACGGGTCTTCATCGTGGAAGGAATTTCCGTCCAGTAGTAGATGGTTCTGCTTTCCTGAGGCTGGAGCTTGTAGCCAGTGCTAGACGATTCAGGCAAGAGTTCAAATATCGAGCCGCCAGCCGATTTTAGATATGCTTTATATCCTGGATCGCTAAGCACCTTGGTTCCTCCATTCGAGAGCTTCATGCCCAACTTTATATATACTTTTCCGTTGATTTTATACCTCTGTACCGTATCTGCCTTGGCCGTAACTGAAATATTATTCATCTTCATCTTCTTGCTCTTGCCTACAGGGACTACAGATGAGTACTGAGCCGGAATCGTGAAACCTCCCAGCTTCTTCTCATAAGTGACGCTGCTAAAATCCCATCCGAACATGGAAACCTTCATTCCGTTTACCTGTGCCGATCGTCCAATGTTCACATAGTACGTCACGGATTGACTGCTATTCGCAGGCAACGTTCTTTTACCAGCATCACTCGTAACAACTTTTCCTTTTATGATGGCGCCACTCGGGGTTGAAAGCTTGGAAAAATAATCGAATAGATCTACTCTACTGCCACTATTATTACTGTAACGAAGTGTATACGTGAGAATATTCCCGTCAGGATGAACAGAAATATTCATATCCGTCAGCTTCACACTAACGCTCTGCTTCAATGTGACCGAGCCGAGTTTATCCAGTGTGAACATAGATGCGCCTGAAGCTGATTTGGAAACAGACGAATCAGCTGCGGATGTCCCGTATGCGTCAAAGACAAACGATTGACTTAACATCGCAGCGCATAGCATCATTGCTATGCATGTCTTTTTTTGCCTGTGCATAAATGTACCTCCCTGTATTTGGCTTTCTCTCTTTCTGTGAAATAGGAAGCAGCGCACAAAAGTGAGCTGCTTCCGGTATGATCTACCTATTCGTTTAAATAGGTGGTGACTCGGTTCTGGATCAGCTTTGCCACTTCTTCTGCAGTTTTCTGCCCGCTGAAGTACGCCATGGACTCTTCACCCGCAATCGATATCACTTTACTGTCCAGATCCACGTATTGATCCGCGGACTGAACCATTTGTTTAAACACGTTGAATTGTTCGTCGGGTACTTTGGCCGGCTGCCCATTCGGAAGCTTATAGTCGCCGCTCCCCACCTTTTCCTGAAGGTCACTGATCAGCTTTTCATTCACGGATTTAAGCATCGAGAACCCTTCTCTTTCCTGCAGTAATTGTGCTTCTTCAGACAATAGGAAGGAAATAAACTTCCAAGCTTCTTCTTGTGCTGGCGATTTGGCATGAATCGCGAACTGGGTTGAAGTAAAGACTCGCGCTCCTTTTTGCGCGGTTTCTCCCGCTCGGGGTAACAGCATGATCTTTGGATGATCAAACAGCATATAAGGGACGTCGATGAAATCAAGCGGTGACCTAATCGGGGTTGAACTGAACAATTGATGACCCGGCTGTGCCTCGTTAGCGGTTATGATCTTCTCATCATTCATTTTCATCGCTTGCTGAAGCAAATCCACAAATTCCGGAGAGTCGAACAATGCCTTTTTGGCGGAAGGTTCAACAAATGCAGCGTAGTTTTCATAGAGCATCTCTTGGAAGAGGTATTCCGGCGGATAGGACGCCATTGCATAAACCTCAGGGGTACCGTTCTCCTTTGCCTTACGGATCACTTCTTTCGAAACCTTCTGGAACTCCTTCCAATCCCAGGTTTTATCATCGAACGTCACATTAGCTTTGCCCAGCATGTCCCCATTACCAACCAATACTCTCAAGGAGTATCCCAAAGGGATGGTATACACCCCGTCATTCAGTTTCAGACCGTCCAAAATATTCATTTGCAAATCATCTTTATGGAGTGTCTGATCTTGCTCCAGCAAATCATTCATATTGAGTAGGAAGCCTTTGCTCACATATTCTTTAACAGGCAAGCCGCCAACTTCAATGATATCCATCCCGTTTCCTGATAACATGGCTGTATTCGTTGCAGTACGATACTTCTCGAATTCCCCAGGTCCCCATTGTTCACCCATGCTTTTATATGCATGGATCTGCAGGTCGATATCCGGGTATTTCTCTTCGAACTTTTTTTCCAGCGTTTGATAGAACGGAGTCGACTCTGTCAGTGACAGGGTAAGCACCGTTTTTCCCTCTTTCGTTGCGGGCTTATCCGCGTTCCCGCCTTCTCCTGACCCGCAAGCGGTTAAACTCGCGATTAAAGCTCCCATAGAAATAAGTAAATGCCATTTTTTCATCGTATAATTCCCTCCTGATATGTTCTGTACACAACGCCTATTCCAAGCGAATTCGGTTGCCATCCTGCAGAGGCTCGCTGCTCTTCAGAATGATCTTATCTTGTTCATAAATGCTATCCGTTTGGATCATCGTTTCTTTGTCATTCCGCTCGCTGAATTTGATGTTGACTTTTCGGGCAACAAAAACGTTACCGAGTGCACCCGGCTGCTCTTCGACTACAAAAACGTACATGCCTTCCCGGTCCTGATGAACAGCTTCATTAGAAACAAGCAGCCCATGATCGAGAGAGCTTTTCTCGATGTTAATACGAGCCTGCTCACCTCCCTTCAGCTTGGCATCGATGAGTTTAATACGAATTCTCTTTTGAGGGACGGTTAGCGATCCCGTTCCTTCGGTAGCCCCCTCAATTATCGGTTCCGCATTGATGATTTCTTCAATTACACCTTCTATGACACTGGTTTGCTGCTCTTTATCTGTGTGGACCTCTACCTCGATCCGCTCTCCAATGGATATCCCAATACTAGACAATCGCTCTGCATCCGCATCAACGTCAAACCTATAACCCTGACTGCTATTCGCGACAATGACATCCGGCTCCCCTGCAGATGCAAGTCCTTCAATTGCATTCAGCTTCGTTACAATACCGTTAAAGGGAGCGGTAAGCATCTGTTCTTTTGCCAGTCGTTCTTTCATCTCGTTGATCTTGCGTTCTTGCGCAGCGATATCGAGTTTCCCTTTTTCAATTTCACGTTTCGCGCTGCGCAGTTTAAGCTCATCTTCCTCAATGGAAGATTGAATAAACTGATCCTGAAGATTTTGCTGCTCAATCCTCTGCTTTTCCAAATTCGTTACTTCAAGTTCGATTTCTTGTCTTGCCGCTACGTTGTCATAAGCGATAAGTTTCTGTCCCTTCTTAACACGTTCACCTTCTTTTACGTAAATCTGCTGAGCCTTCCAGTCGTTTGAACTGGATAGTTTGGCTTCGGCGATCGGCTGAAGTATTCCGCTTCCCGCGATCGATAGCTCAATGCCTCCCTGTTTCGGCTGTTCCGTGGTCACCTTGGGCAAGGTCAACGACTGCAGCGTGTTACTGAACAATGTAAACAGCAGCAGCACCCCCATAAAACCCATGAACACGATTTGAAGGATTCGCTTTCGTCTTTGGTCAGCTAACCCTTTTCCAAGCTCCATATCCTTTCTTCTCCTCCTAAAAAAACGTCCTAATAAGCTAACCCTTAACACCTGACAATTGAATGCCCTCTATGAAATACGACTCCGCATACAGAAATAACATTACCATCGGGGCCATATAGAGCATGGATGCTGCAAAGGCAATCCCCCGGTCGCTATCATTAATCCTGGATAAAAAGACGGACAGCGGCTGCTTGAACGGGTCGTCCAAAAAAATAAGCGGCTGCTCCACCATGTTCCAATAATCAACGAACAGCAAGATCACAAGTGCGGCCAATCCCGGCATGATCATCGGAACAATCATCGTTATAAAAATCCGCAAATGTCCGGCACCGTCTATTTTGGCAGCTTCAATGTAGGCATAGGGAATGTCCAGCATGAACTGTCTGAGCATAAATACGCCAAAAGCTGCGAAAATGCCAGGAACAATGATGGCGCCCGTACTATTCAGCATGCCAAGCTTATCGACCATAATATAATTGGGTACCAGCGTGACTTGGAATGGCATGAGCATCGTCATGACATAGACCAAAAACATCGTATCCCTGCCGCGGAATTTCAGCTTGGAGAATGCATAAGCAGCCAGTGCTGCGACGAGTGTCTGACCCACAATAATCGGCATCACCAAGAACACGGAGTTCCAGAACATCGTCAGATACTTCGGGTTGTCAATGAAAACCTTCCCATACTGTGCAAAAGACACCTTGTCCGGAATCAGTTTCAGATTTGCAAAAGAACCATCTCTACCAGGAATCATTTCTTTCATTTGACCGATGAGACCGTAATTGATCTGGATCTCCAGTTCTGTCATCAATGAATTTGTGAATGTAATCACAATAGGAGATATTAAGATCATGGCGATAACACCCATGACAAACGTTAAAGCACTTTTTTTCAATATGTAGGCTACTCGCACAGACTTCGCTCCACCTCCTATTCCATGTACTGCCGATGCCGGCGCTCAATCGCAAACAGCACTAGTACAATCAGTAAAATACAGAGAAACATCAGGGTTGCCGCCGCAGTCAGCTTCTGAATGTCGAGTGACACGAACATATTGTTCATATAATGCTGCATCATATAAATACTGTCATGGGGGTAATCACCTGCGATCAGATACGTCTCACGAAACACTTTGAATGAATTGATAATGGACATGATCACAACAAAAAACATTGTGGAAGTCAGATAGACCAGAGTAATACTTCGGAATTGCCGTAAACGACCAGCCCCCTCAATCCGGGCCGTTTCGTAGTAATCCTTCGGAATTTGCTGTAGTCCCGCCAGGAATAAAATGACGTTGTAACCGATGTTCTTCCATAGGTACACAATGATTACGACCCAACGTGCCGATTCCGTCTTCATCCAGTCCACCCGTTCATATCCGAAGCTGTTCAGCCAGGCATTCAGGGAGCCGTTCCAATCAAACAGCAGCTGCCAGATCATGATGATGGAAGCGACGGGCACAACAAGCGGCATAACATAAGCTGTACGTAGCCATTTTTGAATATATGTATTTTTATTCAGCAGCATCGCTAACCCGAGTGACAGCATGACCATAAGCGGAACACTGACCGCACTGAAGTAAGACGTGTTGGATACCGCCTTGCGGAAGGAACTACTTTCAAGCAGTTCCAGGTAATTATCGAATCCCACAAATTCGCCGCCCACCGATTGGCTCATAAAGGAATAATACATACCCATGGCAAACGGGATAAGATAAAAGAGTGTAAATCCGATACCGCTTGGCACGAGAAAAAACATGGCCGCCGAAGCATCCTGACGGAGCCATTTTTTCATGATTGACTGATCCTTCCTTTCTCAGTAAAGTTTAAACCTCCATCCTGGCCTGTTACGCTTCCCAATGCATTTAGAATAGATGAGATTGCTTAAGAAAAAAGTGGGGAAATATTAAAAATACCTAAAATATTGAAGTGACTAGGCGATATCGTTACAAACAAAAAGTGGTACAACAAAAAGCACCTGAAAGTATCAGGTGCTTTTTTCGTGTACTTCAAAGTACTGTTGATTATCAAGCCCGTTAGTTGAAAAAAACAGCCGATCACGTTGGTCAGCTGCTTTGTTAATTTTCTTGAGCTATCATTTCCCGTTAGAATTCCTGTAATACGAATATTTTGGAGATTGAACAAAAACGAGCGCCTCGGTACGATGGGGTTACACACGAGGTCATTGCCTCAAAAAGCCCATCCAGGAGGTCGCTCTACTATGAAGTTTAAAGCACAAGATAAGCAAAATCAACTCATTGAAAACATTACCGCTCATCATCTGGTCGTCGGAGTAGACATTGCTCAAGATACTCATGTTGCCCGGGCCGTCAGCTTTCGCGGGATTGCTTTAGGTGCACCGCTGGAATTCGGTAACCATCTTGAGGGTTTCAAGCTATTTGGACGCTGGATCCAGGATCTACTCCAAACCTACAAGCTTAACAAAGTCATTATAGGCATGGAACCTACAGGTCATTACTGGCTGAATCTTGCGCGCTGGCTCTCTTCTCAGCGCATTGAAGCCGTTCTCGTTAATCCCCATCTCGTTAAAAAGAATAAGGAGAACCGTGACAACTCGCCATCTAAAAGTGACCGCAAAGATGCTCTTGTCATTGCAGACATGGTCAAAAACGGGTACTACTCCCCTGTTCGTTTTCATCCAGAAGCCTACGAAGAACTGCGAATTCTCATGGCTAACCGAGACACGGTTACAAAACGGCTCAACAGTGCTGTTAACCAAATTCATCGATGGGTTGATATCGTGTTCCCTGAGCTGCGCCAGGTCTTTAAAACCCTTACCTGTACCAGCTCTATTGCTACGCTCAGACTCTTTCCCTTACCGGAGGAAATTAGTAGATTAACCACAGAAGAGGTTCTTACCGGTTGGAAACAATATGTAAAGCGTCATGCTGGAGTTAAACGAGCGGAACAGCTCATTGAACTAGCAAAATGCAGCATTGGCGCCACGCAGGCACTCCAAGCCTACAAGCTTCATCTGAGTCAACTACTAGAGGAATATGACTTGGCTCAGCGCCAACTTGAACAAATTGAGCATGAACTTCATCTCATCTTGAGGCGTATCCCCTATGCACAGAAACTGCTCGATATTCAGGGTTTGAATGCAACGAGCTTGGCTGGCATTCTAGGAGAAGCTGGAGATCTGAGCGGCTATGTACATGGAAATGCTTTATTACGACATGCCGGCCTCAATTTAACTGAAGCCAGTTCCGGAAAGTGGCGTGGTAAAATGGCGCTTAGCAAACGCGGCCGCCCTCGTCTCCGACGTTTTCTCTATCTCATGACGATGTGCATGGTCATGACCAATCCGGATATTAGAGCCCTGCACCACCATAATGTCGATGTGAAAAAACTCAAGAAAATGAAATCTATAATGAAATTGTGCGGTAAAGTCGCCCGTATGCTTGTTGGTCTGGCCAAAAGCAGTGAAGCTTACGACTCGACTAAAGTGTTTCCGCAAGCAGCTTAAGCAGTTTTTCTCACCAGCTCATGCATTCGCAGGATGACAAGAAGCACGAGGTATCGGGAGATATTAAACAAAAGGGCTCGGACCCGTTCCGTTAGAAAGACCGACCTCCACCCCTTAGTTAGATGTGACGAAGGAATGAAAGGGCTAAGACCCGTTGAGACATGGGAGTGAGAATCACTAGGGCAAAGTGGAGACGTGCATGATATGGAACAAAGTGGGTATTGGACACAACACCCTTGTTCCCGCATGCCCTTTCTACTGTCCCCAGCCACCGACTCCCCTGGATTCTCTTCTTTCATGTTTAGCTCAGGGTGAAATCCTGCGAATTCATGAGTTTGAGTGAGGAAATTGAATCACTTCGAGGGAGCTTAATAAATTGCATGGAAACTTAGTTAGATATCTATCTAATCGGTAATCGGCTCATGTTCTTGTCCGTCGACTCGGGACAAGGACTTGTACAGATAAAACGAAAAAGCCGCTTAAACAGCGACTTTCATTGGGAAGATGTTCTTGTCCTTTTCGGCAATAGTACAATGTTCTTCTTACTCTCTACCGGAAAGACAGGCCGTAAGTACGGCCCTGTAAGTGCTTTAACACTTCCCGACATCACTCTTCACGATATATCACACGGCTTGCAGCAGTGACTATGATTGAATAAGCCAATCTGTCTCTAACGCATTCCAGTTTGGCGTAGGCACATCCGACCTTGCCCTCCATTCGGCAAAGTCCTCATTCAAGGCTGCGAGCTCAACTGCTGTCCCATCAATCAACCCGCTAACCGGAAGCATGAAGAAAATCTTCAACGCCCAGCGGATTAAGTTTGGATAGCCGGTAATCCAAGACGCCTGCTTCGCAGGGGTTAACGGGTACCCCATTGATTCAAGTACACGGAAGCCCTCTCCCATCGCCGCCACTAACTGACGCATTCGCCTATCATCACGGACAACCTGTTTCATCTGGAAGCTGTGGAACAGAATGACCATGTTCATAGGCACGACCAGCACCATGTGGTTTTTTAGCCAGGCATCGATCTGATCATGGTAACTGAGCTTGTACTTGGTTGGCATGAATGCCTGCTCCAGCAGGGAGCGAAACGGTACGGGCCCGTCCAGACCCCCGATGACCATCTCCCCATGGCCGCCACGAATGCATATGACTCGTCCGTCGGTACGTGTACCTGCGGTAGCTTGGAATCCAAAAGCGACCTGTTTAGGCGACTGTCCATGTTTACTCAAATAGTCCTGCATGGCGTAGGTATTCATATTGTTGCCGACCAATACGATATGACGGCTAACGTTGTCTGCGAGGATCGGTAGCACAGCCCCGAAATCCGAATATTTCATCATGACGAAGATCAAGTCATACGCGTCACCTGACTCTAGTCTACGAATTACACGAACCCGATCAACAGTTGTCTTGCGCTGAAGGTAATGCCGAATGACCAGTCCCTCCTTTTCCAGTTCCTCCGCTCGCTTTCCTCTTGCCAACACAGTCACGTCATGACCGCCCGCTACTAGGACATGTGCCAGATAGCTTCCCTGCACACCTGCACCGTACACAAGTATATTCAATATTATCCCTCCTTATATAATTAACAGTTGTTGAATATATAACATCTGTGGATTACAATCAAGATATCATTGGAACGGATGCAGGTGCAATGGCTAATTGCTTTCGTTTCTGTTGAGAAATGAACAACGAATGCTGGATGTGTTCAGGAAAGAGGGGAAAACCATGGATCGGCGCATCGTGAGATCAAGACAAATGATTATGCAAGCGTTCATTGGGCTGTTGGGAGAACAGGAATTTGAGAGGATCACCATTCAAGGTATTGCGGATCGGGCCAATGTCAATCGCGGAACGATCTATTTGCATTTTACAGACAAATATGACCTGCTGGAACAGAGCGTGGAAACGTATCTGATGATGCTTGCTGACAGTTGTGTGCCGGAGGATGGGCCAACCAATGAACTGTCCCGGGACCTGCTGATTCGTGCGTTCACGTATCTGAAAGAGCATGCAGAAATCTATGGCGTTTTGATTACCAATAAAGGTATTCCGACGTTCAGACACCGTATGACACAGATGATTGAAGCGAATATCACCTTGGTGGTAAACCAAATGAAGCTAGAAACCGGTATCCACAAAGATGTATTGGCGCAATTCTTATCCGTTTCCATTACGGGGTTGATTGAGTGGTGGGTCGTCCAATCTATGCCATATACGCCAGAAGAGATGGTTGAACAGATGGCTAGAATTTTGGAAGCAAGGCTGCAGCTATGGTAAACGAATTAAATTTGAAGTGTGATACCTGCATAAAAGTTTCTTGTCCTTTTCGGCAATCAAGTTCTTGTCCTTGACTCGGGACAAGAACTTGTACCGATAAAACAAAATAGTCGCTAAAACACAAAAGAAGCCGCCAAATTAGCGACTTCCAATGGAACGATATGCCATTGTAAGCTCCCTTTCTGTTTCCCTCCGCCCGCATTAGCCTCCACAATGATCATTTTTTTTCGCCGTAATTGCTTCCTGTCGTGATTTTCACATCCGTAAAATTTTCAACGCTCTTGCCCTTCTGATAAAAATAGGGAACGTTCTGTTGAGCACCCTCTTGCGTATAGAAGGGATCGTCCTTGCGCAGTGGGAGTTGGACATTCTCACCCATGCTTGCCGATTTGTATATGCCCATGATCATCTCTAATGTGCTGCGGCCGCTTTCTCCGTCGATGAGTAATGGCTTTCCATGCTCGATCGCGCTCAGCACATTGTCGATCTGACCGGCATGGCCTTCATACGGCAAATCCGGCAATTCGTCATAGTATTTCTGGATTTTTTCTTCCAGTTCCAAATCGCGTTCAGGGAAGCCGTTCGGCAAGGAAGTGGAAGCCGTTACCCGCCATGGTGCAGAAATTCGTGCAAACTGTCCTTGGAACACGTATTGCTGCTCTTCGCCGTGATGGATGACCGAGCTGGTAAGTTGCCCCAAGGCTCCATTCGGATATTTCATCATCGCGATGGATAAATCCTCAACCTCGGCATTGTCATGCGCGACGTTACCCATGTAAGCTTGTACGTGGCTAGGACGACCAAGCATCCACAGCAAACCATCAATATGATGAACGGCATGATTAAGCGTGGGGCCTCCCCCCTCTTTCTCCCAAGTACCGCGCCACCATAAGTCGTAATAACAATGGCCCCGCCACCAGAAAGAATCCACTTGGGCATGCAGAATGTTGCCCGCCATGCCGCTATCCAACACTTGCTTCAGCTTCATAATCGGGTTTCTGAATCGATTCTGGGCGATCACGGACAACAACTTACCGCTATTCTGTGCCGCTTCGATCATATCGTCACATTCTTTAAGTGACGCTGCCATAGGCTTTTCTACAACGACATGGCTTCCTGCGTTCAGGAAATCGATCGTAACCTGCGCATGAACATACGGAGGTATACAGACGGAAACGAGATCGATACTGTCTTGAAGCAGCTCCTTATAATCGTGTACGATTTTAGCGTCCAGTCCGTACTGCTTCCGCCTCGCTTCCGCCTTCTCGGGGTAGAGCTCGCATAAAGCAACAATTTTACAGCGGTCCTTGAACTGCAAGTATGCTTCGATATGACTGGACGAAATTGCCCCCGAACCTATAATCGCTACCTTTAACATACGTAATTTTCGCCTCCTAACTTTACTTCTCATAATAAAATTGTATCCGGTGCAGCCTTGTAAATGTGTTTTGCTATGGGGGAAAAATAACGCTAAATTGCGGTTTGTATGGTATATTCAATGCAAGTACGAAGACGAGGAAGAAGGAGGCAAGCAAATTGTCGTTTGTTGCAAGCAACTACAGTATCTCTCCCTTGTACTTTGCCTATAGACGTAAAAGCGAAAATTACGAGCATAAAGAGACCTTTCATTCCCATCTTGGCCTTGAAGTGTTGTTCATTCATCAAGGAAGAGGAACTATGATCGTAAATAACAGCAGCTATGAGATTAAGCCGGGGATGATTTGTATATTTCAGCCCTGTCAACTCCACCACCTAAAGCTTGAATACGACGATCATCAGTGTTTCGAACGATCCATTGCGATTTTTGAACCGACCGTGTACGAGGCATATTTTAAACAATGGCCCGCACTCCACGAATTTTACAATTTTATATATTTGGGCAATCTCCCTTTCCCCTGCCTTTATGAAGTCGAGGACCCTTACCTGGACGTTGCGTACAAGAGCATGAACGATCGATTCCCGACGCTGTCCGACTCGGAAAAATATGAAGAAATTTCGCTGTTTCTTGTCGCACTTTTTCGCTCCTTGAAACCAATCTGGGATAAGCGGAAAGCAAGGAGTTCAACTTACCAAACCCGTAAAAATCATCGGGTGGAGCACATCTTAACCTGGATTGAAGCGAATTATACGATTCCTTTCCGATTGGACGATATGGCGAAGTCGCTGCATCTATCTCCCTACCATTTGTCACATCTCTTTAAAGAAGCGACAGGGATCAGCATCACGGAATACATAGCAGCCCGAAGGATTCATCAATCCATACAACTCTTAGCGACCACAAAAAAACCGATCTCACTTATTGCGGAGGAGATCGGATTAACGAATAGCTCTTATTTTTGCAAATTTTTTAAGTCACAAATGGGAATCACACCGCATCAATATCGAAAGAAATGGACGACTACTTAAATCATGAGGTTCCATTAAACGAAGAACTCCTGGGCATTCCAAGACCTAAATCCAACCTGCCCAGCACCCGAGCTGAGAAAGACAATTGACTACATATGTCCTTATTATGTTTATCTCCTCTTTCCTGCCCGTTAGCTTAATGAAATAGCTGCAGAATTTTAATTAGATATGTATTCATCGGTAAACGGATTAAGTTCGTGTCCCTTTCCGCAATCGGTACAAGTTCTTGTGCGCTTCATTGCTGTAACTCTCCTCTCCATAGTAAATAAGTGATTGTAACATAAAATCCCATATAAAAAATTCTATTATTCTATTGTGTAACCCTTCCTGCTAGTTGCACAAAAAGCAGCTGATTATGGGAAAACACCGCTTATCATCTCAAATAGAAAACAATGCCTGAAAAATGAGAGAGCCGATAACCGCGTAATAGGGTTATCGGCTCTGTATCTGTACCGCTAGCTCTTTGACATGCGTTTATCAGCAACCTCTCGGTTATGTCACTTGTTGCTGGTCTTCTTGACCAAGTCCACGCCATCGTATGCCAGACTTTCTACACTTGCAGCCTTCTGCAGTATGTATTGATCAAAAAAGTTCTTCGTATAGTCTGTAACAAGATTTCGCATCTCCATAGCATCACGTTCGCCTCTGAGTTCCTCATTAACACTGGTAAACACGATGTCGCAGTAATCTAAATGCGCAACACGATCAACAGAGAAATAATAGGTTTGCATGCTATTGTTAGCGCCAATTATCGCATTCATGTTATAGTTAGGTTCACAATAAAGCAGCAAGAAGGGTTTATTAAGGTCGCTGCCCTGAAGGCCGAACGCAGCGCTATCCAGGCCAATCCCGCAGGCAAACCGGTCGTCGTCCCGACAAACAATCGCCGTCGTAGGCCCTCCATAAGAATGTCCGACTATGCCCATGCCGATGTCAAGCAACAATCTGCCCTTGAAGATGGAATTCAGCTCTCCAGAGTCCATTTTGTAAAGATAATCGGCTACATACCTTACATCCTCTGCCTGTAATTCACTATACTCTGTTATCTTGGCAAGTACCGGCAGTGTAAGCACCTTGTGGCACATCTCGATGGCAGTTTCATCGTCAGGCCGCATCTCCATCTTACCAGCCAACGCCACCATCTCCGGATCTTCAGAAAACGCCATAATGACATCCGAAAAACCCTTTGATACATTAAACAGGCGCCCATCCTTACGCTTATACATCGTGCTATTCTGATGGCCGATGCTTACCACGACATATCCCAAACTTGCCAAGTCTGTACTGATCACGGTACCCCATTCTGGAGAACCGCCCCCGCCGCAAACATAGAATAACACCGGATAGCGCTTTTCCTTCCCGGAGAGAGCAAGGTCGTCGTAACACTGGGTCTTGATATCTATGGAGTAAGCATCCTTCAACGCAGTGAGAAGTGGCTGCTCATCAAGCATTTCGTAAACTTCAGGAAACATGTACGTTGATGTAGTCTTACCTTCGCTACTGTCGGACGGATAGTACACAAACGCCGTCAGTTCTCTTTTTGAGTGATCTGATGCCGTATACTCAAAATCCATCTGGGTTCGACCGACAGTATAGCTGCCGATTGGTTCTGGAAATGCTTCAAAAGTTTTCATTTTCTTCTTCCCCCTTAATTAATAAAAGTGGCGAGTGTGAAATACAGTAAATCATATCTACTCCTTGGCTTTCTTGAGATCGCTACAATTTCAGAATGTTTATGATCTTCAAGCAGCCCATGACCCATAAAGTAGCAAAGTACTTGCTAATCTTATGTTGCAGCTTAGAGTCTTTAATATCGAATTCCCTAAAAAAAACAGGACTAAATTAAACTGCATTGACTCAAACATAAAAAAAATCAGGTCGTCGTCAATATCAGGTCGGAGATATCCTTCAACCCTCATTCGGCGTAAAATGTCCTTGATTAAGGGGAATGACTCGCCCTTTAGCACATTCAGATATATTTTAAGCAAAATGTTCTCAGGAATGTATAAAAGTGTTTCAGTGAGTTTGATTTCCAACTCATTCAGTGGCTCGGTCATAATGCCATTAACGTTACCAGATAAGCCAGTAAGGAAAAACTGGAATATGTGCTTTATTTGCTTGGCGCAATACCTTTTATCAGCAATTCCGTCCATTGTGCGGTATATGGGAGAATCTTTGGGTAGATATGCGGGCTGGAGATCCCTTCAACCAGGGCCTGGAAATAAATCAGAAGAAATTCATCCGAATATTTCAGATCAACCTTGCCTTCTTTACGCCCGCGGTGAAACAAATCCAACATAAGACTGTAGCTTTCCTTGACGTATTGCTGCATCATCAGAGATAACCCATCATCATCTTTCTTTGTAAAATAATCCATTAAATCCAAATAAAATTGTTTGTTGATTTTTTCTAGATAATTGATTTTGTTCTGACTCATAGCAATGATCGTTTCTTCGAAAGGTTTATTTTCGGCCATGATTTCTCGGGCGGTTTCCCCCATTTGAGTTAAAAAATACTTAAAAACCTCATGGACCAGGTTTTCTTTGCTCCCAAAATACTTAAAAATCGTCGTTTTACCGACATTGGCATGTCTAGCAATCTCATCGACTGTTACATTTTCGATGCCGATTTCGGTATTAATCAATTTAAAAGTTGCTTCTAGAACTTGATTCTTCTTCTCTTGCGTCCTCTTTTCAAAGCCGTTCATTCCTTATTCCTGCTTTCTAACTTATTATGATAAAAAAAATATTTTAAGAAGGATTTAGTTCGTATTTCCCCTTCCTATTTATTATATAGCGATAATTATGAATTATCAAACATATATTAGTTCTAAACTTATATATTTTTGCGTTGACTATGCGGATAATCGGGTGTATAACTGAAATTGTAAATGAACTTTGGTTTAAAACAAAGTAAATAGTTAGAACTTACGAACTTAATATCGATTATTAGTTCGCTATTTATCAGCTTTGCTTTAAACTGGAAAGCACGTTACTAAAACTGGTCTAGAAGGAGTTTTAGTGCTATGACAAACATTGTAGAAGTGCAAGGCTTACAAAAAAGATTCGGGAAATTCAAAGCGCTGCATGACGTGTCATTTGCGGTAAATGCCGGGGAAGTAGTCGGCTTTATCGGACCGAATGGCGCGGGGAAATCCACAACGATTCGCATTTTGCTCGGAATCATCCATCGGGATGCCGGAGATGCAAAAATCTTCGGCAAGGATGTATGGAAAGATAGCCTTGAGATTCATAAACGAATTTCTTATGTACCGGGGGACGTGGCTCTTTGGGGCAGCTTAACAGGCGGTGAAATCATTGATTTATTTATGAAATTGCATGGCGGCGGAGATCCCAATAAGCGCGACTATTTGATTAAACGGTTTGAATTGGATCCTAAGAAGAAAGCCAAGGGCTATTCCAAAGGAAATCGGCAAAAAGTCGGCTTGATCGCGGCTTTATCCGTTGACTCCGATTTGTATATTTTCGACGAACCGACTTCCGGCCTTGATCCGTTAATGGAAGCCGTCTTCCAGGATGAGGTCGAAAAAATCAAGCTTGCGGGAAAAGCCATCTTGCTGTCCTCTCATATTTTAAGCGAAGTGGAACGACTGGCCGATAAAGTAGTTATCATTCGCCAAGGCAAAGTGGTTGAAACCGGAACATTGGATGAGCTGCGTCATTTAACGCGTTCTACAGTAACTATAGTAACGCAAGGCAATGTGGCTATAATGGCATCGGTTAACGGTGTTCATGATTTCAAGCAATCCGGCAATCAAGCGACATTTTTTGCGGATAACGAATTTATCAATGAGATTTTGTCCGAAGCGGCAAAATTGGGGGTCAAGAAGTTTGAGTCCGTGCCGCCTACGCTAGAAGACTTATTCATGCGTCATTATGAAGTCTAAGAGCGGAAACGGAGGAGATTATAATGCAAGAAAAATTTGCGCGTTCGCGAGTACTATTCGTCCAATACCTGAAACGTGATTGGAAAAAAATCATCATCTGGGTTTTAGGTTTAGGCTTGTTTTCAGCCGGATTTGTTCCGGCTTTTGAAGAAATGGGCAAGGGCCAAGGGTTGCAGGGAATGTATGAAACCTTGCAAAATCCTGCTATGATTTCCATGGTTGGTCCTACACCGATTGAGAACGCAGCGGATTATACTTTGGGTGCAATGTATGCGCACGAAATGTTGTTATTCTGCGGTTTGTTTGCGATGATTATCGCTGCTTTGCATGTGGTAAGCCATACTCGCAAAGAAGAAGATCTTGGGCTTACTGAACTCGTACGCTCCTTTCAAGTAGGCCGTCAAGCCAATTCGTTTGCGGTGATTGCCGAAGTCGTCATGATCAATATTCTATTAGCGCTCGTTATTGGCGGAATGATGACTAGCTTTGGCGTAGATACGATTTCGGCCGAAGGATCCTTTTTGTTTGGCGCATCCATTGGAATGGCCGGGATCTTGGGAGCCGTAATTGCCTTAGTTATGGCGCAAATTATGCCGACTTCATCCGGTGCAACCGGTTCATCGCTCGGAATTGTAGGCTTGCTCTATATTATCCGAGCCGGAACGGATGTGTCGAATGTTGATTTTTCCATGATCAATCCGATGGGTTGGACTTATCTGACTTATCCATTTACAGAAAACAATGGGGTCCCCCTGATTTTGGCTATAGTCTTCAGCGTTATTGTCGTGATCATCGCTTTTGTCCTTGAAGGCGGTCGAGATATGGGTGCCGGTTATTTACCAGAAAGAGATGGCCGGGAGTCGGCAAAAAAATCATTGCTGTCCGTACCCGGCCTGTTTACAAAGCTGAACAAAGGCGTAATGATCAGTTGGTTGATTGCTTTCGTCGTCATGGGAGCAGCCTATGGTTCGATTTATGGAGATATGCAGACGTTCCTTGAAAGCAATGAAATCATGAGTCAAATGTTTACGATATCCGGCGTTTCCATCGAAGAAGCCTTCACTGGGACCATTATGATGGTCATGATTGGATTGGTTTCCATTTTGCCGATTGCGATCGTGAACAAACTTTTCTCGGAAGAAGCGCGACAGCATTTAAGCCAGCTTTATGCAACAAAAGTGACTCGAGCTCAGCTCTATTGGACGAGTGTCATTTTGGCGATTGTTGCTGGAATCGTTGGCATTTTGCTAGCTTCAAGCGGACTTGGCGGGACGGCCATTTCTGCCCTGGGTGACGGCTCGTCCATGAATATGAGGGATTTTTTGGCCGCTGGCTATAACTTCCTGCCTTCCGTGTTGTTCTTTATTGCACTTGCCGCTTTGGCTTTAGGTTGGGCACCAAGACTAGGCAAAGCCGTATATGCGTATCTTGGCTATTCTTTTGCATTAAACTATTTCGGCGGCATTCTCGATTTGCCGGAATGGTTCTCGAAAACAGCCGTTCAAAGTTGGATTCCGCGGATGCCGGTAGATTCGTTTGATGCAGCAACCTTTATGACGATCTCAGTGATCAGTGTTGCTTTGATGATTATGGGCTATTTGGGATATCGCAGACGGGATATGGTGGAAGGAGCTTAGCAGGAAAATAGATTCGTGATTTACATTATACTTTGAAATGATGAGCAAAAAACGGGCTGAAAGGTATAATTCCGGCCCGTTTTTCTGCATTTTATAGATGGCCACAACACCGGTCGGAGTCTAATCAAAACGAACTAATGCATGTCTCTCCCATCTTTGATATGAAAATGCTCATGATCAACCGCATTCATCCCAACCAACTTACCACTCTTTTTGTGATAATATGTGAAGTTATGATTTAGCGGAATTCGAAGCAATTGATAATTGTGGTCTCTTGGCAAGCCCTTGATTTCATTCACGGCTAACTCACGAATGGCATAAACACCTATTGATCATCTCAAATAATAAAACTGAACACTGATTTATTTCTAATTTAATCAGTAGGTTCGATAGAGCCAAGATTTCTGTACTCCATTGCATAGTTCATAGCTGTATGCCTATTTACACACTCACTGATATAATTGATCCAACCCTCTGAAGAATCAACAACCCGTTATCGATACTCTCAATGAAGTACTTCTTATCATCTAAAACAACAACATCACTTTCCTTCAATTTGACTTCGCTTTTAAAATAAATGAAGTTATCTGATCCAGGTACTGCTCCTTTGTAGTAATTCATGCTGTTCTCAACTCCTAATAAAACTTTTACCGAGTATAGTCTCCTAATATTTTATCATGGATTAGTCATGTAACCTTTGGATGAAAGGCAAATATAAAAATAAAGAATGGCAAGCTCTCTCCCATTCTTTATTTGTTGAAATATTTCTATGTTTTCGATGTTATGTTATGTTCCCAAGTCATGCGAACAATTTGCGGACAGCCTCTTTTCCCGTAAAACCTTATAATTTTGCTAGGTATTTTGCGGTGCGTATTAACTGGCTGGTAAAGGAGTTCTCGTTATCATACCACGCAGCAATTTTCACTAATGTATCTGTTCCTAGCTCTGTTACCTTTGTCTGTGTGGCGTCAAACAAACTGCCGTAAGTCATGCCGATAATATCAGACGAAACAAGCTGTTCATCTGTATACCCATATTCTTTTGACTGGGACTGTTCCATCTTCTTGTTGACCTGCTCTACTGTCACGGAGCCGCCTACCACTGCGGTTAATTCTGTCAGTGAGCCCGCCATGACCGGCACTCTTTGCGATGTTCCATCCAGCTTGCCATCCAAGGACGGGATCACTAGCCCGATTGCTTTTGCTGCTCCGGTCGAGGTCGGGATGATGTTGCCCGCCGCAGAACGCGCCCGCCGCAGGTCGATCTTGGGATGGGGACCATCCAAGGTGTTCTGGTCGTTTGTGTAAGCGTGTATGGTGGTCATAAAGCCCTTTTTGAGTGGTGCAAGCTCGTTCAAGAAATACGCCATTGGCGCGAGGCAGTTCGTCGTACAGGAAGCTGCCGAAACAATGGTATCGTTCTTAGCCAACGTATGTTCATTGATACCGAAAACAATAGTGGGAACATCCTTCCCGGCTGTGGTGGAGATCAGCACCTTTTTGGCACCTGCTTCAATATGTGCTGCTGACGCTTTTTTCGATGCGAAGAAGCCAGTGCATTCCAGAACAACGTCAATTTGCAGTTCTTTCCACGGGAGCTTTCCTGGGTCTTTTTCGGCATAAATCGGAATATCCACACCGTTCACGTTCAAGCTGTTTTCGTTATAACCAATCTTGGCATCATAACGCCCTTGCGTGGTGTCATGCTTCAGCAAGTGCGCAAGCATCTGCGGACTTGTAAGATCATTGATGGCTGCAACTCTATATCCTTCTGTATCAAAAAGCTGCCGAAATGCAAGTCTGCCAATTCTGCCAAAACCGTTAATTGCGATGTTAATTGCCATCATCATAACCACCTTTCTGTCAATATCCAAATTATATCCCTTGAATTTTTGTGATACACTGTTATATGTGAAGCATTTAACTATACTATTTGTCAGGTGAGAACCATGCCACAAATTGATCGCCATAAAAACAGAACGGTAGATATCGAATTTGTAGCTGCCGAAGATTTTGCACATTTCCCCTACCCGGAGCGGTTTACGCTTGTTTTTGTTACGAATGGAAGTATAAAAGGGATATTGAACGAACGCCCGATCACCATTTCAGCACCCGCTATTCTTTGTTTGTCTGAAGAGGATACGATACAAGTTTTTGATAAGCACAACGCTTCTGCATCATCATTTAGTTTTCATCCGGATTTTCTTAACTCGACCCCCCATTCTGAAACACAAACTTATTTTCCGACCGATTTGAAAATAGAAACAGGTCTTTCGCTGTTTCGTAAGTCTCCTGAACGAACGGGGATACCTCGCATAACCGAGAAGGCATATCCACAATTATTCGAGTGGTTTTTTGTGCTTGGCACAGAAGTGTATGCGCAAAGCGATGCACTCTGGGCATGTAGAATAAAAAAATATTTTATACAAATCATGGGAGTGATTGAAGATTTAAACCGTCACAGCGAACAGTCACCTGTGGATTTAGTTCTGGAATATATACACACAAATTATCCGGACAAAATCATCCTGGAAGATTTAACAAAATGCGCGTACTTGAACCGCGTTTCTCTCAATAAGATGTTTCAGGAAAGATGCGGGTGCACCGCAATGGGTTACTTACTCTCGCACCGCTTGAAGGTTGCGGGGAATCTTCTGACCCATACAGACATGACCTTAAATGAAATTGCACGTGCTACCGGATTTGAGTATGACACTTACTTCATTAAACAATTTACGGCTAAAAAAGGCATGTCACCAACAGCATATCGGGAAATCTCCCGAAAGTTCTCTGCTGCCCAATAATGAAGGAAACTTTGACTGGCTTGGGCGCATAATTCAGCTGCTTGCTGAAGCTGTAGGTGAGAAAAAATAAATGAGTGCCAGGATCAGGTAAGGCTCCCAAATGCGGTAATATTGCCCGGACATCGCTGAACTTGTACCGATAAAACAAAAAAGCCGCTAAATTAGCGACTTTCAATGGGACCATGATCGTATCGCCCGACATACGATGAACAGTAATAAATATGGACAATTAAATTTATCCAGTCACACGATTCACAATTTTCAGAACCGCATCCCTCGTTAATTTATTTCCACCTGAAGCGATGAGGTTGACTGTAGCATGGGCTAACGCTAATGGAATCTTGCAAAACTTTAATGCTGGGCCATCCTTCAGCTCTGCGATATAAGAGTCGGCAATCTGTAGATTGCGGTGTGTGTACTGTTGCATCTCCTTATATCCCCAACCATCAGGAAAGAAGTCAACGCCACGTTTAAGATCCTCTTCTCTATTACGGAGGATATTTACCGCTTGTAGACCTCGTCCGAAAGCAATCGCTTTCGTTAGATCTGATCGAGTTCCGTCATACCAATACCAAAGCTCCGATAACATCTCTCCAACCATACCTGCCACGCTATAGGTATATCGGTCCAGATCCTCTTCTGTATGAATGCTCCACCCGTTTTGAACCCATTCAGCCATATGTAACGCCATCTTTGAGATGTACCGATATACGATATCGGCACTGGAAGACGGACATAGAAGCGCCCATTTACCTATTTGCATCGTAACTGCCGGTAATACCGTCCGATGAGGAGATAGTATGAATTGGGTTTCCATAACATCCTGAGTTTTAAATGTTTCATAAATCTCAAGAAGTAGTTCCACCTTCAGTTCGTCAGCGAGTTCATTGTGGTCCTCGATTTCATCTATGGCCCGCATACATAAATAGCCTGATGCAACAGCTTCCCTTAATCCTGAATCCAAATAACTTATTGGTATAAAAAAAGTGCGGCTCGTTTTCTTTAACATGGACATTGCTTCTTTCATTGCGATGTTATTAATGAGTGCTCCCTCCAAATAGTATCTCAGCTTTAAATGACGTATTGCTTTACTGCGATAATAACATACTCTACCGCATTTTAACCAAAAAGTATCCCACAGTAACGGATGTGTTGAAAAAACACCCTTATGAATCCACATAAAGATTGGGCATCTAAAGGGGGATGCCAGTACAAAATCATCTTCTTCTCCGATTATACAAAGATGAACGTCAGGGATTTCTTCACTTACAGAGCTTTTCGGCAATGAGGTCTACTTCCGATAGGTTCCTCATGAACTCATTCCACGCATTCCACTTATTTATGTCCTGAAAAATGATCTTGGATAGAGCTCCGTTGCAAGCGAGCGCAAGGTTTCTCTAGTCTTGGTGTCTATCGTTTTAGGATTAGACTTCCAATACAAATAGCTTATATCGTATAATGACCACCATATTCTCGCCTCACGAGCAAGAATAAACATGTCCAGCTGCTCTTTTCCGCGGAAAGAGCCCTCATTAGCGTCATCCCTTCAAGCGCACGAAGATTCGAGATTCGATTGTTTCCGATATCAAGGCTCATTAAACTTTTGGAAAGCGGCTTTAGTGGACTCAGGTCCGAGAATCGATTGCTCGCTAGTTCTAAATTCTTTAGCTTGGTTAATCTGCTCAAGGGCTGAATTGGACAAGTCAAGATATTTCACATTGGAAGCATATTGCAAGCCTTGAATGCTTTTAATTCCTCGATTTGAAAGATCAACCAAGGTTAATGATTGCATATCTTTCTGTGTAACGGCCGCATTTTCATCCTTTTTTAAAATCTGCTTTATTGCTTGCTCCAACTGCTCGTCCTGAAAGCTTACATCCAGGGGAGCCTGCTCCATATATGCTTTTCCTGGCAAGCTAATCATCATTACCAAAACTAATACTAGCCCTGATAAATCCTTATTCATTTTGTTCCTATCCCCTCTTTCTACTGGTGTCAAATGATAATTACGCTTATAACTGATACAAAGTTGCGCTCCCATTTTTTCTCTGTTACGACTCTAAATGAATAAGTGATACTTCCATGGACCCAGAGTTGCTGATGAAAATTAATTAGATTTCTGTCTAATCGGCTATCGGACCAAGATCTTGTCCTTGACTCGGAACAAAGAACTTGTACTGATAAAACAAAAAAAGCCGCTAATGGCGACTTTCAAAGCGTCCATGTTCTTGTCGCCCGACATTTTAGAAGAGGACACGTTTTGCATCGACGTGTCCTTATTGTCGTACAAGCTCGATTGGACGTGTGATTGCGAGGTGGTGAAAAAAGAATATATATTTGTTCTCTACTTACAGTAGATACGTAAACCTCCACACGGAAGAACTCTCATGGGGAGCATGTTCAGAGAGCTAGTCTCTTTGCAAAGAATCTAAAAGATTTCTCAGAGCAAATTTCGGACAATTCCGATTTCAACCGAATCCTCGCATCATCGACGAGCACATCGTCACTTCTTGCCTGAATCGAGCTCAACCATAATTCCGAAGGTTGGTAGCACATACTGTTCCAGCCTGAATCATCTTCATTTTGTTTTGCTGCTCCAGTGATGACGACATCACCATAATTCTGTAGTTCAACCAGTGACTTTTCGTATTCTTTTTTGTTCTCTTTTTTATCCAAACCGATCAATTTCCGCAAATTCCGCGAATCGATATTTCCATGCTCGCACAAGACATTATAGATATGATACGCAGTTCTTGATATCTGACCGTCATTATATCGTACCTCAATGGTTTTGCCGGATGACAGGATGGACCTGACTGTGGGAAAAAAATCGGTTTGAATGAAACAGGCCTTATCACTAAAAAACTTTCCATATGCAGCAACACCGTCTTGGACAATCCGAATGCGCCACAACCACGGATCCGAACCGGTTCCTGAATGCCAATCGTTATTTTCTGCTGCAGTTGTCAGCGATGGATAATCTGGTATAAATGCTGCGAACGGAAGAATCTTATATTTTTCTACTAATTGGACAAATTCTTCATAATTTATAGTACTCATTCAATACACCCCCTACTCCATTGGAATTTCATTATACAACTCGATTAAGGTTCCTTTTGGATCTCAGAAAATTTATGCTTCTAATCCCATATTACCTTTTTCGAAATAACACGGTAATAAATCCCTTTTTCCCATTCAATCCATTATTTTAGTTATGGGTAGTAAGATGAACGAGAATCTAAAATTATTATAGATTATGATAGTGACAACTTCCGTCATAGTTATTATATTACGGAAGATTAATGAGCCTGTAAACGTTATTCCGCCTATCGCCGTGCCGGTACCTGACAACATTACTGCACTTAATGATCCCAAAGAGGGACTCTTTTCCCAGTAGAAGTGTGTCCGTTCAATAATCTGCTTTTCTGTACTGAATCAAGGATAACGGCTGTCTCACCCATCTTTAATGGGCTCGTTATATATAAACGAATCAATGCTATCCGTGTAGTCAGCATAAGATAAAAAGGCAGATAAATCATCCCCAGTAAAATTTGAATAAGTATTGTATCTGTTGTTAGACAAAATGTGAATTGTTGCCAATATCGGTAATCCTGAGGTATGAGTTGCAAGATTTTTCGTTGTTGATATGACGCCGTTATAGAGTTGGAAAGTCGTCAGCATTTAAAAAATAAGTTCTAGACTAACAGACAGTAACCCAAACAGCGGCAAGAATGAAAAAATAAAGTCATTGATTGCCACTGTTTTATTGAACTATCGCCCCTTTAGGTCGCTGGGTCAACCGCAAAACTAGGCTGGAACGTAGGTCAACCTGATCACCTGCTCGCCAATTCGATCGCTTGCCACGAGTCGCAGTGGCGGCCGTGGACCGACGAATAACGGCTTGCCGTCACCCAGCACGACTGGATGGAGATAGAGTCGATACTCATCAACGAGACCGAGCTCCGTTAGACTGTGCGCCAACTCTGGCCCGGCAACTTCAATCTCCCCTTCATGCTGAGCCTTCAGCCCACGTATGGCCGCCGAGAGGTCGCCCTCGATCAGAGAAGCGTTCGGACCGACGGACTTTAACGTCCTCGACACCACCCACTTTGGTTTGCTTTGCCACGCAGCTGCGTATTCCCGTTCCGGCTCATCCCATTCAAAATGGTCTCCGTCTCCGTCCCCGTCCCAATACCGCATGGTCTCGTACATGCGGCGCCCGTACAGGCAACCCGTTAGACCGCGCACGTCTTCGATGAAATGACGGAATAGTACGGGGTCGGGCTGAAATGCCATATGGTCGACGAACCCGTCCAGAGACTGGTTTAACGCAAAAACAATCTTTGCCATGCGACTGACTCTCCTTCCTGGTTTTCTCGCACATTCATCATCAGAATTATACGTTTCATATGCAGCCTCCTCTAGGTCTACATTTTATCATCTAACTGCATGCCCGGTTTCTCATGGATTGCTAATGTGCACAACCCGACAGAATACAACGAAAAAAGCAGCCGATTTGAGGTCGGCTGCCTTCAATGTTTTTGTCTCCAAAAGTAGATTGTGCTAAGGGGACACGACATCTAAATGAAAGGTCATCTAACCGTCTGGTAAACGAGGCCTATGGCTCCAGAATCAAATGTCTTGTTTTCGATAAGTTTTAGATTGATCTTCTCCTTGAGACCTTGGAATAACGGCAACCCGCTGCCGATTAGGACGGGAGAAACCGTAATTTTATACTCATCTATTAAATCAAGCTGCATAAGGTAGTGTGCGAATCTAGGACTACCGAGGATGACCATATCCGCGCCTGGCTGCTGTTTGAGGTTCTTGATCTCTTCCTCGACATCTTCTTTCACCAGTCTGGAATTGTTCCATTCGACTTTCTCCAGCGTCGTGGAAAAAACGATTTTGGCTGTCTTTTCGATCCACTCGGCATGATTCCGTTCATGCTGCGAAGCTGATGGGTTCGAAGGCACAGATGGCCAGTAACTGTGCATCATCTGATAAGTCCCACGGCCCCAAATGACAGTGTCGGCAGTACTCAGAATTTCTTTTGCGTGTTTCTCCAAATCAGCATCGTAGGAAACCCAGCCAATGTCCATTTCACCGTTAGGCCCTTCTACAAAGCCGTCAAGCGATGCGTGCAAAAATAGAACGAGTTTTCTCATCTTTAGTACTCCTTTGTTCATAAGAGATATCTACATTAACTACATTATAGGACATTTCTACATGGGTTGTTTCTTACGGATTGCTAATCACGATGTCATTAATGCAGAGGGATTTCTATTAATGTTTTTCCAACTTATAAAGAACAGGGGAATACTTCGAGTCGAGGTGTATTTGCTTATTTTACTGTTACTTATGATAGAATTCCAAGAGGGAATCTAGCTGACTATAAATTAATATTTCACTGTCTAATACAACCTATGTGTAGGTGAATCTGGTAAATCTTTTCGGAATTGCCCTTTATTATGTATAATGCTAGCCAATTGGTTTCAAAAGTATATTTTCTTCGTACTCATTTCCTCTTGAATCGTTCCAAATAATATTAACTGTTTGTGGTTCATTACTAGTCACAGAACTCTTTGTTCGATTCAATGGAATTTCTATTGTTCTGGTTGTAAGCCCTGTTTCTTCTAATATTACTTTACCATCATTAATGTCGATCTTATATACTTGAACATCATCCCAGTCTTCATCTTTATAAAACAAGGTATACATTCCTGATTCGTCTTGACCTGTTATACTTGAGTTTAACTCGCCTTTCCAGTGAATGCTTTCTCCTTTTAGCGTTATTTTAGTGTTCTTGTCTATACATCCTGTCGAAATCATTATAAACACCACCAGGATAAACATCGCAGCAAACTTGAAAACATTTGGATTTTTATACATTGGTGCCTCCCTCTTTTTTGCTGTGATTATACAATAAAAAATTCGATTTATTATATTATTTAGCAATTTATTGTATAAATACCTCTGCCATCGTGAAACGAACAGTAAATAGGTCAACCAGTAAACACTGGTTGACCTATAATAATGCCTTAAAGAAATTGTCGTTTGAGGGGGTGCGACTTTCCACACTGACAACGTAACATTGATCGCCCCTACTTCATTTTTAACCGACTGCAACAGAAGTTGGTGCGACATCCGTCGATCGGCAAAGTCTCCTCAACTTAACTTCCCCACCAAGCTGAAAAAGGAACAGTAACCTCTCCAGTTAATGAAACAGTTTCGCCAATTTTAGGAATAATTAAATTAACATTTGCTTCGTTTGCCTTTTGTAATGCTCGTTCCACCGGTTCAGTCCAAGCATGATAAGCAAGGGTAAAAGCCCCCCAATGAATTAACATCATATTCTTCCCATTTACGTCTAAATGAGCCTGAACAGCTTCTTCTGGTGTCATATGTACCCAAGCCCATCGTTTGTCATATTGACCGCCTTCAATTAAGGTCATATGAAATGGTCCGTATTTCTTGCCTATCTCCTTAAAATGTGAATCGTATCCTCCATCTCCGCTGGTATAGACCCGTGTGTTCTTCCCAAGAATAACCCATCCACCCCATAAGGTAGTATCGCGATTGAAAATTCCTCTACCGGAGAAATGTTTCGAAGGAGTTAAAGCAACCGTTAAACCTTGAAACGCAATCTCATCCCACCAATTGAGTTCTATAATTTTTTCCTTTGCAACTCCCCATCGATTAAGATGGGCACCTACTCCATGAGGAACAAAAAAATGACCGACCTTACTCTTCAGTCTTTGGATGGAAGAATAATCTAAATGGTCATAATGGTCATGTGTAATAAAAACAGCGTCTAAAAATGTCATTTCATCAATAATATGCAGCATATTTTTTCCGTATCGTTTGCTGCCCGCGAAGGAAACCGGTGAAGCAACGGGTCCTAACATAGGGTCCACCAATAACTTTTTATTATCAATACTCAATAGGAAAGCAGAGTGCCCGAACCACGTTAAACTATCTTTTTCGCTGTTTATTTTGTTCCAATCCATGACTGATTCCTGAATGGGCCCGCTAGGGCTACGATCTTTTCTTCCAGCAATAAAATCCTTTATCATGGAGAGGAGATCCATAGCACTCATGCTCATCTTTGTAGGAACCTGATTGACAAATTTCCCATTGGAAAAATTATCAAACTTACTATACGCCGTTTTTTGTTTTTTCATTGCGTTGCCGCCAAAGGTTGGGTGTATGCTTATAAACAATAAAACGATAAGAGTGACGACGACGAAAAAGAGGAACAAATAAAACATGATTTTTTCATTCCTTCCTGAGGTGTAAAAGCATTACTTGCTGAACAGTAAACTACAATCCGTATGAAAGAACTGCGAATAAGTGCACGAAGAATGGAGAGGCCGCCTTTCGATGCTGGTTTTGAAGTTAAAGGCGTTAATATTCGGCGAAAAAAAATCCACCGCTTCTTTGTACCCGACCACTCTGGTTGGGGATGTGATCATAGGTCCATTCCCTTTTCTGCCATAATCATTCCTCCTTATTCGTGTTAGATTCGCATTCAGCTCCAAGCTATGCTGCCCATGCTGCTAATCCAATCAACATGTCATCGTCCAACATTGACGATCTTCCTGACCCATGCTTGCTCACTCGTCGCCGCCCGCAATAGGCAGTCGGCACAGTCCATAAAGGGTAGCGGCCGGAGTGGGGCGATGCGAGCTGATGGGCCTGCTGTATATTTTAGAGTGCCGTCTGCGTATTTGAGCACTGACGCTCGTACAATGACCCAATCCAGTTCGCTCTGTATTACCGCATGCTCAGCAATCGCCTTATCCTCGATCGCCTTCCAATAGATGCGGCGCATCATGCTTACTGCCCAGCGATTTACAACAGAAAGTTCTTTTCCATTGCTCAAATTAATGCCGCTCTGCATGACTAGACGCTTAATGCCAGTCCGCTGACAGGCCGCAAGGATATTCGGAATTCCCTCCGACATGACGGTACCCGGTGAGAAGTTTGCCGCCATGACACTCTTTGCTGCCATGATATTCAGGAATCCCTTCTTTGCGGTACCCGGCGAGAAGTTACTGGGTGGACCGATACAGCTGATTACCGCATCTGTATCGGCAATGGCTTTAGCCATCCCAGGCGCGTCGAATACATCCCCCTTCCGGATGATTAGACGCTCTGCAGGGGTAATGACATCCGGCCGGCGAGCCACGGCTACAACCACATGTCCCAATTCTAGCGCCCGCTCCATAACTTTCCTTCCAGTTCCCCCTGTGGCTCCAATAATCGCAATTTTCATTAAATGGTCCCCTTCGACTGATGATCATGATTGACTTCATCCTCATAAACGCACAAAATTGCACAATAGTATACTAAGAAACAACTATGTATAATTGTAAACAGAAGTTGAAAGTCTACAATTATTAAAAAGGCAGGTTCCGTGCATTAGTTCACAAATCCTTTAGAATTGTGTATTTATTTTTCAGAGAAGCTGGTGATGCTCATTGTTAAAGCTGGATCGAAGGATACGAAAAACCCAAGAAGCCATAAAAATGGCTGTAATTGAACTGATGATCGAAAAAGAATTTGATCAGATTACGATCCAAGATATTTCCGACAGGGCAGATGTTAGCCGAAGAACGATCTATCTTCACTACATGGACAAATTTGATCTTCTGGATAAGCTTATTGAGGAGCATATTGATGATCTGCGGAATATCTGCGAATCGACAGACGATGACGCCGATTATAGGGATGCGGGGTTGTTATGGTTCGAGTATTTCGAGAACCATTCTTTATTCTTCTCCGCATTGCTCGCGAGTAAGGGGACCCTTTTTTTCCGCAATCGATTCCTTGCGTTTTTTATCCAAGAGTTAGAGAAAGAGAACAATATGTCCGAAGTGAGCAATCAAGGGTTAGCGGACGGTGTGAATGTTGATATTCAATTTCTAGGAGCGGCTATCGTAGGGGTAGTGGAATGGTGGTTCAAGAATGGAAGGCCTCTCCCTCCTTCCTTTATGGCGTGGCGGGTCGGGGCATTGCTTGAACGGAATCTTAATGCTGATATACGCTTGACTGAAGGAGACTTCCACCAAACAACATCGTGTAATCAATGAATACATTAGATAAATAACCTCAACCCTTCCGGTATAAGGATAATCCGGCGTCCATGGAGCGGTTAGAACGCAGCCGCTTTATTACGTCTTTCTGACGTAGGATTGCTCTGCGTAATTCCCTCCCCAATCACAAAGCGATCTTAAAATGGGTTCAAGTGATTGACCCAGTTCCCGAAGTGTTCGATCCACAAGTTCTTGACAAACGATCAAGATTAGAATTAATATATGGAATAATCGATCCATAATTCTTCATAAGTTAGAGACGAACTGGTCTCCTATATTACGGATAGGGATGTGTTTAAAAGATGATAACGTTTAGAGACAAAACATATCGTTGCACCTCCGAAATTGTTCTCAGTTTAGTTAGCGGCAAGTGGAAAATAGCTATTTTAAACCAGTTGGCAAAGGGTCCGATCCGATTTAATGAGCTGCAGCGGCTCCTTCCGGACACGACACAACGAATGCTTACGATGCAGCTAAGAACGCTTGAACAAGACGGACTCATTAGTCGCAAAGTTTATCCAGTTTCACCGCCTAAAGTGGAATACGATTTATCCGAGTTGGGCGAACAGTTGGCTCCCATGCTCCTGATGTTATGTGATTTTGGCTCGACTTATATCGAGAGCTTTCCCAATGAAGTATCGTACACCAATCAAAAGCATGCATGAGAAAAAATGAGCTGAACACAACTCGCTGTCCTTTAATCGTTACACGCCATAAATAGAACATTAAGAGGTACCCAAAAAGGGTACCTCTTAGCTTTGTATTTCGTATTCACAAGCTTCCTTCGTACTGGCCGTGCTGTCCATTTTCCTCTTTTAACGTGCTGCTGCGGGCCCCACGTTCCAGTCCATAGTTGATCAAAGCCAGCACCGCAGCTAATACGGCTACAATCCCTCCTGCCCAAGAAATATCAATGAGCTCCATGTTCGTCGTGACATATCCGCCCAAGGCGGATCCCATCGCAATACCAACATTGACGGATACAGAGGTTAAGGACGAAGCGAGGTCTCTTGCTTCCGGAACATGCTGATCTGCCCAATCAATGAAATACAGCTGCATCGTCGAGTTCATAAGGTAAACAACAAGAGCCATGAATGAGATGCTGACGAGTCCCCATACAAGCGATCCGGAGGTAAAGTAAAGTGATGCTAAAATGACGGCCTGAGCCAGAAATACATAGCGAATTTTTCCCATCCCGTCATAGACAGCCAGCTTACCTCCTATTAATGTGCTGAAGATGGACACGATGCCATACAGTAAAAAGACAAGACTAATGTAGCGTGCCGGAACAAAAAGCACATTTTCAAGTAAAGGAGCTAAATACGTATAGACGCTATAGGTTGCTGCAATGCTTAACGCAGGAATAAAGAAAGCAAGCACAATTCTAGGATAGGCGAATAATTTGAGTTGTTTTTTTAGTGAACTCCGCGTCCCCTTTAGTCCTCTTGGAATGGTTGCGAAGCAAGCTATTAGTGAAACGATCCCCAGTGTCGTGGTAAACCAATAAGCCATAGACCACCCACCCCATTGTCCGATGAAAGTGCCAAGGGGGACGCCCAGCACGCTGGCCACGGTGAAACCCGTAAAAATAATGGAGATCACCGGACCTCTTTTATCAATAGGCATCGTTTCGCTGGCCACCGCCATTGCAAGTGCAATCAAGACACCGGTAACCACGGCCGCGATCACTCTGGACACCATAAGCAAACCATACGATCCTGATATAGCCGTGATTATATTTCCAACAATAAATACGCCGATCAAAGTGAGAATGAGCGGATACTTAGAAAATCGACTGAATAACGCCGTGAAAACCGGAGTACCTATGGCAAAAGACAGAGCGAAAAACGTCACAAGGGAGCCTGCGGCCGATATGGTAATCTTCATATCCAAGGCCACTTCGGATAATAAGCCGACCATCACAAATTCACTGGTTCCCAGGACAAAAGTCAATAAAAATAAATTCATAGTCAGAAACTTTTGTTGTTTAGTCAATATATTTCTCTTTCCTCTCCTATTCAGAATGTAAATCTCATTTCTTACGACTTACAGCAATAAAAATTGTGTACCGTAGCCTTTGCCTGAAACATAAGCCGCTTCCAGCTCCTCCGGATCCCCTTTGTCCAATAAAACCACATTTTCGGGATACAGTTTGCCTAACAAAGCCCATAAGACCAGTTCATTTCCGCCGGTTGCAATGAAATGGATGTCGTCTTTATTCGTCACCAATCCAGAGTGGGAGAGGATGTCTGCTGCAAAGTGCGAGCTGATGGTATTCCTCTGCGGAAATGAAGTGCCTGCATTGCCGCTTCTATGCGGCCGATACATAAAGCGCTGCCCCCTAAAAAGCTGACCGAGATCTACCGAAAACTCGTGTTCATCCATTTCTATGCTGAATCGCAGGGTCGTTCTATCGGTACCGTAATTTGGCAGCAACCGGGCAATGATAGGTTCATCGTAATTCTCCCCAGAAAACGAAAATATGTCCTCTTTTAACGGTGTACCCTTACCTGCTTCGACACGCGGCGCAGCATAATAGTCGTCATATTCATAATCGAACGAGACCGCAATCACATCTTGTGGTTCATTTGCAGCTATCGTTTGTACCGGATGCCACTTCAGCAGATAAAGGGCCGCCGTCCGGGCCGATTCACCCAAGCCTGCCGGCAAGACGGTTCCCAGACGGTATTGGAAGCCGTAACCGGCTACGTTCAAACCCGAGCTGACCACACCTTGCGCATACTGAACAATCGATTTGTGCGTGAGTTTTTTTCCGAGTAACTGTGTTAAAAATATCTCCCGGATCGGCTCCAGAAAACGCAGCCCTTTAAACTCCGAATATTCCTTGACTTCAAACGGAACCTCCTCCCAATTTGCGAACGGAAGCAAAGCGTCCCGCAGCAAAACGAATTGGTGCAAGTATTCATTATAAATTTGCATGATCCTCGGGCCGCCATATGGTCCCCATACTTGAGCGGTAGCTTCCGGGATCAGGGGATGACCATAACAATGGCTTCGAAATTCCAGCTTGCCAAGGGCTTCTGAACCATATTGTGCAAGCGCCCGCTTTTCTGAATTTATATCCCTCGCCCAGCTTACCAATTGTTCGCCTATACGCACCGCTTGAGCTGTGAGCTCAAGGCCGGCTTTATCTTCTAGCGCCAGGGGGCCAAGCGGGAGGGCTGACACACGTCCGGTAATCGCCAAGTTGGCCTGAAGGCTGTTCAACAGCACTGTCGGATCACCGTTTACCGGTTCCCCAAGCTGGACCAGCATCGCTTCAAGCATTTTGTCTAGCTCCATAACGATATCCTTTGCCCGATATATACCGGCAGGCAAATTCCAATCCAATGCCTCGTTCGTGCCCAATCTGATGGAGTCGTTCGGATACTTGCCAATAAGAGGCTCAATATCGATTGCCTTCCCCCATACGATTTGCTTATCCTTTAAATCGAGTTGATATTTATTCATTTTCTCGCACCTCTCCTAACCATTTTTTAAACGATCGTAACGCTCATTGAAATATGGAATGATCGTTCTATATGTAGGTTATCAGGTTCTTTTATGCTTGAGTAGTACGCACTTTATTGTTTGATCCGATCAATTTTGTAAGGTAGGATACTTTTTGATACTGGGACTATGAGGAGTAAAAAAACCTTCATTTCCTTATGAGCAGCTTCTATGTCATCAGGCAATACACTTTTCCGAGCATGCAGGATATTTATCTAGATTGCCGTACTTAATATAGGTCGGATTGATAATCCAACGGCATCACTATTTAAAAGGAGACCTACGATATGCGGAGCGAAGCTATATTGTTAGTGGATGATGAGGAAGGTATTTTGGTCATGCTTGAAAATCTGCTTCAAAAAGAAGGATTTATCGATATCGTAAAAGCCGGTTCCGCAGCTGAAGCGCTCCATGCCGTGCAAACAAGACGATTCGATATGATCGTTCTTGACGTCATGCTTCCGGACATGGATGGATTTTCGCTGTGCACGGAATTGCGCAAAACCATCACGACTCCGGTTTTGTTTCTGACTGCCCGTTCCAGCGACCTGGATAAACTTCGTGGCCTGTTCTTGGGCGGGGACGATTATGTAACCAAACCATTTAACCCTCTAGAGGTTATCGCGCGGATTCAGGCACATTTAAGGCGGAGTATGATGGTTGAATCCAATCATCAAAACGCCGAAGAACTTTATCGATTCAAGACGTTTACCGTGAACCGGTCAACGGGCCAGCTCATTATCAATCAAAAGGATACGCCTTGTCCGGCAAAGGAATTTGAACTTCTCCTCTATTTCTGCAAGCACCCCAACCGAGTATTTACAGCCCAGCAGCTATACGAGCAAATATGGGGCTCGATGGTTCATGGTGATGAGAAGACTGTTGTCATTCATATTTCAAGATTACGCAAGAAGCTGGAAGTCGATCCGTCTACTCCTAAGGTTATCGTTACGTTAAGAGGAATCGGATACAAGTTCGTTCCGCCGTCGGGAGGCTAATATCATGAATTTTATGCTACGCATCGCTCTTCAGCTGCTGGCGGCTTTCGTTTTTCTATTGATTTGTATTCAAGTGATCATCATCGGGGTTGCCTGGTTATTCTGGCCGGATCTGATTCGGACCGGTAGCACATCGAATCATTACGAAATCTTCGTGGTCGTCTTGTGCAGCGTTCTCTTTGTTGTTACCTTGCTTTTGATCGGATGGTATCTAGGGAAGCCGATTTACATCATGATCGTCTGGATCAGGCGCCTGGTTAGTGGACGGTTCGATCCGCCCCCGGGCTGGAAAGACCTCCGCTCCGATCACAAAGGCACGCTGAAAATTCCGTATTCGATTTACAAGGAAGTGTTCGAGCACCTACGAATGCTTGGCAGCACGCTCCAAAACAACGAGAAGGCGCTCCGCGAAGCGGAACAATCGAAGCAGGAATGGATTCGAGGGATCTCTCACGATTTGAAAACACCGTTAACCTATATCTCCGGTTATTCCGCGATGTTAGTTCACCCTGATTATCGGTGGAGCGAAACGGAGCAAATCGAATTCCTGTCGGTTATTCAGCAGAAAGCCGCGCATTTGCAAGAACTCGTTGAGGACCTTAATGAAACGGTTAATGGTCCGATTCCTCTAAATGCAGAGCATACGGATATCGTTGAACTTGTGCGCAGAACGGTAGCGGATGTCAGCAGTGCTCCTTGGGCTGTCGGATATGCATTTGTCATGGAGTCGGAACCAGAACAATTATCGATAAGCTGCGACCCGAAACTCATGACACGTGCTATTCGGAATTTGCTTGTCAATGCCGTCGTCCATAATCCGGAAAATACCCAGATTGAGATTCGAATTAAGCTGCTCGATCCTCGGATTGCGGAGATTCGCATCAAAGATAACGGGGTCGGATTCAACCAGCTTGCGGAGCGTGATACGATTCAATCAACAAACGAACATGCGGGGCTTGGATTATCCATCGCTAAGAAATTTATCGAGGCGAACGGCGGGAAAATAACTGTCCAAAGCTCTCTTGGTGAAGGGACTTCTATTATGATCAGGCTGCAGGCAGAGCACAATTAGGGTGAAGTTTTGTTCCCGTTTACCTCATGTTTACCCAGCCTTCTTATACTGATCGTAACGATGTATAAGGAGGCGTGATCTATGAATCCCGCAAATGAAAAGAATGTATCCTCAGCCTTGCCGGATCAATCGGAAACTCCAACGCTGCATTGGTGGAAGCGTTGGCCGGAGTGGGTCCCTTACGCGACGTTTATTTGGACGATCACTTACGGCGCGCTTGGACTATATTGGTGGGCAGGGGGCCCGGGCTTCCCGCTAGGCTCGGTTAATGATCCAGGTGCGGCTCACTCCCTGTTCCGGCAGGCAGCAGCCGCAAACGGCGGGCTGTTCATCGCTTGCCTGTGTTTACTGGGAGCAGGGACTATACTCTTATTAAATCGGAAACCCCGCGGGATCACCCGAGCAATCATGCTGCTATACGCTTGGAGCGCAGCCATCGTCCTTTGCTTTGCGATCCCGGATCCCCGCGCACTGATGGGGATGGCATATGCCCCACTATCCTTGATCGGAGCCTTATTCGGACAGTCATTAAACTATCTCGATTTCTTCACATGGCCGGTCGTGAACCAATATATCTGTCTCATCGGTGGTTTGTTATGGGCCGCAACGGCTTTGACCTACCAGCGCCACACCCGCGATGCTTGCAGGTATTGCGGACGAAGCAAGGGTCATACGTTACGGCGGATGAACGCAGTGGCTCGTTTGGGAAGATGGGCAACCTATGCAGCGATTCTAGCCCCACTTTATTATGATATCACTCGTATAGCTTGGCTGTTCGGAATTCCTTTTGGAATCACCAATGAAATGCTATACAGCCTGCAGGCTTCTGGGGCGGATTGGGCCGGAGCTGGACTTGCCTTGGTCTCGATCGGAGGTGCCTTTCTCACACATGGACTTATCAAGCCTTGGGGGGAAAGCTTCCCCCGTTGGTTTCCGATTTTGGGTGGTCAACGTGTCCCTCCTGCTTTAGCCGTCCTACCTGCCGGATTCGTTGCGATCCTGTTAACGGTTACCGGCATCCAAGTCACTCTTGAGTTTACGATGAGCGGTGATTTTCAGAATTGGGGAGGCACAACGCCGCTTCTACTTATGCCAATCTGGGGGATTGCTCTGGGGGTAGCAACCATTTGCTACTATTACCGGAGACAAGGGAAATGCCGTCAATGCACATGATACAGGGTATCCCGTGATTCGGTTTGCTCGGTCCGCACCTATCTAGAGCTTGCCGGAGATTTATGCCCTTTGTAAGCAAACGGCTGATACGGATGTAAGTAACACGGCTATAATGAAACTGGCGACATATAGAAAGAGTTTTAGACACTTTGTTTTTTGTTTCACTCACCTGCCCGATAGCTCAATAAAAAACAGCCGAGCATTCTCGCCGGCTGCCTTATTGAGTTGTTGTTTCCCGTTGAAAATGTAGATTATTGTGTCGATTCCTACAACATGGTAATTTCATGTCATTTGACAGTCGTCATCCAAATTTATTTTCATTATGCTCTATCATATAACGAAAATCTTCCTCAGTATCGGTCGAAAAAATAACCGGTACTTGTTTTTTGCAATTGTCGAAATGTTCATTGCGGTGACACCCTCCGTTACGACCGATATAGTCCCCCTTCTTCTCCATAACCCGTTTGTCCATGCAACATTTTCTCCGTCAGAATATTCATCGGTAAAATTATGCGTCCTTAGCTGCAAGCACTTAAAGATAGAAGCAAGCATCCGATCAAATAAAGTCCTGCGCATCCACTTCATTTAACCGTTTGAGAAGGAGCCCATAATGATTCTGATGCACGGCATATTCAAACATCGCTTCAAACTGCTTATCTCCCGGGGTACTACATTGCTGTAACCGCAAAAGAAAATCGAACATGGTTTGATTAAGGACTCGCAACTTCTCCGCATTGTATCTTGTTTCATCCGCAGCAAATAATGACAAGACCTATCCCAGCAATTCTTTGGCTCCGTTCATCACTAAGGGCATAGTCTGTTTAACGAATGATTCCGCACTTATGAGTCGCCCCTCATTGTTCCAAACGTAAGCAGCCCCATACATCCCCCAACTTAGCATGATAGAAGCTGTATTTATTAAGAATTGCGCGTTTGGAGTCGATAGCATCTTTTCTTTGTCTATAAAGGAAAGCAGTATCGTTTGAATTTTTTCCTTTATTTGAAGTTCGAATACAGCTCCAAGTGAGGTATACCTTCTTTTGCACATAGTGCTTAGACCCTTGTGAAAATCGCATATACCTAGAAAAATACTCTGAATGGTTTCTTCATTTAATACTTCGTGACCGCTTATTCTACGATTTATGATTGTCATAAAGGATTCCATTAGTCTGGCCTCAAGAATTTCGAATTTATCTACAAAGTGCGCATAAAAAGTCGCTCTGTTAACAGTAGCCCTCTCTGCAATATCCCTAACGGTTATCGATTCAAAGTCTTTTTCTTGAATTAATGAAGCAAAAGCGTCTTGAAGGAGTCGCCGTGTACGTATCACACGAGGATCAGCTTCATTCTTTTTGATTGTCATGGTTAAAATCTCCCCTAATAAAACGACATTATAGAAATCGTGTTGTCTATACAACGGTTTATGGTTATTGATGATTGCACACCATTCGGTTGGTATTATAGCATATTAATACAACAAGTGTTGTTCAAACAACTAACGTTGTATTGCAAAATGCAAAATGCCACATTTCTAGAAGGAGGAGAGAACCCATGACGATTTTACACCATCACTAATGATGGAGTACCAATTTTTTTTGATGTATTCGAGAGCTCCGGTCGGCGGATCCCGAGCTCAAGATTTCGCTGAAGGAATTGACCGAAACATTACGGCAAATCACGCTGGCTCCTTCAGCCGCTACTAACTTCCGATTATGCTGATGGCCATTAGCAAGGCGGCAAAGTCGGTGCATTCCACGGGTGAGGCTGGAAGTCGATGATGTAACTTTCATTAATGAAATGCCTAAGGATAACAAAATGTAAAAGATTGTGGGACCCGAATAAACAGCGGCGAGCTAAGATCTTTTACAGGTTATAAACATCAGATTCTATCAAGGCGTCGTACAGCTATATTAGAGTCAGTCAACAAGCTGGGGGGTTCTTTGATTGATGAATACAAATAATTAATATATGAGTGATTGATCATATATGCACGAATTTCGGAGTTTTACATATGTATCCAAACTGCGATCATAGTACTTTGTTTTATTGATTTATATTTATAACATCAGGAGAGTGAATTATGAAGAGCACATGGAAAGTTTACGTTCTAGCCTTGGTCAGCTTTTTAGTTGGAACATCCAATTACATCATTTCCGGGATATTGGACCGGATCGCAGAGACGTTGGGAACAAGCGTTGCGGCAGCAGGCCAGCTCATTACGGTTTATTCTCTGGCCTATGCGGTCGGCACGCCTATTTTTATGGCGCTGACGGCCAAAATGGACCGGCGTAAGCTCCTCCTTTATTCACTGGGTCTCTTTATTGCCGCAAATCTACTGACATTTATATTGTCCGGCTTCGGTCTCTTCATTGCCGCGAGAATCATTACGGCGTTAGGCGCGGGGGTGGTCACCGTTAACGCGCTCAGCATCGCCTCCAAAATCGCTTCGCCAGGCAAGCAGGCTAGCGCCATCGCCAACGTTACCATGGGCATTACCGCATCGCTCATCATCGGCGTCCCCCTCGGCAGAATGGTAGCCTCGGCTTTTGGCTGGAAAGCGGTATTTCTGGCCATCGCCATTGTCGGTGTCATCGCCATGCTTGTCATTGCTGCGGTTTTTCCACGTATACAGGGCGACAAGCCTGTCCCTTTGATCAAACAATTTGCTTTGTTAAAAAAACCTCAAGTTTTGGTTGCTTTAGCGATTACTTTTTTCTGGTTGGGAGGATATTCCCTCGCCTATACCTACATCTCCCCTTTTCTGCTAGAGGTGACTCATTTAAATGATTCATTGATTAGCGCAGCACTGTTCGTGTTCGGCATTGCCAGTTTGATTGGCTCGAAAGTCGGCGGCTACAGCGCTGATAAACGGGGTATTAAATACACGCTCGTTTCAGGGATGGTGCTTCACGTCATTTCGTTGATTTTACTATCCTTAGTCGGACAGTCGGTCATTGCCGTATTCGCCACTTTGATCCTCTGGTCTTTTGCCGCCTGGTCATCCGCTCCGGCGCAGCAATTTAACTTGGTTTCGCTTGTTCCTGAATCCTCGGGCGTCATGCTGAGCTTGAACAGTTCCATGATGCAACTTGCCATGGCTGTCGGCGCAGGAATCGGCGGGCTGATCGTTAACCGTGTTTCTTTGGCATCCATTACCTGGTTCGGGGTACTCGGCGTACTCATTGCCATCATTGCCGTGATTGTATTGTCCAGCATGGCATCACGGCATTCGGCGGTGAAGGCCTCCACTAACCAATCATGCTAATAACCTGTCCATAACATTAGACACTCATCTAATCAGCAAGCGGTACAAGTTCTTGTCCTCGACTCGGGATAAGAACTTGTACCGCTAATACAAAAAAAGCCGCTAAATTAGCGACTTTCAATGGGACCATGATCTTGTCCCCCGACACTTCCTACTACTGTTATTATAGCTCCTAATGGAGTCGGAAAAGATCTTTGATAATTTCCATATAAATAAATATAACTACCAAAGCAATAAGTACTGCTATTCCGATTATTCTACTTCTCATGATCTCTTCCTCAGTTAAATAGGATTTGCAAAAATTTAGTATAACGTCTTTTCTACCAACTTCGTAAATGATTCCATATGTAGAGTATTCGTAAATTATAGAACTCCCCTGCCCTTAGTTTAACACTGGGCATACTTTATTGTTATTTTCCTCCAACACGAAACACACCAATTACGGTTGTACCTTCAACTTCATAAAGAGGGATATCACGACCATCTGGTGAACTATTGTTCTGTATCGCGATGGCATCTTGGGGTGACTTTGGTTGTTCACCGTCTAAATCTTTTTTCAGCACATATCCTGTAGTGCCATCTATGCCTATTGCGCTAATTAATTCGGGTTCTGTTTCTGGAGAAGCAGCATCTGAGGATGAACCGTATGTCTGCCCGTTTTCATTTTCAGGATAGTTAGGAGAATGTTCGGAGCTTTGATTGTTCGTGCTTTTAGCAAATGAGCTTTGGTACCCCAGTACACCTCCTACTACACAAACAATAATAACCAGACCAATCAATTTTCTGATGCCTTTAGAATACACCCTCACATTTTTCACTCCTTTCTCACACTTACTCTGTAATCGTTCCGTCCCTTTCTTTCCACTTTCTTGTTTCCTTCAACTTAGTAAACACTAATAAAGGAAACAAAGTTACATAGAAAAAATTGAATCAGATGAAATAGTACTTTTGGGTATATTTGTAACATGCCATGGCCACTATTATCACCAAGTGTTGTGGAGTCATAGATAACTATCTAATCGGTAATCGGACCATCTTCTTGTCCTTTACGGCAATCGGTATAATTTCCTGTCTTCGGCTCGGGATACAAAAATGTACCGATAAAATAAAAAAAAGCCGCTATAACAGCGACTGGACTGACCTAATGGTTACATTTTGTAAATCGTTATCCTTTTGTTATCGCAGCAAGATCATTCTCTATCCTTTAAACAGCCGATCCATATGGATCGGCTGCCTACTACTATTGAAACATAATCTTTTCATATTTCTCCAAATAATCGATTGGAATAGCAAGACCTATGGGGATAGAGAGGCCTCCCTGGGATGTAGTTGTTGTGGCATACACAACTGCAATCACATTTCCCTTATTGTTAATAACAGGGCTGCCGCTGTTTCCGTTATGAATTGGAGCCTGTATCATGAGCATGGGGAGCTGTGGACTCTCTAATGGGGTAAATCCTAGCACTGTGCCTTCAGTGGCGATTCGAGAGAATGCTAGCGGATTTCCGATGACATGAATAGGGTCGCCTTCTTGATAGGCTATCTCTGTTTCCAATTGGAGTGTAGGTAGGTTGTTCGCATTGTCTCTAATTTTTAGTATGGAGATATCGATCTCGCTGTCACTTACGATAACATCTGCCAAATATGTTTTTCCATTAAAGAATTGGATGATGCAAGCCTTGTCATTATCCATAACATGTTGATTCGTTATAATGAGTCCGTTTGGAGCGATATTAAACCCTGTACCTTTCCGACCATCAATACTAACGTTGACAACGGCTTGCTTATATTGCTGGATCTGTTCATCTTGTGATAACTGTGAATCCTTTTTCAAAAACCGTAGTGTCGGTAGATTATAAATCTGTGGTATAAAAGCAATTAGATTACCGAGTAGAAGAATGGCCAACATAATAATAATTGTTTTTTTGATCCATGTTCTTTTGGGTGGTGGATTCAACTCATCTTCTTCATTGTCATCTTCCAGGTTCCAAAATTCTTCTTCCCATTCAAGTGGGATATCAGTATCATTTACCGGATCGGCGGATGTTTTGGTATCATTCGGCTCATCGTTACGGATGGAAAATACCTCCCTGCTCAAGAGAAATAGAATAAAAACACGGATTTAAGATAATTATACCAAACCTTGGCAGACCGCGATCGGAAACGATTGGATAAAACGTATAATACAAGTAAAACAAGCTACGATCTCATTGGAATGCAGCTTTGTTTTTTTAATTATTATCGTTTTGGACATAGTGTTCACTTCCTGTCTCTTTGAAACGATGAGAAAAACAGGTTGCCAAACCTCGTCAATCATGAGATAATTTTAGTTTTCCTAATAAGAATATGATCGTGTCGGAGGCGTAAGCGTGGAGCGATATCCTTTCTCCTATGATCCGTCAGAACCGTTCGTCAAGCAGGTCGGCGATTGGGTTGCGGATGTTTTTTATGATGTGTTGCCTGAACATGGATTTGATGTCCGGGATGAACAAATATTTATGGCTTACCAATTGGAAAGAGCCTATGCCAGTAAGAAAACAATTTTCGCTGAAGCTGGGGTAGGTACGGGAAAAACACTCGTGTATCTGCTTTATGCAGTTAACTATGCAAGATATACACGCAAGCCTGCAGTGATTGCCTGTGCAGATGAGTCGCTCATTGAGCAACTTGTAAAACAGGAAGGAGACATAGCTAAGCTTGCCCGTTATTTGGACTTACAAATTGATGCGCGGCTCGGTAAATCCCCTGATCAATATTTATGTCTTAAAAAAATAGACGGCGTTCGTCTTCAGGATGAAGATGCAGCGGTTATTGAAAACGTGTATGAAAATCTTCCTGATTTTGTTCATTCCCCAGGAACGATGCAATCTTTTTACCCTTACGGGGATCGTAAGGAATACCCTCATCTGAATGATGAACAGTGGAATAAGATCAACTGGGATTCATTTCAGGATTGTTTTGTATGTGATCAAAGACATCGCTGCGGCATGACCTTATCTCGGGACCATTATCGAAAATCTACAGATCTTATTATCTGTTCCCATGATTACTATATGGAACATGTGTGGACCTATGAGGGAAGAAAAAGAGAAGGTCAGCTTCCACTGCTCCCGGAACATAGTTCAGTCGTCTTTGACGAAGGACATTTACTCGAATCGGCAGCACAACATGCCCTCAGTTATAAGCTGAAGCATAGTGCATATGAAGAGATTATTACTCGTCTTCTAGATGGAGAGATCAGGGAAACGCTAGCCGAACGAATTGAAGATTCCATTGATCAAAGTCAGCTTGTGTTTTCTCTGGTAGCGGAGCAAAGTACTGCGATACCCGGTTCTGATCGAAAACAAATCCGAATGGATGAGAAGCTTCTTCAAGAACTGAATCGCTGGAAAGGTACGATCGAAGCAATTGATGAAGAGCTGGTCTTTGAGAGTGGCTTGCATACGCTTGATGAATATAAGCTGCGTATCGTTGAGGAGCATCTGGAGATGATCCAAACGGCTCTTCATCTGTTCCGTGATCCAGATACTTTCATTTGCTGGGCGGAAGAAAATGAGGATGGGGCTGCAACACTTGCCATTATGCCGCAAACGGTCAAGGAAGTGCTGAAGGAACGGGTATTCGGGCTTCAGATGCCGATTGTATTCTCATCAGCAACCTTGTCGGTAGATGGATCTTTTGATTATGTAGCAGGAAGTCTCGGAATTAGCGAATTTTTATCTTTTTCCGTGAACTCTCCGTACGATTACGAGAAGCAGATGAAGCTTTTAGCACCGCGTGAACTTTTGCAAGATGGAGAGATTCGGAGTGAGGTTGCTGCTGCGAAGAAGCTGGCCCTGGCGGCCAAGCTGATCAAACGTACCGAAGGACGAGCTTTATTGTTATTTAGAACTATGAATGAGCTTCGCGAGTTTAAGCAAGCCGCTTCGCACCATCCAGATTTCGCATCCTATACCATGCTGTATGAAGGTGACTGTGAGATTAGCAGCCTCATAGCTGAGTTCCAAAATACAGAGGAAAGCGTGCTCTGTGCGGCAAGCCTATGGGAGGGGTTGGATGTTCCGGGACCTTCATTATCCAATGTTATGATTTGGTCACTGCCTTATCCCCCGGAAGATCCTGTATTTAAGGCTAAACGGGAAGCCGCTGATTCAGCATTTGAAGAAGTAGACCTGCCATATATGCTGCTTCGCTTACGGCAAGGATTAGGTAGACTCATTCGCTCATCGACGGATCAAGGGATTGCAGCCATCTTGGATGCGGAAATTTTGCTCAATCAGCATGTCAGAGATAGAGTTGAAGCCGTATTGCCGCCTGGAGCTATACTTCAAGTAGAATCGTTGTAGTTAATCCTTCGAAATCGTATTTTAAGTAAGCTCGGAAAAAACCTGTTCTGTAACGCAATTCAAGTCATAAAGCAGACCTGAAGCGTATCAGAACAGGTGTTTTTATACTGTATTATGTGTGGGAATGTTACTCATAGACACTATTTTGAGATGTAATCAATATAATTGGAACGTAAAAATTCAAGCAATTTTCTGGATTGTCCGGTGTTCTCGAACAACCACTCTAATAATGATAAGATCGGACTCTCTTCTCTCCAATCATGGCATCTCTGTTTTTCCCCTGCAATAACAATACATGTATTTTTTCTTCTGCGTTTACCTCGATTACATTTACTTAGAAGCTCCGAGCTTGGCTCCATGAATCCCTACAATAATCAGCCACGTAATCTCCGCCAAGATTAAGAACCGTCCGAACATACCGGCCAAAACCTCCGGTCCGAATTGCCCGTCTCGCGGAATTTGAAACACAAATACCAGCATCGCGACGATTGCAATACTCGCACTTGTGAGCAGCACTCTCTTCACAGGACGCCAAACATCAAGTCGACATAATGAAAGACTAATCAGTAATGCGGCTACCGGCGTGTAGTCCAACATCGCTCCAAATGAGTGCATGCTGCCGCTAAACGTTGCATCATCCGGACTAACGGAGATGGGATCGGTCACGAAAATGCCTGCGATTATTACGCCTATTGCACTGATTCCAAGAATTACAAGTCCGATGTAACCCGTAACCGTACGTATATGCGGGAATATCGTAATTGCTACGCTGATTTGAGCAAATGCCAGCAATCCAAAAGCCAGGTGCATCATCCAACCAAAGTCGCCAAGTGCATATTCGCTGATAAAACGCCATGTCGGATCAAATTCGGGCTGCAGCAGATGCAGGCTGCATAGGAGAAGCACGAACAATGCACCTGAGAAAATTGACGCTAGCGCGAATCTGGAAGCCGTCACCGTTAAAGGTTTTGCTATAACCAACTGCTTAACCAATACCCATCCCTCCTGCTGGCGAGACTCTCGTCATCATCGTTTCATAACCTCCCCCGCCGGGGTAATGCCATGCCCCCGAATGGGTATCTCCGTCAGAGCGGAATGCCCCTTTATAATAGGAAGGCGATCCTTTGTCTCCAGCCCAAATGACGAGTGAGTCCCCTTCCAATTCATACACATAATCGAAGGTATTGCCTAACGTATCATAATAACGGGACCGAATATCCGGACTCTTGCTTTCGCCGAAGGGTTTTAAATGCCCAATCATCTCGATCCCTTTCACTTCTTGTCCGTTCTGGGAAAGATGGACGTGCTGTATCAAAAAGTGCCCGCCTTCCATCCACTCGTAGGTTACCGTTCCTTCTGCTCCGCCGCTGATTTGCCAAGTACCAACTAGTCGGTCCAACGTTTGAATATTCGTCATGCTCCCACTCTCCTAACTTGTTCGGAATCCGCTATGGCTTTTGCTACAACATCAGGAGCCATGATAACAGCGGAATGATCTTGACCGGCAAGCGAATGTGCAGCAGCCTTTGGAAGAAGTTCGACAAGTGCGCGTGCCGCGTCATGGAAAAGCGGTTCGCTGTTTTCCCCTGTCATAACCAAAGTAGGAATCGTAACGTTCCATCTGCCGGTTGGCAGCGGGTTCCCGGATTGCGTCGTTCCCATAATGATGCCATCATAAGCAAGAGTATGCGCCAGGGACTCCATCTTGTTCCAAGAAGGATCGGCTTTCATATAGTCGATATATTCCCCGGGAATGCCTAGAGCCTCGGATGCGAAATATTCGACTGCTTCAGACCTTTTCTCGGCTTTGATTAGTCCATTCAAATGTTCGACGTAATCACTAGGTACCGGCTTACGGCTGTCGTTAATTATGAATGGCGGTTCATACAAGAAGAGCTTTGCGACTGAATCTCCTAACAAGTTCGCGGCCTCAAGCGCCAACACGGCCCCGGATGAGCTTCCGAACAAGTAAGCTTGCCCTCCGGCGACTGTAATTAAAGCCTCAATGTCTTCCACTTCACGTGCGATCTCGTAAGGTGAGGTATCCGTACTGCGGCCTCGACCGCGACGATCGTAATTGTATACGGTGAAGTTGACCGACAAGTGCTCGGCTAACGGAGAAGCATCCTGATAATCAGCCGCTGCCGATGATATGAGGATGATTGCAGGGCCAGTCCCTTGTTTGGTATAAGCGATTTGTGTCCCATCTTTTGAAATAACGGTTTCCATTGTGTTTTTGCCTCCCATTAACGTTTCTAAGTATTCTTCCAGTCGATCATAAGCATCGGTGAATCCTTCAATCATGCCTATCGCTTCAGCGCGGTCCAATTGTTCGTTGGTAGCGAATCGCGTCACGATGCTAATCCGCGTCCCCCCGCTTTTCTCCTCGAACAACACGGTTGTGTACATTTCGCTATCCGAAACGATATTCCAATCGCTGTCGGAAAAAGTGTCTAAGTACACTAGTTTGCCCGATGCCCCTACTACGTCATATGTGGCTCTGCCTCTAGATAAAACTGTTGATACCTGCCATAAGTCCTCCTTCTTATTCTTGTAGTCCAGCATTTACTCCTCGAGTTTGTCGAGACGCTCTTCCAATAGAATTCTGAAAGAATCAAACCATTCATCCGGCTCCTGGAACGGTCCGGCATCGAGGCTTTAACTGAATTGTTGCTGATCTCATGAACTCAATATACACAATGACATATATACATGTCAACATATATAAAAAAATAACTCAAATCAAAACCCGTAAACACGAAGAGACAGCCCCGCATAAATTTAAAGCTTTACGAGGCTGCCTCTTTTGTATTGGCATCAATGGATGAGTACTTTCCTATGCCCTTATATTTTGCGAGTACCTTCTTTTATTCGCCAGCGAGCGCTTCCCCGGTTTCAAGCAACGTCTTCATACCTGAAAGAACAATCGGCAACCCATTTTCAAGAATCTTTGCAGTGCTCATTGCTTTTTCGAATTCATCATGTACCACCGTTACAAGAGTCACACCATGGAGCTCGGTATGCGAACCGATCTCCCACGTAATGCGCGACGGGGTGTCCATCTCCGTGCCCGGAAACGAAACAAACCGCCAGCTCATCATAAGTTTTTTTGGAGGATCCATCTCAAGAATGATCCCTTCTGCTTTCTTCTCTTCCCCGTTCCATAGTTCGAATGGAGATTCGATTTCCCAGGTGGTGCGGATGGCGCAGTTGAACCAAAACTTCGACGTTTTGGCCGGGTCCGTGAGAGCTTGCCACACTTGTTCTGGCTTTGCTTTAATCGCTATCTGGTTTATATTCCGGGGTTTCATATCCATATTTGTATCACGCTCCAATTCGTTTTGAAGAGATGTTAATCCGATCACCCATGGTTCGGCGTATTTACTCACCCATCGCTCATAAATATGACGAATGGGCACCGCATTCAAGTAATGAAGCTTTTCACGACCTACTTTTCTCGTTGTAATGAGTCCGGCTTCCTCCAATATATTCAGATGCTTCATGACGCCGAACCGGGACATGTCGAGGGGCTCGCAGAGATCACTCAGAGTCCGCCCGTTAGAAGCGTGAAGCAAATCTAAAAGCTTACGGCGGCTGGGATCCGCAAGCGCTTTGAATATGTCAATCTCCATCAAAACACCGCCTTCCTGTCGATTTGAAAAAAATTTCATTTGTACCGCTTGACACGTTACCTTATGGTAACGTATTATAAAAACATAACAGGTGACTTAATGGTCACATGATATCACAAACGGATCTGTTTGTCAGCTGGTGACTTGCATATCCATTCTGACAACCATTTGAAAATGAAAGGTGATGTTGAAGATGAAAGTAACCTTGATTGCAGGCAGTAACCGCACAAACGCAAGCAGTACGAACCTACTTCGGTATATTGACAGCCTTTTAGAAGCCCAGAACATATCAGTCCAATTCGTTGATTTATCGGAGCTGCAGCTGCCGCTTTTTTCACCCGACAACTGGGATTTCCATCCTAACGTTAAGCATGTATTGGAAGCAATCGCAGAGGCAGACGGTTTGATCCTTGCAACGCCGGAATACCATGGCTCCGTATCAGGAGCGCTTAAAAACGCCCTAGACTATATAACCGGAAACCAGGTTGCGGGCAAGGCAGTGCTTTCCGTAAGTTCCGCAGGCGGTCCGCTCGGAGTTAGCTCGCTGTCGCATTTGCAGACTATTGTACGCAATTTGCACGGAATTAACTGTTCGCAGTGGATTTCGATCGGATATGGATCGAACACGTTTGGTCCCGACGGCGCTCCGATAGATGAGGGTATGAAAGACCGGGTACGAGATGCGGTGAGCAGTTTCGTGGATCTGACCCGTAAGCTAACACCGATAGCAGCGGCAGCAAACTAACAGCACAATCCCTTTTTTAAGAGATCAGAAAGTTTAAACTTCCGTAGTTTAACACCCACCCTTATCTCGCAAGAATAGCTACAGCCTAACGCGGTGTGTCTTCTTTGAAGTACGTCGATAGACGTTTTTCTTATCATCATTAGGTTACCAAATGGTAACATGATACCAAAGGAGATGTTTCTTCTTGATAATGAATGAACATAAGTATTCTGACGGCCATTGGATGGGATCTTGGTTTGCAAGTCAAACGTACTTTGATGGGAACTTTGCCGAAGAGCGATTCAAGGATCAGACCATCCGAATGATTATACATCCGCATGCCTTCGGTTCAAAGATCCGCCTGAAGTTTTCAAATCTTTACGGTTCCGAGCCTGCGGTCTTCGGCACAGTAACAGCAGCATTAGCCGCAAAAGATGGGGAAACCGTTCCCGGTACTAGTCGGCAAGTTGCCTTGAATGGTCAATTCTCCATCGTCATTCCTGCAGGGGAAGAAGTTTATTCGGACCCTGTCGATCTCCAAGTAAATGAACATGTTGACGTAGCTGTCAGCGTTTATGTTCCTGAGTCGACACGAACCTCGACATGGCATTTTTCGCCTCCTAGGTCGACTTATGTCGCCGAGGGGAATCATGCCGACGATAGTAGCGCGGATTTTTTTCGAAAGAAAATTCATTCTTATTACTGGTTATCCGGTATGGAGGTTTTAACACAAGGTGAGCCTTTATGTGTCATTGTCGCACTTGGTGATTCCATTACAGAGGGGAGTACATCTACTCCAGATGCTAACCATCGTTGGCCGGATATTTTCTTTGAACGACTCCGCCTGGAACATCCCTCCTATCCGATCTCCGTTCTCAATGCGGGAATCGTTGGCAATCAAATATTGAAAAAGGGGCCAGCGGTTGGTTTGCCAATAGGTGGAGAAAGCGTGCTTTCTCGCCTGGATCGTGACCTGTTTTCACATTCTGGAGTTACCGATGTGATCTTTCTCGAAGGAATCAATGATATTGGACTCGGAAATGCGACCGCAAATCAGATTATTGACGGAATGAGGGAATTGGCAGCCCAAGTACATGAGAACGGACTGCGCATTTTTGCTGCTACCCTCCCACCGTTTGGCGGCGCTCCGTACTACTCCAATGAGAAGGAGCTCATCCGGCAGGAAGTGAACCGCTGGATCCTGACCAACGAAGTATTTGACGGTATTATCGACTTTAACACTGCGCTGGCTGATCCGGAGCATCCCGAACAGCTGCTTCCCGTCTATGATTTCGGCGATCATCTTCATCCTAGCGATGCCGGATTCAAAGCATTAGCCGATTGTATTCCATTGTCCCTGTTTATAAAATCTGATTTGGTTTGACCCAGTACAACTGGTTTCAATAAACATTAAATAAGGAGATGTTTTATATGAAAACGATGGAACAAAAAAATGCAGAAGTGGTAACCGCGTTTATCGAGGACATTGCAAATCAGGGCATGTTGGAAAAGACCGATCAATTCTTTGCCCCGCAAATCGTGGAGGCTTTTACGGATCGGCGGTTTACCGTGGAAGAAATCCTGGCCCAAGGCGAGAAGGTCATCGCTAGAATTTTCATGACGGCTGTGCATGCTGGCCATTTTGCCGGAAATGCACCTACGGGAAAAAACGTGAAGGTAACACAGTTCCGCGAATTCCGGGTCATCGACGGAGACATCGCAGATCACCGCGGCTGGTTCGATACGGCTACGCTTTTGCCTCAAATCCAGACTCAATAACCGCTGTTAAAGCACGACATTTCGCCGTTAACTAATTCCTAATAACCCATTCATAAGGAGATGTTTGAGAATGAAAACGATGGAACAAAAAAATGTGGAAACAGTAAACCAATTTATCGAGGCATTTTGGAATCAGAGTGAATTGGACTCCGTAGATCGATTTCTGTCCAACGATTATCAAGAGTTTTCTTACCAATCCAAGGAAGGTCTGAAAAAATTCGCTGCAACGATCTTGGAGGCATTTCCTGATAAACAATACACGGTGGAAGAGATCATCGGTCAAGGGGATAAGGTGCTCGTGAGAATGACTGTGAAAGGCACACATGAAGGCATGTTCTTTGGAACCGCGCCCACGGGCAATACGATTGATGTCACGCTGTACCGTCAATATCGTGTGGAGGACGGCAAGATCGCCGAGCATCGAGGCTGGATCGACATGGTGACCATGTGGAGCCAAATTCGAGGCAGTTAACTTCCCATAAATACACTTCACGTACTACCGATCCAACACTTGGGTCGGTAGTACGTTTGTAAGGAACTTATCGAATCGGTAATAGGTCCATGTTGCAAAAGCAGATTTCTTCGGCCGGGCGGTGTCTTTCACAACAGCCAGAAACCTTCTGACGGCGACATCATGTGGGTTAAATTTGTATACAGTGAAATTGTTGCGTCGGAGAAAATCGTTTACACCAGTTTCAATTGAATATAGCCGACACTAAAAAACACCAACCACAGGTGATTTTTTGTTTATAACTATCCTGCCCGTTAGAATTCCTGTAATACGAATATTTTGGAGATTGAACAAAAACGAGCGCCTCGGTACGATGGGGTTACACACGAGGTCATTGCCTCAAAAAGCCCATCCAGGAGGTCGCTCTACTATGAAGTTTAAAGCACAAGATAAGCAAAATCAACTCATTGAAAACATTACCGCTCATCATCTGGTCGTCGGAGTAGACATTGCTCAAGATACTCATGTTGCCCGGGCCGTCAGCTTTCGCGGGATTGCTTTAGGTGCACCGCTGGAATTCGGTAACCATCTTGAGGGTTTCAAGCTATTTGGACGCTGGATCCAGGATCTACTCCAAACCTACAAGCTTAACAAAGTCATTATAGGCATGGAACCTACAGGTCATTACTGGCTGAATCTTGCGCGCTGGCTCTCTTCTCAGCGCATTGAAGCCGTTCTCGTTAATCCCCATCTCGTTAAAAAGAATAAGGAGAACCGTGACAACTCGCCATCTAAAAGTGACCGCAAAGATGCTCTTGTCATTGCAGACATGGTCAAAAACGGGTACTACTCCCCTGTTCGTTTTCATCCAGAAGCCTACGAAGAACTGCGAATTCTCATGGCTAACCGAGACACGGTTACAAAACGGCTCAACAGTGCTGTTAACCAAATTCATCGATGGGTTGATATCGTGTTCCCTGAGCTGCGCCAGGTCTTTAAAACCCTTACCTGTACCAGCTCTATTGCTACGCTCAGACTCTTTCCCTTACCGGAGGAAATTAGTAGATTAACCACAGAAGAGGTTCTTACCGGTTGGAAACAATATGTAAAGCGTCATGCTGGAGTTAAACGAGCGGAACAGCTCATTGAACTAGCAAAATGCAGCATTGGCGCCACGCAGGCACTCCAAGCCTACAAGCTTCATCTGAGTCAACTACTAGAGGAATATGACTTGGCTCAGCGCCAACTTGAACAAATTGAGCATGAACTTCATCTCATCTTGAGGCGTATCCCCTATGCACAGAAACTGCTCGATATTCAGGGTTTGAATGCAACGAGCTTGGCTGGCATTCTAGGAGAAGCTGGAGATCTGAGCGGCTATGTACATGGAAATGCTTTATTACGACATGCCGGCCTCAATTTAACTGAAGCCAGTTCCGGAAAGTGGCGTGGTAAAATGGCGCTTAGCAAACGCGGCCGCCCTCGTCTCCGACGTTTTCTCTATCTCATGACGATGTGCATGGTCATGACCAATCCGGATATTAGAGCCCTGCACCACCATAATGTCGATGTGAAAAAACTCAAGAAAATGAAATCTATAATGAAATTGTGCGGTAAAGTCGCCCGTATGCTTGTTGGTCTGGCCAAAAGCAGTGAAGCTTACGACTCGACTAAAGTGTTTCCGCAAGCAGCTTAAGCAGTTTTTCTCACCAGCTCATGCATTCGCAGGATGACAAGAAGCACGAGGTATCGGGAGATATTAAACAAAAGGGCTCGGACCCGTTCCGTTAGAAAGACCGACCTCCACCCCTTAGTTAGATGTGACGAAGGAATGAAAGGGCTAAGACCCGTTGAGACATGGGAGTGAGAATCACTAGGGCAAAGTGGAGACGTGCATGATATGGAACAAAGTGGGTATTGGACACAACACCCTTGTTCCCGCATGCCCTTTCTACTGTCCCCAGCCACCGACTCCCCTGGATTCTCTTCTTTCATGTTTAGCTCAGGGTGAAATCCTGCGAATTCATGAGTTTGAGTGAGGAAATTGAATCACTTCGAGGGAGTTTAATGATAGGACGTCTACCGCGGCGAAGAAATCATATCGAGAATGTTACAATGTTTTTGTCACCCGACAAAAATTAAAGTAGTAGAAATCATACCGGATTCGGTATGTAATCTCCACCTCGACATCGCTTCAAATAATGAAGCGCATGAACCTGTCCCGTCATCTCAAGCTCCCCGTTATATACGGGATCATGCCAGCCTTCAATATCGATCGTTCCCTCATAGTTGCCCTGCCGCAAAATCGTGATGATGTCGGTCCAGTCGATGTCGCCGAATCCGGGCGTACGGTGCCATACATAAGGCTTCGGCCCGTGAATGCCATATTCCCTCACGATGTCCCAAGCAATCGTCGCATCCTTGCCATGGACGTGGAATACTTTATCCACCCATTTTCGCAGCTGCGGAATCGGATCGATCAAAGAGACCATCTGGTGGCAAGGCTCCCACTGCAGACCGATATGGTCCGACGGGATGGCGTTGAACATCATCTCCCATGCCGTCGGATTATGGGCAATGTTCCAATCCCCCGTCTCCCATGTCCCGCCCATATCGCAGTTCTCGAACGCAATGCGGACGCCTTGATCTGCCGCTCTTTTGGACAGCTCGCCGAACACCTTCGCATATTGCGGAATCGAGGCGTCGATGGATTCGCCCGTCAATCGTCCGGTAAAACCGGAAATGATATCGGTGCCGAACAGATGGGCATTATCGATCAGACGCTCCCAGCTCGCCAAAGTATCAGCATTACCGCCTTCTCCGGTCAGCGGATTGCCGAAGATCCCAAGCGTTGACACGATAAAACCGTGTTCAGCTTGCAGCTCACGAACTCGCTTGGCCGTCTCCACAAGATCGGTAGCACCGGTCGTCTGCCAGAAGGTAAGGCTGAACGATTCAAAGCCGTGGGGCGCAATCTGAGGAATTACGCGTGCAGCATCCCCGCCGCCAACCAGCGTTCCGATGCGCAATAAATTCGCCATGTAATTTACCACTCCCAATTTAATCTTAGTATGCGTATGCAAGTTCAGTATAACTAGATTTCCCTCCTTTTTCTCGTCCTATCTTGTGCTTCACTAGTTCAATATTGCGGGAGTTTCTAGACTTGACTCCTCCAGCACCACCAAAGCCTTGATCTTCTTCGATTCCGGCAGGAGCCAGCTGTGTTCACTCCGCTTCCTGCGCGCTGGACTCCTGCCCCCAAGAATCCGAGCTTACCGCGCCGCAGCCTACTTCGATATCGTCGATGAATCGTAGGCAGCCTGCATGATTTCTAGATAACGCTGTATGTTCAAACCCTCCAGTCCTTTCACGTAATCCTCCCAATCTTTATCCAGACTCTTGGCGCCGGTAATGAACAGCAGAGCGTTCTGGTCGACATAGTCTTTGATGTTGGTCTGCATCATGCTGGCTTCATCAGCGACCAACGGGTCGACCCATAGCGCCCAGTGAGGGAATATTTCTTTCGGCTCCTTGCCTTCCATCAGTAACGTTGCCTCGTACAGGCGGCGTTCGTAACCATCGTTCGCGTAAATATCCGTCCCCTGAACCTCGGCATCGCGGTATGCCCGGTGATGGTTATATTGGGTGAGTGCTCCCCAGCTGTCATTGCGGGGCTGCTCCCCGGATTCGAGCGGGATCGATTTATAGAGAGGCTCCACTTTGTCGTTCAGCGCGATTTCCCCATCCTGCGGCTTGCGCCAGCTCTTTCCCTCTTCACCGAGATAAGAGAGCATTGCCCCTTCTTGCGTATAGAAATAATCCAGCATTTTAATGGCGGCGATCTGCGTCTCTTTGCTCGCTTTATTCGTCAGAACGAAGGATGCGCCCGGATCGATCGGATAGTTGAACGTTGCATAATTGGCGTGCGGTCCTTGCAGAGGCGCAAGCGGGTTGTAGTCCTTGCTGTAGGGTGCATCTTCTCCTGTGGTTAAGAATAGCGCGGGATGCATGCCTGCTCCGGCACCCAAAAGCTGTGCGTCGGCGTTATCCCCGATTTTTTTGTACGCACCCGCATTTTGCGTAAACGCCCCCGGGTCAATGAGTCCGCCGTCATACAGCGATTTGATGTAGGCCAGCGCTTCCCGCCATTCCGGTTTGTTCGCCGCGGTGTCGATCTTGCTCTCCTTCATGATGAGATACGTTCTGTCGTCGTTGTAAATAAAGCCGTTCATGAGATACGGAATCACGTGAACGCCGAAATTTTCGACGGATCCGCTGAGCGGCACTTCGTCCGCCTTGCCGTTTCCGTTCGGATCCTGCGTCTTGAAGGCTTCAAGGACCGCTTTGAATTCTTCCGGCGTCGTCGGTTTGGCAAGTCCGAGCTGATCAAGCCACTTTGTATTGATCCACATTTTATTCGGGTATGAGCAGTGGAAGCATTCGTTTAAGCCGGTCAATCCGTAAATCTTGCCGTCAGGAGCCGTGTTCATGGCTTTATAATATTCGTTGTTCTCCAGTACTTCCTTAATGTGGGGAGCATGCTCTTCGATCAGGTCGTTAAGCGGAACGATCACCCCCTGCTGCCCGAACTTCAGCAAGTCCGTCTGTGAGAAACGGTCCACCCAAGGAATAAGCATATATAAATCCGGATAGTCGCCGGACGCAAGCGAAATTTGGCGTTTTTCGGCCGCACCATCGAACGGAACGGTTGTCCAGTTGAACTTGATGCCGAATTGCTCTTCCATTTTTTTCGTAAACTTATTGGTTTTCAGATCCACATCCGAGCTTTGATGGGCAAATACGTTGATCGTAACCTTCTCACCGGAATCCTGTAAGCCGCCTTCTGTCCCTTCGCTTCCTTCGTTGTCGTTTCCGCCGGAGCATCCGGCAAGCACCAAACCAAGCATCAGTATGAGTACAAGCAGACGGGGTCCTGTTTTTCTCAAATCAATCTCCTCCTCACGAATGGGTCAAGCAACACAATGAGAACAGCCCGGATCAGCCCTTCACGGAGCCAATCAGCATGCCCTGCACAAAATAACGCTGTACGAACGGATAGATCACCAGCACCGGGAGGCTTGCCACCACAATGAGCGAGTATTTCATCAGCTCGGCCATTTGCTGCTGCTTCACCATCTCCCCGGCGTCCATGTTGCCCGTTCCGCTGCCCAAGATGAGAATGCTGCGGAGAATGAGCTGAAGCGGATAAAGCGATTGCGATTTCAAGTAAATCAGGGCATCGAAATAAGCGTTCCACTGCCCTACCGCGTACATAAGCGAGAGCACGGCGATGATCGGTTTGGCTAGCGGAAGAACGACGCTGAAAACGTAGCGGATGTCGCTGCAGCCGTCGATATCCGCCGCCTCGGAAAGCTCATCCGGGATCGAGGTCTGAAAGAAGGTTCTAGCGATAATGACCTGCCACACCCACACGGCATTCGGAATAAGCAGCGCCCAGCGCGTATCGATCATGCCCATCGATTTGACGACCAGATAGGTCGGGATCAATCCGCCGGAGAACAGCATGGTGAAAGTAATAAATACCATAAGCGGCGTGCGGCCGAAAAACGACTTCTTCGACAGCGGGTATGCAACCATGATCGTCAGGGATACGCTGATGAACGTGCCTGCAACGGTATAAAACAGCGAATTGGCATAACCCGTCAGCACCTGGCCGTTTCGGAACACCGCCTCGTACCCTGCAAAGGATACGTCGACCGGCCACAGCCACACCTTGCCTGCAGAGACGGCGCTCGGACTGCTCAGTGATGAGCTTACGATGTAAATAAGCGGATACAGGACGGCAATTAGAACCAAGGTCAGCAAGATATAGGTCACGGTCAGAAAGATGCGGTCTCCCAGCGACTCCTTGATCCTCACGCTCCGGCGGCTTCCGGAACGGGCCTGCGATGCGTTCATGTCACTCACTCCCTTTTTTCATATTTACCAAAGGCTGGTATTGGAAGCCCGCTTGGCAATGGCGTTGACGACAAGGAGCAGCACCAGATTGATCAAAGAATTGAACAATCCGACCGCCGTGGCGAAGCTGTAGTTCGCGTTCAGCAATCCGATTTTGTACACATACGTGGAAATGATCTCGGACGTGGACAGGTTCAGCGGATTCTGCAGCAAGTACATTTTTTCGAAGCCGAGCGCCATGATGTTGCCTACGCTGAGAATCAGAATGATGACCGCTGCCGGCAAGATCCCAGGAAGATCGACATTCAGGATCTTCTGGAACCGATTGGCGCCGTCCACCTTGGCCGCTTCATATAAGGACGGGTCCACGCCAGCCAGAGCAGCAAGATAAATGACGGCGGAGTAGCCCATGGTTTGCCATACGTCGGACAGCACGTAGATCGTGCGGAACATGCCCGGCTCTCCAAGATAATTGACCGCTTCAAAACCAAGCGCGCCGGCAATGGTATTCACGATCCCAAGACGCGGGGACAAGAACAGCATGATGATGGACACCATGACCACCGTGGAGATGAAATATGGCGCATAGGTGACCATCTGCACGTTTTTTTTGAACCTTGCGCTCTTCACCTCGTTCAAAGCCAACGCCAACAGAATCGGAATCGGAAACCCGACGATCAATTGATAGAACGAAATGTACAGCGTATTTTTGATCAGCGTCGCGAACGCCGGGTTGCGAAAAAACATCTCGAAGTACTGCGTGCCGACCCATGGGCTGCCCCATATCCCTTTCACCACGTTATAATTCTTGAATGCTAGCACGGCGTTTGCCATCGGCAAGTACTTGAAGATGATGAAGTACAAGACCGGCGGAATGACCAGCAGATACAGCTGCCAATGTCTTCTGAAGCTTCGATAGGCGGCTCTTCCGATTTCCGAGCGCTTGCCGCTCGGGGCTCTGACCGTTTTGGACTTGGAAAATAGAGTACTCAGTTCCATCCCTCCTTCGATGAGTAACTGCCAATGATGAAGCCAGAACTTATTTGGCAGCGCTTTCTTGTGCGTAATCATAAAATTGCAAGCTCGGCTTCGTAAAGGCACACTTTCTCCCTTACCGTACAATTTCGGAAACAGATGCTCTCCAGGCCTTGATTTCGCTCGGTTTTTCATTAGGCGGGTTCGATTAAAAAACATCCGCCAAGACGTTCGATCCATTCGTTTAAGCAGGGGCTGACCTTCCTCTTTTCCACAAAAAGATTGGCGAACCCGCCGTCTCCTTAATCGGCCATTTGCCGAAATGTGCTCGGCGACACGCCGCGAACCCGCTTGAAGGCCCTCCGGAACGAATGCGCGCTGTTATACCCCACCTGCGCGGCGATCTCGTCAATCGTCAATAGCTTCTCCTGCAACAGCTCGGCCGCCTTGCCGATCCTCACCAGCTCAACGTAGTCCGAATGATTCGTTCCCGTGTGCTCCTTGAACATTTGGGAGATATATTTCTCGGGCTTCCCAATATGCTCCGCGATACGATAAAGCGTCAGCTCGGCGTCGGAATAACGCTCGTGGATGTAGCGGATAATCTCACCCACGGTCTCGGCGTGCATGTCGCATTTTTTCTTCCGGACATCCATGCAGATCTCATGAATGAGCTGCCCGAATCGCTCCCTGAGCTGATCGACCCCGTCCGTCGTCGCAACTGCAGCGATCTGTTCCTTGATATGGTCGGTGAGCGGCTCGTCGTGGAATATTCTTTGTTCGGCCAGCTTCAGAAAGGTTCCCTTGAGCTCCATTACGAACTGCTGCGTCATATCGTACGACAGCTCCCTCTCTTCAAAGTTCCGGCTGAACAGCTGGTCAAGAAGGCGGCTTGTTTCCTCAAGTTCACCCGCCTTAAGCGTATTGAGCAAGCGTTGTTCGGATTCAATCGGATAATAGTACAGCTCCGTAGCCTTCATCGCGTCCTCAAACCGGGTGATGCCGACTGCCCCGGTGTGAACGGCATATTCCAGCGCTTGCTGCGCTTCGTTGAAAGAGTCGGCCACGCCGTTCCACGCTTCGAACGCCGAACCCAGCCCGATCGTGATCGACAATCGATGATGCCGATATACGGTATCGATCAGTTCAAGCAAACCGGCATCCAGGCGACGAGTAAAGACGTCCAGCGCCTCTTCGGCAATCGGATGCACGAAAGCGATCTGGTCCGAACCCCAGTCCGTAACCAGCACATCGGGTTCCAGCCGGCTCAAAGCCTGCCGGACGATCAACCGGGCAACGCTGAGTTCCTGGATGATTTCTTCGCTGTCGGCACTGCCATATCCGGCGACTTTCAGAATGCCTGCGCGTCCTTGCTCGCCGCGGAGCGGGACTCCCGTCTGACTGGAGACCGCTTCGAGTTCGCGCAGCGTATAGAAGTCGCCAGTCAGCAACCGTTTGATAAACGCATCCCTAAGCAGCGGGAGCTGATCGTTCAGTGAGGACTCCAGCAATTTGTTGTTAGCGATCAAAGCCGCGATATTGCCAGCCAGGAAATCGTACTCGTTGCCGATCTTCTCCCGGGAAATGTGGTTTTGTTCGCGAAACACGGACAGGAGCGACTGGACCTTTGCACTGTGCCGGTAAGCGAGGACAAGTCCAATCAGCAAGCCAATGAACAGCGCAGTCAGCGTAAACGTCGTCGTGACCCGCTGAATTCTATAGGCCTTCGTCATCAGCGCCTGCTCCGGTATTCCGGCCATATAGGTCCAGCCGTTCAGATCGGACCGGATGGAGATCAACAGCCGTCCGTCTCCCGTGGGGATGACCTCGCCATTCTCATCGGAAGAAGCTTCGGTGAAGCGCTTGGCCTCCTCTTCTCCGATGCCCTTGGACAAGATCAAGCTACCTTCCCGGTCAGCAACCAACGCCCAGCCCCCGTATTGGTCCACGATATTTTGCAGCAGGCTGCCCATATGATCTTCATCGATCAGCACGCCGATCATCGCCTGCGGGTTGTTAAAGCTGTTAAGCGGGATCGATTGCAGAAACGTGACGGCCGGTGTCTCAACAAACACCGTGTCGCGGATTTCCCGCCTATATTTCTTAAGCGGCATCATCTCGTTTAGATGCGGCTTCTTCAATACGGCCTCCTCCCACTCCTCGAACGTCAACCCTTCAAGCCGATTCGCCTCGTAATAATGCTCGGGCCGGTAATAGACGGTATTCGGCGTAATAATGGCGTTGTAATTACGTATGTAGATGAAGAAATCGGAGAGGTAATCATTCGTGCTGCTGTACATGGACAGGCTGCGCTGCATGCGTCCCAAGCCGTAAACGTTGTTGCTGTCGAGCGGCTTGGGATCAGCGATCAGACGATATAGATCCTGATTGATCGCAAGCTGCTTCGTGAAGGTTTCCACCTCCACCAGATGACGCTCGATGATCTCTTTTCCCAGATTCAAGGAACTCAGGCTGTTTTCGATTGAGCTTGCTTTCGCCACTTCAATCGAAGTCCTGTACGATGCATAGCCCGCAATTTGGGGGATCAAGAGCACGATCAAGTAGGAAATCAGAAATCTGCGGAACACCGGGGAGAACTTGGACCATAAACGCTGCATACGTACCCTCCTCAATAGAAAGCGTTCTCAAAGTAAGGCAATACGATGATACACTTGACTGTTCGCAAGAAAAAGGTACAATTCCTTCCTCGGGGTACAATTTGCTTACGATATGGCTACCGGCTAGGAGAAGAATGGCCGCAAAACTCCTTTACAAGGCAATAGGATAAACCGGAGTAATCGCCTAGGGCATAGGGGGAACCCAGGACTGCGCTTTGCTCCCTTTCATGCATCCAACTATAATCAGCTGAAATTTCGGATCAATTCCAGCCCAAAACAAAGAGCTGCCCTTCCAAGTCGCCTGTATGACCTGGAGACAGCTCTTTGTTAAAATGATTTACCTTTGTGATAACTACCAGTACCGTTGACGGTGAGTTAGCGCCCGAGTTCGCCTACAAAGGTCGTAACGCTCTGCGCGGGAAGATGGGCCCAGTAGTTGCTCCCCGTTACATAGAGTGTCGTTCCGGGTTGAAGATTGCTGCTGCTGCTCGTGATCCACCTTGATACCTGCGAAACCGATCCGTTCTGAAGAACAAAGTTCTGATTGACCCCAGCGCTGCTCCGGTTAATCGCAACGATAACGATTTTGTTGTCACCTTTATAGGCTGATACGTAAACGTTGGATTCAGGATTTTTCGTGGCATCCACCCTGACATAACCGGGGCGGACAAATTTGGAGAAATGAGCCATATTGTAGCCGCGTTTGCTGATCGTGCCGTCCTCCTTCATCGGACCGTAAGATCTGCGGATATACCACCATACGTAAGCTTGAAAATCTCCCTCTACCATCGCGTTGTGGATATGGTAAGACACATCCAGAGCTTCGGGCCAGCGATCCGCCGAGTTGTTGTCGCTGTTCGGATAGTATACCTCCGTCATCCAGAGATCTTTTCCCGCTCCTTTTTGTTTGAATAGCGGATAAGCGAAATTGCTAATCTGCGTGCCATACAGATGGGCTCCGAGAATATCCATATTTACAAGCGCCTGAGGATCATTCAAAATCGGATCCGACATATTTTTCAGATACTGGAACGACTCCGGCGCGATGACTCTCGTGTTGATCGATCCGGCATTTTCTTTCATAAACCGAAGCATTTCCTGCGGTGTCCACCACGTCCAGTCATGTGCATAATCGGGCTCGTTTTGGACGGATATCGCATACAGATCGACGCCATTGTTTCTCATGTACGTCACGAAATCGTTAAGATGCTGGGCATACGCGGCATATTTGTCGTAACGAAGCCGCTTTGCCGACGTATCGCCGTTATGGTTGAAGGTCTCGACCATATCGGCCGGCGGATTCCATGGGGAAGCAAATACGATGGCTCCAAGGGCAATGGCCCGTTTGGCCGTCTCCAGCTCACGATGCCACTGATTTCGGTCTTCATGCACGTAGATTCTTAATATTGAGAAACCTAACTGATTCGCCCCGTTTCCGAATGCGATATCTCTCTGTGCTGCCGTCAAATCGCCGATCCATGCCGGGTGGTTGATGCCTCCGAAGCCGCGAATCACTTGCTTCTCCGAGGAAACATTGATGACGGCATCGCTGGCTGCGGCAATATTTCCAGGTGCAACCAGAATGGACAAAGCGATGGCAAGAGACAAACATACGCATAAGAATTTCTTAAATCGTAAATTCATGAGACTGCTCCTCTCGAATTTTTTGGCTCCTCAAACCAAGGTCACGCGTTGAATCAATATTCAGCCGGTCAATTCCATTCCATTGCTTGCTCCGCTAACAATCGCTTTATCGCTTTGGATGCCGCAACGAAAAGCCCCGGATTCGTGAATCCCTCGAATTTTCCGACGGCGCGCAGATGCGGCTCCAACGACATAAACCCTGAAAATCGCCTGCGGCTGAGCTCATGAATGAGCTCGCGGAGCTCGCCGTCGCCATCCCCTGCAGGTACGACTGTCCCCTTCCCCATGATGGCGTCTTTCACATGAACATACGACGTATAGTCGCCTATCAGTGGATAGGCCTCATTAACGGGCTTCACGCCGCACTGCACGAAATTCGCCGGATCAAAGGCTGCCCGCAAATGGCAGGATGAAACCGTTTGAAGCAGATCCAAACATCGCTCGCCGGTGTCTCCATAAATATGGCTTTCATTCTCATGAAGCAGAACCACGCCTTCGCGTTCAGCCAATTGAGCGAGTCGTTGCATGCGCCGTAACACCTCAGGCCGATGCTTCTCGTAGTCCCCGTCCGGAATGTAAAAGGAGAACACGCGTACAAAAGGCGCATGGAAAAACTTAGCTAGACGAACGGCACGCCGAGCGTCTTCGAGATGGGTTTCAAAGTCGTCGGTGATTTGGATTTTCCCGATCGGCGATCCGATCGAGGAGACTCCGACCCTCCGCTCCGCTAATCGTTCTTTCACGGTCAACGCTTCCTTTTTCGTCAGCTGCAGCACATTTTTCCCCCAAACGCCTCGAAGCTCAAGATAACGGATGCTTTCGGATTCTAGGACATCCAGCTGTACATCCAAATCCGGGGATATCTCGTCTGCAAATCCGGTTAACGTAATCATTGGACCCTTCCTTTCTTAACGGCGGATGATTTCACATGATCAAACGGCGATACATTGGGAAAAGACCATCCAACCACAGGTTGTAAATGTTCATGAGAACATTACAATTTGTTTAAAAAGGAGGCGATATCCGCATGGAGCTCGAGTATCACCCTCATCTTGTACCGAATATTTTTCTGTTCGTGGACCGCAGATGTTATCCGGATTGGAGAATTCAGAAGGCCCGCATCGGATTTCACGATTTGACGTTCGTCGTTGATGGCCGGGCAAACTACTACATTGACGGCAAAAAATTTGCAGTTGAGGCGGGCGACCTGGTCTACGTTCCGGGGGGAAGCGTACGGGAAGCCCATACGTGCAAGGAATCTCCCATGCATGCGTATCCGTTCAATTTTTTCTGGGCCGAGCCGCACAATCATATCCGGCTTCCGTTTGGCGTTGTAACGAAGAAATTGATCACCAAGGAGATACTTGCCTACATCCGGGAGTTCAACCACGTGTGGATGAATAAACAACCGTTTTATAGGATCCATGCCCGTGCATTGTTCGAACTCATTCTCCACCGGCTGCTTCACGGCATGCATCGCCAAACGATCATGCATATGGACCCGCGGATCAAGAAGCTGACCGCCATCATCGAAGAACACTATGCGGAAGACTTGTCGTTTAACGACTTCGCCGAGCAGTTCAACCTCCATCCCGTTTATTTAGGGAAACTATTCAAAAAGAATACCGGTTCGACCTACAAGGAATACCTGCAGCGGATACGCGTGAATAACGCTGAAATCATGCTGATGGCCGGCGGCGTTACCGTGACGGAAGCCGCCGAATCCAGCGGCTTTCAAGATCTTTCCTATTTCAGCAAAGTGTTCAAGGAAGCGAAAGGCTATCCACCGTCTGCCGTTAAGAAACATTGACTTGAAATTGCTTCCATATGTAACGCCGTACCTGACTCATCCCTTCAAAATGACGGGAGGACTGGCTGAGATTCCTTTTGGAACCACGGTTACTTTTTCCAAACCGCATCAATCGCTGCCTGGAACGGCCCTTTGTATTTCTCGACGACCGTCGATACCGGGATGCCTTCCATGATTTCCCCTATAAATTCGTAATATGGCATCGATGGGTATCCGCTCTCGGTATCGATCACTTTAATGCTCTCACCGGCCATCTTGGCATTCTGAATATCGTCCTCGTTGCTGAATAAAGTCTCCAGCGTAGATTGTTTCGGATAGTCGTAGATCGAGTCGATATCGTTGATTTTCTCGTAAATATAAACCAGGCGTTCGGGATGCTCCACGGCGCTTGGAATCGTCAGGTAATTCGGGATCGTATTATGCGAATGATAACTTGATGCGCTTGGCCCTTTCGGAAATGGGAGAAATCCGATATCGTAATCCGGCATGTCCTGTTTGAAGTTTTCCATTTCATAATCGCTGCCTGCAACCATCAATGTGTTGCCTTGGCGGAAAAATTGGCCCGGCTCGGTCCAGTCTCCCCCTTCCGTTGGTCTCCCAACCGACTCGGTTGCGAGGCGCGACAAGAAGTTCAGCACTTCCAAGGTTTTGGGATCCTCAAGACCTTGCTTATCGAGAATGACCAGATTCGCTTCGTTCGAGGCCATTGCGGGAACCAGCAAGGAAGCGGATGCAAGCCCCCAAATATCCAATTTGCCGTCGTTATTGGAATCTTTGTTCGCTTCTTTCGCGACCTGAATGAACGTATCCCAGTTCCAGTTGTCCTCGTTGACGTATTCCTGCAATGGCTTCATGCCAAATTGATTCATTAACGTGCGGTTATAGAAAATGCCGGATGACGCGCCGTTGATGCCCGTCCTGAACCCGTAGCCCCTTCCTTCGTATTGGGAGTACTCGTTCGTGTACTGCTGGATGAATACCTTCTCGTTCTTCGTGTATTCATCCACCGGCGCGAACAGACCTTGGTTGACCAGCGTCGGAATCATCCATGGCCTCGCTACCCGGATAATGTCGCCGATCGGTTCGCCCGCCACCAGCGAGGCTGTCACCTTATCCTGGTACTCGCCGAAATCCACGATCACGTATTCCATTTTAAAATTATGTTTTTTCATCAGCTCTTCCAAGTTACGTTTCCGTTTAATGTTGTCAGGATTGTCTTCCTGAATCGATTCATCATACCAGGACACCCATTTGATGGTTCGGCCGCCCATATCAAATTCCATTTCCGGCGTGCCGGTTAATTCTTCCTCGCTGCTTGATTCGTTTCTCGACTGCTCGTTTGTCGCTTCCGCAGGCGCGTTGACGGCCTCTTCCGCTTTGCCGGGCTCGACTGTCTTCGAGTCGCCGCCCGAGCCGCTGCTGCATGCCGTCATGATCACCAGAATCAGGCTGCAGAACAGCAGACTGATCTTACGCATCCACATGCGTTAATTCCCCCCTTAATTTTTGGCTGCATGAATATGCAGCGCTTTCATTTTGATGCTCACCAAGATCATATAACTGCTTGCGAAAACGAACCATAGAGAAACTAAACACGATTTGTAATTACTAAAAGTGTTGATGCTCTGGGCAACGCAAAGGGCCGGAGAGTGGAAAGCGCATGAGCGTCGGCTATACGGTGTGCCCAATCTGAATCCATCATTGGAAAGGATTAACCTCGGGTTCACGTCGTCAAAACGCAAAAGAAGCGCTGCGTACCCGCACACGGGAACACGGCGCTTCTTTTGTTCTTCATGTTCAACAATTCGCACAAACCCAGAAAAGTTGTTGTTCCGTCAGCCTTCCACCAATGCTTCCACCTGCACATCCAGGTGTACGGACGCAAGCGCTGGATTCAGGTCCCTCTCTTCCGTCAAGCCCAGCATCGGTTCACCGTCAACGTCGAAATGTACGCGACGGAGACCCGAGCAGCGGGGCTCTCCGATGCCTGGACGAGCGTGATATACGCTCCAGATCGTTCCTTCCTCGTCCTTCACATAAGAATTGTGTCCTGGCCCGTATTCGCCCGGCACGCTTCTGGAGGTTAGCAGCGGGTAATTTCGCTTCGTCCATTGGTTCGGGTCAAGCAAATCAGCGTCAGAATTGACGCTGAGCATGCCGACGCAATACGTGGCATCGACCAGAGCACCGGATATCGTCACGAAGATCTTCCGGTCTGTCATGAGTGCAAAGGGCCCTTCCTCCACGAACGTTTGATTGTTCGCCCAGCCGTAATCGGGCTTGGACAGCAGGACAGGCTCCGATATCAGTCTCCACGGTTCCCTCGGATCCGCCTCGGCGATATAGATCCACGAGCCCAAGTCATGCGGTACCAATTCCCTTTGCGCCCAGAGCACATATAAACGGCCTTTCCGCTCTAATACGGTCATGTCCAGCGTTATGCCGGCTTGAAACAGCGGGCTTCCGTCATGCCTGGCGACCCGGATCGGGGTCCCCCAATCCGCAGCCATTCTCGGATTGCCGCCATTCTTTAACCGCATAACATGCGATTGAATGTCTTTGAATTCGCCGCTGCTGCCGGCAAGAAAAATATACAGATCGCCGCCGATGCCATGAAGTTCAGGCGCCCACAGAAATCGCTTCAGATGATCATGCATGCCTGTATCCAGGATTTTGGTTTCTTCTGCCGAGACCAGACCGAATATGGAATCCGCCTCCCGGATCGATATCGTATGGTTGCCGTCGGCATCATTGGTCGCGACAAAATAATACCTTCCGTCCCACTGCGCAATGCAAGGGTCGGCACGGTTCGTCGCCATCGGAAACGTATAGCGATCCTGCCGAATGCTTCCAGAAATGCGATAAGTTCCGGGACGGCTCCAATCGATCTCGGACGCATCCCACTCAATCGGCTTGATCGCGGTGGTGCCGTCACTGTATATCGCCGTCACTTTAACCGCTTGTAACTGTTCTTTGGACGAAACGGCCACACGCTCCGGGAGTTCATTACGCACATGAACCGGTACCGTAAGCTTATGAATCAGCCTCTGAGCCACGCCTCGCGATACACGTATCGCATTGCGGGGCACTGCTCCTTCAATGTCGACGCGTCTTGGGCTTAGCGTGAAAGCTTCGCACGGATTCGGCTTGGCAGCGTCGTCCGGGCATGTCACGTCCGCCATTTCCCTTTGATAATACCTTCCGTCTTCTTCACGCCAACGAAGGATATACCTTCGGGAAGCATGTTCATATTCGCACATGATATCTTGTACACGAAGCCCTTTCGTTAGGTTCAACAGACCGAGCTCCCGATACTGCAGCAAGTCCGGGGAAGTGAACAAAAGCACCGAGCCCTTGCTCTGCTGATCGGGAGAACCGTCCGCTTCCGTCCGAATGGCCAGTACGCCAAAGTTTCCGTCAGCCATGTGGAACAGGTACGGATTCTTCAAACTCTTGGCGGACAGCGTGCCGTTTGAGAGCTCGGCGGCTTTAGCGAACAGCACCCCCGAGTTGTGATTAAGCTCCCGATAACTCATCCCGTCATCGGTGTAAGCGAGATGCATACTATATGCAAGCTTCGGGGAATAGATTTCCGGTTCAAGCGGTTCTCTCGTATAGCAGAGAACGCTGTGAAATTCATTATCCATACGCTGCTTCTTCCCTCCTAACGGATAAGGCTTTTCAAGAATAATCTCTTCCAGCTTTGCACTCGGCTTCGAGTAATGAATATTCACTCCGATCGTCCCGCCGAACAGGAACGTTATATGAGACCTCCGACAGCTTACAACTCTCAAATCTCCATTACGGAAATGGCAATTTTGCCGATCTCAGTATCCGCCTGTTTGATCGTACTAGTCCTCAGCCTAGATCTATCGCAGGAATGGATATGTTGATCGGCTGGACACACAGAATATTTATTTTTCTCTCTTCACTATAATTTTGTACGCGTTACTTTGAAGTAAATTTGATAAGGTTCGTACCCGATATCCCGAATTCGTTTGAACGTGATGGCAGGTTCCTGGTTGACTGTCTTGAAGAAATACCGCCAACTCCCCCATTCACGTTCATTTTCGTTCTCGATAGCGGACGCAATATCCTCATCCCTCATATAGAGCTGCTGTTCTGATTCGCACAAGCCTGCCAGCACTTCTGGCCCGTATCGGAAGGCACCTGTTCGTTCGTCGTCCGGTAGCGGAACAAACCGAATGCCGATTGGCAGCATAATCGAGACGGTATCGCCTTCCTTCCATGCTCTGTGAATGTCATAGAAGTTCTCGCTGTCCAGAGTCGTCCCCTGCAGAACGTCATTGACGTACACGGATGCTCCCGCCATGATCCACTCAGGTATGCGTAAGCGGAGCGTGAACGTTGTCGGTGCGGCAGCAGATACAATGAAATCGTATTTGCGAAAAGTAGGTATATTTTCATTTGTCGACGCTGTATCATTAATAGCTTGGTACCCGGCCGTGTTAGACGAGGATAGGAGGCTCCCGCTCATTTTGTCCTGCGTCTGTACGATCCGTATGAGGGTTCCAGCGATACTTGTGTGCAACTCGGAATCGAAATATTGACTGATATAGACGATAACCCCGTCCTGATAATAAATTCCCATGTTCCAGGCCGCATTCGCCTGAACCATCGTGCCGTGGCAGCAGAAGAAGCTGTCGGTTTCCGTGCTCCACTCCTTGCGCAGACCGGCCTTCATGGGGAGGAAATAGGTCAGCAGGCCGGTTCTGGGATAGTTATGCTGACTACCAGTCAAACCATATTCCTGATAATAGGCTTGCGCCATAATGCCATTGTATAGATTGTACTCGATATATTGCGCGTAGGCAGGGTCGCCAGATTGACGAAATAAGAAATCTGCTAGTCGGATCATGTTATAGACAGTACAATGCTCCTGATTTTTGTCACCTAGGCGGGCCTTCATCTTCATCTTCGGCATCCAGACCTCTCCAGCGGTTTGACCGCCTGTCGCAAGGCTTCCCCTTTCCGTTACAGCGCAATTCCAATACGCTTGGACGATGGACAGCCATCTGTCGTCTCCGGTAACCTCATAAGCTCTCGCACAGCCGAGCACTTCCGGTATCGTAGTGTTAGCATGCATATTCGTAAGCGGATCCTTGCCCTCCAGCAAGGGTTGAAACAGCCGACTGCGATAATACCGGTCTAACAGCACACGATATTTGTCCGCTCCGGTTATGTGCAACAGATCGGCCCAAACCTCAAGCATTCCGCCTGTCTCCACATCGAGAATATCGTCGAATTGCTCTCTTGTGAATGTGCCGCTCCATTCGACAAACCAGTCCGCGAAACGATCCACGATATCCAGGGCCTGCCGATTACCGGCATATTGCCAGGCATCGACCAACCCCATTAATATTTTGTGCAAATTGTATTGGGGCGCCCAGATGCTTTTTCCGCTTGCAATCCAGTGCAGATATTTTTCGGGAATCGGACCGACCCACTGACCGCCGTTATCGCGTTGGCATTCATGCAATTCATGGACAATAGCATCCAGTTTGGCCTTTAATTCGATGTCGCCGCTTTCTTCATAATGCAACGCCGCACCAGACAACCAATGACCAAGAAAATGGCCGCGCAATTGGCAGACCGGCGTTTCCCAACCGCCGTGCGCACCTTCGGGAATCGTTCTTCCATGAAATCTTCCGGCCTCCAAATGATAATTAAACAACAGATGACCGCTGTCCAGCTTCATCAGATAGCTTCTGTTCGCTCGTTCCCTGCGAATCAGTTCTTGCTCTTTCAAAATGACCTGTTTGCCTCTCAATGCTTTCATTGAGTTCCTCCTTTCGATATGTCGGCAGAACGAGCTATTAATCTTTCAGCCCGGATACCGCAATGCCTTTAATAAAGTATTTTGTCCTAATATAAACAGCATAATAGGCGGAAAGAGAACCATCGTGGCCGCCGCCATCAACAACTCCCATTGAGCTGTGTAATAGCCAATAAATTGCGCCAAGCGCCAGCGTGAACTTAGATTCCTTGTTGATGTAAACAAGCGGGCCCAAAAAATCGTTCCAAACACCCAGAAACTGAAACAGCGCAACCACAATGACAGCCGATTTGGATAAAGGAAAAATAACATGCCTGACAATGTAAAAATAACCTTCTCCGTCAACAAGAGCTGCTTCGTCAAGTGATTTGGGGATCGTTCTATGAACTGCCCTATTCATAAAATGTTAAACGCTGCTGGCAAAATCAAGGGCAAATAACTGTTGGATTCGACCACCATTTGCCAACCGGGAAAAGTCGGGATAAGCGTGACAGCAGCCCTCTAACTTCCACATCGCTCCAGCTGTTACGCAAAGCGGACAGCAGACGGATCAAACCAGCGTGGAGTGAGCATCGCTCTTACGTCTTCGTAAGCTTTGTCGGCATCCAACGGTTGTACCCAGAAGTTGATGAACCACGCTCGGCTCCAGCCGGTATGTCCGACGCCGTTAGCCAGCCTGCGATCCATGTCGTTCGAGCCGCTGCAATCAGCTCTGGCGTGGAATTCACGTTAATACCTTCGCCCGGATAAAACGCAAACAAATGGGAAATGTGCGATGACCCGGCACCACTTTCTCATAATCATCCAACCACTCCCGGCTGGCTGGAGGTAATAAGTAAATATCGGCCGAATTGAAAATAGGTTCAATCAGCCCGTTATCCTCTCAGCCCTCCCTTAAACCGTTTCAGCCTGTCTCCGGTCGACAGCGTGTTTTTTCCCAGGCTATCTTGCAGATTTAGGGGCACCCGGATGAACAGTTCAGTGTAATCTTTACAATGTCGGGCAGCAGCTCAGAATAGGAAACTTGGCTCAATTTCTCCAGCGTTCATAAAGATCCATCTTTGTGTTTTCCATATCGTCTATTTCACAGTAAGCATCTGGCGGCGTCATACCACCGCGGAAGGATCGCTCTTGCGGGACATGCCGCGCTGGGCGGAGATCAGTTTGTAATAAATCCCCTGCTTTTTCATCAATTCGCGATGCGTGCCGACTTCAGCGATCCGCCCCTTGTCGAGAACGACGAGCCGATCGGCATTGCGAAGCGTAGAGAGACGATGTGCGATAGCGATCGTCGTGCGATTCTTCGTCACCCGTTTCAGCGCCTCCTGGATGGCCGCCTCCGTCTCGATATCAAGCGAAGCCGTCGCCTCGTCCAGAATGAGGATTCGGGGGTCGTTCAGCACGGCCCTCGCGATGGCGATCCGCTGACGCTCGCCTCCCGACAGGTTGTTCCCGTTCTCTTCCAGCCTCGTGTCGTAACCATCAGGCAAGCTGATGATAAAATCGTGCGCGTTGGCGATTTTGGCCGCCTCGATAACCTCTTCCGGCTTTGCGCCCGGCTTCGAGTATTGAATATTCTCCGCGATCGTCCCGCTGAACAGGAACGTCTCCTGCAGCACGACGCCGATTTGCGAGCGCAAATCCTCCTGCCGGATCTTCCGGATATTGATACCGTCAATCCGGATCTCCCCTTCGTTCACATCATAGAAACGGGAAATCAGATTGATTGTCGTCGATTTGCCCGATCCGGAATGGCCGACGAGTCCGATCATCTCCCCCGGCTTCACGGTGAGATTAATCTCCTTTAGGACTGGCTCATACGATCTGTAACCAAAAAAAACGTCTCGGAACTCGATCTTGCCCCGAATCCGGTGGCCCAACGCGTTGTTTGCATCCATGACTTCCGGCTGCTCGTCGATTACCGAGAATACGCGATGCATCGAAATGACCGCATTCGCGATCCAGCGCGGCATGAACATCAGCCAGGAAATCGGCCCGAAAATCATGGCGGCATAAGCGCTGAACTGGATCAGCTCGCCTACGTTCATCTCCCGGCCGATAATCATGTAGCAGCCGATCAGGAGTACGAGATATTGGCCGATCTGAATCAAATAATTCGAGATCGGCGATAAAATGCTGTACAACTTCTCGCTTTTCAACGCAGCAGCAGCGAATTCGCCGTTATATGTCCGGAATCTGCGAATCTCCCGCTCTTCCTGGCCGAAAGCCTTCACGACCCGAATGCCGCTGAGGACATCGTGTAGAAACGAGTTTGCCTTGTCGGAGATGCGCCACTGCTTGTGAAAAAGCCTGTTTAAGACATGCCTCCAAATATAGTAGTGCAAATAACCAACGAATGGAGCCGGAAGCAGCACGATCAGCGCCAGCCGCCAATCGGCGGAAAAAAGCAGCGTCGCTGAAGCGATCAGAATGAGCAGTTGGTGGATGGCCGTCGTGCACATTTCCTGAATCAAGTGGCGGATGCGGTCCGTATCGGCCGTCACTCTGTTCATCAGGTCTCCCGCTCGCTGGGACGTCAAAAATCCGAGCGACATGCTCTGAATCCGATCGAACACCGTTTTGCGCAGGTCGGCCGCAATGCCCATACTGACGCTGGCCATGATCCGGTTTCTGGCAATGCCGAGCAGCTCCCCGAAAGCCAGGGTGAACAGCATCCCAAGGAGTGCGAGCCAAAATACCCTTACGCTGGCCTCTTGTCCGGCAGGGGGGAGCAGCGCCGCGTTGACCAGCAGCTTCTGGAAGTAAGGCCCGGCCATCGCCAACGCCGAGGCAGCGATAAGGACACCTAGTCCAAGCATCAAGCTTCGCCAGTGTCTTTTGGATATGAGAAGCAGTCGTTTGAATGCAGCTGCCTTACTCATGCATCTGGGACACACCCGCGTACCCGGGACGAGCGCGCTTCCGCATTCCGCGCAAACCGGATCCCCTTCGTCACGATAAATCCGGACGGGGCGATTGGCGGCCATATCGTTCAGGATTTGGGTGATATAGCCGTACCTGGACGCATGCTGCATCGTCACCCTGACGATGATTCGTTTCGTCCCGTTCTCCGTGGCTTCAAGCACCGCATTGCCAACGAACGGCACCAGATGATAATCGCAGGCGTCCGCGATGTTCCCGTGATCCCGCACTTGGCCGTCCCGCACATGCGCCCACCTGCCGCTGCCGATCGCCAGGTATCCCTCCACCCGCCGCCCATCCAGCGACAGGTCGGCAGGGACGCAATAGTCGATCTCCTCTCCGATGACTTGCCGTGCTGCCGCGAAATTCTGCTCCGAAAGCGTGAAGTTTAAATTCATCGATATTCCTCCGTTATCGCCATCTACAATCTCGTTTCGATCATTCGGTATTCCTTGTCGCTAAGCTGATCCACCTGCGGGATGACGAACCGGTTCCCGTCGACGTCGATGATCAGCAGGCGGTTCTCCGCTGCAAACTTGACGCTGCCGCTGCCGTTTCGCACCGTGAACCGGCACCGTCCGGCAGTCGTTTCAACTTCCCAATAGGAATAGCCGAACTCCTCGCTTACGGCAATCACCTTGGTAATTTCCGGGGTAAAATAACGGATCTTCAGCTGCCTTTCAATGATAGAAGCCGTGCTTTGCGGAAAAACGTCAAGATAGCGGATCATACCGATCTCCTTGTTGTCCGCCGTTCGAATCGACAGGAAGGAGCGCTGGTTCGTATGCGGGAAGGAGCAATGAACGTAAACCGGCGAGTGCACCTCGCCTTTGGTCCAGACGGACAGCAGATGGCCCGTCGTCTCCGCAAATTCCGAATTGCTCGGTGTCAAATAACGGATGCCCGCGGCATCCGCCAGCTCCATTCCCTGGTGCTCTTCCATCCTCATGCGATGATTTCCCCTTTCATTTTAAGCGCTTCATCATGTTTGCGAACGAGCTCCCGGTAGACGCCCTCCATCGCCATCAGCTGGTCATGCGTGCCCGCTTCAACGACGGCGCCCTTGTCCATCACGACCAGATAATCGGCTTGCCTTAGCGTGGACAGCCGGTGGGCGATCGCGATCGTGGTCCGTCCTTTGACGAGCGAATCGAGCGCCTCCTGGATTTGCAGCTCCGTCTCGGTATCAAGCGAAGCGGTTGCCTCGTCGAGAATGAGCACCTTCGGGTTGTGCAGCACGGCCCGCGCGATCGACAGCCGCTGCTTCTCCCCGCCGGACAAGCTGTAGCCGCCCGAGCCGATCTCCGTATCGTAGCCGTCCGGCAGCTTTTGAATAAAATCGTGCGCGTTCGCGATTTTGGCCGCATGCAGAATGTCTTCCATCCGGCAATCGGGATCGGCGTACGCGATATTTTCTGCGATGCTGCCTGTAAATACATAGATATCCTGAGAGACGATGCCGATATGACGACGCAGTGAAGCAATCGAAAGCTCCTTGACATTGACGCCGTCGATCCGGATCTCTCCCTCGGTTACGTCGTACAATCGTGACACGAGATTGACCAGCGTCGACTTCCCCGCTCCTGAATGGCCGACGACGCCGATCATTTGCCCGGGTCTCGCGCGCAGGGACACCTGCTTCAAAATCGGTTTGTTCGGCTCATAGCCGAACGAAACGTTGTCGATCTCGATGTCGCCTTTCATTGTCACTAATGAAACGGCTCCGGGACGCTCTGCTACGCTAGGTACGGCGTCCTGGATCTCGAAGATACGCTGCGCAGCCGCCATGCAATTGGACCACCAGCCGATAATATTATTCATGAACTGAATCGGCCCGTACAGCATCATCATATAGTTGACGAACGTAAGCACTGAGCCAAAAGACATCCGGCCTTGCATCACGTACCAACCGCCGAACGCCCAGATCAATATTCCGCCCGCCTGCGTTAGAAAATTAAGAATCGGAAACACGGTTCCGCTCCATTTATTAAAGCGCTGCTCGGCACCGGAGAATGCATCGTTTGCCTGCTGAAAGCGGCCGATCTCTACCTGTTCTTTACCGAATGCCTTGACGACCCGCGAGCCGCGAACCGAATCGCTGATGATCGAATTCAGAGCGCTTACCTTGCGGTGCCTCCGCCATGACAAACGCCACAGCTTCGGGAACGCAGTCCGGACAAGCCAGAAGACCAGCGGCATCGGCAGCAGGCAGATCAGCGTAAGCCGCCAATCCATCCATAGGAGCACGGCAATGATGCCGATGATGTTCATCGCATTCACGATGAAGTAAGAAAGCCCGTCAACAAAAAAATATTGCAATTCCTGTGCGTCGTTGTTCACGCGGGTCATAAGATGGCCGGTCTGCCTGCGCATAAAAAAATCGAGCGACAACCGCTGCAACGAGGTAAATACCGCCGCTTTCAAATCGAAGGCAACCTTTGCCGCCAGCTTTGCGATGATGGTGCCGAACAAGATGCCGAACAACAGCGACAGCGTTCGGAATGCGAGGATGATCACGATGACCAGACCGATCCGCCCCGCAAAAGCGCCATTGCCGGCAAGCGCCTGGTCAAACAGCACGGTGCCCTGGAAATAAGGAATGACGAGACCGGTCGCCGAGTTCAGCAGCATAAACAACACGATAAAAAAGATGGACAGCCTATACTTGCCCGCAAATGACAGCAAACGTGCGAATACCGCATGCCTCTTCATGCATTTCGGACAGAATGGCCTGCCTTCTTCGGGGTACATCAATCCGCATGTCGGGCATGAGGCCCCGTCCGATTTTCCGTCAATTTCGAAGGCTTCAAACGGCTCGTTGTTCTTCAATTTATCGAAGGCTTGCGCAAACCGGACGGCCTGATTCATATGGCCGCTTGTGAATGCACCGATCACTCGCTCCTCCTTCTCCTTGGCAACAACCATGCCGGAAGCGACCAGATTAACGATGGTCACGGCTTCGAGCCGTTCGAGGGGAATGCGTTCCCAAGCCCAATCGCCGGAACCCTCTTGCTCCGGCTTGCCGGCAGCTTTGCGCCGGCCGGCTGCATAACCCGAAAACGTCTTCTCCTTCGTAACGCCGCTGCTGCGAAAGATGTGGAGGTGTTTTCGGGACAATACGAGATAGCTTTCTGAAAAACCGCCGTCCGGCAGCCGGTCACACTCCATCCCGTGCAGGAGATCAGCAGCTTTTATACCGTTTTGGTCCAAAATGGACACAATGTCCTTCGGCAATAACGTCATGATTTTACCCTTTCGTTTTTGGCTGAAAGTAAAAAGCCCGGCCAACATGGCGCAAGGCTTCCTTCAACATCAGTTATCTTTAAAAAGAAGCTGGGAAAAATGATACAAATCGTTCTTCCATACGGGCCAATCGTGTCCTCCGCTTTCCTCATACCAAACGTGAGGAACCCGATGCTCCGACAAATACGCGTGCGTCCGGTCGCTTATCTGCTTCAAATTGTCCTCGTCGCCGCATGACAGCCACAGCAATTTGAGCCGTGCCGACGTTTCTTCCGGATTCAGGACGAGCTGCTCCGGAGATTTCGTATTCGGAGCCGGGGAAAAAGCGCCAATCCATGCGAAGCGGTCGAGATGCTTCAAGCCGATATTCAGGGATTGCCCCCCGCCCATGGACAGCCCCGCAATCGCACGGTTTTCCCGGCCTGTCGATACCGAGTATCGTGACTCGATAAAGGGAATCAGATCGCTTAGCAGATCGATTTCGAACGTCTCGAACGCTTTTATTTTGTCCGGAGCAAACAGGTCCCCTTCCGCCCGATCATTTGGCATCGCACGGCCATTCGGAAACACGACGACCATGGGCGCGAGTTTCCCGTCCGCATATAGATTATCTAGTATCGTCTGCGGATCGCCATGACGGTGCCATTCCGATTCATCACCTCCGATGCCATGCAGCAAATAAAGAACGTTGTACACGTTGTCTTCCGCATATCCCGGAGGCGTGTAAATCATCGCCTTTCGATCATTGCCTACCGTTTCGGATGCATATTCCACCGTTTCGATTTTCCCCCTGGCGATCTCCCGCGGAACGTCGTATCCAGCCGGTGCCGTCTCCTTCATCTTCCTCTCCCCTTCATCTTTTTGATTGAGCGCCGCTTGATGTCCAATCAAACTTACCCATGGAGCGTGAAGCTATCTAATGCAATTTTATGGGACGTAACCGAAGCCCAGGATCGTAAATCGCTTATCCTCGTGGCCTTCCGCCATCTGGATCTCTACCGCATGTTCTCCTGACTTCGACTCATTGTACAAAATCACGGCGCTGCAGTGCGTCCAATTGACTTCATGCGGATCGGCGGTCTTCTTCAGCTTCCCGTCTACCCATATCTTCGCGGTCCCGAATGCCCGGCTTCCCGAATCTTTATAAACAAGGATAAGACGCTTGCTCCGGATGTTCATCTTAAAGCTGTGCTCGCCGGAATCGGCCGTATGCATCCAGTTGTGCGGAAATTGCGGCGTCCCGTATGCATGATCGTCCAGCTCCGCCATTTGCAGATCCGTGTCGGTGTCCGAAAAACCGCCGGGATCAATGCGGGCGATGCGATCGCCATTCCTGCGATCGAGCAGCTGCGTTCCGAAGAAGTCATTTCCGATCAGCGGAGGCTGTTCATCCGCCAGGTCCTCCTCGTGGAGGGGGGAACGATCGGTTACTTCGAATAACCAGTCCAAACAATCGGCCATCACCCGATGGCCCGCATTGGTTGGATGATAAATGTCGTAGAAAAACTGTCTTTTCGTTATCACGGTCCCTTGCTCCTTGGTCCATCGGAACTGTTCCGTGACCGCATCCTTCACGCTGACCATCGGAAGATTGTAATGCCAGCCGACCGGGGCCAGACGGTCTTGAAGATTCCAGTCGTTCACGAATACGCTGAACAGCAAAATCACCGCGGGTTTGTGATCGGCGCAAAGAGCCTTGAGTACCAGGCTCTCGTAACAATTTCCTTTCGTTTCGTCGCCTGCGTCGTTGACGGCAAACTCAACGATCACGATATCCGGCCGTACCTCCCCTTCTCGAAGCACATCCCGCTCATAGCGGACGATGCCGAGCTCAGACGGCGTACCGCCTACGCCAGCTTTGACAAGACGAATCGGGCTGTCGCCGGCGGGTGCAAACCTTCGCTTGAACAGGTCATAGGATTGGTATGCGTAGCATTGGGAATGGAGAGGGACAGCGCCGGCCCCTTGGGTAATGGAACCGCCGATGTAGGCGATGGTTACGGGCTCGCCCCGCTTCGCTTTTTCGATTGCCGCCTTTAATCGTTTGTTATGACCCGGGCTTATGAGCGATTTCTTAATCATGTCTTGATATGCTTGTGATTCCACATCGACCGGGGGGTCGACTGCAGCCTCGGGGATTTGGTAACCGTCACGAAGATAGAATACGATGCTGACCGTTGCCAACACGCCCTCTCGTTCAAACTCGAAGACGAATTTGCCTGGAACATCGTCATCCGGATATCGATCTTCGTCGTTATCCAGAACCAAGAGCGTTTCCGTGCCGTTCGCTCGACAGGTTATACTCTGCCGGGATCCCGTTTCGTATGGATTCGCATTTCCCCAATTCCAAAATGTGAACAGAACGCTCGATACGTCCCGTTCATGCGCATGAACGGATATTCCGATACTGTCCACCAGCCGGCGAAGACCCCTGCTGCTCTTTAGCAGCTCAAGAATGGCTTCATCCGTCACACCCCCGGTAAATCGGGCTTTATCGACGAGCTGACTCCCGTCCAGGTATATCTCTTGCGCGTACTTCCCATCGGGACGAGTCGTCGCTTCGATGATCGCCTCATACAGGATGTACAGTCCGCTGCGTTTGACTGCAGGATCCTGCGGCGCCACTGGACCTTCCGTTTCATTTCCCGCTGGCGTAAAATGGCCTGCCATCGTTCTTCATCCTCCTCACCTTGCCGCTCTCCACCTGTACGGCAGCGTCAATTTACGTTGATCAACTGCCATTGCTGATGCAAATCCCCTCGATAAGGATTCTGCTGGAGCTTCGCTCCGTCCGCGGACGAACCATCCGCCACTTCGACGGCTTTATTGCTGTTCGCGTTAAGGATGCTCCAGTATCCGTTGCTTAGCTTGATCAGGCGGAATCGCTGTGCTTGATTCCCATAATCCTGCATGAGCTGTATTGCTTCCCCGTTGTTTGTGGAACCGTTTCTAACATCCATCACCTTGCCGTCGCTCGAACTGACGCTGCGAAGCCGGTATACATTGTTGTATGCTCCCATATCGTCCGCAACCCATCGCTGGGCCGTGGCGTTATTGTCCGGCCATTGCTGCAGCTGCAGCGAATTGCTGTTTTGTCCGCCCGGGACGTCGATCACCTTCCCTGAGGCACGGTTCACGATTTTATAGGTTTCTCCCGATAAAATACCGTTCCATATGCCGTTCCATGGATGAAGCTGCGCACGTTCGTAATACCATTCGAAGATGAAGCGGGCCATGCCGTCCCGTGCCGGATCACCGTCGAAGAGCAGCCCTGCCGTCGGATCGGCAAACGTGCTTCTTGCCCCCGGCTGCAGAAGAAAACCGTTCATGTGGACCGCGATGCTGACGTTCCCGGCTGCCGTAAATATGGCTTTGGTGTTTTTGCCAAAGCCTTCATTCGAGCCGTTGAACAGCTCCCAGTACTCCGAGTCTCCCGGCAGCCGTTTGAACCAGGTCGTTTCCGTAATATTGATCGGATAATTGTCCGCGCAAGGCTTAATGTTGGTATCCCATTGCTGCTGGAGTATCGAGCCGTTATCCTTTGCTCCATAGCCCGGGTACCAATGCACGGCATATCCGAAGTTGTTCAGCGGATCGGTTAGCGGACGCGTGGCGCATAACTGATAATATTGATCCCATCCAAGGCCGGCGGCCCATATCACGTTATCTGCCCCTTGACTGCGGATCGTGGAAATGATGGAATTTTGAAAATTGCGCAGCGAGTCCCAAAACGCCGGAAATTCGGGATCGGACGGGTGTCCTCCCCAGCGACCGTTCGCATAAGACAGCACCGGTTCATTGATGATCTCGAACATGACGTTGTCCGCGCTTTTGATCGCAGGTTGTGCCGCAAGATATCCCCAGATTTGATTAAATTTCTCGAGATTGGCTTGCGTCGTTGCCTGATTATCCTGGAGCGTGAAGTCGAGGCCTAGCGTAACGTAGATTCCCTTGGTCTTGGCATACTGGATATAAGGCACGACGACGTTCTGCGTAAAGGACTGGAGACCGGCAAAATTATACGTTCCGGCCGCCACGTCGCCCATGTCTTCACGGTCGATAAAGAGCCTGACCTGGTTCATATACCAGCCGTGACTGTTGCCGTACTTCGGAGAGGTATCGGAAAATGTGTCGGTAATATCCTTTAAATACGCCAAAATGGCAGCATGACGATTCCCCCCGCTCCGGTTCAGGTAGTAATCGCTTCCCTGATACGTCCAGTACGAGCCTCCGGGCTGGTGCCACCCGCTGAGGACAACGGGCTGCCCCTCGCTGTTTACCAGCTGATTGCCGCTGACGCGAAGCTTGGACATCGGCATGCCCGACCATGCGTCGGCTGCACCATTATGGAGGCCCAGCGTAGCGGGCAGCAGGAGCAGCACGGCCAATAGCAGCTTGAGCGTCCATCCTGTTTTTTTCATACATCGATCAGCTCCTCTTCTCTTCGGTTACGCGCTCTAACGCTCGGCTTTTTCGTAACGAAAATAATCGAAGTCGGCATGGCCGCCGGTTTGCCTGGTCGCATAATAATAAAGCCCGATGCGATAACCCATAAAGTGATCCAAGGTATACCGCATGTTCAGCTCACCGCCGATCGGCATCCAATCAGCCCCGTCGACAGAATAATGAAAGGAGGCCACATCTTTGCTGTTCTCAAAATCAAAATCAATTCTCAAATGCACTTCCCTGCCGGGATACCGAACCGTTTCCAGCTCCTTCTCCCTGCCGCTCCCATCGTTTACGCTCATCGCTATGAACTTGTCGCCGTTCTCCGCGACCTTGACGCCGACAGTGCCGAAATGGCTTTGCAGAGCAACAAGCCCTGCATGATCGCCGGGCTTCATATGCCCCGTGTCCAATAAGACAGTCCCCGTGCATGCCGGCCCTTCCGTGCGCTGCGTCAGCGTATTCCGGGCCTGCAGCACGCCCGCCGGTGACAGGCTTCCTGTTGTCAGCCTTAGGAAACCGGGACGTTCAGTCACGGACCATAACCGATAATCCGGGTTGTGGTTCCATTGCCAATTCAGAGCCAGCTTATTCGATTCGTATTCGAATTCATCGCTGATCACGAGCGGCTTCGCAACGGCTTGCGGCAAGTCGACCTCAAACCGTTCCGGCACCTTGCCTTCGATGCCGAAGACGGGCCAATCCTCCTCCCAGGCTACCGGGACCAGGCAAGGGATTCTCCCGACGGCATCATGATCCTGGAACAGCATCGCGTACCACTTGCCATCCGGCGTATCGAACATCCCGCCTTGCGCGATTCCCTTGTTATGGTAGCCGAGATCGTCATCCAATACGATTTTTCGTTCATAAGGGCCCAGCAATTCCCGTGACCGGTAACAGATTTGTCTGCGCCGGCCGCTGCCGAACCCTGCCTTCGGCCATTCAATGAACAGCAAATAATAGTAACCGTTGATTCGATAGGCATGGCAGCCTTCGCAGCGCAAGCCGATGCCCTCCGTTTCCGTTTCAAAGAGCCGTTGGTGAATTCCGTTCGGCATAAGGGCGTCTGCATCGGCGGTCAGCTCGGTGATGTAAATGTCCCCGTTGCCGTAGATCACGAATACCCGGTCATTCTCAAAAAGCAGGCCCGGATCATGCCGCAGTCCATCAATGACGGATCTTTGCCACGGCCCATGAATGACATCGTCCGTGCGGTACACATAAAACCGTCCGGTATCGTTGCTGGAAAAGCAAACATAAAATTTCCCCCGATGATGGCGGAGGCTGGCCGCCCAAGAACCTTGCCTGTAGATATTGCTGCCGCCTTCCAGACGATGGGCCTCGTTGTCTTCGAACGTATCGTATACGTAACTAACGATCTCCCAATGCATCAAATCCTCGGACCTCATAATTGGACAGCCCGGCATGGAATGCATGCTGGTGCTGACCATATAATAGACGTCCCCTACCCGGATGGCATCCACATCCGGCACGTCCGCCCAAATGACCGGATTCTTGACCTGCGTCTTGTTCATCTGATGAATTCTCCTTTCAACCAATGGCGACAGCTGGAAACGACTTACGAACGTACATCCTGGAATGTTCTTTCAGGCTCAGCTTCCTTGAGCAGATTCCAATAGGATTCCTTCGGAAGATGATTCTCGTCAAAGACGAACGGCCAATTTTTACGGCCCCTTACCGGAAAATGATCCAGCCAGGTAAAATCGTCCGCCGCTCCCCAGAAGGTCACGGAAGCGATGCTGCCGCTGTACTCCTTAAGCAGCCGGAACAATTGCCCGTAACGCTCCGCCTGGCGCTCAAGCATTTCTGCCGTCGGCGCCGCCAGATCGGTCCGCTTATCCTCAAGCGCAAACACGGATACGTCAAGCTCCGTTACATGCAGTAACATGCCGAGGCTTGCATATCTCTCGATTGCCCTGCGGATATCGTCAAGAGACGGAAACTCCAAATTCCAGTGGGCCTGAAGCCCGACGCCGTGAATCGGCACATCCTGCTCCTTCAACGACTTGAGGAGCGCGTAAATCTTCTCCCGCTTCTCGGGCACGGATTCGTTGTAATCGTTATAAAACAGCAGTGCTTGCGGATCTGCCTCGTGCGCGTATTCGAAAGCCTTTGCGATAAAATCCTCCCCGATCGACGCAAGCCACGGGGAGGAACGAAGCAGATCGCTTCCACTGTCGGCAACGGCTTCGTTTACGACATCCCAAGCATAGATATCTCCGCGATAACGGCCAACGACCTCATCGATGTGCGATTTCATCCGAGCGAGCAGCAGCTCGCGGCCGGCTGTCCGGCCGGAACTGTCTTGAAACACCCATTCCGGCGTCTGATTATGCCATACGAGGGTATGTCCTCTCACCGACATTCCGTTCGATTTGGCAAACGATACGAACTGGTCGGCTTGCTCGAATGTATACACCTCTTCCGATGGGTGCAATCGCTCGAATTTCATTTCATTTTCTGCCGTAACGCTGTTGAAGTGGTGTGCCAATAAATCCTTTTGGGTCACCATCGTGATCGGATTCACGGCAGCTCCGATCTTGAAACTATTGCCGTAAGCTTCATGGAGCTTGGGCAGCCGTTCCATGCTTCTTCTCATCACTCGGTCTCTCCTTATCAACGTTATTTCGTAAGCGACTTAAAGCTATGGGCATTAAATCCATAAATGTTAGCCCGGCTATACGGAGATGTCCGTTTATCACTCCGTCCTTGCCGCCTTAACAACAGCCCAAAACGCCGGTTTGGGCTGATGCTGTCGGTCGAACAGCAAAGGCGCATTGGTACGTGCGACCGGAAAACCATGAAGCCAGGTATGGTCGTCGGCGATGCCCCAAAAAACGACGCCGCTGAGGATGTCCTTGTTTTGACGGAATGCCTTGAACAACTCGCCATACCGATCGGCTTGCAGGTTCAGGATTTCATGCGGAAGATCTTGGCCGTAATCACTGCGGTCATTCCACGCATAAATGCTCATATCGAGCTCGGTGACAAGATTGTCGAGGCCCAGCTCCGCGAATTTTCGCATCGAGGCGATGATGGAATCCACCGATGGGCCATAAATGTCAATATGCGTCTGATGTCCAACCCCGTCGATCGGAACACCTTGCTCCAGCAAATCTTTCACCAGCTGAAACAAAAGGTCCCTTTTCACAGGGTTATCCGTGCCGTAATCGTTAATATATAGCTTTGCTTCGGGTCCTCCGGCTTCCCGAGCCGCTCGAAATGCCGTTGCGATGTAATCGGTACCGGCTATTTTATACCATTCGCTCGCGCGCATTCCGTCCGGATCCCCCGGTTCAATGACTTCATTCACTACGTCCCAAGACGTAATCTCGCCCTTATATCGGCCGGCGATCGTCCTTACGTGGGTATCCAGGCGTTCAAGCAGCAATTTTTTGTTCGCTTCCTGGCGCTTGGGATCTGTCTCATCCACCATCGGCTTGCCTTCCGCATCTTGGAAAAACCATGCCCCGACTTGGGTATGCCAGACCAGCGTGTGGAAACGGACCTGCATGTTGTTCTCCTTGGCAAATTCCACGATCCGGTCGGCATTTGTCCATATAAATTGGCCTTCCGACGGCTGGATCGCATCCGGCTTCATGACATTCTCCGCCACCAGCCAGCGGACATGCTTCTTCAGCAATTCCGATGTTGGACCGTTGGTCTGATTCGGTTCGATCGCGGCGCCGATCGGAAAATCCTCCTCAAAGAGTTCATGCAGCGAGGGAATATCTTGCGATGCGGACGGCTGTGCCTGCGGCTCAGTTGACGCCGTTTGATTAGTGCCGGCAGGGGGTTCGGCATTCAGTTTTCCGTTCGACGCATCCGAATCCCCTGTTATCTCCACTGCTCCTTCCTCCGGTTTTCCTGGGGCCTGACTTTCGGCGGGGGGCTTGTCACGGCTGCCCATTTGGGGCAGGATTAACAGGACAACGACGGACGCTGCTACCGCAGCTGCCACTGCCGTGGCCGCCCATCGGCCACGTTTAGGCATTCGAAGCAAAGCATGACCTCCTTTCCACTTCGAGCAAGTGATAGGGATCCCGCTATGGGACCCGGCCCGAATAAATCATAACTCCATATTAGCGCTTACATTTTGTTGAAACAACCTGCCAAATTTGGGATCGTTCACCCGTCCAATCTCGGGTTGCCAATGTTTCTTCCGCGTACACAGGCCCCTTATATTTCTATAAGAAGTAAATATCGGTTAGAAATATAAAAATCGGCACATTGTGATTCGGGTTTCCATTCCCCATAATGTTATCAAACCGTATGAAAGCGTTATTACAACGAAGTTGGGGGGAAGCTTTTGTGCACGATGTTCTGTTTGTTGATCTGGAATCCCATGATGAAGCAACACTGGGAATCCGGCCGGATTGGAATGAGTTGAGATGCTCGCGGCTCCGCTGCGTCAGGTCCTCCTCGTCCGCCATGCAATTCATTGCTTTGGAGCCATACACCTTGGTGATTATCCATGCGCTTGGTTCAGATTCCGAAGGTATGGAGTTATGCGCAAACATCCGGCGCGTAAGTCAAGTTCCCATCATTGTTACCGGAGGCAGCACGGATTTTTATTGGACCCGGAAAGCCTTGCAGCTGCAAGTTCATGATTATCTGCCTGCACCGTTCACGGTCGAAGACCTCAACACTTGCTTGCGGATGATCTCGCCGGCAACCCATTCCGGTGACGGGTTTCCGGATAATAGATTGTCCCATGTCCATGCGGAAAAGGAGGATCAGGTCATTCAAGAGGTCAAGGAATACTTGAAGGATTCGATGTACCAAAACATCACCTTAAAAGAAATTGCCGAGCGGATGCATTTCAACTATTCCTACTTGGTGCAGAAGTTCAAGTTCCACGAGAAAATGACGTTTAACGAATATCTGCTGCAGCAGCGAATGGAGAAAGCGAAATTCTTGCTGACGCATACCGACATGAAGATATACGAAATCGCTGACGCGGTGGGATACAACGATATGGATTGGTTCTATAAAAAATTCAAGACTTATGTCGGCGTAAGCGCTAACATGTATAGAAAATTGCATGGATCCCGTACGGTTCCCGTTGCCTCTGGCCAGCACTAACTTGTACGTACATTTTTACCTAGAGCACCTAAAAAGGCGCTGCTTGACTCGCGAGCGCCTTTTTAGCTTGCCATCTTCACGTTATGAATGGACGGGCTGTATATATGCAATCACAGTTCAAATTGCCATGCTTCGAAATCAAATAACTTCTGATCCTGCTTTCCGGTAAATACGAGGTAAAGATGATGGATGCCGGATGCGCCTGAAACTTCAATGGATATTTCCTGACGCTGCTTCGCACCGGATGCTGGCGGTACGTTCACTGTGCCGATCCGTTCTCCTTCCGGATGATCCAGCCGAAGCTCCAGGCTTCCTCCTCCTTCCACTCCCGAGACCCAAGCCGTAAACGCGGATGCTCCTTTTCCGAAATCAACATCGGCCACTGCGATCCAATCCCGGTCGTGGATGTCCGTGACCGCCAATATCGGGCTGTCCTGCAAGTCTTCAGCAGCAGTAGACGGATTGACTTGAATTCCGGCATTCCATGCCATCGTTACTGCCTCCGTTCGCTGAAAGGGATTGTGCGGCTGGACCCCCTTCACGCCTTCCATGTCAGCGTCTATCTCCCGGATGCTACCGTCCGTCTCGAAATAAACGCGGTTCAGATGGGTTGAGCGATAGCCTTTCGGAACTCCCATGGATTTTGACAACGTTTGGGCGTGATAGGCAATATACCAGTTTTGTTGGAACTGAAAGATGGCGTGATGATTATTCCCTCCGACCCCGAAGAAATGCCCGGGATTTTTCAATATGGGCCCTTGATACGTCCATGGGCCCATCGGATGCTCACTGACCATATAGGCGATTTCGCCGGGAGGGGGGCTGTTCTCCGGCCTCATTCCTTCCGAGAAATTGGAGCAGTACGTATAGTAATACTTTCCGTCAAATTTGTTAATCCCTGAATCCTCGAACATATAAGGAGCCGGAATCGTGACGGCTTCGCCAAGCACGCTGATCATATCGTCGCCAAGCTGCATGACGCGAGCCGTATTCGGCATTTCGGCTTCGCCTTCCGGAATGCCGCCGCCAAAGTAGATATAAGCTTTCCCGTCGTCGTCAACGAGCACGGCGGGATCAAACAGCCACGTGACACCTTCCACGCCCGGCGTGTTTCTTGTGATCAGCGGCTTTCCGATCGGATCCGTCCACGGGCCAACAGGGCTGTCGCTCGTCAGCACGCCGATGCCGCTGGCATTGTTGGCAAAATACAAGAAGAAGCGGTCCTCGCCGTCAATCACCTTATGCGCGGCCGCTGGCGCCCACGATTGCGTTGCCCATGCGGCAGCGCCGGTCGGTCCCGCGACCTGGATTGCTCCGTGATCGGTCCAGTTGACCAGGTCCGATGAAGAGATGACGGACAGCTTGTTGATCGTGCTGTAGCTGTTGTCCTTGACATTCCCGCCACCGTCATACTCCAATGCGTCGTACGTGTTATATAAATAAACACGTCCGTCAACTGCCAGCGCATAGGGATCCGCGCCGAATTTATGGGAGACCACCGGATTCCCGTTCGGCGGAATCTTGCCGATTGCGGCCGCAGCCTCCCTGCGGGTGCTGTCAGCATCCCGACTCGCAACATTGCCTCTGCTTCCCTGGCCCATCATTTCAGTTCCTGTTTTGCCGGCTTTGATTTCATCACTCATCTTGTCACTCAGCTCCTGGTTAAACATTTTTGGATCGTCTTGGCCACGACTCGCTAGGTTTGCAAAAACAACAATTATGCAAACGAAAGCAAATACGGTAGGTATGACCAGTAACGGCTTTCCGGGCTTCATCCCTGAACACGCCCTCCTTCATCGTTACTTGGTGACCTGTCATTCCGATCTGGTCAGTCCCAATGCGGGTCGACATGAACGGAATTGTTCGTAAAAAGTGTACCTTTTGGTAAGCAAGACAACAACCGGACATTCCATCTGAAAACACCGGGCAAATGATAGGTCGCCTGCCTATTTTACAAGATGGTCCCGGTATTCCTGCGGCGTTAAACCCGTCGCCTTTTTGAAGAAGCGGGTGAAGGAATGGGCGGCATCGTATCCGACTAGAGGCGCCACGTCCCTTACCTTCAAATCCCCTTCCTTAAGCAGCTCCTTTGCTCTCCGTATTCGGCACTTTTCGATATATTCCGAGAGATTGATTCCCCGTTCCTGCTTGAATAAACGCGAGAGATAGGAGGGATTAAAAAAATAGCGTTCGGCTAGATGCACAAGGGTGATGTCCTGATCCAGATGCTCCTCGATATACTGGCATACCCGATCAATGACATGCGCCGTTTTGCCTCGTTCATCCATGCGCTTGAAATCGAATATATCTTCGGCCGTTCGCCTCAAATACCGAAAAGCTTCCTTCATGGAATCATGACCTTCCAAGTCCAGCAGCTTCCCCCGTTCACCGGTGGGGTCTTGAAGCCCAAGCCGGGTCAGCTTAGCATACAGCACGAGAGCGATAGAATAATAGGCTTGTGCAGCATGCTGATGATGATCGTCTCCGTTCAGCACGAATTCCGACAATTGCTCCAATTCACTCATGAAATCGCTCTCCCTTCCGGCCTCCAAATGGGCTTCCAAGACGCCTGCCTTATGGCTCGTCTCCACTCCTTCCTTGCAGTGAGACGCCTGGGAAGAGTCGACTTGATCCTTCAGGATCATCGGAATGCCGTCGCCCATCTTTAACTGCTGGAGTCTCCGCAGCCTTTCATATTGAGGGGTTACATCCTCCCACCGGCAGGGGAAGCCGCTTATGGTGAACGATACGGCAAGTCCCAGAGAATCCAGGCAGGCTTCCTGGATCAGTTCAAGCGTCCCTTCCAAATAAAGAACAAGACGATCACCGGATGGATTTTCGGACCGCGGCTGAAGCATCCATAATAAATCCCCATGTTTGTCCAGGACTCCGATGCTTCGGACATGCTCATCCATAAAAGAATTCCAAATCAGCCTTACCGAGCGATGGCTGTTTTTCTTTTCTGCATACGCTTTGCCTGCTGAGTATGCTACGCGGCCAAGAGCCAGCAGCACAGGGAGTTTCGGATCCAATCCGATGTTCAAGGTCCGGAAATCGCTCAGCATGGCTTCCTTGTCCTGTCCAAGCAGGCTGCTGTCCGCGACGAATTGCCGGAAGTATTCTCCCTGCTCCATCCATTCCAGCGCTTCAATCTGCACGCGGGACTGCATGAGCCATTCATTCATGCGATTGCCGCTCTCGATTTCATGAATGACTTCCTTCACGACCTCCATGACCTTATCGAAGCCTTCCGTCTTCAACAAATAGCGGACATTGGGCATCTGAATCGCTTGATAGGCGTAATCGAAATCGCTGTAACCGGTCAGAAAGATAATTCTGCACCTTGGCCAGAGAGCCCGGATGCTCTCCGTCAATTCCAATCCGCTCATGCCCGGCATGCGTATATCCGTCAGGACGATGTCGATTCTCGTGCGCGACATCCAATTCAGCGCTTCCTTGCCGGAGTATGCCCGGCAAACGTCAAGCTTCTCGGGCATCCACTGATGAAATACTTCGTACAAACTGTTCGTAATAATCTCTTCATCGTCGACGACCAGCAGTCTATACATGTTCATTCCCCTCCGTCAGCCTGATTCGAATTTGGACCCGCAGTCCATTCAATGGACTCCTTGAAAGGACTAATCCGCTGCTTTCCCCGTACGTCAGGGCAATTCGCCGATGGATATTGATAAGCCCCGTCACTTCAGGGGATTCGGCGGATTCGGCTGTGCGTTCAAGCCGCTTATTTAGCATGTCGATATCGTTATCCGTCAGCCCGTTCCCGTTCTCTTCAATCACGATGGAAGCTTCTTGGTCATCCAGATGAAACGACACACGCAGCAAGCCTTCATCCTGCATCTTTTCGAGGCTGTGCTCATAGGCATTTTCGATAATGGGCTGAATGATCAATCGCGGTACTTTGATCGCCTCCATTTCCTTCGGCAGCTCGCCGAATTCTACGCGAATGCGCCTTGAAAATCTGAGCTTTTGAATCTCGGTATAAATGCGGGAATGCCTCGTCTCTTCCAGCAATGGAACGTTGTCCGCATCATTGCGGGTTATGAATCGAAAGTATTCTCCCAGCATGTTCGTGAACAACTCGATTTGCGTGACATCCCCCGTTTTGGCCAGGGAGCTCAGGATGAAGAAGCTGTTATATAAAAAGTGGGGATTGATTTGGGATTGGAGCTGTTTCAGCTCCGCCCTTTGCATCATGAGCTTGTGCCTGAAATCCTGGTCAATCAGATGCTGCAGCTTGATGAGCATCTGATTGAATCGATCGTACAAATAGCCGAACTCGTCCTTTTGTCCGTGCTTGATCCGGATATTAAACATGCCATCCTCCATTTTTCTGAAGCTCTGGACAAGCAGAAGCAGCGGTTTATGAACCAATTTGTACGTCGAAACTGCGTAGATGGCAATCGCCAAGAGGGTCGTGCCTGCAAACAGCCATGCCCAGACATAAAATTTACTTAACGGCCGTTTCACCGCCTCAGTGGGCAAGTACGTGAACACGGATAGGTCCAGCTTGTCGGAATACGCCTTGTCGATCAAATACCTGCCTGTGCCGATATTCAGAATTTGACGATTCGCATGTTGGATGGCCTGCACGGCCTCTTTCATTAAACGATCCGCCTCCTCATGGCTGGCCAGGGCAAAGCCGGACGGCTCGGAGACGATAAAAGCCCCGCTTTCCGGATATACGCTGATTTGCATCAGGGATTCCCTGAGTTTGCTCTCATCCAGTTCGATCTGAACGATCAGAAGCGGCTCTTCCCCTTTTCTAGCTCCGTATTTGGCCGCCACAAGATGGAAAGTATCGTCGATCTGCAGCAGTCTTTGATTGCCGTTCGCCTCTCCTGCATAGACATCGTTATACCGTCTCGAGTCGAATGCATTCATCGCGGTCATGGCCGAAATCGTTTTATCCATGCTGCGGATATGAATGAATACGTCTTTTATGTAGACACTGCTGTTTTTGATGGAGACCAGCCGCGGCAGCAAATAATGCAGGCTTGCTTTTCTTTCGACCGTGCTCATCATATCCCATGTCAGCACCATTTTGTTCAGTTCCTCATCCTGCAAAATATCGTATTGCTGGATTTCCAACCATTCGATTTCTCGGTTCAACCCATCCAGGTAAGCCGAAAGCTGCGCCTGCGAATTTTTGGATACTTCCTGGCTAGCGTATTGGTAACTCCAGTTATACAGATAAATACCGAGAATGATAAGCGGAAGAATGACGAAGAGATAGGTAGCGACCAGTCGAATAAAAATGGTATTACGAATGGAATTCACGGGTAACTTAAGCAATTAAACTCCTCCGATGTGTGTGAATATGCGTGTTAATCGGCCGCCTGCCGGCCTTTAAAGCCAATCGTGCGGGTGCGGCACATTTTTATGGACGGCTTTTTTTGTCCTCATGCCACTGATTCACTTCAGCCGTAATGTCAGCACCGCCAAGCCGATACCATTCCTCCACGAACCGGTCGAATTGTTCTACGGATTCGCCGAGGATGATATTGACAAAATAATCATGCTGAAGATTGTCCAGAATCGTTTGTTTTTCAATCATCGTTTCAGTCGGCGCGCCGGCAAAAGCATCGAACAACAACTGATGGTTATCCTCGTATTGGTCGAGAATACTCATCGCACCGGAAGGCCCGTAGATCTTCTCCCAACCCCAGCCGGATTCGCCGTCTTCTGTCTTATCCAGATATCGATCGATTCGCCCTTGTATGAATCCGGGCTCGCCCTGTAACTGAGATGTCGTGCCCTGACGACGCGCTTCGGTGATTTGCCGGTAAGCCTTGAGGTTCTTATCAGCCGGGAAAGGAGTCACGGGAGACAGTCCCCACACAGGCATGACATTGTTGTAGTAAGTTTCGTACTCTGCCGTTTCGCCCCAATTTTTTTCAAGATGCAGATTGAACATCTTCAGAATTGCTTCCGGGTAAGCAAAATTCTTTCTTACGGCGTAAAAAGAACTTGTGGTAAATTTAAGCGGAACCTTTGGCGCTATGCCCGAGTCAGTAACAATGGGAAAAGCCTGCCACTCCGCATCCGGATCGCCGCTGCGGCTGGACTGAAGCAAGAATGCTCCCCATTGCTCGCCATAGACCATGCCGATCTTCCCATCGGCAACAAGCTGTTTGGCTTTGCTTCCGTTTTTAAAAATGAATTCACTGTCGATTTCATGATGACGATACATATCCTGAAGCTCCTTGAGCGCCTGTTTCACTTCAGGCTGAATGCCTCCGTATACGAGCTTGCCGCTCCCGTCTTCAAGCCATATGTTCGGGTAAGCTCCATAACCGGCCATGAATCCGGTTAAGCCCATGACGGGGTCCCACAAATATTGGGTAGCCGCTATCCCATAGGTGTCTTGTTGGCCATTTCCGTCAGGATCCTCCTCTGTAAACGCTTTCGAAATTGCAAGAACGTCATCCATCGTTTTCGGTGGCAACAGCTCCAATCGGTCCAGCCAATCCGTTCGAATCCACAGAAACATCGCCTTTTCAATGGAGGAATCGGTCTCCGGGATGCCCATCAGCTTGCCGTCGATCATGCCGGATTCCAAGGTACCGCTCCCTTCTTGGCGGTGAACTTGCTGTGTCAACGGTGAAGCATATTCCTTGTAAACCTGCGTCAGATCTTGAATCAAACCGGCGTGGCTCAACTGCCTAAGCTGCTGGGCATTGACCTTGACGATATCCGGAATGTCCCCTGAAGCCAGCATAATATCCAGCTTTTTGTGGTATTGTTCGCTTCTCACAGCCCATTTGTATTTGATTTGAATGCCCAGAACTTGTTCGTACAACTGACTCCAGCGATTGTCCTCCAGCGTTTCATCAGGCAATGCCTTCAGAATATCTTCCAAGCCGTCGCCGATTTCTCTCACAAACGTGACTTCGATCGGCGGATGATAAGCGCGTAATGACTTATCGCTGTATACGCCCTCCCCGCGTGTTTCCGGCCCTCGATTGTGGTCGATACCGCTGCTTTGGTGACATGACGCCAGTGTTGAACCAAACAGTAAAGCGCTTAGCATGACTTTGGAGAAGTTCTTTACGATGATCAGCAACAGAAAACACCCTTTCCTATCGATTAATTGTATTATTATACTTTAAAGGCCCCGGCCCACAATAAACATTTTTTTACTTCCTATCCCGTTATTTACGTGTTGCTCGTATGCAAACAAAAACCGCCACCCCCTAGATTCGGGGTGGCGGTCTTCAGCTTGAAATGTTAACCTACGATGCCCGTACGCTCGATACTTTCCACGAAATAGCGCTGAACGAACAAATAGATAACGATCAAGGGAAGGATGGCCAGCAAAATGCCGGTATCCTGCACCATACTCAAATAAAAAGGGTCCGCCTTCGATGGATCGCCGCCCAGCATAATGGACAGGTTGTACGGCAGCGACGACAGCTGGGTGGACATGACTTTGCTTGAAGTCAGATACGTCGTTGTGTAGAAGCTGTCGTTCCACTGCCAGACGAAGGAGAACAACGTCGTGGTAATGATGGCAGGAATCGCGTTCGGCATCATGATCCGGGTAAAGGTGGTTCCGACGCCCGCGCCGTCAATATAAGCCGCCTCCTCCACTTCCTTCGGAATGCCGCGGAAGAACTGCCGGAATATAAAAATGTACAAACCGGCTTTAAGCGAATTGGCGGTCAGCGAAGTCAGAATGAACGGCCAATAGCTGTTCAACAGGTTGACGGACTTGCCGGTGAGGAGCGGAATCAGGCCCATCAGCGTAAAGTCTTTCAGATTCAAGTAAATGGGAATGAGGATCGTGGTTGGAGGCACCAGAATCGTCAGGACGACACAGGCGAATAAAAGCTGGCTGCCCTTGAATTTCAAACGGGCAAAGCCGTAACCCGCCAGTGCGCAAGAAGCGGCCGTCAAGACCGTCGTCGTTGCCGACAACGCAAACGTGTTGAACAGCGTTTCCCAGTAATCCATGATGCGGATCGCATCAAGGAAATTGCTCATTGTGAAATTTTCCGGAATCCATACAACGACCGGTGAATAAAGATCGGCCTTGTCTTTGATGGCGGTCGAGATTTTTTGCAGAATCGGATACAGAATGACAAAGGACAAGCCAGCGATCAATGTTAAACGTATGCAAGACCAGAGCCATCGTTTCCAGTTTTCGAGCGATAGCCACCGAGAAACCGACATTGCATTCACCTTCTTCTATTCATGGTAAAAGACCTTCCTGGATACAAAGTACGTGCTGATCAACAGGATGATGGAGATGGCCAGGAAGTAAATCCAGGCCATTGCTGAGCTAAGGCCGAAATCGAATTGGACGAAGCCCGTGGTCTTGATTAAGTCTGTCAGCTCATTTCGGGAGAACGAGTCGATAATCGTATATATCATGTTGACCAGAATCAGCGGGCTGACCATCGGAAACGTGATTTTCCAGAAGGCTTCATACCCCGTAGCTCCTTCCATTTTGGACGCTTCGTACAGCTGGGGGGATATCGTCTGTATGCCTGCCAGGAAAATAAGGATCTGTACGCCGGATTGGCTAACGATCTCATAAATACGATCCACGGCTCCCGTTAAATAGTTTACGATCGTCTCGCTTACGCCGGCCTGAAGCATTAATCGCTCAAGTTCAAAACTTCCCAATGCGTTAATCAGCCCCCCGGAATCGGCATTCTGATCATTGATCGCCTGAACAAGACTGCTGCTTTCCAGGGTCAGAATGACCCCGGAAGCAAGAATGACGGGCAGGAAGAATATCGATCGGGCAAAGGAACGGCCAAGGAACTTCTGATTCAGGACGACGGCCAAAAACAGACTGAAGATAACGATCAGGGGCACGTTCACCGCCATGTTCACGATCGCCTCGGTCAGCATTCGGTTAAAGCTGGTGTTGACCGTAAAGGCAGTCACGTAATTTTTCATCCCCATAAACGTAATGCCGATTCCTTCGGAATTTGCCGTTACGGTGCTAAAACTGTAGATCAGGGAAGTCAGCAAAGGGATCAGGAAGAAAAAGATAAAACCGAGCAGCCAAGGCATCACATAAGCAATGCCCCATAATGCCTTCTGTTTCCCATAGCTTCGCTGCTTTCGCCCCAATCGCTGGGTTATGGATTTCATGGCGCTTCACCACCCGTCACATAGCTTTCGGCTTCAATGGTTACGCCGTCTATCGTCACCGGTGCACGATTGTAATTCACGATGACGTAAACGCCGCTCTCGTATGTCGTCTTGAACACGCCGTCAGCCAATTCGTCATGCCCGACGATCCGCTCATGGCGAACCTTTTTCAGAAATGCATTGACTTCCTCATAGATGCGGGCGGCCTCGTCGATCCATAACGCGTAGTTGGCAGAGAACAGTTCGTTATGCTCTGTGTCCTTTATTTTGTGATTAGGTTCATAGAACCATTGAAAATACACGCCAGCACCGTACTCCAGGCACTTCAAAATATAAGGTTTGGCATCGGTATACGCGGACAGATTGTAAGGCGCTCCCGTGTAATCGATATGCCCGCGGACAACCATTTGATAGAACGGAATTTCCGCGTCTTCGATTTTAAAGCTGCTGCTAGACATCGGCGCATGGGTGATATCGGTCAAGAAAGGCAGCGCATAAGCGTTTCCTCCGTCAGCCATGACCTGAAGATTGGTTTCTGAAACCTTGTTCAGCGCATCCAGAGACAACTGTTCGGACTCCGTACGGTCAATTTGACGATGCTTGCGAAAATCGCTGTCCAGCTCGGCGGCAAGATCACTCAGCGACACGCCAATAGCGCCGTATTTTCCATAATCCTTTAAGAAAGCTTCCGTATAGCCACCTATGAACCGCGGCGATATGACATAGGCAGGCGAACCGGTCCGATCCCGCCGGTTCAGCGCCGGATTGAAGGAATAGATCTCTGCGGGGATGCCTCGCAGCGTTCTGGACGCCTCCTTCGCCTGGTTGAACCCGGAACCGGACAACGCGGTAAGGATAGCGACATCCGGATACAGCGTTACCCCATTCTCGTTCGCATAGGATAGCAGACGCCGAAGTCCCTTCTCTCCTCCTATCTGTTGATCAACGGAGACGCTGCCTGGAACCTCATGATCCAGCCCTTTGTTGAACCAGCCGCTAAATTTCAATTTGATGTCATGGATGCCTCGCTTGCCCATCTCTGTCAGAATACTTTGCGCTTGTTCGAACGTTGTGAGCGGCTCCAGCGCCCGATACGGAATTCCTGCAAAATGCTTTTTCTTATAAATGCTTCCTACGAGCTGAAGATAGAACGGCATATTCTCCTCATTCCTCTCGGCAATTGCCGGGAGGCCTCCCTGTTGCTCCAAGTAATTCCTGTAGTAGGCGGCGAGTCCCGGATAGGAAGCCGACTGCTTGCCCACGAACGCATACCGGACCGAAAAATCGCTACGCATCGGATTCTCCTGGAACTTCGGGAGCGAGCGCTGCTGGCCGTTCGCATCCAGGCTTAAGTCGCCTTTGTTGATTACCGTGAACGTCGGGTAGACATAGTTATAGCTGTTCAGCCTGCCGCTGACGTCGGCATTGATCGTCGCGGCCGGAGCCCCTTCCTCGATGATGCCGATAAATGCCCCGCCTTCACGGATGATGCCGAACACCGGCAGCCTGACGTCCTGGCTGCTGTCCGCCGTTTCGATTCCGCTCATCGTTCGGTCCATTCCGTACACGCTCTGCTGGTAGGAAGGGTACCGCGTCTTGCCGTTATTAAAATGGATCAGCGCTCCCGATCCGTCCGGAACGAGGATCGAGCCCTCTTCTTCCGGTCCTCCAGCACCGAAGAAGCTCAAGAACGATATCGTGTTCACCGGATATTCAGCCGGGAAATCGATGCTGGAAACCGGAATCTTGGCGATCAGACTGTCGCCGTCCAGCGTATATTCGATCGAGGCGTGAAATACCCGCGGTTCAGGCTTGGTCTGATCCAAATGGTTCTCCTCGATGTCCACCAGCAAATCGTCCTCGGTATATCCGGCATCCTCAAAGGCTTTAAGCGCACGCTCCAGCTGAAGGCCTTTGAGCGCGCCGTCGGACCGGACATACACCCCTTGCTCGGCATCTTCCGTGTACGCGATTTTCAGCGTTCGCTGGCCGGCGCTGTCCAGCTTGCTTAAGAGGTTCTGTTCAAAGCGGGACTTGCTGATCTTCTTAGGCAAATCGTCGATCGTTTTCTTGTCCGAGCCGAACCGGTAGTTTACGCGAACGCCATTTGCGATTTCCTCCATGCCGATTTGCTTGTAGGCTACGCTATCGGCGTGCGAATTGACGGAGTTTATTTGTCCGAAACTGTTATAAAAATCAAGCTTCAACTGAGAGGACAACAAGCTCTTGTTCACGCCTGCAGCCAGCGGATCCGACTCGCGGCCGGGAGGATTGCTGTGCCAAACCTCCCCGCTTGCCTTATGCACGACGGCGATCGCCCCCGTCTGATCGTCCGCTAGCAACTGAAGCTGATCGTTCTCGGCAATGCCTTTCATGCCTTTGACGCTCGGATTGACGAAAGATGACTTAAGGGCTGCTCCCGGCGTGAAGCTGTTGGCGGGCCCGTTGCCTTCATCGCCAGCTGCCTTTTCCGGTCCTTTATCCGTACAACCGGCCATAATCAGCGCTGTCAGCACACTGGCAGCAAGCAGCATGTATTTAGCGAAATTGCCCATCCTTCCTCCTCCTTAAGTTCTCATGACCAATTCTTGATAGATGACGGATATAAAGGCCACGATCTGTTGGACCAAGCTGAAAAACAGCAAACTGATAAAAGCCATAAACCCCATGGCGACCAGGGTGAGCATCATAATTCCGATCGTTTTGGACGGGGAAAACTGATGCACCGTCATATTGCCGACAAACAGCAGATAAACGAACCAGAGAACCGCAACGGAGTTGGAAAAATAATAGAATGCGGTCTCTTGCAGCGACACGAGATTGCTGAGCCAGATCCATGGAAACTGTATGATCACGAGCGGCAGGAGCGCGAAGCAGGTCGACGTAAAAATTTCGACGAATTTGCCCTCGCCGTCCATCAAGGTCGTAAGCGACCAGTTGGCCACGCACCAGAACAAGATCGGCACGATCACATATACGATTTCCATGACGCTGTTCATGCTCTCGGGATTGTACACATGGACTAGAAAACCGCTGTACTGGCTCCCCAAAATGTTCGTAATGGCAACCAGAAACAATACGCAAAACGAGATGATCAACGTGAATTTTCGATTGCGATCGTATTTCAGGTCCCAATAGCCCTCAAAGGGATGAACCATGAGATTTAGGGGAAACCGAATCCATTCCCTGCTCATGCGGAAGCCCCCTTTCTTCGTTCCTTCACTTTCCGAAGCCTGGATGCGGCAAATATCCCGATTCCGGCCAAGAACAGCATGGTCATGATCAACGGAAAATGTTCCCTCATGACCGCTTTGCGGTATAGCAGAAATGCTTTCGAATAGTTTTTCTGATCCAAGCTGCGTTTGAAATGCATCATGGCACCCTTATAATCGCCTTGACGAAGCAAGGCTTTGCCGATCCCCGCATAGGCGAATTCCAGATTGGCATTCATGGCGATCGTTCGATTAAACAACGCAAAAGCGGTCTCTTCCTCGCCACGGTAATAGCTTTTGACGGCTTCATTCAGCGTTCGCCCGTACTCGGTCGTTCGGAAGACGGTGATTTCGCCAAGCGCTTTATCCAATACAAGAAAATCCTCGCCGATTCGGTCGATGGCAGCCGGCGTATGAAATTGGCCCATTTGGTTCCCAAGCCCGCCGAACACGTACATCAGATGTCCGTCCCCGTTGTAAGTGAACACCCGTCCCCGCTTGCCATCGAGAATGGAGTAAATCTCGCTGTCGGTAACATCGATGTCGATCAGCTTAGAAGGACCTTCGCTGCTGAGGTAAAGAATGTCGCCCTGCGGGTCGGAATACCCCGTTCTTCTTAAAATATCGCTGCCTTGCGCATTAAGCTTCTTAATGTTATTTCCCCACTGGTCCCCGTTCGTGGCATAGATGAACCCTTCCGAGTCAATATCCAGATTCGTAAACTCCGTAGGCGTAAACATGACCATCTGGCTGCGCTGCGCCTTGGTCGAGATTTGCTTCCAGAAATATTCGATCGGATCGATATAAACGCGATTCGCGCCGATGAAGGTAGTAAACGCCCCTCCGGCATCGAATTCCATGAACCCGTCAAACACGCCGGCAGCCATGACGTAAATTCGCTGCGCATGGTCCATGACGACCCGGACGGGTTCGAATTTAAACGAATCCTGCAGTAGCTCCGACTCCGGAGAATCGATGATCTTGATCAGTTGAAAATCCGAATCCAAGTGAACCACCCGTTTGTTTCCAGTGTCCGCTACGAGCACCTCGCCGTCATCGGTCACGAAGATTCCTTGCGGTTGTAGGAATGTATCCGGCTCGCCCTCTCTTGTGAAGGAATCCACGGTGGTTACCAGCTTTAGATCATGGTCCAGCACAACGATCCGATTGTTTCCGGAATCCAGCACGTATACGCGATTGTCGGCGGTGACGTGAAGATCGCTCGGCTCTTGGAAAGCACCCGTCCCCAGATCCGAGCCGCTTATCAATTCAGTCGCCACATAAGCGGCCGGCGCTGCTGCAGCATCGCCCCAATAAGAATAAATATAGGAGTCCGAGGCGCTCTCGGCGCTTACGTTCCCCGCTCCTGCCCCAACCCCCAATAAGCAGCAGATCATGATGAGGAGAGGCGTTTTCAGTTTGCGCAAGCTGTTCATCAATCTGACATGCCTCCTTTCTAGTCCTTCATCCCTGAAGTGGCCATCGTCTGCATGACACTGCTCTGGGAGATGATAAAGAGCGTAATGGGAACGATCATCAGGAGCAGTGCAACAGCCGCGCCGACGCCGGCTCTTGCGATTCCGCCTTCCGTGATCTGTCCGAGCGCGAAATGTAACGTCTTCAGATGCTCGCTGTAAATGAAACTGCCCCCATCGCTGCCCCAAAGTGCCGGAAATTGTAAAATCATTAGCGTCAGCCAGGCAGGCTTCACGTTCGGCATCACAATGGACCAGTAAATCCGATATTCGCTGGCCCCGTCGATTTTGGCTGCCTCAAGCAGGGCATCGGGAATCTGCTCCATGAATTGCTTCATCAGAAACAGCCCAAGCGGAAATGCCAAGGAAGGCACGATGATGGAGGCATGCGTATTGATCCAACCCAGCCAAGACATGACCATATAGTTGGGGATCGCCGTAACATGGGGCGAAAACATCAAGGCGAGCACCACAATCGAAAACAGCGCCCTTGAGCCGGGAAACCGGTATTTGGCCAGCGGATAGGCTGCTGCAGACGCCAGCAGGATATGTCCAGCCGTGCCAATGATGGTGATCAACAGCGTGTTTGCGAAATAACGCGATAAGGGTACCCACGAATTCCCCATTAACACCATCAAATCCAGGAAATTATCCATCGTCGGATTGTTCACGAAGAACCGCGGAGGGAATATGAACAATTCGTCCAGCGGTTTGAATGCGTTGTTCACCGCGTAAATCAAGGGCAATGCCATGAAGGCTCCGAACAAGGCGAGCAGCGCAAACAGCAAAATGCTAACGGGCAAAGAACGGTTCAGCGTTCTCGGCAGCCGGAAATATCGAATCATTTTCGCAGCCAACGTTACTCACCTATCCTTCTCAACATTTTTTGCGTTAATTTGTTGGTTCCGACCATCAGCAAGAACAGGAACGTCGCAATGGCCGATGCGTAGCCGAGTTCGAAGCGGATCGTGCCGAAGTCCATCAGATGGGTGACAATGGTGTGCGCCGCATAGTTAACGCTCGGAAACCCGGCGAGCGCGATGGAGATATCCGCGACCGCGAATGCGGTTGTGATCTGCATCACGGCCCCGAACATCAGCTGCGGCCTCATGGACGGCAGCGTAATATACCAGAGCTCCTGCCAGCGATTCTTGATGCCGTCCATCGCCCCCGCTTCGATCAGCGACTTGTCGATCGTTTGCAGGCCGGCGATAAACGCCAAAAAGCTGGTGCCCAGGCTCAGCCAAAGCTGTACGATAATCACGATCCATAGAATATAGTTTTCATTCAGGAGCCATTGAATCGGTTCCAGGATAAAGCCGGCCTTCATCAGAAACCCGTTTAAATACCCGTAGCTGTCACCGGAGAAGATGATGAGCCAAATGAAATAAACGTTGCCCGATATCGATGGCGCATAAAAGACCAACGTCATGAACGCCCGCACTCTGGGCGACAATTCATTAATGATCCATGCGAATACAAAACAGGCGATATAACTGACGGGACCGGTAATGACGGCGAACATCAGCGTATTCTTCAAGGCGATCATAAAGATATCATCATTCAGAAACAGCCTCGAATAATTTTGCCAACCGACGAATCTCGGAAATTCCAGCATGTTGAAATAGAAGAAACTTAGGGCAAAGGAAAAGACCACCGGAATGACCGTAAACAAAAAGAAAATAATCATATACGGACTCATCAGCAAATAATAGTGCTTGCTTCGCTTCAACTCTTTTATGAAAGAGACCCAACGGCTGTTCTTCTGCACATTCGCTTTGGGGCTCTTTACGGTTTGAATTACTGGTTCTCCTTGCATTGACTACCGCACCTCCCCTGTTAATATGGCAAATTGAACTCCTTCCGCTTGATCTCAATTTCATCGTTAATGTACAAAATATAATCGGATAAGGCTTCGCGCGGATTTTCGCTGGCATTTACCACTTTCCTGAAAGCATTGTCCAAATGCCGGCCCGTGAAATATCCTCCGGGCACCTGCGGAATGCCTCGTACCCACCGCCATTGGTTATCCAAATTCCGATAATCCTTCACCGGCCATGGCAGCTCCTCCAGCGCTTCGATGTTGGCCGTCGGATAGCGGGCAGCCTCTCCCATCAAACCTTCCATCTCTCGGCCATACGCAATTTGCGTCTCCTTGTCGGTCCACCACTTCAGAAATTCCCAAGCGGCCGCTTTACTCTTCGAATTTTGAAGCAGCATGACGGCGGTCGTATGGCTGGCAACTTCGTGGTTCACGGTGCCGTCCTCGCGTTCAGTCCCCGGCACAATCGTGAAATCCCACAGCCCCTTAATCTCGGGGGCCATGACCGTCAGCATGTTGTACGTCGTGTAATCCGCAATCCCGATCGGCATTTCCCCGGTCCGGAAACGGTTCGGGAAGTCCGCCTGCAGCGGGAACTTGTAGCTGGTATAGAACTGCGTCCACTTCTTGAATGCCTCCATGGAGATGTCCGAGTCGAGTGCACTCTTCGTATCGTTATCGCGGTAAAACTGCCCGCCGTTCTGGTACAGCAGCATCGCGAACGTCGCATTCGGGACCAGGCTTGCGTTGGTGGCTTCCAGCGGCAAATAAAATTGCATGTTGTGCTTCTGAAGCACGGAAATCATGTCATAGATTTCTTGCCAGGTCGCTGGCGGCTTCAAGCCGAGCTCCTCCAAAATATCCTTGCGATAGAACAACATCGGGAAGGTCTGCTGTTCAGGCAAGGCGTACACCCCGCCGTTATATTTGTAAGGCTCCAGCCCGCTGTCGCGGAATCGGGTGACCACCTCTTCGAAATCATCGAATTTCGTTAAATCGGCTGCAGCCCCCCTCATCGCGTAGTTGACCGGCACGTCCTCGCCGATTTGCATGGCGACATCCGGACCTTCACCGGCAAGCGTGGCTGGCAGAAGGATGTTTCCCGGAACAAGCCGGAGATGCACCGGAATACCCGACTCAGGCGTAAACGTGTCGTCGATCAATGCTTTCAGTACTTGCGCCTGATCGCGTCCGGTCGTTATCCACACGGTAATGGCATCTTCTTCATCGCCGGCGTTCCCGATGGTGTCATAATCTTCCGTATACGAAGCTGCGTAAGCGCCTAACTCATGGCCCGCGACCTCGAAAAACGACGCGTCCGGTTTAGGCAGCTTGCGATCCGGCGAATGAACGATCAGATAATCAAGCGAGATAGGCTGCTCTTTAATCTGCAGCATCCAGGTTCCGAGACCGCCCACGTTCACCTTATACGTGTCCAAGCGCTTGGCGACGGTTTCGGGATTTTCGGCGAGCTCGTTCAGCTGGTGCACCATTGAATGCAGAACGGCCACCTTGTCGCTTCGCTCGCCTGTCGCTTCTTCCAGGTAATCGGCCACGCTTTGAATGATTTCGGCCTGCTCAGTGAACACCTCCACCATATCCGGAATCCGCTTCTCCAATTGATAATCCCGGAACGGATCCGGCGTATTGGAGGTGATCATTAGTATTTTGCGGTACATTTCGTTCAGTTCCAACACGCTGGATTCAATCGTCTGCAAGAGCGGCGCGATCTCCCCGAGAGACACCATCATTCGGATCCGATGCGTCCCTTTGGTGAAATGGAATAAATAAGGTTCTTCCTCGCCCAGCACGTTCATTTGCCAATCGCGGTCATAATGAAAGCGGATTCGTTTCATTTCCTCAAAGGGAAACTCCCCGTCGATCATAAGGCTACGTGTGGCAAATACGCCCCGGAGCTGGTCCTGCTTCTGCTTCAAGGCGATTTGGTACAAACCGTCTTCTTCCACCTCGAACTCCCATTCGATCCATTGCCCCGGCAGCTTCCAGTTAACGCCTCCGATGGTGTTGATTCTGATTTTGGAAACGTCGTACGGCTCAACGGTCGGGCTGGATCTGTCGGATGTAGGATACAAGGTCGGCGACGATTTGCGCTTGGCATCCTCCGCCTGAATCAGAATGTACTGATCCCGGGTCGGTTCCAAGCCCCCGGACTCATATTCATTCGCCAGCTCCTCGTATGTTTTCAAGGTATGATCCTGGTACAGCTCGATATAATCAATGGCCATCGGCTCCCGCAAGGATGTTAGCATAAGCTTCTGCTTGCCCTTGTCAAAATAAAAGGAATACGGCTCATCATAGTAGCCGTACCGATCCGAGAGCGGCGCAAGCTGCCAGGAAGGCTGCTCGATCTGCCTTGGCCGCAGATCGTTTCCGCGGTTATCCTGCCTGATTTCCTCGTCCCGGTTTCCCCATACTCTATCGAATAGCACGATGTCCGCTCCCTTGAAGGGCACCTTGTCATTGATAGAGAATTGCCTTTCGATCGCCGAGCTCTTCCCTTCAATCGGATAATATCGGATCCGGACATGGTATAAGCCCGGTTCTTCCACGTTCACGTCCCATGAGATGGAGCCTGCCTCTGGCGTGATCACGGATTTCCCTTCGGAGCCGTGTAATTTCTCCGCGATCTCGAATCCCTCCCCGGAGGCTGATACAAAGGACTCGCCTTCGATGCGGACGATGCGGTCCGGGCGGCTGGCCGATGCATGGGCGTCTAAATACTGGCTGTACCCGTCCTGCCCTTCCGTTTCAATGACCGCTTCAAAGTCGGAGATCGCTTGAACGAAGCCTTGGTTTGTCGATTTCGAAGGGTAGAAGGCCCATAGAGACAAAAAAAATAGGACGATGACAAGTATGGCGCTACCGAAACGCTTCTTCCTGGTGTTCAATTTCTCTCCCTCCCATACGGTTAATCCATCCAATGACAGTCCCTGCCGCAGCAATGCGCTGCGCAGGGACGATCGGTTCTTCGGCTAATGTTCAAGGTTACTTACCATATACTTCGTCGATAGCCGCTTGGAACGTTGACTTGTATTTCTCAACAACGGTGGAAACGGATATCCCCTCATTCAGCTCGCCGACGAAATCGTAGTACTTCAAATTAGGGAATGTATGGTGGTCAAGAATCATCATGTTTGGCGCCACCATTTTGGCGTTATTCAAGTCGTCTTCGATCGAAAATAACGTTTCGTACGAGGCTTGGTCCGGATAGTCGTAAACGGAATCAATGTCGTTGATTTTCTCCCAGATATAAAGCAGCTGTTCCGGATTTTCGACTGCTTTCGGAATGGTAAGCGCCTGGAAGAGTGCTTCGGCAGAGTGGTACTCTGTTGCATTCGGCCCTTTTGGAAAAGGTACGAAACCGATGTCGTAATCCGGCATATCCGTCTGCATGCCGCTCATCTCATGGAGGGCACCTGCGTACATTAATGTATTGCCTTGACGGAAAAATTGGCCTGGCTCCGTCCAGTCGCCGCCCTCGGTCGGTCTTGCTATTTTCTCGGTAGCAATACGGGAAATGAAATTAAGTGCATCCAGTGTTGCAGGATCATCGAGATTTTGCTTATCTTCTTTGGTCAGACCCGTATTGTTGGAATACAAGGCATGATCCATAAGCGAGGAGTTTGCTAGCCCCCAAGTGTCCAGCTTGCCATCGTTGTTCGTATCTTTGTTGGCTTCTTTAGCCACTTGTATGAATGTTTCCCAATTCCAGTTATCTTCGTTCACGTACTCTTGAAGCGGCTTTAAGCCAAGCTGGTTCATAAGTGTTCGATTGTAAAAGATGCCTTGAACCAGATTTGCTTGATTTTCGGTGAATCCGTACCCCCTGCCTTCATACGTGTAGTATTCGTTCGTAACCTTTTGGTTAAAGGCAACGGGATTTTTGGTGTATTCGTCAATCGGCCAGAGCAGATCCTGTTTAACCAAGGTAGGCACCGTATAGGTTTTGCCAAGGCGAACGATATCACCGATCGGCTCGCCAGCGAGCAGGGAAGCGGTAACTTTCTCTTGGTACTCGCCGTAGTCGATGGCCACGTACTCCACTTTAAAATTATGCTTTTGCATCAGGTCTTCAAGGTTCTTCTTGCGCTGGATATTGTCCGGGGTATCCTCCGGAATCGTCATATCCCACCAAGAGACGATTTTAATCGTCTTACCCCCTAAATCGAAATCCATTTCCGGCGTTCTGTAAACTTCCTCTTCCTCCCCTCCGCTGTTTTCCGTCTCACCAGGTTCCTTCGACGTACCGTTGTCGGTGCCGCTATTCGTCTTCGATTCCACGGTTTCTTGGGTGCCGCTGATCGGGTTGCCCGAGCCACCGCTGCAGGCTGCAAGCAGCAGAACCAATCCTAATAACAGAACCATTAATTTGCGAACACGCATCTTTAATCCCCCTCAACGTTTGATGTTTGGTCCAGATTCATCCAAAGTTTAGCGCTTACATTTCCATGCAACAACCTGGGGAAATCGGGATATTCTACCTCTGAAACGCTAGAAGGACGCCTCCTGCAACGGCTTGTCCGCCGATCTTTTTCAACCCAAGCTTTGCAAGAAGTAAAGAACGGTTAGCAATGCAAAGAAAAGCACATTGTGAAAAAGGGGCGCCGGACAACATAATGTAAGCGTAACCATTTCAATGGATATTCCGCTTATCGCAATATATGGGGAGGGAGTCATCATGTCTAAGTTACTGTATATCAATCTGAGCTGCTGCTCCGATGACATGCTTCGTCTGCAGGATTGGGGCAAATGCGGGATGAACATGGAAATCTGCGATGATGATTCTGAGTCATCGCTGCATCGGTTTGAGGAGAACAGCTATTCACTGGCGGTTATCAACATGAACGGCAGCCCCAAGAAAGGGCTGGAGCTGTGCGGTCGGATCCGGAGGATAAGCCGTTTGCCCATCATTGTTGTCGAGGATACCATGGAATTTGCCTTCATCCGCAAAGCGCTGCAGCTGCGGGTAAGCGATTACGTACCTAGCACGTTGCCGGCTGAAGAACTGGTGAAGAGCGTAGCTGCTGTTGCCAACCAACGCCGCACTGAGGATGACGTCATTCACAGGGTCAAGGAATATGTGGGGAAAAAGCTGCACGAAAATATTACGCTCAAAGACATTTCAAGCAAATTCCATTTCAACCGCTCCTATCTTGGTCAAAAGTTCAAAAACCATGAAAATATGAGCTTTAACGAATATTTGTTCGTTCAGCGCATGGAAAGAGCGAAAATGCTGCTGGAGCAAACGGATCTGAAGATTTACGAAATTGCGAATGAGGTGGGCTATACCGAAATCGACTGGTTTTATAAGCGATTTAAATCCTATACCGGCGTAAGCGCGAACGAATATCGTAAGATGGTCGCCTCCTAATATGCCAGCCCAATGCAAATAAGTCCTTGGGTTATCCAAGGACTGCTGCCTGGCCATACGCCTGGTCGCTGCACTTATTGCGCTCCATCGCGGCTTAGCCTGACGGTTCGGTATTCCTGCGGCGTCATGCCGGTCCATTTTTTAAAAAAACGGGTAAACGATTGCGGCATTTCGTATCCGATCAAACCACCGACCTCGGCTATCTTCAGTTCTTCCCTCTTCAGAAGCTCCTTCGCTTTGCGGATCCTGAGTTCGTCCATATAATCCGATAGATTGACGCCCCTTTCCTGCTTGAACAGCCTTGATAAGTAAGATGGATTGAAATGAAATTCATCCGCCAGCCTGACAAGGGACAGATCTTCGCTTAGGTTTTGTTCAATGAATGAACAAATTTTTTCGATGACGCCGGCAGCCCTCTTCTGTTCTCCGCTTTTCCGGAGGGTAAACAAAACGTCGGCAACGCCTTTCAAATAACCGAAGGCTTCCCTCCACGAACGATAGTCTTCCAGTTTCATCAAGCCGAACGAACCGATCTCACGGATTTCCCACCGATTGATGTAAGACAGAAGCACAAGCGCAACCGTATAGCAAAGCTCCGTCATATTGGGGTCTCCCCGCTCGAGTTCGTAAGCTGCCGGTTCGGTCAAGTCATCGAACAGCCCCATGAACTCCTCTTTTCTGCCTGCTTCCAAATGGACGGCCAGCGCCTCGAACTTATCGCGCAAGGATCTGTTAAGGATCATAGCGGACGGCGCGGCTTCCTCGCTTGGAAACACCTTCTGGACCATCCGCGTTCCGTCACCGGTCCGATCATGCTGGTACCGTCTCATTTTATCGTATATGGCAGGCAGTCCTTCCCAGGCGAATGCCTCACCGCATAGTGTCACGGCAACCGACGCGTCAAGCGATTCCAGGCAGGATTGCTGAATCAGCTCGAACGTCCCCTCCAGAAACATGACCGTCTGTGCGAAAGCGTCCGCCCATTCCGATCCGCTCCACCGCTTGGGCTGGATGAGCCAGATCAGATCCCCGTATCGATCGATGAATCCGATGCTGCTCGTACGCTCTGCCAGGAAAGCCTCTGCCAGAAACTTAACCGCAAGTGCCGTCTCCCGACGATCAACATACGTGGTGGATCTCCCCGCGGACCCGCCAGACGTTACACTGCCCAGCCCGATCAGAATCGGCATGGACGCATCCAGCGGAATATGCAAGCGCCTGAAGTCTTCCTCCAATTCCTGTTCGAATAGCACGTCGTGGAATAACAAATTTCGAAAATAGTCCCCGTGGGCAAGCGTCTCCAGCGTATCCAGCTGCTCTTTCGACCGCCGGATCAGATCATTCGCCCGCAGCGTCTCTTCCAATTCCTTGATCGCTCGCTCGACGGCCGCGATCAATTTCGGATAGCCTTCGTTTTTGAGCACGTATTGCACGTCCGGGGCTTGAATCGCTTGATAGACATAATTGAAGTCGTTATGCCCTGTCAGGAACACGATTTTGCACTGCGGCCAATTGAGACGTATCGTTTCCATCAGCTCCAGGCCGTCCATGCCTGGCATGCAGATGTCGGATAGTACGACATCGACCCGCGTCCGGTTCAACAGTTCCAGCGCCTCTTGTCCCGAATAGGCTTTGTAGATGTCCAGGTCAAGATTCAATTTTCCGAAAATATCCGCCAGCCCATCGGTGATAATTTCTTCGTCGTCAACGATCAACATTCTATACACTTGACGTTTCACCTCCATCGCCAAGAAGAATCGTTACGGAAAGCCCCCCAAGCTCGCTACGTTCCGTCCGTAATCCGGCATCCTCCCCGAATGTGATGCGGATCCGGCGATGAATGTTCACCATCCCTGTCGTTTCGGCCTGGTCCTGTTCCTCATACAAGGACTTCCGGATTTGCTCCAGCGCCCCGTCCGTCAACCGGTCTCCGTTATCCTCCACGATGACGCGAGCCTGGCCGTCCGCCCCTTCGAATCGCACCACAATCAAACCATTCTTCGTCTTTTTTTCCAAACTGTGCTTGAATGCGTTTTCAATAATCGGTTGAACGATCAACCGCGGCACGCGAAGTTGCTTCAGCTCATCCGGCAGCGGATCGAAGCGTACCTGAATCCTTCTCGAAAACCGTAACTCCTGAATTTCTGCATACATTCTCGCATGATGAACTTCCTGTTCCAATGCAACCAAATCCGATGCATTCCTCGTCACGAATTCGAAATACTCCCCAAGCAGCGTCGTAAACTGTTCGATCCGTTCCGTATCTCCCGTCTTGGCCATCGTATTCAGGATAAAAAAACTGTTATATAAAAAGTGCGGGTTGATTTGCGATTGCAGCTGCTTCAGCTCCGCCCGCTGCGTCATGATTTTCTGCTTGTAGACTTGATCGATCAAAGAGCGCAGATTGTCCACCATCTGGTTAAACCTGCCGTATAAGTACCTGAACTCGTCTTTGGATTCATGGGCGATATGGATGCTCAGATCCCCGTGCTCAATCCTTCTGAAGCCTTTAACTAAAGCCAGCATAGGTTTGTGGATGAACTTATAGGTAGACAGCGCAAAAACGCCAAATATCCCCAGCGCGGCTGCGACAAATCCCCAAGCCCATTTGTAGAACTTGCTCAGCGGCTTCTGTACGACCTTCTCGGGAATGAAACGATAGATCGACAGCGCTAGCTCCGGGGAGTGCGCCTGCACGGCATAGTACTGGTTCCCATTTACCGTCAGCCGCGAAGGAGTGTCCTTCAGGAGCCCCGGGATTTCCCGCAGGAAGAGGGGGAGGCTGACGTTAGCCAGCTCCCCTGTCCCGTTCGCGACGGCAACCTTGGCGCTGTCCGACAGGAGCAGCGTTCCGCTGCCGGGGTACGTATTGAATTGGGCGAGCGCTTCCTGCAGCCGCTGCTCGTCCAGCTCGATCTCGACCGTGAACAGCGGCTCTGCCCCTTTGATTCCCCGCTGTTTCATGGCGCCAAGGAACAAGCCTCCGTTCCATTCAATGAGCTGAGAGCCGCTGCCAAAGACGGAACGGATTTCCCGGAATCGTTCGGTCCTGAATTCACGCACCCCATCGCCGGCTGAAATCGTGCGGCCGATCGCCGCGATATGAACACTGACATCCTTGATATACATGCTGCTGTTCTGAACGGTATACAGCCGCTTGATCAACGAATTCATGTTCTCGGTACGGGCGATCGTCGCCATCGTCTCCCAGGTCAAGACCAGTTCATTCAGGTTATCATCCTCCAGCAGACTGTACTGCAGCATTTTCATGCGTTCGATTTCGTTTTCCAGATCGGTCAGGTAGAATTCGGATTGCGCGGCTGCCGTCTTGGTAATGTCGGAGCTGGCCGTTTGCACGTTCCAATGGTAAAGATAAACGGCAAATAATAGAATCGGCACCATAATGAGCAGAAACGTCACGATCAACCGGAGAAATATCGTATTGCGCAGCGAAAAGTCCCGTCGGAACATCAATGGCATTGCCCCCAGCATTTTTTATTCGATTATAGCCTACATCTCGTCAGGGCAGCCAGACTTATGTCGGGCAACATCGACTTGCGCCGTGTCCTTAGCCTTAGCCCTTCACGCTTCCGAGAACGATGCCTTTTACGAAATATTTCTGCAAGAACGGGTATGCCAAAATAATCGGAAGCGAGCCGAGAAAGATCTGCGACGATTTCAATGTCCGATCCGAAATCAGCGCCAAATTCAGCATATCGTCCCTCGACATATTCGACAGGTTTTGCTGGATTACGATCGTTTGAATATAGCTTTGCAGCGGATAATTGGACGGGTCTCCCATCAACAGCAGTCCGTCGAACCAGCTGTTCCAGTGCTCAACCATGGAAAACAAAGCAAGCGTGGCAAGCGCAGGCTTGGATATCGGGACAAATATCGACCACATGGTCCGCCAGTGGCTTGCTCCGTCGATGAGGGCCGCCTCTTCAAGCTCCTTCGGAATTTCCCTGAAAAAATTAAGCAGCAGAACGACGCTGAACACGGGAACCGCGCTCGGCAAAATCAATGCCCATATCGTATCCAGCATGCCGTATTCTTTTATCGTCGAATACCAAGGAATCAGACCGCCATTAAACAGCATCGTGATGAAGAATATCCAAGCGTACGCGCTCCGAAGCCGAAAAGAACGTGTCTCTTTCGATAACGGGTAGGCAATCAACACGGTCAGCAGCAAATTAAGCGGAGTCCCCAAACCGATCCGGGTGAGCGACACCAACATCGAATCCCAAAACTCGTGACGGCTTGCCGTATACATATAGGAAGCCAGCGTCACGTCGACAGGCCACAGCTTCACATATCCCGCCGAAGCCGCCGCGCTGGAACTAAAAGAAACCGCAATGATATGAATCAAAGGAAGAACGCAAATCAGCGAGATCAAAATCAAGAAAATGGCATTGATCAGGGAAAACCATTCAAACCGCCTTTTTTGCCGGATACGGCCCCCTTCAGCCGAAGATGGCACCAATCGTTGCTGCATCGTTTTCCCCCCTTAAAATATCCGGTATTTCGCAAACCGATAAGCCAAAAAGTAGGAGCCCGATATCAGCGTGAGCGATATGACCGATTTAAAAAATCCGACCGCCGTCGCCACCCCGTACTGGGCATCAAGCAAACCGATCCGATAAACGAACGTATCCAGAATGTCTCCGCTTTCGTACACTTGCGGGCTGTATAAATTAAACACCTGATCGAAGCCGGCATTCAGCAGCTGTCCCAGGCTCAACACCGACAACAGGACGATTACCATGCGCATGCCCGGAATCGTAATATGCCATATTTTCCGCCAACGGTTCGCCCCGTCGATCGTTGCCGCCTCGTATAACCCCGGATCGATCCCCGTAATCGCGGCCAAGTACACGATCGTGCCGTACCCGAAGTTTTTCCATACGTCGGAAGCAATGAGCGTGAACGGAAACCATTCGTTATCGCCCAGGAAAAAGATCTTGGGGATGCCAAGCAGGCCGAGAAACCCGTTGACGATGCCTCCCGACGGGGAGAGGATATCGATCAGGATGCCGCCAAGCACGACCCAGGACAGGAAATAAGGCAAGTAAATGGCCGTTTGGACCGATCGCTTGATCACATTGTTTTTGAGTTCGTTCAACAGGACGGCGAACACGATTGGAACAATGAGCCCCAAAATGAGCTTGAAGCTCGAAATAAACAGCGTATTCCACAACACCTGCGTAAAATTCGGCAGGCTCATCACATACTCGAAATTGTCCCATCCGACCCATTGCTGATCACCGAAGAGGCCTTTGGCAGGGATAAACCTCTGAAACGCGATCGTGATGCCGGCCATCGGAATGTAAGAAAATAAAACGATTAGAATCAATCCCGGCAATATCATCACATGGAGCGGCAGCTCTCTTCGCCATTTCGCTTTCATTCGTGAACCTCCAATTCGTAGGTAACAGGTTCGGAGGGAGTAACGACAAGGTTCTCCCTCCGGCCCGGATTATCGCTTCGCCTGTTCGTACCACTCGTTGACTTCTTGCGTGATTTGATCCCCGCCGAGCTTTTTCCAATCCTCTACGAACTGGTCGAAAGTGTCGATGGATTCGCCTAAAATAATCTTGACGAAAACCTCGTTTTGCATTTTTTCGAGCGTCGTCTTGCGCTCGACCATCGTCGGCGTCGGAGCGCCGACGAATTTTTCCTGCAGGAATTGGTCGTTTTTATCGTATTGGTCGGCGATTCCCATGGAACCCTGTTCCCCGTATATCCGTTCCCAGCCCCATAGCGCAAAGCCTTCGGATGAGCCCGATTCGTAAGCCTCCAGTTTTTCCTGGATCGTCTTGGCCTCTCCGGTTAACTTCGAGAAGTCGCCGGCCTTGCGCGCAGCATCGATTTCCCGGAACGCATCCACGTTCTTCATGACCGGATACGGCGTGACCGGGGACAGCTGCCACACGCTTTCGGCTTCCGGCGGCGCAAAGTATTTATCGAATTCGGCGGTTTTCCCCCAGTTTTTCTCGAGATGCAGATTGAACATTTTGATGACGGCTTCCGGATGGGCCGCATCCTTCTTGACGGCGAAGAAACGGGTGGTGCTGAATTTTAGCGGCACCTTCGGTGCTTCACCCGATTCGGATACGATCGGGAACGCTTGCCACTGCGCATTCGGATCGTTATCGCGGTTCAGCTGAAGCGGCCAGATGGAATTCCACTGCTCGCCGTACTCCATGCCGATCTTGCCGGCCGAGATTTGCTCCGAAACCTTGCCTCCGTCTTTGATGCCGAACTCTTGGTCGATCTGTCCGTTTTTGGACATCTCTTGCAAAACCTGAAGCGCCTTTTTCACTTCCGGCTGGATGCTCCCAAAGACGAGCTTGCCGGAGTCATCCTCGATCCAAATGTTAGGGTAGGCATTATAGCCGGCCATAAATCCCTCAAGCCCCATCGCGCCCCCCCATAAATCCTTGGTAACGCCAAGTCCGTACGTATCCTGCACACCATTCCCGTCCGGATCGTTCTCCGTAAACGCTTTCGATATGGCCAGTACGTCAGCCATTGTCTTCGGAGGCTCAAGTCCCAGCTTCTCCAGCCAGTCCGTCCGGATCCAGATGTACATCGACCGCTCGATTGAGGATTCCAGTTGAGGAATTGCCATCAGTTTCCCGTCGAACGTCGCGGCGTCAAAAGCACTCGTCCCTTCTTGAAGCAGCACTTCCTTCGTCATCGGGGAAGCGTACGTTTCGTAAAGTTCCGTCATATCCATGATTTGGTCCGAATCCGCCAATTGCTTGAGCTGGGTGGCGTTGACCGGAATCACGTCCGGAAGGTCGCCCGAAGCCAGCGTCACGTTAATTTTCTGCAGGTATTGGTCGGAGGTTGGACTGCCTTTGACCACCCATTTGTACTTGACTTTGATGCCAAGCTGTTCCTCATACAATTGCGTCCATCGATTGTTGTCGATCGTTTCGTCTTTAAGCACGCCCAGCACGTTATTTTCCACGACGTCGCTAAGATCCCTTACGAACGATACCTCGATTGGCGGATCATATTTGCCGAAAGGGCCGTCATTTGCTACGGTGCTTGGATCGGTCTCGGCCGTTTCGTTCGAGCTGCCGCTGCCGGACCCGCTGCCTCCGCAGGCCGAGAGCAGGAGTGACGCCATGAATAATACGGATATCGCTCTCCGCCATACTGAATTCCTTTTTTGCATTTGCATCCCCCGTTCCAATGGATTCATCATCTGTACTTGGTTACGCTTTCATTATCACCGACCTCCCTTTGTTCCAACAAGCCTCAACTCTTTACATCACTTCTCCGCTGTTTACCCTTATGCAATTTTGTACATGACAAAGCCCCGACTTCGTGATTGAGGTCGAGGCTTCGCTGATCCGTAAAATATTTTATATTTTCTGTTCCTCTATTTAAACGTTTGTTGAAGCGTCAATAGGTCTTCCCATATCCCTCCAGAGGATATGGTTACCATCATGTATTCGTCCACATAGTCGTATTCCCATTCCATAAATAAAAAAGCAATCCGATAACCTATTAATAAAAAGAATAATATGACAATAGGCTGCCATATATAATCTTCTTTTTAGATATGAATAGAGCCTCTAATCGCCATTTAAGTTATTCGCATTGAAAATGGTTTAAATACAATTAATACAATATAATGATTATGAACTTTCATAAGAGGATTTAATTTCAAGGGTTGTTCATGTTAAGGGTGGTGAAAAATAGCTATGCGTAAAAAAGATAGGAACGTAACAGGTATTCTATTGGCCATAATTTACTGTGTTGTTCTTTTTGAGATTTTAATTGATGCACCCCCTGGTGAAGCTCCAAATAATCCGCCTTGGGCTTACGCAATGATTCCACTTGGAGCTGTTGTAATCACTTCTCTTTTTGATTTTGTGATCAAATTCGATTTCTTCAAAAAAAAGAAAAAGTGAATGGAGTGCACATGTATTGGATCTCACAACTTCTCCGACAGGGCCGGCCGCGATGCGGTTAGTCGGTGCGGATGCGTCGCCTAATCCTGCTTCACTGCCTATCTTTTTTCATTTTTACTGATAAATGATTAAATCTCTATCGCTTGCTCGGCATTGAACATATAGTTCTAAAATGGTGCCTTTTGTTAAAACAATTGGGTAGTTTTTTTACCATTTCCTTTTCTTTCTATTTCCAAATAGGGCTAGCTTCAGCAAATAGGCTCCGTCTTTTTTGATAAAAGGAATGGTTGCAATACCTAATACGACGATATATATAAATGCAATCGTAAAACAAGTTGAGGTAATTTTAGAGTATTGGAACAAACTCGGAGTATCCGTAAAGTAGCAAATCAATTTCAAGATAGATATGTTCAAGGCTATGGAGACCAAAGCCACAAACCCTGAGAGTGTACGTTTTCCCTCATTTTCAAGTTTTTGGGCACGAAATATCATCGACCAGAATAAGGATGTCCATATATAATACAGAATAACAATCAAAAACCAAATAAACCATAAAAATGCTAAGATTAACAATAGTATGTTCCCCAACTCCTTCGGTGAAATCGTTGACAGGTTCATCTCCTACTAGGGTTATCATCCGCTACTCCTAGACCTTAAGTGTTTTTCTTTATCCAAGAACGCAACTTATCTGCATAGAAAGAGCGTTCATCTGGATCGGACTGAGAACCCATTGTCAGATAAAGTTGATCATTCTCATATCTAGGGTAAACATGGAGATGATAATGCCACACGTCTTGATTGCCAGCAGGTTCATTATGTTGCCGCGTAGATATTCCATCACATCCATATGTACTTTTCATTGCAAATGCTGTAAGCTGAGCCGCGCGGTGAATTTCCACAGCGTAATCCATAGGAAGTTCAAAGATGTTCTCGAAATGTTGATTAGGAACAACAAGAACATGCCCTTTATTGTTTGGCCACCATTTGCTCGCGATAAATGCCGTTACCTTTTCATTCTGATAGATGATTTCCCTTTGTTTTGTTCCCTGATTAGGTCGCTCGATACCCCAAATACGACAAAATGGACATTCGTATCCTTCGGGCTTATGTGAAAATGATGCTGTCATCTTTCTCACTCAACTCCTTTCATTTTTCTCCAAACAGCTATTAGACGCAGGCAGCTTCTGTCCGTTGCGTTATTGTTAGCAAAACGCGGCTTCCGATCCATCCGGCAGCCGCGTTATAGTTATTTATCAAGCTAAGGTCACCCGTCCGTTAGTTCAACCTAAACTCCATTTTTCTACTCTTCGTTGTCATTCCAAATGATGTATAAAACGAACATGCAGAAGCATTGTTCTCCGATACCCCTAATTCAATACTATCGACTTTCAGGCTTCCTCCGAAATCAATAACATATTGCATAAGTCTCTTTCCCACGCCCTTATTTCTATACATTTCGGAAACACACAAACTATTTACATATAATAGCTTTCTCGCATTTACAAATGAATTTTCCGTTATGTCTTCTTCCTTCGTCACTACTAGTCCGATTATCTCTAAGCCTATGGTAGCAACAAAAATATGCTGTTTGTGATCAATTAGCTGGCTTAAGAAAAATTCCTTCCCGACTGGAGTTGAGTTTTCTTTATACAAATCGGGTCTTTCAAAAACGTGGAGATCATGAACCTGCCTAAACAAAGGTAACAAAGACTCGTAGTCATCTTGGTGAGCGTTTCGGATAGATATATCCATATTTCTGGCCTCCAATATTTTAACATATTATATCATGATTTATTTTCGGCTTTTTCTAATCTGCATTATTTCGAATATTTCAATGATATAAGGTAGTTGATCCCGATCTTCTTTGCCCTTTTCATAGGTATTTGCCTGCGTTTATATTCTTCAAAACCTAATTTAGAATAGAGTTTCATGGCTGGGATATTGGTATCAGCAACTTCTTCAATCAAGTAAGCCTCATAAGGTGTATCCTCAAGGATATGACGAATCATTTGAGAAGCAATACCTTGCCCCCTGAATTCGGCAGCTGTTCCTACGAATTCGATTGAACCTACACCAGGTGAAGGATTAACAAAGGGAGTTTCAAATTCTTTTTTCAGGAAAATACCAGCTAAACTTCCTTTATAAATGCCTAAATGTTTGCGAAGCTCCTTTGTATCAAGTTTAACCGAGAGTGAAGTTCCATCCGTGCAAGAAGCCATTCCGATCACTTGTCCCTTGTATAAAGCCACATAAAATTGATCCAGAGCGAACATATGAGCGAACGCTGCAGCAATCTTCTTAGGATCCTTGGAGAAAAACCCTAGCCATTGTGTGAATCCCTCTGCGAATATTTCAGATATCCCTCGCCTCACATCAAACTCGGCCTGATCAGCTTTAACCACGTTAATCATGGTTTGCTCACTCCCTTTCCTTAAATAAAAATGCGGTGAGGATAGATGGAGAGGGCATGGTAAAGTTGCTCTTTAGTAATACTTTCATCTGAGCCAATCCCTGAATTGACGCATAAAAAAGAGCTGCCATTTCCTGCGCATCACCTGAGTGAAATTCTCCGCGCTCTTGCCCCTTTCGAATGAGCTGTGCCGTAGAATCAAGCAGCCTGGCATTTACCTGGAGGATCTCTTCATAATGTTTCGAGGCTGTGGCGGCTCCAGCTAATAGAGATTGATTAATAAGGATCAGTAGATGGGTTAGTTCCTCCCCGCTGATCATGTCCGTGTAGACTTCGTCGACAAACTGTGCCATCAACTTTTTAGGGGATTGGTCGGATTCAAAGAATGTAATATTGCGTTTCAATCCTGCAACCGCGTAAGCAACCAACTCATTAAATAACTGATCCTTGTTTTTGTAATGACGATACAGCAGCCCAATGCTAATGCCAGCTGTATCCGCAATATCTTGAACATTCGTCGAGCCAAAACCTTGATTAACAAATAAATGCATCGCGGCTGAATGGATTTTTTCCCTAGTAACATTGCGCATTTCTTCAAACTGTTCCTTGCTGCGTGGCAAACAGTTCCCCCCCTTTTTTTAATGAATGAAATTTCACTCATTATATAATATTGAGAGCGAAACAACAACATTCAACTCCAAATTAGCGAAATCAACTTTTACTTATCTATCCGGTAACCGGCCTTTACGGCAATCGGGACAAGAACTTATACCGATAAAACAAAAAAGCCGCTAAAATAGCGACTTTCAAAAGGACCATGTTTATGTACACCGACATCACAATTAGTCCATATTGAGCCGAACATAATAAAAATCAGTTCAAAAATTAATACGGAATGGCTCCGAACCAGCTTTCTACATCTCTACTAGTATCAATCTCGTAAGTCATTTTCATAGCGACTTCATGATTCAGCCTCTTTTTAGCCTGGGATACTTTGTGCAGCTAAACTTCATGAATTCCGGGAGGTCGCAAGCTCTGCTTTCATCCGGACGGTGACGGAGGTACCTACACAGAGCTTCGACGAGACGCTCAGGCCATACCCCTCGCCAGAGTACAGCTTGATCCGCTCGTTCACGTTAAACAAGCCGTAGGAGCTTCCGTTGCCCGAATGATCGCCAGAGCCGACTCGCTCCTCCGTCAGCAGACGGCGGGACAGCTCCTCGTCCATGCCGATGCCGTTATCCGAAATCACGAAAACGATGTCACCTTGATCCAACTCCACAGTAATATTGATAAGTCCCTTCCGGTCCTTCGCCTTACGTATGCCGTGCAGCAACGCGTTCTCGACAATCGGCTGCAAAATAAGCTTAGGCATACGATATGCTTCCAACTCATCCCCCGCAGCCACTTTGAAGTCGAACGAGCCGAAGAAGCGGCTCTGCTGAATTTCGAGATATACCTCTGCCAGCCTTAGCTCGTCCGTCACGCTTACGATGGTATTGCCTTTATTGAGACTCAGGCGGAAATACTTCGCGAGACTGTCAATCATCATGCTGATGTCGGTCGCGCCCTTACCGATGGCGATCCAGTTGATCGTATCCAGCGTATTGTAAAGGAAGTGTGGGTTGATCTGCGCCTGCAGCGCCGACAGTTGGGCTTCCCGTTCGCGAATCTCGGCTGTGTAGTTTTCTTCGACGAGCGTACGCACACGCAGGATCAGGTGATCGACGCTTCGCTCCAACATATGGAAGTCACCATTAACCGCCGGTAACTCATGTAGACCGTCAATCGCATCCTTGCCCTCCTTGCCTTCCTTCCGGATGACAGTGATCACGTGGTTGACGCGCCGATTCATTCCCCTCACGATAATCGCCAGAAGGACAAACGGAAGGATCAGGAACAACGCGACATATTCGATCAGCGAGCGCCACTCTGACCGCTTTGTCAGTCGCTGCGTAGCCGGCGACAGCTGGGATTCCGTTCCCTGGGCGACAAGCTTCCAGCCCGTCGGGTCAAGCGTCGTATACAACACATCGCTTTGTACATTGTTCAGCAGAAGCGACTCTGTTCCTTCCGCCCCCTCGTTCAGCGCATCCAGCATGTGAGGTTCAACCGCCGTGCCGATAAGCGCCGCATCAGGGTGATAAACGACTGCGCCATCCTCAGCAACAAGGTATACCGCTGTGCCCGGGGCGAACTGCAGCTCAGATAGAATAGTGGAGAGGATGTCTTGACGGACGTCGATCATGAGCACACCGGACACTTTGTCATAATCATCGGGATCCCGCAGCATACGCGCAGCAGATAATATCGTCTCATTGGGCGCACCGAGATACGACTCCTCATAAACGCCCGTCCATACGATTCCACCATTTCCATCGATGATGGAATGAAACCACGGTCTAACCATCAAGCTATCCAGCGTGAAGAAATTGATTCTCTCTTCCGCATACAGCTTAGATTTGTCCACGAACACCCGAACATGGAACACATCAGCATTAGACTGTACGGTCTCGACCAAATACCTCAAATCCTCAATCACCTTGATCTGTGTACCGATGGACTGATCATCCGAATTAATCGATAAGTACGAATGCAGGTTTGCGTTCATGAAAGCGGCGTCGCTTATATCCTCGATGCGCTCCAGCCGGTAGGAGAGATTGCTCCCGGCCTGCTTAAGCGCTTGCTGCATCGTCCGGATGACCTCGCCCCTCAGAATATCCGCAGAACGCGCGTAATAGCCATACAAGAAAATGCCCGCCGGAAGCACAATGAGCAGCAGATACGCGATTAACCAAGAACGGGGGATCGAGAAACGGCGAATCGCCGCTGGCTGGCACAGCGGCGAAAGCAGGCCTGTTACAACGTTCCAGGCTCTACGCATGAGAATCCCGGTACGCGCTAGGTGTAACACCCGTCACCTTTTTGAACAGCTTTGTGAAGTAACTGGGGTCAGTATATCCGATAGCATAGCAAATATCATAGAACTTGTACTGCGGATCGCGCAGCAGATTCTTCGCTTTGTCCACTCGCACCTGGGTTAAATATTCGCCGACGGTTTGTCCCGTCTCTTGCTTAAACAGGAGACTGACGTACGTGGAAGACAAATAGACCGCCTTGCCGATATCGGCCACGGTAAGCCCGCCGTTAGCGTAGTTCTGATCGATATACCCGCGTACTCGCTCAATGACGTTTGCCACCTTGCCAGTCCGCTTCTCCCGGATGTGTTCGCTGACAGTCGCCAGATACGATTCGATGAGCCCCCGCAAATCCTTTAACGTCTCCTTCGCGTACAACGCCTCCGTTAGCTCTGCTTCCATGATTTCCAGATCGGGGTCCCCCGCGCCAAGCTCCATGAGCAGCTGTCCAATCCCAAGCACCAGCTGCATGCACAGATTGCGGCCGTACTTCAGGCCGTCCGGGCGGGTGTAGGACAAGCTGGCAAAAATCATCTCCACGGCTTCTCTAATCTTGTCCTCATCGTCCGCCTTAAGTGCGGAGATCAGCTTCTCGTTAAGCTCAAAATCGTATCTACGCATGGCGCCGTCCTCCGGCCCCGCCCCCTCCAGACTGTCCATTGTGATGATACGGTTTTTGCCGAGGTACCACTTGTAATCGGCCGCTTCGCGGGCTTGCTTGTAAGCTGGCGCCAGTCCGGATAAGCCGCCTGCCAGATCGCTAATGCCGATCGTCACGCCGATCTTGAGCCAGCGCTCCAGATTGGAGCGAAGATCGCCGGCCAGCGCAAACAATGCCTCCGCCGCTTCGGTTGCTGAATCGCCGCCGGGCTCCGATCCCTGCAGAACGCCTACAAATTCGCCGGTACGATGCTCGAAGGCATACCCTCGCATATGCGTATCCAGCAGCTCCTCGTAGACGTTCAGCACCGAATACCACAGCAGCTGGCGGTCGCGCTCGGAACGGCTGGCCATCACATCGGCAAGATCATCCACGGAGACAACCATCACCCAATAGGAGGCGTCCACGGGCAAATTCAGTCCCAGAAACGATACCCGCTCCGCCAATTCCGACTTCGGCGCACCCTCACTGATCATGGAGAGCAGGAACTTCTCACGCAGGAGCGGCATACCTTCCTTTAGTTTAACAAGCAGCTCCTGCTTATGAATCCGTTCGGAGCTCTCCGCGTCCAGATCGGCAACGACGCGTTCAATGACCGTACTCAGCTCCTGCAAATTAACCGGCTTGAATATATAGTCGACCGCGCTGACCTTCATTGCCGACTTGAGATAATCGGCGTCGTCGTGCCCGCTGACGAATATGATCTTAATGGAAGGATATTCGGCCGAGATACACTGCGACATTGTAATGCCGTCCATAGTCGGCATCCGGACATCCGTGAGTATAAGATCGGGCTGATCACGGGTGATCATCTCGAGAGCCACGTCTCCGTCATCCGCTTCGCCCGCCACTTCAATTCCGTAAGCAGCCCAATCGAAATAAGTGCGCAGGCCCGCCCGGACCGCCGGTTCGTCATCCACGATAAGCAATCGATACATCGCCCGCCATCTCCCTTCTCCTAATTTATCGGCCTAACAGTCTAGCGTCTTGATTGGCAAGCTCGGCTTGCACCTTGTCGATGTCTACTTCGCGAACGGACACGCCGTCTTCGAGGGAGATTGCGGCCGCAATGCCCGCTGCTTGACCCAGCGCGTAACAAGTCGCTTGGACGCGCATCGAGGACATGGCGACATGCGTTGCGGAGATCGATCTGCCCGCAACGAGCAGGTTGTCGATATCGCCGATAGGCACCATCGTGCGATACGGAATATCGTAGCCGTCGACGCGGCGCTCGTCGGTTGTCTTGCCCGCGTCCGGGCTATGAATATCGATCTCGTAATTTGTTTGGGCGACCACATCCGGGAAACGCGTACCGCTTACAATATCTTGTTCAGTCAACGTGTATAACCCTTCGATTTGATTGGTCTCCCTAACACCTGTCTGCGGAGCGATGTGTGCGATGGCATATGTCTCGAAGCCCGTTCTCTGCAAATAATGCGCAATGGAGAACACCTGCTTAAGCGCTTCGGTCTCCGCGTAATTGACTTGCTCCATATCGGCTCCGTTCGCCTTGACGCGCGACATGTTAATCAGCAACACGCCGTCGTCGCGCTGCTTCCAATATAACCTGCGCCCCTGCGGCAGGTCGGATACCTCCTCGTAATAATAACAGCCATCCGGAAGTATCTTCTCTACTGGCTTTCCCGTATCCTGCATCGTAAACATAAGTGTCATCGGCTGCGTGAGTCCATCAGACTCGCGGCCCGAGCGGTAAGGAACACCCGCGTCGATGGCTACTCGCGCGTCGCCCGTGCAATCGATGATGACATCACCTTCTATCGCTCTTAGGCCTTCGCGCGTCGAGACGATAACCGCACCGATCCCCCTGCCGCTGCGTATCGTACCAACGAATTCACAATGGAAGTAGACCGATACGCCTTCCTTTTTCATTTTGTCATTCAAGTATTGGCGTAGCAAAAATGGCGAATATTGCGGCGCGATCGATTCGTCGTGGCCGGCGGGCAGATAGTCGGCCAGCATCTCCTTGACGATCTCGCGGTAGATGCCGGTCACATTACCGACAGGCATAAACACGCTTACGTTGGCAAGCGTCCCCATCCCGCCGAGCTGAGCGGACTTCTCCAGCAAGATCACTTGTTTGCCGCGTCTGGCCGCGCCAATGGCAGCGGCTGTCCCCGCAGGTCCGCCACCGATGACGACGACGTCCGCCTTGGTATGGGTTTTCACGTGACGTTCGAACGAATACACTGCATTATTCATAATGATCTCTCCCTTAGATAGAAGAAGCGGTGTATGCAAAAAATAGGATCACCGCCGCTTATCCTGTTATTATTTAGTCGTTGCGTACCAGTCGTTAATTTCCTTGGAAGCCGCTTCCCCGCCCGCTGACATAAATTTGGATTGAAAGTCGGCAAGGCCGTCGATGGACTCCGCGCCGGCAATCAGTTTGACCGTGTAGTCGCCAACCATTGTGCTCAATTGCTGATTCGTCTTCGAATATTGCTGCATGTACGGAGCAAGACCCAGAACGTTTTTGATTTTCACTTCGGCAGGCTGCTCGTTGTTGAGGAAGTTAAACGCTTCGAACATAACCGGGTTTTTGCGAACGCGCGCTTGCCAGTATTGCGGATAGTTTTCTTCATCCGTGCCCGCCATGTAGTTATTAGCCAGGTTGCGCTCGTCGGTGAAGATCGGCTGGATTGGCTCGTATGCTCCGTCTACTATTTTATAATGCGTGCCTTCCACGCCGATGGCTATATTTTTGAACGTTTCCGGCTCCAGGCTTGCATTGATCCATTTGATCGCATCTTCCGGATGCGTTGATGCTTTCGGGATGTACGTCAGACGGTCAAATCCGGCGTTTGCCGCGAAGCCGGCTTCACCGTTAGGGCCTTTAAGCGCCGGCACGAAAGCGAATTTGGCCTCCGGCTTGGTCTTCGCAAGCGAATCCGAGATGGCCGGAATGTCCGCCCAGTGAACGACAATGGCGCCAGCCACGCCGCTTGCGAATTTCTCCTTCGCCGTAGCGTCCTTGTTGGCTACGAATTCTCGGTCGATCAATCCTTTCTCATACAGGTTGCCTACGTAAGCGACATAATCCTTAAATGCCGGGTCCATGACACGTGGCACGAGCTTGCCGTCTACGTCGTTCCATGTGTTGGCGATGCCGAACGCGCCTACGAGGTTGTCAATCATCGATTGGTCGCCCTTGATCGTAAGCGGCACATTGCGGTCGCCGTTGCCGCCTGGGTCCTTCTCCTTGAACTGCGTTAGAACGTTCGTCAGCTCTTCGGTCGTCGTCGGCATGGACAGACCCAGCTTGTCGAGCCAATCCGTACGGATGAGAATGGAGCTGTTGATATCGTACGTCACGGTTACCGGGAGTGCATATAGCTTGCCATTTACCTTAAGCGCTTCCAATGATTCCGGCTTTATAGCCGCCTTAATATTTGGGCCGAATTCGTCGATGAGCGGCGTCAGGTCGACGAGCGCACCCTTCTGCGCATAATCCGAATACAAGGCCATGTCGTTATAGGAAGTGACGATGTCATACGCTTCGCCGGAGGACATGATCAGGTTCAGCTTCTCCGCCCACTTGTCTTGAGGCAGCATATCGTATTGCACTTTGTAGCCCGTTTTTTCTTCGAGCAGCTTGGCTACCGGGTATGCATTGTATTCTTCGTTCTGCCATACGTTCAGTCGCTTTAAGACTGGCTTCTCCGCATCCGGTTTGGTCGTCGCTTCGTTGCCCGTGTTCGTTCCGTTGCCGGAACAAGCAGCCATCGTCATAACCAGAAGCGCAGACATGGCCATGACAGTCATAAGTTTCAATGCTTTTTTCATAATGAGACCCTCCTGCAATTAGTATAATCTATATCATTAATTTCCCCACAACGTCCCGATGACGGGGCGATACTCCGGTACCTGAAGTCATACCATGACGTGCATCGCATTGCGGGTAAAGTTAATGCCTTCGGAAGCTGCCTTACATGGCCGCAATCAACCTTTAACGGAACCGATGAGCACGCCTTTGATAAAATATTTCTGCAGGAACGGATATACGAGCAGAATCGGGATCGTGGATGCGATGACCGTTGCTGACCGGACGCCTTCCGCGGGCACGTTCATCAGATCGTCGGCCGTCTTATCAAGCGCCGAAGATGTATCGGCGTTCATGACGATGTCCTGCAGGTACAATTGCAACGGCTTCAGCGACGAGCTGTTGATGTACAGCATCGGGTTGAAGTAGTCGTTCCAATAATAAACGGCATAAAACAGACCAATCGTCGCAAGCACGGGACCGCTTAGCGGCAAAATGATACGGAACAGAACCGTCAAATTGCTCGCGCCTTCGATCTTGGCGGATTCCTCCAGGCTGGCCGGCAAGCTCTCGAAATAACTCTTGATGACCAGCATGTTGAATACGCTGATGAGCGCCGGCAAAATGAGTGAGCCTAAATGGTTAATGAGGCCCAGCTCGCGGATGAGCAGATAGTTGGGGATGATTCCCCCGTTAAACATCATCGTGAAGATGAACAAAATGATAATGATGCCCATGCCGGGAAGCTCGCGCTTCGACAACGGGTAAGCGGTCAGCGCCGTAATGAGCAGCGACGCGAGGGTACCGATAACCGTAATCAGCACCGATATCCACAGCGAGTTTAGAAACTGGCTGTTCGTGACAACGAATTTCATCGTGTCGAGCTGAAACCCGACAGGGAAAATTCCGACCTGGCCCGACAGGATGGCCCACTCCTCGCTGATCGACTTGGAAAATACGTTTACAAACGGAAGCAGTGTAATAAGCCCCATCGCAATAAGCACAACGTAGATAGAGCCATCCAGCATAACATCTTTGACGGTTTTCCTATACATGGTCGTTCCTCCTTTACCAGATGCTGCGATTCAGGAATTTGCGGCTGAGCATGTTGCCGATGACGATTAGCAGGAATCCGACCGCTGAATTGAATAGGCCAACCGCCGTACTGAAGCTGTAATCCTGCTGGCCGAGTCCCATCCGGTACACATAGGTGCCGATGACGTCCCCGGTCTCATACACGAGCGGATTATACATGGTCAAAATCTGTTCCGTCCCCGCCTCCAGCAGGCTGCCGATCCGCAGGATGAACATCAACACGATGGTAGGCAGCATGCCCGGCAGCGAGATCGACCACATCTGTCTGATACGCCCCGCTCCGTCAATGGCTGCGGCTTCGTATTGCTCCTGTTCGATGCCCGCGATCGCGGCGATAAATACGATAGCGTTCCAGCCGATTTCCTTCCACCCGGCCGTGAAGACAACCAAGCTGCGGAACAGGCTGTTGTCAGTAAAAAACGAGATCGGCTCTCCACCGAACGAACGGATGATTTCGTTCACGATGCCGCCGCTTGGTGACAGGATGTTGAGGAACAACCCCGAAATAATGACCCAGGAAAGAAAATGCGGCAAATAAATGATCGTCTGGATCGTCCGCTTGAAGAACATGCGCCGTACTTCATTGAGCATAAGCGCGATGACGATCGGAATCGGGAATAAAATCGTTATTTTGTACAAGCTGATTAGCAGCGTATTAACTAGCACTTGCAGGAATTCATCCGATTGCAGCAACCTTTCGAACTGCGCCATCCCTACCCACTCGCTGCCGGATATGCCGCCGAAGATGTTGAAATCCTGGAAGGCAATGATGATCCCGTACATCGGCGTGTATTTGAACAATAACAAAAACATCAGACCCGGTATAAGCAGCAAATACATATCCAAGTTGCCTCTAATCAGCTTCCAACGCCGTCGGCCGGCGTCTAGGAGGGTTCCTTCTCCTCCGCTGCGTTTGTTCACGATCTCCACCTACTTTTCTCTGTCTTGTCTCTTATTGTAGGGAAGGCGGCCCAGAGGGAGTAGAGGTCGATCCTTTTATTTCTGGTCTTTTCCGACACAGTTTGGGAATGGACCAGGGACTTTAGCGGGCACCGGCAGCTTCGCGTGTCACTTATGAGACGAAGTTAGAGGCGGTACGCCTTCACCTAGTGGAAGGGTGTACCTATCGCAAGATCATGGAGCGGTTTGGGATTGCTGACAGACATCGTCTAAAAGTATGGATGAAGAAGTATAAGGAACTGGGCGAGTTTGGACTTGTGGATCAGCGGGGGCGACGTAAGGAATATATCGACCAGAACAGATACGTACAAGCGCTCGAACGGGAGATCAAAATATTAAAAAAGTGCTTGGAAATCTGGATGCAGAAGACGAAACGTATAGATATCTAACGATAGAGAAGGCTGCCAAAGACTACCCGGTCAGCACACTCTGTAAGATCTTTGGTGTCTCCAGAAGTGGCTACTACGCTTTTTTAAAGCGAAAGAAACTAGATCGCGATCGAGAAGATAGAGCGCTCGTGATGAAGGTTTATAAGCACTACAATGGTGTTTACGGTTACCGCCAGCTCCAGTTGTTCTTGCTGCAAGACCATGGGGTCTGGATGAATCATATGAAAGTGCTTCGGCTCATGCAGGTGTTAGGTATACGCTCTCGTATTCGACGGAAGCATCGTTGTAACTACGTTTCTTCTACTGAAGGACGCGTAGCTAAAAATTTATTGAAACGGGATTTCCAAGCAGAGGCGCCCAACCAGAAATGGGTTACCGATATCACGCAATACCGTGTAGGGGAATTCTGGCTGTATCTGTCCGCCATAAAAGATTTGTTCAATAATGAAATTATTGCCTACCAAACAAGTTATCGAAATGACAATGAGCTGGTACTCCAAACGTTCCAACAGTTGGTACCATCGGGAGGTTGTCTTGATCGACGCCGGTATTCCCTACCGGTTGCCCGTTTTTCAAGAAGTAATGGCTCAAGCCGGGATCCCCTTGGACAAACTCAAAAAAATCATTTTAACCCACCATGACTTGGATCATATCGGAGGGTTGACGGAGCTTCTGAACGCCATACCGCACAAAATCGACATACTTGCCACCGAAGAGGAAAAACCTTATATCCAGGGAGAGAACCGCTGCCGTATTGATCCCGATCTTATCCGCTCCCGCCCGCAGAATCCGCTCCAATCAGCTTTTCGAAATACAAAATCGTCAAACATCGCAAAAACTAGTATTAAACTAACGGCAAAACAGAAACAGCGGCAGCTTTGGACGAGAAAATTAAGTCCTAAAACTGCCGCTGTTTTATGGGGCTATCGTTGCACGTTAGCTAAATTCAATATAGGTATGGCCGCAAAAAAGTTGTTGAGCTCAAGTATGCCAGATTACACCTCAAACGGATAACGGCCATTTCCGTCGCATTGAACGGAAATGGCCTGTATGATGGTACTGAGGTACCTGTGCCGTCAGCTTGCCTTCGCAATTTTTGTGCTGCGAACCGATGCCGTAGCGTATACGACGAGCGCTGTCCAAATGAGTGCGAAGCCGATGAGTAAAACCGGCGAGACCGATTCCTTGAACACGAATATGCTCAGTAACAGCATGATCGTCGGCCCGATGTACTGTACGAAGCCAAGCGTGGACAGAGTCATCCGGGCGGCCGCCCGCGCAAAGAAGAGCAGCGGCAGTGCCGTAACCACGCCGGAGAGAAGCAGCTCGACGAACATAGGCGCAGGCAGCGTCCATGCCGTCGTCTTTCCCACGACGGCCAAATAGATCCAGTAGCCGAGCGCGACGGGCAGGACTACTGCCGTCTCTGACAACAAGCCCACAGAAGCGTCTTGCGCGATCTTCTTCTTCGCGAGACCGTACAAGCCAAACGACACGGCCAGCGAAATAGCGACCCACGGGAACCGACCGTAGTCGATGGCGATGATGAGCACCGCGGCACCAGCGATGGCAATCGCTAACCATTGGCCGCGGTTTGGCTTCTCACGAAGAAAAACGACCGCTAATAGTACGTTGAGCAACGGGTTCAAATAATAGCCGAGACTTGTCTCGACAACATGGCCGTTGTTGACCGCCCAGATGAAGATGAGCCAATTAGCAGCGATCAGTAGTCCGCTGGCGGCAAGCGACATCAAGAGCGAACGACTAGCCGCAATCCTCTTTATGTCACCCCAGCGGCGCTGGAGGGCGACGAGAATACCCATGAAGACGAATGACCAGACAACCCGATGTGATAGAATTTCGCCTGCCGGCACATCGTCAAACAACTTCCAATAAAGCGGGAGAACTCCCCACATGATATACGCGATAATAGCGTTAACCAACCCACTGTTCATAATTAGTTCCCCTCTTCTCACTCCGATGCCTTATCGAATTATACGCCTCGATCCTCGCTTAAGTAAAGGAAATAATGGGCCAGCTTGCAGGCATTCACGCTCTTGTCCGGCTGCCGTTGTATTAGCTATAGTCCTCCCGTTAGCTTAGTTAAGCCGCATAGAGTGCGACTTTCAAGGATTGTTATATTATCTCCGCAGACACAGCTACCGGCTAAACATGCGTAAGCTTATCCGGGTTTCTAACGACATAGATTCTGTCAAACTTTCCACGTCGGTGTTGTAAAAATATAACGGCTGCTGTTCTGCCCTCAGCGCGTAGTACGATACCTGTCTCACCGTTCAAAGGGCTAAACTCGGCGTGTACGCTGCCCTGAGACTTTAGCGCATGGAGCGCCCCGGCTAAGATTAGGGCCACTTGATCGCGAGTCTGTATTGGAGAAGTAGCCGCGACTACCTTTCCACCTCCGTCGGTAACGAGGATGACATCTTCACTCAGTAGGGACAGTACGTGATCGACATTCCCTTGCTCAAGGGATGTGAGGAATCGGCTAACCCAATCCAAATCGACTGCTTCGGCGGCGACCTGCTCTTCCTCGGATATTCCCAACTTGCTTCTTGCCCGGCTCACCAGCATACGGCAATTCGTTACTCGCTTGCCGAGTAGTTCGGCTATTTCGGGATATTCGAATCCAAGTGCCTCACGCAAGACGAACGCCGCCCGTTCTGTCGGAGTCAACCGCTCAAGCAATACTAGCATGGCATACGATAGCATATCGCGACGGACGACCTTATCGACCATATCCTCCTCCGGTGTCCGAATCGGTTCGGGAAGCCAGGGGCCGACGTACACTTCCCTCTTTCTCCGAGCCGACTTCTGCAGATCAAGACAGCGATTGGTTACCATTTTGCACAAATACGCTCTCGGCTCCTTCAATCGCTCGGGCTGAATGTCGCACGCCTTAAAAAACACATCCTGCACCGCATCCTCAGCATCTGCTGTAGAACCTGTCAATTGATACGCCAGCGTGAACAGAAGCGCTTTATATTGATCAAACAATTCCTCCATACACATTCTCACCTTTTCCGGATTGCAAATAATAATGCCCGCTTCCCATGCAACATTGCTGAATTTTCTCGCAGGCTCACCACTACAGGAAAGCTTCGGAGTGATCGGTCACCCACTGTTGGAAGGTGCGAGGTGCCCGGCCGGTTACTTCTTCCATTGTAGGAAGCACTTTAGAGAATCGTTGACCTTGTTTAGACAGATCAAAGAGAGCTTCCACCATTTCCGGAGGCATATGTCGAAGTAACTGTTCACGTGCGAGATCGTCTGTGATCGATTCAAACCCGATTTCTCGCCCCAAAACCTCGCCAAGTATTCGCATTTGTTGCCGACGAGTTAGCGATTCTGGTCCGGTTAACGTATAAACCTTCCCTTCATGTCCGTCAGTGCTTAGCGCTTTTGCGGCGACGGCAGCAGTGTCCCGCGAATCGATCACTGGAATGCTGAGGTCGCCAAACGGTACCCGGACAACCCCCTCGGACCTGATCGAATCTGTCCATCGGAGCGTATCGGTCATGAAGCCGCTCGGCCGCAGGATTGTCCAGGATGCGCCCGATTCCCGGACTGCCTGCTCGGCATTTAAGTGAAGTCGCGCAATGGCATTTTGTACCCCAACTTCAACGGTTGCCGCTGAGAGCAATACGATATGCCGAACCCCGGACTGCCGGGCGATCCGCGGGAATTTAAAGTCGGCGGCTAGCGGTAACATCCAAAATACTTTTTCCACGCCGTCAAATGCGGATAAAAGTGACTCCGGCTTCGTTAGATCTCCGGCCACCCCCTCAACTCCTACAGGAAAATTCGCCTTCTCGGGATCACGGCTGACCGCCCGCACCCTATAACCGTCCTGGTGCAGCAACCGCACCACTTCACGGCCTACAGAGCCTGTGGCACCTGTAACTAAGATCATATATATTTCTCATCCTTTGCTATTCTTTGTAGGTTAGGTCGATAGATCACTATACCGGCTGAGATGGCGGTATAGTGTGATGCTTGTAGTGCATTAAAATCCAGATGCTACTTTTGCTGCTTCAGTCAATCCGGTTTCAATGATTTGCTGGGCGCGGTCTTGGAATTGATTGTGGCCTTCTACGACAACCGTTTCAATCGTTGTGATTCCCCAAAAACCGAGCATGCTTTTTACGTAATTAACCGACATCTCCTTTTCAGCCAGCGGGCCTTCAGAGTAAACGCTGCCACGTGCGTTAAGGAGCACCACTTTCTTTTCACTTTGCAATCCTACCGGACCTTGTGCTGTGTACTTGAATGTTTTCCGCGGTTGGCTAAGATAAGACAGGTAGGTGAGCAATTGAGCCGGAATCGTAAAATTCCAAAGCGGGAACGCGATTACGACTTTATCTGCTGCGATAAATTGATCTGTGTAGCGATTAGCGATTTGGACTGCTTTTTGTTCCTCGGCCGTTAGTTCACCGCCGCTGGCAAGCTTGATAATGCCCGAAAACATTTCGCCATTGTAATAAGGCAGCTCCACTTCGAACAGGTCCAATTCCGTAATATTGTCGCCCGGGTTTTTCGCCCGGTAAGCATTTACGAAAGCGTCGTAGAGCTTTATGCTGACGGATTGATCACGATCATTAGCTTTAATGAATAGTACATTTGCCATTTATATTCCCTCCTGGTTTTCCTGAAAAATTTTCCCGCTCTTGAAATTAGGATGATGACAGTATCAAGGTAAGAGATGCTAGCTCTCTCCGAAATCAACTCATGTCAAACCGCTCATTCTTCCTCAACTCCCTGTTCCGTTATGCACATATAACGATGCAGGGCTCTGATTTGTAACATCGAGATCGAATCACTTATGAGCAATCTCGACGTTTATGACTGCAAATTCTTGTCTCCATTTCGGGGCTAAAATAAGCGACAGACGTGGATTCAGCTAGACTAACAGTCATCGAATAATCTGTAATTGAGCGAGATTTTGCTATTTTTTTCTGCCACCTTCTACTTATTCATTTTACCTTCTAGTGCTAGCCATGTACCTAATCCAAGCAGTGTAACTCCACTTATTGTTTGCTGCCACCAAAGAGCAACTTTGTTTCTGGATAAAAAATTACCGAACAAACTTGCAATGAGTGCTACTGAAATATCAACCGTTAGTCCAATAATGCCTAATATTATGCCTAAAATGATAAATTGACTATTTATATTAGAAGTATCCGGATTTATAAATTGTGGAATGAATGTTAAGAAGAATAAAGCCACTTTAGGATTAAAAATATCCGTTAACGCTCCTTCCCAAAATGCTTTATATATACTAACTCTTATATTATTTGATGTAACATGAATTCCCTCTCTATTTCTCAGCGTTTGAATGCCCAAATAGAGTAAATAAATTGCACCCATGTACTTAATTATTAAGAAGGCCCAAACTGATGTCATTAATATCGCTGAGAGGCCAAGAACCGCTAAAAGGATATGTACTAACGTTCCCATTTGAATACCAATTGCTGTTGCAATCCCATGCCTGCGCCCCTGTGAAATACTCCGGCTGATAACAAATGCCATATCCGGACCCGGGGTGATACAAACTATAAATGCCGCTAATATAAATGCAGGCAAAAGAGAATAGTCTAGAAAATCAAACAAATTCGCACATCCTTTAAAAAGTTAATTAAATACTTGCCAATGTAATTATACGAGAGTCAAATATTCATATAGTCGTCTCTTTCGACCTTACTCACCCGCAAGCCGAACCTTGCATACCACTCGCTCTTTCCTTTGTCTTGAGCCACCCTGTGCAGGGAGTTCTCCTTCCATGCCTTGATCGCCTCGAGCGATTCCCAATAAGAGACAGTAATCCCAACTCCATCCGTACCCCGAACGCTTTCGACTCCAAGAAAACCCGGCTGCTTCGAAGCCAGATCGACCATTTTATCTCCCATCTTCCCGTACCCTCTGTTCTCGCCTTCGGACATTTCTGAAGTGAAAATGACCGCATAATACGGCGGTGCCGGTGTCTTTGCAATAGCTCCCATCCTTGTTCCCCCTTATCATGAATTCAATTTGAATTATATCGAGCCTCTTACAATAAATAAAATGAATGTTTAAAATGGTTATAATGATTATTTCTCATGACAGGAGTGCTCAACATGACCTTGGCGAAATACGAAATCCTCGGGAAAGTGGTCGAGACCGGGAATCTGACCAGAGCGGCGGAGCAGCTGAACTTAACCCAGTCGGCGGTGAGCCGTGCCATCATTAGTCTGGAGCAGGAATTGGGTATCAAAATCCTCGCTCGGGGCCGGTCAGGCGTCCGGCTGTCCCATGATGGAGAACGGCTGTGGGGATATATGAAGGAAATGCTTCATTTACAGAAAAAAATGCTGCAGGAAGCGGATCAGATCAAGGGGCTGATGAGTGGTACGGTTACGATCGGCACGTTTACGAGCATATTTCATTGGCTGCCGGATATTCTTAACCGTTTTCAGCAGAAGTACCCATTAATAGAAATCAGGCTGCTTGACGGGCATTATCATGATATCGAGCGCTGGATCGCCGATGGGACTGCAGATTTTGGATTCGTGAATATGCCTTGTTCACATGGCCTGGAAACCACAATGCTCATAAGGGATCAGCTGATGTGCATCTTACCGGCTGGTCATGAATACAGCATGAAATCAGCGATATCGCTGCAGGATATTGCGGATGAACCGTTTATTATGCCCGCTAAAGGATGCGATACAGTTGTGAGAGCATGGTTTGACGGACAACGCGCGGTTCCCCGCGTACGGTTCGCGATTGAGGACGATCACGCCATTATGGCGATCGTGCGAAGCGGACTCGGCGTCAGCATCCTGCCGGAGACGATCCTTGCCTCGGCTCCTTCAGGTCTGGTCGCCCGTCCGCTATCCCCGGAAGCTTCGAGGTCGATTGCTTTAGCCGCAGTTTCCTTTAAGAAATGTTCCCCCGCGGCAGCGAAGGCGATATCTTGTATTGTGGAGATGATGGGGACGCATTCCGCGTCTTACTTGTAAAGTCAAAAAGTCCGTTCGCTGTGATCCCAGGTTAGGGATGTCATGGCCTTAAAATATTCGTTGTTCTCCAGCGCTTCCTTAATGTGGGGGTTTGCTCTTCGATCAGGTTGTACTGCGTGATGATCACCCCCTGTTGTCCGAACCTCAGCAAGTCCGGCTGCGAGAAACGGTCTACCCATGGAATAAGCCTTGTACAAGTCCGGATCGTCGCTCGGCGTAAGTGAGATTTGTCGATTTTTGGCCGAGCCGGTGGCCTGTTGTAGGTATTTTTGAACCATGCGCTCTTTACCTCGTTCAAGGCTAACGCCAGCAGAATCAGGATCGGAAAACCGACGATCAATTGATAGAACGAAATAATACAAAAAAGCCGCTAAAATAGCGACTTTCAATGGAACTATGAAGCTGATTCTCTCCTCGAAGCCTTCTGCCATATAATACCAAAATGATGCCTTTCGTTAGATCGACCGGGTAGCTTTTTACCATTTTCTTTTCGTCCTATTTCCAAATAGGGCCGCTTCAGCAAATAGGTACCGTCTCTTTTGATAAAAGGAATGGTTGCAATTCCTACTACAACGATATAAATAAATGCCGCCGTAAAACAAGCTGAGGTAATTTCAGAGTATTTGAACAATCTCGGAGTATCCGTAAAGTAGCATATGATCTTCAAGATAAATATGTTCGGGGCTGTGGAGACCATGAAGACAAAACCTGAGTGAGTACGTCTCCCCTCATTTTCAAGTTTTTGGGCACGAAATATCAACGACCACACTTCTGTATGAATATTAACGGCTTCTATGTTCTTTTTCAAATTCATAATTATCCTTAGTTTCTTTCAACATTATCCATCCTACTAATCTTTTTTCGCTATACTGCCCTAATCTCTTGTCGTTTCACTAAAGCAAAAAGCGATTAGAAATAATACCTCATCGCTTTATTAGTATAATCTCGTGTAAACAAAACCCACCAACTATGGTGGGTTTAATGCTTGGTTCATTGCAATATCAGCCTCATAGATGCCAGCGAATGCGCTCTCCCGCCACTACCGTCTTCACTACCACAAAACTCTTTTTCAGACTTACAATATGGGATGATGATTTTATACAAAGGAAAGCAAAAGATTCTCTGCATTCAGCATGGTTAATATGATGATGAACACAAGAAACACAACGGGTGTCACCGTTTTGCCGAACTGATCTTTAACCCTTATATGCGCAAGGACCGCTACCAGCATCGTAATTCCAAGCCAAATCCCGGCCCATGCGACCGCCCCCTGAACCCAGTAGCCGATGATAAGCACGATGGCACCTACTAACTGGACTAATCCGGCGACGATACGAAACCACTGAGGCAGCCTAAGCGTGTTGAAAATATCGATCCAATATTTTGCGCCTATGACTTTTGCAAAGCCTGAAAAGAGGTAGTACAGGATCAATAAACTTTGAAGTACAATCGAAAATATGGTCATGAGGTACCCTCCCTTTATTTTACCGGTCTATCAACAGCTTTTTGAGCTGTCCGACCATGTTCACCAACCATAAACCACTCCTTTAACTCCCGAAAAAAGGGATCAAAAATGTTCTCATACGATCAACTCCTGAATTGTTTTGTGTGATACAATTTGGCCACCTGTTGAAAGTATAGTGGAATTGCGGATTGCGGGATTGTAAGATTCGAACATCTTTTTGTACATAATTGCCATCCTGTAACTCGTAGAAAAAGAAAAAAACCACAACGAATTGTGGTTAATGATCCTTAAACTATTCAAGTTGACATGTATTCTCTTGGAGAAAACCCTGTAATTCGCTTAAAATGACGATTCAGATGGCTTTGGTCGGTAAATCCGAGCATCACTGCAACCTCTCCTACTGTAAATTCACGGCTCTTGATTAACGTCTTAGCTTTATCAATCCTTAAGTGTAAGAAGTATTGATAAGGACTTAGTCCCGTCGTTTGTTTAAACATTCGAATCAAATGTGTCTGACTTAAATTGACCAGTTTAGCCAATTCTTCAAGCGAAATATCCCGATCAAAATGGACATTCATATACTCAATGGCTCTTGCCAGCTGTTGTTCCGATAATTTTCTCGAAACATAAAGCTGCTTATGAGGGGAAGTTTTATTCATCTCCAACAGGTGAAGGGCCATCAGATTGGATAATGATTCGACGTATAACTTCCCTCTTGCTCCGTTGTTAGTGATTTCATCTTCTAACCATTGACTTAATTGAAATAGTTTCGAATCATATAAAGATATTTTGTTTGTTAATTCATCTTGACCTACAAATTCCAAGTCAGCTTGAGTTGCCACTTGATGAACCAATGAAGGAGACAGCATAATACAACTAAAAGAAGCCTCCACTTTCTCCAACCTAAAGTATTCTAAATTGCCTGGTATGAATAAAGCGGTCTCACCCACTCTCGCCACTCTCTCGTTGTCACGCCCTTCGAAACGAGACACCGCCTTAATTGGTTCTGGGGTTGAATTTACGGTAATCAAATAATAAGGCATGGATTCAACGTAGCTTTCCTGAGGGGCAACTTTATTCCATTTAACGTATTGAATGTGTTTCCATTCCAGATGATGGCTATTTAATACCGGCATGCCATCTATCATATAACTTACCGTCATGTCGATTCCCCTTCTCAATGGCTCAGCCAATCCAGGATTTACTACAATTATAACCCATTGCTGAAAAGTTGAGTACTCGATTTCCTATCATGACTTTGGGACTAACATTGGAGTTGTTCAATGGATATTCGCAGCTTTATGCCGGCGTTGGGAAGATTTGTGCCGCTCCTGGTTTTAGATCGGCAGCCACTTCGTAAGTTGCAGATGATATCCCTTAGTTTGGTCCCCTGATAGGGTTACTCGATAGCTGCACCGGTTCCCCGGTATTCTACAGGTTCTAGGCGCATTCCACGTTTCGTTTTAGCTGCCCACAGCCAAAAAAAGCCGCGAATAGCGACTTTTAATGGGACCTTGCTTATGTCCATCGGCATCATTTTATTGGCATTTTCACCTCACAGCCTCAATGCCACCTACCATTTATTCCGTTATTCTCTTTTTGCTTCATGTTCGTTCGGAATTAATTCATACAAGGCACCTACTTCACAACCGATGGAATCAGCGATCGATATGGCAATTTTGAGTGGCATCACTCTTTTGTTTTCGATAAAGTCGTAAACTCGTTCCGGTTTAATAAGCAAGTCTTTGGCAAGCCATTCCGCTGACTTTCCGGATTCCATCAATCGTTCATTCAGCAAGCAACGTCCAAATTCAAATTTCAAGAAGCGATGTCCTCCCGCGTAAGATTATGCACTATTTAACCTTAAGCCTTGTCCATTGGCGGTATGAATATACTTTATAAAGGGAACCAAACGATGAAGGTAAATTATTCTTTGATTCGTCGAATCCCTCGCGCAATTTGTTCCCTCTCATGCTCGCTCAGCGAATATAATACAGGTGCCCTAGGAATGTCGAATTTCAGATGAGAATGAGGGATTTCCGTCAATAGAGTTCCGATGGGTTGCTGACCATTCGTACTACGGATAACGTTCCAGAAAATTCTGGACCTATCTTCCTCGGTTCCCCATTTTTCAAGCGAATTGCGAAATAACAAACATTTCCCGATGACGAAATCATGCTCCTTGAGGGGCTCCGTTGCTTCGAACTCGGCGTCTTTAAGGCTATCAAATAGTGCGGGCATCAACTGGTCCAAATAAAGCCCATAGGCAGCATCCTCGATTTCACGAAAAGCGATCGTTAACTCATCAAACATCGAATCGTATAATGTTTTCCACACCGATTCGATATACTGATTACCTGCCACGCCAATCTCCTCAATGGTCATGTCGTACCGAAATACTGGTTTTAACGTCATATAAACTCCTCCTTGAACTGGATTATCTCCATCATACAACATGAAAGCCAATTGGAAGGTTTGGGAGATGAAGATGAAGGTAATCAAGAAAGTACCTAGAATAACATTACAATGGATTTAATGTTTGCGCATTTTTTTATGAAGGTGAGATAACATGGACTTTCGACCAAAAAAACTGGCAGAAAAGTACGGGGTAAGCAGCAGCACCCTGCGGAACTACGAAGCGAAGGGATTGATACCTCCTGCTGAACGATCTTCAAATGGATATCGTATGTATACAGAACATCATGAAGCTTATCTGGCATGTATTCAAGCCATGTCTGCTGCATTCGGTATGGAAGTAACGAGCGAGGTAATGCATTGTCTTGGACGAAACGAGTTAGATGACGCATTGTGGATCGTCAGGGATCGAGAGGTCATGCTGCATCGGGAAAAAGCAAGTTTGGATCAACTGGTACGGGAGTTGAAATCGTATTCTGAAGGTAGCCGAGCTCACGATTTTAACCAATATTTCAGCATCCACGAGGTCTCCAGACGGACGGGGGTTCCTAAATCGGCTATCCGCTACTGGGAGCAAAGCGGCCTATTCACGGCTAAGCGAGACCCTGATAACGAATACCGTCTTTATAATGAAGCGCATCTCTTTAAAATTAGGATGATTCAGGTCCTGCAGAGCTCTGTTTATTCCGAGGAAACCGTGTACTTAAAACAATCCATTGCGGGCTTAGAACTAGAGAACATCGAGCATGCGATGAAGCTTACTGAACGTATTCAGGCTTACCTGCACAAAACGATCAAACTTCAGATGCGAGCGCTCTATTTTCTATATCGCTTGATTAAAGACTACTGTTAGTGATGAGATGATTACAAAATAACATCGACACCGATTTAAAAGCAAAAGCCATAGGTCTCAGCGTGCAAATAACGCTAAGCCCATGGCTTTTATTGGAAATTACAAGTTATCATGCATCCCGTTTGTTATCGAATTGCCGCTTGCCCGAGAAATCTTTTATAACGCCATCGTTCAACAAAATATCAAGTTTCGCGTTAAATCCTCTCAGACACTTGTCGAATTGTGTCGCATCTGTTCCTTCGTAGCGTTTCATCAGCTCTAGATAATTGTTCAAAGAACGTGGCGCTTCGGCATTCGTAAATTGATTTTGTTCTACAAATCGGTTTACTAATGTTTTCATGCTGTCTGTGCTCGCGAAATGTTTTTGAAGATCAGTCCGACGGTAAACCATTTGCCGGCAGATCATCATCTGCAGCGGCAATGGCGCCGTCCACCGTCGCAGGTTCATTCGACCCATACGGCCAGTTTGCGGTTTAATTCAAATTCTGCAGATTTCTACAGTTAAACGCCCGCTTCTTCCTTCTGATACATGTCTGTCAGCTTTATGCTTCTACCTTGCTGCAAACGGGATCGTTCGGAAGCAAAGGCAATCAAATGGCTTTGCAAGGAAGCTGTAGCCGATGTAAGCCCTTGAGACGGGTTGCGGTCGAACTTATGTACATTTTTGAGGAAAGAGCTCACCATGCGCTCATCGCCTCCGCCGTGGCCGTCTCCCTGCACGCTGCATTTAATTTCAATCTCTTCGCCCGTCGCATAGCGGTACAGCATAAATGAGCCTTTATCCATGTCGCCAATGATCTCTCCCTGCGTGCCCATAATCTGCACACGGCGAGTTGCGCTCTGGGTCAATCCCGACATAATAAAGTTAGCGTTGGCGCCGCTGGCAAATTCCATATTGACGACCTGATGGTCGACAACATTGTTATCGCAGCGATAGACGCAGCGGCCGAACGGTCCTTCCTTAAGCGCCCGGATAATGCCTTCCTGTGATAAATCGTGCGTCATATAGCGCGCCCAATGGTCGGCAGGCTGCTCCAAATACATCTTAATCGCTGAAAAGGCACATTCCCTCTCGGCTTCGCAACCATCGATGCAGCGGTCCGTTGCACCCTCCGGCGCGTTCTCGGCTTTAAAATGCAGCAATGAGCCAAAGGAGCTAACCGCTGTGCACGGTTCATCCATCAGCCAGGAGATGAGGTCCAGGTCATGGCAGGATTTGGCCAAAATCATCGGGCTGGTTTCCTCGGAATTGCGCCAATTGCCGCGTACGTAGCTATGAACCATATGGTGATAGCCAACGTTCTCGGTCAGCTGAATGGTGCCGATGGCACCCAGCTCCCCATCCTCGATGCATCTCTTGATGCCCGACCAGAACGGGGAATAGCGAAGCACATGCGTGACTACCAGCAAACGCTTATGCTTAAGAGAAGCTTGCTCCAATTCTATGCATTCCCGCACATTCGGCGACATCGGTTTCTCCAGCATGACATGGTAGCCAAGCTCCAGCGCTTTCATTGCCGGTATATAATGCATCCGATCAAGCGTGCAGATGATCATCACGTCGGCTATTTTCCCCTGCTCGAATGCTTGTTCCCAAGAATGATAAACCTGCTCTTCCGCGATTTGATGAATCTCTGCAAAACGTTGTCTGCGTTCATCATCCGGCTCGGCTACTGCCACAAACTTCAGCTCATTCGGAAATTTTCCAGCATACGGTCCATAGATGTATCTTCCTCTACTGCCTGCGCCTAATAGTACAGCCGTTAATGTTCTCAATGTTTTTCCCCCTTGCGTATACAATTGCAGCTAGTTTCATTGTAAGGGGTGACTCCGCGCATCAAAATAGATCATTGCTTACATTCCATATACATTTATTGACCTTGCTGCATTGTTTCGGTGCGGACCATCCGAAAATCCTGCGGCGTCATATCATTTTGCTTCTTGAAAAAGCGGATAAAGGCAAGCGCTGAATTGTAGCCGAGCTTGGCGGCGATTTCATTGACCTTCATGGATGTATTGAGCAGCATGTCTTTTGCAATGACATTACGGTAATCATTTACGTATTTAGAGAGTCCGATTCCGGTTATCTGCTTGTAAAGCCTTGATAAATAGGATGGATTCAAGCTGACATAATCCCCAAGAGCGGTTAGGGATATATCATCCTCAATATGCTCCTCTATATAGCGATGCACCTTACCCACGACCTCCGCCGGCAGCTCTGTTCCTCGAATCGCATTCCATTCAAAAAAGCAGTCCGCCATTTGCCAATAGTATGGAATGAGCTCCGTCCATGAAGCGGTCATCTCCTGGCGGAACAGTTTATCCAAATTAATCTGGGTATTCATATAATCACGCAAATCTTTATTTTTGTGCAAATGCGCCAGAAATACCGCAGATAGGAAATGGTACAACTCAACCTTGCGCTCATAAGGAGTATTCGCATCGTTCCAGATGTCTGTCAATTCAACAAACAGATGATTAAACTGCTCGCGGTGATTATTCTCAAGACAGCTCATCAGCAGCTGTACGCGAGCGTGAAAAAAGCTGTCATGATAGCTTTTCGCCTTCTCATTTTCTTCGGACTTCTGAATATCTTTATCTGTCATGATGACCTCATGGAACAAGCCATGGCCCTGCATAAGACCGTATTTCATCCCATGAAAACGATCCGACAGCCGATTCCATGGGACAGCCTCGCTGCCAATAAGAAAAGATACGGAGAGGCTCAGCAGCTTTCTGCTGGTCGCCTGGATCGTCTCCAAATTGCCGCTCACATAGCGGTATGCCCTGGTCCATTCCATCGTACCGGTATCCGTCGTTAACTCCGGGCTGGCTTTTGGCTGAAAGATCCATACCATTTTGTTCATCTCAAATACGACGGAGAAGCAGCGCACATGCGCAGATAAATACTCATCGCTGATATTTTGAAGAGCGTAAGCGAGCAAAGCCTTGTCCGGCGCCGTGAACATTTCCTTCCAGGCATCGATCCGGCCTATCAGTAAATAGACAGGCAGCGATGCGTCGAGCGGAATGTCCATTTCCGCAAAAGCGTCCCGAAGCTGCTGCCCCGTCATCGTCTTGCCTTGACATAAGCCCCAAATATATTCCTTCTGCAAGGAAGGCATCGCAATTCTCATTTTGGATTGGGCACGCAGGATCATTTGAGCCTGATCCTGTTCCTCTTCGATTTCCTCTATCGCCCGTTCAACGGTATGAATGATCTTCTCGTCGCTTTCCACTTTTAGCAAATAATCAAAAGCGCCAAACGTAAGGGCGTTCTTTGCATAGTGAAAATCATTGTACCCTGTCAATAAAATAACTTTGCACTTCGGCCACTGCGATTTGATTTCCTGCAGCAGCTCAATGCCCTCTATTCCGGACATCTTAATGTCCGAAATCACAATATCCATCCGGTGATGTGACAGCACCTCAAGCGCCTCTTCGCCGGAATAGGCCTTCATGACTTCAAGCTGCAAGCGCTCCGTCTTCTCGAACAACTCCAGAAGACCATCTACGATAATCGGCAGATCATCCACGATTAAAAGCCTGTACATGGCGATTCCTCCTTAGCTCAAACTCAATTTAATAATAGCTTGAAGCCCGCCAAGCTCAGAGCGGGATACGGTAATCCCATACGCTTCTCCATAACGAAGCTGAATTCTGCGATGAACATTCAGCAGGCCGGTTGTCTCCTCCATCTGGTTCGTTGAATAACGAAGCCTCTTTCCAAGCGCATCGATCTCCTCGTCCGTCATGAACTCGCCGTTATCTTCTACATAAATGTAAAAAGCATCGTTTCGCAGCTTGCTGTGCACCCATAGCTCGCCCGTGCCGCGCATATTGCCGAGGGCATGCTTATAAGCATTTTCAATGATAGGCTGCAAAATCAATCGGGGGACTTCAATCGGCTGGGCTTCGACTTCAAACAGCACTTGGATTCGTTCCCCGTAACAGATCGACTGCATCTCCACATACGTGCGGGAATGCTCAAGCTCCATATCCAGCAGAATGTCGTCATCATGATGGCGAGTAATGAACTGAAAATATTGCCCGATGTACAAACAGAACTGGTAGGCTTTTTCCTTCTGCGTATCGGATTTAATCAAGCGGCAAAGCACGAAAAAGCAATTATATAAAAAATGAGGATTAATTTGCGATTGCAATCGTTTCAGCTCCGAACGCTGATTGCGAATTTGCTGCTCATAATTTTCCTCAATCAATGTCTTCAAAGATTTCACGGTATCGTTAAAAGCCTGGTATAAATAGCCGAACTCATCCTGCCTGCGATCGATCAAAATCGGTTCCAGCTCGTTTTGCTGCATGCGGCGGAAGGAACGCACCAGATTTAACAACGGACGGTATATTAACCGGATTATAAAATAGGTAAAGAATAAAAAAATAAAAACAGCAAGCGCGCAAGCCCACCAAAACAAAGTTTTATATACCTGCAATGAACCGAGAATCATCTCTTCCGGTATACTCGTTACCGTGTATGAATTCCAGAGGCTGGAATACTTGAATACGGTTAGAAATCGCTTGTTTTTATAATGAATCGTATCATAGCCTTCATCTAATTTCGCTACCTGCTTCTCAAAAGCCAGCTGCTTCATCAGATCACGCAATTCAAGGTCTGAGCCGCTATGGATTTCCCAGCCGCGCTCCAGATTAAACAATACGGTCTGACCACCCCTGCTATTGCCGATTTGCGCTAATGTTTCTTTAATTTTGCCGGTTGAGAGCTCTACGCCTACCACATAGAGCGGGTTCTTTTTGCTTGCAGGGTACTGCATCGTAATAAACAGCCGGTCCTGCCAGTAAATAAAGGGCTCCGTATAAAGCTTCTTGTCCGGCTGCATCGCTTCATATTCTTCCGCATTCAGCTTGGTTTCAAAGCTGTTACTCAGCACCGTGCGCTCGATCAGCGGAATGTACGCCTTCGCCTCGCGAATGAAGGGACTGGAATTTTTCATTAAATCCAGACGGTGCTGAATATCCAATATTTTATACGACCGCTCATAGGAGTTCATCTGCTCGCCAGTCGCCGCCACTTCCATTAAATCCCTGTCCATGACATAGTTAGGCAAATATCGGCTGATCCGGTCTGCTTCCTGATCCAGGGAGTCTAAATAAAACCGCGTCGTATTCAGTATCGAATCGGATATTTCACTGCGGATATGATCGGCCCCTTGTTCATTCATCATCCAGGTAATCGCCATAAGCGGCAGTAAGGCTGCCAAAAAGGCAGCCATTATTTTTTTGAATATGGAGGAATCCTGTAATAAGAATATACTCTTCATCGTTTGTTCTCCTGTGCCCGACCTTCTTTGTCTATTCTTTTACACTTCCCATCACAATGCCTTTGATGAAAAACCGCTGCAAGAATGGATAGACAATAAGAATCGGGAAAGCCGCAACAAAGATTTGTGCCGCCCTGCTGGTACGGTCAGACAGCTGCAGCATGAGTTCCACATTTTCTGATTTAAGAAATCGGAAATCCATCTTAATAATAACGGTTTGCAAGAAGGTTTGCAGCGGGTAATTTTCCGGGTGATTCATGTAAAGCATACCATCGAACCAGCTATTCCAATGCCCTACCATCGTAAAGAGCCCCGTTGTCGCCAGTGCGGGCAACGATAGCGGAACATAGATTTTCCAAAGGGTTGCAAAATGCCCGGCTCCGTCAATCCGTGAAGCATCCTCAAGCTCCCTGGGCAAATTGCGGTAAAAGTTCAACAACAGGATGACATTGAACACGTTAATTGCCATAGGAAACACTAGCGCTCCTAGAGAATCAATAAGTCCCAAGCTTTTAATTGTCAAATAGGTAGGAATAAGTCCCCCGTTGAACAAAATCGTAAAAACGAAGATCCAGGCATAAACAGTTCTTAGACGAAACGTATTGCGGTCCTTGGATAAAGGATACGCCGTAACAATCGTTAACAGCATGCTTAATGCCGTCCCGACAACAACCCGCTGAATAGAAATGCCAAAGGCTCTTATATATTCAGGCTTGCCGAACACATTATCATAAGCCGCCGTTGTAAATTCTACAGGCCACAGCGCAACCTTGCCGGCTGCCGCCGCCGAACCCGAGCTAAAGGAAATCGCCAAAATATGAATGATCGGCATTAAGCATAAAAAAGATATAAACGCAAGAAAGATGAGATTGCATACTACAAAAGCCCTTCTTCCGAATGACGGTTTCATGACCACGGTCTGTCTCCTTTCTGAATCACCGACTTTTCCGCTACTAGAAAATACGGTAATTCGCTAGTCGGTAGGCGAGTACGTAGGATACGGAAATGAAAATAAAGGATACGACGGATTTCAATAAACCGACAGCTGTGGCAAATCCGAACTGGGCTTGCTGTATCCCCATGCGGTATACGAAAGTATCAATGATATCGGCACTTTCATAAACCGGCGCGCTGTACAGGTTAAATATTTGATCAAATCCGGCATTCAGGACATTGCCGATATTAAGCGTAAGCATAAGTACAATGATCGGCATCATGCCCGGCAGCGTCACATGAAGCGTTTGTTTCCAGCGGCCCGCGCCATCGATTTGAGCAGCTTCATAAAGCGTAGGATTAATTCCTGTCAGCGCCGCCAAATAAACAATGGTGCCAAATCCAAATTCCTTCCATACATCGGAGACGACCATGACATAAGGGAACCAATTATTGTCGCCAAGAAAGAAAATCGGCTTCATGCCGAACCATCCAAGCATCTGGTTAAATATACCGGAGGAAGGAGACAAAATATCGACCAAAATACCGCTCAACAGCACCCAGGATAAGAAATGGGGCAGATAGACCAGGGTTTGGAACGTTCTTTTCATCCATTCTCTACGCAATTCATTAAGCAAAATAGCAATGGTGATCGGCACGAACAAACCGGCAACGATTTTCATTACGGCAATATATACCGTGTTAAAAAAGATACGGCCGATATCCGGGTAATCCATTAACAGCTGGAAGTTCCTCCATCCGATAAACGGGGAGCCGAACAATCCTTTATTCGGCACATATTTTTGAAAAGCCATCATGATTCCTGACATCGGAATGTAACTAAAAATAATAATTAAAGCCAAACCCGGCAGCAGCATCAAATGAAGCGGCCATTCCTTCTTCCAGACGCGCGTCAGATTCTTCATATCTTCACCTCGCTGATTCACTTATCATGCTGTGCATGCCTTGCTCAAGAATCTGATTGTTCTTGAAAAAAGGAGGGATTGCATCGATTCAATCCCTCCTTTGCGCTACAGATCCTATTTCATCGATTGATACCACTCGTTAACTTCTTTCGTGATTTCATCGCCGCCAAGCTTCTTCCACTCTTCTACGAACTTATCGAATTCGTCTACGGATACTTGGTTCATCATGATTTTGATGAATATTTCATCACGTTTCTTCGTTAAAATTTCTTGACGGTCTGCCATCGTCGGCGTAGGTGCCCCGTAGAATTTGTTTTGCAGGTATTGCTTGTTCTTTTGAATTTCTGGAATATGCGAAAAGGCTCCATTAGGACCAGAGATTATATACTCCCACCACATGCTTGTATCGCCTTCAACGTATTGCATGGCGCGTGCATAACGCGTTTTTTGGTCTACAGTCTCAAGGATGCTTTCGTCTTTGTTTTCAATGGCTTTAGGCAGGATTTCGCCGTTATTGTCAAACTGTTTGCCTACACGAAGCGGGTTAAGCAGCCAGTAGTTGTTGCCTTTTTCCACAGGGTCTTTGCCATACGTGTATACCTTCTGCTCTTCTGTCGGATGATTGTCAACAACGATCCATTGGTTCAGCAAACCGATTACGCCTTCCGGATGCTTGGCTTTTTTAGAGATCACATAGTACTCGTCAACGCCAAGGCCAATTTGATTCAATGTAGGTTTGTTATCGATTGAAGGGATAGGGAACACGCCCCATTCTTGAACCACCTTGCCATCTTTCACAGCCCCTTGAACAAGCTGTGCCGGTGTCCAGGAAGCGCCAAATACCATGCCGATGCTGCCGTCGTAGATGAGCTCTGCGGCTTTTTCCGAATCTTTAACCGCAAACTCTGGATCGATCAACCCCTTTTTGAACATGTCTTGCAGCGCTGCAAGAGCTTGTTTCATTTCGGGCTGAATATCACTGTTCATCAAACCGCCGTTTCCGTCTTCCATCCAAATGTTTTCATAAGCATGATAGCCGTTCAAGAACGCTCTCAGACCGGTAACGCCTGTTTCTGTACTAAAAGGATTCTTGCTGACCGCAATACCGTAAGCTTGTTTTGTACCGCCAGGATTCTTCGCTTTGAACGCTTCGGCAATTTCAATGAAATCCTCCATTGTTTTTGGCTCCGGCAAGCCAAGTTCTTTCAGCCAGTCGGTACGAACGAACAAGAATTGATAGTTGAACGGGTTGTAGGAGCTTGGAATCCCCATCATTTTCCCGTCAATCATCGCTGTTTTCATTTGCATGCCGCCGTCCATGGTCAGAAACTTTTTCGTCTCTTCCGTAGCATGCTGATCATAAATCTCTGTCAAATCCATTATCATATCCGCTTCCGTTAGTTCTTTAAGCTGTGCAGCGTTTACAAGCAAGAAATCCGGAAGATCGTTGGACGCGATCGCAATTTTTACTCTCTCTTTAAATTGGCTAATATCTGCAATCCACTTGTTTGTAATTTTGACACCGATATCTTTTTCATAAGCGTCATAAACGGAGTTTTTGTCGAAGTCTTCACCTTCATCAAATTTTAAGTAAGGATCGCTTGGCGAAACCGTTGAAACCTCAATAATATCATTGCTGCTTCCTGTGCCTGTCGTTTGGATCGGTCCCTTGGAATTTCCAGGTGGCTGGTTTGGCTCATACGACGTTTTGAAGCCGCAGCCTGTAACCGCCAATGCAAGCGTCAAGGAGATCAAGACAAGTGCCTTTTTGCTCTTCAAATTTTACCCCTCCGTGTATATTTCGTTTAGTTTTTGCTGCAAATTGTACTGCAGTCTTTCATATTTCCAGTATAGAAAGAAGCTCCCCGCTGTTCTATATACTAAACTTTACTTTCGTATACACCTCTTGACACCAGGCAAAAAGTAAATAATTACCGTAAATGACATATACAACGGAGCGTTACTTTTCAATGAGTAACACCTCAAAATGTATGTATGAACGTAAATAACAGTATCTGGTTGAAGGCATCCCTTGTCTATATACTTAGCATATAAATTCATGATTGACTGGAGGCATTGGATCATAATGAAACTTCATATTGCTTATGACCATCCCATTCCTATCAATGCTTTCGAATGGACCCCTTCCACGTATCGGCAGCCGCCTCATATGCACGCGAGTCTGGAGATCGGCCTCTGTTTAACAGGCAAAGGCTATTTTTTCTTTGGCAACAAACAATATGCAGCGAATCCTGGCGACCTATTCCTGGTCAATAATGAAGAACGGCATATTGCCCAATCTGCCCCAAACGACCCGAGCCGATATCTTTTTGTTAACTTTGATCCCGCGCTGCTGCTAGAGGAAGAGCCCGCTCTGCTGCTGCCATTTTCCTATCGTTCCACTCATTTTTGCAATCATATTATGGGCGGCTCGCCCCTCGCCAAACAGCTTACGCCTTGGGTGCTGGCTATAGCGGAAGAGCTGCGGGAGAAGTCCCCGGGTTATTTAGCAATGGCCAAAAGCGCGCTCATTCAGCTGTGCGGCCGTCTTCTTCGACATTATGACGGTTTGCTGACCGATGATGAGCGTCATCAAATGATACGTTCCGTTCGCGAGGTGCAATCGCTGGCCGCTTTGGTCGAGCATCGTTACCACGAGCCGGTTAGCTTAGGGGAATTGGCTGATGAACTAGGTTTAAGCGTCTCGCGCGTGAGTCGGGCGTTTCTGGAAACGACCGGTTATCGTTTCTCGGAATATGTTTCCTTGCTGCGTGTCCAGGCTGCCAAGCGGGAATTGGCAGGGACGGACAAAGCTGTTGCTGATATTGCATTCGCATGCGGTTTTCAAAGCTTGCCGACCTTTTACCGCGTTTTTAAAGAGACTGTTGGTCTGTCTCCGGTCCGTTATCGGCAATCTATAGGGGTTACGAAAATGAGCAAAAAATGAGAATAATGCTTTCATGATTTGAGAAGCCATTGCCGGCATGGCTGGTTATAATCAAGGCATATTCTGATTACATGGATTTCAGGAGGGCAACCGTGATGACGAAATGGATTGGACTGAGGGAATTAGTTCGCGACGAAATCAAACAGCGCGGAGAAGAAGGCTGTCATGTTAAGGGGATGGCCGAGCGTCTCGAAGCAGCCGGCACAGACGAAGCAAAGTTAATGGAAGTATATCAGGCTTTAATGGTTCTTGAACCACATGCGGATTTCAAGTATTTCGAGCCGTCGGAATTGGAAGCCATTCGCGCCGAACGTCCGGATGGACCGAGAATCCTGTCCGGAAACTGGGATGAGCTTAAATGGCAGGATAAATTTCATGGTGCGTGGCTTGGCCGTTCGGCCGGTTGTGCGCTCGGAAAACCTCTCGAAGCTCCTTCCTTCATGCAAGGCTCGGGCGGAAGACCCGGCTGGCACAATGTTAAGTTGTGGTTCGAAGGCGCAGGGCAATGGCCGATTCGCCACTATACACCGGGTGAATCAACTGCAGAAGCCGAGTACGGTATCGAGATCGCAAGGTGGAGCAGCTTGGCCAGCTGCCGGGATAACATTCGCTTTATGGAAACGGACGATGATATTCGATATACCGTTCTCGGCCTGCTTATGCTTGAGGAACGCGGGCTTGATTTCAACTCCTGGGATGTGGGCAAGCTGTGGCATCGTCATTTGTCCTTCGGGCAGGTATTCACGGCTGAAGCGCAGTCCTATCTTAATTTCGCTCGTGTCACTTCACATATTAGCGGCGATCAGCCAGATGACTGGGAGAAACATATCCATTGGGGTCGTTCTTATTTGAATCCTTACCGCGAATGGATCGGCGCCCAAATCCGTGTGGACGGCTATGCATACGGTGCTGCCGGCCAGCCCCAGCTTGCAGCTGAGCTTGCTTGGCGGGACGCTTCCTTCTCCCACGTGAAGAATGGTATTTACGGCGCCATGTTTTGCTCGGCTATGATTGCCGCCGCATTCGTTGAAAGTGATATGAAGCGAATTGTTGAGATCGGATTGAGTGAAATTCCGAAACACAGCCGACTTGCAGAAGATATCGCATTAGCGGTCAACATTGCTGAGGAAACGAAAGACCCATTAGATTTGGTGAGTAAAATATGGGAAGCATTTAAGCACTATCACCCTGTTCATACCAATAATAATGCTGCATTATGCGCGGCAGCGCTCATTCATTCCGGAGGCGATTTCGAGAAAGGCATTACGACAGCCGTACTTGGAGGCTGGGACACCGATTGCAATGGCGCCACCGTCGGTTCCATTCTTGGCGCATCGCTTGGAGCGGCGGCGCTTCCCGAGAAGTGGATCTCGCCGCTAAACGATACGTTGTATGCCGATGTCAGTGGCTTCCACCCCATTGCCATCTCCGAATGCGCGCAAAGAAGCTATAGCGTCTTCCGAAAATTACAGCATTTAAATGATTTAGGATGAATCCAGTTGGAGGGGGCGGCTAGCTCCCTTCCTCTACGTCGAGTAGCCAGATGGAGTTTCACTTTTAGACTCTCACGGAACCTTACGTGAGCCTTCGGACTCTTTTACACATAGCCCATTTGACTAATCTTCGGTGTAGATAGTCAATGGTTTCTTTGTCGCAGCCTACTCGAGATGATTATGAGACAATAGTTTCCCGTTAACCTAGTGACCAACTGACTAGAACTTCATTCGATATACCCCAGCCTCACCGAGAAAATCTTTTCGGGTCAATTCTTTTTCCCCAAGCAATATCCGATAATTCGTTATCGTGCCATCATGTGAAATCATGATTACTTTTTTATAGCTTTCCCCGATCCAACCTAATAACCGCTTAGCATACCCTTCAAAAATATCTTGTTCGATCCTATTAATCCCTTCTTTCCAGCAATCCATATTGAAATCAAGAATTTTAGTATCTCCATATAGATTCGTGATTTCAGTTTTAGAAAGAATGTGATCACATGCTAAAAAAGGAAGTTCGAGGTTCTGAGGAAACATTCTCGGACCAACCAATGGAGAAATAATGAAGTCCATATCATTTTTTATAATAGTTGCCGTCTCAATTGTACGTTTAGTTGGACTTACAAGAACTAAATCATCAGGATCAATTATTATTTCATTTCGTAGCTGCGTTACTTGAAATTTTCCGTATTCTGTAAGACTAGGATGCAGAGTATTTAACCGATTTGGATAATCGTTGAGATGTTCTCCATGACCGTGCCGAATAAATATGAATTCCATGTCTACCCTCCCTTATCTCATTCCCCTATTCGGCGTGATCCCATGAAGCGACTGAAATGCCCACGCAAATGAAACCGAAGACTCGTAGCCGTATTTATGGCGATATCGACACTCTAATCGCTTCGTTATTTTGCAATTCGAGCGCGGCAAGAGTAAGTTTTCTACGCATTCCTTCTCTCGACAAAAGTATACAATCCCGTCAATAGTTGCGTCTTCTTTTCTTGAGCACCTAGATTATGGCGTTCTCCGACCAGGCTGACTGTCTGTTTAATTTTAGCTTGGACCTGTTATCCATACAACTCTGGTAGTTTCGAGGTTCCAAAAATTGTTATGCATAAAGAGTGACAGGCATCCCAAAGCACGACACGGTCAAACATAGCAATTACGATCAAAAAACTCCTGATAAATTTTGCTATAATGACGTTAACCACTTAAGGGGGAGCAAGATGGAATCCTATGATACTAGTATCTTAAAGGTAACTGAATATATCGAACGTCGAATAAATCAAAAGATAACATTGGAAGAACTTTCGCGTGAGGCAGCATTTTCAAAGTATCATTTCATGCGAATTTTTAAAGCCTTAACTAAGGAAACACTTAATGAATACGTTAGGAAGCGACGGCTGACATTGGCTGCGAAAGAATTGATAGAAAGTGATACATCTCTTATTCAAATAGCACTCAAGTATGACTACGCCTCGCAAGAAGCATTCAGTCGAACTTTTTCATCTTACATGGGAACTTCGCCATTAAGTTATCGAAAAAAAGGTGCACATCATTATAACTTATATAAGGATGTTTTATCCGAGGAAATTTTACGGACAAGGAAGCACCCTGTTCGTCATGAAACATGCATAATCGAAATCTCAGGATTTTATATTGGAGGTATTGTTTTAGAAAAGAATGTCAATAACCACACCATATCAAAGCATTGGAATCAGTTTTATGATGAATTAATCAAGCTTTCTATCGACCCCCATACAAAAAAATGCTTTGGTTATGAATCTTTGGATCAAGATAACGAGCCTTACTATATTGCGGCGGTTGAAGTAGATAGTTTAGAAGAATTGCCTAAAAGCTGGATAGGGAAATACATACCGCCGCATAAGTATGCAGCAATTCCATTGGATAATGTAATTGAAAATATTCCATTTGCTATGGAAGAAATCTATCGAAATGAGTTACCTGCACTTCATGTTAAACCAGCGCTAAATTTCAGCCTGGAGTATTATGATGAAGATTTTACAGCCAATGAACCAACACATATGCTTCAATATTTAATACCCATCGAATAGGAGGAGATTGTATTGTATATTGGAAACGGAGCTTATTGTTATGCGAATTCGGCAAGTATGTTAATGAAAAGCGTTGGGGAGGATGTTCATCCTTCATTGCTCGAGGTTCTATCAGGAGTTGGTCTAGGGGTAACGATGTATGGTAATGGAAGTCTATTTTTACATAACAATACGGCAGATCCAGATGTTGCAATATCTAAAGCCATGGAGATTGCTGGATTTGCTTTCACAGAAGTATTTTCCAAAGCGGATGCTGAATGTCCAATTGATGATATGAAAAAGCTTTTAGAAAAGTCACCTGCTATGCTTGGACCAATTGATATGGGATATTTAACCTATTCGCCAAATCATCAATTTCAACAAGGTGCTGACCATTATGTATTAGCTTATCGCATGGATGACAAGTATGTTTACGTTCAAGATCCAGCAAACTTCCCGTATGTGCGACTACCTATTGAAATGCTCAAGAAGGCATGGAAAGCTGAGAATATTGCATATGGTCGAGGCAGATATCAATACTGGCACTCCATTAGAAGAGTAAGTAATCCTTCCATGGATGAGATTTATGATGCTTCCATTCGTTTTTTCCAAAATATTTATGAAAATACAGGGGAAAGCGGAAAACAAATTGGAGCAAAAACTGGAAAGGCAGCAATTGAAGTCTTCGTTGAAAAATTACGCAGCAATGAAATCTCTGATGATGCAGTTGGCAACCTTAAATTTTTCGTTTTCCAACTGGGAGCAAAGCGTGCCAATGATTTTGCTAATTATTTTGAGAACCGAAACGAAACTCTATCTCAACTAAAAAGACAACAAGCCGAACTCCTTGGATTATGTCATTCGCTAACCATGGAAGGCGATTGGAAAGAGCTTGCTTCTGTGCTTGAGAAGTTCGGAATATTGGAAGAAGCTTTTGAAGGAGAAATCCGTGGATTACATGTACATTCCTGATTAAAAAACATCCGCCTAATTTTAATTAGGCGGATGTTTTCGTCTAAAATCTAAGATTGTTATTGTTTGGATCATTTGGAAATAGGAATCGTTATGGATTCACTCTCAGACAAATTTTCCCCAAATAATGATTTTGGAGAGCCTCATGAGCCTTATTGGCGTCCTTCAGATCAAAAATATGACTGATATGAACGGTTAACCTATACTGTGAAATATGACGTTGAAGTCGGGCTATAATCTCGGGCTCGGGTTCGCCGTTATATCCTGTAGCCTTGATTCCTACGGGTATCCGTAAATCTGGTTGTATCCCGTGAGGGTATACGAGTCGTCCATCTTTACGGAGACAGTTGACAGCAGCATTAGCCGCATCTCCCCCTGCGGTAATTATGGCTGCATCGAATCCAGACGGCGCAAATTTCCTTGCCATCGAAGAGATATCCTTATCTTTGCCGTTTACAGTAGCATCACAGCCAAGTTTCTTCATTATGGCAACTCCGTCTTCACCTGAAGCAATCGCAAATACACGGGCTCCCATTCCCTTCGCCAACTGCACGGCGATATGTCCAACCCCGCCGCTGGCTCCAAAAATCAGAATAGACTCCCCTTGTCGAAGTTGCAGTACACCCTCCAGCCCGCGCAATGCGGTAATTCCGACTCCAGAAATAACCGCCGCCTCCTGCATGGTTAATCCATCCGGAATTCGGGAGACATACTTGGCATTGATGGCCGCATATTCCGCATAGAAGCCGCCATTAGGATTCAGAAAGGCTGGTGCATAGACCTGATCTCCCAAATCTACATTAGACACCTTCTCACCCCGCGCAATCACGATTCCTGAACCTTCCGAACCGAGAATATAAGGGAATTCTGGATTCATGTTTAACATTTCTGCATATCCGCCTTGTCGTTCGAATGCATCCCACTCTCCAACACCCGCATAGGCAACTTCAATCAATACATCTTCGGGGCCGATTTCAGGCACACCAATCTCCCGATGTATCAGTTCTTCTGGACCGCCAAACCGATCAAGCACTGCAGCCCTCATAGTATTTGGATGTTTAGTCATGGTTACCCCTCCAATAAACAAGTCTCTCCTTGCTAAGACCAACTTATCATATAAACATGTCAATAGTTGGCATGTTTATATCGATGGATCTTTGTATCCAAGGCTAAACAACCGATGTTGGAACTTAACATCTATTTTAATGCATACTATTTTGGAACTTCTTGAGCCTAGATCGCACACCAGCCTCCGCTATTTGGCTAACAAATGCAGGTCTTTTTCTTGCTTCCGATTCGGCCCATCGCCTCGATTTTGCCGATATATTCCGTTGCAAGCGGCACTTTGCATGCCGTATTGCCGACATCCACATGCACTTTGCCGACCACCTCCGCGACTGCCTTCGCTTCCTCCGTTAATGGCTCAACGTATGCACCGACCGAAATAACGAAATTATTCATAACATAGCGGACCCAGTTGCGCTCGTCGTGGATGGTGTCGCGCACTCTTGTCAAATAACTGCGTAATTCCTCCATGTCGAGTGCTTCATCTGGCGCAACCGATACATAATTGGCATATGTACTCCATCCGCTTACGGCGACCAGTTCCTCCGGCGAATCAATCCACTCCACCGCCAGGTCATGCGCGTGCGGACTTTCCGCGGCTACTCTCGCTACCGTATACTCGGCAGGCGAATGCCAATTGGCTCCTGCCACCCAATGCTGCAACTGTTCTTTGGTGATGGTCTTCGGATTGATGCTAAGCCCCGCCAGGTACATCGCATCGTAGTTACCGGATTCATAGAGCTGCAGAGCGAGAGCTTGGTTTTTTTTCACATGCTTAACGAGCTTCTTCATGTCCCCGATTTTAACGCCGAAGAACGGCTCTTTCGCACCATGGCGAATATAAGTGCTTCTCGTCTGCTCACTGCCCATGCCAGCCAATGCCTGCATGATTTCTTCATAAGTCACCTATTAATCACGCTCCTAAACATATATTTAGCCGTCCAATTTAGTTATCGTGTGCATAGGATTAGCATACTTACTATATGGTCGTCATGCAATCACAATTGCCTCCCCCCTCGAGGTCAAAAGCCGCTTGTTATCCTGCAGGACGGACGCCGATACATGCATCTTACTGTCCGCGTCCTGCGGGTCGCCTTTGTTCTAATGACAATTGAAAAATCGCCATCTATACTAAACTCATAAAGCGTATGGAATGGAGGAGCCGTCTTTACATGAAAATCCTACTCGACATCAACCCGCGCAACGAAGAAACCACGGTGACGATTCACTGCAAAGAAATGACCCCAGCCATCCAGGAGATCCTCGAGTACCTCAATAAGAATGACACTGATTTGATCGTCGGAAAAGATGGAGAGAACCAGCACTTAATTAAGCACGAGGATATACACTACTTTCGTACAGAAGGCGATGTGGTCACAGCCGCCACCTCAGAAGGAATCTTTAAAGTGAAAGAAAAATTATATGAGCTCGAAAACTCCCTTCCCTCCCAACGCTTTATCAGGATCTCAAAGTCCGTCATTGCAAACCTGTATGCAATGAGCCATTTCGAACCATCATTTAACGGGACCCTTTGTGTTCACTTTAAATCAGGTGAGAAAGAATATGTTTCGCGTCATTACATCAGCCGAATTAAAGAAGTTTTAAAAATGAACCGGAGGGAAACGAAATGAATGCATTTATTTTCAGAAGCATCATCGGCATATTCTTCGGGGCTTTTATTGCTGTTATGACTACAAGTGCGCTTATTTATTTTGGTGGACAATCGACAATAGACGGGCTGCTTTTTATTAAAGATGCATTTGGCTATATTTTTTGCGGCTGGCTGTTTACTGTCACACCACTCTATTTTAAGATCCGCTCACTTCGCCTGCCCATGCAGACAGCCCTGCACTTTCTAACAGTCACCATCGTCTACTTTATATTAGGCCTATGGATTGGCTGGATTCAGATTGGTGTAAGGAACTTTTTGATATACTTGGTCATCTCTATTTTCGGTTATGCCATCGGATGGATTGGGTTTTATCTTTATTTTAAAAATGAATCGAAAAAGCTGAATAAAGATCTTAGAAGACATTGAATATTAGGAGGATCAGCATGGAGAGTGTTATTACAGTTAAAAATCTATCGAAAAACTTTGGCGGGACCCAGGCAGTAAAGAATCTTTCCTTTGATGTTTACAGAGGTGAGATCTTCGGGATTATCGGGCCGAACGGCGCGGGGAAAACGACCACCCTCGAAATTCTGGAAGGAATCTCTGATCCAAGCCATGGAGCGGTTGAAGTTCTTGGACTTGTTCCCAATAAACAGCTTCGTGAGTTAAACAAGAGAATTGGAGTCCAGTTTCAGGCCACTTCGATACAGAAAAAAATGAAAGTAAAAGAAGCGCTGGATCTCTTTTCTTCATTTTACGATAACGCCACGCAAAAAGATTATTTAGTAGAATTGCTTGGCTTACGCGAAAAGCTGAACGTAAAGTTCGATGACTTATCCGGCGGATGGAAACAGCGGGTAACTCTTGCTTTAGCCACTCTGCATGAGCCTGAAATCTTATTTCTTGATGAGCCGAGCATGGGGCTTGATCCCTCAGCAAGACGGGACATGTGGTCATTGATCCGACTGTTAAGGGACCGTGGAAGTACCATTGTGATAACCACGCATTATATGGAAGAAGCTGAACAGCTGTGCGACAGGGTAGCGATGATTTACAGCGGCCAATTGCAAGCTTTGAACTCCCCTCGTGAATTATTAAACGAAGGTGCTGCTGGCTGTCTTGCCTTTATCAGCGAAGAACTCGGTCCCGAATATTTAAGCTCGCTTCCCGGTGTGGAGCGCGTTGACAAGAATCAAGCCGAATTCAAGGTGTTTTGTGATGACCAGCAGACAACGGCTTATCACATTTTCAGTTACTGTCAGGGAAAAGGCATCCCATTGTCCAGCTTCAGATTTGAGAAAGGCTCTCTTGATGATTTATTTGTTCAGTACCTAGAAAAGGAGAAGATCGGATGAACGCAATCGTAAAACTCGCCAGTTTAGAAACAAAAATGTTCTTTAGAGACCGTTTAAGCATGTTTTGGACATTCCTCTTTCCAGTAGTGATGATTGGGCTGTTTGGTTCCATGTTTGTTGGAGATAACATGAGCCAACAGGCTTTTGCGGAATATTCTGTTCCTTCATGGATTGGCGTCAATATCGTAACCACTTCCTTTTTCACACTGGGAACTGTTTTAACCAATTACCGGGAAACGGGCGTATTAAGAAGATATCAATCAACACCGCTCCAGCCATGGAAAATCCTCGCCGCCCATACCTTTCAAGGGACCGTCATCTTTGCTATATCCGCCATGCTTCTTATGGTCTTTGGCATGCTGCTCTATGATTTAACCCTGCCGGCCTATATCGGAAGCACCCTGCTTTCATTGCTTATTAGCATCCTGGCCTTTTTCCCGTTTGCTTTATTTCTGACTTCCTTAGCAAAAAACACTCAGGCTGCTTCCGCAATCAGTTCATTATTTCTAAACCTGATGCTGTTCCTGTCAGGGGCGACTTTTCCGCTGGAGTTAATGCCGACGGTTCTTCAATATGCAGCGAAAATACTCCCGCTTTATTACGTCATTCAGTTGCTGCGGGGGACGTGGACAGAAGCGCCTATTACGGAATATGGCTTTGAAGCTGCTGTTTTGATTGGCATTGCGATTGTTTCTGTAGTGCTTGCTACACGGTTTTTCCGGTGGAGCGGGAAGTAGGAATAGTATAAGGAGGACATCTTCAAAAGTGAAGGCCCTTTGAGTTTCCCCTTAGCGTAATGTGTTTGAGTCAGTTTCTTATAGTGTCCTTACTACTTAACGAAATTTATACTCTTTCTTAAGCAATGCATATAGGACATTATCAACAAACCGATTCCTCCAATAAAAATGCTCCTTTAATATCCCTTCTTCCGTAAACCCAACTTTCTCAAGCACCTTTCTTGACCCCATATTCTCTGGTTCTACAAATGCTTCAATTCGGTTTAATCCAAGATTGTTAAATCCGAATTCAATTATCTTCGGAATCACCTCAGTCATAATACCTTGCCGCCAATATTCTGGTGCTAGTTCATACCCGATTTCAATCTTGCAATGATTTTTCGCCCAACCATGAAATCCACAAGTTCCAATTACACTGCCTTCCGACCGCAAAGTGATTCCCCAGCGAATTCCTTGATTATTTTCAAATCTCTGATTCCATCTGCGAATTAGTTCTTCTGCTTGTTCAATATTCGTAAAACTCTCCAAATCATAAAATTTTGTGACTTCATCCATTGAGAAATATTGAAATATTTCTTGTGAATCATCTTGTTTAATCTGTCTAAGTATAAATCTTTTCGTTTCTAAAGTAGGGAATTGAGACATGTTTTTGTCCTTTCATGTTTTGATATTCTATTTAACTAGTGAATCTGCGATCTCATTTATCAAACTATTCTAAAGATATCATTTAGAGTATTCTTAATCTAGAAATTCCCATATCTTCATACCGAACCAAAGAGGGTATTTATCCCTCTATGGATGATCCAGCGCTCTGTATGTCTTCATCATTCAGGAGGTTTTTCGTACCGCGAACCACAATTCTACAAAATTAAGGCCATTTCTGCCTCCATAGACTTCGAATTCCATTCCATCCACCTGCTCGTATCCTGCTGTTGGAAGCCATTCTGAATAAAAGCGGTGGTATAAAGACTCGATGGAATCATTAAATTGATCCCATGTAAACAGCTCTGATGGGAATATTGCCCAAGTGAGTGAAGGGATCGTTATTTCCAAGTATCCATCTGTTTTACTGGAATCGCTCTTAAATGAACACAGCATATACGGAAACGTATCATTTTCGGTTTTTCGATAACTGCACACTGCATGCACTTTATACATATCCTTACTCAGATATACAGGCAATTCACCCGCATTGGCAGTAAGTCTCTCTACTTCGCCATTGGCGTGGCATTGTTGCCATAATCCCCCTGGTGTACTCGGTCCATCGCCATCACCGCTTGTTTGAAACACTCTTTCAATGCCAAATACTTGGAAAGATTCCTTGGTTTCGATCCGATAATTCATCGCCTCAACCCCTTTGATTGAAATAAGAAAGGAAAGCCGTGGATATGCTTTCAACGCGACACCTTCTTGACGAGCCGTGGTTGGATTGACACCATGCATCGATTGAAAAGCTCTTGCAAAAGAAACCGGTGAATCGTAACCATACTTAATGGCGATATCAATCACTTTCGTATCGCTATTCAACAAATCAATTGCTGCAAGAGTAAGCCGTCTGCGTCGTATATATTCCGCCAGTGTAACATCCGTAACGAAGGAGAACATTCTTTGAAACTGATAAGACGAACAGCAAGCTTGGCTTGCTATCTTCGTCAGGTCGATTTCTCCGGATAAATTTGTTTCAATATAATCCAATGCCCGATTCATCCTCGTAAGCCAATCCATTTCTTTCCCTCCTCTCAATCGAAGTATAGAATATCAGCGACTTTGTATCGCAACTTTTTATGCTCAAGTAAGTTGGTATTATCACCTCTCCATCATTCAGCAGGGACAGATACAGTGGCTTTCTTCTTCACTTCGACCAGATCGTTGACTCTTGTTTACCATGCAAAAAACCTCCAAGGTTGTCTCCATATCTTACGACATGGTTGCATTCTCTTGAAGGTATTTTTAATTTGTCTCACGTTATGGGGTCAGTCCCATTACTGTTTACTCTCGTACTGCTTTTTTACTTGCCACATATCCTATAAAAGAACCAGCCAAACTGAAAGCATAGACTATTATTACAGAGATGTATCCAAATGCTTCATATGAAACTGAGGGGAAGAAATACCTTAACCCATACACCGGTCCTATAATAAATATTCCAACTGGTATTGAAAAAAGTATTGCATCTATAAGATACATTACAAAAACACATGCAACAGAGACGAGACAGTAAAAAGAGCTGAACTTAAGAAAGCGCATGCTCCGTTTGTCCCTATAATTAGTGTAACCTCCCCATGACATCCACAAAATTAAAAAGAGAATAGTGCTCACTAAGTTCATAGTTGAAGGTGTGTTGCCTTTTAGGTATGCACCGAAATTTATAATCGTAAACGGTATACTAAGAAGTAAAGCAAAGAATGATTTCAAAATCATGGCTTATTGAGGATTATAGTCATGCTCAAAGTCATGGCTTTTATATATTTAGACATCTCCACTTCTCCTTCGATTTTTTAATTTCTGTAGTGTAACCCTATGTACTTGCACTTCTCGAAATGATGGATGATCCCCTTTCTTGCATGGGGGTTATTTCCCTCAACTTAGTAAACACCCAAAAAAGCAAAAAAGTTACATAAAAAAACTGAATCAGATGAATTTCCTCAATAGAACCTCACATTGTTTCAAATCCATCACTTACAGGCTTCACTTCTTTTACTCCTCCTGCATCGGGTTAGCTCCACTCATCATATCTCGGCTAAAAAAGCAGCTAATTTTCAATTTCTGCCAATCTAGGGTGATTGCTGTTAGAAATAAAATATATAATGTAATAAAATGAAATTAACAATTAATGTAAGGGGCTGATTTTATATGCATCCATTATCTTGGTTATCCAATCTTATCTTTTAATTCAGGATTTTTTAGGAAAACAGTCTTTAAGTTCAGTCAATATTTTATTATTCTTAATGGGATTTATGCTGATTTTCCAAGGAATAAAACGAAAAAAATCAAAGTAAGGTTCGTCCGGAAATAGAATTATCCTCAATGTGACAGTATCGGTCTAGAATTCTTTCCAACATTCAAGAGGCAGCTGATCTCAATGTGATCGGCTGCCTATCGTTTCCCGTTATTTCAAGCGTATTGGTGAACCCACTCTTTTATCCGAGAGGCAACCTCGGTTACATCAGTAACCGTTGTATCAATAGTAGGCATAGGTGGGTTATAGACCTCATCGGCAATTTCAAGCAATCGTTTTGCAAAGTTTTTGTGGTTTTGAATCTCTTCCTCCGCCCAATTTCTTTCACGTAGACGTTTTTCGCGCGTTTCCTCATCACAATGCAGGTTTAGGTAATATACATGCTTAAAAAAAGGAAAGTCCGCACATTTTTCAATATCCCACGGCATCATTGTTCCGCATATTATAGTCATGCGTCCATTTTCAGCGATATTGCGTGCAACCCGCAGCCAAATATTTCGCATTTTCTCCCAATCGTGCCCGATAAATTCAATAAGACTATCAGGGTCAAAAATATCAAAATCAGGCATCAATCTCCGCAATTCCTTGATAACATATGTTTTCCCAGACCCACTTGCACCTGTTACGATAAATAAAGGAAATTTACTTTCCATTGTTATAACCTCGACTTATACTGCTGTCTATATTCGCTCGGGAGCATACCTGTCTGCTCTCGAAAAGTTCTGCTGAAATATTTCTCATCTTCGTATCCGGTTTGCTTGGCAATCCAGACAATTGGCCTGGCCGTCTGCTCCAGATATTCCCGCGCTTTATCGATTCGTACCTTGCGCAGATATTCATTGAAGGAAAAGCCTACGATTTCTTTGAAACATTGATAAAAGTAGCTTCGGCTTAGATTGACCCGCTTCGCGACATCGATGGCGTATAACGGAAACTCCAGTTCATCGTGCACGATCTTTACCGCGTTCATAATGCTGCCGCTCACTTCCGGGCTCAGCTGCAGGCTGCCTGAGCGCGTAATCCCATTTTCCCTGAAATGTTTCAGCCAGTCCGTAACCTCCCGCCAGCACGTAAATGTGTCAGGGAGCTTGATATCATCAGGTTGTATCGCTCTATAGAGCCGGTTCCAGTCAACCATAAAGCCGTAGATCCATTGCATTAGCTTGGGGACGGGTATACGCAGTTCTTTTAATCGACTACAAAGCTTATCAAAGGCTTCATCGTCATGGACCCAAGTGAAGGCGTGTAGTAAATTCTTCACAGTGTCCGTCTCCTCTTCTCCCGGTTCAGGATGTTCTGCCAGCAGCTCCATGACAGACTTCTCAATCGGATAGGGCTCATTGCCGTCGAAGTCGTAAAAAAAATCTCTGCTCCTGTAAGCCCGCATCCGTTGGTGCAGATCGGATGGAGATAAACCGGCTGTATGCCGTAACCGCACCATATGCCATCCGGAGCTGCGCGTTCCGTTTGGAAGCGGCGGCAACGGGTCTTCTTCGTAATGTCCTCGAGGCTGAACCTCCTTGGCAAGATCCGTCAACCACATCAGAATAGATCCTTCCGATTCGGCTATCCAGCCCAAGGAAACACAATCCGCAACCATACTGCTTGTTAATGGCTCATCCGGGAATGTCAATAGCGCATAGGCCGTATCGGAAGAACAAACCTCTGCTATCGTATGCGACTCATTCTTGTGCTTCTGCTTCTCTTCCACAATGCGCGAGTGGATGCGACGAAACACTTCTTCGAACTGGTCTTTTTCTAGCTCTACCTTGGCAATGTAATCAATGGCACCCAGTCGCAGCGCTTCCTGAATGTATTCAAAATCCTGATGAAGCGTCAACACGGCGATCGCGATATCCGGATATAACTTGCGTACAACCCGAATTAATTCGATGCCTGACATCACGGGCATGGCCAGATCGGTCATTAACAGGTCTACCCGATTCGCCTTCAGAAAATCGAGCGCCTTCTCCCCGTTGGCAGCTTCGCCTACAACTCTCATTCCGAACGATTCCCAGGGTAAAAAGGACATCAATCCCTTACGTACAAGCTTGTCGTCGTCTACGATGAGAACATGGATCATTTCGTTTAATTTCCCTCCCCAATTTGAATCGAAATGATGATGCGGGTACCATTGCCAAGCTCGCTTGTTACCGTCAGACTCGCTTTCCCTTCATAGTGAAATGCTAACATTCGTTTGACATAATTCAGTCCGATTCCCATCCCCACTCGATGGTGTTCAGTCTGTTCTTGCTCAAGCAACGCCTCAATTGTTTCTTCAGGGATCCCCCCACCGTTATCTCGAATTTCAATCTCTAGTCTGTCATTCTTTCTGACCTCCACCTCGATCCTGCCGTTGTCATCCAGCCCGTGATATAGCGAATTTTCAACCAACGGCTGCAGAATGAACCTAGGGACTGTCACTTCGAGCAATGCATCGTCTACGTGAATATTGACATCGAACTGAAAATTGTATCGAATCTGCTGGAGAATAAGATATTGTTTCAGTGAATCAATCTCATCCCTGATTGTCGCGACACTGTTGCCTTTGCGGAGATTGTAGTAGAGCAGTTTGTTCAACGAAGTGACAAGCCTGTCGATCTCCTCCTGACCGTTCATAACGGCAAGCCAGTGAGCGGTATCCAGCGTATTCATCAGAAAATGCGGATTGATCTGATACTGCAGCTTCTCGATCTCCAGATCCGCTCTGCGCTTCTCCTTGGCCTTGATTTCAGAATACAGCTGCGTAATCTGAACCTTCATATGTTGAAATTGGTTTAACAGCATTTCAAATTCCGGGATGCTCGATTGCGTGGCAGCCGCATTAAAATTGCTGCCCGCAATCGATTTGATCTCCTTATGGAAGCGCGACAGCGGCCGGTACACCATTTTCCATAAAAGCCAGCCAATCGTCAGACTAACTACGGCGAACAACAGCGCCAGCCCCAGCATCTGCATCATCCAGCGATTTTTCTCGCGGTTGTAGTCGGATTGCGCAATTAGCGAGACCACGCTCCAGCCCTGATTGCTGACTTGTCGATACCAATAATAATCGGAAGTCATACCTGTTACCAGGGACGGCGATAATGAGTCCGAAAAAAATGAATTTTCAGGAAAGATATCTTGAAGTTCGCTGTATGATATTCTTCCGTTGTTGTCCAGAATTAAATGATTGGTATGCTTGCTGACTTCATCCAAATCAAGAATGCTCTGCGTCAGCTTGAAACCGGACTCAATGTAGACATAGGCATCCTCCCTCTCCGGCAAATCCACCTTTCGCAACGCGGAAAGCACATATTGATTGTTGAATCGATCTTGACTGATATGCGGTCCAAAATAGGTGATGCCATAATACTCTGCGAGGATTGGAAGGTTATCGACATTGAATGGTTGTTTCATGCCTGTATTCTCAAAAAGAGTGGTCTGATCGTCGCGTAAATAATACAGCGTTAATCCGACATTGGGATTCGTGAATGTGATGAGATTCAGTTGATTTTTGATTTCGTCCGTCAGATAACTCCGGTCATACGGCTGCTTCGCCATCAAAAACATCTCAAGCTGCCTACCGACATTCCCATTAAAGGACAGTTGTTGGGATACGTGATTCAGATTGTTCAGCGTGTTCTCAAGCGACAATCTGACCTGCTTTAAATTGCTTTGAATGCCGGATTGCAGCTTCGTATTCAGAATGGATGTAATGGTGTTGTATGAAAGATAACAGGTGCAGATGAAAGGGATCAATGTTGCTGCGGCGAACAGTAAAAGAATTCTATTTTTCAAGGTCAATCGCTTCAGGCGGGACTTCCAATTCTTTTCCGGTTTCAACGCTAGCATCCCCATCGATTATTGACTCCTCCTCTCTTCGAATCAGGTCTAAGACGTGCATAAATAGAAACAGGTGGGAAAAATCTTTCTAGAATATAACACAAATAAAAATGATTATTGAGCAAAGATTTCAATAATTCAGATGCCTGATCTGTTATCTTTCAGTTGAAAAAAACAGGGTAGACAAATGTCTTCTCCTTAGTGGGTGAAATGTCCAGCCACCCGGAACAGCCATCAATTTTTGTACATATGACCCCCTCATTTAGAAACCACCTTCTATCCTTGAAGGCGGTTTCATTGTGTTACAGTTAAATGGTCCATAGGGATAGTTATTCCATTCAATCTGATAGAAGGGGTGTAATTATGAAAAACAAGTCAAAAACGTTAGCGCTATTACTTGCCTGCTTTCTCGTTCTAGGTGCTTGCAGCAATACAACTAATAACACGCCGGCTGCACCGGAGAAAAGCGCGGAATCAAGCGAACCCGCTGATCCATTTGGCCGCTACGAAGAACCTGTCCAGATCAGCATCAGTATTGAAATCGATCCCACCGATAATGAATTGCCGCCTGGCGACACGCCGCTGGACAATCAATATACTCGTCAGATTAAGGAAGCGCTTAATGTGGACGTCGATCATCAATTCGCTGCCTCCGGCCAGAATCTTCGCCAGAGAATTAGTCTCGCCATTGCAAGTAACGATTTGCCGGATGCTATGGTCGTCAATGCCGTTGAGCTGCGCCAACTGGTCGAAGCCGACCAAATTGCCGATCTTACTGAGGTGTATGAGCAATATGCATCCCCGGAGATAAAGACCATCATTGAAAACACCAACGGTGCTGCCTTGGAGGCAGTTACATTCGACGGCAAAATCATGGCCCTTCCGGGTGTGCAGGCAAATGCCGACGGCATTCACCTCCTGTGGATCCGTCAGGACTGGCTGGATAAGCTGAACCTTGAACCGCCAACCACGATGGCAGAACTTGAGGCCGTCGCCCGTGCTTTCGTCGAAGATGATCCGGATAGCAACGGTCAGCGCGATACGATTGGGATCACTGGTCCGGAGAGTGGCGGTAAGCTGTATGCGAACTTCCTGGAGTCGAAGAACAATTTGTACGGTTTTGATGCCATTTTCTCCGCACACGACTCGTTCCCTGGATACTGGCTCGAGGGCGAGGATGGCAGCCCTGTGTACGGCTCAATTCTGCCGGAGACTCGCGAGGCGTTAGCTAGTTTAAGAGATTTGTATTCCAAGGGACTTATTGATCCTGAGATGGGTGTTCGTAACAAAGCGGATGAGCCCATTATCGCCGGAAAATCCGGAATGTTCTTTGCACCATGGTGGATGGCTTACGGCCCGCTAACCAATGCCGTTAAAAATGATCCCGAAGCCAACTGGCAAGCTTATGCCCTGCCTTTGAATCAAAATGGCGAATTTAGACCACATGCTGCTACACCTTCAACTGAGTTTGTGGTGGTTCGGAAAGATTACGAACATCCGGAAGTTCCGATGAAATTGCTAAACAATTTGTTTAAAAACGAACAAGAGAACACCTTTGACCCAAGCAAAGGCGGTCCTGGTTACTATCCGCTCCGCGTGGTGTACGCTCCATCCGATGAAATTGAATTTACAGTCAGAGCCCTCCGTGATGTGCTGGCTGGAAATAAAACCGCAGAGGATTTTGCGGATAACAAAGCTTACAAATTGCTGCCTTCGGATATCGCAAGCATCAAGACGATCAAAAACGAGCCTTACGATTCTATGGATCTTTCAACATGGAACCCTGAAGCGAACTGGGGAGCATGGACACGAGCGTACTCCATGATGGTGGGCGGAAGGCCGCTGGTTGATACCGAGTTTGAGGAGGTACCCAGTCTTCTGTATGAGCAGACGCCATTAATGGAGAGCCGTTGGGTGAATCTGCGAAAGTTAGAGGATGAGACCTTCCTGCGCATCATTATGGGCGCGGCTCCACTGGAGACATTCGACTCCTTCGTCGAGAACTGGAAACGTCAAGGCGGCGACCAGATTACCCAGGAGGTTAAGGACGCACTTGTGAAGTAATCTTAAGGCATATTACGAACCATATAACCAGAGCTCCCAGCACCTGTCAGGAGCTCTGGAACATTCGAAGTAGGATTCGGGGAAAGGAGTGCTGTCATGCGAATGAGAGGTTTCGCCAAACATTATTATCTGATGCTGATCCCGGGATTTCTATGGCTGCTCGTCTTCAGCATCGTTCCGATGTTCGGTATCATCATTTCGTTCCAATATTTTAATCCAGGCAAAGGAATCCTGGGCTCGGATTGGGCGGGACTTGAGCACTTCAAGTATATGTTTTTGCTGAAGGATACACAGGAAGTCTTCATGAATACGCTTGTCATCGCGTCCATGAAGATTGTCGCCAATCTGATTGCGCCTCTGCTGTTTGCACTGATGCTCAATGAGCTGCGTCTGATGATTCTCAGACGCTGGATTCAGACCATTGTCTATCTGCCTCACTTTTTATCCTGGGTTATTCTGGGGGGCATTGTACTAGATCTATTCTCCTATAATGGACCCGTTAATCAACTGACTGCTTTGTTCGGATTCCAGCCCAAACTGTTCTTTGCCGATTCCCAGCTGTTTCCGTTCCTCGTAGTCGGCAGTGACGTCTGGAAGGAATTCGGTTTTGGTACCATTATCTATCTTGCCGCGCTTACCGGTATCAACCCGGCACTGTACGAAGCTGCCAACATCGATGGCGCAGGACGCTGGAGAAGTCTCTGGCATATCACGCTGCCCGGGATCCGCACGACAGCCGTATTGCTTACGGTACTCAGCTTGGGTAATGTGCTTAACGCGGGCTTCGACCAGATCTTCAATCTGTACAACCCGCTCGTCTATTCTACAGGTGATATTATTGACACCTGGGTCTATCGTACAGGTTTGCTCAACCTCCAATATGAACTTGCGACCGCCGTCGGCCTGTTGAAGTCCGTTGTGGGCTTCCTGCTGATATCCGTCTCGTATTATCTGGCTTACCGTTTTGTTAACTATCGCATATTCTAAGGATTCATCCTGATGAAAGCTATGTAAACTCATACCATTCCAACTAGAGTAGGAGGTGCTGACCGTGGTCAGAGACCGGACGTTCGGCAACCGTGTGACGGATATTATACTGATTGTAGTCCTGATAGGCATTACTTTGTCATGCGTCCTGCCGATCTGGTACACGCTCTCCCTTTCGCTTAGCTCCAACTCTGCCGCTGCGGCCGGTAAGGTCTGGCTATGGCCAGTCGATTTCAATCTCAACGCATATAACCAGATTCTCAATGACAATCAGTTCTTCCGGTCCTTCTGGACATCGACCGAGCGAGTGCTGCTGGGGGTTATTCTCAATTTTATCATGGTTGTGCTCATGTCTTACCCGCTCTCGCGGACAGCGAGAGAATTCAAGGGGCGCAATGTGTTCATGTGGATTCTCATTTTCACGATGTTGTTCAACGGCGGTCTGATCCCCCTATATCTGACGGTCAAAGAGCTCAACATGCTGAACAGCATCTGGGCACTTGTCCTGGTCGGCGGCGCGCAGACACTCGTCTTCAATGTTATCCTCACGATGAACTTCTTCCGCAACCTGCCCAAGGAGCTGGATGAAGCCGCCCTTGTCGACGGCGCGGGACCATGGTACATCCTGTTCAAGATCTACATCCCTCTGGCCGTGCCGGTGCTGGCGACCGTCTCGCTGTTCAGTATCGTGTATCACTGGAATGAATTCTTGTACGGTCTGATCTTCATGTCCCGTGAGCAATTCTATCCACTCCAGACGTATATCCAGCAGCTTGTCGTCTCGGTCGATCCATCGACGATGTCCGAGGACCAGTACCGTCGCTTGTCGGAGTTGTCCAACCGGACACTCGATGCCGCCAAAATCTTCATCGCGATGCTGCCCGTCCTTATCGTTTATCCCTTCCTCCAGCGCTTCTTCATTCACGGGATTACGCTGGGTTCGGTTAAAGAGTAGCTCACACAGCAAGGACAACAGCAGGTTTCAGAGATCCATACCATTTTCTTAACCTTTATAATAAAACATATTGTAAATAGGGGCCGTCCCAAATGATCTTAGATCTTGAGAAACGGCCCCTTTTTACTGTTGCTTCGTCTATAAAAAACTCTAATATAATGGGACCATGAGCTTGTCTGTCTTCCTCTTTAACACGCATGCCGTATGATGGGTTAAGGCATATGGTGTTATCTAAAGGAGTCTGTTCTCTGTTCCCTGGTAATCATCCTTCCCCGTAACTTGGGTATCAAAATTATAGTAACAAAATTACTTCGCTGCAACGGCTTCGATCTCAACAAGCAAATCAGGCGATGCAAGGGCTTTGACAATAACTAACGTCATCGCCGGGGGAGGAGTCGGCAAGGCCCCTGCTCCAGCCTCCATGAAGGCACCCAGTTGATTTTCATCCGTTAAATAGATCGTGGATTTCACGATGTCGTTGGCATCCATATTCGCACCTGCAAGAACCTTGTATAAATTATGGATCGCCAATTCCGTTTGTTGCCGAATACCTACACCGGGAATTCCATCAGGACCTACACCTACTTGACCTGAGATGAACAGCATTTGTTGGAATGATGTGACCTCTACTCCGTGGTGATAAATGTCCGAGGAAACCATACCTGGAGGGTTGAATTTTCTTAGCATCTTTCCCATCTCCTTTATTAGCATATCGGGATTCGTGTTCAAAGTCGGATGCAGGCATTAGATTTTCCTAACGGCGAACCACAGTTCAACAGTGTGAAGGCCGCCTCTTTCGCCGCAAACTTGCATTTCCATTTCATCCACCTGCTCATTGCCTGACGTCGGGAGCCATTCCGCATAAAATCGTCGATACAACGTCTCAATGGTTTCACCAAATGCATCCGAAGCAATCGGTTCGGAGGGGAAGATGGCCCATGTTTGTGCGGGAATCGTTATGGTTGAATACCCTTTTGTGTTGCTGGTTGCGCTCTTAAAGGAACACAACATATAAGGGAACGTGTCGTTTCCTGTTTTTTTATAACTGCAAATTCCATGTACTTTGTTTGAATCTTGGCTTACAAAACGGGGCAAGTCGCCGGCGTTACAAGCAAGTCTCTCAACTTCGCCATTGGCGTGGGATTGCTGCCAGAATTGTGCCGGCGTGCTCGGTGCATCACCACTTTCATCACTTTGAAAAACTCGTTCAATACCGAAAACTTCGAATGATTCCTTCGTTTCAATACGATAATTCACCGCATCCACCCCCTTAATCGTAATCAGGAATGAGAGGCGTGGATAGGCTTTAAGAGCAATTCCGTCTTGGCGAGCCATTGCCGGCGTGATCCCATGAAGCGATTGAAATGCCCGCGCGAATGAAACCGGAGACTCGTAACCGTATTTTATGGCGATATCGATCACTCTAATTGCTTTGTTATTTTGCAATTCGAGCGCGGCAAGAGTGAGCTTTCTGCGCCGAATATACTCTGCCAGCGTTACATTAGTAATGAATGAGAACATCCTCTGGAACTGATGAGATGAGCAGCATGCTCTACGAGCAACTTCACTCAGTTCAATCTCTCCAGCTAAGTTTAATTCGATATAGTCCATCGCCCGATTCATCCGTTCAAGCCATTCCATCAGATTCCTCCTCTCGACAAAAGTATAATATCCCGACAATTTCGTACCGCAACTATTTGTGCACAAATTAGTTGCGTCTTCTTGGACAATGTTAATGTACATTCATTGTAGTACAAAGCCGAGCATGGACAGCGCCATCAAGGGAGCCGTTACAAATATTTTCGTTTAATACTCGCATTATCCTGCCCGTTAGCTTAATGAAATGTCTGGCGCCGAAATGATATCTCACAAGAAAAAAGGGCCCCGCTCGGCATAGCCGACTGCGGAGAACCCCATAACGATTCATCATTTACTTTTTCGCTTCCAAGGCTTTTTGGTAGATTTCAAGGTATTGGGTTAGCTGGAGTCCGTCTAATCCCTTGACGTAAGCATCCCATTCCTTATTGATGTCTTTAGAACCGGTAATAAATTGAGCCATGTTGGACTTCACGTAATCGATCAACGCAGTCTTGATTTGCGCCGCGATCTCCGCGTCTTCCAGCGCAATAAAAACTCCATTTGGGTATTGCTCCTTGGAATGGAACGCCTCATATTCCTTGGATACCTGATTCAGCCGCGTCCCATATCCATCCGGTGCCAGCGGATCTTGCGGTGCGGTCCAGGAAGCTCGATACGCATAAGTTCTTAAAGAAGGCCCGATCTGTTCCCATCCGTCATTATGCGTTGGCTTTTTGTCCGTTTTCGGAATCGACGTATATTTCGCTTGATTTCCGTTAATATCCAGCTCTCCGTCTTGTGCCTTTCGCCAACCTTTGCCTTCCGGGCCGTTCTCCTGCAGCAGAATTGCTTCTTCGGTGTAAAGGTAGTCCGCGAGGCGGATCGCTGCAATCTGCTGGTCGTTGGTCGCTTTATTCGTAATGGCAAACTGGGAATTACCAATGCCGGCAAAATTCAGGGTTTGCTGAACGCCGCCGGGCCCTTTTAGAGGTGGAACCACGACGTAATCCTTATGCCGCGGCGCTTTATCATCCATGCTGTAGGCATAACTGATCAGCGCGGTAGACAAAGCTCCCATAACGTTGTCTGGTTCCCGGTTGGCCATTTGCTGAACCGCGTCAGCGTTTTGTGTAAAGGCCGCCGGATCAATCAATCCCTCTTTGTATAACTTGTTTAAGTAAATCAACCCTTGCTTCCATTCATCCTTATTTGCCGTAAAATCAACCTTGCCGTCAATGACCCTTAGGAAGGTGCCCGCATTCTTCTCGGTATAATCATCTAAAATAAAGGAGTTCATCAGAAATGCCGAAACGTTTCCCGCCCACATCTCATCTGATCCCGAAAGCGGGAGTTCGTCGACCTTGCCGTTTCCATTCGGGTCCTTTTCCTTAAAAGCCTTCAGGACATTGTAAAACTCTTCTGTGGTGGTAGGAACGGATAGTCCCAGCTGATCGAGCCATTTCTTGTTGATCCACATTTTCAATGCGTTATCGCAGTGATAACATTCATTTACTTGAGGAAGGGCGTAAATATTGCCATCGGGGGCCGTTATTGAATCCTTCATATATGGGATATCCTGCATTGCCTTCTTTATATTCGGCGCGTATTGTTCGATCAGGTCGTTCAACGGGATAAACACGCCTTGCGATCCATACTTCATCTGTTCTTCCTTGGAGAGGTCCCCATGCAGGATGACTTCCGGGTAGTCTCCACTGGCGAGCATTAGCTGTTTGCGATCCTTCAAGGCATTGTTCGGAACCAGATCCCAATCGATTTTGATGTTCGTTTTCTCTTCCAGGAACACGGTAAAGGCATTGGTTTTCATATCCTCGATGGTCGGAAACTGCGGCGCAAACATTCTTATCGTCATCGGCTGCTTCACAATCGGATAGGTGCCGACCTCTGTAAACAATTCACTTTGTTCGGGAGGCGATTCCGCCCCTGTCTCACCAGCAGCAGCGTCCGGGTTCTCCGGATTGGAGGATCCTCCACAGGCACTCAGCAGCATCGTCAAGGTCAACAGACAGATTAACAACGCGATTAAAGACTTCGTCCACCCTTTGCGCATCAAAACAACTCCCCCATTCTTTTTCATGTTATTCCTGATCACAATCAGTAAACTTCCAATCACCCGTATCTTCCTTGAATAAAAGACCGCACCACCTCCCTTAAGCTGGTTTCCCACTTATCCTTTCAAGGAACCGATCATGACTCCTTTGACAAAGTGCTTCTGAACAAACGGATAAATGATCAGTACCGGTGCACTCGCGACCACGATCAGCGAATATTTTAATAGATCCTTCAGTCCTTGCTGCGCCTGCACCTGATCCACATTGGCCATCATCGACGGATCCACCGTGTTCAGAATCAAGACGTTGCGTAGAATGATTTGCAGCGGGAACAAGTCCGGAGATCTCAGGAAGATCAAGGCGTCAAAATATGCATTCCAATGTCCAACTGCGTACATGAGCGTCATGACGGCAATAATCGGTTTGGACAGAGGCAGGACGATGCTGAGAATGAACCGGATATCGCTGCATCCGTCCAGCTCCGCCGCTTCGGACAGTTCATCCGGGATGGTCGTCTGGAAGAAGGTGCGGGCAACGATAACCTGGATCACTCCCATGGCTCCCGGCAGAATCATCGCCCAACGGGTGTCGAGTAACTGAAGATCCTTCACCAGGAGATAGTACGGTATCAAGCCCCCGTCGAACATCATGGTAATAACCAGCACAATCATAAAGAAATGTCGGCCGTACAGCGTCCGCTTGGCAAGCGGATATCCAAACATGATTGTCAGTGACACGTTGATCGCCGTCCCTACGACCGTGTAGAACAAGGAGTTCATATAGCCGACGCCGATCTGCGGGTTCTGGAATACCGCCTTGTATCCATCCAATGTAAAATCGACTGGGAAGAGCCATACCTTTCCGGACACGACGGCCTGCGGCGAGCTTACGGATGAGCTGAGAATATAAATCAATGGCACGGCCACGATGATAAGAATCAAGGTCAGGAAAGCATAGATCAAAGCGACAAATATGCGGTCCCCCCGGGATTCCCGAATTACGGTTGTTGTTTTGGGCATTTTGTTCCCTCCTTGGCACCTTTTTCATTTAGGTATGGTTTCAGTCGGCCTCGGCGATGAATTCATTCGACTCACCACAGACTGCTGCTCGACAGCTTTCGGGCGATGTAATTCACGGCGATCAACAGGAGCAAATTCACCACCGAGTTGAAGAAGCCGATCGCCGCCGAGAAGCTGAAGCTCGACCCAAGCAGACCTACTTTATACACATAAGTAGATATGACTTCGGAAGAGGCGAGATTGAGAGGGTTTTGCATTAGATAGATTTTTTCGAAACCCAGCTTCATAATGTTACCAAGATTCAGGATCAGCATGATCACTGACACGGGAATCAGGCTGGGGATATCAATCTTGAGGATCTTCTGGATGCGGGAAGCCCCATCCACCCTGGCCGACTCATACAGCTCAGGATTTACTCCGGCGAGCGCAGCGATATAGATGATCGCCCCGTATCCGGTGTACTGCCACACATCGGACCAGACATAAATGGATTTGAACAGATCAGGCATACCCATAAAATTCGTATTGGTTACTCCCATCATTTCGAACAGCTTGCTGACCATGCCCACTTGGGGCGTCAAATTGACGATAATGATCGATACCATGATAACCGTCGATATAAAGTAAGGAGCGTAAGTTATCATTTGTACGCTCTTCTTGAACAGCCCATTTCGGATTTCGTTCAGGGCGAGCGCCAGAATAATCGGTGCCGGAAACCCGACGGCCAGACCATAGAAACTGATCCCGAGCGTATTTTTGATGTAGAGCCAGAAGTTTGGGGATTCAAAAAATTGTTCAAAGTATTTGAATCCAGCCCAAGGGCTTCCCCAAATCCCTTTAATGACGCTGTAATCCTTGAATGCAATCACGATCCCGGCCATCGGCACATATTTGAATACAATCAAGTAAAGAAAGGGGAGCAGGAGAACCAGATACAGCTGCCAGTGGCGCCTGATCCGGATCCACGTCGTTTGCGGGCGGGAGCGGGTGCCGACCTGAGCAGGACCGGGTAGCCCGGGACCGCCATGTAACTTATTGTTGAGACTTCGCATCAGCATGAACTCCTTTTCGTTGTATGTTGCGGATATCGTTAGCGCCCTTTTGGATGCGGCGGAATGTATTGCCATTGTAAACGCCCGATCTTGCGATCAACAAGAAACAAGAATAAACGGGTTAACCATTTTCGCCTGCATGATTTATAACGAAAAAGGCAGCGATGAGCTCGCCACCTTAACCGTTTTCTATAAAGAAACCGTTTTCAACTGTTCGTTTTGCGGAGCTGATTGCTGCGGTATTCGCCCGGTGCCGTTCCCATAATCCGTTTAAATACTCGCGTTAACGAGATGGCGTGGGTATAGCCAACCCGCTCCGCAATCTCTTGTACAGAGGCATCCGTCTCCAACAACAGCTTCACTGCTTCACGCATCCGTACCTGGATAAGAAAATCGACGAACCTCTGTCCGGTATGTCCCTTGAACAACTTGCTTATATATTTGGGATTCAGCTGAAAACGATCCCCGAGCATCTCCAGCGACAAATCCGGGTTGGCATAGTCCTGTTCGATCAGCTTGCAGATCTCCCGGATAAGCGCTGCATACTGCCTGCCTTCTTGTAGCTGACCCACGGATTCGAACAAACTGGTCATGACCTGCTTGATTTCAATCCGCAGCTGCTCCAGTGAACTGCCATGGTCCAGCATTTCCGTAAGTAGGGGAAGCTGTACCTGGGACCACTCGCGGTAGACATCCTTATTCATGTCCGAAAGCTCCCGGCCGACGTTATACAGTAAATAATTCATCAGGTTAAATATCTCTTCATTGGTAAGAAGGCTGCCCTTTAACTGTCCGAACCATGCCTCATATGCCTCCTCCCACCCTATGTTCAGCATTCGGTAGGATTGAATAATCGAGCTGATTTCTCCTAGGTGAGCGTACACTTCGGCATGGCTGGTGCCGGCGATATCCTCGCTGCGGATCAGTCGGTTTTCCCCGAGCACGATTTTGTATTTAAGCGCTTGGGCTGCGCTTTTATACGACTTGGACAGGTCTTGGATCCGATAAACCTCCTCGCCGCTTCCAATCGTAACGGTAAATTTCAAATTTTGCTCGGTCCAACCCCGCATTTTCGCGCCAAAACGGGATAAAGCTTCTCCCTCTCTCTCCTCTGTCTCGTCCCCCTCAAAGTAAATGACGGCAAGGCAGGAGGGCGACGTCCATTCCGACCACAAACGAATACTCTCCTTCATCGCAATCTCGTTCACCACGTTCCGGAGGACGAATTTCAGCAGATTCTGATCACTCGCCGTATACTTCCGGCAGAACTCTCCGTAGTTGTCCATTTCAATGATGAGTAACCTAAACCGGTCCAGCGGCTCGGGTAAATTCAGTATGGCGGCTTCCTCCTGCCACTCTTCCAGACTCATATCGGTTTGTCCCTCAATCAGCTGATGGAACAGATACCTTGTCCGCAGATGAAGATCTTCCTGGTATTTTTCCTGGTATTGCCTGGACTGCTCCAGGATATGATCGAACGCCGACTCAATAAATGCGAACTCATCGGGACTGCCTTTCCATAAGCCCGCGCCCCTTACAGGCAGGGAATAGTCGCTGAATCGCTCGGCGATCCGCTCGATCGGTCTGGCATTGCGCCGAGTCACATAGATCATCCAGATGAATCCGGCGGCGATCATGAGGAGTCCGATCACAAACCACAGATTATAGAGTTCTGAAATCGTGTTGACATATCCGCCATTGATGAGACCGCTTCCATATTTCCAACCGGTGTAGTCCGAGGTATATTCCGAGAAGAGCTCGGATTCTTTAACTTTCGCCTCACTCCCGAACAACAGCTGACCGGAAGCATCTTTAGCTTGGATAAAGCTGACCTTGGATTCGTACATATTCTCCGTCAATTTTTTCAGCGAATCTGCCGAAACGTTAACCACGATCATGCCGAGATTATTTTTCATGTATGGCGATCCCCGCACCAGACTGGCCACCTGTTTACCGCCAATCATTTTGAATTGCTCGAAACTGCGCCCACCAGTCCACTTCGGAGTCTTGGACACCTGATATTCTTCGATAAATTTGCGGTCAGGATATGAACCGATATAAGCGTTGGTTGCATCACTCAACACATATCCGTCCGAATATCGCACCAAGTAAATGGAATCGATCAAAGGATAGTAATTGATCAATTCCTTAAGCTTCTGCACGGCCCTGATGTTGATGTAGGCATCACTTCCTGAGTTTGCCTTAAAAAAATTGTTCAAAGACTCGCTGTTGATACTCTCGAGGACGATCATATTATCGATCACTTTGAGCGACGTATCCACGATCCGCATCGCCTGTAGGGACAGCGTCTTATTGGCATTCAGCGCCTCGCGACGGCTTTGCTCACTGAACATTTGAAAGAAAACAAAGAAAATAAACGTGATGACAATCATAAATACCGGCATGTAGGACAATAGTAGTCGTTTAAACCATGATTTGCGCATCATAACCCCGCCCCTATGTAATGTGGACATGCTTTTGTATTAATGAATTATACAACGGGGGGCAATCCCCTGTCGGTTGAAGTAACTTTAGAATAATTTTGATGATAATCCGACAGTGGCGGATGGAATAGCAAGGTTAAACTGTTCACAAAAGAAAAAGCAGTCAACCTTTGTTTAAGGTGACTGCTTGCCGTCATCATACTTTAGCCTTGACTTCTCTTTATCTGTTTTGTTCACTTTTTTCCTTCCTTGCTCCCTACCCAAATTAGTGTGCTCCCATCCATCATTGGTGATGACTGGACGATAAACATCGATAGATCGGGTCAAATGCGGTCTCGATTTGCTCCACATCCTTGTACAGCCAGATCTTTTTAAGCATTTGCTGCGTTTCGTTTAGCGGTTCGTCTCAGTTGACGAGCATCGGACGAAGAAGATCAGGGTCCGGCAGAGCTTTTTTATCGACTTTCCCGTTAGGGGTAAGCGGCAAACTTTCCATCTGCACCACAAGTGAAGGCAGGAAATATTCAGGCAAATTCCGGGCTAAATACGCCTTGACTTCCGTTTCGGACAACACCTGTTTCGCAACAAAATACGCACATATTATCGGATTTCCACTTCCGTCTGCTTTGACGGCTACCGCGGCTTTCGAGATTGCGTTGTGTTCCAATAGCCGGGTCTCGATTTCTCCCGGTTCCACTCGATACCCTCGGATCTTTACTTGATCGTCGATTCGCCCGATCATTTCGATATTGCCATCCGGCAGCCACAGGGCCAAATCCCCCGTTCGATATAACCTTTCCCCGAGGAGCGGATGTTCCACAAACTTGGCTTCTGTCAATTCCAGCTGATTCACATACCCCCGCGCGATACCGTCTCCTCCGACGCAAAGCTCTCCTACTACTCCGATCGGCTGAAGCTTCAACTGTTTATCAAGAATATAAGCGGATGAATTGCATATTGGTCTGCCAATTGGAATGGTCGATTCGAAATCACGTTCGATCGGGAAGTAAGTGGAGAACGTCGTGTTTTCCGTTGGACCGTACATATGGATCATCCGCAGATCGGGGCACCTCTTCCTTACGGCATTTACGTGCTTCGGCGATAACGCTTCTCCGCCGATTAGCAAGGTGTCTAACATACGAAAGGCGTCTGGGTCCTGTTCGGCCAGATTATGGAATTGAGCCGTAGTCAGAAACCAAGCCGTAATGCGGTGGCCGATGATGGTTTCCTTCAATTTGTAAAGGTCAAATAGGTCCGTGTCCTTCATCAAATACAAAGTAGATCCGTTCAAAAGGGATCCCCAAATTTCAAAGGTCGACGCATCGAATGTTATTGTACCGGTTTGCAAAATTCGATGCTCCTTGGAAAAGTTGAAATAATTGGTATTCTTGACCAGTCTTACGATGTTACGATGCTCAACCATGACTCCTTTCGGTGTCCCCGTTGATCCGGAAGTATAGATGATATAGGCTAGACTTTGCGAGGTTGCTGCAGATATCGTATGGGGACAGCTGTCAAGGCTTAGCTGCGCGTTGTCCCAATAAATTACTTTTCCCTCAAATGCTATGTCAGGCTTCCAGCTGGAAGGAGCCAGTAAAAATCCCGCTCGACTGTCCTTGAGCATATATTCGATTCTTTCGCACGGAAAATCGGCTTCGATGGGCATATAAGCGCCGCCAGCTTTCAATATGGCTGTAAGCCCGACAATCATATTGACAGACCGATCCGCGACAATGCCAACAACGCTCTCCGGCTTAATGCCGTGATCCTGCAGTGCTTTTGCAAGCTGATTCGCGCGTTCGTTCAATTCCCGATAGGACATCTGATGGTCCTCGGTCATGACCGCCGGGCGATCGGGGGTTAAACGGACCTGTTCCTCAAACAAGTAATGGACCGTTTGGCTGGAAGGATAGTCCGTCTTGGATCCGCTGAAAGCCTGAATCTGTCTCTCCTCTTCTTCCGACATCATACGTATGTCGGCAATCACCTTCTCGGGGAAATCAACTACTTCATGCACGATTCGGCTCAAGTGGCCGCTCATCTGCTCGATCGTTTCTTTTCTGTAGGAGCGGGTCGAATATTCAAGGTGTATCATGATAAATTCCTTCTTAAAAGCCGTCAAAGCAAGCTCAAACGTCCCCAGCTGATCGGATTCATAAGGAGTGGCATTGGCGTTTTGCCAAGTAAACGCCGCTTTGATGAACGGGTTGCCGCTCAAATTCTTTCGCATATTCCGATCTTCGAGTGCTTGCATCGTGGTATGCTTGACTTCTATCAGAAACTTACCTAATGGCTTATGTACAGTAGGAGAGTAACGTATAGGAAACATCTGTCTTTCCAACAGATACCCAATTACAGGATCATCCTCGCCGGTATATTTGGCAAGCAGGATCGCATAACAAGCCATAAGTGCCATATCCACAGTTATTCCGAAATTGAACGCAAGTTCATGGAGTTTTCGGGTCGTTGCAAAATCCAGGGAAAAACGAACCTGGTTTCCTTCATCGTTGGCCCATCCCCCCCTCGGCAATTCGTCAATTGATACATCACAAGTCGTTTGTTCCATGACCATCAACCTCCCGGATAATCGATTCATTAATGTCTGATTGTTAACGAACAGAAAAATCCTCTTCGCATTCTGCGATCAAGTAATGTCCCCCTTCAACCCCAAACTAGTTTTTTATAGCGAAGCCACCGTTGTTTTTTGGAACGTCAAAAAAACCCCTTTCTTCAATTCAAAATAATGAATAAAACGGAGGTTTCCCGTTGTATTCGGCAACTGGCTGGCATTGCGGTCGCAGTAGATCCCGCATTAGCCCCTATAGCTTTGCGTCGCCACCTTTCGGTGGGTTTGCTATTGTCGTACAAAAATAGTATTTAAATTGTAAACCATGATTATATTATGTATTCGATTTACAATTACTGTATCTTGTTTCCAAATGAAAATCGATAGGTCTTTTGTTCAATATTGTCTTTCAAGAATGGTTTTGATGATATTGATAACCCTCATGAAACACTAGGTCGTGATAGTTAATCTTTACTAATTTTTTCCACTCCTCGACTTCACTACACTTCATTTAACTATGTATTAAAGCTATTCTGTTCAAAAGAAAGGCTGCGATTTTCTGTAATTACTTGGATATTAGATGATGGCTGATCAAGAAAATAGTTCTATTTTTTAACTTCACTCCTATATCCATTGACCTAATTGCGACAGCAGAAATCATCAAACACTATAACTTTTGCCTCTTGTCAAACGGGACTAAATTACCGTCTTTAACTGGTAAGGACATCTCGCTTCCGATCAGAAAACTTTCATAAGTTCAACCCACTTGGTAATTCCATCCTTCAAGTTCCCGGTCTAATGGATCACTGGATAATAAAATAAAGAGCCGTTGTCCAGGACAACGGCCTCATATTGCTATATGTCATGAACAGTTTTAAAAAGGTCCGGTTATTTTCACCTTGATTTTATTGGATTCAACTGTTACCCCGTTCAATGTAATTCGAATCGACAATTCGGCTTGCCCCGGATGCTTGGCGATAATCTTTCCTTTGGGGTCGATCGCCGCCTTATCCGGACGGCTGCTCAAATACTCAATGTGAGCGCCGGATAACTCCTTAGTCGTTCTTCCTCTCTCAAGGAAGACTTCGTAGGAATAACCGACCTCATCTCCCGGGTGAAGCTGGAGCGATTCAGCCTCGAGTTGTACTTTGTCCAGCGGCATGACCAGATTCGGGTCGCTATACTTCATTAGCTCGCTGCCATATTTGAAATAGAAGTTGCCAAAGTCGTCCTGCGCCAGCTTTTCCGCATTGCTCTCCAACAAGATGGACAGCGATTTGCTTGCTGTGTCAATCTTAAACATCTTGCTCGTATAAGTATGGTCAGCAACATATCCCGTATAAATGGTACCGTACACATAGCCGTCCGTTCCAATGGTCAATCGAGGATTGCTGTGTGCATAATCTGCTGTAGGAAACATATCCTCACTGTAAATAATCTCTTGGCGTTCCGTATCATAGATGAACAGAGCCCCCAGCGCCATTCCCCATATGTTACCGTCCGGGCCCCATATCAAAGAGGTTACTGCTTTTTTGCCCGGAACAGGTACCTGTTCCAGCTCTACTCGGCCTGATGCTGTATCGTAAATGGCAAGTTTCCCCTCTCCGCCGGTCATCGCGCCGGTGGCCATAAACAGCTTTCCATTTTGGTAAAGCAACGAATTGATCGAATGACCGGATATAATGTCGCGCTTCACATCAAACTTTCCGGTAACAGGATTGTAGACGGTAAGTGCCCCGCCTGTTTTGCCTGCAATTGGATAGGAACCGATGTATAACAGGTTTTCTTCCTCGACCCCGAGCATGGCTACGGGCCGGTCTTGCTCCGAACCCAACTGACCAAGCCGCAGCGGATTATTCGGTTCTGATGGGTCCGTCCGGTTCCAAGGTTTGGCTGGATCGTATTCAAAGAGGGTCGCTCTAGGATAAACACCGAGATACATCTTTCCGTTCAATGAACCGAACCCTTCGACTTGACCGATTTGAGGATAATGCTTGGTCTCGTTACGGGTCGGCGAGTAAATTCCCATTCCCCCGCCTGAAATGAAGCCCGAAGACAGAATCTGCCCGTCTGTGCTCTTCCCGATATTAAACAATTCCACAAACTGTGCCGGAAACGGAAGCTCCGGCGTCTCAATCAAACCGGTTTCCAGATTGTAATAAAATGCCCTGCCGCTATTTCCGGCCAATCCGACCAAGGTCCAGCCCGGATACTTTGCCTGATCCAGCTGAACATAACCAAAAGCGACGCCTGCTCCTTTGACATCCACGCCCAGCGAGCCGTAAACCCCCGTATTCACATCATACGAATAAAGCGACCACTGCTGCCCGCCTCCCGGGAGAGTCTCATAATAGGTGTAGAACACCGTTTTGCCGTCTGGCGATATTGGTGAGAATCCCCGGGCATTATAGGCCGTATTTTTATTTACGATCCAACTGGAGGTATCGGGATCATAGACACACATAACGGGTCCTGGATCCACGCGCACGAAAAGTTTGCCCCCTGCATACCGGAGATCATAAACCGAAGTCATGCCGTTAAATTCAGGCGGATGAAGCGCGGTGGATCTTCCGCTTGCGAGATTGTATTGATAAAGCTTGGCGACATCGGCTCCCCCCACATAGATCACTTGACGATCGGAATCGTAAGCAAGGCTGCGGATATGAGACTCTTTCGAAGAAGTCTTGAAGGATTTAAGGATTCTGGTCTGGTCGGATGCGGGATCATATTCAAACAGCGTTTGGGAATATCCCGTTCCTCCATATACTTTGCCATCTTCCCCGGCTACAAGCGTCCAGATCACGGTATCGGTAGGAACCGGTTTGCCGATCGCCCGCAATGTATCCTCTGCCGGATCATATTGAAACAACGTCCCGTTCGGCGTACTGCCGATGTATACCTTTCCATCGGAGGCTGTCACAATCGCCCAAGCTGCCGATACGTTGCTTCCGTCAAGCGCAACCAGTGGATGTGTGGATTTCACTTCTTTCGAAGCTACATCCATTACGATGAATTGTGCCGGATCACCCTGTGCGACCGTAAACAAAGCATCCTGACCATTCTTGTCTTTACCGAAGGCTGCAGTCATCAGAGTTAGACTCGACGATTGCGGTCCCAAATTCGTTAAGTACGGTGAGGACGCATGCGTTTGCAATGTGACGCTGTCAACGAAATACCTGCCGGTTTGATCGCCATTAAACTTGAAGGCGACTTTGACCTCTGCAGCATTTTTAGGTGCCGCAGCAGCCACTCTTAAACTCTGCCATTGGCCCGATGGTTCATCGACCAGGCCGCTCACTACGGAGACAAGCTTTCCGTCTGCATCATAAAACCTGAGGTCTGCTTTGCCGCCTTGACCTTCATCCGAGAGCACACTTGCTGTCATGATGACATTGCCGAATGGCTGGACGGCGTATGCATCGCTGACCGCTCCGGAGCCTGCATCGGGCGACAGGCGTTCCACCTGAAGACTTCGTTTCCCGTCTGCGTACACGGACTCACTTACGGTAATGGCAGCTGTGTCTTCATCGGGCTGCCAGCCCGGCAAACGTCCATTTACTTCAGAATCCTCGAAGCCGCCGTTGATCATAACGTTGGTCAATTCTTCATCTGCGGCATACGTGATCGGCATGGCCCACGGGATAATTGCGAACATCATGATAACCGTTAGGACTGCGGCAACTCGACTCTTCCACTTGCTTCTCACTAAACTCTCCCCTTTACGAATAAATTTTTTCCCGGTTAGTAAACGCTTTCAATACGATCTCATCTTATCATATCCCTTTATTTGTATACAAGTAAAATACATGTAAATAACATGTGGACTCACTAGTCCCTTATGAGATTTAGAAATGTTATCATGGTGGTTCCTGTCTCTGATTGCAATATGGATATGCTCTGGCGGCAGCGGTCGAGCTGAGCCTGACCGACAGCAGCGTCAAAATCCGGTTGGCAGCCGTTCATGGTCTAACGCCAGTCAGCTCCGTCCTCTGGCGCCGTCATGAATTGAATACAAAAACAGCCGGGAATAACCCCGGCTGCTGCATTTGCTGGACACCCCAACCATTATTGTCTCTACGCCTGTCGATGGAAATGAATGCCTAATGCAAACATTTGTTATTCCATCGAAACCCTTATCACTCCGAAGAAAATAAATACGTTGAAAAATCCCGGTTAATATAGTCTTTAAAATGCCTTTTGGCTTTAACGGGGAAAGCATCAAGTTCCTCGGTAGTCCAGATGCTGCGGTGGGTCTCGAATTCATTGCCGTACACCGTGCCTTGCGGCCATTCCGATCCGATGGGAATGTTAAGCAGAACGTGCTTGCCTCTAGCAATGCTGGCATTCAACAGGGTAAGCGCCTTATCCTTATCGAAATGCTCCAGAACATCGCCCATAATCATGACGTCATATTCTCCGGGCGAAGTTGACGGAATAAATTCAAAAGCATCAGCGATGTGAATTTTATCGTAGAAATACGCATGGTAACGGTCAATGTTTTTGGGGAATATTTCAATTCCCTCCACCCTTACCTTCCAATCCTTACGAAATACCCGCCCTGACCACACATCGAGGAATTCGCGGCATAACATGCCCCAGCGGCCAAATCCAACGCCGACATCAAGTACCGAGGACGGCGATATCTGCCGGAGCAGTTCCACGCAATACGAAATATTTTGCCAATTGGATGTCCCCATATTGTTCTTACCACCCCACTTCTCGTTGAGGCGATGGTTCATCATTCATCATGAGATTGATGATGCGAAAATCTGGAATGGCGTACTCTTGAGGAAGTTTGGCGGCAATCTGATCCCATACCTGTCGGTTGACAACTATATGCGGCTGGGAAAGCTGGGTTAAAAACAATCCGTTGTATCTATCCCCGGGAACGTGATGCATGTTCATAACAAACACCGCCTTTTAAAATTAGGATTGTTTTTTTAGAGACAACTGCTCCGAATAAACCCCTGTCAAATGTTTGATCATCGTATGAAGTGACCGGTTTTTTAAGGCCCACTCCAGCGCATTGTCCCCAAGCCTGCGCCGGAAGGAAGGATCCGACAGCAGCTGACCCAAATACAGATAAAGTACATGCGCGTCTCCCGGAGGAGACAGCAATCCGTCAACATTATGCCGTACCGCTTCTTTTAATCCGCCTGCACTGGATGATACGATGGGCAGACCTGCTAACTGAGCTTCCATAACGGAGTAGGACAGGGTTTCCATCAAACTGGGCATTGCGAAAATTTCGGCCTGACTCAGCAAATAGGGGACGTCCTCCCGGCTTCCGAGGAAACGAACCGCCGACTGAATACCCATCTGGCGACATAACTCCTCGTATTCATATCGTTTATCACCGTCTCCGACCAACCAGCATTCCCAATCCTGGCGGTCCACGTGCAGCCTGCACAAGGCATTCAACAAGACGTGAATCCCCTTCTCGTAGCTAAGACGCGATGTGCTGATGATCACGGTTTTATCCTTGGGCTTCATGATCGGATTTCCGGAAACCTTACGCATGCTGCTTTGAAAAAAAGGGATGTCGAGGGCGTAAGGAATAAGGACAATTCGATCGGAAGGAGCCCTAAATTGATGGACCATCACTTCTTTAAGCCATTCGGAAGCAAGAAGGACTTTATCGCTTACCGAACTCCCCAAGTATTCCATAGATTTATAGTATTTCCAGACCAAGGAGCTAGTGGGGTCTTCCGAAGAAGTTTTGTTGTTCTCAAGCATATCCCGTACTGTAAGAGCTGCAGAAGCGTGAATGGAGGTCACTAACGGTATTTGTCCTGGTTTTATGCGTTTTATGGCAGCGGCGGCAAGAACGTCTTGCGCGTGTATGATATCGTATTGATCAAGACCGATAAAGGCGAGTGATAACTCCATGCAATACCTGTCGGTCTCCGCTTCCCTGACCCAGGGATGCTCCGCAATCAAAGGCGCGGTGGCAGGGGTTATCTTGTAATCGAACATTTCCTTGAAATGAACCTTCGGAACCTCCTGATTACTGTTGAAAATATAAAACCGATCCAGTCCGTTCCCAAAAAGATCCACCTGATGTCCCTCTCGTTCAAGCCCCTGCTTCACCTGCAACATATATTTCCATAATCCACCGACGTACGGGATTTGAAAAAAGGTAGCCAGCAAGATTTTCAAGGCTGCCACCCTCCTGTCAGTAATACCTGTCTCCGCTGCTCCAGTCTGTCGCCGTATATGGCCTGAAGGGTCCCGATTTCCCGCTTAAGGGCGTCTTTGTGCTTTAAGGTTCCCATGTTCGGATGATATCGGTAATGCAGAAGAATATCATGCAAATAATGAAATTCGTACCCGGCGAGCACGACCCGGCACCACATGTCGTAGTCCTGCGTGTATTTAATCTCTTCATTGAACATGCCGACATGTTCAAGGAGCTGCCGCTTCATCATGATCGTACAGCCATTAATTGGACATTCCCTCTTCAATCGATCAAGCAGCTCCAGATTCGAAGTAAACGAAAAATTCGGTGCTTCCATGAGCACTAAGTTCCGATCGTTGACGAAGTTGAAGTTTGTACTGCTGATCCATGCCCCACGTTCCAGCATAAACGACATTTGTCTTGCTGTTTTGTTGGGAAGATAAAAGTCGTCCGAACTGAGCCAAGCAATATAATCCCCTTTAGCTTCTCGAATACCGGCGTTAAGGGCGGAAGCCGTTCCCCCGTTGATCTTTCGGATATACCGGATGCGGTCAACATAAGGATTCAGGAGATCCATATGTTCGGTAGACCCGTCATCGACCACAATAACCTCTATCTCGGGATAGGTTTGCGCCAAAGCACTCTCTACGGCCTGTTGAACATAAACACAGTTGTAGAAAGGGATAATAACCGTTACCTTCGGTATCATGTTATCTTAACCTCCTACCCGCGTATTGACCCCGGTTAGGAAAGTACCGGTTTTCCTATCGGACTTTTTATAAATTCATTTTGGGTTAGATAGATCAGCTGATGTACGCTCCATTGAAAGAAGGAAAAAACGGAGGGGCCTTCCACTTTTCGCAGCGTTCGCCGCTCGCCGTAATAAATATGACCGCTCGGGGAGCTGTACAGGCGTCCGTTAAGCACCGGGTACTGAAGAAAAAAAGAGGCGTCGATGGTGTGTCCAATCTGCAAAGATTGAACCAAGGAATCCGGGACATGCACGATTTCGTCCATTTGACACCGCAAACGTTGGAAGACTTCTCCAGACTGGATCGGGAATAAACAATTGTCCATCCACAAAAAGATCCCGGATCCACCCCCCTTTACGAATAGCGTCGCCGGGGCGCACTTCGCCCACTGTCCCGTAACCGTCACGCCTTCTCCAAGGGGATACAGGTTAAGCAGCATATCCTCAAGCGGTATGATTTTCCTGGCCATCAGTTTGTAAAAATAAAAAGAATCGATATCCATAATGGGCCGTTTTTGGCCGTGTTCAATCAAAAATACAGCCGAGCCCGAGTCGCGGACAAGCGTTCCATCCGGGATCTTGGTAATCATGTTCTGGACATGGTTATTGTAGATAACAATCCCTCCCTTCACCAATCTTTAATAATATACTCTTTGTCTTAGCGGCCTGAGCCGACGCGTGACTATATCTTCAAAAAAAGACTCTTTGCAAGAGTGACTTGCAAGAGTCTTTTCCTTTCAGAAAATCGCATCCATGAAAAGTTATTCGTCTAGACTCGGGACACAAACTTGTACCGAAAAAACAAAAAAGCCGCTAAAATAGCGACTTTCAATATCACAACGCTAATTTCCCCCCACAGTCTCCTATCCGCAATAGCCATATCGGATGTGAAGCGTTCGGAAACTTACAAATCAAGGAACTTTTTTACGGCAGACAAGAAAGCTGGTAAATTATCATCATGCACAAAGTGCCCAGCATCCTGTATCATTACCAACTCGCCATTCGGAATAAGCTCAGAAACTTCCTGCAATTTGTTTTGAGGAATATGACTGGACCCACCGCCTATAATAAGAGTCGGCATGATGATGTCGTTAAGACGCAGCCACCATTCGGGATTAGGTTCATTAAGTTGCCGTAAAATCGAAGGCACTACCAGCCAATCAAACGGCATAGGATCAGAAGGTTCGGCAGGAACTTCGATCGGCTTATCCGGAAAGGGAGGTGGAGTGTCTTCAACGATCAACTTTTCTATCCTCGAAGGATATGTTTCCGAGAAAAGGTAGGATACTGTTCCCCCCATGGAATGCCCAAGAAGCGTAAATCGTTCCAAATTCATAGCATTTGCAAAATGAAACAAGTCATCGCACATCAGTTCAAAAGTGTATTTACCTATTCTTGCGCTCCCACCGTGACCCCGTTGATCTAAAGCTAAAACGCGGCATTTTTCTCCTAATGCAACTGCGACTTGATCCCATGATTCTGCGCTTTTTCCCAGCGCGTGAAGTGCAACAATCGGCGGTGCAGAAGGTTCCCCACTCTCTCGATATTGAAAAGTGCGTCCATTCAATTCAATTTGATTCACACGTGTTTCCATCTCTGATCATCCTCAAACCAATTTGGCCCAATAATAGAAGGCGCCTACTGGAATTTTTAGTATTATTTTATTATTGAATGAACATTTAGTCAATATAAAAATGAGGACTGCATCATATCAGCCGCATTCCTTGTCATTTTGCTCGTTACCTAAATAAAGCTGTTGTCAGGAACTTGACTGCTTATAACAAAAAAAGGGTATCCCTCCGTCATCTACTGATGACTTTCGAGACAGCCCCGTCTATTTTCATTATTGAGCGATCGTTTCCCGTTTAGTTAATCAAACTTTTTTGCATATAAATCACAACTTCTGTTCCAATTCCTTTATTTCCATTTTCGTCAATCTGTTCCCAGCTGATTAAAAAATCCCCGTGCCCCCAATCCACATAGTCTAATTTTTCATAAAGTCGTTTGGCTTCCGGATTATTTATTCCCACCTCTAACCCTATACACGTACAACCCTTTTCTTTTGCTAAACGTTCGGCTTCTCGGATTATGGCTGTTGCAACACCTTGCCTCCGATATTCATATACTGTTAACCCAGCCTCTAAGAAAGCGCTATGGGTAATATCCACTAATTTAGTTACAGGTTCATCATTAGGACCACTCCAGCGTAATAAGAAATGCCCAACAGGGGTGTTATGATGCCAAGCGATTAAGTATAGTCCCTCACCTCTCTTTTGTGCAGCATATCGGTTGTACTGAAACATGGGATTACCAGGTGAAAACTGAGTAACAAGTAAACTCAACTGGGATTCTTCTGCTTCTTTTATTTCCAAGCATAATTTGTCTTTATTCATTTCATCTTCTTTTCCTCTCGATATTCTTATACGCCTCTGCGTCCCCAGCCAAAGACTTTGACGTGCACGATGGCTTTGGTTACCCAATGCGAGAGCACATACAACACGATGAACAGGATTAACAAAGGCCTAAATAAGAGCACTGCCACAACCCAAGTGAGCAGAATCTGCCAATTCTTCATTTTCCGCAAAAATTTGACTGGCCACAAAAATATTTTAAATAACATTTCGTTATGTTGAAGCGCCTCTAGAAATTCATCCTGGTACTGTTTGTCTTCTGGATCTAAGCGAACGGCATTCCATATATACGTCTCTTTCAGCTTGTATTCCACAGCCAAATATAATGGTGATTCCGGACGCAGTTCAAGTGCATGCGAAAGTGCCGTCTTCGCTTGGCTTGGCCTGCCCTTTGTTCAGCATATTGGCTTGCAGATAATAATAAAAAGGCTCATATGGATCTACTCGTAAGGCCTCTTGCAGAGCTTCTTCGAAAGCCCGATCCTTATCCGTAGCGTAGTAAACGCTGACCCGCACATACCAGGCCAGCTCTTGCTGCGGCTCCCGTCTAAGCGCCTGGTTCGACCAATGAAGAGCTTTTGTTGTCCTACGACATTTTTGTCGGAGGAATCACTGTTCATTCCTTATCTCAAAGATTTTTTGCAGGGTATGGATGTGCAGTGTTCTTTCATCGTCCGTTTCTTGGAGTTTGTTACCTGATCCTGCGTCCATATACCACTCTACAAGCCTGTACCCGAACATAAGTAGGATCAACTCATAAACGCAGTTATCCGTTATGTGTGAAATATCCGCATATTCCGAAAAGCCCTTGTAATACGCCGGGATACATCTACGGTAGTATTCAACCATGTCTTCAACATCGGCTTCGTCTGCGATAAGGCTTGCCATATCTTCACCTAAATAGCCCCACCCCGCGGTATCCCAGTCCATGAGTATGGTTTTGCCGTCTGAATAGAATATGTTTGCTACCCAAAAATCCCTGTGGCACAGCACGATGGGGAGCTTTTCAATACGGCTCCATATTTCGTCTGCGTTTTCATCAATATCGATGAGCATTTGGCATAGGTATTTCGGGATTTTGCATTCGTCGGAGCGTATATAATCGTATACTCTATTCCATGACCGATAATGAAGATAGAAATTTTTCATATAGTCCGCTTTGCTCAGGTTGGTCAAGCTCTGTAAAACAGCTGGCTGTTCGGCATATAACTTGCCTTGGAACCGTCCTAATTCCTCGGCTGCGCGTTCATACATATCGCCGGTCAAATCTAAACCCGATATGCCGTCGATATATTCCATCCATATCTGCGTTTCGTTTTCTTCTTCGTTCATTTCGACGTGATAGCATTCAGGCCAACGGAATGATTCAGAGAACAGCGCGCCGAAATTGGATTTATACAAATCATATTCCCTACGCCATGAATCGGGATCGTTGTAGCGCTCCCATTTCTTCTGCGTTTTTAATACGATTTTATAGGGTAATGTCTCACCGTCAGTGGTTTTGACATTACCCGTAACAAGCTGTACATTACCCACTGTACCGCCATGTAACGGTTTGGTTTGGAAATCGGTGCAGATTATTTTTGTACCGAGCATTTTGTTTAAAACCTGTGTTAGAGTTTCAGCTTTTATTTCGTTCAATACGAAGTCCTCCAATCGTTTTTTTAACATGGGAACGCCTATGCATAATCATATTGGAAAAGAAGCCAACGATGAAAGGTGGACTATGGATTTATTCATTTATTACCTCTTCCTGCCAGCTAGCTTAATGAAATCGCGATTGGAGAATGGTTAGATATCGTCTATCCGGTAATCGGAACATGTTCTCGTCCTTTTCGGGATAAAACAAAAAAGCCGCTTAATTAGCGACTTTCAATGGGAAGATGTTTTTGTCCCCCGACAGATGGACTCTTTTTTTCACTATCTATCATGAAGGGAAAGCACCACGGAAAAGTGCTCTTTATTTCACATCCTTAATCCTTATCAAAATAAACGGTTTTTCCTGTATCTGCGGATATATACACCGCCTCTAATATTTGTGAAACAATCATCGCTTCTCTTGGTTTAACCAAGGGTTCGGTATTGTTCACGATACTGTGAATCCATTGTTTGGCTTCATATTCGAAATCGGTCATCTCTTCTCCCCTGAAAAGGTCTCTTGCATTCGGATTCACCTCGATTTTATTGAGGAACAAGCTTCCGTCCCGCTCGCCGTTGATCCGCAGTTCATTTTTGGCAAAATCCGCCCCGCCCTTCGTTCCGCACAGCAGGTTGCCGCCGCTTTCCGCAAGGTTGAGGGCCCAACTGGTTTCAATGATGACCGTCGCACCATTTTTAAATTTCACATACCCGAACGCCGAATCTTCGACCTCGAATTCGCTCGGATCCCAGGATCCCCATTCGTTCGCGGCATTTTCGGTAAACTTCAGCTTATGGAAGGTACTACCGACGACACTCTCCGGTTCATAGTTATCCATCAACCATAGGATCAGATCCAGGGAGTGGGTTCCTATATCAATCATAGGACCGCCCCCCTGCTTCTCTTTATCCAGAAACACGCCCCATGTCGGCACGCCTCGTCTTCGGGTAGCGACCGCTTTTGCAAAATAGATATCTCCAAGCTCCCCATCGGAGATCATCTTTTTTAGCAGTTGACTCTTGGCGTTGGAGCGATTCTGGTACCCGACGGTTAGCTTCTTGCCTGTTCGCAAGTGGGCTTCGTACATCGCTTTGGCCTCCGCACCTGTGACGGCCATTGGTTTTTCGCACATGACATGTTTGCCGCTTTCAAGCGCATCAATGGAAATCGCTGCGTGCGAGCTGTTCGGTGTTAGCACATGGACGACCTCAATCTCTTCCATGGCAAGCAGATCCTTATAATTTGTAAATACCTTTGCGTCTGGCGTGCCGTACTTTTGGGCGGCTTCTTCGGCTCGTTCCGGCTTCAAATCGCAGAAGGCCACCATCTGTACGTTATCTAACTTGGACAAACACGGCATATGCTTCCCGCCCGCAATCATCCCGCAACCGATAATCCCTACTTTTACGGTCCTCATCGTATTCCCTCCCCCGCGTTATTTGAACTCTACCGTTCGATTTTCCTTATGCGCGATGTATGCCGCTTCCAATAGCTCCGTCAATTTCGTCCCGTCCTCCAGTCCGAAGGGCATCGGCTTGTCGTGAATCAATGCATCCGCCCACTGGATAATCGGAAGGGGCTGCCCTTTAGGGAGTTGAGCGGGTGAGATCCATCCGGAAAAAGGTAACTCGAGCTTCTTCGAGATGACTCGAACGGTATCGTCTGAGATCATCAAAGTGCCCTCCGTACCGTAAATCTCAAGGGCAGAAGGGGTTCTGTACGTCACAAGGCTGGTTTCGACCAGAGCGACCGCATTGTTGACGAACTCAATGGAGCATTGTGCGTTATCCTCCACTGCCCGATTGGTGAAGTAATGAAACATGGATGTGATTCTTTTGGGTTTACCGAGCAGCCAACTGGCGATGTACATCGGATGACAGCCCAAATCCATCATGGCTCCGCCCCCGGTTTGCTTCTCATCATACCAGTAATCGGGGAGCCAATTATTCAAAGCACCGTCGTGACCGTTACGAATACGCAGCAGCGTAATGTCCCCTAATACATGGTCATCGATCAGCTGCTTCGCAAACAATTGATGCGGCCTTGTACGGGCGGGAAAAGAAATGCAGAACTTGACGCCTGCTTTGCGTACCGCCGCAGAGATCCGATCGCATTCTTCAACAGTAAGAGCCATGGCTTTCTCGGTAAAGATGTGTTTGCCGGCCTCAGCGGCAGCCACCATGACGTCTGCGTGCATGCTTGTAGGGGCATCCACCACGACGCCATCAATGTCTTCCCGCTGCAGCAGCGCATCCAAATCTGCTTCAAAATCCACTCCCAAGCGGGCAGCCCATTCGCTTCCGCGTTCAGGCTGTTCGTCCCATACGGCCGTGAGCTTCACGTTACCGTGAGATTGCAGCTTTCTTGCGTAATCCTCTGCATGCACATGCCACTTACTTAGCATCGCAACGTTCAACATGCGTCTTCCCTCCAACGTTTATATTTTTCACTAGATATGAGTTCTCTTCAAAGGGAGGTAGGTAAAAATAAGGTTAGAAATGAATGGGGATGGAGTGACATCACCCACACCATCCCACAAACTTCCTTCACTAGAACCCTACATCATCCCGTTCTGCAGCTTTTTGAGCCACGAACTCCGCCATTTCCTCCACGCCGGCCGCTCTAAATTTTTCCTGAACACTATGAAGCATATTTAGAGCCTCTTCGTCGGACGCTGCAAAAAATGCTTTCTTAAATTCTTCATCGAAATTCAAACTGCTGGTTTTATCGATATATTCCTGATATTTAGGCCACTCTCTGGCAAGGTAGCTTGCGCTTACTTTGTCTATGATTTTGATCGGCATTCTTGCAGAGAAACTCTCCTCCAGCTTTTGCCACTCCGTTTTTTGATCTTCAGGCGTAGGCCAGGTGACTTCAGACGAGAAGGCGCCGATGAACCTTCCCGGAAGATAATTGAGTCCTGCGTCTCTTTTCAGATCCGGGTTGTCATCAAATTGTTTTTTTACATCAGCAATCCACTGGGGTATCCCGTTTTCCATGTTGTAGTGTGTTCCTTCGATCCCGAAATTCGCAAGCAATCGGCCTTCTTCGCTGTTGACATAATCAATGTACCGCAATGCCGCATCCGGATCTTTGATGTCCGCGCTTAAGAATAGGACAGGGAAGCCGGAACGACCGGGCTTTTCCACTTGCGTTCGAATGTTTCCGCTCTTATTCTTCATCGGCCCGAGTAGTTCATATTGCATTTCCGGATTCGTCTTATACAGCGTTTTTTGTAAATCAGCTAACATCGGCTGGGCTCCGAATATGGCAAGCTTGCCCGTCGTCAGCTTTTCATTCGCTGTTGTACTCGTATTGTTGAAGGCTTCAAGATCAAACAAACCTTCCGTTAATAACTTCCTCATGTATAACAACCTGGCTTCATGATCCTTCGTTTGCGTCCAGTGAATCAGTTTTCCATCCACTTCACGGAAGTCCGAAATCGTGTAATCCGTCCACCCGGCAAGGAATTGGCCGTAATCCCATCCATTCCACATGGTTCCGGCCGGGATGACCGGCTTTCCGCCAATATCCTTGAAACCGCCGTCTCGGATCTTGACCAATAGATCATATAATTCTTCTTGCGTATCAATATCCTCCGCTTTTACATTTAAAGCTTTCAGGATATCTCCCCTGGCAAAAAGGCCGTAATTCCAATTATGAATGCTCTCCGGGGTTCCGTCCGGGGTTTCTGTAGGAATGAGATAAGTCTTGCCTTCAAATTCGGGACTATTGAGATCGAACTCGGCAAAATCCTTCGCAATCCCGGTTGTCACAAGTCTTTTAACATTCGGGTATTTATCGAGATAAGGGGTTAAATCCAGAAGCTGTCCTTCCGTGGCCGCCTTCTTGATGACTTGTCCTTCTCCTCCTGTCGTAGACCAGAAAGGTGCATTAACGATATCCGGAACCGTACCGGAAGCAAATATGGTGTTTAGTTTTTCTACTTCGCTTGTTGTGATGGATTCGAGTTTTAACGTGACCCCGGTTTTCTCCCTGATCTGCCCGGCTACGGGATTATTCTCCTGGTCCTGCGGGAAACCGGCTCCGCCGCCGTTCCACGCACTGAGAAAAGTCAAGGTTACCGGTTTTATTTCTTCAGTACCTGACTCCTTCGGACCCGTGTCAACCGAGCCTGCCTCCTTTTCTCCGCCTGTTCCCGTGCATGCCGTCATGGTCACGAAAAGCAGCAAAGCGATTAGTATCATGCCAAGAACACTCCTGCGCTTGTTCTTTCTCATCCTACAATCCCCTTCCATTGGAAGTTTTATATAAGAGGCTTAGCCTTTTATACCAACTACTCCTTCAGAGAACCTACCAATACGCCTTTTACAAAATACTTCTGAAGAAATGGATACACACAGATGATCGGGGTTGTAATAATAATAACGAACGTCATCCTCAAGGCTTCCGGCGTTACGCCTCGCAGCTCCATCTGCGTCTCGGTCATGTTTTGAATCGCAGAACCGCTATTACCCGACGATGACGTCATCGACTGGAAGGACGCTTCGCTGATCATCTTGTTCAGGAACGTGGCTGCAGGCTGCAGGTTCTCATTCTGTATGAAAAACTGACCGGTAAACCAGTCATTCCACACGCCCACCCCGACAAACAAGGCAATGGTAGCAAGCACCGGCATCGAAAGAGGCAGGATGATTCTTGCAAATACCGACAACTCGCTGGCTCCGTCGATTCGGGCCGATTCCGACAGACCTTCAGGGATCCCGTCGAAAAAGGTTTTCATGATAATCGCATTGAAGAAATTGTATAGGGACGGCAGCACCAACACCCAAAACGTATCCAGAATGTGGATTTGCCGGAACAGGATAAATGTAGGAATAAGTCCTCCGCTGAACAACGTGGTAAAGAAAAAGAAGAATACGATATATTTTCTTCCGGGCAGTCCTTTCCGCGAAAGCGCGTAGGCTAATAAGGCCGTCAAAAATACGGAGGCAACCGTAACGACAAGGGTTCGGGTTACGGAAATATAAAACGAATTTAAGATCAATGAGTTGCTAAAAGCTTTTGCATAGTTTTCTAGTGTAAACACTCTAGGAAAAAAATAGATTCCACCCTTCATCGCATCGTAGCCGTCATTAAAAGAAAGGGCTAGAAAATAGATAAATGGATAAAGTGCCGTAGCGCAGAATAAAAGCAGCACCGAATAGTTGAGCGTCATATACAATTTATCTGCTGGCGTCAGCCTTCTCGCATCCATACACACACCTCCTCATCTTGAGTGCCAGCTGATTACCATAACGATACGTTACTCACACGCCTGGATATATTATTGACAGCAACAATGAGCAGCAGCGAAATCGCTGACTTGAATAATCCAATGGCCGTGGAATAGGCTAATTGCCCCTGTTGGAGGCCTGTTTTTAAGACATAGGTGTCCAAGATCTCCGAGACGCTTAATGTTGCTGGGGACTGCATCAGCCAGATTTGATCAAAGCCCGCGTTCAGTATTCCGCTGAGGGAGAAGATAAGCAATATGCCGATCGTTGGAGTAAGGCATGGAAGCGTGATCTTAAATAGTTTGCTCCACCTTCCAGCCCCGTCGATTTCGGCTGCCTCATACAAATGCGGATCGATATTCGTTAACGCGGCTAAATAAATGATCGAACCCCAGCCTACCCCTTTCCAGATGTCGGAAATGATGACCAATGGATAGAATAATTCCGGTTTTCCCATGAAAAAGATCGGATCCAAACCCATTTGGTACCGAATGTCATTGATAAGCCCTACGTTCGGAGACAGGATTTTTTGAAGCAAGGTCACGACAACGACCCACGACACGAAGTGCGGCAGATAGGAAATCGTCTGAAACACTCTTTTGATTCTCTTGTGCATGACGGCATTGAGCATTAAGGCCAGGATCAATGGAGCTGGAAATCCGAAAATTAGTTTCAGGGCGCTGATGGATAACGTATTTCGGAGCACATCGTAAAAGCTGGAATCGTTTAAAAACTGTTCGAAATATTTAAAGCCTGCCCACGGACTCCCCAAGATCCCCAGATTGAATTTGAAATCTTTGAATGCGATTAATATGCCGTACATCGGATAGTAAGCAAACACCAGAAACCAGATGATCGCAGGAAGCAAAAATAAATATATATGTCTAAATTGCCATATCTTCGTTAATTTCTTATTCTTTTTTAACTGCTCAAATCCAGGGATAACAACACCTTTTGGTACCATTCTCCGAACACCTCCTCCATCATCGTCGGATCGGATTTTTACGAATCCATACCCGATAGCCTAGGTACAGAGCCATTGCCAACGGTTTTCGAATTTCGACGATATATAGCGACTGCCTCCCCCTCCTTACTGCAAGCGGTTTCATTAAGATAGTTTAAATATATTCAATATACTGTAGGAATCATTCCATAATTTCTTCATTTGGATAAAAGTAATCTTCGGGTCAAAAAAAGTATTGGTGATTTCTTTAAAATAATGAATCGGGGGTACATGAAAAAGAAAGCTGCTGTTAGCCTAGGGGAGGCTCATGTTCTTTAGGTTATAAATGAACGGGGTAAGCCCCCTTCTCCCGCCCATATTTTTGAGGCGTTTATTCCTTGGCGAGGATACATTATATTCAATATATATTTATACAATGGTTTGAAGAGCCTCTACTGAATTTCGTTATGGATGTAGGACCTAATTACGGGAGGATTTCATGAGAGAAAGTTGCGGTAAGCGGGTGTGGAATATCATGAAGTGAAGAGAACGTTTTTTCCCGTCGTCTCGCCAATCACCAATTCCGGCTCCACGAGGGTTTTAAAGTATTTTCCGTCTTGTCCGTCATCACTGTTAATGACTTCAAGCAGCGTGTACGCCGCGCGGTAGCCCATGTCCCGTTCAAACTGTTTAACATGCGTAAACGTGCTGTAGCCTTCGATGATGGAAGTCGGATCATCAAAACTGATGATGGAAATGTCCTCAGGCACCTTCAATCCAGCTTGACGCGCAATCTGGTAGATTTTCACGCCAAGACTTCCATTTAGCGTGATATAGGCGGTTGCCATTCGATTTTGGATATAGCGGTACAGGGGATGGGTTTCAGCTTGCTCCAAACTTCCGATTTCAAAATCGGTCACGATGTGGGCAGGATTAATGAGGGATCCCTTTTCCTTGAAGGCATTCATATATCCGTCGATCCGCTCTTGAACGGTAACGGTTTGTATGGGGGAATCGGAGCATATGGCGATTTCGCGATGCCCCAGCTCCCACAGGTAGTTTACAGCCATGTTAACGCCAAGCCTGCCGTCTGATGCGATATAATGCGTTTCGACCCCTGGAAGGTAACGGTCGATGAGAACGAACGGAAACCCCGCAAATTTCATGCTTAGAATTTCCTCGTTGAATAATTCCTCGTCAACCGGGAAAATCAGTAACCCTTCCACTCCGATTTTACAACATGTCTTGATTGCCTCTTTTTCCTTATCAAGGCTGCCCTCCGATAAATAGATGACGCAGCGGTAATCGTTCTCGTTGAGTGCCTGCTGAATACCTTGTATAAGCCGAATCGTAAAATAATCATAAATGCTGGGCAGAATCAGGCCTATTAACCGTGTCCCCATTTCTCCGCCAGCTTTATGAATAGACTTTACGGCGTTTATAGGAGAAGTCGCCGACATTTCAGATTCAGGTTCACTTACAAAAGTCCCCTTTCCGGGCACTCTGGTTATGATTTTTTCGTTAACCAAGCCGGCCAGGGCATTAACGACCGTAATCTTGCTGACTCCGAAACGCTCCATGAGTTCTTTTTCCGTAGGAATACGGTCTCCAACCTTCAATACTTGCGACGATATCAAGTCGCGTATATACTCTTGAACCCTCTGATACAACGGCATTCTTTCCGTAGAGCTCAACCGAATCACCACATTTCATTCAATATGTTTAATATATACATTACGAATGGCGCAAGCGCTTTATTCCATATCCTTTCTTTGTTTGTGTAGAGCCGGGAGAATGCATCGGATGTATTCTCCCAGCTCCTCCATTACTTAAAATAAAAAAATGCTTGCTTGCAGTTGTCATGGTCTATATGTTCTTGTCAAAATATATACAGCGTAAAGAGAAGCCGCATATTGACGATCGTCCATGCGGGGTGCACAAAATAAACGGACAGTCGAGATCTGCTCAACTGTCCGTCCATTAAATCAAGCTGTCATGAGAATGACTTACACCATACAAACATTTTCCCAAAGTCTTGGAAGCCAACCCTCTTGTAGACGCGCATCGCGTCATCCGGTTCAGAATCCAGCGTCCACATTCCTCCATGATTAATGTAGAGCTTGCTGACGCCGAGTTCTTTCAAGCTGCGCATACACTCGTATAAAAGGTTTGTCCCCAATCCCCTTCTTCGATGGGTAGAAGCTGTTCCAAACGGCTCGATAATCGCGATGTTGTTTTCGCTGTCATGCCAGATATTTGCAAAGCCGACGACTGTATTCGCTTCGTCTATTATAACCAAGTCCAAATCCTGACTGTACGTTGGACAGGACATCAAACGGCGGTATATATCCATATTCGGCGCAGTCAACCCAGCTGAACCGCTCATAATCATAATCTTTTGCTCCAAATTATCCGTCTCAATTGGACGAACCTTGAACCCCTCGGGAAAACGAGGCTCGTGATTCGCAGTTTCCAAATCCATGACCCCGGAATACATGTACCATGTATGCTGCTCATATCCCCTTGCCTTTAGCGTCTCTACTCGCTGATTATCTTCGACATAACCCCAAATATAAACTTCCAGTCCACTCCGATCTTCAAGCGAACGACCGCAGTAGTGTCTTTCCACCCAGGCGAATATTTCATCTTCCAGGTGAAAGTATTCAGGCCCGGTAAAGATATAAATAATTCGGTGATGCCCCGGCCAGATCGCGCCGATGATCGTACCGTCTTCAATTTCGCAGATTGTCAGGCTTTGAAGGAACTTATCACCACCAAAGGCGCGGTTGTAGTCAAAATCTCCAAGACTCGGGTAAAACCGGCGATTCGGGTCGGCAAACTTTTGGGTGATCAACTTGCGAAGCGTCATGTAATCGCTCTCATCCCTATAGTGCCGAAATTGTACTGTCACGTCTTCTCACTCTCCGTTTCTCACTTCAAAACACCCATAACCTTGCCCTTGTCTCGACAAGTAATCAAATTCTGCTTACATAAAATGATTCGAAATCAGCAACTGAGTCGAACTGGTTCAAAGATACACCTTCTGTTCTTAGATGATTCTCTAATTGTTCGATCAGCTTCAGGACAGCTATTCGCAATGGTTCGAAATCCTCGGGATCCAGAAGCGCAGTGAGATCCGGATAGCTGAAGCGATGATAATATTCCCGATACTCCCCCAAATCGAAAATGGCAGGCCAGCGTCCTGTTTCGGCTGCGTACAAAATACGTGCCAAACCATCTTGTACGCCTGTAGCAACGAAAAACGCGGTTTCATAGTGGCCTTTTTCGCAAGCGGTTAGGAGCTTGTTAAGCATTCCTTTTTCCTCTTCATAGTATCCCTTCATCCAAGTATGGTATGAACGTAATCCTTTGAGCTTGTTTCTTCGTTCTGAAATTATATGAAGGGTGTCTACAGTCAGTTTCTCGCAAGCAGTCTTGATTTCATCTTTAGAATGGCTGAACATCATTGTATCAAGGTAGAGATCCAGTTGGTCTGGCTTAATTGGGAGATTGTTGACTTGCTCGCGATAATGGCCCCACATGCGTGTATAGTACGTTTGGTTTAACAACGCAAGAGATTTAAAAATGGTAGCGGCAGTTTCTTGCGCCAGTATCCGACAAAAGGATAAATCCATGGAGTCTCCGGCAAAACGAAGCTTTATCAAGCTAGTAAAACCATCACGCACGACAACCTCAGCTCTATTGATCAATGTTAACGTGTTGGACGGCTCCCCCATGGAAGAGATGGTCTCACGGAGTTTCATGAATTTCGCCAGGTCTTCATCGGAACGCACATACAATAGTTCACAATCCGCAATAATGGTCGTACTCCAATCTTCGGAAGCTGACATTCTTTCAGCACGATCCCATCCAATTGGCCAAAAATCAAAACTGATACCGTCGATTATAAACTGTAATTCCACTTGTTTTCCTCTAGGTGTGGCCGGAATGAAGAAAAAGTCTAAGTCCGATCGCTCTGTCGCCCTCCCCTGCAAATAGGATCCGTAATATCCGACAATCGCAACATCTTGCGGGTAATGGGTCTTAATATGTTTGACAATGACATCGGCTACAGCAAAAACATCAACCATCAAATCCCCCCCTCCTACATACATCCTCTTGATCACGTATTGGAAATACGAATCATGGCATATGCTGATCGTATCGCTCATTCTAGTGGCTGATCTCTCAACCATTCATCCTGATACGGACAGTTGTATGGGATAACGAATTGTATTGAAGCTAAATGCTAAAATTTTGAACAATATCTTTAACAGCTAATCATGGTTTCTTCATTCCAAAATTCTTTTACTTCGTCTAGGATTTGAGCAGCAGGCGTTATTGTGGCCTCGAAAATCGTTCTTCCTGTTCTTCGTAAATAATATTGGATTAAATGATATCCGCAAGCGTATCCGGCGCTATAAGGCATGTTGACCGGTGTAAAGTTTTGAAGTTTTGCGATCTCGTCACCGTAAAGATAAGGAGCAAATTGATCAAACCCCGTTAATTGCAATTTCTCTCTAAGCACAGGCTTTATGCGTGTGTTAAGCGTTTCTGCGTTAGTTTTCGTTACCCAGGGACCGAGCAATTCTTCTCCAAACATGAACGTAGCATAGTTCTCAGCTAATCCTTCACTTACAATGAGCTCGCCCAAATTAACGGTGTGATCCCACTGAATAAATTGATAACGCACATTATGGTTGCATTCGTGCGCCAGCGAAGCCTTCATTCGAGGAATCGTGTACTCGTTTGGCAAGAGTGTACCCCAGATAAACCCGGGAATGCCCCCAAAGCCGCTATATCCTTCGTTTATTACTAAAGCACGGCTTTCCGGATTCCCTAGTTGAATCGTAAACAAATAGTCGGTTACAGGGAGATTAATTTCATGCTCTGCGAATAGATGCAGGCTTTTCTTCACAGCATGCTCACACTCTAACCAAAATGATTCGGACGAAATCAGCTCGATCTCTGCCGAAATCTGAGGGGTAATCTGATCTGGGGATCGATGCATCATACTATTAAACGTAATAACGTCAAAACCATTCGCCTCTTCAGCTTTAAAAGGAATCTGTTGAATCTGCCATTGTTTCATAAAGGGAGCCATCATTTCGTTTCTGAACAATTCAAGCTTTTCCTCGGGCGAAGCTTGAGCAACTTTTTGATAAATATGATCTGAGCGCAGTGATTTAATATTCATTTCTCACACTCCTAGTTATGTATTCGTAGAGATAATACACAAACATCATATTTGAAAAGAAGACAACGATGATACACCAACTATAGATATATTCATTTATTACCCTCTTACCTCTAATGGAAAAGGGAGCAGCTGCCGCGGCATCATCTGCTCCCAAGTCATTCAACTCGATCCTTGTTTATTTTTGGTAATGCAAGCCGGGCATGTCCCTATGTGGCATGTTAACCCGGCAACTCAAGATCTGCTGTTTCTTCCATATACGAAATATAAAGTAACGGATGACATGATCATCAATATCACCGAATAAACCAATGTCAACGCTTTGGTATCTGCTAGCGCCTGAGCATCCGTGCTGTTCTTGATGACGATTCCTAACGGCTGATACAAAGGATGATAGAGGAACACGGTTACGTCATAATCGGCCAAAATTCCGTTGAAATTCAAGGCAAGAACAGCTAGCGTCGATGGCAGAATGATCGGCAGCAATACTTTTCTGAACGTATAAAACGGTTTGGCACCCAAATTCCTTGCAGCGTCTTCCAAATTGCTGTCCAAGCTGAAGAAGGAGGCCTTGACCATTCGCAGGGTAAAAGGAATATGGATGATGACATACGCAATCAGAAGCATCCAGACCGTGCCAACCAACACCGTATTCCCGATCATCAGCTTCGGCGTGTTAAAGGTTACGATCAGTCCGATCGCAATCAGCGTTGACGGCAGAATCCACGGAATCAGCAATGCGTATTCCAGGGCAAGCGCCCACTTGTTCTTATATTTATGCAATATCCTTGACGCAACCAGCGCCAATGCGACAACAATGACCGAGGCAGCTGCGGCATATAGAATACTTACGAGATAAGGCTTGAATGCCGACATGGATGAAAATACTTGAATGTAATTATCCAACGTAAAGCTGTTCAAATTCAACGTGGCGGTAGAGATACTGGCCGCATCGGTGAACGAAAAGATGATGATCAGCACAACCGGAATGATGTAGAGAACAAACAGGCCGTAAGCCAGAATATGAGCGGCTAAATTCCCGGATTTGCTGCGGATTTTTTGTTTGACCAGCTCCGATTTGACTTTGGAGACCGACATGAAGTTGCCTTTACGTTCGAACCGGATCATCACGGTCAACAACACCAATGTGGCCACTCCGAGAATAAGGGCCAGCAGCGCAGCCAAATCTCTTGACGTCATGCTTCTCGAGAACGTCAGAATCATCGGCGTAATCGTCTGGAATTCCTTGCCTCCGAGGATAAGCGGCGCGGACGTGGCAGCCAGGCCGGTGAGAAAAGTCAGAATCGTCAGCGCATAGATCGTAGGTTTCAGGACCGGGAGCACGACCCGCCGAAAGATATACCAAGTAGACGCCCCCATATTTCTCGCGGCCTCCACCGTTTGAAAGTCGATTTTGCGAATCGCATTGCTCAGGAACAGGAAGTGGTTGGACGTGCAGGCGAACGTCATGACGAATAGAACCGCCCAGTAGCCGTGAAACCATGTCGTATTAAAAGAAGGGAATAATTGAACCAGGAGCTTGGTCATAAACCCCTCTTCGCCATAGACGAATTTATAGCCGGACACCAGCACGACTCCGCTGTAAATCAGGGTCGTAAAATAACCCAATCGCAAAATCTTCGCGCCATTGATATCGAAATATTCCGAAATCAAAACCAGCGTAATCCCCACCACATTTACCGTAATAACAAGGGAAAAAGCGAGAATAAAGCTGTTATATAAACTTCGCATCGCGCGTTCGGACGACAGCAGCTTCTCTGCCGCTTCCAGCGTAAATTTGCCGTCCTTCATGAAAATTTCGCCGTAAATATTCAAGTTCGGATAAATCAGAAAGGCAATGACAAACCAGACAATCAACCCGTATAAAAGGATCGAGACAGGGTTTATGGAAGCCAGCCGGGTGCTCAGGTTCCGGGCATTCATGCTTCGCCCTCCCTCATCGGATATTGCAAAATATCGCGGGTCGGGAGGTAGATGTCTACATCGTCGCCGACCTCATGATGGACGAGCCTGCTTTCTATTTCGATGGTCTTTAACCGTCCGCCGCCGGCAATCTCCAATACGTACTTGCTGTATAAACCGTAAAATTCCCGGTCCGCGATCTTGCCTTTCAATTGGACCGTATCGATACCCTGCAGGGGCTGCAGACTTACCTTCTCGTTGCGGATATAGGCGATATTCCCCGGCTGAACAACATCATTCAACCGGCTGTTCTCTACCATCCGCGGATCGATCCGGTTAATATCTCCGATGAAATTGCACACAAACTCCGTTTGGGATTGATTGTAAACTTCCATGGGCGTGCCCACTTGCTCCAGGACTCCATGATTGAATACTCCGATCCGGTCGGACAGCGTTAACGCTTCTTCCTGGTCGTGCGTGACATATATCGTTGTGATCCCGAATTTTTTCTGCAATTGTTTCAGCTCATTGCGCAGCTGTACCCGCAGCTTGGCGTCCAAGTTGGATAAAGGTTCGTCCAGTACCAAGATGCTCGGCTTCAAAACCAGCGCCCTGGCAATCGCAACGCGCTGCTGCTGGCCGCCGGATAGTTCCGATACCTTCTTGAACAGCTGATCATCTTTCAAATCAACCTTCCGGGCAATGTCCCGAACCTTCTGATCCAATTCCGCCTTGGGTAATTTCTTGACTCGCAAGCCAAAAGCGATATTCTCGTACACATTCATCGTTGGAAAGAGCGCATAGCTTTGAAATACCATCCCGATCTCTCTTTTTTCGATCGGCAAACGGGTAATGTCGGCGTCTTTCAGCAGGATCTGTCCGCTCGTAGGCATAATAAACCCGACCAGACTGCGAAGGGTCGTCGTCTTCCCGCAACCCGAAGGACCAAGGAACGTGAAGAATTCCCCCTCCTGAATATGCAAATTAAGGTTTTTGACCGCATGAAATTCACCGAATTTAATATCAACGTTCTGGAATGTAATCATATTATTCTCTTCCTTTTTGTTGTACTTGAATGAACGGCTGCATATTGGCATCCCCAACATGCAGCCGGCTTGACTCCATTCCGTTACTTAATGCATAATCTCCAACTCGATTTTCTCCGCCCACAGATCCATGTTTTCAGCAATAAAAGCCCAATCGAAATCTTGTGGTTTTAACGAAGTAAACAGTTCCTTGACGGACTCATTGGCTTGCTCAACCGCTTTCGTATTTGCCGGCATGGCATTGAACTCAGCCGCAAATCCCCCTTGAACTTCGCTGGATCCGAGCCATTCCACGAACCGCTCCGCCGTTGCCTGCTTCTTCGTTCCGTTCACGATTGCCGCATGTTCCACGACCATAGGTACGCCGATTTCCGGACTGACAATGCCTGCTTTCACGTTATATTGCTCTTCCTTCTGCTGCAGGGTTCCGGAGACGAGCGCTCCTAGCGGCGTTTTACCGCTGGCCAAATTGGCATAGAAATCTTCTCCCTCGACTGCGCTGACGCCGTTGTCATACAATTGCTGAATTTCATTCCAGCCTTCCTCGGATATGCCGAGATCACCATTCGGATCTTGGAAGCGGGTCAGAATCCCCGCTACAATAAGGCGAGGCGTATTTTGTCCAAGCAGCGTAGGAGCTTCGTACTTCCCTTTATACGCATCGTTCTTATAAAGATCCGTCCAGTCTTTTGGCGCGGTATCGGCCGTGAATTCGTTCGGGTTATAACCAAGGAGAATCGCTTGCTTCACAAGACCATGATAGTAGCCTTCCGGATCATTTAAACCCTGCTCAACAACAGCGGCCCAGCTTGGAACAAACTTAGCCAGAGCGTCTTCCTTTTTCAAATTCTCATAAAGCATATTATTCAAGCCGTATACGACGTCCGCGATCGGGTTGTTCTTCTCGGCAATCAAGCGGTTCGTCAAGTCGGCGCCGCCCGCTCCGACAATTTCGATGTCAAAGCCCGCACCTTTCGCTTTCTCGATCAGCCATTCGCCGCGGCCGTCAGAGTTCGCGTTCGTGTACACGATCAGCTTTTCATTCTGGTCTGATTCCGTAGACGACGATTCCGTTGAAGCCGGTGTTCCGGCCGGCGCTCCGGACTCCGAAGTGCCACCGTTTGCATTGCCGGCATTGCTGCCGCCTCCGCAAGCCGAAACAATCACACACATAATGAGAAGTAGTGCCATTGAAAGTTTTCTCATGATTCCCTTAACTCTCCTTTGATCGTGTCATTTTGTTTGGTTTAAATGTTGATGATCAACCCGTCATATGCCGGTACAATTCCGGCGGGGCTGAAGATACGGACAAAATCCTCATGTAGCAGCTTGGAATTATGGCTGAAATGTGTGACGACGATTTGGCCTTCAGGCTTCAGGATATTTTCTTTTTGGAACTCGCGCTGGACTTCCAGCACCGTTTCCACGCACATATGATTGCGGTCGCGGGCATTCCCTGTATATCCATGCGTGCAGTCGAGGATGGCGCAATCCAGGTTTTTGCCCTTTAACCATGCCCAAGTCGCATCCGGGAACCAGCCCGAATCATGCCCGTACAGCAGTTTTTTCCCTTCCTTTTCGATCACGTATAATAGACAGGTTTCCATCCGGTCATGATCGGCCAGCAATGGCGTTACCCTTGCATCGCCCATAGCAAAGGTCTCATACGGGCGCAACAGATGGAATTGATACCTTTGACCTTCAAAGCGGCCGATGGCGGCACGCGTGTGATGCATCACGGTACCATTCCCATAGATGTGCATCGGATGCTGGAGGCCGTGCGCAATCCCTTCCCTGCGGCATTCCAGATCCGCAGCATTGAAATGGTCCGAATGCGAATGCGTGACGAGCAGGTGCTCGATTGCCCCCAGATCGATATTGTCCCGCAGCGCCTGCATATAGGAATCCGGGGAATAGTCAAATTTGATTACATCGTCCATGATGGCCGAAGTTCGTGTACGGATATTTTTTCCACCAAGCTCCCGTGCCTTGGTACAATGCTCGCAGCGGCAAAATGCATTGGGAAAGCCCTCTGCGGCTGCGGTTCCTAGAAAGTGAATTTTCAAAGTCATTTCTCCTTGCCATGCAAACTGTAGTGATCCATTTTAGGTCCTGGACAGAACGGATTGTCGTTCTACAATCGATGTTTGAATTTTAATGGTGATTGGATTCTCGTTGGAGTTGCCAACGCGTTTCATCAGCAAATCAACGGCCGATCGGGCAAGCTTCTCGGTATCTTGTCGAACCGTCGTAAGCGGGGTTGGAATATATGCCGCTAACTGGATATCGGAGAAGCCGACGATGGACAGCTTTTCAGGAACCGGAATATCCATCTGCAGTGCGGTATGAATGGTCGAGATGGCGACATGGTCATCCCCGCACATGATGGCCGTCATCCGGGGGTTGTCCTGAATAAACCGCTCCTGCTCCGGATCGAGCTCATTAATGCGTCTGGTATCGCAAGCGACGCTTCGAAAATGAATGTTCTGGTACTTGACCGGAATTTTATGGTCGAGCAGCGCTTGGATATAGCCTTGGTACCGCTCCTTCCTGCTTGTGATATGATCGATCGCGTTCGAAGTGTATCCGACTTCCCGGTGCCCCTTCTCGATCAAATACTTGGTCATTTGATAAGAGCCCATATAGTGGTCGTGATACACGCAATCGATCTCCACTTCATGAAAAATACGGTCGATGATCACCAGCGGCAGTTTGCGAAGCTTTAATCGCAATACTTGATCGCTGCAGGTCTTCCGCCCCTGGGGAAACAGAATGATACCGGTAATTCCTCCTTCGGCCAACCTCTCCAGACAGAGATCCTCATCGTCGCAATCCTTCGTCATTTTCAGAATGAGGTCGCACCCGTGCTTTCGCACTTCAGCCTCGGCGGCGGCGATAATCCTGGAAGTGTAATCGGACAAATGGGGCAAGATGAGCGCGATCTGTCCGAACGGCCTCTCCACGTCCGGCGCCGCCACGGTGCCCTGGGTAGAAATCCCTGAATCGACCATCAATCCTTCTTGAGGCTGGGCAAGGAAGGTCCCTCTTCGGGGCAGGCGGTACACCAATCCCTGTTCGGCCAGCTTTTGAAGCGCCAGCTTGCTTGTCATTCGGCTCACGCCGAACAGCTTGGCAAGCTCTCCTTCGGATGGAACCGGATCATGGGGCCGCAGCCTGCGGCTCTTAATGATCTCGATCACCTGATCAGCCACCCGGTGATATAATTGATTCTGTTTAATCAAACGTACATCTTTCATCAAATTATCCCTCAAATCATTGAGTCGACTCGTATCCGCAAGGGATCTAATTTGACGTTAAGTTATGTCACTGACATATTCAATGATATATATGTAAAATTCTCGTAAATTCTATGTTAAATCGCAATTCTGCGTTCCTATATCAAGAAATACATATCAGTGATATATTATTCGCTTCACATAAAGCTTTACATCCGTGATCGCTCCATAATCGTTAGCAAATGCATGGGATAATGCCGCACCCCAAGCAAAAATGTCAAATGACACACAAAATAGCCGCCAGTCTAAACCTGGCGGCTATTTTTAACCTGATCCCCGTTCACGCACTGCCCATTAAAGTCTCAAAGTTCTCTGACTGCATAATCCCTTGGTCTAGCTGTATTTCTGCCTAAAGCGGTCCGCGATCCAGTGATTGGTCTCAAACAAATCGGCCACAGGTTCTCCTGTAAATGGAATGCGAGGCATGTAGCTGACCGGACCGAACTCAGGGGTTACCGTGAAGTACGGCTTGCCTGCTTGGCTGCAATGCGCCCAAATCTGTTCCCACCAGCCTTCGAATCTTGCCAGTTCCTCCCCATATTCAGGTGCTGCCGGATGAGGAACCTGAGGACCGTTAACATATCCCACTCTTCCATGAGTATGCAGGGTACGCCTAATCATAAAGGCCATATCCTCTTCTTGATCATGCAGCAATGATTCGCAGACACAGGTAAAGTGGCTGAAATCCGCCGTGATTTTCAATTCCGGGAATTTTTTCAGCAGCTTCACGGTTGCACGAGGAGTGAACATGGCGCGTCCTCTATGGGTTTCATGCGCCACGTCAACGCCCAGCTTCTTTTCCATGCTCAAAGCGAACTCAAAAAGTGAATCTTGTTCTTCCTCAGAAAAGTAATCTTTACCGGTATGGGAGTTTACGAAGATCGGCGAAAACTCCAATGCACTTTCCAATTGCTCGTGATAAACCTCCTTATGATTTCCATAAGTGAATATCTGAGGGATATATAACAGCTTGAACTCTTGCAGCAGCTCCATAAATTCATTCTTGTCAGCATCATTCGGAAGCCCTGTTTCAATACCTTGATAGCCGTTCATATAAGCTCGCTCGAATTTCTCTCTTAATGTCCCCTCCATGCCCCAAAAAGCATGAAATAATTGCAGCTCCATCATAATCCTCCCTAGATTTAATCGTCCTTCGTCATCCCCATCGGCATCATCATGCCATTGTCCATTCCCATCATGGTCACGCTATTCGATTCTGCTTCCTCATCAGACAGAAACACCTCGGTACCGAATACAGGCTCGGCATATGGCAGATGCGTGCTTCCGCGCGCCAGAATTTGACGGTAATTACCCGAGTTTCCTTCGAATCCGTCAGGATCCCAAGGAACCCATGACCGGGCGTTGCAGTAATGACACACATAAGATCGGCGGTAACGGTCCGAAGTTCGATTAGGAAAAGAACGGTGGAACAGATGTGAATGGAAAAACAGCACGTCTCCCGGGCTCAAAATAACAGGAATTGGCGACGGATAGCCGGCGACTACCTTTGAAAGCGTATTCACATTATCGTCTGTATGGCTGACGTTCTGGACGCTGTTTAAATCCTCAAACGCATCCACTGCATGAACGTTCCCTCCACCGATTCCATCAGGCGGATACACAGGTTCGTGGTTCGAACCCGGAACGACCCATAAGCAGCCATTCTCTTCATCCACTTCCTCCAGTGCAATCCACGCTCCAATCAGTGTGTCGGGGTGCGTCTTGATATAACAGGAATCCTGGTGCCAGCCCTGTCCTCCCTTCCCGGGCGGGTTCAGGAAGAGCATGGACTGAAGAGCATAGACGTCAGGGCCGATCAGTGCTTCAGTCACATCGAGAATACGTGGATGGAGCATACCTCGCTCAGCCGCCGCTTTCACCCGGGAAAGCATATGAATCCGTGTCGCCTTCGCGAATTCTTCCTTGAGCGGGTCCGTGCTGTCAGCATCCGCCGTCTTGTACGGCTGAAGACGGTTGAGCCTAGAATCCTCCGCCAGCTCAAACAGTTCGGCGATATCATCTTTTGACAACAAGCCTCTAACAATCAGATAGCCTTCCTTGTGATAGTTCGTATACTCCTTCACACTAACCAAATAACGATTGTCCCTTGCGCGTGATTTCGGGACATAAAATGTACCCATTATTTGAATCCCTCCGTCATTAAGAATGTCTGCACATTCATTGTACCCGCGCTGGAATCGTGCTCTCAATGGCCTGAAACCGGAAAACGTTGTGTTTATTTGATCTAGGGTTTGACTAAGATATATCGATTAACCGGGTATGGCGTGCGCGAATCCAAAAGGTCGGCCGTATGACGAAATAATGGATCATTGCAGCGTTTAAGATAATCAGAGGCCGTAATCCCCCGAATCCGTTTATACATTTTGGAGAAATGGTGTTCATCCCCAAAACCAACCGAAAAGGCAATTTGTTTGACCGAACCTGCTCCCCTCATCATCAAAAACTCTGCGCGGCGCAGCCGTCTTTCCAGCAGCATTCGTTTCGGAGTCATACCCAGGGACACAACGAACACGCGGGTGAAATGCTCATGCGACCATCCGGATCGTGCCGCGATTTCTTCGATGGTTATGGGCTCCGCCAGATGCTCCTCCATGAATTCCAGTGCCCGTTGAATCGGGACTGGCAAGGAGAGTACGCTCCCTTCATCTGTATATCCAGAATGAGACGACAATTCTTCAAGCGAAGCGGCAACAAGCACAGCCAGCCGTCTCCGCCAATAAGAAGATTGGTGATTCGCAATCCAAAGCATCTTCTGCATCATACCAGCAACAAGCGTATGCTGGTTGGAGAGAAACCGATTGCCCTGGCTAAAAAGAGGTTCGAACCTTTCATTCTCTTCCTGAAGGGCTGCGTAGTCAAAGTGGACGAACATATGCCGCACATTTTTCTCCGAGCAGAAACGATATGAATGCTGTTCTCCTGGACGAGTGAAGATGAAACAAGGCTCATCTAATAGAAAGGCTTGACCGCCTATCTCATAGACTGTTCCAGAACCGTCGGGGAAGTAAACCAGTTCGTAATCGTTAATGGTTCTCGGACCGAGTATGAAACCGGCCTGGATAATAATGTCGCCGACGTTATGAACTACCGGCCATTCTAGCTCAGTCATTCCTCTCTACCGCCTTCCTCCCTGCTTTTGTCTGTTGTTGTAACGATTGTACCAAAGGTCTATGGTTAACCATATATCTTCTTATCATTTTCGACTAAGTATATATGGGGATTTAACAAGAACAATTATCGTTAAAGCACAAAAAGCCGCAGCTTCGCGGCTTTTAAGCGAGTTTATTTTTGTGAAATGGTGGAAACATCGACGGTTCGGCCACCAGGGCGGCTGAGCGTTAGATGTCGTGGGTTGATGGCAGACGTACTAGTCAGTCTTCGATTGCCTGATAGACCATAGTCCAGAAGTCGTGGATAAGATGCGCCGAATCCGGGGTGGACATTCCGACTTGAGTGAGCAGGATTCCGGTAAGCTGTTTGTCCGGGTCGGCGTACGCCGAGGTGCCGCTTCCGCCGTCCCAGCCAAATTGGCCGATGGAAGCATAGTCGCCGCGGTAGGTGCGTACCGCCATTCCGAAACCCCAACCGCCGTGCTGCCCTTGGCCATGCGACAAATGGACATTGTTTTTGGCCAAGTCGTCTCGGAATGCTTGCTGCTCGGGCGTAAGGCGGTTCGTGGTCATCAGCTGGACAGCAGGCCGGGACAGGATTCGTTCGGTCCCGTGCAGCCCTTGGTTTAGCAGCATCTGTAAATACGCATGATAGTCGTCTACGGTTGACAGCAACCCACCGCCGCCTGCTTGGAACGCTGGCGGCTTACTGTAGCGTCCGCCTGCAGCCTCATCCCACACGATGAACTCTCCGGTCTGCGGATCAGGGACGTAGGCGGGCGGCAGCCGGTCAATCTTGCCTTCGGGCACGTAGAAGCCGGTATCCTTCATCCCCAGCGGTTCAAAGATGCGTTCGCGCAGGAACGTCTCGAATGTCTGACCCGTGACCCTGGCAACGAGTACGCCGAGCACTTCGTTGCTCATGTGGTACTGCCACCGCTCTCCGGGCTGGTAGCATAGCGGGAGCGTACCCAGGCGGCGCATCCACTCATCCGGCTCCGGCATCTCCTGCCCTGGCGTGTCAAATAAACCATTCTCGAAGATCGCGTTTTGGATTGGGGAGCCCATTAACGTCATATCCACTCCGAGTCCGAACGTAGAGGTCAACAGATCCCGCACGGTGATCGGCCGCCGTGCCGGCACGGTTTCGTCCAGCGGGCCGTCGGGTCGCTTCAGCACCTGCCGGTTGGCGAGCTCGGGCAGCCACTTATCTACCGGGTCATCCAGATGCAGCTTGCACTCGTCGAGCAGGACCATCACCGGCGCGGCCCCAACCATCTTGGTAGTGGATGCCATCCGGAAGATCGTGTCCCGACTCATAGGAGCGCCACCGTCATGGCGCATCGTGCCAATCGCTTCGACGTGCGTCTCACCATTCCGGCTGACTAGTGCGACAAGCCCAGGAATCTTTCCGGAATCGACATGCCTTGCCAGCACGTCGTGCATTTTGCGCAACCCTTTTTCAGTGAATCCTTTGTTGCTATGTCCCATTGCAATCTTATTCATTTGATATCCCTCACTTTAATTTTTTTGTAAATCCCATTGTTTTAAACTACACTTTCGCCCGGCTTTGCGTTTTCCATTTGTCTTAAATAACCGTAACCTTGGACAAATCGGCCTCCAGGCCTTTAAGCGCCGCATAGGTCAGCTTATCCATCGTTGCGCCGTCAAAGCAGATGGTTTTGATGGCACGGTAATACTTCTTGGACAACAAAGGTCCTTGGAAAGACGAATTCTTGATTACCGCGCCCTTGAACGAAACGCCGTTCAACCCTGCTTTGTCAAACTTGACGCCGATGAAGGTTTGGCTGTCAAACACCAGCCCAGTCAGATCGCTATTTGTGAAATCTACCCCGTCGAACATACAATTTTCAAAGACGGTGTTTCTAAGATCGGTCATCGTCAGATTGACGTCGGTCAGTTTGGCGCCCAAGAATTTTGCGCCGGCCAACCTCGACTTACTGAAGTTGGTGCGCACAAGGACCGTTTTATTGAAGCTTGCATGGGCCAGGTCAAGGGTGGACAGGTTGCAGTCCGTCAGATTCGTGCCGTCAAAATGGGTACCGTGTACGTCGCTGCTCTTAAACGAACTTCCGGTCAAATCAGCGCCCGAAAAGTCGGAACCGGAGAGCGAGCTGCTTTTAAACTGTCCATTATGGGCCGTAACGCCTGCAAAGTCGCTTTTCGTCAGATTGCTTGCGTTAAAGTTTGTCACTACTTGCCGTTCCTGCGAGTTAGAGGTTTTGGTTTGATTCATAAATATTCACGTCTCCCTTATAATTAGTTTTCTAACACCATTACTTTGAATCCGGATCACCTATTCATACCAACCGTTGGTATGAATAGGTGTAAAAATAAGCTGCCTCTCGGCAGTTTAGTTTTCTTTGCTGACATCTCTCGCTGACACTCGAAACAATTCCTCGTATCGTTGATACATTTGCTCATCGAACAGATCAAGCCCCAGGCCTTTCAATATTTCATCGAAAAATCTTACCTTATGAAGCATCATCTCGGGCGAAGCCTCAATGACCTCCGGGTTTAGCCAAATATTGGTGAGAATCACCAGGACTTCGCTAAGCTCCCTTGGGTAGTCGGTTCGAATCGAGCCATCTCGCATTCCCTGTTCGATGATGGGCTGGATATAGACGGGTACGGCTTTTTCGAGGATGTTCTCGATCTGGGCCGCCAGCAGCTTCGGATTGCGCAAGAGGTTCGGCGCCACCGATGCCAGTTCGTTGTGAGCAGCATTGTCGAGAGAGAGTTGGGAAATCTTCCGTAGCTTCTCCAGGCCGTTCAGCCCATTGTCATCCCGGATGCCGGAGAGCATCTCGTCAACGCCTTTGAACGCGTGATCGATGACGGCCTGCCAAATCTCTTCCTTTGACTTGAAGTGGTGATAAATCGCGCCTTTTGTCAGCCCGCCCAGTTCATTGATGATATCCTGAATGGAGGTCTGCTCGTATCCTTTTTGCATGAACAGATTAAGCGCCACGGTTAGAATTTGGTTGATGGTTTCTTCCGGATATTTATTTCTTGCCATTCGCCCGCAGCTCCTTTCATACATTCGGTTGGTATGTAACAAATATATCCAATCATCCGTTTGCTGTCAACCCCCTTTTTGAAGTTTATTGATTTTCGTTTTTCATTGCCAGAGTTATTGGCTTCTGTATTCAATAGAAGGCGCGGATACGCGGCTATACCACCATCCCCAGGCAAAAAAAAACCACACCAAACTAGGGGCGAGGTTTCTGATTGATATCCACTTCCTTTATTTCAAGGTGAATCATCTGGTCTTGCAGTCCTGTACCATCCGGCAAACTGCTCCGATATGTTAAACTAACGCTTCCCGTTAATCCAATCATTTTCTTCACCTTGTTTAACTGAGATACATAAGCATCGTTCAATCTCTGCTAGTCCATCATCATATCAACAACTTTTTTTGCAAACGCAGCATAGGATTCGATCAGATCCGGATTTCGATCAATGGCCCATCGAAGGTTATCGAACGCGCTTAATAGCTGCAAATGTCTCATATCAGCTAGGTTTTCTGCACTTATGCCGTACCCGTCTTGAAATGCTTTGAATTCTTCCGTATTCGGATTTCCGTCTAGCATTTGGCACCGCATCAGCCAAATCATATCCCCATGCGGTACCGTTCTTACTTCTGCATTGCCCCAATCCAATAATATGACTTGTCCCGACTGATTGATAATCGTATTCTTCAATGAAAAGTCTCCATGGTTTAAACCGAAACGGAACCTTTCTTTCTTCAAATTCTCAAACAGTTTTCGCACTCTCTGCGATTTCGTATGATTGATTACTCCGAGCTCAATCAATCGATCATTCTCCGTCAAACTATTGATATTATACTGTACATATCCTAGCCAACTGCCGTCCGATCCTGCATGAGAAGGGGAATGAAACTCACCATGGACCGGATCTATTAGATTTTCCCCATATCCCTTCACTGGGATCGAATGAATAAGTTTGGCATATTTGCCAAGCTGCCTCCAAACATCGATCTTGAGAGCCGTACTATCTACCCCGTTGTCTCCCTCAACGAAAGCTTGAATCATATATGCGGTTTCATCAATTACACCAATGGTCAACACCTCAGGTCCGGGAATACCAATCGCGGCAGCTTGTTCAATACACCATTTTTCTTTCACATAGCTTGGAAATGCAGCTGAGTCGTTCATGCGAACTACGACTTTACGACTCTTGGTTTCAACTACGAAAACCTGATTTACGATGCCTTTTCCTATGATCTGGTAAGATGTTTTTATTTCTTCATGAAGAAAATCGCTTGCAATTCGTTCTGCTTGCGTAGCTACAGACTCTCCCACAGTTTATCACCCTCTAAAGTGTCGTATTTCGAATAGATTACCACACTTTTTTTGGAAAGTACGTTTATAACTAAACTATCCTTGTGCGTTAACTTAATGAGATAGCTGGGGGAACCTCCCCGCCCGGATACAATGTCGAGCAGGACAAGCGTTTCGGCTGCGACAGCGGAATACCCGAAGGGATCTCGCTCAGATCCGCAGGCATGCTCGAATATATGGACGCGGTTTCACTGCTGTATATAATGACTTGCTCCGTATGGCTGCCCCATAGGTCAGCATGGACGGCATAGCCCTCGGAAGGAAACTCCACGACCGCGTTCATATGACCGTCATACAATGTTGGGAAGATGCCCCCACCGCGCCGGTATGCCAAAATATAGTCTGGTGCGCCAACCGCCCACCCGCTCAAAGGCTCGATAATCGTAAGCCAGCCGGGTGTCTTTCGGTCTTCCTTCCACACCTCTTGTCCGCTGCTGTCAAGCAGGAACAAGGCGTCCTTGCCAATTAAGCCCTTACCGTCGTCCTCTCTCACGAGTCGATCCAGCCCGGCAATTTGCATTCCCGGCAAGTCGCTTCGGAAGCGCCCGAGCGCTATATGCTGTGACTCGATTGACCCTTCGTAGCGCCATAATTCCTTGCCGTAACGGTCATACATGACCGTTACGCTCCCTCCGATCACAAGCTCAGGCTCTCCGTCGCCGTTCACATCACCGATCCAAATGCAATCGGCGTGATCATCCAATTCACGGCAGCTCCATAACGGCGTGCCGTCATGGTCCAGCAGCGTATAACCGGCCATCACTTCGTCGTATCCATCACCGTCCAAATCATATGCCCAAGGGAAATGGCCGGGGTTGCCCTCGTGCGTCCAGAGCAAATTGAAGTTCCGGTCCATAGCCCACATGCGATGATAACGATCCTTAAGAATGAAATCTCGCCCATTCGGGTTGCCTGTCAAATTCGCAATGATAATGCAGTCGTGCGCCTCAGGGTCCGGAAGCTCATGGGACGACCTAACGCTTCCGTCGTGCCCGTTGATGACGATGAGCCGGCTATCCATAACGCACAGCACCTCCAACCGGCCGTCTCCGTCGATATCGACAATTTGTGCCGGATAGTCCGACCCTTGGCTGCCTGCTCCCGGATCCGGCTTCCCCGTTTGCCAGAGCAGATTCCCCTCTAGATCAAACGCAGTGACGCACTGCACCTGATGGGGAATATAACGCACGTCTTGGCGGTTGTCGGGCTGCACGAGCAGCATCTCCATCCGGCCGTCTCCGTTTAAGTCGCCGAGCAGCATTTTACAGCGTGGACCTGCCCCCCGTATATCCAGCTTGCCGATGAGTATAGGTTCTTTGGTCATCCCTTGGTTCATCCTACTTCCCTCCATTCCTCTCTTCGTATTAAAACTTGATTAACTCGCCGCCTTTCACTTCGACGATCTCTCCGTCCACGTTCAACCAGACGTTTAACGCTGAAGGGTTGTAAACAAAATCCAAGTCAGCTGCAAACTTCAACCTTTCGAATGCCTTGGCGTAATCGACAAGCTCAATGTTGGTACAATACCAAATGTCCGGATTGCCCCCAATATAGGCACCAAACTCTTCCATAAGTTCCCAATTATCGTCGTTATCGAACTCGTAGCTGTGGCCCCATACGTACATCAGATACAGATATTGCTTTTTGTGCAAGCTGACGAAGGTTTCCGCATGCTTCATCAGGTCACGATTATGGTGGCATGTCGGCTTCCATTCCAGAAAATCGTCCGGCATTCCGAAATGTCCAGTGCTGTCAACGACTCTGGCATACTCCATGCCGAGACCTGGCAGCATCTCTTTGATTCTGTGGTTGTAAGAGCCGTTCGGATACGACATCCCACGCACCGTATAACCCACGATACGTTCCAGATTTCGCCGATCTTCCATGATTTCGTGCACGATTTGCTCGTTCGGGCAGCGAGCGATCGTAGGGTGAGTCAGCGTATGTGCCGACACCTCGTGACCTGTATAGAGCGTTTTGACCTCATCTGCACCCACCTTGTCATGCGTTCCGACCAGTCCGGAATTGATATGAAAAGTTCCTTTAAGCCCATTTCGGTTAAACGTGTCTACCAGCCGCCGATCGGCGAATCGGCCGTCGTCGTAGCTCATCGTTAACGCTTTGTGCCGCCCTTCCGGAAAGCACATCAAAATTTTCGCCATCCTGTTTCCTCCTTAGCGTATATACTCCACAGCAGACGTACTGCAAATTCCCTTCGTCAATGAGCGGAGCGCAACTGACGGATAACCTGGTTTCACTGAGAAGCGGCCAGTACTAAACTGATCATTTGCCCCAATTAATAAAGTCAACAAACATGGATGGCCACCCGCGGAAACATCAGTTGCGATCACGTATGCATACACGAGGTAAATATAGATTTGGGGTAGGGACCTTCGCCCAATCGATATCGGAAGCAAAATAAAAGCTTGTGTAGCAGGGCTGGTTATAGACCACATTCTGCCATGCGACACCGGTTCTGTACTGGGCATCATGCATTAACGTATACAATTTTCGGTCGGTTACCTCAGTGCTCAGGTAGATCCGAATCGCCGAGCTATCCTTTGTTCGTACTAGCAGCTCTTCTCTCCAATCTCCGAAAACATCAGCGACAAGGCAAGGATTTCCCTTCGTTCCGTTATTGGAAACTGCACCTTCTGCCGTAAGCAGCCTGCCTTGTTTCCAATCGTCGATTGTAACAGGCTCGTCGAAACTTCCGTTGATCACCTGTGTTGTCATGTTGGCCGACCACTTGATGCTCATGTTCGTGCCCGGAATCTGTTTTGCCATTTGGTCTCCTCTACATGTCATCAAGCCGAATGCTTCATCGCTTTCATAACCCTCGCTGCACCATATTTGAAGCCCCTTTTGGTTCGGATCAACCTGTCCGATCATCCCGCGCCCTACATCATCGACGGCGAAACCGCCGTGCAATACCTCGCCAGTGGCCGCGTCGCGCAGAGTGAATCCGTAAGGTCCCGAGCCACCGCTTTCATGCACCATGAAAATCTCCAATCCCTGCCGGTCTGGATCAACGTTCGCTACATGAAGGGCATCGCCGTGACCCAGCTTGGCGATTTTTCCAGGTGCCTTGCTTTGCGGTGGCATTACACCTCGGGAGCTGTATAAAATGGATCCGTCATGATCGATGGTCGCCGACCCGTAAATAATTTCATGGCAGCCGTCTCCGTCTACATCTGCAATGCTTAAGGAATGCGCCCCTTGTTTAGCGAGGCTGCCAAAGTTCTCATTCCGGCCGTCCTCCAGACGGAGCGTATCATGAAAAGGATTATTCATCGAAACCCAACCGCTGTCAACGAACCAGTGCTCCTTAAGGTGCGTTCCGTCCCAGGAATAAGCTGCGACGGCAGCCCGGGTATAATAACCGCGAGCAAAGATCGCAAACGGTTTTTTCCCGTCCAAATAGGCAACTCCTGCCAGGAATCGATCCACGCGGTTTCCGGGCTCGATGCGATTCCAAGCATAATCCCCCCACATCAGACCGTCATCATGCCGCCCCGGCTTATAGGGGATCGTCTCCAATTCTTCGCCTGTTTGTCCTTGGAAAACAGTTAAATATTCTGGCCCTTCAAGAATAAAGCCCTCGAATGATCGCAAGTTGTTGCGCCCGCTCCGGCTGGGAGCATAGACGTCAAGAAAATAATCGGCCAGCCGCTCCGCATCCTCCATTAGCAAAGGATAACTGTAACGATGATCGATTCCGAAGCATTCTTCCAGTGTAGAGGGCCAACGACCGGTCACTACCTCTTCATGCGAGTGCCAGCTCATAAACATATGGACAATATGCCTATAGTAGTCCGCGCTGCACATTCGATAGTCGTCCTGATGACTATACCCCGCAGCCACATCCTCCGGAGGCATGGTTATATAGGTTTCGGAGGACATTATACCTTCCTGATCGTACCTTATGACCTTCGTACCGGGCGCTGTCTTGAACATCAGCTCAGCTTTCCCGTCTCCGTCAAAATCATAGACCAGAAATTGTGTATAGTGAGCACCCGCCCGAATGTTCACACCAAGCTCAATCCGGTAGAGGAGAGTACCGTCCAGCTTATAGCAGTCGATATATACCGGACCGGTGTAGCCGGAATGCGATACATCCTTGGCATTGGACGGATCCCATTTTACAAAGTACTCGTACTCACCGTCGCCATCTACATCCCCGACGCTCATATCATTTGCCGCGTATGTATAGATTTGGCCAGTTGGCGTGACGCCGTCCGCCGGTTTTCGAAGAGGTAATTCATAGTACGGACCGACCCAGGGAGTGACATCGCCACATCGGTCGACTTCCTGTCCGTCCACAACGGCACAAACATAATAAACCGATGTTAATGTCCCGCTGGGGTCCAAATAGTTGGTGCTGTCGTGGACAGCTGCGATAAAGTCGCCACTACGATACAGGTTGAAATTGGTGCCGATCATTCCGTTACCGCTATAACCGGTCACTTCATTCCCGAGCAATCTCCAGCTGAGAAAAATTCCTTCTGTTGTCGCTGCTGCAACCAACCCCCGGTCCAGAAATTCCATCTGTACCTCGGATGTCTTCTGTGCATCAAACTTGTGCTGCTCATGGACGGTTTTCATAAATCGACACCCCTCCTTAATATGAACATCTATCCGTTATCCTGTTCTCCCGTGTTGTTCATTTCGATAACTGCGGAAAGTAAGGCAAGCGCAAGTCCCTGCCCCCAGCCCTGGGCCCATTTTTTATCCACTTCGAGATAACCCCTGATGTCGTTCATGACGGCGGTTCCACCGGATACGTTAAGCACCCGTCCTCGTTCGGAAATATTAGCCAGCACGCCCTTTAACGCCCGCTCTACATGTTTGGCATGAAGCGGATTATTCTGCATCACCATTGCCGCGGCAATGCCAGCCGTGGCTGACACCTCGCCATAAGCTTCCGGGTAGTCGAGCACGGTGCCCCAGAGGCCGTCATCCTTCTGCAGCTTTTTGATGGCGGCAAGCTGGTCTCGCAGCGAGCTTAAAATATGCATAAATGGTGGGTACAGGTAAGCTTGCGGCAGCACATGTCCCACGCGTGACATCGTATAGGCCGCCCAAGCGTTGGCGCGTGCCCAATACATTCCTGACATATGATCCTTATTAAGGTGGTTATATCCGTGATACCACAGGCTGGTATTCTCGTCCTGCAAATAATTAATATGCCAATAAAACTGATGAAGTGCATCGTCAATAAGCTGCTTCTCCCCAAGCACCACGCCTGCGCGTAATAGGAAATATCCCGCCATAAACAGAGTGTCCGCCCAGCATTGCTCCGGAAAATCGTTTTTAGCCGACACCGTGTGCTGGAGCACACCGTCACCGAAACGCAGGGCGTTGTTCTCCAGATAGTCCACCTTGCTCATGATGATATCGAGGTATCTCTGATCCTTCGTCTGTTCGTAAAGGGTGAGCAGCATATGTCCCATCGAGCATGTGTTGACCGTCCATCCCGGAAGTCCTGCTTCGATATATTCATCGCACCACTCTATCATCCGTTCCAAATATGCTTGCTCGCCAGTCACTTCAAAGGCACGGCTGATCCCGTAATAGGCGACGCCGCAAGGCCAGTCCCAAGTGAGATCCATGCCGAAGGTGTAGTCTGCAACGCACCCGACAACCTGCTTAAGATCGGCATTAGCAATAGTTAACTTCAATTTGCAAAGCCTCCTTGGTCAAAGCCTCTACTGAGATGGAAGAGGCTTTGACAGTAATTATGGAATTAACGGTGTTTACTACGATTTACTTTCGGCATATACGGTTAAATTCGCGTATTCTCCAATCAGAGGCGCCATCTGGCGGAAACCGAGCTTTCCGCCAGCGATTGGAAGCCCGTACGTGACGCCGTCGTCTTTCCACGAGAAAAGCGGAAGATTGTTAACGGCAAACGTAATGCGATGTCCGCTCTTAACGATCAGCATCCGGTATGGTCCGACTGCGTCCATGACACCCGGAATCGGGTCGGCACCTTGCGCGACCAGGTGGAAACCGTAGCTTTTACGCAAATTGCATGTATGAAACTTCCGCTCCTCCGCCCACTTCCTCCGGAAGTAAGAAACGTGGAAAGCGTTCATTTCGCCGTGATGATACTGGTCGTATTCACCAGTCCGTGGCTTGATGGAAGAATCGAGCAAATCCCGGCCTTCCGTGCCGCTTGCGCTAAAAAACATAATCGCCAGGCCCGGCTCGCGTACCGGCCAAAAATCCCATGAGACGGCGGCGTCCGCCGGAAAGTTCTCCGGGCACCACAATACGAAATTGGCTCGCTGCCCCTCCGCCTCGTCGCGGACGCTTTCGAGCCGCATACGTCCCAAAGGAAACGTGATGGCTCCTTCTCCCTCCATTCGAAAATCCGCGACATGCTCGGGCTTGGCGAGTGGGTTTGCATAAATCGCACGCCAACTTTCGGGAATCAGCGGGCTTTTAGCAGTATGCACGACCCCTGTTTCGGTTGGTTGATCTGTTGTCATCGTATTCACGCTCCTTTCTTCCCATGTCTGGGTTACCGCGCATGGGCGACGAGCGATAACCGAGCTGCATTACACATTAGCTTCCTGGCGGGCCTTAGTCTACATGGTCAGGTAAAGAATCTGGGATCAGTTCCAGGCTGATGATCGTGTTCAAAGACCATTGCGACGCCCCATTCGTATTCATCCAGTCAATCTCCTTCAGCTTGTCGACGTACGTAACGTCAACGGCATCTTTTTCCAGGTCTGTGGTTGCAAAAGGGTGTCCCAGCAGCGTCGACCAGGCAACATCGGCTGTACGCCTGTCCTTACGGTACCACGCGCCGTAAGCGACGAGGGCCAGCGTCAGAACTGGATGCTCAAACCGCTTTGTGCTGATGGCGCCGCCTGTGATTTGATCCTTTTCTTCCTGCGAAAGATTATAGAAAACACCGAAATCGGCCATCATGTCGTCCCACTGCTTATCCTTCAGCAAGCCGGACAGCTCGAACCATACCTGCGGCGCGCCCATGCATAACGCCAGATGGCGCCCCCAGTTGTCGTCACCCATCGACGTCAGCAAGCCGGTATTCGGATCATAACCGTAAGTCGGACCGGAGATCAGACCGTAATTCGCCTGTTTAATGCATTGAATGCCGGTAAGCAGTTTATCGCGGTAAAACATATCCTCTTTGCGCTCCCAGCGGGTCATCCAGTTGGAGCTGAAAGCCGCCCAATCCGGGCCGACCCGGATATGGGTCTTATGCTCGTCCTTGGGAAAATAGGCGCGCATCGGATCGATATGGACGGTCGTATAGTCGGCATCCTTCGCCTCGTCCATCATATCCCCGATCCGCTCGTCCCCCGTTAAATAATAATAGTAGCGATGGAGTCCGGCCATGCCGATCCGTGCCTCCTTGCAGCCGCAGCCCCAATGGACGACGTTATGCCGCGAACCGAGCCCGGCGTATTCCCCGAAATGATAGACGTCGACCTCGCTCGTATGGCGCGTCATCGCCTCCGCCATCCGGAAAATGTCTTCGCGTCCCGAGCGCAAAAACATCAGCCACAGCCACATGTTCGGGACCAGCTCCGTATTTTGCCAAGCACAGCCGCCGAGGTCATAATTCCAGACATGGCGCGCAGGGTCGTAGCTGTGCATGAAATCGCCGTAATCCCAGAAGCCGTACCAGCGCCTCTGCTCCACCTCCCTTTGGTAAAAGGCGATGATCCCGTCCAGCTTCTCTTCGAGGCGGGATTTGGCGGGCGTTCCCCTGTCCGGCAAGCTCCAAATGCCAAAAGCGCCTTGGCTCCGCAAATAAGCCGGCTCGCATACAAGCTGCGGAGGCGAGTCGTTATAGCTCGCGTAAGCCTCCAGCTCAACTGGCGACGGCGTAAACGCCCGGCACCAAATCGTCAGCTCGCTCGTATTGCCGACGCCGTACGGAGTTGCCCGCAGCTCTTCCGCGCCTTCGTAGGAAGATTCAACATGCGTTAACGTATCGTAATGGCGCATGTCCATGGCCGGCGCTTCCGGGGACCAGAACCAGGCGATCAGCTGCGCCTGGTCCTCTGTGAGGCCGTGCGCCTCCATGCCCGAAGGATGCTTTTGCCAGAAATTGCGCATCGCAAGAGCCAGTCCGCCGCCGGGCCCACCGACATATGCAACACCACGCGCTCTCCGGCCTTCTCCGGATTTGATCCAGCTGCAGCCTGCCCTGGTCCGCTTGGCCATCAGATAATGGTCGGCTGAGAACTGCGTCACCTTAAAGCCGTCCCAGCTTGCGGAGTCGTGCAGCAGATTCATAAAGTACTCGTCGTCCATTTCTTCGTCGGTCAGTGTTTCCCCATTGAGCTGACGCTTGAACAGCTCCAAATATCTGCCTTTTGTGCGCCGCGAATGAAGCGTTTTGGGCGATTCGCTTAAATAACCGGTATCACCGGCAAACCGGACGTGGCGGTTGTACAGCGGCCCACGGATCGGCAGGATGAAACGGATGCCGAGTCCCTTCACGAAATCCTGGTTCGGATTGCCGTCATAAAAAAACGTATGCACCATCCGGATCGACTCCAGACCCGCGTAAGCGTACAGGCGAAGCGAAAAAGGAAGCCATTCACCAGTTCCGTTCACGGCACGGTGGCGGCCCGTCAGCTTGACGACCGCTCGTACCGGACCTGCTTGCTCCACCTTCGCTTCGTAGATTTGGGATTGATAACGTTCCTCCCGGATCGTTCGGCTCCCGGTCAGCTCGCTTACGCTTTCCTTGATAGCGATCAACTCGCCATAAGAGCTTATACTGACACCGTTTCGTAGAACATCGGCAATCATTTGGCTACCTGTTTTCGGTACCCGAAAGGAAATGACGCCCGTGTCGATGGTAAAGCCATCCTCTGCTTCACGTACGGACACTGAACCCGCTGTTGGTGAATGTTTGGAATCTCCCTTCACGATGGTATACCCATGAGGGGCACCAGTCGGAAATGCGGCGGCATGCGCCGTCCATTTGACGCTGCCGTCCGGCCAATATGCAGTCGGCCAGCTTTGCAGTGCAGGGGCAGTCCCGCCCTCCAAGTGCAGCGACAGCCGGTCGTCCCGTGAAAGCTCCCCCTCCTTCCACGGCATTCCCCAAGTCAGCCCGGCCGGAATATCAGCGGCTGCCTTTAACCAACGCAGTGATACTCGCGTGTCGTTCATGGCATCATCTCCTAAACGTTTTCTTGGCTTCCGTTCTTTCAACGCCCTCATTGTAGACAGCTGCGGCTTTCCCGGCAATGGCACTTTCTTGATGGCATCCGCCGGGCTAAATTGCACGATTTCGCGAGAATTGCACTTTATTGCACGTTATGGTTTTTCTGGTGCTTCGCAGCCCTGCGCATCACAATAAAGCCGGAAGCGGTCACATCATGAACCGCTGCCGGCTGCTTCTTTCGATCTGTTTATCGCAGCTTACTTCCTAATCTGCCCGGCTAAGTTCACGATAACGGGTAGGAGTCATGCCCTCGAGCTTTTTAAAGATCCGATTAAAATAGCTGTGCCGATATCCGACTTGTTCGGCAACCGTGTTAATTTTCATCTCCGATTCCCGAAGAAGCTCCTTCGCTTTTTCCATACGCAGCTCGGTCAAATAATCGATAAAGTTTTTGCCGGTGACCTGTTTGAATGATTTGCTCAGGAAAAACGGGTTCGTGCCGATGTGGTCGGCGCAATTGTCGAGCGAAATGTCGTGCATATAGTTTTGCTGCATATAGATCATGGCATGCTCAATCAGCCGTTTGACCTGGCCATCCGTTCGGGTCGTCAGCTCCTTCATGAAAGGGGCGATCACCTTCACTTGGAACCATTCCCTGGCGCCGGCAGGTTCTTTAATCTGGGAAAGCTGCTCATACAGGTTGGCGCCCTTGAACAAACGATTCGGCTGAATACCGGATACGAGAATCGCATGCTGGACGGAACCCAGCAAATGAAGCATCCCCTGCTGGACATCTATCGCTTTTGCCTCCTGCACGGACAGCGCATTCTGGAATTCAACGAGCAAGGCGTTGGCGTCCGCTTCCTGTCCGGTTCGAAGCGCCTGAAGAAATTCTCTTTCCAGCGTAAAGGGATACTGCGGTTCGGACGAATCCTCGAAATTCAGCTGCTCCATTTCGATAATCTGGTTATCGTTATCGAATTTGCGGAAGCTGGCTGCGTGTTTCACGCCTTCAAATGCGAGCGGTATGTCGCTTACACGGCCGGTAGCCCGGCTGATCGCCACCGTCACCACCATGTTCAGCAACCGGTTAACCGTCTGCGCAAGCTTTTCGCAAAACGATTTGATCGTTTCTGTACATGGCTCCCCTTCCGGCAAGATGAGCAGCACCCCTGATCCAAGATCATGGAAATTGATCGTGCTGCTTTGCTCGAAATACGAATCCGCCAGCTCTTCGATCATGTTGACGGATGCGAAGGTAACCAGTCCCTCGTCGCCAAACTTGAATTTCCCTTCCATGCTGGCGATCCCGGTAAGCTGTACGTACAGCACGACAAATTGCTTGCCGCACACCTGCCATTTATACCGTTCCATCCGTGACCGCAGGTCCTCCTCCGTATAGGCGTACAAATAGCCCTGAAGGAGCTGATGGAGAAAGCTTTCCTTTACATGCGGCAGCTGCTCGAGCCACTTGGCGTTCAGCTCCCGACTCTCCCTGCTTAAATGCTGCCATTGCCGCTCGATTAGCGTAAACTCGTCCTCCCGGCCTCCGCCCGATAAGGAGGCGCTTGGCAGCAAATCCTTCATTAGCCTTTTTACAGGTAAGTACATTCGGATCGATGCAAGCCAAGCAAGCCCTATTGCCAGCAAGAGAGCGCTCAAGCTGACCGTCAAAATGACTTTGGATATAAAAACGACCGGTGCCGTTATATTGGTGATCGGCGAAGCCGACACGTACAGCCAGTTATCCATGATTCGTGCGAAATAACCGTACGTGACCGCATAGGTCTTGTCGTTCCATTCATAAAGAAACGAGCCTTCCTTATTCACGTTTGACTCGACCTCGCTTCTGACTGCCTTTACGAACGTCGAATCTATCGAGCTCCCGTTGGCGGATACGAATAGATGACTGCTCGGCTCCGTTAGAAAATTTTCGCCGTCGGCATAAGGGGTAATGGTCTGCAGCGCTTCCGCGACTTGATCGCTGTCCAAGCGGACGATCAAGGCTCCAATCGGTTTTTGGCTGCCACCGGGAACGAGATGCACAAACGTCAATTCCCGTTTTCCCGGCTGATCGGGATCCAGCATTAGCTGTGTCCAATACGTCGTTTTTCCTGCGTCAAGCAGTTGGTCGTATAGCTTGATGACACTTGCATCATGTAAAGCGGAATATTCCGGATAAAACAATACCGGCTGGCTTCCGCGCAAATAGAGGCTGACGTTACGAATCATCGTATTGGAGCCCTGCATGACGAGCAGCGTATTCGTAATATCGCGGGTCTTCTCAAAATCACGCACGAAGTCGCGTTCGCCGAGCGAATAATCGAAGCTCGTATCGAACGCCCAATGCGCCAGCATCATTTCGAGATTGGACAGCTGTTTATTCAGGTTCTGCGACCGCTGCTCAATCTGGTTGTTATGGAGCTTCAGCAGCTCCTTTTCCAGCTTACCACCGGCCATCGAATATACGAGAACCCCGGTAATAATGCCGGGAATTCCGGCAACAAACAGGAACATGATTAAGCTTTTCCTATAGAAGCTGCCAGATCTGCCGGATAAGCGGGCCAATAACATTTTCCATCCATTCATCGTCAGCTCACCAACCATATCTAAAATTAGTTTTGCCTTCCTTTGTTAGGCGGTCCTTTGCCTTTCAGATATGTAAGCGTATTCAAATATAGCAACAGCGAAATAAAATCGACTGTCTTAATTAGCATAACGCGGTCCTACTAATAAAACCTGCATATTTTCAGAGTAAATTGTTTAAAAAACAGAGGAATTCCAAAAACCGGCCATCGTGGAGTCTTGGCTACAGAGCAGCTACCGTCACTTTGTGGGGACTCTCGGAAGAAAAATTCGGATAGAGAAAAAAGAGGCAGTTGGCCTCTTTTTTCCGCTGAATATCACTGCTAATTGACTTCGTCTAGGATTTGGACGCTGCGTACAGCTCGTTGATTTCCTTCACGTAATCGTTGCCCCCGGATTTTTTCCACAGTTCGATTGCATCGCGCCAGCCTTGCTCGTCGATTTGGCCGACGATGAATTTAATGCGGGCATCATTAATAATATTGCCAAGCTGTTGTCCTTTTTGCGAATACACCTCAGAAATAAACGGCTCCGCCGGATTGGCGACGATGGTTTCCCGGTTTTTTATTTGAACCTCTGTTTGTTTTAAGCGAAGCGGTGTCTGGGCCACTTGCAGCCCTTTTCCTTCAGGAATGTAAGGTACCATCTGGTTAAGACCTTCGACTTCAGACTCGAGCAGCACGGAATCCGTACTTCTTTCCAGCGTTGTATCGTCGATCTTGGTATAATGCACGCCTTCAAGGCCGAAGCTGGTCAGCGTTTGCAGGTCAGGCTCGTTCAGCTGGTCTAGAAATTTTAGAATGCGGTCGACTTCCTCCTCAGTCTTCACACTCGACTTCGGAATGGCCAATAGACCGGCAAAACCGGAAGTAGGCAGCGTACGAATTTGACCATCCGCACCGGTTACTGCACCGAACACATCCATGTAATGCTCCCTTGAATCATTGCCCGCCGCCGCGTTCGCCGCCTTGATTTTGTCATCGACTCGAGCCGCTCCGTCGACGACGTCGATAATCACGCCGGCTTGCCCGTTAACAAGCGGATCCGTCCACTTCGCCGAGTCCATGACGGCAAAATCTTGGTTGACGAGTTTTTCGTCATACAGCTTTTTCATGAACTTGAGCGCTTCGAGATATTCATCGTATTCGAACTCCGGTACGAGCTGGCCATCCCTTTCACCCCAAACGTTAGGTGCACCAAACCACAGTTTGATCTGGTCGAAGCCCGCTCCCCAGCCGGCCGTCCATTTGACCATAACCAGTCCGTACGTGTCGTCTTTACCGTTGCCGTCCGGATCCTTCTCTTTGAACGCTTTCAGCATGTTGTAAAAATCGTCGATCGTTTTCGGTTGCTCAAGTCCGACGTTCTCCAGCCAATCCTGGCGGTAATAAACGCCGTTGCGGCCAAGCTCGCGCCCGCGATATACGCCGTACGTTTTGCCGTTAATCGAGGAGTTGTTCAGAATGATTTCGCTGGCCTGGCTGAGGTTCGGATAATTTTTGAGTTTGTCGGTCAAATCCCAGAACGCCCCCGATTTTACCGCACTAACGAAACTCGGGCCCTTTGAGTCCGGCACGTAAATGATTTTCGGCAAATTGCCCGAGGCAAGCGTAATGTTGAATTTATCCGCATAGGAAGCGTTAGGCACCCATTCGAAATGAATGTCCGTGCCGGTCAGCTTCTCGAGCTCAGCCGCTACGGGACTGTCGTCCTTCGGATAGTTCGTTTTAAAAATCGGGAGCATGATGTTCAGCTTAAACGCTTCTTGCGTATCTGCGGAAGCGCTTGCAGGGGGAGCCACCGTCGAATTGTTGGAAGAGTCTGTGCCACCGTTGTTTTTACCGGACGAGCAGCTTGCCATCAGTACGATACAAACCGTGCCTAGAATTAGAAATGTGGAAGCACGTTTCGCCTTCATTGTCTTTTTCTTCATTAAATAGCCTCCCTTTATCATTAAGATCATATTGCAAACCGCATGAGCTCCAAGCAAATCAATCAGCGTGTCTTGGGTATTAACAACAGAGCCAAAGCGGAATCACACATTTGGAATAACAAACTTTAGCCTTTTACCGAGCCAAGCAGGACGCCTTTGGCAAAATGCTTTTGCAGGAACGGATACACACACAAGATCGGAACCGTGCCGACAACGATCACGGCCATTTTGATCGATTGATCCGGCGGCTGCACGAAATTAGGGTCCATCGAGTTCAAATCGCCTGCAGCCGCTTGCGACAGCAGAACGATCTGGCGCAGCATGACCTGCAGCGGCCATTTTTCCGGATCGTTAATATACAGCAGTGCCGCAAAGAAATCGTTCCAATGCCCGACGGCGTAAAACAACGTAAACGTAGCGAGGACGGGCATTGAAAGCGGCAGCACGATCCGCCCTAAGAGGCCAAGCTCGGAGCAGCCGTCGATGCGGCCGGCCTCCTCGATCTCCTTCGGAATTTCCTGAAAAAAGTTTTTGACGATGATCAGATTAAACGCGCTGATCGCCCCTGGCAGCATGAGAGCCCAGAGCGAATCGAGCAGGTTCAGCTCCTTCACGACCAGATAAGTCGGAATCATGCCACCGCCAAACAGCATGGAGAAGATGACGAGATTCAGCACCAGATTCCGGCCGTACAACCCTCTCTTGGCTAAGGAATAGGCCATCGTAACCGTGAAAAACAGGTTGACGAGCGTGCCGATGACCGTTATGTAGACGGAGACGCCGATGCTTCTCATGATCGTATCTGTCGAAAAAATAAACTTATAAGCGTTTAATGTAAATGTTTTGGGTATGAAAAATACCGCTCTTGACGTAAGCTCCGCGTCCGAGGCAAAAGAGCCCGCAATCACGTAGACGAAAGGGAGCACGGCAGCCAGCCCGAACAACGATAGCACGATGTAGTTGGCAGCATCGAACGTGACACCGGCCGCGGATTTGTATTGCTTGGCCATGGATTGATTCCCCTTTCTTGCTTATCAGTAAAGCCCGGATTGGCCGAACTTTTTCGCCAGCCAGTTCGTGCCGAGCACCAGCGTTACGCCAACAATCGATTTAAACAGCCCGACAGCCGTGCTGTAGCTAAAAGCGCCTTGTGTAATGCCCATCGCGTATACGTATGTGTCGAACACTTCGCCTACCGAGCGGTTAAGCGGATTCAACATTAGATAAATCTGTTCGAAGCCGTTGTCCAGCACGCTGCCCATCCGCAAAATCAAAAGAATTACGATCGTGCTGCGGATCGCCGGCAGTGTTATGTGCCAGATTTGTCTCCAACGGTTTGCCCCGTCAATCGTCGCCGCTTCGTACTGTTCCACATCGACGGCCGCCAGCGCCGCCAGGAATATAATCGTTCCCCAGCCGCATTCCTTCCAGATCGTCTGCAAAATAATCACGGGGCGGAACCAAGACGGATCGGACAGAAATTGGATTTTGTTCCCCGTATATTGGAATAGCAGTTCGTTGACGGTGCCGCCTTCCGTGGTTAGGAACACGTACGTCAGGCTTGCCACGATTACCATCGATATAAAATGCGGAACGTAAATCATCGTTTGAATCGTGCGCTTAAAGAACGAAAGCCTTACTTCGTTTAACAAGAGTGCCAGTATAATCGGAGCGGGAAAAAAGAAGATGAGATTATAGAACGATAGCAACAGCGTATTACGCAGCAGCATTAAAAACTCTGGATTGTTAAAAAATAGCCGAAAATGCTCGAAGCCTACCCATTCGCTTTTCAAAAAGCCGGTAAACGGCTGATAGTTTTGGAATGCCAGCATGACCCCCCACATCGGCACGTATTTAAAAACCAAAAAATAAAGCAAGCCTGGGAGCAGCAGCAGGTAGAGCCATTTGTCCCTGCGAAGCCTCGCCGCGAAGCTCGTGCGGTGCTCCACCTGCTTGGACGTTTGCGGGAAATCCCTTTGAGCCGTAGCTTGCTTCATCATTCTCCACCTCCATATGTCGTTCATCACCTCGCGAGCGGTGTGGCCTTATTATGCGGCAGCGCTTTCTTTTCCCGCAATGAGACATTTTTGAAGAGTAAAAAAGCCTCGTTTTTCGGCATTTTTAAAGAAAGTGCAAAGTCGGCAAACGAGTGGTAAGACGCGTATAACCCTGTATAAACAAGCACTTCTCGCAGAAACAAAAAAAATAAAACCTCCAAGTATCTGGAAGTTTTATTGTGTAGTATTGTCTTATTCAACTAAAGCCCCCGTTAGCTTTATAAGGAATGTTGGCTTCATTTGTAAAGTTAGCGCCAGCCCATTCCCCCTCAATCTTAAACAACTCATACACAGCCTTATGGTCTGTAGGCGGTTCATCTATCCAATTTAGCAGAGTGCGAACGATTGATTCTTTTTCTGGAAAGTGATGAAGAAAGACTTCAGACTGTTCGTGAAGTCGTGTCGTCCAAATCTGAGAACGCTCCATCACCATTGAATAGTATGTTCGAATGAGTTTACGAGCGAAGCTTTGTGTAATTTTTTTGAAATCTTCTCCAGAAGCTGTTGTTAGCCTTGTTAACGTCCGATTAAGAACTTCATTAATATCACCATTAAAACGGATGGCTATCTCTGATGTAAGTTGATAAGGACCAAATCGTTCACCTAGATCCTCTCCATATACACAAACACAGAGTTCCTTAAGAAATGCATTTTCGTAATAATTTGAGGGGTCAAGCGTATATTCATAATAGGCTACAGCAATACCAACATCCCGAACTATAAAACGATAATTATTAGATAGTTCTCCAGCAAGTTTCTTTAATTCAGCTAACTTATCAGAACTTAATTTGGTATTGAACATAGCGATAAGGTCTAAATCTGATTTAATTGCAATCGCTTCTCCTCTGGCTACGCTACCGTACACATAAACACTATGCAAATGTTGATGAAATAAATGTTTAAGGCTCTCGATCGATTCATGAATGCAAGTCGCATAGACATCCGCAATTTTGTCTTTACTCACATCGCTTACAATAAAGCCATTTTGGTCTAAACCATAACCCGCTTTTAAAATCCCTATTTCAATCACCAACTTTCCTTTGACCCAGCATTTTCCTAATTATAGCACCACAATCATGTGACTAAAAGCGGGTTAGGACGCTCCATCGCCTTCTTTAAAATGGCTTAACGACCATGAGCACCAATATGGCAATCATCAACAGCTGTGCTGCCGTCTCGATGGGTACGATCTTTTTGATCAGCTGGCCGAACTCGGCGGGTATATCATTACCCTGCTCTTGACTTTCAGATAGGATCTTAACAAGTACGAATCCGCCAATTTTAGGCATGATGGCAAGCTTGGTCGATATACCAAAAGTAAAGTGCAGCTGGCCGACGGTTCTTGCTGATCTTCGAATGATGGGCATCACGAAAGCGGGGCCAATAATGGCGATCGAAGCTAATATATGCAAAACGAGCAGTAATCCAAACAAATCCATGCCCCTCCCTTCTTCTCAGCTTACCGATATCTTGCTTTGATAGGCTAGACCGACCCTTTTCCCCTTAAACGCTCCTCCGAGCACAAGATGGTCCAACATACACATTACGACATCGTCATAAGCAACATTCAGCTCTTGAAATCGGCAGAACAAGTGACCGGCTATTTCTGCCTCGGAATATGCCTTAATCGTCTCCGGCATCGGAACGGGCAAGGTATCCGTTGTTACATGAAGATGAACCGGCTCTGGATGCTCGCTTGAATCCATCATGGTTCCCGGACACATCATGGACCAATCGAGCCCAGTCCGTTGCAGCCTTTCGAAATTCCGGTTGTGATTTTTATACTCAGGTGGGAACCCCGGTAAATTGTTGCCGATAAGTTCGGTATATGGAATATCCAGTAAGCCGGCTCCTCCCATGACCCATACCCGCCCAGAGAAACTAGGCTCCAATTCACATTGGCTTATAATGTTATCGACGATACGAACAAACTCTTCTCCCTGGCCTGCATGGCCTGCTGCAATCATAGCGGCGTCTTGATTCACGAGCGCCTGACGGACACCTACCGGGTTCATCATATCGTCCACGATCACCTTCACATGCTTTGCGGAATGATCACCTAATTGATCATATAGCTTCTCGGAATTCCTCACAAATGCGGTCATTCCATGCCCCATTTTTATCCCTTGTGACAGCACTCTTTTCCCTGTATTCCCTGTCGCTCCAAAAACAATAATTCTCATTGTTCGTTCCTCCTCTTTTAGGGTCCCAAATTTTGGCTAACTCAAGCTTAGCATCGCTTCAATATGATGTTAAGAACCCACTTTAAAGTAGGGTGCTTACTTAAAAGTAAGCATGCAGAAAGGGATACATATTAGCGGAGGTTGGGAGGAAGGGGGAATTTTAGACAGTTTGGCGACAATTCTACTCTAATAGGAGTTTTGTTATCCATTCATATCAGGATTGTGCACTGTAGGTAAACAAAAAGCTGCCCGGAACCCCGTGGCAGCTTTTTGTTTGAGTTGATTGAATTCGTGTACAAGTTCAATGAACCGGCTTTATGACGCTGGCTCTTCATATTTCCGCTTATTATGATTTTCTCCCCAAGAACACATAATTTCTGCTACAGGAATCAATGTTCTGCCGTATTCACTAAGAGAATATTCCACTTTTGGAGGGATAACCGGGTGAACCGTTCTATCGACTATGCCTTCTCGTTCCAAATCTCGGAGATGTTGTGAAAGCATTTTTTGTGAAGCATCAGGTATAAGCTTTTCCAGATCGTTGAACCTCTTCTTGGATTCAATCAAATGCCATAAAATCATGGGTTTCCATTTACCGCCTAAAACATGAATGAGTGTCTCAATTGGACATTCGCGCTGATGAATCATTATTGAATCATCCCCTTACTTTTAAGTAAGTGCATTACCTATAATTGACATAACAAAATTTTACGATAGCTCTACAATCAAGTCAATCATTGAAGCTTAAAAGGATAAATACCCATTCTTTTAGGTGTATGATATTGCCTTAAAACTCCTCCAAAACCTTGGATTTATCGCCATAAATCTTTTCCAGGTGATCTTCTCCCCAATAGCATAAATGGTCTAATGCGGGTTTTAATCCCCAGCCGTAGACCGTTAACTCATACTCCACTTTAGGTGGGATCTCTTTATAAACCTTTCGTGCAACAATCCCGTCCTTTTCCAGGCCTCTTAGTTGAGTGGTCAGCATTTTTTGCGTGATGTCGGGCATTAACCGTCGAAGCTCAGACGTCCGTTTCCGTCCTGTCATCAAATGATAGATGATTAAAGGCTTCCATTTTCCCCCCATTACTTCTAATGCCGCCTCCACTCCAACTTTATACTTCTTTTGAACGTTATTTTCCCTCTTCTCAGTCATCTCTCATTCCCCCGTTAAAAGCCTGGTTTTTCTAGGAACATAAAATTCATTTCAGTCCGTTACTCAGGTAAGTTTCTAGGGCAACTGTCTAGGGCACTTCGATGTTTCTAGGGCACCTGTATCATCCTATAGAACTTGAAAGTGCGTACTTCCTGATAATTTTATTACTGTTTATAATAGCATCAGCCATTGATCGTGGCTATATGATAGCTGTTGAGAAATGAGAAAGGTAGTGAAGAGACAAGTATGAGAGTATTATGCGTTGTTTCCCACCCAAGAAAAGATTCCCTGACCTTTAAGGTTGCCGATCATTTCGTAAAAGGTCTTACTGCGGCGGTCCACGACTATGAGATCTTGGATTTACACGAGATTGGTTTTGACCCTGTTTTAAAAGGAATAGATGAACCTGATTGGTCAACAGAGGAACAGTCCTTTTCCCCTGAAGTAGAACTGGAAATAAGGCGAATGAAGAAGCACGATGCCTTGGCATTTATTTTTCCAATTTGGTGGTGGCATTTGCCTGCCATGCTAAAAGGTTATATAGACCGTGTATGGAACAATGGGTTTGCGTACGGTTCGAACCAGCTTCATCATCAGCATGTCTTGTGGATTGGTTTGGCGGGCGTTTCGAAAGAACAGATGAAAAAGCGTAACTATGATGAAATGATGACTCATTTGCTCAATGTGGGAATTGCAGATTATTGCGGTGTATCCAATTCCAAGGTTGAATTTTTATACGAGACCTTGGAATCCAATCCCAAGCATTATGAGACGCTGCTTAACCATGCTCATCACTTAGGGTTGAATTATGCGAAGGAACAGTAAGCTTTAGATTAAGTCTGAACTGTCTGATTGCTTTATTATGCGTTTACTTTAAAACCTGCTTCTTTCATCAGATTCGGATAAAACCAAAGACAGAAATTCGACTCGACAACCTGCTCCCTTCGGTGATTGGGCTACCACACCCGCTGTAAACGGTGCTGAGGTGTTCATTCCAAAGTATCGAATCAATTTCCAAGCTTCACCATCTGATGAGTAATAAAAAGAAATAAGTTGATCATTCTTCGTTATTTTTAAATAAGGATTGCTTACTAATACACGCTCAGAGTTACAATCATCGGACAAACCGTTCTGCGTAACAACAGACACGATCGTAGCATACTCACCGTTGAACTCAAAACAAAGCTTAGCCCAATTGTTCTCATCTGCCATCAACATCAGACACCCGGAATCATACAATTCGTTCATGTCTACCTGAAGCTGCGTTATAAGCTGAAATGTTGAATTCACCTGGATGTGCAGATAGGGTGCAGAATGAGCAACATGTTTACCTCCGGGGTCTTTGAAAAAGTCAGCATTCGTTGGAGCATCAATGATTAGCCTGCCATCTGCTGTAAACTCCCAATGTTCAGGTTCATTTAACCACATTAAATTCTTTCTTGTTTCTGGCTGAAATAAATTCTTAATCATAACTCATTCTCCTCTATTGAATTAACTTTTATTTCTTAAGATGGGATGTTCAACAAAAACCCATCTTTCCCCTTCTAAATATATCATTTATAAAACAATTTTGTGATATTTTACATCTCTACCCAGCACGAATACTCTAGCGCTTTGCCCCAAACTTATTCGTCAGTTGTTCCCATCTCTAAAAATAAGTTACAATGACACATGGTAGTAAATACCTGTAACAACTCTATTTTTCTTGGAGGATTTTATGAAGCTCACTACCTTTTTTCCTTATCGAAACGATGCAAGAAAGATATTGATCCCTTATTTAAATCAATTGACTGAGGAACAGTGGCATGCAAGGCATCCGGATCATCCGAATTCGATCGCTTGGATCGTTGAGCACATCGCGCGCAGCGAAGACGAATGGATTAACGTGATCGTACTTAAGGGAGAGCGACGACTTCAACGAGTCTTGGATCGTCCTCAGCAAATTTTGCAGGCATATATCGACATTCGAGACCATACAGACCATAAACTCGACTTTATGGAATACGATGAACGCGAGCCAGTCGTAGAGCTCCCTCGTTTTTCAGACGGTTGGGAACCGCCTTCGCCGCCGACGCTACGATGGATTATCCATCATGTTTTCGATCATGAGTCGTACCATGTCGGTCAAATCGGCGTCATAGCACGTTTAAACGGATTCGCCGGCCCCCTATTCTGAACGTAATGACTCGATAGCTAATCGTATAAGTTATGTCCATTTCGGTAATCGGTACAGTTCCTTGTCCCCGGCTCGAGACAAGAAATTGTACCGATAAAATAAAAAAGCCGCTAAAATAGCGACTTTCAATAAAAACCATGCAGTTGTACCTCGACATCAGGACCAGCCGGATCGCTTTATAAGGTTAGTTACAAGTTCATCGTCGAAGACGATTCCGAAACCCGGCGTGGCCGGAATATGAATCTCTCCGTTTTCGATTCGATAGCCCGATACATCCATTCCTTCGATTGTAATGTCGTCATATTCCACAAATTCGAAGTTCTGCACCGCGGCTGACAAATGTCCAGACGCGTAAATACCATAGGCATTTCCGTAACAATGAGGCGCAGTCCGCAAACCATGGGCATCCAGTTTCTCGCCTAATTCCATCCAATGCGTGAAACCGGGCCTGATGATATCGTACTGCAGCACATCGACAAGGCCGCGTGTCGCCCACTCAATTAGATGCGGTGAGGCAAGCCCTTCCCCATCCGCGATAAGCACATTCTGCCCACGTTGCCGGAGCCACTCCTTCAGATCCTCGTACAAGGCATCATCCTCATGGAACGCTTCTTCCAGCCAATACAGATTTACATCCGCTAAAGCCCCCAAGACCTCTTTGGTTAAGTTCAAATTATATGCATTATTCGCATCGATCATGATCTTACCTGCGGGACCTGCCACTTCCGAGATCCCCCGAACAATTGCGATATCTCGTTTCGTCCCTTCCCAGAGTGGCATATGGCGTCCGCCACGGCCAACTTTAATCTTAAAATGACGTTGACCCTTCGCATATCCTTGCATCGCTTCTTCCTGCATCAACGCGACTGCGGTCCTCTCATCGGACAAATGCAAATCGTCGAAGTACAGTGAGGTATCATAGCAGGGAACAACCAATGGGACTCCTCTTTCCATGTGGCCACCGGACACCAAGTCATACACGGGTTTGTCTTGTCTCTTTCCTAACCAATCGAGCATTGGGTATTCCAATTGCAAACGATACGCTTCGAGCAGTCTGCCCCGGTCATCGAATAAGTCAAGCAATCGGCGGCCTATGATGTCTTGGGCCCATTTCGGCGTCATATGAATCGAGCTACCGTACCCTGTTTGTCCATCGATCGTTATTCTGGCGATATCCACTGTGCAGCTTTTGCCATGAATGCCGATCCTGCCATTGGCCCCCGCGCTTCTGGCTCGTTTTCCCGTTAACTTGGCGAATTCGATCTTTTCCACTTTCCAATCAGATTGTATACCCGTAATATTCATAGAATCCTCCTTCACCGACTCGACGGTTTCATGTCCCGATGTGATTCGTAAGCAGAACACCATATTATAGAATTATACTGTTAGAAGATAAGAACATTCTTCTTCCGTTGGAAATCTGTAAATGACCTTTCACTTCAATTGCTGTTTCCAGACTGATATCCCACTTTACTTTGTTTTATCCGTATCCTTCTTTATGGCTTTGTTACCCTCTTGATCCAGAGATTCTTGATAGATGTCAGCGTAAGTTTTTGAATCTTTGATTAGATCGTCGCAGAAAGCCGCTACGTCACTGCCCGTCACTTCGAGCACGCCTTTCCTTAAGGCCGCACCCTCTTCAAAAAGATCAATTATCCCCGAAAGCAAACCCGTCCCGTCCGTTAGCTCAACAGGACCGACCTTAAAGAGATATTTTTGAATCTCTTTATAAACAATCTGATAATCTTTCGGGAGCGCTTTGACACGCGCCACGTGCGCCCGCCACTCTTTTTTGCCTTCAATGATATCTTGGATTCTCATTTTCATCCTCCTATTTACCTAATTTTTTAGCGATATTGTCGTTGAGTTGCTTGCGCCACTTGTCGCGAAAAGATTTTGCCTCATCGATGCCGGCCAGCGCTGAACAGAAGCCTTTGATATCGTCACCCAAAACCTCTTCGATACTCTGTCCGTCTGCCGCCGTTTCTTCGAGCAGGCCAAGCACACCGTCAAGAATGGGCATGAGGTTGCGACCGGTGAAATCTGAGTGCGGCCAAAGATGCGCATTAATTTTTTCCCATGCCGCTTGATAATCAGGTGGTAACTTTTTGGCTCTCAATTCAAAAGCTTTCATTTCCTTAGTCATGTCGCTGCCGGTGATTTTCTCCCAAAAATTCATTATTTTATCTCCTTTAACTCGTTAATTTTTTCCCGTTGCTATTCTGTATCACTGGTATAAAGTAATACATACTACAGCTATAAAGTAACACCCAGTAGATGGATTGTCAATAGCGTTTGTTCTGATACGGATTGTACGTTTTCAACTATCCTGCCGTTAGTCCATGGGGACAAGAACTTGCACCCTTAAAGGAAAAAAGCCGCTAAATTAGCGACTTTCAACGGGAGCATGTTTTGTATCCGGCAATTATAGTCAGATCCTTGTTATCCGTTGTTCATATTCAAATATGTTTTGCACTAAGCCTTTGTAACAGCGGATATTAGCCTTCCTAACGGTTTACATCGGATCTAGCAATATGAGCATTTGCCCAATCCGCATGGTCGTAGCCAGTTCCGTCTCCGCCATCAGTAACGACCAGCTTCAGTACGTTTGCACCGGAGATATCCGCATGAACTTTTTTGACGGAATCAGATCCGGTAATAAGCCCGCTGTCATATACTTTCTCGTCGTCTGCCCAAATTTGAAAGACAACCGACCCTCTATTCCCCACTTCATCATCGATTCCGATATCAGCGGCAAACGTTGAGAAGTTGCCGCCTATATAATAAGCAATCTCAGCATTCGCATGTACACCTAAGCCTTTCGTATATTTTTCACCGCCAATGGTTATGGTTTTTCCGTCGTCTTTTGCTTTTTCACCGTTGCTCTGATCCCGTTCTACGGGCCCCCAATGATTAGTGGAATGAATCCATTCCACATCACTTACATAAGAATCTTCAGTTGGGAGCCGTTCTGGTATCCAGACTATGGAGTCGGCACTCCATTCTGATTGCTTATTATTTTCCCCATATTCAAATGAAACGGTGGCATTTAAATTTGCGAATCCAGGCTCAGCAGTATCTGGGGGAGTCACACGCCAATCCGTTTCAATCGAACTTCCAGGCGAAAGGTTCGTGACCAGAGGATCATTTACTGCCTCTATGCTCCAACCATCAGGGGCCGTTAAGTCCAATTGGATGGCCTCGATTGTGTTTTGTCCATAATTTGTAAAGGTTGAGGTTAATAGGGTAGTTTCACCCGGAATAACATAGTTATTACGATAAGAAAAAGTTGTTGCCGATTGAACATCTATCGTGTAATGCACTTCGGGAATCCATTGCTTACGGTAAAAGTCGCGTCCTTGGACAACGACCCTGTCATCGTAAATTTGCACATACAATCCTTGGCTTTCATCCCAGTTTACTGTTGGTGCGAAGGTTGTATAATAAACAGAAGCTGTATTGATACTCGTAAATTTATTCTGCGTTAGGTTAATATTTGGAAGTCGCATATCCCGATGAGTATGGCCAGTGAATAAAATAACTTGCGGATACTTCGAGAAGAGATCGGTTAGACGCTTTCCTGCTGTTTCATGTACGGCGGAAAGAGGCTGATGAAGAAAAACAAACATAGGCTTCTCGCTATTACTGCGCTTCTCCAACGTATCTTCCAGCCAATTCAACTGCTCGTCGCTCAGATAGGCGTGGTCTTTGGCGGGAGAATCGACGGGCCCCCAGCTTTCAGAGCCAAGAAATATAAAAGGATAGCCTTTCACGATTTTCTCGTAGTATACATGCTTCTCTTCGATAAAGTCTGCGAACCGACTGGTGTTCACTTCATTTCCTTCTCCATTAAAAAACTCATGATTCCCAATGGTCATATACAGATTCTTCGGTTTAGGAGATTGATCAAGAAGTTCGCGAGCCTTCGCATATTCTTCGGGAAAACCGTTATTCGTTATATCTCCGTTGATGACCATAGCATCTGCCAGCGGATCAGTGGAATGAAGATCTTGAAGCGCTTTCAATAATTTGTTATGAGAGAACGATGTATCCCTAATATGCAGGTCACTGATCACTTGAAAGGTTGCTTTTGGTTTTTTTTCATATGCATTTGTGTCCCCTTGTGCTGATTGTGCGTGCGCTGGAGCAACCAGGGGGATAAGCATACAAGTTGCTAAACTGAGACAAGCCATTACTTTTTTCATTATTATACCCTCCTCAAAACCTTCAAATTTTTTTCAGTTCGCTTTTCTCGGTACAGCTACTGCGGACAATAAGTTTTGTCGGCAAATAGCTGATCAATGGCAAAGGTATCCCCCCTTTCATGCGCTGAAGCAGGAATTTGACTGCGATTCTCCCCATTTCCTCCTTGTGTACCTGTACCGTAGTTAACGGAGGGTTTATGAATTCTGACATTTCGACATTATCAAAAGAAACAACAGATATATCATGGGGAATCGATAGCCCATATTCACCAATTGCCTTATACGCCCCGAATGCCATTTTGTCGCTAGCTGTAAATACGGCCGAAGGCGGACTCTGCGTGTTTAAAATTTTTTTCATGGCTTCATAGCTCTTGGTCAGATCAAAGCAGCCGTCTTGAACCCACTCCGGAACAATTTTAAGATGGTTCAACTCCATCGCTTCTTTATAACCATAGAAACGTTCTTCTTGGTCAATCGGCATTCCAACTTGTGAGCTTCCGCCAATAAATGCAATATTTCGATGACCGAGATCTACCAAATATTGAACTGCTTGCATTGCCGCATGACGAAAATCCACCGTAACGTAATCCATTTCCAACTTAGGTATTCCGCCCACCGATATAACAAATGGAACCCGCTTATTCAGCTCATTTATAAAATCATGCTTAAGCGGTCCGATACAAATAACTCCTAAGTCACTCTCGTTCATATCCCCAAATAAATTGAAATTGAAAATATCCTGCACCTCAAATGTAAAGTCCAATATACATTCTTGATCAAGTAATTCACTTTCGATTCCGTATATAATTTCTGAAAAATATGGATCCTGGTATTTAGCTTTTACATCATATAAAACAAGTCCCACTCTCTTTGGGACCTTTTCATTCTCTGAAAATTTTTCGTTTTTTTGCAGTTTATTTTTAAACTTATAGTAACCCAGGTCCTTGGCAACTTGAATAATTCGCAGACGAGTTTGGTCGTTTACAAGTGCTGGCGAGTTTGCGTTGTTTAAAGCCCTCGAAACCGAAGAAATAGATACATTGGCATGCTCAGCAATGTCTTTTAAAGTTATTTTCATATCGGCATAACACCTGTCTGTTATAGTTTTGGAAAGCGCTTACCTCCCCTTTGTTGAAATCTTATACTGATTTAGCAAATTATTCAATCATTTTTGCGCAATTTTTCACTTTTTTGCTGCAAATCATTTCTGCGATTGCCCACATGATCACTTGAGTAAGCCCTCTACTTCTGCCAGCTAGCCTCTGAACAAGATCTTGTACCTCAATGCAAAAAAAGCCGCTAATATAGCGACTTTCAATGGGACAATGTACTTGTCCCTCGACCTTACTACTATCTTTTATACTTCAATCTTTAATCACTTTCGCTGGATTACCACCAACAACCATCATGTTGTCCGGCACATGCTTAGTCACCACGGCTCCTGAGGCGATAATGACGTGGATGAACCTTTCATTTTGATGAAGCACTGCAGTTCATATCAAACCCGGAAGATGTCTATTTGAAGAAGGAACCACGGCAGCCCCTGTTTATCATGGTTAAGCTTAATCCTGGGATGGATCCTCATCCATGCCAACGGCAGAATCAAAAACACTGTCTTGCGGAACGCGCGTGAGATCCAGCTTTTGCTTCACCTGATCGTTGATATCCCCATACCAGGCCTCAAAGGAGTCATCCAACTGCTCTTCTCGATTACGATCCTCGTTCACATCCGAATCCACTTCGATTTTATTGCCTAATACCCCATAGTCGTCTTTGGGATGGATCATACTCTTTACTTCAGCTCCTTCGCATACGGATTGAATTAAATTTCCCTGGAAAAGCAATTCTATACATATCTGCTTTTCCAACTCCGTCGCACAAACATCGTTACCATAAAAAAAGCCGCTAAATTAGCGACTTTGCATGGTACTTTATTCTTGTATAGCGACATGTTTCTACATTCTACCGCGACTTATCGAATAACCCTCTACGAATCAAGTTTGCTGTAACCGGCGTCTTTCCTATTTCTCGAGACCATATTGACAATTGACCGATATGGTGAATTTCGTGGGCAATCACGTGTCGCATCACTTCACCGAATGTAAAGCTTTCCTGCTCTCCGTTTTGGTTTGTATCATACATGATACGGTCTTCCAAGCTATCATTCCAAGCGTAGATGAAGGGTGCAATTTCCGCATGGCATCGTGCCGAATAATCTCTTAATCCCTGTACGCTGGCACAATCCTCGAACGAAGGGATGTCCAGCTCTTTTCCTTGTAAATCCCCGCACAACCAGGCATATTCAACGGTCACGATGTGATAGAGTGTATAGAGAATGCTTCCTATGCCCCCGGTCCGTCTTTTCAACAGTTCTTCCTCACTCACCGTATCGCACCAGTCAAACCAATCTTTGCGAACTTGCCAGTTATACTCGAACAGTTTCAACATGTCACAGCCTCCTGTAATACAACTTTGTTGCTTCTACCATGATTCGCCATAAAATCTTGTTATCCTCCAATCTGTGAAGATCCCTGATCCCGCACATATGGATAACAAAATATAACTCCTAGGATAATTGATGCGGATACGGCCTGTTACGGGGGGCTTAAGATACTCATAACCGCACCCTAATTTAAGGCTTAATTGCCTTGATTACCGCTGAAACGATGTAATCCTCGATATTGGATCCCTTAATCCAATCTTTAATAAAAGCTTTGGACTCATCCTTCGGTTCAACGGAGATATCTGTAAATCCACTTTGACGGAGCATGGCCTTAATTTCGTCGATTGATGATGCCCCTGAAATGCAGCCAGAATACAGTTCATTCAAATCGTCCTTTATTTCTGGAGGAAGCTCTGCTGTCGTTACAATATCAGATATCGCTAATCGGCCGCCTTTTTTAAGAACGCGAAAGGAATCATGAAATACCTGCTGCTTATCCGGCGAGAGATTCACTACACAATTCGAGATGATGACGTCCACCATGTTATCGGCAACCGGAAGATGCTCAATTTCCCCTAAACGAAAATCTGTATTCACGAAATTCCCCTTAGTTGCATTGCTACGAGCCCGGCTAACCATTTCAGGCGTCATGTCCACACCGATCACTGACCCTGTCTCCCCCACCTGCCGGGACGCTAAAAAGCAGTCAAACCCACCACCGCTGCCTAAGTCCAGTACCACCTCACCAGGCTTCAACGATGCAATAGCTTGGGGATTGCCGCACCCTAACCCCAGATTTGTACCATCAGGTACCGAGTCTAATTCTTCATTTGAGTAACCTAATTCGCTTGAAATTGTATTAAAATCAGAAGATGTAGTGCAGCAACTGGTTGCTTGTATATTGGGATGGCAACACGATTCAGCACTAGCTTCTTGAACGGCCACTTGCTTATATCGGCTTCGTACATTCTGGCGGATTTCATCATTCGTTAACTTTGTCATGGTAGACACTCCTTAGGATTGGTTTCGATACAAGCAGCATTCATTGCGGATTTAGCAGCAAGCCTGAAGTGATTGCGTACAGCACGGTATTGCTTCTGGTTGGCGAAAACCGGTTAAGATACGATGCCGTTTAGAATCGGACTTACCGGTAGACCATTTCCATGCTTCTCGAGCGTTCTTTTGTATCTCTATCTCTTGTGCCTTCATCATGTACTCAGCATAGTAATAATTGTAATTCATCCGGATCCTCCTTCATTCAAAATTGTTTATGTTAATGACTCACAGCGAATCGCTGATGCGCCAATTGACATTATTTTAAGCAAGTCTCCCTATTTATTTGTATTTTGCAAGTAATTGAGAAGAAAATTTTTTACCCGATTATTGGTTTGCAACAATGATCCGATTTAGCCATGGCTTCATTCATCAACCTGATTGAGCGCAGGACGGTTTCTTTCTCAAACTCAGTCATTGACGAAAAAATATCGTCAAAATAAGCATTCATCTGGTGATCAATCGTTGTAGCAACGTATTTCCCTTCAGCAGTTAAGGAAAGTGTATAAACTCGGCGATCGGTCGGATCTGGTGTCTTTTTAATTAGATTCATTTTGATTAACGCCTGTACCTGCCTGCTAAAAGTGGTAATATCCGTCCCCAATGTGTCTGCGATTTGTTGAATGGAAGGATGATGTTGACGATCGACTTCGAATAAGATATGGCTTTGAACCGGCGTAATGTCATTACCGCCTACGGTGCAGCAATTTTTGTTCAATAAGCCGAAGCGGCGTGTCATAATCTGAAATAGTTCACGTGTACTTTCCATTTGTTCTCTTCACCTCTTACTTCAGTTATACACTTATTATTTGCAAAACGCAAATGTTATTTGTGTAATTATTTCCCTTCACTTTTTATTATCAGATCTGATTTTCCGCCGATCGAAGCCCTAGATACGGGAGCTCAGCATGCTGTCTCCGTCCTGAGACGGAGACGAAAACCATTCTGCCGCCCGTCACTCCTTAGCAGAGCTATGCGATATCTTTAAACCAAAGTACGAACAGAAAGGGGCAAGAAGGATGAAGCTGATTTATCAATTAGAGCATGTGAATAAAACATACAAAAAAGGAAAGGTTGTTGCCAATCATGACATAAGCTTTGATGTGCAAGAAGGTGAAATTCTCGGTTTGCTCGGTCCGAATGGAGCAGGCAAATCCACGCTAATCAAGCAGATGGTAGGACACCTTGCTCCCACCTCAGGTACAGTACGCTATAAAGGAACCAGCGTGAAGACGCAAACCAAGCGAGTTGCCCAGGAGGTAGCCTACTACTCGCAAGAGCCTCACGCCCTGACCAGTTTAAAAACGTGGGAAGCTTTGTATTTTACGGGAAGGTTGCGGGGGTTGACGAAAGAGTCCGCCGTAAAGCAAACAGAGGAATTGTTGGAACGCTTTGGAATGCAGGACCTTCGTCATAAGCTGCTGAAGAACGTTTCCGGTGGACAGAAGCGTTTAATCGGAATAGGAACTTGCTTGATCGGCTTTTCCCCCGTCATGATCCTAGATGAACCGACCAATGAGCTGGACCCGAAAAAGAGAAGACTCGTATGGGATCTGATTCAAGAACGGAATCGGCAAGGAGTAACCGTAATCTTGGTGACACACAACGTGCTGGAGGCCGAACAGGTCGTGGACAGAGTAGCTGTCGTAAATCACGGCAAGCTGCTCGCCATCGATCATGTCAGCGTATTAAAACAAAGGGTCGATCAGCGGATGAAGCTGGAAATTACGACTTCCTTTGGTGAAAGCGATCATGTATGCCGAAGCTTAATCGCGCTGGGACAGTGGACCAAAACGGGAGAAAACCGTATCCGGGCACTGATCGAGAAGCAAGACGCCAGCTACGCGATTGACTTCATAACCAAGCAGCATTTACCGATTGAAGAATATTCCTTAGTCCCGCCGAATCTTGAAGATGTCTATTTTCATATCGATGACGAACAGGATAAGCCTGACAAAACGGAGGTGATCTAAACATGGAAAATACTCAACCATCTATGCAAAGCAAAGACTTGCAACTGCAAGAAGCGGTCTTTCTTCAAGAGCACGAGCAGCAGAGCGTAATCCATCGCAGAATAACAGAATGGCTGATCCTGGCCCGCATTCAATTCACGATCATCCGCGAGGCATGGGTTTGGATTTTTATCATGGCATGCATGTTTCCATTAACGACGCTGCTGTTTCTCAAATTCTTTACGGTCGACCCAACGCCGGCTGTCATGACCCGTATTATTACGGGGAATATGCTCTTCGGCTTAATTGTCATGGGACTCAATTCCATGGCTCAGGAGATATCTTATCAGAAGCACCAAGGGCACTTCACGTACTATTCGTCCCTGCCGATTGCGAAGGTAAACTTCATCTTTGCCAATCTGCTGCGCGGTTTGATCATGAGCGCCCCCTCTTTTATCATCTTGGCGATGATAGGTCAGCTGGCTTACGGCATTCAATTCCACTACAGCTGGGGACTTGTCCCTGTACTGTTGCTTACCGTCTTTAGCGTGGTTGGCGCAGGTGTGCTGATCGGCTTCTGGTCACCTAGCCACCAATTGACAAACATGCTGGTCCAGGCGCTGATGATGTTCATCTCGTTTTTGACGCCAGTCATGGTGGATATGGATCAATTGCCTGCGATCCTGCAGTGGTTCTCTTATCTCTTCCCAACCACTTACGCCGCCGAGGCTATGCGGGAGGTGCTGATTTCGGGCTGGTCCGGGTCTGTCGCCTGGAACACGCTTGTACTCTTGCTCTTTTCGCTGATTTCCATCATATTGATCTTAAAAAAGGTAGATTGGCGTGTTGAGAAGTAGGGATATGTTCTGCCCTGTCCTTCGATTAGTCGATGGAAGAGTGCTCTTTCCCTCCTTCTATACTTATTAGGCCCAGTATTCTCCCACATGTTTAATCCTCCCATTGATCAAGCGGCTCGCGGCTTTTACCTGTGAGTCGGTGTTATGCATAAAACAATTATCAATTGGATTATACATTTTATTCATCTGATGCCATCCCTATAATGATGTCTAAAGGCAATTATAAACGGGTTGATCAGCTTGAGTATCTCGCGCATGAAAATGACCATATTGCTAATTGGAGGATTTTTATATGTGGAAAGAAACGGAGTTAAAAAAAGCAATTGATTTTTTTGTTCGAGGTGAATATACCTGTAGTCGCCAACCTGCATCCCAAGTATATGATTACGATTCTATAAAACATCTTGCTTTTGGTACACATGTTGATGGCAGAACGGACGAGTTTGTCGTATATAATTCTAATTTTGCACACGTTATGGATACCGTAAATAAACTAGATGTAAAAAAAGACTATTGGCTTACCGTGTTTTCAGATGAAGAACATCGTATTTATGAGGCAGAGGGATATAACATCAAAAGTTCAGAGTTTCTTATGATTTTATATCTGGATAACTGGTCTCTTGAACCAGATAACAAGATCATCAAGTGTGTCAAAACGGAGGAAGAAGCTCGACGTATCAATCATTTTTTCAATAAGGCTGTTATCGATCTCAAGAAATTCAATGATCCAAATCTGCATTTTTACGTTGCTGAGGAAAACGGGTATCCTGCATCTTTTGGAAGCTATGCACTGCTAGATAAAACCGCATTTTTGAATAATGTCTTTACACCAAAAGAACATAGAGGTAAAGGATTAGCGAAAACACTTTGCCGAAAAATGCTTTGTGATGCCCAGCAGGAAGGCGCTGTCCAGAGCGTTCTTGTTGCTAGTCAAATGGGACATCCTTTATATCTAAAAATGGGTTATCGAGATGTATCAAAAATGTGGGTGTTTACAAAGCAAGCCTAAGGGCAAAGGATGAATCAAAATGAAAAGATGATGGCAAGGATAAAAACAACGATCGGATGCCGATCCGGACCAGCCAAAACTTTTGCGCAATCCGTTCATTGATCGACTCCATATAATAAGCTCCACCTGCAAGGAGAAAGAACAGCACATTAAAAATGTAATCTCCAGCCGTTTTTGGCTCGGAGGTGTAAGCTTGGAATCCGATGGTATTTCTCATGCTTTCATCCCTAGCGAAAACCGCCATGATGGCAGCCATGATGATGTGTAATACCAAAAAACAAATGATAATCGTCCCGACCATTGATATGCCCCCTATAATGAAAAGAATCGATTTACAGTAGAAATTTCCTTTTTAAATATAGAGGAAGAGCAGCTGCCAGGGCAAGCTGCTCTCATCGATGTCGAGACACAGTCGAATTCCCAACGGACAACGAAATTCTCCAGGTACGTCAATAACGGCAGCCGATCCGGCTGCCGTTATTGACTTTTCTACTTCCAGAATAATCACGCCGTCATTTTCTTTAATCTTATAAGCGGCTCTTCGATGGCCGCAGCGCCCACGAAAAGATGTTTAACGCAGCGTATGAAAGCGGGAGGATCAGATTAAACCCGTAGTCACCGTAATCGTTAGCAAATGCATGGGATAATGCCGCACCCGTCATTAAAAAGAAGATACCAGCGTAAACCCATTCTTTAAGTCGAGGTAAACCTGGCACGACGAGAGCGATGGCTCCAAGCACTTTCCAAATCCCGAGAATGGTCAGGACGTATAATGGGTAGCCCAGATTCGTCACCAACTCGAGGTTTCCTCCAAATTGCATCAGTTGTCCGATACCACTTAACATAATAGCTGCCGCAAGCAGCAATGTGACTGTCCAATAAGTTACCTTTTTTCCAACAGGACGGTCATTTACTTTCATAGTTGTTTCCACACTGGTCATTTTATTCATGGGTTCCCACCTCATCAGTATAATTTTTCTTAATTACAAAGAACGAGCCCCGAATGGTTCCGGCTAATTTTGACTTCTGCCTAGCAAACTTAAACTTCCCTTCTAATTCTTCTGGTACCTCCATCCCCTCCGAAAGCTTAAAACCAACGGCTCGCTTCTTAGGGTCATCAACCGTATACATGACATTGAGTCCAAGACCATTCTCATAAAAGACATAGGCAAATTGGATGTTTTCCACTTGAAAACGCGACGTTTCTAAAGGTTTAGCCGCAAACTCAATATGTCGTTCTTCTTTCAATATTCGATTCACATATTCAAGGGTCTCCTTGCTCTCGCTGGCGGGTACAACCGTAAATTCATGCTTATACTTGTTCATAAAGTAACGGGCTTCATTCGCTCGTAAACCAGCAAGCGCTTCTGCTACGGGTGAAGATTCTAAACCAACGGTAGATACATTTTTAAAATCAATGATATTGGACATTGTTATCCCTCCTGAATGTTTTGTGAGCTATAATTCTATGATGCTACTTCGTGCAAAACATGCTTCGAAAGCATCCGCTAATCTCTTTATTTCCTGACAACGGGAATCCACATTTCACCAAAAACTAGGTCGTCTCGCTGACCCATCTCAACCGTTGCATTTGGCCCGCTAAACATAGGCGAAATTCTTGGCTACCGGCAATACTTGACCAAAGGCAACACCAGCAAGCATATTCCTCAACTCATCAGCCGTCTTCCCTTCCCCTTTTACTACGAGGTATTCCCCTTTAGGAAACTGAATACCTCGGGTTGCTTCGGGCACCGATTTCTCTGTCGTCTTCTTAAATTTACTTTTTACTTGATGGGTTTATCATATTCTTTAATCATGTCAAAAAGTGATACTGTTTAGGGAGCGATGAAAATATCATAAATAGGCCGCCGATTTATTGCTGTCGGCAGCCTTCTTCAGATGATATAGATCTAAAGTTTCTAAAATCAAAACCACCCGTGTGAACGGGTGGTTTGCTCTGCGGCTGAAAGCCTTTGTTACTGGCCAGCCCTAAAGGGCATTGAATCGTTCGCCAACCGCACTACTTTTTCGGCTACCCCTTAAGGGGTCTTCTAGTTCTTCTTCTTTCGTTTGCTTCCTGTTTCTTCTCCTGTGAATGGATCTATATACTCTTCCAGCGTCATTTGCTCTGCAACCACGTCTTCTTGTAACTGATTTCGTATATACTCTTCAATCACTTTCTTGTTCCTTCCTACCGTGTCCACATAAAACCCTTTACACCAGAATTTTCGATTCCCATACTTATATTTTAAATTTGCATGGCGATCAAATATCATTAAGCTACTCTTCCCTTTTAGATACCCTATAAATGATGACACACTTATTTTCGGCGGTATACTTACCAGCATGTGTATATGATCTTTACATGCCTCTGCTTCTATAATTTCTACACCTTTTCTTTCACACAATTGTCTTAGTATTTTTCCTATATCTCTTTTCAATTTCCCATAGATCACTTGTCTTCTGTACTTTGGTGCAAACACTATGTGATACTTACAATTCCATTTTGTATGTGCTAAACTGTTCACATCAGATGCCATCTGATCTCCTCCTCGTGTTTTAAATTTGGTTGGCGAACCGAATTTATCTTAACACTTCGGAGGATTTTTTTTATACAACGCTTAAGCTATCCTGAACCATACGCATAGCGTATGGTTTTCTTTTTACAAACAAAAAAATCCGCGAATTCCGCGGATTTAATGCATAATAGACTATTTATTGAAAGTGACCTGCTCTGAACCGCCCTCAAAAACGATCGACGTGTCCCGCGGCTTCGTTTCGGCGATTTTGCGGCCGCCTCTGAACGAATAAAGCGCTGCGGCTTGTTTGCGAATGGCCTCATATTCGTTCTCTGCTTCAAGAACGATGAAGTTGGCAGGCTTGCCTTCTTCAATACCGTACACATCCTCGATATGCAGCGTTCTTGCACTGTTTTTCGTAATGAGATCAATCGAGTTCACGATCTGATCGTAACCGAGCAACTGCGAAGCATGGATGCCCATGTGCAGCACTTGAAGCATGTTGCCCGTGCCTAGCGGATACCATGGATCAAAGATGTCATCGTGACCGAAGCACACATTAAGACCGGCTTCCTGCAGCTCTTTGACGCGAGTCAGCCCTCTTCTTTTCGGATACGTGTCGAAGCGTCCCTGCAGGTGGATGTTGACCAAAGGGTTGGAGACGAAATTGAGGTCTGCCATCTTCAGCAATCTGAACAATTTGTACGTATATGCATCATTGTATGAACCCATCGCCGTCGTGTGGCTTGCCGTCGTGCGGGAGCCCAGCCCGCGTTCGTATGCTTCTTTGGCGACGACTTCCACGAAACGGGATTGCTCGTCGTCGATTTCATCGCAATGGATATCGATGAGACGGTCGTATTTTTCGGCGAGGTCAAACGCAACCTTCATCGAATCGACGCCATACTCCCTCGTGAATTCGAAGTGAGGAATACCGCCGACCACGTCAACACCCATTTTCAGCGACTCTTCCAGCAATTCCGCACCGTTCGGGTAGGAGTGAATGCCTTCCTGTGGAAATGCTACAAGCTGGATGTCGATGTACGGTGCCATTTCTTCTTTCACTTCCAGCATCGCTTTAACTGCGGTCAAGCTTGGATCGGTGACGTCCACATGCGTGCGCACATGCTGGATGCCCTGCGCCATCTGCCACTTCAGTGCAGTTTTAGAGCGCGTTTTGACGTCTTCATGCGTCAGGAACGCCTTGCGTTCGGACCAACGCTGGATGCCTTCGAACAACGTTCCGCTCAAATTCCACTCCGGCTCGCCCGCCGTTAATGTTGTGTCCAGGTGAATGTGAGGTTCAATGAACGGTGGCAGGACCAGCGAGCCCCCCACATCAATGACTTCCTCATTCGCAGTTGTTTCCAGAGACTGCGTGATTTGCCCAAACTTCCCGTCTTTCACGACGATATTCCATAAACCTTCTTTACCCCGCAATTTTGCGTTCTGTATAATCATTTGATTTCCCCATTTCATTGGATTCTTTGGCAGGAACGATCAGCATTAACACGATGTAGGCCACTGCCGTACCGATCAGTGCGTTCAATGGCGTTATTCCCGGAGCCAGCTGGGCAAAAGCAACGCCGATAGCCCAAGCCGCCATCGCTATCCAGTTTACCTTCTTGAAAGTCATGTCGGCAAACGGTTTATAGTTTCTGCGCTTCACAAAGAAGTAGTCCGCGATGATGATGGCTCCGATGGACGGGATCGCCGCACCCAGCACATTCAGGAAACCAACGAAATTGTTGTACATCCACATGGCCAATACGGTACCCACGATGCCGTTTACGATGACGAAGAATTTCTTTGAAATTTTAGTAATGTTGGCAAAGCCCAGTCCTGAAGCATAAAGCGCATTATCGTTGGTCGTCCAAATGTTCAGCCCGAGTACGATGATCGCGGGAATCATCAAGCCTTGCAGGAACATGACCTCCGAGATATCTGCCAGGTTGTACGCCATTGCGCCGACTGCGCCGAACAGGAACATGAGCGAGTTTCCAAGAAAGAAGGCAAGGACCGTCGCGGTCACCGCCTGCCGGGACGACTGGGAGAACCGTGCAAAATCCGGCGTCAAGGTCCCGCCGCTAATGAATGAGCCGATACAAATGGTCAGTGCTGCTGCCGCTGTGAGGCTCTGTTCCGGCGTGTAATCGAGTAAGCCTTGAAGGCCGCCAAGCGAGCCTGCGCCTTCGAACATGGAATAACTGCCGAGAATGGCAATGGCCGGAACCGCAATATAACTCAGAATGACAAGCGACTTCATGCCGTAGATGGCTGATGCCGTCATGGCGAGACCAAACAAGAAGATCAACAGGTAAACGTTCCAACCCATCGCTTTGGCGACGGGTATCGCGAACATGGCTACTCCGACGCCGAACCATCCGACCTGCGTGAAGCCAAGAAGGAACGATGGCAGGTACGACCCTTTCTCACCGAACGCATATTTTGCCAGCAAATGCGTGGAGAGGCCTGTTTTGGCAGCGATATGCGCCAGCGCTCCTGTATAGATGCCGAGTGCCAAATTGCCCGCGAGCACGATTCCAATGAACTCCATGAACGTTAAGCCGACTCCGAGCGTCCCCCCTGCCAGCATGCTTGCCGAAAAGAATGTGAACCCTAACATGACGGATAACGTCTTCCAAAAATGGTTTCTCTGCGTGTTCGGCACCGCTTGCCACGAAAACTCTTGATCTTGATTGCTCATCAGAATACCTCCAGGTTAAAGTGTTCTGATACCAAAGAAGCAGAAAAAAGAGGCTACTCGTCAAGTCTTAACTGACAAGTAGCCTCTTCTTCACATCATAACCCGCGCGAAGACGCAGAGCATCCCTTGACGGAATACACACTGATCCTCGCGTGATTATAAAAAATCCGCTGCCCTTGCCAGCCTCTCTGGACTGAATTAAAGGTACCAGTATTCAATTACATTCTATTATTTTGGAAAAACCTAAAGATGTCAATGTTATAATTATCCAATGGTTAAAATCCGACAGCTCTCCCCAGACTATAAATTCATTTTTTCTATCTGGTATCTAGGAGTATTTAATAGCTGCTATATGAAGTCGCTAATTTACGCGTATAATAGTTCATATTACAGTCGAAAAAATAGTTTAGCATACCAATTCATCAACCTTAAATAAATCATATATTCCATAAAGGTGCGTCCGTTGCTAAATAAGTTGTAAAGGCACCTGACAGTAGTTAATCTTTTAATCAGTGCAGTGAAGAATTTATATACTTCATACCAAAAAAGCCGCATAGGATGCGGCTTTAAGGTCCTCAAGTTCTTTTCGTCCAATCAAAACAAAGTCCAAAAATGATCCGCCATGATTCCCATTGGTAATCCCAAATTTTATAGAAACCCGTCACTCCGCGTTTCGATGTACAGCCCGTAACGCAAATTCATGAAGATTGCGGAAACGCTGCCCTAGCAGCTCATATCCCTCGGCTCCAGGGTGCAGACCATCCGTCAGAAAGGCTTCATCCTCCGGACCGAACCACTTCAAGCCATCCTGATAGTATAACTGGCGATCGCCCCGATCCCTTAGCAGCTCCACGGTCTCGCGGATGAATTCGCGCATGACGGGCAGGGTGAAGCCCAGCGAGTTGAGCTGCCTTTCGCGGACGGTGCCATAAATCGGAGAAATGACAAGCAGCGGGGTATCCCTGTGTTTGTCGCGTATCGTCGCCAGCAGGCCAATCAGCAGCGGCTTGAACATGCGAGGGCTTATGGTGCCCCCGCCATAGATGTTCACGCCAACACATATCGAGATAAAATCGGCCGGCAAGTCGCGAATCAGACGCCCGATCATAGGTTCCATGTGGCAGTTGCCGGAGAAGCCGAGATTGGTCAAGCTGAAGCCGCAGGCTTCGGCGGCAATGGCAGGCCAAGCGCGGGAGGGGCTGGAAGCCCCGACGCACTGGGTAATGGAGCTCCCGTACGTAATCCAGCGGGGACGGGTATCCTGCAGTGTGACTCCGACGGCATGGGCATCAATCCGTAGGCCGGAGACGGTTATTCCTATATTTTGAGGGAGCCAAATCTCCAAATCCTTGATTCCGTCCTTAAGTCCGCTGAACAAGGCTTCTGTGGCTCCAACGGGCAGGCTGAGCGTCTGGCATAATTCCCCGTCTGCCATGCAATCCATGGCGGCGGCGTCCGAAAGCGGTGCAAAAGAAACTGCCACCTCGGTGGAGTCCGTCCGCAGCCGCAGGCGAACACCGGCACATATCTCGGCTTTGCCATCGATTCCCGCAGGCGGGTACAGCTCGTAATCCATGTAAGGAATCCGCCATGGCTTGATACCATCCTCCCGGTGCTCGAGCGACACGGCACCGTGAAACCACTCATCCGTTAATGGAAGCTGCCTCACGGTGCACCCCCTTCCTTCTGCTTCTCAGCCGGAATGAAATCTTCTCCCAGCCATACATCCTGCTCCAGCAGCCGCTGCTGAAGCTCGGTTACGGAAATGCCGCGAGAACCGGTGCCGTCCCGCAGCGCCAATGCCGCTGCCGTTCCCGAGGCCTGGCCCATGGAGAAGCAGTTCGGCATCACCCGAAGGGAGCCTTGCACTGCTCGGTCCGAGGATACGCAGCGTCCGGCAACCCAAAGATTGTCGATGCCAACCGGCAGCATGATCCGGTACGGTACGCCGTGTGAAACCCCGGGCGGCAGATGGTTAAAGGTCATCTCGCTTTTGCTGTTGGCGAGATGAATATCGATGTAGTATGCGTTGCGGGCAATGTCGTCCGGGAAGGAACGCGCAGCAAGGAAGTCATCGACCGTCAGGATATAGTCTCCTTCAATCCGCCGCGTCTCCCGGATGCCGAGCTGCTCACCGCTCGCTACCATATGGGCGCGCTCAAAGCCGGGCACATAGCGGCGGAAAAACTGCAACTGGCGTTCCGCTGTGCGGCGTCCTTCAATCGCCCCCCGCGTCAAATCCTCGGCACGGGTGCCGTCCACGCCGAATACATGGCCGAAGTTGACGCCTACCAAATCGTCGCTGACCCAGGCAAGGCCGGAGATCGACTTACGGCCCTCCGGCAGCGCACCGTCCTCGATCGCCAGCTCCACCGTCTTGTGCAGTTGGCCCGTATCCCCGCTCTCCTCCAGGTAACGTCTGAACGTTGGACGGTCCACATTCGCAAGCAGATAGCACATGCTGCCGGGCTGAAGTTCGCCCGCTTCCCCGCCCTTCTGAAAAGGAACTCCCGCCAGTGCGGCAATATCGCCATCTCCCGAGCAATCGATAATATACCTGCAGGGGATGAAAGAACGTCCTGTTTTGTTAACAATAACGACACCTTCAACCTTCCGGCGATCCTCTGACCGGACAACATCATAAACAAAGGTGTGATACAGCGGCATCACACCGCTTTCCAGAATGGCATCGTCATAAACCCGTTTCAGCACTTCGGGATCGATTGGCACCCAATCCAGCATTTCTTGATATTCCTCACGGTACTGAGGATCGCATGCCTGCTTCATCCGTTCCATCAATTGAAGGCCGAGACCGCGGATAATCGGCTTCCGCTTATCCGTAAAGGGACAGAAAGCCGGAACGAGCGCAACCGTACCCATACCGCCGAGGAACCCTCGCTGCTCCACCAGCATCGTTTGCGCTCCACCTTTCGCAGCGGCAATGGCCGCGGCGATGCCGGAAGCGCCTCCGCCGATGACAAGCACATCCACCTCGCGGGCAACTGGAATACTGGCAGATGGCAACGTAATATGTCCTTTCATAGAAACCTCCCCATTCTGTATAGCTTTAACATGTCATCATTACGTATGGACTGTGCCTTTCAGACAAAGATGCAGCAATTCATTTACATGCGCTGTTGCCAGGCATTCTACGGTATCGGCAGCGCCGTAGTAGATTTTGACCTCCCCGGTATCTTCCAAAATCATGCCCCCAGGAAAAATAACATGATTGCGGAAGCCCCCATCGGTCTCATAATCGGCTTCCGGAGCAAGCAGCGGCGTCTCGGCTCTGCCGATGATCCGGCTGGGATCGGCAAGATCCAGCAGTAAAATCCCGGACGTATAACGCTTCTTCCAGCTGTCCTCCCAGCCGTTCTTGCCTCTGCTGGGATCAATGTCCACGGCATGGAACAGGGTCAGCCAGCCTTTGTCCGTTTTGACGGGGGGAGCGCCTGGTCCTACCTTGTCATTGGCATAAGCTACATCTTCAACCGCCAGCAGCAGCTTGGAGTTTCCCCAGTATTTCAGGTCAGGCGAGTCGCTCATCCACATGTCGAAGCGGTCTATCCCGCCCCGGCTGTATACAGGCATCGGACGCTCCAGCCGGACGTACTTGCCCCCGATCCGCTCCGGGAACAATACCATGTTGCGGTTATCCGGCAGCGATAGGCTTAGCACCTCGAAGGATCTGAAATCTTCGGTGACGGCGATGCCGCCGCGGAGCCCGTGCTTGGTGTCGACCGCAAAGCACATATAACATTGTTCGCCGATTACCGTTAGACGCGGGTCATACACGCGGATGACCTCTTCATCATGCCAGAACCAGCACGGTTCCGGCTGCACATCCCACTTTATGCCGTCATCGCTGAAGGCCAGCCCAAGATTCGTTGTATGATGAGGGGCAACAATCCCTTTAAGTTCATCACCGTAGTCATTGCGAAAAACCATCACATATTTGCCTTTAAATTTGGTGACTCCGGCATTAAAGACCATCGCCGGACCGTAGGGCACATCACCCGGAGTCAGAATCGGATTCGCGGAATGCCGGGTCATGATCGGGTTGGAAAACAAAGGTCCCACTATAATATCGCTCATATGCATCAAACTCCTTATATATGGAATTATGAAATTAACCTTTGACTGAACCCGCCGTCACTTGAATAAAGGATTTGTTCGCCACAATATAAGCGAGAAGCATCGGCAAAATCGACAGGCATGCTCCCGCCATCATCAAATGGATCTGCATGGCCGCGGAAGAACCGTAACGGAGATTCGCCAGCCCGACGGTGAGCGTCTGCAGCTGCGGATTCGTCATCGTGAACACCAGCGGCAGAATGTATTCGTTCCAGGCATGGCGGAAAGCAAACAGCCCGGCCACGCCAAGCCCTGGAGTCAGGAGCGGGAGAATAATCCGGAAGAAGGTTCGGACAAAGCCGGAGCCGTCCACCATGGCCGCTTCGTCAAGCTCTCGGGGAATCGCTTTGAAGAAACCCAGCAGCATAAAAAATGTGCTGGAATGGGCGCTGATCAGAATCAGGATCACGCCCCACAGCGTGGTATTCAGGTTCAGCGCGACCATCAAATCAAATTGCGGGCGCAGCACGATAGCACCGACAGATATAAACATCATCGACGCCTGCGTCGTCACATACAGGGATTTGCCTCGAAATTGGCGACGGTCCACCACATAAGCCGCCATGGCAGCTACCAGCAGGGTGCCAGCGGTAACCATAATGCTGACAAAAGCGCTGTTCCAGGTATAGCGGGCAAAATTAGCCTGCTTCCAGGCTTCGGCGTAATTGACGAACTGCAGCTTGGCCGGCAGCAGGCTGCCGCCGGTCATCATTTCGGCGCCGGTCTTGAGCGAACCGGACAATGTCATCAACAGCGGAAATAATGTCAGTATCGCCGTAATCAATAAGAACAGCCACATCACCGTACGGCCCACAATTCTGCCTGTGTGACCGGAAGGCGGGCGGGCGGTGATTTTGCCGCGCGCATCCGGCTGTTCGGGTAATACCTGTTCGTTCATCTTCTGAGCCTCCTGCACGCCTAATGATCAATCGATCTACGGCGTTGTTGTCAAATCGTAAGGGCCTTCGCTAAATTGGCGTCGAATGTTGCTTATAATACATGTTCACAAACCACGTGAAGTGGGCTTTTTTATAGAAACTCTAATAAAGCTTGTTCATTTTACGGCTTAATAAGAAATACAGGCCCGTAATCGCACCCACAATAACAGCGGTTGCGAAGCCTACCGCGCTGCCGTATCCAAGCTGCTGCTCCACTGGAGAACCCGTGGATACCGGGAACAACAGTTTGTATAGATAGAGATACATGACCTCGGTTTTGCCTATCGGTCCGCCTTCCGTGATGAGCATAATGCTCTCATAGCCTTTCAAGGATGCGATAATCGCGAGCATAATGACCAATTGGGCAACCGGAGCCAGCATCGGAAGCGTGATGCTCCAGAACCGTCTTCCGGCATTCGCGCCGTCCATGGCCGCACTTTCGTACAAATCCTGCGGAATGCTCTGCAATCCAGCCAGAAACAGCAGCATATAGTTACCAACCGCGCCCCATACCGCCACAAGAATGACCGTAAGCATCGCATGCTTTGGGCCGAGCCAGTCGATGGGCTGCGAGACAAGATGAAGCTTCATCAGTACAGTGTTTACCATCCCGTTATAGGAATTAAAGATCGTATAGAACACTACGGATATAACCGCAGTGCTGATGATCGTCGGCATAAAATAGATCCCGCGCAGCAGTTTTCCGCCCCGCAGCTTGCCGTTCAGGATGACTGCCAGCAGGAGGGACAACGGCAGCGTCAGCAGCAGCTTGCCTCCGGCATAGATAAAGGTATTGCCAACCGATTCCCAGAACAGCGCATCGCGCATAAGGCGACGGAAATTGTCCAGACCAACGAACAGCGCATCTCCATATCCCGCATAGTCATAAAACATATAACGCAGCATCCATAACAAGGGATAGATGCCCAGAGCCACCGTCAAAATGATGCTCGGGGACAGAAACAGAGCATTCTCCCCCAGCCGTTTCCATTTAATACTCACGATTGCTTCCTCCTTCGGGGAAAGAAAAGGGGCATCCGCCAAAAAAGCGTGCGGCAGCCCCATCCTTGCCTGTTATTCTCCCTGCGGTTTGGTTGGATTAAAGGCAGGGTTCGGCGTTACTTTGACCTCGCCTTTCTCCACCGCTTTGGACAATGCGGCGTTGTATCTTGTGTTTAAATCCTCCGTAACCGCTTTCAGGTCTTCATCGCTAAGCATATATTTGAAGAATGCATCCGCATAGGTGGATCCCTCCGGAGTAACGTTTGGCGAAGCAGGCCAGAGCGAGTCGTGTTCCCCGACCAGGAAGCCTTCCATGCCATTGATGTCCGGATCTTTTGCCTGTTCTACAATGCTGGGCACAATGGCAATACCGAAGCCTTTTTCATGATAGGTCTTCAGAACCTCATCGCCGTACATATACTGCATGAACTTCCAAGCCGCTTCCTTATTGGCCGATTGGGCGCTGATGCCGAGCCACGTTCCGGCTGACACAATTTCGGAAGTTCCCTTAATCTGACCATCCAGCGTTGGAGCCAACGCGCCCCCCCAGTTGATTTCGGTCGGGAATTGGTCCATGTACACGCCTGGCTCCGTCGAGAAGGATAGATACATCCCGATTTTGCCTGCGGCGAATTGTGCGCGCAGCGGGTCGATGTCCAGCGCTTCCGCTCCAGGTAGAATGCTTCCGTCTTTATGCATTTGCTTGAAATATTCAATGACCTGCGAGTAAGGTTCAAAATCGAATTGGCCTGTTTTCAGATCAAAGCCTAGTCCCTGATGACCGCTCAAAGAAAGAATCTCCCGGACGGAACGGTCAAATGCTTGCTTCGGATTTTTGAAGTTCAGCGCAAAACCATAGATGCCCTCGGCCTTGCCGACTTCTGTAATTTTCTTGGCATCCTCCACCATTTCCTGCAGCGACTTCGGAGGATTCTCGATGCCCGCTTTGGCAAAGAGATCCTTGTTGTAGACCAGGCGCATGGTGAGGCCGGTATTGGCGAGCGAGTACACCTTGCCATCAAAACGGTTGACATCGTCGATCAGCAGGCTGCCGAACTTCGCTTTCAAGTCATCGGTAAAATACTCGTCAATCGGCGCGAGATACCCTTTTTTGACAAATCCGGATGTATTGGCGCTCTTTAGACGCAGCACATCCGGCGCCTGGTTGCTGGAAAATGCAATGTCGACGCTTTGCGCGTAATTCTCGGACATGACCGTCAATTCCACCTGGATGTTATCGCCGTTAGTTTCATTGAACTTGTTGATTAATTCCTTGATATACTCCTGGTCATGACGGTCGTCAGTCCAGTATTTAAGCTGTACGGGTTGGCCCGTCTCGGTTGATGGTGCTGCCGTTCCTCCGTCAGACTTGCCATTCGTCGTACCGCCATTGCCATTGTTGTTGTCGCTCCCGCCGCAGCCTGCGATTCCGGCGGCCAGAATGAGGCTCAAGCCGAGACTTAACCATTTTTTTCGCATACATTCTACCCCTTTGATTAACGTTTGTATTGTGAGCTCGTTTTTAATTATAGAATCCCGTTCTCGGAAAAGGAGTGAGGCAAATTCACTCTCAAGGGATAGAATTCTATGGTCTCCTGCAGCACTTGCCTCATGCCTCCGGCCGGTCCATGTGATAGCCCGCCCTGAAATCCGACGGTGTCTGGCCGGTGATCTTCTTAAACATCTCGCTGAAATATCTGCGCTCCTCATACCCTACCGCCGCAGCCACCTCCTGCACCTGCGCTCCCTCCACCAGCAGCAGTCTCGCTTTTTGAATGCGTTCCGAGGTGATAAACTGCGTGACCGTCATCCCTGTCACTTGCTTGAATAAGCTGGAAAAGTAGCTGGCACTGAGATGCACATACGCGGCACATTCGCCAACGGTAATATCCTCGGACAAGCGGCCCTTGATATAGCCTATGGCATTATAGATAACCTTCTGTCCTTCGGATAAGCTGTTCCGGCGAACCAGCTCGGCTCCCTTCGTGCACAAGGCATGCAGATGACGCTGCAAAGAGGCCAGCGGCAGCCCCGCCGTCCCTTGTACCGTTCTGAATTTCTGAATCATCGGCTGTATCTCCGAATATGGAACCATTTCGTAAAGCGTGCGGATTGCTGAAGCGGCCAGCTCATCGTACAGGCTGAGGAGATAATCCGGATTTTGCCGGGAGATCCGTTTCTGCAGCGCTTCCGAAATCTCGGACAGAATCGCGTCCGTCCGGACAGCATTGCCGGAACGAAGGGCCAGCAGGAGCTCGTCCTTGTACTCCAATGCCAGCGGCTCCTGTCTTCCTCTCTGATGGATATCGTCGTGCATAATGGCAGCATTGCCTTCGGTGAACAGGTGATGGGAGAGCGCTTGATGAGCCTGGCGATAGGAATCCGGGAGCCCGCTGATCTCCTCCACTCTGCCGCCGACCCCGATCGAGACCGTAAACTTGGTGAATCGTTCAATATTCCGGCAGCACTGCTCGGCAATTTCGATCGGACTGGACGGTCCTGAAACGTTCAGTATGGCCAGGTACTGATCATGACGGGCACGGAAAAGAACGCTGTGCGCATAATGGGCAAGCGTCTCCTGCATAATATTCAACAGCGAGAACCGGATCAGCTCCATCTCTTTCACGGACTGCTCGGCAACCTGCTCCCGAAAACGATCAATTTCAATCAGCATCACCACGAAGCCGTGCGGATCAAGCTCAATATTCAGAAACTCCCATCGTTCCGATGCCTCTTCCCATGAAGTGCGGTGGCTTACGAGCAGCGTAAAGTATTCCTGCCGCAGCGCCGGCATGCTCTCGCGAAGCTTGTTCTCCATTTCCCTCAAACTTATCTGTTTGGACCTCTCTTCCATAACCTCTGCTTTGGCTCGCAGAACAGCCGACATCATATCTTCTTCGGTGAAGGGCTTCACCACAAAATCAAACGCCCCCAGCTGCACCGCCTGCTGCGCATATTCAAAGTCGGCGTAGCCACTAATCAGAATGACCTTGCAGTTGGGGTTCTCTTCCAGCAACAAACGCAGCATGCTCAACCCGTCCATGATCGGCATCCGGATATCGGTAATAACCAGATCCGGACGCAACCCGTTGATCAGCTTAAGCCCCTCTTCCCCATTGCTCGATACACCTGCAACCCGAATCCCCTGCTCTTCCCAGTTCATCGCGGTCAGCCCGTCAACAACGCTTTTAATGTCGTCGATAATGCAAAGACTGATCGCTTCAGGATTGCTCATCCAAATGCTCCCCTTTCTTGGGCAATGAAATCCGTATTTCGGTTCCGCGTTCCGGGGCACTGTCTACGTGAAACTCCGCACCGTCCCCATAATAGAGCCTGAGCCGCCGAATCAAATTGGACACCGCATATCCCTTCTTCGACTCCAGCAAAAAGAGTGCGCGCACTTGGGTCTCATCCATGCCCCTGCCGTTATCACGTACGGTAATCGTCCAGCATTTCTCATCCCCGCTAATTTCAATTTCGATTAGGCCGCCGTTCTTCAGGTCGCGAAAACCGTGCAAAATGCTGTTCTCCACCAGCGGCTGCAAAATGATTCGCGGAATCGAAAGCGATGACACCTCCGGTTCGCGTACATGGATCTCATAAGTGAATAAGTCTTCATAGCAGCTTAACTGCAGTTCCAAATACTGGCGCACATGTTCCAGCTCTTTCGACATTATCGTGATTTCCTGTCCATTGTTCAGCCCGAGTTGGAACAGGCGGGAGAGCGACATGACCATTTGCTGCGACGGTTCGATCTGCTTCAATTTCAATTTCCAGTAGATGGTGTTGAGCGTGTTGTACAGAAAATGCGGGTCCATCTGCGCTGACAGCGCCTTGATCTCTGCCGTTCGCTTATGCGTCTGCGCTTCCGTTACCTCATCAATCAACACCACAATCTGTTCCAGCATCCGGTTAAACCGATATCCCACTTGAGCCAGTTCATCTCCGCTGCCACTCTCAAAACGGGCGGTCAGATCGTTGTTCTCGACCCGCTTCATCACCTTCAGAAGCCCTTGCAGCGGCTTTAGCAAATAGCGTGAAAATGCGCCCGAAATCAACGTGGTCACGGTAAAAGCAGCCAGCGTAACCCCGGCGATCAGCCATTTGACGAATACCATGTCCTGGAGCACGTCAGCCCGGGAACGGATGGTGGTCATCGTCCAATCCGCTATGCCGAGACGGGCATAATTAAGCAGATAGGTTTGGCCGTCCAGATCAAAAGCCTGACTTCCCTCCGAGCGGTTCATCATGCCATTCAAATCTCCCGTCTCCACCGCCTGCCTGATCAGCTGTTCCTTCACGGGGTAAACCGTCTCTCCATCATCGTTAAGCAAGAAGCTGGACGCTCCTTCCGCGGTGTTTCCCTGCACGAGCTTGCGGAAGCCGTCCTCCCGGATATTCACGACAATATAAACACCGCTGACCGGTGTGTCAAAGATCGGCTCCAGAATGAGCGAAATGACGCGTTCCTTCCCGGAGAAGAGCATATCCTCGTGACCTTCCACCCACAGGTTCTTTTTCTCCTGTTCGATGCGCTCATATAGAACGGTATCCTCGAATGCGGTGAGCCGATTGCGGTTCATGGAAGAAGGATAAAATTCGCCAATCGGCGTAAATACGTAGATCGATTGGATAAGCGGCTCGGCGATCCGCGCCTGCGAGAAAACGTTATCAAGATCATTCAGATGCGTATAATATCTGCTGGCATCCCCGGAGGCGGCATCTTTCAGCATGTCGTAGAAAGGCTGGCTGATCATAAACGTCATCATAATCAGCATCAGTTTATTCAGCTTCTCATCCACGATCTGTGCGGACCTGACCACCGTGTCCTGCGTGAGCTTCAGCGCATTCTTTTCCAGTGTGGCAGCCGAGATATAATAAGACAATCCTCCGGTCATCAAGACAGAAAGCACGATGACAGCCAGAAAAGCGATCTTGAGTTTGTTGCGGAACGATTGCCTGCGGAGATACTCCAAGCTTTTCACGCCTTCCGTTACATTCTATTCTTTGATTATGTCACTGCATCCCCTGTACGACAATGCAAAAAAACGAAGCTGTCCCAAAGCAGCCATTCATGGCTTTAGGGGCAGCTCCTTCGTATGATCCCATTAACGCTGACCGACCTGTGGATCGGCTCTTATTGACATGGTACGGGGGCCGTTCTAGTTAGATCGGACCAGGTGCCAGTACCACAGCATCATCAAAAGCTACGCCTGCCGAAGTGGTCCGAAATCCTATTTTTCCTGCTGTCAATTCCGTCTCGGGATTGGTCCATTCCACTTTTAATTCTCCATCCACATAACCTTTTATTGTGTTCCTTTCAATGGAAGCCTTCATCGTATACCACTGGTTCGCCTGAGTTGTAAACGGAGTACTGGATACAAGAGTCATGACGTTGTCCACGGATTTGTACAACTCCAGCTTTTGGACTGCGGAATGGATTCGGAACATATAGAAATTACCCGCATCCTGTACCCTGAAGAGAATGCCTGCGTTGGCATTGGTGATGGGCATTTTCGCTTTGGCTTCGTACGTATAATCCGTCCACGAATCGCCGGCAGCAATGACTGCAGTGGCAGCTTGATTCTGAATCAAGGTTTTTGTGCCGTCCGTTGTTACATCCCAGGAACCTGAAGCAGACGTCCATCCTCCGGCATTTCCATCTTCGAAATCGTCGCTGAATCGGATGACCGTAGGATCCGGATTCACGGGTGATTCATTCACGTCCGTGACTTGGATCGTAAAGGTCTTCTCAACATACAGCCCGCCTGAGTCTGTACTCCTTACCCGGATGCTGTAGTTATCCTTAGCTTCGTAATCAGGCGTTACGGCTAGAAACAACTTATTGTCCGAAATGCTGAAGCTGTTGTTGTCCATATCCCCTGCCCCTGCTATCAGCATGTAAGCAAATGTTTCCTCCGCATCAGGGTCGCTGGTGGAAAAGGTTCCGACCACACCTCCCGCCGTCGTGTTTTCAACAACACTGTTGTGTGAAAGGGCAATCTCCTCAGGCGCTTTATTGAGGAGACTAACCACGGCATCGTCAAAGTGGACGCCCGCTGAAGTGGTCCGGAATCCGATCCCCCCAGCCGTCAATTCGGTGACAGGATTGGTCCATTCCATCTTTAATTCTCCATCCACGTAACAGGAAATCGTGTTCCCTTGTATAACCGCCTTAACCTTATACCACTGTTTCTCAATGGCCGTGAAGGGTGTACTGTTTACAAGTGTCAATTGTCCATTCACGGATTTGTACAACTCCAGCTGTTGATTCGATGAATGAATGCGATACATATAATAATTGTTTGCATTCTGCACCCTGAAGGCCAAGCCCGCGTTGGCATTGGTGATGGGCATTCTCAATCTGGCTTCATAAACGTAATCCGTCCATGAACCCCCGCTGTTAGCGGTAATCAGAGAGGTGGTTGTCTGGTTCCCGCTGGACAGCACGTGATTCGTGCCGACTGTCGGGACGGTCCAGCCACCGGACATCGACGTCCAGCCCGCCGTGTTACCGTCTTCGAAATTGTCGCTGAATAGCGGAGGTTTTGAATTGGAAAAAACGATACCATTTACATTGTTATTGACGGTAACATTCAAGTCGTCCAGGGTTGTTGCAAGCTTGCCTCCGACATAAACATCCGTGAACGTGACGCCGTTAACCCTTCCGCCTTTCGTGGCATTCCCGGAAATTCTGGATTTCTGGGTGCCGGTCTCGCGAACATGGATGTTCTTGACTACAACATTGCTTACATCGCCGGAAGTGCTGGTGGACACTCCAAGCCAATAGTTCCCGAATTGATTGATACCGACGCGTTCGATATCGATATTCTCAAACGTAATATTTTGGGCGTAACCTTCCTCCGGGAGCGTATTCAGTTGGTATCCATGATCAATAAGCAGTGCTCTGGCGCTTTGATACACATACGAATTTCGGATGGTTACGCCGATTTGCGGCTGGGCTACACCCATGCCAATCTTGAAAGCCGCGCATCTTGTCCATGCAAAAGCGTCATCAAAGACCACGTTCTCCAAATGTTCAAGCTCGCCCGGCCAGTCTTTGGACATCCCCGTTTGCAGCCAGGTTTTAGTGGAATACGTGTCATCATCCGAGATGGCAATCGAATGTTGAACAAGCACGTTCTGACTTTCATTAATATCGATAACGTCATTCTCGATTTTGTATAAATCCTGGAATCCCTTAAGGTTGTTTATGGTCACATTGTCGGAACGAACCACCATAAACGACCAGAAACCGCCATCCCGCAATATTAAGCCGTCAAAAGTAAAATTGGATGTTGCGATCGGAACGAGCAGGTTATTGAGGAACCCTTCATTCTTATTCGGCGCCGGCATCTTTCGCTCTCGCATCGCAATGCCTTTTCCATCAATGGTTCCCCGTCCCCGTATCGTAATATTGCTGGAGTCTACGGCAGTACGAATAAAATACGTTCCATCCGCGTTTCGTGAATCCTTGCGAAAATCAATCACGTAGTCTTCCCCCTTGCCCGTGCCGACAATGACGGCGCCGCCGGCCAGGTAAAAGGTTACATTGCTTTTTAATGTCAGGTTCCCGCTCTTATAAACACCTGCCGGAATGAATACAACGCCGCCGCCGGCTTCATGGGCGTCATCGATCGCCTGCTGAATCGGACCCGATGCCAGCGATGTGCCCGTGTTATCCGCATGGTATGGCGACTGCGTCACATTATAAATCCCGGCACCTGTGGACGGGGGAATATCCGTCTCCAAGGGATCTGCTGCGATGACAATCTTCTTCCTCTGGTCATTGAGTTTCACGATGACATAGGTTGAGGATGAAAGCGAGAAGGTTAGCTTGTTCCCGTTGACCGTGCCTTCGATATTTTTAGCCTGAGGACTGATGGAGAATGATGTGATCGGCACATTGTTGGTAACTTCGATACGGACCGTCCCGGAAAAAGAAAATTGAGCATAATCATAATCAGCCAGATAACTGATTACAGGAATCGCTTCGTTATTCGCTTTCAACGAAAACACGCTGGATGCGGTATAGATGGATGGCATCGGGTAATTTTGTATCGTGGCCGGAGCAGCTGCGGTCTGCGCCAAAGATGCCGGATCAGCGGCATCCATCATATCCATTGAAGAAATGGAATAGCTATCGATTTCTGCAGCACCCGCAGTTCGGGGTGAGAATCCTGTAATCATTACGGCAAGCACTACCAACAAACTAACTGCTTTTCTTGTAATGGTAAGCATAAATACCTCCTCAAGATTATTCATCTGCCACACGATAATAAGGCACCGCAGCTTCTGTTCTCCCGGTTGTATTCTTGCTTGGTTTTTTGTGAAGGCGCTAACATTTTATCGGAAGCAAGCAGCCCGCTTTCTGACGTTCACTCCCCCTTCCATCCAAACTTTTCACTGTCACGATGGATTATAATCCCTGCCCATAAAAAAAGGAGTGGGGCAAGCCCACTCTTCAGGGATACATTTTAACTGTAATCCATCACTCTGCCGATTCACCAGCAGCCATAGCGTTGCGGGAATGAGGATCTGCGCAGACGCTAGCTTCGTTGTTTGCTGCCAAGGCTACTTTTCCATTAAGGTGTTTCAGTATTCGATAAATCGTCGTAAGACAGGACTCTCGAAGTCATGTGCTCAAAAGTTCCCTCCTCCAAAATTTCATGGCCCATGCGTTGCAGAAGCGATATTGCGGCGCGAAAAGGTCCTGAGCCGGTGCTGATACGCTGAATCCCTAGCGCTTTAAGTTCATTTGCAGAAGGCATTCCCGGCCCGGCCAATACATTGATCGGACAGCTTACTTCATGGCGCAGTGTTTGGATGTCGGAGATTTCCTGGATTCCGGGGACAAAAATACAATCTGCCCCGGCTTCCTGGTAGGCATGGGCCCGCTTGATCGTCTCTTCAAGCCTCCCTGCAGGCGGCATAGACTTGATCCAGTAAGCATCGATCCGGGCATTGATAAAAAGAGGATAACCCATGGCATTCCCCAGCCCTCGGATCACGGCTATTTTTTTTTGCTGGACCGGAATATCAAGCAGCGGCGCTTGTCGGTCCATTCTGCTGTCTTCAATGTTAATTCCCGTTGCGCCCGCCTTGATCACCAGCTTAACCGACTCTGCGACTTCATCAGGTGTTTGTCCATACCCGTCTTCCATGTCCACGGTAACCGGAATATCCACGGTTTGCACAATCCTGCGTACCGTATCCAACATCCTATCAAAGGGCATATTCCGATCCGCATACCCATGGGAAACCGCAATGCCGGCACTTGTCGTGCCAATGGCCTTGAAGCCGCACTTCTCAAAAGTTTTCGCGCTTGCAGCATCCCATGCATTAGGCAAAATAAAGAAATCGGAATGAAGCTTTTTAAAGGCGGCAAGCTGTTCAAGCTGTTTTGTCATGTCCATACCATAACCCTCCCCATCTACATTCTGGTGTACTTTTGTATATAGTATAAACCGAGTACTATTCGATACACATCGAAATATGGAATGCACATTGCGCTTTAGAAGGATATGGTACAGTCTGTTAAGAATAATAATCAAAAGCTATAAGAAATTGAGTGAATACGGTTGTTGGCCTTCGACCCAGGAAATATTAATAATCTAACAGACGGCCATTATCGTTCCATTGACCGTACATCTTGTTTTCTCTCGTGTTGGTTATGAATTTGTCTAATCTGCTCTTAAATAATTCCGGCTGATTCTTATAGCTTTGTATCGTGTCGATCCGAACTCTTTTATAAAGATCCGGAAATGCCATGAAATTCTCATATACTTGCTTTTCCTCTTTAAGCCTTTGTTCGATGACCCCATCTATTCTGAAAGAACCGGGATCCATGTCAGGAAGAACCCTCCTGCCTTCGTCACTCATGAACCCCAACTTTTCGAGGCGGCGGACACGTTCTTTATTTAATTCGGTCCATGTGCTTTTTTTACTTCTAGGAGACAGTCTCTGGGCCAGCCCGGTTTCGGACACTTTCTTTTTGACTCCGTCAATCCATCCAAAGCATAAGGCTTCCTCAACGACGTCCAAATATAACAACATATCAGGGGCTGGTGTCATACTTACCAAGACCAAGCAAGACTTCTCGGTCTTGCCATGGTTCTGCAGCCAAATTCTTAAATCCTCTCTCGTTTTTGCTGGAATGACATTCTCAATTTTCATAGCTATAACCCACCCTCCTCCTTTCTAATGAGAATATAAAAACATGGCCTTTCATTGGAAGGCCATGTTTTGAATGAGTTACTGTTTGTTGGAAATGACACGATCAAGAAACTTATCTGCGTCGCTATTAAATTTCCAGGCAATTCCGAATTGATCAACCAGCATGCCAAAGCACGAAGACCAAGGGGTATTGGATAACGGCATTACGACATGACCGCCAACAGACAATTGGCTAAAGTAGTCTTCCAATGTTTGTTTATCATCCATGACTACACTAATAAGCACGTTATTTCCTTTTACCAACTCACCCGTTACCGCCTTCATGGAAGGCAAAATATCCGACATCATGATTTTTCCGCCTGCAAATTCTATTGAAGACTCCATGATCATATTTAATTCATTTTCTGGCAATGGATAATTTGGATCCTGCGGAAAATCCCTAAATTTCACTTTTTTTACCTCGTTCGCATTGAGAGCCTCCGAATAAAATTCAATCGCTTTTTCGGCGATTCCATCAAAATTCAAATATGCTATAGCTGACATAAAGTTGTACCTCCTTCTTTTGATAAATGAAGTATAATTTATTAGTGGTGACAGACGCATGTCACCATTTAAAAATTTGTACCAAAAGAGGGGCAGCTATGGAGAAGGTTGAAAGATTAATATCGATTATCATGATACTGCTAAAAAAAGATATCGTTTCAACAAAAGAATTCGCACAATTATTTAACGTTTCCAAAAGAACGATTCTTCGCGATATGGAAACACTGAGTTTATCCAACATCCCCATCTATTCTGTTCATGGAATTCATGGCGGATACGGTATTATGGATGAATACAAGGTGGATAAACGTCTTTTAAGCAGCTCCGACTTGGAGAATATTTTGACTGCGCTCGGCGGATTGGAACAAATTCTAATTAGCGAAGAAGTTGAAGTAACTATTAAAAAGATAGAAGCCATGGTTAGCCCATTGTCACTGAAAGGTTCAGTCCGACTGTCATTTTATGATTGGGAGGGTCGGTCCGAGGTTCTTCAAACCTTGAAGACATGCCAGGAATCGATCTCAGGGAAAAAGTTAATTTCATTTGATTATATAGATAAAAATGGCATGATAACGAATCGAATCGTCGAGCCTTATCAGCTTCATTATAGCGAGACGAGTTGGTATCTGAAGGGATTCTGTTTACATCGTCAGAGCTATAGAGCATTTAAATTATCCAGGATCGATAATCTCAATATGAATGAAGAAACCTTTAAACCGAGAGATTATGCATTAGAACAAGAAACAACCCGTTATCAACCGCAACTAGTCGCTATAAAGGCATTGATTTCGCCAAGCATAAAAGATCAATTCATTGAAAGGTACGGTCGAAAGAGTATTTCAATCTATAATTCTGAATATTTCTTGGCAACCATTTATGTACCTCAAAACCATATAGGATTTCAGTTTTTAGCAGGTTTCGGCACGAATCTGGAAATCGTAGAACCTGAATCATACGTGGAAGAGTTTCGAAAGTATTTATATAAAATGGTGGAGAAATATTCTTATTTGGAAAATTAGGATTTGAGCTGGGCTTCTGTTAAAAAGCACTGTCAAACATGCGTTCCATTGATTCGGCGTCTTTAGAAACCGCGAAGAAAATAAATCGCCCCTTCGTCTTTAACACGTGATTATCGACCAGAAAATATTCATCGGGGCGATAGTCCTTGAATTTCATTTTCTGTGCTTCGATTCGTTGCTCCATATTCACTTTGACGCTTTCTGCCTGACTCTCATCCTTCAGCTTGATAATGGCCAATTCATCAGCTTTTACATTCGATGTAGACGTATAAAGAATAAAATCATCCATGCTGTCTGCATCCATCTTGTACAATTTCTGCAGCTTATTCAGATCCTGCTTTTTCATGTCTTTTAGGCTAACTGCCTGCTCGATACTTTTTCCGATTTCGGTGGCAGTCAATTGTTCTGAAGTCTTGTCATCCTTGCCTGCGCAACCGGACAATACGCCAATTACGACGATGAATGCAAGCATAACGGGGTAAAAACTCCTTTTCCCGCTCCATTGTTTCTTCATTTAATCACTCCGTTACATTTTTGATGGATGGGTCCTCGAAAAACGTATTCGCATTATAAAGCAATAGCATGTCCTGGATCCCCTGCTCGTTCACGAAAGACGCTAAATCCTCATCATAATACCGAAGGTCTACCACATGTATTTCGCTAAAATGCTTAATTAAGAAAGGAATCAGGCTGTTAGCGTACGAATCTTTGACCACCAGCAGCTTTCTATCGCTCGGATTAGCCGTTTTAATATGGATTCGTGCATGGTTACCGTTAAGAAACACCGCATATTTATCCTTCCTGAGCAGCTGCTCCATCGCATACAATGAATCCGTGGTCTTCTCTTCATCGACATACGTTACGGTATATTTCTCTTGATCCTTTGACATATAAAGCTCCAAACGATCGGACTGTACATGTCTGAAACCGCTTTTTGAATAAAGCGAGCCGTAAAATACATCGGTTACTTGCTGGATGTTAAACTCTTCCTCTTCCTGTGGTGTCAGCCCCATTTGTCTGCAAAGTTCCAGGTAAGCGATATAAGCGCCTTTCGTCGTCCAATGATGATCGGTTTTATAATATATAGGTTGATCACGCGCAGCATATAAACTTGGAAAAACATCGATAAAACGTATATTGGGATTCAGCCATTGCTTTACTTTTTTCAAGTATGCTTCTTGATCGCCGATGATCGCATATTTCGGGAGCTTGTCTTTATATAGAGCGGCTGCCGTTGGTACCAGCATCACATATTTATTCATTTCCGTCGTGGCCTGGTCAAACGAATGAATGGCTTCGAGCTTCTCCCTCAAGTCCTCTTCCGCCGGGGAAATAACATCCTGAATCAGATACCCGTTTGTTCCTAGGTAAACTCCGTTGCTCTCCTTTTTTCCCAAGAGCCGGTCCACATCGGTTTTTGCCCCGATCCAAAAGTCTCTGAAAACAAATTGGTCGGACACATATTTTTCGAAATCGGCTGTGAAATCTCCTGACAGCAATGCTTTCAGCGACAAGTGCGGCAGCTGCTTCAGCATCCGGTTTTCCGACTCCGAAAATGAACGATCCACCGCCAAAAGATGAAGAACTGCGATTACGCTAATAAATAGGAGCAGCAATAAGGCCAGCAATTTATTTTTTAAATTTTTGTAATATCCCATGGCTGTCCCCTTTTAAAATCGAAAATATAAAAACGGATTGTAGGTTTCATTGACCAAATAAGCCGTCGACAGGATCATGAATAAAAAATAGATAAGCGGAACGGTAATCACGCCGGCGATTCTCCATTTTTCCCTCATGCAGGATAACATCTTTCCTGGAAGCGGAGTAACACAGATTGCCAACACGACAAACAATACACCATTCGCAGACAAATCATAGAGCGCCTGCTGATCCGCAAAAGCATGCCCGCCGAAACCGAACATCACGCCGATGAAACGCCAAGCGGAAGCCAGTTGCTCCATTTCGAACAATACCCAGCCGATCACAACGACCAGAAGCGTGTAAACATGGCCGACAAAAGCGGGTAAACGTCCAAGACTTTGCAAAAGAAATCGTTTCTCGATGATCACAAAGAATCCGAAATACAAACCCCACATGATAAAGTTCCAGCTGGCTCCATGCCATAATCCGGTTAAAAACCATACGACCAGTAAATTCCTGAGCTGCTTCATAAAGCCTGACCTATTACCGCCAAGCGGTATATAAACGTACTCCCGAAACCAGCTGCCGAGCGAAATATGCCATCTGCGCCAAAATTCGGTTACGCTTTTTGAGATGTAGGGGTATCGGAAATTTTCCATGAAATCAAATCCGAACATTTTCCCTAGTCCCCGAGCCATGTCAGAGTAACCACTGAAATCAAAATAGATTTGCAGAGTAAATGCGGTAATGCCAAGCCAGGCGGAGAGTACGCTCAATTCCTCGATCGGCGTCGCTTTAACACTCGCCCACAATAATCCGATATTATTGGCCAACAGCACTTTTTTGGCAAGTCCCCTGATGAACAGCTCCGCCCCTTCGCCAAAACGGTCCAGCGACACCTTACGGGAAACGAGCTGTTCCGCGATATCGCCGTATTTGACGATGGGACCCGCTACAAGCTGCGGGAACATGGTCACATATGCCCCAAAAGAGATGAAATTCTTCTGCACCGATACTTTATCCAAGTATACGTCAACGACATAAGACATCGTTTGAAAGGTATAGAAAGATATGCCAACAGGCAGCGGCAAATCGGTCGCTTGGATATTCATATGAAACAACAGATTGATGTTGTCCACGACAAAATCCGCATATTTGAAAAATCCGAGAATACCCAGACTGCCGACCATCGAGCCGATAAAAATCGATCTGGCCATCAGCTTCCGATGTCTATACTTATCGATCAGCAGCCCGTTGATATAATCGAAGACCGTGGAGAAAATCATGATGAAAATGTATATGGGCTCTCCCCATGCATAAAAAATCAGGCTGACAACAAGGAGGACAGCATTTCTAAAATTCATCGGAGAAACGTAATAGATCAGAATGGTGACCGGCAGAAAGAGGAACAGGAATATTAGGCTGCTAAAGACCAATACTCACACCTCCATGTTGATTGATCCATAACACGTTATTCCACTTGATCTTTTACCAGGTCCAGCATGCTTGAGTAAAACTCCGGTTTAAAATGAATCCCGTCCGAATCGTACAGATTATTTGAGCCGTTTGAAAATATCGGGGACAAATCAACATATCCAATGTTCTCTTTCTCCGCCAACTCTTTTAAGCCTTGGTTATAATCATTGATATTTTTATATCTTGGTTCCAGCTCTTCCGCTTCTGCCGTTACCGGGGTTACCGATAAAAGAGTTATTTTCGCTTGTGGAAGCTTTTCCTTGATTATACCGATCAGCTTCGCATAGTTTTTCAAGGAATAGGTTTTGGGGTTATCCGTTGGCCATAAAATGTCATCCGATCCCAAGTGGATAAAGATATGTTCTGGATCCCGCTTAGTCAACTCAGCCATATCTTGAAGTGCAAACTCCGCCGTTTTTCCTGCGCCTGCCAGAACATTCTCCTCTTTAAGCACATCATGAAATGATAAACACTCCGTAATGGAATCCCCCACAAAAACGCTGTTCTGGAAAAGTGCTTGATACTCGGTTTCTACGGAGCCTTTTGATTCCGTTGCCTGTCCTTGGTTTCGTGTGGTCGGTTGCTGCGGACTCGAGCTTGAGGATTCGTTTCCGCATGCTGCCAATACAAGTGCAATACTCCCAAGGAGTAGGGTTGCAACTATTTTTTTCATGTTCATGTTCCTCTCTTTAATTTAAATTTAAAGCTTCTTTAATTCCGTCCAGAATGGAGCTTGCCATCCGGTATTGGAAATCTTCCGTCAGCATTTCATTCTCTTCTTGCGGATTCGTTAAATAACCCATTTCGATTAGAGCGGCCGGCATGTTCGAATCCTTCAAGACAAAGAAATCCTCTTTTTTTACTCCCCGGTCCCGAAATCCGCTGGTCTGAACCATATGCTTTTGCATAATTTCCGCCAGGAACTGGGAATCTTCATGATAATAGTAGGTTTCTGTACCCGAAACACTAGCGTCTTCGTACGTATTTCCGTGAATGGATATGAATAAATCCGCCCCCAGTCGATTGGCGATTTCCGGCCGTTCCCGGTCAATCGAAGATATAAAGCGATCCTCTGATCGAGTGAGAACCACTTCAATCTGCGGCTCTTGTTTTGCCAGTTCTTCTACCTTTAGCGCTAGCTGCAGCGTAAAATCCTTCTCAAAACTACCACTGGCTCCCGTTGCGCCGTTATCCTTACCGCCATGTCCTGAATCAATCACGACCTTATAAGGCGTTTCTGACCGGTATTCTAGCGTTCTTATCTTATCCGAGCGGACATCCATGCCGGCTTTGCGGTCGCTTGGCGTCCCTTCCCTCGAAACAAGTTGACACAGCAGAACGATCACCAGCGCAGACATAAGAGTGATTATAATCGAGCTGCCTTTTCTCATACGTTCTCTCCTCCTCCTGATAAAAGTGTAGTAGCCCGAGATCAAGATAAGGTGCAGATGATATCAAACTTTCATAGAGTAATAGGCTTTGGCGGCGGCAAACAAAAAAGAGCTGTTCCTGACAGGTCCATAAGAACCTTCAAGAACAACTCTTCAATTAAAAAAGCGCAGAACCGGGTTCTACGCTTTCTTATTCAAATGAAAATAGAATAGGACTCCATTAGGAGTGTTGGTTACACCATATGAGACACCATGCATTTCCAGAATCTTTTGGGAGATGGAAAGGCCCAGCCCGGTCCCTCCAGTCGACCGTTTTCGGGAAGGCTCGCCGCGATAAAACCGGTCCCAGATCTTCTCAAGCTGTTCGCTTTGAATGTGGGCTCCTTTATTTTCGATGCATACTTTAACGGTGTCCCCATCTTCCAAGATACTGACGAGAATGGACTCCTGCTCCGGCGTATAGCGAATCGCGTTGCTGAGGAAATTGACAACGACCTGCTCCATTCGCCGCTCATTTGCCAGCACTTCGACTGGCTTCAGTGACATATCAAGATGTAACTGCTTTGTTTCGATGTCCGCAGCCAATTTTGTACATACCCGCTCGATAACGGTGTCGATATAAAAAGAATCAATGTCCATGGTATACGTTCCGGATTCGTACTTGGCCAATTCCAGCATATCCACGATCAGCAGATCCATTCTTTTGACCTCGTCCTCCATCGCCTTAAAGTAATAATCCCTTTTATGGCTTGCCACCCCGTCCTTCATAATAGCCAGACAGCTCTGAATAACACTTAACGGAGTTTTCAGCTCGTGGGATACGCCGGATATAAATTCTTTTCTCGTATTCTCCAGCTGCTTTTCTTTCTCGATATCCTGCTCAAGCCGAAGAATATGAGAGTGCAGGCGCTCGGAGAGCTCATTAATGTTGCGTGATAAGTCCCCGATTTCATCCTTCGTTGTAATGGGGATTTTCTCCGAAAAATCAAGGTCTGCCATTTGCCGTGTGGTACGGTTGATGCGCAGCAGCGGCCGTGTGATCTGTCGAGAATAATAGAACGATGCCAGCACCACGAGAAGCAGAGTAGCAATAATGATGTACACATAGTATTCCTTGATCATCCCTGCGGCTTCATTAACCGGCTGGAGTGACGCCATCGCGAACAGATATGCGGGATTTCCGTCGCGATCTTGGATGCGATTCACGATAATTTTGTAATTCACATCATTTTCTTTATAATCTACGATCTGATTGGGATTCTTGCTATCCTTCCAGTCGCCGTACAAAAGATCCGATTGGAAAGCCTTGATGCGGTCCAGCAACAAGTGATTGGTATAACGCGAGACCCCTGCGCCTTCCGGTAACTGGACCTTCATAATGGTTCCCTCGACCAGAAATGTGGGATATTTCTCAAAGTATTGGTTCGGACTCGCAAATCGAGTGACGACCTCGTACTCTTTTCTCACCATCTGCGAATTTTCCAGCCTGCTTTCGTCTCTTAGGTTAGAATTGCCCCTTCCCATCCGCTGGATCACCGGCTGGCCATTCATAATCAAACCTTCCATGGCGATCTCTTCCCCTTCTTTAATCCAAGGCGTGAGGAACGGATTATCACTGCTGAAGTCCTCTACGTCGATCACACTATACAGAGGAATGGTCATCGTTTTATTGGAAAACATGGTTTCTTCCGAATGTCTTAGCTTGACTTCCATGAAGAAATCATCGGTGTACTTTAAATTACCTTGGGTGTCCACAGTCGTAACCCAGATGTTATGCTTTTGATAAAAATCTTGCTCCAGCTTTGCCGTCTCCTGCGTGTCCGTTGTTTGATTCAGGTAGTCTTGTTCGTAAGCCTGAAGCGCCGCGCTCACGTCCTTCACTTTCTGATGAACATAATACTGTTTGAAAAATACGGTCTGCAAGGTAAAGATAATAGCTAGAATAAATAAGCATAATCCCGTCGTAAATAGAAACAGCTTAAGAACAATGCCTTGTTTCATAACTTGTCCTCGAACTTGTAACCTGATCGAACGATCGTAGCAATATGCTTGGCGTGCTCTCCCAGCTTGGAACGCAGATTGCGGATATGACTGTTGACCGTACGCTCATCACCGACAAAATCATACCCCCAGATTTTTGTAATCAGCTGTTCTCTGGTTATAATAATTCCTTTGTTTTTCATCAGATAAGCCAAAATTTCAAATTCCGTATGCGTCAAACTGCAGTTTTCCCCATCCACCGCCACCGTTCGGGATGGAAAGTGGATGGAAATACCGTTGCTGGACAATGTATCGTCTTCTTGTTCCCGAGTCTGTCTGCTCTCCAAAAGCCGCTTCGCCCGTGCCAGCAAGATTGGAGGGCTGTACGGTTTGGTTACGTAGTCGTCGGCTCCCAGTTCAAAACCCATCAAGGTATCATCCTCATCCGAACGGGCCGTCAGCATGATAATCGGAACGTTAGATACTTTTCGGATGCGTTTGCATACGGACCATCCGTCCAATTCAGGGAGCATGATATCCAGTATGATCAGATCCAGCTCATGTTCCTGGAATAGCGCCAAAGCTTTTCTGCCATCATCCGCTTCGAGCACTTCATAACCTTCTTCAAGCAAATAATCTTTTATGATTTCTCGTAAAATATGCTCATCTTCTACAATCATTATTGTTTTAGACATGTGACAACCTCTCAAATTTTTATGAGCATGAGCATTAGTCCCTCATACTCACCAGTGTGTAATTCAGTTGGATCGTAACACTTTTTCAAAAACTAGACAAACGTAGTCATCTGAGACACAACTCTAATTTATATTGGGACTAATCATAGAATAGAGAAATCAAGATCGGGTGCAGACAAGATCAATATGGAGTGATTATGTAACAAGCTTCGTCTTAAGCTCTTGTCGTTCAATTAGGAAAAAAAACTGATACTACAAACTGAAAAAAGCCGCAATTTATGCGGCTTTCAAAATCCATATGTCATTGTCATCTGAGTCATCTGACAATTTCGGCGTCCTGCCATGAAGTTCCTTCATACATTTAATTACCGCTCAAACTACCTGACGTAATGAGACGGAATAAGAGTTTCGTTCACTTCTCCATTCCCGTACCGGCGCCCGTCAGGCCCAGACGGCTGTTGAACAGCTGCTCAATTCGGGTGCAGGTATCCGCCGGGGTTTCCATGCCGGCCCACAGCAGATTCAGCTCATCCAGGAGCGTCGATATTTCAGATTGGCTCAGGTTGAGGGTATGAAGCGGATAAGCGTGAGGCAGCACCTCCAGAAAACGGTTATAGTGCTGCGGATGAATGTCCGGATTCAGCAGACGGTCATCTTCGGCCACCGACCGCAAAGCCGGAATGGTGCAGCCGTGCTTCTTCAACAGCGTCTGCGCCTCCTCACCTGTCATAAAATCCACGAGTTTCTCAGCGATATTCCGATGACTGCTCGCAGCGTTGATCGACAGCCCCCCTCCAAGCAGCATCGTTGCGGGCTTGGTGCCGTTCGGCAGGGTCATTACATCCCAGTCGATGGAATGATCGCGGAATTCATTCATGAAGTAATAGGTGGACATGATCATGGCAACCCGTTCCTTCATAAAGAGGCTCTCGGCTAAATGGCTGCTGCCATGGGAGAAAATCGGCGACACATGCTCCTTGTACATAAGCGATACGCAAAACTCCAAAGCTTCGATATTCCGCTGATCCGCCATCGTGCTCCGGCTGCGGTCTGCAGCCATAATGCTGCCGTCATTTTGAAGCAGGAAGACCGGCCAGCGGTTCGGAGACGAGGAGAAGCAGAAGCCGTAATGATCGGTCATTCCGTCTTCGTCCGGGGCCGATGTGCAGGCTTTGGCCGCCGCCAGCAGCTCCTTCCAGTCGCCAAGACTGATAGGGTAAGGCAGGCCGTGCTGACGGAAGATCGAACGGTTGTAGCAGATGACCACCGGAGAGAACACAAACGGCGCCGCAAGCATGCTGCCCTCATCGTTGAACAGGTCGAACACCCTCGGATAACTGACCCCTTCCTCCATGAGACGAGGAGGAACATATCCTGTCAGCAGATTCGCTCGCCCGCTTTCGGTCCATTCCCGGAAATGCTGATCCGACATAATAAACAGATCGGGGCCCTGACCGTCATCAATGGATCGAATGATGGTTTCGGTGTAGAAGTCCTCGGCGTACAGCACCATTTCCACCTGAACGAACGGATGCTTCCGCTCGAACGCTTCGATCATTTTCTCGATAATCGGAATTTCATAGGAGGAGGAGAACCAGGCGAGTTTCAGCACGACAGGCGTTCTGTCCTCATCCGGCTCCTTCACACGGTTGCCCTTGCCCGCAATCTTCTCGATCAGTCCTTCGTTCACCAGCTCATCCAGCGCCTTCCGGATCGATACCCGGCTCATTTCATACTTCTGGCTAAGCGTATTTTCCGGCAAAATAAATTCACCCGGCTGCAGAACGCCGGAGACGATTTCATTTCTCAATTCCTGGACAAAGCGTTCATAACGCTCATGAAATTCATTTCTTCTACGCAACAATATATACCGCTCCTATACATGTCTATAACAATCAGTATATCATGAGGAACATCAGGATTCCATGCACTCCGCTTAAAGAACGCGTATATATTTTACTCTGCAAGCTTCTTCTCAAGAAAAGCATAGGCACGCTGCCGGATATCCCTCGGGAAGTCATGCCCTTCATGACCGATCCAGCACTCGAAAGCAGATGAAGCGCCCAGAAAATCATACAAGCCATCCAGTTCCCCAAGACCCGATGCAATCTCACGCCAGTTCGGAAAAATCGGATCTCGCGTCCCGCACCACATCAACATCGGCACCGGGGCCGCAAGCGCAGCGATTTCATGCCACTCGAACGGAAGGGAGCCGTTACTCAGGCTGTCCGTTATGGAAGGGATATGGGAAAACCACTCCCGCTGCCCCCAGCGGTTCGGCTCCGGATCACCGCGGAACATCGTAAACCCGCAGCTCGAGACGACAGCCTTGATGCGGTTATCCATTCCGGCCAGAAACCAGCCATTATAGCCGCCCAGCGAATGGCCGATGACGCCGATCCGGTGGGAGTTTACCTGCGGCAGCGAGGACAGCACATCGACCGCCGTGATGTGATCGGAGAGCATTTTACCAACCGCAGTCCACGCGGGGTGCTCTTGATAGAACGGAGCGGTTTGAAAAGGCTCTTCCCCTGGGTAGACCCGGTCGCCGAACGTGATGGAGTCCGGTGCCAGCACGGCAAATCCGCGCTGAACCAGCTCCAGACCATACCGCCGATTCTCCCGACCGGAAGGCAGACATACATCGTCTTTTCCGTTCTCGGTTGTCGGATGAAGAGCCAGAACAGCGGGATAACCTCCCTCAGCTGGCTTTCCATGTGGAAGCAGAAGATAAGCATGGATTGGATCCCCTTCCGGGGAATGGTAAACGATCTTATGTCTTGTGTGATCTTCCTCGTCATGCTCTGATATCACCCGGAAGCCACCGCTGTTTGCGGCCACACTCGGCTTGTAATCAACCGGCCCCGGAGGCTCCCCCAACAGCTGCAGCCAGCGCTCTCTCAGTCTGGACTTCTTCTCCATCCAAGCATCAAGGGTATGTATTCCCTCTAACAGCGGCATCATGTCCCCATTAAACCGATTCATAAAAGTAATTCCCCTCCTCTTCCAGCCGATACCGCCATAGCTCAGCAAAGGAACCGAAATACACGTCTCCGTTCAGGCAGGCGATCCCGCTGGTCGCTTCAGCCGGAAGCCGGTCCAGCAGCTCTGGCTGCATGTTTACAGGATTCACGGTGAACAAAGCCCTGCTCAGCAGACCCAAGAGGAATGGACGGCCCTCCCGCTCGGTCATGAGCAGCCCCTGCCGGACAATACGGCCCCATGAAGAAAGATCGCTCCGGTGAACCACTTGTTGCAGATCAGCATCATAAACGAAAAATATCGATTCCGAGGTCAGTCCATACAGGACGCCGTTCACGCCGGGAGCCAGCTGGGCAATCTCTTTGGCTCCTTGGATCGGCACCCAGCGCCGAATCACTTTCCGGTCAGGCCAACTCAACTCATACATCGCCGCTTCCCCCGCCTTGCTGATCCCACCGCCAGGAGTTTCAATGCTGGTGCCCCCGAATACCCTGCCGTCCGGCAGTGCCGCCAGTGAAATCGTGCTCTGCCCGCTGACAATTTCCTGGTGCTCTAGCATCTCCACCTGACCGGCCTGCACATCCACGATGCCGAGCCCGCCGCCTGCGGCACCATAACCGGGAAATCCGCCATACAGAACATGACGGCCGTCCGGATGCGCGGCCGCACATCTCGGCCTGTGGACAGCGGCATTTTCATAGATCAGCCTAGGATTCCGGCAGGGTCCTTCTTCCGTATTCCAATCTTTTGCCGTATCCAGCAGATGGACCATGCCGCCTGCATATGCCGCACCCACGATGATGTTCCCTTGAGCCGCATAAGCGGCTATATTGCCGCCGCCTCCCCGCTCCACGATATCGTCTCCCCAATCGGTCAGACGCCCGGCTGTGGTATCATAAGTGAACAAATGCAGCGGGTGATTGGAGGTGCCGTACAGAATGCCGTCCGGGCCTCCGTACAGCGGGGAGAGCGATGTTCCGCCTCCCTTGTAGGAAAGCGGAATCCGGCTCAAGCTCCCGTCCGCTTCCATGATGACGACCTGTCTGTCGGACAGCTGCCATTTCAGCAGTGTTCGGCCACCGTCAAGGTCCAGATGCAGCTTGTTGTAACCTGCTCCCTTATACAGGGATGGACCGACTTCCTCCGCCGACACTGGCTCCGCCCCGTGCTCGCCCAGCCGGTACCATCGTCCGTCTCCATTCTCCCCTGAAGGCAGCCAGCCGTAGACAGAGCTGTTGCAGCCCTGGAGAACGGCAGCGCTCCCGGGCATATCCGGGGGGCCCTCGAGCAATATCTCCAGCTCGCCGGTTTCCTCATGGAAGCAGACGATGGCCGACGATGTCGTGCCTAGTCCGGCATAGATCTTCCCGTCGCTTCCGCATGCAAGCGTCATGGCATACTTCCTCTCGGAATCCAGCCTGCATAAGGTACGTGATGAATCTGACGAAGCGTCGAGCTCAACCAGATAGCTTCCCGGGTACGTTGTGGCGTAAACCCGTCCATCCCCTTTAACGGCAAACGCAAATCCCGCTTCCTCTTCCCCTTCAGGAATCCGGTGCTGTCCAACAAATGCTGGAGTGAACGGATCTACAATATAAAAATAGCGGCCTGCTCCCGTATAGAACCACCCCCGGGGATCACTGGCCGACGCGAACGGATACTGGCCCTCGCCCCCCGGAAAATAAAGCTGGCTGCAGCTTCCCGTCTCGGGATCCACAATCAGCACGTATCCCCGGGCAGCGATTACGATGCGTTCGGCTCCGTCGTCTCTACGACAGACCGCCGCTGACCGGCTCTCATCCACGTCCGCGGGAACGCCGATCCGCTCAAAAGCCCCCATCCTCTCCGGGATCTTACCGCCGCCCGCTTTATCCGTATTACTCATCGCTTTTGGCATAACAAGCACCCACCTTGGCAACCGCGTGAATAATATCCTCAATATCCTCCAGCGAGTAGAATTCGTTCAGTGGAATCTGAACCGCCGTGACCAGAATCTCCTCCGCTACCGGACACAGGCCAGGTTTATAGGAAACGCTGCTGCCGTCAAACGGAAAATGGCTTCCCGGATAAGCCTGCCGCTTCTGGAACAGCGGCTGCAAATAGCACACCTGTGGGATATAGCCGGCACGGTTCGGGATGCCTTCCGCCTCCAGCGCTCTGCAAAACTCTTCGCGGCTGCAGGTCAATTGATCCAGGTCAAGCCGCAGCATGTAGAACCAGTATGTACAGTTATGCTCCGGGTCAACCTGCGGCGGAATGACACCCTGGATTCCCTGCAATCCTTCATTGAGCCGGTCGCCGTATTGCTTACGCCGCTCGCATATCCAGGGCAGCTTCTTCAGCTGGGCGATTCCGACGGCTCCCTGCAGCTCGGTCATCCGGTAATTCGGTGCAATATAACTCGTTCCTCGGTCAACCGTGGTGCCTAGACGGCGATAGTTTTTGTCCGCAAAGGCGTGAGCGGTTTCGTAATCCTCGCGCGCTCCCGAATTGATCAGCACCATACCGCCGTCCCCGGTGGAAATATGCTTGAAATCATTCGTGCTGAAACAGCCGTAATCTCCGATGGTCCCGGTCAGCCTGCCCTTGTACCGGGTCAAATAGGCCTGTGCGCAATCCTCGATAACCTTGATGCCATGCTTCTTCGCGATCTTCATAATCGGTTCCATATCGCACGGATATCCCGCGAGATGGACGACGATAATGGCCTTGGTTCTCGGTGTGATGCGCGCCTCAACCGAAGCCGGATCCAAATTGTAAGTGTGCGGCTCCAGATCGGCAAACACCGGGATGGCATTCTGATACAGAATGCCGATCAGCGTTCCCTGGTCCGTAATCGGGCTTGTTATGACCTCATCCCCTACGGAGACGCCAGCCGCACCAAGCGCGACATGAAGGGCTGCGGTGCCGGAGGATGTCGCCACACTGTATTCCCGGCCGTACATCGCATTGAAATCGGCCAAAAACTGTTTTACCTTGGAGCCGAAATGATAAAACAGCGTGTTTTGCTCCAGCGCCTCAAGCAGCTGCGCGGCCTCCTCATCCCCGAATCTTTTACCTGTGCCAAAAGGACCGGTCTTGACTGGCGCTCCGCCATGAATCGCTAACGTTTCCACGATCTGATTCCTCCTCATCGTCGTTATTCAGCTGCTGTTTTCACGCTGCTCGATGCTTCTGCACACGGGCGCCCAAAGCGAATTTCCGTCCGTGAAGCTGACGGGTCCGCCTCCGCATTCAAAGGCTGACGCAATACCGCTCCCTGCGGAAGATTCTCGGCGATCAGGATTCCGTCTGCGCCGACCCGCAGTACCGCAGATCTTCTGGCCTGCTCCCATCGAGTGATCTCCTCGCTCGTCCAGAACGCATAACCAAGACGCTTCGCGGTTTCGACGGCAAGCGAAAGCGCATGCCGGACCTGCTCCAGGTTATGGATATGCTGCTGGTGAAACAGAAAGTGAGCGACGCCGCGGACCTCCGCCACCTTTTCGAGAAACGGGGCAATCACCGACACATCCGAAAGTGTGGGATGCTCCAGATCCTGGGTCAGAAAGCCGATCTGCAGCACCAGGTAAAGCCGATTTCGCTCATGAGAACGAGCAATAGGATAATAGGGGTGGCAGGTACCGAACGGAAAGCCGACATTTCCTTTTTTGCTCGGCCCCCGGGTCTGATCCGCTTCAATGCCGTTCAACTCGCACCATTCATAGAGCTCTCCCCAGCCCTCAAACCGGGTATAGTGGTTCTTGTTTGATACGATTGGCGATCCGCTGGTGCTCCGGATCACGCTCAGTTGACGTGTGAATTCTTCGGCGCTCCATATGCCATTCTCCTGCTCCAAAGCATTGAAGTGAAAAGCCAGCTCATGCCCGGCTGCCTGAATTTCCTTGTACAACGAAGGAGAGTAACCCGGCTCGATCATGCACCAGGTCGATCGGACGCCGTTATTCTTAAGCACGCTCAAGGTCGTTCGGGCCGCCTCCTCAACGTTGAAGTCGCTGTCGTGCGAAATCATGGCCACCTGATGGACGCCTTCCGGCCAATAATCCAGAAACGGAAGCGACAATCCAAGCGCATCCGCTTCCTCCATTAGCTGGCGGACAATCACCTCGCGCCACCAGTCTGCATACGGCGTATCAAAATAAGGCATCCCGGTCACTGTCACCGAGCGGTCCTCATTCCAGTCCAGCTCACACCGGTCATCCGCCTTCAGAATGCCTTCGTCCACCGCTCCTGTTCCGTCCGGAGCAGGTATGCCGTCCTGCACGACCGGCCCTCCGCCCTGCTGCAGCATGACGATGTTCGCAGGAATGTCCACGTTCCAACGTATCAGCCGTCCGCCGCCGAGTGGGAACTTGATGACGGCCGCGGACGCCTCGGCACCATCTTTCCGTAGCCGGCGCAGAACGCCGTCTGCTTCAACCGGCATGACAGATGTCTGCGATACCATCCACGGATCACTGATTACCGCCCTCAGAACCGGAATGCCTTGCGCATATTTTAACCCCGACAGATCGCCATACACCGCATCCCGGATGGCAAACCGGGTACAGCCCAGCCGGCGGGCCATACGATTCAATCCACCGTAGCTGATGAGCGTCGCACCCTGTCGGGCCCACTGCTCCAGTCGGTTCAGATCCTCTTCCTTCTCTCCAGCGTGCAGCACGACGATGATATCGGGATGATAGGACTCAAGGGTATCGGCATCATCAAACCTTGTATAAGGAATGCCGGCATGCCCAAGCACCTCCTCCAGATAAAGCTGAAACTGGTCCTGGCCGTGTCTCCAGAGATACTCCGCCGACCGCTTGTTAAACCATAAACCGATTTTGGCTGTCTTTCTCATGATACATCTCTCCCCCTTCCCCTGCTCGCATTCGCATAGGTGCCTGTCATCCAATGCAGAACAGGGGCAAAATGATTTGCCCCGCCCCGCCGTTCTACAGATCATTTATAAAGCGTCACTTTAACCAATCTCACTTAAAAAGTGCTTTAGGATCCTTCTCTTTTATATTCGCGTTGTATTCCTGGACGATCTGGGCTCCGCCTTTGTCCATGTACTCCTGAACCAGTTTATCCCAATCGGACACGGGACGGGTGCCTGCAATCATTTTCACCTGCTCATCCATGACATACTTTTTCAGTTCTGCGCCTTTCTCGTTGTCCGTCGGCGACTCCAATCCATTGATCGGGTTGATATAAAGCTTCATATCCTTGTACATCGTTTCAATGGCGGCTACAAGATCCACCAGCTGTTTGGTCTGATACGTAATGGAATATACATTGTCCGAGTCCTGCGGTACCCAAGATGAATTATCAACATAATACGTTGATGGCCCCAGGCCGTCTCTGCCGAAGTTCTCGTTGAAGACAGGCACGCCGTCTTGCATAACGTAACCTGAACCGACTTTGCCTGACCACCAATCAAAATCGGCGTTCTTCTCATTCTTCTGATCCTGTGGATAGAATTTGCGGCCGAAATCGATCATTTCCAGCACTTTCTTCAGCTTTTCCGGCTCATCTTCCAGTTTGGCGCTCAGCACGGTAAGGCCGTTATACCCTGCTCCAGCCGTCAGTCCCTTGTTTCCGTATGGGTCCTCGAACGGCTCCAAGTGTATAAACTCGGCTTCGGGATGTATCGCCAGCAGCCCGTTCATATAGTCCTGCGACATGCCGCGCGGCGTTCCGATGAAGATGCCTGCCTTGCCGGAATAAAATTCCTTGTTCGTGTCTCCCCAGTTCAGGATCGCGTAGTCCTTCGTCATGGCTCCCTGCTTGTAAAGCTCGGACAGCATCGTAATAAACTCCCGGCGGCCTTCACCGATTATGCCCGGGATGTAGTTGCCCTGCGCATCCTGATGGTACCAGGCATCCGGGTCCCAATAGGGTCCCTGGTTAAAGTTTGGATTAATATCCTGGCCGATGGCGATCCCGTACGTGTCCTTTTTGCTGTTGCCGTCCGGATCTCCGTTCGTAAACGCCAGCGCTACCTCCTTCAGCTCCTCATAATTGGTCGGTGGTTTCAGGCCAAGCTTATCAAGCCAGTCCTTGCGGATCACCGGTACCACCTGATACTTCGGGGCATATTGTGGAATCGCATAAATTTTGCCGTTTACTCGCATCGAGTCCCATATGTAATCGGGCACGGCCTTCAAGGTCGGATAATCGTTGATGTACGGCTCGAGGTCCAAAAACGCACCCTGCTTCGCAAACTTGTTGTAGCGGTTTTTCAAGTCGGTCGACATTAAACCGATCATATCCGGAATCTGACCTGATGCGAATACAGCGTTGATCTTTTCATCAAAAGCGGTGTTCGGTACAAAAACAGGCTTGTAGTCCACATTGAATTTCTCGTTGATCATGTCAATGCCGGGACTTGAAGTCGGCGGCGGATCGCCATACCGGAAATCGATTGCGGTAATCGAAAACTTTGGATCCGCCTGCGCCGGGCTCTTATCGCCCGAAGCCGGGGCTTTCGGCTGCTCCTCCGCTTTCGGTTGGCCGCCGCATGCAGCCAGGCTGATAGAGAGCAAGGCCGCCATTACTGCGGTAAGTCTGCGTTTCTTTAACATGAGCTTTCCCCCATTCATATCAATGTCGGAGTGTGACCTCCATCTATGATTCATTCGACAGCCGCCATGGTCCGGCCGTGCGAAGTCATCAACCTTTAACGGCGCCCAGCATGACGCCCTTGGCGAAGTGCTTCTGCAGGAACGGATACACGATCAGGATCGGCAGCGTCGCCATCAGAATGGCGGCCATCTGAATCGTCTCGGGCGGAGGCGGATTTTCGAGGAACATATTATCCCCCCCGAGCGTGCCTGTCGTTTCCCCCACCACCACAATCTGTCTCAGCACCACCTGAATCGTCCATTTGGACGGATCATTGATGTACAGAATCGGCGCAAAATAGTTGTTCCAGTGCGTAACTGCATAAAACAGGCTGAATGCCGCCAGTGCAGGTTTCGAGAGCGGCAGGATGATACGTCCGAAAATCTGCAGATCATTCGCGCCATCCACAATGCCTGCCTCGATCATGTCGCTTGGGATGTTCATAAAAAATTGGCGGATGACAATCAGGTTGAAGGGCGCAATGGCCACCGGCAGAATAAGCGACCAGATGGAATTAAGCAGTCCTGTTTCCTGCACGACCAAATAGGTCGGAATCATGCCGGCCGAGAACAGGAGCGCAAATACGACCATAAACATAACGGTACGCTGACCAACGATCGGACGGGACAAGGCGTATGCCATCGTCGCCGTAAAAAACAGATTGACGATGGTGCCAAGCACGGTAACCACCGAGGTGTTCAGCAGCGCCTGCCGGAACGTCCTGGAGGCCCAAATATATTCATAGGCGTCGGTCGTCCATTTAGACGGCCATAGCAGCAACTTGCTGCCCAAAAAATCCTCGAACGAGGAAAATGAAACCGAGAACAAATATACAAACGGAAACAGCATGACCGCGGATATAACAAGCAGCAGACTGATATTCACACCGTTAAACAAACGGTCCGCGATGGATTTTTGCTTCATGTGTCGATCTCCTCTCTGAAAGAATCGAATCGCTTAATATACGCCCTGCTCGCCAAAGCGCTTGGACAGCCTGTTGGCGGCCATAACCAGCACGAGACCAACCAGTCCCTTGAAAACGCCAACCGCGGTGGAGAAGCTGTAGTCCGACTGTTGAATACCCTTGTAATACACAAAGGTGTCGAGCGTATTGCCGATATGCATGTTAAAGGCGTTCAGCTGAAGGAACACCTGCTCGAAGCCGATCTCCAGCACGTCACCGAGTCGTATGATCAGCATGATAATGATTGTGCTGCGGATGGCGGGCAGCGTAATATGCCAGATTTGGCGGAAGCGTCCAGCGCCGTCCATGACGGCTGCCTCGTACAGAGCCGGGTTAACGCCTGCGAGCGCCGCCAGGAAGATAATCGTCCCCCAGCCGGCTTCCTTCCATATGACCTCCAGCACCAGAAAGGCACGGAAATAATCGGGTTCGGTCAGAAAAGGAATCGTCTGCTGCAGACCGAACAGCTCGCGGAGCACATCGTTGACCAGACCTTCATTGCGGAAAAAGATCGTCACGATGCCGACCACCACGACCCAGGACAGAAAATGCGGCATGTAAACGATGGATTGCAGCCCTCTTTTCAGGAGCGGATTGGCCACCTCGTTCAGCATGATAGCCAGAAAGATCGGTGCCGGAAATGCGAACGCGATTTGCAGGAAGGAGATGGTCAGGGTATTCCAGATCACCTGGATCACCTCGGAGCTTTCGAAAATACGGGCAAAGTTCGCGAATCCGACCCAAGGACTCTCCGCAAATCCCCGGAACGGACTGTATTCTTTAAAGGCAAGTGATATGCCCAGCATGGGCAGATACCGGTACACGATAAAATAGAGCAGGCCCGGCAGCAGCAAGAGGTACAAATAACGGTCCCTCCACATACGAGTTCGAATTCGTTTCCATGCGCTCGTTTTGGTAGGAGTTGGTTTATTGATTTTCGAAGTCACGGTTTCCACTTAGCTTCTCTCCCTTCCGCCTGACCACCTCTGCCGATGTTCATAAGATTCCATTCATAATAACCGGGTGGCGTGGTTTGTTCGACTTCCACGCCGGCAGTTATCAGCTTCAGCTTGAAGAGAACTTCTACCGGATGAGGATTATGCACGAAGCAGGTTGAATCGCGGGCATCGGTGTATATGCTTAGAGGCAGTTCCGCCTCGAAAGCGATGTCCCCGCCGGACAGACGCTCCGCCTTCCACAAATGAAGCTTGCCGTCACCGGAGATGTGGGCGGTATCTCCCAGGAAGGTAATGCCCCGGTAGCGTGCTTCCGCCGCGTCAGCGCAGAACAGCCAGATATCCTCCGCCCTATTCTGCCTTACCACAGTCAAACCGTAGGTAAGGCTGCCGGCATTCTGTTCCTTTTGACGGATTTCCAGCCTTTCACCATATTGGAATCGCGGGTTGATCAGCGTGAGAAACCGCCGTCTTTTTCCCGTCGCGCCACCGACAGCAACATAAGGACCGTAGCTCTCCGCCCCTGGGTATTCACGGAGGGAAAGCATCTTCTCCTCGGGAAAGGGGAACATGAGCTGCAGAGCGGCCTTCTCCCCCTGGAATACAATGGAGTCACTTTCCAGGTTCTCGCCCGGGGCCTTGGGCTCATCACCGTCCAAGACCGCCGAGGTCGTATGAAACAGCAGTTCCGCCTCATCTGAATCCTGATGCAGTTCCACATCATCCACGACGACGTAATAAGCCGAATCGATATGTATGACAGATCGCTGGTAGCCTTTCAGCAGCCCCCCATAACTTTCGGTAGCGTCCCCGACAACCGCCTCGAATGACGGTAGCAGCAGTTCCTCCCGAAGATCGCCTCCTCCCAGGTGGAGCTGTCCCTGACCCTTGACGAGCAGCGAATTGTGTCCTACCGTGCCGGTAGTGTAATCCGCCTTCGGACCGGGTACATAATCCTGATAGCCAGGATTGGTCAGCAGCCATTCTCCGCCGACATTGATCACCAGATTGTTCTGGTCTCTGTGATTATGGTCCTTCGCCGAGCTGCTTGAGGCAAAGCACAGCAGATGATCCTCATCGCCCCATCCTGACCGCAGGGCGGCCCAGCCTACGCTCCGGAAGACCGCTGAAGCACATGCGCCGTACAGCTCCGACGGGCTCTTTGGGGAGGTCTCTTTCCGCAAATAAAGAAGCGAATTGTAATGTGCCGCTGCATGCTTCTGCAAGTACCACACCGCTGCCGGATGGCCGTAATGGGTAGCTGTCATGGCCATGAGGTATGTGATATCGAGCTTGGAAAACGAATCCGACAGATTCGGGAACGAGCTCTCCTCCCCCGGCGCCATCAGCCGAAAAAAACGCTCGGGAAGCTCTTCCCGTAAATACGGGTCCTGTACCAGGCTGTCATCGCCGCTGATTCTCCGGTAAAGATCCGCCGCCATCCAAGCATGTCGTGCTGCCACATTGTCGTACAGCAGCCCCTCTGTTTCGCCGGACACCCGTTTTCGTTCCAGATAGCTTTGAAGATAAGTAAGTCCGGCGTTTAAATATTTGGCGGCAAACGAGATCTCATCCATGATAGCCGCCGCACCGTACACCATCGCCACCTGCTTGGCTGCGACAATATTGTGCATATCGCTGCTTCCGATATCGATGGCCAGCGGCTGCAGTCCTTTTTCCAGAATGGCTTGGCGAATGGATCGCCGCTCATCCTCCGTTAGAAGACGGTGAATCGCATCATAGGCACTCGAAACGCCAAGCAGCAGGTGGGCGTTGCTCAGATTTCCTTCCGCACCCCGCTCGTCAAACTCATACCATTTACCGAAGGAAGTCAGGGACAACAGATGCTCCTTCACTCGCTCCGCATATTTTCTTTCATTCGTCACCAGGAAGGCCGTGGACATGACGACCAGCCGATCCTCAATCGCTCTGGCATACATCGTCCAGAAGGGGAAGAAGGTATGTCCTTGCGGTTCGGGCGCCCGCTTCGGCTCTGTCAGAGGCAGCTCAACCTTCCACTGCTCCGATATGGACGGATACAGCACCTCGAAGCTTTCTTCCTCCACATAGGCGTCCGCTTTTGCCAAATATTCCTCCCATAGCCGAGATGCATCGATGATCCTCGAAGAACGGCCCTCGCCCGGCTTAATCCGTTCCCGAAATGCCTTGAGTTCTTCTTCCGAAAACAATATTCTCGGATGGTCCTGCAGCTTCATGACTGAATCCATACCTGCCGGCTGTACCCGCACCTTCCAGCTGCACGCTGATGGGCTATCGCCCTGGAAATATACGGATACCTCCGTCTCGCCCGGCTTAAGCCCGGTTATCAGACTTCCGTTCACCCCAAGTGTCTCCGGATCGCTGCAGGTAATTCTATACGCTGAATCCGATTGGGGTTCTAGTCTCCCGCAGGGCTCCGCTAGCATGAAGCTCAGCCGGTGCTCTTCCCCCGTCTCCAGCAGCGAGGGCTTTATAAATTCCGTTCGAAGCATTAATCTCAGCTCCTCCGTTAATAAGTGAGTTTCATACTGTACAACCGACCAAGAAAACGCTGTCATAATTAAATGGCGAACAATACCCAATGGAGGTCAATCTGCGTTTATACCCTTCTGGGCAACTCGCTTACATTCGGCCTCTCATTTACATACATGTATATTACTTGTATTTTTAATGATCTGTCAATTCAAATTTTTGTCGTATTTACTCCATTGCGAAGGTGAAGCAGCACCAAATGTTCCAATTGGTGCTGCTTCTTTTGCAGTTCCGAACTAATTAACGGTAACTACGCATTCCGCCGTCTTGCTGCCGTCTAAAGTTGTAACCCTAATAACCGTCGTTCCCGGCTGCAGGCCTTTGACGACTCCGGTAGCGCTGACGGTGGCAACGGCGCTATTGCTGGAGGTCCACGTGACGTTCTTTACTGTTGCAAATGATGGATGAACCTCCGCTTTTAATTCGGCCGTTTGATCAACGGACAACTCCAGCGTGCTCGCGCTCAGACGCACCTCGGTAACCGCAGCTCTGTTATCCTCGATCACATGGCGCCAAAGCTCATTATTGGTCACAAAGTACAGGTTGCCCATGTTATCCCGCGACAACCAGGCAGCCTGGTTTCTCATGACGGTTAATGTTTTGTCGTCAGGATGGATGGAGAACAGCTTACCGCTCATCGTTCCATAGACGAGGCCGTCTTTCCCGATAACGAGGCTTGCATCTCTCCACTGTCCGCCCGCATCCGGAAACTTCTCGTCCTGATATATCACCTCTCCTGACGACGGATCATAGATGAACAACGTTCCCATGGCAAAGCCCCAGATGTTCCCGTCCGGACCTTCTATCAGCGAGGTGATAGCTCCTTTTCCTGGAACTGGCACGATCTCTTTTTCCTTTATTCCTCTCGCTATATCCCATACAAATAACTTCGCTTCATTTTCGGTCGGTGTGCTGCCGAGGCCTCCCCGGATGGAGCTCCCTGCATAAATCTTTCCATCCTTGTAGGCCAGGGATACGATGCTCTGATTCGGCACGATCTGTGTATGAACCGACAAATTCTTGGTGGCCGGGTCATAAACACTGAAGGCTCCTCCTAGCTTCCCGTAGTCCGGAACTGTGCCGATGAACAGCATGTTTTCCGCTCCTAGCATGGCAAATGGACGATCCTGCAGATGCTCGGTTTTCAAATCAAACAGCTTGTTCACGGTTCGGTTGGTACCGGAGCTTCTCCACGGCTTGGTGGTATCATATTCAAAAATATTTGCGCCCGGATAGGTACCAAAGTACATTTTGTCTCCAATGGAAGTCATCCCTTCAGTCTGCCCGATCGAGTTATTGGTGGAAAGGCCTGTGTCCGGATCATAAATGCCCATACCGCCGGGAAGGAATCCGCCGGCATAGATTTTGCCGTCCGGCCCCTGCCCGGTAATATGCAAGTCGATCGGTTGCTTTGGCAGCGGCATAATGGCCTGCTTCAGCGTGCCACGCTCCAAATTGTATTTGATTACTTTGGCCGAATTATTTCCAGCAACGCCGATCAGCGTCGGACCTGGATAATCGGGATCATCAATCATAGCTGAGCCCCAGCCAATCACGTTGGAGACAAAATTGATTACTTCACTGCCTGTGTATATCTCTTCCACTTGGTTGGTCGACAGATCATAGCTTTTTAGAATGCCGCCGTAGGTAAAGTATACCTTCCCTTCGTGCGGCTCGGACACACCTCTGGAGTGGATAAGCTCATCGTCTTTAATTACCGCACCGGTGATTTTGTCCAACACGATCATCTTGTAGCCTGGGTCCATCTTCAGGAACAGCTTATCACCGGCGATGTTCAGATCATAGGTGCTCGTCAGATTATACTGTGCCGGCATGATGTTGGTCTTCTGATCGGTGTTCAGATCATGGCGAATGAGGTAGTTTTTCGTTCCGCCGCCTCCGACGTACAACATGTTCTCTTCCTTGTCGTATGCCACGCTCCGCGGATAAATCTGGCCAGGCACAGGGTTGCCGAAATTCGTAAAGCCTTTTACCGGGTCATATTCAAACACCGAACCTGACGGATAGACACCGCCGTAGATTTTGCCGTCCACTCCCGGGGTCAGCTCGAAAAACTGAGTGGTTGGGCTGGCCGTGCCCTCGGCCGGGTCTCCCAGATTGACGATCGTATCGGTAGACGGATCATACCGGTAAAGTGAAGCGGTGCCGTAGGAACCGAGATAAACCATGCCGTCCGCAGCTACGGCCATCCCCCAGGCTCCGGTTGCCCCCGGCAGATCGATCGCCTGTATCGTCTCCTCGGTCTGAATATCGACGACAACGAGCTGGGCCGGATCGCCGACCTGAACCATATAAGCGACATCGCGTCCGTTTTCTTTTCCGAATACAGCCCGCATGACATAGTTGTTATACACCTGGATGCCCAGATTTTGATAGGCAGGAACGACTTCCACCGATTCCTCGTCTTCAGCCAGCACATCACCGCTTTCGCTGTCGATCAGCCGGTAGCTGAAGGTGTACGAACCGATTTTCGAAAATTTGACGCTCCAATCCTTGGTGGAATGGTAATCTGCTGGCAGTTCGAAGCCCGGCCTGGCGTACTCCCCGTTGTTCAGTATCGACTGATAGTGTCCCTCTTCGTCCTGAACGGTGAAGATCATATCTCCTTCTCCTTGGGTCTTGGAAACCTGCAGATAGGCACGCTTAATGCCTTCTGTTTCGCGGGCTTTCGTGGAGATCGTGACGGGCATAGACAGGTTTTCCCCTACGCCAGCCTGATCCAGATCCATGATCTCGATCTGATACTGCGATTGGCCCGAGGTCACATTGACCTTCTTCACCGTGGCAGCAACCACCGTTCCATCCCGGCTGATGACTTTATAGGTCACGACATATTCTCCCGGCTGATCGAACTCTACCGTCCAGTTCGAGGTGTTAGAATATTGCGGAGGCAGTCGGAATCCCTCTTTATGCAATTTCGAACGGTCAGTGAAGGATACCTCCCCAGCTCCTGGAACCTCGGCAGAACTATAAACCGCGTGCCCCGGCCCGCTTGTATCCACTTCAAAATAAACATTTCCATAGGTTGCAGAGGCCGTCTCATAAGTGGCAAGCGTCACGGTGTAATCAACCAGGTTACCTACATCAACCGTGTCCGGCAGCGTTAGGTCCAGACCGTACGACGAGTGTGCGGGCTTAGTGCTCCCCTCAGCATCGGCGCCCGCCGGCATAAACAGCTGGGGAAAAATCATTGCGAAAGCAAGGGTCCACGTCCAACCTTTGGATCGAAACAATCTGAGCTTCATTTCATCAATTCTCTCCTTTGGCTAAATCAAATGGTAGCGCTTTCAATCCTGAAAACATAACTTTCCTTTCTGCTCTCCTGATATGTATGTGCTATCCCCTCCTTGACGAATACATGTATTTAACATGTATTTTATGTTCATAAGTTACCACGTATCAAGGGGCAGCGTCAACGCCTGATTCGCTGCTTTTCCTTTCATCCCAATATGGTTATCTCTTTCTATTTACCTCATTTTCAGGACGAGGACTTGGTTTCAAAAACAAAAAGCCGCTAATTTAGCGACTTTCGAATGATATTTGATTCGTTCTTGTCTCTCGACAGCTACTTTAAGCTATACGATTTTCTCCTCCTCCTCTACAGCAATTACCTCCCTTGCTGCTTCTATGAAAGATAATATGATAGGTGAAAGCCACTTATCTTTATGCCATGACATTTGTGTATACACGTGCAAGTCCGGAATCTGCCATGGAAGGGCAACAAGTACGCCCCGTTCAACTTCGGCTTCCGCGACGATCTCAGGAAGAAAGGCAATGCCGATTCCCGTAATTGCGCATTGTTTAATGGCTTCGGCACTTTGAAACTCTAAATAAGTAATACTATCAATGCCCTCTTTCTCAAACGACCGGTCAAACATGGTTCGATAGGGACAACCCTTTTCATTCGTCAGAAACACTTCTCCGTGAAAATCTTCCAGCTGCAGCACAGTGCGTTTTGCAAGCGGGTGGTTCGGAGCGGCGAATAATCGGAAAGTTTCTTCCACCAACGGCTCCACCGCAAGTCCGCTTGAGCGAATAGGTTCGTCCAACATAAAGACGACATCCGCGGTTCCCTCAAAGAGCGTTTGCTTGAGTTCCTGATTGGGAACGGAGCGGAAGATGAGGCGCACGCCCGGATGGCGCGAACGAAAACGTTGAAAGACAACGGGAAGCCGATAGGCGCAAAGAACTTCGTTAGCGCTAATCGTTAGAGTGCCGCTTAAGTTATCATTGTCATGTACGACGCTGCGTGCTTCGTCCAATTTGTTTAGCACCCCTTCGACTTGAGTCAAAAAACGCTTTCCCGCAGTCGTCAGAACGAGCTGCTTGCCCAAGCGGTCAAAGAGACGAACACCAAGTTCATCCTCCAATGCTTTCATTTGCATCGTGACGTTGGAGGGGACATAGTTCAGCACTTCCGCAGCCCGACTAAAATTTAAAGTTGTGGCAACCGTGCGGAACGTGTTCAGTTGGCGCAATTCCATCATACGATCCCCCTTTTACCTTTTTACCTTCAAAATTATTGAATATTGCTTTGAAATTCATTCACTTTTATTGAGAGTATCACGGAACTATACTAACAACAAGAACTACATTTTAAATATATGGTTTCATTTTGAAGGGAGTAAACAATACGATGGATCATGAGATTTTTAATTTGGGTGACGTTACCTTGCAATCCGGAGTGACGTTACCGAACGCTTTTCTTGCTTATAAGACATATGGACAATTGAATGAGAAGAAAGATAATGTCATCGTCTATCCAACGGCTTTTGGCGACCACCATGTTCAGAATGAGTGGTTGATTGGAAACGATATGGCGCTAGATCCGAGAGAATACTTCATTATCGTACCAAATCTGCTGGGCAACGGATTATCTTCGTCACCCAGCAACACGCCTCCCCCATTCGACCGGGTTAATTTTCCGCAGGTAACCATCTATGACAACGTTAAGTTCCAGCATCGGCTGGTCACCGAAAAATTCGGCATTCATAAGATTGCACTCGTCGTTGGATGGTCCATGGGAGGCATTCAAGCATTCCAGTGGGGAGCAAGTTATCCAGACATGGTGGAACGAATTGCCCCCTTCGCCGGTGTTGCAAAGACTTGGCCTCAAACGTATGTCGTCTTGGAAGGGATGAAAGCTGCACTCTTATCTGCAGTCGGCTCCAATTCAAGTAAACTAGACCAGTTGACTTCTGCTGACATGCGTGCCGTTGGTCGTGTCTATGCGGGATGGGGGGTATCTCATGCGTTTTACAGAAAGGAACTTTATCGTGAGCTGGGATTTGACGCATTGCCGGATTTTGTGGCTGGTTTTTGGGAGGAAAGCTTTATGCAGATGGATCCGCACAATGTCCTGGCCATGTTATGGACAGGGCAGCATGCAGATATTAGTGCACACCCCTCTTATAACGGAGATTTCGATAAGGCGCTCAGAAGCATCAAAGCACTTGCGTGTGTGATGCCAGGGAGCACGGATCTTTTCTGCACGGCGGACGATAACGAATACGAGGCTAAGCTTATTCCTCATGCTGTGTTTAATCCGATCGAGTCGATCTGGGGACATTTTGCTGGTCGCGGTATCAACCAAGCCGATAATAAAAGTATTGATGACAACCTTAAACGCTTGTTGGCGCTTAGGACAAACGGATAGATCATCACTCGATACTGCAAATATCAACTTGATTTCTCGAACTTCTTTATACTCTAAGTATGGTTGAAACATGGCTCTCGTCTGTCATAACTCTCATGAAGTAACGACCCTGCACGATCGTAATATGAGGTCACCAGAACTTGCTGGTTGACCTCTTTTTTTGTAGTGTCCTTTCACGTTCGTAATAAAAGCCATGCCTGAGGCAGGCCAAGCCAAAAACCCGAAGCTGGCATTACGATAGCGCCGATCAAGCAGACACTTAGCAGCATCCAACCGAGAACTGCGGGAGGAACGATCTCCTTCTTTTTAATCAGCCAATCCACCATATAGCCAAGCAACATTAGCAGAAATCCAAACATCGTGAACCAGAACGCGGTTCCACGATCCCACTGATCATCCGCCACTGTACCCCACAAGCCTTCAGTGATGAGGGCTTGTAATTGACTTGCGTATGCAAAAAGTCCATAAATCACATGCAGTAACCCGGTTAACATAAGCATCAGGCCAACATGGCGCTTTGCCCCACTTACCATATTGTTCCCTCCTTTTCTTCATAGCGATCAAGGCGCTGACGCCGAGGATCCAGTCGATGTGCTGAACTGTATGAATCCCGGCACGATCCGTCTGATTTCTGCGTCGGGGAATAGTGATCTCCTAATTCGCAAACGGCCTGACCAACGTCCGTTGGGTCAGAATGCCATGAACCAACGCCACTCCGATTCCTATGATCCGCGCCACTATTAATGCTATGTCATGCCAATTCAACTCAATACGTATCAGCAGCCGCAGCGGTCATTGCATATTTAGTACGATTTCGTAATAAATAATAAAAATAAAGCGCCAGACTAGAATCAGTCACTCCTAGATTTTGGACTTTAGTAGATGATTGGTCGCCATACCGGTCCTCGAACGTAGCGGAGCCCCCATTCCGACCGGCGACTTCTTTTTTAGTACGAACTCGTAGTAAGTGGCTGCATCAAATTTAATACGTTTTCGTAGCAATGTCAAGATGCAAATGCCGTAGTTATTTTGTGAATAAACTCTTTACGACCATTTCATTCGTCTCTAGGTTAATTGCTGCGCTATCTCCCAGACATGTCCTGCCGGATCCATGAAGGCAGCAGTGCGTACTCCCCAAGGCCGGTCCATTGGACCGTTAAGTAGAGTTACGCCATGTGGTTTCAATTCATCACACACTGCATCTACATCATCCACCCGGATAGTAAACTGGAAACGAGATCCGGAATCTCGGTTTGCGACTGTTCCAGGATGGATCAGACCATATGCTTCAGAAATATCCAGGAGATTTATGCTCATATTTCCGAAGTTGAATACCGCAGAAACAGCGTCTTCATATACGACGGATAATCCGAATACTTCTTGATAGAACGCCCTCGCTCTTTGCAAATCCTCTACAAATAAAGTTATCACATCCATATTCAAGGATCCTAAAGTTTTCATACATATCCCCCTTCACGTTAAAATTAAAACTCAAGTTTTAGATCCAGTTCGGCCTTCTGCCGTAAGTGATGGCGGAAATGCATACCGACCAAATCGAACCACTCCCGTGCGTTGAGCCACCCAAATCCCCCATGTCTGACTTTATAATTTGGGTTTATTGCATTTAAGTTTTCCTCCCATTCATACATTCTCTGAAGCACCGTAGCGAGTCCGCGAATGAGATCATCCACGGTTTCCGAATTACTTGGGGTATTCTCGGGCCCATCCGGTAATCTGATTTTTATCGGAGGAAATGAACCGGCGCAAAACAATTGATCACCAGCCTCTGTCTTTCCTTGCAGTTGCTCTTCACTCATGGACGCACATCTTTGCACTTGGTCAAGGTAATCGAGAGCAGTGAGGATCATATGGTCATACATTTGGCCGAGTGACCATACGCCTCGATCAGATACATGTCTTAATTGGTCGATGGAATACTGCTGCAGATTGATCTTGTATAAATCGATTAGTTCCGAATAATTCAATTGCCTCACCTTTCCATCATGTCAAATCAACTCATTCTCATCCTATTACAGTAGAGTATTGGATATTTCTTTTTATTTGCTATTTTGTCTTACTTTTCAGAGTCAAGCAATTTCACAATTCAGGCATGGCTCATAATAGTATATGTATCCCTTAATATTGGAAATTAATTACTGGGCAGTTGGATGTCATGCCAACCGCTTACATCACATTGGCCATATTCATTATCGCCTACAGCCACCACCGTGCCGTCCGATTTTACGCCGAGAGTATGAAGGCAACCCGCAGCAATTGATACAATATCGCGCCAGCCGCTTACATTACATTGGCCATGCTCATTCCAACCCACAGCCGTCACCGTACCGTCCGATCTTAGGCCGATGGTGTGATGACTACCCGCCGCTATCGCCATAGTATCGCCCCAGCCGCTTACATCGCATTGGCCATGCTTATTCAAACCCGCAGCCACCACCGTGCCGTCCGACTTAAGCCCGACAGTATGAAGGTACCCTGCCTCAGCTGCCACAATGTCGCGCCAGCCGCTTACATTACATTGGCCATAACGATTGTTACCCACAGTTGTCAGCATTCCATTCGATTTAAGCCCGACGGTATGCCAGTCACCAGCCGCAACCGCAACCATATCACGCCAGCCGCTCACATTGCATTGGCCTTCATGATCTCGACCCACAGCCACCACCGTGCCATCCGATTTAAGCCCGACGGTTCGACGCCAACCCGCCGCAACCGCCACGATGTCACGCCAGCCATTTACATTGCATTGGTCATGCTTGTTCCAACCCACAGCTGCCACGGTGCCGTCCGATCTAAGCCCGACGGTATGAGCATTACCTGTGTTCGTCGCCATATGAACATTCCCCGCCGCTACCGTCACCATATCTCGCCAGCCGCTTACATCACATTGGCCATATTTATTATCCCCTACAGCTGTTACCGTACCGTCCGAATTAAGTCCTACGGTATGACGGCAACCCGCTGCTATGATATCTTTCGGAATTGTCCATACCTTGCTAAACCCAAGTTCACCCTTTTCCATTAAGCTCTCCTCCTCGTTTGTTCTTGCTAACTTCGATCATACAACATTCATGCAAGTACTCGTTTGATATACCCATAATCCTTGTGGGGATGGCTGTAAATCTCATAATGTTGTCATCATACTTCAGAGTTTGACTTTAAGGAAGGTGTAGCCAAGACGAGTGGCATCAGATGGTTGACGTAAATATTAAAGGTGTATTGAATGGTATCGCCGCAGTATTGCCAACATTCACATCGCAAAAGTCTGGACATATCATCACTCCTTCATCCGTGGCCGGACTCAAAGCTTACCCAGGCGGTGCGGTTTATGGCGCAACAAAGTGGGCTGTTCGGGATTTGATGGAAGTGTTGCGCATGGAATCTGCCCAAGAAGGTACGAACATCCGCACAGCAACGATATATCCCGCAGCAATTAACACGGAATTGCTGGATACGATTACGGATAAGAATATTTCTGAAGGAATGACTGCGTTGTACGAACAATATGGTATTACACCCGACCGGGTTGCCAATGTTGTCGCATTCGCGATTGATCAGCCAGAAGATACGAACGTTAATGAACTTACAATTGGTTGTTCATAATAGAAAGACCCTCAAAGAGAGCCTTTTTTAGGTTAATGCTAAGAATGTTGATTAAGGATGATTCAGCTAACACCTATACTCTGAAGTCGTTGTAGCGGGATCCAAAAAACCGTCGAGATTGAGCTGCCTTTTGCCAGCCAACCCGCGAAGATTAGGGCGCAGCGTATTTCAGTCGGTCATTACACCGCTTTTGAGATCCATCCGACTTGCGGGCTAGGTACGCGCGAGAATTTCCCTGAACGGGTTATCAAAAAAATAAAAAGCCGGTTACTCAGGATTATCCTGGGTACCGGCTTTCATTGTAACCATGTTTTTTTATTTTCTTCAAAAAATCAACCATGATCCTAATAAATTCATCCGGCTTTTCAAAATGAATATCATGCCCGGATTTAATCGTGTTCATCTCATTTCCTTTTAAAAGGCTGTGTACCTTTTCAGCATCCTCATCACGGTTTGCCGCATAAAGCACTCCATCTTCGCCAAATTGTGTGGCTGCCTTAATATATACAGAAGGAGCGTTTATTCTGGACAAGGTTTCTTCCTGATTAAATCCTTTAAACCAATCACCTGTATAAAAAGTCTCAGCAAAATCGAGGTCAAACTGGTCTAAATAATGTGTGCCATGTATCCATTTATAGGGGACGTACCATAATTTCAACGGCTCACCGGGATGTGCTTTCCGGTACCCTCTTGTACTCCTTGCAATAAGTTTTCTTAAATCGCCAAACTTTCCCCATAAATAACTGTTTTCCATATAGTACACGACATAATCATCTTCAACGGTTTGATTCTTAAAGTTATGGATGAGTTCAAAACTATCAAGCCAGACAAATGTTTTCTGCATTTCATGCGGCTCCACACTAAAAAACGGCGGGTCCTCCAAAACAATGCCTTGCACGGCTTCGGGTGCATTAGCTGCAATCCATGCTGCTAAAATACCGCCGGAAGAATGGCCTGATACCACGGCTGGTTCACCTATGACATTTTCAATAAACCAAACAAAATCCTTTCCCATAGCAACAGCTGTATATTTTGAAGCATCATGACTAGACTCTCCATGCCCGTGACAATCAACTGCAAATACATGATAATATTGAGCGAGCTCCGGAAGTACTCTAGCATAATCTTCCCACAGCATGGACTGCCCGTGTATTAACAGAAGAGCCGGTCCATGAGCTGGTCCTTCAGCGTAATTTAATATCGTTCCATCATCAAGAGTCACCTGTTTTTCTATGTAGCCGGCACGATATGTTTGCTCTAACGGTTTTTTATCATAATTCATATTTAGATAAGCATAAATGACTAGGGTAATTGCGACAATTACACCAATGATTGCAAGTACCAGTAAAATTACTCCTTCACTATGTATCACTCCCTCTACTCCTCCTCCGAGAATACTTCAGCTTGGATTACCTTCACCAAAAGCCAGTAACCTACTTCGCATTATACTATTCTCATTCGGATTATCTACCAATCATCGGTAACATGAATTGTTATTTTGAGTTAACATTCCATTGCGTCGACCACGGCATGAATCTCGGTCGTCAATCCGCCCCGTGATGTCCGATCGCTTGCTTGGTCCCCTTTTGGCTGGCCCCATGCTGGTGGACTCGGACAATCGTTGTATCAATAAGGGAGCATGTTGTTCCATCATTTATAATAGTGAGGTTGCGAACTTCATCTCGGGAAAGCGGTTATCCGGTCCTTTCATTAAGTTTCCACCTTGATTTTTCAGATACATGTCGAAGAAATCCAGCATATAGGCATTAATAACGGAGCTCGCTCTTTCAGGTGCAATTTTTCCTGTAATGCCCAGTATTTTGAAAATGGGAGAAATGAACTGGACATCGGCAAAATTCAAATGCTCCGTATGTTCAATATAGAGGACTTGTCCCCCTTCGCCGACCGTTTCGCGCATCCGTTTAAGCTCCAGCTTTTTATCTTCCGTTACTTGATCCATCCACTCTCGTGTTGAGCCCATACGGTCAAGCTCTGCATCCGTGTAAATTCGGTTTTCCCTCACCATTTGTAATTGTTCAAATCCGCTTTCCGAGTGGATGAATAAAAACGGCTTTTGCAGACCCTCTCTGTCACGCAGTCGGTAAAGCCCTCCGTCCAAGTCAATTCCAGCCGTGATTCGCGGATCGTATGAAGCGTCATAGGCCGTCGCTCCGCCGATGGAATGACCAAACACCCCGACATGTTTGAGATCAATCTTCCCTTTAAAACGACTTGGAATCTTCCCCGATTGGATAAGCTCGAACTGGTCCAGCCCAAAAGCCACATCATCTGTTAAAACTTTTCCCAATATGTCGCGATTTCCGCTTTCGGTCCGATAATCGTGGTCGGGCGAAAATAAGTCGTTGGTTGTGCTGGTCGTGATTTGACCGTTCCGGAAACTCAGTTGCAAATGTATTGAAGGTGTGGTCGATCACGGCCACGATATATCCGTGACTCGCGAGATTTTCGGCTTGCGACGTATGGAGGAACCTGGAAGAGCCGAAGCCGGGATTCGCAAGGATCAGCGGGTATGAAGTCTGTGCTGAAGAGACTTCGGCCCCAGAATAAGCATGACTGGATACGTACTTCAAGTGTTGAAAAGTAAACCCGGGAAGGCCATAGTTCGCTGCCATGTAACGTAAAATTCGGGTATCGGGAATAAAGGGAGCATACTTGCCGGAGCCAGCTTGGGCCGGATACCACACCTGAACCATCAATTCCCTCTTGCCTGTCGCGGTTGTGCCTAATGTCTCCTCCCGGCTTGAATCGATGAAATGAAAGACTTGTGTACTTACCGTCAGCTCGCCAGTTGGCTCCGGAAAGTTGAATACGGGAAACACATAGAGGAAGCATCCCGTTGCGATTAACCCAAATCCGATAAAAAGGCGGCCCAGCACCCTACGGATTCGCGAAGCAGTCTGAACGACTGCCGGTGTTTTGAAAGCGTCTATCAGTGAAAGAATAAGCATCAGGAGCGTAAATCCATATAAAAATAAAAGCTGAACCCTGTATCCTTCGACAAGCAAATGGATCACCAAAAAAAAGGAGCCTGCTCCGCTTGTCAGGAGCAAAGCTGATCTTCGGATACGCTGATTAGCAATGAACTGGAATGCCAACAAACACGCACTCGAAAAGAATAGCAGCATTTCAAAAAACCTCACGCCAACTCCCCCTTAAAAATAATCCTATCAAGTGAGTATTTTAGAGGAGCAGCCAGGTTGGTACCATTGATTTAGATGACAATTACCTTACACGCTTGTAAGCTTGCACGATGATGGTGGCAAGGCCCGGATCATCCAAGGATAAAAATGACCGGCGGTTCGACCGGTCATTTACCTCTAAACCCCTATGACAACATAAGTCTCTACATTCGTTTAAGAACCCTTTTTTCGCCCATGACGTTCATCATATCAGATGGCCATTTTTCATTAAAAAGGACTCTAATTTTGTCTCATCTTTCTAAGCAAGTTCATATCTCCGCTTACAATTGCGCCAATATATTGATTTATGACTTCGATATCGCAATCCCACCATTTAATATCCAATAACTCTTGAATGACTTCGGTGGAATATCGCTTGCGAATTTCCTTCGCAGGGTTGCCTCCAACGATCGTATACGGCTCCACATCCTTTACAACGACAGCTTCAGCGGCAATGATAGCCCCGTCGCCAATCCTTACACCGGACATGATCGTTGCACGCCTTCCGATCCACACGTCATTTCCAATGATCGTATCTCCCTTGATCGGTAATTGATCTAATGATGGAGTGAATTTCTCCCAGCCGTTTCCAAAGATATTAAATGGAAAGGTTGAACCGTCCATCCGATGATTCCCTCCATCCATCATAAATCTGACCTCGGAAGCAATGGAACAAAACTTGCCGATCATTAATTTAGTTCCAATGAATTCATAATGATACAATACTTGATCCTCAAATGATTCTCCGTTTAAGGCATAGTAGTATGAATAATCCCCTGCGATAATATTAGGCATTGTAATCGTGTTCTTGATAAACTGAAGATTGTTATCTCCGGGTATAGGATATCTCTCATTTGGATTCGGTCCTGTCATTGTTACATCATCCCTCTCTTCGCATTTTATCTGGCTGATACGATAACTTCGTTCACACAACTATCGGCCACACAAAAAAGCCTCCTTTCCGGTCATCGGATAGGAGGCACACATACAAACAAAAAGACGCACTGCTATACAAAAAACAGTCGCACTTTATGTTAATATATAAAAAGCCCGCACGAATCCTATCCTGAAAACCTGGAAATATCGTTTTCTTTGGTGGATAGGATTAGTAGATCATCGGCTTTTGGTCACCCTTTCATTACTGAATAAGATAAATTTACCATATTCCCCATATGGAATCAACCGATTGTGTGTTTTACCGAGGAATCACGCCGCCAATTTCTATGCAGCTTTCAAACCCTCTTGGTCTCAGACATTACATACGGAGGCTATTTTATTATCGGGACGATTATTCAAAATCACTTCTCAACAGCGGTTGAGTGCTGCATCGGAAAGATCCCCCGAAACTTCTTGATATTTTAAAATCTACATACTCTACTTTAACTCCTCTTTTTTCTAACTCATCTCCAATAAATTTAAATTCATGATCTGTAATATATACATTTTCATTCACAGGAAGACCATTTGTTGCAAGTCTGGAAGTGTCTTCTAATGTTACATGTATTTTATCCCAATCTTTAAACTGTTCAGGTATTCCATCTAACAATGCTTCTTCGCATACTATCATTAGCCCTTCTCTAACCAGGCTAATCGCACAGTCAAGATGAAGGATGGTATGGTGAAGTGGTACCTCGACTACCTTATATCCAAAATTACTCATTAAATTTCTCAGCCATCTAATACCATTTCCATTGGATGCAAGCCCGGACCTGCCTACAAATAAAGTTTTATCCAGGACTAAAACATCTCCTCCTTCCAAAAATGGCCCCTCTTCTGAGTAATGCCCTTTTGATATATCTGGCTTAGGAATAGATAAGTATAAGCACTTATTATTGTCTGACTCCATTGCTAATATATTTCTAACGGGTAGTATCTCATTTCTTCTATGTGGAAATCTAAGAGAACCTTCTATTAACAGATAAAAACTCCTCATCACCTGAATCTTCCTTCGATGGAAATGCAAACTCAGATTGAGCCATCACAACTCTTTTCAAAGGAGCAAACTCACTTTTTACAAAAACATTACTCATACAAATACCTCCTTGTATTTAATATTGCAAACGATTTCCACTCACCACAGACGACGAACTTGATCGCATGTCGTGAAACTGCAGAGTAATAAAACCATAAAGTAACGGGAAGTCTAACAGCGATCTAAGGTCAACTTGCTGTGCCGGAAATATGAATAAGGAGTGGGAAATGATGAAAGTAGTGGTGACAGGAGCAGCCGGAAAAATCGGCCGCTGGACAGTAAGAACCATATTGGAAGCTGGCCATGATGTTATAGCCACAGATCGATTACTACGGGAAGAATCAGCATCAAAAAATTTTATACAAGCAGAGCTGCGTGATTATGGTCAAGTCTGTCAGCTTTTAATGGGAAGTGACGCCGTTGTCCATCTTGGGAATATCCCAACTGATGTAAGGAATACACCCCAAGCGATATTCGAGAATAATATGCTCGTTAATTTTAACATTCTAGAAGCATGTAAAGATTTTAAAATTCCCAAGCTGGTATGGGCTTCAAGTGAAACGGTTTTGGGTTATCCGTTTGTACCGGAGCAACTGGATTACCTCCCTGTTGATGAAGAGCATCCAACTACCGCGAAGTCATCCTATGCCATGGCGAAACTGCTGACGGAACACCTAACAGGCATGTATCATAAACTTACGAATCAACAGCTCGTCTCGCTTCGCTTCGCAAATATGTATGAACCGGATGAGTATGAAAAAATCCCTATCATGCATTGGAATGATGAACAAAAAGATATTCAAAAGAAAAACGCCTGGGCCTATTGCGATGTTAGAGATGCTGCCAAAGCCTGTCTTCTTGCAATTGAGAAGGATAATTTAGGTAATCAAGTATTCCATATCACAGCCCCGGACACCATCATGCCGGATCTTAGCCAGGATTTGGTCAAACGATTTTTTCCCAATGTGTCCTTAAAGAGAGAGGTACAGGGACATGAGACGCTGATGGCAATTGATAAGGCAAGAGATATACTTGGATATGAACCGCGGTATTCATGGCGTAGTGTTCTTCATAACGATGGTTCATCGAAGGCGCTGCCTGAAGATCAGCTTGCTTTATCGAAAACAAACATATAAGCCACTACACATATATTCATGTTCGAAAAATACACCAAAAAGAAAATGAGCTCAGGCAATGAAGGCCTAGCTCATTTTTCTTTGACTTGGGATAGAACCAGATGCTAATCGGGTTTAGTTTAATCAACTATGGTGGGCGCCCCCAATGAATAAGGGAGTTTACTGTAGAGACAGAGGTTCATCCGGATCGTTCATTTCCATTACGTCCGGAATAACGTTAGATGCCGTGGATGGTTTTGGCTTTCCTGGAGGGAAACCGGCATAATCGATCCGCAGTACTTGGGCTAAATCCCGGTCCACTGTAACCAGATCACTTTTGTTGATTTGTGCCAAATCCGTTTTCCCAAGGGTATACGCGACTAATTTCATTTCCTCGACAGACGATTTGAGGAATTTAGCCAAATGTTCGGCGCCCCTATCAACATCCAAACCTTCTTTGAACTTACGCCAATCGATAGGAACTTGCTGCGGTTGTTCGGTCGCCAGCGTCTTAGCCGCTTGCGTCTGTAGGGCTATCAAGGCGATTGAACCGATATAGACCGCGTCCGCCCCTAACGCCATTGCCTTTAGGAAATGCCCCGGCGTCGTTAACCCCCCACTAGCGATGACGGAAATGCTTTGTTTAACCCTGCGTTCTTCCAAATACTGAACCGTTCTTGCGAGCGCAAATAACGTTGGGAGCCCGACGTCATCCAGAAGTGTCGGCGGACCTCCCTGCGTTCCTGCTTCCGCACCGTCCACGACAAAATAATCCACTCCCGCTTGAATGGCGACCTCCAACTCCCGTTCCATAAAATGAGTCGCACAGATTTTAATCCCAACCGGCACTCCGTATTTATTCTTCAAGTCCTGCACCAGAGTAATCATGTCCTCCGTTTTGTTTACTCCCGAGATACGGGAATGAATCGAGGCATTTTCGCCGGGTTTCAGTTTTTTGGCAATCCGCAAATCCTCCTCAATCTGCTCCGACGCCATCGACATCGGAGCGGCTGCGAGGGCCCCTTGACCGAGCTGGATTTCTATAGCATCCAATTGCCGGAGAGATTCATCGTCGTTCATCCACCCGCCGCGATGAAACTGGCCGATGAACAACTTGGCTTCCCTTCGTTCCTCATCGACTAAAGGCGCTTCTCCTGAATTGGTTGCCGTACCTGCCATACTTGCACCACGAGCCAAAGCGACCTTTACCTTCAAACTTAATGCTCCACCATATGACATACCGCTAATGAGAATAGGAATTTCTAGATTTAGTGGCTTTTTCGCTTGAGGACCAATCGTGACGCCTGTTTGGATTTGCACGCTGTCTTCTGTGGGCAGGCGAAACATATGTACGGGGTTAAGCAAAATTTTATGCCAGTCGGATAATACCATCGGACTCCCCAAAGTGCGTTCGATTGCTTTTCCGCTTTCCGCCCGCATCCCGGCTTCAATGATTGCCCGCGGCGTCAGCTTTTGCATGGTTGTAAACATGAAAAACGCATGTTCCGTATATGGATCTTGTAACATACGCTTCATATAATGGTCCACAATCTCGTCCATTACACCGTTCGTCATCTTGCGAATCATCCAACGAAACAAACTAATCCCCCTCTTGTATGCTAATTGCTATTACCGATTCTATGATGAAGGAAATCATGAATTTACTTATTATTTGTTAACCGTCTCATCCTATTCATGGGATTACCGTATAGCTCTATGCTTTAAATTGTGATTAATCTGTAATTTTATCCGATAAAGTATTAAGATTGAACCCTTTAATGATCAGCCATATAGCCAAAACCAATTGATGAAAGGCTATTGGAAAGTTCAACATCATGTAGGTTGCATCCAGACCGATGAAGTGGATCATAAATAATAAACTTGCCCATGCTGCGCTTCATCTTGCTATGCTTCAGATACTCCCTCAACCACCACGCGCTCCCTCATTTCGTGTGTTTTGACTGAATGATAGCGAATAGGGGTTACCGCAAGATGATCAAATAGAAGAGAGCCGCTAAGACAAAACGATATAGAGCAAACCATTCCAACCGAAGTCGCTTAATCAGTTTGATAAACGTCACGACGGCAATCATGGCGACAAGAAAGGATGTTGCAAAGCCAATAAACATTAGGACGAAATCATCAGAACTCAGCAAATCCCGACTATCATATAAATCTAGCAAGCTTGCACCAAACATAACAGGCACGGAGATTAGGAACGTAAAATCCGCGGCGGCTTTTTGGCTGGTGCCAAGTAAAAGTCCGCCTGAAATCGTCGAACCCGATCTCGAGAATCCCGGCCATAAAGCCAAACACTGAAACAGGCCAATCCCGAAGGCTTGTTTATAATCAATCCGATCCATTGTATCAGCGGTTTCGGTTCTCCTACTCCGTGCTGCAATGATCATTAACACGCCACCGGCCACTAGCCCGATTAAGACTGGGGTTGGGCCGAATAATTGGCTTTTTATTGTGTCCTTGAGCAGAAGATATACAATTAATGCCGGTAACATAGCCAAAATCATATGTATAGCATTTAATCCTCGACTACGGGAAAAGTCCATTCGAATCAGATTAGTCCCAATCGCCAAATACCTTTTCCAGTACAGAATGAGAACGGCCATTACCGCACCCAGCTGGATAACAATTTTAAAAGTTATGGCGGCGTCTCCCTCAAAGCTTAGCAAATGGCCCGCTAAAATTAAATGTCCAGTAGACGATACCGGTAAAAATTCGGTTAAGCCCTCTATTATGCCGAGTATGATTGCTTTAATTACATCCGTCATTAGTGGATATCCCCCTTTGGAAATCTAACATTTCCAGTATAAGGGGGACATCTATATATTCCCATCGATTCATATAACATTATTTCATTCCAAGTGACAACATTGTCACATTGTTCAATTGCTACTGTTCCTGTCCCCCCTGATAGATCGTTTCATCCTGACGCACTTTGCGTCCCGCTGCCTTGGCCAGCTCAAGCAGCTTTGTCGCATCATCCTGAGGTTTGTATCCGATCAGTTCCTCCAGATAATCGATATTGTAGTAGTTATCACTGTTAGCAGAGGTGCCGTACAGATTCAAAAATTTCAGTTCGTCATCTGCCTCAATGCAACAAACGATCAATTGGAGCATATCGCGTTCGGATATCCAGATATGCCCCGCACGTTCTGAATGAGGACGATTGTCCCCGGGAAAGTTGCCAATACGAATATTGAACGATGAGATCTTGCCTTGGTCCGAATACAGTCGGCCCAGCAGCTCGATATAACATTTGCTGAGTCCGTAAAAGCTATCTGGACGATATGGATCTTGGGGCCCTACCATCTCATTTGTCTTGTAATACCCGGTTGCATGATTCGAGCTGGCGAATATGATACGGCGCACGCCATTGTGCACCGCCGTCTCAAATAACTTGTAGGCACCGCTCACATTTCCCGCAAGCACTTTGCCAAGAAAATCCCCCTTGTCCTTGATCCATGCAAAATGAAGCACCGTATCAACTCCTTGCGTCAGCTCCGTCAGCCTCGTTTCGTCTCCGATGTCCATTTGTACAATGCCCAGCTTCTCGTCCGCCTGTATATCCGCTCCAACAACCTCATACCGGTTGTCTTTAAGCAGCCCGTTGTAAATGACATTTCCTATGGTGCCTGCCGCTCCCGTTATTAACAATTTGCGTTTCATTTGTCGATCCCCTTTCCCGCTTCATAGTCACACGATTGGTGTGCTGTTAGTAATTTAATTACCCGGAACGAGAAGGATATATACGAAAATCCGGATTAGGTGAATAGGTAAGGGAAACCCCAAAAGCAAGCCGAGTGATTTTTCGGCTTGCTTTTGGGGTTTGGGATCATTTATTTGGTATAAACCATGGTTAACTACTTCAAAAATGCGACTGCAATAGCACATATATCGACTACTTTGTTTTGATTAAGCTGGCGGAATGCTTTGCGGGTTGTTAAATACATTACTCGGATCGTATTTCGCCTTTACTTTCCTCAATCTGGCGTAGTTCTTTCCATAATAGACCGATCCTGAATTTTTTATGCCCTGATCCGGAACGTTAATGTAGGACCCCACGATATAAGGCTGCAGCTTCTTCCTGGTGTTCCGGGCTAAGGCAATATTTCTAGCCGCATGGGATGGCTTCACCCATGAGCTGTTCCATTCGACATAGAACTTCGCTTTTCGCCAGTAGAATGCGGTGGATTTAGGTGCGATACGACTTATGGCGCCACCCCAGTTGAGGAAGAAAAATCCGGCTGGAGTCCCTCCTTCTGCTTTTTCTAGAAACTCGCGCATGATTTTAAAGGCTTTATCCGGGAATGGGCGTCTGCCGAAGCTGCTGGAGAACTGATTGCTATATCTTTGAGTAAGAACTGGATCGGGAGCTAGCAGAAATTTCGTAGCTTCCGTGTATGGTAGGAATCGGATGGTTTTTTGAGTAGGTGTCCCCACGCTAAGAATAGGTTCCAATTGGCGAAGGGCTTCGCTTTTTGATCCAAGGTACAGTCCCAACATACTGACGTTTCCGCCTTTTTTGGGACCGACGTTTAATTCGCTGCCCAACTTGGTGCTGGCGTTAGGAGCCCATATTTGCCATTTTTTCACGACTTTTTCGAATTGTGCCCAAGGCCAGGTGATGCTGAATACGGTAGCTTTGGCTGGTGCTCGCAATACTTTGAATTTATATTTGGTGTATACGCCGAAGTTGCCGCCACCGCCGCCGCGGGAAGCCCATAGGAGATCGGAGTTTCGTTTTTGGTTTGCCCGAATGATTCTTCCCTTAGCGTCAACCATCTCAAGCTCGAGTAAATTATCGCTGATGAGGCCAATCGTCCTTTGCAGCGGGCCAATTCCCCCGCCAAGCGTAATTCCGCCGATGCCAACCGTCGGACTGTCACCAAATGGTGCAATATAGCCTTGGCGCGCCAGCGTATCAACGATCCTACCTACCCGATTCCCTGTTTCGACGACAACGGTGCCGCTTTTTTTATTCAGCTTGATTTTCTTCATCTCGCTTACGTCGATGACTATGCCTCCATTGACCTGTGAAAGGTTGGTCTCTAGGGCATGCCTTCCGCTTCGCGGGCGAATAGGGACATTATTTTTCCGGGCCCATCTTATGGCGTTTGCTACATCCTGCGTTCTTTGAGCGAACACAAAAACTTTGGGAAATCTGTCCGTATGAGGATCCCAATTCTTGCGAGCCGACTCATAACCTGGATCCCCCCTAAAAATCACTCGCCCTGTAAGCTTAATGTCTGATTTCACCGAGCTATCCAACTCCTTAATCATTAGTGAGCATTCTTTGCTTCAACAAATTAGGCAGGTACCATATAACGTATGAGGAAGCTCAATGTCCCGTATGGGCTGGAGCTGATAAGGCTTTTAAATACTGTTCTACATCCTGCTCTATCGAAATCTGCATTAAAAAAAAAGCCTGGTGAACCAGGCTCTTCTAAGAATTCTATATAGCCGCTTACTCCATGTTACGCCCCGACATGTACCGGAAGATTGAAAGCAGGCCAGCTCTTTATTTGTGTTACCTTGTAGTGAAAATCTGAAAGGTAATTCCGAACTTATCCGTAACCATTGCGTAAGCTGGGCTAAAATACATTTCTTGCAGTGGCGTAATCACTTGACCTCCTTGTTGTAAAGCCTCATAAAAGTGTTCTGATTTTTCAATATCGTTTGTCGTAATACAAATGCTCAACCGATCTCCCGGCTGCGTTTGCTGACCAGGTTCCGTATCGGCTACAAACATTTCAATTTCACCGATCCTTAAGACGGAGTGAGCCACTCTATCCTTTACATCTGACGGCATGGCGTTCTGGATACTCTCGGGTGCCTGTCCAAATGTTTGCTTTGACAAGACTTTAGCATCCAATGCTTTTTCGTAAAATGCAATCGCTTCATTGGCGTTTCCGTTCAGCATAATGTAGGGAATGAATTGTAACTTCATTTCTAAACAGCTCCTTTAGCTTCATTTTTTGGATTCTACTTACTTCCTCTTGTAGCTTCATTTAACATGCCTAAGCGCATTTAGGCTTTGAACCTATTATGATTGATAATAGTGACAGTTATTGTCATAAATATAAAAAATGCCGGGACGTTTACAGCTTCCAGCGTAAAATGAAAAAAAGCCGCGGATTCCGCGACTTCTTTTGCATATTGTTGATTGTGGTCTTGTGACAAATGCCTCCACTTGTCGTATTGAGCTATGACAATATTTCAATATAGCCTTCGGACCCATGTACGCGAATGCGCTGCCCGTCCTTTATCCGTTTGGTAGCATTCTCCACGCCGACAACGGCCGGTAAGCCATATTCACGCGCGATAACGGCTCCATGGGTCATCAGGCCGCCCACTTCGGTGACCAGCCCTTTGATGGATACAAACAATGGCGTCCAGCTAGGGTCTGTAAAGGAGGTGACTAAAATATCCCCCTCATCCAGATCGGCGTCTTCCATGTTTAAGATGACGCGTGCGCGTCCCTCGATAACGCCGGAGGAAACGGCTAGACCTGCAATTGCTCCGACAGGAAGATTTTCTCGGTTGTAGGCCCCTGTGATGATTTCACCCTCCGATGTGATGAGACGCGGCGGCGTTAATTTTTCATATACTTTGTACTCGTCTTTTCGTTTGCTGATCATCTGTCTGGTCGCAAGCTTCCCTTGCTGCTCGACTATGCAACCCGGATCATCCAATTTATTGGTGCGCACGACTTCGTGAAGTTCCTCAAAAGTAAGATAATAAATATCTTCCTTTTTCTGAATAACGCCCGCTTGCACGAGCCGTTCAGCTTCTTTCAGCAAAGCCTGCTTATAAACGAAGTACCGACTCACCATGCCGTATTTGGGATATTCGCGGTAGCCGATGAAATTCCGGATGAGGTCGATCTTTCGTTTGGTTTCTTTGGCTTTTTGTTCACCATCCGGCAATTGTTTCAATCGCTCTAACAGTTCTTTTTCTTTTTTCAAAGCTTCCTGTTGCCCATTCTCAAACTTCCGAACACTTTCATTCGGTTCAAAGTTTTTGATGTTGCCCAGGATCAAAGGGATAAGCGTACTTGGTTTTTCACTCCAACGAGTTCTGGTGATATCGATTTCTCCCGCACATCGCATGCCATATTTGTCGAGAAAATCAAGGATCGCGTAAAGGGATTCCTGTCCACCATCCAACTTAACCAGTTCATCCAAAAAGTTGTCATCTTTGACATGCTGTAAGTAATCAATGACTTTCGGATGAGGACGGACTGCATCTGCGACATCGAGCAGCGCTAAACCCATTTCCGAAGTAATATTATGGGGCACAGATTGAGAAAGCGTGTCGGCAGCGTTTTTTTCACCTAACCACTCGTTCATTTTTTCATTGATCCATGATGAAGCATTCATGGCAGCCATAAACACAGACGAACTTTGGGGGTCAAATAAGATCTTCTTCAGTTCCTGGATATCTTCCAATATAAAATCAAATAAATCGGATCCGGATTTCGTTTGGATGGTTTGTTTCAACACTTCGATCGATGATTGAGTGCGTTTCATTAAATCAGAAACGATTGTCGGATCGTTTTCGAATTGTGGTTGAGCACCGGCAGGCGGCATAACTTTATTGCTCTTACTGGGACTCGTTTCTTTTTTATCGTTTGGTAATGGTTTTATGAAATCTCGATCTATTATGGTCATAAGTGCGTCTTTTAAGAGCGGATCGTGTTGTCCCATGCCATTCAGTAAAGATTCTCTGCTCTCAGGTGATGCCAGATGATGTGTGACATCAACAAACAACCTTCCGCCGGCTGTACGCATGGGTGCAGGAGTCGTTAGCAGGAAAAAAGACAATCCCAGTGGTTTCATGGGATCCGTCATCATTTGTTGATGACCAACAGAGATATAGACGTGGTTTTCTTGATCGCTCGCTTCAGGAATCGGATATAAAGTCGTGATTGGCCGACTCTGAACGATATAAAAGGTATCCTGGGCCAAACACCATTCGATATCTTGGGGCTGGCCAAAATGAGCCTCAATCTGTCTTCCGATGCGTGCCAGTTGTAAAATTTGCTCATCCGTAAGAGTTTGTGACGTTTGCTGATCGGGATCGATTTGCTTTGTTTCTGTTCCGCCTTCTTTTCGTCCGTAGATTGCCAATGTTTTAGCGGCTATCCGCTTCTCGATGATTTCTCCTTCCCGTACTTTGTAACCATCGGCAGATACCAAGCCAGAGACCAGCGCTTCTCCAAGTCCGAAACCGGCATCGATGGATAGCAGATTTCGGTTAGAAGTCATCGGATCTGCGGTGAATAATATCCCTGAAGCCTCTGGGAAAACCATCCTTTGAACGACTACGGATAAATAAACTTGACGATGGTCAAATCCGTTTTGCATACGATAGATCACCGCGCGATCTGTAAACAAGGAAGCCCAGCATTTGCTGATATGCTGCATGATGGCATCGACGCCGATGATGTTTAGATAGGTGTCTTGTTGACCCGCAAAAGAGGCATGCGGTAAATCTTCAGCAGTTGCACTGGATCGAACGGCATATGCCTGTTCCTCGCCAAACCTGGAGAGATAGCGAGTTACTGCTGTCACTACATCGGATGGAATTTCTAACTCCATGATGGTTTGTCTGATCTTCCTGCTAATTTCAACAATTTGATCTCGATCCTCTGCTGATAGCATGGTTAGTCGATTGAGCATAGATTGATACGTTTCGTTTTGTTCGATGGCTCGTTGATATCCTATGGTTGTCACGCAAAATCCTTCGGGAACTCGTATTCCTGCAATTTTTGATAATTCCCCTAAGTGGAGCCCTTTTCCGCCAACGAGCCCAAGCTGCTTTTTGTCCATTTCCTGAAAATCGAGAACCAACGAACGCATTCAACATCTCTCCTAACCATTAATTTGAGAAAAAACATTTGACAAGAGTTTCTCAGCATGATACACTTAGATTGTAAGATAAGATAATTATGTCCATACACTAAATCTCAGTTGTGATCTGATTATATCATCGCGTCTGTTTATATGCAATAAAAAAGAATCTGATGAAACTGCCAGGTTCTTTTTTTAGTTTCGCTACTATTGTTCTTGTCATCAGGCTAAGATGTCTCGCTTCTTCCGACCCAGCTACATCTTGCCCAAAGTTTAAAAGGTCAGGTAAGCCGCTGGCATGTTTGCTACTTAGATCTAAAAGCGCTTCTCGGCACGTGGAGTACATCTCACAGCACTACTGAGGTTGATTCTAATCGATGCATTGGCCGCAGCTTGCAATCTTAGCGCCACCCATTTTCGTCGCACGTTTCAGGCAAATAAAAAGAGCTGCGTATTATCGCTGCTCTTTTTATGTATTAAAAATGGCTGGAATCCTCCACATGCGCTTTTGCTTACTTCAGTATTCTCCTTTTATGACAAAGAACGAACCCCGAATGGTTCCAGCTAGTTTAGACTTCTGCCTGGCAAATTTAAACTTCCCTTCTAACTCCTGCGGTACCTCCATCCCCTCAGAAAGCTTAAAACCGACGGCACGCTTCTTCGGGTCATCAATCGTATACATGACATTGACCGCAAGACCATCCTCATAAAATACGAAAGCCCATTTGATATTTTCCACTTGGAAACGAGATGTTTCTAATGGGTTGGCCGCAAACTCGATATCACGTTCTTCTTTCAAAATCCGGTTCACATAGTCGAGGGTTTCCTGGCTTTCGTCGGCTGGTACGACGGTGAATTCATGCTTATATTTGTTCATAAAGTAACGGGCTTCATTCGCTCGTAAACCAGCAAGAGCTTCTACTACGGGTGAAGACTCTAAACCCACCGTAGACACCGTTTTAAAATCAACGATATTGGACATGTTCATCCCTCCTAAAAGTTTGGTGAGCGTTAGTTCATGGACCTACTTCGAGCAAAGATTACATCGAAACATTCACTCATTTCCTGACAACAGGGATCCACAACTCACCAAATACCAACCCGTCTCGCTGTCCCATCTCTACCGTTGCATTTGGCCCGCCTACATAGGCAAAATTCTGAGCTTCCGGCAAGACTTGTCCGAAGGCAATGCCAGTAAGTTTATTACTCAACTCATCTGCCGTGTTCCCTTCCCCTTTTACTACGAGGTATTCCCCTTTAGGAAACTGAATAACCCTAGTTGCCTCGGGTAGAGATGTCTCTGTCATGACGCCAGCATAATACATCATCTTGTTATTCACCGCTTCGTTTACGGCAAAAATGTAGTCATTTGCGGCAACAGCCTTTAACGTATCAAGGCTTCCATCTTGTTTCACTGCTTCCCAAAAGTCTGCCTTCTCCTTGTTTATGCCAGCATAGTCTGTGTAATCGCTCTGAAGCTCAGTCCCAATTCCCAAAACGATAAAGCTGTCTTTTTCCTCAAGCGTATAATTTGTCATATTCAATCCCTACCTCTTTTTTTATTTTTATCAAATGATTTGTCTTTTCACTTGATGGGTTTATAATAACCTTAAATCATGTCAAAAAATGATACTGTTTAAAGGAGAACCGATGAAAAAAGTTGAACGGATCAATATCATTATGCGGTATATCAACAACCGTGCCCACTTTACCATTTCTGAAATCATGCAGGAATTTAACATTTCTCGTTCGACAGCGATTCGAGATATTAGAGAAATTGAAGCCATGGGGATGCCGCTTGTCGCTGAAGTTGGGAGGGATGGGGGTTATTTTGTCATGAACAACTCTGTCCTGCCCACAGTCCGCTTTACCGATAATGAAATTAAAGCTCTGTTTATAGCCTTTATGGCCACAAGAAATCAACAACTCCCTTATCTGAAGAGTCGTCAATCTTTAGCAGAAAAATTGCTAGGTCTCATCTCGGAAAACCAGCAAGATGACCTTGTTCTGTTAAATCAAATTTTGCTTTTTGAAGGGACTAACCCTCATAATCCAGACCTGCTTGATCTGTCTGACCTGCCCCACCCGATGTTAGAAAAACTCATCCAGATCCTTCTGGTGGACCGGTATCTATTGGTTTCCGTCAAGGAAGAGAAGATCATAAAGTCTTATCCCATTTATCTCTTGCATCTTTATCGTGAAAAAAGCCTATGGCAAATCGAAGGTTTTGACTTAGAGGATGGGAAGAGGCGGATTATTCCTGTCGACAATCTCACCGACGTACAACCATACCCCGTGAAGAAAAGAATAAGTAAGAAAAAGATTCTAGAGCAACTAAGTAAGCAGGAAGAGATCATCAATCTTGTCCTTGATCTTGGCCCAAAGGCGATTGCTCAGTTCAAAAAATACCATCCTTTAAAAGTTTCAATTTCTTATACGAATCCATACCAAACCACCGCCACTTTAAAGACATTTATCAATGTTCTTCATTCGGAAGAATTAACCGAAATGACCAATTGGCTGCTTTTCCTAGGTGGAGATATTAAGATCAGGGAAATACCGGATGAAGTCGTTTCAGGTTTAAAAGAACGATTAAGCCACTACTGTCCGTAGGTTTTGCCTTTGGAAACATCCACTACTAAGGTACTCTTCCCATTGTCTTTGATCGTAAGGTATATTCCGGTCCCAGCCGTTCGATTACTCGATCCAATTGTCTGGTTAGATAAGGCGAAACGACACCAATGCCGGCCGTTGCTTCTAACAAGGAAAAAGTTTGCCCACCCCACGGGCCTTGTGGATCAAAGACTTGTCTACCGATTCGCAAACCATCTGCTGCCATTGATGTATTCAAGCGTTCCAATCCTTCATGAATTAACCCAACCGGAAGCAGTTTGTTCCTACGCCGAGACCATTCTGCTAAGAAGGACATGCCGCGCAATTTATCATATTCAAAAAACCTCGGAAAGCAAGGTTTCAGCCAATCGGTATCGATGACATTCCCATTTTGTTTAGAACAAACAAGTCGATGCTCAATTAAATAACGTGCACCTTCGTCTAAGAAAACAGCTTCCTGTTCAGTGAATTCCCGATCAGTATGCCATAAGATAGCTTCAAGCGGAGGCAATGTTGAGACAATAGAGCTTTTTTTAGAATGAGTATAAGCATCAGGATCGCAATTCAGTCCGCCATCAGGAAGCTGATGCTTTAAGAGCCATTCACGAATCCAAGGCAGTTCCTTGTCCAAATCACAGCCATACCCCATTAGAATCATATAGAATACGGCAAGTTCACAATGGCAGCAATCCAACTTCATCTTATCACTTTCACTTGTTGGATGATCATCGGCGGATATAATAAAAGTTGGCCAGACCTGGGTTTTGAGAAGGTGTATCGCTCTTTCAATAGCGGACTGGGGGATTCGTTTCACTTCTCCCATTTCATAAAGAGCAGCCATATGCCACCAAGCTCCATCCCATTTTCGACGAGTGTACTCGCCGTGAGCCATCGTAAAATGCGGTGCAAATTCAAGAAACTGAATAGATTCTTCAATGGCCAAACGAATAGTTTGATTATTTTCCATCTAGTATCTCCTTTTTTTAGACTTCGCATCGTAATGTACCGCCCATCGGATTGACTGCCCCAGTCATCCCCTAACTATATCGTTTATCTTGTCATGACAGGACTTAACAAGAACAGACATGCTCTATCTTCCAAGGCTGGAAGCAATACAATGGGACTTTTTCGACCAGCAAACCGTACTCGGATACTATCTGACTCGATGCACCGCAACGTACTTATGAGATATTTCACATTAATCGTAATGCTAAAATTGTCTCCGATCTTATCTTCCAAAAGCAGCACATCACTTACGTCACCAATTTCGGGCGTACTGGATGTAAGCTCCAATTTGTTTTCTGTTACATGCATCGTAACTAAGTGATAGTCAGCCAATACAGATACGCGGTCAACCATTTGTCTTAATGATTTGATGTTAAGGACAATCTCGGAAACATGAGAAGCAGGAACAAGATTTCTAGTTGAAGGGTACATACCTTCGATTAACACCGAATTAATAAGCAGATTCTGCGTCATAAATCTGATCTCATGATGATTAAGCTCTATAGTTACCTTTGTTAGGCCATCATCAGCCAGTATTTTGGCTATCTCCATTAAATTTCCACCAGGTATTACAACGCTTCCATAGACCCCTCCTTCGTTCTCAATACAGATTGATAAAGCAGCCATTCGTATAACCCCGTCTGTAGCAATCAAATTAAGCTGGTTCCCTTGAATCTCCAGCGATACTCCTGTCAGTATCGGCTTTGCCTCAGATGTTGAAGCTGCTCCTGCTACCTGGTTAATCACAGATATGAATAAGTTGCACGATACATTTATGTAATTAGCTGATTGATGATAATATGGTGGCCGGATGAAAGGGTATTCAATAGGAGACATACCACTCAGGCAAACTCGTGTGTTCTCAGAACTAATGCTTAGCACAAGGTGCTCATTGACCTCCAAGGTCACATTCCCATCCTCTAATTTACGAATGATCTCAAATAGGTACTTGCCTGGGCAGACGACACTCCCCTTGTTAAGGATACGAACTTTACTATCCGTTATACAAACCTTATATTGAACCGTAAGACTTGTATTACTGCCACTAAAAAATACCCCTTCTCTTCCGGCTTGTATGTATAGCCCGGACAATCTAGATACCGGACTATTACTCGATACAGCTTTATAGACATGTTGAACAGCCTTAGCAAGTAAATCCCTTGATATGTGCACTAACAACTTATTCACCTGTCTTTCTTATTAGCGGCGGCGTAATAGGACTCCATAATATTTCTGAAGAATGAAGACCGAGAGATCGCTCGTTCTTCACACTCACGATCAATTTCTTCCCAAATATCTTTTGTCAGAGTCAAGGATATCTTCTTTGTTATGCCGATTCCCTTTCTTCCTGCCCCCTCGCGAGGCCCTCCACGATCAAAGACGAAGCCGAGCTGACCGTCTTTTTTAGAAAGACCGATCTTGAATTGTTCATCCTCCACTGCCAAGTCACCCCATTGAATTGAGTTACTTAAATCAATAACACATATTCATATTTTATCATAGATTTCTATTTACTGCCAATTAGAAATATCAAAATAGTTGTCTTCTAACAAGCTGCTGGATACCGAAATCATCAGGAATAACCCTTGATAAATCATAAAATCAATGTGAAACTGGACTTTAGTCGAGGTCCCCTCCCTTCCGCAGTCTGTTTCGAATCACGGAGTTAATCGTTACAATATAGCTAAGTATTTTTGAGGAGCGAATGATCATGAATTACGAACATAAAGTACAAAGGGAAATTGCCGACTGGGAACAGAAAATGTTCAAACCGCCGGGATGGCTGGAAAAGACATCGAAAACCATTGGCAATCGAATCAATCATTTGATTCCCCCGAAGGTGCACAGCATTATTACGACCACCATACGATCGATCGTGCGCACAGCGTTGTTCGGTGCGGAATATACGCCTAGCCGTCCGGTTCAGCATACGCTGGAACTGGAGACTGCCGATCAAGAAGCGAAAGAGTTATTTGCCCTGTACCAGAAAATTGCGGTTGCCGAAGGCGCTGGAACGGGTGCTGGCGGCATTATGTTTAGCATGGTAGACTTTCCAGCTTTAATTGCGATCAAAATGAAATTTTTGTTCGAGCTGGCCCATGTTTACGGTTACGACACCAAACACTTCTCCGAACGGGTGTTCATTCTCAAGGTATTTCAAATGACCTTTTCAGGGCAGGAAAACCGTGCGAGGTTGCTCCATTCCATCAAACATTGGCATATGGAAAAGGAACAATGGCTCTCTGACGCAGAATACGCCCAGAATATGGACTGGGAGACATTTCAGATCGAGTATCGCGACGCCATGGACTTTCGGAAGATGCTGCAGATGGTTCCTGGGATCGGCGCTGTCGCGGGCGCGTGGGCCAATTACACCATTCTCGAGGAGCTGCGCGAATCCGCCATGAACGCTTATCGCCTCCGCAGATTACACGATGATTTCGTGGATTTGGGTTAATCCTCTCTATATCGCCATATGCATATCCAAGAACGTTGCTTGAACAAAAACAAAGGCAGTTAATCCGCAGATTAGCTGCCTTTAGGTTTGCCTTGAACCCACATCCGATATCACGAACCCAATACCCGTTTTTAGCTAAAATTCTTTTTAGTGCTCTATGCATGTTTTGGTCATGATAAGGTCCTTCTGTTCTTCATCACCCATATAGAAAGAATGGGTTCCTGTTTGAACAAACCCCCTATTCTTATAAAAAGCAATGGCATTTTCATTTCGTTCCCAAACGCCTAGCCAGACGCTCTTTTTATTTCGTTCCATCGCGATCTCCATGGCTTTATTCAGCAGGAACTTGCCAAGCCCAAGTTTTTGATATATGCCCTTAATATATATCCTCTCGATTTCAAGCGAATCATTGCCCATCATTTCAGTTTGGGCATCATGGGTGTTGACCTTTAAATACCCGGCGATTTCCCCACTAGAATAAATAAAATAGAACTCCGAAGAGCTATTGCAAATCTCTTTTTCTAATTGGTTTAAGTTAAATGCTCTTTCTAAATAGGCTTTCATATTTTCAGGTGAATTTTGACCTTTAAATGTCTCATTAAACGTCTCAACACTAATGTCTTGAAGTAAGCATAAGTCCTCTAACGTGCACTTTCTTATTTTTAGAGTCAATGGGTTTATCCTCCATTTAGTAATTCAATATAATCTCTTATTGCCCTTTTTTACAAACTCCCAGTCTTTTTCAACGTTCTTCCTGACTCTTTGTAGCAGATTAAACATGACTTCTGCTTCACTTTCGGAAAATCCCTCTAATGCAACCGTATTGGAGTAATCATGTTCTCTTTTTATAAAAGGATACACATGTTTCCCTTTCTCCGTTGGAAAGAGTTTTTTGATTTTTCTATTATGTTGATCTTCTTTCTTCTCAATAAAGCCACGAAGTTCAAGCTTTTTGATAGCACGGGCTGCAGTTGTTCGATCTACTTTTATCATCTCAGCTAACTTCTCTTGAATGATTCCTGGGTTTTCACATACTCGCACAAGGTACAGATACTGTCCTTTCGTCAGGTCATATTCTTTAAATTCAATATTGCTTATCGAATCTAATGCCCTTGCGATCATTCCAATTTCACGAAGAATTCCTTTCATACATTGACTCCCTCGTTTTCATTTATATTGTAAATGCAATAAAACGTATGTTTATTTTAATATAACAATGTTGTATTTGCAATAAAACAAATGACCACTTCAATGAAATGTCCTGATTCATCGAAATGGTCATTAGATTGAAGCTGCATTCAAGGACCTAAACCCGAGCAAGCTTATCCGGGTTCCGTACGGCATACATTCTGGCAAGCTTTCCGTGCCGGAGTTGTATGCATATCGCCGCCAAAATTTCGTTCCCCGAACGGATGACGAAGCCGGTCTCACCGTTAAGAGGTGCGGGCTCGAGGTGAAGTTTCCCCTGTATGCTTTGGAACCCGTCGAGCAAGACTCGGGCCACATAATCGCGCGTTTGTATGGGGCGCTTGTACGCCAGGGCTTTGCCGCCTCCGTCGGCAACGAACATGACGTCTTCGGTAAGCAGAGACAACAAATGATCGATATTCCCTTGATCGAGGGACACGAGGAAACGGTTTATCCATTCCTTTTCATCTGCGTCGTTCTTTACGGGCTCCTTCTCGGAAACCCCCATCTTGCTTCTTGCCCGGCTCATCATCTTCCGGCAATTCGCCTCTCGCTTCCCGATCAGATCGGCAATTTCTGCATATTCGAAGCCAAGTGCTTCACGCAAAACGAAAACCGCCCGCTCTGTCGGGGACAGCCGCTCGAGCAGTACGAGCATGGCGTAAGATAGCAGATCGAAGCGGACAACGGTTGTTTCGATGGTATCCGCCTCAGGCGTCCGAATCGGTTCAGGGAGCCAGGGACCAACGTAAATTTCGCGTCTCTTCCGTGCTGATTTTTGCTGATTAAGGCAGTGGTTGGTTACCATTCTGCACAAATATGCCTTCGGCTCCTCCAAACGCTCGGGATGTACGTCGTGCGCCTTAACAAACACGTCCTGCACCGCATCTTCCGCATCTGCCACAGAGCCTGTTAATTGATAGGCCAGCGTGAATAGGAGCGCTTTATATTGATCGTACAGTTCTTCCACTTCGTCTTCTCACCTTCTCTTATCTGCAAGCTAGATCTCTTCTTTCTATAGAAGTTTACTGCCTGCTTTCCATGCAATATTCCTGAATTTCCATGCAAGTTTTCCGGTTATAATCAGGTTGCCCCCCCTTTTGCGTCCCCACACCAACCCGCGGTTTTTCCCAAGTCCAATGCAGAAAAAATCTAAGGGAACCTTCTTGTGAACCGGAGCGGGGCGTCCCTCCAAATCGGCCATAACGATTTTCCCCAATCGTTCTCCCTGTAGGCCGCCTTCTTTGCACGTCATTTGATCTGCGATGTCGTTTCTCGGATCGACGATTCTCGTACAGTCGCCGATGCTGTATACACCCGTTGCCCCTTGCACGCGATAGGATCCATCCACTAGAACTTGACCGTCCGGAGTAAGCGGCAAGCCCATACTGCGAAGGTCCGGATTCGGAATCAGACCAATCGTCCATATACACAGGCCAACCGGCAGACGATCACCATTGCTGACCGTCACCACGCCTGCTTCCTCTCTTAGCGCCGTACGATTATGAAGCACGGTCACTCCGCATTTGTTAAGCGTCAATTCCAGCTTATGTCCCACTTTCTCGGGTGCTTCTGGGAATAACCGCTCCTGCGCATTCAGTAAATAGACAGCGACTTCGGACGAATGAAGTCCCAGTAAAGCTGCTTCCTTCTGCATCTCTAGCGCCAGCTCAGCCGATGTCTCAATGCCACTGATACCCGCTCCCGCAACTGCGACGCTCATCAGTCGCTTACGTTCCTTAACATCTGTCTCGTGAACAGCTTGCCGTAGATTGGCGCGCCAGCGCTCCCGGATGACTGCTGCGGTTTGCTGATCGGTTAAAGAAATGCCTCCCCGATCAGGATCAGGGCGCCGAACGACGCTACCGACCGCTACAACTAAAAGATCATAAGGAATCCAGGCCTCATCTCCATGCGCATCCTTATATTGAATCTGCTTCCCCCCGCTATCCACGGACGTAACCGTTCCTTGCACGAATTCGGCTCCTTCTGAAAAACTATAATGCGTCCAAGGAATCATAATCACTTCCTCACCTACGGCCGGACGGAACAACAGTATTTTGCGCACATGACCGGGCTGCTTGTCAAACAGAACAAACCGAATCCGCCGTCCATTCGTCATGTTCCGGGTTGTTTCTTTTATCGCTTTAAGCGCTGAAAGCCCTGCATGGCCGCCTCCAATAATGATGCATGTCAAGTCGTTCATCATTCCTCAGCTCCTTTGCATTTTGCACATAAAACAATATAGGGGGCTGATTTGTGACATTTCCGACGGCGATTCTTTAAGATCCGGGTTAGAGCGCCTCCCCAATCTGGGAAAGCCCCGTTCTATTTCAGAGTAAGTTTTAAAGCGGGACGAACGCCGTCACGGGAGAGACTGACATTCGCATAGCTGCGAATACTGCAGCTTGGACCGACAAAAAACGCACGCGAAGGCTTGTTTCCTTGTGTTCGCAGCCACCACCAGGAACAGCCGACTTCTTCGCCGTTTCTGATGATGTAGTTATCCTGGTTTGTTTTATCGTATACATATAAACTGCATCCATCGTATTTTTTCGATTTGGCAAAATCCGTTCCAACGGCACGCCGTAACTCCTTTCCGTGAATCTCCGATAACTCCTTGATCTCTGTAACGCTAAGCAAAAAAACTTTATCCTCCGTATCCGGGCTGCCATCTCCGTTGTCCGAACAATGCGACGTCTTTATGAATTTTTTTTCTGTCGCATTAAATGCGGTGTTGTAGAATTCATCGTTCAGCCACTTGCGCAAATCACAATCATGCCACGTAATATCCACGCTTTCGCCGTGATACCGCCTGCAGTCCAAAATGTACTCGCTCAACAGGAACAGCTCTCTTCCTGAATTTTGCAGCACCCTCCACAGGATCGGGGAATTGTCTGCACCGTCAGAAGACTGCGGGTAAGTGCCGAAGGTAATGAAGCCGCCAGCCTTTGCGCTTCGGGACGGGGTGGAAGCAAAATGATCCATTCTCAAAAAGATCTCCTCCTTTACGTATCTAGTTGGATTGTACAACATGGATGCAAGTGCTAAGTTAAAGTCGGCACACCCTTGATCCTTCCCATTTCAATTTATAATAGCTTAGCTAGGTACTTTAATGTTTGTTTCTAAGGCTTGTGGGCGTTGAATTTGTTTGATGCCCATGAATTCCACCTCAGTTATGGCTTGTCCTCCGACAATCCTATTTGTTATGGTATACGTAGTCCTACGCTTGATGTTGATTAGGAGAGCACAAAAATGCCGTTAAACTTACGGTATTTTTATATGTTATAGGTTGGAGGAGTTAGGGATGAGAAGTAGACAGGAAGCCATCGATTACTGCTTGAGCTTGGACCATTCGTATGAGGATCAACCATTTCGTGATAAAAATTGGACCGTGGTTCGACATAAAGATACAAATAAAGTTTTTGCGTGGATTTTTGAAAAAGAGGATCATATTTGGATCAATGTAAAGTGTGAATCCGGCATGATGGAGTTCTTACGGCAGGCATACACTGCAGTAGTCCCGGCCTTTCATCTTAATAAAGACCATTGGAATTCGATTATTCTTGACGGCACCGTACCTGAAGAAGAAATCCGTGAAATGATCAAACAAAGCTATGTTTTAACTAAGGCGTCTTCTCGAGGTTAACATCGTTAACTGCATTCCTATCCAAATGATAAATGAGCTGCACGACCCCGGAGGAGAACGTTTTTGTATTCACCATCTTTAAATTCAACCTTTGCTTGATATCCATAAACAACGGTTTTCCTTCTCCCAGGATGACAGGGTGAACCGATAATCTGAATTCATCAACCAGCCCTAACTGAATAAAGGTTGTAATAAGGCTTGCTCCCCCATATAACCAGATGTCTTTACCCGGCTTATTCTTTAATGCATTTACTTCTTCAAGGATATGATCATTGATGTATGTCGCTTTATGATCGCTCCCTGTTTGCGTCCTGGAGAACACATATTTTTCTTTACTGTAAACGATTGACCAAAACGCTTGTTCATCATCCGAAAGCTCCGGATTCGGGGTGAATTGTCCCCATAAATCATAGCTTTTTCTTCCGTAAAAAATCGTATCGATTTGATTCAAGAAATCCATAAACCCCATCTCAGGATCCATGATGCACCAGTCAACTTCCCCGCTCTTCCCTTCAATATAACCATCCAAAGTAACGGCTAAATCCAAAATGATTTTACGTTTCACGATTTGTAGCTCCTTTCGGGATATATCACTCATTGTAAATTATAATTATGTCATCTTATGTCTTATATCATAAATGTATTTTATCTGCCCGTTAGCTTAAAAAAGACAACCGATCATAATGATCGGCTGCCTTCTTCTGTCATGATTAAACTTTGGTTCTCTGATAATACAATGACAGCTCGTAACTCGTACGTTACAATGCTAGACGGTAAAGTAAATCCACTTTAGAAACCGCCTCTGGAATGAATAATTTGTCCGGTAATCCATTGTGAATCTTCACTTGCTAGAAAAGCGATCAGACGGGCCGCATCTTCGGGAAGACCAATCCTCCCCATCGGAAATCTCGGAAGCAGGGCTGTTTTCACCTCTTCGGACATCCAGCCCGAATCAGTAGGACCGGGATCGATAGCGTTCACAGTGATATGAAGCGGAGCCAGCTCTGCAGCCAATGATTCGGTATAAACGGAGATGGCTCCTTTCGTTGCAGCATAGATGAGATTACCGGGCATTGGGCCTTTTCCTTGTCCAGAGGTAAGATTAATGATTCTTCCGCCGGGTAACCCGTCGTTATGTGCACGTTGCTCTGACTCAAGCATACGAGCGAATTCGGCACATAGCATGAAAGTCCCTCTAATGTTTACAGCACAATGGGCATCGATAAGAGCTTCATTTAATTGACGAAAATCGGCATCGACGCTATACGTAGCATTATTGACAAGGATTGTCGGAAGACCGATCGTAGTTCGGACTTCTTGCAGCAGTTTGACAGCCGAACCGGAATCGGCTAAGTCCAAATTCATATGTGCGGCTTGAACGCCCAACTGGCGAAGTTCGTCGGCAAATAAATTTGGCCAACTCTTGTCTGCGTCATTTGGATATATTGTTTTATCATAGTCATATAGATGAGTGTAGAATAAATCGGCACCTTCGCGAGCCAATGTCCGGCATATCGCGGCTCCGATTCCCCCCGGACGGCTTACGCCAGTTACGATGGCAATTTTCCCTTGCAGTCTCTTCAAGATTAGAAATACCTCCTACGGTTAAGAGAAGACAAGAGAATCGTTCATCATGGGAGATGAATTGCTTCCGCTGCCTTAACCAAAAAAAGCGGATACATCAAGTATTCGCGCAGCGGATGAAATAAACGGTCTCTCGCATCCCTCGAAATGGTTGAGGATGGCATGATTCACCAAACCTATGGCAATTAGCCAAGGTCGAATCACGCGATCACCTACAATCAAACCATTACAAGGAAGTCCACATTGGAATACGAGTCCCCTTTCCTTCATCTCCAAAAACAGATTACAAAATATAACCAGAACAAGTCAAGGAAGATATCCAAAGTATAGTACCTTAATTGAACGTATCTGACAGTTAGTTTAATAACAGCCTGAAATCACAGCCGCAACCGAACGGCAACAAAAAGAGCGGGAGGCTCCTCCCGCTCTAACTACGTTAATCCATGAACATGATATAACTGATCTTTATTCTGATTCTTAAGAAGCTTCCCGGCTTTTGACCAGGTAGTTGTACATCAGCTCTGCTGCCATTGCCCGATCGGTAACGGACTTCGGTGACAGCTTGCCTCCACCTGTGCCTTGAATCAATTCGGCATCCAGCATGAAGTCCATCGCTTCCTTCGCATAACCGGATACGTCTTTCGCATCGGTATAGCGTTCGATGTTATCATCTCCGCCCGGCAACTCGCTACCGGCCGATTCCATGATCGCATGGAGCATGACGACCATATCCTGACGCGTGATCGAGTCCTCCGGTCTGAACCGGTTATCTCCCGTTCCATGGACCAGTCCCAGCTTCTTCGCTGCGGATAAATACGGCGTATAGTACCGGCTGCCCGCATCGGCAAAATTACCTTCACCATCCGTATTCTCTGGTGTGATCCCGAAGGTGTTCATGGCCATGACCAGGAAATCGGCCCGGCTGATCTCCTTCTGCGGGAGGTACCGTCCTCCCCCTGTGCCCATAACAATGTCCCGGGCAGAGAGGAAATGTATAGCATCTGCATACCAGCTGCCAGGGTCTACATCCCGATAGGATACTTGCTTATATGCGACTGCATACGTGCCAAGCTTGTCCGTCTCGAAAGTCAAGGTGCGAAGCTCGGCATTGTAATATCCGTTCAGCACAGCAGATACGGAGCCCATCGCATCGACTTCCCACGCGACTAACTGATCCACTCGTTCGTCAGCCTTGGCTTCATAATGGAGCGATACCGTTACAGGGGTGCCGCTTCCCGACCCTTCCACCGTCTTGCCATCGATTTGCAGCAGCAACTCGACGACCGGTCTGTTCCCAATCTCGACAAGTCGGTCCGCCGAAAGCCCACTTCGATTACCCGGCCGAATTACGAGGCTCGTCAACTTCCCTGCTTCTGGCAGACGGTTCAGCATATCGGATGGCAGCTTCATAGTTGCCTGCGGAGTAGCAATCTCGATCCGTTCCCGCGCGTGATTGCGGTTCAAGTAAGCTGACGGAACCTGGATGACGATTTCGCCGTTGAACGACTGGGCACTTTCGTCCAGTTGAATTGTCACGGTCTTGATTCCGCGCGCGTTTGCTGCGACGCTGTCGAAGGCACGGCTGAGCTCTGCTTCGCTGATCGCTGCCTGAGCCCTCTGACCATTGATGGCAACTTTCGCCGTAATCATTCCCGGTCTGGAAGGTCCGGTGGTCGGCGGCGTTCCTCCTGGCTTGCTTTGACCCGGATGATTACTGCTGCCTCCGTTATTGCCGTTGTTTCCGTTGTTGCCATTGTTGCCGTTATTTCCGTTATTTCCGTTGTTGCCGCCGCCCCCATTGTTTCCGCCTCCGTCGTTCCCGCCGCCCGGAGGAGACGTTTTCTTCGAGGTCGTAAAGCGATAGATTGGGCTAAGCTGCTTGGCGCCGAATTCATCGGTAATATCCATATACCAGTAATACGTCTCACCGGCTTCGCGTCCATTCCATACGGTAGAGGCGATTTCCCCGGACTTCACGTCCTTTTGCTCGCCAATCAGTGTATCTTTGTACACGTTAACCGCAAAATAATCGGTTGCCACCCGTTTTTGAATGTCCCTGAACGCAAACGGCTCGGTAAAATCCTCGATGGCATCATCAAAGAAATTATAATCGTCTAAGTAAGGTGAATACGTATCCACGTCCAGCGTACCGGAGGTTGGATCGAATTTCAGCAGGCGCAGATACCCGTTGCCTCCGTTCGGTCCTCCCTGATAGTCCGCCAGCATTTCGATGACCTGCCTTGTCGATCCGTCCGGATGCGTCACCGTCTTCACGACCCGGTTCGCAGCATGATAATGTCCGCTTAGCACCAGCTGTACGTTTTTGTTCGGCGCGATGACCTGGTCATAAACGCTCTGCGCCATATTGGACAAGGTGCCGTTGCTCTCCAGATATGCATGCATGCCGACGATCGCAATGCGGTCCGCATGCTTCTTCAGCGCCTCGTTGGCCCAAGCGATCGTCTCTGGCGTGTCCTCTAGTCCAAAGCCGATATACAGGAAAATAAAGTCATGGCCTCCAAACGACACGAGGTCGTAATGGTTGCGGTTGTTATCCATTTCCCCGCCATACCAAGGATTGTTCTTATACCGGTCGGCCCCGACATACTTACCGTAGTAGGAGTAATCCACACCATCAATGATGACGTCGTGATTGCCCGCGAGTACACCATACGGTACGCCCGCTTCATCCAGCTTCTTCAAGTTGCGGTCGGCTACCACCCACTGCTTCTCGTCGTCAGCCACGTTCACGATATCGCCGGTATGGATCACATAACTGAACAAGCCCTTCTTATATTCTTCTGCGATCCAATCGCCCAGTTTATCGAATATGTCCGGGTACGATTCCGCGTAATACTGCGTGTCCGTAAACCACAAAATGTTGAACGGCGCATTCGCGCTCTTCACTTCATCCTGAACCATGGCCTGGATTTTGTCGTTTCGCACGTAACGCTTAGGATCCACTTCTGCTGTCAGGGTAATGTCGGATTCGGCTTCATCACCGGTGGCCGACTTTAGCGCGGTCCACTTGCCCGTCTCATAATCCCATGCATACAGCGTCACGATGCGTCCAGGAAGCGTACGTCCTTGCCAGTGCAGCTCTACCGTATCCTGTTCCGACCATGCTTCGTCCAGTTGGACTTCGAATCGATGATATGGGAAGCCGGATTCCGTATCCGTAACAAGATACTCTCCGTCAGGGTAAGCAACTTTGTCGGCCTCCTCCTTGCCGATTCCCTTTTCGCCGTCCGGCGCCAGTACAAGCGGCGGCTCCCGGTCTGCAACGTTGATATGGCCTTTGATCCCGTCTTCACGGGCAAAATCGTATTTATCCCCTTCCAAGAAGCGAACGTCCATCGAGTCCCCGCTCGGATCGCTGAGTCGAGCTCTCAGGCTCGGATTCAACCCTGTGTTCTCCGCGAAATCGGCTGGGGAAACTTCGCCAGGAAGAAGAGGTATCTCGTCTTCAATTATGAAGTTACGGGAGATGTCCGCCGAATTGCCTGCTCCGTCGATTACGGTCACTTTTAGAATATGCTCGCCCGGTGCAAGCAGCGCGGAAGACGTTTCGTAAGGAAGTGAGATTGGCTCGCCATCAAGCTCCGCCGTAATGTCGGTCACGCCGCTTAGATGGTCCGATGCGACCACATCCAGCGTGAACGCCCCTTTAAGCTGCATGGCGTCGGTCAACAACTGCCCTTCCCCATACGATATTCCTTCAATCTCGGGAGCGGTATTGTCCACAGTCACGTCGATGGACTGGAAGGCTTGTCCGTTCATTGACATGCTTAGAGGATACACCCCATCCTTTACGGAAGCGGTGTCGAGCTCAGCATATCTTGCCGTGAACTTGTCCTCCGGAATCGGAAAATGGAAATCGCTGATCATCGGCTTGTTCGGGTTGCTGCCGTAATCCGCATCTCCGAAACCGTAATACGTATCCTCCCGGTAATTCACGGTCGACTGTCCGAGATTGCCCAGGTAGTTCAGCACCTTATCCGGTTTGACTACCGAACCGTCCGGGAGCACGAGATGGAGATTCATCACTTCGAAATCGTCATGATTGTTCTTGCCGAATACCTTGTCGTGATCTTTGAGTTGATACGGCGCATTCTCATTCCCGGTATGGACGGAAACAGTCGTTCCGGTCACGAAGAGGTCGGGAGCCATATCGAACATCGACCATGCGCCGTCGATATATTTGGGCAGTATGCGCCCGAAAAATTCCGTCTCTCCGCTTGCATTGAGTGCGCTTGCCGACGCTTGATAGATCTGATCGATCCCCCGGGTCTGCATGCCCAGCTTTACCTTGCCCGTCAGCGCCTTGCGAAGCGGCAGCGGATTGCCGTCGAAGCGAACTTCGATATCGTCCTCGGCGCGGGAGCCGTAAGCGTAGAAGGATGCCTTCCCGCTCAGCATGCTGCCTTTTGCTAAGGATAACCCCGGATCCGGCAGCTCCGTCCCCGTGCTTTCTTCGTTAACTGTCAGAAGCCCGCCTCTGGAGTTATATGGGACCCGCGTGCGGTTGCCGTTTCCGTCGACTGCATCGATGATATAACGATAGGCTCCGATTTCATTCAGCGTGATCGAGCCTTGGTAGACATAACGTCCATTATCCTGGGACGCAAGCGTCAGCGCATGTTTATCCGTAAAAGCCGTTGGCTCCTCGGAGGCTGCTCCAATCAACACCTCGGCGGAAGCAAGTGACTCGTCGCTAGTGACGGTAACTGCATATGGCTGACCCTTGCCCAAATTATAGGCGGTCTGCTCATGCTCGAGCGTCGGGGCTATCATGTCGACGCCTGTTACCGGCGGCACCTGCCCCGGATCAATGCTGCCGGGATTGGCGTACATCCGGTTATCCAATCTTCTCATGGTCGTCCCTGCATCCGGATAGGCATATCGAACGACTGCATTACGTACGTCGTTGACCAGCCTGTCCGGGCTGTCCGGCGTGCTGGGATCATACCAGGCCTGTACGATGTACGAATGGGCTTGTCCCGGCGCGGACAGAGCAAGCCCGCGATGCAGGGAATTCGGAAGATTGAAATCCGAAGCTTTCGAATTATCGTAGAAAATAATGTCGTTATCGTTCAGTGTGCTGTTAAAGTGCAGGTTGAAGTCGGCCGTCGTTGTGTATCCTTTGCCGTTGGCCACGGCTTCCTTCGCGAACCAGATGACGGCCGAGCTGTAAGGCTCGATTGCGGTATGATCCGGGATCATCCAACTCTTAGGTGCCGTCTGACTCGGGTACAGATACCAGAGCGTATAATCCTTAAGGTCCAATACCTGATTCGAATTATTGTAGATTTCAACGTATTCGTACTGGTTGCCGCTTCCCCACCGGTAATCCCCGGCCGGATTCGGCAGAAGTTCAGTAATCAGGATGCGCGGAACGGTCCCGCCGGCAGCTCCTCCGGTTAAAGCCGTTTCATAATCGGCGGATCTCGCCTGCTGAATTCCATCCGCTGCCTCGATATAATACTGCAGCTTCTCCCCGATCAACTGATCGGCCGGAATGACCGCATCAAATTGATCACTGCCGCGACCGACCATGTCGATCATGCTGTAGGGGCTGCTGACGGCCGTTTTGTAATACAGCTTTACTTTTAGCGCATCGCCGTCTGCGTCATAGACACTTGAGCTTACGGTCAGCGGCTGCGTCCGATCGGCCGAAGCAACCGGCGTGTGACTGATATCAGGTACACGATTGTCAGGCGGCGATAGCTGCCCCGGATCGATGATTCCGGCGGAAGGCGCAGCTTCCCGGGCGTAAGGAATCATTCCTGTACCGTCGGCAGGCGGCTGAAGATGCACGCTCTTGCCGTCGCCGACATCCTCGGCGGTATAATAGAAGCCGCTGATCACGGCGGCGTCATCGCCTTTTCGGGTTATGTATAAGCCGCGGTCCGTGTTGTTGAGGCCGTCCTGTCCCCGAAGCTTGAATACCGGCACATGGCCGGGAACAGAGTGATACTGACGAAAATCGGATTCGGTCAATGCGGCGGCCGCCCCGGTAATGGACGAGCTTGTCCGTTCCACCCAGAGCACAGCCGGGCTGTCTGCCGGGATGACCACCCCATCCGGATTGCCGTAGACCGTGTCCGTCACCGTCAACGTCTTCACGCCCGTATTATAGTCGTAACGAATGTTGAACTCGTCATTAAACGAGATCGGTGCTCCCGAATGATTATAAAGCTCAACATATTCGAACAGATCGGCCCCGCCCGCGCCCTCGATTGTTTGCTGATTCGACCGGTCATCGGGATACACTTCCGAGATAAATACGGGCATCGCTCCCGATGGCGCAGCATAGGCCGGGGTACTTGCAAGTGCAAGCTCAAATAAGCTGCTGCCGATCAGTATGCCGGATAATAAGCCGGCGATCCATTTTCGCTTCATGTGCTCCTCCTTTATGCTTTTATCCTCTAAAATCCTAAAGCATAAAGGTCAAGCGGATATCAAACGAAATCGCATGTTTCGTAAACGAAAGTAAGGGGAACGTTTAATCATACATGGAAACAAATTGCAGCATCATTATACCCATCCTTTTTCTGAATGAAGAGTTCATAACGTACCCATAATACGATGGTTCGGAGCTCGAACAAATATTTCAGATGAAGGAGTGAATGAAATGCAGCGGATGATCCCTTTCAAAATCAATAATCAGAAAACCGTTATATCTTTATTGGCTGTTGGGGTGGGTGCTACACTGATTGGAATGGCATATAGACGCAGGCTCAACGGAAATGCATGGAGTCGTATGCTCAGGTCTATTCGATAATTTTCCTGAAGAGTGAACTTAATAAAGCAGTCGGATGACAAACTCCGGCTGCTTTATTTATATAAATAGTTTATTTGCCTTTATCGATGGGAATCGGTTAATTTTTCTACGTATAAGGAATGGGACGATGAGTCAGATTAACCTTTGTGCTATATAAAAAGGGTGGTGACTTGTTAGAAATGCCTCTGTCTCCGCGTTTGTATCACTGGTTTGTCCGTCCCCAATGGATTACTAAAAAATATATCCATGACCATATTCAGAAGCACTTCCAATTGGAGAATAAGTTCATCCTTGATTTTGGTTCGGGTACCGGAGCAAATTGCTCTATTTGTCATTCAGATCGGTATCTTGGCATTGAGCCCAATATGGATCGGGTTCGTCTGGCCAAAAGACTGTACCCCAACCATACATTTGAAATATTTGATGAACGCCAGATCCCTATAGAAAACAACTCCATTGACTATATCTTTGTCGTTGCTGTTCTTCACCATATATCAGATGAGCAGATTCGTTCATATTTGGTCGAGTTTGAACGCATTTTGAAACCAGGTGGCAAGGTTATCGTCATGGAGCCGTATTTTTGTATGAAAAGAAGATTTAACAATCGATTTATGAACTGGTACGATGATGGAAAGTATATCCGCAGCGAAAACAGCTACCTAGATTTATTCCAAAACGGGCAATACCGATGTGAGGTACTTAAGAAGTTTACAAAGTGCATGGTATATAACGAGATTTACTTCACGGCGGAACCAACCAGGCAACTAAATTAGAGTCCTCGAGCCGCCAATCTGCATAAATCTGGTCTCAATACACATTCTATGTTGTACATCTTAGAGAAAAGGGTGGTATGCGAAATGGCAAATAACAGGAACTATAATCATAATCAGCATGATCGTACGGATAATAATGGTCAGCGCCAGAACAAGGTTCATGGTGGTGAGTATCGCAATGGACGTCTTAGCCAAATTAAAAACAATAACCCGGAAGGTGAAGATATTCCGAATGAGTTTATAAGTCGGAAAGAGTAATAGATATCTATTTAACAATTCTTCACTCTAGCCTCTATTATCCAGGTTGTGGTTAAACCCCACTGATTTTTTTAACAGTGGGGTTTAACATGCTGGAAGCCGCTATTCGAGTGTCTTTCCAAGTGCATTAAGCATCTCATTTGTCCCATGCTCACGCACTTCAGGCGTATCATACCCGTCTAAGAATGCCCCCTGCTCCGTGAAGACCAGCTTTGTGCCATCCTCGGTCGGGATGAGCTCGACCGTTGTGATTGAAACGGAGATACGTTTGTCATCCGAATCCAGGGTATAGCTGTAGACGATGCGCTCTTCCGGCACAATCTCTTGGTAGCACGCGTCAAACGTAAAGACGGGCCCCTCTGGCGGGCCACCGCTGCTATATTCGCGTCCCCCCACATGAAACTCGAAAATATCGGGTTTTGAGAACCACTTTGCTTTGGCAGCCGGATCGGCCCAAGCTTGATAGACCCTCGCAGGCGAAGCTGCATAAGACCGTTCGACGACGAAAGTGGCATGTTTAACAAATCGTTCGTTCATAATTAATCCTCCCTAGATTTCGATTTTTTCTCTTCCTCGGCAATAAAATTACCCAATACATCCAGATGGTGTTCCCAGCTCGTTCTCCGCTCGATGACTAACTTCTCATGGCTTTTTTTAATCGCTTGCATGAGGTCAGTGAAGTCTTCAACCGCTAATGGCGCCATCCCCTGCATCGACTTGGATAGATGATGAAGCTGTTCAAGAAGCTGCTGCTGCACCTTGATTTGTTCCTTGATTCGGGCTATTTGCAGCTTGACGATCTCTAGAGGGCTGATCTGCTCGTCCTTCAGGATGAGCTTTACATCCTCCAAAGATAAGCCTAATTCTTTAAGCGATATAATCTGCTGCAGGCGTGACAGGTCAGATTCGTCGTACAGCCTATGACCGGACTCCGTCTTACCCGATGGAGAGAACAAACCAATTTGATCGTAAAATCGCAAAGTCCGCACGGTGAGCCCCGTTTGTTTGGCAAGCTCCCCTACCTTCCAATTTCGTTTCATAAGAGCTCCTTTAGTTAGCGCTAACTATGTACCGGTAGCTTAAGTATAAAAGATGACGTTACGTTAGGTGCAACCGAAATTTATTTTTTTGTTGAAATTTGTTTGGATTGCTCTCTTATCTAAAGCAGTGAGCCATAGGATAAGGAAGCCACCCCAATAACGATTAATTGCAAACAAAAAACTCCGCGTTTAACGCGGAGTTTAATCTATGTATGTTCTCTTCCTCCCACAAAGATAACATAATTTAATCATTTAATCCCTTCCCATCCAGGATATGCGCAATATATTTTTCAATCCTTGACTCTCGGGTTTTGGATTGCTTGGGTGTAGAAAAATGTAGAATATATGCTCTTTGTCGTCCCGGTGTCAATGCTTCAAAAGCCGCTTTTAAATCGGGCATGTCCACGAATTTGCTTTCTAATTCTTCCGGTATGGTGTATTCCGTATTCTTTTTATAGTTCACTTGCAAACCGGCTTTCTCAACTTCGATGGCTTCATCAATATATGTTTTCAAGATAAGTTGCATTTCATCGATCTCTTGAACATTGGTGAACCGAATCTGACGCGCCGCCTGAACATTCGCGGTTTGTTGGATTAGAATCCCATGGGGATCTTTTAACAACGCCCCTTTGTGAAACAGAAGCGCACAGTAATCCTTAAAGCCATGAATCAAAACGATGTTTTTATCGTCAAGCGTGTAACATGGATGCATCCACTTAAAATCCTCGGTCAACCCGCAGTCAAGAGCGATTTCTCTCAGCAGCTTAAATTCTTCCTTCCACTTCTTAAGTTTGTTAAAATAGGGATCTATCTTTGAATTCCTTTCACCGTTTACCATCGAGGTCCCCCCTCAAGTTTTTTATGCAGCAAATCCAATCCATTCTCGAGCTCCAGAGCGGTTGCAATTAAGTATAGGACACTGTTTGGTGTCGTGTCAACGGAATCCGCGACCCTCGCATGCGTAGATGAAGTTTTTGCTGCCGATCGCAGATTCAGTTCAGTTTAGCAGCAGTTCAATCGAATTGAATCGAATTCGATTTTGATTGAAACTGACTCGTTCATTGAATCATTCCGGTGATCAACTGTAATTCCATGCCCGTCCCGCTAATCAACAATCGTTCCTTCTTGTTCCCGAGCAATTGCTGGGTCCAATCCACGAAACCGCCATCTACTATATTCACTCCATTCACATTCACTTCGAAGTTCAGGCCTTTATAATACTGGTTGCTGCTCTCTACCCTGTCTTCGATAAATAAGCAGGAGGGAAACTCTACATTCAAATGATCGACCATTCTGTCCAGGAAACCTTCTGAATCGGTATAGCCCTTGCGCATATGAAGAAATACCTTTGTCTCCTGACCAAGCTTCCCACCATAATAATTGAGATAGAATGCGATGTGCCGGGTCAGTGTATCTTTCTCGAAGCGATATGAACCGGTATCTTTTCCTGAACTAACCAAGGTAAATAAACCGAAATGAGGCAGGACGTTGGCCTGTTTATACCATTGCCCTCGAGTGACTCTGCTGGCTGCGCAAACATGCACATCGTTGATGCTGTTGTTTATTGATTTGTTCTTTATGCCATTCGCCAGATAAATCGCAAGCATATTGGTGCTGTCCGACATCAATTCAACGCCTCTTGTTGCTGATATCACCTTGTTTTGATCAACCTTTGCAATCACTGAACAGCTTCCCAACGGACTAGCTGGAGAAAGCTCCAATGAGGTAAATCCGCTATTTTCGGCCAATTCGAGCATATCAAGCTCTATTTTCTTCAGTTTAATTGGACTGATTTCGGAAGGCTTCACAAAACGATTCGTGGCATATTTGTTTAACAAGTCGACGGGAGAACTTTGAGCCGTCATTTCTTGTGAAAGCGCGAGAAGAAGCGTAGTCATCTCCGATTGCGACAATTTTGTTGTCAGTTCCGTAATCAAACGTTCATTTCCTAATTTTGCAAGGATTGTATGTACGATTTGGGAATGTTCCACCTTCAACCTCCTCAAAGTCACTCTTGTCCCATCGTCCAGCCGCGAGATACCAACCGCTATGTCCTTATACGTTTCCCAAGAGACGTCGGCAATCCGTCGAGGCTGCTCAAATTCTTTTCCTGCCAGTAACTGTGCAAGCCTTCTTCGCCTTTTTGCTCCGCCCACCGCTGGAGCGTCTCTCGCTCCTTCTCGTACGACATGAATGGAACCGCATAGCCGCAGGACGTCTGGACTTTATGTATGTCGACCATAATTATCTGCCGGACTCCAGGCAGCGGCTCGAACATTTCGTACAGCTGCTCCCACTCGTTGTCCTCCGGGAGAATCACCGTTCCGGTCCCGTATAGGCGCAGGATGTTCGGCGGCCCCTGGAATGCGCAGAACATCATCGTGATACGACCATTCTCTTCGATATGAGAGCTGGTCTCATTGCCGCTTCCGGTCAAATCCAAATACGCAACCTTACGATCGGACAATATCCGAAACGTGTCATATCCCTTCGGCGACAGATTGACATGCCCATCCCTCGACATGGGCGCCGTTCCGACAAAGAACAGCTGCTGCTTTCGGATGAAGGCCATATGCTCGGGGAGCATGGCCGGAAACTGTTTTCCCATTCGAATCCCCTCCGATAAACTTGTAGTTGTTTGATTCAACCGTGAACACCGGCCAAGTCGCGTTCTAAGGCGGGCCGGATCGCTGCTTCAGGCTTGATCTCGTGCTTGGCTATACGTACATTGTATTCGAAGACGGCCCATAAATATAATATATTCTTAACACGCATAGATACACTTCGGTTATGAATGAGACAACGAGCTCTTCGCGGGAGGCAAGCAACAATTACTCGGCAGTACTGCCTGAAGGCGGGATGATGGTTTTTGGTGGTAAGGTGGGGTTATTAGAATTAATCTGAAGGATAAGTAGACTTGCAGCTCGTAAAGCATACTGGACAAGGCCGAAAGTGTTTAATTGAGCGTGTACGTCTGGAACATGTATTGGAAGCCTGATCCGAATGGAGTCTGGCTTCCAATATACACTGCAGCTTTTATATCTATTATGGGTTCTCGTAGTTTTTTAACGGCATACCTACATATTCGCGGAAGGAGCGGATCCGCCCTGCCTCAAATTCAAAGACGATTGCAAGCTCATTACGAAAAGGCCGCCCATTCAACAAGCCTTCCGAGCGAAATACCACCATCCCGTTGTCCTCATTCTCAAGAACGATGAGCGGAGTCAGCTGCATCTGAAATACGGAGCGCTCGAACCTGATCAATTCCTCAAACCGCTCTTTGCCTTGCTGTTCATGATTCCACCCCTCTAGCGGGAGCGGAACAGAGAAATGAAAGTCTTCCGTAACCTTATTAAGAAAATCAGCTGTATCCCCCGTTTCCAACGCATGCCTAAAGGCATCAAACCCTTCGCATGTTCGGGATTGGACTGAGTCTAGAGATTTCTCCATAGAAAATTCCTCCTCATTACGGTTTATTGTTTGCTTCAAATATAATTGAGTTTTCATTGAGTCGTTTTGAATGGTGAGACGTCTTGAAATAGGAATCTTGCTTAACATTGGTTAACTCGACGAAAGAACCTTTAACTGGCTCGAAATCGTTCCAAGGTGAAAAGCTTCGTGAATCAGGATAAAGTTTAACAGCTCACCAGAGGTGTTGAAATGGAACGGTCCCAAGTCAAACGGAGCCGAAAGCTCCTCGCCCAGCATTTCAGGCTTCAACTCAGTGATACGGGAAAGCTGCGCCGTTAACATCTCGACCATCGCTTCCTTCGATGGTGGAGCAACCGTCCAATCCAAGGGCTTTGTGCCAGAGTTAAACAGCGTTTCATAAGAGCCCGGTACGATAGGCGTGGAGTCGAAGATCAAGGGAGAATACTTATCCATCCAATAAATCATATGGCCGACATTCCAACGGACCGTATTGTTGAAACCAGCCGGTTGGATATCGAACAGTTCCTCCGGGATCGCCTGCACCTGCTGCTGCAGCACTTGACGTGCGGTTGTTGCCGTATTGATAATCATTTCAGACATGCTAATTCCTCCTTTATCGTGAGAACCGCTTGATATGTTCCCATTTTATGTCTTACGGAACTAACCATCAATGCAGTGGGCGTTACCGGAACGTTAAGTATCAGTTAACGATTATTCGTTGACAGAAGAAGAAGTCGGAGCAACAATAAGGATTGAGCATGATACACGATGCATTAGAAAGCAGGTGCGAGCATTGGAGTTAAAACAACTGCAATATTTCATGGCCATTTGTGAAGAGCTTCATTTCACGAGAGCTGCCGAAAAAATGGGAGTCAGCGCACCCAACATTAGCCAGCAGATAAGAAGATTGGAAGAAGAACTCGGAGTTCTGCTGTTCGATCGTGTGGGAAAAACCATTGTCCTTACAGACGCTGGAGCCATTCTTCGCGAACACGGTGCTGCCGTTTTCAGGCATCTGCAGCAAGCGGGCGACGCCATTGCAGATCTGAAGCAAATGCAAGGCGGGTCCCTTTCCATCGGGGTCTTGCCCGGTGACGCGGATCTCATGTTCAATGCCATGCTATTAAACTTCCATCAGACCTACCCCACCCTCTCACTGTCCCTTTTGGAAACCACGAAAGTAACCGAACAAGTCCTGGACCGAAGCATCGATGTGGGCGTAACCATTGGACCTGTTATCGATGAACGTCTCACGACAATTCCCCTGTTTCATGAGGAGTTCTCATTGGCTGTAAGTAGGAATGATCCCCTTGCCACGGAGAATTTCATCCCCTTGAACAGGCTGCAAGGCTTAAAGATGGTCATGTTCCCAGGAGACCACCAATGCCGCAAGGTGATTGACCGCTTTTGCATGGACAACGGGTTTACACTTCAGTCGAATTTGGTGACGACAACGTTATCTTCCCTCCTTCAGATGGTACAGAGCGGAGTCGGCGCTTGTGTTCTGCCGCGACTTCTATTGGAGAATCTTCACAATCCGGACATCAAGGTCGTGCACCTCAGGAACCCTACGCCTTCTCAGGACATTTGTCTGATCTACCGCAGCGACAGGTATGTCGGATACGCCATGCGTACGTTTATCAAGACCTTGAGAGCCTACATCGACACAGCTATCCATCAATCGAAGTCTTCGTAGAAGGTAGCACCACCAGTAACAAACCCGCTCAAGCCTTCTCCCTTCCCCTCTCTCAACTAAGAATACAAACTTTTCAAAATTCTTTTTTAGTACTGCATTGCGAATCTAGCCAATATATTCTAAAGACATGATCACGATGGCTTCTTCTATTCTCAGGAAGGGAAGAAAAGAATATGCCGATATCTCCGCCAATCTTGCAGAGGGGCGATACCGTTGGAATCGTTACCTTGGGCAGCCCGCTCGCTGCAGGCATCATTAATGCACGAATCGAATATTTGAGAGCAATGGAGCTTAATGTTGTATTGGGTCAATATGTATATGCGCAAAACGGGTTTCTTGCCGGCACAGACGAGCAGCGAGCCTCCGATTTAATGATGATGTTTCGAGATGAGCAGGTAAAAATGATACTGCCTACCAGAGGCGGTACAGGCGTGGCCGGAATTCTTCCCTACCTGGATTACGACGAGATACGAAGTAACCCAAAAATCGTCACGGGGTACAGCGACATCACGGTACTATTAAATGTTCTGCATCAATATGTAGATTTAATAACATTCCATAGTCTGATGCTTATTGACTTCAAACCCGAAACGCCCGCTTATAATTTCGATCAGTTTTTTTCCGCGACATCCGTGTATTCATTAACCCGGCCAATCTTGAATCCGCCGGGGATGCCGTTGATAAGCCGTATTCCGGGCAATGTGACGGGGCAGCTTGTTGGCGGTAATCTCACATCGTTTGTCGATACGCTGGGCACGCCATTCGAAATCGATACACGGGGTAAAATTCTCGTTCTTGAAGAAACGCATGAACCCACCAATACCGTTTACAGATACTTGAACGATTTGAAGCTTGCCGGTAAATTTAATGACTGCATCGGCATTATTATGGGAGAATGCTCAGGCTGCCAGGCGGCTTATGGCATATCCTATGAAGATTTAATCAACGAATTTGTTGTACCTCTCGGTAAGCCGCTTATAACGAATCTTGCTACAGGACATGGGATGTATAAAGCCGCCTTGCCGATTGGCGCAACAGTGCAACTCGATTCCGTCAATAATAGAATAACTACGGTTGAACCTACAGTCAGCGTTTAACTTCGGCTAGGACGATAAAAGGTCATGTCTATCGACAAGCTCCACAATTCTGAGCCGGCAAGGCAAAGTTCCCTACCCTTGTAATGAATGACGTACGGTTCAGATTTATAAGCGCAAAAAAACAGCCTTGGCCGAATAACGGCAAAGGCTGTTTACATGTTTTCATACAAGCGAGTCAGCACCTTTGTTTGCATAGGAGCTGACATGATCCCTTCTTTCTGATCATCGAGCTGAGCATGGTTAAAAATTAGCTCGAGGATCAAATTGATCTGTTCTCGAAGAAATGGCTAAATCATGAGCAGAACCTTGTGGCGGAGGGCGTCATCACCGATCCGTCAATATGCCGCTTTCTCATATAAATCAGCTGGCAATGCCTGCACGAACGGTGACCAATCGTCCGTTGTGTATACATGAAGTCGGTGCATGGCCCGCGTACATGCTGTATACAGAAGCTTGCGATCGTTTTCCCGGCTGTAAGCTTGAGGTGATGCCTCATAAATCAGAACGGCATCAAACTCAACACCCTTGGCGAGATATACGGGGATAACCATTACTCCTTTTTCAAAGGTGACCGTCTCCTTCGTAATGAGCTGCAATCCTTCGCTTCCTTGCTCCCTTAAAGATTCAAAGGCTGCGCGGCTTTCAGCCGCAGTCTTCGTAACGACGGCAATAGAGTCTAAGCCCTCGGCTTTAAGTGCCGCGATGTCTTTCAGTATTCGTGCTTCACGCATTTCTTGGTCATCTAACTTCACAAGAAGCGGCTTATGTCCGCTCCTGTCAAAGGGGACGATTTCCGACTCAGCAGAGAGCAGCGTTTTCGTAAATTCCACAATCTCCCGTGTTGAACGATAGCTGCGAACAAGGCGGATCAAACAGGTTTCGGCTTCACCATAAAGTCGAGTAAGCGGCGAATCGGACTCATGCAGCTTGGTAGACTGCGTAAAGATCGCCTGCCCGAAATCACCGAGTACCGTCATGCGGGCACGCGGAAATAGTTTTTTGAGATACTCATATTGAAACGGCGAATAATCCTGCCCCTCATCGACGAACACATGCCGAATCTCCGTGTTCGTTCGAACGCCTTCGATCAGTTCTTTTAAATACAGATACGGAGTCGCATCCTCATAGAATAATTCGAGCCGGTCCAGCTTTTCTTTGGTTTGCCTACAAATTTCAGACCATAGAACAGGGATCTCGGTCTCATTTGTCTTCTCTCGATAAGCAGCTTCATCATCAAACAATTGGACGTATAAGCTTTGGACATCGATAAACGAAAATCGCTTCACGCCTTGCCTTAGCGGTTTGAAGCTCATCTTCACAATCCTTTGGCTGAGGATGTCTTCCTCCCGCTCGGCGAAGTCAAAGTCACCTTCATCTTCTCTGCGCTTATTGCTTATTTTCTCGTAAACAACGGCATAACGCTCGGCGATATCAAACACTTCCCTATCCTTATGCAGCTCGCTGAAAACTTCCGCATATTGCTCGTTGTCGAGGTATTGAAGCTCCTCCTCAACCCAGGACGCCCTCCGCTCTTTGCGCTCTAATAATGAAAGTTCCTTCAGAAGCCACTTTTGTAAGAGATCAACACGATTGGCTAAGCTCAAGGAAGGATCGTAGCTGTAAAATTGGGTTCTCATTTGCTCCGACGTTATCAGAACACGATCCCGAAACCGAATGCCTTTGAACAGGATGCCTTCCCGCCCCAGCCACTTCGCATAGTTTTGCAGGGCCCTCATGAAAGCTTCGGATGCCTTGTACTTCATCCCTTGAAGACGCGCCTCGTAATTCGGAGTTGATTGTGCGGTCAGCACATATTCGATCTGATTGAAGGGATCCTCGACATGGAAGGATGAACCCAGCCAATATTCGAGATATTCCTGAAAAGTCGTCTGCTGCATGTTCTCCTCGCCGAGCTCGGGAAGGACAGTGGATACATAACTGTTGAACATTTGATTTGGCGAGAAGAGAACGATCTGGTCTGCCTTAAGCGAATCGCGGTTTTTGTATAGCAAATACGCCACACGTTGCAAGGCTGCGGAGGTCTTCCCACTGCCAGCCGCCCCCTGGACGATAAGCAGCCGGCTAAAATCGTTTCGGATGATGGCGTTTTGTTCCTTCTGGATGGTTGATACGATACTCTTCATTTGGGAGTCCGCGCCTTTGGCCAGCATTTGCTGGAGGAGCTCGTCGCCGATCGTTACGTTCGCATCAAACATATGACGGATTTGTCCATCGTGAATCTGATACTGCCGTTTCAACTCCATCATACCCGTGATCTGCCCGACCGGCGTGACGTAAGAGGCCGCACCGGGTGAATGGTCGTAGTAAAGACTCGCGATGGGACTGCGCCAATCATATACCAGGAAGCTCAATTCATCTTCATCGACGAAGGATGATACGCCGATATAAATCTGCTCGCTCACATTCAGGCCGTCCTCTAGAAAATCAACACGCCCAAAATAAGGAGACGGCAGCAGCCGATGTAAGCTCCTCCATTGCTGCTTCAGAAGCCGGTGACGACGCTCCCTTTCGGATAACACCGCAGCCTGTTGTTTAATCGTATAAAATGTTTCTTCAAACTCTTCGTCCGAGCTCGTGTTGACCGTAACCTCTTCCCAGAATCGCCTGCGAATCTCAGCAGCCTGATCGCGCATCCCGGTAACGCTTGGTTCCAACTGGTCGATCCTCGCCTTCATCTTTCCCCTTACCTGATCCAGCCGTTCTTGTTCTAACTGCCATTCCTTCGCTTCCATGTTTTCTGAACACACTCCTTCTCAATCTGGTCCGAAAAAAGTGCATTGACAAATCAGGATCACCGATGTACAATTAGATTAGGATAAGGAATTATAATATCGGTTTCTTCATGACTTTTCAATTGCGCTACTGATTATATCATAGCGCTTTTTTGTGTTCAATTGTTTTTTGTACTCCTTGGCGCATCTGCCAAGCTTTTTTTATTTTCCCATAAAATCAAAAAAACCGCGTTGTAGGAAGAGGTCCCGCAACCCGGTTTTATCCAATGTAAGTCCGCTGGCGTTTAACATGGCTGAAGCTCCGATATAGCGGGCCTTTCCGGCTTTCACCACATCATGAAGAGCCTCCATTGTTTCTTCGATAGGCGTATCATAATCCCATCGATGGATCTGGTACAGATCAACATAATCGGTACCCAAGCGCTTGAGGCTTTTGTCGATTTCACTCATAATTGCTTTCCGGGACAGACCCATACCGTTAGGACCTTCGTGCATACGGAAATGAACTTTGGTCGCAAGGACGATTTCATCCCGATTGGCATAATCCTTTAATGCGCGGCCCACATCTCCTCACTTGTACCGTCTGAGTACACATTCGCCGTATCGAAAAAGTTGATGCCTAGCTCCAATGACTTTTTAATAATAGGACGACTGTTCTCCTCATTAAGCACCCATTGATGCACCCACCGCTCTGCTGCGCCAAATCCCATGCATCCAAGACAGATGCGGGATACGTCGAGCCCGGTATTCCCTAGTTTCACATATTCCATGAAGATCCCTCCTTGCATTTAAGTCTATCACCTAGAGTTAACTCTAGATCAATCCTTATTTCATAATGTACCGCTTATTTATATTGGCGCGATTTCTGTGACTTAGTATGCCTATTGGATCGGCAGGCTCTCCCAGGTATTATACTCATACCTTAAAATGCGGGCTTAATTACCATAAGGAGAATAATCATGACTCCTATTAGGTTTGCCACCGTATCTCGGGATTGCTTTCTTTGAAATAACATCTTATATTCTGAGGAAATCTCGTTAGGCCCTGACGAATTGGACGCGATCCCTTGCATTTGTTTCAGGATGGGTTCAACCGCAAAGATCGCATACATGCCTGAGATAAAAAACAACACTAGCGAAGCGATGTACCATTCCGTTTGAAATAAGTAAGGGTTTATCCAGCCCATCAATAATCCTGATATGAGGATAATACCAAAGGAAACATTGGCATTTCGGTTCAATTTTTCAACGATATGATGAGCATATTTCAACTGTTCCGCCGACTTCGCCCGCTTCAAAATCATATTGAACAGAAACACCGGCCCAACTCCAAAAATTGCGGATAGAATATGGAACACTAACAGTGAAGTATACAGGTAATACATCTCATCATCCCCTCTCTATTCCTTGCTCCAAGTAACACAATATATTTTCCTGAAGTTCGCATTGTTATCAAGAGCATCAACTAACACCTTGGCCAAGTCTGCTCTAGAAATTTGATATGGACCGGAAGCAAAACCATGACGTTGTTCCTGAACTCTTATCTTTCCGGTTGAAGGGTTATTATTTAATTGAGCTGGTCGGTAGATACTCCAATCAAGGTCACACTCCTGGATGATTTTCTCGGCTTTATCAAGTTCCGTCAATTCGTGACGAAAGATCCATCTTGCGAATGAAGCGAAGATTCTGGGGCGTTTGGCTTCGAGTAAATAAGAGCTGACAAAAATGAGACGCCGGGTTTTTCTTTCCTGCATCGATCTAATAATTGTTTCCGTAACGCCGGCTATATCGGTTTTGCCGCCGATAATCGCAATTACAGCATCACTTCCGTCAATCGCATGAAGAACGTCAGATTTATGAAGTCCATCTCCAGTTACGATCTTGTCAAAGCTCTGATCCATACTTAACAACTGCGGGCGTCTTGTAAACGCAATAAGCTCGTGCCCACGCGTCTTACCGTACTTTAGAACCTCCAGTCCTGTCGGACTCGTTGAACCTATGACGGTTATTCTCATATCCATCTCCCCTGCTCATTAGAATCACTGACGAGTTGAAGTTTGTACATGTTTGTTCAAATTGTTTAATATGATTTTTAACAACCTTATTAATTCCAGGTACTCTTCTGCTGAGATCCCTTCTGTTCCAATCTCCATTACTTCTGCTAGCGCTTCCTCAATCTTCGGAACGACAGCCCTTCCGGAATCGGTTAGATATATCTTTTGGTTCCGTAGATCGATGGGGTCAATTTCTTTGCGAATATAACCCTCAGATTCAAGCTTTCGGATCGCCTTTGCCGTCGTTGTCTTGTCGACCATCAATTGCTCGCTTAGTGTTTTCTGATTCACCTCCTCTTTCATTGAAAGCATTAGCAAAAACATGTGTTGCCCAAATCCCAAGCGAAGCGGGGCTAGACGCGGAGTAAGCAGCATATGCAAATGTCGATTGATTGCGGTTATTTCTTTTCCGTACGATTCGTTCTGGAATTCAATCCTTTTCATCATATTCAACCCCAATAGTATTATTAACCAACTATATACATTTTAATTGAATTTAGTTGGTTATTGCAACCAAATTCAACGAAGTTCTGTTTGTTTACCATTCCAAGCTCCCGCTTTCGAATATTTTCTATCCATTTAGATAATAAATAGCGATCCTCCATAAAAAAAGCCGCGAGTATCGCGACTTTAAATGCTATGAGTATATCCTCGTACAAATGAAATTTTCTCCTGTAACTCACCAAACATGACTCCAGACTACCTCTTTCAATTATTGGCGTTTGAATGTGTTGAGGTCTGCTGCTCTAAAACTTATTCTTGAGTTTGCCGAATCCCTTCGTATTGTTCAAGCAGCCTATACATCGCTCGGGTGCTGGTTGTAAGACCGCCTTCCTTATTGCGAATCCGCCATAATCGATTAAATTCTTCAATAACCAGCTTGAGCTGAGATTCCAGATCAATGATGCAATTGACCTCATCTTGTGCATCAGACATATCGATCCGGCACATATATCGGTGAATGCCAACTGCCTGTTCAATCAATCGCAGGGTATTACGCAGTTCGTCTGTAATGACGTCGGCATCGCGAACTTGAGGATCAACTCTTCCCAGCTGTTCTTTAAGCTTCTTCAGCCACGCCAGCATGTCATGATATTGAAAATTCAGCTGAAACGAATCGACTGTCGTGCCGTTAAGCTCTGCAAATATCCGCAAAAACAAGCTAAGTTCTTTCTCCAGCTGCTCCCGGCTCTTTAATCCGCGGGTCAGCAAAGCACTCAGATAGGTGCCGTTATCAAGCGAGCTGTTCTCCAAATGGTAGTATCGTCCCAATTCCATCAGGAAATGCCCGATCTCACCGCTGGCGTCTTTAAATACGTACTCCGACAGATAGCTCTTCAGTTCATCTTCCCGATGCAGGTTGCCTTCCGTGCACCAGCTTAACCCCGCTGCATACGCATACCCTGGATAGCTGATGACCGGAACCTGCCAATGTCCGTTATCTCCCCAGTCGGTCACGATAAGTCCTCCGGCTCCGTATTTCTGACCTTGGACCGCTGCGTCCGCGATATTGTCCAGCATATTGTCGGTCCGCCCGGACAGGGAGGACCAAGAGCTGGTACCCGGACAGACGAAATACGATATTCCGTGCTTTTGCAGCATGCTGCAGTGCTCAGCAAAAGAAATGCTGCTGTCATAATTCCAGTCGAGGATCGTCACATCGTCCGGGATCCGTTCGGCCACTTCCGGATGGCGGGTCAATACATCTCCCCACATCATCGCTTTCTTTCCGTGGCTTCGAACGATATCCGTCACGCCCACTGCATACTCCATATACAGCGGGCCCAATCCGATCGCATCGCAGCGCTCCTTGCTTTTGCCGGATCCAAGACCAAACGGCTCATCCATATTGATGTTCACCCAATCGGATGTGAACGCGGGCAGCAATTCGTCGAACATCCCCCGGATCAAATCTAGAGAACGCGGGTCCACAGGATTCAAGGTGGTGGGAGGGAATGTCAATGGATACGGACCATCAATCGGCATTCCATCCGGATGCTCCGCAAGGTCACGGTATGCCGGTTTACTGAGCCAATCTCCCATGTGGCCCAGACAATTCTGATTCGGCACCAGATCGATAAATCGGCTTGCGGCGTATGCGTCCAATCTCCGGAAATCTTCCGCAGTCATTGGCGTGCTTTCAGGGAACGCCGTCTTATGCTGCGTATATTCGAAGCAGTATCCCTCCATATACAGCTGCAGATGATTCAGCTTTAAACTCTCCATCTGGTCTAGCAGCTGGAACAGCTCGGTCAGCTTCGGAATTTTGCTCCGTCCGATATCCAGCATTAAGCCGCGTACCGGGTAATCGGGCTCATCTTCTATTCGGAAGCAACTCCAAGTAAGGCCTTGGCGAGAGAGTAGCTGCTCCAAGGTAACCACTGCATAATTCAACCCGGCCGGTTGACTGTATACGATATGGAGTCCTGCCTCATCCCATTGTAAGACATAGCCTTCCGGATGCAGCCTCTCCTGTAAAGAGACCGATATCGGAATGGACGAATCTGTTGAAGGATCATCCCGAAAAGAACCAGACAACGCCTGCTCCAATCGAGTTTTCAGTCTCACCTGCTCCACGGCTGGGACTTCTCTTTCCTGAATTTCATACGAAACGCTGCCCGACCAGTTCTTCTCTCCACCCAGCCATTTCACAAGTCGCGGCCGTGGATACAACGGCATGGGTTGCTCCTGTTTCATTGAATAGACACTTCCTTTCCCTGATCCGACACATGAAAAATTTTTTCATATCATGATTGTGGTAATGTTTGAATCAGCTATTCTTAGCAACTCATTCCAGTCAGTTATTCAAATAGTCAATCAAGTCACTCAGCTGCTTCTCTGTCGTTTTGCCGCCGCTGAACGACAACAAGCCGCGCAATGGCATGGCGTCCAGGAACGCCCGAAACATTTCCGCATGGGAACTGTCTTCAATCGCGGATGCAAACGGGAGCTTGCCGATAAAATCCTCTACAAAAGCCGCGCCTTTGACGGTCATTTTCAAATCCGATACGGTGGAGTTGCGATGGAATACAATCTCCCGCACCGTTGTGGACTGCACCTCAACGATCTCCGTAAGCACGATGTCCCGGGAGGACTTGCCGATTCGAATTTCAAATTTGCCGCACTCGACGACCCAGTCCTTCAGCTCAACGTCATAATAGGCGAAGGTTCTGCGATCCAGTTCGAAGGTAATGGTCTTGGCTTCCGCCGGAGCCAATTCCACCTTGTCAAAGCCCTTCAGCTCCTGTTCAGGCCGAATCACGCTGCTCTCCATATCATGAACATAGAGCTGAACGATCTCCTTGCCAGGTCGGGCTCCCGTATTCATCACATCGACGGAAACGGTGAGCTTCTCATTATCTTTTAGCCGCTTCTTATCCACGGTCAGATTGGAGTATTCGAATCTGGTGTAGCTCAGCCCGTGACCGAAAGGAAACAAGGGAGCCAGCTTTTTCGAATCATGATAGCGGTACCCGACAAACAAACCTTCGCGGTATTCAACACGGTCGCCTTCCCCGGGAAAAAACAAGTACGAGGAATTGTCGCTCAAATTAACTGGGAACGTCTCGGCCAGCTTTCCGGACGGATTCGCGTCACCGAATAGAATATCGGCGATTGCTCCGCCAAGCGCCTGTCCGCCAAGATACGCTTCCAGCACCGCCTTGGCTTCTCCAAGCCACGGCATTTCCACCGGTGCGCCGTTGCTGAGCACCACTGCCAGATTCGGCTGCACCTTCGCTACCGCTTCGATCAGAGCGATCTGATTCGGCGGAATCCGCAGATGCTTCCGGTCAAAGCCTTCCGATTCATAACGGTTTGGCAACCCGGCAAAAACAACGGCAACGGTAGCCTCGGATGCGAGGGCAATCGCTTCCTGAAGCAGCTGCGGGTCAATGTCCTCTTCGTTCAGTTTATAGCCGGGGGCGTAATGGACCTTCGCATCGCCGGCCGATGCCTCTAATTCCTCTAAGATATCGTCCAGCCGGGTCGGACGAATCTTGGAGCTGCCGCTGCCCTGATAGCGCGGCTCTTTAGCTAATTCGCCGATGACGGCAATGCGGCCGCTTCGGGCCAAAGGCAGCAGTCCGCCTTCATTTTTAAGCAGCACCATACTCTCTTGAGCCACCTCGCGAGCCAGACGGTGATGCTCCGCCTGATCGAAGGCCGCATCAGGCTTTCGCTGATCTACGGCCTTGAAGATCACGGCAAGCAGACGCTCCACCGCAGCGTCCAGCTTGGATTCGGGCAGCTGGCCGTTTCTTACGGCCTCTACAATTTTTGCATCCCCCTCGCCGTGGCTTGACGGCATCTCCAGCTCCATTCCGGCCGCAAGCGCCTTGGCCCGCTCATTAACCGCACCCCAATCCGAAATGACAAAGCCGTCATGGCCCCATTCGTTTTTCAAAATATCGGTCAGCAGCGTCTCATTCTCGGAAGCAAATTCTCCGTTCACTTTATTGTAGGAGCACATCACCGTCCACGGCCGTGCTTGCTTGACGGCGCCTTCAAAGCTGGCCAAGTAAATTTCACGCAGCGTCCGCTCGTCGACCACCGAGTCCGACGTCATTCGCCGATGCTCCTGGTTGTTGGCCGCGAAATGCTTGAGTGAGGTCCCGACCCCTTGACTCTGCACCCCTCTGATATGGTGAGTCGCCATCTCGGATGATAAATAAGGATCCTCAGAGAAATACTCAAAGTTTCGTCCGCATAGGGGCGAACGCTTGATGTTAGCTCCAGGCCCCAGCAATACGGCTATGTTCTCCGCCTGGCATTCTCTGCCGAGCGCTTCGCCCATCCGGTAGATCAAGTCACGGTTCCATGAGCTCGCTACGCCCGCCGCCGACGGAAAACATGTTGCAGGCACGCTGTCGAACAAGCCCAGATGGTCAGCCGAGGCCCGCTGCTTGCGAAGCCCGTGCGGTCCGTCCGTCACCATAACGGATGGAATGCCCAGCCGCTCGATCCCTTTCGTATGCCAATTGTCCTTACCGGAGCAAAGACTCGCCTTCTCCTCCAAGGTCATCTGCGAAACCAGTGCCTTCAAATCCCGCTGATCGCTCAATTCAATTCCTCCCCGTTATGATTCAATTCATCCAGCAATTCAAACTCTAACCCATCCGATAGATCCCGGCTGCTGGAGCCGATGTACACCTTGAATGTGCCGGGCTCAGCCGCGTAGCCGGAAGCCGGCGACCAGAACGTCAATTGCTCGACTTTAATCGTAAACGTAACCTCCCGGCTCTCTCCCGGTTCCAGCCATACTTTCCGGAAGCCCTTCAGCTCTTTAACCGGTCTTACAATACTCCCGCAGCAGTCCTGAATGTACACCTGAACGGTTTCCTCCCCGGAAACACCGCCCGTATTCGTCACTTTCACCGTTACCGTAATCGTACCGTCCGCCGTCATTTCGCGTCGGTCCAGGGTGATCCCCGAGATATCAAAAGTCGTATAACTCAGCCCATATCCGAATGGATATAACGGGTCATTCGGTCCGTCCAAGTATTTGGATATGAATTTATCCTTTCCATTCGTATCAGTTACCGGTCTGCCGGTGTTAAAGCTGTTGTAGTATACCGGCACCTGCCCGATGCGGGCAGGAAAGCTCATCGTCAGCTTCCCTGACGGGTTGTAATCTCCTGTCAACACGTCTGCGATGGCGTGACCTGCCTGCGAGCCTAGGAACCAGGTTTCCAGAATGGCATCGACATGCTGGTCATACCAGTCCAGGACTAGCGGACGTCCGTTCGTCAGGACAAGAACCGTCGGTTTGCCTTCCGCGATCACGGCTTCCGCCAGCCGCTGCTGCGCCTCGGGAATGACGACATCCATGCGGGAAGCCGCTTCACCCGACATATCGCTGCTCTCACCCAGCGCCAGAACGACGATATCGGCCTCTCTCGCCTGTAAGATTGCAGCCTCGATTCCGCCGTCAATCGCTTTATTCACGCCGCTGCCTTGAGCGTAGAGGAGGCGCTCCGCAGGAATGCCTTTCTCCAGCAGCCCTTCGTACAGGGTCACCGTTTCATGGCCGTACCGGGAGAACTGCCACGGTCCGAGCAGATCCTTGCTATCGGCAAACGGACCTATCAGCGCGATTTTGCCGGCATCCTTAGCCAGCGGGAGCACGCCGTCATTTTTGAGCAGAACGGCCGATTTGCGCGCCAACTCCAAACTTGCCTGCAGATGCGCTTTGTTAAAGTGGTATTCGATTTCTTTCTCAGGGCGAATATATCGATATGGGTCGTCCATTATACCGGTTTTGTACTTCAAGTATAAAATGCGGCGAACAGCATCATCGATTTGCCGTTCGCTCACCTTACCTTCCCTGACCAGCGCAGGCAAATGATCGAAAGCGCGTGTCACCATTTCGATGTCCATCGTGGCATGAACTGCTTTTAGCGCAGCCTCCTTCGTATCCTTCGCGTGTCCGTGAATCCGAATCTCGTCAACAGAGCCGTAATCGGAAATCAGGATTCCGTCAAAGCCCAGCTCTTCCCGCAGCAGCTCTTTCAGTACGAACATATTAGCCGCAACCGGGACGCCCTGATAAATATTAAAGGCATTCATCACCGAGTCGGCTCCCGCTTCCAGTGCAGCCTTAAACGGCGGAAGGTACACGTTTCGCAGCGTGCCCTCCGAGATGTCCACACTGTTATAATCCCTGCCGGCTTCTGCTGCACCATAGGCAATGAAGTGCTTCAGGCAGGCGACCAGCGTCTCTTCGTTATGCAGAGACTCTCCTTGGTACCCTGCAACTTGAGCTTTGGCAATTAACGCCCCTAAAAACGGATCCTCGCCGGCTCCTTCCGATACTCTGCCCCAGCGGGCATCACGGGTAATGTCGATCATCGGGCCGTGATTGAATATCGTTCCGGAAGCGCTGGCCTCCTTAGCGGCGATCGCGCACGCTTCTTGGATCGCTTCCATGTCCCAGCTGCAGGACCATGCCAGCGGAATCGGGAAAATGGTCTGCGAGCCGTGGATGACGTCCGCATGAAACAGCAGCGGAATGCCGTGCGGCGATTGCTCGACGGCTATTCTCTGCAATTCGAATACTCTTGTGATGTCAAAGGCTCCCAGTACCGACCCTGCCCTGCCCTCAGCAATCAGCTTCTCGGGCGGGTCGGATTCCACGGCATTCCCGAAGGAGAAATTGGAGGCCTGGCACTGGCACATTTGACCAACCTTCTCCTCCAGCGACATGTCGGCAAGCAACGCTTCTACAGCCTCTGCAATCTCTTCGTCCGTACGCTCCCGTACCCCGCTCTTTCGATGCACCGCTGCTTCCTCCAGCAAGGATTGCGCTAGATAGGGCCCCCGCCCCCTTTCACCTTGAAGGGGGAAGCTCCCGAACGAGGGGATGCGGAGCTCGCCGGTGAACGAATCCCCGTCGAACGACAGCTGGACGGAAAGATCCTCATCCGGCTTCCAAAACACTTTACCCAGTCCCCGTAGTTGGCTGCCCTGCACCGTAACGTCGGGGAATGAGAGCGGAACCGGAAGGGGCTCCATGACGGCATCGAGGGTGTAGTCTGCTTTTTTGCTGATTTTAAACTGTATTTTCATTCGCGGTTTGTCGATGATGCAATGCCAATTTCCTATCATTTCGACTTCACTCCTGTCCTTGGTCATCTTGTTTTATACGTTCTGGTTTAGCCCTTTACCGCACCGATCGTCATGCCTTTAACAAAGTATTTCTGGAAGAACGGATAGGCGACGAGGATCGGCAGGACGCCAATGACGGCCACGGCCATCCGGAATGTCTCGCTTGGTAGCTGCTCCAGTGCATTCCCTGAATTCATGCTGCTGTTGCGGGTCAAATACTGGATATCGCTCATGATCCGGTTCAGAAGATTTTGCAGGCTGAACAGCTCCGGATCCGTTACAAAGACCAATCCGTTATTCCAGTCGTTCCAGTATGCCAGCCCTTGGAACATGCCGACCGTTGCCATAATCGGCAGCGACAGCGGCAGAATGATCTTGTAATACATTCTGAACTCCCCGGCACCGTCCATGCTGGCCGATTCCAGCACCGCCGAAGGGATCGTGGTGGCAAAGAAGGTCCGCATCAGCAGCACATTGAAGCCATTCATGAGCAGCCAGGGGATCAACAGAGCTAGCAGCGTGTTTTTCATATCGAACAGCTGGGTATAGACCAGATAGGTCGGAACCAGTCCCCCGTTAAACAGCAGCGTAAAGAACACGATGAACGACAGCACGACGCCGCCGGGAAGATCCTTGCGGGATAGCGGATAGGCCAGCAGCGAAGTGATGACAAGGCTTGCGCTCGTGCCGATCACTGTGATCAGGATCGTGATCCCGTACGCATGGAAGATCTGTGCCGATTCTCTCCATAGATATTCATATGCGCCCAGGCTGAGCTTGGAGGGGAAGAAGGAATAGCCCTCCACGGCAATCGTGTGATCGTCCGTGATCGATGAGATGAACAGCAGGATGAACGGAAGAATGCACGCCAGGGAAAAAACAATCATGATAATGTGCGCTGCCCATTGCAGACCGCGAGATTCGTTTTTCATATGGTTCGCTCCTTAGAACAAAGCATTGTTTTTATCAATTTTCCGCACGACATAATTGGAGACCAGCACGAGAACGAAGCCGACCAGCGACTGATAGAATCCTGCCGCCGAGGACATCCCGATATCACCGAGCTGCATCAACCCGCGGAATACGTAGGTGTCTATCACATTGGTGGTCGAGAACAGTGCGCCGGAATCCATCGGCACCTGGTAGAACAATCCGAAATCCGAATAGAAGATGCGCCCGATACCGAGCAGAGTCAGAATGGTGATCACCGGCGTAATCATCGGAAGCGTGATCTTGCGGATCTGCATCCATTTGGAGGCCCCGTCCAGCTTTGCAGCCTCGTAGTATTCGGGATCGATGCCGATGATGGCTGCCAAATAAACGATGCAGGAATACCCCGCTGCCTTCCAAATATGCACGACCGTCAGAATGAAGGGCCAATATTTCGGCTCCGTATACCATGAGATAGGATCCAGCCCAAGTGCCGGAAGCAGCGTCTTGTTCACCATTCCCGTATTCACGCTGAACATGGCGTAAACCAGGTAGCTGACGATAATGATGGAGATAAGGAACGGCAGAATGATGACGCTTTGATAAAAGCGAGATGCCACTTTGTTTCGGATCTCGTTCAGCAATATCGCGACACCAACCGAAACGATCAAGCCGAGAACGATAAACGCAGCATTGTAAAGAATCGTGTTACGCGTAATGATAAATGCATCATCCGTTTTGAACAGATACTCAAAGTTTTTGAAGCCGATCCAGTCACTGTCCCATATCCCTTTGCTGTAGTTCACGTCCTTAAAAGCGATGCTTAGACCGAACAGCGGCAAATAATTGTTGATGAGCAGGTAGATAAGCCCCGGCAACATCATGATGTATAGCGGAACGTACTTCCGAAGGGATCTCCGTCCCTTACGGCGTGTTGTACTTGTCACCGCACTTCCCCCCTTTGCGGCTTTATAGCCGAATCTATAACTTCATTTTAAAGAGCAAGCACACGGGCCACTACCGCTTTGACGACTTCACATTTGTGCTTTCCCGACTTCAGCGTCAGTAGAGTAGAACCTAGGACAGAAAACGCGCTGGATCATCCCAATTCCCTTGGAAGCGCTATGTCAACAAGAAAAAAGCAGGCTGCACAAGGCTATATCCTTGGCAGCCTGCCGTTAATCCTTCACTTGATCGATGAGCTTAAACTTTAAACATTTCCTTTCACTATACAAATCAGAAACAGTCACGGGCTAACCCGTGACTGTTCACATGATGCTTTACTTCACGCCGTTGGTTTTAGCCCATTCATCCAATTGCTTCTGTTTCTCCGCAATAATCTTATCGATTCCGGCCGATTTCAATTTGGAGATGAACTCCGGCAAAATTTGTTCCGGGTCTACACTGCCTGTCTCCAGCGGCATTTTATATTGCGTAATGACGTTGCTTACGGCTGCATACTCGGTCTTCACCGGAGAAGCATCAAACAGGAAGCCCATCGCTTTGGAGCGCTTGGAGCTCTTGTTGAATTCATCCATCTTGGACCAAATTTCCGGATCGTCGCCATTTATGACATAAGACAAGAACTGATTCCCGAACAGCCAGCCAAGCGGCATTTTATAACCCACCGAGTTGTAATCAACACCCTCCGGATAATCGATCACATTGTCAAAGCCGTCCACCTTTACATAATGGGTGCCTTCGATCCCCCAGTCATACAGGTTCACGATATCCTTGTCGGTGTACATCAGATTTAAAAATTCCATCGCTTTCTCAGGAGTTTCGGAATTGACCGGAATGCCCCACATCGCTCCCGTTACCGTGCTCGTCGTAGCTACAGGAGGTACGAGTTCTGCAGTGACCAGCTCAAGCCCGGACAGCTTCTTCTCGCTCTCCGCAAAGCCGGGTTTTTGCATAGCCATATAGGCAAAGGCTTTGCCTGCCTTAATCATGTCAAACCGCGTTGCCTGCGTTGTGGCCATATCCTGTGGAATCAGCCCGTCCTGATACCAGCCGCGAATCTTGTTGACAAAGTCGGCATATTCCTTCGTCTCGTAATAATTGACAATCTTGAGGCCATTGTCATAGCTCGGAAGAACACCGATCGTGTCGTTCAGACTATCGTAGTTGACATAATTCTCTCGGAAGGATTGCCCCGCTGCACCGGTAACCAGCGGTGTCATGGTAGGCCCCTCTCCTTCCTTTACCTTCCGCAGCACGGCCTCCACGTCATCAAGCGTCTTGATCGAGGCAACATCGATCTTGTATTTATCAACCAAGTCTTTGCTCATGGTCAGCCCATAGCTGGCCGCCAAATCCCGCACCGTCGGCGTTCCATATATCTCGCCTCCGATGCGTGTAGCTTGCAAATAATCTTTACCCAAGGCGTCGGCGATCCCCTGACCATGCTGCTCAAGCAATTGATCCAGAGGCTTCAGCTGACCTTTCGCAACGATGTTGCTGAAGTTATAACCGGATAAGTACAGCAGATCCATTTTCTCACCGCTTGCAAACATCAGATTCGTTTGCTGCTCCCAGTCTCCGACAGAAATATGCTCAAATTTGACCTTGGCCTGTATTTTCTCGGCCGCGATCTTGTTGATGGCGTCTTCCACTTGCTGCATATCCTTCGGTATGGAGCCTGCCACCGGAAGCACGACCGTCAGCTCCGTGAGGGCTTTTTGTTCACTTGCCGGCTCATTGTCTTGGTCGGCTGCTTTCCCTCCTCCGCAGGCCGACAATAGTATGACGGCGCTCAAGAGCATCGTGGATAGTCGTGCGAATGATTTTTTCATCTGTTCCCCCGCCTTTGTGATTGATGTATTTCTAGCTATATTGTAAGAGGGGACGTGATTGTGCACTGCTCTTGTAACGACTTTTCACTGTCACTTTACCGACTTTCCCCGGAGCTGGTGATGCCGGCATGCTCTTGCCGGTACTCGACCGGGCTCATATTCATATATTTTTTGAACATGCGGGAAAAGTGAGAGAAGTTGGCGTAGCCGATTCGCGTCGCAATCGAACTGACGGACAGCTCGGTATTTGCGAGCAGCCCGGCCGCCATGCTCAATCGCTGCTGGAGCAGGTAATCCGAGATCGACATGCCGGTCCCTTTTTTGAAGATTCGGGTCAAATAATCCGGATTCAAAAACACATGACTCGCGATATCCTCCCTCGACAGATCCTCGGATAGATGCTCGCGGATATAAGCCTTTACTTTCTCTACGATGCTTGGCGAATGCTCCACCGATGATGCAAAATCCATCGCCCTTTGAACGATATGATGAATCCAGGCCAACGCATCCGTAGCCGAGCGCACCGATCTGGCATATAACTCCAAGGAACGGCTGTCCCTGAGAGGCTGATGCGCCTGGATCCCCTTCAGATGAAGCACATAATAGAGCATTTGCTGAAAATCCTGAATGAATTGATTCAGTAAATCCGAAGTGAGTGAGTTACCTTCGATCTGAGATCGGATGTAAGCCTCCGCCTCCTTCAGGACCTGTCCGCTCGCGCCCTCCTTTAGCAGAATCGCCCACATGCTCATATCCGGAAGCATCTGCTGGAGGGCAGCCGACGGCTTCTCTTCCTTCAGCAAAAAGACTTGCTGATCATAAGCCACATTCATTTCGTTCATCCGATCCAATTGAATATACATCGAAGGGACTTCATGTCCGTGACCCGGCTCCCCGATATAACAGGCGACGCCCGCATAGAAATATTTCCTGCAAGCATCGATATACCTCTCACACATATCCTTGTATGCATCATCATCCACCGATGCCGTATCCCTGTTGATCAAGGCGAGCCAGCGCCCTTTCTCCACCGGCACCAGCATGCCATGCTCGGCCCTCTCTTGGATGTGCTCCTCGGCGGATTTGCGTATCGCGTATTCAATGATTTTTTCGTCCCGCAGCGTGACTTCCTTATACCATCTCCGAACTTGAATCAGTATCGGGGTAAAGATCATATCCTCCGAATACGGAATATTGCGATTCTCCGCCTGCTCCTTGATTGCAGCGGAGCGGCTTGGAATCGTTTGATTCAGGATATCCAGCCAGAATCGTTCAACCAACAGGGGCTGATGCTGCATCCAAAACTTCCCATATTGACTGAACTCTGATTGCTCGCGCTCCTGGTCCAGCTTCTCGATCGCTTTACTTACAACGGATTCAAGATCGGCAAAAGGGACCGGTTTCAGTAAATAATCAAAGCTGCCCAGCTGAATGGCCTGCTTGGCATAGTGAAAGTCGGCATGACAGGTAAGGAATATCGCAACGATATCCGGATGATATCCCCGTACCCATTCCAATAGATCCAAGCCGGACCCATGCGGCATTTCAATATCGCATAACAGAAGATCCACGCGCTCCCGCCGGATGATCTCCATCGCCTGGCTGGCGCTATGGGCGGTAAATACAGCGGAAACACCCAGCCGATCCCAGTCCACGCCATGTTTCAGTCCCTCTACAGCAATAACCTCATCATCCACGATCAGTACATGACGCATTGGCGTCCTCCTTTCCATCTTGTCCAGGGCTTAACGGAATGAAGAGTTCGACGACCGCCCCGTGCGGATCGTCGTTATAGCAATCCATTACGGCCCCATTCCCATACTGCAGACGCAGACGTTCCCGTACATTCCACAAGCCAATATGCGCTCGCCCGGCGTTTGCACCTTGTCCGCCGCAGCGGATCGCCTCCAATACCTCATCCGAAAATCCATCTCCGGTATCACGTACGGTCAAGCAAACGGTCGGCTCTTCCGCCAGATCGTCGAGGATCGCTTCAATGACCAGCATCGTCCGAACATCTGCCCTTACGGCATGCTTGATCGTATTTTCTACAATCGTCTGAAGCATTAGCGGAGGAACTGGGGTCTCCAGCAGATAATCCGGAACATGAATCTCGCTTTCGAATTGATTGGGAAGCCGCAGCTGCTGAATCCGCAAATAATTTCTCGTATGCTGCAGCTCATCCTTTAATAGAACCAAAGCCTGGTTATTGCTCTGGAACATATATCTGAAGTATTGAACCAGACAAATCGTCATCTCCTGGATCAATTCATATCGCTTCACCTGTGCCAAATGGTACAAAATATTCAGGGAATTCATGAAAAAATGCGGGTTGATCTGGAGCTGCAGTTGCTTCAGCTCCGCCTGCTGCTTGCTCAATTGCTCTTCATAGACGTCAATCTTCAGCTTTTCAATTTGCGACACCATCTGATCTAAGGTGCGATATACCAGCTGAAACTCCTCGGGAGCGGTCGGTACTTTCTCGATTCGCAAATTGAAGTTCCCTTCCCCGATTCTTCGCATTAATTGAACGATCTTCTGCAGCGGGCGAAGCAGCACTTTCCGCAGGAACCACAAGCTGACCGGCAGCAGCAGAACAGCGAATGCCGACAGGATGGCAGCCGTCTTTTTGAGATATGGCAGATTTTCGAGCGTCAGCTTGTCCGGAATGACGGCGACCATGCTGATGTCCGCTTTCTTCGAAGTCTCCCCCACGATGAGATAGTCCTTGTCCTTGCCTGACATGTAATAGCTGTTGAAACCATGGGTGAAATCCAACGTTTCATCCTGCAGGGGCTTCGTGTTATAAAGCGGCTTCCCCTGGGCGTCGACGAACAGCATTGCTCCGGTTTCACCCGTGTTCAGAACCGACATCGGCGACATCAAGGTTTTGAGGGATACCCATGACCCGATGCTGATATTGTCATCCCTGAGCACCTTGATCGCGTAATAGGACCCTTCAATCTCTTGCAGCTGCCAGTTCGCCTCCATTCCATAGAAACGGTTCTGGCTCGTGCTGCTTTCCTGCAGGTAATCTCGCATTTTCAATAATCCGTTATAGGTCATCGACCCTTTGTAGGCTTCAACAAAATCATGCCGCGGCAATGAATATACGAAAAGTCCGTCAATATAAGGATAAACCGATAGATCGGAGGACAGCTTCCGGGAAACATCGCTTTTGGCCATCATATACGTATTGTCCGGCACTGCGTCTTTCATCGTCAGCACACTGACTTCCGATCTGGACAGATTCACCAGATGCCGTTCGATCTCCGCGAGCTGGTTATCGATCTGTCTCATTTGGATGGAGATCATATTTTTATTGGAGACCGCCACCTGATTATGAATGACGTTCACACTGTAATAGCTCATATAGATCAGTAAGGCGATTAGAGGGATTGCCACGCCCAAAAGGCCAAGCACCAGCTTGACGCGAATCGAATTCCAAGGAATTGCCTTGATATGGCTGTACATGATGAGACTCCTCTCCCTGGTATTGAGCTATCCCCATTTTACTACTTCTCCCGATAAAAGTTGAAGCACCAGTCTTTGTCATTGTTTATCCCCGCTCTTGCAATTGCTCTTCCAAAAAGGATAACGTCATCTCAAAGCACTCCATGGCCTCTTTAGTGTTAAGCTGAAATTGATATTCGTGCTGCACGACGCCATGGGACAGCGGGTAAAACAATGACTTCACGGGCACGTTTGCCTCTTTGAGCCGCGCCTCCAATTCCTTACCGTGTTTTTCAAAAGAACCCGTGTTGCCGTCCGTTATAAAGGTTGGCGGGAAATCAGTTGTCACATGGTTTGTCGTTGAAGCTTCTTCTGCTTCGGTCCCATCCTTCCAGTTCCGTGTTCCAATATAAGCCCACCCCAGCTGATTCAGGAAGAACTTCTCTAATCTGCCGGTAACGCTCGCCAGCTGTTTGACGTTATACGGACCGCAATACAGCAGCGCCGCTTGTATGGATTTCTCCGGAACCACCTGTTCAATCCCTGTCCGCTGCGCCAAGTCGGCATTCGTCTGAATTGCGATGAATTGGGATGCAATTTGGGCGCCGGCTGAGTCTCCGCCGACAATTAGACGGTCCAAGTCCAAGGACGGGAAATCCGAAAGCTCCTTAAGATGCTGATAGACCTCAGTCATCTGAAGGACTGGTGCCGGATATCGTGCCTCGGGAGCCACCTCGTAATTCATGCTGACGACCGCATAACCTTTGCTGGCCATCATCGTACACCAATAGGCGGTGCCCGATTTATCTCCTGACACAAAAGCGCCGCCGTGAACCCATAGGATCGTAGGCAGTTTGCCCGCACGGTCTTTGGGGAGGTACAGGTCCATTTCGTTGGATTTGAATGTCGAAGGATACTTGAGGTCTTTATGAACCTCTACCACCTGCCTAAGCTCCGCCCAATTCGAAGGTGCTGCAGGCGCTGCTTCCGGCTGGCTGCGCAGCCAATGGATAAATGGAACAGGCGTTAAATTTACAAGCAGAAGCCCCCCTATGATAACAAGAACAATGACGGACAGCATCCATTTTATAATCTTCAGAATCAATATGCTTCTCTCCTTAATGCTTCTTTGGTGACGACATTCTACCTCCTTTGCATCCCTGTGATCTACCGTTAATCCGACTTCTTCGTTGTCATATGACGACCTGCGCCAGCATTCCGCGTGTTCTATAGAGTAATGATCCGAATCTAAGATATGGAGCATCCTCAGCTAAGGACAAAACTTACATCGCTATAGTAAAAAAAGCCGCTAACTTAGCGACTTCTAAATCATCTATGTTCATATCCTCCGGCATGCTCCATTCGAATCGCCGATGTCCGTTGTTATGATGAGCAAGTAGCCTGAGGTCTAATCGACTTGATCGCTACGTTTGCTAAGCTCGCGATCTCCTTGGGCTTCGATAACGTCAATGACCGACGACAGGAACGCTAGCGCCAATCCTTGTCCCCAGCCTTGTGCCCATTTCCGGTCAATGCCGAGATATCCTTCGATGTCGTTCATGACCGCCGTTCCTCCGGACACGTTCAGAACCCGTCCGTTATCCGCTATATTGGCGAGAACGCCGGCCAAGGCTTTTCTCACATATTTCGCGTGCAGCGGATTGCCCTGCATCACCATCGCTGCTGCAATACCCGCTGTAGCCGATACTTCGCCGTAAGCTTCCGGGTAATCGAGCACGGTGCCCCACAGACCGTCCTCATGCTGCATCCGTTTAATTGCCGCCAACTGGTCGCGTAAGGAGCTCCATATGTGCATCATGGGAGGATAAAGATAGCCTTCCGGCAGCCCTCTTGCCGCTCGGGACATCGTATAGGCTGCCCAGGCGTTGGCGCGCGCCCAATGAATGCCGGACATGTGGTCCTTTTTGACATGGTTATAGCCATGGTACCACAGCCCGGAATCCTCATCTTGCAAGTAATGAATATGCCGTTCGAATTGATGGAGCGCGTCGTCGATGAGCGCCTTCTTTCCGAGGAGCACGCCGACCCGAAGCTCCAAAAATGCCGCCATGAACAAAGTATCCGCCCAGCACTGCTCCGGAAAGTCATTGTCAGCCGACACCGTATGCTGAAGGACCCGGTCACCGAATCGCAAAGCATGATGCTCCAAATAATCAATCTTGCTTAAAATGAGATCAAGATATTTTTGATCCTTCGTCTGTTCATACAGGGTCAGCAGCATATGCCCCATCGCACAGGTGTTCACGGTCCATCCTTCCGGAATGCCCGCCTCTAAGTACTCCTCAACCCAATCGATCATCCGTTCCAGATAAGCATGCTCGCCAGTCACCTCGAACAGCCGGCTAATCCCATAGAATGCGACACCTCCCGGCCAATCCCACGTCAAATCCATCCCGAACGTATAATCTGCAACACGCTTGGCGGTTTGCTTTAAATCTTCTAAAGCGATATCTAGTTTCAGATTCATATTGCCCTCCATATCATCCAGAGCCCCGCTTTCGGCAGGGGCTCGGAGTTTTGGTTTAGATTTTCGTGATTACCGGAATTGACCTGCATCAATCGCTTTTTGTTTCTCGTCCAAAATCTCTTGATAGCCGGCGTCGAGGAATTTCTGCTTGGCCGCTTCGTATTTCGCATCGAACTGGTCTGCTGGCGCAAGGATAATGTCGAGATACAGCTCTTGGAAGAGGTTGTTCAAATCCGCCTTATACTCGGTAACCTTCTCGAGGACTACGGTGAACAGCGGATCCGGCGTCTGGTATGGCTTGGTCTCGTTTCGATATTGAATCATGTCTTCGACAATTTGCTCATAGCCCGCAGGCGTCCAGTTATTTTTGTTAGCTTTAAGCGTTAGCTCTGGCGTTGCGAAGGATGGCGCTTCCGTTACAAGTGCCCAATAGTCCTTGTTATTGTTCTGAGAGAGTACGGATTCGCCCTTGAAATCCGGTCTTTTCACCGGCAAGCCATCGGAATCGAGCGTATAGTTCTCACCTTCCACCCCGTTCTGCAGGAACATCAGGTTCTCCGCTTGGCTCATCCACTCGAGATACATCCATACAGCAGCACGCTCCTCTTCCGTCGATTCATGGTTAATTCCCATGATCAACCCGAACGGCCAGTCGGCGCGTCCTTGGGGCATATTTCCCTCCGGTACGCCGGAGCCAGGGGGAAGCACGGCAAATTCAGCTTCCGGATTATTCTTCAGCGTTGCTTCAAACGCATCGGTGTTATTGGTCAGGTACAAACCGTAGGTGCCCGTATTTCCCGCAACAAACTCGGCCTTGAGCTTGTTATCATCGTCGCGCAGATAGAACTCCTTATCGATAAGTCCGTTATGGTATTGATAGCTTAGGTTACGCAGCCAGGCTTCGGTTGCCGGTGTCGTAAAATCCGCAACGGATAGATCGGAATAAAGCGCGTGCGTCTTCGGATCAACCGGCCAGTCACGGAATCCGTAACTATAGTTGAACACGTTCCGTGTCAAACCGGCCCCGGCAACGCCGATTCCTTCTTCCTTCCATTTCATGAGCATTTCATTGTACTTCTCGAGCGATGTCAGGTCCTCGATTTTCATTCCTACTTTCTCAACCCAGTCTTTACGAATGATATTGACAAAGTTGCTGAAATCTGGACGTGCAGCGAAGAAGAAGGTGTTTTTTTCATCAACGACGCCGTATTGCAGAATCGTCTCGCTCAAATGGCTCCAATAGGTTGGGGCATAGTGCTCAATCTCTTGCCAGTCCAGCTCCTGCATGACACCTTCTCCATAGTATGCAAGCGCTTGCGGCATGTCGTAGTGGAAAATGATATCCGGCGCCTTGCCGGCTGCGAGCAGCTGCTGATAAGTCGTGACTTCGTTGGTACGGGCGATCGGCGTAAACTTAACCTCGATATTGTATTTGTCGCCGAATTCCTTCTGAATCCAGCGTGTATAGTAGTTGTCGGTTACGTTCCAGCCTTCGAACGCACGCTCATACACTGGAATTTCGAGTGTAACTCTTTCCGGGAAGCCTTGCGAATAATCGGGGTAGCTGCCTTCCGCGTTTTGGCTTGGCGTGTTACCCTCATCCGATGGAGAAGGCTTCTTCTCACCATTGGTGCTGTTCCCCGTACATCCCGCTATAAGACCGGCAATTAATATAAAAACCATGAACATAGACATGATTTTCGGTTTGCTCATCGTATTTCCCCCTTATCATTCTCATCATATCGATGCAAAAGAATCTGGAAATGCTATTCCTTGATAGCCCCAAGCATGACTCCCTGGACAAAATACTTCTGAATGAACGGATAGACACAAATGATCGGTAAAGTTGCAAAAACGACACATGCTGCTTTGAGCACTTCAGGATTGCTGAGCGAGACTTGCGTCATCTCTAGCTGAAAGCTCTCGCTGGCCTGAACCACCAGGTAATATAGTTTCAACTGCAGCGGCCGCAAATCGACATTATGCTTAATATAGAATAGGGCGTCCTGATAAGCGTTCCAGCGTCCGACCGCGTAAAAAAGGGACAATGTCGCTAGAATCGGCTTGGAGAGTGGAAGTACGATGCTGAACAGGATCCTGAAATGCCCCGCTCCATCCATCCGGGCCGATTCTTCCAGGCTCGCCGGAATATTGCTGGAGATCGAAGTCCTTAAGATCAGCAGGTTAAATGCGCTAAAGGATAGCGGTAATATAAGCGACCACATCGTATCAAGCATCCCCAGGCTGTTGATCAGCATATATTCGGGAATAATGCCGCCTCCAAAGAACATCGTAAACATAAAGATGAAGTTAAAAAACGAACGGCCTTTAAGCTGCTTACGGGATAGCGGGTAGGCTGCACAAATGGTGACGATCATGCCGATCAGTGTGAACAGCACCGTAATGATTACGGATATGTAAAGAGACCTCAGAATACTCTGATCGGCAAAAACTTTGCCGTACGCATCCAGAGTGAACCCCGCCGGCCAGAGAAACACCTTGTTAGCGATGACGTAGGCGTCTTCGCTTAAAGATTTTGCAACGACATGAACGAATGGCAGCAAGCAGGCAAGTGAGGCAGCAATAAGTATGAGCCGTATTAGAATATCCCATATGTCCAGTTTCCTGGTGCGGCGCACCGCATAGCTCCTAGTGAATGCTTTCATCGCTTCCCTCCTTTCTAAATGACTCCATCTTCACCCAGTTTCTTGGCAACCCGATCAGCAATTAAGATAAGGACAAGCCCCACGACAGCTTGGAACAACCCGAGAGCGGTTGCTCGGCTGAAGTTGCCGCCTTCAATTCCCCAGCGATATACCAGAACGGGAATGGTCGTGGTGAACTCCGTCGTTGCTTTGTTCGCTAAGGCAAAAACACGCTCAAAGGAACCCGCCATCACGTGGCCAAGGTTCAAAATCAGCAATGTCACGATCGTCACTCGGATCGAGGGCAGAGTAATGTTCCACATTTTCCGCCACCGGCCTGCACCATCGACGACCGCCGCTTCATACAGCTCGGGGTTAATGCCGCTAATTGCAGCCAGGTAGATGATGGTCCCCCAACCCATGCTTTGCCATACGCCAATAAAGATGTAACTGATTAGCCAATTGACGTTCTCTTGAAGGAACGGGATCCGTGTTCCCCCCAGATTCGCGATCAGATTATTGATCATACCGGTTCCTTCACCCAACAATTGATAAGCGATTGCGCCGATAATGACCCAAGACAGAAAGTGCGGTAAATAAAGCAGAGTCTGATTCACGCGTTTGAAGAAAGCATTCTTGACCTCGTTTAGCAGCAAAGAGAGAATAATCGGCATTGTAAAGCTAAATATAAGGTCCGACACATTCAGCAAAAGCGTGTTGCGGATGGCGCGAGCGAAATCGGGCTTTGCGAATATGTCTTTAAACACTTCCAGACCGACCCATTCGCTGCTCCAGAATCCGTGGGCAATCTTGTAATCCTTGAACGCAAGCACAAGACCGCTCATCGGCGCGTACTTAAAGACCAAGACAAACGCTAAAGGAATGAGAAGCAGAAAATAGAGCTGCCAATCCCGACGAAGATAATAGAGAGTTCCCTGTTTCTTGCCTGCGAAGGGGATTAAAGCGGTTTCATTTCCTGGTGCTGCATCTTGGACTTTCAAAATCTCACCTCCTCCATGCGTGATCTCCCCCCGGTTCATTTCCCTATTTCGGTGGCCCCGAGGTTGGATTTATCATATCGCCCCGTTCGTCCGAAGGTAAACGCCGAATATTGATAAGCTGCAGCCACTATTGATCCAAATTGCAGCTGATCCGTTATTCCTGAGAACCCAAGAATCATTTTTGTCTATTTGAATCAAATATTGTCCTGCTCACGAGGTTTTGGATCTCTGCAGCTTGAAGCTGCTCGGCGGCATGCCTTCAAATTTTCGGAACAGACGATTGAAGCTTCGAACATTCATGTAGCCTACCTCGGATGCAATCTGTGCAATCGACAGGTTACTCTCAAGAAGCAGCTCTTTTGCCTTCTCGATTCGGAGCAAATTGAGATAGTCGGACAAGCTTTTACCCGTATGTTCATAGACAATTTTTCGCATGTAGGAGTAACTGATTCCGATTTGCTTAGCCATTTCTTCAAACACGACTTCTTCACGATAGTGCTCATTCAAATAATGGATAATGCGATCGGCATACTTGTTGGACCCGCCCGGTGACCGCGTAAGGTAGTGAACAATCTCGCTGTAAAATTCAATAAGATATTCTTCAAGCTCGTCAAGCGTATCAATAGAAGCAAGGGCTGCGTAAATGTTCCCCCGCGTCGAGAAGATCCGCGCCGTGCTAACATTATTCTCCCTAAGGTGCTTAATGGTCACGCCAACCAATTGATGATAGATGAATAGGATATTATCGTAGGACACGTATTCGGCAGAACGGATTTCGTTACGAATGATTCTCAGTTCTTCGATGATGCTATCCAGATCGCTATGACCAAGGAAGTTCAGAATTCGTCTTTCGCTGTTAACAGGGTAAATGTATTTTTTATCCCGCCCTTCTTCCTCCTTCCAGCACGTAATGCCGCCATTGCCGGCAATCATGCGCTGCTTGATCGCTTCCATCGCCTCTGCAAAGCAATCCGAGATCAGGCGAATTGAATCTGCCGGACTGCTTACGCCGATCGTTACGGAGTGCTCGAGCAATTCCGCCGCACTGTTCCTCAACATTTCTAAAGCCGCATAAATGGCAAGCCTATAGTTGTCATCTTCCTCCTGTCTGTAGTTGATCAGGATTGCGAAGTGGCCGTCACCATGATAGACGCAGCGCGCGTGAACATCTTTCGGGAATAAATCGTCACATTTGGAGATGAGCAAGTAGCGATGGTAACTGCGCGTTTCCGGATTATTGAGGCTTATATAAGTTCGGTAACCGTCGATGGAAACGACGGCTACAAGAAAGTGCAAGTCCGGGAAAATCTCTTCCGCTTGTGGGGTCACTTCACCCCGCAGCAAACTATGGATGGCGTGGCTTTGGGCATCCTGCTCGCGGATACTTAGCAGCTTATAAAGCCCTTCTTCCTCTTCCTGCATGCGTCTGAATGCCGCCTCCAGAAAGACGAGCTCATTCTTATCGCGCACCCCCGGATTGACTCGGCCGCGTACCGTACGGACCAATTCCCTGGCTGGCTTGGATAACCATGTCGCAATAAAAACGGTCAGTATGGACCCCGCAAAAATAATAACGATCGTAAGCAAAAGGATACTTCTCTGCAAGGTAAGGGGCTTATTCATCAATTCGTCGACCGAGTAGATGCTTACGTTCGTCCAACCGAATTCTTTCGTAGGGGACCACGCATATAGCAATCGCTCGCCGTTAAGCTCGCGGAACATGTACCCTTCAGGCAATGCTTGCCGGGCGATTTCGCGAATATACGGCTCCTCGTAGGCGTTCTTGAGCAATAAATCTTTGTCGTGATGTGAGATGATGGTACCGCTTGACTTCATAAGCAAATAGCCTTGCTTGCCTGACTTCGATGATTGCAAATACTGCTCGATTTGACTCTCCTTCAGATTGACAACGATCGTTCCGCGTGTAGCGGTTGACAGCCGGTTTAAAGGCAGTGCGAACGATAAGACCTTAACGCCCGAATCGAGCTTGCGCGGATACCATACGCCGCGTATCCCTTTTTGCTCCATAAGCGCCTCGTTCAGCCAGTCGATGGACTCGTATCTGTCCAAGCTCGTTATGCCTCTGTCCGTAGAAATCACGTAATTCGCGTCGTCCAGGTAAAAGAAAGATGAATACACCCCATCGACGCTCTGATTCAGATTCAACAACTCCTTGAGCACCGCCATCGCTTTGCTTACATTCACGTAATTCGTCTTAAGCTCTGCAAGAGACTTATAAGGACGGATTCGATCGAAGACGTCGGTGCCTCCTAGGCGTACCGTATTCTGGGACAAATTGTTCAACGCATTCTCATTAAGCTCGCGATTGGCATTTAATTCTGCAAGCGAAGTTTCCGCAAAGGCATGCTCTGAATTCTGTAGAATCTGAGAGCTGCTATACCAGGTTAAAATCGCCATCGGAATGGCCATGATGCAAAATAGGATTAATGCCAATTGCATCATCATTGGAATTCGCTTCATTGGACCCCTCCATACCCTTATTTTCTATAGAAAATCACTTATGTATTAAGATAACTAAAGCGCTTACATTTGTCTTCGTTTTTATGTTTATGGTGGTTAGATCTGAGTTTCGTATTATCTGAGTTTCCCATTATAGGTTAAGTCAATCTTGTTCAACTCGTAAATCGCCACAATTGATTTTCTTTATCAACATCTGATTCTCTTCGTATAAAGGATCATTTCTTACCATGATGATCAATAATGGCATGCCTAATATTTTGCAATTACCCTACCTTTTCCATGTTATTAAACTTGGTTGTTTTGCTGCCGCTCGAATGGCCGGACTTTCGAGTTTATATTAAATTTATTTAGCTGTGCTAGAGTAAGTGCGACAAATTAAAGAGGGGGAAACAACCTTTGAGGAAGCTATTAAGTCCCATCACCGATTGGGTCTCAACCAAAAAAGGGATGTGGATTACGATTCTGGTCTGGCTGATCGTTATGGTCGGTTTAAGCGCGGGTCCCACGCTTGGCGATTACAAAGCCACCAACTTCCAGTCACTTCCAGATGAAGCACAGTCCATCATAGCCGAGAACAAATTGGAGAACACATTTCCGAATGAGCAGGGAACGCCAGGAATCCTGGTTTTTCATAATGCATCAGGAAACGTAAACCTGGATGAAGTAAAGCATATTTTGAATGGAGTCCTATCCGCCAAGATTCAGGGAGTCAAATCCATAGTCGATATCGGCACCCTGCCGCCTCAAGCCCTGAAGGGTTTTACTTCGGAGGATAACTCTACCATCATCGTTCCCATGAGCCTGGAAGCCGGTCTTGGCAGCAGCGAATATTCGGAAATCAATGACGAAACCTCCAGACTTGGCAACGAGATTGCCAGGGGTCTGAGTACAGACTTCTATATTACAGGTCCAGCCGGGATAGCCGGCGATACGATCAAGCTCTTCGAGCAGGCGGATTTTGTTCTGCTACTTGCCACCATTGTCATCATTCTTGTATTATTGATCGTTATTTACCGTTCACCGCTGCTTGCCTTCATTCCTCTGCTTGCGACGGCTATCGTATATCAGGTCGTCAACCAATCTGTAGCCTTGATGGGCTCAGCCGGACTCGAAATTAACAACTCGACCACCTCCATCATGAGCATCCTGCTGTTTGCCGCCGTCATCGACTACTCACTGTTTGTGTTCTCGCGATACCGCGAGGAATTGAATAAACATGAAAGCAAATATACTGCAATGCAGTTTGCCATGCGAGCTACCGGGGAACCTGTGTTTTTTGCAGGCGGCACCGTGCTCGCCGCGATGCTCGTTCTGTTCTTCATGGATTTCCGTGATTATCAAAATTTTGCGCCGGTATTCGGTTTGGCCATGCTTATTATTATGCTCGCTTCCGTCACCCTTGTCCCAGCCCTGTTCACCCTGTTTGGGAGAAAAGCGTTCTGGCCTAAGGTTCCTCAATTCGGTCAGAACAATGAAATCAAACACGGTTTCTGGGGGCCAGTAGCCAAATTCGTGGTGAACAAGCCGCTGCTCACCGGTGGAATCGTGGCTGTCTTCATGATCGTGACCGCCTTGAACGTATTCAACCTGAATTATGAATTCGACACCGTCAAAAAATTCCCCGAAAACTTGCCTTCGCGTGTAGGTTATGAGATCGTGGAATCTAAATATAACAAAGGCGAGCTTGCACCCTCGACGCTTCTTCTGGAATCCGAGAACGCGCTATCCGACGAGCAGATCGATCATTTCCTGAAAAAGCTGGAGAATTACGAAGAAATCGACTCCGTCCGCTTGGCCGGCATCACGGAAGATTCCAAGGCGGCAAAACTCAGCGTTGCCTTGACGATGAATCCTTATTCCACCGAAGCTATCGATTTTATTGAAAAGCTTCAGGGCCAGACTGACGCCCTTCTTAACGAGTTGTCTCTTCGGGGCGATGTTTACTACGGCGGCGTGACAGCCAAACTAGTCGATGAACGGACCGTAAACAACGGTGACATTATCAAAGTCATCATGCTGGAAACGGCTCTGATTCTCGTGCTGCTGGTTGCCTTGACTCGTTCGTTAAAAATGTCGATGTATATGATGGCCACCATCCTCATATCTTACGTGTCAGCCCTTGGCCTGGGCATCTTCCTGATCGATATGCTGTTCGGGTACGAATCCATCAGTACGCGAGTTCCTGTCTATGCGTTTATATTCTTGGTGGCGCTGGGGATCGATTATAATATTATTCTTATATCCCGCTTCCTCGAAGAGAGAAAAACATTAAAGATCAAGGAAGCTCTTGAAGTGGCCATCCGCAATACGGGTGGCGTCATTTCCTCGGCAGGCGTGATCTTGGCGGCAACCTTTGCCGCATTGACCACCATGCCGATTGCCGATCTCTTCGTGTTCGGTTTTATGGTTGCGATTGGTATTTTATTAGATACATTCCTGGTAAGAGGCATTCTGCTTCCATCCTTAATTCTATTTTTCGAAAAAGATAAGGATCCTAGAAAGCTCTCATCCCAGGCATAATGTAAGGTATGGAGGAGTCTTCCGTGAAAATTTTAGTCGTAGACGATGATTACGATATCCTGCAGCTTGTGACCATCCATTTGACGCGGGAAGGCTATACGGTTTTACAAGCTCATAACGGGAAGCACGCGCTGGAGCTTCTGGAAGAGTCGGAGGTAAACCTGGCCATCGTGGATGTCATGATGCCCGGGATGGATGGCTTCTCCCTGACTAGAATACTAACGAAAGAGCTCGACATTCCTGTCATCCTGCTGACCGCCAAGGGACAATTATCCGACAAGGAACAGGGGTTCAAATCAGGCTCCGAGGATTATCTTGTGAAGCCTTTTGAGCCAAAGGAGCTGCTGTTTCGGGTTGCCGTTGTTCTTCGCCGCTATGGCCGCGCAATGGAAAGTGTTTTGAAGGTCGGCAATGTGAAGATCAACCGGAACGATTTTGAAGTGATCATCAAGGATGAAACCATTCTCTTTCCTCTAAAAGAGTTTGAGCTGCTGACTATGCTGGCAGTACGGGCCAACAAAGTCACTCCCCGGTCCGTTCTTATCGAACAGGCATGGGGCGAGGATTATCAAGGCAACGAGATGACATTGAATACGCATATGAACCGGATTCGCGACCGTCTCAAACGTTACAACGCTTCGATCGAGATCCAGACCATCAGGGGCATTGGTTATAAATTAGAGGCGGCCGAATGAAAACATTATATCGGGAGTTTATATCCACAACACTGCTCATTCTAGGGATCAGCATTTTTATCGGATTTATTCTGGCAAACGTTGTCTACGTGATATTTACCAAAGAAGAAATCACGCAGCAAAACATGGAGGTTGCCGAACAAATCGTCCACGTTCTCGAGGAAATGCATGTATCAAGCCATACCGTGCACCCCTTCCTTGAGTCCGTCGGACAACTAGGATACCAGATATATTTGGCTAACCGTTCAGGGGAGGCGTATTTTTTCGGTGAGCCTTTTGAGCATAGAAGGCTGCCTGACCACACCATGGACCAGGTGTTAAGCGGCACGCCGTATATGGGGAAAGACGGCATATGGGATCAGCTCTGGATGATGGGGCATTTCTCCAATGATATTAGAAACACCGTCGGGCTCCCCCTTCAAATCGGAAATCAGACTTATGCTCTATTCGTCAAACCGGCCAGCAAAATCCTATTTTCCGATATCCATATGATGCTGGCGGGATTTATCGTAGCTGTCGCCATCGTGAGCCTATTGGGTGTAATCAAAATGACCAAACGGCTAATTCACCCCATCTCGGAGCTGTCCGAAGCGACGAAAGCGATCACCAACGAAGATTTTACGTATTCGCTGGATATCCATCGTAAGGATGAGCTGGGCCAGTTGGCTGAGAACTTCCTGCGTATGCAGCAGCAGCTGCAGCATAATGACGTCGCCCGGAAGTCCTTCATCAGCAACGTGTCTCATGATTTTCAATCTCCATTAATGAATATTCAAGGGTATGGAGACCTGCTCCTTCTTCCGAATCTGGATGAGAAGACGCGGCTGCAGTATGCGGGTATCGTGAGCGATGAAGCTAGACGATTATCGAATCTGACCAAGCAGCTTCTGCTGATTACGTCCCTGGATCAATCCGGTTACCCGGTGAAAAAGAGCCCTCTCCGACTGGATCTGCAAATCAAGGAATCCATCAAAAAACATCAATGGAGTCTGCAGGACCGGAACCTGACCATCTCGTACAAATTAGATAAAGCCGTGTTGTACTCCGATCGCGAGCTGCTGGCGATCGTGTGGGATAACTTGATAACGAACGCCATTAAGTACAACCAACCGAACGGCCATATCTTCATTTCCTGCACCACCGCCGGAAACAAGATCATCCTCACATTCGAGGACACCGGTGTCGGTCTGTCGGAGGCATCAGCCAAGCAAGTGTTCGAGCGCTTCTACCGGGTGGATGCAACCCGCAAGAAAGACGGGACAGGCCTTGGCCTGTCCATTGTTAAAGAAATCATCACACTATTAAACGGAACCATAACGCTCGAGAGCGAGCTTGCGAAGGGTACGACCTTCACCGTTATTTTTCTAATGGAAGGACATGATGAATCATGGAACAAAAATGGAGTTTACGGTTAATTCGATATGCAGCGCTGTTCGGCATTTTTGGAACCTATCTTGGTTCCAAAATGTCTGGCGAGATGGACTACTCCCTTCGTCCGATCCACGCCCACATTTTACTGGTCGGCTGGTTGTCGGTATTTGCTTGGGGAATCTTCTACAAGGCATACAAAGTAAGATATAAGAAACTGGTTGCTGTCCACGGCTGGCTGGCGATCCTGGGGTCCTTCGGCTTAACGTTCGGAATGTGGATGTACAATTTGAATCCTTTTCAGCTGGACGACAGTTTGGTTTTGGTCTTGTTTATTGTGGGCGGTTCGCTCCTGCTGCTTGCCTTTCTGTTATTTGCCATCATTACATTTTTTACGGAAAAAGAACAACAATAAGCTTCTTCTAAATAGAAAACAGCCAATCCCTCTCCAAGCGAAGGATTGGCTGTTTTTCATTAGTGGATGCTGCGTCAATTTTATGAATCATCAAGGATTGAATTATAGATTTCTATAGGAATAGTGCTTCTTGTGTTGTTACGCAAACATCTCAATGCCAAGGAAAAGGAGCAGACCGCTAACACTTGCATAAGCACTGAGGATGTGCTGTTTGGAATCTTTCTTATAGCGTCTTTCAACAACGGAACGGAAAGCGTGTAGAACAGCTACCACAAGTATAACGTCCTGATAAGCCGACGATCTCCACTCCCAAACAATCCTCATGAAGTAAAGGGCGGTTAGGGACAAAGCTATGATGATCAACTCCCCAATCAGATGAAATCGATTGATATGCTTATAGAGCAGCTGATTTGAATCGTTGGATACCTTGAGCTTTTTTTTGATCCATAAGTAACCGGAGACGAATACGATCGAATATAAAATGAGACTGAGTAAGAGCATGCTTAAGTCACCCCTTTCCAAAGTTAGCGGCCGTGCAACAGCTGGTATTCCCGTAAAGGTGGTTGCAACGGGTTTAACCGAAGCACCTGGACACAAAGTATAACTTTTGGCATTGCAGGATAGTAAGAGGAATATAATATTCTTAAAAATAAACTACCAATTAAGAGGAGAAATGTATGGAAGAGAGTATGCTCTACATATTATCCATTATTGTCACTTTTATGTTTATTTCTATCGCCGTTTTTCAGGTGTTGCTCGCGCTTGGTTTGCCTTTAGGCGAATTTGCAATGGGTGGATATTATAAAGTGCTGCCCTACAAATTACGTGTTGTAAGTGCTATAAACGCTATTATTCTTCTCGTTATGGGAGTTGTTTTTTTGCAGCATACTAACGTCATAAATATCTTTAATGTTCTGCCTACGAATATTTTAGTTTGGGTAATTACTGTATTTCTTGGCATAAATACGATAGCAAATCTAATATCCAGAAGTACAAAAGAAAAATATGTAATGACACCATTATCGAGCATTGCGTTTATATTGTGTTTCATGATCTCTTTATCATAAAGTTTTCAATGCATACAGTTGCGAAATGATCCGGTCGAGTCTATCTTTGATGAGGATCGCCTCTGCATATCGGACAGGAATTCCTTCATACCCATAATAGATACCTGCCAATCCACCGGCAATAGCTCCGATCGTATCCGAATCATCTCCTAGATTTGCCGCCTTTTGAACGACTCCTGCAAAATCCGACGTATGGAGCAAAATATGCAGTACCCACCGGAAGGTATGGACCACATAACCGCTTGCCGGGCAGTCCGGCTGTGCTTCAATGATGCCTTCGTAATCGCTACCCACCACCTCGGCCATGATGGCTGCTCTTAAATGTTCACCCTGCAAAAGGCGCTGTGCCATTCGGTTGTACATGACGCAGACTTCGGCACACCTTGGATCATAATGCGTCATCCGTGACTGCATGACGGTCACTCGGTCAATGTCCGCCGGGTCCTTGTAGGCAAGTGCTGCAGGCAGGCATCGCATGAGGGAGCCATTCCCGCCGCTTTGCCCCATATCCATGTGCGCCACAAAGGCCGCTTCGAACCAGTCTCCCTCATACTTTTGAAAAACTTGACGGATGATATTCCCGATGTCTTTGGGCCTCGATTGGTACCATTCCATGAAGAAACGCCCGATCGCCTCCATTGGCTCCCCTGGATTTTCGTGAATTCCTTCTGCCACGCACAGCGTCATCATCGTATCGTCGGTCACTTCGCCCGGTTCCAGCTGCCACACCCCGCCGCCGATGATCTCCGTCAAATAGCCGTGCTTCTCCTTAATCTCCTGCACGCTCATAAACTCCGTCGTTCCGCCAAGCGCATCGCCTACAGCCACTCCATACAGGCCGCCTTTGATTCGGTTATATAATATATTGTCCATACAACCACCTCGTATCTGTTCATTAAATAAGAAATCCATTAAGTTAATTATAACAAAATGGACAGTGGTCATCTTCTAAATATAAAGAAATGGGGCATCGGTAAATCATGACCACCCGTCCAACGGGTGGTTTGCTCTTGGGGTATAACCCCTTGTTGCCAAACTGCGCCTAAAGACGCTAGCCTGACCATAACTCTGTTCAGGCTCATTGTTATTTGTCACTTTCACTTACCAGTTAAACTGGTTTATTTCTTTTTGCCCCTGTTGCTGTTGAATGGATCTTCGTACTCTTTTACACTCAACTTATCCATGGCTTGATCATGTGCCTCTTGTTCACGAATGTACTTCGCTACTGTTGCTTCATTCAAACCTACTGTACTCACATAATATCCTTCTGCCCAAAATTTTCGATTCCCGTATTTATATTTTAGTTGTGCATGCTTCTCGAAGATCATTAACGAACTTTTCCCCTTTAGATATCCCATGAATGATGAGACTGAAATTTTCGGCGGGATAGCCACCAACATATGGACATGATCGGGCATCATGTGGCCTTCTATAATTTCTACTCCTTTGTACTTACATAAGCGTTTGAAAATTTCTATTAAGTCTCTTCTTACTTGATTATAAATCTCTTTCCGTCTATACTTCGGGGTAAATACAATATGGTATTTGCACATCCACTTTGTGTGAGCTAGGCTGTAGCTCTTGGTTGCCATTTGAGACCATTCCTTTCTTTGAGCCTGAACATCTCAATTTTATTGGAATGGTCTCAGTGGTCAAACCCTTAATCCCTCCACCCGCATAGTGAACTGACCCCATAAAGTTAGACATATTATTTTATTAGGCAATTTGTTGGGCATGAGTTCGGTACTGTACCGGACTCATGCCTTTTAGTTTTGCTTTAATTCGCTTGTGATTGTAATAATCGATATATGTAGAAAGTTCTTGTTTAAACTGCTCAATACTTTCAAATTCATTAATATATAGAAACTCAGATTTTATGATTCCAAAAAAGTTCTCAATGACCGCGTTGTCGTAACAGTTACCTTTACGGGACATACTTTGCTTAACACCGCGTTGTTCGAGGGCATGACGATACTGTTTCATCTGGTAATGCCAGCCTTGGTCAGAATGAATCAGAAGAGTATCTTCATCCGTTAGTCGATCGAATGCTTGATCTAGCATGGTTGAAACAAGGGAATAGACGGGTCTTGAACCGATCGTATACGTAATAATCTCCCCATTAAAAAGATCTAACACGGGGGATAAGTACAGTTTTTCTCCAAATAATTTAATCTCTGTTATATCCGTTACCCACTTCTCATTTGGCTTTTCAGCGGAGAAGTTACGCTCTAGAATGTTTGATGCAATCTTGCCAACCAAACCTTTATATGAACGATATTTCTTCATGCGTACTAGACACTTCAATCCCAACACGTTCATCAAACGCTGCACCTTTTTGTGATTCACATGGTGACCGCGATTCATTAACTCGTCTCGAATACGGCGATAACCATAACGCCCCTGATGCTCCTCATAAATCGCTTGAATAACGTCCTTTAACTCAGAATCTTTGTCCGGCATACCGAATGTATTCACCCAGTAGTAATACGTGCTACGTGGGATATCTGCGAGCTGGAGGAGTGCTTTCACCGAAAATTCGTTCCTTAGTTCATAGACTACTTGCGCTTTGTCTTGTTTGGTGATTTTTCCTTGTTTTGAACTAAGGTATTCAACTTTTTTAAATAAGCATTCTCCATACGCAAAAGTTCTATCTCTTTCTGTAAAGCCTCTACCGACCCCTTTACAGACTTTTGATCATTCAGTTGTTTTGGATCCTTTTTCATGGATGAACGCCCCTTTTTCTTTGGTTGTAGGGCATCTATTCCATGTAACTCTAAGCTTCTTTGCCAGCTTAGAATGGTACTATGACTCGCAATATTAAATACTGCAGCTGCCTCTCTAATAGACGTCCCATGTTCTTTTATATAATGAAGTACGTCTAGTTTATCCTGTACAGAATACGGTGTATAGCGCTTTTTAAAGACTTCTTCACCATGATGCTCATATTGTCTAATCCAATGTAAAAGGACAGTATGATGGAGTCCTAGTGATTTCGCAATCGATTTCATGCTTTCTGATCCATTTTGATAACGCATAACTGCTTGTAATTTTTCGTCCGAACTAAAATTAGCCATAGAAAAAACTGCACCTCCAATGTTAGATGGTGTCTAACAATTGGGGTGCAGTTCATAGCGGGTGGTTTTTTGTTTCGCGCGTTTCACGCACTCAACTGGCTAAAGCCATAATTAAAAAAGCCGCGATTTTCGCGACTTCGGCTGCGCATATGCTCTAACCATCCCGATTCGTAAAGGTATTTGTGCTGGAAGTTCCCCCCGTGGGAATGAGGGAGAACCGACTATTTTTTTAGCCGGCCCTTCTTCACATAACCTTATCGATCGTGCGAGATTATGTCTCTTGTGCAGTAAGTACATGTTCCGGCGCTTTTTGGTTCATGATCGGCACCATGACGAGTGAGCCAAGAAGAAATAGTAATCCTGCTCCGCTATAGATCGTACTCAGCGAAAAGGCGTCCTTTAATGCGCCCGCGAAAGACATGGAAATGACCATCATCCCAACAAACATCGGATTCAGAACCCCATTCACCCGACCGACAATGGAAGCATGCGACCATTTCAGGATCATGGTACTGATCCCGATATGAATGCAAGGAAAAACAAGCCCATTTAGAAATTGAACGGTCAGCGTGACCGGAACACTAGTGGAATACCCCACAATGGTTGTACAGACCGCCCCTGCCAGCATGCCTATGGCAAGAAGAACCTGCGGCGGAACCCGCTTCGCGAAGACGGCCACGATCCCGCCCCCGATGAGCATGGCTGCGCCATTCACCATTAGCAGATATTGCAGGAACTCCTCGCTCCTGCCCAGCCGCTCCGTTACGATAAACAGGTTGAGCGCTTGGGCTACGCCAACAGCGAGTCCGGCGAGAATAAACGCAAGCCCGAGCATGCGCAGCACTTGACTTTGCCAAACATAGCGGAAGCCTTCAACGAAATCTTTACGGAATTGCCCTTTTACGGCGGCTGTTTGAGATTTCATATCATCCTCCGGCAGGCGAATCAGGACGAGCGCGGATAACAGAAAAACTACGCCCATTACAGCGATCGATGTTTCAAGGCCAAACGTGCTGTAAACAAATGTACCAAGCATAGGGCCAAGGACCATGAAGATGGCCATCAGCGATTGGAACAAAGCCATCCCTTGCTGCAGTTGTTCTTCAGACACGTGATACTTAAACAATCGCATACTTGAAGGTTGAGAGAACTGCGAAAGAATAGCTGAGATGAATGCGACAAGGTAGACGGATTGCCATGAACCGTAATGGATGGTCAGAAGCACTACGAATACCGATACCGCGGATAATAAATCGCACCAGATCATCGTTCGCTTTGGCTTCCATCGGTCCGCAAATGTACCTCCGATGAACGAAAAAACAAATATCGGGGCAAATTCTGCTACGCTGATTAGCGAAATAGCGTATGGATCATTATTGGTTCTATCCGCTACATACAGGAGGATAGCAAAATTACGTACCCAGATTCCGATCTGCAGAAGCACGCTTGATAATAAAATCGTCTGCAGGAACCGATTGCGAAGAAGGCTTGGTGCAGTAGTGCTTGTGTCGTGCCTATTCAATCTTTTCAACCTCCAATTTGTCTATAAAAATGCCAGCTTGAGTAGTGGTATGTCTCTCCTTTCCAATCCTTATTATACGGACTTCATCATCGTTGACCTCCTCCTTAAGACTGAATTTACATATTCAATATTCGAATCTACTCACGACGTAAAGTACCATTTCATTTAACCAAAAAGCCGCCAATAGCAGCTTTTGCATGCTGATTAAATCGGGCTCGGAACCAGCGTTTGCCGTTAGTGTCAAGACATATTGCCAGATGTTCCTCAAGACGGTCCATGGTCTGTTCGACACCTGAAACGGCATAGGTTTTCACCTTATCGAATACAGCGACCGTTTCCTCAAAAACGGTTTGATACGTCAAATGTGTCTTACCTTCCAGTTCCTCAACGCTTACTGACGCCAGAAAATGCGGAAACACGGCATGTTTGATAACGATTCGCTCGGGTTTAACGACCTCAACAAACACGTTGGTGTTGGGAAAATCAACGCCAACAGGACCGTGCATAATAAACTCCCATGTGCCACCCGGTTTCAAATCAAACTGCTGACTAGTCATCGTAAAACCTTGAGGCCCCACCACTTCGACGAGTGCTCCTGTTTTCGATCATAGCAGGTTATTCATTCATGGATTTCTTTCAGATTGCTCACTTCTTTAACCCAATCGTCGCATACGATAACGCCCGATTTCGGAATATATTTTCTTGTCCATATCGGCTGACAAAAAAAGTCGCGATTTCCGCGACTTCATATGTCCTCATCCTCTGACCATGTCCTGCGACTTTCCTTACTTCACTTGCCTTCCTCATCGGCTGAGGGACCGTACATGCCCGGCACCGGAACATCAAGCAGCCGTAGATAAACTCCGAGCTGCGCCCGGTGGTGAACCATGTGACTTAAGCCGAAAGTGCGAAGCGCGATTGCACGTGGTTGACGCTGGAGAATATGGTCGCCGTTCCGCAAGGTCCATTCCTCGGCGAGCGATTTCTCGTCGCATTCGGCTAACAGCTTATTAATCTGTATAACGTTCGCGTCAAATTCCTCCAGCACGTCTTCGCGTCTTTCCAAAGCTTCCCGCCGAATCGGCACGGATGAAAGATCGAATTCCGGGTATAGAAGAATCGCGACTTGCCAGTTCAGCAGGTTGATCAGATGCGTGGCGAGCCCGCCTAATGTCATTGATTTTACGTGGGGCTTCCAGGTCATATGCTCCTCGGGTAAACACTCCAGGATTCGGCGCGTTTGAGCCAATTCATGTTCGGCATCTCCGACAATTAATGGTTTCGTCATAGTTTCCCTCTCCTTCTTATATGGCAGACACAAGTGGGTTAAGATTACATCAAATATCTTCCCGTGATCGACTGCTCCGCATGGATGATCTTCGAAGGTGTGCCCTCGAATACCACTTGGCCACCCCGGCTCCCCCCGTCCGGTCCCATATCGATAATCCAATCCGCTTGACTGATCACGTCGAGGTTATGCTCGATGACGATCACCGTATTGCCTGCATCCACGAGACGGTTCATGATCCCAAGCAGGTCACCGATATCTGACATATGTAGGCCCGTCGTCGGCTCATCCATCACGTAGATGCTCCCCTTCTTATACAGCTCGCTTGCCAGCTTGATCCGCTGGCATTCCCCGCCTGAGAGCGTACTGAGCGGCTGGCCGAGTGTAATATAGTTCAGCCCTACATCACTCATTGCTTGCAGCTTGCGCACAACCTCTTTTAGTTCAAAAAATTCCAATGCCTGCTCCACCGTCATCTCCAGCACTTCTGCAATGGATTTGCCGTTTAATTTGTACTCGAGCACCTCTTCCTTAAACCGTCTGCCTCCGCATACTTCGCATGGCAGCTTCACGTTCTCGAGGAATGCAAGATCTGTATACACTACACCCAGCCCTTGACAGTTATCGCAAGCCCCTTTGGAGTTGAAGCTGAACAAACCTTGATTGACCTTGTTTGCAGAAGCAAACGCTTTGCGAACATCGTCCATTATGCCCGTATAGGTTGCAGGATTCGAGCGTGTTGACACGCCTACCGCCGATTGGTCAATGACAATCGCATCCGGATGGTGGCTGAGGAATACTTCGTTAATCAGCGTACTCTTGCCAGAGCCTGCAACGCCAGTAACGACGGTCAGCACGCCGGTTGGAATATCTAAACTCACGTTCTGAAGGTTGTGAAGTGTGGCATCCTGGATAGATAGCTTGCCGGAGGGTTGCCTGCAATCTTGTTTCAGCTGCAGCGGCCGCTTCATATGAGTGCCTGTCAGCGTGCCTGCCTCCAATAAGCCTTCGAAGCTTCCTTCATATACGATCGTCCCGCCGCGGCTGCCGGCGTGAGGTCCTACGTCTACGATATGATCCGCCACCTTGATCACATCGGGATCATGCTCGACAACAATCACGGTATTGCCCTTGTCGCGCAGTTTCTGAAGCAATTCATTTAACCGGTGTACATCACGGGGGTGTAGGCCCACGCTGGGCTCATCGAAGATGTAGGTGACATCTACCAGACTGCCGCTCAGGTGCTTCACCATCTTGACGCGCTGCGACTCGCCGCCGGACAAAGTGTCCGTTTCGCGATCCAGCGTCAGGTAGTCAAGCCCGATATCCACCAGATGCTGCAGCCGCTCCGTTAGTGACTTCACCATCGGCGCTGCGACCGCGTTGTCAATCTCCCGGATAACTCGAATGAGCTGACCAACTTCCATGGAGGACATTTCCGCAATGTTGAGTCCATTGATCCTGCAGCTAAGGGCTGCCTGACTTAGTCTGGCACCGCGGCAGCTGGAACACGGGCCCTCTGAAATGTAGGGTGCAACAGCTTTTTGTGTGCGCTCGGACTTCGTCTTCACATCCTGCTTGATGTATTTATTCGTGAACTTCTCAATGACGCCTTCTACTGTAATATTCGTTGCCTTGCCGGCGAAGTCCATCTTTACTTTCCTTGCCTTGGCGTACAGCAGCTGATCCAGTTCATCATCCGAATAGTCGTTCAGCTTCTTATCGAGATCAAAGTCCCCGGTCTGCACGATCATGTTCCACTCCCAGCCGTTCACCGAATAGTCCGGCAGCATAATAGCCCCTTCGTTGAGCGACTTTGACATATCCAGCGCCCTGCTCATATCGACGCCTAATTTCCGACCAATCCCGTTACATTCGGGACACATGCCTTGCGGATCGTTAAACGAGAACATGTTCGCTTGTCCGACATAAGGCTGTCCCACTCGGGAAAAGAGAAGACGGAGAATGGGAGAAATATCGGTAATCGTGCCCATCGTGGAATGGGAACCGCCGCCTAGCCGCTTCTGATCAACGATTACAGCCATGCTCAGATTCTCGATCGCGTCCGCATCTGGCTGCGGATAACGAGGAAGAAAGTTACGCACGAACATACTGAAGTTCTCATTCAGCAAACGCGTGGATTCTGCGGCAATCGTATCGAAGACGATCGATGACTTGCCGGATCCGGATACCCCGGTGAATATCGTGATCTTCCGCTTGGGAATGCGCAAGGATACGTTCTTGAGATTGTTTTCCCTCGCAGCCGAGATTACGATATATTCCTGATTCGATTCGCTCATGGCTAACATCCTTCCGATCTGGGTTCAAACGCAACCTGTTTTGTAATATGAAGAGTGGGCTGAAGTGTGGTATGTATAAGCATATACTAATTGGACACCATTTAGTGACACAATGATTATAGGAAACTACTTCGTGTCATGTCAATCCATAATTTTGCTCATATTGAATTTTAGACAGGCATGCAAAAATGGCCATCCCTTAAGGGAAGGCCATCTGTCAACTATGATCGAAAGACGGAACTATAGTTGCTCGGTCTGTGATTGTTTGCTTTTACCAGGTGCAAACCAACCGAGAAGGGCTATCGCCACCAAGACACCATAGAAGATTATGGTCCAGACTGTGCTATGTGGGAAATGGTGATCTAACACCCCAATATCTTCATGGGCTAAGGTAATCACAGCGAGCTTGACACCGACCCATGCCACGATTGCATAAGCCGTGGTCTCCAGCGCTGGCCGTTGAGCAAGCAGCTTAACAAACCATGTGGCTGCAAATTTGATCAGAATGAGCCCGGCGATTCCGCCAAGCACAACAACCAAGAATTGACCTCCGTCCATGCCACCGAAATCCGGAAGCGGTGAATCCGGGAGACCCAGTGCCAGAGCCACAGCAGCAAGAATGGAATCAATCGCAAAGGCCAGATCCGCAATCGCAATTTTGCTTACCGTTGGCCAGAAGCCTTTACCGGCAGCATCTTTCTTTATGTCCTCGCGAATATTTTTATTTTCCTTACCGAAACGTGCTTTGATGATGTGCTTTAATCCGAGGTATAGAAGATAAGCAGCTCCAATCGCCTGTATTTGCCAGACGTTCGCAATAAACGATATCGCAAATAAAGCCGCGAAGCGAAAAACAAAAGCCATAATGATCCCGTAATTGATCGCTTTCTTCTTCTGGTCCTCCGGTAAGTGCTTCGCGATAACTGCCAACACAAGGGCATTATCCGCCGATAGTAAACCTTCCAATCCAATAAGAATTAGTAATGCCCATGCATACTCTAGCCAAATTGATTCCAACAGTACTTCCCCTCTCTATATGTGCGATGTTCATGGTTAAACTTCTGGCTGAAAACATCTAATCTCCACTTTAAAGAGCAGAGGTTTTTCCCCAGTTTTGATTGTTCCATGACTTCCTTTCGTTATTACGTTGTCAAGTAACGTCTCGTTTCATTCATTTCAGGCCAAATTTTCAGACCCACGGTCAGCTTGGCGACTTCCCGAAGCCAGCATCAAAAATCCCCTTTTCAAAGGGGATTTTCCTATACATTCTTTTTTTGCTATTTTCGCCAAAAAGTTGTACAGTCAGCCTTATCCATAATATTAAACTCGATCATTTTCTCAAGTAATGAGAAGTCCACCGGTCTTTCCCACCGGATACGTACTAACTCTTTGGTGTGATCATAGCCAGCCTGTACAATTTCATCAGAAAAATGCTGAATCACTACTCTTTCAGGTGCAACAGCCAAATGTTGTTTGGCAATGCTAAAGCCGATGATAAATGTGCCGTGGTCGGTAAACATAGGCTGATTCCACGCCATTTTCGGCATTAATTCCGGAAATTTTTTAGTTACCCAAGCCAAAACCTCTTCCGTACGTTCACGATGTTCAGGGTTATCAATGTGTGCTAAATATTCTGCAAAGACTTCCATGTTGTTCCTCCTAATATGAAAATGATGTCGATCGGAGAAGCAACTATATATTCTCAACATATACGATCCCCACACAATTCTAATACAAGAGGATTTTCTTATGCAAGAGAGTTTTTTATTTCTCCCATCAAGTTTTTTTTTCAATATATAATGATATGTCTTGGTTTCTACGCTTTTGTATTCAAATAGAAAATGACCCCATATTGCGATTCACCTTTGTTATCATGGCCAATTTATCCACATTGTAATTAAACGCCCCTGGTTGGCATCAAAAGCGGAGCCTACGGGAAACTTAATGGTGCATTAAGATAAAAGTTCATTTGGCACAAAAAAACCTCCGCAGCCATTTCACAGGGAAGTTCCTACATCCCTAGAAAGTTGTAGAGGGTCCGGACCGGTATTTCTTGTCATCCATATGTGCATGTTCTGACCTTTTTTTACATACCTATGAGAGAATACTCATGTTTTCAGGCGAAAGAAGGGATATCATGAAGACAAGATGGGGCATGGCTTTGTTGTTGCTTTTTATAATCGCGGCTATGATTCTTTACCGGCAGGTTCATGATCGTTCCAAAGTAGAAAACCTGTATACCGATGGGCAGCTTCGCATGGAAATACAAACCGTTCAATCTGTCGCAGAACCCATGAAAGAAACGACCTTCCAGGTTTTCATTACCGAGCTGCCTGAGAAGCCCATTGCTAATGCCGATATTAAACTAAACCTCAAGATGCCCGATATGTTTTGTGGTGTGTTCCCCGCCGAGATTGTCGAATCAAAGCCGGGTGTATACAGCGCAACGGCCGTACCTGTTATGCAAGGACTTTGGCAAGCGGAAGCGGTCCTTCGTTGGGAGGATCAAAATGTCACGGTGAGGACGTTGTTCAACGTTCGCTAGTCCTGCTTACCATAACCATGGGTGAATTCCCGGGATCCATCCGTTGGCGCTAATTCCTTTTAAAATGGAAAGCACTCCCATTAAAAAGGCCAGAAATCCGCCGAGTTTACGCATTCCTCTGCGCCACTTTTTCGTTAAACTGCCGGCGGACAGCGCCGTTAGGAGTAGAATGGGAAAAGTCGAAAGTCCAAATACCAGCATGATCAAGAGGCCTTCCAGACCAGATCCGGATGCCGCTGCATTCATGTGCATCGCATAGGTCAAACCGCATGGAAGAAAACCGAGCAGGAGGCCCGTTAGAAAAGTCGCAAACAACTCATACCTCTGACCAAGTCGTTCCAATTTCAGATGCAACAAAGAATGTCTCGGCAGATGCGCGTTATAAATGGGCAGTGTGTACCGACGAAATGTCCACAGCAGAATGAGCAGACCTCCAATGATGCTGGCCGCGCCTTGAAAGCCAACAAAGCTGCCAGCCACATCCAGGAAGGAGCCCACCATCCCCATAAAGCCTCCGATCACCGTGTACGTTGTCACTCTGCCAGCGTTGTAGGCTAACGTAGAAGCAAGCGGAGATCTGCTGGTTCGAAGGGCCAAAGAAGAAACGATCCCTCCGCACATCACCAGGCAATGCGGCGCCCCCATCAAGCCTGTCAGAGCTACTAACAGTAATCCGCTCCCCGTCCAGTCCATGTTCTCAACCCCCTTCCCGGCCGGACAATATACGCCGTTCTTCATAGGATCGCACATCCATTCATTGTATGAAGGTGCACGAATATTAAGAATAGCTATTCTACTGAATCAGGTCCGAATACCGGCGCTAATTTTGATGAGGACAATTGCTCGCTTAGACCGAAATATTCGCAAAAATTCATAATCATCGGATTCCATTTCGAAGGATCAACATAGTTTGAATGGGCATCCATAAGAAGATCTGCCTCGACATGCACTTTATCGATGCGCACTTCGATAGCAACAAGTGAGCTTGGTTCTTCAAAAGGATGGAGCTTAACAAAACTGGCTTCCAGATGGACAGGGCATTCTTTCACACGCGGCGCTTGAACGAGCTGGGACGGAAGTGGTGTTAACCCTGCGACACCGAATTTATTCGCCTCAAACTGATACCCCCTTGCTGCTTTCGACTCAGGGACCGGGTTGCGACCTGTTAACAGGGTCAGACGCTCAACTGCGGGAATCAAGTCAGTCGACGGGAGATTAAGCACGCACTCCCCTTCACGAATGATATTTTGAACAGTCTGAGACTTGCTGCTCATACCAAGCATGCATGATTGATTGAGCCACCAGGCTGAGGACATCGGAGCCAGGTTGGGTGTGCCATCTTCGTTGATGGTACTTATCAACACGACCGAAGTCCCGAAATAATGAATTTTTGGATGTATGACTTTATGCATATCAGATTCCATCTCCTCGACATGATTTTTATGTAATGTATCACAAGCTCGTTATTGGAGCATAGGGTTATGGAATAAGACCGCAAGATATAAAAACTGGATCCCTACCATTCATTGTTGATTGAAAACAGCCGACCCTAAGGACGGCTGTTACAGGTCATATAATAAGAGCAGCTTTCATCGCTGGTTTGTATGTTGCTTCTGCGAGCGGAGGGCCAGCAATAGAGCCACGGCGATGAGCACGAATGCGGCAAATGCCAGCATCGGAATGGTCAACCAACCGAACCAATTCAAATAGTCATTCAAGCAGGACACCGGCCCGCATGCGGCAATATCTGACTCTTTGGGGAGTTTTTGAATGATACTATGATATGTAGATATGCCTGCGCCAATGATGACAAGGGGTAGGATGTATGGGACAATGTGCGTCTTTTGCCGATATGCCGCGATTCCCAAGACAATGACTAATGGATACATGAAGATCCTTTGGTACCAACATAAGACGCATGGCGTAAAATGCCATACTTCACTAAGAAACAAACTTCCGCTAGTTGCCACAGCTGATACAGTCCATGCAAAAAACAGCCATACTCCCGTTTTATTCATTGTTCAAACGACCTCCCTTCTATTTTTGTTCTAGCCATCATACGAGATTTGGTCATATGTTTTCTCATTTTCTCTTAATTATCTATAAATGAAAATGGCTCCTTCGGGCTATAGATTCATAAAACACGTTCCTTTCAACTTTCAATATCCTTATCCACTCCTTAGATCATGAGTCAAAAAGACTGCCGGTAATAATACCGACAGTGTTAATTGCGCTCCAGGACACCAAGATTAAACAACTGGAGAAGAAATGCTTGCAAGTTCCTTAAACTCGTTAACATGATGAAGGGCATGCGAGATTTCATTACAACGAACAATCTTGCCGTTTTTTATTTCAAAAATCGCGATAAGCTCAATTAATCCCCGGGTTCCGCTTTTCTTGGTAACATCTACGGTGTATCGCAATGTCAAAGTTTGAAGCTCTTCGTCATAGAGGGTATCGTAAAATGGAGAAACGGTAATTTTGTCTACTGTAGCTTTTAATGCAGTTAGATGATCCTTAAATGCTTCCAAGTTTATCTTTTTGCCATCAGTCACTTGATAGTATTGGTTATGAAAATAATCGGGTATTTTAACAAAATCAAAATTAACTATAATGTCGTTATACATTTGCGATATAAAACGAATAGCTTCCTGCTTGTTCATTTTGGTCATCTCCTACAGAGTTATTTGGATTCCGAAGTCATCAGCAGCCACGTATTAAGAAAGCGAATAATCACATCGATTTCGTTATCATTAAAATGACTGAACAGTTCGTAGTACTTCTCTTCAGCGTGCTGATGCAGCTTATCGTGCTCTGCAGCCAACTGCTTCCCTTGATCTGTAGCCTCATAATAAATTTCTTTAAGATTGTCCGTTTTCTTTGCAGTCACGACTAAATCGTGTTGAATCAATGTATTTATGGCTTTGGTTATAGCGGATTTTGATAAATTTAATTCCGTTGCTAAAGACGTATTATTTAATTGACATGGGTGACGCTTTACTAAAGATAAGATGTGAAGTTGCGTCATGGACCAGTTTTTTACTGAATCTGAACCAACAGCACTCTCAATCGACGTGTTCCGAGCCCTTAAACTTTTCTCTCTATTCATAATGAAATGTTGGACAGCTTCAATCGCTTCTTTACGTTTATTTGAGATCATGGGAGTCACCTCCTTTGAGAATATTGTTAACCATTCAACAATTATAGTTTACCAGTTAACAAAAATATGTCAAGAAACTAAGCTCATAAAACATATTGGGGAAAAGTAATAACAGGAAGACAAAAAAGCCGCCAAAATTGGCGACAGTTGATGGGTTCGAAGATGTTAGCTTAAAATAATACAACGTTGTCCACATAAGAACATACGATTGCTGCCGAAACAGCCTATTATTAGTCTCTCTTAACATTCCAACTCTGTTACTCGTTTCTAAAAAGCATAACATTACTCATCTGCGCCAATGTTCACATCGGCCCCTTGCACTCTTGGCTGCCCGTCAATGTCCTGGGTACCGATGATCCCGTTATCCGTCGAACCGGCATCAATCGCTGGGGACGAAGATTGAAGATGAAAGTTGCCTCCGGAAGCATTGACGAATGCAGGATCCTTGAAGAATGAATGCGCATCGTTGCCGGTTCCCGCTTGATATGCGGAAAAGCCAGCATAATCTTTGTTCTTCCATGTCCAGAAAGCATCCGTGCTACCGCCTGGTGAAAAATATAGATTGTAATCCACCACGTTACCTGAATTTTTTGTATATTCATTGTAGATCAGCACACCCGTTGAACTGGCCACAAAGATATTGTTCTTAATCACGTTATTCTTCGTATCATACTGCACATAGAGCTGACCGCTGCCCTCACCTAAAAGATCGTTATTGTAGACGGTGTTGTTCACGATCTTGCAATTCACCGTTGACCCCCGTTCGTCGTCGTATCCACCCATGGCGATGCCCGTCAACCGGTTATTGTGCACCACGTTGCTTCGGATCGTAATATCACTGGTGGATTTGCCCGCATGCTCCGAGGCAATTTCAATGCCGATGTCATTGTTGTTGCTGTAGTTCTGCTCAATAATGCTGTCTTTACCGCCATCAACATAAATACCACCGGCTGCATTACTGTTATTCGGGAGTTTTTTCCCATAAGAAGGATTGTTGTTGGAGGAAATATTATATACCCGATTGCCTTTCACCAAACCATTTCGGGCCTGGTCGTATGCTTCTTCCGGCGCAGTTCCCTCGAAACCGATAATATCGATCCCGATGTTGTCGTTATCGTGAATGAGATTGTCCGTTACTTTAAACGTATCTACATTACCATTCAGCACCAGTGTTTCACTGGAACCCAAGATTAGATTGTACAGCTCATTCCCGTGAATCGTAATGTCATGAAGCGATTCCGGAGCTTTGGTGCCGTATACGGCGATACCATGAGCATCTCTGCCAAGCAAATCGCTGCCGATAGGTGTGACTGTGCTCTTGATATCATGGATTTTGTTATTCGTCAGATTTATAATGCCGCCAGAACCTTGAACATAAATTCCAACAGGAACCGCGTTTCTGGAAGTCGTTGTAAAGTTGCGAATCTCCAAGCCTTGAATCGTAATGTAATTCACATTGGTTAGCTCGACAAGCCCTTCGATCCCGTTGACTGAAAGTCCAGTACCATCGATGATAGCTTTCTCTGAACCATAGTTCTTGAAAGTTATGGGACCCTGCGAGGCTGTACCGGAACGTGTTATCTTGAGTTTTTGATTATATACGCCGCCCCGAACGTAAATCAAGCTGCCCGGATCAGCCTCCTCAGCCGCATGCTGCAGCGTCTTCCAAGGCGCAATCATCGTCCCTGGATTGGAGTCACTCCCGTCGGTAGCTACATAGTACTCAGTACCGGCTGCCGACACGGGGGAAGATTGTACATTTCCAGAATCCAAACCAAATACAGTTATGCTCAATCCCACCAGCAACGCCTTTACTAATTTCAACATCGTTCCTCATCTCCCATCTGTTCCTATTTATATTACATGGAGATCAATACTCGAGTCACTACGAATATGGGAAAGCCTAAAAGGCAGTGCGTTGTTTCAAGACATGTTTCGGCAATATGCCCGCTTCTTTATATAGAAGCTTCCCATCTTTGAAAACAAGGGTGGTCGGTATGCTCATAATCTGAAATTGGGAAGACGTCGCCGGGTTTTCGTCTACATTTACCTTAACTACTTTAATGGAATCTTTTGCCTCCCTTTCAAATTCCTCAAGAACAGGTGCAAACATTCTGCACGGACCACACCAGGAAGCCCAAAAATTCACTACGGTTACTCCGTCGGTTTGGATCATCCCTTTAAAAGTAGAATCTGTTGCGTGTTGAATCGCCATCATCATCATCCCTTCAAATTTTTCTTGTGTACATGCTTAGATCCTGCATTCGAACCAGTACTTTGCCATAACGACCACTCTGTCGAATCGTTACTTTGCCGGACGGGTACGCTTGTTCCAAATAGTCTGCAACCAATTTCCGATTCTGCTCATCTGTAGCCAGACTGTGACTGCGAAGCCAGTTCATCATTTCCTCTAACGCCGCTTTTCTTGTAACTTCCGTCGTTTTCGTTTCCCGTGTTATAAGAGACTCATAGGAATAGCCTTTGAGATACAGCAGATGAAGCAAATATCCGAACTCCAAGTGCTTCGATTGGAAGGGCTGACCGGTGATGAGCGGCCAGATTTCATTCACCAAACTGATTTCCATGGAGCCTGCCGGCATACTGATATAACAATAATCCCGGGCGCATTGTAGAATCTTTTCGACGCTATCCCAATCCAGAATGACCGGACACATCGAGACAAAAACCAGATCAAAGGCATTACTCCAGTCTCTAGCCAGCACGTCAATATCTTCAAAAGGTTCGGGCACAATCTTTACCTGGTCATCGGCGAATTTTGTGATATTTTCCTTCAGCAGTTCGATCAAGGGTAGAGAGGATTCTACAGCAGTAACGCGGGCCCCCCGCTCTGCAAACGGCACCGAGAATACTCCCGAAGCGGCGCCAATGTCCAGCACAGACGCGTTGTTGAATTGAACTCCTTGTCCTTCAATCCAATTCATGATCCGTGTGGTCCGTTTTCTTCCCTCTTCATTAAACGATTGCTCATTGAAAGTCTTCGCCTTGTGATCAAAGGCACGGGTCGGGTCGGTTCCGGCCTTTTTCATCTTGTTCACAACACGTTCGCCATGTTCTTTCCAAGCCTTTTCCCAAATAGCCTCATTAAAAAAATCATTCATAACTTCCATCTCTCTTTCCGTTATAGTTTCTGGTTGCGGTTGTGAAACCCGTCGACGCTTCCAATGATCACCACATCGAAAGTTGGTTGATTCATTGGTTTTTTTCATTAATGGATCTACATTATCCATAATTATGATGCAAAACATGTATCCCTTATTGTTTAGTATACGCTCACTTCCCGAATGTTCCTGAGCCTGCTGTACTTCTGGAGAACAGCATGTCCCCTCCCCTCTTCCTAGCTCTTCTTCTTAAGATCGCTATTATTATGGATGTATAATATCCATGATAAACGAGTCAACTTCAATATGCAATACCATTTATTAGCCATAGTCTGCTTCTGCCTTATGCTGACATTGAACATTTAACAATCTAACTTTCGATGTACCCATCAAAAACGTAACGTTTACTTCGGGGGCTGAATGGTATAACCGATTGTTAGACCATAGCAAAAGCAGCCGATCATTCAGATCGGCTGCTTTATGCTCAGATGTCACATGAACCTATACTTTGGTCGCCCCTTTAAGATTGTCTATTGTTAAACACAGATACCATAAAATATAAGTAGGCGGCATGTAACAGCAATCCGACCGAAAAGAAAACGATTGCCAACATAGGTTCATTCTGCGTGATCAGATAGGGCACTTTTGCAGGCCAATACGTTGGGAGCCAAGCGCCTAACACCTGCCAAGCTCCTGGAACGAAGTTGGCCACCACAGGTCCGGCTATGAACAGCCCTCCTATTTTAGATAAGGCTAATCCTTCTACCTTGTTCGCTGAGAAAGCGGCAAGGAACAACGAGAATATTGGAGCTTCCGATGCCAGCAACAGCAAAACACCCAATTTAGCCCAGTGAATATCCGATAAAGTCGAAAAGGACAGATATAGAATGGATAATACGGTGCATAACAGAAAAGGAAGCGTCACTCTATATAGCAAATAACCTTTACGCATTAGTGGGGTAACCGCATAATATGCAATCACATTCTCGTCGCGTTCATCGAGAATAAGGAGACCGGTGAGCATTCCTGTCAGCATGGGGATCGTAACAATTAATAACGATGCCGCAAAGCCGCGATACGGCTCCAAATGAAACGAATAGTTTACATCGAGCCAATTAACGGCAACCGGGAATCCAAACCTCGATAGAAACAAAAGCAGCAGCGGACCGAACATAGCTGCCATCAGAACGGGATCCTTCCACGCATGCCGTAGATCCATGATCATGAGGGCTTTATATCTCTCCATTAATGCCCCCTCCTTCACCTACGCGCATCAACACATGTCGAGTATAGGATCGCTGCGCCCAGATGTAAGCCGCAAAGTTCCAAATCAACAGAATACATACGGAATATAGAACGCTGCCAATAGATAAGCCGTCACTGGGAGACACAAGTAACCGGAGAGTTCCTTCGGTTGGAAGGACGAGAAACAGGTCTTCATGCCACAATTGAAGAAAACTTAACAATGGAAGGATGAATGGCAGCGCGTAGACCTGCACCATCAGAATAAAACCGTTAATTGTCCGTTGGCGTGCCGCCACGCCAATCGACAGCAAGGTCATGAAGGTTGATGTTAATACAATACCGGCAGAAAAAGCAAGCGGATATTCCGGGAGGCTGCCGGTCGCCATATGAATCACCCAGCCTGCCGCAAGGGATAACACCGACAGGGACGCAGCCTTCGCCAGCAAATATTCCCGAATGTGTACCGGCGCTACAAACAACGGATCGTGGACGCCCTGGTCCCTCTCCAGCAGGACCATACCGCCTGCCATGATAAGCCCAAGGGCTGCGGGATCGCTGAATGTCAACACAATCGCTGTTGTCTCCTGGTAGGCCTCGGGTACGAATCGGAGCAAAATCCAATAACAGGTACAGACAAACATATAAACCCAATAGAATCCGTGGCGCCACTGGAAACGCAGATCGAATACAAATAAGCTTAGGCCCTTCATACAAGCTGCCTCCCGGTTACCTCAATAAAAATTTGTTCGAGCGACGCCTCTTGCGAATGAATGGTATCGAGGGGATAATCCTGTATCAGCTTAAGAAATTGGTTATTCTCACCGATGCCATCCAGAGAAAATACCGCTCCCTTTAATTCGCCATCCCTACTGTATTCGACTCGGACCTCCTTTCTTCCCTTACGAAGTTTCAACTCTCTGGGTGAATCGATTAATTTGATTTCACCGTCGACGATAAAGGCTACCCGATCGCAAAGTTCTTCTGCCGCTTGCATATTATGCGTTGTTATTAGAACCGTCTTGCCGGCAGCCTTTTTAGCAAGTATCAATTCCTTCATTCGGTGGGCATTGACCGGGTCTAATCCGGAAGTAGGTTCATCCAGAAATAGGATTTCTGGATCATGCTGTAACGCCCGACAGAAATTCAACCTCATCTTCATGCCCTTGGATAGCTGGGAAACCTTCATATTTGCGGCATCTGTTAGATCGACTTGTTCCAGCAATTTCATGGGATCCTCCGTCTCCCCCTTGTAAAGGGAACGAAAGAGCTTTAAATTGTCAAGAACCGAAAATTTACTGTAGAAGTTCGGGAATTCAAAAGCTACTCCAATTCGCTCATAATAATCGGGACCAGTATCCCTGATTTCGTTGCCCATGACTTTTATACTTCCTTGATAACCTTTCAGAACACCGATCAGCAGTTTTTGCGTCGTGCTTTTACCAGCGCCGGACGGGCCGAGAAAGCCAAAGATTTCGCCAGGCGGGATGACAAAATCAAGCCCATGCAGGGTGGGCTCTTTTCGATTCGGATACGTGTAATGAAGCCCTCTTACTTCGATCACAACGCTCCATCTCCCTTCAGCGCATTAGACACCGCAAGCATGCCGGCAGATAATAACTCGACTAGCAATTCGATCGTAGATGTAAATTGCTCCTCTCCAATCTCTTTTTGGTGCAGCGTAAGCAGTGCCAAGGATCTGATCATGCCCACGATGGATTCGGGTGCCGTACCAGGTAAAATGCCAGCCTTCTGCCAAGCCGTAATCACAGGCAAGAGCGCGTCTTGATCCTCCGTAAAGTTACGCTCCAGCAAGTCTTTCGGCAATTTCCTGAACAACAACTCCATCTCCCCGCGATCCATCATCTGGCGAAGCATTGGGCTCTCGTCCATCATCCTCAGTGAATATAAGAGAAACCGTTTAATGCTTTCCTTACTGCAAACCTCTTCAGGAGGGAATAAATCAAGAACGGCATTGCGAATTCGCTGCTCCTCCTCCAGAATCAGTTCATAATATAATTCCTCTTTCGATCCGAAAAACATGTAGAACGAGCCTTGGGCAATGCCGGCGGCCTTTGTCAGATCTTCAACACTCGTTTTGCGAAGGCCCGCCGTTTCGAAATGATGGCGTGCCTCCGTCAGCAGTTTTTGGCGTATCCATTCACGTTCTTCATCCGAGAATTTTTTGGGCATGTTGCATATCACATCCTTAATCAGGCCGTTTGTGATCCTGTGAATAATTTTATTTTATATTCATAAAAGTACTCCCTAAATCCCCATATGTCAATATATTTGGTGTTAGGGAGTCTTTAGGTTACAATAAATGGAGATTTAATCCTTTGATGAGGGGTGCCGTATGCATCATTTTAATGAGGTTTTCGTGCAGTTGCTGATTTTGCTTGCGATATCGATGGGTGTTATCTCGATAGCCAAAAAAATGAATCAGCCCTACTCTATTGCACTTGTTATTGTAGGCCTGCTGCTTGGTTTGATCCATGTGCCTGTGTTGGATGAAGCCGAATCGTTTATAACCCAATCGAATGTGTTTCAGGCAATCATTATCTCCCTGTTCCTTCCTATCCTTCTTGGAGATGCAACATTAAAGCTTCCGTTCTCGCATCTTCGTAAACAAGGAAAGCCGGTGATTGCCCTCGCGTTTGGCGGCACCTTGCTCTCTTTCCTTCTTATAGCTCTAGCCATGTATGGGTTTATGGGATTGCCTTTGATTGTTGCATTTACCTTTGCAGCATTGATGAGTGCCACGGACCCGATCAGTGTCATCTCCATCTTCAAATCATTAGGCGTACCGAAGAAAATTGTAACCATCATCGAAGGGGAGTCGCTGTTTAATGACGGAATTGCCGTTGTGTTATTTCAGATCTCCTCTGTTTATTTGCTCACGTACATGGAAATGGGTTGGGCGGGAATAGGCAGCGGTGTATTGCTCTTTTTGAAGTTTAGTATTGGCGGTATCGCTGTTGGAGGCGTGTTAGGATATCTGTTCTCACAGCTCATTCGCTTCTATGATGATTATCCGCTGGAGATAGCTTTCTCTATGCTCCTGTTCTTCGGAAGTTTCTTTATTGCCGAACATTTCCATGTATCTGGCGTCATTGCCGTTGTCGTGGGCGGCTTGATTTTTGGCAGTTACGGAGCGCGCATCGGGATGTCGGATACAACCAAGATGAATATTAATTCGTTCTGGGACGTCATCACGTTAATCGCAAATTCATTGATTTTTTTAATGATCGGTCTAGAAATCAAGCATATTAACTTCGCGGACAAGTGGGCGTTAATCGGAGCAGCCATTCTTATCGTTCTACTCGGAAGAACATTGGCCGTCTACGTAAGCTTGTACTTCCTGAAATCCTTCCCATCTTCATGGAAGGTGGTTTTGAATTGGGGAGGGTTAAAGGGCAGCTTGTCGATCGCTCTCGCCTTAAGCTTGCCCCCAACCTTCGACGGACGCGATGATATACTCGTTCTCACCTTTAGCGTTGTCCTTTTCTCACTTCTCGTTCAGGGGTTAACCATCAAACCTTTGGTTAAGAAGTTTGGATTAGCCAGCCCCGTGAAGGAAAAAGACGGGGCAGATATGTAAGAACCCTCCGTATAAGCAAAACAGAACATAAAACGAGTATAAGGTTCAGCCCCGGAGATCGAATTAAACGACTCCAGCTGAACCTTATTTTTTCGTATCCCGATTTGCAGATCGACCACTCTTAACCAATAAGCACTTTCTCTTCAGGCAACCGGTACTTTTGTTTGACTACTCTTTGCGACAGCGCGAAGGCCAGCGTTAAGGGGCCGAGTCTGCCGATGTACATGGTCAAAATGATGACTCCTTTACCAAAAGGAGACAGCTCAGGCGTCAATCCCATCGATAGGCCAACGGTGCCGAAGGCTGAGGTCACTTCGAACAGAACTTCCATAAAGTCCTTTTGCAAGCTATGCTCGCTTATGGTTAACAAGAATGTAGCGACAATCACAACGCTCACTGAGATCACCATGACGGCTATGGATCGGAGGATAATCGATTGGGGGATGCGTCGATTTAACAACTGCACGTCCTGCTTCCCCTTAATAATACTAATCAATGTGAATAACAGTACGGCAAATGTATTGGTTTTGATCCCGCCTCCCGTGGATCCGGAGGAAGCACCGATAAACATGAGGAAAATCATGAAAAACTGAGAAGTCGTCATCATCGCGGCTATGTCGATGGTATTAAACCCGGCCGTACGAGTCACCACGCCTTGAAAATAAGCCGCCCATACTCGCTCTCCCCAGCTCAAAGAGCCGAACGTACGGGAGTTGAACAACTCAATAATGAAAATTACGATAAACCCGGCTAAACATAGACATGCTGAAGTCGACAAAACGATTCTTGAATGAAGGGACAGCTTATTCCACCTTCTATGCTTCCATAAGTCCAGAACAACAGTAAATCCAAGCCCACCAATGATAAAAAGCAGGGTGATGACGATGTTGACCAGCGGGTCTCCCACATACCGGCTCAAACTGTCTGACCAAAGACTGAAGCCAGCGTTATTAAATGATGAGATGGAGTGGAACACCCCATAATAAATAGCTTGCCCCAAGCCCAGTTCCTCCTCCCAACGAACAATTAACAAGGCTGCTCCGACGAACTCGATAATGAGCGCAATCAGAAAAATACCTAGCGATAGCCTCACTACGCCTTGCGTTGATAATGCGTTAGTGGATTCTTGGAGGAGCAGTCGATTTTTCAGTCCAATTTTCTTTCCAAGCACAACGGCGATCAAAACTCCGAAGGTCATGAAACCAAGACCGCCGACTTGAATCAGGCACATGATCATGATTTGACCAAAAAGGGAAAAGTCGGTTCCTGTATCCACTACGGCCAATCCGGTTACGCACACTGCAGATGTTGAGGTGAACAAAGCGTTTAACCAACCTACACCTTCACCTGATGACGATGATATGGGCAAGGCTAACAAGATCGCGCCGATTACAATCGGTGCGGCGAAACCAAGAAGGATCAGTCGTGAAGATGATAGGTTAAACTGTTTTAATGATTTTAGCGGCTCCGATTTGCCTTTAGCCATCCTATTTTCCCCTTTCAGATACGACAGACCATGAAACCCCGTAGACTTCTTTGCGTAGTATATACCATAGTAAAGCATAATTTTTGCTGCAATCCAATGATATGATGTTGTTGACTGATCGCTAACTGTTTACTTTCAGCATGTTTTAGCATAATATTTATTACGATAAATTTCATACGCATGAATGCTTAATCCTCTATGAGGAACGGGGGAACCAACAAAGCGACTAAGCTTTAGGGGTGAATTCTTTCTGGATAAGAAGGAACGGGAACTCTCAATCCCGAATCCGACAGCTAACCTCGTCAGCGTCTTGGGAAAGAACACTCTTACTACTTTGACTTGTCCATGATCCGTACAGCCAAGGCCTAGAAGCAGATTTTTCTCTGCCTCCAGGCCTTTTTTGTTAAAGCTGTTGTGTTTAGAAAAGAAAGGAATGATTATTCTGCTTAACAATGAAAAGATACTGGTATGCGTGTATTACGGTCCAAACGGAGAACGTCTCATCCGTCGAGGCGGCGAATTAGCCAGACTTCTTCAGTGTCCCCTGTTTGTGTTGAGCGTTATACCCTTGCGTGAAGATGAGTTAGATCAGGCACAAGAAAGGTATATGGCTGAGTGGCAAATGAAATGCGACGAGTATGGGGCAACCTTCATTGTCAAAACGAATGAAGATCGCAAAGCTTCGGAAATCATAGCGGAAACCGCCAAGAATCATCAAATTACCCAGCTAATCATCGGACAATCCGGTCAAACGCGGTGGCAAGAAATTACGCGTGGTTCGTTTGTCAACGAACTCCTTAACCAGATCGGCGAAACGGATTTGCACATTGTAGCGGTTCAAAGGATGGATGATCAAATGGCTGACACCCATGAACGGGGAATTCGAGTCACTGTGTTCAGGGAGGGTTCTCATTATCTGCTTGGCGGTAAGGAATCCGGGGGCGATCCAATAGCCGAGGGTCTATTTTTCAAAGAGTTAAATACCGATTTTGACACCGGCTTGCTGAAAATAAAAACAGACCACGAGATCCAATATTTGAAAATAAGTCACGGAAAAGTGGTAGAGTCGTCTTTTTTCCAAAACAGAAAATTCTTTGATAAACCCGGCGATCAATAAAGAATGAGGGTGGAACTTGTGAGAAGAACATTTATGAATTCAAAAGATCGATATACACAACATTCCGCTCCTGACACAATGGAGTTGTTTATCAACAAGCTTAAAAAAAATATGAGTCCCCCTCAACTCGTCATGCTTGTCTTTTTCACTTTAATAATAATCGGGACCACATTGCTCGCGCTGCCCTACTCTTCCTCCACCGGGAGGTCAATTGGTCTGCTGGATGCTTTATTTACAGCCACCTCAGCAATATGCGTAAACGGGCTCGTTGTCTTGGATACCGGTAGTGTTTTTTCAACTTTTGGACAAGTCATTATCATGATCTTGATTCAAATTGGCGGGCTCGGCTTTATGACCTTTGGCGTTATGGTTGCCATTGTTCTGGGGAAAAGGATTGGCTTGAAGCAACGAATGATTATTCAGCAAACCACGCATTCGACCTCGGCACAAGGTTTGGTTAAATTATCCATGTATATGGTACTCATTGCATTCGCGTTTGAAGCCTTGGCTACGATTGTCCTTACGCTCCGTTGGCAACAGGACGTCGGGTGGGGACAGGCAGCCTACTACGCACTTTTCCATTCCGTTTCGGCATTCAACAATGCCGGATTTGCCCTGTGGTCTGACAGCCTTTCTCCCTTTGTCGGCGATCCGATCGTCAATATTACGATTGTCCTGCTATTTATCATTGGAGGCCTCGGCTATATCGTCATTGTGGATGTATTCCAAAAACGTTCATGGAAGAAGCTTTCGCTTCACTCCAAGGTTGTCCTAGTCGGAACAGGAACGCTGTCCCTGCTCGGTTTTCTATTTATATACTTTTTAGAGAGCTGGAATCCGTCAACCTTTGGCCAATTGAGCGAAAGCGAACAAGTGCTGGCTGCTTTTTTCCAAGGCATAACGCCTCGAAGCTCGGGGTTTAACACGATAGATATCGGTAGCATGCTGGCGGCTTCTCAGTTTTTCATTATTATTCTGATGTTCATCGGTGCTGCTTCCGGAGGAACAGGCGGCGGTATTAAGATCAATACCCTTGTTGTACTCATCCTAGCTACGATCCAAACCTTTCGCGGGGGCGGTCAAATCCATGCCTTCAAACGCAAAATAGCAGGAGAAACCGTCATGCGCGCCCTGGCGGTTGTCATGAGTTCTTTGGTGGTCGTGCTGGGCGTTTCCCTGTTGCTGACCATCTCCGAAGGTATGCTCGAAGAACACTTCTTGGAAGTGTTGTTTGAAGCGACATCAGCATTTAGCACCACCGGTTTGTCGATGGGATTGACAAGTGAATTGTCCCCCGTAGGGAAAGTCATTGTAACGATAACGATGTTTGCCGGTCGTCTGGGGCCCTTAACGCTGGCTTACGCATTGGCTCAGAAAAAACGCACATCCAAAATTGGTTATGCGGAAGATCATATCTTGATTGGCTAACTCAGGGTTCCCAATCAAGAATTTTCTTGTCCAATAACACCTTAACTTTTGGACACATATCCCTTGTTAAAGGAATTCTCTCAAAAGTGATGGTGTAGCCGTCTCTCAATAAATTCTACAGTTCGATCAACACCTCTCTCCTCTGAAATTTTATCTGACAGTGCCATTACATTGGCTGTCAATGTTGAATGACTGGTTAGCTCCGCTATTCGCTCAGCCAAACTGGCTACTGACATTGATTTTTCAGGAATCGGCTTTGTCGATACACCTAGCTCATACATACGCTTGGCCCAGAAGGGTTGATCCGCATTGAACGGGGATATGGTCATCGGCTTACCTGCTCTCAAAACGGCCGCTGTCGTCCCTGCTCCACCATGATGAATAACGCCTGCAGCTCGCGGAAACAGCCATGCATGCGGTGCTTCCTGTATACACAGGATGTTCTCGGCCCCATTACCGGATACTTGCATTCCACTCCAGCCAACCAGAATGATGCCGCGTTGCCCCGTTTGTCGTAAAGCCTGCATAGTCATCTCGAGCACATGATCCGGATGCTTTAGAGGCATGCTGCTATAACTGATAACGATTAGCGGGGATCCTGACGCGATAAAAGACTCCAACTCCCTTGGTGGGTCCCAATCGGTATCTTCCAGAAACCAAACCCCCTCCATACAGACGCGATCCTTCCATTTCGGATCAAATGGAATAATCGAAGGACTGCAACCGTAAAGCACCGGAATATCGCGTCCATTTACGTGCAGATCATCGGAGAATAGACTTCGTGGAGGTAAATGTAACGTATCTCTTCTCCATGTATTCAACAATTTTTTGAAGGATAACAGCATGAAACGGTTGAGATGATAGCTTTTTTCATTTAACCATCGATTCCTGAAGGTGAAAGGTAAAATGGGATTGGTGAAAGCGCCTGTCGGTGCAATGATCGGAATTGGATGGGCTGCAAATACGGGAATATTCAGCTTTTGGGCAATATCATATCCAGCGAATGCTTTGGGATGGTAGATGAGGCAGTCCGCATCTTGAGAAGCGGTCCACAGGTCATCGAGCATTTGCTGCATCATAGGATATATAAGCTTTTTCATCTGCTTCATAATCTCGAAGGGATTGCTGCCCAGCATGCGTTTCCCTTCTGCAGATTGGGCTAGTTTCATAATATTTGCCTGTATTGGCGCGAAACCGACACCATGCCCTCGAACGAAGCCTTCGAAATCCTGCGATGTGCATATAACCACGTCATGTCCGTTGTTCTGGAGACCTCGGGCAAGGGCAATGAACGGCTGTACATCTCCCCTTGTTCCGATGGTGAGCAACTTTATTTTCACTCTTTTCCCTCCTTACGATAAATGCCGTACCTTAATATGTCCAAATAGGGTTTCGTGTCTAAAGCCGCACTTGCCTCGAGTTCTCCTATAGATTTCTCGTCGTACCGTTTGGTCATTTGCTTCGTAATTAGAGATTCAAGGGAAAGCAATACGAATTCGATTGCTTGCTTGGGATCGATTCCTTCCCTAAAACGGCTCTGATCGATCCTGCTTGCCAGGAGGTGTATGGAATCCTTGTTCATCTGTTGTTGTTTGAGCAGAAGATCCGCTTTCAGCTCTTCCGGCATAATCAGAAATGTTTTAGCCATAAATCCAAACCTGATGGGGTCACTTTTAAATACATCCATCTTTTTTTGAGATAATTGCTCTATCGCCTGAAACAGATCCTCGGAGAGATCCATAGGTGACGAAGTCAGTGAATGGTAGTAATGCTTTAAGCATTCATCCACCACCGTTAAATACAACGTTCTTTTATCCGAAAAATAATGAAACAAAATTCCCTTGGATACGCCAGCTGCTTTGGTAATTTGATTGGTTGAAGCTCCTTCATAGCCCTTGTGATAAAACTCCACTAAAGCTGCTTGCAAAATGGTTTGTTTTTTATCTGGCTCCATTGGTTTGTACGCCACCCCACCGATTGACCACCTGGTCAATATCATTTTGACCAAATTGTATTACACATCGACCACCTGGTCAATAGTGTGATGACTTGCTTGCATCAAGCCAGGAAATCAGCGGCCACCTTGCGGTAAGACTCACGGATAAACACCAACTTCACAAACTAAGTCCGGAATAAAAAAAGAAACATGACAACATAATGTCATATTTCTCCGCGAACGACACGAAAACCTTGATCGGGGCCAAAGCCATTGGGATCGAACTTCCCTCGGAAGGATATCTCGTTGTTGGTAACGTCGCCGATCCAACCGCCGCCCTTCACTACCCGGAAGGAACCGCTTGGACTATCCAATTCGCCGTGCCAGTCCCAGCACCATTCCCTTACGTTTCCAGACATATCGTAAATTCCTAACTCGTTGGGTTTCTGGGTACCGATCGATTTTGTTTGATTCTGATTGCTCTCTATGATAGGCCAGTTCCAATCCCCAGATAGGTATTTGTCTCCGGCGTTTTTCCAATACCATGCGACCTCATCGGCATTATTGCTTCCGCTATACATGTAACCCTTGCTATTCTGACCTCCGCCCGCAGCGTATTCCCATTCCGCTTCTGTAGGCAACCGATAACCGTTAGCTCCCTCATTGATCGTGACGGTCCATTTGATATCATCGTTATCGTTCTTATTATTCGCATCCTTTTTCACCTTGTCTATGTTGTAATACGGATTCAAGCCCTCCTGGATACTTCTTTGATTACAATACTCCACAACGTCATACCAGCTCACCATTTCTACCGGCAAATGATCGCCTTTGAATGCAGATGGATTACTGCCCATTACTTCCACCCACTCTTTTTGGGTGACCTCATATTTGCCGATGTAAAAGTTCGATAAGGCTTCTTTTTTATCAGCATAGTTAGACTGGTTGTTCTTAAAGGTCCCGCCTTTCACCAATACCAAATCATCCTTCTTTTCAGGCTGATCTTGCGAACAAGCGCTGATCACAGCCATTGCTGCTATTAAAAGGAACATTATTAGCTTTCTCATTGATAATTTCTCCTTTAAGCTAATAAAAAAATGAGAGCCCATGTTGCCCGCAACTTGCCTGCCCGTTACGTCGAAGGCCGTTCGTCTCCGCGAAAAACGACCCGCAACGTATCCGGATTTAGGGCTAAACGAAGGGAACGGTCAATCGGATAGCCGAACTCCGTTTTCCTAAGAGATGCTCCCCTCCGTGTCCGTTAGTTGAGTTTACGGATGGCGATTGGCTACCATACCGTTACGTTAGAGCTTCCGCTGCTTTGATAACCCTCTGTTGCTAACACCTGATAAGACCAGCTGCTCCCCAGATTCATTCCTTTACTTGCCCATGCGTTCACGTGGTTGCTGAAAGTGATGGAGGAGTTGACCCCCGTAGCTCTTTTCGATTGTCGAACGCTCCAGTACTGGGCAAACGTTTGTGTTCCGTCAATGGAAGGTGCATTGTATCGCATGGTCGTATAGATGTCGTATGTGCCTCCATCACTTGTGACTGTCCCTTTATGTGTTCCGGTAGGTCGATAAGTACCCCAGCTATCTACGACGTAGTACTCAATGAGTGCGTTTCTCGTCCATCCGTAGAGTGTCAAATACCCATTGCCGGACGGTGACCAGACGCCGGCATTGTAGTTAATCGTTCGGTTAGGCGATCCGGTATTCCAGCCTTTGCCGACAACGAAATTTCCGGTATTTTGCCATGTCACGCTGTAATTACCGCCGGAGCCGTTAACAGCATTCACGGTTCCGCCCCCATCGGTCCAATTTTGCCAGTAGTCGGTCGCTGCACTTGAGGTTGTCGCAAACATACCAAAACTCATGGTTGCTGCAAAAATAACCGTCATCATTTTCTTTCTAAACTTAAACATAATCTACCTCCTCATATTGTCGAATTGTGCCTTGCGTTGATTTTCTTGGCTGTGCTTAGCATGCGATTTCCCTTGTATTTTTCCTTTTACCTCCTTTCCAAGTAAATTATAGAATGATAGCGGTTTCAAAACACTTAGCAAATTAAATATGATATCTAGATTATTTTACAATTTTAGGAACTTGCGAGGGCGGATAGATCATAAAAAAGACTGCCGGAATATTACCGACAGTCCTTCTATTTCACAAAAGTAGTATCCCCCTTATCCTTTTCCCTTGTTCCACCCGATGAATGGACAGTCTTTTCATGAATAGTCGCTCATCTGACCTCCGAACCCCTTCGGCTTTCTTCTTATGCCCATTATGATGAAGATGAGATAGATTACGATCGCAATCGAATCGATTAACGTATCCATAAGCGCCGATATGTCTTGTAATGCCGTTATACCAAGAATGACCAGCAGCCGGACGATCAGAAGCGATACGATGGTCCAGGCGGCGAAGTGGGTCTTTGATCGTTCACTTTGGAATGACATAAGAATGAACACAAAGCCGAAAATCAGATTTTCCGCCGTGATGATGTGCCATACATACATGAATACTGTTTGGGTGTCCATCGCTATCGCACTCACATGGAGCACTGGCAGCACAATGGATTGCCCGTTCCATGCGTGCGTAAAGGCGAACAGTATCGCCAGAAGGCCGGCAGTCAAAAAATAAAAATTCCTAACCTTAATGCCCATGACATCCCTCCTCAGATATTTCCGGTTCCTTCTTGTGAATAGAGCGGTAAAGCTCGCGAACGATTTCTGCCAGTTGTTGGTCGCTTTCATGATTAAAGTCCCTTAGCGTTTCGGCTGCTACGTCAAGCAACTGACTGACCTTTTCCAGATGGGCCATTTTCGTGCGCGTTTCTGCATTCTTGGCATCGAGGAACGAAGCAACCTCACGGCAATAAGCAGGGTCTACCTTCTCCTTCCTGTGGAATCCAAACGTTCCCTTCATCTCGTCAAGCGTGAAGTCCGCATACTGCATGATTTGGATATTCATCAATTCGATGAGGTCGTTCTTCGAATACCTGCGGTACCGATTGTCTTCACGGGACGGTGATACGATTCCTATCCGGTCATAGTACCGAAGCGTATCCTTTGGAATCCCAAGCAGCTGCGAAACTTCTTGTATAGAATAAAGTTTTTCCATGAATTCAAAATAACATCGGAGTAAGCTCCAATGTCAAGTCATAATGTATTTTCATTATCAGAACAATCAAGCAATCGTTGACATGAAGGCATATGATATCCAGGAGGGTAGTCTCAATTTTTTCGCCCACCTTTGCTGCCCTTTTCGCGCCCGCGTCAACGAGATCATCAGCCCTGTCCACGGCAAACGAATTAGGGGCTGATATCTTACATTCAGATAGGATGTGCTTCTTCCCCCACTCATCGAATCCAGAAGTTCAATCATGGTTCGACCCTTCGGTGTCAGCGTATATTCTACTCTAGGCCGAGGCTCCGGATACGATGTTCTATCGATGATTCCATCACGCTCAAGCTCACGAAGCTGTTCAGTTAATATTTTTTTCGAAATGGATGGTAAATGTCGCAGCAATTCGCTATACCGAACGGGGATTGAGTTTTTATACAAAAATCGATAGATTGGAATTTTCCATCTCCCGCTTAACATGGAAAACACGATCTCAACGGGACATTCATTTCGTTGAACAGGCATTACTTCGCCCCCCATTTTTATCCATAAGGTCAGGGTTCTTCTTAACGATCTCGGTTGGTCAACGGTCGTTGATTTAGGTGATATTCGGCAAAGCTTACTACAAGAATCAATCATGCTTGCATGTGTGATTAGTGAAATTCAACTGCAATCGCCAGGGTCATCCTTTGCCCTTTTAAGACATTAAGTGTAAAACAACTGACTGGACTATGACCTTAACTTAGCAAGTACTAGTGATTTTCACTTTCCGCTTGTTTTTTGATTGAATCCACAGTGAGAGTGAATGCTTCCGCTGCTTTATATGCATCTAATGCATTTTGAAGGCGTTTTACTTGCTGATTCAACTCGTTTCGATTGTCTTTGACCTTTATCATTGCACGTGCCACGTGAATCAGCTCTTCTTTTGCTGCGTTTATCGCACGATGATGAGCTTTTTCAATCATCTGTACGGCCATATGAGTGTAGATCGCCTCAAATTCCTTATCATCAATCCGCTGCTCACGGGCAGCCAAATCGCTCTCGCTAATTACCCAATCTCCAGAGTCGTTCTTCGAAGCGGCTAAGCGCCCATCATTTATCATGTTAAGAATCGTTTTGTAATGAACCCCAAGTAATAACGCTGCTTCTTTAGCATTCATTTTAAACACCTTCCCTTATCTCTTGTTATCCATATATTAAGTGATAATTAGAGGTAAGTAAACCGAGATATCTAATGAATGATACAAGAAAGAAGACTGCCGGCATTAGAGGCCGACAGTCTTTCTCTCTTCCAAGCAGTATACTCTTCATCCTATTCGCTGGACAATTCCTTAAGCGATTTGATTTTACCATGGGGATGCTGTTCTTGCTTTCGCGACTTCCAGGCAGCTTCTTTCCTTCTCTTCTGGTGAGCCATGACAGATATCCTCCTTTGGAAACTGAATTGTATACCACTTACTTATATTGTCATTCCTCAGCTCGGTTCATTCATGGAAATCATATAGAGTCAATTGTTTTAAAAACAGTTATGTACTCGATGGCTTCTCTCTTATACAGGTCATGATCGGAGAAGGTGTGCGGCCTATGATTTCCTTAACAGCCCATTTAGCTTCACTAATCGGTTGGGGAAAGCGTCCGGAAGACCACCCGGAGTCACGTTTGAGGTCTAGAGTGTGGGTGATCTTGCTTACCGGGTTGGCGACTTATATCCGCATTGCCGTCCGTTCGCCTCTATTCTTACTGGGCCGTTAATATCAGCGGTCCGTCCGACATGATTGCGATTGTATGCTCATATTGCGCCGACAGCTTGCCGTCAGCCGTTCTCGCCGTCCACTGATCGTCGTCGATCGTGATACGGAACGTACCTTCGTTGAGCATCGGTTCAATCGTAAACACCATGCCTTCCTTTAATCGAATGCCTTTGCCAGCTACGCCGATATGCTCGTAGTTCGGCTCCTCGTGCAGGCTCCGCCCGATCCCGTGCGCCAGCAGATCGCGTACGAGGGAGTACCCGTTCGATTCCGCATGCTGTTGAATCGCCGACGTAATGTCGCCGAGCCGGCCTCCAGGGATTGCCCGGGAGATCCCCAGATCCAAGCATTCCTTTGTCACCTTCATTAATTTCTGTGCTTCCGGCCGGATATTGCCCACCGCATAGCACCAGCATGAATCGCCGAACCAACCGCCGTATTCCACGACGATGTCGAGCTTCAACAAATCGCCGTCCATAAGCGCACGATTCGAAGGAATGCCGTGGGCCACCACATCGTTAACCGAAGTGCAGGTTTCTGCGGGGAAACCGTTATACCCTTTCGTAAACTGCTTGCCGCCGAGTTTGGTGATGTGTCTGGCAACAAAGTCATTGATTTCGCGGGTGGTGATCCCAGGCTCGATCAGTTTGGCAACCTCACGGTAGCAGTCCGCAACGATTTGGCCCGCCGGCTTCATCTCCTCGATTTCCCTAGGTGATTTTAAGATGATCATCTATGTTTATTCACTCCTTATACTATAATTTTAAAAACATGACGATATCCTTGGCCTCTTCGTGCAGCTTACCGCGGCGAAGCGAAAGCGAGGCGCAGCCGACCAAGGCGGCCAACAGCATTTCCGCGCGCTGTAGCCGATACAGCGGCTCTGCCGCGTTTCCGCCGGAAGCCGCAGCCCCGTCCTCCGCGCGCCCGGTTTCTAGCAGCTCGGCAAGAGGCGTGAGCACCTCCCGGCGAAAGGCGGCCAGGAGCGGGGCCGAGCGCGCTTCTGGCAGCGAGGCAAAGCTCTCACCGGCCAGCTTATGCAGCAGGTACAGGGCATGGTCCTCCGCCCAAAGCTGCAGCAGCCGGACGCCGGCTACCGCGACGGGGCCAAGCTCAGCGGCAGCGGCCGTTTCGCGGCTTCTCATACGGGAATCCGCGGCAGCCGACTTTCCGGTGTCCGGCGCAGCAGCCAAGCCGAAATGCCCGCCCGATGGCACCTCCCCCGAAGCCGATGCAAGCGGGACCTTCGACGGATTCTTCACCAAGGCTTCTAACGCAGCATCTAGCGGAGCCTTCAGCCATCCACCGTCCCGCTCCAACGCATCCCATAGCAGATCGTGGAGTAAATCGCCTTTATTGCTGTAATAATGATATACCGTGCCATAGCCGAGTCCCGCCTGCGCGGCCACATCCCGGATTTCCAGTAAAGGACCTTTATCCAAAAACACATCGGCAGCGGCTTTCCGGATTTGCGCCAGACGCCGCAGCCGGATCTCTTCGTTTTGTTCCTTCGTGCGTGGAGTCATCTAGTCTCGTCACCTCATTTATTTTTGACCTACTCTTATGTCAATATAAAACATCAGCTTGCGAATAACAAGAGATTAGTGGAAGATATTCAGCTCAACCTAGATATCGGTGCTTGACCATCGGGTTAACCTCGAACAAGCGACCTGGTTCAACATTGCTACACTAACGGTTGTCATAGTGTTTAATCGGCCCAAAAACGAAGCAAGCTTCAAACCTTAAAAGGCAGCCGGTCATACTGGTCGGCTGCCTTCAACGCATTATTCAGCTATCGTTCCAGCTCGCTTAGGATAGCTTAGCAATAGATTAGAGTTGTTCCTTTTCCTTCATCCATTCTTTGTATTCCGGTAAAGTATATTCATCCGTTTTTACCACAGCCCAATGATTGTTCTTATGTTCTAAGTAGAGCTTAATTAAATGCTCTCCTCCAGACTCATCAAAATCATCGCTCATATAAACTATACTTGCATGAATGAGAACTTCCACTTCATGATCACTTATCGTTTTCACTTTCATTCGTTCATAACCTTCAATGTTGTAATTGGCATCCAACAAATGAACATGTTGATTTAAGGATTCAACCTCATTTTTCTCTGTATTGATTCCTAGTTTGAGGTCAACATTCTCTTTAAGATCCGGGTAATGGTCCCATAAAATATGTATATCCTTGTTAACCACGGCTTGCGTTCTATAATACATGTACTCTCTGACTGGCGTTATATATTTTACCCAATCCGATGGTTCTGGCTCTACAAAACCTGCTAGATCTGATTCAGCAGTGAGGTTTTCTGTTGAACTCGTATTTTGCTGACACCCGATTAAAGATACGAATAGTACAATTATTATAGTTCTTAATAGTAAAATCATGTTCTCCTCCTTCATTATATGACGATCTTAATATGACTCCCCGAATCAAAATTCCAACCCCTCTTCTATGGTTCTTGACAACCATTTTACCACGTATTAGGAAACACGAGCATAACCTGCTTCACGACAATCCTGACCGTCCATTTATGATTCGATTCTGTTTCACGTCAGACAATCATCAAGATTGCTTATGAAACACAAAAAAATCGCCGAAATGGCGACTTTTTAGATCCCTGCTTTATGATTCTTGCGTGTTCTCGTCACTTTTGTATTCTAAAATATCTCCAGGCTGGCATTCCAGCGCTTTGCAAATAGCTTCCAACGTTGAAAGCCTAATGGCTTTGGCCTTTCCGTTTTTCAATATAGACAGATTGGCCATGGTTATTCCAACCCTCTCCGAAAGCTCGGTTACGCTCATTTTTCGTTTAGCCAGCATCACATCAATATTGATAATAATCGCCATAGTTATCACCTCAGACCGTCAAATCATTCTCAGATTTTATATCAATTGCCTCTTTTAAAAGCTTTTGAAGAACAGCAGCAAAAACGGCAATCACCATGGACGCAAAAATCAGTGCCATTCCGATGATTATGATGCCTGGGGCATCGTCTTTCTCCGCTATCAGATAGAAGAGCGGCATGCCTACCACAAACAAGCTGCTGATTATGGTTGCACAGTTTTTTATATTCTTTAGAACGCGTACGGATAATTCCGAGAAAGCTTTGTTCTTGTCAATATAGCCTAGAAGCTTATACGCCTGATACAAAGCAAAGTAAAACGGTATCGCGGTTGCATACAAATCGATGAAAACAAGATATCTCAAATAAGTATGATCTGGATACAATTCTGCAATAAATTCCGCTATCTCTGGTACCACAAATATGCACAGAGCTAGAACTGGAATTCCAATAAGAATTACAGCAATCCTTAAAAATAATGTGGACCCTCGTTTCATAAAAAAGCACCTCACTTCATGATTATGAAATTGATTTTAGCAATTTATTTATCGTTTTGCAATAAATAATTAATGTTTATGATTATATTTATATTGTTATACTGATATCTCCAAGGAAATACTTACATTGAAACGAAATCAATCTGAATCACCTCACTTACTGCCCCCCCTTACTACCACCTAAAAAATACACCCTAAATACGTGGGTGTATTTTTATGATTATTCAGTTCATTTTTCTATATAAGTTCATGGATGCCTTTAGTTATTTAAAATGGGTATTTCTCCAAGGAGTTTCTTCAGGTTGATGGAGTCCCACGGCAAATGCTCTGTTATACCTAACCCAACGACATCGGTTTCTTCTGATAGTTCTTTAATCAAACGCAGTAGTTGAGGCAATTGCATGGTTCCCTTAGGAGATAAATTAAAGGGTTCTTCCGGGTTGGCGAATAATACCGAACGAAAAGCCTTTGGATCAAGCACGTCTAAATCAAGATGAATAGCCAGGTGTTTAATGCCGCTTTCTTTGATCCATTCTTTTATAGAATCAGTGCTGCTCGCTAACTCCTTCGTTCCGGCCGTTCGAATACCAAGCCTTTGAATCAATTCCGTGTCCGGTTCTGTAGGTGCAACACCTAATCTTTGAAACGCTTCAGAAATTACAGCAACTTCTTCTTCTGTAGGAGCCGCTAATCCCGCAATAAAGACATTTTCAGGTTTTAGCGGGGTTTTCACATGTTTTGCGAACTCCTCATCTCCTTCTCCCAAAAGATTCCCGAGAGGTACTGCGTGCCCGTTATCATAGCCGACATAATTGACCAAATCAGAGTGAGCATCGATCCATACCAAACCTAATTCCCCACCGTACCGTTCGTTTAAATAGGCAAATGGAGCTTGTTCAACTAGGCAATCACCACCAAACATGATAACGCGATCCGGCTGATGAGCCTCAATAAGATGATGAGCGGCCTTTAGCTGTTCAAGCAGCTGTTGTCTTCCATTCATACCGTTCTCGTTTTCGAGCGGAGTTCCATCATAAGCTTGAACAGGTACACGGATAAGGGGTTGATCATTGTCCGGAGCCAGCCAAGCAAGCAGCTCGGCTCCAAAAGAGTAGTTCGGGTTGTTTCCTCCTTGCCATTGTGGCATTAACAGACGTATTGTTTTTTTAGTCATTTGTTTCTCTCCTTTACATCAAAGTAAGGTTAGTATAGACTGAGCACAAATATAAAAGTAGTACGCACATTTATGATAGGTACTACCCGAAAGGATAGTGTATCAGTATGAGTATGGAGGAATTTAAAGGTAAAGTTAAGAATGTCCAAGACACACCTTTTGGTTATACCATTTCGATTATTGGCGGCAAATGGAAAATGGTGATTATGTACCTCTTGGCTGAAAACCAAACGGTTCGCTTTAATGATCTGAAAAGACAAATAGGAGCGATCACTTACAAAACATTGAGCTCACAGCTCAAAGAACTGGAAGCGGATGGTCTGGTGACACGCAAAGAATATCCTCAAGTTCCGCCAAAAGTCGAGTACAGTCTTACAGATAAAGCGGAAACTCTATTACCCATTTTGGAACAGTTATGTGAGTGGGGAGTAAAGAACCAACATCATTGAGCCCTATTTTCTAGTTGCAAAAAAGCCGCATAAAATGCGGCTTTCAAGGGTTGATCCGTTGAAGCAGAGAATTAAAGTCGTAAAACGGTTATTAGCTCGTCGTTTTCGATTTCGCCGTTGTCACGGAAGCCGTAGCTTTCATAAAGCTTTTTGGCGGCTGCGTTATCAGCCTTATAAGAAATCCAGCAGTAATGTGCAGGCCCCGCAGGAAAGGTACGGACAAATCCCAAGATTTTTTTCATGGCTTCCCGACCATAGCCTCTGTTCTGGAATTGCTTGTCAATCATCAGCCGCAGGATGCAATAGCTGTCGTCTGCGATTGTCGGAAGTTCATATCCGGTGATTCTGTAGGTAATCATAACAAAACCAACCGGCTGCTCATCCGCGTAAATGGCAAATGGAAATGGCTGCCCCCCATTGGTTGCAAGGACATAACACGAAGCCACGCTCGATAAATTGGACGCTACGAAGCGCCGTTGATCTTCTGAGACCTCCAGATTAAATATGGCACGTCGGTTTTCCAACGTAATTTTCCTGAGTGTTATCATGCAAGGTTTCTCCCTTCATTATCTTGGGTTGATCGTTGCGCCGCGGTCGCTTGTATAACATACAATTTATCCAAAAAAAGTAATAGACTTATATTGAAATTTTTTATATACTATTATGTATCCATGCCTTTTTTAGGTTAGTATGAATTAACCGGCACATTATTGCGCCGGTTTTATTTTTTTGCTCATATAAGCTGCGTTTTAGCATTCCTGTTGATGGATCAACCAGATGAACGGTATCCCATTTTCATCGTTGCCGCTTATACATCTGTTACACCGCTTTCTGCTGACGGATATATAGAGGCAGAGGCTGAAGATACATTTAATTAAGTGAATCCCCTTAAAGCAGACATTGTTGAAAACCCATAAGGGAAACTAATCATCTTTAGGGGGTTATGAGGAAGAAGCTATTTAACCAACTCCGTATAGACCGTGGTTCCGCTATTTGTAAGAAAAGGTGCTGAACATAGGGTTAGGCGGACACAGGTTCCGCTATTGCCTGCAAATCACAGCAAAAAATAAGAAAAATCCGAGAATAACGGATTCTGTGTCCGCGAATCGGTGATTTTGGTACAGTTGTTGGGAAATAGCGGATCTCCTGTCCGCATACAGCTATGCACACCGTATATAGCTCTGTGCAGACCAACACATCAGACGCACGCGACATACAGCTATGAACACGGACACAATAGTGCACTCGCATATAGGTGTGCACATCAACACATCAGATGCACGACACATGCTGTCCACACCACATGCAGCTATGCACACCGTCACATCAGTGCACTCCACATACAGTTGCACATCAACACATCAGACGCACGCCACATACAGCTATGAACACGGACACATCAGTGCACTCCACATACAGCTGCACACTAACTCATCAGACGCACGCCACAAACAGCTGTCCACACGGACACAATAGCGCACTCGCATATAGGTGTGCACACATCACATCAGATGCAATCCCATACAGCAGTGAATACCGACACTTCAGATGCACACCACATACAGCTATGCACCAATACATCCTTGCACACTGTCCATCAATTGTCCGACGCGTTCACATTAATGAATCGGATTCCAGCTCTTTCGGGAAAATGGGGCTCCGCGCTTATCCATTATGTCCGCTTAGCCATTGTATTAGCGGAGAGGCTTTTGAAATTATAGAATCTGGATCATGCGTCGGTTCAAATTGCGGAAAGAAGTCAGGAAACATGGCAAGGTATTCGCTTACACACCATCGAACCGTCCAATTGATATCCGTTGACAATGGAATCCACTTGGAACCTTCATTTTTCCTTGCGACTTGCAATAATGCATAGGCATACCAACCACGGACGCCGCCTTCCGATTCCTGAGCTAATCGCTCCCAGAAAACCTCTCGCTCATATTCGTTTATGGGCTTTTCCAAAGCACAAACAGCGATTTTTCTTACGATTGGCGAGCGATCGAATGAATATTGCCATAAAAGGTTCCGTGAGCAAAGCTGCCTTTCCACGAGAGTAGATAGGGATATCGCCCTTTTGATGTCATCTTGGGAATGTAGTGCGATATGTGTGTCCCTGATCCGCAGGGACTGTAAAGCTACTTGGGGTTGATTCGTTATCTGACCCAATTCAATTGCGGTTTTTGTTTTGGCGACGTTAACCCTGGGGGCTAGATTATCGTAGCCATGTATACGATCACCGTATGTCGTCAACGCAGTGCGTAGAGTTGCTGCATCTAAACCTTGAAATGTAGACATTAGGTATGCTGCGACTCCGGTTACGAGTGTTGCTGCGCCTGATGTTCCCTCATAATAGGAAACGACATCTGCTTTTTTAATGAATTCACAAAAAGGAACGGTCAAGTATACTCGTGGTGCTAGAACGTCAGGCCTGAAGTGCCCCTCGGCATTTCGTCCATACGGTTCATCGGGAAATGGTACATGGATGTGGCGCTCTGCGTGGCCTCGGTCATTGTATCCCCCCACGGCTAGATATTCGCGAGGCGGCAACATATTCGCTGTTCTCGTTCTCGTATTCCCATTTGCACAGACCACAAGAACCCCACTTCTAACGGCTGAAGCTAGTGCCTGAACCGTGCTGTTTTTGCTTGTGCTTTTTAGATATACCTGATGATCTAGTGCATGCCATCCCGTACTTAATATGATTCGAATATTCCATTCTTTCTGCTTATTCAATATCCACTCGATCCCGGCTTTTAATCGTTCTCCTTCCCCAGTCTTGAACGCCCCGTGATTAAGCACGATATAATGTGCCGCCGGTGCAATGCCTATATGCGTTTTTCCTTGGAAAACAAAAGGTTTATGAGATAGTGCCAATAGTGTCATCAACCCATGCTCACCACTAGCGTCTTCATGTTCAACGGACTCTTCTAAAGCAATATTTCGGCATGTAATGGAGAAGTCGTCATGAACGGTGACGTATTGTAATCGATCGCCTAAATGCTGAAGTGCAGGATGAGGGGTAATTGTATCAATGATGACGATACCCATGTTTTTCCCGGATTCCGTAAAATCCGGAGCTTCTGAAAAGCCTAGTCGTGCCCACGTAGGTTCAGGTAATACTCTCATGGATTCATGCTCCTTCTAAAGCAATATACATCTTTAGCTTATTGCTTGATCATTCATTTGGCTAGTTGAATGAAGTAACAAAAAACAACCCCGAACCTAATATATCTTCGGGGTTGCAGTCTATAATAACATGTTTATATGTCGCTGATACGATTAAGCGCTATCTATTCTTTTAGCCTGATCCTCTCCATAAGTAAATGGATAACTTTCACTTCCTAGCAGCATTCTATAAGCGGTCCGAAGCCATTTTTGAAAATATATACTTTTATGGAGCAGCATCGCTTACCCGAGTGACATCATGACCATGAGCGGAACGCTGACCGCGCTGAAGTAAAACGTGTTAAATGCCGCCTTGTGGAAGGAAGACTTCCCAGCAGCTCTACGTAATTATCGAAACCCACAAAATAGCCGTCTACCGTTTAGGGAAGATAATTTAAGTAAAAAGTGGAGAAATATTAAAATATCTTAAATAGTGAACGCGGCCAAAAAATCCAATCCCTTCACCCCTCAAATCACATCAATTATGTTCCAATTGTAGCACTCATGTTTATACTCGGAGCACTTTTACGAATAGTCGTTTGACTACGCCTAAAATCCGAGGTTTCGCCCATGAAGAAGATATGAAAATCGTGTACATCCCCAGACGGTTTCCTCCCCATAGATCGGTAATGATGCCGTTTCCGATAACGGCTGTCTCGTTACTGCGCGTTCCGAGTAGATTCAATGCAGCTAAAAACGCTTTTTTCTTCGGTTTACCGGCTTCGAACAATGCTGGAATCTCATGGATCTGTCCGTGACCATGCATCGGTGGTTTGCTGTTAGAGACGATGATCACCTTAATTCCGTATCGGGACTGCATGTTATTCAGCCAATCTTTCATCAAATCGGTTAAGGATTCAGCATTTTTCGTCGTTATGGTATTGGTCCAGTCAAGGATGATCCCTTTAATACCTGCCTGCTGGAGTGTTTCTCCGTCAATCTCATATATCGAGCGCGCAATTTTCGATGGTTTAAAAATAGACATACATATCCTCCACTACCTTGATATAAGTGAGCCAATCGTGTATAGATTGCCTTCATTCTGTTAAAATCATACTTTTGAACAATCATTTCTCTTGGATGGTCTGTATGTTTAGTTTCACCTAAACAAAAAAGCCGCGATTTCCGCGACTTCATAAGCATGTTTGTTTTTTCCTTCCGACAGGTAAGGATACTCGCTGCCTGAACGACGTAATGTTCCGAATCGATATCGCACTACACATGACGTGTTCCAACGAATCGTCTACAAGGCACGACGTCGATCATGCAGAACGAGCAGAATGATCATAATCATCATTACACCTAAGATGATACCGGCCTCTGTGGTCAGCATCCGCAGCAGCGGGTACTCTGGCGAGAACTGCGAATCGGTACGAATAGCGGAAAAGAGATTATAAGAGAACAGCATGCCCGACGAAATCCAAGCCAATGCCATCGGGTACAGAAAACGCTGCGACCCACGCCGGGAAGTTAGCACCAGCAATCCCCACGCCCCCGCGATGGACCACGCTCCGGTACTAAACGTCAGCAGATGCCACCACACATCACGATCGTCCAATCTGGCCGGATCCATGCCGAGGGTGCCTCCGGCAGCCCAGAACACCTTAATGGTACCTAGCAGGATACAGCCTGCTCCAACCAGCCTGGACAATGTATGCTGCAGTACCCAAGTATTACCGGGCAACCTGCTATAGTCAATCGAATCACCGAACGCCTCCGGCCACCGTGTCTTCGCATACCCTGCGAAGGCGAGAGGCAGACAAATGCCGATGCCAACAAGCGAGACCATGACAAAGAATTGTTCGTACACCCAAACATCGGCTGCCCCTGCTTCCTGATCCCGAGTCATAGCTGCCGGTCCTAGCACCGGTGCCAAGACCAGCATGGGAACGAGCAGACCCGTGCCAACCCATACGGGGAAGGCAATTAGCCATGCAGGCAGGCGTTCACCCCACGGCCTGGTGAACGCCACTGCCAGTAGAATTCCGATCGCCGCAAGCACTGCGGTAGCTGCGTTGATCGCACGCCAACTAACGTCTCCCATTTGCTCGGTTGGTATGAAGTAACCGAGGCTCCATGCCAGTTTAATCAATAAATACGGCGTCACCGCTAGGGCAGCGCCATAACCACAAATTCTACGCATCTTTATCCATCGCGCTGTCTGGAGCTCTGCTGAAACTTTTTTATGCTCAATCTTCATGTTGGTTAACTTACCTCCTTAATAACTCAGCCTTCACTTTACACCCCATTCTACCTCCCTTATCGAAAGGCAAAGTGACCTCAAGTTTAAGTTTGGGTTAATTTCGTTTACGTGAAGCTGTAAACTCTCTATCCTGGATAGGTAAGCCAACGCTCAAAAAAAGAAGCTGCGTATAAGTCACTCTGAGCGACTTGTACGCAGCTTCTTCCCTGGTCTTCCAAAGAAAACGATACATGTATTCCAATAACAAACATAAAATCGATAACTAGCTCACATTCGTTTCAGCTACTGTTACCTTCTCATAGCTTAATCTGTCGCGTGAGTTATAACACTGCAACTGTTATCAATCCAAATATAAAACGCACTTCCGTCTGCGTCGGATTTCATTTCCCATTGCATCCCCATCTCCTTGGCCATCATCGATACAATGGACAAACCGATCCCTGCGCCTTTTTCAGGCGACTCGTTGCAGAAGCCCGGGCCCTTGTCGTTGATGACCAGCATCAGCTGCTTCTCACGATCAATCATTTGAATGCCGATGTAGCGACCCGCTCCCGCATGGCGTACTACATTCTGAAACACATTGTCCAGGATCCGGTTAAACCACAATGGATCCACATCCCATAATAACGTCTCATCAGGAAGCTCGACAAAGACATCAAATCCCTTAGCCTCGAATACTGGATACCACTGAGCCACTCGATTCCGGACTTCTTCTACAATATCAATCGGCTGTTTGTGCAGCGGATACTTCCCCGCCGATAACAACGTGTATGACAGAAGATTATCCATCAGATTACTGATGTCGTCCAGCTTATGCTCGATGACAGAAAGTGAAACCTGTCCTTGGGGAGAAGCAGGGTTATTGCGAACGGTATGGACATGTTGCCTGATGACAGTCAACGGGGTTCGAAGATCGTGGGAAATCGTTGAAATGAATTGCTTGCGCAGTTCCTCCTCCTCCCGCTCCCGTTGTTGACTTTCTTTGAGCTCCTTCACCATCCGATTAAACGAGCCTTCGAGTTCTCCGATCTCGTCGTTCTTCATAATCGTGACTTCGTCGGGAATTTCTTTCAATCCATTTACGGTCATCGCGGATTGGAGCCTGATCAGTCTTTTGCGAAGCTTAATGAAGAACAGCCATGACAGCATAAAGAAGCATACACAAATCATTAGAAACAGAAAGATGAGCGGCAGGTTTCCCGATAGCGACATCTCTGCATCAAGGATATGGGAATCCGGGAGCCGCATCACCATAAAGCCTTGCTTCGGATCGTTTCCGATGAGGGAGGTTAAGACCAGCGTTTCTTGATAACGGTCTTGCGCTCGAATCGAGAGAATATCCTCATAAGTCCATTGCTCAGGTATATCTTCCGAGAGGTCTCTGACTGCATTCGTCCTCCCTGACGGGTCCACCCAAAATATTTCAGCATCCGGATAGTCCTCGTTCAACTCTCCCAGTCTAGAAATAATCCTATCCCTACCTGCACCGTCCAGGTTGTCTGCCTCCTGCTGCCACATGCGGGTTATCTCTTCCGGACGATATACTGGATGATCGCTAAACATATAACCAGGTAAATAAAACAGGGCTGGAATGATCGGCCATAGCAGTAAGGCGGTCAAAATAAGGATCAGATATTTGCTCATTAACGAGCCGCGGATCTTCATGATCGCACCCGGTATCCTACGCCGCGGATGGTCTCGATAATTTGGGGGGAGCCGGAATCCAGCTCGATCTTCTCTCGCAGATGCCGGATATGCACATTCAACGTCTTGTCTCCGTTCAGATGCGGCTCGCCCCATACGGCTTCATAAATCTGCTTCTGGGTCAAAATATGATTCAGATGGTCCAGGAAATACATGAATATGTGAAACTGCTTACCTGTAAGCACAATCTCTTCCCCGGTTACGGAATTCCAAATACGGCTTCCTGTTCGGTCGATGATTAAATGCCGGATCAGAAGCTGTTCCGGTTCCGCAGTGACGGAGCGCCTGAGCAGGACTTGAATCCGGGCGGCCAACTCATCCGGATGAAACGGCTTTGTCATATAATCATCGGCAAAAGACAAGCCGGTAAGCTTATCCTCGATTGCGGTTCTGGCCGTAAGCATCAGGATAGGTACAGCGGGATTGATTCGTTTTAGCCGCTGACCGACCGTGAATCCGTCCAGACCCGGAAGCATAATGTCCAAAATGACAAGATCGCAATGTTCCATTGCTGCTTCCACATCATAGCCTGAACTCTTCCATATCACCTCATAGCCCTGGCTGATTAAAAACTCCTTGGACCAGGAACCGATTTCCTGATCGTCTTCAATGTACAAAATAGTAAATGTCTTCATCGTATGATGGACTCCTAAAAGTAATATATAGGTAGTCTAGCATATTATGGCTGTCAGGAGATCGGGAAATCCATCGGAAAAATTCACGTAAATCACCAAGCATCGTCATAAGTTCACAACATGGATTTGTTATTGTTATCAACAGCCGGGAAAATCAATGCAGGCACTGGCAATATTCATACAAGTTGGAGGATGAATCGGACGGGGTCTTATCGACTTCATCAGGCGACAGATTAACACATACATGGGAAAGGAACGGATTGGATATGAAAACAATCGATATCGTAAAAGAAAACCTGCTTTTCATTCTCGGTCTGGGCGCTTTAGCGCTTGTCAGACCCATCATGAAGATGACCGGGATCATGGAGCTGATCGGCCAAGCATTCGGCAGCATTCTGATGACGGTTCTCATCTCTTTGGCCTGGCTCATGCTCGTTCTATTCAAAAGAACGGCTTATCCCGTTGTCATTCTTGTTTTTGCGGGTTTGAGTTATGCCTTATTTGCTATCATTATCAGCGGGATTACCTCTCCCCTTATCGATGGAACATTGCAAGGTCCATTAACGAATCCGCTGGCAATGATAAGTGTCTTTGCAATAAATGCGGTTTGGGGCTTAATCGTTGGCGTAATTGCCAATGTACTGCGTCGTAAAGGGTAAATAGTCGATAACAAAGAAATGGCGGCATAGGGGAAACCCCCTGCACCGCCATTTCTTTATATGCAGCAGCTATTTGACCCCAACTACGATCACGCATACGGGTATGCCACTTCTGAGAACCCCCAACACCTGCTATGTTGGACAAGTCATGTGAATCCGTAATCTATACCACTGCCTGTTTCACGTGATGAAATTCCGCCAGCGCTTGACGTACGGCTTGAGGCGTATCGAGACGAAGTATGCGCTTCGCCAGCTCGCGGCATTCCTGACGATCCAGAGTAGCGAGCCTTTCCTTCATCCGGCTGAGACCACTTGCCTCCATGCTCCATTCGTCGAGCCCGAGTCCGAGTAAGAGCGGTGCCGCGAGCGGATCACCCGCCATACTTCCGCACATGCCGGTCCATTTACCGGCCGTGTGGGATGCCTCAATGACCGTGCGGATTAGATGAAGCACGGCTGGATGATAATAATCGTACAGGTGCGCGACATGTTCATTCATGCGGTCCGCCGCGACCGTGTACTGCACAAGGTCGTTCGTACCGATGCTGAAGAAATCGACTTCGCTCGCGAATCGTTCCGCCAACACGGCCGTTGAGGGAATCTCAACCATGATGCCAACTTCCATCTGCTCGTCGAACCGGATGCCGTCCTGCCTCAATTCCGCCTGCACTTCCGTCAGGATGGCTTTTGCCTGCCTCCATTCCTGCAGGCCGGAGATCATCGGGAACATCACCTTTACCGTTCCGAAGGCGCTGGCCCGCAGCACCGCCCTCAGCTGCGTGCGAAGCAGCTCCTGGCGTACAAGCCCTACCCGTATCGCACGGTAGCCCAGGAACGGGTTCGTTTCCTTGGGCAGCTGCAGATACGGAAGCTCCTTATCTCCGCCGATGTCCATCGTGCGGATGATTACGGGGCGGCCCTCCATCGTCCGGGCCGCTTCCTGATACGCACGGAACTGCTCCTCCTCGCCCGGCATGGCCTGGGCGTTCATGAACAGGAACTCCGTGCGAAACAGCCCTACGCCGTCCGCGCCCTGCAGGACGGCGGTCGAGGCTTCCGCGGCGCTGCCGATGTTCGCCGCGAGTTCCACGCGCACGCCGTCGGCGGTCACTGCCGGGCGCGCCGCGTACGCCTCGAGCGACTGCCTGCGCTCGAGGTCCTGCAGCATGCGGAGCCGATACTGCTCCGCTTCTGCCTTGTCCGGCCGGGCAACGCACAGCCCGGCGGATCCGTCGAGGACGAGCGTGTCGCCGTCCTCAATGCCGTCGACGCCGACCCCAGCGCCGACAATAGCCGCAATCCCGAGCGACCGTGCGAGAATAGCGGTATGCGAGGTCGCTCCTCCAGTGCGAGTAATAAAACCGATCACCAAGTCAGGGTCCAGCTGAACCGTATCCGATGGCGCCAAATCGTCGGCAACCAAAATTACCTGTTCGGTGATACCCGTAAAGCCGCGCGAATGCCCTGGCGACAGACAAGCGAGAAGACGATTGCCGATATCACGTATGTCTGCGGCGCGTTCCTTCATATAATCATTGTTCATGCCTTCCAACATGGAAGCGACCTGACTCACAATTTCGGCAACGGCCTTTGGCGCGGGCTCCAGTTTCTCTCGAACCCGCGTCTCCATCTTCGGATAGAAGGCAGGATCCTCCAGAAGCTTCCGCTGCCCCGCAAGAATACCGGCTTGCTCTTCGCCCACGGCTTCCTTCGCTTTTTCCGTCAGCGCATCCAATTGCTCCGCACAGCTGGCTTTGGCTTCACGGAGCTTGATAAGCTCGGCATCGATAGCGGCCGGTGTATCGGGAATATCCTTCTCATCGGGGCTGCTGTCGCTGCTTGCCCCCTGCGAAGGCTTGTAGATGTATGCCTTTGCGATCCGGATTCCCTCCGATACGCCGATTCCTTGAATATGCAGCTTCTTCATCAGGCTTCACCAAACTTGCTTTCGACTAGCTGTACCAGTGCTTCGACTACCTCTTGTTCTCCATCTCCATTAGCTTCGATGGTCACGACAGCCCCTTGTTCAATGCCGAGCGTCATCAGCTCCAGCATGCTTTTGCAATCCGCGGAGCGTCCTTCGCTAGTTCTCAGATGAACCTCTCCTCCAAACTGTCCCGCTTTTTCCGAGAAAAGCTGAGCCGGACGGACATGAAAGCCCTGCTCATTCTGTATGGTTACGGTTTGTGTGAACATGTCTTTCCTCCTCATCCTGTAACGGCCTGCCGAGACAATTTTCTTGCAGAAATCGCAGTTACGGCTTCACTCTTCCGTATCCCTGACGTTCGCGTGCTTGATCTTTGCCAGGCGGCCTGCTTTATTTATTGTTCAAGATCCTGCTCATGGGCAATTCGTATATATGCTAATAATGACTGCTTCCCGTTTAGGTAGGATGATTTTCGTTTTCGGACTTACGTTCATTTCGGAAGCTAAGCTATTTCTCGCTAAGCACATTCTTATCATGCCAGTAAAGCGATCCGTCCTTTATAAGCCTCAACCAGCGCTCTGTTGTGTTCATCGGAACCATCGATATTTCCGCTGAGAAATACGGGAGGATTGAAGCCTTTTTCAATCATAATCTCAATAGATTCGGCGAACAGGGAGTTCAAAATGAGGGCCCCGATCACCGTCGAGCTCGGCGTAAAGGGTACCTGGAGGCCCGGATGGCTCAATACGGCATCGCCCTTGACCGAGAAATTGTCGATCACCAGATCAACGGCATCCGCCAGATGCTTGCCGCTGCTGTGTCGGGAGGGCATGCTTTTGGAATATTCCAGAGAGGTAATGCCTACAGTAAAGGCCCCCTTCTCCTTCGCCATCAAAGCGACATCTACAGGAACGGGATTTCGCCCCGAAGTGGACAATACGAATACAATCTCGCCTTCGCGAATATCCTGCTTCTCCATAAACTCAACGGCAAGATCGTTTTGTCTTTCCAGCTCGGACGACCGGACCGCACCTTCATGAAGCATCAGCTTCTCAACCAGAATCGGACGAATCGGTACAAGTCCGCCTGCTCGGTAAAAGACTTCTTCGGTCAATATATGTGAATGTCCGCAGCCGAACAAGTGAATAATCCCGCCCTGCTGAATACAGGTCGCTACCTTCTCCGCCGCTTCACGGATCGGCTTGGCCTGCTCGGTTCGAACTTTGTTCAACAACCCGCCAATCACATCAAAATAGGTGTTCATCATCGTCTTTTTCACCTCGTTGTTCCTGTAATTGCAATGCTATCTGTTCTCTTCCGGTTGATCATCGGTTGACAATGCTCTTTTAGCCCGGAGAACCATCCCGGCCATCACTTCCAAACTGCGCTCGATGATTTTCTCCCCCTTCTCCCTCGTTGCCAGCGTTGCATCCCCAAGCACAGCAGTGGAAGTCATTTCCTCCCACGGCGTTGGCGTGCAATCCGCTTCGATCGGGATCTGCGGGGCACCATCGATCGCCTTGCTCATGTCCACATATTCGCCCGCGAGATAGAGCATATAGGATGTCTCGATTTCATCAGCATGCATATAGCTCGCGTGCGCAGCCGAAGCTTCTCGTACCAAAGCCGTTACTTCCTTCGTGCCAGGGTAAAAGAAATAGAACACTCTTAGTGCGGGCACCCGTTCGTATAACACTCTCGCAGCTTCCTTCAGTGCAACCGCATTGCCGAGATGGCCGTTCACCATGACGAAAATGCGGAATCCTTGCTGGTACAAGCTTTCGCCGATATCTGCTAACAGCCGGATGAGTGCTTCATTTGAGACGTTGATGCTCCCCGGGAAATTGCGCAAGCTCCACACCTGGCCATAGGGGAGGGTCGGCAGAACGAAGCTCTCTGTCCGTTCGGCTAATTTGTCCGCGAGTCTGGTCGCGAGCAGGTTATCCGTGCCCAGCGGCAGATGGGGACCATGCGCTTCAACGGCACCAATAGGAAGGATGGCAGCACGGAATTGGCGTATTTTATCCTTCACCTCATCCGAATTTTCGAGTTCGAATTTCATAGTGGCACCCCCCTTACTTTTTAAATGAAAAGCAGTTGGCCGGGTTGCTTACGAAAAATTTCTTCACCAGCTTTGGTCCGTCAAAGCCGTTTCGGTTCGCCTCGTCCACAAAGCGCGGTACCCATTTGGAAATAATGTACTCCAGACCGAGACCCTGATCGTAATGCTTGTAGTAGGTTTTCCGGGCGGTATCTCCGCTGATGAGGATTTGATCTTCGAAGCCTTTGCGGACAAGCTCCAGAATAAGCGAGATTCGGGTGCTTTCCGGTGCATACTTGATCTTGCCGATACCGTCGAAGCTCATAAAGGCCCCCGTTGCGGCGATCTGCTCGTGATAGTACGGGTCGGGATTGCGGTCCATATGCCCCAGACTCAAAAAAGACAGATCCACACCTTCGCTCTTCAGGAGCTCGATTTGCTCCAGCGCCATGGTGCCAACCTCGGTATGGGAATGAATGGGCGCCTTTGTCTCATGATGAGCGCGCGCTACAGCACGCAGCGTCTTCTCCTCCAGAGGCGTAATACGGTTATAGCCTGTCCCGAATTTAACCTGGCCTGCTTTGAAAGACGTTCCCTCCAGCCCTTCTTCAACCTCCCGGATGACGAAATCCGCCAGCTCGTTGATGCTTTTTGCTTCAATCCACTGGGCGTAGGTTTCATAGTGGCCGATCAGCGGTTTAAGCTCCTCTTTGATTTTGGCGTCCCACAGAAAGCTTTTGTTGAAGCCCGCCGTTCCTACAATATGAATGCCGGTTTCAACTGCGATTTCCTGTACCGCTTGAACATCTCGTCCATAATCGATGGCTGTAGCGTCCACGATCGAGCGTCCGCCGTGTTGTTTGAAGTCAAGAACGTCGAGCTTGGACTTCTCTTTATCGTCCAGGAGCAAATCGTCCTCGCCCCGTTCCTGCCAGTAGGCCGGACGGCATACGATATGTTCGTGGGAATACGTAAAGCCCAGTTTCTCTTTGCTGATATCTCCATGTAAAGTACGAATAAAGCCCATATCGTTTCTCCTCCACTCTCTATAAAATTGGAACCTGGCCAGATCTCTAAAAATGCGTGTTCAACATTCAATATTCAAAAGGTCAGCTGCTTTTTGAATAACCTCTAAAAGAACAGCTTCGCCAGGAAGTGCAAAATCGGCCCAATGATGAACATATCGGAATCGGCTGCCCACATGGCCGTATCCGGTACCGTCGAGGCGATAAAGAAGCGAACCATCAGAAACTGTCCCCAAGCAACCACGGTCGAAGTGATGAAGCCGCCAATAACAGCTCCGCGGACACCGCCTGTCGAATTCCCGAATACCCCCGCCGTAGCGCCGTGGAAGAATAAGACGATCATCGTTGGCACGAAAATGTATGAAACGGTGTTGCCAAGTACAAGCAGCCAGATAATCGCTCCGGCGAAAGCTCCCAGGAAGCCAAGAACCACCGCATTCGGCGCGTAAGGGTATACAACCGGCGCATCCAGTGCCGGTTTAGCGCCTGGTACCAGTTTAGTAGCGATCCCGTTGAAGGCCGGAACCAGCTCGCCGACAAACATCCGGACCCCCATCAGAACGATGGCGATTCCGCCTGCGAATGTAAAGGATTGGATAATGGAGTAGATAATAAAGTTCTGGTCACCCGATTGTTTCATCAGCTCCGCAGCCGCCGGTGTGCCCTTCGTCGACAGAATAATGGCCCCGATCAGGAACAAAACCCCCATGCTGAGTGCAGTGATGACGTTGGAATCGCGAAGAAACTCGAAGCCTTTGGGTACTTTGATTTTCTCGGAATCGTTGTTTTTGTTGCCGAATAATTTACCGAACAAGGCAGCTAGCAAGGCAACCGAGGCCGAGGTGTGACCAAGCGCAATGTTATCGTTGCCCGTAATTTTACGCAGGAACGGCTGAACCAGCGCCGGCTGGAATGTCCAATACACGCCAAGGACGACAGCGACCATAAGTACCAGCTTCCAGATCGGGATGCCGCTGGCCGCATGAACGATCACGCCCGCAAAAACGGTCGACGTCCAGAACATCATGTGTCCGGTCAGGTAAATAAATTTAAACCGGGTGAAGCGTGCCAGCAGAACGTTGATCAGAAAGCCGATGAGCATGGCGAGCGTAACGGCGCTGCCGAATTTGGAATTGAATGCCTCCTGCCCCATGAAGGTACCGAGGGTTCCGCTCTCCAATCCGAAGACTTCCTTCCACATCGGCTCGAATACATTCAAGGCTTTCACGATAACATCAGAGCCTGCACCGATGATGAGGAAGCCGATAATCGCTTTAAAGGTGCCGCTTACAAGCTGGCTCGTTGATTTCTTCTGAAGCAGAAGGCCGACCAGAACGATGAATCCGAGCAGAATGGCGGGCGTTCCAAAAATGTTGGTGGCAATCCAAAAAAGTACGTCCATATGCCCTCTCCCTTTCTAATGGTTTACAGCACTTCTTCCAGCTTCTGTTTGATTTCGTTAGTGTCGAAATAGTTGTTGACGATCACAATTTGGGCCGCATGCCCTTGAAGGCTTTGGGCCAGCTCGTTGCTTGTAATGATATAGTCGGCTGCGGTTCCGGATGCCGTTGACACGTCCGTGTGCTCCACGTCGGCACTTACTCCCATACCGCTCAGGACGTTCTCCACATTCATTCTCAGAATCAAACTCGTTCCTTGTCCAAGACCGCATACGCATAAAATTTTCATTGTTCGTTCCCCCTAATGAGTTGTTGGATTGTCTCAACATCCGTTGCATGCATGAATTGTTCAATGCTGCCCGGGCTGCTCAGCAAGGTGGTCAGCTTGCGCAGCATGGCGATATGCTCCGAACTTGAGGAGCCGCCAAGCGCAAATACAAGCTGTACCGGGTCGTTGGCCGCATGGCCGAATACGACCGGTTTCTTCAATCTAATCAGCGAGACGGACGCTTCCTTCACCCCATCCTCCGCACGGGCATGCGGAAGTGCGATATGGGGTGCAAGAACAAAGTACGGACCTCTTTCACGATAAGATTTCACCATGGCGTCGGCATAACGTTCTTCCGCCGCACCCGCTTTCGCCAGCAGTTCTCCCGCTAAGCGGATCGCTTCTTCGGCCGTCTCGGCCTCAACATCCAAGGCAATTAGCGACGGTTCCAAAAATTTCATTCTCATCTCTCCCAAATCCGGTATTCTAATCGATGCTAAAGACCGGTGTGTAATTGCTGCAGTATCTCTTCTTTCGTCTTGGCCTCTTTCAGACGGATCAGGCTCTCCTTCTCCCTGAGCAGGATGGTCAGCTCCGACAGCGCTTTGAGGTGGGATTCGCCGTCAATCGCAGCCAGTACCAGAATGACCTGAACTTGATGCCTTGCTTCTTCTGAGAAGGCGACAGGTTCCTCCAGCCGCAGCAGACTGATGCCCAGCCGCCGGACACCATCCTGCGGCTTGCCATGCGCAATCGCGATACCCGGAGCAACGACGATATAAGGGCCTAGCGCCTCGACTTTGGAGATCATCGCATCAATATAGGCTTCATCGATGCGCCCATCCTTCAGCAGGGGCTCGGAGGCATCGCGTACAGCGCTCCGCCAGTCGGCAGCTTTTCTTTTCATTTGGATCATCTGTCCGGTGAGCAGATCCGATAGAGATGGCTTGCGTGCTTCACTCAGCCATGTTTTCCCAACGGACAAGTAATGGTTCAGCTCCTCCGTAAGACCTGCTTCGTCCCTAACCACGGCGTATTTATGGACGATATCGAGCAGTGCTTGAACCGAGTACGCCGGGGTCTTAGAATTACGGCCGGCAACCATGTTGACCTGGTTCAGCAGGTGCTCCTTATCCTTATCGCTGAGAATCGGATTCACTAAGAGAACGGGCACTTTGCTATCCGGCAATGGGACCGTTGAGAAAATAAAATCAACATGGTCTTCATCAAAGGACTCGTAATTCCGCAGTGAGAGCACGGCCGTAATATCCACTGCCGAGAAAAGGTTCTCCAGCTGCGATTTCAGCATTCGCGAAGCGGAAATGCCGTTGACGCAAACGATGGCTGCCTGTCGCCGTACGGCCGGCTTCGTGTTCTCTCTGCGCAGCCAGCCGCCGAAATGCATCGCGAGATATCCGATTTCGTTGTCGTCAAGTTGACGCCCAACCAATTGTTCGAACGGAGCCGCGGATCGGCGGGTCAGCTCGAACACTTCCCTGTACTTGGATAGGATATTTTCGAGCAGCGGATTTTCAAGACCGAGTCCGTATACGATCCGATAATAAGCCGGCTTCAAATGAACAAGCAGATTCTCTTCCATCGTTTCTCTGTTCGGCAGGAATACGCAGGCGTAACGCTGAAAATCATCCGTCATCTGTCTGGTCACTTGCCGAAGCTGCTTAAGCACCTCTTCGGATCCGGTCATCTGTTCCATCCGGTTAACCCTGGCTCCCAGTAAATGCATCGTAAAGTAGCAAATCTCTTCGTCCGGGATGGAGACGCCGAACATTTGGCCAAGACCTTCGGCAAGCCCTGCGGCAACTTCGTACTCCGGTTTCCTCCGCAGCACGTTTCGTTCATCTTCATCTATCGAGATAAACTGTCCGGTCTGAATCCGCCTTACATATAACAGGAACCGTGCCGTCAAATGAAATAACATCTCATCCGTCAAATCTACGCCCAGCGTTATTTCGCTATCCGAAATCAGGCGATACACCCGCTTCAGGTGACCTGACTTCATAGGGGGAAATAAGACTTGGGCGAGATCCGGACTTTCCGATTCCGGATTCCGGTTAAATATCTGTTCCCAGCCGGCATGACCGAAAATCTGTCCGAAGTATTGGCTCAGGGCCTTCCGCTTGTCACGTTCCTCCCCATGTACGCCATAGCCCCGCTTGCGGTCGTAGGTTACTTTAAGTTTCGAGATCTTCATGTCCGACCGAACCATATTCAAATCCTTGAGTACGGTCCCTCGGCTAACCTGCAAAAGGTCCGTAAAATGATGAACAAAGAGCGGAGCCTCCGCCGATAACAGATAAAGCGACATCCAGGCCATTCTTTCCCGTGGGGACAAATAATACTGCTGTGTTTGAGGCTTCCCGGTAGACTGCGGAAGACCGGACCGGCTTTCATCCGGCAAATAATAGCCGACTGTCCTGACGTATTTGACCGGCGGAAGATGAACCGCTTTCAAGTAGTCGTTTATTTTTTCCATATCATAATAGACGGTTCGTCTGGAGATACCGACCTTCTGCATCAGTTCTTCCAGCGACACATAATCGGCTGCTTCATGAAGCAGCGTCAAAATCCGGGTACTTCTTTCGTCCAGAATACGGCATCAACTCCTTTGCCGTTTAGTGTGGTACCTTTTGCAATTCGATTATACCCACAGGCATTTCATGAAAGACAGTTCAATTCATGGAGACCCTTTTGTGCAAAAATGAACTCAAGTGGTTAAAGTTATGTAGACCGTCAACATACTTTTCATTAAATAACTCCGCGAACTTTTCAATTAAGTAGGTTATATGCACAAAAAAAAGCACAGGCGAAAAGGGCCCATGCAAGATTTTGTTTGCTTCCCGATTGCTATGTTAAATCAATGCCTCTGCATTCTGAAGTAAGTAACGTGCAGCATCGCTATGGACATGTTTGCCGCTCTGTGCTTGAATTTCGTGAATAAAACTGTTCAGTTCACCCTGGTCGAGCTTTGTCCTCAAGCTGTTCGCGATGCCGTTGTTGTCAATCCATCCGCCCTTCTCAAACCTTGCGACCAGCGCTTTGAGCGATTCTGTAGTCGCCGTCGTTTGGAAATCCACACTGGCTCTCCCCATATTTCCTGCTGAATCGTAAACTGTAAGTTCTAATGAATGACTGCCCACTGGCAATGTAAACAGTGGAATCGTTGCGCCTTGTTCCAGAGGCCGACCGTCAAGCAACAAAGTTATCTTCTTAGAATCGACGCCGGACAAATCATCGCTTACATCAAATTGCGGCAATAAGTCCTGATCAATACCGTAGCTTTCTGCTGCCGGATCGCCAAACGTAATAAGAGGGGCCTTTGTATCCAGATTAAATTCAATCATCTTCGCGGGCTCTAGGTTACCCGCATCATCCTTTGATCGATAGCTTATTGTATATTTGTCGTCTTCACTGAATGTAACAGGTTCAGTGTACGGCTGCCATGAACTTCCACCGTCCAGACTGTATACCGATGCGGTTACTTCTGATAATGAATCCTCCGCGGCCAACGATAGCGTTACAGGCTGGACATACCAACCGTTATCGCCGTCCGGCTTCTCCGGGGATAATGTCGCCAGCGTGTTTGGCGGAACCGTATCCTGCGGCTCGAACAGAAGCAAGGGCCGGTAAGCTGCATTCGTATGCTCCTTAGAGCCGTACATCACCCAGCCGGTCGAGCCATAGTTGGTCGTTTGAGCCAGCTGAACGGCGATTGTACGATCACCAGCCATGGCCGCATTCACTTGTGCCGTTACATCCAAGGTTGCCGGCGTCCCCGCTGCCGGGACGGTCCAGCTTCCGATTAGGCTGCCGGCGGCAGGCTTGTTGTTCCATGTCATGCTGCTTTCGGTCCATGCATGATTGCTAACTTCAAAAGCGACGCCTTGTGTGTTGGCAAGTCCGGCACTTGTCGGAACCAGGCGGATTTGCGCGCTTTTGACCTGATCCGGCAGATGAGATAAATCAAATTTCAAATAGGAGTACCTGTGATAACCTGCGTTGGGATCGTTTTTGATAACCAATTGATCGGAAGATCCGAAGTTCGTGTTTGCATAAGACCCGCTGCGTACGTAGACATCGTCGGAAGGCAAGATTGCGTATCCAAGCGTTACGAATAATTCATTGGATGCGGCGCTTTCGTTACCGGCGCCATTAAGTGCTTTTATCGTAAAATAATACGTTGCCCCGTCGGCTAGCCCTGTGACGGTATACTGGTTATTTCCGCTGACTGCGGATATATCCACAGTATTCGTATAGTTGCCGGGCGCTGTCCCGTAATCAATTCGGTATCCTGTTGCTCCTGCGCTTGCGGACCATTTCAGCGCAGCTGAACCGGGTCCTGGCAAGGCTTCGATCAATTGTGGCGCCACTGGCGGCGTCGTTGACCCTGTGCTCAGCTTAGCCAGGAACGTTTTCCCGATCGCTCCCGCCGTATTGACTTCCAATACCGTCGTCGGTGCAAACTGCTTCACTGTAACCCCCGGGTCGAGCCGCAACGCGCCGGTTGTCGCACGGTGAATTTCGACTTCAATAGTCCCTCCGTTTGCTTGGGTCGGATCTGAAACCCCGATTTGCAGCTCATCTCCGCTCTCAACGATGGTGACGGATGATTTCTTATTGCTAGTTAAGTAATCGGCTCCGTTCACTTGAACGGTTTCAACCGCATCCTTCCAAAAGTTGGCTCCGACCGCCATTTGATCGGTGGTCTCCATCACCGCCTGTACGTTTCCCGTGTTTTTCAAAACCGTAAAGCCCGGGTTCGCCGCATAACCGGCCGCCTCACTCGTTGTCGCCCCCGGATAAACGGCATAGGCATAGGAAGCTTGCACCGGATCGATACCGTGATTTAGCGCAAGGCTGGCGTATTGCGCGGATAGAAGCTTATCGCTTCCATCGGTGTTGATATCCTTCCAGGAGCCGGATCTCGTTTCTCGAAGACCATGGACCGTCGCCCCTCCAGGGAATACGTACGCGATATCCGCTCCGGGCTCGCTTCCAGACAGATGCGCCCACTGTACGCCTGTCATCGCCTCCGTCCACCCCGTCGCCGCAGGCTTAACCGTTCCATCAACCGTCAACGTATTTGAACCGTTCTCGTTCAGCTTGCGATTTTCAACGATCGTCTCTACTGATCGACCTCCGGTGCTCGAAATGTCGGATCCGAGCGCTATATATTTGTCGCCGAATAGAAACCATGACTTTTTGCCGGATAACGGAGTACCCGTGTTTTTCGACATCGAAAATTGCATGCCGACCGTACCGTAAGGGCCATCAATCGATGAACCGCCTACCCAATTCGAAGTATTGAATTTGAAGCTGAACGAGCCCACGCTCCCCGTAGAGCCGTCCGTAGTCGTTCCCGGTAATCTCACCGGATCAATCGTTGGCCAATAGGCCCCCGAAAACTGCGTCTGGTCCGCATTGTACATGTAGGCTGCGCCTGCGCCTTGCCACCATGGCTTGGTATTTTCGCCGTTGCCGTATTCAAAAGCCGAAATCCGCGTCGAGAACATACCAAGCGCCAGGCCGAAATCAGGCCTTAAGTGTACGGCGCGATCCATCCCTGCGAATACATGGGTATCGATCATATCGCCTGCGGGTTCAACGGATGGATCGCCAAGCAGTGCTTTGATTTTGCCGATGCTGAAAATGGACAGCCCCTCCGTATAACTCGGGAACGTTGTATCCGACATCATTTGGCCTTTGGCAATTTGGCGAACCGTTGCGGCATCCCGAGCGTTCAGGCCGTCGGCGAGCATGACGAGTGAAGCCAGGATTTTCCGTCCCGCCTGGTGATCCTGTGAACTTTCGCGCGATATCGCACGCCCTCGCACCGTATCCATCATCGCGCCTTTATACAGAAAAGGGCGGTAAGCCTCCGTTACCCAACGAATGACATTCGCGATATTCGGGTCCGTCACATCCCAACTCGAACCGCCTAGAAGATACAGCAGCTTCGCCATATCTTCGAGCAGAACGGCACCGTAGCTTCCTGTATACGCGACATAGTCATGCTGGATAAATGAACCGTCCTCGTAAAAGCCGTCCCTGCTCTGTACATACAACAACACCTGGCTGATCGCGTCACGGCCTTGCGCAATCTTGGCATCCGATTTATTCAGCACGCCGCGCAAAGAGACAATTAGCGCTTTATCAAGCCGATTCGCACCGGTCTCCCGGAGTGAAGGAGAATTTGTGCGATAGGTTGGATCCGGAACGAATTTGTCCAAAGCCTTCGTGTAGTTAGCTTTTTGCGTTGCGGACATTTGATCATAAATCAAGACCATCGCATCCGTCAGATTCATCGGCACGCCGATTTCCCAATCCCACCAATTTCCTGTCTCGCTCTTCGTTTCGTTATATTTGTTCGCATACATCCAGTCCAGGCCACTTAGGATGTCTGCAGCCAGCTGCTTATCCCCTTTGAGGGAAGACCCTGTTGTGGAATAGGCCAGAGCCATTTCCTTCAGCCTTACATAGTTGGATGAGATCGTGCTGGAGACACTCCAATTCGCCAGATCGCTCCACAGATAAGTTCGTCCGGCGTTTGTGTTCATCGCTGACCAGTGCTTGTTCGCGTTGGTTTCGATTTGGCTGATTTTCGCTGCAATTTCCGGGTCCGACGTGTCGATTGCCGTCCCCCCGGTCAAATATACATGCCACCTCTCCCTCAGCAAATCGAACTCGTCTGCAGCGCTTGATGCTTGTATCGGTCCGGTAAACAACAAAATGGGATACAGCATGAAACTGGTGAGAAGAGAAACCACCATGCATTTCCGCCAACGTAAATTCATCACAATACCACCTTCCATCATTCAAATTAGACTGCCAATGGTTAGCCCCAGCATCCTTTTGCATGAATTCCGTCTGTTTCATCACCCCCCTCCCGGCTTTAACGCCATCCGAATGATCCACTTCAGGCTTTAATAACAACGACAATCCTTGTTTTGTTATAAAATATCAACTTGCAAAATACGAGATCGAGAAAAAGCCACATTCAAATCCCCAGGTTGCATGGTGCATCACAACAACATTCTCAAAGAACGAGGTAGATTGAATATGGCTCAGTTTGAACGGAAGAATATTCGCAGCTTATTCAGAACATTTTTGGAATTCTATATTGGTGAAGAGAAATTGCGTGGGAAAGGGTAACTTACCGAGCATCCGGCTCATGCAGCGGCATTTCCGCGACAAGCCCGTCGCTTTGGCGGATCCATGTCTCAAACTGTCGCTCATGTTCTCTTAATCGAATGACTCTTGCGCCCGTCGGAAATTTGTCTTTGCGCACACCGTCTACATAACTAACGTAACGAGTAGACCTCCCATAACAAAGACGAATGCCTTGCAGTGTCCCGCAGTAATCATTCGAGTGATCATGTCCGACAAACGTGCCCATAACATCGCCCATCTCCACCATGGCGGCGAACAAGCCGGAGTTCAGTTCAGGCGAGCTGATCCATTCGCTACAGTGGCCCTCGCACACCTTCGTCTTCCACACCTCTTTGTATTCCGGGAGCGGAATATGGAAAAAAGCCAGTGCAGGCAAAGGCTCTCCACCATTTCGATCGGCTAATTGCCGAGATTCAGATGCATACCATTCGATTTGATCCCGGCGTATCCAATCGTATCCGCCCACCGCATCCATCGGTGAGTAATCACCGCTGTCTAGGAAGAACAACGAAGCTGCCGGCCTTCCCTTGGAATCGTCAACCGTCAGCACATAATTTCCGGCTCCGCTTACGCCCGGTGGATCCGGTTTGGCTACGCAATATTCATGCAGGAGCTGCTCCTCATGCATCCTTTTACGCGGTACGCTTCCTTCCGAGTCATGATTGCCAAACACAGCCGCCCATGCTACGCGGTTTTCCTCAGCGACAGCGACAGCGCTGCGGAACGATTGCAGCGGATCTTTACTTCTAGCGCTTGCCGTCAAGTCGCCTGCAAACACAACAAGATCCGGCTGCTCAATCGCAATGATTCTCTCCATCGTCGCCTTCGTCATCGAGTCGAGAAGCGGCGTCTCCGGATCGTGATCCTCAGCGTCAATAAACTCTACATCAGAAAACTGTACAATGACAAACGTTCCATCCTCACGAAACTTCAGCTTTTTCTCCAAGATATACCCGCCCCTTTGTCACATATTCCTTCCAATACCATAACCCGATCAAAACGAATACAGCAGCGCACGCCAAATACATCGATGTCACGCCATACTGCGAGCCGACCACCCAATAAATTAACGTCGGGCCGATCGCCGCCCCTAAATCGGTAGATACGGAATAAGCAGTCATGACTGTAATAACGGAAGTACTCTTCGCAGCGTCAGAAGCCATGGCGTCCATAATGGTGCCAAGCGCAGTGCTTGTGATCATGACAAAAATAACGATAACAATCCATATACCGAGCGGCAGCTGCCACGGAAGTAACGCATAACCCGCTGCCGCACCCGCAAGCGAGAGCATGAATAAAGGCAGCCTTCCTCTCGGCCCATCCGTACGCTGTCCGAACCATCGGGCCAAGAACGGCTCCCAAGCACAGCGAAGCGCTGTCAATACGCCGCCCAACACCGTGCTGCCGATGATCAGACCGAACCACGGGATTCCCTTTGGATAACTCGTATCAATGAGATACGTAAGCGTCGCGCCGAACACGGCGTGCAGCAAGGATATAATTAGTCCGCTTATCACGATTTTCTTTACCTGCAGCGACCATACCGTTTTTGTCTTACCGGGAGGTAATTCCAGTTGATGTGAGCTGGACGCTTTTCCCGGACTTATGGATGCCGCGATCAACGGAAGTCCGGCCAATGCCATCAAACCAAAGATGATCGAGACGGACTGCAGTCCGAGCATGGGTACGAGAAACCCTCCGAACAGCACGCCAACCAGGCTGCCCAGGCGCCACAATCCGTTATACGTTCCCATAAATCGCCCTCGATTGGTATCGTCCGAGTAACGAATGACGGTCAAATATCCGCCCATTCGCATCAAGGACCATGCAATTCCCCACACCGCCCGCAAAGCTATCCAAAGCACGAACCCTTTGAAGACGCCGTATCCTACTGTGGTAAGCGCCGCTAACAACACAGAGATGAATAGACCGGTTCGAAGCGACATGCGATGATACAGCCAGCCAATGACAGGATTAAGGGGCAGCCTTACTAGTCGGTTTACGGACAACAGCACGCCTACCTGCCAAAGGGCGTCCAGTCCCGCTTCCTTCCAATACACGGGGAGGACAATGTACAGCATCGAGTCGCCGAAGAGGGTTAGCGCCGTTACGATACCGACAATCCTAATCTGGCGCTGTTCTATCGCGTTGCTGCTGTCACTCGTCATAGGTCGACGATCAGGCCATCGTAAGCCACCTTAATGCCCGCGGGCTCGAAAGCGCGATCAAAATCATCATGCAGAAAATCGGAATTGTGTGTAAAGTGAGTCACGTATATAAGAGCGTCACGCCCAAGCGTACCTTCGTCCCGCCATACGCGCTGAACCTCCAGCACACTCTCAATCCCCATATGATTTGGATTTCGCTTATTGTTCGTATAGCTATGCGTACAATCAAGGATCGCCATATCGATCCTTTTGCGTTGAAGCCATTCCCAAGTATCGTCATGCGGCCATCCGGTGTCATTGCCGTAAAATAGCGTTTTGCCCCCTTTTTCTATGTAAAACAGCAAACAAGTTTCCATGGGGTCATGATTCGCAAGCAAAGGGGTGACTCGTGTATCGCCCAATGAAATCGTCTCGAACGGGCGCAATAAATGGAAGGCAAACCTGCCTCCAGCGTCCGGCCCCAGTGCAGTAACGGTCTGGCTAATGGCAACATCGTTGCCATAGATATGTAAGGGATGATCGATACCGTGCGCAAATCCTTCAACTCGGTTGTACAGATCCGACGGCTGAAAATGGTCGTAATGCGTATGCGTAAACAACAGGTGCTCAACCGCACCCAAGTCGATCCGATCACGGAGCGCCTGCATATGGGAATCTGCAGAATAATCGACCTTGATCAAATCGTCGATCAAAATAGAGCTTCTTGTTCGAATATTTTTTCCTCCAAGCGACCTCGCCTTGCTGCAGGCATCGCAGCGGCAGAACGGGTTTGGAAATCCTTCGGCTGCGGCTGTGCCTAGAAAATGAATCTTCACTGGTTTCTCCTCCTTTTGAAAAGCAATGGTTCATTTCTCGGTTCCTTGATTTGATACAAATAATACCACATATACACAATCAATCACATACATTATTTAATTAGGTGCAACTCTTTTTCTGCCGGAATCTGTTGAGTATAAATACTCTAGTTAATCGATAAACTGCCTGGTCGGAAGAACAGTAGAACTGTGTGAGCCATGTCGGAATATTAGAAACATACAAACACACACAAATACAACTCCATAACAAGCACTTTCAAAATATATAAAAAAAGATTCCTGGTTCGTGGAAACCAAGAATCGTTCATAGGATTTTTATTATTTGTATACGATTTCGATGCCGTTCTTGCGAAATTGTTCAACGATATCCCGGTCGATTTTGGAATCCGTCACAAACCGTTCGACTTCCGCTGCCCCGCATACTTTGATAAATGAATTTTGCCCGAACTTGCTGCTGTCTGCGAGGGCGATGCAGCGCTTTGCGTTCGCGAGCATTATTTTTTTCACTTGAATTTCGCCGACTCCGTAATCTGTAATCCCTGCTTCCAACGTAACCCCGCTCATACTCATAAAGAACAGATCCGCATGGAAGCGTGATGAAAACTCCTCCGCCAAATCTCCGATGATGCTTTGCTCTTCATGACGAATTACGCCCCCGGTCATAATCACCGTATATCCTGGCATCGAAACCAGTTCGTTGACGATCGGAAGCGAGTTCGTAATCACGGTTAATCGATCGAACTTGGCTTTCAGCGCCTTCGCAATCTGGGTGTTTGTCGTACTGGGATCAAGCGCGATGGACATCCCTTCGGTCACATAACGTACCGCGATTTGAGAAAGCTCCGCCTTCTCTTCCATATATATCGATTCGCGGATCGGCAGCGGGATTTCCCGGCTATAGTCGGGCTCCTTCAGAATCGCCCCGCCGTGCACCCGCCGCAGGTAGCCTTCGCTTTCTAAATATTCCAGATCACGTCTGATCGTCTCAAACGAAACTCCGAAATGCTCCATGAGCTCCGACGCTCGAATCGATTTGTCCTGATTCAGTTTCTGAATAATGATTTGATGCCGCTGCTCAGCAAACAACTGCTCCACTCCTTACTTGCCTAAACTTCTTAATTAGAAGTTTACCATAAAAAGCATGTAATCCTCCTGTTCTACCTGATTGTGCTATTTCGTTTAAGATCCAGCCCACACTTATTTTACAAATAGCTTCATCAACCGTATGTAAATCGGACTTATCATGTAGCCAGTCGGGTTAACTGAATATCTTTTACCCGTGTTCAGCTGCCGGATTCGGTCCATTTCTTCCTCGCTTAGGTCAAAATCAAAAATTTCGCTGTTTTCCTTTATCCTAATCAAATTTGACGATTTAGGGATGATAATAATTCCACGGTTTATATGCCAGCGTAATACGACTTGTGCAACTGACTTTTGATGATTACGGGCAATCTCAACGAGAACCGGATGCTCCAGCAAGGCCTTGTTTCCTTGTCCCAGTGGTCCCCATGCTTCATGCAGTATCCGATCACGATTCATATAATCATGCACATCGTGTTGTTGAAACTCTGGGTGCGTTTCGATCTGATTGATCATCGGTGATATCCGAGATTGCTTTTTGAGATGCTCCAAATGCTCGATTTCGAAATTTGCTACGCCGATAACTTTAATTCTCCCTTCCATGTACAAATCCTCCATCGCCGCCCATGCCTTCTCGTAATGAGGGCCAGCAAAATGAATCAAATACATATCGAGATACGTAACATTCAGTTTCCGACAGGTCTCCTCAAACGCCTTCTTCGTTGCGCGATATTCAAGATCGGTTGTCCATACCTTTGAAGTAATGAACAACTCTTCGCGTGGAAGACCGCATTGAGATCCATATTTTCCCTTGTTGACATAGCCGCGAATTTACGCGGCTATGTCAAACATAAACACCGATATATTCACACGTACTCAACTAGAGCCATTTAAAAAATCAATGTCGCATTCACGAAAGGCTTGACCATCATTCATCTCATATCGCCGTGAGCCCCTCTTTTTTCCGTAAAAAAGTACAGTAATGCCAGGATCGGAAATAGAACGCCAACCCACATCGCCGCTTTCCAGCCGCCCATGGCGTACGCCCAACCCCCGGCTGCGGAGCCAATGGCTCCACCCGCAAAAAAGATCGCCATATACATGCCGTTCAGCCGACTGCGCACCTCAGCTCCCAAAGCGAAAATCGCTCGCTGTCCCAACACCAAATTGGCGGACACACCCATGTCGAGCAGAATAGCAGCAATTACGAGGATAACGATAGAAAATATAGAACCTCCAGGAAACATAATCGGCAAAAGACCCGATAGAATCACCAGCGCGATGGACAATCCCGTTGCCGAACGTATCAGGCCTTTATCTGCAAAGCGGCCAGCAATAGGAGCCGCCGCCGCACCAGAAACCCCTGCCAAAGCGAAAAGTGCTACACCTGTTGAAGAAAAATGAAACACCGGACTCGTTAAAACGAGCGGAACCGTTGTCCAGAACAGACTAAACATGCCGAACAAAAACGCGTGATACAGTGCGCGGCGCCGCAGAATCGGCGTTGTCTTGAGCAGATGCAGCATGGATGAGATGATAACCGGATATTTGTCCTTCGTTTGCGGCTGCCTTGCCGGAAGGACTTTTGCCAATACAAGAGCCAGTACCAAGAGCATAGCGGAGGAAATCATAAAGATGGCATGCCAGCCGAAATATGTATCTACCATACTCGAAACCGGACGGGCCAACATAATACCCAATAACAAACCGCTCATTACGTTGCCTACATTACGTCCACGCGTCTCCTCAGGGGAAAGATGCGCCGCATATGGAACTAGGATCTGGGCCGCAACGGCCCCGACACCTATAAACAAGGAAGCGGCAAGAAACAGAGCCGCACTTCGGGCTTCAGCCGCGATGATCAAAACAATAGACGTCAGAATCAGCAGCATAACCACCAATTTGCGGTTTTCAAGCAAATCCCCCAAAGGGACGATAAATAACAAGCCGATCCCGTAACCGATTTGGGTCAGCGTCACGATCAGACCTGCGGCTTCCGAAGATAACCCGATGGCCGAGCTGATCGATTCAATTAAAGGTTGAGTATAGTAAAGATTTGCAACGATCAACCCACAGGCAACTGCAAGAATCAGCGTGATCCATGTTGATACGGATTTCTCCGGCATTTCCTTTTCGTTTTCAGACATTGATAAACACTCCTTTTTTATGAATTATTGCGTTATATTACAGGAACGTTCATTCCAGAATAGAGACAATTCCCCCCTCCTATGCTCATAAGCAAGGGGAAATCCTTTCAGGAATGATCATTCCAGTTTCCTAAAAAAATAGGTTTACAGCATCTCGAAGACCGCATCCATCATACCATGGACTTTATTAATATCGCTTTTGATTCTGGCCATTACGTTAATGCTATGGTTGAGGTTCAGGAGCAGGTACGATAACATTTTAATATCTTTCTCCGGGGCTATTTCTCCCGTTTCTTGCCCTTTCTTTAACGTCTCATAAAACAGCTGCTCCAATTCCGTAAAGCTTTGGCGAATCGTATTCTGCAAAGGCTCATCCACCGTATCCAAACCAACGGAAGCATTCGTAATCAGACATCCATTAGGGAAAGCTTCGCCGTGCGTGGCAAAAGCGTTCATGATATGCAGCTCGAAATACTGGCGGATTCCCGCGATCGCAGAAGTTGCATGTATCATTTGATCACGTTTTTTTTGCGACATTTTTTTATAATATTGGATGGCTTCGTAATACAGCGTCTGTTTATCCTGAAACGTTTCGTACATACTGGATCTGCTCAACTCCATGGATTCCAATAAATCCGGTATGCTTGCAGCCTCATATCCTTTTTCCCAAAAAACGATCATGGCTTTGCGCAGCACTTGCTCCCGGTCAAATTCTTTGGTCCGTCCCATCGATACTCCCTCCTTTTCTACATGAGTATATACCAATCGGAACGAACATTCCAGTATTTATTTTTAAACAGCAGAGGACGATCAAAATGATACGGACTGAGATGATCTTCAAACGGCCTTGGTTTTCCACAATGAAAAACATTCGTCTATTTAAATAGATTTTCGATGACCCCACGATCGAAGTCGTTTACAATTTTATATTCCTTGCCATACCTTTTGTGATTGCTCGAACCGTTATGGATTCGAACGTGGTCAGGGCTAAAGAAGTACATAGAGAAGGTCGGGCCATTTCGACCCTGAAACCAAACTTCATATTCTTCGCTACCGTAATCCACTCTGCTGGTTTTACGCAGTTTGACTTCGGAAAAGCTGTTCATAATCCGCTCAATCTCCGCAGGATCTGTAATTTGTATCTCTTGCTCGTTCGAACGGAACCGATTTTTCCTGACGCTCATATGGTTTATGGTCTTAGGCTCAATCAATTGATCGAGCACCATCTCCTTAAACGATGTTCTGTTTTGAGACGCCGAATATATCGTTGCGCTGATTAGAATCAGGACACAAATTGCCAGAAAGATATACCATGTACGCTTGTTCAGCCGCCATCTCCTCCCTCGTCTCGAAATAAAGCGTCCACTTTGATTATAACATCAATCACAGCCCAGAATTATCCAATATCCCAACCACATGTAAACAACATATAACCATGCTTGTTCTATCCTACCCTCCCATTTAGGATGACTGGAATTCGTCGATCAACGAAATCCCATGTATAATCCGCATCCTGCTATCCCTTAAAAAGTCGCGAGTCCAATCGTCTGGTTGACTTAAATCCCAGCTTCGGTGCATGCCGACGACTACGATAATTTCACGCAGCCTCAGGAAAAGCCCCAACTGATCCCTCCAGCCCTCAGGCATTTGACGGTTATCCTCTGTATAGCCTCGCTCAAAATGTTTCATGAAAAGCTCGTACTGCGCCTTTCGTTCAACTTTGGAATCTTCCCCAAATACATACAGCAGGTAATATAACTGGATCGCAATGTCTTCGACATACCAACTATACTGACATTCGTCAAAGTCGAAAAGCGTTAATTCCCCTGATTCATCAACCATAAAATTTCCTACATTGATATCTCCGTGTATCAAACCGAAATTATCAGTAGTAATACGGAGACTGGACAACTGTCTCTTAAGATCATCAAGCGCAAGAAGCATGGGTAGGTGCTCTTCCGGTATATATTTTTGGGCCTGTAAGAGGTATTCATTGTTTTCCCAAGTGTGCCTTTTTACCTTTTGTTTGTAACGCTTCGACAGTTCATGGAGACGGCCAGTCACGCGTCCACATTGCTCGTAAAGTAAGGGATTGCCTAGGCATTCCGGATATCCGATTTTACGACCAGGCGCATATCTGAAAGAGGTCACGTAGAAATCAATATGAGTTCCTCGGATTCGTTCGAAGTCGTTTCCATTCATCGAAGATAACGAGTCTGAGACCGCCAGCCCATTCTTTGATAGATAACGAATCCATTCTATTTCAGCTGCAAGTTCTTCTCCTGTGCGATGAGTGCTCGCTGTGAAACGGAGGATATATTTTATATCATTGCGATCATAGGAATATATAAAGTTTTGAAATCCTCCAAGGAAGGTCAGCTCCTTGGAGCTGACTCCGAACCGCGCTGCACCTTCATTGGCATGTTCGTCCAAGAACATTAATTTTACGTTTTGGTCCATACGCCCTCCTGTATGCGAATCCATATTCATATGCTCCATAACGGCGCGATATACGTATATAAAATATTGTGAGCCAGCATCCATGTCAATACCACCATAAGAATCGGACGGATGCCGGGCATGACAAACACCTGACGGATGGTCATTCTTTGATTTGCAGGCTGCCCGGGATAGTCCGGCACCTGCCACAGAACCCATCCAATTAATACGAGAGTCAGCAGAGACATGAGTCCGAATACAAGGCGCCAACCAATGAGGTCACCGAGCAAGGTGCCCACCGGCACACCGAGTGTAAGAGCTATCGGAGTGCCAACCATCGCGACTGCTAAGGCACGGCCTCTTAAAGCATCCGAAACCATACGCCGTGCGTACCCGGCAATCATCCCCCATGCGGCACCCGCAGATACGCCGGCAAAAAATAGAGCGACCAAAGTCAATACATAGCTGCTAGACAATGCGGTCATCGAGTTGAAGATCAAAAAACCTACAATAATGGCTAGCAGAAGCGAACGTCGTCTCATCCCTCCGGTAAACATCGCAAACGGGATTGCCGCCACAATGGAACCCAAAGCATAGGAAGTGACGAGTTGCCCGGCCATCCCTGTCGCAATATTCAAACCTCCCGCAATATGCGGCAGTAAACCCGCCGGAATGGTTTCTGTAAAAATACAAATAAATCCAGTCATCGCAAGCGCGAGCAGTGCTAACCAAGGAAGCCTGGCGACGGGCATGTTGCCCGTTTGTGCCGTACCCTTAGAAGATGATAATTGTGGCAAAATAGTTTCCTCCTCAAGAGCAAATTATTTATGGATCGATCATTCCACATATTAGATTGACCCTTCTCTCTTGTCAAGGACTTCTGGATCGATTAGTATAGAATTAGATAAAGGAGGGGCATTTATATGGCACGAACGGGACGTCCACGCGCTTTTAACCGTGACGAGGCAGTTGCTGCCGCCATGCTTCTGTTCTGGGAACACGGCTACGAATCCACTTCGCTAGCTCAGTTGCGTGCTGCCATGGGCGATATTTCTGCAGCGAGTTTTTATGCCGCTTTCGAATCAAAAGAATCCCTGTTCCGAGAAGTGATGGATCAATATATCTCTACTTATGGACAAGTCTCTGAAAGTTTCAGGGATACAAACCTGACATCAAAAGCGGCCATCGAACAAGGACTGCGACGATCGGCTCGAATGCAGACAGAAAGTTCCCATCCTCCCGGTTGTCTGTTGGTTTTGTCCGCCGTGAACTGTTCACCCGAGCAACAACATATCCGCGAGATGCTTGCCAAGGAACGGGCCAGAGTCCATGGTTGGCTAAAAGATTGTATCGAGCGGGCCGTAGCCAATGGAGAGTTGCCGGATTCAACGGATATCCCCATGCTGGTAACCTTATTTGAAACATTTCTGCAAGGAATATCAACGCAAGCCCGGGACGGTATTTCATACGAAGCAATGGATGCTGCCATCACTCAACTGATGAGCGTATGGGATGCCTTATCGACGCAGTCAGGCTAACGAGAGCATCATTTAACCATTAATGAACAATAAACCTGCTAGCCATAGCTAGCAGGTTTTGTTTTCTAACCATGCTTAATCTGTTGCTGAAAACCCGGTCTTTTCAGTAAGCATCGTATTTTTTCAGCCATCAAGCAGTGTAATGAGCTTTTGCAGGAGAACAGGCTCTTCGTTTTGGAATTCATCGAACCGAAGCCTCAGCCGATCAAACATTTCGTGGTCTTCGCGAAGTTCATGACGAATGTACTGATCTCTCAGCTTCATCGCCCTTTTGGTGATATCCTTGTAGCCAGCCACCAGCTCCTCGTCATACGGGATGATCGCCTCGTCCACCAAGTATCCGATCCGCTCGCTCATCATTTTTTTATGTTCCCAGAGCACATGAAGGTGTCTTACATCGTTACGGTCACCGAGCCGGGAATCGTTGCCCTCTGCGGCATCATAGTACAGCCGTAAATAGTCGTATACCTTGATTCCGAATGCTTCTTCGTTGTCCGAATTGTAATTGATCCGGTTGAGACGGGTCTCTCCGTTTAGATAATCGCGAAGTTGGTCAATCGCGGCAGTTCTATCAAAAGGATATGGAGAATGCGGCTCGTATTTATAAAAGTAAGTATGATGATCGGCCGTGAGCTTCTCCTTTAGAAGATGCCTCATGGACTGAACGGCGTCCTGAAACTCCCGGAACGGGATCTGCAAATTGCGGTATACTCCCGTACGATCGAACATCGACGCATTGAAGATCCTTTCGTCCCAATCGTAACCATATAGAAAAAGATGATGCGGGAACGGCTCTCTCTGATAGGAGGCCGCAGGCGATAATCTGGCTTCATCCAAAAACACAACGCAATAATAGCCGTTTCGGATCTGATCCGCGAAAAATTTCGGCCAAGCGTCCAATGCCAAACTCTCCAGAATCGTATAATTGACGGAGCAGGTGAGAAGAAACGGGTTGTTGAAATTCAGTTCGTTGGGCTTGCCCCGAAAAAAATCAAAGTAGTACTGCCTGCCGTCCTCCAGAAAGTTTTTTTTGCAGAACAGCTGGATAAAATTGCTGTAAAACCAAGGCTTCGTTTCTTCATGGATGCTGGTGATGGAAAGTGTGTAGGCCCACCGCAAAAATCCTTTAAGCGGCGGATTCACCACCGGTAGCTGAAACGCGTTCATCTGATTCTCCTCCTTTCTTACAAGTGATCCGGAATCGTGATAGCAGTCTTCCGACGATTTAACCCGACACGTCTACTTCCTTCTCTGATGCGAGAATGCAAGCTCAGCTTTTTCGCCCCACCAAACTGCCGGATTAACTGCTCGCGCTGCTGTAACCTTTCACTGTCTGTTTCCAGAGCAGCCGAACAGCTGCAAAGAGCAGAAGCGAAGCGATCAGCGCCAAGCCCGCATGGAGCCAGTTAATCTGCCCAAGCAGAAACATTGGTCCGAAATTGGTAATAAGGAACAGAGGAATAACAAAAGTCCCGACCCGCCGGACCCAGGCCGGGTATATAGCCATAGGGAAATTGTTGGCGTCCCAAACGGAATGCGCGATCTCCGACACAGAGCCCGTCTGGACGAACCAGAATGAAAGCAGCGCCGGGATAATCATCAGGCAGTAAGTGATGACAACGGAGACGAGCAGCAGCAGGGCAAACCCCGCTAGCTGCAGGAACGTCAGCGGAATATCCATCGCATGCCAGCCGATGCCGATCATGACGAACCCAACCAGAATATCAGGGATCGGCAGCGCCAAATCGACGTAACGCAAGGAAGCCATGAACTGAAGGGATACCGGCTTCGTCAGCATGAAATCAAGCGAGCCGTCTTTAACATATTCCGGAATTTTCATGAAATTTGTAAAAAACAGGCCGACATAAATTCCGGTCACCACCGTGTGCATGCCTATAAATAGAAGCAGCCCTTCGGGCGGTATGCCATCAACATGAAGATCGGTACGGAACACGACCAGCACATATAGCAGCTTGGCAAGCAGGTAGACGGATTCGACCAGCAGGCTCATCATAAAATTGCCCCGAAACTCCATTTGGGCGATGAGACAATTTTTGATGAATAAACCGTACAGACGCATGTATTTCCTCGTGATTTTAAACATATGCAACGTCCGCTACCCCCCTGCTGCCGAATATTTCTTCATGGAAATGCGCCACGTCAGACGGGATAACCAGAAGAACATCAGAATCCACCCACACTGGATGAGCAGCCCTTGGTACATAGCCGCCGCTTCCGCTTTGCCGCTGAGGATATTGACCGGAAAATAAATCGTGTACGGGAATGGCGTGTACTGAAGTGCCTTCACTACCGACTCCCCGAAGATCTCGAGCGGAAACATGCCTCCGCTTAAAATATTGACAAGTAAACTTGTAATGACAAAAAAATAAGAGATCTCATGCAGATAAAATGCACTCGCGCAGATGCAGTAAGCGATCAGAAAATTGAGCAAAAGCGCCCCCGACAGCGTAACCGCGAACAAGATCAGGCGTATGGCCTGGAGCTCCAGCACGCCACCTGCAGATGCGAACCCAATAATTCCGAAGAGCAGCAAAGCCGTAATCCCGTAGTAGATCGCCTTCTGACCGAAAAAAGATACCAGCCGATATCCGAAATAGCTGACCGGTTTGATCAAATACTTGTTAAGACCGCCGTTTTTGATATCGTCGGCAATCTGGTGCTCGAACTGAGTCGCGATCAGCTTGGACACCAATCCCGCCAAGATCGTATACAAAATAATTTGACCGTACGAATACGAGAACAGCGCAGCCTGACCGGAATGCCGGTACACCGCCGTCCAGATGAAATACTGGACAAGAATCGGAAACGCGGCCCCCACTAGACCAAGAAAAAAATGAAAACGGTACTCCATCGAATGCTGGACGCCCATTGAAAACACAGCCTTATACAATTTGCGTCTGTTCATCCGACGGATTCCTTGCGGTAGAGCATCGATATGCTCTCCTCGATCGCCACGTCCTCGATCGTCCAGTCAACGATCGGAAAGGAATCGAGCACGGCACGCGACACTTCCTTCAACCTGTACTTTGGCAGCTCCAAAACAGCGTTGTAGTCGTCTGCGCTGACGATTTTCCCGAATTTGGCCAACCGCTGCTCGGCAACGGGTTCGGAGAAATGCAGCCTTATAATTTTCTGCTCGTCAAAAAGATCGTTGATTTTGTGAAGATCACCGTCATACAGAATACTGCCTTCATTAATAATGATCGTCCGCTTGCACAGGTCCTCCACATCCTTCATGTAGTGGCTCGTCAGCAGGATCGACGCACCGAACTGTTCATTGTAGTATTTCAGAAACTCCCTGACCTTCTTCTGCGAGGGGAAATCGAGGCCGATCGTCGGCTCATCGAGATAAAGCAGCTTAGGGCGGTGAATCAGAGCGGCGATGAGCTCCATTTTCATCCGCTCCCCAAGGGACAGCCGGCGCACCTGCACATCCAGAAGGTCCTGCACATCGAGCATTTCCGATAGCTCGGCAAGACTCCGACGGTAGAGATCATCGTCCACGTCATAAATACATTTGTTCAAATAAATCGACTCGCTGGCGGGAAGGTCCCACCAAAGCTGGTTTTTCTGGCCCATCACAATGGAGAATAGCCGTTTGAACTCGTTCTTTCGCTCCCACGGCACATAGCCGAGTACAACGGCTTCCCCGCTCGTGGGATATAGAATGCCCGATAACATTTTAAGCGTTGTGGTCTTGCCCGCCCCATTGGGCCCGAGAAATCCGACACACTCGCCGGGACCGATATCGAAGGAAACGGATTTAACCGCTTCCTTCACCAGTGACTTGCGGGCAAATAAATTTTTTAATGAATGTTTGAGCCCGGCTTGTTTCCGGTAATACACAAACGATTTGTGCAGCTCCCGCACACGGATAAAATCCATCTCCGATCCTCCCAAACGTTTGCCTGATTTGCCTGATTGAACGGCATAAAGTTTAAACGCTTAAACTCCATTGTTATAAAGAAGTACGCATTTTGAGCAAATCGGCATCAGACCGCAGGCCAGCACCTCGCGCTGTTTCCGAAGATCTTCACCATGAAAAATATCCGCTACGCTATCTTCATACAGATTGCCGACGCTGAATTCCGGGAAAAACTTGCACGGATTCACCTTGCCGTCCGGCATTACGTCCATCCGGTTCGAGATCGAGAAGCACTTCGTGCGGTTCATGGCCGGTTTCTCGCTTCCCCGGATAAACCCTTCCACCTCTTCGGGCTCCAGTGCGGGCTGATAGCGTATCCGTACATTCCATACACGCGAATTGACACGTTTCAGCTCTTCGATCAGCGTGTCGAAATGGTCCGGCGAGATATGGAACTTGAAGGAGTGCCAGCTGTTCTTGTGGTCGTCCGCGAAGCGGGAGGCAAGGTGCGGGAAATGAGCATCGAAGTAGGCGTCCATTTTCTCCGCCGTCCCGGAAGGGATGTACCAAGGGAAGCAGAAATATACCGAATCTACGCCCATCTCTTCGAAGAATTCCATAAAGCTGTATAGCTGGCCGACCATCTGGTCATTTACCGTCAGAGCTACGGACACTTTGCCTTTGTACAGTCCCTGCTTTTGTAAATCCAGCAGCAGCTCTATGGCGTGGATCACTTTCTTGAACGTGCCTTTGCCTCTGATCGCGTCATTCTCTTTCTCGAAGCCTTCCAGGCTGACCAGCATGACCAGATTTTCTGACATTTTCAAGATGGAATCCAGCTTCTTTTCAATGAGGATCGCGTTCGTACAAATCGTTGTGTAACGGTCTTCTTTGGCCAGCAGCTCCGCCAGTTCATCAAACTTGGAGTAGAACAGCGGCTCCCCGCCCCACAGGAATACGCGCGATTTGCGTTCTCTCGTTTCGGCCAACAGCTTCTCCACGACAGGAATCTCGATTTCGTCGTTCTTTACTTCTTTGGCAAAGCCGTGATGGAAGCCTTCCGGATTCCATTCGAAGCAGTGCTTGCAGCGCAGGTTGCAGCCGTTATTAAGCTTGATCCCGATCTCATAAGGCACGGGGGCCGCATATGTCGGATCCTCCTTGAGCTTCCTTCCCGTTTCCGCGAGCGGCACCAGGGTTCTTTTCATATTGCGGAATGTTAGTTTATCAAACGTAACTGCTGTTTTCGGCTGCATAGATGTTCCTCCCATAATGGTTGATTTTGGATCGCTGCTCCAGCAAACATCTGCAAATCTCCTGCAGTTTAGGTTTTGAAAAATCCCGGGCTTTCCACTCCGCAAAACGGATACCGAAACCACGGGATTCCCAATAGGCTGAATTGTGAAGCTCATGGTCGCCGAACGGTTCCAGCATAACAAAAGGGATTCCGAATGCCAGCGAGTCGTTCAGGGTCGCTCCCCCCGGTTTGCTGATGATTGCGGCGCAATTACGCATCAGGTCCGTGTAAGCGGAATAACTCCCGAGCGGAAACTCCCGAAGAACACCATCTTGCCGGACATAACGAACCATCGGCGGAAACGTGTGACACCCCTGCGCATCCTTGCTCCACGGATCCCAGGAGGCCTCCGTTCCGAAATAGCGCGTAACCCCGTCGTCCTCCTTCACCTCGGAGGGATCATATACGATCACATCAAGGCTGTGGCCGAGCTTTTGAAGTTCTGAGATCGTCCCGGCATAGGTCCCGATCCCCCAGCCACCGCCATGGATCAGAATGCGTCCGGTACGCTGCGCATAAGGCAGAGGTGCTTCTTCGTCCGTAGCAAGGTAGCTGCCCGGCGAGAGCTTTGAAGGATCGTAGAACCAGACGTTGTCGTAGCTTAGGTATAATTGCTTGTGCACCTTATAAGACGGTGTATCAATCGCATCCAGCCGAATCAGTCGGATGTCCAGGGGGATCTCCGCAGCTTCCTTATAACGCTCCAGAATCGGCAGCCAGAAGCCGGTAAAGACCACAAAGCGGGTGACACCGGCCTGTTTCCAGCCTTCCAGCATCCTCCGAACCGTCTCCTCGTCCAGAGAAGAGTCAACGGGCTTGGCCAGCTTATGCCCCATACGGGCAACGGAGAAATCCGCGTGGAATGCTTTTTTGGTGGACCGAATCTTGTGCCGGACCTCTTCGTGATACAAGTTCTCCAGAACTTGAACGTCTGTTCCGACACCTCTGCTCTGCAGGAACATGTGCAGATGCATAGCCGGAATGTATGCGCCAAGAGAATTCCCGGACGCCAGCAAGGTAACCGAAGATGAATTCATGGGCAGCCTCCAAGTTCCAGATTTAGTTGTACACTTTAACGGACAAGTCGGCGAGCACCTGCCGCAGGCTTTCGACCAGTTGGCTGCGGTGTCTGTCGTCACGACCCACCACCGATACATACAGCCGCCCCTTCGGTACGCCTCGGTTGTTCTGTGCTCCTTCGGCGATACGGCGCCGGTTCAGAATCTCGTTCACCATGACGGTATTGGATGATAGCGGTACGATCCCGTAATCCCCGGGCGTTGTCAACAAAAGACCGGATTCGCGTAGAGCCTGCAGGAGTTTCCCGAATGTGAAGCCTTCCGGAAGACCGAGAGAGAAAAACGTAAGCCAGCCGGTATGGTGGTATGGTTCCGACCATTTATCGAGATAGGCGTTAATCAGTCCCATGGACTTGCGGGCATTGATCTCCACAAAGGAAACGACTTCTCCGTCTTCCAGTATCATGGAGTCAAAGCAGACGAAGCCGTGATAGCCGTCCTCGACCAAAGCCCGGAGCGCTTTCTCCATCACGGTAAAATAACCGGCGTTCTCAAGCATGCCGATAAAAGCTTCATCGGCTTTGATAGACCCGCTGTAGTTTTGCTGGTGATTCATCATCCGCTGTACGGAGATGAACTCCGTCTTTCCATTCTCCCGGATGAACCAGTGGGAACTGAAGTCGGTCACCTTTGGCAGCAAGGGCTCCTGCAGGAATTGAACCCGCAATCCGCTCCCCTCCTGTTTATGCAGATGCTCCGCGATCCTTCGCTGCATGGCTTCGCTGTCGATGAGCAGGTTGCCCTTGCCCGAAACACCGAAAGGGTCTTTCAGTAAATATGGCCCTCGTTTCAGAAGGGCAGTTCCAATTACCTCTATTTCCGCAGCGCTGTTTGCCTCCACGCCGCAGCTTTTCTCGCCAATTCTAGTCAGAAGTCTGCTCGAGTATATTTTGGAGTTCACACGCACAACCGTCTCCATGTCCGGTAATGAATTAAACGGTTCGGCAGCATGAAGGTAAGCTTCCGTTTCTGCTGTAATAGCGTAGGGCGATAAAATGTGTGCGGCGTTGGAGAACAAAGTCTCATCCGGTGATTGCCTTTGCCGTAAATCGTTAGCGGCATATATGGAAGGGATAGATTCCGGCAAGACCACCCCCTTTGAATAACCGGCAGCGGCAGTCTGCAGCATCCTGTTTGCCGGAAAAATGTCCTGAGTTTGTTCGGCTGCAAGGCTGAACAAACACTGTTTGAACACGTCCGATCCTGGTAAAGGTTTATCCTCTTCGTTCAAATCAAAGTGATAACGGGTCCGAAAAGAAAAACCCAGTCCGTTCAGGTATTCGTGCAGCGCAGGATCGATTTTGCAACGCGTGTAAAGGACGTCGTCCGGCCCGCAAAATGGAAAAAGCAGCTCGTCCATACATAGGACAATCGATTCTCGGTCCTTATCGGGCATCGCGGGCAGCCGGGCCAGCACCGGATCCCTCCACCGCGTTTCGGGATCGAAGGTACCCATCACGATTTTCGGAATCACACCAGGTTCATGGTTTGACATCTTCGTACAGAGGCTGCTCCTGCGATTGGCAGCTTTTCAGGAAAGTGATAAATGTGTCGATCGACTGGAGGTGTTCGTAATCGAATTGGTCATAGTCAATGACCACGTTTAACTGATCTTCGACTTTGAGCATAAACTGGATCATTTGCAGAGAATCGAGGCCTATATCGTTGTTTAGATCCGTTTCGGGGGACAGGCTTTGGCGGAGTTCCGGTTGGTCTTCCTTGATAGAGCACAAAATGTCTACGATTTTATCGTACATGACTACACTCCTTTAAAGGGTTGATATACGAGGTACAACCGAATCCTTACGATTAGAGATTCCATATGAATACAAACTCCTTAGATGATTCCCTCCTTTTTCCATAGTTACAATTATTATCTTCCCGGTGTTAAAATCTGTCAACCAAAAATATAACTGGATTCGATAGAGTAAACATGGCCGAATGCTGTGCCCGATCTCACGATAAAAAGGAGCTGTAACCTCAAAAGGTCACTAGCTCCTTCTACTTATGACGTAGCATATGCGTTACAGTGCCTTGGCAACAGGAAACCAGCCTGGGACACTATTTTAATGTTTCGTTTTGGTATGTCCATTTTCTGTCCAGGCATTGTAGCTTTAATCCGTCGCGGCCTCTTGCTCTTTCGGAAGCGGCATGCCCGCTTCAACCAAGCGTTTGTTGCGTGCGAAGAACACAGTAAGCACGAGCATAAACAGTCCGGTACCGACCAGCAGCCATTCAATTTTGACCACGTCGGCAAGCGGTCCGAATATCAGCATCCCGATGGGCATCATGGAAGTCGAGATCATCCCGAAGACACCGAATATTCGTCCCAAATAATTTTCGTCCACCTTCTCCTGCAGCATGACGGTGGTCGGCGTATTAAATATGGGCATCGCTCCTCCGAACACGGCCATGATGGCTAAGTAAATCCAGAATACAGGGACAATGCCGAGCGCAAAGGTGGATACCGCCATGATGAGGCTGGCAATCGCCATCGTATACACTTTATTTTTGAAGCCGCCCCATGACGCGATGATCCCTCCTCCTGCCATCATGCCGACGGAAAACGCGATCTCGATTGCCGTCAAGCGCCATACGTCGTCACCGAAGCTGCGGGTAACCTGCAGCGGAGTCAGAAAGGCAGCTGGTGCCATAAGCACAAAGAAAATAGCGAAGAAGATAAAAAAGGATTTTAAAAAGGCATGCTGTTTAATATATGCCAAGCCCTCCTTGAAGTCGTCCAGGTAGCCTGTGCTTTGCGTATCAGAAGCCTTTTTGTGCAGCGGAATTTTGAGAAAGACAAACAAGGTGAATATCGCGATCGCAGCCGTAACGACGTCGATAAAAAAGATCACCTCGATCGTTGCCATGGTGAGCAAAGCCGCGCTGACGATGGGCGCTACGAACATGGTCAGCGCTTGTAAGCTGCCGTTGATGCCGTTAACTTTGGTTAGCTTCTCTTGCGGCACGATTTGAGGCAATATCGCTCCGACCGCCGGTGTCTGAATGCCTGCCCCGAGTGCGCGTACGGCAGAAATGACAAACAGCAGCCAAACCGCTTGGTAGCCAAGCATAAACGTAATGGCCAATATCAGCGTAACCACCGCGATCATAGCATCCGCAATCATAATGAGTGATTTACGGTTGTAGCGGTCCGCCCAAACGCCTGCAAACGGCGACAGCAAAAACGTCGGAATGAATCCGCAAATAATATACAGCGTCATCATGAGGCCTGACTGCGTAGTCAGTGTAATGTACCACATAATGGCATATTGCACCAAGGCAGAACCAAACAGCGACAGTGTCTGGCTGCTTAAGAAGAGAATGATGTTTCTCTTCCAATGGATTTTCTTGTCATCTACGATTTCTGACATCGTCCCACCCTTTCGTGTATGATCTTAGGCGAATTATACTCATTTTAACTTAAAATGAAATGCGATATTTCTTCTTAATTGCTCATTTTATCGATTTATAATTCGCCTCAATGGATCGGCACGATTGGACAATGGCTTCAGACGGACTGAAACATGCTGTAACCCTCGTGATTCGATGATCGCGTATCTTCTTTTGAAGCAAAATAAATGGGGTTTGTCAGTGCCGCCATCGACAAGCCGTCGGCCAGATCGAGATTCCGCCAAATTTCAGCCCGCAAAAATCTCCTATGCATGGCGTTAACCATCAGTGTAACGCCTCCTTCCGAGTCAACAGAAGTTTCCTCCTCGAGACCGCGCTCGCTGTACAGACGAATCCGATCGCCCGGAATCAAATCATCCAGTTGAACGACCACCTCATGATCGGCGTGACCATAGGGCACTTCATCACCAATCCCGTATTCACCGCACTGAAGGGTGGCAAAAGGGCCATCTGGCGAATAAGTGATAACGACATGGCCTTCCGCAATACCGTTCAGCACGCCTTCCACCGTTTTTTCATCGGTCCAGACCCATACGCATGGCATCGCATGCTTCACATATGAGTCCGGTCGATGCACATCGCTTCCCCCTACGGCTACCAGACGTCTTCCGGTAACGAGCTGCTCCTGCCACCAAGAAAGCGCGCGTCTGTTGTGCTCTCTCCAAGGGCCGTTCCAAATTTCTACCCAATCGTAATCCACATCGAAATCCCATTCCCACGGGCAGTTATCGCAGTGCGTATGGTTGAGCACAATCTTAGCTCCCCGTTCGCGGGCGACTCGAAACTTCTCGTGCACATCGGATATTCCCGATACGCGAAAATCATCCATGGGGTTCGTCACGCCGAGAAAATTACTATGACCATAATTCGTCGTAAACTCCGTACCCGGTATCATCAGTACCGAGGTCCCGCGGGGATACGCAAGGTTTTGGCTGTTCGTATTGTGATCGGTCATGGCTATAAAATCGCAGCCCAAACTCTCCATCATGGCCGCATTCTCTTCGAGGGTATAAGTGCCGTCGCTATGAACGCTATGCGTGTGAAGATCTCCCTTCAGCCAGCGCGATGTCCTGAAGGTAAACTCGATTTCGATCGTGACCGTACAACCCTGAGCGGGAACCTTGTATGCGTTATGGAGAATAGCCCAATCTCCTGGGGCGAACCGTCCATGCAGGTATCCTGGAGTCGCTTGATTCAGACCGATGCTAAATTCATGACGTGCCCCTCCGCTCCAGCCTCTTACTCTCTCGGCGTCCCGGATCCCTAAATCAATGACGGCTTTTGGGGCTTCATCGCCGTGGGATTCCACCTGATAGCTCACGTGGATTTCTTCGACACGCTCCGGCATTTGAAACGGTACTTCGATGTATGTACTTAGTTCCGAATGCTCAATATATCGTTTGAAAGCTAATGTGTTCGTCCGCTCGATTCGTTTAGTCATACGACTGCCTCCTCAATTCTGCTTATTCTTTATTTGCGCCGACAAACATTCCTTTAACAAAATACTTTTGCACATACGGATAGATGATGATTAGCGGAAGAAGCGCAATGACGATCCCTGCCATTCTGACATTGGTCGTGATAAGAAAATTGCTCGAGGTCGAATCGGTATCGACAATGAGCGATTTCAACGCGATCTGCAGCGTATATTTGGACGAGTCATTTATATACAGGAGGGCTGGCGTGAATTGGTTCCAGCGGCTGACAAATTCAAACAGCGTAACTGTTGCCAGCCCTGCGCTCGCAAGCGGCAAGTACATCGTAAAGAAAATCCGAAGATCCCCGGCTCCGTCGATCCGCGCCGATTCCGACATCTCGTAAGGGACGCTCAAAAAGAAATTTCGCATGAGCATGACGCTGAAGCCGGATACGAAGCCGGAAAGTATGAGTGAGGACAACGTGTTCAGGAGTCCTAAATCCTGATTCACGATATACAGCGGGATCATGATCGCCTCGCTCGGAATCATCATCGTTAACAGGATCGCAGATAACATCCACTTTTTTCCGGGAAGCCCTTTTTGAATCAGCACATAGCCTGCCATAGAACTTAGGAACACATGACCTACGGTACCGACAACGGTCACAATGACATTGTTCGTAAATGGCAAATAAAGCTTCATGCGGTTCCATACCGTGGAGAATCCCTCCAGGCTGAATTCCTTGGGCCACAGTACGATCCCGGGCTGCATGGAAGCAAAATTCGATGAAAATGCAAGCGCAAGCGTATTTAAAAAAGGGATAACCATGGTTGAAACGAGCAGAAGGAGGAACAGAATATTGACCGCATCAAACACACGGCCCGGCAAGCTGATTTTATTCGTTGGTTTCATATACCGACTCACCCTTCATCGTAGCGGATCACCGCTCTTGTTACGTACGTTAGCGCGAATGTTGCCATAATCACCAGGAAGCCGGCCGCCGTAGCAGGTCCAACGCTAAATTCCAATATCCCCTTTTGGTAGGTGTACATCATAATGACATCGACTTTATTGGCAATGGCGCCGTTACTCATCACGAATATTTGATCAAACAAACGCAGGATTCCCAAAACGTTCAACATAATGACCACTTTCATGGTGGAGCGAAGCATCGGAATCGTTACATATCGTATCCTTTGCCAGCGACTGGCTCCGTCCATGCTCGCAGCCTCATACAGCGATGGATTGATGTTTACGATGGCGGCCAGGTACATAATGCAGGTATACCCCATTTCCTTCCAGCCAGAAGTCAGGATCATGACGGAGCGGGCATAACGGTCCGAGGACAGGAACCCGACCGGCTGACCGCCAAAGAGCTGGATGATTTGGTTCACGATGCCCGTATCCGGAGACAGCAGTAGAATCCACATCCCGCCTACGACAACCCAAGAGAATAAATGAGGTAAATAGACGATCATCTGGGTCATTTTTTTGAACCAGGCGGAAGCCACTTCATTTAAGGAGAGCGCAAGAATCAGCGGCAACAAGAAGTTGATGATAAAACTTCCGGCGCCGATCACGATCGTATTCTGAAAAACTTCCCAAAAAGCCGGATCCTTTAGCACACTCAGATAGTTATCGATGCCGATGAACGGACGATCTCCGATAAGCCGGTAATCTTGAATGCTGATAACAAGTCCCCGGGCAAGCGGATAAAAGGAAAAAATGAGGAAGTAGGCCAGGATAGGAAGCATCATAAAATATAGGGTTTTGTATTTGAATATGGCTTTCACGGAATTTCGCCCCCTTATTAAAAAAATAAAGAAGGGCGCGGCGTCATCACCGCCCCTCCTCTTCATGCTTTAATCGATATGTCCGCCTGCTTTAAGCTCTTCTCGCATTTTCTTTACGGCGTCGGCAGCCGGCATCTCGCCCATGATCGCTTTGAAGGAATATTCATTGATAATCTTCTCGGCATTCGCCCAGTTCGGAGGCGTTAATTCCAAGGAAGCGTATTGATCGACGAGATCCTGCGCTTCCTGGACGCCCGGCAGTTTACCGAAAGGCGGTTCGACGTTGCGGTTATACCAGAAAGGAACGCCATGGTCGGAAGCATGCTCTTTACCGGTTTGGGTCAGTTCGTATTTGCCGTTGGCAACCGTGTAATCCACATCCTTTATGCCTAAACTGCCCAGCGTAATACCTTCCTCGGAATGCCACCATTCAATGAATTCAAAGGCTGTTTTCGGATGCTCCGCATTGACGGGAATAACCCATACATCCGGATCGCCTCTGCGCAGCATGTGGTTGCCGTTCACGTCGGCTGCACCAGGCAAGCCCTTCGCTTCGAATTTCGTATTGGAATCTTGCTCGTGGCGCGTATTGTTCAGCATGCCTACCCAAGCATCCCAGTACGTAATCATGCCGACACGGTCGGTCAGGAACAGGTCTCGCATTTTACCGGTGTCGTTCGTGGTAAAGTTCGGATCCAGAATGCCTTCCTCAAAAAGCTTGTTCAGCCATTCATAAACCGGGATGGCCGCATCTGTAGAATATGGAACGTCCAGCTTGCCATCCGCCGTTTCCACATATCGTTGTTTCAAGCCCGCTGCGCTGAAGAATCCTTGCAGCTCATACATGCCGGCCGTGCTGAGTCCATACGTATCTTTTTTCCCGTTCCCGTCCGGATCTTGTTCGGTGAACGCTTTGAGGACGTTATAATAATCGTCCAGCGTTGCAGGCTCCGGCAGGTTTAATTCGTCCAGCCAGTCCTTGCGAACGATCGGCATCGTTCCTCCCTGATACTTGGTGAACACGCCGTAGATCTGGCCATCCTTCGTCTTTACTTGTTCCCACTCATTCGCGGGAATGACGTTTGGATCCGACAGTACCTTGGAGCCGTTCACTTGATCGGTCAGCGGCGTAAGAATTCCTTGTTCAACGAAGGTGGACATCTTCTCTTTGCTGATTTGCAGCAGATCGAACTTTTCACCTGAGGCGATTGCTGCAAGCAGCTTCTGGTCATAGTCAGCAGCCGGCTTGTTCATCGTTACCTTGATGCCGGTTAGACGTTCGATTTCTTGCTCGAACTGCGTATTCTCTTCAGGCGTTTTGCCGCCGATGACCCCCGTCATGATTTTGAGTGTGCGTTCTTCTTTCGATGCAGCTTGCGATGCGGCATTGCTGCCCTCCTGATTACTGCTGCCTGGACTCGGGGAACAGCCAGCAAGCATCCCACCGAACAGAGATACAGCCATGATCGCGATCATGAATTTGTTTTGTTTTACCAAGCTAACCACTCCTTATTCGTCATTAGGAAAGAACTTTGCAGGAATCCCTCACTACCAGCTGTGCGGGGATGATGATTTGCCTGTGGACACGTTTATCGCTTATTTTCTCGATCAACAGCTTGGCTGCTTCGGCCCCAAGCGTCTCTGCCGACAACTCCACGGATGTCAGCTTTGGATTCATATCTTGAGCTAAAATCGCATCATTGCTGAGGGCGATGACCGATAGCTGTTCCGGCACCTCAATATCCAGCTCCCTGGCTGCCCTCAGCACTCCAAGAGCTACTCTGTCCGTATCGGTAATGATTGCCGTATAATTCATGTTTCCATAGGTATTCATGATGGACATGTATCCGTATTCCGTACCGTTGGCATGCAGCCTGTGGTTGTAGTACAGCACGTACTCTTCGCGCATCGGCAGACCGTACTGGCGATAAGCTTCCAATAAGCCATGTTTTCGATCATAGGACACGGTCATATCGGAGGCTGCATTCAGAAAGAGGATGGATTGATGTCCTCCTTGAAGCAAATAATCTCCTACCTGATGAGCCACGTTCGAGTTGTTATTATCCACGTAGCTGATCGAATCGTCATATGGATCCGACCGACCCACCAGCACAAGGGGTGTGCCCATCATCAGATACCGTTGGATACGTAAATCATTCTTTCGCGGGTTTAGCAGAATGACGCCATCGACAGGATCCTGCGAATACATCGTAGGATCATCCTGCTCGGGTAAAGTGTCGAGCACTAAGCGGTAGCCCTGCTTGGAGCATTCCTTGATGACACCGTTAATCAACTGAGTATCGAAGGCCGTCATCGTCCCATCAGGCGGGAGAGGGATCTTGAGGCCGATGCTCATCGTCCTCTTGATCGCGAGGCTTCGGGCCAGATGATTCGGGAAATATCCCAGCTCTTGGGCTACCTTTAGTACCCGCTCCGTCACTTGCTGGCTGATCGGCCTTTTTTTGCTGAACACACTGGATACGGTCCCCTTGGATACACCAGCCCTCTTGGCAACGTCATCAATGGTAGCCATCTATGGTTGTTCCTTTCTCTAGCAAATTCTCATTGCCTGCCGGATCATTAAACCGGTTTAATAACCCTACGCCATTGATTGTAAAAAAGAATAATTTAATAGAATGCAGGTTTTTGTTAATTAAAAATTAAAATCTCTGCACCAGCTCGATGAAGGATGCTGCTCTCGTTTTTCCCGACAAACCAAAAAAAGTCGCCAACTAGGCGACTTAGTATACATGTAATTGATGAGACCCAACGCTATCGAGTGCGGGTTGAGCGTCATGATGAATACCCCAGCCATAACGCTTGCCCAAGGGACGAGGTTCGGAATCAAGGCTGCCCTTTGGAGAAAAACTTCTCGCGTGCGGTTGCTCTTTCCTTCTTCGAGATTTGACTGCGCTCCGCAAACACTTCGAATAACACATCCTCTTGCGTGTATCGGTAAGGGTGATTCGACAGCATCTCATACTGAACTATCGGTATGGTCTTAGACAGGTCTTGAAGACCGTTGACTTTATCATGATAAGTTTCCTTATGTCCCGAAATTAATAACAGCCTCAATCTGTCCTACCGGAGAAATCGAGACTGTTATGTTCTATTGCGACTTTTCGTACCCGTTTGTTCTTTGGCATCATGCGCATGTTATGGTCCTTTAAGGACTTAGATCAGTAAAAGGAATCTGAATCTCACTCACTCGTATAATACCTAATCAAAGCCTGCGTGCCTTTATCCTCAAATCCCTTCTCTGCCAGCTGGCGGTACAGCGATTCGGCGAGGCATAAGCCCGGCGTAACCAAGTTCATTCCCTTAGCGGATTCCAGCGCGATTCCCATATCCTTGATGAAATGCTTGATATAGAATCCCGGCTCCAGATTCCCGGCAATCATGCGCGGAGCCAGATTGCTAAGCGACCAGCTGCCCGCCGCTCCGCCCTCGATGCTCTTGAGCACGGTTTCGGGATCAAGCCCGGCGCTCTCCGCATAGGCCAGCGCCTCGCAGACTCCTATCATGTTAGAGGCAATGGCGATCTGGTTGCACATCTTCGTATGCTGGCCAGCGCCGGCTTGTCCTTGATGAACGATATTGCTTCCCATCGTTGACAGCAGCGGCTGCACCGCCTTGAAGTCTCCCTCTTCCCCGCCGATCATAATGGACAGCCTCGCTTCACGTGCACCCACGTCACCGCCGGAGACCGGAGCATCGATAGCATGGAGCCCTTTCGACGAGGCGGCTTCATAAATGCGGCGGGCAAGCAGCGGACTGGACGTCGTCATATCGATCAGATATGCCCCTTCCCTGGCATGCGCCACCAGCCCTTCCGGCTCTAAATAGAGTTCCTCGACATCCTTCGGGTAGCCCACCATCGTAATGATTACGTCGCAGGCCTGCGCCAGCTTTGCCGGGGTATCGTGCCAAGCCGCGCCGTCCGACACCAGCCGCTCCGCCTTGGAGGCGGTTCGCGTGTAAACGTGCAGCGCGTAGCCGGCTTTCTGAATATGCCCTGCCATACTGTGGCCCATTACGCCCAAGCCGATAAACCCTACGGTCGTTTGTTTCGGTGCGATTGTCATTATGTGATCCTCTCCTTTTTCTGTATAAGCCTAAGCCTGTATAATTGGTTTTCCTATCTTACCGACAGTCGATACTGCCGCGGAGACATCTGCAGAAAACGCTGAAAGGCCCGGTTCAGGTTCCGTTCGGAATAACCGACGATTTCGGCAATCTCCATGACCGTGTAATCCGTGTCCTTGAGCAGTTGCTTCGCCTTCTGCACTTTGGAGTTCATGACGTATTCGACAAAGGATACGCCCATCTCCTTCTTGAACAGCCGGCTGAGGTACGACGGGCTCACCCCCACCAGCTCGGCACAGTCCGCCAGTGAATGAGCACCATCGGGATGACGGCTGATATGGCCGCATACCCGCTGAACGATCAGGCGGGTGGAGCGGGTACGCAGGTCATGACTTATTTCCTGGTATAGCGGGAACAGGGCGCCGATGAACCAGTCATGCATTTCGCGTGAGGTCTGGTTCTCCTTCAGTTGGTCGAACAGATTACCTCCCAGCAACTCCAGCACGCCGGGACCTTTCTCCTCCATCGACTGGACAATGGCCGAGAGCAGCACGTAATAGCTCTGGAAGGTCACGTTGTACGACTCCGACACCCGAATCCGCCGGGAAAATTCATGCAGCGACGCCTCAGCCTGCGGCAGATCCCCATTCCACAAATATTCGATCATCTCCGATTCGATGTCTTTCGGATACATGAACACGGGATTACGCTCGATACGGATCATGTCTTCATAGAACAATACGGTATCCGCATCATGGAACAGACGATATTGCAGAGCAAGCTGCGCCTCCTTATAGGATTCTGCCGCCCGACTCAATGTTCCAGTATTGCCGATGCCGATGGACGCGGAAAAAGAAAGATAGCGCGCCAGCGACTGACTGACGGATTCCGCATAACATGCGAGGAGGCTGCGGAGCTCCTGGGAGGAAACCCCGGGCTCTCCCGGCCTCAGGAGCGCCACAGCTTCCCGGTCCTCCCGGTCCACCACGTAACCCTCCAACTGCCGGTTGTTTGCCAGCAGCTCGGACATGACGTTTTTGACCGCAAACACGATGACCGGGCCTTCGTTAGGCAAAAATCGCTTTTTTACCGGATTCTCGACTTTCACCACTATCGTGGCATATGGTCCGCTCATCGGAATCATGTGCTTCACGCAGCCCTCCTCCAGCGTGCCGGACCGCCACGAGCTTCCGGACAGCAGCAAACGCTGCAGGAACCGTTCCCGTAAATCGGGTTGAATTTTTCGAATGTAGCTGTTCAGGGATTCCGCCTGCTCGTTCAAGTAGCTAAGGGAGGAGCGGATGTACTCGATTTCATTCTCTTTGACGGAGCTATCCGCCCCGCTCCTGCCGTTTCTTCTCAAATGCTCCCCGTAACGAAGGAGCTGCTGGATCGGATTGTACGCTATTTTGGACGAGAACCAGGTGAGCAATACCGCGATCAGCATGAAGACGGACACCGACATGACGATCAGCACGCGGATCCACCTCAATTGCTCGATCATCTCCCGCTCCGGCATCCGGGACACATATAGACGGCCCATGGAGGTCTTGTAAAAGGCGACCAGTTCCTTGCCGTCCTCCCCGGTCAGCACGTCATGGCCGGACGTTTCCCCGCTCTCTACCAGAGATACCAAAATGGGGTCTTCTTCCGCGGCTTTTCCGATCTCGCTGCGTCCATCCGTATGCAGCAGGACCCGGTGATCGGAGTCCAGAATGGCCAGCGACTGCTCCTCCAGGGAAAGGGTATAGTTGTTCAAAAGGCTGCGAAGCGATTCCTCTTTCACTTGTATCAAGATGGTGCCTCTCGGTTGCCCCAGCACCATAACGGGAAGATGGCGGACGTAAGAGACGTGTCCGTTCTCCGTCGACTTCGGGAGGTGCATCCACCTCGCTCCGCCTTCCCTCGCCACGGCTTGCTCGATATCTTCTTTTCCCTTGTACCCGTCCAGGTGGACCAGGCCATAGGAATGCGACAGCAGCAGCCGGTGCCGAACATCGTAAAACAGGATGTCTTCGATCAGGTTATTCGTATTTTTGTGCAGCTGAAACAGCTTGAGCATATCCAATTGCTGCATGTAGTCCGTCTCATATTCGGGATTTTCCAGCGCGCTGCGAATCAGCGGACCGCTGGCAAGCTGAAGCGATTCATGCTCGATGCTTGTTATGATATTTTCGACGCGGTCCTTCAGCTGCATCAAGGACGCCATATTATTTTCCTGGAACTGGACCGTCAGCTTTTTCATGGAGAAATGGTAGTAGGCGCTTCCGGCTAGGATCACCGGAATTATAGCCGACAGGCATCCGAGCCAAATCAGACGCTTCAGATAGCGGTTCGCGGAGAACCAGCGGAGGAACGAGGTCTGAATATGCTGCCAAAGAGACTTCACGAATTTTCACCTCCGGTTCCCGCGGCAGGAACTGCCCTGCGGATCACTGTGCCATCCGCAACTCTCTACGGATGATCCTACACCTGTTATACTTCGTCCTCCCGCTTCCTCTATCCTTCCCCAACAGCGGTAACGGTGGGATTCAGCGGGATCCGAATGCACTCCCAAACCTCCAGCCGCGGCAGGGTGAAGTTCAATACGTCGTTCACTGCGAATCCTTCTATGCAGCCTCCGCCGATCAACATCTCCAGTTTAAAGCCGCTCCCTGTAGGCCATCTAGTCCCCGGTCTCAACCGGACCTCGATATTATGCAGAGGAATCGTCGCTGCAAGCGGCCTGCGGCCGGCTCCGTTCACGAAGTGGAGCAGCAGATCGCTGCCGCTTCGGAAGAGGGTCGCCTGCAGTCCAGGATACGGCGTTACCGACAGCTGCGGCTTCCCATCGAGCAAATGATCGATCGCGTTAGCCAGCAGCATCTCGTGTTCAGGCAGCTTGAATTCGCGAAGAAGCACACCCAGTGAGAACGTGAAATACATAGCGCGGCCGGCACCCCACGAATGCTCCAAAGCCAGCGGCAGATCGGTGCGGGAAACGGGCAGCGAAGCCCGCTCCGGCGGCGCTCCCACGCTTTCCGGTGGAGAAAACGGCGGCACCAGCGTCGCCAGTACCCGAACCGCTTCACTGTACGGCTGAACATAAGCGACATGGCCGCGGTGAGCGATCAGCGCGGTCCGTTCCATTCCCTGCTGCAGCGGATTGCCCTTCCCCCGCAGTTCCTCAAACCGCAAATACGAGGCCGTCAGGTATTCGCTTGTGAAGACTTCGGCCGAAATGCCGAGCAGATCATGGAGCGGCTTGACGCCGGCATCGGCGGCATCGGCGACAACGGAAGGAAGGGGACCTTCCGCAAGCAGCTGTCCGCCGCCATACACATAGCTACGCAAGTCATGGAGCAACAAAGGGGTGAATTCCGTTCCTTCAGGGGCCAACACCACCCGGTACCGGCTCAGATCCCAATCGTGCAGGCTCTGCGGGAGCAGTACGTCAAAGGGGATTTGCCGGTTGATCAGCGTTTCGGCCCAGCTCTGCGCCTCGCCGCGCTCGTTCCAGAGCAGGGCGGTTTCCGCAGCCGATACGGCCCCGTCCATATAGGCATCCAGCTTGGCGGCATGATGATTCAGCTCGGCTACGGTTTTCAAAATCCGCTGGTCTTCGATCGTATCGGGTATGCCCGTGACGGAGTGCCAGATCTGACCGCCGTTGGCCGGAATTTGAGCCAGCCAGAAGCGGTATTCCGCTACCGGAAGCCCGGTATGGCGCCAGTCCATGCCCGGGCAGGAATGCACGATGCCAAACGGAGCCGGCCTGCCCGGAACCGACCGCCCCACCTTGATGCTGAGAGCCGGCTTCCAGAATTCAGGGATCCGGGCATGGCCGAGCGAGAGTACGTCCTGCGGCTCCGTGCACAGCATGTCAGTGATCTGAACGCGCTTCGACAGATTGTCGCGGTGGAGGTTGTAGTATAGAATCATGGGCACCTCCGGCCTCTCCCGCTTGATCAGGTCATACATCGCTTCCATATTGTCATCGAAGCATCTCGCCGCGAAATCCGGCTCCAGCTCCCGCGAGGAATCCGGCAATTCCTTGCCGTACTGCTCCGCGTATTTACGCCTGCATCGCTCGCATCGGCAGAACACATAACCGGGGTTGTTAAAAAAAATGCCATCGATCGGATACCGCGACAACGCTTCGCGGAGCACCGGAGCGGCGACATCCGCATTGCGGTAGCCGCCGTTGATGCAGGTGGACATCAAGAGCGGCCACGGTCCGGGCCGTTCAGCCCCGATGATCTCCGGGCGGCCGCCCTCCTTGCGGACGAACCATTCCGGCCTTCGGAGATACGCACTGTCACCCGCTTTGCTGAAGTCGAACCTGGCGATAAAGCGAAGGTCCTCACGGTGACAGGCTGTGATCAGCTCCCCGAGCAAATCGCGCCCCTCAGGGAGATATCCGTTCACGGTATGGTACGGAACCTGCGTGTCATACCAGGCATATATGCCGCCTGTATTGAAGACCATCGCATTCGCCCCCATCTCCTTCAGCTGCGCGGCAAGCCGGGGGGGGTCGATGCAGTCGGTATCCTGGACCTGCATATTGGGCTGGATGACGCGCAGCGGTTTGTGCCACCAGAAGCGTTCCTCATTAACCTTCGTCATTGCCTTACCTCCTTCCTCATTTCAAACTGGCAACAAACGGTCGATTCACAAGGCGGAGACAGCCGGTTTGAACAGAGACTTCAACGATGCTGTCTCCTCCCGTTCTCCAACATATCCGCTCCAAAATGCGAGACCGTCCGAGCCGACTGTCCGTTACTCCCCGTTGAACTGCTTGTATGCTTCGGCCATTTGTTGGTACGCTTCCTGAATGTCCGGCTGGTTGTTCAGCTGATCAACGTATGCGCGAAACTCCTCCATTGGAATATGCCCGACAATCGCCTTTGTCACCATGGAAGCATATTCGTCGCTGTATTTAGGCCAGGTGCTGCGCCAGCCATCGGACGTGATGACGCGATAGTGGTCGATTTTTCCGATCTCGTCGTAATTTTCCACCTCTTTGATTTTGGCATCGTTAAAGGCTTTATCGCCGGAAGCGCTGATCACCTTGCCCCACTTGGCATAAGCCAGTACGCCCGCTCCCTTGCTCGTCGTATTGACTTCTTTGACCCCTTGTTCCGTCAGCACCTTCTGCCCGTCCTTTTCGGTGTAATGGACGCCTTCAATGCCGTAATAGGCAAAATCGGTCATTTCCTGGGACGCCGTCTGGTCGAAATATTTGAGCAGCTGCTTCACCTTCTCCTCAGGCACCTTCTTGGAGATGTAGAACCCGCCGGCTACGCCGGTTTCCAGACCGACCGCATAATCCCCTTTCGGTCCCTTCAAGGTCACGTTCAGGATTTTGGCATCCGGCTGACCGGACTTCTTCATCGCCTGCTCCCATTCATGATCCCACCAGATCGGACGGCCATAGGAAGCAGCTCGGTTCGTCTTGAAGAGCTCCTCCGCCTGGCTTTCCTTCATGACCGCATATTCCTTGGACATCAGGCCATCTTCGTACAGACCGCGCAGCCATTCCACCATCTCGACGTACTGAGGCGTAAGGGACGGACTCATCAGCCCTCCGTCATCGGTATAGGTCGGATTGTATACGCCGAAACCAGCCTGGAATGATGCGGGCGGGTTATTGATATATAGGAGACCTACCGTATCCTTCTTCCCGTTGCCGTCCATATCGGCATCGACGATCTTCTTCAATGCTTCCTTGTATTCTTCGAAATCGGTCGGAACCTTGATGTTCAGCTGCTTCAGCCAGTCCTCTCGTATTTTCAACCCGCCGTCGATCCTAGATCGGGACCGCGGCACCGCATAGATACTTCCCTCCACCGACAAATATTTCAGTGCATCTGGCGCAAGGTTACTTTTCAAGTTCGGATATTCGCTTAGATCCCCGAGGAAAGGGGTCAAATCCCAAAACGCGCCGTTCTGAATCGCCGTAATCAGCGTGGGACGGATCGGGTTCTGATAAGCCACGACCTCGGGCAAATCGCCGGAGGCCAGCAGTAAATCCAGCTTTGTGTCCAAATCGCCCGACGGCACCCATTCCACGTCCAGCTTGACGTTGGTGCGGCGCTCCCATTCCTTCCAATAGTCATTGTTCATGTCGGGGATTTCGTTATAGAGACCGGCAAACATTTTGATCGTCATCGGCTTGCCGCCCGTGTCTTCCGATTCCGGTCCCCCAGCCGTCTGCGGCTTCTCACCCGCCTGTTCGCCGCATCCGGCCAGCATGACGACAGTAATGAGGGCTGCGAGCCAGAACGTCCAGCATTTGTACGAGCTTCCCTTACTTGATGTAATTTTCATGTAAACCCCTCCTTATGGATGCTCATCATCCATCTATTGTTCTTGAAACAGAGTCCTGTCTCCTTCCCGCCTTTGCGGTAGGATAACGCTTTCAATCCAACCAGCCGCATATCCGATGCAGAGGGCATCCATGTGCCGTTTCCTTCATCAGCCTTTGATGGAACCCAGCATCACTCCTTTGGCAAAATGCTTTTGCAGAAACGGGTAGACAACCAGGATCGGTACCATCGCGAGTACGATTGAGGCCATCCGGATGGTCTCCTGCGGCACCACATTTTCGTCGCTTGCCCCGGCCTGGGCCACCGCCACCGAATTGGAATCGATGACCAGTGTTTTAATCAACAGCTGTAGCGTCCACTTGCTAGAATCCGATAAGTAAATCAAGGCGTTAAAATAGGCGTTCCAATGCCCGACCGCAAAGAACAGGGTGAAGGTGGCGATCGCCGGCATCGACAGCGGAATAATCATCCGCAAAAACACGCCCATATCCGAGCAGCCGTCCATCTTCGCGGAATCCTCCAATTCGGATGGAAGCGAATCCAGGAAGCTTTTGATAACGATCAAGCTCCAGGCGTTGGTCAGGCTCGGCCAGATCATCGACCAGTAAGAATTCAACAGGCCTAGTTCCTTGACCAGCAGGTAGTTAGGCACGATGCCCGGACTGAACACCAACGTGAAGATGACGAGCCCCATTACCCAGCGGTTGCCAGGCATGGACCGTTTCGTCAGCGCGTAGGCCATCGTAAAGGACACGACGATGTTGAGCACGGTACCGACGACCGTAATGAAAACGGTGCTCTTAAACGCATTCATAAAGCTATTGGTAGATAGAATGTACTTGTAGGACTCCAAGGACCACTGCTCGGGGAACAAATAAAATTTAAGCGGAACATAGACCTCGGGATCCGTAAAGGAAACGCTGAACACGTATAGAAACGGAAACAAGCATGCGACCGAGAACAAGGTGATTAGACTGTAGTTGACCCAATCGAACAAGCTTAGCCCTTTTTTTCGGATAACGAAGCTCACGCGGAATTCCCCCTTTCGTTTAGCATAATGGGTATACTGCAGACGCGGTGCAATCGGGTAATTGGAGGCTTAGTAAATCCCTTCATGGCCGAGCCGCTTTACGATTTTGTCGGCGGCCACGATCAGGACGAGCCCCACCAGCCCCTTGAACATGCCGACCGTCACCCCGATGCTTATCTTCCCTTGAAGAATGCCGTGTGTGTAGGAGTACGTATCGAACACCTCCGCCACCGAACGCACCAGCGGATTCATCATCAGCAAAATCTGCTCGAAGCCGGTGTCCGCCATGCTGCCCAGCCGAAGAATGAGCAAAATGATGATCGTTGGCCGGATTGCCGGAAGCGTGATATGCCAGATCTGTCGGAATCGGCCCGCCCCGTCTACGACGGCAGCTTCGTAGCGCTGGGGATCCACGCCCGCCATGGCCGCCAGGAAGATAATCGTTCCCCATCCGGCCTCCTTCCACATGCTTTGCGCCGTCAGCAGTCCCCAGAAGTAATTCGGATTGGACAGAAAGGAAACGGTATCCCTGCCGCTTTCGGCGATGAGTTTATTGATGATCCCCACGTCCGTCGACAACAGGAAGAACGTCATGCTGGCCACGACGACCCACGACAGGAAATGCGGCAGGTAAACTATGGACTGGTTCAGACGCTTGAAGCTCTCATGTCGGATTTCGTTCAGCATCAGGGCCAGCAGGATCGGCAGCGGAAAATGGAAGATCAGCGCAATCATATTGATCGCAAACGTGTTCCGCAGCATGATATAGAAGTTGGAGCTCGAGAACAGATCCGCAAAGTGCTTAAATCCCGCCCATTCGCTTCCAGCAAAGCCGAGAAACGGATTATAATCCTTAAAGGCCAGGAGCAGCCCCCACATCGGCGCGACTTTGAACAGCAAGAAGAAGAGCAGCCCGGGCAGCAGTAGCAAATAAATGACGCGGTGCTTGACGATGCGGGATGCGAGACTGCCCGGGCGAAGCGTTAGGCCCGGCTTCATGACCCCGCCCGCCCCTTGTCCGGCTCCTTGGGCAGGTTTAACAGATTTAAGCTTTGGCATCGCGGGAGATCAGCTCCTTTCGATCGCCGACAGGCACGGCCTGAAGCCAAATCGCTTCATAACGGCCGAGTTGCGGCAGCGTCACCGCCACGCGGTCTTGCGAGGTTTCCACCAGCGCATCGGAATCGGCACGGAGCAGCCTGCCCCTCGCTTCCGTGTTTCTTGGCAGCCGCAACTTTTGCGGCCAAGACCACGAAGCATTCGCTGCAGCGGTTTCGTCCACACGATCAACGGTCAGTTCCACCTGAACATCATATAACGGGAGCGGATTCATAAAGGTCGTCCCGTTATATCCGGAGAGATTCAGCAGCTGAACTAGGCATCCGCCCTCCTTCAAACGGTGAATGAACAACTCTAGACATGGAGGCGCGTTCGTAGTAGCAACCCGATTCGGCAAGATATCATGTAGCACGTCCGCCATTACCTGCCTGTAGTCCTCAAACCCGTGACGATAGTAGAGCTCGCCGGGATTCCAAGGCATATACACGCCGACTCGGACCGTTCCCTGCTTGCCGACCCGCCTGTGCAGCGCCAAACCGTAATCTGTTCCGGTGCGGTGGCCGTAAGCACGCTCCGGCGGTCCGAACGTGGACGGCTCGATGAATGGCAATCGGCACTCGGTCGTATCCGGGTCAAAGGCAACGCGGGCAAAGCTTCCTCCGGCGGCGATCCAGTCCCTGCCATGGGCAAATCCGGGGAAATGTGACTTGTCCGAAACGTCCAGATAAGCGCCCGGCTCCGATTGTTTCACGCCGGTGAACGAGGCCGCGAACCATTCCTTAAGCAGCTCCGGCTGCCGCTCCAGCGCCGTTCCCGATGCGACCAGCACCGCGCCGGCATCCATTGCCCGATTCAGCGCTCGCGCCGCCGCCACCGACAATTCCTGAACGCCGGGAAGAATAATTGCTCGCATATGCATTAGTTTGGACTCCATGGCCACCAGTTGTTCTTCCATCACCACGTCGAAGAGGACGTGCTCTTCCTTTAACATTTTAAACATACCTTGATACTCCGCTGCCGCTTCGGGGGCCGCTGGCTTGACGAGCACCGCTTCAGCCATGGAGCCGAGCTGTCCGAACAGCTCCTCGTGCTCCGCATGGTATCGGAAAATATCCTTCACCGTTTCGAAGCTTGCCTTGTCCGGGTATCCTTCGAATGCCCCGATGATGCAGAAATCCAGCCCCGATCCGCTTCCGATGCTTTGATATAAACGGATTGCATTTTCATTCTCGGATACTCCTGTGAACCGGTAGGTCAGGTCGATGGCGTTAATGCTGCAGTTGCTGATCAGCTTGTCATCCCAGCTGTCTTGTATAGACGCGACATTCTCCGAGGCTGAATACAGCCAAGGCGGGCCGCTCCTTGTCAGCGACGTATTCGATTCCTTGCGGACGATATCGACCCGGTGCGGGTGATACGTGCTGATGGCCACATTGGGCCGGAGCGACTTCACGAATCCGTGGATGCGCTCCAGTACTTCCCTTGCCGTCCGTTCCTGGAAGGAACGGTACAGCTCGTGCATCGGATGTTCGGGCCCGGTATACGCCAGCAAATCTTCGCCGGTCACTTCTCGAAACCGCAAGCGGCAGTTTGGGCAATAGCAAGGCCCATAGAAATTTCCGCTGTAATCCCAATGCTGGTAGCCGAACATATTGAAGAATATCCCGTCCACCGGATAACGCTCCAACACTTCTTGAATGCTCTCCAGCGACTTCACCTGCTGGTATTCTCCATTCAGACACGTATGAACGATGCCGTGATAATTGACCTCCCGCCCTTGCCGGTCCCGGTAAAACCATTCCGGATACCGCAACCACAACGATTCGTGCGCTTTACTGAAATCGAACCGCGCAATAAATCGCAATCCGTTAGCATGGGCTTTTTCCACCGCTTCCCCCAAAAGGTCCTTGGTTAAATAAGGCGTTACATATTGATGCATAAGCGATGATGGATAAAACGCAAATATGCCCCCGGCATTCATCATGAGCACATTCGCTTGAAACGACTTGAGTTCCCGAATCAAAAGATCCACATCCATATTGGCGTCCGTCTCGCGAAGATTATTTTGAATCAATCGGAGACGGTTCGTTGACCACCATTTCATCAGCATTCCCTCCTTTGCTTATGGTGTACGTCTACCATAATGGTGCTGAAGGCAGCAGAACAGGGACAATTCTTGCATGAACACGTAAGGAAAAATATGTCCGATTCGCGCATGGGGCGTAATCCAACGCGAGTTCCCTTATACCTGACAGTGCCGCGAAGTAAGGAGCAGGAGCTTATTGGTCATTTCTTGTTTTGCAGGAAAACCGCAATAAATGTCCCGTTCCAACATTTTCTGTATGGCGTATTATGCTTGCATGATCGATCGAGTTTACGGTTAAACATCCAAACGCTGAGTATGTTTTTCCTTTATACTCGTAACGAAAAAAAACTCACCCTAGGGTGAGTTCAGATTGTCGAGAAACCCTGCACTTTTTTCAAAGTACAGGGTTTCTCCCTTTTTAAGTGGTCAATTCAAGAGGGGAAATGGGGGATTACCCCCTGTTTTCCAGGCGATCCAAGTGGATCGCCATCTTCTTCATATTCTGCACGGTTGCTGTCATCAGAGCTTGTTCCCTGACGTTTTGCAACCCGCGCAACCGGCAATAGCGAAACCCATGGAGCTCTTTGGCATCCGCGAAGCTTCGCTCAATCGTTTCTTTTCGTTTTCGGTATAAATACTTGCCGGATCGACTGAGCCGGTTGTTTCGCACCCATTCCTTGCTGTCTTCCCAGACATGGCGCGTGACGACCTTGCGGTGATTCCGTGAACGGGTACATTGCTCCAGCATCGGGCAAGTCTTGCAGTGCTTCGGATCGGAGGCATATTGCCGGTATCCTTCTCGATTCGTGGTGCGATACAACAATTCATGCTGGAGCGGACAAATATAACGGTTACGCTCGGCATCATAGGTAAACTTCCACTTCGGAAATAAGCCTTGGGTCGGATGAAATCTCCGGTGAGCAATCACTCCAAAGATCCCCCGTTCCTGCAATCCTTTGCAGATGGGGGTTGTTAAATAGCCTGAATCCAGGGCAACGGCTTCAACTTCAAAACCAAATCGCTCTCGTTGGCGATCCAAACGCGACAAATACGGTACAGAATCATGGACGTTTCCCGGCGTGACGTGGACATCGGTAATCAGATTGTACTTCAAATCAACGGTCCGGTGATCTAAATAAAAGAATCCTTCCGGTTTCCCGTCGCGAATCATATAACCGCTATCCGGGTCGGTTTTGCTCACCTTGATTTCTTTCTTCTCGACCACATCCTCTCTGGGTTTTAAAGCTTTTTTCCATGCGCCTTCCGGTCGGCTTCTACTGCGCCATTGAGTTCGTCCATGTAATCTCGTGTGTTTTGTAGAACCTGCTGCTTGGTGTACTGGTGTTTGTTCGCATTGGCCTTCACATGCGTGGAATCCGAAACCAGGACTCGTCCGCCGACCATGCGATGCTCGATTGCCTGCAGCACAATCTCATCGAAGATATCTTGAAAGATATTAGTGTCTTTGAAACGAGTCCGTCGGTTCCAGCTAATGGTGGTATGGTCCGGAACTTTGTCTGTCAATCCCAAACCAAGAAACCAACGGTATGCCAGATTCGTCTGAATCTCGCGTTCCAGTTGACGCTCTGAACGGATGCCGTAAAAATAACCGAGGAAAATCATCTTAAATAACACGACAGGATCGATGGCTGGTCGCCCATTATCAGCACAGTAAAGCGGACGGACCTTTTCGTCGATGAAAGAGAAATCGATATACTTGTCCACTTTACGGAGCAGATGATCTTGAGGAACCAATTCTTCAATCGAAACAAACTCGTAAGCCTGCTGTTTTTCTCGGTTAGAACGCAACATATTTAACACCCTTCCGAACGGTTTATTTACTAATATTATATAGTATTAACGCGGTGTCGTGTTGAACTAAATACACAAAAAATAGCTGTCGAGACTTTCTCGACAGCCTGAACTCACCCTAGGGTGAGTTTTTTTTCAATCATGCGTGAATAGCCGAAATACGTCTCCGACTTCGATTACGCCAGGTTAATGCTTCGAATCGCTTCCATATTCACTTTCGGTTTGCGCTCGATCGTCAGCAAGCCGTTCACTTCCTGCTGAACGTCCGTAATTTGCGTATAGCAGAATCCGCTCACGTATGGCAAATTTTTAATCGCTTGCGTAATTCCTTCGTATCGCTTCAAAAATTCGTCCTCGTTACGAACTTGATTGCCGTAGCCCCAGCCCTCTTCGCTTGTAAAGGCGATGCCGCCGTATTCGCTGATGATCACAGGCTGGCCTCGATAGCCATACCCCTGCGCGAATGGATAACGATGCGTGTTATGCGCGAATTTATTGCCCAACAGCGCGTCTTTGTCCCGATATCGCTCTTCCAGCATAGCGCCTATCTCTTCATAATCGTGGAGTGTAATGATATCCGAAATCGTATGTTCCCAGCCGTCGTTCACGATGACCGGCCGCATCTGGTCGAATGCCTTGGTCAAATGATAGATCGACTCCGTAAATTGCTGCTGCTTGCGGTCGGTGGCGATGTCAGTTATCCCCCAGGACTCGTTGAACGGTACCCATGCAATGATGGAAGGATGATTGTAATGCTGTCGGACGACAGCCATCCATTCATTCGTGAATCGCTCAACCGCATCGTCCCCGAATTCGTAGGTTGACGGCATCTCCGACCATACCAGCAGCCCTTTGCGATCGCACCAATATAAGTACCGGGGATCCTCCAGCTTCTGATGCTTGCGCACACCGTTAAAGCCGAGGGCCAGCGTTTTGTCGATGTCTTCCAGCAGCGCTTCCTCCGATGGAGGCGTCAAATGCGTATCGTTCCAATAGCCCTGGTCCAGCAGCAGTCTCTGATAGATCGGCGTATGATTCAGTATGACCTGATCGCCTACGATCCGGATGCTCCGCATGCCGAAATAAGAATAGGCCGTGTCGACCGGCTTTCCGTTTTGCTTCAGAATCATCTCGACGTCGTATAAATTCGGATGGTTCGGATGCCACGGCTTGATCTTCCACTCGCCCACGGCCTCGTTAACAACGCTCACGTCAACTGCTACGGTGCCGCGCTCTACGCTCGTTTCCGTCGACCGGATCAGCTTACCGTCAAACCGGATGATGGTCTGCAGGGTCAATCCGTTGTAGTCCTGCCCAGCGTTACCCAGTTCGTAACAGAAGTTTGCCGACCCGCGTTCCAGCTCCGGCGTTATTTTTACCCGGTTGATATGAATCGGATTCACATACTCCATCCATACCGTCTGCCATATCCCTGTCGTCTGCACGTACCAGCAGCCGAAGTTGTCCTGCATCCACCGCTGCTTGCCTCGCGGTTGGGTACAGCTGTTGCTGTCCACGGCTCGAACGGTAATCCGGTTCTCCCGGCCGACCTCAACCGCTTCGGTAATGTCAAAGGAAAAGGCTGCGTATCCGCCCTCATGCGTGCCGACTTTGTGTCCGTTGACCCACAGGGTCGCCGAGTAATCGACCGCTTGAAAATGCAGCAGGATACGTTTGCCTGCTTCCTTGGCAGGTATGGCAACCATCCGCTCATACCATACGCAGGGATGGAATGATTCATCCGCAATGCCGCTTGCTTTCGTCTCGAACGCGAAGGGGACCGTAATTTTGCGGTCGGCTTCAAGACGGTCGTACCACTTGCCGCTCTCCCCTTCCCATGCATCGTCAAAACGGAAATCCCATTCCCCGTTCAGATTTTCCCAGTTTTCACGCACCAATTGCGGTCTAGGATAGTCTTTAATATATTTGTGCGAGCTAGACATTATGTTCCACTCTCCATCTTCTGTTAGTTTATCGTTTCTATTTCGTACCCATGGATTCCACCGTTAAGTCGCCGAGCTCGATCTGCTCTGCATGAACCGATCGCAGGCCTAATCTCCCCTGCATGAATGCCCGGGGATCATCATATGTCAGGATCGGCTCTTCCCCGTCCTGCACATATACGCGAATCGTGCCTCGTACCGCTTCAATTCGCAAGCTTGCCGGCTCGTTCGCTTTCAGCGAAACCTTGACGCTATGCAGTAATTCGGAATCGTAATTATGTTTGTACAGCTCAAGCTTCGTAGCGCTGACCGCAAGGAAATATCCCATTAGCGAATCACTCACTTGATCCCGGAAATCCGACTCGTTAGTCACTCGAAAGAGTACACCCGCCTGACCGGACGGATCGTCGCCCAGCTTCACGGTCGTTCGGATGCGATAATCGGTCCAAAGGGGGCTTCCGCCATACATCTTGGCATCGGAATTGGCCGCGCCGGCATACCCACCGTCCGTTTCGATCCATTGGCCGTGAACATCCTCGGAGCTTGTTTGTTCCAGAAGATTCTCCAATTTGAACGTTTGCATGTCGACCAGCTCGAAGTCCATCGTTTTCCATTCCATCGTATGGTCGCTGTCCAATTGAATGGCAAGGCTATGTAATCCCTTTTCGAGCTTTAGAGACCCAACCCGAATTTTAACCCAAGGTTCGCTACCGCTACCCGAGTAATGGCTGCCGTCAACTTTATAGTTTTCGACCTTCTTATCGTCCACGAGCAGCTTGAAGGATGTCGGCCCCATTCTGGCCTTGACCGTCAGGTCCAGCGCATACGTTCCGGATTCCGACACGTTCACGGCATAACGCAACCAGTCGCCTTTATCCGTCAGCGAAGCAGAATAGCTTCCATCCTCAGCCATCTTAATCGCCGTACCGTCCGAACCGCGCCATGCGCCTGCTTCCGATGGGTGGCGGACCGAGAAGCCTCTGCCTTCACCGCTTAAGTAGTGCACGGCTTCCATGCTGCCGGGAAGCGGCTTGGCCGTTTCGAAGTCGCTGCTGCCGGAGGCGTGATTCGAGAATGCCGTATACGAAAAGCTCGGCTCGCCGGTTTGGTATCGATAACCGATTTTACCTGGTCCGAACGGTACCGCCGATTGATCCAGCTTCAGAACGCCGTCCAGATAAACGCGCAGCCGATCTTCTCCGCGCTCGACGCGAATCGTGTGCAGCTTGGACCAATCCGTATCTGCGGGAAGCTCCACCGTGGCAAGCACCTTGCGGCTGCCGTCCTGCATTCTGCCTAAGGATAACCCGTTTTGCTCCGGATCGATTTCGGCGAACCCGTATTGATTCGCGTCCTGATACGCAAACAACGCGGCAACGGGGGCCTTCGATGGAACCAAGTTATATTCGGCAGTAAAGACTCCATCCGTGCTCACCTTGCTAATGATTTGTGCACTTCCTCCTGAATCCGCTGCTTCCCAGAGGCTTTGATCGATGGCTTCTGCGTCCAGCCTATCAGCAAAGACCGGCCCTCCCGGGACGGGCTGATCGTAATTCGTAGGCCCCAGAATCTCCATCTTGTCTCCGTTGAATACAAGCCGGTCGATGTTCATCCGACGTACGGGCGGGCCCTCCTGGGATCTTCCCGTCAAGTTATGATAGACGAGATAATAGGAATCCAGATCGGGCCCCATTACCGTCGAGCTGTGGCCAAGCCCGTAAAAGTCCGGCTTAGTGCTGATGACGAGCGGGTTGTTGGCCGGAATGGTGTACGGACCTAGCGCCGAATCATGCGACACGGCATAATGAATGCGGTAGCCTTTGCTGAATACATGATTCCCGGTATAGGTCATGTAATAGGTTCCGTTCCGTTTGATGATCATGGACCCTTCCGTCCAATGCCCCAGATAGGGCCCTGGGATCGTCTGGCCCACCCCGAATTCGGCGGGACCATCCATCGGAACGCCGACAATGCCCGACGAACCAGCATGGGTGAACAGCCAGGAGCCGTCATCGTCGATAAATACCGAGCCGTCAATGCTCATCCCAACGTTGTCGGAGATCCGTTCGAACGGGCCTGTCGGCGATTCGCTGCGAAACACATAATGCCCCTTTCCTGCCGGAGACGTATAGAGATAGAACCAGCCGTTCCAGTAAATCACTTCAGGTGCGTAGGCGCCGGTCGATACGGAATCCTCCGTCACCAGACCCGCATACCTCCAATCAACCAGATTGTCCGATATCCACGCCTTGATGCCCGTCCGGTGATCCTTTGTACTTACATACAGATAATAGCGGCCGTCATGCCGCAGTATATACGGGTCACCATTGCCGTAATCCTCCCATTCTTCCTCTAGGGAAGGAAAAGGATTGGCGTACATCTTTTCGTTGTAAATGTCCAAATCGACCGCCTCCGGTTTCGTTCTTGAATCGCATCCCGACAATGCCAATCCGGCCGCTAATCCTAACATGCCAAGACAACAAACGATCTTCGACAGGCGCGGCATACTTATTGGCATGTGTCTCACCCCTTGATTCCGCTGATTGCCATCGACTCGATAAAGTATCGTTGGCAAAAAAAGAACACGATGATCACCGGCACCATGGCGATGATGGCGGCGGCCATGATCATCGGATAATCCGACTGGCCAATGTACATCGCCTGCATGGAAGCGATCAGCACTTGAATCGTTTGCTTCTCGGGCGTATGCAGGTAAATCAGCGGACCGAGAAAATCGTTCCAGATGCCCATAAAGCCGAGGGCAGCTTGGGCGGCGAGCGCGGGCTTCATGATCGGCAGCGCGATCTTGAAGAAAATGCCCGGAAAGCTGCAGCCGTCGATCTTCGCCGCTTCAATCAATTCCGTTGGCATCGCGCTTTGCAAATATTGGCGGATGAAAAAGATGACAACGATGTTGCCGAACAGGCCAGGTATGATGAGCGGCAGCAGTGTATCCACCCAATCCAGCCTGGAGAATCCGATATACTGCGGTATCATAACGACCGAATACGGAATCATCATCGTCCCGAGCAAACCCATGAACAGCATGCCTTTGTAAGGAAATTCGAATTTGCCAAAGGCATAGGCCGACATCGCGGATATCAGCATCCCGATCGTCAGGACGATCACCACGATGATCAAGCTGTTCATAAATCCATGCAGCAAGGGCGACTCCAGCCAAACCTTCGCATAGTTGTCGAACGTAAACGGATCGGGAATCCATTGTGGAGGAATTTCAAATACGTTTCGCCGATCCTTTAACGAGGTCGATATGGTCCATATGAACGGTGCGACCATAAAGATCGAACCGCATAACAACAGCAGCAGCGACCAGAGGTCCGTCATTTTTTCCCGTTTCACAGATTTCCCCCCTAGTCTTGGTAAACCCAACGATTGGAAAGCTTAAATTGAATGAGCGTGACGATAAAGATGAGAATGCCCAGTACCCAGGCCACCGCGCTGGCATAGCCCATGTTGAAGTACTCGAACGCATGCTGGAAAATGTAGTAGACGACCGTAGCGCCGCTGTATTCCGGTCCGCCATCCACCGCAAGCACGTAAATCTGGCTGAATGACTGGAACGCACCGATGATGCCCATAACGATGACAAAAAAATGAATCGGCGTGAGCAGCGGGATCGTAATTCGCGTCAGCTTGTGCCATGCACCAGCGCCATCGATTTCCGCAGCCTCATAATACGTCGAGGAGATCGATTGCAATCCTGCAAGATACAGCACCATGTTCCCGCCGATGCCGCTCCACAGCCCGATCAGGATGAGCGAAGGCTTCACCCACTCCGGCTTGCCCAGCCAGTTAGGCCCCGTGATGCCGAATGTTTCCCACAGAAAGTTGTTGAGCAATCCGTAATCCTGATTCAAAATCCACTGCCACAGCAGGGATACCGCGATAATCGGCGATATGACCGGAAGGTAATAGATCGTTCGCATGAACGAGATGCCGGCGAATTTGCGGTTCATCAATATGGCCAGCAGCATCGACAGTATCATGCCGAGCGGAATGCCGATCATCAAATAGACTGTATTGTACAACGATTTGAACACTTTCTCGTCTTTCAATAGATCCTTATAGTTTGCGAGCCCCGTCCACTGCGGATCGGTAAGCATATCCCATTTGTGAAAACTGATATAGATCGAGAACAAGATCGGCACAAGGCCGAACAAAAGAAACCCGAGAACTGGCGGAGCGACAAACAGATACAACCACGCCAGCTCTCTTCTGCGATACCCGCCAAGCTTGGTACCCATATTTCATTCCACCTTCGCCTGTATTTCGTTATGACATGACAGGATATCCGTACGGCGGGGGGCGCCGATATGAATAATTGACGCCACCTGCCCTGACGGCATTATTTATTGCCTTTGTCGTACAGCTCCTGCATCTTCGGCTGGATCTGGGCCGTAAAGTCTTTCGCCGACATCTCACCGTTCCATACTTTGCTCGCGTTCTGGTTGAACATATCCATCCATTGCGTATCCTTAGAGAAAGCTACCACGTCCGGACGTCCGTAATCTTGGATAATATCGAGGAATACTTGACGTGTCTGAGGTCCTTTGTCCATTTCCTTAAATTCGCCTTCCGCCATGTCGATCAGATTAGGAACCGCTTGACCGAGCTGGTAATTTTCGCGCTGCCCTTGCTCATCCAGGGACAGGAAGGCCGCCAAGTCGAACGCTTCCTGCGGGTGTTTGGATTTCGCCGAAACGGCAAATCCCATCGAGCCGAGCCAGGTCGCCGTTTCTCCCGTATTCGGGCTTGCCGGCCACGCCGCAATGTCCCAACCGAAAGGCAGCTCCCAGAATGCAGGTTGATCCCAAGGGCCCATCGCAAACATCGCCAGTTGGCCGTTAATAAAGCGGGTATAAGCATTCATCGCTTGCTCGGCTTCCTGATTCGGGCTGACCTTATGCTTCAGGTTCAGGTCAGCAACAAATTGCATCGCCTCATAAAATTCGGGCTCGTTCACCTTGACCGTGCCGGTGGCGTAATCGATATATTCACCGCCGTTGCCCCACACCGCCGATTCCAGGCTGTAAGCGCCTACACCATATTGATCGGGCTTTCCGTCGCCGTTATCGTCGACCGTCAGCTTTTGGGCTGCTTCCAGCATGTCGTCCCAGGTCCATTCCCCTGCCGTTGCGGAAGGGTAAGGCACCCCCGCTTCGTCAAACAAATCCTTGTTATAGACAAATGACCATGGTCCTACGTCCTTCGGCAGTCCGTACACATCTCCGGCGCCAACCTTACTGCCGTCAAAGCGGTAGCGGTCCATCGCCTGCTTCCATACGTTATCGGGATTAAACAACGAGGTCTTATCCAGATAGGACTGAATGTTGAGAAGCGTTCCGGCTTCCGCGAAGCGGTAAAACTCGGGGCCCCCGACGTAGAATACGTCCGGAACCTTGCCGGAGCTGATCAGCGTCGTCATCTTCTGCGAGTATTCGCCTGGCGGTACCGAAGTGTATTTAACGGTGACGTGCGGGTTCTTCTCCTCGAAGGAAGCGATCAGCTTTTCGAAAATCTTTTTTTCGTTCGGATTGCCGTGGCCCATAAACTCAATCGTTACAGGTTCTTTAGGGTCCTTCCCGGCGGAAGCTTCATTGCCTGGTGATGAAGTGTCCGGGGTGGTTGGTGCAGCCCCGTCATTTGGTCCATTGCCGCCGCTGCAAGCGGTTAACGCGAACATCAGCAGCAGCATGATCATGCCTGCGAATTTGTTCTTCGATTTCATGCGATTCCCCTCTTCTTTAAAAGATGTGGTGTAAGCGCTTTACGAAATCATAGTAACTTATAATAATATAATTTTATATACTATATTTAGTATAAAATTTGTTTTTCGATCTTTCCCCTTATTCTTTCACCAGCATGACCGGCACCACGATTCTTCTCGCCTCAAAAGCCCCTTCGATCTGCTCAATTAGCAGCTCTACGGTCAACCGGCACATCTCCTCCTCGTTTTGGCGGATGTACGGCACATTCGGCAGATCCGGCGGATCGAACGTGATCAGCTCCAGTTCGTCCGGCACCTGCCTACGCGATGCAACTGCCGCTTTATAGGCATTTCTGCACAGCTCCGTATTGGCCGTAATGATGCCGGTAATATGGGGATTGTCATCTATAAACACTCTGATGTGTTCGACGGATTGACCCGATGCGATCTCATCCAGCGGGAGGAGACACCATAAGCTTTTGTCGATCGACAATCCATGCTCCAGAAATGCCTGCTCAAACCCTTGGGCCCTCTCGTCCGTCACCGTATTCGTAATTTCGGGAGAGATGAACGCGATAGACGAATGGCCTTTGTTAAGCAAATATTCAACGGCTTCCCTTGTGCCGTTTACGTTATCCGAGCTTACACTGTACGTCTTGATCTCCTTCAAGAACCGGTCGATCAGAACGAAGGGGAAACGGTCCAGCGAGAGCCTCAGAATCGAATCGTTGTAGGTCTCGTTTTCAACCGGAAAAATGATCATGCCGTCCACCCCTTGCTTGAGAAAGGACGAGATGACCTTGGATTCCTCGAGCTGGGATTCGCGCGTAATTCTCAGCATCACTTCATAGCCTGCGGCAGACGCATATTTCTCGATGTTATCCAAAAAACGCTGGTCCACTTTCGTTTTCATCGTCGGCAGCACTAACCCGATCCGCCCGCTTTTGCCCGGACCTGCCGTCCATTCTCCCAACTGATCAATCGCCGTGGCGTGCTCCGGCTTGCTCATGACAAAGGTGCCCTTGCCTTGAATCCGGACGAGCAAGCCTTCCTCCATCAGTCCAACCAGCGCATTTTTGCTTGTAATTTGACTGACGCGGTAACGTTCGGACAGTTCCTTCTCCGAAGGGACCCGGTCGCCTTCCCGCAGCTTGCCGATGGCGATCAGCCGCTTGATATCTTCCTGTATTTTTTTGTATAGCGGCAGAGATTTCAATGCCCATCACAACCTTTATAATTTAAATAGTATATTTAGTATATTATTATAATATAACTTCGCTTTTGTAAATGACTAAAACATCAATCGAGAGGATTCGTAAAGGAGTCTGACTGCCTTTATAGGATCTTTTTCTTGCGATATCGGGAAATGCCCAAGCTTCGAAATTTATACTTTCTGATATCTTCAAAAAAAGAAACGGTCTGAACTTAGTTCAGACCGTTTCTTGGCGGGCTATTTCATTGATTCTTAAATTGTACTAGGTGAAGTCGAGATCATTCCGGCCTTATCCACTGGACTGGTACGACTTCACGCCTTGGCTCGTGCGTACCGGACAATTGTTCCGACAGCAAATCGACGACACGCCGACTTACTTCATCCAATCGCTGACGGATGAAAGGAATGCCATCAAGATCCGGATCGTCAAACGCGGCCAGCTGAGGTTCGTTCCCCGCCCCCTTCCAAATCTCCCGAATGGCATAATGGGCATAGCGGGCCAATTCCGCGTTAACGGCAAAGACGGCAGTGATATCGCGCTGTTCGCTCAGGAAACGAACGACCTCCCGTTGTCCGTTCCCCTCTGCTATGGTCTCCAAATCCAGCATGCACCACAGTGTCTTATCTATAGGCAAGCCTTGTTCCATGAAAGCGGCCTCGAAGCCTTTGGCTCTTTCGTCCGTAACCGAATTTGTAATTTCCGGTGACAGGAAGGCAATGCGCATGTGCCCAGCAGCAAGCAGACTGGATATAGCTTCCCGAACGCCTGCATAATTGTCCGAACTGACGCTGTACGCCTTGATCTCTTTCAAGAAACGGTCAACAAGCACCAAGGGAACCCGGTCGAGCGACAAGCGCAGAATCGCGTTATTGTAGCTTTCCTGCTCGACAGGGAAAATGATGAACCCGTCGACTCCTCGTTCCTGGAACTGCTTGATCGCTCGGTATTCTTCCTCTTGTGACTCGCGTGTAATGCGAATCACAAGATCGTATCCCCTATCCGTACAATAGCGTTCCAGACCGTCCAGCAGCTGCTGGTCGATCTTGGTTTTCATCGTCGGCATAATAATCGCGATCGTCTTTTTCGTACCCGACTGTAGATGCGGCTCTTCCGGAATGACCAGCTCCCGAACGAAGGTGCCCTTTCCCCGATATCGCACTAACAAGCCTTCCTCCACCAAACCGTTGAGCGCGTTTTTGGATGTAATCTGGCTTACACCGTACCGCTGGGCCAAGTCCTTCTCCGAAGGTATCAAGGCTCCTGCTTGCAACTCGCCGCTCTGAATGCGCTGGCGTATATCGTTCTGAATACGTTTATATAACGGTTGCTCCATGTCTGACCTCTCTTTTTATGTCAGTCCCGAATGAAAAATAATATATATTTAGTATATCTTAAATGATATTAATTACGATACAATCCATTTTAGAAAGCGCTTTCTAATTCGGGTTGGGAGGTTAATTGCATATGAAACGGAACACAGGCTTCTGGAAGAAACCACTTTCGTTCATTGTTATGCTTGCACTTGCTCTAACGGCAATTCCATTGTCGCCGGTTCATGCCGCTTCATCAGGCATGGCATGGGCTTCGCAGCAGATTGCCATCTATACGCCGCCATCGGGAGGTGTATGGTACCCAAGGCTGCTCAAGCTTACGCCAAGCGAGTGGCTCGTATCCTTCGACACCAACGCTGGCGGTGGCAACACGCGCATTGTGGTCTCCAGAACGCAGGACGGTGGCTATACATGGAGCACTCCGGTCACAGCTGTCTCAAGCACCGCGGGCAATGTGGGGAACGGTCAAATGTTAAGGCTGCCGAGCGGGGAAATCTGGTTAGCCTATCGGCAGGTCGTTCAGAATGGCTCCACCTATGAGATCCAGCTTAATGTCCGGCGAAGTCTCGACGGTGGTCACACCTGGAGCGATTTACCGGGCGGATTGATCGGGAGTTCAACCGCCTCCAGCTTTAAAGGTTTGTGGGAGCCGCATTTGGATATGATCAACGGCACGATTGCCGTGCTTTATGCGGACGACAGTCCGGCAGCGGTCGGAACGACCGGCCTGCAAAATTTGTATATGAAGACCTGGAACGGAAGCGGCTGGGGCAGCCGGATCACGGTCAGTGACGGAGTTGCCGCCGGCTCCCGCGACGGCATGCCGGTCATCACGCAAATGAACGACGGGCGGTATATAACCGTTTTCGAAGCCTCGGACGTTGCCGGCCACCCTTTTGTCATCAAATATAAAATTTCGCCGGACGGCTTCAATTGGTCGGTTCCCCGTCAAACGATGTACGTGCCCAGCGGCAATGGCAAAAAAGCGGGCGCTCCGTTCGTCGTTAAGCTCGCCGACGGTCGTCTTATGGCTGCATTCCAAACAGATGAAAGCAGCGCCAACACGGGGGATCCTTACTCATCGATGTTTACGATGATCAGCTCCGATAACGGCGCGTCATGGCAGTACAAAACCAACGTGTTTCCGGTATCTGATACGAAATCCTCCAACTGGAATGCGCTAATGGCCGTTGATTCCACTCGTGTTGCTGCCGTCACCAGCGCAACTTATCCGTCAAACGGCATCTATCTGCGCTTCGGGCATACCGTAACACCGCCGCAAACCAATCTGGTTAACAATCCCGGCTTTGAAACAGCCAATGTGGCGGGCTGGACTACGTACGGCGATGATTACCCGAATCGGATTCTTATTCATGGAGCCAATGACGGCGTTGGACTTCCCGCTGCCGAAGGCTCATACTTTGTCGGTCTCGCAGGCACAAGCGGACCTTCGACCGCATATGTCGGACAGACGATTAGCGGTCTCGATAACGGCACGTATACGATGCGAGCACGCATGCGCAGCAGCGGGGGCCAGAACAGCTGTGTCATGGAAGTGAAGGAGTATGGAGGCAGCATGCTTCAAACCGGGTGTCCGGTGACGACGGCGTGGACACCTGTCACGATATCCAATATTCAAGTGACGAGCGGAAAGGCAACGATCGGATTTTACGTATCCAATTCGTCCTCTTCCCAATGGGCGGATATCGATCAGGTCGAGTTCTTCCGAAACTGACAGGAATATAACTTCCGGCTAAAATCAATCGTCTAAATGAAATGAATCCATTCAACGATGGAAGCAGTTAAGGATGCATTAAAGTTGGTTTTACTTTAGTTCCAGGGTCGTCCATAAGTCATCATAGATGACATAGGACGGCCCCTTCTCATTATAGTCAGCTAATATATCTACTTCATGCCCTATGTCAATATTCGTTGTATGAATGATCATCCCTTGATCTCGCCGGCTTACATCTCTCCATACATGGCTTCCGACACAAGAAACGCTGTACCGTCGTATTCGTACCGCAGCCGGACCGCGACCGGGAATTCGCCAGGCGAAACCTGTATCGGCACCGATGCATATAAGATGCCTCCCTCAACGTAATACCTAACCATGTTGCCAAGCGCGGGCTGATCCAGCCAATATCCCGCGTCTTCCTCCATATATTCAAATGTGCGAGTTACCCCGTCCAGCGTGAATTGAAAGATCCGTTTTCCCGCTTCTGCTGTCGCACTATAGCTAAGTCTGGATTTTACCGCAAGCACCGGATCGGCTGACATCACTTGTCTAAAATTTTCTGTCAGAAGTTTCAACTCCGATTCTCTAATGCTGGTACCGTAACCGGTTGTCAAAATGATTGCAAGGACATCCTCCTTGTTGTTTTTTGCAGGCAGCAACGCAACGTCCGGATAGTAGGTTTCGTTGCTCACATTCTTCCAATCATGAAAGGTGTGTTCCATGTCGCCATACTGAACGTGGATGGAGCGGATCATCCCTTCTTTTTGAACCAGAGTTCCTGTAATCTTCAGGCCAATCTCCGCATCCTCCTTTAATATCACGGTATTCCCCTGTTCGTCTCCAGCCTTGATTTCATTCATAGGCGCTCCCGTTTCGTCTATGTCTATTTGCTCAATAAGCGAGATTTTGTGCGAATCGTTACGGATGGTAACGTCTATCGTTTCCTCATACGTCATCGGAATCGAATCCCGCAGCAGCAGACGAAGTTGATATACAGTTTGTGCTTCTTCTGCGTTTATCTCCTTTACGTGCACTTCATACACCCAAGGGCTGGACACATCATAGCGGTCAAGCGGCCATTTCACCTCGGAATGCTCCCATATGTCAGGCGATGGGCCTCCCCAGATGCCCAGCTCTCGCTGTAAGAGTGCTGCGGCCAGTGTCACAATCGTACGGTCGTTAGCCTGTTTGACTTCATTTTTCGCAAGGTTCCACCAATCGAAGTCGCCTCCACCCCCAAGTAAGAAGCTGGATTCAAACGTTCCTCCTCCCTGTATAACTGGATTACCTGGACTTGGAGCTACCGGTTGGGGAATAGATGGGGCCTGGTTTCCGAACCAGACCCCAACGCCGAGCACAAGCAGCAAAGCTGGAACGATAACCACAGCGGCTCGGCTCCATCCAAAGCGGGATCGATTTTTTTCAACAACTTTAAGCTGTTTCTCCACGGCCTCCATCATGTCAGCCCCAAAGCGCCGATTCTTAAAAGGGGGGCTGGCCAGTCTCCGGTTCCAATCCGGCTTCCATTCATTCATCGTCGTTCGCTCCTTCCGAATCTGGCTGCAACCTTCTGTTTGGCTCTGTAAATTCTAGACTTTACCGTCCCTGGCGAAAGACCGGTAATGCCGGATATTTCCTCTATGGATAGCTGATGATGCACACTCAACACGAGGGGGTCTCGAAATTTACCGGGCAGCTTTAGAACCTCCTGCCACAGCTCATCCGCTTCCTCCTGTTTCAAATACTCCGACTCGGCAGATGGCGAAGACGTCGTCCCGTTCAGTCCATCACCCGGCGATCGCCCGCCGATCAGCACCACTCTGCGCAAAAACGCTCGTTTCATATAGGAAAGCGCTGTGTTTCGGGTGATTTTGAGCAGCCAGGTTTTGATGGAAGCCTCCCCGCGAAAGAAGGCAACCTTTTGATAAGCTTTAATAAACACATCCTGCGCGATATCATCCGCTGTATGTGAATTTCTGGTGATCACGTAAGCATAATTCCAGACATCCTCACCGTAGGATTCCATCAGCATCCCGTATGTCCGATATATTCAGTTCCGCAGAATGCTGTATCTGCATCTCCCTCAAGCTGTTCGCCCCCCTTACCAAAACAGACTCCATAAGGTCGATGAAAGTTCCCGAAATCAAATGAATATTATCCGGCAGTTTAATATGGAATGGTCGTCACCTTTACCGATTCTCCTATGAACGAAAAAGGACACCTGTTTAGGTGTCCCTCCGTTTGTTTTGTGCAAGCTGTTCAGACCTGCTTATCTGCGGCGATCAATAAGAAAATGGGGCGCCTTAATGCGTCATGCCATTCCGGATCCTCAATCTGCTCGCGTTCTGGTTTAAGTTCAGACATTTCCCTAAACTGGAATCCGGTTTTCACTAACGCATTTATCTGTGTGGCTATATTCCGATGGTACTTGGTAACATCATGATCAAGAAATCTAGATTGACGTCCTCCTTCCTCATGGTAGTGATCCAAAGGCCAATGCAGCTTCTTCCCGTCCGGGCTATAATACCAATCTTGTTCGGCCACAGCAGTAAACACTGGGTGTTCAACTGAAAAGACGAACGAACCTCCAACCGTTAGACTCTGATATACCTTTTTACAGATATCCTCGAAATCACGAATGTAATGAAGTGCAAGCGAACTAATCACGACATCAAACTCGTTAGCAGGGTAGTCATAGTCCTCTATTGCGGACTGCACATATTCTATATTCGTGTCATCGGTCATCAATCTTGCCCTCTCCAGCATGTTCCTTGAGATATCCACCCCGACCACAGACCTCGCATGCTGCTCTCTTACGTACCTGCAGTGCCACCCGAATCCGCAGCCGAGATCAAGCACCTTTTTATCACTAAGATCCGGAAACATCGATCGAAAGGCACGCCATTCTCCTGCACCTTCTAATCCTTTGATGGAACGGGGGAGTTGATTGTAATTTTCAAAAAATCCCTGATCGTCATACTTGTTTTGCTTCAACTTAAATCTCCCCTTCACGTTTTTGTAATTCCACCCCATTATATTGAGCCTATTTACATTTCTCAACGCCAGACTTTTTTCTGCTTTAAACGTGATCTTGGATCAATCATTCTAACTCAAACCGTTTATTCCATATCTTCATTCAGACGCAAGGTGAACACAAGTGCCCACTCCGTTTTTCTTAACGAATCCGTTGTAAGGTCCGCTGTATGTATTTCATTAGAACTTGTAGCATGCATGCCAAATACATGTACCGGCTGATCGATCGTAAACGAACGTGGGCGCGTATCCTGAATCAATCCTTGTGCCATCAACGTTTTGTCCCAAGGAATGGTAAAGGTAGTCAGGCTTGATCCCGAATGGGAATTGGTGTTGACTTTAATCTTTCTGAACTCCTCGAGACCTTCTTTGGATTCCGTGTCCACGGATATGATTAGTTCTACTTCGTTGCTGTCCTTTTGCTCGTCCGAACTGTAAAACAAATCTCCGATCGACCCTGCCGAATCTACCTTCTGCCCGTTCTTCCAAATATCAATATCCAAGCTGACATTAGGTTTATTTCCCTCATACTTTAATGTAAATGCACCCGTCATCGGACCGAGGAATAACTTAAACTTTGCTGCGTCCCCTTGGAACAAATCCACGGGTGTCAATTGGATCTCGGCAGCTGCCGAATTGTTCTCAGGTGAGATCTGCTCTTTGGTTCCTGCAAAGCACCCCGTTAGAATCATGAAGACAATCAAAATACACGCTTTAAATCTCAATGCACTACCTCCTTTAATCTATGCTATCGACGGTGCTACACTTGAATATCGCAGCCATCAAAAGGCAAACCTCTCTCAATCAGCTTAACAGCGTAGTCTATTGCATTCCGTTGGTCCTCTGTAAAGCTGCTCTCATCACCATTCCATTCACTTAACCACCAGAAGTAAGAACAAATATTTCTATACTCCATAAACAAGGGGATTGTTCGTTTCCAGTATTCGGAGAGCTGGTGTTCCTTCTCGTAACCCATGAGGAATTCATGCAAGAACTGTTGGGCAAACCTGCTTTTGGTGACACGATCTTCTGCATGCACTCCCCACCAAACGGCATGAGTGGCTGCTATTGCAATGTCTAACGAAAACCAGCCATAGATACTATCGTCAAAGTCAAAGACCGTTATTTCACTGTTGTTGATAAAAAAATTATACGGATGAAAGTCATGATGTATCAGTCCAAACGAATCGCTCCCCCTCGGCAGTGAATCAATCGTACTTTCCATGGAAATCAATTTTTCAAGAAGCATATAGAAATGGCCTCGCTGCAGATGAGGATTATTCATACTTCTTCTACTCCAGGTGTCTCTCTTCCCAAGGATGTCAGGTGGTTCATATGATGTCGACAGTCTATGCATCCTTCCCATGGTTTCTCCCCAATTCCTGAATATCTTCGGGCCCCATAACTGCTCATTGTGTTTATCAAAAAAACGACCTGCTGCCTCGTGAAAAGCAGTTGCGATATACCACTTATCTTCATCATAGAACACGGCCATTGATTCATGATTACATGTATGAATGGGTAATGAAGCACGTACACCGTTCTTTACTAAGTAATAAAGCCAATCCATCTCCGCCCTGATCTTCGGTGCATACTCGTGTGATTTCTGAGATAACCGCAAGATATAGGATTGATCACCCTTAGTAAAACGATATACTTCATTGGTCGAGTTGCTCAGGAAGATTAACGTCCTTATATTAAATTCAAAAGATTCCGCGGCTTGAAGCAATATCTTCGAGCTTGCCATTCATAATGCCTCCATTCTTATTAAGATCCTTATGATTTCGGAAGATACCCTTCGCGAACGCACGCAAACAGCCGTATAAGTTCGATTCGTTTGGTGCATTGTAGTAATGCAGAGATTACAAAGTTATCACAACATGGAGGGATCGTTTTGGCGAAGAGTAAACAGCATCAAGAAGCGCACGGGATTGGACAAGTAGAACAACAGCTGAATAATCAAATGGAGGCTGCCGAAGACATTCAAGGACAATCGAAACTGGATCAAGACATAAAAAAAGCCTCTCAACGCCGGGTTGATCCATTGAAAGACCCTTCAAAATAAGGAGCTATGTCATGAACAAACAAAGAGCGATTGAAATTTCGAAATCGGCCATTATGAAAAATGTAACTTATCAGGATACCCCTATCTTTATCCAGCATGTCAATGAGGATGAAACTGCCCGCGTCTATCCGATCGGAAACTCGGAGCAGGAAATGACCGTCCCTTTATCCAGTCTCACCGAGCATCCATAAGTATAGAAGACATTCACCCTAATATAATCAAACCCGAAATAACAAAATCCCATCCAGACTCGTCGGTGGGATTTTGTTATGATTCAAGTAGCACACAAGCTATTCCTTTATTTCAACGATGCCGGTACCTTTACTCCGAGGAGCTTCCCCTCTGCTTGGATGATGATCATACCGTTCGTCTTTAGGGTCGACTCGTGTAAATCTGATCCAGTCGTTACTTTAAAGACTGGCCGGGATGTCATCAAGTTGATGCCGAGTAGTGTACCGTTACGCTGTGCCCGGTATAATCCTTTCCCATACACATCAATCTGCGCAGCAGGTGCATCGCCGTTCCATCCGATCCGTTGACCATTTGCAAGTTTGGTACCGGCCAGCTCACCAGTCGATCTGTTATTGAAAATCAGCCGTTCCTGAACCAGTCCGATCAACTCCCAGTCGCCCCCATAAGGGCGAGGAAAAGTTCGCAGAGGAACCTCACCTTTCTTATAGGTGTCAAATTTGTATTCGGCCACCTTATTGCCCTGATCCATGTATAACTTCCCTTAGTTCATAAATAAGCCGCCCCCGCCGTACTCATATGGCGGCTCCCCCGTCATCTTCCAGCTATACTCTCGGCTGCTCTTCTTTACGCCTGTCTTAAGATTATATACATTTACGATCCATTTGCGGTCCGGAAGCGACTGATAATCAGCCAGCAATGGAGAATAATAGTCAACCGAATACACGAGATTGTCTTTGATATGAAGCGCTTCTCCCTGACCAAAATGGTCCCATAACTTCTTGCCCGTCTTTTTGTCATAAGCATTCAGTTGAATGGATGTTAGTGCTCCTTGTACATAGAACGTCCGAAGGATGACTCCATCCGCCTCCTGAAGGTAATCCGTGCCGTTTCCTTCTCCTGACGGCTCATTCATTTTCCATCGCAGCTTTCCTGTTGCCTTATCAAAAGCGAAAGTTGCGCTCCCTTTGATTGCATAGAGCGTATCATTAGTCGGCACCAGCGCTTCCGTTCGCAGGTGCGCATCCATAAAGATGGATGTGTTCGACTGCCATTTCAATTTTCCTGTCTTTGCATTCAGCGCGTATGGCTTCTGACCTGCCGATAGGCCGTAAATAACGCCATTATCATAAACAATATAAGGTTTCAGGTCTTTACCGTAGCTCCACAACCGCTTGCCTGTGCTCGCATCCATGACGATGAGTTTGTTTCCCGCGAATGCAAATACCTTCCCCTCTTCAGCAATGGCCTGGTGACCTGAAACATCGTTCTCGCCCATATTCAGATAATTGTCCACCTTTACCGTCCAGGAAGGCTTCAGTTCGGGTACCTCGATTGTTGATGAATTATGCCAGTTGCGTACCGAAACATCGGCCGTTTCTGCATTCACTTGCGAAGGTGGTACTACCAATACGCCCTGGACAGTAAGTATGCCTGCAGCGATGCTTGCAATGAGACGCCGTCGTAATCGAGCTTTGAGGCTTATACTTGATTGTTTCTTCTTGATGTTAAGCATGAATTCCCCTCCCATTTGTTATGGCTTCTTGCTTACGACCAATATAACGCTCAAAGAAGGGATAAAGTTCCAAGCGAGCTCTAAATAATCTTTAATGATCTAAAACGAGCTTCGCAAGGAGTTTGTCGGGATGGATGGCATATTCTCCCCAGCCGCTACCATCGAAGCTTGTTTCTAGCATTTTGTAATACAAGTCCTAATTATGGTGACTACGCCATTTTGAATACTAAAAAAGCTTGGGATCCTGAACAGGATCCCAAGCTTTTATGAGGGATATTATATTGTCTTACATGTTAACGCGTCGCTCATAAACTCTTCTTATAAGTTCTTCAATGATCTCATCAGGTGACCGGTCACCCAACCAAGTTTGGCCATACATTTGCAATATTTTAATGAGTGGGCCATCTTCCCAAAATCCGACGAATTCATCATTGAGATAAATCTTTTCTACGACATGCTGGTTCATCTCGTCCAGACATTCTTCCAGTACCGATTTCGCAATCGGATCGCTAATCCAATCGCTAATCAGGCTGAATTTATGAAATGATACTTCTTCCTTCCCAAATTCACAATACAATCGCTCGGTAATTCTTATATCGCGAGAAGAGCTGCCAAGTGCAATTTGGAAATAACCGCTCTCCGCTACCCAGCGGTTATATTTGGTATTGTAATAGGCAAAGTCTCTCTCTTCAAGTTCAAAGACGATCTGTTGTTTCTCCCCAGGAGCCAACTCGATTTTAGAAAATGCCTTCAATTCTTTCTCCGGACGCGTCCAGGTGCATTCTTCGTCATGCACGTAAAGCTGAACGACCTCTTTCCCTGTTCGGTTCCCGATATTCTCCAGCCAGAAAGAGACCGTGATCCCTGTCTCCGTTTGAGTTGTCTTCATATCCTTATAGGCAAACGAAGTGTAGGATAAGCCATGGCCAAACGGAAACTGCGGAGCGAGTTCCTTTCGATCGTAGTATCGATAGCCGATGAACAGCCCTTCACGATAATACAGCTTGCCGTTTTCACCGCGAATCCTCATATGTGAAGGATTGTCTGAAAGCTTAACCGGAAACGTCTCGGACAATTTACCGGAGGGACTCACCTGTCCAAACAAGATTTCAGCAATCGCTTTGCCCATGCCTTGTCCGGAAAGCCATGAGTGAATGACAGCGGGAACATGCTGAACCCAAGGACGCATCGCCAAGGCTGTTCCACTGCTGGTCACCACAATGCACTTCGGTTGTACGGCTGCAATCGCTTGAATAAGCAGGATCTGCTGTTCCGGCAAATCAATGCCCTTCAAATCACGCATCTCGGATTCTGCGTATTCAGGCTGGCCAACGAATATGACTGCGACATCAGATTTTGCCGCCAATGCGACACTTTCCTTGATCATTTCCTCATGGACGGAGTCATCTTCAGGGTAACCCTCAGCATAACTCAACTCAACGGAAGCTCCAGCCAACGCCTTCATTTCTTCAAATGGAATATCCACGCGTGTAGGCGTTACTTTTGCGCTGCCGGCTCCTTGAATTCTAGGTTTTTTGGCAAAACAGCCGATAACCGCAATGGAATGGGTTGACTCCGCATGAATCGGAAGGATGCCATTCTCATTCTTAAGAAGCACAATGCTTTCTGCTGCAGCTTTTCTCGCAAGATTGTGGTACTCCATATCGGATGCCGGAACAGCTTCCTCCATACCCGTTACACGTTCTACGAGTTTTAGAATACGGGCAACGCTTTTATTGAGCTGCTCTTCTGCAAGAGCTCCGCTCTCAACGGCTTTGATAATCGCTTTCGTGTTATAACCGGCAGGTCCCGGCATTTCGAGATCAAGTCCTGCTTTCAGTCCACGAATCCGATCATTCACGGCCGTCCAGTCTGAGATGACAACCCCCTCGTATCCCCATTCTTCTCTCAAGATATCATGCAATAGGTGTTCATTCTCGCTGGTATACGAGCCATTGAGCAAATTATAGGAGCACATGACGGTCCAGGGATCCGATTTCTTAATAATTCGTTCAAAGGCGCTTAAATAAATTTCGCGCAGCGTCCGTTCGTCTACTTCTGAACTCGTCACCATTTTCTCGAATTCCTGGTTGTTGCAAGCAAAGTGTTTAAGTGACGCCCCGACGCCTTTGCTCTGGAGGCCATTGATGAAAGCAGCGCCCAGTTCCCCTGTCAGGCAAGGATCTTCGGAGTAATATTCGAAATTTCTTCCCCCAAGCGGAGTCCGTTTCATGTTGATTCCTGGGCCGAGCAGCAATTCTACGCCCATCTCTTTGGATTCATTGCCAAGTGCTTCCCCGACTTCGTGCAGCAGTTCCGTATTCCACGAAGAACCGATAGCTGCGCCCGTGGGATAACAAGTTGCCGGAACATTCTCTGTCGTAATCCCCATTTCATCGTCACTGTTCGTTTTGCGGATCCCATTCGTTCCGTCATACATATGAACCGGCGGAATGTTGAGTCTCTCGATCCCCTTGGTCATCCACATATTTAATCCCGCACAGAGGGATGCTTTCTCAGTAAGTGACATTTCCTTTATCAATTCATTAATCGATGCCTTCATTTGTATTCATCCTTTCATATCAAGCTTCTTCTTGTAACTCCCGCTCTTTCTTCAATTCCTGCGCATCGTACAGTTTAAAAAACGGAAACCATACGGCGAACACAATCAGCAGGACAACGGCGAGCAGAATAAGTCCATTGAATCCGGACATGAGGTAAGTCGATACACCGATCGGCGTATACCACAGCTGGAAGATTTTACTCGGAATTTGTGCAAACCCCATATCAAGAGCTAGGTAGACGATGATGGGTGTAATAAGAGCATTGATCCACATAGGCACCATCAACAGCGGATTGAAAGCAACTGGCGCTCCATACACTACAGGCTCGTTAATATTAAATAGAGAAGGTATCAAAGTTGCTTTACCAATGGTTTTCAGTTTCTTGGATCTGGCAAACAGGAACCAGATCACAAGCGGTAAGGTTGCACCCATCCCTCCGATTCCAAGCCATCCGGAGAAGAAAGTTTCAAAGGTATTTATGTTGACGGGATCCAGTCCCTGCGCCACCAATGCGGCATTTTCTTCAATTGCCGGAATCCATATAGCATACCAGATGGGCATTAGAACCCATGGGCTGACTCCGAAGGAGTACAGCACAACTCCAATAAAGTTGAACAGAACAAACCCGAACAAGCTTTGCCCCATTGCATTAATAGGCTCAAATACGCTCACAATCAGTCCAAAGATATCAAAATGGAGCTGATACACAAGAACCCAGCCTAAACCCATAATCACGGCAATCGGAACTAGGAAGTCAAACCAATCCATAATAAACTCTGGCATGGAAGACCCTTTTTTAAAGAATGAGAACTTACCGCAGACATTCATGATGACGGCGATGAACACGCCGACAATAAGTGCCGTTACCATGCCCGCAGGACCGAAACGCTCAAGAACGAACTGAACGGTTCCGTCCTCGTTTACGACGGGATTAAGCAGCATGAGGAATAAGGATATGCCAGTCATTCCCGCCAGCAGCTTGATCTTGTGTCTCTCCTTTTTCTCCATGACCGTATACGGCGTTAGAAATGCAATAAACAAACCGAGAAGACCGAAGCTGAATGTTGTAATTGGCGTTAAATCCGGCATTCCAGGAATGAAGTCTTGCAAAATTGAAATCAAAGTAATAATGGAACCAATAAAGATCATCGGGATGGCGACCATAATGGCTTCTTGAATCGATGCTATCCAAATGTTATTTGTAATCGCATCCAATCTTGGCGCAAAGGATTCCGTCATCCATTTCATGAAACGCTTCATCTGTGTATTCCCTCCTGTGTTTCTGTTGTGGACATAGCTATAGTATAGATTCAATTGTTAACGCTTACTCGTTGTAAATTGCCTCGTCTATGGTCGTTTTTTGTTCATTTCTCGTCTTGGGAGCCGGCAAATCGAAGCTGCCTGGAATGGACAGCAAAAAACACCCCTCTCTTATAGAGCGGTGGTGTTCTTGAAGGTTCTAGTGTTTAAAACTGTTTCTCTAAAGTGAGCAATAGGACACCATGAGGTGGAAGAATGAGCTCTTTATACCACCCCTGATTCTCTAATATCTCTGTCCGGATGACCGGGCCGCTTCTTCCGCGAAGATACGCAAGTTCCTCCTCCGTCAAGATTTCGGGTGCCCCCATGCGAACCCACTCGTCAAAAACGGAGCCATGTTCCCGGTCCATCTGATAAGTTGTGCATTTATAGGCTCCTGAAAGATGAGGAATGTTGACTTGGAACACCTTGCTTCCCTTCTCTTCGAACACGCCGTAACGGTTAAGATTGGACATCTCCGACCAGTCCCCGCTTGAAAACATATGATCCATATGGACGTAATGATACAGCAGAAGCTGCATGCTCCCATCTTGATTCTGAGTGCCCACATAACCATCACCCTTAACGGTGATCTCTTCACCCAGCCTCTGAAGAAGCTCAAAGGCGTAATAGCTCGGCTTCTTAAGGCCATCCCGATTCATTAAACCAAAACCTCCGTAAAACGGAGAGGAGGGAACAAGACTTTCCTCAAACACATCCGTAAAACACCAGAAAGCCATGGCCTTTACGTCTCCCAATGTATTCATCGCATGATACATCACAAACGGGGCCATAAACATGGTATCATGCAGCAGATGCCGGTCATAGAGCGAAAAGTTCCATTCGGTAATATGCAGCTCCATATCGCGGAAAGACGCAAGCGCCATTTTGTCCTGCAATCGACGGATACTCTCCTTATAAAAGGTTGGTGGCATCATCTTCGTTAATATGTTCTGCTCTGCTTTAAGCTGAGGATATTCCGAATAGATATGAAAGGAAAAGAAGTCGAGGGGCACCTGACGTTTATTGCAATATGCCATAAATTCCTCGGCCCAGCTGTCGTTCCATATCGAACCATAACCTAAAGCAGGGCCTCCTGTTTTTAGTTCGGGAAGGACCGACTTGATCACTCGAACGGTAGATTCATAAAAAGAGAAGTATTCCTCTTTGCTACCTGCCCAGCAAACGCCTGATAAATCCGGTTCATTCCAGACTTCAAAGTACCATTGTTTTACTTCCCGAGCCCCATAGCGATTTAAGCAATGCCGAACGAACGCACGAACAAGCGCCTCCCATTTTGCCTGATCGGCTGGAGGGGAGATATTCCCTTTCCACCAGAATACCGTTTCGTTGGAACGGCTAAGCAGGGTCGGCATGAAACCAAGCTCCACGAACGGCCTGATGCCCAGCCCAATAAGAAAGTCATACAGCTTGTCAACATATGCCCAGTTATAGATGGGAGTACCGTCATCCTCTTCATTATATACCATCATCTCATCATTAAAGATGCCATGGAAACGTATGTATTCAAAAGGAATTCGTCCTTTAAGCTCGGCGAGCTGCCGACGCCAGTCATCGCGCAGTCCTTCAATTGCCCTGCCCGCTGTTGTGGTAACGTTCCAGTGCTTTTTGTACCCTGCTGACGACATTCCCGGCTGAATCTGAATTTGCACATGATCCGTAACAACCGCCGTTAACGGGTTTGCCCTGTCCTGTTCCTGAACCGACTTCTCTTCCAGATATCGATATAACGCCCCCATCGCATTGATCGTATCTAATTCATAATAGTCACCACTCGAGGACTCTTCATAGGTAAGCGGTTTTCGATTAGGCTTATCCTGAAGCGAGGCAGCGGCTTCACGATACGATCCTGGTGTGCAGCCGTACTTTTCTTTAAAGTACTTATTGAATAACTTCACGTTCGCAAAACCGCAATCCATGGCAATTTCGGTAATGCTCTTCTCAGTTCCTGATAACTCCGACTGGGCTTTCTCCAAACGGATCAGCGTTAAATACTTTTGGAAAGGAATACCGATTTTATCGGTGAAAAAGTGAGAAAAATAATGCAAACTTAAGTGCTCCTGTTCGGCCATCGTCTGCAGCGTTATTTTCTCTTTGTAATTTTGATCGATATAGGTAAGAACCCGATTCAACCTTTTATAGTCATAGCTCTTGCCGCCATCTTCAGCTTCCGGGTTGATTCCTTCCGCAAAATATCGCAATAAATGACCACATAATGTATGCAACCTTCCCACGGTAAAGCTTCGATAGCCTGGAGACTTCTTGTTCATTTCCCATACCATCTTGGCAAGCTCTTGCTTAATCGTGTCAAATCGGAAGCCGATCGGCTCAGCCTCAGTCGCTGAGTTACAAGAAATAAAAACGTTATTATGCAGCCATTCCGGACCAAACTGAAGCGTTAATAATATATTGTCATGGTTATTCTGCTCAAACTTATGGATCGACATGCTGTTCACCACAATGACATCGTCCTGATGCAGGGTATACTCCTTCTGATCAAGATGCATGATAACCGAACCTTGGAGCACATAGACAATCTCCACCTCTTTATGCCAGTGAAATGGAACCTGCTTCACGCTGTTGACAAACAGCTTAAAAGGCATATCCTCTTGGTGCTCGATAAATTCATATAGGTAACGCATCATTTGCCCTCATTTCAAATGAACTGCAAACGATATATCCTGATTCAACATATCGAATGCATTATAAAGTGACTCATAGATTACAAGTATGTTCTTAAATTATAGAAGCTTATCATTATAGCATGTATAGTTTACGACTTTTACATACATTAGAAAACAGGATATCCAGTACTAGATTCGTTGCATTGTAATAAAAATGCCTGCGGAGAAGTTTTTAAATGCTAGAATCACACCGTACATCGGGACATAGTTGTTGATGAACAAGTAGACGATTCCCGGCAGTGTCATTAGCAGCAGCCACTTATACTTCTTCAGCCTCTTCCTTAAATGAGACGAACCCCTCTGTTCCAGCCCCTTCTTCTGATAACACAATGGTGACTTCTTCTCATCCTGTTACACCTATTCCAAAACCACAGAAATACTATTGAAGTTTTTCATTGCAAAAAAAGGGTGCCCCAAGAGGTCCATTGACCTGGGGCACCCCACTGTCTGTGGTATGATGCTGTTCGTATGAATCCTTCCTCCACTCGCTGTTAGCCCAGCAAAGTCATGCATGATTAATATAAAACAAAACGTTTTCATAGTATCTTATAAACCTTTTATAATCCGATGTTTCTTTCAGTATAATTATGGTTGGATAAGCATTTACTTTGCGTTGTTTTAGTGCAGCTAATACGTTCTTCTGTTCAATGCAATAAAATTTGCCTTCTTTATACTGAATAAGAAGCGGTGGATCTTCATCGGTACCGTCATTCCCAGGCATGCTTCCATCAAGTTCGATGAGACGCAAGGGAAACTTAACGACACCGAAGTACAAACACTCTTTACTCATAAAATCATGTAAATCAGGAACTGCATTTTGGGTATGGAGCATATAACAATAAATCCATTCTTCGAGCATTCCGATATTCGCATACTGTACAGCGGATCGCACAGTTGGAGCATAAGTGAATTGTCGGTCATCTTTCTTCGAATAAATGATTTTCTTTATGGAATCCAAAGATAAAAAGTACTCGTCCGCAAGTTCCGAAACCGTTACTCCATTGGCATACTTGTTGCGAATCATAATGTTACGCCTCTGTAATTGATTTCGGTAACCCGACTTCTCCCCCCAGCCCCTTTTTTCCTCTCCAGTAGGGATATAAAGAAGTTTTCCTGCAGCGTATTTCTGAATTTCTTTCAATAAATTCTCAGGTATGATATCGCTGGCATTTTCATAATTCATAGGATCACCCTTTATAAGGCGTATATTCGATCCTTCAGTTGGCCGATAGATTTCATAATAGAATTGCAAGATTCTATATCATCGATTGATGCATGCCACCGCAAAACATCGATTCCCTTATAATAAGCCATGCATAAAAATCTTTCTTTAAAATCCGGTATGACAATGTTCCTTTTTTTGCAATACTCGAATAACAATTCAGGTATGTGCAAGTAAGGCTTATTTAAGTCCATAATGGCAAAATCTAAAAGGAAATCGCATATTCCCGATCTGCTCCAATCTGGGAAACCAACCGTCGTTTTTCCATCTGTGATCATGATTTCAAAAAACGTGTTATTGTTTACCAAATAACGTTTTCCTTCGCAATAATCAATTCTGGCGTCCATTTCCATCCAGTATTTTTCGACAAAGTCACGGTCTAAAATCGTTGTATCATAGAGTTCCTTCCAATTAAACCAATATCCTTCTTTATCTTCTGCAAATGTGTCGATTAGAAATTGCCTGCAGGTACTATACTCCGTTTTACAATCCTCGTTGAACTCACCATAGCCTTCTACTCCCGCTATGTCCGATGCACTAATTTCCAAGACTTTGTCAAAAAACAACTCGTAACAATCTGCAAACTGATCGGGGCTTATTTCATCAGCGACAAATCCATTGGGTGTCATGTTTACCTGATCCGAAAGCAGGGACTTGATTTTACTGTCTTTACTCATGCTCGTATCTCCTTTACACCAACAATTGTTATACACACATCAGCTGCGCACCTGATATGGGGTAATGATAACATTGGCCATGGATCGGATATAGGTAACGAATAGGTTTAGTCAACTTTACACCCGCCCCTTGTGATCACTTCAAATACTAACAAAAAAGTTTACCCTCAATCATCGTCCATTGCACTTGATACCTTTCATCCATCAGCACGAGATCCGCATCGTATCCTACCTCGATTTTTCCTTTGTGAGATAAACCTAGAATACGGGCCGGCGTAGTTGAAGCCATGTGCACCGCATCCTCCATTGAAATTCCGGTAGCTTCGGTCAGACGTAACGCTTCATTCATAGTCACGGTACTCGATGCTAAGGTGCCATCCGCAAGCCTTGCAATCCCCTCGGATACGGTGACGTGATGACCACCAAATATATAATTACCATCGCCTAATCCCATCGCCTGAAGCGCATCGGTAATAAGCACCATGCCTTCGGGCCCTTTGAGACGATGCATTAATCTGACAATGGCTGGATGTAGATGGACTTGATCAACAATCGCTTGCAGGCTTACATGCGGTTCTTCGAACGCGGCTACAATCAGTCCGGGATCTCGATGGTGAATCGGTCTCATGCCGTTAAAACAATGGGTTACATGACTCGCACCGGCTGCAAAAGCCAGCTTCGCTTCCTCGTAGGTGGCATCGGAATGAGCCACGGCAATCACAACACCCTGCTCTTTCAGAAAGGATATGAGCTCCAAGCCTCCAGGCAATTCGGGTGCGATCGTTACCATTTTAATGAGCGATCCCGCTTCCTGAAAAACACACTTCATTTCTTCCAGATTCGGGTGGCGAAGATATTTCTCATTTTGCATCCCTTTACGCTTCGGATTCAAATAGGGTCCTTCCAGATGAATGCCGGCGATCCTTGCTCCTTGTTCTCGTCCGATTACAGATTTGACACTGCGAATCATGTTCAGCAGGTCCTCTATCGTCGAACTCACAGAAGTCGCCAGAAACGAGGTGCATCCGGTTGCCGCGCAAGCGCGTGATACTTCTTGAATGCTGTCCTCGGTTCCATCCATCATGTCATAGCCATTGGCCCCATGAATATGAACATCGATCATTCCTGGTATGAGCCACATTCCATTCCCATCAATCAGTTCAGCATCACTTTCGATTTTATCAATTACTTGCGACGGTTCTATTCTCTTCAGCTTTCCGTTTGAAATCCAGACCGTTGCAGAAGGAAGTATTTGATGAGGTAGGTGGACTTTGACATGTCGAATGATTTTGTTATTCATTACTATAAGGCTCCTTCCTATTGGTTATGAGTTTGACATTCTATAAGCGTAATATTTTTGTTGTCTATTATTTCTTGTATGTCAATGGGAATCGATTGATCGGTTACAATAATATCCACATGATCAAAGTCTAACTTGAACCTCGATTTCACCGCGAATTTGGTATGATCCGCAACAAGTATGACCTGATCTGAGCGCCGAGCCATTTCTCTTTTCACCCGGACATCTTCTTCATATGGATAATAGATTCCGTCTGGCTGGATTGCCGTCGCGCCGATGAACGCCTTGTCGGCACGGATTTCACTGATTTTATCGATGACGGAAGGACCGTATAATAATCGATTATGGGTATGCAGATAACCGCCGAGCACGTAGATGCTCAGATCTTCTCTTTTGGAGAGTATCCCTACATTATCGATGGAATGCGTAACTGCTGTTATCTGTTTCGCTTGAATATGTTCCGCAACGAATTGTACGGTCGTAGATACGTCCAAGAAGACCGTTTCGTGGTCCCGAATCAGTTTAGCGCCATACTCGCCGATCACGTTCTTGCTCGTCGGCTCATCTATAAGCCGTTCCTGGTAAGAAGTCAGTTCCTTTTGCAGTTCAGGCAAGGCTACCCCTCCGTGCGTTCGAACAACTACTCCTTCCTGAACTAATCTGACAATGTCCCTGCGCGCGGTATCCCGCGACACTTGAAAGAACGAGCATATCTCTCCTACACTCATCGTTTTATGTTGTTTTAAGTAATCAAGAATTTTTACTAATCGTTCCTCTTGGAACATATCCAATCCCTCCTTGCCTAAGCATTTACATCTTATTTTTAAGTATATATAAGTAAATATTTACAATCAATAAGTGTATGTAAGTTATTATTGTATTACAAGTAAACATATGCAGCCCATTGACCTTTCTATTCCGACTATCATACCGTGAGGCTAATATTCGCTATTAGATAGAAAACAGGCAGGCCGCTTCTTGCATAGAAGCAGCCTGCCCTTACAATCGATGCATGAGAGCCAACTTAATAAGTAAACGACTGTTGTACCGTGCCAATTCGTGCGTTTGCATACTGAATATTATTACGTCTCATACTTTCAAACGCTTGTACTGCTGCATTGGCAACGTCAATATCTTGTGCGCTTGTTCCTCCGCTAACGCCAATGCCACCGACAACCCTTCCTTCATGAACCAGGGGGATTCCGCCGCCAAGGATCACGATTCTCCCCTGATTCGTCGTGTTAATGCCAAATGTAGCCCCGCCCGGAAGCGCGGATTGCGCTAAATTCGCTGTCGGCATTTGCATCGCTACGCTGGTCCAAGCCTTGCCGATGGCAATATCGATACCTGCTATTCTGGCATTGTCCATTCGATGAAAGGCAATGAGGTTCCCCCCTTCATCGACGATCGCTACATCAGAATTCAGACCCATTTGTCGAGCCTGATGTTCAGTAGTTTCCAATAACTTCTTAGCCGCAGTTAAAGTGAGTTGGTACATGGTAGCTCTCCTTTGCATAAAAGAAATACTACATTATATTGCCATTGCCTATATAGGTGAATTGCCCAATATCAAATTGCGGATAATGCACAGATTGATCAAACGCGATAAACTCCTTCTGTTTGGCTTCAAGCTGATCGAAAAATTCTCTTGCTGCATGGGAAAACGTCATATAGTCATAATCGCCCATGATAAAGTAGCACGATAATTCAAGTTTCGTTACAAGCGCTGGCAACGGATGTTCTATGACTTCCTGCAGCAAAACCTTTTGTGAAATTCGAACAAAGCTACCACAAAAAAACCGCTGATCTGGATACAGATCGGCGGCGTAGAAACTACCAGGAGGATAGTTCGGTCCTTTTCCAATTGTTTTGAGCAACGCAAACATATACATATTGATCGTCCCAAGAGATCTGTCCCTGGCTGCAGGCAGCAGTGGACGAAGCAGGTGTATGCTTTTCGCGAAGACGCAGCTTATCCCCGTTTACATCGAGCTTGGTGTCGGGTTCGCTCGTGCCAATCCCGATACTACCGTCGCTGCGCTGCATGGTGAGCGGGGAATCGAGCACTTCGCCGTCATCTCCATATCGTACGAACTGAAGGTTGGCTCCCGTATTGCCGCCCGCTTCCTCTAAACTGTCGGCCCGGACGGCCCACCTCGGTGTCGTCTCATTATCCTTGCCGACTGCACTTAACTGAATGTCCCGGTTCGTCCCGCTTTCGCCGGCTACCCGCAAAATACCGCTCATTACATTGAAATTGGATGAATGGGTTCGGATCTCGCTTATATCGGTGTCGAATGGAATTTCTAACCGGGTAAACAGCTGGTTGGGGTATTGACCTGTCGGGGACATGGTCGTCTCGAACGAGATATGCTTATGATCCTGCTGCTCCGGATTGTTTGCCTTATCATGGGAAATGATCGCCGTCTTGTCCTTTCCATTCTCGTCCATCCAGACGATCGCCGGCTTGGCCCTTTCCGCCGTCCATTGCAATCGAATCAGATCAGACTGATGTCCTTCTTGCTCGATCCATTTCTTGTCGGTGGACAAATGAAGGCGTTCATTGTGCGGAACGCGTATATCGTCGCCGACTTGCGCGGATTGTCCAAGCTTTGTTGTCACTCCCTGTTTCTGATCCGTACATCCTATGCCGAGCAAGAAGAAGCTCCCCATTATAATCATCATCGTCCTTAATAATTTCACGTTGTTTCCCTCCATTTATCGGTATGATTCGAGTTCATTCGTGTTCAAGAGCTAAAAACACTTTGTCTGATCGTATTATATCCAACACGCAGCGTACACCCATTTCACCAAACTTCCCGGAAAAATGATGCTTTTCGTCTATAAAGTTTTGACGTAGCTCGTCCGAAAGGTGTGCTTCGGTTGGTCATATAATACAGCCCAAACGATCAGGTTTTTATGGGCACAGGAAGAGGGACTTTTGGGTCACTTGGCAGTGACTCATCCTCAACAAAAAAGGATTTAATCATATCATCTCGAACATGATATTTCGGTGCATGGATTGCTAGGTTACATTGGTTACCGTCCCCTATACTCAATCTTGAAAGGATGGTCTGAATGGAATGGCTGGATCGTATGAGCAACGCTATGGAATATGTAGAAACACACCTGTCTGATACGATTGATTACGATATCGTGGCTAGAATTGCCTGCTGCTCGACATACCATTTTCAACGAATGTTTCCGTTCATAACGAATGTGTCGCTTTCAGAGTATATTAGGCGCAGGCGGCTGACCCTTGCCGCATTTGAACTGCAGCAGAGCGGTACAAAGGTCATCGATATCGCTTTTAAGTATGGTTACGAATCGCCTGAGGCATTTTCTAGAGCGTTTAAAAAAATGCACGGTGTGATGCCAATGTCAGCGCGCGACAAAGGCGTTACCCTGAAGGCTTATCCTCGGTTATCCTTTCATATTTCGATTCGAGGAGATGTTGAGATGAATTACAGAATGGAGGAAAAACAAGCTTTTGAGATGTTCGGTGTAACGACTGTTGTCAATAACGATGGCGATCATCCATTTATTGATATACCCGCTTTTTGGACTACGTGTGTAGCCGACGGTACCGTTGATCGAATCCGTACAGCTGCAGGTTTGGGGGAAAATGCTCAGATCCATGGGATGCTATACAACAAGCAAGGTGGGGAATTTTCCTACATGATCGGTTATTTATGCCCCAGAACGGCATGCCCGAAGGGTTTGAAAGGCTCTCTATCCCACCTCAAACCTACGCGATATTCTCAACCGGCCTCTACCCCGACGGGCAAAGCGGGATCCATGCATTGTGGAAGCGCATCTGGGCAGAGTGGTTTCCCACCTGCCATTACGAACCGGCAAATGGTCCTGAGTTTGAAATGACCTACGATAGAGGCAACAGCATGTATGAAATGGAAGTTTGGATCCCTGTCATTAAGAAGCCTGGATCTTAGGACGGAAAAGCAGCACGAGGGTCAATCACTCGTGCTGCTTTCATCATTCACTTGCGTGATTGAGCGCCTGTAAAAAAGCCGCCATGATAGGCGACTCTAACTCTTTATCGTTAAGCAAAAACGGGATACTTCCGGGCATATTGTTTGGACACCCGGTACAATTGCTCGACCTCCAACCGGTTGGTGGCACTGAACTCCTCATGATTTTTCGAACGGCAGCGATAGTTCGTCAGTACGCCCTCCAGCATGAGATAATACTTGGCGTTCACCGGGTAGAGCTGCCTTTCAAGAAATGACGACACACTTAGAAAATCGGACAGTTCCCCTGCCGCTTCCGGTTGACTTTCCCAATTCCGGAACAGCCACGTATACAACTCAGGGTGGAAGTTGGCCATCACGCCGCTGAAGCCGAAAGCGCCGATCCGGTAGCTGTCCAGAAGCGTAGCCGTGTTGGCGTTGAAGATTTTCAGACTCCCGCCTTGGACCGCCTCGAGTTTATCCCCGATCAGCCGCAGGTCGCAGCTCACGTCCTTGATAAACCGAAAGCGTCCGGTATCCGAGCATGTCTTCAGCATTTCGGGTGTCAGAAGGCGCCTATACGGGACTGGACACTCATACAATCCGAGAGGTACGTGTTCCGGAATGCGCGCGAGCAGCTTATCGAGATTCGCCAGCCACACATCATCGGATTCCTCAGCAGCGGCGAGCCGGTTCGTGATTAGGACCACGGCGTCGACGCCGGTTTCCGCGATTGCGTTCAGCTCCGCTACTTGATCATCAAACGCATCCGATACATGACCCGATGCAATGACCGGTACCCTGCCGGCCGCCTTCGCTTTGACGAAGGCGGCGATCAAAACGCGCTCCTTCAGGGTCAATGTATACATTTCGCTGGATTGACATACGGCAAACAGGCCGTCGGCCCCCCGCTCGATATACCAGTCGATAAGCCGCTCCAAGGCCTCGTAATCCACTTCGTTCTGCTCCGTAAACGGCGTTAGCATAACCGGCCAGTTGCCGTCGGTAATGATCTGATACATATGCGTCCCCTCCCGAATGGTTCGTATCAATGGTTGAACATTATTCTTTTGCTGTGAGTATATTTTGCGGTTCCCTTCCTTCGAATATATCCAGCAATGCCTGAGCGGTTATCATGCTGACCCGCGTATACGTCTCTAAAGTTTCGGCTGCGGTGTGCGGCGTCGCAATCAGGTTCCTGCTCTGCAGGATCGGATGGTCGGCGGATACGGGCTCGGACTCGTAGACATCGATTGCCGCTCCAGCAATGACTCCGGAAGAAAGCGCCCGCGACAGCGCCTGTTCATCGACGACGGCTCCTCTCGCGGTGTTAATGAAAATGGCGGATGATTTCATCCTCTCAAAAGCCTTGTCATTCATAATATGGCGCGTCTCTTTCAGGCTGGGTAGATGCATACTAACGATGTCGCTATGCGCCAGCACATGCTCGAAGGTTGTCATTGTTACGCCGTATTCCGACGCTTTGGCTGTATCTGGATACTTATCATAAGCGATAATCTCGACATCAAAACCCTTCAACTTCTTCGCGGTGAGCTGGGCGATATTACCGAACCCTAGAAGGCCGATCGTTCCCCCAGCAAGCTCGGAGCCGACAATGCGCTCCCATCCGCCGTTCTTCGTCGACCGATCCAGCGCCGGAATGTGCCGGCGGACCGAGATCATCAATCCGATCGTCAGCTCGGCCACCGCATTGGCATTGCCCCTTGGTACATTGGTCACTCGTATTCCATATTTCCTTGCAGCCACTAAATCGATATTGTCCACACCGACGCCGAAACGGGCAATGCCTTGAAGCTGCGGCGCAAGCTTGAATACCGCCTCATTCCATGTGTCCACGCCGGCAATGACGCCGTCGACCGATCCTACCACTTCCTTCAGCTCCTCGAACGTCAGCGGACGTCCGAAATGATTCTCGATAATCTCGCATCCATAGCTCTCGAGCAGCCGTTTCGCATCCGCACACAGTTTGGAATAATTCGTAGCCGTTACTAATACCCTTTTCGCCTTCATTATTTAACACCTCCTACCGTCATTCCGCTTACCATATATTTCGATGTGAACAAATACATTACGATGACCGGAATTGATGCAATGATGGAGCCGCCCATCAGGGGTCCCCATGCGAATACGTCGCCGACAATCATATCCGACAGTCCCAGCGTGATCGTCTTGTCTGCGCCTTTAGTGACAACGACCAAAGCGTACAAATATTCGCTCCAGCATAAAGTGAACGAAAAAATGAAGGTAGCCGCAATGCCTGGCGCCGATAATGGAAAAATGATGTGGGTCATCGTACGGATTCGCGAACATCCATCGATCATGGCTGCTTCCTCGATTTCATCCGGGATGGATTTGAAATAGGAAATGAGCATCCACGTAGCATACGGAATCGTGATCGTCGGATAAATCAGCATGAGGCCGTAAATGGAATTGTTAATGCCGATTGCCGTCACCAGCATGTACAGCGGGATAAACAGAACGGCTCTCGGCATCAGGTATGCATAGAGAATGCTCTTGGAGATGAAGCTTCTCCCCCTAAACTTGAGCTTGGAGATCGCATACGCTGCCAGCATGCTGACCGTGATCGAGAACAAGGATACGATCAATGAGACGAACAAGCTGTTTTTGATATTCGTCATGAAGCCCTTTTCGTTGATCAGCTTATCGTAGGCAGTGCCGAGAAATTCCTTCGGCCAAAACGAAGGCCTCATGGAATAAATCTCCCCGTTGGATTTGAAGGAGGTAATCACCATCCAATATAAGGGAAAGAGCGCGAATATTAGCAGCAGCGCGAGCGTCGAGTATACCGTAATTTGTTTGCCGAGCGAATTCTTCATCAAGATCACTCCTTACTTGTCGGACGCTAGCGAACGCTTGGTCACATAATGGATCAGCATGATCAGCGGCGGCAGCGTAATGAGGGATATCGCAATGGCTTTACCGAGACTCATGTTCAGAAAGCCGACGGTATAGCTAAGCGTGGACAGCACCTGCGTGCCGTTGTCCGGGCCGCCGCGTGTCAGAAGCCAGATGATCTCGAAATCGTTCAGCGTCCAGATGGTGGTGATGACGGAAGATAGAATGGTCACTTCTTTTACCGAGGGGAGCGTCATGTAGAAAAACCGCTTGACTGCTCCCGCTCCATCCAGCATGGCGGCTTCATACATCTCTTTGGACACCGTCTGCAGGCCGGCCAGAATGGCAATGCCCATGAACGGAATGCCGCGCCACACGTTGACGAGAATGACGGAGAACATGGCCAGGTCCGGTGTGGCCAGCCAGCCGACGGGACTGTCGATGAGCCCTGTTTTGAGGAGAATGGCATTCAGCACGCCTCCGACGTCGGAATAAATCCACTGCCAGGTAAATACGGAAACAATGGTCGGAATGGTCCATGGAAGAAACAGCATCACCCTAAAAAAGTTTCTGGCAACGATATTCTCGTTGAGCACGAGAGCCATAATCATCCCAAACACCGCTTTCAGAATAACCGCCACCATCGTAAAGACAGCCGTGTTCCATACCGCCTTCCAAAACACGGAATCGGTAAACAACTCCACATAGTTCCGCAGCCCGATGAATGTTTCGGGAACACCGACCACTTTATTCGTCAAGCTAAGATAGACCGCCCAGCAAAAAGGGAGCGCCATAACAGCCAGCAAATAAATTAGCACCGGACTCATGAGGAGGTAGGCCAGCCTGCTGCTTGTACCGCCTTGTTCCCGCCTAGGCGCCGGGGTATTCCCCGGTGTTGTTTGGACTTCCAAGCTTTTCATTGAGAGCACCTTCTTTCTGTTGCTTCAGGCTCGTCCGCAGCCACGGACCTTGCATCGATGCCTTGTATTCGGACTGCGGTAGCCTGATGCGCGGTTAAGTCATAACCCTACTTAACGTATACCGCCTCGATCTTACTCTGTAATTCGTCCACTGCTTGCTGGGCCGTGAAGCCTGAATCCAGCAGCATTTTTTGGAAGACGTCGTTGACATATCGAAGGTTATAAATCTCTCCAGCTTTCGGATTATACTCCCCAGGGTATCCAAGGAAAGCGAAATGTGCGATGGAGTCGACGAATCCTTTATTCTTCTCCTCCTGCCAGACGGATTCGTTTGCCAGATCCGTGTAGATCGGACCGGTCAATGGAGCCCCGTTCTGCACCCACTGGCCGTACCACGTTTTGTCCGTCATATATTCGATGAAGGATTTGGCGAGCTCCTTGTTCCGGGATGCCTTGAATATGCCCAGATTGTTGCTAATGCCAGGAACTACAGCTCCCTTCGGTCCTGCGGGCAGCATGGCGATCCCTGTATTCTCGTACAATTCGGGATTATCGTTCTTGATCGTCGCAGCCAAGCTGCCGACGTTGAAGATCATGGCCGATTGGCCGCTTAAATACGATTTGTTATTGCCGCTGTCATCCCATCCGATAGAGCTTGGAGGCGTAACTTTATCTTCGATGAAAATGTCCCTGATCAGCTGAATCGCCTGAAGTGTTTCGGGCGACTTCACCGCCACGTTCTTGCCGTCCTCGGTATCGAGAGAACCTCCGTAGGACCAGATGATCGCCCGGGTCAGCCATTCGGCATCCGAATTGCCTTTCCCGTAACCGAGCCCTGCACCGTATATCCCTTTGGAAGAATCCGTGAGTGCCCTCGCCATTTCACGGAACTCCTCCCAGGTTCCAGGCGGCTCGCTGTACCCGGCAGCCTGAAGCATGTCCTTACGGTAATATAAAGCCGTGGACTCGGTCCAGAACGGCACTCCGTATAACTTGTCCTCGAACGTTACGGAGGTTTTCAAGCTGTCCTGTATTTCCCCGTTTCCGTTCTCCACGCTACCCACAACGTCGGAAACATCCTCTAGAACGTCCTTGGCATAGAATTGTCCGACTTCCTGGTAGCCGAAGAAGGAGACGTCCGGCGTTGTACCCGATTCGATGGCTGCCGACCATTTCGGATAAAAATCCTCGTACGCGATAAACTCCACGTTGACATTCACGTCATGCTCTTCCCCGAACTGCTTTGCCCTCTCTTGGATCATCTGGTTCTGCTCTTCGAACATCTGCTTCTTCATCCAGAATGTCAGGGTTTCCTTGCCAGGCTCGGCATTCCCTGATCCGCTGCCTCCCGTTCCCCCTACGCTGCATCCTGCCATCAATATCATGACTAAAGCTGCCGTTACCCATCGTATGGAGTTTTTCTTCCTCTTCATCATGTTCACCCCTCAGCATATAGTGGAATGTCCTTACACCATTCATTGTAAGGGCTTCATAAACTGGGTTAAATGATATAGGCTTAACATCCGCTCTCCTTACTTAACATGATGACGCTATCGAAAGCAGCGGCCGAATTACACAAAAAAAAGCCCGCTTCCAGCGCAAACGCATGGCTGGAAACGGACGGCATACAGGCTTTATTAGGGCTTTCCGGCTTCCAAGCTGTTTCGGTATTCTTGGGGCGTCACGGAATAATACTTTTTGAACACCCGAATAAAATAGTTCGGGTTGTGGTATCCCAGCTTCAGGGCAACTTCGAAGCTCTTCAAGGAGTGGTCGGCCAGCAGTTCGGCCGCTTGCTCCATCTTCAACCGGAGCACATAATCACTTAAGTTCGATCCGGTCTCCATTTTAAAGAGGCGGGACACGTGAACCGGATGCATATACATATGATCCGCAATGGCTTGAAGGGAAATATCCTGAGACAGATGGTCCCGTATGAACCGTTTCATCCGGGACACGGAAGCGCTCCGGTCGCTGCGGGTTGCCTGTTCGGCGCTAGACTCCAGTAGAGGCAGCACTTGACCCACCCATTTGCCGAGCGTGGCCGCGGTTGTGCATTGCGACAGTCCCGTTACGTCCGCAAGGGACGCTCCGACGATATCGGCCAGACTGCGTCCGTTCTTGTGCGCATAGGCACTTAACGAGGAGTATATAAAGAAAAAGGCTTCGATTACATGCTCCTGCGATTGGCTGTGCGCGAGCGACAATTCCTTGAGGATCTGCTCAAGCTTCTCTTTGATCTGCTTCCAACTGCCGGATTCCAGCAAATGAGGGAGAAGCGGGGGCTCATAACACTTTTGCAAGGAACGGACCGGATGAAGCTCCTCTTCATCTTCTGCGTAAACGAACATATCACTGTGACTGCCGATATGGCGGCGCAAAGCGAAAAGACTGTCCTGGTACAGCTTTCGGACATCTTCCGGAAAGAAACCTCGTTTTCCTATCAGGACGGAGATCGTTCCTTTCAGGTAACGGCTGACGTTCATCTGTAACTGCGCCGCGAGATGCTTGAGTTCATTTTCCTGTGCATGCCCATGGGGGTGCATCCTGTCCGCCGATTCATCGCTTACAAAAACAAAAAAGACGAGATATCCGTGTATGTCCCTGCATCGCCACAACCGAAACCGTTCCCCGAAGATCTCGTCCGCCATGTTACCGATCGCGTACTCCATGATGGAGGAGTCATAAGGACTCATTTCCGTCAAGCGGTCCTCCATCCGTACGAGCATCAAGGCCGCTTGATTGCCGATGGCGGATTTCATTTCAAGCAGCTCCAGTTTTTCGGCCCAAACGTTCTTCGGTGATTTCATGCCTTGAAGCAGCTGATTCAGAAATTCGCCTCGAATTTGAGGCAGATTAGCTCGAAAAGCCTGAACCGCACGGTTGTAGGTTTCGCTGGACTCACGCTCCTGCCGCAGCGATTCCACAGCTCCGCCTACTTTTTCAAGCACGACTTCGTCGCTGACGGGTTTAAGCAGGTATTCGTAAGTGCCAAGCGTTATAGCTTCTTTCGCGTAAGCAAACTCGGCATAACCGGACAGCAGGATCGTTTTGATCTTCTTCCATCTCGATCTCGTAATCTCGATAAGCTCGAGCCCGTTCATCCGTGGCATCGTGATGTCGGAAATCATAATGTCGACCGGCTGCGTCTGCAGTATTTCCAGCGCTTCGAAAGCGGAGTATGCCTTGCGCACCTCATCAATCCCGATTGTCTGCCAAGGTATCGTATGCGCCAGCCCCTCTACTACGCTTGCTTCATCATCAACAATCAGCAATGTATACAACATCATCCCCCCCTTGCCCTACTTGGATCTTCCCAGCATAATTCTACGCGAAGCCCTCCTGACGGCGATTCCGAGAAGGTCAAACCCGCATGTTTGCCGTACCGGGTGATCAGTCTCTGATGAATGTTCCACAGACCGAATCCCCCGCTTTCGTTCAAAGGCTCCTCGACCTGCCGCTTCAGCTTGTCGATGATGCCAACGTCCATGCCCTGGCCGTTGTTGTCAATTCTGATTCTGCATCGACTCCCTTCGGTTTCTCCGGAAATATGAATCATCGCAAAATCCAATTGATCCTCAACGCCATGAATGACGGCATTCTCCACGATAGGCTGGAGCAATAAACGCGGAATCTCCAGCTGCATCATGCTTTCGGGAACCTCGATCTCGAAGGTTAGGCGCTGAAGTCGCAGCATCTGAATCGTTAAATAATTGTCCACCAGCTTCACTTCCTCTTCAAGCGGCGCGGTCGGATTTTCCAGTCGAGTCGTGTACCGGTAATACTCCCCCAAGTTCAGAGCCATGGCTACGACAGCTTCCTTCTCACCGAGATTTGCCATGTTCTTGATGTAAAACAGGCAGTTATACAGGAAGTGAGGGTTAATTTGCGATTGGAGCTGCTTAAGCGTGGCTTCCTTGGATCGCAAAGACTCTTTGTATACCCGTTCGATGAGCTCCTCGATCTGCTCCGCCATATTATTGAAGGAATGGAACAGATACATGAATTCGTTCTTCGGCACATCCTTCAGACGCGTCATATATTGACCGTCCCTGATCCTTCTTACCGCATGAAGCAGGCGGGAAATCGGACGCTGAACATTGCGGTACAACAACAATGTCAGCAGTAAGACGAGAACAAGCAGGAGCGATACGGAAATGTAAAAGAGGGTGCTGCTTAAAGTGATCGGAGAATAAACGCTGTCCAGTCGGACGAAATCCACCAGATACCAGCCCAAACTGCTGGACAAGACATAATTCATTACATATTTGCCCTGCCCGGATTGCACGATTCGGCTGCCCTCTTCCCCAAGCTGCATCTCGTTCAGGATGCCGGCCGCCATTTGTATCGTCTCCTCGACCGATGTACTGTTGGCAATAACAGTTCCGTCAGGTGCATACAGGAAGGGCTCGCTGTCCCCATCCTGTTTCAACCGATTCAGCATATTGACCAGATTCTGGTCGGTGAAACGGACCTCCACGATCAGATCCTGTGAAGAAGCGGACGTTCTCATCCAGCTGAAAAAAGCTTGTCCTCGCGAATCCCGATGATAAGACCAGTTCTGCTCATGGGCATGAGCCAAGTATTCGGCATCATACCTTGCCGACAAGTCGGTAGTCAGCAATTCTTGATACTGCATTACGTACATTAGGATTTGGCTGTCCCAGCTGCTCGTTGCAATCTGCATATTCAACATATCCGTGATCCGCTGCTGGCTGTCGATTCGTTCCATGAGAGTGCTTCGTGAGCGCTCCGCCAGATAACTCTTGATCCCGTCATCATTGCTCGCAATCACCGAATATTTGGTTAGCTGATCGATCATGTTGTCCATCTGACTCATGAAAAACGTCAGTCGGTTCCGCTGGCCCTCCTCCACAGCCGAACGAACGACGTTGATGCTGACCTGATGGGAGTAGGCATACAGCAAAATAATCGGAATAACCAAGACCGCCAGCAGTGTTGTTAGCTTCGCAAACGTACTTGTTCTTAACCGCTTCATCAAAAAACATACCCCCGTGTCAGAGCGATTCGCTCTACTTCTCGCTGTCGATAAGTTCTTGCAATTGAACGTTTGCCGACTCCGCAGCAACCCCAACATCTTCGCCGATGAGTCCCTTCACTACGATGCTGCCGATAATGTCCCGTGCTTCCTTCACGTGAATGACTTTTGGACGATCATAGCTCATTCCGATCGGGATGGATTCATTGATCACCGGAATCAGCTCCTCCGGAAAGCCGGAGATGCCTTCCTTGTCATGCCACAGCGAGCTCCGGGCTCCCGGGTTACCAATCCTCTGGGCTTGCAGCACCATGTCCCGGCCCGAGGCCCACTCGATGAAAGCCCAGGCCGCATCCTTGCGGGCCGATTTCGCATTGATCGCGATGCCCCAAGCGGTAGTGCTGTAGGGCTTGCGGCCGGCATCGCCTGCCGGAAACAGCGCATACCCAATCTTCTCCTTCGCCAGTCCTGATTGCGTGAGCATGGGGTAGATCGCGCTGGCATCGGTGAAAAACGCCGCCTTTCCTTGAGCGAATAACTCCGCGGACTGAGTCCAACTGTAGTTCAGCACATCCGGTGGACCATATTTTCCGAGGAGCCTTACATACCGTTCAATACCCTTGACCGCTTCCTTTGAGTTCAGTACCGCCTGATCCTCATTCGTAAAATTTCCGCCTTCGGAGTATACGAAGGACGAGAGCTGGGTGACGAGAGCGCTTCGCTGCCCTCTTGCAACAAAACCGTAGACGCCACGCTCGGGATCGTGCACCTGCTTGACCGCCCCTTCCAGCTCGTCCAAAGTCTGCGGCACTTCGATTTCTTTTTTCTCCAGCAAATCCTTGCGATAAAATAGAATCTGCTGCTCGGTTGAAAGCGGGACGGCAAGCAGCTTTCCGTTCACCGTTACCGATTCCAGCGCCGTTGACGAAAAATCGGCAAAGTCGTAACGTGGATCCGATTCGGCATACGATTCCAAGGGCGTTAGCCAGCCATTGTTCTCATACAAACTCAGCTCTTCCAAAGGCCGGATCATGAACACGTCGGGACTTTCGCTACCTACGGTCATCTGAACGAACATCTTTTGGCTGAGCTGCTCATTGGTCAACGCTTGAAAATCAACCTTGATGCCCGTCTCCTTCTCGAATTCGGGAAGATGGGCGCGAAGGATATCCGCAACTGGGTTTTTGGCCATATATGCGGTAATCCGCACGTTGTCAAACGGTCGTTCCGATTCGGACATGCTGCTGTCAGCTCCGTTCCTCCCCGCCATGCATCCAGCTGCCGACACCATCATGACGACAATCCATAACACCCTACAGAAACGTCCTGCAGCCTTCATAACTCCCCCTCCTGTTCAGTCGGTCATAAATCGATATTAAAGCGTTTACAATGAAGAAGACACTGAAAAAATTTAACATATGGTACACATATTTAGCATCAAGTATAGTCCTGATTCTCATACGGCTTTTCGGCAGACGAAATACCCCTATTTATCAAAGACTTTATTTAAACAAAAAAGCCGCTGATCACACTCCAAATCAGCGGCAAAGAAATTCACCTATTCTGCTTCCTCTTCATAAACAACAACGGTCTGACTTTCTGATTCCCACTTGACGGTTGCATTCAATGCCTCACTTATAAAGCGTACGGGTACATACGTATTGCCCTTGGTAACGGTAGCCGGAGCATCCAACGAGACCTTCTTGCCATTAACGGTTGCTGTTTTACTGCCGATGAGGAGTTGAATGCTCACCCCGTCCTTCGTGACGGTGATGGAACGCTTTTCAGGATCCCATATTACCTCTGCTTCCAAAGCCTCGGCAATAGCGCGAAAAGGAACATAGGTATTGCCTTTTTTGACAAAAGGCTCGGTGTCAGAAGCTTCGCCGTTCACATACAGCTGAACCCCATTCTTTTTACCTGCCTTTTTGTTGAGCTTATCCAAGGTTTTGTATAGATCCAGATTTTTAAAATTTGCTTGAATGGCTTCTTCTTGCAAATACACAGCGTCAGTTACGTTACCGTTTGTTTCAAGCATGCCCGCAGCCGCTTCTAACGCCTTGTCCTTTTCAATAATGGCTTCCAGCTGTTGTTGTTGCTCGTCCGTCAGCTTGGCCGCATATTCGGTAAGCAAAATATTCGCTAAAACGGCGCCTGCCGGTTTATCCTTAACATTTTGAATCGCATTTAGCAAACCTTTGTATCCTTGGTGCCCTTTGTTCTTGGCGTCCGCTTTATCGGTGGAGCTGTCGTTTGTGCTCTCTGTTTCTGAAGGTGCGGAATCATCCACTTGGTCTTCTTCTTTGCTGGTCGTAACCGATGCCTCGACTTCATCGATTTGATGCTCTTCATTTCGAGTTTCTTTTTCTTTAGGTCCTTTTGACGATGCCACGTTACTTGTCTTGCCAGGTGGGGTGTTACCCGGTTTGGCTGAGATCGTGCCTGCGGCGGTCGCAAACATCAGTGCCGCAATGGTGAGCAGGATGACTGTTTTTTTCATGATAATTCCTCCTGAATGATCAAAAATATACGCACCTTCATTATCGGCAGAATAAATAGACTTCAATAGATATACGTTAAATTGAAGATTCGCAGTTAAAATGAAAAAGTCGCCCTAATGGCGACTTTTCTGCACTTATATCATATTGTCATTTGCATTCATATTTATAATAATTTTGTACATGCACTGCCTCAAATCCAACCGACTCATATAATCTCAAAGCATGGTCGTTTCTCGTTTCGACTTCTAAGTGTACCGTATAACCGGCAGAGCTTTGCTCTTTAATGACTTGGCGAAGCGCTTTTCTGCCTATGCCTCTGCCCTGATATTCCGGCAAAATGGAGAAACCATAAATCCACGCCTGCCCCTCTTCACGGCTCACCCGAAGTTTTCCAACCGTTTCTTCGTTCACGTCAATCATGAGCATATCCACATGATCCGCAAAACGGTGGTTTTCCATCGCTCTGGCGTCATCCTCGTCCAATCCGAACGCCGTTACGGATAAATGAACGCTCATTTCGAAATCCTCTTCAGTTGCCTGTCTCAGAAGAATATCGTCCGTGTCCTCCAGAGGTGTATGCCGCCATTCCATTTGATGCTCCGAGAATGCATATTCAGCACCTTGTTTATTCAAAAAGAATACTGCCGCATCGGATCCCGCAGGCGCGTTCAGCAAGATTTTCTTGTATCCATTTGATTTTACATATTCCATTGCCAGGTGAAACAACCGCCCAAAATGTCCTTTTCGACGTTCACTTGGCTTTACCATGCCGCATACCTCGACAGTAGAACCAAACGCATACAGACCTAAAAATGCTATAAGTTCGCCATTCTCATTATAATGAAAATAATCGAACGGCTCCGTTTTGCGTTCTCTAAGCATGTCCCAGTTAAGCTTCAGTTGTACATGATCATGAATTTCACACTCTTTTTGCAATTGTTCAATCTCTTGTAGTTGCTGTGTCGTTAACATATTTCCTCCTTTCACCTGTCGCATCAATAAACTCAGTTATATATATTCGAACACTAGCCGGGAGACAACATATTTGTCTGCTGAGTTCTACTTTATCATACTTACATGATGAGGGGGCGTTGACACCCACAGAAAAAAGAACTTGTGGCTAAATGCCAACAAGTCCTTCTTTTATTCAACACTCGTTAATCCACGCCTTTTTATTTTACCTCGATGGCGCGCCAAATCACGGTAATCGCTTCAGCACGGCTAGCATGAGATTGGGGTTTCAACATGTTGTTGGGATAACCCTTCATGATTCCATAATCTACTGCAATCATCATCGCTTTCCGTGCCCAAGGTCAATGTGTAATTCGCCGACAGATCCATTGCCATCAGTTGCAGCTGATGCGAGTTCCCAATGGCGGCCGCCCATTCGGAGCGAAGGAATGTTGATAAAACCCGAAATTCGGGTTTTTGTCAACGGGTTAAGTGCGCTGTGTTGGCAAAATCGATTAATGTAAAACGACCATTACAACACCTGATATGAGTTATAGAACATTCTGGGACCAGATTACTTTGTGAAATGATAAAGTTCGGGTGTTTATGGTTCAACTCTTCCTCGGTAAACTCGTTTACCATAAAGTCTGTGATCAAACCGCCATGAGTCACAATAACAATGGTTTCGTATGGATGTTGATGGGACAGCTCTAATAAGCAGGAAGTCAACCGCTCACCGGCTCTTTTTGCGGAATCTCCAACTGGAGGCATATAGTCTCGTTCCTTGGTGCAGCGATTCCACATCTCAACAAACTCCTCAAACGTTTGACCAGGCGAGTCTCCCCAATTCGCACGTTCCCGTAAGCGACTGTCCTCTGATACGGTTATATGAATTGCTTCAGCCACAATCTGAGCGGTCTGCGTTGCTCTATTCAGCGGGCTGCTAATCATTTTTTCAATGGACATTTTACTAAAATGTTTTGCCGTTTTACGAGCCTGCTTTATTCCTTTGGGTGAAATGGAAACATCTCCAACTCGCTTTTCTTTCTCAGCATGTCTGACAAGGAAAAACTCTGTGCTCATATCTTCATTCCTTTCATACATCCATCAATTAGATAATCGTTAAATTAAACGAATATCTAATTAGATATTACATCGTTTTGGATTATATGGAAAGACACAACGCCGCAGTTAACGGATAATAAACAAAAAAAACCGCCAAATTGGCGGCTCGGCCTTGCTGCATGTGTTTTTGTTATTGACTTTGATTCGTTTCGTTTGGCCAGATCTCAGCTGCTTGTTTACGTCCATGCTAACGCATTCTGTGCAGCTTGTTCTCCATCATATTATAGAGTCATGGCGTGTCCATACTTCGCCAGGAACGCTTCCTTCGCTTTGTAATCCTTCATTACGCTGCCAACAAGTCGCCAGAAAGAGCGATCATGATTCATGTGAATGAGATGGCAGAGCTCATGAATGACCACATAGTCAATGACCTCACGGGGCGCCATCGCAAGACGGTAATTGAAGGTGAGATGTTTGGAAGAGCTGCAGCTGCCCCACTTCGTTCGCGACTCCTCAATGGTGAAGGATTTAGGCGAGACTTTCAGCTGCTTCTGATAGATCTTAATCCTCTCCCCGATCACCTTCTTGCAGCTGGCAAAGTAGAACTTCTTCAGCTCATGTTGGAGCGCATCTTCCGTCAGCCCATGGGTCTCAATTAACTCATCAAGCGAATAATATTGGCCAAGATGCAGAAACTTGCCACTCTCTTCGTATGCTTTCACCTTCGGAGCATTTCGAGCGGACTCAATCGCTTGCAGTTGTTTCAAAATTTTATCCCCATACTGCCTTACGGCCTTTATCACGACATCATCACCTGTATGATTCGGCGCCTTCACCGTAACCAGACCTGAAGGATCGATATGGATGGACATCTTTTGGCGGGGGCCGTATTCTACATGACATTCTATTTGTTGTTGTCCTAGTTCAATTTTCATATATTCAGCTTCGTTTCTATAAGGATGTATCTCCATTGTATCAGAATAGAACCGAATCCTCCTCTATTGGGTGGTAGGATTTACGGAAAATTCCGCTGGAGAAAATCGATCTGATCGGATATGATCCGCTCCATTCAAGATATGGGATAGTGTTGCGGTTGGTTTCCGGCCTATGATCAGCTGCTGCCCATCCGTATACCCCTCCTCACGTCCATCGAGCTCTTGTATGAGCACAGAGCGCCAATATCTGATGCGATCTTGACGATCTTCATCCGCAATCGCATTATGCAGTTCTAGCGGATCAAGAACCAGGTCAAAAAATTGCTCCTCACCCGTCTGGGAGAACCAAATGTACTTTTCCTTCCCATCGGTCACCCAGTGATTGGACTGCACCCCTTGTGCATGCTCGCCATGCAGATGATGACGCCAAGTCTGAGTGCTTAGCCCTTCTTCCTTTCCTGCTGAGGCAAGTCTCCAGATACTTTCTCCTTCGACCGTATCCGGTATAGGCACGCCAGCCGCCTCCAGCAGCGAAGGCATAATATCCCGCATTTCCACCACTTGATCCGCCACCATGCCGCGCTGCAAGCCTAATCGGTTGCCCGGATCGTTGACGATAAACGGCACATGGGTGCTTCCTTCATACGGAAGAGACTTCCGGAATAAATGGTGGTCTCCAAGCAGCTCACCATGGTCCGATGTAAACAGAATCACGGTATTCTGCAGCTCGCCATATTCATTCAACGATTGCAAGAAGCGGCCAATTTGGTGATCAAGATGCGTAATGAGGGCGTAATAGGCAGCCATCGCTTTACGCAAGCGGCGTTTCGGTACCAGTCCCCGCCCTGTGATAGGGGAGTACCCTTCCAGATTGGGGTCCTCCGTCTGCGCCCAATCACCAACCGGCGGCTCCGGAATATCGGCATCCTCATACAGATCCAGATACGCCTGTGGGGGATCGAACGGTGGATGGGGCCTGACGAAAGACATCCACAGGAAGAATGGCTTTCCGGGATCCCTGCGACGCAGAAAATCAATAGACTGTGTTACCACCCAATTCGTCGGATGCTGCATTTCTGCCAAATGCCAAGGACGGGCGACGGTCGATGCGTTGCAATCCAAACCGAGATCAAGCATATCCGCGCCGGGCACTCTCTCACGAAGCCATGGCAAATAATCATCGACTTGATCGTAATGCTCCTGCATCGGAATGCTGTGGTAATTACGGTTGTGATGCAGATAACCGTCGTGGAGCATGACATTGTGGAACCCCATCAGATTTCGTGCGGGGTAGACGTGCATTTTTCCGATACACTGTGTATGATAACCGGCACCGGCCAGTTCCCCCGGCAGCGTTCTCTTGTACTCCCATGGCACACAGTCCTGGTAGCCGACCCGGCCATGTGCCCGCTGTGATTGCCCGGTGAATATGGCTGCCCTTGCAGGCACACAGGTCGGTGTGGCTGAATATGCACGGCTAAACCGCACACCAGTCCTCGCAAGCTCGTCCAGATTAGGCGTCTCGACGACAGGATGACCCGCTATGCTGAGACAATCAAAGCGCATCTGATCGACTGTAATGAGCAGAACATTCGGCCTTCCCAGATTTTGACTCGATTTCATCACTTTTCCCCCTTCAACTACACCCCGCGCTTTCTTGGTTTTGGTCAACTCCACTTTATCGGGACGGCACCCACTGACTAATAACGCATTGCAGTTTCCCATCAACGAGATGATCTATTGAAAGTATTCGTCCGAATTCATTCAATTCCTTTTATTAAATTCCTATGTCCCTGTTGAAGAAATTGTTGATGAGGATCACCTTATAAGTGAAAAAGAGCCGCAATTTTGCGGCTCCTTTCATTTTGATGCTGGCAAACTGCTCCAAAATCCATTGAAACTATCGCATCTTATTGCGGCGTACTGGGGGCGTCCGATTATCTTCATAGTTCGCGGGCTGCCCTGCTTAGTTCCTGAGGCACCTCATTAGCATGCATTGCTAGACAAGCTTTCGATCAGATGCATGGCTTACGTTACTATTCTTCAACCCGTGACTCTCGGCTTTGTCGGATCGCAGTTCGGATTCTGTATTTCACCCAGGGCAGCCAACTTGGACAAATAGTAGCACTCTTCACGATACATATGATCTGGCATCAGCGGATTAATCCGGTCCAGCACCTCCCCGCGCAGTTCAAATTCTTCGAGTTCTGCCAAAAAGTGCATGAACACCCTCATTTCCAGATCTATATCAGCGTGGAATTTACGCATAGCAGGAAAATCCTTTAAATGGGTCCTTAAATAACCCGTCATTTCTACCGCCTTTAGATAAAAGCCTTCAAAATCTTTTTGAAACGCCATGCTTTTTGCAATTAACGGCTTTTCAGCAAAATCAAGATCGGCCGCCAGGCTTGCTGCATGACCAAATGCATCCTGGAGCCAAACCATATCATAGTGCAAGGGATGAAACAGAGGTACACCCTTACCTTCTTGTAACGCCTGTAATATCCGCAGGTATTCCTCCAATTCATTTACCATATGATTGACAAAGGAAGGTGTCAGAAGAAAATCAATTTTGCCTGCAAGCTGTCGTTCCAGCAATTTCAGCTTGAACTCGCGCAGTTCATAAGTGGCTTTATAGGCATCCTTCGTCAGTTTCTCGATGAATGTGGAGGCATCGGGTCGCCGCGACTCCCCAAGCAGCATATCAAATCTAGCCATTAAGGACTCTGCTGTAGCGATATCCCCTTTTTCCTTGGGGGAAAGTGCGGTAAAAATAAAACGACAGTGGTCGCCAAGAATCTGTAGCCAAAACCGGTGCTCATACAAGGGATCACTCATTGATCTTGCCCCTCCCAATAGCGTTATTCTCAGAAAATATATGCTGCTGACAGCGGAGTAGAACGCGGAAGGGATAATCAAACCATAATCGCGGCTCGAGCATCATTGACGACAAAATACGGGATTGAACGTTTCAGTTGTTTGTGTCTAGCGCCACTTTACGACTGCATTTCGTTTTCGATCCGTTTCATAAAGTCTTCAGCCGCGCTGTATCCGAGTTGTTTCAGATACCAATTGTTGGCCGCCGCCTCGATCAGACTGGCGACGTCGCGTCCCGGCTGAAGTTGAACCTCGATATGCGGAATTTGAATGCCTAAATACTCTGTAAACTGAGGCACCGCCTCCAGCTCGTTGTTTAGGGAATTTTCACGCCAAGGCGACAGCTCAATATCGAGCACGATTCGCGTTTCGTCCTGAAATGCCGTGCGCCCGTATTGACGAACGACATTGATCAGACCGATGCTTCGCAGCGCCAGAAACTCGCGGGTCGTCTCATTGTGTGTGCCAAGAAGAGTCGAAGGCCCCAGCTTTTTAAGCACAACTATATCGTCTGCCACAAACCGGTGACCTCGTCTGATCAAGGTGTGAGCTGTCTCGCTTTTGCCAATCCCGGATTTACCCCGAAGCAGGATTCCTATGCCCGATACATTCACACATACTGCATGGATTGACATCTCCGGTGCCAATGTCTTCACCAAATAACTGTCCAACTTGGCGATAAATTCCGTAGTCGTCTCTGTTGTCCGCAATAACGGTATGCCCTCTTGGTTACAGAAAAGGGTCAGATAAGGAATCTCTTGCTGTCCTGACGTGACAATAAAGCACGGCGGATGATATTTGACGATATTCCCGATATGTAACTTGCGTTCTTCTATGGTAAGCGTCAGTAAATAGTTGATTTCCTTGCGACCGAGCACCTGCACGCGCTCCATAGGAAAAAAATCGAAATACCCGACAAACTCCAGCCCCGGCCTGTGCGTCTGTGGACGAGTAATCATACGATCCATGCGATTGGCTCCTGCCAATACTTCCAAATGGAAAATTTCCGTAATACTTTGAACGGTGATCGACTTCATGTTGTTCTCCTCCTGCGATTGCAGTATGTATTCGGATATATTCAACGAACAACAAGTACTTTCCTGCCTATTTGCTTCCATACTATGAGACAGCGTCAATCTTCCCAGATCATCATCGATCAATAGCAGCTACGACTGTCTATATTCATGCGCCGTTAGTGATACATAAAAATACGAAAAGCCGCCTATTTGGCGACTCTTGTGAGTATATCATGTGATCCTTATCGTAGGCTTGCAGGGCATCATCTACAACAACTCAAAGGTAAGGTCAGGTGTGTCCTCTACCCCTACCTTCACAGGCTCTATGGATTGTCCACCATATCCCATTTCCAGCACGGCAACGATCCGTTCACCATCATGAACACCAAATCGACGGGTGCATGCTCTATCATAAATCCAGTCATTCATCGTCATTCGTACATGGAGCATGCGATCCTGAGCAAGCAGACGGAAATTTTGCATGAGGCAGCTTGCCGCTGCGTAATCCTCTTCTCTTTTATGCGGATCCTGATCTTCCTTAATGACCAATATCAGATACGCCGGAGCCTGATCCTGTAAATTAGATAGCACGTTTGTGTTGTCAGAACCGATAAATATAAACCGCCAAGGTTCCCGCATTCCGTCATTAGGAGCCCATACAGCAACATTCAACAATTCCAAAATATGATTCTCGGAAACGGGTCTAGCGCTATAACTCATCCAATGCCCCCTCCTCCGCTCGTTAATATCGTCCATTTCTTTTCTGCTTGTGTTCGTGCTCTGCCTCTTGGAGCCTTATCGAAATAACCCAGATGAAAAATACCAACCAGTCTCTCATTGGGCTGCAGTTTCAACAGATCGAATAATTCCTTGCTCTGCATCATCGGTTCGGTGTCCCACAATGTACCGAGCCGACGCTGCCAGGCAAGAAGCTGAAAATTTTGCATGATCCCGCAGACCGCTGCATAATTCATGTCACTTTTCCTTCTGTCCGCATCAGTAGAGGCAATAATAATGAGGTGGCCAGGTATATCGGTGACCCTCTTCCGAACGAAATCCCGAACCTTCTCCGGCAGCCATTTGACCAGCCTGTTCTTCACCAAGGGTTCCAGCATACTGGAAGCCAAACGTTCCTTCGCATCCGCCGTCCCCGCATAAACGCTTCGGAAGGCCACTTCCTCTCTGGAAGGGTAAAGCTGCCGTGCAGCGTAGAGTAAATCTATCACCAGCTCCTGGTCCACGGGGATGGAGTTAAACTTGCGGATGCTTCTTCGTTCTCTGATCGTCTTCATGAAATTCATGTTTTCACTCCCCAGCCATTGTACGCTTGAATCCCCCTCCAACTCTCCTCAAGGATCGCAACAGCGAACATATTCTTAATGATAAAAGTCAGCCAAATCTCCAAATAACCGCTTAATGAAGTCAAGCTCGGAATCGCTATATCTTTCCAAAAACTCGTTCATCCTCTCCTGCTCCTTGATATGGAACTCATCATGGATGGCAAAAAGCCTTTTTCCGGCCGCTGTTAACCGAAAGTACACTTCTTTTTTGTTATCATTGAGCTGGGCTTTGCGCACCCACCCCGCCTTCAATAATTTATTGGTTATCTTCGAGGTGTTCCCTTTGCTTAAGTTCATGGTCTCGGCAATGGAAGTGACATTAATCGGTTCTTGCTCCCCAATACACGCGATCGTATGCAGTTCCGTTATGTTTAAGGTGGATTCTATCTCTATTATTTTCCGGAGTTCTTCGATAAAAGAGCTGCTTAACCGGTTCTCATATTGTTCTTTTTGTTGCAGAAATTGAATGAAATTTTCATGGATAGCGTTTTTTATCATTTTGTTCGTACTCATGATTATGCAAGCTCCTCGACTCATTGTTTTTTTCATTATAACCAAAGTTCGTTTCGCAAGAAACAATATGAGTATACAATAGAAGTTACACCCCGGAAAGAAAAGATATTTTTAGTCATCCAGCCATACTACGCCTCCTTCACTTTGGATTATTGTTTCACGAGAATAAATATAAACCCATAAATTAAGGTTGTATTCAAATGAACTATCCAAATATTCATTCATTGGAAACAATTTAATATTAAGGTTATTTTGATTCGGTGTCAATTCCACCCATTCTCCATAACTGCTTGAAACGCAACCGTATCTTTGCCTGCAGCTCAGTTTATCCCTTATGCTTCCAATGAAGAAAAAAAGGCAGCTGCGCGGTCGCAGCTGCCTTTTGATTTGCAGAAATGGACTATTTGCTTGTTTTCAACGAGAGCGCAGGTCTCGTTAAGGAATACACGGCGCAAATTAGCGACACCATGACGATTCCTCCGCCTACCCAAGACGTACTCGCTACGGTACCTCCCTGCTCTAACACAAGGCCACCGATAGCAGATCCTAGTGCAATACCGATTTGCAGCGCGGAATTGTTAAAACTCTGCTGGATATCGGACGAGCCCGGATCCACTTGAATCAAATAATTCTGCAGCGGAGGAGCCAGACTCCAGCTTAATGCACCCCATACCATCATCACGACTAAAAATACGCCGATTGAGAATGTAGAGAACGGGAGTAGAAACAGCACCAGCATGAATGACGTAATGATGATTACAATGCTCTTGTTCGAGCCCAGCCGGTCGGCGAGGGCGCCTCCAAACGCCCCACCGCCGACTGCGGATAGTCCGAACAGGAAGTAACAGATGCTGATCCAGTATGGACTCAGCCCAAGCTCCGATTCAAGAAACGGCGTGAAGTATGCATAAATGGTGTAGTGCCCTGCAAGCATGAACAAGGTGGCGAGATGCGCTCCAGCGATTTTCGATTTGCCGAGCGCCTTGAGCTGAACGGATAACGGTGGCTTGATCCGATCCAGGAACATATAGATCAAGATCATGGAGCCAATCGACAGAATGCCGATACCGAGGAATAATATCCTCCATCCAAAAGCTTCACTGATCAAAATGCCGAGCGGTACGCCAAGCACCAATGACGAGCTGATCCCCATATAAATCACGCCTAATGCTTTCGCCCGATGTGCAGGCTCAACCACCTTGGCGGTAATGGTCAACGATAACACGATAATCAGCGCTGTGCTCATGGCGGTTAATATTCTGGCAGCCATTAACAGCGGAAAACTTGGACTTAGATAAGCCAGCAAGTTACCGATGAAGAAAACGAATAAAGAAATCATATAGAGCCGTTTCCGCTCCACTCTTGCCGTCAGCGCAAGGAGAACCGGTCCAGCTACGGCATAGACCAGGGCGAACACGGTAATGAGCTGACCAGCCGCACCGAGTGAAATATGCAAGTCGTCCGCGATAAGCGGGAGTATTCCGCCAACAATAAGTTCAACCAGCCCGACGGATATCGTTGATATCGCTAGAATTAATACTTTTAGATTCATCTGGAATGGAATCCCCTTTCTTCGATGTCATATTTGCTTATAAACAACAAAAAATCCTGATTACAAAAAATGAGAAACATTTTCTGTAATCAGGATTTTACGGTTCCTGGTAGAGACCCTCAGACCATATTAATGAGGTTATACATGTAAATATGTTTATTCAGTTGCACAACAATCGTTGATTAATTTATCACATCCGTTACGAAATATCAAGATGCCAGGCAGGATTCCAGCAAATCTCCCATAAGTGCCCGTCCGGATCGAGAAAGTGGCCGGAGTAGCCCCCCCAGAATGTGTCTTGTGCCGGCACGGTTACCGTCGCACCCGCCCTGCTGGCTTGCTCCATCACCTCATCCACTTCTTCCTTGCTGCCGACGTTGTGACCGATGGTAAACTCCGAGGAACTCGGAGGAGATAGAGGAACATTCGCCTCAACTGACAGATCCTTGCGATTCCATATCGCCAGTTTCACACCTGCTTGCAAGTCAAAAAATGCTACAGCCCCATGTTCAAATTCCGTACCAATAATCCCTTCGGTCGATAGGCCGAGTCCATCACGGTAAAACTTCAATGACCGCTCCAGGTCATCAACGCCGATTGTAAGAACGGATATACGTGCCTTCATAATCGCATTACCTCCTATGCATCATCATCGTTACCTCTTTTACATTTTCGCCGATGGCTCTATCAAAAGATTGTAAAAAACGGACAACGTGCGCCTACACGGCGAGAGTTCCATCATCGATCACTTCAAAGCCTGTTTTGGTGACATGCCATATAAACGCCTGAAGTTGTTAATAAAATGAGGTTGATCATAGTACCCGTAGCGGGCAGCGATATCAGTAAACCTTGTCGGCTTGGCCTGATGCAATTCCTGCAGCATGTTTTGAAAACGAATAATCTCCGTCATGACCTTCGGGCTGACGCCCAATTCCTTCTGAAATGTTCTTCTTATGTTTCTCTCACTATAATTAAGTTTTTCCGCCATGGCGCGAACCGTAATTCTCCCTTTAGCAGCGTACAGATACTGCATGCTGTTCTCTAGCAGCGGCTCGGAACGGACGTTGCTCCGGCCTAAGACGCCCATTAAGAATCTTTCAACCAATTCCATTCGGTGAGCGGAATCCAGAGCCGCGACCATTTCCTCGTTCAGCTGATTCACTTCCAGCCCCCATGCTTCCTCCAAGAATACAGGACCCTCACGGAAATCGGAAGCTGGATAATGTATGAATGGGCGGACGGTTTCCGCAAAAAAACGAATACCGAACAGTGACTGATCCTGCGTGAGTCTCATGGCTTCGTAAGATGACATCAGTCCGGTAATGAAGCCGGAGGTTGAAGCATCCCGTGCCTTCAGATTAAATATAATATCGACGCAACCGTCAGGAAGAATGCGATGAAGCGGCTGCTGAAGAGACGAAGCTTGATAATCCAAGGTCCAATAACAGGCCACATAAGGTGTTAATGGCGGGCTTGGCAGATATTCTTGATAAGCATAAGAAGAATCCGAAGCAGGCTTCTCTATCGTTGGTGCTTGTATAGGGACATAGTTCCGCAAGTGTGCTCACCCTTATTTACATTGGATATGCAAATGACTCGAACGAACAATTCAATTATAGCAACTAGATTAATGCTCCCTGCTTGTATCAGTAGGTTCATAACATGGCCGTCACGCGTCGTAATGTAAAGCTTCCAATCCAATCCCCCGTTACTCCGCTCCCGTCTTTCATGACAAAGGTTCGGATGCCCTCGGTGCCGGAGACTTACTCCCCTGAATAAACGTTCCTATTCGCAACGCCGCTTCGCGCAGGGCCGCCTCTTCCTGAACTAACGCGATTCGCACGTAGCCTTCTCCTTCGGAGCCGAAAGCATCTCCAGGAATAACCGCAACGCCGGTTTCCAGCAGTAATTCGCGGGCGAAACGGCGCGAGCTCCATTGAAGATCACGAAATGCTTCAGGAATCCGTGCCCATAGGAACATCGTGGCCTGTGGCTTAGGAACAACCCATCCCGCTTCGGCAAGTGATGCCACGAGGACATCACGCCGTTGTTCATATAGCGAAGCGACACCCTGTCCCTCATCGGCAGATGCCATAGCTTGACGCAGTGCATGGACAGCCGCAATCTGTACAGGCTTGAATACGCCGAAATCAATGTTGCTTTTGTACTCCCGCAGCGCGCTCACTGCTTCCTCATGACCGGCAAGAAAACCGATTCGACACCCTGCCATGTTAAAGCTCTTGGAGAAGGAGTGGAATTCTACCGCGATGTCGATGGCACCGGGGACCTGCAGAATACTCATGGGGCGGTAGCCGTCAAAACCCATTTCAGAATAGGCAAGGTCATGGACGATCAGCACGTCCCATTTTTTCGCCAAACCAACCAACTTTTCAAAAAAAGCAAGATCTGCCCGGACCGCAATCGGATTCCCCGGAAAATTCAGCAGGATGAAGGTCGCTTTCGCCCAAATCTCTTCCGGAATGCTGTCCAGATCCGGCACGAATCCAAACTCCTCCTTCAGTGGAAGATACCATGGTGTTACGCCTGCAATCGCAAGCGCTCCCGCATAAATCGGATACCCCGGATTCGGCACAATGGCCACATCCCCCGGATTACATATGGCCTGAGCCAGATGCGACAGTCCATCCTGGGAGCCCATCAAAGCCAGGATTTCGGTATCCGGATTAACATTTACGCCAAATCGATGCTGCATCCAAGCCGCCGACTGCTCCCGGAACTCCATGGTTCCTCTTGTGCCTGGATATGTATAATTATCTGCTTTCAGCGCTTCTTGGCTCAGCACCCCACGGATATCCTCGGAAGGGCCACGGTCAGGGCTGCCGATGCTTAAGTCGATAATATGTCTTCCTGCTTGAAAAGCCTCTTGTTTCCACTCGCCGACCTCGGCAAATATGGAAGAACCGATCTGCGATAGTTTGTCCGCACGCCATGAGCGTTTGGAAGTTTGATTCGGCAAGATATCCACCCACTCCACTTTTTTTTCCTACATTATAGCATGAAGGTGGAGGAGCATCTCTGTGAAATCCTCATTTCAGGCTTGACTTGAAAAGCCTTTCATAACGTAAGATCGAAGCATACAAAAAGAGAAATCAGGAGAAGAGACAACCATGACCAGAACACGAGAGACCATCTTTATTATCGCCTTTACGTTTGCCGCCTTTGTACTAGGTACTACCGAATATGTCATTGTTGGATTGTTAAAAGACATTAGCGTAAGTCTCAGCATTTCGCTTGCCGCAGCCGGCGTCCTCGTATCCAGCTTCGCCATTGCATATGCCCTCGGAACGCCGTTTGCCGTTACGCTGCTCGGACGCATACCACGGCATGTTACCATTCTGACAGCGTATATAGCAGTGTTAGTGTTTAATTATTTGACCATCTTTGCCACTACGTACCCCGTCATGTTATTCATTCGCGTCATGACCGCGATGCTGTGCGGACTAACCTTATCGCTGGCGATTGCCGCGACCAGCGAGCATATGAGCGCTTCCCGCAGAGCCGGTGCGGTTGCCTGGATCATCGGAGGTTTCTCGATTGCCAATGTCCTTGGCGTTCCCGTCGGAACGCAGATCGGCCAGATGGCAGGATGGCAAACGGCTTTCATTGTTACATCATTGGTTGGGATCATCCCGCTAGCTTTGATGCTGGCCGTCATGCCTAAGAGCAATACGATTAGCGTAAGCTCCATGAAACAGCAGTTTGCCTTGTTCAAGAACAAGCGAATACGACTTGCCTTCTTCATTCCAGTCCTTGGCGTAGGCTCCGTTTTTATTGTATACACGTACATAACGCCGCTATTGGAAAATGTGATGGGAATTCCGCAGCAATGGATCAGCACTGTTCTGCTCGCTTACGGCGCTTTCACGATTCTTAGCAATTGGCTCGGGGCCAAGGTAGCACAAGGCAATTCAAGGGTTAAATTGAAAGTGATTTTCACCATCCAAGCGATGATTATGATGGCTCTTGCCCTTACCCTATCACTCCCCTGGATGGCCTTAGTGTCGTTAATGCTGGTCGCCTGCTTTTCCTTTGCGCTCAGTACCGCTGTTCAGCTATACCTGATTGACCTGGCGGATGAATCTTCCCCCGGCTCCAAGGACTTCGCTTCCACGCTCATGCCGGTTGCATCCAATTTGGGTATCGCCATCGGTTCCCTGCTGGGAAGCCTTGTCGTGGATAACGTCGGTCTTGAATACCTGCCTTGGGCTGCAGTAGTGTTCGCCATCGGAGCATTTGCCGTTACTTCCCGCTGCCATCAGCTGGATCAAGAACAACTGGACTTAACGCTGCTGACATCAGCTAAAGCATCATAGATCGCTATTCTTCAATCCTTCTCATTTTCTGGTGAGAGGGATTTTTGGGTACCGGCCGGAAATCGGTCACTCACGTATGAACAGATATCATTTCGGAGGAATCCCACAGTAATTAAGAACAGATACCTTATCGGAAGAATGACACAGTAATGAGAACAGACACCTTTTCGGAAAAATGCCACAGTAATTAAGAACAGTAACCTTATCGGAAGAATGTCACAGTGATGAGAACAGATACCTTATCGGAGAATGTCACAGTAATAAGAACAGTAACTTCATCGGAAGAATGTCACAGTAATTAAGAACAGTAACCTTATCGGAAGAATGTCACAGTAATTAAGAACAGTAACCTTATCGGAAGAATGTCACAGTAATAAGAACAGTAACCTTATCGGAAGAATGTCACAGTAATTAAGAACAGATATCTTATCGGAAGAATGTCACAGTAATTAAGAACAGTAACCTTTATCGGAAGAATGTCACAGTAATTAAGAACAGTAACCTTATCGGAAGAATGTCACAGTAATTAAGAACAGTAACCTTATCGGAAGAATGTCACAGTGATGAGAACAGATACCGTATCGGAAGAATGTCACAGTAATTAAGAACAGTACCTTATCGGAAGAATGTCACAGTAATGAGAACAGATACCGTATCGGAAGAATGTCACAGTAATGAGAACAGATACCGTATCGGAAGAATGTCACAGTGATGAGAACAGATACCGTATCGGAAGAATGTCACAGTAATTAAGAACAGTAACCTTATCGGAAGAATGTCACAGTAATAACGTTTTGTTTCAACGGAAAACTAATGAGAAGAAAGGAGGAACATTCAAAAAGCTTACCTGTTATGTTACGGCGTAAGTTTTTGCCTACCTCTTCTGCCTTCTGTCCGCATGTGTCACAAAAAGGCCGAGCCCCGCGTTCAACAAACAGTAATTAAGCTCAGCAGCGATTAGCCGCGTTCAGCCCCCTCGTTAGGATACGGCTACCCGGCATTGTTAACATCCACCGAGTTACGATATTTGAGGACACTGATTCCGCTATTTCCTTGTTTCTACCCATTTCACAACAATATGCGGTCAAGAGATCCGCTATTGCGAGATTTTTGGGGATTAGTCCGTCATTATGGTGCAATAGCGGATCCTGTGTCCGCATAAACTCCATAATCGGCCGATTTCAGTGAAATAACGGATCTTCTGTCCTCCCGGACTCCATATCGAGCGAATTTCAGCACATAGCGGGTCCTCTTCTCTCCACATGTGCCCAAAAATAGACCGATTTCCCCGTGAACAACTGTTATTCAATTCAGCGCGAATACAGATCCTCATTTCGGTAACGCCATTCGGTATCGTTAACATCCATTGAGTTGCGATATTTGAGGACACTGGTTCCGCTATTTCCTTGTTTTTTACCCATTTCACAACAATTTGCGGACAAGAGATCCGCTATTGTGAGATTTTTGAGGGATTAGTCCGTGATTATGGTGTAATAGCGGATCCTGTGTCCGCGTAAACTCCATTATCGGCCGATTTCCGCGAAATAACGGACCCTCTGTCCTCTTGATCCCCATTATGGGCGAATTCCGGTATATATAGCGTGACCTCTTCTCTCCATATGTGCCTAGAACATGCCGATTTCGGCATAATATCGATCCTCTAGCCTCATGATTCCCTTATAAGCGAATCGCAGCATGTGACGGATTCTCTTCTGCCTTCTGTCCGTATGTGTCACAAAAAGGCCGAGCCCCGCGTTCAACTATAATTCAGCTCAGCCGCGATTAGCCGCGTACAGACCCCACGTTAGGATACCGCCACCCGGTATCGTTAACATCCATTGAGTTGCGTTATTTTAGGACACTGGTTCCGCTATTTCCTTATTTCTACCCATTTCACAACAATATGCGGACAAGAGATCCGCTATTGCGAGATTTTTTTGGGATTAGTCCGTGATTATGGTGCAATAGCGGATCCTGTGTCCGCATAAACTCCATAATCGGCCGATTTCAGTGAAATAACGGATCCTCTGTCCTCTTGATCCCCATTATGGGCGAATTCCGGTATATGTAGCTTGACCTCTTCTCTCCATATGTTCCTAGAACATGCCGATTTCGGCATAATATCGATCCTCTGGCCTTTTGATCCCCTTTGGGCGAATCGCAGCATGTGACGGATTCTCTTCTGCCTTCTGTCCGCATGTGTCACAAAAAGGCCGAGCCCCGCGTTCAACTATAATTCAGCTCAGCAGCGATTAGCCGTGTACACACCCCTCATTACGATACCGCCACCCGGCATAGTTAACATCCATCGAGTTGCGATATTTGAGGACACTGGTTCCGCTATTTCCTTGTTTCTACCCATTTCACAACAATTTGCGGACAAGAGATCCGCTATTGTGAGATTTTTGAGGGATTAGTCCGTGATTATGGTGTAATAGCGGATCCTGTGTCCGCGTAAACTCCATTATCGGCCGATTTCCGCGAAATAACGGACCCTCTGTCCTCATGAACTCCATAATGTGCCGACTTTGGGCCCTCTGTCCTCCTCCACTCCATATCGATCGAATTTCAGCACATAGCGGGCCCCCTTCTGTCCACATGTGCCCAAAAATCGACCGATTCCTGCAATAACGGATCCTCTGTCCTCTTGATCTTCTTAATAGGCGCATATAGAATCGGCCCTCCACACGAACTCCATAACGAGCGAATCTCTGCATATAGCATAGCCTCTTCTCCCCGCATGTGCCCAAAATAGGCCGATTCCCGCCTATAGCGATTCTTCCCGCATCGTCCTACTGTTCAATGGATGCCCTGCTTAAGCAGCCATCTCCCGGCATGCTTTCGCACATCGAAAGCATGCTTCAGCACATTCCTGACAGTGCTTCATATCATGCTTCTTGCACTCGTTACCGCACGCTTCGCAGACATCGGCGCATATAGTGTTCGTGGACATCGCTTGAGCTGCAAACGCGCAAATATCCGCACACTGCCGATCCAAGCGAATGCACTCTTTCATCATCGCCACATCATGTTCATCCAAACATGCGGTGTAACAATGGTTACAGGCTACCATACAGCGCAAGCATTCCTCGATACATTGTTGAAATTGTTCATGTGACATCATACATTCTCCTTTCGGTTTTAGCGATCATAGGGATTACCTTTTTTCAAGGTTGTATGTAATTAACCAAAACTTGTGAAGATTATATGAGGATGTTGTATTATTTCGATTCAATTGGCAAACAGAAAAGACGACTGCATCGCAGTCGTCTTTTCTTGCTCATGTGGATCATGAATCTTGCTCATGTTGGTCATGAATCTTGTTCATTTTGATCATGAATCTTGCTCATTTTGATCATGAATCTTGTTCATTTTGATCATGAATCTTGCTCATTTTGAGCATGTATTATGTTAACCAATCGTCAAAAGAATCCGCCAACCTTTGCAACTCCTGAAAGAACATGCTGGCATGATAACCATCACACACAGCATGGTGCACCTGCAATGAGACTGGAAGCAGAATACGGCCTCCCTGCTTGGTATATTTTCCGCCGGTTATGATGGGAAGAAGATAGTCTGCTTCATTGACAATGTTTAGATTAAATCCGCTAAAGCTTATCCAGGGTATCATGGATATGGGAAACGTGTTCGGAGGTGGGTTCTCTTTAACGAACAGTCCCTTTGTATCCCGATATTGCTCCATGTCCTGCTCGTAATGATCATGGAATCGATAGAAATCATTCGAAAATGCTGTCCATAAACAGGAGAACGTATGGTCATCGTTATGGAAAAAGGTATAACTCGGCGTCATTCGATCCCAGTAACCCAATTCCCCTTCGGGACTATAGGAAGTTTTGAATTCAACCCGGTCATTGACAACTCTTGTAACCAAATAAATAAAAGCTGGATAAAGCTTGAATCCATTAGCTTTTAAAGAATACAGCAAGCGAGTAATGTCGATATCCACGGTGATACTGAAGGTACATTTATTCGATCGAAGATAATGCTCGTAATAAGACTTTCTCGTCCACTCTTCAACATTAATAATGTGAAACTTCATCGTTTTTGCCCTCCTAAAATAATTTCGTTCTATTTCAGGAGGGTATATCCACTGATCTAATCACACGCCATCACTCCAAAGTTTCCGTAGTAGTAGAACTATTACATATTTTAACTTTTACAGCAATTCCTTTAAATTAACAATCTGTTATATCTTCGAATTTATCCGATTCTGCCCAGCTTCATTATTATAAATGATACAGCCATCAAAAAAAATAGGTGTCTTGTTTATGCGCCCACTGGGTACTTGTGCACTCAACACATGCACAGGATACGTATGATATACCAATTCAAGGGGAGGTGTTCGCGGATGGGGTGTCCATCTAGGAAGGCCAAACGCTGTCGGAAGAAAAAAATGATTCTCATACGTAAACCGAAAAAGAAAAAACGTCGATGTATTATTATCAGAAGGAAAGTGATCCGGGTAAAATGTCCTCCACCTACGATCATAAACGGAACCGCAGGCATACAAGGTCCACAGGGTACTACAGGATTACCTGGATCTCAGGGTATTCCAGGTCCGCCTGGACCACCAGGTCCTCAAGGTGCTCAGGGAGTACCAGGCCCTCAAGGCGCTCAGGGAGTACCAGGCCCTCAAGGTGCCCAGGGTCCTCAAGGTCCTGCGGGTGAAAGCCCCAATGAACCCTGCTTTGAAGAATTGAGAGATACTTTACTGCAATTAGACAATCAATACATTTCGGTTTCGACTTCGGGCTTCACCGATAGTATCGAGGGTCGGATTTTGCGAACCGGAGAAGGAACGGTTATTCTTACCGGCGTATTCGGAACGCGAATCATTCCGGTATGCTCTATCAATTCCGTGGACCACGGTCCCTTCGCTTATGCTTTATTTGCTTTCAACGATGTCATCACCGTCATTAATACGGCTACAAATACCATAATGGGCTTCATACCAGTCGGAGATAGTCCAAACGATATTGTCTTCACCCCTGACGGAACTCGTGCCTATGTAACTAATTTTAACGATGATAATGTCCAAGTGATTGATACCGCCTCCAACACCATCATCGGTCTTCCGATTCCCGTTGGAGATGGTGCCAATCGAAATGCCATCACGCCGGATGGTTCGCGGGTATACGTCACGAATTTTGTTGACAGTACGGTCTCTGTCATCGAAACGACCATAAATACGGTCATTGGAGCTCCAATACCCGTAGGGGCCGGTCCTAACGGAATTGCCATTACGCCGAACGGCTTGCGAGTCTATGTCGCCAACTCAACGGATGGAACCGTCTCGGTTATCGACACCGCTTCGAATACGGTGCTCGGGTTGCCTATACCGGTTGGTTTGTCCCCTGGGGAGGTGGCGATTACTCCGGATAGTACGCGAGTGTATGTCACCAATTTCTCAAGCGCCTCCGTCTCCGTCATCGATACCGCCTCCAACCTGGTCATTGCGACCATCCCTGTTGGAATTAACCCTACCGGAATCGCGATTACCCCTGATGGATCTCGGGCCTATGTCACGAACGCCGGCTCTAATACGGTGTCCATCATTCACATTGCCGCCAACACGGTTATTGCTCCAACGATCACCGTTGGTCTAGGTCCGAGCGGCATTGCGATTACCCCAGATGGCACCCGTGCGTATATAACTAATTTTCAGATTCCCGAGATTTCAATCATTAATACATCATCCAACACGGTTACCTCAATACCATTAACCAATACGGGATACACAGGGATTGGCATAACGCCTATAACGATCTAGATGGTTCATAGAAATCAATTCGATGAGAGAAGGTGCAATATGCGAAAAAATGATATCCGTGCTTGGATTCAAAAAGAACTGAATGAGCATCCGGACATCACAAGCATTCAGCTTGCGGAGAAATATCGTATTCCAATCCACATCGTCCAAATGACTAAAGATAAATTACTAAAGGGGGTCGATCGTCCACCCATTAAAGAGCATGAGTAATACAGTGATTCCCGCTTCCCGTACGATGATTGAAAACAGGTTGTAATATGTAACATTAGCTGGGCACTAGCGCACGATTTCCTCGTCCTCCAATTAAATCGGAGGCTCCATATGAGGAAATACACCTAAACGTCCCACTCAGGAAAAAGAAGACACAGTGCCCAGCAGAAGGAAACGATCAAGACCATGCATTCACACCACGCGCCTTACCTCTTGTTATTCTCCTAACAACAATAAAGGCTTCACTCCTCAAGCGGATGCTCAAGTCGTGAAGCCTAATTGTAATCAGTTCTTAATGATGTGCTTCAGGCATTTGGGTAAACAGCAGGTTTACTGGCAAATTGCTCCCTGGCGCAGCCGTCAGCATGATTTCAACCTTTTGTTCGTAATCGCCTGTACGATAGAGAACCGCTTGCTCGCCAGGAGCTACCTGTCCAAGGGAATAGATCGGTACAATCGTTCCATTTACCATAGCATACCCCGAGTACTTACCGCCCCGCGGGTTAAACGAGATCAGAGTATCCGGCGCTACGCGATCCAATGTTATTTTATACAGAACACCAAAGTTACCCGTGTTGTGCGTAATGTCCCCAACCATAGGGTCCATACCTTCCAGGTTAGGGTCATCCTGATTGTCTCCAAGTACGAGACGCTCGGAATTTGCACCCACCAGTTCGGAATAATGGATGACTCGTGTTGAATCCGGATAGGTTCCACGGTTGTGAACCCCATCGCGATTCAGGATGGGCAGCGTGCTTAAAACCTTCAATGGATCCGATTTCTCATCAATCATCACGACATCGAACTGAATTGGCAGGTCGCTGTACATATCCGAGTATAGGGAAATGACATGTCCTTGCTTCATTCTCACATCGCTCAGTTCCGTCATAACCAGTTTCTGTTCGCCTGGTGCAAGCGTCACTGAAGCCCGCTTCGAATCGTCCTGCATCGATTGGAAGTAGTTCAGCACAGACTTCTTGCCTGCTGCCGTAGCGATCGGCGATGGACCAGCAAATCCCAAGTAATCTTGTCTAAGCGTTACCGGAGTGCTGTTTTTGTTCGTTGCAATAACGTACATTTTCACATTTTTATTCAAATTGTTCACATGGTGAATCATAAAGCGCATATCGCCAACCGCCGTCTCTTGGTACACAATACCTTCGCTGTTGACGGTTTCCGGGCTGTTACTGCGAATCAACGTGCTTGGCTCATCGTAAAAATCGTAATTAATCTTCGGACGCGAAGTCACATTGCCGAGGAACGTGAATTTTTCCCCTTCCGGGATAAAGAGCATATTGAAATCCTCTTCTTGATATAAGGTCTCGTTCGTCACGTTAATCGTCGTCTCGTAGGTAGAGCTAAGTCCCTTCTTGTCCGTGGCCGTTAACTTGATCGTATAAACGCCCGGTGTGAAGAATGCATACTGTTTATTCTCCCACTTGTACGTCAGATCCTCAGGCTTGTCCTGGTCATCTGTAGTTTGATTCGTATAGGTAATCAACTCACCCATTTTATACTCGGACTTATCGGTCTCGAACATGGCAACAGGCGGAAGATTCGGCTGAATGACCGTAATCGTTTGGCTATAAGGCTCGCTCCACGCCCCTGTAGAATCTTGAACCGAGTAAGTGACTATGTATTCGCCTGGTGCATCGAAGATATCCTGTTTGCCTTCCCAGCGTTCATTGATGATTTCACCTTGTACATTCTCCAGCTGCGGTGTATAGGTCACCGTGGTTTGTCCTGCATAAATCTCCTTAGGCCCCACCGTAAACTTGGCTACTGGCTTGGTTTCCAGATTCATAATGACACGTTTGCCTACATTATCCACTTTATATTGAATATCAAGCGCTTGGGTTATAGCTGTCAGCGGAACCATGAAGGTGCTTTTCGTCTGGTAGGAGGTTCCTTTCATCTCTTTGGTTACGCCATTCACGGTATACTTGCTGCTGTCTGTTTTGAAGCGAAGCTCATTGGTTCCTTTGGTTATAACGGTTTCTTTGGTCTTCTTATCGTAAGTGACCTTGAAGCCTACACGGTCCACAAGGGCACGAATGGGAACATAGGATACTCCCTTTTTGACTTGCATCGGCTGCGGTGCATTGTAGGTAACGCCGTCTTGTACCATTTTTGTACTATTGAAATATAAAATAAGTTCTTTCCCCGTCACGGTTTGCTGGTTATTCTGGTTGCCCTGCTCTCCCGTAGTTGTTTCCGGATCTTGCACTTCGCCGGTTTCCTCTACCGGTCCTTCGGTTGTTCCTGTTTCATTAGGCTCTTGAGAGCCTTCTGTCTCTGTCGTAGTAGTTGTTTCCGTTGTTTCTGTTGTTTCTGTTGTCTCTGTTATCTCTGTTGTTTCTTGAGCAGCGTCTGTACCCCCAGATGTTACTGCTTTGGTTGCCGCAGCGTTTTGCTCGTACACTTCTTGGGTGACTGACTGTTGTGGTTTGTCTGCGGTATTTGCATCCGCGCTCGCCGGATAAACTGCCGCTAATTGGGCAACAGCCAATACGGTTAGCAATGATCGTTTCTTCAGTTTCATTCCATAACTCCTTCTAATCCTTTTTTGATATTTATTTAGGTCATACTATTAGACGCAAATTTTGGTAAAAAAGTTTCTCTGATCTGTTAATAATATTTACGATAAAATAGATTAATGTAAAACCTATGAAAAATCCCTCAACAGCACGATGGCTATTGCGGGATTATGATGTTGCATAATATTTCAGGATAGATGCCCCTGCAAATTCGTAGCCGCGATTATCTTTTTCCCGCTCCGATCATATCTCCATAGATGAACGCCTGTATCGCCTGTCGGAATATGAATATCCGTATGATAAGGAAGATTCAAAAAACTTCGGAATAACATCGTGATCATCCCTCCGTGGGAGACAATACAAACCCTTTTCAGATCAGGCTCGCTATGAATTGTAGTAAACAGCTTGGATATGAATTGTTCGGCTCTTGCTCTGAACTGTACTTCAGATTCTCCGCCTTCGATTGCATCGTGCCGTTTTCTTCCTCCATCAGGCAGGGGATATTTAAGTAAAGCCTCTTCTCTTAGCATACCGGCGATGACCCCATTATTTTGCTCCATTAAATCATCATCATAGGTAACGGGGACTTTTGTCGTTTCAGCAATGGCTGCCGCGGTCTGCTTGGCCCGGTTTAACGTACTGGAGAATATGGCATCCAAAGTATATTCACGATGAATCCACTCTGCCAGGAGCCGTGCCTGCTGCTGGCCAAGATCCGTCAGTGCAAAGTCAGCCCGTCCTTCACATCGATTCATAATATCCGCTTCCGATTGTCCATGTCTGACGACCAGAATTTCAACCATGTCACATCCCCCTGTTCTCCTATACTCTCTATAACTTATTACCAATCGCGATCCATCGCCCGTCCACATCCTCAAACACAAACTCATGATTGTTATAATCCGTTGTCGATAAAGCCCTGACAATCTTCACGCCCAAATCGATAAGTTCTTGCTGGATTTCCCGTTGTCCGTAAGTAATAAAATAAGCATCGTACCCATATCCGTAACGGATTCGATTCGGAACAACCTCAATCTCCGTCTTCGTTAATACAATCTCAACAGAGTCCTTGTAGAGGCATACATGCGGTTCTGCTGCATCAAAATAGTTCACGGCACGGAACCCGATTCGCTCATAAAACTCGCTGGTTTTCTCGAAGTTAGAGGTCGGGAAAATCTGCAAACAATGCGAAAACCCTTTATTCATCGCTCTTTCTCCTGTATAAGCTTATTTATGATCCTTCTCATTGCCACGCTTAAAATTACCGGTCACTTTAGCCATCATCAGTTGGGCTTCTTTGAAGTCTGCCCCGGTTACCCTGGACAGAAATTTATCACTTTCTTTACCCGACAGGATCTTGACTTGTTTCCCCATCCAATAAATGAATACTTTATGATCTTTGGTAACCGAATAAGTAAACACTTCTTCATCCAGTCGATTGCGTTTATCCACATTGCCCATTTTTACTACCTCCTGAGGATAGTAACTCTATTGCTTATTCTTAATTTCCCGTATATCTTTGATCATCATGTCGAGTCTCTCAATGATTCTCTCGTCATTGTCCAGTTTCTTTTTGAGTCTAACCTCAATCACAATGAGTTCAATAATAAGCAACACGATAAGAACACCGATAATCATAGTCCGCTCCTTTCTGAACCTGATACCTTCACCATGTTATACATGAAGCTCAAGTCATCCGATCTTCCTTCATCCTCTCGGTAATCGGAGCCGTTCCAAACAGATGAAGGATAGCCAGGTAGAGTGGGTACAACGCCAAAGCAACGATGGCCATGAGTCCTGTTACAGGATTCGGTTTGTCTGCCGGATGGGTGATCGGAAACCATGCAGCCACAATATAGGTCAATATAATGAAATAGGGGATCCACAAAATTAGCGAAAAGAAAGACGCTTTACGGCCACCTAACCAATGCCTGATCAGCTTCGGAAATCCGAAACCCGATAGAAGCAGGCCAACAAAGAAGAAAACCAAAATCACAATATTCACGTGATCCAGCCCCCAGCCTGTCACTCGACTGATTCGGTAAACGTTGGCCATGAGCTCAATCCCGACAAAAGGGAACCAGGCATACAAAAAACTCGACATATTTAATCGAATGACGAAGCTCATGTTTCACTCTCCTGAAACTTATATAGCTGAAGCCGATGATTAGCAGAACGATTTATTAAACCAGCTCTTTAATCAGATACAGGTTCAGATCGTCATCCGCACATACCATGTCACCGGGCACCACAGATTCGTTGTTGTACATAATTCCGTTGCCGTCCGGAATATAGCCGCGCCGGACATATATTCTTTGAGCCGCACCGTAGTCCCTGTACAATCCAACTCCGATACCGATACGCGGCATTTTTTTGCGGACGATGTTCTCGAATTCTTCCATGATGCTGTTAGCTATGCCGTTTCTCCGGTACTCCGGGAACACATTCAGATCATTGATTTCCGGAATGCTCTGCTCTCGAAAATAGGGATAACTCGATTCGTATTTCAAGTGGGAAACACCGGTCAGCTCCTCATGAACAAAAGCCAACAAGGTGACACGCTTGCCGATTTGGTTCTCATATTCGCATAAATCGTAATACTCATCCGGGCGCATTATATTTTGCTGCTGAAACGCTTCCTTCCAGATGCTTTTAAGCTCCGTGTTATCTAACACCATTAATGTAACGTTCATTGGTTTACCTCGCTGTTATGTATTTTGTTGGTAGGATTCAGCTCAAGATATAAGATGTTACGTTGGATTTCTTTCAACATTTTAGCGTGCGACCTGCTTCAATACCCGCTGGATAAAGTCGGATTTGCCTTCCGAATAGGCTTTTCGATCATTACGAAAAGTTATGGCTAGTTCTTTCTTTAATGAGGCGTATTCTTTGACAAGCTCCGGGTTATTGATGAGAGCATCCCGAAAAGTAATATGCCTGTATAGTTCTTGGTTGTCCCGATGGCAGACATATAAATGCTGGGTCATTCTCAAACTAATCTCCTCGCTGTAGGGAACATACTCATCTTTCCTATCAAAAGCTTCCCTGCCCTCGACCCCTAAATCCCCCTGATGGCTATAGCCAAGGGTTTCTAATTTCGCAATGACCGCCGGAAGCGATTTCATGGATTCGATCACAACATCGATATCCAATATTGGCTTCGCGGCAAGCTTTGGTACGGAGGTGCTTCCCACATGCTCGATACTCAGCGCATCAGCACCAAGAGTAAGTGCCAATATGGATTGAATCTCCTGAAACATTTTTGGCCATTCGGGATTATATTCCTCGATGATGACGGGTTTAGGTGTCATTTATGCGGCTCCTCCAGCAGATTATATCATGTAAAAATCCATGATTATGTTTCATCTAAAATCTCGTATGCCTGCCTCAAACGCCTCAGCGTCTTGATGAATGACTCCATGCAGCGCCTCTTGCAAGGCAAACGTGCTTCTATAAAAATGAACGCGCTCCGCGATGGGGTCTCCATTCGGATACATGGCGATACACTTTTCGAAAAACTCTTGACCATACCCCGCTAGGATTCCCGCTAAATCATATGCCGGGTCTCCAATCCCTGAACCCCCAAAATCAATGATGCCCGTCATTCGACCTTTCTCCGGACTCCAAAGTATGTTGGACGTGCCAAAATCACCGTGAATGCAGGTTGGACGAATGTCACGATTCGCAGGGTTGTTCAGAAATCTTGTGAAGTTGCTTGAGATTTCCTCTTGTGCATCGGGCCTGATGAAACGAAACAACTGGTCTTGAATTTGTGTGTACAATCCGGATATCTCTTCGTGGACATTTACAACATTTCTATCGTCAGCGATCCATTCATTGATCTCCACAGTATGAAGCTGAACGAGAAATTCGACCATCTGTTCTGCTACCCTATCCTCGATGTCCGAATTCCTGTGTGAAAGCAGATCTTCTGACCATAACGGCTGACCCTCGATTAACGGATAGCCCATGAACATTTTACCCACCTGCAGATCGTCAAATGAAACATACATCGGATTCGGTATAAGCAGCGTTACCTTGTTCTTGATCCTATTCAGTAATTGAGTTTCTCTGATCATCGCTTGGAGACTTTCTGCATACTTAGGAAATCTGAAGACCAGCGTCTGATTCACAATCAACACATCGTTGTTCTGACCTATGTTGTTCATCTCAACGTCTTGAAGATCCAGGTGCGGATAAACTTCTTGGATGCGCTGGGTATATGACGGTATCGGGTTCATTGCATAAACTCCTTCTACTTGCGAATGTCGTTAACCTCTATTTTAATGCTTTTCCTTAACCTGGTAAATCATGACGGAGCAATATTGGCGACTTCGTTGGAAATTTTCTGCATGACAAGCTACAAAATATCAGAAGTTCGTTCCCAAATTTCTGACAGGTAATTCTCCTTAATTGAAAGGGCCAGGACACGTGTCCTGGCCGCTCTTTCCTGATGATAACAATGCTATATAACGGTTTCACGAAAAGGATATCCGATCTCGCCTATTCTTTCATTCGTTCTGCCCGAATAATTCTACGGATCGATTGCTCCGTTAAATAATATCGTTCTGACAATGTACGGATGGAGTCGCCATGCAAATAACTTTTGAGAATGCTCCGATTCCGAATATCCAGGTCCTTCTTGACCCCGGTTTGTTCACCCCAGGACTTCCGGTTCTCCGACTTTCTCGGAATATAAATATAACTTCCATCAATATATTGTTGAATGGTTTTGACTACATGTTCAGGTAAAATATCAAGTGCTTTCTCGTATTTCATTTTCTCTGCTCCTATCTACATAAAATCGTGTAAATAGTGAGCAAAGCCGGCACATGAAATATTGCGGTTCTAATTCATGTTGAAGAAGGCTCCGAACAAATTATCTGCCCGATATTTCCGTGCGACTTTGCCCGGAGCCTGATTTAACGACTTGAACGGTTGTGCTTCTAACGTGAGCCATCATGATTTTCACCTCGCCAGATTGGATATTTCAAAGTTTACTCGGTTCTACTTGTTATTCTAACAAATTTGTTCCCCTTTTTAACCATCAATCCGGATAGGACTCACTCCACATGGTATACTTTTCCCATAAACCAGTTAATGAGGAGCCTGTTTCCGTGGGGCCGATTGGTTGAATATAGACAAATGAAAAAGGACCTGATTCAGGTCCTTTTGTCATGCGCTCGCAGCTTCCCGCAATTTCTCATTCAACAATTGAAAAGCTTGCTGAATGCTTTCTCTTGGCGTCTTGCTGTACCGCTCCCCAATGTGAACTTCCGTATAACATTGGCTTCCCCCTGCTTCGTTTAGATAACTGATCAATCCGACGCCCGTCGCGCGGTAAACCTCAATAAGAATCGGTTCAAGCTGTTCTTTGTCCCATTCAAAATGTACATGAAACATATTCGATACGGGCACGGCAGGCTTCGTATTCACGCCCTTGCACTGATTAAACAGCGCTGCGAGCTCTTTAGCTTCCTCGTAATACCGGCCCATATTACCTATTCTTTCCTTGTAATAATAACTTGAACTGATGATATACGGGTAAAGACTGACCAGATCCCCGCCATGACGCCTTTTCCATACTTTGGATTTCTCCACAAAGTCGGTGCCGCCAGCCAGAATAGCGCCGGCAATCCCGCCTATACCTTTATAGAAGGACACATATACACTGTCAAATAGAGCACAGATTTCGGCCGCCGTTTTTTGATAATACGGAGTGATCTCGAACAATCTTGCCCCGTCCAGATGCAGCTTTATGCCTTGAGAACGACAATACGCCGATATGGCCTCCAACTCTTCGTATTCGGGCAGCTGCCCTCCGATTTCACGCTGCGGCAGCTCCAGCAGCAAACATGCAATTTCGCGATTCAGATTCTGCACGTCTTCAAGCGTAATCAAACGCTCTTTATCAGCAAGAAGAATCGGTTCGATATGATGCAGCTCCTTAAGCCCGTCCTCTTCGTGAATCTCCAGATGACAGAGGGGATGATAAGCCACTTGTTTCAGCCCAGCATCATCGCACCAGATCCGCAAAGCAATCTGCTGCGCCATGGTTCCGCTCGGAAAAAAGACAGCCGATTCCTTGCCCAGAACGTCTGCCATGCGCGCCTGAAACTCCTCAATGATGGCACCTTTGCCGTATGTATCCCCCATCTGCGACCCATCCACATCCCGAAATGCCTCCAGCAGCACCTCGAGATTCCTGCGGCTATGTCCAATCAATGGATAGGCTGTTTCGCTATAAGCTTCGCTAATCGATTTACGTTGTTCTCCCATGTCGCATATCACTCCTTCTCTTTAACCGATAATAAGAACTCATCATCAGACGTAAAAATTTAATTTCTTCGCTTATCAAGCATACTAGATAAATGAATAAGTGGAAAATCATATTCGCTTTCGTAATACCTTCGGAAAAACTTGACAAAAGTAAACCGAAGGATTACATTGTATATGAGCATATGTTCATATTATAAATAACGCAAATGGTTCCATGATTATTGATTTATTCCACAGTTGGATTCGAAGGGAGTTTTCGATTATGCATCATCATAACCACCATCATGGGCATGACCACAGCCACCATGATCATGCCCGCTCAGGAAACAAAAAAGGACTTGCCATTGCCCTCATCATCACACTTGGCATCATGATTCTAGAGTTTATAGGGGGCTTGCTGACCAACAGTCTGGCTCTGTTATCCGATTCCGGGCATATGTTAAGTGATGCCAGCGCTTTGCTGCTCAGTCTGATCGCATTATGGTTTGCCACAAAGCCCTCATCGCCGAATAAAACCTATGGCTTTTACCGTTTTGAAATATTGGCAGCACTACTAAATGGCGTCGCCTTGTTTGTCATCGCCGGCTTTATCGTATGGGAAGCGATTCAGCGCTTTGACGACCCGCCAACCGTCGCCAGCGGAAGCATGATGCTCATTGCAGCCATCGGCTTGTTGGCTAACCTTCTCAGTGCCTGGTTCTTGATGCGAACGGGAGATGTAAAGAACAATGTGAATCTCCGCAGCGCATACCTCCACGTTATCGGCGATGCGCTCGGCTCGGTAGGAGCCATCATCGCCGGGATCGTGATGATGGCCTTCGGATGGTATATTGCGGATCCTATCATATCCATCCTTGTGTCGATCTTGATTCTGAAGAGCGCTTGGAGAATCATACAGAATACCGTTCATATTCTGATGGAGGGAGCACCGGCAGCGATAAACCCTGAAGAGGTAAAGAAATCCCTGCTGTCTATACCTGGGGTCACCGGCATCCATGATCTTCATATTTGGACGATTACGTCCAATTTCGATTCCTTAAGCTGCCATCTCGTCGCCGAGGATGAAGCGAGCAGTTATGAGATTCTGCAACAAGCGATCGATCTTCTGGACAGCCGATTCCACATCGAGCATTCAACGATCCAGATTGAGAACTCCACTATCACGCATCGTGATAATAAAGTCTAATCTCTTCTCTGCGGTAGTCCTTTAGTTCATGAAAAGGGGAAAAAAAGCTGCCGAGGTTTACACTTTTTACAAGCTCGGTTGACCTCCATAATGAGAGTATCAAGACATTCTACCGGCGTTACAGCAAACTCCGAATGTCTGATAGGGAGGTTAACATGAGCAACGATTTTTATACACTGGAAAAACTGAACGAATACCAGCAAGCAAAATGGGACGAACTTGATCGTCAAGGAAGATTCATTATTCATGACGAGATCGCATGTGAATCGCAGCATACCTCAAACAATACTCGAATTATCGATAAACTTTATGGCTTCTTTCGAAAGCGGAGATCCCGAAGAAGCCGCACAAAATCCTTATAAGAAATAAAGAGCAAGCGCGGTTGTTCGCGCTTGCTCTTTTTATGAGAAGAAATCATACACGCCAAATCTGCTTGAAATCCAGCCATCCCAGATTATTGATGACAACCCCTTTATAAGAAGGATCCAAGCTTGCGTAAAATCTCGTATGAACCAAGAATGATACATGCGCTTCCTCCCGAAGCCTCTCTTCAATATGGGACAACAAACTCAAACGCTCCTCATACCACTCGCTGGCAAGCGCATCATCCACGCAATCCTTCACCCAATGATGCAGCGATGGATCCATGAACTCTTTAACCACGCTTCCCTTCTGCTCGTAATTCTCGATTAAACATACTTCTTCACCTGGAAGAACAAGGCCGTGCAAGACACAATCCATGGTGTTCATCACATCCGATTGGTGTATGGTATCCATCCTCTCCTCCCGGATGATCAATGGTATCCCGATGGAAGCGCACTGCTTCTGAACCCATTCGGCGTCTTTGATATGATTTGCGAGCGTAGCCATGGTAATGGGAGAGCCGTCATAACCCGACTGTTTCAGCAGTGACTTTGCGAGCTCGGGATCATGTCGGTCTTTACGGTAAGGCGCTTGCTCATCCATGATGAATCCTTTGGCCGGGTATAGCCGGTTGCCGCCAAGTTCGCGTATCATCTCGGCACGGTTCAGAATCAAGCTGAATGCCCGGCGAAATTCGATGGACTGATAGGGCCCCGGCTTCTTCATATTCCACGTAATCAAAGTCGTACAGCCTTCGGAAGATTCTATGATATCCACAGCATGCTTCTCGCCTTTATGCTCGATACGCTCCGGATTTTGCAGCAGCCGCTCCCAGCTGACCTCGCAGTGCTCCGCATCTTCGGGCATCATGATAATGTGGATGTTGTCCAAATGCGGCCGTCCCTGATAATAATGGGGATTCGCACGTATGGTCAGCCGTTCATCGGTCCATTCTTCCACCTGAAAAGGGCCCGTTCCGACAGGAAGCTTCCAGAACTGTTCTTCATTAAGACTCACCAAATGTTTGGGCACGATGGACATGCAAATGGAGCTAACAAACCGGATAAAAATTCGATTCGGCTTGTTAAGAATAAAACGAACCTCCCGAGGCGATACCGCCTCTACTCGCTGCAGTTCACGCACGATCCAAGCATTTCGTTTATCCCGTCCCAGGCGTTCTACCGTGAATTTCACGTCCTCCGCCGATAACTCTCTACCGTCATGGAACCGGATTCCTTTACGCAGGTGAAAAGTCCAGACCGTTCCATCCTCATTGCTGTTCCAATAATGCGCGATAACGGGAAGATATTGATCGTTGGCATTATCGTATATCACCAGCCGGTCAAATATCTGCTGGATCATATGCGCTTGAAAACTGTAGTAGCATTCGGCCGGATCCAACGTTTCAATCAAGCGGTACACGGGAAGCCGCAGCGAATCCCTTGCTTCCGCTTCCCCTTCTCTCATCTCCTTGCTAAAGCCAAAATGCCCGTTCATCCATTCCACGTAAGAATCGTTGGTGTGAATACCTTGACCATAGGTTCGCAGCAGTTCGAAGGCCTGCCGATATTCCCCTTTTAACGCGAGCTGCTGCGCAGCTTCCTGAAGCAGATCAGCTTGATCGGCTAGAAAGGTAAGCTTGGAACGATTTCCTCGCCCGCGTCCTGCCTTCCACATAATCCAACCCTTCTCCTCGAGCTTGCGTATAACGAGCTTGGCATTCCGCGTTGTGCAATATAGCGTTTCGGCGATCTGCTCAAGCGTCACTTCCGTAGCCGTGTTGGCCGGAGCGTTAACAGCAAGCTTTTGGTGCAGCATGAAGAATTGTTCGTACAGCATTGCAATCCGCTCCCCCCTGGTAACATCTATACGATTTATTCTACTTGGAGATCGTTTCGAGCGCGAGTCCCTTTTCGGTAGAAAACCATTATATTCGAAAAAGAACAAAGGCATTCCATATGTCGGCCTACACAAGTTGTTAGTCATGAGTTTACACGCCATGATGGATAAGCGCTGCTTCCTTCATGTCATCATTCACAGGATTGAATGATAAGCTCAACCGCCTTCTGCAGTGTCAATGCAAGCTCCTTGCCCTCGGTCATATTCTTCAATCGAACCATGCCCGCCGCCGCTTCTTCTTCGCCGATTAGGATGGCATATGGAATACCCTCAGCTGAAACAGAAGCTAATGTTTTCTTTAATTTGCGGCGGTTGTCCGCCAATCGCGTATGAATCCCGCGATTCCGGAGTGCCGCTGCAGCCGTCAATCCTTCGGGTATGGTTTCTCCTATAGGGATAACCACAACGAGCGGCTTGTTTGTTTCAATCGGACGGTTTCGGATCATCTCCATGATGGATTCCATGCCGAACGAAAGACCCACCGTAGGATAAACAATGTCCTCGCGTCCAACGAGCTGCCCGATAATCGCGTCATACCTGCCGCCTCCACCCAAGCTTGAACGAAAGCCCTGAGATGCGTCAAAGATTTCGTAAACGGTTCCTGTGTAGAAGGACAATCCTCGGGAAAGAAACGGATCAAATACGCAGATGTTTTGCAGCCCGACGCGCTGCAGCATATTTTGCAGGATCTGGACTTCTCGTGCTCCGCGCTCGTTGTCCAGGTTGTATGTGCTTGTTATTTGCGCTAATGTCGGCTCCTTGAGATCAACAAAATCAAGAATTTGACGACAAATCTCCGATGCGAGCTCCTTACCCGCAAGCTCTTGTCGAACCCCCTCCTTACCCATCTTGTCGAGCTTATCCAGCGTCAGCATGACGGTTGGTTTCATCTCTTCCGGTACGCCCAAAGCTCCAAGAATTTCACCAAGGAAGCTTCGGTTGTTCCACCGGAGCATGATCGGGATTTCAAGTCTCCGAAACACTTCGGCTGCAAGCTGCATTAGCTCAACCTCCGCTTCCGGTCCCGAGATCCCCACCACATCAACGTCGCACTGCAGAAACTCCCGCATTCTTCCCCGTTTGACGGGACCATCGCGGAATACCTTCCCCATCTCATAACGTTTGAAGGGCTGGCTGATGGCGGGATTCAGCGCGATTACCTTGGCGAATGGAATCGTCAAGTCGTACCGGAGGCCCAGACGTCGCGTTCCCTGATCTGTCAGCTGGTACATTTCCTTCAGAATTTCTTCCCCTCCTGCGTATTTGGAAGACAATAACTCGGATTCATTCAGAATGGTTGTCTCCATTTCAGCATAGTCATAACATTCAAACACTTCACGCAGCGTCGATTGCACCTTTCTTCGGATCGCCTGTTCTTGGCCAAAATAATCATACGTTCCTTTTACGTTCTGCATCGTAATCATCCTTTCGTTCTAAATGAAAATCAAAACCACCCGTGTGAACGGGTGGTTTGCTCTGCGGCTGAAAGCCTTTGTTACTGGCCAGCCCTAAAGGGCATTGAATCGTTCGCCAACCGCACTACTTTTTCGGCTACCCCTTAAGGGGTCTTCTAGTTCTTCTTCTTTCGTTTGCTTCCTGTTTCTTCTCCTGTGAATGGATCTATATACTCTTCCAGCGTCATTTGCTCTGCAACCACGTCTTCTTGTAACTGATTTCGTATATACTCTTCAATCACTTTCTTGTTCCTTCCTACCGTGTCCACATAAAACCCTTTACACCAGAATTTTCGATTCCCATACTTATATTTTAAATTTGCATGGCGATCAAATATCATTAAGCTACTCTTCCCTTTTAGATACCCTATAAATGATGACACACTTATTTTCGGCGGTATACTTACCAGCATGTGTATATGATCTTTACATGCCTCTGCTTCTATAATTTCTACACCTTTTCTTTCACACAATTGTCTTAGTATTTTTCCTATATCTCTTTTCAATTTCCCATAGATCACTTGTCTTCTGTACTTTGGTGCAAACACTATGTGATACTTACAATTCCATTTTGTATGTGCTAAACTGTTCACATCAGATGCCATCTGATCTCCTCCTCGTGTTTTAAATTTGGTTGGCGAACCGAATTTATCTTAACACTTCGGAGGATTTTTTTTATACAACGCTTAAGCTATCCTGAACCATACGCATAGCGTATGGTTTTCTTTTTACAATAAAAAACGCGCCGGACCTCATGGTCCCGCGCGCTGAATATGCGGCAGGGAGGCCAACGCGAACAGCGTTAGCCCACCCTGTAGAATGACAGGCGTGCTAACGCTGCTTGTGATGATGAAGTTGATTGAATTTGATGTTGATCATGGTATAATCCCCTTCACTTTTTAGCCAAATGATTAAGGGGAATTATAGCGCAATCGTGTTATATATTCAAGGGCAATCCATTCTTAGATCGTACGCGACCAATGGCGATGTGCCGCGATGGCATGAATGAAGGCCTCGCCGAAAGGCTTCAAATCCTCATTCTCTTGCGCAACCACCACCCCTTCACCACTGGATGATGGAAGCAAATTTGCCCCTTCGGCTATGGCTGCGATCGGCTTGAAATGCTGATACGCTTCCTTGACAAAATCCAGCACCTTCGGCTCCACCAGGAGCTCCGATACGCTTAACGCGCCGCCTGCGACAAGCACCGCATCGAACAAGACGGAATCTGCCCCAAGCAGCGAATGGTTCACTTCCAGTTCCGCGCCGGCTTTGCCTCGAATGACGCCGAGCTTTGCGCTAACCACTTCGGTGATGACGCCCGCTTGCTGCAGCTGCGTAAGCACAAACGGGAGTTCATCCGTGAATCCGTTGCCTGCCAGCACCGCCACTTTACGGGTTAACGGGAGCTTCACGGTATTCATCATGCTCAGTGCCGGAGAAGACTCGCTGGAAGCGGAGAAGCTGGTTTGCGGTGGCATGGTTCCGATGCCCTCCGAAATCCGGGTGGCAAGTTCGCTATCAACGTTCGCGAACAGGTCAACGACTTGCTGGCGAATTTCCTTTCGCTGTACTTTACCCAGCTCGAACTGGAATGCGGATACGATATGCTGCTTCTCGACCTCGGACATGCTGTTCCAGAACAGGGCCGCTTGGCTGAAATGATCCTTAAAGCTGTCACTGCGTGCCTGCACCTTACGCCCTTCCACCTTCTCGGTGTAATGCTCATAACCCCCGCGCTCCGCTGGAACCGGCTTCGGCGTGTTACCGGCAATACCGTTCTTATGATAGCTGACAGGGCCCTTATTGATGGTCATACGATGCATCCCGTCACGCTGATTGTTATGAACCGGTGCGATTGGACGGTTGATCGGAATTTCGTGGAAATTGGGTCCGCCGAGCCGTGAAAGCTGGGTGTCTGTATAGGAGAATAAGCGGCCTTGCAGTAGCGGGTCATTAGTAAAATCGATTCCCGGTACGACATGTCCCGGATGGAAAGCAATCTGTTCCGTCTCCGCAAAGAAATTATCTGTATTGCGATTGAGTGTCATTTTGCCAATGATTCTGACGGGAATGAGCTCTTCGGGCCAAATCTTGGTCGGATCAAGGATATCAAAACCAAAATTGAATTCCTCATCCTCCCGAATCATTTGAACGCCAAACTCAAATTCCGGATAATTTCCTGATTCGATCGCATCCCACAGATCACGCCGGTTAAAGTCGGGATCCTTGCCTGCCAGCTTCTGCGTTTCATCCCATACGAGGGAATGCGTGCCGAGCACAGGCTTCCAGTGAAACTTCACAAAATGTGCATGTCCTTCTTCATTCACGAAACGGAAGGTATGGACGCCGAAGCCCTCCATCATTCGGAAGCTTCGCGGAAGCGAGCGGTCGGACATCGCCCACATGATCATGTGCGCGCTTTCCGAATTGTTCGCCACAAAATCCCAGAACGTATCATGGGCGGATTGGGCTTGCGGAATCTCGTTATGCGGCTCAGGCTTGACAGCATGAACGAAATCGGGAAACTTCATCGCATCCTGTATGAAAAAGACCGGCATATTGTTGCCCACAAGATCATAATTCCCTTCTTCCGTATAAAACTTGGTTGCGAAGCCGCGTACGTCCCTGACGGTGTCGGCTGATCCCCTGGAGCCAGCCACCGTGGAGAATCGGACAAACACCGGCGTGACGACGGAAGGGTCCTGCAGAAATTTGGCTTTTGTATAATCTTTCATGGATTCATATAGCTGAAAATAGCCGTGAGCCCCAAAACCGCGGGCATGCACGATCCGTTCCGGAATCCGCTCATGGTCGAAATGCGTCATCTTCTCTCTGAAATGGAAATCCTCCATCAAGGTTGGACCGCGCTCGCCCGCTTTAAGCGAATGTTCATCTTCAGCGACTTTAAGTCCATGATTGGTTGTCAAGTCTTTGCCGTCATTGTCTACCGTAAATTGTTCCAGCTGTTGGTTCTTGCTTGTCTTGCCCCGGCTGTTGTTAGCATTCGAATGGGTGTTGGATTTGTCCATTTGTCGGAACCTCCTGGTATGTAGGTAGTAGATGCGTGTCTGACGTAAATGCACTTGGTAACAGATCCGCTTGCGAACCCGAAATGTATTTACCCTGCATACTGGAATACGAATCCAGAATCAAACTTCCTTCATGAAAAGCTCATCTAACCGTCCGATTAGGTTTCGCGCCTGCACCTCCGGTTTCCAGCAAAAAAAGCAGCCCCCTCCCTAGAGGCGGACTGCTCTGAATGTACTTCGTCGATGTTCCTAGCCTAAACTTAAATCCCCTCAAGTTTATCCGGATTCCTCACAATATAAATATTTTGCAGCAATCCGTTCCGAATATTGACAAAGATAACGCCGGTAACACTTCCTCCCTGGCGGAATATAACAGCGGTTTGATGGTTCAGTTCCTTTACCTCGATCTCCGGCGCTACTCCATCCTCCAGCTGCGCTTGGTGAAGAATGCCGATGAGGAAACGGGCAACCCGCTCCTTTCTCTCGACCGGTCTCGCAGCTGCGATCACTTTACCGCCGCCATCGGACAACAATACAGCATCATCCGCTAGCAGGGATAGGACATGTTCGGCATCTCCTTCGGATAGGGCCGTGAAGAACCGGCTCACCCATTCCTCTGCCATGGACCCCACGCCAATCAGATCGTCCTCCGTGATCCCCATCTTTCCTCTCGCCCTGCTCATAAGCTTGCGGCAGTTCGCCTCGGTTTTATCGATCAGTCCGGCGATTTCCGGATAATCGAATCCAAGCGCTTCCCGCAGAACAAACACGGCCCGCTCCGAAGGAGACAGCCGCTCCAGCAGAACCAGCATGGCATAGGAAAGCAGTTCATGATTTTCGACGGCTTCATAGGACTCGCTATAGGCTTCCGGGATCGGTTCCGGAAGCCAGGGCCCGTAGTACTGCTCTCTTCGATTTCGAGCTGACTTGATTTCGTCGATGCAGCGATTCGTCACCATTTTGCACAGATAAGCTTTTGGCTCCTCCAGCTTCTCCAGGGGAAGACTGTGAACTTTCACGAACACATCCTGTACCGCGTCCTCTGCGTCCGACACCGTTCCGGTCATTTGATAAGCAAGATGAAACAGGAGCCCCTTATACTGCTCATACAGCTCTAACATGCCGTTTCTTCATTCCTTTCAAGCAGGATTGCTGCTAATTTATCGAACCATGCTGGAATAATTCCACATGAACGATTTGACCTTGTAAGCCAGCTTTCCTGTGATCATAATATCCATTCCCCAGGTACGCGACCAGACTAACCCATGTCCTGGCCCCAGACCGACCGTGTAACCCTCCGGTACACTCTTATGCTTGGCTGCAGGCGCATCGATCAAATCCGCATGCACAATGCCGCCAAGTCGCGTCGCTTGGGGGATCGCTTCCTTGCATGTCATCCGGTCGGCAGCACCGTTAGCGGGATCAACCACATGCGCGCAATCGCCGATGCCATATACTCCCGGGGCATCTTTGACACGATAGCTTTCATCTACAACGATTTGACCGTCCATCGTAACCGGCAGTCCGAGGCTGAGGAGCGCGGGGTTAGGAGTGAGGCCAAGCGTCCATACCGTTAGGCCCACAGGGATCGGAGATCCATCGTTGACATGAACCAGCCCCAGCTCCTCTTTGATCACTCTTCTTCCATGATGAAGGACTACGCCAAGATCGGTTAGATATCGTTCAAGCCGATGCGCCACCTTCGCAGGTCCTTCCAGGAACAACCGTTCCTGAGAATTGAATAGGTGCACACGGATTAACTTCGGATCTAAACCAAGCTTAACCGCCTCTGTCCGCATGGCGTGGACCATCTCGGCTGACGTTTCGATGCCCGTTATGCCGGCGCCAGCGACGGCTGCACTCATCAGCCGCTGCTTCTCCTGCGCATTCGTTTCCTTTACTGCCAACTTAAGGTTTGCGTGCCACCGTTCCCGGATCCGCTCCGCCGCTTCCAAGCCTGTCAGCGATATTCCGCCTTGTTCCGGTGCTGCCTGCCGCACGATGCTTCCTATGGCCACCACAAGGACATCATATTCCAGCTTATGTTCCAGACCTGTGCTGTCTTCCAAAGTCAGCTGCTTGCTCTCCTTATCCATGCCGATCACCCTGCCCTGTATGAAACGGGTACCTTCCGGCATGACCTGTTCCCAAGGAACGGTAATCCCCTCTTCACTCACTGCAGGACGGAACAGCAGCACTTTCCGCACATGGGCGGAACCCATATCGATCAGGATCAGGCGCAGCTTCCTTCCGCCTATTCCTTTATGACAAGCTTTATGAATCGCTTTTAGAGCATGTATACCTGCAAAGCCTCCACCAACGACAATACATGTTAGATCCTTCATGAGACAACCCATCTCCTTTTGTTTTATGCGATTTTGCACATAACACGAGAAAAGGGCAGTTTTTGTGACATTCAATCAGACCGTTTTTTTAAAATATTCCGTATTTATCGGCAGACATGATCTCTACATGACTTCGAGAAGAAATTCATTACTCACGTAATTGTTCATGCCAACGAGCCATGCTTCAACTGCTCCGAAATCTCGACGAGACGACGAATTCCCTCTTCCAGCTGAACTTCGCTGATATAGGAGTAGCTGAGTCTGATCCACGAATCCATCTGATCCAGCGGGTCGCATATACGCCCCGGCACAAAAGCTACGGATTCCGCCAGGCATTGCCGCAACAACGCATCCACGTTGATGTTTTCCGGCAGCTGTATCCATAGATTCAAGCCGCCGCCGGGGCTGTTCCATCGCCATTCTGTAGGCTCAAGCAGCTTCTCCATCTTATCCTTACGAAGCTCCAGGGCAATCCGCAGCTTGGCCACATGCTCCTGAAGTCTGCTCGAGAAGAAATAGTGCTGGAAAATCTTTTGCGTCAGCAGCGGCGTCCCGTTGTCCGACAGCGCCTTGGTCGGCAGGATGACATTCATCAGCTCCGGACGTGCCGCCAGCACCGATATCCGCAAGCCAGGGGCCACATATTTGCTGAAGCTTCGAATGTGAATGACATAGCCCTCGGTATCATAATAAAAAAAGGGCAGCGGCGGCGGATCTCCAAAATAAATGTCGTGATAGACCTCATCCTCCACCAGAATGCATTGATATCGTTCCGCCAGTTCAACCAGCGCCTTGCGCTGCGTAATCGGCACCGTGTAGCCTGTCGGATTCTGAAAGGTCGGGTTCATATAGAACAGCTTCGGCTTCTCCGTCCGCATAAGACATTCAATCTGCTCCAGGTCATATCCTTCCGGCATAATCTCAATGGGAAGCAGCTTGACATTTTGCTGCACAAAAACATCGATCGCCGGACTATACGTCGGCCGCTCAATCAACACCGAATCTCCGCTTTTGACAAGCGAACGCGAGATCAGGTCGATCGCTTGCTGGGATCCCGTCGTAATGAGCAGCTCATCCGGATGGACCGATATGCCTTGTTTGTCCATAAAGTACCGGGCCATCTCCTCGCGCAGCTCCAAATCTCCGGACACGGAAGAATACGTGCTTAATACCTTCGGATACATGTCAAACACTTGTTTCACGTGATTGGACAGGAACGCGTTCGGCAGCAGCGCAGGATCAATCAGCGCTTCCGACATCTGGTAATCGACCTGATGTCTGTGAATGTCGGACAAGCGGCTGCGATTGACATATATCGATTTCGCCTGATATTCCCAAGACCGGCTGGATGTATAGAGTTCCGGCAATGTCGCAGGCGCCTTAGCCGCTACGAAATATCCTGATTTATATTTCACTTCCACGATCCCGTCTTCAAGCAGCCGCTGATAAGCCTTGAGCACCGTTAACCGGTGAACGTTCAAACGCTCGGCCATCGCTCTCACGGACGGGATTCTTTCAGTCTCCTTCCACTCTCCCTGAGCAATTCCTTCTCGAATGGTGTCATAGACCGACTGCTGCAATGTCCGCTTACCTTGATGTTTGTCGTCCAGCGTTGATAGTTCCATCTGTTTTTCCCCCGATCCGATATAGAACATATCTGTTCTACCAACCACCAATCTGTTCTATTAACTACCTATTATAGTATAGAAAAAGGAGGATGCTACATGATTATTTTTAACTACTTGCTTATGTGCGCCATATTCAGCACGACCTTTCTCGCCATCAAGATTGGCGTTGAAGCAGGACTGCCGCCGTTTCTCTCGGCGGGACTCCGGTTTCTTCTCGCGGGCGCCATCATCTTCCTGTGGATGGTATTGCAGCGGAAGGCAAAACCAAGCCTTCTCCTGCGCAAGGAATTCCTTCTAATCGGGATGACCAGTACATTCTTGACGTTTGCAACGCTATATTGGGCCGAGCAGCACGTGTCCTCAGGGATCGCTGCCATCCTATCGGCAACAGGCCCCATGATGATTCTGATGATTCAATCGGTTGTAATGCGAAAGAATGCCCGGCGCAGTGATTATTGGGGGTGCGGGGTCGGTTTTGCGGGAGTATGTTTGCTTATCATGCCCGAGATAGCCATGGGGAGCGACCTCATCTGGATTCTGAGCTGCATCGCCATTCTTATAGGCGAAATCGGTTATAGCGTGGGCTCCCTCGCTACCCGAAAATTATCCTTTGACATGCCGGATATCTCGCCAATTATGATCAATGCGGTGCAGATGATGTATGGCGGCTCTGCCCTATTGCTGTTATCCCTTTTCAGTGAACAGGTACAATGGAATGGTATTCTAACGCTGCCAGCCCTCGGTTCTGTCTTGTATTTAACGATAGTCGGCTCGATGCTGGGGCATAGTCTGTATGCTTGGCTGCTAAAAGCAACAAATGCCTTTTTTCCGTCTACCTGGCTCTTTGTTTCTCCGATCATCGCGTTAGGATTAGGCGCATTTCTGTACGGCGAAGCGATTTCTCTTTATTCCATCGTTGGCAGCTTGCTCATCATCGGCGGAATACTGATCTTGAATCTGCCTGAGCTTCGAGCACGCCGGATCGCGCGCCGTGTGGCTTCAAGCACTTGATATCGAACCCTTCAAGGTTCCAAGGATTAGCACCATCATTTAAAACGGCTGCCACTCGTAAACCTCATTACGAGTAGCAGCCGTTATGTTTCATTATGCAATGTTATGATTCAATCCTTAATCCACTTTGGCACGATATGCCTCTGCAGTCAGCAGCTTTCCGAGTGCTTCCTCCAGGTCACCTTCCACCTCAACCTCAATGATCCAACCGCCTTCGTACGGCTCTTCGTTCACAAGCTCCGGCTGGTCTTCCAGAGAAGCATTCACTTTCGTGATGGTACCTGAAACAGGGGAATACAGTTCCGATACGGTTTTGACCGACTCAATGGTACCGATGCTGTCACCTGCGGCAACGACAGCGCCGGTCTCGGGGAGTTCAACGAATACGATATCGCCCAGCTGACATTGCGCATGATCGGAAATACCGACGCGCACCACATTACCATCTACCTTCAATGCCCATTCATGATCGTCGCTGTAGACCAAATTCTCTCTGATTTCGCTCATTTACGGATACTCCTCTTTTCTTAAAGAAATGAAATTAAGGTAAATAAATGAAAAAAAAGGACGCGAAAAAAGGCATTTGCCTTCTCTCTGTCCTCGGTACCTGAGAGTTTATGATCGACCGCTTCTTATGGTCCGATCTTTCCCCTTGGGTGGCTTGCGCACTCTCCAGAGCTGCGTCAGATGGCGGTTCGTTTACCTGAGAGATTACTCGTCAGCCTGGCGGGCGTAACGGTTTGCTCCTTCGGTGCCGCCAAGGTTTCACCCTTCGCGAGGCGGTCTCTCCCATCCATCGTCATCCGCATATTCGGTTGGCTTATTCTCCCACAGAATAAAACAGGGACGAAGTGATGTCAAGATATCTGACAAAAATTTTAAGATTGAAAATATTTTAGTGAAATAAAGGTTGACACTTTATGGCGAGACACGTTTATAATAATCACAAGAACGCAAGGAAGATGATGACAACTCAATAATTTTCACGCGGATGATGGTAGCGGGAGAGATTACCGACAGGATTGACAGGTAGCGCCGAAGGAGTAAGCCGTAACACGGTGAATCTCTCAGGCAAAAGGACCTTTACCGGACGCACCTCTGGAGAGAATTCTGAATGTAGAATCACCCACGGGGAAACTCACACACGCTTGACATTATACTTACATGACATGTGGGGTAACTCTCAGGTACAAAGGACAGAGCAGAAGGATTACGCAACGAGCGGGCTTTTTTCAGCACGACTTGTTATCCTTCTGTCTGTCCTTTTTTGGTGTTTCCCCGATTGATCATGCCAATTCGAAGAGGTGAAGAGATGAGTTCATTACAACGTACACCGCTTTACCCGCTTTATGCCGATTTTCCTTCTGCCCGCTGCATCGACTTTGGCGGCTGGGAACTGCCCGTGCAATTTTCAGGCATTGTGCAAGAGCATGAAGCCGTACGCAAGCACGCCGGCCTGTTCGACGTCTCCCACATGGGTGAATTTATCGTCACCGGACAAGACGCTGAAGCATTTATCCAGAAGATGACCACGAATGACGTAACCCGCATATCGATGGGTCAGGCCCAATACACGTTGATGTGTTACGACAACGGCGGTACGGTAGATGACCTGCTTGTGTATAAACTGTCGGCTGACCGATTTATGCTGGTTGTTAACGCATCCAACATCGACAAAGACCTCCAGTGGCTTCAAGACCATCTTGCAGGTGATGTCACCATCCGTAATGTGTCCGCTGAGACGGCTCTGATTGCACTTCAGGGACCTGCGGCCGTGAACATCATGTCACAGGCCACGACTGAGGTCTTAGACGAACTCCCCTCCTTCCATTTTATCCAGAACGCACAGGTTTGCGGCTGCTCCGCCCTACTGTCCCGTACCGGTTATACCGGAGAAGACGGCTTTGAAATTTATTGCTCCGCTGAGGATGCTCCCGCAATTTGGAGAGAGCTCTTAACCGCCGGAGAACCACATGGCCTTGTTCCAACCGGACTGGGCGCACGTGATACACTCCGTTTCGAAGCGAAACTGCCATTGTACGGCCAAGAGCTTTCGAGCACGATCTCTCCGCTTGAAGCCAGTCTCGGGTTCTTTGTGAAGCTGGACAGCGGCGATTTCATCGGTCGGGAAGCGCTTCAACAGCAAAAACAAGACGGTGTGCCGCGTAAGCTGGTCGGCATTGAACTCATCGATCGCGGTATCCCGCGCTCCCACTATCCCGTATACAACCATGAAGGAGAACCCATCGGTGAAGTGACCAGCGGTACCCAATCCCCTTCACTCAAGCGAAATCTCGGATTGGCCTTGATCGAAACGCCATATACGAGCCTCGATACCGAGGTATGGGTTGAGATCCGCGGTAAGAAGTTAAAAGCCAAAGTAGTAAAGACACCATTCTACAAAAGAGGAGCTGCCTTAACATGAAGCATCGTTACTTGCCTATGACGGATCAGGATCAAGCCGATATGCTTGCTGCGGTCGGCGCGGAAACGATCGAAGATCTGTTTGCCGATATCCCCCAAGCGGTCCGTTACAACGGCGTCCTCCCCATGTCAAACCGGCTGGGTGAGCCTGAACTTCTGAAGCATATGCGTGACCTATCGGACCGAAATGCCGATTTTGACCGTTATACAAGCTTTCTCGGGGCCGGTTTGTACGACCACCATATTCCGGTTGTGCTCAATCATGTGATTTCCCGCTCTGAATTCTACACGGCGTATACGCCATACCAACCGGAGATCAGCCAAGGCGAGCTGCAAGCGATTTTTGAATTTCAATCCTATATCTGTGAATTGACCGGCATGAAAGTGGCCAATGCCAGCATGTATGACGGTTCCACGGCGCTTGCTGAGGCTGCGGCTCTCGCCAGCGGTGCAACCAAACGGAAGAAAATCGTCATATCGCGTGCCGTCCATCCCGAAGCCCGGGAAATCGTTTTGACTTCGGCTCGCGGCCTCGATCTGGAAGTCGTGGAAGTCGGCATCGTCAATGGTGCTACCGACCAGGATGCGCTCGCCGCTGCCATAACGGAAGATACCGCCGCCGTCCTTCTGCAATCACCGAACTTCTTCGGCTGCATTGAAGACGTGAAATCGATCGAACCGCTGGTTCATGAGAAAAAAGCATTGCTTGTCCTGAGCGTAAACCCGCTGTCCCTCGGTTTACTGGAATCCCCTGGCGTGCTTGGAGCCGACATCGTTGTCGGCGATGCCCAGCCGCTCGGCATTCCAGCTTCTCTTGGCGGACCGACGTGCGGATTCTTCGCGGTATCCGAGCCGCTGATGCGCCGTATTCCCGGACGTATTGTGGGTCAAACCGTCGATCAGGACGGCAAACGCGGTTTTGTACTGACGCTGCAGGCACGTGAACAACATATTCGCCGCGAAAAAGCAACGTCGAACATCTGCTCGAACCAGGCGCTGCTCGCGCTGTGTGCATCCGTTTATATGTCCACCCTGGGTAAAGCAGGCATGCAAGAGGCAGCGCTTCTGAATGTGCGCAAATCCCATTATGCTGCCGACCGTGTCGCCAAAGGCTCCCTCTCCCTTCCATTCAGCTCGCCGTTCTTCAATGAGTTTGTGGTAAAGCTGCCTGAAGGAACGAACGTGAAGGAGATCAACTCGAAGCTTCTGCGTGCAGGTTACATCGGAGGTTATGATCTTGGCGCTGCGTACCCTGAGCTTCGAGGATGTATGCTAATCGCTGTGACCGAACGGCGGACGAAGGAAGAAATCGACCAATTTATTGGTGAATTGGAGGCGATCGTATGAAACCGGAAAAAGCATTGATATTCGAACTCAGCAAGCCCGGCCGTGTCGCCTATTCCCTTCCCGAATGCGACGTACCGGAGATCGACGCCGCATCATTAATACCAGAGGGCTTGCTGCGCAGCAAACCGGCCGAACTGCCGGAAGTTTATGAAGTGGATGTCATTCGTCACTATACGGAGCTGTCGCGGCGTAATTTCGGCATCGATAACGGCTTCTACCCGCTCGGCTCATGCACGATGAAATACAACCCGAAGATCAATGAGGACGTTGCCCGTTTTGCCGGCTTTGCCAAGATTCATCCGTACCAGCCAGAAGAAAGCATTCAAGGCGCTCTGGAGCTGCTTTACACCCTGCAGAATGATCTGGCGGCACTTACCGGGATGGATCAAGTAACGCTGCAGCCCGCTGCGGGTGCGCATGGGGAGTGGACGGGACTCATGCTGATCCGTGCTTACCATGAAAGCCGCGGCGAGAAACGAACCAAGGTCATTGTTCCTGACTCCTCGCACGGCACCAACCCAGCCAGCGCAACGGTTGCCGGTTATGACACGATCACGATTAAATCCAATGAGCGCGGCATGGTTGATCTGGAGGCTCTGCGCGCCGTCGTTGGTGATGATACGGCCGCACTGATGCTGACGAACCCGAGCACGCTCGGACTATTTGAAGAGCAAATCGTGGAAATCGCCGAAATCGTACACGAGGCAGGCGGTCTTCTCTACTATGATGGAGCCAATTCCAACGCCATCATGGGCATTACCCGCCCAGGCGACATGGGCTTCGACGTGGTCCATCTCAACCTGCACAAAACGATGAGCACGCCGCATGGCGGCGGTGGCCCCGGTGCAGGCCCTGTCGGCGTAAAGAGTTTGTTGATCCCGTTCCTGCCAAAACCGATCGTGTCCAAACGCGTGGATGGCACCTATTATTGGGATTACGATCGTCCGCAATCCATCGGCCGCGTGAAGGCATTCTATGGCAACTTTGGCATCCTGGTCCGGGCCTACACGTATATTCGCACCTATGGACCGGAAGGACTTCGCCGTGTCTCGGAGCTTGCAGTGCTGAATGCCAACTATATGATGCACCGTCTGTCTCCATATTACGAAGTTGCCTACCCGGGCCTGTGCAAGCACGAATTCGTGCTATCCGGCAAAAAACTAAAAGAGTTTGGCGTGCGGACCCTGGATGTTGCCAAGCGGCTGCTTGATTTTGGCTATCATCCGCCAACCATCTACTTCCCGCTCAACGTAGAGGAATGCATTATGATTGAGCCGACCGAGACGGAGAGTAAAGAAACACTGGACGGTTTCATTGACACGATGATCCAGATTGCCAAAGAAGCCGAAACCACGCCGGAGGTTGTCGTAGGCGCCCCTTATACCACGGTCGTGAAACGACTTGACGAAACGACGGCGGCACGTAAACCGGTTCTGAACTGCACGTGTGGTTAATATTGAATTGATCTATATTCCGTAAGAAAGGGTGTCCCTCGCCGCCGACGGCGAGGGACACCCTTTTATGTGCTGTACAACATAGGGATTAATACACCTGTTAAATGATGCCTATACAGCTGCAGCCAACTTGCCACTCTAACTCCTTGGTAAGAAATTGGTGGGCATTTCTTCGGAGACCAATAAACCTACTGTCATTCCCTGATACTATACGATTCTGCATCACTCGTTGGCTCAGGTTTTGGACCATATTAGCTCTCCGCTCATGGCATCAATGAAATCTAATACATACTGCGTATGGTTTCCTTCCGCTTCAACTCTCCTCTTGCATACGGGATCATAGATTAACTGGTAGTGAACTGTGTTGTCATCATAATAATCAAACCATTTGAGCGATACATCAAACTGTTCTACGTAACGGGCAAGCGCTGATTCCGGAGAAACTCCAGCCTCAAACTTACACGCCTCCAATTCACGGATTTTCTTCATAGACACACCGCGGTAGAGAAGCACTTCACCCGTAATCGTGCTTACACTGATATTTACCCGCTCCAGCCGTACGCGGTATTGATCAATATATAGCGGCATGTGGAAGAACTCACGATCAAGCGGTTCAGCTTCACCCTCATCTCCCCCTGGCTCACTGTCCGTTCCTCCGTCTTCCCCATCCCATTTCACTTCCAATTGCAGGTACTTTGCGTACGAAGGAAAGAATCTTCGCAAGAAAAGCTCTGCTCTTTCCCAGCATTGCTCGCGTGTGAATCTGACTTCTTCATTCCGGCTGTCCTGTTTTTGATGGTATGCTTCCAGGGAAGCTGTCGATTTATCAATATGTATCATAAACGCTGCTTGAAGATTACGAAGTGCGGTTCCCCAACGTCTTTCAAAATATACATCTACCGATAACGGATCGGTCGCAGAACGATCCTCTTCATCCTCATTAATATCGCTTGTATCGAAGTATAATAAAATCAGGTTTTGATCGTCTCCCCTAGGCTTATCAAGCACATATCGCTCCGTATCAATGCCTAGCTGCGCTTCCCAGAATTGAATCAAACTTGAATCTTCATCTGAGCTTGCATCCGCAAGTCCATGGCTTGGTGGAAGAATAGGGTTGATGGCATGGAGATTCTCCCTATTCAATTCTCCATGTTCCGCTTGGATGATTGGAACACTCGGCGGCAGCAAATCATGCTGCAGACTATGCAAAGGTTCACCTGTAATTGCATCGATCTTACGACGGCCTTGAATCGCTTCATAGACCAGGCGATGCTGATCTTCATCCCCTTCCATGTCATACACAGAAGGATACAATGTCGTTATGATTGGCTGCATATGCAGATCTTGAACAATCCTTTGCTTGGCAGCCTCGGCGCTGATAATCTTGGCCGGCCAAACCGGAAGCTCTTCTCCCAAAAATAATTCTGCCTTGTAATGAACGATATTTAAATTAGGGTCTAACCGAATATCGCAACCGGAGCTCGGTAACGGCAATCCGCCGACCTCGGCTCTAAACTCAATATCATAATAATTTCTTTTGATCACTGAATGGATATAAGTCAGCACTTCGCAATCAGGATGATGCTGAATCATGAACCTTTTTGCTGCTTCAGTTGCCTGCTCAATCGGATAAACTCCCTCTATAACATGATCCCGCTCTCGATCGATCTGAAGTCTCATCAGCTGTCCAGATCCCAGACTTAATGAGACCTCTATTCGTCTATCCTCGTGTGTAGGGTCTTCCCAGATAAACGTTCTTTCTTTCTCGTCGAATCCCTTGGGGGTGTTGTCCTCCATAACAAGTTCATAATGTTCAGGTATGAAAGTGATCGCTCTTGCAGCTGTCCGTAGCACCGAAATATCCATTCGCATAGTCCCGCTTCTCCTCCTTCTTGTTCTCTATTAGTACGCCCGAATATATGATATAAAGTATATAATTATATACGGCTTACTTCTACCAAGCTGACAAAAGACGAAAGATGCGGTGATCAAATGAGTAACCCGATACATGGCCTGGATGTAAACCCATATCTTGAGCGTATTGGATACACGGGCCCGATTGTAAACAGCGCTTATATGCTCGCCAGATTGCAGGAACAGCATGTGCATACCGTACCCTATGAAAATCTCGATATCCTTGATCGAATTCCACTGTCCCTGGATATCCCCGATCTTTACGATAAAATCGTAACTCGGCATCGCGGCGGCTATTGCTTCGAGCTCAATGCGTTGTTTGGCTGGCTGCTGCAGAAACTGGGATTCAAGGTCACTCATTACTTCGGACGCTTCTGGCGGGATGAAACCGATACGCCTGCTAAACGTCGGCATCATATTCTGCAGGTGGATATTGAAGAACAACGATATATTGCCGATGTCGGCGTCGGAGGAGCCGGACCTCGCCATCCTCTGGAATTGGTGGATGGCCTTGTGCAGACCCAGGGGAACGAGACCTATCGGCTCGTCCAAACTGAAGCGTATGGCTGGATGCTCGAAGAGTGGAAAAAAGAAGCCTGGGATCCCGTCTTCTCCTTTACGGAAGAACCTAACCTGCCGAGAGATTTCATCACCACTTCATTCTGGTGCGAGTATGCCCCCGATTCGCCTTTTAACAAAACGGCTCGCGTATCCATTCGTACGGCAGAAGGCAGAAACACCGTGGATGATGACGAATTCAGAATTTACAAAGCCGGCGGCGTCCACACCTTTAAACCGGGCAATGCACGGGAATATGCCGAAGCACTCTATACATATTTCGGCATTCCTATCCATAAATAAGAATAAACCGGGCTTTCCCATGCAGGGAGCCCGGTTTTATTGTTAATATTCGATTTTGCGCTCGGCTGCGCTCCACGCTTGAAATGGCAGCAAATAATCCGCTGTTTGAACCTGCTTCATAGGGATGGAGCGCTGGTCCATCGGCATCGCGATTTCATCGTATATGAAATGATCGTCGAATCCGATCTCAGCCGCATCCTTCTTCGTGCTTGCATAATAAACGGCATCAGGTCTGGACCAGTAGATGGCCCCCAGACACATCGGACAAGGCTCGCAGCTGGTATAAATCGTACAGCCTTTTAATTGGAAATCCTCCAGGTGTTGACATGCTTCCCTTATGGCTTGCACCTCGGCATGAGCCGTCGGGTCGTTCAGCGCGGTAACCAAATTACGGCCCCTGCCGATCACTTGACCATCCTTCACCACAATCGCTCCAAAAGGACCACCCTCCACATGTTGAACGTTTCGATGGGCCTCTGCAATCGCTTGACGCATCCAGTACTCATGATTATGTTCGCTCATTGTGTACAGCTCCCTTCCCATGTTCATCCTGATCCCGGTGCTGTTTTCCATCCATGCCAATCACCTGGGACAGCTATTTAACAGCATAGCATATCTTCCTTTGATCTCCTCCATTTTTCCAGTCGAAAGGAGAAAAATGGATTGACGAAGTGTATACAAACGTATACAATCACTTTAATGGTATACAAATGTATACGTGATTATTGATAAGGAGGTTGATGTTATATGCGCCAAGAGGATCAGGACTCATCGAGTCAAAAACGGGCGGAGCCCCGCGAGCGTGATAGCAGCCACCGGCACGGCGGGCGGCACGGAAGACGGCGAGAGGAAGGCTACGGCGGCAGGGAAGGCGGTAAGATGGCGCAGACGTTCCGCCGGGGGCGCGCGCTTTCTTTTCTGGACAATTTGATTGTGAAACGGGAGACTTTGAAGAAACAAGTGAATGATCCGGACTTTGAAGCCATCAGAGAAGTGGTCAGCGGAGAGCTGAAAGCGGTAGACCAGATCATTCAGGAGTACATTCAGGCTTTTGAGCTGTATGACACGAAACCATCGCAAGACACCCCATAATGGCTGTCCGCTAATCTTAAACCAATAACCCTAAAAGAGGTAGAACTTGGAGTGTGATAATTCTTGATCAGAAAGTTTTTTTCGTACTATCGGCCCTATAAGGGATTGTTTATTTTGGATTTTACGTGCGCCGTTATTGCCGGACTGCTGGAGCTTGTTTTCCCGCTTGCCGTCAGCAAATTCATTGACGATCTGCTGCCCAGCCAGGATTGGCCGCTTATCCTGATTGCCTGCATCGTCCTTCTCTCCATCTATGCGCTGAATACCGCACTGCAATACATCGTGACTTACTGGGGGCATATGCTCGGCATTAATATCGAGACGGATCTGCGGGAGAAAATGTTTTCCCACATTCAGAAGTTATCCTTCCGTTTCTTTGATAACAACAAAACCGGCCATCTCATGGGACGCATCACAAATGATCTTAATGACGTCGGAGAAGTAGCCCACCATGGACCGGAAGACGTGTTCATTGCCGTTATGACACTGCTCGGTTCCTTCTCCTTAATGGCTTACATCAACTTAGAGCTAGCGCTTCTGACTTTTATCATTGTGCCGTTGATGGCATGGCTGATCATTAAGTTCGGAGGCAGAATGACTACGACCTATCGTCAACTGTTCCGTAATGTAGGGAATTTCAACGCCCGCATCGAGGACAATGTCGGCGGTATCCGTGTGGTTCAATCGTTTGCGAATGAGGAGCATGAGAATAAACTGTTTCAGGAAGAGAACAAGCAATTTCGGGCGACCAAACTGCTGGCTTATAAAACGATGGCAAAAAGCATGTCCATCAGCTATATGCTGATGCGTCTGATCACGGTATTTGTCATGATCTGCGGTGCCTGGTTCTTCATCCAAGGCAAAATTGAGATGGGTGAATTCATGGCCTTCCTTCTGCTCTCCAACATCTTCTTCCGTCCGATCGAGAAGATCAATGCCGTTATTGAGAGCTATCCCAAAGGGATTGCCGGCTTTAAACGTTACCTGGAAATCATGGATACCGAGCCGGAGATCGCCGATGTGCCTGATGCCGTATCCCTTTCATCTGTACGGGGAGATATCCGCTTTGAAGGCGTTACCTTCGGATACGAACCATCGCGGACGATACTGAATAACATCCATCTGACGATCCGTGCCGGAGAAACGGTTGCGTTTGTAGGACCGTCCGGTGCGGGAAAGACCACCATCTGCAGCCTTCTCCCCCGTTTCTATGACGTGGATCAGGGGACGATTACGGTGGATGGGATCGACATCCGGAATATCAAATTGCAAAATCTTCGCAAGCATATCGGCATCGTGCAGCAGGATGTTTTCCTCTTCTCCGGTACGATCCGTGACAATATCGCTTATGGCGACTTACATGCCACGGACCAGCAAATCTGGGAAGCTGCACGGCGTGCTTCGCTCGATGAACTGATCCGAAGCCTGCCGGACGGTATGGAAACGGTGATTGGGGAACGCGGCGTCAAGTTGTCCGGCGGTCAGAAGCAGCGCTTGTCCATTGCGAGAATGTTCCTTAAGAACCCGCCGATTCTTATACTGGACGAAGCCACCTCGGCACTCGACACGGAAACGGAAGCGCAAATCCAGAAGTCCCTGGCTGAGCTGTCCGTCGGCAGAACAACGCTGGTGATCGCTCACCGGCTCACCACCATTCAGAGCGCGGACCGGATTATCGTTGTCAATTCCGAAGGCATTGCCGAACAGGGGACGCATCAGGAATTGATTCATTCCGGCGGCGTGTACAGCAGGCTTCACCAAGTTCATTAATGAACCTATGATCCGTAGTTTTACATGAATACTGAACTGATCGTCTTGAAATCCCTCAAATATATAAAGGATGCCTCCGCTTAGAAGCGGGGGCATCCTTTTTTTCGAGAATATTTATGAATTGAATCATTAGACAATCTATCAAGATATCACGCAACAGAATTTTCGCCTCATTGTCCTTGGATAAAAAAGTTGCTGCATGGAAACATTAATGGCGTACTACAAAGACATCAATTTCAGGAGGCCCTTTATGTTTTATATCTACAGTGTCGGTCTACTCTTCGGCGGACTGTCGATGATCAACCTTGTTTTCTCGTACCAAACCAAGCATATCCAGCACCTGTTCTGGCCTACGCTGCAGTTTCAGTTATTCATGCTTCCTCTGTTCCTCATCGCCAACATGTGCATCGGATACGGGATCCGTTATGGATATAAAGCCACCGATCAGTTAGGCTATACGTTGATCTTCTCCAAATGCCTGGAAATCCTGATTTCGTTAGGGGTGGCATACTTGTTCCTGAAGGAAGTCCCTACATGGAAAAATTGGGCCGGCATCGGTATCATTGCGCTGGGCATATTCCTTGTTAAACAGAAATGAGCGTATCTAGTGCACGGATGCTTTTTTCGCCTGATCCCCATCTCTGCCAACATCCTTTCGGACGTCAGATCCCCGTTGTTAAGTTATCTCTTCCCCATCCAACCTTGTTCGTAGGCGTAACGAGTCAGCTGGACCCGATTATCCAAATGCAGCTTTTGCAAAATGTTCTTCAGATGGTTCTTGACCGTATTCTCTGATATGCACAAGTCAACCGAAATATCGCGGTTGGACAACCCCTCGGCGACGAGCCCCAATATTTCTTTTTCCCGTGCCGTTAATGGACTATTGCTTGGATCCGGCTTGTCATGCTGCGAAAATTCCTTCAATATACGGAAAGCAAGCTCCCTGCTCATCGGCGCTTCGTCTACGGCAATAGCCTTGAGGTACTCGTGCCATGATTCGGGATTCAGATTCTTTAGCAGATAGCCTTGCGCTCCACGTTTCAGGGCGTCAAACAAGTGAGCAATGTCGTCGGACACCGTGACCATGACAATCTTAACGTAAGGAAATTTGTCCTTCACTCGCTTGGTCGCTTCCAATCCGTCCATCCCAGACATCTGAATATCCATGAGAATAATATCAGGCATCCATATTTCGGTCAGTTCCAGCGCTTCCTCGCCGCTTTGTCCTTCGGCCACGACTTCAAAGGTCGGGTCACCGCTTAGAATGGTGCGAATTCCTTCTCTGGCAAGATCGCTGTCATCGATGATTAACACGCGAAACGGCTGCTCGTTCATGCGGTATTCTCCTTCCGAATGCTGATGATCGTCTTGTTGTTGCGTCTTTCCACCATGAACTTCCAGCCCATGGCCTCAGCCCGATCCTTCATGATTTTGATTCCATACCGGTTGCTGCCGAGCGGCTTGTCCAACTCAAACCCTTTGCCATCATCGCTGACGGAGCAATGCCAGCTTGAGTCCGCCGCTGTCGCCGTTATTATGACGTGCTTCGCTTCGGCATGCTTATGGATATTCAATAAGGCTTCCCTGATCGAAGCCAGCAGCTCCACCTTTTCTTTGGCAGATAGCATCTCATCCGGAATTTCCCACTGCACGTCGAAGTGCAGATTCGTCTCCTCCTTAATTTCCTTAATCAAGCTGTCCATGCTATGCATCCACGGAATAGCTTGCGGATCTGCCGGATATCGGAGATTAGCGATAGCTTCTCGTACATAGGCATTGGTTCGGTGGACACTTTCCTTAATATCCTGATATGGAATTTCTCCGGTTAGCCCCGATTTCTCAATTCGGTCAATCTGTGCGTTCAGCAAGAACAAGGATTGGGCGATTCCGTCATGGAGCTCTCGGCCAATCTTCTCCCTTTCATGCATGGCCGCTTGCAGTGCTCTGGATTGGTTCAGTTCCTCCTGGTTCCGTTCAATCAATGAGAACAACTGGGTAAGAAACAGAATGGAAACCAAGAACACGATTACAGGCGCAAGCAGATTGCCAAGATCCATCGATATATAAGGCAGCAGAAACTCATGCCGAACATACTCCCATATGCCAATCGTCAAAGTGGGAATGATCAGAATCAACCATTTCATTTGTTTATAGGACATACCCTGCCTCCTATTTCATTTCAAAACATAAATGCACCCGTCGCTTTATCTATCATATAGCAACTGGCTATCCCTTCATTGTAATCAAGATTGACCATAAACGGAATGACTCTAAAGAGCTACTGACCTTACCAGTTTCACCCGTACTGAAATAACCTATTTACAATTCGAGTACAAATCGCGTATAAAGAGTAAAAGATATCCATTCATTCCATTTCCGATGAAGGGAGCTGCAGTTAGATGAAGCAAAAAATTGCAGTGATCATTGTACACGGATTGGGAACACAAAAGAAAGACTATGCGGATAAATTTATGAAAAAATTGAGAGGAACCTTCTCTCAAACATCTGGCATTCCGCATGAGCAACTGGCCATGGAGGCCGTGCATTGGGCCGATGTATTCGCAGGACGCGAGTCCGAATTAATCAGCAGCAGCATTAAACCTTACCGTTTACGTTATCAGCACCTTCGGCAGTACGTGATCCACAATCTGGCGGATGCCGTAGCTTACCAACCCGTGGAAGCCGAGGATCAGAATTATGAGGCCATTCATCGGACCATCAGTGAAGCGCTGCACCGACTTGCCCTCGCAGCGGGCCCCCAGGCTCCATTATGCGTGATTTCTCATAGCCTGGGATCCGTAATCGCCAGCAATTTCTTCTATGATCTGCAATTCTCCTCCCGCGGGCATCGTCTTGTCGTTGACCCGGAAGCTCCGTTGGAGCGGGGAGAGCTCCTGACCTTATTCTATACGCTGGGAACCACCTTGCCGCTGTGGAGCATGCGGTACCGCGATTTTGATAGGCCGATCGAAGTCCCTTCCATAAAGCTGAAGCACTATCATGATCGGCTGCTGGGAGAATGGGTTAATTTCTACGATAAAGACGACATCCTTGCTTACCCTCTCAAAGGCATAAATGAAGAATATGACCGCACGGTTCGTAACGATATATCCGTTAATGTGGGAAACTGGCTAACCAGCTGGAATCCCCTGTCACACAGCGGTTATTTCTACAGCAAACCGATCCTGGAGTATATTGCTTCAAGTTTGGAAGCTACCTGGCGGAGTGTCAACCAAGTTAAATAAAGTTATGCCGCAAAGACCAGACGTCTTTGCGGCATTGTTCATCATAGGGTTATATTCATCACCCATTGTTCTCCGATCGGCCCCATTCTTCTCCTGCCCGTATCTTGGAAACCAACCCGTTCATAAAGCTGTTGGGCCGGAACATTCTTATGGTTTACGGCCAATACCACCTCATTGCAGGTAGGAAACTGACTCCGAATGAAGGATGACAGCGCAAGCATCCCTCTCCTGGCATATCCCTTACGCTGCTGCCGATGGTCAATGGATAAGGTGGTTAGCAGCATCGCATGAGGATTGCTTGTGTACTCTTTGACGCGTTCCGTCGCGTGCAGGATAAAGAAGCCAACCGGATGACCATCCGCTAAAATAACGATAGGATGCTGACCCTCAACTGCGTTAAGTGCTTCTTTCGGATGAGCGGTAAATTGGACTTGCTCATCCGGAAGCTCGAATTCTTTCAAGATGGGCAGGTGTTCAGCCGAACGGAAATCCAGCTGAATATGTTCTGCTTTTTGCATGGGTACATCTCCTCTGTATATGGTGAAATGGATACATAACTTACTCTATCCACTGCAATCCTAATCAACTTGATTATCCTGTTTCTTCGCCATACCACAGCTGTCGGAAGCTATCGCTTGAAGCCAGCAGCTGTTCCGCCGTGCCTTCGGCTTCAATCTCTCCTCCGTTCAACACGATAATATGGTCAGCATGGTTAAGCGCGGCTTTTCGATGGGATACCACGAGACAAGTCGCTCCTCCTCGCTCGCTGAACAATCTCTCCCATAACTTGCGCTCCGTCTCAACATCCAATGCACTTGATAAATCGTCAAACACATACAGCTCCGCGTCCCGTACGAGCATCCGTGCAGCTGCAGTCCGCTGAGCTTGACCACCGGACAGCTTGACTCCGCGTGGTCCTACCATCGTCTCCAGGCCATGCTGCAGATGCTTGATATCTTCTTCCATTACAGCAGCATGAAGTGCGCGTTCCAAGCTCCCCGGCTCTTCGGTTATGCCTAGCAGGATATTGTTTCGCAGTTTATCGCTGTACAGCCTGGGGATCTGTGCCGTATATGCACTTTGAGGCGGGATGAAGAAATCAGCTGGCTCCGTCACCCTTTCACCGTTCCACCGGATTTCGCCCTTTTCGGCAGGAAGTAAGCCCAGCAATGTGCGAACTAACGTCGTTTTGCCGCTGCCAATCATCCCCGTAACGACAGTAAAAGTACCCCTCTTTAGGGTCAGATTAATATTCGAAATGCCGCGCCCGGTTTCGGGATATCGATACGACAGTCCTTGCGCTTCAAGCAACGAGAGGGGCGGTGCCTTGATAATAGCCGTTTCCATGCCGTCTTCGGCAGCGGAAATAGCGGAAGGATTGAATCTTCCTTGGGTCAACGAATTCATCTGTGCCCTGCGATCAGGATGAGCTTCCTTCTCTTGATTCCGTTTGTTCTTAAACTTACCGATACCGATATAATTGGCAGCCGTAAGCAGCGAAGCAGGTGCCCCTTGAAGCATGGATTTGATGCGCTGAAAGCTGACGCCCATCTGCTTGTAGTAAGTCATGAAGTTGCCTACGTTCGATATAAGCTGTGTGACAAAAGTTAAATAATATACAAAGAGCGACAAGTCCCCAACCGTAAAATCGCCACTTCGCATCTTAAGACTCGCAAGCACAAGGATCAATCCTGTACCGAGATTCACGGAGTTGGTGAACACGGAAGACAAGGTTTCCGTTAACAGTTTATCCTTCACCACGGACTGGCGCCGCTTCTCACTAAGGCTTACAAACCGTTCCACTACGCGTTTCTCAGCCCCTGCGACTTGAATGGCTTGCACATTGGCAAACATTTCGCTAATCGCACCGGTTACCTTTGCCGTCGATTCCCGACTTGCGGCCCTGTATTTCTGAATCCGTGCGGTCGCAATCTGGGCAGCAGTAACCACCAATATCAAAGGAACGAATACGAGAATCGTCAGCTGCAGATCAATGGATATGAGAATCCAGCTGGCAACGATTACGAATCCGACCAGTCCTAGAGTGTCCACGGACCAGCTTGTCGCTTCTTCGGCCTGATCGACGTCATCCCGGAAATTGCTGATGGCTTCTCCCGGAGAGCAGGGTATTGCCCGTGCTCCAGGCTCTTTCATGACATGGGACAGCATATTTCGGCGAAGCAAGGTGCTGATTCGGAAGCGAAAATGCACGTCTGTCATGAAACCGCCGAAGATCAGCGCAATTCGGGCTAATGCAGCGCCAATGAGCAGCACGGCAATTGCCCAAACGCCGTAGGGAAAAGTATATGTACCTTCCAAATGGTCGAAGAAAGCCTTAGTTAACAGTCCGGGAACAAGCGGTGCCATATGGATAAGGGACCACGCGAACAGGTTGATTAGGTACAACCCCGGGCGGTACATAATCAACCGCCAGAAAAAATGCCTTGTTTTCATGCCAGCACCTCCTCCATTCCAACGGCAAGCATGCGGCTAAACCGTGATTGCGGGTTTGAGGCAAGCTCTTCCCGGCGTCCGCTTTCGAGCATTCTACCATTCTCCAGTATGAGAATTCGGTCGGCACGCTGAACCGTAGCCAAGCGGTGGGCAATGATAATACAGGTCTTCTCCTGAAGCAGGCGCGTAATGGCTGCTTCAATCCGGTACTCCGTTAACGGATCGAGGCGGGACGATGCTTCATCAAGGATGACGAGACCCGGATCCGTCAAGAAGACGCGGGCAAACGCCAACAGCTGGGCCTCACCGGCCGACAGGCTTCCGCCGCCTGAGGCAAGGCTCGTACCGAGTCCTTCGGGAAGCGAAGCATACCAGTCTCCAAGCCCAAGCTCCTCTAGCACGGATATAATTCGGCGATCCTCGATGCCTTCATCAAACAAGGTCAGATTATCACGAACTGTCCCTTCCAAAATCTCAATATTCTGCGTAACCATCGCGACCTTGCGCCTCAGTTCATGAAGCTTGCAGTCCCGGATATCCGTTCCTGCCAGCTCGATGCTTCCCTCCTGCGGATCATAGAAACGCAGCAGCAGGCGGGCGATCGTCGTTTTTCCGCTGCCTGTACGCCCGAGCAGCCCCAGAGTCTGGCCCGGCTCGAGCCGCAGCTGCAGATTTTCGAGCGTAGCCTGCCCGCCCTCTTCATAGGAGAAGTTTAGGTTGCGGAATTCCACCGACAACGGGCCTGCCGGAAGCGGAGCTCCGGGCCCGTCTTTGATCTGGGGCTCGGTTGCAAGCAATTCCCGGACTCGCATCAAGCTGGCATCCGCCTTTTGCAGGTCCTCCAATTGGGTGCGGATCTTCTCGATCGGTTTGGCTAGCAGCTCGGTATAATAAAACACTAAATATATGGAGCCGATCGTCAAACCGCCCTGTCCGTTCTTCCACAGTATGGCGCAGACGATAAATGCGGCCGCATTGCCAAGCGCAAACACCAATATCGTTGTGCTCCACATGAGGAAAAATCCGATGAATGCACGTACTCGAACCGGCAGCATGCGTCTGGCCATCTCGTAGAATCGATTCATGACATATCCTGCCGCCCCGTTAGCACGCGTATCTTCAGTGCCTTCGAGGTGTTCGCCAATGAATCCGTAGAAATCCGCATTCAGCTCGCGCCAGCGCTTCCATACCGGTATGGCAAATCGACGGATATGTTGAATGACGTAAATGCTGCCGACAACAAACACGGTCATGACAAATCCAATCCAGAAGTTCTCCCGATACAGGAGAGCCAGAATTCCGATCATAAGGAGCAGATTGCCGAACAGATGGATAATAAAGCTGGAGAAGAAATTGGCAAGCGCATTCACATCGCCATCGACTCGTTCGATTAAAGAGCCCGACGTTTGGGTTTTGTGAAAGCTCATATCCAGCGACAGGCAGTGCTCCGCCAATTCTGCTCGAAGCTTGTTGGTTGTCGTCCAGCCCAGATTCTCGCTATAGTAAGCAGCCGCAATGGAAACGCCTTGTTGGAGCAATGAAAATACGATAAAAAAACCTGCCGCATAATAAAGGGATGTCAGACTTCCCTCTCCTTGAGCCGTATCGATAAAATACCGGATGATCTGCGGATTAATCAGTTGCAGCCCGATTGAAAATAACAGTAGCACGCTCAAAGCTACCAGCAATTTCTTATGCGGGAATACGTATCGGAATAACATTTCCCTATACATGCCAATCCCCGTGGTCCTTCGCTTGCTGTTTAACATGCGATCGCTTTGCATTCGTCTATAATCCCCCCGCTTCAGGTTAACCCTCTTGATAATAATAAGCTTCCTGGGTAGATATGACAAGAACATGGGTTCTTGTTTTCGAAAAAATTTACAGCCGATTGATTAAAGACACATCTGCCGCAATATCGGTAATATCAAAGTGACCCTTTTGAGCATACGCCAAAAAGACCAGCCCCCTCAGCATGGAGACTGGTCTTCAAAACCGTTACGTATAGAGAATCAATCACATCTTATGTTTCTGCCACTAATTTCAAGAATTGATTAATCATTTCGGGGGTTATTTCCTGGTTCTCTGGCATACTGACAGCCGGGCTCTTATCAACGGATTGGATGGCCACATTGGATCTGGCCGCACTTGAAGCGATACCCGATCGGGCTTGTCCATCATGCACATTGTCATGATTAGCTAGCATCATCATCAGAAAAGCACTCCCAAGTCCTAACGACCACATACTCATTTTGTTTTTCTTATTCATTTGCGTTGCTCCTTCCATCACTTGTAGTGACATACCTAGTATAAGGTCCAAACCTTAACGAGAGATGAAGGCAGCCTAAAATCCAGTTAAGCAAAGTGAAGAAACGATTATTTGCATGAATTCCATCACTGCTATAAAACAAGCCACATTTTATGATTATCAGACGCTATTTCTCAGTTTACATAACATTAATTATGTAGTAATCCTTGTAGATTACTTCCAAATCTGATCGAGCTTATCCGAATAGAAAGCAATCGCCTTCTGGTAGCTTTTGATTCCCTCGTCATTACTGGTTTCGCCTATTTCTTTAAGCAGAAGTGCCATCGCCTTATCGTATTGTCCCAAATTGTACAAGGTCATCGCATAAAATACGTTAAACTCCCTCGCCTCGGGATATTCCTGCAAGCCCTGCTCCAAAATCCCCTTGGATTTGTCGTACATTCCCAACGTACGATAGGTGCTTCCAAGTCCAAGCAATGCACCGCATCGCTCAGGATTTTTCAGGCCAGAAGAGATCGCCTTCTCATAATAAGGAACCGCCTCACCCTCAAGCCCCATCAGATCATGCACCCAGGCCAGCTGATACAGGATTTCGGGATCGTCTGGGGATTGGGCTAACAGCCCGAGGAGAATTTCTTTGGCTTCCTCCGGTAGACCTGCAGTGCGGAGTTCAATAGCCTCTTGCATCGTTGCCATAAGTCACATCCCTTTTGATTGATAACGCCGCCCTCTCCCTTATCTTACCAGCTCCCATTCATGCTCGTCAAAATCGTCAACAACCACCTTCATCTCTTACTTAACCTTAAGATGAGGTGGTTGTCACAAGAATTACTGATTGATTTACGCTTTATTCTCAATACTTAAGCGTTGATTGTCCTCTTCGGTAACCAACTCGGGATTGCCTGGCCAGAAAGCCCACTTGCCCAAGAGTGCTGTGATCGCGGGTACCAGGAAATGTCTTACGATGAACGTATCCAGCATAACACCGATGACCGTGATGATCCCAAACTGTACCAATACTTGAATCGGAAGCGTATATTTATTTTGAAAAAGCGACCGGCATGTCTTACACTATAGGCAGGAGGTCATCATGACAAAAATACGCAACCCCCGAAATCCCGGGCGTCCCAAAGCAGCTGCCGATCAGGCTCCTATCCAGGAAACCATCCTCTGGACCGCCTCCAAGTTATTCATGGAGAATGGCTATGAGTCCGTATCCTTACAGCAGATCGCTAAGGCTTGCCAAGTGACCAAGGCTTCCATCTACTATCATTTCACAAACAAACCCGAGCTGTTTAAAATAGCGGTGACCACGATTCTCGATAAAGCGTATGCTTCCACTCATCGCTTTCTGCAAGAGGCCGATACGCTGGAGTCCGGATTAATCCGGGTGGCTGAAGCGAAGATCGCCCGTCCGCATGCCGAGATGGAGACGATGATGCGGGAAGCGGAGCCTTTTTTATCCCAGGAGCAGATGTCCGCGATCCGTGAGGCGGAACAGCGAATTCATGGAGTCATTGCCGATCGGTTTGATCAAGCGATGCGTTCCGGCGAGCTTCGGGAAGGCAATCCTCTGCTTATGGCGCAGGCTTTCTCGGCGATGCTGATGCTGGGCAATCGTGAAGATACCCGGAGCGGTTATGCCAGCGCTCGTGATATGGCTGTTGAGATCGTGGATCTATTCTTGCATGGAGCAGTGAACCTTCCAAAGTAACACTGGGCTCTATAACTGCATCCTTCAATCATGAATCGGCGAGAATTAGTTCTTCGAATCAGGGGCATCGATCAGTGTTTTAGATTTTATTCCAGAAAGCAACGTCTTCAAGCGGCAATCTTATCGTTGGCCGACCTGGAGCGGCTGCTTTCCCGATAGCAATCAACATCACGCTGCGGTAATGGGCAGGAATATTGAACTCTTCCACGAATTGCACTTTGTTATATCCGCCCATCGGCACGGTATCATAACCCCTTGCGCGTGCACTCAGCATCAGTTGCATGGAGATCAGTCCAGCATCCACGTCCACGATGCTTTCTTTCACGGATTGATCCATATTCGCATAAAGATTTTCGGCCGTATGGATAAAGTATTGCTTCACCTCTTCGGTCATATATCCCGCTTCTTCAGACATCGAATAAATCTTCTCGCCCTTCTCATACCATTTCATATCACCCAGCACAGCTATGACGGCCGAGGCTTGAAGTACATGCTCCTGATTGTTTGCAATCGGATGCAGCTTCTTCAAAAGCTCAGCATCATCAATCACAAGAAAGCGCCATGGCTGCAGATTGCTTGAGGAAGGTGCCAGTGTAGCATCCTTCAGAATCGCTTCCATCTCTTCTCTTGGAATCTTTACCGACGGGTCGTACTGACGGACCGAGTGGCGTTCCTGAATCACGGTTTGAAAATCGGGTTTTGTTATGGTAGACATGGTTTTTCCCCTCCAAAATTATATTGTGCATTTTTCTGCACAGTTTAAATCGCAAGTTAACTGTGTTGTTTAATGCACAGTATATAGCAGGCTGGATTTCTTTGTCAATCACTTTCTGAAAAGTTCACTGAGCGATGTCCGCAATCGTCCGGGATTCCAGTATTTTCAGGGTACTGTCCTCAATCTCGGATAAAATGCCGACAAAGGATTCCTTGATTTCCTCGGCAAAACAATGTCCGGAAGCCGCATCCAGCATACTGTCGCTGATGGAGCTGTGGACTTGAAGAATCGAGTAAACTTCAGCCAGTGTAATGTCGCAGGCATTCTTCTTCAGCCGGTATCCGCCGTCTCTTCCTTCACGCGACTCAATCATATCGGCTTGCGCAAGTGTTTTCAGCACGCGTCGAATCAAAGTTGATTCCGAGTGCAAATACGAGGCGATATCGCCGCTCGAGCATTTACCGGAGTGACGTTCAAGCGTAACCAGCGCTTGTACAGCCAGACTGAAGGTTTTATAAGTGGACGGGCAGGCCATTGTCGATTTTTTGGAGGCCGCTTCTTTATGGATGCTCATGTTCCTACCCCCTTTTTCAAGTTTAGATTTTCCTTAAATAGGCATTCTGCAGCTTTAGCTGTCGTTCCCAACAAGCTTTTCATTATTGTAACGTAAACCTGACACTCCATCAAGCGCAACAAAGGACCATCGTCTAATGGCCCTCATCTTCAACCAGTGCTTGAGACTCATACAAATTCGCCTCTCGGTAATTCACATCCATTCTCAGATGGCTCGCCAATGACCTGTCAATATCGCCCTGTTCGAACATGCTTTGAATCTCGTTACGCTCGGATTGAATGGCTTTAAGTTCCAGTTCCCGGCGTTCACTGCTAAGCTTCTGCTTTCTTCGACTCCACACACGATCATTCTGAAGAAAATGCTCCATTGCACGATAGTCTGCAATAACGGCTTGCAGGATTTCCTGCCTCTGTGCCGGTTTCACCGTTTGGATCTCATGTATTGCAGCACGAATCGCCTCCAGCTTTAGTGCCTTATACATATCCCAATCCGGATGGTCCGGAGACATGCGCGTTTCATGGGACTCGTTTTTTTTCAGCAAGTTCTTCAAGTTCCGCCATAAATTCCTCATGAGCAGCTTGAACTTATATCGGCTGGTAAGCAGCATCTCGACTTTGTTCAGCGAGGATAGGAACAGCTCCGCGACCCTTGCGGATGCTTTATGTTCCTTAAGCCACGTTTCCGCAACGTTCCGTTCCGCTGCGAGTCCGATTTTTCTTACTGCGATGGTGGCTTTCCAGAACTCCCGCATGTCGCTCTTATCCGTTATTTGTGATTGCTGAAGCCGCTTCGTATACGCATAGATAAGCTGAACTGCCTCTTCCTTATTTTCATCCGTCATTTCTTCACGCACGGTACGTATACCCGCTTGCAGCATATGAAGCCGTGCTTCTTTCTCGCGATTGATCACCGCGGACGAATCCACATGTTTCTCCCGTGTCAAAAGCGGAAGCAGAACACTCGCGATCACCAGCGTTAACAAAATCACGCCCGCACAGATGAATAACATTAAGCTTCGTTCTGGGAAAGGACGATTGTCCGAGAGGGTGAGCGGGATAGAGAAAGCCGCAGCCAGCGTCAATGCTCCCCGTACGCCCGATAGTGCAGTCAACAGGGAAGATTTATACTGACGGTTCGTAGATGCCCAGACCCATGCGAAACGCAGCAATATCAATACAGCCGTTATAAGAAAAATATAGCCGAGAACTTGTCCATTGTTATAGGCAGGGTCACTCCATATTTGATTAACGACTCCTGGGATTTCATGCCCGAGCAGAATGAACACCAGCCCATTTAGCGTGAAGAGAATGACCGACCAGGTGCTGTCCGATACCACTCTGAGCTTTATGGACGCCGATCGCATGCGATCCCTCTCAACCGCATGGGTGACACCCGCCGCAACGACAGCCAGAATCCCGGATAGATGAAATTCCTCGGCGATAAGGTAGATGATGAATGGCGTCAGAATGATGATCAGCATATGAAGCGTGACGTCCTCCATACCGAGACGGCGAAGCAGCATTCGGAACCAGATCACAAGAAATCCTAGAAGTGCGCCGATCACGATGCCTCCAACCGCAATGACAAAAAAACTGCCGATGGCATTCGTTAACGAAAAATAACCCGTTACGGTAGCTGCAATCGCAAAATTAAATGCAACGAGACCGGATGCATCATTCATCAGCGCTTCGCCTTCAAGCAAATGCATGATTTTTCCCGGCAGCTTCACCCTGCCTGACAGGGAGCCCACCGCAACCGCATCGGTAGGCGAGAGTATCGCCGCCAGCGCAAATGCAGCCGATAACGGTATGGTCGGAATAAGCCAATGAATGAAAGGGCCCGCGATCAGTACCGTTGCAAATACGAGACCTAGCGCCAGCAGCAGGATACTGGACCTGAGCTTCCATAACTCTTCGCGCGGGGTAAGCTTCCCGTCATTGAACAAGAGCGGTGCGATAAACAGAACCATGAACAATTCCGGGTTCAGCGGAACGTGATGGAACCCGCGAATATAGGCGGCCCCGATCCCAAGCGCAATCTGAATCAACGGGACAGGTATGAACGGCAGAAATCGATTAATAATGTTTGAAATACCGACAAGGACCAGAAACATAAGTACCATAAGAAATATTTCCACAACCCTGCTCCCTCCTCGAAGAATTATCTATGTAACATTAGGATATCCATCAATAGACTGGTATAGGTTGTGTAGAATATTAAAGGTTTATTTATGAGTTGGAGAAGTTTCAACCTTTATACCACCGCAAAAAAACAAGGCTTCCTAAAGGAGGTATCCTTTAGAAAGCCCTTGCGCTTGCTCTTGCTTATTAATATGCAGTCCAGCCTGCATCGGCTGTTACAACAGTACCATTGACGAAGCTAGCTTCATCTGAAGCCAGGAACAGTACGACTTTCGCGATCTCTTCCGGTTCGCCTGCCCGCGGGTTCAGGTTGATACCAGCCATCGCTCTTTCCATGCCGAACGAATTCGGCGCGTTGAGGGTGGTGCTGATATTCGTGATGACACCTCCTGGAGCAACCGCATTACAGCGGATTCCCTGCGTTGCATATTGGAAACCGACATTCTTCGTTAATCCGACAACGGCATGCTTAGCGGCCGTATATGCTGCACCCGCTCTGGACCCCATTAGACCTCCAGCAGATGCAATGTTGACAATGACTCCGCTTTTCTTCTCCAGGAAGATTGGCAATGATTTACGAATGGTCCTCATCGGTCCCGTCGTGTTGATGGCAAATACGCGATCCCACAACTCATCCGTTAGATCGCCAGCCGGTACGAAGTTGTCCATAATGCCAGCGTTGTTGATCAAAATATCAAGCGTTCCATATTCATTAACAGTAGCATCTACCAGTTGCTGAACATCTTCTTCCTTGGCCACATTCGCTACCAATGCTAGGGCCGTGCCGCCTTTTGCTGTAATTCCGTCAACAACGGCTTGCGCTGCCTCAAGACGCAGGTCAGACACGACAACCTTTGCGCCTTCGGCGGCAAACAGTTCCGCTGTCGCTTTTCCCATACCGGAAGCAGCACCCGTAACTATCGCAACTTTACCAGCTAATCTCATGTTCCATCCCCCCATTATTGGTTTGATATCATTTCGAAATTCAGTGACAACATTCAACAACTGTACAATACATGACATATGTCTATTCTAGTATAATTGTAGTATGATTTAGGTCACAATCATTAAAAAACGTGGAAATGTACGATACCGAACAAAAAACATAAATTTGTTTATATTTTAATAATTAAATTCGTTATATTTGTAACCGAAAGGACTCGAATCTATGCAAACGAGAAATAAAAGTACCGACCGTCGCGTCGTCCGCAGCCAAGAGGCTTTAAAGCAAGCGCTTCTATCACTCCTCTCGCAGAAGAGCTTCTCCAGCATTTCCATTACGGAAATCGTAGAGTTAGCGAATTACAATCGAGGAACCTTCTATACCCACTACGACAACAAAGAGTCTCTACTTGATGATATCCTGACCCCTTTAATGGAGGAACTGATTGCTTCCTTCAGGGCTCCCTACGGGGAAGTCGACGTATTTCATATCGATGAGCTGCCTGCTAATGCGGTAAAAATATTTGATCATATTCATCAAAATGCAGACGTATATACAGCCTTATTCAAAAGCGATGTTCTGCCGCTGGTCCGGGATAAAATGTTCTCGGCATTAAAGCAAATCGCCATGGAGGATCTGGACTATCCCGGTGAAGAGCTCAACCATGAACTTCTCATTATCTACAACATGCACGCCTTAATCGGCCTGGTATTCCACTGGATCGAGAACAATTTCCACTATTCCGTCCCTTATATGAGGGATCAGTTGGTTCTCATGATCAACTGGAGGCCGAGAAGCGTTAGAACACAAGTCAAGCGCACGGATCCTACATGAAATCAGAGCTGATAACATAGAAAAAAGCACAAAAAACCATCAACCCGATCAAATAGCAAATCGAACGGATAATGGTTTTGGTTGTTTAGATAAGCCAAAGGCCGCTTCCAAAGGTAGTTCTGAACTACCCATGGGTACGGCCTTTTCTTTAATACCGATCAGTTATATCTATACTCTAAAGAAAATAGCGTCGAGTGTACTTTCGACGATTCGATCGGCTAACTCCCGATTCATCGTAGCGGAGTTCATCACCCGCAGTCCGTAATAGCTGCTTAAGAATAAACTAGCCAGCTGCTTCGCAGAGCGTTCACCTCGTATCTCCCCCGAATGAATCGCCTCTTCCATCACGCGGACCAAGTCTTCCTCGAGATCATAAATATATTGCCCGAATATCCGTTCAACCATCGGGTCCCGCCCAGCTCGTTCCATACTAATATTAACCGCCATGCAGCCGCGATGATTCGGATCCGAAAAATCCATGCCGATCGCCCATTCAAACAAGGCGTGCAGCCTTTCCTTAACCGGGACGGACCGACCCAGAATCTCTCTGGATATCTCCAGGCCTTCATCATTGTAACGCTGGAGCACCTGCTCGAATAACTCATTCTTGCTGCCAAACGCATTGTACAGGCTCCCTTTACCAAGCCCTGTCTTCTCGCACAGCTCTTGCGTGGAACTCGCTTCATAACCCTTGGACCAGAATACGTCCATGGCTGCATCAATGACAGCTTCTTTCTTGAACTCACGCGGTCTACCGTTCGTGGTCATTCCCCTCATCCCTTTTAAACATGATCTTTGTTATCTAAAAGTATAGGGTTTATGTACCACTCAGTCAAATATTATGATTCTCCCATAAAAAGTCTTCGAACGGTTTCATACGCCAGCTTCGGACGCCGATATTCATCCACGATGCCTTTGCTGTTCCGCGTGCATGAACGATTCAGCAGCCAACCAAGCCCTTCCGTCACGCGGCAATCGCTAAATTGCCATATGAACATCCCGGAAATGTATTCGCGCTCCATGTATGCCTTCAGATTACTCGCGATAATATCGGCCTGGCGCTCCTCGGAGCCTTTCTCCCGATTCGGACTACGGAATCCGTAGAACCCGTCCCCTCCGAATTCACTCATAATCATCGGTTTACCTTCTCCGCCGAGCGCATCTGCCCAGCTTCTGGCCAGATCCGCCAGTTCCCCAGGATTCTCGTCGGTATACCAGCCTGGATAGAGATTGAATGACACGATCTCCGCCAAATCAAAACATTTCTCCTGATCCCGGTGATGGGAAGCGAAGGACCGGGGCCTACTTGGATCAAGCTCCCGAATAATGGTTAGCTGCTTCGCGTAGTGAGCTCTCCCCTCCTCCGTATTACTGGCGCATTCATTCAGAATGGCCCATATCAGGATGGACGGATGGTTAAAATGCTGCTGCACCATTTCACGAGTCACCTGCTCGCTCTGCCAACCGAAATTCGGGTGCAGCATCTGCTCCAGACTCAAACCGCGGGCGTGATTTTCTTCCCACACCGCAATCCCTCGTTCATCGCATAGATCGAGAAATCGCTCATCGTTCGGATAATGGCTCGTCCGAACGGAATTACTACCAAGCTCTATTATGAGGTCCACATCTTTTACCATGAGGGGCAGCGGAAGTGCGGAACCGGCCATGGGATGGTCCTCATGCCGGTTAACGCCTTTGAGCACGAGATTCTGGCCGTTCAATTGGATTTTTCCGTGATGCGTTGTTATCTCGCGAAAGCCTATCCGGTCCAGCCAATCATCGCAATCCGTACCATCAACGGCAAGGACCGCTCGCAGCACATACAAATTCGGGTCGTCCAGCGACCATTCCAACACACCTGGATACGATACGGTGGCTATTCGTTCGACCCGCTCCCCTGGCTTCACTTCAAAGCTTCCAAGCACCCCCTCCACCTCAGCCAGCGAACCGCGGAGTGATCCTTTCTTCACAAGGCTTCCAAGGTTTCGGATCACTACCTTCCAAGAACCGTGCCAAACCCCGCCCTGTTTATATGGAGTGAACATGACGTGTTCAATGTATAAATCGCTTATCTCCTCCAGGGCAACCGGCCGAATAATGCCGCCATACGTGTAGTAATCGTTAGGAACATGAAGGGCCGATTCCTCGTTGAAGGAATTATCCACGTACACCAGCAGTTCATGTTCACCGGCTTGAACTTCCGGGATGATCATATCAAAGGAGGTATATGCGTTATAATGACGGACTGCCAATTCTCCGTTGAAATAAACATGTGCCGTGTGGCTGACCCCTTTGAATTCGATTCGCAAATTGGTTTTTCGAGACAGCGAGATGATCTTGCGGTATACCCCAACTCCCCTATAGTTTCCGAAGCGTGGGTGCATCTCCCAGCAACCGGGAACAGGCAGCTTGTCAGTGTAACCGGCTGGTCGCTCCCCTATGCCGGCTACTGGAGCAAACTCCCACATTCCCTCCAGTTCCTTGCACTTTCGAATATGGTGGGTATCAAATAATCGCAGCATTTCTTCTCCTCCTATCCATCATGCGGCTTTGAGGATCCCCTCAAAAATCCGATAAGTAAACACTAGATTATTGATGCAGCGTACTCCATAGAAAAGCCGATACAAAACATGTAAAAATCGCTCCTTGCATCCCTGGCGATTGTTGCGATCCTGAGTTATTCTTTTCATATATCACCTATCAGGATGGAGGCTGGACTGCCGTGTATGATGCTCGAGATTTGGTTGTGCGGATCAACTGGACCTTCCGAAAGACAACCTCTTCCGATTGGTCTGATATCCGTAATAATACGTCAGTGCACAGTTTCTACTGGATCCATGAAGGCAGCGGAATCTTCTATGCGGATCAAGCATATCCGGTAAGTCAAGGCATGCTGTTTTATATGGAACCAGGCTTGCAGATGCGTATGAAAAACGCTCCGGAAGCCCCTCTTACCATAAGCATGGTGCTATTTGAATGCTGCTGTCTTCAACATTCCCGGTCTGAATGGCAGCTCCCTCAAAGCGTTCAGCGGCTTGATATCCCATTTATGGCCCATTATCTAGGCGAGCAAGCCATCGGGATGGACCATGGTTTCAGCGAGTTGACAAGGGCTTGGGTTCCCGGGAATACGGATAGTGAATTGGAAAGCAGCGCCCTGCTTCTAAGGATGATCGCCAAATTACATCAGGAGAACAAGCCGTCTCTAATAGAGCCCGCATATGAGGCATATCACAGGATAAAATCAGACATCGAAGACCATTACGCCGATCCGCTTCATATTGGATCCTTAGCAAAGAAACATGCCATTTCAGAGTCATATTTGCGAAAGCTGTTTATGAAGCATCTGCATGTTTCTCCCAAGGACTACCTGACCGACATCCGTATGCGGCATGCAGAGCGTTACTTGGCATACACGTCGTATACATTGAGGGTTATCGCCAACGCATGCGGATATCATGATGAATTTCATTTCAGTAAAGCATTTCATAAGTACAAAGGGATGGCTCCCGCAGCGTTTCGAAAAAGCTCAAAACATGCGAATCATTCTACCCTGTAACTGTTGCTGATTGGTGTATCGGCGTATACTCTCGAATCTAAGAAAACCTTATGTAAGCGAAATAAAATTGTATACCAAAAAACGGACTTTAGAGACGTTATTCAACACTAGCAGCAAATCAACTGCCATTGCCCATAATACGACTCTGTCGTCCGTTTTAACTGGAACATGATTCTTGGTGTAACCGATTGTCTCTAGAAGATTTTATCCCGGCGGCGGGGCCGTGGATCGGCGGATGACCAGCTCTGGGGGGAGCACAATCCGCTGTGGAGGTTCTCCCTGGCTGGACAGATTCCTGACTACAAGGTCTACCGCCAGGCGGCCCATCTGTTCCATCGGCTGGGCAATAACGGTGAGCGGCGGATCGGTTACCCGGGCGAGAATCGTATCGTCAAAGCTGACGACCGAACAGTCCTCCGGAACGCGCAGCCCGAGCTCGCGGATCGCCTGAAGGGCGCCGATCGCCAGCAGGTCGTTGCAGCAAAACAGCGCCGTGGGCGGTTCCTCCAGCTCCAGAATAGCTTTGGCTCGGCGGTATCCGTCCTCGATCTTATGGTCACAGGCCGCCATATAGTCGGGAGACGGCTCCAAACCGAGCAAGGCGGCAGCCTCGACAAAACCCCTTACCCGCTCATTGCTGCTCGTCACCCGTTCATGCTCGGCGAGTACCGCCAGCCTGCGGTGACCGAGACGAAGCAGATGCTCAGCAGCCAGACGGCCCCCTTCCAAGTCATGAACCCGAACGCTGCTTGCGCCAAGTGCCGGATTGTCGCGAGCGATAAGCGCTATAGCCAGCGAATGCTCCTGAAGCGGCTTAAGCAGCTCGCCATGGGATACGCCCGTACCGATAATAACGCCGTCCACCTGCTTTTGTCTCAGCAGGCTGACATAGCGCTTTACCTTCTCTTCCTGGTTGTCCGTGCTGCAGATGATCACGCTGTATCCAAGCTGATGCCCGTGATCCTCGACCGATCGTGCAATCTCGGCAAAAAAGGGGTTCGAGATGTCAGGGACGAGCAATCCCAGGGTATAGGTTTTTTTGCCGGCGAGGGCTGAGGCAATCGCATTCGGCCGATAATTCAGGCGTTGCATGATATCGAGAATCTCCTCACGCCGTTCGCGACTGATCTTGCCCTTGCCGTTCATGACGTGAGAGACGGTGGCAATGGAGACGCCGGCTTCGCGCGCAACGTCATAAATAGTCGCTCTTATCATCCCTTGAACTCCATTTGTTTAAATTTGGCATTTCAATTTATTATGAGCTTTCATCTCGTTTAGCGCAAGACCGTTTAGTCGTTATTACTGCCTGCAGACATGCACACCTTAGGATCCTGGTCCATAACACGTCCCATGATTTCCAGCTTTATCTCATAAGCCAATCATGATCCGGATCATTGCGGAATTTCCATATTCGCTTCGGCCCCGCCATGACGTTCAGATAGTACACATCATATCCGGGAGGCGCGGATACCGGATGGTAGCCCTCAGGCACCATAACGGCCTCGCCGTCTTTGACCGCCATTGTTTCGTCCAGCGAACGGTCATCGGTGTAGACCCGCTGAACGGCAAAACCGCATTCCGGCTGAACCCGGAAGTAGTAGGTTTCCTCCAGCAGCGATTCCTCCGGCAGCTCGTCGCGGTCATGCTTGTGCGGCGGGTAGCTGGACCAGTTGCCCCCGTCCGTAAACACCTCGACCACCAATAGACTGTCTGCAAGCTTTTGCTCCGGCAAAATATTATGCACCAGACGCGACATGCTCCCGCTCCCGCGGTTCTCCACGCCGACCTCTTCCGGCGCGATGAGACGGGCCTGATGCGTGCCTTTCCCCGGGGCAAGGCACACCGCCAGCTCCATTTCAGTTAGTGCTGTGACCTCGAACTCTTCTTGTGAGGGCACATAAACCGTATAGGGAGGCGTCTTTTCAAACACGCTCATGCGTTTGCCAATGTTGTGCCAGCTCTCTCCCCCGGCCCTCACGTCGGCTCGCCCAGTTAACAGAACAACAGCCGCTTCCTGATCTCCCGTGACTCGTCTCAGCGTCTGTCCTTCCCGTAAACGGAATACTTCAAATCCCACATATGTCCAGCCTGCGCTTTGCGGCGTTATAGACAGCACGCGCCCGTCCAGGTCCGGCGTCGTTAGGGGTACAATTAAGTTCGGCATGATATTCCTCCTTTTTGTTTCTGTCTCTGCAAATGAGGAAGCTCCAACAGATAGTTTTCCCGTTTGAGTAAGATCTTCCAGCGCTTGGGCGACAGCTTCTCATATATCGATTTCAAGCAGATATTGAGGCTAGCGAACACAAACGATGATGTCTTCTTGTTCAGCCAGCTTAGCCATCCCCTCTCGACAGCCCGCTGCCAATTACAGCCTCTTCTGATTTCAGGTTTAGCCTGCGGAGGATATGCCGGTGGTGAGCTCGGCAAGCCTCACCGGGCGGCCCTGCTGGAGCGAACGCTTGGCCGCAAAGGCGATCAGCTCTGCCTGAAGGGCGTCATGGCCGCTGACTGGCACCGCGGTACCGTTTTGCAAGCTATCGATAAATTGCCGCGTCTCGTTCATGTACGCTTCCTTGTACCGCTCCAGAAAGAAATACAGTGGTTTGTCGCGGGTAACGCCATCCGGACCGCTGACAATGGCGGTGCTTGGATAGTCGTTGTCAGCGGAGACACAGCCGCCGGAGCCGAACACCTCGATCCGCTGATCATAACCGTAGACGGCCTTGCGGCTGTTGTCGATGACGCCGAGCGCTCCGTTTTCAAACCGCAGCGTTGTGAGGGCGGTGTCGATGTCGCCCAGCTCTCCGATGGCAGGGTCCACGAGTACCGCTCCCTGGGCATACACTTCGACCACCTCGCTGCCCGATAAAAAACGGGCGATGTCGAAATCATGAATAGCCATATCCATAAACAGCCCGCCGGACACTTTAATGTAATCCGGATGCGGCGGACTCGGATCACGCGAGGTAATCTTGATCAGATGCGTATCCCCGATTCTCCCCGCGGACACAATCTCCCGAACCCGGCTGAAGTTATGGTCAAACCGGCGGTTGAAGCCGATCTGCAGACTTACGCCTGCCGCTTCCACGGCCGCCAGCGCCTCGCGGGTCTGATCCACGCTCATGCTGACCGGTTTCTCGCAGAAAATATGCTTGCCGTTCGCCGCGGCCTGCTTGATCAGCGGGACATGCGTATCCGTCGAGGAGCAGATCAGCACGGCATCGATATCCGGATGTTCCAAGATATCGTTACTATTAGTCGTAACCACAGGAATGCCGCGCTCCGCGGCCCAGGACCTCAGCTTGTCGTCGGCGAACAAATCGCCGATGGCCGCAATTTTTGCACCAGGCATGCGCAGCAGATGATCCGCATGGATTTTGCCGATTCGTCCGGCACCGATAATGCCGATATTAATGGTTTTCATATGAACGTCTCCTCTGCTTAAAGGCTACCAGCGCGCCGTTACCATTTTCTTGCGGGTATAGAACTCCACGCCGTCCGTTCCATTCGCATGCAGATCCCCATAGAAAGAATTTTTCCAGCCGGAGAACGGAAAGAACGCCATCGGTGCTGGAACGCCGAGGTTGACGCCAAGCATACCGGCATCGATATGCTCACGGAACTGGCGCACGTCGCTGCCATCCTGCGTGAACAGGCAGGCCCCGTTGGCAAAGTCCGAGCGGTTGGAAATTTCAATCGCTTCTTCCAGCGATTCCGCACGCATGACAGACAGCACGGGGGCAAAAATTTCGTCCTTCCAAATTCTCATCTCGCTGGTCACCTCATCAAAAATCGTCGGTCCGACAAAATATCCGTCCCCCCTCACGGCCTCATCGCTCCGTCCATCGCGCACCAGCTTGGCGCCTTCTTGCTCGCCGACCTCGATATAAGAGAGCGTGCGCTCCTTGTGAGCTCGCCTGATAACCGGCCCGAGGAAGACGCCTTCGTCCGCTCCGTTGCCGATGGTAATCTCATCGGCCGCTTGCTTCAGCTTCTCCAGCAGCGGCTCCGCCACGTCGCCCACGGCCACGACGACGGAGCAGGCCATGCAGCGCTCGCCGGCAGAACCAAAGGCCGCGCTGACGATCTGGGTCACGGCCCCATCCAAGTCGGCAGTCGGCATCACGATGCTGTGATTCTTCGCTCCGGCCAAGGCCTGCACACGCTTGCCGTGGGAAGAAGCGGTTTTGTACACATACTCCGCCACCGGCTGGGAGCCGACGAAGGACACAGCGGCAATGCCGGGATGTTCCAAGATGCCGTTGACTACATCATGAGCGCCGTGGACGATATTCAGAACGCCGTCCGGCAGACCGGCATCGGCGAACAGCTCTGCCAGACGCTGAGCCAGGAGCGGCGTGCGCTCCGACGGCTTCAGCACGAACGCATTGCCGCAAGCGATGGCGAGCGGGAACATCCAGCACGGCACCATCATCGGGAAGTTGAACGGCGTGATACCCGCTACAACGCCGATCGGATATCGGTACATGCCGGACTCCAGGTTGGTGGCGATGTCAGGAAGCTGCTTGCCCATCATCAGCGTAGGCGCACCGGCCGCAAACTCCACGCATTCGATGCCGCGCTGCACCTCGCCGTAGGCTTCGGCATAGCTTTTGCCGTTCTCCGCCGTAATCAGGCGTGCCAGCTCCTCCCAGTGCTCCACGAGCAGCTGTTGATACTTGAACAGAATGCGAGCGCGGCGAGGAACAGCTGTCTTGGCCCAGGCACGACCCGCTTTGGCGGCTGCCTGTACGGCCTGATCCACCTCCTCTTTGGTGGAAAGCGGAACGTAAGCAAGGATCTCTTCCGTCGCCGGGTTGTATACGGGATCGGTGGTTTCGGATCGGGAAGGAACGAATTGTCCCCCGATATAATTGCTCAGGGTTTGCGTCATGGCTGGTTGGCCCCTTTCGATTGGATCAGTAAAATAGAACACAACAAAACATCAGTGGTGACAGATCTCCAATATAGCTACTGACCATGAACTAAACTCAGGAATTGGAGGTGATTTCGCCTCGCTTGCAGCGCTCAATATAATCGTGAACCGCCGCGCTCGTCGGCATCGCATCGGAGCAGCTGTGGCTGGAGATGACAATGCTTGCCGCCGCGCTGCCGAACTCCATGCAGCGCTCGATGGGCCAGCCCTGCATCAGGCCGTACAGAAAACCGGCGGCGTATGAATCTCCCGCTCCGAACGTCTTGATGACCTTTGCCGGAAAGCTTTGTGCCGTATGGCTGGCACCGCCAGGGGTATACGCGATGGAACCTTCCTTGCCGTGCTTGATAATCACGATCTTGGCGTTGTAATCAAACCACTTGGCGGCCGTGATGCGGTCGCTTCGTTCCGGGTTGCCCCCGAACTGCTCCATCATGTCGAATTCCTCGCGCGTGCCGAGGATAATATCGCATGTCTCCGCCGCTAAATTGTAGTAGATCGCCGTCTCCTGCGGAGATTTCCATGTGTACGGACGGTAGTCGAGGTCAAACGCGATCACGGCCCCGTGGCGCTTGGCATAGTCCAGAGCCAGAAACACGGCTTCCCGGGAAGGACTGGCCGAGAGCGCGGTTCCGGAGATCAGCACCATTTTGGCGGAGGCGATCAGCTCTTCGTTCACGTCCCCTGTCTCCAGCAGCAAGTCCGCGGCGTTGTCGCGGTACATCAGAATGCTGCAGTCGGTGGGACTCTTGATCTCAGTAAAAGCCAGACCCGTCACGGCTCCCGTGTAGTCGGTGGACACGCCTTTAGTCGCAATCCCGTTATTCTCAAGGTATTTTGTAATAAAACGTCCCATCTGATCGTCCGCAACCTTGCCGATAAAACCCGTGATCAGCCCCAGACGTGCCATCCCGATGCAGATGTTGGCGGGTGATCCGCCCACGTACTTGGTAAACGTGCTCGTTTCCTCCATCGGCCGGTTAATTTCATTGGCGTTCAGGTCGATGCAGAGCCTCCCTACAGCCACGAAATCCAACGGTTTTTCGTTATTGAACGTGATTTCACTCATGGATTAACCTCCTTCTCCTTGATCAGATCGGCCCAAGCTGCGAGCACCAAGAAACGCATGGCCCCCGCTATCCAATGGCCGTAATCACCTGCAGTTCTTTATCCTTTGACACCTGATCAGCTGCAGCTCTTAACCATCGAAGCCCGAATGAGAGCCACTGGTTGTCTGCTATGCATGCTTTTATCTGTGTTCTCGAGCGATGTCGAATCGCCATGAGCCTGGTTTCAACGATCATGCCGCATAACTTCAGCCCTATCGTTTCTGCTGGCCTTCCAGCCGTTCCAGGTATTCGATGGCCTGCTGAGCGTACTCCTTTGCAGGATGCAGCGCAGGGTCCTGTTCACCCTCCAGCATCGCCCAACCGTCATAGCCGCGCTTGACGAGCTCGCCGATAATCGGCGCAAAGTCAATGCAGCCGTCTCCTGGAACCGTGAACACGCCTCTGCGAATGCAGCTCACAAAATCGCACCGAGCCTGTCGTGCCTGCTCCAAAACATCAAGCCGGACATCCTTCAGATGGATGTACGCAATCCGCTCATAATGCATGCGGAGCAGTTCAAGCGGATCTGCTCCCCCGTAATAGGCATGACCGGTATCGTACAGGAGAAACACCAGCGAAGGATCGGTCATGGCCATCAGGCGGTCGATTTCGTCGGGCTGCTCCACGACCGTGCCGCCATGGTGATGGTAAGCCAGTTTCATGCCATAACTAACCGCAATCTCGCCAGCCTGGTTCAGTCCTTCCGCCAGGCTTTCCCATCCGGCGTCATCCAGACGGAGAACGATACTCTCATTCGGCGTCCGTCGGGGATCGAAGTGAAGTGATCCCCCAACCTCCGCCGTGCTGATGACTTTGCTGCCGAACCCGGCCAGAAACTCCGCGTGCCGCCGGTAATCCTCCAGCTCCTGCTTCCGGTAATCGGGATCAGAGAACAGCACCGACTTCCACTGGGAAACCAGTTGAATGCCGCGCGCATCCAGCTCCCGTTTCAGCACAGTCCGATCCTTGGGGAATTTTCTTCCCATCTCCGTACCTGTCAGTCCCAAAGCCGCAATATCATCTACAATCATCTCAAAGGTCGTGTCGTCCCCATGCTCCCTAACGTCCTCGCCGACCCAGTTAATAGGATGGATCCCAAGCTTGAAGTGCCTGTTGCTCATAACCAGCGCTCCTTTGTTTTGTTTAGTAGGGTCTTGCTTCCTTGCTTCGGGCAGCCATTTGGCGCTGCGCTTCGGTTACCTTGCTTGAGGCCGACACCTCCGGCACCTCTACGCGCCACCAGGACTCATAACCATCGGTGTTCGTCCCCGGAACGACCGGAATCTCGATCAGCGTCGTGACGATTTCCTTCTGCGCCAGGAGAAGTGCTTCGTGCAGTGCTTCCGGCGAGTTGGCCTTGTAGGCTTTAGCGCCAAGCGCACGAGCGTGTGCCGCGAAATCAATCGGGAGGTATTCACCTGTCAAGCGACCCGTCCCCACTTCGCGGCGTCGGAACTCATTGCCAAACCCGTCGCTGCCGTTGCTCCGCTGCAGATTATGAATACATTGGAATCCGTGGTTGTCGAACAACAATATCGTAATCTTGCGGCCTTCCTGCAAGCTGGTGATCAGCTCCGAGTGCAGCATAAGGTAACTGCCGTCGCCGACCAGCGCATAGACTTCACGGTCCGGCTCCGCGAGAGCGGCTCCCAAGGCGCCGCTCACCTCATACCCCATGCAGGAGAAGCCATACTCCATGTGGTACGTCTTCGGTTCGGAAGGTCTCCATAACCGGTGCAAGTCTCCCGGAAGGCTGCCTGCGGCACAGACGATGATGGAAGATGGGGAGATGACCTCATTGATGACGCCAAGGGCTCTTGTCTGAGACAAGCCGTCCGGATGCTCGGCAGCGTACAAGCGGTCCACCTCGCAGTCCCACGCTGCTTTCAAATCGGCAAGCTCTCGATCTTCGTAACCCGCTTGATAGCCAACCCGAGACAGCTCCTGGTGCAGCGCTTTCAACCCTTCCTTCGCATCGGCAATCAGCGCTTCGCCGCCGAGCTTGGCGCCATCCGCACCGTTGACATTCAGGTTCAGGAACGATACATCCTCCCTTTGAAACGCCCATTTGGAGGACGTGGTAAAGTCCGAATATCGGGTGCCGATACCGATAATCAGATCGGCCTTAGCGGCAGCGCGATTTGCCGCCAACGAGCCCGTTACGCCCATGGCGCCCAGGTTCAGGGGGTGGTTCCAGGGAAGCGCACTTTTGCCGGCCTGCGTTTCTGCGACCGGGATGCCGAAAGCTTCCGCAAATGCAGCCAGGTCGGTGGCTGCATCACTGTAGTGCACGCCTCCACCGGCAATGATGAGCGGACGCTTGCTGGCTGCAATCCGTCCCGCCGCACGCTTCAGTCGCTCCGCCGACGGCGGGCGGCGGTCGATGACGTGTACCGTTTTCTCAAACAGCGAATCCGGATAATCGTACGCCTCAGCCTGCACGTCCTGAGGCAGCGCCAGCGTAACCGCTCCCGTCTCCGCCGGATCAGTAAGCACACGGATCGCCTGGCGGGCGGCCGCGATAAGCTGCTCCGGCCGGGATATCCGATCCCAGTACCGGCTCACCGGCTTGAAAGCATCTGCGGCCGATACCGTATAATCCGACGGGGCCTCTATCTGCTGCAGCACCGGATCAGGCTGGCGGCAGGCGAAGTTATCACCAGGCAGCAGCAGCACCGGGATGCGATTCACCGTTGCCGTAGCTGCCGCGGTGACCATATTGAGCGCACCGGGTCCGATGGACGAGGTGCAGGCCCAGATCTGCCGCCGGTTCTTTTGCTTCGCGTATGCCGCAGCGGTATGCACCATGCCCTGCTCATTTTTGCCCTGAACATAAACCAGGTCACCCGCGCTTCGTTCCAAGGCCTCGCCAAGACCGGTTACATTGCCGTGTCCGAATATTCCCATTACCCCATGCACGAATTTCGTCTCCACTCCATCGACGGAAACGTACTGTGCATCCAAAAACTTCAGCAGCGCCTGTGCCATCGTTAATCGTGTCGTCGTCAACCGGTTCATCTCCTTTTCAACTTTTCATCTTCATTGCAGCCTAAGAAAGAAACATTATGTGAATTAAGCGCTTAACCTATTAGATCTATGCGCCTAACCAACTAAGGGTTAAGCGCTTTAAAGAAAGTGTATGCCTTACTTGCCGCCCAGCATGCCTTTCAATTTTATGATTTCCGCGCCCGCCAGCATCATGATGCCGGTCCCGTGATTGTCATTCACCACGGTGAGTAGGTCATGCTTGTAATAATCCCCGGTAAAGGAATAACGGGACCCGCTGCATACCCCGTGCACGCTGCCGCGGCGATCGATGACTTTTCCGGTCAGCCCCTGCCATGCCCGAATGGCGGCATCGGCGAACGGTGCGGGATTCTCCAGCCAGCCGAACCGCACGCCTCTGGCAAAGGCATAGGCGAACATGGCTGTACAGGATGCTTCCTCATATGCTTCCGGATCGGTAATGACTTGTCTCCAGAGCCCTGACTCTCCCTGGTAGGAAGCGATCCCGGCACACAGCTCACGGTAGAATTCAAGCAGGGCCGGTCGATCCTTATGCTCCCCCGGCAGGCGTTCAAGCAGCTCGGACAAGGAGAACAGGCTCCAGCCATTTCCACGCCCCCAAGGAATTCGGGTCGCCTTCCCGTATTTGAAGTCAAACACGTGGCTCATCACGCCTTCCTCCGGCATAAACAGATACTCCCGATACCTCAAAAACTGATGGGCCGCGTCATCCAGATAAGAGGAATCGCCTGTAATTTCGGCGTACCGCGACAAGAAAGGCGTGCTCATGTACAGATCATCCGCCCACATCGTATCCGCAGAGTACTCCGAGATGCAGAGACGGTAGAAGGCGCCGTCTTCCCGACGTTCCAGGCGGTTCGTCATAAAGTCCGCAATCACTTCCGCCACATTCAAATAGTCCGGATTACCGCTTTCCGTGTATGCTTCCAGCATCGCAGAGCCGAAGGAACCACAGTTGTCCAGCATTTTGATCAGCACCAACTGATGGTTAATCGACGGAAATCCATACGTATCCCGATCCCAAACGGCGTATTCATACCATGAAGTACAGATGTCGATGTGCGCGTGAGCAAATTTCGCAATATCCGGCCGCTTCAGGATTCGCGACGTCTGAAGCAGGCCGTACATCGTCACCCCAAGCGGATAGTCCCAGCGCCCGAAATTGGTGGCAGAACCGGAGGTCCATTTGTTGCTCAGCATTGCGTTCTCATAGAACGGCCTGACCCGGCGGCCCGGCGCATCCAGGGACCAGCCGGTCAAACCGCCGCTATCCGCGCGAGGGAACAGCCGTCGTACCGAACACACCTCCTTCTGTATTTCCTCCTTCTCTGCAGCCAGCGGCCCGGCAAATAGCCACGGAGAAGGTGCGCCCTGGACTTGAACCGGAAGCACAAAGTCCAGCTCTTTCTCTGAACCATAGGCCTCAAGCTCAAATCCCCATCCGGATGGCCCGCTAGAGCATCGTACGAGAAGATCCCCTCGGCTGGCCGCAGCAGGAATCTCGCAGCCAAAATTGCCGCACCCTTGAGTATCCAATACGGCTTTCCCGTCGATCCATACTTCCGTCCGCCCCAGAGCGCGGCCTCTAAGCACAACACAGTCAACGCCTGCCGGCACATGCAATCGGCTCCAGGCATAACCCGATACCGGGAGCTTCGGCAAGCCAAACATACGCTCAAAATTCGGCTTCTCCGCTTCTTCCTCGCTCCAGCCTGTGACCGGGAGCCAGCTAACACCGGTCTCGCCTTCAGTTCCGTGGGCATTCGGAAAGATACCGCTTTCTCCGAACATGCCGGCGGTCAACGGCCCGGCATACGCCCAACCGGCAGCTTCCTTCCGATCAGCAAACGGGGATAACACCTGCAAAATTCTGACCTTGCCCTCCTGGGAGCCAAATCGGCAGCCGAAGCCAGCTTCGGTCCTGCACGCCTCAATCAGCAGCGTATTCCAGCCGGGTTTCAGAACAAGCGGAACAACGATTTTTGCATCCGGCTTCATCTCGTCCTCGGCTCCCGAGCGGTACATCAGCTGATCGTTCAGATAGAACCGTACAGGGCTGAACGGCATAATCCCGGCGTCAAGCGAACGCTCATCGTCGCTCCAGACCAAGCCAAGCGCATAGGCGGCGTCCCCCGGCCTCGCATCCCGGAACCGGTCGCCGAAGTTGAAATTATAGAACCCTTCCTCGGTCTGAAGAATACCTGTTTCAGCGAACGAGCGCAGCGAGAACGGAATTTCCGGGTTCGCTCCGATGTAGCGGTCGGCAATGGTCTTCAGCACTCCGGCATCATCATCGCCCAACCAATACCGGATGCTCTCACGAGCTTCGATATAGCTTGTCATGAAGCTCCACTTCCTTCCGTTTGAGCTTGCTCTGCCGGAGAAAGCTTGATGTGAATCTCCTTCTCGAACGGAGTTACCACGTTCAGCAGCAGCGTTCGGCACCCAAGCGGATAAACCGCTTCCCGGACGCCCGCCGCTGTGTGCTGAAATTCGCCGCCGCTAATTTCCATCCACTCGCCGTCCATCTCGTAGCGAATGCTCCCTTCCATCCAGAACTGAGCATCCACGCCGGCGGGAGCAAGCTCTCCACCGCTAAGGGCTCCAGCTGCCGGAAATATGAGCGAGATCTGCGATACGACTTCCTCCGGCTCCGTCGAGGAAATGACCAGCTTCCAGCCATCAACGGTTTCCAGCACGTCCACCCTCACCTTATGCTGCTGCACATGCGTCTGGGGACGGCGGTGATGCGGCAGCAGATACCAAGGGCTGATGTCTGCCTCGGTGCTTGCAGGCAGATCGGCTTCCGGCACCGGCCCGTTGTAGCCCTTCTCCTGTTCGCCGGATAACCGATACCCATCCTCCAACGTCGCCATCCGGCTCATCTTGACAAAGCCGGGGTCGAAGTAGGAGGCGAACTGCACACCCAGCAAACGAGCCGCTCCATGACGAATAGAAAAGAAGGAGGACATTTCCGTGCTGACGGTCACGCTGGTATGTCCTTCACGGATTCGGGCGACCGGAGCGCCAAAATCCGTATGCATCCGGCTGTAACGGATGACACCGTGATGACCGGCACCTGCAAACCCGGACAGGTAGCGCTCCCTTGGAAATTCTCCGTTCAGCACGACGCGATAATGCTCCGGCATCGGCGTTATCTCCGCACCCTGGCGCTTTAGCCCCGGATCCAAGAGCAGCCGAACGGCTGCGTTGGTCGGTGCTCCGCCGGGATGCTTCAGCAGAGACAGCGACTGTTCCGCCATCCCCTGAAATACCGGATCACGGTCCAGCGAGGCCATCATCAGACACGGCAGAAAATATCCCGACATATCGAAGCTTTGACCAAAATCCTGCCGCCCGGAATATTCGGTAACGATCTCCCCATCCGGGTGAACCAGATAGGACATCATCTTCAAATTGGCACGGACCGGGATCAGAAGCTCCGGACGCTTCAGCAACCTGGCCGCATGAATCAGCATGACGTCGCTGACGACGTTGTAGATCCCGTTGCTGCGCTCGGTCCACTCCCCGTCCGCCGTGGCGTCCATGCCTTCGGCGAGCCACTCCTCCGCCCGCTTCAAGGCATCGTGCGAATCAAAGAGCTCATTCAAGAAGCCCAGCGCCGCGCAGATGACCCACCGATGATTCGGCGTATGGCAGCCTCCGGTAATCAGCGCGGGCAAGGTCCGTTCCAGAAACAGCAGCATATCCGCCGCTGCTCCCTTCAGCTCTTCCCAACCGTCGGCCAGAAGCAGCTGCGCTGCTTGCGCGTAACCAACCACGACGAACGCCGTATCCGGAGGAGAATGAAAATTCGTCCAGCCCGGCGAGATCGTACCGTCGCTATGCTGAGTCTCCAGCATATAACGCGCCGCAAGCGTTAATCTGTTCGCCAGCTCCCTGCTGTGGTAGTATTCGGATGCCGGATTGCAAAGCGCGGCGGCCCAGATCGCCATGGCGGTCGGTGTCCCGCTGTTATGGTTGGGTGAGGGCAAACCGTTCTCCAAGGTACGAACCCCGCCATACCAGCGATGTGCCTGCTCCATAATCTGGCGGTCCGTCCCCTCCCGAACCCAGCCGTCATTGACTTCAAAAACTTTGCTATACATATACGATCCTCCTGATATCCGTCGTCCTTAACCCTTCACGGCTCCCAGCATCACGCCGCTGACGAAGTAACGCTGCAGCCATGGATACACGATTAGAATCGGCACCGTGGCAAATACGACGCTGGCCGCTTTCAAGCTTTCCGTGGTTGCTCTGACACCCGCTGCAGGTCCCTCGTTACGGGTCAGATCCGTTATCATATTGTTCTGTACCAATTGATACAGCTTCAGCTGGAGCGGATACAGCTCTTCGCTTGTAATGTACAACAGCGTGTCCTGAAATCCGTTCCAGCGCCCGACCGCATAGAACAGGCTTAGCGTTGCTATGACCGGCAATGACAGCGGCAGAATAATCCGAAGCATCGTTCCGATCTGGCTTGTGCCGTCAATTTCGGCCGCTTCCTCAAGACTTTCCGGAATTCCGTTAAAGAAGGAGATCAGGATAATCAGATAGAACGGACTGATCAGTCCCGGAAGAACCAGGGCCCAAATCGTATCCAGCAAATTCAGGTCTTTCACGAGAATGTATTCCGGGATAATGCCCCCGCTGAAGAACATGGTCACAATGATGATAAACATGAAGATTTTGCGGCCTTTCAGCTTCTTTTTTGTCAGTGGATAAGCGGCAATCATCGTCATGATCATGCACAGCACCGTCGTCAGCAATGTGAGCATGACCGTAAAGCCGAGAGACCGGATCATGCTGGAATCCGAGAATACGGATTTATAAGCCTGAAGGCTGAACTCTACCGGCAACAAAGTCACGTCACCTGACGTTACTGCACGATTTGAGCTGAAGGAGATGGCGATAATATGGAAAAAGGGTGCCAGGCAAATAAGTACAAAAAGTGCAAGCAGGATGATGTTTACGGTATCAAAAACGCGGTTCGACACACGCTCGCTCATGAGTGATACTCCTTTCTGCAAAAACGTTAAATGATGGACTCGTCCGTCAGTTTTTTGGATGCATAGTTGGCTCCAAGGATAAAGACCAAGCCAACGACAGCCTGGAACAGGCCGACCACCGTCGCCAGCGTATACTGCCCGGATTCCAGACCGGTCCGGTACACATAGGTACTCAGCACGTCGGAGTAATCCATGACCGCTTTATTGCCGATGACAAACGGACGGTCAAAACCGATCGAGATCATATTCCCGAGGTTGATGATGAGGAGCGTTACAATCGTCGTCTTCAAGCCCGGCAGCGTGATATACCAGATTCGTTTGAACCTGCCTGCCCCGTCCACTTCCGCCGCTTCAAACAGCTCCTTGTTGATCCCGGTTAAGGCAGCCAGATAGAGGATGGTTCCCCAGCCTGCGCTCTGCCATACACCCGTCGCCAGGTAGGTGATGAGCCATGTATTTTTTTCGGTTAGAAAAGGCACCGAATCAAAGCCGAGCGCCATCAGCATATTGTTGATCATGCCGGATTGCGTGCCAAACACCTGGTATACAATGCCGCCTATAATAACCCATGAAATAAAATGGGGAATATACAATATCGTTTGGGATAAACGTTTGAACCATCGGATTCGGAGTTCATGCAGCATAATGGCCAGAATCAATGGGGCCGGAAATGAAACCAAGAGATCCAGCAGATTGAGCATCAGTGTGTTGCGCAGTGTTTTATAAAAGTCCTGAGTCTGGAAGACTTCTCGGAAGGCATCCAGTCCAATCCATTCGCTTCCGGTGATGCCCTGGAAGAAATTGAAATCCTTAAAAGCAATCTGAACGCCCCACATCGGGCCGTATTTGAAAATGATAAAGTAGACCAAAGGCAGAACAAGCAGTGCATATAATTGCCAGTACCGGCGCAGGTAAACGGTTCCTCTCATCTGAATCATCCTCTCCTTGCTCATGACGCCGGGAGCGAAGGGACGGCCTCTTGTATATAGCCGTCCTTTCCCTTGTCCCGCTGCGGAGTATCTTTATTTGGATTGCATCTCCTGATAAACCTTGGTCCGCTCATCAAGAATCGCCTGGCCGCCGCTGACCATGTAATCCTTCATCGTAGCTTCGAACACTTTCTCGAAGTCTTCCGGTTTGGCCATCGCCGTCTTTACGATCATCTCTTCGTATTTGGCTTGGAGGTTCGTGCCGTATTTCGCTTCGGCTTCGATCGGTCGGTCAAAGTTGACCGGCTTAAACGTATCCGTTGCCGCTATTTCGACGGCCTTGCGGTGCAGATCCTGGAACTTCTCCGGGAAGTTGGTCGTCAGCTTCTCCCGGTTCTGTGCCTCGTCGCCAACAAAGTTACCGTTAGCGATAATGGCAATGTCGCCGGAGTTGTAAAGACGATCAATCACATCTTGAGGAGCGTCGGTCTTCATGACGGGAATGCCGTCCACCATTTCATAATTTTCGCCTTCCACGCCGTTTTGCAGAGCCAGCAGATTGGCAGGATCGGCCATCCAATTCAGGTATTTAATCGCTTCCACAGCATGGCTGCTTGTTTTCGGAATCATGATATACATGCCGTTTGGCGCATATTCGGGCTTCGCGCGCTTGCCTTCGGAGTTGGTGAATGGATCGATCGGTTCCAGTTTGGCATCCGGCTGGTTTTTCAGCAGCGTATCATAGGTGCCGTCCGCATAGTACAAGTTCGGATAATCCTCTGTCAGGAAGCCAGTGAGGCCATTCGTTACATCCTGGGTCAACTGCTTCTTGTCTTCGTCCAAACTGAAGTCACGGCTGATCAGCCCCTCATTGTACAGCTTGTTGAAGAATTGAAGCGCATCCTTGAAGCCCGGAAGCAGGGTCGGGTAGTCATTCGCTCCGAGCTTTTGGAGCTGCGTGTACTTCTGTTCATCCGTGGTCGGCTGGATAAAGGACCAGATTAACGGATCGTATTGAGCCGGTTCGATTGTCATGCCGAAAGGAATGACCTTGCCGCCGGTTTCGCCCGGATCCTTTTCTTTGAAAGCTTTCAAGACCTCGTACAGCTCATCCGTGGTTTGTGGCACGTCCATGCCGAGCTTCTCTAACCAGTCGGTACGGATAAAGGAAGAATACTTACCCAGGAAAGCCCGCTTTCCAGGAACGGCAAACTGTTTGCCCATGTACTGGCCGTAACTCATCGCGTCCTCATCGAGGAATTCCTTCAGGTTCGGACCGTGCTCGTTGATCAGATCGGTCAGTTCCGTCAGTCCGCCCTGCTCCGCGTAGCGATTGAAGGTAGGGGTGTCGTACGTAAAAACAATATCCGGCACGTTGCCGCCGCTGGCCATCAGAACGTTCAGCTTCTTGATCTCCTCCGAACGGGGTACCGGTACAAATTCCATCTTAATGTTGTTAGGAGTTCCAAAGTTGTCCTGGATGTATCTCGTTAGGTAGCTGTCGGTTATGGTGTATGGCTTCGGTGTATTGCCGCGATCAAATATTTCGACCTTCAGCGTGACCTGCTTACCATCCTTAGAGCCGGAATCTCCGCTTCCGCTTGAAGTATTGGTGCTGCCGCCCGAGTCTGATGAACACCCGGATAATACGACCGTTCCAGCCAATAGCATGACGAGCGAGAGCTTTGCGAGCTTGCCCCATTTTTTCTTGCTTGCCGCCATAGTTACATCCCCTTTTCTTATTTTGATATTGCCCTACCGTTCGCGCCGTTCTCTTAATTGAATATATCCTGCGGATACATCCCTGCGCTGCTTTGGGATCCATTCATGTAAGCGCTTAACCCGTGGGGTGTCCTCAGTATGCCTCAGAGGCCCGGGTATGACAATAAACCAAATTCCAAACCCCAGAATGCGCATGGTTACACGGTTTCTCGGTTTAGCAATGACTATTTTCGCATCATAAACTGTTTTCATACGATCGCCTTAAACCTTGCTGCATCCACGGTTTGTTCCGTATGTTGAACGTCCCGCTAAATGAAGCCCCAGGCTTGAAATTTGCCGTGCATATGCAAAAATACGAAACGGGTGCTGCTCCCAATCGGAAACTTCTGCACCCGCTTCTTGATAAACTATAGTCATAAACTGCTTTCGCAATCCAAGCCGCTCGTTTATGATCCCGGCTCCATACCAGGAGACGGCTTCATCTTCAGCTTGCGGTAATCTCCCGGCGTCACACCGGCCGTCCGTTTGAACACCCGCCCGAACGTAATGGCGTTTGCATACCCGATTTTCTCCGCAATTTCCTGTATGGAGAACTCGGTCTCCGCCAGCAGCTCCTCCGCCCGCTTCATCCGCAGCTGAACCAGGAAATCAACGAACTTCATATCGTATTCCATTTTAAACAGATAGCTTGCGTATTTGCCTGAAATCTGAAAACGGTCGCTAAGATGCTTTAGGGATAAATCCGGATCTTCAAAATGCTCTTCGATATAGTGCTTCATCTCGCTGATCATCGCCCGGTAGCTTTTGGTTTCACTGAGCGCAACGTAAGTACGGTAAGTTTCCGTTAACTCATCGCTGATCCTGCTCTGCAGCTCCTCCAGGGTCGCTGCTCCCGCCAGCATATGGTCCTTGCTCTCCGAAAGCTGATTCCGCAGCTCGCCGGATAACACCCCAACCTCCCGGGACAGCAGCTGAAGCATGCTGTTGACCAGAGAACGGATGATATCGTCCTTCAACCGCTCCTCCTTGAACGAAACGAACATATCCTGCAGACGGGTTCTCCAGCCATCGTTATTTAAGCGAAAGTCCTTGACCAGCTCCGAAATTTCCGTCAGATAAGGAAGCAGGTGGCTTAAATCCTCCTTGGACAGCTCATCGCCAACCAGGACGCCATGATCCCCCATTACCAGTCTATGGCCGAGCGCCTCCGAGGCGGAGCGGTACGAGGCCCCGATCTCGTGAAGCCCGGTGACCGTACTGCCCAGCCCGAAGCTCAAAGGCAGGCGAAGCTTTTCCTCAACCCAGCCGCGGCATTCCTCGGCAGCATGGATCAGGGCCGGACGAGTCTCGTCCTTTACCTCCGGCAGCGCGATCAGAATACCGACGCGGCTGCCGGAGATCCACTCGAGCCAGCTGTTGAAGCCGGCATTGCGTGAAAGCTCCTGGAACACGTTCATCAAGGCAAACTTCAACACATTCTGGTCCCGAGCGGTATGAACATCCTGAAAGCCGCTGTAATCATTGATTTCACCGAGCATCATAACGTAGCCAACCGGTTGTTCCGTCAAGGTCATCGGGGTCAGCTCGCTCATCCTCGATTGCAGCTCCTCCTCGTGCTTGTGCCCGCCGATCAGGTCCATAAACAGCTGACTGCGCTGAAGCTGGAGATTCTCGTCGTGCTTTTTGTCATAATCCATGGACCTGTTGATCAGGCTTTCAAGCGCGCTGTCGATCACGGATAATTCATCCTTAGCCACCTGCGGCATGTTCAGCTGAATGGATTCTATGCGGTTCATCATGGCTTTGATCGGCTGATAATTCCGCCTGCTAATATAAACGATGTAAATAACGGCAAGCACCACGGTCACGAACCCGATGACGACCCAGATATAGGATACGACCGACACCCAAGCATAGAGCTGGCCCGCACGGAGGCCGCTTTCAAAAGTCCAACCCAGCTGTTCCGATTGCAGCATTGTCAGCACCTTGCCTTCTTTGGCCCGGTTATCCTCTCCCGTCTGGGATGCTTCGAAGATCAGCTCCCCGCTGGAATCCAGAATATTCAAAAAGGAAACGCTGTCATTTATCATCGGATTGATCATCTGCTCCAACCGATACATGCTGACGTTTATCACCAGCAGTCCCTGGCTTCCGAAGGGGAGCGGCAAATTTTTGTACATGGAGATGACCTGCTTCGGTTCGTTCTCCCCGAGACCCGTCATGGAGCGTACGGCCGACCAGCCCCGATAATCGTGCTCCTTCACGGCGTGCTCGATAAATGAACGGTCCGGAAACGACGAGAGGGAGCTCTGTCCGCTGGTAGTCAGCACGGACTGATCCGAATGACGGTACAAATAGACCGATTCAATCATGTCGCTGTCCGTTTGCAGCACGCGAAGTCGTTTCACCAGCGAATACATCAAATTTTGGTCGGATGACGGGGTACTGAACAGATAGCTCGAGTATAGGGAACTCGTCTCCACTTCGTTCAGCACGTTCATCTCAATTGCATGGATGGAGCGGTCGAGGTCTTCCATAATAAATCTCGTGGATATCCCGTTTGCCTTGGCCGCTTCTTCGCGTGAAGCCTCATTAAACATAATGAAAGAAAGAAATACGATAATGGTAATGGTGATAAGGAAAATGGGAAAATAGGAAAGAAGCAGCTTGCGATACCAGTTTTGCTGCAAAGAGGTCATTCCTTTCTCTTCCAGGTTAAGCGTTTTACTTATGCTTGTCCTTTATTGTAGCACGGCTTTGTCCCCCACTGGAAGAGGGATGTCTTTAAAGGAAGGACTCCTGCAACGCAAAACCAAAAAGCCGCGAATCCCCGCGGCTCCTTGTACCCTATATGTTTTTGTTCCCCAGACAACACATTCCTGTGCAAGCCATCCTCCAGCCAAGGCTAGAGTTGTATGAAAATGCCGCCGAAACTACTCACTTGTTCCCTTCATGAACTCCGATATCATGACTTTCTGTCCCGTCTTGGCACTCTCCAAGGCAGCCAGCACCATCGCCATGCTGTAGACGTTGTCGCTGCAATCCGTCTCCGGCTTGATGCCCGCTTCGAGGGCATAAAACATATGTTCCAGGCAGCCATGATGTCCGGTCTTCTCCATGACGGGCAGCGTTCCTTCCGTCCGTTCATACCTCCGTATGAAATTTCCTGATTGATCCCCTTCCGCCACGAACTCCGCATAAATCTCATCATGACCGTCCCAGATTGCCGTTCCTCTCTCTCCCGTTACGCGCCATGCGGCCTCCCAGGAGGTCTGAGCACCTTCGGCACACCAGGAACCGCGGTAATTGAACACGGAGCCGTCCGACATTTCATAGATGCATATCGCCATCGCGTTACCGGCATACCAGGACCCCGGCGGGTTAAACTCCTGACAGTACACGGATACCGGATTGGCTCCGCTGATCATTCGGGCCTGGTCGAAGGTGTGAATGGCCATGTCGAGCAGCAATGGACTGTCCATCAGGTCCCGAAACCCGCCGAAATGGGCGCCCAGAAAAAAATCCGCCCCTATAAAACCGGGCTTTCCAATCGCGCCGCTATCGATCAAATCCTTGAACGCTCTAATTCGCGGGTCAAATCGGCGGTTTTGCATGACGGCATGCGTTCTGCCCACAGACTCGGCCAGCTTCACGATATCCAGGCATTCCGTCATCGATTCCGCTAACGGTTTTTCGCTGAATACATGGCACCCGTGCTTAAGCGCTGCCGTGCTAATCCCATAGTGGCTGGCCGGAATGGTCACATCAAATACGATATTCGCTCCGCTTGAAGTAAGAGCCTCCGTAATATTTGTATAGATGGGACAAGAAAGCCCATGTCGGTCAGCAAATGCCTGTGCAAACTTTTCCTGGATATCCACGAGGCCCACGATTTCAACGTCCTCACGCCCTTTTGCATATTCCGCCCATGTATTCGCCATACTGCCGCATCCTGCTATCACAACTTTAAATGTCGTGTTCATGCTTGTTAACTCCCCCTGAATACGTCATATTGTCGTAAACCGCTTACAAATCTTTTTCCTAACCCGTTGTCATCATTCCGATATTGGCTTATTGTAAGTGAAGCAACTTCATTATAATGGCGGAACTCAACATTTTCTCTATACAACCTTGTGCATTACCACTCTAATCTTGCGGTTCGAGGTGAATTCGCTTGTCCAATCCAAGAGAGCTTCATGAGAATACGAGACTTGACTACAAAGCTTATCCCGTGCAGGTATTTCATAACTTCTGCTCCCATGCCAAAATGAAAGACTGTATCCTGTATCTCCACTGGCATGAGCACTTTGAGATCATTAGCATGCGCCAAGGACACGCGGTATTCCATATTGATACAACTCCGTATGACGTAAAGGCCGGGGAAGTCATTATCATCCCCGGCGGCAGCCTTCACGTGGGATATGCGCTTGAAGATGGCGACGTACGATTTGATTGTGTCGTGGTGAATGCATCCCTCTTTAACGATTTCCTTCATGATCCGATTCATGCGCGTTATGTCGCTCCCTATATGGAAGGCCGGCTCCGTTTCCCCGTCAAGCCTGCCGAGAGCCACCCAGCTGGCGCAGACTGCTATCCGCTGCTGGATGAAGTCATTGAAGAGCTTGTAACGCGTCGTCCAGCCTATGAGCTTGTAGCCAAGTCCAAGCTGTACACCCTGTTCGTTCTGCTGGCGCGCACATTCATGCCCGCACCGTTCACGGAGAAGACGGCCGAGCCGTATTTTGCGAATCGGGACCGTTATAAAACACTCATTCAACACATCGAGAGCAACATCGGCGAGAAATTGTCGGTTGAGGCCGCCGCGGCGGCGGTCGGTTTGAATCCGTTTCATTTTTGCAAAATGTTCAAGCGTTTAACAGGGCGCACTTTCGTGGATTACGTCAATCTAACCCGAATGAATGAAGCGGAGAAGTTGCTTCGTGAAGGGACTTTAACCATCACCGAGATTGCCGGCATCGTCGGCTGCAGCAACCCGAATTATTTTACCAAGCTGTACAAACAGTACAAGGGCATGACACCTTCCCAGGCTAGACTGTTATAAACCCTGATTTCAGAATCAATCCTTTGCGAACTATATCCCGGCCCATGATCTCTACGAGAACGGTAACTGTATCCATCAGCATTGTGAATATGCATAAAAAAAGACTCAACATCCAGCTGCTTGCGCTGAAGTTGAGTCTATTTTCTAAATCGAAACAGCACCTCTAAGAGTTAATATGCCTTAGGCACCTCGACCTTTCTTGTGTTCCCATCCTCATTCGTGAAATAGATATGAACTCCATGGTCCTGATCATCCAGGAAATATGAGACATATTTACTCTCATCCGCCTTCATGGGAACCAGGAGGGTCGCGATGCGATGGCTTGCCGCAGATTTCGTTTCAGCATGCAGATGCCACTGGTTATCCAGCCCATCGATTTCATCGGGATCGACATCGGTGAACTGATTATGCTGATTCAGCGACAAGTCGCCGGATGAACTGTACACGAATCGCCCTTCCATTTCCGCTTTGCTGCCCAACACTCGAAACGTCTGCCCCGACAGCTTCATCACGTTCAGAGTATGAAACAGCCACTCGATGCTGGCTGGCTTGGCGAGATCCACCGTATCCACTATGACAAAATATGATTCGTCAAAAAAATAGATCTCGCGCACATACCGCTCAAGATAAGGGACATTCTCCAGGTAGGCCTGCGTAGCGTTCATACGGGTATACCCGTACCCTGGTGACGCGTCAACTTGCTCCACCTTCCCGCTGGCCTCGATGCAGAGCACCTTGTCTTTTCCCGCATACTGCCCATGGCCATCGATGAGAATATTGTTCGTGGAACGCGTCTGCCTCCGCCAATTCATATGCATCGTGCTTCCGAAAGCGATATAATATCCACTCTCGATAGCGAGAGGTTCGCCGAATGCGTGCAGCAGGAATCCGTTCTGGTCACCGTGACTGTGGCTCATGGAGCCGTAACGGCTGCTCTTTGCCAGCAGCATGATATGTTCATCCGGATCATCCATCCGGTGATGCATCGCCACCCAGTCAATATCCCGGAACCATTTGACGGATTGGATGGTCCCCTCCTTCGCTTCCGAAGCGTTATCGGAAGAAAACGGAACGGTAACAGAAGGAGCAACAGCCTCCACTTGAGGGTAATCATGCCGGTACAGCATATCGTCAAATCGGAAATCCCACCAGCCGTAATTGTAAAACTTGGTGTCGGCGTCCGTATCCGCTTTGGCTACTTGTTCATAATACCACTGATATAATCCGTTGCCTGTAATGCCTGCAAACTGGCGAATATTGAAAGCCGTCTTCAGACTAACGGGCTCGCCTAGATAGGACTGGTCTCCGAAGCTGGCCCGTATCGTGTCCGGGCTGCTGCAGTAGAGCGGAAAGTCGCCCGTGCGCCCAAAGAACGGCCGTTTAAAGAAATCAATCGATACGTAGCTGCGAATGAGATTAAGCGCATCTATCACAAACGCCATGCCGGTTGTCCAATAGAGCGGCCCCTCGGCCCAGCCTCCATCTTCTCCGCCCCAAGGCGAATAGAGGCAGGCGTAGTATTCCAGCGTGTAATCCAGCCATGTCTGTGCCTCGGCCTCTTCATGCAGCATGGCAATGCAGGCTGGGACAAGCACGGAGGACAACGAACGAACAGCATGGCTGTCATAGGGGACATGATGGATTTTCGAGCGCTCCATCACATGGAAGGCCACCTGCTCCGTACGTCGCAGAAGAGCTCCCCTGACGAGATCCATCTCCTCTGCGGTGAGGTAATCGTGGAGCCAGTCGTATCCCCATGCGAGTGCACCAACCATCCGAAACGCAGCTTCATCGTTATAATCCCTGGACGTTGTACCTTCCGTATCCCACCGGGCCGCGTGAAGCAGCCACGACTTCGCTTTGGCTATCAAAGCATCATCCTGCAAAATGACCCCTGCCACGCTTAAGTGCCGGATGACATACAGCGTTTCTTGGCAATCCATGTACATTTTTCTCCACAGCTTCGCGACACGCTTATTGCCGGGATAACGTTCCGGTTCCGGAATTAACGGCTTATCCAGCCACGGAATGACCGATTTCTCGTAAAAAGCGCGCCAGCCGCAGTAATCATCATCCTGACGTAAATGTTCACGGAACGCCGCCACTCCCTTCTCATCCAGCCATAACCGCGGATGCCCGGTATTCGTGCGTTCATAGCGATCCCCCCGGTCAGGCAGGGGAGTCTCAGGGAGGCCCTCCGGAACATGAAACATTCGGGATTGGCTCCATGAAGAACGGTTAAGGGCAGCGTCCGTCGTATCCTCCCCTTGTTCCCCGGTCAGCAAGGCATAGCGCCAATAATAAGTACCTGCCTCCAGAGCGTGATCCGGAGTGTATAAGTTATAGGGAATCGGCGAAATTGACGTTGTCGCCTCCGTTTCATACGAGGGTGAGGTCGAAATCTGCAGCATATAACGGTCGTTCTCCAGCTGTCCTGGCATCCAGGTGAAACGGGGAGGATTCTCAAGCAGCTTACTCTCTTCATCCGGTTGATATGGCACGGACAACAATCCGTTTTTCGGTTCAAACAAGGTTTTCATCGAGTACCCTCTCCTTCAACCCGTTGTTGGTCATCGTGAAGCTTCTCGCGGTCCTGCCATCGGACAAGCTGAGCCAGTCCCCATTCTCCGCCCGGTTCCATTCCAATGTCAGCGGCTCCGTACCGCTACGGTAGACGGCAATGAAGCGGGCTTGCGAATCTGTCCGATGAAGCCGGATTCCCTCCATCCTTCGGCTGGGATCGTCCGCAATTCCAGGTGACTCCACCTGTGTGCATCCCATCCCCTCAAAGGACATAAATGAAGCTACCGCCAGCGGCCCTGATGCATTGGCAATATGGAGATTGAATTGCATGCCATCCTGGGACAAGGCGTGGGCGCAGCTTTCTTTTACATATGCGTATCCATCTTCATTTCCTAGATTCGTTACAACGTGGCCCTGATCAGCATTGGGAAGCCCGCTAAGCTCTCCTTGGCCAACATAATGAAACCACCAATCCACAGCTGCCGGCTCTTCCAATTCCACTTCGAACCAATCCAGAAGCCAGTCATCCGTCAATATCAGATGCCGGTCCAGAACGCCCTGTTCATAAGCCTGATCGGACCGCACCCAGAGATAAGTAAAATTCGAACCGGATTCATACCGAATGCATTTCCCTTCGGTCGGATTCTGGGAACGCCGCCCAACCGAGACGGTGTTGTGGCAGGCTGTATGGGGATACCATTCGTTCTTCAGGATTGAACCGTACGGTACGGTACCACGGTCTGGCGATAGTGGCTGGTTCCCGACATGAATCATCAGATTCAGTTTATCGAAGTGACCATGTGATCCACCATGAGGGCCAAAATCGACCAACGCCTGAAGCCCATTCGAATGATTCGACTTCAACAGGGCAAATCCGCTGTGAGGAAGAAAGACCGAAGGAGCGGAAAGATCGGGCAAGTCATTCTGGTTTCTGCCTTCATTGTCCCTTGCTTTCCTTGCTACCCTTGCTTCCTTTCCTTCAGTTTCATTACCTGCTTGGTTCGCATGTTCTGCATCGCCTGCTCCTTGCACTTCTCGTGTCACTCGTACTTCGATGACATCCCCGACTTCCCATACTCCTTCCGATGATGTCTTCCGATGAGAAGCCTTCGCCGCAGAAGCAGCCATTCCGTATCTCCCATCCCAATGGCCCGTACCGTACAACAGAGCTTCCAGCATGCCAATCCGGCCTTCTTCACCATTCAATTCACGATATACATTGTCTAACAATCGTCGATAGCTCTTATCCCCATAAACGGATAAACCGATTTCCACAATCTCGGCGATTTCTCGCGCATACGGAGCCCTGCGATAAGGACCGTCGTGAAGTGCAGGCAGGGAGCCATTTTGGTCTGATAATTGAACCAGTACCGCCAGCATTCCCTGCATGGATTGGCCTTGCTCTCCCCTCAGGGAAAAAAGCTCTTCACCAACCCGGCTCCCCATTTCCGCTGCAATCAGGTAAGCACGGAGTACGAATACGTGGTAATACACGCTGCCTTCAAATTCAAGCTGATCCGGCCTGATGGCAATGCTGAGATGATGCCGCAGGCCGCCTTCCTTCACGACCAGCTGCCGCAGCTTCTCCGCTTCGCCTTGTACCGCATAGATACTAAACAGCGCGGCAATCAGCCAGGCGGTATAGTTGTTCTCGGGATTTCCGCGCTCCTGGGTCAACATATGATGATATTCCGTCATGCTGCTCTCGAGCATATGCAGGAAATGATCAATCTTCCGGCGTTCAGCCTCGTGAAACGACACCTGCAAATCCTCCAAAAGGAGATAACCGCGAAGCAAGGTCGTTGCCCAGATGGCCTCGGTTAAAGCCTGATGGAATGCGCGCCCTTTCAGCATCCAGGGCTGGGCATCCGGATGGACAGGATAAAGCGGAAACTGCTCCGCGTAGCGGACGATCAGCTTTTTTCCAAGATCGGCGTAGACCTGCTCTCCCGTACCGGCATAAACGGCGGCAGATTGCAGAACGTATCGGGCCATAGCCTGATGCTTGAATACCAGCCAAGCTCCCCTGTACGGTTCCCCCTCCACTTCGCAGCCATACGGACAACGATAGGAGCTGCAATCGGCTTCCAGCGAATCATACATCAGTTCCGTATGATGTTCGGGACACACGTATTGGTGCCACCAGCCGCCGGGCTCGACAGGAACATCCAGCTTCCGTTCGATGACCTGGTCAAGCTCGGCTTTCAGGATATCGACTGTACGTTCGCTCCACGGATAGAATATCGACTTCGATTTGACCTTCATCCAATCCCTCATCGCATGAACATGCCGCCGTTAATTTCGATCGTCTCCCCCGTTAGATACGAGGACATCTCCGAGACGAGGAACAGAACGGAGCCGGCGACATCGTCCGGGGTACCCTCCCGCCCCAGCGGAATGCCCTTGATCGTTGCTATTCGCGCTTCATCCGGGGTAAAGGTGGCGTGAAACGCCGTCTGTCCGATAAATCCCGGCGATACGGCATTCACGTTAACTCCGCTTGAAGCGAGCTCCTTCGCCAGCCCTTTGGTATAGCTCAGGACGGCCGCTTTGCTGGCAGCATAAATGCTTGCGCCGGGTCCGCCGCCGTTATGTGCCGCAACGGAGGTCATGTTAACTATGCGACCTTGACCGGCGGCTTTCATGCCCGGAATGACGGCTTTGCTCATGAATACCGTGCTTTTCATATTCACATCCATGACCTTGTTGTAGAGCTCCTCGGTCATTTCCGCATTCGCCAGACGCTCGACCAAATGCCCCGCATTATTAACCAGGATCGTAACCGGTCCGCCAAATGCCTTCTCCACATCAGCTACAAGCGCCTCTGCCTGCTCCACATGCGTAACGTCTGCACGAAAAGCATACGCCTCGCCGCCAAAACTTTGAATCTCCGCCACGGCTTCTTCGGCGGCTTCCTTGCTGTTCAGATAGTTCAGCGCGACCTTGGCTCCGCTTCTTGCCAGCCTTAATGCTACCGCACGACCGATCCCTCCACTCGAACCTGTGACTAAAGCGATGTTACCCGATAAGTTAATATGCATATTAATCCCTCCTGATTAGGTTTGCAGCTGTTTCAGTCTGCTCTCTTGGTCACTCACTCTTTCCATTCGCGGCATTGTCATGATGATTTTTGTACCTTGATCCGGCGAACTATGAACTGTAATTCCGTACTCTTCGCCGTAAACCATCTGAATTCGCCGATGGACATTGACGATGCCGATTCCGCCCTTGCGCCGGACATGCATTCCGTCGTCATCGTCCACCAGACGGTTTTCCTCGAGCCTCTTGCGCAGCTTAAGAAGCTCATGGTCCGCTATGCCTGCGCCGTTGTCCTCTACCATAACCAGCAAATTGTCCTGTTCTATTCTCGTGTCAATCCGAATGTAATGCCAAACTTCGATCCCTTCCGGAAAAGCATGCTGAAAAATATTCTCGACAATCGGCTGCAAGGAGAGCCTGACCATCTTCTCCAATAGGAGCTCGGGCGGCGTCGCCACCTCGATCTCGAAATCGCGCCCGATGCGATGCTTCAATATCATCATGTAATGCCGCACATGATTAAGCTCGTTGGCAATGGTGATCTCCTCCAGGTTCGTCTGGATGGAGTATCGAAGCATGAAAGCCATCGCCTCCACCATGTCCGAGATCTCGTCGGAATCCTGAACGATCGCATAACAATTGATCGTTTCCAGCGTGTTGTACAGAAAATGCGGATTGATCTGTAATTGGAGCGCCTGGAACTCTGCCCGCTGGCGCTCCAGCTGGATGTCCTGCAGCTCCAGCTGCGTTTTCTGATTGTGGAGCTCCGTGTCATAAACCTGCTCGATCATATCGGACAAACGGCTGACCATAAGATTGTAGCTATGGATCAATCCCCCGATCTCGTCCTCCCTCGGTTTCACATCGGTGATATGCGTCCAGTTCCCCTTCTCCGTCTGCCTCATGCCGTTCTTCAGATTGCGGATCGGATTGACAATCGATTTGCCGAATCGATAGGCGAGAATGAGCGCAATGATTAGCGTTACGAAGCCTACGATAATCGTAGTGGACCGAATACCCGAAATCGGTGCCCGGAGTTCATCCAGCGGCATCATAATGACGAGGCTCCAACCCGAATACTCCGACTGACGCGTAATGATCATCGTTTTGTCGCCAAGCACCGGTTCTATGAATCGATGATCGCCTTTGGCGATAATACGCTCCGGCAGGTCGGTGGAAGTAATCGCATCCATATCCACGTGCTCAGGGGCATAGACAACTTCGCCTTCGCGATCCAGGATAATGAAGAAGCCCTGCTCCCCGAGATCAACGCCGTTCCATAAACTCGACAGCTGGTCTTCATTGAACTCAACCGCCAGCACGCCTTTCACGTCGTACGAGCTCATTCCCCGGATTTTGCGCGCTACCGTAATGACATTGTCCCGATCCTTCTCCAGCAAGCTGGTCTTCAAAATGACAATCTCCCCGTTCTCCGGCGTCTTCTCCGTGAGTTCGCGAAGGCGGCCTGACGGATCAATCGACATGGCAGAGAAGCTCTGATTCTGATCAAAAATCGCTCTTCCATGAAACCCGAGAATATACATCATGTGAGTCTGGGTCGGATATTGTATAAAGATCTTCTGAAAGACATCCTTGCGGATAAGATTGGTAAATCGATAATGTTCATAGCTGTCGCTTGGGTCCATATCCAAAAAGCGTTTGACCGAATCCTGAAGTAAAATCGTATTGCTGATCCGTTCGAATATCTGCAGCTGGTTATCCGTTTGCCTTGCCGCGTTTGTGATAACAGTGGTCATATACTTCTCGACCTGTTCATCAATCGCTTCGGATGATTTGATATAGAAGAAAACGCCAACCGTAGAAAGCGAGAACAATATAACGATAAAGAAGTACAAGAAGATTTGACGAGACAGGCTCTTGCGCATCATTCGATCCCCAGCAGCTCCCGGTATTCGGAAGGGGTGTAACCGGTGACCTTCTTGAAGGTCTTTGTAAAATGGGGATGATCCGCGTACCCTACTTCGAACGAAATATCCGTAATTTTATAATGTGGAAGGGCGAGGAGCTTCTTCGCTTTCTCCATTCTTTTCTTGATCCGGTAATGGACAAAGGTCTCATCCGTCATCTGTTTAAACAACTGACTGAAATAGGACGGGTTGAGCCCAAGCATATCGGCAACCTCATCGAGTGAGAGATCACGGGATAAGTTGCGCTCGATATATGCCTTCGCTTCTTCTACAGGCTCTTTGGCATTTCCTTTCCGCTTGTCGCGTATGAGCTTCACCGTCTGATCCACAGCTTGACGAAATCTCTCGAAATAATGATGGTTCCCTCCGGGCGCAGACCCCGTGATGCCTGTCATACGTTCGAACGAATACACATCCCGGCCGTTTAACTGCTTGATCAGTTTCGCATACAGTTCATCCAGCAGTTCCTGAAGCTGAATCGATTCAAGCCTGCGCTCGTTGCAGTAATCCTCGATTTCTTGCAGCTTGTGCTGGATATCGTTCATTTGTAAATGCCATACGGCCAGTTCCAGCTGCTCCAGCCAATCCTCCAGCTTGGAGAGTGGAAAATAAATCCGCTGCTTCTCCTGCATGGACTTTCGATCCGCCATCAATTTATTCATGGTGTTGTGTACCACCGATTTGGTCACAGGCTTGAGCAGATACTCCTTAACTCCATACGACATGCATTTCTGGGCGTATTCGAAATCACCGTAACCGGAGATGACAACGACCGTGATATCGCCGTATGCTTCATAAAGCTGCTTGCTTAGCTCCAGGCCGTCCATCTTGGGCATTTTAATATCCGTAAAAATGAAGTCCGGTCGTGCCGTCTGAATCGCTTCCAATGCTTCCATGCCGTTGCCGGCCGTTGCCGCTTGAATCATGGCTGGATCCGTCTGCGTGATCAGTTTCGCCAAGCCCATCCTTATCATAGGTTCATCATCAACGACCAGAATGCGGTACATTACCCATTCCCCTTTCAAGACAGCGAGAGTAGTCTAGCTTTAGCAAGATACTCCTCTGCTTAGGCAAGCAGAGGAGTCATTCTTCAACACTATACTAAAACATGCTCTGCCTATTCGAAAGCGTTTTCTTTCTCGTTATATCGTTTCGTAGCCTCCTCAATAATCTCGTTGCCCCCTTTGGACAGATACTCCTCGAGCACCTTGCCGTAGTTATCAATAGGCTCCCTGCCGTATACCATGCGGAGCACATGCTCCAGAATCAGCGGCGGCAGTTCATCCGACTTCGGATTCAGCTCCGGATATTTCACCATCGCCTCCAGTCGCGGATCGAATTCAATGCCGCGGCGACCCTCGTTCGAAAGCATGTTATCAAAAGCATCTATCAGCTCTTTGCCGGAATCGGACAACTCGGATACGCGTTTGTTATAGGTTGTATCCTGCACCAGCCACAGCCAGTAGTTCAGATAACGCATCTTATCCGCACCTGCCGCGTCCGTCGGAACCTCGAAGACCGGCTTGCCGTCGGTTACCTGGTAATCCTCGCCTTCAATGCCGAAGCTGAAGAACAATTCTGCATCTTCGCTGACCATCCAATTGAAGAACTTCACGATATCCTCGGCTTTATCCTTCGCCTTCGCATTGATGAAGAAGGAGCGCGTCACCGGATTGTAATGAGCATATCCCCCTTTGCCGTCAGGCCCTACCGGCGAAGGAATCAACGCTACTGTCGCGTCCGGGACATTCTCCTTCAGCTGGGTGCCCCAAATCGGAAGCTCATTCGCGTTCATGGACCACATGCCGGCTTTGCCGCTCGTGACGATGGATTTGAAGTCCGCGCTTTCAATCGTCGCGAATTCCTTGCTGATCAATCCTTCCTCGTGCATCGTCTTATAAATCTGAATAGCTTGCTTCATATTTTCTTCATCGAAGAAGGTTGGCTTTACTTTGCCGTCCGGGAACACCTTGAATTGGTTCAGGTAACCCAGCACGTCATAGGCACCGAAGAAGGTATCCGCGTATTTGAAATTCTGGCGTCCGGCATAAGGCTGCTCCACCCCGGCTTCTTTGAACGCGCGCAGCACATCCATCGTCTCTTCCACCGTTGTCGGGATCTCCTTGCCTACTTTCTCCAGCAGGTCGGTCCGAATCCATGTGGCTCGTCTGGACGGATTGGACAAGATTTCGGGAATCCCGTAGATATTGCCTGTCTTGGAATCCGTCATCCGCTTCCAGGCTTCCTCGGGTATAAACTTGAGCAGGTTCTGCCCATGCTCCTGCAGGAGGTCGTTCAGCGGGAGAAAGACTCCGTTCTCCACGGCACCCGCCAGCTCGGGACCGCTGATTCCGCCAGTGCCCTGCACCACATCCGGAATGTCGTTTGTCGCAAACATTTGCACCATTTTATCCTGATATTCGTTATGCGGAATCAGGCGGATATCCAGGTCCGTGTTCGTCTTTTTCTCTAGCTCCAGCACGTACTTATCCTTGTTGATATCCGGATTCTTCTCGACGTAGGATACGTTAAGCGTCCGCATCGAAATGGAGAATTTCGTTGGCCCTGCTTCACTTCCGCCTTGCCCGTTGCTGTCACCTCCGCCGGCATTGGCTCCCCCGCCTCCGCCATTATTGCCCGAACAGCCAACGAGCATGGCCAGTACGAGACCTGACGTAAGCATACGTGTCCAACTTTTCCTCATGAATACCCCTCTTTTCAAGCTAATATAGTCGCTCATAATAGCGCTTTCAAACTTAATATCAGTATAGAGAACCGTCTGGGCGGGAACAAGGAATGTCTTTGGCTCGGTTTGTCGTTTTTTTAGGATTACTCTTTGATCGATCCAATCATCATCCCATGAATGAAGAAGCGCTGCAGAAACGGATACAAGAGAATGATGGGCACTGTGGCTACCAGAATAACCGCCATTTGTATGCCTTGTACGGACTGGGAACTTGCCTCGAATGCAAGGTTCCCCGTATCGGTCAGGCCCTCGTTCACCAGAAGCTCCCTTAATTTTACCTGCAGCGGATACTTGGCGCGATCATTGATATAGTAGAGGGCGTCCATGTATTTGTTCCAATTGGTTACGGAGTAGAATATCCCTACTGTCGCCAGCGCCGGTTTGGATAACGGAAGCACGATGCTCCATAGCGTACGGACCTCGCTGCACCCGTCAATTCGGGACGAATCGATCAATTCGCTCGGAATTTGGGTGAAGAAGGTTCGAAGCACAAACAGATTGAATGCGCTGATCGCCGATGGCAGCATCAAAGACCATAACGTGTTGACGAGATTCAGCTCGCGCATCAGAATGAATTGCGGGATCAGCGGTGCCGTGAAAATCATGGTCATCAGGATGATAATCATGATCGTTTTTCTGCCCACGTATTCGGGCCTGGAGAGCGGATACGCCAGCGAAGCGGTTGCTGCCAGATTGATGAAGGTTCCGAATAGCGTAATGTAGACGCTGATCCCGAATGCCCTCCAAATGGAGATATCGTTGAACACATGCTGGTAGTAGGCAAAGGTAAACTCCACCGGCCAGAACATCACTTCTCCGCGATCGATAGCGCCCGGGCTGCTGAACGACTGGGCAATGACATTAAGAAAAGGGAGCAGCATGGTGAGTGCAAGAAAGGTAAGGATGATATAGTTCACGACGAGAAACAGTTTTCTGCCTGCACTGTCATATTTCACGTTGGTTGTCACTCCCCTCTAATACAGCGACTCGCCGGTCGCTTTCTTGCTGATGGTGTTTGCAATGGAAATCAGGAACAAGCCGACAACCGATTTGAACACCCCGATGGCGGTTGCATAACTGTACTGAAGCTGCTGCAAGCCGGCTTTGTATATGTACGTGTCCAAGATTTCGCTGGACTGAATGTTGAGCGGGTTCTGAAACACGAATACGCGTTCAAACCCATAATCCATGAAGTCCCCGATTTTGAGCAGAAACAGGATCGTTATCACGGGAAGCAGCGCCGGCAGGGTGATGCTGAGCGTCTGGCGCCATCTCCCCGCTCCATCGATTTCGGAGGCTTCGTAGAGGTCCGGATTAATGCCTGCGAGCGCCGCCAGATAAATGATGGTCCCCCATCCGACATCTCTCCATAGTCCTGAGCCCACCAATACCGTTCGAATGTAAGAATCTTCGCCTAGGAAATAGATTGGATCGATACCGAACCAACCGAGCATTACGTTCACGATCCCCGATGATGGAGAAAGGATCCCCACAAAGATACCGCTTACAATGACCCACGACAGAAAATGCGGCGCATAGAAAATCGTCTGGACAATTTTCTTGTAAACGACCTGGCGCACCTCATTGAGTAATAAGGCCAAAACAATGGGGGCAGTAAAAGCAAACAGAATGTCATATGTACCCAGCAGAAGCGTATTCCGCAGAATTTTCAAAAAATCATAGTGCTGGAACATTCGCCCAAAGTGCTCAAGCCCCACCCAGGGACTTCCCGTCACGCCTGCAAACAGATTGTAGTTCTGAAATGCGATCACGGAGCCCATTAACGGAACATACTTGAATAATCCGAAGAACAGCAGTCCCGGCAGCGATATGAAATACAGCGCTCTGTATTTCCACATGAAGCCGAGTATTCTTCTGCGATTATCGATCTTTCCCTCCAGCCTTGGGCTAACTGCTGCCGCTTTGCTTGGCTCGGCCATCTGTCTTCACCTCTTGTTTCTCAAATTGGCCGGTGCGTTGTCATCAATCGGAATTTCGTCAAACTGAATGCTGATAAATTCAGGCTCACGATCAATGATCCGTGACAGCTCCTTTGTAAAAACATCAACGATTTCGTTCTTCTGCTCATCCGTGCGTCCTTCATACAATTTAATCGTAATTTGCGGCATCGGCTTTCGCCTCCTTAGGAATGATGATGTGATGAATATCCTTATCCTATAAGTTTTCATGACCGGGCAGCAATGGAAGAAGATCGGTTCCTTTGTGTTTTTTTTAGGTGGATCGGCCGCTTGTGTTTTTTTAAGATCGACTTGTTATTTCAATAGTTCTTAAGCTGTATATGTAGAATTTGCCAGCATTCTATGGAACAATGGATCAAAGCAGTTGCGACAATGAGCCAAATGATGACATCAGTTTTGGGAGGTTAGCGATGAACGGACAACAACAGGAAACGATATCGCCCTATTCGCTATTATGGGGGCAATTGGAAAGGAAACTGTCGCGAATGACCGGACAGCTTCAAGGCAAAGTTCCTCATGCAACAAAGAACGGAATCTATGATTCCACCCGGATCGACTGGTGGACCTCCGGTTTTTGGCCGGGAATGCTCTGGATCATGTATGAGATGACCAAACAGCCGCAGTATAAGGAGTGGGCTTGGGAATGGGATATTCGGCTTGAACACGCGCTTATCGGAGACAGTAATTTCCACCACGATGTCGGCTTTCAATTTCTGCCGACTGCCGTCATCAAATATAAGCTGACCGGCGATGCGGATGCCAGGCGGAGAGGATTGTTGGCCGCTACCCTGCTGGCAGGGAGGTATAACCCGGTCGGGAGATTCATACGTGCTTGGAATCAGGTGAAACCCACTTCATGGAACCATGGGAATGAAGGCTGGTCCATTATCGACTCCACCATGAACCTCTCCCTCCTATTCTGGGCTTCCGAGGAGAGCGGTGACCCGAGATTCGCTCATATCGCCAGAGCCCAAGCGAATACGGTTGCCGAGTTTTTCATAAGACCGGACGGCTCCGTTCGGCACATCTGCCGATTTGATCCGTTAACGGGAGAATTTATCGAAGCGTTGGGAGGACAAGGCTATGGTCCGGAATCTGCTTGGAGCCGGGGAGCGGCTTGGGCATTGCATGGCATGGCTAACACCTATCGCTATACCCGCGATATTCAGTACCTTGAAGCCGCCAAGCGGGTTGCCCATTTCTTCATAGCTTCTCTTGAGGAGGATTCCATACCCCGCTGGGATTTCCGTGCGGAGCGCAAGGAGATGAAACCATCCGCTCATGAAGAGACGGAAGCATCCCCGAAGACTACCGAGCCCCGGGATACGTCAGCAGCATCCTGCGCCGCTTCCGGTCTACTTGAACTCGCGGACCTGGTGCCTATAACCGAAAGTTCTCTGTACCGTGAAAGTGCCTTGCGTATCATCAACTCCTTAACGACCCATTACGCCGAATGGGATGACCCCGCTTATGAAGGCCTACTGAAGGAAGCCACGGGACATCTGCCTGCCGGACAAAATATAAACGTTTCGCTGATCTATGGAGATTACTATTATGTTGAGACCGCTGCCAAGTTAATGGGATGGAAAAACCGGATCTTCTGATCCGGTTTTTTGCGTGTCAATCCATCTACTCTTCTTTAGGTATCCGGATATAGAAGCAGCTGCCGCCCGCATGCTTCCCTCCGCTCTCAGCCCATACCTGACCGCCATGTGCAGATACCAGCTGCTTGACGATGGCAAGCCCCATACCGCTCCCGCCACTTGACCGATTCCTTGATTTATCGCCCCGATACAGCCTTTCGAAAATATACGGCAGATCGGAGGAAGAGATCCCCTGACCTGAATCCTGTATTCGAATCAGGGCATGTGCCCCTTCGTCCACGAGCTCGGCTTGTACCGTTCCTCCAGCTGGCGTGTAGTGCAAGGCATTGCTTAACATGTTGATCAGAACCTGGAGCATTCGGTCGGCATCCACCTCGGCTAGAATCGGCGAACCGCCGACATATTGCAGGTCCACCTTTTTTTCATAATACATTGCAGTCGCCAAGGTGATGGCCCTCTCCATAATATAGCCAAGATCCTGCTTGGATCGGGATAGCTGAAACTCGGGTGATTCCATGTCATGCAGATCCTCAAGCTCCGTTACAAGCTGAATCAATCGATCAATCTCTTCAAGACACGTTTGAAACCGATCTGCGGTCGGCTCCCAGATCCCATCCTCAAGTGCACGGGTGTGACTCTTTAATGTGGTTAACGGCGTTCGCAATTCATGTGCGATATCTTGGGTCATATTCCTGCGCAGCAGCTCCTGCTTCTGTAACTGCACAGCCAGTTCGTTCAGTGAAGAACCAAGTCCCGCGATTTCATCGTACCCTTTGGTTGTCACACGGATGTCCCAATTCCCCCGCGTCATCATCTCAGCCGCTCGTTTCATCTGGACGAGGGGAGCCGATATTCTCTTCGCAACGTATATGCCGATCACGGAAGCAATGGCAATCGATAGGAGACATGTCAATATGATGGATTGCATCTGCGCTTGCTCCAAATGGTAATTCAGCTCAGCCATTCCATCATGCACGGATGATTGCTGCTGGAACATGGCGATATGATAATGGTTGGTCACAATATTGATTACGGTAAACACGATCAATATCCCTGCCGTGATACTGATGATGATAGCGGCAAGCCTCAGGTCCAGACGATGCTTCAAGCCCTATCACCTCCAAAGCGGTATCCGAATCCGTATACGGTGATGATATATTGGGGCTGCCTAGGGTCGGATTCAATCTTTTGCCTCAGATTCTTGATATGCTGATCAATAATTCGGATGTCGCCGATAAAGTCATAGCCTAACACGCGATCAACCAGTTCTTCGCGCGAGAAATTGCGCTGGGGGTACTTGGCCAACAGAAGCAGCAATTTGTATTCGCTTGGCGTCAAGTTTACAACCTGTCCATGGCAGGTAACTTCGTGTTTCATCGAATGAATGGCCAGCGCGCCTTGGTGATACACAATTACGTCCGCCAGGAGCTTGCTGTCATCTCCTCTTCTCAGAACGGCCTTGACTCTTGCTACAACTTCCCGAGGGTCGAACGGCTTCACGATATAATCATCGGCTCCGATGGCAAACCCGCCAATCCGGCTGCTCTGGGCCACCTTTGCCGTTAACATGATAATGGGTACCGGGCTGAACGTTCGAATCTCCTGGCATATCCGCTCGCCATCCATATCCGGGAGCATGAGGTCCAATATAACAAGATCCACGGATTGCTCTCGCAGGAAATCGAACGCTTCGGCACCGTTGGCCGCTTCCAGCGTCAGATAATGTTCTTTGTTCAGGTAGGATACAAGAACTTCTCGAATATTCGGTTCATCATCCACGATTAATATGGTCTTCATTCCGGTTTCTCCTTATAGTATCCTTCATCAATACAAGTCAACTTTAACATAAGACTCCATTGTAACTGAAACTTGTGAAGATTCGATGAGGATGAACAAAGAAACCCCTAGCCCATGACATTCATAGGTGCAGCTGTTGTCTATAGGTCTGAAGCTCGTCATAACTTGGCTGCTTCGATCCGGGACTTCAAATAAGAGATGCTTTGCGGCACTTCACGTTCATGCAGGCCATGAAGAATCAGCGGTCCACTGAAATGGGAAGCGTGCAGGAGCTTCATATATGCTTCGTAGTCCAGTTCACCGGTTCCGGCTGCCCTATACTGTAATCCTTCCATAGTCGAATAATCTTTGGCATGGGCTATAATGACATGTTCACTGAGCAGCAACAGCGCTTGTTCAATTACCTCTGTTAAAGGCATCCCTTCGTTCGGGTGGAACAAATTCGCTGCGTCCAGAACTATTTTTAACCGGGGAGAATCCATCGTATCCAGCAGCCTTCTGGCTTTGACCGCATCGCTGATCACATTGGCGGGCTCAGGTTCGACAGCCAGCTCCAGCTCGTACTCGGCAGCGATATTCACTAATTCACGCATGGACGTAAGCAGGTCATCCCATGCTTCCGGTGAATTGTTGTCCGGATGTGCCCTCCACATATTGTCCTTATCCCTTGTGCCGGTACACAGGGTAATGACCGACGTTCCCATCGAATGGCACATGGCTGCCAAGTGGCGAAATCGTCGGATGTCATCCCGCAATCGCTGACGGTCCGGGTGAATCACATTGAAGGTCCCGGATACTGCGGCTATATGTAGATGCCGTTTCTCACATTCTTCTCTTATATACACCGCGGTTTCCAGATCGATCTCGTGCGGCAGTGATGGGAGACCCGCGCAGGAAAGATTGAATTGAATGACACTCAGCCCGGTTGCTTTCACTGCGTCCAAATTCCCCTCCAGTGTCGGCCTCTCAAACGTCTTGGAGAAAATGCCAAGTCTCATGCTTCATACACCTCCCGTTACGTCAGCCAGCCTCACCGTATCCCCGCTTTCCACCGATCGTGCAATCGCCGCCATGGCACGCATAGCAGCCACTCCATCCTCCAGATTGGCCCCTCTCATGGCAACCTGATTCAAAACCGTATCCGCAAAGCCTTCAACCTGCAGCTTGAAGAAATGGGCATCTTCCCCGAGCGGTCGATGATAACAACCATCCCGTGCCGAGAAGACCTCTACGTCGCTGGACTTAAAAAGCCAAGGATTATAGGTCTTGCCAATAACGCTTCCGTGTTCGCCGTAGATCTGAAAGCCCTCGTGCCAGTCCATCCGCACGGCAACCGTAAGATCCAGATGTCCTACAGCGCCCGAGGCATACTGCACCGTGACAAACCAGTTGTACGCTCCGAACTTCTGCGTGTTCCACGCCGTAACGCTTTCCATCTCTCCGCCTAAAAAACGAGCCGTATCCACCAGATGACTGCCATGCGTCAGCATGAAGTAACGCAGCTTATCCAGCTTCGGATTGCCTTCCGGCTTTAAAGCATTCGGACTATGCTGCACCATCGGCTGCACGTTGTCGGTGACCGTATATCGATAAGTTGAGTCGCAGTACCATGCTTTCAGCGCCAGCATCTCACCCATTTCTTGATCAATAAACTGCTTGGCATACGCGATGCCGGGGTCAAAGCGCTTCATATTTCCGATTTGGACAATACATCCGGTAGCCTCGGCCTTCTGCTGCAATTCCTCACACTCTTCGACGCTGACGCCCAGAGGCTTTTCCACTAGGACGTGCTTGCCCGCTGCAATGGCTTTAAGGGCAGCTTCCACATGAAATTGATCCGCGATGCCAATGATAACAGCCTCCACATCGGGATCGGCAAGCATTTTATCATAATCGCTGTAGATCTTGGCTGGCTGGTGGATTTCGGCCATGCGGCTCAGCAAATCCTCCGCGACATCGCATATCGCGTATAGCCTGGCATTGCGCGCTCTCCGGCAAGCCTCGAAATGTCCGTACTGCGATATGGGGCCACAGCCAAGAACCCCGATATTTAATTCCATCTTATCCATCATCAAATCAGCACCTCCTGTAATGGATGATTAAAAGAAAAACGTCTATCGACGTACTTTCTCAGAAGACAGACCGCGTTTAGAGGATGTTTTTCTTGCGATATCAGGAATGCCCGTGCTTCGTAGTTTATACTTCCTGATATCTTTACAAAAGCCGCAGGATATATTCCAGCGACTTCTTTTGCTATTATTTTTTTGCCATGTATTTGCGAATATCAAATGCGACCGCTGCTACGATAATAAGCCCTTTAATGATCAATTGCCAGTATGGGCTGACGCCGATAAAGGTTAATCCGTAATTGATGACGCCGAAGATAAGAACCCCGGCCATCACGCCCGGCACCGTGCCGATGCCTCCTGCAGTGGATACTCCTCCAACCACGCATGCGGCAATCGCATCCAGTTCATACATATTGCCGTAGTTATTCGTCGCGCCCCCGGTTCTCGCAGCCTCCAGTACGCCGGCGATGCCGTACAACGCACCGGAAATAGCGTAGATCGCTATCAGATTACGGGCTACATTGATCCCCGATACATGCGCCGCTTGCACGTTGCCGCCGATCGCATACATATTTTTGCCGAGACGGGTCTTGTTGAATATGACCCAGCAGATAAGTGCAACGAAGACGGCGATAATGACGATGTAAGGGAGAGAATATCCACCCCCGAAGTCGATGTAGCCGCTGCCCCACACGGTAAAGTCCGGTCTTAAGCCGCCGATCGGCTGGGATTGGTTCGGCTCCATATCAAAATAGATGGAGTTGACGCCATATATGCCGACCATCGTACCGAGTGTCGCTATGAACGGCGGCACATGCAGTTTAGCTACGATGAAACCATTGATGAACCCAACGATAAGTCCCGCTGCAATACCGATAAGGATCGGCAATACAACCGATACTTGAGGCAGGTCCGGGAAGAAGCGATTTGCGTATACATCCGTTTGCAGCATGGAAGCCGATACGACCGCCGTTAATCCGACAACGCGTCCTGCGGAGAGGTCAACCCCGCCGGTGATCAGAATGAACGCCGCGCCAAGCGCGATAATTAATCGGGTGGAGGATTGCTGCAAAATATCCCGGAGCGTGGAGAAGGCCAGAAAGTTGGGATCTGCAACGGCAATCCCGATAACAAGCAATATTAATACTACGAATATGGCACGCTGCGCCAAATAATCTTTAACCTTACCGATGGTTTGCGTATTCATCGACTTCCCCTCCCGAATCGGCTGACCGCTGCTGTGCGGCAAGCCGCATGATTTCCTCTTCGCTTGCTTCCTGCCCTGCCAGAATTCCCGTCAACCGCCCTTCACTCATCACCATGATGCGGTCGGACATTCCGAGCAGTTCGGGCATTTCGGAGGAAATCATAATAATACTCTTTCCTTGCTTGGCTAGCTGCGTAATGATGGAATAAATCTCGAACTTCGCGCCAACATCAATGCCACGAGTCGGCTCATCCAGCAGAAGGATCTCAGGCTCGGTCAGAAGCCATCTTGCCAGCAGCACCTTCTGCTGGTTCCCGCCCGACAGATTCCGAATCTGGGTATGGACCGAGGGCGTTTTCGTTCTAAGCTGCTCCACGTTCATTCGCGCATCCTGGATTCCTCTGCGTTCATTTAACAGAAACGCCCAATTCTGATACCTGCGAAGATTGGCAATGACGGTATTCTCATAGACCGAGAGCACCGGGAATATGCCGGTAACCCTGCGCTCTTCCGTCAGCAGCGCCATGTTATTTTTCTTGGCGTCCGATGGTGATTTGATCTTTACCGGCTTCCCGTTGATCGATATAGTTCCGGAAGCCACCGGACGAAGTCCGAATATTGCTTCAATTAATTCCGTTCGCTGTGCGCCGACAAGGCCTCCGATGCCCAATATCTCCCCCCGTCTTAGCTCGAAGGATACATTCTGAAACGATTTCGGATTCGTGGAGCTTAATTGGCGAACCTGCATCCGGGTTTCGCCGGGAACGTTCACCCGTTCCGGATAGCGCTCCGTCAAATCCCGTCCCACCATGCGGGTGATAATCAAATCGGTTGTCAGCTCGCCGGCTTGCCAAGTCCCCACATATTTACCATCGCGCATAATCGTCACGTCATCGGATATGCGCAGGATTTCTTCCATTTTGTGCGAAATGTAGACGATCGACACCCCTTGCGAACGGAGCCTGTTCATGATGTTGAACAGATGCTCCACTTCATTTCCGGTGAGCGATGAGGTCGGTTCATCCATTACAATCACCTTGGAGTGAAAAGACACCGCTTTGACAATCTCAAGCGATTGGATCTTGGATACAGACAGCGCTCCTGTTCTTGCCCTGGGATCGATATCGATATCGAGCTCGCGGAACAGGCGGAGCGTATCTTCTGCCATCTGTTTCTCGTTCACGAATTTCAAAGGCCAGAAACCCGTCATCGGAAATCTTCCCAGCCATATATTCTCCATCACGTTGCGGTGCGGCACGGGATGAAGCTCCTGATGAATCATGGATATTCCGTGATTCAATGCGTCCCTGGAGCTGTTGATGGTTACCTTGCTGCCGTTTAAATAAATGTCGCCTTCATCAGGCTTGTAGATGCCGAATAAACATTTCATCAGCGTTGATTTGCCGGCCCCGTTCTCGCCCATAAGCGCATGCACGGTTCCGGGTCTCACCTTGAACGTTACGTCGCTTAATGCCTGAACGCCTGGAAACGCCTTCGATATATTCCGCATCTCCAGCACATACGATTCCGCCACCTTGAATACCTCCTTCGCAGGCCGGGTGAAAAGAACCCAATATAAAGGGACAACGCTACGAATAGCTGCTGCCCCTTCCCATAACCCTGCTATTATTTCGCGTCGGCGATATTGTCTTTCGTTATTTTTTTGTAAGCGATCCATACATATTTGCCGTCGGTAATATCAAATCCGGTGTTGTCCTTGTTCGGCGTTTCTCCTTTGGATAGCGCTGCGGCAATCGCAACGGAAGCTTTACCCTGGCTCTTGGCGTCATTAAGCACGGTGCCGAGAAGCGTGCCGTCTTCCAGCGCCTGAATGGCCGGAGCTGTCGCATCTACACCCACGACCGGCATATACTTGTCGCCGCTGAAGTAACCCGCCGCTTTCAATGCTTCAATGGCACCGAGCGCCATATCGTCATTGTTGGCCAGAACCGCTTCAATCTTGTCGCCATGGGATGCAAGGAAGGCTTGCATCTTTTCCTGTCCCTTCACGCGGTCCCACATGGCGGTATCCACCGCTAGCGCTTCGACTTCGATCCCGGCATCTTGAATCGCCTGAACGGAGAATTTGGTCCTCAGCTCGGCATCCTGATGCCCCGGCTCACCCTGCAGCAATACATACTGCAGCTTGCCATCCCCGTTCTTGTCCGCCTTGGGATTGGCCTTCCAATAATCGACGATAAGCTGACCCGAAATCGTTCCGGATTCCTCCGCTTTTGCCCCTACGTAATACACCTTATCCCACTTGTTCATGTCTTCCGCGATCGGCTCCCGGTTCAAGAATACCACTGGCGTATTCGCAGTTTTTGCCTTATCGATAATGACGCCGGCGGCCGTCCGATCCACCGGGTTGATGATCATGGAGCTGTATTTCTTCGAAATGAACAGATCGATTTTCTCATTTTGGGTTGGCTGCGCATTTTGGCTATCCACGATATCCAGTTTGGCTACGCCATTCGCTGCATCGGACATCGCGTTCCGAACGCCTGTCATGAACGTGTCGTCGAACTTGTAAATTGCCACCCCGACTTGAGGTGTGCTGCCGCCTGCCGCCTCATCTTGCTTGCTTTCGCTGCCGGTTGAACTGCTCCCGCCGTTATTGCATGCCGCCGTGGTCAGCATCATGCCGGCTATAAGGATTAACAGCCATTTTTTCTTCACCTGGGTTGACCTCCCTGTTTCATTCGAATTTTCAGTGACGGATACGGCGTTCCTGCGCCATATCTCACTGTCTACCGCCATTATGCCGCAATGCTCCTGACATTCGAATTCAAAATCCTCATGCTTTCTAGCAAAATTCTCATCACTTTGCCTCTAATTTTCGCGATTTCTTTACTTCACAAATGGAAACAGAACCTTCTGATTATCCATCCAGAACATGTTGTCCGCATCAATCACCTTGGTCTCAAGCACAATCGGCTTATCATATTTCGAACCATCCAATACCTTCACAGCCTGTTCTACTCCCAGATATCCCGTGCTGAACCCGTTCTGCACAATGAGTTTATGAAGGATGCCATCCTGCAGAAGCTGAAGCTGCTCCAGGTCGCTTCCGAAGGTGACAATCTTGATCTTCCCCTGAACGTTCCGTCTTGCGACTTCTTTTGCCGCTCCCAAGGAGGCCTGAATATCGAGTGCCAGTATCCCGTCAACCGATTCCCGGTCCAGCAGCTGCTTGGCCGCCTGCCAGCATGCATCTTCACGTTTGCCGCATGCTGCCCCGTCCGCTATCTGAATCCCGCTAATTCCCGACAATACGCTTTTGGCTCCCTCTTCGCGGGCAATGAGGTCGGGATCCTCCCTGTCGGATCGAAGTATGGCGACAACTCCCCGATCGCCAAGTAAGTCGGCCAGCTGTTCACCCGCCTTGCGTCCGGCCGCCTCATTATGGATTGCGATGGCGGACAGGACACCTGTGGTCATTCGCTCATCATTCAAAGCAATGATGGGGACATCAGCTGCTGATGCCTGATCACCTAATTTCAACAGTACGGCTTCGGATGCCGGATCGATCAGAATCGCGGAGGAACCTTTCTCCAGCACCTTCAATGCAGCTTGCAGCTGCTCCGCTTCATCGTCACTAGGCTCCAGCGGGATATAATCAAGCACCATTCCGTATACCTTGGCAGCCGCCTCGGCGCCTAATCGGATGGCATCCCCCTGCTCTTCGGCGTGTATGGGCGCCACGAGTGCAATGTGCCGGAGTTTGGGCTCATTCTCATCTATGGTTGCGTCTGATGAACACGATGTTAAGAAGATCAAGGATAGAATGAGTACAACAAGACGGCCTTTCTGTACAATCGGTATCCATAACACACGCTGCATGCTAATCATGCTCCCCCTCCTCCCCTGGCTCGTGAATAATCGGTATCCGTATGCGAACGGTCGTGCCCTCTTCAAGCTCGCTCTCATATTCCAGACCGTAACGGTGCCCATAATATAATTGGATCCGGTCATGAACATTTCGAACGGCCACGCCGGAGCCTGCCGTATTGATAAATGGAGCCGGATGTTGTCGCAGCGTTTCAACCTCTAATATCCTTTCAAGCATCTCGGGAGACATTCCGACCCCATTGTCCCTAACCGTCATCTCCAATAGATCGCCTTGTATAGCAGCCGTTATGTGAATATGTCCTTGATCCACCATATATTCAATGCCATGTACGATGGCATTCTCGATTAAGGGCTGAAGCACAAGCTTTAGCGTGTAGCAGGACTGCGCTGCCTCATCCGCTTCGATCAAAAAATCGAATTTCTGTTTATATCTCATCTGTTGGATGGTCAAATAATGCCTTGCATGCTCCAGCTCCTCACGGACGCTTATGGAGGTCTTCCCTTTGCTCAAGCTCAAACGAAACAGCTTCGACAAGGAAGTGATCATCGTAATGACTTCCTCCTTCTTGCTCATGCCCACCATGCGGACAACCGAATTCAAGGTGTTATATAAAAAATGCGGGTTGATCTGAGCCTGCAAGGCTTCCAGCTCGTATCTGCGCTTCGATTCCTGCTCTTTCACAATCTGTTTCATGAGCTGCCTGATCTTATCCAGCATCAGATTGAACCGGCTGGACAGCTGTACCACTTCCAGTGGCCCCTGCATCGGGAGCTCCACGTTGAAATCGCCACGTTCCACCGCCTTCATCGTTCTGCCCATCCGGCGGATGGGGCGGGTCAGCATAGCCGAGAGAATCAGGGAAACTGCGATGGCAAGCACCAGAACCATCGCCACAACCTGAACCAGATAACGATTGACCTCTTCTCTTGTGGTCATGATTTCATCCAAATAGGAAACCCCAACGATTTTCCATCCTATATTAACGACTGATTTCACCGTGTTCAGCCGCTTGACTCCATCCGATTCATCAATGTAGCTGTCAGAGGAAGTAAGTGCCCGCTCAACACTCTCATTTCGAAGCCCCATGTAAATTAATTGCTGCTGGGGATGATACACGATGTTTCCCGCTCCTTCATCGATGATGTACGCATACCCCCGCTTACCCAAGCTAATGCGGCTGCTTAGCTCATCGATTTTCTTGAAGTTGATATCTACCAGCAGAATGACATATGTTGGCTCCCCGTTATGAACAACCGTAATTCCTTTGCTCATCGTGACAACCCATTTAAATGTATGGTCGTACAAATTCTGCACATGCGGCAGTGAGAAGCTCAGATGGTTAGAGACTCTCATGGCCGAGTGAAACCAGCTTTGTTCCGTCACCCGCGCGCTGGCCTTAACCGGCATAGCCGGATGGTTCCTCAGCATATCGCCCTGTTCATTAAATAACGCGATGGAGACGATGTCATCCCGGCTTCGCATGATGGTGTTCAGCTGTTGAGTAACCTGCTCATCGTCCCATTGCCCGTCAGCTAGCATGTTTTCCTCAATGGCCCGATACAGCTGTGCCATCCCGTCCACATAATCCTCGAGATTATAGCTTACTTGATCCACGATTTGCTGGGCATTCAGAAACACGCTTTGCTCCGCCGATCGGGAGAATTTATTGAACAACAGAACGGCTACCACGATCACGATCAGCAGAATAAATGCCGAAAAGGACCACATGATGATCGATTGAATGCTGTGTGCGCAAAATCGCCTAATCCATCGCTGAATGGTTGGTTTAATCGAGTTCCGCTTGGCATACGCGATTTTCACCAGATCTACCCCCTCGCTTGTGTCCGGTATTCCTTGGGCGAGATGCCGACCAACTTCTTGAAGCAGAAGCTGAAATAATTCGGATCGGCAAATCCGACACGCTCCGCGATTTCGAAGGCTCTAAGATCCGATGATCGAAGAAGCTCCTTAGCCGTTTCCATCCGAAGCTGCATCAAATACTGCACGTAGGTCATTTTGACTTCTCTTTTAAACACAGCGCTAAAATAGCCTGTACTAATATGAAGCTGCATGCACAGCTTCTGCAGAGATAATTCCGAATCAACGTATTGCTCCCGTGTATATTGGAGTGCCTTCTCCACAATGTCTTTGTACGCATGCTGCCTGGAGCTGGCAATATGCTTTCGTATGGTCAAACTAATGTCCTGCAGCCAGGCTTTAGCCTCCTGTAAGCCGGAAAACTTAAAGATCTCCGCATGCAGCTGAAATCCTGCGCCGAACAACGCCTCGATCTCAACCCCGGATTCTTTGGCCGATCGCAAGACGGCCGTTACAACCTCCAGAAGGTATACCTGAACGTCCTGAATGGTACATGAGGCGCCAATGAGTTCATCGAATATATGCGAAATGGCTTCGGTCAATTCCTCTTCGGTTCCGAGCTTTAGACTGCGGATCAGCGCTTGCTCCTTTAATTCATCCAGACGAACCCCCTCCGGTCTCGGACGCTCGACATCATCGATGAAAATGACTTTCTCGGCACCCAGAATCAACCGGTAGTCGAGCGCCAGCAGCGCACCCTGATAAGAAAGCTTCAGGTCTGTTAGATTCCCCACCTGTGAGCCCACTCCAATCGTAACCGGCAGCTTCAAATAATGAAGAATGCTTTTTAATAAACGGTCAAGTGTCAACTGCATCTCGCTAAACCACGCTTCTTCCTCCCTCTCATCATTCGCAATCAGCAGCACAATGCTGTCCTGATATATGAATGCGCTTACAAGAGATGAGGGATCCAGAAGCTCCTTAGCGATGTTCAGCATGGCATGCAGCATTAAATCCAAGTCTCCAGAATGGCGTAGGGAGGCTGAGGACGTTTGCTCCTTATCAACAGAAGCGGGATATAAGGCCATAACCGCAGCAAGGTAACAACCTCCATTCAAAGATAATTCGTAATTTCGAATCTTCTCCTCAACAATCGAGCGGGGTAATTTCCGGGTGAGCAGCGACGCAAGAAACGATTCCCGAAGCAATGGCAGGCTCGTGCGGTAATGCTCCTTCAACTGACGCACATCCTCGCGCTCTGCAACCTCCAAATCGATCTTGTCCTTGATCTTCCTCAATAGCTCCATAAAGCTTTCGGCTGAGAAAGGTTTAAGCAAATACTCGTCCACGCTGAGCGTAATCGCTTGACGGGCATAATCAAATTCATCGTATCCGGTTAAGATCACGATTTTGCACAGCGGCTGAAACTCTCTGAGCCATGAGGCCAGCTGGAGCCCATCCTGAAACGGCATACTGATATCGGTAATGACAACTTCCGGCTCCAATCGCTCCGCAAGCTCCACAGCCTCTCTCCCGTTCTCCGCCGTTCCCTCGATCGTGAATCCGCAGGCTTCCCACTGGATTTCCTGCACGAGTCCCTCTCTTACGTCGGCTTCATCGTCCACTAACAGCACTTTGTACAAGCCAAGCCCTCCTGTTCTAATCTGTCAAATTAGTTAAAAGAATCTAATGTGATCTTACCGCGGCCCATCCAAATTTGGAATGCATCATTTTCACGCTGCTTTGAGGCAAAAAAAAGAACGAATGCATGGCTCTTGAACGACAGAGTGATTTCTGTTCGTTAAGTCATGATTCGTTCCGAACTCGATTGTATAAAATCCTTACGCCTGGGCCGGTATGGAGACGGGATTAGCAGGCGTGCCTAACCTTTTAATGCTCAGGTAGTAGGCAATGCCGAGCGGGATGACGGCTCCGAGCCAAGCCAGCGGGTTCGCCAGGCTTGCGCCGAGGAACCCGATCTGCGCGGTCAGGAAGATGGCAGCCAATACCCGCATGATCAGTTCCATGATGCCGGCTACGGTTGGGATAAAGCTCTGTCCCAGTCCCTGCAGCGTGAAGCGGTAGATGAACAACAGCGACAGAAGCAAATAGGTGCTTCCGTTCGATAAGAAATACAACCTGCTAAGGGACAGCAATTCTTCCTGTCCATGACCGACAAAGAGGCTGACGGCTGCAGGACCCGCGAATATAACCAGCAACCCCACGGCGATGCTGAAAGATCCCGAGACCCATATACATTGTTTAACTCCAAGCTTGATTCGGTCTATGCGATTCGCACCGAAGTTCTGGGCCGCAAAAGTCGCCATCGTAATGCCAAAGGAACTCATGGGCTGCGTAGCGAGCATGTCAATCTTCTGAGCCGCAGTATATGCGGCTACGGCTGTTGCCCCAAGACCGTTAAGCGTAATCTGAAGAATGATGGCACCGATTGCAATGATGGAGGCTTGGAAGCCCATCGGGAAACCGACCCACATATGCCGGCGTATAAACGTCCAATCGATGGACCAATCAGCATTCTTGAATTGCAGAAGCGGAACCTTTTTATGAATGTATAACAAGCAGAGCAGGCAGGAGAACAGCTGCGATACCACCGTGGCAAGCCCTGCTCCGGCTACTCCCATCTTGAATACGAGAATAAATAACAGATCGAGTACGATATTCAGAATGCTTGCGACCACCAAGAATAGAAGCGGTGTCCGGCTGTCCCCAAGCGCTCTGAGCAGGTTCGCCAGCAGGTTGAACAGGACGGCTGCCCCAACACCCCAATTTATGACGATTAAGTACGAATAAGCATCATCCAGGATTTCTGCCGGCGTGTTCATCATGACGAGGACAGGCCTCGTGAATATGACACTCACAATGGTCAGGAAAACCGTGAATACAAGGCTAATCCATATACTCGTTCCCACGCTTTTGCGAACGCCCGCGATATCCTTGGCGCCAAAACGCTGCGCCGTTATGATGGATAAACCTGCCGTCAAGCCTTGGGCAAAGCCAATGACAAAAAACAAAATACTGCCGGTCGAGCCAACGGCCGCAAGTGCGTTCACACCAATGGTGCGCCCAACGATCAGGGTATCCGCCATATTATAAAATTGTTGAAAAATATTTCCGATTAAAAGCGGGATCGTAAACATGATGATCAGCTTGATCGGACTTCCTTGCGTCATGTCTCTCATGTAGATTCTCCTATGCCGTCACTAAACGTTCCTCTATATATTTATTAGATAATATAACGCTATAAAGCCTATAGAGCAGCGCCTTGAAAACATTATAATGGGTGAGGGTCGTTTGTATTCTTGTGTATCTTATCATGAAAGAACATAAATTTCTGCATATTTATCATCAAACCACTAACAAAACTAAGTCACTATGGTCAGAACGGTTCATACCGGGTTTTGATCCGCGAAATCATTTCAATGAAAAAAAGATCAACCGGTAAATCGGTTGACCTTTTTTCAGAAGATTATGGATGCACCACCCTAAGAATCGGTAATGATTAGGCTTCCTCAATAGCAAGTTCATCCAAAGCCTGCTTCGCACGCGAACGCGCTTCCTCTAATGTGCCGCCGGTTGACAACGCAACTGCGACCCGTCTTCCAACCTTGGTCACCGGTTTCCCAAAAATGCGCAGCTGCGTATTCGGAACAGCCAGTGCTTGCTCAGCACCGGTAATTGTGTAGTTCTCCAGCTCTCGCGCAGCTTTCAGCGGACGGCTGGCTCCCGGCGTTATCAATTCGATCTCCGGGATCGGAAAACCAAGAATGGCACGGACGTGAAGCGCGAACTCAGATAAATTTTGCGTCACCAGCGTAACCAAGCCGGTATCATGCGGTCGCGGAGACACCTCGCTAAAATACACTTTATCCGCAGCAAGAAACAATTCAACACCAAACAATCCATATCCGCCAAGCTCGTCGGTAATCGTCCTTGCAATATATTTAGCTTCCTCCATTTGCTCATCGGACATGTTGTGCGGCTGCCAGGATTCGATATAGTCCCCGCTCTCCTGAATATGACCGATTGGCGCACAGAAGCTTGTTCCATTGACGGAGCGAACGGTCAAAAGCGTGATCTCTGACTGGAACGTAATGAATTCCTCAATGATCACTCTGCCGTTCTGCACGCGGCCGCCTTCCATCGCGATGTTCCAGCAGGACTCGATATCCCCTTCGCAGCGGCATACACTCTGGCCTTTGCCTGAGGAACTCATCAGCGGTTTAATTACGCACGGAAAGCCCATATCCAGGACAGCCTGTTTAAATTCCTCATAAGTATCGGCAAATCGATAGCCTGCAGTAGGCAGTCCCAACTCCTCGGAAGCCAACCGGCGAATCCCTTCACGATCCATCGTAAGCTTCGCAGCTCTGGCAGTAGGAATAACCCGGTACCCCTCTTCCTCCAGTCTAACCAGCTCCGAAGTAGCGAGCGCCTCGATTTCGGGTACGATCAGGTCCGGCTTCTCCAGCTCGATGATTGCGCGTAATTTCTCCCCATCCAGCATATCGAGGACATGGCTGTGATCGGCAACATGCATGGCAGGAGCGTCAGCATAACGATCGACCGCTACGGTTTCAACACCCAGTCTCTGGGCCTCAATCACGACTTCTTTTCCGAGTTCTCCCGAACCTAGCAGCAGTATTTTCTTCGTTTTTAACATCGTTGTTTTATCCCCTTCTCGTAGTTTCAGAGACTTATAAAAAAGCAGAAAATAATAAAGAGGTAAGGGAAATAAGCTTCCCTTACCTCTGCCCAGGCGTACGGCCGTCGTCATCTATGTGCTCCCTCATGGTCCCCCATGCTACGCCAGTTACACATAAACCTATACATTGTTATTTAAATCATACTTAATCTTCCCGTTAATTGCAATATCACCGTAAGGCGACATTAGGATTTAGACTTCAGCATATCGATGGCATCCTTCAGCGATTGCGAAAGCCACTTCTTAGGGTGGATTTATCGCCAAAACGAGAAATTTCGTTATTGATCTATCGCTTTAAAGGATTGATGAATGATAGGGTCCAACATATAATATGGATAAATTCATTCCTGTCAGATATTTGAAAGGAGACTTGCTGTGCTGCCCTATTCCAACCCCAATCATGATTTTGCCTTTGAACAAGCCGTAATCGGAATGGCAATGATATCGCTTGATGGTTCGATTCTTAAGGTCAATTCGGCACTAAGTGATCTATTGGGATATTCACAGCAGGAGTTAACTGCCGGGGCGCCACAAGAAGATAGCAGCATTCGCGCCTTATTGAATCAAGTGGTTTGGAACGCAAGAGCCACTCAAGATCAACAGCAATCCATAACCCAGTTTGAATATGTTTACCACCATCCATCCGATCGTGAAGTATACCTCAGTGTACGTATCAGCGTTAAGGAGGAGCTGGCGCAGAATTTCCGTGGCTGCTTGGTACAGTTTGAAGATCGAACCTTGCTGAGACAACTTATGAAGCAGCTGGAGCTGAAGGAACAGAAGCTAAACGAGAAGGAAAATTCGTTTTTGCAGCTGTTGGAAGGACTCCCCTTATCCGTACTCATAACAAAAAAAGGCATTGTCCACTATGTTAATCCTGCCGCGCTCAGACTTGTTAATGCTGCGCATCCCCGTGACGTCCTCGGGATTTCAACCGACGTGGTAGTCGACGCATCGTACCATAACAAACTGATGAAACGCAGGGCAAAATATGCCGAGAGCGGAGAGATCGGAAGCGTCGATTATCGGATACGCTGTCTGGACGGGCAGGAGAAAATGGTCACGGGATTCACGTTGATCATAAATTATGAAGGCGAGAAAGCGGCCGTCGGAATCTTCAAGGACATCACAGAGCAGCAGATGGAAGAAGATCGCGTGATGCAATCCGAGAAGCTGACCACCGCCGGCCAGTTGGCCGCCGGCATTGCCCATGAAATTCGGAATCCCTTAACTTCGATTAACGGATTTGTAAAATTGCTGCGATCTGCGGAACGAAGCAACGAGCTCTATTTTGAAATCATTGAATCGGAGCTCAAACGCATCGAACTCATTGTCAATGAACTCCTGGTGCTCTCGAAACCGCAGAGCGTTCATGTCAGCGGACCCATCGACGTGTTTGCCATTATGGAACAGATCATTACCCTTATGAAGGTTCAAGCAGCCCTCAAAAATATCGAGATCATCCCTCATTATCCGATGGCACCGGTCTTCGTTCAGGGTGAAGTAAACCAGCTCAAGCAAGTGTTCATCAATCTGCTGAAAAATGCCATGGAAGCGATGAATCAAGGGGGAACCATTACCTTGGACATTTTGCACAACGCTCAAGAGGTTCGAATCATCGTGCAGGACGAAGGGATTGGCATGACGCAGGAACAAATCCAATCCCTGGGACAGCCCTTTGTTACGACCAAAGACACCGGGACGGGACTCGGACTGATGATTACCAAGAACATTATTCATAATCATGGCGGTACGATGAATGTAGAGAGCATACCCAATCATGGGACAACCTTTACGATCCATTTACCGGCTTTATAACGCATACATATTATCGGAATGGTGATGCCAGTTGATAACCGATGTAATAAAAGACTTCTCTGATTAGAAAAGGAACTTTGCTTCTCAGGCTCTGATACGCGCTCCGGGCTGCGGGCGAAGGATTGGCTTCCAATCCCATATCTTCCGCCATCATCATCGCCCGCTTCATATGCAGCGGGTCACTTACAATGAGGTAAGAGGACAGTCCTGCTGAATCTCCTACCTTATTGGCAAAGTGCAGATTCTGCTCCGTGATCGTCGAAGCCGTCTCGACAAGGATGTCACTCTCCGGAACACCATGCTCGATGGCATACTGCCTGGCAACTTCCGATTCGGCAAGTTCATCCTCCGAACTGCGTCCCCCTGTAAATATCAGCTTGTCTACGTACTGCCGGTCATACAGCCATAGCGCATGATCAATGCGTCCCTGAAAAACAGGCGAGGGCTTCCCTTCCCATACAGCAGCCCCCAGCACGATGGCTGCATCAGACGGGATATTGGCTGTTCTTTGCGCATAATTCCAAATGGCGATGCCCACATACAGCGTATAAATTAACAGGATTCCAATGAATACCCCCAACACATAGATCACGGTACGCTTTCTTCTGCCCCGAGCTTCCCTTGCCGGCATATTTCGTGTCATGCTGCACCCCCAGCGCCCAATCTTAATCTACCCTTAGTGTCCATTCTATCATTTTCAGCAAAAAAAGCCTGCTGCTCCCTTACTGAGAGCGTCAGGCTTTCTTTGCAGTCAACTATCGTTTTTTCATTCTAGCACTACCGAGAGTAACACAAACTCGAATCTACCGTTTAATCCGCATCATATCCATACAGCGTGACTCTGTTCTTCCCTTTGCTCTTGGCAATATGCATCGCTTTCTCCGTCTCCGCGATCAAATCCGTGAACTTTAACATGGATGCTGGTGTAAGGCATGCCGCCCCCACGCTAACGGTCATAAACCCATCCTCTGCCGAGCGATCCTTGGGAATGCTGAGTGCAAGCACGCCAAGGCGTATCTTCTCGGCCAATTCATAGGTACGTTCGGGGCTTTCGTTTTTCAGCTTCAGGATAAAGGTCCCGCCACCGTAGCGTGATATGGACGCTCCGTAGGGTTCGCCAATAATTTTCAGGGCATCGGCTATCCATTGCAAACATAAATCACCGCCATATAAACCATGAAGGGTATTATATACCCGGAAGTCGTCAATATCGACCATCATCAAGGCTAAAGGCAGCTTATTCTGAACACATTCCTCCCAGTCCATCGACAGTTCTTTTTCAAAAGTCAGCGGATTGGGCAGTTCGGTCAGCGGGTCTGTTGTCACATAATTTTGAAGCTGATCCAGCACATCGGAGTATACCCGATCCGGGCCATCTTCCGCCGTACCTTCTCTCAGAATCACCATAATGGAGGATTTACGCCCTTGATGAATAGCAGCCAGCATAAATTCAAGCTCGATCCCGTTGCCCTCCAGCGTAACAAACCTGCCGCTGCCGGATACTAACTGGGTTTGATTCTGCTCCATCCGTTTGATCTGCTCTCTCAGATCAACTCGCGAATCTTCTCTAGCCAACTTATATATCTCAAGCTGCAGCAGCTCTTCGGGTTTCTTTGCACCGAACAGCGATTCGGCCTGCACATTGCAATACATAATGGTACCTGCCGTTGTTAGTGACAAGAAAGCGACAGGCGACAGGCCCATGAGCTGCAGGTACCGTTCTTCGTTCTCTCTGAAAATTCTCGCATTCTGTATGGCCTGTTCTTTTGCTTGCCTTAATTGATCATCCGTCTGCTTGCGAACGATCGACTTCAATTGCGGGAGAACGCTTAACTCCTGTGACTTCCAAGAATATGAGGTCCCCTCAACCACTTGTCTCCATTTTTCGAAAGATTTACGCGGAGATAAACGGACCTTATCCTCCTCTTGGATAACGGCTTTGGCCGGATCGCCGGCCCAATCCACAATTTGAACAACCTCGGGCCTGAACCACATGACATAATTTTGTTGGCCTGGTGACAAAGCGAGATACAATACACCTGATGCGATATCCTTATAAGCTTTAGCGGGTTCATATTCGGCACTGAGTTCAGAACTGTGGTACGTATAATCTTCGGCCTGGGCAGATAACCAGCCGGCAAGCTCCATGACTTGCTTCGAAGTTGGTGTCGTACCGTACAGCATCAAATTATCTTGATAATAAACGACAGCCCCGGTAGCTCTCATTAAATCGAGCAAGGTCTGCTCCTCGTTGTCAAGCTGTTCGATAACATGGAATACATCGGTTTGGCCGATGAAAATTTCGGTAATGCGGGCGGATAAAATTCTGAGCCTCAACTCGGTTTGATAATCGTCGAGCTGCTGTCGTTGATACAGCTCGTTGGAGAAAAAGGAGCCCAGAAAGTTGCACAGGTTGCGGGTCCGGTGGGATACATATTTTCTACTATAGTGATGACAAGTAATCAAACCCCACAATTGGTTGTCATGGATAAGGGAAATCGTGGTTGTCGCGCCAACCCCCATATTATGAAGGTATTCGATATGAAGCGGAGATACACTCCGCAGCGCGGATAAACTGAGATTCAATGGCTTGCCAGTCAATGGTTGTACCGTAGGAATAATCTCGACCGGCGTATAACTCACATCAACAATCGTCCGCAGCCAATTTCTTAGATACAGTTCACGGGCTTGCCTAGGAATATCCGATGCCGGATAATGGTGTCCCAAAAAAGGCTCCAGCTCCTGCTCTTTAGCTTCGGCAACCACTTTTCCGTTCCAGTGATCATCAAACTCATAGAGCATTACGCGGTCATATCCGAGAATATCCTTCACGAGCTCGCAAGCCACTTGACTCGCCTCCACACGATTCTCGGTTCGTTTCATGCGACTGAAGAACGTCTGTATCCTTTCAAAATCATCTGTAAAGGCTACGGTATCTTCCGATACCAGCTCCAATTCAAGCAGTATCAACCCTTCGCTTTCGTGGACAATTCCGAAAAACGCAACCGGATCATCCCCAACCGGAATCGTTAAATTGATATACTGTAAATCGGGCGTGGCGATCGCCTGAAGATCCCGATGAATCATCAGCTCAAATTGGGCCTTTCCAATAAGCGCTTCCAAATGCTGTCCCAGAAGTGCTTCTGCGCTAATGCCTAAGAACTGATTGGTATTTCGGCTGCATTGGGCGATCCTATAGTCATCAATAGGGTTAATGGCAAGCAGTACGCCATGGGGCTGAATAAATCCTGGAATGTGAATAGGTTCTTTCTCGCAATTCGTCAGGTCGATCGGTCCATCCGTTACATAATCGCCCTCCGTCAGCAGCTCTCGATTTAGTGGATCCTGTTCCGTCATTGCCTATCATCTTCCCTTATTCACAGATTTAATAACAAATAAGCCCAATGCATCTCATTGTTATAAGAGATACATTGGGCACAGCATATTATAACAATAGAACTATGAGATTGTACGCCATTCAGTCTTCAGCATAGCATAGTAATACTCATCCCACCAAATATCGCCACGAGGAATACACTGTTGAAAATAGCCTTCTCTCCTCATACCCAGCTTCTCCATCACCCGATACGAAGGTGTATTCTCAGGCTGGCATGTCGCAATGATCCGATGCAACCCCATTACTTCGAAACCGTGCTGAAGCAAAGCTCTGGCAGCTTCCGTGGCGTACCCCCTACGGTGATAGGTTGAATTAAACACCCAGCCGATTTCATAGGTATGTTCGCCGAACCATGGATGAAACACCACATGTCCTATCACCCGTTGTTCCTTTTGCAGGCAGACGGCATAATGATGAGCTTTATCGCCCTTGTTCTGAGTAAGAAATTGTTTTACTGTTTCTTCCGTATGCACAGGCTCAGGCATGTAATGCATCACCACCGGATCGGATGTATATTGCAGAACATCCTGCCAGTCTTCTGGTTCAAACTCGCGAATTATTAATCTTTCCGTTACGATATCCATTTGCCCGACTCCTCTTCAAAATGTATTCAAGTGTCCTCTTCATACCGCACACTTCAATACAGAGGCAAATGCGATTCGCCGTATATACAGATCTTTCTTAATTACGCCGGGTCACCCTCTTTCACTTTTCAACTTACTCTCATTAAAGATTCGATCAAAAGAGTGACATTCCTTCATAATATGTCAAATTTCTGGTTATTTTTCCGCTTATCGCTCTCAGCTCGAATTGTTCTTTGTGTTTCATTACAACTTAGACTTGGCTGAGAATCGATTTCATTTTATCAAAATGCATGCCTTCATGATACAAGCAAAAGCTTAAGAATTCTTCGACCCGGGTTAACTTTAAACCTTTGGAGGTTGTATAGGGGGATAAAACCGTATCGTGCAAATGCCCGTTGTACCTGCGTTCGATTCGGTGGACCTGACCCTCAAGCAGTTCGACAAGCTCGTGTATGGATGGCCATGCTTCGCTAATCTCCCTTGGCTTAGAACCCGATCGGAACAGCTCGGTATATTCAGAGGGAAGGGTTATAGGTTCTCCGTTCACGCCGAACGCAAACCTTTCCGCTATGAATAAAACATGTCCCATATTCCATTTCACGTGGTTATTCATTCCACTCGGAATCAACTCCGCTATATCATCCGGGAGATCCCTTACAAGATTCAACGTTTGTGCACGCACAAATTCCAAATGTTCAAACAGGTATGCTCTCATGCAGCCCACTCCTTCTCATTAATGTCCAGCGTCCGCTTTAACCGAGTGTACTCCATATGCGGATAAAGAAATAATATTGTTTTCACTCCGTTTCATAAAAAAAAAATGGATGAATCAAGGGCAAGCCTTCATCATCCATGGATATACTGGTTTTTTTCGCGGATATCCGCTTGAATATAAGAAATAAACGAATGGACTTGCGCAGGTCTCGCTTCTTGTCTCTTGATGCATACCCGAATAGGGTGCGGGAAAGTTACGCCAGACACTTTAACCTTGCCAAGTTCGCCCGAAACCAGTTCTTTCTTGATAGAAAGAGCAGGAACTAACGCAGCCCCGTATCCCGCTTTTACCGCTTCAATGGATTCCTTCAACCCCTCTATCGTTATGGAACAGCGAGGTTCGCGTGCATCCGATGACTCTATCAACGACCATAACCGTTTTCGCGTGTAACTTCCTTCTTCCCTCAACACAAAGGGTTCCTCCATAAGCTCAAGGAATGTCACTTCTTTATCGGCTAGTCGATGAAGGGCAGGCACAGCAAAAATTAATTCATCTTCCATTATTGTAAAGGACTCGATATCTTCCGCTTCAATGGACCAGCTGCCGCATACGATGGAGATATGCACCGAATCGTCCTGTAACCGCTGCAGCGCAGTTCGGGAATTTCCTTTCAGCAGCTGCACCTCCATCCTTGGATGCTCCTGCTTATACCCAACCAGCCATCCGGGCAGCAAAGCGCTCTCGGGCAGCTCGGTTGCAGATATTCGCAAACTTCCCTGCTGACCGGATTTGATGGCCTCCATCATCTCTTCCATCTCGGCTTCCATCGCAAATAACCGTTGGGAATGCCTGGCCAAGGCAATGCCTGCTTCAGTCAATTGAATATTGCGTCCGTTAGCCTCAATCAATTTCATGCCGAGCTCCCGCTCCAAATTGCGGATTTGGGCCGTAACGGCTGGTTGACTTAACAGCAAATTGCCGGCCGATCTCGTAATGCTTCCCGTCTTGGAGACATCATTAAAAATGCGTAGTGCATGAAGATTCATAGGTCATCCCTCGATTCTTGATCTATTCACCTGGTCAATCTGTTGCGATCATTTAGATCGTTTATATCCTAAATGAAGTCCATTTGTAAACTGCTGAATCAAATATAGGACACATTGAGGGAAGTGCTCTGAATATAAGGAGCTCTGACTTCTTGGTGATCCGAGTTCGTAATCAGCATGATGATCCGTTTTCATGATTTTTCATGGTCCTGCAACCTTTTAACAATTCTCCCGTCTATAGTGGTGCAGCAAGTACATTTTACCAATTCATGATACGACTTGGCTGAATCCTAGCGTTCTAGGATAATCTACATTTGGAGGATACCTACCATGAAAAAAATCTACAAAGTACTAGCAACCGCTACGGTTCTCGCGATGGCCGCACTGCCAATAGCAGCGAATGCACAGGCCGTCCCTCCTGCTGCAGCCCATAAGGGACAAGGCAACATCACAAATCAGGTGAAGAAAAGCGTTCCTGGAACGATGGGTTACATAACGGACTTCGTCAATGACAAATCAGGCACATGGATTACCGTAACCGGCCGCGGCTTGGCAGCAACCGATCAACAAGAAATCAAGCTCTCGATATCCAAAGATACTAAAATCATTGATGCCAAAGGCAACCAAGTCCAGCTCCAAACGATCGTGGATAAAAACAAAGCGATAAAAGCTTTCTATAACCCAAACATAACGAAGAGCCTACCCGCTCAAGGTTCGGCTCTTACGATCATTGTACAGGATAACGACCTCGCCGGTATTGATGGAACCATCTCGGAGGTAACCAAACAAGGCATTCTGGTGGAAGGAACCAATCTGTACAACGACAGTGAAGAAACCATGCTGCTTCATCTGGATCCAAAAGCAAAAATCTTCGATCAAAACGGCAGCGCACTGAAAGCAAGCGACCTGGAAGCCGGCATGAGTATTCGCGCTTTCTATGGACCTTACGTGGCGTTAAGCATGCCGCCTCAATCCTCAACGAATTATATACGGGTCAACACGAATGCCGAGAATAACGATCAGGAGCAAGCTGCCGGCATTGACGGCATCCTTACAGAAATGAAGGATGGAAGAATAAGCGTTTCCGGTAAACCAGCTAAAGCAGGTGACCTCGAATACGTTGTGCTCGCTGTTGATGGCGACACAAAGATTGTAGATGCCGGGGGCAAATCGTTAACGGCTGAAGTCTTAAAATCGGGTCTGCGAATCGAAGCTGAATACGTGTCCGTGATTTACCCTGCCCTGCCGCATGCAGATAAGATCGTGGTCTCCGACACCTCAGCGCCCAAAGTCGAGGGCACGATAACTACATCCGAACGCACGTCAAAGGATCAACTGTATATCAATGTAGGTTCAGATCAATCCACCGACAACGACATCATCATCAACATCTCCAAGGATACTCAAGTGATTGGACTGAATCCCGACGAGAAGCTGGAACCCGGCATGAACATCGTGGTCTTCCACTCGCCTATCATGACCATGTCCATTCCAGCAATCACATCCGCTGAAGTGATTATGGTTCAAGCCGACAACTAAGCTGTAAAATAAATCACAAAAAAACACCATCGTACTCAGGATTCCTGAATACGATGGTGTTTTAATGTAGTAAGATATTAATCGTTACGAACTATTCCTCAAATTCCACGTTGTGATATACCTGCTGAACATCCTCGAGATCTTCAAGAGCATCGATCAGCTTCTCAAACTGGGCAACGCCATCTTCCGGTAAGGTGACAAAATTCTGAGCCAGCATGGTAAGCTCGGCAACGGTAAATTCCGTAATACCAGCGGCTTTGAATGCTTCCTGAACCGCATGGAACTGGTCGGGTTCAGCATAGACGATCACAGCTTCTTCCTCTTCCAGGATGTCACGGACATCCAGGTCGGCTTCGAGCAGCAGATCCATGACTTCCTCAGCCGACTTACCTTCGACGCCGATGACTGCGGTTGGATCAAACATATAAGACACTGAACCGCTGACGCCCATATTGCCGCCGTTCTTATTAAAGGCAGAACGTACAGCAGGCGCCGTACGATTGACGTTGTTGGTTAAAGCGTCAACAATGATCATCGAACCGTTCGGACCAAAACCTTCATAGCGAAGCTCTTCATAATTCTCATCCCCGCTGCCCTTGGCTTTATCCAAGGCGCGGTCAATAATGGCTTTCGGCACATTGTATGTTTTGGCGCGCTCAAGAACAACCTTCAGCGCACGGTTGGACTCGGGATCCGGTTCCCCCTTCTTGGCTGCCACATAAATTTCGACACCAAATTTCGCATATACGCGACTTGTATTTGCATCCTTGGATGCTTTTTTCTCTTTAATATTATTCCATTTACGGCCCATATATTTCCGCTCACTTTCATTATTGAATCTGTAGCCGGTATTCAATAAATACCCTCGTCCATTATATATCTATTAAGTCCCTTGAACAAGGTTAAGAGCTTATATCCGGAAAATAGACAAATACCCGTAACCATCAATCAGCGCTGTTCACCGACAAGTAAGATCACCTTCCCCCTGCCATGACCCGTTTCAACAATGCGATGCGCTTCCGGCGCCTCGTGCAGCGGAAACACCTCTCGAATATGAATGCGAATATAACTCTCCATATATAAATCCACCAGCTCCTGCAGTCTAGCTGCCGTTCTCGTGCCGCTTAGCACGGGTATACCCAACTCCACAGCAGTCTCGTCCGACACCATCGTGCGGATACGCTCCTTGTTGTGCACAAGCTGGGCAGAAGCCCTTAATGCCTCGGGGCCGGCAGCATCAACTGCAGCATCGATTCCTTGCGGCGCGATTCTGCGGACCCTTTCCACAAGCCCAGCGCCATATGCAACCGGTATAACGCCGATGGACCGCAAATATTCATGATTGCGCTCACTTGCGGTTCCAATGACAGCTGCTGCGCCCCAGGCTTTTGCCAACTGGCATGCAAAGGTACCAAACCCGCCTGCCGCGGCATGGATGAGCACGGTGTCTCCTTCCTCAATTCCAACAGATTTCAATGCCATATGTGCCCCCTGGCCATTACCGGAGAAACCTCCAGCTATTTCCCATGGCATGCGCTCGGGTTTGATTACAATCTGATCCGCATCCACCACGACATATTCAGCGTAACAATGGAGCAGTGAGAACCCAAGTACCTCCATGCCCACTGCGAATTGATCGACGCCTTCCCCGACCTGATCGATCACGCCAGCGAACTCATTGCCCGGTATCATCGGGAAACGCTGTTGACGGACATAGCCTATGGTTCCGTTGCGAACCCCGCAATCAAAGGGCAGCACGCCAGCTGCCTTCACGCGGACTCGCACAGTACCCGGTCCTGCCTGCGGCTGCTTCATTTCCGTTAATTTTAAGACCTCAGGTGGACCGAATGAAGTAATGGCCATAGCTTTCATCTGCAACATCTCCTCTTTTCGTAATGCTTATTAAAAAATGAAATAAAAAGCGCCGCTACAACTGCAATCATGATCATCAGCATGAAGTATATATTGCTAAAGACATACGCGCTCAGATCGTGGATCAACGGGTTCCAAGCCTTAGCGGCTTCCAGATCCACCATGGTTCCGTAAAGGCTGGCAAATATCGCTCCTGCCATGAAATTCAACATCGACAATATGCCCATTCCCACTCCACTTTGTTCATGCGGCAGCGTCAATGAAATGGATTTGGACAGCGCAATCGACATAAAGGCTTGCCCGACACCACCGAGAATCAGGAACAAGGCAATCCATACAGGCGAGGCCCCCGTAAATGACGATAATAATAGAAAACAGAACAGAAATAAGCTTACGGCGATGTGGAACAGATATGAAGTGCCTTTACGGTCCGCCATCGTGCCTCCGAATTTGCTGAGTAATGCGGTAGCGATTGCTGCTGGCACCATAACATATCCCGTCAAACCCAGCCTCAATTGGTGAACTTGCGTTAACAGCGTCGGCGTCAGGAACACAAGAGAATATCCTATTCCTGTTACTGCGAAAGCAATTACCAAGCCAAGCGTGTAACGAACGTTTTTGAATACCCCCGGGTTTATAAAAGGAGCTGCCGCTTTCCGGATTCTCCAGATGAAACAAGTCAATAGCAGGACAAAACTGATCAGGGTCAATGCTGTTGGATTCGTAATAGAGAGCAGCAGGCTAGCTACAGCTCCTGCTAGCAGACCGCAACCGGGCCAATCCATTTGGGCTGTGCCAACTCTTTCATCATGTAAATATTTGTAGTAGAAAGGCAATGTCAACAGAATGAGTAACGGCATGCAAAATAACACGCGCCAATGGACAATGCTTACAAGCATTGCCGCTACGGCTGGACCAGCTGCACTGCCGATAGCGCCGCCTGTCATCGATATCCCTAAAGCTCTTCCCCTTTGCTTCGGAGGAAAATAGCGCACGGGGATGATGCCGGATATCGCCGGTATGACGGCTGATCCTGCAGCCTGCAGCATCCTTCCGAAGATGAGCATTCCGTAAACCTGAGACAGCATCCCGATAACCGAACCGACTATAAAGGTGATAAACCCGATGGAAATCAAGATTTTCAGCTTGTAACGATCGGCAAGCTTTCCGTAGATAACACTTCCCATAGCAAATACAAGCAAATACGATGTCGTTACCCAGCTGACTTCGGCCATCCTCAGCCCAAACTCTCGCCTGATTTCTGGGAGCACGATATTAAACATCGTTGCATTCATAACCGATATGGCAAGAGTAAGTGCCAGAACGCTGATTAATGCTTCGCTTGATGACTTTCTTTTCCCGATTCCCATAAAAGCCCCTTCCTTCCGAATTTTAAAAGGGATACCCTATTACGTTTGTGTACCGATGTACAAATCTTAAAAGGGATTGTTTTCCTCTCGTTGTTTATTTTATAATGGGTTCGAAATAAACAAAAATATATAATGTGCTATATAGATCATATACTGGAGTGTATAGGGGGATGAAGGATGGAACTTCTGCAGCTGCGTTATTTTCAAACCGTAGCCCGAACGGAACACATGACGAAAGCAGCTCAAGAGCTTCATATTGCACAGCCTGCTTTAAGCAAAACCATATCCAGGCTGGAAGCGGATGTCGGAGTTCCGTTGTTTGATCGTCATGGCGGGAGAATCCGATTGAATACATTTGGGAAGCTCTATTTGGATAAAGTTGAACGTGCACTTCATTTGCTGGAGGAGGGCCAGAAAGAAATCAATGAACTTGCAGGACTTCAGCATGGCAGTATTCATCTGGCAACCTCAACCCTGGATCCGTTATCCGAACCGCTGAGTCAGTTTCTGGCGGAGCACCCTGACGTTAATTTTCAAATATCCCAGGTCGGAACGGATGACATGATGAAGATGATGGAAATGGGGCAGGTCGATTTATGCTTTACTTCGATGGCGATGGAGCAACCCCTGTTATCTCAAGTGACCGTGCTTCGCGAGGATGTGTATTTGGCTGTACCCCAAGCGCACAGGCTCGCTGACCGTACGTCCATTAACTTGGATGAATTGAAGGAGGAAGCTTTTATCGGCTACAAGGAAGATTTTATATTCCAGCAAATGAACGATAAATTCTTTCAGGAGGCTGGAATTACGCCCAGATATGTATGCCGGGTTGACGAACCTCCGGCTATTGCAAGTCTGGTTCGTGCCGGTCTTGGTGTTGCCCTCTTCGGATGTTCTCATGTCCAAGACGCCAAGCTTAAGCTTCTGCCCATTGCGAAGCCCGAATGCAAACGGCACTATCGGCTTATCTGGCATGAGAAGCACTATTTATCCTTAGCGGCTCGTCAGTTCCGTGATGACGTCATTCATTACTTTTCGGAAAAATCGTAATACACAGCAAGATTCCAATCATATACAATTTCGATTATTGAAGGCACTTCCTGCTCATGAACAAATGCAGGAGGTGTTTTTTTGCGAGAGAAATGTAGATGAAACAAAAAAATGATTGATTATTAATAGACAAAATATCATTATGTCTATGTATAAAACAACGAAATGCGCATTCGTTTGTTTTTACGCTATCCGATCTGTAAAGTACAGACCTCGAAAGGAGACTCTTTTATTTTGCTTAACAACCCCTATGTTCGAACGATTGTCTTGTCACGCGTTCTCTTGAATCTTGGCATTTGGGTTCGTAACTTTGCCATTCTTCTATACGTTACCGACTTGACGGACAATAATCCTATGTATGTATCCCTCATATCCGTAGCCGAATTTGCGCCGATTTTCTTGTTTGCCTTCATCGGAGGTACTTTCGCGGACCGCTGGCGGCCTAAGCGTACCATGGTCAGTTCTGATGCATTGTCTGCGATATCGGTATTTCTCGTGCTGATCGCCGTTCATAACGGGTCGTGGCAGGCATTACTGGTACTTACGTTCTTCTCAGCCGTCCTGTCCCAATTCTCTCAGCCTTCAGCGATGAAGCTGTTTAAACAGCATGTCCCCGCTGAACAGCTGCAATCCGTGATGGCCATGTTTCAATCGATGGTTGCCTTCTTTACGGTGATCGGCCCGATCGCCGGTGCATTTGTATATCAAACGTTCGGCATTGAAGTATCGCTGGTCGCAACAGGAGCGTTATTCCTGGGCTCTGGATTGATTCTGACTTTGCTGCCCCGTGATATGCAGAAAGAGACACAATCCAAGCAGCAGAACCTGAAACAAGAGCTTATCGAAGGCCTTCGCTATGTATGGAATAATCATACGCTCCGAACCCTTGCCGCGACCTTCGCCGCGGCTGGCTTGGCAGCGGGACTTATTCAGCCGCTCGCGATATTTGTGACGATTGAGAACCTCGGTCGGGATAAGTCATTCTTGCAATGGCTGTTAACGGTCAATGGAGCGGCGATGCTCGTCGGAGGAGGCTTCGTCATGGCATTTGCCAAGAAAATCCCCCCTCAAACCTTACTAGCACTCGGTCTGAGCGTTAGTGCCGTCGGGACCCTTGGTATTGGCTGGTCAACCAGCGTCATCTTTACGATGCTCCTTCTAGTGATTAACGGATTCTTTTATCCCACCATACACATTGGAATCAACACCATGATCCTAAACAATACGGAAGGGCCATATATTGGTCGGGTCGGCGGCGCCCTAACCCCGATTTATATGGGAATGATGGTGCTGGGCATGTCGATCGGGGGATTGCTCAAAGACCAGCTGTCCCTGTTCGTCGTTTATGCGGCTAGCACACTCTTGTTCCTGACTGGTTCGGCTCTGCTGCTTCCATTATTTAAAAAGAGAAAGAGCACGGCCGGCGTATTGGAGCAATGAACAACAAAAAAGAGCCGCCTCACATTTCAAGAGGCGGCTCTTACTTAACTAGAGACCGTGTAGCAACTGGCGGTCATGTCGTCTTATTGTTTCAGGCTCGGATGATCCAGGCTTTGAATGCCTTCCCTTCTTTTAGCGTTGAACGCTTGACCCATGCTCTGCACGTCATCTCCTGAACCGCTTCCAGCGCATCATATCGGTTCCGCAAGTAACTGTAAGCTATATGGATCAGTGTTTCCTTGTGTTCCATAATGGCCTGGTAAAAATCGGTCTCATCATCCGTTTTCGTCAGTGCCACCTTTTTCATCTCTGCTTGGGAGCCCATCATGATCTCCTAAAGTGCTATAAACAATAAAACCGAAGCTCTTCTCAAGAAGAACTCCGGTTTGTTGATAATTGAGTATCATTATGCGTGAAATTGTTGTCCGTCCAACACTTCCTTCACATAGCCGGCCCGGATCACAAAGTCACCGAAATGCTCGCCCTGCTCGCGTTCTTGTGCATATTGCTTCATGAGGGGACGAAGGGAATCCAAAATCTCGGCCTCTCCGATGTTTTCCTTATACAGCTTGTTCAGCCGGTGTCCGGAGAAACCGCCACCCAGGTACATGTTATATTTGCCAGGCGCCTTTCCGATAAATGCGATTTCAGCCAGCATCGGTCTGGCGCACCCATTCGGGCACCCAGTCATTCGAATGACGATATCCTCTTCGCGAAGTCCGTTCTCTTCCAGGATCACATCGATTTTATCCAATAACGTCGGCAGATATCGCTCGGATTCGGCCATAGCCAATCCACATGTCGGTAAAGCTACGCATGCCATGGAATTTCGTCTCAGGGCAGAATAATGATTACCGTCCGTAAGTCCGTAACGCTTGATGAGGTCTTCAATCTTTTTCTTCTTATGGCTGCTGACATTGGCGATGATCAGATTCTGATTGGCCGTCAGACGGAAGTCTCCATTATGGATTTGAGCGATTTCGCGCAGCCCTGTCATCAGCAGGTAATCGGATTCGTCTTTCACACGTCCGTTTTGGATGAACAGTGTAAAATGCCATTTGCCATTGCTGCCTTTAACCCAGCCGTAGCGGTCTCCGTTATGATCAAAATGATACGGTTTTGCCTCCTCCAGCTTCCAGCCCAGACGGCTGGTCAGCTCGTTGACAAACCAGTCGATACCGCGATCATCAATCGTATATTTGAAACGAGCATGCTTGCGCACCGCGCGGTCTCCGTAATCACGTTGAATCATTACCGTCTTCTCGGCCAAGTCAACGATCTGCTCGGGTTTGCAGAAACCAATGACTTTCGCCACTTGAGGATAGGTTAACGAATCACCATGCGTCATCCCCATGCCACCGCCTACCGAAACGTTAAAGCCTTTCAATTGTCCATCCTCAATGATGGCAATGAAGCCAAGATCTTGGGAAAATACATCAACATCATTGGATGGCGGCACGGCCATACCGATCTTAAATTTCCGCGGCAGGTACACCGGGCCATAGATCGGCTCCTGCTCCTCTCCCTCTTGCAGGCTGTCTACAATCTTCTCGCCGTCCAGCCAAATCTCATGATACGCACGCGAGCGCGGATCGAGATGACTGCTAAGCATTCGTGCCCATTCGTATACCTCCGAATGAATTTCGGATTGATAGGGGTTCGGGTTGCACATCACGTTCCGGTTGACGTCGCCGCAAGCAGCCAATGTGCTAAGCATGGCTTCATTCACTTCTTGAATGGTGCTCTTCATATTCCACTTCAATACGCCATGAAGCTGAAAGGATTGGCGGGTGGTCAAACGAATCGTCCCGTTGGCATACTTTTGGGCTACACGGTCCATCATCAGCCATTGCTCCGGAGTCACGACGCCGCCAGCGGCGCGAACACGCAGCATGAACTGGTATGCGGGTTCCAGCTTTTGCTTATGCCGTTCGTTACGCAAATCCCGGTCATCCTGCATATAACTGCCGTGAAATTTCATCAGCCGGTTATCGTCTTCCGGAATCGACCCCGTTATGCGATCCTCTAAGGTCTCTACAAGACTGCCACGCAGATAGTTGCTTCGACGCTTGATGTCCTCAACATCACTATGCGGCGCACTATGGGGTGATACTAGATTATTATCAGACATGTTCCTTTTTCTCCTCTCGCAACCACAGGGGTGATCTTAATACACATCCCGCTGATAACGTTTCTGTTGCTGCATGAGCGTCAAATATTCCGCAGCTTCTTCCGGACTCATCCGGCCTTCTTGTTCGAGAATAGACCCCAACGCAGAATGCACATCATGAGCCATCTTCTTCTCATCGCCGCAGACATAGACGCAAGCTCCTTCTTGGAGCCACTGATATAGATCCTTGCTCTTCTCCAGCATGCGGTGCTGTACGTATACTTTTTTGTCCGTATCCCGTGAGAAAGCAACATCCATGCGCGTCAATACTCCATCCTTCAACCAACGCTGCCATTCAATCTGATAGAGGAAGTCCGTCGAGAAATGCTGGTCTCCGTAGAACAGCCATGATTTTCCTTCTGCCCCCGTCTCTTCCCGTTCTTCCAGAAAGGCTCTGAAAGGTGCCACGCCTGTACCGGGTCCGATCATAATGATCGGGGTGTCCGGATTCTCGGGCAGCTTAAAGTTCGGATTATGCTGAATGTATACAGGCAGCGTATCGCCCGCTTTCAGACGTTCCGCCAATTGCACGGAGCATACGCCGTAGCGGCGGCGGCCATGTGCTTCATAACGCACCGTTCGAACGGTAACATGAACTTCATCAGGGAAGGCTTTGGAGCTGCTGGCAATCGAGTACAATCGAGCAGGAATTTTGCGCAGTATGGATACAAAATCGCTTGCCGCCACTTGCTGCAGGCCATAATCCTGTACCAGATCAAGCAAATCCCGTTCCTCGATATAAGTGCGCAATTCTTGCTCATGACCTGGCTCCAGCAATGTCCGAAGACCTTCATTCCCTGACATTTTAACCACTTGCTCGATCAGTGGTTTCGTGAGAACGGTAATCTCGTAGTGACGGAGCAAGGCATCCCGAAGAGCTCGCGCTTCACCTTGTTTATTAATAACGACCACTTCATCCGCATTCCATCCCATTGCAGCGATGAGGTCATCCACCAGCTGCGGATGGTTTTCCGGATAGACTCCTAAGCTGTCGCCCGGCTCATACTGCAGATTCGATCCTTCAAGAGAAATTTCGATATGACGAGTTTCACGGTCGGATCCTCTTCCGTTCAAATTCAGGTTCTCGAGAATTTCCGCTTGAAATGGATTGCTTCTCGAAAATTCCGATTCCGTACTATCGCTCAGGGCTACCGCACTCCCATTTTCGACAACGGATGATCCCGCTCCAGCTTCATTCAACGATAGAAGAACCTGATTCATCCATTCTGCAGCCGACTCATCAAAGTCCACATCGCAATCGACTCTTGGCGTCAGCCGCTTGCCGCCCAATTCCTCGAGCCGTTTGTCGAAATCTTTACCCGTTTGGCAGAAAAATTCATACGAGGTATCCCCCAGCGCCAGTACGGAATATTGAAGATGGTCTACCTGAGGTGCCCGCTTGCTGTGCAGAAATTCATAGAATGGTATAGCATTATCCGGCGGCTCTCCCTCTCCATGCGTACTGACGATTATCAGGAGATTCTGCAACTTCTTCAGATTATTGGGTTTAAAATCGCTCATAGAAGACATCGTGACCTGCAGGCCAACCTCTTCGAGCTTCTTGGATAGCTTTTTCGATAATCCATGACCATTGCCTGTCTGTGATCCGTACAGGACTGTGACTTCTTTAGTAGCCGTCGCCACCGGTGCCGATACAGCAGCTAACGTGTTCGCCTGTGGTGCTGCCGCAACTGCTGCTGCGGCTTCCGTTCCCTGTAACGCAGCGATGAATCCGCTGAGCCAGGTCCGCTGGGATTCCGTCAGTGTAGGCAGTAGGCGGTTCAGCAGTTCCACCTGCTCCTGATTAAAAGGACTGTTCATTACTTGAAGTTCCAACAATATCCACCTCTCAAAAGCGCACATTATTAATTCCTACTATTACGATACAATTAATTTTATTACTCCTCTGAACCTATCACAGCTTACCTGAACCGGTCAATTACAATGTTCTTATAGCATTTATCAGTTTTACTAATAAATCGATTTTCCGGGCTTTACTACAAGCGAAACCCGACCCTGTTTACGATAGAGAATATCGATATCTCCGAATGGCAATGATACCAATCATAAGGAGGAAGATTTCGGATGTTAAATCATGATTGCAATTTTACGCCGCTGAAAAACAAATTGAAGGAACAGCTCACAGATATCACAAGACAATTACAGCATATCATTCTCAATTTGGACCAGGACAGTTCATGTCTGCTGGGTGAGCTGGATCATGTCAGAACAAAATTTTTAGAAGCCGAATCGATTTCTTCTACGTATTATCTCAATTGTTTTCTCTTCCCCTTCACCAGCAAATATCAAGAAATCGCGAAATCCATATATCATCTCAGTCAAAAAAAACGGGGTGCGCTCATTGTGATTCAACGGGAAGATGGACTTGATTCGTTAATGACGCCAGGGATTCCCTTGTCTGCAGAAATCACAAGTCCCCTGCTTGAATCCATATTCGTTCCAGACAGCCCGCTGCACGATGGAGCCGTGCTCGTACGTAAAGAGATGATTATTTCCGCCGCGAACGTGTTGCCTTTAACAGCCAAAACGTATGGGGATCGTAAGCTCGGCACGCGTCACCGTGCAGCCATTGGCTTGTCCGAGATCAGCGATGCCTTGGTCCTCGTTGTATCGGAGGAGACGGGCAAGACCTCCTTCTGCATGAAGGGCACCCTCTATCCTTTATCCATCAGCAGCCCCTAATATCTAATGCTTAATCGTAGAGCCTCCTAGATAGCAAATGAAGTAAAATCTTCCCTGAAGGCTGTCATCTTCAAACAAAGCACTCGATTCCAAACCATGCAAAAGAGCCGCAGATGCTGATTCTGCGGCTCTTTTTATGGATCATCCCATGGTGGGGATTTTATGCAAATGTATAGGTCCAGAAACGTTCCGTACCGAAGCGCTGCTCCACTTCCTTGGCCTTCATCTGTTTCTTGCCCAGCAGCTCTGCTGCTTGGAATTGAGAGCGATGGGCTTGAATGGAGTTCAGCTTCTGTACCATGAACATGGATACATCTTGATAAACATCCGGTTTACCCAATTCTTGCTCACAATTGTTGGAGAATGCCAGACATTGAACGACAGGTCTATCTCCTGCCGGCATCCGCTGAATCGTGCGGATTACGGCCGCGCCCGTTGCGTCATGGTCAGGGTGGACGCTATATCCAGGGTAAAACGTGAACACCAGCGATGGCTTTATCTCCTGAAGCAGAGAGGCAATCACGCTATCCAGCTTATTTTGATCCTCGAATTCAATCGTTTTATCATGGAAACCAAGCAATCTCAAATCCTGTATGCCTATAGCTTTGCAGGATTCCTCCAGCTCTGCTTTGCGAATGGTTGGAAGGGTGATACGGTTCGCAAACGGTGGAATGCCCATATTACGGCCCATCTCCCCAAGCGTTAAGCAGGCATAGGTAACATGAGCGCCTTCCATAATATATTTAGCCAGCGTACCGGACAAACCAAATGCTTCATCATCCGGGTGCGGCAATACGACCAGTATGTTTTGCTCCATCAATCCTCGTCTCCTCTCTCTATTAAAAAGGCTCCCGGCTCAACTGCAAAGCGACAACCAGTTTGCCCTGACTGTCATGACCTGCCATAATCAGCCGATCGGTATCCGTCTGTTCGAAATGGGTGAGTCCTTCGGTATATACCCAGCCCTGACTCATTTTCAATCCAACCCGATAGGGTCCATTGCCGGATATCGAACCGTGGCTGTAACGAATGATTGCATTCGTAATAAAGTTAGCCGCGGGATGCTTCGTGCTGTCATAATGGGCAGCATAAGCGCCTGTCGTCATCTCAAGATGAATATATAAATCCTGGTCCTTCAATTTATCAATCATTTGTTGTACTTCGGTTTGATTTATGAGTTCCATAGTTCCCTCCAATATAAAGAATCACAACATGCAAGCAGTCGATAGGATCATTCTATCATAATTTTAGAGCAGGACGAAAATACATAAACCAAGACGCATGATTTATCTCGCAGTAAAAAGCGTGGCGTATTCCGGTTGTACTGCATATGCATTAAGCTCATGCTCCGAAATAACCGTATAGCCTTCCTTGCGCAGCAGAGCCGTTGTCACGCCATAACCGGCTGTTTTCTCATTGGCAAATTCTCCATTATAAATCATGGAGCTTCCGCAGGAAGGACTGCTCTCTTTTAATACGATCAGCAAAGCTCCGAGCTCTTGCGCCATTCGAAGCGTTTGGTATGCACCTTTTATATACATCTCGGTCACGTCTTTCCCGGATAGCTCAACCACTCTAGCATGCCCTGCCAATACATCATCTCCGTTTCCTCCAACGATCTCCGCCGGCTCCCGTGGAGTTGAGAATCCGCCAAGCAGTTCGGGACATACGGCCACGGCTTTCTTTGCTTCAACCAGCTGCTGAATATTCGTATCCAGGCTGTCCGTAGCGTTATAACGAACCTTCAAACCGGCTAAACATGAGCTTACAACAATCACAAAGGCCACCTCAAATCTCTCGTTCTTACCTTTTTACTACCTACTACTGTCTAAGCCGTTTGCACATATTTTAGTATCAGGAATCGGAACTCAAATGTCAACGAAATGCATAGGGTACCGATCATATCCCTCATCTAACGCATCATGGGAGCAACCCTTTTGAGGAAGTGATTCATTAATAATGGCAAAGAAATCAATATCGGCGGATCATCCAGCCGGGGAACATGCAAAGTTACATGAAGATGCGGAGTCTTAGCGTTTGGGGTAACGATAATAGGTTCCTTCGAACGGGTACGCAGTGTGGTAGACTTTGGAAGCAAAAAATCGACCGCCTGCATGCCCCATGGTACCGAAGTAGCCATCAGATAATACGTTCCGGGACTGACGTCGCCGAACCGAAACGAGCCGACGGAAGATAACAAAGTTCCGTATAACGGAAGCCCTTCGGGAATCGGCTTGGCAAACAGCCCGATCAAGATCACGCCCTGAAATGGAGCCATTGCCTCTATCGTGCCTTCTACTGTCAGATTGGGATTCTCGACCGGTATGGAGTCACGCCAGCTGTTCAGTTTCTGCAGGGATGACAAATGCTCGTCCGCCTCTTCCTTCGAGTTTCGAAACTGGGAAGGGGTCACGCCTACTCTTTCCGTGAAGCGTGTCGTAAATGTGCCCAGACTCTGCTGACCGATCTCCATGGCGATATCCCGGATACTCAGATGTGTATGTAATAGCAAATCCTTCGCCTTCTCCAAACGAAGCGAGGACACGTAATATAATGGTGGCAGTCCGATTCGATCCTTAAATATACGTGAAAAATGATATGGGCTGTATCCTATGTAATTCGCCAGTGTTGATAACGGAAGGGGCTCATAGATATTGTTGTGAATATACGCGATTACCTCATCGATTTCAGCATATCGATCAGTCATCAGGTCTGCACCATCCTTCATTCCGGATATTATGTATGGGGCCATTCCAAAACGTTCGAGGAACAATTGTTCGCATTCATACTATCATATCCATCTAAAAAATGGAAGCTTTATATGTTAAAAATATCACCTCGCATGTATAATCATGCACATAAAAAAGCCGCGCTGCAAGCGCGGCTTTCTCACTATCAATCCAAGTCCGGAATATGAATCTCAACCTCTTTTTTGCTCTGGGAAGAACGCAAAATACCGTCCAGAATCGCTTGATTCCGAAGCACCTGCTCTCCCGGGATCGGCGCCGGCTTGCCTTCACGCACAGCGCTTACGAAATCCTTGATTTTCTCCTGGAATACGTTAAGCTCATGATGGACCAGCGGTATGGCGCTCTCGGTATGATGACCTTGGATATCATGGAACATGGAGATTGATCCTACCTTCCCGTCCCACACACCGCTCCAAGGGCCTGAACCTGCCGGGGTAATCTTCATGCCCGCATCCGTGCCCAGGAACATCGTCGCCCCCAGGGTATCCATATGCATAGCCCATGACGTTTTGAAGTTAAGCACAAGGTCTCCTTCGAATCGAATCATCGCTACGCCGAAATCCTCAACATTAAACGCACTGGATTCGGAGTGGTATTTGGGATTTGTTCCAAAATAATTCGATGTATACGCGGATACCGTTAACGGCTTGGGATATCCAAGCGCGTTCAGGGCCATGTCCAAGGAATAACAGCCAATGTCCGCCATGGCGCCTGCCCCTGAAATCTCCTGCCGGACAAACGTTCCACCCGGCATTCCACGGCGGCGGCCGCCTCCGGTTTCCACATAATACACTTTTCCTAGCTCGCCCTTTTGAATCAGATTCTTAATGATGCCCATATTCGGATCATAACGCGGCTGGAAGCCGACGTTGAGCATATTTCCGGTTTTTTTCGAAATCTGAACCATCTCGATGGCTTCATCCAACGTGACCGACATCGGTTTCTCGAGCATTACGTGTTTGCCCGCTGACAGCGCATCAACCGTGGTGCTATAATGCGCAACGTTTGGCGTACAGATGCTCACGCCATCCAGGTCGAGATCCAACAATCTGCGGTGATCATCAAATCCGATCGCTCCCTGAAGCCCCCAGCGCTCAATAAATTGATCGGCTCTGCCGGGTAAAATATCAGCTACAGCGACAATCTGCACATCGTCGATTTGTTTATAGTATTTTGCATGCTCCCCCGCAATGCCGCCGCTTCCAATAATTCCAATTCGAATGGTTTTGCTCATGGCTGATACTCCCCCTACAATTTCACATTCATTGCCCGATATGTTGATGGCGTATATCCATATCTCTTTCGAAATACGGTATGCAAATAACTTCCGCTTGAGAAGCCTTCGTGCATTGCGATTTTATCAATCGACCAATTGGTATCGATCAGCTTCCTGCATACGGCTTCAAGGCGGACATGCTCCAGTATTTCGCTGAAGGACTGCCCTTCCGCTTGCTCCTTGAATATTCGCTGCAGCTGTCTTGAGCTGATATGCAGCTTCTCCGCGACGTCATCCAATACAACCTCTCCCGAAGAGTTCGCATGAATATACTCCAGTGCCAATTGATAGCGGTAAGCCTTCATATCCCGTGAAGGCAGTTCCGCTTCCGATGGCTCGGATTCATATGCGCGTACAGCGCGCAGCAGTATCTGAATAATGCACTGTTTAATCGTTGTATACAGACCCGAATACTTCTCTTGAGAAGCCTGATAAGCCTCAAGGAAATAAGGCATCGCACGATGGATATCCATCGTTGGCTTCAGCGGTAATCCTCTCAGCTTCTCCATACAGTCATCGGCTTCCGCCATTTCCCATGGATCCGAAGGAGGCAGTGCCGGACTCTCATGTTCGGACACCTCATCGCGCGGAATAATGTCCACGTGCAGACATAATTCATCCATCGGCTCCGCTGCATCCGCCTCCTGATAATGAAGCACATTCGGACCTGTTAGATAAAACATGCCTTCCCGCAGCGCATAAGGCTCTTCTTCCATAATAACGCTCCCCTTGCCGCGGGGTATGAAATGAAATTCATACTCCGCATGCTTATGGAAAGAGACAATCTTTCCTGGCGGAAAGGTGGTGAGATGAAACCGAAGAACACGGATTTCATAACGTCCCCAATAAACTCTCAGGTCAAGTCGCTCCAAGGCATCCTGCCGATCTTTCATCAATTCGTATGGAAAATGGTTATTCATCCTGATGCATCATCCCTGTATCTTATGCTCTTATGCTTGCAGTTCATCCAAACGAATGGCGCGATGCTCATTGGCCGAACGGTTGGAGGCTTCCATCAGTTTGGTTAATTCAACCGCATATGCGATATTTTCCTCTGCAATGGTATCTTCTTGAATATGGGAAATCCATTGCTCAAATGCACTTGCACGATTCGCAGGCACCGGCAGCTCTACCCAGGCATCCTTGTACTCTTCTTTTTTCGTTGAACGAATCAGAAGTTTGTCGTCAGGCGTTCCGTACAGAATCGTTCCGTCCGTACCATGAATTTCAATTGTAAATGGCGAGAAGTTGTTTACAAATCCGGCTTCAACCACACCGACAGCTCCCGTAGCCGTAGAAAGCGTAGCAACGGCGTTGTCTTCCACCTCTTTACCCGTGATGTATCCGAAATTCGCATGGACATCAACCGCTTCTTCACCGAGGAACAAGCGTGTCAAATACATCGGATGGCATCCCAGATCGATTAATGCGCCTCCACGGCACTCCTCCAGGCTGTAGAAATGCTCAGGCAGCCAACCGGCAGTCGCGCCATTATGAGACAAGCGTACACGAACGAGTGTTACGGTGCCAAGCAGCTCTTGCTGCAATACCTCGCGGATCGCCAAGGTATAGCCGTCATTCAGCCGCGGTAGCGATACCGTTAATTTGACCTGGTGCTCATTCACGGCATTGATGATATCGTTGACCTCTTGCAGGGTGGCCGCAATTACTTTTTCCGTGAATATGTGTTTGCCTGCCGCCGCAGCTTTCAACATGACTTCTCTGTGCATGGATGTCGGAGCATCCACGATCACGGCATCGATATCGTCACTTTGCAGCATGTCGTCCAGGGACTCATAAAAAGGTACGCCTTGCTTCTCTGCAGCTTCTCTTCCGCGCCCCGGGTTCTCATCCCATACCGCTACGATTTGAGCATCCGGATGCTCCTGCGCTTGTTTCGTATAATCCCACGCGTGTACATGCCAATAACTAATTTTTCCGATTCTAATCATTCTCGTCACCTCAGTATCTAATATTAAGACATCATGCCATTAATCTATCACACGAACCGCCCGATTCACAGTGTAAAATTGCGACAATCAAGTTAGATATCACGACATGATGGCAAACAAAAACTCCGCCAGTTGACGGAGCAGAATCATCTGAAAACTCACAGTATCAAGCGTTCTCTTGCAGTTGTGATATGTGCAGTATGATGTTTACCGTGCCAGGCGTACATGCCCGTTGCGTATTCCAGGCTCGTTTTTCGCTGGTTCTCGGGGTGATAGAACGTTCTGAGATAGTCCTCGGTATTCATGATGTTTAATAAAGCGACCCATCTGGCGTGTATGCCATCAATCAAAACGAGTGAAGCATCAACATCCGCCGTCATTGAATCCTCAAGGGCTGCCCACTTCTGCTCGTCATAAGGCTTAACCGTTGGGTTGTCTTCCGTCAAAGCAAGTTTGAACCGGATATAGCTGTTCATATGACTGTCGGCCAGATGGTGAACGACCTGTCGGATGCTCCAGCCTCCATCTCGATATGATAAATCCAGCTGTTCCTGGCTTAGCCCCTGCACGGCAGCCCTCAGTTTCTCCGGCAGGCTCTTAATCTCTTCAATCCAGAGCTCCCTCTGTTCAGGCGTCGATGGCCCTTCCCATTCAAATTGTCCTATCGGGTATCTCAAGTCCATGTTCCCTCACTCCTTGACCATCATTTTTTGAATCATTCGTATAGTAATGATAATAGCATTTTACAACGAGCCCATTATATCTTCAATTTCGTTTATTTGACCGTCCGATAGTGGTCCGAAAAGAGCGGCCCCAGTCAATTCCTCCACTTGCTTCCTCGTTTTAAAACCCGGAATCGGGATCGCGACGTGGCTTCTCCCCCAAATCCATGCCAGCGCCCCTTGCACCAAAGTCCGATCTTCACTGGTTAAAATCTCTCGAACCGCCTCAAGTTTAGCCAGAAACGATGGTACCGGTTTACCATCCTTGAAATAGGAAACCCAATCGTGACCGCTCCCCCTTACATCTTGATCACTGAACCTGGAGTCATGGTTGAATTTCCCGCTTAAGAGCCCCATAGCCAAAGGTGTATTATTGATGCTTGCTAAACCGTAACGCTCACAGAGGGCAAGCATCTCCTTGTCGTCACTGAGAACATTCAGCACATGTTGAATTGCCGCGGCTTCCGATTTTCGAGCAAACCATTCTGCATTGGCCACATCCCATGTACTCCAGCCATATGTTCGGATCAGCCCATCTTGACGAAGACCGTTCAAGGTATCAATCACCGACTCCACCTCGCCAAGACTTAATCCGCCTACATGAATTTGATAGACATCGATATAATCAGTGTCCAGGCGTTGAAGTGATCGCTCGCAAGCGCTGCGGACATAATCCGCTGAAACATTGTGACGAGTGAAAACCTCCTTTGTTGACTCATCATACGTAAAACCGAATTTGGTGGCAATCACCGCTTCCTGCCGCCTTCCCTTTAACGCTTGGCCCAGGACCCGTTCACTATGGCCCGTTCCGTATACATCTGCAGTATCAAAAAAGTTAACGCCCCGTTCCAACGCAGCGTGAATCCCCGCTATGGATTCGCGTTCATTCACCTCTCCCCATCCATCCGCCAAGCCGTCCAATGTAAATTTCCCGCCTATGGCCCAGCAGCCCAGACCGAGCGGACTTACCGATATTTGCGATCTGCCTAACATTCGTTTCATTGTTATATTTCCTCCCTTTTCGAATCAGTTCGTCATCATTATAATAAGGAGAATGGTCTCTGATGAGATCCAATGATAAGGAATTTGGAGGAACCAATTAGAGGAGGGATACGGTGTACGGCATTCAGATCGACCGTGAATCTAAACTGACGGTAACCCGTCAGATATGTCAGCAGTTGCGAAGGATCATCGAATCGGGACAACTGACAGCCGGAACTCGTCTGCTTCCTACGCGCGTTCTGGCAAAAGAATGGGGGATTGCGCGCAATGTCGTCATTGAGGTATATGAGCAGCTGACGGCTGAAGGATATCTGGAGGGGCGTGTAGGCTCCGGCACCTATGTAGCGGAAGGTATCATCCCCGTTCCCAATCCGCGTACCGCTCCCTCTTCGAGCAAGCAGCCGTTCCAGAGGCAGACAACCACTCAGCATGAACACGTCATTGATTTTGCCACGGGCGTTCCCGATCGGAACATGTTTCCACGACACATCTGGGCCAAGTATTTGAAAGCAGCCTCTGAATCTTCCGAATATGAAGACCATGATTACGGTCACATCAAAGGGGATTCGACGCTGCGCTCTGCCATCTGCGACTATGTATTCCGGGCTAAAGGCATCCAATGCTCACCCGAACAAATTGTGATTGTGTCCGGTGCCACTGAAGGGTTCCTTCTCCTTGCCAAATCGTTATCTTCCAAGTTTCATTCCATCTATATCGAAGACCCGACAATCGATATTACCCGGGATATTTTTCAGACGATGAACTATAATCTTGTTCCGGTCGAGGTTGATCATAGCGGAATGCGCGTCGACGCCTTGTCGAGTATCGCTCCAGGTCATCTGGTTTTATTAACGCCATCACATCAGTTTCCAACCGGCAGCGTATTATCCATTCAGCGGAGACATCAGATCATAGGGATGCTGGAGGAAGCCGACTCTTTCGCTATCGAGGATGACTATGACAGCGAGTTCCGGCTTCGAGGGATCCCTGTGCCTCCTCTACAGACGCTGTCACCTTCAAGGGTTATCTATGTAGGAACATTCAGCAAAACGCTGTCGCCCAGCCTTCGGATCGGATTTATGATTGTACCACCGAGTCTAACCGATACCATTGCCGAAATGAAAGATAAATTGAATTTACATACTCCGTACATCATTCAAAAAGCATTAAGCCAATTCATGTTGGATGGGTATCTGGAACGGCATATCCATACGATGAAGAAAATGTACAAGAAACGGCGCAATGTCATGACGGAGCAGCTTCAGCACTTATTCGGAGCAGATATTTCCGTTCTCGGCGATGATGCGGGAATGCATCTACAGATTATTTTCCATCCACAGCCCTACGCCCTTCTTCCATGGAATGACACGGCTTCTTACGGGTTCCGTGTTGAGCCTGTATCGAATTACAGAATCTCATCCTCTAGCCCCCTGCGTACAACCGGTATCGTGTTAGGATATGGAAACCTGTCATCCGAAGAAATCGAGGAAGGATTACGCCGACTTTACTTGTTTGCTTCCTCTTGCAAGATACTCACTTGAATATTTGACATGATATGGATTTTAGATGGATTCATGCTTTCAACAACTATATTAAAAAAATGGCTCGTCCGCTGTATGGGAACCGAGCCATTTCTGTTTTATCCAGGGATTCGATGTCAAACTCCCTCAATCCGTTCAAAATTACGCAGCGTCCGAAGTGCATTCCATGTCAGAACGCCCTTCCATTCCTCCTTGGCCAACGGCCATACCTCTTCGTACTGGTACCAGCTCCAATTGGGCTCCCAGGCACCATCTTCCCCTTGATTCCCTATAAGCTCATCCAGTTCCAGCGGAAGAAGCTCGCGGTATTTGGCAAAATAGGGCGAATCCGGCGAATCCATAATACTGAGGGGCGTTGCTCCGTATCCCTCGCGGCTGCCAGGATCCCTGCTTATGCAATGATCCATGAAGACCTCAAGTGTTTCTCCGATCTCGGACGCCTGTTCTGTTGACAATCTTTCGTTCAAACGCAAATAACAAAACAATTCATGCATTTCATGAAGATCGCTGGATTGTTTCAGGTAGTTCACAGCATAATCAATCCTTGATTCCAAAAACTCCAAAGGGTATAACTCCCGCTCGTCGATAAAATAGGCGATAATATCCGCATTCGGATTTCCCCAATGATCTTTGAAGGCACCATACTGCCACCATATCGCCCTTGGAGACTGCTCGGCTTCCTTAGGGATGATATCCCACCCTGACCGTTCTGGCACATAGGAATGCTCGAGATACTTTAAAGCGGATATTACCCGTTCGTTCCGCTCCGGATGATCTGGATTCAAGCGAAGAATCTCCAGCGCTCTGGTTGTTGCCAGAGCAGATGACTCTCTGCACCGAAGATCAGGCTCAAGTCCATGACCATATCCACCGTCCTCATTCTGATAGCTATCCAACTCAGTCAACACGTCCGTAAACGACTCGTTCTCGAAATCATACCGGAACAATGACCGTTCAAGATCCCTGGCCCGGTGCAGCATATATTGCCTGGCTTGTTCAAATCGCATCCTGTTTAGCTTCTTCACTTGGGTTCCAACTCCTCGTAGAAAGTGATTCGGTTGCCGAATGGATCTGTGACACATAGCTCTTTGCTGTTCCATGGCGCAATCTCTATCCCGGGTCTGGAATACGGATAGTTCTGGTTTAACAGCTGTTCGTGAAACCCCTCAATCCCCGCCATCTCCACGCGAATAGCTGCTCCCGGGGAACAGTCACCGTAATGCTCCGTCAAATGAATCGTTACCGATTCCTTTGATATTTGCATGTAAAGCGGTGCCGTTTCATCAAAGCGGTGTTCCCAATCCAAAGTAAAACCAAGATAGTGAATATAGAATTCCCTTGCCTTCGGTTCATCAAACACTCTGAATAAAGGTATGACTTTGCTCATGGTCTGCCCCTAACTACACCCGTATTTTTTCGAACTCGTTATGTATGCGCTGCCGTTGACTTATTTAGAATATATCATAAATTCCGCCAGGCTCGTCCTAAATCTAAAAACCCAGCACAGATCCATGCATCCACATTGCTGGGCCATCTTTTGCAAGTATTCATTTTAATTATATCATTATTCATTCCTGGTCACTTTGGCCAACTTCTTGGCCTTCTCGCGTTTTATACGACTCCACACCAGCAAAACGACAAATGAACTGGCCAGGCAAATGAAGATCACTTTCAAATAATGCTCCACCACGTTCAGAATGTACTGCCACTGCTCGCCGAATATAAAACCAATGCTGAAAAAAGCCAATACCCATGCAGCCACGCCCGTATATCCATACAGCCACACCGTCCGATAGGGAACCCGAATCATGCCGATAAAATACCCGATAAACTGCCTGACCCCGGGTATGAAAAAACAAATAATGAGCAGCTTATTTCCATATTTGTTGTAATAGGCCTGCGTCTTCTCTACAAGGGACGGCTTGATAAACAGCCATTTTCCATATCGCTCGATAAGCGGCATCCCGAGTTTGTATCCCAGGATATAGGTAATGGTTAACCCCATGGCCGCTCCCATAAAAGCAGATCCAACTGCAGGTGCCATATCGATAATTCCTTTATAGGTTAAAAAACCGGTATAGGTCAATGTGCTGTTTCCAGGAGGAATTGGAAGAGCAATAAAATCAAGGGGGAGCCCAATCAATAACACTAGATAACCATATTGTTCAAATAACTGCTCAACCAATTCAAACAAATTCATGGGGAAAACTCCTTCATCTTACCGATAACTGTCATAGTAGTGTTGTAGCGTTTCATTCACATAAACTTCTCTGTTCAGGACCTCGTAGGGCACCGGATTCACCTCTTCAGACCATTCACGGGAAAAGCGCTGATTCTGCTGTATATCCATCAGTCTTGTCAGGACCAGCAAAGCCGAATCTTTATGCGTGTTCAAGGCGGCCTGTCGTTTCATCTCTCGCAACAAGGACGGACTCTTAATTAATGTCAGCAGTTGATGCTTCAATTCACCGGCCATGGCCTGCCGTGCCACGCCTATTCCAACCAGATAATCCGCATTATCCTGCTCTTGGCCTGGCAAGGGTTTTACTAACAGCATCGGCCGCTCCATCGTTAACGCCTCGGAAATCGTGAGTCCTCCCGGTTTTGTCACCATCAGGTCCGCTATCGCCATCAATTCATGCATGCGATCCACATAACCCATAACAGTGATTTGCGGATGACCAGCAAACTCCTCCAGCAAAGCTTGATACAACTTCATATTACGGCCGCACACGACCATAAACCGAACATCCTCCGGGTATGACCTTGATTTCAAGAGCTCGATAATTTCTTTATCGATCATCCCTTCTCCGCCGCCCATGATCAACACAACCTGCTCGGATGGACGCAAGCCATAATGAGCTCGGAGCCGTCCGGGATCCATTGGCTGACTATACAGCGGATTGACGGGGATGCCGGTTACGGAAATCTTTTCGCTTGGCACGCCTTTGCGCTCCAACGCAACCTGCACCACATCGGAACCAACCATGTAATAATCCGTATGAGCGTGTATCCAGTAGCTGTGATCCGTATGGTCCGTCATGACGGTTGCCGTCGGTACATTGGTAAAGCCCATCCCTTTCAGCAGAGACATCCCTGCTGCTGCCGGCGGAAACGTGCTGACCACGATAGCCGGATTTTCCGTTTCCAGCATCGTGCTGAGCTTGTGAAGACTGAAGGTGCTGAAGCGTTTCAGCATATGGATGAGCGTGTTTTCCTCGCGCGTTTTTTGAAATAAATAGCCGTAAACGGATGGGAAATGCTTCATCCACTGCATAAAGAAAAACTGACCGGCCACATGCAGCCGCGGATGGGTTAACTCCATATAATCAATGACTTTAACGCGCAGATGAGGGTAGTTTCTTTTTGCTGATTCCACAATGGCCTTTGATGCCTGGTTGTGACCCTCTCCCAGACTTCCGGTTAATATGATGATTTTTTGCTCATATATGGATCTCATGAATATTACTCCTTATCTAACGTTATGTGATTCCAATGACATGCATCAGGTAAACGACCAGCCATCCTGAACCGAATCCAATCAGACTGCCTGCGAGACAATCCGTCGGGTAATGATATCCCCAATAAATACGGGATAGACCGACCAGCACAGCCAGGATAAGCAGCAGTATCGTCGGCAGCGGTGATACCAGAAAGAGCAGTGGTGTAATCACGGCAAAGATCGCTGTGGTATGTCCTGACGGGAATGAATAGTCCTTCAATGGGAAATTTCCAATCTTCACCTGCTCCAGAACCCGGAATGGGCGATCTCTTCTGACGATCTTCTTGATGAGGACAACAATCAGATGGCTAACGGTTAAGGCAATGGCACTCTGATATGCCGTTATGTCCCATGCTTCAAACGCTACCCAGGCGATGAGCAGTGCACTCAGGATCGTGAAGGTGGCTCCACCGAGATGGGTGATACCTCCGAACAACCGATCAAAAGCTCTGTTGCTGATGGTCTGGTTGCACCAGACGAATACCCGATGATCGAATCTCCGCAATCGTTCTATCATTACTCTTCACCTGCCGTTACATCCGTCGATTCTGGTGGACCCTGCACAACAGGGACCTCCGCACGTTTCTTCTTGCGGTTCTTGACAAGACGCACTGTCAGCCAGATCCCTCCTATCAGAGCACCTACAGACAGTAGAATGATCGTAAGTACACCGTCCACCATATGCTCTGCAGCACGCCCGTACACGTAGAACAGGATACCTACGGTATAGAACTTCACGGCACGCCCGAGGGCTGCGTAACTGAGTAGTTTCCATAAAGGATAACTCATACAACCGGAGAGGATGGTGAAGATTTTGAACGGAATCGGCGTAAACGCACCGACAAGAATAGCGGCTTCCCCATGCTTGGTGAACAAAGTGGTGGCCGAATCGTACCATTTTTTCTTCATGATCTTGGTTAAGACCAAATTTCCGGAAACCTTGCCGATTCCATAACCAATCGGCGTTCCGATCAGGCAGCCGACAAATCCGATCGTGGCAAGCCAGATCGCACGATCTGGACTCAATGCACTTAAAGACAATTGCGAGAAAAGAGCCGGAATCGGAAAAATAATCGCATCGATCATAGCATGAATAAATAATCCGATATCGCCTAAATTACGTAAAAAATCCATCTGGCCTTGTCTCCTCTGCTAGGCTTTCTACTTGGCAGCCCGTATGCTGTGCGATATCGTTGGTTACATTTAAAATCAAATTCATCCGTTCACATTCCTCTCCGAAATCATGTTAATGAAAGGATATCATGATTGGGAAAGGATGACTTCCGTCTTCAGACGATAATGAACCTAGACTTAGGTCTAGATACTAATAGTAGATATAATATAGTAGATATAGTATAAACGAGTTTTATGATCAATAAGTTGAGTTTATAACCATTTGGACCAAAAACAAAAAAACAGCTTAGCCGCAATGCGCGGCCAGGCTGCCAAGTTCTAAGACCATGTGCTATTCAAATTGACAAATTTGCGGGACTTCTCGGACCGAGTTCACCACATGATCGGCCTGCGATAAGTCCTGATTCCCCGAATTCGGGTTCACGAAGCCGATGCATTTCATGCCAGCCGCCTTCGCTGCAGCAACGCCGTGCCTTGCATCCTCAAGCACCATGCAATGCTCCGGATCCACACCGAGCAATTCAGCCGCCTTCAGATATACATCCGGCGCCGGTTTTCCCTTCTCCACTTCTTCACCGCTCACAACGCATTGAAAATGATCCAGGAGATCAAACTTACGCAAAACGGCTGAAATAAATACAGGTGGCGATGAAGATGCTATAGCCGCCGGTATGTTTCGTGCTTTAAGCTCCGCAAGGAGCTCCCGTATGCCATCAATAGGCTCCATTTCCCGGGAAGTAAGCATTTCAATTTTATTGGACAATTGGTATTCAATGATTTCCGAAACGGATTGGGTAAGCTGATGTTCATCCTTAATGGCTGCCCACATCTCCGGATTGGTCATACCTACATACTGCTCCAGCTGTTCATGGGTTATCGCCGATCCGTAGTCGTTCATCACCTGAATATCGACTTCAAAGTGAAGCGGTTCACTGTCAATAATAACCCCATCCATGTCAAAAATAAATGCCTGTATCATGTTCAAACTCCTTTGATAAAATGTTTTTAGTTAACGCCAGATTATATCGAGTACCATTCCCAGCACTCCGGATTTATGGCCTCTGAGGACATCGGGATTGAATACTTCGACGAAGCCGCAGCGGGTGCAGGATACAAAGACATCACTCAAATGAAATGATATCGTGCAGCTCCATAAGGGAATGAATCTCATATTTAGGTTGAATGGCTGTCGGGTTTGCCTTGCGCAGCGGGTTATACCAGCAGGTGTCGATCCCGTAACGAATACCTCCTTGTATATCGGAAGTTAGTGAATCACCAACAATAAGAACCTCGCTCTTGTCGGGATGGTTCAACTTATCAAAGGCATAATCGAATATGCCTTCATGAGGCTTTTGGGACCCTGCATCCTCTGAAACAATGATGCATTCAAAGGAATCGCATAACAACGATCGGCTAATACGGTTAAACTGCACCTCCTTAATTCCGTTCGTAATGATCGCCATTCGTTGACCGCGCTCGGTCAGTTGTCTGCACAGCTCTTCCGCCCCCTCCATTAGGAAGGAGCCTTGCCCTAAATATTTTATGTAAACATCGCTAAAGGCATCGGCATCCAAGGCGCACGTAATGCCGTGTTCTGCCAACAAACGCTCAAATCTGGCTGTACGCAATTCACGCTGTGTAACCTTCCCCTGCTCAAAATCACTCCACAACTGCTGATTAATGCGTCTGTAGCTGTCTACGATGGCATCCGTGCACTCCTGACCAATCTCGCCAAATACGCCGGATAACGCAAAAGCCTCCGACTTGGCATAGTCGTATAAGGTTTCATCTGCATCAAATAAAATTACGTTGTAACGCACGGCTGCCCTCCTTACATGCTCACCCTTATTCCAATCTGGATTGTTGATTTAATTCCCGAATCTTCTGCCTTTGTTGGTGCTTTAGACGATCCCTGTTACTCTTTACCAGCTCCGTTAGACGAACAAGTATTAACAATAACAATGTAATGATTACCCCTACTGCCAGTATTATCATGACCCATTCGTCTACTCCGAAGAGCATAAATAGAAGCAATTCGATCAAAATAAAGAACCCTGCACCCAAAGCAAGCTGTTTCATAATACCTCCTTAACTCTCTCTTCGGAGTTTATAGAGATGATGCCGCTCCTGCTCAAGCTCAATTTCGCCCACATACTTAAACCCGCATTTTTGGATCACTTTATTGGAGGCATGATTATGAAGAACGGCTAATGCACTCAGCTCGCGCTCGCTTGTATTTTGGAACAAAAACTGGATTAATGCCCTTACAGCTTGGGTGGTATATCCCTTATTGTAATGCTGATTCGAGATTCCGTACATAATTTCTCGATTGGGCTGGGGCAGCTCCTCTTTAGGACCTGTATTGCACCAGCCGATACATTCGTCTGTTGCTTTCAAGACCATGGCTAGTCGCAGACGAAGCTGTCCCACATCCCCGCCGTTTTGAACAGCCTGCAAGAACTGCCGATTCTCCACAATTTCATAGTTGGTTAACCATTCAAGCCGCTGTTCCCTGGGTACATCCCAACCGGGCAGGAACTGTCTGATCTCCGGTTCATGCGTGATCTTAAAGATCGCATCAACATCTTTCACCATATATTCCCTGAGCAGGATGTCCTCACATTCAATTGTAAAGGGTATTTCTTGAGCATCGATATTTATCTTGTGGTTCAATTTAGCCTCCTGTATTGATTTGCTTATGTTCCCTGGCCCATGACGATGGCATCAATTGACCGGCCCGAGTATAAGCATCATCAGGCTCAACAATTGAGAGGCTTTGAATATTTCCTTCCAGCTCAGACCAAATTCAGCCTCATCTGAATGGTAATCATCTTCCGGTCATCATCTAGCGTCGTAATACAGACATCGTAGGGCTCAAAACCAAGTTTATGATAAAAAACAAGCCCTCTGGAATTGGTATTATGGCAGCTAAGATAAAAGCGAGTCATTCCATATTTCTCTTTGGCTATATCCATCATGGTCTGTAACAGCTTCTGTGCGGCTCCCATTCCCCTATGCGACGGAGCAACAATAACATTGCCAAGCCACAGAGATTGATCAATATCCTCATAAAAATTTGCGTAAGCCACTACCTGCCCACTAGATTCTTCAACAATAACCGTGGGATCATATCGATTTTCCAGCAAACTCAAGACTTGCTCCGGCGTCCAAGGGAACTCTGATCTGGGACTAACATAAAACAGCTCCTCCGGCGTCTGAGGAAAGCTGCATATCGTTGATAGATCCTCGTCTGCCAGCGGCCTATGGATGTACATAATACAAGGTCCTCCTTACTTCACATTTTGTGCAATATACATGCCTCTTCCAATCATGCCTTCCGGATCGTGCTCCACGCGAAGGCCCGCTTCCTGGAATGCCTCGATCATCTCTTTCACGGTAAAGAGCCCCAAGCGATGCTCCTCCGTATAATGCTCGATACCATGCTCGCTTCCAAACAAATACTCCATTTTCATGATCGAAATATCGCCTTCGCGGTCCGAATGGGACATCCTGCTCATATGGATCCCGCGATGCTCGGTCATGATCGTGTCCACTCTTCCGGTGGTCCAGACATCCGGTGTCAGCCACGGCTCAACCAGAATGACACCCTCTTCGTTCAGATGCTCCTTAAACTGCGTTAGGGTCTGCACCAACATTTCCAACGTTTTCACGTATCCGATGGAGCTGAACAGACAGAGGATCACATCATATTTCCGGTCCAAGCGAAAACGGGTCATGTCGGCAACCGAATAATGACCATCCGGATTTTTCGACTTCGCGATCGAAACGAATTCCGGATTTAAATCGATACCATCGATCGTATAGTGCTGCTTTAAGAAAAAGGCGTGTTCCGCGGTTCCACAGGCAACGTCGAGTACGGTCCGGTAATCCTTACCCTGTCTTCTAATATATTGCCGGACCTGCTGCGCCTCCTGCTCATAATCCTTAAAGCTGTAAATCACGTCATAATATTTCGACGATAAATCAAACATGGATACACCAACTTTTCGCATAATAAGTAACCTTCATGTCTTTATCTGCAGCCAAATAAGAGTTCGTAAGCTATAAAGACCCCTACTTAGATAACATCATCTAAAGTCGGGGCATCCGCTCAGTCATCTTCCATGATTATACAACCGTTCCTCAGATTGAGTAACCCTTTGTTCAAGTAAGCAGCAGACTTATGAACATCCATGATTATGGTTGTGCTTACCCTTCGATATGCTTGTGCCTATACCAATAGGAATAGATCTCTTTATACTGAAGATGATCATACAATCGGCTTGCGGCAAAATTATTCTGTACCACCTGTAAATAGCTGCTTGTAGCCCCATGTTTCTTGGCCCAATGCAGAATATGTAACATTAACTGTTTGCCGTACCCACGATTTCGACAGGCCGGAGCGGTAACCAAATCATATATTCCTACATAGCCCTGCTCCAATGCACCAATTCCGCATGCTACAGGTTCAGTACGATCATATAGGATGAAGAATCCATATTGTATCACGGAATAGTTAAACAGCTTTCTTTTTACAGCCTTGTTCTTCTCGGATATTCCGGTTATGTCCGCAAGCACATCCAGCCATTCATCGGTCAGCTTGTCTTCGATCTGAACTTCCTTATGGGATGGCGACTCCATATCATCCAGGTGAGCCAATACTCGGAGACTGGTAGGATCCAATAGGGTATAACCCCTGGATTCTAAAATAGGATCGAGTTCCTGCGGATTGAATGGTGTGATTTTAAATACGACGTCAAGTCCGGCCTTAACATATAAACGCTCACATTGTTCAATCTGGCTATTAAGGTCGATCGAAGACTCCGTATAGAGAGCTTGAATTGAGTTGGATCTCTTGGTATAGCCGTCTGCAAATCGTAACAACCATCCCTGTTGTGTCAAGGTTTGGAGCGCTGGCCAAGCGTTTAAGGTAAGCTCCTCGATTCTCTTATGCACGTAAATCACTCCTACAATATGTTAGGAATAAATATACGTTAATATGAATTTTTATTCAATAAATAAAATGTATTATTCCTTACTCTGAACCAGACCGTTCACCCGGTTTCGTTAGTGGAATTAACCGCCTTATAAACTGAATATAACTGGAACATCTGCAAGTCTTCGTTTCCATATCATATGATCTGCTCCACTCCCCCAATGGTCCTGTAGGACATAATCGGGTTCACCCAGCTTCTTCTTCCATATCTTCTGTGCACGAGAGTATCCGCTATCCAAACAAAATTCCGTTAATCCTTTATTGAGAAGCGTAAGATACATGATATTTAACATTAGATTTCCGATCCCTTGCTGTTGGCAATCCGGATGAACAAATACCGTTCCGATTTCAACCACATCACGCAATCTCCCATCGGTAGCTTCCCGGATCAATGCATTAGATGGTCCATACTCGATGCAGCTCACAATGCTGTTATCTAGCAGTCCGATGAGAAAATATCTCTGCTCTCCGTTCGTTTCAAAATCTGCGTTCAGGTACCTATTTTTGCTGTCAATCTCCTGTTCAATATCCTCCAGTAAATCTGCCAAGCCTTCTTTGGCAAAAGTATCGGTAATTACGAACCTGAAAAAATGCTCCATAGCTTTTATATCGCCGCGATTTGGTCGCCTGACTTCTACTTGAAGCATGTTAGGCCTCCTTGTAGCTTCAATTACAATAGTCTCACAGATCTTTGGTGTGTTTCAAAACATGGGCTTTAACCTCATCCTTTTGTTCATCGGTTAACTGGACAGGTTTCCAAGCATGATCATCAAGGATGTGGAGGGTTAGAGGTTGATCAAGCTCCTGCTCGAGATTGTTTGTATCCTCCGTCTGTAGATTTTTTAATCGTTTATGACTCTGATCGTACACCTTTGTTAGAATAAAGTTTCCGTCGCTATCATAATAGTCTTCAATCGCCCGTACTCGCGACAGCGTTGCTCCTCGATTATCTTCATGGTTGGTAATGGAATTCACTTTTTTATAACCTGCAGGCACATAGAATCCACCAGCATTCATTATTGTATTTTCAACGATATAAGCCTCAACATGCTCTACCTTTTCCCCTTCGCTCTGACAGGAGGACAATACCAATACCATCCATAGGATGCAGATCCATGAACCAACTCGACGTCTACTCTTCAGAGCTACACCCCCCTATATCCGTAATCAATTGCCAAAAGTGCCTGATACTATTGTTGATCACCTTGTTTTCTCCAGACCGGATCTCCAAAATGATCTTTGCCGCCGTTTCTTTAGCCAGCTTATAATCTTGAAACTCAATATGCCCTTGGCGTAAGGCTTCCTCTAGCTCATCTTCATCTTGAATGAAGAGGCTTCCGTCTGGAAGCACAATAACATCCAGATAGAGATCATCCCAATAAGGGATCCCTTCGTCACTAACTCCATTCACCCTAGAAATATCGTTCTCATGCGTTATTCCATGCGTTCATTGCGGATTACCATATGTAGGTGGTCTTCCCAGACGCCGTTAATATTCAAATATTTGACGGCCAGTCCTTCTTCGTAGAAGCCTAATCTTCTCACTACATTCAACGAAGCTATGTTTCTTGGCATAATGTTAGCTTCCAGCCGGTGCAGCCCCATCGTATCAAAGCAATAGTCGACCACGGCCCTTAGCGCTTCGGTCATATACCCTTGCCCCGTATGAGCCTTTGCCAGCTTGTATCCCACATGGGCCGATTGAAAGACGCCCCGAACGATATTGCTGATCGCAATCGAACCGATAATTTCATCATCTTTATGCAGCCACACTTTAAACAGAGATCCGTCTGCTATGCTTCGGCTCTCCGCTTCCAGAATCTCCTCCTGCTTATCGATGGTATAAAACTCAGCTTCTCTAGCTGGCTCCCATACCTTCCAATGCTCATCGTTCTTAACGATAACATCCACCACATCCGCTGCCCGATCCCGATCAATCGTCTTCAATTGCAGACGAGAAGTTTGTATCGTTATGGTCATGCGACGCCCCCCTTGAACTACTTTAACTAAAATCTAGACAATAACCTATCCGTCCCTGGGAATATAATTTTTTAGCTCCGAACGGGTAATTCCACGGGCTTCCCCCTCTGAAGTCAATCGGCAAGCACGAACACCAACAAAACCAAAATTGTAATTTTGAGTTTCTTCATTTTATTTCCCTAATATTTTCACAGATTAAAATGCCGCTTAACCTCTTCGTAGTTCTCCTGAATGCTTTTGCTTCCGTCCACGAATATAACCTTGAATCCCCGATTCATGGCGTCCTTGGCCACATATGCCGCAAAACCGATATCTCGTCCCATCCAATTCTGAAACGCGATATCGGGATCATCGCATTGATTCAGAATATCATGGATCCATGCGCGCTTCGCATAATGCTCCTTCTGGAAATCCGGAACCGGTACGATCCATATTGCCTGACGGGGGCTGGATACCAGCTGTGCTACTTTTTCAGGTAAAAGCGCTGCTCCCTCCACAATGATGGGGGGTGAAGCCGGCAAAGCCGATACATCATCCACGATCATCGGAAACTCCTCGCGATAAAACTCCAGCTCCTCATCAATCTGCTGCTGAACCGGTCGTGACCATAATGTATTCCAGTTCATATCCTTCAAACGGAACATGGTGGGATGCTCCGACGGATTGCATGAGTGTACATGCTTCTCGTTGAACAGGTCACATTGATAATAGGTGTAGCCGTAATCTTTCGTGATCATTTCGGCAATCGTGGATTTGCCTGAACATGGGGAACCTCCGATCCAGTATACGTGGGAGTAGTCTTTTTTCTCGTTCATCATCTAATCATGCCCCTCTGTCGTTAACTTTTCTTAACTCGTTTCGAATGTCCAGCAATACGTTCCAAATCGCCCGCAAATATACCACAATGAATAAAAAGCCTACAATCAATATCAATGCGATCATACCCATAATCTCTCCACCTTTGCTGCTCTGACTGGAGACCTCCAATCGACCATAACTCTTCTACGTGTAATCCCTCTTACCCTCAGCGCTTTTTCGAATCCGGCTGAAAATTCTCGTCCCTTCACAATGGAAAGCATGTAACAGCCTCCTTCGGATCTATTCATCGGAAAATGATGGTTATCGGTTATCTGACTTCGTTTCCTCTCTAATTATAACTATTCTTTCAGCTAAAAAGTTACGCTAACCTTACATTCACACCATTGTCCTACATAACGAAAAGAACCGCCATTAACCCCCGGTTCTCAGTAAAATTTATGGTAGTCATACGCTCTTGTACCTTGATCTTAGCCTACCACGGCATCCAGTTCCGTCTCACGCTGTTCATGTTCGGGAACTAACACCTCAACCACGACTCTAGTCGGTACGCAGATGATCTGCTGATAGGGTTCCGAGATAAATCCCATATCCAGTGCAATTCGCTTCGGGGCATCCGAGTATATCATCTGGATCCCGTAGTTATACACTTTCAGCGTGTTGTGTCCAAACTTGGTTTTAATATCAATGATACGTTCGTCCGCGGTCAGCGGGACAGTCTCGTATTCTTTGCCGTTCACCGTAATCAAAGCCTTGAGTTCTCCCTGCTGGTAATCTGCATGGCTATGCTTCCACCACTGCAGTCCCGTGAAGGAGCCAAGGATCAGGATCAAGGCAAACAGGATCATATCTCCGCGTCTTATTCTGGACAACATGCTCCCTCCTCCCAAGCACAGTCTTTGGAAACCCAGTATGAACGATGTGCAAAACCACCGAAATGAATTTTGTCACATTCGATATCCATGTGAACAGCTTGTACAACCGAAGGAGCAAGCCGCGAAAGCCTTGATGCAGCTCTCGCTATGGGGCAACCTGCCGGCTGCCCGGAAATGACTCGATCATGTGTTGGAGGCAGTGATTTCACCATGAATGGCTTGAATCACTTCCCTCTTTTCTATCAATACAACTCCGTTGACCTGCATGCACAGATTACATACCGCCCATAGATCCGTGCTCCCTGATAGCACCAATTCCTTCCGACATACGGATGTACATAACGCGAGATGCAATCCTGACACTTGGCCCGTTGTCCCGCAGGATCACTCGTATACCACCAGCCGGAAGGATAAGGGCATAAACCTTTACAATCGTCGATCACCGTCTTGGGGGTGCAAATAATATAATCCGACGGACAGGAGGCATCTGCGCCGCAGCCTGAGCAATATTGTCCATGCGGAGGCCGGCAGGGCCCCGCAGCAAACGAGATTTTAACGATATCGTTATCATCGGGACGAACTAATACTTTGGCAAGCGTCTCGGCCGTTTTTTGGGCAAATTTATTCAGCAGCGACTTCCGATTCATCTTCCGGGTAACCCGGCTGATCATCACCTGCGTCTCTTCGTCCTTGTTCTCCGGCTTCCGCCACATACTCTCACCTCATCTTAAGAAGCCCGTGATGCTTTCGCGTACGCTTCAAGCTGTTCCCGACTGTTGACCAATCCCTTATGCCTGATGACACCGTCCATATCCACCGCGTAGGCATAAGGGGTGACCTGCACATCGAGATGATTCGCAAACTCCGAACTTACGATCAGCACCTCATCGTCATAACCTATTTTTCGGACATACTCCGATGCCAAATCCACGGACGAGAATAGCAAAAGGATGGGTCTCACGTTATTCATCCTGGTGATCCGCTTAAAATCCGGCAAAATATCAGCGCATTCCTTACACGTCGGCGATCCAAACAGCATGATGGAAGGTGTGCCAATCAGCTCGCTTGTGGACCACTCGGCCCCCCGCAGGGTTGTCGTTGTGGCCCCGGGGATTTTATGGCCGACCGGAATGCCGGACTGATTCACGCCTCTCGCGGTACCCATCACCATAATCCCCAACTGCCGAAACAGGACCAGGTTCAGAATGACCAACGGTACAACCAGAATCCACAGTATGGCATATGAGATCCAGAAGAACGTGTTCATCGCAGCCCCCTTACAACCTTTTTATTTTGGAAATATGAGTTGCGGCAATCTCGCGGTATATTCGGATCGCATGCAGGGCATCCGGGACCCCTATGATGATAAAGAGCGATAGCAGCAGCATCATCCCCTCCATAAGCAGACCGGTTACATCAAAAGAGTGGCGATGCGCAAACCAGTCAGAATGGCTGTAGATCAACCCCATAAGTCCCATCGTCAGATTGAACCCAATTAATGGAAATCCAAGCTTGGAGCTGATCTGAGGCCCGAGACAGCCGCAGTCCACCCTCCCTTTTTTTCGGATGAAATAAGCGACGCCCACACCCTGAACAAAATAAAGAAAAGAGATGCCCAGGAAACTGTACCGCGATGGAAAACCATATACCATGGTCACTGACAAGACCTGCAGGAGGATGAGCAGAGCATGCAATTGGGCACTTCCAGGGAACCGATCCGGATCACCGAATGCACGGCTCCAGCCAAAGCTCACCACGGACAACAGCATGGGCAGCGTAACGGATATTGCGAGCAAATCGTACATGGGCCCATATGCTCCTTTCTCTTCAGTAGCTGATGATCCAGATGATGGAACCGATGATCAGCAGCATGGAGACCGTTTGCCGCACCGCCGAGAGCAGCGTGAGATTGCGCACCCTTTTTTCAAGCATACGGTACACGATGGATCGGATCAGCGGGAGACTGAACACGGTGCCGCGAACGACTCCAAACGTTGCCCCTGCCAGCAAGCTAAGCCACCATGGAGCAGCGAACAAGGAGACCAGGATATAAGCGTGAAAGAGGACGCCCACCTGCAATGTGATGAAACCCAAGCCCAGAATCTGGCCCCATAATGCCGCCGAACGGTACCCTGCATGCTTGATCCATTCGGAGGGAACGATGAAATTGCCGGATGGAAGAATCCCCGTTTTATGAATGAGCTCCAAGCCCAGGAGTATCGCAAACAGCACCACAATAATAGAGTTTTGATATAAACCAACAGGGGTTAATTCCAGCAAAAAATTGATGAATCCGATCGCCAGTCCGGTCATAGCGCCGCCCAGGGTACAAGACACGATGTACACCAGCGCATATTTGGATTTACTGACCTTCGTGCCCTCCAGACTGCCTAACACATTCAGCCCACAGGTGGTGTCGACACTGGCTACCGCGGCACAGACGGCAAATATAAAGAGCAACATCGACAGCAAGTCATGCCACCTCCCCATCATCCCTAGACATGAACCCTTCTTCATCTTATGTGTGACAGCCTGTCGATTATTTATACAAATATCCGATCCGCTGGGTATGCCGCTACATCGCTATCTCATTGAGAATAAAAGAAACCGTCCAAGGATAATCTCCAAAGACGGTTTTGATTTATGGAAGCATGCTCGATGATTTGGTTATGCGACTTTATGATAATCCGAGATATCAACCTCAAGCGGCATTTCGGCTGCGCGCGCTTTTTGGGCCGCTTTAAAAAATACGATAACCAAGATAACACTGATGACAGCACCCACGATATATGAAACATTCATGGACTGCCTGAACCCGATCTGCGCATTCAGAATATACACTGTCGTTGTGTAGAGCATGAAAGCACCCGGAATGAGGGCTACCCAGTAATTTTTTCGGGCAATGAACAGGTACATCGCACCGACAAACAGGGCAATCACTGCGGTGGCCTGATTGGCCCAGGAGAAATATCTCCAGAGAATATTGAAATCAATTTGCGTTAAGGCAATGGAAATGACAAACAAAGGAATGGCAATGACAAGGCGCCGCTTCATGCTGAATTGCGGCAGCTTGATATAATCGGCAATGATCATGCGCGCGCTCCGGAATGCGGTATCCCCCGACGTAATCGGCAGCACGATCACGCCCAGCACAGCCAATGTGCCTATAACGGCCCCTAACGTCACCTTCGCAACCTCGCTTACGACAAGACCCGTTCCGCCGGTTGCCAGAAGCTCGTTCAAGCCGTTGGACCCCTGGAACAAACTCATCGCCGCTGCGGCCCATACCATGGCAATAATCCCCTCGGCAATCATCATCCCATAGAAAATTTTACGTCCCTGCTTCTCGGTCTGTGTAGTCCGGGAAATAATCGGTGTCTGGGTAGCATGGAATCCGGATAAAGCACCGCACGTAATGGTTAAAAACAACAGTGGAAATATTGGCATGTTATCCGGATGCAAATTGGCTAATGTCAATTCCGGTATCGGTACCTGCTGTACAATTAGCATCCCGCCGACACCAAGAGATGCTATGAGTAACAGCGCGCCGAATATCGGATAGAAGCGGCCAATGATTTTATCGATAGGCAGCAGTGTAGCCAGAATGTAATAGCCGAAAATAAACAGGGTGATGATCCACAAACTGACTTTGCCGTTCATCAGATTGTGAAGCAGGCTGGCCGGTGAGGTCACAAAGACGGTACCTACCAAGACCAGCAGCAGAATCGCGAAAGCGTTCACAACATGCTTCATCACTTTGCCCAGAAACTTGCCGGCAAGCTCCGGCAGATGTGCTCCTCGATTGCGGATAGAAATCATACCTGTCAGGTAATCATGGACAGCCCCGGCAAAAATACACCCCAGGACAATCCAAATAAAAGCAACCGGTCCATAGAGCGCGCCCATAATGGGTCCGAAGATGGGGCCCACACCGGCTATATTGAGTAGCTGAATCAGCGAGTTTTTGTTCGAACCCATGGGTAGATAATCAACGCCGTCCTGATTGACATAAGCAGGTGTTGCCCGTTCTTCTTTAACTCCGAACATTTTTTCAATGTATTTTCCATAAGTGAAATATCCAATAACCAGCAGAATGATCGATATGATGAAGGTATACATGCCTTCGCCCCCTTTTACTGAAATCGCTTACATTGATTATAAGAAATTATCGAGATCAGAGGGCGATTTTGAAATAACATGTCGTCTAGACGCATTAAGATGTTCAAATTTAAGGTTATTATGCACATTAAAGGGCTCTCATGCAGTCTTCATTCACAACATGAGCGTTCCATCCTTAACACATCCACGTTTCATTAAAGCTCCAAAGCCTCTCGAAATGCCTTGGCATAATTACGGCTTACGGCTAGTTTGTCGCTGCACCCCTTCAGCTCAAGCTGGAATGCGCCGTTAAACCAAGGAACCAGGCTTTTAACATAATCAAGATGTACCACATAGCTTTTATGAATCCGGAAGAACGGATACTGCCGAAGCTTCGTTTCCAGCTCCTTGAGTGGCGTTTTAACATGATATTGCTTATCGACTGTGACGATCTTGGAGTATGCCTCCTCCCGTGAGATATAAATAATATCTTTCGGGTCTATGAACATAATTTCCCCATCCACATCCAACGACAGCTTGCCCGATGATTTGGAATGAGCGGGTGCTGTCGGGTCTTCCCTTCGTAATGATTGCTCAAGGCGCCTTACCGTCTCCGCCAGTCTTTCTTCGTCTATAGGCTTTAACAAATAGTCCAGCGCTTCGAACCTGAAGGCCTCTACACCGAATTGAGGGTACGCCGTGGCAAATACGATTTTTGGAGGGAGCTTCAATTCGTTCAAGGCTCTAGCCGTTTCAAGCCCGTTCATTAAGGGCATTTCAATATCCAGAAACACGGCTTCCGGCTTCAACTGCATGGTCTTTAACACCGCCTGTTCCCCGGAATCCGCTTCTCCAACGATCTCGAGTGTAGGATGCTGCTTCAGTAAATAGTTCAGTTCTTCACGGCTGTACCGTTCATCATCCACGATGAGTGTTCGAATGCGTTCGATCATGTGTAAGAAATCCCTGCCTTCATGAGTAGAGTTATACGTTAGCGGCTGCGGGAATCTGGAATTGAATTTCAGTCCCGACCGCTTCATCACTTTGGATGTTTAATGATGCATGGGGCCCATACATCAAGCCCAATCTTCTGTTCACGTTATACACAGCCATTCCCGTACCCGATGAAGAATCGAGCATTTGGCGCCCCAATAACCGAAGCCGTTCCGGCGTAATCCCCGTTCCATTGTCCTTGATCGTAACGAATACACCGTTAGCCGGATCACCCTGAATGCGGATAAGTATGACACAATCGTCTGTTTTGTTCCTGAAACCGTGGCGTATGCTGTTCTCTATTAATGGCTGCAAGGTCAGCGGCGGTACAAGCGCCTGCAACGCGGAATCCTCTACTTCATATTGAATTTGCAGCTTATCCTCGAATCTGGTTTGTTCAATGCTCATATAAGATCGTATATGCTGCAGTTCATCCTGAAGCGTGGCCTTCTCGGTGGTTGCGGCGGTCAAATTCTGGCGGATATAGTCCGATAGACTCCGCAGCAGCTTTCTTGCTTTCTCCGCATCAATCCGTGTTAGAGAGAGTATCGTGTTTAATGCATTAAACAAAAAGTGCGGATGAATTTGTGCTTGAAGCGTCTTGATCTCAGCTTCTCTGGCAAGTTCCTTGGTTTCCTCCAATTGAGCAGCCTCCAACTGGTAGCTTAACAGCATCGTAAGACCTGACATCAATTCTGTTGTAACGTGGGTAATATCCTTCGGACTTCGAAAATAGAACTTTAGTGTGCCCACGGTCTGACCGCCCTGTTTCAAAGGTCCGATGACAGCGGCTCCCAGCGGACAATCCGGCTTCTGGCACTGAATATGCGCCCGATCCGCGATCAGCTGCTCCCCTTGTTCAATGACCCGGCGCGTCACTTCCGTCTGCAGCGGACGACCTGCCGCATGATGATCATCCCCCGTTCCGACATGGGCCAGAATCATCCGATCATTCGTAATCGCAATCGCACTGGCATTGACTTCCTCGTAAAGAATCTGGCATACCGCTTCCGCGGATTGCGCATTCATCCCCTGACGCATATACCCAATGGTTCTGCGGGCAATCCGAAGAGAAGCTTGTGCCTGCTGAGCCGCTACCTTCTCCTCTTCATTCAATACGGATCGGATAATGAGCAGAAACAATGCACAACCGATTCCGTTTGCAACAATCATTGGTACTCCAATATAACCGACCAAGGACATCGCTTGTTCGAATGGTCTGGACAAAAGCAGGATGATCAGCATCTGAAGGGACTCTGCCAATGCCCCCATTAGAAGCGCAGCTGAGAAACGAACCAGCTCATTCTTTTTATGAAACAGGCTGGCCAGAAGACCTGCAAGTATGGTCGCGAGCCCACAGGCCAAACTCGTAAACCCACCTAATGTAAAACGGTGAAGCCCTGCAATCAGTCCTGCACCAAGCCCGATTCTGTAGCCTCCGAACAATCCGGCCATAACAACACCGACAACCCTTGAATTCGCAATCGCTTCGTCTCCGGAAACTTGCATCATCCATTTGTTGACTTCAAGGGATTCGGTGTTCACCGTAATTCCGGTATACGTCCCGATAATCCCTAAAATCCCGAAGACCAATATTGCCTGAATCTGTTGTACTGACGTCAGCTTGTCCTGACTTATCATCGATCGGAAGAACCTCAACCGGGTTACGATAAATGCAATCGTCACAATAATTCCAATCCGCTCGGTCATTGTAATCAGCAGTTCAAACATGGCGTCACCCCGCAATCTGACTTTGAATCACTAAATCGTCACGAATAGATTCCTTAAGAAGTTTACCGTAAACCTGGCAATACATACTAAATTATCATGGCAGAGGCTCAAAAAACAACAAAAAACCTCCCGCTTCAATTCGTTCTAAAGCGGAGGTTGTTAAACTCCATACCATCCTATTCGTTTGAGCGTCTCTCGTTTATATGGATATCACCTGAAGACCGGCTTTCTCCATTCCATGTAAATACGATCGCTGAACCCTTTTTCCTCTGCATTTATCTCGGATTTGCGTTCAATCTCCACGAATCCTAATTTCTGATATAACGATAGCGCGACCTGGTTGCTGTCGGTCACTTCCAGAACATAACGCTTGTATGGCAGCTCCTCTTTGACATGCTTTATTAAAGCGGTGGAAACGCCTTTGCCGCGTGCTTTCGTAGTAGTTGCCACACATTCGATATAACCCGTTTCCTCATCATAAGGCAGTGCCGGGTTAAATTCGTTCTTCATGACGTTATATGCAAGCTCCCCTGTCTTATCTCCAAAAGCCTCCTGAAGCGGAGCTAACTCGACCGGCATGGCCCGCTGCCTATGATGGGAACAGGCTAAAATCCCGATAATGACGCCCTGGACCTCAGCCACATAAAACACCTCAGGACTGAACAGACTCCGGAAGGCTTTCTTTAACGTGCTTCGATCCTCGGTGAAATAGGACAGTTCGTTATAATACCCATCAACAAACACTTCCGCCACTTCCTCGCGAACGTCTCGTTCATAATCTGCCATTCTTCTAATCGTAATGGAGTACATCATGTTCTCCTCCTGTCAAAAATGTAATCTGCGCTTCATATCCTTTCGGAATCCCTTATCTGCAATCAGACACATCCCGCCGAACGTTAATAAGGCATATACGGCCGTCGCAACGGCTGTCCATAATACGTGCGACATGCCGACGGCATATAGTAATAAGGGCACAAACCCAAGCAAGATCAGGGTTAACAAGTAACCTGCGAACTCACGCCAGCGCATTTTTCTGGTGCAGCATATAACGGTAATCAGAAGGGTTGCCGCCATCATCAGGAACGGAATGACGTAACCGGTCGACCAGTAATTCGTACCCGCTGCCACGTTAAGCCATAGCAGCATGCCGGACAGCCCGAGCAGTTGTACGACGATTTTGCCGCCGAGGTGCGACTTGGACATCAAGGTATGTCTGATGAACAGCCATGCATAGAGCATGCAGGGCATGAGGTACAGACTCCACCATACTTCGTGATCTCCCAGAATATTTATAAGTAAAGATAAACCGATGACAGACACTGCAATGAAGGTAAGCCACTTGGATAACAGACTGCTCGCACGCTGCTCCTCTACAGCCTCATAGATGGGGTACCAGGAATTCCCTGTTGATGGTGCATCGCCCTTACCATGTAAATTTCTCCGGCATAAGGGACATGCTGCGTGCGCCGGGTCTACGGATACCCCACAGCTCTTGCATCTCATGCGCCCATCCCCCAATCATTGCTGACAATCCTTATATCCAACCCGCTTAGGCTGGCAAGCTGGCGAAAAAAGTGCCTGATCACATCGCTCTCGACGATATTCCTGGCAAAGGTGATGGTAAGCTGGTCATTGATCGAACTGACGGCACAGTTCATTGGACTCTTGGCCGTAGGATACATCGTAGTTTCCATTGATTCGATATGCGCAGCCATACTCGCTGGGATATCGACTCGGCCCAGATTGGTAAGCGTAAGCGTTTTGGCTTCTTCACCGTAAAGGTCGAACCCATAACGAATCGCCAGATCCTTCAATTTCAGCGGCGTGAATCGGGATATCAGGTTTTTCTCGTATTTCATGCTGCCGGCCATCGCTTGGGTTAGATAAGACTTCGTCGTTTTCTCTTTCATCTGTGCATGCACCAAACCTTGTACCTCATCTAATGTCATGCCTTCCTTCATCTGTACGCCTATGTTAATGACCGCAAAAAAGTTGCGCAGGCTGCTCGAAGGAAATATTTTACGCAGGTTCACCGGCATGCTGATCACAATCGGCCGGTTATCGTTGTTGAAGGGCAACGTCGTCTCATAAACCGCCATAATCAAAATCGCTGTCAGGTAAGCGGTGAGCGTTACTCCCTTCTGCTTGGCCGCCCCATTCAGCCACGAGGCGTGAATCATGCCGTGGATGACGTTGTGTCCATACGGCGAGAATCGGGTACCGGGAATTTGCAGGGCCTCCGGCATTCTGGAATCGGCCGTGGCCGATGTATAATGAGCTTTAAAGCTGTCCTGTGCCTCGGCATAGCGAGCAAATGAAGCTGGCGGCAAAATCAGACCTTCCTTGTCCTCTACGTTTTCGCCGAGCAGATATAAATACTGGAACACCAAGGTTTTGAGAAACTCCAGTGCCCCCCCCCCGTCTGTTAGCGCATGAAAAATCTCCACGCTAATCTTGTTGCCATGATATAAAACCCTCACCAAGCTTCCGCCCTCAGTCGAGAGAGCTGCAGGTGCACAAGGATAGGTGGATTCCGGTTCCACCATCAAACGCGTCTCCTTCTCCCGCAGAAATTTCCAGAACAGGCCATTTCTAAGCTCGACGTTTAATAGAGGGAATCTCTTCATTACGCTATCGAGCGCCTGCTGCAACACCGATGGCTCCACATCACTTGTCAGCATCATGGACAACCGGTAGGTTGATGAATTCTCCCTTCCTGCAACGGCGGGAAACAGCTTCCCGGCGTGGTCAAGTTTATACCATTCTTCCATCTGTTGCTCTCCTCATTTCTATTAGAACTCCCACTCAGCTGCAATTAACAGGTTTACCTTATGTACGTGGCAATGCCACTTTCACTCAAGCTTCAACCGCAGCCGATACCAAGATGGCATGCCCCTCTTCATGTAAAGGCCGCTTATCCGCCATTGAAAATCGCTTCATCAGCGATGAGCGGGTATGTATTAACATCATGGGAACGAGTAATTCCGTTCTTCGATCAATCCGGTTCTTGCCATCCGGGTGCATCACGGATAACAGCATTCGCAGATAGGACGTGGTCAGCTTCTGGAACAAGTCCGGTTTCATCGCTTGATGCTCAAAACCAAGACCGTGCGTTAATCCACGGTGCAGCAAAGTAATCCCAACCAATGCGCTGACCTCGCTGAACTCGGACCGATCTTCATATGCACGGCTAATCTGCAGCATGGACTTTCTTGCAAGTCTTGCTATTTTCAAAGCCGCACGATCCGGCCCTTCCGATCGGATTAATTTGAGAATCGTTTCATTGTCCAAATGCAGCTCGCCTACCAAATCTCCATTCTGAATGACCGTTGAGTCCTCGCAGACGATGCGCTCTCCTCGATGCTTCTTAATCATGACTGTGCATATGCCAAATCGCGAGATATGCGAGCTGCGGAACCTGGAAATGAAGCTGAAGATACGTTCCCACATCATCCAGGAGCTTTGCATGACGGTTTTAAGTAATTTTCGCAGCAGATGGAACACCTCACTATTTTTTAGTTTGAAAATGTCATTCCATGATTCTCCAAGAGTTATCCGTTAATTTCATCATAAAGAAGATCTGCACAAGTTCACACCGTCTCAGGTACAGAGTTGCTCTCGGTCTCAAGACGGAGATGCGGGTCAAAACAGTTGCTGGCTAGTGACTTTGTATGCAAATCAAAACAACCTTTGGTCTGCACCAAAGGTTGTTCTGCCTTAACGCTTATATCATCAACTCATTAGCCTCTCTCTGTCCCAGAGTGCTCCGCTTTCCCTATCAATCCATAATAAAACAAGCGATCGATATCACGAAGCATGGTAGGACTCGCTTGTGTAATGAATCCCGGTCGTGCCAGCGCCTCCTTAAACACTTGAATATAAAACAATGCCGCATCTATCGAAATTTCTGGATCAATAAAACCCTCCTGCTTGCCTTGCTCAATCAATTTCACAAAAAAGGGAATCGTTCTCTCCTTGTAAAATGCCTCGATATACTCTTGAACAGACGGTTCATTGCTGATTTGAATAAAATCCGAGTTAATCTGATCCATGCTATTCATTCGTCCCCTCAGCAACAACTCCAATTTCTCCTGAAAAGGGATGGGCTTATCGAGCAGCTGCTCATACTCGTTCATGATATTACTCATATAATCGATATACGTCATCCGGATAAGCTCTTCCTTGCTGCCAAAATAATTATATATGGAGACGGGGGACACGCGGGCGTGTTTGGAGATTTCTGCAATGCTTGTCTTTTCAGCTCCGTATTTCCTGATCAAATCGAAAGTTGCCTTCATAATCTGTTCTTTTTTCTTCACTGTGCGGAGTTGATAACCGTTCATATACTCACCTCTCGGATAAAACTATACGGAATGTTTTGTAATAATGCAATTCATATATTTCAAAAATATCTTGATCATTTCTTCTTGAAGGAATATTATGAAATATATGAGTGATTTTATTACAAATCATACAAAGGAAGTGTGATTATGAACCGTATTCCTGGACCCGACTCCGCCCTTGGCTGGAGGATCAATATGTTTCATTTCATCCGCAGTCCGTTCGAATTTCAGCAAACATTATTTGAACAGTATGGTAAGCTCGCTGCCCTGGGGAAAAGCCACAAGCCTTCATCTGTCTTTGCGTTTGGACCCGATCTGAACCGTCAAATCCTATCCAATCCGAACTTTTTCGAGATGAGCACGGCTCTTGTCAAAATACCCAAAGACACCGTAATGGGGGATTTATTCTATCATAATCTTCTATTGATGAGCGGCGAAAAGCACAAACAGCACCGTCGCCTGATCCAGCCCGCCTTTCTGCATGGGCAAATTGAAAAATACGGTCAGGACATGGCATCCATAACGGAACTATTGGCAGACGAATGGAGAGGACGTACCCGGATTGACATCAACACCGAAATGAAAAAGTTAACGCAGCGCATCGCCCTTAAGACATTATTCGGTGTTCATCATACTGAAATGATGGACTCCATGGGGATGCTGATCAATCGGTTTACGAAGTCTTTTTTGCTTACCACCCTCGCTCCCATTAATCTTCCCTTCACACCATATCGTCGATCTCTTCGTATTGCACAACAGCTTAATACTCAAATTCGGTCCATGATCCATGAGAAGCGGCAGGAGTCAGATGCAACGGATGTGCTAGCCGCACTAATTAGAGGACATGATGAGGATGATTTTGCATTATCGGATAAGGAATTAGTCGGGCATGCATTCTCAATCTATACAGCTGGTCATGAAACCACTGCAAATGCGTTGACTTGGACATTTTTTCTGCTGATACAGCACCCGGGCATTTATGCGAACGTAATGGAGGAATTAAACGCCGTGATGAGTGGAAACCATCCGACTCGGGAGGAACTGAGCCGACTCTCCCTGCTGGACCATGTGGTTAAAGAGAGTCTTCGTTTACTTCCTCCAGCAAGCATCGGCACCCGCATTACGGCTGCGCCTTGTGAGTTGAATGGTTATGCCCTTCCGGCGGGAACGAATATCTTTTTTAGCCAATTCATTACCCATCGTCTCCCGGAGCTTTACGAGAGTCCGAATCAATTCAAACCGCATCGATGGGAGACCATTAAACCTTCCGCATACGAATTCTTACCATTCAGCGCAGGGCCTCATATGTGTATAGGCTGGCACTTCGCCATGCAAGAACTTAAGATTGTCCTTGCTGTTCTTCTTCAACGATATCAATTTTCATTAGTCCATAATGCCAAAATCACACCGAATCTGATGATGCGACCCGTTCACGGCATGCCTCTACGTATAACTTTGAAGAACGGCAAATTTGAACGGGTTGACGTACGTGGTACCATTCATCGGCTTATCGAATTTGGAGTAGATCCTGCTCCCCTTCAAAAATAATAACCTGCCACGTCTCTGACATCGGTTCTAATCGATTTTTTTCGTAATATTAAAAAGTAAGCGCTTCATATTGACGCAAAATGTTTGCTCACAGGATAAGCAAGCCATTGTAACTGCCGTAGAGTCCATTAGGTTTACATCATACTGACAAGGATGTGACTACAAAAATGCTTTCACATTTACGTAGGTGCGGGCTTTTGTTGCTGGCGGCAGTTCTGATTTCTACAATCTGTATCCCGCCTCCCCACGTTAAGGCAGCAGCGTTAATTACTATTGATTCTCATCAGGACGGACAAACGCTTCAACCGGGTGTGGCTGAGTTATCCGGAACCTACTCCGGCGTGTATGAACTTCAGCTCATCGTTAACGGTGCATTTGTGACGGATGTTCAGATGGATGACCCGAATGGCGATGACAGTGGATCTTGGTCCTACAAACTGGATACAAGTCAGTTGGACGGTCCCGTCGAAATGGTCCTTAAAGGAAATGATGCGGTTACGCGTTATGGTATCTGGTCCCCTTGGATTCACCTTAATATCGATAATCCTGCAGCTCATATCCCGGAAGTGCAGATTACCAGCCCAAGCGAGCATACGTTGCAGCGCAACAAAATGGATATTCACATATCTGCAGCGGGTAAAAATCCGATAGCCCAAGTTGAGCTCCGCATCAACGGAGGCGATTGGCTGCAGGTCTCCCCTGCCAAAAACGGATATAAATATACATTCGATTCGCGTCAATCCCCTCACCAGGTTCACAGCCTGGAGGCAAGAGCAACCGATTCTTACGGCAATACAGGCTATAGCCTTACGGTCTATGCAAGAACAGGGGGGATGCCTCCGGCTAACCAAGGCAAACATCCCGCGACGGTTACGGATGCTGTCTATATGGATCTTGCCAACTCAACTCCCGTTAACGTAATAAATGATGTATACGATCCCTCCGCGACGAATCCTGAAACGGTGACCAGCAACGCCTATGACCCGGACCCGCTGCCGGATCAGGATCGTGCGATCTGGATCTGGGAAAATGCTTCCTACCCACTAGTACTGAATCCAAATTCCCGAGCGACCCTCTCTTCCATGGCAAAGGATACAACCACCTTTAATCAACGTCCGATTACAACGCTTTATTTGGCTGTAGGGCAATATGACGGAGCAAAAATGCTGGAGGATCATCGAAGTGAGGTTCAACAATTCATCGAGTGGGCTCACTCTCAAGGTTTCTATGTTCAAGCGTTGATCGCCGGCGGCACCTCCCCACCTTACTTCGGAGCCTATAGTCGGTATCAGACTCAAGCCGTAAGAGAATTTGAGCAAATCTTGAATTACAATTTGGCTTCCGGCGAAACGGCTCGCTTTGATGGCGTGAACCTGGATACCGAACCGTATATCCTGCCGGATTTCAAAACAGCAAAGCCTTCTGTTCAGATTCAGTACCTGGATATGCTGCAGCTTCTGATGGAACGTAAACAGGCATCGGGCCTTACCTTGTCCGTCGGCGCGGCAATTCCAAGATGGTACGATACTTCTGCTGACGCCAGCAATATCTCATGGAACGGAAAGACGAAATGGCTGTCTGAGCATATTCAGGACACGGCCGATTATATCTCGATCATGAATTACCGCGATCAAGCCGATGGCAGCGCCGGCATTATCGCACAAGCGCTAAACGAGCTGGCTTATGCAAATACGATCGGCAAACCGAAGTCGGTTGTGATCGGAGTCGAGACGAAAGACATCGCCGATGGCGGGGATCCGGAAACCATCAGCTTCCATGAAGAAGGTCGAACTTATATGGAGCAGGAGTTAAACAAGGTTTATGATGCTTTTCTGAACGATTCAGCGTTTGGAGGCATTGCTCTCCATCACTACTCCTCGATCGTTGATTTTCCAAGCGAATGGGGACCTGGCGGATACGCTTGGCAGCCTCCTGCTGACCATGAACCACCAAGCACGGTCAGTGGAGCAACAGCGGCCACGTTTGATTTTCAACGGATTAATATTACTTACAATATGGCGATGGACAACACCGCAGTAAATGCATATCGGATCTACCGCGGTACCGAAGCCGACTTTGAGATCGGGCCCGCTACTTACGCCGGAATCTCTAAAGGACTTTCATATAAAGATACCGGGCTGCTGCCGAACACCACCTATTATTATAAAATCACGGCGGTCGATATCAGCGGCAATGAAGGAGCTCCCAGCGCGGCTGCCTCAGCAACAACAGCGCCATCCACAATGAAACCGATGGTCATTGATCAGATGACCATCACCTATTCTGCCGGTATCGCCAGAGTAACCATGCAGATGGTCGATAAGGAAACAAGGCTGCCTGTTTTAGCCAAAATCAGCGGACGGTTCACCCATATGGCAGGCAAATATGTTAATGCCGCGACAACTGCGGACGGCGTGTTCCAATCGCAGTCTGAGCTCATCTCCGTATCCAGAGGCGAGATCGGCTTCCTGCCACGGCGCATCATGGCCGACTCCTATTACTGGGCCAGTGCTTATGACCAACTCCCGTACCCGACGGTGATATGGGAGCCTTGAGACTCAGATATGCAGCGATTCAGAATACAGCAACACGTATGCAGATCATGCCTCCGAGATCCCTGTTGCCCCCAGATTTCTTAAGATCCTATGACAAGGTTGAAATCAGGGGACAAAGGGGACCGCTTTGCTTCTACAGCATGATTCCGCCTTCTCCGTTGGAGAAAGGAAACCAGACAAAAACCTCTCTTGATAATGAAGGTGTATACAGCCACATATCAAAGAGAGGTTTTCTTGTTTTATAAAAAATCTACTTAAGTTGTACAAATATCATTCATGTTAAGGCAGCGTGTTCAAGAATGGTTTCACTGTTTTGGCAAGCGTGTAATTCGTGGTCGTATCCCAGTTAATGGACCAAGTCATCGCTCCCCGTATATCGGGGTATTTAGCAACGGGTTTATAACTTCCACAGCTGTTTCCGGTTGCCAGACAATTTAGGGCATTATTTACGACGGTTGGAGAAACATATCCGCCTCCAGCTGCTGCTGAGGTAGCAGGCACTCCTAATCCCAATTGGGAAGGTGATACCCACTGCAGCGTTAAGTCCGAAAGAGCCGTCAGGAAATCAACCGTGCCTTGGGAATAGCATTTACCGTCACGGCCAAGCATGCATCCAGAATTATAATACTGGACGTTAATTACCGTTGTCATATCCTTCAGATTGTTATAAAGCTGCATATAGGAGGTGTTTGGATTCTGCATGTCTATCGTTTGGGGAGCCATCGTCAGAACAAAATCATTTCCTACTTTTTGCTTCAGTTGGCGGATCGCATTGGTTAAATTAGGTACATTCATGCCATGCTCCAGATCGATGTCTATCCCATCAAGCCCAAATTGAGTGATGATGCCGTGCATGCTGTTCACAAAGTTCGTTACATTCGGGGATGGATTATTCAAATTAATGTTCCCCAATTCCCCTCCAATGGATATGATGACCTTCTTGCCTTGAGCGCGTTTGGCCTGAATATCCGCGATCAGTTCGGCATTCGTGTACCCGCCAAGGGCTGCGGATAGCGCAGAATCTACAGTGAAAGTGACACCACCAGGGTTAGCAGGATCCATCTCGGCAAACGCTAACACAATGATGTCGTACTGATCCGGTATATCTCTCACTTTTAACTTGCTCGCACCATTAACAAAGTTCTGCCAGTACCCTGTCAATATATGCTTCGTCGGCTGGGGGGCTCCTGTTCCTTCTGAAGTGGTTGCATTCACGATCGCACTGGCAGGAGAAAGGTTGCCGGCAGCATCCTTAGCAATGACCTTAAAAGAATATGTCGTGTTCGGTGAAAGACCCGTTATTGTCGCTGTCGTACCAGCAACAGAGACCGCAAGGGACGTGCCTTGGTATACATCATATCCAGTCACGCCTACATTGTCTGTAGATGCCTGCCAGGATAAAGTAACGCTTGAAGAAGTGACTGCGCTTACAATTACATTCGTAGGCGTTGTCGGGGCTGCAGTATCATTACCTCCACCACCTTGAACAAACTGCCACAATGCAGGCACATTGGGCGGTTCCCATCCGGGTAATGAGGTATGAGCTTGAATAGCCTTATATGCTTTCCCATCGTACGTTACGTTGTCGTTAACGGCATAAGATACATTGGGTGCCCAAGCACCCCGATCTGCTGCAGACACCTCAAGTGGAAAAAAGTTCAACACCAAAGACACGACAACCAATAAAGGCAACATCATCACTCTCGATTTGTCCAGCACTCTAAATAAACCCTTTTTCATCCATTAATCCCTCCTCAAAAAATAAATTGATCATTCAGCTTCAGCCTAACTTGCGTAAGACGACATCACCTCCTTTATGAAATTTCCTTGTTAATTCTCTGATTCCAGATCGATGTATTTCACTTACTCAATTATGATTCATTCTTATATGTAAAAAATTTACTTTATATGTTAATTATTATCAATAGCTCGGAAGGATCAATCTGTGTATGTAAGAAGATTTTCAAACAAGATATGCCTAAGACTAGGCAACACAAAAACAACCGTCCTCCTTGTAATGTGTTCAGGAGAACGGCCGCTTTGATCATTGTATGTAATGTTGTACTGACCCAACTCCTCGAGAAGCTGCACTACGCATGCGATCATGCTTCCGCCTTCTCCGTTGGGGTTTGTAAAGCATGTGCCACGCGCCAGCATTTGGTCTATTCGCCATTAGGTAAACACCCAGCTCGTGAGTTGAGTTCACAGTGTAATGCATGCCTTACGATTTATTTTCAAATTTTCAATATCCGCATCAACAAAATATCGCCCCTTTACCGCATGTTCATCAAAACCCAAGCAATGCCTGGCGACTTCATATCGATAAAACTGCAATAGCTTTGCAGCGTCTGGAGTTCTCCATGTGAACGGGAGCAACACTTCATCTCATTCCATAATATTATTCAAAAAAAGACCAATCACACGATCGTCCCATACCTGTACTTCTATATATCGTTCTGGTCCTTGATCCCCGTCTTTATTCCATTCTTGCGGCCAACCATATTCGTCTACCAATCGGAGAATTTCGTTCTTTAAGTAGACCTTCCCTCTGTAAGGCTTGTCGTCTTTAAAGCGCATCGTGGGAAATAAGTCACCATAAGTAAAACTAATCATCTCGGGATCAACATCATCGAGGGGAATCTTAACTTCCCTCCCGCTCTGATACCACTGCTTAATCCATTCGCAAGGGCCAAGTGTCATGTAATGTGGATATTTATTTGTCGGCCGTCCACCCTTGGCTATAAATAGATCTCTGGCACGCGATTCTAATCCGCGTCGGATTACGATATAATCATCCCCGCGTTTACTCGCAAACATATTATTATTTTGTTGGAGCCTTCTCTGTACTTGCTTCGCTTCTTCGATAGATAGTGCAGACAGATTTCGAAAGGGACCGGTTGCTGCATCATAATAATGATATAAGAATAATTCCACGGCTTCTTCCTTTCCTCGATTACAGCGATATTATTTCGCTCGTAGATTTAAAACCCACTTATGTTTCTCCGAAGTCTCCGAGACTTCAAATATCAGCCCGTCCATGGTCAACTTACCCTGATTCCATTTTAATCTGGATACTTGTACTTGTTGATCTGTTGACTGCAAATTTATAGAATGATCTGGAATCTCCATCTCAATCTCAACATCATTTATTATTCTGACCTTGGATTTATGAGAAGAAATAACAGGAACTCCACTTCCATAAATCATGTAGAGACCATATTTTTGATTGTTTTCTTCATAAAAATACACCCCCGTACCCCTTGCCTCCCACTCCCGATTTTCAATAGCCGTCCATATTACATATTCATTCTTCATCCATTGATTAACATGAAATAATAAAAACACGGAAAGGACGACAACAAGGATAAGTAATAATTGTTTTTTCATAGGCTACTCCACATTATTAAATAGGGAACTTCTTTCGTATATCACGACTTGTGATTTAACGATTTTCACTCGCGATTCTCTCCTTTTCACCCTCGATGTAGTCATATACTTTTGAAATCTCATCTTCGTAGTTTTCTTTAATCTCAAAATACGGGACATCTGATGCTAAACACTTTTCACGGAATGCATCATGCTCCAGTATATAATCAGAAATGGTTCTTTCTTCAGGATAGGTACGTGTTTCGATTGCATTGCGATGTTGAATGATGTTGGATTGGAAGTTTTGCTGGATGTAGGTGGTTGAAAAACCCAAGAATACCGGTATGATGTGGGCTGAGTAGGATGGCTCGATATCTTGAAGATGGTGAGGCAGGATGTAGCAGCCTTCAATGATTAGATTCTGGTTATTCTCTATGTTCGTCTTGATGATCTCTTTGAGGATCGGCCATAATTTTTCACCGATAAACTCTGCTGAATCCAGGGGGGTGAAACCGCAGTTCATATCCGCTCTGTATAAGCCCATTTTCAAATGATCGATCGAAAGATATGGAACGTGATACCTCTCGAGCAATTGTTGAGCCATATAAGTCTTACCCGTGCAGCTGTTCCCGCTGATTAATATGATCATATTCGTTATAGTTCTCCTTTAAAGGCATTGGCATTGACTCGTTAGGCAAGTCAGCCCCGTAATGGCCAAGATACAGCAGGGATATTTCTAAGCCATGAATGCAGTTGTTAAATCCCCTATAGTCTGTTGGCATTATTAAATCTGTGTATTCCAAATTCCTTAAAATCTGAAGAAACTATTGATTCCCGAAGAGGACATAAATTCGGTGTAAACCTTAATTCAATCCCCTTGCTTATAAGTCTCTCAACCAGTCTATCAACCTTCTCTATCCCCACTGGCTTTACGGTTTGATAAGAAATATAATAGCCTGCAGTCTTATCGAAAACTTCAAACCCCTCGTCTTCAAATTGGTACTTGTACAACGTTTGTTGATCGATTCTTGCGTACCAATCATTTTCTACAGTTACGATAATGTCAGCCAACGTGTCGTTAAAAAACAACTCCCGGTTTCTGTCACTGATATCCTCTGTTCTTCTACATACAATTCGCGGACAATCCCTTGGGAAGTAATATGAGAATTCATGTTCCGCATCTATTGCCCAAACCACTGCCGGAAAGTTCGGTCGGTTCTGTTTTTCTCGTGGGATGAAGATTTCAATATCCGCCTCTTCGCTAAAATGAAAAAGCACTCATGCACCTCATTTTATATATGTATTTCAGTAATTTCGTATACTTTAATCACTTACTAAACGCGTAACAGTTTCACTGACTCAGGTCTTCTGGCAATCCGCCTAGATACATCTCCATAGCATTCGAATAGGTTTCTAGTGTTTGAATAATGACTGGATGGGGCTGTGCGTAATTAATCTTATAATCCTTCTCACCATATTCTTCCCTAACAGGAAAGGCTAATTTCTCCTTATCTATTGAAAACTGCGCATTAATGCCTTCCTTATTTCCTCTTGCGTCTAAACGTATCCACCTGTCATGCTCCCTCAAATACACAGTATTCAAAGCATGCAAACAGTACCCATCCTCGGGTTTATCGAATAAGGTTAACCTTTGATAACAAATGCCTGAAGGTATACCCATTCCTCGCAGTATTCCTGTCAACAAATGAGATTTCGCATAGCATATGCCATGTCCTTTGTTCAATACTTCAGAGGCCTTCCTTGTTACTTCTTCGTTTTTAATATCAAAAGAATGATCAATCTGATCGCGCACAAATTCAAATGCTGCCTGTATTCTTTCGATTTCAGTCTCTTCTGTAAAAGATAGGATCACAGCTTGTATTTGAGCATCAAAATAATCAATATACTCAGATGCCTGCAAATAGGCTTCCAATTGTGCTAACTGCTTCATTATTTCTCCCCCTAGTCGTATAACAGAAATTCCCCGCCTAACTTCTATCGTATTCACGACGTTCAAGAAGCTCAAACTTCGTATCGACAGGCATTCCTTTTTATTACAGATATTTTTTGAATGCTCTACTTGAATTACCGTCATATCCCAACCTATCGTAAAATTCATGAGCCTCAGTCCTTGAACTTCCACTTGTAAGAAATATCTTTAAACAGTTCTTCTCGGCGCATAAACCTTCGATATATTTCATTAATTCTGAACCATATCCCTTTCCTTGTTGTGCTCTTGAAATAATAACTCTTTCTACAACACCAAACGGCCTGGACCCCACTAATGCGTCCAAGCAGAGATGCAAATGAGCAGTTCCCACAATCTTTTGCTCTAGCTCGTAGACGAATAAGAAGCTATTCGGATTATTTTGGACTTCACTTATTCTTTCATTTGACACATATATTTCAGTGTTGCTAGGTAATAACTCCTTATATAATTCCTCGATTTGTTCTGCATCTTTTGGTTCCGCTTCTCGAATCATTGTTTTTCTCCTTTCCTTTCTTAAGCTGATTTCATATAAAGTTTCCATGTTTACGACGTCAACCCAACTTTAAGCGAACGTAAGTGAGCGGCCGTGATGGGTTGGATGGTACGGGCGTGTCCGCTCAGATTATTACCTGAACGATCCATATCTTGAAGCGGACCAAGAGGTGAACCTTGTGTTATGTGTAGCCAGTAACCTCATTAAACTCTCCACACATTGCTCTTAACAGTTTTATTTAGGATTAGTCTAACAACTTCTTCTGTTCCTATATGGTCCGTTTCAATATGTTCTAGAAATCTGCTATCCCTAAATGCAAGTAAACCAGCTTCTGTATGTGTCTGATACCACGTTCCAAATTGGTCACCACGCTCTTCAATTCGCTTTTTGATTGTGTCTTCAGACGCAATGAGACAAAAATGAAAAACATCATCAAAACTTTTAAATCCATTTAATATGTATTCGAAATGATCAGCTTTATAAATCGTCATCGGAACAATAAGATGTTTCTTATACTTATTCATTAATTCATGAGCTGTCTTAACCGTGAGGATTCTCCATAATTCCAGATCCTGGAAATCATCAGTTCGTTCTTCTTCAAATCTAGTTTCTTCGTTAATGATATTTCTTAACATGTATCCTATTTCTTCAGGATCATAAATCATGCTATTTGAGATTAAGGATTGAAGCATGTTAGCTGCCGAAGTCTTGCCAGAGCCGAATGTACCATTAATCATGATAATCACATAATCACCCCCATAGGTATGGATTTATATCTACGAATGGATAAGTTGCTAGCTGCTCCCCCCTTTACCCCAAAAACCTATTAATCTTCATTTTAATACCATCCGGTCTTTGTCTCTCCATGTTTATAAATTCTTACTACATCCGGGTCGTAATTAACTGGAGTATCTGAAAAACAAAACCATATTGGAGCTTTTGATGTTGGAAATATAGTCGCATCTCTTACTGCCTGACCCTTTTATTGGATTTTTAAATTTTCAATATCCCTATCATTTATTACACCAAACGTTAGCGAAACAAGTTCTTCATTTCCTGATATCTCAGTTGGTAAGTTTGTGAATGCTCTTGTAAGGATATGCTCGGTTTCATTAAAATGTTTACTACCAAACCCATAAATCCACTGATATTTTGATCTTTTCTTGGTTGCTATGCCAACCGACAAAATATCTTCTTCACCGTAAAAAACAATGCTGTATCCTCTATTCTCAGTAATATAATATATTTCATCATACACAATGTTTGAATTAACCATCGCTACTTCTATTGATGCGTAGTCATTTGGTCTATCCTTTTGAAAAAGAAATATCAATGCTATCAATAAAATAAGAATTATAAATATACTTACCTTAATCTTCAGATCGTTCACCTCTTTATGGCGTACACAACTTCTCGGAGATCTATAATCCAACTAAGTACCCACTCGACTAGTCATAATGTGATCAAAATTTTCTTGTAGTTAATCGGAATCTTTGAAGCTGTTAAGTTGTGGGATGATATACACTCATGGTCTTCCGGGAATAGATTGTATTTTCCTGATTCTGTTTTCAGACCAGTAGCCCCCTAGCGGTCAAAGCTCGGCCCTCAGCCGAGGCCAGCGTGAATATTACGTTATCGGAAGTCTATGTCCTCATCGAAATTTCAACACATTCCTTTACTGTTCTTTCAAGAATATCAATGACTTCTTCAAATTCAAGAATTTCCAACTCTTGTTCTTTCGCCTCATCTTTCATTGCAAAGTCATTTTCTAATTCCTTTACTAATTCTGGCAGGTATCTATAATCAATCTCTTCTATCTCGATGGACTTGACTTCCATCGGTCTATATTCAATGGAATAATAATCAATCAATTTTCCATTGAGTCTCCAAAAATCTCTATAATACTTTAACTGCGCTTCTTTCTTATCCGGTTGAGGCAACCACTTTATTTTCTTGTAATAAATTTCTTCAACCCATATAACATCAGATATTAAATGAAAAAAGTAACCTAGATAAAATGGTTCTCTCATATATCTCAGATATTTCTCATGAAATCCCAAATAATCGGCAAATATTTGTCCTTCATTATTGGTCCTTACGAAATGAGAAATAGTTTTAGGGGTTTTCATATTTTTATTCACATCAGGAGCAATGCCACCTAAGAAAAATTGATCATCATCAACCTTTAATTCTTTAGCAAGACGGGCAGAAATACAATAATGCATGATTCTAGATCCCATGTTATTCTCCTTTGCATAGAGTTCTCATTACGTTCTTGTATCTAAAGAATGTCACATTCATAAGCTACTCTCAAAATCATTTCCTTATTACTCTTTACTACAATCAGTTTTTCTTTATGTTTTTCCAGCATCTCAAGTATCTTTTTCTTATTATCCGCATCAAATTTGCTATTCCATTTCAACATTTCGATTAACCCTTTTAAGGTTTGTTGGTATTTAGATCTCTCCAGTTTTGTTCTCTGTTTGATAAATCTAGTTATAATTCTAAATGCTCTATTCATTGGTCTAGGTGATAAAAAGATAATTACATCTGCTTCTTCGAAGCTTCGTCCCAACCACTTGTGATATACCCCTTCAATTCCACTGTTCTTTATTTATAATGTCTTCAAGTATTTTATACCGGACCTCCGGCGAATTTTTCCCACTCAATTCGACTGCACCATTCCACATAACATCATCTAATTCAAAGAAAGGAATATGTAATCGTTTGGAAATCTCTCTAGCTAAATATGTCTTTCCACTTCCTGTCGATCCAATAATATGGATCTTCATATGAGTGAACTTCATAATTCCCTCCCTTATACTTAATAGAGTTTCTCTTATCTAAGCCTCCCAGATCTTCCGACCGCAATGCGGTTAGATGCTGCAAGGTTGTCAGCATGGTTCTTCTTCTAGAAAATCTTCGGGCGGACCAAAGGACTCGACAGCAGCCCGCAGCGTGAATGCTGTGTTAACTGATGCGTGTACTTCTTCGAGATACCTAAAAATAGTACGTATATAAACCTTAGACAATATCGTAGGTTTTCAACATGATCATTGGTCGATTTATATCACTTTTGAAATACTGCGAGCAATTCTCCTAGCTTTAGCTACAATTTAAACCTTTGCTTAATCATACTTGCGACTTCCTCTGGCTTCAAAGCTGCATTGTTTATTTTCATGTAATTTTCTCTTTTGATTTCACCATCAAGAGTGTTCAACCGGTGCTGGGCCATTGAATTTAATAAATTACCTTCAGAGAAATCAATATCTCTTTTTGTAGGTTTATGTTCAAGTCTATTCGGACTTTTATTACGCTCTAGTCTTATGTCATTGTCCGCCTCAAGTTCAACAAAACAAACTACTCCACCTTTTGATTCAAAAATATGACAAACTTCATCTACATACTCCCAATCTGCAAGGCTGTCAAATGACCAAAGGAAAGTAAAAATCAATCCGTTTAAGTCACTATTAGCTACTTCTTCAAATATGGCTTTACGGATTAACCTCACCAACCTCTTTCCAGGTGCAGTACTATAACTAAAAAAAGGGGTAACGAACTCAATACTCATATGGTTATGAAAAAGCTTCAAACCTGTAATTTTTTCAAGTTCCTGACCTACTGTCATTTTACCAACTGCTTGTGGTCCAAAGATTAAAACGAATATCATAGTAAGCAACAACTCCATCCGTTTTACTTTTTAGAATCGTCAATTGAAATAGCCTCACCAATTGTCATTTCCCCAGTTTCAACTAACGTTCTCGAATTCACGACGTCCGACGAAGTCGGATATGTCCGGCTGCCACTACTCCTTGCAAGTATCATCTGTTGGAATGAGGGCGAATGTACCGATGCTTGAAAATGATGTTAGACTAACGCTTCGCTGTTCTACTCACGAATGATCTTATGTCTATTAATACGTGTTTAATACGCTATTTATATTGGTTTTCAAATACCCAAAATACTCTTTCCAGGTTCACTTCTTTTTCCAATTGTGTTATCATAATTTACAAAGAAGACGAGTGCGGGAACACTCGGCTGAACAATTGGCTTGGATGGTTTATTCCCTTCTAAGCGATCAGAATAAAGACCCACCTTCGGCGCTAACCTTGGGGTGGGTTTTTACTTTCTCTTGTTGTTCGAATTGATGTATGTTAAAAGTGCAAGGATAAACGATCCAAACAGAAACATGATCGTCAACGCATCTTTAATTTCCATGGCTTCACCTCCTTTCGAAGGGAAACCATGCCCACCCAAGATTCAATTGTCTTTCCTTATTATACCATCATCTACTAATGAGATGAAGAACGATTGTTCGGTTTTTTTACTCAATCTTACATCCGTTGATTTCATCTAACGTTGTAAGTATTCACGAACCCGAAAGGCTTAAAGGAGCGAATGCGACTATTGTGCGGCATGAATTTCCGATTACTCCATATCCACGAACTTCGCAAATCCCCATCGCAATGAGAATCCACGAAGTTCATAGACACTACTGAGCTCACTCCATTTACCGAAACTCTAGATTCCCACCATCACATTCCCGCCACACACTGGAATATATGCCCCGGTAATAAATGACGACAAGTCCGAAGCCAGGAATGCCACGGCATTGGCAATCTCCTGGTCCGTTCCGCGGCGCTTCAATGGAACGGAGGCCTCATAGGAGGCGCTGTGCTCGGTTCCGTTCTCCCGATCGCGGTCGCTGATCGTCCAGCCCGGCGCGACCTGGTTGACGGTGATCCCGTGCTCGCCGATCTCTTTGGCGAGCACGCGGTAGACACCGTCCATGCCGCGTTTTCCCGCAACATAAGCCGATTGGCTCGGGAAGTTTTGGATCGAACATTCGGTATTGATCCCGATGAACCGGCCGCCTTGACGCTCGATCATGGCAGGAACAAAAGCTTTCGCCAGGTAGACGCTTTGCATGACGCAGGATTGGAACTGACTCTCATAATCTTCCGGCGCTTGCTGCAAGACGGATGTCCATTGATAGGATTCGACGGCATTGGCAACAATGATATGGGGCAGCACGCCGAAGTGTGCAAGCACCGCATCCCGCATGGCATTCACGGAAGCTTGATCCGTCACATCGGCTTGCACCGGGAAAGCCCGTCTTCCCATCGACTCTACTTCGCGCTGAAGCTCTTCTGCCTTGGCTTGGCTCCCCCGGTAATGGATAACCACATCCGCGCCGCATTCCGCCAAGGTTCTGACCATGACACGCCCTAATTGGCCTGCGGCTCCTGTAATTAACGCAATTTTATCCGTCAAATCCATCTTCATTGTTCATTCGCTCCTCTACCGTTTGACTGGTTATTTTCGCCTATCATACCATAATCACCTACCGCCAGACATGACAAAATAAGACCAGAATCGAACTCCTGGTCCTCTGCCTAAACCTATCATAATCTATCTAATCCACGGATCACGGATCCTCTTCTAAACTTGCCAACCTAAACCTTAAGGTTCAAAACCCTTCTGGCTCACAAACAACTGCTCCTCCGGAAACTCCCGGCTAAATCGATCGTAGACCGTTCGATAAGCAGCGGGGTCGTACCATTCCTGCTCCCCAAGCTCCTCGTACAGAGCCTGAACAGGCAGTCTTTTCGTACGTTTCCCGCCACTGCCATCCCCCATGAAATAATCGTCGATGCACACGCGATGAACGAGCGGCCGCAGGATCTGCGGGAAAGCCTCCGTGCTCGGAAGCACGGGGGCAATAGCTGCCTGAGCGGGAATCCCCGCGTCCCTCAGCAGCTCGAGGGTTTTCAGTCTCGCTTGGATCGGCGGCGCTGACGGCGTAAAATGCTTGCGTATCTCCTCGCGGTCCGTCTCGACCGTCATGCTTACCCGCACGCGTTCTCCTAACTGCTGCAGCAGATCAACATCCCGCCGGACCAACGGACTGCGCGTCTGTACGAGCAGAAAATCCGGCGGTTCGCTGACCATCACCTCAAGCAAAGCGCGAGTCACTTCTTCCTTGGCCTCAACCGGCTGGTAAGGATCGGTGCTGGAAGACATGAAAATCGTGACAGGTCCCTTGGACTTGGCACGCTTCAGTTCTTTTCGGAGGATAGCAGCAGATTCAACCTTAACGTCAACCCAGCTTCCCCATTCCTGATTCCGGAATATCGATACCGGCATTTGCCGGACATAGCAATAAGAACAAGCGAAGGTGCAGCCCGTATACGGATTCAAGGTATGGCTGTATCCATTCAGGAATCCCGTTCCTTTATTGAGCAGGGTCTTCGGCGTTTTGTAGAGCACTTCTTGTTTCACCTGGGACACCCCATTCCTACACTTTCTTCTATTATACTATTTCTCTCCTCACATCCCATAATGAATGAGTGGACACACGCGCCCCTCTACTTGGCATCATGAAAAATAATCCCGAGGCTGTATCGGGTCCCCGACGTAATCGTACCGACGCCATGCCGGAGCGTGGTCCGGTAATACCCTCGCGTTCCCTGAACAGGACGATGGTTGGTCGGAAAGATTAGACCCGCTCCTTGTTCCAACGTGATCACATGTCCCCGGCTCTGTGCCCGCGGCCGCTGCTCGATGAGCAGAAACTCTCCTCCCGTGTAATCGACTTCCTTCTCATTCAGAACAAACACTACTTGAAATGGGAAAAATTCATCTCCGTACAAATCCTGATGCAAGCAATTATAGCCGCCCTCTTCATATTTCAAAATCAACGGCGTCGAACGCTCTTGCCCCTGCGCATGGCACATGCCAAGAAACTCATCCAAGCTCACCGGATACCTCTCCTCATGTCCAAGCTGCGTCAACCAGCGGTTAGCGGTCAACGCAAGCTCAGGATAAAAGCCTTCCCGAAGCTGCTGCAGCGGTTCTGGCAGCGGAGCTTGATAATACTTGTACTCTCCTAGCCCAAACCGGTGCCTAGCCATATTGATCGTGCTTCGAAACCGCTCCTCTTCCGGATACGTGTTGATAATCTCCGCACACTCGTCAGGCAGCAGCACCTTTGGAACAACCGCATATCCCTGCTCATCCAAAGCTCCTTGTATCCCCGTCCAATCGAGCCCTGCTATTCGTTGCGGCAATGAATTAGGCATTATTCACCTTCTCCCTCATCCTGGCTCGCTCACCCTCAAGCTCCAGCAGCCGGGTCTTCATGGCAAGCCCACCGCGATACCCCGTCAATGCACCGCTTTTTCCAATTACCCGATGACAAGGCACGGTTATCAGCAGCGGATTAGCACCTATAGCCGCTCCTACAGCTCGAACAGCTGCCGGCTTTCCAATCTGGTTGGCGATGTCCGAATACGTGAAGGTTTGGCCATACGGGATCTGGCACAGCGCATTCCATACCGCCATTTGAAACGCGGTCCCCTTATAATCCATAGCCACCTCAAACCGAGCGCGTTTCCCCTGAAAATACTCCACCAACTCGGCAGCATACGGCTGCATGGCTTCATCGTTCTGCACGAGTTCACAGCCAGGGAATTTCGCCTGTACCCAGTTCTCCAGCTCTGTTAAAGGTTTATCCGGTGATCCGACGTAACATAAGCCTTGCTCCGTCGCCGCGATGTATACGTTCCAGTTATCATGACGCAGTTGGGTCCAGTTAATGGTAATCGAATGATTGGATTTCATGATCTTGCACCTCCGCATTTGTATTTTTTAAATATTGCGCGCGATAACTAAGGGGCGTCATCCCCGTCTTCTTCTTAAACAACGTGATAAAATAAGCCGTATTCTCCATGCCCACCTTATGGCCGATATCCGAAATGGCCAAGCTGGAATTTGTCAGGAGCTCCTTGGCCTTGCTGATCCGGTAATCCTGAATGTATTCCATCGGGGTCTGACCTTTGACGCGCTTAAATATCCGGTGCAGATGGTACGGACTGCCGTGGCTCACATCGGCCAAGACATCAAGCGACAAATGATCCATATAGTGTTTATCGATATACTCGGTGACAAGTTCAATCCATTCATGGTCCGGTAAACGCTCGCCCGTCGGCTTGCACCTTTTGCATGGCCGGAAGCGCTCGGCTTTTGCTTCATCCGCCGATTGAAACACGCGCACATTTTCAAACTTCGGGGGTCTGGATTTACAGGATGGCCTGCAGAAAATTTTCGTTGTCTGCACTGCATAGAAAAACTTGCCGTCACTATCCTTGTCGTTGTTGATAATGGCCTTCCACTGGGCTTCGGTCGGTTGTATTCGGTTTGCCACGTTTCCTCACCTCCGCTAACATTATAACCACAGGATAATCCTGTTGTACGCTTTTTGGAATAGAAGAGCAAGATAACAAAATTATACGGTCTGCGTTTATGGTACAACTAGTATAGAAGAGTTCAAGCGCGAAAGGAAACGATGACGATGCAGGAACCAAACCACAACCATGACGATAAGCCATATACAATGGAGAATCATCTCTCCCGGGCCAGCTGGGAAGATCATGCCGAAGCCATCAGGCTGTTCGTACCGAAGGAGTTCAGTTTTACGGAGAACCTCAGTTATTTGCAAAGATCGCCGAACGAATGTCTTTATCATATCCGGAATGACAGCATCTACCGGGCTATCCCACTTGAGGGTGACATCGCTGTGATTGAAGTCAGCGCGGAGCCTAAGGCGCAAGCCATCCTTGTTCGGTTTTTGGGGAATACGGCCCCCTCCGATCCCTGCAAGCGAGCGGAAGTAGCGGGTTATGTCCGGGACTGGTTCGATCTGAATACCGATCTCGTACCGTTCTATAACATGGCGGAAGCAGATCCATTGCTCAGTCAAGCCGTTCAATTCTTCTATGGACTTCGCAATATGGGCATTCCCGATCTATTCGAGGCTTTGTGCTGGGGCATTCTGGGACAGCAGATTAACCTGGCCTATGCCTATACGTTAAAAAGACGTTTCGTTGAAGCTTTCGGCCGCCGCGTGGAGTGTGAAGGAGAGGTTTATTGGATCTTCCCAAGACCTGAGGATATAGCACATCTGCTTGTTGAAGACCTGGACGGGCTTCGTATGACCGTAAAAAAAGGCGAGTATCTTATTGGAGTCGCTCAGCTTATGGTCGAAGGGAAATTGACGAAGGAGCAGCTGCTTGAAGCAGGCGGCTTGAAACAAGCGGAGAAACAATTAGTCAGCATCCGCGGGATCGGACCGTGGACGGCCAACTATGTGCTGATGCGCTGTTTGCGAATGCCGGCTGCATTTCCTATCGATGATGTCGGTCTGCACAATGCCATCAAACATCTGCTCGGCTTGGAGGCGAAACCGACGAAGAAGGAAATACTGCAGCTGTCGGCAGCATGGGCGAACTGGGAATCCTACGCCACCTTTTATCTGTGGAGATTTCTTTATTAATAGTCCAAACGCAATAAAGAGGAGGTCTCCCACTTCTGCCATGACAGACAGCAGGAAGACCTCCTCTGATTAGCACATCGCTGATTCGAGAATCAACTACTCGATGAAATACAATTTGCCGTCAACCTCGAGTGAGATCGCGGATTGCGACAAATCGTCCTTAAGCTTCTTCGCATAGTCCACCACTTGATTAAGCGAGTCCTTATCAAGTTTCTCGGCAAACGCGTACACGATCGTTACTTTTTCCTTGATCAGGGTTTTGTTATTGTCCACCCATGCCCCTTCGCCCGGAATCGCAGTTGCCCCGCCAAACCAGCCGGACAGCTTCGTCAGCGTTTGGTCGACAAACTTCTGATGGGCTGCATCCGTAATCGGAATGTCACCCTTTACCGTTGAAGGCACGTAAATCTTAACGACATGATCCAAGTGGAACTGATCGTTCAGCGCGCTCTGTGTAATGGCGGTTGCCGTTGGATTGCCCTCTGCGCTGAAAGACTGCTGAACCGGTACTACGATAAGTGTTAACAATAATGCCGCTGCGAATGCGATAAGCCAACCTTTTCTCTTCATGCCCATTTCTCCTTTATGTAGGGTCTCGTGTCCCGTACAAGCATGGCATTTCTGTTGTCCAGTGCAACCTTCCTGCCATCCGCACGATACAGACTAGCACATATTATATACTGGCCTTTTCTTATCAGCTATGGGACATACGGATTATATTATGCGGAATCATGCAAAAAAGCCGATATTCCCGATAAACAAACTACGAGAATTCGACTTTTAATGAATACATCGCTATTTTAGCGTCCCGATCCAGGATAAACTCTCCACTGATCGATGATCCATGCTGCCATTCAAAATAGCTTGAACATCATGCAGCGTATCCTGCAAATGCACCCGCTCGCCCGGTAAACCGGTATAAGCCTCCGCAACGTAAAAAGGCTGCGTCAGATACGCCTCAAGCCGTGCTCCCCGCTCATAAACCTCTGTCTCGGATGCCGGAATGGCCTGCAATCCTCGTACTTGAACCAGTGAACGCAGCTCGCGATAACGGCGCAGCAGCTTCTGGGCCCGCTGTTGGACCGCTAAATGAACCTGATCCAGGTGCACGCCTTCCGATACGGAAGAGGTAGAGTATAACGGGTTTACGGCAGGAAACATATGTCTTGCCGCCAGATCGGCATCGAAATACCACAGCGTCTCCAGCGGGCCGTAAGGCATGTCTTCATCCACAGCCGCACCTTTGAGGTCCACAAGAAACGTCGTGATGTGCTGTATGCCCTCTTCTTGAAAACGTTCCTGAAGATCATAGATTTTGCCGGTCAAGACGTGCTCCCTGTCCGCTGCAAACACAATCTCATGATCGGTATTCGCATTCGCCACAATGGAATAGGTTTCTTCTATAGAATAAGCTACCCGTTCTACGTCATTCAGCATGTCCTGCAGCTCTGGATATTCGCCTTCCGGCTTTAGCAAAATCGTCATATACCCTTCCTGCTTGAAGTGATGAAACAACTCACCAAGCAGCACCAGTTGGCCCATTCCGGGACGGGCGACCAGACCTACGGTACCCCCTTTTGCCAAAGGAGCAAATAGATCAAGCGGTTTGATGCCGGTTTCAATCATCTCCACACTTTCTCCACGCAGAATCAGTTCATCCAGACTGCATTTTGCCAGAGATGCCAATGCGGCAATGGTGCGGACTTCCGCCCGACCAACGGGAATTTTCCCTGTACATAGGTTGGAGACCGTGGCCGGCCGTAATCCCACGGATTTGGCTGCGCTGGTCAGGTTCGGAACTCTTTGTCGTAAAAGTGATACATTCAGCTTCAGATTGTCCAAGTGCGTACACCCTTTTTAAGTGATTGATTGATGGTTCTTCCTAATCTTTTTCAGAAAAGAGTCTGCGGTGCGGACAAACACATCCACATCCGGTTCAAAAATATTGTGATCGTGCTCCTCGAACGCTACAATGATTGCCTGAGGCAGCGCCAGCTTATATTGTTCCACTGCTTCTAATGATAACCCGGGATGTGGTTTTACGCCACGGATAATAAGGACCGGGCAAGTCAGTCTAGTTAGGTCGTTCCACATTTCGACCTTAGCCGATTCCTGCTGCAGTGCCTGTAAAGCCGATATTTTCATTCGGTCAGACAGCTTCTTTCCTCTCCAAGGGGGCAGTGACGTGAAGAACTCCACCCATCCCGCAGGCAGCTCGGTATGAACCGCAGGATAGTCCCCGATGATCAAACCTTGAATGCGTTCCGGATTCTGAACGGCGTAGCCTAATTGATAGGACACCCCTCGAGAATATCCCATGAGTACAAAATGCTCAAGTTCAAGATGACGAATCGCCGCATCAATGTCGCTGATATGGTCTTCGAGCGTATAACCCGAAGCAGGCGAGTCACTTCGGCCCCGGCCGCGAAGCGTGATGATAACAATATGCCTGGGCGACAGCTTTTCCATAATGGCGATATAATCCTCAGCCGACTCGGACAGTCCCGGGATGACGACCAGTGAGGTTTGTTCGTTCCTAAGATCCCGATGTACCTCCGTCACATGAATATGTACCCCTTGGTTATTGACCATGGTCTCGTATAGCTGCATGCATTAGACCTCCTTAAAAATTTACATTTATCTATGAAGTGTTACCTCAATGCCCCAAAAGGTAAAAATGCGTGCACGCCCTTACATGTGTTCACGATCTGGGTTACCCTTAGATCGACCGTCAAGGTGGCATAGGCATACGCCTCCGTTCTTGAAATAGAGTAAAGCTCGGTCATGAGATCAAGCATCCCGCTTAATGCCATCCACATGGCTTCGTCCAGGTCCTCGTGAAACCCCATCGTAAGCCAGCCGGTACTTGTCTTGGCCCTGGGCATCGTTATGGGCATGTCGTCTCGGACATGAAAGGTTAGACTCGCCTTCTCCATGGGGCATTCCAGGGCGGGACCGCTAACTTCGCCGTCTCCCTGAGCCGCATGTCCATCCCCTGTTGAGAACAGCCCGCCATCCACCGGGATCGGCAGATACAAGGTGCTGCCGGCCGTTAATTCTTTGCAATCAAGATTTCCTCCATAAGGGCGCGGTGCAAAAGTCGTATGCTGACCTTTTTCATTCGGCGGCATGCCCATGATTCCCATAAACGGCTTCAGGCCGACGCTATACTTGAAATTTCCGAACTGGCTTCTGCCTGTCATGGTCTTGAGATCCAATTCAAAGTCCAGCGTCAATTCCTTGGCATGGGCCATGCCCAGCTTCTCGTTCCAATAGCTCGGATAACCTCCGGCAGAGGTCCATCCCCATGATCCGGGAACGATCTCGTTGATCTGAATCTCCAATGTAAGCCCGGGTTTAGCCCCTTGAATATGGACGGGACCCAATAACGCATGCCCGAATTGCTTCTCCTGCCGTTCCGGCTTGCGCTTCGTAAACTTCATTCTCGCCGCGCCTGGGGCAGCACGTTTCTCCAGTCCCCAACCCGCATCTAAGGTTTGATACATGACAGTATCCCCAGATTGTATGTATAGGGCGGGTTCCAATTCCCTGCTGAAAAATCCATGAAGCGTATGAATATCCGGTTGTAACATATGAACCTGTGACATCCAACTTTCTCCCTTCACAGCCGTAATCAGAGTGGCCATTCCATGTCTCATATTCACTCTGTTACTTTATAAGGTATTTCAAATTACTCTTAGAGTCAATAAAAATATACTCCTAAACGTAATAATAATTACTCCAAAAACAAACCATTGCCCAATTCCGGTTGTACCATGGTTGTTCGTCGAAACACAAAAAACCGTCCACTGCGCAGATTCACTGCGAGGGACGGTTCATCTCCATGTCAGTTCAATTTTATATCAGCTAACGATGAGCGTTCATGGGAATGGTAACGGTTACTATGTGCACGGCCATTCTCACTACACACGATTCTTTATTCAAATCCTTACGCTGGAATCCCGCACGACGATCTGCGGCATCAATTTCACGGCCCGCTCTTCCCTCGGTATTCCCAACATGCGATCCATCAGGATTTGGGCTGCCTTGCGGCCGATTTCCTCCTGCTGCAAGGCAACGGACGTCAGCTTGGGATATACGCGGGAGGCAAGGTCCAGATTATCCATGCCCACAACGGCAACGTCATGGGGAATGCGAAGACCGGCTTCTTCGCAGGCCTTCATAACCCCGATTGCCATTAAATCGTTTGCGGCGACAATGCCCTCCGGATGGTCGGGCCCTTGAAGCCACGCTTTTGCCATCGCATAACCGCCGCTTTCAGTATAATCGGACTCGGCGATAAAACGCGGCAGCAAGGGGAGCCCCGCTTGTAGCATGGCATCCCGATACCCGCAGAACCGCTCATGGCCGGTCTGCTCGCTCAGATTGCCGCCCATATAGGCGATGCAACGCAGGCCTTGACGGATCAGATGCTCCGTGCTTTGCTTGATCCCGTCATATGTGTCCACATACACATAATCGAAGCGGTCATTCCCTTCCGGCGAGACATATTTATTCGTGAGCACGACCGGTGCCTGCAGCGCATTGATGGCCCCGATATTCTCTTCACCGAAATGAAAAGACACCATGATCATGCCATCGGCCACATTTTCCCGCAGGGTTTGAATTGCCTTCATCTCCTCCTGGAGCCTATGCTTGGTGTAAAACAGAATCATCAGGTAATCATGCTCTTCCAGCACCTGATTGATTCCGTTGATCATATCGAAATAAAAAGGGTTGCATATATCGGGCACGGCAAAAATAATTTTGTTGGTTTGTCTCATTTTCAGCATCTTCGCTGCATGATCGGGCGCATAGTTCATTTCCTTCGCAGCCGCCAGAATTTTGCTCTTCGTCTTGGGACTGCAGTAACCTCTTCCCGACAAGGCTCTGGACACCGTAGAAGGGGATACGCCTACCCGTTCAGCAATCGTATAAATCGTATGTTTGTCCATCCTATCCTCCATTAACAACCATGGATACGCCCTATGCTCCCGCAAAAGGGTCCATGGATTCACACTATCACCTTACCGGCAGGTAAGCAATAGCTCCTCCTTTATATAACCTCCCGCTCATCATTACCCGGAAGCTCTGGAAATGGCGCATGGGGCTCGGCCTGATACCAGAACGCCGTCGATGCAATATCGCTCTGCTGCGGAAGATACCTTCCTCCGGACCTCCAGCCAAGATCCTGAATGGTTACGCGAAGATCGCTTTGAAAGCGGATTGGATCCATGACATGCCATCGATACATGCCAAAACGCTGCTGACTTCGATACAATCCGTCCGGCTTCAGCACTTGGTGCATCCCCAAATATGGCGTCGAGTAGGTTCGGTAGGTACCAATCGGCTGCTCCCAATTCCAGGCCCCGCCAAAATAATCTTCCGTTCCCGTACCGCATATGGTCGGATAATCCTGATCCCCGTCCATATAGAACTTGATCTCGCCTTCGCCCCACCAGCCGTTATTGTTCACCTGCCAGGCGAGGTAAGTCCCTACATAGTGCCCGTGTCCAGTCACCCCATCCAGAATGGTATAAACCTCTTTATAAGGAACGGGATTCGTTCTCCGCCACTGCGCGTGAAAATATGCCTCATCTTCCGGGATGTCCGTCAGTGTATAGTCAATTTGATAGTAAAGGACTGCCTTTTCCGGCGCACGGTTCTCCATTGTCAATCGGGCATGCTTGCGGAAGGGCATCTGCCAGTAGCTGTTCATGCCGCCGGCCGGATTCACGGCAACCGGAATTGAATTGACATCGCTGCGCTCGCCCCATCCGTTACAGAACAAATCACCGACGGGCACCTCAACTGAAGGTTCCTGCTCATCGTCCCAATACATGCGGATAATCAGATTGCGCCACAGCGTCGGATGACAAGTAAGCCAGATATGCTGAATCGCCCCGGGACCCTGAATGTCACCCATCGTAAACGTTTCTCCCGGTAAAATCTCCACGGAAGGGGAGACCTTCCAGCCTACGCCCAAATCACTGGAAGCCGCTGCGCCCGTGCCGTCGGTGGCCATGCCGCCCTTTCCTTTTTCACCGGTAAAATTCTCCGCGCTGATGGATCTTGTCTGCGCATTGGACAGCCGAGATAAATTTCCGAGGTGCATATTAAGTCCATTAAAGTTCATCATCTGTTATCGCTCCTTTTAGTATGTGATATCGTATCCGTACCGCTCTTTCAACGTTTGACCCAGACGGTCCTTAATCCGCAGGTAAGCCTCAGCTGCCGCACCGTTCCCCCAATCGAAGATGGTGAATGTCCCCATGCCTCGCCCCTCCTCGTCCACAACACCATCATGACCGTAATTCTCCATCATGAAGCCGTAATCCTTCTCGTTAAAGAAAGGATACGCCCGCTCCCACTGCTCTTTTGTTTTTTCGTTTTCGGGACAATACATCATGACGAACGAGGCCTGCAAAGCGGCTAACCCGCGCTCAATATATTCTTTTCGGTCCAACTCCACGCCATATTGCAGAATCAGCTCAGCAAACAGGCTTTGCCGGGCATCATTCCATTCCCCGTCGCAGTTCATGACGCCGAATCCGCCCACTACGTCGACGTACAGATAGGGCGGCTGCCAGGAAGCCTGCGTCATCAGCATTTCATCCAGCACACGTTGACCAACGATCATATATCGTTTGTCACCGTTTGTTTTATACATATGGTATAACGCTTCCGCCGTCCAAAACATGGAGAAATTGCACTGCTTGAACATGTTATTCCTAGCCACTTTGTTGCCTGGAAGCTCATCGCGCCCATAACCGCAGCAGGACCAATACGTCTCGAAATCCTCCCACCTGCCGGTCGGCACGATCTCCTGGATAACAACCTTAAGCGCCTGCTCTGCCGCTTCCATGTATTTGGAATCCGGGCGCAATTGGTGCAGCTTAAGCAAAAACGTGACGGAGAGCGACGTTTCCGGGGACTCCCGAAGGATATCCAGCGGTGCTAACGTATCCTGATCCAGCCAGGCTGGAAAATATCCCTTCTCGTCCTGGAGGGCCACGAGCGCATCCGCATAGCGCGCGGCATATTCCAACAGCCTTGGATCCGGCTCAAGCTCATCATGCCATCGAAGCATGAGCAGCGCCGTCCAGCTCATATCCAGCACATGATAAGGCGCTGCAGCGATCGCCCCCCAAGGATCGACCGGGTTGCGATTGGAATTTCCCCAGAAGGCTAACGCCCAGCTCCCGGACCGATTGACCTGCTGTCCATCTACCATCACCCGCTTCATCTCCGTCGCGATGACGGCGGGAAAGAACCCGCCTCGCTGCGGGGCCGCCAGCGCAAGCTCCTTCATAAGCATTGCCTTGCGAACCAGCTCCGGATCGTTCTGTTCCTTACCGTATCGGTAGATGCCTTGAGCCGAGCGAAGGGAGCTGAACCAGGCCTGATTCCAGATCGATCGGCTCTCCCTTTCGTTGGGCACGCCCGGATAATTCGGACTTTGACTCACATCGGCAATGAATACCGGTGCCCCTATGTTCCGTCCGTCCCATTCGAATTCCTGCCATACCGTGTCTTTCCAATGCCGAAAAGCCCATTCATAAGCATGCTTTACATAGCTATCTAGGCGGACCTCTCCATCGATCGATTGACTGAATTGGGCATGGCCCCATCGATCCCATAAAAACTGCAGCAACGGTCGCCAGGGGTTCAATCCGGCCTGATCATGATCCGCCATTTTCAAATAGAAACCGAAGCGTATCGTTCCTGAAGAATATGAGGCCCCATTCACCTTCTCAAACAGCACATGCTCGCTTACCCGAGTTCGGCTCATTCCCAAGACAAGCAGGTTATTAGGGGCATCCAGGTCCATGTACCAACGAGCGTCTGCATCCTTCGTGATCAGATCCAGATCCGGTATGAGCATGAGCGTCCTTGTATCGTCATGAACGATGAGCGCGGGCGAACGAAAGCAATGCTGGTCCATCACATGACGGGAAGTCGGCGTTAAATGAGGCGCCCAGTGAAAATGAGGCAGGAATGCCGGCTCCAAACGCATCTGCCAGTCATCCTGTTGAATCGTCTGCTCCAGCTCGAATGTCAGCACGCAGTGGATCGTCTCTTCATCCAGCTGATACAGACTTACCTCTGGCGCCGTTTGCCCGATATCGTCGTAAACCCATTGCTTCACAAAAGAATCCGGTAATCGTTTCATGGATGTCTCCCTTCTCCCCGTTATCCGACTATTTGGTTTACCGTCAAATCTTATCACGCCAAAATTCATCCATTATCTATATTCTCGAGTTCAAGGCTAGGTCAACTCCAGCATCGCGATGCTTCGGGCTGGAAGCGAGAGCAAGCGCCGATCATCTTGCTGCGGATCGCAATCTACGGTCTGCTCTCCCGTAAGCATGTACAGCCGCCCGCTCACTGCCGTTTTCCCGTAGTCTTCCGGTCGTAGATCTATACGTATCGTTTGCTCCGCTTCGCTCACATTCGCAAAGAACAAGCCAACATCGCCTTGCTCATTCTGCCATGCCGCATGGATAACGGAATCGGTCAGCAATACTCCTGCATTGTTATATTCCGGCGTTTCCTTGCCATGGTTATAGTGAAACCATTTCATAGAAGCCTGCGGGCTGTCGAAGGAGAGGGGCCGAAGCATGGTCCCATACGACCAGTACGTCTTCGCCGCTCCGGTCCGAAGCCGTGCATACAGCGCCAAATACTCGGCCCGCTTCGTCGAAAAGGCATACCCGCGAGGATCAAACGGGTAGTAATGCTCCTCCGCCGTATTTTCGATCCCGTCCAGCGCCTCCATCGGACTGTATTCGTAATTCAATTCGTATACACCGCCCCAGAGATACGTGCGTGCCACCGTAAAATAGTACAGCTCCCCAATTTCCTCTGTCAGCTTGCCCCAGCCGTCCAATCTCAGCGCTCCGTACTCATGATACACGTATGTGAACATCGGGATCAGGCGGGCATCGCCTGACTTAAGCAGCTCCCGGATCGGCCAGCCTTCAAGCGGCGCTGCGGGCTGCCCTCCGGCCCGCGCCTGATAGTAGTCGATCAGATCGAGCATCGTCTCATTGATCATCTCGGTGCCCATAGGGATGTAACGTTCCGCGATTTCGCACATGGCCGCCTTCGTATCCGCATAGTTCCGCCGGTAGGCCTCCTCGATGATCCTGCCGGCTCCCACCGGATGACCATGGTTTTCATCCATGCAGATCTTTAAAATGTTGTTGGCGGAGATATCATAGTAAATCGCATCGATATCGTCGCTTCGCTGCAGTGCCGCATCCCGTTTCACATGAAAATCATGGGTATACGGATGTGCCGGACAGAGGAACGGGAAGCGGTAGGCATCCACGCTTTTTTTCAACTCGGGAAATTTCTGCTCGGCTTCCTTGCCAAGCTCTCCGTCGGCTCCGTCAAAATGGTACAGGTAATCGAACTCGAACGGGGCGAAGCGATGGCCCAGCTTTCGAATCAGAGCGATGTTCTCCGGGTTGAACCGGGTCGGGAACCAATCGTCATATCCTCCCGGCACGCCGCTGCCGAACGTCTGCGGCCGATGCGTCCAGTCGGGGCCTAGAATGTGAAACATCGGCGTTCCGATGCTGTCATGATATTTCTGAATCCAGGCCGTGCGGTCCGATCCCGCATTGATTCCGAAGGTTGCTGCTCCCATGTCCTCATGCAGCCATTGACTGCCCTCCTTCGCAGCCCTGCCCGAAAGCTTGCCGCGTGAACACCACTTCTGCCTTACGGCCCAGCTCTTGTATCGGTCAGCAGCTTCGTACCACCCACCTCCAGACAGAAGCGACACCTGTACCGGGTAATGAGGCCGTATCCCTTTGCCGGGTCCCATATCGCTGCAGCCATGGATCACGGAGGCTTCCAGCATGCCATTCCCGTTCTTGTAGAAATTCAGCCATTTCGGATGGCCTTCACCGTCCAGCGCCGCGAAATACAGCCCGCCCCTGCCCTTGCCGTAGTAGGTAAAGAACTGCATCGTCGCCCCCGAGAAGCTTTCCGGGTACGGCATAAAACGAAACCCGATCCCATCCGTTTCAAAAACCTTCATCGGGTTGTTAACTTCAAATCCGGTCGCGAAGGGATGGGCGATATAATCCTCTTCGCCATCCTCCGTAATCGTGGCCATGTTCGGGACAATCGGATATTCCAGGCTTAGCACCCTGTCTTCCGAGTGGTTATCAACCCCGCATTTGAATTCAATACCGTTCTCTTCCGCCGTGAGAGTTACGGACGAGGTTACGATCATGCCTTCCTGCGTGTGCCAGCATAATCGAACTTGATTATGCCCGGATGCGGCACGTTCCCGGCTCCATTCAAACTTTTGAAAAGAACTGCTAAACCCCGCGTCTGTCTCAAGTCGAAACGGATCCGTACGGCCACGGCCCGAGTCCGCGATGTAATCGATCCCCTTTAAGCGATCGCGAACGGCTTGGATCGTTCCGTTATGCTCGCTGATCTCAACCCGAATGTGTCCGTTCTCAATGATAATCATGCGCCACCTCCACTTTTTGGCATTGAAACGCTATTTCAATCCGGAGATTTTGATTCCTGAAATGATGTGCTTCTGGAAGAAGAGGAACAGGACAATGGTCGGCAAACAGGAAAGCGCCGATCCGGCCATCAACATGCCCATTTCCGTTGCACGCTCGGAACGGAAGGTGTACAAATACTGCATAATCTGAAACAGCTCCGGGTTGGTAATCGTCATCGTCGGCCATACGAAGGAATTCCAATAGGCCAAATAGGAGCCGATGCCTACAATGACAAAGACCGGGAACGACATGGGAATGAAAATATGGGTAAATATCTTGGTCCTGCCCGCTCCGTCGATCAGCGCCGCCTCTTCCAGCGCCATAGGGATATTCAGATAGAATTGGCGGATGAAGAACATATGTCCCGCAGAAGCGATCCCGGGCAATACGAGCACAGCAAGCGTATCGAGCATGCCCATCTCATTCACCACGATGAAAGAGGTCAGCAGGATCGCCATGCCGGGAATGAACATGGTGATGATGACGTAGACCCACAGAAACGTCTTGAACCGAAATTCGAGCCTGGCGAAGACGTATGCCGCCGTAGCATTAACGGCCAAGCTCAGCGCTGCAAATAATACCGCCCCCCCGAATGTGACGAGCATCGACTGAATGAAGGCCGAATCGCCGAGAATGTCCGTATAATTCTGAACCATCCACTTCTTGGGGAAGAATCGGAACGGCGTGGCAAGCACCTCCGCCTTGTCTTTGAACCCGGCGATGATGACCCACAGCAGCGGGAACAGAGCCATAATTGTCACCAGACCGGTCAAAAGTGTCATCAATGTTTTTTGAACTCCGTTGAACGTTTTCATCAAGTTATCCTCCTGTCTTCCCTAACCGTCGATCGCTTTTTCCGAATTCAATACTCTGAAGATGATGGCCGAGATGCTGCCCAGAACCACGAACAACAGCAGCGATGCCGCGATGGAATTGCCGACCATAACGTCGTTGCGGAAATGGTTCAAGATATACAGGTTCGGCGTTGTGGTCTCGCTGAGCGGTCCGCCACCCGTCATTACGAGGGACAGCTCGAACTGTGAGATTTGCGCCGTAAATCCGGTTACGAGCAGATACAGAATCACATTGCGCATGAGCGGAATCGTGATGTACCACATGCGGACAAAGGTGCCCGCTCCCTCCAGTTCCGCAGCCTCATAGTAGCTCTTCGGAATATCGTGAAGACCTGCCAGCATGATCAGCGTTGTGAGACCGAAGCCCAGCCATACGGCAGGAGCGGCGATGCTGGGCAGCGCCGTAGCCACATCCGCAAGCCAAGCTTTCGGCTCATATCCGAACAGTCCGATGATATAATTGGCTAAGCCGCCGGCATAATCGAAGATAAAGACGAAGATGACCGATGCCACGATCCCGGAAATGATGGTTGGGATGTACACGGAGGTCTTCACGACGCTTGCGAAGCCGGAGCCCAGGTTCTTAATGATGTTGGCGAACAGAAATGAGAGAATCAGCATCGTCGGAACGACCATAAGGGCAAACTTGAGCCCTACCCAGATGGACTGGAGAAAGAGGTCATCCGTCAGCACCATATAGAAATTCTGTAAGCCCACAAAGGTGGAATCCTGGTAGAAGCTCCAATTATAGAAGCTCACTCGCAGGGCATAGAAGAAAGGTATGATGACAAAGATCGTTAGCAGGATGACGATGGGTGCGAGAAGCAAATAAGCCACTCCGTTATCCTGCCGGAAATTTTTCTTAAACATGTAGAGTCACCACCATGACCTAAGGATGAGGCAGCCATCCGAAATCGGATATCCGTATTTGAAGGGTTGATCCCCGATGGCCGCCTAAGCGCTAATTTTTCGGATTTGTGCCGGCAAGCTTGTTTTTGGTAATGAAATCGTTAATATCCTTCTCCGCTTTCTCCAGTGCTTTGTCCACTGACGTTCCTTTCATGGCGGACTCAATGGAGGTGGCGAGCGCGAAGCTGATGTCCCATGGATAGATCGGCTCCGCTTGGGAGTATGGTATGATCTGTTCGGAGACCAGCGAACGCCATGCATCCTTCGATGCATCCGGATCGGACTTCATCGCTTCGTCCACCGATTTGCGCGGGGAGAACTTGGAGAATTGAGACGTCTTGAAAAAGTCGATCATGATGTTCGGATCACCCGCGAGGAGGTATGAAATGAAATCGGCCGATTCCTGCGGATGCTTGGATTTCCCGTCAACTGCCAGCGACCAGCCGCCGAGCGTTGCCGTCGGTTTCGTCAAATCGCCGTCCATCGATGCCATTGGTGCGATCCCTACTTTACCAACCATATCTTTATAGGTGTTGCGAAGCTGCCCGATTGCCCAGGATCCGCAAATCTGGATGGCAATCTTGCCCTCGCCGAAAGGCTTGATATCCGCATATCCGGCCAGAGCCTGCTTCGGCATGACGCCGGACTGGTAGGCTTTTTGGTAAAAATCCAGGAGCGCCTTGTATCCTTCATTATTCACGTCCGCTTTGGACCAGTCCTCCGTCACCGCAAGATGTCCTGCCGCGTTGTACTGCAGTCCCCAGCTCGACCAGCCCAGATCCGGAGCCGTTTGCGCGATCGATAATCCGAACACGCCTTTCTTGGTCAGCTTCTGAGCCGTCTCCAGAAGCTCCGTCCACGTGGTCGGCGGCTGATTCGGATCAAGCCCGGCTGCCTCAAACATGTCTTTCCGATAGAACATCACGGCTGACGGTTCAACGAGCTTCGGGTAAGCGTAGTACTGACCGTTGACGGCTACAAAATCCTTCATGTTGTCGTACAAATCATCGAATGCCGCAGAATCCATCAAATCGTTCAGCGCCATAAGCTGACCCGTATTTGCCGCGTTGGCCACATTGCCGTAGTTGATCGTTCGGATATCCGGCGCTTTCCCCGCGGCTTGCGCTGCCTTCATCTTCTGGTCCCAAACGTCAGCCGGAACAATCGTCAGCTTCACTTCGACTTCGCTTTGGGATTTGTTAAATTCGCCGACCCATTTCTTGAACCAGGCATCGGTGGTATCCTCGAATTTTTGCGCCCAGAAATCAATCACTACTTTGTCGCCGGCGCCGCCTCCGTTGTTTACGCTTTCATTTTCCGGTGGATTGCTTAATGCTCCCCCTCCGGGACCGCCGGATCGTCCGCCGCAGCCTGTAATGAACAGTACGAGAACCAGAATTACGGAGAACAGAACACGCCAGGATTTGAAGCTGATGGTTGTTTTCTGCATCATGAACCCTCCTTATAATGGATCAAACTATTTAAATGCGATTCGCATTTAAACCGAACATGAATTGAATCCGTTTTCATTTTTCCAGCGAGGCTTTAAACCAGAAGACGTTGTATGGATCCCATAAAGACAAGGTAAAGTAGATCGTTTGCCCGTCATTCTCGGTATACCGCTCATTCATATAGGGACCGTACAGTCCCGGATAATCCTCGGCTCGGACCAAATCCAGAGGCTTGCCCCATGGTCCCCATGGCGTTATGCCTTCACGTATGACAACACCCCTACCTTCCTTCAGATATGTCATCAGCCAGCGTTCCAGATAAGCATTCCATACAACCGAAAGCTCGCCTGCCGTGTCATCCACCACTTCTATTGCATCCTCCATATCGGTGCTCCACTGGGGATTGCCGTCAGCATCCACGCCGCTAAAATACTCGTACTTGGACTGCTTCTCGATGTGCTCCTCCCCCACCTTCATAAGCTGAACGCCGCCAAAGCGCCCGGCTGGAATACCCCAGAAATAAATGTTCGAGCCGCCTGCGTCATTCTCCACCTTATAGGAGCTTACCTGAATGAAATTGCCATCCCCCGGCCAACGGAGCTGGTCCTGCAGCTCCCAGGTTTCTCCGTTATCAACCGATTTGGCGACGCTGCTGTAATTGGCGTCCCACTTCCCCGGATCTCCCCAATGTTTGACCGACATGTAGTACAAATACAACGCACCTCCTGCCGCAATGCCGTGGGTCGGGATTTTCGTCATTTCTTCGTAGTCGATTTTGGCGGAGGGCAGCAGTTCCTTGGCCGTTCCGAATTCATCCGTCACCATGCCTTCAAATGTGATGCCGTCAGCCGCCTCCGCATCCGTTGTATAGGCCATCGTATTGGAGCGCCAGTAGCTGCCTCCTCCGCCAGTCTGTCCTGGCTCCCTCTCGCCGAACGTATCCCCGAACACGAAGTAAGTTCGTTCCCCGTCGTTCATCATGGAACCGAGGTCGGTCCCGTACACCGCGTAACGATCCGTGCGATTAGGCGATGGTTCGCCGGTCAATTGCGTAATTTGTTCCAGGCCGGTTATGCCTTTTAATAAAAACTCCTTATCTGCTCCATCAAGCTGGGGATTCACCTTGCTGCCGTTCGTGCAGCCGCAGAGCAGCAAGAATAGGCCGGCAAGCAAAGCCGTTTTCACCCTCAAGCTCATCTCCCCTTTCGATTCGATATCCCACCCTTGATATCAAGGGTTAGAATGGCCGAAGATCTGTTTCATGCTGGCAGGGTTAAGCGGCTTGATATGCGGCAGAGGCAATCGGTTATCGACCTTCGGCAGTTCCGGGAAAGGGCGATGCGGTTCTGCCTGATACCAATACGCCGTTGAGGAAACATCGTCGCTACGATGATTGTTATGGCCGTGCTCAATCGTAACCTTGATGCTGCTCTCGAACATGATCGGGTCCAGGATATGATAACGGTACGTGGAGATTTTGCCGCTCCAGTTCGGTCCCCCTCCCAAAATAATGCCATGATACGGGGTGCACACCTCCTGCTGCGGACACCAAGCCGTGTTGAAATAATCCTCCATGCCCGTTCCGTGCAAGGTCGGAGGCCACGGTTCCCCATCGATGAAGATCATGTCGTCGCCTTCGCCGTACCAGTTCCATTCCCGCGTATCGCGCAGGTTGTGGACATTGAAGTTGCAGCCGATGTAATGGCCCTTTCCGACCGCGTCCAAAATGACATAGTTGCCGCTGCCGGTCGTATTCTTGCCGCCGAATTCGTAGAAGGCGTTGTCCACCCCGGTGTCCGGAATACCTTCGGTCGGATTTTCCCGGTGCCACTGGGCATGGAATCTCAGCTCCTCCTCAGGCAGCTTATCGTAGGACTCATAATCCACATAGAAATAAAATTTGATTGGATGCTCCGCCTCGCTCTCAATCGTAATGTGGGCTCCATCCGCATACGGCATACGGAAGAAGCTGTTGAATGCCTTGCCGTCCTCGGGACTCATCATCAATGCCGCTGACGTATAATTTTTGGTGAGCCCGTGCCCCATTCCGAAAAAATCGCCAATCGGCGCTTCCACGCTGGGCTCCGTCTCTTGGTCCCAGTACATGCGGAGAACGATTTTTCGCGGCAAATACAATTCCTCCGCAGGGACGTCGCTGGCCATTGTCATCCAGATGTGAGTGATGGCGCCAGCGCCCGGAATGCTGCAAATTTCGGTCAGATCGCCTGGGTTGATGGAGAAGTAGTCTTTATTGCCTCCAGAACGGTCGTAGCTGGATTCCCGTTTTCTTTTTCCGGTTCGGGTAAGGCTGAGTGAAGATAATGCTGCTTGATGGTCCATGAATGATTCGCTCCTTTTTGGCTTGCGGATGATAGTTGAACGTACTTCGTAATGTCGTTTCACAAATTGTGACATCGATTGCAGAATTAGTTAATACGGAATGCAGATCTTTCCAGAACCTGCATTCCCAGTTTATGAGTCCAATGCTACCCGGCGATATTTCGTCGTGGCCAGACGTTTATTTAGGCGTTTTTTTAGGCGTTCAATCTTTCATTCATTCCGGTAATTTTCCGCTCTTTAATGCTTTCAAGCGTTTCAACACCCCGTTTTCGCCTCTTCCCAAATAATCATGAAGTCCTTTATATTCCTTGTATAATTGATCATATACACGCACGTTGGCCTCAATCGGCTTAAAGGTCTCTTCACGAACACGAGCTATGGCTTCTGCTGCCTCTACGATGCTCTCAAAGCCTCCCCGCTCTTTGCCTGCCGCAACGGCACCGAACATAGCTGCACCAAAGGCAGCCGTCTGGACGGTATCCGCTACTTTGATTTCCTTGCCGGTAACGTCGGCATAGATTTGCATCAGCAGCCGGTTTCGCTGCGGCAATCCGCCGCAAGCATAGAGCTCCTGGACTTCAACGCCGCTTTCGGTAAAGGCTTCGATGATCGCTCGCGTTCCGAAGGCGGTAGCCTCCAGAAGCGCCCGGTATATTTCCTCTGGCTTGGTCTGCAGGGTCAATCCAAGGATGACACCGCTCAGATCGGCATCCATCAGTACGGAACGGCTTCCATTCCACCAGTCGAGAGCCAGCAGGCCGGTTTGGCCAGGCTCATATTGTGATGCTCCCCTCTCAAGCCACTCATGAATGCCGAGACGATCTTCGGCAGCCTTGCGTCTTACATATTCCGGCACTGCCTCTTCCACATACCAGGCAAATATATCGCCAACGGCCGATTGTCCTGCCTCATACCCGTAATAACCGGGGATGATCCCGTCCTCGACGACACCGCAAATCCCTTCTCCCGTCACTTCCTTGTCGCTTAATATCAAATGACAGGTAGAGGTTCCCATGGCGAGCACCAGTTTACCCGGAGTTACGACACTGACGGCCGGCACCATGGCATGGGCATCGATGATGGCTACGGCTACCGCGGTTCCTGGCAGAAGCCCGGTTATAGCTGCCATCGAGTCGGTTAATTCGCCAGCTTTTGAACCCAGTGGCTTGATCGGGCCTCGCAACTTCGCCTCCACAAGGGTCCCGAACCTCGGATCAAGCGACTGGAGGAACTCCTTGGACGGATATCCATCCCGTTTATGCCAATTGGCTTTATAACCTGCGGTGCAGCTGCTCCGTGCGAGCTGACCGGTCAATTCCATGACCACCCAATCGGCAGCCTCCATAAACAGTACAGCGTGCTCATACAACTCGGGAGCTTCATTCAGAATCTGTAAAGACTTCGCAAGCATCCACTCCGAGGACAGCTTCCCTCCGTAGCGTGCAAGAAATTTTTCCCCTCGCCGCTTAGCGGCCTCATTAATCAGGTTCGCTTCATCCTGAGCCGCGTGATGCTTCCACAGCTTTACCCAGCTATGCGGATTGTCCCTCCATTCCTCGAGCATGCACAGCGGAGTCCCCCCGGCATCCAGCGGCATCATCGTGCATGCCGTGAAGTCGATGCCGATCCCGATGACTTGATCCGGAGATACGTTAGCCTCCGAGAGCACGCGCGGGATGGATTGCCGAAGCACCTCTATGTAATCATCTGGATGCTGCAGCGCCCAATCCTGCCCCAGCTTCAAACCCGAGTGGACCAGCACCTCGTCCATGACTCCATGCGTGTATGGCGTCACATGGGTAGCAACTTCTCGCCCGGTCGTGATATCAACCAACAGAGCTCTGCCCGATTCCGTACCAAAATCCACGCCAATGGTGTATAACTGCTTCATGTTATCTGCCTCCTATTTGTACAAAGGACCGTAAGCTGCGCATGCCCGGTAATCGGCCGAGACCGGTTCCAGTCCGCCAAAGGCGGTCCAGGCGCTTGGCCGGAATATCCGTTCCTCCGGAACGTTGTGCATGCATACCGGAATGCGGATCATTGATGCCAAGGTGATCAATTCCCCGCCGATATGCCCATAACTCATAGCGGCATGGTTGGATCCCCAATTGCTCATCACGGTATATACATCCCTGAACAGCCCTTGACCGGTCAGATTCGGTACGAACCAGGTCGTCGGCCATGTAGGATCACTTCGCTGATCCAATATATCGTGTACCGCGTCCGGCAGCTCAACGGTCATCCCCTCGGCAATATGAAGGACCGGTCCAACACCCGCAACCCTATTTATTCTCGCGATCGTTACCGGCATACCTTCCCGGGTCGTAAAGTCGGTTGAGAAGCCACCCCCGCGGAAGAAATCAATAGCCGGACACCATTTGACCGCATCGAGGCAGTCCTGAACTTCCTCCTGCGTGATTTCCCAGAACGGCTTCATCGCCGGTCTGCCGTCCTTTGTCTGCCTTCCCGTCCCGTCAAGGGCAGCAGGCCCGGAATTGATCAGGTGGATCACGCCCTGCGCCGCAATTCCCTCAAGCTGATACCCGGTTACACGCTTTACGGCTTCCGGGCTCCAGTATGTACGAACATCCGCAAATACCTGCGCTGCATCCGTGAGAAGATGTCCGAACAGCATCGTAATCCCATTCAGATTGTCGTTCTCCGTTGCGACCATGTAGGGCTCTCTCAGACCATTCCAATCAAAGGATGAGTTCAGTATAGCCTCCATGAAATCCCCGGTCGGAAAATAATCCGTCCAGGCACGTTGTCCTTGAAAACCTGCAGCCAGCGCATTTCGCCCGAGCGCTTCCTCTCCGTATCCCATTTCCGCCAGCTTCGGATTACCCACCATCAAATCGCGCGCGATCAACGCCATCTTCGCGACGGTCTCCCAATCCTGCTGCTTCTGCTCATCGGTTCGCTTCAAATGCTCCGGATTGACGTCCGCCCCAGGCTTGCAGTTTTCTTTAATCCAGGAAAGCGCCCGCTCATATTCGTCATGATCGTAAATTTCCAGCTCGATTCGTCTTACGAATTCCGTCATATCCACATATTCATTGCGCATCCCAAGATACTTCTGGAAAAAATCCTCGTCGACGATACAGCCCGCGATTCCCATAGATACTGTGCCCATCGACAGATACGAAGTCCCCTTCATGGTCGCTACGGCAAGGCCAGCCTTTGCAAATTGCAAAAGTTTCTCCTCTACGTCAGCCGTAATTTCGGTATCGCCGATATCCTGCACATCCCGACCATAGATAGAGAAAGCCGGAAGTCCCTTCTGATTATGCGCGCCAAGAGCTGCTGCCAGATACACGGCACCGGGGCGCTCCGTTCCGTTAAATCCCCAAATGGCTTTCGGCCTTGTCGGATGCGTATCCATCGTTTCCGTTGGATAACACCAGGAGGGAGTCACCGAAATGGAAAGACCGACATTCTCCCTGGCAAATTTCTCCTCCGTACGTGCGGCTTCGGCTACGCCTCCAATGCAGGTGTCAGCCATCACGCATTCTACCGGCAGCCCGTTGCTATGCCTTAGCCGTTCGGTAAGCAGACGCGCCGTTCGCTTCGCCATATCCATCGTTACGTCCTCCAGTGATTCCCGAATGCCTCCCCTCCGACCATCTACAACAGGTCGTATACCAATCTTCGGCAGCTGATTCTGCAATCGATTGCAGTTGTGAGTTTGATATTGCATCGTCCTCATCCTCTCTGTTTTTAGAGCGGCAGCATATGAATCAATCCAACTGTTTCACTTCATTGCTGTAAATCGCTATTTCAGGTTTAGACAGCGGGGCCTCATCGCGAATTCGACGCAGAAGAATCTCGCCGGCTTTGATCCCCATGTCATAGGGATGCTGCTCCATATAATAGAGTCCCGATTCCTTGAGTAATGGACCAGCCTCTACTTCACCGAAAGAAGCTACGGCCATATCGGCCGGAATCTTTAGACCGCAACGCACAATCTCAAGCAAAACACCGAGACTCATGCGGTTATTCAGGGATATAACCGCAGTTGGCCTTCTTTCGGCTGCCAGAAAATGCTGTATCGCGCGGATTCCATCCTCCGTAGAAAAGTCTCCATTATACACCATGGGTTCCTCGTTCAAACCGTATTCCTTCATTGCTTTCCGGACACCTTCAAGACGTTCCCTTCCTGTGCTGGATCTCGTCGGTCCATTTACTACACCAATAACCGTATGACCATCCTCAAGCAGCTTCCGGGTCAGGCGGGATGCGCCCTCGGTGTTGTCCTCGGCTACCAGATCGAGAGTCAAACCCGCTTCCGGCGAGTCCGGCTTCCGGTCTACGAGAACAATCGGCATTTTGGAATCCGCCAGCTGCTTGATCGCCGGATCATTGCCGCCCGACGTCGCCAGTACGACGGCGTCCACGCGCTTTTCCTGCATAAGCTTAAGCAGTCGTCGTTCCTTGTCCGGATTCTCATCCGAGCTGCAGAATATAAGCTGAAAGCCTTCTTTGCCTACAATGTCCTCAATACCTCTGGAGATCCCCATAAAATAAGGGTTGGAAATATCAGGAACAATAACCCCGATCATATAGGTCCGGTCCTGCTTCAGACTGCGGGCGATGGCGCTTGGACGGTAATTCAATTGGTTCACCGCCGCCATCACTCGCTCTTTAATTTCATCGCTTACATAATCGCTGTCGTTCAGCACTCTTGAAACGGTTGCCGTGGATACTTCTGCTGCCGCTGCTACTTGTTTAATCGTTGCTTTTGCCAAACATTGTTCACCTCAAAACGTCATGATTCCGCTATGTAATCGATTACGTAAACGATTACAATCACAGATTACAAGAAGGTACATGCTTATGTCAACCCTCATTTTTATAAAACTTCAGAAGAGAATTGTACTCGACTTTTTGCATAACTCTAACTTATCTCATTCTTGGGCGATTGGCTGGCTTAATCACGCTGCTTCTAATATAGAAAAAAGCCCCTTACCATTATGCAAGGTGGCTTCAGGGGGCTCCGTGTACAGCTGTAATATTTCACGAATCTATCTCCGTCTTGTATTTGGGAAACTGGCTGGTCATTTGGGATCAGACTTAAAGAGCCCTGATATTTAAATACGTGTTGCTCGTCAATATCGACCTTACCCTAGCGATCGTATCCTTTCTAATGGGAGGGTGGTCCACTCTGCTAAGCAAAACCCAGCGCAGACACGCAATGGCTTCAAACAGCTCAAGCTCATCGGCTTCGTAACGGTTCTCGGCACAAAATGCAACACGGTAAAAGGACGCTTGCTTCTCGCTTACATATATCCACATTAAGATAATCGACCATGCGATATCATATCGGGGATCGCCCATTTGGACATTCGTCCAATCGATCACGGTCAGTTTGTTTTCATGCTCAAGAATATTGCCAAGGTGATAATCGCCATGGATGATACATTCTTGTTTCATATGTGCAAACTCAACAAGCTCCATCAATGGATGTTGGATATCCGGGAACTCATCCATTCGAGGATAAAAATAAGAGACGAAATCATACCTCGGCAGCCCGAAGCCGTTCAGGCTATCCAGGGGCAGCTTATGTATATCCATTAGCGTTTTCGCAAGCTTTACTAGTTTAGACTGATTGACTATTTGTACGGGCGTGCCGTCGTAACTGGTCAGCATTACTGGATTGCTATTCCGGTCTGTCCCCCAGCCCACAGGCTTCGATACGGCCCTTCCATGCGAATACAATGCATTCAATATTCGATACTGCATTTGAACGTCGGGTTTGGACGTTTTATTCCAAACCTTTAGTACGTAGTCTGCCGATGGCGTGACGATCTTCGCCACCTCTGCTTCCAGACCGGACTCTAACGGGATGACTTGAATTGCAGGTTCATGTTCCAACAATAGCTCAAGCGTCTCGCTTTTCTCCAACCAAATGATTTCTCGCAAATTACCTTCCTCCGTCATGATGCAACGACTCGATCGTTGCGAAAATATGAGAATAAACAGCCTGGACATTGGTCTCATTCATTACACCGTTGTATAAACCGTAACCCCAATGCTCCGCATCCTTGCCGTAATAACCGGTTGCATACATATCCGTTGAAAGATCCGGAACCTCATCGTAAGACAATTCTTCGACCGTGAAGGGGACATGAGATTTTTTAGACTCAATATAGAAAAAGGGAACTTCAGCCTTATTATACACTTCTGTATACTTAGGCTCAGAAGCTTCCATCAAATGTTCTTTTGTTATGAATATGGCGTCCAGCTCCGCGGAAAGGTCTAGATCCTCTAGCTGCTGAAACGTAACTTCTTTAAAACCCACATGCCCCTTCTCCCTGACTTGCGGTGTTTCTCCGATCACACCAATGACGAGGCTTCTGCCCTCATATAGGGGCGTATCCGTCGAATCTCGTTGAGCAATGCCATTTATCAGAATAACAAATACGAGTAATAGGACCACTATTATTCTTCTTTTCATGAAAATCTCCATCGGTAAATTTCCCTTTCTCATCAGCGCATTCCATATCGCTTATCCCATTACTCTTTCTTTTTTATACTTTTTCCTAGCGACAACAACATGTGCAGTATCCAATAAATCACCATTACATTGAAAAAATAAGACAGCAGTTGAATGTGAACGCCCTTAATAAACCAGGGACTGCTATCTATGTAATCCGGATAATACTTGATAAAGAATCTAAACGGAAATCCATATTCGATTCGGGGTGCACCCTCACCCTCCGCCCATATTTTACCTGGGAACACAAGGATGGTAAACAGAGCCAGCCATGCCGAGATATTAAATATGCTCTTGTCTATTCTCATACGATCACCTCCATATTCCAATAACTCCATATTATGTGTTTTCCAAAGCTTGGTAAACACTTATCTTAACCTTGAACACATAGCTGTACAACAAAAAAACCGCGATCAACGCGGTTTTCATGAGTTTCGTTTATCTATTTCTCTGCTGAGAAACTTGCTTTTCCTAAAGGAGTCCGATGCATTCTCCTAGATGCTCCCCAATCATGTATCACATTTAGGACCTCTTCAAATTCTCTACCTTGGTCTGTCAATGAATACTCCACGGTAACCGGCATAGTCGGCAATACCTGACGGCTAATGATGCCGTTTTGCTCCAGATGCCTCAGAATCACTGTCAATGATTGCGTGCTGATATTGCCCAAACTCCGACGCAAGCGGTTAAACCGCTGGGGACCATCATGCAGTTCACCGATTACGTGAACCGCGCGTTTCACTGCCACTATTTTTAAAACCTCGCCGATAACCTCCGTACATGCCTCATAATCCTCACGATGCTCTGAACGATCGCTCAAGTCATCACCACCCTAACGTAAAGTAAGTTGGTCTATATTAAATGATCTAATCAATAAATATTGCCTACTGTTATTGTTGATTTAGAGTCATTATAATTTGGCACATAGCTGTGATCAAGGTGCAAACTGGAATACTGCATCACGTATCACCTGGAATCGCGCGATTCTCTTTCTGAATGGGGTCACATATCCGGAGATGTGACTTCGAACAAAAAAATATAACAGGAGGAGACAATACATGTCGACCACCATTACTACCATAAAAGAAATTCGCGCACCCTTATTCGCTATCATCATTGGCATGTTTATGGTCCTACTTAATATGACAGCCATGAATGTAGCCATTCCTAATCTAATGAATTCCTTTCAAAGCTCGTTATCTTTCATGCAATGGGCGACCACGGGTTATATTCTTGCCGAAGCGGCCATCATTCCGGTAGCCGGCTGGCTGGCTGATCGTTTTGGCAGCAGGCGCATGTTTATCCTGGCAATCTTCATTTTTACAATCTGCTCTATTCTGTGCGCACTCTCGGTCAACGCAGAGCAATTTATACTATTTCGTGTACTTCAAGGTTTAGGAGGAGGTATAGTCATGCCCATTGGTTATGCCATTGTCTTTCAGATCAGTCCTCCTGATAAGGTAGGAACCGTAATGGGATCGTACTTGGGCGTTCCCATTCTTATTGCACCAGCCATCGGACCCGTGTTTGCCGGGTGGTTGGTGGATAACGTTAGCTGGCCCTTTTTATTCTGGGTGAATGTACCTGTAGGCTTATTAGGAATCTGGTTTGGACTACGCTATCTTCCTAAACTGAAGAGTCAGACTCAAGCTAAGCTGGATAAACTCGGAATGATTTTTGGTCCAATCGCTTTTGCCGCCCTCGTCTATGGCGTGAATCAAGCGGGCGATGCCGGATGGGGCTCCATACAGACCATTATCGGCCTTGCGGTTGGTGTTGCGGCTCTTCTACTATTCATCCTGATTGAACTTGGAAATAGCGAGCCGCTCCTTGAGTTGCGAGTGTTCCGCTCCAAGTCTTTTACAAGTGCTATGTTAATTCTATGGATAACAGCCGCTGCATTCTATGGAAACTTCTTTCTGGTTCCCGTTTATCTCCAGCAGGTGAAAGGACTTAATGCTTTTGATACTGGGCTTCTCATGATATCACCTGCTATTGCCAGTATCGTACTCATGCAGATTGGTGGACGTATGTATGATCGGTTTCGTAGTGTAAAGCTGCTTGTTATTATCGGTACTGCACTTCTTGGTCTGGGAGCATTCTTGCTCTTTACGGATTCATTTGGCAGAGGAACGGGAATCATCCTTGTCGCCATGACCTTAGCCGGATCCGGCCATGCATTATATGCTATGTCTTTGAACGCCTTCGTTATAAACGCTGCACCGCAAGGATTAATCAACCGTGTGACATCCCTAAACAATGCTTCACAGCAAGTTGTGGGCTCCTTTGCCGTGGCTGTCTTCTCAACATTGTTGACAACCCGTATTTCGGCCTCTTCTCATTCCGTACCGAAAGTCGATGCTTGGGCTGATGCGTTCTCGTTTACATTCCTTGTTGTGATGACTGTGGCCGCTCTTGGGGTCGTCATGGGGTTATTGCTCCTTAAGCCGTGGGAACAAGTGGATAAACCCATCGATCAGCAACAGCATAATAAGATGACGGGCGGATAAACAAGAATAAGAATCCCCCTCAATAGGGGGATTCTACATTATAAAACGATTATAGCGTGCTTACTTTCACTTATTTCTTGGCGGCTCTTTTCCGCTCTCCAATCAGAGGGAACTCACCGATCCGAAGCCTGGCGCTTCCGTATGGAACCAACTCCAATTCCGTAATGGGCTGTCCGTCCGTGTTCGGATGCAGCGGAGGGTTTCCGGCGTTGTTGCCTTCCATCTTCCAATCCCGAATCAGCTGGCCTTTCACCTTCACCCTGACAGGTGCATCCTTTGCCAGGAACGGCTGGCGGACCATATCCTGCTCAAGCACCTCGAATGACGTATCGGCGACCAAGCCGTATTTCCATGGAGATGCAGGGTAAATCTCCCAATCGTGGAACATGTCGCGCTGCCGGATCATCTGCCAGTTCTCCTTCACGGGCAGCACATACACCAGCGGCCCTCTTTCAATGCTGGTAGCGTACATGCTGCGCGTAACAGTCTTCACTTCCATCGGCAAATGAATATCCAATCGGTCGCCGTTCTGCCAGTTCTGTACGATTCGTGCATAACCGGACTGCACCTGGAATGGCAAATCGCGCCCATTCAGAGTTATGACAGGATCGTCGCACCAGGCCGGGATGCGCAGCGATAGAGGAAACGATGCCTCGTATTCCAGCGACAAATGGATCTGAACGCGATCCTTGAACGGATATTCCCCGGTTACCTCGACGACAGCCGGAACGCCTTGACGACCGACCGTCGTTCTCACCGTGCATGGGGCATAGGAAATGGCAACAAGCCCGTCCTCCTGATCCTTCATCCATAGGTGCGACGTTAGCTTTGGCCAGCCCTGATGCATATTGGCCGTGCAGCATCCGAAATTCGGCTCCAGACCGAAGACATTGGCATCCGGACTGTTGCTCCATGCCCGCGGAGCGACATTGCAGATCATCTGGTTGACTTGCTGATCATACTGATGCGAGGTCCAATCCGGGGAGATGGCGGCGGGCAGCGCATTAAATGCGACCTTCTCCAAAATATCCCCGAAACGTCCATCCCCGAAAATACGCGTCAGCTGCTCCATCGAGAACATATACTCCACGACGGCACATAATTCTACGCCTTGACTCGGATGGGTGCCGGATAACCATTCGTCTCCGGAGAACATGCCATGCGCTTGACCGTGATACGTCATTAGGGAATCGATGCCCCGATGCACGCTTTCCCGCTCCACCGGATTGCCACTCAATTCAAACAATACGCCCGGCGTTTTAATTCCCATCGCTACATTCACGACATGGGTTGTCCAATCCCACTCTTCGACCTTTCGCCAGAACGGAAAATCATGAAAGATATCGCTCCAGTCCGTTGTTTGTCCGGCAACGATATCGGCAAGCTCTAACAGAAAAGGCTGCTTCGTACGTCGATATAACCACACGATGCACAGCAGCATCTCCGCACCCCTGGTTTGGGCCCAGCCCCGCAGCGGCTGTTCCTCCATAACCGAATGGACATAAGTAAAAAACTTCGTCAGAAAAGGAATGATCCGTTCATCGCCCGTTGCTTCTTCATGCTGCATCATCACTTTCAGCATGATCATGTAATGCCACCAGTCCTGCTTCTTGTCGATATCCTGATTGACGGAGGTTATGCGAGTCGGACCGAACATGCCATTCTCCTGCTGGCTCGCAAGCGACCACTCGATCCAGCGATTCGCTTTGGCAATCAAAGTTTCGTCTTCGAGCAAATAAGCTAGCGGAAGCAAACCGTCAACATAATAAGGTCCCCGTTCCCAGCTCTCTCCCTGGCCGCCCAGCCACCCGTTCTCATCCCCTACGTCTTTCCACTGTTCTTCCAAATGTCCGGTAAAACCGCTTGCTTGAATCTCCAACTGACTCTTTAGCCATCCGGCCGGTTTAATCGCTCGAAGCGGCAAACTGTTAAACGCAGTCTCATGCAGCATCAACTTCCACACTCCTTGTTTCTGTTCTTGTAGGTGCACACTCTGGTAGAAATATACCATCTTACCCGGGCGGTGCCCTATACACAGAAACAACATCTTTTTATCCGATTGCAACATGCTGGCGTATTGAATCCGGACCGGCAAAGCGATTATCATAGAGAAAAGTCCGTTTTGAGGAGGAGGCCTGGTCGCAGATGATCTTCCAGTTGATTGCGCCGCCGTTGCCCCACTATATCATTTGTGGAGAAGATACCTATCAGGTAGGAGACAAACATCCGGATCGCTATAACATTGGGGTCTTTGATCTGATTCTGGTGACAAAAGGGGCGCTTTTCCTGGAGGAGAACGGTGCTGCTTACAGGGTGAAGGCCGGCTGCTACTTTATTCTTAGACCGGATGCAGCCCACCGGACATTTGAGCCCTGTCAGGAGGAAACCCACTTTTATTGGCTGCATTTTCAGACGCTAGGGTCTTGGATTGAAACAGAGGAGCTGACCCTTTTTGCCTTATCGCAAACCGATCAGCCTTATGTGCAGATCGAGCGTTTCTCTTTTTATATGCCCAAGTATGGAGAGCTGCCTTCGATAGAGCAGGCGAAACTCCTGTTAGAGCAATTGCAGAACCTTCAGTCATCGTCTACTTCCGCGGCACGCTGGAAACAGGAGCAGCTGCTGCATGAGCTGCTCCTGCTGCTTCAAGCCGAAGAGGACGGGATCCAGCATCAGAATCCTCAATATGCCATAGCCGAACGAACCGCCAACTATTTGAGACAACATTACAAAGAACCGGTTAGCTATCAGAGATTATCCGAGGCCATGCACTTCCACCAGAACTATCTGTCGATCTGCATGAAAAAAACGTTCGGCTGTACGCCCCTGGAATTTCTAACACGGCATCGGATCGAACAAGCCAAGCGACTATTGATCCACACCAACGATCCGATCGGACGCATTGCCGAAGAATCCGGATTCGGTTCTTTTCCGTATTTCATTCGCAGCTTTATTCGGTATACAGGCTTCAAACCCAAATCCTTTAGGCAGAAATACCGTTCCTAACAAAGCGTTCACAACACCTCGGTTGCTTAGAATACGCTTCGTACCAAGCCCCCGTCGATTCGAAGCGCTGAACCGTTAATCGCCGAGGATTTGGGACTGCTGAGATACGTAACAAAATCCGCAATCTCCTCCGGTCGAATCAATCGCTGAATGATGGAAGTCGGCCGATTCTCCTTCATAAACCGCTGCTCTGCTTCTTCGATCGAAAGATCCTCATCCGGATATAGCGTATTCAGCATCGTTTCAACGCCTTCCGTAAGCGTGGAGCCAGGCATGACGGTATTCACCGTGACGCGGGTCCCTGTCGTCAGCTCAGCCAAGCTTCGGGAAAGGGACAGCTGCATCGTCTTGGTTGCGCTGTAATGTGCCATCTCCTGGGACGGCATGATGGCCGCTTCACTCGCGATAAATATAATTCGACCTTCATTGCGATTGATCATATTCTTCAAATAGTGCCGGGTTAACCGAACTCCGCTCATGATATTGGTCTCGAAGAACCTGAACCAATCCGCATCAGGGATATCGAAAAATTCGGCAGGCTCAAAAATCCCCAAATTATTGATCAGAATATCAACGACCGGAGCAGCTTCCCTGACCTGATGACAACCCTCCTCCGTTCCGAGATCCGCCACGGCAATACGCAGTTCCGCATCAGGATGCACAGCGTGAATATCATGGATCGTCTGTTTTACTTTGTCCTCATGTCTTCCATTTATAATGACGGACGCTCCCTCGGCTGCAAGCGACATGGCAATCGCTTTGCCAATGCCGGACGTCGAACCTGTTACCAATGCGACTTTTCCCTTCAGATCCAAATTCATTAAACATCTCTCCTTCCGTTATGTAGGAATGACCCTCCCGATTCCCGTCGTTACCGCCCGAGGTTCAGGAGAGCCACAATATTCATTAAACTTCTGTCCTTACTTAAACGCAGATTCCTTAGAAATCAAAATTGTCCGGATCCGGTCCCACTCTGTGATTTTGATTCAAGCTATCGATGCGCTGCATATCCTCAGCGGACAATTCAAAATCAAAGATATCCGCATTCTCGGCGATCCGATGTTCTTTGGTCGATTTCGGAATCGTGACAACGCCGTTTTGTAAATCCCAACGAAGAATAATCTGCGCGATCGATTTATGATGCTTCTCTGCCATGTGCTGAAGATCCTCTTGATCCAGCAGCTGTCCTTGCATTAATGGAGACCATGCTTCAAGCTGAATTCCATGCGCCTGGCAGTACGCCTGCAGTTCTTTTTGCGTTAGTCTTGGATGATATTCCACCTGGTTCACCATCGGTTTAATTTCCGTTTCCTTCATTAAATGCTCCAGATGATGGATCTGAAAATTGCTCACGCCAATGGCTTTAACGCGTCCTTCTTTGTACAACGTTTCTAACGCCTTCCACGCATCTATATATTTCCCTTCAACCGGCCAGTGTATAAGGTACAAATCCAAATATTCCAGACCCAGCTTTCGCAGACTTTCATCGTATGCCTTCAATGTCGATTCATAACCGAGATCGGCATTCCATACTTTAGATGTGACAAACAGATCTTCCCGTTTAATTCCGGCAGCTTCCAAGCCCTCGCGAATGCCTTGTCCAACGCCTTCTTCATTGCCGTATATGGCGGCAGTGTCTATGCTCCGATATCCATGCTGGATGGCCGTGCGAACGGCATTCACCAGCTCCGGTCCTTCTTCTACTTTAAATACGCCAAGTCCAAACCAAGGCATGTTAACTCCATTATATAAAGTGGTTGTATCTTGTAAGTGTTGTGCTGTCATGTTGATAAACCTCCGAACATTTTTTTGTTTTTGTTGTAAAAAAGTTAGCCTATACTGCAGTATCCCCGATAATACGCTTAGACATCACCTCCCTACATAAAATGATCATTTAGGCCGCTTGCTTACTCGCCTTATCCGTCTCCTTCCGTTCCAGCTTCAAGCTCCATCCGGTGAGAACCACCGCGCCGAGCACCATCAGCGCCCCGATCCATGCCGTATGAATCAGGCCCATGGAATTCGTGATTAAGCCGCCCAGAAAAGCGCCAATGGCGATGCCGGCATTAAATGCGGCAATGTTCAGCGCGGAAGCCATATTCACAGCCCCCGGTGCAAACCGTTCAGCCAGCATGACGACATAAACCTGTAGTCCCGGCACATTCATGAAAGCCAAAAATCCCATGAGAAAAATCGTGATCAGTCCGGCCACTTGAAACGGTGCGGTAAACGTAAGCGTGATCAGCACCAGTGCTTGGGCGATGAACATATAGAATAATGCTCGAAGCGGGTTGCGATTGGCTGCCTTTCCACCGATCACATTACCGACTGCAATGGCGATCCCGTATACCAGCAGGATGATGGCCACCGTATTTTCCTTGAAGCCTGTTATATCCTGCAGCAATGGGGATAAATAAGTGAAGACGACAAAGGTCCCGCCATAACCGAGGGCCGTAATCAGGAGCATAAGCAGCAGTCTTCCATTCGTCAGCAATTTAGCCTGGGCACGGAATGAAGTGCGTTCTCCCTTAGGCAAGTCGGAAGGGACCAGGATACTGTTCGCGATCAGCGCAACAATACCGACCACGACAATGGCGACAAAAGCAAGTCTCCAGCCCCACTGTTGACCTATAAATGTACCAAGCGGAACGCCGGTAACCGTCGCTACCGTCAGCCCCGTAAACATAATGGAGATCGCGGATGCCCTACGATTCTCAGGCACCACGCTTGCGGCAATGATCGAGCCGATCGACATAAATACGCCATGCGAAAAGGCCGAAAATACACGTGCTGCAAGCAGGATACCAATGGAAGATGCGCCCGCTGCCAAGCTGTTACCAATAATAAAAATGATCATAATCCAGAGCAGCAAAGTCTTCCTGGACATCCTTGATGTCAGCGACGTTAGGATCGGCGCACCGAAAGTAACGCCAAGCGCATACATCGAAACGGTCAATCCGGCGGTCGTGACGGATATGTTCATATCCTCCGCAATCAACGGCAGCAGCCCTACGCTGATAAATTCCGTAGTTCCGATGGCGAAGGCACTGACGGCAAGCGCCAGCAGCGCCAGCATACTTCTTTTTTTATCGATCATCATGATGTTGATATTTCCCCCTATCCTATTCTCTTGCTTATATATTGTAAAAATATTGAGTATGGTGTAATCCAGCTGGCAAATGCTATTATGATCTATATCATTTCTTGTGTGAAGAACGTACTTTTTTGTAATGTAGGTACCTGACAGTACCCTAGGTACTTTTTAGTGCCTATGAAGAATAGGAGGATGAATATGCAAACGAAGAAATACAACATCGCCGTCGAAGCGACATTGGAAGTGATCGGGGGCAAATGGAAATGCGTGATCCTCTGCCATCTGACCCATGGCCGTAAAAGAACCAATGAGCTGAAGCGTCTCATGCCGCACATCACCCAAAAAATGTTGACGCAGCAGCTGCGGGAGCTGGAGGACGATGGAGTGATCAATCGGATTATTCATAATCAAGTACCGCCTAAAGTGGAATATGAGCTGAGCGAGTACGGCATGAGTTTGAGCGGAATTCTGGATATGCTCTGTGCATGGGGCGAAAATCATATTACGAAGGTATACGGGGACAAATTCAGCGTGCTTGAGGACAGTATCCTGAATGATAAACTGAAAGTCTCGGACGAGCCCACAGCCAGAGATGCACGCTAGACATGATTTATAAGCACTCTTGATACAAATAGCAAGGGCAAGGTCCGTGATCACGGACCTTGCCCTTTTCATATTCTCTCTATGTTATCAAACCATAAGATCAATTCAGGGAATGAAAGAAATGTAATGCCCTCCTGCCCATTCCATGAGTAAGCACCGAGACCGCTGACTATTTCGCGTTCTCTTTCTCTTTTTGGCTGACGATCATTTCCGTCACTTCCTCAGCCTGGGCCAGGACAGCAATGGGATCGAACGGCCAGAACCGTTTGGCATCGAGATAAAACACGCGATCCTGTTTGACGGCCTCAATCGAAGTCCACACCTTGTCCTTCTTATCCAACTCGGCACCGTTAGACTCATCAAAGAAGATATAATCGCCTGCGTAATCATTCAGAACTTCCAGGGAAACCTCTTTGTAAGTCACGTTGGCATCAATCAATTCTTTTTGAATCGTTGCCGGAGGGGTTAATTGAAGCTCCTTGTATATTGCCAATCCTCCCCGATAAATGCCGTCGCCGTACAGGTAGAAGGTTTTGCCGAAAGCGCCAAAGATGGAAAAAGTTTCACCCTCTTTAATAACGCCATTCACTTTCGCGCGCAGTTCTTCTATTTTCTTATCAAATTCAGCGAGCCATTCCTTCGCTTCTACTTCTTTGCCAAGAATAGCACCCAATCCCTCTACTTCTTCGTGCACGCTTCGATAGGTTTCATAAGGCAAAATGACCGTCGGCGCGATTTTAGACAGCTTCTCGAAAACTTCCGGATCGGAGTTAGCGCTGATAATCAGGTCAGGGTTCAGTTCCACTATCTTTTCCGGAGCGCTTTCCCCCGTATTTTCTATGCCCTCAATCTTGTCTTGGATATGGACGTTCTCGAGATCCGTCGCTGTCGCGCCGACCGGCTTTTCTCCGAGCAGCAATAAGGTAGGTAAATATGCATCGACTACAATTCGCTGTGGATCGGCGGGATACTCGATCGGACCATGAATCGTATCCACCTTTCTAGTCGTAGGAGCTGCGGCTTCAGTCTGGGGCTTGTCCGCGCCTGCAGCTGTTTCGCCTGAAGAACCCGCTTCGTTGGTGGTATTTCCATTCCCGCCACATGCGGAAATCAAGAACGAACATAGGATGAGCATGGAGAGAGTTACCCGAAATTTAGATGTGAACATAGTTTCATCCTCCTCATAAAGTTTAAGCTTGGATCAAGCACCGAATTGAGCCCGATGCAATCGGCTGTATATACCATGCGCTGCGAGCAGATCTTCATGGATACCTTGTTCGGCGATACCTTTGTCTGCAACAACCACAATGCGGTCTGCATTCTTGATCGTTGCTAGTCGGTGTGCAATCACCAGGGTCGTACGTCCCTCCGACAGTTCGGCCAGCGCCTGCTGAATCGCCGCTTCGGTCTCCGCATCCAATGCAGACGTTGCTTCGTCCAGAATAAGAATCGGCGGATTCTTGAGGAACATCCGGGCGATCGACAGGCGCTGTTTCTGTCCGCCGGACAGCTTAACGCCTCTCTCGCCAATTAAGGTGTCCAGCCCATCCGGAAGCGAAGCGACCAGATCCTCGAGCTGGGCACGGCTCACGGCTTTCATAATGTCGCTATCTGCAGCATCCAGTCGGCCATAAGCAATGTTTTCGCGAATGCTGCCATCAAACAGGAATACATCCTGCTGCACGATGCCAATATGGGAACGAAGGGATTGCAGCGTCATGTCCCGGATATCGATTCCGTCAATCGTAATCCGGCCAGCAGCAATATCATAGAAACGCGGCAGCAGAGAACACAGGGTGGTCTTGCCCGCTCCGGACGGACCCACAAGCGCAACAGTTTCACCAGCTCGAATCGATAAATTAACATCCTGCAGCACTTGATCTTTGTTCTCGTAACCGAAGGATATCCCGTGAAAGGCAATGTCTCCCCGCAAATGGTTAACTGGCTTGGCACCCGGCGAATCCGCAACGTCCGGTTCACTCTCAAGCAGCTCCAAATACCGCTTAAAACCGGCGATTCCCTTCGGATACATCTCAATCACCGCATTGATCTGTTTAATCGGACCAAGGAACACGTTGGACAGCATGACAAAAGCGATAAACTCCCCGTTGGTCATCCGCCCTTCGATCACGAACCAAGTTCCGCACACCAAAACGAACAGGGAGATGAATTTCATCAGGATAAAGCTGATCGAAGAGTTCCAAGCCATGATGCGGTAAGCAACCAGCTTCGTTAAGCGGAAGCGGTTGTTGTTCTCCGCGAAACGAGCCATTTCATGCTCCTCATTCGAGAAGGCTTGTACCACTCGGATACCGCTGACGTTGTTCTCCACCCGTGCGTTGTAATCGGCAATATCGGAGAACATGCGCTTGAACGCAGCCGACATTTTCCCACTGAAATACAGCGATAGATAGACCATCAATGGAACAATCACAAACGTCATCACCGCGAGCTCCCAGTTAAGTCCGAGCATGATGCCCAAAGCTCCGGCAAGCGTCATGACGGCGATGAACAGATCTTCCGGACCGTGGTGGGCAATTTCTCCGATATCCATCAAATCGTTTGTCATCCGCGAGACTAGATGTCCCGTCTTGTTGTTGTCAAAAAAACGGAAGGATTGCTTCTGAACCCGATCAAACAGTTTTTTGCGCATATCCGTCTCAATGTTGATGCCGAGTTTATGCCCCCAATAGGTGACAACGTAATGCAAGAAGGAACTGACAACATAAATGCCGAGTAGACCCAGACAAGCGTATAAGATCCACTTCCAGTTGCCGCTTGGCAGCAAGTCGTCAATCACGCGGTTGACGGCAACCGGGAATATCAATTCAAGTAAAGCCGCAAAGATAGCGCAGCAAAAATCCAGGATGAACAGCCCTTTATAAGGCTTGTAATAGGAAAAAAATCGACGCAGCATAAGGACCTCCTTAATCCGATATTCCGCTATAGAAATGAGCAAGTCCTTTCTTTTTAACAATTGCCCCATTTAGATCCGTGACGAACTTATCCTTTTATGCCCTCGATCTGGATAACAGGTACAGGAAATAAGGAGCACCGATCACCGCAACCACAATCCCCGTCGGAATCTCAGATGGTTGGATGATCCAACGCCCAAGGGTATCGGCCGTGATAACCAGCAGTGCACCAACCAGTGCCGTTACCGGCAGCAGCAGCTGATGCTTCGCACCGACCAAGCGTCTGGACAGGTGGGGTGCGATAAGTCCGACAAATCCAATTCCGCCGCTTACTGCAACGCACGAGGCTGCCAAGCCAACCGCCGCTGCCAACAGCTTCAGCTGCTCCTTCGTGACGGAAGCACCGAGTCCGGTCGCCATCGGTTCTCCAAGATTGAGAACGTTCATCACCTGCGCTTTATACATGACGAAGGGCAGAAGCACAAGGATCCATGGGAGCAATGCCAATACAAACTTCCAGCTCGAACCCCAAATGCTGCCCGCCAGCCAAGTGGCAACAAACTGATATTTTTCAGGACTCAAGCGCAGCGTTAGCACAATCATTGCCGCACTGATGCCAGCCGCAACGGCAATCCCTGTTAAGAGCAGCCCCGTCGGCTTAAAGCCCTGATTCTTCTTATAGGCCAGCACGCATATTAATGCAGCGGTTAAACTTGCCCCAATCAATGCAAGCACCGGCAATAGATAGACAGGAGCCGCCGTCGTACTTGGAAAAAATGAAATGAACAGCATCACCATCAACCCTGCACCTGCATTAATCCCCAAGATACCCGGATCCGCCAGCTCATTACGGGATATTCCCTGCATCACACATCCCGATATCGCTAAGCCTGCCCCAATCAGCAGCGAGATGACGATACGCGGCAAGCGGAATTCGAACAGCACCAGCTCCTGCTTATCCGTCCCGCCGCCAAACAGTGTTTTTATGACCTCAAGCGGCGACAAACGAATGACCCCCGTGTTCATACTGATTAGGAATACTAGAACGATCAGGGCAGCCAGCACAGACAGGGTGATGATTTTGCGCTTCTTGTCTTTTCGCCCATGCATGGTATTCGTGATGGTCTCCATTACAGCTCCCTCCTTTCTTTGCGTGCCAAGTAGAGGAAGAAGGGCACCCCGATCAGTGCGATGATCGCACCCACCGGTGTCTCGTAAGGAGGGTTCACCATTCTTGCTGCTAAGTCGGCAATGACGACCAGCAAGCTCCCCAGAACGGCCGAGCAAGGAATGATGAGGCGGTAATCCACACCAACCAGCTTGCGGGTGACGTGCGGAATCATGAGACCGACAAAGCCTACCGCACCAACAACCGAGACGGCAGCCCCTGCCAGCACCAGCACGATCACCGTTCCGGCCAGCTTGACGAGACCCGTTCGCTGCCCGAGCCCGCGGGCGATCTCATCGCCGAGGCTGAGCATGGTAATAGAGCGTGACAATGCAATAGCTCCCAATATAGCAGCGACGATCCACGGCAGCATAATCTTTAGGTGGACCCACTTAATCCCCGCGGTTCCGCCGGCATACCAGAACGCCATGTCCTGTCCGACCTGAAAATACAATGCGATGCCTTCGCTAAGCGCACTTAACAAAGCACTAAGGGCAGCACCCGCAAGAACGACACGTACCGGCGTTAGGCCTCCTTTTGCCATGGAACTGACCCCATACACGAGAACCGCACCTAATCCTGCTCCAAGGAATGAAAACAGAATCAGGTACATATAAGGCAGCCCCGGAAAAAAGGAAAAACAGAGGGCAATGGCAAAACCCGCTCCCGCATTTAATCCGAGCAAACCGGAATCAGCGAGCGGATTGCGGGTCATCCCCTGCATGATCGCGCCGGATACGGCAAAGCAGGCGCCCACCATCGCCCCGCCGAGGACTCTCGGCAAGCGCAGTTCCTGTATGATCTGATGCTCCGTCACGTCGGGATTAAAGAAGAACACCGCTTCCCAAACATTTCGCAGATCAATATCGGCCGCTCCGAGCGATATCGATAAAGCTATGCCAAGCACCAGCGCTGCAACGCCGCCCGTAAGAATCAGGGTCGCAGCCCATGGTCGCCCCTTGAGTGTAACGTCGGTCTTGGAATCTGTAAGACTTGGATTGGACGTGTTTGCTGACATCATTTTCCCCTCAATAATATGATATTGATTCTCATTATCAACTGTAACTATAAAATATATGTCTTTCCTGCGTCCATGGACATCTTGAATTTCTCACCTGAAAAAAGTCCATGCCCAAGTCAAGCGTTTTTTTCCAAATATAAGCGATACTGCTTTGGGCTTAACTAAAAGCCCCGCTCCTAATGGATTGTGCCATTGACACGGAAACCTCTATTCCATTACAATAAATGCTAATTGAATGAGGCGATGGAGTTCGCCATAACCGCTTCGATAGCTAATGACTCCTACCAGAGGTCGCTTTCCTGGTAGGAGTCTGTTTGTGTATTGAAGGGTTAGCGGCGAATATATAGAAACGGGTGAAACTGCATGATTAAAAAATGGTTTAACACTGCCGAAAAATGGCCATACGCCTTGTTGTCCGGTTACTTCATCAAATGGATCGTTCTGGGAAGTTTTGTAGGATTGATGACGGGCAGCGCCTCCGCCTTCTTTCTTTACAGTCTGGACTATGTAACCTCCCTTCGCATGGAGAATCCTTGGCTGCTGTTCTTCCTTCCCTTGGGAGGGGCCGGGGTCAGCTTCCTATATTACAAGTTTGGCAAGAGTTGCACCAAAGGGAATAATCTCATCCTTGAACAAATCCATGGCGGTACAGAATCCGTACCATTGCGCATGGCGCCATTAGTGCTAATCGGGACATTGATCACGCATCTGTTTGGGGGATCTGCAGGACGTGAGGGCACTGCCGTTCAGATGGGAGGAAGTTTATCGGAGGGGTTCGGCAAGCTTATCCGCGTAACGCCGGCGGATCGAAAAATACTGCTAATCTGCGGAATTAGCGGCGGCTTCGGATCCATCTTCGGCACACCGCTGGCGGGAACCCTATTTGGACTTGAAGTGCTTGCCATCGGACTGATCTCGCATCAAGCCCTATTCCCTGCATTCGTAGCCAGCTTGGTCGGGAATCTGATCGCCACCTCCCTATGGGGCGTCAGCCATCTGCATTATCCAATCGGAGAAATTCCGGCTTTGAGTTTCCTCGTAATCCTAAAGGTGATTTTCGCCTCGATTCTCTTTGGTCTGACAAGCCGGCTGTTCAGTGAGCTAACCCATTCCTTGAAGCAGTGGTACGGTTATTTCTTCCACAATCCGATGATCAAAAGCGCTGTCGGGGGCATCATCATCATTGCGCTGGTTTATCTGCTTGGGACACGCGAATATTTGGGGCTGGGACTCCCCCTGATTGAAGCCTCCTTCACAGACGAGGTATCGCCTCTCGCCTTTCTCGGCAAAATCCTCTTTACCTCGCTGACGCTCGGAGCAGGGTTCCAAGGAGGGGAAGTAACCCCGCTGTTTGCCATCGGTGCAACGCTGGGCAACGCGTTATCCGAATGGATCGGATTATACGCTCCGTTCCTGGCTGCATTAGGATTTATTGCCGTCTTCTGCGGAGCGACGAACACCCCGATTGCTTGCTTTATTATGGGAATCGAACTGTTCGGCGGGGAAGGCGCCGTGTATATGTTGATGGCCTGCGTTATCAGCTACCTGTTCTCCGGGCACTCCGGCATCTATACCTCTCAACAAATCGGCATATCCAAACACCCGCTCCTCTCGTTTCCGCTGGGCACAACGCTTGCGGGTGCAAAGACGTTAAATAAACAGAAGCACAAACAAAAGACGTCCAAGTAATCGGACGTCTTTTGCCTTTACACCGAGCTTTTGCGAATCGAACGGTAACTAAAAAGAGCAAGGATGAGCGTGATCGGAATGAACCACAGGGACAATTCAAAGGCAGTATGTTTGACAAGCCAGTCAAACACTTGCCCCCACCAGCCGTATTGGGTGACCAGAACGCTGGCCCCCGACAATAGAATGAAATAGGCCGCAAGCATGACAAAGGTTTTAATACCACGATGCCGAAGATAGAAAACACCGATTCCCATCCCGATAAAGGCAAATGAAACAAGTACTATGAAATAGATCATAAATTGTTCTAGCAACGTGCCGTCATTTAAATACGGCAGTTTAAAGAAAGATACCCGATTTCCCCAAGAACCCGTTGACCGTTCAACTTCAGCTAATATCAATAAAATGATTGACGTAAAGATGCTGTACGAAACCAACATAAGAACAGATCCTGCAAAGAAGTCCGTTCTTCGAATACTGAACCCTAGGGCGAATGGAAACAGCTGCAGCACCGAAACCAAAGCCCCGACAAAGACATAGATAAAAATCGTAGCCAAGCCACCGGCATAGAATGAATCTCCATTAACCATTAGGCTGATAAAATAGTTAGTCAGAAAACTGAATGCCGTGATTGCCCAAGGCAAGTAAATCCAGGATAATTTCTGTTTCGTATAAATACGCAGTACGCCAGGAATTCCGTTCATAGTTGGCCCCCCACCTTTTCACGCTTAGTCAGATATACGATTAACTGCTGAAGGGAGACGGGGGCTGTTTCCAAACCCAATTCTTCCGCCTCTTTTTTTAACTTCGTTGATGCGCTTCCCATTAACGTAACGGACAACATGGAAGCGAAAGACTCCCGATGGATCACTTCCTGCCCCTGGATGAACGATTCGACCATCCCGGAGGGACCGACGATCGTATAAGCGCGTCCCCGCAAATCATCCGTGGCGTCGTCCAGCAATATTTTCCCGCCATCAATGACAATGATATGCTCCAGCAGTCTGCTAACCTCGTCGATCAAATGAGTGGACAGAATTATCGTACGCGGATGATCGGTGTAATCCTCGATCAATTGATCATAGAACAGCTCTCTGGCCACGGCATCCAGACCCAGATAAGGCTCATCAAAGATCGTAATGGGTGCGCGGCTGGCGAGTCCGACAATGATGCCAACCGACGATAGCATACCGCGGGACAATCTTTTCACGAGTCGCTTCATGGGCAATCGAAATACCTCGATCAGTTCCTTGGCATATTCCGCATCCCAGTTCGGATATACGCTCGCTGCAGTTTCCATCACATCCCTGACCGTGAACAGATCCGGATACTTCTGACCTTCCTTAATAAAGCATACCTGCTGGATGACCTTTAGATTTTCATAAGGATGCTCACCAAATACGCGGATCTCACCCTGGGTTGCGAATAGTTGCGCTGTGATCATCTGCATGATGGTCGTTTTGCCGGCTCCGTTCCTTCCCAGCAATCCGTAGATCTTGTTGGCTTCTACCGTAAAGCTCACATTATCGACGGCCATAGTATCCTTATATTTCTTACTCAAATTCTTGACTTCAATCACGGTTTGGCTCATCAGTCTTGCTCCCCTCTGCGGATCATTTCCGATAATTGATCTTTGGTAATCCCAAGCTTCGCCGCTTCCTTAACCATGGCGACAACGTACTGCTCATAAAACTCCGTCTTGCGCTTCTCCATCAGCAATTCACGAGCCCCTGAGGCTACAAACATGCCAATCCCCCGTTTCTTGTACAAAATCCCTTGATCCACCAGCAGATTTACGCCTTTGGCAGCCGTTGCCGGATTGATCTGGTAAAAGGCTGCAAACTGATTCGTTGACGGAACCTGTGTCTCCTCAGGCAGTCGTGCTTCGATGATGTCGTCTTCGATTTTGTCGGCAATTTGCATGAATATCGGTCTGCTGTCATCAATCTGAAATGCCATTTACCTCACCAACTTTCGTTTATAACCTTCATTGCATCATTGGTTAGTTACTCATGTAATTAACCATATAAGAGACGAAGCCCCTTGTCAATGGGTTGTCGGAATATATTTACAAAAATCAAGCAAACACAAGACTTTTGTCCTAAACAAATAGTCCTTACCTTCCGATAAAGTATAGGCGCAAATCCAGCGTTGCCCACTACAGATAAAGAGAAGAAGGAGCTTGAGAGGAACATGAAAAGAATCATTGCAATCGTTGTACTAGCCATGCTGACGGTAATAACGCCGCTGTATGCCGCATCCGCCGCCAAGAATTTGGCTTATGTAGACAAGAACGGCCAGTCCTATATTTCGGTCGGGGTCCTCAAGACCTATGATGGTGTAAAAGTGGCGTATGCAGCCGCTGAAAAAAAACTCCATATTACTCGCGAAGATACTGCTCTCACCCTATACCTGGGCAGTCGGAATGCCTACGTAAATGGCAAGAAGGTTCAGTCTAAAGCAATTCCGTTCTCCGAAAACGGCTCTACCTATGTACCCCTGCAATTTGTCAGTCAACACCTGGGCTTAAAGCTATCCTGGGGCCATAATAGATCCACCCTGAAAATTACGGACGGGAATGTAGCACACACGCTTCCTGTTCTATCTGGAACATTCATATCCAGCCAAACCAAGCCCGTGACGTCGACTAGAAAAACCTTTAAGGTTGGCTCCCGTTCCTTCAGCGCACAGGTGGTCACCGTTTCACTTCTCCATCCGAAGGTGGAACTGGACGTTGTTCTGGCAGGCAATAAAGCAGGGAAAGTCGAGGATTTGCGCAGTATAGCCAAGCGCAGCAAAGCCGTAGTAGCTATTAACGGCACATTCTTTGATGCCTACACTTCCGGTGCATACAAAGCGCCTTACGGCTATTTGGTCAGCAAAGGCAATATTTTGCACAAGGCCTCGGGGGATAATCGAACGATCTTCACCTATGACAGCAACAGTCTGGCCGCCATGATTCCAGGACTTGATTTCAAATCCGTATATGATGCCGGACATATGGAAGGAGCCCTTCAAGCTGGCCCGCGTCTGCTGACTGACGGCAAGGTGACCCTGGACGTCAAGAAGGAAGGCTTCAAAGATCCGAAGATTCTAACAGGCGGCGGCGCACGGAGTGCGTTAGGTATCACGAAGGATCATAAACTGATCATGTTAACGACTGGCGGAGCAACCATTCCACAGCTTGCGGAAATCATGAGGCAAGCCGGGGCATACCAAGCGATGAACCTGGATGGCGGTGCCTCCAGCGGCTTGTATTATAATGGATCGTACTTAACGACGCCTGGGCGGCAGATTAGTAATGCCATTGTCGTAAAATATAAATAGTTACCTACTCTCCCCTGTTTATCCGGTTCTTCTGCCGGCTGATCAGGGGTTTTCTTTATAAGCAGCACTACCTCCGCTTCGAGCTGCATATGCTGATCAAGAAAATGTTTCACCATGAGCACCTATTGTGTAAATATATAGCAAACTGTCTTTTGTGAACGATTCGTAGGCTGTGGTTCATTCAGCGGGGGGTGGATTCCATTACATCGTCTATTGCGGTCATACGGACGAAAATCAGGGACACGATCGAGGGGATATATCGGGTTTGGAGGGAATGGATTGGGAAATACCCTTTCATTGCCAAGTTGTATCACTTATTTTCCTGGCTTTCCCTACTTGTGCTCGTTATTAGTCTGGTACTGATCGAAGAATCACGGACCATGCTAGTTCAATATTTATGGTCTTTCTACGTATTGCTGCAATTTTGGCTGCTAAGCCGAAGCAAAACCGTTGCCTGGAAGCAGGTCAGCTTGTTTGTTCTCTCAGGGGTTCTTATGGTCATTCCCTTGACCAATGGGACCATGCAGGGACTTCATTTGATTTTTGGAGGACGGACTACCGATACATGGTCATTTGCCGTCATGACCCCGGTTGTTGAGGAAATTTACAAGCTATTGCCGCTGGGACTGTATTTGTTTTTTTCAAGAAGAGCCACGACGTTAAGCCTTAGCGATTATGTATTGTTAGGGGCTGCTCCCGGCATTGGCTTTCAATTTATGGAGGAGCTGTCGAGGCGCCTGGTCCAAAGCAATTACGGGGTGTCGTTTCTCGGCGGCAAAACGCTGCATTGGGAGTTCTTTGATTTATTTCCGGGCTACTTCGAGGAAAGTTTTATTCCGACCATGATGAATGTTACGCATCCTGTACATAGTGCCATGATCGCCCTTGGAATCGGCATCGCTTTCCGGTACGCCAAGCGTCTCTCTCGCTGGACCTATGCTTTTCCGGCTGTCCTTCTCCTCTGGGCGATCCTGAACCATGCGGCTTGGAATGGGCAGAATCGGCTGCCGGAGTGGATACTGACTCTTCATGAGTGGACCGGTGAAGGCTACCGAACCGAAGGCTTCTTCCTGCTCCTGTTGGTTGCAGGTTTGTTCATCGACTACTTTGATTTGCATCGAATCCGTGACCGTCTCCCGGTTCTGAAGGGTGAGGGCCTTATCAATCCATTAACGGAGTGTTGGCAGATGGCGCGGGCTCTCTTGACAGACCGGAAACGCCTAGGTTACCTGATGGCATTCTACCGAGAACGGCGCGAGCTCGGATATTCGTTATTATATGGCAATCTTGAAGCAGCAAACCAAAGGGATCAGATTCAGGAAAAGGTTAGACAGTATACTGCCGTTCTGGGAGCTATCGGCATCCTCATGCTTGCTGCAGGGATTCTCTCCGGTATCGGCACTTCGATGATCGCTGCTGACTCCTCCTGTTTCGCATGCTTGTTCGAATCACTCCAGAACTGGTGGGACCGGCTTAGCGGCTGGGAGCAAGCGGGTATCATACTGGGAGCCTTTGCCCTTTCGCTGCTGTTTGTCAGCTTCTGGCCTGCTCTTGGCATTGCCTTGACCGGCGCAGGCATTGCGGGTGGCGGACACGAGATTGCCGGATACATCCGCGACCCGAAAAAGCTGCTGTCCCCACAAAATGCGGCAGCTGCCGTGTTAGCCGTCATCCTCAGCCGCATTCCGATAGGTAAAGGGGTATCTTGGCTGTCCAATAAGCTGGGTCCCACTGCGAGAAGGTGGCTGGATACGCTTTCCGAGAAGCTAGGTTTGAAAACGCGCAATGAGCCGGATGTTCCCACTGGCGGAACTCGGAATCCGAAGCCGGACACTACGAATGAACAGCCGGAAGAGGCTCCGAGGAAGCCGGAGGAAGATAAGCCTGACAACGAAAAGCCGGATGAAAATAAGCCGAATGATAAACCGGATGAAGAAAAACCTGACGAAACGGAAGGAACCCCGCAAGAGGTACCGAGATATTCCGGAGAGCTGCAGAAGGTTAACAAGCCGGATGCTGCCGCGGATGCGCTTGCGGAGCGACTTGGCGGCGAATCGAGAATGAAGTTTGATTCCGACCCGATCGGCAGGGAATTCGACGCCATTAGCGATGAGTATGTTGCCCAGACCAAGCCTGCCCTGCAGCAGGTTAACAAAAAGGTCCGCGATCAAATGAAAGCGACCTTCGAAGCTGCGGAGCAGACCGGCAGAAAGGTCTATTATCATTTTGAAGGGGAGCCCGCCCAATCGGTTATTGACAAATTACATGAATACAGCCAAAGATATGGAATAGAAGTCCACATTGATACCGATCCATTATAACGACAAGGAGTGAGCATTCATGTATGAATTTCACGGCTGGGCTGCCATTCAGGAGAATCCTGCGGAGGCAGATGCCGGGCAGCTCGACATGATCATTCAGAAAATACAGCTTAAGATAACCGAATTTGCATGGGGAAGCGGCTTGTTATCCTTAAATGCGGCTAACGGCTCCTATTACCTTCATGTCGGAGGTTTTACGAACCGCAAGGGAGCCGAGGCTGCCGAGATCGAGGCGCTGTACCAATTGATCGGCGAAATCGCGCCCGGTTCATACGGTCTTCTGTATACCAGAGACGATGAGAATCTGGAAGGCTATGATAACGAATTCCGGGTTCAGGTGCTGGCACGCGGGCAGTTGAAGGAACAAAGCGATCCGTTTCTCTCCCCTTGCGTCCCGGTGATCGAAGACGAAGTCGATTAATGACATGATAACTAAAGTTAGATAATAAAAGAAATCCCGTTACTCGCTACGTCATGATGTTCTCATGGATGGCGGGTTACGGGATTTATGGTTTATCTGGATATGGATCATCTATTCAATGATGTAACTACATACTCTTTGCACAAATAGATTGTGATTGCCACTGTGACTTAAGCTCGTCCGTTCAATTCATCCATCGTTGCCTGTATGATGATCCGCAGGCCATTCAACATCGTTTCATGGGATAAAGTCGGCAATGACGGCTTCTCCACGGCCATCTCCGTCGATGCCGGAAAATGTACAAAACCGCCAATGGCAGACTTTTGCTTTAGGCGAATATCGTTCAAAATCGCATACATCGTATTATTGCAAATATACGTTCCGGCTGTATTAGATACCGCAGCTGGAATTCCCGCTTCCTTCAGCCTGTTGATCATCAAACGGATGGGAAGGGTTGAAAACAGTCCGTCCGGTCCATCGGCGTCTATCGGCTCATCTTGAGGTCTTGCCCCCCGATTATCCGAAATCGTCGATTCCGGCGGTATGTCCTTGATATTGATGGCGATGCGTTCCGGGGTAATGGCGGTCCGCCCACCCGCTACGCCGCAGGCAATGACCGCATCGGGCTCGTATGCCTTCATCTCTTGCAGCAGAATCTCCGCACACTCATCGTAATGTACGGGAAGAAGCAGCGTTCTGATCTCTGCGCCGGGGAAGGAAACGTGCTTGATGTCCTCAACCAGTCTCTCCGTTGGATTAACTGAGCTGCCGCCAAAAGGTTCAAAGCCTGAAATTAATATTTTTAGCATGTATCATATCTCCTGTACTCGTTTATGTAAACTGCCGGGTCACGAAAATCGTACCAGCTTTTATTATAGCAGTGCTTGAACGCTTACGCCTTCAGCTTCAAGCCGTGATCGCAAGGCGCTCGCGAATAGCGTTGCATGCGGTCCATCTCCATGAATGCAGACGGTATCTGCCGCAATGGGGATCACCTTGCCGCTCAGGGTAACTACCACTTTGTTTTTCACCATTCGGACTACTTGCGTGACCGCAGCTCCGGGATCGGTTATGATGGCATCCGGCAGATGTCTCGGCGTGAGTGTGCCGTCATCCTGGTAGGTACGATCCGCAAACACTTCACTTGCTGTGCGAAGCCCTGCCTTCTCCCCCGCTGCGATTAACTCGCTGCCTGCCAACCCATACAGAATGAGAGTTGGATCGATATCCTTGATTGCCGATGCAATCGCATCCGCAAGGGCTCTGGATGTCGCTGCCATATTATACAGGGCACCGTGAGGTTTTACATGCTGCAGCCCGGACCCTTCCTGTATCGCAAAAGCCATCAAAGCTCCAATCTGATAGGTTACCATATCATAAGCTTCGGCAGGCGTAATCTCCATTCTTCTTCTTCCGAAGCCGGCCAGATCGGGCAAGCCCGGGTGCGCGCCGATTGCGGCACCACTCTCGATCGCTTGACGGACCGTTGCCCGCATGACCGCCGGATCGCCTGCATGAAATCCGCAAGCGATGTTGGCCGAAGTTATACTGCGAAGAAGCTCCGTATCATTGCCTAACCTGTAAGCACCGTAGCTCTCTCCCATATCACAGTTCAGGTCCACTCGAACCATGCTGACTCACCACTCCTTTAATTTAAGCTTGATCATGGACTCCAACATTCGAAACTCCCGAACATGAGCCGTATAGAGCTGTTCTGCTTCAGCCAACGAAATACCCGCAAAGCGAATCGCTGCTCCAGGCGACAGCTGAGCGATCAGCGAAATATCGACGGTTGCCACTTGCGCAATTTTGGGGTACCCTCCAAGCGTCTGCCGATCCGCCATTAGAATGATGGGCTGGCCATCTGCAGGTACCTGTACCGTTCCAAGGGCCACCGGCTCGGATATATATTCCTTTTCATGGGTCAATTGAAGCAGCGGACCGGACAACCTGTAGCCCATACGGTCCGATTGCGGAGTTACGGTGAACCGTTCTCCGAACAGCGCCTGCTTGCTGCCGTCGTCAAAGTCATCATATTGACGCCCTTTCAGCACACGTATCAACGTCTCCTGTCCTGGACCAGGATACCTTTCAGCAGAGACGGCCCATTTTGCGGTGAGGAAACCGCCATAATCATCAAGGTATCGTTCAGACGAGACCACAGGAAGCATAGAAAGATGGGCATGCAGCGTATCCCCCGTCTTCAACGGCCTCCCTTCATACCCGCCGATTCCGGCCCTTAAATAGGTGCTGCTGCTGCCCATTACCTGGTTGACATCAAATCCGCCCGACACCGCCATATAAGCACGGCAACCCGATACCGGCTGTTGAAACCTCAGAACACGGCCTGCTTTGATCAACACGGGACGCCACATCGGAACCTTCACTCCTTCTATCGAGGGTGATAAATCCCCGCCGGTAATGGCAACCCACCGATCGCTATGAAATTCAACCGCAAATCCTGACCATGTAATTTCCAGAACGGCCTGATCATCCTCATTGCCAACTAGTCGATTGGCGATCCGATAAGCAGAGGTATCCATTGCTCCAGCCGTGATAATGCCGTATCTGCCGTAACCCCGTCTTCCCGCATCCTGAAGAGTCACAAGAAGTCCCGGCTTTATAACGGTTATACTCATAGACCCACTTCCCTTAACTGTTCGTATTCCTCCGCTTGAATAGGCCGAAACCGGATATATTGCCCGCTCTTCAACAGCGTTGGAGGCTCCGCTTCGGGACGAAATAAACCGAGCGGCGTCCGGCCGATAATCTGCCACCCACCCGGCGTTTCAATCGGATATATGCCGGTTTGCGTGCCGGCAATTCCTACGGATCCAGCCGGAATTTGCAGCCGGGGAGTCTGTTTCCTCGGTGTCGCAATCTGCTCCGGAACACCTCCAACATAGGGGAAGCCGGGCGCGAATCCAATGGCGTATACCAAGTAATCCTGCCCGGAATGAATACGAATGACATCCCTGGGGGTAAGGTGGTTCTGCTGAGCTACTTCATCCAGATCCGGCCCATAGTCGCCCCCATAACAAACCGGTATTTCAACAACCTCACATTTCGTGATGTTCTTCTCTTCAGCTCCCGCCTCCATCCGCTGCTCGAGCATCGAACAGACGTAAGCAAACACGGTATTGAATCCGTCCGGTTTGCCGATCTTATCATAATCATAGTAAACCGCTACGCTCGTATACGAAGGGATGCATTCGATCCAGCCTGGAAAAGGGTTCTGCTCTATTCGTCTCGTCATAGCCGTGACCTGGCGATGCACCTTCTCACTCACGATATTTTCGAATTGTATGTGAACAGCCGAATCCCCTAAAGGGAAGAACGAATAAGACTTGCTCATAGGACATTCTCCATTCCATATGTACTGCTGATTATCGTCAATATTGAATGATTATTCCTATGATAGCAGAGAAACAGGCATCCGTTGAATATGCAATTTTATTATTTGTCGATGGAATCAGGAACAGTTGACTCTGACGGATCAGGCCAAGCGTCCAATGCTGTATATCTGTATAATTTTAGGGAATGGTTGGCAAAATACTGAAGACGTACTTTGATAAGGAGGTGCCACCAACATGAGCCCACAAAGCCAGAACAGTAACGAACCGACAAAAGCAGAAGTTCAAACCACGAAATTGAACAAAATGCCGATTCCAGGTGAATTCGACACTGAGATTTCTGCCGAAGAAGCAGCCGAGGTGTTTCAACAGCAGCAGCCAAACGCTGGTCATAGCTCCGAGAACCAGCAATAATACAAGTAGAAGACCTCACGGAAGATCCGTTGTTCACAGGATCGTCCGTGAGGTCTTTTTAGGTGTCGGGTTTGTGGTTTAAATGAACCAACCACGAGACTTCATTTATGAGAGAAGAACACCCAGCCGAGCCCCGTATTCTTCCGTTTATATCCCCTTGGTGCCTAACCCCTTCGCTAGTTCGGCCAGATCATGCCCTTTCAGTGCGCCTTCCACCAGCTGCGGGAGAAGAGCAGGGGTGCATGCAAAGCAAGGTGTTCCGTCCCTGGACAGCAGCTTGGCTACCTGCTCATCATAGAACGGTTTTCCCTCGTCGGATAATGCGAGGAGGCACATCGTCTTGACTCCCGCTTCCCGCAGTTCACGCATTCGCCGGATCAGCCCGGCTTGATTGCCGCCTTCATACAGATCCGAAATGATAATAAACAGCGTTTTTTTCGGTTCTTCAATAAACTGCTCGCAATAAGCGACCGATTTATGAATATCCGTTCCGCCGCCAAGCTGGATGCCGAATAACATATCCACCGGATCATTGGCACACTGCTCCGTCAGGTCAACGACCTCCGTATCGAATACGACCACACGGGTGTCTAGCGAGGGGATGCTTGCAAATATGGATCCGATAACGGAAGCCCAGATCACGGATTCCGCCATGGAACCGCTCTGGTCGATATCCACAATAACGGTCCATTCTTTGCTCCGTCTTGCCCTGTCAAAATAATAAAAACGCTCCGGCACGATCTGCTTGCGGTCCGCATCATAATTTTTCAGATTTCGCTGTATCGTCCGCTTCCAGTCAATACCGCTGAGCGAAGGAAGCGGTGTATGCTGTCTGCGGTTTAAGGCCCCTGTCACAGCCCGGCGAATATCCTCCTGCAGACGCTGGACAAGCTCATCCACAACCGCCTTTACCAGCAGGCGCGCCGTATCCTTGGTTTTCTCGGGAATCTTCCCTTTCAGCGACAGCAGCGTGCCAACCAGCTGTATATCCGGCTTGACCGTAGCCAGAACCTCCGGTTCAAACAGCAGCTGCTTCCAGCCCTTTCGTTCCATGGCATCATTCTGGATAATGGACACCACGTCTTCGGGGAAAAAGGAGCGGACATCCCCCAGCCACTGCGCAAGCCGGGGAGCGGACTTTCCTTGCCCGGCTGCCCGCTGCCCCGCGGCCGCACTTCCGGCTTCCGCCCCGCCGTCCGTATTATCATAAATCGCGGCCAGCGCACGGTCCATAATCATCTCTTCCTCCGACAGCTGTATGCTTCCCCCGGGGTTATAGCCCGCTAGCTGAGGTTCGGCCGACTGGCCCAGAATGAGCCGCCAACGCGATATTTGGTTGGGTTCCGGTATGCAGCTCATCGCCTAAAAGTCCTCAAATTCAAAATCATTCAAGTCGTCAATCATCTTCGCTTCTTCCTCCTTCAGATCGCCGGTCAAAATCTCGGCAGCCTGCTCTGCATTCACACCCCATAGCTCGCCAAGCAGCTCGGCAATCATCGTCTTCTCCTTCGCCGAAAAGCTGCTGAACGCCCGGCGCAGAAAAACAAGCGCACGAGTGAATTCATCATCCTCCAGGGACTGGATGTATTCATTCAGCTGCTCCCACAGACTTAACCGCGAGAGAAGAGCATACCGGTTCCGCATCGATAAGCCTTCAAACCATCCTGCCCCCAAATCGGCCGGAATGCCGGGGGATAATCTCCGCGACACTTCTTCGGCACACTGCCGGGCGGAAATCGCATTCCGCTCCATCAATACCGCACATGCATATCCCGACAAACGGGCGTTCAGGTCATCTCTTTCGGACAAATGCCCGAGCTCTTGCAGCCAAAGTTCCTGGTCCACCTGCTCCGCATGCTCCAAGGCGACGCTGTTCAGCTCATTCATGGCGGTTATCATTGAGCCTGATACCTCGTCGCTGCACTGGCTGCCATCGAGCAGAAACAAGCAAGCGCGCATAAAGAGCTGCTGCAGCAGCGGTACAAGGGGCTCTGCATCCATCCGCCTGATCCCGCCATAACGGATCAGCACGGATAACTCCCGGGAAGCTGCCGCAATCTGAACGACATCGCGGCTGTCCACAGCAAGCTTTTGCAGGGTCTGCCGACCCGCTTCCATCTGATGAATCATCCCGCATTCATACGCGATACGAATCAGCGCAGAGGCTTCGGCAATCGAACTGCAGCCCGCCAGTTTTTGCTGGAGCCTATAAGCGGCAGCCACCTCTACCGTCTCACCCAGCAGCGTCGATTCAACGACCTGAATTTCAACCTCCGGCGTCCATTGCACAACCCAGTGCTCCGCCCATGCTCCTTGCTCCTGCCCGCTGGGTCTGGACTTAACAAATTCAATCCCCAGCAGCTTCAGGCGATGAAACAAAAAGGACCGGTTCAAATCGAGATACGCGGACTCTTTTGAAGCTACCCTCCGGTTCTCGCGCAAATCCAATATTAAATCGTTGGCTACAACCGATTTATACTTCTCCAGCTTCAGCCTCTTCAGCTGGCGGTTCAGGTCGTCCTGGATCGGGGTCTGGCTGACGCCTTCCGCCAGCTCGCCGATCGCCGTGCCGATCTCCACACGTGCAAGCTCCTCAGCCACGACCGCAAGCTCGCCGCGCCCTAGCAGTGTCTGGGCCGCATCCCGCATATCCCGAAGTGTCGGGAGACTGCCCCCGTGGAGCGCTGCCAGCGACTCCGCCAGCCGGACGGCTTCGATCACCTCCGCCGTGGAGCGGTGGGTGCCGTTCTTTCTCATCGAGCCCGCCACCATGGATAAATAATGATGCGGCAATTCCGCCAGAGAACCCTCCTGCATTCGTTCCCACATCATCTCAAAATAATGGGGAGCGATATTCCCGGCACCATAACCGGAAATGGACGACAGCTTATAATAGGAATATGGCATAAGCGTCAGCTTGGTTATCCGGGAAGGAAGCTGATTCAATTCCTCGTCGCTCATCGGGCTGGACAAATCGCGAAGGGCCGAGACATGATAAGCCCCGCACACGACTACGATGCGCTCGGGGTCATGCCCGGCCGCAATCGCTTCAACAATCTGGCGGCGCATATACGACTCCCGGACGGCATTGTAGGCGTATTCCACAGTATCCTCCCGCCGCTCTTTCTCCTCCGACAGCTCTCGCATCTCCATGGAAAAAGCCGATATGGATTGCCGGTAAGATCCTTCGCTCAAATTATGCTCGTAGCTCCGCTCCCAGTACATATCGTAATCGTATTCACCGGCAAGCTCGGCAATCCGCTCATATAGGGATTTTTCGTCCGGCCGACTTTCGTCCATCGGTCCAGCTGGTACCGAGTCGGAACCAAGTTCCTCGCCTTCAAGTTCTTTCACGCGCGTTTCGTCATCCGAGCTGCGGCGCAGATCCTGCAGACAGACGGCAGCAGATGAGGGCAGGTCGATAAATGCGGCATAAGCTCCGTGCTTCTGCGCCCATCTCATGGCCTGATATTCCGGGGAGTATACCGCAAAAGGCCACAGAATCGTTCGTACGGGCAGTTCTTCGGTAAACGCCAATATGGCTACCGGCGGCTTGGTTGTTGCCTGAGTCAGATTCCGTATTTCCCCGCTTGCATCCGACGGCCCTTCGATGAGCACGGCCGTGGGATTAATCTCATCCAGAAAGTCCAGTACATGCTTCGCACCGGCGGGCGACAAATGCCGAACTCCAAAAACATGTATGCCGGCAGCATTCACTGGTTGATCTCCTTGCATGCGTTATATAAGCCCCGCCACTCCGCTCCGCGTTTTTTCATAATGTTATCAAGATATTCCTTCCATACGAGCCGGTCTTTATCATCGTCCTTCACAATCGCCCCTTGAAGTCCCGCTGCCAAGTCCTCGTCCGTCAGCTCACCGCTGCCAAAGCTCGCTGCCAGCGCCATGCTGTTCGTCAGGAGCGATATCGCTTCAGCCGTCGAGATCACTCCGGCCGGGGACTTCACCTTTTCCTTTTTATCCAGCGTCATGCCGCTGCGCAGCTCACGAAAGATCGTCACGACCTTAAGCAGTGCTTCATCTGCGGGAGCAGCAGCCTGCAGATCATAAGAGGAGGCAATCTCCGACACCCGTTTCTTTACGATTTCAATTTCGGTATTCAGATCCGCTGGAGCGGGAAGAACGATAATATTGAAACGGCGCTTGAGCGCAGTGGACATCTCATTGACCCCGCGGTCTCTTGTATTTGCAGTGGCGATAATAGAGAATCCTTTCCGCGCGTTCATTTCTTTACCGAGCTCAAGCACCGATATCGTCTTTTCCGACAAAATGGAGATCAGTGCATCCTGTACCTCGGAGGCGCAGCGGGAAATCTCTTCGAAGCGGGCTATCCCTCCCGCTTCCATCGCCCGCATGATCGGACTCTGCACCAACGCTTCGGGAGTCGGGCCTTGAGCGAGCAGCATGGCATAGTTCCAGGAATAACGGACATGCTCTTCACTCGTTCCTGCCGTTCCCTGAACGACGAGACCGGAATTCCCGTAGATCGCTGCGGCCAAATTTTCGGACAGCCAGGATTTGGCTGTACCTGGTTCCCCGATCAATAATAGAGCACGGTCGGTGACCAAGGTAGCGACCGCCATCTCGATCAGCCGCTTGTTCCCGATATATTTAGGCGTGATTTCCGTTTTGCCTGCCTTGCCGCCAACAATGAATTTGAGTACGGATTGAGGCGACATCTGCCATCCGGCTGGAATGTTTCCCGAATCCTCCTTACGCAATGCTTCCAGCTCGTGACGGAACAGTAATTCCGCGGGCTGCCGCATGATATCTTGTAATTGCTCTTGTCCAGCTGCCATGGGCTATTCACTCCTTTAATTTTCTTGCTCCTTCATCATCCGGAGGATGTAACGAAGCTGATCCTCGGCGTTGTCCCGAAAGTTGCCTTGCACCGCAAGAACGCGATCATAATACATTGCCGGTAATCGGCAAAGCTGCTTGAATATAAAAGGTTCAATCATGTAGCAGTCCTGATTGCGCTTATCCTCCAGTGCGACCACGATCGCTTCAAATAACGCCTCATCCTTCATGCCGGAGCGAACAAGCCCCATAATGATCAAATTGGCAAAACGGTTGCGGAATTCCGGCGAGTTCTTCAGTTTCGCCAGTAAATACGACTCGGCTCCGTGATGTCCCCGGCGGGCGAACGCGCTTACCAGCGCAAGCTCATCCTGCTCGATAAACAGCTCAAGCCATCTGTCATCCCAGCTTGCTTGCAGCTGCTCCTGCGGAAGCATTTCCACGTAATACGTGTAACTTTCCTTCCCCGTAAACGGCATAACTTCCTCATACGGTTTATACTGCCTATGGATAACCATATCTGACAGGGTGTCCAGAAGCCTTTTTCGTTCCTTGGCCGCGTTGCCAAGCGACGAAGAGCCGAAACCTTGCAGCAGAACGTCCTTGTATTGTTCATATACGCGGTCCGGCGGCAGCACGCGCGCGGCTTTTTGGAATACCTCGCGGACATATGAGCTGCTATGTCTGTATTGCTCCAAATCGTTCTCCGCGTTTTGGCGAAGCAGTTCCCTGGCTTCCTCGGAATCTACACGATTCATGTAAATGACCGCTTCATTCATAAGGTATGCCCAGCCCAAAGACTTGATATATAAGGAATACTGCTGAAGCACGTTCCGGTACAGGTCTTCGAGAGCAGAACTTTGTTTATCGTGCAGTGCCCACAAGCAGCGCTTCACCTTGCTCCAGCTCTCCTCCAGCTTTGACTTGTCATCCTGAAATTCGGAAACCGCTTGAAGCTCGGCGGACATGTCTCGTACAAGCCAATCCGTCAACAAGGCGGAGCGGCATTTGCCAAGGGCAGGGTTAACCAGCTCTTGGTCTTTTCCTTGAGCGGCTTCATACAATCGCTCCACAGCCTGCTCCGAACCGTTCTCTGCAAGCGCGTCGTATGCGGCTTCGCGGATAACTTTCTTCTTACTATTACTCCATTCCATCAGATCAGCTTCATACTCTTCGTAGCGGGCAAGCAATTTGATCGCCATGCACCTCACCTCATCGCTGCCGATCTCGGCTGCTTGTCGGATCAGCTCCGCTATTTCCCTGCCGCCAGTTTGGGCCATCACCTTCAGCTTGCGCGACTCCGACTTTCCGCCCGCGGGATTAAAGCTTTCCATTAGAAATGGAAGGATTTCCGGTCCATACGACGGCAAGATCTCATTGGCCGCTAGCTCGCCAATCTCCACATAAGGGTCATTCAACGCTTCAATCGCAAGGTATACCAGCCGGAAATCACGGAACAAGCCCTCCTTCCATGCTTCTTCTATGATCTCGTAACGGCCGCCGCCCGTTGTAGTCAGCGCTGTCTGTACAGCGGAAAGCTTGCGGAAGGATAAATTAGATGACAGTGAAACCGAATGATGGTCTACCGGATGGAGCTCTCCTTCAGGGGCTGTTGTTCCTTGTGTATGCAGCACGGAGCTCAGCAGCTGGTTCAAATCCTGAAGCAGCTGAGCCGATGAAGTCTCCTTCCCGGATTCCGGTTCGATTAAAGCGCTGATCCCTTCACCCAATCTCTTGAACACGGGAGCGCGCTCTCCCAGCTGCTGAAACTGCGGCAGCAGCCTCTTGAGGCGAAAGTCGCCGGCTGCGAGTTCGCTGCCGGCAATATATAAACGCCTAACCTCCTGGTTAAGCTCCTGCAGTAATGCCGTACTCATGGTCGTTCCTCCTTCGTTATCCCTGCTCAGTACAACAGCCGGATGATTTCGTTATTCGTAACAAGGGTCAGCGGCTGCGCCAAGAGTCGGCCCGTCGTCAGGCTGTGCTCAAACATAACCAGCATGGAGACGCCGCTCAGCTTCTCCTCCGGCAAATACCGCAGCATCGGGACCGTCGACTGTAAAAATACGTCGCCAAGGGCAATCGACTGTCCGGCTTCATCCGTGATGGCGTACTGACCTTCGTCGTTCCGGCTGATCCGGGAAACATGTAGCAGCATCACGGGATGGCTGTCAGCCAGCGGATTTTTCAGCTGGTTCTTCACCTTTTTAACTGCGTCAGCATAAGAGTTCGCCGCATATTCGTGAATCCAAACGAAATCCTCCGCTGTCAACGGAATTGAAGCCATCTCTTCAAAGCGGACTCGTCGGTTCATATCCCCCGGATAACGATAAAGCACTGGGACTCGGGCTTTTTCGAAAAAGCTGTCTTCCTCACGCATAAGCTTGGCGGCCTTATAGGGACGGTACTGAATCGTTCGGTGAATTTCGCCGCTGTCCTTCTGAATCCAGTATCCGATATCCACATGCTCCAGCCGTGCATCGTCGGCATAACTCAGAAAGGAAAGCTGTATCAACTCCGCCTCTTCACTTGCGAGTCCGAAGCTTTGCAGCTCCGTCAGCTGCCAGGCGTGCCCCAGCCATTCCTCAATCGTCGACTCATGGTCCAGCGCCATATCCGGATCCTCAAGCTTTGAAGTCAGGTATTGTCTGCCTTTTTTAATGATTGCGTTCATAACAGCAAGCTGCCCCACCGCATATGTATAAGCTTTCTCCTGGTCTTTGTCTGACAGCACCAACGCCAGGCGGCGAAGTTCCGACTGAGCACCCGATAAATAATAGTTGCCCATCTGCTTTACATGTTCCTGGATCAGCTTTTGTTCCTTTTTATCCAATGTTCCTAATCCGTTCCGGATCAACGAGTGGATCAGCCTCTCTAATACGTCCAGGCCCTCCAGCTGCGCATTGATTTTCTTTTTTAATGCCGATTTGTTGACCTTCTTCGGTTTGGGCGCTGCCCCTTCGGTTGTTTCTTTGAGCTTACGCTCTTCCCGCTTCTCCGCTTTCTCCCGTTTGGCGGCCAAATCCTCCGGCACCTCAGCGGGTGTAAACGATGCTCCGCCTGCATACGCATAGAGCAGACCAAGCACATGCTTGCACGGAAACTGCCGACTCGGGCAAGTACACCGCATAACCGGCTTATCCGGTACCGCAAAATCAGCGGACGGCTGGTAATCGGAACTTCCGCTGCCAGCACATGTGCCGAAAAGTACGGCATGATCCACCGTATGATGGAGCTGCAGAAACCGTCCTTTTTTGACAAGACCCTGCCCATTCTTTATGGCCGCGCTATTCGGTGCTTGCGAATCGATCCATGACTCTGTAATCTCAACCAAACTCATACCCTCCTAAATCAAGTCGCTGCCGGTCATGCACAGCAAAATTATCCACTACTTTTAATCATATCGAATCTGGGCCTCCCTCCCTACCCTTCTTAAGACCTATTTAAGAACACTCATTCCTATTTACTCAATCATCCTCATCCTTTATTGGATGATAAAGGAAACTGCATTAAGCGGAAGTTTTTCTTGCGAGATAAGGATGCTACGCCTTGGAAGTTTATGCTTTCTTATCTCTAAAAAAAAGAGCCGGCATAACCGGCTCTTCAGAAATCGATATCGTCATTAATCTTTTCTTACTTGATACCGCCCTGTTCTAACCTCGAGAATATATTCTTCAGGGAAAGGCATGCCGGATTCCAGGGCATCCTGTACGGCTTGTTCAATAGGGTAAGGCACGCGAATAAATTGAATGTTGAGAGGAGCCGGATCTTCGCTGTCATAGATTCCATCCAAAATGACATAGGAGGCCTCAGGCATTTCAAGGGGATTGCCAACGCTGCCGGTATTAAATAGCGTTCTCCCGTCCAGATGCTGGTGATATGCATTATGAATATCCCCGTAACCAGCAACGTCCGCGATTCTCGGATCCCCGCCCAGCGGGGAACTGTGAAACAAGGTTTCAAGCTTCTCCTGGCCATCCCATGGTTGTATTCGCTCGTACACGCTGCGGGGCGATGCATGAAACAACCGGATCCATTTACCGCTCATCATGAACTCAAGGATATACGGAAGATCGGCAAGATATTGAAGCCTCTCGCTTCCGAGTCTATGCTGATGCCATAGGAGGACCGGATCATCGGTTTCCTTACCTATAAAGTCGTCCCAATTCCCCTTGATGACATGCTGGCAATGGGTTCTCACCATATCAACCGCGATATCTCCGTGCGGGCCCTTGCCAATCAAGTCGCCCAGGCAGTAGATGGTTTCGATTCTGCGCTGTCTGATATCCTTCAGAACGGCTTCCAGCGCAGGGATGTTTCCGTGAATGTCGGAGATCAATGCAATTTGCGTCAATGAACCCGCCTCCAAGCTTCGTTTATTTCGAATTGCTGTGGTTATGGCTAAGTGAATCCCTTAATTCATCATATGCGTCTCGAAGCCAGGGATGGACTACCTTCAGCAATTCACGTCGATTCCATAAGTATTGAATATATTCGAATGCCGCATGATCCAGCGAGATTTGCAGCTGGTCCGTAACCTCCTCTGAATACGGGGGGATTCCCGTTTGATCCCATTCCAATTTGTCAGCGACGAACAGTACCTTGTCTAGCAAAGAAGCCTTGGATCTCAACGTCGTATGGCAACCAACAGCGTTCAATATTTCCGGTTCTGTAATCTTGAACAAATCCTCAGCCATATATGCCGATATTTTCTGATGGACGATCATGGGAAATAACTCTTCTTCGGGCAATACTTCCAAACCGATCTCACGGGATACTTGAATGCGGACATGATTCGGAAAAACGGCACTAATATCATGCAGATACCCGGCATATTCAGCAGCGTTCGGATCGGCACCATAGAGAATTGCAATTCTGCGGGCTTCCTCCCCCACTTTAAGCACATGCTCTGCTGTTTTTAGGCATTGGTGTTTCTGCAGAAAGCGGACCACGTCATTTCTAAGATTTCCGGTGAGATCGTGTCCCCCAAGCTCACGGTAGGAGCTGATCATCAAGCGATGCTTACGCGGGTCATTCACTCTTTTCACCTCACCCAATTCCTTGAATTTACCAATCTAGCACTTCATTTTCCATACAATATTAACTTATACTGAGAATAGTTTGAAGCTATTATACAAGAAAGTCAAAGAAAGGAGGTCATCCGATTCTACGCATCATCGACCAAACCCATTCGTGCAGATGATGCGGGATATCAACGTTGAGTAAGACATAACGAACCTATTGGAAGGAGGAAGCAATGATATATTAGGAAAGAATTGATCGATCCGTGATATGGCCCCCGGTTTGTCCATTTATTATTCCTTAATATGGAATGTTTCGATTTTTAGTCTAATGTTTATTAACGTAATCATATATTTTACTCACGCGAGCTTGGTAACTGAATAAGATTTAAGCATCACCGACTTCACCACGTTAGGAGGCTGACGATAGTGAATACACGCAGGATGGTTAGCTTGGGGTTACTGATTCTTGTTATGATCATCAGTGGTTGCACGGGAAATGCTTCCACTGAAAAAACGAAAACGCTTACACTCTGGTACTGGAACCGAAGCCTGGACGATGAGCTGATTAAGTCTGTTGAAAAGGAATTCCCGGGGATTCGAATCGATGCGCAAAAAATCGGTGGCGACTTCAAATCGAAGCTAAAGACAACGCTGGCGGCCGGTTCCGGAGGACCGGACATCGTCGCTTTTAACGACTGGGTGGCAGAGCTGTTTACGAGCTCGGACCGTTTCTACGATCTGTATGAGCTGGGCGCCAAGGATATTGAGCCGGATTTCCTTGATTGGAAATGGAAGCTTGGCGTTACCCCGGAAGGCACCATGATTGCCCTTCCGATCGATACGGGGCCAACGGCCCTATATTACAGGGCCGATTTGTTCGGGGAAGCCGGGCTGCCAACCGAACCGGAAGAGGTACACGCGCAGCTTGGCACGTGGGATCAATACTTCGAAGCCGGGCAGAAGCTGCAGGAGCATTTTGATCAAAAAGTGAAAATGCTCGACAACATCACCAACATTTACACGCAAATGAATGCTCAGTCTGAACGCATATATTTTGCCGAGGACAATACGTTTATCGGCGAAACTCCCAAGTCCTCCATGAAAACGGCGTGGGATACGGCGGTGAAGGCTTCCCAGATGAAGCTAAGCGCCAACGCCAATACGTCTTCCTCCGAATGGAATGCCGCCATGAACAATGGACGGGTCGCTTCCTTTGTCGGTGCGGTGTGGATGAAGGAAATATTGATGCAGGCGGCGCCGGATACCAGCGGCAAGTGGAGAGTAGCACGCGCCCCTGGCGGGGACGGCAACAATGGCGGCTCCTTCCTGGCCATTATGAAGACGAGTAAATATCCGCAAGAAGCATTTGAAGTGATGAAATATATTCAGAGTCCGGAAAATCAGGTTCACTCCTTTAAGAAAATCAACCTCTTCCCTTCCGCCAAAGACGCGCTGGATGCCCCCGTGATGAAGGAGCCCGAGGAATTTTTCGGGAATCAGGCAACTGGCGAGGTGTTCTCAGAATCTGCGCGTAACGTCAAACCTGCTTATTTCGGTGGTAAATTCGCTAATGTAAACGGCATTGTCAATCGAGAGCTGTCATCCGTTGCGCTCCAGGGCAAAAATCCTGATAAAGCCTGGGCAGACGCGCTGGCCAGAGTCAAAAAAGAACTCCTGCGCTGACCAAGGTTCTTGTTTTGCGAGGTATGGCTTTCCGATTGTTAGGAGTACTTAAATACCAACCGCTACAGGAGGTACAGTACGATGGATAATCCAATGCTGAATCGCACGCCCGTGGAACAGAAGCCTGTTCCTAAACATCCGAAATCTCAAGACCGACTGTCTGCACAGATATGGAAACACCGCAAAGAATATTTGGCGATCTCCCCATTTTACATTCTATTTGCCATATTCGGCCTTTTCCCGATTGCCTTCTCGATGTTCCTGTCCTTTCAGAAATGGGACGGCATCGGGGAGATGACCTATAACGGGCTGGGCAACTACCAATTCATGCTCACCGATCCGGAATTCTGGAGAGCCGTCGGCAACACGCTGCTCATCTGGATTTACTCCACGATACCGATGCTGTTTATCGCGCTGGTCGTTGCCTTCCTGCTTAATGCATCATTTGTCCGGTTCCGCACGTTCTTCCGGATCGGCTATTTCCTGCCGAACGTCACCTCACTCGTGGCGGTTGCCATCGTGTTCGGCACCGTATTCTCGAACAATTACGGCCTTCTCAACTATATGCTGTCCCTGCTCGGCCTGAACTCCATCGAGTGGTTGAATAAGACATGGGGCATACAGCTCGCCATTTCGGTCATGGTCATATGGAGATGGGCAGGGTATAACGCCATTATCTATCTTGCCGGGCTTCAGAGCATCCCGACCGTCCTGTACGAAGCAGCCAAGATCGACGGAGCCTCCGGCATTCAATCCTTTTTCAAAATCACCATTCCCAATCTTAGGCCCATCATTCTCTTCACGGTCATTACCTCGACCATCGGCGGCATGCAGATCTTCACCGAACCGCAGGTGCTTGTTGGCAATGATGGTGGCGTCAGCGGCGGCGGTATGACCATCGTCCTCTACCTGTACCGTGAAGCCTTCGTGAATAACTATTTCGGATATGGCGCTGCCGTCGGCTGGGGAATGTTCCTGCTCATAGCGATCTTTTCCATCGTGAACTGGAAAATGGTGCAGGGCAGTCCGTCCAATGACTGAAATGGGGGTGAATCGTATGTTCAAATGGAAATCCATATTCCTTCACATCGGGTTAATCGCCGGACTGCTGCTGTCGATTTTCCCCTTCTATTGGCTGCTTGTCATGGCAACCCGAACCACTTCGGATATTTACAGCTTTCCTCCGAAACTATGGTTCGGTCCTCACTTGCTTGATAACGTGTCGAGGGTGCTGAGCAGCATTGATTTCTTCGGCGCCTTCTGGAATACTCTGTTCGTGGCTTCCGCTTGTACGCTGTTAGTCTTATTCTTTGATTCCCTGGCCGGATTCACGTTCGCCAAATTCCATTTCCCGGGCAAAAAATGGCTGTTTGTGCTGCTGCTGGCTACCATGATGGCGCCGGCCCAGCTGTCCCTGGTACCCTCCTTTGTCATTATGGCAGAGTTCGGATGGGTAGGAACTTATAAGGCGCTGATCATTCCCGGAATGGTAAACGCCTTCGGGATCTTCTGGATCAGGCAATATGCACAGGAGTCGGTGCCCTCGGAGCTGCTGGATGCAGGCAAAATCGACGGCTGCGGATTCTTCCGCCTCTACTGGAATATATCGCTGCCGATTCTGCGTCCCGCCCTATCGTTCCTGGCTGCCTTCACGTTCATCGGCGTATGGAATGACTACCTGTGGCCGCTAATTATTCTAAATGATGAGAACAAATTCACCCTGCAGGTTGCGCTTTCCTCATTGAACGGAATATACACGACCGACTATTCGATGGTCATTGCCGGTACGCTGCTCGCCGTCATTCCGCTGATCGTTTTGTTCCTGTTCATCAGCAAGCAATTCATTTCCGATATTGCAGCAGGTGCCATTAAGAGTTAACGGCAAAAGGGTATCCCAAAAGATCTTAGATCTATTGGGATACCCTCTTATTTGTTAAAAGCAGCCTTTTCTTTTTATTTTACCCCAGATCATACAGCCATACCGCAACCATTACGGCACCATCGCCAGCTTCTCATTGTCCGGAGTTTCACTCTCCTCTTCTGAACCAACGACCGTCTCCCGCTTTAACTCCGCTGTTTCATCCAACTTTTTGCGCCCCATTAACGTGGCTGCCGCAAGCGCTAACGCTGCAGGAACGATAGCCCAAGCAAACGTAGCCGCAATGGAGGAAGCAAGCGAGTCCGAGATCGGCTTGAGCAGCTCGGCCGGAATCAGCGACCTCGTCTCCGGCGCCAATAAGATGTGAGGGTCCTTGAGATCGAATCCTTCAGGCAGCGACTCGGTGTTCATCACGCTCGATCCCGAGGATAAGGAACCGGCAAAGGATCGGCTCTGTATCAACCCGAACACCGTAATCCCAATCGTCAGCCCAAGCGACCGCGTAAAGTTAAAAGGTAGAACTCGCCATTCCACGCTGCTTATAGGATAAACCATGCATCACGGCAGTACTCAGCACGGAGAACGAGCCGCCGATGCCAAGCCCGATCAGCACCATGTACAGGGTTACGATGAACCTACTGGATTCCGCCGTTAGTGTCGAAGCAAGCACCATCCCTCCCGTGAACAGGACAAGCGTCGGGATCATGATGTTACGATACGATATTTTACTCATCAGAAAACCGCTCACCGTAGCCGTGATGACCGAACCCACCATCATTGGCAGCAGGACGAGCCCCGAGTTCGTTGCGCTTCCGCCAAGTACGCCTTGAATGAAGATTGGAATATACACGGAAGCCACGATGAAGGATCCTCCGCTGAATAAGCCGCACAGCACACTGGAGGTATAGAGTTTATTCTTGAACAAACGAAACGAAATGATCGGTTCTTCCGCCCTTCTCTCCGCAAGCACGAAGAGGACCAGCATGACAAACGCCGCAGCAAACAACGTCAGGATAATCCAGGAATTCCACGCCAACTGCTTGCCGCCAAGCTCTAAAGCAAACATGAAACAGATCACGCCTGTCAGGAGCGTAGTGGCGCCCATCCAATCAATCGGCTGTTTGGAGCGTTCATGCGATTCTTTATAGAACAGCGTTACCATCATGAAAGCCACGATGCCGATTGGCAAATTAATATAGAATATCCACTGCCATGTAATCTGATCGGTAATATACGCACCTGCGAGCGGTCCGAATATGCTGGATAATCCGAACACGGCTCCGAATAACCCGGTAAGCTTACCCCGCTTTCTCGAGGGGAACCGTATCGAACATAATCGCGAATGCAATCGGGATGAGCGCACCGCCACCAATACCTTGCACGGCACGATATAGCGCCAGTTCCGTAATGGAGTTCGCCGTACCGCACATTACGGAACCCAGCATAAATACAATCATCCCGAATACAAAAAACTTTTTGCGCCCATACATGTCGGACAGCTTGCCGAAGATCGGCATTCCCGCAAGCTCAGCGACCATATAAGCGGAGGTCACCCATACAAAATGATCAAGTCCTCCTAGCTCCCCGACGATATTCCCCATAGCGGTCGCTACGATCGTATTGTCCATGGAGGCCATTAATATGCCGAGCAGCAGGCCGGCAAGCACGATGGGTAATTTGTTGGTTGATTGTGTCTTCAAGTTCTCATACACTCCTTCTAAGTGGGTTTCCTTCTTCTTTACTGTCGTCATTGTAATTCAGAAAGTATGACAGGTGACTGTCACACTTTTATCCCCGATTCCTCTTTTTTTCAAAATACATATAAATACAGCCCAGAGACTTTATGCACTCATCCCTGGTAGCGTATAATCGGGATATCCAACTCATGAAGGAGGTTCATGTGGAATGAAGATCAGTGAATTATCACAAATCAGTCAGGTCAGTGCACGCTCCATCCGGCATTATGAACAAAAAGGCCTGCTTGAAGCCCACAGGCTTGAGAACGATTACCGTCATTTCGACAGATCTGCCATCGAGCGGGTTAAAATGATTCAATTGTATTTGAAGCTGGGATTAACGACGGATCAAATCAGAGCTTTATTCAAAGGGGAAATCTCTTCTCCAGATGATTACGAGTACTGCGAGGAAATGCTGTCCATTTACCAAGAGAAGTTAAGTCATGTGGATGGTCAGATCGCTGCTCTCCATGAGTTGAAAAGGCTGCTTGAGCGGCAAATTTCCCTTACGATGAAGAAAAAGAACCAGGTCCCCGTCTAACGACATACGCGGCCCCGAGCGTCATGATGCTCGGGGCCGTTCTTTTCGATGATGAGATCCGTTATCTGCATACCTCCTTAACGTGTTAAAATAAAGGTGTACATCTGAAATGGAGGAAATCTACATATGGACAATTTCGAGAAAAATTTGGAGAAATACGCGGAGCTGGTCGTTAAGGTAGGCGTAAACATTCAGCCAGGCCAAGTGCTGATCGTCAATGCTCCAATCGAAACCGTAGAGTTGACACGCCGCATCGTGGCCAAGGCATACGATGCAGGTGCCAAATATGTGCAAGTCGACTGGGAAGATGAGAGAATCACTCGCATTCGCTACGAGAAAGCACCCGCTGACTCCTTCGGTTATTATCCGCAGTGGCAGGCCGACGCCATGCAGCAGCTAGCCGAAGGCGGAGGAGCCATTCTGCGCATTAAGGTCCCGGATCCGGAGCTGTTCCGCGGCATTGATTCGACCAAAGTATCTACAGCCGTAAAAGCCGCTGCCGTAGCCAACGAGAAATACCAGGTTTACGTGCGCAACAATAAAATCAGCTGGTCGCTCATTAAAGCCCCTACCCGTGCCTGGGCCGATAAGGTATTCGCGGATCTTCCCGAAGAGGATCGGATTCAAGCCATGTGGGATGCGGTATTCCAGATGAACCGGGTGGGCAGTGAAGATCCGGTTGCCGCTTGGCGGGATCATATAGCTCAGCTGAAGCTGCGCCAGAACCACATGAATGCCAAACGCTATAAAGGCTTCCACTATCGTGCGCCTGGAACGGATCTGCGCGTGGACATGCCGGAAGGGTATCTCTGGCTCGGCGGCGGCGACGAGAATGAAGCCGGCGTATATTTCGTGGCGAACATGCCGACCGAAGAAATCTACACGATGCCTCACCGTACAGGCGTGAACGGAACCGTAACGAGTACGCTGCCGCTTAATCTAAACGGCCGCCTGGTGGAGGGCATGAAGCTCACGTTCAAGGACGGCAAGGTTGTCGAGTATGAAGCCGAATCCGGGCGGGAGCATCTCACAACACTGCTGGAAACGGACGAAGGCGCGTCTTATCTGGGAGAAATGGCACTCGTACCGCATGATTCGCCAATTTCCCAGCTGAACCGTGTCTTCTATAACACCGGTATCGATGAGAATGCATCGTGCCATTTTGCGCTGGGCAGCGCCTACCCTGTCAATATCGAGGGCGGTACCAAAATGAGCAAGGAAGAACTTATAGCTCGCGGAGCCAATGTCAGTCTGACGCATGTTGATTTCATGATCGGATCGGCCGAGCTGGACATTGATGGCGTGCTGGCTGACGGCACGATTGAACCTGTATTTCGCGGTGGACGATGGGTTTAACTACACTCTAGATCCGTGTTCAGATTCACAGCTGTATACTTGAAACAAAGCCCTGCGGGAATTCGCGGGGCTTTACTAATATCCGTAACTCTTTGTGCTGATTTAAAAAGAAATAAACGAAGTCGATTTTTTTTACTTTACTTATATTGGAAGCGCTTTTATAATTTAATATAACATAAAACATTTCACATAATTATGAATTAATATCGCAAGATGTTGGAGGTGATCCGGGAAAAGATAGGCGCTGCACGGATTAGCAATGCCCATTTCACAATGAAGGGAAGAGAACAATGATGAAACAAAAAGGGAAATGGCTTATCTCGCTTTTGCTTGCCATCAGTTTATGCACAGCAGGCACGCAGTCCGCTTTTGGTGCATTCTGGAACCTGAGCGGCGATATTGTTGTACATGACCCAACCATCATCAAGGAAGGAAACACATGGTACACTTTCTCTACCGGTCAGGGCATCCAACTGCTGAAATCGACCAACGGCACGAACTGGTCCAGATCGAACCAGGTATTTGCTTCCCCGCTGTCCTGGTGGAAAACCTATGTACCAAACCAAAGCACCAACGATCTATGGGCGCCCGATATTGAATATTTCAACGGCCGCTACTGGCTCTATTATTCGATCTCCTCCTTCGGCTCCAACACATCCGCTATCGGCCTGGCTTCCACGACCAGCATCTCCTCCGGCAATTGGCGAGATGACGGTCTCGTCACGCGTACGACCTCCTCCAATAATTACAATGCGATTGATCCGACGCTGACAATCGATAAGGACGGCAATCCGTGGCTGGCCTACGGCTCATTCTGGAGCGGACTCAAGCTGACCAGGCTTGATGCAAATACAATGAAACCGACCGGAAACCTGTATTCCATTGCCTCACGCCCGAACAACGGAGGTGCCGTTGAAGCGCCTACCATCGTATATAGAAACGGTTACTATTATCTGTTCGCCTCCTTCGATTCCTGCTGCCAAGGGGTCAACAGCACCTACAAAATCGCTTACGGCCGTTCCACCAGCATAACAGGTCCATACGTGGACAAGAACGGTACCAGCATGTTGAATGGCGGCGGCACGATTATGGACAGCGGGAATGCAGTGTGGAAAGGTCCCGGACATCAGGATGTCTATAATAACCTCATTATTAGACATGCGTATGACGCAACCGATAACGGCACGCCGAAGCTGCTCATCAATGATTTGAACTGGGATTCCCAGGGCTGGCCCACTTATTGACTGCTCCATACCCATAATATGAATCTTCCTTAGACATCCACCCGAAAAAGGCTGACACTAAAGCTCCAGCTCTAGTGTCAGCCTCTCTTCCGTTCTTATTTCTTACTTCTTCTCCATGATATCCAGCATACGAAGAATCATCATGACGGCTTCCGCCCGGGTCGCGGATTCCCGTGGGGCGAACCGGTTACCTAAGCGCCCATTCACGATGCCAGCCGCGGTGGCGGCAGCGATTTCCTTCTCTGCCCAAGCCGGAATGGCTTTCTGATCAAGGAATTCCGTTTCTGCTTCTGGTAAGGAAAGGCCCAAATAACGTGTGATCAGGACCGCCATTTCAGAACGGTTGACAGGTTGATTCGGTCTGAATGTGCCATCTTGATATCCCTTCACAATACCTTCGGATAAAGCCCATTGAATCGCTTTAAGCGCCCAGGTTCCGATGAGGGAACTGTCTTTGAAATTCAGCTTCCCAGCATCCCCTTGTCCATTCAATGCTTTGAACATCATCACCATAAATTCAGCGCGTGTTACTTGCCGGTCCGGCTTAAAGGTATGATCCGGATAGCCGTCAACGATACCGAGCTGAACGGCTTCCTCTATCGCCGACGAAGCCCAATGTCCCGCGATGTCGGTTAACATCACTGGCTTTGGCTCCGGCTTCGGTTCTTCGGTCCCCGGCTTCGCCTTACGATGAATGGTTAACTGGTAAGTTCGGGTCGTTCCGTTCTCAGCCCGAATCACCAGCTTCAACAGGTTATCCCCTTCCTTCAGCTCGATAACCTGATCCTTCTTCAGGGATTCTTCCCCCAGAAGGACTGTTGCCTTGTTATGCGCCGCATCCACACGGAGCTGCACGGATTCGGCTTCCGTCTCAAGTCGGTACTCTGTCGTATTCTCATTAAATGCAGGGGTGAGTTCCGCTGCTTTGCCGCCGATGATCACTTCGAGTCCTTTTAAACGGTTGTCTCCAGATAATACATGGTCTCCAGAGGATCCCGATCCCGACTCTGATCCCGATGATGGCGGGTTCTCCGTTGAAGGTACCACCGAAGCGTTATAGGTACGGATCGCGGCTTGCAGAACGCTGATCGCAGCTTGTACTTCCTTGGCTGTTGCCTGATCCTGCTGCGCTATGGCGCTGGCTCTTTCAATGGCAGCACGGAGTGCAGACCTTGCTTCTGCCGGATACTGCCCCGGCGATGTGCCTTCCTTTGTTTCGTCAAGCCTTTGCTGTGCCGATGCGATTAATCCGATTAACTCGCTCTTGTCTACTGCTGCTGCCGGCGTTGTAACCGACTTATGAAGTCCGGCGCTCTCTCCCGCAGCGTTATAGGCTTTCACGGTAAAATGATATCGGGTGTCAGGAACCAAACCGGAAGCGGTATGCGAATACACATCATTTGTCACGGTAACAACCGGTTCACTCTGCCCTTTCAGATATACACGATATCCATCCACGCCATCATCTGCGGTCGCTTCCGGCCAGCTCATGGATACAGCGTCTGATGTGATGTTCGAAAATTCAAGCTCCCCGGCTGTCCACACTGGCGCTCCCGGAATGTCTACGGCTTGAGTGACGACCGTTAATATCTCACTCGGAGCCGATTCCGTGCCTTGCTTGTCCACGGCGGTTACTTTGAATTCATACAGCGTGTCCGGGGTCAGTCCCGTCGCTTCATATACGCTATCCGTGACCGTTGCTACGCGCTCTCCGTCCTGATATACATTATAATTCATCGCTTGTTGGTCTGGACTGCTCACGGGATCCCAACCGATTTGAACCGTTGACGATGTCACATTCAGTGCTTTCAGGTTGGTCGGAGCGCCTGGATTCCCGCCATCTGTCGTGAATGTCCACACATCCGAAAGGGTTCTCCCCCCGAATTTGTCTTGTGCGACGACATACCACGAATAAGTTCCATCGGATTGCAGTCCTGCCCATTGCTGAACAACCTCAGTGCCGCTAGCTACGTTCTGCGGCGTACCGATGGACTCTCCTCTCAGATGATTCACTTGGATCGAATCCGTTGCTACCCGCTTTAATTTCGGTTCAAGATCCAGATTCATCTTGAACTCATCCGAGCCATTCGTATAATAATTGTACTTGTCCAGATAAGGAGAGTACGTATTCACGTAAATCTGATTGCTATCCTTATCAAAATGCAGCAGTCTCAAGTAACCACTCCCGCCATCGGCATGTCCTTGATAGTCTGCCAGCATCTGATATACGGTTCTGTCTGCAGTACCGTCACCATTATCATCCAATTCATTTTTAAGCAGACTGGCTCCCGTGTAATGGCCGCTTAGAACGGCAACCACGTTGGGATTCGGTACGACAACTTCCTTGTACAATTTGTTGCCTATACCGGAACGAGTTCCGTTCGCGAGCATGTAATCGTGGAAATTCAGAAATGCGATACGGTCCGGATATTCTGCGAGAACCTCGTTCATCCACTTTATGTCCTCGTCTTCAACGCCCCATCCCATATACATCATGATAAAGTCGTTGCCTTCAACGGATACAAGGTCATAATGTCCGCGATTGTCCTTGTAGGAACCTCCGTAATATGGCTGATTCTTGTAACGGTTCTCCCCGAAATATTGACTGTAGGTCGTGTAGTCCCAATCGTAGCTTCCCACATCATGATTTCCGGCGAGCACGCCATGCGGCAGATTTGCATCCTCCAGCATCTTCATGTAATCATCGGCACGTTTCCATTGATACTCAGCTGTCGGGTCGTTCACGATATCACCGGTATGGAACAAATATTTGATGTTCATATCATCGATGGAATCGACAATCCATTTGAATTGCTTCTGCTGAATATGCGGGTACAGCTCCGTTAAGAATTGGGTATCCGATACCCAAACAAAAGTGTAGTCATAATCTCCACGTGAAGGGATTTCATCCTGTACAATGACATCCACTTTGCTGTTTTGTACGTAGTCTGCTGCCGACAGTTCGCCTCGAAGGGTAAAATCATCTTCAGACTGGGCAATATGTTTGGTGATCTCTGTCCACTTGTTCAGGTTGTGGTTCCACGCATACATCGTGACCTTGCGGCCCGACACCGTATGTCCTTCCCAAGTAACTTCAACGCGGTCACCCGGCTCCACGGCATGCTCCAGCTCTACCTCAAACCGGATATAAGGGAACTGGGACGTGGAATCCACCGTGACATATTGATCGTTGGATTCAGCTACCAGCTTCAATTCCTCTTCGGTCAGCGCGGTTTCGCCAGCCGGGAACCTATCCTTAGGAGGCTCTTCATCCGAGGCGTTCTTGGATAACTTTACCCGATCGCCACTTAATGCATGATACGGATATGCCTGGTGGAAGGAGACCTCAAGCTCGTCATCCGATGGATCGCTGACTTGAACCTTAAGCTCCGGCGATAACCCGGTTCCGCTCTCCATATCTGCTGGTGAGACCAATTCGGGTGCATTCGGATGCTCCGGTGCGGTGTTAAACGTTACCGTACGTTCCGAGATGTTGCCAATCTTGTCCACTGCCCGAATGTCCAGCTTATGGACGCCTGGTTCAAGCTCGGACGATGAAGTATCGTATGGCACCTGGATGGCTCGACCATCTAGCAGTACCTCCACCTGTTCAACGCCGGATACGCTATCCTGTGCAGTCACATCAATGGGAATGCTTCCCTTATAACTCTTGCCCTCTTCAACAGTCACGTTAATTTCGGGTCCATTGTTATCTACCTGAATGTTGGCCATTGCTTCAGACTTACCCTTTACATGCAAATCAACCTTGTGCTGCCCGTCTGTAACCGTCGTGGTATCCCATGCGTAAGAGAGGGCTTTTACCTTATCGGCAGAAATATCAAATTGAAACGTTACAAATGGCAGAAACCGTCCATCGTCCCCTAGGTCATGAATAAGCGCAGGATCGCTAAATTGCGGATCCCGGATTTCTGTTCCGTCTCCTAACAACAGCCGTACGTTGCGGACATTAAAATCATCCATATTCCCCGTCGGCTTGTCATCCTCGAAATAGGTCTTCTCATTATCGCCGGCCCGCAGGGTAATTTCGTTTGTGCCGCTTGTCAGCCATTGCGGTTCGACGGGGACAACGATGGTTTGATAACCGTCAATATTCGGCTCGGTCTTGAACAGAACGTTCTTGCCTACGGTCACCGTGTTGATCCCATCGTCAATACCATCGCCTTCAAAAACAAAATAAGCGGAATGCTCCATAACGGCTGAACCTTGAACCGGCTGCCCGTCGATATGAAGCTCGAGATCCGCAGGCTCTGCCCCGTCTGCCGCACCCCGAATATACGTTATCCCGGTGACGGTCTGTTGATCGTCAACATTCAGGCTGGCGCTGGCCCCGTTCCCCGTGAGGTCGACTTCATATTTAGGACTCTCTACTTTCTTAAAGGTATTGGATACCGTGAAAAAGTACTCCAGCTTGTTGTGTCCCAACAGCTCCAGATAAGAAATCGTATGACGAAGGCCTTGCTTCCCTTCCTGAAGCTGTACAACCTTGTAATCGTTCTGTCCATCGACACGATAAGATAGCGCAAGTGAAGTAACCATACGATCATCGTGCGCTTCTGCCGTAATCTCCAGATTTTCGCCCGGCTCCACATTGGTCGTTGTCGTCCGGTTGGTGACCGATGGTTCCTTGGTCACATCAATATGTACCGGCACCGCAGGCACCTCGGAATGCTGCAGCGAACCCGGCGTAGCCTTATGCTCCAGCTGGGAGATCCGCTGCATCTTCAGGCTGCCATCTTCGGGATACTTATAGAAAATCCCCTGATCGGCTTTGTTATGAACCTCCCCGTCATTGTAAAATGCGGACACGATCGGACGGCCGGTATTTGTTACAACCACGAGCTCCCGCATGCGTGAATTGGACATGCCGCCTGAGAATATTTTGACAACATCGGTGTTTTCAATCAGGTTGGTGCCGTAGTTTTTATTAAAATCAGCAATCGTGGATTTGCTGTTCTGAGCATTAATGATCCAGAACACCAGCGTGCCTCTGGATGGAATCTTCACCTCATCGGGTACATGAGCCCAAAGGGTATCACTCTCCAAGTAACGATAACGAATTTTGTAATGGCTGAAATCGATGTCTTGATCGGTATTGTTATATACTTCAATAAATTCATATCCGTCGGCGGTTCCTACATTCGTGGAATCAGGAACAAGCTCGGTGATCAGGAGTTCAGGCACGTTGGTAGACGCGGTGGATGACTGGGCTGAAGCCTGTCCTGCGAAACCGGTAAACGAGGCCGTCAACACGATACAGAGGATCAAGAAGCAGGATATACATCGATTCAGGACGATCTTAGACAATGGAAAACCTCCTAGAAATGATTTTTTGAACAATCAATTCAGTTTCCCAATTCTCCAGGTCTCCATGGGATCTCCAAATTTTAATTAAAGCGCTTTCAATATCAAATCCCTCACTCTATCAGATTTAGGCTATTCCCTTGAGAGATCCATTTAGCACGTCACCTCCTAAGATCAATAATTGCATATTCCCTTCGTTTTTTAAACCACTTTATGTAAAATCTGATAAATGATACGCAAGTCCCGGAAATCAGCTAGCCTTCTAGTAAAATAGGATAATATCCGAACAGACCTTCATCACTATATCTTAAGTAAGCATCCATATCTCAAGATCCACAAACGAAACCGGCATGGCGTTTAAAGATCATTGCTTCCGATCTATTCATTTCTTATCCGTTTCATCTTTGAGCAAGCATTGTTCATCATCCTTTCTCATAGGATGCAGTTTGTGCTTATTCTGCACAAAAAAAAAAGACCCCGCGAATATTATCGCAGGATCCTTATCAGTGGGAAGCGATTTTGTTACTCATTATGCAGCAATTTTCCAATTGCTAGGGTGCCTTACCAGAAAAGAATCGAAGAAACTTCGCTCTCCTTCTCCTTTTACGAGTGTTCATGGCGAATCAACTGCCTTTCGGAATGACATGATGTTCTTCCGTCCGTCGATTGACAATACCACTTCCCACTTGTTCTATATTTACCCGGTTCTCGGGAAGTGAAACGCTTTTGACCCGAACTTTCTTTCGAATATGGAGATCAGCTATGTACCCCTTTATTTGTTTAAATGATTGCGGCTGCTCACACACTCTTCATCGTCTGGGACAGTTGTACCAGCTTGTTCATCGTTTTCCAATTCCGCATCGTCATCGGCACGCCGAGCTTCGACAACTGAACCGCCAGCTTGGAATTCCGAACGCTTTCCTTGAACAGCAAGTAAACCTCTTCACCGATCACCTCGAAGATTTCCTTTTCGTTCACATAAAGCTTTAATTTCTCCACATCTTCAACAGCAGGCGCTTCCGTCAGCATGGCAACATAAAGACTCTCAAACTCCGATGCTGCCTCCGCTTGACGCAGCGTTTCTTCCGAAAATGGACAGTTCCGAACGATCCCCTCGATTTCCTCGGAGGTTCTAATGATCACCGATATCGGGAAGCCGAACGTTTCAAATATGCCCTGCTCGATTTGAACGCGCAGCGTTTCCTTGGATTCCCCGGATTCAAAGAGCACGTTTCCGCTCTGGATGTAGGTCTGCACGCGAGTTAGTCCCCTAGATTCAAGCATCTTTCTTAAATCGGCCATCTTGATTTTATTGTGTCCGCCTACGTTAATCCCTCTAAGCAACGCAATATAGATTGTCATTAGGGCATCCTTTCCAGAATCAGACCTGCCGTCTTCTCCCCGTTCGCAATGCAATCCGGTATCCCCACTCCATAATAGGAGCATCCCGCCAAAATAACGTTAGGATACTGGTCATCCATTTTCTGTTCTAATGATTCCACGATTTGCCGGTGCTTCAAATGATAATTCGGCATATTGTCATGCCATTTGGTGACTTCACAAGAGATCGGCTCAGCCTTAATGCCAAGGCTTTGGCTGATATCCCCCATCCCGATCTGTTTCAATTCTTGATCGGATAACTGGATCAGCTCCTCATAATGCGGATTGGAGCTCTTGTAGAATAATCGCATCAATAACCGCTTGTTCTCGGAGGTATGCTCCCATTTCCGGCTCGTCCAGGTGCAAGCATCACACTTCAATCGGGTTCCCTTGGCCGTAATGAATCCCGTTCCATCATAGGGAAGCTCTTCGTCTTGAATATCATAGGCAAGATACACGCTGATGAGCGATTTGGTATACATCTGGTCAAAGTCCTCATTAAGCAGCGGATCTTGCAGCAAATCCTTCGCGGCGGATCCCAGCGTGCTTAAAACAACAAAATCAGCTTCAAGCTTTTCGCCATTTGCCAACGTCACCCCGTAGCCGCTGGCTGCTTTCTCCAGCTTCTCTGCGGCAACGCCTTTGTATATTTTCGCGCCTGCTTGGATCACGGTCCGTTCCAATGCATCAATCAATACGGAGACTCCGTCTTTGAAGGAAAGAAATTTCTTATTGCCTGAGCCAAGGAATTTCTGTTTATTCTCGGCCAAACCGCCCATGATGCTGCCGTACGTATTTTTGTACTCCAGCAAATAGGGAAACGTTGACGCAATTGTCAGGTCATGAAGCTCCCCGGAATAGACGCCCGATATGACCGGAGCGATCTGATTCTGAACGATTTCCTTGCCAAGGAAGGCTTCAAGGAACTCCCCCAAAGAATCGTCCTTGGTATACGTTTCATTCGGCGTGTAATAGTCCTTGAGCGCCTCCACCTTCCCCTCGGCAGACACAAGCTCGCTTTCGGCCAAGGATTTCAGGCTAAGCGGTATGCCGAATACGCTCTCATCCGGGATTCTTTTCAGACCTGCAGTCGTATATATGAAAGAAGTCCCCGTGGCATTATACACAACCTGGTCTGTTAACTGAAGCTCCTCCAGAAGTGGTGCCACATTCGTTTTCCGGGATACGATCGAATCCGCTCCGGTTTCCATAATAAATTCACCGTTCTGAACGGTGCGGATTTTGCCTCCGAGCGTTTCACTTGCCTCGATAAGCACCAGTTCCATATTCTGTTGAAGGTGCTTCAACTCTTTTTGCAGATAGTATAAGGTCGAAAGTCCGGTAATGCCGCCGCCGATAACTACGGTAGTTGTCACTGTACATACACCTCTATTATGTAGGTTCATAACATCTTAATCATGATTGTTACCATTGTATCCAATTTCTAAGTATATCATAGAGCCCGTGCTTCCGAGGGACGCCATTCCCTCAATATTGTGAACAGAACCGTTCACTACTACGACTTCCCGCCCGCCCCGCGAGAAAACCCACCATTAGTACAGGCGTATTGCTCCTTAGTGCACGTACGGGGTCCAAGAGCATGCTTGGAGGGTTGTTGACAGCAAAAAACCCCGCGAGATCACTCGCAGAGTTTTTTTCGTGGGAAGCGGTCTTTTCTATTCTAACGCAATCGTTCCATTGCTTAAGGTGTACTTTGGAATCATTCAGATTGTGTCGTCCTTATTCCTCGTCATGTTGTACATGGGTATCAAATCCTTTCGGTAATTCCGACTTAACGTCTTGTTATCCGTCTGGTGTTGATGTGTGTTTCCACTTCCCACTTAGGATATATATACCCGGTGCATGGATGGTGAAACAGTTTTATCATCTTTTTCGCTTCGCCAGGAACTTTATTTGTCCTCGGTCAATACTTCAAGCAAGCCCGCCGGAAGCTCATACTTGCGGTTGTTGATCTGAATGCTCTTCAGTTCCTCCAGCAGCGAATCATCGCTTTCCGAGTCCTTAATGGCCTGCACCTCGTGGTGCAATTGCTCCATCTGACGGTCCAGCGCGTTAGCCGTATCCGCAGCCTTCTTAAGCTCTTCCAGCAGATGCTGTGGAACGGACTTATTATATTTGTAGAAAATTTTATGCTCCAAACTCGCCCAGAAATCCATGGCAATGGTTCGAATTTGGACTTCAACGCATACCTTCTCCACCCGGTCGGAGAAAAACACAGGCACTTCCACTAACAGATGCAGGCTTTGGTATCCGTTCGGCTTCGGATTCTTGATATAATCCTTGACGTTTAACACCGTTAAATCGCTCTGCTTCTGCAGCATGTCGCTAATTTTGTAAATGTCGGTTATGAATGAGCAGGTGATTCTTAGACCCGCAATGTCTTTGATATTATCTTCTATGGAGCTAAGAGAGATGTTTCCGCCTTTTCGGAGCAGCTTCTTCATGATGCTCTCCGGCGATTTCAGGCGGGATTTCGTATGTTCGATCGGACTATAATCATGAAGAGCCTGGAACTCCTCTTTTAATATCTCCATTTTGGTTTCAATCTCATCTAAGGCGAATTTGTATTTCATCATGAATCGGGTAATTTCATTCCGAATGATTTTGAGCTGTTCGATTTGCAAAGAATTCATGGGATACTTCCTTTCGATTGTGTGATTCAGAGCCGTGATGACTCATGTAGTAAATAAAAACAAAACACGCTGCTAACATTCCAGAAGTTCTGTTCCCTCTTTAAATAGTAGTTGATATTGAGGTGCAACTGCAACTTTAGTGTTGTAACGTCAAAAAGACGCTGCAACCGGAAGGTCGCAACGTCTTTTATCTTATGCCAACATCGTGCTGCTTGATATCTCTGTGCCACCTATCTTTGTACCGCTGGCACCCCGCTCCGCTTCTGAGCCGCTATCTGCGGATACGCTATGCCCAGCAGGATCACGATAACCCCGATCCATTGAAGCGCAGTCACCTGCTCGCTCAGCACCAGCACCGATGCAATAACGGCAACGGGCAGCTCTCCGGCACCAAGGATGGTTGCCAATCCCGTACTGATTTTGGGCGCACCGAGTGCGAATAGCAGTACTGGAAGAACAACGCCGAATACGCCTAAGATTAAGCCGAACAGCCATAACCCGTTGTCAAACAGGGATATCTCCGTGTACGCTTTCGGCGTGAACAGGATCGTCAGCAGAATAAGCCCACCCGTTGAGGTATAAAAGCTCCGGGTAATGGGTGACATCTGCGTCTCGACCCGGCCGCTGAAGAAGACAAACAAAGCCATCATCAAAGCCGCGGTCAGTCCCAATATTGCCCCTTTCCAATTCAATTGAATCTCGCCTGCACCCAACATCCCCCCAGCCATCATCGTCCCGACGAACAGGATGATAACGGAGATGACGGTGGATTTATCCGGCCATTGCCGTTTTACAACAGCTTCGATAATGACACCGATCCAGGTGAATTGAAATAGAAGCACGACGGCGATCGATGCCGGAATGCTCTGAAGGGCAAGGTAATACGTGACGCCTGTAAGGCATGTACATAACCCAACCCCGGCTAGCCTTAGGAATTGCTTGCCCGTGACCTTATGTCGTCCAAAAAACAGCATCAGCAACAGCAGAATGAGCCAGCCTGTCCCGAATTGGCTGATCATCACCTCCTGAAATAGGAACCCTTCCTGGTAAGCAAGCTTTACAACCGTTGACAGAATTCCGAAACAGCAGGCTCCCAAAAATACGAAGAATGAATTTTTCAACAAATGCAACAACGTGAAACTCCCCCTTACGCAACAAAAAACCCCACTTTCACTGTTTTGGAATCCAGAAAACAGTAAAAAGTGGGGTTGACTCTGTTTGATATTGAATTATGGTCTTATCTTAAGACAAAACCTCAACATTGTAAATACCAACCACTAATTAAGAAGACAACTTTGCGTAGATCTCTTTCAATTTAGCAACGGCTTCGATCTCCAGAGCTTTAATATCCTCTACCAGCGTTATCGCCGTCATAGCTTGATCCTCCGAATTAGGCTCTCCGCCTACCGGAAATGGGAACATCTGATGCAGGACACTGAATTTCTCGCACATTCCCGTATATAACACGCTGGCTTCTTTAAACTGCTGCGTGAGCTCCGGTCCTTCGGTATTCGCATCCGGCCATGCTGCTATCAGTTCCTTGAAGAACTCAGCAGCGTAATACCGGGCATCTCTTAATACCTCGATGTTGTATGCATGGCCGTTCGGTTCGATCTTCCGCCCCTGCAGCGATTCGATCCAAGCATCGTATGCCGCAATCCCCTTCACTGCCGTCGGAACCACGCTTTCTTTCCCCTCATATTGTTCGATGGCAGTTTCAAGCGCAAGTCGAAGCTGCTGTTGAAGCGTTAAATCGACCGATCCCTCAATGGCCAGAACGAACAGCTCTTCCATTACACTCCTTCCGAGATTCTCATAAGGGAGCGTATCCGCTTTTCCGCATACTTCCCCATAGAGGGTTCTGGTCTCATCGTCATAGCCATACAGCGTACCAAATTCAGGGAAGAAAATATCCCATGCCAGCACAGGGTATCCGCGGTCCAGCGAGCTATGAATCAAATCAAGGGCCCTTGGCAGCTCCTGATGAATGCTGCGCTTGCCCATGGCACTCTTCTCCAAGGCAGATGGATCCAGCAGATTGGCATTGGTACCGATGCCGCCCGACATGCCGTCGATGAATTTGGAATGGAAGCCGATATTATGAAGACCCCGGGATAATACTTCACCAAAAAAATACGCGGTCGGACCTGCAATGTGAACCTGATCCGGAATGATGTTAATTCGGAATGCATGACCTGTCAGCCCCATAACCATCGGCAGGGATAGCTTCCGATCTGTAAATTGCAGCATTTTATACGTGGCATCCGCAGCAGTTGTCCAAGTTTTGATTTCTTTCAACGATCCTTCGTACTGTAGAATCTTCTTATTCATAATTCCCAAGTCCCTTCTCGTCTTAATATAAGAGTCAACGGTTACGCGAATTTTTTCTTGGATCACTTTCTTCCGCGATCTCGAAATAATCTGATACACATTGGCTGAAGAGAGCTGAAACAAGTCAGCAATTTCTTGCGGGGACAGCTGATCGAAAAAATGAGATTCGAAAATAAGCCGTTCGCGTGGCTTCAGGCGTTGAATGATGTTCGTTAAAACACGCAGCGTCTCTTGCTGGACGATTCGTTCCTCCGGTACGTTGAATCCTGCGGCCGCTTCGGCTGAAGAATGATGGAGCCTTCCCAGAATGCTGTCCAGACTATTCCACTGATCTGCACTCCCGGCACTATCATACCTTCCCCTGCCTTCAAGCTCGGTGAATGTCTGCTCTTTCATCGCGGAGCTTCCCTTAAGCCGGGTATAGGCCTGATTCCGTACGATCCGCTGCACCCAGGGCAGGAAACGCCGGGTATCGACCAGTTTGCCCAAGTGCAAAAATGCCCGGACCAATGCATCCTGTACAACGTCCTCTGCCAGGTAGGACTCCCGGGTTATAGCTCTGGCATAGCCATAAACCTTGGACCGATGACGCCGAACAAGCTCACCGAAAGCTTCCCGCTCCCCTGCCTGCGCATGTTTCACCAACTCCTGATCTTCCATCTCATCCCACTGGACCGTTCTGTCTGCTGTCGTATCCAATTGCTCAAACCCTCTTTCGTATCGTTGACTACTTATATGACCAGAGAAGTTCGTTATTTCTGACAACGTAATTGAAAAATATTATACCTTTTTTTGATTAAGCCTGGTGCCATGATACAAAGATAACCTCGCCATATTGCGCGGCGAAGTCCTGTTCCTTTTTTTCATTCCGCGATTAAGTTAAATATGTCAGAATATAGTCCTTACAGGCAATGGACAAAAGATGCCCAATAATGCGACAATATACTCTGCATGTCATATCTTATATCGTAAGAATAACGAAATTTGTATCACTACACTAAAAGAAGCAACATTGTACTTATAGGAAGGGAACGAAAGCATGGCTCAATTATTTTTTAAGTACGGCTCCATGAACAGTGGTAAATCCATCGAAATTTTGAAAGTCGCCCATAACTACGAAGAACAGAACAAACCGGTGCTCCTTTTTACATCCGCTATTGATGACCGGGATGCCGTTGGGTATGTGTCCTCACGAATCGGCCTGCGACGCGAAGCGATACCTATAACCGATACGACCGATATCTATGGGATTGTGAAGGAGCATCAGCCTAAGCCATACTGCGTTCTCGTTGACGAATGCCAGTTCCTCTCCAAGGACAGCATCCTGCAGCTCGTTCGGATCGTAGATGAGCTTAACGTGCCTGTCATGGGCTTCGGCTTGAAGAATGATTTCCGGAACGAGCTGTTTGAAGGCAGCCGCTGGATGCTGATTTACGCCGATAAAATCGAGGAAATGAAAACGATCTGCTGGTTCTGCGAACGTAAAGCGATCATGAACCTTCGCGTCATTGACGGTAAACCCGTATATGCCGGCGAGCAGATCCTGATCGGAGGGAATGATACCTACTTCCCTGTTTGCCGCAAATGTCATACCAATCCCCCTTTATCATAGGACTTTTACGAACAATCCACCATTCAAAACGTAAGGAGTAGGATGACCCATGCCGATAGTCAGACCGCTATTAACCGACCAGGACTTTCAGGAAGTTATGGAGCAGCAGACCCGTATACGCATCTTCAAGGATAATCATCTGATTGACTCCGGCAGTATCGTCATCCGATTCACCGACGAAACCGTCATTACGCAATCCAGCGTCAGCTCGCTCGGCTATCATAAGCGGGATGAATGCGAATTTTTTGAAGTACGGAAATGACATATGGATGGCCTGAGCGCTTTTAGATTGACGGCTTTCATGGAGCTTCGATCAGACACTCAGGCAATCCCCTCTCTTCGATCAGTGCTTTTTCAGTATACAGTCCGCATATAGCCGAAGTTTCTTGCGAGATAAGGATGGTAAGACTTTAATGGTTTACTTGTTTTTATCTCCTAAATAAACAGGCGGCCTTCTGCAGAAGAGGATCTGCAAAAAACCGCCGTTCGTTAATCAACCTATTACATCAATAGCATGTACGTGCTCCTAGTGAATATCTGACTTCGCCATACTCCCACCCAGCACATCCGCGACATTTTGAATCGAAATAAATGCGTTCTTATCTATCTCCTGCACAACCGTCTTCAGCTTCGCAATCTCCAGCCGGGTGATGACGCAATAAATCATCTGCGTATCCTCTTTCGAATATCCGCCCTTGGCATAAATCATCGTTGTGCTGCGGCCCAGACGCTGCATGATGGCACTTGAGATTTCTTCATATTCATTGGATATAATCGTAACGGATTTGGACTCGTCCAAGCCCTCTACCACAATATCCATCACTTTTGCCGCTATGTAGTATGAAAAAATCGAATACATGGCCGAATCTGCACCGAATACAAACCCTGCCGTAATAAAAATAAACACGTTGATAATCATGATGATCTGCCCGACCGGCATGCGCAGCTTTTTGGACAGCAGGATAGCAACGATCTCCGTACCATCAAGAGCTCCGCCGTAACGGATAACAAGACCTACCCCCAGACCAAGGACCAAACCACCAAACAGCACCGCCAAAATTTTCTCGTTCGTAAACGGGTCTACATGATGCAGGAAGGTTGTCGCCACCGACAATACCACGATCCCGTACAGTGTGGAAAATGCGAACGTTTTGCCGATCTGCTTATAACCGATGAACAGAAACGGCAAGTTGATAATGAAGAGGAACACACCCAGTTTGATGGGCGTAATCGATGATAATACGATGGAAATACCGGTAATACCCCCGTCGATAATTTCGTTGGGCACCAGGAATATTTCTAGCGCCACGGCCATCAGAACTGCACCGATGGTAATAAAGATGAACCGTTTCAGAATTTCGCCGACTGTCAGATTTTTGTGTTTTTTGACCATGCCATTCTCCTTTTGTATCTTTTTTCACACGAAGTGCCTGTCGAAGAACCATTGTATTAAAAAAAGGAATGGCATGTCAATGTTGACACGCTAAGTGACATGGGTCTTTTAGTCCATTGCCTTGTCATCCAGACATAAGGAACGCAGATGCTGCTCGAGAATCCTTTCGATCTTTTCTTTGGCAAGTTGCTGTGGCCTCATGATATGATGAATCGCTAATCCATCCACCAATGCGTATATGCGCTCCTTCTCATAATCAAGATCCAGCTCCGGTTTAGCCAGCTTATGTGCGACCAGGGTATCCACCGCATACTGGCACGCCTTGGTTAATCCATCATACATATGATCGGTCATTATTCTTAACTCGGGATAGACAAGTGCTTTGGCAACAAACGACATCCACACCTCCATTTCCATCGTCCTATCCTCATCCATCGGCAGAAATTGCATCAATACTTGTTTTACATCCTCAAACACGGGTCCCTTCAAGGACAAAGTCAAAAAGCGTTCTTCAATCCTCTCGATCATCAGGTTCATACAAAAAGCCAACAACTCAGCTTGGCTGGTAAAATAGTGTCTCAGCGAACCTACGGATAACTCCGCCTCTTCGGCGATATTGCGTACCGTCGCTTTTTCGAGTCCACCCCTCTGAATCACCCGCAGGGCAGCCTCAGCGACCCGTTGTCTTTGTTTATCATGATCTACGATTTTCGGCATAATCCCATTATACACTTCCGGTTTTTTTTAATACAACGTACCATAAACAACATTTCAGCATCTTTATTTGCTTCTTTAATGCCTACCTTCGTAAAAATAGGTTCTTTCTATGGAACACCTTGATAGAAGCAATACTATATATATTAATGTCAAAAAGAATAGGAACACGGGCAGCGTGTTCTTAAGAGAGGGGCGAGTTCATCATTCGCACATTAACTGAATCGAAGGCTAAACACGGTGTTTCTCGGGCATTCCGTGATCGGGAGGGCCGTTTAAACCTGTTCTGGCGTGTCGTCCTTGGGTGGCTGGCTTTTGTTACAGGGCTCGGACTAGCAGTTGTGATAGCCACGGTAGCGGGTTCATACCAGATCCCTACCCTCGGGCTCCAAATCCTCCTTGCCGTCGTAACAACAAGCATATCCGTGCCGCTGATTTATCTGCTTAGGCGTTATGTCGACCAGCGGCCCTGGAGCGGACTTGGTCTTAGCTCTGTTCCTTCCGGTTTTCGTTATTTCCTTCTCGGCATCGGTTTCCTTGCCCTGGTCACGGCAGCAGCCTTGCTGATCGGCAGCGCCGCCGGATGGCTCCGGATCGTGGATTTCCACTTCCCAATCGTTACGATGCTCGTTATCCTCATCAACGTCCCGATTGCATTTTTTTATGAAGCCTTTCCAGAAGAGATCACCTTCCGCGGTTATGTGTACCGGAACTTAAACACCCGTTTTCCGCGCTGGCTTGCTTTGGTCCTTCAGGTCGTAATGTTCGTGCTTGCGCCTATCGCTGTAACGGCATTCATGGTGGCCATAGGAATAGGGACATGGGATTTGATTACGGTGGAGTATATCATCAATTTAGTTGCTTTTGGTACGGTATTGCAGCTGTCCCGCATCGTATCCCACAATCTGTGGATGAGCATCGGCTTTCACCTGGCCTGGCTGGAGATGGTCCGGTACGCCGTGGTACCCTCCCAATATGCATTCATCGAGATTGAATACCTTTCGGTCTGGGGCAATTATATGGTAACGATTGGTTCGGTCATTATTGGGATCATCCTATTGATCGTCTGGTCGCTGCGGAGCAAGAACCGAATCGATTGGAACGGGATCGAGCCGGATCTCCCGCCGGATTCGAATCCTGAAACCAAGGAAGTGCTGCCCGCCCAATCTGTATAAGAACCGATAAAGGATATAGCTCAAACTCACCATGGCTTTAGGAGAGTTTGAGCTTTTCCCGTATCCCTCCTCCCGGTTCAATACTTGCAATTTATAATATTGATTCTGGTTATGCTATAATATATTTCATCCGTGATCGACCGGAAAATACATAATTTTACCCTAGGCAGGGAGAGGATTTACTCATCATGTTGGAATGGCTTCAGAACTTGTGGACCCATATGAAAGAAATTGACATGGATCAAGTGCAGGAATGGCTTCAGCAGTACTCGCAGCTGGGTCCCATCCCGGGTATTTTGCTTCCATTTATAGAGGCGTTCCTTCCCTTTCTGCCCCTTATCGTACTGGTGATGGGGAACTCCGCGGCCTATGGATTATGGTGGGGATTCCTGCTGTCGTGGATCGGCGTTTGCCTTGGATCCGTTACGGTGTTCTGGATTGTTCGTAAGCTGGGAGGCAAGCTTGGATTGCTTATCCAAAAAAGAATGCCGGGATCCCAGCGCTTCTTCCATTGGATCGAAGAAAAGGGCTTTACGCCGATCTTCATCCTGTACTGCTTCCCCTTCACGCCTTCCTCACTGATCAATATCGCATCCGGCATCAGCACGATATCGGCAACGACGTTCACGATAGCCGTTATGGCAGGTAAATCCGTGATGATTTTTATGGTGGCATTCATTGGACATGACTGGCAAGCCTTTGTCCAACAGCCTTGGCGCATTCTTATCGCGGCCATCGTCCTCTGGCTGCTGTGGCTTGCCGGCAAAAAGATGGAAAACCGTTACCATCATGAAGATCAGCCGGGAAGTGTCGTGATCAGCAGCAAAAAGACGAAGCGTTAGATGCATAACAAGACAACAAGACCCGCCGGTCCCGGTTGCTGGGATGGGCGGGTCTTGTTATGCATGGACGGGTCGTGATGGAAACCATTATGTTCACTCCAATACGTAAGCCGCCAGTTTATGCACCGTCTCAAAGCCCGCACGATGATACAGCTGGAGCGCCCCTGCATTGTCTTGGTCCACGCATAACGAGATTTCTTCCAGCTGCAGGACTTGGAATAAATAATGAAGAGCTTGATCAAGCAGGAGCCCGCCATAGCCTTTGCGCCGGAATTGTTCGGATACCGCGATGTATTCAATATTTCCTTCCTGGAAATCCGGGTCTCCCTCCACATAAACATACCCGACGAAACGGCCTTCTTCCGTAAATATGAAGAGCCGGTGATACTCATCCAGCTTCTGCAAAATAGACTCCGAGCTGAGATAGGTATTCGGGAAGGCGGTGCCATGCAGATTCTCGAACTCATCCCAATATTCGGGCGTGATATCCTGCAATCCAGGCGCGGTATTCGCTAACAAGGTGGATTTTTGGATTTTCAGCACATGATGCACACCTGTCTTTCTTCCCCCTTTGTCCTCCATAAATCTCGCAGCGGACGGATGAGCTACATTATAAAATCCGAAATAGCGTGTTACGCTGCCATTCAGCTTCATTGTTCCATCAACCCATAGCTCCTTCGCCAATCGATGCCAAAGCTCGCCTTCCGCATCGATAAAAGGTCCCCATATTTCAGCAGTTCCCTCTTCTTCGTCCACATCGAATCCCAATGCGCCCACCATCTGATCTTGATCATAGATCACGGTAAATCGCTGGTCGCTCAGCCGGCCATTTTCCGAAAAATCTTCCAGCAGCGTGCTGTAGACCTCCCCTTCCTGTTCGCCGCAATATCCGACATGATGATGACGATCCCCATTCATTCGGGCAAGAAAGGAAGACAGCTCTCTTAATTTCGTTTGATCTGTATCCAATACCATCTGTACACATTCTCCTTGTTCAGGATCAGCTTTCCCAGCGTGATTTCCGAGGGCTCCTCGAACCTGTTTTGGTCAATTTTACCACGAGATGATACCCGTGAGCCAAACATGAAACAAGAAATGGGCTTCCCATATGCTTGGAAAGCCCATCTCATCTTCTCGATCATTCAATCGGGACCTTGTTTACGGTTGACGGTCATCCCTTCTCGGAATGCTCCCCTTTCCGGGAAGCTCGCATCCGCTCACGTTCGCGCTTCAGCTCAGGCTTGAGGTCATCGTGAACGCTGTTCTCCCACATGGACACGCCTGATCGATACGCCGCTCTCCCGTTCAAGTGACCGGCTACCGGCCCCGTAATAAATACGAATACGATTCCCAGCAGCAGTTTGGCACTGACATGCTCCAGGTAGAAGGTGAAATACAGAAATGCGCCGGCAAGGATCAAGAGGACGCCCAGCGTGGCACTTTTCGTAGCTGCATGGGACCTCATGTAAACATCCGGCAGACGAATAAGGCCGAATGCACTCAATGCACCCAGCAAAGCGCCGAGCAGCACCATCAGCGCGATCAGAAACTCACCGATCTGACTCATCGTTTGTGCGTTCAATGACATCACCCCTCTCAATATATCTGGCAAGCGCGGTTGTTCCGATGAACGTAAGAATTCCGATCAGCAGAATGATATCAAAATACACGGATGTCCGGAACAGCATGCATAGGACAGCGATCATGGACAACAGGATAATTCCGATCGTATCCAGCGACATGATCCGGTCGTTCATGGAAGGTCCCTTGATTAATCGGTACAGGCAGCCCAGAATAGCAAGCGACAAAATCACCAATGAGGCTATCAGCATGCCATGGATCATGTGCGGGTCACCTCCTTGATCGCGCGTTCAAAGGTACCGCGGATCTGATTCGACAGCTCTTCGACATCTTCGATATCCATCGCATGGATATACAGCGTCTGACCATCGCGAGAGACTTCCAGGGTAAGCGTTCCTGGCGTCAAGCAGATCAGGCACGATAAGACCGTAATCTCCCAGTCGGACTTAAGCTCCGTATCGTAGGCGAAGATTCCGGGGCGGACATTCAGCTTCGGTCTTATAATCTGACCGATGACGGTGATACTTGATTTAAACAGCTCTCTTAGAAACAAAAGCAGCAGCATCAGAATAGACCACAGCTTACGCAAATAGAAATCGTTTGGCCAAAAGCGGCGCAACAGATAAATCAGCAACATACCGATCAGATAGCCGACTATCAAGTGCTGAGGGGACCAGTTATTGTTCAGGAACATCCAGACAACGGCAATGATGATATTTAACAGGATTTGATGGCCCATATCCACTACTCCTTTAGTACAGCGTTAATGTATAGTGATGGATCGGATAATACGGCGCCTGCTTGAGAGGTGTAGGAATAAATCCACTCCGAACCCACCCCAAGGACAATCACCATAACCGTTAGTCCAATAGCTGCCACATAAGCTGTCCGATGGATTCTGACTGGCTGCGATTCCGTATGCCCGGGTGATTCGCCCCAGAATGCCCCCATAAATACCTTGATCAGGGAATACAATACCGCCAGGCTTGATGCCAGTGCCAGTCCCGTCAACCAATAATGCCCTTCGCTCAAACCACCGCGGATGATAAGAACCTTGCCAAGGAATCCGCTAAGGGGCGGGATGCCGACCAGAGCCAATGCAACGATAAAGAACATCCATCCCACCAAGGGATGGCGCTTCATCAAGCCGCCCATATCACTCAGCTTGTTAGCACCCGCACTGGCAATGATGATTCCGCCGAGAATAAAGAGCAGCGCCTTTGCAATCATGTCATGCATCAAGTAGAATACAGCACCGTTCAAGGAATCTGAAGATGCCGACGCTATGCCGAAGGCGATAAAGCCGACGCTGATAATAATGTTATAATTCAGGATTCGTCCAAGATCCTTATACGCAACCGCGCCCAAACTTCCCAAAATCATCGTTGCCGCGGCCATCCAGCCAATGACGGCGTGGATGCCGCCGGTATCGTGATGGAAGATCAGCGTAAAGGTACGGATAATCGCATATAATCCAACCTTCGTAAGCAGCGCCCCGAACAAAGCTGAAACTGCCGCCGGAGGTGCACTGTAGGAACCGGGCAGCCAGAAGAACAGGAACAAGCCCGCCTTCAGAGCGAATACAATCAGGAACAACAGGCCGATGACCGACAAGATTCCGTCCTGCTGTACTTCTGCCACGCGCAGGGACAGGTGCGCCATATTCAGCGTGCCGACCGTGCCGTACAAATAAGCAACGGCTGCAACAAACAAGGTGGATGAAATAATATTAATCAGCATGTACTTCAGGGTTTCTCTCAGCTGCCGCTTGGTGCCCCCCAGCACAATCAGCGCATAGGAAGCGATCAGCATGACCTCAAAGCAGACAAACAGGTTAAACAGATCCCCTGTCAGGAACGATCCGATCACACCGGCCAGCAAAAATTGAAAAAAGGCATAGAAGTAATGCTTCTCTCTCTCTTCCCCGATGCTCCGAAAGGAATAGAACAGACAGGCAGCTGCCACAATCAACGTCGTGAGCACCAGCAGTGCCGCGAGCATATCGGCTACAAACACGATCCCATAAGGCGGCAGCCATCCGCCCATATGAAGCGTTTGGATGCCTTCGTTGTTTACCTGATTCACGATGAACAACGCCACAAGCAGGTTCAGTATGACACTGACCACACTGATCCAGCGCTGAACACGAACGTATTTGGAGCAAAAAATAAGAATTACGGCAGTAACTAACGGAATAAGGAGAGGCAGAACAATTACATTATTCATCATCCATCCCCCTTAGCTCCTCCATGTTGTCCGTGCCCAAGCGTTGATACGCTTTGTACGCCAATACGAAGAAGAACGATGTGACGCCAAAACTGATAACAATGGATGTCAGGATCAATGCTTGCGGAACGGGGTCAACATAGGATGAAGCCTTCTCGCCAAGCAGCGGAGCAGCACCGGTCTTCAGCCTAGACATGGTGAGCAGCAGCAGATGGACACCATGGGTTAACAGTGATGTACCGAGAATGATCCGCAGCAAGCTTTTGGATAGGATCTGGTAAATCCCAACCGCGAATATAATTCCGATGGCAAGTGACATATATAGTTCCATGGTCAGTTATCCCTCCCAATCGAATTGATGATGGTCATCGTCACGCCAACGACGGCTAAATAGACGCCGAGGTCGAAGAGAACCGCTGTAGCCAGCTCGGTTTCTCCGAGCAATGGCAGGGTGAAATAATCGAAGGAATGACTTAAGAACGGTGCGTCAAAGGCAAAGGAACCGATCCCTGTAAGCAGGGCGATGGCGAGTCCTGCAGCCGTAACCTTTCGGAATTCGAAAGGCACGATTTTGCGGGTCATGTCCATGCCAAAAGCCATTGATAACAGAACCAGTGCGGCTGAAGTCATCAGCCCCCCGATAAATCCTCCACCCGGCTCATGGTGTCCCGAGTTGAACAGGAACCACGAGAACGTCACGACGATAAAGACGACCACCTTGGATATGGTTCGCAGGATAACATCATTGCTATTAGGCAAATACGCACCTTCATAACGATCCCGTTCACCGATAACCCCTTCACCCAAATCAACTTTTATCAAGGCATAGATTCCGAGGGACGCAATGCCGAGAACCATAATTTCCAGCAAGGTATCAAATCCGCGGAAGTCCACCAGTATGACATTGACGATATTTTTACCGCCAGCCGAGTTGTAGCTCTCTTTAATGAAGTAATCCGCAATGGAGTCGAAGGTTCTGCCGCTGCTTGCGGCCAGCGCGATCAAGGTTACGACAGCACCGACGCCTATAGATATCAGCAGATTTTTCCACTTCAGGCTCATTGACACCTTCTCCCGCTTCAGCTTCGGCAGATGATAGAAACAGAGCAGGAACAGCATGACGGAAACGGTCTCGACAACCATCTGGGTCAACGCCAAATCCGGAGCCCGGAACAGGACGAAGAACAAGGTCACCATATAACCCGCAGCCCCGGTTAATATGATCGCCATCAATCGTGTCCGTACGAACGGAAGCACAATGACCGGAATGACCAGGCCGAGTATGGCAACGGCCTCATAGAAGGACATCGGTGCGTAGTCCGTCATATCGAATCCGATATGATCGACCAGCAGGAGACCTCCGCCAAGAACGGCTATGAAAAACACAAAGATATAAATCACATAGTGACGCAGCGAACCTGTCATGTAGGTTGAGGTCAGCGATTTGGCGCCTTTTTCGAGAACGCGCAATCCCCCGTCATACAGATTGTTCAGTGTAAATCGCTTGATAAGCGTTGTGTTCAAGATACGCGCTCTGCCATGAAGCTTGTACAGAACGGTACCGAGAACAATGATTCCGATGGTCATGTAAATTTCCATTGTCCAGCCGTGCCACATCTCGATATGCACGTGGAACCGATCCTCTGCCACGAGCAGCCCCGGATGAATGGCGGCCAGCGCCGGTTCAATCAGTGCATGAGACAGCAGGTTCGGAAACAGTCCGAACACGATGGCCAGCGATGCCAGAATAACCGGGGGAATCAGCATCCCCAGCGGTGCTTCGTGCGGCTTCTTCTCCAGCTTTTCAGGCTGGTAGCGGCCGGTGAAGGTTTTGAAAACCAGGATCATGCTGTACAGGAACGTAAATACGCTGGCGATCCAGGCAACGACCGGTATCAGCACACCCCAGGTCTCGGCATTCCAGAAGTTCATCTGAGACGCTTGAAGGACCGCCGTAAAGAACATCTCTTTACTCAGGAATCCGTTAAACGGAGGCAGACCGGCCATGGAAAATGCGCCTATGACGGCCACGGTGAATGTGATCGGCATGAGCGACATTAAACCTCCGAGTTTCCGCAGGTCGCGGGTGCCCGTCTCATGATCCACGATGCCGACGACCATAAACAAAGCGCCCTTAAATATCGCATGATTCATCAGATGAAAGATGGCCGCTGTCGTTGCTTTCGTATAGAGCAGTGTGTCCACGCCGCCCCCATAATAAGCTGCGGCAGAGCCAAGACCGAGCAAGCTCATAATCAGCCCCAGTTGGCTGATCGTGGAGAATGCCAGCAGCGCTTTCAGGTCCGTCTGCTTGATCGCTCGGATCGAAGCATAGATCAGCGTGGTCAAGCCCGTAATCGCAATGATCCAGAACCAGGAGGCTTGACCGGCAAACACCGGACTAAAACGTGCCACAAGATAAATACCGGCCTTAACCATGGTAGCGGAGTGCAGATAAGCACTAACCGGAGTCGGTGCCTCCATCGCATCCGGCAGCCAAATATGGAACGGGAACTGAGCGGATTTGGTGAATGCCCCCAGCAGAATCAGAATCATGGCCGGAATGAACAGCGCGTCTCCCGCAATGCTTCCCACATTAGCTACGATCTCCCGCACGCTAAAGGAGCCTGTCATGATATATAGGAGAATAAATCCTGCAAACATGGCAAGTCCGCCGAATACGGTGATCAGCATCGATTTTAAAGCTCCGTATCTGGAGCGGTCGCGATGATGCCAGAATGCAATCAGCAGGAATGACGAGATGCTTGTCAGTTCCCAGAAACCGTACAGCACCATCAGGTTATCGGAGAGTACGACACCAAGCATGGCTCCCATGAACAGAAGCAGATAAATGTAAAATTTGTGGACTGCTTCCTTGTTCTTATCCATATAGAAGATGGAGTACAGTACAACAAGTGAACCAATACCGGATATTAAAAGTGCAAAAATCAAACTTAATCCATCCAAATAAACGGTAAAGTTTATTCCCACGCTTGGAATCCATTCCAGGACCGCTTGAAGCTGTTCACCTCCCTGAATGGTTGGGATAAGTCCTAAAAAATAGGCGAACAGGACAACCGGTACCGGCAAAATGACCCATCCGGTGTGGACACGGCCAATGAGCTTGTAGGTCAACATAACCACAAGCGCTACAATAAAAGGTGCCATGACGGCGATGTGCAGCAAAGACAAAGTCTACTCCTCCTATAGTCCGATTTTTCCTTCATTAGTAGTATTTCCCCATTATTTAGGTATAACTCCAAAAAAACACAAAAAGAGCCCGTTGATGGCAGGCTCCTCCAGGTAAAACCATATGGTATTTTTTCGAATCACACTGAAAATCAGTATATCTTGAGATCAAAGCTTTGTCAAAGGTATCTTGGAATGAAAAGAGGACCTTTGGGAAATCACTGTATGTAAAGGAGTGATTCCCATGATGATCAAAAAAGCGGCTGTTTGCGCTTTCATCTTTCTTGCAATTTTGGCAGCCGCCATCTTAACGAATATACGTACGCATCCCGGCTATCAACAAGACAACTCGTCAACCAGAGTTTATCAAATTCAAGAAACCCCATGGTTCTTACCCCGAGAATACGTAAAAATCATTCGAACGTCACCCGAGCCCCTGCCGGAAGAGCCCTAATGAAACAGGCATACGGCATTTATCCGTGAAACTGAATTTCTTTATTCCCCTTGCTTCGTTTATTTCTTCGAATTACCCATGAAATGATCAGAATGATGGCCAGCACCGCGACAATTCCCGCCGCATAATATCCATACCGGTCAATCAGAGCCCCAATATGATCGACGACCTGATCTCCGACAAACATGCCCAAAGAGAAATAACCGATGGTCCATACAAAGGACGCGGAATACGAATACACCGCAAATCTGCGATACGGCATCCCCTTCATGCCAACCGCATAAGGAGTGACGTTGCGCAGAATGGGCAAAAAAGCGCTGATGCATATGGCGTAATTGCCATATTGACGGGTCAACCGTTCGGATACATCGAGAAACTGGCGTATCTTCGACTTTTCCTGGGCGCGGTTTAACAGCTTGCTCGCGGTAAAGCGGCTAAGCATGTAACCTACCGTCGATCCCGAACACACGCCAAGAAAGGTCATGATAAAAGACGGAACCGGCGTTAAAATCTCGGATGCCGCTAACGCTCCGCCCGTCATTGCCACAACTTCATTAGGCACAGGAAGACCGACCAAGCCAAGGCACAATACGAGGAATAATGCATAGTGCCCGATCTGTTCAATAAAATCTAATAGCGTATCCACTCCTGTCCCCCTAATCCGTCCCTAGAATATAGTATCAGCTTATATGACAACGTGGCTTTCGCAAACGTGCTGTAGGCGAGGAGATGAACTGGACCTGAGACCAGTTTTATTTATGGATCATGCCATTAGAGATTTTTAAATGCCGATATGAAAGAACCTGGATCATCCTTTACCGTGTACGAATACACGCCTTGCTGGGTGTGCAAATATAAGAAACCACCGCCGTCTCCCAAAGGCCGATACGACAGATCAAAGACCTGCTTGATCGGGAACTCCCGGTATTTCGTTACGATTCGATCCTCATACAGGAACATCTCCCGCCCCTGCTCTTCCGTCCGTTGTTCGATACCATCCACCACTCGGTTGATTTTGTAGTACGGCTGTACAGCTACCCAATTCACAAGCTCCCTCCTTGCTGTCTGTGCATTTTTATTTGGAAGATCGCACTTCCCCCTTCTTCTTTCTGCGGCTCTTGATTCGTTCCAGCAGCTCCAGCGCCCCTATAAATAGTACGAATACAACGAAAAGCGCTATCGCCCGGCCGGGCTCGATCAGACCGGTAACAGACGCAACGATACCGGTAATGCCTACAACAAGAATACCTAATACGGATAGTTTCCATCCTGTTAACATATGTATGCTCCTAAAGTAAATGTAATTGCCATCCTTCGAGATCATGGCTCCATGATCAAACACTCGCTTGACACACACGGAATGTATCATAAAGAAGCCCCTAAATTCAAGTTATGATCTTCTCCAATTTCAATTGCCAACACGCATCACATTTGCCATAATTTACTCAGGAGAGAAATCATAAGCCGACCTCCGAACACTATAAAGACAGGAGGAACATGTAATGAACTCAACAACCTGGATACTGATTATTTTATTTGTTGCGGTGGATGTATGGATTATTTCTTATTTCGTGAAACGCTCGTTACGCAAACACAGCAGTCAGCAGCTCGCCAAAGGGAATAAGCTCCGACGCGGGAAAATACCCGAGTTGCCGCCGATCGTCAAGGCAGGAAGCCCGGCGAGTGAGCTTGTCGGCAGACTCGAGGCTGCGCTGCCCTACACCTATCAGAACATGCTGAAGCAACGAGTGATGAGTGACCATCCGAATCTGTCCGAACAGGAGTATGAATGGAGATGGCATGAGCTTAAACGGTTCTTTATCATGTGCGCCGTGCTGGATCGTGTCCCGATGTTCAGCAAAGATGTGGATGAAGTATGGCATGAAATGCTGATGTATACATACGAGTACCAACAATTCTCGGAACGCTTTCTTGGCAAAATGCTTCACCACGCTCCAAACACCGGAAGCGAGCATGTGCCTATTCCGGATGAACGTGCGTGGTTTGATACGGTATATGTACAATTATTCGGCTGGCATGAATACAGCGCCAAGCTATGGGGGGCTTTCTTCCGCGTCCCGCTGCCGCGCGAAGAACTGGAGGCCGTCACTTCCCGCCACTTCACCGTGAATCATGGCCAGAAGCGCTTTAATGCCTGGACCTATGAGAAGATTCCTGCAGCCCGCACGGCGATTGATGCGATCATCCAGGATCTGCAGGATCGGGTTCGAACCGCCCAAGAGAAGCCGGCGCGACAAGAGAAGTCGGTCAATTTCCAAAATAGCGATATGCTCCTGGCAGCGGCCGTCTTTTTTGCCTGGAACACACCGGAACAATTTGGTGACCACATGATCCCTGATGAGCGTGAGCTTCATAAAAATAACAGCAGCTCCTCATGCACCTACGCCTCGGCATGCGGGTCCGGCGGATCCGATTCGGGTGATGGATCCTCAGGCGACGGATCTGGATCCTCTTGCAGCAGCGGTTCATCCTGCAGCAGCGGATCCTCTTGCGGGAGTGGCTGTGGCGGCGGCTGCAGCAGCTAAGTTACAAACTTTACGAGAACGCCTGCTGATTAATGAATCAAACAACAGTATGGACCTGAGAATTCAGGCCCATGCTTTTTGTTTTATCCAGCATTCAAACAGGATCTTAACATGGGTTAAAATTTTCAGTTCCTATAGGTACAAATGCCCGGCCCCCCTTTCCTCTACAACTACAACAAAAAAGCACCTGAACCCATTCTTCAAGGTTCAGATGCTTCTATTCATAATATAATTTAGGCTAACTAGTGGTTTGATGTGAGTACCAACCCGGAACGGGTTTGCGGTCCTACCTTACGCACGGAAATCTGGTTCTGCTCGGCCCAACGCGTAAGACTCCGAATCCCTTCACAATTCTTCTCTTCAAATTTAAAGCAGCAATACATCGGATTCACGTTCTTGTTCTTAAGGTTTATCTGGAATGCGGCTTTATGGCATCCGGAAACTTTGATCTCACGAATCTGATCAGCATGAATCTCCACGCCATTGATGGTAATCGTATCCGAATTCTCCTGTATATTCACTTCCCGTTTCACCAATCGGGCATACCCTTCAATTGCTAGTGCCGCAACAACAACGACATTCACCGCCATCTGCATATAGAATAGGACAGGATAGGAATATTGGGTCAAGGTAGCTACCTGAAACAGGATAATGCTAATGACAAAGGAAAATAAAATAACGTCTTTCATTCTCGTAGAGTAGTGGATTGCGTATTTCATCATAATCAGCTCCGTTCATTCTGTAAGGGTTTTCATTTAACTCTTACCTTATTATAACACCATTGTACATAATTTTGACACATATCATTCACATTTTTGTCAAAAAAATTATTTGCTTCGTTCCTTATCCTATGCTTATCCAACAAACGCGTGTCGTTCCTGGAACGATTCGTATACGGATTGTCTCCTAATATCAAAAAAAAGAGCCTCCCGCCAGATCCAAGATCTTTTGGGACACCCTCTACTTCAACACTTATGTCTTTATTTGGTTAACGCTGTATTTCCTTCCTTCCGCCGAAACCTCTTCATCAGAACGGACACGGTATCAATAAGGGTAATGATCACGATGACGTAAATAAGACCATCTCTGGATCGATCCCAAATTGATTTTACAATGTCGTACGATTCACTTCCCGGTGTTACGAAACCCGTCTGTGCTAGTTGCTCCATGAAAGTCGGATTCCAAATCGCCATATCGGAGAACAGAATCACCGCAACGATAACGGAAGCAACGTTAAATATGACATGCATGACGGCAATCTGCGGCGTCCACTTTCTTGTGATTAATTTCCTTGCTTCATTGAATATGCTGAAGGCGGTAAGAAGCCATATCAGCGGCAAATACTTGGCAAAGGCAGCCTGTTCAAACACCGGAATGGCGATCGAGTTTTCATCAAATCGATGAACACCGATCAGATTAAGGGAAAACGTGAACAGGACGAAGAACAGCACGGAAAATAGAATGCCCAGCACCGGCTCGATCGGTTTGATCCGAACAGCTGGTTCAGGAATTACAGGCAAATCCGATGGTTTCCAAGCATCCTTAGATACTTGCCGAGCACCGCGATATTCGATATAGGCAAAAATAACGGTAACCCATGCGAACCCGTGAATAGCGACACTCAGCAAGGAGACAAAGTACTCCAGAAGCTTCTCGGCGTTAGGGTCCGAGCTTGTAAAGAAATCAACCATATACGCGATGCCAAGAGCGACGACGACCGAGTACAATACAATCCGCAGGACAGACCAATAACTGTCAATTAAACCGGGTCCAATGAGATACCGTTCTCTTCCTCTATATCTAGCTGCCATGTCCCCGGGTGGCCCGAGCTCGAGCAGCACCTGTTCCACATCTTCAGTGCTTGCAATCCCGACGCCTGCTCCCCTGTCTTCCAGCATATCTTCGATGAGTCCGTGCAGTTCCTTTTCAATATCGGCTCTTTGTGATTCGGGCAGCTTCTGCGTCACTGCATAAATATACCTGCTAATCAGATCCATTACTATACGTCCCCCTTGTCATCAACAAGCCCTTCAAGACTTGTCATCATAGACTTCCATTCATGGTAAAGCTGGCGATATATTTCTTTCCCTGTCTGACTTATGATGTAATATTTCCTCGGACGAGCTTCATTCGTATCCCACTCGCTATCCAGCAAGCCTTGTTTTTCCAACCGCCGCAGCAAGGGATACAGGGTACCCGCTTCCACGCTGACCCCCTTCTCCTGCAATATGGTCACCAATGAGTATCCATACTGAGGTTCCGACAATTGGCTGAGGACACCAAGTATGATGGTTCCTCGTCGAAGCTCCTGCACCAAACTGTTCAAAATATCTTGATCCTCTGACATATCATCAACTCCTGTAATGATTATACTGTATGACACACACTAATGTATATAGACAATTAATAATTATTAACAATTATTTTTTGATTATACTTGCTGTAAGTCTGCCAACCCAGGAAGCAAGCCGCGTGAAGACCTGCACTTCCATCTAAAAAAGGTTATCCTACGGCCGGGATTGTCCCAGGTCATAAGATAACCTTCTTAAATGCTCTCATCTCACAGCGATGTTGTTCCTTTGTTCCATCGTTAAAACTGCGCTTCTCGAAATGCACTTCAAACCGAAAACATGTCAGTCCTTATCGTCCCTCAGGAACGGAGACTGACACGCTCATGACTTTTTATCGTAAAATAACTACACGATTTCCTGCGGTTCCTTGCCCAGTAGACCCAACAGACGGAGGCCGTACTGTATACCGTCTTGATCAACATCCCTGGTTATATGCCTGGCCGCCTTCTTGACGATTTCCGGCGCATTGCCCATCGCCACACCGTGGCCCACGTACGACAGCATCTCCAGATCATTCAGATAATCGCCAAAAGCAATAGTATCTTCCAGATCGATGTGCAGCAGCTGAATCAATTGTTTGATCCCTTCGGCTTTGGATCCCCCGGACGGCAACACATCGATTCCATAAGGACCCCATCGAACGAAATCGAACCGGCCTGCGAAATTGTTCACGTAAGCCGCTTCCTCATCCTCCGTGCAGAATACAATGGCCTGATAAATATCTCTGCCCAAGTAATATTCCGGATCATATTCAGGGATCGTGAGTTTCAGTTCCCCCCAGCTGGAATCGATATGAACATGCTCGGTTACGTTCATCTTCATGGCTACACTGCCGGCATATATGATCGGATGATCAAACTCAACGGCCTGCTCCGTCAGCTTCTGCAAGGCATCTTGCGCCAATGGATAACCATAGATCGGTTTGCCTTCATGAACCACATACTGACCGTTCATACAAACATAGGAATTGATACCGAGCTCCTCCCGCAGCTCTTCAAAATGATAGGGAGCGCGCCCTGTCGCTATAGCGACGATGTGCCCGGCATCCTTTAACTCCCGAATGGACTCCTTCGTTGTAGCCGGAACTTTCTTGTCATGATCCAGCAGCGTCCCGTCAATATCAAAAAATATGATTTTCTTATTCAATGAAACTCGCCCCTCTTCCGTATATTCTAGCCAGTAACCATATTGTAAATGATGAAAAGCATTTCAGAGCAAGCCATAATTTCAGCAAGGTCGCTTCGGACACTTCCCGATCATACATAAAAAACCGCGCAGGAGCACGGTTTCTATGGTATTTAATATCGTTGAATTCAAGATAACCATTTACATACACATTAGAGCAATTTGCCGTAATTTTCTTATCTAACGACAACAAAAGAGTCCGCCTTGTGCAGACGGACTTCTTCTGAGGGCTTATTTCGCTTCCGATCGAACCTCATCGAGCATTTTATCATTGAATCCGAACAGCCAAGTCAGTACAAAAGTTAGAGCCATCGCGGTCAGATTGCACAAAATGTAAAGAGGAAGCTGGCTGTTCAAGTATAACAGCGTACCTGGGATCACCGTAATCGCCATGCCCGTTGCCTCCAGTTGGAAGAGGGAAGCCATGAAACCGCCCACGCCACCGCCGATCAAGGCGATCACGAACGGTCTGACGTACCGGAGGTTGACCCCGAAGATCGCCGGCTCCGAAATTCCCAGCATGGCCGAGAATGCGGACGGCAGCGATAAAGCCTTTAGTTTTTTGTTTCTCGTCTTGAGTCCGACAGCCAGACAAGCTGCCCCTTGCGCTGCCATGGCGCTAGTCACGATCGCATTAAACGGATTGCTTCCCGTCTTCTCAAGAAGCTGAATTTCAAGGAAATTGAAAATATGATGCACGCCTGTGACCACAATAATCTGATTGAAGAAGCCGATCATAAGACCTGCAATGCCAAACGGCAGCTCCAGCAAGAAAGTCGTCGCGTTCAGAACCACCTCTTCCAGGGAGTGGAACACGGGGCCGATGGCGAACAGCCCGAGCGTAATCATTACAAGCAAGGTTAGAAACGGCGTAACGATCAAATCAATCGCTTCAGGAATGCGTTTTCGCAAAAATCTCTCGAATTTCGCGCCCAGCAGTCCAATGAAGAATGCCGGCAGAACCGAGCCCTGATACCCTACGACCGGAATGAAATCAAAAATCATGAGTGCCTCAGCCGAGCCGTTCGCCACGCTGTACGCGTTGGGAAGAGCCGGGTTCACCAGCATCAGACCAAGGACGATACCCAGCACGGGACTGCCCCCGAACACCCTGAACGCGGACCAGGCGACCAAAGCCGGCAAGAAAGCGAAAGCCGTATCCGTCAGCACCTGGGTGAAGAGCAGAAAATTAGCCGAGATATCATCCGGTGTCGCACCAAACCAGGCAAGCACGGTGTCCTGGGTCAGCAATCCCCGTAATCCCATGAACAAGCCAGTGGCGACTAGTACCGGGATAATCGGCACAAACACGTCACCGAACGTACGAATCGCCCGCTGGAACGGATTCCCTGATTTTTTCACTTCGGATTTCAACTCATCCTTGCTTGTGCTCTCCATTCCCAGGGATTCAACCGCTTCAAAAATCTGATTGACGGTTCCTGTTCCGAAAATGATCTGATATTGGCCGGAGTTGAAAAAAGCGCCTTTGACCTTATCAATATTTTCGACCTTCTTCTGGTCAATCTTCTTCTGATCGTGAACCATAATTCGCAGTCTCGTAGCACAGTGAGCAAAGGAAGCGATGTTCTCCCTGCCGCCGATGGCTTCCACTACCTGCCTTGCAATTTTCCGATTATCCGCTGCCATGTTCATTCATCCCCTTCTATATCTTTTACGGCTTGGGCAAGATCCCACTTCTTGACCTTCAAGCCGGCGCTGCCGTTTGTTGCGAAAAATCGTATATGACGGCTGTCCCGTTTTGGAAATATCCGACTCGTAAATACCTCTTCGCCATCATTAACGAACACCTCTGCCGAAGAAATATCCACAAAAAGATGAAATTTAATCGAGTTTGCTTTGGCATGCAGCATGCAGGTTCGTGTCGTTCCGTAATCACTTACAATCGTTGCACCCGATGATGAGCGATCCAGTGTAACCTTTTGCCTGAGAGCGTCATACCAGATGACCGTCCGCTCCGTTTCGCTTGCTCGAAATTCAATGCCAACGGCGTCCGCTTCGATCGCATGGAACTCGCATATCATCTCGAATACGGTCCCCTCAACTCCTGCATAACTCTTCACTTCGCTGTAAAGTGTATCCGCTGCTTCCATGGCCTTATCGCGGAGCACTTCCAACTCGGGGACCGGCTGCTGAATCAGCTTGCCCTCACGGAACGAGAGCGAACGCGGAAGAGTCAAACAATGCGCCCAGCCATGCGAGTCGGTTGGATAGACGACCTCCGGCATACCCATCCAGCCTACCATGATGCGCCGGTCTTGCTCGTCCAGCATGGTCTGCGGTGCGTAAAAATCAAAACCTCTGTCCAGCTCGTAAAAGGAGCAGTGTTCAAACTCCAGCGTACCCCGATCCAGCGGCTTGCCCGAGATGTAGCCGGATTGGTAAATGTTCCGGTATTCGTCGTCTTGCGGACTCAGCCCCTGCGGCGAAAACAGCAGCACGCCCCGTCCTTCCAGCTCAAAATAATCGGGGCACTCCCACATATAGCCGAAATGTTCAAGACGGGTTTGGATTTCCCCTTTGCAGGTCCAATCCAGCAAATCCGGTGATTCATATACGACAGCCGTTCCTGTCTGATCGCCCCTTTGGGCGCCGATAACGAACCGGTACATGTCTTCGTCTTTCCATACCTTCGGATCCCGAAAATGCTCGGTATATCCGTCCGGCACATGGTCGATCAGCGGCTTATCGAGCTTCGTGACCGATCCATCGCGGTTCATCACGGCCATGCATTGATAAGATTGCCTGTTCCATTCCTCATCCCGGGCATTTCCGGTATACATCAGATACAGTTTGTCGTCTTTCACGATTCCGCTGCCCGAGTAAGCGCCATAAGCATCCTGCGGGTGGCCAGGTTCAATGGCGATGCCTTGGTTTTGCCAATGCACGAGGTCTTTCGAGGATGTATGGTACCAGTATTTCAAGCCGTGATACGTACCCAGCGGAAACCATTGATAAAATAAGTGATATTCCCCGTTATAATAAGAAAACCCGTTAGGGTCATTCAGCAAGCCCATGATGGGCTGTATGTGAAACCTCTGCCTCCATTCGCTTAATTTCACTTTCTCCTTTAAGGAGGAAAGCTCTTCGGGAGAAGCCTGATCCAGGCGTCGGTATTTCAGTTCTCTGTCCATATCTCTTCTCCTTATAAATGGGCTTACTAAAAAAATCTAACTGATCATGCTATGCGTGAACATCAGCCTAACTCACCTGTAGTGGAACCGGTTCCAATCAGGAGTAAAAATAATGAACTCAGCTCCAATACCAGGCAAAAGCAGTATTGGAACCGGTTCCGTTATTTTCAGTATAAAATACCTATTTTAGATTGTCAACGCTTTCGCGATGAATCATATCGCAGCTCATAACCGTCAGGAAATCCACAGGCTCGTCGTTGACCAGCTTCATTATATGCTGTGCGGCGAGATGGCCCGCTTGGGAATATCCATATTTAACCGTTGTCAATCCAGGATGAATCACCTCGGTTACGTCGTATCCGCCAAATCCGGTAACGGAGAGTTCGTTCGGAATTTGAATGCCCTTCATATGAGCCGCTTTCATAACGCCTAACGCGATATTGTCAGTAGCGCAAACCACGGCAGTTGGCAGCGTTCGGTTCGACTCAAAAATGGACCATGCGGTCTTTACACCATCCGACATCTTAAATCCACTCTCATAGAGATCCGCTTTCGCCTCACTATCCTCGCTTACCGCTTTCAGAAACCCTTCCTTCCGCTGAACTCCGACAGCAACGTCTTGTTCCGTCACCCCGATATAGGCAATATGGCGATGTCCCTTGGACAGCACATACCGGCCCATGTCATAACCCGCGGCATAGTCGTTATAAATCATGCTGTGAACATCCTTATGCTGCTGTCCTAACAGGATGACAGGGATGCCGATCTCTTGAATCGCGGCAAGATGGGTATCCGTCACTTGAGTCGCAAATAAAATAATGCCAGATATTTTTTGCCTGGCGAGATCATACAGCGCTTCAATCTCCCTGGTTAAGTCCTGGCTTGCATTGATAATAAGAAGCTGATAACCGTGTTTCCTTAATTCTTCGTCCATGCCGGCAACGGTCTGCGATGCTGAGAATGAATCCAGACGCGGTACAATGGTGCCGATCATGCTGGTTTTCTTCGCTTTCAAGCTCTGTGCAAACGAATTCGGAATATAACCGGTTTCCTGAATGACCAGCTCAATTTTTTGGCGTGTTGCATTGCTGACGGAACCTCCGTTCAAGAAACGGGAGACCGTGCTTTTGGCAACCCCGGCTTTTTTGGCAATATCTGCAATCGTGTTCTTCATTCGGTGCTCCCGGGAGCCGCTTGCGGCGCTGCAACGAACAGTTGTTCCTCCACAGCTCCTAGTTGGGCAGCACAATGGATCATGTTTCGTTTGTGCATGAATCTCTCCCCTTCGTTTTCGCTTTTTCCTAACTATACCATGACGTCCAGGCATCCGTGAAATGGAGACTCCAAGCCTATTATGGCAGGAGCCATATCTTTTCCAAGCTCCAGACTCTTACTAGGAATGAACCGATTCGAAGGGGATTTATTCATGGGCGCATCTTAATTCATATGCAAATTGTCTGTGGTTTTCCTTCAGGCTTGCACGGTTCGCTCGGCCGATTCGACGGTATGCTTCAGCAATGTAGCAATCGTAACGGGGCCGACACCTGCCGGTACCGGTGTAATCGCAGATGCCACCTTCGCGCAGGCTTCATAATCGCAGTCGCCGATATTCCCTTTATTGTAGCCGGCATCCAATACAACGGCACCCGGCTTAATCCAGCTCCCTTGAATGAAATTAGGTTTGCCTACGGCCGCAACCACGATATCCGCCTGGGACACAAGCTCCCCGAGGTTCCTCGTTCTCGAGTGGCAGATCGTAACGGTAGCATTGCGATTGAGCAGCATCATCGATACCGGCTTACCCAGAATCGGACTGCGTCCGACCACCACGGCATGCTTCCCTTCGATCGGCAGATCATAATAATCCATAATCGCAATAATCGCGGCAGGCGTACAAGACGGATAATCGGCAAAACCAAACGCATTTTGCGAGAAACCGAGCGTGGTTACTCCATCCACGTCTTTTTCAATGGCTATGGCATCAAAAGCCGCCCGTTCATCGATATGATGCGGCACCGGATGCTGCAGCAGAATACCGTGGACATTCGGATCCTCGTTCAGCTCTTGTATCGCGGCGATCAGATCCTCAGTCGAGGTCGAGGTCTCCAGCACCACTTTCTTGGATATGATGCCAAGCCGCTCGCAAGCATTTCCCTTCATCCGTACATAGGTCGCCGAAGCAGGATCATCGCCAACCAGAATCGTTGCCAGACAAGGCGTTATCCCGTGCTGCTTCAATTCCTGTACCTTCACCGCCAGCTTTGCCTTAATATCATCGGATACCTTTTTTCCATCCAAAATTACGGGTTCCTTACTCATGCTAATCCGCTCCTTCGCCATTGTATTAAAAACATAAAGAGGCAAGGCGACTAATCGTCTCCTTACCTCTTGCCCAGGCGTACGGCATATGATCCTATGTGCTCCCTCTTGGTACCCCAAGCTACGCCAGTAACACACAGATAACTTTTTTAAATATACCACGACTTTGGACTTCGCGCTACCGGTCATGAAGTTCACCTATTAAATCGTAATCTTTTTGATTAATTTGCAAGAATCGAGTATGTTGCCGATGGTACAAGCATAGAATGTCCTAAGAACAATTCGCTCCAGGAGGCCTTGAATGAAATATCCGGTAATCTTCAAAATGCTGCCCTTCATGATTCCGCTTGTCTTCGTGATACCGGTCTTGACGATATGGCTGCAGAACGATTCAAGTCTAATATCAAGCCGTGACATACAGCAGGTAAAAACGGTTTTTACGGGCATTTTCCTTGAGGCGCTTCCTTTTGTGCTGCTTGGAGTGCTGCTGTCGTCCCTTCTTCAGCTGTTCGTTAAAGAACAGTGGGTGCGTCGGATCACGCCCAAAAACCCGGTCATCGGCGTCCTGTTCGCTTCCATGCTGGGGATCGTGTTTCCCATCTGTGAATGCGGGATGATCCCGGTCGTCCGAAGGCTGATGCTTAAGGGGATGCCTGCCTACATCGCTGTAACCTTTATTCTCAGCGGACCTATCCTGAACCCCATTGTGTTCGCTGCGACGTTCATGGCCTTCCGTTCGCATCCCGAAGTGACGATCGGCCGGATGGGACTGGCTTTTACAGTCGCGATAACGGTAGGTTTGCTTGTCTATGTTTTTTCAAGGAACAACCCGCTCAAGCGTTCCTTACAAGAGTTTTCCGAACAAGATTCCGCCGTTGGTGAACGCAAGCTGCACGAGCATCCCAAAACCTGGAGAAGCCTGTTTGTCCACGCCGGAGACGAATTGATCGAAATGGGCAAATACCTGGTTCTTGGCGCATTCCTGACAGCCTGCATCCAATCCTTCATTCCTAGAGAAGAGCTGCTGGCATTGGGGAACGGTCCCACCGCTTCTTACCTGTTCATGATGGGGTTTGCTTTCATCCTGTCCCTCTGCTCGACTTCGGATGCCTTTGTAGCATCGGCGTTCACGCACACCTTTACCGTAGGTCCGCTCGTATCCTTCCTCGTGCTCGGCCCGATGCTGGATTTCAAAAGCTTACTCATGCTGTCGACTACCTTCAAGACTAAATTCGTGATCGGTTTAAGCCTGCTGGTAATGACCCTTGTCTTTATCGGCTCTGTAGCCGTCAACGCTCTTTTGGGTGGATAGCTGCCTAAGGATGAAAGATTGACGAAAAACCAAACGAGATTACCGGGACCGTTTAGGATCATCAGGTATCCGCTTGAGATTGGAGGTGATTGGGAGGATGAAGTCCAGTTTGAGGATACGGATTCACTATACGCTCCGGTCGCTGCTTGTTGCGGCTCTCGCCGCTTATATCATGCATCTGAATGCTTCAGATGCGCTCGAATATTACCTAGCGCCACATATGCAGACCCTGCTGCTTCTCTGCCCGGTTCCGTTGTTGTTCATTGCATTCGGGATGATGTGGCATTCCCTTGCGGGCGATTCCGGAGAGGTATGTGATTGCGAGCATCCCCTGCCTGCCGGCCTTGTCAAAAACGTAACGGTATACGGGTTATTCACGGTGCCGCTGCTGTTTGGCCTGCTCCTGCCGGACCAAGCCCTGGGCAGCGATATGGCAGCCAAAAAAGGAATGATCTACACCTATCCGAATCCCGATGTACGGCGTAAGACCGATGACCGCAACACCGCCGCCTTTTCAGGCACGGATAAGCGATTACCCGGCATGGATCAAGAAGCAGAAGAAAATATCGCATTGAACGAACGATTCGTTGCCAAGGACATCTATAGTGTGGAGTTTGCAGAGCTTGCCAAGCGCTTATATACGCTGCCCGTCATTAAGGTGGAACCGGACATTTTCTCGGAAACCGTCGGGGCCATGGATATGTACAAAGAGCATTTTCAAGGAAAAACCATCTCGGTGCAAGGGTTCGTCTTCCGCGACGGACAGATGAATGAGGATACCTTTGCCGTTAGCCGATTCCTCGTGATGTGCTGCACGGCAGACGCCGTACCGTTCGGGGTTCTTGTGCGCGGCACGAATGCTGCGTCGTTCCCTGATGATACGTGGGTCCAGATTGATGGCACGATCCAGGTCGCCACCTTGAATGGTAAAGAGACGCTGCAAATTCAAGCGAAGCGGATTCAGCCGATCGAGCAGCCGGCATCCCCGTACATTTTCACGAATCCGGACTCCGTCGCGGAGTTTGACGAGCTGTATTCGAATGATAACGAGACCAAGGAGGAAATCAATTAATGAACAAGATACCCGTTGTATTGATTAGCGGATTTTTGGGAAGCGGCAAAACCACGCTGCTGCTCAGACTGCTGGAATATGCCGCCAAGCGGCAGTGGAGAACCGCCGTGCTTATGAATGAGATGGGCGAACAAGATGTGGATGGCGATACGGTCTCCGGCGAAATCCCCGATCTTCCGATTGAGAAGCTGCTCGACGGATGCATCTGCTGCACCAGACGAGAAGAGCTGGGTCAAGCATTACAAACCCTGTTAGATCAGAAGCCGGATCTCATATTCATCGAAACGACCGGCGTGGCGAATCCTGAACAGATTCTTGAGGATCTGCAGGATCCGTCCCTGGCTGACCGAATCTCAATCCAGCGCAAAATTGCCTTGGCCGACTGCAGGAAATTTCTCGAGTACAACAGCTTCTTTGCATCCAGTCGTGAACTGGTGCGTACCCTGCGGGGACAAATCAGCTTCGCGGATATGATCATCCTTAACAAGGCGGGGGACTGCGACGATAAACAGATCAACAAAGTCACGACCTCCATTAGAAAAATAAACACGACGGCAAGTCTGTCCGTAACCGACTACAGCCGTTTGGATGAAAATGAAGTGTTTTCGACGCTTCAGCTTCAGCCTCAGCTTGAGCCCTCTAATGACCCGAGCCATTCGTTTCCAACTTCGCAATGGAAGCCAGGAGATCTTGCGGATCTTACGCAAGACCAACCGTTGACTAATGATCACAGCAAGCATGCGCACCACCAGCCAGAGAGATCTGCCAATGACCATTCTAGCCATCTGCACGGAGAAGAGTCCGGACACAGCATCACATCCTTCACGGGCATGGATACCTTGACCTTATCTGCTCCATCCCCCTTCCCGCTTCAGTTGAGCGCGATCGAGACGTTTCTCGCTGCACTTGGCTCCAGCCTGATTCGGGCCAAAGGTTACATCCATCTCTCGACGGGGCCCTCTCTAGTTCAGTGGGCGGGTTCAGAGCTTGAATGTAAGCCAAGCACGCTGCAGCTGCAACGCGGATATCTTACGCTGATTGGCCATCGTCTGGATAAAAAACGCATGGTTCAAGAGTGGGAAGGCTTGCTCAGTGGCGTGGTGCAATGACAGCTGGATGGTTTGACAGACAGAGATATAGAAAAGGAGATCCTCGCAGGATCTCCTTTTTCGTTATCATTCTGATTAGTCCCTGGGATAATTCACTTCCATAATGTCCATAAAGGGAACCTTCGTAATGACGCCATTCTCTTTCATGTGCACCTTCCCTGTGCGGGAGTCCATTTGATCGATTTGTCCGCGGACTGCCTCTTCCCATCCCCAGACCGTCAGTACGATGACCGATTCTTCCTGGTAAGCTTCCGTAAGCTGATTTCCGAGCTCTTCCAGTACAAACTCATCTCTCGTGGGTCTCTTTGGAACTTTTGCTTTTGCCATAACCTCGCCCTCCTGATTTATGTTGTTCATGCATTAGCATTACATTCTCCATGAAAACAAATCTTTCCTCAAACCTATGAATTAGGAATCTACTTCCTATTATACATGAAATCCGATTCAGTTTTTTATGCAAAAGACTTGATTTTCAGAAAACAAAGGTATATGATTGACCCATCAAACATTGATGAGTCAATGAATTGAAGGGGGTCTTTATAATCGCTACGTGCCATACGGAAGACCTGCTGTACTTGCTGATGCATTTAAACAAGCATATTTCGACCCGGTTTGAACGCTGTGCTGGAGTTAGTCCCAATCGGCTCGAACTCCTATGCAAACTGACGGGGGGCCAAATTAGCCAATCGGATTTGCAGAAGGCCGTGTCTATTGATCCAGCTGCGGTGACCCGTCATGTTCAGCAGTTGGAAGCGGAAGGAATACTTCTCCGAACCAGATGTGAGAATGACAACCGGATTACGTTGGTTCAGCTAACTGAAGTGGGCAAAAGTAAAGTAGCAGCGTTTAAGGCGGAGAAAGATCGCTTTATGGAGGAACTGCAGGCAGACCTCACGGAATCAGAACGACTTGCGTTTGTTCAAACTCTACAGAAGCTGAACAGCCAGATTCAACTAATGAAAGAACCAAGTAAGACCAATTAACTTATAGAGATTAAAGGAGAGAATATCATGACTGTAACTTCCCTAAACAATAATTATAAAGAAATTATTACTTCCCGTCGCTCTGTGCGGGTATACGACCCATCGGTCAAAATCAGCCGTGAAGAAATGACTGAAATTTTGGAAGAAGCGACTTTGGCTCCGTCATCCGTTAACCTTCAGCCTTGGAGATTTCTTGTCGTTGATAGCCCCGAAGGTAAAGCGACGCTTGAAGAGCTTGCACCAGGGAACAAAACGCAAGTTTCAACTTCCTCCGCTGTCATTGCTGTATTTGGAGATATGAACGCATTCGACAATGCAGATGAAATTATGGGTAGCGCCGTGGAACGCGGTTATCTGCCACAAGAGATTAAAGATCAGATGATGGCAAACTATACCGATCTCTTCGCACGTATTCCGGCACAGTCTTTCCGTGAAATGATCCTTATAGATAGCGGCTTGGTTTCCATGCAGCTTATGCTTTCTGCTCGTGCCCGTGGATATGACACGAACCCCATTGGCGGATACGACAAATCCCGAATTGCAGAGGCATTTGGTATGGAGAAAGAACGTTATGTGCCGGTAATGCTCATCTCTGTAGGTAAAGCTGCCAAAGAAGCGCGTTTGACGACCCGTCTTCCTATTGATCGTATTGCAGAGTGGAAGTGAGGTCATAGCGATGATTATTATTCATGCAGAAATGAAAGTAAACCGTGAACTAGAGGCGGAATTTCTGGAATCCGTAAAAGAACTTATTGAGGCATCCCGCGCGGAACAAGGAAATGAATCGTACAAGCTGCTTAAAGATACGGAGCAGGATAACACGTATCTCATGGTTGAGCAGTGGAAAGACCAGGAAGCTGTGGGGCTCCACAATGCAAGCAGCCATTTTCAGGCATTTGTAGCTAAAGCTCCAAAATACCTGACAGCTCCGCTAAATGTCCAAGCATATGCTGGCCAACCGATAAACAAATAATGAACAGACTGCAGTCACGTTTAAAAAGCCAACTCGTTCAGACGAGTTTGGCTTTTTTTATTAAATGGATATATCCCTATTTTCCTCGGATTCTATCTTATAAACTCTCCCATAAAAAAGTCCCCTTTAAGTAAACTGTATCGTCTGTAGCGTCTTCTTCTGCACAGTCTACTCAAAGGAGAACGTATCCTAAAACTTACAGCGATAGCTCTTCGATAGCCATCCATGGCAGCGGATTGTTAAAGGTCGACCAATCCAGCTGCATTTCCTGATCAGTCAACAAACATTCGTCCAGCTCCCGCTCGATTCGTGACTGCTCCATCCGTATCCCGATCATCACAAGCTCGGTCATCCGATCCCCCCAGACGCCATCCCATTTTCGCTGCACATCCGGCTCACTCTGAAGCAGCTCCCGCTGCTCCTGCTCGGTTAAAGCAGCCACCCAATAACCTGCAGGCCCAAACTGAATGGAAGGTCCCGCCTGACTTAGACTTGCCGCAACATCCTCACGCACAGCCAGCCAAGCGATCCCTTTCGCGCGTACGACCTCTTCCGGCCAATCACTCATGAAATCAGCCAGCCGCTCCGGATGGAACGGTCTTCTTCTCCGATAAACAAAAGAGCTGATGCCGTATTCATCCGTTTCCGGCACATGCTCTTCCTTCTGAAGCTCCTGAATCCAGCCGGGGGACTGACTGGCTTTTTCAAAATCGAATAAACCGGTATTCAGAATTTCCGCAGGGGCGACTTGTCCCTTCACAGTACGTATGATTTTTGCGCTGGGCTGAAGCTTACGAAGTATGCCTTCCACCTTGGCCAATTCGTCTTCGCTTACCAAATCGCATTTGTTCAATAGGAGTACATCACACATTTCGATCTGGTCAATCAACAGATCCACGACTTCCCGTGTATCCTCTTCGCCCAGCGCTTCCTTCCGATCTAGCAGGCTTTGACCCGAAGAGAAATCTTTCCAGAAACGGTTCGCATCCACAACCGTCACCATACAATCCAGCCGGGCTAGGTCGGACAACTGGACGCCGGACACCTCATCCGGATAGACAAAGGTCTGCGCAACGGGCACGGGCTCGCTAATCCCCGTCGATTCAATGAGAATATAATCAAACCGGTTCTCCTGTACCAGCTTCTGAACTTCCTGTACCAGATCTTCCCGGAGCGTGCAGCAGATGCAGCCGTTAGACATTTCAACCAGCTTCTCATCCGTTCGGGACAGGCTTCCTTCCCCTCGAACCAAATCCGCATCAATATTCACTTCGCTCATGTCATTTACAATGACCGCAACCTTCAATCCATCACGATTATGAAGCACATGATTTAGGACCGTCGTCTTGCCTGATCCGAGGTACCCGCTGAGCACTGTGACAGGAATCCTATTGTTACTATTCATCTATTGAACTTCCTCCATTCCTTAATCGTAATAATTACGATTTATACGGTATGATATTATCTCTCCTCACTTAAATTGTCAATGCTTCCATTCAAAATTATCTGATAAACATAATAATCCCCCAGCATTCATTCACCGGAGTTTCTCTTATGATCTAAGATCACAGCGAATGCATTCTACAGGTGCAGCATGGGATTAAGCTTCAATTTGCCTTGTTATACGCAGTTTCGAATGCCGCATTCATGAAATCATCTCATAAATATCCCTTTACAGGAATATTCCCATGGTGGTATATTGTAATCAATCGTTGGTTAATCTTTACAAATAAGGAGGGATACGATATGAGCCAAGAAGTAATTTCGTTCATCGAAAACCTTAGTCTGCCTTGGCAAGTAGAAGTCAGCAAAAAGCTTCGACTCATGGTCCTTGAAGCCATTCCGGAGGTAGAAGAACGGATTCAGTACAAAAAACCGCATTTTCTAAAAAACGGACATTATGCGGCCGTGATTTCGCCATCCAAAGATGCAATTGCCTTTATGATCATGAACACAACTAATCTAGACGTCCCGAAACATTTCGAAGGTCCGCCCGAACGGAAATGGCTTAAAATTCGAAAAGATGATACTCCGGACTTTGAACTGCTAGCCGATCTATTAGTTCAAGCATCAAGTTCGTTGTAGTAACAAGATCGGGGGTAAGGTCATATGAAACAGACAACGTTGAACGCACTAGCCGAGCCTAACCGATTACAGATTGTCGAACTGTTACGAGAAGGTCCTTTAACCGTTAATCAGATTGCTGAACGTCTTCATATCCGGCAACCTCAGACTTCCAAACATTTGAAAATATTGCATGAAGCAGGTCTGGTCGAAGTTCAGGCGGAGGCTAATCGACGAATCTATAGACTACGATCTGAACCGCTTCAAGAAATGGACGAATGGTTGGATACGTTCCGCGGTATTTGGGAAAAGCGCTTTGATCAGCTCGAGGATTATTTGGAAAAATTACAAAAGAAAAGGTAGCAGCCGCTACCCTTCTTTTTAGGAGGAATTCAAATGACCGAGCAAAGCAAACAAGGTTTACTTCTGTCACGTGTTTTCAATGCCCCCAGGGAACTGGTTTTTAAAGTTTGGACCGACCCTGAACACTTCGGCAAATGGTGGGGGCCTCAAGGATACTCCTTAGAAGTTATCACAATGGATGTACGTCCTGGTGGCATGTTCTTAGGTTGTCAGAAGTCTCCGGATGGAAACCAAACCATGTGGGGGAAATTTGTATATCAGGAAGTTATCGTTCCTGAGAAACTGGTATTCATTCAATCATTCTCTGATGAGGAAGGCAACACTATACGTGCACCTTTTAACGCAAACTGGCCGCTTGAAATTATGAATATCATCACGCTTGAAGAAATCGATGGAAAAACCACGCTTACCATGCAGGGAGGCCCTGTCAATGCAACTGCAGAAGAACAAGCAGCATTTGATGGAATGGCTCCGATGGTGAAACAAGGATTTGGCGGAACTTTTGATCAACTCGCGCAATACCTTGAAAGCCAGCAATAATTACATGAATCAAGGAAGCGCAAACCAGCGGCGGCGAACCTATTGGCTCGCCGTTTTTTTAATGCTTCAGAACTCCTGCACCTTTACTCGAAAAACCCCCTGCCCGATCGCCTTGCTAATGCATTCGCATGCATGTTCGAGAAATTACAGCTTCTGTGCGACTGGTTGCTCCGCTGCCTGTCCATCATCTTTATGCTCAGGCAGCTCGCCGTCTTTCCAGACGACCTGTTCGCCGTAATCTTTTCCCCAATCGTACATCAGCTTCAAGATCGGCATTAGGCTCTCCCCGTAAGGCGTGAGCGAATATTCGACTCGAGGCGGAACCTCGGGGTAAACCACACGATGAACGAGCTGATCCTCCTCCAATTCCCGGAGCTGGTTGGTCAGCATTTTTTGCGTGATATGAGGAATCATTCGATTCAGCTCACCGAAGCGCTTTACGCCCTCTAAACCAAGATGCCATAGGATGATCAGCTTCCATTTGCCGCCGATGACCGCCAGGGTTAACTCCTTATGGCAGTTTATTTCCTTCAGATTGATTCGCTGCTTGACTTCACTTGCCATAATGCATCACCCCTTCTTCCCTACAGTATACAACGGTCGCGGTTATATCATCAAAGCGGCAACTTTACCCACACCTTGACCTCTTATTCCAAATTGGCGTGCAGCCCAAACATATTTTCCGAGTGAAGTTCCTTCATCTCCATCAATCTCAAGATAACGGCATCCAAGGCGATCAGCATCGTTTGCTCAAATAAAGAGGCCATCGGTTGAACGGTGACAAGAGATCCTTGATTCTGCTCCTTCGTTGTGCCCGGTAGCCGAACGATCGCATCCGAAAGCTTACCGATACGTGATTCGGGATTCACGGTGACCACCGCTACGGCAGAGCCTATACCCTTGGCCTTCTGAGCCATAGACACCAAGCTCTGCGTTTCTCCGGAGCCTGAACCGATAAGTAGCATATCCCGCGCGCCGATGGCCGGAGTTACCGTATCGCCCACGACATGAACCTTATACCCCATCTGCATTAATCGCATGGCAAAAGCTCGGATCATTAGACCGGATCTGCCGCCCCCCGCTAAGAAAATGGCATCGGATTGCACGATCCGTGTAATCAATTCCTCAATCTGATCAGCATTGATCTGCTGCACGGATGCTGATATCTCCTTGGCAATGTCCGCTGCATGTTGAAATATCTTTTGACTCATCGTAACTTAGACCTGCTTAACAAGCTGGTTCATCTGGGCCGCAACCGCTTTTTTATCGGATTGACCTGTGATTCCCCCTCCGACAATCACGAGATCAGGATTCGCTTGGATCACCTCAGGGAGCGTCTCCATTTTGATTCCTCCCGCAACCGCCGTCTTGGCGTGCTTCACGACACGTTTGATCGCAGCCAATTCCTCGAATGAATTCTTGCCTTCCGCTTGGTGGTCGTAGCCGGAATGAACGCAAATGTAATCCACGCCCAAAGCGTCAATCTCCACTGCTCTACTCTCAATGTCCTTCACATTGATCATATCGACCATCACTTGCTTACCTTGCTTAAGGGCTTCCGCTACCGCGCCTTTGATCGTAGCATCGTCGGATACACCTAACACCGTAATAATGTCCGCGCCGGCTTCGGATGCCTTCGCCACTTCATAACCGCCCGCATCCATAATTTTCAGATCGGCCAGCACACGCAGCTGCGGGAAAGCCTCTTTAATTGCTTTTACGGCATGAAGTCCTTCGTTAATGACAACCGGTGTTCCGATCTCCACGATGTCGATAAACTCGGCTACCTCAGCCACCACTTGTTTTGCTTCAGGAATATTTACTAAATCCAATGCCAATTGAAGTTCCATATTGTTATTCTCTCCTTATGAACGTATTGGTTAATGACTACGCCCATTGTAGAGCAGATAGTTTACTTTCCGGAAGTACGTACTTAGAAGTGAGATACTTACGTGGAAGTAAGTAATACGGCGGGACAAGGGTTTATGGGCTCCGTTTAATTAGCAATGCATACTGCTCCAAGACGCTGGTAAAAAACAATTAAGCCCATTTATTCACTTTTCGGCTCGCATTCGGCTGTGGTTTAATATAGTTGTCAGGCCGGACAAAATGATCGGAAAGGAGGCTGAACGAATTGATTCAGAATATGGAGGTGGCATCCGCATAAGCGGGTGTCACGTTTAGGGGAGCCCGTTATAGGGCTCCCTTTCATTTACAATCCGATAGCATTGGAGAAATGATTATGTCACATACATCTGAACCAGCCGTTATTATTGTCACTGGTGTCATGGCTTCCGGTAAATCGACGGTAGCCCAGCTGCTGGCCGAGAAATTTGAACGCGGAGTCCACTTGAGGGGAGACGCGTTTCGGAGAATGATTATCAAGGGCAGGGAAGAAATGCTTCCGGATGCTTCAGACGAAGCAAAACGGCAGCTTGCCCTGCGCTACAGATTATCGGCCTCCACTGCCAGAACCTATGCTGAAGCGGGTTTTCATGTCGTCCTCCAGGACGTCATTCTCGGCCCCGCGCTGCTGCAAATAACCGAAATGCTAAACGGCCTTCCCGTTTACGTCGTTGTGCTGAACCCATCTGAGAATGCCATCAGCGCACGCGAGCAGATTCGTAACAAAAAAGGCTACGGGGTATGGACCATCCATGAGCTGAACCGGCGTTTGAACGACGAAACGCCGAGAATCGGCATGTGGCTGGATACCTCCGATTTATCTCCGGAAGAGACCGCCCAAGAGATTTGGAAGCGGATATGGAACGAGGGGCAGATCCGTTAACATAAACCCGGTATCATTCATGACAAGAATTCCTGGTAAAAAACAATTATGCCTGTTTATTCACTTTAGTCCTGCAGTCGGCCGTGGTTTAATATAGATGTCCGGCTGGACCAAATGATCGGAAAGGAGGCTGAACGAATTGATTCAGAATATGGAGGTGACATCTGCGTAAGCGGATGTCACGTTAAGGGGAGCCCTCTATAGGGCTCCCCTTCATTTCATTTTACTCATAGATCACAGCTTTGATCTCGTCGCTATCGATATTATTTTTGTCATACCAGTAAAATCCCGTATCGATCTGCGGTTCAACCTTCTCCCCTTTGATGGCCGCCACGGCGGCTTTTACCGTCTCATATCCGATGCCGACCGGATTCTGCGTGATGGCTCCCGCCATCGTTCCATTCTTGATTGCGTCAATCTGCGCTTTTCCGGAATCGAACCCGACCACGATAATCTGACCTTCCTTCTTCATCTCCGTTACCGCATTAATGACCCCGACGGCCGAACCCTCATTCGCCCCGAATATCCCTTTCAAATCCGGATGCGCCTGCATCATCGCTTTGGCCAAGTCCGTCGACTTCAAGTGATCCCCGCCTCCGTACTGGATGTCAACGATTTCGATATTCGGGTACTTCTCTTCGATCTGCTTCTTGAAGCCGTCACGGCGGCTAACCCCGGTCACGCTGGTCTGGTCATGGACCACCATGGCGATTTTGCCTTCATTCCCGATGAGCTCAGCCATTTTATCCGCCGCAAGCGCGGATGCAGCCATATTGTCCGTCGATGCCGTCGTTACCGGAATGTCGCTTTCCACGCCCGAATCGAAGGCGATGATCGGAATGTTGTTTTCCTGGGCTTTTTTCAGATAAGGAATGGAGGCCTGGCTATCCAGTGCAGCAAAACCGATCGCGCTTGGTTTCTTATCGAGTGCTGCTTGCAGCATTTCGATCTGCTTATCCACCTGGGATTCCGTCTCTGGTCCTTCAAAGGTAATCTTTACGCCAAGCTCTTCCCCTGCCTGCTCGGCACCGGTTTTTACCGCCTGCCAGAACTGATGCTGAAAGCCTTTGGAAATGATCGGAATATAGATTTCCCCTTCGGCAGCCGAACCGGAGCCTGAGCCGGATCCGCCCTCGCTTGGACTGTCGGTTCCTGAAGCGCTCTTGCCCGATGAACCGCAAGCCGCCAGCATGCTTGCAGTCAGCATGAGAATCAGAGCCAATACGGAAAGCTTTTTCATAATCTCCATCTCCCCTTGTTTATCAAAATAGTACATCTATAGAACTTCCATCCAAGGAAGCTTCTATCCAGATTAAGCTAGCACACGGCTAACCGAGCGCGGATCGCAGTTCTAGCAGAGGACTTACGCTTTGCGTCTGCGCAAAATATCCGCATACACCGCGAGTATAATGACAAATCCTACGACAACGGTTTGCCACTCCTGCGGCACGGACAGAATACGTAATCCATTCGTCAGCACGCTCATGATCAATGCGCCGATGACCGTGCCGATGATGGTACCCTTCCCGCCGCTGAGCGAAGTCCCCCCGATTACGACCGCCGCGATGGCTTCCAGCTCATAACCGGCCCCCAGCGCCGGGTTCGCCGAGTTCAGCCTCGATGCCATCATGACACCCGCCAAACCGGTAAAGGCGCCGGTTAAGGTGTAAATGACGATTTTCCAGAATCCCACATTAACACCCGACAATCGGGTCGCCTCTTCGTTGCTGCCTAGCGCAAAGTTATACCGGCCGATGATGGTCTTCGATAAGATGAGGTAGCCCACAACCGCCGCGATGAAGAAAATAACGACCGCATTCGGAATATCGAGGCCCGGTATCAGCCAGCCCAGCACGCTGCCTTGGGACACCTCGGCAAAGCTTTCGGCGTCGTTGAAATAGACCGGCTTGGCTCCGGAGATAATCAGTGCCAGTCCTTTAGCGATCATCATCATCGCCAGCGTTGCGATGAAAGGCGGGATCTTCATCTTCGCCACCGCCGTACCGGATAGAAGCCCGCATAGCGCGCCCGTCAATATCCCCCCAAGAATGCCGACCGGAACCGGCAATCCCCAGAAGGTGATGCAGACGCCGGTCATAACGCCGCTTAGTGTCATGACCGTTCCGACAGACAGATCAATGCCGCCGGTAATGATGACAAAGGTAGATCCTAAGGCAAGAACGCCGATCACCGCGGTCGAGAGAAGAATGCCCACGATATTGGAGAATTGAAAGAAATTGCTGGATGAGAATGTAAAGAATAGTATGAGAACAACCAAGCTGGCTAAGGCCAGCACTTGCTGAAGTGCGCCCGATTTGATTTGAATGTTCATCTGTTTACTCCTCCTAACGTGTATGGATAACGGCTTACATCCTTGCTGTAGCCAGATGCATAATGCTTTCTTGGGTCGCCTCTGCTTGATCCAGCTCGCCCGTAATCCGGCCTTCACACATCACGAGAACCCGATGACTCATCCGTAAAATTTCAGGCAGCTCTGAGGAGATCATGATGATCGATTTACCCTGTGCCGTAAGATCGTTCAGCAGGCGATAGATTTCGCTCTTGGCCCCTACATCGATCCCGCGCGTCGGTTCATCGAAGATCAGAATGTCGCAATCGCGGGTCAGCCATTTGCCGATAACGACTTTCTGCTGATTACCGCCGGAGAGGAATTTGACCTCTTGGTCTACATGCGGTGTTTTGACCTTCAATCGTTCGACCATATCCTCCGCCTGCTTGCGAATCCTGGTCGTATTCATCCAGCCGGCTGGGCCCAGGAAGTTACGGTATGAGGCGATAGCCACATTGCTCTTCACATCCAGATCGACGACACATCCATAGCGCTTGCGATCCTCGGATAAATAACCGATCCCTTGGCGCACCGCATCATGGGGGCCCTTGATCGTTATCTTGCGGCCATGAACATGGATCTCGCCGGATTGTATGCGGTCGGCACCGAAGATCGCTCGGGCAAGCTCTGTCCGCCCCGCACCAACCAGGCCTGCAATGCCAAGGATTTCTCCCTTTTTCAGAGTGAAGTTAATGTCCTTCAAAGTTCGGCCTTGATTCAGTCCTTTAACCTCCAATACCGTCTCACGTTCACCTACGCTCTTCTTCGGTTTCGAGGTCTCGTAGATCTGACGGCCAACCATTTTGGAAATAATATCCTGTGTGGTGACTTCATCCGTTGAAACCGTATCGATATACTGTCCGTCACGCATCACCGTAATGCGATCCGTAATTCGCTTGATCTCATCCATCCGATGGGAAATGTAAACGATTCCAACTCCGCCTTCTCGAAGCTGACGAATGATGCGGAACAAATCCTCAATCTCGGTTTCGCTTAAAGCTGCAGTAGGCTCATCCATGACCAGCACGTCGGCGTTATAAGACAATGCCTTGGCAATCTCCACCATCTGCTGCTTGGCAACCGTTAGTTCCGAAACCTTGATGGATGGATCCATGTCCAGCCCCATCCGCTCGAACAGTTCCTTCACCTGCCGATTTAGCGCCTGATTGTCCAGAAACAACTTGAGCTTTCTGCGCGGCTCCCGCCCGATGAATATATTCTGGGCAACCGTCAGATCAGGCGCCAAGTTCAGTTCCTGATGGATCATGCTGATCCCGGCGTCTTGAGCCGCTTTCGGATTCGTTAACTCTACGGGCTGCCCTTTGTACCTGATCGTACCTTCGTCCTTCTGGTATACGCCGGTCAATATTTTCATCATCGTTGACTTGCCGGCGCCGTTCTCACCCATTAGCGCATGGACTTCACCGCGCAGCAGCTCGAATCGGCAATGATTTAATGCAAGCACGCCCGGAAATTCCTTCGTGATTCCTTCCATTTGTATCAATACTTCGCTCAAAGCCCCTCACCTCTCTAGCTGGCACCATTTATGAATCATTGTACAAATCGGTCTCCGATGGAGGAATGGAATATTCTCTGATCCATGTTGAATAATCTATGATCTGTTAACAGGCTCCCCCCATAAAGGAAGAAGCTACTCTTCCACAAAGGGAAAGAGCAGCTTCTGGTTCTCCTCGGTATACATATTGTCTTTGTTGATGACAACGGAATCGGTGTACACGTTGCGTAACACCTTGTCTCCTTCGATGATGGATATGGCTGTTTTGATGCCCAAATAGCCGATGTTGAAGGGCTTCTGAACAATGGTGGATTGAAGAACCCCCTCTTCGAGCAGCTTGACTTCCTTCACCGAGCTGTCGAATCCGACCAGCTTAACCTTGCCCGCCAGCCCCAGTTCTCGGATCGCTCTTCCTGCCCCGACTGTAGAAGGCTCATTCAGCCCCACGATTCCATTCAGGTCAGGCCTTTCCAACAGCAGTTTCTTCGTGATGTCATAGGCACGCTCCTCCTTGCCCTCGCTGTAGTAAGTGCCCACGATTTCCGTGCCGCTGCGCTGCTCCAGAATGCTTCGAACCCCTTGTTCCCTTTCGATCTGCGTCGAGGCCCCCCGTACGAAACTGATAATGGCGACCTCCGCATTTGCGGAGAGCAACGAAGAAAGCTCCTTGCCCGCCTTCTGTCCGGCATTCACATTGTCGGTCGCGATCAAGCTCTGAGCGTAATCGCCGTTCACCGCGGAATCAATCATGATAAGCGGAATGTCAGCCTTGCGAATGGACTCCGCTACAGGAACTAGGCGGTTATAATCACCTGCTGCCATAACAATCGCATCCGGCTTCTGCTTGATGGCTTCCTCCAGCAATTGAATCTGCAAGTCTACTTCGATTTCCTGAGTCGGTCCTACCACCGAGACATCCACACCGAATTCACGAGAAGCCGTGTTCACCCCTTCAATCAGTACACGCCAGAATTCAATCTCATCCAGCGCTTTAACACCCACGATGATCCTCTTGGGTCCGGGTTCTTCCTTGGACCACTGAAGGGCGATATAACCCAGGATGAATACCGGAATCAGCAGCAGTAAAACATATCGCAGTCTCATGTACGACTTCATGGCACATCCCCCTCCATGCTCCGCCATTCATCCGGATGAACGGCCGGAATAAGCACCGTGACGTTTGTCCCCGCTCCGGGCTCGCTCGTATAGCGAAGACCATATTCCGCTCCAAAATATAACTGAATCCGCTGATGGACATTCGCTATCCCAACGCTGTTTCTCGAATGTTGGCTCCCTGTAGAGATTAATAATGTCTCAACCTTGGACCGATCCATGCCGATGCCGTCATCCATGACTTGAAACCGAATCCGATCATCCTGAAGTCTCCCCGTAATCGTGATCGTGCCCGGCCCTTCCTTGTTCTTGATGCCATGATAAATGGCATTCTCCACCAGAGGCTGCAGCAGCACCTTCAACGTCAGATAAGGATAAAGCTCGCGGTCCATATCCAGAGTAAACCGGATTTTATCCTGGTATCGCATTTGTTGTATTTTTAAATAATTCGTTATATGTTCCACCTCGGTAGCAATCGGGATCATTTCCCTCCCTTTGCTGAGCGAAGCTCGAAACAGCCTTGCTAGAGCCGATGTCATCAGAATCACCTCATCATGCTTTTTGCTCTCGGCCATCCATATAATGGAATCCAGCGTATTGTAGAGGAAATGGGGATTGATTTGGGCTTGCAGGGCATTCAATTCGCTTTTCCTCTTAATTTCCTGTTCTATCACGATCTGGTCCATCAATTCCTTGACCTTCAGCACCATCACATTGAAGCTGCGGGCCAAGCCGGAGATTTCCCTGGAATGCCCCACAGGAACCCGGATATCGAAATTTCCCTTCTCCACTTCCATCATCTTTTCCTGGAGCTTCTTGATGGGACGCGTGAGGTTGCGGGAGATAACGACGGAGAACAGCACGCCGACGCCAAGACATAACAACCCCGCTATAGCAAAAGAAAGCTGCATCTGCTTCTTATTGTCCACCAGCTCATTCTCGTAAAAAACGCCGACGATTTTCCAGCCGAAATCCGTGTCCTTGATGCTGTAAATCCGGCTTGCTCCGCCCTCCTTCACGACAAAACCTCCTTGCTTGTCCTGAAGCACCTGCTCTAATCTCTCCGTCTTCAAATTGCTGTAGAGCAGCTGCTGCTGCGGGTGATACACAATCCGGCCTTGACGGTCAATCACGAACACGTAACCCCGGTTCCCCAGATCGAGCTTGCTGAGCATATCGTTAATCACCTTGAAGTTGAGATCGATCAACAGGATGCCGAGCCCGTTAGAAGAGTTCACGCCGCTAAGCTCGCGGCTTAGTGATACAACCCAGCGGTACTCTCCCTTGATAACCGGCTGTACATGCGACGAGGAGATCACTGTCTGTCCCTTGTTTTCCTTCGCCTGCCGATACCAGGGCTGCTCCGATAACACAATATAAGGATTCAGTTCGGCGTCCGCACGATCGGAGATAAAGGTACCGCCTGCTCCAAAAATGTTAATCGACGCAATATCTTTGCGCGAAACCCGAATCGAGTGGAAATATTCCGATATCTTCGCTTTCAACATAGCCAGTTCCGCAGGCTGCAGTTCATCTGCCGAGGCGAGGTATTCCCTCACGTTCGGGTTGTTCATCGTCGCCAGCGAGATGTCCTTCATCCCGGTGATGTAAGTTTGGATATTCGCATTCACTTGATTGATCAGCTCGGAGGTATAACTCTCCGCCGTTTCGCGAACAGCCGATTCGGACAGCCGGTAGGAGATGAAGATCAACAGCAGCGCCGTAAACAATACAAGCATCACGAATGAGCTGGCAATGCGGGACTGAATGCTTTTGATCCGCTGCGGAGGCATCATGGCCTTACCTCGCCTGACGTCATTTTATTCCGGTACTCCGTCGGGGTATCTCCGGTATGTTTTTTAAACAGCACGCTAAAATATTGAGGATCCTGATAACCGGTTTTCGCCGCTATTTCATAAGTTTTCAACAAGGAATGCTTCAGAAGTTCCTTCGCTTTCTCCATGCGGACTTCCGTTACGTATTCAACGAAGGTCTTCCCGGTATGCGACTTGAACAAGGCGCTGAAATAACTCGTGCTCATGAAGATCCGGCTGCATACGGTCTTAATCGATAACTCGGCATCCTCATAATGCTGCTGGATGAAATCGACCGCCTCCAGCATCTGGGTGCGGGTAATATCCTTTCTCGCCTTGGCAACGTCCCTTAACGCCTGCTCGCACACCTCGTTTAACCAGCGTTCGATCTCCTCCAAGGACCGAAAAGAATACAGATCGGACAGCAGCCTCTTCTCCTTGCCGATCAGCTCGTTTCCATTGCTGCCGATTTCCATCAAAGTTTGAAGCACGGCAAGCATGACCCGAAGAACCCGCATGTAACAGAGCTCGATTGAAATTGAAGCGCTTCCAAGTTCACTGATCAGCCGCCGGATGCACGCCCTTACCTCTAAGTCCGTACCGGCCCGAATTGCGGAGATTAGCGCTGACTCGGTTTCAATCCCATCCTGGAGAGGAGCGTCCCCCCGCTTTTCAAGATCCGTGATATGAACCACCTGATCGCGGCCGATCAGGAGCCGGTATTCCAGTGCAGCTTCCGAAGCCCTGCAGGAATAACGGATATCCTGAAGCTCGCGGCAAATCGTTCCGATGCCGAGCGTGACCGTGAATTTCATGAACTGCTTTGTAGATCCGCGAATGTCCTCCGCCAGCTCCTGCGCCCGAGCGTGCAGCTCCTCCTCGCCGGAGCCCGACAGGATGGTCATAACTTTGTTCTCCTTGTACCTAAAAATAGCTGTACCGGGCTCACCTGCCAAAATCTCCTGCATGATATTGTATAAAGCAAATGCATACAGCTCATTATCGACTTGCTGTTCATCCGTACGAAGCTCATCCATATCCGCTGCCATCGCGATATAAAGCGGCCCCGGAAGCCGGATATCAAAATATGCAAGCTTGCTCTCGATCTCGGATCGCTTCATCGGTGACGACGCCAGACGTTCAAGAAATCGTTCCTTAAGCAGAACCAAACTCTCATTCAACTGTTGCTTGAGCCTTTTCAGGTGCTCCGTATGTCCGCGCTCCTCATCCATTTCCAGCTTGAGTTTACCAAGCATCTCCCTTAACTCCGCTGACGTAACCGGTTTCAAAATAAAATCCGTGACTTGCAGCTTCACCGCCTGCTGGGCATATTCGAAATCGTCAAACCCGGTAAGGATGATGATCTTTGTCTTGGGAAAACGTTCCGTAATATGGCGTGACAACTCCAGGCCATCCATGTACGGCATGTTGATATCCGTTAACACCACATCGGGTTGATGGCGGGTTACAGCCTCCAGTGCATCCCTGCCGTTCTCACAATCCCCGATGCACTCAAAGCCATGATCTGCCCACTGAATCCGGTTTCGGATTCCTTCTCTTACAATCGGTTCGTCGTCCACAATAAGAATCGTATACAATCAAAGCCTCCCCCGTTCAAAAGCAATTCCCATTTGCTTAGGTTATATCGTGTTACGAGGTCAATATACAGGAAAAGCCCTTTGGCAGGCAACTGCCAAAGGGCTCCATGAGTTTATATTTAATTACGGGTGTTCATCCACGTAATGAAATTGTTCACCACGATATCAAGAAAACCGATTGTCGGCTCATGAATCAGCTTGCCGGACTCATCCAGCTTCTCATGTACCGCCCCGATGTATACCTCATTGTTAGGGAGCAGCGGCGAAGTAATACCGACAGAAAACAGAATATCCCGGAGATGCTCCTGAGCTCTCACCGTTCCAAGCTGTCCCATCGACGCCCCCATGATCCATGAAGGCTTCCCGTTCATAACCTTATCAACGCGCGATAACCAATCAAGCGCGTTCTTGAGCACGCCCGGTATAGAGTAATTATACTCCGGCGTGATCCACAACACCGCATCAGCGGCAGCAATCCGCTCCTTGAAATCCTTGACGGCCGCAGGAGGGTCCAGCTCAATGTCTTGATCGTAAAACGGAAGATCGCGCAGCCCCAAAATTTCAAACGTGATCTGATCCGAGTAGCGCTGCTTCAAATATTCCGCCAGTTTCATATTGTACGACTCTTTTCTAATGCTTCCTACTACGATTGCAACGTTCATAATACCCTCCAGTTCTATGCTTTCTGCGCACATTTCATTCCATTTTTTACAACTAATATACAGCCTAGCACCATATTTTACCAATGTCAAAATATCGTTTGTTCTACTTCATCAACGAGAGCAGTTTACACACATTGCGCTCCATGTCTTCTCTCTGTTCAGGCGGTACATATTGGAGCAGAGCCAGTGCGGCATAAGGCACTTTGATGGCATGCGGATCTTCATACCGTTTGCTCCAATAGGCTGAACCCGTAATCGACGCACCTTCGGCAGCTTCAACTCCCTGAGTCGAAAGCGCTTGTGGCTTTAAACGGTTGAGTTTCATTTGCAGCCGGTGATTGCTTTGACCAAGCTTGGCAAGTTGAGCGTATCCGAGCCGCTCCAGCTCAATAAGCGCGTGTGCGTGGGTAACGCCATGCTCAAGCTCACCGGCAAAAAAATAATATTTGCCATCAACGTGCTGATCCGGCAGCACGAGCTCCAGCTCGGAAAGTGCACGACGTGCCAAATCGGATGCATTCCGGTACGGCGGTATTTGCGAAAGTGAGATTTCCTCGAGATCCAGCTGCGTATAATCCTCAATGCCATAATACCTAGCAAGCTTGTGTTCTACTGCTGCATCTTCCATCAGCTTAAGAATGCCTCGCACGATAGACGGCGTCAGTAAGTCCGGACGGTCCCGTAATGCTTTCAGTCCCAAGACGGCCAGGGTTACCCCGTGTCCGGAGGTACTCAGATTCGTCAGGTTAGGCAGCAGTCCTTCAATGAGTTGATTCATTAATTCAGGCTGCGCAGGCTCGGGAGGGTAGGGTTCAAACCAATCTTCATGCTGACTACGCAAATGCAGGCAATTGGCGGCCAGGCCCTGCAGTACATCTTGCGGCAAATCAAACTCCTTCTGCATGTAATAAGCCGCCAAATACGCACCGCCAACATGTCCTTCAAACCAGCCAACCTCGCCGCCGCGGCTCAAGGCCGTAAGACCATCCTCCAAATACCGGTCACTAATGACCGAATTCACCTCCTTCCCTTCGATTGCACTCGGCAGATTCAGCCTGGCTGCAATGTCTTTGGGCAAGCTTGTTATTTTCATTCGGATGCTGTAACCATACATTCTAAAATGCAAACCATCCTCGTTATCCGAAACCATCATCCGCCGATCCAGAGTGGAGCGAACCCGGTCCAGAAACCGTTCGTCCGTTACTCCGTAAGTGATCTCCAAGGATGGTGCCAGCGCATTCATGGCGATCGGAATCCATTTGCGCTTTGTTGATACAACAACGGCATGAGCCGTTCCTCCAATGGCAAAAGCGAATTGCTCCGACTCCTTGGCGATCGTTAATCCGAGCGTCCGCTTCATCCATAATCTTGCGGCTACCGGATCCTCCACAGGCAATCCCACCTCCCGCAAGTACAGGATGCCATAGGTGCCGTTCGGCGCAAGCACCCCTTCCTTCAGATCTTCATGCGCGATAAACTCAAGCAAATTCCCATCGCCATCCTTGAAGTATACGTTCATGCCGGAATCAAAGCGCTCAACCACTTCACCGTCAGGCCATTTCAACAAAGGTAGCTGCTCTGCAAGCTTCTGGACCATGGATTCAAACTGCGAATAAGGCACTTCAAACGCGATATGAGCAGGAGCTATAGGTTCATACGCTTCTTCAAAAGCGAGCGTGAAATCCGGTGTAGGCTGAAATACGATCTCCACCTCGCTTTCACTGGCTACCGGGAAATGAAGTAACCCGTGGTAGAATTGTTTCACACCCTGAATGGATACCGTCTTTAATTTCAGACCGGTAAAATGAGTGATCATGAGATCTCAACCTCCTCTTTACCGCTGATCTTCTTGACCAGTTCCATAAAGATGGACAGCGCCTCTTTAGCCCGATAATCCAGTACAATCGTGCCTTTTGCCGCTTCGGATTCGTATATGGTTCGCTGAGAACCTCCAATGGATATCCATTCCGGACTATTGATCCCGTGCAAATTACGGATGGTTGCCTGCATTTGCTGTAGTGAACTCACGCCGACCGCTCCTCCCGCAGAGCTTACCGAAAGAACCGGTTTACCTGAGAAATGCATCTGTCCCAAATGATCCAATGCGTTCTTCAAGACTCCGCTCATCCCTCCGTGGTACTCTGGTGTCGTCAAAATAATGCCATCCGCCTCCATCAACAGACGCTGCAGCTCGCGCACGCCATCATGGCGGTTGAATATCTCGTCTGGTGAATAGAACGGAAGCGGTGTTTCATACAGATTAAACAGCTTCACTTCCACGAACAACGTATTCATTTGCGCTTCCAGGGCTTTGGCCAGAACGGTACTTGTGGCTTCCTTGCGATTGCTGCCAGCTATAATCACGATTTTCATAGTACTTCCTCCCTTATGGGTATCTAAGGTTTTGTTAAGTACATTGTAGAGGAGGCAAGCAATGGAAATCGTCAACATTTAGAGTGATTTTACAAGCAAAAGCTCTCATGCCTTCGGCTGAGAGCTTCTACAACTATAGTCTTAGATATGATCATTATGTACGGCAAATACAGCAATCCTTATACGATGCCATGCTTGAGCGCATAAATGGCCGCCTGAGTCCGGTCCGCAACCCCCAGCTTATCGAGCAGATGGCTGACATGGGTTTTAACTGTCTTCTCGGTAATATAAAGCGCTTCACTGATTTCCCTGTTGTTCATGCCCGATGCAATCAGCTGTAATACTTCCTGCTCCCGGCGGGTAAGTTTATCCACCTGCGCAGTCTCTTCCTGATGGCCGGACCCACCGGTCTCATCCGTCCCCGCCGGTGAAGTAACATGCGTCATGAGCAGGCCTGCCGCATCCGGATGCAGTTCAACTTGGCCTTCATACACGCGTCTGATCGCAGCCACCAGATCCTCAGGCTCAATATCCTTAAGGAGATAGCCGCGTGCGCCCGCCCGAATGGCTGGCAGCACATGGTCATAATCGATAAACGAGGTCAGCACGATGACTTTAATATGAGGCTGTTCTTTTTTTAACCGTGCGGTCGTATCGATTCCATTGAGAATCGGCATATTCAGATCCATTAACACGACATCGGGATTCAGCTGATTGGCCTTCTCTAACGTTTCCTCGCCATTCGCGGCTTCGCCAACCATCTCGATATCCGGCTGCGTAGCCAGAAAAACCTGCAATCCCCGTCGTACCATGGCATGATCGTCAGCGATCAACAATCGGATCATCGGTGATCCCCCCATTCTCTATTGATCTCACCCTTAAGGGCAGCGAAACCTCAATAATGGTTCCCTCTCTGTACACACTGTATAGACGGAATTGTCCTCCGAGCGATTCCGCCCGTTCCCGCATGCTGGACAACCCAATCGAATGTCTTGTCAGCTCGTTCAATCGTTGCTTGGAAATCCCGCGGCCATGATCTTCGATCCTGAGTTCAACTTCATTTTCCCGCGGGGTTAATACGACCGTTACTTCCTTCGTATCCGCATGCTTGCTTACATTATTCAGCGCCTCTTGACCGATCCTCCACAATGTTTCTTCCACGATCCGGGGCAGGTCCCGTATCCCGTTGATATGTGAGCTTACATGAAGTTTCAATCGTTCGCCGTATTGTTTCAGGCCTGTCATAAGCCCTTCTTCAAGTCCGGGTGGGCGAAGCTGCATGATCAGCTCCCGCATTTCCTTAAGCGCGCTTTGCGACAGGACCTGTATATCATGGATGGTGTCCTGCAGCATACTTGTCTGCTCATGCGGCTCTGCGGCAAGCATTCCCCGCACTCCCTTGGACATCATGACCAGCGAGAACAGGGTTTGGCTTACCGAGTCGTGCAGGTCACGGGCGAGACGATTTCGTTCATCCATTCTTGCGAGCTCCCGCCGGTTTTCCTCCAGACGGATGCGTTGAAGGGTCATGCCGATATGTTCAGCCAGTGCCTCGATCACCTCGATATCTGCCCGGTACGAATCGCCGTAATGATCGAACCCTACTAAAAGCAGTCCAAATGAGGTGTCCCCGGCAGCCGCCAGCGGAACCGCAACCGCTCGGGAGATGGAGGATATCCATCCCTGTTCAACCAAAAGATCTGCAAGCCGCTGTGCGTCTTCTGCACTGACCGGGCTCGGATTGACCTCTCCCTTGCCAGAACGGGTTCGTGCGGCTTCAGCCAGCGGAAATTTGGCATGGGGCAGCGTCGTCTGCCCTCTGCTGTAGAGGGCACGCAGCGTCACTTCGCTGCCGATAGGCTCCAGCAATGCGGCAACCGGCCAGTCAAAGTAACGGCCCATTAAACTCATGACTTGCTTCGTTAATTCAGCCCGGTTAACCGCTTGGGAAGCATAAGCACCGAGTGCGCTGCTATATTCCCCAAGCCGGGCAAACAAATCCGCTCGGCGCTGCTCGGCTGCGTATAGCCGCATGCGCTCAATGGCGCTGCCGATTTGGTAGGCAACCGATTCCAGCAGCGCCAGTTCCTCTTTGGTGAAATGCAGTTTCCCGGGTGCAGCCACATTTAGTACGCCGAACCTGCGGCTGCCGGATCGCAGCGGAACGGTTGCATGGTGGGTTATGCCTTCCGTATCCCCCCACTGGTAACGAACGGCGTTATCCAGACGTTTGCAATTCAATATGTTCACGGCATTTTTCAGACGTCCGTCATCGTAACGCTCCAGGCACCAGCAGCTGCCGCATCTCATAGGTTCGTTGTCGTTCCGGCTCAGGGCAGGCGGCAAATTCCGGCTGGCTACGAATTCATGCGTTCCCCGATCTTCCACCAGGAACAGCCAACCGGTCGTAAGTCCGGTCAGCTCCAGCAGCTTGGTAATAACAACGTCCAGCATGGGGCCAAGCTCATTGGACTCGTTCAATGTTTCTGCGATCGTCTTCAGCGTAATTAACTCCTGAATATGCGGATCGTGATTGGACATACACGAAAGCTCCTTCTTTTTTTGCATTCTGAAGTAACTATATTATATAATCCTGTCACGTACCATCAAAATGCCTATGGAACCCTTCGGACGTTTCTCAATTCATTCACCCCATGAATTTTGGTAAAAAACAATTAATATTGTTTTATCTCTTGCAAATTCCCACCTACATATGGCTTAATATAGAAGTCGGGGCCGACGAAATGAGCTGAAAGGAGGCTGATTGCAATGATTCAGATCCGTGAGGTGGTATTCGCGTAAAGCGAATATCCGTTAAAATAGGAGCCCGCTGCGGGCTCCCTATATCTATTTTTAAATCCAACAACTCAAAAAATCCAAAAAAAACCAATATCACGAAAGGAGGAGGGCAAGCATGATCAATACAATTGTTTTGAAACTCAGCGATAGCTTAAATATGTATACAGAAAGAGGAGGGCGTCGATGGGCCATTACAAAAACGGAAGAGAAGTGCTTCCCCCCGAGCTGCTGCAGCAAATTCAACAGTATATAGATGGAGAATTACTCTACATACCGAAACAGAGCGAGCAAAGAGCCGGCTGGGGAGAGTTAAGCGGTTCCAAACAACGCATCGAAAGTCGAAATAAAGAAATGTATCGCGCTTATTGCAAAGGACGGTCCATTGAGGAATTGGAACGGACCTACTTCCTGTCTGGAGAAAGCGTGCGCAAGATCATAAGTAAACTTACCCGCGTAGGGACCTGAATCGATGAGATTTAACGGTCTGCTCACGGATTAACATAGGACTGTTCCCTTGGGGCGCAGTCCTTTCCATTTTATATGAACGATACTGCATAACAGAAAATGCCCGACTGCAGGCGAATCTACAGTCGGGCATTTGTTATACCCTAACGATTTTCCGGCTTCTCCCCTGCGACATCCCAACGATGTCGAAATTTCTCCAATCGCGGGTGCAGATACGGCGGCTCCGACAAGAGGATTAGCCTCAGCTTCACAATCCATTCTTCGAAGGAGGAAAAGGAGGCAAACGCATTTGCCATCTCAGGTGTCAGAACAAGAAAATGGGGACTTCCGTATTTCTCTGCCAGATGACGAAGCGCGGTATCGATCGGCGTGTATTTTTTTCGTTTCGACTCGAAGGGTTCAATCACAACCGATGCTCCTGCATGATCTTCGATCCATTCCTGAAGCTGTTTCTCCCGTTTGTAATAAGGGCTGACCGGTTCCTTGAACATCCGCTTCGCTGTCTCTTCATGCAGCGGATACAACACCAATTTTACAAATGACCGTTCTTCTAAAATGGCAGCGGCCTGCTCCAAATCCTCCTGAACCTGCTCGAAGAGGTCGTAGAATATTAAGGTTCCTTTGGTTGTCGGCTTTGGGGGCTCGTAACCGTAAGGAACATACTCCAAATTGCGCGGCATGATGGAACTTCACCTCTCTTTTACTCTGATGACGGGGATGAAAGTCTCGGTGGTACGCGATGCTGGGTAGCCTGCTCAAAGCCGTAGGCTAATTGGATCAGGACGGGCTCGCTATATGCCGTCCCGATGAACGTAATGCCCTGTGGCCCCTTCGTAATATATCCTCCCGGCGCAATGACGCCATTCTCGGCATAGCCGCCGGGAACGGTTACCGATGGATACCCTGCCCGGGCAGCCAAATCCGGTCCATATTCATTACCCAGAAACAGCAGGGCGTCCAGCTGATACGCCTGCAAAACATGGTCAATCCCTCTCGCTCCCGCCATTTCTTTATTCTTCTGCTTGCTCTTAAGATACTCTGTTTCGGTCAGCGTGCCGCTCGTTTCCTCGGCCCAGATCAATGTGCCCTGTCCATATTTCAAGGCAATCTCAGCGTGTGCCTCATTATAAGCGATAACCTCGGCCAACGAATGAACAGGCAGAGACGCATCTACGTTCGCCAAATAATCATTGACATATTTTTTGAACTCATAGCGAAGGACATTGGCGTCCCACTTGGTATCCTGGCAAGGCAGCTCCACTGGATCAATTATGGTAGCTCCTTGATTCCGCAGCACTTCAATGGCGGATTCTACAATATCTAGTCTATCCCGATCCAAGTGCTTATAGTAGTATCGGGGAATCCCGATTCGTGCTTTCTTCAAATACCTCGAATCCAGATACTCCGTGTAGTCCTCCACCCTTTTTTGAGGATCGATCTGGGTCACTTCGTCCAGATCATCAGCTCCCGCGATCGCGCTAAGCAGAATCGCTGCATCTTCCACCGTTCTGGTCATTGGACCTGCCGTATCCTGTGTGTGAGTGATAGGGATGATACCTGAACGGCTTACCAGTCCAATCGTCGGCTTAATGCCAACCAGGCTGTTCTGGCTGGAAGGACTGATAATCGAACCTGATGTTTCCGTCCCGATGGCCGCTGCGGCCAAATTCGCCGCCACCGCAGCACCGGAGCCTGAGCTTGAACCTCCAACAAACATTTCCCCTGGACCGTATGGGTTTAATGTAAGTCCGTTTCTTGATGAATATCCTGCCCACATGGTCGGGGACATAAAGTTCGCCCATTCGGTCATGTTGCTCTTGCCCAAAATAACAGCACCCGCCTTACGCAGCTTCGCAGCAACAAAGGAATCTTTGGTGGCAAACGAATCCGCAAGGGTGATGGAGCCGGCACTCGTATGCAGCCGATCCCCGGTGGCGATATTGTCCTTAAGCAGGATGGGAATCCCATGAAGCAATCCTCTTGCACCCTGGTCCTTGCGCTCCAGGTCCAGCTCCTCGGCAATTTGCAGCGCTTCAGGATTTACCTCAAGAACCGAGCGGAGAATTCCATCGTATAACCCGATCCGCTCCAAATATAATTGAACCAGGTCTACTGAAGTCATCCAACCCTCAGTCATCGCATGCTGCATATCCGAAATGGTTGCTTCCACAATCCATGCTTTTTTATCCATGATCATATATAGTCCCCCAGACTTATCTTTCTGAACTTGCGGTAGATGGTGGGGATTAATGTTTCATATTTTAGCCTCCAAACGTTTCAGGTTCCTATATGTAATTCGGGATATAGGAACAAAATCCCTCTTATTGGCATAAACCCGCTCGGCACCTGAATGGCTCATTTCGCCTGATTCTGTTTGCACTCATCTAATCGCAAACAAAAACGCAAAAGCAGATCAAGAATGACCTCTTGATCCGCTCTTTAAATGAAAAAGATTGCCCTAATCTTATTGATCAGGGCAACCCCTTTCCTTAACTGATGATCGTAATGACCGGAGCCGATATTGTCGGCTGTGTCGTGATCGCAGAAGCTGTGTTCGTAAAACTAGCGATTTCTAGTAAAACAGGTATCCCCGCCGGAACATCCGTCGTATCGAGTACCAAGCTGGCGGTTGTTAATGTCGACAAGGCAAGTTGTTGAAGCATGCCGTTTATATACACATTAAAGTATTCTGAACCTGTCAACGCGGGGAATGCTGTCACGGCTGCTTCGGCATCATCGACAAAACTCGTTGCCGGCATGGTAATGGAGTCTGCTCCGATCATAGCTTCGGTAATCAGCGCAAAGTAACGGGTTACCGTTGGCGTTACCGTTGTGGTGATCGTTCCCCCGGTTGCAACGGGGGGCGTTGCGACAGCAGTAATAATAGGTTTGATAACTGGCATGTAATCACTCCTCTCTGCAGCAAGATAACAAAAAGTATGGCTGAGCCATAATATCATTAAATGATAGATTTCTAGTTTTGACCCTGGCATCCTCCCAATTATAGTAAAAACTTAACAGAAAACTACCAGCGTACCGGTCAATATATCATTGAAGAAAGGACAAATGTCCACTCCACTCCCCTTCCGATGACATAATCTAAATACATACATTCATCCGGGGCGGTGATAAGACTGAAAACTCCCGTGATTAAACGGAAGCGGTATCCAATAATAAAATCCCCTAGGCATCACAGACGCAGAAACCTCAAGAAGCGCAAATGTAAACGTGTCGTATCACCTATCAATAGAAAAAGGATCCGACCGCGCAAGACCAGATCCGATTATCCGGCCATCATCCCATCTGAATGGTCGGAAACACAACTGATAAGGAGCTCTAAGGGATTACCTGAATTACCTGGATTGCCTGGTCAGCCAGGCAATCCAGGTCTCCAAGGTGATCAAGGCATTCAAGGGCCTCCAGGCGTGCCAGGTCTTCCGGGCTCCGACGGAGCATCCGGCATTCCGGGTCAGACGGGCGTCCAAGGGCTGCCAGGTATTCAAGGCATTCCCGGTGAGCAAGGCATCCCAGGCCCTCAAGGTCCTCCGGGCCTTCCCGGGCCCCCTGGTCCACAGGGCATCCAAGGATTACCGGGAAGCGTGATAGTGCCGGAGATCATTGTACTGCCAACCACGCTTCGTTATTTTTATGTATTGTTGTCCGAGGTTAATCTGGATGCTCCCTTCGCCATATCTGCCCAGCAATTTACGGATGATGACGGAAATCCATTTCAGAGCATCGAGGTCGGTCCGAACACCACCTCAACGGTTTATATCAACGGCATGATTCAGGAAGGCCGAATATATACCCTCACGCCGGACGCTCTAACCCTGTATTCCCCCGGCGATGTGCTCCTGGCCGGCACCCCGATCTTGCTGGAGGTTTTATATCTCACCGTTCAGGTGGTGCCTTGAACGGTGAGCAAAGAACCTTGCTATTCGCTGCGGCGGGTAGCAAGGTTCACGAAAAAGACATCTGCCGCAAGGGAGATGTCTCTTTCTCAGCATCTTAATCTTCGGACCGGCTCATGCCAAGCATCTTAATGTCTGCACTTCAACAAGCAACAGATTCTGCGGTGATTTAATGAAGTGTTTGAGTAATCAAAACCACCCGTATAACGGGTGGTTTACTCTGCGGCTGAAAGCCTTTGTTGCTGGCCAGCCCTAAAAGGGCATTGAATGGTTCGCTAACTGCACTACTTTTTCGGCTACCCCTAAGGGGTCTATTTCTTCTTTCGATTAAGCATCGGAACAGCGATACGAGCTGATCGACGGCGTCGTGTACAACTTGGCCTCCCCTTCGTACAAGCACCAGCATGCGGTACATGAACTGATTGGCACATTTTACAACTGGTTTAAGGGGAAATCCTGCATACCGCTAACTTCTCCATTCGATATTACTTTGAAGAAGGAGGAGGACAATATCTGTGTTGTGCAGCCGGATCTGGTTGTCATTTGTGATAAAGATCAAATCGATGAGAAGGGGAAATACAAGGGTACACCAGACCTGGCCATCGAGGTGCTGTCCCCGTCCTCGCGAAGCAAGGATATGATCCCAAAGCTTGATCTATACCGGCAATGCGGCGTGAAAGAGTATTGGATCGTCGATCCGATGAAAGCACAAGTCACGGTGTATTCCTTCTTGGACGGCGAGATCGCCGATGTGAGCTATTACGCTCAAGGCCGTGACCCTTTTGCGGAATCCCCACTGTATCCGGGTTTGCAAGTTTCAACGCAAGACCTGTTCGTGTGAGAGTAGACCCTGCGAACAGCCGCCCCTCACGAGGAGCTGGCGTACTGGGCAGTTATCTGGCGCATGTGCTGGTGCGGGGCGGCAATGACGTCACCGCGCTGGCACGAGGCAGGCGGACCGAGGAGCTGGAGAGAGACGGAATCGTCATCCGTCATCATATACAGCGAAAAACAACGGTGGATCGAACGCATGTGATTGAATCGCTGGCGGAGAATGATACCTATGATCTCATTTTTGTAGTGATGAAATATACCGATTTCCCGGCAATCCTGCCGATTTTGGCAAAGAACCGCAGCCGCAATATCCTACTGGTGGGCAATAATACGGATGCAGATCAGATGGAATAATACCTTCAAGCGCATAACGACACGCCCAAGCATATCGCCTTCGGATTCCAAGTAAGTGCCGGACAACGTTAGGAAGACCGAATGGTTGCTGTACGCTTGGCTAAAGAACCATATCATCCCGATAGTAGGGCTCAATATGGCCACCCGCATTCATGGTGGACAGATGAATAAGGTCGCTCGCGACACCAAGCGAACATTCCCACTCCCTGCTTCAGCAGTTGCTAAAGGACAAGTCGGGGACGATGTAAGCACTACAAAAGGAGGCTGTTCCATAAGGACAGCCTCCCGGGCTGTTCTGCGGTGGGCAGAATGCAGCGGAGGTGGAGAGCAGCTTGTTGCCGGAAGAATGAAACCGAAGTGCAGTTGATGGACGGATGCAGCAGATCAATTCATAATCGTAAACTTGCTAAAGCTAAGCATTCGCGATTGTAGGGTTGCCTTCTTTGCGCTGCTTCGCTCGCTCTTCTGTCGCTGTAAACAGTACATCAGAGGAAGAGTTGAGCGCCGTCTCGCAAGAATCCTGCAACACACCGATGATAAAGCCCACGCCCACGACCTGCATGGCAATATCATTGGAGATGCCGAACAGGCTGCACGCCAGAGGGATAATGAGCAGCGACCCGCCGGCCACGCCTGAGGCGCCTACGGCCGACACAGCGGATACTACGCTGAGAATAAGCGCCGTTCCGAAATCCACCTGAACCCCAAGCGTATGCACAGCCGCCAGCGTCAAGACCGAGATGGTCACTGCCGCTCCCGACATATTGATGGTAGCCCCGAGCGGAATGGATACGGAGTACGTATCCGGGTTGAGCTTTAACTTTTCACATAAGCGCATATTAATCGGAATGTTGGCAGCCGAGCTACGGGTGAAGAACGCCGTAATACCGCTTTCTCTCAAGCAGGTAAACACCAGCGGATACGGATTCTCGCGCAGCCTTGCATAGACGATGAGCGGGTTAACGACAAGCGCTACCAACAGCATGCATCCGATCAGCACGAGCAGCAGCCTTCCGTAATCCAGCAGGCTTTCAAGTCCGTTGGTTGTAATGGAATCAAACACCAGGCCCATGATCCCGAACGGCGCAAACTGGATCACCCATTTTACGATTTGGGATATAGCATCCGCACCGCTTGTGAGCAGGCTTTTGGTGCCCTCCTTGGCATTACGCAAAGCGATGCCCAGCAGGATCGCCCAAGCGAGAATACCGATATAGTTGGCGTTCATCAATGCATTGACCGGATTATCCACCACATTAAACAACAGGGTCTTGAGAACTTCAACAATACCCTCCGGCGGAGTCAGGTTTGTTGAGCTTGTGACCAGTGACAGGCTTGCCGGGAATATGAAGCTGGCGATAACCGCTACCAACCCTGCGAGAAATGTGCTTATGGCATACAGGACAAGAATGGACTTCATATTCGTCTTGCGGCCTTTTTGATGGTTAGAGATGGCCGACATGACCAGCAATAGTACCAGTACGGGTGCAACCGCTTTTAATGCGGATACGAATAAAGAGCCGAACAGGCTGATCCCCGTCGCACCGGGAACGATCAGCGCCAGAATAACCCCCACGATAATCCCGGCTAATATCCGCTTTACCAGGCTCACTCGGTTCCACTTGAGCATCAATTCTTTCATATTATTCCTCCGAATCTATAAAATTTCACTAAGCACCGCCTCGACGCTGTAATGAACTATAGCGTTAGTTTATCACGTAAAGGGTCTGTTGTGTTAGACTGGAAATATATGTGTACCTGACAATAAATTCTACTACAACTCATCGGAATCCGTCTATCCGTGCAACCAATCTCTCTGTGTCGCGTAATAAGAGGGAACACACACCGGAAAAGGCTGAGCCGACATTCTTCCTGAAGCCATGCCCATGCTATCCCAATCATAGGGCGCCCTTCACTTAGCGGTCAATGGACTGGTACCGTCCTCCGACATGGTCGTTCCCTTAACTCGGACTTTTTTATTCGGAATGTGGTTACACTTGAATCAAGATCATAAAAATTATATGAAAGAAGGAAAATGGTATGATAATTACAACTACATCCATCATTGAAGGCTACCCGGTTAAAAGATACATCGGCGTTGTGACCGGCGAAGTGATTATGGGCGCTAACGTAGTTAGGGACTTTCTGGCTTCCATTACCGATATTGTCGGCGGACGCTCGGGTGCCTATGAGAACAAGCTGCAGGAAGCAAGGGACGCGGCGTTTGTCGAGATGGAGGATAAGGCCTCGCGTATGGGGGCCAACGCGATTATAGCGGTAGATATTGATTATGAAGTTATCCGTGAAGGAATGCTGATGGTAGCCGTCAGCGGAACAGCAGTCGTCGTATAACATAGGACCTACAGCGCATTCATAAACAAACATCGTCATGCACCAGCCAGCTCTGCCCGATCAACAAATTCCGGGTTGAGCTGGCTTTTTCATCGGTATCAAAAATGTCCATTCGAACGCGCTCGCAGGTTCCCAGCTTTTACCCGGCGTCACCGGATTGGGGAAACAGCCGTTGCCCGCTCCGTTATTGACCGGAGCGGTTTTAATTATAAATTTATTAATTCATCCGCTGGGCCTCATACCACTTCAGGAAAGCTTCAGCCACCGCTGCTCCCGCCAGACCGTTCGGATGCGGATCATCGGAATTGCTCATATACTTCGGCTGAATCCGATGCTCCTCCGGAGCCGGACAGGACAGAACCGCCGCGATATCAAATACGGCATCCACACCTTCAGGAGGACGGGTTCGAATCGCTTCATTAACGGTGCGCCATACCTCTTCTCTGTCTCCGGTAAAATTGAATGGAGGCACGGTGAAGAGAAGGATCCGCGCTCCCGTTCCGTCCTCCCTCTGCTTTAGCCGCCTTACTATGGTGGATAAATCATTGAGCAGCTCCCTGGAGCTTCTTGCCCCGATATCGATGTCGTTAACACCGAGCACAAGCGCAACAACATCCCCTTCGGCCGCCTTTGCGAGCCAAGGGCCGTCTGCCGAGGCGTCATAGGCTCTCGCCCAGCCGGAACCGATATTCCATACACTGTAGTCTGTTCCGAGGCCATCCGCTATGCGAGATACGCAGTATTCATACTCGTCTTGGGCCGTTCTTACACCTTGAGTAATCGAGTCTCCCAGGAAGACCATCCGCTGCTGAACCGTTCGGGCATACCCTATAAATGCAGGCATGACCAAGCGGCTCACTGCCGGCACGAACGCTGCTCCCAACTCGTCATCCGCCTTATTCCCTTCAGCTTCATAAGCCGTTACAAGCAGCCCCTCCGTATTGTATGGCACCGTTTTCCCTGAAGAAAGCGTCGTTATGGTCCACGTGAACGCCAGTTCATGTCCATCGGGCAGTTCGACCAGTACCGGATCGCTCCAGAACGTCTCGCCGGGAGCCACCGCCTTACCGGATTTCCCGTCAAACGTAATCTGCACGCTCGTTCCAGGTACAACCTGCCCATCCCGTCCCGTGCCCCCATCGGCAGCATAAGCCGCTTCAATACGCCACGCTCCCCCCGGCATGCTCCCTTTTGCCACCGAGCCGACATCCCAAGTAGAATCGACCGAGTTGCTATGCCAAAATCTCAGCTTTAGCTGCCCGGACTCTCTCGGTTTGATATAGGTACGATAGGTACAGGTAATTACATTGTCTTGCTCCATAACATAATTGGTTGCCGTTGATACAACCGATAGAGATACGTATTTTCCTCTCACAATGTCTCACCTTCATTTTTATGATGTTATGTACTTGCCAGAATCATCTTGGCGTCTTTCTTTCTCGCTCTGCTCCAGCGTTGCCCGTTCTCCTCCAAATTCGACTTGATCATCCAAAAGGCCGACATTCTTCCGCCAGCTACTGTTATCTGGGCTAATGCTCATTGTAGATCAATCCGGCAGAGTTGTGTTCATTTTTTACGCATGATGATGATAATCACTTGGACAATTATTTGCTTTAGCTTTTGGTTGGATTAGTAGAAAAAAAGACCGCCGCAGCGATCTCTTCTTTAACATTGCACCAGTTAGTCTAAACGACTACACCCTTTTTAAGGATAATATTTGCGTACAGCGCTTTTTCGCCGGTCGACACGACGACATAAGCATTCTTCGCCCGCTCATAGAACGAGAATCGCTCTACCTCATCAAATTGGACGGGAACGGCATGAAACTGCTTTACGATCTCACGGTATTCATTCCAGATCGGAGTTGCTACGGTATCCCCCGGCGTCACAGCCATCAGCGCTACCGGGGACTCAACATACGTATCGAGCGGAAATAACGGCAATATCGCGTTTAATAACGCAGGAATTCCGTGTCCGTCTGCCCGGACCAACCGCTGGGCATGACTGGCTGCCGGAAAATTGGCATCGCCGAGCACAATTTCATCCGCGTGCCCCATCTCCATCAGAATCTTCAGCAGCTCAGGCGAGAGCACATGTGATATGCCTTTTAGCATGATATGACATCCTTCTCTATCGAATTTAGATGTAAGGCTTGGAATATTAGGAGACCGCCATTCGCTATGAATCCCTTAAACTTACTGTTGTACCTGCTGTTGTTCGACAATGGACTTGTAATGCTGGAATGCTGCCTCCCAATCCTCGTTGGACTCAGGCCCGTACCAGGCAAGCGGAAAAGACCGCTTGACGAGTTCCACTCCCTCTTCCCGATTGCGCAATGTGCCATTCGCCACAAATTGAACCAGCATGTTCCCGATGGCACTTGCCTCAATCGGTCCGGCCCACACTGTTCGGCCCATGGCATTGGCCGTATAACGGCACAACAACTCGTTTTGAATGCCGCCGCCAACCATATGAAGCCCATCGTAGTGGTGCCCTGTCAGAACCTCCATTCGCTCAAGCACTTCCCGGTATCTCATAGCCAAGCTCTGCAGTATGCACTGGACATACTCTCCGGTGCTATGAGGAATGGGCTGCCCTGTCTCCCGGCAATAATCCCGGATTTCAGCCGGCATATCCGCCGGATTCATGAAGCGCAGGTCATCCGGGTTTATGAAGCTGCGGAACGATTCCGCGTCCTGAGCAAGTTCGACCAGCTCTGCAAATGAATACGTCAATCCTTGATTCTCCCATTGACGCTTGCACTCCTGAAGAATCCAAAGGCCCATAATATTCTTCAGTAATTGAAAGGTTTGATAGGCTCCACCCTCATTGGAGAAGTCTTCCTCCAGCACGTCCGTATGGACAAGCGGCTCCGGAAGCTCGGTTCCTAGAAGCGACCAGGTACCGCATACTAGATAGGCAAATCGGGAGGTGTTCGCAGGAACGGCTACCACGGCGGATTCCGTATCATGCGATGCCACGGCAATCGCTTTAATCGCCGGAACGCCCAGCTCTTGCGCCACGGCATCCTGCAGCCTTCCAATCACGGTTCCCGGCTGTACGGGTTCAATGAACAGGGATGCGGAAAGCCCCAGCTCCTCCATTAAGGGTTCATTCCACTTGCCTTCTGTAACATGATAGAGCTGAGTCGTGGTGGCCATAGTGAACTCGCACGCCTGGACCCCCGTCAGATAATAGTTCAGTAGATCCGGAGTGAGTAGGAACTTATCTGCAATATCAAGCATCGGAGATTTTGACTTTAGCATCGCATTTAACTGGAAAATCGTGTTAAACGGCATGAATTGCAGACCGCTTTCTTGAAACAGTCGTTCTCTCCCGACCTGCTCGCAGGTTTCCTCCACCATGCCTTCCGTCCGCAGATCCCGGTAATGATAAGGAACTCCGATGAGCTCCCCGTTACGGTCAATCAGTCCATAATCGACGCCCCATGAATCGATGCCATAGCTGACCGGTTGATAGCCGGCTTGGAACGCTTTGCGGATGCCATGCTTAACCTCCTGCAGCAGCATCGGGAAATTCCAGTGCAAATGCTGTCCCATCTGGACGGGTATATTGGCAAAGCGGTGAATCTCGGTAATCTTCAGCATGCCGGGCGATTCATGATCAGAAGAGGTGATCTCGCCCAGCAGCGCCCGGCCGCTGCTGGCCCCCAAGTCAAACGCAAGCACCGCGGATGAATTGCTCATAAGCCGCATCCTTTCTCACCTTAGTACTTTACCGATCCGAGTTTCAACAACCGGATCTGACCCACAATCTTTTATTTCATCTTCTGCAGGAGCTGAATACGATAATCTTCGCTCTCCAGCGCAGCGATATCATCCACTTCCTGATCTGTCAGCGGCACCGGTGTGCCGGCAGCCTTGGCGCTCAGATAAATTTTGGCGCTCTCTTCAACTACCTGGGTTCGGTAATACGCTTCACGCAGATTCCGGCCGGTTGTAACCAGTCCATGGTTACCGAGCAGGATGGAACTGGCCGTCGTTACTTTCTCCGCGACGGCATCTGCCAGCAAATCTGTCGTAGGAATGATGTAAGGGATGTATGCCGTACGTCCAACCAATGCCGCCTGGTCCGGAAACATCACCGGCAGCTCCCTCTCAACCAACGTAAAGGCAATGCAGTGGGATGGATGTGTATGCACCATCGCCCCGATATCGGGGTTGCTCCGGTATCCATACAGGTGCATCAGCACTTCGGACGAAGGCCGTAATCCTATATCGGTAATATCGCCGGTCGGGATATCGACTTCGATCCATTGCTCCGGTTCAATCTCCTCCAGCGCAAAACCGCTCGGGGACAAATACATTTTGTCCCCGGCTCTCGCGCTGATGTTTCCTCCCGGTCCTACAACGAGTCCGCTGTCGACGATTTTTTTGGCATACTTGCAGAGTTCATTTCTCGTTTCCATGTTCAGCATGTTCTCCTACTCCTCTCGTTAACCTTATTTATATAGAGGACCGAAGTTCTGACAAGCGCGGAAGTCTGCGCTCTCCGGATCGGTCGTTCCGAACATTCCCCATGCACGTGGGCGGAACACCTCTTCGGCTGGCACATTATGCATGTTGACCGGAATGCGCAGGACCGAGGCCAGGGTAATGAGATCCGCTCCGATATGTCCGTAACTGATTACGCCATGGTTAGCGCCCCACTGGTTCATGACCTCATAAACGCTTGAGAACGCACCCTGTCCCGTAAGGTTCGGCACAAACCAGGTCGTTGGCCATGTCGGGTCTGTACGCTTATCGAGCGTGTCGTGTACCTCCGCCGGCAGATCCACAGAATAGCCTTCGGCAATTTGCAGCACGGGACCAAGACCTTTTACCAGGTTAAGACGGAACATCGTCATCGGCATGCCGCCGCGCGTCAGGTAGTCGGTCGAGTAACCGCCGCCCCGGAAATACTCCAAGTTAGCCGGTCTCCACTGCGTGGCCTTCAGCGTGCGTTCAACCTCTTCCTCCGTGATCTCCCAGAACGGCTTCATAGCCGGTTTGCCATCTATCTCCTGCTCGCCCGTTCCATCCAATGCAGCCGAGCCGGAATTGATCAGATGCAGGATGCCATTCTCTGCTTTTCCTTCAAGCTTATAGCCGGTAACCCGTTCTACCGAAGCCGGACTCCAGTAAGTACGCACATCCGCGAAAATCTGTGCCGTATTGGTTAACAGGTATCCGAACAGCATGCCGACTCCGTTCAGGCTGTCATTCTCGGTTGCCACGATATACGGCGAACGCCTGCCGTTCCAATCGAAGGAGGAGTTGAGGATGGTCTCCAGGAAATCACCGTTAGGGGAATGATCCGTCCACTGCCGCTGACCTTGGAATCCGGAAGCGATAGCGCTGTGACCCTGAGCCTCCTCTTCAAAGCCAAGCTCCTTCAGGCGCGGATTACCGATCATCAAATCGCGGGTGATCAGCGTCATTTTGACGACGGTTTCCCACTCCAGATCCTTGCGCTCCCGACTGTTCTGGAGATGATCCGGATTGTTATCCGGTCCTTCCGTACAATTCTCCTTCACCCAAGCAAGCGCCTGTTCATATTCTTCAGGATCATAGATGCCTTCTTCCAAGCGGCGCGTAAACTCGCTCATATCTACATATTCGTTCCGCATGCCCAGATACTCCTGGAAGAAGCTGTCGTCCACGATCGAGCCGGCGATGCCCATCGACACCGAGCCCATGGACAAATACGATTGTCCGCGCATGTACGCTGCAGCCAAGCCGCTCCGTGCAAAACGCAGAAGCTTCTCTTGAACGTCGTCCGGAATACGGGTATCCCCTTCATCCTGAACGTCTTCGCCATAGATGCCGAATGCAGGAAGCCCCTTCTGGGCATGGGCCGACAGTACCGCGGCTAGGTAAACCGCGCCTGGACGTCCTGTTCCGTTAAAGCCCCATACCGCCTTCGGACGCGAAGGATCGACATCCATCGTCTCGGTGCCGTAACACCAGCAAGGCGTAACGGTTATGGTTAGGCCGACTTCGGCATTTTTGAATTTTTTGGCGGCTGCAGTTGCTTCAGCCACTCCGCCAATGCACGTATCCGCAATCACGCATTCAACTGGCTCGCCGTTCGGATATTTGAGCTCCTTCGTCAACATCTCGGCGACGGCCTTGGCCAGATTCATGGTCTGTTCCTCGAGTGATTCGCGAACCCCTCTCCGTCTTCCATCTATCGTAGGGCGAATCCCGATTCTCGGAAAACCGTCTCGCCATCTGTAATCGTTTTCAATTGTCATGTATGTCACGCCTTCCTATAAGGATTATGACATCATTGTAAGATGATTCGGTGCAAGAGATAACCCACTATTTTGTTATATCGGCTCCTAATTTCAGCAAGACAGTGAACCATCCCGATTAGCAGATGTAAACGATTTCCGCACTGAAAGGGCGTTTTGCATTATAATAGGTAGAGGATGTTGCTTTCCAGGAGGGACAAGACCGTGCCAAAGATCGAAATCTCGCATAGCAAAAGCGATCACTTCCGCTTCATCAAAAATCCGCAGCTGCTCTTTGCCGGGCAGGTCGTGGACGAGGACTTCTTTTATGGACCGCCACAAATTCATGATTTCTGCGAGATCATCTATGTTGTAGAAGGACGCGGAGAATTCACGATTGCAGGAAAAATATACGAACTCCACAAGGGCGATGTCGCGATTTATAACCCCGGCATTCCTCACGAGGAGAGATCCATCACGGACGGACCCTTCAAGGTGATCTACTGCGGCGTGGATTCGCTTCACATTGAAGGGGTTCCCCAGGGGATGCTGCTCCCGGCCTATGTGGAGCCAGTCATATCCTGTGAGAAATACGCCTATAAAGTGGAAAGCTATCTTTCCGAGATCCTCCGTGAATGCGATTCGCAGGTGCTGGGGTATGAAACGTTGAGCACCAACTTGCTGATGTCATTGATTACCGTCATCTATCGCATTGTGGACGTTAAACACCAATTCCAGTCCTTGAAGGGCAAGAACGAAATCGCACTGCGGACCAAACACTTTATCGACACTAACTATACCCAGAGCATCAGTCTCAAGGACATTGCCGATACGATGTATGTTAGTCAGCATTATTTATCCCATCTGTTCAAAAAAGAAGTCGGCGATTCCCCCTTCAATTACTTGATATCCCGCCGAATTGAAGAGGCCAAGCGCCTGCTGGCGGATTCCGAAATGCCGGTACATGAGGTTGCTTCCCAAGTCGGTTACGGCAATGATAAGTACTTCTCGATGTTATTCAAAAAAATTACCGGTCAAACACCGAGCTCGTTCCGGGAACAGAGCAAAATGGGGATTGAGTAAAGGATTGCAGTATTATCTTTCCAGCAAAGCAGGCAGCCGTTGTGGTACGGCTGCCTGCTTTTTAAATATGAACGGCAATCTGCCTTCAATGTCTTCAAAAGTATGGGGCATGCTTGATTTTGATGGGACCGACCGCTTCGATCTTGCTCTGGCATCCCAGTCGATAGCCTTCTTCGATTTCTTCTGGATCGAGGCGCCGCTCTTCGGCCAAATTGGGCTCGGACAAATACTCGATTCCCTCCACCACCATGCAGCGGCAGCGCGCACAAGTTCCTCTTTTGCAAAAAGAGTTCCAGTCCACCTCATTCCGCTCGGCCAGATCAAGCACCGTCATGCCAAGAACAGGCGCCACGCTGCGGCGAACCTCGCGGCCTGCAAGCTCAATGATCGGATCCGGTACGGCTTCCATTATCTCTTCTGCTGGAGGGATCGAGGCTTTGTCTCCGCTATCCCCGCCCTTTTTCTTCTTCCAGAATTTAAACACCCGTATTATCCCCCTATGCATGTCATCATCAGGTTATGTATCAAATCCTTCATTTATTATACTGGAAAGTTTAAAAAATCAATATGCTTACTCATATCTATTCTATGACATTGACATCATGGAATTGGAACTCTATGAAAATTTTGCTATACTAGCGTATGCTAGACCCAATTCCATATTCTATGAAATCATTCTATTATTTTAATGGATCGGAGGAAATACATAAGCATGCTGCACAAACAAATAGGAAAAACAGCTGTTGCTGCCGTTCTTGCCTTATCCCTGCTCGGCACCACCTCCCATGTTAGCCAGGTACATGCAGAGCCTGCCATATCGGTAAAGCTGGATGACGTTACGCTAACCTTCGATGCGGCTCCGCGGGTTGACAAAGGGGTCACCTACGTTCCATTCCGGACGGTTGGAGAAGCACTGGGCATTCAAATCACATGGAATAGCAAGACGCAAACCGTGAAGGCCATTGGCAGCGTGAAAGGCCAATCGACTGAAGTATTACTTCAAGTGGGGAGCACGAACGCAACCGTCAATGGAAAAAAAGTGAAGCTTGCAGCTCCGCCGGTGGAGCGGGAAGGCCGTGTGCTGATCACGCTCAGCTCGTTCAGCAGCCAATTCGGCGTTGATGTCGGCTGGAACCAGGCGACTCGTACAGTCTCCCTCGTATCGCCACAGCGCGACATGCATTTGAGAGCTTTCTATGCATTACAATCTTTCCAAGAACGGGATCTTGTGGGATCCATGAATTCAGTTGCCTTTGGCTGGAGCCGCATCGATCGCGAGGGTCAGTTCACGCTTCAAGGGGATGAGTACCGCCTCCCCGCTGCGGCTGGCGACGTTACGCCGCAATCGATTGTAGCAGATGCTGCAAATCAGAATATTAAACCATATCTCATGGTTTATGCCTTGGATGGGAACGGCGAGTTAACCAAGGTCCTAAGCGATAGCAACCTGCGCCAAAAGTCTATTGAAGGCATCACATCCGCGGTAGCGGAGAACGGATTCGGCGGTGTTGTGCTTGACTTTGAAGGGCTCGGATTTAAACTGGATGCCGTGAAGCAGCAGAAGCTGCTCAATGATTACGTCAAGCAATTGAAAGCCGCATTGCCGAATGACGTTGCCCTGTCTTTAGCCGTGCCGCCATTGAACAGCGCCTATAAAGGTTATGATTACAAGACACTGGCCTCTATCGCTGATGACCTGATTGTTATGGCCTATCAGTACAATCCGGTTGGAACCAAATCTCAGGTTCCCGAACCGAACAGTCTGGTGGACCAAGCGATCCAGCTGGCACTCCAAGCAGGCGTCCCGAAGCAGAAGCTCCTGCTTGGCATCAGTTTAAGCAGCGAAACCTCCACTTCCGTGGACGATAAACTCGGCTTGGCCAAACGTTATGACCTGAAGGGAGCCGCCTTCTGGCGTCTGGGCTTGTTCCGTCTCTATAATAATGGAATGGAAGCTGCCGTGAATGCCTCTGTTGTTAAGGAGTAACCGAACACCCCCTTGTGGGATGATAGACTTATAGTAACAAAAACGTCTATCGACGTACTTTCACAGATGACAGACAGTTAGTAGAAGTTTTTCTTGCGATATCAGGAAGTCACAAGCTTCGAAGTTTATACTCTCTCATATCTAAAAAAAGAAAGCCTGACAAGGTCATCCCTTTGTCAGGCTTTCTGATTATGTATCGTACTCTAAATGGCTGCGTAATCCAACTAGCTTGCGCTTCCTACCAGCTTTGCATAGTTTTCTTGACTCAAAACACGACGTGCCGTGACATAACGCGGCTCGTAATAGGAATCGCTAAGCTTGCTGATTCTGACTCCCTTGCTGCTGGAAGCATGTGCAAATTGTCCGTCACCAATGTAAACGCCTGCATGAGAAATTCCGCTACCGCTCGTATTGAAGAATACCAAATCTCCAACCCGCAGATCTTGGCGATCCACATGTTCACCGGCTTGAGCCTGGCTTTGGGAAGTGCGCGGAAGATCAATGTCGAAATTTCTAAACATGTACAGTATAAATCCGGAGCAATCAAACCCGCTGGTAGTCGTTCCGCCCCATTTGTATGGAGTTCCTACCAATTGCTTCACTTGATACTGAAAATTCGGTTGTTGATCAGCAAATGCTGAAACGGCACCAGAAGAAAAAATAATTGCAGACCCTAGCAAAGTGATGACAAACTTCTTCAAAATATGTTCTCTCCTTCGATGCCTACGGAGTTAGCTAAGGGTTCGGTTGAAGGTTCCCTATACTCTCTATACAAGAGTAATTCACCCAAGACGGTTCCCCCGTTTTCACAAACGAAATTCGGCAAAATTCATTAACGTTTTGTAACCTTCTCTTAATATAGTATACAAGCAAGGATGCTGTCAATGATATCCTAAAAATCTATCGTTTTATGTTTGGAGCTGTCGTAAAGATGAAGAATTTCGGCAGGAGATTGGTTAACCGTCTCACTCAGTCATGACAATTATGTAACTCTGTTCTCCTTTCCGCGCTGCTTTTTTAATTAATCTAGCAACTATTTACAAATCTATGCGTTTACATATCAGAAATGAAATTAAAGAGGTGATCCATCACTTATGAGTCAAATAACGATGGCAGAAGCACTAGCTGTTCGGGCAGCAATTAACCGTCTCATCAATCAGTTGATGTCGGAACGCTTGAACAACAGCAGCACGATTATTGAAAAAGGGGAGACGGCGGAATACCCTACGCGCAGCGTAGATGCCATTACGGAAGAAATCGAAGCGGCCGCGGCGGATTATAGGAAGCTGGATTTGCTGATGGCAATCTCCAATACCACGCAGACTATTCCCTGGAACGGCTCCGACATTACGATCATGGAAGCGATCGAGCTGGCCAAACAAATACGCAGCGATATCGGACAGCTTGCCCATCTCGGTTCCCGCAAGAAGCTGGAGCGCCAGAGCAGCCGTGGCAGCGGAGACGGTGCCATAACGCTGTTCAACGTCGCCTTATATGATCCAGAGGCTTATCAGGCGCTAGCCCGCAAGAAGGAACGCGAGGTAACCAAGCTCTCTTCGCTGATTGAGCATGCCAATCATACGTCTTTGATTACGTTTGACGCATCCAAGTACATGGAATAGCGACAGCCGCCGGCTCCAAGCCTGCAGGTCACCCCACGTGCGGGTTTGGAGCCGGCGGTTTCCGCCGGCGGGCGGGAAAGTGCGAGCAACCGTTTATTGTTTGTCGGATACAAACAAACCTAACCAGAAACCAAAAAAATCGACTCCAGCGCAAACGGATGACGGTTTACGGTTCACGCCTATCACTTGTTACTTGTTACGGACTTATGACGCAAATAAATGATCGCTCCGTTTCCCGCTCTCTCTATGAATAATTGGAAAGCCGCCCTTCTGAGGGCGGCTTTTGTTGATTTCTCTTTAGCTAGGTAACTGGATACTACGTCGTCATTCCGAGCGCTCTTTCTGGTATCTATTTATCATTGATCCTATTCGTATCATTCTCTTCAGGCCTATGCTACTGGAACAAAGCCGCAGCTCCAACCAGACCAACATCGTCCCGAAGTCCTGCAGGAACGATCTCGTACGTCCCTAAATAGGACGGCATGACCAGCTTATCCGTCATTTCCCGCAGCTGCGGGAACAACAGCTCACCTGCTCTGCTCACACCCCCGCCAATGACGATGCGATCGGGGTTAAAGCTGTGAATGACGTTAACCAGTCCAAGCGCCATGTAATAGATGGCACGATCAATGACCTCCATTGCAACGGGGTCTTGAAGACGTTTGGCCTCGAATACATGCTTGGCGTTCACTCCCGCATCAGCTGCCGCCAGTTCTGATATGACACTTGGCTGGGTAAGCATTCGCTGGGATGCTGCGAGTCCGATGGCTGTTCCAGAAGCAAATACCTCCCAACAGCCGTGGCTGCCGCAATTGCACTGCGGACCGCTGGGATCAATGATATGGTGTCCCAGTTCCCCAGCAAAGGAACTGCTGCCCAGGAACAGCTTCCCATCCAGCACGATGCCTGAGCCGATACCGGTGCTCAGCGTCACGTACACCATGTTCGTCGCCCCTCTTCCGGCACCTCTTACATACTCTCCCCATGCGGCTGCATTAGCATCATTCAGCACCTGAACCTCCGTATGCAGCTCACGTTCCATCCATGCTTTGAGGGGAACATTCGTCCATTGCGGCAGATTCGTCCCATGGATGACAATGCCCTCCCGGCTGTTAACCGTTCCCGGCGAAGCCATGCCAACCCCTCGGAGCGATTGGCCGCCCGAGACGCTGCGAATCATATTCGTAATTCTCGTAACCACTTCTTCGGCCGTACGCGCGCCTGCCGTCTCCATTTGCTCCCGGTTCAGCAGCTGTCCTTCGGAATCAAAGAGCGCTGCCGCGATCTTCGTACCCCCAAGGTCAACGCCAACCACAAATTCTTGCTGTTTATTCAATACGGTTTGCAATTTTTGTTCACCTGTTTCCGATAGGTTTGCTACTTCTAATGATGTAAGCTGTCAGCCAATGATCGCAGCTCAACCGGATCAATGGGCTTCAGCCCTGATCGGCCATACCGGACAGCGGAGCCGAAATGCACCTCGCTCACGCCGGTCTGGTCGATAAAATCATGTATGATTTCCCACTTCAGGCCATTGCCTGCCAATATTTTAAGCTCGCTTCCTGCCGTATGTTCTACCAGCTCCCGAATTCTCGGGATGGCTTGCGGTGCAGGCTGCGGCCCGCCAGACGTTAAGACGCGGGTAACCGACCGGTATTTCTGCAATGTACGAAGCCCTTCGAACTGATCCTCCAATTCATCAAAAGCCCGGTGGAACGTGACCTGCATATCCCCTGTCCATTCCAGCATTTTGACTAAGGAGACCTCGTCAATCTTTCCTTCCGGAGTCAGCATGCCGATTACTACGCCAGCTGCGCCTGCCTTGCGGATCGCCTTCACCTCCGCAATCATGGTAGCTATATCATGTTCGTTGTACACAAAGGATCTGCTATGAGGTCTGACCATGACATGAACAGGAATCTGAACGGCTTTCACAACCTCTTCTACAAGCCCGATTCCCGGCGTAAGCCCGCCTTCGGTGATCGCCGTGATCAATTCCAGGCGGTCCGCGCCATTCTGCTCTGCTGTGATGGCATCATCCACGCATGTTGCGATTATTTCAAGCAGCATCATCGTCACTCCTTATTGAAGTTGATTCTTTATGCATGGGAAAACTGCTTCTCCACATAATCCGCGAGCAATCTAGCGCCATATCCAGTAGCCCCCGCTGCAGAATGAGGAAAATCCCGTTTATACTGGACCGTGCCCGCCATATCGATGTGAACCCATTCCATGGAATCCGCCACAAAATGACGGATAAACAGCGCAGCCGTTATAGCGCCAGCCAAAGTGGACGTACCGACATTTTTCAGATCGGCATAATCGCTTCTAAGCTCTGATTCGTACTCGTCCATCAGCGGCATAGGCCATACGCGCTCACCGTTACGCTCACCGAGCTCAACCAAATCGGCCGTAATCTGTGGGTCGCCCCAGATACCCGCAATCTCCAAGCCCAATGCCGCTCCGACATTACCGGTGAGGGTTGCGATATCAATCACTTTATCTGCGCCAAGATTCGCTGCATGCAGCAGCGCATCGGCAATGATCAATCTGCCCTCCCCATCCGTATTGGCGATCTGAACGCTTAATCCATTCGGATAATGAACGACGGAAGATGGTAGCATCGCATCCGGTCCCGATAAATTATCCGCAACGGCGATCAGCGCCGTTACGCGTACCGGAGCTTTTTGCGATACCAGAATATCCATGGCACCCACGACCGCTGCAGCGCCTCCCATATCCATACGAGCATCGCTGATGTCCCGGCCGATTTTAACGTTCATGCCGCCCATATCAAAGGTTACGCCTTTGCCGATGAGTACAATATGAGGGCTCTCCTTATCGGAACCCACCCCATTATAGGCAATCTCAATCATGGCAGGCTCATATTTGCTGCCGGCTCCCACGGCGATCAGACCGTTCATCTGCCGATCATGGAGCTCTTCTCCGCGATACACATGTAGCTGAACGGGTGCCTTCTTGAAACGGTCCTTAACAACCGCTACGAACGCTTCCGGATTTAACGTTTCCGGAGACTCATTCACCAGGTCTCGGGTGAACTGCGTCCCTTCGATCCGGATTTTTGCCGTCTGTATAATGGCTTCCAGATCTTCACGGGAAAGCCCCTCCCAGTCTTCTAGTCGAAGATGAAGAGACAGGGATTGCAGATTGGCCGTGACCCCGCGATGCTTATTGAATTGATATAGTCCATACATCCAGCCTTCAACCCACGCCTGAAGTTCTTCCTCTATCGAAATCCGGGAAGATGCCCCGACGCCGCGGACTGAGGGGCGAATCAGCGCTGCGCTTGTTTTATTCTCCTTGAGCAATGCTCTCGCGGCTGATGCGCCTGTTCTGCGCACTTGCTCCAACGTCAGGTTTGAACGCTGCCCCATGCCGACAACGAGATCATCCGCTTCTTGATCGGAGCGGCCATAGAACCACGTCAGCGTCATGCGCTGCTTTCGAGATTCCGTTAAACGAAAATGAGACTCCGCCCCCTCATAAACCACATAAATCGAAGTATCTGCCAGGTGAGCTTCATCTATTGTGATGTTCATCGAGCCTTCCCTCCTCTATAAGAGAATCATCGCTGTTAAGCGTTTGTTAAGCGTTTTTCATGATTTCTTCGTCATATAAATGGCATGCCACCTGATGGCCCGGCTCAACCTCACGATATACCGGCGTAATCTGTTTGCACACTTCCATGCAGGAAGGACAGCGTGTATGGAAGCGGCAGCCTGTCGGAGGATTCACCGGACTAGGCAGATCACCCTTCAGAATGATCCGTTCCTTCTTCTGCTTCGGATCCGGAACGGGTACCGAGGATAGCAGCGCTTGAGTGTAAGGATGCAGCGGGCGATCATACAGCGTATCTTTGTCGGCGGTCTCCACGAGCGCTCCCAAATACATGACGCCGATCCGGTCGCTGATATGCTCAACCACGCTGAGATCATGGGAGATGAACAGATAAGTCAGGCCGTATTCCTCTTGAAGATCCTGCAGCAGGTTCAGCACCTGCGATTGGATGGAAACATCCAGCGCGGACACAGGCTCGTCGGCAACAATTAGATTTGGACGCACGGACAGCGCTCTGGCAATGCCGATCCGCTGCCGCTGACCGCCGCTGAACTCATGAGCAAAGCGTTCGGCATGAAAGCTGTTCAATCCGACCGTTTCCAGAAGCTCGCAGGCCAGTTTGTCCCGCTCTTTGGTGCTCAGCTTGGTATGAATCAGCAAGGGCTCCGCGACCAGCTCTTTGACCTTCATCCTTGGATTAAGAGAGGCGTATGGATCCTGAAATACCATCTGCATGTCTTTGCGCAGCGGGCGCATCTGATTCTCGTTGTATCCGCTAATATCCGTTCCGTTAAACAGCACCTCGCCGCTATTCGGCGTCAGCAGTCGGGTCACCAGGCGGCCTGTCGTCGATTTGCCGCAGCCGCTTTCGCCTACCAGACTGAAGGTCTCGCCCTTATGGATCGCGAAGGAGATTCCATCCACGGCACGAAGCTGCTTGGATGTGCCGAAGAATCCTTTTTTCACCGTGAATGATTTCTGCAAATTCTTTACTTCTAATAGAGGTGTTTCTTTCATGCGGTTTCTCCTCCCTTCGTGTGACCTTCCTGTGTCAGCCAGCAGCGGCTCTTACGATTTTCTTCATGTGCGACAGGGAGAAGCTCCGGCTCCTGGGAGAGGCACTGCTCCATTACGAACGGGCATCGCGGAGCAAACTTGCAGCCTTTCGGCATGTTCCGCAGATCCGGCACATTCCCTGGAATGGATTCCAAACGGCGTACCTTTTGTCTAAGCTTGGGCACTGAATGAATGAGCCCTTTGGTGTATGGATGCTGAGGATTCTCGAACAGTTCTTCAACCGTTGCCTCTTCCACGACTCTGCCTGCATACATGACAACCACCCGGTCGCACATTTCGGCCACGACGCCAAGGTCATGGGTAATGAGCAGCATGCCCATTTCCTGCTCGGTCTTGAGTCGGTTCATCAGATCCAGGATCTGAGCTTGAATCGTGACGTCAAGAGCCGTGGTCGGCTCATCGGCAATCAACAGCTTCGGATTGCAGGACATCGCCATCGCAATCATGACCCGCTGCCGCATGCCGCCGGACAATTGGTGTGGATAGTCATCCACGACCTCGTCCGCCCGCGGAATGCCGACAAGTTTGAGCGAGTCGATGGCATGCTGCCGCGCTTTCTTGCGGCTATAACCCAGGTGCAGCATGATGGATTCCTCCAGCTGTTTCCCGATACGAAGGACGGGATTCAGGGATGTCATTGGTTCCTGGAAGATCATGGCAAGCTCGTTACCCCGATAGCGGCGCATTTCTTTTTCCGACATTTGTACGAGATCCTTGCCCTCAAAACTTACCGAGCCCCCGGATATTCGGCCGGGCGTATCCTTAAGAAGTCTCATGATGGACAGGGAGGTCACGCTTTTGCCGCATCCGGATTCACCCACGAGTCCAAGTACTTCGCCTTTATTGATGTGAAAATCGACCCCTGCTACGGCAAGCACCGATGAGCCATCGCGTTTGAATTCGGTTTTGAGACCCTTTACTTCAAGCAATGTTTGCGTCACGATCTATCCCCCCTATTAGTTTTTGGTCTTCGGATCAAGGGCATCATTCAGTCCGTCACCGATCAGATTGAATGCAAGCACAGTCAGGAATATCAGAAGTCCCGGGTAGTACACGATATGCGGTGCAATGCTTAAGTAATCGCGTCCCATACTGAGCATAGCGCCCCAGTCCGGTTCTGTCGGTTTGGCCCCGAGTCCGAGGAAGCTTAACGAAGAAGCTGCCAGAATGGCGCCGCCGATTCGCATCGACACGTTGACGATGATGCTGGGAACCGTCTCGGGAAAAATATGCTTCCATATAATCCGGTTATGCTTGGCCCCCATCGATCTTGCCGCCTCTACATATAAAGACTCCTTCGCGGAGAGTGTTACACTTCGGATGATTCTGGCAAACGACGGTGTGCCAAAGACCGCCACCGCGATCACCACATTCGATAATCCCGGCCCCAAAATCGCTACGATTCCAATGGCAAGCAGCAGGTCAGGAAAGGAGAACATGACGTCACTGCCCCGCATAATGAGACGGTCGATCCAGCCGCCATAGTAGCCGCTGATCAAGCCGAGAATCGTACCGAGAACTGCGGATATAAATACCGCGCTTAAGCTGACCGCCATGGTTAACCGTGTTCCGTCAATCAAGCGGCTCAGGATATCGCGGCCATACTCATCCGTACCCGCCCAGTGGGCAGCCGACGGGCCTTGCATCATTGCATCGTAGTTGGGCTCATTCGGAGGATACGGAACGATATGCGGACCGATCACCGCGAGCACAAGGAGTAACAAGATAAATCCGCTTGATATTACGGCAAGCTTTTGCTTCATGAATTTAGATGTAAACGCTCTGAATTTGCCAGTTGCCTGGCTCTTTGCAAGCATATCCTCCGGCGCGGAGGAATGGACCGTCACTGTTGAATTGTTGCTCATGAGTTCCCCCTCCTATTTCGATGCATACCGGATTTTTGGATTCAGTACACCGTACAATAAATCGACAATCAGGTTAATCAGGATAAATTCGGCTGCAAACAGCAGTAAAAGCGCTTGAATGACGGTATAATCCCGGAATGCGATCGAGTCGACCAAGAGACGCCCCATGCCCGGAATACTGAATACGGTCTCAACCATAACCGAACCGCCCAGCAAAAATCCGAACTGCAGCCCTGCAACGGTTACGACCTGAATCAAGGAATTGCGCAGCGCATGCCTTCCGACAACGACGAATTCCCGCAGACCCTTCGCGCGTCCGGTCCGCACATAATCCTCGCGCATCGTTTCGAGCATCGACGTACGTGAGTATCTTGCCAGCATGGACATAATCCCGGCCCCTAGCGTAAAAGAAGGCAGAATATAGGATTGCCAGCTGTCGACACCGCCTGTTGGGAACCAACCAAGCTCAACAGAGAAAATTTGAATCAGTACAAGACCAAGCCAGAATCCTGGCAAGGAAATACCGGATATTGCAGTCAACATTCCGATATAGTCCGGCCATTTTCCGCGATTAACGGCAGATATGATACCAATGATCAGACCAATAACCAATGCCCAGCCAAGGCTGGTAAAGGTCAGGACAATGGTCGGGAAAAACCGGCTCTCCAACATGTCCGTTACCGGCAGATTGGAAGTAACAGATACACCCAAGTCACCCTTCAACAGATCACTCATGTAGTTCACATACTGCTGCCATAGCGGCAAGTTTAAGCCTAGCTGCTCTCGAATCCCGTTGATCTCCTCAAGGGTGGCATCCTTACCTGCAACAAGTCGTGCCGGATCTCCAGGAATAAGGTGAATGAACATAAATACAAGAATGGATACAACGAACAACAGCGGGATAACACCCAGCAGCCTCTGAATTGCATATCTTCCCAAAGGATGTGCCTCCTTTCAACATGCCTGCTTTTAAAATACGATGGGCCGCTTCCTTATTGATTCAAGAGGCGGCCCACCACAAGGTATACGTTTAGCAAGCTCTTCGCTGCCTAATTATTTGACTTCTGCGTTGATCACACTGATCGATCCGTCCGGAAGGGCTTTAACGCCTTCAAGATAAGCTCTCTTGCCGGTAATGACCTGATCGACCCCAAGGAATGCCCACGGAGCATCTTCCCAGATTTGCTTTTGGATGTTGGCATAGATTTCTTTTGCATCCTCAGCTTTGACGGATGCGTTGGCATCCTTGATCCATTGGTCTACATTGTCGTTCTTATAGTATGCGGTATTGGAACCAGCCGGCGGGAAGAACTCGCTGCTGAACAGACCTTTGGTTGCGCCGTCAGCATCACCGGACGATGGTGACCAGCTTACATACCACATTTGAATTTTTGCGTTTTCCGGCGTAGCCGAGTTAATCTGATCGGACAGGGTTGCACCTTCCATCGATTTCACGTCGACTTTGATTCCGACAAGAGCCAGCTGCTGCTGAATGAACTGCATGCCTTTCATCGTTTCGGAATCATTCTCTCCCCAGAGCTCTGCTTCGAATCCGTCCGGATAGCCTGCTTCCGCCAAGAGGGATTTTGCTTTCTCCAGATCGTAATCATATCCGGATTGCTCGGAATAGTGCTGTGTCATGGATGACATGGAAGACTTCAACTTCGAGCCCAGTCCGGATTTAACTACTTTAATATAAGCATCTTTATCGATGGCATAGTTGATGGCTTGACGAACCTTCAGATCGTCATAAGGCTTCTTCATGGTGTTGAGCGTAATATAACGAACGATCGTGGAATCGATCTTGTCAATGACGATATTGGAATCGCCTTCTACTTCGGACACCTGCTCAGTCGGCATAGGATAAATGAAGTCCGCTTCGCCCGTTTTCAGCATCGCGATCCGGGAACCGTTCTCCGGTACCGGTTTGAACGTAATGCTGTCGACCTTCGGAAGACCTTCTTGCCAGTAATCCTCATTCTTTACAACAACAAGGCGGTCACCTTGAATCCATTCCTTGAACTTGTATGCTGCCGTACCTACAGGATTCTTCGTGATGTCAGCACTTTCTTTGAGCGCTTTCGGGCTGATCATCAGCGCCATCGCGGTCTTGTTCAAGAAAGCGTTGTACGGCTGGCTAAGGGTGATGACAACCGTGTGGTCATCCGGAGTTTGAACATCGGCGACGGCAGAGAAGCTTTTACGCATTCTAAGGTTGTTCTTTTCATCCATAATGCGATCCAGGTTGGCTTTTACGGCTTCTGCGTTGAAATCCGTTCCATCATGGAACTTCACGTTCTGGCGCAAATTGAATGTGTACGTCAGGCCGTCTTCACTGATCTTGTAGTCTTCAGCCAGTACAGGAACGAGTTCCATCTTCTCGTTGAAGCCCATCAAACCTTCGTACATCGTGCGTGCACCGGAAATGGAGTGCGTGTCTCCAGCATTGTGAGGGTCAAGCGTAATGAAGTTGGCGTTAATCGCAATGACAACATCTTTGTTATCTTTTGTCACCGGCTTGGTCTCGCCGCCGCCTTCACTTGCCCCTTTGCCGCTTCCGCTGTTTCCGCCGCAGCCTGCCGCAACAATCGTAAATGCGAGCAGCAGCATGAGCAGTGACCATGTTCTACCTTTGAATCTCATTGTTTTACTCCCCCTTTGATGTAGTGAATATCTATAGATTCACTCGCCGCTTCAGCATAGAACATCCTGCCGATCGCCTTGAGTTCCTCACAGCTTAAACATTCCATTCGTACACCGCGCGTCGTTTCCCAACCAGCGTGCCGCCATCATTGAAAATCTCATTCGGAACCAGCGCATACAAGCGGTCGATCGTAGACCGATCGCTGTAACCCAGGCGCTCCAGAATAGAAGCGATGATGCATGGCCAGACTTGCTCGGAGCCATCGGACACTTTAAGCGAGATCGCCAAGCGTTCTTTCCGAAGACCGATGCCGTACACGCCCTTGGCGCCGCCCTTGGCAGTCAGATTGTGGTCCCGGAGCAAGGCTGAGCACACAAACTTGGTGTCTGCAATGATATCCGGATACTCATTCATCCGTTTTGCCATTCTGGCAGCTGCTTCCGCCGTCTCTGCGTCCTCGATCAAATCCGGGCAAGCCAGCTTAAGGAAGCTGTATCCGATACGGTCCAGCGGAAGCGCGAAGATGGGAAGGCCACAGCCGTCAATGCCTTGCGGGATCGAGGAAACTGGAACCTCGGCAAAATAAGCCAGCGTCTCAATGATTTCTTGTTGAACCGGATGCTCCTGCTTGTAATACGTGCTCTCATCCCAGCCCATATGCTTACATAGGGCAATCAAGCCGCTGTGCTTGCCCGAGCAGTTATGGAAGATCCGACGCTTGTCCTCATGATCCCGATGGCGCTGCGCCTTGGCATCCTCGTTCAGTGGATAAGTTGCGCAGCAGTGAAGCGCTTCTTCCTGAATCCCGGTTTTCTTCAAAATAGATTCCAGTGCATCAATGTGGAAGCTTTCACCACGGTGGGAAGCGGCAAACAACGCCGTTTCTTCCCCTGTTAGTCCGTACACTTCGTCAATCCGGCGTTTCATCACAGGTATGGCTTGGAACGGCTTAGCCGCCGATCTCAGAAAAGTCATATGATGCGGATCACCCGCTGCGTAAACCACATTACCGTTCTCGTCTACAACACTGATCGCTCCGTAGTGGATGTTCTCCAGTACATTCCCGCGATATTCCTCTACTAATGGCACAAATCCCATGATGTTGCTCCCCCGATCTCCAGATGAATTAATTCAGTTGAAAATAACGATCCTGCGCGACAAGTCCCGATCCGATGATGACCCCATGCTCGTGAAGCTCGGAGCGGACAATCGTAAAGGAATCCTGAAGCGGTTCCCAGATATACTGTGAGTAGCACAGATCGGTGATCTCTTCGTAAACTTCAGGGAACTTGTCCAGGATCTCGCCGCTCAATATGACGCTGTCCGGATTATACATGCTGACGACGTTATTAATCGTAATCGCCATATACGCAAGGGCTCTATCGATTAAATAGGTCGCCCATCGTGTTCCAGCCCGTCTTTCCGCGAACAGTTCCTCAATCGTACGAACGGGTTTAATCTTGCTGGCTTCCGACAACAAGGACGGTATATTGATATAGGTTTGGAGGCAACCGGCTTTTCCGCAGTCGCACATCATACCTTCAGGGTCCACCGTCGTGTGTCCGATTTCCCCTGCGCTGTTGGTCACCCCGCGGTAAATCTCCCCTTCCAGGATCAGTGCTGAGCCTACGCCATTACCGAACCCAAGGAGGACCGTCCGGTTGGAGCCGTATGCCGATCCCTTAAGCTGCTCCGCCAATGCCTTTACCTTCAGCTCATTGTCTACGACCGATTGAAGCCCGGTTAATTCCTTGAGCCTCTCGGCAAGCCTCACATTCTTCCAACCAAGCTGTACCGAGAAATTGACCACGCCGGCATCAACATCGATGATGCCCGGCAGTCCCACGCCAATCCCTACCACCCGTCTGCGATCGATATCGCATTCCGAGATGAGTTCTTCAATGGTGTCCGCAATTCGGGCTACCGTGGCTTCTGCCGTATCCTCCGGCGATCTCGGAAAACTGCCGCTGCACAATACGCTTCCCTGAACATCGATGAATCCAATATTGGCTTGATGGCGATCAAGCTCAACGCCGATCGAGATAACCGCCGTATCCAGCAGTCTTATTAAGGAGGACTTTCTTCCGCGTCCGGCCGAGGCTTGTTCTTCTGTTTCGTGAACGTACCCTTCTTCCGTCAGCTCCGATACGATCCGGCTGACCGTTGTCGGACTCATTCCCGTCTGTTTGGCAATAGCTGCTCTTGAAATCGGCTGTTCGTTCTTGATGATTTGGAATACTGTGAGTCTGTTCTGCCGCTTCATAAAGTCTTGATCATGCTTTTTCATGAAGACATCCCCTATTTAATTTCACCAGTAGATTAATAAGATCATTTTTTCAAATAAAACGATCCGAAATCATCAAAAAACCGTGATTATTATCAAATTTATTATTTTTATTCTCCAGTGATATTAATAATAAAACGTATTTTGTAAATGTGTCAATATATATGACACATTTAAATTATTATTTTTTTATTCCTGGAAATGTAAGTGTTTCACTATTTTGCAAAAGAAATTCAATCTCGTGTATGCATACAAATGACCACGCTACGCGCACAATATGACATCAACTTGACGCAGAATCTTCTAAAATGTAGATAACACCGCCCTTTCAACCCATGAATAAAGCCACCCAAGAAAAGAATGATTGGAACATTCTTCATCCCGGATGGCTTCAAAAGGAGGAAATATGTCATATTTCGGTAGGGTTCTAGGTTTCGGGTGCTTCCTTGGCATGATCCCCCCATAACGAATTAAACCACCCGAGAAATTAATTCGAGGGGGCCTCGAATATCCCGGATGGCTTATGTATAGAGAACACGTATTTTGATTAACACATGAGCGCAGCTTGAACATCGCTCTATTTTCCAACTATTAATGGTAGCCGCTTTTAATTGATCGCATCACATATAGATTTAATTGCTCGTAAGCCTTAAAAATTCTAATTTTTCTTTAAATCTCTTATCTTTAATCTTTTGAACTTTACCACCCAGCGGAGGTTTGAGGATAGCCGATCCTTTGGGAGTCCGTTTCTACCTCGCCTATTTCCATTCCCGAAACGGACGGACAACAGAGCGGATAGACTCAAACCGGAGCGCACGGATCCTTTGGGAGTCCGTTTCTACCTTGCCCATTCCATTCCCGAAACGGACGGACAACAGAGCGGATAGACTCAAACCGGAGCGCACGCTAGACTCAAACCGGAGCGCCCGAGCGCCCTACTTGTTCTTGTAATATTCAACCGCTTTATCGAAATAATGCTTCTGGTCTTCCGGCAGATCCTCAAAATAGAAAATGGCCGCCACTGGACAAGCCGCTTCGCAAGCCCCGCAGGAGATACAAATATCGGTATCGATGTAGAACTGGTCATCTCCTTCTTCAATACAATCCACAGGGCAAACGTCAACGCATTCTCCCGCTTTCTCTTCGATACAAGCTGACCCAATAACATACATCCGTCATTCCACCTTCCCGAGTGTAATAATTAATTCTTTCAATCTTTCGACTGGCTATCATTGCAAAGTCTCGATCTTCATCCATTCCTTGTTTTCTATACTTTTTATACTAAAATATATCGTAATTATGTGGTTAATCATGCCAATTGTCAATAAACCGCGTGATGATCGCCTCAAAAACTGCCATTCCGGTTGACTTATAGAAGGTAAAGACATAAGATGAGACATATTGCTTTTTAACCTTTTTAGTTGAAAAAGAAAGCATTCATCGAGAAACAAGGCGGTGATTATAGTGGATCAAGAAGTCGCATACAGTACCCGCGAGTATATCATGCAAATGTTAAAAATAAATGGTGAACTCAGCACAAAATCCATAACCGAGGCACTGGGAATAACAGGCATGGCCGTCCGGCGCCATCTGGAAAGCTTGAAGAGTGAGGGTTACATCACCTATCGAACCGTGAAACAGCCGATGGGAAGACCCGTCTCCTTATACAGCCTTACGGAATCCGCAGAGGATTTTTTCCCTAAGAACTATCATGCGCTTGCACTCGATCTGCTGAACGAGCTGCAGGATGAGGCCGGTGACGAAATGATTTCACGGCTGTTCGACAAGCGTAAGGATACATTGCTGAACAAGTATACGCCTACGGTGAAAGCCGATGCTCTAGAAGATCGGGTTGCTGCCCTTGCTCAGATTCAGAATGACAACGGATATATGGTGGATTACAAAAAAGTCACCGAGGAAGAATATCTCCTCGAGGAATTGAATTGCCCTATATCCCAGGTAGCCAACCGGTTCCAACACGCATGCCGCTGTGAACTTGACCTGTTTCAATCCTTGCTGGAAGCGGATGTGGAACGCACCGAGTGCCTTGCCAAGGGCGACAAAAAGTGTGTATACCGTATTCGAAAACAAACCGAAGCCAAGCAAACATAATATCTGTTATTGCCACATCAGGCTCCTTCCATACGGGAAGGGGCCTTTTTTGTTAAGAGATGAGAAAGTATAGACTTCGGAGGCTTACCCACCTTATCTCGCAAGAAAAACTTCCGCTATATGCGGTCTGTCTTCTGAGAAAGTACGTCGATAGACGTTTTTCTTAGTGTACTTGTCCTATATCTATTCTCTTAAATCGCAAGACATGTACAATTCTTTGAATTATTTCAGCACCAGCAGTCGATCATCCTGATCGGAAGGCACACCCCGGCCATCCGTATTGTTGGTAATGACATAGGTTTTGCCGTCATGGACTTTGACGTCCCTTAATCTGCCTTCACCTTCCAATACGACCTCAAGCGAGGCGTTCTCCGGCCGAAATTGGTACAACATCTGGCCGCGAAGAGTCGCCACGTACAAACGGTCCTGCTCATCAAAAGCGATGCCGGAAGGTGCGATTGCCGTTTCCCCGCTATGGTAAATCGGGAGCTTCATGCCTTCTAACCTATCATCGCCATAGATCTCGGGCCAGCCGTAATTGCTGCCAGCCGTGATCTCATTAATCTCATCGTGTCCGCCAGGCGTACCTGACGGTCCATGCTCTGAGCTGTACAATTCACCTTCCGAATTCCAGGCCAAGCCCTGCGAATTCCGATGACCTAGCGTATAGACATAAGAGCCTGCAGTCGGATTATCCGGCGGGACCTTGCCATCCAGCGTCAATCGCAAGATTTTGCCTGCTAGACTTTCCTGGTTTTGCGCAAGCTCTCCCTCTCCCGAATCTCCAGTCGTTACGTAGAGCATATCGTCGGGTCCGATTGCAATTCTGCCTCCGTTATGCACATTAGAGCCGGGAATACGCTCCAGGAAGACTTGCGACTCTGTCCATTGATTCCCGTCCTGCTTCAAAAGGACCAACCGGTTCATAACCTTTCCATCCTGATCATAGGTGTGGTAGGCATAGGCCTTGCCGGAATCCTGAAAATCCGGGGCTAACGCAAAGCCCAGGAATCCGCCTTCTCCTTGATGGGCAACCGGCTTCTCCGTTTGTACCGACTGCCTGGTTAATGTGCCATCCTTGATCTGAGCGATGTTTCCTTCCCGCTCGCTGACATATATCGTATCGCCGTCAAAATCGATCGACCAAGGTGTCCTCAACTGCTCTGCAAGCACATGGTACGAGGAATCGATTTTCTCTTCCCGGTGGTCTTCCTGCCTCCCTTCTTCCTTAGCAGGCGGAGACTGTGTACAAGCAGCGAGAAGCAGTATAATCGCGGTTAACGCAGCGCCAAGTCCCTTTCGTTTCATAATCCAGCACCTCCCGGGTAATTTTATAGCTCCGGTGTCATCATCTGGATGCCGTGCTCCATGTCCTGTAATGAACGCATCACAATATCCTCATCGCTAAACGATTCGATCTGGCTGCCTGCTACATAACGGGTCTCATGGCCTCGTCCGGTAATAATGATCCTGTCCTCGTCACCAGCCAATTCCACAGCTCGTTGAATGGCTTCTTTACGGTTCAGGATAACCTCCCAATTCCCTGCCTCATGCGAGGTTAGGCCTCCCAGCATCTCAGCCATAATCTGCTCAGGATCCTCCGAGAACGGATTGTCCGTCGTGAACAACACATAATCCGCATATGAAGCTGCAATGTCCGCCATGATCGGACGTTTTAACCGATCTCTTTCGCCCCGGCAGCCCATCACGCATATCATTTTGCCTGGCGTAATTTCCTTGGCCGATTGCAAAGTTGCCTTAAGTCCATCCGGATTATGCGCATAATCTACAACCACGCGAAATCTTCGTCCCGTTTCTATTTCTTGAAATCGTCCATGAACCCCTGCAAATTGTTGTAGACTTCTGCAGATTTCTTCAAGCGGTATCCCTTCCAGCAAGCAAGTGGTCATGGCGGCAAGCGCGTTATACACGTTGTGAACTCCATGCACCTTCAGACTGAAGTCGCCGTGTCCCCATGGCGTTTCTACATGAAACTTGCAGCCGTCCGGCATATTTTGAATATGCGTTGCCCGAACATCAGCCTCGTTACGAATGCCATAGGTTACGATCTGTGCGGATGTACGTTTTGCATAATAGGATGATGCTTCATCGTCCGCATTCAGGATCGCCTTCTTCAGCATGTCACGATTACTGTTGCCCAGCTGGGTGAACAACAGCTCCTTCGTATTGCGATAGCTCTCCATATTCTGATGAAAGTCCAGATGATCATGCGACAAATTCGTAAAAACCACGGTTTGAAAATCGCATCCGCGCACTCTCCCCATATCCAATCCGTGCGAGGACACCTCCAATACGGCATAGGTTCCGCCATGGGTGACCATCGTGTGAAAATAACGCTGCAGCTGGATCGTATCCGGCGTGGTATTCAGCGTTTTCTCCATATGATCTCCGATCTTCATATACAGTGTGCCAATGATGCCCGTTTTGCGGTGAGCGTCGTTCAGTATCTTTTCTACCATGTGGGTTGTCGTTGTCTTGCCGTTTGTCCCGGTAATTCCGATCAGTTTCAATTGCTGCGTGGGATCTCCGAAAAAGGCGTTTGCGAGAATCGGCAGAATTCTTCTGGTATCCGGTACCGTTATATGTGTAATATTTCCTGGTAGTCCCGGCAGCTCCCGTTCAGCCACAATGGCAACAGCGCCGTTACGTATCGCCTGACGGGCATAGTCATGACCGTCCACGTGAAAGCCTGGAACACAGACGAACAGGCCGCCAGGCCGAATCTCTCTTGAATCTGTATCCAGGTTCGTGATATCCACAGAAGTACTGCCCGTTATCGTCTTAAGAATCAGCCGCTCCGTCAGTGATTTCAGAATCATGTCAGGTTCCTCATCTCGTGATGTAATCAAAATCCCAGGGTCAGGTGGCAGTGTGATATATAAGATGTAGAATTGACGACTATGTATCGTTTTAACCAGCATTTCTTATTAACCTAACCAAGCAAGGGCATTCTGAAACAAGAATGTGATGACTGGAAGTGTTAACCATGTTACGCTGGAAGTAAGCGGTTGCAATTTTTGAAATGGTTGATGCAGCCTGCTGAATATAGGACTCGGGACGAGAACCCGCTCCGTTATTCCATATCTGCTTGAAAGGAGAACCATCGATGGGACCGTTCACGGACGATTTGCTTCAAAATAAAGTTGTATTGATCACAGGAGGCGCCACGGGCCTTGGTCGGGCCATGGGAGAGAAGTTCGCGCAGCTTGGCGCTAAACTCGTCATATGCGGACGCCGGGAGGAAGTTCTTCAGCAGACCGTTGAAGAATTAAAACAGCTAGGCCGCGAGGTATGGTACAAAAGCTGCGACGTACGAGACCCTGCGCAGATATCGGCTCTTGTTGATGCGGCAGAGCAGCATTATGGAGGTATTGACGTACTTGTCAACAACGCAGCCGGGAACTTCATCAGCCCCACCGAGCGCCTCTCTCCTCGGGCTGTAGATGCCGTGCTGAACATCGTGCTGCACGGCACCTTCTACGCAACACTTGAAGTCGGTAAACGCTGGATTGAGCAGGGCAAAAGCGGAACGATGCTCAACATCGTCACAACATATGCTTCAACAGGCTCTGGCTATGTGGTCCCATCTGCAGCCGCAAAAGCGGGCGTGCTTGCGCTGACACGTTCCCTCGCGGTGGAGTGGGCCCCTTACGGGATCCGACAAGTCGCGATCGCCCCGGGTCCATTCCCGACTGAAGGCGCATGGTCAAGATTATCGCCCACGCCGGACTTGGAGCAAAAGATGATCGACCGCATCCCCTTAAAGCGCGTAGGGGATGCAGAGGAATTAGCTAACCTCGCCGCGTTTCTCATCTCCGATTATGCCGGTTATATTAATGGTGACGTGATCACCATCGATGGCGGCGAATGGCTTCAAGGTGCGGGACAATTCAACGACCTGGCGGAAGTGACCCATGAGCAATGGGATCGGCTGGCCGAACTGACACGCAGGGGCAAATAACCCCATACTTAAGAAAACCATTTATCGACGTGCTTCCACAGTTGACAGACTGCATCAGAGGAAACATATCGATTATCAGTTTCACTGCAAACTTATATATTCCCTTATCTAAAATTAGCCCCAAGCCAGTGAGCATGCCGTAACTGCTCTTGCTTGGGGCTAATCCTGTAACCTGTGTTATTCGTTAATTCTCATAGGAATCGACCAGCAGGGCGTACACGATGCCTGGCCCGTGAACGCCAATCGTAAGATCGTTCTCGATATCGGCGGAACGGCTCGGGCCCGAGATGAAATGGATTCCCGCTGGCAGCTGCTCGCGTCCGGCCTGATCAAACTGAACCAGAATCTCGCCTAGTCGGGTAACCATTCGCTCTATTGGAATGATGGCTATCAACACGGTCGGCAGCAGGCTGACCGAACGTCCTTTATGCGGGGCTGATTTCACCGTAATCGAACCGGTGTAAGCCGCAGCATAATCCGCCATGACGACACCAAAATCAGCTCTGGCAGCGACTGCCCTCCAGTTCGTGTCCGCTGCCTCATTCCAGGAGAGAACAAGCGCCTCCGGCAAGCTCTCTTCCAGCCCCAGGCGGTCCAGCGCGTCTTCCTGCTGACGAAGAATCGTAGCCGCACTCATCTCCATCGCTTTGTCCCTAATAAACCGGCTGACCTCTTCGCGGTGGCTCAGCCTTACCACATGGCCTCCTGCCGCTTCAAAGTTGGCGGTAAACTGCGTAATCCTCTTCTCAAGCGGCCACTCAAACTCATTCCAGAAATCGGGGGCACCGCGGAAAGGATGCTCCGGAGCGGTGCGAACCCGGTTTCTGCCCAGCTTCGCGGCAATTCCATCCATGAACTGCTCCTGCTTCTTGCGAGACTGTTCTTCAAGACGGTCCAGCCAGCTGCGATCGTTTTCGTTAGTCATGGGCCTTCTCCCCCTTTCCGAACTTCTGCTGCTGAAGCCGCTCCTTCAATCGGTTGGCGATTTCAGGGTCCATTGTCCCGGAGGTTCCGCGAATATCCTGCTCCATCTCCGGCCATCGGTCACGGAAGGATTGCTTGGGGAGACTTGGGGTTACCCTGTATGAATTCCACCCCTTCAAAGGTCCGATCCGCGTTCGAATCTCCCCGCCTCGAACCACCAATTTCTGGCCCCACTTTCCGAGGGATACCACGCTGCGATAACGCTTGGCATTCCCCATAATCGCCGAGAAGCCCTTCATTCCCATCGCTTCCAGCTTGTCGCCGCGCCCGGCTTCAATCTTCCGGCGGCGCAGGGATACCAGCATATCATGCAGCGGAATCTTCACGGGGCATGCTTCATAACAGGCGCCGCACAGGCTGGATGCGTTGGCAATATCGTCCCATTCCGCGACGTTCTTGTTCAAGGCAGGCGTTAATACGGCACCGATTGGGCCGCTATACGTGCCCCCATAAGCGTGCCCGCCAATATGGCGATATACGGGACAGGCATTCAGGCAGGCGCCGCAGCGTATACAGTTAAGCAGCTCCTGAAATTCGGGGTCCCCGAGCTGAAGAGAACGGCCGTTATCAATGATGATAATATGCATCTCGTCCGGTCCATCGGCATCCAGTTCTCTCTTCGGACCACTGATACCGGACATGTATACTGTCAGCTTCTGACCGGTCGCTGAACGCGGCAGCAAGGTAGCCATGACTTCGAGATCCGCCCATGACGGAATAATCCGCTCCATGCCCATCAGGGTAATCTGTGTCTTTGGCACCGTCGTCACCATGCGGGCATTGCCTTCATTCTCGAACAAAACCATCGAGCCCGTCTCGGCGATCGCAAAATTACACCCCGTCATGCCAATGTCCGCTTCAAGGAATTTCTCTCGCAGCTTCATGCGGACAAAACCTGCCATAATCGCCGTATCGGGCGGCAGTGTTTCGCCTGCCTCTGCGGACAACAGCTCCGCAATTTGGTAACGGTTCTTATGAATGGCCGGAATGATGATATGAGAAGGCGTTTCATCCGCCAGCTGAATAATATACTCCCCGAGATCCGTTTCGACGGCCTCCACTCCGATCGAGTCGAGCGCCTTGTTCAGATGCAGCTCCTCGGACACCATTGATTTTGATTTCACGACGGACTTGGCCGACTTATGCTCTGCGATCTGCAGAGAGATCGCGACCGCCTCTTCCGCCGTCTCCGCAAAATGGACATGGGCTCCGTTCGCCCTGGCCTGCTCAGCAAATTCATTCAAATAATAATCCAGGTGAGCGATAGTATGGAGCCGGATTTGGCGTCCCCGTTCCCTCCACGCATCCCAGTTGCCATGCTCCTCAGACGCAAGCTTTTTGCCGAGCCGCAGCCGCTCTGTCGTAAACTTCACCGCATTGCGCAGAAAATCATTATTGAGAGCGTAACCTGCACGTTCCTTAACCGTTTGCGCTTTCGATTCAGCTGTGCTCATGTACGCTCACCCCCTCATACAACAGCTCGGCCAAATGCTTGACCTGAACCTTCTCGCCCCGGTGTCGCAGATTGCCGGCAATATTCATAAGGCAGGCCATATCGAGACCGACAAGCACGGACGCCTCGGTCTCCAGCACATGATCGCTTTTCTCTGTGACCATCGCCCCCGAAATGTCCGCCATTTTCACGGCAAACGTTCCGCCGAACCCGCAGCAATCCTCGGCGAATGGCAAGGGAACCAGTTCCAGTCCCTTGACTTGGCTAAGCAGTTTCATTGGCTGCTCCTTCACCCCGAGAAGGCGGCTTCCGTGGCAGGATGGATGATAGGTTACCTTGTGCGGATAGACGGCGCCAACATCGGACACGCCCAGCACGTCGACGAGGAATTGCGTAAACTCATAGCATTTGGATTGAAGCGCTTTCGCTTTATCCAAGTATAAGGGATCGTCCTTGAACAAATCCGGATAATGATGAATCATATACGTGCAGGAGCCGGAAGGAGACACAACAAAGTCGCTATCGTCAAAAGCGTCCAGAATCGTCTTGGCACTGATGCGAGCATCATCCCAATAACCACTGTTGTAGGCCGGTTGGCCGCAGCAGGTCTGGATTTCCGGAAATTCAAGCTGCACGCCGTACCTTGCCAGCAATCTTGCCATCGATTCAGCTACCCGCGGGAACAAGGCATCGCTGAGACAAGTGACAAATAATGAAATCTTCAACATTTTCACCCCGCTAATCATCAGGATATGGACCGAAGAATCGGCCTCTAGCAAGAACCCCCCGGAACGGGGGGATTCCATGTTGATATGTTATAGAAACTTGCTCTATACAGATTCGATCTTGATGCCCAATGCTCGATAAGGTGCCGCTTCCTCTTCCGTCAATCTCCGATCGGTAATGATCAGATTCACTTGGGACAGATCGGCAACCTGCGCAAAAGCCTGCGTGCCGAATTTGCTGGCATCGGCGAGCAGAATGGTCTCATCTGTCATTCCGATCATTTTATGCTTGATTCGCGCCTGAAGCTCATTGGATTCGCTAAGGCCCCGCTCGATATGCACACCCTTGCAGGATAGAAAGGCTTTATCCACGTAGTAAGCATCCAGCGAGCGTTCCGCAAGCGGACCTACAAAGGACAGGGAACGATGAGCCAGAATGCCGCCTGTGGAGATCACCTGAACCCTCTCCTTGGTGCTCAGCTCAGCAGCCACCTTAATCGAATTCGTCAGCACGGTAATCGGAATATCCGGTATGATTTTTGCCATGTACCAAGCCGTAGAGCTTGCATCCAGCAGGATGCGATCATTCGGATGGATTCGCTTGACCGCTTCCTCCGCGATCCGCTGCTTCTCCAGCGCATGCATGATTTCCCGCTCAGCATACGGTATTTCCGGCTGCGACCGCTGAATTTCCGGTTGATCCTTCACGCTAACCGCCCCGCCATGGGAACGGCGCAGGCGCCCTGCTTGCTCCAGCCTGTCAAGATCGCGGCGAATCGTTTCTTCCGTTACACCGCAGAGCTGACTCAGCTCAGAGACTCGGATGCTCCCTCTTTCGTTGACCAACTGTACTATTTTCTCATATCGTTCTGCAACCAGCATCATACCGCCCATCCTTACTGTTCGTATATTCTATCTCTTCCCGGTCCGCTGACCGAACACCCCGTAAGCCTCCTCCCATAAGGAAGTTTCCTTCGGCTCGTAGGTCTTGACCGGGAAGGACTCTCTAATGACTGCGCGTGCTTCCCATATATCGGACAGCTCACCTTGCGCGATCCACTGCACGGCCATATTGCCGATGGCACTGCCCTCCGCAGGTCCAGCCCATACGGGTTTCCCTATCGCATTCGCGGTCCACTGGCATAATGTTTCATTATGAATGCCACCGCCCACCATATGCAAGCCCTGAAATTTTTGCCCCGACAATTCCTCGGTCAACTCCAGCACATAACGGTACTGCATGGCCAGGCTCTCCATAATGCAGCGTACAAGAGCGCCTGCATCCTGCGGAACGCTCTGGTTTGTGCGCGCCGCATATTCCACTACACGCTTCGGCATATCTCCGGCTGGGAGGAATATGGGATCATCGGGATCAATAAAACAAGCAAATGCCGGCGCCGCATCCGCCATCTTAACCAATTCGGGATAGGAGTACGTTAACCCTTCTCGTCCCCAGGTCCGCTGACATTCCTGCAGAATCCAAAGTCCCATAATATTCTTGAGCAGTCGGTACGTGTCGTAGGCTCCTCCCTCATTCGTGAAGTTCAGCTCTCTGGCCCGTTCATGAATGACAGGCTGATCGACTTCAGTTCCCATCAGCGACCAGGTACCGCAGCTCAAGTAAGCAAACGAAGGCTCTATAGCCGGAACCGCGACCACGGCGGAAGCCGTATCATGCTCTGCAACCGTATAGAGCGGAATCGGCGGGATCCCCAGCTCCTCCGTGACGGATGATCTCAAAGCCCCAACATGCGTACCGGGTTGAGCCACAGGATGAAATAACTTATGAGGAATATTCAATGATTTCAAGAGATGATCATCCCAGCTTGCCGAAAGCGGGTTATACAGCTGCGTTGTAGTAGCGTTCGTAAATTCATTCGCCATCTCGCCGGTCAAGAAGTAGCGCAGCAAATCGGGAATCATAAGAAAACGCTCGGCTTCTTGAAGCAAGTAGGGCTTCTGACGCTGCAAGGAAGCCAGCTGATAGATCGTGTTGAATGAGAGGAACTGGATCCCCGTCCGATCAAAAATCTCGGCAGGCGGCACATCCCGGAAGACCTGCTCCATCACGCCATCCGTGTGCGTGTCCCGATAATGATACGGATTCATGAGCAGCTCCCCGCTTCGATCCAGAAGTCCGAAATCCACGGCCCAGGAATCAATACCGATGCTCGTCGGCAGGCTATGCTGTCCCTTCAATCGGAGCAAGCCCTGCTTCATCTCGTGGTAGATCCGCAGTATATCCCATTGGAAACGGTCGCCGATTCGAACCGGATCGTTCGGGAACCGGTGAATTTCCGTTACGTCGATGGTTCGGCCGTTCCATTGGCCCAGCATGGCCCTGCCACTGCTTGCGCCCAAATCAAATGCAAGAACGTTCAAGGCTTCCAGCCTCCTTGTCAGATCATAATCAACGATTCAGGCACGAGCCCGAGTGATACCCCGTCTCTTCTCATGCTTGCGTACGTTTCAGCAATACATCCCGTTCATACTGTTTCACTTCGGACAGCCACTCTTCTCTTACAGGTACGCCCATACGTTCGCAGTAATAATCCCACACCGCTCCAAACGGATAGGATTTAAACTCTTCCGTTAACGCCAGGCGGGTCGTGTAATCGCCTTCAAGTTCGGCCTGCTTCAGCCGATCGACAGGTTCCAGCTTGGCACGCAGCAGCGCCTTTATCGTATTTCGGGTACCGATAACCCACGCGGCGATGCGGTTAATGCTGGCATCAAAGAAGTCCAGTCCAATATGGGTAACATCCAGCAGGTTATTGCGCACCAGCTCGCGTCCAATCTCGGTCAGTTCATCATCCATGATGACGACATGGTCGCTGTCCCAGCGCATCGGCCGGCTGACATGAAGGAGAAGTCCATCGGCGAAAAGGGCAAGCGATGACAGTTTGCCGGCAATGCTCTCGGTTGGATGGAAGTGACCCGCATCCAGGCAGATCAGCTTGTTGTTCTGTATGCCGTATCCCATGTAGAACTCGTGCGAACCCACAACGTAAGCCTCTGAGCCCAGTCCGAACAGTTTACTCTCGACGGCATCGAGGTTCCATTGCGGATTAATATCTTCAGCAAAAATCTCATCCAGCGCTTCCTTCAGCCGCTGCCTCGGCGCCATTCGGTCTACCGGCATATCCTTATAACCGTCCGGAACCCAGATATTCGTCACGCAGGTTTGACCCAGCTGTTCGCCGAAGTAAGCCCCGATTCTTCGTGATGCCTTGCAATGCTCAATCCAGAATTGACGGATTGCCGGATCGGGATGACTCAGCGTAAACCCATCCTTCGATTTGTCATGGGAGAAGCAGGTCGGATTAAAATCGAGTCCGATTCCTTGCTCTTTGGCCCAATCCACCCAAGATTGGAAGTGCCTCGGCTCCAGCTGATCCAGATCAACGGTCTCATAGGTATCCGCGTAGATCGCGTGGAGGTTCACCTTGTGGGATCCCGGAATGAGCGACATCGCTTTTTCCAGATCGGCCCGCAACTGTTCCGGCGTTCCTGCAGCGCCTGGATATTCCCCGGTCACGGAGATGCCCCCGGACAGCTCCTGGTCGCGGAACAGGAATCCCCGGACATCGTCTCCTTGCCAGCAGTGAATGGAGATTTTGATGCGTTCAAGTTCCGTCAAAATTTCGTCCACGTTGATGCCATGCTGCCCATAGAGCTTTTTCGCTTCTTCAAAGTTCCTTGCAACATCCTGCCTCATCCCATAACCTCCCATATGATATGGATAGCTAGGTCATCTCTGACCCAGCTTCCCATCTTAATAAGAAATCTTGATTTCTTGCGGTAGATGCGTCATATCTTCATTCGATTAACGAGTAAACGCAGCAGGCACTCCGCCGTCAATTGTCAGCATGCAGCCCGTTGTCTTCGAAGATCTTGATGATGCAAAGTAAGCGATGCCTTCGGCAATATCCTGCGGATAGATGTTGACAAGAAGCGTCGTGCGTTTACGATAGTGCTCTTCAAGCTGATCCGGCTCAATCCCGTAAGCTGCTGCCCGCTCGTTTCTCCAGTTTGAATTCCAGATCGCGGAGCCTTGCAGAATGGCATCCGGAAGAATGGTATTGACTCGAATGCCGTATTCTCCGCCTTCCGCAGCAATGCAGCGAGCCAGGTGAGCCTCCAGTGCTTTTGCGGAGCTGTATGCAGTCACGTTCTTGCCGGCATAGACCGAATTTTTCGATCCCACAAACACCATGCTTCCGCCAACGCCCTGTGTCTTCATCAACGAGAAGGCTTCCCGCGCAACCAGGAAATAACCTGTGCCCAGCACGTTCATGTTCAGATTCCATTCCTTCAGCGATGTCTCGTCAAACGGGCTGGATGTCGCAAGGCCCGCATTGTTGACGATAATGTCAACACCGCCATAAGTGATGGAGGTTTCTCGATAGGCGTGTTTCACGGCCTCTTCGTCGGTTACATCCATTTTAACGGCAAAAGCCCGATTCTCCCCGTATTTTGCATTGATCTCCTCGGCTACCTGCTGCGCGCCTTCCAGGTTCAAATCCGCCAAAACGACATGTGCGCCTTCAGCTACCAGCCTGCGGGCCGTGGCACTTCCGATACCGCCTGCTCCTCCGGTGATAAAAGCGATCTGGCGCGAAAACTCCGCTTCTGCCGGTGCGAGGCTCAATTTATACAGCTCCAGCGGCCAATACTCCACGTTGTAGGATTCATTTTCACTCAGGGATACAAAATCGCCCAAGGCCGTCGCGCCGCGCATGACCGCAATCGCCCGATGATACAGGGCGCCGCTGACTTGCGACATCGCCCAGCTCTTGCCCGTGTTGATCATGCCGATGCCCGGAATAAGAATGACGCGCGGAGCCGCCTCGAACATGATGTCGCCTTCATGATGGTTGCGTTCAAAATAAGCTTGATACTGCTCTTTGTATGCTGCAATGCCTTCGATCAGCTTTGCCTTAAGGCCTTCGACATCTTCAGCATCAGGTGTCCAGTCGATGAAGAGAGGAACTACCTTGGTATGAACCAGATGATCGGGGCAAGCTGCGCCTACTTGGGACAGCTTCGGCGAATCGATACCCCCGACAAAGTCCAGCACATCCTCTTGATCGTCGAAGGACAGGATCATCTTCTTCACATCGCTGACGGCACCGCGGATCGCGGGCATCACTTCGGCGGCAATGCTGCGGCGCACTTCCGAGGCCAGTGGCGCGAACTTCCGGCCACCGAACAGCTTGTCGTTATTCACTCGCGCTTCGATGTAGGCTTCCGCTTCACTAATGATTCGAATCGTTTGTGCGTAACAGGCTTCCGATGTATCGCCCCAAGTGACAAGCCCGTGCTTCTCCATAAGTACAAGCTCGGCTTTCGGATTAGCCAACACCCCTTCGGCAATCATTTTAGACAGCATAAATCCAGGGCGAACGTATGGTACCCACACAAATCGGTCGCCAAAGATCTCCCGGGCTAATTCTTTGCCGTTATGGGCGCAGCATAAGCTGATAATGGCATCCGGATGTGTATGGTCCACATGCCGAAACGGCAAGAACGCGTGCAGCAGCGTTTCAATGGATGCGCGCGGGTGCTTCGCATCGACCATGCAGTGACCCAGGTAAGCCACCATCTCTTCATCCGACATCGAATCCCTTTCGAATAATGGCCGGATGTCCTCCATCCGCAAACCTGTGAAATTGCCCGCTTTCATGGTAGCCAGATCCGATCCGCTGCCTTTTACGTACATAACCTCTATGTCCTTGCCGCGAAAATCCTGAATCGTTGTTTTGCTGGATGTATTGCCGCCGCCCCAGTTGCACACACGCCGGTCGGACCCGATTAAATTTGAACGGTAGACCAGCTCATCCAATGTATTTTGTGCCTGCTGCGCCTTTGACTGTTCCCATAAGCTTTGAACCATGAAGTTTCCCCTCCGATTGACCATATGAATTTGCTTTCATTTGTTTCTCATAATATCACGCCCGTTTATCTTTGAATAGTATATTTTCAAAAATAAACACAGATTTAAATATGTTTATTTAGGATTACGCACTGTGAATCTGTTGCAAACAAAAAAGCAGCCCTGCCAGAGTTGCCTCTGAACAGAGCTGCTATGCTGCTGTGCTGCTATATGATGAAACTATGATTTGTCCGAGCCTGCGGCTGCCATTTGATCCGCCTTCGCAATTCCTTCGATCAATGCATCACGAAACGCAATTTCGTCCTCATTGACGTAACCCATAAATACAATTTCCGAAATGTCTTTATGGTTGAAAAAGATATTGGAATCCGCGGTCAGATTCCCGTGAGGGTAGAAGCAGGCCACGTAATCCCAACGCTTCAACGTCTTGGAGTCGTTCTGCATCCGACCATAGATCATCAGCGTCTGGTCCCATTCCTTGAACTTGACTACGGATCCGATTGGCAGTAGCTTCTGTTCCGTTTGCTCATGCTGTTCCATGTTGATCAACCCTTCAATATTTTTTTACCGATCCAATATACAATCGACACAACGAGCGGTACTCCAATGAGAAAGGATAGGCAAATGACTGCTTTTTCCGCAGCTGCGTAACTTGTGTCAAGCAGGTTGGGAATCACGGTGCCCAGCACACCGACAACAGCAATGATCACCATTATGTATTTGAACCGTTTTTGTTTATCGCTCATCGGCGGTGCTCCCCCTTCTATTTTACCGTAATCGCTCCTCCGAGCCCGACAAGGCTTGCACCAGGTCCTAACGGCACGTGGAACTTTAAACCGCTTTTCCCCACCTCAGCGGATGCGCCGAGTACGCCGAGTGAAGCGGAACCTCCGATATGCAGCTCCTTATCCGTCCATGGAAGCGGAATATTCACGCCGCCTTCATACTTGTTTAATGTAGCTTCAGCCCCGACACTGAGCGTGCCATCCTTAACGGCCGCCTCAACCTCGGCCTTAACCAGGCTAACCGAACCTTCGACATGATCATTAGCATAGCCTGCTTCTACAACTGCGCCGCTGGCATGCGCTCCTTCAGTAAGGCTGGCCCCTGCGCTGCCTGTAATGGCTTTGGCAAATAACCCATTCTCTTCATGCTTGATTACGCTGCCTTCCACATTTACACCTTTAAGTGCTGCATCCAGCGGGTTACTTGAAGATTTAGCAGAAACACCGGAAGCCATAGTTGCAGAGCCTGCTGCAGCTGCCGTAGGAATTCCGGCTCCGGAGGCTGCTCCAGCCAGAATACCTGCTCCGGCAACTGCTCCACCAGCGGAAGCACCGTTCACCATCTCATCCGTGGAACGGAATTTGACGGAAATTTGCTTCAGTTCGGTGGATATCGATTGTAAGCACTCTACGAACTTGATCATGGTTGCCCTGGCTTGCTGGTAATCCCCGAAAAACCGCTCACGGGTCATCCCCTGCCACTGGCCTTCCATTTCATGAATGCTTCGCTGGAGCCGTTCCACCATATCGCTGCTAAGTTGCCCTGACTGCGCAAATTGCGTGGATACCTGCTCCAACTGCTCGGGTGTAACTAAAATTCGATTGGACATAAATACGGACGCCCCTTCTGTCTTTTTTGCCTCTGCTCTTCAGGCAGTCTAAATGCAAATTTCAATTCCATAAACCTATTAACCGGTCGATCTCGTGAATAACCACATTTTTCAATTTTAGTAGGTATACAGGAAAGGAGCAATCAAGCGAGAGGTTCATTTCTTAATGCCTAATCTAGTAAAAAAGAACTGGCTCCGTTTCTCTTCCGTCCTGATTAACACTCGCTACATCCCCGGCTTTAGTCCAGCCTTGAAATCATTCCGGCGTACAGGGTCCCCTTACATCCCCAGCCCGTTAAAGTCACCCCCATTCTCCTGTAAATTATAAACAATTCATCATTACGGAGAGGGTGTCATTTCATATGAATCAACTTGCACGTGAAGCGACGAACCGGGCGATCAAGCTGTATAAGCAGGAGACTTGGCTCTTGCTGACGGGGCTGCTCGGGTTTTTGTTAGCCGGAATATGCGGGATATGGGTATTGCTGAATGGAGGACCTGTCTCGCCTGATGGAGATATCTCCAAAGCGTTTTCCTTCAACGCGGCCCTGGGGATATTCATCATATCAACCGCCATCATTTTACCGGTTTCCGGTATGAGGCCTCGAAGCAAATCGATCTACCGCTGGTGTTATATTCCGCTCGTTCTGTTCTCCTACTTCGCCGAAACCGTTCAAAACTTCCGCGGTGTCGATCCGCGATTCGTCCAGAACGGCACGACCTTTGATCATGTCATCTCGGTTATTTTTCCTGCTGTTGCGATTCTGCTTATCATATTCTACCTGATCCTTGGCGCCCAGTACTTCCGCAAGCGTGTAATGCAAGCCCATCCGGAACTCGGACTCGGCATTCGTTATGCCATGATTGCGGTGCTGCTATCTTTTGCAGCCGGCATATGGATCTCCATCAACGCGGGACGCTATACCGGGATCGACGGCAATATCATCTGGCTGCACGGACTAGGGTTCCATGCTCTGCAAGCGATCCCTTTTATGGCGTGGCTGTCCATCAGAAAATCCGTCAATCCTGCGGTTAAACCGATACTGATCCATATTAGCGGCTTGGCGTATTTGCTCGGATTAATCGCCATCGGATGGCAGACGTTTCTTGGATACTCCATCGCCGAATGGTCCTTGCTTCCGATTCTGGCGGGCAGCTGTTTTCTTGTCTCATTCACGCCGGTTATATGGCTGCTCAGTCAATCGAATACATCCGTTGAACCCATCCACAATGCCCACTCCACTCGTAATATATAAGACTTGCACAAGAAAGAAAACGTCTATCGACGTACTTTCTCAGAAGACAGACCGCGCTTATAGGATGTTTTTCTTGCGATATCAGGAAGGCCCATGCTTCGAAGTTTATACTTTCTGATATCTAAAAAAAAGAGACAGTACCGGGGAAATCCCCGCCTGTCTCTTCTATAAAAACACTGCGCCCGTAATCTAAAGCCTGTGACCGCTTAGATAAACAAAAACGGAATGAGAAACAACAGCGCTATGGCTTCCCAAGCTAGCACATTGGCTCCCCAGCCGTATCCGCCGTAACCGTAAGGTCCGAATGCGGACGTGTGCGCACCGCCTTTAGTAGACTTCGAAGATTTTTTGCCCTTCTTGCCTTTTGTGGACAATATATATGCGGATGGGTTCGCAAATTCGAGTTCAAGGCCTCGATCATGTACACCGCGTATGGTCCCCACGACTTCCGTTCCATCACGCATGACAGCGCAAACGGTTTTGCCGACGTAACCTTTGCATCCTTCTGCCGAAATTGGTATTGGCTGCACTCTATCTCCCCCTCCCCAGCGTTTGTGTATTATATTCCCCCTGGAGAGAAGGCGGCAGAGATAGATGTCCACGTCACCAAAAATCCGCAATTGAACCTTACTTATCACTAGCCTTACGGTAGGCCCTAACCATTAAATCTTCGTCGATAGCGCCTTGGAACCGCTCTGATATCACACCATCCGGCTTAATGACGTAGGTGGTCGGATAGGCCACCACCTCGTATCGTCTCGTGCTTGCTCCGCTCTGGTCGTATAGGACAGGGAAGGTTAAGCCATTTTTCTCGACGAAGGTTTGTACCTCACTCATACTATTTTCCAAATGCGTCATATTGACAGCCAGAATGATTACATTCTCATCCTGATATTTGTCGTAAAAATCCTGCATATAGGGCATTTCTACCTTGCATGGCGGGCACCAGGAGGCCCAGAAGTTCAGAAGAACGGTTTTCCCCCGATAATCGGACAGTTTGACCTCCTGCCCTTCCCGATTCATCAGCGAAAAATCCGGTGCGCGAAGTCCGGGCTTCAGCCCTTCAGCAATGGTATCCGAATTGCTTTCCACATTCGGAGATACGTTCGCTTCTCGCTCGCTGCCCGCGGTCAAAGCAAAGTCATAGATTACCCACACGAAGAGAGCCCCCATGATGAGCAGCACCGCTCCATTTCTGCCTAATCCCAGGGTAAGAAAGCGGGACAGCGGAGAATGGAATTGAAGCCAGCTCATCGTCAGCAGTATGCCGAATATTAGCATATAGAATAATGAAGAGTTTACACCGGCCCCGTCCGCCCACAACCACTGAAATACATACCCGGCCCATCCGCCTGCAAATGCCGACAACAGTGCGGACTTCAGCAGCAGACCTGAATTCTTCCTTTTTTTGTTCCAGCGCAGAGCTGCGTAGACCAGGGCTAGAACGGCCCCAAGCCATATCCCCTTCGTTCCGCCGGTCATGTAAATAAGCGAGGTGGGATGCTGAACGGTGCGGATCGGATCGAACACCAGCATCCCGAATTTCCATGAAATAAAACCGATGATAAGTACAGATAAATAAGTGTCCAGGATCCATTCCCGCTGCGGCGTCTGACGCAAACGAATTCGAAGCGCAGCAAATCCGGCTGCCGCACAGATCAGAAAAATCACGATGTCGGCCCTCATCATAAAAGGTCCTATCGGAATTATACTCAAATGCAAACCTCCTCAGGTCGGCAAAATAATTACCCGCCGGGGTATATCATCATCATAGTAGATTCCCTCTCTAATGTAAACTCAAGCGGGGCACTTTTCAGGAGAAGGACCCAATCCGGTCAATGGAACTCCATAGCAGAGCCACTTCCGTATGCGTTTTTCCGCCGATTACAATTTCTTTTCGTCTCCGTTCCTGGCCGCCCATATGTTTATAAAAATGCTCAGCCGAATTACCTTCCAGCACCCAGACCAGTAAAGAACGATACCCTTTCTTTTGCAGAAACTCCTTCAGCCTCGCAAACAGCTCCCGTCCCCAGCCCATCCCCTGAATCTCTTTCAGGAGATAGATCGCGTAGAGTTCTCCTTCATCAGAAATCTTCTGCTCTCGCTCCGTGCCGTAAGACATGAACCCGTATACCTTGCCATCTTCATCGGCAATGACCAGAAGTTGTTCGTCCTCCGGCATATTGGCAAGCTTACGGCGCCAGCCTTCAATCCGATCCGCAGCAGACAATTTTTCTAAAAAGCGATCATCCACGATCCCCTTATACGTCGTTTTCCAGCTGTTCACATGGACGTTAGCAATGCCTGCTGCATCCTGTTCATTTGCGTGTCTAATCTGCATGAACTTCCTCTTCCTCCTGCCCATATCTTAATCCCTATGTATTCGCGGACACGCTCCGCGATCCTCTTTTTTCTTCGTGAACGCTTCATCCCCGATGACGAAATGCCCATTCCCGGCATAAATATATCGGGATATCGCGATCTCGAAAACAGCTGGCATTGGAAGGAGCGCATCTTGGTTGAATAAGGCATTGATACGGCTTGAAGATATCGGTCCGGGCGGCTGGTATGAGACGGAAGAACAACAGGCGAAGCTGCTGGTAATCGCACAGTTGCTGCATCAGCTGCAGATTCCCTTTCATCTGGCCGTCATTCCGCGGTATGTGAATCCGGCACATCATGTGGATCGGTCGATAGATGATCAGCATGATGGAGCTTCCCTTCGATTTGTCCGGCTGCTACAAAAGATGGTAGACCTTGGCGCCTCGATTGGTATTCATGGATATACGCATCAGTACGGGGGATCGGTAAGCGGCGACGGATTTGAATTTGCTTATTCCGAATGCAGCGCCGACTGTCATCCAGATGATCCGCCCGAAACGGTCCATTCGCTCCGTCAGCTGCAGCAATCTTATGCTTATCAGCGGGTACAGCAGGCTCATAAGATGTTTCAAAGAGCTGGTCTTCCGGCGGTTTGGTATGAAACTCCTCATTATACCGCTTCATCTGTCCAGCGACACATTATCGAGATCTGTAACGGCATCCTCTATGAATCACCGCCTTCCAGCCCGGTTGCAAGGACAGCAGAACTACAGCACATCCCGGACGATCCGTTAACGAACGGGACGATCTACGTTCCCACTCCGCTTTATTATGTGGCTGGTGATAAGATCGAGGAAGAAGTCACTCGGATAGAACGGACATTGCAGGATTTCACAGGAGCACGGGAACTGGCTTCATTCTTTTACCACCCCTATCTCGAATTTCCCTATATCCGCTTCCTTGCTGACGGCAATGTGCATTATGACGAGCATTCACCGCTAAGAAGAATCATTCAAGCCTTCAAGAGGGAGCTTAAATCGTTTGTGTCCATAACCTCGATCATGCCCTTTATACCGGATTTCAGGGAAACCCGATTGCTGGACAGGATGACCATGAAACACCCTAAGTTTCTGCACGCCAAGAGACAAGCGCTGCCGGATCGATGGATCGTCCGGGACGAGACCAACAACCTATGGTACGACGCTGCTCTTGAGGTCGGGTTCCCCATGAAAATCCATAATGGCATACGATATATACGCCCCATGTTGGCAGATTGGCCACTATACCCGGGTGGGACTGCGATGGCTGGCGATTACGATGGGGATGGCAGCATCGATGCGGCTGTATGGAATGCGGAGCTTGGGATATGTGAGGTTGCCTTGGGCTCAGGCAGCCGTTTAGTACCTTCGGGTCATTGGCTCTGTGAATCTGGAGCCGTGGACTGGAAAGCTCTTACGGGAGATTTTGACGGAGACGGCAGACATGATTTATTTTTATGGGACCCTGTCACAGGGAAAGCCGCCATTGCTTTTAGCTCCGGGCGTGATTTTTATTCTCCCCTAATTCAGCATGAGGTTTCCGTACGGGGTGAAGGCATGATACCCTCCATAGGAGATGTGAATGGCGATGGGCTGGATGACCTGGTTGTGTGGAATTCCGACTCAGGCACATGCCAGGTCTGGTTAAGCACCGGGAAACAGCTCGTGGATGCGGGAGATTGGTATTCCGCCAAGAGTCCAATGGGTTCTTCCATATCCATGATGCTTGGCGACGTGGATGGCGATGGGCTGAAAGATTTGATTCTTGTTGAACATACCGCAGGGAACTGGTTCGTTCTATATGGCTCGGGGACCGCCTTCGGGCGGCAGGAAGAACGGTTTGGGCCCTGGGTTGCCGGAGAACGCATGACACCTTTCATTGCCGACCTGACGGGCAATGGCCGTGTCAGTCTGCTGGCATGGTCTCCGAATCGGCTTGGCGGCACCTTGGACGCCGCCATCAATTCCAGAGACCGGACAATCGGATAAGGACATGATATACTTCTATACAACGAAACCGGGTCATTTCAAAACTCCCGCTATACGCGGTCTGTCATCGGAGAAAGAACGTCGATAGATCTATAGGATCATCTCTATACTTATTTCTATATTTGGAGGAGAATTCATGTCATCCAATAGCAAGAGCAATTCTAAGAACAATACAGCCGGTCCATCATCCCCAGTCAAAATCGTGAAACCCAAGCTCCCTAAGCAGCTTGAGCCTATGATTCTATCCTATACTGGCGTTGACGATGAATCCTCATTTATTCAATCCACTTGTCAGGACGAGACCCTGTCTTATATTTCAGCCGACAAGGTTCAATTCGATCAAATGATATTCCATAATGTTACGTTCCAGCACGTCACGCTCCACCATGCCGAACTAACGGATCTTGTGTTTAACCACTGCGATTTGTCCAACGTCGACCTCAGTGAGGCCATTATGTACCGCGTACAATTCAATCATTGCAAAATTCTGGGGCTCGACTTGACGGCAGCCACCATCCGAAATGTCGTATTCGATCATTGTACGGGCGACTACGCTACGTTCCGTTTTGCTAACATGAAGCAAGTGTCCTTCCAATCCACCTCGCTCGTAAAATCGGATTTTTATCATTCCGAATTAAGTAAGGTGGAATTTGTGGATTGCCAGATCGACCAGTCGCAGTTCTCCGGCACGAAGCTTGCGGGAATCGACTTAAGCCGAACGGACTTTCATAACATCGGCGTGACCCTGGAAGATCTTCAAGGATGCATCATATCGCCGCATCAAGCCATCCCGTTAACCAAAATATTCGGTCTTGTCGTAAAAGATTGAGCGTGAGCTTAGGCTTGGCCCATATAATCAAAATCGTTTGTTTACAGGGGAACGTATACACGTGCACAGCATAAAGCGGCTTACTCCGTGGTCCGCTTGGACCTTTCGGGTTAAGCCGCTTTCTTAAATCATCCTATTATTGATCAAGGGTGTATTTCTGCAAATCAAGTGGGAGCGGGGCCGGGATGTCACAGGTGCTGACCATCTCATAGCGCTTGCCTTCATCGGAAGCATCATGGAAGCCCCACATGGCTTCAAGCACATGATAGGCAAGCTCGCCGCTCGCACGATGAGCTCTTCCGCTGCGGATGGCGTAGGCCATATCCGCCGGGCCGATCCCTCTTGTATTCTCGTTATACCCGGGAAGCAGCGGCTCTTCCGTCCACTCGGTTTCTCCGGTCAATCGATATTGTACGGAGCCGCCAAAGCCGTTGGGATCCGGGACGAGCATCGTGCCCTTGGTGCCGTAGATTTCAATATTAGGCAGCGTGCTGCCTCCAAATACATCAAAACTCGTAATCAGCGTGCCAATCGCACCGTTATGAAACTCCATAAGTCCAGCCACATGAGTAGGAATGTCCACTTGAATTTTTTGACCCTGTTTTTTCTCACTGGTAATCGTCCGCTCCGCAAGGGCCGTCCCGGTCATGCCGCTAATACGGCGGATCGGTCCCAGCAGCTGAACCAGCGCCGTCAGGTAGTAAGGCCCCATATCGAACATCGGACCTCCGCCGGCGGCATAATAAAATTCCGGATCGGGATGCCAATGCTCATGACCGCGGCTCATCATAAATGCGGTCGCTGCTATCGGCTTGCCGATGCGCCCGTCTTCAATCAGCTTCAGTGCCGTTTGGATTCCTGCTCCAAGAAATGTCTCAGGAGCACATCCAACGAGCAGACCTTTGGACGCAGCCATATCCAGCACCGCCTTACCCTCTTCACGGGTTACGCCAAGGGGCTTTTCCACATACACGTGCTTGCCGGCTTGCAGCGCATCCAGCATAATTTGCGCGTGTAATGCAGGTATCGTCAGATTAATGACCAGCTCAATCTCCGGATCTGCAAGCAGCTCCTCGGTAGTGTATACATTCGGAATATGATACTTGGCAGCCTGTTCCTCGGCACGGGCACGATCGATATCCGCACACGCCGTCAGCTCCAGAATATCGAACTTATGACAGTTTTCCATATAGATGCCGCTGATTTTTCCGCAGCCAATGATGCCAACCTTTACTTTCTTCATGATCCAAGTCTCCTTCTGCCTTATTGGCTGTCTCCCATGCCTGTGTAGCCTTGACCTTCCGTAAACACACTCATGTCCGAACCCGAATATAATGCTTTTCCTTCAGCAGCCCAGAGCAGTCCCCTGCGCATCATTTCCTTCACCTGCGGCATATCGACGATATCGGCATGATGGCCGAGGGAATTGTAATAGACCCGTCCATATCCCCAGCGCTTCGTCCATACTACCGGCATATCAACCGCTTGGTTCAGCAGATGCGGTCCGGCCACAACCGGAAAGCGAGTGGTTGCCAGCACTTCAACGGCCGGATCGACATGCAGATAATACTGCTCGGAGACCACCGTAAAATCCTGCATCCCTTCCACCAGCGGGCTGGAGCTCGATTTAATCTCTACCTGGTACTTCACGCCATCGTTGCCCGGATGCGCAACCCATTGACCTCCGGTCATGAACTGCCAATCCACATTGTTGCGAAACGAATCGCACATCCCGCCGTGACAGCCCGCCAAGCCGGTTCCCTTCTGCACGGCAAGCGATACGTTGCTCACCTGCTCCTTCGATATTTCTCCCATCGTCCATACCGGCACGATCAGATCCAGGGCCTGAAGTTTCTCTGCATCATTAAAAGCATCCAGCGTGTCGGATACCTCAACCTCATATTGCTCAGCCCGAAGCAATTCCGCGAAAATGCCGGCAACCTGCTCAGGTTCATGTCCGTCCCAGCCGCCCCATACGATCAAAGCCTTTTTCATGCGTAGCACTCCTTTTTTTATGTGTCCGGCCAGAATTGGCCGAAGTGACTAGATTACATTTCCGACAACCGCACCCAGCGGCGTTCTTCAATGGATTTATCCACGGCTTCCAGCACAGCCTGACATTTCACGCCATCCTCGAAATTCGGCACAGGCTGCCTTCCCTCGGAAATAGCCGTCGATAGCTCCAGGATTTCATGCGTAAAGGTGTGCTCGAAACCAATCGTATGTCCCGGCGGCCACCATGCCTCCATATAATCGTGAACGGGATCGGTTGCCAGTACGCGGCGGAAGCCCTGAACATCCTCATCGTCGGACGTAAAGTAAACCTCCAGCTCATTCATTCGTTCAAAATCGAATTTGACGCTGCCCAAGCTGCCGTTGATCTCAAAGGAATTGGTGCTGCGGTGCCCTGCGGCAAAGCGCGTCGCCTCAAAGCTGCCCAGCGCCCCGTTCTCGAAGCGGGTCATGAACAACGTGGCGTCATCTACCGTCACTTTCCCCATGGGACCGCCTGTGCTTCCTTTTGCACTTAACCCGGTCATCTCGCTGGCAATAGGACGCTCCTTGATAAAGGTCTCGCTCATTCCGATCACTTCCTGCATATCACCGACCAGATAATGCGCGAGATCGATCAGGTGGGCACCAAGATCCCCATGCGATCCGGATCCGGCCACTTCCTTCTGCAATCTCCATACCAGCGGGAATTGCGGGTCCATGATCCAATCCTGCAAAAACCAAGCGCGGAAATGATAAATCTGACCCAATCTTCCACTCTCAACCAGCTTCTTGGCCAGTCTTACAGCTGGCGAAAATCTATAATTAAACCCAACCATATGGGTAACTCCCGCTTCTTCCGCCGCCTGCAGCATCTCTCTGGCATCCGCCAAGGTCAAGGCAAGCGGCTTCTCGCAAAATATATGCTTCCCCGCCTTCGCCGCGGCAATGGCAATCTCCTTATGGGCATCGCTTGGCGCGTTGATATCGATCAGATCGATATCTTCCCGATTGACAAGCTCCTTCCAATCGGTAACGCTTTCACTCCAGCCCAATTGATCCGCAGCTGCTTGCACGGCCGACACATTGCGGCCGCAGATCGCCACCATTTCAGGCTTCAACGCCTCCGGGAAAAACATCGGCAGGCTCCGGTAAGCATTGCTGTGGGCTTTGCCCATAAATTTATAACCAATCATGCCTACACGTAATTGTTTCATCCTTCATTCCTCCTTAAATAAGAGTTATTCATTTCGATGAAGCGAAGATGCACGGATTACCAGGCGAGTTGGCAGCTGGCGATGGAGCACTGCGTTCGTTTCGCTGCCTTCTGGCAGATCGGAGGCGTCCAGCATACGAAGCACATGATCCGCTGCAAGGCATCCCAGTTCATAGAACGGAACCCTCACGCTGGTAAGCGGCGGCGTGCACAGCTCGGCGGCTTCCGAATCGTCATACCCGACAAAAGCAGGCATTCGCTCCTCTGAAATGCCTAGCGCACGCAGCCCCTGCTGAAGTCCAATCGCCATGCGGTCATTGGCGGCAAATACGGCTTCAATCCGGTCCAGCTTCCCGGCGACTTTCTCGGCAGCAGCATAACCGCTTTTACGGCTGAAGTTACCTTCGAACAGCAAAGTTTCATCCAGTACGATTCCCGCTTCATTCAGTGCCCGGCTGTACCCCTTCAACCGATCGCGACTGTTGGAATACTGAGGCGGCCCATTAAGAAAAGCAATGTTCCGAAATCCCTGCTGCGTCAAGTGATGAACGGCTTGATAGCTGCCATCCACATGATCGGCATCCATAACGTGAAAGGCCTCGCCGTCAAAGTATTGATTAATCAGGCAATAAGGGTGATCCGCTTCGCTCAGCTGTTTGATGGCCGCACGTTCGCCTTCATCATCCCGGGCACCAAGAATAATGCAAGCGTCTACCTTCTGGGTGCGGAACAGATTCAAGTAGTCCATTGAACCGCCGGGCTCACGGAACAGCATCAATAGGTCATACTGGCTTTCCAGCGCCTTACTGCCAATACCGCTTAATATTTCGGAAAAATAATAAGCGGAGAAGATGCGGGCTTTCGGCAGGTAGGGCATGACAACGCCCAGGTTACCGCTTCTTCGGCGGGCAAAACTTCGGGCAAGCGCACTTGGGGTATACCCAAGCCGATCCGCCGCTTCCAGCACCCGCTGCTTGGTCTCTTCCTTGATAGGTCCGACCCCGTTCAGTACACGGGATACCGTCGCTTCCGAAACGCCGGCAAGCTGTGCTACCTCTTTACGACTAGCGATATTCATCAAGCCTCCTGCAATTTATGTACGCGCGTACATTTTCTCATGGAGCCTCGCTGTTGTCAACCGTCTTAACCTGCAAAATTGTTCTTGCACCCTTATTTCAGATGTGCAATAATCTTCTCCAGATACTTATTAAACCTGTTTAAAAAGAAAGGGGGGTGGTGATGGATACGCGCAAAGAACCTTTACCCACACCGCAATCCATGAAATACGCCGTACGGCGCGCGCTCCGCGCTTCCCTGCTGGAGCTCGGTAGCGGAACCAAAGCGGAGCTGAGTGACAGGCTCGGCATCAGCTTTCCAACGGTGAGCAAAGTGCTGGAACAGATGGCGCAGGAGGGCGAAGTTACCCTGCTCGGACTGGATGAGTCCAGCGGCGGGAGACGTGCAAACCGCTACGCTTTTAACCCGGACTATATGCTGGGTCTCGCCGTTTATTATGAGAAGGAGCGGAGCGTATACACCATTTTTAACTGGAACGGCGATCTGGTCGAACGACAAACTGAAGACGGCATACTCCAGCTTGGACCGGAAGCGCTGGCTTCCCAGCTAAGAAGCTGGATCCACCGTTATCCGAAAATCCGCTCGATTGCGGTCGGCATGCCGGCTGCGGTTCGTGATGGCGTCGTTTTTCACGTGCCGTTGTACGGGACATTCCAAGATTACGACCTCAAATCTTACCTGGAGAACCTGTTCTCCATTCCTGTCATCGTGGAGAATGACATGAATGCGGCCGTGCTTGGCTATCAGAATCTGAGCCGTACGGAGGAGGCTTCTCTTGTATACGTGTATTTCGGACACAATGGACCGGGGGCGGGGCTGCTGATCAATGGAAACGTCGTTCGGGGCAAGTCGTTCTTTACGGGTGAGATCGGTTATGTACCGATGAGCAAAGACAACAATTTTCAAGATGTATTGGAGCGTAAAAGTGCCGTCATGAGCAGTCTCATCGAGCCGGATGAGGAGCAAATCGATGCGTTAAGCCGATTAAGCGCCGCCTTCACCGCGATTCTCAATCCGGATGCCATTCTGTGGTGTGAGCATAACCTCCTGCCCTCCACCCTGCTCTCCATTAAAGACCGGGCTTCCGCCTACGTACCGGAGCGCCATCTGCCCGAAATGCTGCTTCGCGAGTGGGAGCATGACTATATAGCCGGCCTGCAGCGGCTTGCTCTGGATATGATGATATCCGATACAAGTGCAATGTAAAATTCAACGATGACGATTGGGGAATAACCGTGAATACAGACCTTCAAACGAAAGCAAAACCTAAATTCAGCAAAGACTACACCCTTCATCTGGCAACCATCTTTCTGGGCTTTATCATATTTGGAATATCGGAAAACATTAAGGGACCCGCCATTCCAAGGATTCAATTCGATTTCCACCTGGATGAAATGCAGATCGGCACCTTGCTATCCCTGAACGCGCTCGGGTACTTGATTGCCTGCTCATTCACTGCGTTGTTAACGCGGAAGATCGGGATCAAGTGGGTCAGTATGGCCGCCTTCGGTTCGATGGCTATCTCTGGTGTGTTGATCTTCCTGTCGCACAACTACCCGATGTTTACCGCATCCTATTTCTTTATGTACATTGGAAACGGTATGCTGGAGATCGGTCTTGCCATATTAGCTGCCCGGATCTTTGTGCGAAACACAGGCACGATGATGAACCTGTCCCATTTCTTCTACGGAATCAGCTCAACCGTGGCACCGATGATTGCATCCGGACTTATGACCGTAACCGTGTTTAACTACACGCTGGACTGGCGGGGCATGTATCTGGCCATGCTGATGTTATCCGTGCTGCCAATGATCCCGGCACTCATGAGCAAGTTTCCCGGGGACGATCTATCCGAAACGGAACGAACCCCGCTTAAGTTGTTAGTTAAAGATCCTGCACTGTGGCTGGTCGTCATGATTCTATCCTTCGGTGTCGTATCGGAGATGGCAGTTGGCGGTTGGCTCGTAAACTTTCTTGAAAAATCGTACAAATGGGAACCTACGGCTGCTGCCGGGATGCTGTCCGCCTTCTTCCTCTGCTTCTCGGCAGCACGCCTGCTGCTTGGCCCGATAACGGACCGGATCGGCTTCACGCTGTCCATCATCATCCTGTCCGCGTTGACCGGAGTATGCACGTTTATTGCAATCTTTGGCGGAGAATCCTATGCGTTCCTGTTCGCGGCAGCAGGCATTGGAATTGCTCCGATTTATCCGACGGTCATGGCGCTCATTGCCAAAAGATATCCGAAAGAGAGCGACACCGCGATTACGTTCATCGTCACCATGATGGGAATCGGCAGCGTTATCGGCAATTACGCGATCGGGGCGATCACAAACGGCTTCAAGCAAATGTACGGCAGCGGAACAGAGCTCGGGCTGCTGCGCGGGCTTCAGGCGGGCTATGGCTTCATCGGATTGTGTGCCATCCTATGCTCGCTTTTTGGCATCCTTCTGTACCGTTATTTAAAAGTCCGTAAGCAATTGGTCTAATCCTATGATTCCTTGAACACTAAGGGAGCCCTCTTATAAGTACAAGAGGGCTCCCTTTTATTGATGATGATCGTTTGCCTACCCACACCCTAATTAACCCAAGTCGGGTTGATCAACAAGTTCGATGCTTGCTGTTTCGGTATGGTGCAGCTCAAACACCAAAATTTCATTGCGGCCCTGCTTCAGCAGGGGTCCAGGCAGGTAAAGCGCTGCTTGCGGTCCTTGTTCCCAGTAACGCCCCAGGTTGAAGCCATTGACCCATACAACCCCTTTTCCCCATCCGTCCAAGCGGATAAACGTATCTCCAATGTCATCCACCGAGAATTCACCTCGATAAAAGGTAGGGCGGTCCTGCTGTTCAAACGGACCCGTAAGCGGTTGAAACGATGTCGCATTCGGATTCTCAAGCGGCACAGGATAGATGCTCCAGTCATACAGGAACTGGTTGTTCATCCGGACTCCCTCAGTGATTCCTTTATAGTCCTTCAGCTTCGGGCCGTAATTGATACGCCCCATATTCTCGACAACGATCTCCAGCTTGGCGCCGGCTGCCGGAACATCGAGCTGGAGGGCTTGGGGATTCCAGCGTTCAACCGTCCCCTGATACTTACCGTCCAGGAATACCTGTGCCCGGTCATGCACCTCTTGCAGATGCAACGACTCTCCCTGGCGAGGTCCGGAAATATCCGTTGCATAAACGATGAAGCCATAGCTTTGACCCAGCAGTTCCATCGGTACAGGTGTTGTGCGTTGCACCGCCTCGGATAGCTTCGGCAGATGCTCCAGCAAGTCGGCATAATGCGTCATGCGAACCGAGCCATAGCTTTTTTTCTTGACGGGCTGAGGCAAACTCGGAAAATCAGAGAGCTCTTTTCCCTGATGCTTCGCAATCATGCTGCGAATAACCTCGTACTTGGCTGTTACATCCCCGCACTCCGAGAGTGGGGCATCATAATCATAGCTGGTGATCGTCGGCTCATACTTCTCGTGAAAATTCGCCCCGTTATAAAATCCGAAATTGGTTCCCCCATGAAACATGTAGAAATTCACGGATGCATGCAAGTCCAGCATCTCTTTGAACACCGCAGCGGCATCTTCCGCGTCCCGGGTATGATGCGGTTTCAGCCAATGATCAAACCATCCGTTCCAGTATTCCATGCACATGAGAGGGTCTTCCGCTCGATATTCCCGCAGTTTGGCAAAAGCCTCTTCCGTTCTCGAACCAAAGTTGACGGTGGCAAGCACGCCTGGAACGGTTCCCCCTTGCAGCATTCCGTCGGTGGGACCATCCGAAGTGAACAGCAATACATCTACGCCCCGCTTGATCAAGCCATCCTTCAAGTATTCCAGATATGCCGTATCATTTCCGTAGCTCCCGTACTCGTTCTCGATTTGCATTGCAATCACCGGGCCTCCATTGGAGGTTAATAACGGAACCAGCCGCGGAATCAGTTCATCATAATAATGGTCAACCTTCTCCAGATACAACGGATCCATGCATCGAAGTTGGATATCCGGATACTGCAGCAGCCAGGACGGCAGCCCGCCAAATTCCCATTCTGCGCATATGTATGGGCTTGGCCGAAGGATCACATGCAGCCCGAGGTCACCGGCGATTTGGACGAATCTCTCTAAGTCGGCGATGCCTTCAAACGTAAATTGTCCTTCCTTGGGTTCATGCAAATTCCAGGGAATATAGGTTTCCACGGTGTTTAATCCACAGCTTTGCAGCTTCATTAGTCTGTCTTCCCAATACTCCGGCACGATCCGAAAATAATGTACGGCACCCGACAAAATCTGGATCGGCTCATCGCCGAGCACGAACTGTTGATTAACCGCTTTCAATTGAGCTTTCATTTTCTGTTTCCTCCCTGCTCGTATCATTTTGCTTGCTATTGTCATCATCTATCAAAAGCTCGTGCTGCTCAATCTCCAAATGGAGCATTCTTTATACCTTTTGTGCCGAATATTCAGAATCGAGAAGAACCTATTATGATACAATATATGGCATAATCACTGGAATTTTCGAAGCTAAAGGAGCATGGCCATTATGGATATCGCTTTTCGCTTTCCCAATATGATTCACACGCTTCAAGTAACGGGATGCCATTTCGATTCCCAGCCGCCCGGCTGGAGTTATCCGAGGCATCATCATCACCTGTTTGAGCTGCTGTACTGTCTGGAAGGCGAGGTTCTCCAGGAAATTCATCGGGAGTCTTTTACGCTGCGGCAAGGAGAATGGCTTCTGATCAAATCCGGAGTCCCCCATCAAACCACGAATCTGGCCAACAGGCCATATGGATACTTTAATGTTCATTTTGATCTCGATGATCAGGAAATTCGAAGCTCATTATCGGCTGCCCCTTACCGTCACATTCGCCAGCAGGAAAGTGCGCACAGCAATCTGAAGGCATACGTTCAAGAGCTGGAGGGAATCGTTCGACGCAGTCAGCCGGCAGCCCATTCGCTTCAACCGGAGAACCCGAGGGCTGAATACAATCTCACTTTTGAAGACAGACTGCTGCTCCAATCCTATACATTGCTCATCATCCACGATGTGCTCTCCCTCCTGAAGGTGCAGGATGAGGTCCATCTGTCTTCGTCGACACAGGCAGTATCAGGCTCCCATAAGCCGTCTTCCTTGCTTGCAGCCGATGCGGCGCATGCCATTGAAGAGAAGCTGTCATCAGGGCTTACAGAAGAGATCTCTGTCACAGCCGTATCCAAAGAGCTGAATTTAAGCCGCAGCCAATGCAGCAAGTTGTTTCGCCAAGTTTACGGAATATCGCCAAGACAATATATCAGCCGACAAAAGCTCACCCTGGCCAAAGAGCTGCTGGTCACGACCCATCTGCCAATGACGGCGATTGCCGACAAACTCGGCTTTCGCTCAGCCAGCCATTTTTCAAGGCAATTCCGCCGCTGGACCGGGCAGTCGCCGACTGAATACCGTCCCAGACACTAAGTCGTGAAACCTGATTATTTTTAGTAAGTTACTTGACAATCAATAGCATAATTGAGTATGATACAATCTATAGTTTCAGCTATACAAAAGTTAGTTGATAACCACTTAAAAATAAGGAGCTGTTACCATTCATGCGTAGCTATTCTTCTATGGGTACTTTCATTATTCGGGTTATTCTGGGCGTTATCTTTTTGGCTCACGGTTTGGATAAATTCCAGAGCGGCATCGGCAACATCGAGGGCTTTTTCGCCAGTTTGGGAATCCCCGCATTCATGGCGACCGTTGTGGCCATTATCGAAATTGTGGGTGGTATTGCATTGATTATCGGTTTGGGAACGAGAATTGCCTCCCTTGTTCTTGGCGTTGTGCTTGTCGTAGCTATTTTTCAGGCCAAGCTCGGCATGGGCTTCCTGGGTGGCTATGAATTGGATATTGCCTTGCTGGCCATGGCCGTTCATCTTGCCCTTAGCGGCAGCAGCCTGCTCTCGGTCGATTCGTTGTTTGGCAAGAAAAACAAAGCCTAAGCGACGACCTTATGTAAGAAAAACGTCCATCGACGTACTCTCGAAGAAGACAGACCGCGTTTAATGGTAGTTTTTCTTGCGATATCAGGCAGCACATCCTCCGAAGTTTATACTTTCTGATATCTTAGAACATAGAAAGAGAGCCGCACCTGACGATCAGTCTCCCAAGATCCTGATCCAGTGGTACGGCTCTTTTTTTACATGTTATGAAAAGCTGCTACCGCCCTTTTCGGCCGCTATAGCCGATTTCCTCTGCAGTCTCAGAAGCGCGAACGATAACCCTGCGGATATCGCAATACAGATGGAGCCTGCAATGTACACCATGCGAATGCCGAGTGTATCCGCAATCAGACCCATGACCGCAATCGATAAACTCGTTACCGTGGACAGCAAGATATCACGCGAAGCGTAGATTTTCGGCAGCAGCTCTTGATCCACGCTGGATTGGAGCGCGGTTTGCTGCGCCACATCCCGCAGCTGATAGGCCGGTCCCATTGCAATACATAGGATTAATGCCATGATCGGGATACTGTTTAGGCCATACCACAGGGTAAGCAAACTGAACACCGCTGATCCTACGGCCATGCATGGAATCAGATTTTTCTGGATAAAGGAAGACAGGAGCAGCATCAGCAGCCCACCCGCAATGGCGCCTATATAATAACTGGCATTAATGAATCCCCACCAAGCTTCGCCTTGATGCAGCACTTCCTTGACATACACCAGCGTGATCGCTCCCACCCAGATGGTTCCCGCGATCCCTTCAATCATATCCATCATCGTCACGATTCTTAATGTCGGATTTCTCCACAGGTAGAACCAGCCTTCACGAATCACTTCCCAGCCTGTTTTCGCTCCTCCCGCCGCAGCCGGTTCCTTCTCCTTCATAGAGCGTGCTGCGATCCAAAGGCACAACACGGATACCCAGATGAGTACGCAGCTCATGATTAACGTCGGCATATGTCCAAACCGTACAACGAGAAAGCCCGTGAAGGTATATCCTGCAATCTGCAAGGATTGACTAGTCACGGACAGAGAGCTGTTAGCCTTAACCAGCCGGTCAGGTGCAACTACTCTCGGAACCATGGACTGAATGAGCGGGTTTCCCCATCCTTCGGTAAAAGCAATGAACAAGATAAACATACACAGCACGGAAACCTGAGATGATATGTAGGGAAATGCGATAACCAATGCGGTTAACAACAGGGCTTTCATGACTTGAAGCCGCACCAGAAGCTTGGAGAAGCCGAATTTCTCCATCACAAGCGGAGCCGTAAGGCCGGCGACTAACCGTGCGACTGCGTTAAACAGCGGGAATAACGCGGCAATAAAGGCCGATCCGGATTCTTGATACATAAAGGTAGTCAATACCATGATGTAGACAACGCCTGCAAGCGAAATGCTTGAATGCGCGGTCCAGTAGTATAGAAAGCCTCCTCGTTTCATGTCCACACCCTGTTCTGCTGATCTTTTTTCTAATAGTCATAACATAGGTTGAAAGTTTCTGTAAAGATAACGGAAGTTCCCCCATACTAAAAAAAGCCTGCTCCCATGATCCATCCATGAGAGCAGACTTACTATAACTCGGCTATGAAGCGCTATGGGCAACCGACCAACGGTCCTGCCCCGGATAAGGACATCGCTTGTCTTTAAGCTTTGCGGTGATCTGTACGATGCAGCCGCACAGCGTGCATGTCGTGTTCCCTTGCAGCTTTGGACAAGTGAAGCACGCACGCAGACGGGCATCATACTCACCATCCGGCACGCAACGGTCAGACGTAAACATTGGAGATGATAGGACGCGCGTAATTTGTTCCTCGTTAACCCGGTAATCGTCATGACAACCTTTACACCGATTATCCGCCATCCTCTTCGTTTATCCTGCCGTGATCTCGAGAACGGTAACAGACATCGGTGCCAGCTTGGCACGCAGAACGTCGCCTTCCTGTTCAAAAGCATGGAATGCAGCCGGCTTCAGAGTCTCCGGCGATTCAAAGGTGTTGTGAGCGTCCAGCGAATCGGAGGCTAGCTGCCGGCCTACGATCTTGGACACCGCTCCGCTTAATCCCCGAAGCTGAATCGTCACGTCACTTTGCTCCGCATGACTCACATTACACAGACTCACATGGATTTTGCCGGCTTGATCCTTCGAGGCCGTTACGGATACTTGCGGAATCTTCTCGCCGTCCATCTCATAATCAGCGCCGCTGTAGTTGGTAGCCAAACGCTCTGCATCCTGATGCACTTTATACATATCGAACACATGATAAGTCGGAGTAAGAATCATCTTCTCGCCTTCGGTTAAAATGACGGACTGCAGCACATTGACAATCTGCGCAATGTTCGCCATGACCACCCGATCATTATGCTCGTGGAAGATATTCAGCGTTAAACCCGCCACCAGAGCATCACGGATCGTATTCTGCTGATACAGGAAGCCCGGATTGGTGCCAGGCTCTACGTCAAACCAGGTTCCCCACTCGTCTACAATGAGGCCGATCCGCTTGTTAGGATCATACTGGTCCATGATTGCCGAATGTCTCGTAATCAATTCATCCATATGAAGCGCCTTCTTCATCGTGGTGAACCATTCCTGTTCGCTGAATCCGGTAGCAGCGCCTTTGCCTGTCCAGAATTCGCCAGGAATCGTGTAATAGTGAAGACTGATGGCATCCATGAACGGATGCGCTTCTCTCATCACGGTTTCCATCCAGCGGTAATCATCCACGTTCGGGCCGCAGGCAATCTTGTAGATCTTGTTATCGCCATAGTTGCGAACATAAGTCTGATAGCGTCTGTACAGATCCGCATAATACTCCGGCCGCATATTGCCGCCGCAGCCCCAGTTCTCGTTCCCGACGCCAAAATATTTAACATTCCATGGCTTCTCGCGGCCATTCTCCTGGCGCCATGCGGCCATCGGCGACACGCCATCAAAGGTCATGTATTCAACCCATTCCGACATTTCCTGCACGGTGCCGCTGCCGACATTGCCCGATATGTATGGTTCACAACCCAGAAGCTCGCAAAGACGGAGGAATTCGTGGGTGCCAAAATGGTTGTTCTCCACAACGCCGCCCCAGTGCGTATTGACCATTTGCTTCCGATTCTCTCGTGGACCGACGCCGTCCTTCCAGTGGTACTCGTCGGCAAAACAACCGCCTGGCCAGCGCAGCACCGGTATGTTAAGCTGTTTCAGCGCCTCCAGTACATCATTGCGGATCCCCTCCGTATTCGGAATCGGTGAATCCTCACCCACCCATATGCCCTCATAAATGCAGCGACCCAGATGTTCGGAAAAATGACCATAAATATTGCGGTTGATCTTGCCTTTGGATAAATCCGAATGAATGGTAATAACATGACTCATGACTTATTCCGCTCCTCACCGTTGTTTTATAGATGTTTATATGAAATAGTTTAACAATCTTTAAAACAATGATATCGACCAAACCGGATTCCGTCAACCCGTAATTTAAACGCTTTCACGAAATAGCCTTATTTTTCACCAAAAAAAGACCGGCCCAAGCCGATCTTCCAATCGGGCTCTGAGCCAGTCTCTCTTCAACGCGTCGCCCGGATTAAAAATTCCCGGGTCCGCTCTGCCTTCGGTTGGTTAAATATTTGATCCGGCGTGCCCGATTCGACGACCTGTCCGTTATCCATGAAGATCATTCGGTCCGCCACTTCTTTGGCAAAACTCATCTCATGCGTGACGATCACCATCGTCATATGCTCCTCGGCCAGCTGCTTGATAACCGCCAGCACCTCGCCGGTCAGCTCGGGGTCCAGCGCCGATGTCGGTTCGTCAAACAGCATGATGTCCGGATTCATCATCAGTGCTCTCGCAATGGCCACACGCTGTTTCTGTCCGCCCGACAGATTCCCGGGGTATACATCTGCTTTATCAGATAAACCGACCTTCTTCAGCAGAGCGGCGCTGTTTAACCTGACTTCTTCCTTTGATTGTTTCTTCACATGTTTAGGTGCCAGTTCCAGATTCTCCTGTACCGTGAGATGAGGAAACAGGTTGAAATGCTGGAATACCATGCCCATCCGGGATGTGATCGCTTTGATCCCCGGCGGGCTGGCATATACGCCATCCTTCACGAGATATTGATCCTGCAGCTTGATCGATCCGCCATTAATCTCCTCCAGATGCACCAGGCTCCGGAGCATGGTGCTCTTCCCCGATCCGGAAGGTCCGATGACGGCAATCACTTCATTCTTCTGAATCTCAAAGCTGACGTCCTTCAGCACGTCCAGCTGGCCGAAGGATTTTTTTACATGGGTTACTTCGATAATTGCCATTACACGACAGTCCTTCTATTCATATTTAAATCGGCGTTCCAGAAACTTAAACAACATGGTTAACACGAGCGTCATTAGCAGATATATGACGCCTGCAATGAAAAACGGCATAATCGTAACATCGCGATTGACCGCCGTATAGGCGAAGTGCAGTAACTCCGGAACCGCTACGGCATACAGCAGCGCCGTATCTTTTACCAGTGTAATGGATTCATTGGATACCGCCGGCAGGGCTACGCGAAACATTTGGGGCAGAATCACTTTCGTGGTCGTTTGCCAGCGGTTCAGGCCCAGCACCTTGGACGCTTCATATTGACCCTTGTCAATCGCCAAGAGGCCTCCCCGAAAGATCTCCGCAAAATAAGCGGCATAGTTTAGCACAAATGCCAAACATGCGGCTACAAAACGGTCCAGAACGAGATACTCTCCGATCACGGGCAGCACTGGCAGCCCAAAACAAAAGAACAACAGCTGCAGCAGCAGCGGGGTACCACGAAACACATAAATATAGGCATTGGCCAACCAAGCCAGCGGCTTGATTGCGCTTCGAACCATTAACGTGAACACAAACCCGAGCGGGATGGAAACCAGGATAGCAATTAAAAACAACAGTATCGTTGTCTGTGCGCCCTCCAGCATCGGTTTGCCGATTTGAACAATGTAATCCATACTCATATACGCTTAACTCCTAATGGAAAAACTTCTTGAGATGCTTGAAGTTCTTCAAAAATATCGTAGACCCATGGAAGGAACACAAAACCGGAGCCTTTGGTCAAAGTCCGGTTTTTTGGAATACCTATGGAAGGATGAATAACCATCCTTGTGGAACGTCTTACTTCAACACTTTGTTTTCGCCAAACCATTTCTCGGAAATCTTGGCTGCCGTACCATCGGCATTCATTTCGTCCAGTGCTTTTTGCAGGCTTTGAAGCAGCTCCTCGTTGCCCTTTTTAACCCCGATCCCGTACTGCTCCGGTGCCAGAGATTCCTCGAGAATCTTGTATATTCCCTCTTCCTTGGACATGAAGTATTTCATCACCACTTCGTCTATGACCACAGCCTCTACGCGTCCATTCTTCAAATCGCTCAGAGCCAGCATATTGTCAGGGAATTCGTTGATCTTCTTCACTTGCGTGTGAATCTCGTTGGCGCTTAACGCGTCAGCTGCCGAGGACAGCGACTGCAAACCGATCTCTTTGCCTGCCAAATCGCTGATCGAAGTTATATCCGAATCAGCCAGCACGGCGACGACCTGACTGTTCTCCAGATAAGGCTTGGTGAACAACACTTTCTCCTTGCGCTCATCGGTGATGGTATAGCCGTTCCATATCAAGTCAATGCGGCCGCTGCTAAGTTCGGACTCCTTCGATTTCCAGTCAATCGGCTGGAACTTGACTTCCTTGCCCATCTTCTCAGCGGCTGCACGGGCATAATCGATATCAAAGCCGACAATTTCATTGCTCTCGTCGCGAAAGCCCATGGGCGCAAACTTGTCGTCGATCCCGACAACCAGCTCATTGCCGCCGCTTGCGGAGCTTGAACAGCCGACTACGGTTAATAACAGCATGAAGCCTGCTAATACTGATGCTATCTTTTTCACCAAAAAATCCCCCTCGTAGACATTAAACGCAGCTATATTCTGGATGCATAGGAATTCGCATCAGATGCAAAGACTGCTTTTTCGCTTTAGTACGTTATCAAGACTCCATGATACCATATTAGCAGAGAAGAGTCGATAGTTTCATAGAATGGTCAATTTTCACTGCCTGATATGAAATTTATGTATTTTCATCCTATTTTAAGGTTATTTTAAGGATGAATTCAGTTTAGCGGGAAAGAATGATGGACTGTAAGACCAACATCAAGAAAGGCGGTAAACAACAATGACAACCCACTTGAAGTCAATGAAGCGGCTGGTGCTTGTCGCCATCGCTGTAGTCATGGGCCTCGCTTATCTTCCCGTCTCGGTCTCGGCGGAACCGGTCGGACAGCAAACAGAATCACCGGCTGTTCCTTCTTCCCAAGACGAACGCGGGCAACATAAACCCGGTCATATGTTCAAGGCCATCTCCGAATTTCTGAAGCTGGAACCGAAAGTTCTTCGAGATAAACTCAAAACCTCGACACTCGCGGAAATAGCCAAGGAACAAGGTGTATCCAGAGAGGCCGTAAAAGCCAAGATCGTTGAGCTGTTGAAGGATAAAATCTCCTCGCATCCGAAGCAGTTGGGCAAATCCATCGATTACTCCGCTGCCGCGGACAGGCTGCTTGACGCCAAAGGCGGGTGGCAGAAGCAGCGGATGCATCAGCGCCATGGCCGGTTGATCTCGGATAGCGACGAGCTGGCCAAACTTCTGAAGACGACGCCGGAAGCACTCAAGCAGTCGCTCCAATCTGGAAAATCGCTGGCACAGATCGCGAAGGAGCAAGACGTGCCCGTCCAGTCCGTCATTGATCAACAAGTCCAGGCACTCACGAAGCGCCTGGATCAGAAGTTGACCGAAGGCAAACTGACGAAGGAAGAATACGAGGAGCGCAAATCCAGAATTGCTCCGTTCGTGAGCGATGTGGTGAATGGTAAACTCAAACCGATGAAACATAGCCGGTAATGTACCCGCTTAACGCATAACCTTTTGTCATTGAATAAGAAAAACGTCTATCGACGTACTTTCCCAAATAGACAGACCGCATTTAGCGGAAGTTTTTGTTGCGAGATAAGGATGCTAAGCCTCGGATGTTTATACTTTCTTATCTCTTAACACAAGAGCCGCTCCATCGGTTAGGAATAACCCATGAAGCGGCTCTTTATCGTCCGTTTATTCTATTTAACATCCATTTAAGGCACATATTGCTGGATCATCTTCACTACGACGCCATCTTCGACGGTGATATGAAATGGAAACCATTTCATGTCTACGATATCATCCTTTTCGTAGATATTCGTGAATTTGTCCAGGCTCACCATCTGGTTCCAGGAAATCTGAGCATCCTCATACCGTCCGGTATGATCGTACAACTGAAGCAGCACTTCGGCATCATCAGCCACAGGAAGTTCAATCTGTTCTTCCGTATCATTTACGATATAATAACCATCCGGTGCTTCCGTCATCTCAGGGTCCTGCTCCCGTTCGCGGAATACCTGATTCGCTTCCTCACCCTCGTACCATTCAATCGGATCTACTTGCAGATAGACCTTGCCGTCTCTAATCTCAAGCCCGTTAATATAGACAGCTTCCTGATTCGAAGCTTTCGGAACCGGCTCATAATTGTTGCCTGAGGCTACACCAACGGTTGTCATCATGATCAGTACCAGCAGCATCATTGCTCCCAATTTCCAAGCCGACTTCTTCATCTTCTCATCGCTCCCTCTTCATCTTCTATTAAATGGATTCAACTCGTGAACCCTACCCGACTTATCACGCATTAAATATTAGTAACCCAATTCCTGGATATTTGAAACGTATATGTATTTTATCATTCATAACTTTATTATAAGGACCCACTTGGTAAAATGGATGTCAATTTGATGTAAATTCATTACAATATTTCAATCTTCGGAAGCGCTTAAATACGGGACGATGAAGGATCGTCCGCTATGTCGAACCGGGAAACATCCCAAATAAAAAAACAAGCCTTCCCCGCTGATTCCTCAGTCGATGGTCAGGCTTGTTTAGGTTCACACAAATATTATTGATTGAATGCTTCGGTCAGGACAGGAACAATCTGCGATTTGCGGGAAACCACGCCTTTAAGAAGAGCCTTGTTCTCCGACAGGGACACATTGTAGGCTTTCTCAACGGCCTTGGACTCTTTACCGAGTGCAAGAGCGATCGAATCGTTGTTCAGAATATCTGTCACTACGAAGACGAACAGGTCCAGGTTTTTGTCGGCAATAATCGCTTGAATCGCATCTTCGAGTTCGGCTTGACGGGACAATACATCATTGGTATCCACCGCGTTAACCTGTGCGATTTCCACTTTGGCTCCGCCCATTTGGAATTCCTTGGCGTCCAGGGAGATCAATTGCGCGATGGTTTTGTCGCTCAGATCGGCGCCTGCCTTGAGCATCTCCAACCCATAGCTGTCTGCATCCACGCCAGCGATCTCAGCCAGCTCGCGAGCTGCTGCGATATCTTCGTCTGTGCAGGTTGGGGATTTGAACAACAGGGAGTCCGAGATGATGGCGGACAGCATCAGGCCAGCAATTTCTTTGCGAACGGCGATACCTTTTTCCTTGTAGATCTTGTTCAGAATGGTAGCTGTGCAGCCGACAGGCTCCGCACGGTAGTATAATGGGTGGCTTGTCTCAAAATTCGCGATGCGGTGATGATCGATAACCTCAATCACGCGAACCTGATCAATGTCGCTTGCGCTTTGCTGACGCTCGTTATGGTCCACGAGGATAACGTCTTGGGCTTCGTTTGCAACCGTCTCAACGAAACGAGGAGCTTCGACCTTAAAATAATCGAGCGCATATTGCGTTTCACCGTTAACGTCTCCAAGACGCACGGGCTCGGCAGAAAGGCCGAGCTGGTTCTTCAAATCAGCATAAGCAATAGCAGAGCAGATTGTGTCCGTATCCGGATTTTTGTGTCCAAAAATTAATGTCTTTGCCATATATAATGCCCCTCTCGCAACATAAATTTCATCGTTTATATCAATAAACAGATGATCACCTATCTGATTATATCGTTAAATTCTACTTATTCCAATTCCTTTACAGAGATTATTTTCAGACCGTGTTTATACCAATACAATTTCCGGCTCCGGAACGAATCCAAAATGGTTGTTAATCGATTCCGAGATCAGATTCATCAAGTAGAGGATATCGGTTGCCTTCGCATGCTTCTGGTTCAGAATCATGTTGCCGTGATGCGGAGAGATGATCGCGCCGCCATATTCGGTTCCCTTCATATTCAGCTGATCCACGAGCGAGCCGACGGCTACTCCATAATCATAATTATTTTTGAATACGGAACCGCAGGACGGGTAGTCGAAATGGCGTTTACTCGTCCGGTACTTGATGATATCAAGCATCGACTGAGGCGTCTCTATTCCCTTTCCTGCCAGCGCGTGCACTTCACCCAGAAAGAATGAGAAAAACGATGGCAATGAGGATGGATGGCTGCCGCGAGTCTTCCACTCTGTGAGAACTTCAGATGTCATGCTGATCTGTTCCTCCGAGCTGACCGGAATATTAAGATCGGCCCCTACTATCATCCACGGATGCTGCTGGAAGATGGATTGCTTGTATGCAAATAAACAGTCCGCTACGGGAATGGACCGTACCTTTAAGCTCGGATCCGTCGTATCGATATAATAGACCGTGTCCAGAATATCGCAGATTTGACGAGCATTATATTTAGCGTTCATATAGATGCCGGCCCCTACGCAGCCAGGCAGCAAAAAAGTAAAATCAAGCAAATCCGTTCCACCCATTAACCCCATCAAGGACAATAACGACATCGGCGCGCCGGATGAAACGTACCATTTATCAGCCGACACCCGCAGCTCCACCAGGTTTTTGAGCGATATAAACACCAGGTCATGTTTCGGTTCATCCGGAAACAGAATGTTGGAGCCCATTCCAAAGATGTACCATGGTATCCCGCGTTTCCTGCAGTCCTGCAGGAGATCCGCCAGGTCATTTGCCGTTTCAGGCATGGCCAGATAATTGGCTGAACCGCCGATCCCATACGTCGAAAAAGCAGACAGCTCCACATTGCGCTTGCACAATCGGTCGATTGCAGATGTATGTAAAGTCATCGTAGACATGTCACTCCCTATTCTTCACATTAGGCACATTCCTTACTAAATGTGGGGATGTTACATCATTATGATCCAACTGCTTAGGTGGTGTCAATCTGGAGTGGAATCCTGGCGAAATAGCAAAAAATCCCTGGATTACAGCCCGTAGACCGTAACCAAGGATTCATTCATCATCTCTTTATTTGTCCCCCAGAATTTATTCAAGGAAATCCTTGAGTCGTTTGCTGCGGCTCGGATGACGCAATTTACGAAGCGCCTTCGCCTCGATCTGCCGAATGCGTTCACGCGTAACGCCGAATACCTGGCCTACTTCCTCCAGGGTGCGGGTCCGTCCATCCTCAAGTCCAAAGCGCAGTCGGAGCACATTCTCTTCACGCTCGGTGAGCGTATCCAGCACTTCCTCCAGCTGTTCCTTCAGCAGCTCAAACGCTGCGGCATCTGCCGGCGCCAATGCGTCCTGATCCTCAATGAAATCGCCCAGGTTGGAGTCGCTTTCCTCCCCGACCGGTGTTTCCAGAGACACAGGTTCTTGGGATACCTTCTGGATCTCACGTACTTTTTCCGGCGAGATATCCATCTCTTTACCGATTTCTTCCGGTGTCGGTTCGCGTCCCAGCTCCTGAAGGAGCTGCCTGGAGACACGTACGAGCTTATTAATCGTCTCTACCATATGCACCGGAATCCGGATAGTTCTTGCTTGGTCAGCAATCGAGCGGGTAATCGCCTGGCGAATCCACCAAGTGGCATACGTACTAAACTTAAAGCCCTTGGAGTAGTCGAACTTCTCCACCGCTTTGATCAGGCCCATGTTGCCTTCCTGTATCAGATCCAGGAACTGCATTCCCCGGCCAGCATAGCGTCTTGCTATACTTACAACGAGACGAAGATTCGCTTCAGCCAAACGGCGTTTCGCTTCTTCATCTCCCTCCTCTATTCGTTTGGACAGTTCCACTTCTTCATCGGCTGTAAGGAGGGGAACACGACCGATTTCTTTCAGGTACATGCGAACCGGATCGCTAATCTTGATGCCTGGTGGAAGTGAGAGATCGTCATGAACCGAAAAATCCTCTGTCGGAGAATTAGCCGCTTTCTCTGTTTCCGTAACCTCTCGTTCCAATGCAAAATCCGCACTTTGACGGTTCTCCATTCTATGCCCCCCTGTTGACAATCCCATATTTTCATGCTAATCTAGCATTAGGTTATTATGACATTAAGCCAATAGTTATTTATCCTTCATTCTAGCATATTTTTCACACTATATCAACTTCTAATATATTCTAGTTCTGTTCACCCGATCTCAGGCTGAGATCGGGTTTTTATATGCTTCATCTTCTTACACTACATATGCTACGTTTACTTAAGCTGATCTAGTACCGCTTTCGTTTCTTGATTCAACGATTTCACATCGGGAGCCTTCACGGGCTCATCGCTCAGCTGATATTTGTGCTTTAGTTCAAGCGTTGCCCTCACCCGGTCGTTCAGCATCTCCTCCGGGATCACGCCGCTATGGGCAGCCTCGGTTAATGCCTGAATGACGGCTTCTTCCAATGCATATTCATGTCCGATCAGAATCATGTTGCTCCCTGCGACGACGGACTTCACGGAAGCCTCTCCTACGTCTGTGCTGCCGGAAATCGCCCCCATGGTCATATCATCCGTTATAACGACACCCTTAAACCCCATTTCTTCCCTTAACAAATCGTTGATAACGGGTTTCGAATAGGAGGATGGCGTATCCGGATCGATGCTCTTCATCAGTAGATGCGCAACCATGACCACATCGGCTCCTTCATCAATCGCTTGTTGAAACGGTACCAGCTCCAATTCATGCAGACGCTTCAGATCATGGTCAACAACGGGCAGCCCGAGATGGGAATCGACCGAAGTATCGCCATGCCCAGGGAAATGCTTCACTACAGGTACGACACCATTCTCCTGTATCCCCTTCATCGAGGCGATTCCCTGCGTGCTTACGGTTTCTGCCGTTGTGCCAAAGGATCGATCGCCGATGACCGGATTGTTCGGGTTGCTATCAATGTCCAGCACCGGGGCAAAAACCATATTGATTCCGACTCCCGACACCTTCTGCGCGATAAGTCCACCAACTTGCTTGGTCAGCGTAAGATCATCGCTCCTCCCAATTTTACCGCTTGACGGCAGCTTCACGTATTCATCAGGAAAACGGGTAACCCGTCCGCCCTCCTCATCAATGCTCAGCCAGAGCGGTACCGGATTCGCAGCATTTGCTTTTTTCAGCTCATTCAGCAGGTCTGCCGACTGCCTGGCGTTCTCGATATTATCCTTAAAAAGGATAATACCGCCTACATGGTAATCCTCCAGCAATCTGCGCGTCGTATCATCCATCGTAGTCCCTTCGATTCCAACCAGCACCAGCTGACCGATCTTCTCCTTGACGGTCATGCTATTCAGAAGCTCCGTTACCGCATCCTCAGTCCCGTTCTCGGGCAGATTCCCTTCCTCGCCATTGTTGTCCGAGCTGCCAGATGGACCCGGGGTCCCGTCTTCATCAGCTTGAGACGGGGTCTGCGGCTCCTGTATTTCCTCCGACGGCGAAGCTCCTTGTCCGTTGTTCCCGGGGTTGCCCGGTTCGGCTCCGCCCCGACAACCTGCCGCAGCCAATAGCAAGATGACAACCAGCATTGTTAAGCACATCCATTTTGTCTTACGCCTCAACATTGTCACCTTCCTTCAAATTCACACTACTATATTCGTCCTCTGTTCCACAGAGTCCTTCCATCATAACATGATTTCCATACAGTCCAAACCAGTTGAAGCTGCCCGCTAGAAGTAGAAAAGAGCCGCGTCAACAGCGACCCTTCTTCGCCTATTTAAGCAGGCCGAGCTTACGGGCCTGCTCCTCTGTTAATATAAACTGCTCTGTGTCCCACACTTCATCCTCATCCGTTCTTCCGAACATCAGCATAATATCATCCCATATATTCTTTTGCATCGCTTCAGCTTGCGTGATAATCACCTTCATGTTCACGTCATTCCTTTCCTTGGAATCATCTCCTACTACATATACAACCATCAAAGGTCATATAGAATCGAATCACAAGCAAAAGCCTGCAGATAGTATCTGCAGGCAGGATCTGTACTATAACTAGGAATATGCAGGATGATATTTAATCCACGACATGGCAATGGTGCCTTCGCCGGCATGGATGCCCGCAACGGGAATAAAGGTCATAATTTCGGTTTTCAACGCCGGATGGGCTCCGCTGATTTCCTTCTGGATCTCCTCGGCCTCTTCTACGTTGTTTGCGTGCATGATGCAGACCTTTTTAATTTTCTGCAAATCCATTTTCATAAGCTCCAGCATTCGTGACTTGGCCTTCTTGAACGTCCGGATCTTCTCTTCCACAATGACCTTGCCTTCATCAAAACGGAGCAGCAGATGAATGCGGAGCAGGTTGCTGAGAAGAAGCTGGGTGCCGGATACCCGGCCGCTGCTATGAAGCCGGTGCAGGCTTGCCGGAATAAGGTAGAATGACATGTTTTGCACCATGGACTGAATTTTCTCTTTAATCACCTGCACGGTATCCCCCTGGCTATGCCAGTGAATCCCGGACATGATCATTTCGCGTACCGGGAACGCTCCCGCTTGGGAATCGATGCCAACCACGGGTACCTCGGCAATCTCTGCCGCCTGCATAGATGAATTCAAGGTTCCGCTAAGCTCGGATGAACAGTGAATGGCGATGATATCATCATACTTCTCTTTCAAGGATTCATATAATTCGATGAATTCACCGATTGGAGGCTGTGAACTGCTTACTTTCGGTTCATCTTTCATTCTTTCATAAAAGACTTCAGCCGAAATATCAATTCCTTCCCTGTACTCCTCCTGTCCAAGTATCAACCTCAAAGGTACAATATAAATATGATTTTCCTTGGCGAAGTCAGGATCGATCGTACTCGTGCTGTCGGTTACCCATGCTATGGATCTCATTATCGTATTCACGTCTCGCTTTCGTGTAGTAAGAAGTAGGAAAGGAAGCGATTAAAGCCGCTAAATTCATCATATCTTACCCTTACAGCGTATTGCAAACGAAAGGAATGTGATTTCTTGGCTGCACATTGGTTCGCCACAGAAAAGCCTTATTTTCGCTCTGCGTTATACCCCTTTTCTCCAAAAGGTTCCAGCTGTTCAATCCAATATGCCTCCCGTTTGCTGACCGCGCCCTTCAGATCAAAGAACGGATCCTCCTTCGGTTCTATGGTTTCCAGAATCTCGAAGACAAAAGCATCCTCGCCATACTCATTCCATTCCCGCTGAAGCGTCTTATTGTAGCTCGTTCCCATCTGCAGCTCGAATCGTTTGCCGTTCATGGTCTTCAAGTTATTCGTTCCGGCCACAAACACTTTGCCGTTCTTTGTGTTCCGAATTTGATACACGCCTGCTTCGATCTTGATTTCCTTATACATTTGATTTAGTTCCTGTCTGCGATTCATCGCGTTAAACCCTCCTAATCTTAGCGTTTACGTCGTTAACCAGTACTCGCTTCCATCATCCTTGCGATCCAAAAAACCATATTCAATCAAATACCGGCGAATCGTCACATAATCGGGATGGTCCCTCCCGATCGTATCGTTGATTTCTTGCTCCGTATATTTGACGTCCGGTTGAAAACGAGCTGCGATTTCTCGCAACACGACGTACTTCTGCTTCTCTTTGAGCTTAAATGTCTTCAGCGGACCATCGGTCCCTTCAGGAAACACCTTGGCCAGGATCGCTTGCCGCTCTTCTTCGGTGACATTGTAGCGCTCATCCACCATCTTGGCGCGCTTGGGAATCTCCACGAATGCCGGTGCATGGTCATCCTTTTCCTTCAGCAGCTCCATTAAAGTCAGCAGTACCTTGGACTGTCTTTCCTTCTCCTTCAAGGCAAACCGGTGATTGCGAATCGTCGAAGCACTGCCTATGCCGAGCTCCTGTTGCACCTCTTTATCGTTCATGCCTTGATAGAAGAGCTGCAGCAATCGATTCTGATGCTCGGTTAATCCAGTCAGCTTCTTATCGAGCCCTGACAAATACTGAAATACGGAGCCATGCTCCCGGCGGATATGAATGGTCATGTATCGTTCTGACTCATATAACACATCCTGGTCCGGATAGATGATCCCTTTCTCGATCGTCTTGCCGCACAAGAGACATACCCATACGGGACCTTCGTCGATATAGCCTTGCTTAAGTTCATCTATAGAAGCATTCCAGAAACGCTCGTTCGGATCCAATGCAAACACCACTTTTCAATTAGTAATTTATATAGACATTTTATATTTTTGTCTATAACATGTCAATCACACTTCATTTCGATATAATATTTCTTCCTCCCTTCTGTGGAACCTGCTAGAATAGAGGTTGCTGCTGTAAAATTTAGGGGGTATCATCATGAGTTTCATCCAACAGTCGGCAAAAGAAATGCGTTCTTGGCCGCGCAACATCAAGCTGTTTTTTCTAGCCAACGTGCTGTATCAGATCGGTACAGGCATGTTTAGCGTGCTCTACAATTTGTACATACAAGGTCTTGGGTATAATGACTCCATGAATGGAACAGTGGTCAGTATTCAATCCCTGGCAACGGCATTGATGTTCATTCCGATTGGCCTGATCGGAGACCGCGGCAGCCGTAAGCGAATCCTCGTCCTGGGGGCATTGTTAAGCGGTGCGGGTCTGATCGCGCGCTCTTTTCTGGAGAGCGAGTTCAGCTTGCTTGGTCTTGCGGTATATACCGGTCTGTTCGCATCCTTTTTTCAGGTGCTGGCTATCCCCTTTCTAGCGGAAAACACGGCGAAATCGGCTCGCATGCGGATCTTTAGCATTCACGCCTCGCTTGTCCTTGCTTCTCAAGTGCTCGGCAGCATGGGAGGCGGATTCTTGGCGGATGCCCTGCAGGCCGTTGGTATGAACAAGGTCGGCAGCTTGAAAACCGCGCTATTCATAGGCGGACTGGCTACCTTGGCGGCATTCATCCCGCTCTTGTTCACAGCCGATCAGAAGGCCGAAGACATACAGGCATTGGATGCACCGCTTCCTGATCATCAACCGGCACAGGCAGGAAGAGCAGTAAACGCCTCCGGTTTGGGGGATTACAAAGTCATCGGGCAGTTCGCGCTTGCCCAATTGTTAATCGGCCTGGGCTCGGGACTTGTCGTGCCTTATTTGAATTTGTACTTTACCAACCGCTTCTCGGTATCTTTATCGGCCGTCGGCATTCTGATATCACTTGGACAAGTCATGACCATTGTATCGATGCTGATCGGACCTACGCTGGTGAATCGGGTGGGAGCCGTTAAGTCCGTGGTGCTCTTTCAAGTTCTATCCTTGCCCTTCCTGCTGTTAACCGGATTCACGAACGTACTTCTCATTGCATCGGTCGGTTTCCTGTTCCGCCAAGCCCTGATGAATGCCGCCAATCCGATACAATCCTCGATTCTAATCGACCGTGTACCGGATCACCGAAGAGGAATCGCCAATTCGGTTACGCAAACGGCCTTCATGCTGGGCTGGGCCACCATGGGACCCGTACAATCCAAGCTCGTCACCACTTACGGCAGCTATTGGGGATATGCGATCACATTTTGCATTACCGGAACGCTATATGTCGTATCTTCGTTTCTATACTACCGAATGTTCCGTGAGCGCAAGAGCAGCAGCCTCTCCTCCTCCGATACCGCCGCTACTCTCTAGCCTCAACTCGCAGAGGTTTTACATGTTTCGGAACGAATCCATCGGCCACAGCAATGGTCCGGGCCTGGAAGCTTCCCTTGTACCGGAAGACAGGCCCCCATATCGGATTGCGCACCTCAACGGATATCCGGTATCGTTGATTCCCGTCATCATACCATTCGTTTACATCGGCTGTTCCGGTGAACCACCGGGGAAATCGAAACTGCAAAAGCCCCTCATAAAATCTCTGCTCCCCCGATTGAATGCAAATGCCGCCGCTCTCCCCCGCGGCTATCCGGAGATCGACCGCCAAGTGCTGTTTATTCCCTAAATAATCCACGATACGGCGGCGCTGTGCGCTATAGATCATTGTGGCATCAAACCGCCTTTGGACACCCGGAAAATCAAAGCTGCGACACCACGTCACCGTTTCTCTTCCCCATTCGTCACGATAAGCATAATTCTCAATCCGAAACGGGATCCCTTTCCCTCGATTCGGAAACATAATATGCCGCATCGTGCCTATATAGAGAGGCAGTGCAGCCCAAGGCGCGTACCAGATCTCTTCCATGACGCCTTCGCCAATCGAAGCGATGTGATCCTTGCTGTCAAACCCGAAGCGCTCCCGAATTTTGGGATGGAGCATTTGAAATTGCGAGCCTAGCGCTTGTTCATAGATCGAGGTCACGACTCACCCCTCCTTTGCGGGATTTATCCCCGGGGACGGGTTTTCGTGCCGGGCGGTAGGCGCTTGGTAAATCTGCAGCGGACAGTGAAGCCATCAAGCAAAACCCCATCATGGATCCACTAAGCGTTAACGGATTGAACGGGGCCTTCATTAACTGAGGGTCTGTTATCCATGCTCCAAGCATCAAGATCGCAAGCAAGCTCATCAGCAGCCTGTACCACAACCGACTCTTGTGAAAGAGAAGCGTCAATAAGCCGACGCCGATCTCGGCAATGCCGAGTAAGGTTAACACCAACCCCTCCTGCTCTCCAGCCAAGCCCGACTGCCTCAACAGATCAAGCTCCCCGGCTTCCGGGAACAACAGCTTCGGTACCAGCCCCTCATAACACCATAGAACGACCAGCATCATCACGCTCAAGGCATGGATGAATGCCTTCCGGATCGTTGCCAAGGGCGGAATATCCTTCTCTGCCCACAATCGCAGCACATCAAAGCTCCAAGCCGTCGCCAGGCCGAATAAAGGCCGGAACAACAAACGGTCAAACCAGGCGCCCGCCAGGCCGAACCGCGTTTTGTAATCGTATTGGGTAGAGAAACGTATGCCCCCGCTCCCCTTGTCCTGATACTTCCAATAGCCGCTTCCCTCCCGAATGAGGGAGCTGCGCTGATCCGAGCCGAATCGCAGCACCGAGATTCGTTTCCCCGTCTTCGGGTGAACAGCCGTTTTCGTGGCTCCCGACCCTGTCACTTCCAGTCCAAACCCAATGCGGGTTTTATATAAAAACCGCTGGATATCCGAATCAGCCTCCGGTACATAATGAATCTCGGAAAATCGCAGATCCCACTGTTGATGCAGCTCAGGCTTTTGCGTCAACGTCCACAGCTTATCCATATCCGACTGGATATCGAGTTCAACATAGATCGGATTTCTCTTCATGCGCTTTAGCTCCCCTCGGGATGTCCTCTAGTTTCTTAAGCCGGACACCTCTCTATTTACAAGTCATTTTACAGCCGCCGGGGACTCGCCGTTAGACCTCACTTTTGTAGAACATACCAAGAAGAGGTACTACGTTTCGTAGTACCTCTTCCGATCCTTCGATATGATCCAGTCTTAATCCGCACCGGTGCTAGTTGTCGTTCTCTTTTACAATCCCTTTCCGGCGGACCTTCTCCACGGCTTCCTTGCTGCTTCTTACCCCGAGCTTTTTTAATATTTTATTGATCTGGTTCTTGAGCGTGCTCTCGGTTTTGAACAGTTTCTGCTCCATCTGGGAATGGGTGTACCCTTCATCCAACAGATCAAAAACCTCACGCTCCGCAGGCGTTAAGCCGCGAAGCTGCTCTTCGCGCTTGAGGCGGGCAAATTCCTTGAGCAGCACCTCCATCGATCCCGAATGAAGCACGGCGCTTCGGATCGCTGCCGGAAGCTCCTTAAACCTCGGCTTCTCAATATAATTGACGGCTCCAGCCGTAAAGGATTGCATGATCACCAGCTCGTCACCCAGCGAGGTCAGCATGATGACCTTGGCCTGCGGTTTACGCTCAAGAATTTCGGCGGCCGTGTATATCCCGTCAAGTCGACCTGCAGTGAGCTGAATATCCATAAGCACGATGTCAAAGGAGAGGATATGCGCCATCGCCATCGCTTGTTCGGGCGACTCGGCCGTGCCGACAACGATCATGTCTTCCTGCGCATTCAGAAAAACGGTCATCGATTTAACCCAATCCGGATCATCCTCTACCAAGAAGATTTGTATGCGGTTCAAGCTTCTTCCCTCCCGGATAAACGAATGATTTTACTGCGCGGAAAATATAACGAAATCTCCGTACCAACCGATTCGCGGCTCTCCAGACTAACGGAACCACCGCTTTTCTTCATCACGTTATAAACATACGACAAACCAAGCCCGAAGTTATCTTTCTTGTGGCCCTTGGTACTGTAAAAAGGTTCAAACACAAGCTCCTGCTGCGCGCTTGGAATGCCGGTCCCGTTATCTTTAACGGTAATCGCCGCCCCTTTGCGGCCAGCCGTTACCGTTATCGTAATCAGCCCTCCCTCAGGCATCGCCTCCACGCTGTTGCGAATGAGATTGCTGATCGTTTCCTTCAAATGGACGGCATCCGCGAACAGCCACGGTCGCTGCCTGCAGATTACGTTCATTTCGACCTCATGCCTGCGCAGCAGATCCTGTTCGCGGAGCTGCAGTTCAGCAAGCAGCTGATCCATGCGGACTGGCTGTTCCACCAGCTTAAACGCCTTCATCTGCTGCTGCATGCGTCCCGCCATGGCAAGCAGATGCTCCGATGAATTCGCTATGACCTCAAGCTGTTCGATGGCAACGCCGTTGTCTTGTGGCAGCAGCCGCTTTACGTTTTCCGCGCTCATCGCAATCTTCCCGATCTCGTTCTTAATGCTATGATTCAGCATCGATGTCCCCGAGCTGACCGCCTGCATCGTGCGATCCAGCGGATCGCGCTCAAACTTCAGGCGTACACCCAGGACGCCGTACACAAAGGTACAGATGACGGCAACGCCCAGCGAATACAGAATGAACAGGGACACGTACCGGAATGAATCATAACCGGGCGAGATCAGATTTCCCACATTAATCAGCAGCATCACGCCGAGCAAGGTAGGCACCATAATCCAGGTGGTGATCCACATGCCTTTGCGTTTTTGCGGATTCATCTCATGCGACAACGCGCGAATAAGCAAGGCGCATGCGGCCACATAATACGGAACCGTCCACACGAATAACCAGCCATAATGAATTCGGTAAGCTTCCGTCAAAAGCACCTGGGCCAGCATCGCGAGCACCGGCAGAAACAAGCCTATTTTGAAATCGCGCATTCTCTTATGATTCTCGGGCTTGCGGGTATACACCATGCAAAATATTAACACGCCGTACGGTGTCAACGTATGGTTGAGATATTGAATCCACGGCTCGTACCGCGCCGCGATAAAACCCGCAGGCACAAGCAAATCTGTCAAGCCGCCGATTCCTGCGCTCCACAGAAAAAAAGCCGCCCAGCGGTTCACCTCGCTCCGAGGCTGATTGAACAGCAGCACAGCCGCCGCGCTCCAAAGCGCTACAACATAATAGATCATGACGCATCGTCCATTCTCTTCGCGAATATAGTATCATCCTACCACAATTGTTACAGCAGCGGGACCTCTTAGCTAGCCTCCACGAACAATTCGGATCCATTGAATCATGAATTTTGTCCTGCTTCGATCCTTCGATTTTTACATAGCGAAAACATTCAGTTTACATTCAGCCGCAATTAAGAAAGATATCAGGAACGATTGATAGGATAAATTTCGTAAGCAATCAAGCACACGAATGCTAGAGAGAAACGAGGTGGAATCATGACAACCCAATTGAAATACCGGAACGAGCTTAAATTTTTTGTGAATGTTCACCAGTACCGAATCATCCGTCAACGATTAAAAAATCTGGTGACCTACGATCAGCATGCAGGCCCCGGCGGGGAATATCACATTCGAAGCTTGTACTTTGACGATATCAACAACAAAGCCTTATACGAGAAGCTGGCTGGGGTTCGGGACCGGGTGAAATACCGCATCCGTATCTACAACGTAACCGACAACACCATTCATTTTGAGAAAAAAATCAAATTCCGGGATTACATTGCCAAGCTGAAGGAGCCGCTCACAAGGGAGATGGCCGATCAGATCATGGCCGGTCAATACGAATGCCTCTATCAGCCGGACAAGCCATTGATGATGGAGCTGTATCACGAGATGAAGCATAAGCTGCTGCGCCCCAAGGTCATTGTCGATTATGTCCGCGAGCCGTATGTGTGCGCCAACGGAAATGTCCGAATTACGTTTGACAAGGAGCTTCGAACCGGCCTGCACTCCACGGATCTGTTCAATCGGAATCTGCTGCCCATCCGGGCGATCGATGAGAATCTGATTATACTCGAGGTCAAATATGACGAATACATCCCGGATTACATCAAAATCGCGCTGCAGCTGGAAGGACTAGGCCGTCAATCGGCCTCCAAATACGTGATGTGCCGTAAATTTCTGAAATATAACACATGGGAGGATCAATAAATTCATGAACACCACATCGACTTCAAGCAATACGAGCACCACCAATTTTTCGGATATCGTCAAAAAATCCGTGATGGAAAACTTCGTATCCGATATCAGTTTCGCTAAAATTCTGATTACGCTGGCCGTTGCCTTTGTGATCGGGTTATTCATTTATCTGCTCTATAAAAGAGTCTTCAGCGGCGTGCTGTATTCCAAAAGCTTTAACGTGTCTCTGATCGGGATGACCATGATCACGGCCGTTGTCATCATAGCCATTAACTCCAATCTCGTGCTCTCGCTCGGTATGGTCGGCGCACTCTCCATCGTCCGTTTCCGTACGCCCATCAAGGACCCAACCGATCTGATTTTCCTGTTCTGGGCCGCGGTTGCCGGGATCGTAACCGGGGCCGGGTTCTACACGCTGGCTGCCATCGGCTCCATCGTAGTCGGTCTGATCCTGTTCTTCTTCATTAAAAAAGCAACGGTGGATACGCCTTATCTGCTCGTGATTCATTGCGAGAATGAACAGAGCGAGCAAGCCGTAAAAGAACAAATGGGTCAAGCCGTGAAGCGTTATAATCTGAAGCAAAAAACCGTGACCCCAGGCAGCATTGAGCTGACACTGGAAGTAAGGCTGCGCGACGCCGAAGGCCAGTTCGTGAACAAGCTGTCCCAGCTGCCAGGTGTTCATAACGCGGTTCTGATCAGTTACAGTGGCGACTATGTATCCTAAGTCAGGCGGTGGCCAGAGATGATAAAAAAAAGAATGACGGTCCAACTGTTCCTCGTGATGGCCATAGTCCTCCTAATGTCAGGCTGCCAATGGACACCCACGGCTGCCGGGACGGTAAGCAGCACGAAGAGCGATGCTCAGCAGGAGCAAATGGATTCGACGGTTTTTCCGAAAGATAAGGTTGTTGATGTAAAACTCACGATGGACGAAGCAGATTTTCAGGATATGCTGAACAACGCCAGCGCTGAAGAATATAAAGAAGCATCCGTCAATTACAACGGCATGCAATTTGATCATGTCGGCATTCGCACCAAAGGCAATTTAAGCCTGCGCAGCGTGGTCAATTCGGACTCCGACCGCTACAGCTTCAAAATATCCTTTGACGAATACCTTAATCAAACCTTGAATGGGATCAGTAAAATTAATCTGAACAACAACTACAGCGACGCCTCGTATATGCGGGAATTCCTGACCTACGAGCTGGCAGAATCCGTAGGATTGCCGACGCCCGGCTTCTCCTATGTCAATGTATATGTAAACGATGAATTATGGGGGTTCTACCTCGCGATCGAACAGATTGGCGATTCCTATCTGGAGCGTCATTTCGATAACTCCTACGGCGCGTTGTACAAGGCTGAGATGACCGGGGCAGGCAGCGATCTGACGTGGCTTGGCAATGATCCCGATTCCTACACCGGGCTTGTCATGAAATCCAAATCATCCAATGACGATATATTGTTCGACATGCTGGATGAGCTTAATAACGGCACCGATTATGAGAAGGTGCTGGATGTCGATAATGTGCTCAAGTACGTTGCCTTGAACGTGGTTGCCTCCAATATGGACAGTTATCTGGGATCGAACAAACAGAACTATTATTTATATGAGAACAACGGCATTTTCTCCGTCCTGCCCTGGGATTATAATATGGCATTCGGGGGACTTGGGGGCTCCAGCATCCTCATTGACGAGCCAACCCAGGGAGCTTTGGCGGAAAGGCCCCTGATTGCCAAGCTGCTCGCGATTGACGAATATAAGGAACGCTATCACGCCATCCTCTCGGAGATGCTGGAGGGCTACATGCAGCAGGAAACATTCAATGAGCGAGTTGCGCAATTGCAAGACTTAATTTCCGAGCACGTAAAGCAAGACCCAAGACCTTTCTATTCCTATGAGGTGTACGAGCAATCCATCCCGACGCTCACCTCATACGTTCAAGAATCAATGGATTCCATCCAGCAACAGCTGGATGGAACGCTCCCCTCCGCTGGCGATGGAAGCGGTAGCGGAGGCGGTATGGGTCCCGGCGGTGGTCGTGGCATGCGACCTGGCGGCGAGACGAATGGAGCCGGATCGTTTCCCCCTAACGATGCCCCTGCCGGAGGCATCTCTGGCGGGAACAGGCCTGCCAACAACGACAGTGCTGCTCCTGATTCTTCTGACGATGCTTCGGGAAGCAGCGCCGACGTTAACTCCGGCAAAGCTGAGGGAGATCGTGACACCGCGCTTGAAGGGGACGAACCTTCCTTGTCCGTCGTATCGTCTGTCGGATCGAGCACAAGCAGTTCCAACGAAAAAACAACGGTTGATGCTGCTCCAGCCGTAACTACGGAACCATCACCAAATGCAGCGGAGCTCCCTGAAGATCAAACCCAATCGTCGGAGCAGCCCCCTTCCGATGACAATCAACCAACCATGCCTCAGACTCCCGGCCAGAGTGGGCAAAGCCAGATGCAGGATTTCCCTCAGGGGCAGATGGGGAACGGATTTGGCGGCGAGTTTGGCGGTCAAATGCAGGGAGGCCGGGGAATGGGCAGGCCGGGCGATAGGTCAAACGGGGCTGCCGAGGAACAAGGAAGTGCCAAGGAAGCCTTGTACGCCGGCGTATCAATCGTCCTTCTGCTTCTCTCATGTCTCCTCGTAACATTGTATAAACGAAAAAGACTGTAATTATCAAACAAGGGCAGTTCCAAAGGTCGATACACCTTTGGAACTGCCCCTTTATATCCGAACGTTTTAACCTATGACCAATGGATTAACCTATTTCAATGAACCACGTGATCATTATGGGCGCTCCGATAAGGACCATGCCCAGCGCCATGACAATCCTTGTCGTATTTCTAGACAGCTTGTGCTGGGTCGCGGCTGAACGATACCAGCCGCTGAACTGCAGGCGATTCCGGTAGAGTACAAGAAACCACAATACATTCCCTGCGAACAGGAACAGCCAATATAGTCCATTCCAGGGTATCCAGCTCTTCAGCATTTGATGTTCTATGTTGCCCAGAACCATGACAAAGATCATCATAATGATCATCATTCGAATCATTTCCAGAATCGATGAGGCCAATTTGGTCATAACGCTTGCTCCTTTTCAATCATGCTATTCAACTGGACTCAAGCTCTGCTTGTTGATCGTGTACCGATTGTTTTCTTATAAAGTATGAATCCAGCTTCCGGCTGACCCATAAGGACAGTACGATAAAGGCAAGGACTCCGAACAATTTAAAAGGTTCCGCAATAAAATCGGACAGGTTGGCACCGATGTAAGAGACACAGAACACCATAATGCCCTTGCCCAAGGTGACAGCCATCAGATAGGACATCAGGTTCATTCTGGCCAGCCCGGCGGCCACATTGACCGCGACAAACGGCCCAACGGGAAGTATGCCAAGCAGGAAAACGTAACTGAAACCGTTGCGCTGAATCCAGCGCATACCACGCTGAACTTTAGGCTTTTTTGCCCAGCGTTCGATCAGGGGTGTACCGGATATTTTGCGCACGATGAGAAAGGTCGTTAAACATCCTGCCACCATACCGATCCAGGAGTAAAGAAACCCTGCCCAAAGCCCATACACCGCCGCATTCACACCCACGATCACGATCGTGGGCATCGGTGGAATGAAGGACTTTAGGAACGTCAGAAGGATGCCCGGCAGCGGGCCTAATGCTCTAAATTGGTCCAATAACCACTCCAGGTTGCTCTCTGTAAAGTAAGACATGATGTCCAAGTAGCCAATCAATGACTTCACCCATTTCTGCTAAGTATTGCCGACTAGCCGACTTGAAGCACCTGATTCAGCTGAGCCAGATGGTGGTTGTCGTGCCAGATGAAATCCCGCATAAATTGCGCCACCTCAAAAAGGTGCCCGTCCGCGTCCGTGTACCGCAACTCATATGCCGTTTCAGGCAAGGCTTCGATCGCCCGGATCAGTTTCTCCCTAGCGCTTATCGTCTGATCCACCAGCGTTTCCGTTGATAACGTCGTGGCATATTGCCTCGACTCTTCATTGAAAGTGTCATAATCTATATGACGGACAGTCAAAACATCCCCTGTGGAAATTTTGGAAATGGCTTCATTGTAAAAATACTCATCCCACCGCATGATATGGCACACCACATCACGTACGGTCCATTTCCCCTCTGCCATCGGGGTGTTCCAGAATCCCTCTTCCTGTACCGCGAACCCTCTCACTTTGCCGATCCACGCGGAATACTCATTCAGCAGCTGCTGTTTGTCACTCATATCCATTCTCCTTGTCCATATAAGATTTAATATAGGCGTCAAGTCGATCCTCCGGCCAATGATATATCTGGAGCAGCTCCTCATAAGGATCGCCCGTGATACGCAACAGCTTCGCAAAGGCAGGCTCCGTCTTATAACCCGACCTCTTCAGCTCGATAATCCCTTGTCTTGCAGTTTCACCGAGCCGCTTCAAAAGCTTGTATTCGACAATCATATGACGGTAACCATTCTGACTCGTTGAAGGTAATGGCTGTGCAAAAACCTCGAATTCCCATCCTTTGTACCGAAATCGCGCTACCGATCGATCCACGTTGTTGACGGTACGGGATGAGCACGTGAAATTCGCAACATCTTCGCTATAACGCGTCTTGAGCTCTCGTTCAAAGCAGGCAAAATCCGTCACATGGCATATGATATCGAGATCGCTTGATTCGATGTCAATCCCGATAGGAATCGTGCCCACCAATATCGGGTTATAGGGTTTCAGATGATCCCATAGTCTAAGCTCGTCTATAACCATGGCTGCTTGCTTCTGTTTATCGGAGCCCAGACGTAAGTATTCCAAGTTAAGAAAATCCATGTTTTCTTGCATGGCTGCTCCACCTGCCTTACTCCTCTGAACTTACAGGTCAGCGTTCGGTCCACGTCGTCCGAACATAGCCCAGCTTCATGCCGACCGATTCCATGTTGCGATGGCTCTGTGATAAGAAGGCACATTGCCCGACAACCAGACTGCAACCTTCAAGCTTCGCGTCCCGTATTCTCCTGCGAAGCAGCTCCAACTGCAAGCCTTGTCTGCGGTACTCCGGGAGTGTCGCCGCAAATGTTAGTGACGCTGTCGATTGATTTACGTACATAACGCCAGCTGCGGCCGGCTCATCTTCTACATAAGCCATATAGAATTTCCATCCCGGCCGTGAATACAATACACGGTTATTCGAGGCTACAGATGGAATTCCTTGATCAGGCAATCCTGTTCCACGGCAATGAACTTTAGCATAATCCTCAAATTCATCTTTGTCTATTGCTCTGATCACAATTCCATTACCTTGCACCCCCTCCAGCTCCTGCGGGTTCATATACATGGAATTATGAAAAGCAGATTGATAGAATCCGCGTTCGGCAAGCGCAGCCAGGAATTCCTGATTTACCAAGCCGGGCACGATTTCGAACTGGAATTTGCGCTCCCTCGATTGATAAAAGTCGATGATTTCGTCCACGTTATTCAGATCCTCTGAACGCAGTCCTTTCACCGTGTTAAAAGAAAGCCAAGGCATCGTCTTGCTGTACAAGCACAGCGCATGGCCGAAGCGTTTCATTTCGACCCCTTCGGGATTTCCGGTCCGACCTTCGATTGCTTTCATTCGATCCAACATATAATCGTTTTCTGAATCTTGAATTCGTTGGATAAGTTCCTCAGATGGAAGATGCCGCATATTGCCTCCTATGTATTATAACTAGTGATTCTAACTGGATAAATAGAGCCCGAAGATCGCTTGTTGATGCTTCGGGCTCTTACTTGCTGTGTATGTTTTATTTCGCGCTGCCCGGCAGATCGCAAGATCCGTCGGCGCACATGCCGTCGCTGCTGTCGGAATCATTCACCATCACTAGCGGATTCGCTTCACGATAAGCCTTATCCAAAGCGTCCGTGAACACTTCCAGTGACTGCGCACCGGACACGGCGTATTTGCCTCCCAGCACGAAGAACGGCACTCCCCGAATTCCCAAATTTGCTGCAGCTGCTTCGTCTGCCCTTACTTCGGACTGGAAATCGTCACTCTCGAGCGCGGCCGCAGCCAAATCGCGGTCCAGGCCGACTTGAGCCGCCAGATCGGCCAATCGATTCTTATCGCCAAGATTCTCGCCGTCTGTAAAGTGTGCACGGAACAACCGCTCCGTCATTTCTTTCATTTTACCATGCCCGGATGCAAAATGAACCAGGCGGTGAGCATCAAATGAATTGGCCGGGATGACGCGATCCATGTGATACGTAAGCCCGACGCTTGCCGCTTGCTGGGTCACGTTGGCGTTCGCAGCCTTGGCCTGTTCGATACTCATGCCGTATTTGGATGCCAATATCTCGTCCATGGAAACCCCGGCTTGATACGATGCACCGGGATCAAGCTCAAAGCTGCGGTAAACCACTTCAACTTGATCTTTATTAGGGAATTGCTCCAAAGCCGATTCGAAACGGCGTTTACCAATATAACAGAACGGACACATAAAATCCGACCATATTTCCACTTTCATTCTTTTCGCCTCCTAGCGAGCATTAATACTAACTTACTTATTGTAACCCGCTTTCAGCATGACATCAACACCTCACATGAATATGGAAAGGTCTTGCAAGAATGCTCAGGATACCGAGTACAAATACGCCGGTTATCTAAGCGGGGTTGTTCTCCTCTAATCTGGCAAGAACCCAATCCGTCACAACCTTGAAGCCTTGATTTCCCTTCAGGGAACTATTGATCACCAGATCCGCATGCCAGCGGGTAGGCTCAACATATTCATCGTGCCTGTATCTTACAAGCTGCAAATATTCCTGAAGCACACTTTCCTCGCTATGCCCCTTTTCTATAAACCACCGGTTTCTGCGAAGCATTCTTTCATCCGCGGGGCAATCTACGAACAGCTTCAAATGAAGCGAGTTCCGAAGGGATTCGAATTGATACAATAGAAATCCTTCAATGACAATTATGTCGTATTTGCCATTATGGACGGCGTGATCATAATCCGCGGTCAGACGCTCGATATCGACGGCATCCGGATGGTTAAAATCCTCAAACATTTGATTGGTGAAGGGCGCTTTGGCCAAGGGTCTAATGGACTTATAATATTTATCCATATGGAAGATCGCCACCCGGTACTCGCTTAACCTCTCCTTGAGCTTAAGACTTAGCGTTGTCTTGCCGCTCCCCGAACCTCCGCCAATCCCGATCATTAAAGTCTGCCTATGCTCCATATCCTTTCATCTTCCTCCATATGTATGTCCAAGGTATAGGTTCCATTATTATACAACCGATCCAAGTAAGTTGAAAGATCCTCGTTACAAGAAAACATCTCCCGGTCCCGGTGTACGATCACAGAAGACAGACCGTTTTTAAAGGAAGTTTTTCTTCCGATATCAGGAAGGCTCACGCTTCGACGTTTACTGTCTGATATCAAAAATAAAAAACAGACAGCATAACGCTGCCTGTCACTTATATTTTTTCCAATCCATTTCGCTATGTTCCAGTAAATATTCAAAATCATTGTCGCGCCGCTTCTGTTCTGCCTTGCGAACAGCTTCCCGTTCCTGCCTTTCCTTCTCAAGCCGCTCGGCTTCATTGGCTTTCAAGGATTCGGTTGTTGCCTTCAACTTCGCCAGAACTTGAGGGTCCAGCATATCCTTTAACGTCGCGGGTTTATCGGCAGCCTCGGTTCGCGGCAAAGGGGACTTTTGTTTCTTTTTTGCCATGTTCATTCACCTCGATTTCCACATTATTATATCATCTTATGAAGGACCTGGCATCTATATCTGCTTGGTTATAACCACGAAAAAAGAGAGCCTCTCGGCTCTCCTTCTCCTTATGTATACTTACTTTGAGGGCGATCGATGGGACTTGAACCCACGAATGCCGGAGCCACAATCCGGTGCGTTAACCCCTTCGCCACGACCGCCATGATATTGGGCATTTCATATGCCCGAGATAATAATTTATCAGATATTTAGCTATTTGGCAAATTGTAATTTCTTACATCCCATTCTTGATTTCAACGGAAAGAACATACTATACTTACTTGATTCCAACTATCAGATAATAGCGCCCTTATTCGATACAACATGATGATATAAGGCACGGGAGGAAGCACAGCGATGATCTATCATATTGACTATGTCTCGGAGGGATTGCATATCAAGGGGTATCTTGGTCTGCCGCCGCAACTGCCCCGTTCGGTCGCCCATGAGATGTCCAAAGCGTTCAACGCAATTCACGGCGTTACAATAACCGGCACGCTGGCATGCTCCTTAAACTTGGATCCTGTTTCACACGAACCACCTAAGCCAGTGACTGAGCCTAAGCTTCCTTTGGTCCTGTATTGCCGCGGCGGCATTGGACGGGTTGGCGCTGTAAGGTTGAAGTGGGTTGAAGAATTCGCTGCGCAAGGATATGCCGTGTTTGCTCCGGCCTATCGCGGAAATGAAGGCAGCGAGGGCAGGGATGAATTCGGCGGTGCCGATACGATGGATGTGATCTCCGCAATTGAATGGCTATCGAGCATTTCCTGGATAGATAACCGTCGTATTCATCTGTTGGGCTTTTCCCGCGGTGCGATCAATGCTGCCGTGGCAGCCGCTCTGTCACCACATGTATCCAAAATGATTCTCTGGAGCGGCGTCTCCGATCTGGCACAAACCTACGAAGAACGGATAGATCTGCGCAGAATGATGAAACGCGTCATTGGCGGAACGCCTGCCAAAGTACCTGAGCAGTATCTTCTTCGATCGCCGATCCATTATGCAGACCGTATCCGATGTCCCGTCCTGCTTGTCCATGGGACGCGGGACGAGCAAGTCCTGGTGGAGCATAGTTACCGGATGCTGGACAAGCTTCAAGAACAGGGGCACCAGCCGGAAGCGCATCTGTACGAAGGGCTTGGACATCATTTCCCGCCACCGCAGCATGCAGCGTCGATCAACCGAATGTTCGACTGGTTGAAGAAATAAGAAGAAGTTGAGGAGCGCTCCTCAACTTCTTCTTGTCTCTCTCCAAGCACATGATTTGTTTGGCATTTCTTCCTCCTAGTTGTGCCCAGCAGCCGTCTCAATCCAGTATTTACACGTCCCGTTCGTAATGGAACTTAACTCACCGTGATTCGATTCAATGATGCAGCGGGAAGCCAGATTGGATTCATCGCAGGTCAGAAGGACCCGGCTTATGTTCTTCTCATTGGCCTTCTTGACCAATTCCGCCAACAGCCGCTTGCCATATCCTTTCCTACGCTCCGACGGCCGGATGACATACCCGATATGTCCCCCTAGCTCTTGCAGATTGTCATTCAAGCGATGTCTCAGCTTACCATATCCTATGGGCTTGTCGTTATCGTATAACCAATATATCGTCTGGGGAACATACTGCTCCGGCAGATCGATGCCTCTCGCCATTTCGTAATTGCGCTGCACCTTGGAAGCGAACTCTTCCATGCTCCCGCTTTTTAGACCATTAACGAATCCGTTCCCGCCCTGGCCGATTTCCTGGACCATGAACAGCAGACTTTCATCCTCCAGCACCTGCAGCTCCCTTAATACGAGTCCCATGCCTATTCCTCCACTTGAAAGATCGAATCTACAATGACGGGCAGCTGATCCCGTAAGGATACGGCTCCGAATACGGATCTGGCGTGAATTCCTTGATCCCCGAACACCTCAAGCATCAAGTCCGAGAATCCATTCAACACCTTATGATGCTCCTCATAGTCGGTTGTTGCGTTAACGAAGCCTTGCACCTTGACCACGCGCTTCACTTTATCAAGTGATCCCAGCCCTTCCCTTAATACGGCCAGAACTTCAATCCCGGTCAGACGGGCATATTCATACCCCTGCTCTGTTGTGTAATGCTCTCCGAGCTTCCCTCTCGGCTGTCCTGAGGGACCCTTGCCTGAAACATACATCAACCCGTTAACGATGACATAGTTGGCATACTTGGCTGCTGGCGAGCCTGCTTTAGGCAGGCTGATACCCAGCTGCTCCAGACGTTCCTCGGCATGAACGGTCATGTGATCACTCCTACAGGAAAAATATTCTATCTAAATTTCAACTATTGTATCACGGAATGGCCCATTTACAAGTAAAAAAAGACCAACCACACGCATCGAGGCTGGTCTTGAATTCAACAACATGTCTGATGTTTAGATCCGGAACGAATAAGATGCATAACGCTCCGCGTTATGAATGGCCTGCCATACGTCCGTCGTCTCGGCGCCCGGATACCAGTAGGCATAACCGGCAATCTGATATTTGGCGGCCATGAGATGTTTCATCGATAAAGAACGGGATTCCTCGGTCCATATGCGATGCGGAATGCCGCCGCTGTTATAAGCTGCTTCATACTGCGCCACGCTCTTATTCCATGTGAATGAAGCTTTGTTCAGGCGTATGCGATGTCCCTGCTCAGCCAATGTAATGTCTTGCGAGGACACCGAGGAAGCGATCTTCCAATCCCTCGTGTACAGCGGATACGCGATGATGCTCTTCTTCGCCGGAACTTGGGTCAGCAGCTTGCTCAGTCCAGATTCGCTCCAAGGGAGCGAGGAAACGGAGCCCGCTTTGGGTGAACCGCCCCAGTGCTGGTCATAACTCATGAGTACCATATAGTCCACTTGTGTGCCAAGAGCTGCGTAATCGAATGCAGCCGTCCAATCCGTATTCAGATCAGGTGAAACATCGATGGATAGCTTGGCTCCGAGCCGCCTCATCTCTATGGATAATTGCGTGATAAAGGCCGTCAGATTCTGGCGATCCTGCGGCATGACGTTCTCAAAATCAATATTGATCCCGTCCAATCGATACCGGGATACATTCGCTGCAATACGGTCAACGACAGACTTCCGGGACTGAGCGCTGCTCAGTACTTGGTGAGTTCCTTCCGCATTCCCGCGGTTTCCCACCATAGCCCACACCTGCCGACTGTTGTTGTGAGCCCAATTCAACAGCTCCTTGTCGGTATGGTCCGTCACCTTGCCGTTTGCCTCCATGTAGTACCAGCGCGGTACCAGAACATTCAAGCCGGCCCGTTTGGCATAGGTGATGTATTGCTGGGTCGTACCATTATACAACCAGCCCATATGAACATTTGCAGGAGTTTGAAGGTTAATCTGGGTCAGCACATTTCCTGACTGCAAGACCCGGTCCAGCAGCATTGCCGTCTCTTCCCGGGTGATTGCGTCCTGGGGTCTGAACTGTCCCTTGCTTCCCTGCAGCCAGCCTGTATCCGTCGCTTTACCCACCGCATTCCAAGCCCATTCCGCGATGGAAGCAGAATCCGTATAGTAGTTGGTCGTATTTCCGTTATAGTATCCATTTTCTTTCATAGCACGAATCACCATCACGGCAGCCTCTTGCCTTGTTATGGAAGCATTCGGGTAGAACCGGTAACCATTCCCCTCAACAATGGATAAATTAAGTCCCGCGTGAACCCAGCCATAATACCATGCGGATTTGGAAACATCCCGAAACGCGGACAAATCGTTTGGAACAGGCTCCAGCTTGAGCATTCTGGCAATCATGGCAATGAATTCGGCCCGGGTAACCGGATTTCGCGGCAAAAAAGCTCCTGTGCCATCCCCGCTTACGATACCTCTCTTGGCCAGACGCTGGATCGCGTCTTTGGCAAAGCTTGCCGAGATATCGTGAAAACCGGTCGGACTAGGAGCTTGAGCCGCGGATGCCTGTAGATGGCCAAAAAGCGATGAAAATGACAGCAGCAAACAAAGTGACAGGAAATATTTTTTCAAAGGGACGCCTCGATTCTATTCTATCATCTGATACCATCAGCATATCAGATGATCATAGAATCAGGCATTATTCATTTCTTGGTAATATTCGCTGCCGGTATAGATTTAACAGGATAAGATAACCGCACCGATCCCTTCTACAACAAGGGAATCCCGGGTTAAACGCGTAATATGCTCTTCGCCAAGCAGAATCTTCCATTCGCCCAGCTCAGGCAAAGCAAGGGAGGACTCTTTCCGTCCGGCATAATAGAGCACATAGATATGTTTCTCTGGATCGCCGCCCGCATGATCACGAAGCGTGAAAGCGACAGCATGCTCAGGACATGGTTCAAACCGAAGATGCTTACGAATCGACGCGGCATCCCTCAATCTGAATGCCGGATGATTCTTCCGGAGCTGAACGAGCCGTTGAATGTATTTCACTCCATCCTGGTGCTCCGATGCCATACCCCAGTCCAGCCGATTCACTTCATCACTAGCGTTATAACTGTTCTCCACTCCGTTCTTGGAGCGGTAATACTCTTGGCCGGCGTGCAGGAAAGGGATTCCTTGACTGGTTAGGATCATGGCCGATGACAGCCGGTGCATATCGCGACGTGTCGCATCATTTTCCACTTTGGTCGACAGCATAATTTTGTCCCATAGGGTATGGTTATCATGACATTCCACGTAATTTACGCACTGATCCGGTTCAGTAGCAAACGCCTTAATATCTTTGGAATACGGAATGCCGCCCACGATGCCTTGCTTCACTTTATGAAGTATTCCACTGCCGCCGCTCACAAAGCCCTTATATTCAAAATGAAAAATATCTCCTTTAACGGCATCGCGGAATCCGTCGTTAAAGTGAGCGATACGCGGCATCACGGCTGCTTGCTGCTGATTCGCTCGCTTCTTCTCTTCCAGCTCGGTATTCATGACCCAGCCTTCGCCGATCGTGATGATCGACGGATCAATCTCGTCCAGGCGCGTCCGGATTTCATTCATCGTCTCCACATCCAGCAATCCCATCAGGTCAAAACGGAAACCGTCAACCCGGTACTCCTCCACCCAATGCAGAACGGATTCCACAATGAATTTCCGCATCATCGGACGCTCGGATGCCGTATCGTTACCGCACCCGGATCCGTTGGAAAATTTGCCGTCCTTCGTATAACGCAGGTAATATCCGGGGACCAGCTTCGTGAAATTGATTAGATACCCGTCATATACATGGTTATACACCACATCCATGATGACCCGTAGGCCTTGATCGTGGAATGTCTGAATCAACTCCTTCAATTCACGAATCCGAACCTCCGGCACATACGGATCCGTAGAATACGAGCCCTCGGGAGCATTGTAGTTCTTCGGGTCGTATCCCCAATTGTACTGCGGCTCATGAAGCCTGGTTTCATCTACGCTTTCCGTCGCAAAATCGTAGATCGGGAGCAGCTCTACATGCGTAGCCCCAAGCTCAACAATATGATCAAGCCCTGTACGAATCCCTCCGGGACCTCGGGTACCTGTCTCCGCCAGACCTTTAAACTTGGCTTTATGTTTCACTCCGCTGCCTTGATGAATGGTGTAATCACGAACATGCAGCTCATAGATCACGGCATCTAGAGGACTATGAAGCGGCGGTTTGTCTTCTGTCCAGTGCTTAGGATCGGTCGAGGCCATGTCCAAGATGTAAGCACGATCCCCGTTGACGCCTACGGCGCCAGCATAAGGGTCGACAGCTTCGTTCCATTGATCCCCGATAAGGACCTGGTAGGTGTAGAACATGCCTTGAAGATTCTCTCCTACTTTCAGCAGCCAAGTTCCCTTCACATCACGCGTCATCGCGAAACGCCGGGCTTCTGCTGCCTGCCAATCCGGATACAGCAGGACGTATGCCTCGCTAGCCGTCGGTGCCCACAGTCGAAACGTGGACTCTTCAGGTTGGTAGGTTAAACCTAGATCCGTTCCATCATAATAAAATAGCTTGTCAAATTCCTTATCAAAGACGGAGACTCCCCCGGTGACCGCGGGATCTCCGTAGTGAATAACAGCGTTGCTTTCTTTTTGTACCGACAAGATGTTCACTCCTCATGTATGCTTCCTATCCAATTGTATCCGTTCAACTTCTTCCTCCGTAATGGTACGGGTACCATATCGGGCTTCCTCGTAAAGCTCAATCAAGGATTGTGGAATACGATCCTTCCTTCCATTCCATTCCTTAAGATCGCTTTCGGTTTCCCGCGGCGTTAGCGATGCTTTCCAATTATAGCCTTCCCTGATACTTCGGGAAAGTATCATCCGATACATTCGGCGAATTTTCTCGTTCAAATGCTCCGATCCTTCTCCCGCCCGAAACTTTCCGCCGATACGAATACCGGACAACATCCGTTTTAGTCGTTTGGATGCGGGGTCATGTTCAATATTCTCCACTTCATCCTCATAACCTAACGAGGGCTGAACGTTCTGTCTGTTCATCATCCTGTTCATCCATGCAGAGAATCTTCTATATAGTTTAGGCAGGACTTTGCCAAACCTGAACAGAACATACATCATCCCGATCCCTATAACGGTGAACACGCCATAGATCAGCACTTGCTCCAATACTTTCATCCATGGGCTCGGCGGCTTGGTTTCTTCATCAAGAAACGACATTTCGGGAGGAGGCTCCGACGACGAAGGCGGTTCCGGAGTCTGCTCCGCACCGGAGCTGAACCATCCGGAGTTCCATGCAGCGATCCCTCTCGCCATATCAGAGACCCATTGCTGCAGCTGCGGCAAGAAGGCGACCACCGCAACCAGAAGCAGCAATACGAGGATAAACCAGCGATTGTAACGCAGAACCCGACGTTCCAACACGGGCTGATCATTGCCTGGCAGTGTTTCATCCAACACCAACTGCCGATTGACAAGCAACAGGGTTAATCCTAACGCCGCTGCCCCCATCCAGGTCAGAGAGGATATACCACCCTGGAATGAATCCATAAAACTTAATATAAAACTGCTGACCCCGAACAAAATCAATCCTATTAAGAAATACGTCCCCGGAAACATCAGATTCCAGCTTGCCTGCTCCATTCGGCTGCCGCGATAACTGGCAATAAATATAAGGGGGATGAAATAAGCAAGGGTGATATCTACGCCTACAAAGGCGATGGCTGCCGTAATGGAAACCAGGCACGCCCATAAGGTTGCCTTAAACTGTCGATCCAGCTTGAACCATCGCGCACCTGTGTAGCCAAGTAAGTACCCGCCTAATACTAGGGCAGGCCATACCCATCGGTGCGATTCAGGCAGCAGATAGAACGCCGGAATAAAGAGTACCGGAAAATAGAGCACGCATTCCACGAATCCCTGCAAGAACGTTTTTATAAATCCAGTGTCTCGAGAGGTCATGCAGACACCTCCTTCGCAGGAGACGGCGCTTCACCGAGAGGAAATACCTGAATCGTGTGCCCATGGTCCCGAAAACGCTGAAACATCTCTTCCAGCCTGGGACTGACGTAAGTGCTTAAAATGAGGATATCTCTAGCCTCTTCATGCCGGGACAGTTCAGAGGCCAGATAATCATGAAAAGAAGCCTTTCGGGTCAGCTCCAGTCTCGCCAGCATTTCAAATATCAGATGCTGCTGTGTCATGCCGCCTGCAACCGGGACGAATGCTTCATCGGTTGAATCCTCGCCAAGCGTTCCGTTTGTTCCCATTCCGATCTCCATGCCCTGCGATAATAAATGAGCTGTAATGCCCGCTGCCAGTCGGATGCCATACTCGATCGGCTCGGGCCGCGTCGCTTTGCTCCACATCTGCTCATGATCCTCTATATTCAGATAGATCAAGAGTCGGCTGTCCGCTGTGGTATCCCGCCTGTGGACCTGCAAGATGCCCGTCCGTGCGGTCGCTTTCCATTGAATATCCTTCAGCGGATCGCCGTCCCGATATTCGCGTACGCCTGATATCAGGAAAGGATCCTCCAAGATCCATCTTCGCACCAGCATTTCGCCCATCCAGGTCTGGACCGGGAGGGCCATGTCCGACACATCCATCGGCATCGGGTACACGATAATGCCACCGGACAACGTCTTGCTCTGGACAATCGACTCCATTCCGACCAGATCCCCCGTCGTCATCGATACCGTACCCAGCTTGTACAGACCTCTGCGCTTAGCGGTAATCCGATGTCTGCGAAGGATCTTGGTCCATGGCAGAAGACTGAAGAAGCTCTTGTGGTTCTGATTGAATTGCCCCTCACTGATATCCAGGTTCAATTGATTATCAAATGCCAGCCCCGAGCGGAATTGGGATTCTACTCTTAACCAGGGCACAGGCAGCGCTTTGCGGTTCTCAATGATTTCGATCAATTCCACGGAATCTCCCTCATAGCAGGTCGAAACCTTGAAGGAACGGCTGTAGTTCAGCTTTTTGAGTGCCGTCCGTTTGAAAATCTTGCCCTGCACAACGATGACCACAGCGGCGATTAACAATATCCAATAGGCTCCCATCGCCATCCGCCCCCTACGACGAAATGCCTTCTTCTGTCGGTACGGGAACCTGCTGCAGCAGCCGTTCGATCACTTCTTCCGCCGCGGCCGCACCGCCGCGGCTGTGAAGCGTCCCTCGAAGCTTCAGCCGATGCGCCCATGTCGGCACAGCCAATTCCTTCACATCATCAGGGGTAACAAACTCCCTGCCCTTCAGGACGGCTTGTACTTGCACCGCCTTCAATAAGGCTTGGCAGCCCCTTGGGCTTACGCCCGAGGCAACCGCCTCATCCCGTCTTGAATGCTCGGAAAGCGCAACGATATAGGATAACATCACATCACTGACATGTACTTTGCTGACGATATGTCTGGCTTGTACGATCCGCTCAGACGTTGCAATCGCCATTAGGGACTCCAAGGGTTGATCATCTTTAAATCGCTTCAGAATATTCACGCTTTCCTCTGAGGTAGGGTATCCCATATTCAGTTTGAACAGAAAGCGGTCCAGCTGTGCCTCCGGCAGCGGAAACGTTCCTTGCTGTTCCAGCGGATTTTGCGTCGCGATCACCAAAAACGGCTCTTTCAGCTGATGGGTTACACCGTCAATGCTGATCTGGCGTTCCTCCATGCACTCCAATAAACTGGACTGCGTACGTGGTGTCGCCCGGTTGATTTCATCGGCTAGAAGGATATTCGTGAACAGAGGACCCGGACGGAATTCAAACGTCGCGGATTGTTGATTATAGAAGTAGATGCCGCTCAGATCCGACGGCAGCAAATCCGGCGTGAACTGTACTCTCTTAAACGTGCAATCAATCGACTTCGAGATGGATTTGGCCAGCAATGTCTTGCCTGTACCCGGCACATCCTCCAACAGAACATGACCAGAAGTGACCATAGCAATGAATAGTCTGTCAATCAGCTGCTCTTTACCTACCATAACTTTGGAAACGTTTGCTCGAATGTCGTCGGCAAGACGGCGAACGCCATGATAATCTATAGTAATTGTAACCACTCCTTATGTAGTTTAACTTTACAACAAAGTTCGTCATCACAACCCATAATTCCTGTTACTCGGGGCAAAATAAGAGCGATTGCCGGATATTCGGCTCCCCCGTCCTTTCAAATGCGGCAAGAAGCTGTCCAAGGACAGCTTCCGAAAGTGCACCCTATGGACGGATCATCCGATATTTAAAAATCTGATTATTCTGCCGTCCTTTCTTCCTGTGAAGAAGTCGAACCCGTCCTGCTTTCTGGAATCAATAGTTTGGTCAGCTCCGCTTCAGCCTGCTCGCGACGATCGATCCGGATATCGATATAATGCTTAACCTCAGGCGGCCGGGCATAAAACGGCTCCAGGGACGCATTCCACAGCTTATAGTCCGGATGCCCGCGGAAGCCGATCAGATGATCCTTAATGCCGCTCCAGCGGACAAGGAATATATATTCATCCCGGTTCTCCACGCACTTGTTAAGCTCATGGCTTACGTATCCCTTTTTCGATAACAGAACGCCGGAAGTTTCCCGAAAGGCACTTTCAAACTCGCTTGCCAGCCCCGGTTTGATATAAAGTATCGCTGATTCTAGTATCATATCGTATCCCCCTCTTCGATATCCATCCGATCAACGGTAAAATGTAACGCTTGTATATAGCAGCGTCATCCTAGGAAAACAAACAAGTAGGTGCAGTCAAGTATATGCTGATATAATGAGAAGCATGAATACACTTATAAGGATGAGACAAACATGGCATTCGGCATCTCGAGACAGGAATTGCAGCAATGGAAGCAGAAGGTTGCACAAGGAGACATCGCTTTTTTGACCCATTATTGGTTCGACAAACGGTTTCCGGAGTTTAATACCGTAACCAAAGTAGGATGCTCGAACATCCAGCGCCTGGAAGACTGGTGTGTATCCAACGGACTTAATCCGGAATATATCCATTACCGTCTGCCTTACCCGCATTTTGATCTGATCGGTCCCAAGCAAACCGAATTACTGCAAAAGTATAACCTCGAAGATCATATCACCCGCTTCGGTCTGTAAACGCGGATCGGTTTATTTTCTCAGAAGACAACAAAACCCGCCTTGATCCACGGCCATTCTCACTACTTGCCGTAATTGAACAGGCGGGTTTTTTAATATTACTGCATCGACTGGTTCGTACCGAGATTTTCGGATTGTTCTGATCTATTTCTATAACATCCTCATGTAACGGCTCCGCTAGTCATCTTCTTCAGAGTCTTGTTAATCCAGATCGCAGCCATTGCGCCTTCCCCCATCGCCACGGTGGTTAATTCGGAATGGACGCCCAGGTCACCCGCGGCCCAAAGTGACTCGACACTCGTCATTTTGGACCTTGGATCGGTCTTGACATGACGGTTGTGCTCCAGCTCTGCCCCCAACTGCTCGGCCAATTCGGAATGGATCATATTCCCGCCAAAAGATAGGAACCCCCGTTCCGCAGGCACGATGCTCCCATCCTCCAACACAACGGCCGATAGGATGCCGCCTTCCTCATGAATTTCCGACACCTTTTTCTCTATATACGGAATCCCGAGCTCCGCCAATTGGGACATATGCTCGGAAGAAGCCGGCTCCCCCTCATGATTGATGTAGATGATATCCTGGGTTCGCTCCGATAGCAGCACAGCCATACTGGCACCGGGATCACCTGATCCCATTACGACGGTCTTGCGATCCTGAATTTCATAACCATCGCAATCAGGACATACAAAGACGGATGTGCCCAGCGTGGGCATCAGGCCTGGCAGCTGGGGAAAACGGTCCATCACGCCTGTTGCGAGCAGCAAGGTTTTGGCCCTGTAATGAACCCCATCTTTACCAGTTAACACAAAATACTCCGATTCATCCCGTTCCGCCTTCCGGATATCATCGGCTGCAAACGTAACGCCGACAGATTCCGCCTGCAGGCGCCCCCGCCCCCTGAGCTCTTCACCAGAGACCCCATCTGGCCATCCAAGGATATTGCGGTAACTCTTGCAGATGGTGGACCGCCCCGTTCCCCGGTCGATCACCAGGACATCATAGGCAGAATACCGCCCCAGCTGTATAGCCGCCTGCAGACCTGCAATTCCGCCGCCAATGATAATGCAATCCTTCACTTCGGTATCCAACATGTAGGTTTATCCACTCATTTCTATATCGAATTAAGCGCAAGAACTCTTTGCTTCAAGATATACTTCAAGAAGAGAGGTACACCCTAAATATTTAACCAATCTGCCGTGATTTACTCCTGAAAAATCAAATAGACCCCGGCACACAGCGCCGAGGTCCAAACCAATGAATTACAGGAGAAGCTGTCCGGCTAATGCACCGGCAATCACAACAAGCCACGGAGGGCTCTTCCAGAACATCAGCATCCCGAACAGCCCCGCGCCGATCACAAATTCAAGCGGACTGTGGATGGAGGATGTCCATATGGGATGGTATAGAGCAGCCAGCAGAATCCCGACCACTGCCGCATTCATGCCCGTCAGCAAGCCTTGCAGCTTAGGGTTTCTGCGGATGCTGTTCCAGAAAGGCATGGCCCCTACGATAAGCAGAAATCCAGGCAAAAAGATAGCCAGTGTAGCCACGATACCTCCAGGAATCCCCTGAATCAAGACCCCGAGGTAAGCGGCAAAAGTAAATAACGGACCGGGTACTGCCTGTGTTGCTCCGTAACCCGTCAGGAAATCCTCTTTAGACATCCACCCGTTCAGCACCGTCTCATTCTCCAGCAGCGGGAGAACGACGTGCCCTCCGCCGAATACTAGCGATCCGGCTCGGTAGAAGCTGTCCACCATGGCTACCCAACCGTTATCGGTCAACCCTTTAAGGAGCGGCAGACCCACTAATAACACAACAAACAGGCCCAAGCAAAAGAGTCCGGCTCTCCGTCCGATCGGCATCTTTATCTCGGGTGCTGCTTCTTCGTTCGCTTGACGCTTGAACAACCACAGTCCCGATAAGCCGGCAAGAGCGATGACCGTCACTTGAGAAATGGGACTCTGCCACAGCAGAACGACTGCCATGGCTATTAACGCTATAGCCGCCCTTACAGGGCCTGAGGCCAGCTTTCCTGCCATACCCAGAACCGCCTGCGCCACGATGGCCACTGCGACAATTTTCAGCCCTTGAATCCAGCCTGCCGAGCCGGGATCGAAGGTTTGCATCAAATAGGCGAAGATCATAAGCATGAGCACGGACGGTAATGTGAAGCCAAGCCAGGCGACGATGCCGCCCCAGATGCCCGCTCGCATCATCCCAACTCCAATACCCACCTGGCTGCTGGCGGGTCCGGGAAGAAATTGGGCCAGGGCCACCAGATCCGCATAGCTTTTTTCGTCCAACCATTGCTTGCGGCGCACATAAGTCTGGTGGAAGTATCCAAGATGTGCGATCGGTCCGCCAAACGATGTGAGCCCCAGCTGCAGAGCGGTCCACCAGGTTTCGCCGAGGGCTCGCCACCTGCCAGAGGGCTGCCTATTGCCAACTTGAGCTTGAACTTGTTCTTTGTCTGTCTCCGGATTCAATATTCATCGCTCCCCATATGCTTGGTGTCTTGTAATAGAAATCGTAAACCCGTTAACCGTTAAGTATACAGGTCATCTTTATCAAATTTCAGAGTATACCAAACTCTCATGATCAATCTACCCATTTATGTAAACGCTATGTAAAATCTAAAGAATTTTGAGTGATATCGTGTGAAATTCCGCTATATGTACTAAAAAAAGAACGACCCAGCTGAACTTATGTCCATGGATCGCTCTTCTGTTCCTATTCAATGTATGCGCCACTATTATGTGACTTGTATAACGTTAAGCCTCCGGCTTCGTTTCGTTCGGCACGGACAGATACCCTGGTTTCGCAGCGCCAAAACCAAAAATGAACAATACAACGACAATGGCGGATAATACCGCCAGAGGCACCTTCCATCCGCCTGTCGCATCATGCAGGAAACCGATGAGCAGCGGACCTACAGCAGCCAATAAATAACCCAGCGACTGGGCCATACCGGATAAAGCGGCAGCTTCTTGAGCCGATTTCGTACGAAGGGTAAAGAACATCAGGGATAAACTGAAATTGGCCCCGCCTGAAATACCTACCAGCATCACCCATAGCAGATTTAATGAAGTCAGGCCAGAAAACAAGCCTGCATATCCGGTCAGCATAGACAAGGCAGAGATCGTCACCAGCATGCGCTGATTGGGATTCCTCCCAGCCAGAACAGGAATAATAAAGGAGAATGGCAGGCTGACAAATTGGAGAATCGAGAGCATCCAGCCCGCGGCACTATAATCCATGCCTTGGCTTCTCAGAATCTCGGGCAGCCATGAGATGTTCACGTAGAACGTAAACGATTGAAGACCCATGAATAAAGTAATGTACCAAGCAAGCGGTGACCTCAGCACACTCTGATGTTTGGTAGCAGCCGAACTTACCTCAGCGGTTCTTCCGGAGCTCCGGCGCTGAATGATCCATACGATGAGAGCCAAGACGGATAACGAACCCCAGATTAATAGGGACCCTTGCCAACCAAGCCCAGCTTGGGTAGCCAGCGGAACGCTGATCCCGGATGCGATCGCGGCGAGCAGGTTCATCGAAGCAGAGTACGTCCCCGTCATCAATCCGATATGCCGGGGGAAATCCCGCTTGACCAGACTTGGAAGCAGCACGTTCCCAACGGCTATAGCCATTCCGAGAAATGCGGTACCGATTAACAGCGTATAAGGGGATGATATCGAGCGGATGCCGATGCCGAATGTCAGCACCACCATACTTAGTAAAAGAGTAGTCTCCAGCCCCCATTTTTTAGCCATGGCCGGTGCCATTGGCGACAATAAAGCAAAGGCTAGTAGCGGCAGCGTAGTGAGCATACCCGCCAACGTGTTCGAGATTCCCGTATCGTCGCGGATGATCCCGATCAGCGGGCCAACCGATGTAATCGCCGCTCTCAGGTTAATGGCAATCAGGATAATACCTGCAAACATCATCCATGTGCGCCCGGCGGAAGTTGTGTTTTGATCTATTGATGTTCTTGATGTCATGACATGAACTCCTTACTTTCAAGCGATATGTAAAAATAAACTTATCCGAGTTTATCACAAACCCGGATATTAGGCTATAGCCTCGGGAAGCTTCATGGCAGCTTATAGGGCCAGTCTGTCGCCTATTCAGCGTTGTACATTAACCTGTAGACGCACGTATAGAGCCCTACACAAGTGGGCTCCAAGCATACACGGATAACTTTTGGACATCACGAATGAATTCATTATACCGTTTCTGTATTTCCTCGGATGCGTACTGACGGAACTGCTCGAAGATCCCCATGCACCGCAGCATCCCGTTATCACTTTTGGTTCTTATCGAATACTCGAGGCTGTCCAGGATATAGGATAACCCCCGATCATACTGTTTAGCATTTAAATAGTATATCCCTAACTCGGCGAGGAGGCGGGTGTACCGGTTTAATGTGACCTGATCGCTAACCTTTCCAAGTTGATTTTGCTGCGATCTATAATGCAGATGCTCTTTAAAGCGTTCCAAAATTGGATCAACCTGAAGTTGATAACGATTAGCTGCGACCATGATATTGCATAGAGCTAGAAAAATCTCATCATTTCTTGATTCAACATAATCTACATACTGATTCAGAGAACCTGGCTGCCCACTCATTAAACCATACATATATCGATTAGCCTCAGCCCATTCGCTGAACTGCTCCAAAATCAGAGATTCCTCTTGGCTCGGATTTATTACCCAATCTGGTTTATCATACAATGATACATAGTGGAGAGCATGATCGTAATCACCTCGTTCTTGATACACAAATGCCTGAATTAGGTACGAATATAGTAAATAAAAAAGAAGAGGTCTCTTTGGAAATTCAAGCGATTCAAACGTATCTCTATTTTGCTGATAATGAATTCTGGCTTGATGTTCCATTCTTTTGGCTAGAGCTTCGATTTTATCCATTCGCTGCAAAGATATATTTAAATTAATAAGCTTAACTAACGCATCCAATTGATAGATTTCATCTAACCTATCAATATAAGGCTCAAAGTATACAGCTGCTTGTAAATTTTCCTCTTGGTTCTCACCTAACCTGATTAAGAATAGTCGATACTGGCAAAGAGCTAACCGTTCGGAATACTGAAATTTTTCGCACTCGGCAACGCACTCGTATAACAAAGCTGCGGCTTCACGCTTCTCCTCGTTGAATAAGGTCTCCGCCATATCAAAAAGCATCGGTGCGTAGTTAATGTTTTCCATCGTCATTCGTGCAGCTCTATGCAAACAATCCAATTTATCCAGTTCTGCACATCGCTCAAGAAAAGGTCCAAGCCTTCGCCAATCCGGAGTCGTATGAAAAATGCTTTCCGTTATGTAAAGTTCGTAGAAATGCCCCTCTTCCAGACCCATCCCTTCGGTTATCCGGTCTAACTGGTGCATGGACATGGGACGATTCCCATTCAGGATATTACTAAGTGTCCCGCTGTTAATACCCGATATCCTGGCAAATTGGTTGATTGTCATACGATGATTCTGCAAATATCTAACTATTTCTCCGCGAATCGTGGCTGTCGTCTCCAAGTAACAACACCCCCAGATGGAAAACCAAGTATTAGTATAGTAAATAATTACATGCTATTATTTTACATTCGTTTGGTCAATAGTGATAATGAATTGCTCTTTTTTTATAATTCGAAAAATACATTAATAAAAAGAAGATAGTCCCTCGTTTTTCAGGAACTATCTTCTTTAAGATATCTTTAGTACCAGTATTATCACTGTATCCTAACTTATTAGCTTCCGACACCATGATCATGTGATAATGTTGCCCGATGTGTCGGATCTAACAGATCCGCATTGTTTGAAATAACGGGTAATGTTATTAGCATTACAATACTAAATGTAGCTAGTAGACATGCCAATTTTCTTTTCATTTAAATCCTGCACCTCACTTACTAAAGTTTTATAGCGTTTCTGACATTCATACGAAGAAAAATCGCGAAACTGTTCAAATAATCCCATACATCTTAGCATACCCCTGTTACTATTTATTGTAATAGATCTGTCTAAACTTTCCAATATAAATTGTAAACCTTTGTCGTAATTTTTTGAATTCAAATAATATATTCCTAATTCAGACAAAAGTCGGGTATATCTTTCAGTATTAACTTGTCGATTAATGGTGCCTATATTACTTGATTGATCTTTAAGTATTAAATACACCTCAAAACGTTCCAATATTTGTTCTACGTTCAAGTCAAAACGATTGGCAGCGATCATTATATTACACAGTGCAGTGAAAATTTCATTCTCTCTAGTCGAAATGTATTCTACGTAATCAGTTAAAACCTCAACTTGTCCAACCATAAGCTGGTAGAGATATTTATTAGCCTCTCCCCAGTCCTTAAACTGATTGATAACCCGAAGTTCATCTATAGAAGGCTCAGTAACCCAGTCAGGATTCATATATAATGATACATAGTATAATCCTTGCTCATAATTTCCTCTTTCTCGACAAACATTTGCTTGAATTAATTGAGCGTACAAAATATAGAATATTAAAGGTTTCACCTCTCCTGCCTCTAGATCATACATTTTCACATCATTCTGATACTGAATCTTTGCTTTGCTACCCATTTTTTTAGCTAATTCTTCAACTTTATCCCATCGATTTAGCGATACATTTATATTGATCAATTGTCTTAATGCATCCAACTGATACATTTCATCTAAACGATCCACAAACGGCTCAAAATAAACGGCTGCCTGCAAATTTGCATCCTGATCATCCGTTAGTTCTAAAACAAACAACCGATACTGACAAAGGGCCAACCGCTCCGAATGCTGAAATCGTTCACTCTCCGCCACACTTTTATACAGCAGTACAGCCGCCTCATGTTTTCCCTCTTTGAAAAAAAGCTCTGCCGTTTCAAAGAGCAAGGGGGAGTAAGAGATATTATCCATCGTCATCCGGACAGCCTTGTCCAGACAATTCAGCTTCCCCAGCTCCGCGCATCGGTGAAGAAACGGACCCAGCCGACGCCAATCCGGCGTAGCATGAAAGATGCATTCATCTATATACAGCTCGTAAAAATAACCCTCTTCCAGACCCATACCTAACGTAATCCGGTCCAACTGCTGCATGGAAATCGGACGGTTCCCATTCAGAATGTTGCTGAGTGTGCCGCTATTGACCCCCGATATCTCAGCAAATCGATTAATCGTCATTTCGTGCTTATGTAGAAACTCTTCCATTTGTTCGCGAATCGTGGCTGTCCTTTCCAAGCTAACACCACCCTCTAGGATCGAACCCAAATATTAGTATATTTCTCTATACAGTAATCATATTGATTAATATTCCAGCGGTCAATACTTATTTACGTCATTTTTTTACAAAAAATAACCAATACAATTTAAAAATGCCAAATTCAGCACTTTTCTTTACTATTTATATTTCGTCATATGGATCACTACGATGAGAAAAAGCGCTCCGAAATTTTCGGAAGCGCTTTGAAAGTTGGATTACACCTTAACGGCCCTAACTTCAATCAAGTCAGGGCCGCTACTTACTATATCCTCTCTAGCTCCTTCTTGCCTGAATTAAGGTGAACCAATCCGAATCCCCATTAAATACACCGTGTACTCTGTATACAGGCTGATAGAAGCCCTTCGTGTCATATATAAACGTAAGCTCGATTCCTGTTATATCTAGTTGATCACCTTTTTTAATGACGAGTTGATCAGGCTTTAATATTGCATTTCTTTTGATTTGAGGAAATTCTCCATCCTTGATACGCTCATATACCTCTGCAGGAGACAGGATATCTACTTCCTTAATGAATCGATTCTCTTGGATCCCGTTATTTATCGAATAGATACTGCCATCTTGTTTAAGACCGAGTAACAATTCGCCAGTCCAGTAACTTTCGGTTAACCCCGCTTTATCCGTGAGGGTCCATTGAAATTCTCCGTCCTCCAACGCTGTAACATCAGCCTCTTGGGGGAGTATGCCAAGATCGGCCATCATGATTTTGGCTTTTGAGAGCAGCGGTTCTTGGTCAGCGAATGAAGCCCGATCTGGTATATAATTGTTCTCGGTTAACGACCAGTTCCCCTCTTGGGATTGATAGAATGTATATGATGTTCCTGATTTGTCTTCCATTAGAACCTCACGATCGCCGCCTCGCTCCTTAAGTTTCAACACAGATAATCCTAACTTTTGCTGCAGCAGGGCTTCTACACTATCCCGCTGAGTGATTTTCTTGTATACGGGGGCGACCACAGGTGCCGAGCTTAGCTGAAGGGATGTTGTCACTTCAACATCTGTCATATTCCATTGGGTATATGAGTTTATGGCCAGATTGCCGAACTCCTGTTGGGAATACACAATATGCATACCGACAAAAAACAAACCCATGAATAGAGGTATCGCCAGATTTCCCAACAGACTTTTCATTTTTACTCTTTTATTATTAATAATGGAAGCAGCAAGTCTGTATAACTGATATCCAAAAATACCACCAAGCGTGTTGTTCATAATATCAGCAAGCTCAAACAGCCCTGCACCTGACAGCGTCTGATAGGTTTCAATAAAGAGCGTGGAACCTACCACGACTAGAAGAAGCCACTTAAACGCTTTAAATTTCCGGCTGATGAAGGGCAGCAATATTCCCATCGGGATAAACATGATGATATTAAATATGCCGTTCTGAAGATCACGTAAGGAATATTTGTTCCACGCTTCGATATAATCGCTGAATGGATGGAGATTCATCTGCAAGAAATGAGAATGGCCGCGCCCGAGCATGGTTAGCTCAAGCACAAATACAACATATCCGATGAACAAGGCGCCAAGAAAAAGCTTTTTCATATGAATCCTTGGCTTTCCCTCTGATTGTTGTTTTCTATAATAAAGATAATAATATAACCCGATTAGAACGAATTCGATCCCGATAATTAATATGACCGGCAGCATTAAAATACGTAGATTCGTATAGATTGCATCGATCCCCAAGACGAGGTCCCCCTTATGACTTTATTCTAATGATGGTTGACGCTGTCTTTCCTTGCAGTTTCAAGTCAGAGTCGGTCATTTTTATATACTCTCCTGCTTTAACGCGTCGATAATGTTTTCCTTTTTTACTTTCGCGCTGGAATATAGCATGGCAGAACCGACAATGACAAAAACGGCGGCAATGACAGACAGAATACTCATCCAGGGAAGGACGAATCCGTAGCTAAATTTGTTCGCAAATGCCTTATAGATCCCATACATCACGATGAAGCTGATAGGAAGCCCGAACAGCAGTGATTTGGCCCCATAAACTACACTTTCGTAGTTCATCATTTTCGCAAAGCCTTTTGGTGTCATTCCAACGGATTTCAGCATCGCAAATTCCCGCTTTCGAAGAGCGATGCTCGTTGAGATCGTATTAAAAATATTCGCAATCGAAATCACGGAAATTAATACGATAAAGCCATAAGAAAAGACGGACATCAATAGTATCATCTGTTCATCCTGTTTTCTGGATTGGTACAAATTGTACGCATACAGATTAGGCTCTTTCATATCTTCGATTTCCTGCTGCGTTTTCAGCGGGTCCGCACTTTTCAGATAGAGAAAGGTTTGAACGAACTCCCCGCTCTTATCGTCTGCCAGTTGATTCAGGACCTGTTCCGAGACGACAATATTTAGCCCGCCTGTTCCGACTAAGCTCATACCCATCGGAGATCGATCCGTCAACGCCGCAATGTACACTTTACTTACATCCGTCTCTTGCTCCGTTTCCTCATGGATCGTTGTCAAATCGAGACTTTGCCCAACACTCGCATGAATAGCCTTCGTTTGGACGTATTTTCCCGTATCCATATCTTTATAATCGATCGTATCGATCACGATGGCGGCGGGATGATCCGGATCCGTCAGTGACTCGTAATCTGCGCCGACTGCTTTGGCATAAGCCCGCAGGTTCGAATCATTTAGTGCAGCGATTTTAATATCATAAGGATATTTTCCGTCCTTCAGCATGCTCTTATCCTTCTTGACCGCCTCCTGCAATTCATCGGCGATGGACGCTTCTTCGATCCAAGCGTTCCTGTACAACTCATGAATCACGCTGTATTCCGACACATCCGAAAGGGATGCAATGGATTGAACCAACCGATCGTCTATTCTTTTTTCATTGCCATAGGATAGCTCAATATCATAATTGACGCCTTCCTGCGACATGGCCAAGGATTGTTTCAGATTGCTGGTAAAAAATGATACCGTTAAAAACAGAACGATGCTGATCACGAGCGAGAATACGGTGGCATGGTACCTCCGCTTGTTCCTTTTTAAGTTTTTCAATCCGATCTCCGCTTCGATTCCGAAGAGCTTTCGAATCCATTTCGATGTTTTCACGGTTTTGCTCGTAAGCTTCACATCGGTTGTTTGGCGTATCGCATCCATGCCGGAAATCCGGGATGCTTTGACGGCCGGGTAATACGTCGAAATGAAAATCGTCAACATCGAAACAGCGCAGGTAATCAAAAGCGATAACGGCGTGACGATTACCGTTAGCTTTTCAGTAATGCCTAAAGCTCCTTGTATTGTAGCGTTAATAAACTGAAAAGTAATGCCGATCCCGGCAAGACCGCATAAGATTCCAGCGGGAATGCTGATCAAGCCAATAATGACACCTTCAAAAAACACCGAATTTCTCTTCTGCCTTTTTGTAGCCCCCACGCTTGCCAGCATCCCTAAATGGCGGGAACGTTCCGAGACGGAAATCGCAAAAGCATTATAGATGAGCGAAACCGAGCCGATCATAATAACCGCGATCAGGATCACCGATAATGAGAACATCGTGCTGTACGAAGCTTCGCTTTTGGAGACGCCATAATAATGAAGCAAATCGTGATGATATTGGACCGTTTCGATATGGTTGTCCTTTGCCAAATTTGCCGCATGAGCGAATAAGGACTGATTGACTTTTTTCAAGACCACCGCCGCATGGACTCGATCGTTTGCCCCCATGAGGTTTTCATCGACATAGCTAATGGTCGTATACCCCGGGGCCCACGCCGGTTCCCATACGGGATGCTTGATGAAGCCTACCACCGTGTAAGCCCTTGTCGTTATATTTTGCAGCGTTTCGTTCTTTTCGTTATCTACGAAACGCAGCGATTCGGTTTGATCCAGCGGTTGATCGTTCCCTACTTCGAATCGTTTGCCGATGCGAAGGGTGAGACGATCTCCGAGTTCGTATTTCACCTTGGCATTCGTCGCAACGGCTTCAGAAATCACAACTTCCTTGTCTGTTTGCGGTAGACTCCCCTTACTCAATTCAATCGGAAATTGCGCCAGCCCCTGTGCATCGTACGCCTTGATGAACAAATACGGCTTATTTGTATTTTGTCCCCCTTCTAATGGGGCATAGCCAATATCCTTGGTGACTGCAAGGGTCTTGGTTGCATCATCGTTTTTTATCGCTGCAAGCTGTTCCTTGTTGACATCTTGGTACAGGACATGCCATTCCCCTTCATCCGCGATGGTTTGCCTTTTCATTAAATCCAAGTAAGAAAAACCAAGCGTTGCAACAGCCGTCACCATGGCAACTGACAACATGACACCCAGAATGGTTACAAGCGTTCGTCTCTTGTTTTGCCTCAAATGTCTGACGGTGAGTTTATTGACAATATTCAAGGGCGAATCACCTCGTCTTTGGCCATTCTTCCGTCCTCAATCGAAATGACCCTGTCCGCTTGCAAAGCGATTCGTTCGTCATGCGTGATCACGATCAATGTCTGGCGATAGGTTTTATTCAACATTTGTAATAAGTCGATGATCTCGCTGCTATTCTTGCTGTCCAAATTCCCGGTGGGTTCGTCCGCCAGCATAATGGCAGGATTACTAATGACCGCTCTTCCGATCGACACCCTTTGCTGTTGTCCGCCTGATAATTGATTGGGCAGATGGTTTAAACGATGTTGCAGATTCAGAGTCTTCACCAGACCATCCAACTGCTTCTGATCTACCTTTTGGTTATCAAGCAAGAGCGGGAGCGTAATATTCTCTTCCACCGTCAGGACGGGAATCAGATTAAAAAACTGGTAGATCAGTCCGATTTGTCTCCGCCTGAAGATGGCCAGCTGCGTTTCGTCCAAGTTATACATGTCCGTACCCTCTACGAGGACTTTGCCGCTAGTCGGCCGATCCACACCGCCCAGCATATGCAGCAGCGTGGATTTCCCCGATCCGGACGGGCCGATAATCGCGACGAATTCGCCTTTTTGAACCGAAAATGAAATATCGTCAAGCGCCTTTACCGCCGATTCGCCTGTGCCGTATATTTTAGACAAATGCTCGATTTTTAAAATTTCCATTGCCATATCTCCTAAAAGTTTTGTGGGCGTTACTTCTTGAATCGACTTCGTACAAAACTCACTTCGGAAGCATGGGCGCCCCTTCATGCTCAATTCCAGCTATAAACCATCTCTTTATATCCAACATCCCACAGGGTTACAATTCCCTCAATGGTTATCGTAAGCTCATTGGCCTGAGGGAGATAAATGGAGCTCATATCCGGCTCATGGCATCCGGCTTCTACAGATACAGTCAGGAACTCATGTCCATCGGCGGTAACCCTAATGCTGCCTCGGGAATCCTCCTGATCGGGAATCCCATAATTCAAAAAGAGGTACACCTCCTTCTTATTGCCAAACGTATACGTGTACGTTTCCTTGCTTTTGCCTTCGATGCTGTACACATTATATTGGGGTTCCACGTCTTGACCGCTTATCTTAAGAGTGTTCAGTTTGGTTCCCGTTGAAAGATTCCCCGTACTATCCCTTAAATCGTTTATCGCTACAAAGGGGCTCATCTCTTTGGTCAACACTTGGTCAACGATCCCAAAGACACCCCACACCCCGAGCATAAGGATTAAACCAGAAAAACCGGCATAAACAATATTTTTCCAGTTACTGTTCGTGCGAAAGCCAAGTTTGTACGCCCCGAAGCCTATGGCTGCCCCCAATGAGTTCTGTATGACATCGTTCATGTCGAAGCTGCCGAGGAATGTTAGCGCCTGAATCGTCTCCAGCACGAGAATGGATAGGATGAACAAGGTCATAAAGCGAACAAAGCTAGTCTGATATAACAACGGAATCAATATGCCAAAAGGAATGAACGCGGCGATGTTCCCGAAACCCACAAGATCCATCAGCGTAGGATGTAGAAGATCTAGTCTTGGCAACCTGAAGAAACTGTCAGGCAAAAATATAAAGGTGTACTCGGAGATTTGATCTACCTTACCTACTCTGCCGAAAGCGAAAAACAAAAAATAAAGAATAAACAGGGTGTAGAAAATCGTGATAGCAAAAATAATCTGGCGTTGTTGCTTCAAATGCATGGTCGTACCTCCATCGTTCATCTGTTGACTATCATTTTATCTGTCTAAAATGACTTTTCAGTGACGATGAAGGTGACAATTCAGTCACTTACGATTAAATCACTTGTTTATAGAACTTAATTCGAAATTGCGTACCCTTGTCGCTGCTGCTTGTCACATCGATCACTCCGTTCTGGCTTGCAATGATGCTATAAGCCATCGCAAGACCAATGCCGATGCTCCCCTCACTCGCATTTTTCCCTTTATAAAAACGCTTAAATATATAAGGTAAATCTTCTTTTGGAATTCCTTTACCGTTATCGGCAATGATAATTTCCGTAAATAGCGCATTTTCGGAAAAAGAAATGGCTATGCTTCCGCCTTCATGCGTGTGCTCGACGCCATTTTTCAATATATTAATGAGCGCTTCGGCCGTCCATTTGAAATCACCGACAAATGAGACGTTGTCATCACCCTTGATGGTTACCGTTTGGTCCTTGATTTCCAACGGAATCCACACCGGTTCTAATGCCTTTTGTATAAGCTTATTTACGAGTACCTGGTCTTCTTTGAACTGGATTGTCTTTTCCTCTATTTTCGATAGCTTTAACAAGGAAGAAACAAGCCAATCGATTCGTTCAAGCTGAATACGGATATTGCGAGTGAACTCTGTTCTTTTCGCTGGAGGCAGGTGGGGTTTGCTTAATAAATCCGCCATCACCGTCATGGAGGTAAGCGGCGTTTTAAGCTGATGCGAGATATCGGAAATGGCATCCGTTAGCCCCGTTTTGTCTCGCTGCAGAAGCGACCGCTGCTCTGATAGCATAAGCGTCACTTTATAAATATCATTCTTTAAAATGCTAAGCTCGCCTTCTTGATTATCGCGAGCGTCAAGTGAATAATTACCGCTGCTAATTTCACGCAAATAGACGGACAGCTTTTCAAGTTCGCGGTATCTCCATCTCGTGAATAACAGACTGCTTCCCATAAGTAAAATAGACATGATGAAAACGAGCGCCGCAGCTACAGACGAAATAAAAGCAGCCGCAACGCCCCCCGCTAAACTGATGGAACCCATGATCAACAATAAAATCCGAACCTCTCGATTACGCAGCATCTAATCACCAACCTTATATCCTAAACCGCGTACCGTTTTGATCATCGTGGGATGCTGCGGATCATCCTCCAGCTTTTCCCGCAGCCTTTTGATATATACCGTTAGCGTATTGTCGTTCACGAAGTCGCCTGCCACGTCCCAAATCTGCTCCAAAAGCTGATTTCTTGATAGAACTTGCCCAATATGGTTACCAAAAATCAACAATAAGCGATACTCCAAAGCGGTCAATGAAATTTCGGCGCCGTTTTTATACACTTTTCCTTCCAGCGTATTCATGCGAACCTGGTTCAGGTTAATGATCCCTTGGGTCTGAGGCGACTTATGGTATCTCCGCAGGACGGACTTGATCCGCGAAAGAAGCTCGCGAATACGAAAAGGCTTTGTAATATAATCATCGGCTCCCATATCAAGCCCCATCACGACATTGACCTCATCGTCGATCGCCGTTAAAAAGATGACCGGAATATCTCGTTGGTCTTTCACCATTCTGCACAATTCATAACCGCTTCCATCCGGAAGCGATAAATCAAATAAACATAGAGCGAATTGATCTATATCTTCAGTGAGCACCTTTTTTGCAGATTCAACATCATAGCAAAGAACGGTAGAAAAGCGATCTTGCTGCAGCGAATATTCCAGCCCGGACGCAATTGTTTTATCATCTTCCACTAATAATATTTTCATCTGCAGATCATCTTTACGAACGACCATGAAGGAATAAGCCTCCTATATTCAAATGTCCGCTAGTTCAAGTTTAGCGGTCGTCAGGCATTTTCAAAGCACACTCTTGATGTTATTCCCGATTAAAGATGTGACTCACCCAACATTAACACGTTATCAGGAATCCTTGCAAAAAGCGATGGAACTGAAACCAGTCATATTATTAACCGGCCTTGATAGATAACTGGCCAGGAAAAAATTAGCGTACAAAAAAACGCTAAGCCTGTCAAGATTGAAGGCTTAGCGTTATATTCATAAAATGATTCCCGTCTCAACGCAAGATGCTTACCCAAGAACCAAACGATCATCCGACAGCTTATGACCGCTAATCTGCTCAAATTCCCCGAGCAGCTGCTCCACCGTCAGAGATTTCTTGCGCTCTTCGTTCACATCCAGAATGATACGTCCTTTGTCCATCATAATGAGGCGATTGCCTAGACGGATGGCTTGCTCCATGTTATGTGTGACCATGAGCGTGGTCAGCTTCATGTCGCGTACGATGTCATCGGTTATTCGGGTGATCAGCTCCGCACGTGCGGGATCAAGCGCTGCCGTATGTTCATCCAGCAGCAGGATTTGCGGCTGAGTGAAGGTCGCCATCAGCAAGCTTAGCGCTTGACGTTCCCCTCCGGAAAGCATCCCTACTTTGGCTCGGAGCCGATCCTCGAGACCAATGCCGAGCCGCTCTAAATGCTTGCGGAAGCCCGCGCGCTTGGAAGCTGTAACGCCAATGCTTAGCCCGCGGGACTGGCCGCGGCGATGAGCCATCGCGAGATTCTCTTCAATGGTCATATGCGGCGCAGTGCCCGCCATCGGATCCTGAAATACCCGGCCGATCCAGCGGCTGCGACGATATTCCGGCAGATGGCCAATTGAAGTGCCGTCAATGCGTACTTCGCCCGCATCGGGCTTCATTACCCCGGAAATAATATTCATCAGCGTGGATTTGCCTGCACCATTACTTCCGATAACCGTTACGAAATCCCCCGGCTTCAAGTGAAGATTGATATCCATCAAGGCAATCTTCTCGTCCACGGTTCCCGGATTAAACAGCTTGGACACACGGTTCATTTCCAGCATCAGAGCGCACCTCCTTTGGTCTTCCCTTGCGTAGCTAACAGCTCGGTTGAGCGCCTCCGTGCCTGTGAACGCTGCTTCATCGCCCGATTGATGGTCGGAACCACGAGAGCAATAATGACAATGATCGCGGTGATCAATTTTAAATCCGACGCTTCGAGCCATTCAATCTCATACGCAGCAGCAACGACAATCCGATAGATAATCGAACCGCAGACTACAGCCAGCGTCGTCCGGAATACCGAACCGGTCCCCAGCACGGCTTCGCCAATAATGACGGATGCCAGACCGATCACAATCATTCCGATACCGGAACTGATGTCGGCAAAACTGGACTGCTGAGCAACTACGGCCCCGGATAAGGCCACCAGACCGTTTGAAATGCTAAGCCCCAAAATGGTTGTTGTGTCCGTGTTCGCTCCAAAGCTGCGGATCATTCGCTTGTTATCTCCTGTCGCGCGCAGCGCAAGACCAAGATCCGTGCGGAAGAATGCATCCAGCAGCAGTTTTCCGATAATTACGATCACCAACATTATATAGATCGGATCGATCGATCCGAAGATATTCGCTTCCTGGCTTAACGAAATATTAGGCTTACCCATAATCCTCATATTGATCGAATACAAGGCAATCATCATAATAATGCCGGAGAGCAAACCGTTGATCTTGCCCTTGGTATGCAGCAGGCCTGTACAGATACCGGCTAACATGCCTCCGGCAAATGCAGCCAGCGTCGCAAGCCATGGATTCACACCGTTGGTAATCAGAATCGCCGCAATCGCTGCACCTGTTGTAAAACTTCCATCTACCGTCAGATCCGGAAAATCCAGAATCCGGAACGTAATATATACGCCAAGTGCCATCAGCGCATACAACAGCCCCAATTCAATCGGACCATCCAGCCTCATCACGAAATCCAGCATGTCATTGACCTCCTTAAGGATTCAGAAGTAAGGCGCGGGCTGTTATCTCCGCGCCTTACAGTTACTCGATGATGTTGTTGTCCGGGTCCTTGACTTCCTGTTTCATGGCGTCGGTCACTTCAATACCATAGTCAGCCGCAACCTTCGTGTTCAGAATCAGATCCAGCTTATCCGGCTTCGTCACTTCCATGTCCGCCGGATTTTTGCCGTTTTTCAGGATCTCTACAGCCATTTGTCCAACTTGATAGCCGTGGTCGTAATACTTAAATCCGACGGTTGCAAAAGCCCCCTTCTCCACCGTATCGCGGTCGCTCGAGAAGAACGGAATTTTATTCTTTTGTGCCGTTTGGATAATCGCGTCAACGCCGCTGACCACGACATTATCCAACGTGATATAGTAAGCATCTACCTTGCCGACTAACGACTCCGCGGCCTGCTTCACTTCCGAAGTGTTTGTGACAGCTGCCTTAACCAGCTCGATGCCGTGCTCGGCAAGCGCCTCTTCAGCCGTCTTTGCCATCACCACTGCATTGGCTTCCCCTTCGTTAATGACAAGGCCGATTTTCTTCACGTCCGGGAAGTTAGTGCTGATGAAATCCATCAGCTGTTTAGCTGCCTCCGGATTCGTATCCGATGCCCCGGTGACGTTGCCACCCGGCTTCTGCAGGTCGCTCACCAGCTTCGCGTCAACCGGATCCGTCACCGCTGCAAACAGCACCGGCTTCTCCTTTACGTTCTCAGCCACGGCCTGTGCGGACGGGGTTGCGATAGCGACCACCAGATCCGACTTCGTATCCTTCAGCTTCTGACCGATCGACAGGTTGTTCGCTTGATCGCCTTGCGCATTGTTGTAATCGATTTTCAGCGTATTGTCATCCTCGGAAATTCCGGCATCCTTTAATGCTGCCAGAATGCCTTCACGCGTTGCATCCAAAGATGGATGTTCTACGATCTGCGAAATAGCGATGCTATAGGATTTCTTCTCCGCTTCTCCGCCGCTTCCCGTTTGAGTCGTACCGCCGCCTTCCGGCTTGTCCCCGCATCCTACCGCCGTAACCAGCAGTGCGGAGAGTGTTAGTGATAACCACATTTTTCTCTTCATCATGATTCCCCTCTCATTGGTTAACCGCTTCGTTCTTAAACCATAATTTTCTACATAAAGCGACAACGCTTCCCCGCTTTCATCGACGAAAGCATTAAAGTCAAAAAATAGGTCGTTCCAATTGAACAACGGTCTATTATGAACATTTTATATGTACCCAATTGTTTTCGTCAATCAAGATTTTATAAAGCGTATGATGGTTTACATAAAGAACATCCCCGGATGTCACATGCTTCCGGGGATGTCAGCCAAATGAAGTATTATTTATATAGTAGAAAAAAAATCAATGTCTACAAAATCGATCGGCCATGCATCGTTGCTAACCACGCTTCGGCCATGAGCGCATGACCTGCCGGTGAAGGATGAACACCGTCAGCTGCCCAATAACTCATCTCTATCTTGGAGCTGGCTGCAGCAAAAATGCCGTCGAGCGGAACGTACAACGTCTCAAATTCTCGCGACAATTCCCGAACGGCCTGAATCTTGGGATCCAGATCCTCCCGCCACTCCTTCTTCGCTTCCGTAACAGGCAGCAAGAACGGCTCCATGAGAATAAAGTTTGCACCGGTTAACTCGCGGGTTTGGATAAGAAGCTCACGATACCCTTCATAGTAGGCTTCCACCGATGTTGCTTCACCCCGGTTATACTTCCTGCCGGTCTCATTAATACCGACCAGGATGGATACCCATGTCGGATCCAGATCAATACAGTCTTCCTCCCAACGCCCCCGCAAATCGACGACCCGGTTACCGCTGATTCCGCGGTTTACAAAACGCAGCCTTTTCAAAGGCAGCTCCATGCTTAGCCGGGCAGCAGCCATCAGCGCATATCCGTTCCCCAAACTGTCCGACTCCTCGTAATTTCGACCGCAATCGGTAATACTGTCGCCCTGAAACAATACGAGTGCATTCTGTTCGATATGTACCATGCTGTTCAACGCCTCCAATAATGAAAGTGTTCTCCTGCTCACCCCTTCATCATAACCGCTTTCAGGCGTTCATGAAACCCTTTAATTTCACATATCATGCCAAACTTTCTATACATTTAAGTTGACTATGTGGAGTGAATTCACTACAATTCTATAGGTACACGTATGGCTGAATATATAAAAAGAACAGGTGATTAAATCATGTCAGAGCAACAGAACTATCAGATCCTTCTCTATTATAAATTTGTTCAAATCCCGGACCCTGAAGCGTTCAAAGACGAGCATCTGCAATACTGCAAAGATCTCGGACTCAAAGGACGGATTCTGATTGCCTCCGAAGGCATCAATGGCACGGTATCCGGCACGATTGAACAAACTGAACAATATATGCAGGATATGCACGCTAATCCGCTATTTGCGGACATGGTATTTAAGATTGACCCTTCCGAAGGGCACGCATTCAAAAAGATGTTTGTCCGTCACCGCGAAGAACTCGTTACCTTCCGGGTGGAAGATGAGCTCGACCCTAACGAGATTAGCGGAAAACGCTTGTCGCCTCAGGAATTCTTTGAACATTTGCAGCGTGATGATGTCATCGTCATCGACGGGCGGAATGACTACGAATACGATATCGGCCACTTCCGCAATGCGATACGTCCAGAGGTGCAATCGTTCCGTGAGTTTCCGGAGTGGATTCGCGAGAACCTGAGCGAGCACAAGGATAAAACCATCCTGACTTACTGCACAGGGGGCATTCGCTGTGAGAAGCTGACCGGCTTCATGCTTAAGGAAGGCTTCAAAGACGTTGCCCAGCTTGAGGGCGGCATTGTCACCTACGGTAAAGACCCTGAAGTCCAAGGCCGTCTGTTCGACGGGAAATGTTATGTATTTGATGAGCGTATTGCCGTGCCGATCAATCAAACGGACGAGGATGTCATCGTTGGTAAATGCCACCATTGCGGAAAGCCTGAAGATCGGTATATCAATTGCGATAATGACGCTTGCCACCTGCAGCATGTATGCTGCGAAGAGTGTGAGGAGCTTCATCATAGCTGCTGCTCTGCGGAGTGTGAAGAGATTGTTGCTGCAAGCCACAATGCTTCCTGAGCCAACCCAGCCATAAATGCTATAACCAAACGAAAGGGCAAGGTGCGAATCACTCGCACCTTGCCCTTTTACTATACGATCTCGTCTACATTCAGACGTATTAAATATCATGGAAAACAGCCAGTTCAGCTTCGATAGCAGCTTTGATCTTCTCGACGCATTCTTCCGTCGTTGCCGCGAATACACGTTTACCATTCACCAGTGCATATGGCCGCAGCTTGCACAGACCGCAAAGATTCATGCAATCAGCCCGCAGGACAGCGATTTCGGGATACAATTCCTCAAGATGCTCAAGTTCCAAAGCACTCATCAAGTTGCTGTCGCATATTTCCACAACAACAATCCCCATCCCCATCTTCATCACCACTATTCAATTTGACAATACGTTCATTCATTATGAGGAAAACGTCCGGTTTTGTCAAATCGGTCTTTGTAGATGATCAATGAATGAGGGATTCCGCCCCATCAATATAGATTTCAGTGCCGGTAATATGGGAAGCATCATCGGATGCAAGAAATGCTACGAGCTGGGCAACCTGTGAAGGCTGTCCCGGTCCATCCGCCAAGGGCTGGTCTCCTTCCGGATATTCAATCGGGATCGTCACCTCGTCCAGCTCTGGCTTCGCAATGGTGCTCTCATCAATGTTGGTGGCAATCGCGCCGGGACAAATGGCATTCACCCGGATTTTATAACGTGCAAGCTCCAGAGCCGCCATCTTCATGAAAGCCACCTGCCCGGCCTTCGTGGTGCTGTAGGCTGAGAAACCAAAGCCGGTAAATACCCGGTTACCGTTAATGGAGCTCGTAATGATGATACTTCCTCCGTGCTCCTTCAAATAGGGAATCGCGTATTTAACCGTGGCAAACGTTCCTCTTAGATTGGTATTGATCGTAGCATCCCATTCATCCAGCTCCATGATCTCGATCGGGGCCTTGGTCCCGTTGATCCCGGCGTTGGCAAACACGATATCAATCTTTCCCCACTTCTCGGCAGCCTGGCTAAAGCAATCCTTCAGCGATTCCGCTTTGGAAATGTCGCAGTTGCCGGTTAGCGCTTCGCCCCCGCCTTGTTCAATCGTTTGTTTAACCTTCTCCACACGTTCACGATCAATGTCGATCAACAGCAGTTTAGCTCCTTGCTCCGCCAAAAGAAGGGCTGCGGCCTGGCCGATTCCGGAACCAGCACCGGTAACGATGGCTACTTTACCATCCAAACGTTGATTAGTTGACATTGCCACAACCTCCTCGTTTAAGTTTTCCTGATTATAGATAACCCAACGAGTCCGTGTCTGAATCTTGGTGCCTCGAGCTGTTATGTTGCGTGTACGTAATCAATCTCCTCTCTGCCCAAAAACTCCAGTCAGTAAAAAAGAAATCGCTCCCCGACTCATCATGGTAAACAGCTTACCACTTGAGCCGTAAGAACGATCTCTAAGTTCATTCGCTATGCGATTACTTGTTCTTTCGAACCTAAAGCTGGAATACCGCTGGTTTTACGCATACCGGTTTGGACTGCGAAACCGTATATCCTGTAAAGGCAAGCTTGCCATCTTCCGGATTCACCTTAAATAATACAAGATTATTCCCGTCTCTATTGGCAACAACCAAGAACTTGCCCCCAGGCATGAGTGTAAAATGACGCGGGTGCCCGCCTTCTGTCGAAATATACTGGACCGGGCTTAAGCGACCGGTATCTTCATGCACGTTGAATACAACAAGGCTGTCATGTCCGCGGTTAGATCCATATACCGTTTTGCCATCCGCAGACACGGCGATTTCGGCGCAGTAACTCTCTCCGTCAAAATCCGCAGGCAGTGTCGATATCGTCTCCAGGACCTCAAAACGACCTTCGTCTTGGATATAGCGAAGCACCGTGACACTGGAATTCAGCTCGTTGATGACATATGCGTAAACACCGCTTGGGTGGAACGCCAGATGACGAGGGCCTACGCCCGCTTCCAGCTGGGTTTCGCCATGAAAGCTCAATTCTTGGGCATTCTCATTTACCGTGTAAGCGAGAATTTTGTCCAGTCCCAAATCCTGTACGAACACGTATTGACCATCCGGACTATAAAACGCCGAATGTGCTCTGGATTGCTGATCTTCCCGCACAGTCACGAGATCGGCATGTCTCTTCTCATCCAGCAGATCACCGACTTGTCCATCCTTCCCGATCGGATGAAGACCTACCAAGCCTCCATGATAACTCGAAACAATCAGATACTTACTCGCTTCATCACGCTGGATATGGCAAGTAGAGCTGCTCACACTGCGAACACGGCTCCGTTCGGTCAGCTTGCCGGCAACAGGGTCAATCTCAAAGCTGATGATCTCGCCAGCCTTACCGCCATCCTCTGAAATTTCGCCAATGGCATATAAACGTCTGGCTTCCGGGTCCACGTTCAGGAAGGTCGGATTCTTAATGCCGGACACCTCATCAAGCAGCTTCAATTCGCCGCTATCCTCATTAAATTCATATACGCATACTCCGCTTTGGTTGTCTTCCGCATACGCACCTGTAAACAGCAGCGTACGCTGGGATGGATTCGCCATAATGCCTATCTCTCCTCTCGTTTATCTATAATGATCATGATTTATGTAATGGACTATCAGTTACCATGTTAACTTCAACCCCAATGAAAATCAAATGACTTGATGTCCGAGGCCTGTTTGTCTTTTGCCATACCGGGTATGTATGTATTATATCGACTGAAGGAGGTATTCCCATGAAACAACCCAACAGCGAGGAAGTACGCAATCAGCAGAATGCGGAGAATGACTCTCAGGAACAAAGAGACAAGGTAAAGAAACATCAGGATGTGGAGCCTCAGGCTGAAAATTGGAACCCTCGGGATCTCCCCGATCCGAACGATAACGATAAATCAAAATCATAATCGCTAATGTAAGAAGGCCGCATGGCAATGTCCATGCGGCCTTCTTATTATGATTGTGTCGCAAAGCTTGGAGAGTTAGCCTTCCAGAAGCAGCGACTCTGGATCTTCAAGGAGCTCTTTAACCGTTACCAGGAAGCGAACCGCTTCGGAACCATCAACGATCCGATGATCATAAGACAATGCGATGTACATCATAGGACGATTCTCCATACGCTCAGCATCAATCGCTACCGGGCGAAGCTGGATTTTGTGCATGCCGAGGATACCCACCTGCGGCGTATTCAGGATCGGCGTAGACAACAGCGAGCCGAAGACGCCGCCATTCGTAATCGTAAATGTACCGCCTTGCAGTTCAGACAAGGACAGCGCATTATTACGAGCCTTCGCAGCCAGATTGCCGATTTCCTTCTCAATCTCGGCAAAGCCAAGACGATCTGCATCGCGCACGACCGGAACAACAAGTCCTTCTTTCGCGGACACCGCTATACCGATATCATAGAATTTCTTCACAACAATATCATCGCCATCGATCTCGGCATTCAGATGCGGGAATCTCTTCAACGCACCTACAACCGCCTTGGTGAAGAAGGACATGAAACCTAGGCCTACGTCATGCTTCTCTTGAAAAGCTTGCTTACGGCGCTTGCGCACATCCAGGATCGCTGTCATATCCACTTCGTTGAAGGTAGTCAGCATGGCAGCCGTATGCTGCGCTTCGACCAAACGATTCGCAATCGTTTGACGACGACGGGACATGCGAGTGCGTTCTACCGGCTTGCCATACTCAGCGGCCGGCGCTTGTGCTGCCGGTGCAGCAGTGGTAGCTGCAGGCTTGCTCGGTGCAGCAGGCTGCTTGGCTTCATTATGATTCTTCACATCATCATGGTAAATCCGACCGATTGGGTCGCGGCCCTGTACCTGGTCCAGATCAATCCCGCGTTCACGAGCCAGTTTGCGTGCGGATGGCGATGCAGTCAGACCCGCTCCTTCCTCGTTCTGAGCCGGTACCGGAGCTTGCGGCTTCGGTGCTTCTGCTGCGGGTGCCGGAGCAGCCTCCGTTTGTGCGGATGCTGGTGCTTCAGCCGCCTTCGCTGCCGGAGCGCTTGCAACGCCTTCCTGCGGAGAAATTTGACCGATAACTTCACCGATCGTTACATTCTCCCCTTCTTGACGAAGGATTTTTTCCACAACGCCTTCTGACTCTGCGCTAATTTCAAGATTAACCTTATCCGTTTCTAACTCGAGCAGCACATCACCGATGTTAACGCTATCCCCTTCTTTAACGTGCCATTTGAATATCGTTCCTTCGGTGATGGATTCGCCCATAGCTGGTACAGTAATTTCGCTCACAGCCGCTACCTCCCCAATGAGATCTCTTGATTTATAGTTTTACGATTAAGGGCAAAAGAAATGATGGTCTGTTGCTCATAAGCATGAACATCCTGATAGCCGCTAGCAGGGCTCGAACGCTCAGGACGTCCGCTGTAACGGACCTCTGTGCCTTTAGGTGCAATTTCACGAATTCTTGGTTCCATGAAGCTCCAGCTGCCCATGTTCTGAGGTTCTTCCTGAACCCACAGAATCTCTTTCAGGTTCGGATACTTCTGCAGCACACGGGAAATTTCTTCTTTAGGGAACGGATACAGCTGTTCCACACGAAGAATATGAATCCAGGACTGATCCTGATCCTTCTGCTTATCCAGCGCATCCTCCAAATCGATTGCAACTTTCCCCGAGCACAGAACAAGGCGCTCCACCTTCTTCGGTGATTGGCCAAGACCCGGCTGCTCCATCACTTTCTGGAAACCGCCCTCACTGAACGCGTTCACAGGCGATGCCACGCGCGGATTACGAATCAAGCTCTTCGGAGCCATAATCACCAGCGGTCTGGCATCTTCCGTTTCGGTCAAGGAAGCCTGTTTGCGCAGCAGATGGAAATACTGAGCAGCGGAAGTCAGATTTGCAACCGTCCAGTTGTCTTCTCCACTCAGCTGGAGGAAGCGTTCCAATCTTGCACTGGAGTGCTCAGGACCATTTCCTTCATACCCGTGAGGAAGCAGCATAACCAAGCTGGACTTCTGTCTCCACTTCGAGCGGCCGGCTGTGATGAACTGGTCAATGATAACCTGGGCACAGTTAACGAAATCACCATACTGCGCTTCCCAGATCACCAAAGTCTCAGGAGAGTACACATTGTAGCCATATTCAAATCCAACGACGGCTGCTTCGGTCAACGGGCTGTTGTGGATCGCAAACGATGCTTTAGCTTGCGGCAACCGGTGCAGCGGGCAGAAGGTCTCCCCATTAACCGCATCGTGAAGCACGAGGTTACGATGGGCAAACGTTGCACGTTCGGCATCCTGCCCCGTAATCCGGATCGGCTTGCCGTCGGCAAGAATCGTAGCGAAAGCCAGCGTTTCGGCATGGCCCCAGTCCACCTTCTCGCCCTCGTCGAGCGAATTGCTGCGGCGCTCGAGAATACGTTGAAGCTTCGGATATACCGTAAAGCCTTCTGGCCACTGCAGAAGTTCGCGATTAATCCCGCGCAACACTTCTGCAGACACATTCGTAGCTACTTCCGTCTTGGATTTACCGTCAGTAGCGTTCAGCCCCAGCAGGATCTGATCAACAGGATCCTTCGACTTCACGCTCTCGTAAGAATTCTTCAGGACCTCTAGAACGCTATTCTTCAGACCGTCCACTTGTTCTTGGGTCAGAATGTTTCCATCCACCAGTTTCTTCATATAAATCGCGCTGACGGTTGGATGGTTCTTCACCTTCTGGTAGATCAGCGGCTGGGTTGTTTCCGGATCATCGGTTTCGTTATGGCCATATTTCCGGTAACCGACAAGATCAATCAGAATGCTCTTCTTGAACTTGTTGCGATAATCACTGGCTAGACGAGCAACCGCGATACATGCTTCCGGATCATCCGCGTTCACGTGGATAATCGGAATCTCATATCCTTTCGCCAAATCACTCGCATAATGAGTGGATCTGGAATCCTTGCCTTCTGTCGTAAATCCGATACGGTTATTCACGATAATGTGAATCGATCCGCCCGTACGAAATGCCGGCAGTTTATTAAAGTTCAAGGTTTCCGGCACGATCCCTTCGCCAGGGAACGCGGAATCACCATGAATTTGAATGCTCAGCGCTTTGTTTACATCCTGCTTCGGATAACCCGCTTCACTGCGATCCTCCTGAGCAGCACGAGCAAAGCCCTCTACTACCGGATTGACGTATTCCAGGTGACTCGGGTTGTTTGCAAGGGTAATCCGAACCTGCCGTGCTTCATCCTTCTTCAGATAACGGTCCGCGCCCAAATGATATTTCACGTCACCTGTCCAGCCATAGTTAATGCCCATGGAGCCTTCGGATGGAACGAGATGTTTATTCGGAGAGTGCATGAACTCCGAGAAAATCTTGCTGTAATCCTTGCCCAGTACATGAGCCAGGACGTTCAAGCGACCGCGGTGTGCCATCCCCACGAGGATGGAATTGACATCCACTTCGGCCATTTGGCGAACGATCTCGTCAAGCAGCGGTACGAGTGCTTCGTTGCCCTCAACCGAGAAACGTTTCGCACCTACGAACGTGCGGTGCAGGAATTCCTCGAATTGCTCGGCCTCAAGCAGCTTTTTCAAAAGCCCCTTGCGCTCTTCTACGCTCATGGCGGACAAATAACGTCCCGATTCGGCCTGCTGGTTGAGCCATTTGCGTTCTTCTTCATCGTGAACATGGCTAAATTCATAGGCAATGGAGCCTGTATATAGTTGTAACAGCCGCTGGATTGCCTCTAAGCCATTCTTGACATCGCTAGGAGCCTCCTCCCAGACGATCTCTGCAGGCAGGGCTGCCAAATCCGCTTGGCTGAGTTGGTAGCTTTCTGGTTGAAGCAGACGCGTATCAGCTTCGTTTCCAATTCCAATCGGATCAATGTCGGCGGCCAGATGACCGTAGGTTCTAATGTTCCATACCAGTTTGCCGGCAGCTACCCCTTTTTTCAGTAATTGCGGGTCGTAGCTAACACCTTGTCCCTGCGAATCCGCTTTCTTTTCATTGTTTTCCAAAGATGGAGGCGGTCCCCAGCTGGCGAACAGCTCACGGTATCCTGGCTCCACAGATTGCGGGTCTTGCAAAAACTTCTCATACTGATCTTGAATGTACCCCAAGTTCGGACCGTGATATTTCTGCCAAGGTCCATCTGTCATTCTGTCAAGGGTCTTCATCGCTGACTCCCTCCGTCAGATTATTTTGATTGCTCAAGGACGGAATTTCTAATTTTACATTTTACGTACTGCATTTTACATTAAATAAACGTTTTCTTACGATTACATTATAATACACTTGGCCTCAATACCGAAAATACCCTTTATATATAATAATGATCTCAGAAACAGATGAATTTGCGTCAATTTATTGACGATTTGTCCACGAACCACCCAATTCTCTGTATAGGGTTCCAATTAAAGTCATTAATCAGAAAAAATATCCACTTCCAGCCAGTCCATCTGCCGCAGAGGTTCAGCTCCGGTATCCATCCCCATCAGCTGGAGAAGCTGTTTGGCGTTATCGGAAGCATCGCCTCCCGAATTGTTATTGAATATAATCCAGCACTGCTTCGACTTCTCAAGCAATTGCTCGATCCATACCTTCCACTGCTCCAATTCCTCTAAGCTGTAACGGTATAAATATCGCACTTCGCGCCAATTGGGCTGACCGCTGGAGTGCCACCCTTCGGCATTACGTCCATGCATCCGGACCATCACAGCCTCCGTACTGGTTGTCTCAAGCACGACCGGTACGGATCCTATGCCTGCTTGCGGCTCGTCGGCTATGCTGTGAATCCAGCCCTCGCTTCGCATAAACTCAAGCGTCTTCTCCCGAAACTCCGGCGCATACCAGCTCTGATGCCGAAATTCCAGGGCTACGGGCACATCCTTCATCCACTCCCGCGTACGCTTCAGAATGTCCACGTGTTTGCGTTCGCACCCGAACCAGGGCGGGTATTGAAACAGAACGGTCCTTAATTTGTCCGCAGCCCGCAATTCCTCAACTGACGTGAGCAAATGATCAAACATCGATTTGACGCTGGGATATCTGTCCTTGCCCTGGCCGCGTGCATGACCTGTCATGCCTTGATAGGCTTTTACAATAAAACCAAAGTGGTCTGGTACGGCAGCTGCCCACTTATTCATTTGTTCCGGTGACGGTATGGCATAGAACGAATTGTCCATCTCCACGAGGGGAAAATGCCGGCTGTACATTTCCAGCCTGTCCGAAGGCCTCGCCCCTTCATCATACAGCTTGTCATGATCTCCCCATCCGGACAGGCCCACCTGAATTACACGCTCATGCTTTTCTTCCTTTAACATAACAATCCTCTCATCCACATGATTTACCATATCGGGGACTTCTATTAATTAACCTCAAGCGGGATATTTCAAAAGCAGGCAACCCCTTACTGATTTTGCCAATGCCTTCATATACACTTACTTCTGATCGTAAAAAACATGATGCGCCTCCAGTATTCCGTTCTCGATGAGCATCCTTCCATAGGAGTACCGGGGCTGCCGCCTTTTATCCGTGGCGGAACCGGGATTGAAGAGCAGCACCCCTTGCACATGTTCTTTAAACGGGATATGGGAGTGACCGAACAAGATACAATCCACCTCCGTGTCCGCAAAAGCCCTCCTTGCGCGGGAGGGCGTTGTTCCTCCTTGTCCGTGCCCATGCACCATACCGATGCGTTTCCCTCCGATTTCGACCAGCTTCTTGTAACCTAAACGTTCGATGATCCGCTCATCGTCCACATTTCCGGCTACGCCTTCCACCGTGGCATATTGACTAAGCTGTTCATAGAGCTCCCAATTGGACCAGTCACCGGCATGAAGGATAAGATCCGAATGCCTTATATCTTCAAGTAGCGAGGCTGGGAGCTCTTTCGCTTTTCTTGGCATATGGGTGTCTGACAATACCGTAATCCGAAATGGATGACTCATCTTGATGGCCCCCTTCTTCATGATATGAAATGCTGAGAAATCTGCTTTCTAATACCAATCTATATCCTACCAAATAATCGAATCCAAACAAAACCGCGCAGAGTGAGCTGCGCGGTTTGTTAGTCGGTTACCTGACAGAAAAAAATTCCAATTCTAAGTTTTAGTTTGTCCACGTGCTGAATACAATGTATGAGCATGAGAGTACAAGCTTTCTTACTTATCCATGTTCATGACGAGAGGTGGAAGTCAATGAGTATTTTTATTAGCTACATGATTCTGGGACTTTCTCTATCAGCCCCCGTAGGCCCGGTCAATGCAGCGCAGCTCGACAAAGGGATCAAGAAAGGTTTTTGGCATGCATGGTTATTCGGCATCGGTGCGGTCCTGGCGGACATCCTTTATATGATCCTTGTGTACCTGGGCGTTGTGCACTTTCTGAATACGCCTTTCATGCAGACCTTCCTGTGGCTGTTCGGTGCCTTTGTACTTATCTATTCCGGGCTGGAAAGCATCCTAAATGCCAATAAAGTGACGATCAGCCAAGAAAGTAATGAGGATTCATTATGGAGAAGTATGCTCTCCGGGTTTCTCATGTCCGTATCCAATCCGATGACAATCCTATTCTGGCTCGGTATCTACGGCTCCATTCTCGTCAAAACTGCGGCGGACGAGGGATCCGGAAATCTGTTTCTTTACAGCGTGGCCGTGATCGCGGGAGTCGTGATATGGGATTTGTTTATGGCAGCCCTCGGCAGTGTATTCCGCCGATATCTGAGCAATAGAGCCCTCTCCCTGGTCTCCATTCTTTCCGGACTCTCGTTGATTATCTTCGGCGTTTATTTTGGAATTCGGGCTCTTGCCCTGCTATATCCGCTCATATTCTAACGGGCCGGCTTGGGACGGAACTTGGGCTTGTCCGCCTCTCTCGCGCGGCCTTGCCCGGATTTCTTCCACACGGAGCGCATGAATAGCACGACCAGGCCGATTACCAGGATAAATCCGAGACTGATCCAGAGCCCCGGGCGGCTTGTGGGATGCAGCGCGGTCCCACTGACAGCAGCCGCAATCAATAGCATCCCGATATACCTTTTGATTTTGCCCCAAACCGTAAGCTCTATAAGCCGGCCCGCCGATATGAGGATGAAGAACCAATTATACAGCAGCATAAGTCCCGCACCGGTCGTTAAATATTCATAAATCTTGCCTGGCATGAGCAAAGACAACACAATGGATACAATCAATCCGATAGCTGTAAGGGAAAGTGCATATATGGGCGTATCCCGCTTAAACTTTTTCCTGGAAAAAAGCTTGGGAGCGTCCTTATCTTCGGATAACGTAACGAGCATCGTGGTCACTGCATACAGCGAGGCAACCATGGTCGAGAAACCGGCTATAATCAATACAGCATTAAAGATATGCGGAATAAAAGGAAGCTGGTAAGAGCTTAACGCGACAACAAAGGGACTTTTCGTCGTTGAGAATTGATTCCAGGCTACCATGATCACCGCCATGCCAATAGAAAGAACGTATACGATGGATAGCAGCAGTATCATCACTCTACCCGCTATGGGTGCTTCCTTCGGATTCTTCAAGCGAATCGCCATGACCCCCATGACTTCAATTCCGCCAAAGGCATAAAACGCAAAAATCAAGGACGACCACATGCCCATGCCGCCTGCCGGAAAAACTGCGTTCAGGCTGCCAGGAACGTGCAGCTTCGATCCTCCTTTTAACCACCCCATCAAGGCGGCGGCTGCAATGACGAGAAACATAACAATCGCGGCGACCTTAATTACAGCCAATACATTCTCCAGCCGGTCGAAGCCTTTGTTCCCGATCCATATGACAAACAGTCCCAATACGGCATAACCTGACGCAAATATCCACATCGGAACGCCGGGAAACCAAAACCGCGAGAAAATCGCAAGCGCCGTCATCTGGCTCCCCATGATCAACACTTCGGAGCACCAGTACATCCATCCTGTTGAGAAGCCTGCCCACCGGCCGTAGGCTTTTTTGGCATAGGTTCGGAACGAGCCCTTCTGCGGGTCCTCGGCCGTCATCCGCGACAGCACATCGAATACGAAGAAGGTGGCTGTCGCCGCCAGTATTATCGATAGAAGAAAAGCCGGTCCTCCCAGCCGGATACCTAATGCAGATCCGAGAAAATACCCTGTGCCGATCGTTGATGCAACCCCCAGCAGCGATAGCTGCCACCATTTCAAGTTCCCTGCCTCCGTCTTCGCCCCTTTGTTCACGGCTCAATCCTCCAGAATATTGTTATGGTTCGTTCAAAACTTTCCTTATTATGAAGGGAACGTCCGTGCTTTATGTACAAGGCGGCCGACCTAAAAATACCTTTTTGGAAAAACAGAATGCTATGTCCTAACCTCTTGCTGGGTTCTCTCGCATATTTTGGTTGTTCTCCGTGAACCATAAACGGGAAGAAAGCTGAATTGGGGGATCACACATGTCAGGAGCTCGCGGTATTCCAACGAATCAGGCGTTTATGATTATGATGCTTACGGCCGGCTTGACCAATCATGTCATGATCATACCCGTGCTTCTGGAGAAATCAGGACGGGATGCCTGGATCACCATTATGGTGTCCGCCGTATTATTCTTGCCCTGGGTTCTGCTTATTTACGGGATCATCAATAAGATCGGCAATCGTTCCATTATGCAGGCGTTAGACGAAAGCAGCGGCAGAGGGTTCCGCTTGCTGGTGATGAGTATGTCAGGTTTGTATTTTTTCGCCTTTGCCTTCTATACCTTGAAGGAAGTTATCGATTGGACAAAGTCCTCCTATATGATCCAAACTCCCGTCATTGCAACGGCATTGATACTCATGGTGTTATGTCTTGTCACTATGAATCACGGCATAAAGACCATCGGCGTATCCGCCGGCATATTGCTTCCTTTTGTTGTATTGCTGGGGATCTTCGTATCCTTATCCAACGTTAAAGTAAAAAACTATAACTATCTGCTGCCCGTGCTGGAGGACGGCTTCCTGCCGGTGATAAGCGGGATCCCCGTTATGTTCGGAGGGCTATCCCAGTTTATATTGATATTATTCTTGCGTCCCCATCTTCAGAAAAAGCCTAGTTTTCTTACGATCCTACTCATCCATGTCGTCCTCATATTCCTGACGTTCGGACCCACCGTCGGAGGCCTTGCCGAATTTGGTCCGGAAGAAATGAAGCTTCAGCGGTATCCTGCCTATGAACAGTGGCGTCTCGTTAAGTTAGGCAAATTCGTGGAGCATGTCGATTTTTTATCCATTTTTCAATGGCTTAGCGGTGCTTACATCTCGATATCGATTTCGATTTTTATGCTCTGCGAAACCCTGCTTCCCAAGTCCAAACAAAGTGTCGGCATATTAGCCGTTTCCACGCTGCTCATTATTTTGTGCGCCTCCCCGATCAGCAATCTCAAAATGTATTATGCGATGGCCGACTATTTTTTGCCGGCATCCGCTATCTATAACACCGTCTTAAGTTTGCTGCTGTTCTTCCTGATCCGCAAGCCCGAGCAACAACAGCAATCACAGAAATCCACTTCAGCGAAAGGAGATCCTCAATCATGACCTTGACAGAACAACAACTTCGAGACCGTTATACCGATTCCGATGACGTATACATTACGTCTTATCCGGGTGAGGAAGGCGATTTATTGCCATGGGCGATCCTAGTTTACAGTCCGTTAATGTGCGATTCACAACTGCTGTCCAAAATTCTGCTGCCTGTTATCAGTAAAGAATGGAATATGGCAGTTTCCCAAAGACAACCGTTCGATCCAAAACATCTGGAATATCATCTTACCCTTGACATATACGAGTCCAACATGGAGTCGGTCGATGACATTGTTTACTCTGGTTATGTTGCGTTGTATTTTCCAAAGGGCAACATGCTCTATTCTTACAGCGCAAGTAAAAGTATTGGACGTGCACCTGAAGAAAGTACTACAGAAACCTCTGTCAAAGGACCTCGTGACGGTTTTGTCGAGGATCTGGATATCAATGTATCGCTTATTCGCAAACGGCTGAAATCTCCCGGCCTTGTCTATTCCTCCTTTAAGCTGGGCGATAAGAGTAAAACCTCTGTCGGCATCATGTACTTAAAGGACAAGGTGATACCGGAGACTGTCAAGGCAATCGTAGATAAACTCAATGATTTCTCCGGGGATCCTCCCGTGGGCATCGGCGAGCTTGCCGAGCATTTGTCGCCATATCGCTTCACGGTGCTCCCGATGTTCGATTATACGGGGAGAACGGATCTAGCTTACGACTCTTTAACTCGCGGCCGATTAATCATCATTATGCAGGGAAGCCCCGTGCTATTGATTGCGCCTGCCAGCTTCATGCAGCTCCTGTTTGCTGCAGAGGATCCGCAAATGCCGTTTTATTTCGTCATGCCCTGGAGAATTCTGAGAATGGTTGGATTCATAATCTCCATTTTCCTTCCAGGATTCTATATAACGCTGTTGTCCTTTCATCAGGATCAAATCCCCTTTCCGCTGCTGGCAACCGTGGCAAACACCAGGCTCGGGCTTCCTATTCCAACAGGGTTTGAGATGCTCATCATCCTGTTTCTGCTCAGCCTGCTGCGAGAAGCCGGCATGCAGATGCCGTCTCCCATCGCGTCAACCATTACGGTTGTATCCGGTATCATTATCGGCGACGCCGCCATTCGGGGCGGTTTCTTTTCCCCGACGATGACGGTGATTGGTGCACTATCCTTCGTTGCGGGCTCCACCCACTCCAACCAGGATTTTGTTGTCACGCAGACGATCCTTCGCTTTTTTGTCCTAACCCTTTCCTCGATGTTCGGGTTATTCGGCTTCTTCATTTCGCTCTTCTTAATCGTTCAGTATGCAGCCAACCATAATCCCTTCGGACAGCCGTACCTTGCCCCCTTCTCCCCGTTCTCCATTTCCAAAATCATTGGAAACCTCATGCGATTTCCGGGTAAGCGAAAAAAGGGTGGCGCGCTATGAAACGGGTATTGATGCTCCTGAGTATGCTGTCTTTGCTGCTCTCCGGCTGCTGGGACAACAAAGAAGTACAGGATATCAACTATATCACCGCTTTGGGTATCGATTATAAGGACAATAAGTATATCATCTATGTGCAGATGCTCGACTTTGCCACGATTGCCAAGCAAGAAAGCAGCAAGCCAACTGAAAAAGCGCCCATTTGGGTCGGCCGAGGAACCGGCACCACATTGACTGAGGCCCTTATTGATTTGTATACATCGAGTCAGCAGCGGGTCTCTTGGGGCCATGTCACGGCCTTGGTTCTTACGGAATCCGTATTACAACCTAAGCAGTTGTCCCAAGTGTTCGACCTGACCAACCGTTCGCAGGAAATCCGGTATACGAAATGGCTTTACGGCACCAAGGATAAAATGGAGGATCTCTTTACGGTGTCTCCGTTCTTTCAGCTCTCCCCCCTGCATTCGCTCCTTCATGAACCCAGGGAAAGCTATGTCCAATTCTCGTTTATTCGTCCGATTCAATTCGTGAACTTTATTCGTCTCTACCGGGAAAAAGCCGCCACCGTTATACTGCCTTCCCTTCATATTTCATCGCAGAACTGGTCGGAAAATCTGAAGCAGCATCCGATTCTGGAAGTCAACGGCGGATTTCTGATCAAGAACAAGGAATTGATGGGCTGGCTCAAACGTTCCGATCTGCTGGGGACCCGCTGGTTAGCATCGGCTAATACTCACGCTGCCGTCATCGTTAAGACGGATGGCGAAGCCATCGGGAGTATAAGACTGGAGAACCCGCACTCTTCGATTGAAGTTATCCGCAGACCCAACGATGCTTCATATCGAATCAAGCTCAACGTAACCGGGACGGTACAGACAATGTACAAGAAGGTTGGAATTAATGAAATGAAGCGCTTAACAGAAGAGACCCTGCGAAAAGAAATGCATAATACCTTCCATAAAGCAGCATTGATACAAGCGGATCCGTACGAGTTATGTCTCCAATTGTACCGAACGGATCCGAAGCTCTGGAAGAAACTAGTGGATCAGAAAAAGGAAATTAATGATGAAACGCCTCTTGAGCTTGAAGTTGACGTCAACCTCCGATATTGGGGACAGCGCAAAAGCTTGAACCGATGAACGCGGGTGTATGAACTGCTGCATATACCTGAAGTGTGAAAACAACAAAAAGAAGCAGACCTTTATCGGCCTGCTTCTTTTTGTCGTTTCTTTATTTCTTCATAATTTCCTTGATGTCGTCCTTAATGGATTCCGCCTGCGGTCCGAATACGATCTGAACCGCACCTTGACCCAGACGCATGACACCGGATGCTCCTAACTTTTTGAGCTCCGAATCCTTCACGGCCTTCTCGTCCTTAACAACCAGACGAAGGCGTGTGATACAAGCATCGACGCTGACGATGTTATCTTCTCCGCCGATGTTTTGCAGCACCTTGGCCGCCTTGGACTCATTGGATGCTGCGCCGGATGGGGACGGGGCATCTGTATCAGCATCGGCATCGTCAGAAATCGTATCCACGTCGTCGTCTTCCTCGCGTCCAGGCGTTTTTAAGTTCAGCTTGACGATGAGGATTCTGAACAGCAGATAGTAAACGACTCCGAAAGCCAAACCAACCGGGAGAAGCAGCCAAGCATTGGTAGACAGCTTCAGATTCACCAGGTAGTCGATCAGGCCCGCCGAGAACGAGAAGCCCAAATGCACATCCAGCACATACATGATCAATCCGGAAAGCCCTGTTAAAATCGCATGCACCACATACAATACAGGTGCTATGAACATGAACGCGAATTCAAGCGGTTCGGTGATTCCCGTCAGGAACGATGCCACTGCCGAACCGATAAAGATGGAGCCGACGAGCTTGCGTTTGGACGGCTTGGCGGTATGCATAAAGGCCAGCGCCGCAGCCGGCATCGCAAACATCATGATCGGGAAGAAACCGGACATGAACATACCAGCCGTCGGGTCTCCAGCAAAGAAACGCCATAGGTCACCGTGCACGACTTCGCCCGCGGCATTCGTGTAATCGCCGATCTGAAACCATGCGATGGAGTTTAATACGTGGTGAAGACCCAGAGGGATCAGCAAGCGGTTGGCGGTACCGAAAATGAAGGATCCGATGCCTCCAAGGCCGACAACCCAGTTGCCGAAGACGGAAATGCCATCCTGAATTGGGCTCCAAATCATACCGATCAGAACCGCAAGCACCATGGTGGAGGCTGCTGTGATAATCGGAACGAAGCGTTTACCCGCAAAGAAGCCCAGCCAATCCGGCATTTTAATCTTGTGGAATTTATTATACAGGTATGCGGACCACATACCGACAAAGAGACCGCCAAGAACGCCCATGTTCAGCTTCACGTCATCTGGTATAAACGGCATTTGCAGCGGTACTTGTTCCAGCACTCTTGTGAGCACCATGTACCCAATAAGAGCAGATAGAGCCGCAACGGCGTCTCCGGCGAACCCGATTGCAACGCCGATCGCAAAGATAAACGGCAGATTATCCAGAATCGCAAGGGCACCAGAGGTCATGAACGGAGTTACATATTGATTTAGAAAAGCGCCTAGGGCACCCAAAGGTATATCTTTTTGATAGTCGATCATTCCAAGCCCCTGCAAGATCCCTGCAGCAGGCAAGGTGGCCACCGGCAGCATAAGGGACTTACCCAGCTTTTGCAATTTAGCCAGCATGTCAATCATCCTTTCAACTTCAATAATTTAGCTTTTTACTGAAACCGTTTACATAATGCGTCGAATGGATAACCATTTATTCCCTTCCATTCAAGGAACAAAAAGACTCAGAAAATCCTCCTCCTTGGTCGTACATATATTCATCATTTTAAGGCGGCATGGATGCCATCATGATTACAATCCAACAAAAAAAGCCAAGAAGAACGGTGACTATAAAAGTTATAGTCTGATTCTTCTTGGCTCATGCCCATGTTTATGGTAACACGCCTTAAAACGTATTCATTTGATGTTGTTATCTTAATTCACGACTTCCTGTTTTGTCAATAACCAATGTTTAAATCATTCGCCTAGCGAATTGAATTATTTCAATTCAATGGTCATGACAGGATCCTGGCCGATCACGACACTGCCGGTCTGACCGTCAACCTTGGAAGCCACCTCATCCGCATTGGTCACGATGATCGGGGTAATCGTCGGATAACCTGCGGCTTGGATTGCGGCCATGTCGAATTCGATGAGCGTCTGACCCGACTTCACCTGATCGCCTGCTTGAACATGGCTTGTGAAACCTTCGCCTTTCAAACCGACTGTATTAATCCCGATATGGAACAAATACTGCAGACCGGTCGCCGGATCCTCCAGCATCACGGCGTGCTTGGATTTGATGACATGCGCAACCGTCCCGTCAAAAGGCGCAATTAATTTGCCCTCGGAAGGCTCGATGGCTATGCCTTTGCCCATATGACCAGCAGCAAATGCCTCATCCGGCACTTGCGATAAAGGCACGGCTTTACCCGACAATGGTGCTGTGAGTTGAATAGCAGTAGCAGTTTTTTTCTTTTTCCAACGATCAAACATGTTAAGATTCCTCCCTGGGTTGATTCTTTTGTTGTAGCCGGCCTGTGAAGAGCCGATATAGATGCATCGCTAGAAAGCAGACCTCCGCTTCAGGTACTTTCTTGCCGAGTTCTTTCTCCATCATGCCTGCGAGACGTGTAGCCAGACCATATTCATTCGTGAACTTGGAGCGGATCTGGTCCGCGAACGGATTATCCACTTGGATGTCTTGATTCAGCATCCGGTCTACCGAGAACCTCAAATGCATCAGAAGACGGACATAATCCATGCTTCCCCGGTCAAAAGCGACCTGCCGATCCTCCTCAATATACCTTACCAGGTTTCCCACCACATTCGATGCCTTCACCAGATGGCCTACGGGCACATGGCTGACGGCGGAATACACATGATAGGTCAAGAAGCCGATCTCATCCTCCGGAACTTCGATATCGAAGGTCTGGCCGATCAATTCCGCTGCTTTGGCTGCGATATCATATTCTTTTGGGAAGCTGATCCGGGTCTCTTCAAGGAAAGGATTAATAATATCCATGCCTTTGCGGATTCTGTATATCGTAAACTGGATATGGCTTGGAAGCGCCAGATACACCTTATCATTTAATGTGCCCGGAAATTCTTGTCCAATGAGATTGAGTATCTGATCCGTGATCTCCATCACCAGTGGATCAAATTCTTCCAGCAGATGGTGAGCTTGACTCCACTGCTCCCGATCCTCAAGCCTGAAGAGCTTCTCAATCCGCTTATCGTCCGAAGCGATCGTTCCGCCTGCTTTGACGCCAAAGCCAATCCCTTTGCCCAGGATGACATATTCCGATTCTTTCTTACCGCCTGTGACCATCACGACATTGTTACCAATAACACGTACGACTGTAAACAACTCGATCCCGCTCATTAACTTCCCCCTTTCCTTTAAGTTTAATCAGAGAAACGGCGAAGGATTCATATACGAAGAAATGCTGCTTACCGATTCCTCCAAAACATTAAAAAAGCCAAGAAAAGACCCCATGTGAAAGCTGTCTCTTCTTGGCTCATGCCCTGTTAAGGTAACACGCCGTCATATGTTCCTGCTATGAATCCATCATAAAACAATTGGCTTGCATTCGTCAACATACGACATTACGACAATATGCTAAGCTGCCGCAACGGGTAAAAAAATCTCCTCAAGCCCCAATCCATTGTTGTAACGCATGGATCACTTCTTGGATATGAATGGGCTTGTGCAGATATCCATTCGCGCCGTCTGCTATAAACTGATCCGTATCTCTCATTGTGTTGGAGCTCATCACGATGATGGGGAGTTCCGCCCATTCCGGGTTCTCGCGAATCCGCTTCATCGTTTCGACTCCGTCCATTTCCGGCATTACCATATCCAGCAGCACCGCATCGATGCTTTGATGCTTGTATAACAGCTCCAAGCATTCGAACCCGTTCTGGGCTGTATGCACGGTCATCTGAAGTTTCTCCAGCACGTTGGTCAAACCGTATACGTTCCGGATATCATCATCCACGATCAATACGGTTTTGTGCTCCAATCGGCTGGTTACTTCCATGTCGAATGCCTCCATTGGGAGATCACTCCAACCGGCGCTGCTTGAGGTGGCAGCCACTTCAGGCAGCATAAACAAACTTTCATTGGTGCCATATTCCGTTAGCAACGGTAAATATAAAACAAACGTGCTGCCGATTCCTTCCTCGCTCTCCACGGTAATATACCCGCCAAGCAGCTTCGCCAAATGCAGCGATATGGATAAGCCGAGACCAGTCCCCCCGAATCTTCTGGCTGTAGTCTCTTCGCCTTGCTGGAACGCTTCGAAGATCGGTTGAAGATGCTCTGCAGCAATCCCGATGCCAGTATCCTCAACGGAAAATGCAATGACGTCTCCACTGATCGCGAAATCCGAGGTTACAATGGAATTCATCTTTTTCACCCGTAGTTTAACGCTGCCGCTCTCCGTAAACTTAATTGCATTCGAGAGCAGATTACGCAGAATTTGGTGAAGCCGCATTCCATCGCTGTATATCATGTCAGGCAAGTCGTCGGCCATCTCAATTTCAAATTCCAGATTTTTGGATTCCGCGCTTTTAGAGAAATAGCCTTCCATCAGTTCTGGAAGCTCAGTCAAATTAACCAAGTCCATTTCGATCTGCATCTTACCGGCCTCAACCTTAGACAGATCGAGAATATCGTTGATTAAATTCAGCAATTCACTGCCTGAATTATGAATGACAGAAGCGTAATGCTGCTCTTCCTCCGTCAGGTTCCCTTGCTTGTTCTCAGCTAAAATCTGGGAAAGAATTAACATGCTGTTCAGCGGTGTCCGCAGTTCATGGGACATATTGGCCAGAAATTGAGACTTGTACTTCGAACTCTTCTCCAGCTCTTTCGCGTATTTTTCCAATTCGCTGGCCGCGATTAATGCGGCTTCCTTCTGGGCTCCTAATCGTTCGTTCAGCATATACATTTCCGCAGAATGGGTTTGCAGCTCCTCGGTCTGCGCCTGCAGCTCTTCGGTCTGACTCTGAAGCTCCTCATTCAGCGTTTGGGATTCATGGTACAATTGCTGGATTTCCATCTTGCTTTGAATCGAGTTCAATGTTACCCCAAGCTGAAAATTCAGTTGTTCGATCAGCTGAATTTCCAGCTCGTCAAATGGTTTGAACTTGGCCAATTCAATCACACCCAGAACTTGTCCTTCAAACATAACGGGCGCCAGAAGCAGCGTGGTAGGCTCAGCATCACCCAGCCCCGACTCAATTCGCACATAGTTAGGTGGTATATCGTCCAGAATAATCATGCGCTGTTCCAGCATGCATTGTCCCACCAAACCTTCTCCTGGCAAAAAACGATCTCTGACCTTATTCCAAGGCTCACCGTCCGGATCAGCAAAAGCAGCTGCCTTTACCAGTTCCGATCCGCCCCGGTTTATAAAAACGGCACCGTACGGCAGCTTCATGATCAAAGCCAGCTTATGAATGAAAAACTGTACGGCCGTCTCCACGCGATCGGATGATTGGAGAAGCGTCGACATAACCGAAATATGATCCTTGGCCCAGTTCTGCCTGCCGACCTGTGCAAGAAGTTCATTGGTTGTGTCCGCCAACTGGCGGACCTCATCATTGGATCGCACATGAATCCGCTGGGAGAGGTTCCCGCCTTTGACAATATCGGAGATGATATGAGTTACCTGCGTGATCGGCCTTACAATGCTCTTCGATATCACCAAAGCTGCACATATGGTAATCAGCGCTGCTCCCGCCCACAGGAGATACATCGTATACAATAAATGGGTATTGCTCTCCTTCATCTCTTCGATCCTGCTGGTTGTCAGTTCTCTCTCCTTGCTTCGAAACGAGAGGAACAGCTCATGAATCGAGTTCATGGCCTGCTGACCGGGATCGTTAATAAAGAAATGAAGAGCCTCCTCATCCTGACCAAGCTGCTTCAATTGGACAGCAGGCTGACCGGCGTTGGTAATCCACTCCTTGATATTCTCCTTAATATTTTCAAGATGATTGGCTTGCTCCGAATTATCGCTAACAAGCTTGTACAGCTTGTTATAGTTAATCTGCCAAGACGACAGCGCTTGATTGAAAGGCTCCAGATAGGTATCATCCCCTGTTATGACATACCCCCTCTGACCGGTTTCCATTTCAAGTAAATTCTTCTCGATTTCGTGCGTGAGATTATGTACTTCGATATCATGCTTCTCTATAAAATCCGCCTCTTGCTGTAGTGAAGAGATGCGGTCTGATACAATCCAGAGAAAAGCTCCAAGACATAATAATATCATTAAATATCCGACTACGATCTTGCTGCGGATGTTGAATTTCAGGTTGTTAGACAAATGGCTAACCTCCCTTGTCATCTATCAGTCTAAGTCTGCTCCTATCCTCATAGTAATTGTTATGAAAATGGTTTACAAGCAAAACCAGTTTTGAAGCCATCAATGATTCTTTAGTCGTAGGCAGTCAGATTTATAAACGTTTGGGCATATATTATAAAGGAACACGCTTGTACAACATCCTTCGTTCTTATTCTTAAAAAAAGGAGAGTACCTCATATGATGACCTTAAGAGCGCTTGCGGGGATACTGCATTGACAAGGCATGTTTATCATTCCAGGAAACAGGCAGAGCGTTTAGGCGGCCTCGGAGTTGCGAATGTGTCGTCACTGGAGCTGCCCCTTCTGCAAGGTATGATGATGTCAGAAACCCATCTTGAACGCGGGAAGGGTCTCTCTCCCCATTGCCACCCGGACACGGACGAATTGTGTTATGTCATTCACGGAGAAATCAGTTATTCCCTAATTGATCCGGACACTCATCAGAATCTTGTATATCAGGTAATACCCGGTCAGGTGGTTCACGCCCCAATTGGTTGGTGTCACTGGGTAACTGCGCTAACCCCTGGAACGATCTTGCTGTTGATCTATAACACCGAGTGCCCACACCAAATGGACATTGCGCCAATCTGGGCTAATACGCTCATGGATGCTGAAGCGCTGCAATGCAATAGCGTGAACATGAAACCTCATTCGAAGGCGCTTATAACACCTGTCCCGATACATAAAAAGACGGAGAGCGACGTTTCAAGCCGACCTCTGCCGGCCCCACCCTTACTCATAAACGGGCGTCCAAACAACAAAACCACACGCAGCCGGTGATCGGCCATGTGTGGTTATTGTTGTAGAGACGCTTTTTATGTAATGATTTCGCTCGCAACGTATAACATCAATCAATATAAAATCTTTGTTCAGGGCGGATCTGCTTCTTAAGGGTACGCAGGTCGGCTTCCAGTTTCGCCACCGTTTCTTCAATCTCTTCCGGGTTCAGCGCCGGACGTTCTGCCTCTGGCTTAACGCCAGCCCTGAGATCGCGAATGGTAATCTGCTGCTCCTGCCATTTATCCATAAGATCGGAGATGGTGGCATAAAACCGCTCATAATCTTGAATCACTTCGTCCAGAAAGGAATCCACTTCCTCCTGATCATAACCCCGCAGTTTATTCGAAAAATTCTTTTCATGGATAGACAAAGCGTCCAGTTGAATGCCTAGTTGCCGAAATAGCTTTTTCTGTTTATCCAATCGGCGTTTCATGTGTTCATCCATAATGATTTACCTCCAAATATTGGTGCAGCCCTACTTTTTAACCTTCTCTCTCTATCTTTGTTTATATCATATTAAGCACTGGGATTAAAACACTCCGGGGCTTTTTTGGAGAATGTTCCAAAAACGAGAGGCTGCCGTTCCCATGGTTCATGTGATTGTTACCAATCCATTTCGGGTATTGATTGTACATAAGGAGCTATATTACGTACTTCAACCCAGAGAGGAGCGACTTTTCTATGACAACGATGACAAAACAACAATACAACGGCCTTAAACAGCGGTTGCTCAGTGATAAAGAACGATTGGAAGAGCAATTGGAGTCCCGCGATGAAACCAACAGGGATTACTCTCTCCGGGAGTCTACAGGTGAGCTGAGTGCAGCCGATAACCATCCTGCAGATGTAGGGACTGAGGTATTCGAACGAGAGCGTGATCTGGCCATTCAGGGAACGCTAGAGCATGAATTGGAGCAGATCCATTCTGCCTTGCAGCGAATGGACCAGGGCGAATACGGAACCTGTGCCGTGTGCGGCCTGGAAATTCCGTATGAGCGGCTGGAAGCTTTGCCTTATACGGCCCATTGTCTCGAACATGCGCCACGGAGAGTTATCAACGACAACCGGCCGGTAGAAGAGGATGTCATGACACCGCCCCCTTCCGGAGCTGGCGTCAACCGCCAAGCGGCCGACGGTAAATTTGATGATGCAGGCGCGTGGGATGCCGTTGAAGATTACGGAACATCGACGTCGCCCGGCATGTCCATTAAACCCGGGCAAGACGATTATAAGAAGAATGTATGAACCGGTACAGCAAAATAGAAGGGAAAGCTGGTACCTGCACGTTAGGTACCAGCTTGTTTTCCGTGATCAGGATTCTTTACGAGTCCGAACATTGGAAGCAAAAAACTCATATTCGTCGTAACCTTCCCCGCGTTTCTTTTTATAAGGGGTCAGCATTTTATCCAGCTCAACAAAAAACTCGCGCGCTTCATCTTCGCTCATATACAAGGTGGTATTGGTCAACATGGAGGTCGTTTCGCCCTCTTGACTCATATTTTTGAAGAAACGGTCTCTATTCTGATCAAACAACTCGGATAATAATTTGTTCGTTTCGGATCGAATTAATTCCTTGATGACCGGCTCGTCGGAATCTGCCCCTCGTTTGATCTTTACCGTACCGACAAAAGGTTCATAATATTTAGCGATAATACCGTTGATCTCTTTCGTGGATACGATCTTGACCAGTCCGATTCGCTCCAGCTTCTTCATATGATAATGAACTTTAGCCGGCACATCCCCGATCTTGTCTGCGACTTCCTTTACCGTTGCCGGACGGTCCATCTTATTCAATACATTCAATATCTGGAGCCGATATGGATCTGAATATATTTTGATCTCTTCCAGTGTAGTCAGTTCCTTCGTTTCCACACCGTACACCTCAGCTTCATGTTATTTTTCACTTCTTTTCATTATAGGCCGAGAATGTCGAAATTACAAAACGCTGAGGATTTAAATGGCACGGAAACTCTTCTTCCGAATGAGGAATATCACGGGCAGCATCATGATGAATCCCATGATCGAATACAGAATGGGAGGGGAGTGATGCTCCGCTACAAATCCAGTAATCAAGCTTCCCACAGGAATGGCAGCCGTGCACGCTACCGTCATAAGGGCACCTATTCTGCCGAGCATATGCCTCGGCGTTACTTCCATCAGATACGTGGAAATAGGGGCATTCAACATCGAGACGGCAAAACCGGCAACGAACATGCAGACCGCTGCGGACTCCACCCGCCATGCCGGCAGATGTCCTGGAATCCCTAACGCAAAATAACCGATTCCGAGCAGGATAGATCCTGACATGATCAAGGTGCTCTTTTTGAAGCTCTTCCCGTAACGTCCAATCCATAGCCCGCTGCAAATCATGCCGATCAGGAGGGCCGTTCCCAGTACGCTCAGACCTCCGGCTCCGGCACCCAGGGTCTCTTTGACGTAGACCGGCTGCAGTACATTCAGCGGTGCCAAACAGAAATTATTAATCATGGCGAGCACCGTTGTTATGAGGAGAAGCGTATGCTGCTTCACAAAAAGAAGAGCCTCTTTAATATCGCCGAACACCGTTTTCGTCATCTCTGTCGTAGGCCGTGCGGAGGCTTCCTTGGCTTCAGCCTGTTCGGCTGCCTCCGGATTCGGCATAAACGCGATAATGGTGGCGGCAGTGAGAAACGTTACGGCATCGATCAGGATCGTCCCCGAAATTCCGACCAAAGCGATGAGAGCACCAGCGATAGATAAACCGATTAATTCAGCGCTCCGACTTACGGAAGTTGAGAAGGAATTGCCTGCGAGCAGTTTATCCTTGGGAAGCAACCGCGGGACGATGGAAGTCTCGGCGGGTCTGGAGAAACATTCCAGGGTGGAATTTAGAAACGTGAACAGGAACAAATGCCAGACTTCAAGAGACCCCACAGCATACAGAAAGGCCGTTAGCGAAACCACAATGCCGCGGCTGAGATAGGTTAAGGCAAGCACCAGTTTCTTCGGCCAGCGATCTACATAGGTCCCGGTAAACAAACTGAACAGCAATCCAGGCAGAAAGTTAAAGGCGAACAATGTACCCATTAATAGTTCAGAACCTGTGAGCATGTAGACCATCCAGCTGTAAGCGATGGAGTCCAGGGAATCCCCGAATCGGGTAATGACCTGGGCAGATAAATAAATCAGATAGGGGCGGATTTTCAAGAGCTGACCAAAGCCTTGCTTTTCCAAAACAGCGGCATTTTGCATGGTTTCCTTCTCCTCTTCGTTAAATGGATAACAACATTAAACTTTTTCAATCCATTAAAATAATATTTACGTTAAAATTATTTTATCGTTAAGTTTATTTTAACGATTTCGAAGAGGAATGCAATAGGCAAAAAAAATAAATCGCCAACATGGCGATTTATTCGATCTCACGGATGACAACGATTCTTCTTTATTTAATGATCACTCGCGATGAGGATCTGGCTGCTCGAAGACATGCTTCAATGGCCCTGATGTTGCTGATGGCATCTTCCGGACCATAGGGCAGCGGCGTGCCGTCCATTACGGCCGCCGCCATAGCATCCGCTTGCAGTGCAAAGTGGTTGTAAATCCCTACCTTCTCCTCGCGGGAGCCCTTGGCCGTATGAACGCAGATCTGGGCCATGTCCTCCATCCTCTCCCATCCAAAAGCTGAGGGAAGCTCAATCCTGCCATCGGTACCTGCAATTTCTAAAGAGCATTTGGAATAGGTCCACATCCCGCACTCAAACGTAAGCCCCAATCCATCTTCAAATTCCACCATCCCGTGGACCATCATGTCCACGCCGTCATGCTCCTCAGAGAAAAAAGCATGGGCCGTTACTGCCTTGGGCTCCTGCCCATAAATCATTCGCGCTGCCGAGATGGGATAGCATCCCACGTCATAGATTGAGCCTCCGCCCATATCCTTGCTGTAACGGACATTGCTTTTATCCTCCGCATTGTTGAAGGTGAACGATCCGTGAATCCCGCGAAGCTGCCCGATTTCGCCGCTTTCGATGATTTCGCGTACACGCGCGTGTTTCGGATGATATCGGTACATAAAGGCTTCCGCAAAAAGCACGTTGTGTGCTTTAGCAGCCTCAGCCATTTCTCGGACATCCGCTTCGGTCAGGGCTGCCGGTTTCTCGCATAAGATATGCTTGCCGGCCTGTGCGGCTTTGATGGTCCAAGGTTTATGAAGGTGATTCGGCAAAGGAATATATACCGCATCAATGTCGGGATCCTCCAGAAGCTCGTCATAAGAACCATAGTATTTCCCGATATGATATCGCTCGGCGAGCTCACTTGCTTTTTCTGCGTTGCGGCTAGCAACCGCCCCGACCTCACAGCGTTCCGATTTCAATATGCCTGGTATCATTGAATTTCTTGCAATCCGAGCAGTACTCATAATTCCAAAGCGCAGTTTCTTGCTCACGAGGTCATTCCTCCTTTGGCTGCATTCCATTCAGATTATTTTTTTAAAAATTATCGTTTACCGCTTTATGAAGGATCCCTAAACACCGATCCAAATCTGTTTTAACCTGTTTTTTGTAGAGTTTGGCTTTCTCCGCACCGTCATCGGTAAAATGGTAAAGAACGATTTCTTGAAAATCGACCCGCGGATCATTCCCTTTCAGCTGCTTGGTACGATATAACACACCCTCCTGCACCAACTCATGCAGAGCCCGGTAAATTTCGCTTTGCGGCGGTGAGTACCCATGGCTCTTGAATTCTTGCCGTAGTTCTTCCAGCATCTGATATCCATATCCTCGCTGCTGCTCCACCATGGTAATGAGATATACTTTGATAAAAGCACGCTGGGCGATCATAAATGCCATCTGGACGCCTCCTCCTTCACGAGCTACTTGTCCCATAATATACCTAATTATAACCCACAGTTTCCCAGTTTGCACAATAGCAAGCATCCCCCTCTTTTTAAACCAAGAAGGTGTAGATTGAAACGTGGTGGGGTGTTAGTTGAATAAATGTGATGCAATAACACCAGCTTTTATTCTATTATGAATTTTTCATATACTGAAATTATATAGTGTATTATTTTTCACCTGTTGTTTTATGGGTTGTTGGCGTGGCTCGTTCGATTGGTTTCAAACAAAAAAACCACCCTGAAGGGTGGGTTTAATTTCTTCACATTCCGGCGGACGTGCCTGTGCTTGGTCGCGATTTGCCGTATGGGCGAACCCCGCGGCTTTTTCTTGCTCCCGCGATTCCGACAAGCCACTTCCCGAACGGCAGCTTGGCTAGCATGCAAGTGGCACCATAAGCCACGGCCACGCTGATAATCCATGATGAGAGAATCCGGACCAGAGGGTGCATGCTGATCAGCAAAGATTCATCGACTGCATAGCTTATACGCAGTGTCAATAGATGCATCAGGTAAGCACCATACGAATAGAGCCCAATGGAGGTCAGAAGCGCATTCGCAACCGCTCCGGCATGACGACATATCCAGCCGGCCACATCGTACATGACCAATATAGAGCTCATCAGGAAAAGTGCCATCATCGGGCGGAGCAGCGACAAGGAATAGAACGTAATCGCGCCATTCGCAGCAGAACGGATTTCATGGACGGCTTGCATGAGCATCCATCCGAACAAAAAAGCGAAGACCAGCCATATGACCGGCCGTGCCTTATGAATCCATTTTTTCCAAGAGTCATGGTATAAACCGGCTGCCGCCCCCAGCGCAAAATAGAAGAAATAATAAAGTGCGTTCCGATCTGCGTAGGTTGTGAACAGCTCACTCCATACCGGGACATTTAGGCTCCCCATCCATTGGCCAATATCGTTAATCATTCCTGTCAAACCCACGTACAATAGTCCGGATAAAATCAATATCGTAAGCTGCGTCTGCCAGCCCCATCTTTCTTTGATTCCTAGTATAGCGGAGCGGAACAACGGGTACAGCAGATAGAATTGAAACAGCATAATGATGTACCAAAAATGCGAGCTCGATTTCCCGGTTAGCCATACTTCTCCAAGATATTTCCAATCCTCAATGACAGCAGGATTAAACCTATGATTGATTAATAAAGTAATCAAGGTCCATACAGCAAACGGAACGTAGATGTCGCCAAAACGCCTCTTGATGAACCTTCCGTAAAACAGCTGACCTTTATCGTTATAAAACAGCACCATGCCTGTAATAAAAATAAAGACGGGTACAGCAAATTTCGTCGCCATCAGAAGAACTGCCATCATTAAACCATCACCTGTCGTCATTCCCGGCGCGACCGAATAATGTGCGATGGAGTGCTGTAAGACCACAGCTAGAAAAGCAATTCCCCGTAAGCGCTCGATTTCCGGTATTCTTTCTTTGGGCATACTGCTCCCCCCTTCGTCTGACTTCGTGTGCACACCTCATTGTAAGGGACACTGCCCCTGATCGGGTAATCCAATTATTTACTGATTCTGATGTTATCAGCACTATTAAGTACGTTCTATTGGGCTATGTATCAAGAAAAACTTCTATCGATCGTACCTTTACAGAAGACAGAATGCGGTTGATCTCTATAACAAAACCCGGTTCCCATCGGAACCGGGTTTTGTTTTCCTTACAGCAGCGTAGTGCCACGCGGCGGAAGCGCGTCGTCCCGTTCCAGATCAACCGCTCCCGCACGGCCCTCGTTTCTGTAATCATAATCGCGGAATATATCGTAGATGCCTGTATTTTCTTGATCGGCGTCCACCAGCACCAGAATCCGTCCTTGCTCTATATAGGATTCGTATTCTTTTGCCTCATCTTCCGGGATCCCAAGGCCGATAAAACCACCGACCAGCCCCCCGGCTCCCGCACCGACTGCTGCGCCGGCGAGCGTCGCCGCTATAGGTCCTGCAGCAAGTATCGGGCCGATGCCGGGAATAGCCAAAGCCCCGAGTCCTCCCAGCAAACCTGCCGTACCACCAAGAATGCCGCCTGTTGCCGCGCCTGCAGCTACCCCTTCAGGCGCCATCGTCCCCGTCTGCTCGGCTATCATGTCTGCTTCGCGTTGATCCTTCGCTATAATGGAAATGGCCTCGTTCGGAATCCCATGCCGCTGAAGCTGCTCGATTGCTTGGGCTGCTTCCTGTTCCGAACGGAATACTCCAACAATTTTCTTCTCCATGATAAACCCTCCTCATCGGTGGTCGTTCATAAATAACATTACCCGACGGAGGGGGAAATTAAACGTGACGCTGCCGTGTTAAGCCTTGGGCCGAGTCCGATGGGTTGCAGTCGCCTCCATGGGATCATCAGGCCAATAATGTTTAGGATATCTTCCCTTTAAGTCTTTTTTCACCTCGTAATAGCCGCTGCGCCAGAAACTGGACAGATCCGAGGTAACCTGAACGGGCCTTTGAGCCGGTGACAGCAAATGCAAGGTCAACGCAACCCGTCCGCCAGCAATTCGCGGCGTATCCTGAAGTCCGAACATCTCCTGCAGTCGAACGGCCAGGAACGGTTGTTCAGGGTCATTGTAGTTAACTGGGATCAAGGACCCGCTTGGGACCCTAATATGAGTCGGCGCTTCCTTCTGAAGCTGCTGCTTTTGCTCCCAGCTCAGCATATGCTCCAAGAGCGTTCCCGGAGAGAGACGTCTCATATCATTGCGATTCCGCAGCCCTTCCAAATATGGGAGCAGCCACTCCTCCGCCTGATTCAGCAAGCCTTCGTCCGAAACATCAGGCCATTTCCCCTCGGGATCATGCCGGAACATGAAGGCCAGCCGTTCTCTCAGCTGCAATGCCGCCTTGCTCCACTGCAACAATCCAAGACCCTCCAGCCTGATCCCTTGCAGCATGGCTTCCGCTATTTCCTCTCCTGTCGGATTCGAATAGGCTTGTTCCTTGATAACGAGGGCTCCAAGCATCAGCTTCTGTCTCGCCCTAATGCTGCCGGATGCTGAATCCCATACAACCTCTTTATGCTGTTCCATCTCGTCATGGTAATACTTTTCGAGCCATAATTCATCTATTTCAGAAGCAAGCTGAATATTCCCGTCCGGGCCTTGATCATCAACGGCAGCGACCACAATATACGGTGCGCGGCTCATAGGCTGAACCGACACCAATTTCACGCCTCTGCCGCTGCGCATCAAAAAACCGGTTCCTCCCCTGTTCTTCGCGATCCGATCCGGATAGGCGAACGACAGCAAAAGGCCGCAGAAATTCAAGTCCCCGCTAGTCGTATATGCAATATTCAGCTGTGTATGCAGTTTTCTGATCTCTTGTTTCATCCGCTGCAGCACGGCTTCATTAGTCACGTCTTGTTCAGCCGATCGCTGACCTTGTCGTTCAAACAAGAGAAGCCGCTCCACACGTGAGCGCAAATCCTGATCCCTGATGGCTTCACCTCTGCTCAACATGTCACGCTCTTGAAGCAGTACAGCAATTCGGATAGCCAGCGATGTTTCTCCTATTTCTTGTGCTTTCAGCAGCATGTGAGCGAGCCTCGGATGAAGCCCAAGAAGCGCCATCGCTCGGCCATGCTGTGTGATACTGCCTGAATCGTCCAGAGCCGACAGCTGCTTCAATAACGCTTGTCCTTGTGCAAGAGCTAGTCGGGGCGGCGTATCAAGCCAAGCAAGCTCCTCCGGGTCACGCGTTCCCCATACCGCCAATTCCAAGGCCAGCGGCGTCAAATCGGATTCACGGATCGCCGGAATGGTGCTTTCCGACAGATGACGATGCTCTTCCTCGCTCCATAAGCGATAACATACACCAGCCGATACGCGCCCAGCCCTTCCCCTTCTCTGATCCGCGGATGCCCTGGATAACCGTCTCGTAATCAATTGCGGCAGTCCCGTTCTGGGCGAGAACACCTCCGTGCGCATATAACCGCTGTCAACAACCGTCTTGATCCCCTCAATGGTAATACTGCTCTCGGCAATGCTTGTGGAGAGTACAATTTTACGCCTGCCGCTCGAATCGCGTCTGATCGCTTCGTCCTGCTTGTCTGCCGGAAGCGCGCTGTACAATTCCCGAATGACGACATTTTGGCTTAAACCTATTCTTAATAATTCATTAGCGGTTCTCCTGATTTCGCGGGCACCCGGCAAGAATACAAGGATATCGCCTTCCTGTTCGGAGAGCGCTCGCATGATGGCATTCGCCGCACCTTTATGCAACTCGTCGAGAGAGAATGAGCGCAAATAGTGAGTAGACACTGGAAAAGCACGACCTTCACTAACGATGACCGGTGCGTCGCCAAGAAGCTTCGCGACTGGCTCAGCCACTAGGGTAGCAGACATGACGAGCAGCCTTAAATCTTCCCGCAGCACCGACTGGGATTCCATCGCAAAAGCCAGGCCGGTATCAGCCTGCAAATTTCGTTCATGAAATTCGTCGAATATAATCATACCGATGCCGGTTAATTCCGGATCATCCTGCAGCATACGCGTCATGATGCCTTCCGTCACAACTTCGATCCGAGTGTTCTGACCGATCTTGCTGTCCATTCGGACGCGATATCCGATCGTCTCACCAACTGCCTCTCCCAAAGAGGACGCCATATAACTCGCAGCCGAGCGAGCTGCAATTCTTCTAGGTTCCAGCATGATGATCCGCTTGTCTTCCAGCCACGGTTCATTCAGAAATGCCAAGGGCACCTGGGTTGTCTTGCCCGCACCCGGTTCAGCGATCAAAACCGCATGGGTTCCAGCAGATAAAGCCATTTTCAATTGTGGAAGTATTCGGTGAATCGGTAATTCAGTCATGGATACATCTCCGTTATCCTATCAAATATCAATATAATCCCTTAATTATATAAAACAGCCGATGTACGTCAAGGGGAGCTGCTTGTCGCCACGGCTGGAAAGTATCGATATAATTGCGATACAATATGAATATCATTCCCATGTCAACATCAAGATTCATGTAGTCGGAAGGTGAAATGTATGGAGCAGCATGCCACATTTCGCGGCCGCTTTGCCCCTACGCCATCAGGAAAGATGCACATCGGCAATGCGTTGACCGCTTTACTTGGATGGCTGCAAATGAGGAGTATGAACGGACAATATATACTCCGTATAGAAGATATCGATGTCCAGCGTTCCCGCCAGGAGCTTGCCGTCGAGATGATGAGAGATCTGGAATGGCTCGGTTTGGATTGGGATGAAGGTCCCGGTGTTGCCGGAGACTACGGACCCTATCATCAGGCGGCGCGCCAAGCGCTATATGAGCGGGAAATCACCAAGCTGCAGGAAACCAATAACCTGTACCCCTGCTATTGCAGTCGGGCCGATATTACGGCCGCAGCCAGCGCACCGCACGGCATTGCATCGGAAGGCCTCCGTTATCCGGGAACTTGTAGAGACTTGACTCGAGAGGAAGCGGCGCTTCGCGTGCTTCATAAGAAGCCTTCGCTGCGGATGAAGGTACCGGAAGACATCGTTTCCTTCGTCGACGGCATCGCCGGGGAGCAGTCCCATCGACTATCTGACGGAGGAGACTTTGTGGTTCGCAGGGCTGACGATATCATCTCATATCAACTCGCGGTGGTTGTGGATGATGCTTTAATGGGCATAACCCACGTACTCCGAGGAGCCGACCTACTGGACTCCACGCCACGTCAGCTGCTCTTATACCATGCGTTAGGCTATCAGCCGCCACAGTTTGCACATACCCCGCTAATGGTCGATGCGGAAGGCAGAAGGCTCGCCAAGAGGACCCGCGGGCTTAGCCTCTCATTTCTTCGCGGCCAGGGCATCATGCCCGAGCGCATCATCGGCTGGCTGGCTTGGACCGCCGGTCTCCTGGACTATCCGGAACCCGTTCGACCTGTGGATCTAATTCCTGTGTTTGACTTATCGAAAGTATCTTCTGCCCCGATCAAAATAACGGATCATGTCAAAAATCAGCTCTTTGAATCCTAGATGCAACTCATCGAAATAAGGGATTCGCAGGAGTTATTAAACTACATCTTCTTATCCAGATAAACAAGCAGCGCCAGCACGTTCATCCTCGCAAAGAGAAGAAAGGCTGGCGCTGTTCTGTTATTCCTCATGGGTTAATCGTTCCCTAACTTTGGACTCATACTGCGTAAACGCGCTATTGCCGCTAAGCCCGCGCTGTTCCATCAGCAATTGCAGTCTTAGACGCTTTTCATTGAGCTTGCGCTGAAGCTGCTCCTGCTCACCGTCGCTGCAGGCAGCACCGAGCAAGTCATACAGCTGAACGCATTCCTTGCGAAGCGTAACCTCTTCAGGGACATAACCCGCATTTTTCATGATGCGATAAGACATTCTCAGATCCTCCGGAATGTGCGAAAGATCGTCGATCGGAAGTTTCTTTCCGGCAAATGGCAAATCATCGAGCTCCCCATTGCGGATCGCTTCTTCGATCTTCTCCTCAGCCAATCTGGAAAAGATGCTCATGATTACACAGCCTCCTCCTTTTTTCCTTTGTCCTCTTCATCATATAGCAGCGCAGTTTATATTCCAAGTTCTGAATGCAGGGAACCCTCGAGATGTCTCCTATCTCATTTACAACAGGGATTCGGCTCCATCTATGAAGATTTGTGCCCCTGTAATATGTCTTGATTGGTCGGAAGCGAGAAACGCCACCAAATCCGCGACCTCTTCAGGCGTACCCGGTCCATCAGACAGCGGCTGGCTCCCTTCCGGATATTCAACCGGAATCACGATCTCTTCCAGATCTCCCTGCTTCTTCGTGCTTTGGTCAATGTTCGTGGATATCGCGCCGGGGCAGATGACATTCACCCTAATCTTGAATTTCGCCAGCTCGAGCGCAGCCATCTTCGCAAAAGCCACCTGTCCCGCTTTGGTTGTGCTGTATGCGCTCATCCCAAAGTTGGAGAAGGTTCGGGTACCATTGACGGAGCTGGTAATGATTATACTGCCCTGCCCCCTTTTCTTAAGGTGCGGAATCGCATATTTGACCGTCAGAAACGTCCCGTTCAAATTTACGTTCAGCGTCTTGGTCCATTCCTCCAGCTTCATTTCATCAATTGGCGTCATCACGCCGTTAATCCCTGCATTGGCGAATACAATATCAACACCGCCAAAAATCTCGACCGTTTCGAGAACCGCCTTCTCCACCCGGTCAGGATCTGTAGTATCTACGTCAAAGGCTCTGGCGGAACCCTCGCGAATAGAGTTGATCTCCGATTCCGCTTTATTCGTTCGGTCATCTAACAGATCGAATAAAGCAACATTTGCGCCTTCCTTCGCCAGCTGAATGGCGGCTGCCTTCCCTATGCCTGATCCGGCTCCGGTAATGATCGCTGTTCTCCCATGAAAACGTCCGTGTCCTTCATTCATCCTCAACACGCTCCTTATTATCGTAATCCGTTATGCATTCATCTGTCACAAGATTACCCAAAAGGAGTTGTTTTATAATCATGATTTCTAATTTTTTGCACAAAAAAGCCGGACCCTTGGGTCCGACCATTGTTTATCATCATCTAACATTCTTAGAAACCTACCATACAATCTCCAAAAACGAAGCGTCATCTTCCAGACCGTCTGTATGGCGAGCATTCATTAATACTTGCACTTGCTCATCAGGAATCGGCTCCTTCAGCGGATCCAGATCGTTGAGCCCATCGCTGTATAACTGAAGCCGATATTCGGTCTCCGGGTCTAATTTGCACGAAAACACGTGAGGACTGCCTCCGATCGGACCACTACGGGAAGACCATCGTTCCGAGGTCCGGAAACGATCTCCGAATACCGAGGTGATCTCGTCTTCCTTGCGCCACAAGCGTACCCTGGAGTCACCCTGCCAGGCGAGCCACAATCTTCCTTTGCGGCGAAAACCCGAGGAGAGCTCTATGCGGCCGCAAATATACATAGCTTCGCTTCCCTTGCGCTGCTTCTCTTCCAGTACTTCGCGAAGCAGCTTGGGCGTTTCGGAACTCAGGGAATGAGTCCGCATTTCCCGATCAGCTTCCTGCGTAAGCTCCTTCAGTCTGCGTTCAAGCGATGCGGTCGTGAGTTCCTCAACCGTCTCCAGCCAATTCATTAACCCTTGGCCTAGCAGACGCGAGGCCACATCGCCCCGATAACTCAATCCGACACCATCGCACAATACAAAATGGCACACATCTTCCTTCATCTTCAAAGCAATGAAATCCTGACCCATCTCGGAGAGCATGACAGATTCTGCCGCTCTGCCATACGCATAACGACATGTGAACAAATCTTTAATCTTCGTAATCGGTTCTTCCACGGTCTGCTTGCTCTCGTAATAAAACGATGCTGCTTGAGCCTTCCGTTTACGAATTCCCAACGATTCCATGCTTCTTGCGTATGATCGCTTCATCTTTGTGACCCTCTTACCTTACCGGCGTGGCAGCTGACATCTGAAACCCGATGGACACCAGCTCAGAGCAAGTGCCTGGAAGCATCATCAAAGCTCCCGGGCTCAGTTGATAATCCGCCTCAACCAGCATTTCTCGATAACTTTCGGGAAGAACGGAAGACATCATTTTAAGTTTGCGCGCGTGTTCATCCTCAAGCGAAGTATCGGCCAAAATCCCTTTCCAGCGGCGCGGTTCGGATATCGGCTGGTTCATCAGATGATCGGATATGAATATGTTCTCCACAAGCACGTTGCCGTCCGGAACGCTCATGTTCATGATGCGGCGGGCAATCGGTTCCGGATCCTCTCCCGTAGCCACGCCATCCGTCATATGGCACACAAGCGGGGCGGGGCAATCCTGCATGTTCGGAATCTCCGACTGCAGGATTTTCTCGGCCTGCAGGAACGCTTTCGCCGAATCGGAGAAACGCTTCGGCGTTAAATCCGGAAGCGATCCGATCGCCGCAATTTCGTCAATGCCCTTAATCCCGTTTAACAAATCATAGACATCATCGCTGTATGCAAGGATGGCAATCCGGTATCTAGGCGTCAGCCGATTGCCCTTCGTGGACCGAAATACCATTTGCCGAATGGCTAGGGACAAGGCCTCGTATACGACATCGATCCGCCTCCGGTCCTCCATCAGCATGTTCATGGACGCGCTGATATCAATCAGATATATAATGAGCGCTGGCGTGCGCTGTGATGCTTGAATGGTATAGTTCATCGTGAATAACATTCACCCCTGCATTTTCGTCATGTTTACTTCCTTACAGTTTTGGTATCCAGTGGCTGTCGTCACTTATGAATTTCTGCAGATTGCTAAGGCGGCTGCTCATTTTACCAACGGTTTTATAATAGGCCTTATCCTTGTTATATAACTGTATGAATTCACGTGCGGCATTCTTAGCACGGTCTTTGTTCCCGGCCACCTGCGCATTATACGCTTTATTATATAAAGCAACCAGTTCTACAACGTTTTGGGAACGCTGTTTCTGAAGTGCTGCGGCTTGGGCTTGTTCGGCAGCTCTGGCTCGCGCCTGGCGCTCCGCTTCCGCCTTGGCAGCTTCCTTAGCTGCCGCCTCTTCCTGTGCCTGTCTTTTCTTCTTCTCTTCGAGCTGAGCTAAGTACGCCTCATACTTGGCCTGATTATCATATTTCTCTTGCAATGCCTGCTTCTTTTTCTTCTCTTCAAGTGATGCCAGATAAGCTTCATACTTCGCCTGCTTCTCATACTTGGCCTGAAGCTCAGCTTTCTCCTGTTCCTTCAGTGCCTGCTCAGCTTCTTGAGCCTTCTTGGCCTCCTCAGCCTTTTTGCGCTCCTCTTCCGCTTTCTTAGCCTCTGCCTCTTTCTGGGCAGCCTCTTCCTGCTGCCTCCGTGCTTCTTCCTCTTGTTTACGCGCTGCTTCTTCCTTCTCCTGCGCTTGCTGCTCGGCTAATCGCTGAGCAGTAAGCTGACGGCTCTCTGCCTTCTCCGCCAGAATCTGATTCACCGTAATCGCAGAACCTGCCAATATGACGATAGCCGCAGCGGTTGAGAGCATGAATTTACGGGATAACAACAGTGCTTTAATGCCTTTGTTGGATGATTCTTCAGCCGGACGCAGCTGCTCTTCGAGCCCCTGTATAGCGGCGGCAAGCTCCACTTCAAGCGGACTGTCCTTCTTTACGAAATGATACGCGGAGCGGAATATTTCCAACGCGCCGGAAAGATTACCCGCATCCTCCAGATCACGGGCTTGATGAAACAAGCGTCCAACCACATTGTCGTTGACCTCTCGGGTGCCTGGCTCTATGCCAAGCGATGCCATAATTTCAGCCGGCACCTCTTGGTCGGTTTCAGAACGGGCTTCATCCGCCTTGTCGTCATGAGCAGCAGCAGCGGCTACAGGAGCTTGCGCTTCCTCGACTACTTCTTCTTCACTCAAGGATGATAAAGCAATCAGCCACTCACCAAAGGTAGGGCAGCTGCTCAAATCCTGACTGTCCCAGGTTCTGCCGAACAGATCCGCAATCCGTGTACCCCAACGCTGACCCAGCGATTTTTTCAGTAAAAAATAACGCTCGCACGGGGTCTGCATTTCATGCTGATCAAAATAGCTTTCGCCCCATGCCCGATTCACGATAGCCGGATCGCTCCATCCCAGCATTTCCGCAATGATAACAGCACCTGCGAAACGATCGGCATATGAACTCCATAACCCGCTATGCACCGTACGGTGAGCCGCATATCCAGGAGAGCCAGCAAGCAAAACATCAGGTCGATCCATTTTGGGACTGTACATCTGCTCCACATCGACAAGCTCAACGGCGGCAGCGCCTTCCGGCAGCTTCACTTCCGAAAAAAACGGAAGCATGACATTAGGCGCAGACAGGTCACAGTGGGCTAAACCGCGCTGCTCCATGCTTGAGCCGATAGCTGCCAATGCCTTGGCAAGCATCAGGCTATCAGAACGTCCCAGATTACGCTGATCGCTTATAACGTCAAACCAAGTACATCCATGAATCCATGGCATGATGACCGCGTAGAGCAAATCCGGATATTCCGCTATCAAATCTCCGTTTCTTTCGGGAGTGAGCACCTCTCGACTGCTTACCTGCAAACCCGGTATCTCGCGATAATTCCCCATATGTTCGGATTGATACACCATAGCCGGAATTCTGAACTTAGGAAAAAATACCTTTAGTGCTTTGGCTTCATGCAGTTCCCCGTCCACAGGAATCAACTGGTATACGATTCCCTGACGCCCAGCTTGGGCATAGGCTACGCCTGGCGCTGCGGGATGCTGCCCTACTGTATAAGCCGTTCCATTTACAACAATCCCATCGCCCGGGTTTGGCTGAAATGTCATGAACGTCATCCTCTCTTAACTCCGTTACCTAACTATATAACTCTATTAACCACATGGTTATATTCTAAACATCCAAAATTGCAAGAAAACCGGGTTGTCTACCACCCGGTTTATTCTGCCTATTAAACTATTATAAAGCAAAAGTCTCCGAATGGATATTAACGGGATTCGTCAGCCATACGGAATTTCTGAGCGATCGCTTTCAGCTCATTGCTGATGCTGTCAAGCGTTTGAACGAAGGAGTTCATCAAACGGCTTGCTTCCTGGAATTCCTGGAAAAAGCGCTGCTTCGTCATACCATCCCATTGACCTTCCATGCCGTTGATCGATTGAGTCAGGCTGTTAACGATTTGCTGACTTTGATCACCGCTTTGTTTAAATTGGTTTGCTACTTGTTCAACTTGTTCTGGCGTAATTAAAATACGTCCTGCCATTTATGTAACCTCCTAGAAATTCGTTTTCTGGTGACACTTGACATCTTAGCCCATGAGCCTCAGTTTATCAAAGCGTCCTCAGACCTAATTTCCAGTTACCCTATACGTCCCAATTTGAAACATTTACCATCCCGATTTTCCCGAAAGGAATAGGAGTTTAGTTGGCAATGCCAAACGAAGACGGATCGGTAAAGGTCCAGCTTTGCCCGGCTAACGCGGCTTGTTTAGCCGAATCTCCGTTGTCTCCACTGGTCATGCCCACGGCAGCTGCTACCGAACTCGGGTTCGATATAACCGTCGAGGAATTGCCATATTCCGGTAATATGGATGAGCGCCCCTCCATGCCGGAAGCGGCAAACAGAGCCGTCGGTGATACTGTACTTACGATGGCATGCTCCAAAATCGTATGGTACTGATGATCCGTTTCTTGAAATTGATCGGCTTTGCTTTGAAGATGCTTGCCCAACTGAGCAAGAAGAGCTCCCAGATGCTCTCCAAGACTCCGGGCAGACTGCCACTCATCAATAACCGCCGCTTTGAGAGACGTCTCCCAAACGAGTGATTCCATAGCTTGGTTGAGCGTTCTCGTAATCGCTAAATATTCATCGCCACTATGCTGCAGCTGACGGCTTAACGTCCGGAGAGACTCCGGCTCGACAGAAATACGCATTGGTCCTCACCTTTCATACAGGCTCTGTTACTGTTTCAGCCACATGAGTAGCATATGACGAAACTGCTCTTTGGTCGCTGGTGCTGCGGTTAACCAGTCCTGGTCTCCCTCCAGGCTCATACGCAGCAGCCAATTCATGGACTCGTTCACTATAAATGCTGCATTTTGACTTTCCCAGCTGTTTCCGTTCCAAATCGACAGCTGGAGTTCCCCCGAAGACACCTTGTTTTTCATACATTTCGCTAAAGCGATGGAACCTTCCGCATCATCGGTCAACCTGGCCAAGCGATCGCCGATATCATCGCTGTTCTGTTCGGAAACGGAGGTGTAAATATCTCCGAATTCCTTCCGGCTAAGGAGAAGTGCCGGAATATCCCCCCAGTTTTGGTCGCTTAGGGCCAGATCCTGCACCAGTTGATCGCAGGTTTGTTCGATCGTGCCAAGTTCGCTTAGCAGGTAACATCGATTGTCTTCGCCGCTTCTGCATACTTGTATTACCCGTTCATCCGTAACATGCAGATATCCTTCAAACGCCGAATCCTGATTTTCATATTTCAACCAGCACGCACGTTCCGCAAGTCCGGCAATAGCCACTCTTGAGAAGACCTCGGGTGGAATCGACAATTCCCCGCCTTCCTCTTGAATCAAATATTGCTTGCTTAGGAGCGATTGTTTGGTTTTCTCCCACTCAACCGCGATTTCTTCCGTTAAGTATCCTACAAATGGATCTTCAACACCAAGTAATCGGTCCGATCCGATAATTCCAGCCAAGAAGAAAAATTCCTTGTCATTCAGCGTGATCGTTTCTTGTTTGGAAGCATGAATTGTCAACATTATGAGCCACCTCCCCTCAAACTACAACATGCCATCGGTCGCGAATTTCTGTGACCCATCTTTGGGCGTTCCATTCGTCATCAAACGGAACTGCGCCTTTTATTCTGGAAAATTTGCGTTTTACGTAGTACCCCTGTCCTGGCGGGAGTATTTTTAGTCCTCCAGGACTATTAGCGGATTCGGAAAAAGGAATTCTGAAGAACGATAAATCGTTGGAATCCAATGTTCCGAATAAAAATCCGTTTTGTGCAGCCTTAATATCAGTAAACCAATCGACGCCATACGTCGGGAAATCGGCCGGCACACCGGCAACGATAACATGTACCCGGCGGTCCCTCCCCTGTCTGACGATGGCTGACAGCTGGTCTTTCAAAGTAAAATCGGAAAGCTGCTTGCTGAGCACGTCAGCGTCATCAATCATAAGCAGGATCGTCGGGTCTTCACTGTCTTTCGACCGGGTTTGAACCCGTTCATAAAGACCTGAAATGAGCGGAGCCAGGTCTTCCTCATTCTCCGCATGTCCACGGACATGCGGAAGATGATTCATCCGACTCAGACCGCTGCTACCATAGCGCGTATCTACCGTATAGATTTCCAGCTCATCCGGCGATGTATGATATGCAAGTGATAACATCCAGCTAAGAAGGAATGACGTTTTACCGCCTTCCATCGGACTCGCCACAATAAAATGCGGCCCATCCTCCAGATTGATAGCAAAAGGAGTCAAATCATCCGTAGCCACTCCGACAGGAACCCGGTACTTCGCCATACCTGCTGTTTCGTAAGGCTTTTGTACCTTCAGCAGTTGATGAAGCGGAATCTTGTCCGGCAGTGACTCAATCCGCGGCGCTTCCTCCCCGTGCCACGCTGCCCGGTGAGTGCGAATCATATCGCGGAGCGCTGCGGAGCGGTCCCCCTCTTCCTGGCCTGAAGCCGGCAAGGCCGTCTGAAATTCAAGCGGCGGCACCTGCCCCTTGACCAGACCTCTTCCCGGTGGAAGCTGGCTGGGGGCTCTTGTTGGACGCCCCACCGCATAATAGTAATCAGCAGGATCGGCCAGTTCGTACGACACTGCTTGCGAGATGTTGCTTCGAACCTTCTCAAACATATCCGAAATTCGGTTCGCCGTAATGACAAACGTTATTCCCAGACTGCCGCCTTCTCGCAGCAGGTATTCAAGCATATCATTCTCATCCGGATACGAGTTCCGGAAATTCAGATAACCGTCAATAACCACGACCAGCTGCGGAACGGGTCCTGTGTTGCCCCGGCGATAGGATGCAACAGTCTTCACACCCGCTTCGGCAATCATGTCCTTGCGAGTCGCCGCCGTTTTCGTCAGAAAACGGAACAGGCGCTTGATGCGATCCTCTTCCTCCGCCGTCATGACTCCTCCGATATGTGGAAGCCCTGTAAAGTCCCGCATCATTCGGCCCATATCCACGATATACCCATGCCAAAAGTCCGGGGTGTACCGACTGGCTAACGACATCAGCATCGTTTGAATAAAGGTGGTCTTTCCAAGTCCAGGCATGCCGTACACGGCCCAGTGGCCTTGCTCGAGATTGAGCATCAACGGCTTCTGGCATTGGTTTGGCAGATCATCAACCATCCCGACGTAGGACACAAGCGCCGAATCACCGAACAGCTCCTGCTTCTGCAGCTCGGTCCCGGACTGAATGCTCTCCAGATCCAAGCTCTCCGGAAGCGGTGGAAGCCAAGGCCCCTGTAGCCGTTCGATTCCTTGCTCTTCGGCAACTTCCGCTACATGGTCGATAAACACCTGGAGCTGTTTGGGTACCTCCAGATGCGCTCCCAGGGAAGGATTAGATGCAAGCAGAGGCTCACTCTTCCCGTTGATTCGCACCTCCCGAATAACCACTGCGCCAGGCGTATCCTTCTCTTCAATGTAAGGAGCACCGCTCCAGGCAAATTGCATTTCTTCAAACACTTCATCGCTGCCCACCTGAAAATAGCCTCGTCCGGGCTTGTTAATCCAGGCTGCATTCGGAATCTTCAGCATATCACGGCTATCGCCCTCGCTTTGTACCCGAAGGCAGATCCGAAAGCGCGAATTACTCCAAATTTTATCGTCCACGACGCCCGCCGGCTTCTGAGTCGCAAGAATCAGATGGACTCCGAGTGTTCGTCCAATAGCGGCGATGCTGATCAATTCATCCATGAATTCCGGTTGGTCTTTCTTCAGCTGTGCAAATTCATCAATGATAATAACGAGATGCGGAAGCGGTTCGCCATGCCGATTGCGCAGCAGCTTGTAGTACTCGTCGATATGCTGCAGATTTCCCGCATCGTTCAATATTTTCTGGCGGCGAACCAGCTCGGCTTTCAGCGACACCTTCGCGCGCTCGATTAGATTGTTATCCAGATTCGTTATGGTTCCTACAACGTGCGGCAAGTTAACAAACGTGTTCGACATGCCGCCGCCCTTGTAATCAATAAGCATAAATGCCAGGTCATGAGGGTGGAATTCGGATGCCAGGGAGGCAACAATGGATTGAATAACCTCACTTTTCCCGGAACCGGTCGTTCCCGCAATCAGACCGTGCGGTCCATGACCTTGACGCTCTATTTTATCATGAAGATTCAAATTAATCTTCTTTCCGCCCGCCCGGACTCCCATCGGAACGGGTAATGAATCCGGATATCGGTTCTGCTGCCAGCGTCTGTGTACATCCAAATCGTTGATTTTTTGAATATCCATCATCTCGAAGAGTGCCAAAACGCTTGGGATATCCGACGCAGAGGATCGTTTCAGCCGGATCGGCGCCATGTATCGGGCCAAGGCTTCGATTTGCTCCCTGCTAATATGATGGGATTGGAAAGTTTGCTTGGAGACCGTACCATCTGCTTTCTTAATCGTATACGCCGCCTGCTCCCGGTCAACCTCTACAATAAGCTGGCAGTGCATCGGCAAGCTTTCCTTGCGGTCGGACAAGATGATGGTAACCGCATCGGTCGCTTCGGCATCTTCCATCAACAGAGGCAGCAGCGGTTCTTCCTCGATTAATTGGGTAGCGGATAAAATCACCACGTATGCCGGTGTCTCAATCGTTTTCTTCCCATGCTCGGCACGATTATTTTTACGCCGGTATAAGTGAGTAAATATTTCATCCGCAAGCTGATGGGCATTGCTCCGTCGATCCGCAAGATAGCGGCTGGATCGATCATCATCCCACGTATGTGGGAGCCAGCGCAGCCATTGCCACTCGCTCGCTTCTTTCTCTTCGTAGAACGCGGCGATCTTCACTTCATCGGGTGAGTGCCGCACAGCCGTTTGGGCCATCATCACGCGCAGCATATTTAATACGCGCTCTCTTCCGCCTACGATCCCTATGACCTTGGATTCGAATAACGGCAGCGCAATCGATGCATCGTCGACGGACTGAAATTCGGAAGACAGCAATTCAGCTGCTTCGATCAAAGGGTCCTTGTCATACCCATCCGCGCGGGGAGGCTTTACGTTAATGTAAAACGGAACCTCTCCCTTGCCCACGCAAATCTCCAGAAAGTCCTTATCTTCCGGGGAGCGTTCCCATAAGCTGCTGCTCCGGTTCTTTACGACGTTGTAACACACGTCCGGATCGCCATGGATTTCAAACAGAATGTGTACCTGATCCTCCTGCCGCTCCTTGAGCTCTTCGCGGTGCAGATCAAGCTGTGCCCGGTACTTCTGATTTCGTTCAGCCAGCTTCTTCTGATAGGTCTTCTTGTTGCTTAAATACATGAAGAACGGCAGCGTGTAGGATGTCAGCATCATAAAGATGGAGAGCATCTGGAACATCATGTAGTTGGTATTCCCCATTTTGCCGCTCACGTTCATATAAACATAGAAACCGACCGTCGCAGCCGTCATAATAATCGGGATAATGATGGCAATCATCGAAAACGACGGTTTGCTCGGCTCGGACGGCGGTCTCAGAATCTCCATGTCTTCATTCGGTAAAGCCGGTCTAATACGCGGCGAACGTTGGTACAACACGTTCATAAGTCACTTCCTCCTAATCCAGAGCATCTGAAATGTACAATTATGTATGTGGCTGTTTCATTCAAAACCAATGGGTTACTTACCCAATCTCAGCTTTCTTGAAACAACGATCTTCTGCCATAGACAGGAGCTTCCTCGGTGGTTGTTGAGAATGCCCGTTGCAAACGAATATAGGAGCCTTCCCTAAGTCCCGCTTCAACGAGGTTAGAATGGCCGCCTACCGTAAACCACAAGCCTTCCGGGAACTTTGCTTCTAATATATATTGAATCCCTTCACCCGAGGGTTCACGAAAAAGACGTAGCCCCAGCAGCTCATTCAACCGTTCAATGGAGCACTCATCGGGTACGTCGATATCAAACCAATCATCTTCATTTCGACCGCTGATCACGGTGAGTATCATCTAGCCAACCTGCCTTCCCAAACATGGTAATCCTTATGTTTATTCCATATGCAAAGTCCAATCACCTATTTCAATAGTTACAAAAAATAGTTACATTATTGTAATAATATCATCCCAGGGTCAGTTCTGTCAATTTGTGTCATATTTCCTATTTCCTATTTTTCATGCGGGTTTATTAGTCCTGAGGGACTATTTATATATTGATTATAGGGTAAACCCGGGTTTTTCGTCGGTAAAACAGCGTCGTTCACAAAAATGTCACGCTCTGAAAAATGATGCTGATTAATTCTATGAATTTAAGGTTATTTTAAGATTGGCAATTTATAATGCAAATATCATGAAAAATCTTTCGTGAGGTGATTGATATGAAAACACTTATCATGTTCCAAAATAAGCCGGTTCCCGTATACTTTACAACGGATAGCAAGCAGCCGGTACAGAAAGTATTAAAACTGCTAACCAGCGCGCTTGACCATAAAATTCAAACCGGCAAAAAGGCGCTGCAAAAATGCCTCAACTCCCTGATCAGCATTGAAATCGAGGGATCCGAGGCAATTCTTCACAGCAAAAGCGAAAACGACTCTCTTGCGCTATCTCTCTTTTAAAAAAGAGGGATAGCCCTTTTTTTGTTTAACTCCATTATAACCCGTAATGACGATCCTCGGCTATCTGCGCTCTCTGAATTCGGATTTGAAACAATTTCACGAGATTTCTCCGCGTTGTCATCTCCTGGCAACTGTCCAATTTTTTTAATATAAACCGATCGATGGACATACTGTTCATCCCTCCATTCTTATCTTGGAAAAACGACCCTATGTTCTGATAACTTCTATTAACCGTGCCTTTTCAAGATTAAACGAGACTTTCTTACGTTCAACAAAGCTTCTTATGATTCGACGATGTTTTGGTAATAACCCATTTTATAATCAGTACCTTGCATTGATCAGTACTTAGTGATATCTTATTGTAGAACCACTACTGAATATTAATCACTACCTCATGTTTACATCATGAACATGGACTTATGAAAGGAGGTATTTGCCGTATGAATGTCAGTATTCAATTCAAAAAAGGCGTTCTTGAACTCTGCGTGCTTGTGTTAATCCATCGCAAGGACCAGTATGGCTACGAGTTGGCCCAAGCGGTATCGAGGCATATTGAGGTAGCCGAAGGGGCGTTGTACCCTCTCCTTCGCCGACTTGTTAATGAAGGCTATTGTACGACGTACCTCCAGGAATCGACCGAGGGTCCGCCCCGTAAATATTATAAGCTGACGCCCAGCGGAGTGATTTATATGAGAGCCTTGGTAAAGGAATGGCAAGCTTTTGTGGGCAATGTGACCAATCTGATAGAGGAAGGAAATTTGTATGACTAAAAAACAGTTTATTGCAATTTTGGAATCGCGTCTTGCCGCGCTTCCTCCCGACGAACGGCGGGAATTCATTCATGATGTGGCGTCCCATTTTGTCATTGGCATGCAGAATGGACGAACTGAAGAGGAAATCGCCCGTGAACTGGGAGATCCTTTTGAGATGGCTAAGGAAGCGTTAGGCGACCGGTATGTGGATATGGATATGCCTGCTCCGGCAGCGATCCGAAGACCGTCTTCTTTTGGAAAATATGCAGTAGGAGTCGGTTTGTTCTTCTGTGCATTGGTGGCAGTCCCCTTCCTTGCGGCATTATGGTCCGGAGGCGTCGCTATTGCTCTGGGAGCCCTGGCAACCTTGCTGAGCCCGGTGCTCGTTCTGCTTGACTATATCGTAAACGGAACGTTTTATCCGGCCAAATTATTCTTATCTATCTCTTTGATCGGAATCGGCATCTTCCTCGGATATGCCACACGCTCAGCCATGGTTGGGTTGTTATCGTTAACCTTGAGGTACTCCAGATGGAATACGCGTTTATTGAAGGGACGTGACGCACAGTGAACAGAAAATGGTTGTTCAGTTTAGCAATCGCACTTATATTGGTAGGAATCGTCGGCATGGCTGCGAACAAGTTTAAATTCGGAGAAGATCTTGTCAGCTATCAGAATCGATGGGATCTGCAGGATGCCGAAAATTTGAAGAAATTAACGATTGCCAGCAATATTAATATCAGCTTCGCATTTGAGGACAGCGGCGATTCGAACGGATATATCGCGTTTGACGGCAAACTAAAACCGGAGCATGTCGATATTCTTAAAAACTTTAATCCATCAGGCTCTGAGGTGAAATTGGATCTGACTACTCCTTCCACTTTTCAGTTGATGAGTGTGGACTTTCGTTCACCGAAAGGAACACTGACCATCGTACTTCCATCAACCACGCAACTGGACGAACTCGATTTGTCGACCATCTCCGATAATATCCAGGTAAGCGGAGCTTCCTCCAAGGTGGTTGACATCTCCGTGAAGTCAGGCAGTATTAACTTGAGCGGAATACAAGCCGAGCAGTTAAGCGTTGAGAACATTTCGGGAAGCATTCGCGGTTCTGACATTCGGGCATCCACCCGGCTCGTCAATCATTCGGGAAATGTCGTGCTGAAAAATATGGAAGGTCCCTTGGACATCGAGGTCACTTCCGGTAACGTAAACGCAGGATTGCTTGGCGTTTCATCGGTTAATATCCTGTGCAGATCCGGCAACGTGAAAGTACAGCCTGACCCGTCATTCCGCGGTTTCTATGACCTTAAGACACTGTCGGGATCCGTCTCGGCGCCGGAGTCATTGAAAGAAACAACCGATACCATCCAAGTGGAAACGTACTCCGGTAATATCGATATCGTACATTGAGACGTTGTTGACAAACAATAAAAATGAAATATACTATACTTTATAAAGTAAACCTAACAACAAGGAGTGTTTTCATACATGTCTAATGTACTATTCATCAAAGCAAACAACAGAGCTATCGAACAATCGGTAAGCGTAAAAATGTACCATGCGTTTTTGGAGTCCTTCAAAGCAAGCCATCCGGAAGACCACATCACGGAGCTTGACCTTTTTGCAGAGAATCTTCCTTATTATGATAGCACTGCCATCAACGGTATGTTTAAAGCTGCCCAAGGATTGGAAGCTACACCGGAAGAGCAGGCGGCTGCATCGAATGTGAGCAAATATCTTGACCAGTTTCTTGCTGCAGACAAAATCGTGCTTGCTTTCCCATTGTGGAACATGACCGTACCTGCCGTTCTTCATACCTATATCGACTACCTGAACCAAGCAGGCAAAACGTTCAAATATACCCCTCAAGGCGTTGTAGGTCTCGTGACTGGCAAAAAAGTCGTCATCCTGAATGCGCGCGGCGGCAACTATTCCGAAGGACCTATGGCTGCAGCTGAGATGGCTGTTAACTTCGTAATGGGCAATCTTCGTCAATGGGGCGTACAGGATATCGAAACCCTGATCATCGAAGGCCACAACCAATTCCCTAATGAAGCAGAAATGATCGTTCAGAACGGTCTTGAGCTCGTTAAAAAGGCTGCTGCCGGTTTCTAATCGAACTTATACGGAATAATGACACGGATCGTTATATACAATAGCCACCTTCAACTGCTTAGGCAGTGAAAGGTGGCTTTTTGTGATAATCCCATTTAAACCTTTTCCCATTGGGTCCATAACTCGCGCGGGTTACGTATATAGATTTCATGATCACGGCTCATATATTGATGAATGATAAATTCCCGCCGAATGGTCGCATAATCGGCATAATAACGCTTGATAAACGCATTGATATCCTTTTCCGGATATTCCTTCCCCGCTTCAAGTTGCTCTACCAGGTATTCCAATATGACGAGTTTCTTCTTGTACTGGGCCGGAATGGAACGCAGCGTTCCGTCTTTCGCTATAAAATTCCGGAGAACGGTTGTTTTATAGGCTTCGCTAGCAGTCGTTTCCATCTTTTTTTCCTCCCTCCTAATAACAAGTTTCATAACCATCTAATTTAATGTTAATCTAATTAGATGGTAATCAAATTGATGGTATTTGTCAAATCCTTTATGCTTGAAGTCAATTCAGCCAGGCTCCATACCGCCCAATCTGGATTTATCCTCTTATTTGCTGTAGGATTATAATGCTGATCTAAACGCAAGGCTAATACATAAGGAGGTTCACCATGCTCGACGTCTTAATTATCGGCGCAGGCCCATGCGGTCTCTCAGCTGCCATTGAATGCCGCAACCAGGGCCTCAGCTGCGAGATCATCGATAAACACAATGTAGTTCATTCCATTTATCTCTATCCAACACATATGCAGTTTTTCAGTACGGCCGAAATGCTTGAAATCGGAGATGTTCCGTTCGCCATATCGAATGATAAACCGTTTCGGCACGAGGCGCTGGCCTATTATCGCAGAGTTGCCAGACACTTTAATCTAAAAATCTCCCCATACGAAGAAGCACTCACCATAACCAAGCAGCCCGACGGGAGCTTCCAGGTGAAGACCCAGCGCCGCGGTGGTGTAGAGTCCATACGAGAAGCTAAACACGTAGTCATTGCTACGGGTTATTTTGATCATCCGAATTATATTGGCATTCCCGGAGAAGACTTGGAGAAAGTAACCCATTATTTCCGGGAAGCCCATCCATATGCAGGAATGAAAACCGCGATCATCGGCGGCAGCAATTCCGCCGTAGATGCTGCCATGGAGCTTATCCGTGTCGGAGCCGAGGTGACGATGGTATACCGGGGTGAGGAAGTTTCACAAAACATCAAACCTTGGGTACGTCCTCTGTTTGACAGCATGGTGCAAAAAGGTCATATCCAGCTTCACCTGAACTCGCGTGTCGTACAAATCGCGGAATCTTCCATTACCGTTCTATCGAATCAAGGCCAGGAAACAATCATTGAGAATGATTTTGTACTGGCCTTGACCGGATTCCGTCCTGACCGCAAGCTGCTTGCCTCCTCCGGCGTTGAACTGAACGAAGACATGGAGAAGCCGCTTTATAATCCGGATACGATGGAGACCAACGTTCCGGGACTCTATGTCGCAGGCGTCATTGCATCCGGCCGCAACGCCAATGAGGTGTTCATTGAGACAGGCAGATTACACGGTCGCCTGATTGCTGAGCATCTGGCTTCGAACGCTTAAACGATAAACGTCGTGCATTCCCTGAGGACAGGCCGGTTTTTATGATGTTTTTCTTACGATATCAGGAAGGTATACGCTTCGTAGTCTAACTTTCTGATATCTTAAACATAAGGAGTGATTCCCCATGGACGTAACTTCACTCATCCTGCTGGCTATGGCGGGACTTGGTATTATTAGCAGCAATTCTGCCGTGACCATTGCGATGCTGGCATTGCTTCTCATCCGCGTAACCGGTTTTCAGCAAGCATTCCCATGGCTGGAGAAATACGGACTGACACTCGGCATTATCATTCTCACCATAGGTGTCATGTCACCGCTGGCCAGCGGAAAGATGAGTCTGCAAACGATCGGCGAATCATTCCTGAACTGGAAATCGCTGTTGGCCATCGCCGTCGGCATGCTTGTCGCATACCTGGGCGGCCGGGGTGCCACGCTGATGGGTACCAATCCCACCGTGGTTGCGGGTCTTCTCGTTGGCACGGTGCTTGGGGTAGCCCTGTTCCGAGGCGTACCCGTCGGGCCGCTCATTGCGGCCGGTCTGCTGTCCCTGTTGATCGGCAAATCATGAGGAACCGAATGCAGCCTTCTCTTTTTACAATTAATAAGCAGAACAATAACCTCCCTGCCAACTCGTGAACGCTTGGGGAGGTTTATTTGTTCTATATGTAAGCTTCGCAACCAACGGATCATTACCATATATAGTCTATTTTATGGTATGATAGCTATCGTGTTTTAGCGCTATTTCTCGTAAATCCTTATGAAATATGATGTATCAGGAGGTAACACCATTGTCTTCAACGAATACCGAATCGGTCGCTGCTCCGCTTAAACAGCTTCCCATGCTGCTCTTCAGGCAGCTGAGGCCTAAGCAATGGACCAAAAACTTGCTCATATTTGCAGCTCCCCTCTTCTCCTTTGAAGGGGTAAATCCCGGCGTGCTATTCGACACCCTGATCGGTTTTTTTCTGTTGTCCTTCGTGTCCGGCTGCGTCTACATTGTGAACGATTATGCCGATCGCGAAGCGGATCGCAACCATCCGGTGAAAAAATACCGTCCCATGGCCTCGGGTGCATTGCCGCCTAAGCTGGCTATTGGATTCGGCGCGCTGCTGCTGATCGCTTCGCTGGTCATATCTTATTTGCTCAATCCGCTGTTTACCGTATTATTGGTGCTCTATTTTGCCATGAACGTAGCTTATTCCTTCCGGCTGAAGCATGTTGTCATCATTGACATCATGATTATCGCGGCCGGGTTTGTGCTGCGTGCCATCGCAGGCGGACTGGTCATCCACGTCCCGTTCACGCCATGGTTTCTTCTCTGTACGATGCTGTTATCGCTCTTCCTGGCGATTGGCAAGAGACGACATGAACTTCATCTGCTGCAGCATGACAAGGGCTCTCACCGCAAGGTGCTCGATCAATATTCGTTCGATCTGCTGGATCAGATGAGCAGCATTGTCACCACAGCAACCATCATCAGTTATTCGCTGTTTACCTTTACGTCCGGCAGAACCGTTCATCTTATGTGGACCATACCACTCGTTATCTACGGGATGTTCCGCTATCTTTATCTGATTCACATCGAGAAAAAAGGCGGGGCTCCGGACCGGGTGCTCCTGGAGGACGCTCACATCCTGGTCACCGTGATCCTTTATGTCATCAGCGTCATCGGAATTTTGGTATACTTTGAATAATACAGAATCGGTAAATTGAGGGAAATGATATGAATCAGAAATTCGCAATCTTTGACATCGACAAAACGGTCATCCATTCGGACTCCATGTTTCAATTTTTAAAGTATGGCATACGAAAAAAACCGTCCACGGCCCCCGTTATACTGAAAGTCCTGCTTCACTCCGTACTGTACAAGCTCCGTCTTCTGGGAGCTGAAAAAGCAAAGAGCGCTTATTTTCATGCGATGCGCCATATGGATGATGCCGACCTGAAACATTTTTACGAAACGGAATTGAAACCTGCGATCTTCCCGGCTGCGCTGGAGGAAATGCAGCGAAAAAAAAGCGAGGGCTATCATGTGCTCCTTGTAACGGCGTCCCCCGATGCTTACATGAGATACTTTGCAGAGCTTCCTTGTGTCGACACGGTGATCGCTACCAAGCTTTCCGTACGGGACGGACGCTTTACATCGATGATCGAAGGGAACAATTGTAAGGGGGAGGAAAAAGTGAACCGGATTCAGCAGTACTTGAACGAGCGGCAGCTGACCATTGACTATGCAGCTTCCTGCGCTTATTCCGACTCCTTGTCCGACCTCCCGATGTTCGGGCTCGTCAAACACAAGTATTTGATCAATCACAAATCCGCTCAGGGATGCGAGGGATTAACATGGAACAGATAAAAGCGCAGAGCTCCCCGCGCCATTTGGGCAAGCTGCTCATGGTCTTATCGGCATTCTTGACGGCTACCGGCCAGCTGTTCTGGAAATGGGGACACGCCAACTTGCTGTATATGGGAATCGGCTTTATCTGTTACGGCCTCGGAGCCATACTCATGATCAAATCGTTTTCAATGGAGAAGCTGTCCGTTGCTTATCCCCTAATGTGCATCAGCTATATTGTGGCTCTGTTTTATGGTGACTTTTTTCTGGATGAACCGTTAACCCTGCAAAAACTGGCAGCCGTAGCCCTGCTCGGAATCGGGGTGACATTAACGTCCTATGAAAAATGACGGATTCCTATACTTGCTCCTGCTTCTGATGACTTTGCTTGGCTCGCTGGGGAGCGTATTCTTCAAGGGGTATACCGCAAACAAACAAATCAAGCTGCTGCTAGTCGGTTTTCTTAGTTACGGATTGGGAGCCTTGTTAAACATATACCTTCTGGGTGAGCTTCCCTATACGCTGGTTATGCCTGCCAACGCACTGACGTTCCTGTGGGCCTTGTTGTTTGCCAAATGGGTATTCAAGGAAACCATCGGGATCCGCAAGATCGCCGGCGTCGCTTTTATTATTTCCGGATTGCTTCTGCTGATCTGGTAAGCGAACGCAGCTTAAAGCCTCTTCACAGTACATATATAATGGAAAGATTGGTGGAGCGTAAAACATGACTTTTTTCAGTTATTTATTCCGACATAAAAAAGATAATTACACGGCGATCGGCCTAAGTATCTGTCTTGTCCTATGGTATGTTTTCATGAACCTTCCGTTCGTGACCTACATTAAGGATCATGCAGCCGAGTTGATGCCGCACAGCCCGTTCTATGGTGCGCCATTCACATTGAATCTGTTCAACTTCGATCCTTCCATGGAATATGGACCGGAGAATATCTCGATCATCCATCCATTCATTAATTTCCTGACCAGTCCGTTAACGACGATGATCGGGAGTGCGAACCTCCCTTATCTTCTGATTCAATCGGTATTGAATGCCTTAAGCGCTGCGCTGGTCTACTATATCGTCCGAAGAAGCGGAGCCGGCTGGTTGTTGTCCTTCGTAACTGCGGCTTTCTTCGGTATCAGCTCGTATACGCTGTTCACGGCGTTCATACCGGATTCCTATGCTTATGCGCAGTTCATGATCATCTTATCAGCCGCCTACTTACACTATTGCCGGCTTACGAATCGATATGCCGTCATGCCGAATGCTTCCCTGGCCCTGATTAATTTCGGCATCACCTCTACGAATGTGGCAACGTTCGCAGGTGCGCTCCTGATCAGTCTGTTCGATCGACGCTGGAAGGATGCCTTTAAACGCTTCATCCTCATTATGCTGGCTTTTCTGGGAATGGTGATTATCGTAACCGTGCTTCAACACTTGCTGTTCTCAGGTAAGTCCTGGATCGCCAACGTGTTTTCAAGCGTACAAAACGGTGCGCTCAGCTATGTTTCTCCTTTTTCATTCGAGCACCATTCCCGGGTCTTCTACATGCTGTTTGTAAGCCCGATCCTGTCGCCGGAGCTTGCCATGATTGATCCGGGGATCGCGGCATTCGTGACGAATTTGGCCAAGCCGTATCCGATTCATGTCCATATCGTCGGGATCGGAATGCTTATTCTTGCGATTCTGTCCTTCATGAAAGGCATCCGCTCCCGCGACACCTGGGCATTTGCCATCTATATCCTGTTCGCGATTCTGCTGCACATCATCGTTGGGTTCGGTTTGGCCACTTATGCTTACGATCTGTACTTGTACGCAGGACATTATCTGTTTGCCGTGTTTGTGCTTGCAGCGCTGTTTATTGCCAAAACGAAGAATTTCCGGATTCAACAAGCTCTGACCGGCATCATGATTCTGTTCCTGCTGATCACCTTAGTGAACAATATGGTATTACACGGGCAGACGCTAGAATATATTCAGATGACCTATGATACGGTATTCAAGAATATCGAGAAATAAGCCTTTACTCAAAAATAAAGACCCGTTCCCTGAAGCATGGCCCAACACCATGCCTCAGAAGGACGGGTCTTTCGTATTAACTCTCTAGATGCTGCACGTTATATAGTCTGGCATAACTTCCATCCAGGTTCATCAGCTCGCCGTGCGTTCCCTGCTCTGTAATTCTGCCATTCTCCAGCACAACGATTTGATCGGCGTGCGTAATCGTTGACAGGCGATGGGCCACGATCAATGTGGTGCGGTTGTTGGACAGGGATTGCAGCGCCTGCTGTATCAGATGCTCGGACTCCAAGTCCAGCGCCGACGTCGCTTCATCCAGCACCAGAATGTCCGGATCCTTGAGGAAGACACGAGCGATCGCTAATCTCTGCTTCTGTCCGCCAGAGAGCTTGACGCCGCGTTCACCCACTTCCGTCTCATAGCCTTGCGGCAGCTGGGTAATGAAATCATGCGCATTGGCAGCTTTGGCAGCGGCGACGATTCTCTCTTCATCCGCCTCCGGATTGCCGAACAGAATATTCTCACGGACAGTGCCGCTGAATAGGAAGTTGTCCTGCAGGACCATGCCCACCGATCCGCGCAGGCTGTCCAGCGTCAGATCCCTGACGTCGTGACCGTTAATCTTCACCGCGCCCTGCTGTACATCGTAGAATCTCGGAATCAGTCCGATCAGAGACGATTTACCGCCGCCGCTCATGCCGACAAACGCAACCGTCTGCCCCTGCCGAATGGTTAAGTTTATATCTTGAAGCACCCAACCGGCAGCGTCGTTGTATTTGAAGGAGACACGGTCGAATTCGATCTGTCCCGCTGTTTTAAGCGTTTTGGCATCCGGACGGTCCACAATGTCATACGGCTCGTCCATGAGCTCCTTGACCCGCTCCAGCGACGCTGAAGCCTGCGTTAGCACCGTTGACGAATTGATCAGACGGCGAAGGGGCGCATACAGCCTGTCGAGATAACCAAAGAAGGCAACAAACGTACCTAATGTCAGATCTCCCTGGATCACCCGGTATCCCCCATAACCGATAACCAGAATAGGCGCAATATCGGTGAGCGTGTTGATAATGGAAAAGGTGAGCGCATTCCAGCGGGTCTGGGCCATCGCTTTTTTCAGGAAATTGCCGTTGATCCCTTCGAATTTCTTCTGGTCGTAACGCTCCAGGGTAAAACTGCGGATAACCGAGATCCCCTGAATCCGTTCATGCAGATACGCTTGGATGCCGGCGAGAGCCTGCGACCGGTCCTTAGTCAGACGTTTAAGCCGCTTATACAACAAATTCACCGCTAGTCCATATAGAGGAAGAATCGAGATGGCAACCAGCGTCAATACGGGATTCATGAAGAACATGACAATTAACACGAACAGCAGTGTAAACATATCCAGCCAGATGTTCATCATACCGACTTCCACCAGGTTCTTGGATTGTTCCACATCATTGATAAAACGTGATATCGCCTCGCCTACCTTGGTATTCTGATAGTAACGGAGGGATAACCGCTGCAGATGGGCATATAACCGGTTACGCATATCGAATAAAATACGGCTGGTAATGAATTGGGCAAAATACTGCCGCAAGTATTCCACCGGACCACGCACCACGACAAACAGCACCAGTGTCCCGGCAAGAATCCACATCAGATCCTGAATTTTCTGTTCGATCGTCATCTGCTGGTTGATCAGCAAATCATCCACGACATATTTCATGATCATGGGCAGTAATAACGGAATTGCAAATTTGATCATGCCAATAATAAGGGTCAGAATGATCCACTTCATGTATGGCTTAACAAACGGATAATAGATTTTCCATGATTTCAATGGTGATCAAAGCCCCTTTCTTTAGATTATAGAATTTACGAGTTTTCTGCGAAGCTGAATCCATTCAATAATCGCAAGAAAAGCACCTTTAACCCGCGGTCTGTCTTCTGCGAAAGTAAGTCGATGGACGTTATTGTTAAGTAGGATCCACGCGCTTGTTAGGCGAAGAGCAGTTGACATTTATGAACTTCAATGCTTTATTAGTTCTAAACTTATGAATTGTATCATGTCTTGCAGGAGGATTTAGTCATGACCAGAATTTTCGTGACGGAGGCCGTCATGCTGGCTATTTACGGTCAGCTGTTAGTACCACCGAAACCCGTCGAGTATATCATTCCGTACACAACCATTTTGGAATTATATGAGCTTCATACCACCGAAGAGCATCTCATGAATAGCAGTGCTGATGACCAGCACGTCAAGATAAAGATCGGCGAATTGATTTCCTATTTTGAAGAGCCGCTGAACAAAAAGAAAATTGAGCGTGCCCTGCAGGTTCCCTGGTCCAAGAGCCCTACCATTCCCGTTAGTGAAACTACTCGGGTCTCGGTCATGAACACCATGGACACCGCACCTTATGGGGAATCCTTTGATCCTGTTGAAACTGAGCTGCTGCTGGCATCCCAAAGAACCGAGGCTCCCATACTGACTGATCAATACGAATTGATTCAGCGTATCGTCGAAAGCGCTCTTCCCGTTCAGGTATATGATATCGACGATTTTGACTTTGCATTGGAGGTCCCGCTGTCCGGGCAGCCCTAATGATCATATGTGCACACCTTCGCATGGCAAAAGGAGTCCCTTCCCCCCGGTTTGAATGGGGCAGGGACTCCTCATGTTGACCGAAAAAAATTCCCCATGCGGGGAATTTAAAGCGTATAAAACTGCCACCACTAACTAAGCCTCAGCTGTTCTTTTTAATCTTGTCCAGCAAGCGGACCGTGATCGCATCCATTGCGGGCAATGCTTGAAAATCAAAATATTTAAGAGATACTTCCGTATTAGGGGACAAATGAATGGCACTGTGCAGACCAGTTGCCTCATACACACCTATCACATAATACACTTCATCTCCACCAATTTGCTTCTTCATATACTCCGGACCAGATACAAGATCCAAGAGTCGCATATCATCCGCTGTCAGGCCGCTCTCCTCCCACAGCTCTCTGGACGCTGTGTCTTCAAGAGCTTCGCCGGGCTTCAGGGTTCCGATTGGAAGTCCCCACTCGTCCTTGTTCTGCCGTTTCAGGAGCAGAATCTCTCCATTATCGTTCAGCACAAGCACCGCCGCTTTCACACGAACCACCGAACGTTTGCCGATGTATTGGCGAATATCACGGTGATATACGCTCATCTTGGGAACCTCCTTTCCCTAGATGGCGCTGCAGTCTCTCATCAGGTTAATTCACTGCGCCCTCTTCTTCATAAATATACGAAATGTCATCCAAGGATTCCTCATATTTCACGCGTAGCGTATATCCCTTCAAATACCACAGATCCTGTTCTTCCATAAAGAATGTTACCTCTTCGGAACGCTCCGTCAGTCCCGCTTCTCTTGGTTCTTCTACCGAAATACCGAGCGAAAAGCCGGGATGGAGGCCTCCGCCTGAGCTATATCGTGGAAAGAAGCGAACGAACGTGCCTGCCTGAAGGTCTAGTTCCTTCTTGTACCATCGTGCCGCCTGATCGCTGACTTGAATTTGCATGTGTCGTACACCCTCCTTAGACGTCATAATATGTTGACCCCTATCTATTAGCAGACCGGAGATCTTAGGGACGGTATCCATATTTAGTTGCAATATTATCATAACGCATACGTAGGTTAGGATACAAATCATTTTGATAATAAAATAGTGACATAAGGTTCTAACCTACCTTCACTATCGAATATCTTGCGAGTGATCCTGAAAAATAAGTTTGACACATTCCAGTTCATGGTGATAAAATTCAGTCCATACGAGATCGATTTGAATAAAATGTAAATTACGAAGAAAGGGTGAGTGACATGTTGAAACTGTTTGCAATGGATCAAGATCATCTTGATCATCATTTCCTACAATTAAATATGGATCGACTCCCCAATGGTGCTGTCTCATCATCATCAAGCCTCGTTCATTCGTTGCCAGAATGATCTGAACGAAGCTGCTAACCGTTGCACGGAAGTCAGGATCACCGTGCGTATGATAAGTTCAAAATTAATGAAGCATATCGTCCGTCGTCGGATGATGTGCTTTTTTTGGTTTTTGTGGATGATATGATGTCAGAACGACCTACGAGAGGAAGGGATAATGTGTTTGCCGTACTTAAAAATTTAGGCTGGTTTTTCAAGCAAGAAAAAAAGCGTTACTTGATCGGCCTTGCGCTTCTCATCTTTTGCGGACTGGTTGAGCTACTGCCGCCGCTTCTGCTCGGAAACGCCATTGACGATATCGTCAGCAGTTCCATAACGTGGGCTTCCCTCGTTCAATATCTGCTCATGATTCTCGGCATCGTTGCTGTCGTATACTGCGCCACTTACATATGGATGCACCGTTTGTTCGGAGGAGCGAACCTCGTGGAACGCCTGCTCCGTACCCGGTACATGAACCATTTGCTGCGGATGCTTCCGCCGTTTTTCGAACGCAACCGTACCGGAGACCTCATGGCAAAAGCCACGAATGATCTTCGCTCCGTGGCAGCAACTGCCGGCTTCGGAATGCTCGTCATGACCGACTCCACCATATACTTGATTGTCGTCCTCTTCGCCATGGGCTTCATTGTCAGCTGGCAGCTGACGCTGGCCGCTATACTGCCCATGCCGATCATTGCCATTGGCATGGTCATCTACGGAAGAGCCATTCATAAGCGCTACACACTGGCGCAGGATGCCTTCGGTGACATGAACGATCAGGTTCTGGAGTCGGTAGCCGGTGTGCGCGTCGTCCGAGCATATGTACAAGAACGCGCCGATCAGCAGCGATTCCAGGACATTACGGATGATGTATATCGTAAAAATCTGGCGGTAGCCAAAGTAGACGCCTTATTCGAACCGACCATCAATTTCTCCATTGGTCTCAGTTACGTCATCGGTTTAGCCTACGGCGTGTACCTCGTGTTCCAGAATCAAATCACACTCGGAGATCTCGTATCGTTCAACATGTACCTCGGGATGATGATTTGGCCGATGTTCGCCATCGGGGAATTGATCAACATTATGCAGCGCGGAAACGCTTCACTGGATCGGGTCAACGAAACCTTAAAGACCCCGCCGGATGTTACCGACGCCGCGAGCCCTGTAGACGTGAAGGTTCCGGATACAATTCAATTCAAGGATGTCACTTTCCGTTACCCGACCTCTACGATAGATAATTTGAAAAATATTAACTTCACACTGGAAAAAGGCCAGACGCTCGGCGTCGTAGGACGCACGGGCAGCGGCAAATCAACGCTGCTGAAGCAGCTTCTCCATGAGTACCCTACCGGAACCGGCGAAATCCTCATTTCCGACATCCCCATGGAGATGCTGGCGACCGATCAGCTCCACAGCTGGATCGGATACGTTCCCCAGGAGCAGATTTTGTTCTCCAAGACGGTGCGCCAGAACATCCAATTCGGCAAAAAGGATGCCAGCGACGAACTCATTATGGATGCCATTACAACTGCCGCTTTTGACCGCGATCTGGTTACCCTGTCCGATGGCCTTGACACCATTGTCGGCGAAAAAGGGGTGGCGTTATCCGGCGGACAAAAACAAAGGGTCTCACTGGCCCGAGCTTTTATCAGCGACCCTGACATCTTAATTTTGGACGATTCCTTGTCCGCTGTGGATGCCCGGACGGAAGCCAGAATCATCGATAATATCCGGAGCAAACGCGCCGGCAAAACGACGCTGATCTCCACGCACCGACTCTCGGCCGTTCAGCATGCCGATATCATCGTGGTGCTGGAGGACGGTCGAATCACGGAGCAGGGAACCCACGATGAACTGCTGGAGCTCGGCGGCTGGTACCGTGAGCAATTCGAACGCCAGCAGGTAGAAAACAATCTGACCTCCGAGGAGGTGTCTTAATTGACTCCTAACGATACAACCATCTCGAATGAATCCGGAATTGCCAAACGGCTGTTCCGCTATGCCTTAACGGCCAAGGGCACCTTCATTACCGCCTTGATTCTGCTGGCCATCGGTGTTGCCGCAGAGCTTGCTGGGCCCTTCATCGCAAAAACGATGATCGACGAGCATATTCTGGGCATCGAGCGTCCCTATTATGAGACGACGCAAGCCCAAGGTGCTGCATCCTATAATGGAACCTATTATAAACGTGAGGATCGCTTTCAAGAAGGAGAAACGCGAGGACAGGAAGTACGCCTCGTTCAGGCTGGCCGCAGCTTCTATTTCATTGATGAGCCGGTAGCCCGAACGGAAGGAAACCGTTCCTTCCAGGATGGTGTTTTGACGATTTCCTATGCCTCGGAAGAATTGCAATATCCAGCCGTCAAATTAACCAAAGAACAGCTGTTTGAATTTTATAAACCCGAGCTGCCCAGCATTTACAAGCTCGTCGGCCTGTTCCTGATCTGTCTGCTGATCTCCATGATTACGGTATTCGGCAGAACCTACTGGCTGCAATCGGCAGCCAACCGGGTCATTCAGAAGCTGCGTACCGATGTATATGCCCATATTCAGCGGCTGCCCGTCAACTTCTTTGATAATTTACCGGCGGGCAAAGTCGTTTCCCGGGTAACCAATGATACCGAAGCGGTAAAGGACCTGTTTGTTGCGGTATTATCCAACTTCAGCTCTGGCGCCGTTTATATCACGGGTGTCTATGTTGCCTTGTTCCTTCTGGACGTTCGATTGGGCTTAATCAGTTTGTTTGTTATTCCAATGCTGATTGTATGGACCATCCTGTACCGTAAATTCGCAACCAAATACAATACGGTCATCCGCTCCCGGCTGAGCGAGATCAACGCCATCATTAATGAATCCATTCAGGGCATGGCCATCATTCGTGTATTCCGCCGTCAAAAAGCGACCCAAGAAGAGTTCGAGTCCCTGAATGCGGACTATATGGCCCATCAGAACAAAATGCTCAATCTGAACTCCTTCACCACGCACAATCTGGTAAATGTGCTGCGTAACGTATCCTTTGTGGTCGTTCTTTGGTATTTCGGTTCGGCATCATTGAACGGTGCCGGCATCGTATCGATCGGCGTCCTCTACGCCTTCGTTGATCTGCTTGGCCGCATGTTCCAGCCGATTACGGGCATGGTCAACCAGCTGGCCGCGCTCGATACCTCCATCGTCTCCGCCAAACGGGTATTCGAGCTGATGGATGAAACGGGCGAAAAAGTAACGGACGGCAGCATGCCGCGGTATTTAGGAAATGTGGAGTTTCAGAATGTCTCCTTCGCATACAAGAAAGACTATGTGCTAAAAGACATTACATTTGAAGCGAAGCAGGGCCAAACCGTGGCGCTTGTCGGTCATACCGGCTCCGGCAAAAGTTCCATCATCAATCTGTTGTTCCGTTTCTATGACCCGCAGAAAGGCACGATTACCATTGATGGGCAGCCCGTTACCGATATTCCGAAGCAATGGCTCCGCAAGCATATGGGCATCGTGCTGCAAGACCCGTACCTGTTCACCGGCACGATTGCTTCGAATGTCAGCCTCGGTGATCCTGGGATCACGCGGGAACAGGTGGAGCAGGCGCTTCGCGACGTCGGGGCCGACCGGCTGCTCGCTCATCTTCCGCAAGGCTTTGATGAGCCGGTTCTCGAGAAAGGCAGCACGCTGTCCGCCGGACAGCGCCAGTTAATCTCCTTTGCCCGTGCATTGGCGTTCAACCCGGCCATACTGATTCTCGACGAAGCCACCGCTAACATCGATACGGAGACGGAAGCCTTAATCCAGGAAGCTCTGGAGGTACTGAAGCGTGGGCGCACGACCTTTATCATCGCTCACCGCTTATCCACGATTCGCAGCGCCGATCAGATTTTGGTCCTTCACCGTGGAGAAATTGTGGAGCAGGGTTCCCATGACGAGTTGATGGCCCTGGGCGGAAGGTACTTTAAAATGTACCAGCTCCAGCAGGGCAGCACGGCTTCGATTCCAGAGACTAAGGAAACGGTGCTTGCCACCTCCACCAGCAAGCTGGCCGGTGGCCATGTGTAGTAGTTCCAGCTGCGTTATATCAATGTAGGATTAAACAAGAAGGCTGTCCCCTGTCGAATGTAACATTCGCTTGGGAACAGCCTTCTTTTTAACATGGAATGCTGGCAGTATATTGCATGTATTACTTTGTCGAATCAAGAGTTCCCTCTGTAGCTTCTGCTTTGACCGTGATTTTGGTGTACTTGGAAGGCACGAGCACGTCATCGGAAGATTTCGAGATGACTTGCGGGTACATTTTGTCCGGATCGGGTTGAAGAACTTTGTAGTGGATCACGGCTTCGGTATCGCTAACATAGTCGACCGACGTAATTTTAATGCCGTACCCCGGATTCGGTAGGTCTTCCTTGGTTACCGTAACTTTGTTCTGCGATTCATCCACCTTAACAACTTTTGTACTTACATCCGGTTCAGATTGTCCCGGCTCCTGGGGTATCATGTTCTTCTGATGCTCCTCAATGAATCGGATCGAATGGTACGCAAGCTCTGCCGCTTCTATTCGCGTTAAATTCTTCGTTGGATGGAACTTGGCGTTAGCGTCGAGCTCAGCGATCTTGGTTAACAGCAGGAACTGCACCGCTCCCCGGCTCTCCTCTTTCATCAGATCCTCGTCGGCTACATGCAAATACATCATAACCACGGGATAATTCCCGGTCTTCTGAATCGCTTCCGAGAGCAATGTCGCGAACCCTTCACGCGTTATCGGCTCATTCCATTTCATGTCTGCGGATACGGACAATCCGTTCTGAGCCGCTATATTCACAGCATCAGCAAACCAGGCATCCTTCGGCACACTGTCAAACGAACGGCCCGTAAAGTTCGGTTGTACCTTCAGGTCGGCGACATTCACAATCATCTGTACCGCCTGGGCGGTCGTTATTGTTTTGGCCGGAGCGAATTTGTCGGCGCTAACCCCTTGGATTATACCTTTCGCTTGCAGCTCCTTCACCATTTGTAAAGGCTTCCCCTCTTGAACATCCTGGAAAGCAGAGGCGGCGCCGGCACCGAGCAATGACGAAGTGACAAGCATTGCAGTTAACAATTTCGTAGTTTTTTTCATAATTACACCTCCTATTCTTTCTGACGCAGAGGTGCTGGAATATGTTTCATCTCAGCCCTAATTTCTTTTACACGCTTTTTTCGCTGTCCAGGCCAAGCTTCACATACATTTCGCGGGAATAGCCCTGCAGCTTCTGCTCCAGCGCTTGGGCCTGGTCCTTAAAAGCGGTCAGCTCCCGAATCATTCGGGATCGGCCGGCCGGGCTGAATGTCTCATGAATCCGCTCTTTGAAATAATCATGAACGATATAGTTGCGCTGCTTCCAGACCTCTTTTAATTGAAGTGTTTCTTCTTCGGAGAATGGAAAGTAATGCTGGATCTCGTGTACCAATTGGCCCAGAGAGCTGCTTAATTTCCGCTGATATAATTGGGTGAAATCTTCTTCTGAAGGCACATTCCCCTGGGAAAGCTTGATCAGCATCAACAGATTCGCCAGCTGCTGCTCAAGCGCCTGTGAATAATACACCGCTAATCCGAAATAGGCAAACAGCTCTTTGGAGTGGTCGCTGTCCATCAGTCGAGATTGTTTCATGGTATCCTCCTCTAGTATTGGCTGTCTTTACCGTTTCTATTTGTGTATATCCCTATGGTAAAGGAAGATACCTCCTACTTCAACCTACTTTTCGGATCATGGTTGCCGCATCCTTGCGGCATGCCGTCCATAGATAAACAGCCAGCAAAATGAAGCTGTATATGAACGTATATGTAAGGGTCATGAATAACATGGCCCGGGAACGCTCGTCAGCATGAATGAGCATATCGATCATCACAGAGACGGGAGGCAGCACATAAGGAATCATTCTCAAATAAGCAAGATCATCCTGAACGATGGATTGTCCGGCTAAGGAAATAACGATAACGATTAACAGCAAACCAGCCGCCCTTCCCTGATTCTCCATAAAGCCAAACTGAAAAAATACCGAAATTGAAATGCCGAGCAAGGACAAAGCAGCATGTCCCAGATAACCCAAAACAAACTGGGATAATGTAATCGGCTTATCAAACATTCCAAACGCGATTGGGTAAAGGACAGCAAATAAGCTGAACAGGATAGATAGAAGCGTTACGGTTAAATACTGGGCGGCATAATATCGTATGGCCTTCCCGCTATGAACAATCAGGAGCATCGTTTGACGCCCTTGATCATGATTGAGAAAGTTCAAACCAAGCCAAGCGGAGCCGACAAACAGAAATGCAGCGGTTACGGCATAGCTGTCCATGATGGGGTTAGGCCGGTAAGAGTAGATAAACACTACCGATATCAGCATAAAGGCAATCGGCGCGAAATACCGATAGGATCTCGTATAACTGGCAAGCATGTAATGAATCAATGATCCCATTATGCTCCCTCCCCTTCCATGGATTGACCAAGGTTAGGCTTCACTTGCTCTGCCTTCTCCATGCTCCAAGGCTCCAGCCGTGTCAGCGATCCGCCTGACTGTAGAATATCCAGCAGCATTTCATCCGCGACCTTCCGCGAGACTACCATCGATGCAGGATTACCTCTCGATATCCAATAATGGAACCCTGAACGGCGTTCCAGTTCCAGCATTTTGTCTTGAGTAACATGCGTGAATTCCAGCTTCATCCGTCCCATCTCCGTATCGGTTTCCAGCATGCCGTCCCGCTCGATCCGCCCCTCGCGGAGTTGCGTCTCCCGGTCGGCCAGCGAAGCAATAAGCAGCGGCTCGTGAACGGACATCACGATCGCTGTTCCTTGTCTTTTGATTTCACTTAGAATGCCGATCATCTCCATTTGAGAGGGCTCGTCCAATCCCGACAGAGGTTCATCCAGAACCAATAAATCGGGCTGACGAAGCAGGGCCTGCATGATATTGACCTTTTGCAGCATCCCCTTGGAGCATAGCGTCATCTTCATGTCCTGCAATCGAAACACATTCAGCATGGCATCGATCCGTTTCGCTGCTTCTTGTTTGTCCATGCCCTGAATGCCAGCCATGTGGCGCAAATATTCGGAAGGGCGAAACCGCAGCGTAGGAAAACGTTCCGGTACATAGCCGACACGCAGCGATGTTCCATGTTCGATCCGTGACCCTACCGACGGGTTAGCAAGCCCTGCTATCACATGCAGCATGGTGCTCTTTCCTGCGCCATTGCTTCCTGTTATCGCAACGCACTCAGCGCGGGAAATGCTCCAATGAATGTTATGTAAGACGGCGAATTTACCAAAACGCTTGTTTATTCCGATCAATTCCAACAGCTCCTGCAAATCTGTTCAACTCCTGTTCATGGATTCCGGTGCGGCCCGTTTGAGGGTGTCCTTCCCCCTCTAATCGCTTATGTCACCCAAGTATTTTTCAAACACAATCGTCCCTGCGCCTATGATGCACGCATCTTCTCCCAGCTGGGAGGGCTGCAGCACCATTTTATTATGGAGGCTGGATAGGCTTCTGTTAACGGATGTTTCTTTAACATGATTGAAGAAATCCGGGTAACGGTTAGCCAGTACTCCGCCCAGGATGATGATCTCGGGTGTAAGCAGATTCATGATGTTGGCCAGTGATACACCAACATATCGTGCCGATTCGTGCAGTACATTGGCAGCCAATGGATCTCCAGCCAGCCCGGCATGGATTACATCGACTACATCCATACCCTGATCATCGCTATTAAAATAAGATGTAAGAGAACTTGCTGCCCCGCGACCCAACTCCTCATACACTCTGCGGACGATGGCATTTCCCGATGCCATCGCTTCAAGGCAGCCGTCATTACCGCAATGGCAGCGCGGACCGTTGATATCTATCGTACAGTGCCCAATCTCACCGGCACCAAAAGGGTAACCCTGATATATTTTCTGGTTGAAGATCAGTCCGCACCCAATCCCGATATCTGCATCCATGTACACCAGATTGTTAAAATGCCGACCGTTTCCATACCATAGCTCACCGAGAGCCATTACGTTAGCGTCCTTCTCTACATGGGTCGGAAGCTCCGTGTTCTCCTCGATCAGATCCTTTAATCGTACTTGATGCAGACCGGTTAAGTTGGGCGGAGACAGAATTTTGCCTTGAACCGGATCAAGCGGTCCGGGCGCTCCTACGCCGATGCCGATAATTTCGGACTCCAGGCCTGACTCGTCCAGTACGGCTTGTATCGTGGATATAATCATATTCACTACGCTGCCGCGATTGGCGCCATCTTCAAAAGAGCAACGGTTCTCCAATAACACATTCCCCTGTAAATTAATGACTGCCGCCTGCACGGAGGATGCGCTAATATGAACGCCGACTGTATACTTATCGGCGGGATTCAACGAGATGAGCTTGGGCTTCCTGCCGCGGCTGGAATCATCATATAACCCGGCATCAATGATCACTCGCTCCTTCATCAGCTCTTCCACCAGATTGTTAACCGCCGTAAACGTCAAGTTCATCTTGGCTGCGATTTCCGCTTTCGTTAAACTGCCATAGTCGCGAAGCAGTCCGACGATGCCGATCCGATTCATATTACGGACATACCGATTGTTTTTTCCAACTGAATTGTTCATGTTACAACCTCATTCTTTACCATTCATTGTACTACCTTCCTAGCACATCTATCATAGGGGAAAATACGATGTTAGTAAAATTCCTCCGGGTGGTCTCGCGGAGTACGGTCAGCGCACCGGTCCAGAAGACATTATACTTATAACTAAAAAGCCCGATCTCCCGCTTCGGAAATCAGGCTTTGTTATATCGAAGGATGGTGCCGGTTGACTTAAACGTGGCTCAGCATTTCGCGGCATGCTTCGGCACATTTCCGGCATGCATCTGCACATTGTTTGCAATGCTCATGATCATGCTTCCCGCACTCTTCCGCGCAAGCGAGGCATGCCTTGATGCACAGTTCGCAAATCTCCTTCACGTAAGGGCTTTTGCGTGACATGGCTTGAGCCGCAAACGCGCAAATATCCGCACACTCCCTGTCGAGTGTAATACAATCGCGAAGCATGGCCAGTTCGTATTCTTTCAGGCAGGATACATAACATACATTGCAAGCGTTCATACATTGGAGACATGCTTCGATGCATTCTTTATATTTGAGTTCATTTAACATTGGATAGATCCTCCTTGTAGTTATTACGCTATGCCTTTGTATTAAACGTTCGACTGCCCTCTGAATCAAACACCGGCCAGAAGACCCAAGGTATAATTGCCCAAGTTAACTAGGCAAATCGTTGACTTATGCCCGACTTGTCTTCCCTTCCAGTGTTTCAAGCTGCTCTCGCAGCAGCGATTTCTGAAAGTGCTCCCCGATAAATACCACCACATCCGGGACTTGACCCTGGGGTGTAATTTTCATAAAATCGGATTCCCGGAACGCGTACTGGAACAAAAAACGGCTGTTCGTATCGCTGAAGGTGAGAATGCCCTTCGCCCGGTACACATCCCTTGGCAGCCCGGCTATCAATCGCTCAAATTCCACACTGTTTACTGCATGGCTGAAATAGTAGGTGTAGGACATTACATGATCATGAGATCCATGATCATGTGTTTGGCCGTGGTTGTGTGTATGATGCTCATGGCTGTGGTCATGCTCATGGCTGTTGGCTTGCTTGTTCTTGTCTGTATGCTCATAGGCATCCCTGCCCTCTCGATTATGTACAATCGAATGCTCAACCCGGTCCTTGGGATCGCTCTGAAGCAGATCTTCAAGTTTTATGTCGCAGCGCACCGCAGGCATGATCGGAGCATACGGATTCCAGCGCTCGACCAGCTGCTGAACCGTCTCTTTGCCCTGATCCGTTACTTGGTCCATCTTATTGAGGACAAGCGCCGAGGCTGCACGAATCTGCTCCTGCATCAAACGATAGGTTTTCCCCTTCTGCTCTATATTCAAATGCAGCAGATGCGCGGCATCCACGACAGTGATCAGTTTTTTCACATCGATTCTCATGTATAAAGAAGCTTCCGCCGCCGCGTCCAGGATTTCCATCGGATTGGCGATCCCCGTCGCTTCAATGACGATGACATCCGGCTGCTCCCGCTGGATTAGCATTGCGATTTCAGATGATAAATCGGATCGAATGGTACAACAAATACAGCCGCTTAGCATCTCTGCCGTCGGTACTTCTTCACCGGCGACAAGCCCTTCGATGTTGACCTCGCCGATCTCATTCATGACAATAGCCGGCCGCAATCCCTGCTGCTTGAAGGAGGTAATAAGACGGCTAAGCAATGTCGTTTTTCCACTGCCAAGAAAACCTGATAAAATATAAATGGGTGTTACGTGCTCCACGTTCCATACTCCTTTGCGTGCATCATGATTATGCTAGCGAGTGTACTACATTTCATCCATCTACTGCAAGCGCGCCGCCACTAACTATAACAGGAGATGTCATTTCTATGAATTCATCGCAAGAGCATAAACAGCAATCCCCCGCTTCCGTGAACTGCAAGGTGATTACGGTCTCGGATACGCGGACCAAGGACACGGACAAGAGCGGCAAACTGATGATGAGCTTGCTTGAAGAAGCCGGGCATGTCGTTGTATCTTACAGCATTGTTCAGGACGACTACGAAACGATCCGCGAAACGATCTATACTGCGGTTAGCAATCCGGACATTGATGTCGTCCTACTAACAGGCGGAACAGGCATATCGAGCCGGGATACCACCTACGAAGCCGTATCCTCATTGCTTGATAAGGAACTCCCCGGATTCGGCGAAATCTTCCGCTTCCTAAGCTTTACGGAGGATATTGGGTCTGCGGCCATATTGAGCCGCGCGATCGGCGGCACGCTAAGCCACACGGCCGTCTTCTCCATGCCGGGTTCTAGCGGAGCCGTCAAGCTTGCGATGAACCGGATTCTGCTGCCTGAGCTGCGGCACATCAAATATGAGCTGGATAAACACAGATCATAACCAACGCCGGGCAACAAACAAAAGGCCGGATGCATATGGGCATCCGGCCTTAGCTGTATCCTAACTGCTGGCACGTCGTTGATGTTTGGCAAGCAGGGAGGGCGCTATTTTTTTGACCTGGTCATAATAGTTATCCGTTTTGTCGCCCGTTGACGTATATACGATGGATGTTTCTTTGTCGCTCACGATCAGGTTATGTCCGCCGGCCGCATTGGCATCCCCTTCTGTAACGCCGTATATCTCCTTGATCCCTTTTTCCCTGGCCGCTTGATCCTGATAGACATATACGGTGATAAACTGGCTTGCATCATAATTGATCCGGTATTGATACGTAATATTGCCGACGTTGTCCTCCGCATAGGTTTCATTGGTCAACGGCATGCCCACCTGGTTAAACGAGGCTTGGAGATCCTCAAGGAATTTTCCGTTCAAACCCCGTCCCGATATCCGGGCCTCCCTGGACCCTTCCTCGTAAGCCCTCATGTTATATAGGCGCATCTCGTCCCTGGCTATCTGCCTGGAACAACCGACCGATATGGCAAGAATGGAACAAAGCAATAAAACGGTAACGATTCTGCGATAATTCATGTTCACTCACCCTTCCTTAGGTGTCAGAGGTTGCCTTCCCTTAGAATGCCTGAGGATGAGGAACATTATGCGTATGAGAAATCAAGGTAATATTATAGAGCGATGACGCTTCTTCCAACTGCTCTGCCCTGCAGAATGGTGTTCAGCACTTCAGGCAGATCGTGTAGACCGTATTCCGTAATTCCTTCTTGTAGCACGGATGCCGGCTTCCATTCATCCGCCAGTTTCGACCATACCGATCGGCGGTAGGCCATAGGGCAGTATACCGAATCGATTCCGAGGAGATTGATGCCTCTAAGGATAAACGGAAACACCGTCGAATCAAAAGCACCGCCACCCGTCATACCGGAAACAGCGACGCTTCCGCCATATTTTACGCTTTTCAGAAGTGAACCCAGTTGGTTTCCTCCGACCGGATCTACTATCGCTGCCCAGCGCTCGGCAGAGATGGCCCCCTTGGAGGATGCCGCAGCCTCTTCTCTGGATATCACTTCATGAGCTCCCAGCTTTAAGAGCCAGTCCCTCTGACTTGATTTGCCTGTGGATGTCGTTACGCTATAGCCTAATTGACTGAGGATGGAGACCGCGAAGCTGCCCACGCCCCCAGTTGCCCCCGTAACTAGAACGGCCCCCTGTTCCTGTCGCAGTCCATTCCGTATCAAGGCCTCTATCGATAATGCAGCCGTAAAACCTGCGGTTCCGATAGCCATCGCATCACGCGGAGACAAGCCCTGCGGCAGCGGGACAAGCCATTCTCCCTTAACCCGTGCATACTGGCTGAACCCGCCTTCATGAGATACGCCTAATTCATAACCGGTACAGAGAACGTCATCGCCTTCCTTGTAATCAGCATGAGCGGAATGCACAACCGTTCCTGCCAGATCAATGCCCGGAATGAACGGGTATCGGCGGACAATTTTCCCTTCCGGTATGCTGGCCAGCCCGTCTTTATAGTTAACCCCGCTGTATAATACCCGCACAATAACGTCACCTTCGGGCAGCTGCTTCAAACACAGGTTCTCCACGCTGCCGCGAACCCCTTGTTCATCTTGACGCAGCACGTAGGCCTGAAAATTGGTTTCGTTGTCCACACATATCACTCCTTGGGTTAGTTTAGGTGCTGTAAAGCAATCCGGATTTGCACTATGAATATGTCGAAGCTTTATACATGCTCTCGGAATATGGCGACTTATGCGCTTTCCCAAGAAATGATTCAGTATCGTCATTTATAATCAGAATTGTGTTATTATGGAAAAAGAATACTTTTATAAAAGATTATCAGCAGGAGTTGAAATCCACGTTATGACTCATTTCGATCATGGATCTACACGTAGATCCTTCCGCTTCTCGTACTTGCTCACGCTGGTAACACTACTTCTGTTACCGCTCGTCCATAAGCCGATCAGCCAGGTTTTTGGATTCCTTGGTATTCATACACAATCAGGCGGCATTGCCGGCTCGTTTCTCGTTTTCTTTTTGAGTTTGGGTCTCATTCTTACGCTGTTTAGACTAGTCTTCAGGGCTTTCCCTTTAATTACCTGGCCTGGTCTCAAAGTGTACGTACTAATCGGCCTCCTCTTCATTTTAATGACAGGGATCTACGAATACACAAACACACACCGCTCGGTTGAAGCGGCGGTATTCAACGAGAAACATGCTTTTCTTGAAGCACCTTTCAGCATAGATCATGCTGAAATCATACAATCCGAATTAACCTCTGAGAATGTTTATGCTTTCGTGGGTACACCTGGACTGGGACTGCAATTATCCACCTATACCAAAGGATGGTTCGGATGGAATATGTCCGCCGTAACTACATTATACCTTTCTCCTGAGAATCCCGCTTCTCCGTCCGTATTCTCGGAGACAAACCTGGATTCATCACTCGTGTTTGGCCTGTATAGAAGCACAGAACCCATTCAGATTCATGTAAATGGTCAGCCGGCACATACCATACCCTACCAACAACTGAGGCCTGATGTCAGTGAAGATTTGTACATGTGGTATTACGAACGCCAGCCCGACACGATAGAGAACAAGGACAAGGTTCACCTCACCGCGCGTGACGTCAACGGAAGTATAGTGGATCGACTTGAGTTATAGCCGAGTACAAAAAGACGCCCCTTCTCCTGCCAAGCGGCAAGATTGGGAAAGCGTCTTTTTCATTTCTGTATTTTATAACCTAATCTTCATGCTGTTCCATGAACTCGGCCATCATCCGCTGTTTCACTTCCCAGACCTCTTCACTCAAATTCACGCGGTAAATTTCCGGATTCAGCTTCCGCAGATACTCCGGCCAGAACTGATCCAGCTGAGCATCATGATAGCTGCGAATCTCTTCGAGCTTCGGCAGCTCATACACCAGTTCGCCATTCACAAACACCGGTTCAAGCATGGACACCGCTTCAAAGTTCTTTACATTTTTGCGCATATAAGGATGCAGTGGATTAAACAGCTTTAATTTCCCGTTCTCCGGCGGCATCTCTTCTTCCGGGAAGCAGATGTAATCGGCGATCGCTTTGCCGCTGCCCTTGGATATGATGCGGTATACCTCTTTTTTGCCTGGGGTAGATACTTTTTCGGGGTTGCCCGAGATTTTGATGGTCGGTACCATCTTCCCGTCAACCTCCCGCTCCACCAGCTTATAAACGCCCCCAAGCGCAGGCTGGTCGGCTGCCGTAATCAATTGGGTACCGACGCCCCAAGTATCTACTTTGGCCCCTTGCGCCTTGAGATCCAGAATGGTGCCTTCATCCAGATCGTTTGATGCCACGATACCGACGTAATGAAGACCGGCCTCATCCAGCATCTTTCGTGCCTGAATCGACAGGTAAGCCAAATCCCCGCTATCTAAACGAATGGCATTCATCCGTTTCCCTTGGGCCTCCAGCTTCTTCGCCGTTACGATGGCATGGGGAATCCCGCTCTTTAACGTATCAAAGGTATCCACCAGCAGCGTCACTTGATCCGGCATAACCTCGGCAAATATATCAAAGGCCTCCTGCTCGCTCCGGAAGGTCTGCACCCAGGAATGCGCATGCGTGCCTTTTGTCGGGATGCCGAATTTCTCGCCAGCCAGCATATTCGACGTGGCATGGAAACCGGCCAGATACGCAGCACGCGCCCCCCAAACCGCCGCATCCGCTTCCTGTGCACGTCTTGTACCAAACTCCAGCAAGGTATCGCCGCTGGCAACCTGCCGGATACGGGACGCTTTGGTAGCGATCAAGGTTTGAAAGTTCATAAAGTTCAAGAGTGCCGTTTCGACCAGCTGTGTCTCGAAAATGGTGCCTTCCACTCGAATGAGCGGCTCGTTCGGGAATACCAGCGCCCCCTCCTTCATGGAATGAATATTCCCTTGAAAACGGAATCGGCGAAGCTCTTCCAGAAATTCAGGTTTATACTTCTCTTCCTGTTTGGCCAAATACGCGATATCCTCATCCGAGAAACGCAAGGACTCAATATAATGTACAATCCGCTCAAGACCGGCAAAAACGGCATATCCGTTACCGAATGGCAGCTTACGGAAATACGCCTCAAACACCGCACGCGTACGATGAGAGCCATTAATCCAGTGAGCGTACATCATGTTAATCTGGTATTTGTCCGTGTGTAGTGCTAATCCTGCTGTCAGCATCACGATCATCCTCCACTGTTACCCGGTTCATCTAGGCTTCCGGGTGGTTCAAGCTGTCTATTGATTAAGAAGTTCCTTACTTCGCACTACCGATGCCCCGAGGCTGCCTTGAAAGTGACTTAAAGCCCACTTATGTCCTTCCGGATTAAAGCTTGCGACGGCATCTTCATAAACGGTAATACGATATCCGTAATTATAAGCATCCACTGCGGTATGCAGCACGCAGATGTCGGTACAAACTCCGATGAGATCGACTTCGGTAATCCCGCGTTCCCGCAGCTTCTGGTTCAGATCCGTACCGCAAAATGCGCTGTATCTCGTTTTGTCCATCCAATAGATGGCGTCTTCTCGTTCCTCATACACCCGCTGAAGTTCACCGTATAATTCCCGACCCCGGGTTCCCCGAATGTTATGCGGAGGGAACAGCTTCGTTTCGGGATGATAAGCGTCATTGCTCTCATGCAGGTCCACGGCCATTACAACAAAATCACCACGATCGCTGTACAACTTGGTCAGCTCCGCGATGGTGTTCTGAATGTCAATGGCGGGCTTCCCTACCGGCAGATTGCCATCCACGAAATCATTCGTGAAATCTATCACGATCAAGGCTTTCATCTGACACACTCCTCTACGACATGATTAATGTGATCGATAAAATAACAGCTTGTGAATCCCATCCTACGTATAAATTGATAGCAACGGTGCATGATCCGTAAACCGATACAATTGGGCCGGCCGCTGGGAATATTGATTGGAGTTTAGCGGCTTGCCGTTCTCATCCCGTGCTTCTTCCAGTATCCCCTGTCTGCTGCGGGTTGACGTGATTTTACGGATAAAATTGGGCTCGTTGAACTCGGGCACAACCGTCTGGATGACCTGATATAACTCGCTCAGTGTAAAATGCTCCGGTAAAAACTGCCGCGCAATCGTCGTCTGCAGCATTTGCTGCTGAATCTTGCGGTACGCATCCATTATGATATCTCTGTGGTCAAAAGCCAGCTCCAGCTCTTCCAAAGCTTCCGCGACCGTAAACAGACCTACCTCTTCCGCATCATCGGCAGCCTGGCGATGCTCCAGCATCCATTCTTCTACGAGCGCGTAGAATGCATGGCTGATAATCCAGCCCCTTGGATCCCGTCCCGGTGCGCTGTACACGCCCAAGTACTCCAAATGGCCGCCATCCACCCCGGTCTCTTCTTTCAGCTCCCGTTTGGCGGCATCGTAAATAGACTCACTCTCACGGCAAAATCCGCCGGGGAGTGCCCACATACCCGCACATGGCCATGATCTGCGCCTGATCAGCATCACCTTAAGCTCGCGTATCGGCAATGTCTTGGTGAAGGTTTTCCGTTCCCGCTTCGTTAAGGTAAACATCACGATATCAGCGGGCACACCATCCGGTGTTCTGTATTTCTTGGCACTGCTCTTTGGAGCCTGTTCGCGATCCGTCATTTCCATCACCATAACTATTATTTTGATAATTTCATTATGACATATTTAAAAATGATGTCAAGGATTTCCTGACCCCATCCTTTATAATAAGTTTACTATGCCCTATTCATTCTCATTCTGTACATGAAATAACAAGAATAGAAAAGGTGCGGAACCATTCCGCACCTCGTTTCATCTATCCGCAGCTGCTTGGCGGCGTATCTTTTCCTGTTTCCACATTCACTTTTTCCGAAACCGTATCATGAATCACGGATACGACCAGTTGAAGAAGATAATTAATGTCGCTTTGACTTTGCTGGAACTCCATCACGAGCGGAATACCGTCAATCTCCTCTTGCAGTTCTTCGATCTCCCGTTCGATTTTGGCGACCATATCCTTGTTCTGGAACGTTTCAAAAGCCACGATTTCCTTTTGCTTTTTCTTAATGGTTTTTATCAGGTTTTGAACCCGTTCGTGGTTCTGGATCTTCTCTTCGGCCTGCTTAAACATCTGAACTTCTTCACTGGTGGATATTAATTCCGCCAGCTCGCCGGCTTTTGCCAAAATATCGTCACGTATAATCAATTCACGCGTGTTGTAAGTTGACATACCGTATGTGTTCGTACGAACATGATCATGTGCCAAGGTTCATCGCTCCAATTCTTCATCATCTATATGGGAATATGCAGCACCGGCCGGTTTTTTGTTCGCGGCCCTATGCTGCATTTGAATGCTGCCTGCTCCTCTATTATACCGCATCCGAGGCAGGAATCGTGTCCGGGATTCTATCCCCTTTGATATACCAGGTCTTCGTATCCGTAATCCGGACATTTACGAAGCTGCCTATGAGGTCCGTCGAGCCTTCGAAATGCACCAGCTTGTTCGTGCGCGTGCGTCCCGACAGCATGGAATCATTGTTCTTGCTGACTCCTTCTACCAGCACCTCCACCGTAGATCCAAGCAGCCTGTCGTTGCTCTTGCGGCTGTACTCATTGATGGCGGCATTCAATCGCTGAAGACGCTCGCTCTTGACCTCCATCGGTACATTATCCTCCATCACCGCCGCTGGCGTTCCTTCACGAGGAGAATAAATGAACGTGTAAGCGGAGTCGTAGCCGACCTCCCGAACCAGGGACAGCGTCTCCTCAAACTGCTCATCGGTCTCACCAGGGAATCCGACAATGATGTCGGTGGTGAATGCTACATTGGGAATCGCCTTCTTAATTTTATGGGCGAGCTCCAAGTACGTCTCACGCGTATATTTTCGGCTCATTTTTTTGAGCACTTGCGTGCTTCCCGACTGTACCGGCAGGTGAATATGCTCGACCAGGTTACCACCCTTCGCCAGCACCTCAATCAGGTGATCATCGAAATCCCTTGGATGGGATGTAGTGAAGCGAACACGCGGGATATCGATCTTGTGAATATCATCCATCAGATCGCCGAAACGGTATTCGATATCTTCAAAGTCTTTGCCATATGCGTTCACGTTCTGACCGAGCAGCGTAATTTCCTTATACCCTTGCCGGGCTAATTCACGAACCTCAGCAATGACATCCTCCGGACGCCGGCTGCGCTCCTTGCCGCGGGTATATGGGACGATGCAGTATGTACAGAATTTATCACAGCCGTACATAATGTTGACCCAGCCGCGGAGACCTTCTCTCTTTTTCGGTAGATTCTCAACAATGTCGCCCTCTTTGGACCACACTTCAACCACCATTTCCTTGCTGAAGAGCGCTTCCTGAATAAGATGAGGCAGACGATGCACGTTATGCGTACCAAAAATCAAATCCACAAAGCCATGCTTTTGGAGAATCCGATTAACAACCGATTCTTCCTGCGACATGCAGCCGCAAACGCCAAGCAGCATATCCGGCTTTTCCGTCTTCAAATGCTTCAGATGGCCGAGTTCGCCAAACACTTTATCCTCCGCGTTTTCACGAATGGCGCACGTATTGAGCAAGATGATGTCCGCCTGCTTCCGATCCTCGGTTGCCTGGTAGCCCATCTGCTCCAGCAATCCCTTGATCGTTTCGGAATCATGCTCATTCATCTGACATCCGTACGTATACACGATATAATGCTTGCCAGCCCCGAGGGTTCGAAACGCTTCCGGCAGCTCGGTATCGTACAAAACTTCGACACTTTGTTTGCCGCGCTGTTTTTCCTGTCTATGATTAGGCTCCGATAGGATGTTGATTTCCCGGCCATTGATGCGAATTCTCTTCCCGTGTTCATCTTCGGAGAGAACTTTGGCTCCTGAAAAATCAAAATACTTGGAGTAGTCCTTACTTTCTTTGGACATGCTAGGTCACCCCTTAGATCCGCAAAATCTCTGGTTTACATGACAATATTGCTTAAATAGGCACTGTTTTAAATTATATCATGATCTTATTGCCTAAGCTACCACCTTGGGCGTTAATGAGTCCAAACCTTATCAAACGCTTTCCTTCAAAATAGGCCACCGAAACATGGAACCCGTAGAAAATTTCAAAAAAGAGCCTGAAATCGAAATGAATCGACTCAGGCTCTTCCAGCTGTGAACGCTAAGCTAAAAACGCTTAACAGCAGCAGATCCGTGACACATACAGTATGTTCATGAAGTTTACTGAAGCTATAGATTAATCAATAATTTCAGCAGTGTCTCCGTTTTTGGCGCCGGCAGCGTTAGCTTCATCGGTATCGATATGCATGTCGAGCGCAAAATTGTCGGATACGCGGGCAATGACGTTCTCCAGAACAAGACCGCGTTCGCCGCCTAAGCGTACCTTCAGCAGGTCCTTGTCTTTAATACCCCATTGATCCGCATCGGATGTATGGAAGTGGATATGACGAGCGGCTACGATGACACCTTCATCCACCGTTACTTCACCAGCCGGACCTTTAATCGTAATTCCCGGGGTTCCAGCGATGTTTCCGGATTCGCGTACAGGTGCTTTCACACCGATGGCAAAGGAATCCGTGCGGGAAATCTCCAGCTGGGTTGCAGGACGTGCAGGTCCCAAAATTCTTACTTTATCGAATTGTCCCTTCGTTCCAATAACCGCTACCGTTTCGTTGGCTGCGAATTGTCCTGGCTGGGACAATGGTTTGAACTCTGTCAGCTGATATCCAGGGCCGAACAATGCCTCAATATGCTCTTGGGTTAAATGAATATGGCGGGCGGATACACCCACAGGTACAGTTTTACTCATCTGTCTCACTCCTTGTTTTTCTCTATATGCTGTACATGCCATCACCTATTATACTCTCTATTACCCAAAAATAAAAAGGCAACCCGGGTGATTCAGGCCGCCTTCTTCCGATTCACGAGCAATCTGCTACAGGATTGTCAAAGTTATCCTCGAATCATGGTCGTTATGCGAAAGGTTGCTATGCTTGGCCTGACAATGAAGGTAAATTCTGCTCAAGAAAATGGAGGGCATACTCCGACATCCAGCCCTTTACCATCGATTCCGGGTAATGTTTAAGCAGCAGCTCCTGAAATTCAGGATACCGGCCCGGATGCTCAAGCCCGGCAACCCATTGATCAATCCCGTCGAAGTCCGAACCGAACATGATGTGCTCTTCACCGCCCAGCTCACAAATCTTCTCGATATGCGGCAATATGTCCTCCGGCTTCACACGATCTACTCCGCTGCGGATAAACCAGGGCACAAACGTGATTCCAATCATTCCGTTTAGCGCGATTAGTGCCCTTATCTGCTCATCATTCAAATTCCGGGGATGCTGGCAGACGGAGTACGCATTGGAATGCGAGGCGATGATGGGCCCTTTGGTCAGCTCCGCGAGCTCCCAGAAACCAGCTTGGGACAGGTGAGACACATCCAGAATGATGCCCGTCGAATGGGATAGCTCTACCAGCTGCCGTCCCCGTTCCGTGAATCCCCCATTTCGCTGCTCCAGTACTCCATCCGCAGCCCAGTTGGCATAATTCCAGGTAACCCCCATCAAACGCACGCCCATCTCAAACAAGAGCTGGACGTAATACAAATTCCCCTCCAGCCCGTCAACGCCTTCCAAGGACAGAACGCCGAACCGTCCATGCTGACCTTGTCTGGTCTCTTGAAGTTGCTCCCGCCAAAGCAGGGGCTTAAGATATCCCGGTTTAACGATGCGGCTGCGATATGTATCGAGTTGCGCCAGCACCCGTTCAAAGGATGGTCTCCCCCATTTCTCCGATAAAAAAACAGCGAACACCTGAAGGGCCAGGTCGCCCTCCTCCATGCGCTGCAGCGTTACATCCAAATGCGGGTCGTCCGCAAAGGAGGCTTGGGGGGCTTCCCACATTTTGCTCAAAACATCACAGTGAAAATCAACCGTCCGCATCGCGCCGTTCATCTCCCTTCTGAACTTGTCACAGCAAAAAGCCTGTTTACACCAAGAGAGTAAACAGGCTAATACCTCAACATTCGAAATTTATCTAGGTTCTACGATCAATTTAATTGCCGTCCGGTCTTCGCCATCAATCACAATATCCGTAAAAGCAGGGATGCAAATCAAATCCACCCCGCTCGGTGCTACAAATCCCCGGGCAATCGCTACCGCTTTAATGGCCTGGTTCAGTGCTCCCGCCCCAATCGCTTGCAGTTCCGCTCCGCCCCGCTCCCTAAGAACTCCAGCGAGCGCCCCTGCAACTGAATTAGGATTGGATTTTGCTGAAACTTTTAATACTTCCATGGTAAGTACCTCCCCTGGGAATGTTGAGTGATGGTTTGCTTCCGCTTACTAGATGTTATTCGTGAGAGGGGAAAAAATTCCTGCTTTTTACCATCCGTTCCTAATTTAATTAAACGGATTCCGCCTTTTTTAATCCATCCGCCATTCGTCTTCGTACATGCGGATTTTCTGTATCTTCCGGGCTCTTCCCGTGTCCTCATCCATATCCACGCATACGGCATGGAACTGCCATTTGCCTTCGTCGACCTGGAAACGGGCAGGAAGCTGGGTCTTGAACTTATACATCACCGCATCGCGCTGCATGCCGAGGATGCCTTCCTTGGAGCCCACCATGCCGGTATCCGTAATATAAGCTGTTCCTCCCGGCAGTATGGTATCGTCATTGCTTTGCACGTGGGTGTGCGTTCCGACCACCATCGAGGCGCGGCCTTCCAGATGCCATCCCATCGCAATCTTCTCCGACGTCGCCTCAGCATGGAAGTCCACCAGAATGCACTTCGTCTTCTGGCGAAGCTCATCCACAATGTCATCGGCTGCGCGAAACGGGCAATCGATGGCTGGCAGGAAGGTTCGTCCTTGTAGATTCACGATCGCCAGCTGTTTGCCGTTCGCTTTGATGATTGTGTATCCACGCCCCGGTGTGCCGGGCGGAAAATTTGCCGGACGAATCATGCGCGGCTCATCATCAATAAACTCAAAAATGTCCTTGTTATCCCAGGTGTGGTTACCCAAGGTGATGCCATGAATGCCCCAATTGAAAAATTCATTGGCGATGGCCGAGGTAATGCCGCGTCCTGAAGCAGCATTCTCCCCATTGGCAATAATGATGTGCGGATTATATTTGGACTTCAGCTCCGGAAGAGAAGCCTTCAAAGCTTTACGCCCTGTACTGCCGACAATGTCTCCGATGAATAATACTTTGATGTCAATCACTCCTTCAGGGATGCTTGTCCTGATTCCCGGCAGGACCGTTCCCGATTCATAAATGTCCGAAACTGTATTTTTGGTACTTGAAAGATAAAAAGTGGCCGGATTGCGGCCACTTTTTAAGGTCCAAACTCTATTTCGCGTAATCCACCGCTCGGGTTTCCCGGATGACGGTGACTTTGATATGACCCGGATAATCCAGTTCATTCTCAATGGTTTTGGTAATGTCACGTGCCAAGCGGAATGCTTCGGCATCGTCGATTTTCTCAGGCTGTACCATGACGCGAACTTCACGTCCCGCTTGAATGGCATAGGATTTCTCAACGCCTTCAAAGGATTCGGAAATTTCTTCGAGCTTCTCAAGACGGCGGATATACGTCTCAAGCGTCTCTCTGCGTGCTCCCGGTCTTGCAGCAGACAATGCGTCAGCTGCGCCAACCAGCATGGCAATAACCGAAGTTGCTTCACAATCACCGTGATGAGAGGCAATGCTGTTGATAACCACCGGATGTTCCTTGTACTTCTTCGCCAGCTCCACGCCGATTTCAACGTGCGATCCTTCCACTTCATGATCCAGCGCTTTCCCGATGTCATGCAACAGTCCTGCCCGTTTCGCAAGCACGATGTCTTCGCCCAGTTCGCCGGCCATCAGGCCAGTCAAATAGGCCACTTCCATGGAGTGTTTCAACACATTTTGTCCATAGCTTGTACGGAATTTCAGTCGGCCCAGAATTTTGATCAAATCTGGGTGCAAACCGTGAACGCCAACCTCGAAAGTCGCTTGTTCTCCGTATTCGCGAATGCGTTCGTCCACTTCCTTGCGGGATTTCTCCACCATTTCTTCGATACGAGCCGGATGAATCCGTCCGTCCGCCACGAGCTTTTCCAAAGCTGTACGGGCAATTTCACGGCGAATCGGATCAAAACCGGAGAGAATAACAGCTTCCGGAGTATCATCGATAATAAGGTCAATCCCTGTAAGGGTCTCAAGCGCACGAATATTCCGGCCTTCACGTCCGATAATCCGGCCCTTCATTTCTTCATTCGGCAAAGTGACAACAGATACCGTGGTCTCCGCGACGTGATCAGCCGCACAGCGCTGAATAGCCAGCGTGATGATCTCGCGTGATTTCTTATCTGCCTCTTCCTTCGCCTGCTGCTCGATTTCTTTAATCATCTGAGCGGTTTCATGACGAACTTCCTGTTCAACATTACTGAGAATAATGCTGCGGGCATCCTCCATCGTGAGGTTGGAGATGCGCTCCAGTTCCGTCGTTTGTTTCTTGTAAATGGCATCGATTTGCTGCTGGGTCTCTTCTATTCGTTTCTCTTTGTTCGCCACTTGTTCTTCTTTACGTTCCAAAGATTCTATTTTTTTATCCAGCGACTCTTCCTTTTGCAACAATCTGCGCTCCTGCCGTTGAATTTCATTCCGGCGCTCACGAGTGTCTTTTTCAGCTTCGGCTCTGATTTTATGAACTTCGTCTTTAGCTTCGAGAACCGTTTCTTTCTTCAATGCTTCTGCTTCCTTCTTCGCACTTTCTACGATCTGCAAAGCGGCATGCTCGGCACTGGAAATTTTAGCTTCTGCAAGGGATTTGCGAATAAAATAACCGAACCCAAAGAATATAGCGGCTACAGCGAGAACGATTATGATCCACCAAATTGGATGCATCTGATCACCTCCTCGTTGTTTCCTCCAAGGCATTCCTTGGGAAATGTTCAATTGTCAGGTTACTCATTCATACATAAAATTTTCCGGCAGTGGAAGCTGCCGTCCATACTGCGCACGCCGTATCACGTACGCAAATCCCGCCTTAGCCAGCGGAATACATTTCACTATGAATTGGCGATTAAAAGAATCTTTCACAAAGTAGTCACTTTTTTGGAAGGAAAAAGGATTCTAATTTATGATAAAAAGATTCATATTTATTTTAGTATTTATAAAAAGATATTGTCAAGGGAAAGCAATGGGTAAACGTCAGTTTCATCCAATGAAACCATTTCTTTCACGAAAAAGTATCCAAACTGCCCTTTATTCGAAATCTTCCAGCTCGTCGTCCCACTCACCCTTTTCCTGATCCTCGTCAACCAGACGCTTGAGCACCTGACGCACCTGATCCCCGCCGAAGCCCCTACGCATTAAATATGCTCCCGTTTTACGTTTGCGATCCAGCAACTCTCCATGGGTTTGCTGCCATTTTTTCCGTCCCACGGCAAGCGCGCTCTCCAATTCGGCATCTGCACTGATCTCGCCCAAAGCCTCGGAGATCAGCTCCGTGCCGATTCCCTTCTGTCTCAGCTCCTGTTTGACCCACAGCCTCCCCTTCTTATGGCTTGTCATTCGCTGCTCTGTCCACATCTTGGCGTATAACGCGTCATCAATCAGCTTGTCCTTCTCCAATCGCTCCAGCGTCGTCTCTATGCAACTCGGCTCGAAACTTTTTTGCTGCAGACGCTGGGTGATCTCCTTGGCTGTTCTGGGTTTCCTGGACAGATGATTCAGTGCCTCTACATAAGCCCTCTGTCGTTCATCGGCCACGATAATTTCCTCAAGCTCTTCCTTGCGAAAAACATTCCCCTTGAACATCCGGTATTTCAGCATCACATCTTCATGAACGGTCATAAGGTACGGACCAAACGCGATTTGGTATCGGTGCTTGGGCTTTTTCAGCATTTCGACTGACGTTACAATCAAATCCTCATGGTCCGGAAAATGCCCTATACCTGATGCTTCTGCCTGCTCCGACATTTCCTTATTCTCTTCTTCCATATGTCGCTCCTCTCACTACCGCACCATTTCTGAGTAAAATAACCAAGACTGCATCTGGAAGTCTGAATAAATGCAAAGAAGACCGTCTGGCGTTACAAACACCGGACGGTCCTCAACACTGTAATCGATAACCAGCAATGAACTACTCTACTTTAAACAACTCTTGCTCTTCTAATTCCTCTTGTTCCTTATCCTTCTCGGAAGGCTCAGGAACAGCCGTGGTCAGATTGCTCGCTTCACGAATTTTGTTCTCGATAACACTAGCGATCTCCGGATTCTCTTTCAAGAATTGCTTCGCATTCTCCCGTCCTTGGCCAAGACGGTCACCTGAATAAGAATACCATGCGCCGCTCTTATCCACGATATCGAGTTCCGTTCCGATATCGATCAGGCTTCCCTCTCTAGAGATGCCTTCACCGTACATAATATCAAGCTCAGCCTGTTTGAAAGGTGGCGCTACCTTGTTCTTAACAACCTTAATCCGTGTGCGGTTACCCACCACATCGTTGCCCATCTTGATGCTCTCAATTCGACGCACGTCCAAACGAACCGTCGAGTAGAACTTCAGAGCACGTCCACCTGGAGTCGTCTCAGGGTTACCGAACATAACACCAACCTTCTCACGAAGCTGGTTGATAAAGATGGCAATTGTTTTCGATTTATTAATAGCACCCGACAATTTCCGAAGAGCCTGGGACATCAGACGAGCTTGCAGACCTACGTGGGAGTCACCCATGTCGCCTTCAATTTCAGCTTTTGGTACCAGTGCAGCAACCGAGTCAATAACGATGATATCAACTGCACCACTGCGTACCAGAGCTTCCGCAATTTCCAGCGCCTGCTCACCCGTGTCCGGTTGGGAGAGCAGCAATTCATCAATGTTAACGCCCAATTTGCTTGCATACGATGGATCCAGAGCATGCTCGGCATCGATAAATGCAGCCTGTCCACCAGCCTTCTGAACTTCCGCAATCGCATGGAGGGCTACTGTTGTTTTACCGGAGGATTCCGGTCCATATACTTCAATAATCCGGCCTCTAGGCAAGCCGCCGGTTCCTAAAGCTATATCCAATGCCAACGATCCGCTCGGCACAATCTCTACTTGCATGTGGGTGGATTCACCCAGTTTCATGATGGAACCTTTTCCGAACTGTTTCTCTATCTGACGAAGCGCCATTTCCAGCGCAGCACGACGATCTGACAATTGTTCCACAACCCTTCACTGTTGATAGTCATATCATACCTTGTTTTGACACGTTTGCCAAGCTTTTTTTCGAACATACATTCGTTTTTTTTATTCCGCACCCCTTCCCGTATATGCTCCATGCCTTATGTATAAACAACAAGAACCGTGGCAACATCATACGATATGCCACGGTTCTTCCGTATTTCCCATTATACTTGGAACCGTTCGTAAATACAAGAAGAGCTGCCAAGCAAGGTGTAAATTATTTACTTTTTTTGAATAGCGGATATCCCTATTCTGCAACCCTAAACCTTTTGGAGGCAACAAGACGCTGCCAAAGCCGGTAGAGCAGCGCCTTCGTAGCTCGGAGCCGGATCGTTTCACGGTTACCCTGAAGGTGCAGCTCGTGCACTTCCGTTTCTTTTCCCCGTTGAGACAATCCAATGTAAACCAGACCTATAGGCTTGCGTTCAGCATACCCTGGACCTGCCACGCCCGTTACCGATAAACCAAAGTCGCTGTCGGTTACCATCCGGACATGATCCGCAAGCGCTTCGGCAACCTCTGCACTGACGGCTCCCGGCGCATCATCCCCCTCAAGCAGCGCATGCGGGATATGCACAAGCTTCTCCTTGATCTGATTGGTATAACAGATGATCCCGCCAAGGAACATGGACGCGCTCCCGGGGATAGAGGTCAGCGTCTCCGCTACAAGGCCTCCCGTGCAGCTCTCCGCAGCGCTCAGCGTCCAGCTATGATCCGCCATCATATCGACGATGACCTTCTCAATGGGCACATCCTCGTTAGCATACATAAATTCCGGGCCTCTCTCCTGGATCCGGGCTTCCAGTTCATTCAGCCGCACCATGGCCTCAGCCTCGCTGGCTGCCTTCGTGGAGATCCGGACGGTGACCTCCCCCTCCTTGGCATACAACGCAATCGTCGGATCGGTCTGGGCCGTAATCAGGTCCTCCAGGCGCTTATCAAGCGCGGACTCCCCGATGCCTGCGAATTTGAGCATCTTTGAATAGATGGGAAGCTCTTCCGTAAGCACATGCTGCAGAAGCCAAGGCTTGGCCTCCTGCTCAAACATCGGCATCAGCTCTTTCGGCGGACCCGGCAACACAATGTAATGAGTCCCTTCATAGGATACCGCATTCCCGACGGCGAGGCCTGTTTCGTTCGGAAGCGGAGTCCCGCCCTCGATGGCCAGAGCCTGGCGCCGATTGTTCTCGGTCATTACGGATCCTCGTTCATGGAAAAAGCGTTCAATCCGATCCATGGCCATCCGATCAATATGCAATGAACGATTTAGAAAAGATGCGAGCGCATCCTTTGTCAGGTCATCCTGTGTGGGGCCCAGACCACCGGACAGAAGAACGATATCGGCTCTGCTGCTGGACAGCCGCAAGGCCTCCTTGAGCCTCTCCATGTTATCCCCGACAACGGTTTGATAGTATACATCGATTCCCATTGAAGCAAGCTGCCTGGACAAATACTGTGCATTGGTATTCACAATCTGTCCAAGAAGAAGTTCGGTTCCAACTGCAATGATTTCTGCTTTCATGATTCGTCCATCCTCCTGTGTCTGCTATCTCTTCACAAATACCCGCTTTCATAAAGTTCTTACCCTGCGGAAGAAAAAAGCAATAGGATTGCTCCTATTGCCGTTACGCCCCGGCACCTTTGAGAAGATGCCTGTTCTGGACAAAATATTCGATTCCCGAATAGATCGTAATCATCGCGGCAGCCCAGATTGCAATGACATCAAACGGAATTCCCAAGAATACAAACGGGAAATTATTGATCAGAAGCGCGACAATCGCCACAATCTGAATCACCGTCTTGATTTTCCCCGATTGACCTGCTGCAACGACGGAACCTTCCAGGAGTGCAATTTGTCTCAAGCCAGTAACCGCGAATTCTCTGCTGATGATGACTACAGCAATCCAGGATTCGCATTTGCCCATCTCCACAAGCGATATGAGGATGGCTGCCACCAGCAGTTTGTCCGCAAGCGGATCCAGAAGTTTACCCAGGTTCGTCACCATATTGTTTTTCCGGGCTAAATACCCGTCAATCCCATCCGTACTTGCTGCAAGTATGAATATCAATGCTGCAATCAATTGGTTGTAGGGAAGGACGAAATCATTCCACACAATAGGAGCCGGATAAAAATCAAAATCCACCAGCAGGAAAATCATCATGACAGGGATCAAGCAAATGCGGGCCAACGTGATACGATTGGGTAAATTCATGGGGCAACCTCCCTTGCAACGGGTTGTCTTGAAATTTTCGCAGACCCCGCGACTGTTATCCATCTGTACTTCAATAGGGTCGCTCTTCCCAAGAGCCTAAAGGGTTCGAAGCGTGAAGCGCTGTCTGTCATATTCATCCCCCAGTAATCTATGTATACGTTAATCCTTATATATCGTTTTTTAGTATAATATTTCCGCTCACGCCCTGTCAAAAGAAACAAACCTGTCCATCCCATCCTATATGAGCCTGTGGCGGCGTTTATTTAAAATTCGTGAACTGCAGGTCCAGAGAAAGATCCGCTTTGCGAAGCAGCTGCATGATCTGCTGAAGATCATCCTTGCTTTTTCCGGTTACCCGAATTTGGTCACCTTGAATCTGACTCTTGACCTTCAGCTTGGAATCACGGATCAATATGTTGATCTTTTTCGAATTTTCCTGATCGATTCCTTGCTTTAAGGTCAGGCGCTGGCGAACGGTACCCATGGAAGCCGGCTCGATCTTGCCGTACTCCACATTTTTCAGCGACAAGCCCCGTTTCACCATCTTGGTTTGCAAAATATCAATAACGGCGTTGAGTTTGTACTCGTCATCGGATGCAATGACCAGTGCGTCCTTGTCCAGCTTCAAGCTGCTCTTGCTGCCCTTGAAGTCAAAACGGTTCTCGATCTCCCGCTCCGCCTGATTAACCGCATTGTTAAGTTCCTGCATATCCATTTTGGATACGATATCAAATGAGTTTTCTGAAGCCATGGTGAATCCTTCCTTTCATTTGGCGATAATGCTTCTATTATAGGTAAAACCGTGAGCCAAGTCTAATCCTCTACGAGATCAGCGGGATAAATGTGAACGAAAAAGACTCCGCTTATCGCCAACATCCGGCGAAAACGAAGCCTGCTCCGTCAACTGCTAGCTTTCTCATCATGCACCGGACGGCGAAACATGCTCAGTATACCGAGCAAAATATGTGCCAGTCCAAAGCCTAATATGCCATATCCCCAGTCACTTGGAATCAAATAGTAGCCCAAGAGGCTGACGATAACGCCTAATCCGAATATAATCCAGTTGACCGTCACGAGAGCATCACCTCTTCCAGGAAGTGCAATAACAGCATGCAGCTGCATGCTGTTATGATGGCCTGGAGGACAGGCAATTATTCGATATCTGTCGTATCCGATGTACCTGTAGTATCTGTGGTGGTACCTGTGGCATCCGTACCCGTGTTGTCCATCGTGCCTGCGGAACCATCAGCCGGCTCCAGCAAGATACGCGACGTTGATTTTCCATCCGTTACGGGCTGGCCGCCAACCGTAATGGTGGTTGCAGCGGAGTTCCCTGACTTCACGTAAAGTCCCTGGCTATCCAGGTCAAAGCTGAGAGAATCACCATTCTCAAGCATTTGGAAAGCCAGCTTCTCTCCAGAGGTATTGTAGCCACGATACACTTCTACCCAGCTCTTACCTTCGCTCGTTGCCACAATCTCAACCTTCACGGACGAGCCTGTTACCTTAAATACGGTGTTCTTGCCTTCCGTCCGGTCCTGCGTCACCGTCGTTTCTCCAGGCGTTGTATTTCCCGGTTCGTCGATGTCCGTGCCATCTGTTCCGTCCGTTGCGTCTGTTGCGTCTGTTCCTTCACCGTCTGTACCTTCGTTACCATTACCGGTATCGTCCGTGGTGTTGTCGCCGCCCTGCGCTCCGTCACCTGGCGTGGCGGGATCCGTATTGCCCGTGTCTTCCGGCTTTTGCGCTTGATCCGTCTGCGTCTGATCATTATTGCTTACGGGAGGTTCTTCCTTAGGCTCATTCGAATTGATGGCCACCAAGTAAATGACAACAACGATCAAAATCGGGAATGTCCACATCAGCAGTGTAGGCAGCCATTTCATGTTCCGTTCGGCTGAAGGTCTGGCGGCACGTTTTTGAATAACCGGTTCCATCGTCGCTTCCGGTTCGGATTTAGGCACATCCTGTTTATGGCCTTCAAGCAGTTCGTCCGGGTCAATCCCCACCGCTTCCGCATAGGTTTTGATGAATGCCCGCACGTAAAAACTGCCGGGAAGTACTTTGTAATCCCCTGCCTCGATGGCTTCCAAGTATCGCTTGCGTATTTTTGTCATTTCCTGCACATCATCAAGGCTCATCCCTTTTTGTAGACGCGCCTCCCTTAATTGCTGTCCCAGTTCGGACATGCCATCACCTCCTACTTTAGAAATTCGTGGTCAAAGTCAAAACAATATTATAAATCGTCACTATAAGAGCCCGTGAACGTATCATAAACGATTTCCTCTTCCGGATTGTTTCGCAATTCGATTATAATATCGAAATCCTCATAGGAATATTCGGATTCGCGAACAAAAATATCCGGATGCTCGATCACCTTCGTGCTCTCCATCCCCATGATATCCTGCAGGAGCTGATAATGACGTTCGTTGGATCGGATCGTGCTCACAATGCCGTCAATGATGAAAACATTGTTCGAATTCATCTCGTCCTCAGAGAGTTGACTGCGAATGGTTTGACGGAGCAGCGTCGAGGAAACAAAGGTCCAGCGCTTCATCGCGCAGACGCTGCCGGCGATAATGGACTCGGTTTTGCCGACGCGAGGCATTCCGCGAAGACCGATAACCTGATTACCTTCCCTTTTGAACAATTCACCCAAAAAATCAACAAGTAAACCGAGCTCATCACGCGTAAAACGGAACGTTTTACGATCATCCGAGTCCCGGTCAATATATCGTCCATGTCGGACAGCCAAAATATCGACCAGTTTCGGGGGTCTCAAGGCTGTTACCGTAATATTTTTCATTTTGTTTAACATTTTGCCCATCAGGATAATTTTTTCTTCATCATCCGTTTCCAGCAGCATTCCGCGAGTTTGGCCTTCAACACCGTTAATGGTCAGGATGTTTACTTCGAGCATACCTAATACGGAAGCAATATCGCCGAGCAAACCAGGCCGGTTCTTATGTATCTTGTATTCCATGTACCATTGATTCGATTCCACAAAGACACCTCTTTGCACTTCTTTTCCATCAATATTCGACAAATTCCAGCGAAAATTGCACGCAAAAACAGGTCAAATGAAAAATGGGTCACGTTAATGATATATAAAATAAAAATGAAAGGCAAGTATTAACGATGACATGAAAATTACATTCTTTTTTCTTGACAAAAAGCCCCCGTTGGCGGGGGGCTTTTTGCAAGAGGGTTATGCGTTGTTCTTGGCCAGTTTCACCATCAGACGCGCGATAACGTGGCGTTCTTCCTCGTTACCTACATCCCACAATTCTTTCAGTGCCCGGTTAGATGAGTTTTGCGGGTCAACCTTCTCATCGAGGAAATCACCGATCTCATAAGCCAGCTGAGAAATGGTGTCTTCACTCATACCCGCTTTCTCGGCTTGAACGACGCGCTCGCCCAGAAATTTCTTCCAGGAATCAAAGTTTTTGATTACGGATGACATGAATTAAATCCTCCTTTTGCGTGGTGGCAATTCAGATTTAAAGTAACAATAGTAATATGTCCCCGTAACCAATCCCTTATGAGTGGTGAATTGCACCACGAATGACGATCAGGTCACCCAACCTCCATTCGGGCTGATCACTTGCCCGGTAATGTAGCCCGACTCGGGCAGCGCTAGAAAATACACCAGTGATGAGATCTCATCCGGCTGCGCCAATCTGCCGACCGGAATTTCATCCTCCAGCATGCGGATCTCATCCGATTCCAAATGCCCCAGCATGGACGTATCCACCGCGCCGGGGGCAACGGCGTTCACCGTCACGCCTGATGGGGCAAGCTCCTTCGCAAGGGCCTTCGTAAAAGCGTTAACGCCGCCTTTGCTTGTTGAATACAATACCTCGCAGGAGGCACCCGACAATCCCCAGATCGAGGACACATTGATAATCCTGCCAAATCGCTGGGAGATCATACGCCCCATAAACGCCTGGGAACACAGGAACATCCCTCTCAGGTTAATGGACATCAAAGTGTCCCACTCTTCCTCGGTCACGTCAGACAGAAGCCCGTAATGGGATACCCCGGCGTTGTTGACCAGGATATCCGGCTCCATATCATGACTCTGAAGCTTCTCTTGCATGCGCAATATTTGCTCTTTGTCGCGAAGATCCGCGGACACGGTTAATACCTTAGCACCATAGGCCATACAGCGGCGGGCAACTTCATTGGCCGCTTCATGCGAATTCATGTAATGGATAACGACATTCATGCGTACCGAAGCAAAACGCTCGGCAACAGCCGCTCCAATACCTCTGCTGGCACCCGTGATCAGGACCGTCATTTCCCCGATCGGTTTCAATTCTCTTCCCATGTCTTGCTTCATTACGGACTCACAACGATCGATACGGCCAATTGATCCCAATCGATATGCTCCTGCAGACGGCGGTTTACATCATCTATGGTAATGGATTCATAAACCGGTAGAACCTTAAAGAAATCCGCCCCGCGGAACTGATAGCGAGTGAATTCATGAGCAATATTTTCAGGGGAATTGAGCATGCGCAAGTATCCGCCCATTTTCTTCTTGCGGGCACGTTCAAAGTCGGATGCCTGAAATCCGGTTGCCTTTAGCTTATCCACCTCAGTGCGGATACGCTCCAGAAGTTGGTCCGGATCCTTCGTATCTCCGCCCACCGCAGAGAACGCATATTGGGGTGAACTGTTATATTCATGGCCGAAGCTGTCGGATATCAAATCCTCGTCATACAGCTGCTGATACAATTCCGTACTGGATCCAAACAGGAGGTCCATCATCAGCTTCGTTGTCAAATCTCGGCGCAGCTGCTCCTCAGCCGTTAAACCGACCTGCTTCTCCTTGAAGCCGAACAGGCATTTCGGCAGGGATACGGCCAGCCGGCTCTCTCGCCGCTTCTCTTCAACTCCCTTCGGCTCCGGATCGAATATGCGCTCGATGGAGCCTTGCTTCTCATACGATTTTCCGGCTTGATTCGAACGGATCAGGTTCATCGTTTCAACTGGATCTACGCCGCCCACCACGAACAGCAGCATGTTGCTCGGATGATAAAAGGCATTGTAGCACGTATACAGATCTTCCTTTGTAATTGTTCCGATGGATTCCACCGTACCGGCAATATCGATGTGCACCGGATGCACCTTGTACATCGCTTCGATAAGACCGAAGTATACGCGCCAGTCCGGATTGTCCTGATACATGTTGATTTCCTGCCCGATAATCCCTTTTTCCTTCTCCACGTTCTGATCGGTAAAGTAAGGGTTCTGCACGAAATTAATCAGCGTCTCCAAATTTTCATGGATGTTCTCCGTCGCAGAAAAGAGATACACCGTTTGGTCAAAACTAGTAAAGGCATTCGCCGAGGCGCCGTTCGAGGCAAACTTGGCAAAAATATCGCCTTCCGGCTCCTCAAACATTTTGTGCTCAAGAAAATGCGCAATGCCATCAGGAACGCGAGTTTCAGATTCGCCTTCAACCTTGAAATGGTTATCCACCGAACCATATTTGGTTGCAAAGGTCGCATAGGTTTTCTGGAAGCCGGGTTTAGGCAGCACATACACGTGCAGACCGTTATCCATCACTTCGTAATACAGCGTTTCCTGCAGGTTGTCATAATGAATGCTCTCCACCGGCTATTCCTCCTTTTGACCTTTCAGGAAATAGATCGTATCCAGCGAAAATGCCGAAGCTGCTTGCTTCACATCATCCACTGTAATGCCTTCCACCTGCTGCAGCAGCTCATCCGGCGTACGTTCTCGCCCCGACAGCGTGCGGTTGAAATCATACGCAATCATCTCAAAGGCCGAATCCTGCATTTCCTTAATGACGTTGCGGATCATGGCTTTCGTTTGGGTCATTTCGATATCCGTAATGGCACCGTTGGCCATGTCATCGAGCTGCTGTTGAATAATTTGGACAGCCTTCTCGAAATTTTGAACCTCGATGCCGGACTGGATGGTTGCAATTCCTTTATGACCGTCATATCGGGACGACGCGTAATACGCCAGGCTTTCCTTCTCCCTCACGTTAACGAACAGCTTTGAATGCGGGTAACCGCCTAAAATCCCGTTATACAATAGCGCGGCGGCATACTCATCATCTCCGTAAGTAATGGTGCTTCTCAGACCCATGTTGAGTTTGCCTTGATTAATGTCCAGCTTCTCCACGACCGTCTGCGTCCCGCTTGCTGCCGTTCGCGTGGAGGAAGGAACATAATCCTTGCTTGCTGTTCTGTTCAGTTTAAAATGCTCCTCTACGAGCTTCTTCACCTCATCCAAACTCGTATCGCCAACCACATACAGATCCAGAACGGATTCATTAAGCCAGTTCTGATAGGACTCATATAAGCCTTCCGGCGTGATACCGTCAAGATCCTTCCGTTCTCCTAACGGATGCAGCCGATACGGTTCGTTCTTGCACATAACCTCGATGCAGCGCTCCGCAGCGTAACGAATCTTATCATTGACGATGGACTCCAGCTTCTTGCGAACCGTGTCTCTCTCGGTCTGTACATAAGATTTGCGGAATGCTCCATTCTCTAACACGGGCTGGGTGAAAGCTTCGCCCAAAAAAGCAAATGAAGAGCGCAGCAGGCTCTCCGGACTCTTAACAAAAGAGTCATTGATCGTATCCATGCGAAAGTGCACGATCTGATAATCGCCACGCTTATACACATCAAATCCAAATCCAGCGCCGTACAGCTGCTCCAGCTGTTCTCGGAAAGCTCGCGTTTCCGGATAGGAAACGGTCCCTCTGCGCAGCACAAAAGGTGTAAGCGCGGTCGAGGTCACGGTTTCTTCTGCTAACGGACTTCCGGCGTAAAGCGATATCGCAAATGTCTTGAATCGGTTGGTCGGTAATACGTGAATCCGAATTCCTCCGACTGTACCGTGTTCAAATTCCGTTTTCGTCAAGGTCCATATCCCCTTACATCATGGATTGTCGTTGCCAAAATTTACTTCATAGATAACTTTCATTCTAACCCATTGCAAAGTGAAGAAGCAACCGAAGACAGGCCCCGGTTGCTGTTGTTTACGGCTTACATACAGAAGATATGTTGACCGATGGTTTTGACTTGAGGGCGGGTCCAAATCCATGGCGAGGTGGCCGTTTTCGGATTGAAATAGTACAGGCAGCCTCCTGTCGGATCCCAGCCGCTCAGCGCCTGCTGTACTGCTTTCTTCGCCTGCTCGTTCGGCTCAAGCCATATTTGACCGTCGGCTACCGCGGTAAAGGCTCTCGGCTCAAATATAACCCCATGCGGCGTATTCGGGAAGCTTGGTGATTTTACCCGGTTGAGAATAACCGCCGCTACGGCGACCTGGCCTTCGAACGGCTCTCCTCGCGCTTCGCCATATACGGCATTTGCCATGATTCTCAAATCGTTCTCTGAAAGGCCCATTGAATCAGATGAGGCTAAGTTGTTATTGCCGCTTTCTTTGTTGGCTGAACCTCCGCCACCACCGGCCGCTGCACCGCCTCCACCTTCATGAGCCTTAGGAGCGGTCGGACGGAAATCCTTGGTTGCATTATACAGTTTAAGCTTGACCTTCGGTCCTACGATACCGTCTACCTTCATGCCAAACTCCGATTGGAACCATTTAACGGCTCCTTGGGTTTTGGAGCCAAATACGCTGTCAATTTTCCCATGATAAAAGCCCAGGTGTTTCAGACGGCCTTGCAGCTCATACACATCTTCGCCGGTAGAACCAAATTTGATGGTCTGCTGGCTAAAGGTTGGCAAAGCTTCCTGAAGATTCGAATGATCTGTTTCCAGGCCTCCCTGAGCGAAGACAACGGCAGACAACAGAATCGCAATGCTTATTAGAATCCAGATTCTTGAGTTTTTCATGCTGCGCTCTACCTTTCTCTTGTGGTTTAACAAGCCTCGCTACCGTTATTATGACAAGCCTGCCAGTTTCCTATGCACCTGTTCCCGAGTGGACTGAACGAAGACAGCACATCATCGCAGCACAAAGAGAGCTGTTCCTCAGAGGAACAGCTCATTGATATTCGGAATAGATTTAACGCTCATCCACGGATTTATCCATATATCCTGCCAAGCTCTACGCACGCCATGACTAACGCCCCAACACCATGGAGGTCATTCTCGCATTGCTGCCTTTCCACATAATGCTTATAATCGCCGACACCTGTACCGATACAGATCTTGGGCATGACCAGATGCCCCTGACCATCCACATATACGGATTGAGCCAGGCCGTTATATCCATGTCTTGCATGGGAGATCAAGGATGAATCCAGATAACCGAGTCGAATCCCTTTGGCCAAGGTATATATGAAGAGGCTGGAGCAAGAGGTTTCCAGCCAATTGTCCTCCCGGTCCCCTTTATCTAGAACTTGATACCACAGCCCTGTAAGCGGATCCTGATAACGCACCAGCGCCTCACTTAATTCACGGAGCACAACAGCCAGCTCTTCCCTCGCCGGATGATCCTCAGGCAGTAAATCAAGGAACTCCACGATCGACAGCGCATACCAGCCTAAGGCGCGTCCCCAAAATTCCGGAGATTGCCCGCTAACCGGATCAGCCCAAGGCATCGTCCTGCTCTCGTCCCAGGCATGATAAAATAACCCGGTTGCCTGATCCTTGGTATGAGAGCGCATCAACCTCTCCTGGAACAGCACTTCATCAAATAAATGCGGCTTATTATACTGCTGGGCATATTTCATCGTGAACACGCCACCCATATACAAGCCGTCCAACCACATCTGGTAAGGGTAGCGATCCTTATGCCAGTATCCTCCATCCGTGGTCCGATTCAAAGTAGATAACAGACGGAGCAGTTTATCCGCGGCAGCCTTGTACCGATGTTCGGGACATACAGAATCCAGCTCCATTAGGAGCAGGCCCGCTTGAACGGAATCCAGCTCCCCCCGCTCCAGCAGCAGATTCCCGTTGGAATCCACCAGATGATCGACATAACCCTTAACGTAATCCAAAAACTTTGTTTCACCGCTAAATTTCCATAATTGAGACATTCCAACCAGAAATACACCCTGGTGGTAATGCCACCAACCTGCGGGCGGCAGCTGCTCCGGCGAATACATTTCCATGATCGATTGGCAAGCCTTGGTGCCGAGTTCTAGGGGTGACAAGGTCAACTGTTCTTGCTGCTGAATAGGATTGGACATACAGGCTCCTCCTCTTTTTTTAAATCATGTTCCAACAGCTCACGCTATAAAATGACGCCATCCTTAAAAATGGATATTTCCCGGAAGCCATTGCGTTCATTTCTCGTCTGTTCAACGCCGGAGGCTAATTGGACAATACGATGCATGAGTTCCTCATGAAGCTCATCCATGGTTTTACCTTCCAGCAAAGCACCTGCATTAAAATCAACCCAATGCTTTTTACGAGCGGCCAGTTCGGAATTTGTCGCGATTTTGACGGTGGGAACCGGACCGCCAAACGGCGTCCCTCTCCCCGTCGTGAACAGCACAAGGTGGGCCCCCGCTGCAGCCAGGGCCGTGACCGATACAAGGTCGTTGCCTGGCGCCTCGATCAGGTTTAACCCCGGCTTCGTTGATCTTACGCCGTAACGGAGTACATCGGATACGGTGGCATTTCCTCCTTTTTGAGTGCACCCCAGCGATTTCTCCTCCAGGGTTGTGATGCCGCCGTCTTTATTACCGGGAGAAGGATTTTCATAGATTTCCTGTCCGTGCGATACGAAATATTGCTTGAAATTGTTAATCAGCAACGTAATATCCTGGAACACCTGCTCGTCGGCGGCCCGGTCCATCAGGATCGTTTCGGCTCCGAACATCTCCGGTACCTCTGTCAGAAGAGCAGTACCACCGTGAGCGGTGATGGTATCCGCAATTCGGCCCGCCAGCGGATTGGCTGTAATGCCCGACAGACCATCCGACCCGCCGCATTTCAGTCCGATCTTCAGCTTGGACAGAGGAACCGCAGACCGTTTGAAAGTCTCGGCATATTCCACGAGCTCCGAGATGAGGGACAAGCCCTCCTCCAATTCATCCTCCATGTCCTGAGCACGCATATATTGGATTCGTTTCCCGTCCTGCTCGCCTATCATGGCCTGCATTTGATCGATCTGGTTGTTCTCGCAGCCGAGCCCGATAATAAGCACGCCTGCCGCATTGCCGTGCTGCGCCAGGGACGAGAGCAGACGCTGGGTATAGCTTAGATCATCTCCGAGCTGCGAGCAGCCGTAGGGATGCGGGAAGTGATAAACCCCATCAATGCCTCTCCCCTGAAACTGCTGGCCAGCCATGCGCGCTAACAGCTCGCAGGTTTTGTTAATGCAGCCGACGGTGTTGATGATCCAAATTTCGTTGCGGATCCCAACCTGACCGCTGGGTCTGATATACCCCTGGAACGTTGGGGACTCCATAACCGTCGGTGATTCCTGAGCCGCTGCTTCTGCACCAGGCTTATACTGATACTCCACTTCACCGGATAGTCCGGTTTTCAAATTGTGGGTATGGATCCATCTCCCCGGCAAAATGACTTCCTTCGCCAATCCGATCGAATAGCCGAATTTCAAAACATGGCTGTCCGGCTCTATCAATCGAAGAGCTACCTTGTGACCTTTTGGCACATTCTCAGTTACCTCGATCGCATGCTCCTTCCCGTTCAGAAGCCCGATGGCATGTTCTCCTGCCGACAAAGGACGAAGCGCGATACCGACGTCGTCCTTGTGATGAAGTATGACGATGTCGCTCATGTCTCGATCAGCTCCATTTCTTCGATATAACGGCTTACCGCTTCATGAAGATTGGGTATCCGGTTCAAATCCTCGCCCCATAAAGCCTGATCGCCAAGAATGGATGCCACATGCTGACGTATGCTCCATTCGCCGTCTTCTACCTTTTGCCACGCTTGATAGAATGTCATCAGACTGTCCGGATCATCTCTTAACAGCATCCGTTCACCATCAAGACGCGTTCCGTACCACTGCCCTTCTACTTGTTTGGCATGATACAGACGGATCAAAGAGGCCAATCCCACAGTTATGAGGCTTGGGGGCGTATTGTGCGAACTGACATATTCCTTTAAGCTTGGCAAAAGCCTTACCTTGAACTTGGAGATGCTGTTCATGGCAATATCCTGGAGCTTATGCCGAAGAAAAGGATTGCGGAATCGCTCCCACACCGTTTCTGCATAAGCCGTAACCTCTTCCGGCGGGAGAGGCACCAGGGGGACGATTTCTTGCAGCATTGCGCTGCGAATATCTTCTCCCCATTCCATACTCTCTGCGATTTCTTTCACTTCAGTGAAACCGTGAAGCAAGCCGATGGAAGCCATCAGCGTATGCGTTCCATTCAAGATTCTTACCTTTCTTACCTGGTACGGAGTCAGATCGGGCACCCACCTTACCTGTAGACCCGCTGACTGGAGGGGAAGCCTGGACTCCAATGAGGGGTCGCCCTCAATAGCCCAGAAATAATAGGGCTCCGCCGTGTTCAACAATCGGTCTTCATAACCCCATTTGTCAAAATAGCGCTCGGCCTCTTCCGGATATCCGGTTACGATCCGATCCACTAGCGAGTTAAGAAACAGGTTGCATTCCTCAACCCAGCTCCTAAAAGCCGGCGAAAGTCCCCAATCCTCCGCATGCCGCAGCACAATCGATCGCAAGATATCCCCGTTTCGTTCCAGCAGCTCGCATGGGAGGATCAACAGGCCCTTGTCCGGCGAGCCTTCATAACGCTCATAACGCCGATGTAAAAGCATGGTCAGCTTAGCGGGGAATGACATCGGCGCTTCCGACGGATTCCAGTCAATAATCTGATAAACGAGACCCGCTTCCGTTGTATTGGAGACTATGATCTCCAGGGAATCCAACTCGGCCACACTCAAGAAATGCCCCCATTCCGCATAGGGGTCAATCATCTCCGAGAACACCGGGATCCATAACTCCTCCTCGATCTTCCGGCCATCCTGCAGGCCTCGGGTCAGCAAGCCGTATATCCCGTCCTGTTCCCGAAGCTGCTCCAGCTTGCGTGCTCCACCAGGTCTTGGCTGACTGACGGCCACGCTTCCCTGGAACAGACCCTGCCGGTTGCATTCATATATCATCCAATCGAAGAACCCTCTTAGAAAATTTCCCTCGCCTATTTGCAGCACTTTAACGGGAAGGTTCAACATATCTTGGTCATGCCGCTGTTGTATTTGTAAAGAATCGCGTCCTACCAACCTCATTACCCGGCCACGATCTGTCTTCGCATCCATGTCTTATCTCCCTTCCGTCCGGCCAAATCGAAAATAGCTCTCGGCGTTGTTGTAACAAATATCCTGGACGATTCCCCCGAGCCATGGAAGATCATCCGGTGCTTCTCCCCGTGTAACCCACTCTCCGAGGAGATTGCAAAGAATCCGCCGGAAATACTCATGACGGGTATAAGACAAGAAACTTCTGGAGTCGGTCAGCATGCCGACAAATCGGCTTAATAATCCCATATTGCCGAGTTTGCTCATCTGGTCGACCATACCGTCTTTGGTATCGTTGAACCACCACGCGGAACCGAACTGGATTTTGCCCGGAATACCGTCGCCTTGAAAACTGCCGATAAGTGCTGCAAGAATATCGTTATCGCTTGGGTTAAGCGAATACAGAATCGTTCTTGGAAGTGACCGCTCTTGATCGAGCCGATCCATCAGCTTTACAAGCGGTACGGCGATTGGACTATCGTGAATGGAATCATAACCGGTATCCGGACCCAATTGTCGGAACATCCGGGTGTTATTGTTGCGCTGGGCGTTAATATGAAATTGCATGACCCAGCCGAGTCTTGCGTAGATTTGGCCCAGAAAAAGCAGCGTATACGTTTTGAATTGTTCCTCTTCCAGACGGGAAACCCGCTCCCCATTAAGCGCTTTCAGGAAGATGTCAGCCGCTTGAGTCTCGGTAACCTCTTGATAAGGCACGTAATCCAGCGCATGATCGGATACAAGGCCGCCAACCGAATGGAAAAACTCTGCCCGCTGCTCAAGTGCCTTCAGGAATGCCGAATACTCCGTAATCTCCATCCGGCTTCGGTCCGCCAACAATTTCACCCACGGAAGGAACGTCTCCCGGTTAATCTCCAGTCCCTTGTCCGGACGGAATGATGGAAGCATCTGAAAACCGGCATCGCCTTCCTCCGCCAGCTTGATGTGATATTCCAAGCTATCCGTCGGATCATCGGTCGTGCAGACCACTTTCACGCGGCTTGATAGGATCAATCCCCGTGTGGTCAAATCATTATCCTGCAGTCGCTTGTTTGCTGCTTCCCATATCTGCGGAGCATTCTGTTCATTAATGATATCCTGAATGCCGAATAGTCTTTGCAGCTCCAGATGAGACCAATGGAATAACGGATTGCCAATCGTCATCGGAACGGTGCGCGTCCAAGCCAAGAAGCGATCATAATCACTCACACCCGGGCCGCCCGTGATGTATGCCTCTTCTACTCCAGCGGCTCGCATTGCCCGCCATTTGTAGTGATCGCCGTTAATCCACGCTTCGGTCAAGTTCTCAAACCTGTGATTGTCAACGATCATCTGCGGACTCAGATGACAGTGGTAGTCGATGATTGGCATGTCTTTTGCATAATCATGGTATAAGGTGCGTGCAGTCTCGTTATTGAGCAAAAAATGTTCATCCATAAAAGGTCTCATGATAACACCGTCCATTTCTGTAGATTTACCTACTATGCTACAGCATCATCAGTTGGATTTCTTCACTTTTATTGCGAAATTGAAGGCTCATTCAACATATCTTGCTTTGTTTTGCTTAATAGAAGTTGGTACAATATAACTGAAGTATTAGAATAAACCTGATCATGAATGAATCGAAACGAAGGGGGGCAGATTATGATATCCAGCGATACCCATACCGTAACCTACGGGGAAGAAGAAGGGGAATTTTACTACCATCGCATTCATCGCACCAAGCCCTTTGAACGAAATAACCATTATCACGGAACCTATGAAATCTACTATTTGGTTACAGGCGAGCGTCATTATTTTATAAAAGAAAAATTGTACACCATCCAGGCGGGAGACCTCATTCTCATCAATAAATTCGACGTTCATAAAACCTCGGGACAAGGCGATCCGGAGCATGAACGTATCGTCATTAATTTTAGCGATTCTTTTCTGGGAAAAGGCCATCCCTTGCTGGCATCCGGATTGCTGGGCATGTTTAATCAGGATAGACCCCTGCTGCGTTTAACCGTTCCAGAGCAAGCAATCATCATGCAAATTTTGAATAAAATGGCCGATGAAATACGAGAAAGCTCCGCTTCGTACGAGTATATGCTGCAGGTGCTGCTTACGGAGTTACTCATTAAAACCTCTCGGTTATCCCATTCCGCCTCGCTGCCTGCTCACACGTCCATGAATCCGCTCCATCAGAAAATCACGGACGTCGTTAAATATATTCACGTCCATTATGCAGACAAAATCACGCTGCAGCAATTAGCCGAAACCTTCTACATCAGCCCGTTCTACCTGTCCCGGATATTCAAAGAAATTACAGGCTTTACGATCATTAATTATTTGAACCTCACCCGTATTCGCGAAGCGCAGCGCCTTCTAACGGATACGGACCTGAAAATCGTGGACATCGCCGAATCCATCGGCTTTGAAAGCCTGACGCATTTTGACCGAACCTTTAAGAAAATTATGAAAATGACGGCAAGCAAATACCGCAAAATGAATAGCACCACGTAAACCAAAAAAAAGGAAGCGATCAACCCAACAGTCTGGTTGTTCGCTTCCTTTGTTTGAAGTTGTGGGATCGGCTCCCTTAACTGATTCGATTCTGCTGTTGTTGATATTGCTCCATGGACATTAGCACTTCCCGCGGTTTGCTTCCCTCATAAGGTCCGATAACCCCGCGTGCCTCCATCGAATCGATGAGACGTGCTGCACGGGTATAACCTACGCGCATTCTCCGCTGCAGCAGCGATACGGACGCTTGCTTAGCTTCCAGTACGATAGTCACCGCCTGCTCATACAACTCATCCAATTCTTCTTCGTCTGCGCCGGCGGATTCCTCTATCTCAGGCACCAGCGACTCGTCATACTCCGCCTGTCCTTGGTCCCGGACAAAATCCACGATATTCTCGACTTCATGATCACTCATGAAAGCACCCTGGACGCGGATCGGCTTGGAGGAGCCCATCGGCATAAACAGCATATCCCCGCGGCCGAGCAGCTTCTCCGCCCCCGCCATGTCCAGAATCGTTCGGGAATCGACCTGAGATGACACACCAAAGGCAATGCGCGACGGAATGTTCGCTTTAATGACCCCGGTAATAACGTCGACTGATGGACGCTGCGTCGCGATGATCAAGTGGATCCCCGCAGCACGGGCCATTTGGGCCAGTCGTGTGATCGCGTCTTCCACATCGTTGGCTGCAACCATCATCAAATCGGCCAGCTCGTCCACGATAACGACGATATACGGCAACACTGCCGGCAAATTATCCTTCATCAGATTGTTGTAGCCCTCAATATTTCGCGTTCCCGATTTGGAGAACAGCTCATACCGCTTCTCCATCTCTACCACGATTTTCTTAAGTGCCAAGGATGCCCGCTTCGGATCGGTTACCACCGGTGCCATCAAATGCGGAATCCCGTTGTAGACATTAAGCTCGACCATCTTCGGATCGACCATCAGGAATTTAACCTCATCCGGCTTCGCTTTATACAGAATGCTGGTAATAATGCCGTTGATACATACGGATTTACCCGAACCCGTTGCACCTGCAACAAGAAGATGGGGCATCCGTGCCAAGTTACCGACAATGGTCTGGCCGGAAATATCACGGCCAAATGCAATCGAAAGCTTCGATTCCGCGTCCTGGAACGTCGGCGTCTCCATAACCTCTCTCATCGTAACTAGTGAAACTTCGTTGTTCGGCACTTCGATCCCGATGGCTGATTTGCCGGGAATCGGCGCTTCCATCCGAATATCCTTGGCCGCAAGCGCAAGTGCAATATCATCGGTCAGATTGACGATCCGACTGACTTTAACCCCGATGTCCGGCTGAATTTCATAGCGGGTTACCGATGGCCCCCGAACAACCTCCAGCACCTTGGCTCGAACGCCGAAACTTTCCAGCGTCGCTTCCAGCTTGCGCGCTGTCTGCATATAATCGTTCTGGTCTCCACCCTTACCGCCGTTATTGGGTTTGGATAGCAGCCGGAATGGAGGCAGCTTGTACGGCTTGGGTGGGGGAGCCGGCGGCGCTGCCGGTGCTGTTCCCTCCTGCCCTCCGTTATCCGTAGTAGCTGGTGTAGCTCCGCTCAACTCGCCATTTGAAGCTTCAAGGCTGCCAACGGTGGCCTCAGGACTCGCTGCGGTATCCCCCGGAGATTCCTCTTGCACAGGAGGTATCACCGCTTCGTGATCATCGTACTCGTCATCCAGGCGTCCTTCTTGTTTCACTTGCTCGAAGAAATCGCGAATAATCGGCGATGAAGGCACGGATTCCACTGCAGGAGAAATCACGTCCGCTTCTTCCTCCGGTTGGACCTGACTGTTGAAGAGGACGACCTCCTCTTTCTCCTTAGCACCATGTCCGTTACCAACCGTAAATACCGGGGACGCTTCATCCGCAGCATCCCGGGCCTCTTCTACTGCTTCGTCCCGTTTGCCCCCTTTGGAACCGAACAGCTGGAAGAACTGCGGCGCTTTGCGGCGCGGTAACCTCATGCCCTCCATATCATCCAGATCATCGTCCTCATCCAGATCCTCCGGCAGCTGCATGCGTTGTTCCTTCGCGCTTGATTTTGCTGCCGCTCTTGATTTGGTCTGGTGGCTGTTCACTTTTTTCTGAATCCGTTCTCCGGCCTTTACAACCCTCACGCGGAACATCCGCATTAAATCAACATAGGACAGGTTGGTGATCAGCATGAAGCTGATAACCAGCATGACAATCACAATCAACTTGGCCCCTATGCTGCCAAACAGCATTAACAGAAAGGCAAACTGCAACGCTCCAATGTAACCGCCGCTGATGTCTCTGCCCATGACGGGATGATGTCCATCATCTGCCCCGGCATGAAGGAGCTCGCCTTGCAAATCACTATGTATCTGGCTCATCGCATTTGACGCATTCAATTGTCCAATCGGGGCCAGCTTCGACTCCAAACCTGCAATACTGCTCATTAAAGTTAGCGATAACACCAAGAGAAGGACACCGGTGCGTCTGCTGTTCCAGCGTTTGGGCCATTTCCGGTGAATCATCACCATTAACCCGTAATAAATGCCGATTAGGGGGATGATAAAATAATACTTGCCCAGCAGATATCCCGACATCTTGGACAGGGAACGCCCCACCGGTGCTTCTCCGGATAATGCAATGACCGAAAGTGTCATCAATACAATCCCATAAATTTCATACTTCAAAACGGCTGCAAAGGCTGCCTTCTTCTTTCTTTTCCGTTTTGCCAAAAGTGTCACCCCCGAATCCATATTATAGCATAATATTCGGTGGCGTACCTATGTTCTGTTTTCAGCCTTTAGCCTCATTTTCTACCGTCGGAATATAGCGAATCATTGCCCCCGGAGAATAGCGTGGATTCAAGTAATCTTGAAGCCCGCAGTCGAGTAAACGGACAATTTTCGCCTGGTCCTCTGACATCGGTTCAACTTCCATCAGTATTCCTTCAACCCGAATTTCCCTGGACGTAACGGCTGCCTGCTCTCCTTGCAGCAGCCCGGCCGAATCCAAAGGGATGACGCTGTACCATATCATTGCGTGATCCCCCCAGGGCTTATCGTTTTACGTTCTGCAATCATACTGTTCAACCGGCTTAAGGCCTGCCCGATTCCCCCCACTTCGTTCATGAGGCCATATTTGACGGCGTCTGTACCCGAAACCGCGGTACCGATATCCCTGTTCAATTCACCGGTTTTAAACATCAGATCCTTAAACTGTTCCTCTGTTATCCTCGAATGGCTCGTCACAAAACGAACGACACGCTCCTGCATTTTCTCCATGTATTCAAAGGTTTGCGGCACGCCAATGACTAACCCGCTCATGCGTATCGGGTGAATGGTCATCGTCGCGCTCTCCGCGATGATCGAGTGGTCCGCCGCTACAGCGATCGGGACGCCGATACTATGCCCGCCGCCAATGACTACCGTTACGGTCGGTTTGCTGAGCGATGCAATCATCTCGGCAATGGCAAGTCCGGCTTCCACGTCACCGCCAACGGTATTGAGAATGATCAAGAGGCCTTCGATCCGCGGGTTTTGTTCAGCTGCCACGAGCTGTGGAATCATATGCTCGTATTTGGTCGTTTTATTTTGCGGCGGCAGCACGATATGGCCCTCGATTTGTCCAATTATCGTCATGCAAAATATGTTCGATTCCCCGCCGGTCGGAAGGCCCGTCTGTCCCAGCTGCTGTATGGTTTCCGTCACGGCCGCTTTCTTGGCTTCCTCGGTGGGGACGACCTGAGGAGCCTCCGTTTCACCAGTCCATTCTCCTTTTCTGCTGCCGGTCATCCATTGATCGTTGTCCACTTCGCATCCCTGCCTTTATCTTAATGTCTAGCTGCTGCAACCAACACATAGCTAAACCTTAGTATGGCAAATGACGGGACTATTTTATGCTTATCCGATGTTTTGAGCATGAGGTCGTCATTGCAGAAACCACAAAAAAACTTCTGCCGAAATGACTCGGAGAAGTTTTAGGATTAACCTATAAAAAGCCCCTCTTTCGCGGGAACCGTCCAATTATTACCTGCGAAAAAGGGGCGACTGTGTGCCTGATTTATGTTGTTATCTTGTATCAGACTTCCATAATGATCGGCAAGATCATCGGTCTGCGACGTGTTTGTTCATACAAGAAGCGTCCCAAAGCGTCTTTTACGCTGGTCTTCAGTGACGCCCATTCATTCACGTTTTCACTCATCAGCTTCTGAAGCGTGCTGGAAACGATACGATTGGCTTCATCCAGAAGCCCTTCGGATTCCCGTACGTATACGAATCCACGCGAAATAATATCAGGACCGGATACGATGGAACCGTTTTGCTTGCTCAAGGTAACGACAACGACCAGAATTCCGTCCTGGGACAGAAGCTTGCGGTCGCGCAGTACGATGTTTCCTACGTCACCAACGCCAAGTCCGTCTATCAGAACATTGCCAGCGGTTACTTTGCCGGCTTTGCGGGCCGAGCCGCCTTGAATTTCCACAATTTCACCGATATCGGTAATAAAGATGTTATCGGGATCAACACCAACGGACTCTGCTAGCAGAGCGTGACGGCGCTGCATCCGGTATTCGCCATGGACAGGGATGAAAAATTGCGGTTTCATCAGATTCAGCATCAGCTTAAGTTCTTCCTGGCTGCCGTGACCCGAGACGTGGACACCCGAATTGGATCCACTATAAATCACGTCTGCTCCAAGACGGAACAACTCATCAATCGTACGGCCGACATATTTTTCATTACCTGGAACCGGTGTTGCTGCAATGATAACCGTATCCCCTGGCAGAATATCCACCTTGCGGTGAGTGGAGCGTGCCATGCGTGTGAGCGCTGACATCGGCTCTCCTTGACTGCCTGTACACAATACGACAACGCGGTCGGCCGCCATTTTGTTAACCTCTTCAGGTTCGATCAGCATGCCGTCCGGAATATACAAGTATCCAAGCTCAGCCGCAATGGACACCACGTTGACCATGCTTCTTCCGATAACCGTAATTTTACGGCCCGTGGATTCGGCTGCGTTGACAACCTGTTGGATGCGGTGCACATTGGATGCAAACGTTGCAACAACCACCCGCTGCTCGGCCTTGCGGAAAATATCTTCCAGCACGATGCCCACGTTTTTCTCGGAAGGTGTGAAGCCTGGTCTTTCTGCGTTCGTGCTGTCTGACAGAAGAGCCAATACTCCCTTGCTTCCGATCTCAGCCATACGCTGCAGATCCGCATATTGGTCATTTACCGGAGTATGGTCGAACTTAAAGTCTCCCGTATGCACTACATTGCCTTCCGGTGTTTCGATACAGATTCCGACGGAATCCGGAATACTGTGATTGGTCTTGAAGAAGGTCGCTTTCAATGTGTTTCCGAGTTGTACTTCCGAATCCGCATGGATCAGCATCCGTTTCGTCTCACCAAGCAAATTCGCTTCTCTGAGCTTGTTTTCCACGAGTCCGAGCGTCAATTTCGTTCCGTATACAGGAACATTCAAGTGTTTCAATACGTAAGGGAGGCCGCCGATATGGTCCTCGTGACCGTGAGTCAGCAAAATCCCTCTCACTTTGTCTCGATTCTCCGTTAAATAGCTAATATCAGGAATAACAATATCAATCCCAAGCATATCTTCTTCTGGGAACTTCAATCCCGCATCCACGACAACGATGTCATTGGCATATTGAATGACATACATGTTCTTCCCGATCTCACCGACGCCGCCCAAGGCAAAAATCGATAGTTTATCGTTGCTTATTTTCTTAGACAAATGTATCTAACCCTCCTATAGTTTTGGACGTCGTACCATTGTTATATTAAATTTCAAAAAAATACCGCACCCAGTCACTTGAATTCATTATACATGATGAAAAAGTGAAAACACAAGTCAACCACCTTCGTGAGCCATAGGATACCCAGAAACAGAAGGGTTTAAAACGAAGAAAGCCACGGCCTTCGTGGAAGGCAGTGGCTTGAGTATGGCGGGTGCGCAGGTTACAAGGATGACAGCATCTTACGGATAAATGCAGCCTCATTCTCGCTAGGAGAAACGAGCGGCAGGCGAACGCCGCCGACCTGATAGCCCCGCTCATTCAGAGCGAATTTAACCGCCGCCGGGTTCGGAAGCGGGTCAGGACATTCAAACAGGCCCTTGAACAGCGGAAACAAGGATTGATGCAGCTTGGCAGCTTCCTTCACGTTTCCTTCCACATAAGCTTGGATCATATCCTTCATACGGGCACCAGCGATATGGCTGGCCACGCTTACGATTCCGTAAGCACCAACGGCCAGGGCAGGCAGTGCTGCGGAATCGTCGCCGGAATATACGATGAACCCGTCCGGAGCCCCTGCGGCAATGCCCGTAACCTGGTCAATCGAAGCACATTCCTTGGTTGCAACGATGTTCGGTATTTCAGCCAGACGCAGGGTGGTGGCCGTGCTTAGGCTGATGCCCGTCCGCCCCGGTACGTTGTACAGCATGACAGGCAAGGAAGTTGCCTCAGCGATCACCTTAAAGTGCTGGTAGAGCCCTTCCTGGTTCGGCTTATTATAATACGGAGCGACAAGCAAAATACCGTCGACGCCGCAGCTTTCCGCTTTTTTCGTCAATTCTGCAGAATGTGCCGTATCGTTGCTGCCGGTACCTGCAATGATCTTGCTCCGTCCATCCGCCTGCTTCACTGCGAACTTAAACAATTCTAGCTTTTCGTCTTCGCGAAGCGTTGGCGATTCGCCCGTCGTCCCTGCAATGACCAGGGAGTCCGATTTCTGTTCCACAATCAGGTGCTCAATCAATCTCGCAGTCTCGTCCCAATTGATCTCGCCATTCTGATCAAATGGGGTTACCATAGCCGTAATCAATCTTCCGAAATCCACAATGATTCCTCCTTAAAGCTGTCCCCAGCGGGCAAGCTTCCTTCGTAAGTAATCTTATATATAGTATTTCCTATCAAACGTTTAACGAACAGATCATCCCGGGTCCTTATCGGTGAAGTTCGAATTTATGATGCAACGCGCGCAGCGCTTGAGCCATATCTTCCTTCTTCACAAGCACCCAGATCGTTGTGTTCGAATCTGCCGATTGCAGAATCGGAATATCGTGCTCGCTCAAGGATTCCACGATTTTGGCCATGATGCCCGGAACTCCGTTGATACCCCCACCAATAACGGATACCTTCGCACAGCCGGACAAGCTTTTTGGTTTCAAATCCAGGCTCTGCAGCACTTCAATCGCCTTCTCCGAATCGCTGTCAAATACCGTATAAAGGACTCCTGTAGGGGTAACATTAATAAAGTCCACGCTGATGGAATGTTCCGCCATCGATTTGAAAACCTTCAGCTGAAGACCTTCCATGCGATCGCACTCCACTGAGATTTGCGTAATATTGCTTACATAAGCAACTCCCGTCACAAAGCGGTCCACGATTCCGGATTGTATATCTCTGAAACCTTCCGGCTGGGTAACCAGTGTTCCCTCATTATCCGAGAAGGTCGACCGCACTCTGACCGGAATTTGGGATTGCATGGCAATCTCAACTGCTCTAGGGTGAATCACCTTGGCACCTTGATGAGCCATATTGCAAATCTCCGTATAACTTACATAGCTGAGCGGCTTCGCATCTTCCACGATGCGGGGATCCGCCGTAAGAATACCGTTGACGTCCGTGTAGATATCAACCATTTCGGCGCGAAGCGCGGCTCCAAGCGCGGTAGCCGACGTATCGCTTCCGCCCCTCCCCAGCGTCGTAAAGTCACCCGAATCGGTCTGTCCTTGGAAACCGGTCACGATCACGACCTGATGAGACTCCAGCTCTTTCAAAACCCGTTCAGGTTTTACGTCCTTAATGCGTGCATTTCCGAAGTGATCGTCTGTAAGAAACCCGGCTTGGGCACCCGTCAGCACCGTCGCGGTTATCCCTTCATGCTGAAGCAGACTGCACAGCGTTGTAGCTGAGATAATCTCACCGCAGCAGAGCAGCAAATCCCGCTCTCTGTCTGGAAGCGCGTTTCCATTATGATCGATCCAGTCCAGAAGAGTATCTGTTGCGTAAGGCTCCCCGCGTCGTCCCATAGCCGATACGACTACGACCAATTGGTAGTGATTAGCCAGTTCGCGCTGGATGTGCCCAATAACATGGGTTCTTGCTTGCGGTGTGGATAAAGAGGTGCCGCCGAATTTTTGAACTAAGATGCGCATAAAATATTCCTCCGTTTGTATATGCCCAGGAGACGTGAATTTCGGGCCGACCGACTGAAACGGCCGGCTACTAAGCCTGGCCGTTCCGTTTGTTGACGATGATTTCTGCGATTTGCACGGCATTCCATGCTGCACCCTTCAGAAGATTATCTGAAACGATCCACATGTTAAGTCCACGCTTATGTCCCAGATCGCGGCGAAGCCTTCCTACGAATACATCCGGTTTCCCCACGGCTTCCGTAGCAAGCGGATACGATTGTGCAGCTGGATCGTCAACCAGCGTAACACCGGGTGCATTCGACAGAAGTCGATGAACTTCTTCCAGATCATAGTCATTCTTGAATTCAACGTACACGGATTCCGAATGCCCGCTAACGACTGGAATACGAACACAGGTAGCCGTCACTTCGATGGATTCGTCGCCCATAATTTTTTTGGTCTCACGGACCATCTTCATTTCTTCCATGGTATAACCATTCTCTGTAAATTTATCGATCTGCGGAATCGCGTTAAAGGCGATTTGATGCTTCACAGGCAGCGATCCAACAGGTAAAATATCAGGCTGCACCTTTTGGCCGTCAAGAATCTCTTTGCTCTGGCGCAGCATTTCATCAATGGCTTGATGCCCTGCGCCAGAAACGGCTTGATAGGTTGAAACGATAATGCGGGATATGCCGTATGCGTCATGAAGCGGCTTCAGCGCTGCTACCATCTGAATCGTTGAGCAATTCGGATTCGCAATAATACCGTTATGTTCATCAATCTTCTCAGGGTTAACCTCAGGCACGACCAGCACTTTATCCGGATCCATGCGGAATGCGTTGGTGTTATCGATGCATACCGCTCCATGGCGTACCGCATGTGGCGCAAGTGCCTTGCTCACATCGCCGCCCGCACTGAACAGCGCGATATCGATTCCTGCAAAACTGTCGGGGGTTGCTTCTTCCACAAGGATCGCTTGGCCTTTGAAGTTCAATGCTTTACCGGCAGATCTTGCAGAGGACAACAGCTTTAACTCAGCAATCGGAAAATGACGCGACTCCAACAGCTTGAGAATCTGTTGCCCGACTGCGCCGGTTGCTCCAACAACAGCCACATTATAAAGATGCTCGGTCATCTGTCTAAACTCCCCTTCATGAATGAAACCGCGGCTGTCGCTCTTCTATGATGCCTTGTTGTTCAACAGGCTGAATCGCGGTTAATGCGAATATTCTACGATCATCGGCTGCAGCTGTTTCCCTTCCAGAGCCGCATAACACGCTTCCGGAATCAAATCCATTTTGGCGACAAGCGAATTAGGCTTCTGCTGTGGATTATCCTGTCCGTAAGGAACAAAATAAATGTTTTTCGTTACAAGCAGCTTAGCGATATTCGCCGCATTCAGCCCAAGGCCATCATTCGTAGAAATCGCCAGAACCAGCGGTCTGCAATTTCTCATCTGCGCCTTGGCTGCCATTAAAACAGGGCTGTCAGTCATCGCATTGGCCAGCTTGCTGGTCGTGTTTCCCGTGCATGGGGCGATAACCAGAACGTCAAGGAGCTTGGATGGACCTAGCGGTTCCGCCTCCACAATTGTAGAAATAATATCATTCCCGGTTATATCTTTCAACTGTTTCTGCCAATTCTCCGATGTGCCGAATCGGGTATCGGTTGTCATGATGGTGCTGGACACAATCGGCACCACATTTGCTCCACCATCTTTGAACCGCTGGATCTGCGGCATCACTTCTTCAAGCGTGCAGTGCGATCCTGTCAGGGCATAACCCACTGTTATTCCATTCCAATTCATCTACGCATCCCCCCGAATCTTGATTTCTTCAGAAATCAGCTCCACCAGCGTGTTGGCCATAATAATGCCGGCTGTTTTTGGAGCCACGATTCCGGGTAGTCCGGGTGCGAGCATGGCTTTGATACCCCGTTTTTCAGCATAGCGAAAATCGCATCCGCCAGGTGCGGAGGCAAGGTCGATGATGACAGCCTCCCGAGGCATTTTCGAGATGATTTGTGCTGTGACTATCATAGTTGGAATCGTGTTAAAAAGCAAGTCAATATCCGACACATAAGAACCCAGATCCCTTACCAGGAAGGGCTTCCAGCCCATTTCCTCCGCTCTGGCATAGTGCTCCGATTTGCGTACGCCCATCCGGATTTTGGCACCCAGCCCTTGCAGGCTGCGAGCCATGGTGAACCCCGTCCGTCCCATGCCAAGCACCATGCTGGTTGATCCATGAATCGTAAAATCCGTGTTTTGGATCGCCATCATCAGCGCACCTTCCGCTGTCGGAATGGAATTATAGATGGCCACATCGTCCCTCTCCAAAATCTCTACCAGCTTGATCTTATATTTGTCACATAGCGAGCGTAAATAGGGTTTCGCCATGCCTGTATAGATCACTCCATGTCCGGGCATCGCTGCGATATGTTCATCCTGCAATCGCAATGGCCCTTCTGAGAACAGCGCGCTGACACGTCCCTCGTCATCACATCCCACGACAGGCAGGATCAGAGCATCGGCATTCGATAACAGCTCTGGCGTGAGCGGCTCGCGAGTCACTCCCTGAAAAGAATCCTGCAATTTCTCAAACCCGGCGATCATGACGGAGGCATCCATCTCAGCGCATTTTCGTATGACCTCAATTTGCCTTGCGTCTCCTCCAACAAAGACGGTCCGGACTCCAGTCAGCATGGAAGGCCTCGCTCCTTTCTTCTAACCAACGTATAAACCATCTTATGCCGCCGCCTATAGGGTGGTGAGCGCATTTCAATTAAACTACCGCCTTAACGCAATAAATACCGCTATGAAGGGCGAAGCCGGATCTGGATCCATTTTGCGTGAACGCTGACGAATCAAAACCACCCGTGTGAACGGGTGGTTTGCTCTGCGGCTGAAAGCCTTTGTTACTGGCCAGCCCTAAAGGGCATTGAATCGTTCGCCAACCGCACTACTTTTTCGGCTACCCCTTAAGGGGTCTTCTAGTTCTTCTTCTTTCGTTTGCTTCCTGTTTCTTCTCCTGTGAATGGATCTATATACTCTTCCAGCGTCATTTGCTCTGCAACCACGTCTTCTTGTAACTGATTTCGTATATACTCTTCAATCACTTTCTTGTTCCTTCCTACCGTGTCCACATAAAACCCTTTACACCAGAATTTTCGATTCCCATACTTATATTTTAAATTTGCATGGCGATCAAATATCATTAAGCTACTCTTCCCTTTTAGATACCCTATAAATGATGACACACTTATTTTCGGCGGTATACTTACCAGCATGTGTATATGATCTTTACATGCCTCTGCTTCTATAATTTCTACACCTTTTCTTTCACACAATTGTCTTAGTATTTTTCCTATATCTCTTTTCAATTTCCCATAGATCACTTGTCTTCTGTACTTTGGTGCAAACACTATGTGATACTTACAATTCCATTTTGTATGTGCTAAACTGTTCACATCAGATGCCATCTGATCTCCTCCTCGTGTTTTAAATTTGGTTGGCGAACCGAATTTATCTTAACACTTCGGAGGATTTTTTTTATACAACGCTTAAGCTATCCTGAACCATACGCATAGCGTATGGTTTTCTTTTTACAAAAAAACACCGCCCGGCTAGGCCGGAGCGGTGTGCTTTGTAAAATACGATGATGGATACCGATAACGGATCATGAATGGGTTTACTTGCCGGTATGACCGAATCCACCTGCACCCCGTACGGTGTCGGACAACTCGTCAACTTCCATGAATTCTACTGCCGGAACGGTTTTGAACACCATCTGGGCAATACGTTCATTGCGCTCAATCGCAAATGGCTCTTGTCCCAAATTCACCAGCAGCACCTTCACTTCCCCGCGATAATCGGCATCAATCGTACCTGGAGAATTCAGGCAGGTAATACCATGCTTGTAAGCCAGTCCGCTGCGCGGGCGGATTTGAGCTTCAAGCTCAGCCGGCATGGCAATCGCAAAACCGGTCGGGATTAATTGGCGTTCGCCTGGATTCAAAACCACCGGCTCCGCAACTGCTGCGTGCAGGTCAAAGCCTGCCGCCAGCTCGGACATTTTCACGGGAAGTTTGACATCTTCATTACCTGGCAATCTATTGATTTGAACGTAGTGCAACAAATTCATTCCTCCTAAGTACATTCAGTGCTTTATCTGAAGTTCCTACCATCGCTAGTGCATATGGAGTCCCAAACATACGGTCAAGAACCGCGTCGACATCCTTCATGTCCACCTGTTCAATCCGCTTAATGATTTCATCCAGACTGAAATGGCGGCCCAGCATCAATTCGTTCTTGCCCAAGCGGTTCATGCGGCTGCTCGTGCTCTCCAAGCTTAGAATGAGACTGCCCTTCAGTTGTTCCTTCCCTTTGCGCAGCTCTTCCTCCGTCATCCCGTTCTGTGCCAGATCATGCAGCATTTCCGTCGTCAGCTGAAGGACTTCCTTTGTCTGCTTGGGCGCTGTACCAGCATAAATGGTGAACATCCCGTTATCTGCGTGTGAACTATGATATGAATATACCGAGTATGCCAGTCCGCGCTTCTCCCGGATTTCCTGAAACAAGCGTGAACTCATGCCGCCGCCAATGGCGTTATTCAACAGGACCATTGCATACTGTAGCTCGTCTCCGATGGAGCAGCCGGGAAACGACATGCAGATATGATTCTGCTCTGTTTTCTTCTTGCGGAACTGAACGCCGTCCAAAAAGGCGGGCACGGCCAGCGGCTCGGAGCTGCCGTGATTGTTAAATCCGCCAAAATGACGTTCCAATATTTCAATCACATCATCATTGATGTTGCCTGCCAGAGCGATTACCGTATTCTCAATGGTATAGTGTTTATCCATGTAAGCTCTAAGCGCTTGTGAATCCATTGATTCAAGCCGTTCCTTCGTACCCAGAATCGGATAAGCCAGCGGGTGATCGCCGTACGCCGATAACGACATCAGGTCATGCACCAGATCATCCGGCGTATCCTCATACATCGCGATCTCTTCCAGAATGACGTTCTTCTCCTTGGCTAACTCGCCCGCATCCAGCTTCGAGTTGAAAAACATGTCGGACAGCACGTCAACCGCAATCGGAAAATGCTCATCCAGCACCTTGGCGTAATAACACGTATATTCCTTAGACGTAAAAGCATTGACGTTACCGCCGATGGCATCAAATTCCTCAGCAATGGCACGGGCGTCAAAACGCTCCGTCCCTTTGAACATCATGTGCTCTATAAAATGCGTAATCCCGTTGATGTCCTCCGATTCATTGCGGGATCCGGTCTTCACCCAAATACCGAATGAAACCGAACGACTTGTCGGGATTTGCTCCATAACCACTCTTAGGCCGTTAGACAATTGTATTTTTTTCACGAGGGCCCCCCTAACTGTTCCATCCAGGCTTACATAAGCTGATTACCAGCCTCATGCCATCCATTCATTCTATCAAACTTTACCATGCGGCTCAACTTCCTTTCGGCATGATTCGCTCAGGAGAAAGCGTCTGGCTAACGGTTCCTATTTCCAGCCCTTTGGCACGTATTCCGTCAATCATTCCCTTTAACGCCTGGGACGAGGAATCGGTGGGGTGCATCAAAATCAGGAAACCCGGCTCCACCTTCGTGGATATCTTCTGAACGACTGCATCCGGCGCAGGATGCTTCCAATCAACCGTATCGAGCGTCCATAGGACCGTCTTCAATCCCCTTGCTTTAGCAATGGATACGGTCTGTTGATTAAAATCGCCGGAAGGCGGAGCAAACCATTTGTTCTCTACGCCCAAACTTTCTTTGAGCAGATCCTGCGTCTTCGCAATTTCCAGCTCCGCCCGATCCCTGCTGAGACGGCTCATGTTCGGATGCGTATAGGCATGATTCTCCACCTCATGACCTCGTTTCAGAATTTCGCCGGCAAGCTCAGGGTTCTTCTTCAACCAGCTCCCATCCAGGAAAAAGGTTGTCTTCACCTTCTCCGCATCCAGCGTGTCCAGCATTGGCACCAGAAATTCATTCCCCCAGGCCACGTTAATCATCAGCGATACCATCGGCTTGTCGGGGTTGCCCCGATAGATTGGTTGATCTCCAAGATCATTCAGCGTTACTTTGGCCGGAATTTGCCGGTACACGTAAGGGATGGCTTCTCCGGCTTTTCGCTTTTTTGACGATGCAGCTTGGTATGTAGCCTCTATATCGATTTCGAGTCCATTATAACCGGGGATCGCTTTCCACACGGAGTCCACCCTGGCATCCACCGGCTCAATTCGCGACTTCGCCGCAGCGGCTTCGATTTGACTCAATAAATCCAGGTCTACCGCCCTCTCTGAACCGCTTGCGAACTGTGCCTCCGGTTTATTATTCTGCAGTCCCGAAACATATCCCCAGGCCCCGCTGAACACAGCAACAGCCGACACCATTGCGGCACCGGTTAGCAGCACGACCATCTTTTTTCCATTCATGGGCATATCCACCCTCCCCTTGAGAAGCTTTGTCCCATTTTATGTAGGTTCAGGAGGAAATATGTGCCGCAAAGTGATGCCCGAATGATTAAAAAAAAGAGCCAGAATAATAGGTTCTGCCTCTTTTCCTTCTATCTATATGCTGTTAAACAAACAAAGCGCGGATTACGATCCGCTCTTGTTTGTTTCCGCAGTCAAAACCGCTTTGCGAGACAGGTTAATCCGTCCCTGCTGGTCGATTTCGGTAACCTTCACGGTAATGACGTCACCGATTGCAACCACGTCCTCTACCTTCGCTACGCGCTCGGTCGAGAGCTGGGAGATATGAACAAGCCCGTCTTTGTTAGGCAGGATTTCAACGAATGCACCGAATTTCTCAATCCGTTTTACAGTACCTGTATAGATTTCGCCAACAGCTACCTCACGCACTATGCCTTCGATAATCGAAAGAGCTTTTTTGTTCATCTCATCGTTGGAAGATGCAATAAACACGCGGCCGTCTTGCTCGATATCGATTTTCACGCCGGTTTCTTCGATGATTTTGTTGATGATCTTGCCGCCGGCACCGATTACATCACGGATTTTGTCCGGATTGATCTGCATCGTAATAATCTTAGGCGCATATTGGGATAACGTTTCTCTTGGCTTTTGAATGGCTTCTGCCATTTTTCCAAGGATATGCATCCGTCCTTCTTTGGCCTGCTGCAGTGCTTCCTGCAAAATCGCGCGGTCGATACCGTCGATCTTGATATCCATCTGAATGGCGGTAACCCCGTCAGGTGTCCCTGCAACCTTGAAGTCCATGTCTCCGAGATGGTCTTCCATCCCTTGAATATCGGTCAAGATGGAAACATGATCTCCGTCTTTAATCAAGCCCATCGCCACGCCGGCTACAGGTGCTTTGATCGGTACCCCTGCATCCATCATAGCAAGCGTGCTCGCACAAATACTCGCTTGGGAAGTCGAACCATTCGATTCAATAACTTCAGACACGAGGCGAATCGTGTACGGGAATTCCACTTCATTCGGAATGACCTTCGACAATGCACGTTCACCGAGTGCGCCGTGACCAATTTCACGACGGCCTGGAGCGCGAAGCGGACGAGCTTCCCCTACGCTGAACGGCGGGAAGTTGTAATGGTGCATGAAACGCTTGGTCTCTTCCAGATCGATTCCATCGAGAATCTGTACATCACCTAGAGCACCTAGTGTACATACGCTTAGAGCCTGGGTTTGTCCACGTGTAAACAGACCGGAACCATGCGTTCTAGGCAGCAAGCTGGTATCGCAATCGATAGGACGGATCTCGGACAGACCACGACCATCCGGACGAACCTTGTCATGCGTGATCAAACGTCGAACTTCTTCCTTCACGATATCGTGAAGCACTTCTTTAACATCCTTCAACAACTCAGGCGTCTCGATATACTTCTCTTCAAATACGGTGTACGCTTCATCATTGATAGCGTCAATCGCATCCTGGCGAGCATGTTTCTCCTCAATGCGAACCGCTTCAACAAGACGAGCTTCGGCGAAATCGCGCACTTCACGATTCACCGTTTCATTTACCGCATGAAGTTTAACCGCCATTTTCTCTTTACCGCAAGCGGCTACGAGTTCTTCGATCTTGGCTACGATTTTCTTGATTTCCTCATGCCCGAACATGATTGCTTCCAGCATGACTTCCTCAGGAACTTCGTTCGCTTCGGCTTCAACCATCATGATCGCATCTTTGGTGCCAGCAACGACCAGATAGATATCACTCGCTTCCTGCTCGGCAATATTCGGGTTCACCACGAATTTGCCGTCAACGCGACCGACCGCTACGCCGCCGATCGGGCCGTTAAAAGGCACATCCGAGATGCTCAAGGCAGCGGAAGTACCGATCATTGCCGCGATTTCCGGCTCGCAATCCTGATCTACGCTCATCACGAGGTTCAGAACCTGTACATCATTACGGAAGCCTTCAGGGAACAACGGACGAATCGGACGGTCTGTCAGACGACTGGCAAGAATCGCTTTCTCGCTTGGTCTGCCTTCCCGTTTGATGAATCCACCCGGAATTTTACCGACGGCGTACAAACGCTCCTCATAGTTGACCGTCAATGGAAAGAAATCCAAATCCTTCGGTTCACTGGAAGCTGTCACTGTACACAGGACTGCCGTTTCGCCGTAACGAACCATCACAGCCGCATTTGCCTGCTTCGCAAGGCGCCCTGTTTCGAACACGAGGGGTCTTCCGCCAAGCTGCATTTCAACACGTGTTTCCATGTAATCCCTCCTCATGGGGATAAATTTTTTTTGAAATCTGCTTCTACCATCAGCATGTCTTTTGCAAAACACTGTCCACATTTCCTAACCAGAGCCATCCAAACGGTCGAAATCGCAAACCTATGTACAGGAACAACCCGAACCGTATAGAACATTCTCCGTATAGATTGCCCCTGGTTATACCATTAAGCGAAATTCAGCGAACAGACCACGCCTACAATCTATAAAGAATCTATATTAAGATAACCCCACAAAGTGGAGTTTAGGCTATGAAGCGTACGCAGTACTTTGTGGGGAAGCTCGAAAACGGTAAATTGTACAATACTTAGAAAAGAGCCCGGCTGTGCCGCTGTCGTTCCAAGAAGGACAGTGGACAACCAGGCTGTTTTCGGCACATCTTATGGATGATTAGCGACGCAATCCAAGCTTCTCGATCAAAGCACTGTAACGTTTAACATCCTTGTTTTTCAAGTATGCAAGCAACTTACGGCGTTGGCCGACCATTTTCAACAATCCACGACGGGAATGATGATCCTTCTTGTGAGTACGCAAGTGGTCAGTCAAGTTCGTAATGTTTTCCGTTAGGATAGCGATTTGCACCTCTGGAGATCCTGTATCGGACTCATGAGTTTTGTGCTCGTCAATCAGTTGTTGTTTACGTTCTTGAGTTAATGCCATCCTGTTCACCTCCCTCATTATAATCGCCATTGGCCCAGGTACCGACGGTGAGATCGAACATCCAAGCCAAGGTTAAATCGCCCTATCTTCAGGCGACCTCTAAGAGTATAGCATACTTTACCTGAAAAAGAAAATCCGTTTGCGAACAATTTGTCCCAAACCGTTTATTCACTGACTTTCAATATTTTGCGGGCCTCGACGGCATCTCGCTGAATCCATTCCACAAGCTCCTGAACCGATTCGAATTTATGCTCCTTGCGGATATATTGAACAATATCCACCGTCATGATCTGGTCATACAGATCCCCTTCAAAATCGAACAGATGGACCTCGAAGATCGGTTCTGTAATCCCTTCGTGGAACGTCGGCTTCACGCCGATGTTCATGACGCCCGGAATCCAGTCGTGATGCTTATCCGTGCGAGCACGGACGGCATAGACGCCTAATGCAGGTGCCACGAACGGATCGGTTAATTCCAAGTTGGCAGTAGGAAAACCGATCTTTCTTCCCCGCTTCTCCCCATGAATAACCGTGCCGCGGATATGGTAATTCCGTCCGAGCCAGCGGTTTGCATCCGACAGCTGTCCTGTTTTCAAGGCAATCCGTATGGATGAACTTCCCACCTTCTCGCCATCGACCAGGAACGGCGGAACCGTAACGACAGACATCCTGCCTTCGCCGAGTTCCTGAAGCTTGACCGCGTCACCGGCGCCCTTATGGCCGAATCGGAAATCAAATCCGACAACCGCCGTTTGCAGATTCAAGGGAAACAGCATTTCTTCAACAAACGTTTCCGGACTCACCTGGGAGAACTCCTTATTGAACTCGACAACGTACAAAATATCGATCCCCATTGCCTCAAGCAGCTGCTGCTTGTCAGGCTGAGGTGTCAGATATCCCTCATAGCTCCCTTTACCAATGACGTCTTTCGGATGAGGATAAAAGGTAATGAGTGCAGCCGGCACTCCATTCTCCCGCGCAATATTAACAGCCGTCGAAAGCACGCTGGCATGTCCCAGATGAAGACCGTCGAACTGGCCGATTGCAGCTACCTTCGGCTCGGCAGCTTCTCGTACAATATCAGAAGATACAGGATAGGATAAAGAAACAACCCTCATGCTTACTCACCTCCACTCACTAAATCCAGTCGTGCTTAGGAAAATACTTTCACAGGAACGATAGCCCCTGTCTCCTCTTGCCGCTTATAGATTCCCAGAAAGTTTTCCTTTATATCATACAAACGAATAGGCTCCGAGCTGTCAACCGGCGGCTCCACCGCTCTTGAGGACAAGCGCTGTCCTTGCAGGGCAGCATCGGTTTTCTCTTCAGAAACCGTATGCTTCGGCAGATAATCAATCGCTTGATCCACGGGAATGAGCCGGGTGTGCAGCGTATCATCCTTCATGAACTGCTCAATTTGCTCCAGGGTTAAGCACTGCTCCTCCGTGATTCCCGCTGATACTGTGCGTACCAGCTTAACCATGACAGATGGCACGCCGAGCTTCTTCCCGATATCCACGCAAAGGGTGCGGATGTATGTACCTTTGGAGCATAATACGCGGAAAGAAATTTCCGTATAATCCCCTTCAGCATCAAAATCCGTCATTTCGATTTCATGAATCGTTACCGTCCGGCTCTTGCGTTCCACCGTCTTCCCTTCTCTGGCAAGCTCGTATAATCGTTTACCATTGATTTTGACAGCGGAAAACATGGGCGGGATCTGCGAGATCTGGCCTGTAAAAGATTGCAGCGCTTCAAGCGCTTCCTCCCTTGTCACATGGACATCATCTGCCGTCTCCACTACATTCCCGGTAATATCTTCGGTATCCGTCGAATATCCGAGGCGGAGAACCGCATGATATTCTTTAGGCAGTTCCTGCAGGTATTCCACAACTCGTGTGGCTCTCCCCAAGCATAACGGAAGCACACCCGTTACTTCGGGGTCCAGCGTGCCCGTATGTCCGATTCGCTTCAAACGAACCATTCCCCGAACTTTCGCGACCACATCGTGGGATGTCCAGCCTGCCGGCTTGTGAACGGCCAAGATGCCTTCTAATTGTGTCATAGCTTTAATCTCACCTGCTCTATTACTCTAGGAATGATGTCATGAAGCGAGCCTTCAATGCTGCAACCGGCTGCCCGCACATGGCCGCCTCCGCCAAATATTTGGGCTAATGCCGCCACATCCACTTTTCCGGCTGAACGTAAACTCGCCTTGACCATTCCGGACTTCAGCGATTTGAACAGAATGCCGACTTCAACTCCCTGAATGTTGCGGGGGTAATTGACAATTCCCTCCAGATCCTCGCTAACGGCGCCGCATAATTCCATAAACTCAGGCGTTACGTATACCCAGGCTATTTTGCCGTCATCCGACAGACTTAACGTGTTTAACGCCTGAACCAGCACCTTCATCTGTGGAAGCGTCATTTCCTCCAGTAACGTTTCCGCAATCTCGGGACCGTTGACGCCATAGGACAACAGATCCGAAGCAATACTCATGACCTTGGGCGATGTATTCGAATAGCGAAAACCGCCGGTATCGGTTAACAATCCCGTATATATCGCTGTTGCAATATCGGCATCCCAGTTCACTTCAAACAAATTCAGCAAATCATAAAGGATTTCAGCGGTTGCTGCCGCGTCCGGCACGACCAGGTTGACGGCTCCATAACGATCGTTTGTTGGATGATGGTCAATATTAACGATGCTTGCATGATCGGCAAATACTTGTTTCGTATAGCCTACTCTAGCAAAATCCGCACAATCCACACAAATGACGTGTGAGAACGTTCTTCCAGGATGCTGTTCTGACAGATTGAGAATGTCTTCTGCATGCCACAACATTTTCATGCGTTTTGGAATGGGCCCCTCATTGATCATCGTGAATTTCTTGCCCAGACATGAGAGAAGCCAGCCCACCGCTAGGGTGGAACTGACTGCATCTCCATCGGGCTGAACATGCGACACAACCAAATAATCATCGTGCTCCAGCAGGAATGACTTCACCTGCTGCAGCTCTTGTTCATAGGTCTGCATTCGCCCTCTCCTTTATAAAAACGAACTACTCTATTTCTCTTCGCGATCCACGATTTCGGTCAACAGCTTCTCAATATGGCTGCCGTACGCAATGGAATCATCGAATTTGAAGATCAGCTCCGGCACATGCCGGAGTCGAATCCGCTTGCCCAGCTCGGAGCGGAGAAAGCCGCTTGCCTTCTCCAACCCTTTTAAAGAAGCTGCCTTCTGCTCGTCGTCGCCGAGCACGCTCAGGTATACCTTCGCTTGAGACAGGTCGTTTGTAACATCAACACCGGTCACTGTAATGAAACCGATTCTTGGGTCTTTCATCTCCGTTTGGATCAGTTGGCTGAGCTCTTTTTTAATCTGCTCGCCTACGCGCCCAGTTCTGATTTTTGCCATGGTCTGATCACCTCATTCGTTAGCGCTCTACCGTCTCCATGATGAAGGCTTCGATTACGTCTCCTTCTTTGACGTCGCTATAGCTTGCCAAGGTAATACCGCACTCATAACCCTGTGCCACTTCTTTAGCGTCATCTTTAAAGCGCTTGAGGGAATCGATCTTGCCTTCATGAACGACAATGCCGTCACGGATCAAGCGAACTTCTGCGTTACGCGCAATTTTACCGGATGTCACCATACATCCTGCAATCGTACCCACTTTGCTCACTTTAAAGGTGTTGCGGACTTCCGCATGACCGATCACGGTTTCTTTGTACTCCGGATCGAGCATCCCCTTCATAGCTTGCTCAATTTCCTCGATTACATTATATATTACACGGTGCAGACGAATATCAACCTTTTCCTGCTCGGCGGTTTGCTTCGCTTGAACGTCCGGACGAACGTTAAAGCCGATAACAATCGCGTTGGAAGCAGCGGCCAAAATAATATCGGATTCCGTGATTGCCCCGGCACCGCTGTGGATAATTTTGACGCGAACGCCTTCCACCTCGATTTTGTTCAAGGAACCTTTCAGCGCCTCAACAGAACCTTGTACGTCACCTTTGATAATCACGTTAAGATCTTTGATCTCACCGTCTTTAATGTGTTGGAACAGATCATCCAGCGTCACGCGGGTATTCGTGTTCAACTCGGATTGACGATGGGTAATCGCACGCTTATCAGCGATATTACGCGCTTTACGCTCATCTTCAAACACCATAAACGGATCGCCGGCGCCTGGAACTTCAGTCAAACCGGTAATTTCAACCGGCGTTGAAGGACCCGCTTCTTTTAATCGACGTCCTTTATCGTTCACCATTGCACGAATACGACCAAAGCAGTTGCCCGCTACGAAGGCGTCGCCCACTTTCAATGTACCATGCTGAACGAGAATGCGTGCTACCGGACCTCTGCCTTTATCGAGCTCAGCCTCAATAACAGTACCGCGTGCGCGTTTGTCAGGGTTTGCTTTATATTCATTCACTTCTGCTACCAGAAGAATCATTTCAAGCAAGTCTTCCAGACCCATCCGCTGTTTCGCCGAAACGTTAACGAAGATGGTGTCTCCGCCCCACTCTTCAGGCACTAACTCGTATTCCGTCAATTCTTGTTTGACTTTATCCGGGTTAGCATCAGGTTTATCGATTTTGTTTACGGCAACGATGATCGGCAAGCCTGCAGCTTTCGCATGGTTAATCGCTTCGACCGTCTGTGGCATCACGCCGTCGTCAGCCGCAACCACGATGATCGTCATATCCGTTACTTGCGCACCACGGGCACGCATAGCCGTAAACGCTTCGTGGCCTGGTGTATCCAGGAACGTAATCTTCTTGTTATTGATCTCGACTTGATAAGCACCGATATGCTGCGTAATACCGCCAGCCTCTCCACTCGATACATTCGTGGAACGGATCGCATCAAGCAGCGTCGTTTTACCGTGGTCGACGTGACCCATGATGGTAACGACCGGTGGACGCTCTTTCAGTTCTTCCGGAGCATCGTTTTCTTCAACGGTCTCAAAACGATCTTCCTCAACCGGAATTTTCACTTCGACTTCTACACCGAATTCGCCAGCGAGCAATAGAATCGTATCGATATCCAGCTCCTGGTTGATGGTGGCCATCACGCCGAGGAAAATCAGCTTCTTGATGACTTCGGAAGCGTCCTTGTGAAGCAGCTTCGCCGTTTCACCGACGGTCATGTTGCCACGGACGATAATTTTCTTCGGCGTGTTGTCGATTTTCTCACGAGGCGGCTGCTGATTATGTTGATTCCGGCCACGGTTGTTCTTTCCACCGCGATTGTTGCCACGGAATCCACCTTGACGGTTGTTGTCATCAAAACGCTTGGAGTCTGAACGATTGTTATTGTTGTTTCTGGAACCGCGGTTCTGGCTGTTACTGTTGTTGTTAGAGCTTGTGAATCCGCCTCCGGTTCCACCCGGCTTGCTCTGTGGACGTGCTCCGCCTTGGTTGTTGCTGCCCTGCGGACGCGATCCACCTTGATTACTGCCTTGCGGACGTGCGCCGCCTTGACCTCCGCCCTGAGGACGTGATCCGGTCTGCGTGCTGCCGCCTGGTCTGGATGCTTGGCTACGATTGTTCTGCTGACTTCCTTGTGCGGAGCCAGACTGATTTCTTCGGGTATCCTGTCCTCCTTGGGGACGCTGGGAACCTGAAGCATTCTGAGTGTTTTGATTCGTTCTACTATTCATACCTACCTGCTTTTCCTGTTGTTTTTTGGGCTGGCTTTGACCTTGTTGTCCTGTTGCTCTCTGTCCTGAATTACGCATACCGTCCTGCCCATTACGGTTGCCTTCTGCACTTCCGCTAGCGGAAGTGCCTTCTGTTCTTGCATTGGATACAGTTGCAGCCGCATTGGCTCCGGAAACCGCCGGTTTACGATTCTCGGTTCGGGAAGCGTCGCCACTATCCCGCTTGGCTGCTGCATTCGATTTGATATCTTTAAAGAACTGCTCGACCTTGGACACCGTATCGTTTTCCATTACGCTCATATGGTTATTGACCGGAACGTTCAAACGTTTAAGGATCGTGATGATTTCTTTACTGCTCATGTTCAACGATTTAGCATATTCGTATACTCGAAGTTTATTGTCTTTGTTTTCCTGTTTACTCAATATACTCCACCTCCGACATTGTCTCCAGTTTCTTGGAGATCATTTCTGCGAATCCTTGATCCGTAACTGCCAGCACAACCCGCTCGGGTTTACCTACACTTGTGCCCAGACTTTCCCGGTCAAATCCGATTACCAGAGGGATATTGTAAGAACCGCATTTATCGCGGATCTTCTTTGTTGTATTCACTGAGGCGTCACCCGCCAGAATAACCAATTTTGCTTCAGAAGACCGGATGGCTTTGAGCACGATCTCATCCCCGGTAACCACCTTACCTGCCCTCATGGCCAGGCCGAGCTGAGAAAGCGCCCTATTCATCATCGGCAGCACTCTCTTTTGCAGCCAGGAATTCATCTTCCACCTTGATGAAATCCTGTGCCAACTGTTCATAGATCTCTGGCTTCACATGTTGTTTCAACGCGCGATCCAGTGCTTTATTTTTGTGCGCCAGCTTGAAGCAGGAAACTTTGCCGCATAAATACGCTCCCCGTCCCGACTTTTTGCCGGTGAGATCGATCAGGACAGCATCCTCGGGAGTCCTAACAATCCGGATAAGCTCTTTCTTCGGCATCATTTCCTGACACGCTACACATTTACGCAGCGGTATCTTTCTCTGTTTCAAGACGACAACCCCCTGTCATTTGGAATTAATCGACAGAGACAGAATCCTGGTGCATTTCACCTGATTGGGACTTCGGTCTGCCAAATTCCTGCTCCGCCTGACTTTCGCTCTTAATATCAATCTTCCAGCCTGTCAGCTTCGCCGCGAGACGAGCATTCTGGCCTTTGATCCCAATCGCAAGCGAGAGTTGATAATCCGGAACAATTACACGCGCCATCTTCTCATCTTCAAACACTTGAACTTCAAGTACTTTGGATGGGCTTAGCGCATTGGCCACGTATTCTTCAACCTGTTCGGAATAACGCACGATGTCAATCTTTTCGCCGCGAAGCTCATTGACAATCGTCTGTACGCGCATACCTTTAGGTCCTACGCAAGAGCCAACCGGATCGACTTCATCGTTACGGGAAAATACCGCAATTTTGGAGCGGAATCCAGCTTCGCGCGCAACCGAGCGAATTTCAACAACGCCGTCAAAGATTTCCGGCACTTCAAGCTCGAACAGGCGCTTCAAGAGGCCCGGATGCGTACGGGACAGCATAATCTGCGGCCCTTTGGTGGTATTCTCAACCTTGGTAATGTACGCTTTGATCCGGTCGCCATGCTTGAACTTCTCGTTAGGCATAAGCTCGGTAAGCGGCAGAGCCGCTTCGATCTTGCCAAGGTCGATATAGATGTTACGTAAATCTTGACGCTGCAGCGTACCCGTTACGATATCATCTTCCTTGTCAATAAAAGCGCTGTAGATCAGGCCGCGTTCGGCTTCTCTAATGCGCTGGGTAACAACTTGCTTTGCCGTTTGAGCTGCAATCCGTCCAAAATCACGTGGCGTAACCTCGATTTCCGCTATATCTTCAATCTGAAAATGCGGATTGATTTCCCGGGCTGCATGCAGCGAAATTTCAGTCCGCGGATCCAGCACCTCTTCCACAATCAGCTTCCGCGCGAACACCTTGATAACACCCGTATTGCGATTCATGTCTACCCGTACATTTTGCGCCGTGTTGAAATTGCGCTTGTAACTCGAGATCAGTGCCGCTTCAATGGCTTCAAACAGCACATCCTTACTGATGCCCTTTTCTCTTTCCAACTCATTCATCGCTTCAATAAAATCCATACTCATTGAAAATCGGTTCCCCCTTTCAAAACTTCCGTTTAAAAAATGATGGCCAATCTGGCACTGGCTACTTTTGCATATGGAATCACGTACTGTTTCTTGACGGTTTGAATGACTAGCTCCTCGTTATCAAAGGATTCCAGCTTGCCTTCAAACTCTTTCAACCCGTTAATCGGCTCGTATACCGTTACAAACACGTCCTTGCCGACTGACTTCGCAACATCCTCTTTTTTCTTCAGGGGACGTTCCGCGCCAGGAGAAGAGACTTCAAGAAAATAAGCTGTCGGGATCGGATCGTTCTCGTCCAGCTTCTGGCTCAGGTATTCACTGATTAAACCGCAATCGTCAATGTCAATGCCGCCGTCTTTATCAACAAACACGCGCAAGAACCAGTTGCTTCCTTCCTTCACGTATTCCACATCTACCAGTTCAAAGCCGTGTTCGTCCAAATACGGCTGCACCATTTCTTCCACAGTCGTTTTAATCTTTGATGTGCTCAAAGAACATAACCTCCAAGTTGATTTCCTATATACCAAAGAGTAAAGAGTGGGTTGCCCCACTCTTTACACAACGGTTTTATCTCCATGATTACCAAAAAAATTATAACATAGTCTGGTAATAGTGACAAGTATGACTCCTTGACTGTCAAGGCGTCACGGCCATGAAAGAATGACAAGAATCAGAACAATGACAACTGGTTGCTCTCCGGCAGACCGCGGAAGCATCCCATTTGGGTTAACAGCTCCACGGCGGTTTTGCTTGCCTTCGATTTTTGCTGGAAATCCTCGATGGAGAGGAATTCTCCAAATTCACGCGCGGCAGCAATGTTGCGGGCGGCGTTATCGCCGATTCCCGCAAGCGCAGAGAACGGCGGTATGAGCGAGTTTCCATCCACCTTAAATCGGAGCGCATCCGATTCATACAGATCGATGTTCTTGAACGTGAAGCCCCTCGCTGTCATTTCCAGCGCCATCTCCAAAATCGGCAGCATACCCTTTTCTTTCGGGCTTGCTCCGAAGCCGAGCTGCTCAATCTCTTCAATCCGGCGATAAATCGCCTCATAACCCTGACAGCATAGTTCGATATCGAAATCCTCGGCACGCACCGAGAAATACGTTGCATAATATTCGATCGGATAATAAAGCTTGAAGTAAGCCGTCCGCACCGCTGAGATAACATACGCGGCGGCGTGGGCTTTCGGGAACATGTACTGGATTTTGAGACAGGAATCAATGTACCACTGCGGCACTTTGCATTTCTTCATCTCGTCAATCCATTCCTGTGACAATCCCCGGCCTTTACGTACGCTTTCCGTAATTTTAAACGCGAGGCTCGCGTCCATTCCAGCCTTATAAATCAGGAACAACATGATATCATCGCGGCAACCAATAACGGTTTTGATGTTGCATGTACCATTCTTGATAAGCTCTTGCGCGTTGCCGAGCCAAACGCCGGTTCCGTGTGACAGACCCGAGATTTGCAACAAGTCGGCAAAACTCGACGGCTGCGATTCCACCAGCATCTGACGTACGAATTTGGTACCCATCTCCGGCACGCCGAAGGTGGCCACCGGCGAGCGTATTTGCTCCGGCCTGACGCCAAGCGCTTCCGTCGAGTTAAACATGCTCATTACTTTCGGATCGTTCATCGGTATGGTCGTTGGATCCACGCCGGTCAAATCCTGGAGCATCCTCATCATCGTCGGATCATCATGTCCGAGAATATCCAGCTTGAGCAGATTCGCTTCAAAGGCGTGATAATCAAAATGCGTCGTTTTCCACTCTGCATTGACATCGTCCGCGGGGAATTGCACCGGCGTAATCTCTTCCACTTCGATGTAATCCGGCACAACGACAATACCGCCGGGATGCTGGCCTGTGCTCCGCTTGACGCCGGTACAGCCTGATGCCAGCCGGTTCAATTCCGCGCCCCGCCAGCGCTTGTTGTTGTGTTCCTCATATTTTTTGGCAAAGCCAAACGCCGTCTTCTCTGCCACGGTGCCGATGGTACCGGCACGGAATACGTTCTCCTCGCCAAACATCTCTTTGGTGAAATTATGGGCATGCGGCTGATATTCACCGGAGAAGTTCAAGTCAATATCGGGAACCTTATCCCCTTTAAAACCCAGGAAGGTTTCGAATGGTATATCCTGTCCCTCGCCTTTCATCATGTTTCCGCATTCCGGACAAGCTTTGTCCGGCAAGTCAAATCCACTCGGCACGCTGCCGTCCAGGAACCATTCGCTGTGTTTGCAGTCGCCGTTCAAGCAAATGTAATGGGCGGGAAGCGGGTTAACCTCGGATATGCCGAGGAATGTGGCAACGACGGATGAACCTACGGAACCCCGTGAACCAACCAAATAGCCGTCCCGGTTCGATTTCTTAACCAGTTTCTCGGAAATCAAATAGTTCGCTGAGAAACCGTATTTAATGATCGGCTCAAGCTCTTTCTCCAACCGGGCCACTACGACTTCCGGCAAGTTCTCGCCATAAATGGACTTGGCCGTGTCGTAGCAGGTGTTGCGGATTTCCTCATCCGCGCCATCCAGAATCGGCGTAAACAGCTTGTCCGGGAACAATTCCAACTCTTCAAAGCGGTCGGCCAGCTCGCTAGTGTTCGTTACAACAACTTCATAACATTTACTCTGTCCCAAAAACTCGAATTCTTCGAGCATTTCTTCGGTAGTCCGAAAATGCGCGTCAGGCTTGCGCATATCCTTGAGCGGGCTGAAACCGGTAATTCCATGGATGGTAATGTCCCGGAACAGCTTATCCCGCGGTTCAAGATAGTGCACGTTTCCTGTGGCGATGACCGGCTTGTTCAGTTTTTCGCCGATGCGCACGACTTTGGAAATTGCGGTTTTGATCTCTTCGGGACTGCCTACCAAGCCTTTGTCCACCAAATGCATATACATCGTCAACGGCTGAATCTCCAAAACATCGTAGAAGTCCGCAATCTCTTCGGCTTCCTCCTCCGTTTTGTTCAGCACCGTTTCGAAGAACTCCCCTTTTTCGCAGCCGGAAAGCACCAGTAACCCATCTCGCATCTCTTGAAGCTTGGATTTAGGAATACACGGCACTCGCTTGAAATATTCGGTATGCGACATGGAGATCAGCTTGTACAGGTTTTTCTTGCCCGTCATATTCAAAGCATAAATACCGCAGTGGAAAGGACGGGTATTGGACAGATCCGTACCGACATAATCATTGAGGCGGTCCAGCATCTTAACGCCTTTGGTTTTGTCCACATCGCTAAGGAGCCCGTTCAGGATTCCTGCCAGCGCAATCGTATCGTCAATCGCTCGGTGATGGCTTTCGAGCAGTACCTTATACTTGTCAGCCAACGTGTTAAGACGATGATTCTTAAGTCCTGGATGTACCAGACGTGCCAGCTCCAGCGTATCCAGGTAGGGATTGTCGAGCGTATCCATCCCGGCATTTTTGAGCGCTGCCTGAATGAATCCCATGTCAAATCGAGCGTTGTGAGCCACAAGCACGGCATCCCCGACGAATTCAACAAACTCTTTCAATACCGGCTCCAGTTCAGGAGCATCCTTAACCATATCATCATTGATATTGGTCAATTGCTGAATATGGTATGGAATACGCTCATGCGGGTTGACAAAAGTGGCGTATCGGCCAATTTCCTTGCCCTCGTTCATCTTAACTGCGGCCAGCTCGATAATCTTGTTCGCGGTGATGGACAAACCTGTGGTTTCAATATCGAACACCACGTAAGTCGCGCTGCTCAGTTCAATCGGCTGTGCCTGTTCCACGATATTGACGGCATCATTCACAACGTTGGCCTCGACGCCGTACAACATTTTAATCCCGTGTTTCTTTGCGTTCTTGGCTGCTTCAGGGTAACATTGCACCCCGCCATGATCACTAACGGCAATCGCTTTATGGCCCCAGGCAGCCGCGGTCTTGATGTATCGGTCGATCGGCGTGACTGCGTCCATCGTGCTCATCGTTGTATGCAGATGGAATTCTACCCGTTTCTCGGCTGCATTATCCTTACGAGATGGCGGTGCCGGCACTTCATTAAGATCGGACGGAATCATCACCAGCTCCGGCACCTGCATAAACCGATCATATTCCACGCGCCCGCGTGCCTTCACCCATTTGCCGTTCTCAAGCAGGCTCAGGACCTTCAAGTCCTCCTTGGTCTTACCAAACATTTTCATTTGCAAGGAATCGCTGAAATCCGTCAGATAGAACGTGAATAACGTACTTCCGTTACGAAGCTCCTTACGATCCAATCCGAAGATGGTTCCCTGAATCGTAATTTTCTTCTCTTCGTCTTGGATCTCCTGAAGCGGAACCGGCGGTTCCTTGATATCATACCCAACCTGCAGCCGAACCGCGCCCTCTTCCTCATCCTCGGCATCCAGCTCAGCTTCCATGCTGCTCATGATCTGCTCGATGACCTCGCGTTCTTCTTCCCGCTTCCTCTGCTCGAACTCCTCGTAAGCCGCCTGACCATTATCGCCGACCTGCATTTTCACGCGCAGCGTCAGATCGAAATATTGCCCGAAAAAGCGGGTAATGGCGGAATCGATCTGTTTCTTGCGGGCAAGCTCCAGCGACATGCCATCCGACATGGAGAGAAGGACTTGCCCATCTTCCACCTCGTATTTAGCCCTTGTCATCCATCCATTAACCGAAGGGATCTCACGATGTGCCCATTCTAGAAACAAACCCCAGTATTCTTGCACGATATCTGCTTCGGGAACGCTGCTTCCATATCGGAACACAAATTTGATCTTCGCGATATGCCCCATCTTCTCCTGAATTCTCAGACAAAATGTGCGATAGACCTCAGCTGGAACCAAGGTCTCCTTCAGGACGGTTATTCTCCAGTCCTTGCTGGCCTTGCTTGTCTCTACCTGCTCGATCACACCATCCAAAAAATAGGGTTCCACCAGATTGGCCGGAACTTCTCCCTGCTTGATCAGCAGTTCAAATCGCTTCCTTTTATCTTCTGTTGTGCCCATGGTTCCCTCCCCCTGCATTACATAAAGCTATAAGAAAAACTTCTATCGACGTACGTCCACAGAAATCAAACCGCGTTAAAGCGGATGTGAGAAATAGAATAAAGCTTCCGTCGGCAGCACCCATTCGTCCTGCCCCAATAAGTAAGAGCGTCCGCCATACTGCCATCCGGAAGCTTACTCCAGATGATGAATCCCGGTTCTTGACGAAGGATTCCTCCCTCACCCAAACTTGCCGGACATTCATATTATCGATTTACTAGTACGCTCTCGCGAACAGCACGGTATGTTTCGCATCTTCACCACATACGAGACACTTGGTTTTCTTCTCGGCCGGTTCGAACGGAATGTTTCTGCTCGTAGCACCGGTTTCTTGCTTGACGGTATCTTCGCAAGCTTCCGAACCGCACCATCCAGCCAAGGTAAACCCGCGTTTTTCCTCCATGCTGTCCTTCATTTCATCCAGTGTCTCCACCGAATAGAAATGATCCTCACGGAACTGCTTCGCGCGCTCGAACATTTCCTGGTGCACCTGCTCCAGCATATTCTGTACTTCCTGGGTCAGATTCGCTTGCTCTACGATTTTCTTCTCGCCTGTAATACGGGAGACAAGCACGCACACACCATTCTCCATGTCACGCGGTCCGATCTCCAGACGCACCGGTACTCCGCGCATTTCATACTCATTGAATTTCCAGCCTGGACGCACATCCGGATTGTCGTCAACGCGTACGCGGATGCCTGCGGATTTCAGTTCACGGAACAGTTCGTCCGTACGGCCCACAACCGCGTCTCTCGTCTTCGGCGGACCAATTGGAATCATGATCACTTGCGTTGGCGCGACTTTAGGAGGAAGCACCAATCCGCGGTCATCCCCATGGACCATAATCAACGAACCAATGAGACGTGTGCTGACGCCCCAGGATGTCGTGTGAGCATATTCCAGCGTATTTTCACGATTCAAATATTGGATGTCAAAAGCTTGCGAGAAGTTGGTCCCCATATAATGCGAAGTACCAGCCTGTACAGCGCGTCCGTCTTTCATCATGGCTTCGATCGAGAACGTATCCACGGCGCCAGCGAATTTCTCCGAAGGTGTCTTCTGCCCTTTGATTACCGGAATCGCGAGGTAGTCCTCTACGAATTGCTGATAGATATCCAGCATTTGCATGGTTTCCCCTCTAGCCTCAACTTCCGTTTCGTGCGCGGTATGGCCTTCTTGCCATAGAAACTCACTCGTGCGAAGGAACGGCAGCGTGCGTTTTTCCCAGCGGACCACGTTAGCCCACTGGTTAATCAGCACAGGGAGATCACGATAGGATTGAATCCATTTGGAATACATGTGCCCGAACATCGTTTCGGAAGTCGGACGGATCGCCAGACGTTCCTCCAGCTTCTCTCCAGCTGCTTCCGTGACCCATGGCAGCTCGGGATTAAATCCTTCGACATGCTCCTTCTCCTTTTGGAAAAAGCTCTCGGGAATGAACAGCGGGAAATACGCATTCCGATGGCCCGTTGCCTTAAAGCGTCGATCCAACTCTTCCTGGATATGCTCCCAAATTTCATAACCGTCCGGTTTGAAGACGATGCAGCCTCTGACTGGAGAGTAATCCATCAGGTCCGCTTTTTTGATGACATCGATATACCAGCGCGAGAAATCTTCCGCTTGCGGCGTAATCTCTGTCACGAATTGTTTATCCTTCGATTCCTTAGACATATAAATCGTGTGCCTCCCATTAATAAAACGCATGGTCTAAACCCTGTTTAACGGCTTGACTGGCGTTATTGGCGATATGTGTGAACGAGCTGCGGCTGTATAGCCCGCCCTGTATTTATAGCAACTCCATTTGCTAGATATCGTTAGACATGAACATCTGCTAACAATAGAAAAGGTACGGCTTTTTCGTTGCGGCTGGCGCACCGAGCCGTACCCTAGGTTTTTATCCGTTGATCAAACGCAAAATATCGTTATAGGTTACGGCTATCATTAACAGGAACAGCATCGCAAACCCGACAAAATGAACCATGCCTTCTCTGTTCGGGTCAACTGGCTTGCCCCTTAAAGCTTCGATCCCTAAGAATACAAGCCGGCTTCCATCGAGTGCCGGAATCGGCAGCAGATTGAATATGCCCAGATACAAGCTTAGAATGGCCGCCCAATAGGTCAGCTGTTCGATACCCTGCTTGGCGATTTGCCCCGTCACTTCGAACGTCCGTACAGGACCGCCAAGATCATCCATGGAGAACTTCTGAATCAACTGTCTGAAGCCCTGGAAGATAATATTCGTTGTATCTACCATTGCGGTTCCGGACCCGGTAATTGTCTCCCCAATCCCTGCGGATCGGGTAGGAAGCTCAGGAACAATCCCGACCTTGCCGCCTTCCTGTCCCTCCATCGTCCGCGGAGTTAAGGTCAGATCAAATGATTCCTCACCCCGGCGCACAGTCCATTCCATCGGCTTGTCCTTGGACGCCGCAATCAATTCGATCATCTTCTGATAATCGGCACCAATGGCGGTTCCGTTAATGCTCTCGATGATGTCTCCCTCTTTCAGATCGGCTTCATCTGCAGGCATGCCTTTAGTAATCTCGCCAATCTGCACATAGGTTGGATTCTCAACCGGTATGCCGGCCATTTGAATGTGAAGGGCAAACAGCACGAAGGCCAGTATGAAGTTCATGACAGGACCGGCAAAAATCGCAAGCGCTCTTTGGCCAACGGTTTTGCTGCCGAATTGACGGTCTCTCGGTGCGATCTGCGTCTCGACACCTTTGGCTACCGTCAAGGCTTGCGGATGGATTTCAAATTGCTGGAACTCACCATCCACATCAAGCCTAACCGACAAACGATCCACCATATCCATAAACTGGACTTCGCCGCGAATGACATTTTTACGGTTGTCGAGTTGATCCAGATAAATCTTTTTCACTTGATTCTCTGCATTCAATCGAACCGCAATCGTCTGACCGGGCTGAATCTCGACAAGTTCCGGATCTTCCCCGGCCATGCGGGCATATCCGCCGAATGGAAGAAGACGTAGCGTAAACTGCGTTTCATGGCGTTTATATGAGAACAGCTTTGGACCAAATCCAATCGCGAACTCGCGTACCAAGATTCCGGCACGCCGGGCAAAATAATAGTGACCCCATTCGTGCACGGTAACGATCACAAAAAACATGAGCACCGTTAAAAAAACGACCCGAACCATTTCCAATTCTTTACATCCCCCTTTTCCTCTGAGAACGCAGTATGTCCCTATAGATTATCATTATTCTCCTGTCGTCCACAAGAGAATCACAAGCTGTCCGCTTTTTTTCAAGGGAGATTTCAAAAACACTTCAAATCCTATAGTCGGGAAGCTAATTCACGTGAGATCCGATCGCTCTCTTCAATCGTTTCCAGTGCCGGTTCCGGCGCAACATGATGGCTTTGCAGCACTTCCTCAATGATCTCTTCAATTCGCAGAAAAGAGATTTCGCCGCGGAGAAACCGGGCGACCGCAATTTCATTAGCTGCGTTGAATACCGTTGGCGCTGTCCCACCCATTTTACCACATTCATAAGCAAGCCTTAAACAAGGAAAACGTTCAAGGTCCATCTCCCGGAAATGCAGCTTGCCCGCTTCCGCTAAAGATAGCCTTGGTGCAGGGGAAGTCCACCGTTCCGGATAGGTCAGCGCATATTGAATCGGAACGCGCATATCCGGGTTGCCGAGCTGGGCAATGATACTCGAATCACGGAATTCCACAAAAGAGTGAATGATGCTTTCCGGGTGAAGCAGTACAGAAATGTTGTCGTAAGGAATACCATACAACCAATGGGCCTCGATCACCTCAAGCCCTTTATTGACCATGGTGGCCGAATCAATCGTGATCTTGGCACCCATGGACCAGTTCGGATGTTTAAGCGCATCCTCCACCGTAACGTTGACCAGCTGTTCCCGGGTGTAATCCCGGAATGAGCCTCCGGAAGCCGTCAGCGTGATCCGTTCAATATCTTCATGCCGCTCTCCATTCAGGCATTGGAATATGGCGGAATGCTCGCTATCGATCGGCAAGAGTTTTACCCCTTTGGCAGCCGCCCGGGCCGTAACCAGATGACCTGCCGTTACCAACGTCTCCTTATTGGCGAGCCCAATGGTCTTCCCCCCATCAATCGCTGCAAGTGTAGAGGACAGACCCAAACTTCCAACGACCGCTGTAACCACCATTTCCGCATCTGTCGCTGCCGCAATCTCGATCAAGCCTTCATGACCATGGAACACTTCGGTTCCGGCAGGAAGATCATGCCTTATGCTGTCAGCAAGCTCTCTTGTAGCAACGGACACTTTGCGAGGAGAAAACTCCTTGACCTGCTGAAGCAGCAGGTCCTTATTACTCCCTGCAGCGAGGCCCTCAATCTGAAAATGTTCCCGGTGTTTCCTTACAACATCCAAAGTCTGGGTACCTATGGAGCCAGTGGAGCCGAGTACGCTGATCTTCTTCATGCAACATCTTTCCTTTCATCAGTAAGGCAGGAGACTCAATATATGTACAAACGGAAATACGACGATCCAACTGTCACATCGATCCAGTATCCCTCCATGACCCGGCAGCAGTTTGCCCGAATCCTTGATGTCATACACCCGTTTATAGGCGGATTGCACCAAATCCCCGAGTTGACCGATAACAGCGCATGAAAGTCCGATCAGAATCGCTTGTCCAGCCGTCAGGAATCCATCTGAGAAGAATGAAAAGAGCAGAGATGTGAACACGGCGATGACCACACCGCCGAGCGCACCCTCAACCGTTTTGTTCGGACTTATGGAAGGCCACAGTTTATGGCGCCCCATGGCGCGTCCGACAAAATACGCTCCCGCATCACTTGCCCAGATCGAGGCCAGAAGCAGAAAAGTCCAGAATACGCCATGGCCGTCAGGAGCATGTCGTGATTCGGCAATAAAGGAAAATCCGATTCCGATATACGCTGATGCCATAAACAATAAGGAAACCCGTTTGATATCAATTACATTCTTCGTCGTCACGGTCGCCAGTAAAAATAAAAGCAGCAGGAGCCAAAGTACATGTTCCCACGGGATCTGAATATTCAAATCAAGCGGACCCCATGGAAATACAAGCAACAGCACCCCCGCATATCCAATCCACGCCGTTCCCCCGAACGGTGCCGTATTGGTCATGCGCACAAACTCATAATAACCGATTAGCGCCATCGCCAGAATCAGAAGATGGTACCACAGACCGCCTATGAAACATAATCCTAAAAAGACCGCTCCCGCTATAATTCCGGTAATCAATCGCTGTTTCAAAACGTTCCATCCTCCATCGGCTACGAAAGTCCACCGTAGCGCCTTGTTCTTTGTTGATAATCGGCTACGGCCTCCACCAAATGGTCTTTGGTAAATTCCGGCCAATAGGCATCCGTAAACCATAGCTCACTGTACGCGAGCTGCCACAGCATAAAATTACTTAGCCGCAGCTCGCCGCTTGTGCGGATCAGTAAATCCGGATCCGGCAATTCGCCTGTGAGGAGCCGCTGGCCAATCAGTTCCTCTGTAATATCCTCAGGACGAAGAATCCCGTCGCGAACTTCTCGTCCGAGCGCCTTGACACTTTCGGTGATCTCTTTCCGGCTACCGTAATTGAGCGCAAAGTTAAGCACAAGTCCGTCATTGCCGGCTGTCTTCGCAACTGCTTCTTCCATCGCAGACACGGTATGGGACGGAAGGTCTTCCGGATGTCCCATCATGCGGACCTGGACATTTTTTTCGATCAGCTCTTCCAGCTCAATAGCCAGGAACTCTTGCGGAAGCTTCATCAGAAAATCGACCTCATCCTTCGGACGCGTCCAATTTTCTGTCGAAAAAGCGTACATCGTCAATATTTTGATTCCCAAATCATCGGCGGCAATGGCCGCTCTTTTGACAGCCTTCATGCCATTCTGATGTCCAACGATTCGCGGCATACCGCGCCGTTTTGCCCAGCGTCCATTACCATCCATGATGATGGCGACATGATGTGGGATGTTGTCCGGAGAGAGCTGATGCGTCTGCTGACTGTCCTCCTGATTCAACCACGATCGAACCCGTTTGATCATTCCATTTCCTCCAGGCATCTTTCTGCAAAAAAAGAGACAAACCCCACCATTGACAGGAGGGGCCACAAGTCTCTTATACTTCCATGATCTCTTTTTCTTTAGCAACGAGGACTTTGTCGACTTCTGCGATAAATTTATCCGTCGCTTTTTGGATATCTTCCTGATGTCTCCGGGACTCGTCCTCGGAAATATCTGTTTTCTCCAATTTTTTGATGTCGTCGTTGGCATCACGGCGAATGTTGCGGATGGCCACTTTCGCTTCCTCGCCGAATTTCTTCGTCATTTTCACCAGTTCGGTTCTGCGTTCTTCCGTCAGTGCAGGTACGACGAGACGAATTTGATTACCATCATTCGCCGGCGTCAATCCGATATCCGATTTCATGATCGCTTTCTCGATATCGGCCAAGGACGACTTGTCCCAAGGCTGGATCATGAGCGTTCTTGAATCCGGCGTGCTGATGTTAGCCAGCTGATTCAGCGGGGTTGGTGCTCCGTAGTATTCAACCGTGATCCGGTCGAGCAGTGCTGGCGCTGCCCGTCCTGCGCGCAGCGTTGCCAGGTCACGCTTCAAAGACAAGATCGCTTTTTCCATGCGTTCTTCTGCATTCTTTTTCACCGATTGCGGCATTAATCTACACTCCCTTTGACGATCGTTCCGATTTTCTCGCCCAGAACGACGCGCTTGATATTACCTTGCTCCGTAATAGCGAAGACGATGAGCGGGATGTTGTTGTCCATACATAACGATGAAGCTGTAGAGTCCATTACCCCAAGGTTTTTGTTCAATACGTCTAGATACGTAAGCTGCTCGTACTTCTCGGCAGTTTCATCCTTAAATGGATCAGCGGAGTACACTCCGTCCACCTTGTTCTTCGCCATGAGAATCACTTCTGCTTCGATTTCCGCTGCGCGAAGCGCTGCAGTCGTATCGGTGGAGAAGTATGGGTTACCCGTTCCTGCCGCAAAAATAACGACACGACCTTTTTCCAAATGCCGAATGGCTCTGCGGCGAATATACGGCTCCGCAATTTGCTGCATTGAGATAGAGGTTTGCACCCGAGTCGGCACATCGATCTGCTCCAAAGCATCCTGAAGAGCCAAAGAGTTCATCACCGTAGCCAGCATTCCCATATAATCTGCTGTCGCACGGTCGATTCCGTTCGCGCTGCCGGCGATACCGCGCCAGATGTTTCCGCCGCCGCACACGATGGCAACCTCCACACCAAGCTCAACCACCTCGCGAACCTGCTCAGCGATCGATGAGATCGTCTCAGCATCAATACCATATCCATTCTGCCCTGAAAGGGATTCCCCACTGACTTTCAATATCACTCGTTTATATACTGGCTGTTCCAAATGATAACCCTCCACTTTAAGACGGCGCCTAAGTATACGACGCCCGTTTGAAAAACGACAGACAGACACACCGGCACTGCTTGACGGTTTATAAAAATCGGGTAAAAACATCCGTCTCAAGTAGAAACTTCTGGTCGTCTAATCCAGACTAAAGTCCATTCTTTCTTGTGAGATAAGGGTGCCTTACTCCGAATTTATAACAATCTTATCTCTCTTATGCCTTTATATCTCTTAAAAAAGAAGGAACACAGGTGTGTTCCACTCTTTTCTATAACTTATATTAGCCCATTCGGCTTATTTATTCACCTGGGACATAACTTCTTCAACGAAGTTGTCTTGTTTTTTCTCCAAGCCTTCGCCAAGTTCAAAACGGGCAAAACGACGGATGGAGATGTTCTCACCGATCGTGCTGATTTTTTCGTTAAGCAGCGTGTTGATCGTTTTGTCAGGATCTTTGATGAAGGATTGCTCAAGCAAGCAATATTCTTCATAGTATTTGTTGATGCGGCCTTCAACCATTTTCTCAACGATTTTTTCAGGCTTGCCTTCGTTCAGGGCTTGGTTTTTCAAAATTTCTTTTTCTTTCTCAAGATCTTCAGTCGGCACTTCTTCACGACGAACATATTTAGGGTTAGCAGCCGCAATATGCATAGCGATATCGCGAGCAAACTCTTTAAATTGATCTGTTTTACCTACGAAGTCGGTTTCACAGTTGATTTCAACGAGAACGCCGATTCGTCCGCCACCGTGAATATAAGACTCTACAACGCCTTCAGTTGCAATACGCCCAGCTTTGTTAGCTGCTGCAGACAAACCTTTTTCGCGAAGCACTGCGATCGCTTTGTCGATATCACCATTTGTTTCATCCAGCGCTTTTTTGCAATCCAGCATGCCCGCGCCTGTTCTTTCGCGAAGTTCTTTTACCGCACTAGCTGTTACTGCCATTAGAATTCCCTCCAAATTGGTATGATGAAGTTTTGCGTTTGGACCTCAAGAAAACGATCATTCTTTTGTTCTCTCCAAGATTCCAGATCGCATTAAGTAGTTGTTCTTCCCCTGGGATGCCAGGCTCCGGATTTCACACGTTATTCGCACGTCATCCGTTCTAACATCTTAAAAAAAGGGCAGTGAGAGGTTATACACCTACCAACCACCCTTTTCATTTAATTCATAGTTTATACGTTTAATCCCGATTAAGCAGTTGTTTCTTCGCCTTGGTGAGCTTCAACAACGGCATCGGCCATTTTACCAGTCAACAATTTGACAGCGCGGATCGCGTCATCGTTACCTGGAATTACATAGTCGATTTCATCCGGATCACAGTTCGTATCAACGATACCAACGATTGGGATACCCAATTTGCGAGCTTCCGCTACTGCGATGCGCTCTTTGCGAGGATCGATAACGAACAATGCGCTTGGAAGACCCTTCATGTTCTTGATACCGCCCAAGAATTTTTCAAGACGATCTTTCTCTTTGCGGAGAAGGATAACCTCTTTCTTAGGCAATACTTGGAACGTGCCGTCCTCTTCCCAAGTTTCGAGCTGCTTCAAGCGGTTGATACGCTTTTGGATCGTTTCGAAGTTAGTCAAAGTTCCGCCGAGCCAACGTTGGTTGATGTAGAACATACCGCAACGCTCTGCTTCTTCCTTCACGGAATCTTGAGCTTGTTTTTTCGTGCCGACGAACAGGATTGTACCGTTCTCTCCAGCTACGCTTTTTACGAAGTTGAATGCTTCTTCAACTTTCTTGACCGTTTTTTGCAGGTCGATAATGTAGATACCGTTTCTTTCAGTGAAGATAAATTTATCCATTTTCGGGTTCCAGCGACGAGTCTGGTGACCGAAGTGAACGCCAGCTTCCAAAAGCTGTTTCATGGAGATTACTGCCATCTTCACGCACCTCCTAAGTTTGGTTTTTGTGTGTCCCTCCGCCGAGATCATTTTTCATTAAGACTCCCAATCCTGGAAGCACCCTCAACGAAATCACTCTGGCGTGTGTTTTAACACCGTCAATTACTATAACATAACCATGGGCAGGTTGCAATGTCTTTTGTGTACTTCATCAGGTCCGGCCAATCAGGAGCTTGAAGAGCTCCTATAAAGAAAAAAACCTCTCTCAACCGGAGTGCTAGTTGGAGGGTTTTGTCGTGATTTTCGTGAAGATCGAATTGTAGCTCTCGCCTGCCGTAAACGAGTATGTACCGCTCAGGATCTTGGTGTTGATTTTATTCTCGGTAGCTTGAGTGATGAATGCCTGTTTATTGTCAATGACGCCGGCATTCATAAGGCTGTTTGCTACATCGCTGAGATTGTTTCCGGATGGAATGTTTACTTTAATCTGCGCTTCCGCTTTGGCCGGCGTTTTCGGCTTCGCCGGATTCGTTACCCGAGGGGATTCCTGTTTCTTCTCCTCGCCCGGCTCAGGCTTCTTCGGCTGCTCCGGTGCTTCCGGCTTTTCCGTTCCCGTCTTCTGTGCAGGATCGGCTCCTTCGGACTCGCCGCCCTCGCCAAGCTTCTTCTCTTCCCACTGCTCCGCCGTCAACAGCTCGTCTGAACCTTCGACGACCTGCATATCCAAAGCTTCCGCTGCAGCCACAAGCTGCTCCTTCGTTAATTCCTGCGTCTGTGATGCAATTGTGCCTTGACCAATCCACATCAGCTGAAGCAGCACTGCACCGATTACGAGACCGCTCCCCAGGCCCATCATAAATGTACGGTTCTTGATCACACGGATTCCTCCTGTTTGGCCAACTGAATAATAAGTTGAACTTCGCCTCGCTGAAGACCCGTGGTCTTGGCAATCATATCGATGGACTTTCCTTGTTCATATAGATCAAACAGCTCCGCGTATCTGGATTTGATGGAATGGACAGCAGGTGCAGATTCAGCTTCGGACGTCGCTGCAGCTGCTCCTGCAGACAAAGAAACGGCCGCAGCGGCTTGCGCCAGCTTCTCTTCCGCCAGTCGAAGACGCGTTTGCGAATCGGTCATCTTCTCCTCCATGGCCAGCATGCGGTGCCGCAAATCACTGACCTGCTCTTGATGTGCTTGCTGCTTGGCATCCAGTTCTTTTTTCATCTGACGAACCAGTTCCACCAGCTGTTCGTTCTCATTTTGGATTTCCGCCATGTATCCTTCAAGCGTGTTCTCCACTTCTTTTACAACCCGCTCGCTGGACACGGTCTCTTCACGGCGTTTCGGCAGCATAAAAGCGTACAGCACGGCGGCAATGCCAAGCAGCACGATATATATCCATGGTTTCAAATCCATTAACTCCTTTATGCCTATAAATTATCTAGAGCGAAACATCGAAATTTTTGCCTTTATAAGGATGCTCTGCCGGCAGCTCCACCGTCTCGCTTGATTCTGCCGCTCCCCGGCCTTGTTGCTGCCCAGAGGATTGACGGCTACCGTCATCGCGCACGGCTGTCTCCGCCGTCTCACTCACTTCCGTGCTTCGCTGGGCTTCCGCACGGCTGTTCTTCGTTAATTCACCCGCAAGCAGCGTCTGATCATTCATCGGGCGCTGCTGGGTTTCATTATGCATCTTGCCCGCTTCATTGGTTCTGGGGACCGCAATTTGCATCTCAACCGATTTCAAACTCAATGGAATCACCTCATGGTATAGGATCATGTCCACAAGCATTTAAAACGTATGTTTTGACCTACAAGAGCGGCACCATGGTGATATCCCCTTCATGATAGTAAAAAGAAACCCGCTGCGTGGGATCCTTAACAAAGCGGGTATACCGCCCTATGACAATTTTGGCTCCGCCGTAGATCGTCTTTACCACATTCACTCTTGCTTTGCCGGTATCCTCCAGCATCTTTTCGATTTCCAGCATACGGTCCTTGATATCGGATTGTTCTGCCATGTTGGATTTCTTGGTCGCATTCAGCTTAATCCGCAGCGCTAGCTTGTCTGGCGACAATTGACCCGAGGAAGCTAACTGATTCAGAAGATAAAGCGCTTTATCGGTTTTATCCATACTTTCTATAGATTGCTTCAATTGGGCTCTGAGATCCGCCAGTTCATTCCGCAGCTCAGGCAGCACGCCTACTTCAACTACGGTAGCCGTCGACATGCTGTTTCCGATCGTTCGCGCAACAACCTTTTCCCCGGCCTGCAGAATACCGCCCACCACGAGCCCTTTCATCCCGTTGCATTCGATATTCTGAACCGCGCGGATATTGGAATGCATGATGCTCTGCGAGACGAATACGCTAGCGCCGGCAATGACGTTTCCATCCTGGATGAACGAGCTTTTGACATCCTGGCCCGCCTTTACATAGCCCTTGTTGTAACCGATGATTCCGCCGGATATATCGATCGAACCTTCAGCCTCCAGCTCGGCTCCTTCCACAAAGCCGGTAACTCGAATATCCCCTGCTGCCTTGATTCTGAATCCGGTTAGCACATTGCCGCGAATGACCACCGTACCGACAAAATCGATATTGCCAATGCTGTAATCAACATCCCCGTTAATCTCATATACCGGAAACACATTGATTTTTCCTTTTTCGGTTTTGGTGAGGAGTCCGTCAAGGGCAGCGTACATTGCAGTTTTCTCGGCGTTAACAACGACGTTCTTCCCCACCTTGAAATGAGCTTCCTTACCCGGTTTGCTCGGAATCTCCTCTCCGGTCACCGCAGTTCCGGGGACTCCTGTTGTTGGCGGGATTCGGGTTGCCAGCAGCTGGCCTTTCTTTACATTATTTAAACGAATCACTTCTTTATAATCCACTTTGCCATCTTCGATCTCCAGCGGCTTCAGGTTCGTCTCATTCCCAAAATTAACGGTAAATTCGATTCTGCCGTTCTGTCCGTGCATAGGTTCCGTTCCCATGGCAATCGGCGTTCTACTATATTGATATTCCTCCGCATGATCTGCGATTCGCCGCAACGTATCATGTTGAAGTCCATATCGTACCTGGTGACTTCTCAGAAATTGTTCAAGAGCTTCTACAGAGCAAGAGAAATCCTTCTCCCACTTGGTGAACTGTATATAGGCGACGACCTTGTCATCCGATAGCGTAACGCTAAAGTACTGATCCAATGCATAATCTACAGACAATCCAGGAACCCCCTTCATAAATGGCAAGCGTCAATCGTTTTGCATCAGCAAATCCCGATCTTTATCGAGCGCGCCCCGAAGTCTCAATATCGCTTTGGAATGAAGCTGAGATATTCGTGAAGGTGATAGCGACATCACCTCAGCAATTTCGCTGAGTGATAAATCCTCATAATATAATAAGGAAACTACGGTCCGCTCTTTCGGGGTTAATTTACCGATACCCTTCATCAGGGCTTCTCGCAGATAAAATTCATGGACCTTGTGATCCGGATTTTTCGCTTTCTCATCAACCAGGAGCGACATTCGGGTCTCAGACTCCTCCTCGCGGATCGGATCCTCCAGAGATGTCAATGTCATGACCGCTACTTCCTGCAGCATGTGCCGGAACTCCTTCTCAGTCACGTCAAGGTAATCACTCATCTCGGAATCACTGACGCTGCGTAAATACTTCTGTTCCAACTGCTGATATGCAGTTTCAATCTTCTTCGCTTTCTCGCGGACGGAACGCGGCACCCAGTCTCCTTGGCGCAGCGAGTCCAGAATAGCCCCACGCACGCGCCAAGAAGCATAGGTTTCGAACTGCAGCCCTCGTTTGTAATCAAACTTTTCGATGGCATCAATCAGACCCATTACCCCATTGCTGGCCAAATCTCCCTTAGAAACGTTCTTCGGAAGACCGATAGCCAAGCGGCTTGAAACATAGTCAACGATGTGCAAATGATATTCGATTAGTTTCTTCTTCGCTTCATGGTCTCCATCTTCCTTCCATGCGCTCCACAAATCCGCATGGTTTAGCACAGAAGCTTTACGTTCGTCCAATTGCCTTCACCCTCCTTATTTTTCCGTAAGGTGACGAACGGCCTTGGCCAGTTCTTCGGGTTCTTTCGTTGAAACCAGCTTAGGAGGATTTAGCGGTACAAAGTCTCCATTCTCTTTGCTGCTGGATTCGGAATGGATTAAATCCATCAATTCCCGATCCTCATCAGGCGTGGATAAATCAAGAACAGTCCCTCGGTCTTGCTCCCGCTGCGTATCGACGTCCCCTTGAACAGCGGCTCGCGGACCCGTAATGGCAGCAAACATCCAATTCAGCAGGAACGCCAGAAGAAACCAAATCGCACATGCAAGGAGAGCCCGATACATGCTAGTCATCCACAGATTGTTACGTATGGAGAATATAAACGTGAACACAAAACCGGCAATTCCAGTCATCAGATAAAAACGGAGTTTTCCCATTAGCTACAATTCCTTTATGCCCTTTTGTACGCTTCGTATTGTAAACTTACCCGTTGCACAGTCCAACTCAACGGTTCTTCCATAATTTCCCCCGGTATCCTCGGCGATTAGCGTTATCCCCATCTGCTCGAGCCCAGCCTTGCAAGACTCTACATTACGAGGACCAATGCGCATGGTGTCACCCGAGCCGGCAAAAGCAAACATTTGGGCTCCCCCGGCCATTTTGGCTACCATACGTGCCGGAGCCGCACCCAAATTCCTCATCTGATTCAACAGGATCGGAAGAGCCGTATCGGCGTATTTGGCCAGGTTTAGCTGCCCTTCTCTGGCAATCGCTGAAGATGGAAGCATTACATGCGCCATTCCACCAATCTTCGTCACCGGATCATACAACGTCAGTCCGACGCACGAGCCGAGCCCCGTTGTACGCAAAATACCGTTTGGACCTGCGACGTTCAGATCCGCCATGGCTACTTTCACTATGCTTTGTTCTTCAATCATGCTCTAAAGGCACTCCTAAAGCTTCAAAAATCTGAGCAAATGATTGTGGATCAGGTATCAGGAAGAACTGGCCTTCCACCTCGTTTTGCCCTTCTAGGAACGTCGTGTTGATTAAGAGGGCATCGTCTCCCATTTCTCCGAACTGGAGCAATCCATAACTTAAGATGGCCCCTGCCATATCCATCGCAAGTGCCGGCACCGTAGGTGTCATGGACAGATTGGTCAGATCAGCAAGCGACGATAGGTACGAGCCTGACAATATGTTTCCGATCTCGCATAATGCGGACTGCTCCATCTCGGAGAATTGCTCCTCATCCGACACTTCAAAGCCCGCTAAATTATGCAGCAAATTCTTCCCGGCTTCCGGACTCATAATAAAGAAGAGATTGCCCGGCGCACTGCCTTCCACCCGTAAAAATACGGCAAGAACGAGCTGTTCGCTTCCTCCTACACTTTCGGCAATCTGCTCAAAAGGCAGGAGTTGAACTTTGGGTACAGCCATATCAATAGGTTTGTTAAGCAAGCGGGAGAGGGCGGTTGCCGCATTGCCCGCTCCGATGTTTCCTACTTCCTTCAAAACATCCATTTTGATTTCCTTGCCATGCTTAAACAGCTCCACTGTCTACTCCTCAAGGCCTTCCAGCTGAATAATCTCACTCTTGTTCAGCACTTCGGACAGATTCAGCATGACGAGAAGGCGCTCCTCTCCTATCTTCGCGACCCCACGAAGATATTTCGCTTTAATTCCGCCGACCACCTCAGGCGGAGAGTCAATGCTGTCCGTATTCAGATCGATGACATCACTTGCGGAATCCACGATAAAGCCTACCTGCATGTCATTGACAGCTACGATGATAACCCGTGTTTGATCGGTTGCTTCCACCTCGTCCAATCCAAAACGGCCGCGCAGATTGATTACAGGAATGACGACGCCTCGAAGATTAATAACACCTTTTACGAAAGCATAAGTCTTCGGAACACGCGTAATGGGCATCATTCGCTCAATGGTTTGAACCTTGTCTACCTCGATGCCGTATTCTTCCTCGCCAAGTTTAAAGACAATAACCTTGATTTCTTCTCCCATGAATAAGTCCTCCTTCAAAATGTGTGGCCTGCCGTGCTTCATAGCAACGATTTATTTGATAAATGCATTTGCGTCGATGATAAGAGCGACTTGTCCATCCCCCAGGATGGTTGCTCCGGATACTCCCTGAATGGCAGGCAGATATTTACCGAGATTTTTAATGACGATTTCACTCTGACCGATAAAATCATCGATGGTGAGTGCCGCCAAACGATCCCCCTTGCGGATCACAACGATCTCCGTTTCTTCTTCCAGCTCTTCATCAAAATCTGGAACTTCAAACAAACGGCTAAGCGAGATGACCGGTATCAGCGATTCACGGAACTGGATCATGCGGCTGCCGTGAACATGTTTGATTTGCCCGCGCTTGATGATGCCCGTTTCAACAATGGAGGAAAGCGGAATCGCGTATTTTTCGGATCCCATCCGAATCAGCATAGCTGCTATGATAGACAGCGTTAATGGAAGCTGAACGGAGAAGTTCGTGCCTTTTCCCGGCGTCGAGTAGATGGTGACGTTACCGCCCAGCGCAACGATTTTGGATTTAACAACGTCGAGCCCAACGCCTCGGCCGGATACGTCTGAAATTTTCTCAGCGGTGCTGAATCCCGGTGCGAATAGCAGTTGATTGACCTCGTCATCGGTCATAGTCGCTGCTTCGGTCTCCGTCACAACGCCTTTTGCCAGCGCGTTCTTCAGAATTTTGTCACGGTAGATACCGCGTCCATCATCCTCAATCTCAATGAAGACATTGTTGCCGCTGTGGAACGCACGCAGATGAACGGTACCGGTCTCCGGTTTACCGGCAGCGATACGGTCGGCAACAGGTTCGACGCCATGGTCTGCCGAGTTTCGCAGCAAATGGACAAGCGGGTCACCGATCTCATCAATAACCGTACGATCCAGCTCCGTTTCAGCTCCGGTAATAATCAAATCAATTTTTTTGTCCAAGGTTTTGGCAAGGTCCCGCACCATCCTAGGAAAACGGTTGAACACTGTGTCCACAGGCACCATGCGCAGTTTCAAGACGATATTCTGCAAATCGCTGCTTACGCGGCTCATGTGCTCAACCGTGTCTGTCAGCTCCTGGTTCTTGGACTCGCTGGCCAGCTGCTCAAGGCGTACCCGGTCAATCAGAAGCTCGCTGAACAGATTCATTAGAACATCGAGCCGTTCAATATCAACCCGGATCGTTCTTGAAGGATTACCTCCCCCAGCATTTCGGGCGGGTGCCTTGGATTCTTTGACAGGCGCTGAAGTTCCTTTGGCTTCCGGTGAAGCTGCAGCTGCTTGGGATGCTTCTGAAACTTGCGGTTTGACAGCTTCTGCTGTAGCCGCGCTCTCCTGTACCATTTGCTGCAAAGTTTCATGATCAAGCGCCACAACCGTGGTTGTCTCGATCTCCGAAACGCCCAGAATCTGGCTTTCAATATCTTGCGTTTCTCTTTGCGTTATGTAATACAACGAAAATACGCGATCGAATTCACCTTGTTCAATCTCTTGAACGTCCGGATATGTCTTGACGATTTCCCCGGATCTTTCCAGCGTTTCGAATACCATGTAGGCACGAACCGCCTTGAGTTGGCAATCCTCTCGCAATGTCACTTGTATATATAAAACCTTATGTCCTTCCGAAATCGATTGATCAAGCACGGAGAATTGAAACTCATCCAATTCAATTCCCTGAACGGCCGCAACGGAGCTATCCCCTTCGGCAGCTTCCCCAGCAGGTGTTGCCCCTTCTCCACGCACAATCGCCTGCAAGGATGCCACGATGGAGGAAACATCCGCTTTCCCGTCTCCGCCGTTGGTGATATCCTGCACCATCGATTCAAGAGCGTCCAAGCTTTTGAAGAGCGTGTCAAAGATAAAATCCTGCATCTTTAACTTTTCGTTCCGGACAAGATCCAGCACGTTTTCCATCTGGTGGGTAAGCGAAGCCAGATCTTCGTATCCCATCGTTGCTGCCATACCCTTCAATGTATGAGCCGATCGGAAAATAATCTGTACGATCCCGATATCGTCCGGGTTGCTTTCTAATTGAAGCATGTTTTCATTTAATGATTGCAGATGATCATTTGACTCATCAATAAACATTGTCAAATATTGATTCATGTCCATTGAGAGACACCTCCTCTTCAAGTTCACTTTCCGTTATTTACAGCTTGAACCATTCTAGGTGCGATATCATGTAGTGGCAGAACGTGGCTTACACATCCGAGCTCAACAGCTGATCTCGGCATCCCGTATACGACGCAGGTTTGCTCGCTCTCCGCGTAGGTGGATGTCACTCCTGTATCATAAAGCTTCTTCATCATTCTCGCTCCATCGCTTCCCATGCCGGTCATCAGTACCGCATGGCGCTTAATCATGGTCAATGGAAGTAAGGATTCGAACAGCACATCTACAGATGGACGGTGACCGTTGCGGGCCTCATCCTCACTGATCCTGATTTGGTAAGCGCCGCTGTCCGAGCGGCAAACCCTCATATGGCTGCCTCCCGGAGCAATGTAGGCTTTGCCCGGTTCCAATACCATCCCTTGTTCAGCTTCCATGACCTCCAGCTGACTGAATGAATTCAGGCGCTGTGCAAGCGATTTGGTAAAACTCGGCGGCATATGTTGAACGATGACAATCGGGGCACGGAAGTCACCGGGGATGGGCTCGAGAAGAGCTTTCAATGCTCTTGGCCCGCCGGTCGAACAGCCCACCGCAACCAAATCCGTCAATTCCGTTGATTGCGGTATTTTTGCTTCACGGAGCTGACGACTCTCGTTCTCTGGAAGCGCGACTGGAACAAAGTCTGTAACCGGCTTACGATCTGCTTGTTTTCGCTTTGGTCCAGCATGCTCTGCTCCTTCCGCAGCAGTAGACACCTTCTTTTCCACAGTTCGAGATGGCGGGATAAGGGGCGATTCCTTTAGCTTGCTCCGTTGGTCTGTCTGGCGGACCGTTGTTCTTTTCTCAATCACCTGCGGCTTCTTGATCAGCGTTTTGTCAGAAGGCTTTGGCGAAAGAGGAACCGTTATGTCCGCACTCCGTCGTCTCTGCTCTTCTTCTTCCCACAATGCCCTCCGCTGTTTAGCCTGCATCGCCGCATTCAGTTGCTTCATTAGTTCTGAACGCACCTGCTCAATATCAAGCGCATTCGAAATGGAAGGCTTTCGTATAAAATCAAATGCTCCTGCCTCAAGGGCAAGAATGGTCTCTTTCATGCCTTGCTCATTAATGCCGGACAACATAATGACCGGACGGGGACCCGATTCCATAATCAGCTTCAGAGCATCAAGGCCGTTCATTTCCGGCATTTCTACATCCAATGTAATGACATCCGGATTCAATTCCTTTACTTTCCGAACGGCATCAAGACCGTTATCAGCTGTTCCTACAACTTGAAAAGATGGGTCACGCTCGATGAAATCGGAAAAGATCTTCCTCATAAATGCTGAATCGTCAACGACAAGCACACGAAAAGGCTTCATAGATGTCCACCTCAGTTTCCATTAATCCAAACAAAGAATCATTTCGTACGTTTGAGCCACCGATGCATAAATCCTTTGATTCCCTTCGGAGCTTCAGGCTCTGTGGCAGCAGGGACGGTCATGTAGCGAAGCGCGATCCGTCTGATATCACCAGAGGCGTTACATCGCGGATAAGCTGCTGTAAATGGGACCTGCCGCTTAACCGCCTGGACAACATGCGTATCATCGGCAATCGAACCCAGCAGCTTGATGTCGATATCCAGAAAACGCTGGGCCGTCAAAATAATTTTGCCCGCTGCTTCACGTGCCTCCTCTTCATCTCCCGCACGATTGACAATCAGGCTGAACGGAACCTGACATTCCGTGCCGTGCACCACCTTGATTAACGCATAGGCATCTGTGATGGACGTCGGTTCCGGCGTCGTGACGACTAGGCATTCATCAGCGGAAGTAATAAACCTCATGTTTTCCTTGGACAAGCCAGCTCCCGTGTCAAAAATGATATAGTCCATTTCCGAGGAAATAATTTCGATCTGTGAAATAAAATAATTCATTTCCTCTTCAGACAGGGACATCATGTCAGCCAAACCGGAACCTCCGGCAATGTAAGGAAGCTTGTCTGGTCCGTATTGAATTACTTCTTCAATGCTCTTCTCCCGGCGAATGAGATGATACAAGCTGTACCGGGAGCTCACGCCCATAAGAACGTCAATGTTTGCCATCCCGATGTCGGCATCAAACACCAATACCTTTTTGCCCATCGACTGTAAAGTCAGCGCAAAATTCAGTGTGAAATTGGATTTCCCAACCCCGCCTTTACCGCTGCTGACCGTAATAATCTTGGCGGTTCTTGGGGATGTTGGTTTAACGCTGTTCCCTGATTGCTGAGAAGAAACCAGCTGGCGGAGCGATTGAGCTTGATCCGTCATGTGCGAATCTCTCCCAGCAGCAGATGGCATAACCGCTCGCTATCGGCCATCAGCAGATCATCCGGCACATTTTGACCATTGGTCATATAGGACAAGCGAAGGTTATGGGCATCAATCAGATTAAACAAGGAGCCGTAGCTGCCGGTCTCATCCATCTTCGTGAAGATGACCTTATCGAGTTCGTATTTGCTGAAATGATCCGCGATTTCGATCATATCGCTGCTCTTGGAGGTCAGGCTGAGCACAAGATAGGTTTCGCTTTGATCGGAATGGGAGAACAGGCTTTGAAGCTCGGAAACGAGCAGCTCATTCCGATAGTTCCGACCTGCAGTATCCATCAACACCAAATCACAATCCTGCAGCTTCTGAAGGGCTCGCTGCATATCACCGGGCGATTGCACGACTTCCATCGGCACATTGAGAATGGAGGCATAGGTGCGCAGCTGTTCAACGGCAGATATCCGATACGTATCGGAAGTGATAAAACCTACCTTGCGTTGGTTACGGAACAGCTGCTCCGCTGCGATCTTCGCAATCGTGGTTGTCTTGCCGACCCCTGTCGGTCCGGCAATATATACAATCCGGGTCTCGGGCTGAACACCGCCGCCAATACGCCCCTCAAGGAACGCCTCGGCTTGCTTGTAAATCACGTTCTGCAGTTCGGCCTCGCTCATCTGCATTTGACTGGCTTGCCAGGCTTCTTCTGCGGCAGTGAGCCACTCTTCCGTCAGCTTGGCCGAAAGATCCTGCTTAAGCAGCTGATCCCGAATGAAATGCAGCGGCTCGGGTAGCTGCTGCGCTTCGAGATTTTGCCTGGACAATCGCGCGATCCATTCCTTCATTTCCTTAAGCTCTTCAAGGACTCTTTGTTCGGATTCACTAATTCCCAAACGGGAACTTAATGGCTCCTCCTGTCCTCCACGAGATGACTTATCAGACTTCACAGATCCAACGGATGCAGCCGTTTCCGCTTGATCGCTTCGCATCGCAGCTTGTTCAGGTGCTGCAGGCTGTTGCCCATGACCCACTTCATCCTTGTCCCTGTTAACGGCCTCCTCGGAAGCAGCAACCTGGCTAAGAATCTCTGCAAAACGACTATAGTCATCCTCCTGCTGTACGCCGGAGGCTGAATCCGTGTTATTCACGGAATTCATGGAGGCTTGTGAACCGGGCTTCGAAATTTCAGCCGTTCGTTGATAGGCCTTGGGTACGGCACCAGAAGGTACTGCAGGCGTAACTTTGGACTTCATCGGAGCAGAGCCTTTGGATTTCTCCGCTTGCTCTACTGCCGCGATTACCTCGATCTTCTTGCGGGTAAACATACCCAGGAATCCGCCCACCTTGGTTTCCTTCGTACTCAGTATGACGGCATCCGCACCTAAATCCGTACGAATGTGCTGCATCGCCTCAGGCATCGTGTCGACGATATACCTCTTCACTCTCATAAGTTCACCACTCCGACACTTTGAATTTCGACGTTCGGCTCCAGCTCACTATAAGACAACACCGGAATATCCTGCATGCTTCGTTCAATGACCTGCCTTAAATACATTCTTATGGCCGGTGAGGTAAGCAGAACAGGCTGCTGCCCCATCTGAATGATCCGGTTAACCTGTTCACTGAGCTTCTGAAACACGCTCTGTGTCGATGCCGGGTCCATGGCAAGATAACTTCCTTGGTCGCTCTGCTGGACGCTTTCGGCGATCTTCTTCTCAAGCTGCGGTCCAACCGTGATGACCCGCATAGCCTCTCCCTCTTGAGCATATTGCTGGGTAATCTGCCGCGAGAGAGCTTGTCTTACATATTCGGTAAGGACATCGGGATCTTTCGAGTAATGTCCATAATCCGCAAGGGTCTCGAGAATCGTGACCATGTCCCGGATCGAGATTTTTTCGCGGAGAAGCTTAGCTAATACCTTCTGCACCTCTCCAATGGTCAGCACGGAAGGAATGAGCTCGTCCACAAGGACCGGATAGCTTTCTCTGATGTTATCAACCAATGCCTTGGTCTCCTGGCGTCCAATCAGCTCATGGGCATGTCTCTTAATCAACTCGGTCAAATGGGTAGCCACAACGGACGGTGGATCGACTACGGTATATCCGGCAAGATCCGCCCGCTCTTTCATGGCTTCATCTATCCAAAGCGCAGGGAGCCCGAAGGCCGGTTCGGTCGTTTCGATGCCCGTTACGGAATCATCCTCGTACCCAGGGCTCATGGCGAGGTAGTGATTTAATAATAATTCACCGCCGCCGACAGCATTCCCTTTTATTTTTATGACATATTCATTCGGTTTTAGTTGAATATTGTCGCGAATTCGGATAACCGGTACGACAAGTCCCAGCTCAAGTGCGCATTGTCTCCGAATCATAATGATCCGGTCCAATAAATCTCCGCCCTGCTGCGCATCTGCGAGCGGAATCAACCCATACCCGAATTCGAATTCGATCGGGTCAACCTGAAGCAGGTTGATCACACTTTCCGGACTTCGAACCTCTTCGATTTGCTGTTCCTCCTCCATCTGCTCCACCTCGACCTGCTTGCGATCCAGATTGTTCTGCATCCTCCGTGCCGCAATAAGTAAGATGAGTGCAATCGGTGCGGTCGTAATCAGGTGAATGGGTGTGAAAATCCCTAGCAACAGAACGGTACCTGAAACAATGTACAATAGATGAGGGTATGAGAAGAGCTGCCCTGTCAGATCCTCCGCCAGGTTCCCTTCCGAAGAAGCTCTTGTAACAATCAGCCCCGCTGCAGTGGAAATCAAAAGCGCCGGAATCTGACTGACCAATCCGTCCCCGATCGTCAGGATGGAGTATGTGCTCATCGCGTCTCCGAATGACATTCCGTGAATCGAGATCCCGATGATAAATCCGCCGATCAGGTTGATCAGCATGATGACAATCGTAGCGATGGCGTCACCCTTAACGAATTTACTTGCACCATCCATAGCCCCGTAAAAGTCGGCTTCCCGCTCAATTTTTCTTCTCCGCTCCCTGGCTTGCTGCTCATTGATCAAACCTGCGTTCAGATCCGCATCAATACTCATCTGTTTACCAGGCATCGCATCGAGCGTAAATCTTGCCGCAACCTCTGCTACCCGCTCCGAGCCTTTGGTAATGACGATGAACTGTACGACAACGAGGATCAAAAAGACGATGAATCCAACCGCAATTTCGCCATTCGCTATCCACTTACCAAACGTGGCTACAACCTCGCCCGCACTAGCTTCCGACAGGATCAGCTTCGTTGTCGAAATGTTAAGCGCTACACGAAAGAGTGTCGTGATGAGCAATAAGGAAGGGAAGATGGAGAAGTCCAAGGCTTCCTTCGTATTCATGGCCACCAGCAAAATAATAAGCGCCAGCGAGACATTGATAATCAGGAGTACATCGAGCAGCCATGCCGGGATCGGAAGAATCATCATGAGTACGATGCCAATGACACCCGCAAGGACAGATAGATCTTTTATTTTCACTGCAATGACGCCTCCGGTCCCTAATTATTTCACTTTACCTTTTAGTTTATATACATAGGCCAGCACTTCCGCTACGGCCTGGAACAGGTCTCCCGGAATCGAATCCCCGATTTCCGACCGTTGGTACAAAGCGCGTGCCAGCGGCTTATTTTCCATCGTTATAATTCCGTGTTCCTTCGCTATTTCTTTAATCCGCAAGGCCATGAAATCCTGACCCTTCGCAATGATCTGCGGAGCTTCCATCATGGACCCGTCATACTTGATCGCCACTGCAAAGTGGGTCGGGTTCGTGATGATAACGTCGGCATTCGGGACTTCCTGCATCATCCTCTGCAGTGCCATCCGACGCTGGCGTTCCCTGATCTTCCCTTTGATCAGCGGATCGCCCTCCATCTTCTTGTACTCGTCTTTGATGTCCTGTTTGGACATTCGAATGTTTTTTTCATAATCATATTTCTGATACATGTAATCCAAAACGGCCAGAATGATCAGCCCGATGGCAATCTTAAAACCAAGTGACATGGTGATATCCGCCACGAAATGAAAAATGGTGTCGGGTCCCATTGTCGACAAGGACGATAATCCTTCCCTGGCAGCCCACAAGGTGGTGTACACGAGGTAGCCGATGATGGTCAGTTTGATGACCGATTTCAAAAACTCGACCAAGGAACGCATCGAGAATATGTTCTTGAACCCTTTGATGGGATCGATTTTACTGAACTTCATTTTCAAAGTCTCGCCCGTCAGCATAAACCCGACCTGCAAGTAATTGGCGATCAGCGCAACAACGAACACCGAGATAAACAACGGAGCCAGCAGAAGCAATATTTGAACACCGTACTCCCCGAATAACTGCATCACATTGTCTTTCGTTACGTCCATGGAGAGCCGATTAATATAAATGTCAGTAAACAGTCGAACGGTGCGGTCTCTCATATACCCGCCGAAAATTAACAAGCAAAAGAATGCGGCCAGCAAAACCGATGCACCCGATACCTCCATACTTTTGGCAACTTGGCCTTTCTTACGTGTATCCTGGCGTTTCTTCGGTGTGGCTTTCTCCGTCTTTTCGCCAGCGAACAGCTGTAAGTCGACCGGATACCGGTATGACATCCGCTTCACCTCCATCCTCCTTAAGTCGGCCCGTCGCCAAGAACGCCGAGTAGCTGCCGGAGTGCTTCAAACATTTTGGCAAACAGATGATCAAATAGTGACACCAGCATTGGCATGAGCAGCATCAGCAGCACGAGTCCAACGATGATTTTGACGATTATACCGATAACAAATACATTGAACTGCGGCGCCGTCCTTGCCAGAAAGCCAAGCCCGACATCGGTCAGGAACAAAGCGGCTACCAGCGGAGCGGCCATTTGAAGTGCCAATACAAAGGAGTGCGAGAATGTCCGTACGAGAAAATCCGTCACATTACCGTCATGAATCTTCCCAAACACATCCCCCGTAATCGGAATCCAATCATAGCTGTACATAATCGCATCAAACAGGTAGTGATGGCCATTCATGCTCAGAAATACCAGTAGAGCAAGATAATACTTGAAGTTACCGATTAATGGGCTGGAAGTCCCTGTAAAAGGATCGATGACATTTGCCATGCTGAACCCGATCTGAATGTCAATTAATGCACCTGCCGTTTGAACGACGGTCATAATAAGATAAGCAGTGAAACCAAGCAGCAGTCCAACCAATACTTCCTGGACAATTAATATGACGTAAGACAGATCTTGCGGAACCACTTCTCCGAGCCCGAACGAAAAATATACGATCAGGGCGATGATGGCCGAAAGGCCTATTTTGTAAGAAGGGGGTATACCGCGTGAAGTAAACACTGGCGATATTACAAAAAAAGCTGTTATTCGACAAAATATAAGCATAAAAACAGGTAAACTTTGCTGCAACCATTCCATGGACACTCAGCCTATCCGATATATTTGTAGAGATTGTCCAAAATTCCGTGGGTAAAATCCACTAACGTCGTTAATATCCAAGGACCAAACAGCAATAATGATATAAGTACGATAATAATTTTTGGTACGAAAGCCAGCGTCTGTTCCTGGATTTGTGTTGTCGCTTGAAAAATACTGATGATAAGTCCGACAACCAGTGCGAGAACCAGCATCGGTGCGCTCACCTGGAGCACAATATAAACCGCTTGTCCTGCCAGACCGATAATAAATTCAGCGCTCACGGCTAAGTCCCCCTGTATTCGAATTACTTGCCGCTTATTGCTACGTGTTAAAGCTCATCAGCATGGATTTCACTACCAAATACCAGCCGTCTACCAGAACAAAGAGCAAAATCTTGAATGGCAGCGAGATCATGACCGGCGGCAGCATCATCATACCCATCGCCATCAGCACACTGGCAACCACGATATCGATGACCAGAAACGGAATGAAAATCATAAAGCCCATTTGAAAGCCCGTCTTCAGCTCACTAATGGCAAATGCCGGTACCAAAACCGTTAATGGAATATCCTCATAAGATTCGGGTTTCTCTGCGCCTGTGTAATTCATGAACAACAATAGATCCTTTTCCCGTGTGTGCGCGAACATGAACTTTTTCATAGGATCTTGAGCCTTATCCAGCGCTTCTGCTTGGGTGATCTCACCTTTCAGATAGGGCTGCAGCGCTACATCATTCATTGAAGACAACGTCGGAGCCATTACGAATAAGGTAAGAAACAGAGCCAGGCCGATCAACACTTGGTTTGGCGGTGTTTGCTGTGTGCCGAGCGAAGTACGGACAAAGCCAAGCACGATAACAATCCTTGTAAAACTAGTCATCAGCACCAGTATCGCCGGTGCAATGCTAAGAATGGTGATCAGGAGTATCAAGGACAAGGAGCTTGTCCCCGGTGTATCTCCCTCGTTGCCGATTTGAATATCGATGTTTGGAATCGGATCCGCAAATGCCGTATGGGAAAACAGAAATCCAAACAATATGAAAATCGCGATAGCGTACGAGATCTTTTTATTCATGAATCTTTATGATCCTCCCGCAGCAATTCTTCGACCTTTTCTTTCCGGTTCGGTACGCTGCGCAGCTTGGACTCGAACACTTCATGGAAAGAAGATGTATCGTCCAATTCCATTTCTTCCGGTGGTTTGTCTTTACGGAGTTTTGCCGCCAGTTTCGTTATAAAAGGCGGCAGTGCCCCATTATGTATTCCAGAATCCTGTTCAAATGCAGCTTGGATAAGCGCAACTTCAGCTGGATCAGAAATTTTGTCCACCAACCGGACGTCTTCGCCAACTCCGATCACATAGATGCTGCCCCCAATTTCGACGAGCTGAAGGGATTTGTTAGGGCCCATCCCAACCGCACCCAAAGTACGAATGGAGCGGCCCTGCATCCAGCTCTGATTCTTTCTGCTGAGAAAGCGAATCAGGAACACGATCAACGCAACGATGATGGCAAGTACGATAAAGACATAAAATAACTGTAAATAATACCCGGTAGTACTACTTGAGCCTAATCCATCAGAAGCTGCCATCATCATAAGAAGAACCCTTATACGCCAAGCGTCTTATTGATGGCTTCAATGACTCTGTCCGATTGGAACGGTTTAACGATAAAGTCCTTGGCTCCAGCTTGGATCGCATCAATAACCATCGCCTGTTGGCCCATGGCAGAGCACATAATCACTTTTGCATTCGCATCGACTTTTTTAATCTCTTTCAGCGCTGCGATACCATCCATTTCCGGCATCGTAATATCCATCGTAATCAGATCTGGACGAAGTTCTTTAAATTTCTCGATTGCTTGCGCACCGTCCTGTGCTTCTCCCACAACCTCGAATCCGTTTTTGACCAATATGTCACGGATCATCATTCTCATAAATGCAGCATCGTCCACAATCAGAATTCGGTTAGCCATTGATAAAAATCCTCCCTAAAATGTTTGTGCTATTGTAATTTTTGAATCCGGTCCCATTGGCTCACGATATCCGTCACGCGTACACCAAAGTTCTCATCGATGACAACGACCTCGCCCTTGGCAATCAGCTTATGATTGACAAGGATGTCTACAGGCTCACCGGCAAGCTTGTCCAGCTCGATGATCGAACCTTGCGACATTTCCAGGATATCCTTAATTTGCTTTTGAGTCCTCCCTAATTCTACGGTGACTTTAAGGGGAATGTCCATCAGTAAGTTCAGATTGTTTTCATCCACCTGGGTGTACGGCGCAGATTGCAGATTAGCAAACTGTACGGGCTGTACATTCACATTGCGATTCGGCATGCCGCCATATTGCTGCGGCTGCGCTTGGTAAGGCATCTGCGGCTGTCCATATGGCATGGATTGCGGGATCGGCCCTCCCTGTCCCTGCATTGGCTGGCCGTAGCCTTGTCCGTAGTCGTATCCTTGGCCCATATCATTGCCATTCACAGGGTTAGCCGGTGCTTGAGCCGGTTCCTGGGTACTGACAGGTGCTTCCACCGCCGGCGCGGCTTCCTGCTTCGCAGGCTGAGGCTCTTCCGTTCCGTTGATAAGCATGTGAACCATATCCTTGGAAAAATGAACGGGAAGCAGCTGCATAATGGTTGAATCAATAAGGTCACCGATAATTAATCGGAATGAAATCTTAATCAGTGTTTCATCCGGCGGAAGGTTGTTAACCCCTTCACCTTTTGCCATGTTCAGAATGTCAATGCCTGGCGGCGATATATTGACAAACCGGTTAAAAATCGTCGACATGCTCGTTGCGGAAGAGCCCATCATCTGGTTCATCGCTTCCTGAACGGCACTGATATGAATCTCGTTCAGTTCCTCTTCCACGGGGTTGCCTTCCCCGCCTAACATCAGATCAGCAATGACCTGAGCATCGCGTGTTTTAATGACTAGAGAGTTAATTCCTTCAAAACCATCTACATAAGTAACATGTACCGCTACATGCGGCTTCGGAAATTCTTCCTCAAACTCGCTTCGCTTAATGATCGACACTTTGGGTGTTGTTATATCCACTTTTTTGCCCAGCAAGGTAGACAGGGCGGTTGCAGCACTGCCAAAGGTAATGTTACCAATCTCGCCGAGCGCGTCCTGCTCTAAAGGTGTTAATACATCATCGACAGTCGCCGCCGAAGGAATTGATGCTGGTGATGCCATTTCCGACTGTTTTAACAAAGCGTCGATTTCTTCCTGGGATAAATAGTCTTTACTCGTCAAATTCTTCAGCTCCTTCGATGACAATTTCATCGATTTGTACAGCAACCCGGTCTTTTATCGTTCCGGGACTGCCAATAAACTTTAATCTGTCCCCAACCTTAATGGAAAGTCCATCATGCATCGGCTTGTTTAATGAGATGACGTCGCCGACGCTCAGTCCTAAAAATTCGGACACGGTGAGCTGTGAAACGCCCAGCTCGGCAACAATCGGAAGCTTGGCCTTACTTACACGCTGCTTAAGAGCATCTACTTCCTCTGGAACACTCGCTTTTTTCTCCGAGATAAACCATTGATGCGCCGATAGCTTGGACATGATCGGTTCCAGCACCACGTGCGGGATACACAGATTAATCATCCCCGTGGTATCGCCGATTTTGGTGCTAAGGGAAATTAGCGCAATGGTTTCGTTTGGAGAAACAATCTGCATAAATTGCGGATTCGTTTCCAATGCTTCAAGCCGCGGTGAGATGTCCAGCACCGTTTTCCATGCTTCCTGCAGACTGTCGAATGCCCGGCTGAAAATGCGTTCCATGATGATCGTCTCGATTTCGGTCATCGAGCTGATGGAAGTAGGAGCAATGCCTGTTCCTCCCAGCAAACGGTCCAGCATCGCGTAAGCAATGTTTGGATGGACCTCGAGCACCATGCGCCCGACAAGCGGTTCCGCCTCGAATATATTGAGAACTGTCATTTTGGGTATGGAGCGAATAAATTCATCATATGGAAGCTGTTCAACCTGCACCACGTTAATTTGCACAAAAGTGCGTAATTGCGCTGAGAAATATGTGGTCAAATATCGTGCAAAGTTCTCGTGAATGCGGGTTAAGCTCCGAATATGATCCTTGGAAAACCGGAGTGCCCTCTTAAAATCATAAGAACGAATTTTCTTTTGCGTTTCCTCTTTTTTCAGTTCTTCAGCATCCATTTCCCCTGAAGAGAGAGCGGCCAATAAGGCGTCGATCTCATTCTGCGATAAAACATCAACCATCTACTCACCCCCTTACAGGTCGTCCGACGAACAGTCTAGATTTCAGTGACGATAACATCTGTCATTTCAATTTGAATTAAACGTCCAGACGTTAACGACTTATTAACCAGATTCACCAGCTTAGCGTTAAATTGTTCGCGCCCCTTCGAATCATTCAGTAATTCGGGCTTCGTATCGGCCAACGTCTTGATAATAATCGGTTTAATCTTGATATTCTTGATTTTTTCGAATTCTTCCTTTGCTTTTTTGTCATTCAGCTGAAAAGCAAAGGACATCTGGGCGATATAGTTTGGTTCGGCTAAATTCGTCTTGATCCCGGCGATTTCCGATGTCATCGCCACGATCTCATCGGCAGAAAACTTAGGTAAAGCCGCTGCATTGGCTGAAGCCTGACTTTTACCGTTATCGCCAAGCAATTTATCCGACAATAGGAAGATCGCCAGAACAATCAGCGTAATGGATAACAGGATCGTAATTAACCAGGGGAGCATCTTTTTCATGAAGGTTCCTCCAATTGCTGCACTTTAATGGTAGCTTGATGAATGCCTACCTCGTGATGATACGCCTTAACGGAAGCGATGATTTCATTTGCACTTTCAAGCACAATCATGCGTTTTCCATTAATCAAAGTAATGTAGGTGTCAGGAGTCTCCTCAACCATTTCTATCAACAGCGCGTTAAGCCACAGCTGCGAACCGTTTAACCTCGTTACCGATATCATGGACAGCCTCCTTGTTTAATCAGGGAGGGGATTGCCCCTCCCTATCCATCCTTATCGTTTCAGATTGACAACTTCTTGAAGCACTTCGTCCGAAGTCGTGATAATCCGGGAGTTGGCTTGGAAGCCGCGCTGAGCGACGATCATTTCCGAAAATTCACCTGTCAGATCAACGTTGGACATTTCGAGCTGACCGGCAATAATCGCACCGGTTCCTTCTTCAGCATTGTTCCCTTCGAACATGACAGCATCCAGATCACCATCAGGGACTGCATTAAGCGTAACGCGATACATATTGCCGCCGATTTTCTCAAGACCTTCCGGATTCGGTACTTTCGCAATGCCGATGATGGCTCCCTCTTCCGTTGATCCGTCACTCATCTTCTGAATAATGGCGCCGTTTTGCGCAATCGTGAATGCTGTTACATCATCGCCCAACTGGATAGGATCACCATTTGCATCAAGAACGAGCATACCATCCGAAGTTACCAGGTTACGCGCTACGTCTATATGGAAGTCTCCAGCTCGGGTCAAGAAAGGCACATCTTGATCCTCGCTAAGCTTCACCATGAAAAAACCGTCTCCGTCGATTCTCAAGTCCGTTGGATTCGGAGACATCATCGCGCTGCCTGGGGTATGCATGGTATCAATCGAACCGATCGATACACCAAGACCGACCTGCTTCGCGTTTACACCACCGGATGGATCGTCGGTTCCCGGGGTAACACCGGACATCGTTTGACTTAGTACGTCTTTAAACATCACACGTCCCGCTTTAAACCCAACTGTATTTACGTTGGCAATGTTATTACCAATAACATCAAGCTTGGTTTGGAAACCTCTCATTCCGGAAATACCGGAATACATGGATCTTAACATCGATTTTCCTCCTTCAGTTATGGACCGCTTCTGTCGATCAGCGGCCGCCTGGCTTCCTCGCGGGCCAGCCAGATTTATGAAATAATTACTGCACTATCTATTTGCGTAAATACGTTATCCTTCATCGCGTTGCCATCCATTGCAGTGACTACGGTCCGATTCGGAATATTCACGATGAGAGCCATATCCTTCATCAGAATGAGTGACTCCTTGCTCCCCTTCGCCGCAGCTTTATCCACCGCGCTCTGGATCTGCGCAAGCTGATCACCCTTTAATTCAATGCCGCGCTGCTGAAGTCTCTTTGCCGCATGATTGCTGATTTTAAGCAGATTCTCATTTAAAAGTTCCTGAAACGTCCCAGCTGGCGGGTTAGCTTGAGCTTGCGTTTTACGCTCATTATGAAGTGCCGCGGGATGTATTTTTCCAGGGTATAAATGCCCTATCATCATGCGGTCACTCATGGCGCTACTCCCCCAGGCTCTTCTCCCCCTTGTCCAGGATCTACGGCCTCAGGAGCTGACGGCTCGGGATTGCCTGTTTCGGGTACGGAAGGATCGGGATTTGTTATTTCAGGTTCTGTCGGACCTGGACTGCTTGCGTCAGGTACGGAAGGACCCGGATTCGTTGTGTCAGGATCAATCGGACTTCGATTATTTGTATCAGGTACTGCAGGACCAGAAATCAACGCTTCTGGATCATTCTCGGTTACGGCGTTCTCGATTTTCACGATCTGGTCAAGCGATACTTCACTGTCGCCGACTTTGGCATAATGTACGCCTTCACGAACAATGATGGAATCTACGATACCGCTCTTCATGACGGAATCCGAACCATCCTCGAGCTTGAACATCCAGCTGATCTGTTTACCGATCAAACTTGAAGCAGCACCTAAAGACTGACTCATTGCCGTTAATTGAGTATTGATATTCATCAGCTGCTCCAGGGAAGTAAACTGGGCCATTTGGGCAATAAATTCCCGGTCCTGCATTGGCTGAAGCGGATCCTGATGCCTTAATTGCGTAATCAGGATGCTCAAGAACTGATCCTTTCCAAGCTCCTGGCCATTCCCGCTTTTACTGCTGACATTCCCTTTAGCATAATTGGGCCACATATTATTCGTAGACACCGGATTTGTTGCCATCCAAGCTCACCTCCTCACTGTTAGGCTTTAGCGGTAAATGTTCCTGCTTGTACCCGTTCATCGTCGGCTTGGTGCTCGGCAATCCAATCGTTTAGTTCTTCTGTCAGATTTGCTGCCAGCACGGCATCATCGGATGGTCTGTCCTTCTCCTTCGAGCGATGCTGTGACTGCTGCTGGCCTGATCCAGGCTGACGGCCGTCTTGATAAAGATTCGCATTGGAAGGCTGGCTGCTCTGTGTAACTTCAATTTTCTCGATCTGCAGTCCTTGTGCAATCAATGCGCTGCGAAGCTGTGCCATTTGCTGGTCAATCAGCTCTTTAGCATCTGTCGACCGCGTCATGAACTGGGCGATTAATTGGCCATTCTGCATCGTAAGTTTGATATCTACTTGACCCAGATGTTCCGGATTCAAGGAGATTCTCGCTTCCGTAAAACCGGTTTGTTTCACGATTTCAAGCTTATTAATAATGAAAGAAGTCATTTCGCTTGAGAAATTCTCAACAGGTACCGGCGGAGCTGCAGGTTTTACTGCAACTTGCGTTCCTGAACGCAGGGCTAGTTGTCCGGCCGTGACCGTTCCTTGCTCCAACAGCGAAACTCCTTCATTCATCATGAACTCAGATGCTGTACCCTCTACTTGAGTGCTCGTCGTCAGCGATGACCACTTGGCATTCGCCTGTCCCGTTGTTTGAGATGAAGCCGACTGTCCTGAAGTATTCGTGGATACAGTAGGCTGAGCGGCATCCGGCTGTTTTTGAGCAAGGATATGATCAAAGCTGCCGCTTGCTTTAGTCTCGCCAGTCCCAGTTCCTTGAACAAGCAAACCATGGAATGATTGGACAAGCTGTTTTACAGCAGCTTCGGTATTTAGATCCACCTGACCAGATTTGGAAAGCATCGATGCCAGCTGACTGATCGTATCCTGTACCGCGAATCGAATAGTCTCCGGTCTGGAAGCCAATGGAGACATCTCATTCCCACCCGCGTTCTCTTGTGCCTGGGAAGCAGCTCCGCTCAGCATAACATTCGCTTGCGTGAGCCAGTTCTGCAGCTCTTGCAATAGGGCTGGATCCTCCATCAATGCCTGGTCCATGGTGTCCAGCTCCTGCAGCAAACCTTGAAGCAATTCCATCAAGCCTTCAAGCGATCCATCGGTTTCCGAAGAATACTGCGTTAGCAAGGATTCCAGCTTGGCAGCGACTTCCGTCGATGTTGTTGAAGCGCTGTTCCCGCTGCTATTCATCTGGTAAGCCAGTGTCGCATCAAAGGAAACACCCGCTGTCGACTGACCCGCCGCGCTTGCCTTTCCGCTTCCCGAGGGACTGCTTACGGATGAAGACATATTTTGTACCGTTATTGTCATCGTCTTATTTCACCTCCCTTCCTGGGGATGGAGATTCATTTCAGAGCTTATTTAGAGCCCATCAGGCGATTCAATATCTTTGCTGCCAGCTCCGCATCTTTCGAGGACATCGCATTTAAAATCCGTGAACGCGTTGCATCATCCACTGTATTTAGAATGGTCATGGTCTTAGCAGGGCTGATCTTATACGTTTGCATCAGCAGTTCGGCAGCGTTGGCGGGTGTCATTCCGGCAAAGGTCTGATTCAACTGGTTTTTATCCAGATTGTCGGATGTCTTCTTCTGGGCCGCCTCTGTATCATTCTTCTTGAGCCTGGATTGCAGTGCCGCGATGGCCATATCTTCAGAAGTCTCGGCATCTTTAAGCATCATGGTTGCATCCGCGGCCGTTTTGGGATCCATTTTTTGCAGAATGGCAACCCGATTGCTGCTCTTCATCTGACTAAGCATAAGCACCATTTCTTCCAGCGTAAGGTTTTGCATGATCGGTGCCGCTTTGCTTGGACTCATGTCTGCGTAGAGCTTGGACAGTTCGCGAATTTGCTTGGTATACGCGTCTTCCTCTTCGGTCTCACCGCTTGTCGATGTACTCTGCATCGAATCAATTTGGGTTTCCAGCTCTTTCACCTTGTTTTCCTGCGCTGTTTTTTGCTCCGTTACTTCATTTAATGTTTCTTCGCGTTCGGCAAGCTGCTTCTTAAGTTCAACAATCGTTGCTTCCGCGCTTTCTTCCTGCTGCTTCGCTTCTTTGAGTTTCTGTTCTTCCGGGGTCAGCACCGGATCCGGGACCCAGTTCTTGACGACCGGAATTTTATTGGCTACATCGATGAGTCCATCCCGCACATCGGCTCTAAAAAATACGGCAAGCGCCCCGAGCAGTACAATCGTGAATATAGCAGGTACCAAAATCAACAGTATCCGTTCAAATCCTCCGCCTGATTCTTCCTTATCAAGCGGCATGTCTTTTCGTGCCACTCTCATTCCTCCTTCGCGGTCATAACCCTTCGGTGTTTGCAAACCTTATCGGGCTTTGATCGCAAAACGTACCGTCGCCATTTCGTCCAGCTCGTTTTGTTCCCGAAGGAGACTTTCATGCCGGAACTTTTCTTGGGATTTATCTCTTGCTTTCAGCCACACTTTTTCGTCTAGCATTTTGTCGGACAATACCTTCTGTTTCTTGGTTACATTGACATGAGCGATCCGTATGTCATCCCGCTTACGCTCAATGCATTCTTCCAAGTGCTCTGCGTATACCTGAATGTTTCGGATCTCAGCGACCGGCACGCACCGTGATGCAGCCTCCTGCTGAGCGTGATACATTTGATCCCGCATCTCATACAGCTCATTCAGACTTTTCTCCTCCGCCTGCAGCTTCCCGATGGCGCTTGACAGCATCCATTCGGCTTGCGTTTTCTCGTTGCTTTTCAGGTCTACGATTTTCTGGAATGCATAATGAAATTTCATTCTTCAAGTCATCTCCTTGAAAACTCGGAAATCAAACGTTCCTGAACCTCATTCAATGTTGTCTTCTCATTCACTTTTTGCTTCGTGAAATCCCATATTCGCCCGATATATTCAATCGATTCATCGATATCGGCATTCGAGCCCTGTTGATACGCCCCGATATTGATCAAATCCTCCGAGTCCTTATATATCGCCATCAGTCGCTTTACGTTCTCGGAAGCATCGATTTGTTCTTCTGGAGATATATCTTTCATCACCCGGCTAATGCTAGCCAGCACATCGATGGCCGGAAAATGCCCTTTATTTGCGATATTCCGGTTTAGAACGATGTGACCATCAAGTATGCCTCTGACCGCATCCGCGATCGGTTCGTTCATATCATCACCATCTACCAACACCGTATAAAAGGCTGTAATCGAGCCCGTTGGCCCTGTGCCTGCTCGTTCCAGAAGCTTCGGCAGACTGGCAAATACAGACGGAGTATAACCGCGCATGGCCGGCGGCTCTCCTACGGCTAGTCCTACTTCTCGCTGTGCCATCGCATAGCGGGTAACGGAATCCATCATCAGCATCACATTCAGGCCGCGATCCCTGAAATACTCGGCGATCGTTGTAGCGATCAAGGCCCCTTTAATGCGGATGAGTGCCGGTTGATCCGAGGTCGCAACAATTACGACGGACCGTTTTAACCCTTCGGGACCCAAATCCCGTTCTATGAAATCCAGCACTTCGCGTCCACGTTCCCCGATCAAAGCTATGACATTGACATCGGCAGAAGTGTTTCTCGCGATCATTCCCATCAGGGTACTCTTCCCGACACCGGATCCGGCGAATATACCGACCCGCTGGCCTTTGCCGATGGAGAGCAATCCGTCAATCGCGCGGACGCCGATGCTGATCGGCTCCTGAACCCTCGGCCTATTAAGCGGGTTCTGTGGAACGTTATGGGTTGAATAGTGCGGCATGCGCGCCGGAATGATAGATCCGTCCAGCGGTTGTCCCAATCCGTCGAGCACTTTGCCAAGCAGTTCCGAACCCACTTGCACGCTCAGTGGTTTGCCGGTACCGACTACATCACAGCCAGGACCAATGGAGTGAAGCTCGCCGAGAGGCATCAGCAACACCTTATTGTCTCTGAAACCCACGACCTCCGCCTTGAGCGGCTTGGTTTGCTTCGTGGGATAGATATAACAAACATCGCCGATGCTTGCATCCGGCCCTTCGGACTCCACCATCAGTCCGATTACCTGTGTAACTTTACCATTGATGCGAACGGGGTCCAGATGCTTCAGATGATCCATGTACCGCGCGCTATTCAGCTTCTTCATCTTGATTTCTCCGTTCCTCGTCATCAAGAGCGAACCGCACGAGCTCTTTTTTGATCTCGGATAGCTGTGTATCGATCCGGGCATCCACGCTTCCGAAAGAAGACCTGATCACGCAGCCGCGATCCTTAACCGTGGAATCCGGCAAAATTTGAAGTTCTGCCTGAGAGTCGATCGATAATCCGAGCTCTTCCCGTGCCGCGTATACAAATTCGAATTGTTCAGGAGCTACGCAGAGGGAGATGACTCCTTTTTCCCGCTTGCGTGCCAGATTCTTTCGAATCAGCTCCAGCGTGAAATCAGGTTCGATCGTCAGCTGACGATCCAGTACTTTCTCCGCGATGCTGCAGCTGAGCTCCACCAAAAAAGGCTCCGCTTCCTGAATTAGATCATCCTTGGCTTGATGGGCAAGCTGAAGCAATTCACTCGCCTGTAATGTCGCTTGCTCCATCAATTCCTTCATCTCAAGCTCTGCCTTGGCTGAACCTTCGGCATATCCTTGATTAAAGCCTTCCATCTTCAGCGTTTCGGACAAATCCTCGTCCTGAAGCCTTCTGTCGGTCCACCACGCTTCAATCTGCTGCTGCGCTTCGGCCAACAGCCGTTCCGCCTCTTCCGAAGCTTCGCGGATTTGTCGTTCGGCAAACTCCTGAGCATCTTTTAGCATCTCATGCTTTAAACGTTCGGCTTCAGCCAGTGTTTGTACGGCAGCCGGCTCGGCAGTCGGTGGAGTATATTCCTCTACCGTTTCCTCGGTTGGCGAAGCGTAACGACGAGCAAGATCCAACTCTTTCAACACATCCATCGGTTTATAGTGGGACGATTTGATCAAGTTAGACAATGATGTCATCTCCTCCACCACGGGCAATAATGACCTCGCCCGCTTCTTCGAGTCTTCGGATCGTGCTTACAATCCGAGTCTGAGCTTCCTCCACATCACGCAGCCGCACCGGTCCCATGTATTCCATCTCTTCGCGGAAGGTTTCGGCCATGCGCTTGGACATGTTGCGGAAAATGACGTCCCGTACTTCTTCGCTTGCCACCTTGAGTGCAAGCTGAAGATCGGCGTTCTCGACATCGCGGATAATACGCTGGATCGAACGGTTGTCCACGTTGACGATATCCTCGAATACGAACATCCGCTTCTTGATTTCTTCGGCGAGCTCGGGATCCTGGATTTCCAGGGAATCGAGGATCGTTCGTTCCGTACCGCGATCCACACCGTTCAGAATTTGAACGATGGATTCAATGCCACCCGCACTCGTGTAATCCTGAGTAACCGTCGCCGACAGCTTCTGTTCCAGCACGCGTTCAACCTGGGCGATGACTTCTGGTGAAGTACTGTCCATGACTGCAACCCTACGCGCTACTTCGGCCTGCTTCTCTTGCGGAAGTGAAGATAGGATTGCGGATGCCTGCTCGTATTGAAGATACGACAAGACGAGTGCAATGGTCTGTGCATTTTCGTTCTGGATAAAGTTCAGAATTTGGCTTGGGTCCGCTTTGCGGGCAAAGTCAAACGGTCTTACTTGAAGCGTTGCTGTCAGTCTGTTGATCACTTCCATCGCTTTTTGCTGTCCAAGCGCCTTCTCCAAAATCTCTTTAGCGTAATTAATACCGCCTTGCGAGATGTATTCCTGGGCCAGGCAAATTTGATGGAATTCCTGAATAATGCTATCTTTTTCATCACTGTCGACTTTACGAACATTCGCAATCTCCAGCGTCAATTGTTCAATTTCTTCATCTCGAAGATGTTTAAATATTTGAGCAGACACTTCCGGGCCAAGTGTAATGAGCAGTATAGCCGCTTTTTGACGTCCGCTTAACATTTGGTTATTTCCCTTAGCCAATGCTTCCACCTCTATTCCTCAGCTAGCCATGTGCGAAGTAAATTCACGAATTCATCTGGCTTCTTCTTCGCCAAGGTTTCGAGCTGTTTACGAACCTGGCTTTCATTGGTTATACTTTCGAGATTAATCGATGGGAATTCCGTAACTGGGGGAAGCTGAATATCATCTTCAAATTCTTCCTGCTGCTTTCTGCGTCTGCGGATTATGAAATAGGTTCCTCCAGCAATTAACGCCAACGCAGCGATACCAATCCCCCATAATACAGGCTGTGAAAGAACGGTTTTCGGATTTTCATCCGCATTTACATTAAATACCTGTGAAATAACCGAAACTTTTTTGGACAAATCAGCGTCTGTATAAGTAGAGCCTGTATCCGAGAGCGATGCACGCACGATATTAACCAGAATGTTCTGTATTGCCGTTCTTGTCGCGTCATCCAAAGTTTGTTGACCGGCAGGTGGTTCAACCGAGACATTAATGGTTAAATCTTTAACAGTATATGGACTTGCTATGATATCCTTCGTAATCCGGTTAACTTCATAGTTAACGGTTTTGGAGAGCTCTTCCGAGTTCGTTTCCCCGCTTCCAGAATCGCTTGGATATCCCGGAACAGCTTCTTCGCCTACGCCGGCTACTCCGCCGGTTGGACTACTGGTTCCCGAATAGTTCTTCTGGATCTCCTGAACACTGAGCTCAATCCCCTTCATTTCTTCTTCATCAACAGGGGTTACGATGTTTTCCTTGCTCTGCACCTGATCAAAGTTCAGTTTGGAAGCGACCAGAACATTGACTTTATTCGATCCCATGTACTGCGAGAGAAACTGCTGAACATTTTGCCTAACGTCGCTTTCGAATTTTTTCTGAAGCGCGAAGTTTTCTTCCACCTTACCCATCAATCCACCTTGACCGCCTTTAGCTGTTGCGAGCAGCTCGACTTCGTCATTGGTGATTGTAATGTTCTCAACCGGTAAGTTCGGAATGGCCGTCTTCACGAGGTTATAATACCCGTCTATGACTTCTTGATTAGGCCGATAGCCTGGTTTGAATTGCACAACTACGGAGGCGCTGGCTTGATCTTCGTTTCCGTTTTTTGCAAATACACTTTCTTTTGGCAAATTCAACAATACCGTTGCATCCTGGACGCCCTGCATCTTCTCAAGCAGTCGTTCCACTTCGCCATTCAGTGCATTTACATATTTCACTTCGAATTCGTTATCTGTCATCCCGATGGCTGATGCGTTCTTCTCGAAGGTTTCGAATCCGATCGTACCATTCTGTACAAGTCCTTGCGACCCTACATCAATCTGGACTTTAGCTGCGCTCGTACTCGGAACCAGGATGCTTCTGCCATCCTCGCTCAGCTTGTAGGAAATCCCTTGGGTCTCCAGGTGGCTGATGATTCCTGCAGCGTCGCTGGAATTTAAATCCCGGAATGCTACTTCGTACTTCGTCTTGGAGAACTGCATCGTTAGTACGATTAGAGCAATCAAAACAAATGCTATTGTAGCGATTAACATTATTTTTTGTTTGTTGCTGAATTGGTTCCAATACTGGGTCATTCTCTCCCGATACTGGGTAATTCTCTCGTTCACATTGTCACCCCATCCGAAACTTTGCTAGAAACATTTAGATTTGCGTGCGCATGATCTCTTGATAGGCTTCTACCACTTTGTTTCGGACCTGTGTTGTGAGCTGAATGCTCAACAGAGCCTGTTGGGCGGATATCATCGCCTGATCTACGTTTACTTGTCCAATCATTAATTTATCGCTCATAACATGTGCATTTTGTTCCTGTGATGCCACAGAGTTCAGTGCTTCATTCAGGTAAGAGCCAAAATCGCGAATCGATTCGGATGGAGTCGCTCCATTTTTCACTTGCTCCTGCAGTTGAAGCGGCTGCACGCCCTGAACACTGAACATTGCATTTTGAATCATTTCTCTCTCTCCTCCTACAATATGGGCTTATGTATTTTTCACTTGTTATCTACCGATCTCCAGCGCCTTCATAATCATCGCTTTCGAAGCATTGATCGCCGTAACATTAGCTTCGTACGAACGGGTAGCTGCTATCATATCCACCATTTCCTTCGTAATGTCCACGTTAGGCATAAAGACATAGCCTTCCGCATTCGCATCAGGATGTGTAGGGTTATATACCTGTTTCAGCGGGGTTTGATCTTCCCGTACCTGCGCAACCTTTACCCCTTGTCCCGCATTCTGACCATTCATCTGAGCTCTAAGAAGTCCTTCAAATGATTCCTGCTGCGGTTGTAAAACAACCGTTTTTCGACGATACGGAACGGCTTGGCCGTTCTCGATTCGCGCGCGAGTGGTTTCCGCATTGGCTATGTTGGAGGAGATGACATCCATTCGAAGCCGTTGTGCTGTTAGAGCTGATGCATTAATACCGAAGCTATTGCTAATATTCATGAACCCTATCTCCCTTCAATAGCTGTACGCATCATTCGAATCTGCTCATTTACAGCTTGTATGTATGAATTATAACGGAGCTGATTCTCTGCAAGCAGCGACATTTCTCTGTCTGCATCGACATTATTCTGGTTGTTATTCATGGAGCTGCTGCCATCCTTCATGACCGAAGCCTCAGGAATCCCCCCGGTTGAACCAATGACAAAATGTCTGGGATCTGTTCTTCTGCCCTGTAATGACAATTGGGCCCCATCCATTTCTTTTTTCAGAAGACTCTCAAAGGATACCTCGGATCTCTTAAAATGAGGAGTATCCACGTTGGCGATGTTGTTTGCAATCACATTGTTTCTGAGATTAGCTGCATCCAAACCGCTTTGAAGCCGTTGAAAAGAACTATTATTCAACAGATTCACTAGCTCATTCCTCCTGACTGGACTTTGCAGAAAGGTATTCCACTCTTCCTAGCTAAATCCTCTTTTTTCGACAAATCATATAATCCGTATGAACTAACCTAGGTCTTAAGTAGAAAAAGACAACATGATGTCACATAAACTAAGTTTCTTAAAGTTTGGGACTTTTTACAATAAGAAAAAAGCCCTATCTTTTACCAAAAAGAAGGGCTTTGTGTTCATTTTTATCCGGTTTTTTTCTATATTATTGCAAATCGTATCACTAAATCTGTAAAATTTAAGCGATTTTTCCCGAAGGGTAGGTCCTGATGGGGACCATAAAATTCACAAAAAATTACGAAATCCGTCCCGATCCCTTCCAACATGCGAAAGCGCTTCGACAACTTGCTGCAAGGGTCGGGATGAATATCGACAATTATTTACTTTCGCATACCCGGCAAATAGACCTATATGCATGCAACTACAGAATATACTGGCTCAGGTCCCGGTCCTGGGCAATGCCGGCAAGTTTCTCCCGGACATACTGCGGCGTGATCACCATGCGGTCCAGCGTCAACTCAGGCGCTTCAAATGACAGGTCTTCAAGGAGCTTCTCCAATATCGTATGAAGTCTCCGCGCGCCTATATTCTCCGTGTTCTGGTTAACCGAAGCCGCAATTTGGGCGATCTCCCGTATCGCTTCTGGAGAAAACTCAACCTCAAGATCCTCAGTACGCAGCAGATTTACGTATTGCTTGGTTAGTGCATTTTTCGGCTCGGTCAAAATGGATACAAAATCGTCGAGTGACAAGCTGCTGAGCTCCACCCGAATCGGAAAACGCCCCTGAAGCTCGGGAATCAAATCCGATGGCTTCGCAATATGAAAAGCACCTGCCGCGATGAAGAGGACAAAGTCCGTTTTTACCGGTCCGTATTTCGTCATAATCGTCGAGCCTTCCACGATAGGCAGAATGTCGCGCTGCACACCTTCTCTGGACACATCCGGACCCGATTGGCGGCCCTGGCTGGCAACCTTGTCGATCTCATCGATAAATATAATGCCGGATTGCTCTGCCCGACGAATGGATTCCTGGATGACATCATCCATATCAATGAGCTTGCCTGCTTCTTCTTGCGTCAGTACTTTCCTGGCTTCTTTCACTGACAGCTTGCGGCGCTTTGTGCGCTTTGGCATCAGGTTGCCGAACATTTCCTGCATGTTCATGCCCATCTGATCATTGCCCTGCCCCGCAAACATATCGAACATGTTTGGAGCAGCATCCTCGACATCAATCTCAATCGTTTCGTCTTCAAGCTTACCGGACAGCAGGTTAAAGCGCACCTGTCTCCGCTTCTCTTTGAGACTAACGTCCTTATCGTCCGCATCCTCATCTTCGGTCTGGGTATCGTTATTCGCACCGCCAAACAGCATCTCAAAGGGATTTCGCTGACTCTTCTGCCCTTTGGTTGAAGGCGCCAACAGCTGAACGATCCGCTCGTTCGCCATTTCCTCGGCTTTGTCCTTAACCTTCTCGGTGCGTTCCAGCTTCACCATCCGGATCGCGGTTTCCACAAGATCCCGTACCATGGATTCCACATCACGGCCGACATATCCAACCTCGGTAAACTTTGTCGCCTCGACCTTAACGAACGGTGCATGAACCAGCTTGGCAAGCCTTCTTGCAATCTCCGTTTTGCCGACGCCGGTGGGACCGATCATCAGTATGTTCTTCGGTACGATTTCATCCCGCTCGTCATCCGTAAGCAAGCTCCGGCGATAGCGGTTCCGAAGTGCTACAGCGACCGATTTTTTAGCTTCCTTTTGGCCTACAATGTATTTATCCAGCTCGGATACAATCTGTCTTGGCGTCATCGATTCTTTACTCATCGCGAATACCTCCACCCCTGATATGGCTATATGTTGCTGTATGGCATCCTTACAGCTCTTCGACAATAATATTGCTGTTGGTATAGACACACACCTCAGAAGCGATCTGAAGCGCTTCTCTGGCTATATCCTTCGCTTCCATATGTCCGGCATGACGCTTAAGCGCCCGTCCTGCCGACAAGGCAAAATTGCCGCCTGACCCAATGGCCAGCACATCATCATCAGGCTCGATGATTTCGCCGCCACCTGAAATCAGCAGCATCCCGGTTTTATCCATAACAATCATCAAAGCTTCAAGCTTGCGAAGCACACGGTCTTGACGCCAATCCTTCGCGAGTTCAACAGCGGCGCGCTGCAGATTTCCATGGTGCTCTTCCAGCTTGCCTTCGAATTTCTCAAATAACGTGATAGCATCCGCCACAGAACCGGCAAAACCGGCGACAACTTGTCCCCGGTAAAGACGGCGCACTTTCTTGGCGGTCTGCTTCATGACTACACTTTCACCAAATGTAACTTGGCCATCGCCGGCAATAGCTGCTGTGCCATTATGCCGTACTGCACAAATTGTAGTGGCGTGAAAAGTCATTTCCATGATGGCAAGACCTCCCTAAGAAAATAAGATTAGATTGTATTTAGTTCGTTAGCATTAATAAATACGCGTACTCCGTCAAGAGCTCTGCTTGCAAGCGCTTCGTTTTTTTCCTTTTTGTTGCGAATGCGCTTCTCGAGACTCGGAAGAAGGCCGAAGTTCGCATTCATCGGCTGGAAGTTATCTGGATCTGCATGGGTTATGTAATAGGCCATGCTCCCGATAGTTGATTCCTGAGGGAATACGATCCCCTCCTGCCCCTGAGCGGCTCTTGCTGCATTGATCCCGGCAATCAATCCGGATGCCGCCGATTCAACATATCCTTCTACGCCCGTCATTTGTCCCGCCAGATACAGATTTGGCCGTGTTTTCACCTGATAGGTTTGTTCCAGCAGTCTAGGCGAATTGACAAACGTATTGCGGTGCATGACACCGTAACGCACAATTTCGGCGTTCTCAAGTCCCGGAATCATGGAAATGATCCGCTTCTGTTCACCCCACTTCAGATGAGTCTGGAAACCGACAAGATTGTAGAGGGTACCTGCGGCATTATCCTGACGGAGCTGCACCACAGCGTGCGGCAGCTTGCCTGTATGCGGGTTCACCAATCCAACAGGCTTCATCGGGCCAAACAAGGCGGTTTGTTTACCACGCTTCATCATGACCTCGATCGGCATGCAGCCCTCGAAATAAATCTCCTTCTCAAACTCTTTCAATTGAGCGACTTCGGCATTGATAAGAGCGTCATAGAAAGCGTCGAACTCTTCTTCTGTCATGGGACAATTCAGATAAGCCGCTTCGCCTTTATCATAACGGGATGCCAGATAAACCTTGCTCATATCAATTGAATCTTTTTCCACGATCGGAGCAGCCGCATCGTAAAAATAGAAATAGTCCTCACCCATCAGCTCACGAATCTGTGATGACAACGCGGGCGAGGTCAGCGGCCCAGTTGCAATAACAACGATGCCTTCTTCAGGTATATGCTGAATTTCTTCATTTACAACCTCAATTAAAGGATGCTGATGCAGAGTTTCCGTAATTTCTCCCGAAAAACCGTCACGGTCAACGGCCAATGCGCCGCCAGCCGGGACGGAATTGCGGTCTGCCGAACCGATGACAAGCGAGTTCAGCATCCGCATTTCTTCCTTCAATACCCCTACTGCGTTGGTTAAACCGTTCGCCCGAAGCGAATTACTGCATACAAGCTCAGCGAACTTGTCCGTATGATGAGCCGGCGTCTTAACGACCGGCCGCATCTCATATAATGTAACGGGTATGCCCCGGCTAGCGATCTGCCAGGCAGCTTCACTGCCGGCAAGCCCTGCACCGATAACCGTAACCCTCTGTGAATCTGTCAACGTCATTACCCCCTGTATGCCTTACAAATCTGCTGCGTCGTCTTGTTCCTCGACCATTTCGGAATAATCACAAGAAGTACATTGAAGCTTGATGCCTTGCTTGCTTTTCTTCTCTACCATTAAGCTGCTGCAATTCGGACACGGCTTCGTTGACGGTTTATCCCATGATACGAAATCACATTCGGGATAACGATCACATCCAAAGAAGACGCGCCCCTTCTTGCTTCGTCGTTCCACGACATGGCCTTCCTTGCATTTCGGGCACGCCACGCCGATATCTTTCACGATCGGCTTGGTATTCCGGCAATCCGGGAAGCCTGAGCATGCAAGAAACTTGCCAAACCTGCCCAGCTTATAGACCAACGGCTTTCCGCACTTTTCGCAGATCTCGTCGGAAACCTCATCTTCGATTTCGATTTCCTTCATTTCTTCCTCTGCTACTTCAAGGCGCTTTTCGAAGGATTCATAGAACTCTGCCAATACTTTGACCCAATCTTCGGAGCCCTCCTCCACATGGTCGAGGTCCTCTTCCATGTTAGCCGTAAACTCCACATTGAGAATTTCCGGGAAGAACTGCTCCATCTGCTCGATGACAAGTTCACCGAGCTCGGTTGGCATGAATTTCTTCTCTTCGATGGCAACGTAGCCTCTCTTCTGGATCGTCTCCAGTGTCGGTGCATACGTACTAGGTCGCCCTATGCCGAGCTCTTCCAGCGTCCGGACAAGACGTGCTTCCGTATAACGCGGAGGTGGCTGCGTGAAGTGCTGCTTCGGCTCAATGTCCTGCTTCTCCAGAATGTCGCCACTATGAAGCTCCGGCAGGTATTTATCTTCTTCTGTCGTCCCGTCGTCGTTGCCTTCGACGTAAACCTTCATGAATCCAGGGAAACGAACCTTCGAACCTGTTGCGCGGAAGACGGCCTTGCCCGCGGCAATATCAACAGAAAGCGTATCCAGCACTGCAGAAGACATCTGACTTGCCACAAAACGCTCCCAGACCAGTTTGTACAAGCGGAGCTGATCACGGCTCATAAACGGCTTCATGGATTCAGGATCCCGCAGCACCGATGTAGGACGAATCGCTTCATGCGCATCCTGAGCGTTGGCTGCTTTTTTCGAGTATTGTCTCGGGCTCTCCGGAACGAACGGATCACCATACTTCTCGGTGATGTATTCTTTTGCTTCTTCTTGAGCCGTCCCTGAGATGCGCGTGGAGTCCGTACGCATGTAGGTAATCAAACCGACGGTGCCTTCCTTGCCAAGCTCGACGCCCTCGTACAGCTGCTGGGCAACGGACATGGTCTTAGCCGCCCGGAAACCAAGTTTACGTGCAGCTTCCTGCTGCAAGGAACTCGTTGTAAACGGTGGAGACGGATGGCGCTGACGCTCTCGCTCTTTTACTTCGCTGACTTGGAAGGAAGCATCCCGAATCGCTTGAAGAATTTCATTTACTTCCTGTTCATTGGTGAGCTCTTTCTTTGCGCCATTAAGCTGCGTGAATTTGGCTTCGAATGCAGAACCTTTAATGGCCAGTTTGGCCGTAATGGTCCAATATTCTTCCGGCACGAAAGCGCTGATCTCATTCTCGCGGTCGAGAATGATTTTGACAGCTACCGATTGAACACGGCCGGCAGAGAGTCCCTTTTTCACTTTCTTCCATAGAATAGGGCTGATCTTATAACCAACCAATCGGTCCAGGATACGTCTTGCCTGCTGCGCGTTGACCAGATCCATGTTAATTTTGCGCGGCGTCTTGAAGGCATCCTTCACGGCTGTTTTTGTTATTTCATTAAATACAACCCGCAGGCTTTGAGTATCATCCAGCTCCAATGCATGCGCAAGATGCCATGCAATGGCCTCCCCTTCGCGATCGGGGTCAGCTGCGAGGTACACTTTTTTCACCTTTTTGCTAGCATCCTTAAGTTCCTTTAAGACAGAACCTTTTCCGCGGATCGTAATGTATTTCGGATTGAAGTCGTTTTCTACTTCAACCCCGATCTGGCTCTTCGGCAAATCGCGAACATGACCCATCGAAGCCTTCACGATATACTTGCTGCCGAGATATTTGCCAATCGTTTTCGCCTTAGCAGGCGACTCTACGATGACGAGTGAATCCGCCACAGGTTCATCCTCCTCTCCAACATTCAAACTTTCCCATTAAATGATCTTATATATAGCACCGGGTAATTGGGTAATCTGCTTTTTTATGATTAAAGATAACAGAACTGAATGCAAATGTCCAAAATCCCACCGGGTTAACTCGATCATTTCATCCAGCGACCCGGGACCCTGTTCGAGCATATGGTATATTTGTCGTTCGTCATTTGTCAACCCGGCTAGTTCATCGGGCTGCTCCTGACGAGGGGCCCGCCGCTCCTTATTGTATGTACCGGAGGCCACTTTTGGCAACAAGGAATCATATTCTTCTATTATATCCCTTGCTTCCGTGACCATCTTGGCTCCTTGCTTGATCAAATCCAAAGTCCCTCTGCTCTTGGGTGAAGTAACAGGACCCGGAACGGAGAACACGTCCCTTCCCGCCTCCAGGGCTAAATCCGCCGTAATCAACGATCCGCTGCGGGCATCCGCCTCCACCACCACGGTACCTAACGTGAGTCCCGCGATAATCCGGTTACGCTGAGGGAAGAACCCCGGTAGCGCCTTGGTGCCTGGCGGGTATTCGGAAATGATAAGCCCCTTAGCCGCAATCTCTTCATACAGCGATCGGTTCTCCGGTGGATATATAACGTCAACGCCGGCTCCGAGAACCGCCACTGTCGGTCCCCCGCTTCGCAAAGCCGCATCGTGGACTACGCTATCAATGCCTCTGGCCATGCCGCTGACAACCATGAACCCTGATCGTACCAACTCCTCGGATAGCATCGTTGCAATTTTGCGCCCATATGCCGTAGGCATTCTTGTACCTATCATCGCAATCCCAGGCCTCGACAGCAGATGTAGATCGCCGATGCAATACAACACCCAAGGAGCCTGTGGCGAAGATCGTAATCTGTCCGGATAGATATCATCGAGGGCTGTTATAATACGTATTTTTGAACGGTTTGTCAAATTCCATACCCCGGCTTCATGTTGCCGATACCCGGCATCATTCGCATTCGACAGATCGATCTGCTTTCTTTCGACAGCGGAAGGGAAGTCCTTGGCCAGTTTATTCGCTTTTTCGACAGACAAACCACAGGCCCTCCAATCATTCGCATCATAAGACAGCAACCCCTCATGCAGCTCACCGTTCGATATGATTCGGTTAATGGTCTTCCATCCGACACCTTCGCTTTCATGCAATGCGATCAGCAGCAAGCTGTCTACCTTCATAATGGGACCTCCTTAAAATATAAAATCAAAAACAAAAAAGCAACCCTTCATTTCCTGTTTAGGAAATAAAAGGTTGCTTACCTTAAGTTACGCCTTAGCTAGAATTGCATAAAAATCTAGATCTAGTGAGTCGTGCAAGACTCCAGGAGCCCCTTCTCCTCAAGCACGCTAACCAGGGTTGAGCCCATTTCAGCAGGTGTAGGAGCTACCTTGATACCGCACGCTTCAAGTACAGAGATTTTCTCCTTGGCTGTCCCTTTACCGCCAGAAATAATCGCGCCTGCGTGGCCCATGCGTTTTCCTGGAGGCGCCGTTGCGCCGCCAATGAAGCCTACCACTGGTTTAGTCATGTTCGCTTTAATCCATTCAGCCGCTTCTTCCTCCGCTGTACCGCCGATCTCACCGATCATAATAACCGCTTTGGTGTTAGGATCTTCATTAAAGAGTCTCAATACATCGATAAACTCCGTCCCTTTAACCGGGTCGCCGCCAATCCCTACGGCGGAGGATTGTCCGATGCCGCGAGCAGTCAGCTGATGAACGGCTTCATATGTCAGGGTACCGCTGCGCGATACAACTCCGACATGTCCTGGCGTGTGGATGTAACCAGGCATGATGCCGATTTTGCATTCACCCGGCGTAATAACACCCGGACAGTTAGGTCCGATCAAACGAGTCTTCTTGCCTTCCATATAGCGGGATACTTTGACCATATCCAGCACCGGAATGCCTTCTGTAATACAGATAACCAGATCCATCTCGGCATCAACAGCTTCCAGAATGGAATCGGCTGCAAAAGCCGGGGGTACATAAATTACGCTAGCGGTTGCGCCTGTTTTGGCTTTGGCTTCCTCAACGGTGTTGTAAACCGGCAATTTGACGGTTTCACCGTTCTCAAGCGTAATTTCGACTTCGGTTCCACCTTTGCCGGGTGAAGTTCCCCCGACCATCTGTGTACCGTAATCCAGGGCGCCTTTTGCATGGAAAAGGGCTGTTTTACCTGTAATCCCTTGCGTGATAACTTTTGTATTTTTATCGATCAAAATACTCACGATTGATTCACATCCCCTATTGTTATTTGAAAATGAAAGCAACCGCACGGCAGGGCTTTCGAAGCCCATCGTGCCATGCCCCTTCAGGAATGAAATATTACTGAACGAGGGAGACGATCTTCTGTGCTCCGTCGGCCATGGAATCAGCAGGTACGATGTTAAGACCGGACTCAGCCAAAATTTGCTTGCCGAGGTCTACGTTCGTTCCTTCCAAGCGTACAACCAGCGGACGAGTTAAGCCCAGCTGTTTAGCAGCTTCGACAACACCGGTAGCGATAACGTCGCAGCGCATAATACCACCGAAAATGTTGACAAAGATTCCTTTTACTTGAGGATCGGATAAAATGATCTTGAAGGCTTCCGTTACCTTCTCCGTTGTTGCACCGCCCCCAACATCAAGGAAGTTTGCAGGGTCCCCGCCATAGTACTTAATGATGTCCATCGTAGCCATGGCAAGACCGGCGCCATTAACCATACAGCCGATGTTGCCATCCAGAGCTATGTAACTCAAGTCGTATTTGGATGCTTCAATTTCCTTCTCGTCTTCTTCGTCCAGGTCGCGCAGCTCAAGGATGTCTTTATGACGGAACAACGCATTGGAGTCAAAGTTGAGTTTGGCATCTAGAGCCATGACGTTTCCGTCCCCGGTTACGACAAGCGGATTGATTTCAGCGATAGAGCAATCCTTCTCTACAAATGCCTTATACAAGGCCAGCATGAACTGAACGGCTTTTCCTACCAGTTCATTCGGAATATTAATGGAATACGCTAATTTCCGTGCTTGGAATGTTTGAAGTCCGATCGCTGGATCTACGACCTCTTTGAAAATCTTCTCGGGAGTTGCTGCGGCAACCTCTTCGATCTCGGTACCGCCTTCTTCGGACGCCATCAAAACGACACGGCCGGTAGCACGGTCAACGACCACACCGATATAATACTCTTTGCGAATATCGCAGCCCTCTTCAATGAGGAGACGCTTGACTTCCTTGCCTTCCGGACCCGTTTGGTGAGTCACCAACACCTTGCCCAGAATTTCTTCAGCATAAGCACGAACCTCGTCCAGGTTCTTCGCCACTTTAACGCCGCCGGCTTTACCCCGACCGCCTGCGTGGATCTGTGCTTTGACAACGGTTACGGGACTTCCCAAAGATTGTGCAGCTTCAACTGCCTCTTCTACCGTAAACGCTACCTTGCCGTTCGGAACAGCTACTCCATATTGCTTCAGTACTTGTTTTCCTTGATATTCATGGATATTCATTCTCGAATCCTCCTATCAACATGACTGGAACAAGGCTGGCTAACACGGAACTAATCTATGAAAGATTACCCTGTCAACCTTTATATATTAAACCCAAGCTATTGTAACATGTTTTTAAAACGCTTACCTTAAAAAGTTCACAGTTTATCCACTCGATTTGGCATGGGTATGATTCCTTCCAGATATAAATTGGAGAAATATGTAAAATTCATTTATTTTTTCGTGCAAAGCTTATCAATCCGACAATCCCCAATACGACAACGGCAATGCCTAACAATCCTGCAACTAGTGTAAGGATGATATTTTCCCATAAAATTGTCATACCGAATCCCTCTCCCCTCCCCGTAATAATTAGTGTATTGATTACTATTATACCATTAAATCCCTTTTTGTTCGCGTTAAACTGTGACGCAAAATAAAACTCTTTATCCTTTTTCTGCTATCCGGTAGAATGATTGAAAGATTAGTGAACGCAATTATAAGGAGATTCAGCATGAGTTGGTTGAAGTCATTTTTTCCGCTGCATTCATTATTTGTCAAAATGCTCGTGTATTTTCTCGTCGTGATTTTCCTGCTCTCCTCCTATAATCTATGGTCGATGACATTCTACTCCCGCAATGTTAACAATGAAATTGTCAAATATAATCTGACCCTGATTCGAAACACCGTCGATCATTTTGAGAAGCAGTACTCCACATGGAAAAATCTCCTCCTCAACCTTCAGCACGATGAATTTGTCGGCAATATCAGCAGGCAGGCCGATTCCGGGGGAAAGAAAGGCATCAATTATCTGCAGGTTGATACGGTCATGGATCAGATTCGGACCCTGGTAAGCCAGCCCTACTACCACTTAAATAATGTCATGATTTACTACCAAAATCATTCCTTCCTGCTTGAGCGGGATGGCATCGTCGATGATGACCGCATGTTTAAGCATTACTACAAAAGCGACTCCTATTCATACGAATTCTGGAAGCGTAGAGATCACGCAAACGGTTTTCTGCACATGCTTCCCAGCCGCACGTTCACCATCGGAACCGAGAAGAGTGACTTGCAGCTGATGCCTTTAATTACGAACGTACAAGGCAGCCCCTGGAAGATCATCGCTTTCGTAAATATGAAAAGCTGGTATGAATCATATAATGGAATGGCCGATTCCCGTTTTCTGCTGGTGGACTCGGAGGGAACAACCCTGTATGAATCCGCCCCGGATGCTAAATCCCTGCCACTGCCGGAATGGGACGGCCAATCGGAATGGATGATGGAGAAGGGAACCTATTACTTTTTCGAAAAAGGCGCCCGCTCCGGTCTTACCTACGTTTCTATTATTCCCCATAAGGAACTCAATCAAAGCATCAGCCGCATGAACTGGATGGCTGTACTCTTATTTGCAGCTACCCTGCTTATTGGTATTCTGGCATCATGGGTTTTCTCCCGAAAAATCAACCTGCCGCTCAAGAGAATGGTTACGGGCCTGGGCCAAGCGGAGATGGAGCTATATCAAGGGAGTATCTCCGAATTCAGCGCCATTTCCAACCATCTGAAGGGTTTGCAGCATGAACGTAAGATCATCAAGGAATGGATGGACCATACCAAACCGCTGCTGACAAGCTACCATTATTTGGCCCAGTTCAAAAACATTGCCCTTGATACCAACGCTTCCAACGAACTTTGGGTCGGCGAGGGTGAATTTATGGTTATCCTTTATCAGTTGAGATACCGGCACGTCCCTTCGCGTCAGCTTGATGCCTTAATGACAAGGGCAACCGGCAAGATCAAAGACATGATCACGCTGCAGATCCAAGAATCGTTTCCCATATCCCATACCCTTCAGATGGAGGGCAAGCAGATTTTAACCATTGTGTATACACAAGAAAAATCCGACATGCTGCAGCAGTGTCTCAATCAGCTCAAACAGATTTTTGATCAAGATCAAAGCACCTATCTCGTGAATATTGCGGTTTCGTCCGTGTTCCAGCAAACCTCTGATTTTGACCGGGCTTATGCAGAAGCCATGTCGCTCCTGCAACAAGCCATGCCGATTGAGGAAACCCAGATCATCTGGGAGAAGGAACGCCGAGAAGATGTAACAGGATTCACTGCCGAGCAGGAACACGAATTTTACGTGAACTTACAGGCTGGCAACGAGAGCAGCTGCCAATCGCTCATTGAGCGCGCCCTGGATCGATTGCAGCGGCAAGAGGCCACGGCCGATCAACTAAGCCACTTTGCCAAATCGGTCTCGGTCCGCATGAGAAGGACAGTAGAACTGCTGAAAATCAATATCGACGCCCTTCCGGATTACGCACAAAAGCTTGCTTATAGCGTAACCCCCGAGCAATACCGGGAAATCCTGCTCGACGAGCTTGCCCATGCAGCCCATGCGATCCGTCTGAAACGTGAAGAACATTACGATATCATTCAATATGTCATTCATTATTTGGAGTCCCATTACGCTGAAGATATATCACTCGAGCAGCTTGCCTTTAAACTCAACATGTCGCCAACTTATCTATCCGGGTATATTAAAGAGAAGACGGGGAGCAACTTTAGCGACCAATTGAATGCGATTCGAATAACAAAAGCGAAAGAACTACTGCAGACGACAAATATGCCGATTCAGGAAGTTGGCAACCGGATCGGCTACCGTAATGTCACTTCCTTTATCCGCATGTTCAAAAAAATAACCGGCCAAACACCGGGTGATTACCGGAAAACCAACTGGATCCGATAACACACAGGTGAGCGGCCGACCGCTTTACCTTTAACGCTAACCCTTAACCGAGCCTATCAAAGCCCCTTTTACAAAATACTTCTGTATAAACGGATAGACAAGCAGGATCGGCAAGGTAGACACCATAATGGTAGCGAATTTCAAGCCATCCTCCACCACCACGATATCGCCCACAACCGGACCATCCGTCCCCGTCAATTGCCCCGACAGCACGATGTTTCTTAAAATGACCTGGAGGGGCTGCATATCGGCATCCCGCAGATACAGCAGCGGCCCCATAAAGTTATTCCACATCCCGACGGCATAATACAAGCCGATGGTGGCCAGCACCGGCTTGGATAGCGGGAGCACAATCCGGAAGAAAATCCCGATTTCGGACAGTCCATCTATTTTTCCGGATTCCTCGAGCTCTTGAGGCATGCCCATGAAGAAAGTCCGCATGATGAGCAGATTCCAGGTACCTACCGCTCCGGGCAGTACCATGCCCCATATCGTGTTGACAAAGCCCAGCTCCTTCACGACCAGAAACGTCGGAATCATCCCGCCGTTAAAAAACATCGTAAAGACGATCAGCATCAGGATCGGTTTGCCCATGACCATCTTGGTCTTGGACAGTGCATAAGCCCCTAGTGCCGTTACAATCAAAGAAATGGCGGTCCCTGAAATCACGTAAATCAGCGTGTTCTTATATCCTTTCAGCACCCGACCGTCCTCGAACACATACTGATACATATCCAGATTGAAGCCCTTCGGCCATAGCCACACTTCCCCTGAGGCGATCGATGCGGAATCGCTCAGGGACACGGCCAGCATATAAACAAACGGATATAGACACGCGAGCACGATCCCGGAAAGGATCAAGGCATTGAGCGCGTCAAACCAATTCCATTTCGGTTTCATCACGTTCCTCCTTTACCAGATGCTGCTTCCGCTAACCCGCCGGCTGAACGAATTCGCCGCGATAATGAAGATGAAGCTGATGATGCCGGTAAACAGATCAATCGCCGTGGCATAACTGTAGTTGCCTTGCGTTAAGCCGACCCTGTACACGTAGGTGGATATAATATCAGCTGTCTCATAAGTGGCGGGAGTTGCGAGCAGGTATACTTTCTCAAAGCCAATTTCCAGTATTTTTCCGATATCAAGTATCAGGATAATCACGATTGCAGGCGCGATGCCGGGAAGCGTAATGTTCAGCGCCTGCTTCCACCGGTTAGCCCCATCCATCCGTGCCGCTTCATATAACTGCGGATCGATTGCCGTCAAAGCAGCCAAATAGATGATGGTCCCCCATCCGATATGCTGCCATACGTCGGTCGTTACATAGATCGACCTGAACCAGGAGGCCTCAACCAAAAAGTTGATTCGTTCGAGTCCGACGGCACTCAGCAGCTGGTTGACTACCCCGCCTGTCGGGGACAGGAACATAACCGCGATCCCCGCTACAACGACATTGGATATGAAGTGCGGGAGATAACTGACCGTTTGGACAAACCGTTTCAAAAACGACTTGCTCACTTCATTAATGAGTAAAGCAAGGATGATAGGTGCCGGAAAGCCGAAGATCAGCTTGTATAACCCCAGCAGGAATGTATTTCTGAGAACAGGCCAGAAATCAGGCGTATTAAAAAACATGCTGAAATATTTGAAACCCACCCAGTCACTCTCCGTGATCCCCTTAAATAGGTTGTAGTCCATAAAGGCGATCGAAATGCCGAATATGGGAACGTACTTAAAGATGATGTAATACAGAGCACAGGGCAGAAGCAGCAGCAGCAGGTATTTGTCCCGCTTCACTTTCGTCAAGAAACCCGGATTCTTCTGTGGTTGCAAAAAAACGCATCCTCCTTTACCCGTTAGTTCAAAACTCATCCATCAGGCCGCTTCCCCCATAAGGACCGGGACCAGCCATTACTTAGCCGAGAGCCGGTCCGGGAAAAGAAAGCAGTGCGCTCATCTTGCCGTATGCCGCGCAGATATCCATTACTTGGCTTCGTTTAAGAACTTTTGCGTCCGCTCATAAGCACTTTTATGCACATCCAGCACCTGCTGCACGCCAAGCTTGTTCACTTCATTCACGTAAGCATCCCAATCATCCATCGGTTTCTGTCCTAGAATGAACTTGGCGATCTGCTCCTCATGGAATTTTTTCACCGTTTCGCCGACCATGCTGAGCACTTCATTTTCTTCATTCGTATACGCAAGCCTTGGCTGGGGTCTCGTTTCATGGTCTGGCGCGATTTTCATCGCTTCCCGCATTTTTGGGGAATACATGGACTCGTATGCCGTCATATCCAATACCGTATGCGCTCCGATTGTTGCGATGCCCGTCTTGGTTCTCAAGTCGCCGAACTCTTTGTAATCCGGGTTGAATTTGCGAGCCCCGTTCTCGGTTGTGAACGTCTCGCCTTCCCTACCCCAGGTTGCCAGCTCAATACCTTCGGGGGAGAACAAGAAATCAAGGTACTTCAGCAGCCGATCCCGCTCCTTGGAATTTGCCGCCACCGCAAACCCGTCGGACTGCAATCCGGCAAATACATTGTGGGACTTGCCATCCGGCGTTCCAACAGGAGGAACCATATAATCAAGACTAAACTCGGCTGCTTTATCCCCAAGCATTAACGGAAGTTCATCCATGATGCCGATATAATCGCTGGCGATAAACGATTTGTTCTGAAGCAGCAGATCGTTAAATTGCTTGCGTTTATGAGCCATGAAGTCAGGCGCAACCAAGCCTTCCGTGTAAAATTTATTCATATACTCAACCATTTTCTTGTAGTTGGCCTCTGTCGGACCATAGCGCCATTCATTCTTCTCGAAATCGTAATAGTAGCTGCTGTTTGTATTAAACGCAGGTGCCATATTGACCAGCGGACTCAAACCGTTGAAAACGGCAATCGGGAAGCTGTCAGGGTACAATTCCTTTAATTTTTTCGCGACGGTGTACAGTTCGTCGTATGTCGTCGGCGGCGTCAGATTGTGTTTTTTGAATATATCGTCTCTGTATAGCCATGACCGCCTGGACTGCTGCTCAAGTCCATACAACGGCATAAAATAGTTCCTTCCCTCTGGAGACAGAATAGCTGCCTTCACTTCGGGATGGTCTTCGAGAAACTTCTTATAGTTCGGCATCTGTTCCAAATGCTCGAAATAGTCGACAAACGCTCCGCTCTCCCCGTGCGTATTGGCGGCGTTCAAGCTGTTGACCATCATAAGATCCGGTATTTCGCCCGAGGATATCGCCAGGTTCATCGTTGTGGTGTAATCGCTCATCACGGGTTGTACCTTGAAGGAGATGCCGGTTTCTTCTTTTAAGTACTGGTAAATCGGCCAGTTTTCCTTATAGGGCCAATTCGTATGAGAGAAGGTCATCATTTCTAGTGTGACTTCTTTGCCTAAGGCGGCGTTTTCAGGATTCTCCTCTTTTGCCACGTTTTCTTTTGTGCATCCGCTCAATAATGTGCCGGTTATAACGGCGGCCAATGCCACCAACCCGAGCTTTCGGTTCCAAATGTTCACGCAACCCTCTCCCTTATGTATGATGATGTAACGCCAGCTACTGTTTACAGCAGCATGTCGTTTATGATTTTGATTCTACTTGCCGGAACCATGGATTGACTATTCACATTCCTTCCCGTTATTGACTGTAGCTACGATTCTGAAGAAGTGACAACTTTCTGAATTATGGTACATTCACGACTCAGATCCCGCACCGCGGTTGGGTCCTTGTCTCTTGGATGGAGTATCTTGAAGAGGAGTGCGAATTGACAGCCAAGAGGTAAACTTTTACAATACGGACTAGAGTCACCCAGCGAAAATGAGGAAGCACCCATTTCGAATCTTGGATGTTCTTTTGCGATTCAATCCACTGATATCAGAAATGAGGTGCTTTCATTTATGTACGGAAAACTTCATAGCGCTTGCTTGCACGGCATTGACGGCGTTGTCATCCAGGTCGAGGTAGACCTGGCGAACGGACTGCCCCAAACCTCCATCATCGGTCTGCCCGATTCCTCCATTCGCGAATCCATTGAGCGGGTTCGGGCAGCGATTAAAAACTGCGGTTTTATCTATCCCTTAAAACGGGTAACCGTCAATCTCGCACCGGCAGATCTGCGCAAAGAAGGCTCTTCCTTCGATCTGGCAATCGCCGTTGGCATATTGCTAACAAGCGAGCAATGGACCTTTTCGAATGCCGGGCAAATATTGATCCTTGGCGAACTTGCACTGGATGGTACGCTAAGACCCATCACCGGGGTGTTACCGATGGTGGAGCAAGCGAAAAAGGAAGGATATGCCGGAGTACTTCTTCCGAGCGAAAATGCCCCGGAAGCTGCATTGATCGGGGGGATCGAAGTTTATGGGCTCAGGCACTTGAATGAGCTCGTCCAGGATGGATCAGATGGAGTTATCGATAACCGTGAAACTGGAGGAGCAACCATCGCTTCCGTTTCGCTGGCAAAGCTCAGATATGATCGGGCCACGCATCCAAGCAGAATACAAGCGGACGGCCTCCAGGACAAGCAGCTGGAAGACTATAGAGATGTAATTGGCCAGCAGCATATCAAACGCGCTCTGACCATTGCTGCCGCAGGCATGCACAATATTCTGCTCATTGGGCCCCCGGGTACGGGTAAAACGATGCTCATGAAGCGCCTCCCCACCATACTGCCGCCGCTGGCGGACCAAGAAGCGTTGACCACAACGAAAATCTTCAGTGCTGCCGGAAAGCTAAAGCCATCCGATGGGTTAATGACCAGACGTCCTTTTCGGTCCCCTCACCATACCATATCGGCCGGCGGGCTCATCGGAGGCGGTACCATTCCAAAGCCGGGAGAAGTCAGTCTGGCCCATAAAGGCATTCTCTTCCTGGATGAGCTCCCTGAGTTCTCAAGGCATGTGCTGGAGGTGCTGCGACAGCCCTTGGAGGATCGCGAAGTAACCATCAGCCGGGCACGAGCGGTATTTACCTTCCCTGCGCATTTCATGCTCGCTTGTTCGATGAATCCCTGTCCGTGCAGAGAACACCTCTGGCATTTATATAATGAAGAAGAAAAGTCTCCCGTCACAAAATACTCCTTCTGACCTCAATACTCCTGGATCAAGAATTCGGGCAGCACGAAGCGAAGCCAATTTATCGATCAGGGAGCTTGCCGCATTATCCGGACTGACACCAGAAGCTATATCGATGATTGAAAATGGCATTCATCCGCCTTCTTTAAAAAGTCTGAGGAAAATATCAACTCGTCTTAACCGGCCTATTTATTACTTGGGATGTTTTGAAGCTCTTCCGGAGAAAACATTCGGTGAACGTTTTCGGAAGGCACGTCTTTTTCGAGGACTCACTAAGGACGAAGCAGCAAACAAACTGGGAGTTGACCCGAAATCAATACTGAACTGGGAAACGGATAAGGTAAGTCCAGCGAAAAAGCATCTTTCTAAAGTGAACCAATTTCTAATTATTATAGATAATTGAATTGTACACCCGCATTTTAATAAGCGCGGGTTGTTGCGTTGAGTAAAATTCCATTAATAATTTCACAAAAAAAGGGGCCCGTGTTAGGGCCCCTTAAGGAAGTGCATTGCTCGTTCTTTAATCAGTATACACAAAAAGTCTATATGATGCCTGGGCAAAAATCAGAACTTATTAAAATACACAATTGCCTTTACATTAAGCGCCTGTTTTCAATGAAAACAGACTAGAGTCTATTAAGTGTTAGGTGTACATCCATGCGTTTACAGGCATTTCAACATACCCTGCATTAAACCATAAGGAGGTGCCTCTATTGCATCGATCTATAAGTAAATTAAAGAAAAAACCACTAAAAAGAAATCTCTCGTGTTGCCCCGGGAAAAAGAAAAAAGAAATTGTGGTTAAAAAAAGAAAGGTAATAAACGTAAGTTGCCCTAGACCGAAAATAAATGTCACACCTGTGCCTGGACCACAAGGACCGCAAGGACCGCAAGGTGTTCCGGGACCTCAAGGCATTCCAGGTCCGCAAGGACTCGCTGGGGCGCAAGGCATTCCGGGTCCCGTTGGTCCTGCCGGACCTGCTGGAGCCCCTGGACCTGCTGGACCCACAGGACCAGCAGGCGGCCTTGCTGCATTTGCCTTTGTATGTAGCACGGAAGCACAGACCGTGGCCGCTGCTCCAGCACCAGGTGCTCAAGGTGGCGCTGTGACGTTTAACAACCCTCCAGTTATTGGTGGGACGTCCGTTACTTTCACCGCACCATCAACCTTCACCATTAACGAGACAGGTGTCTATCATATTAGTTGGGAGGTATTCCCAGTCGCAGGCAACAGTGCTTTTGGATTGTTCTTTGACCCTGACGGAGTCGGTCCTGCTGCTCCGGCACTGGTGCCGTGCAGCAACTATGGTTCAGGCGCTGGTAATCAGCCTTATCAAGGTCAGGTTGTTGCATCCTTAACAGCTGGTGGGGTATTGACACTTAACCGTATTGATAACATGGGAGCTCAGACTTTACTAAATGCAATCGGTGGAGGTACGCCGACAGTAAGTGCATCCATCGTTATTGAACGACTGGCATAATAATCGAATTTCAAAAACAGAGAAACCCGACTTTCGTTGAGAAATGTCGGGTTTCTTTATGATTTTCAACACTCAGTTTACTAGTACTCCGTCCAATACTGTGCACTCACCTTTGGTGCAGGTCGTTTATTTGCTTCCGTCCCCCGTTCCCAGCCTTCTATTATCCTAATGGTTTCTAGGCTGGACTTGTCTTCCCAATCAATGTACCTTTCTTTTTCCAGCATTAATAACGCGTTCTTTATTTGCTGACTCTTTCGTCCAGTCATGATTTCTAATCCGTGCATAGTGGGCATTTTATGGTGTTGGCTTGCAAAATTGTACAAGACCCTAAGAATCTTTCGTTCTAAATCAGGAAGCATCTTTTCCAGCCCCCTTTGCCAGCCCCCAGGATAAGACATTATCCATTCTGAAAACTCTTGGCTGATTGGTATTTAAACAAGTCGCACGAATCAAGTTATTTCGGATCCCCTGCAGCCTTATCTTACGCTGTGTGATCTTTCCTTTACGATCCACGTAGATGAGCTCAATAACCTCGCCAATGTAATTTCTCATCATGTACACCTCCGAAATAGAACACTTGTTTGTATTATATGCGAACGTATGTTTTTTTATCAATGTAAAAAAAAGCCACTTTTATTTACTCAGTGGCTTTTCATCCTTAACTATATTGGGAATTTTACACAATTGCCAATTGACAAAAATTAATAATAAGGTTAAGCTATATTTAGCTCATCTACCTAGATGTAGAAGGAGAATCCGGTTTTCGCATAGCGATTACCGGTTTTTATTTTTCACCAACTGTTTCTCCAACATTGAAATTTGCATAATCTTCATCATAAGTCCTTTTTTTGTTCAAATAAAAAATGGGAAACGCCGTTACAAAGTGATAATTAATTAGCTTACCGTGCTTGTCTTGTTTTTCAGCGAGAACTATCAAATAATCTGCTGTCTCATGTTTAAAGCGAATGTATGTCTTCTCATCCACTTGCTTTGATCTCTTGTTATATTCCTTTTTCCTCCAGAGTTGAATATTCCGATCCCGTTTATTTGCCAGCTCTAAAACTTCGTTTATCCAATTTAACCTTGCACCTCTATAAAAGCAAATATCACGCCTTTTATCGCTGAGTTCGATGCTGAAAACCTTGTTAATGCAATTATCAGGACATTTTTGTCCTGCAATATCATTATTACACGGAAGTATGTTAAACGAGTCAGACTCCCCCTCATCAAAGGCCACAAGGTGCCAAAAAGCCTCGGATTTATAATTAATCCAGTTATTACAATTTACATATATAAATTTTCCGAACAACTTGGGGCGAGCCTGTTTATTCATAAAGCCATTTTTAAAAACTTCATAAAAACTATCTAATGTTGAATCAAAATCTTCACCGATCGGTAATGGAGGAGGGAGTTTACTCGAATGCATAGTTATGCCCTCCTTGGATTCCATATAAAAATATTGAATTTTTTTTCGCTTAAACTTGAAATTACATTAAAATTAATTGGATATAAAGTCTGAATGTAATCGATTAGCTCATTCTTTGCAGAACTACTTCCTTTGCTATAAAATAAGCCCCTATGATAAAAAGACAATGCACCGATAAAAATATCGGTAATTTGCATCAGTTCTGATTCATGCGATCGAATCTGTTTAATATCCTTGATGATTTCGTTACCAAAATCCCATTTACTATTGGACAATACTTCCTGTAGCTTTCTTACCTTTTGACCCCCACAAGTATCTTTAATGTCTATAAAGATTCTAAATTGGCCATTCTTTGTAATTGGATTTAATAACCTGTAATATATCTTATAATACCAGTTATTATAATCACCATTATTATAAACCGAATGGTCTAACAAAGATTTTTCCTTAGCGACTATGGCGCGGAATTTAAGTGCCGGGTTATCAAAGAAATACTTAACCAAAGCTTTATAGACTGCTAATTTGGCTGGAGACACTTTTGTCCATTTTAGTTCATTCCATGTGCTGACTCCGTGTTCTAACTTAATATCTCTAATATCATTAAAAAATTTATCCTTCAGCTCTGAGGGGCAAGTAATAGCCCCAAGGACCATAACGTCAGATATATCATTCTCTAAATGACAGCTTTCATCGCAGTAAATATTAAACATTACTAAAACCCTCTCAAATTTCAATGGTAATTTAGGCCTATTGCTCTATATTATACTATTCTTTTAAATAAAATCACATCATTTTCCAAATAAAATCATCAGTAATATGTATGATATTCATTACGTCTCATTCCAATCTCAACAAAAAAACCACCAGCATAAGCCAGCAGTTTTTTAATCCATAGGATTAACCAAGATAATTCTGAATATCAACGATCTCACTATATTCCTTAAACTTATTCAGTTGGTCATCAATATAAAATATACCTTCTGCCTTTAGATTCTTTCCATCAAATATAAGTTTCGTCAGTTGAATGCTTGTATCATGATAAGTAATTCGCTTCATTTGATTCTTGTCCAAAAAATACAAGTACACATTCCCACCAATCTGTATTGTCCCGTCCCCAAAACCAATAATTATAGCTAATGTATTATCATCTATCCAGGCCACATCTTTCGGTATATTCCTTCTTTCTTCGTCCGGAGATACGAGTAACTCTTTAGCGCCAGTGGTTAAATCGTATAAATAAACACTTCCATAGCACTCCCATTCAAGAGGCGAAATATATACTGCAAATTTTTTGTTTGGAGAAAGCTTGGGTTCTGATGGAAAGTCATTGGATACAATTCTTTTCTCTCCATCCTTATCTACTGAGTATATAATTTTCTCATCATAGTCATATTCCAGATTTAGCATATTCATTCACTCCCCCCACATTTGGTAATTCTCCCGTTTCCAATACTTGCAATAAATCCGGGTATTTATATAACATTTCTTCCAGTTTCACAAGTGGAATCAATACTACTTTAAAACCAAAGGATTCTCCAAGATTCTTAAAATAGTCAATCATATTTGCAGAAGCATCAACCGGGATTGCCATAACCCAAAAATCGGGATTATGAATTTTGGCCTTAGCACATTCATTATAGATATCGCCTTGGGAAGGCATTCTGGACCATTTTTTACACTGAAAAACCCATTTTCGTTCATAACCTAACCCGAATGGTAATTCTTCGTATGTAGTACAAGTTACATCTCTGCCTTGATCTCCGCCTCCCCGACCATACCAATCTATATTCCGAAACCCTTCGAACCCTAACATATGGTAAATGAATTTTTCAAAATAACGAGCATTAATTTTTTTCCAATTGATCATTTCCAAATGTTCTCCTTACCTTATTAGGCTTTGTCTTTATATTACACTTGTGGTGAAGAGGTAGTCAAAGGACAAAGGAAGTATAACTATGAAAAAGGACCCACCAGCAATAACTAGCAGGACACAGTAATTTGCTGACCAGGAAGACTTTAGAGTGACCCTTTCCGCATACCATTACTTACCGCCCCTTTACCTCATAGCAAAGCGCTATAATTCGGTTAAGGGGTGTTTTTATGTTTATTGAACCGACGTTACTTGCAACAGCACCTGGCCCGTTCTCGGACTCGCGTTTTATTTTTGAGCCGAAGATCGACGGCCATCGCTTGATATTTTCGCAACAGAACGGCATCGTCCGCCTATACACGCGTCATATCAACGACTGTACGCGCCAGTACCCGGAGATTAACGGCTCAACCGGCGCCTTATTTCCTCACGATATCGTTTTAGACGGCGAGATTGCATGCGTCGATCCAGTGACCGGCAACTCGGATTTTGAGGCGGTTATGACGCGATTCCAAGCGAAGAAAGCCGATAAGATTGCGGCATTAGCCGTTAGGCAACCGGCCACCTACGTCATTTTCGACGTACTGCAGTATAACGGCCGGGACTTTCGTAGATTGCCGCTGATGGAACGCAAAGAAATCCTAGCGCAGATCCCGCTGCCGTCCGGAAGCTTCGGTTTTGTTCCTTATGTTGAAGGCGCAGGGGAGGCGCTATTCGAGCAGATCGAAGCTCGCGGCATGGAGGGCGTAGTAGGTAAGCGGAAGAATAGCGTATATGAAACGGGACGGCGATCGGATAATTGGCGAAAGGTGATTAACTGGTCGTACGCGGACGTTTTTATAACTGGATATCGGAAAGAGGAATTCGGGTGGCTCGCGAGCATTTACGATAACGCAAAAATGCGCCCAGCCGGTATTATCGAGCTAGGCGCAAGTCCTACGCACAAAAAGGCGTTTTATAACGTTGTAAAGCCGCTTATTACCGGGGAGGACCGCAGTTTCGTGTATGTAGAACCGCGGATCCGGGCGCGAGTGAAAATGCGGAACTGGACGAGGTCAGGCTTGCTTCGGAGTCCGGTGTTTTGTGATTTTGTCATCTAATCGTATTTTATTTTGACCAGTTCCCGTCCATTAGATACCTTAAGATACGTGCTTCGAACCTTAAAATAGAAGTAGGCGAAGTTTACTGCTTTTCTTTTTTTATAATATTCTAGAATTTCTTGAAATAATGTAAAAGTCCAAGTGAACGCCCATGTACTTACTGTTTTCAATGACTCAGGGTGACGGAGCATTTTAAACCCACCTGTTTCTATTGCACTATTGAATGCAGCGTTAGCGTGTGATTTTGCTGACCATGTTCTGTAGAGAAACTCATAGTCAACTTCCTTATTTAAGTAGGCGGCAAAATCAAAAAAGGTTTTAGGTCCATTATACAGAGAATACCAATTAACTTGTTTTTTTCCGTACTTCATGCGAGTATTCTCCCACTCATCATTAATTATTTTATACTTCCCCTTTAAGAGTAAGTGCTCAAGGCGTTCTATATCTTCTGAGGTATCGATATCGGGCAAAGGGAAATTATACTCACTATTATCTAACATCTTAGTCAATTGTCCGACTTCACCTGAGCTAAATTTCTTGTAAACTTTGAGCCTAGACCGTATGTGAGCGACTTGATATGCGGTGGCGCGATTTGATTGATGTTTTTCTAGGATAAAGAGTATAGCCAGATAGTGCTCAAACATGGAACGTAGTACTGGAATTGCAGCCTCAATGCAACTATTTCTAATAAGAACAGAGATGCCGTCCAAAAATTCAAGGAAATCCCTAAGAAGCAGGGCCAGAGAGGCATCCACATACTCGTCCCTTGGGTATTTGCCAAGAATGTTAAATACAGTGTCTCCGTAATCAACACATCGATCAATTGCATCGCTGATTTCATCTAGTAATTTCCGATATTCTTCGTTTTCGATAACTCGATTAATTATTCTCTCCATTTAACCTCCTGGACATTAGTCCGCAAATTTAAACGTACAGCTCTGACGAAGATACCGAGCTCCTCCAACCTTGATACTATTCTCCGTAATCTCCTCTATCCGACCACAACCGACCAGCTCGTCCCCAATAAATACGGCAACCGGCTTCTGATCGAGCATAGCGGTATAAAAATGTATGTCCGCAGTCAGCGGCTTCATAAATCGTCCCATAACCTAGATATTACCATAAGGCGCTTGCCTTTTGTGGGTTTTAAACGCAAAAAAAGACCCTGCCAGCTCGTAAAAGGCCAGCAGGGTCTTCAATTAGAGGAACCTTGTCTTATTGTTTTGACTCTTTGTATTCTCGTCCATATACCCTATTCCTTCTTTAGGGTTTGAAACAATGCCGAGCACGACCAATACACCCAGCAACGCATTTACAGCAGTCATGATTTCATCGTACTTTTCCGGAGCGATCTGGAAATTGAAAATTACCCCGAATGCTTGTACAGCCAGCAAAATCGCTGATACCAACGACACCCACATACCGTAATTTCTCCACTTGCTATTGCTCATAATTAAACGTCTCCCTTCTTAATCATGCCGGCACGATAAAGCACGGCAATGAGTCGATAGAAGTCGTAGCTGCTGCCGCTCGGCGTATCAATCAAGCCGGCTGCCAGCGCTTCGTTCACCGCCGTCTTAGCCCAGGAAGGGACCTCCATGTAATGCAGCCGCTCAAGCTCAGCAATGCGAGCTGACTGCTTTTTGATAGTGGCCCCTTGTTCCTGAAGCCCTTTTTTCAATACGTTTTTGCTGTTCTCCAGACTGGCCACTTTCCGCTCCAGCGATTCAAATGCGGCTTTTTCTGATGCATTCATACCCTCATCCCTTTCTCGTATTTGATCCAAATCATCGCGGAATGTATTCATGTTGATCACCGGACAAGCTTTCCAGCTATACCCCGGATACTCGCTGTGGCCCTTAACCTGCTGCGCTGTTGGAATCACTTTGCGGAGTTGTCGAACAAGCTCAATCGTTGCCTGGTACTGCTGCGCCGTTGGCTGCTGACTCCGGAAGTCTCCGACCAAACAGATACCCAGGGAGTGCTTATTGCTGTTGCCTACGTGATACGTGACAATCTCTGGATCCCAGCACTTGTATACTGTGCCGTCACGCTGGACCACGAAGGCATAGGCAATCCCTGGCCAGCCGTTCGTGCTGACGTGATAATTTGCGAAGGCTTCAGGTGATCCGGTTAAGGTCAACGAGTGATGAATCGCGATCGAACGAATATCGGTTAACCGGCGCGTTTTATACCGCTTTGTCTTGTGGATCGGGAGCTTCCCCCGAAGATCGACGAGCTTCATCTCCTTTGACCTCCCCTCCTGCTTTTTCTTCCAATACAGCCACAGCTCTGATTAAGGCGTCAGGAACTTTGAACCCCATCTTCCCGTAATTTTCGATGATGCTCAGCAGCTCGTTTATGATATAAAAGAAAACGACAGCATCCCGGAGATAGTGCATATCCCCTAAGACGCTGTCGATCAAATGTGCCACCGTAACCAGTAGGAATATCCCTACCTTTTTGGCGATTCCAATGTAACCTTTCATTGACCGAAGCTCTCCACGCATCCAGGCAACGGCCCAGCCGGTCACAAAATCGATGATAACCAGTACCAGCAGTGCATTCATCGCTACCGTCCACCCCCCGAAGAAGTAGCCTGTTACGGCTCCGAAAAATGCTGCAAATCCCCCGTAAAATTTCTCACTCATGGCCATCCCCCTGCCTCTCTACCCTTTTTCTTTCTCATCTTCATCGGACGCTTGCAACATGGCGAGAGCCTCGTCGATATCATGATCAACCGCTTGTAAGATTTCGAGCTGCTTGTCCGGATATGCTTGAAGCATGATGTTTATTACTGCAGCTATTTCTTCCACCGGGGTCGTCAGATCGATAAGCAGTTCCACCTTTGTCATCCTTGCCATAGGGCACCTCCTTTCAAGACAAAATAAAAGAGCCTGCGGATATCGCAGACTCATGTTATAATTTGGCTTGTACAACTGAACTTGGGTGGGAAAGTATCGCCTCCAGATCGGAGGTGATGCGCATGAAATTTTCGTTCTCAGAAGTGCTAATGTTCGGGATGTTTATCCTTGCATTGCTCACTTACCTGAATAAACGAAAATAACCCGCCCAGGTTAGCAGCCAGGGGACGGGTTATTTTCCTCAAATCTCGGGGGTTTCCCACCCAAGTGTTGTACAGGGAACCGGCGGCTACCGGTTCCTTATTTCTATTGTTATCTTAGCACATTGCGGTCTATACCTCAATGTATGATGAGGCAGCTAATGGAATAACAAAAGAGCCTCACCATAATCTGATGAGACCCCAGTAAATCATTTATTTAGTGTTGCTAGTTGTGCGTCTACTTCCTTTAACTCTTCGGTTCTTTCTGATAATTGTTGGACTATACCATCTAACGCCTGCTTAAATATCTCTTTTGGAAGACCCTCTGATTTCTCGTACTGATCTTCATGATATTCTTTAGATATTGTTAGGCGTTCGATCTCTGTCTCCAAAAATTCTTTATGCTTAATTAATGACGACGCTTGAGTATCTTCCACTTCGGTAACTGTGTTTCCACTCCCCTCTGAATGTGTTTCATTTGTAGTAATCGTAATGGTCTTAGTTTTATTATCCACTTTAAGATCAGCCCCTAAAGATTCGGAAATAGCACGGACAGGTGCATTGGTTCTTCCACTAATCACAGCCCCCTTATCCTGAAGCTCTTTACCGTTTACGACAACCTTGTACTCACCAGTTACTTTCTGGCCTACTAAACTCTTTACTTGCGCTGCAATTGCATTGCCTGACGTAGCAATCAGTGCTCCTATTACTACGCCGCCAAGTACATAAGCCCATTTTTTCATTTTGCAAATACCTCCGTAGGAATAATTATCCTCTTCATAGTAGCACTACGGAGTAGACGTCGTAAACGTTCTGTCACCCCAGTTCTGGTTCTGTGGGTTACCGTGATTGTGGCTCGGGAGGTACACTGTATGATTATGTGCGTTGAACGCATTGCGCAAAGAAGTAATTTGTGATTGCAATGAGTATAGTTCGGACTGAAGCCCAGATATTTGTCCTATACCTATACTTAAACCCGAGACAGACGATCCATTTGTAAAATGCACAGAACCCTGTAGATAGGTTGTGCCGAAGTTGGTTCCGATTCGCAATCCATTATTCCCGATCACGTGGAGTTCATTATCAATGGCATAGACGAGACCTTGCGACTGGCTGTATGAGTTGTAGTAAGTATGCCCTGAAATATTCGCTGAAGGATTGGTTCCGAGGGTTACACGTCTAGCATTATAAATATCGTAAAAAACAAAACCATACGGGTCTAATTCGATTCTTTCGCCCGATAAAGCCGTTTTTATCGAAGCACCGATTATAGTGGAGCCGTTTATGGTTCCTCCATCAATAGTCGATGCAGATATTCTCCCTCTGAACTCCCCACTCTGCGCGACCATATGACCACCAGAGCTTACTGTAAACATACCGTTCCCAACATTAATGGAAGAGCCAACAATGGCACCATTCATGAAATTCGAGGAGTAGATGTTTGCCGAGTTTGCCGTCAAGCGGTTGGCCACCACATTACCCTGCATGTCGACGCGAAACGGAGCGCTACCGAAGTTCGCATGCCCCGCGGCAATCCCGTTCGTGTTAATCTGGGTGACGTTATTCCCGCTGCCGATCAGCATCGATACGAAGCTGCCTAGTTGGCCGACTATCGTCTCGGCAACGACTCCACGGGCAGTAATCGCTGACCGAACCGTTCGCCAGCCGTCCGTGGAGATTCCAAGCCCCTTCGATGTAAGGCGGACCTGCTCCAAAGGGTTCGTCTTCTCTTGGGCAAGAATGCCGCCTTCAGGCGGGTAAATCAGCTCTGTCTTGCTATTGTTAATGTCAACGATCGCCTGTTTCGCTGCAACTTCGAACACCTCCGTCCGGATCCGGCCGCCGGATAGTAGATTGTCCATCACCTTCCGGGACCTCTCCAGGTCGGCGAGCAGATCGATGTCGTCCTTCAACGCAAAGTTGGCCAGGGTCACCCGCGAATGCTGATCGTTGGAATATGGATACTCCGTCAGCTCCACGATCCGGACGGCAATCCGCCGCAGACCCATTTGCGGATCATATACAGTGGCTGCGTCTCCAAGGTCCGGCGGATGTTCCTCCCGGTCGATCTTGTAGAGATCCGCAGCGGTCACTGTCACCTCAAGCTCCGGCATCTCCTTCTTTCTCAGTTCTTCCCGGGTAGACTTCAGCAGCTCCACGGGATCCTCGATGTCCTGCTGAATGTTCTCCCCGTCGAAAAACGGGACGCTGTCGCTGCCCCAGTAATTGACGTACGGAGAAAGCAAGTAGTTGACCATGACCTTCCCGTTCTGGATAGCTCCCGGGACAGATTGCAGCAGGCTCCTCTCCTCCGCCGTCAGGTTATCTGCAGACATTCCGACCCAAGTCCGGCCGTCTTTCATCTGGGCATACATACGGGTCACAAGGCCGGTGCCGTCGTCTTTGAACGAGTCGGAAATGATGTTCTTTTTCGTTCGGTACTCGTACCTGTCCGTCTGGGATCCGATTTTTTTAAAGATATGAATCACAAAGTTGTCCGGACGGATCTCTGCTCCATACAGGTTCACGACCTGGTTAAGCGCGGCTAGCGCAGTCGTTCTGCCGAAGTCTTTGATATCCCAAAGGTCGAAAGTGTCATGTACCTGGAACGTAAAACGGCCTCCGGTCCACGCGCTGATCTTGTTCAGCAGCGTCGAGATGTGGATCCCGTAAGCTTCATCGATGTATTCGTCATACGGCACCTTGTAATCATTCAGCTTGAACATGACATGCGTGCATGTGATCTGCGCTGTCAGCTTCTTCTTATCCCGCTGCCGCTGCCGGGTATTGATCACGTAATATTGCCCGCGGTCATCCCGGACATGGCCCTTGATCTGGATCTTTTCGAGATAGTCCTCGCTGGTCATAGGGACTAAAAAAGACAGCTCATAATCAGAATTGAGCCGTCTGCGTCGTTCGATACCATATGCATCAATCAGCGTGCCGGTACGCTTCAGGTTCTTGTCAAAAACCTGCAGTGTTGGATTAGGCAATATATCACCTCCCTAATACAAAAACTTGTCGCGGTGAGTGATCCGGAAGAGGATCGTCCGCCCGCTCGCCGGATCAGTCCAGGTGAGATTGTTCGTTCCCAAATTAAGGTCAAAGAAATCCCCGTTATATAAATGGGAGACGTTTTCCCCGTTCCGCGTAATCTTAAATTTCTCACTGTCGATCACGATAATATCTCCGGGAACGAACGGTCCGGTGAATTCAATCTCGTCGACATGGTACCGGCTTGCCTTGCCCTGCAGGGAGGAAATGCCGTGCATAATGGCGGACTGCAGACGCTCCCGGATAAAATCCACAGACATACCGCTATCCGCATCCATCTGAGCGGCAAAGGAGATCTCCCGGATAAAGTCAGCCTCCAGACCGCCCTCGCCGGCCAGAATGGCCTGGCCTGCCAGCTCGATCGTCGATGCAGCCACAAGCTCGGCGCAACCGCTGAGGACGGCCCGGCCGAATACAAACATGGTTACGGGACGGTTAAATGGCAGCCAGTTAAATGGTCCTCCGAACATGCTCCATCTCCTCTCAGGTCAGGAATTAAGCCTTGTATTCCTTCCCGGTGATCACCTTAAACTCCGACGCTGAAATAACGCCGAACTGGACGTAGAGTCGAAGCTGCACGTCCGACACCCATTTTTTCTCGTAGTAGTAAGACAATCTTTCAAAATCACTGTTGAACATTCGATTCTCCCCCTGTTCCGTTGGCTAATAGTTTCAATTCAAGCGCGGCCAGCATTTGACCTAGCGCCTGATTTTGCGACTGCAAATCAAGGATAGCGATATCCTTTTTTACAAGTTCAGCGCCTAGAACAGCGTTTTGCTGCTTTAGATCAAGCGTCGAAAGATCTAGTTTTATCTGCTCAGTCCCTATGGTTCCGATCGTCTGCTGCTGTTCGGCGTTTGATGCCTTTACTTCGGCCAGTTCCATTCCGGACGAATCAATTGCTTCCTGCTGCTGGGCCGTTTGCTGCCGGATTACCTCGACTTCCTCCGAAAGCAATTCCAGCTCAGTCGGCTCCTGGGGCTGCGGCCGTGTGATCTCTTCGATCTCTTCAAGTGTTAAACCTTCGATCCAGAGAGTCGGCATCTCTGGAGGTACGTACACCGGCGGCTCTCCGCGTTCGTCCTCCGGCTGCGCTTGCCATTCCTCGTAGGCTTCGCGATAAGCCGATTCCGCGGCCTGCAGCTCGTCCTGGTAGGTTTCCCACGCTGAAATATCGAAGCGCGGTCGGAATAGACCGGGCGTAATCGGCACGCCGACGATGTAACCGGCGATCTCCGGTTGTGGTTCTTCGGGCTGCGCGTCTTCGTCCGGATTGGTGGGCGGCTGCGGCACAATCTCCGCATAAAAAGGGACGACACCGGAAAAGGCATCGTCCACTAACGTATCCTCTAAATAGAGGCCGTCTGTATTCACTTTAGGTACGGCTTTCATGTGATCCTCCTTTACCGTTCGGCTGGAAATGGTGTTATTGTATCAAGAGTCATCCAAGTTGGAGCAATCGTACCGTAAGGGATGACTTTGCCATCAGCTGCTATTTCGTAAGTTGGGGCTGAAACGACCCCATCCTTAACTGCGATTGATACGCATTGCCGTGTTCTCTTAGGCCGGAATCCTACTGGAAGTATAAACATAGGCTGCTCGCCAGCTCCACCGCCAGCCATACCTTGGATATGCACATTCCCAATAGCATCTTTGCGGTATTGGACTGTATTGCTTCCAAAGGATGTCCACCCATTAAGCAATGTCGGCGTAATCCAGGCAATGGTTTGATCTTTATCCGCCTTTTTATTCATCAGCACTGAAACAGCGGTCGCATTCTGCTGCACGGTTTCAGTCAACTCCTGGAGCATCGCCTTTTCATTGATTGCGTACGATCCGGTGAATGGTACTATTGGTGAATTGTCCAGCATAAGGTACGTGACGGAATAGGTTGCTGATGAGTCGTATAGACTTTTCTTAATACGGTACCACGGATCGGAGCCAGGCGGCGGCGGATCAAAACTACCGTCCGCTAAACTGTTTCGATAAAACGATAAGACCTTCATCGGCTTATATTTCCACTTCGACCCACCGCCTATTGTCGCATGATTCGTATAGTAATAAGCTCCGTATCCCGGCTGCTCGCCGTCATAAAGCCTTATCGCCTCCCGAACTACAATTCCCGTTCCAACCTCTACCTGATTATCGCCTTCGTTAAACGTCAGCATGCCTTCGGAAACGATAGGTTCGACCGTTGGCGTGGCGAGTTGGTATACGAGTTGATATGGTTGCCAATATGCGTTGATGGGAGCAGGACTTGTTGGTAATGTAGTTCCAACATCCTGCCAACCATCTAAACCTGAAGGTGTACGGTATACCCACGCTTTTGTTCCCGAACCCGTGTAAATAGCGCTACCACTTCCGCCAGCAGGATACATCTTGTATCCCATAAAATACGCCTTAATCTCGTCGGCTGTCGGCGTGTAGTTGTCGCCCCATCCGCTGTCTGCGTTGGAGATAGACAACAACCAGCCATGAGTATCTGAATAGTCCACTGCATCTACCCTCGTCGACGTATCAATCAGACTCAGTAAACTTCCTTGATACTTAGTAGCCCAATACTTTTGTGGGGTTAGCGGTAAAGGCAGTTGTCCGACCGGAACAGCCACACGTTTAAACCCGGTATAGTTGTTAAGAACTACATACGTCAATGCACCATCTAATGCGTTTCCCTTCCACTTCGCCAGCTTAAAATACTGCCCATCCTTCTCGAACACATCGTCAGCATTCGAACCTGTCAGCGGATCTGCGTATAAGTCCGTTTGTAACGCTAGCATAGAGTCCTCCCGTGGTTCGAACGGTTTGGCACCGGTGCCGATGTTCAGCATCGGGTTCTTAAAAGTGAACGTTCCGATCTGTCCACCGCTCGACACGAATATCTGCATAATTTCGCTGCCAGTAGGCGCTTCAAGCGTTATCAAATCTTGGTCTACCCAACCAGACGAGAGGAGGATGTTACCTCCCGCGTCTCTAAAGTCTAACCCGATCCGGCCGCCGCCCCTCGACCCGATTGAATATGTGTACGATTGGCCGACAACTGGCTTCATCTTGTAGACAGCGCTAACTGATGTTGAAGAGGTAGCCGTTATAGTATGGGCATAAGGCGCATCGCTAGCCCCGGTTGTCGTTTCCCACTCATAAAACGGCGGCAGCAGATTTTCCCCGTACCGGATCGCATACGGATTCCGCACAGGCTGAACGCTGTCGACGTATGGATACTTGGCGGCGACTTGTTCTGGCGTCATGGTGTCGAGTGCGGCGTATTCGGTTGCGCTGATTTCGTATACGCGTACGGCATCGTAATAACCGTAAGTATTGACGTCACCCAATACGGCTAAGTCAATATTTCCCGACGACGAATTGGGCCTGTTCTTTCTCCAGATAGTTGTAAATTTATCTTTTGCAGTAACAGGTCCGGCATAACTGCCTGTAATTGCTCCACCCCATCCCGCAAATAACTCTTTCGCATTTCCGTTCTTGACGTCTGCAATTAGGACATAGTATCCGTCGACCTTTAATCCCGATATAGGGATATACGCTATCCCGCTGTTAGTAGCGGAGGATACCGTCGTGGTGACTCTTAACCCATTAATCCCTTGCGTCTTGTTCGTAGAGTCCAGCGCTGCTGTTGCGTTGCTTAGACCGATACCTGTTAAACTCTCCATACCACCATTACGCCCCAGCAGATTCACCAACGTCCGCCCCTTGATTCCGCCTAAGGAAAAGGCAGCGTTACGCTGTGCGTTGAGGATCTGCATCCCAGCGTTTAGAACGACGTCCTCGCGCTGTTCGATATCGAACCGGTCCTTGGTCTCATCGCCAAGCGCGTTCAAGCCGGCGGAAAGCTCACTAATGTTACCGATCGCGGCGTCGTGATCATATGCGGTAAAATAACGAGCCACCTTCGTTCCCATGGCCCAGGACTGGGCAGTCCCTTGAAATCCCCTGGTTACTCCGCTGAGCTCATCCCCGGTCTTTTCGGTATACAGGATCGTCTCGGCAGCTTCATCTGTCCCAATAGTGAGTAGGTTTGGGGCATCCGGAAGAACCGAGCCGTCCACGACCTGGATCGTATCCTGTGTCGCATCGATCGCGGCAGCCAGCTCGGTCCCCGGGCTATTGACTTGCGCCGGATACATTGTCTTCATCACAACACCCTCCTTACGCCAATGTCAGCACAATTTGACCGGTCAGCATCTTATAGATGTCGTTAGTCAAAATGCTGCGCGGTGTCTCCAATGCTCCGAAGTAGAGCAGGTTCCCGCCGGTCGCCGCATCCCGGATCCCGATGTGGGATACCTGCCCCCAGTCCGCTGTGGCCGTCGGCATGACGACGTCAGCGCTGTTTTTCATGGTCGGCTTCAACACCGTAACCCGTTGACCAGTCGTCGGGTGATAGATGTTGTATGTCTCTATGGTCGGCGCGCCGAACGTAATTTCTTGGCGGACGTACCCTCCACCAGAAACCTCTTGGCCAGTATCAGCTGCCGTCGGGTTGCTGGTGTATAGAGCCAAATAGACCTTGGCCGGCCGGGCGTACGCAGTGTTCCGGAATACCTGGTTCAGCAAAGCTGTGGCCAAATAATTGGACATGTTCATGCATCATTCATCCTTCCATGAGGTATTCGTTTCGAATCTTAAAGCTATGCAGCGTGGTCATTCCGATGTTGGTCAGTACAATAACAGGGCTAGCCCGCTCATCCCCGATCGACTGAACATTTACAACCTGGGGCGACTGAGTGATGGTCAATTCCGTGATCCGCTCGTCGCTCTCCGGGAACGGATCGTACATTTTCAGCGGAATATCGATGACCCGGTTCCCGGTCGACTCATCCCAGCTCATCGTGCCGCGGTACTGAGCGAAATAATGCTTGCCCGGCCGATCGGAGAATACGAGGTCCAGAACGCCGCGCCGGGTGTTGAATTGTCGCATTAGCAGCGAAACCGTGGTGTCATAGTCGCCGGTAATAAAAAAAGCCAGGCCAATTGGCCGGGCTCCATACTTGCTTCCAAAATCAACCTCACCGTCCCGCTCGGCGATCTCCACGGTGTTCTCCGTCGCTTCCGGCAGGCCGGGGATACTCCGGCGGACCAGCACCGCCCCCGTCTCGGAAATCCACTCTCCATTCACGGATACATCCATCTATTTCCCACCCCCTGTCATGGCGAGACGTCGGTAAGTCCGCTCGCGTTCGGTGTAAAGGATCTCTGCATCCGTTGGATCCTGCACCTCAACTCTTTCGATCGACATATCGATGTGATTGACCGTCTGCATGACCACGGGTTCGGATTTACTGGCCATCGGCGCTGCAGCCTGCCCGCTGACCAACTTCCAAAGCGTGTTTTGTTGTTCCGGGTTCAAGTACATCTCGCCAGCATGGGCGATTACCGGTACCGCCTCCCCGCGGCGTCCCTGCACAACTCCTCCTTCTTTGAAAGTCTGCAGCTTGCCGGTATCCTTATTAATGCCGTACAACTGCCGGAGTTCCTCGTTTCGAGCAGTAAGACGCGCCATTTCCGCCGTATCCCCGCGCGCCTTGGCTGCGGCCCAGGCATCCTTATTCGCATTGTATTCCTGTAGGTCCAGTTCGGCCTGGCTCGTCTTACTTTGACCAGAAACCTCGGCCATCCGGGACAGTTTGGCATTATACTCCGAAACGAACTGATCGAGGTCTGCAAGGATCTGCTGGTTGGCTGATTCATTGGCACCGATCCGAAAATCCTTGATCGCATTCTCGATAAATTGCACGTCATTCTGGTGATTCTCGAAAGCATTCTTCAGCGCTTCATATCGAGCCTCGGTTTCCTGCCTTTCGTCGTCGAAAGCTTTCTCCCGCTCGCCCTTCTCATCCACCAGCTTCTGTTTCTGGTCTTCCAAGTCTCGCTTGCGGAGCTCCCGGCTACGCTCTAGCTGCATCCGCTCGATTTCCTCGGTAATGTCAGCGAGCGCTTTTCTCCCCTCGGGGGATACAGCGGTGCTCAATTCCTGCTGACGGGCTAACTTCTTGGCAAGTTCAGTCTCATAGTCCTCGTCGACATTGAGCTCCTGCTCCTTTGCGATCAAGTCGTCGATTGCCTTAATCTTCTCATTCTGAGCATCGACATAGGCCTTCTTGCGCTTTTCGATCGCATCTAGCTCGGCTCTCAATGAATCATCCAGACTTTTCTTTTGTGCATTGAAAAAGTCGTCCGTCTCTTTCTTGAGGTCCTGCATCAGCGCTTTTCGCGCCCTGTAAACTTCCTCATCTGCACGTTTGTACTCTTCCGAGTTTTTATTGTACCGATCTCGGACTCGAGTCCAAGCAGCCAGCTTCATCTGCTCGATCTCTTTTTCCGTTTTTCCGGCCTCTTCCATCCGACGCTCTTCCTTCGCGATCCATTCCTCCGAGTTAGCGAATTGGGCTTGCCAAAGCTCCTTCCGAGCGCGATACAGCTCCTCATCAGCTTTCTTGTACTCTTCACTGCCCTTTTTATACCGGTCCCTAACCCGAGTCCACGAATCGACTTTCATCTGTGCAATCTGCACCTCGGTCTTATAGGAATCCTGCATGCGTCGTTCTTCTTTGCTAATCCATTCCGAGGAAGCCTCGTACTGTGCTTTGGCCAATTCTTTCCGGGCTCGATATAACTCCTCGTCGGCTGACTTATAAAACTCGCTGTCTTTCTTGTAGCGATCACGGACTTTCGTCCAGGTATCTACCTTCATCTGCGCAATTTGGACCTCGCTTTTATACGATTCCTCCATCTTGCGCTCTTGGCGATCGATCCAAGTGGCCGACGCTTCATAATTCGACTTGGCGCTATCCTCCTGCAGGCGTTTCATCTGCAGGTTAAGCTCACGCTGATCCTCAATGGTTTCCTTCAAATGCTGTTTATGATTCGCTTGGATTTTCTTGAGGGCCTTGAGCTGCTGCTCGGCTGTCTGATCGTAAAATTCCGCGTTGTACCTTGCCGTGGACATCGCCGCGTCAAAAGCAGCCTGACGTTGTTCCTTCGCAAGCTCGGCTGCTGACTTGCCTTCTTTCTCTTTCGATTTCTTCTCCTTCTTCTTTTTCTTTTTATCGTCATCGGCCTCTCCGCCGCCTCCATAATTCGGCGGTTTGTAGGCGAAAGCGTCCAGGTTTCCGGTGGTCAAATTATTCAGCGCCCGCTCAGCCTCCAGCTCAGCGTTAGCGTATTTATTTTGCTCCTCCGCCATCTTCGCTGCAGCCGCATTCGCTTGAGCTTGTACGCCGGCGGCCACGATGCCCCCAAGCATCCCACCGACCCGAGTGAGAGAGCTCTTACCTTCGGTCATCCCAATATCCAGGGCTTTGCCAGAGATCGAACTCATCACCCGGGCAAGAGCCTGGTAGTTCTTGATTTGCGCTTCGACAGCTGCCTTTTGAGCAGCAGCAGTCTCCTTCAGATTGGAGATCTGCGCCTTGGCGCTCTCAACGGAGGCCGATACGAGATTCTTCTCAATGTCGATCTGTTGAGAGACCAGATCCACATTGGTGATCCGGATCCTCCCCTCCTCATCCATAAGAGCATGTAAGCCTGGATACTGTTTCTTCAGCGTGTTGGTGATCGCCACAAGCTCCTGTTTCTGAGCTTCGTCCACCTTCTGCACCGCATCCAGTTCCTTGTAACGCTTCAGCGTTTTCTCCATCTCAAGGATTTTGCTGTTCTTGGCCGCAACATCCTGCATTTCTGCCTTGGCCATATCAAGAAGGGCCGGCGTTGATTTCTCTGCTTGTTCCCTCATTTTTTTAAGGGCCTCAGCGGCTTCTTCCGCATTGCTGAAATCCATATCTCGGAGCTGCTTGTCGATTTCCTCCAGCGCCTTCCTCGCCTCATTCATCTCTTTGATCGTTTCGGGAGGGATGCTGATTCGGGTTCCGGCAGCAACGTCTGTCGGCATTGCCTTTTGAGCTTCGTTCAGACGTTCCTGGGCTTTGGCCCGCTCTTCCAATAATGCATTCAGAGTCTCCGTATCACTCTGTAATTTCTTTAAATCTTCCGCCGTTCGGTTGGCCGGGGATTCGGCGAGCTTCTTGTTCAACTCTTCCTGGTTCTGCGCAAACGTCAAAACCGACTCCGCTGCCGCATCAGCAGCCAATTTATACGCCCCGACGCCGGCGGCAGCCACTGACAATATCGTTACTACCCAGCCAACTGGCCCCATCGCGATGTTCATAGCTCGTAGCGCCGCCGTAACGGCCCCGATTGCGACCGTCAAGGTTCCCAAAACCGTGACCAGACCCAATACCGTCACCGAACCGGCAGCGATGCCAGCAACTACCTCTTTATTTGCCTCGGCCCACGTCACAAATTCCTTGATCATCGGTGTAAGCTTCTGCATGATCTGTTCCAAAATCGGAAGAAATGCTTCACCAAGCTCCACCCGAGCCATTTCGACCGTTTGGTTAAAGGTAGCCTGCGTTCCCGTATAACCGGTCATAGCCGAGTCCGCATTGCCGGCGAACATCGCCGATTCCTGCATAATGCCGTTGTAAGCCGCTTGGATCTTCTGCGCCTCGGTCAGCTTAGCCGCTGTTGTGCCAATGGATTTAGCATATCGGTCATACATCACGGACAGGTTCGTCGTAATGCCTGCCGCGTCGGTCAGATCGGAGTTCCCCATCTTAATCCCCTGGGCAACCTGGCGGATCGCTTCGTCCCAAGTCAGATGCGCTTCCCGGTTATATACGGCAGCGTCAGCGGTGGCGGTCATGATCTCCTTGGTTTGTTCTAGCGTTAATCCGGCAGTAAGGTACGTCTTTACGGTATCCGCCATGGCCGTTCGGCTCAGTCCCCAGCGATCCGACAGCTCCTCGGCCAGACCGATCGACTGCTCTGTATCGAGATTAAGCGACTTGGACACTTCTGTTAGTCCTTGGTAAGATTGTGCCAGCTTATGCGCCTCGTCAGACAATACCTTCATGGTCTGTGCGAGCTTCATAGTGGTCATGCCAGTTCCAAGGGATGTTAAGCCGGTTGCTAAACCGTCGAGCCCCCGCTGAGTCTCTTTCGCTTCACGGGTCGTTTCCTTCAGCTCCTGTTCAATCTTATCGATATGCTTGGCATCCAGGCCGATCATGCGAAGCTGCTCCCGGACCTGCTCTAATTGCTCCTCGAGCAATTCCGGATTGGTGCTTTGGATGGCCTTATTGATCTTGTCGATCTGGCCAGAGCTAAGACCGATTTCTTTCAAGACCTGATTCAATCCTTCCAAGCCATCCCCGGCCTTCTGCGCCTGATCTTCAAGATCCCATATTTTCTGCGCAGTCTGGTCTGATTTTTGGGTCAGCTTCAATAGCGCCGCTTCCGTGCTCAGGATCTGCTCCTGCAGCTTGTTCTTCCGCTGTTCGTTAAACGTATTATCATACGATTCTTTGAGCTCGCTGAGCTTTTTCCGCTGGAGATCAATTTTGGCGTTGGTATTATCCAGTTCCGCCGTGAGCCGGGTGATTTGGTCCTTAGAAGAGCCGATCTTACTGAAAGCTGTGTCCATGCTTTTAATATCCGTCGCCGTCTTCTTCCCTTGATCACCGAGCCCGGCAATCTCGTTTTTCACGGCTTTAATCTCGGCCTTGAGCCCCTGTGCTTCCGCGGTCATGCGAGCTCGCAGTTCTCCGATCTCCACAGCCATCCTACACGCCTCCCTTCATCCGCGCCAGCTGCGCTTGATATTGTTCCTCCGCCGATTTTGGCGACTCTGCCGGCGGCTTCGGCAGCATGCTGGTGATCCGCTTAACGATCGTTTCCCTTGCCTTTTTGTCTACCAGATGAGGGTACGATACGATGTCTATCTGCATCAGCAGTTCTTCCCCCCGGGTCTGATCCTTCATAATCAGCATCTTAGGAAGGTCGACGAAATAGTACTCGTTCTCGACCTCGTACTGGGTCTTTCCAAGCACCGCGCAGCAGCGCAAAACAAAATCATCGTAGGTAATTAAACGTCGGCCCGATCCATCCGCTTGACGATGCTCTGAATGAACTGCTGCGCTATCGGAGGAATCAGGCCGTTCAAGTTTTTTAGAGCTTCGTTCATGTCGTTCTTTTCCCAAGTCAGCCGGAGAAACTCGGTGCATTCCCCTAAGGCGGCATGCTCATCCAGGTACTCGAGGGGAAGATCACTGAGGAGCGAAGTCAATTCGTAAATTTCATCTATGGTAACGTCCGCGGCGGCCACAATGAACACCGCTCGATCATTTTCGGGAGTCAGGAAAAGCTTAACGAGGTAATCACCAATGGTACCAATATGGTCCGTCAGCTTCTTAAGTCGATTTCGGGTTAACTTGGGGATCATAACCCGCTTGCTGCCAAGCATGACGTGCTCTTTTTTTCCAAGGTTAAACATCCTTGATCATTCCTCTCTCAGGAAATAAGAAAAAAGGAGAAGGCCTGATGATCAGCCCCCTCCTTGCGTAAGAATCGATTATGCCGTTGCTGTAATGTCGCCCCATGTATAGAGCAGACCTTTCGGCGTTGCCGTAAGCGACGGGTAAGCCATTGCCGAAACGGTCAAGCGCAGGTTGTTGTCCAGGACAAAGGCCGCGTTCATGTCGAATTTAATGCCAACAGATTCAATATAAATATACCGTGCTGGATCCAAAACCCCCTGCGGCTTGATCACGGCGCGGCGACGAGGAAGTTCCTTGCCCGCTAATCCGGTGACCTGGTACTTAACCTTATCCGGATCGGTAGCGTCAACAACCTTCGAAGAGTTGGGGTTGTATTTGATGACTTTTTCGAAGTCCATGTCTGGCGTCTCAAAGTCAATGGACCCGGTCGTTCCCGTCGAAATAGATTTGACCGGAGCCGTACCAGTCTGGTCCGTGGTCGGCTCGAAATAGGTTGTCGTCGTGGCGAACGTGATGCCGCCTTGGGTCAAATCGATGACGATGCCGTCGGGTTCAAGCAAGCCGTCTTCGCCCACGCCCCATTCGAAAATACCAGGGCCTGCGTAAATCTGATTTACATCACTCATGGTTATTGCTCCTCCTTAACATAAAATACAAAATTGGTTGAATACATCGGCCGGTCCTGGTCGTCGAGTCCGAGCGGTATCGGACTCGACTGAACGGCTGTACTGGAATAGACATGCGCGTTACCGGCCATGTAATTGCTCCGTCGATGCAGCAGCTTGATCAGCTGCTTGGCAAGCGACTCTGCGCCCGCCATGTTTTCCGGCAACGCTTTGTACGACTTTCCCTTCACAATAATCTGAAAGGTCGGCCGCTCGGTTGGTACATACTCATGCGGAGCGTAGCCTCCGGTACCGAAAATGAACAGGCAGGGAAGTTTGGTTTCGGGCAGTTCTGCCGGAATGAAGTTAGGGTCCGGAAATACGGAAAAACCGGCATCTGTCAGATACGTAATCAAGTCATTTGCGAGCATGTTTATTCACCCTCCAGGACGCTCTTCAGCTCCTGCAGAATGATGTCTTCATTCATCTTCAGGGCGTTCTCCAGGAACTTCTTCCCCGGCATATAACCTCCATGAGACGGTTTGCTCCTTGTCTTCTCGCCAGGCTTCATTTCCACGACCGTTCCACTCTTCGTACGACGGAAGCCTTCATGCTGGACCACTGCGTATCCATCGACTTCAGGGCTTGTCCCCATGTCAATGTACATCCCCGTAATCGCTCGCTTGACCTCACCTATGACGAGAGCAGCCTCTAGATCGCCTTCATCGATCGGGGCCAGTCGCTTCGCATCATGGATTACTTTTAAGGCCAGTCGGGTCAGCACGGTCTCCAAGCGGCGATCCAAATCGTCCTCCATCCGCTCCAACCGATCGACCATTGCCTCAATCCCCTCGAGGCTGAAGCTAAACAATTTATGGTCGGCCATAAACAATCACCTTCTTCACGTCGTCGGTACCAAGATACTTCCTGACTTCAAAATGAGCGACATTGCAGCGGATCTTCATGCCGAGTTCATTCTCATATTCAAAATAATCGTCGAAGGTGACGGCTTGCGGGCCTTCCAAATGGATTTCGTATCCGATCATAATCTCCTCGCCGCGGGCATTCCGGATCAAACGCTGCTCCTCGACGACCTTCGCCGCCTTGACGGCACTGGTAGGCGGCTGCGGCCTGCCCCAGTCGTCTTTACCTCCAACGTGCCAATGCGTGACCGTGGCTGGGTATCCAAACAGGCTCATATCAAGGCACCGCCATATTGCCGCTGGGACGCTTCTTCGGCTGCCTCCTCGGCCAGTTCGTCTGCGGTAGGCCCGAGCAAGGCGCGAACGTCTGGGGCAACGTCAGGACGCTCACCATCCTTGTAGCTGATCGACTCACCATTATCCGTCACCGTCTTGACGTTATGCTTCTGGTACTTGAGCGCTGGGTCGATCCCCTGCAGCTCCCATACCGTTTGAAACGCAACGATCGAAACGGCCATCGGGCTAATGTCGGGATACCAGCGAGCCAGATTCCGCTCAGCCTGAACGACAGCCACAGACTGCTTCTTCTCCGTGGCTCGATCCCAGGCTTCTGTATCCAGGATGTTGGCCGAGATCCAGGCGCCAACCTCTTGAGGATCCATACCTATCACCTACTTCTGCTCGGCTGCTTCGATTTCTTTGGCGAGCGTCGCAGCATCCTTTTCATAAGCATCCGCGATACCAAGCTCAAACGCTTTTTCCTGCAGCTCCTTGAGCTTGAGCTCAGCCTCCTTCTCGGCGATGCCTTCCTTCAGCTTGGCCTCACCAAGACGGCCGGCGTTTTGTACGCCCAACGTTTTGGCCCGCTCTCGCAGTTCCTGCAGCACCTGGTCGCCGTCGCCGTCAAGAGGATCTATCTCCACGGCAACCTCCGCCGAAACAAGCGACTTGCCGATTTCGTCTTCGACCTTGCGGAGTTCATCACCGGGCTTTTTCCAGTCGCCCTTGTACTTCGCCACTCCTGTGATTTTCAAATCCACTGACTTCACCCTTTCCCCTATTTTTATCAAAAGAAAAAGAGCCCTCGAAAGAGCTCTTACAGAACTTTTGCCGATACGACCGAATCAGCCCACGCAAACGCTGGGAAGTTCAAAGCGACGCCTGCCGTCCGGAGTCGGATCGGATTCTTCGTTACATCGCGGAATACAAAAAGGCCCATGTCGCCGGTTTGCTCCGCTTCGATCTCGGCCATCATTTCCTCGGTTGTCTTCGCCCATAGGTAGTTCCCCAGCGGACCATCCGGCAGCAAAATGAAGCGATCTTCAGGGACCATTCGGACCGTTGTGAAGGACAGTTTGCCACCAGTCAAAGCCCGGTCCTCTGTACGTGCTTGTGTGTCGTAAGCTGCCAAGACCGGGAATTCCATCGATTCAAAGACAGTATCCAGTTGAGCCTTCGTGAGCTGCGGAGGCTGAGCGCTACCGCTCGGGTCGCCGTGGTAAGCCTTACGGACCGACAGGTTGCGGCGCAGGAGGGTGATGATTTTCTGAGAGGTCAACGCCCGACGGAGTCGGATGCCTTTAGCTCTCCATTGGTCAACCCAAAGCTGGATGTCATCCAGCGGCGTGGAGTTTACGATGTCACTCCAAAGGTCCGTGCCGCTAAGGACCGGCTTTTGCTCTGCGGTATAACCGAAGTCAACGTCAACCTTCACGTTACCTTCGGTATAAACCACCTTACCGCTCCAAATGCTTGTCATGGCGATCCACTCACGGCGAGCGCGGATGGCATCAACAGCATATTGAGCATCGTTCAGCTGCCGGTTACGGAGCTGATTGCGCTCTTCGCTTCGAAGGCCGTAGCTTTGAGACGCTTGGAGTGCCATGCGGACGAGCTTCTCATCCATGTATCGGCCGCGCTGGATCTTCGGAATCTCAATACGCGACCCCTTCAAACCTTCCCGAGAGCCGTATTCTACTTCGGTACCGAGTTCGGCGATTTGGGCCATTACCGGCAGCCGCGGCGATTCTTCTTGAATAACATCTACCGTCAGTTCCGCAGTTTCCCGTGGAGGAAACAACAGCGGATGCAAATATTCATTCGACACCTCAAGGTTCCGGGAATAAACGAGCAGGTCTTCCCCGGTTAAAGCCTCTTCCAGTGTCAGATCGATCGGATCATCGCCAGCGAAGGTCTGCAGATCCAGTTTGTAGCGCAATTTATACGACTTTCTCATATGTGTTCAATCCTTTCCGTGTATGGATATTAGTCAAAAACGATATGCGGCATCTTCTGGCGCAGCGTGTCATCTACAGTAACCGGGATGCGGTCTGCGATTACCTTTGCAACCTCGTAACCGCCAACAACATGGTCGCCGTCCTTGACGTTGACTGTACGCTTTAGGATCACCGTCGGGTTCTGGCTGCCGTCGGTTCCGGCTGGATCATAAGGAACGAATTTGCCCGATGCAGTGAGCTTCGCCATCGGCATGCCTTTCTTGATGATTTTGTCGCCATTGGCATCCGCAGTAACGGCTGCCGAATCAATAGTGATACCGTTAGTCACTTCCCGGATCACCTCAAAGGATGCCAGGATTTCATACTCATCCTGGACAGTTACACGTGGTCTAGGTTGCAATCTCATATTGATAGTCCCTCCTTATTTTCTTGCCCACGGGTCATTCACGGCTTGCCCGCCGATCGTCCCTCGGCTTTTTGCTAAATTGATGATTTCTTCCTGTCGTTTCTTCTTGTCGTCGGGGCTTCCGCCGCCGATATCGGCGCCGATCCGGCCACCCCCCTGCTTCGATTTGAGCAAATGCGGCTTCTTCTTGGCCAGCGCTTCGAGTGCTTCCTTCACGCCCTCCAGCTCGCCCTTGTCGTTCTCTTTCACAGCTGAAAGATCGGCGAGTGCCGCAGCGTCCTCCCAATCGGCGAACCCGAGTTCATTCGCCAGCACCTTAACCTCGGCGTTGAGCAAGCGCTTGAATGTCTTGTCATTCTGTTCCTTCTCGCGCGCCTTGATCTTCTCATCAACCAAACGGTCGATTTCCTCGGGGTCAAGTTTCCCGGATTCCTTCTCCTGCTCTTTGTCTTTCGGCTTCAGGGCGGCTTGCATGGCTTCCACTGAGTCGAAACCCAGTTGCTTAGCTAGAGTTTTCTGAGCAGCCTTTTCTGCACGCGATAGACGTTGCTGCACGAGCTGGTCGAGTTCCGCCTGTGTGAACGTCTTCTCGCCGTTACCGGCGCCGCCATCACCACCGTTCCCTCCAGCTCCATCTCCGCCACCACTCTCACCGCCGCCCCCTCCGCTGGCACCGCCATCAGCTGCAAAGAGCTGCAGGTTCAATTTCAAAGGAAAACGTTTTGCGATATATTCGTACATCTTTTCATCCTCCTGTTTTATGCCCGGGTAGGCTTCCTCGAATAGCAGTTTTACGTCATGCCACGGTTTGGACAAAAGAAAAAGCCGCTCGTTTGAGCGACTCAAATAAAAAACCACCTTCGCCTAATGCGTGGTGGTCGTCATTTCAGATACTTTTCGTAAAGAGGGCTATTTTTCAATCGTTCAACCAAAACCGAATAAACACCATGTTCTCCAAGCTCATTAAGCTTATCAAGTGAGCGCACATTCTTACGAACGACATCGTCATTAAGTATGTCACCCTCGACAATCGGTTGAATAATATCGGTGATTACCGACCAATTGTCTGGATTCTTCATTTTGGCCATGTATTCATACATGTCACTTCACCCCCACGTCGTTCATTGCAATGATCAGCGAGTCCGTAAAACCTGGCTGTGAGAAATCGTAATTCTTCCACCCAGCATTAAGACTGTTTTTGATAGCAGTAATATAGTTCTCTCGATTAAATTGCTTCGTCGAGTCACTGATGTTATCAAAAATCTTCTTGACAATCTCATCCTCATGTTCAAATACATAAGATTTGTAATACTGGGCGTAGTCTCCCATCTCAATTGTAATTTTATCGATTTGATCTTTCAATGGTCTCCACTCAGCCGTTTTAAAATCATTGTCAAATCGATACTTCATAAACTTCCTGCCGAAATCTTTTACAGTGACGGCATCGCTAAACTCGTCCAGTCGCTTAAGCTTTGGCAGCGTCTCGACCAGGTATCCGGAATAAGAGTACGCCAGATTTTCTGATACGCCAACCAAATCGGCCATAAAGTGTGCAGCCGTTTCTGTCGCGGTCTCCTCGAGTTTGAGCCACTCTTTCATGCCTAAATCATAAACGTCATGCTTTAACCCATGCATGTTCGCGTGATAAAACTCATGCAGCGCCGTCTTAGTTTGATAGTCGAAAGGGCGGCCATCGTCACGTAACAATCGATACGCAGACACGTCTGCACGCTCTCCACCGAAATTGATCATGCACGCGCCATTCGCATTCAAGTTTTGATCGATCGAGACAGAGATATGTCCGAGACCTGCTTTATTCAGCAACAATTCAGCAAAGTCTTTTCGATAGAACGTGTCCGCTCCTTGAATATACGACTCGAACCGCTGAATAGATGCACTTTCTGCAGAACGAAAAGGATTGTTTCGCTCGTTAATAATTCGGTTTGCCTGGCGATAGCTCCCCTGCAGTTCACGATATGTTTCAGCGTTGCGTGCCTTAAGTCTTGCAAATGTCCTCAGATCCGGCGTGTCCTTTGGCAACACAGCCTTGTACCGCAACCACTGCTTTCGCGTTTCATTCTTCCGGGCCTTGTCCCGCTGGATCTCGTTGTACCGCCGGATGTTCGATTCGGTGCGGTTATCGGTGAAAGGCCGGTTCGATGCGGCCAGCATCCGCTCCACCTCATCCGGCGACTGATACTCCTCGATCCAGGCACTAATAGAATGGACGCAATGAGCATGGTATGGCGGCCGGATCTCCAGTTTTGGGAAGCGCGAATCGTTTCCGCTGATGCTGTACACGCGGCCCTGATATTTTGCACAATATTCACAGGTTATCCCTACGTAGTTCACATAGACCAAGTCAAGACCGTTTTGAACAATCGTGTTCTCGGCTCCAGTGACATGGGCCTTGCGGAGATTGTACTGAACGACGCCGTTCATGTACTTATCCGCCGGGATCCGCGCACCGTTCTTGGCTACAATGCCCGTGATGCCTTGCTCAGTCATCTTGGCAACGGCTTCATTGGTCGCCTCTCGCCGGCTAACGCCTTCGGTCAGCATACGCTCCGTCGCGGTCCTCACAATCTCCTCCACGCGGCGCTTCGCGTCCTGGGACATATTGTCGGTCGCCTCGAGGATCCGGAAGAAGGCATCGTCCATGATCGCCTGCACGGCCTGCTGATGGATGATCGGTTCAAGGGCGGTGTTGACTTGGTTCTCCGGCATTCCCTGAGCGATCAAGTTGCTGGCCGCCTCCTGGGATCCGGCTTTATACGACTCTGCCAACAGTTCGGACATGCTTTGCGCAGCACCGTCCGTCAGCTCGGCAAGGATCTCGTCGATCTGCTTCAGGATTCGCTCCTTCCGCCGTCGGGTATAACTTCCGGATTCAAGAGTACGGATTAGCTCAAGTAGCCGTTCGCCAGTATGGCTGTAAAGTGCGATCAGCTTGTCCGTGTCAGCCATCAGCTACCACCTAGATTCACTCGCGGCGGCTGAGTAAAGGTCGGGTTCATCGAGTCGGCCGCCTGCTCGTCCTGAATCTTCTGGATCTCGGCCATGATTGCCTCCTCGGACCAGTCCGGATGCATACGGCGAACCGTCGTCTCCAGCGACTGCACACCGCCGGCATACTTCTCAATTTCTTCTGTGTCCTTCTCGCTGTCCGCCTTCGGCAGCAGTTCGCCCCATTCGACCACCGGATCGGTTATCTGAAGGTTCTGCCCGCCGATCGCATTTTCGAGGATCATACATTTCCGGATGGCTGCCTTGATCGCAGCGTCAAACTTGTCTTTGATTGCCTCGGCCTTGATCACCGATTGAATCCAAAGATAAAGGAGCGCGACTCCGGATTCACCTTTGCCTTCCTCGAGGCCAGCAGCCTGCGGTGACGTTTTGCTGATGGCTAGCATGTATTTGATCAGCCGAGTGACATGTTCGAAGCTCTGCTGCGTCTTGGCGTCCCAAGTAATATACATAGGGACCGCCCCCGTCTTGTCGTCATAGGATACGACCTCTAGGTCGGCGTTCCGTACGAAACGCCCGCCATAGTCCCGCTGATTCTGAGATGCAACCGAGTCCCACAGTGCTCGGGGAATAGCAAGTTTCGGCTTACCATGCTTATCAAACACGATGCTGTCCCGGGTTATGGTCCAGTTGATCTCCTCCTGGAGACCGTCGATATTCCGGAGTGCGGACCGGCCCCGGGGATACGTGAGCATCTCATCATTTGTTACCATCCCACATAGCAGCTCGTTTACGCCTGGGAGCTCAACGTCCTCCGGGATATCCAACTCGTAATCCGAAGCGTACTGGTCAATTTCGAGTTGGTCGCCCACATTATCGCCATCCATTTTGAAGACCAGTTGCTGAATGGTGAGTCCCTTGGCCTCCAGTCGTTGTCGCTCAACACGAAGGAACCGGTCCTTGCGATTTTCGTTGCCCCACTCTTCAATCCACACGATATCTGCGCCGCGGCCGTCATCATGCGGAAGATACTGGTCCCCCAGGAGCCATTCAAACCAAACCGCCCCAGACTCGTTCCTTCTAATGCGGTAGGCCACCCTGCCGTCAACCTGGTGCTGGGTAACTGCAGACCAAATCTTTTCATTCGGCGTGCTGGCCATCACCACAGAAGACACGAAGTCCAACTCTGGGCCTTCCTCCGTATCCGCCGAGATGTTTCCAAGCGACCGGTTCAGCAGGTCGGCCGGCACCTCGGCAACGAGACTACTGAAGTTGGCTACGATGTATTGATGATCCGCGCTGAACACCTTTTCCACCTTACGCCAGGAACGAACGCCGACACGGCGGTGAACGGAACGCTTTTCTGTAACAACAGAGCGCGCTCTCGGGAAGATCTCGGCGTGCTCGCCTTCATACAGTAGTCGGTAATACAACATCATGCCGATCTCTTGATCAAATGGCGGCGGCGGGAAACTCTTTTTGGTATATATGATTGTCAGGTTCATCACCTACTTTCAAGGCAAAATAAAAAGCCGCTCTACTGAGCAGCTCACTCTAATGTATATTGTCTATTATCCTCATCCACTCTGATGTGACTAATCTCTTCGCCGTTTTGGCTGCCATCGTCATAGAAAATTTCCCAATCCGGTTCCAAGGTTTGGAGCCAGTCAATTAACTCTGAAACTTTCACAGCAAGCACCTCCATTCACCATAATTCCAAATTACCAGCCTGCAGGCCGTTGATTGGTGTAATGGACTGTCTTCTCGGTGATGAACGAAAGCACGACTGCATCAGCCCGGTCAGGGGAATCAAGCCCGCGTTTTTTCATGTCCTCTTTACGCTCGAGCGCCAGCTTCCCTTTGCTGGTCATTCTGTATTTGCGTTGCGTCAGCTGGGTGATTAGTCGTTCGTCGTTGGGCAGTTCAATGCTGACCGGTTCGCCCTGCAGATGCTTCGAAAAGCATTCCTGAAGGACATCCCGAACAACGGCCCAGGCTTCCGTTCCGCGATTTTCATAATGCTCGATTTCATCGTCAGTAGGTTTGCTCCCGTTGTTCACCGGAATGACCCGCCACCCATACAACCCCTCTTCTCTGATGACCTCATTCAGCCGGTCTGTGACACCGCCGCCGACCCCGCTGTCATCGACCTTGATTTCGACGAATTGTAACTGCTGAAAGGAACTCAGCATCTCCTTAGCGATATTCAGAACCCGGCCAGCGGTCTCCATTGTGTCCTGTTTGTTGTAACACCTTAGTGTAAAGACCTTCATCCCAATCCGCGGCGCTATTACTGTCTCGTCATCACCGAATCGCGCTACGTCCACACCCAAATGCAATGTTTCACCGACAGGGTCAACGGTCGCGTTGGCGGCCAGCTCGGCAAGCTCGAGGGCTATGAATGCATCCGCCTCCGCTTTAGGGAACTCTCCATAAACCCTGACCCGTACGACGTCGCTTTCTGCGCCATACTTGTCGATCAGCATCTGGATGTTCTCTTTGCTGGCCCGCTTGCTGCTCCGGCTATCCACCTTGTGCGTCCGGAACCGGCTGCGGTCTCGATTATGAGAATCATAAAAAACCCCACTCGTACGAGTCGGGTTTCCGCACATTAATAATTTGTTCTCCTCGCCGGACAAGGTACCGAGGATCGCTTCCATGATCGGATCCGCAACACCAGAAGCCTCATCGACAACGAACAACATGTAGTCTTCGTGAAACCCCTGCATGTTTTCCGGCTTATTCGCCGTCCGAGCCGTCGCAAACCATCGCTGTTCATGGCCAATCATATAAACTTTCGTCTTAGTCCACTTCAGGAGGTTCTTAACCATAGAGTTCTCAAGCCATTTGGCAACCTCGGCCCATAGCACATCATGCAGTTGCTGCTTCGTTGGCGCAGTACACACAACCTTTGGATTGGGACGACAACAGAGGAACCAAATGACCAATGCAGCCTCCAGCCCCGTTTTCCCTACGCCTTGGCCGGATCTGACACTAGTCCTTGGATGTTCGGCAACGTCCATCATCACATCGCGCTGCCAATCGTCAGGATCAAAACTGAGCATATCTTCTGCAAATGACACAGGATCATCCCAGTAAAGGTCGAGCAGTTGCTCGATTCCTGCAATCACATTGAATGGCTTACTCATCTGCTTTCACCTTTGCTCTTCGCCGCTCGGCGATGACCTGAAGGGCCTCCGTCCAGCTTTGAGTTGCGCCGGCCCCTCCTTGGAGTTGCTGCAGCTCGATCTGTAGGATAGCTGTACGGACTTGCTTCTCCTCATCGACAGCGATCAGCCTGTTCATCAGCTCAACAGCCTTTAACTTCTTGTCCGTCACTCGAGTCAGGGCTTCCTCGATCTTAAGGATGTCATCGACAGCACGGTATTCTGTTTCTTCGACTTCGGATTCAACCATTTCGGTTCTAGTAACTGGGATCGTCTTGGTGAGTCCGGACTTTTCGTCATGAACCGTCATTACATCCTTAATTGCTTTCAGTTCATTCAGGACTCGCCGTTGCTTCTCGGTCAGGCCATTCATTAGCTTGCCGATACGCTGAAGCATCCGTCGCTCGCGGATAGCCAGCAACTTTATGGACTCGGCTGCCTGTTGGATTGGATCTGTGTCCACCAGATCAATGAGTTCCTGCTCATCCTCTTCCAGTGCGTCCATCCATATTGTTTCATATTCGCCGGTCGTGACTGCCTTTTTATTTCGGACAGGACCACCCGGCCCGCCGCGGTTGCCCTTGGCATTCTGATTTCCGGGGGGAGCGCCGCCGCGATTTCCGCTTGCGTTTTTGTTCCCTTTGGGAGCGCCGCGTTTAGTAACGTTACCTTTCGATTCATTGGTAACGTTACCTTTCAAATCGGCAGCCCACTTATCTTGAGACTTCCACTTCCGGACCTGAGTCTCCCCAATAGAAAGAGCGGCGGCGATGTCCTTAAGCTTCATCTTCCCGCCGCTCTCAAGCCACATTTGTTTTGCCTTGTCCCGGTCGGGGCTTCTCTCCCTAGCCATTACATGAATCACCACCCCCAACAAGAAAAGACGAGTCCAAATTGACCCGCCTATCCCTTCTGTGTTCAACTCCTGTTGACTATAACTTATACTTCATTTAGGGCACCTCGAAGTAATAAAGCTCCTTCCGTTTTGTCTCCTTGATTTTGGTCAATGCACTGGGATTGTCAGCTTCAAGGTCTTTCAGCCTTTCCTTAAATGCCTGCCCTTTGTGGCGTTCGATTACCTCTTGAATTCTCGTGCCTGTACAACCTGATTTTTTAATGGTGTCTAGAACTGTCATTGTTAGCCCTCCTTTATAATAGGTGTCTTCTCCTATTCAAGGATCAGACAACCTCATTATAAGAGCGGAGACGCCATTTTTAACACATTGCAGGAACTACAAGTGATCATCTCTCTGAAGCTTGATATCCAGCTCAATTAGCCGTTCCAAATCGGCGACTGTCTTCATCATTATATGTCCAGCCTGCAGGTCCTTAACCCATTGGGCGATAGCTACCTTTACGATCTTGCGGTATTGTTCCTTACTCTCGAGGATTCCTTCCATGACTTGAAGCTCGTGCTGCAAAAGCAAATCTTTATTCTCAGGTGTTCCCATTGTCGTTCCCCTCGGCTTTCCGTTATGATGGAATGCGAGATAGCGGATGTCTGCAAAATGCCGCGCGCGGCGGGCCGCTATCTCAGCCGGGGGGAGCCCTGGATTAAGGGGAGGACGTGTCAGCGTCCTCCTTTTTATGTTGCCATCGGAACAACACGATCGATCAGTACCGGCTTAATGCCGGTTGCCTCCTGATACCGCCGTTTGATCACATCGCAGAAGACCGGATCAAGTTCCAATGTCCGACACTTGCGCCCCATTTGATCGCAGGTCATGAGCGTGGATCCGGATCCACCGAAGAAGTCGACCACATCATCCCCCTTCTGGCTGCTGTTACCTATCGGTATGGCCAGCAGCTCCAGCGGCTTCTGTGTGGGATGAACGTATTTGCCAACATCTCCTCTGGAGACCTCCCAGACCGTCCTAGGTTCAGCGGGCTCACCAGGAAGGCCGGCGCGCCATACCGTCGATTGGCGGCGGTCGCCATACCAAGCAGGAGCCTTGCCGCGCAGATGGGCATAAAAGACCGGCTCATGCTGCCAGCGATACTGCGACCAGCCAAACGAAGCTGCATTCTTCACCCAAATACACTGGCTTCGGACGACAATACCGGCAGCGTTCATTGCATCCTCGAACTCTCGCTGGTACGAAGACGGGTGAAATACATAAATAGCCGCCGTCGCCTCCATGATCGACGAGTACCGTTCAAAGACAGCATGCAAAAAGCCCGCAAATTCCTCTGCGGGCATATCGTCGTTCATTATGCTGCTTCGGCCGTCAGCGGCCAGGCGCTCCGAATCGCTCTCTACGGCCACATTGTACGGCGGATCCGTTACAACTAGAGCCGCCTTGGCTCCTTCCATCAATCGTGCGACGTCTGCCGGATCCGTAGCATCTCCACAGACCAACCGATGGGGGCCGAGCTGCCAGACATCACCGCGCTGCGTCTCCGGTTCTTTGATGTCATCCAATGCCTTCCCTACGTCGAAGTCATCCTCAACGACCGGATCTTCAATATCTGGGACTTCAGGCAGAGCGCTGACAAGGTCCTCGATCTCCTCCTGGTCGAATCCGGACAAATAGAGATCCGTGCCTGACTCCTGCAGTTCGTCCAACAACCTGCCCAGCGCTTCCTCATCCCATCTTCCAGATACCTTATTCAGCGCCAAATTAAGCAGCCGTTCCTGCTGATCGTCCAGGTCAACGACTGAAACCAAGAGCTCGGTCCTTCCCAGCTCATGAACCATGATCTTATATCGTTGATGCCCGCCGACCATGTTGCCGGTACGTTCATTCCAGACGATTGGCTCCACATAGCCGAATTCCTCAATACTACGCTTTAGCTTTTCATATTCTGGATCCCCCGGCTGCAGATCGATCCTCGGATTGTAAGCAGCTGCGTTAATCTGGTCTATCGGGATGACTCTGATATCCATGCCTTCACCATCCTATTTGAGTTGAGTTGGTTTCACATATACACGCACACAAAATAGGGACACACGCCAACGCTATGCCCCTTCTCTGCTGTTTTCATCCCTCGTGCCGACATTCGCCTGCATCTGATAGAAGACCTCTTAAATCGACGTATATTTCGCCGCCTAATCCAATAGAAAAAGCACCCCCATGGATGCTATTTTTCCAATACAGGCCCCATGTATTCCGCTTTACATGAACCGCAGGTCCAACAAGATGGATTAGGTTGATTTTGCGTGACTTCACCATCACATTTATGACATCTAAATATACTTTCTGACACCTGAGTTAGTTTAAGGAGAGTCTGTGAAAGCCCCTGTCTTAAAGTAAAATGTCGTTGATGAGGTAGTGCTCGATTCAGACGTTGCACCAATTCCGCCCAAGCATCGTTTATTGCGGCAACTGCCTCTTCTTTGCTTCCACACATCTTAGTTACATGTTCCCCGAATCCCTCTGATCCAGTCGCTTCTCCTACAACTGATGCAAGGTATTGACCATTTGGCAATTCTGTGAAAAACGCGGTATACATCTTGCCATTAATAACGCCGGTTCTAACTGCTTCTGAATGTAACTTCATACTTACCCCTCCTGAGTCGTTAATATTGATACGGAATAATTCGACATCAGGAAGTATTTTCCTTTGCTGTCATCCGAAAATCCAATCTGAAATTTGTTCAAAAACTTCATGAAAGAACACTCGAATAATACCCCATATAATGCCAAGGATCCCCATGCGCCACAAAATAAAAATAAGCACCACAAATACAATGAACGAAACACATCCGCATCCTTGGCCACTCTTTGCAGCGCCTATTATGAGGATCAATAACACAAGTCCTAAAATAATATACAACAATAAATATCCCCCCTAGGATGCCATATTTCGACATTAGGAAGGTTTTTCCTTCTTTACACAGGTTCGTCTGCTGCAGAACTGCTTCATTCCAGTCCACTCACCCCATACACATCGCTTACACTTATCTGGCTGCTTTGGCTTATAACGAGGTCGCTGCAGCTTAGCAGTGGCGCCCGTGCCGGCCGCAGCAAAAACGCTGCGCTCTTTGCTATTAAAAGAATCTGTACTTAGTAACTAGATACGTATGACAAGACCATTTTAACGAGCTGCTGAAAACCGAGTCAAAATATCAAAATGTTATATTCACGAATTATCCCCACTTAATCCCGGATGATCTTCAAGTTGCTCACTCTTTTGATATTCTTCTCAGAAAGGTTTATTCTGGAAGAAACCAAAAAGGAGGATATCGCTTGAGGATTTTTGAGATTCTATGGAATGAGGTTATTGTAAAGCGAGTACTCATGGTCGTTCTGGCATTTGGATTGCTCGCAGCATTCGTTAAAGCTATTTCATAAACAGAAAAAGCGAGAAGAGGTACGCCCCGGTTACAATTGCCGCATTCATGCGGCTCGTGCGTGTCATTCTCGCCTTTTTCTATGCTTACATCCTATCATGGGAAAACCGTCACGTGGTGCTCAACTTAGGGTCGATCTACGTTCAGCTTGTGTTCACTTTAGGGTCAAAAATCGCTTTACGTACGAACTGCACATTAATCATTACTTGGATACCCTTCCGAATCAACCCGCATCTTGTATCTGATACCACCGAGTTGAATCTCACTATTATTCAATTTCTCAATCTCAGCTGGGGTCAGCGGTCGACAATCATTTTTCCTAAACTCAACATCAGCAAATCCGAATCCTTCAACAAAATTTCCAATGAAGTGATCCTGTGTTTCCGACTTTACAAAGATAAGATCATCTTTATCACGGCCGATATCTCCTAGTTTGTGAATGGCTGGGCTTCCGCCCTTCAAAATCATGTAACGTTGTTTACTCATGGTTTTCTGTCCTTCCTTTGCAATATATAGTCTATACGTTAAAACTCCGCGTCATCCTGTTCAAAAAAACCCATAAGCTTCAAACTATTGGCAATGCTTTCGGTTCCCTCAAGTATCTTCCTCCGGATCGTGCTGTCAGACAATCCATGTCGGAAAAACAACAACGTCTCTTTGTAAGAGTAACCCTGCATGAACCTGTAATCGACTGCCTTCCTTGCCTCGTCGTCCTGGATTAATCCAATGGCCCTCTCGAGCTGCCTAGTGTAAAACTGATATTTCTGATATACCCAGCGCTGCTTTTCAATCAGAATCGTAGCGTTGGCCGTCTTATCAGCATGAAGGTCCTCCTGATCGATCCGGCGGGCTGCTTCGCCATCAATGGCCACTTGCTTTAAATCTTCTTCGAATTTCTCAAAATCCTGCATGAGCATCGTCATCTCTTTATATTTTCCGAGCAGGAATTTTGTACGCTGGATCTCCGCTTCATTTGCCTTTGGAAAGAGTTCCCCTTGTGTCCATGCCATCGCCATTCCCCTCAATCCCCTTTATGTTATAATCATTGAGAGGAATATATTACCGATTGACCCCCGCCCGGCCAAGGATTAGGGGGTCTTTCATTTATAAGCCTTAATACTCGCCTCCACGCTTTAGATACTTGTTCCGGTACCCTTTCCGGGGTGCGGTGATCTTATATTTTAAACCGCTGTTTCTGGGTTCAGGCGGCTTGTCTGCTCCGATCGCCTTGAGGTGAGCAGCAATCTTTTCTGGCGGCCAGAACTCACTTTTCCCTTTATCCAGCATCGGACTCACCTCGACCCTCAAACCGATATATGATTTCTTCCACGACTTCGCCGATCCCCAGCTCAAAGTTCCATTCCTCTTCGAACCTTTGCTTCAACCAATCCAGTGAGGACTGAAAATGTGCCAACTGCCGGCCCCGGTCATGGAATCGCTGCCTGTCCGCGTAATATTTGCTATTGATCCGGGCGATTTCTTCTTGAGCTGTTAGCAGCTCCTTGTCACCAAGCTTAATGGTGGGTGCGGGTGGGGTACCGGATATTTCCCTCCTCTTAATCAGCACTTCAACACTAACCTTGCATTCTTCAGCGTAGAGGTCATCACCGTTTGCTGTATCCTCCACGTCCGTAAACATAGAGTGAGAGAGATCGTAGAACAGTTCGAACCTACTCAAACCTTCCCGCTTGTAAATTTTGATTCTATTCTTGTACTTATAGATTTCTTTGATCCCGGTAGCGGCCCACATTTTTAAAAGCGCCAACTCTAGATCTATTAGTTTTTCTTGAATATTCACTGGACCCGACCGCCCCTCTTATTCTCAGCATGCATTTCCGCTAAGCCGTGCCAGGTGTCGCTGTGCTTCGTGGACCAGCTGCGGGTTTCAAACTGCTTCTCGCCGAGGGCGATCAGCGTCGCCCAAGGCTGGATAATTGTTTTGGCCTTCATATCCGATCACCCTCATCTCCAGAAACCTTCGAACACTCGTCGCATACAGGTTCATAATCAAATTGATCTGGATAAAATTCTGTGCCGCATTTAGTACAATGTTCTGGCCTCTGATCCAAAGGCAGGTTGTTATAGTCATCTTGCATTGTTACCTCTCCTTAATGGGCCGTAGCCCCTGTATTATCGAACCCAATTGAATCCTCTGTAGTGGTCCTCGACAAGATAAGCCCGCCCACGCGGAACAAAGTTGTTAGGCTCCACTTTCAGCACGCCGGCTTTCGTTTGAATATATCCGCGATCGGCAATCTCAGCACCTGCAGCAACGACCATCTTGATCTGCTCAATGCGGCAGCCGGATTCGATCAGCGGATCCAGCGCCTGGTCAATCAACTGAATTGCCTTAGGGGAAATAGCCATTTCATCATCTCCAATTATTTTTTGGGGGGAGAGGAGCCCCCCTCCCGGATCAATCAACCAGTGTCTGGTCACAATCTTCAGGCATTTCGCATTTTGTACTTTGGTACCAAACCTCTAACTTCAAACCGTTTTGGCCAAACTCACCGATATAAAATTCATACTCTTTCTCGGTAGTAGCAACTTTTAGAGTCTCGCCTGAAGCACCAACAACACGTCCTTCAATATCAATAAAATCCCCTTCGCTATCAATACCGCTTACCTTAACGAACTTCCATTCCAATTCAGGGTTAATAATCCATCCTCTAACCGCAATTTGCATGTCTACGTCTCCTTTTCAAAATAACTCCATTTGGCCAAGCTCCAGATCCTTCAGCTGGACATAATTCGGTGCCTGCTCCCAGGCATCACCGCCATTACCACGAAACTCGTATTGCCACGCTCCTGCGCCGCCCGAGTGGCGGAAGTACACGATCTCCAAACCGTCCTGGGCCATTACCCGGGTGACAAACCTTGCCGGGCCGCTGCGGATGGTGTTCAAGTCATGCGTCCAGATTCCGGGCGGAGACCTACGGATCTCTTCGCAAAGAGCCGCCCCTTCCTTCCAAGTTATTCTTCGAATCACGACGACCCCACGCTTTGCACCACTCGGATCGTCCTCGGCCCCCGGTTCTTTCTGACACATCCCTTTTTAACAAGCGCCTCGACAATACTAAACGCTGTAGAAGCTGAACTGTATCCCATATGTTCGCTGATCTCTCTCACGGTAGGAGAGTATCCGTTCTTTGAAATAAATGCTTTGATGAATTCAAGAACCTCGTACTGACGCCGTGTCAATGGCTTGTTGTTCAAAATGAGCCCCCCTAGTAATTATGATGTTCTCTTACCGCTTCGCTTTCTTTCGCTAATTTTTCGATATATATCAGCCATGATTATGCCAGTCTTCGTTAGCTCGGCATCGTTATGAAGCAACCCTTTCCTATTAAGAACTGATAACTGACTTTGCTTGATCAGTATCAAATTATCCAGATCGATATTGCGCTTGTTCTGGTCTGCAAAGAGAATTACATGTCCTTTTGGAATAGGACCATACTTCTCTTCCCAAACAACCTTGTGTTTATGCCTCCACCGTTTATGCCAAGGGCCCTCATCCGAAACTTTGATCAGCGTATATCCATCCCGATCAATGCGCTCAGTGCCTATGGGTTTGTAATTCAGCGAACGCTGCCCTTTCTTAAACGATGTGCGGTTGCCTCCGACATTGTACAATCCCTTCGTACCTTTGTTTGGAGGCGATTTCCCCTCAGAGCCTCTTAATCCACTAGACAAACCATGGTTTTTCTTCCATGTCTTCATTTGCCTGATTGTGAGGGTTATCTTAAATGTTTCGTTCACAATATTGGTCAATTGGAGGTTAGACAAGCCCTTAACGTTTCTGATAACAAATTCCGCTTGCTCAGTAGTTAAAAGTCCTTGTGGTATTGATTTTCTTTTTTTAGGAACGCCACTTCTTATCTTGTGATTAGCCTTAAAGCTTTTAACCTGACTCTCCGTAATTTTTATGCCGAACTTGGCATAGAACAGCTCCGCGATTTCTGAATTGTATTTGCCTGGTGCGTTCTCTCGTATAAATTCTTTTTGCTCAGACGTATAACGAAGCATCAGCTGCCACCTTCAAGCATTTTAGGAATTTTTGTGTCTGCGTTCATTCGATCATCAGCGAGCTTTCTGGCTTCCAAAACAAGGGTTCCATTCGCAATGATCTGCGATGCTACACTTGTTACAGCCTTAGCTCTGTTGATCTCATCCGCAAGTTTTTCTCCGGTCAACTCCTCATCGCTTAACCGTTCTAATTGAGCAAATAAATGGTTGTTCAAATCTCCTAATGTGTTCCGCATACTTCACACCCCCAACGAATGGAACTCTGCACCCTCGGTATCGTCAATCGTGATCGTAGACATCCCGTCCCAATTCTCACGGATCTCCTTGGCTTTTGATTTAACAGCGGCTGCTTGTTTCGGCTGCAGAACAATCTCCATAGCTTCCTCGTAATGCTGTGCTGCCTTTGCATATGCTCTGCTATGCATGTAATTCATCCAGTTCCAGAATTTTTGATTACTGAAGGTTTTCACCTTCTGAAATACTCGTCTGCGAGTCTGTTCATCCACCGTTAATTCCTCCCGGATCGTTTCTTCTGATAAACGTGTGCGAATATATTGCCGTGCTTTCTTCTGACGGCACGTGCCCATTTTGATGCGCGTTCTGTAGGCGTGTAAAGCGGTCTTGTCTTCGCTTCCTCTACTGTCCACCCGCAATCCCTGACTCTCTTTCGGAATGTCTCGTACGAGATCCCGTTGCGAGCGGCTTCCTGGATGTCCTCGGGTTCAAAAAGCCTGATTCTGTAGTTGTCTAGATTTTTGATAATTTCCTTCGTATTCATAATTGGTTTCGTCGCTGCGTCTTGCTTTGACCAGCCACGGTAAACTCTTTTGAAATAGAGCCTTTTAGATATCCCGTTCTCTTCAGCAATATCCAACCATTTACGATGGATGGTCGTCTTCCTCGGCGAGGTGATGACCGCTCTATCCTTGTCCCATCCGAGTCCGCGGACTCGATGATTCACTAGTTCTCTTGAAACACCATTTCGGGCAGCCAGTTCATATTTAGCCGGCGTGATGTAGTAGTCATAAACCTTCACAGGTTCTCCCCTCCATTCTAGGAACTGACGTTCTGTAAGAAGCATGTATTTAGGTACCCCGGTCAGCTTCGACCGGGGCTCGCTTGCATCTATCCTCAGGCCACGCCGTGGCTCATCATTACCTTTTTGACTTCTTCCTTGTACTTGGAAATTTTGCCGCTCAATTGCCCAGAGGTCATCCCCACTTCTTTAGCGATCTCCCTCCAAGTCACTCCATCCTTCCGTTTACGCTCGAACAACTTTGGGAAGTCGAGCTGAAGGTCCGGGAAAGATGGGCGCTGCGAGAGGATGTATTGTTCCAACTCTTCCGGGCTGATCTCGACGTCGCCAGCCGTCTGGTTTTCCTCGGCAGCAGCTGCAGTGCCATCCTCCCCCGATTCCTGATCAGTATCCTCGAAGCTCATTTCCCGATCGCTTGGGGGATGTTCGCCTTCCGGTTCCTTCATCCATTCCGGAAGATCGGATCCTTCCTCACCCATAATTCCCTTCTCATAGTCACTCAACTCGTCGCTTTCTTCTGCCGACGGCTCCTCTTCCCGCTCTCCTGCTTGATCCTCTTCACGATCCGATTCTTCTCCTGTGCCCGGTTCATCAAGCGGCAGCTCTGCCTGATTCTCATCCGTTTCAGGCTGCTCGACCGATGTCACCACTCCAGAAGCATCCGCTGTCACGCGTCGGCCGCCTTGGTAAAGTTTGTAGGCATCGTCTTCGTCCTCGTCAAAATCGAATGACATTTGCGGATCCCCTACAAAGATATTTACTTCATTACCTTGGCTATTGCTTAGAAAATTCAGATATGGTTGAGCAGCCTTCAACGGAATTAGTATTTTCATTTCTACATCTGAACCTTTGATGTTGATCCCTTTTTGAATTTCAGCTGTGAACTTTGCATAACTTTTATCCATCCCTATCACTTTCCCCTCGTAAAATATTTAGGATAACTCTTTGATTTTGAGCTCAATTCGCGGCCGGCTGCTGTATCTCTTTTGAACAAACACCTCGACCACTTGGCTGTCATCCTTCCAGATGATCCCTTTCAAGGCGTCCTTTACACCCTTCAGGTAGTTGTCCACATCAGGCTTCGTAGTTGGCCGCAGCTCCCCGGCCTCCGCTGCCTCTGCCTTCCGCTTGCTAAAGCTCTTGGGCATTGATCGGTAAATAGTGAGCATCATCCCGATCGGCCCTTCCAGAAGTCTTGCAGGCGCGTGCTCTGAAGCTGCAAGCCTGACATAATCTTTATAATCCCGGGACTTCGCCGGGTCATATGCCTTAACGAACCCGCCGGCGGTGCTGAACTTTGGCCTTCCCTGAGCGACCGGCTCGCCGTATACGGTGAACTGGATCATATGGCGTCGCCTCCCTTCTCGATTCCCCTGTCAGTACAAACACTTCGCCTATCAAGCAACCGGAATCGTCGAAAATGATGTCGTATGGCGTATCTTGAAAAAATGGGTCCAATCTCTTGCTACTTCGCAATGGATACGCCCCCGATCGACATGGCCAGATTAAATTCCTTCATGCCTTCTTCGATAAGAGCAGGCTCCATGTCAGCAAATTCGGCGAGCAGCTCCTGTTGATCCGGTACCTGACCGGTATGAATCATCCGTTGTCGCATGTACTCGTAGACGTGCCAGTGACTCCACCTACTCATCACGCACCCCGCCGAATCGTCCGCGAGCTGCCACTGTACCGATGAATCAAGACCATAGCTGCAGGTGTATCTCGCTCTACGAGCCAGTTTCCGGGGTTGAGTCCCCGATCTTTGATTTCAATTCTCTGCCGCCTCGTTGGCCGCTTTCCGTTCTTCATCTCCCATTAGCCTCCTTGCTTACGCCCATTGGCGCTTATCCATATTGACCACCTTGTTTTGGCGTGGTGGTTGCGGACCAGGATCCGCATGAACCCGATCGTAATTGACGAATTTATTAAACTGCTTTAAGAACACCAGCTCGACCGTGCCGACCGGGCCGTTACGCTGCTTTGCAATAATGATCTCGATGATGTTCTTCTTCTCGGATTCCTTGTCGTAGTAGTCATCCCGGTACAGAAAAGCAACGATATCCGCATCCTGTTCAATCGATCCGGATTCCCGAAGGTCGCTCATCATCGGGCGCTTGTCCTGACGCTGCTCCACGCCGCGACTGAGCTGGGACAGGGCGATAATCGGAACATCCATTTCCCGGGCCAAGTGCTTCAGCGTCCGGGAGATCTCTGATACCTCCTGCTGCCGGTTCTCCGGTCCCCGGCCCTTGCTGGCGCCTGCGATCAGCTGCAGGTAATCGATCACGATCAGACCGAGGCCTTCCTGTTTCTTGAGGCGCCGACATTTCGAGCGGATATCATGGACCGTAATGCCTGGTGAGTCGTCGATTACGATATTGGTCCCGCCGAGGACGCCGGCAGCATTCGCCATCTTTGTCCAATCCTCAGCCCCCATATCCCCGATCCGGAGTTTGCTCGCCTCGAGTATGCCCTCCGCACTGACCATCCGAGTGACCAACTGCTCTGCGGACATTTCCAGACTGAAAATAGCAACTGGCTCCTGGACACGAGTGGCCACGTTCTGAGCAATATTCAGCGCGAAGGCCGTTTTTCCGACGGAAGGCCGCGCTGCCACAATGATCAGATCACTATTTTGTAAGCCGCCAAGGATGGCATCGAGGTCCGTGTATCCTGTTTCGATCCCCGTGACCTTACCTGTTTTGTAGACTTCGGCTTTATTCTCGGTCGACTCGATAACATCAACCAAAACATTGCTGATTCGCTTGAAATCCTGTTTTGGAGCTACTTGATCTGCCAACGTTGTCGCAACCTGTTGGGCTGATGCGACCAGGCGCTGTATGTCTTCACCCGCTGCGGCAGCCTGTATCCCGGCCATACTCGACCGGATATACTCACGCACCATGAACTTGTTTTGTACGGATGTGACGTAGGATTCTATATTCGCTGTCGTCGGCACCGAATGGGCTAGTTTGGATAAGTAGCTGACGCCGCCAATATCCTCAAGCTCTCTCTGATCCTGTAGTCGCGAAGACAAAGTCACCAGGTCAATTGGCTGCCCTTCCTCCACCAGCTCCACCATCCTGCTAAAGATGATTCGATGCTCTGCACGATAAAATGCGTTCGGAACCAGTGATTCAACGTACTCGTACACTTCCGGATTGATCAGGATAGCGCCTAGCACTGAGCACTCAGCAGCCAAATCATGCGGCATTTCGGGCAAAATCATGTCAGGCACGTCCAAGTTTTGCATAGATGGACTCCTTCCAACCTGGCGGTGGTGGGCACGCTTCCTGTTTCGCGCGGGCTCTCTCGGCAAAATAATCTTCGGTCAACGACTTCATGCGGTCACGCTCGATCTGTTCCCCCAGAGCCCCCCGGATCTCCGCAATGTTGGGCGGATACTTGCTCGTTCGAATATGTTCGTCCACATTTTCTTGAGCTACCTCAAAGGGGAAGTCCTGGAGATACTTATGGTCTGCCTTTACTCGATCTACCGAAGCGTCAAAGGCTGGATAGTATTTCGCTATGTGTTTGTAAAGCTGGGCAACCTCAACGATTTCCACGCTTCTTCTCCTCCTCGATAAAGCGGTCTAGTTCGTCCATTTGTGCTTGTTTTTTATTTCGATAGCCTCGTTGTGGAGATTGTCCAAGGGCGACTGGCACGTGCGGCACCGCACCAGTTATGGAGTCATCCACCTGCATTTTTGCCCACTCGTCTAGGCAGCGAGGGATGCAGTAGGCCATGTTTCGAATCTTGTCCCAAGCATGTTTTGGCTTGTACTCAGCAAATGATTTGTCAATGCTTTGCTTCACGATCTCTAACGGGATCCCCGTAGCAACCATCTTTTTGATTTCTTCGAAGTCGGTAGCGCTGACGCTAAGCCCCTGCCCTCTACGCATGCAAAAATGTCTCTCGACCTCATAGGCAAGTTTTAAAATGGTTTCAGGATCCGTAATAACAGCAACAGCATTGTGTATCTCTGTAATATCTTTATTAGATCGGAAGTTTTCTTCCGGGTGATCGGAAGATTCCTGCCGATCTCTGTCATTCAGATCGGAAGAATGTTGCCGATCTCCTGAGTCAGAGTGGAAACTTTCTTCCGGTCTGTTTTTGAATTTTTTGGAGTTTCGGACCGTAAAAACGAGTCCGTATGGCGCTCTGGTGACTTTTATGTATTGGTTATCTTCGAGCGTCTTGATCCACGACCGGATCGTCCGGTCCGATACCCCAAATTCATCTTCAAGGTCGCTAATTTTAACTGGCTTGTTCCCAAGGACGATTCCCCAGACAATTCCGTCCCTTTCGACTTCCTTCGTCGTGGAGCTGATGCACCAAAGGAACAGCCAAATTGCTGATCCTATTTTTTTGTAATGTCTATGTTCCAACAATCCGGAGTACATCGGAAAAGGGTAACTGCCTTCGGGCATTCGCTCATCCCCTAACTAGGATTCAATCTCTTACGACTTTGATGAAGGTTCCACTTGCTCCTTTCCCTTGGGCGCCTGTCTGCAGCCCGTCCGTGAGGGACTCGAGCATTGTTCCGAGCATTGGTCCGTACCCTTTAGGTTTAAAGTCAAATCCGATCAAAGAGCCGAGTGTAAAGGCGACAGAAGTATAGAAATGACCGTGCTGCTCAATCCCCGCCTTCTTCGCTTCCTCGTTTTTATCAGTAAGGAAATCTACGATCTCCTTTGTACGCTGCTGCAGCTCCTCATTTGTCATTTCTTTCATTTGGTTCATATCGCACGCTCCTTCTTGATTCGTTCTTTCCATTCCTTGTCGCCCAGGCATTCGCTGGGTGTTACCTCAAAGTGCCGGCGCCCGAGAACATAGGAGACAAACTTCCCAGTCGCCCGTTCGTAATACATTCCGTTTAAAGCAGGTTGTTCGGGCTTTTCTTCGTAATCTCCGAAGAGATCTAACTGAACGGGTTCATTCATCCTTGATTCCCCCTGTCGTCCCGAAGGTACACGATCGGATATTTGACTTTAACAACCGTCCACCCGGGATAGCCTCGAGCGAAATACTCGCGGGTCTCCCGCTTAAACTTTTCCGGGTCAGATTGCATTAAGCTCCAGATCCGCTTGCCCATCATGCTGCGCATTAAAGGTTTGCCGTCGATCATCGCCCGGCCACCCGGACCATCTTTCCGGTCACTTCCTGAATCTCCCGCTTGAATCGCTCCTCATCGCTGTTACCATCCGATAAGTGCAGCAGCCAAATCTCTTGGACTTTGCGGGTATCATTGGCTTTCAAGAAATCTTTTACATGTTCCAAGCCAAAGTGCGACTTCAGCAGCCGCTTCATTTGTCCTGGATGCAGGTGGCCAGACGCCACCCGTTCCCTTACGATGTCCATCGAATAATTGCATTCCACCATGATGTGGGTTAGATCCCGGAATCGATGCCGGCAATAATAGGTGTCCGTCAAAAAGACCAGCTTGTCCCCAGCCGTATTGGCCAGAAGGAACCCCAGCGGCTCCTCAACGTCGTGCTGTATGTCAAAGGGGAGAATCGACCAGGTGCCAACTTGAAACGGCTCCATGGCCTTGATGACCTTCAGACGATGCCCGGAGAGCCCCTTGGCATCAGCTGTCCCCTGACTGGTATAAACGTCCACTCCGGCCTTCATGATGTCCTTAGCGGCCTTACTATGGTCTATGTGTTCATGGGTGATAAGGCAGCCGGCAATCTCAGTCATGCGAAACTTCAACGCTCGCTGCAGAGATTTGAAAGGAAAACCGGCCTCCAGCAGGAGAGCGGTATGCCCGTCCGAGATCCGGTAGGCATTGCCCGCGCTGCTGGAGCCGAGGCATTGAATATCGATCATCAGAAATCAGGCCCCTCAGTGCCGATCGGAGGAATATCGTCCGGATGGATCTCGAAATCCATTTCTCCTTGACCAGCCGGTTCTACATTGCTCTTAGATGAACGAGCTGTTTCCTTTGGCTGTTCCGGCTCCGGTTCGGGCTTAGCAGCCGTAGGAGGTGTAATGTCGATAACTTCACCATTTGCATTGGCTGTTATCTCAGCCTCAACCTCAGCTTCTGCAAGCACCTCGTCCTGACGCTGGAAGTGCTTCATTATCAGGCTGCCATCATCAGAAGTGTTCATATATGTTTTGCAAGTTCGATTGATAACAGTTCGTTTTGCCATTTCACCCGGAAACTCATTGTGGGTGCTGTTTTCCTTATCCGGATTCTGCTTTGATTTCTTCCAGGCTTGACGGATCTCTTTCATCGTCATCACCTCGGTGTATTCTCGACCATCGGGCCAGTAAATCGTGCAATAAGCCCCCGCAATCTTGCTGTCGTCCATATTGGAAAAGCTCGGCTTATGTTTTGTGATTTTTTTTCGGCCGCGAACAATTTCAAATTCAAACTCGTCGCCTTCATAAATAATTTGTGCATCGATATCTTCGGCCCCGGTTACTCGTTTAGTCACGGCCATCGTGCCAAAATAACTGCGCTGAAAGGTTAGAGTCTTACCGTAAACAATGAAGTAGCCTTGTTTCTTAGCAGGGTTCAGACCCTGCACAACCATATCCAATAAGGCATTGGCGATACTGTCCCGACTGCAAACTTCCAAGGCTGGTTTATAATCCTTGGTCTGCACTGTCTGGAGAAGCAGCCACGCCGATTTCATAGCATTCTCTGGACTATAGTTTGCGGGGAAGTGTATCTCCCCGCGCTCTTGGAATTGCCGAACCTTATCTGCTACTACATCAACTGTGTCGCGCTTTACGAGAGCCAATTGTTGAGAGCTCATTTTTAGATCGCCTCCTGCATGTTGTTGTGGGTTACGACGCGCAGCTTCTTATCATTCTCGGATACGACCAAACGGATCAGCTGGGCCTCGGTGTCGATCAGTTGCGTAACCGATTCAGCGTTGTCAATGAAGATTGGTGCGATGAAACCATAGTGTTCGCTGAGGGTGTTGATAATGTCCAGACCGACATTGATCTGAGCGGCATTGTTAAGTCCGCCGTCATATGGAACACCGTTATAAAGCGTTTTGCATACATCGTTCAGGCCGCCATTGAGTTGTTCTTCAAACAGCCGGAACCGGGCGTATTTGAATTTGCTGTTGATTTTAGACTCGAGTGCGGAAACCTTGGTTCGCGTAAACTCCTCCGTCAAGTAGAGCTCATGCTGCAGCCGCTCGTATTCGGCAGCCAGTTTGCGCTCCTGTTCAGTCAACTCAGCGATTCGTTTCTCAATTGAGGCTGCTGCTGCAATTTTTAACTTATCCGATTCGAGCTCGTTAACCTGATCCCTGAGCAAACTGATTTCGGCTTGAACCTTGCTTGCAGCGTCGGATGTGGAGGACCGAAGCTGCTCAATTTCAGAGCGTACGGCCTCGGCCTCCATCTGTTTGGCCCGGTACTCTGGATCGTCGGCCGGATCGGAGACGGCTGCCTGTAGGTCGGCTAGCTTTGCTTCAGCTGCGGATACCTCTTCTTGCTTCACCGCCAGTTTCGTCTCTAATGCGGACAAGCTCTCTTCCAAATCAAACATGGAATGCTTGAGCTTTCTAACCTCTTCTGCAATGGCCTTACCTTCGGCAGAGATACGTTCAAGCCGCTGGGATTTGGAAATATTGAAGTCAGCCAGTGCCTTGTCCTTCGCAGCCTGTACTTGATCAGCTGGGAGAGCTTGTCCGCATGTCGGGCAATTATCGTCATGCTGATGTTCATGGGCGGGGAACTCCAACCCATTAGCAGCATGCCATTCCTCCCGCAGCCGTTCCGCTTGGCTCTCAGCTCTTGCGATTTGCCGCTTGTACTGTTCAATCTCACGCTGCCCGGCAGAAATTCGCGCTTGCAACTCGGATGCTTCGCCGCGCAGTTGCATCAATCGTTCTCTTTGCTCGTTCACGGCTTGCAAGCCATCTGCTTGGACTCTGTGTTTGATGTCCGTCAGTTCAGCGTTGATCTCGCGTAGAAGAATCTCCTTGGCCGACAGCTCGCCCCCGGACTGGATACGCTGCAGCTCCGCGGTCTTGGCGTCTATCCTGCCGCGCAAGGTGTCGATGTCTTCCTGCAGCAGTTCAGCGTCCAGATCGGAGACATCCGGCATGTCACGGTATTTCTCGTCGATCCTTGTCGGGATCTCTTTTATTTCCTTATTGATCTCCGCAAGCGATGATTTAATCGACTGCTTGTGCTTTTCAACGGTTCGCTCCTCCAAGATTGCTGCCAATGGAGTTAGCTCCTTGTTGCTGGCGATAATCTCCGCATCCGTCATATCTCCGCAGACCTCTAGCAGTACTTTTCGGCGGGCTTCCGGCTTCAGCACCTCGTTGAAATAAGAAGGGCTGGTCAGAAGCTTGAAAACATCCTCGCTGATCAATGCATCAACTTCGGCCCTGTACTCTTTTTCCTTAACAGGAACCCCGTCGACGAAATAATTGGTTGTATGGCCGTCGAATACAGATGTGGCTGATCCCCGTTTCTGTGTCCATTTTTCACTGAACACTCTCCGGAATGTTCGGCGTCGCTGGTTAACCAGAAGGACTCCCTCAACTTCATGATCAAGGCCATGCCGTACAACTTTGCCGGCCTTGTCCAGTTCTTTTATTTCAAACTTCTGTTCGGACCGATTGGCACTATCCTTTCCGAACAAAAGCCAAGTGAAGCCATCAAACAATGTCGTTTTGCCAGTTGCATTATCACCAAAGGCATCCACATTCCCGCCGTTGGCGTCGAGAACGAATTCACGGAATCCCTTAAAATTACGGAACGTCAGACGCTCCAGGACAATCTTCTTCAAGCGATTTCCTCCTTAACGGAATACTCGAGGCCGACGTCTTGAACTGTTGGCTCGGGTGATTCCGGATATTTTATTTTTTCGAAATGCTGACGAATCGCGAATTCGATCTCAGCCAGCTGTTCGTCATTGCAGTGGACCTCCACTATGCCGCTTTTTGCCCGGATCGACAGGATCGTCGGCGTGTACATTCTTTGAGGCTGTACCGTGGCTTCAACGCGTTCGCCAGTAATATCAAGGGACATCGCTGCTCCCATGCTGGATCACTCCCTCTTGTGTGATTCGCCCCCATCTGCTAATATGAGGGCATCGAAAATTAATTTTTGGCACCAGATATGACCCGTTGCTGCGGGTCATTTTCTGTATGATCATGTACGGCGATTGTCTGCCATTCTACGATCACCGGGCAGTTTTCGATGCTGGCGATCAGGCCGCCATCTTCATCCAAAACGTGAAGCTCTGAATATATTCCAGTTTCAAATTCATATCCCACCTGCTTGATTTCGATGACCTCCCGGCCGTTTATCTCAGTTCCGACTTCAAAGATCCGAGTCGGGTTACTGACAACCGTCAACTTCTGAATCACATTCACGGCATTTCCTCCTTTCATATGTATTGCGAGGCGGTCCAGGGGGTAGGCACCGCCTCGGATGCGTCAGCCGCATCTCTCGGCGCCAGACAAGGAGTAGGTTATGATACTGTCCGACGCCGGGAGACAGGGCCGAAGCTCTGTCATTTGTATCCGAGTACTGTTTCGATATGGATCATTGCTGCAGACATCTCGGAAACAGGTAAGGTTTTCAACATGGAAGCGGCATTACTCCAGTTCAGATAAGCCTCTTCTCGCTGTTTCAGTAGCTCCTTCAATAGTTGAAGGTTATCCGGATCCTCTTGGATGAATTTTGCGATGGTATCTGTGCTGGCCCGAAGTGCCAGTGTCGAGGATATATACGCTGCTGCAGGTGATACGGGGGCCGTCATAGTTCAACCCCCTTGCGCTTCTGGCGTTCAACGATTAAAATAGACGACAAGAGACTCTTAAGACGTGTTCTCAACCGAGACTGCCCCGCCAGGCGGTCTTTTTTCATTTCCATTTCTTTTTCAGCGAATCTAATCATGTTGTTCAGATAGGTGATTCCATTTACAAGTTTGTTGGAATCGATCATCTTTTCTGGGTTACGAACGATGACCTGCAGGTTATGATCCGCGTTTCTCCCAGCTTGCAGAGCTTCCATTACCAATGTTTCTCTCAACAAGTTAAACCCTCATTTCATATATTTTTTGGCCTTCAGCATTGACCGGTGCTCTTTCCAAGTCGCTAGCCAACTGAAGGAATATTCCTTGCAGAGCACCGCAGCCAAGTGAGTCAGCGCTGTTATCGCCTCGACCGTCTCCATGAGTAGCCGCTTTATTTGCTGTCGTTCAGACTCGTCGATCTGCTCGTTGGTCTTGCTAATTGGGGCTTGTCCAGATATAGCGAGCACTTCCTTTATCTCCTCAATGCTCTTGATCAGAACACTCGCCCTATGTAGATCCACATTGTTGAGCCAGGGAGCAAAGGCACCGCCAGTTACCTCCCCAGCTGCCGCAATGTAGAGTTGACCGTCATCGTAATGAGTGGTTGTGGATGCCATCACTTCTTCAGAGGGCTTTCTTGTGCCTTTTATGATCTTGCCGATCAGAGAAGCATCAACGTGCGCTGCCGCACCGGCCGCCCCCCGTGTCTCCCCTTTTCGTTTCAGCACCTCCTCGAGTGCTGGTCCAAACTGTCCGATTGCCATTGTTTAATCAATCTCCTTTGTCCGATTTAATAGGAGATGACGGACAAGGATCTGATGTATTATGAAATTGTGAGTAAAACCTTCCCCTCTCGTCATCCCCTCCGCCGCTGGTAGCTGGTACCGCTCCGGCGGCTTTCTTCTATCCTCTTCAAATTTTCCGACGCTTCCTTCAGCACCCGTTTTCGCTCAAGCTTTGATAAGCTTTCAGGATTTACGGCATAATGCGGAAGCGACATGTCCAATGCAATCTCAACGTCCATGTTTTTTAGCAAGCTTCTGGTTACAATCGCTGATACACAGGCAGATCGAGATGTTTGACGCATCCATCTAAATCGCATCCTAGGCTCCTTCCTCGAGATCGACATTTTCCTTTTTCTCTGGATCAGGAGCCTCATGTACGATTCTGAGGGCCTCGACCATCCTCTCCATGTCTGGTACATATTCCGGTTTATAGGTGATGCCTGAAGGTGTTTTCATCGAGTCATCACTCCTTTATTCAAATTTCTGGGGCACATTGCGGCTCCTGACTAGTTCATAAGTTTTAATTTGCCATTTCGGTAATATCGTCGACAAAAAAAAGTTCATCAATTGGTACTCCAAACCTATCTGCCACTTTAGCAAGGGCTTCTGCCGTAAACTTTCCTCTGCCAGTTTCAAGATAATAGTAACCATTAGCGCTCTCATAACCAAGCAATTTGGACATATCCTCAAGAGACAGTTCGTTTGCTTTTCGATGAGCTTTTATCTTCTCAAGATTAACCTTTTTCATTGTGTCACCCCAATCTTGTTACCGTTTTGGTAATTTTATGTCTTGATTATATGTTACCATTTCGGTAATGTCAACAACTTAATTTACCTTTTTGGCAATTTTGTTTATTTACCAAATTGGTAATGTTATTATTTCTTCATATACGCTGTAGAGTGAGGAATGTGTTATGGAGATTCTCGGAGATCGAATAAAGTATCTAAGAGAGAAAATGAACTATACTCAAAAAGATCTGGCCAAGAAGGCTGGGCTTACAGTTGTTCAATTGTCTCGGTATGAGACGAATGACAGAAAACCCGATCCCGACTCTCTGAGAAGAATTGCTGATGTCCTGGAAACATCGGCAGATTACCTACTTGGCCGTATAGACACCCCAACAAATATGTCATTCTATGGTGGTCCAGAGCAGTATACGCAAGATGAGATCGAGGAGATGGAAGCTGCATTGCAACGATACCGTGCAATGAAACGGCGTGCAGCAGAGCAAGCAGAAAAAAACTCAAAAAATTAGCAAGTACCCCAGCCGATGGGGATTGTATTGGGTGAAGGTAGAATGGAATTTGCTGATCAGATTAGGTCGTTAGCTAAGAGGGTCCAAAAAATGAAGGATAGTATCTTGACAGAGGAGGCTACTAAAACATCTGTAATTATGCCTTTCTTTCAATCTCTTAATTACGATGTTTTTAATCCAGAGGAATTTCTCCCTGAATTTGTTGCCGATGTAGGTATCAAAAAAGGTGAGAAAGTTGATTACGCGATCATGCATGATCGTAAGCCAATAATTCTAATAGAAGCCAAGTCTATCCAAGAACAACTTACTAAACATGACTCTCAACTATTCAGATATTTCGGTACCACTTCTGCTAAGTTTGCAATACTAACAAATGGAATTGTCTATAAGTTCTACACTGATTTAGAAGAACAAAATAAAATGGATACAACACCTTTTTTTGAATTTAATCTTTTCGATATCCGAGATCACCAGATTGCTGAGTTAAGTAAATTCAAAAAGGACAATTTTGATGTTGAGAGTATCAATACAACAGCTGCTGAATTAAAGTATACAAATGAAATCAAGAGGTTCCTTAAAACTCAGTGGGATACCCCTAGCGACGATTTTATTTCTGTTATCCTTTCTGATGTTTACCCTGGAAAAAAGACCAGACAGGTAATTGAGAAGTTTAATGGTATTGTGAAACGATCCCTGAAAGAGTTTGTTAATGACATTTTAAATGATAAACTTCAGACTGCACTCGCCAATACCAACTCAGAACAGGTTTCTAAAAACGAAGTTGCCACTACCATAGAGAAGATTGTGGACGAAGGACCTGAAATCGTTACAACACAAGAAGAGCTAGAAGGATATATTACAATCCGCATCCTCTTAAAAGATATTATTTCACCTGATCGAGTAAACTATCGTGACAATCTGAGTTATTTTAATATCTTAGTAGATAATAATATTCGTAAATGGATTTGTAGGTTGCACTTTAATAGCGCCAACAAGATGATCCAGTTTAATGATGAGGATAAAACTACACTCCCACTTGATGATGTTGCCGATCTAATTTCTCATAAAGAAAAGATAATTGCAACTGCTGAACGTTTTATGTAAAAGCTCATATAGCCCATAATAATGGGCTTTTCTTTTTAATCAAAAAGCGAACATATATTCCTAATGTGAGGTGTACTTCATGAAATTTCCTAGCTACTACGAAACCACACTGGAACAGTGGATATCTGATCGTTATCGTTTGCATCATATCCTTCAGCCTGATGACCTAGATTTAGATCGGATAAGTGAGGCATTTCTTGTTGATCTTCAATATGATCTATGCCCGCCGTTTTCTGATAATGAAGAACGAGTTATCTTCTTAAACAAGAAAGATCCCTATCCTATCGCACGGATGGTATTCTTCCATGAGCTTTGCCACGTGCTCAGGCATGCTGGCGATCAACGAAGGATGAACAAACTCTTTAGAGATGGCCAGGAGGCTGATGCAAAAGCCTTCATGTTGTACGCATCCATGCCTTACTACATGATCTCTCGACTTGACATTCCTGAAAACCAAAGTGACGCAATATATTATCTGGCAAAGACGTTTCGTGTACCTCCAAAACTAGCTAAGCAGCGACTCCTTCAAATTCAAAGAAGAGAGCTCCAAAGTACATTGATGTTGTCTCAGACACCTATCGCAGGTGAGGTGCTGATTGACGTGCCGGCAGAAACACAAATCTATGCATATTACGATCCAGCGGGCAATCTCGAATACCCATCACAATTGATACTACATATTGACGAACAAACCTTACATACATGTGATGAGCTTCAGTTTTCTATAGACGATTCCCTTGCCCACATTGATGAGAGCGAACTACAGGCTTTTGCTAATTGTCAACCTGTGTTAAGTGATGACCTAGATTACAAAGACGGCAAATTCAGCTTAAAACTTGGTCAGCTCACAAGCAGATATCGTTACGCTGCACAGAGTTTTGTAATCCAGATGAAAGAACTCAAAACTGTAATGGAATTTCACGGAGCATATTGCACATAAGGAGGATTTCCTATGATAAACTTCACTTCAGATAACGAAATTAAAGATGTTGCCATTTATCCTCGGGTCTCCAGTGACGATCAACAAGAACGTGAAACTATCCAAAGCCAGATTGAGTTTGCAATCAAATATTGCGAGCTTCATGGGTTAAATATTGTTGATTGGTATAAGGATGATGGAGTCTCTGGGACCATCCCTCTTGATGAGAGGCCGGAGGGCAAACGACTTTTAGAAGATGCCAAGGCGGGTAAATTCAAAAGCGTCCTTATCTATAATATGAAACGTCTTGGCCGGAAGGCCCGAGTGACGCTTGATGCCATCTATCAGCTCGAAGAGTACGGAGTTACCATCAAATCCATGACGGAGCCTTTTGATACCAGTACGCCAATGGGCAGATTCGTCATCACCGTCCTCGCTGGCCAAGCGGAGTTTGACCGCGACACCCTCCTTGAAACATTTTGGCACGGAGCAAATCGCGTTGCCCGTCAAGGCCAATGGCTCGGGGGAATCGTACCGTATGGATATGTGGTTGTAGATAAATTTCTCCAAGTAAACGAGGATCCGCTCCCGGGGAAGGAAGATCTATCAGAAGCCGGCGTTATTCGGCTAATGTATCACCTTGTTGGAAACGAAAGATGGTCGACAGTACAAGTGGCGGATTACTTTAACTCATTAAAGATCCCACCCTCCTATGTAAAAGACGGGCGGAAACTAAAAAAAGGGAAACGAAAGGAGAACACAGCTGGAGTTTGGACCCCTGGACGAATCAGGAACATGGTTGTAAACACTACCTATAAAGGACTCCACGTATACGGTAAACGTTCAAAAAAGGAACGAGAGCTCATTGAACGAGTAGTCCCATCGATCATATCAACGGATTTATGGGATAAAGCTCAGGAAGCGCTTCGCGATAATCAAATTGAGGCTTTTAGAAATCAAACTCGAGACAATCTCCTCCGAAGTCTTATCAAATGTGGATCCTGCGGATTAACTTATCACGGTGCAGCGTTCGCTGGGGTAGGACGAAAACCTCAGGCTTACTATATTTGCGGTGGTAAGAATGCATACAGGGGGCCTGCTCAAGGAAAGTGCCGATCCAAAAACATTCCGGCGGAGTGGATAGAAAAACATGTATGGGATGAATGTGTTCAATTTATTAAGAACCCAGGAGAAGCCCTCGAGCAATTAAATGACGGAATGGAAATCAGAAAATCAAAAATTGGAGAGTATCTATCGGAGAAAGAAATTGTACAAAAGAGCATTGCTGATAAGCAAAACGAGCGACAAGGTATTCTCACCCTATATCGTCAGAAAATGATTACCGCCTTGGATGTTGAAAAACAGCTGCAGGAAATCATGTCGGAGACCGCTTCATTGGAACAGCGGTTACGCGAAATCGATTTATTGATTCATTCTGAGAACAATCTGAGCGTTGAATTCAGCTCGGCCGAGAATTTACTTGCGACTCTCAGAATGAAGATCGAGGATGATCCTTCGTTCGAAACCCGTCGACAAATTGTTAAAGCGCTTGTTGACGAAATAATCGTTGAAACAATCCCTTCACCAATCGGGGGCAGACCAAAAGCGGACATTAAAGTTCGTTATTTATTTAAGCATTCCAAAGCTCATACTCACACGGGTGTCCGTGCGGTTATTACGGCAGTGATCACCCTCATCAACGCTGCACGTGCAGCGTTACACGAATTGCTCAATATCGCGCTAGAATATCGGGGCCCTTGATGGATCGGATCGACCTTCAGGTGGACGTGCCTCGGCCGAAGGAATGGCCTGGAGGCGCAACACCTATATCCTCCAAGCAAATGCGGGATCAAGTTTATGCGGCACAAAGGATTCAATTGGAACGTTACAGCAAGTTACCGTTCAGCTGGAACAGCGAACTGTTCGGCAGCTTCCTGAGGAAACATGCGGTGCTGGACAAGGACTCGGCTGAGCTTCTGCAAGCGACAATCGATACGCTGGGCCTGAGCATGCGCGCTTATGACCGAATCCTGAAGCTGGCCAGAACCATCGCCGATTTGGAAGCATCCGATAGGATACAGAGCCGGCATGTCGCAGAAGCGATTCAATACCGTCAGCTGGATCGCCAATATATCACCGCCGATGAAACCACTCATTTGTGAAATGGAGCTGGAGAGTGATATGATTTGGATAACAACGGTATGGAAGTTCGCTCCTATTGAATAAATAATCTGTACTGCGCAAAGAAGGTGATGGAGCTCGGCTCCTATCACCTTCTTTTTGGTATCCTTATAGATGCTTTGGATCGTATCCATCTAAAATGCATTCTCGATATGATCCATCGAGACGGGCGTCAGATCTGGGCGAAGAATAATGGAGATAACATCAAACCGGACCGGCCGTTCATAATAACGCTTTTGATGAACGTACTGCTGGGCTGTGTTTCGGACCTGCATCATTTTGCGGGCGTTCACGGACTCGGAAGGCGTGCCGAAGCTGACTGTTCCGCTTCGGCTTCTGACCTCAATCACCACAAGGGTCTCCCCTGTTTCGGCAACGATGTCCAGTTCTCCAAAGCGGCAGCGCCAATTCCGTTCCAAAACCCGGTATCCTTTTTCAATTAGGGCAGCGGCCGCCAGCTCTTCGGCAGCGGCTCCTTTTTGCTTGCGGCTGTCCTTTTTGCCGGAAGGCGAGTTCATTATGGCATCATCCCTCCATCTTTCGCTTGACGATCCGCACGATAAACAAATGTCAGCACTTCCGCTACAAGCTGGTACAGCTCCTCGGGAATCTGCTGATCCAGATCCAGCTTGGAGAGAATCTCCACCAAAGCTGCATCTTCCTGGACAGGGACGCCATGCTCTTTAGCTTTGTCTAATATAGACTCCGCCAATTTCCCTTTCCCTTTGGCAACCACAACCGGCGCTTCGCTCTCGCCAGGCGTATATTTCAGGGCAACTGCCTTTTTCATGGCTGTTATTTGCCCTTGCTCTTTCTCTTGCTTGGTCATATGCGCATGTCCACCCCTTTATAGGTTTGCGGGGTGTATTCTGCTGCCGTTCCCTGTACGGACATGTCTGAATTAGGCGGGGCAACTAGGGGCAGCGGTTCTGTTTTTACGCTGAGCAATTGGTAGCCGATAGACGAAACAGCTTGAGCCAACTCTTCTTTTTTTCCCTCAAACAGCTCCGCGGCGTAACTTTGATCATTTCGAAAGCTGAGGCTGACGATCCGGTCAACAACCTGCACATCGATCAAGGTCGGGCCCAGAAATTTCATGTCCAAGTCAAACAAAAGCCTGCAGTTGGTTGCATCCAGCTCGCCTTTGCGGCCTCTGCGGGATTGAATATGTACGGATGCCGTCTGTTCCCCATCGACCCCATGCAGAGGGATGAACATCGTGACCTGCGCAAACGGTGCCGTGCGATCCGTGTTTAGCAAGAGCTGCTGGCCTGTTAAATGCTGAACGAGTTGCTGTGCCGCTTCCTTTAGCGCAGGCGGCGTTTCTTGGCTGGATAGCACCTGAAGCAATACTCCCTTCAGTGTGTCTTGCAGGGCAAGCGCCGATTCACCCGTTTGTGTTGAGGCCATGACAGCCTGTTGTACGCCTTGGACAGAATTCTGCTGGCCGGATGGCACAACCGGCTGCGTCAAGCCCTGTTGATTCACGGCACCAGCCTGAGCATTCGGAACAGCTTGCTGATTCGCATTCGCCGCATTCGCCGCATTCCCCGCATTCCCTGGCGTGGCGGAGGCTCCTGGCGTACTCGCTGCTGCGCCACCGCTGCCAGGGGCAGGAGTGGCGGGCAGGGATGCTTGGGCTGCCGCAGCAGCGGTTGGCTGCGCTGCAGCAGGAGGCGGGGCAGCCGCGCCTGCTGCCGTTGGAGCAGCTGCCGATGCGGGCACAGCCGCACTCGCTCCGGGCGCGGCGGCCGTGCTGCTGCCGTGCGCCGCCGCAGGCTGCCCGGCTGGTGCTGCGGCGCCGCCACTGCGCGCCGCTTCGCCCGCGGGGCCCGTACCGGCCCCGCGCAGGGCTTGCTGCTCGTGCTCCGCACCGAGCAGCTTCAAGAGCCGCCCCACCCACGGCTCCGCGCCAGGGGTGGGCGGCTTTGGCGAAGGGCCTGCGGCCCCTTCGCCTGAACCCGCCGCCGGCCCCATTGGCACGGCGGCGGGTTGGCCGGCGGCAGGCGTTGCCGTGCCGCCGCTGGCCCATGGCTGCGCCAGCTCGCCGCGCAGCTGCTGCAGCAGGCCCTGCAGCTTGGTCAGCAGTGCCTGCTGACCTGAGCCGGCCTGTGCGGCACCTCCAGCAGCATTGTTCGCCGCTGCTGCTTGCTGCTGCGCGGCAGCGATCCCCTCTGCGCCAGCTGCTGTCGAAGGCACAGCGGACGCTGCATTTTTTCCGGCAGCCGCAGCGCCTCCGTTACCGTTGCTTAAAGCAGACGCTAGCTGCTGCTCCAACGATTGCAGCAGTTGATGAAGCTGGGGTCCAAACACAGCCTGATGCAGTCCCTTTACACTTTCGGGGGTAATCGGCAGGCCGCGGTGAAACGCGATTGCAGCCGACTCCGCCCATTCCGCCGCGGGAATCTGCGGAGGCTTCACGGCCAATGCCTCACGGAACATGGCGATATTATCCTTCGTCAGCGGGACTCCTGCATTCTGCATACCCTTGATCATTTCACGGTTTTCCTTCGTATCCGGAAGACCGGCAAGATCCAGCACCTCAGCCATCGAAGACGGGGACAGCGGCTGTCCTGGCGTTTGACTAAGCGGCTTGAGTACGGCCGTCCCTCCCTCTCCCGGCGGCTGAACCTCCAGAAGAGCGGTTTCCCCGGCTCGAAGCGGCGTTTCCAGCTTCGCCTTCACTTGAACGCCCTGGATCTGCACCACAGCTTCCTGCCCGTCCTCGGATACGTTCATAACGACACCGCGAACGACCTGACCCGGCTTTAATTCCAACGTCTTGGCGTCTCCCGGCTTTTGCTCTCCCAGGAGTCCGCGAATCAACGATCCGATGTTCACGATAGTTCCTCCCACACCTTCTGTATACCTTATATATCGGCAGCAGCCCGCCTTTTGACGAGGGCGGGCTGCATCGAAATCTAGAATAGCGACAATTGCTCAATCTCCATATTTTTCAGAAAACTTCTTCTATGCATCGCGGTAGGTCCGTGCAGCTGCAGCTGTTCACGGTGAAACTTGGTAGCGTAGCCTTTATGTACGGCAATTCCATATTCCGGATAACGCGTCTCCCATTCCCCTTCGCACAATCTGTCGCGAGTCACCTTGGCAATAATGGAGGCCGCGGCAATGGACTGACTGTTAGCATCGCCTTTGATGATGGCACGCTGGGGAATATCGCATTCCACCTTCTCGGCATCAACAAGCAGAAACTGGGGAGTAACAGCCAATTGCTCGATCGCCATCTTCATGGCAAGTCTTGCGGCTTGTTTGATGTTAATGCGGTCAATCGTTTCCGCGTCCACCAAACCAACGCCGACCGCCAGTGCTTGTTCCATAATGAGGTCATAGAGGGTCTCCCGCTTCTTGGCACTGAGTTTCTTCGAATCGTTGATCCCCTCAATCACTAACCCCTCCGGCAAAATGACTGCTGCTGCGACCACATCGCCGAACAAACAGCCTCGGCCGACCTCGTCGATGCCTGCAATATGTATATAACGGCTCCAATACTCTCGCTCATACATTAATAAATCTGTCATAGGTTTAACCCCTTTGGTTCCGAATTACCGTTTGTTACCTATACGTGCACACGGTGTTTCCCATCTGTTCTATCAATCTAGTAACTCTTCTAGAGTATCATACTCGCCACGTAGCGTCACCCTTTTATCCGTCCCCGCATCCCGGCAGGAATTGGTTCGTCCATCGCCGAACCATCGGTTATAAACCCCGAAAAAAAGAGCCGCCGGCAACGGCAGCTCTCCCCTTATTCGATTATCGCTCCCTTGGCTTCAGGGCCAAGCCGCCATCGCTGACGATCCGAACCGGCATCCGGCTCATTCATTTCAAGCCCCGAACCGTCAGCCCTTACGGCAATCGCCCGGCCATCGTGCACGGATCGGATGGTTACCGTATCATCTTCCTGACGTTCCACTCGCCATCGCTGATTGTTATAACCGAGATATGTGTATAACTGAATCCGGTTCTGCCCGGTATCCACATCCAAAGCCTTGCCTTCCGGTGTACGAATGGAATACGTATCGTCCTCTCCTGTTGGTACCAATACCCATAACGGGTTCCCCGTACCCGTTGATTCCTTCACGGTAACGGGTTCGCCGTTTACGGATTTCTCGGTATAGATCACCTGGTTCATGGCTTCGTTCATGAAGCTGGTTTTCCTCAGACGAGCTTCAGACGAATGACGGACGTAGACATTTTGATAGGAAGCCTGCCCGCCGAACACATTGACGCCAAAATGCCCTTCGGCAAATGTCCCGTCCATCACATCGATTACCGTCTTCCCGTCCACGTCGACTTGAATATGCGGACCTTTCGCTTCAATCCTCAGGTGATAGGTTCTTCCCCCTTGGATAAAACCGGGGACTCTGGCCAGGACCTGACGTTCCTCGAATCGACCTTCGACCATGTAGAAGAGCCGAATCGCCTTCATACCAGGATCCAGATTCAGATAATATCCACTGCGTCCGTCCCCGCTTGCCCGAAACAGCATGGACCCGGCACCGCCTGCTTCCCCAAGCCGCATGTCTCCTTCGAACGTGAAGTCTCCTGCCTTCTCTTGCGCCATATAATTGGCATCGCTTGAATGGCTGCCCCGGATTCCATGCTCGGTAAGAACCCATTTCGAGGCCTTGAGGTCCGGTTTCCATCCCGTCAGATTTGTTTTGAACGTTCCGCTCGTGACCAACACGCGGGTGCTCGCCGATATTTTTCCGTTTGGCGTTGAGGCCATAATCACGGCTTCTCCCGCATTCAAAGCTTTCAATACGGCATGGGTCTCATCGGATGAAACAATCCGGACCGTATCGGGATGACTGGATGTCCATACCAAAGGTTTCTTCCCGTTGCCCTGGACACGATCCAATGCTGCGTACAACGATTCGGTCTCTCCCTGGGACAGGTCCAGCTCGTATGAATCCAACAGGATTCGGGAAGCAGGTTCTGATAGATCAAGATGCCTCCACACGGAATCCAGCTCATGCACCTGAAGGGATTTCAGCTTTACTTGGCCGCCTTGGGTGTAAAAGCTCATCCCCCGTCTGGCCCGATCCGGAAAAATAACGTCCGAGAACACAACGTTTCCGTCATTGCCGAACACCTCGACGGAAGATTCATCGACATAAATACGCAGCTTGACCACTCCATCTATGGGGTGCAGCAAAGCTTTGTGTTCGGTCGAGAACAGGCTGGAAAAATCCGTGGTTCCCGATGCCGAACGGTCAATGAACATGTGATGCGCGGCATTATTATAACCGACCACCGTCTGTTGTCCGCCGCCTTCCCGCAGCCGGAAGCCGAATTCCAGCTCGCTGCTGTCTGTCGGAATCTCGACTTCCGCCTCGATTTCAAACGCGCCGGCCTGAATTCCCTTTAACACATTCTGCGAGGTCTCCGTCACTTCCCTGTTGTTCACATGGATGACCGTATTCCGGAGGGTCTCAAGCTCAGAGATTGGAGACTGGTGCAGACGTATCCCCTCACTCGTCGTTCTGAGCGACAGCTCTCTAGGTATGGTCAGCTGGCCCTTCCAGCCCGAAGTCGGAAAACTGAAGGGATAATCCCAGTTCGTCATCCATGCCAGCATGATCCTACGATTGTCCGGCAGGTCGGAGAAGGACATGGAGGCATAGAATTCCTTGCCCCAATCCGTTCTCAGCACGGTCCCCGCCGTATGATCATTCATAAATTTGCCGTCTGGCGTCACATCGCCGATAAAATATTCCGCATCGGAGCCTTGGGTGTTCGGATTAGCGCCGCTGCTGATCATCAACACCCATTTGCGCTGACCCGAGCCGTCCACGGCAAGCTGAAACAGATCCGGACATTCCCACACGCCTCCACGGATATATTCCCCATACCCGAAACGGTCCGTTAAGGACCAATCGACCAGATTGTCGGAGGTATAGAAGCGAATATGATCTCCCCCTGATACCACCATGATCCAGCGGTTGTTGGCTTCATCCCGAACCACTTTGGGATCGCGAAAATCCCATCCTCCGGGATCCTCGCCCTGTTTGCCCGGGTTCTCGATGAGGATCGGCCGTTCTTTCGAATACGTCCAGGTCCGTCCGTGATCGGTGCTGTAAGCAAGTCCGATCTTCTGATTCCCGCCCGGCCGATCAGGATTAAAGGATGTATAGTAGGCAATGAGTCCTTTGCCTCCAGAATCCCCGAACAGACCTGAAGCGTTCGTTGTATCGGCTACGGCGGAACCCGACCAGACATGTCCGAGATCGTTCCAAGGCAGTGCGATCGGCAGCCGGTTCCAATGCAGCAGATCCCGGCTGACCGCATGCGCCCACTGGCCTGCGTCCTGATGGAAAAGATGATACTCCCCTTCGAAATAGACCAATCCGTTCGGATCGCTTACCGAGCCTCGGATTGGGCTATAGTGATACTGCGGGCGGTATTCCTCCGTATAATAATCTTCCATCGGAGTTACGTACACGTCCTGAAAGTAAGCCGTTCCGGACTTTACCTTCATCCCGATCGATCCGTCCGCGTAACTTCCGTCGGAAATGCGGATCGCAGCGGGTTCGTAACCATCTACAGTGACTTGAGTTCTGTCTCCGGAGACGTGGATCTCTACATGATGCACACTTGTGGGCAGGCTTGGGTATGTACGGCTCGATGCGCCAATCACCTTTCCATCCGAGGTTTCCAGCGTTACCCGAACCTGATCATCCTCTCTCCTGAATATGGCTTCGTATCCCTCCGTTCCTTGATCGTTCCCTCTCCAATAGAACCCGGCTTCAGCCTGTCCCCCTAAGGTGATATTTCCTTCCAGCACATAATCCGCAGCCGCATTCTTATAGATTCTGTAGGCTTCGAGCCCTTCCGATGCCGATCCCTTAAGCCCTTTGATGTCAGGCTGCCAGTCCCCGCTCGTATTTACCGGTCCGAACAAGTTGCCTTTCCACTCGCTCACCTTGATATTTTGAAACAGGGCGGAACCATCCCACACATGTAGACCCAGCTGTCCTGTGGAATAAGCCGTATCATCGACTTCCATTATCGGTTCATATTGGTTTCCCCAAAACACCTTGATATTGCTGCCTACCACCTTGACCTTAAGGTGAACGATTTCCCCTTGACTCAACGAGAGCGCTTTTTCAACCTTCAATCTTCCGTTCCCTTCGCGGGCATCCTTGAGGCGAACCAAGCCTGCACTGGGTACGATTTGCAGCATATACGATGACCAGCCGTCAACGCTTGAACGAAAGACCAGCGAAGCATCTGCTTGCATATCCGTAATCATCACATCGGCTTCATAGACAAAATCATCCGCTCTGGTTGCTGAGATCGCCGCTGCATTCTCACTTGAATCGGAACTAAGCCGTAAACCTTCTGCCGTTTGTTCCATATTGCCACTGCCCTTCAACTGCCACCCTTCGAGGTTGGTCTTTACATTGGATACGCTTTCAAAAATGTCGTTTTCTCCTTTCCCTTTCAAAGCTGCATTCGCTTCTTGGATCGCTGACGCAGCCCATGCCGAATCCGGAATGACGCTTGTCGCCAGCAATAAGGTCATCGTGATGGCAGACATCGTGCGCAGCAACATGGTATGTACATCCTGCGGTAATTTCATATAACCACCTCGTTTCGATTCTTTACCACACGTTATATAGGAAGGAACAGCCCGAACACTCGGGCTGATCTCCCAATTGTTTATCGTTGCGAATCTTGCCATGCCCGGATTCCCAGAGCCAATGCGCCGCATAAACCGGACTGGGTGCCTAATACCGGAGGAACTATATAATTCTCGATATCGTGTACAATTTCGTCGGCAAGCACATATCCGTTCAAATTGCGCTTCACCTCTGCACGAATGAGGGAATACAGCTGAGCTTGCTGCATAACCCCGCCGCCCAGTATGATCTTCTCCGGGGAATTCGTCAGGATCAGTCCGGTTATGGATTGCGCTATATAATAGGCTTCTATTTCCCAAGCGGGATGGTCGGCCGGCAGCAGATGTCCTTTCAACCCCCATCGGGCTTCAAGCGCCGGCCCTGCTGCCAATCCTTCCAAGCAATCGCCATGGTAAGGACAGGTTCCTCCAAAGCCATCTTCCGGATGGCGTTTAACGGGAACATGGCCTCCTTCCGGATGAACCAATCCATGAACCAGTCGTCCTTCGGCATAAAGGCCGATCCCAAGACCTGTACCCACCGTATAATAAGCGCAGCTGCTCAGCCCCCTCGCTGCTCCCCAAGTCGCTTCTCCATAAGCAGCTGCATTGACATCCGTATCCCAGCCATAGGGAATGTTCATATGCGACTTCATCTTACCAAGGACATCTGTATGCGACCATCCAGGTTTCGGTGTTGACGTTACATATCCGTATGTCGGGCTCTCCTGTTTCAGATCGATGGGGCCAAATGACCCGATGCCAATGGCTTCTACCTCATGATCCTTGAAGTAGGAAATGGCTCTGGATAATGTCCCTTCCGGCTGTCCTGTCGGAAAGCTGATGCTGTCCTTGACGATTCCGTCTTCACTTCCAATACCGCAGACAAATTTGGTGCCGCCCGCTTCCATTGCTCCAATATGCATACTGCCGGATCTCCTTATGTCTTATCGATTCATATTACTTTAACTGGCCACCAGATGAAGAAACCTCATAGATATGGAGGGATTCTATGACCTTCCGGTTATCATCAGCAAACACGGTTATGCCCGTTGATGCGGGATCAGGATAAATTAAATCCGTGATCACCGCCTGCCCGCGATCCGCGAACAGCTCCACGGACGAACGGTCCACGAAGATCCGCAGTTCCAGCATAGAGCCCGGTGTCTTTAACGGTGCCGCATGCTTGCCGGGGAAATCTTTGTGGAAATCCGCCTGCCCTGAACGGCTGCGATCCACGTATACTTCGGCTAACCTTGCATCCCAACCGACCAACGTTTCTTGTCCTAATCCTGCCCTTACCTTCAAACCAAGCGAAGATGCTGGATCAAAGCGGACAAGGATCTCGAAGTTCTCCAGCCGTACAGCCGCTAATCGGACAGCAGCTTCATCCACGGCTATATCACGCAAGGAAAGCACCTCATGACGATACTCTTCGATTTCACGAATCGGCTGCTGCGTTACCATGACTTCACCTTGCAGCGTCTCCAGCTTGAGTTCCCGCACCAAGGTCATGGCCCCCCTCCAACCATCCGTCGGTGTCAGGTTTGCGTATTTCCAATTGCTCATCCAGCCAATGAACAGCCTTCTGCCATCCGGTGCAGGAATATCGGACCAGCTGACTCCGGCATAATTGTCCCTGCCGTAATCCAGCCACCGCACATCACACTTGGAGCGCTCATCCGGAATAAACGCTGTTCCGTCAAAATCTCCAATAAAATATTGCGTTCTGGAGCCCTCGACGTAGGCCGGATCATCGCCAATGCTGACAAGCATGACCCATCGTATTCCATTGTCCTCCGTAGTAAGAGGGAACAGATCGGGGCATTCCCATACTCCGTCATGAGATCCGATGCCCTCTCCAAACTCGCTGGCAAATACCCATTCCTTTAAATTGGAAGATCGATAAAGACATACCGTCTGTCCGCACGCCACAATCATCACCCACTGCGATGACGGCTCATGCCAGAACACTTTGGGATCCCGAAAATCAACATAGCTGTCATGGCGAAGGACCGGATTTCCTTCATACTTTCTCCAGGTTCTTCCTTCGTCCTTACTGTACGCCAGACTTTGATACTGAATCATTTGCTGCGCGCTCGGCGCATCATGATGGTGAGTGAAAATCGCCACAAGCCCGGGCCCTTCGTCGAAAAATCCGCTGGAATTGTTCCAATCTACAACGGCACTCCCCGAAAAAATCGTGCCACGTTCATCCGGCGCTAATGCAATGGGAAGCTCTTCCCAGGAAACCAGATCCTTGCTGACCGCATGCCCCCAGTGCATGGGTCCCCATGTGGTGCCAAAGGGATGATGCTGATAAAACAAATGGTATTCCCCTTTAAAATAAACCATGCCATTGGGATCATTCATCCAGTACTTCTGTGGTGAAAAATGATAGGCATTTCGATAGTTTTGTTGTTTTGTCTTAGACATTCGGTGATCTCCTTCATTATCGTTATCATGGGTTTACGACCGTACTTCAACCATATGCATCAACGGCGGCCGCATTCCACACGGTTACTTCATGTTCCTGTCGTATCCCGTTTGTTTAATCGTCAGCCACTCCTGAAGTCCAAGTCGATCCAATTCCTTCAGATAAGCGTCCCATTCCTGATCTACTTTTCCATTCTGGTACCATTCGGTGCGCATTCTTTCCAGGTAAGGGAACAAGTCCGCTTCAATCGTGGATAAGCGATCCAACTCGTCGATGGAGAAGAACACTTTCGGATACGTATTCTCCGCTTTCATATGCGGTACCATGACGTCTTTCATGAGTTTGAGCCTCCACGCAGCATCATCCGGCATCGTGGTGTATTTGCCATAATACTCGTCCAGGATCGCAAGCGGCCCCGCGATGCTTGTTTTTTGTCTTAGCTCTACCGGAGCCGTGCCTTCAAGCGGAAGATGCTTCAGCATCCCTTTGGCTTCGTCCAGCTCAAAAATATTCTGCTGGGTATCGTCACCGTAGGTTCCCCAGTTGTTCTGAACCGATTGGAGCGGTTCATACATCGCATCGATCCATTTGGCCGTTTCTTCCAGCTTCTTGTTGCTGCTGGTAATGACCAATCTTCCCCGGTCAAGACCGATCCCGTTCGTTCTCGCCACATTGATCTCACCGGATGGTCCTGCAAGCGGCGGCATCAGGTCATACGTATCATTCATGCCCGTGATGTTGGCTTTATCCCACGTAAAATACATGCCGTACCGGTGGTCCTTTCCCTTAGCCAGGTAGGTATTCCAATCCTGCTGGAAGGCTTCAATGTCGATTAATCCCTCTTCATATAATTCGTGAATGAATGCTATGGCTTCCTTATACCCCTCCTCTGCTGCGGTAAACACCACCTTGCCATCATCCGTAACAACGGTATGATCCCAGTTCTCGCCCAAGCCGAATGAAGCAAACAGGAATGTCAGATCCTCGCCGCCCGGCTTATTAATGAAGGAAAGCGGTATTTCGTCCGCCTGTCCGTTGCCGTTCGGATCTTGGGTTTTGAACGCTTTCAATACCGTTTTTAGCTCTTCCGTGGTGGTTGGCATCTCAAGCCCCAAGGCGTCGAGCCACTCCACGTTAATCCAGGGGAAGTTATCCACCGATTGAATCCGCTCTTTCCCTGAACCCAACTCCTCGATCCATGGGAAGGAATAAATATGCCCATCCGGCGCCGTAATCATGTTGACGTATTCCGGTGCTTCCTCAAGTACCTTTTTGAGATTGGGCATATGCTGTTCGATCAAATCCTCCACGGGAATGATAACCCCGTCCTTCGCCAATTTCAGTAGATCATAGTCTCCGTATCCGGCATCGAAAATGGCATCCGGCAAATCGCCGCTCGCCACGGCCAGATTGCGTTTTTCCGCAAATACATCGCTGGTGTAGTTCTTCCACTTGATGTGAATGCCGGTTTTCTCCTCCAACCGCTTGTTGATCAGCTTCTCGTTAGGGTCGGCAGGAGCCAGCGGAGAGCTTTGCGTCAGGACGTTCAGGGTGACCTTACCGTCCGGCGACTCGCTTTGTGCCTCACCGCCACTGCCGCATCCGGCCAAGAGCAGCACGGCTGCCAGAGCTGTCAGCGTTACCGTTTTTTTACGGTTATGTTTCTTGAATCCCTTCTTATTCATATCAATGACCTCCCGAATCATATATTTGGATTACTATGTTGAGGGCGGGCCACTATTTGAGCGAGCCTACCATAACACCTTTTTCAAAGTACTTTTGGAAGAACGGATACATAATCAGCAGCGGAAGGCTGGATATCACGATCGCCGAATATTTAATCATTTCCGAGAGCCGTTTCAGCTCCGCCATCGCAAGCTGGTCGCTGATCATGCCCGGCGCAGCCTGGTTTTGTATCAGAATCGATCTAAGAACGAGCTGCAGCGGGTGCAGCTTGGGATCGTCCAGATAGATCATGGCATCGAAGAATGCGTTCCACTGGCCAACGAAGGCATACAGCGCGAGCACAAAGATAATGGGCTTGGATAGCGGCAGAACGATCCGGACAAAGATTTTCATATCGGAAGCCCCGTCCACATTAGCAGCCTCCTTCAATTCATTCGGTACCCCTTTGAAGAAGGTTCTGGACAAAATGATATTCCACACATTGACCGCACCCGGGATGATCACGGCCCATACCGTATTGAGCATGCCAAGCTCCCTCACGAGCAAGTACGTAGGAATCAGTCCGCCTCCGAAAAATATGGTGATAATGAACAGCGTCATGAAAAAGTGTCGTCCGGCCAGCCGGTTCTCCGAAAGGGCGTATCCCGCACAGACCGAAACCGTTACCGTGAGAAGCGCAAATGCTGTTGAATAGAACACCGCATTGCCAAATCCGCGAAGCATCGCAGGATTGGACAGGATCATCTGATATCCTTCCAGGCTCCAATCGGAAATTTTAAAAGATAGTCCTTGATTCAGCAGCACGGTGGGATCCATGAACGAAGCAACGACAATGTAAACCAATGGAACGACCACGACCAGTACGGCAAGCGTTAAAAAGATTGCATTTAATGACAACAGAAAGCGGTCGAAGCGTGAATGTTTAACGGCCATGAATATGTCTCCTTTCCTAGTAGAGGCCTTCGCCTTCATTGAGTTTTCGGACAATAAAGTTCACCGTCACGAGCAAAATGACATTGATGACGGAATTGAATAAACCAACCGCTGCCGAGTACGCGTAATCGCCTGACTGTAAGCCGACCTTGTATACATAGGTAGCGATAATTTCAGAAGTGGGAAGATTCATGGAGGTCTGCATCAGATAAGCCTTTTCAAAGCCAATAGACATAATGCCCCCTGCCGCAAGTATGAAGACGATCGCCATAATCGGCCTAATCGTGGGCAGATCGATATTTCGAATGCGCTGGAGCAGGTTAGCTCCGTCCAGGCTGGCCGCGTTATGCAGCTCCGGGTCCACATTCGCAAGAGCAGCCACATAGATGATGGAGGCCCATCCGGCACTCTGCCATATATCCGATAGGATATAAATCCACCTGAAATATTCCGGCTGCGACATAAACATAAGCGGATTACCCGTCATCCAAATGACCAATTGATTAATCGGCCCCGTTGGCGACAAGAAGATAAACAGCATTCCGACAATGACGACCACCGAGATGAAATTGGGTGCGTACAGGAACAACTGAATATTCTTCTTGACTGCCGCTCTGCGAACCTGGTTTAACATGAGCGCAAGCAGGATCGGCACCGGAAAGCTAAAGATCAGACCAAAAAAACTCAATTTAAGCGTATTCATAAAAATGACGTCAAAATTCGGCGAGGCGATAAACTTTTCAAAATGCTTGAGCCCAACCCACTCGCTGCCCAGAATCCCTTTAATGGGACTGAAATCCTTAAATGCGATTACGGCACCGTACATCGGGACGTATTTGAAAATAAGGGTCAATATAAGCGCCGGAGCTAGCAGTATGTACAGAAAATAGTTTTTCTTGATGAAAGCGAGCATTCGCCCCGCAGAACTCCGTTCTCTGATTATCCCTGCCCCCTGGTTGGCTGGTTCCATTGAATTTTCCAAACCTGTTCCCCCGTTCTTTCTAGAGAAGTTTACATATTGCTTACAGAAAAGGCTTTCATTTTTCACTTTTGTTGAATGTCGCTTTTACAATTTATCAAATGATGTAACTTCAGTCAATCGTTTTTGTAAAAATTTATTTGTGCAATTGACAATATACATCGTTCGTTTACTTCATCCATTTGTCATAAACACGGGTAATTCATGTCGTTTATTACGTAGAATTACGGATTTCCACCCTTTCCATCCTTGTTAGATGATGTTTTAACAAATGTAATGGAATAACGAAGTCAATTCCAACTAAATCCCTGTTGTTTAAATGTTAAATTGACTGTGCATTTGTAAAGTTGAGGTTGCTATTTTAGCTAATCTATTATACATTTGATTTAAGATATTCAGGTCAATAGCGCCTGGGAGAAACAACGAGACTGGTATAAAGTTGATCATTTGAGGTGAAATCAGATACATGACGAAAGAAAAAGTCACAATTCAAGATATTGCGGATGCACTGGGGATCTCCAGAAATACGGCATCCAAAGCTTTGAACGGCAGCGAAAGTATTCCGGACGAGACGCGCAGCAGGGTCATCAAAAAAGCAATCGAATTGAAATACAAACAATTTGCCTTCATGGAGACGGACAACCTGCTGACCAAAACCCCGGGAAACATCGCTCTTCTCACGGCGAATCTTCCGAGCACCTCCCATTTTGGCTCGCGCTTAATCAGCGGGCTTGAGAAACGAATCAGCGCGGAAGGCTATAACCTGTCCATTCATATCGTCCGGGACATCGATCGAAATTCTCGGACGCTGCCTAACAATTTTGAATCCTCCAAAGTGGATGGAATCATCTGTATTGAGTTATTTGATATGGAATACAGCAAGGAGCTCACAAGCCTCGGCCTTCCTACCGTATTTATCGATTGTGCCGCTGACATGTTCTACCCGGACTTGCAAGCGGATTTACTACTGATGGAGAATGAACACAGCACCTTCCACATGACCAGGCGGCTCATAGAGCAGGGCAACATGTCTTTGGGATTTATCGGGGACATCCATCATTGCAAGAGCTTTAATGAACGCTGGGTGGGATTTAATCGGGCCTTGACCGAAATGGGGATCCGGCTGGATCTGGAACAATGTGTTCTAAACCCGGACCGTGAGTTTTTCTCCGAGTCCGACTGGATGGAGAAGCGGCTGAAACAGATGAAACAGATGCCGTCCGCTTTTGTATGCGCCAATGATTTTATTGCGGTCAATGTGATGAAAGCCTTGAAGAATAACCATATCGCCATCCCGGGCGACATTGCCGTATGCGGCTTCGATAATGCGCCTGAATCGCGCATCGTTGAACCCCATTTATCAACGGTACATATCTATAGCGATGAAATGGGAATTGCCGCGGCCAACATGCTGTTGTCCCGGGTGAAAGAACCGGCGTTACCCTATCAAGTCACGCATATCCAAACAAAACCGCTCTTCAGGGCATCGACTGAAAAAATAGACTAGGGGATTGCAGAAGGAGCTGAGACTCCACCATGGACCTCCAGCTGATCCACAAGAAAGACGCTGATCGACATACTTGGACAGAAGGTCGGAACACGAGGAAAGAAAGTTTTTCTTACGATAGTGTGTGTGGGCATGCCTCTGATGTTTATCCCTTTATTGAAAAAAAAAAGAACCGTTCTCCCGGTATTCGGGCAGAACGGTTCTTTTGGGTTGAGCTGGAGTGAGAGGCAGTTCATCCTCCCATTCTCCGTTAACGATTCAATAAGGCGATTCCATGGAATATCGCCCTAGTTTACCTGCGCGAAGCTCACGCAGGTAAATGCTTGAGGCTTTTTCCAGATCGACTCTTCCGCCGCTTACGATACAGCCGCGTTTTTTTCCGATCGCTTCCATGACCGCGACAATTTCATCCGGGTTATCCAGATCCGTGGGGCGCTCCTTAAGATCAAAGCGCTCGCTCATCGATTCCCAATAATAGTTGGAGAAATATTTGATCGCAAAAAAAGCAATATCCTCTACGTTCAATATTTCCTCTTTAATGGCGCCGGTGACCGCCAGGCGGTACCCTACATTCTGATCCTCGAACTTTGGCCACAGGATACCGGGTGTATCCAGTAATTCCATCTCACCGCCGGCAACCTTAATCCACTGCTGCCCTTTGGTGACACCCGGACGGTCTCCCGTCTCGGCGATGTTCCGGCCAGCAAGCCGGTTAATCAGCGTGGATTTGCCTACATTCGGAATCCCCACGATCAACACCCGCATAGCTCGCGGGTTCATGCCCTTGGCGATTTGTTTGTCAATCTTCTCTTTCAGCAGCAGCTTGATCTGATTCGGAATATCCTTAACACCTGTCCCCGTGGATGCATCTACAGGGAAGGCGGTTAAGCCGTTTTCTTTGAAATGGGCTTGCCATTGCCTTGTTACCTCAGGATCTGCCAAATCGGCTTTGTTCATAATAATGAGCCGCGGCTTGCCCTGCAAAATCTCGTCAATCATGGGATTTCGGCTTGAGAGCGGAAGCCTCGCATCGATCAGTTCAATTACAGCATCGATCAGCTTCAGCTTCTCCTGAATTTGGCGGCGCGCTTTGGTCATATGTCCGGGAAACCATTGTATTGTCAACGTCGTCACCTCTACTTTGCTCTGCAAACTTTCATCGTTTCTATAGCGCCATGGCTAATGGTTGATGAGCCCTATGTCTTTAATCGGCCAGAAGATCAAGTCTGCTCGCCCGATAATATCCCCCAAAGGAACATATCCTATCATACGGCTGTCCGTGCTGTTGGAGCGGTTATCCCCCATCACAAACACATGGCCTTCTGGCACAACGCCGTCCTGAACGAACGAGTTCGGAAAGTCCGTGTTATTGTATAATCTGTTTTCAGCATGAGCTTGATCAATTGCTTCCTGTATGTAGGTTTCATTCACAGGTTCCCCGTTGACAAGCACTTTATCGCCTTCAACTTTAACCGTATCACCAGCAACTGCAATTACGCGTTTAATGAAATCCCTGCCCTCATCAGGAACATGGAACACGATAACTTCTCCACGCTCGGGTTTGCGGATATCATATAAAATCTCGTTGACGATCAGCTTCTGATTGGATACAAAGTTAGGTTCCATGGATGGACCCTGCACAATAAACGGTTTAAAGAGAAGCCAGCGAATGAGAACGACGAGAACCAGAGCAATGAGAAGAGCCTTCAGCCATTCTACAAGCTCGTTCTTAGCCTTTTTGGCCGGTTTCCCCACGTTGGTTTCAATGGCCTCCTGGTGTTGATCTTTCTCCATAACCCACCGTCCTTCCCTATAGATCGCTTTCGCATGATAACGATTTTTGGATATACAAAAGGGGCTTGTATATACGCACAAGCCCCTTTCTACCGCCTTGTAATTAACGACGAATTTCTTTAATTCTCGCTGCTTTACCGCGCAGTTCACGAAGATAATAAAGCTTCGCACGACGCACTTTACCACGGCGAGCCACTTCGATTTTATCGATTTTAGGCGAGTTGATTGGGAAAGTTCTTTCCACACCAACACCGTAAGAAATTTTACGAACGGTAAAAGTCTCACTGATTCCGCCACCGCGACGTTTAATTACTACACCTTCAAACAACTGGATACGCTCACGAGTTCCCTCGATAACCTTAACGTGTACTTTTAAAGTATCACCAGGACGAAAGCTCGGAATATCTTTACGAAGTTGTTCTTGAGTAATCGCTTGAACGATATTCATCTATGACTCCCTCCTCTCACACAGGTGTTCTTGCATCTTCCGGAAACTCTATGTATTTCCTTCATTATCCGCAGCGGACCACCGTATTCACAACAAAAGAAATAATAACATATTTCGCAGTCCGAATCAAGTGTTTTATCTTTACACCCTGATGGTTAGGCCAGTTTTTTCACCGAGCTTTCGTTCATAAAAAAACCACTTCCAGCATGAAAAATCATGCGAGGAAGCGGTTAGGCTGAACTTAATTTACGCTTTCTTTCGAGTCGTGCAGTCCTTTGTGGCGCTTGCCATAGTATTCAAGAATGTCGTCTACCGTTTGAAATTGGACTTCTTTATTGTTTGTATCTTCTATTTTCGCTTCCTGTTGTTGTCGATGTTCTGTCATGACTAGATGCCTCCCCGTCTCTCAAGTGTTTCTCCAGATACATATTACCCACCAATGAAGGGGCTGTATCAGTCATTATTAAAAAAATGCCCCTGAAGTATACAATGCTGGGTTATGAGCCAATTCTAAAGATAGTAATTCTGGCACCGGTTTGAGGAGCTGTAATCGATTTGGCCACTGGCGATAAATTATAGAGCCCTACAGTGTTACCTGCGCTTAAATTGATGACGGCAGATCCTGAGACTTCGGCGTTGGTTGAAATGGAGTTCATGTTCGCCGTACTCGTGGTATTTCCATTCACAACGATCCCAAACGTGTTGGGAGCTGCCTGACCATTAGCAATAGAAACATGCCAATCAAAGTAGTAAAAACCAGCTGTCACGATAGTCAACGTTGTTGTACCATTAAAGGTTACGCCTTGAAGCATACTGGATGAAAAAGAAACCGGTGAATTGGTAGCCACATTTTGAGTGGCACCGTTGCTGGCATAGATGACACTACCTCCCACAAGGGTAGTGGAGCCGGTTGGACCCGTCGGGCCTGCCGGGCCTGTTGCACCGGTCGCTCCTGTGACTCCCGTTGGACCTATACCACCAGTTGCTCCTGCTACTCTTGTGGCTCCTGTTACCCCAGTTGCACCCGTGACTCCTGCTGCTCCTGCTGCTCCCGTTGACCCTGTTGCACCCGTTACACCCGTCGATCCCGTTACTCCGATTGCACCCGTTGTTCCAGTTACCCCAGTTGCTCCGATTGCACCCGTGGTCCCTGCTACTCCTGTTGCCCCAGTTGCTCCTGTCGCTCCCGTAACTCCTGCTGCTCCGGTCTCTCCAGTTGCTCCGGTTATTTCTGTTACTCCTATCGCTCCCGTGACACCAGTTTTACCAGATGCTCCTGTCAGGCCTGTCGCCACCGTGACTCCGGTTGCTCCAGTTGCTCCTGCTGCTTCTGCTGCTCCTGCTGCTCCTGCTGCTCCCGTTGACCCTGTTGCACCCGTTGACCCTGTTGCTCCACTTGCTCCAGTTTCTCCAGTCGCTCCCGTGACACCAGTTTCACCAGTTGCTCCCGTCACCCCAGTTGCCCCTGTAGCTCCAGTCTCTCCTGTAGCTCCAGTCTCTCCTGTAGCCCCTACTTCACCAGTTGCCACCGTTGCTCCGGTTGCTCCCGTTAGCCCTATAACACCCGCATCTCCGGTAGCCCCGGTAGCTCCCGTTGGTCCTGTTCCACCGGTTGCACCAGCGAGACCTGCTGTCCCCGTGGCTCCCGTCACGCCTGCAGCTCCTGTAGCCCCTACTGACCCTGTTGCTCCGGCTACCCCAGTTGCTCCCGTAGCGCCAGTTTCTCCGGTAGCTCCCGTGGCGCCTGCCGGGCCTGTTGCCCCCGTTGCCCCGGTTGCCCCTGTCACTCCTGCTGCTCCTGTTGCCCCCGTTGCTCCAGTCACGCCCGGCCGAGCGTTACTCGGTACGCTTCCTAGGGTTTCCTGGATTGTGAGACCCTGAACGCTCACAGCGCTCGTCCTTGCTACAACTGCCAGAGATTGAACGGCAGCTTGTTGGACAGTCACTGGAATGTTTAACGTCGCTACCGCTCCTGAAAGAGCATTCGTATAATTAGTCAACTGTTCATTCAAAAATTCAGGCGAAGCTCCATTCAAAAGCGAAGCTTGAATTCCATCCGCTGCTGCTTGCAGCCTACTTAACTGTGGTCCGGAACTCCCTAATCTCGCAGCCTGCCGGTTAATTCCTTGGAGTACATCTGCAAGCTGATGGCGCGACGATGCCCCTGGATTCGTCGTTGCATTCATAATATATAAAGGCAGATTGTTCATTAAATTGACCAACGGCACAGCATCCGCACTCGGAAACGCATACTCCAGCCTAGATTGAATACCTTGTTGTGAAGCCTCGATATCCGTTCCGATCTCGCCGCCGACTCCGAGTCGTTCTCCATATGATTGAAACAACGTCATGACTTCGTTCAATCTTGTTAGGATCCCTTCCAGATTGTCCGCATTGGAAATCCTTGCAATTTGCTGCACGGCCTGGCTAAGCCCCCGCCGTTCTCGCAGCGAAAACCTCATTCCCGAGACCAGGTCGTTAAGGCTCTGCAATTGTATTTTGATAAGCGTGAAATTCTCGTTAACCGGCTGTTCCACAAATGCGCGTAACAGTGACGTTAATTGACAGATCAATGTAACGAATCGAGTGGCTTGGTTCCTTCCTACACGGATTCGTCCAGATGTAAGTCCTTGAATGACAGCCTTGCTGTCCCTACGCTTCCTTCTTTCTTGCCTCAATCGATTTCACCCCTTACGATCTCATACATCCGCAATCGCCTATTTATCACACTATTCAATTCATACGAATTTTGTTCTGGGGTGCAAGCTTGAAACCGGTTCGTTTAAGGAATAAAAAAAAGAACAGACCTGTGCTCACAGATCTGTTCTTCGATTGAGCAAAAAAGCTTATGAGGATCCCGCTTCTCGCTGTAGCTTGTCTATATACGCTCGATCCTGTTTCGACAATTCCAGCTTGTCTAACAATTCCGGGCGACGCTCCCATGTCCGCTTAAGCGCTTGTTCCCGACGCCACACGTCGATATTCGCATGATGACCGCTTAGCAGGATATCCGGCACTTTCCAGCCGCGAAACTCAGCAGGACGTGTATAGTGCGGATATTCAAGCAGGCCTGTACTGAATGAATCCGTCACCGCTGAGGTTTCATTGCCAAGTACACCCGGAAGTAATCGGACTACAGAATCGATGGCAACCATCGCCGGCAGCTCTCCACCGGTGAGCACATAATCTCCGATGGACAACTCATCGGTAACAAGAAACTCACGAATTCGTTCATCGTAACCTTCGTAATGCCCGCATATAAACACCAGATGGTCTTCCTGTGATAATTCTTCCGCCTTCTTCTGCGTAAAAGTCTCTCCTTGCGGACACATCAGAATGACTCGCGGAGGCTTGACTGTTCCGGAGACTTCCGCTGGAATCTCCTCGGCAGGATTAGCCCCATCATCATGATTCGCGACCTCATTCCCATTGGAAGCAAGAATATCCTCCACCGCAGCAAAAATCGGGTCCGGCTTTAACACCATCCCTCCGCCGCCGCCATATGGAGTGTCATCGACCTGACCGTGCTTGTTTCCCGCATACTGGCGGAAGTTGATGGCATTCAAGCTCACAATTTGTTTTTCGGCCGCTTTCCCCAGAATGCTGGAATGAAACACACCATCGAACATCTCGGGGAACAGCGTCAGCACATCAATCCGCATGGACTATAACAACCCTTCCATGAGATGCACGCGGACAAGCTTCGCTTCCTTGTCTACATCAAGTACGACATCCGGTATGGCCGGAAGAAGAATTTCTTTTCCCTGAGGCGTCTTGACAACCCACACATCGTTAGCGCCCGGCGTCAAAATTTCGGAGATCGTGCCGAGCTCCTCAGCAGGGTCTTCATCGGTCATCACCTTGCAGCCAATAATCTCATGGAAGTAGTACTCGTTCTCCGGAAGCTCCTCTTGAAGATCCGCTGAGATCTTCAGCAGCGAGCCTTTATATTTCTCGGCATCATTGATGCCATGCAGCTCCTTGAATTTAAGGATGTACATGTTTTTATGAAAACGGGATGTATCCACCGTTGCTTCAATCTTGCTCCCCTTGTCCGGGACAATATACAACTGGCTCTTTGGAGCAAATCGCTGGTCGGCAAAATCCGTATGCGGCATGACTTTAACTTCCCCGCGGATGCCGTGCGTATTCACGATTTTCCCTACAGTAAACAACTTTTCAGACATGGTCTTCCTCCTGCATCACTTAATGAACGTTCACGCTAGTATGACCGGCTGATTTCTTCAGCATGTACGAAAAAGGGCTAGGACATGCATCCTAACCCCCTTTCGTATATTTTAAGAAATGATATCAACGGTCACCCGTTTATCCATTTTAACCGCCGCCGATGTTACGACTGTACGCAATGATTTGGCGATACGCCCTTGTTTGCCTATGACCTTCCCGACATCGTCAGGATGCACGTACAGCTCATATACAATCAAGTGCTCCTTCTCAACGGTCTTCACAGTCACATCTTCTGGATGATCCACTAAAGCCTTAGCAATAACGCGAACTAATTCTTCCATAGATAACCCTCGCGATCAGTCTTATTTCTGATGCTTCAGCTCATGAAACTTCTTCATTACGCCCGCTTTGCTAAGCAAGTTGCGAACCGTGTCAGATGCTTGCGCACCATTTTGAAGCCAGTTCAGTGCTTTCTCTTCATCGATCTTAACTTCAGCCGGTTGAGCAACCGGATTGTAATAACCGATTTCCTCGATAAAACGGCCATCACGCGGGGAACGGGAATCAGAAACCACCACGCGGTAGAAAGGAGCCTTGTGAGCACCCATGCGTTTCAGACGAATACGTACTGCCATTTGAAAATTCACCTCCTTCAAAAAATGTCCATTCGATATCACCGTAACTTAACGGAACGGGAATTTCATGCCTTTTCCGCCAGTCAAGCCTTTCAGTTGTTTCATGGCCTTGTTCTTGCCGCCTTTAGGACCCATCATATCCGAGAACTGTTTCATCACGCGGCGCATTTCGTCAAACTGCTTGATAAGCCGGTTCACTTCAGCCAGCGAGGTTCCACTTCCCGCCGCAATCCGTTTACGACGGTTATGATTGATAATGTCAGGCTGCTGCTTCTCCGCTGTCGTCATGGAGTGAACAATAGCCTCAATGCGTCCCATCTGCTTCTCGTCCACCTTGAGATCCTTGGCTTGCTTCATCTTGCCCATGCCGGGAATCATATCCATCAGCTGATCCAGAGGACCGAGCTTCTTGACCTGATCCATCTGCTCCAGGAAATCCTCGAACGTAAATTCGGCATTGCGCATTTTACGTTCCATTTCCTTGGCCTTGTCTGCATCAATGTTCGATTGTGCTTTCTCGATAAGAGACAGCATATCGCCCATACCGAGGATCCGCGATGCCATCCGTTCCGGATGGAACGGTTCGAGCGCATCAATCTTCTCGCCAAGTGCGGCGAATTTGATCGGACATCCGGTAACGGCCTTAACCGAGAGGGCGGCACCGCCTCGGGTATCGCCGTCCAGCTTCGTCAGTACGACGCCCGTGAGCGTCAATTGCTGATTGAAGCTTTCCGCGACATTCACCGCATCCTGACCTGTCATCGCATCAACGACAAGCAGGACTTCATCAGGATTCACTACGCTGTGAATCTGCTTCAACTCTTCCATCAGCTCTTCATCGACATGAAGACGGCCAGCGGTATCGATAATGACATAATCGTGACCGTTATCTTTGGCATGCTGGAGGCCCTGTTTTGCGATTTCAACCGGGCTTGTCTTGTCTCCTAGCGAGAACACCGGTACGTTGATCTGACTGCCGAGTACTTCGAGCTGTTTGATCGCCGCTGGACGATAAATATCGCCGGCAACGAGCAGCGGTCGGCTGTTCTGCTTCTGAAGCAACTTGGCCAGCTTACCCGAAGTCGTTGTCTTACCGGCACCTTGCAAACCGGCCATCATAATAACTGTTGGCGGCTTGTTGCTCTTCGCCAGTTTGGCTTGGCTTCCTCCCATCAACTCCGTCAGTTCTTTATTAACGATGTCAATGATCACCATGCCGGGCGTAAAGCTGTCCATCACTTCCTTGCCGATGGCCTTCTCTTTTACTTTGGATACGAAATCCTTAACCACTTTGAAGTTAACGTCGGCTTCGAGAAGCGCGAGTCTGACTTCACGCATGGCGGCTGTTACATCTTCCTCGGACACCTTGCCTTTACCACGAAGCTTGCTAAACACATTCTGTAGTCTGCTGGTCAATCCTTCAAACGCCATATCCGCCACCTCCGTTCATACTTAATCCCATACTTTTAATCGTTCGACCATATCGGTCATTACATTCTTATCATGTTCACCCAGGTCGCTACGCTCCACCATTACCCGAAACTTATCCAGCTCCCGGATGCGCGTTTCATGCTTGCTCAAGAGGCCCAACTTCTCTTCATAGGACTCGAGCACCTGTTCTGCGCGCTTAATATGCTCATAGACGGCCTGACGACTAATCTCAAATTCACCAGCGATTTCTCCAAGGGAAAAATCATCATGGAAATAATATTTCAAAAAGGTCTGCTGTTTCTCTGTCAGCAGCTGCTCATAGAAATCGAACAGCAAATTGATCCGGTTCGTCTTCTCGAGCCGATTCTCCTGACTCATTTAAGGGCACCCCCTCGTCAAGGAAAAACACTTTACAGTTCGCTTAACGAACCTTATCATACAAAAAACAAAGAAGGATGTCAAGCCATTTCCCTTGTCATCCTTCTTCATGTGCAGGAAGCCTTCTTCCTACCGGTCAACCGATAGGAAGAAGGTATATCAGTATCGCAAAAAAGTGAAGAATCGAACCCGCCAGAACAAACAAATGCCAGATGGCATGATGGTAAGGAAACCCCCGCCATACATAGAATATGGTACCCAGCGTGTACAGTACGCCCCCAAGGGCAAGCAAATTCATGCCTTGCGGCGCAACAACCGCCGTTAACGGATTCCAGGCAATGACAATCAGCCAGCCCATCGCAATATAGAATATCGTGGAGAGGAACAGAAACTTCTTGACGAAAAATGCTTTGAACACGACACCGAACAGCGCAATGCCCCATACGATCCCAAAGAGACTCCAGCCCAGCGATCCCCGGATGGCAACCAGCAGGAATGGCGTATACGTCCCTGCGATGAACAAGTAAATGGAAGAATGATCCATAAACTCAAAGAAATCCTTGGCTTTCCCGTCTCTCAAACCGTGTACGAGCGTGGAGCTCAAATATAGCAGGAGCATCGTTGATCCGTAGATCGTGAAGCTCACCACATGCCAGGCATTGCCTTTCAAACTTGAAAATACGATCAGCAGCACCAGCGCAGCAACGCTCAGTGCCGCTCCTATGCCATGTGTTATTGCATTCGCTATCTCTTCTCTGCGTGGATAAGTGTAAGTATTGGCCATAACAGGTATCCTTTCGCTTGAAATCTTATAGAGGTTATTCAAAAAACTGACTTTTTGAACCCGACTTATACTTCATTATACGCCCTTCGGGCATGCAAAATCAAAGCCGTCCCCTATATCAACCCCTCTGCGATTGGAAGAATCGCTGGATGGCGCTGACGATTTGGCGGGACGCGGTGCCGTCGCCAAACGGATTATGGGCTCTGGCCATGCTGTGGTACGCTTCCTTATCCGTCAGCAGTCGCTCTATTTCTGCCTGAACCGCCTCACACTCCGTACCAACGCATTTTAGAGTGCCTGCTGTAACCCCTTCGGGGCGTTCGGTTTTATCCCTCAGCACCAGAACCGGCTTCCCCAGTGACGGCGCTTCCTCCTGTATGCCGCCGGAGTCCGTCAAGACCAGATAGGAACGCTGCATGATATGATGGAGATCAACGACATCGAGCGGTTCGGTCAAGTGGATTCGCTCGTGCCCCTCAAGCTCTTGCGCGACCGCCTCTTGCAGTACGGGGTTCGGATGGACCGGATATATCACTTCAATGTCAGGGTGCTTCTGGATCACCCGCTTCACAGCCTCAAATACCCCTTTCATCGGTTCTCCCCAATTCTCCCGCCGATGCATGGTCATCAGTATTAAGCGGCTATCTTGCCGTAATTTGTGCTGTATCGGATGTTTAAAGGGAGCCTTTAGCGTCCACTTCATTGCATCGATTCCCGTGTTTCCCGTTACATACACGTGAGCCGATCGATTCTCGGCTTTGAGATTTGCTGCCGACAGCGCCGTCGGAGCAAAATGCATATCCGCCACCCTGCCGATCCACTCGCGATTCATCTCCTCTGGAAACGGCGCGTATTTGTCATACGTCCGCAGCCCTGCTTCCACATGTCCCACCGGAACCTTCGCGTAATAAGCTGCCAAAGCACCAATGAATGCCGTTGTGGTATCTCCATGGACCAGCACTAGATCATATTTTCTAGCTTGGAATACCTTCTCCATCCCTTTTAGCAGGTCAGCGCTCAAATTGTATAAGGATTGCCCTTCCTTCATGATATTCAGATCCGTTTGCGTCTGGATTTCAAAAAAACGAAGCACCTGGTCCAGCATCTCCCGGTGCTGGGCGGTTACGCATACGATTGGAGTTAATCCCGGGGCTGACTCCAATTCCTTGACCAAAGGTGCCATTTTAATCGCTTCCGGACGCGTTCCGAATATAACCAGAACATTTTTATGTTTCACGAACCTTCACTCCCCCTCGTTTTATATGAAAAGATAGATCTGAAACCTCATATCTTAAGCATTATATGGAAAGTTGATAGATTCGTTCCGGTCATGAGCAAGCTTGTAGAAATCAACCATTTTTCTGCGATTCGGCTTATTCGTCCAATTCTATGAAGCTAGCAACGCATATATTATCCCGAGTACAAAGAAAGGAGGAAACCTCTTGGCTGTTATCATTTATCCGAGAACGATGAACTGGTCGTATATGAAACAGAGACCGCAGCAGCTTATGGCTCAATTGGGCGCGCTTGGTCATCAGGTTTTCTTCGAAAACCTGGCACCGCTGGATAAGGAATTCAAAGAAATTGAACCGAATGTGTTCCTGTTCACAGATACCAAAACCTTTTTGCACAAAAAGCTGCCTGCTCTTCGCAAAGAACATCCGATTGTCGTCTGGACGACCTGGTCTAAGCTCCGTACGCGCATTTCCACACTCTTCAAACCCGACGTCACCATCTACGACTGCTGTGATGAATTTCCGCATTGGGCAAAATATGAACCTAAAATGATTGATGAAGCGGACCATGTCGTATGTACCGCAGAGGTGATTCACACCCGGTTGTCCCTGGCATATCCGGATAAACCGCTTACCCTGATCCCGAATGGCGCAGACTCTTCATTTTTCCATATTCCATTCAGTGAAAGACCCACCGATCTCCCTCCGGGTCCTGTTGTCGCTTATATCGGCGCCTGGGCTTATTGGGTAGATCATGAGCTGTTCGCTAAGGCGGCCCTCCGTTTTCCAAACGTCCAATTCGTTTCCATTGGAGCTCCTTACGGCAGCTCCGGCGATTATTCGAAGCTCCCCAATGTGCATATACTCGGTGAAAAGCCGCACCAGGAGCTCAAGCGTTATCTGACTCATATAGACGTTGCATTGATCCCCTTCCAATATCATCCGATTACGCTGGCAACCAATCCAGTCAAAGCATACGAGTATCTGGCATCCGGTGTCAGGGTATTGTCGACGGCTCTGCCGGAATGCATCGCCATGGAGCCGCATGTTACTACAGCGACCACCCATGATGATTTCTTGGGCAAGCTGTCCTCCATGCTCCATCACCCGGACACGGAAGAGCATAAACTGGGCCGCATTGCCTACGCCAGAGAGAATCGCTGGGTTGAACGCGGATTGAAAGCCGATCAAGTGATCCGTCAGGCCATCCTGGACAAAGGCATGAACCCCCATTGAAACCTTATGCCAGAATCCGTACCCAGCCATTCGGCTACAGGGCCATCGATACGACAGCCTATCGTGAACAAATCATTCAGGAAGTCTCACAAATAGAGCATGAGTGGATTCTATGGAGCGGTACCTTGTCTTTTTCCCATAAAAGCGCACAGCATTCCATTCCGATACCACCCCATATTCCAGATCGTGTTGTCTGTATATGCATGAACGGTGCCCCTCTATATTGGAGAAAAACCTGGCTGCTTGCTGCTCTCACCCGCTGGGATAACAGGCTTCCGGCTGCTAAATTTCTGTCTTACGATCTGCTGCCCGCCGATCCAAGCCTTACGATGCATTTGGACCCGACGCAAAATCCTCCGTATCAAAAAGATCTGGAGTATATTCTCCCTATTCTGTCGGCAACAAGGATACGAGAGAATACCGCCAGCTCGAAAGGGGCCTTATCCCCTGAAATTCCTCCGCAACCTGTCGTCTCCATTCTGATGAGCATTCATAATATGAAGGACTCTTTAGGCTGGAGCATCCGTTCCGTATTGGCTCAATCAAGCGATAGTTGGGAGCTGCTAATAGGCGATGACGGCTCGGAGGACGGCAGTCTCGAGGAAGCCTGTGCTTATCTTGACAGCAGAATTCGGGTCCTGTCCCAATCGCGTAACCGCGGAAAGGCGATCATGATGAATCGGCTGCTCTTTGAAGCAAAGGGGCGATATATTCTGGAATTGGATGGAGATGACTGGCTGGCACCGGATGCGATCGAACTCCTGTCCGACGCGCTTGACCAGAATCCGGACGGCAGAATGGCCACGGGGCGGTATGGATGCTGGGAACGAACCCGGCAGTTCGGTCCTCTATGGAGAAAAAATGTTGATTCGGGCCATCTTTATTCGTCTTGGTCTGCTTCCTTAAATCGAACGACTCGACATGGGCACCCGCTTGTCCCTCGAATGTATCGCAAGTCATCCCTAATCGCCATTGGGGGCTGGTGGAATCGGGAGGATCGTCTCGGGCGTATCTTCGAAGATATCGATGTCACCGCCAGGCTTCTTAAGCACAGCTCACCGGTTCAGGTCGATGCCGTCTTGTATCATCGCGTCCTTTATGGCAGCAGCACCAGCCAACGTAACCGCAGCCTCTTCGAAGCCTGGTGTCAGCAAACAGGCAAGAGCTAGACAACGCTTGAAAAGGAGGTGATACGTAAATGCATATTGCCGCTTCCGGGTACTATGGAATGGGAAACTTCGGTGATGATTTATTTCTTCACACCCTTCGCCAGGTATTCCACGATCATCACGTCTATCCATGGAACTCCCGATTGGATCCCCGCCAGACGGATGCCTTCATCATCGGTGGTGGCGATTTAATTACACCCTACTCATTCAATTCGTATTACTTCCCTCCGCAGCTCAAAGGACAGCCTACCTGGGTCTACGGTGTCGGCATCGTGGACGCCTACCCGGAACACACCTGGCCTGAGGAGCAGGTATCCGCCTACCGGGAGATGATCTCCAAGGCAAACCGCGCAGTGTTCAGGGATGAGCGATCGTCGGCCATCGCCAGGCGGGCAGGCTTCCACCGAAATGTTGAAACCGCCCCTGATATGGTATTCGGCTACCGTCAACCCGATATCCCGGTGAAACGATTCTCTAAGCGCCCCACCGTTGGCGTTGTTGTGTTTTCCTATGAATCGTTCCCGATGGAGAACATGACCAAACTGCTGGGGCATCTTATCGCCAAAGGTTATCATACCGTCCTTATTCCTGTTATTCATCATCCGGGCAACGCGTACTCCGATTACAACACATGTCTGCAATTGCAGCAGAAGGTAAGGGAGCTAACCCCCGGCGCTTCCATTGAAACACTGCCGTTTCTCATGGATATCGAGCTCACCTACAGCTTCATACAATCCGTGGACTATCTGATATCATTCAAGCTTCACCCGACGCTAGCCGCTTTACGCGGCGGCAAGCCTGTGCTGGCGCTTAGCACCATGAGCAAAGTGCATAGCCTGCTGAGCTCTTTTCGTCTCGGTCAGTACTTTACGGATTATCGTCAGCCGCTTGATGTGCTGGTCGATAAAACCGAAACCTTCCTTAAATACGGCCCTGGTCATGTGCAGCGAGTTATGCCCATGATCCGCGCAGCGGAGGAAGAAAGCACCGCTTCACTTCTGGATTTAAAGAACCATATCGAGGAGCACAACCGTTGGTAATACAGAAAGGAGAATGACTATGTGTTGCTTCCTGTTCTGCAGAAGACTTGCCGGCAGAGTCAAAATGTTAACACGGCAGGTCGAACTTCTAAGCCAGGAAACCAGTCAACTAACCGAACGGGTAGAGTCACTGGAGAGTCAGGTTCTCACGGGTTTAACGATTAATCCGGAGCTGATTCAATTTTTCGAAGTCCGTACCGGCCAACAAGTACGGGTCAGCACAACGTTTGTTACGCTGGAAGGAGTCGTTCTGGCTACTGCTGAAGATGGTGTTCAGCTCCGTGAAGCATCGGGTGACCTTGTGCTGATTCCATTTGCCAATATTACTTCCGTTCAGTAATACCTTCAGATGATACGGAATGTCAGCTTCAAACTTTCATTACGGCAAGGAGGTTAACCGATATGCGCTACGTGGATTGGCTGCAAGGATTTATCGGCTCGGAAACCGAAGTAACGGTGTCGGGAGATGTGATCATCGGCACGCTGACCGAAGTGGGCGAGGGAACCATCACCTTAAAAGTACCACCCATCATCTATGGTCCTCCTACAGATACTGCCATCATCCCGCTTCGTTCGATTGAGTTCGTTCGAATCGTCTCTTCATAAAAATGCATGTGCCCGTAGATTGAACCGAACATGGAAAAGGACCGAAAGTTATACTTTCGGTCCTTTTGTATACATAGCGACTAGACAAGTGCCTAGCCTTGTTGTTCTGCGGCATTCTCTTCTTCTTTAATCAAACCCGCAAAGAGGGCATGAACGAACTGCTCCGAGTCAAAGGTCTGGAGATCGCCCATTTTCTCTCCCAAGCCTACCAGCTTCACCGGAAGATTCAACTCCTGCCGAATCGCGATAACGATGCCACCCTTAGCCGTACCATCCAGCTTGGTTAATACGAGGCCGGTCACACCACTCTTCTCTCCGAACAGCTTCGCCTGGCTTAGCGCATTCTGTCCTGTCGTCGCATCAAGGACCATCAGCACCTCATGCGGAGCGCTCGGGATTTCGCGTTGAATAACGCGGAAGATTTTATTCAACTCTTCCATCAGATTCGTTTTGTTCTGAAGACGTCCCGCCGTGTCGCAGAGCAGAACATCCGCTTGCCGCTGCTTGGCTGCTTGAACCGCATCGAACATAACAGCTGCCGGGTCTGAGCCGGGCTGCTGTTTAATGACTTCAACGCCAACCCGTTCTCCCCATACCTCCAGCTGTTCAATCGCACCTGCACGGAATGTGTCGCCAGCGGCGAGCAAAACCTTCTTGCCCTCCTGCTTGTAACGATGTGCCAGCTTACCAATCGTGGTGGTTTTGCCGACTCCGTTAACGCCTACAAACAGAATGACCGTAATTCCATCCGGATTCTCCCTCAGCTCATTGCTGCTGTCATCACGAAGGAGTCCCATCAGCTTCTCGGACAAGACCGGCTGCAGATCGGCAGCGTCCTCGATCCGCCGTTTCTTCACTTCGGCACGAAGATCGTCCATCAGATCCATCACCGTATTGACGCCGACGTCAGCGCCAATCAGAATCTCTTCCAACTCCTCGTAAAATTCTTCATCGATCTTTTTCCGGCGAATGACCAGGTCCGACACTTTCTCGATAAATCCCTTCCGAGTTTTCTCGAGTCCGTCCCGGAACTGTTTTGTTACGTTTTCCGTTTTGCTGGAAATGCTCTCTTTTAACTTCTTAAAAAAGCTCATACGTACCCTCCATGTCGTTATGTTAAATTAGGCAATCTCCGCTTCCTCATTCTCAAGCTTGACGGACACCAGCTTCGACACGCCGCCTTCTTCCATCGTGACGCCGTACAGCACGTCAGCCTCTTCCATCGTTCCTTTGCGGTGGGTGACCACGATAAACTGCGTTTGCTCAGAGAACTCCCGCAGATACTGGGCAAACCGCACCACATTCGCTTCATCAAGCGCAGCTTCGACCTCATCCAGTACGCAGAACGGAACCGGCTTCACCTGCAAAATGGCAAACAACAGCGCCATAGCGGTTAATGCACGCTCACCACCGGAGAGAAGCTGCAGATTCTGCAGCTTCTTGCCAGGAGGCTGCGCAACGATATCGATCCCCGTCTCAAGCAATCGGTCCGGATCGATCAGGACCAGGTCGGCACGTCCACCTCCGAACAACTTCGTAAATACCGTGCCGAACTCGCGCCGGATCGCATCAAACGTCAGCTTGAAACGCTTGGACATTTCATCGTCCATTTCCTTAATGACCTGGTACAGGGTTGTCTTCGCTTCAACCAGATCCGCCTTTTGCTCACTTAAGAACAGGTATCTCTCATTAACGCGCTGATACTCTTCGATGGCCCCAAGATTGACATCTCCCAGGGAAGTTATCGACCTCTTCAAGTCACGCACTTCGTTCTGAGCGGCAGTGATGTCTTCCGGAATCGGATACCGCTGCTTGGCAAGCTCATAACTCAGCTCGTAGTCCTCGCTTAATTTCTTCAATATATTCTCAAGCTCAACGTCGAGCCGGTTTACCCCAATCTCGGTCTGGCGAAGCTGATCATCCACGGCCCGCAGCTGCGTGCGCTGTTCCTTGGTTTCGCTCTCTTCCAGCTCCAGCTTCCGGCTAAGCGCGGTGCGTGCAGCCCGCTTGAATTCCAGCTGCTGCGTAGCCTCTTCCTTCTTCAGCTTGTACTGGTTCAGATCCTCGATCTGCTTTACGCTTTCGCTTTCGTTCTGATTCAGGTCGGCTTGAACGGAGGCCAGCATCGTACGGTTTTGTTTCTGCTCCTTCTCGTGGTTGTCGACATCCGACTGAAGGCGCTTGAGCTGCTCCTCCAGCGAGAAGGTTTCCTGATCCAGCTTTCCTTCGCGAACCTTAAGGTTTGTCAGCTGACTCTGAAGCTCTTCCTTCGCCGACTCATTAGCTTTACGGGCAAATTCTGCAGCTTGGATCGCCAGATGGGTTGATTTCTCTTCCTCCTCCAGCTCAGACAACAGCTTCTGCGCGCGTTCACGGCTTGCCTGAATCTCTTTGGCTTCCTTCTCTTGACTGCTCTTCTCCTCGCCTGCCAGCTCGGCTTGTTCGAGGACGTGGCGCAGCTCATGCTCAAGCTGCTTGCGGTCCCCTGCAGCCTGCTGTTCCTCGATTCGCTTGTCGTCTCCGGCTTTACGAAGCTCGTCCAGCTTATCCTGAGATTCGATCATTTGATTCCGGACGCCTTCAATGCCCTGCTGCAGCTTCTCCAGCTGCTTCTCGGTCTCCGTGATTTCCTGATCCAGCTGCTCCAACTGACGCTTGCGTCCCAGCAGGCTGTTCGTTTTCTTGTGCTGACTGCCGCCTGTCATGGATCCGCCTGCATTGACCACGTCGCCCTCGAGTGTGACGACACGGAAGCGATAGGAGAATCTTGCAGCAATTTTGTTCGCTTGCTCCAAGGTCTCGGCGATCACGACATTGCCCAGAAGGCTGCCGACGATGTTGCTGTATCTTGAATCATACTTCACCAGCTCGGAGCCAAAGCCTACAAACCCGGCTTCTCCTTCTGCCAAGTGCCGATCCGAAGCGGATACGTTCCGTGGACGAATGACGTCCAAAGGCAGGAAGGTTGCCCGTCCTAACTGGCGCTGCTTCAGGAAGGCAATCGCCTGCCTGGATACGGATTCGTTCTCCATGACGATATGCTGAACCGATGCGCCAAGGGCTGTCTCCATCGCAAGCTCCAACTTTTCCGGTACACGAATCAGTTCGGCCACCGCACCATGGACCCCATGGAGCACGGATTTGCGGGAAGCCTTCAGTACTTCCTTAACCCCCAGCATAAATCCGTCAAAATCGTCCTGAAGCTCTTTCATGGTATCGCGGCGGGAAATCTGCGCCTCCCGCTTCTGCTCCCATTTCCGAAGCGCTCCCTGCGTCTCTTCCTGCAATTTCTGCAGGGATTGATATCGCTCACTCTCGCTGATATAACCGCTGCGGAGTTCTGCAATCTCTTTACCGAAGCGTTCAATACTTCGATCGATGCTATCTTTGCGGCGGAGCAGATCCTCTTTCAGGGCTTCCCATTTACCCGACTCCTCTTGCGCCCGATTCATCCGCCGATCCAGCGCTTCCTGCTGCTGGTCGGCGTAACGGATTTCATTCCGGGCTTGAGCCATTTGGTTCATAAGCTCCAGTAAATTCCCCTTCAAGCTCTCTTCCTGCTGTTGGCTGATTCCGCCGGTTACGCCCACCAGCTTCGCTTCTTCCGCTGACAGCTGGTCCCGCACTTGGGTTAATTCCTGCTGTAGCTCCTGCAGCTTGCTCTTCATGCTCGCAAGCTCGCCTACGCGCGCTCCTAGACGTTGATCGCCTGACTGCAAACTTTCTTCCAGCTGCTCGCGCGTACGTTCCAGGTTGCGGCGGCGTTCCTTGAGCACCTCGCCATAGCCTTCGCTCTTCTCGAACAGCTCACTGAATTGAAGCAGCTGGCTCTGCAGATCCTCAACTTCCTGCTCCAGCTGGCGCAGCGCTGATCTGTCACTTTCCAGCTTGGCATCGTGCGCGGATACAACGGTGGACAGCGCGAGCTGTTCTTCCTTCAGCTGTTCAAGCTTGGCATTGGCCTCGCTCCATGAGGTATGTATCTGTTCGATCTGATACACATACAGCGAGATTTCCTTGTGCTTCAGCTTCTCCCGAAGCTCCTTGTAGCGAATGGCCTTCTCGGACTGCTCTTTGAGTGGTCCGATCTGATCCTCAAGCTCCGTGACCAAGTCGTGGATGCGAAGCAGATTTTGCTCTGTTTCATCCAGCTTGCGTACAGACTCTTTTTTACGGGATTTATATTTAACGATCCCGGATGCTTCCTCAAAAATCCCCCGGCGATCTTCTGAACGTGTACTCAATATTTCCTCGATCCGGCCTTGTCCAATGATGGAATAGGCTTCTTTACCAATTCCGGTGTCCATGAACAGCTCCGTAATATCCTTGAGTCGGCATGATTGCCTATTAATGAAATACTCGCTGTCCCCGCTGCGGTGCACCCTCCTAGTTACGGTTACCTCATTAAAATCCAGCGGTAGTACATGATCCTCATTATCCAGAGTAAGGGAGACCTCTCCATAATTAACCGCTTTACGCGCATCGCTTCCGGCAAAGATAATGTCCTCCATCTTGCCGCCGCGAAGCGATTTGGCGCTCTGCTCGCCAAGCACCCAGCGGATCCCATCGGAAATGTTGCTCTTTCCGCTGCCATTCGGACCTACAACGGCTGTAATTCCCCGGACAAATTCCATCTCCGTCTTGTCGGCAAACGATTTAAATCCTGCTAACTCGATCCGTTTCAAAAACATATTCGAACTATCACCTCTCCTGCTATTGTAACATAAGTAGAATCGGCTTCACCGCCGTCTTTGGACGAGGTCCATCAACGTTATAAGCAGCTGTCCCTTGATCAAAAGACAGACAACGAAAAGAGCAAAAAACAGTCATCCTATCCGGGTCCGGTTATCCGCTTGACTGCTCTTTGCTCTTTGTTTGTCATCACATCAGCGAAGCTTTAGGCATCCGCACGTTTCAGCTGCTTTAAGGCTACTGCCGCTGCCTGCTGCTCGGCTTCTTTCTTGGATCTGCCGCTTCCGCGTCCAAGACATTCGCTTCCCATGTATACCTCCGAGACAAACTCCCGCTCATGTGCCGGTCCTCGCTCTTCTACGATACGATATTCCAGTGCGCCCATGCCGTGATGCTGGGTCAGTTCCTGAAGCTCAGTCTTATAATCGCTCATCTGCGGACGACCGTTGACGGTCACCGTGGGAAAGACATGGTCGCTTAAAAACCGGCGAACCGCTTCCAATCCCTGATCCAGATAAAGCGCCCCCACAAATGACTCAAATACGTCTGCCAGAAGAGCCGGGCGGGTTCGGCCGCCCGTCATTTCCTCTCCTTTGCCTAGCAGAACGTAACGACCAAAGTCCAGACCTACAGCGAATTGCACCAGGGAGGGCTCACATACGATAGCGGCCCGCAGCTTGGTTAACTCGCCTTCCGGACGGTCCGGAAAAAGGTTGTATAAGAATTCGCTCACCGTCAGCTCCAGAACAGCATCCCCTAGAAATTCAAGACGCTCGTTGTCCTGGCTCTGACTGAAGCGATGTTCGTTTACATAAGATGCGTGGGTAAAGGCCTGCTTCAGCAGCATTGCATTGCGAAACTGGATTTGAAGTTTATGCTGTAACTGCTTCAGATCTCCACTCAACACACTGTCCCCTTACTCGGCGTATTTTTTCAGGATAATCGTGGCATTATGCCCGCCAAATCCGAACGAATTGGACATGACGATATCCAAATCGGCTTTACGCGGGTGATTCGGTACGTAGTCAAGATCGCACTCCGGATCTTGATCCTCCAGGTTAATCGTTGGTGCAATGGTTTGGTTCTTCAAGCTCAGTCCGCAGATAACCGCTTCAACGCCGCCGGCAGCGCCTAGCAAATGCCCCGTCATCGACTTGGTTGAACTAACGGCTACTTTATAGGCATGGTCACCGAGAGCCATCTTAACGGCCTTGGTTTCCGAGCGGTCTCCCACCGGCGTTGAAGTCCCGTGAGCATTAATATAATCCACATCCTCCGGCGCAATGCCTGCGTCACGGATCGCCATCTTCATGCAGCGAGCTGCTCCATCCGGATCCGGCTCGGTAATATGATGGGCATCGGCACTAAGGCCATAGCCAACCACCTCGGCATAAATTTTGGCACCGCGTTTCAACGCATGCTCCAGGGATTCGATCACAAGCACGCCCGCGCCTTCACCCATAACAAAACCGTCGCGGCCGGTATCGAATGGCCGACTGGCTTTTTCCGGCTCGTCATTGCGGGTTGACATTGCACGCATAGCGCAGAAACCAGCCATCCCTGTTGGACGAATGGTTGCCTCCGCCCCGCCGCAGATCATGACATCGGCATCACCACGCTGTATCAGACGGTATGAATCGCCGATCGAATGCGTTCCGGTAGCACAAGCCGTAACCTGTGTAGTGTTCGGACCCTTGGCTCCCAGATTGATCGACATCTGGCCTGAGGCCATGTTAGCGATCATCATTGGAATAAAGAAGGGACTTACACGTTTCGGGCCTTTTTCGAGCAAGATATTATGCTGATCTTCCCAAGTTCCCAAACCGCCGATACCCGATCCGATCGAAACGCCAACCCGTTCTGCATCGGCATTCACGCCAATTTCAAGGCCACTGTCCTCCAGCGCCTTCGCACCGGCTGCAACCGCAAGCTGTACAAAACGGTCCATCTTGCGGGCTTCTTTGCGATCCATGTAATCCTCCGGATTAAAATCCTTCATGGATGCTGCAATCTGTGTTGTGTAATCACTCACATCAAATGCTTCGATGCGGGATACGCCGGACTTGCCTTCCATCAAACTGTTCCAGAATGTATCCAGGTCTTGACCAATCGAGGTCATGACGCCCATTCCTGTTACAACGACTCTATGTTTCAAACAGTTTCACCTCTATATGGACTGCCCGTCCATCTATGAAGCCGCACATGCAGACTCATGATAACGAAGGCAGTAATAATCTATCACTTGTTTTGCTAAAAAAGCTTCGATTGAATGTGGAGAAGTCCCGTCTTGCTAAAGAACGGGACTTAACTGTAATGACTTAGGTATGAGATTGTATGTAGTTTACAACTTCACCTACGGTCGTAATTTTCTCCGCATCTTCATCAGAGATCTCCATATCAAACTCATCTTCCAACTCCATCACCAATTCAACTACATCGAGAGAATCAGCTCCAAGGTCGTCTTTGAAAGATGCTTCTAATGTTACGTCGGCTTCGTCAACACCCAGGCGGTCGATAACGATGCGTTTCACGCGTTCCAATACATCGGACATCCGGCTCACCTCCTCTTGGTAATTATACGAGATATGACTTCAAATTGCCATAGAAGGCATTTGAAAACGATTTAATGCCCAGCGGCCAGCGCCGGAACATTGGCGGCGCCTACATATACATGCCGCCATCCACATGCAGCACTTGTCCAGTCATATAGGATGCACTGGAAGATGCTAGAAAAGCAACCACGCCGGCAATTTCCTCCGGCTGCCCCAGACGGGCGAGCGGAATTCCGCCAAGCAGGCCTTCCCGCATGTCCTCAGGAAGTTCCCGGGTCATATCGGTATCGATAAAACCAGGTGCCACGGCGTTCACCGTAATTCCACGGGAAGCGAGCTCCCGAGCGGCTGATTTGGTCAGACCGATGACTCCGGCTTTGGCCGCAACATAGTTGGCCTGCCCCGGATTGCCAAGCGCTCCGACAACGGAGGATATATTGATAATGCGCCCATAACGTTGTTTCATCATAGGACGCGTCACCGCCTTAAGGCAATTGAATACCCCTTTCAGATTCGTTTCGATTACCTGATCGAACTCCTCTTCCTTCATCCGCATGATTAGATTGTCTCTAGTGATCCCTGCATTATTCACCAGGATATCAATTCGACCAAAAGTCTCCAACACCTGCTTTACCATGGCATCGGCTTCTTCGGTCCGTCCAACGTTGGATTTAACCGCGATGGCCGATACGCCTTTTGCGCGAATCGCTTCCACAACCTCGGCTGCAGCTGCTTCGCTGCCTGCATAATTGACAGCAACGTTAGCGCCCAGATCGGCAAGTCCGAGAGCAATGCTCCGGCCAATGCCGCGGGAAGCACCCGTAACAAGCGCAGTCTGTCCTTTTAGAGCTTCACTCATACCTATTCCTCCTTTCCGAAAGTGATCTGGTTTTTATCCATCGTTATTTATACGACCGTCTCCAAACTGCTGACGCTGTCCAGACTATTTACATTAATGACTTTGACGGATTTGTCAATCTTCTTGATCAAACCGCTGAGAACACTGCCCGGACCAATCTCGACGAAGGTGTCCACTCCTTGAGCGATCATCCATTCCACGCTGTCATGCCATAGCACAGGGGAGTAAACCTGCTCCACCAGCAGACCGCGGATGGCAGCGGCATCTTCCACCGGACGCGCCGTCACATTGGCAACTACCGGAACGGATGGGATATTAAACGCAGCCTGCTCCAGTTTATCAGCCAGTCGGTTAGCCGCCTCCTTCATCAAGGTCGAATGGAAGGGTCCGCTTACCTCCAGAGGGATAGCCCGCTTGCCGCCTGCTTCCTTGACTCTTTCTGCGGCAGCTGCGACGCCCTGTGCGGAACCCGAGATGACGATTTGTCCCGGACAGTTCATGTTCGCAAGTTCTACAACATGTCCCTCTGCCGTAATGCTCTTGCACAGCTCGGACAAAGCCTCACGGTCTGCGCCAAGCACGGCTGCCATGGCGCCTTGACCTCCGGGTACGGCTGCCTCCATGTATTCTCCGCGGGCTCTAACGGTCGATATCGCTTCTTCGAAAGAAAGCACGCCTGCACAAACAAGTGCGCTGTATTCGCCAAGGGAATGTCCCGCAACGTAATCCGGTTCGACCCCCTTGCCGCGAATGGCTTCCAGATAAGCCATGCTGGTTGCGAGGAGAGCTGGCTGCGTATTTACCGTTTGTTTCAAATCTTCATCAGGACCATTAAAAATAATGGAGCTGAGCGGAAATCCAAGCTGTTCATCCGCGGTAAGAAACAAATCCCTTGCGGCAGGAACCGCATCATAGGCATCCTTTCCCATTCCGACGGACTGAGCGCCCTGACCTGGAAATATAAATGCTGTTTTACCCAAAATCGTTAGCTCCCTTCTTTTATTTCACTAGGTCTAAATCCTATTCTGTTACCAGATGAGTACGGAGGAACCCCATGTTAATCCTCCGCCAAAACCAACCATCAACACCTTGTCTCCTTCTTTCAGGCGACCGGATTCCTGTGCTTCGACAAGAGCCAGCGGCACGGAAGCGGCTGAGGTATTGGCGTATTTATCAACATTGATTACGACCTTCTCTTCCGGAAGCTCCAAGCGCTCCATGGCAGACTTAATGATCCGGATGTTGGCTTGATGAGGAATGAATAAGTCGATATCCTTTTTGTCGATGCCTGCTTTGGACAATACGGCTTCCGTGGCAGATCCCATCACCCGTACCGCAAATTTGAACACTTCGCGGCCGTTCATATAAATAAAGTGTTTATTCGTATTAATCGTTTCGGCGGAAGCCGGCAATCTCGAACCGCCTGCCTCAATGTACAGATGTGCTCCGCCCGCACCTTCAGCACCCAGATCAAAGGCCTGGAACCCGCGGCCTTCCGGCACTTCACCGACAATCGCCGCGCCGGCACCGTCGCCGAACAGGACGCAGGTATTGCGGTCGGTGTAGTCCGTAATGCGGGACAGGCAGTCTACCCCGATCACCAATGCGTTGTTGTACATGCCCGTCTTCACGAAATTTGTAGCTGTTGCCAGACCGTATACAAATCCCGAGCAAGCCGCCGACAGGTCAAATGCCGCCGCTTTTTTGGCACCAAGCCGATCCTGGAGCAAACATGCGGTGGAGGGAAAGAACATATCCGGCGTAATCGTCGCCACAATAATCAATTCCAGATCCTCGGCGTTCATTCCGGCGGATTTCAACGCGTTCACAGCAGCATGATAAGCTAAATCCGACGTCGCTTCGTTCGGAGCGGCAATATGTCGTTCCCGGATTCCCGTCATCGAGACAATCCATTCATCGCTTGTATCTACCATTTTCTCCAAATCATGATTTGACAATATTTTCTCAGGTACGTATTTGCCTGTGCCAATAATACCGACCGGACGCAAATTGTTCATTTCCTCACTCACTTCCCGCTGATTTCATTCGAAATACTTTCTACCAATCGGTTCTGCAGCGCCGTCCGCGCTTGGCGAACCCCATTCTTGATGGCGTTCGCATCCGACGAACCATGGCTCTTAACGACCAGACCGCTCAGACCAAGCAAAGGTGCTCCGCCATGCTCCTTATAATCGAGCGTTGATTTCAGGCTGCGAAGCTCCGGCATCATCAAGGCGGCGGCCATCTTGGTCTTAAGCGACTTGCTGAACTGCTCCTTCAACAGCGAAAAGAGCGCACCAGCCGTTCCTTCAATCGATTTCAACAAAATATTGCCCGAGAACCCGTCACATACGAGCACATCGCAAACCCCGTTCATGACATCGCGGGACTCGACGTTTCCAACAAAATGGATAGGCAGCTCCTCCAGTAACGGATAAGCATGCTTCGTCAATTCATTCCCCTTGCCCGGCTCGGTACCGACATTTAACAGCCCGACCCGCGGTTTGGTGATTCCGTGCACCTTCTCGCGATACAGACTACCCATTAGTGCGTACTGCTGCAGATGCTCAGGCTTCGAATCCATGTTCGCTCCGAGATCCAAGGCGAGCATCCCCTTGCCGTCGAGCGTAGGAATCATAGGCGCAAGCGCAGGACGCTCAATCCCCTTCATCCTGCCAACGACCAGCAACCCGGTCGTCATGAGGGCTCCTGTATTGCCAGCCGAGATCATGGCATCGGCTTCACCTTCACGAATCATCCGTCCCGCCACAACCATCGAAGCATCCTTCTTCCGGCGGACCGCCTTAACCGGCTCATCCTCCGCTTCAATGACTTCACTTGCATGAACCACCTTCAGATTGGACGGCTTGTCCTTCAGCAGCGCTCCAATCTGCGCTTCATCCCCAACGAGAATGATCTCGGTATCGCTCCATTCCCGTGCGGCAATGAGAGCGCCCTCGACGTTACTCTGGGGGGCATTGTCGCCGCCCATTGCATCAATCGCAATTCTCATGCCAAACTTCCTCCTTTACTTATGTCATTCTCCTGCAGATCGGTAGATTACGAAATTCCCCTGAAACACCATTTCATCAGCGACATAAGTAAACACTTCCACCTTGGCCTTCCCCTTCTGGCCGGCAATGGACCTAACGTAGGCTTTGGCAATGCATTTCTCGCCGAGACGAACCTGTCTCAAAAACCGTATATCCGCTGAAGACGTCAATGCGATTTCTTCATTGATTACGGCGATGGCAAGTGAATTGGCTTGAGCGAACACATAATGCCCACGGGCAATCCGCGTTTTGCTGAATACATGTTCCTCACGGATTTCAAATATCGATATTCCGCTCTTGTCCAACTGCAAGTCAACGACATCCCCGATTACCTCTTCGAGCGACAAGGAACGAACCTGGTCATAGGAATGCTCCGCCATCTGCTTCATTCGCTCACGAAGCTCCGGGATGCCAAGTTCCATACGGTCAAGGCGTATCGTCTGAATGCTCACTTTAAGCTGGCGAGTCAACTCGCGGTCTGTAACAAAGGGATTCTCGTCGATCAGCTGAATCAGCCGCTGGTGACGGTCTTTCTTGGATAAACGATCGATGACGAAACAACTCCTTCTGCCGCTATGAAAGCCGCCATTCTTCAAACATATATATGTAAATTAGTCGCAAATATTAGAACCTGGTACTAATGTTAAGTATAAATCATGTCACGTCAAAAAGAAAGGGGGGCTTCAGACAAAAAAAATAGCACCTCACCAAAGATGAAGTACTACTTATTTAAAAACTATTGTTTGATGATCTCTCTTGCCTTATACGTTCCGCATACTTTACATACGCGATGAGCAAGCTTCAATTCTCCACATTGCTCGCATTTCACCATGCCTGGCACAGCCAGCTTAAAATGAGTACGACGCTTGTCACGACGTGTTTTGGACGTTCTACGTTGAGGTACTGCCATGTTCCCACCTCCTTATCAGTTCAACCCGCTGAACGGGTGCCATATCCATCATCATTTAAAGAAGTCCTTCAGACCGGCTAGCCTAGGATCGATCACTTCCGTATCGCAGTCGCACGTGCCTTCATTCAGGTCCTTGCCGCAATTCGGGCAGAGTCCCTTGCAGTCGGCTTTACATACCGGAGCTAGCGGCAGGTGGAGCAAAAATGCTTCTTCTACATAGGGAGTGAGATCCACACTCTCACCTTGCACGTATGTAGTGTCATCATTCTCATCCTGAATGGATTCAGGATCTTCCACCGGCTGGAATACTTCATGAAAAGGGATGTGCACATGTTCGCTGATCGGCTTCAGGCAGCGGGAGCAATTCATCTCCAGCTCGCCTTGCAATCGTCCACGAACATCCACCGTACCAGAAACCGATGGGATTGCTGTCAAATCCACGTCTAATGGCTGAACAGCAATGATATCCTTGCGGTCCTTAACGGCATTGCTTACATCCACGGTTTGATGGAACTGTAACGGTTGATCGCTGGTTGTCAATTTACGAAATTGAATTAGCATATCCATCACTCCAAACAAACAAAGATTATTATACCGATTCCCAAAGAGTTTTGTCAACAGGATAACCCTAACAACCTCTTTATTGTTACCCGATATTTCTCTTCATACTACCAGAATTACAACTCTCCCGGGGGATGCGCTTATTGTTGCAGGATCGTCATGTAATTATGTTATATTCTAATCAAGGAGTTGAAACGAATGAAGACGGTTGGCATTGTCGTTGAATATAATCCCTTACATAACGGTCATGTATTGCATTATCGCAAATCCAAAGAAGTCACGGGGGCAGATGCCGTCGTTGCGGTGATGAGCGGTCCGTTTCTCCAGCGCGGCGAGCCTGCCATCGCAAGCAAGCGTGCACGGGCGGAAATGGCCCTTGCCATGGGAGTTGACCTGTGTCTCGAGCTGCCGGTAACCTATGCCGTGCAGCCTGCGGAATGGTTCGCGTACGGTGCGATTGCCATTCTGGAGGCTACGGGCGTAGTGGATTGCCTTTCCTTCGGATCCGAAAGCGGTACGCTGGAGCAGATTCTGCCGTTGTCCCGTTCGCTCGCCAACGAATCCGGCGAGCTTCAATCCGAAATCGAAAAGCGCCTCCGGGAAGGCATGAACTTCCCATCCGCTTACGGCGCTGCCGCTGCTGCCCTATTCGGTGAGTCCGAACCGGCGATTGCCCATTTGCAAGAGCTGCTCACGCAGCCGAACAATTCCTTGGGCCTGCACTATCTAATCGCTCTAGAGCGCCTGGGAAGCCGCATTACACCCTACACCATACCAAGGGAAAACGCACAGTACCATGATCCCTTGCCGGGAGCGTCGTCCATTGCCAGCGCAACCGCCATCCGCAACATCATACTTTCACAGGGACTGGAAGCCGCCAGACCCTATATGCCGGAATTCACGCACAGCATCATGGAGCGGGAAATCAAGAGCGGACGAGCTCCCGTCCATTGGGAGCAGTTTCGCCAGCCGCTGTTTCAAACCCTGCTCACGCATACGCCCGCGCAGCTTGAAGGCCTTCTCGAAGTGACCGAAGGCTTGGAGCACCGTGTTCAGCGCTCGCTATTTCAGCTGGAGCAGCCGACGGTTGACGCCCTCCTGGAAGCGTTGAAGACCAAGCGCTATACGCGAACCAAGCTTCAGCGCATGCTGCTGCACATCATGCTGAATCATGACAAGGCATCGATGAATCGCGAAGAGCTGGCGAAAGGTCCGGGATATATCCGGGTCCTCGGCTTCAGCGAGACAGGGCGTTCTCTGCTGAAACGAATGAAACACAGCGCCTCCCTCCCCGTCATTCACAAGCCGGCCAAGCTGGAGCATCCTCAGCTGGAGAGGGACCTGATGGCAGCCGCCGTTTATGCCAACGGGCAACCTATGCCTGATATGCGCCACTACTACGGCGATTACCTGCTGCCGCCGCTCACCCCTTAGGCGGCAGCTCCTCCAGATACTCCACTGCGTCTTGCAGGTCCTCGACCGGGATCAGCTTCATGTCCGTTTTGATCCGGTCCGCACGCTTCTTGGCTTCATCATAATTTTTTTGCGGCACAAAAAAGATATCCGCTTCCTTCCGATCAGCAGCCACGATCTTGTGCTTCACGCCGCCGATGGGGCCTACGGCGCCTGATTTATCAATAGTACCCGTTCCGGCGACCCGGTAACCTTTGCTCAAATCACCATCGGTGAGTTGGTTATATATTTCAAGAGTAAAGATCAGTCCGGCTGACGGCCCACCGATATTGGTATCCGCAAAATGAATGGTGTGATCGGGATCGGCCGGTTCCACGCTTTGCATCGTGGCAATCATGACGCCTAATCCCGGACGCTCCGCTCCTGTCTTCTCATCCTTAATGCTCACAAGCTGAACCTGTTCCTTAACGGTTTTCCCTTTGCGTTCAAGCTCCACGGATACCACTTCCCCGATGCTTTTCCCGCCTAACAGGCTGGCAATTTTCTCATTATCCTCTGCCGGCTGCCCATCGATCTTGATCAATTTATCGCCAGGCCGGAAATGCTCGGCATTAACAGAATTCTCGGAGATCGACATCACGAATACATAAGCAGGCTCGATGCTGTAGTCAATTCCTGCTTCCTGATAGGCGGCTTCCATTGCAGACGACTGGGAAGAGTTCATGTAATACACTTGTGTGGCTGCATACTCATCCTTGCTCTGATCGCCCATTTTCTCAGCTTTTTTCACAACCTCCGCATTCGGGTTAAACGCAGACATCATCAACAACGCCATATTGGCATAGCTTGCCGACACGGTTGTCATCATAAAAGTGCCCTCTTCCGCCGGATCGCCCTTCTCGACATTGATCATGGGACGAACCTCTTCGGCACTCCCCGGCTGGTATACGAGATAAGGGGTCGGCATATAAACGACAACGTACAGCATGACCCCGACCATTAACAAATACAGCGCAATTTTTAAGCCATTCGGTTTTACAGACTTCTTCATGTGGTTCCCTTCCCTCCGCCTTATATATCCAGCCTTCCACCAAGTTTGGTCTGACGGTTGTCTCCTTTGCATAAAGTTGTACTAGCCATGTTTACGCTGAAAGGAGATTCCTTATGAATAAAGACAACGCCGTCAAGTCATCAAACGGGCTGTGGAACACCATCCTGCTGGGTGCCGCCGCTTTCCTGCTTGTACTGGCTGTCGTCAGCGCGCCCGAACCTGCCTTCCAAGCCACCCTGCAAGCACTTAAGCTATGGTGGAATATCGTATTTCCCGCTTTGCTGCCTTTTCTCGTACTGGTGGAAATACTCATCGCCTATGGCTGGGCCCATGGAGTTGGCATACTGCTGGACCCTTTGATGAAAAAAATATTCAAACTTCCCGGTGCTGGCGGCTGGGTTCTTATAACAGGAATGACGGCCGGGTTTCCGGCAGGAGCGCAGGCCGCCTCCCGAATGTATACACAAGGCGAGCTTCGCGCCATGGATGCCGGAAGGCTCGCCGCTATATCCCATTTCTGTAATCCAATGACCATTCTCGTTGTCATCGGAACCGGCCTCCTTCATAAACCGGAGGCTGGGTATCTGCTGCTGATCGTTCATTGGATTTCCGGACTGCTAGCCGCTTGGATATTCGGACTCTTCCATAAACCGGTTTCATCAGAAGACACACGACGATTTAATTCAACTCTACACACAGTACGGACAAGGGAAAGCGCCCAACGCCCCCTTCTTAAAAGGGCAGCGACTGCGGCGCTGGAGGCCCATCAACGGGATGGGCGGAGCTTTGGCAAATTACTGGGCGATTCCGTTACCCGTTCAGTTCAAACTTTAATGATGACAGGCGGCTTTATCTTGTTCTTCGCCGTCCTGACCAGAGTATTGACCGGTCACCTGCTGCCGCAGCTTCCACCCTATCTTGTATCCGGAATATTGGAGGCCCATCTGGCAGCCCAGTCCATCAGCTCCTCGGCATTCCAAGCTGGAATTTTACAGCTGGCCATACTGTCCGCCGCACTTGCGTGGAGCGGAATCAGCGCTCAGCTGCAAAGCCTGTCGCTCATGCGGGAAACCGGTCTCTCTTGGCGTTACTTTATGATGAAGCGAGCCCTGCATTCCATGCTCGCCTTTGCGATTACACTGGCAATGTGGAAGCCGGTCAGCGCCCTTTCAGCAGGCATCGTACCGGCTTTCCGAACAGAACCGCTGGATCACGCCAATACGGATCAGCACTTCAACTTTTGGAGCGGATTGCCTTCATTCTTGCAGGTTCAAGGCGCGATCTGCTTATTATTGATAGCGGCGTTCTGGCTGTGTTCCCGTCTTATTGACCGTTATCGCCGCTAAATTTACGGCGCATCGCGGCATGGACCTCGGGGCTAACCAGATCCGTGGTGTCTCCATTAAAATGAGCGATTTCCTTAACAAGACTTGAGCTAAGGAACGAATATTTCGGGTGCGTCATCATGAAGATCGTCTCGGCATCCGGATTCAGCTTGTGATTGGTGGATGCCAGCTGAAGTTCATATTCAAAGTCGGTCACCGTGCGGATCCCCCGTACGATGACCTGGGCATTCTTCTGACGGATATAATTCGCCAGAAGGTCACGAAAGCTGTCGATTTCCACATTCGGAAGATGTGCGGTTTCCTGTTTTAAGAGATCCTTGCGCTCTTCAATCGTGAACAGCGGGTTCTTGCTTAAGTTATTCAACACGGCCACAATCAGCAGATCAAACTGCTTGGAAGCGCGTGTAATGATATCCATATGTCCCATGGTGACCGGATCAAAGCTTCCCGGATATACGGCAACTCGGTATGTACTAGTATTCTCATTTGTCATCTTGTAATTCCTCCTCATCAAGCTCTGGCGCTTGATCTTGTGCTGTGTCGTAACGATATATCGATATGGCGGTTTCTCCGTATTTCGCCGTCCGGAAACAACAAAAATCACCAAACTTCTCAGGATAATTGTAACTTGATTCGTATTCCAATACCACCACAGCTGAATCCTGCAGCAAACCTCGCTCTGCCATATCCAGCATCAGCTCGTCACCATTCTTAAACCTGTATGGCGGGTCCAAAAAGACCAGATCGAACTTGTAGCCGCGCTTTTCAAGCGCTTTAAGCGCTCGTCCCGCATCGTTGCGGTACACCTCAGCGCTATCTTCAAGTCTGGCCGCCTTCAAATTATCCTTGATCGTACTGATGCTCTTCGGTTCAACATCAATAAAAACAGCACGATCCATCCCCCTGCTTAAAGCCTCAATGCCAAGGCCTCCCGTGCCTGCGAACAGGTCTAGCAGGGCGCCCCCCTCAAAGTAAGGGCCGATCATACTGAATATGGATTCTTTCACTTTATCCGTCGTCGGACGGGTGCTTGTACCAGGCACACTTTTGAGCGGCCGGCCCTTTGCACTTCCGGATACTACTCTCACTGCTTCATTCACCCGTTTCATTATCTATAAATTAATTGCCAAGACAACGCCATTGACAGTGATTATCGTAACACAATCATCCCATATATGAAAAACGAAACATAATGTCTCGCCATTTTTTTTCAAAGCCATGTATATTTCTACCACAGCCGGGCATCCTTGAAATATCGACATCAATGAATGTCGTAGACAACCGCGGAGAAGACTTACGTTTCCCCATAAGCTCTTCGTCCGGTTTCTCCTCTCCCATGAGGGAATCTCTTCGGAGGTTCCCGAACTAAATCCCTGTAACGGCAACGTTTATTACAGGGATTTAGTTCTTTTTTTATGTTGAGCCGCTAAACGAGATGAGCGGCTTTTTGTCATATCAATTGCTGCTTCTAGTCAGACGATGCACTTACCTGTGTAAAAATGCATAACCATTCCCTCTCAGCAAACGTTCTAACAATAAAGGGCATGATGGGGGGGAACAAGTGATGAACTTGTTTTTATATGCAGGATTGGCTTGCCTCTTGGTCACAGGGCTTCTATCCGGAATGTTTACTACGGGATACCAACAAAGAGGCAACTTCTATGCTGATTCCAAGGAAGACCGCGCATCTAAAAGGAAAGTAGCCAACGGTTTCTTTTTAGCCGGTTTCGTATTTCTTGCGGTCGCCGGCATTGTGTATTTGTTCCGCTAGGGTTGACACTGTGAACATTTGCTCGCGACCCGGCGCACGAATAGTGGGACAAAGACACCCATTTCAAGGGGAGGAACTGATTCATGAATCGTTTCATTAGCCATGAAGATACAGAAATAGAACGAACGAGAATGAAATATGCCTGGATCGCTTTAATCTCTTTTCTTACGTTCAGGAAATTCGCCATAATCGAAACAGTGAAGAATGATTTATACGCGGCTTTATTGCTGTTGAGAGGAACTGATATTACATAATCAAGTTTCTGCCACCTATATTCCCCTCCGTAGTTCCTTAACTAAACACCATTAGGTCGAGACAGTTCATCGAACTATCGCGAGTTCAACCGGACCAGACGTCCCCGGATATCGGAGGGCGTTTTTAATTGCAGGAATAACTCCGATTTTGTCGAATCAATATAGCTGTTTGAAAAATATTCCTAATTGTAGAGTGAAGAGAGGTCATGTAAGTGAGAAGAACGTTGTATGTTCTCGCATTGTTTACCATGCTGGCGGGACTTGGTTTTGCAGGCAGCACGACGCACGGGATCGCTTCTGCCGAAGAGTCCAGGCTCCAGATCAGCGACATTGCGGGAAGGAACACCTACCTGATGAGCGATGGCTCCATGTGGTCCCTGATCGACGGACGACATGCCATACGGACGCCGGGTAAAGTTGCAGCCATCAGCGGTTATGAATACGGAGGCATCGGTATGACGCAGGATGGACGATTAGTGGAATGGGATATCGGCAAGGGACCCGAGGTCGTTCCGGGAACAAGCGGAGTGAAGCAGATAGCGGGTTCCTACTGGCTGAAGTCGGACGGCACCGTATGGGGCGGCTCGGAAAAAGCAAAAAACCTCAGCGTCATTTTGCTTATCGCCAATGCGGATCAAGAATTTGCCGCCTTGTCCTCAAACGGGGAGCTGCTATTAGAGGATAACTACAAAAAGGGACATTTCAAGAAGCTCGGTATCGTGGAAAACCCGGTCGGGGTCAAATCCATGACGGTTCACAGCGGGCGTGTTGCCCTATTGCGTGACAACGGTGACGTGGTGGTATACGAAACGTCCAACTTTGATGATAACGGGCGCATCATCCCGGTTACCGTCGCCCAGAACGCAGCACATATCGTTTATGCATCCAATGAGCCGACGGATCTTCTGATTGTGACGCTCCAAGATGGAACCGTATGGACAACCGGAGTGTATAAAGACCGCTGGAAGCTCAAGGAGCAGGTCTCCGGACTAAGCGGGATCGTAAGAACCTCAATTTACGGAAATGCCGAGGATCTGTCGGAGGGGTTCTATGCTCAGCGTTCTGACGGAAGCTGGATACATCACACGAACGGGCAGAACAAATCGGTTGATGTGCCTGTCGTTAAGGCCTTATCAGTTTCGATATCCGATGCCAAGCCTTATGTAGGGGATACCCTTGAAGTCAGTGTCCAGGAGACTTACACGAACGGGGCCAAGATCAAAGTGCCGGTTAAAGATGCCTTGATCGATATAGAGAAGCCTTATCTGATGAACATACAGAAGAACGGAATACTGAAGTCTGCGGGCGTTGGCAAGACACAGATTACGGTAACCTCGGGCGGTTTGTCCAAATCGATAACGGTATCGTCCAGCCTGCGCAACAATTTGAAATATGCGAAACAAGTTAACGAGAATATTATGGTGCCGGCCAAATCCGTCATCCAGGCACTGGGCGGCACCTATTCGGCCAAAAACGGATCCGTGGAGGCCAAGTTTGGAGAGACCGTGCTCTTGCTCACGGCAGGCAGCAACCAGGCCAAGCTGAATGGCAGCCCGCTGCGCTTGAAGGCAGCTCCGATGACCGACAAAGGCGAACTGCTAATTCCAGCTTCCGTGTTATCCGATGTTCTGGGCGCGAAAATCGGCTGGGAAGCCAAGTGGAAACAAGCGAATATCTCCTTCGGGAGCGATGCAGTCATGACCGTTGTTTCCAATGAGACGGCTGGCTTGATTAAAAAAGCGATGCAGGGCAGCTTGGTTAAATTTATTGGTCGAACGTATTGGGTGAATGATTTCGAAGACTTGGAACGCTTCTCGAAATTGACGGTAACCGACATTTTGCCGGATGACAAAGGCGAATTCAATGTGATTTTCAAAACGGCTTCTGGAAAAACAGTGAAAAGCTATCCTATGCGGTCTTCGGAAGTAATGCAGCTGTTTGCGGACCGATCTTCCCTATTAAATTACGACCCTTACCAAAAATACAAATGGTCCGCATCGGTCTGGAAACAGATTAAAGCAGGCCAGGTTTCCCTCGGGATGACCAAAGAACAGGTGCAGCTGTCATGGGGAAATCCGGCGGCCAAGGACATTACCACCGGCGGCGGGAAAACCATTGAAACCTGGGGGTACTCGAATTTTGATATCGTATCTTTCGTTAACGGTAAGGTTATATTGATTATGATGTAGCATGAGTAGCACACCGGGGACAGAGGATGGACCCGGGTCCATATTCGTTCTCCCAAAAACAGACCACTCTTCTCGAGCGGTCTGTTTTTTTGGAGATTATTCTCATATGAGGTTAAACGTTAAACGATATTCATGACAAATCATTCACGCCGATACTCCCTTCATCATGAACAAGACCGCCCTAAGAAGAGGCCATGCCTCTTTTGGACGGTCTGTCGTTGTGACTGCTCAAGGTGCTCGGTAATTACTTATTGATTCAATTGGTTTGTTCGCTCAAAAGACGGATTAGATAAATGCGCGAGTAATGATCACCAACAAGATGAATAATACCAAAATAGCACCTACAGAAGAGCCATATCCATAGCCGCCGTAACCTTCTCCTACTCCGCTCACATGAATCCCTCCTTTTTTGAACATACCACATGTTATGTCGGTTCCGCTCAAATGAACTGGGCTGCCGCCTGTTCGGGATAAGATTAATGAATTGGCCCATGCATTCGAAAATCCCGGATACGACTATAGAGCATCACCCTTGATTCCCATATGAAAGAGGCATGGTGTAACGGTCGTTTACCACACCTCATGCGATCACTTATTGTCTATACCTGCGAAAGCTGTTCTTTTTCATCCCGCTCGGTGTCAGGATCTGAATATACAATTCTCCTGCGGCGATCGACCAAACCTTCTTCGCCCAACTCACGGTATTTGCGCATCCACACTTTCAGCCGTCCGATATCAGATATTTGTAAGGCCGATGCCACTTCTTTCTTAGTCATGCCCTCCAGCCGCATGGCGACTGCCTTTTTCTTCGTTTCAAAACTGTAATGATGGAATATTTGTCCCTTTTTCGCCATGATTATCACCTCTTTACTACCTTTATCGGCTATCATCGACCTTCTTTCAATACCTATGGCCTATTCCGACATGCGCATGTATTCAAGGTCTATGGAACCGATCGTATTTCCACCTAAATAAATCCATGTTATGGTATAATTTGTGTTACAACTTCACATAGAAATTGAGGGATCCCTTTTGTTTAAACTCATCATTTTTGGATTTCTGTTCTACATCTTCGGTAATCCGATTACGGCGATCCTGGTGCTGCTGCTCATCGTGTATGTGCTGGACCGCCGCTTCGTCGGGGTATTTCCCAGCGTGACAAAGCCAATTAAGCGCGCACGTAATATTTCCAAGCTGCGCAGACAGATTGCAGTTAGCCCCAGCGACGTTTCATCAAGGCACGAGCTTGCCAGATTGCTTCTGGAGCGACGTAAGTATGGGGAAGCCTTGAAGCTCCTTGAATCCATTGAATCCAGCTTGGAGGACTCCGCCGAGTTCTGGGACGATATCGGAAACGCACGGCTGCATACCGGCAGCATACCGCAAGGGGAGTCGGATATTATCCGGGCCCTGGAGATCAACCCGAGGGTCAAATACGGCCGGCCTTATCTTAGGCTTGCCGATGCATTTCGGGATTCGGATCGGGAGAAGGCGCTCCATTATTTAGAGCAGTTCCATTCCATTCACTCTTCTTCAAGCGAAGCCTTTTATTTGCTGGGATATATGTATCAATCGCTGGGAAGGACCGAGGATGCCAAGAAGTCTTATCAGGAATCTATGGATGTATACCGGTCACTGCCGAAATACAAAAAACGGCAAGAACGCAAATGGGCCGTACGAAGCTTTTTCAGGAAATTATTATAATTAATAAGGATTACATAAATCAAAGGGCGTCCCATGGTCGAGAGACCAGGGGACACCCTTTTTTTCTTAATCATTCGATTGGTTATGCAAGCGGCTTGTACCCAAGCCGGTTTAATTGTTCCGCGATCACCCGGTACCCTCGGCCATTCGGGTGTAAACCGTCCACCGACATCAGTTCTTTCTCTCGGCCTGAAAATTGTGCGTAAATATCAGCTACTCGAAAATAACCGTCACTTAGCCCCATCAAGTGCCGATTGAACCGAATCACGTATTCCGTTGCCTCCGTCCAGGCCGGGTATGGATTATACAGACCGATAGCGCGAATAAAATAAGGTTTGCTGACCGGAGTCTTTATTTTACGGATATGTCTAATGGTATTAGCCACATGATTCTGACATCGATACAAGGCAGCATCCAGCACCTCCCGATTCGGTCGGCCTCCCGTGGACTTTACCGCACGTATCAAGTCATTCCCTCCGATCGATATCGTGATGATCTGAGCCTGCTGCAGGTGAAAGCGATACGTAGGAAGCTGAACGACCCGATCGTATAACTCATCCGAGGTTAATCCATTGACCCCGAGATTCTCATGGGCCACGAACTGGCGAAGCTTCTCCTCCGCCATCCGGCGGTATAACGGAACAAAACCGCTGCCAGGCATCGCCCCAAACCCGAAGGTCAAGGAATCGCCGACAGCGGTATAATGGTACACCAACATGTTCACCCCCTGCCCGCTCGTTACGACATTATATGAGGAGTACCCCCATTGCGAAACGGGTCTATTGTCTTGAATGGCAATTTTAATTCCACTCGAAGACGGCAAACATGCTTTGGATAAGAATAGCCTATTCTTCGGATTCCTCCACCTCGTAAATACAGCGGAATCTTTCAACACCCGGATACTTTTCTCCCAGGCTGTACACCTCAAAGCCGATACTGCGGTAGAAGTTTACGGCATCTTCGTCCGTTTCGGCAATAACTCGGGCCGGCTTAGGCTGGACCTCAAGGAGCAACTCCAAAATCAATCCTCGTCCATATCCCTTTCCCCGATTCTCCGGAAGAACGGCAAGATGCCGAATGGTAAGCTCGTCCTGGTCGACATCAAAACCGATGACTCCTAAGAGAAGACCGTCCTCTTCAAATCCAAACAACCGGCTTGGGCCCGTCTCATAAGCAGCAGCCGCCTGATCCACGGCTTCCGGATCCGGAAATACCGAGTAACTGAGCAGTTCCTTTACTTCGGGTTGCATCGCTTGCATCGTTATATCTTTAAGCATACATATCTCCAATCTAAAACTTCTATAGGTCTATAACATCTTCTCCGCACTGATCCCAAGCTTACGCAGCAGCATCGCCGCCTGCGCTCTCTCGTCTTCCGACAAGCCGCTAAGCACCTTAACCATCAATTCCTGATGCTGAGGAAAGATGGCTTCAAAGAATTCCTTTCCCTCTGCGGTAAGCTCAGCATAAATGACGCGGCGATCCTCAGCGGAAGCCCGGCGAACCAGCAGGTTTTTCTTTTGAAGCTTGTCCACCACGTATGTAATGTTACCACTGGAAATGAGCACCTTTTCGCCTATTTTTTGCAGCGGCTGCGGTCCTTTGTGATAGAGCACATCCAATACGCCGAATTCGGTGGAGTTCAATCCGTGACTATTGATGCTGCGATGCGAATGTGTCATCACTGCGTTATAAGCTCTGGCAAGGACAACCAGCAAATGTAACGGGGTATCCTCGTGTTCTTGAATATCCGACATATTTCACCCTCCGAAAGATATCATGTTATTAAGGTTAATGAACGCCGGATCAACTGTCAAATGTATTCTTTGCTTCTATGCTCCCGGAATGTAATATCCGTACCGTTCCATCCTGGCAGCCGATGATCGCTTGGTCAGCTATACCGATAAACAGCCCATGTTCAACCACGCCAGGAATGGCGTCTAGCCGAGAGCTCAATTCCTCAGGACGGGCAATATGCTGAAACCGGCAATCAGCTATATAATTCCCGTTATCCGTAACATAAAATCCCTCATCTTGCTTACGGCGGATCTCCACCGAACAACCAAGCTGGGCTAGTGACCGAACCGTCCACTCAAAAGCAAAAGGGACAATCTCAACCGGCAGCGGGAAAGTGCCGAGTTGAGCTACGGTTTTCGCTTCATCCGCTACAATCACGAGCCGTTCACTGTGAAAAGCCGTGATCTTCTCGCGGAGAAGCGCTCCGCCCCCTCCCTTGATTAAACGGAGCTGGTCATCCAACTCATCCGCCCCGTCAATCGTCAGATCCAAGCGAGCGATCTGATGGATAGGCGTCAAGGATATCCCTTGTTCCATCGCCAGCTTCTCCGAAGCTTCAGAGGTAGCCACGGCCTGAATCGAGAGTCCGGATCGGACCATCTCACCGATTTTGAGAATCGCGTAATAAGCGGTTGAGCCTGTGCCCAGCCCAATCTTCATCCCATCCTGAACATACTTGGCGGCATGCTCCGCCGCGATTTTCTTCATATTATATTCACTTTCCATGTGAATCCGCTCCTTCGTCTTAAGCTGAATCAAATGCTATAATATGGGGTAAACAGATGGATTTCATACAAACGAAAGGATTATACTTATGCGAACCGAGAACCAAATCAAATCCAAGATCAATGAACTTACGATGCAGAAGAAAAAGCTGCACACTCGCTTGACTGCTCTTGAGGAGAACAGTCCGGAGCGAGCCTCCCTTCTCAATCAGGAAACCCGCCTCGACGATATGATCACGATGCTGGAATGGGTGCTGTTTGAGCCAAGCGGTTCCTATCATATGTAAAGTCGACTGACAAAACGTCAGGGGCGCTAACTGCGCCCCTGATTTTTATTAATGAATCGCGGTCTGTCTTCTGAGAATGTGCGTCGATAAGGTTTTTCTTATACTTGCGCCTCCTTCTCCTGTGTGTACTGCTCAAGCCAATGGATATAAAGCTCTTCATTATCAGGAGAAAAACAAACGAAGTCAATCCGATCCAGGCGGTTATCCGGCAGATCCTCCTCAAGCAGCTCCGTAACCGCCTTTAACGCAACGTCACATGCCGGAGCCTTAGGATACTCATAGATACCCGTGCTTATATTAGGAAAGGCGATGCTTCTGGCACCCACCTCGATTGCAAGCAGGAGACTGTTGCGGTAGCATTCCGCCAGCGTATGCTCCTCACGCCGTCCGCCGCCCTCCCAGATCGGGCCGACCGTATGAATGATATGCTGGGCAGGCAGCCGGCCTGCACCGGTAATCACAGCATTGCCTGGCGGGCAGCCGCCTTGCTGCTTGCGAATTTCCATGCACTGCTCCATGATTTCCGGCCCGCCGGCGCTATGAATTGCGCCGTCCACGCCTTTTCCACCCAGCAGTCCCGAATTTGCAGCATTGACGATAATGTCGCCCGTCCATGTCGTAATATCGCCTATAAAGACGGAGACCGATGTCCTTCCGATTTTAAATGTTTTCATTTCGGAAAATCTCCTTTCGGTCTTTTATTTCTTTATTACCCCGCTAGTGGGTGGATTGACCCTGTTTGCCTATTCTGTTCTCGGCTTTTTTTTGGCAGCTGCAGACAGTCGGTCGGTCAAACTCTTCTCTTCCGGTCCTTGCAGCGCCTCCTCCAACGTGCGGTAAAACATCAGCGTGCCAGTGTCCCTGGACTTCGTCAAATGATGAAGAAACACATTGCCGGCTTGCTCCAGCTTCAGATCCTCGGATGCATTCCTGACCCGGCAAAGATATACCTTCATCATCCCTTGCGGGTCGCGAAATTCCATGACGCCGATCGGACTCATCGATCTTTTGTCCTCCTCCGTGAACTGAGGCGTCATATAAACGGTATATTCCGAAGCAGGCGGAGGAATGTATGCTTCCCGTTTTTTATCCGCAATTAATTTGGAATTCATGAATGCGATGTAACCCGCCGCTGCGAACAATAGGATGCAGGCAGCCATTGCGATATTCAACATGTATGTCTCTCCTTGTATATAATCAATCCATCAACCGGTAACCTAAAGAGTGCATCTCTATACAATCACCCGTAATAACGCAATAATCATTAAATGCAGAGGATAAAATGAACGCCATACCCAGCGACTCACCCGGATAGACTCCAGTTTCCTCCATGCATGCGGGCCATAAGCTATCACAGCCGTCGGGATGACGCTCCACATCTGCAGCTCCCAGTTATTAAGGAACCAGAATACCAGGTTCAGCACCATATGAAGCGGAACAAGCCAGCTGGCCTGAGCATAGCGGAAAATCAAAATCAACAGCAGTCCGTAAGCTCCGTAATCAAACGGAAATTCACTCATTAGGGCACAGGCGGCAACAACAACCATCCACGATAACAGCTGGGATTCCGAACGTTCCAGCACATATAAAACGATAGCTCCAGCAACCAGGGTAATGACCACATTCAACCCTTCAGGATCCAGCGCAAGCTGATAAGGAATTTGGGAGATCACCGCAATAACGGCCAGCCGAATGATATACTTGGTTCTCGAAGAAGTGTAGCGGTGCCCCTGAACGAGAGCATAGACGTAGATTGGGAAAGCAATGCGGCCGATGATTCTCCAAATCTCCTGATGCGGAAAAAACACAAGCCCTACATGATCGATCAGCATCGTCAGCATGGCGATCCACTGCATGACAACCCCCTCCTCGCACTCGAAGATGTTGAATTCATATGTATTTCAAATCGATATATCTATTATGGGTTGCAACACTGGGACTTGCAAGCGAAGAAAACATGAAGCAGCGGATATCCGGCATCCACGTCCAATATCCTCTATAATAAAAACAATAGCAGATAGAGGTGACGGTCGTATGGAAAAGAAAAAGAACAACATGGCCCTTGGGATAAGCATGGGGGTCGGCGTTGGGGTAGCCATTGGTGTTGCCATGGATAATATCGCTATCGGCATAGCGATCGGTGCCGCCATTGGCATTACGTTTGGCTCGGCCATGTCAAGCAATAACAAAAAGCCCCCTAATGAATAAACAGAACTTCAAATAACAGTGAATAGACCACCCGATTCATCTCGGGTGGCCTGTTTGCTTGCGTTTTCCTCTATTTCATTACAGCGTGAATGGACCGGATGTTCCCGTTACGGACTTCATGAGCCAACTCACCTGTAATATGAGGCCCATCGACCTCGATCGAATCTCCTCCCACCGTAGTGAGAGTTAAACGCTGAATCGTAACGCCGTCCTGACCGTACGTATTGGCTGCGCGCTCGCTGCGATACGTCACCTTGACGGTCCCAAGGAAGGTGAACGACACTTCTTGATTCTCGTCAAACAGCCACGCTGGGAGAACGGGGTTCAGATGAAGCTGCAGCTGGCTGCCTTCGTATCGGAATACCTTTTTTCCTGCCATCATCGTAATCCACATGCTTAGGAATTCGGCCGTCGATCCGCTCAGCCTTGCCACAAAACCTCGTCCATGCACGTGGGGATCCGGATTCACGCTGCTGGCAATAAACGAGGAGTTCTCCAGCGTGCTGCGTCCATAAACAGCCGGCTCCAGAAAAGGGATGAGGGACGTTTTGATCTCCGAGAAAAACTCGTCATACAATCCGGCTTTTAATAATGAAAGCAAGTATTTATAGGTCATATGCAAAAATACGGATTCCCGCTCCAGCCAGCCGGCTGTAAATGCACGGATGCGTCCGATCTCATCGGTTTCTCCCTCCAGGCTGACGGACGTTTTATACATTCCGAGCGCGGAATCATACAGATCGGATGCCTTGATCCGGTCATACATCGTTCTCGCCCGGCCTTCATCGGCGAGCTTCATGCCGCGAGCCGGTGCCTCCAGAAAATGCGGGAGCGCATAAGCCTTGAATTCAAGCACTTTTGCGGCAGGCAAACCATAGCGGGTAATCACCGGGTTTCCCGCTGCATCCCGAACCTTTTCAAATCGCTCGGCTTCAAAACGGAAATACGTTGGCACGATTCCGCCACCCATCTGCTCGGCACGCTGGATTCCTTCTTCGATTTTATCCAGGAAGGCTTCGTACATGCTCTTCACGTTCTTCACCGAAATTTCAACCTCCCGGCCGCTAATCCCGTACCGAACCGATGCACGATAGGATTCACGCTGCCCCGCTACCAAGTCCCAATAACCGAATGAGTCCAGTGAGCCGGACTGGTATAGCTGTACGGCTTCGTATACGCTCTCTAAATAAGACGCAATCTCCTCCGGTAGCAGAATCACTCGATGGCCGAACCGCTCGGCCGCATCCACGATAAATGCGACCATTCGCTTCAATTCCATTGTTTCGCTCATGCCCGACCCAAAAAGGCCCGGCAAACCATTCATCGCGTCATTCCAGCCCGGCTTGTTCGCCTCCATCTCTACCCCCATCCCGTAAGGGTCGAGTGTTGCCAATTTATTGAGGGATAATGAGATCATTTTGACAAACAGATTCGTGCGGTAAATGTCGCCTAGTCCGCCATCTACACGCAGCCATTCCGCAGCGTTCCTTTTTCTGCCGAGCTTGTTCAGTTTCTCCTCGTCCTCCAACAGCGCACCATATTGCCGTACCTTGCCCCGGCTGATCACTACCTTCTCACTCCGCGGAAGGACGAACACCGGGCTGTCAAAGAACGTATACGCATTCTCGCCAAACAACAGTTCCTCATAACGGTCGGGATATATATCCAAGTAGGTATCAACCAGGTCCATATTATAAGTCCAATGATCCGACCAGAACCCTTCGCCGAACGAAGCGGCAAAATGTTGATCGGATATCGTCAACAGCCCGGACAGGAACCGTTCCTCACTGATCTCCAGCCTGATGCCTTGATCCGAAATCGCGTTGATGATTTTACCCGGCGTATAATCCCCGTCGCATGCTTTGGCCAGCTTCTCATAATCTTCCTGAGCCGCGGAGGCCCGCAGCAGCTTCTCCAGTTCCTGTTTCTTCCCTTCACTCACGCGGAATTTCGTTCCTTCTACGCTAAGCGGGTTATATCCGTCGGCTTGAATGAGACTGAAGAACATCCGGATGTTGAATGTACCTACCTTCGGGTGGAAAAACACGTCATTTCGGCGGTTCTGATTCATATCCCGGAAATTTCCATTCCCCTGTGAATAGTACTCCGGCGCAAGAGAAAAGAAGTTATAATCCCGCTCCAGATCCCCATGCTTGCGGGAGTATAGATGGACAACGGCCCCTTCCTTCCCATTATCGAATAGGAACGGATATCCGCCCCGCAGAAAATTGTCCAAATAGGACTGACGGCTATATTCATCAAATAGCGGTAATCCCGTTTTGGTTGCAACATCCTCGGTTAATTCCCGTGTCAACGCCGAGGCCTCCTCGCGTTTACGGAGGATATAGGCAGGCGAACACAAATCTTTGGAGCGCTTATTGATTTTGCCGATATCGTTCACATGGCCTACCAGCGTATAAACCGTCACCGTCTCCCCAGGTTCAAGCGTAGCCGACACCCCGCTGAATCCGCAGGGCACTTTGTTGACGGCATACGGCTTGGCGTTCATCAAAGCTTCCACCGAGCTCACGGCAAATCGATCTGGGTGGATTAATGAAGTGTTTTCGCCAAAGATCAATTCAAAGTCTACAAAGGGTTGGATCAACTTCCCGTGCTGATCAAACGACAGATAGAAGTGACCGCTCGTAACTTCGCTGACTTCCGCCTCATCGTGCGTACTGGAGCGAACTTTATAGAACGGGATCCCCAGTTCAAGGTTCTCTACTTCCATCCAGCTACGCAGGAGATTGCCGACCTCCTTGTACCCGCTATTCTCGACACCGTAAGGCAGAATCTCCGGCATGCCGTCCAGCAGTTCAAGCGATACAGGCTGAGTTCCGATATTCGTTACGCTGACTTCGCGGACAAGGGCGGCAAAATCTTCACCGGGCAGCTGAAAATACGACACCGACGTGCGTAATCCGTTACCAGCATGCTCCTCCTCAATGAACAGCTCATTCTGACGGATCAACATCGTTCTCTTTGCTTTGGAATCCGGCTGAAAGGATTGGAACGGCTCATAGACTACCGGTGCCCCCGCCATCTTGATAAACGTACGGAAACCGGTTGTCGACACATTCTTATACGAGATATTTGCCGGGGAAAATTCCATGATCGGCGAGTTCTTATCCCGTATGCCGAAGCTGCAAATCCCCTGACCCCGATTCACATAAAAGGTCCACATCGGGATCCCCTTCAAGCCAGCGATCCCCGGCAGGAAGCTGGAAAACGGTTTGGCGTGATCATACTGCTCGATCACAAAGGTATCCTTCTCAAAACGATAATTTGACATGCTCATATCCTCCTTAAATGGGTTCATACTTTGATTCAAAATTCAGCGTTCGCCACTTTTCGAAACCGGTTTCGAAAAGTGGCGAACATGAGTCCTGCCTTTATATTTCACCTAAGTGACCGGGCGGCAGGATTCCCGGATAATCAATTGAACCGGCAGCATAACCGACTGTACTGGTGCGTCTTGTTCTTCGATCGAAGTAAGAAGGATCTCTGCCGCAACGGTGCCCAGCTGCTCCGTATCCTGGCGTATGGTCGTTAACGCAGGGGTAATATAACGGGACATTTCTATATCATCAAAACCGATGATGGACACATCTCCCGGTACATTCAAGCCATGATCCTGCACGGCACGGATAGCTCCAAGCGCAAGCAGATCTCCAGCGGCATAAACAGCTGTCGGCCGATCCTCCAGCCCCAGCAGCCTCTTCATGGCTTCATATCCGCTCTCGATGGAGAAAAAATCGCTGCCTGTTATGTACTCTTCCCTTCGTTCCAGATCAAGCTCCCGTAGGGCTTGCTCATAGCCCTGCTGACGCTGCTCGCCTGCAAACGTATTCAATCCGCCCGATATATGGGCAATGCTGCGATGTCCAAGCGAATGCAAATACCGAAGTGCCAGCATGCTCCCCCCAATATTGTCGGAGTAAACCGAATGCACATGCTCCGGTGACGAGTCCAGAATGACGCACGGTATGCCGCTATCCAGCAGCTCCTGGAAATCGGGGTCCTCGCTGCTCGACAGAATGACGACCACGCCGTCGACGCCCCGGATTTTGCAATGCTCCACATAACTGCTTCTTCGGCCGCCGACATCCTTGGAGATGAACATCAGATCATACCCTTTGGATACGGCAATTTTCTTAAAACTTTCGATGACGGCTCCAAAATAAGGATGACGAATCCCTGCTCCTGTAGCTTCCACAAAGAGAATGCCAATGGTCCAGGATCTCTTCGTCGTAAGCGATCTGGCGTTTGCGTTAGGAAGATAGCCCATTTCCTTCGCGGTTGCCAGAATCTTGGCTCTTGTCTTCTCCCGGACATCCGGATAATTGTTGAAGACTTTCGACACCGTCGTAGGCGAATAGCCTGTTTTCTTGGCAATATCATAAATCGTTGTCAACCTTGGAATCAGCTCCTGCACCTTTGCCGGCATATTCTAATTCAAATCTATCTGATATTAGATTCTACCTGTGCCGGCAAGCTCTCGTCAATGTTATTCCGTACACACTGACCAGCAGGAGCCGAACCTTCGGATATCAAAAAATCAAATCGGCTAGGACAAGCTGGCGGAAGCGGTCTGCGAGTTTGCAGGGCTTTCCGTTTCCTGATGCCGGATCATCAGCACGCAGATCAGCGCGAGCAGCATGCTGCCTGCGGCGCAATAAAACAGAATCGAATACCCCATGCCATCAATAAGCTTGCCCAGAAGAGGCGGTGACGAGATTGCCGCAAGTGAGGATACCAAATAGTACATTCCCGTCCGTGTCCCAATGCTGTCCTCCGATCCTGTAGATACGATAAATGGATAGGAGTTGATATTGATGCAAGCCCAGAATAATCCGCCAACGGTCAGCAATATGCGAAGCAATAGCAGTGACTCAACCCATAGTACGAGCGCAAAGACAACCAACAGCCCGCTGACGCCGATCAGAATCATCCGTTTCTTGCCGAATTTACCGCCAAGCCATCCGCTTGGAATGGCGAACACAACAAAGGCGAGCGAAAAAAACGTCAGGGAAAAGGAAGCCTGCGATTCCGTTAGCCCCATCTCGTTTTTCCCGTACAAAGTAAACAGCGTCTCAACCCCTTGATATGCGACAAACCAGAAAAATATCGCCGCCAAGAGCAGCACCGTCGTCCGATTGATCTGACTCTTAAAGGAAACTTTAGATTTGGCGGCCGTCTGAGCCTGATAGCCTGGAGCGTCACGCTTCTCCTGGATAAACGTTCTCAAAATGAACAACGACACCAGCGTTATGCCCGCTGCGGCAATAAAAGGCAGGGACTGATGAGCACTGTACAGCACCGAACCCACGCCAAAAGCCAATATGGACCCTATGCCCCCCATAAAGTTAATGATGCCGTTGGCTCTCGTGCGGCGTTTCTCCTCCGTAATATCCGGCATTAATGAAACGGTAGGCGAACGATACAGACTCATGGCCAGGTTCATGAGGACCATGAACAGTATCAATGTCGCCATCCCGTTGTGAAACGGAATGATTGCGGTAAACAGAGCGCCAAGCGGCATACCGATGAGCAGGTAAGGCATTCTTCTGCCGTACCGGGTGTGGGTCCTGTCGCTGCGACTTCCGATCCATGGCTGCAAGAACAAGGCAAAGTAATTGTCGATCGTCATAAAGAAACCGATCAGGGCAACACTAGATATGTAATCCTCCAGAAAATAGGGCACAAACGCATTGTACAGCGCCCAGGTAATGCTAATGCTGAAAAAGCCAAAGCCCAGCAGCCATGTTTTCTTCACAAAGTCACGCTCCCTTAATTTGTAGCAATCCCCCGAGTACATCCGGATAATCCGTAATAATGCCCGCCACGCCGGCATCGATCAAGGCTTTCATCTGCTCCTCGTCATTGACGGTCCAAGGGTGATAGACTACGCCATGCTGTTTCGCTTCCTCTACCCATTCCGGCAGAACTGCGCGATGGTATGCATGAAGAGCATCCGCTTTAGCCAATTTGGCATACTCCCACGGTTTGTATAACCCTTCGCCATACAACAGGCCAGTTCGTATTTCAGGATCAATATGTTTGCACTCCACCAGGGAATAATGATTAAAGCTTGAGATGACGATTTGCTCTGACATATTGTAATGTCTTACGGTCTCGATCACGCGCTTTTCCAGCTCGGGATATTGAATCGATCCGTTCTTCAGCTCGATATTAACAATCGTGCCGTGATTTTTCGTTAATTCCAGCAGTTCTTCCAGCAGCGGTATCCGTTCCCCTTGAAAAACCGCTCCAAACCATGAGCCTGCATCCAGCTTGGCCAGCTCATCGTATGTATAATCCTTGACTAGCCCCTCGGCCCCCGTGGTACGGGCGACACTCTCATCATGGATCAGAACCAGCCTTCCATCCTTCGTCATCTGAACATCGGTTTCAATCCCGGTAGCTCCCTGTTCCAAGCCTTTGGCAAAAGCAGCCATCGTATTCTCGGGACATATGGCCGATGACCCGCGGTGTGCAAAATTAATCAATTGTGACATTTGTACTTCCTCCTGAGTGGTTAGATATTGGTTTGTACTATAAATATAGCTCGCAATTGTTAGAGCTATGTTATCATTCCATTTTTCATATTCCACATCGTTGAACGAAACCCTGTCATGCAGATAATTAATTTTTTGAATGGTTTGACTGATTTGCATGTCAGGCATATAATTGTTTAGACAACTATTTTTGAAAACTTGAAATGAAAGGTGTGACTTGTTTCTTGAAAGTGCCTAAACGCAACCCCTCCATCGGTTTTCATCTGGGTTACACCTATCGCCGCGCATCGCATTTGTTTGCCAATGCCCTGAAGCCCTATGATATCACCCCCGAGCAATGGCTGGTTCTATACCACATCGGAGAGCACGAAGGGTTAAATCAAAAGGAAGTTGCCGCCAAAGCGGATAAGGACCAACCAACCACTACCCGTATTTTGGATCTGCTCGAGAAAAAAGGGTATACTCGCAAATCCGTTTCGGTTAACGACCGGAGAGCTTTCCAGCTCTTTTTGACGGATACAGGCAAAGAATTGATCGAGGCAACCACAACCATCGAAAGTCAATGCGGAAGCCAGTTAATCGAAGGCATTGACGATCATCAATTAGAGATGTTCTGGGACACGCTCTCGCGCATCAATGCCAACATACACAACTTAGACAAACAGGAGTGATGTTTCACATGAATGAAATGAATACAAAACAACGATTATGGACCAAAGAATTCATCACCTTGATGGTCAGCAACCTTTTTCTGTTTCTGACCCTGCAGATGATGCTGACCACGCTGCCCGCATATGCCAAGGAGGCGTTTATGGCAAGCCCGCTGCAGGTCAGCCTGATAACCAGCGTGTTCGCCTTCAGCGCGATCGCTTCCCGCTTCGTGTCAAGTAAAGCGCTGGAAAAAGGGAAGCTGCGCCTGCTCCTGTACGTCGGGCTGTTCATTTCACTGGCAGCTACGCTCGGTTATTACTGGGCATCCGGCATTGCCTTTCTGCTGCTGATGCGCGTTTTGTTTGGCATCGGCTTTGGCATGACCAGCACCTCGTTTCCTACGATGGCATCGGACGTCATCCCGATCAAACGGCTGGGCGAGGGCATGGGGTACTTCGGTTTATCCACTACGCTCGCTATGTCGATCGGACCGATGATCGGCTTGACGCTCCTGCAAGACGGGGGGTTCACACCGCTTGTGATCATCACCGTCATGATCAATGTACTTATCTTCCCGCTCGCCTACGTTTTGACGTCAAGATCAGCAAAACGAAATATGGAGCTCCCCGCAGCGGTTCAACCTCGAGTTGAGGAGCAACCTAAAGGTTCATTCAATAAAAAGCTGATTCTGCCCAGCGTCCTTAACTTTTTGATGTCCATTACGTACGGCGGACTGTTGAGCTTCATGGCGTTGTTCGGCACCGAGGCTCACCTCCGGAATCCCCAGTATTTCTTCTTGTTCAATGCCATTGCCATTATTTTGGTGCGGCCGTTCTCCGGCAGAATCTATGACCGGTATGGACACAAGGCACTGGTTATACCCGCTGCTATTCTAATGGTCGCCGGTTTGTTGTTACTGACCTTCGCCACATCGACGGGAACTATGCTGTTATCGGCATTATGTTATGGCCTTGGCTTCGGTGCAATGCAGCCATCCATCCAGACCTGGATGATTCAGGAGGTTCATCCGCTGCAGCGCGGCATGGCCAACGGCATGTTCTTTAACTCTCTGGATTTCGGTGTCGCTATCGGCTCGATCGCGCTCGGTTCCATCGCCAAATCCACTTCCTACGCGATCATGTACCGTTATTCAGCCATTGCGCTTGTGATGTTAATCCTGATTTATATCATCATGCAGGTAACCGGTCAATCACGCATCAAAGGAACGTCACAGCTTGAGGATACCGAACCCACTGCTGCTGGTTAACAGAGTTAGCAATGGGTGCAAATCCAAGAAAATATCCAGATATGAGAAAGGTCTTGTCCATTATTTATGGACAAGACCTTTCTTTTTCAAGCCCTGGGGTTTCTTGAAGTCGACTCGGTATGAATTCCCTCCGGTATCGTCTTCCTTTGCCTCCGGCTTCACGGCGAATAAGGTGAGCAGACTGCCTACAGCCGCGACGGCTGCCAAAGTGCCGAACAGCACCCAATGATTCGCCCCGAGGAGCAGCGAGACAACTGGAGGTCCGAGCGATACGCCGATAAAACGCATACTGCTGTATAGCGAGGTAATGGTACCTCGCTGCTCCTTCTCTATGCCTTCCGTCAGCAGCGTGTCCATGCATGGCAGTACCATCCCGATCCCGATGCCGCCAAGTGTCATCATACCGACGACAAAATAAATCTGCGAACTAAATCCGGTGACGATCAGAGAAGCCGTCAAAATGGCCATACCCGCGAAACCGGTCCACTTTTTAGCCGCTTTATTTTTGCCCGTGAATTTACCGGCTAAATAGGAAGACAGGCATAACAAAGCCAGCGGAATCGCAAGCACCAGCCCTTTTATCACACCATGCAAATTGTAAGTGCTCTCGAGCGTCTCCGACAAATAGAAAAGCACGCCGAACACGCCAAACATCGCAATGCCGCCGATGGCGAATATCGCATACAGCCATCTTCCCTTCTCGTGCAAAACCTGCCTGGTTGTTTTCAAAAACTCGCGTATGGATTGTTTATCGTCGTTGTTCGACTTGGGTGTCTTCACAAGAAAAATGACAAGCACGATAGAGATCAGGCAAAGAACCGGAATCGCTATAAAAGGCAAAAACCAGATAAAACTTCCGAGCAGGGCGCCCAGTATTGGACTGACTACCTTGCCAAACGTATTGGAGGTTTCGATAATGCCCAAACTCTTACTGACCTTTTCTTCCTCTTTAAACATGTCGCCGACAAGCGGAATGACAATGGGGAATGCCCCGGCAGCACCAATTCCCTGTAGAAACCGTCCTGCCAAAATAACGTAATATGCCGCCGTCCCACTCAGCATCCAGGCAGCCACAGCCGAGACAGCTCCGCCTAATGCCGCAATAATCAAGCTAGGGATGATGATCTTCTTTCGTCCATACCGATCCGATAAATAACCGGCAATCGGGATCAGTAAGATGGCTACAACAGCATACACCGTTATAAGCATACTAACTTTGAAGGAACTGATCCCTAGAGCTTTGGAGATCTGCGGCAAAATGGGAATCAGCATGGAATTGCCTAACGTCATGATGAGTGGTATGGATGCAAGGGCAACCAGATCCCATTTCTTGTTTTCCATGAGAGAAGACCACCTTTGCGTTATCTGTCATCCATATTGTAGGTTCTTTTCCCCGGAATATGCATGATTGCAAGGTGGCCGTTTTTTCCCATATACATTTTTTCCTTATTTATACTTTAAAGCCGGACATCAACTGCCGAAGCTTGCTGGACATGACATTCAAATCTTCAACGGAATTGGTAATTTCCTCCATCGAGGCCAGTTGCTCTTCCGTGGCGGCACTGACGCTTTGAGTTCCCCCTGCCGTCGTCTCGGTGACCTCCTGGATTCGGCGGATGGCGTGAACAAGCTCTCCCGCTCCGGAGTTCATCTGCTCTGTTGCAGCGGTGACACTCTGAATTTGTTCATTCAATTCACCGACGGATTGCTCAATGTCCTTAAAGGCCCTCTCGGCTCCTTGTGCCACATTCATGCCCTCGGTCACTTCGCGGGTCCCCTGCTCCATAACACCGGCCAGATCAACAATATCCTGCTGAAGTTCATGGACGAATTGTCTGATTTCGACGGAGGAGTTCGATGCCTGATCAGCCAATTTCCGGACCTCAGCCGCTACAACCGCAAAACCTCTGCCATGCTCGCCCGCCCGAGCGGCCTCAATTGAGGCATTCAAGGCAAGCAATGATGTTTGCTCCGCAATTTCGATAATGATCTGACCCATCGCTCCGATGTTGGAGGCCTTTTCGCCGAGCGCACGCACCGATTGCGCGGATTGATCCACACTGGTGCGTATGCCTTCCATTTGTGACAGTGTATGGATAAGTGCCTGTTCCCCTTCAGCCGCAAGCTGGTTCGTCGTTGCTGCCAAGCCGGAGACGTCTTGGGCGGCATGCGCGATGTGTTTCATTCCTTCCGCCATGTCCGTTACCGTAGCCGTCGTTTCCTCCGTATCCTGAAGCTGGTTCTCTACGCCGGCCGCCAGCTCTTCCATAATACCTGAGGTTTGCTGGGAAGCTTGACGAATCTCCTCGGTTGTGGAATGCAGTGTCGAAGCTGCGATACCGACTTTGCCGGCCGTATCCTGCACCTGTACGACGAGTTCCCTGAAGCCATCGACCAATTTATTATATGCGTCAGCTACATCCCTGATTTCGTCTTTCGTATTGATCTGTAATCGGGTAACCAGATCCCCTCCGCCTTCGGCAATCTTCAATAGCTGATCGCTCATCTGATTCAAAGGACGAATCGAACGGGTAAGAAGATATCCTTGTATGGCAAAATAAACAACGGCTGCAACTCCGATCAACATAATGATCGAATTCTGAAATCGGCTGCTGGCCGCAATCTGATCAGCCTGCTTAGCCAAGGCTTCATTTTTATGTACTGTAAATTGTGCGATAAGCGTACTGAAGGACTTGCGCACTTCGCGTTCCTGGTTAAAAGCAGCTTCATATACCCGGAACGGCACAGCCTTGTAAAAACCGGTGTCATACCCTAATTTGTTTAACACCTCATTCACGGCTTCGGTGTATATGACATACCCGGTTTCGATCTCGTTAAAAACGTTGCGGTCTTCCTCAGCCGTCATCAAGCCTTTGGTTTCGGCCATGAGTTTGGCGACGGACTCCTGCTTCGCTTTCAATGAATCTGCAAAGGTCGAATCACCGGTCAATAGGTACCCCCGTTCATCATTAGAGACGCCCGTCAATAGAGTCTCCAATTGCGTCAGGTTATAAATGACCTTCTGATCCACTTCAATAATCTTGCTGAACCTCTTCTCCGTCATATTCGAAGTGATAAACGCGATAATTACGATTACCGACGTTACCACTGCAAGAATCGTAGACGAAAGAATTAATTTTGTTTTTATCTTCATCCGCAAGCACCCGACCTTTGATAAGTAGTATACCCCCAAACCTTTTTTCGTCAAATTTATGTCAAAAATGAATAGACTCGGCGATCGAGAAAGCGCTTTTCCCGAAAATAATTGAAAAATATTATTAATCACCGGTCAAATCATGATAAATATTGGATAACTCCCTCCTTATGGTATAAAGCTTGCTCCTTACCGCTTCCTAATTTCGCTTCCGTTTTTTTCCTCTTCTATGAAACATGCTTGGTTTTCATATATCATTCATGAAAAAAAAAGGCCTGCCTGAGATGTTGCGCAGACAGACCTTAAATCATTTAGTTTTGATCCGGTATAAAGTGGCTTTTTTCCCCGATATGATATACATGAAGTTTGTGCATGGCACGCGTACACGCGGTGTAGAACAACTTGCGGTCGCTTTCGCGATGGTACACATCCTCGGAGCCGTTGTATATGATCACCGCGTCGAATTCCACCCCTTTGGCCAGATAGGCAGGAACGACAAGCGTTCCCTTCTCAAATGCAGGAGTGGTTTTGGTAATTAATCGCGTTGGTATATCTGCCGACAGCTGCTCGTGTACACGTCTGCTCTCCTCTTCTGTCCGGCAGATCACCGCCACGTACTGGAATCCCTGTTCGTGAAGCTCACGGATATCAGAGACTATCGCTTCATGCAGACGTTCTGTATCGTTCACCGCAACCACCTGTGGAGCTTCGCCCCTCCGGTTAAATGGAACAATCCGTTCCCCGCCTGGTATCATCTGCCGCGTGAAATCAACGATTTCATACGTGGACCGGTAGCTTTGCGTCAGATTGATGACCTCCGTATCCTCCTCGCCGTACAGACTCACCAGATTTTCCAGATTGCCAAGCGCCTCTCCATGTGCGTAAATCGCTTGATTGAGATCGCCCAGCACCGTCATTTTCGCTCGCGGGAACAATCGCTTCAGGAATTCCAGCTGAAATCCCGAATAGTCCTGTACCTCATCGACAATCACATGACGAATCGACGTGTTCGTGCGGAAACCTTGAAGCAGCTCCTTTAGATAGAGGAACGGAGTCGCATCCTCATACAGCAGCGATTTGTTGTCCAGTGACGCAGCGGTGAGACTGCAGATTTCCTCCCAATAGTCCGGGAGCGTCTCCAAATTTCCGGCCGCCCGGCGAAATAGCGATTCATCGGTATATAATTTTCGGTACATGCCCTTTACATCCACATATCGAAACCGCTTGATCCAGCGTCTAACCGGCTTGAGCCGATTGCTGATGACCATTTTGGCAAGGACATCCCTTTCTTTATCGAAATCGTCAAACGTGTCCGACTTCCGGTTCTGCTTACGTCTCATCGTTTGAAAGGCCCGCTGGTAATCTTCCGTATCCAGGAGCTGGATTTGCTCCTCCACCCACGGGGCGTCTTTTTCGCTCTGGGCGAACTCCGACAGACGTTTCAGCATCCACTCTTTCATCAGGTCGATCCGGCCAGCGAGTTTAACCGCCGAATCATAACTATAGAACTGCGCGGACATTTCGTCGGCGCTGACGATCACCTTACCTTGGAATACGACAGGCTTAAAGAGCATCCCGCCCTTCTCCAGCAATTCCTTGTATCGTCTGATGGTGTCCAGATAAGCTCCCGAGGATTTAAAGGATATGCTCTCAAGTCGCGCACGGTAATGCGGCGAATCGTCCGCATTCAGCAAGGATTCTGTCTGCGTAAACACATCTTCAAGCTCAAACTCCTTGCCCAGCCGGTGTTCCAGATAGGACTGGAAGGTCGTCTGCTGCATATTGTCCTCGCCAAGCTCCGGAAGCACCGTGGATACATAACTATTGAACAGGGGGTTCGGAGAGAACAGAATCATCTGGTCGGCCCGAAGCGTCTCCCGATACTTATACAACAGATAAGCTACCCGCTGCAGTGCCGCTGAGGTTTTGCCGCTGCCGGCAGCCCCCTGAACGATCAGCATGCGGGTTTTGTCGTTTCGGATGACGGCATTCTGTTCCTTCTGAATCGTAGCTACGATGCTCTTCATCCGATCATCCGCGCTATGGCTGAGCACCTGCTGCAGCAGCTCATCTCCAATGGTTACGCCGGTATCAAACAACACCTTGATCTCGCCGTTATGGATGACGAATTGGCGCTTAAGCAGCATTTCGCCTTTAACCGTGCCCGAGGGCGTTTCGTATTGGGCCGGGCCGGGCGCCCCATCATAATACAAGCTCGAGATTGGAGCCCGCCAATCGTAAACCAGAAACGTCTCCATATGTTCATCCAAAAAAGATCCTGTTCCCAAATAAATAGTGTCCGTCTCCGCGGTTCCCTCCTCCTGAAAATCAATGCGTCCGAAGTAAGGGGATTCCACAAGTTTTCTATATTTCTTAAGCAGCTTGCTGGATTGCAGATGAGCATGCTCACGTTCCGCCAGCACCTGCGACTGCTGCCTCAGGTTGGTGGACGTTTCACCCAAATCATCCGGGTTGCTGAAGTTGACCGTTACTTCGTCCCAGAAGTCTTTCCGCATATCAATAACGACTTCACGGATATCCCCGACGCTCGCTTCCAGCTGAGATATTTTATTACCGATTTTCGTTGTCACTTCCGTTACCCGTGCCTGTTCTTCTTGCCAATCCTGTTCGCTGATAGCCATTTGTTCATCCCCCTAATATACTGGTTGACAGCGTAATATGTCTGTGATATAATACAATTGTGATATTCTAACCAAATCATCGTTATTTAATGACAAACCATTGCTAATTATAGCAATGTAACCCGCATAATTCAACATCGAATTTCAGACAACCGACCCACCGGGGCGGTTTTTTTGCGTCTATATACAATACCATTCCCAAGGCTCACTGCCAAGAGGAGTCCTATAATCCCGGTGCAAAAAACAGCCGATCAAATATGGCATCTTGATCGGCTCCCTCATGATGACTTCTCTTATTTACGCAGCCACGAGAACAAGGCTTCCTCCTGCTCTTTATCATCCACGACACGGCTGATTTGATCCGCGACCCGGTTCAGCCGGTCAAGCTGATACCCGTAATCATACATGGAGGCGGCCACCACCGACAGTCGAAGCCCCCCTGGATTTGCGCCTGGTCCGCACATCACCTGCTCCATGAACGTTTCATTGTTCTCCGCCATGGTCTCGGCCTCGTCTTCATTCGGTTTCAATTTATCTTCGAATTTCCACAAAATATGCTCATGGTACTTCATTAACCGCTCCAGATTGTGATCAAACTGCTCGTCGATTTCTTCGGATCGTTCCGCCTGGAAATAGTGGTTCTCGACCGCATCCAGCACTTCATACCCTTTACGAAGGGATTGAAGCAGTTGTTTATACACCACCAGCTGTCTTGCTTGACTGTACTTCGCCCGCTTCAGCTTCTTCTGCTCTTCCTCAAACAAATTGTATTTATCGGACAATGATTTGATCGCCGATTCCAGTTCCTTCTTCTCCGCGCGGTATACCGAATCCTTCATTTCGTGGGAGATGGCCGTGCGCAGCAGCAGCGACATTTTGCCAAATACAATATGAATCCGCGTGATGTACTGTTCCTTGGGTTTCGGGGGAAACACAAGAATATTGATAAGAAATGCAGATATGATACCGATAATCGTCAGAATAAAGCGATTGAGTGCAAAATCCCATTGACCGGAAGCTTCCATCACGGAGATAACCGTAACTAGCGTAAGTCCGATGGTCTCGCCCATTTTCAGCTTCATGCAAATCATAATTACTAGAATACATACCAAACCGACGGAAATCGGCTGATTCGATAAAAAGTATCCTCCTAGCATCGCCAGAATCGCACCGAGCGTACTGGTCTGCAGCTGGTCCAGGAAATATCTCCACGACCTGTATATGGATGGCTGCATCGCAAAAATCGCTGCTATGGCGGCAACGACAGGGGATTTAAAATCAAACAGCATGGCTAAATAAAGAGCCAGCGTTACGGCTAAGCCGGTTTTGAACATTCTTGCTCCAAACGCCACAGACAGCCCTCCTTACCTAACCCATTTTCACATCTATGGATACACACCATGATACATACTCCTCCGTTTGAACCGCTATTACATGAATTACCCTTACGCTTCCAATGTTATGCAGTTTCTGATTCATTCACATCTTCCGAATTGGCCCGCTTTCCCATCCTCTTCTCGTAAGATCGGACCAGAAATGCAAGCCAAGCACAAGCAGCTAGATATCCCCCAACAATATCGCTTGGATAGTGGACCCCGAGATAGACCCTGCTTAATCCGATGCCGAGAATCATGGTGACGGAGATGGATATTAATATTCCTCTCCCCGCCCTGCTGTCAATATGTCTCCACAACAAGTAAGCGAGCACGCTGTAGAATGAGAAGGCGGCCATGGAATGTCCGCTGGGATAGCTGTATCCCGTAATTTCAATTAAGCGGTGGATGTCGGGCCTTGCCCGTTGAAAGACCCATTTTAATAATAAATTCAGAATAGATGAACCGAAGACGACTACAATAAGGAGAAGAATCTCCATGCGGTGCCCCAGTACCCAATATAGCACGGCGATTACAATCAGACATAACACAATCACCGGTCCGATGGAGCCTATAAACGACAGCCCGATGGCAATATCCGTGATAAGCGGATGCTCCCAGGCTTGTACCGTTGTTAGGATCGCCCAATCAAACGTTGCCAGGCTTTGCCGCTTTACCAAAGCAGCCAGCGTGGCAAATCCGATCAAGCTGATTATCGATATGAGGAAAATCCAGCGTTGTCTTCCTGAAGTCGTGTGTAGCTTCTGTCCGCTCAACTCTCTTTTCTCCTTTGCCTTTTGTTTCGAATCCGTGCGAGTTGGTGAAAACAAGATAATATCATTTTCCTGAGATAAAGAAAAGTCCATATGGGATATGCATGAAATATCCCGTAGTCTATGTCAAAATCGCAATGATTACTCTTTCAAGAGAATTTTTACCATAAGGAGTTGTCCACATGAAGGTTCTCGTTGTCGGTGCCAACGGCCAAATAGGCAAACAGCTTACCCATCTGTTGCAAGAGCATGAAGGTTATACCGTAAGAGCAATGGTACGAAAGGAGAAGCAAGCAGCCCCATATCAAGCTGCCGGAATAGAGTGTGTTCTTGCGAACCTGGAAGGGTCGGTCGAGGAGCTTGCGGATGCAGCGAAGAATTGCCAGGCGGTGGTATTCGCTGCCGGCTCGGGCGGAGCTACCGGATACGACAAGACTCTGTTAATCGATCTAGACGGAGCCGTCAAAATGATGGAAGCCGCCGAGCAGGCGTCTGTTAGGCGCTTTGTGATGGTGAGTGCAATTGGGGCCCATCATCGGGAATATTGGAGTGAGGAGATCAAACCGTATTATGCCGCCAAACATTACGCGGATCGCATGCTTCGTCAGAGCAGCCTCACGTACACCATCATTCGTCCTGGAGGACTTACGAATAACCCTGGTACCGGACACATCGCCGCTGTGGAGAATATCCGGGGCGGTTCGATTCCGCGCGAGGATGTAGCGCGAACGATTCTGTTATCACTGGATGAAGAAAATACCTTCCGTCGTTCCTTCGACTTAATTTCAGGGGATACTCCCATATCCAAAGCTTTAGCCTCCATTTGAAAAGAGTCCTTTATCAAAAAAGATCGCCCCGAAGTATAAGCGGTACGCTATTATCCGCTCTACTTCAGGGGCGATCTTTTCGTACTATTAACCAGCTCAAAATAAAAGCAGTCCCGCTTTGTCAATTAGCGTTTGTAATGCATTCTTACGTTTGTAATGCATTCTTACGCGCCGGTCTTCTGCTGCATTTGAGTCCGCAATATGTCTTTAACCGCATCCACTGCTTCTTCCACCCGGTCTACCGCCACAACGATGGGCGTGCTGCCCTCGTATTGACTGAAGGAGTGATTGTACTTGGGATCGTAATAATGCTCAAGGAGCAGCTGTATTCCTTGGGCAAACAGCCCCTCTTCCAAAGACTTGCCAATTTCCGCGGCGATAGGCGTATGGATCCTGTTTTTGATTAATTGAAAGGCCGCCAAATATTGCTCTTTATAAGCCGCAGGGTTGTAATCCTCCAGGATCTGGCGAACACGCTCCCCCATCGGCAGTTCCAACACGATGGCTACCCCCGACTCCTTCTTTTGCATAAGGAAATCGGGAACGGCGATTTTGCCGATCCGTTTGCTCTCCGCTTCAAATAACAAATACGGCGAGGATTCCAGTTGCTTCAGCCGCTCAAACAATTCCGAATCGAATGTCTTCTGATTATTCGCCTGTAGACCGATATGGCCAAAGATCGAGCCGCGATGTCCTGCCAGCCCTTCCAGGTCCACGACAGGGTAGCCTTCCTGCTGAAGCTGTCTAAGCACTGCCGTCTTGCCTGTGCCTGTCAAGCCGTGAAGGACGAATGCTTCCGCGTCCAGACTCTTATGCTCCAGCGTATCCAGCACATACTTCCGGTAAGCCTTAATCCCGCCCGTAATCCGGTTAACATGGATATCCATCAATGAGAGAACGGTTGCGGCCGTCCTGCTGCGCATGCCGCCACGCCAGCAATAGACCGCCTTATCTCCCTTGATCTCCTTGAATTGCTTCACAAAGCTCGGGAGTTTGGCCGACATAATGGCAAGTCCACGCTCTTTAGCCGCATCCACGCTCACCTGCTTATAAATCGTCCCGATCTCCGCCCGTTCTTCATCATTGAAGACCGGAATGTTCAGACTTCCCGGAATCGTGGAATCCCTGTACTCTGAAGGGGAACGGACATCAATCAAAGTAATCTTCTTGCTGCTTTGCAGTTCCATTAATTCTTTTACGGTGATGTCTTGAAACATGTCTGCTCGCTCCTTTATTGATACAAAACCCGATTCACTTTATAACTCAACGACAATGCGATTCGGATGGTCATGCACGACCTGGCCGATTCTCCCGGCTTCCAGCCCGGCTTCGCGAAGCTCTGCCAGAAGCTGATCGGCCTGCGAGCCATCAACCGCAATGAGGAGTCCTCCTGAAGTAACGGCATCGCACAAAATCCACTTATCGATCTGATCCATGTCATTCGGGAAATCCACATCGTCCTTCACGTGTTCATAATTGTTTTTCGTACCGCCTGGTATAACACCGCCATCAGCCATCTCTCGAACCCGCTCCAAAATGGGAATGGAAGGTTTGGAAATACGGATCCCCGTGCCGCTTCCCTTGGCCATTTCGAGCGCATGTCCAAGGAGACCGAAACCAGTTACATCGGTGCAAGCATGCACCTCATACGGTTCCATGAGCTCGGCAGCCGTTTTGTTCAATGCGGCCATGACCGCGGTAACTCGGCGAATCTCCTCATCGCTTAACAGATCTTTCTTGATGGAACTCGTAAGGATACCCACGCCGATCGGCTTCGTCAGAATCAAGGCATCGCCTGGCTTAGCGCCGGCATTGGTTCTTATTCTGTCCGGATGGACAGTACCTGTAACGGCAAGGCCGAACTTCGGTTCTTTATCATCGATGGAGTGCCCGCCAACCAGGGTAACCCCCGCTTCCTTCAATTTATCTCCTGCACCTCTCAAAATATCCGTCAATACCTGCTTGTCCAGCGTTGAGATCGGGAATGCCACGATATTCAAAGCAGTCAGCGGCTTGCCTCCCATGGCGTAAATATCGCTGATAGCATTCGCAGCAGCCACTTGTCCGAAATCATAGGGATCATCCACAATCGGCGTAAAGAAATCGACGGTCTGAACCATAGCCAAATCATCCGTGAGACGGTATACGCCTGCATCATCACTTGTATCTAAACCGACCAATAAATTAGGATTCGGCTCGGCTTGCGGGAGCTTGCGAATGACCTGCGCCAGGTCCGCAGGTCCGATCTTGCAGCCGCATCCTCCTTTAGAAGAATACGAGGTTAATTTTATTTTTTCCGATTGACTCATCACAGGTCTTCCCTTCGCTTAAGAGTTGAATTTATAAAGCACATGCAACAAACCCGGCGTGGATGCATAAAAACGTCTCATCTACCCCGGGGATAATCTGATATTCGTCCGTTTACTAACACTTGTGATCACACACAATATCTATATTATAAGAAATTGGCTGCTCCAAGTCTAATGGTCTTCCTATATCTTGCAATTACCGGGAATATCTTTCTTCTTTCTGCTCACAATGTGATATACTAATTGATTGGATATGTAAATCATTTCACACCGCATCGGGGGAATATAGATCATGAATCACTCAAGCGACGGCAGAATGGCCTTCGATCATTCGGATCGCAGAAGAACCATCTGGTTTATCACCGTCTTCATCATCATTGCAGCAACAGGGCTAACCTACGTAAAGTGGTGGCCTTATTATGATAAAGCGCTCAAAGCTATTATGGAGCACAGCATCGGCTCCTCCATATTAGGCATGGAGCCCGGCAATGTCGTGCCTTCTTGGCAAGCGGCTTGGGACTATGCGGTCACGTATTTTAAAGCAGTATGGAAAGCGGCGGTGCTCGGTATTCTGCTCGGGACCTTGATCCAGTCGCTGTTGCCCTCCCAATGGCTGCTCCGCGTTCTCGGCAAAACCACCTTCGGCAGCACGGCGATTGGAGGAATTGCCTCCATTCCGGGGATGATGTGCTCCTGCTGCGCGGCACCGATCGCGATCGGTCTACGTAAGAAAAAGGTGTCCGTGGGCTCCGCCCTCGCGTTCTGGATCGGCAATCCGACCATCAATCCGGCAACCCTCGTCTTTATGACGTTTGTTTTATCCTGGAAATTTACCGCGCTGCGTTTAGTCTTCGGCCTCATTCTGACCTTTGGCGTCAGTTACCTGGCTAACCGCTTCGCCAAAGAGGTGGATCCGGTAGAGATTGACGCGCCGGAGAGCACCGATCAAACCGATGAACGTCCGCTGTGGAAACGCTGGCTCGCCAGCATCGGTCATATGCTGATTCGCGTGGTTCCGGCGTATTTGATAGCCGTGCTTCTCCTTGGCGCACTGCAAGTGTGGATGTTTCCGCATCTGGGAGCTGCTGCAGGAAACACGCTGCTGGCCGTCATCTTCTTCTCCGTGATGGGAATGCTGTTTGTCATTCCAACCGCAGCGGAAATCCCGATCATTCAGGCCTTTATGGCAGCGGGTCTCGGAGCGGGCCCGGCCGCAGCGCTGCTTCTGACGCTGCCGGCCATCAGTCTTCCGTCCCTGCTCATGGTACGACGCTCATTCCCGAGGAATGTCATGTGGTTTGTTGTTGCTTCTGTAGTGCTGCTCGGAATCGTATGCGGTATAGCGGGCATGCTGATCCTGTAGACCCAGCTCCACCTTTTTCGCTTATCTTTTCAATTTTTATTTTTTCTTAAGGTAAACCCTTGGCTTATCTGGTAAAGTGATTAAAGAATGAACCAACTCATTATTACATGCAGTCGAAGGGAGTCAATCATTAAATGAAAGATAACGATTTGCAGCCAAACCATCCGGGGCAACCCGAGGATGAACAAGGACAAGCCCAAGAGAAAGAGAATAACCAACAAGATCCGGGCAGCTTGTCTCATGAAGAAGAAAGAATAGATTCAACCTATCCGGAGCCTATCGAGCTTCACAAGGATGAGAACGAACAGCCTGCACTCATGCATCCGGCAGGGGATCAACCGCATTTCGATGAACAGTCTCCTGCAGGTGGCGGCGGTAACGGAAGCAAAGGTTGGATGATCGCTTCGCTCGTATTGGCGGCAGCGTTAATCGTCGTCCTGATTGTCCCTCCGTTTGCCAAAGGATCCGGCAATGAAGCTATAGCTAAAGTCAATGACGTTAACATTACCAAGGATAATCTGTATGATGAGCTTGTCAGCGCAGGCGGTAAACAAACACTCAATTCCATGATCACAGAGGAATTGATCCAGCAGGAGCTGAAGAAGAAATCCATTACGGTGACCGACGCTGATGTAAGTAAAGAAGTGGATGCCTTGAAGGCGACCTTCCCATCCGAGGACCAATTCAATATGCAGCTCCAGCAAGCCGGCATGACGCTCGACGATCTTAAAGAACAGACCAAAACCCAGGTCGAGCTCAAAAAGCTGATGGCCGACAAAATCAAAGTAACCGATGATGAGATTAAACAAATCTACGACCAATACAAAGACAGTTTCGCTACGCCTGAGCAAGTTCGCGCATCCCACATCCTGGTCGAGACCAAGGAAGAAGCCGAAGCCATCGTGAAGCAGCTGAAGGAAGGCGCTGACTTTGCAGCGATTGCAAAAGAGAAGAACCAAGATGCTACGAAGGAGACCGGCGGCGACCTGGACTTCTTCGGACGCGGCCAGATGGACCCTGCATTTGAAGAAGCAGCGTTCAAATTGAAGAAGGGCGAAATCAGCGACCCGGTGAAGAGTTCTTTCGGTTACCACATCATCAAGGTTACCGATCATAAAGAAGCTACGAACCCTACCCTTGAAGATAAGAAGGAAGAAATCCGCAGTCAGCTTGAGAACCAGAAGGTTTATTCCGAATCCACAGCCTATATTCAGGAGCTGAAGGATAAAGCAACCATCACCAATACGCTGGACGAAACTGCGGCTGAAACGCCAGCAGATCCTGCAACAGAAGCACCTGAAGCACCTGCTGCACCTTAAATGTTAGTCCAAGCCCCTACCCTTGCGGTATGGGCTTTTTTTAATGCGAAATAAAAAGTTCTTTCAACACCAGGGAAAACATGTTAGAATGTAAGCGTTATCAAATGTTGATCTTGGAAAAGGGGGAAGCAGAATGATGAAGCACGTATCGGAATCCCGCAACATGTATGAGGACTTCGTGGTGGAGACAGACATTCTGTTCTTTAAAACCGGATCGCACGGTTTGGTCAGCTTTCACGGCAGAAACTACAATATTAAAAAGAGAATGACTGCCGAAAAAATCGCATCCCTGCTCTCCGGTAAACAGTTCTATCATGTCGGCGGCAACTGCTACGTCAACGTTGACAAAATCACGACGGTAGAACAAGGCATCGTTTACTTTGGGGAGAAGGCACCTTCTGCTAAACATCTTCGGATTCCGAGATGGAAGCAAGAATCGCTCAAGCGCCTTGTCGCAGAAGTAAAACAGCCTGTTTAAGAGCAGCGCTCTTCTTATGAATCAGGCGCACAAAACAGAAGATCCCGTATCCGGTCAAACGGAGGCGGGATCTTTTAATTTACAGGCTATAACTTCAGTTTCCTAGCATTAACGATGTATAGATGCTTCAGCGGCAATGCACCGTTTCTGTACTTGCGGGCACCGGATTCAAACAGAACGTACAGGTCATGGCCCCGCATCGCAATATTCTCGGACATCGGAGGCATCGTCAACGGCGTGGCCGCAGCCTTTCCCTTTGTTCCACGAGTATATATGAGCAATTTGCTTGCATTGTTGCGTCCGCAGGATTGACTGTATACAACGCGAGTTTTCGTCACGACCGCCCCTTGGATACGGTCAGGTGTGCTCCAGGTATAGGCGGCTTTCCGATTCGGCGGCAAAGCGTCGCTGGACGTTAATGGATAGCCTCGCAGCTTGCCCTTAGGTCCCGGCGCACACTGCTTGCCCCCTTGATCCTCGCCATCCATATATTCGCCGATCCATAAAATGCCGTCGGAATACGTGGCATAGGATGCTTTATGACCGAGCGCATAAGGTGTCATGACAATATTGCCATAATCTTTCTTGCTGCTAATTGTACTCAGCGGAATTTTATACACCTTTTTGCCGGACGCCACCCACAGATGTTTTTTGCTGACCGCAAGCCCTCCGACATGCCCGGTATGTTTTTTGCTCCCGCTCTCATACAAATACAAGGTTTTGATACGTTTGTTGGTTTTGCTGCTTGTAATCGAAATGCTGCTGGCTTGATTGCTGTCCTTATTTCCCCAATAATGCGATATAATGATCCAATTCTTGCTCGGAACAAGAGCCAGCCCTTGTGGAATCCACTCTTTGGTTCCGGAGTAACCGGGAATGGCGGCTCCCTTTTTGCTGATATCGAAAAACTTTTTGTACTTGGAGCTGGCTGCTTCGGCTTCCCCTGGAGGAGCAAGTCCGCTTAAGCTGAGGATCAGAGCTAAGCTAAGCAGGAGACTTGCATAACGTTTGATTCCCTGTCGTTTGCTCGCCATAAATGTACCTCTCTTCCATCGTCATAATTTATAACGGCAGGTTATTGGGGCCTTGCACACCCACATAAATGTAATGTATTCTGGTCTGGTTGTACCTGATGATACATAAGGATGCGAGATATGATCCTATTCCTAACCCATTCCACACTATGGTAATATCAAATCTAAGGCTTATGAACATAGAGAGGATGATCACGAATCGATCCCTATTTTGATCCGAGATATCCGGAAGTTTTTACTGCTTTCTCCATCGAACATTGGATGGCCATTATGGTGTTTATCGCTCTTGGCTTACTATTGTACTTGTTTAGAACCGTAATCGCCTCCAATGCTTCTCTGCAAAAGACCGTGAGATGGGGACTGCTTGCTGCGCTTTCGTTACCGGAAGCCTCCCTTCATATCTGGTATGCGTCAACGGGAATATGGGACCCTGCCACTTCGCTTCCATTGGAATTGTGCAGTCTGACCCTGTTTCTCTCCATCGCCATCCTGCTTACGGATGAACGCCGCCTATATCCGTTGGTTTACTTTGCCGGAATCGGAGGGGCCTTACAGGCTATATTAACACCGAATCTGGGCTATCCTTTCCCACACTTCCGGTTCTTTCATTTCTTCGTCGTCCATATCGCGATCATATTGACGGCTTTGTACATGACATGGGTTCGAGGATACCGTCCAACCTGGAAATCCATCGGCTGGACGATGGTCTTCCTAAACGTATCCGCATTCGTTGTCGGGCTGGTCAACCTCGCTGTCGGCTCGAATTATATGTTCCTGATGCGCAAGCCGGACACGGCTTCGCTGCTGGACCTGCTTGGACCGCATCCCGTATACATTTTCGTTGAGGAACTCATCGCACTCACGCTGTTTATCCTTATGTATATCGTCTTTTTTGTCATGCCGGATCGCATTAAACGCAGTCGCCGCCGTAAACAGGAACAAACTTTTTCTTCGTCCGGCAGTTGAAGAAGGAATCAAATAAACATAAAGCGTATGGATGGTAAACGCCCTGTGTAGCCGGGTGCCAGAATCCATACGCTTTTTTTTGGGGGAAAGGGTCTGACTACTAATCCTTAAGATACAGCCTTGAGGTTGCTTCCCAAATTTCTCCCGGAGCCAAACCGAACAGACCGATATCGTCAGCAGGCAAGTCTACGTTCGGTGCGTTGACCAGGTTGATCTGCGGCTCCGGACAGAAGAACTTCCGGGAGGCCTTGTTGTTCCATACCATCCACTGCTTATACGAATTGCCGACATCGTAAACGAATGTTTTGTCAAGCTTGGTATCTGTCAATTCCATACGGTTTCTGCCGTTCTGCGGGACGGCCGTGTAATGGTTGTCCATCGAATCAAAATAGGGAGTTACACCGCTTGTCCGAAGCAGCTCCTCTTCTGTCGTCAGAGTCTGGAACTTGCCGGTCGGCAGCATCCGGTCACTCATTTCCCACCGTTCGCCGATCGTTATTCTTACGACACAATCATCCGCCGTGCTCTCCGGGGCAAACGGAGCATTGATCGCCGTATGAAAGGCTAGCAGGCACGGCATGCTGCGGGTACCCTGATTACGTATAAACACATGCTGGGCCAAGCCATCCTGATTCAGCGTGTAGCGAAGCCGGAAAGTGAACTGGTGCGGGAGCATCGCATACACCGGATGATTCTCATCAATGGTGACCGAAACCACCACGTAACTTTCAGACTCGCTGCTGCCAAAATCCTCGACGCTCCAAGGAATCGTATGTAAAAAACCATGGAGGTGATTGCCCGTCGCTTCCTCATTGATCGGGAACTGATAGGTTTGTTCATTCCATGGAAACCGCCCGTCCTCATAACGATTAGGCGGAAAGAGAACAGGAATGCCGTGTACGCCCGGATTGGATTTGAATGCTTCCATTTCGTCTTCTTCCGGTTCGCGAAGGAACCGGTAACCGCTTTCGTTATCCCTAAAAGCAATGAGATTGCCTCCGATTTCGGGCAATATCGCCGCCTCGTAAGGGCCGTGCTGGAGCCAAACCGCGCGCTCTCCGTGATATGATCCTTCATACGCTTTATGGTTCATCGGGTGATCTCTCCTCTCAAGTGTGAACGTATATAGATTATCATATCAGTGCCCTTACTTCTATATTTGAGAGGGGATCGTCAACCCTTGTCATCCCCTCCGCCCTCCGTCCGTTTAAAATTGCATGCCGGTTAAGATGAAAGTTTCGTTGTAGAAGGGTTTTGCGGAATTGAAGCCGGGGCCGATTGATCGCTTACTGCCGGCTGTGTGGCCGAAACCAGCTCCTCATCCAGTTCCTTCGTGTATTCGCGGGTCTGCTGCTCGCTCCAACCCAGTACCCTAGCCATATAATCAATCACGGGCATCTTCCATTTTCTCGTCCAATCGATATGAAATAACAGGGAACCCGTGCGACGGATGAAAAAGTCGGCCGGCTTCGCTGCCATCTCATGCTGAATCGCATACATCAGCGGAACCAGCACCGATACCGGAAGCGCCGCTGCCTCCGCTTGGTCGGAGCCCTCTTTGGCCAGGCGGAACAATTCCGACACGTTAGATCCGTACATTCGCGCCCACTGTTCAGCGAGCTTACGGTCAATTCCTTGCGCGGCGCCAATCTCCGCCTGCTTGCGGACAAAATCAGGGAAATGGCCGGATCCGCCAACCTGACCGCCGGAAATCGGCAGATTCTTCGTTACGCAGGCACCATATGCTTTCCTGCCGTTCTCTTGGATCCGTTTTGCAACCAGATCGACAACGGTGTCGGCCATTTTGCGATAGCCCGTAAGCTTGCCACCGGCAATGGTGATCAGACCGGACGGGGACTCCCATATTTCATCCTTGCGTGAAATTTCAGACGGGCTTTTGCCTTCCTCCAGTATAAGGGGCCGGACTCCCGCCCATCCCGATTCCACGTCTGCCGGACTTAGCTTCACACCAGGGAACATGTAATGTATAGCTTTCAATATATAATCCCGGTCCTCCACCGTAATCAAGGGACGTACAGGATCGGCCTTATAGACCGTATCGGTGGTTCCGACATAGGTCTTCCCGTCACGGGGAATGGCAAAGACCATTCTGCCGTCAGGTGTATCGAAGTACACCGCTTGACGAAGCGGGAATTTGGATTGATCGATGACCAGATGAACCCCTTTGGTCAGCTGAAGCATTTTCCCCTTCTTGGACTTATCCATTTCGCGCACCTGATCCACCCACGGCCCTGCTGCGTTTACAATCTTGGTTCCGGATACGGACTTGACCCCGCCACCCAGCATATCCCGTACGGTGATACCGGTAATTTGTCCATTTGCATCATAATTCAACGATTCGGCCTTTGCGTAATTAAACAGGACCGCCCCTCTGGCGGCGGCCTCCTTCATGACCTCCAGCGTCAGCCTGGCATCGTCCGTCCGGTATTCCACATAATAGCCGCCGCCTTTAAGGCCCTCCTGCTTCAGAAGCGGCTCCCGCTTCAGCGTCTCGGATGCGGACAGCATGGAACGCCGTTCTCCCCGCTTTACGCCAGCCAGAAAGTCATACACCATCAACCCGATGGAGGTGCTGAATTTCCCAAAGGTGCCACCCTGGTGTATCGGCAGGAGCATCCATTCCGGCGTGGTTACATGCGGTCCGTTCTCATACACAACGGCCCGTTCTTTGCCAACCTCGGCCACCATGCCGACTTCAAACTGCTTCAGGTACCTCAGTCCGCCATGCACCAGCTTGGTCGAACGACTGCTCGTTCCTGCGGCAAAGTCCTGCATCTCAACCAACAAAACCGACATCCCGCGCGTGACCGCATCCAGCGCAATTCCTGCACCCGTTATGCCGCCGCCGATGACAATCAGATCGAAGGTTCCCTCTGCCATTTCTTGAAATCGACGCCTGCGGTCCAAACTTGAAAACGTCTGTGCCTGCTTCACAATGAATCCCTCCCAGTATGATTTACCCTGTTTTTATCTCTCGTTACCCTTCCAATGAAAAAAGACAGCAAAAAAGAGACCACGAAACACGCAGTAACAAACCCCATAACATGAGGTATTCCGCGCCTAGTGGTCTCTCCAAGTCTCCAGACAAATATTCACTTATTGATCATTATACCACAGAAAATGCTAATGAAAAGCCATTGCCGCATAAACGGCTTTTTTCCAGCCGCTGTATAATTGCTCCCTTACGTCTTCCTCCATGGTTGGCTTAAAGCTTTGTCCCATGCTCCATTTGCTGCAGATTTCCTCCTGATCCTTCCAGAAGCCGACAGCGAGCCCCGCCAGATAGGCGGCACCGAGTGCCGTTGTCTCCGTAATGTTCGGCCGCTCGACCGGCACATTCAGGATGTCGCTTTGGAATTCCATGAGAAACATGTTGGATACGGCCCCTCCATCCACACGCAGGGATGTGATATTATAGCCGGAATCCTCTTCCATCACGGATAGAACATCCCGCGTCTGGTATGCAAGTGACTCCAGGGTTGCACGGATGAAATGCTCTTTCGACGTGCCTCGTGTCAGGCCGAAGACTGCCCCTCGGACATCGCTGTTCCAGTATGGGCTGCCAAGTCCAACAAAAGCCGGCACCACGTACACGCCCTCCGTGAAATTGACCCGGCGCGCATAAGGCTCGCTGTCCTTCGCTTCGCGGAACATCCGCAGCCCGTCGCGCAGCCACTGGATCGCCGAGCCGGCCACGAACACGCTGCCCTCGAGTGCATACTGTACGCCATCTTCCAGTCCCCAGGCGATCGTAGTGATCAGCCCATGCTCGGATTTTACGGGCTTGTCGCCGGTGTTCATCAGCATAAAGCTGCCGGTTCCGTAAGTTGTCTTCACCATGCCTTTCGAGAAGCAGGTCTGCCCGAACAGCGCCGCCTGCTGATCGCCGGCTGCTCCGGCAATGGGAACCTCGCGCCCAAAGAAATGATAGGAAACGGTATTGGAATAAATCTCGGAAGAAGGCCTGACTTCAGGCAGCATCGCCATCGGAATATCTAGGAGCTGCAGGAGCTCCTCATCCCATTTTAATTCATGAATGTTATAGAGCATCGTACGCGATGCGTTGGAATAATCGGTCACGTGCGCCTGGCCTCCGGACAGCTTCCAGATCAGCCAGGTATCGATGGTCCCGAATATAACGTCTCCGCGCTCGGCCCGCTCACGGGCACCATCTACATGATCAAGGATCCATTTGATCTTCGTTCCCGAGAAATAAGGATCAATCAACAGTCCGGTCTTCTCCCGAACCGTCCCGTCATGTCCGGCGGCAATCAGCTCCTCGCAGATGCCCGCCGTCTGGCGGGACTGCCAGACAATGGCGTGGTAAATCGGTTCGCCGCTCTTGCGATCCCATACCACGGCTGTTTCCCGCTGATTCGTAATTCCGATTCCGGCAATCTGATCCGCCTTTACGCCCGCTTCGGATAAGCAGGTTGCAATGACCGCAAGAATGGAACCCCATATTTCATTGGCATTCTGCTCCACCCAGCCCGGCTTGGGAAAATATTGCGGAAACTCCTTATGAGCTGAGTGTACGATTTCTCCTTCCTTGTTAAACAGGATCGCGCGCGAGCTTGTCGTTCCTTGGTCAAGTGCCAGAATGTACTGCTCCAATCAACTTCTCCCCTTCCGCATATGCATTTAACCAAAGATAACGTGCAGGTGGAAACGTTGTCAAATCCATTATTCCGTCAGGGAGAAACCTAGCAAGTCCTGCAGCAGGACCGAAGCCGCACCCATTAGCTTGTCTTCCTCGCCAAGGGAGGCCAGGCCAAATACCATGTCCTCCTTCAGAATCGGCAGCGCATGCCGGTCAATATAGCTGCGAACCATGTCCAGCAATTCCGGGTTTCCATGTGCCATGTCCCCGCCCAGGATCAGAGCTTCGGGATTAAACATGTTGATCAGATTGACGATGGCCGCTCCCAGAAGCTCCGCCACTTCCTCATTCAGATCCTTTGCCAGCTTGTCCCCTCTGCGAAGAGCTTCCTTGAATACGGACGGAACAATTTTACTGTAATCTCCCCCGCTCAGCTCCTGGATCAGCGTCGGTCTCCCTGTCGCGATCGCCGTAATGATTCGCGAATACACGGCAATCCAGCTGATGTAACTGTCCAAGCAGCCTACATTGCCGCATTCACAGCGGATGCCGCTGCGGTTTACGCTCGTATGACCGAATTCGCCGGCACCGCCATGCTTGCCCCTTAGGAGATGATCGTTAATCAAAATACCGGAACCAAGCCCGTCGCCAATGGAAATATAAATCAGGTTCGCATATGCGTAATCGCCAAATCGGCGTTCAGCCAGCACAACGGAATTCATGTCGTTCTCTACCCACGTCCGCAGCCCGTAGCGTTCTTCCATAATCCGTTTCAACGGAACATCGGTCATGCGAAGTTTCGTGTTATAACGCACCATGCCCTGACTATCACTCACAATGCCCGGCACGTTAATGGATATCCCGACACACCGCCCCAGGTCCACTTGTCCTGACATGAAATCGTCCATCAAGCTCAGCAGCCGCTCGATAACGGCTTCTCCTTGGAGCCCGGCTAGAGGATGCGTTTCCTTCCGGAGCACCTTCGCCTCCAGATTCATGCGGGCCAGCATCATGACCGAATTCGTAATCGCTACGGCAAACAAATAATGATTATCCGGATTGAATTTGAGCAGAATGGGCTTTCTTCCACCGCTGGAGGAGCCTGTTCCAATCTCGGAAACGTAGCCTTCCTTGATAAGCTCCTGTACGGCAGAGGCGACCGTGGAGGGACTCAGCTTGTTTTTTTTGGCCAGATCGATTCTCGATATGGGTCCCTCTGTACGGATCTTGTTCAGCACCTTGGACCGGTTTAATGCCTGAATCAGCTTGTGATCACCTTTTTTCATATTGTTCAAGCGAGCTCAACCTTTCTTTAATTTCTTCATATAGTAGGACTTTCTGTATCGGAAAAATGAGGATAGAACCACTATAACATGTTCCAGAACGGAACAAAAACTTATTCCATCAATCGAAATAAGAAGTCTCGTTAGGTCCCATAACGATTCGCTCATATTGTGAAAAAAAGAATTTAAATCGATTTGTAATCGCTATCTTGAAAAATAATAAAGGGAATTATATAATCTTTCGCAATAGAGGCTGGTTGTTCGGTCAAGAAAGATAGCATCTTGATGTTAACTTTTTTCGACTTATGGAATAACTATCGCTTTTTACATCACTTACATAAAGGAGGCGCTTAAGGGGTCCGATTCACTTCGAACAAGCCGTACGACCAACCACGCTTGATCAAAAATCATGTGAATTCAAGGAGGGTTATCTGATGAAAAAAAGAATTGCTGTCCTGATTTCGATATTATTTGTGTTCACCGCGTTACTGTCCGCTTGCGGAGGCGGCAATGCTTCTGGCGGAGATAACGGCAAGAAGGTCATCAACGTCGCTCTATGGGACGAAAATGTGCGGGACACGCTGGACAAGTCCATTAAAATTTTCAATGAGAAGCACCCGAATGTTGAAGTGAAAGTGACTTACACCCCATGGGCCGATTATTGGACCAAGCTGAAAACCAGCCTCGCCGGCAACAGCGGCCCTGACGTCTACTGGATGAACGGCCCTAACTTTCATTCCTATGCCTCCTCCGGTCTAATTAAAGACCTGTCTCCCCTAATTGAGCAAAGCGGTCTGGATACCTCGGTTTATACCGAAGCGCTCGTCGATATGTACACCTATCAGGGTAAACTTCACGGACTTCCTTATTTCCAGGATTCCGTCGGACTTTTTTACAATAAAGAATTGTTTGACAAAGCAGGTCTGCCTTATCCCGACAAAACCTGGACCTGGCAAACTGTCGAGGAGAACGCAGCCAAGCTGACGGATAAATCAAACGGCATTTACGGCTTCATAGCCCCGATCGACAGCCAAATCGGATATTACAACTTCATTGCCCAAGCGGGCGGATACGTCATCTCGGACGATAAGAAATCATCCGGATTTGATACACCCGAAGCACTATCGGCGTTCCAGTGGGAACAGAGCTTGATTGAAAAAGGCTATTCCCCAAGCGCGCAGCAGCAGCTTGAAACGAAGTCCCGCCAATTGTTCGGCTCCGGCAAGGCGGCCATGTTCCCGGGGATATCGGTGAACTCGCCTGAGTTGTATAAGCTTCTCGGCGACAAACTCGGTGTCGCTGAACTTCCTGCCGGCAAGGAAAAGGCATCGATCGTTCATGGACTCAGCTGGGCCATCAACGGCAAAACGAAAGTCGAGCAGGAATCCTGGGAGCTGATTCAAGTTCTTTCCGGTAAGGAAGGGCAGGAATTACTCGCGGAATCGGGATTCTCGATGCCTGCTTACAAAGGCACGGAGGGCGGCTGGCTGAAGTCCATTCCTTCTCTTGATCTGCAGGTGTTCGTGGACAGCCTGGAGTTCGCCGTACCTTATCCGGTATCCCAGAAAACCGCAGAATGGCAGGACGCTGAAGTGAAGGAAATTCAGGCGGCTTTCCTCGGAAAGAAATCGTTTGAAGAAGCTTTAAAAAATGCCGGCGAACAGATGAATGCCATCCTTGCGACAGAAACGAAATGACGAGCCGCTCCCAATACGGAAATTAAGAAAGGACGGTGCAGCCTGTGAGCTCTCCCATCACTGTGACCACAGAACCTCCTAAAACGACAACCAAGCGAAAAGCAGGGAAACTCGCCGTACACGAAGCTGTCTGGGGGTACATCTTCATTCTGCCTGTCGTGCTGGGCCTCGGTCTGTTCTATATGGCACCTTCCGCAGCATCCCTGTTCCTGTCGTTTACGTCGTGGGATGGACTAACCTCCCCCCAATTCATCGGATTCGATAACTTCGCAAATTTGATGAAGGACGACAAATTCACCGGTTCCATGCTGAACACGATGCTGTACACCGTCGGTACGGTGCCGTTATCCGTCGCACTCGCAACGGTGCTGGCCGTGCTCCTGAACCAGAAGATCAAAGGCATGGTCTTTTACCGCACCTTCTATTTCATTCCCGTGATCACCATGCCGATCGCGGTCGGCATGGTGTGGAAATGGTTATACAACTCCGAATTCGGATTGATCAACCACGTGCTGGGTGTCATGAACTTGCCGCAGCCCAACTGGCTGTTCGATGAAAAATTCGCCTTGTTCTCCATCGTGCTCGTCAGTGTCTGGAGCAGCATTGGATATAATGCCGTCATTCTGCTGTCCGGTCTGCAGGGCATCTCCGGCAGCTATTATGAGGCCGCTTCGCTTGACGGAGCGGGAACGCTGTACAAGTTCTTCCGGATTACGCTTCCTCTGCTGACACCCAGCCTGTTCTTTGTCTTGGTCATGTCCTTCATCAATTCGTTCCAGGTGTTTGACCTGATCTTCATCATGATGGATCAACAGACCACGATGCTGGAATCCACCCGAACGGTTGTGTACAGCATCTGGGAAGACGGCTTCAAATACTTCAATATGGGTTACGCTTCAGCGCAGGCCTTCATTCTGTTTATCGTTATTCTGATCATCACCATGGTTCAGATGTATATTCAGAAGCGCTGGGTCCACTACCAATAACAGGAGGTGCGTAGACGTGAATACTTCAACCGATGCGGGAAAAGCAAGCCGTCTGGCGGTCCACATCCTCTTAGCTGTCGGGGCGCTGCTCATGATTATGCCGTTTCTGTGGATGATATCCACATCCTTCAAGTCCTTTGCGGATTCCATGTCCGTTCCGCCCAAATGGCTCCCTGTGGAATGGCACCCGGACAACTACCTGCGGGTCATCCAAACCATTGATTTCGGAACCTATTATTTGAACACCGTTATCGTAACGGTGGGACGGACGGCTGGACAGCTCATTCTGTGCTCCCTTGCAGCCTATGCATTTGCCAGTCTGAGATTCCCTTTCAAGAACGCCATCTTTCTCGCGCTCCTGGCCGTATTGATGGTCCCATCCCAGGTTGTTATGATTCCGAGCTTTGTCATCATGCGCGAGTTCAATTGGCTGGACACGTTCTACGTATTGATCGTACCCGGCATATTCAGCGCCTTCGGTACATTCTTATTGAGACAGTTCTTTATGACGCTGCCGAAGGACCTGGAGGAAGCGGCCAAAATCGATGGCTGCAGTTATTTCCGGATTTACTGGAATATTTACTTGCCTTTATCCAAGGCAGCTCTCGTCTCCCTGGCGATCTTCACCATATTAGCCTCATGGAACGATCTGCTGTGGCCGCTCATCATGACGAGCTCCGAGGAGATGCGAGTCCTTTCCATCGGGATATCCAGCTTCCAGGGACAGCATTCCACCGATTACCCGCTGCTGATGGCAGGGGCCTTAATGGCTACCCTCCCCATCATCATCCTGTTTATCTTCCTTCAGCGATACTTTATTGAAGGGATCGCCATGAACGGGATTAAAGGATAGCGCACGGATCGCTCGAACCATGCAGAAAAAAAGGAGTGTACGGAAATGTTACAGGTGTTAGTGATTGGTGCAGGCACCATGGGTAGGACCCATGCCGCCGCTTATGCTTCGATGCCAGGCGTTAAGCTTGCGGGGATTGCCGATATCCAGACGGAAAAAGCACATCAGCTGGCGGATAGATACGGCGCACAGGCCTACGCTTCATTCGAAGCAGCCGTTGCAGGTTTGGGCGCGGCTCGCATGGATGTGATTGACGTCTGCCTGCCAACCCCGCTTCATAAGGACTATGTTGTCAAAGCCGCGGACATCGGCAAGCATGTCATATGCGAGAAACCGCTCGCCAGAAGCGAAGCGGATGCACGCTTCATGATCAACTACTGCCAGGATAAAGGCGTGCGTTTATTCGTGGGTCACGTCCTCCGCTTCTTTCCGGAATATGTGAAGGCCAAGTCGCTTCTGGATCAGGGCAGCATCGGCAAACCCGCTGTCATCCGGGCAGGCAGGGGCGGCGGTTATCCGATCGGCTGGAACCATTGGTACAGTGACTTCGGAGCGAGCGGCGGAATTACGCTGGACGCAATGATTCATGATTTTGATTACCTGCGCTGGTGCTTTGGCGAGGTTGAGCGCGTATATGCCAAAGGGCTTCATGGCCGTCATCAGGCCCAGCTCGATTATTCGCTGGTAACCCTACGTTTTCGTAATGGTATCATCGCGCATGTGGAAGGAACCTGGGCTCACGAGGGTTTCTCCATGAATTTAGAGATGGCGGGCACAAGCGGCGTTATCGATTATGACAGCGCGAAGGACAACCCTCTCCTCTTCAAAACGCGGAGCAGTGCCGCTACCGTCCCCGGCGTCGTCGTGCCGGAAAGCCCGCTTGAACGGAGTCCCTATTACCGGGAACTGGAGCACTTCATGTCGTGTATCCGTGATGGCAGCGAGCCGCTCGTCTCGGCAGAAGACGCATACGAAGCGCTTCGTATCGCGCTTGCCGCCCTTGCCTCCATGGCCTCCGGCGAGCCGGTGGTTATCGAGAATGATGCGCTCACACTCGCCTCAACATGAGAAAAAGGCGATCGACGTATTTACAAAAGTCAGACCGCATGCAGCGGATCATTTTCTTAGGGGATAAGGAGGATACACCTCTGGTGGTTATCCGTTCTCATCTTTTTTAGAAGGAGAGAAAGCTATGAAATTGGGAGTAATCAGCTTTGCGCATATGCATGCGTTCAGTTATGCCAAAGCGTTGCAGGGGATCGAAGGCGTAGAGATTGTCGGCATCGCCGATCCTGTAGAGGAGCGCGGACGGAAATACGCCGAGTATTTCGGGACAGCCTATTATCAGGATTATCACGAGCTTCTTAGTCAAGGCCTGGATGGCGTCATTGTCACCTCCGAGAATGTCCATCATAAGGAGCACGTGCTTGCCGCGGCTGCAGCCGGGGTGCATGTGCTCTGCGAAAAACCGCTTTCGACCAATATACAGGATGCACAGGATATGATTGATGCGTGCAAAGCAAGCGGGGTGCTGCTGCAAACGGCATTCCCCGTGCGTTACAATGCCACGGTCGTTCGAGCCAAACAGATGGTCGATGAGGGAAAATTAGGCCGTATTCTGGCCATGAAGGGGACCAACCGCGGGCGAAATCCCGGCGGTTGGTTCATCGATCCCAAGCTGTCCGGCGGAGGTGCCGTCATGGATCATACGGTGCATGTCGCCGATATCATGCGCTGGATTACAGGTGCCGAGGTGAAAGACGTGTATGCCGAAGTCGACCATCTCATCTCGGAATCCCCTATCGATGATTGCGGCATTCTGACTATGGAGTTCCATAATGGTGTGTTTGCCACGCTGGATTGCAGCTGGTCCCGCAACAAGGAGTTTCCGACATGGGGCGACGTGACCTTAGAGATTGTAGGCTCTGCCGGGACCCTTAGCGTTAATGCCACCAGCCAGAAACTTCACGTATACACCGATGATTCCGGATACCGCCATCATGCATGGGGGGATAGCATGGATGCCAGCCTGATCAGGGATTTCGTATCTTCGATTTCCTCCGGCGCAGCGGAAGCATCCGTCACTGGTGAAGATGGGCTCAAGGCACTTGCCGTGGCCGTAGCCGCCTACCGGTCATCCGCGAGCCATCGGACAATCGCGTTGTCGGAGCTGTAATCATTAACCGGCACAGAAGTCGTACTCGTGGTATTCGAGAAGGTCTTCTGTGCTTTTTTTCATAGCGGATCCGTTAATCTAAGTTCAAATGAAGCTTGAATAATATGGATAGCGGGGCTATAATCACGTGTGAGTAATCGAGTTACCGGAACATGAAACCAACATCCTATACGATCAGGAGTGAGGCAACCTATGATAAAAGCAGGCGTGCTTGGAGCGGGAGGCATGGGCGCGGTCCATATCAAAAACCTGCACGGGAACGAACACGTTCAGCTGGCTGCAATATGCGACACCAATGAAGCGTTAGCGCAGCAGCAGGCCGAACTGTACGGCACAGCTTATTATACGGACGGCAGCACGATGCTGGAGCAAGAGCAGCTGGATGTGCTGTATGTATGCATTCCGCCATTTTGCCATGGTGATATCGAAGAACAGGCAGCCGCAAAGGGCATTCACCTGATGGTGGAGAAGCCGCTGGGGCTGGACGCCCAGTCTGTCCGACACAAAGCCAAAGTCATAACTGAAAGCGGAATCATAGCAGCTTCCGGCTACTGTCTGCGCTATCTGGACACCGTTGCGATCGCCAAAGATTTTCTAAAGGACAAAAAAATCGGTATGGTTCGCGCCCACTACATAACAACACCTGTACCGACTCCTTGGTGGCGCAAGAAGGCATTATCCGGCGGGCAGCTGGTTGAGCAGTCCACGCATACCATGGACTTGGTTCGCTATCTGTGCGGCGATATCACCCGCCTGTATGCCGATATGAAGCTGCTGCTGGTGAATGACATTCCGGACCTCGACATTCCGGATGTAGGCGCCATCCAGTTCGTGTTAGATTCTGGAGCCGTCGGCCATATGCAAACTGGATTTATCCAGTTCGATCACCGCAGCGGAATCGAGATCATGGGGCGCGACTTCCGGGTAGTGCTGGACGGAACCACGCTCTCCATTGTAGACAAGGAGAAAGAAATCGTGTACCGCAGCAAATCGGACTTTTACAAAAACTTAACCAACGCCTTGATTGACGCCATTCGTAACAACGATCCGAGCCTCGTGCTGGCATCTTATGAAGACGGCTTCAAGACGCTGGAAGTGACGCTGGCCGCCAATGAATCCGCGGAAACCGGCCAACCGGTCATCCTGCAATCATAATAAAAAAGGGGCATGCTCGTGGTCTGTAGACCTTGAGCATGCCCCTTGATTTTGGGTTCGTATGGTGTGACGTAGTCTGATAACTGCTCAACAGCTCACCCGTTTCGCACTATAGCGTAATGATGTACTCGCCCCGCTCTTATAAACCAAGCGAAATGTACTTCACCTCCAGGAACTCATCCATTCCGTAGTGCCCGCCTTCCCGGCCTAGTCCACTCTCTTTGAATCCGCCGAACGGCGCTTGCGCCGTCGAAGGAACGGGATCATTCACACCCACAATCCCGTAGTCCAGCGATTCCGCAATGCTCACCGCTTCGCCCAGATTCTGCGTAAACACATAGGCAGCTAATCCATAGGGACTGTTGTTGGCACGCTGCACCGCTTCGTCTATCGTTTTGAACGTGGTAATCGGGGCAAGGGGGCCGAAGGTTTCCTCGTTCATGCATTCCATGTCGTCGGTTGCGTTCATAATGACCGTCGGCTCAATATAATTGCGGCCCAGCTCCGGTAATGCCTGACCTCCTGCCAATATGAGGCCGCCCTTCTCTTCCGCGTCCTTGATCTGCCTCACGACTTTATCCACAGCGTCCCGGTTAATCAAAGGGCCGATATCGACGCCGTTATCCAGTCCATTCCCTACCTTCAATTGCTTCACTAGCTCAGCAAACTTCGCGGCAAACTCCTGCGCAATCCCTTCCTGCACATAAACCCGGTTAGCGCATACGCAGGTCTGTCCCCCATTGCGGAATTTGGAGGAGATTAATCCGGCAGCCGCTTGATCCAGATCAGCCTGGTCCGTTACGATAAACGGCGCATGGCCGCCAAGCTCCAGCGATATTTTCTTCACGTTAGCCGCAGCTCCGGCCATCAGCTGTTTCCCCACTTCGGTTGATCCTGTAAAAGACAGCTTTCTTACGCGGCTGTCTGCCTGCCACACACCGGAAATGTCGCTTGAAGCTCCGGTTACGATGTTAATGACCCCGGCTGGAATACCGGCCTGATCGGCAAGCTCCACCAGCTTGATGGCCGTGAACGGCGTCTCGCTGGATGGCTTGATCACCACGGTGCAGCCGGCGGCTAGAGCAGGCGCCACTTTGCGGGTAATCATGGATGCGGGGAAGTTCCACGGCGTAATCGCTGCTACGACGCCTACGGGTTGCTTCGTTACAATGATGCGCTGCCGGCTGGATGATCCGGGTATAGTCTCGCCGTAGATTCGTTTGCCTTCCTCCGCATACCAGGACACAAAGCTGTTGGCATATTGTATCTCGCCCGCTGCTTCCTTAAGCGGTTTCCCCTGCTCTGTGGTCATAATCCGCGCCAAATCATCCGTGTGTTCCGCTATGAGCTGATGCCAGCGGCGCAGCAGTTCTCCCCGCTCATTCGCCGTTCTGCGGGACCATGCGCAAAACGCATCGGCTGCCGCATCAACGGCAAGCCCGGCTTCCTTCTTGCCGGCCTTGGACACGGTACCTATTACCTTCCCATCCGCCGGATTATATACGTCCATCTGTTCTTCGGTCTGAATCCATTGTCCAGCAATATAGATTTGATTACGAAACATAGTAAAGACCTCCTCATCGTCTCATCATGGCTGTGAATGCTTGTTGATCATCAACTGCTGCGGTCATGATCCGTCCTTCTTATTATCCGTTACCCACTTACCCTAATGCAAAAAAATAAAACACTGGAGCTTTATACGAAAGCTCCAGTGTTTCCTATATTCATAACAATTCGCTAAACTTATTTAATAGCTGCGTCTACTTCCGTGATCATTTCGGATACCGACGTCAGGCCGCCGCCGGAAAGATACCAGAAATCCGGGTTCAAGTAAACGATGTTACCCTCTTTTGCCGCGTTCGTTGTATTCACAAGCTCGTTCTCAACAACCGCTTTAGCACCTGAAGCTCCTTCGCCCGTGGCAACCGCTGCACCGCGGTCGACAACAAAGAGATAATCCGGGTTCATCTCAACGATGTACTCATTCGAAATGTCTTTACCATGTGTGCTGACTTCGATGTTAGGATCTACAGCTCCGAAACCGAACACGTCATGCAGAATGCCGAAGCGGGAACCCGGTCCGTATGCACTGATTTTGCCTTCGTTAGCCAAGATGATCAATGCTTTCTTACCGGTAGCTGTAGCTTTCTCATTCAATGCTTTGATGTTCTCGTCAATCGTAGCAAGCTCTTTTTCAACTTCTGCTTCTTTACCAAAGATTTGACCCAGCGTGTTCATGTTTGCTTTAAAGGATTCCATGTATTTGCTTGTATCAACACCCAGGAAGATGGTTGGAGCAATTTTGCTGAGCTCCTCATACGCATCTTGCTGTCTGCCGGAAATGATGATCAGATCCGGGTTAATGCTGTTGATTTTCTCAAAGTCAGGCTCCTTCAGACTGCCCACATTCTCGTATTTCTTGTCTTCGAATTTGGACAGGTAGGCCGGGATGTTCGCTTGTGGAACGCCCAGAACCTCAATACCTAATTTATCGACAGAGTCCAGGATACCAAAATCGAAAACAACAACGCGGGAAGGATTCTTCTTAACAGGCGTTTCACCCAGTTGATGGGTAATCGTGATTTCTTCAGTGGCAGCCGGTGGATCTCCAGCTGCATCTCCGCCATCCGTGCCGCTTGTTTTATCGTCTTGACCACAAGCCGCGAGTACGAGCGTGAACATTGCTACCATAAATAAAGCCAACCATTTTTTCATTATTTACACCCCATTTTTTATATTTAAAAGCTTCTATAATTCAACATATATTTGAATCTATGGTTGAATATGTAATTCAATCTGAACAGATTAAATCATGCCGTCCTATATCCAAGGCAGCCCTGTCCTTGTATTGGATAAGGATTCCGTGCTGTTATCTTCCAGAATCCTTATCCTCCACTCTCTCATATCATGTCACTTAGCCGTAGTATACGCACACCCGATTGTCATTAATCTCTTCGATCTCAATGTCCATGTCATAGATCCCGCGAAGCACATTGCTCTGAATGATATTCTCGGTCTTCCCTTCGCTTTCAATGGCTCCATCCTTCAATGCCACGATGTAATCCGAATAGAACGAAGCGAAATTGATGTCATGAATAACAATGACAATCGTCTTGTTCAGATCAGCGACAAGCTTTCTGAGAATCTTCATAATCTGTACGGAGTGTTTCATGTCCAGATTGTTTAGTGGCTCATCCAACAGGATATACTCAGTATTCTGGGCGATGACCATCGCTATGTAAGCACGCTGGGTCTGGCCGCCGCTGAGCTGATGAAGATATTTATGCTGCATATCCCCAAGCTCCATATAAGAGATAGCCTCATCTACGTATTTCTCGTCTTCCGCGTTCAATCTGCCCTGAGAGTAAGGAAAACGACCAAAGGATACAAGCTCACGCACCGTCAGACGGAGGCTGATATGGTTGGATTGTTTCAGAATCGAAACCTTCTTCGCCAGATCGCCGCTCTTCCATTGGCTAACCTCTTTACCGTCCACCGTAATTTGTCCGCTGTCCTTGCCTGTTAATCTGCTAATCATGGACAGCAACGTACTCTTGCCGGCACCGTTCGGACCGATAAAGGAAGTGATTTGACCTTTCGGGATCGTAACGGACACGTTATCAACGACTTTTTTGCCGCCATAGACTTTCGATACGTTCGTAACCTGGATCATGCTTTACTCTCCTTTAGTAGCAGGTATATGAAGTAGACACCGCCGATGAAGTTGATAATGACGCTGAGCGTTGTAGAGAACGTGAACACCCGCTCTACAACCAATTGACCGCCGACCAGCGCAATAATGCTAATCAGTATGGATGCTGCTATTAAATATGAATGCCTGTATGTCTTCATCACTTCGTAGGCAACATTGACCACCAGGAGCCCGAGGAATGTAATCGGACCTACCAAAGCGGTAGCCACCGAGATCAGAACGGCAACCACAATCAGAAGCCGCTTCACTACATAATCATAATTCACGCCGAGGTTGATCGCCTGCTCACGACCTAGTGCCAGCACGTTCAGGTACTTGGCAAATCGGGCAAAGTACAGCAAGGTCAGCGCTACGACAATGACGGAAAGGACCAGAAGCTCGGTCTTCACATTGTTAAAGCTGGCAAACATTTTGTCGGCTACAAACTGGAACTCGTTCGGGTCAATCAGCACTTCCATAAAGGAAGACATGCTGGAGAACAGGGTTCCGAAGATCATGCCAATCAGCAGCAGGAAGTAAATGTTATTCCCTTCCCTTTTGAACAGAATCTTATATAAGACTCCGGCAAACAGGATCATCGCGCCGACGTTGATCAGAAAGTTAACGTTGCTGCCCAGTTTGTACAGCGTGAAGGATCCGAAGACAAAGATGACGGTGGTCTGGATCAGTATATATAAGGAATCTAATCCCATAACGCTAGGCGTCAGTATCCGGTTATTCGTGACCGTTTGAAACACCGTGGTAGACAGAGCAATCGCTCCGCCGGTCAGAATAATGGCAAGCACCTTCTTGATTCTCCTCGGAAGCGCGTAATCCCAATTGCCGCCAAGATCAATGAACAGAAAGACTGCCACCAGGATGATTGCCGCTGCGGCCAACAGGCCGAGTTTGGCTTTATAAGTCATAAGCCTTTCTCCTCATCAGTAAGAAAATGAATATACCGCTTCCGAGTACGCCCACGGTTAGACTAATCGGAATTTCATAGGGATAAATAATGATCCGGCCCAGGATGTCACAGAACAGTACGAAACCGGCCCCCAGCAGCGCGGTATGCGAAAGGCTTTTTTTCAAATGGTCTCCTAAGTACAAACTAACAATATTAGGTATGATCAGACCAAGAAACGGAATCACGCCGACCGTCAGCACGACGGAAGCCGTAACCAGCGCCACGATGACCAGTCCCAGATTCACAACTCTCCGGTAGTGAAGGCCCAGGTTGGTAGCAAACTCCTCTCCCATTCCGGCCACCGTAAACTTGTTGGCGAACAGATACGCCAGAATCACAAGCGGGATACTAAGATAGAGCATTTCATACTGGCCCTTCATGATCATGGAAAAATCACCCTGGAGCCATGCGGACATATTCTGAATAAGATCATATTTGTATGCAAAGAAGGTGGCGATCGAACTGACGATATTACCGAACATCAGCCCTACGAGCGGGATGAAGATCGCATCCTTGAACTTAATCCGATCCAGTATCTTCATGAAGATAAAGGTTCCTGCCAGAGCGAATACAAATGCCACAAGCATTTTGATAAGCGGTCCGCTTGTCGTGAAGACAAGCATGGCTACCAATATCCCCAGTCTGGCAGAGTCCATCGTACCTGCCGTGGTGGGCGATACGAACTTATTGCGGCTGAGCTGCTGCATGATCAATCCGCAGATGCTCATGCTGACACCCGCCAATATGAGACTGACAAGCCTAGGAATCCGGCTGACAAGCATAATATGCTGTTGTTGTTCTGTCATCGAGAACAATTGCAGTGGCGAGATATCCTTAACTCCAATAAATAATGAGATTATCGAGAGTACCACAACGGCTGCAAATAAGTATCTAATCTTCATGGCTCTTCCTTCTATGCGTATGTCTCTAAATACCCGGGATCATGCAATTTCCGTCACCATTCTCATTGAGATTGATTATCAATCGCGTTCTGATATGCATTATATCATCCTCATTCTGGCTCGACAAGTATAATTGAGAATCAAAATCAATTAAATTGTTCATACAAGTATATTTTGTTCATGAATTGTTCATAATATGAAGTTAGGTGGAGACATAGCTTTTATCCTCAGGACAGAATCACACTTTGGTTAAGTCTCCCTTTAATGCAGCTTCTGCAATAATGAGACTTCTCTAAAAACGACTGTTTCAATTCTTATTAAATGGATAAGAAAAATTATATAAATTCGTTGACAATTCCTCTAAGTTATATTAATATCCTAACAGAATTATTATTTCTAACTAAACGTAAGTTAATGTGGAATAATAATTGGTTTTATGGCTAATAACGAAAAATGCATATTTGCTTGTAGTAAGGGACATCTTCTAATCAGGCGTATGCAAATTCGATTACACCAGGAGGTTTTTTTCAATGTCTAAAGATTTTTCAGCTGCACTCAAAAATCGCCGTTCTTATTACGGGATTAGCAAAGAATCCGTTATCTCGGACGAGCGTATTCAGGAGATCGTAAACGAAGCGGTTAAATATACTCCGTCTTCTTTCAACTCCCAAAGTGCACGCGTCGTTGTATTGCTTGGCGAACAGCACGATAAACTGTGGAACATCACGGAAGGCATCCTGAAGGAAGTTGTTGGCGATGAAGAAGCATTCAAATCCACTGCCGACAAAATGGCTTCATTCCGCGCTGGTTACGGTACGGTACTGTTCTTCGAGGACAATAACGTCATTGCCGGGCTGCAACAAAGCTTTGCCGCTTATGCCGACAATTTCCCGGTTTGGTCCAACCAATCCAACGGCATGCTGCAATTTGTAGTATGGACATCCCTTGAAGCAGAAGGTCTGGGCGCATCCCTGCAGCACTACAACCCGCTGATCGACGAAAAAGTAAAAGCCGAATGGAACGTCCCGGAAAGCTGGAAGCTGATTGCTCAAATGCCTTTCGGTAAGCCGGTTGCTGAACCAGGCGAAAAAGAATTTGCACCGCTTGAAGATCGCGTGAAAGTATATAACTAATCAAACAGATGAAAAAAGCCGCCTCCCTAAGTTCCTGCAAATGGGACAGGCGGTTTTTTTTATAATGGGCAAAGATTGAAAAACCGATGGCAAAACGATACAATTACACAGGTAAGAACCCTCGAACTTCTACGATAACATGAAGCTCCGGGGCAAATCTTGCGGTAACCAACTACATAAGATGTTGGCTGTACTAGGGGTGCCATGTGCTGAGAGACGGCGGGCTGCCGTTAACCCTTATCACCCGATCTAGGTCATACTAGCGTGGGGAAGTGTAGCATTTATGTTTATTTCTTTTCGTAGGCATAACTGCACCTTCTTCATGGGGTGCGGTTTTTTTGCGTGGACTTATATAATGGGGAGGAAATGAAAATGAATGAGCTTGTTTGCGGAACCAGCCGGATCGTCGGATGCCGGTTCTCGGTATTTCCCATGACAGACCGGTTTGTGGAGGTCATCCTGGGCGCGCTGCAATCTGTGGATGCGGGAAAGGTGTGGATTCAGACAGACGATGTGAGCACTTGTATTCGTGGACGTGCAGAGCATGTCTTTGATGTTACAAGAGCGATATTCGCCCATGCTGCGGCGAGTGGCGTGCACACTGTTTTTAATGGCACTTATTCCATTGGCTGCCCCGGAGATACGGACGCCGATGTATATATGACTGAGGATTCAACCCGCTTGAACAACGACATCGGAGAACATGCCGATATGGAGACTGCCTGCCAATTCGCTCTTTACCCCATGGGTACGGACAACTACATGGATGTCATCTACGGTGAAGTAAATCGTGCGAAGGCAGCCGGTACGTTCGCCGGAAGCGTTCATTACGCCAGCCGGTTGGACGGTTCCTTATCCCGGGTGTTCGGGTCTCTTGAAGAGGCGTTTTTGCATGCGATCCAATCCGACAGCAGCCATCTGGTCATGACTGCAGTGGTGTCCGCTCACAGCCCCTCGGTTAAAGCCGCATCGAATTGAGTTCGATTGAGGCAGACAAAAGCCCGGCATGCGCCGGGCTTTTCTGTCACTACTGCCAAGAATCTTGACGGTTTAAACCCAAGCACTCAAGATGATTACGAGCAGGATAAAGAGAACCAAAATAATTCCTACTGAATTGCCATATTCACCGCCGCCATATACTCCGCTCATGAAGATCCCCTCCTGGATTTAAAGTATGCCGTGATGTAATCACACTATTATAGTATTTACCGCGCCTTGCTAGCGTCACGGCTAATGTACCTCTCTTTATCTATTGGCATCGATATTTTATTCCTCATAACCGATGAGAAGTTTCCCTCCGTACGGACGGAGCATTTCCTCGGTAAATGCCATTAGAACAGAAGGATCATCTTGGCGATACATCGCCGCGAGCGCTGTTTCCAATCGCTCTCCTAAAATTGTGTCAAAGCGGTTAAACAGGCGGAACAGCGTTTTCCCTTCACCCGTCCACTCCCGGTTCACCCTAAGTACAAAATCACAGAGAATCGCGGCTATTTTGTGCACCGTAAACCATTTTTCACCATCGCTTCGGGGACTCTTCAAGTCCAGCATGTACTCGGTTAGCACATAACGGTAGTCGTTAATATCGGTTATCGTCAAGGGCAGAGGTCCGTAATCCAAATCGCTTTGGGCTTCCGTCCGCACCTCTTCCCCCTCGGGCATAAGGCGCAGCACCGTCCCTTCTGCGATCATCCGCTGAAATGACGGATTCGCCGCGATCACTCCCTCGTCAAAATATTCGCGATAGGAGGATAAAGACAATATAAAGATTTCCGCGATCCATCCATGCGCCTCTATCGTCCTCCTGCTGAAATCATGACCCTCTCGTTCAAGGACCATAATGTCCAAATCGGATTGTTCATTATATTCGCCTCTGCTCGCGCTGCCGCCAAGCACGGCAAGCAAACAGTCGGGATAATCGTGTTGAATGACGCGTTCCGCTGCCTCTACCGGTTCCATCCTCATGACGTTTCCTCCATTATGACTCTGATCCTCCCGAAAAAAGGGCTCAAAATATCTAATTCAGCTAAAACCCTAAACGTACCTGAATCATATGGTAAATAAACGATTACCCTCATGTTGATGACAAGGGAAGAAGGGATAGATGAGATGAACTACATTCATATGCTCTCTAAATTAGGCATGGGCAGTGCCCACCCGGGAGGATTCGAGGCAACCCTCAGAATGCTGAAGAATTATCCCATTCAACCGGGCAGCCGCATTCTGGAGGTGGGGTGCGGAACTGGCAGAACCGCATGCCATCTTTCAGAGATGGGGTATCAAGTGACAGCTATTGATCTGAACGAAAATATGATCAAAAAAGCACGAGCACGAGCCGAAGCGATGGAAATCGACGTGCAGTTCCATCAAGCCGATGTATGCGCATTGCCTTTCGAGGACAATCAATTTGATCTGATCATGGCCGAGTCTGTTACCGTATTTACGGATACTTCGAAGTCGCTGCCCCAATATTACCGCGTTCTGGATCGCGGAGGCGTCCTGCTGGACAGAGAATTACTGCTAGATAAGCCCATGCCGGAAGCAAAGCTTCAGGAACTGCTCGAATTCTTCGGAATACCTAATCTGATGATGAGAGAAGAATGGGAGGAATCCCTCTTGGCTTGCGGGTTTAAACAGGAAGAAATTCTGGAGTACAATCACTTCAATGAGCAGTTAAAGGAAGAGCAGACACGTCATCTGGATACATTTGAACAGCGCGATAAAGGACTCCTGTTCGATGTTGCGCTCTGGGAAACGCTGTTCAAGCATGATCGCATGATTCTGGATAATACCGATTATCTCGCTTCCGCCTTATTCCGGGCAGTAAAATAGAACCTTTTCACATCTATGCATCAAGTGGGGATTCGCATATTTGCTACGTATCCCCTCTCTTTCCTCATTTTCAGTTCTTTCGACCTAATCCAACACTTTTTGTCAATTCGTTCTATCTAGTTTTGCCCGTCGATGCTATAATCATGGTAAATATATCCTATGTTGTTGAGGAGGACTCATTCTTATGGCATGGTTCAACAGACTCCCTATTTCACGAAAAATTACTGCAGCCTGTTTTCTCATTGCCACTTTGTTTGCGGTTCCAATGCTGCTTGCGTTTATTCTAATGGGTAAAGCAATCATTGGCGTGGTCATCGTGGTGGTACTAACAGGTCTTACTTTTCCTCTTTCTCGTCTTATTGAGAAAACGCTTACTAACTCCTTTGCGGAAATCTCCAGCGTTTCTGCCAAAATCGCTAAAGGCGACTTCACCTTCCAGGTAGAAGAGGTTGGGGGCATGAACGATCTAAGCAGAACATTCAACAGCATGGTGGACAAGCTTCGTAAAATACTGCAGGAAACCTCGGATATTACGCGTCAGGTCATGACCTCAAGCTCCAATATCTCGATTAAAAACCAGGAGCTCATTCAAGTGATGAATCAAGTCTCCTTATCTTCCAATGAGCTGGCCATCGGGGCTAACGAAATTTCGGAAGACGTAGCCGAAATGACACATTCCATTGGCGAGATCGAGGAGAAGGTCAGCAACTATACGCATTCAACCCAGGAAATGAATACCCGTTCGATCGAAACGCTGGGACTGGTAGAGCAAGGAAGGGACTCCGTCGCCAAGCAGTCCGCAGGAATGCAGCGTAATATTGACGCAACGGCCAAAGTCGCGGAGTCCATTGATGCACTGGCCCGGAGTGCCAGAGGAATTACCCAGATCACGGAGACGATCTCGGAACTTGCCGATCAGACCAACTTGTTATCCTTGAACGCATCCATTGAAGCGGCAAGAGCAGGCGAGCACGGCGCCGGCTTTGCCGTTGTCGCCCAAGAGGTGCGTAAATTGGCCGAAGAATCCACGTCATCAACACGGGAAGTATTCAATCTCGTACGGAGCATCGAATCGGACGTGAAACATGCCACCCAGAACATTAAAATTAATGAAGAGGTCGTCAGGCAGCAAACCGAAATGATCCGTGAAGCTGAGCTGGTGTTCATGGAGATTGTAAACAGTGTGCAGTATATTTCGGAACAGATCGCCGCTTTCTCCAAGGAGAGCGAATCCATGCTCGAAAGTGCGAAGAGCATTTCTTCCGCGATTCAGAATATATCGGCAATCACGCAGCAATCCGCCGCGGGAACGGAGCAGGTGTCGGCATCCATGAATGAAGGCATCTCATCGATCCAGAAGATGGCCGAGGAAGCGGAAGCAATGAATAATGCCGTTTTCCGGCTGCAAAAAACGATCAACATTTTCAAATTTTAAGTAAGGTACACGCTACATAATGTATACGCGCTTTCGAAGCGGCAACGAGCCGAAATGCAAAAAATGGCTGTGCTAGGATAACATCCTGAGCACAGCCATTCTTCATTGGACACATTTTCGAGTATGACGAACCGTCCGTCAAGTGAGCAAACCGTCGTAGGGGGCAGCCCCCTTTTATATCATGCAGCGTACTCCAGCCCTATGGCTCGTTCCATAACCGCCCGATATTCACGAGCCGCCCTTCCTCAAACTCGGCTCGGTAAATATCCGGCAGCGTCGTACCTAGCCAGAAATGATAATCGAATCGTTGATCATAATGCTGCAGCATGAGTGTCATAATGTCGCCGTGGGTGCCAATCACGACAGACTTTCCGATATGTTTATTCAGGATTTCCTTTAGCACCTGGACTGCTCGGCTTTGCGCGCTTTTGCTGGATTCCCCTCCGGGGAAGGAGATAGTTGGATCCTGAAAAAGAATCTTCTTGGCATCGAGGAAGGAATGCCCCTGAAAATCCCCGACCTTCCGTTCCCTTAAGTCCTCTTGCTCCGTAATCGGCAATCCCAAAGCGTCCGCCAATGGTTGAACCGTATCCTTGGCTCGCTTGTAAGGGCTTGATATGATAGCGTCAATCCCTTCTCCCAGGAGCACATCCTTGACTCGAACCGCAGCGAGGGAGCCCTCGGTGGATAATCCCCGCGACCTTTCCTTCCCCTCGAGAAATGGAGAGTCCGCATGCCGCACAAAATAGAATGTCGTCATCCTTCAACCTCTGCTTCTTTCGAAGTCTCACCCTTTAATACAGGCTCCATCATCATCTCTACAAACGGTGTTAACGGTAACAAGCCCAATGACTCCAGGGGAATCCATTTTGCTCCTAATGAGTCTTGACCGTCTCCGTCCGTTTTGATTACGGCTTTATCATTCAGCAGCTCGACATCATACATGATACCGATGTGATGCAGCTCTTCTATCTGATTCGCTTCATACTGGTATACGATCGTATAGGAGATAGCCGTCCGTATACTGCCCTTTATTGGAGAAAGCCCGGTTTCCTCTATAAATTCGCGCTGCAGCGTATGCTCCGGCTCTTCTCCGAACTCAATGGAGCCGCCCGGTAAATCCCACTTCCCCTTGTGCGGCCCTCTCGCTTTCTGGATCAACAGGATATGATCATGCTGAATTAATACTCCATAAACGCCGAGATGCGTATGTTTCACCACAGTTAACACACTCCTTTTCTTGCAGTGAAGGTGATCCATTGACTTCGAAAAAGTACGTCTCTCCCACCCTTCACTTCTTGAATATCCTGCTGCACCTGACGCCTCGTTAAGATCTCCCAATCCGAATACAGCTCATCGAGGATGGAAAAGGCTCTGTCCGCGGACAGATTCAGCTCGATTAAACCTTCCTCCTCCAGGCCCGTTTCCTGATCGATTTCCTTCACCTCTGTGCTCATCATGATGCAGTGTATGCCCTGGTGCACGGTTCCTGCCTGCATCTGTTCGATCTTGGACACGAAGGCATCCTCGGAGCTCATATGCTCCAGGCATGAGCATGCAATGACGTAATGATAAATATCCATGGCAATGTCATAGTGCTCTACGTCTGCCACAATGGCCTCAAGGTTTGAGCTTACGCCATGTAGTACCGCATACTGCCGCAGCTTCTCGACTGCCGATGGCAGCAGATCTACGCAGACGACCTGCCCGTTCGCCGCTTGGATCCGCTGCGCAACCGGGATACTGTTACGCCCGACGCCACAGGCCAGATCCAATACCCGCGTCTCATGAAACGACAATAATTCCAGATGATCCAGGACCGTCTGCACGGGCTTGGCTAACCAGCTCCCAGGCTGAAACAATACGGTTTCTTCGTACAGAGTCTCGTGATACAATATTTCCTTTTGACGTGCGCGGTTGAATATGTCCATTCGATAGCCCCTTGTTCCGGCCGTTATAAGGCCTACCTATAATTTCAACACGGACAGCCGATTTCCTTGCTCACCGCAGCTCCTGCTAGGATATAGGGTATCCTTATCTAATCATCGCTTATCGTTAGCTGCGGCCACTGATCCTTCCATTGCTTCTTCGCCACCCGATCCAAATAATAGCTCCGCTTATGAAAGTTAGGACTTCTGCGAACCCGAAGCGCAAATAAATCCTCCAATCCGTAAGGACAGCAGAGCTCAAGCGCTCCTTCGATGTTCAACCTTGCTCCGACCGCGGTCGCCGTCTCCGGCCAATAGGTTAACGCTGCATGGGTCGAGTTATAAGGCTCATCTCCATTCTTCACATGCATTCTGGCTTGATTCTTGACTGACCATTTCGGGTTCGCCGTTGTTGTTCTAAGAAGCTCTTCCAATCGAATATCCCGCGCTTCAGACACATCTTCCGGATCGAAATACACCACATCAATATCCGTATGTCGATCCGTCCCTTCTAACCCATGAAGCAGGTCCCACACATAATTTCGAATGTAGCCCGCTGCAATATAGCATTGCGGCAGTCCTAAGTCGCGAACGCTGCCCAAATCCGTCATCAATTGCTTATGCCGGCTTATGTATTCCTTTAACCGCTCCTCTAACATCCATCCACCTCCAGTAACCTGATGTTATTCGCCGCCCACTTGTCATTCATTTTCCATAGGTTGTTACATTGGCTAGCCGCAACTTGAATATGAGCGTAACCCTATAATCCTGTATCCGTGAAAAAAAGCATAGACCGCTTCACGAGGAATACGGTCTATGCACGCTCTTTGGTAAAACTATTATATTCCACATAATCCCTGAACGGCAAGACAGGCAGGGATTATAGCCGCAGCGGGTGCCACCCGAGCTGCATGCCGGGCAGAAACCTGAGCATGCACACTAACAGCTGCCACTTGAGCCGGTTTGATTGCGGTATGTTCCTGTAAGGGAGCTTAAGAAACCGTATTTCGAGTTATGCGCGAGATTTACAAGATTATCCCATCGTTCGTGCAATCAAGGCCGCTGTTGTGACAACTACACAGCCGCGTCAACCCGCTCCTGCGAAGCGCCGTCACAGCGCTTGCACACTTTCAGGGCAGTCCCGTCCGATTTGGTCCGGGGATACAACAGTTTAGTCCGGGTACTCTTGCACACCGGGCATGTACCGCGGGCGCGAGTTGGTAGGTTCCACAAGGATTTGCCTCTTTTTTGTTTTGCCATGAAGATACCCCATTTCATAGATTCATTATCATCACTCTTACATATATGAAAGGGTTCGGCAGAACATGTCGGGCAGCTCCATTTAGATCTCACATGACATGGTTCACAATCACCGCAGCCTCATCAGGTCCGGAATGAATGGCGGATCGTCGTCATCGTACGCCTATCGCGCATATTTGAAATGCGAGGGGGAATATAACAAAAGCGAGAAGGCAACCAAGACGCCCTCTCGCTTTTTGCAACGAATTATTTATTTATAAAAGCCATAATCTCTTCCTTGGACGGTATAGAGGCTTGTGCGCCTGGCCGGGTTACCGTCAGTGCAGCCGCTGCAGTTGCAAACTGAAGGGCCTCTTCCGTCTCCTGTCCCTCCGTGCAAGCCGCCGCATAAGCACCGATGAAGGTATCTCCTGCCGCCGTGGTATCCACGGGTGTGACACGGAAAGCCGGAACGGTGAAACGCTCACCTTTGGCATTCCCATAGAAGCAGCCCTGCTCACCAAGGGTGATAATCACGTTGGAGGTGCCTCTGCCGATGATCGACGCTGCCGCTGCATCCGCTGTAGCAGCGTCCTCCACCTTCAGGCCGCTCACCACTTCCGCTTCGTTCTCGTTCACAATTAATGTATCGATCAGCGGCAGCACGTCATGAGGGACCTCTCGCGCAGGCGCCGGATTCAGCCAGACGCGAACGCCTGCCTTGTTGGCCGATTGGATAACGTACTGCGTCGTCTGCCACGGAATTTCATTCTGCAGCAGCACGGCATATACTCCATCCCATTTCACCACTGCCGCTACGTCTTCTTCAGTCAACTGCCCATTTGCTCCTTCCGACAGCACAATATAATTCTCGCCTTCCTCGTTGACCGTGATGATCGCCATCCCCGAGGTGCCTGTCTTGGAGAGGACGGAAGTAACGCCAACGCCTCGTTCCTCCAAAGAAGCAACCAGGGTCTTCCCAAATGGATCAAGACCAACCGCGCCGACCATGGCACAATCCGCACCTGCCGAGGCTGCCGCCACCGCCTGATTCGCCCCTTTCCCCCCAGGAAAAAAAGAGGTGCCTCTGCTATGAATCGTTTCCCCGGGCCGGGGGAACTGCCCTACAGTACTCACAACATCCATATTAATGCTGCCAATGACAACCAGCTTGCGCAAAGATAATCCGCTCCCTTCTCTCTTATACCGACTTCGGCTCTGATGTACGAACACGAACATCCTTGATCTCATTCTCGCCGTCATCCAAGCAGCCAAAGCCGAACATGCCATGTCCATAAGCGGTTTCCTTGCATTCCAGCACATTCTCTCCATTAATATACAAGATGAACCGATCCTTCTCGGACACCAGCTTCAGGCGGTATTCTTGACCCAATGCCCAATCGTATCTTGCAGTAATCAGACGCTTGATCCCGAAATCCTGTTTGATAAACGATACGGAATTGGGCCCGTCGAACCCGGCCAGATAATGACGCATGACGCCCTGCGCTCTTGTAATCAGACAATGGCTGGTGCCGGATATCGGTTTGATGGTCGCTTCAATCTCCATATCTTCAGCATAGTAATTGCCGGAATAGGACGAGGTATCTCCTTGCGATGTACAATGCATCGTTCCATCACGCAGCTCCCATGTTCCTCGATGATGCGAGAATGGCGTGATCGAAGCGAATTCTTTGGCTTGCTTGGCAAAATCGATCGTATAATCCGCAGCTCCCGTGATGCGGAATTGCCCGACGAACAAACTTCCGATGGCACGATTCAATAGCGGCGACGTGCTCTCGAGTATCCAGCCGATCTCATCAATCATGGCACCTTCCGTATCCGGAATGACGAATTGAACAGCGTTCCACTCTCCGCACACGGGAGTAAACGCAGCCATACGCACGTCCTCCTGCGTATAGGTATTGCGTACATACGGAGTCAAGGTAATTGGTTCGCCTTCCCACTGATCCACATAAATGTGGGCGGATACGGTCTGCCCGCTGTAGGCCAGAGGGGCAAAGGTCGGCTTATATTTCTCATCGTTAAACTCCGCCCGGCGATAGAACGGTTTATAGTAGATCTTGCTGCTGTCCCCTTCCACCAGTCTGTCAAAAACCACTTCCAGCGATCCTCTGCTATCATAAACATGTTTCGTCGAATGGCGAACGACCGGCGTTTTGAAGGCATGGCTCGTCCGGAATCCATGCGTAGACCCCGGCAGGTCGAAATCGAAATACACCTCGCCCTGCCTCACCCGACGTGCCAGCTCTTCAGGTGCTTTCTCTCCGTTGAGGCGATAGCCAAGCAGTGCAAGCTCTTTGGCGAATGTCGGAAAATCCACCAAATTCAAATAGCCAGACACGCTGGAAGCCACGATGAAGTCATTGATCGGCTTGCGGTAATGTTCGGGAATACCCGCCAGACCTCTGTAAACACCGAGGATCGTTCCCACATTGCCTGCATTGCAATCGGTGTCCCAGCCGCACATCGACGCGATCTCAACCGTGCGCGCATAATCTCCCTCGCCATACAGAAGGGCAAGCACGCACACACCCGCATTCGGGATAATATGGCATACGCCCGTATATTTATCGTATCCCCAATGGTCCTCCAAGTACTGGCGGCAAGCGCGGAAATCCGAGGGCTGCTCCAGGTGGAAGTCCATGACGGTGTGGACCACGCGCGCATAGGTGGAATCATCCGGAATCATGCGCAGGCCTTCCGCAATAATCTCATCCATGGACGAAGCATCAAAGGCTTTGGCGATGCAAGCAGCCATGAAGCGGGCACCATACAGCCCGTTGCCGTCGTGGGAGACGCTGGCCGCTTTTTCCGCGTAATCCGCTGCTTTCTCCGCCTGACCCGGGAAAAGCAGGCCCCAGGAATCGATGAAGATCTGGCCGCCGATCTGCTCCGCCATCTCCGTGCCGTTGACCTCGATCGAGCCTGAACGAGGAGCCGGAATGCCTTTGCGCAAATTCACATAGGCGCGGTGCTCGGTGCTGATATCCTCACCGCCCCACCAGAACATGCCGATCCCTTCCCTTGCGTAATTAAGCCATGCTTTGCCCACATCCTCCGGCTCAAGCTCACGATCTGTCGCATCGTCATAGAGCGCGCGGATAAAGAAAACCGGACCGTTGGCGTCATCGTCGGCGGCAAAGGTTGTATACGGCTTCACGTAATCCCGTATATCGCCGTAGACGTCCCGAATGCGTTCATACGTCCAAGCCACCGGTTCGATGGGAGCACCGAGCCTTATGCCAATGTTCATACCGATGAATCCCGCATATACCGTCTCTACATAATGTCTAGGTATCATTTGCTCTCCCTCCTATTTTAAGCATTTTCTCTATCCGTTGTGGTTCTTATTGCTGTTAAAGCTAACGACTCACTATGGCCTTCCGAGACTCATTGATGCGAATATCCTCCTCAATGATCTTCAAGGCTATGCCGCTGAACCGGTCGGCGATAGCGCACAGGTCCAAGCGGTTCACCTTATTCAACTGCTTAATATCTTCCTTGCGGATAACCTCGCTGCCATACATGGCGCCCAGGATCACCCCAGCCATGACGCCGATCGAGTCGGTGTCACGTCCGGAGTTAACCCCGTCCAGAATCGAACGATAGTAATCACCGTCATTGAGAACGATAAACGCCAGTGCCATCGGCAGCTCTTCAATTGACCATAGGCGGCTGGGCGTATAATGGTTGCTCGGGATGCCAACCTTGTCGATGTGGCGGCTCACGTCATCGCCCATCGGCGAATATTTAAGCATGATCGCTTGAAACACTTCGATCACTTTGTCCATGTCATCCCGCTGATGCCGCATTTCGCGGGCAGCTTGCGTCATTTCCACAATGGCGGCTTTCGTGCCGTCTTTCGCCAGGCTGATGGCAGTGCGGACAATATCGTCCACACTCACCCCCGGCTCAAACGCCTTCGCCACGCAAGCGGCCAGAACGCCCGCGGCTTCCAGGCCGTAACTGCTCTGGTGACCCATCGCAAACAGGATGGCTTCATCATAAGCCGCCTTTGGATTGCCCGCATTGACGATCCCGATCGGGGCGATGTACATCGCCGCCCCGCAGTTCACCATATTCCCGATGCCGCCTTCTCTCGGATCGCAGTTGGCCAGCACATGGCGCATGAAGATATATTTTTCCGGATAGAACAACCGGTCAATGATCAACGTTTCCTCATTCAGCTCAGGGACAAACGTCTTGCGGAACGCGATCTCCTTCACGAATTCATTGCCCATATCATAGGCATCCAGATGCCTGCCCTCGGTAAGATACACGTTCATGAGCGCAATGGTCATCAGCGTATCGTCCGTGACAATGCCATCGCCTCTTACACGGCCAAGCCGAGCGTCGGGGGGCAGATCCATCTTATGCCATCTTGTCATGAGGGATTCCACGCGTCCGTACTTGGACATGATCTCCCCGTACGTCAATTTCTCGATTGGAGCTCCCATTGCGTCTCCGAGCGCGGTGGATATCACCACGCCCCTCACCCGGTCACGAAATGAAGTCATAGTTATAGGCTCCTTACTTGATGTTTTCGTTGGCGTATTTCGTTATCTCTGCCCCGCCTGCAGCATTCCAGGCTTCAACGAATTGGTCGAATTGGGACAAGTCCTTCTTGCCTGTAATAAAATCCGTCGAATATTCCTTGTACAGATTGTTCATCGCGTCCCAGTTCGAAATGAATTGCTCAGGGATGATGAAATTATTGTCTTCCGTGTAGAATTCGCCAGCCATTTTCAACGATTCGGTTCCAGGCTCACCCAATAGCGGCGTTTTCAAAGGCGTTTCGGATTGGATCTCGGTCGGTTCCCAGAAACGCGCATACCATTCGCTGTAGTATTTCTCGTTCAGCTCGATTTCGCCGTCAACCACCTTGTAATGCTCCTCTTCGAAACCGAGGCGGTCCAGCATTTGCCCCTTCGGACTTGCAAGGTAATCGAATACCTTGAACGCTACGTCTTTATGCGGAGATTGCGAGGAGATCGCAAGTCCTCTGGATTCCTTCGTAACATCGGTGGCCCCGAAGCCTTGAGCCTCGCCTTTAGCAGGCGGGAGCACGATCAGATTGGCGTCATCTCCGCCGAGTTCCTGCATTCTTCCGTCATACAAATCGATGATTTTGCCGGCTGTGCCCGTAATAATGGCAGCCTCACCTTTATAGAAGGCGTCTTCCTTCGTATCCCACTGCTTCGTAATGAATTGCGGGTCCAGCAGCCCTTCCTTGTAGAGCTTGTTGTAGAACGTCAGCTTTTCTTTCTCCTTCTGGGAAACCTTGGAGTACTCATACGTTCCGTCTTCCTTCTTAAGCCAAGTCGTATCTAAACCGAAAGCCGTATTGAAAATAAAGTTAATCTCAGCAATATCGCCTGCTGCCGTCAGCGCATAACTCGGCTTGCCTTCACCCGGCTTCTTCTCCACCAGTTCCTTGAAGAAGGCATAATAATTGTCGACGGTCGGGTTCTCCATCAGGGCCTTGGAGCTATCCATGGCATTAAACCAGTCGGCCCGGATGACCGGGGTCTTCGGGGCGAGCGGTTTGATCCACAGCAGATACGGATAGCTTGCCATCCGCGTTTGGTTATGCGGCTCGATGATATCTTTAATGTAAGTGGATTTTTCAATGTAAGGCGTCAGATCCTCCAGCAGGCCTTGTTCGGCAATTTGCTGGTCGCCGCCCTGGAAGTAGATGATATCCGGAATGGTTCCGCCTAACAACAGCAGATTCAGGTTCTCGGCATAACTGCCCTGTGCCAGATCAACAAGTTCGAATTTCACGTTCAATCCTTCGTCTTCGGCCAGGGATTTCTCCAAGGTCTCGAAGAATTTAACCGAAACAGGGTTCGCCGTTCCTTCATCCTTATACACGATCTTCAATGTAACGGGATCACCGCTCCCATCCGGCTGGGTAGTCCCGGGTTCAGTTTGGCTCGCTCCCGGCGTGTTTGATTTCGATGTGCATGCCGACATGACCATAACCAGCATGGCAACGACGAGTAAAAGGCTTAATTTTTTCATGTTCATCTTTCTCCCCTTTTTATGAATTTGAACATTTATGCCTTATAAATAAGCTGACTTCGCCTTCCCGCTTAATCCTTCACTCCGCCCTCCAGTTCGCCTTTGGCGTAATATTTCAAAATGAACGGATATAGGAATAACAGCGGCACAATCGCAATCATGATCGTACCTGCCTGCAGGGAAGCAAAATCAAAGTTGATCGAGCTGTCGAACATGTTCTGGTTGCCGATCAGGGACGTATTGTCCTTGCGGACAACGAATTGTCTAAGCACGACCTGCAGCGGCCATTTGGTCGGGTCCGAAATGTAGAGCGTCGCTCTGAAATATTCATTCCAATGGTACACTCCGTAAAACAAGCCCAAGGTCGCCAGCCCCGGTTTGGACAGCGGCAGTATGATTCGGCTGTATAAGCGGAAATGACCTGCGCCATCGATTCGGGATGCCTCCAGAATCTCCTCCGGTATGTCCTGGATGAACCGCATGAGAATAAAGAGATAGTACACGTTGATCGCTTTGTACAGGATCAGTGATGTTAGCGTATTCATCAGTCCGAGGTCCTTTACCAGCAGGTATTCTGGGATCATGCCCGGCTCAAACACCATAATGACGATCAGAAAAAACAACACGACCTTTTTACCGATAAATTCGGTTCTGGCCAGCACGTACGCCGCCATGGAGGTTAGCAGCAGATTCAGGAATGTGCCTGCTACGGTAATCCATACGGAATTCAGAATACTGCCTGTAATCAAGGGATTGGACATTAACAGTTGGTAATTGATTGTTGAGAATCCCTTCGGAAAGATGTCCAGTCCACCCATTAGATGGGCTTTGCCGGGATCGGTTAAGGACAGCGCCAGCAGATTCAGGAGAGGAACCAATACCATGAGCGTAAACACGAACAACATGAGATAAATGACGATTTTGGATATTTCCAGCCGTCTCACCTTTAAATCCCTCCTTTACCAGACGCCCTTGCCCGAGAAGCGCTTCGATATGAAATGCGTGCCCAGGATGAGGATGATACCGATCACGCCCTTGAACAGACTCGCTGCAGTTGCGTAGGCAAACTGTCCGTTCCCGATACCGATTCGGTACACATATGTGTCCAGAATATCCACCACACTGATGATGGAATCGTTCATAAAGTTAAACACCTGATCAAAACCAGCATTCATGAAGAAGCCCAGATTCAGAATGAAGACGGTTACAACTGTACTGTATAAATGAGGAAGCGTAATGAACCTCATCTGCTGCAGCCGGGTCGCCCCGTCCATCTTGGCTGCTTCATACAATCCTGGGCTGATCTTCATGATGGCTGCCAGATAAATGATCGAATCCCAGCCGGCGCTTCTCCAAATTTCGGAGAATACGAGCACCCAACGGATATGCTCCTTGCTGGTCATATAATCCACGGATGGCAGTTGAAAGAAATTCGCTATCAGATTGACTCCGCCTTCGGCAGGGTTCAAGAGACTGATCCAGATTCCGGCAATGACGACCCAGGACAGGAAATGTGGCAGATAGACCACGGATTGCACATATTTGCGGTATTTCGTGCTCCGAACTTCATTAATCAGAAGCGACAGCATGATCGGAATCGGGAACACGAATACGATTTTCATCAAGCTGATGATAATGGTATTCTGCAGCACGCTTGTGAAGGCGGGCGAGCTGAACAGCGTTTTGAAGTGCTTCCACCCGACCCAGACATGATCCCCGAGAATCCGGTAATCCTGAAAGGCGAGTTTCATGCCGTACAGCGGAATGATGTGAAAGATAAAAAAGTAGAGCAGAGGCAGCGACAGCATCGCGTACAGTACCCAATCCTGCCTTAATCGCCTTAATACCTTCATGGCTTACCCCTCCTCCAGATGTTCAATGGATAGTTTCATGAGGGGAGCATGCTGCTGGGCACCGTACACGTCGCGATCGCCGACACTGCCCGACGATATGTCCCGCGACATCGTGATTTTGAAACCCAGCGCCTGGTCGAAAAATACCAAATGATGAATCTGCTCCTCCCGTATCTGATACAGCTCGCATATCGTCCGTTTCGTAATGACGCCGGACTGTTTCACTCTGTCATACTGCTCCTTGGAATCAAACAACACGTCTAATGTAATTTCGAAGGGTCCCGAGTTTTTGCTTCGCAGCACTTTCGCTAAATCGCCGAGTTCTGTCATGGTTTGATCCTCCTTATCGATGCTCTATACGAAAAGCATTATTTTTCATTTCCATCAGGTGATAGACGGAGAACTCATACACAGGACCGAACTCGATATCGCTTGGCGCGAATGGAAATGCCAGATTGCCTGCTGTTGATTTCCGGCCTTCATAGCCATAATGCAGGAAGGTGGAGCGCACCGTCGCGCAGATGCTGTTCGCCAATTCCTGCGTCTTGGCCACCACTTCGAACATGACGCCGACCTCATGTCCGGCAAAAGACTCAGGCTCCTTGCTTCCGAGAACACCATTCTTGCCGTAGTTGTAAAATTGGATCCGATAATCCGATTCCGGAATTTCCCGGTAATATTCGCGCGCCTGGTTGCGCACATATTCCTCAACCTCTTCCAGCTTCCCGATCAAGAGCGGATCCCGGATCCCGGCCACCACGAAGGTCCGATACGCTACGCGTCTTGCTCCTTCCAGCTTGATGAAATATTTCTCCGCCGGAAGGAAACGGCTGCCCGTCACGCGAACGATGCCTTTCTCCACTTCCTCGAAGCGGCAGTTCTCCAAATCGAGGGTAAAGCCGGGGCCGTGCAGAATAAACGGATGTTCCTTCTCATAAAAGGTATGGGCCGCAACACTGGTCGGGCTGCACGTCCGGCTCGGGTTAAGCGATTGAACGGTAAACGAATGGTCGCTGATCGTGCCAAGAATGCTGTCTTTGGTGGTTCCCGGTTCCGCGCACAATGCGCCGCATTCCAATATTTTGCCCAGATGATAGGACAGCCCCGGGTCCTTGCCGTGATAGATCCCGATCGCCGCGAAAGGCGAAGGATCATACGCCCGGCCGCAGACGATGATGTCCACACCTTGTTGAAGCGCTTCCACAATAGGCTCGTGTCCCATCTGGGCAACGATGCTGTTGGTGGAGTCAATCAACTCACTGGTGAGCGGCGGAATATTCGGACTTAGTGCCTTAATCCGCCCTTCTTCCTTCGCCTGATGGATTTCCTCCCGGGTGAAGTCGGCCCATATGACGGACACCTTGGCCTGAAGCCCCCGCTCATCCAAAATCTCATCAATGATATCCAGCGTCCAGTTCACATGGGTCCGTGCCCCCGAGCCCCCGGCCGAGCCGATGATGATCGGAATTTTCCGGGGCAAACCGTTTGTGAGCATAATGTCCAGATCCTTCTTGACCGCCCGCTTGCTGACGATCGATACGCCGGCGCCCAGCTTGTGCGGTCCCCCATCCGTGGAGCCCGCATCAACGACGATGCCGTGCAGCTCGAACTCCAGTCCGTTCCGAAAGGATTGTTCAGGAAATCCATATCCCAGCATGCCGCAGGGTGATAGAATTCGAATGTCTGTATTCATCTGCAGTCCCTCTCTACCAACATATTCACCCATGACCATTGGATAATTGGATTATCCAATTTGTGCTAAAAGGGGTGCCTTTCTCCCCTCTTAAACATGAATGTAGTTTTTCTGTATGTTTTCTTTAACCCTTCTGAGATGGTTCAGCAAAGCCAGCTTCGCTTTTACCGGGTCACGTTCCTTAATGGCTTGCAAAATAAGTAAATGTTCTTCGTAGACCTCGCTCTTGCGACCCGGAATCTGAGCGGTTTTGCTCAGTGTCCGCTGCAGCAAATCCATATGCAATTCAATCATATTGACGAGGACAACGTTATGCGTGGCTTTCGCAATCGACAAGTGGAATGCTTGATCCGGCTTCGATCGATCCTCCGCGTTCTGATCGATCTCCCCCCAAGTCGCGAAGGCTGCCTCAATCTCGGCGATATCCTCATCGGTTGCGCGCTTTGCCGCCAGCTCCACAATTCCGGTCTCAAACAATTCGCGCGCCTCTAACAACTCAATGATGGTTGCGCGTTCGATATTATCCAGAATACGGCTGCGATCCTCGGCAACATCCAGTGCCTTGCTCAGGAAACGCCCGCCTCCGGGTCTGGCTTCTATCAGTCCTTCGCGCTCCAGAATGCGGAAAGCTTCCCGCAACGTCCCGCGGCTAATGCCAAACGATTGGGCCAGCTCCCGCTCTGTCGGAAGAACGTCACCCGGGGTCAGATTTCCTTCCAGAATCAAATTCTTGATCTGTTCGATGACATCCTCGTACACCCGATGATATTTAATCTTCTTAATGGTCATTTGACTACCCTCTCTATCCCTACTTGCGCAAACGATAATTGGGTGACCCAATTAACCGCATGTTTAGCATAAACGCATCCGAAAAGGCTGTCAAGCATAAAAACAGCGCTTACATAGCCGTTTTAAGGGTCTGTCAGCATCTAATATACAGATACACCGGATAATTGGGTGACCCAATCAACTTCTTCTTGTTCTCTTTCTCCACACCTTTTATTATGGATTACTTCCGATATGCGTAAGGTCTATAATCCAACATCGACTATATAGTTCAAAACAAATAACCCTGGCTTGGATAGGAATCCATGACAGGGTTTATGCTCACCTAGAAAATCCAACGTTAGGATTGCGGTCTTCGTTTTGCCAACATCCATCTAACACTTCCATATAAGCAACCTAATCCAATAAAGCCTCCAATTGCGGATATGATAAACCATTCGCTAGTCCGCTCGATTACTCCAAAAGCTACCTGAGTCTGGAGGGATTCCGATTGTTCATATTGCCTGGTCAAATCCAGATCCCGCACATATCTCTGTGTTAGCACCATGCCTTGCAGCACCATAAATACAAAATAGCCGATATATATCGCTGCAGCAAACATCACGGATTCCATCACTACACGTTTACGCGTCATAACGATTCTTCCTCTCTCCTTCTGGTGTTCATGCAACAATCACAGTCCTTATATCCACTTCACAATCTCGCTGATTACATAAGCGGCTGGAATGATCACGAGCTGTGCCAGCATGGTCCCAAAAAACCTTGAAACCATCAGCATCGTATATACTTTGCCAAGCTGATCCCTCGCTTCCTCGTTCCGAGTCGCCTTATCGGTAATCAAACCAAGCTGGGGATCAATAAATATCGTTAAAATAATGGTCGCGATTCCGTTGATTAACCCGGATGCCTGAGATGCTGTGGTGCTGTACTGAGGAATGAGGTGAGCTGCATACAGGGATGACAGGACACCTACGGTGTAAAAAGCCGTAACCACAATATTCAGGATAATAAACCGTTTAGGTACTCCTAAGTAACGAAACTGACTCCATTTCAAGTTGGGTTTTCTTATGTAATGCCTTGTGTTCTTAAGCTGTCCAATGGTCACACTGGATACCAGCTTCGGAATCGATCCGGCGACCTCCAGCTTGCTGATGACTCTGCTGAACAGATTGACAAAGGTGGGAAACAATGCGATTGCAACAATGGTTCCGATCGAGGCGGCTAACAGAATCGCCCTGAAATAAGAGAGCACATCAAATGAAGGATCCAACTTGGCATAATCAACAAACTTGGCTGTCAGCGGAGCTTGAACTAAGTTGGACGTTCGGGAAACCAGCACAATAATCCCCGTCAACGATAATGCAACAGCGATCTTGTTTAGCTTCACTCCGGCATACCTTGCGGAGTACGACAAGGTTTCGGCCGTATGAATAATCATCGTCAGCACAAACACAACGATCAAGCTCTGTAGCATAGAGGGTTCCTCCCCACCTGATGTTCAGGTCAAACACCGTACCCAATATTGTGGCAATGGGTCTGCAAGCTCTCTGCCCACTCTTTATATCTATCCGATTTACTACCGGATTAGTACGTGCCCTCCCTGCTCTTCCAGCATCAAAGCCGTCCGGCTATAAATCTGGTGCAGCTGCTGGCGGGTTATGAGACTGGCTTTATGTTCAAACGTTACATGAAACTGTGAATTGCGATCTGCAAGATACCGCATATAAGCGTGGGCATCTCCGTAATTCACATCATGATCATGCTCCGGCAGGACAGGCAGGTGATGCGTGAACTTGTCCTCATCATAAAATACGTTGCTGTAATGGACCAAATATACCCGGGATGCCATCCGATCCAGAAAATGATACGGGTCAAACCCGCGAAAGGCCCTGCGGGTAATATCAAGTCTGGCTGTATCCAGCACAAACCCGATGTCAGGATAATCGTGAAAGCTATCTACAAACACATCCTCGTAATCACCAAAAAAATCATGCTCCAGTACAATGCGCTGCCCGTAGCGGAGCTGCAGCTCACAAAGAAACTCAAATAACCGCTTGGAAATGTCCCGGAATTTTGTTTTGCTCAATTGGTTGTAACTATAACGATGTGCGGAATCGGGAAGTCTCGGATACGGAGTAAAGGGCTTTACCTTCCTATTACCCATTTCGAATCATGGATCCATAATCAACGCTGACTCGGCTGTGTGTAACGGACGAAAGACGAATCGCATCCAGAACAGCTTGTACCTTGTGGCCATCCTCAAAATTCGGCATATTCAGCAATAATCGGTTTGCAGTTATGCTCTGATATATGCCGTCTATCATCTGATAGAAACCGTTATAATAGAGCACTGCCGGGGCTTCCAGGTTAGCCGGCGGGTCAAACGGATCCATCGGGATAGATTCATACGCCCCGCCGAAGCTGCATTCGAGGGTATGATCATTTCGCATCACCAGCGTCCCCTTCGTCCCGTAGATCTCTAACGTCCAGCCCGCTCCGCGGATTCCCGGAAAAAATACATCCGCAAGGAAAGAAGCTCCGCCCTTAAAACACCCTGTGAAGGTAAAGGCATCCTCAGCATCCCTAAGCTCAAGCCCTGCATCTCCGTTATAGGCCGGAACCTGGGTTCTCAGGTCGCCGTACACTTCCGTAATTTCTTCGTCCATCCACCACAAGAGGGAATCTACCATATGCGAACCGATCGCAAACAGGAATCCACCACCATCCTCGCTGCGCGCTTCCCATCCCCGGTAAGAATTAGACAGTACGGAGTGGCCGGAAAAGCTCCCTGTATATTTGATATGCTGTATGTCTCCGAGTTCTTTACCTTGCAGCATGTGCTTGATTCGTTGCCGAATCGGTGTCCATCTCCATTGAAAATTAACGAAAGCTTGTCGATCCACCTGTTCTGACGCTCTCCACATCTGTAACGTTTGCTCCGTATTCATGCCCAGAGGCTTCTCCGTCAGGACATGATAGCCGGACTGGAGGGCGAGCATCGTCATTTCATAATGATGGACGGGCGCCGATACAATCGATACCAGATCTAACGGTTCACTCTCCAGCATGTCACGCCAGTTCCTGTAATACGGAATTCCATTCCACGAGCGGTCCTCCGTGCGCTGTCGATGCACACTGGCAATGGATTTCACCTCCATCCCCGGGTGCAGTTGAAGAATGGGAGCATGAACAGTACCGCCAAATCCGGTCCCTATGATCCCTACCGACAATGTCTTCATCTTATGGTAACCTCCCAACGTACATCGAGCTACCTGCCTGATGCTATTTTAACATTATTTCCCTCCCGCGTATCCAGTGTCTTTGGTCAAGCCAATCTTTCCAATAATCCTTAGTTCGACTCCTGCGTAGTCGTCGAGTATTAAGTTTAAACGGTTGTTGCTTAGATAATAATGGCATTATAGAGACTTACGCTTAAATGGCGCTAATGCTGTCATAACAGGGGGATTAACATGTGGAGAATGGTGCTTTCCTACCTTCCGGATTGGAAGGTCTTTATGCAGGGTTTTATCGCATTTATGGTTCCATATATAATCTCAAGGTTTTTTAAATGGGTTCATAACTCAAAGGAAGACTGAAGAAATGGCGGGGTTCAACCATGAAACAACATGACCATGACAACAACAAAACATTGGATCCTGCTGAAACCTCAACAAACCGTTTTTCGGGGAACTTCGCCTTGGATCTTGAACTGGTAAGAACTAAGATCGGCCATAACTCGGATGTGCAATTTAGGGAGTTTTACATTGGAGGCACAGGCATTGGTGCGGCCATCATTTACGTAGACGGACTGTCGGATAAAGAGCTCATCGACCAGCACATTATGAAATCGCTTATGGTGAGCTTCTCCGAAAAAAACAATCAGGATCCATCTCTTGTGCAAGGGGTCCTCTCTAAAGAGTTGATTAAAAATCAAGTTCTTACCATTAGTGAAGTAACAGAAACACAACATGTTAATGACTTAACGTCCAAGATATTGACAGGTTCGACTGCACTGTTAGTGGATGGATTGCAGCATGTGCTCATTCTTGGTACGACCAAAGGGAAATCGCGCAGTATTGAAGAACCGTCTTCTGAACCATTGGTTAGAGGCCCACGGGTAGGTTTCACAGAATCGTTACGTGATAATACCGCTCTTTTACGACAGCATGGTGACAACAACAACTTATCCATCATTAAGTTTCAAGTAGGGCAAAGTTCAAAAAAAGAACTTGTCATCGCTTATATCACAGATATGGCTGATCCTGCTTTGGTGGAAGAGGTCCAGAAAAGAATCCAAAAAATAAATATAGATGATGTACCGGAATCAGGCTATGTAGAACAGCTGATCGAGGATAATTACCTTAGTCCTTTTACCCAAGTACAGAATACGGAGCGTCCCGACCGCGTTTACAGTGCCTTGATGGAAGGACGAGTAGCGATCTTGTTAGATGGGACGCCTTTCGCTTTGATCGTTCCAATTTCATTTAGTATGATGCTGCACTCACCAGAGGATTATTATGATCGTTGGTTACCTACATTTCTCATCCGCCTGTTGCGTTATTTTGCGGCTTTTATATCGCTATTTGGACCCTCATTGTATATTTCGTTTGTATCATTTCACCAAGGATTGATCCCAACCAAACTGGCCTTGTCGATCATGGGCACGAGGGAAGGCGTACCGTTTCCCGCACTCATCGAAGCACTGATCATGGAAGTAGCAATCGAAATTTTGCGGGAAGGTGGGCTGCGATTACCTAAACCCATTGGTCCGGCCATGGGGATCGTTGGTGGTCTGGTGATAGGAGAAGCAGCCGTACAAGCGGGAATTGTGAGTCCAATTATGGTGATCGTGGTGGCGTTAACCGCCATTTCTTCCTTTGCCATCCCTCAATACAGCGCTGGAATTACGTTTCGTATGCTTCGTTTTATAGCCATGTTTTTCGCTGCAGTGTTTGGATTATACGGGGTCGTTCTGTTTTTCCTTTTCTTTTGCAGCCATTTAGTAAGGTTGGAGAGTTTTGGTGTTCCCTTTGTCACCCCTATCGTTCCATATCGAGTAAGTGATTGGAAAGACTTTATGATTCGTATGCCACTCGTGAAGATGAAACGCCGTCGGGAGGCGATACACCGGAAAGACTCCATCCGTAAAGGCTAGCTCTCTAAGAAAGGAAATAACCCAACATGATAGGTAGTTCAAAAGAACAAATTACGAATTCGCAAGCAGCGGTGATCCTCGTCAACTATATTCTTGCTGCCGGGATTCTAACCCTACCGCGAACATCTGTGGAGAAAGTGAAAACACCGGATGTTTGGATTACTGTGATTTTGGGCGGGATGATCGCGATGATCGTAGCGTTGATCATCGTGAAATTAAACCAGCGATTCCCCGGAAAAACCTTTTATCAATATAACCAGGAAATTGTAGGTAAATGGATGGGCGGGTTCCTCAGTTTACTTGTTATCGGCTACTTTTTTACCATTTCTGCCTATGAAGTCAGAACAATGGCAGAAGTAACCGGCCTTTTTTTGCTGGAAGGCACCCCCACCTGGGCCATCATTCTGCCTTTCATGTGGATAGGTCTCTATCTGATCATTGGCGGAATCAATACGCTCGCCCGTCTGTTTGAAATCATATTCCCTATTACGATCGTCATTTTTCTACTGGTTGCCTTTTTGAGCTTAGGCATATTTGAGATCGATAATCTCCGTCCTGTATTAGGATTGGGAATTGGCCCCATGCTAAAAGGAATAAAGACAACCGTTCTCGCATTTTTAGGTTCTGAAGTTATGCTGCTTCTTGTTGCGTTTATGCAAAAGCCGGACAAAGCCGTAAAAGTTGTTCTAATCGGTGTTTCCATCCCTCTGCTCTTTTACGTCATCACCGTTGTCATGGTTATCGGAGCCCTGTCGATCGATGGGGTGGTCACGAGTACATGGCCTACCCTTGAGCTTATGCGAAGTTTTGAAATCCCCGGATTGATCTTTGAACGATTTGAATCTTTGCTGCTTGTGATATGGATTATGCAAATATTCACCACATTCACCATTACCTACTATGCAGCTGCTTTAGGAATGGCGCAGCTCTTCAAAAAGAAGATTCATCCCTTTATTTATGGCTTGATTCCGATTATTTACATCATTGCGATGATTCCAAAAAATATCAATGACCTCTTTAAACTTGGGGATATCATCGGCAATATCGCATTAATATTATTTGCTGTACTGCCATTAATCTTACTTGTAGTATCAAGACTGAGAGGTGGAAAAGCTTGAAGCACATCACGATACGGATCCTCTTGAGTGCACTGTTGGTTTTTATACTCCTGCCCCTTACAGGATGTTGGAGCAATAAAGAAATTGAAGATTTAGCCCTCATTGTAGGCACTTCAATGGATTTGGAAAAACAGGAAGGTGCTCAGGAAGAGTCAGCGGGACAACCAGGCGGTCAGCCTCACCGGAATCGAATTACGATAACCAATCAATTTGTTACCTCAGAGACTACAGGAAAAGGAACAAAAACAGGATCATCACCACAAAAAGCTTACAATAACGTTTCTGAAACAGGAGATGCGATCCTGCCGACTTTGCGTAATATGGTATTAAGAATCGACAAGCGCGCCTTTGCCGAGCATTCAAAAGTGATTATCATTGGAGAGGATCTTGCACGTACCCTGGATATGCAAAAGATTTTGGATTTTTATATTAGGGAACAGGAGATGAGACCAAGCGGACTCCTTCTTATCGCTCAAAACCGTGCGAGTCAAACGCTAGAATCGAACAAGCCAATGGATATTCCAGCGTTTCAACTCGTTGAAATGACACACGGTCACGGAAGAACAACCAAAATTCTGCCTCCTACTACAATTACCAAGATAGAGGGGAAGCTGCATGCGGGGGCCAGCTTTCTTTTGCAAAATATCGTGTCGACGAAAGGAGAAATAAAATTCGCCGGAGCTGCCGTCATTGAAGGGAAAACTAAAAAACTGCGCGGCTTTTTGAATGAAAAGGACTTGGAAGGCTTAACGTGGATATTCGGAAATGGGAAAGGCGGTTTGGTAAAAAGCGTTGATAGGAAGACGGGGCAGCCAATTATATACGAAGTGTTATCCTTGAAAAGTAAAATTAAACCTCATGTTAATGGGAATAACATCTCGTTTGATATAAAAATCGAGTCTGAAGGAAGAATCGCCGAGCATTGGGTGGTTTCAGAGAATTCCATTGAAACTGAATTTTTGAAAAGAACGGAAAAAGCTATTGAAGAAGAGGTGGAGCGTTTAGTTGACAACGTACTCAATAAACTTCAACATGAATACAAAACGGACGTTGCCGGCTTCGGAAACCAATTGAGAATTAAATATCCTCGTATATGGAAAACAACCAAAAAAGATTGGGATCAAATATTTAGTGAGGTTCCGATTAAGTCTGAGGTGAAAATAACGATCAAAGATTACGGAACGTCCGATGAATGAGTTCGCTGTATATCCTTCTTCATCCCAATGGTAAATCGCTGAAAACCCAGCTTCTCATAATATGGTTCCAGCCCTTCTTCACACATCAGTTGCGGGAAGACCCGGGACTTCTCGCAATGTTCAACCAATCGATGGAGGATCTGTCGGCCTATCCCCTTGGACTGATAATCCGGATGTACGCCTAGTCCGCATATAACGCCGGTGATCACCCCATCGGAAATCACCCGCCCCATACCCACCAGTGTTTGTCCTTCATATGCATAGTTGGCATACCAGCTCTGCAAACACATGGTTTTCAATTCGGTGACGGATAGACGAATAGAGTTCCAGTCAAGCGAAGCATACAATGCTTCCAGTTGACGAAAATCCTCAGGCGGCTCTGAGGTATATATGATATCCCCTACCATTCAATCACCTTCCTTAGGATCGGGTTACCGGATACGCCATGACACTCATCAACGCATTCTCGGGCTGAGTCGAATCGAGACGGCTGTATTGAACAAATACGGGTGCACTGCTCGTAACTTCCATGGCATAAGGAATACCTGAAGGAATACCTTCCCCGCCGTCCGTTTGAAGCGTGCTCGTTCGTATATGTTTGGTTCTTCTAGCTGGTACGATGGTTTCCATTCCCAGCAACGGATCACGATCCTCGAAGTAAGCATGAATCGTAACCACAACGTCCTGCTCGGATAAGTTCAAGACACAGACGGATTCATGACTGGTTAGTTCTCCGCTGCTTTCAGGAGGGATATACCCATCCGGAATAATCCAATGTTTTTCACCTTTTGACATGTGTTTCACTCCTCACAACTCATAATTTAAGAAATTTGAATAGATACTAGATTCGCGATCAACGCAGAAAGTTCCTTTAATCCACGTTCCGACTCATCATGCTAGCGTAGAAACAGTGACAACGGCTGGAGTCCAAGTGCCTTCAAGCCGTCAACCACCATACCGGCCAATCGGGCCGCACCGCGCTCTTGAAAATGAGTGTTGTCCTTAACGCCCTGTGGAAACAGAAGAAATTCCCCTGGCCTCCCCCACATAAACACGGATTTGGTCCCTTCGGGACCCAGCTGGTTAAAATACTCCAAACTCAGCGCCGCCAAATCGACCAAGGGAATATGCTCCTCCTGCGCCAGTTCGCGCACCGCCGTGATATAATCGCCATGCGTGTCCTCCAATAGCCCCTTACTATCAAAATAGCGACGATGAACGGGCGTTACCAGGATCGGCGTCGCCAGTTTCTCCCGGCAAACATCCACGTATTTCTTTAAAAATTCCTTGTATGTCGAAAAAGGCTCCGTATGCCTCTCCTCATCCCGCTTTTGGTCGTTATGGCCAAACTGAATCAGCATATAATCATGAGGCTTCATCTTCTCACGTATTTGCTCCAATAATCCCTCCGTAATAAAGCTCTTGGAGCTTCGGCCGGAACGAGCATAATTGCTCACAACCGCATCCGCTTTAATATAAGCGGGCAGCATTTGCCCCCACCCAGCATAGGGATAACCGTCCGCAGGCTGGTTCGTTACGGTTGAATCCCCTGCCAAAAACAAGTTGCAAGCATGTGGCGCAGGTGCCACTTCCATTGCATTAATCCGGGGAGCCCGGCCCGAGAAGGTCAGTACGATTTTACCTTGGACGGCCGGCACCGTGATGCTAAATCGTTCAAAGTGGCCTGCCGGTATACGTTTCCCGTCCAGCAGCCTCTGACCTTCCGTTCCATGAATCGAGGTTTCGGTATCAAACCAGGCATCACCGATCAGCAGATGCAGGGTGTACAGACCATCGATCACATCGACTTGAAACGCAGCATTCAGCGGTATGATAAAATCTCCCGTTAATGCCTCTTCCCCCGCCCGCTTCAAGGCAGAGACGTTGGATAAGGAAAGGAATCCGTAGCCAATGTCAGGATTATATAAGGTTTCAGCGTTTATTTTGATATGTTCTTGGCCCGGCGTTCCCGTGCCAAAATCGAATTTATACATCCATTGCAACGTACTTCACCTCTTCCGGTTGAATTTCATCTAAATCCATTATGAATTGCGAGCCTCCGAACATAAATTCAAATAACCGTTCTCCTTGTTCAAATAACCGACTACATAAGCAAAGCCTCTTTAATTATTCCAGGCGCTGGAATAACAGCGCTTGTATTGACAGCGTTTACAGCCCGGTACATAATGTGTACACAACATTTTGGGACCAGCGCAAGGAGACGTTGCCGTGCAAAAATGGATAACGATTTATAAAAATATGAAAATCAAAAATAAGCTTTCCCTTCTTATCAGCTTAATTGTTGCAATGGCATTCACGTTCGCCGTCATCGTCCAGCAGTATGCCTTCTCCATCTACGACGAGCAGCTGTACCTCAAATCATCCCAGGTCCTTCACCTGTCTTCCTCCGCGATTGAGGCAGAGCTCGAGCGGATCGAACAGTTATCTTTTAATATCATTACCGATACCCAGATCCAGAATATATTACGTTCCATCGCCGGAAGCGAATCCGACTATGACAGGCTCATCCTCCGGCAGCATTTGGTGGACCGCCTCCTGAATTACGTAGGCTCCGAGCCCATGCTCTACTCCATTCACCTGATCGATTCGTATGATCAGCAGCAGGACGTCGGCAGCGTTGTCCCGATTGATCCTACTAAAAGGGAGTTGATTCTTCAGCTTGCCGGGGACGCGGATGGGGGAGAGCGCTGGATATACCCTGACGATACGGATTCTGCCCTTCTACTTTCCCGGGAAATAAGATCCTATTCCGGCACTTTGTTCGATCTTAACTATTTGGGTACCATCATCATTCGCATCAACATGGACAAAATCGTCCGGAAGTCCGCCGGCGGGGAAAGCGACCTGATCGTAACTTCCGGTACCGATGTCATATATCCCGCAACGCCGCACTTCGATCCGGTCGTCATTCAATCCTCCCTGTCGTCCGGGAACGGGTACCTAACTCGGGAAATCGATGGCCACACCTACTTTATCGCACATAATCGATCTGGCAACACGGGCTGGACGTATATGAATGTTACACCCTTTAACCAAACCTTCAAGCAAATCATTTTCATTAAAGAGCTTGTCATCATCGTGTTCACCGTTATTTTCGCGGTTGCGATTCTGCTCGGCATCCGGTTCAGCCGGGGTCTGACACGTCCTATCGAAAGTCTCATCACCCGGATGAAGCTCGCGGAAAAAGGAAACTTTGCGGAAGCCAACGTGCTCCCGCAGGACGCAGCCCCTGTCGCCATGAACGAGCTGGGCCTGCTGCATCGCACATTCCGTCTCATGATCGAAAGAATCAATGCCCTCATCACCGAGAATTATTCAAACCGGTTGTTGATCAAAGAGACCGAGTTCAAAGCGCTGCAAGCGCAAATCAACCCCCACTTTTTGTATAACACGCTGGAATCCGTGAACTGGCTGGCAAAGATGAACAAGCAAACCCAAATCTCGGACATGGTGCAAGCGTTAGCCTTCCTTCTCCGTAACTCCGTCAGTCTGAAGGAGCCTATTCTGACACTGGGTGAAGAACTGGAGATTGTCCGAAACTATGTCCTCATACAGAAGTTCCGATTTGAAGACCGACTAGAGTTTACGCTGGATGTTAAAGAGCAGGATCTGCACCGCAAAATCCCCAAGCTGTCTCTCCAGCCTCTGCTCGAAAATGCAATTCATTATGCGCTGGAGCCGTCCGTTGACCCTTGCCGAATTTCGTTGTTCTGCAAGGAGACACCTTCCGCGTTCTGCGTCATCGTGGAGGATGACGGTCCCGGCATGGCACCAGATACCTTGACGCAATTGCGAAATGGCGATTTGGCCACCAGCGGTAACGGGATCGGACTGTTAAATATCGATGAACGAATCAAGCTGGCTTTTGGCGACCACTACGGTTTGTCCATTGACAGCGGATCGGGTCTAGGGACCCGTGTAATTCTGTATTTACCCAAATAACGGAGGGATTCGGATGTACAAAGTTCTGCTTGTGGACGATGAACGGATTATACTGGATGGCATATCTCAGATGGTGGACTGGCGATCATACCGAACCGAGCTGGCGGGTACGGCCCAGAACGGAATTCAAGCATATGAAAAAATCGTCAGGGAGAGCCCGGATATCGTCGTTTGCGACATTCGCATGCCCGGGCTCGACGGTCTGGAGCTCGTTGCCAAGACCCACGCCTCCCATCCTCATATCAAATTCGTGCTGCTGTCCGGCTTCGGCGAATTCGAGTATGCCAATCGCGCCATGCAATACGGCGTGAAGCATTATCTGCTGAAGCCGACCGACGAGGTCAAGATCGGAGGAGCGCTGAAAGAGGTCATCAACGAGTTGACCCAGGACCGGAACAAGGAAACGTTTGTCCAGGAGATGAAGAACCGGCTCCGGAAGGTACTGCCCCATGTCAAAGAACAGGTGCTCAAAGAGTTTGTCACCAACAAGACCTATGGGCGCCATGATCTGGAGGAGTACCGAAGCCTGTTCGAATACGATTTCGATCAGCCCGTACGGCTGCTATTGTTCCAGCTGGAGGGCACCGTCGAATACGAGCATCAATTTGCCGTGAAGAACATTGCGGAGGATCTGTTGGACACAACGCTGCTGAGTACGACGATCGGACAGCATGTACTGGTGCTAATCGAGAACCAACATGATCAGCAGCGGCTCCATGAGCAGCTGCAGGATATCCGGTGTACTTTTAAACAGTATTACAAGATGGACGTCACAATCGCGATCAGCGATCCCGGACCTGTTATCCTGGCGCGGAAGCTGTACCGGGATACGCTGCAATGCTTGAACTACCGTTTCTATCTGGATGAGAGCGGGATGATCACGACGGAAGATACGCTGCACGCCGGCGGCCTGGAAGGAACGTTTGTCCTCGACGAGGAACGCCTGTGCATGCCGGTCCGATCCGGCCACCGCAACGAAGCGGAGCTTGCCTTGGCCGAATGTGTTCAGGAGCTGAAGCATGCGCAGCTTAGTATCGACATGACCAAATCCTATGTCATTCAGCAATATGTATCCCTCATCCGTCTAACCGGCCCGGATCGGATGCAAGAACACTATGCACGGATTCCGGAAATCGCCGAGATGAGTACGCTTCAAGCCATTCAATCTTTCTTGGAGAAAACGGTACGGGAAATCACGCTGCGAAACTTCGAGCAGAACAAAGTCAAATATAATGCCATCGTCCGCAAGGTGGTTGAGATTATCGAGGAGCAGCTGGGGAACTCGGAGCTTACCCTCAATCTGGTGGCAAACGACATGCTGTATATGAACGCCGACTATCTCGGCAAGCTGTTCAAGAAGGAGACCGGCGAGAAGTTCTCCAATTACGTGATGAAGCTTCGGATGAAGCGCGCAACCGAAATGATGGCAAGCGATCCCGATATCAAAATTTTTGAAATGGCGGAACGGCTCGGTTTCGGCGATAATCCTCAATATTTTAGCCAAGTGTTCAAGAAACAGATTGGCTGTACACCCTCTGAATATATGAAAAAGAGTGATTAACTTGTACGTACATCTCTGCTTTTTAAACAAATTGCACGGTTTTTTTCCTTACTCTTTCCCCGCAAACACTAGATAATTGGGAATGTAAGCACTAACATTTGGAGCGACATGAAATGGTTGATTAACAAAGGGGAGGAAATGGAATGAAAAAAGTGTTAAACGCGGTTCTGATGTTTTCCCTGATCGGAAGTTTGATCGGCTGTTCGGGCGGCGGCGCCGCAGAACCACCGGCAAACGGCGGAACCGGAACGGAAACGCCGCCGGCGGCTGCAAGCGATAGCAAGGATCCGGTCAAGCTCCGCATTGCGTGGTGGGGCGGTCAGTCCCGGCATGATTATACCTTGAAGGTTATCGAGATGTATGAGTCCCAGAATCCGCATGTCACCATTGAGCCGGAGTATGCTCCATTCGATGACTATTGGAAGAAGCTTGCTCCCCAAGCGGTGGCCGGCGGACTTCCGGACATTATCCAGATGGACATCTCCTACCTGAATCAATATGCAGGCCGGAATCAACTGGCGGATTTGAAGCCGTTTACCGAGCGCGGCGAGCTTGATGTCGCCGATGTCAGCGAGAATGCGCTGAGCGGCGGTGAGGTCAGCGGCAAGCTGGTTGCCATGAACCTCGGCGTGAACGCACTCCAGACTACATTCGACGTGGAGACGATGAAGAAGAACGGCATCGATATTCCGTCCAAGGAATGGACCTGGGACGACATGGACAAGATGGGGGCACAAGCCAAAGAAAAAGGCCTGCAAATCGGAGGCTTTGCTTACCGGCATGACGTCTTCTTCCCTTACTACCTAAGAACCATCGGGCAGAAAATGTACAGCGCTGACGGCAAAACCATCGGATACAGCGACGACCAGCCTTTTATCGATTACTTCACCCGCTACCAGAAATGGTACGACAACGGATATATCCTGTCCCTGGACAAGGAAGCCCAGAAGAAAGGCGTAGCCGAAGAGGATGAAATTGTCCTGGGCAACTCTATATCAGGCACCGGCTGGTCCAACCAATTCCTCGCCGTGGCCAATCTGGTAACCGATCGTCCATTGGAGCTGAATCCGATGCCGGGACCCGGAACAAAAGAAGGACTCTTCCTGAAACCATCGATGTATTTCTCGGTCACCGAAACCTCCAAGCATAAAGAAGAAGCCGCCAAATTCATCAGCTTCTTCATCAACGACATTGAGGCCAACAAGCTGATCAAGGGCGAACGCGGCGTTCCCGTATCCGCCAAGGTGAAGGAAGCGCTCAAGCCGCTCCTCTCCGAGAACGAAGCCAAGATTTTCGACTATGTTACTTGGGCTGAGGCCAACAGCACGCCAGGCGATCCGCCTAACCCGATCGGCGCGGTAGAGATCGAGAAGCTGCTGCGAGATCTCAGCGAACGCATCCTGTTCAAGAAAATCTCGATCGAAGATGCCGCGGCCGAGTTCCGCAAGGAAGCGAATGCCATCTTGGCCAGATCTCAGCAATAACCAGGACACGGCTAGACAAGGCATCTCCGGCACGTCTTTCCCGTGCAAGAGATGCCTTTTTACATCAGTGACCCCTGCACGGGGCGCAACCAAATCTGAATCGTAGGGGTTGAAATCTATGAAGAGGCTCCGTGAGAACGAGCACATCACCGGTTACGTGTTTTCAGCGCCGTTCGTTCTTGGTTTTCTCATCTTTACCTTATATCCAATTCTGTCGTCCCTGTATTATTCGTTCACCAATTACAATCTGATGGAAGCGCCAAGATGGCTGGGCTTGGGGAATTATGAACGGTTGTTCCTGGAGGACGACAAGATCGGCAAATCGTTCCAGGTCACGTTCACCTATGTATTTGCCAGTGTCCCCCTCCGCCTTATCTTCGCCCTCTTTGTTGCCATGATCCTGAATACCGCAACCAAGGCGGTGGGGCTGTACCGCTCTGCCTTCTACCTGCCCTCTCTCATTGGCGGAAGCGTGGCCGTGGCTATCATGTGGCAGCAGATCTTTGGCGACAAGGGACTCGTGAACTCTGCCCTTTCCCTCTTCGGGATCCATTCCACGACCTCTTGGATCGGAAATCCGAGCACGGCGCTATGGACACTAATCGCCTTGTCTATCTGGCAGTTCGGCTCCTCGATGATCATTTTTCTGGCTGGTTTGAAAAATATCCCGAAGGATTACTATGAGGCTGCCAGCGTGGACGGTGCCAATGCGGTCCATCGCTTTTTCAAGATTACGCTGCCTATGCTCAGCCCCATTATTTTGTTTAATTTGACGCTCCAGACGATTTCGGCGTTCCTGACCTTCACTCCGGCCTACATTATTTCGCGCGGAGAAGGCGGGCCCCTGGACCAGACGCTGCTCTATTCGCTCTATTTGTACCGCAAGGCGTTCTCGCATTTTGAGATGGGATACGCGTCGGCGCTTGCCTGGATCATGCTCATTATCGTTGGTGTCCTGACCCTGCTCATCTTCAGATCATCTACCCGCTGGGTTCATTACGAGTCGAAAGGAGATTGACGGTTATGACCAAATCCAGACGTGTTCTCTACCATACCCTGGTCGGATTGTTCGCCCTCTGCATGACTTATCCGATTCTGTGGCTGGTCGCCAGCTCGCTGAAGCCCAATCATGAAATATTCACGACGGCTTACAGCCTGATTCCGAGTCGGCTGGAATTCTCGAATTATGCTACAGGCTGGAAGGGTTTTGCCGGGACTACCTTCGGTACCTTCTTTAAAAATTCTTTTATCATTGTCATCATATCCACCATCGGTGCCGTCGCTTCCTCTGCGCTTGTCGCCTTCGGCCTGGCTCGGACCAAGTTCTTCGGTCAGCAATTCTGGTTCGCCTGCATGATGATTACGATGATGCTGCCTCATGATGTCGTGATCGTTCCGCAGTATGTGATGTTCGCCAAATTCGGCTGGCTGTCTTCCTTCAAACCATTAATTGTTCCCCAATTCTTCGGCATTCCGTTCTTCATCTTCCTGATCATGCAATTTATCCGCACCATTCCGAAGGAACTGGATGAAGCCGCCAAGATTGACGGATGCAGCAAATACGGGATATTTTTCCGGATCGTTGTGCCATTGATCGTACCCGCTCTCATTACGTGTTCCATATTCTCCTTCTACTGGAGATGGGATGATTTCATCAATCCGCTCATTTACTTGAACAATCCGGAGAAATACCCGGTGTCACTTGCCTTGAAGCTCTTCCTTGACGGGGAGTCGCTTAATAACTGGGGCGGCATGTTTGCTATGGCTACCTTATCGCTGCTGCCGGTCGTCATCGTCTTCTTTATCTTCCAGAAATATATCGTGGAAGGAATCAGCACGACGGGATTGAAAGGGTAATTCATACAGATAGAAGCAAATAGAATATGAAGGGAGTTTCTCATCATGCCTGCACTTGTATTTGATGATCAACAGATTGAGTTTGTCATAGACCGCGTGGTCGACCGGACCTTTCGCATGGATTTCAGCTGGGACTGGCCGGGCGGGGTCGCCTTTTACGGAGTATGCGAAGCCTATAAGGCCACCGGCAAACAGGAGTATCTGGAACAGCTGAAAGCCTGGGTCGATGAAAATATGGAGGATGGGCTGCCCAAGCTGTCCGTCAACGGCGTCTCCATCGGTCATTCCCTGCTGACCTTATACGAGGTTTATGAAGATGAGCGGTATATTGAAACGGCCAAGGAAATGGCCGAGTTTCTCACGCATGATGCGCTGCGTTTCGGCAACGGCATCTTTCAGCATACGGTGAACTCCGAAACGTATAACTTTCCGGAGCAGGCGTGGGTTGATACGATGTTCATGGCAGGCTACTTCCTGCTTCGGATCGGCGTGATGCTGGACCGGGAGGATTACTTCGAGGATGGCCTGAAGCAGTATCATGGCCATGAAGATTGCCTGCAGGACCCTGTTACGAATCTCTATTACCACGGCTGGGACAATATTGCCGGCAACCATATGTCGGGCGTGTTCTGGTGCCGGGGCAATGCCTGGGCCGCCATCACGATGGCTCGTGCACTGGAGCTCGTGCCGGTTACGCATCCTTCCTTCATGATCATCGAAGGATCGCTGCGCGACCAGCTCAGCGCCCTGGTCCGGCTGCAGCATGAATCCGGCCTGTGGCATACGATTACAAGCGATCCGCAATCCCCGCTGGAAACGTCCGGCTCGGCCGGCATCGCCGCCGCCCTGCTGACCAAGGGACGCATCTATAATAAATACACGCAGAAATCGATTGACGGTATTTTGTCCAAGATTACTGAGGATGGCACCGTAACCGGCGTATCCGCGGGAACGGCCGTCATGAAAGACGCCGCAGGTTACAGAGGCGTGCCCGATAAGCGAATCCAGGGCTGGGGTCAAGGCTTGGCTCTGACCTTTCTCGCGGAAGTGCTGAAGAACAAGGACAATCCTTATTGATGAAATGAGTTACAAAAAAAGGCAGGATTGGAGAGGATCAAGTGCGCCTCTACAACCTGCCTATTGTTATATGCGTTTCCACAAGCGATATTTTAATGAAAAATAACCGGTTAACAGGACAGTTATAACAAGGATAATTACATTCAAAATCATTGCTTTATCGCCCCTTTTCCCATCGCTAATCTTCACGATTCTACGTCTACGCTGTTTATTCATTGTCCCCTGTCTCGTCTTGAGTGCTGTCCTTCTGCTCATCTGTCTTCTTCGGATGCGGTGTTCCATCAAGTCCATAGACTTCGTCATAAGCATCGAATATTTTCCTCGCAATCGGCGCAGCGCTTTGCGAGCCGAAGCCGCCCTCCGGCACAACCACGGCAACTGCCAGCTTCGGATTATCTCGCGGAGCAAAGGCGATGAAGACGCCGTTATCAATCTTTTGCCATCTTCCATTCACCTTAGCTTCCTGCTCGGAGGTTCCCGTTTTGCGGGCAAAATCATATTTAAAATCATCGAATGCTGCCAACCCCTGGGTATTCATCCCCCGCTTAATGGTCTGCCAATACGCTTTGGGGAACTCGACCTCGTTCAGAACCTCGCGACCGAATTCCTTGACCACCTTGCCATCCTGATCCGTGATTTTGCTAACCAGCTGCGGCTTGACCCGCTTGCCTTCATTCGCCAGCATGACGGTGTATTGGGCAAGCTGCAGCGGGGTGTATTTTCCCATCTGTCCGAAAGAAGCATAGGCTAACGCAGCGAGATTACTTCCGGCTGCCTCCGTATTGGTATACTCCCCACGACCCTTAAATTCTCCAGGCAAGCCACTTCCCGTTGTAACGCCAAGACCAAACTGCATCATATACTTTTCCCAGACGGTAACACCCTTCTCCCCACCATACTTATTGACAAGCCTTTTGCCAATCATATCAATCATAAAGGCGTTCGATGATTGCTGGATTGCTTGCTGTGGCTTTATGGGCCCATTTCGATGTCCGCCCGAGTTGGAGATAGACTTTTCATATCCTTCCCGGCCAATTAAAGCGTACCCTTTATCGGGATATGTTTCGTTCAAGCCAAATAACCCCTCATTCAGCCCAATCAACACGGTCAGCGGTTTAATGACGGAACCGAGATAGATCGTGGATTCAAAGCCGTTTCCCGAGCGACCTGATCCATAGATCGTAATCGTGCCGTTTCCCGACGAATCCACGATATCCGGCGTAATCTTGCCACCATTTACCCGCACATTCGAGTCGTAATCCGGCATGCTCGCCATCGCGACTACATTACCGGTATCCACCTCCATGGCGACCGCGTATCCAGTTAAGGCTTCCTTATGAAGCTTTCCCGATACCGGATGGGTATGAAGATATTGAAGCTGATCCATAATGGCCTGCTCCGTGGCAAGCTGAATGTCTTTATGAATCGTGGTGTGGATATTGTGACCTTTTTCGGGAGCGACCATCGTCGGAACGCCATCTACCATATTCTGGGGATTAATCGGGATGTTTAAATATCCGCTCTTGCCGCGCAGTTCTTCCTGAAACATCTGCTCCAATCCGTCATAGCCAATCCACTCTTCTTCCGTGTAGATCAAGCCGGGATTTTTCTGATCCTTGTTGCTCTGATCAATAGCCTCATAAACCTTAAGGTCTTTGGAGCCTCTGAACTTCTTTAAGTACCCGATCGTTTGAACGGCCACCGTATCCGGGTCATAGTGTCTAACATTCTCCTCCACAATCTGGATGCCGGGGAACTTGGCACGATTCTCCATAAAATAAGCGATCTCTTCCTTCGTCAAATCCGTCTTGATGCGTCTGGGTTCATAACCATGCTGCTTGTTATATTCCAAATCCAGGTCGTCCATCACTTTCTTCACTGTAATCGGTTCTGCCTCGGGGTCCCCATACTTGTTAAACGCTTGGACAATTCGTTTTGCCATTTCCTCCGCTTCCGGCCTGTTCGCTTTGCCCTTGTCCGTCTTTTTGCTGTAATCCTTCATGAGCGTAATATATAAAGAGTTTGAAGCCGTGGAATAAGCAAGCTTGGTGCCGGATGCATCGATGATGGACCCCCGGATCGGCTGCAGCGGGAAATGCTTCTGCTCTCCTCCGGTTTCCTGACTCGCAAGCTCAGGTCCCTCAACGAACTGCAAAATGGCCATTCGAACGATAATGACGCAAAAGATTAAAAATGCGCTGAAAAAGAAAATGTTGATCCGCCCATGAAATCTACGCCTGATTTCTGATTCATCCGGTACGTCTTTATAAGGTTTAAAGCCTATCACATTGTCTACGCTCCTTTGTTATATGTTTTAATCCAGCCAAGTCGGCAAATGCGGGTTGTTCTCGAATTCGAATATTCTCTTCAGCTGTTCCTTGGTATTCCGTTCTTCGGACAACGGCGGCAGTTCGTCCTGAGGGAAAAAACCGACCGCGGACGTTTCGGTCCCCACACCTGCAGCTCCGCCCGTAATGTCGCACTGAATAAACATTTTGTACACGTGGAAGGCCGAAGGCGGATGGTTATGAAATTTCTTGTCCAATACGGCCAGCAGCCTCCCTGCACGCACGTCGTAACCGGCCTCTTCCTTCACTTCCTTCACCACGACCTCCGCAGGGGATAAGCCGATGTCCGCCCATCCTCCCGGCAGCGCCCAGGCCCCGTCGGCCTTTTCCTTCACCAGCAGCAGCTTTCCGTCTTGAAAAATAACGCCGCGGACATCCACCTTCGGCGTTTGGTATCCGGTTTCACTCGCAAACAGCGTACGGATCTTCTCTTCGCCCGCCTCGGTATACTCCTGCATGATCTGGATGCTGAGCTCCCTCAGCTGCTCAAACCGTTCCTTGTCATAAACGTCCCTCGTATACTCCAGTCCGGCCTGGCTGATGGCCTGCATCTCCTTGGCCCACGCTAACCATTTTATTGTCATAGGTTTCATCCTCTTCAAAGAATCTCATAATATATAACGCCTGCTATCCGTGATTGGTTTATAATGGAAGTGCTGATTTCAAAATTATAACATATTTTCTAGCAAGTTATGAGACAAAGGATATAAAAGGGGGGACAGCTGGACATGAAAAAAATGCGGCCGGTGTTATACAGTGTTCTTCTAATCATGGTGTTCGGTACCGGGTACTACATCGGATCCAGGTCTGAGAACGTAACGCCGATCTCGAAGGAAAATGCCCGCAAAGCCGTTCAGACCCTGTGGGTGAAAGCCGCCGAACCTCCGCTGCCCAAGGTAAGCATTGACGGCACCGAGATCAAGCTGCAACGTGGCGGTTATTCGTGGTGCAACGGGGATAACTGCGCGACGACGGATGCGGCCCGTCCCAGGCTTGAGGATATGACGCCGGTTGCGGTCCAAGCCGGTGCCGACATTCAATCGAAGCCACCCGAAGGAATACAAGGCTTCACCATTCTCAACTTGACGGATTCAGGTAACGATGGATATACCGTACCAGCGAAAGCCGGCTCGTACCTGTACGAAATTCACTGCACATGGCCCCTGGATCAAGGAGAAGCCAGCTTTTATTTCGCGGTGACAGTTGAATAGACCTGCTGTGGATTGATTTACCAAGCATCTCGCATCCGTCTTTCCATAAGAAAAGAAACAGCCCCGGCGCCAGGGCTGTTTCTTCGTTTTCATTATGAATTCGTTGTTTACTTCTCATCCCTTTGATTCGTTCGGATTAAGGCATACGCCAATTGTCCGGCCATCCCCAGGAATAAACCCGTTCCGACGACAATATAGACCATCGTGAATGTTTTACCAAGCGGCGTCTGCGGCACGAATTCCGGATGCCCTACCGTGCTCAAGGTAACCACGCAGAAATAAAGTGCATCCAGCACCGGCAAGCCTTCTTGTCTGGTATAAAACATCGTGCCCGATAACAGCATGATGACGATAAGCACAAACAGCGCTACAAAATACCGCTGCTTAAACGCTCGAAACAGACCGCTGAAAAGACGTTTTAACGTTAGTAAAAAAGATATCATCCCGGAAACCGTCCTATTCTATAACTGGAGTATACGTTACATCAATCTTATACAGCTATTATATCAGCGTTTATGTTCTGCGCCCATCAGCTAAGGATGAACGGAGAGAATATTCCCTTCGGAATCGATACTTCGAAATATAAAACCTCCGATTTGATCGGAAGGCAGCTGTTCATAATGAACGGCATATCCTTGTTCGACATCCATTTCAATGTAGACCCCGGACAAGGCTTTGATCTGATCCAGATCATCGATCGGCTCATCATCCCATGGCTCATTAGTCACGATGATCTTCCTGCTCTCGTTCTCTGAAGTCTCGACCGCCAGTAAGGTATCATACATATCCTCCCCGCGACGGCTAGCAGACCAGATCCGAGTAAAGGGCTCATCTTCGGATCCCCGTTCCAGAACGACCGAGTTCGAAGCACGGTGCAGCAGTCCCCATTTACTTTCCATAAGGGTGACCATCTTCACGTTGCCATCATGCCAGACGATCAGCTTGTGATGATCCCCTATTCTCTCGTATAACTTATCCCCGGTATACGCAGGATGCAAGCGCTGCAAGGCCTGCTCTTCATTGTATACATATCCACCCAGGAAAAGCGGCATGTAACTGATGACGACCAACACGGCTGCCAGTATGAGAAACATTGTTTTTTTCAAAACAACAACTCCTTGTCATCTTTTGCACTCGAGCGCCATCCATACCCATGAGTTTAGCTCTGAAGGGACAACAGCTCCCGGATCTCCGCCTCGGTCCAGCTTGGAAGCGACTCTTCTCCCGGCTGAACCAGTTCCTCGATCAGATCCTTCTTCTTCTGCTGCAGAGCAGCCATTTTATCCTCGATGGTATCCTGAGCCACCAGCCGTATCACCTGCACAACCTTCTTCTGTCCGATGCGATGGGCCCGGTCCATCGCCTGCTGCTCCACAGCCGGATTCCACCACAGGTCATACAAGATCACCGTATCGGCCCCGGTCAGGTTCAGCCCCGTTCCGCCTGCCTTCAGCGAGATGAGGAACACTTCCCGTTCTCCCTCGTTGAAGCGTTCGCACAGCTCCACCCGCTTCGATGCCGGAGTCTGTCCATCCAGATAGAAAAACGGGATCCCCCGATATCCGAGCTCCCCGGCAATCAGATTCAGCATCCCCGTAAACTGGGAGAATACCAGCATCCTTCTGCCTGCAAGACGACATTCCTCAATGGTTTCCAGGAGCTGCTCAAACTTGGCCGAACTGCCCTCATAGCCTTCCACGAATAGGGCCGGGTGACAGCAGATCTGGCGCAGACGGGTAATGCCCGCCAGGATGCGAATCCGGCTTTTCTGAAATCCATCCTGCGCCAAATGCTTGAGCGTCTCCTGTCTTAACTTCGCAAGATAGGCTGTATAGAGCTTCTTCTGTTCGATCAGCAGGCTTGATGCCTGAACCGTCTCGATCTTCTCCGGCAGCTCCTTGAGCACATCCGATTTCAGCCTGCGAAGCAGGAAGGGACGCACCCGCCTCAACACGGTTTCTTTCGGCAATTCCTGAAACGCTTTTCGATCTCCAAAGAGTGCCGGGAAAACGGCGTCATATATGGACCACAGCTCCTCCAGCCGGTTCTCGACCGGGGTGCCTGTCAGTGCAAACCGATAACGGGCATGAAGCGTTTTGACAACCTGAGCCGTTTGCGTTGTATAATTTTTGAAGAATTGGGCTTCATCCAGAATTAACGTTAAGAACGGCAGCTTCGCATACCGCTCAACGTCCCTGCGGAGCAGCGGGTACGAAGTAATGATAACATCTGCGTTCCCCGCATTCTGTATAATCTTAGTCCGCTCGGTCTGCGTGCCATCGGCAATGACGGCCTTGATCTCGGGCGCAAACTTCTGGAGCTCGTTAAACCAGTTATAGAGCAGTGAGGCAGGCGCCACGATAAGTGCAGGTTCGCTGCGCTCTCTGATCTCCGGGAGCACCGACAGAATGAAAGCAATGCTCTGAATGGTTTTACCGAGGCCCATGTCATCGGCCAAGATGCCGCCGAAGCGGTAATGGGCCATCGTCTTCATCCATTGGAAACCAAACTTCTGATAATCCCGGAGGACCGTTTCGAGGCTCGGCGGCACGGCAAAATCCAAATGATCCGGATTCTTCACGTGCTGCAGCATTCGGCGCAAGGATCGGCCAAGCTGGACCGCTGATCCCGTTTCCTCCCAATCCAGCAGCTGAAGTCCTTGGACTGCCGGCATTTTGAATTCTGTGCCCTCCCCTTCGTATAACCAAGGCCCTACCCGGTTCATTAAGGCAACCATGGCCTGGAACTCGGCGCTCTCCAGCGGAAGCAGCGCTCCGTTTCGCAACCGGTGATATTTTCGTTTTTCTTCAAGCGATTTGACGATTTCCCGGATTTCGGCTTCCCGAATCCCCTCCATGTCAAACTTCAATTCAAGCCAATCCGTCCGTTCGTCGACCTCCACCCGCACCTTGGCTCCCATCGGTTCAGTCAGCACCCGTTCCTTCACGGCTGTCGTTGCATAAACAACCAGCAGCTTCTCCAACTGCGGGATCGTATGATACAGGAAATCGTATTCGGCATCCTCATCGTTCATGAAGAAGCCGCCATCCGTTTTGGCAAAGGAGGCGTTTTCCATAAGCTCTAGAATCCGCTGCTCCTGCTCTCCGTCGCGAACGAGGATTGAGCTGCTGCTGCGTGTTGCACGATGTCCCTCCAACGGATTAATGGTGATTTCTCCGTATTGAAATTCGAGTCCGGCCAAAAGCCGGCCACGCACCCTGTCCAGATAGAGCTTCGCTTTTAAAGGCGTTTTGACAATGCGGTCCGATACGGTCTGTGCCACGTGGACACTTCCAAGCTTCATCAGTCCCGGAACCACCCGTTCCATAATGGACTCCATCATCTCAGGTTGAATCCGGATATGCGGTTTATTCGAATTCTCAAGCAGCTCCTTCATCTCGGAGAGTCTTCTGCAAGCATCCAATTCAAGCTGAATGAGCTTACCGTCCACAATGACGAGGCCGTATCCCTCCAGAACGATCATTCGCTCCAGTCCCTCGATCTTCATCAGGTAGTGATCATCCCCTGCTTCATCAAACTCGAATTGAAGGGGGATCGGATCTTGAACGAATTCCAGCTTATCCGTGAGGATCCCGTCCAAAGACAGCAGGGAATGGTTCGAATGGGATATTCGTTCCCTAACCTCAGGCCAAAAAGTGGGAGGAATAATCAGCATTCGGTCGCCGCCTCCCTTTTTGCCATGCGGAGCATACATGTCCAGTGACTGTTTAAACATGCTTTCATGCTCGTATATACGAATCAGCTCATGGAGAATATCATCATCCTCCTTTTTAAAGCTGTGTTGCTCCGGATCGTACGTGAAATTCTTCGTGAACATGCAGGTCTCTCCGAGTTTTACACACGCCAGAAACTCTCGGATCCGCTGCACAATGTACAAGCGTTTCTTACCGATTCGCAGTTCAACGCCAAACAGATATTTCCGATTTCCGTAAGGATATAACTTGAAAATGAACTCCATCTCCAGAACTTCCCGGGTGTCAAACCTGGATGCTGCCGTAGCCCTCCGGCCTGCAGAATAAGAGAACAATCCGAGCAGCTGGCTGCTGAGCCGCGCATCCTGCTCCCCTTCGTCCGAGCTTCTCTCATGCTCCGTAGAGTACCGAGGTGTTAATTGCCCGTCTCCATTATTTCCGCCGTCAGAAGGATGTAATAACGATGGATAGGGGCGCATGGGTGCTTCCACCGTTTGCTCAATATCACGGATATTCAAGAGCAGAGCCGCAATATGTCTGCATCGCTTCCGGGAGAATCCATAATCGATACAGCTGCATTCCGTGAATACATCCCCATTCGAGTCAATCTCGGCATAGGCGATACCCGGCTCCTGATCCGTCACTTCAGCCTCGTATTTCCGAGTGTCCGTATCTTGTTTCAACATCGTAACATGTCCATCTCTATATAAAACCCCGCCGCGATCGTAGGAGGTCTTTCCGCATAATAACTTGATCACCCGTTCGGTCAGCTGGTAACCCATAACCACAATCCCTTCTCTAATTGCTGCTAAAAAACAGTATACCATGTTGGGCGAAAAGGCTAGTAATGCCGACGGCCGATAGTAGAAAACGTCTATCGACGTCCATTCCAGAAGCAAAAAAGAACTCGCCGCTACGGCAAGTTCTTCTTCCGCTGTTTCTCATAAGACCGGGTCAATTTGTCATAACGGGTGTTTTTACCTCTCCATGCTCCGCTAGAAATAAGGAAGCCGACAATCATATAGATCAAAAAATAATAATAATACCGTGTTATAAAAAAATCAGGATCAAACCGGTCCTTGTCAAAAAACCAGGTAGCTGCAGCCCACACAACATATAGAAATAAGCCGTGAGCCAGTCCTCGGGATAGTACGAATTTGCCTCTCCCCTTCGCCCGGATCTGAGTCCATTTGCGATAGAATCGCTCATCTCGATCCATCCAACCCCTCCGTTTCGTGGCTTAGATACGTTTGTAATACAGCACCGTCCCGTCCAGTTCGCCGTTAGAGGATATGGCATAATCGGGTATAATCCCAGCTTGGATGTAACCCAGAGACTGATACAGCTTGTTGGAGGGGTCCCCCTCCCGGGTATCTAATACCAACAACGTTCTACCCTCTGCCTTGGCTTTCGGCTCCAGATGAAGCATCAACGTTCTGCCGATACCTCCGCGGCGAGATACAGGATCCACCATCAGTTTTGCTACCTCGGCCCGGTGTCTGCCATTTGCCTTCATGGCGCATTGCAGCTGAACCGTGCCAATCGCCTGCCCATCCTGTACGGCAACCCACAGGGTAACCCCTGGGCCAAGCACATCCTCCCAGTAAGCGAAAGCTTCATCGTAAGACAGCGGCCGTAAGAATCCTACCGATGCCCCATCTTCTACTACCCGAATCAATAGTTCCGTTAATTGATGATGCGTCTCGCTTTCTAATTGGTCGACCTCCATAATCGTAAACGCAGAATTCATTACAGTACACTCCCTCTCTCATCTAATAAATTCATTCTATCCGTTCCGTTTCCATATGCAATCATTTTTACAATGCGTAATCCACCAAGGCGTTAAAATCCACTTATCGCTTCAAGAAGTCAGCCAGTGCTTTATTCAGCGTATCATATGTACAATGAAATCCTGCCTTGCAGAGTCTGTCCGGAATGACCCATCGGCTCTTCAGCACGAGTTCCGTTTCGGTTTGAATCAGCCGGGCTCCCAGTTCAAGCAGCCATTTGGGTGATGGCAATCCCATTCTGCGATTCAATGCAAGCCGAAGCTGCTCCATTAGTTCCTTGTTCGTAACCGGATGAGGGGAGGCACAATTAAATATCCCGCTCAGCTCTGCTCTTTCTTGTAAAAACAGGATCATACGATACAAATCCTCTACATGAATCCAGCTGAACTTTTGCTTGCCTGTCCCTTGAACGCCACCGAGTCCGTATTTTACCAAGTTAACATAAGGTGTCATGACGCCGCCCCCCGGTCCCAGCACGATGGCAATGCGTAAAGCGATTTGTTTTGTTTGAGGCAGTGAGAACGAGAAAAAAGCGCGCTCCCATGCCTTGGCAACCTCAACCGAGAAACCTGTCCCGATTTCACCCTGTTCCTCCGTCATCGGCTTATCTTCAGCGTGGCGATAAATCGTGGCCGTACTAGAATTAAACCATGTACGAGGAGGAGTACGGCATGCCTCGATAGCCGTGCCGAGTATATTCGTTGTATCTATTCTTGATTTCAGAATCAGCTTCTTATTTTCCTCATCGTAACGGCAATTGACCGATTTACCTGCAAGATTAATCAGCATATCCGCCCCCTCCAGAGCAGCGACGATCGCTTCTTGATCGTTCCATGGGATATGGCCATTCCGTCGGGATATCATAAGTACTTGTGCTTGCTGCTCTTTCGTGAATTTTTTCGCAAGATAAGTTCCGATAAAACCTGTTCCACCAGCCAGAACGATCTTTTTCATAGAATAGAATCAGCTCATTTCTCTATGTTTTATCCCCATTATAAATTCCCATTTTATCTATTTGTTTCTTACAATATATCATTTTTCAGTAAAGAATAAAAAGAAAACACCTTCCTTATAGAAGATGTTCCATTCATATAGCGCTGCCGGATTTGTATGATGATTTCAGAAAAACACCAAATTCTCTTTTCTTCCCGGTCCCTTCGGTATCCCCCAATTTCTCATATCTGTCAAATTGTGTTCCACTAAACAAAATAGCCTTTTCCTTCTCCGGCTCGGCCCCTGATTCCCAAAATAGAACTCCTGTAACACTCTGGTCCAATTTCCTCAGAAATGCTTCCCGCGCCGGCAGATCGTCCATCACATGATAGAATACGGTTAGTAGCAACCCGATATCATATGTTTCCGTAAGACTTGAGCGTTCAAACCGCTCCTCCTTGAGATCAAAATGAACTCGTTCGAGAACGTTCAGCTGCCTTGCCAGCTCGTAATGCTCAGCCATTGGCTCATAACCTGTGACGATAGCCCCCTGACGCGTAAAGTGTCTGGCATAAAATCCGATGTTGCAGCCGATATCGATTACCCTTTTTCCTCGAACGGATGAGGAACCCAGATACTCCATAATCAGATCCATACGGGTCGGATAGACATCATCCCGTTCACTCTTCAAATGCATGAAGTGAGGATTCAAAATCGGTGTATAAATCAGGGTTCGAAGATGGCGGGAAAAGACCTCGGTCACCTGGTTCACAGCATCCGTATGCTTCCACTCCTCATAATCGCGAACGGTCATTCGGGCCGGGACCTGCCTAACTCCGCTGCAGTATTGAAAGATGGCTCGATGGTGGCCGTCTTTCACGTGAAAATAACCGCCTTTCCTGTTATATTGGACCAGAATCGGATCTTCGTTGAAATGCTCTTTATCATTGGCGAACAAGGCAGCCATCGTGACATATTGTATGCGCCGCTGCTCCAATAAATCGTTATCCGAAATAGGCACCTTCATATCACGGGTGATATATATGGAGGAATGCCAATCCAGATACAACTTCGGATCCCCCCCTTGATTCATAAGGTGACGGTACAATTGCAAATGGGGTGACAACCGAATAATTGGAAGATCGGCATATCTTGTATGAACTTCATACCAGGCTTCCGTGTAGTTTGGAATTTCGGCTTTATGTTCCTCTTCTATGAAATCCGTAAACAACAATTCCAGCGGTACTTTCGTAACCATGGTCTGCAGATGTGCTTCAGGTGACATCGCGTAAACCTCCCTTCTCTTTTACTTGCCTGGCATCGAAAACAAATACGTGGAGAAATCACGGTTAATGTAATCCCTAAAATGCCTTTTGTCGACTACGGGAAGCAGATCCAGCTCCTCCGTTGTCCATGTGCTCAAATGGGTTTCGAAATCATTACCGTACACTGCTCCCTGCGGCCAGTCTGTTCCAATCGGGATATTTAGCAGGACAAAGCGGGATTTTTCAATACAGGTCTGCAGCAGCACAAGCGCCCGCTCTTTTGTAAAGTGCTCCAGAACGTCACCCAGAATGATCAGATCGAATTGTCCTGGCTGAACCTCCGTTTGTATATGATCGAATGCATCCGCAACATGGATGATATTGTAGAAACAGGAATGATATGAATCAATATTGACCGGATAAATTTCAATCCCTTCGATTCGCGTATCCCAATATGTGCGGAATACGCGCCCTTCCCAAACATCTAAATATTCGCGGCAGATCATTCCCCAACGGCCAAATCCAACGCCGACATCCAGTACGGACTTCGGAGAGACATACCGGATCAGATCCACACAAAAAGATAAATTCTGCCAGTTAGATGTTCCCATTCCCATACCTCCATTCGATCATTCTATTTCATATTCATCATCATATTAATAATCCGGTAATCCGGTATGAAATAATCCTTAGGAAGCCGGCTTACTGTTTGCTCCCACACCATTTGATTCACCATGAATGACGAAGGGAATTGATTGACCAGAAACAAATGACTGTACTGGTCTCCGGGTACCTCTATCAAATGCATGGTCCTTCCTCCCTTTCCTAGGTTACTGGGCCTTGCTTATCTCTTTTTGATAAACCTCCAATATTCGCTTCACCATGGAATCCAGACCACGATGAGCCAATGCCCATTTCCGCGCTTGTTTACCTAGAAGCCTACGGTACGCTTCATCTTCCAGCAACATATTCAGACGTGCAGTAAGCATATCGTCATTCCCGGTCTGAAAGAGAAGGCCGTTCACCTCATGCTGTACTGCTTCCTTAAGACCGCCCGCATCCGAAGAAACGATCGGCAATTCGGCAATCTGCGCCTCCATCACAGAATAGGAGAGGGTCTCCATCAGACTTGGCATAACAAAAATATCTGCCAGCCCTAACAACGCAGGAACATCGTCACGCGAGCCCCAAAAACGGACTGCCCCCGTCATACCCAACTGACCAACGCGATATTCGTACAATGCACGCTGATCTCCGTCTCCAACAAGCCAGCACTCCCAGTCCTGACGAAAAGCATGGAGTTTGCCCAAGGCTTCCAACAACACGTGAATGCCCTTTTCATGACTGAGTCTGGAGGTGCAGATGATCACTTTCTTGTCCACGGGTCGAGTCAGTTCGTGCTCTTTCTTCAACCTGTCTTCGAAGCTTGGAATATCCATCGCATAGGGAATCAATGAGATCCGGGATACCGGCAGACCAAAGTACGATACCACGACATCCCTCAGCCATTCGGAAGCCAGAAGCACCTGATCGCTGGATGAGCCCCCGATATTCTCAATCGATTTATAATAATTCCAGACAAGTAATGGGCTGGAAGGTTTAATCCCTTGATCATTTTGGACCATATTCAAAATAGTAAGTGCCACGGAAGCATGAATGCTGGTTACCAAGGGTATGCCCGCAGGTTTCACCCGACTGACGGCTGCCGCAGCCAGCACATCCTGTGCATGAATGACATCGTATTGCTCCAAGTCCAAATAAGAAAGCGTTAGCTCCAAACATAACCGCTCAGATTCAGCATGCCTGACCCAATTATCCGAGAATATAGGGGATGCTGCTGGGAGATTCGCCTCCAACATCGGTTTATAATGACTCTTGAACACCTTCCGGTTATCATCTCCATACACATAAAAGCAATCAATTCTGTCACCGACCATGTCGACCTCATGCCCCAATGCCTCAAGCCCCTGCTTGATCTGCAGCATATACTTCCATAGTCCACCGACATGAGGAATCAGGAATATCGTCACGAGCAATATCTTCAAGCACCCCACCCTTTCCGAAAAAACCTCGTCATAAACAGCTTCTAATACTGCGAAATTATTTACAGGATCGGCTCCCCTATTCGGCACTTGTGGAACTCCTCACTAGTTAAATGAACAATCTCTTCAACTCTCCACCGATAGAAAGCAAAGATGGCGGGTCCTCCGATTTTCCGCAGCATATGCCGCTCCCCATAGTAGATCGACCCATTCGGAGCGCTGTATACTCTGCCGTTAATAAGAAAAGACGTGAGCAAGGATGCATCATGAATCATATCCCCTTGAGGGAGTATAGCGATTAGTTCGTCCGGCAAGATGACAACGCTGGAATAATTAAAATGGAGCCTATGATACATTTCGTGGGAAATAATCGGATGAAGACGCCGATCGCTCCACAGATAGATTTCCGATCCGCTGTTTTTTACTAGAAGGGTTGAAGGACTGTTCATGATGAAATCCCCGGATATATTCACGGGTGACCCGGTCTCCATTTCTTCGAGTACCGACTCATTCAATTCCACCATGCTTTTCGCGGTAAATCCGTACGAATGGAAAGTCGCCATATCGCTAATGGGCCGTTTCTTGCCATGCTCAACCAAATAAACAGCAGAATACAAGCCCCTAATTAGAGTGCCATCCGGTACACGGCTCCTTACCCGATCGGTATGCTGCATGACGTTCCCACCCTTCAACTAAACCTAGTCCATTATATTCTTGGCCAATGATTCTGGACTCGTCAGTTATCTATTCCGTTTCACACATTTCTCTCATAAAAAAAGATCCCCGTAGGGATCTATCGATTTAATAGAGATATAATTTTGTCTTTCATATACTGATAGCTGTGGGGATCATCCTTCTTCGCATAAAAACGGAGTCCGTCCAGCGCTTTGAACAGTTGATAGCCTAACAGTCTCTCCTCAAAATATGGAATACTTACGCCTTGCTGCTCCAGGGCTTGCTGCAGCCTACTTGGAAACTCCAGCATCGGGTACCACATATGAAGAACGGAAACATCCAGCATGAAGTCGCCGAACATGGCCATCTCCCAATCCACGATCCCCGTAACGTTCTCGTTCTCTCCCAGCATATTACCCAAATGGAAATCTCCATGTACAAGATATCGCTCCGGAGGCGAATAGCGAACCCGTTCGATCATCGTTAGGTAGATTTCTTCAAAAAACTCTTTTTCCAGAAAGCTGTTCTCATACAGATTGTGCCATCCATGGTAGAAGCCTTCTTGCTCCTCATCGAAAACAGACGTGATGTAATCCAGCCATGAACGATGGACAGCCTTGCCTTCCGGAGTAATCCAGCCGTAACCCTCATGGGAATCCGCGACATGTACCTGACGGATCCGCATGAATTGATGGACAATGTCGGGGATGAGCGCTCGAATTTGCGTCGGTTCAAGAGCACTTATCGGCGTTCCGGATACTCTGTCCGAGATGGAGAAATGAATATTCTCCATTCTCCCTACCTTGTGGATACGGGGAATGGGCAAGGATTGTTCACCGTACATATCGTAGATTTTGAACACTTTATGAAGGCTATCCTCATTATCCTTAAAATGAATGACATAATCGGCATCGCCCTTGCGGTAACTGAACACCTTGCTCAGTTCGCCCATCTCGATGGGGGTGACATTCATTACCGATTCCCCTTCAATATGCTTCAGATGGCTTACCGCCATATCCAAAGTCATTTCCGGCTTAAATGTTCTCATAACATGTTCTCCTCCTTCAGCATCTGATCCGGGTTCGATTTGGACGCATTCCATCTTCGATACAACAAAGGGAACAGTTCGTATATATTAGCGGAGATACTCGATGCAGAAATATGAATCGTAGAGCCCGTCATGCCTTTATTCATACGCATGAGCTTCCGCTTCCAGGCAGGGTGCCGGGACATCAGATGGTCAGGATCATAAACTTCAATTCCTATGAATTTCTCATTCTTGATCTGATAGATATGAATATTTTTAATTTCGTCCCACGCGACGGCTCCTGCGCTCACATAAGAGGATTTATCGACGAACCCCTCCCTATGGATCAAGAGTGCCGGAGCCGATTGGAACAGCTTGGTAACGGCAAACACCAGCCCCGCGCCAAAAAACAACGCACAGATGATTCCGACAATGGCGATAACCATGTTGTCCGACGTCACCCCGCCGTATACCAATCCACTACCTAGCAGCACAAACGCCAAAGAGCCCACTAGCATTTTGGTTACCTTAGGATAAATCTTTATTTCTTCTTGTTCCTGCATGAGTCGCACTCCTTGTATGAATTAACTTATGTCGATGGCTCTATCATTCGATGGTCATCCATCAATAGCTAACCTGGAATTCTTTTACAAACACCGCCGTACCGGAAATATAGACATCCATGGTCTCTTTACGACGGTTCACATGAACATGCACTCTACCGTCTTTCCCCATTTCCTGGCCTTGTTCAATACTAAATCGAGCGGAGGATAACTCAGGGTTCAGATACGTCAAATAATAAGCTCCCATTACCCCCGATGCAGTTCCAGTTACCGGGTCTTCAATGGTGCCAGAATACGGCGATGAGAAGTGTCTCGCGTGCATGAACGAAGACGCATCCATCGTTTCCAGGCAAAAAGGATGCAGTGAGGCCTTGGGGTTATCGGTTAAAATGTCCGGAAACACTGCGTTATCAGGCACCATCCGGTCAAAATGGTCTAATCCTTTTATCGGAACCAACAATGTCCAAATCCCCGTGCTTCCATAAACGATAGGCATACTTAAGTCCAAATCGTCACGTTTCAGACCTATCGATGATGCTAGACGGTCTACATCACCCTCGTAGGATATGAATTGAGGGTGATCCTGCTTCATCTTCATGGTTAACAGGCCCTCGGCATTTTGATATTCTATAGGCAAACTGCCTACCTTGGTCTCAATCCACACGGTTTCTTTTTCCGGCAGCAGTCCCCTGGTTTTTAAAGCATACATGGATGCCATGGTGGCATGGCCGCATAAATTCATTTCATGGCCCGGAGTAAAATACCTCAATCTGATATCTGCTTGCTCTGATTGTAAGATAAAGGTGGTTTCATTGAATCCAACGCTGCGAGCGATGGATTGCATCTCCTCCTCCGTCAGATCATCTGCATTCAGAACCACCCCAGCAGGATTCCCCTTGTTAGGCTGCACGGAGAATGCATCGTAATGAAGCACGTTTATAGATTTCATGTTCCTCTACCCCTTCTTTCTGCACCGTCTATGATTTGCTATCCAAATTAGTGAAGATTTTACCATTAGGGGATATGTTAAATCCAGACCAAATTTCAAACAGCTTCCTGTATAAGGTTCATTTCGTAAGCTCACTTGAATATATATCTGGCATATTGTTATGAATCAAAACCATACATGGGGGTAATTTCATTGAACACTATCAGCCTGTGCATGATCGTAAAAAACGAGGAACTCGTGTTAAACCGCTGTTTATCCTGTGTTGCCGACATCGTGGATGAGATCATCATTGTCGATACAGGATCTACCGATCGTACAAAAGAAATCGCTCAATCCTTTACAGAGCTCATCTTTGATTTTGAGTGGATTGACGATTTCTCGGCTGCGCGTAATTTCGCTTTTAGTAAGGCTACCCAGGACTATATCCTGTGGCTCGATGCTGACGACATACTGCTGGAAGAAGACCAGCTCAAGTTAAAAACGCTTAAAGAAAACCTTACATCCGGCATCGATTCCGTAACCATGCTCTACCATTTAAGTTCGGACGAATTTGGCAATGTCACCTTCAGTCTCCGGCGCAACCGTCTTGTGAAGCGAAACAGAGGCTTCCGATGGATCGGACCCGTCCATGAGTATCTAGAGGTCTACGGCAATATTATCAATAGCGATATCGCGGTTACCCATCTCAGCTCGAAGCATGACCCCGATACCGGCCGGAATCTTAGAATCTACGAGAAGCGTGAGACGGCTGGCGAATCGTTCACGCCACGAGATTTATTCTATTATGCGAATGAATTGAAGGATCACGGCCAATTCGAGAAAGCTATTGATTATTACGAACAATTTTTACATACGGAACAGGGCTGGATTGAGGATATACTCACGGCCTGCAGCAGGCTATCCGATTGCCATCACGAGCTCGGAAATGGGCAAGCCTCTTTTGAATCCTCTATCAGATCCTTGCATTATGCGCCACCGCGGTCCGAATTCTGCTGCCGCATTGGTTACCATTTTTTCGTGAAAAACAACTACGATACGGCCATTTACTGGTATAAACTGGCGACCGAGCTTGAGCTGCCTCCGGGTTATATGGGATTTCACAACCCCTCCTTCTCCACCTGGCTGCCTCACCTGCAATTGGCCGTTTGTTACGACCGGATCGGAGCCCATGCTCTTGCCAATCAGCATAATGAGCAGGCGCTTGTCTATCGTCCAGGCGATGAAACGATACTGGCGAACCAGGAATATTTTCAAAACAAGCTGCAGGAGCTTCAAAATGACCAAGAACGGCCCAGTCCATAGAAAAGACAGCAGCCCGGCTTCTAAAAAGCCGGGCTGCTGCTAATCTGTTGTCCTATTTGACAGAGACGGTAATGGATACGGTCTTTGAATTGTACTGCCCTTTAATACGGGCGGTTCCCTTCGCGATCGCTTCAATACGTCCGTTCGTTACTTTGGCAACGTTGGAGTTGCTGGTTGTCCAAACGGCGGTGTCTCCTACATTTATTTTCGCGCCGGTATCGAATTCGGCCGTAACCGTAACGGTTTTGACGTCACCGGGCTTCAAGTTCAGTTTCTTCTCGCTGACAATCAATTTCTTCATTTTCGGAACCACGTTTACCTTAACGGTAACTTCTTTGCCTTGGTATGAACCCGTAATCGTTGCCTTACCCTCGGCAACCGCCTTAACGGAGGTTCTGGATACCGTCACAATCGCAGTGTCCGAAGAACTCCAATTCATCTTGGATGAGAGCGAAACCGTTTTGCCGTTGCTGTAATAGCCTGTAACTTTAATCGATTTGGATTTCTTGATGTTGAGATCGATATTCTCCGGCTCTACAACGATCTTCACAACTTCCTGTTCAACCACGACCGGAATCTTGACTTCTTTATTCAGGTAAGTGCCTTTCAGTGTCGTCGAGCCTTTCGTTAAGCCCTTGATCGTACCGTCTTTAATGACAGCCGCAGAGCCCGTCAATGACCATTCAACGGAAGAGGTTACATCGCTCTCCGTGCCATCTTCAAATACAGCATTTACTTTCGGCAGCGCAATGCTTCTTCCCATAACCAGCTGATACTCTTCTACATCCGGCAGAAGTACCAGCACTTTTTCATTGACGGTAACCGGCACCGTCGCTACTACTCTGGAGCCGATCTTACCGGTGATCGTTGCTGTACCGGCGTCGATGGCTTTGATTTTGCCGTCTTCGGTCGTTACCACTTTCTCATCGCTGGAAGTCCAGTTAACCGCGCTGCTGAAGTCCTCTTTCTCGTCGTCCAGAAGCGTTCCCGTCACTTTAGGGAAGGACTTGGATTCGCCTTTCAGCACATCCACTTCCGTATCAGCTGCCTCAAACTTGGTCACGGTCGGATATACTTTAACCGAGAATTCTTTACTGATTCCCAAGTAACTAACTTTAATGGTAGAGGTTCCCGAAGCTCTCGCTGTAATCACGCCACCATTAACGGAAACAGCCAGCGGGTTGGATGAGGTCCATTCCCCGGGCACGTCGATGGATTGCGAAGCCGCGTTGCGAACCTTGGCTTGTACCGTAATCGAATCATTCATGAACAGAACCGGATTCTTGATAAAATCCGTCTGATCCAGAATCAAAGCTTCATAAGGATTGCGCACATACACATCCAATTTGGCCGTTGAACCCAGATAGCTCACGCTGATCGTAGATTTACCCAACGCAAGCGGCTTTAGCTTGCCATCCTCAATTGTAGCTACGGAAGAATTGGACGATTTCAACTCTATTTTATCCGTCACGTCCATACCTGTATCGGTCTCCGACTGCTTAGCGAATACTTTCAGCTCAACAGGCGCATCGCCAACCAAGAGCTCCAGATCTTCACCCGGAACGATCGCAAGCTTTTGGTAAGGTGCAATGACTTTCACCGTGAAGGAAGCTTTGAGTCCTTTGTATTCCGCAGTCACGGTTGCGCTTCCCAGACCCACAAGGGTCAGTTCGCCTTTGCTTACTTTTACAACGCTGTCATCGGAAGTGGTCCACTTCGCTTCCGTGGTTACGTCGTTTGTTCCGTCAGCCAAGGCTTTAACGGTTAGACCTTCCGTTCCAAGCTTATGCTCCACTTTATTGGGCTGATCCAGTTTAAACTCGTCAATGGCAAATTTAACGTCGACGTCAATCGTCTTGATCGCGCCTTTGTATTTTGCCGTAACTCGGGCTGTACCTTTCTCCAGTGGAATGATAAGTCCACCGTCAACCTTTACAATTCTCGTGTTGGACGAAGTCCACGTCGACTCATTGGTTACATCCTTCTTCGTAGAAGAGCCTTCAATGTTAGCCAATACTCGAAGTTGTTCCGAGGTTTCATTAACGGTTAAGTAAATTTTGCTCTCGTTCGTATCAAATTCAATCGACGTTACGTCCCCGGAGGCGGCGAATACGCTGGTTGGAAAAACCATCGCCAACATCATCACAACGACAAGAAACATCTTCGTTGTCTTTCTGTTTAAGCTCATTTATTTCTCTCCTTTGTACCTTCTGTCTCTCAGGCTTTTTTTCAGTCTATCTCTATATCGACAGTCCCGGATGAAATCGTTACCTTCTGACGCCAAAATAGGCACAAAGTAGGATATTTTCCCAGCCCCGGATCTCGAAAAAAATCCGGCGTGATAAAATGGACAGCTGTCCCTATCAGTCAAGCCGGGGTAACGCTCATCCTGCTTACATCAGCTCAATTTTATGAGTTTATAATTGTTCAACAGATAATGGATGCCCGAATATATCGTCAAGGCGACTGCTGCAAGCATGAGAAATTCATCCACTTGAATCATAGTGACGAGCTGAAACGGATAATTATCCAGCAATACCGCTGCAATGGCTATCACCTGAAGCACCATTTTCAATTTGCCGAGACTGTCAGCGGACAATGCGATTCCCTGCTCGGATGCAACCATCCTAAGCCCTGTGATCACAAATTCCCGCGCAATGATGGCAACGGCTATCCACGTCGCAACCATCCCTGATTGAACCATCATGATTAAGGCAACCGATATAAGCAGTTTATCCGCGAGCGGATCCAGTAGTTTTCCGAGATTCGTGATTTGATTGTATTTCCTCGCGATGTAACCGTCCAGCTTGTCCGTAGCCGAAGCAAGAACGAACACGCCCAGCGCGATGTAGGTTCCATAAACATGAATAAATCCGAAGAAGCGGCTGTTCTCGGTCAGCCATAGCGGATACTCAGCAAAAAAAAGAATGAATAATGGAATCAGCATTATTCTGGCTATCGTTATTTTGTTGGCAAGGTTCATCGGTTCATCTCCTCGATCTGCAATTGGAATCGTTCGTTCCCCTAACTATTCGGCATCGTAAAAGGTCATATGCTCTTTATCCGCGCGGTAATAGTCCAGCCTGTCCTTCATGGAGCCCGTATGAAACTCGAACATATGCCCATCCGGGTCCAGGAAGTAGATCGACTTCTTCTCCTTCTCCTCCCTTGCCCTTCCCGGCAAAATCTCCACCTGGAGCGCTTGCAGACGAAGCAGCGTTGTTTCATACTCCTCCTCTTCCATAGTAAAAGCAATATGCGTATATGTTCTATTCGAGGTGCTCCTGTCGACATCTTCTTCATTTAAAGCAATCCACAGTCCGTTCAGATCAAAATATGCCAGCTTTCTCCCTTTAACCAGAAGTTTGGCTTCAAATACGTCCCTATAAAAAGCGATGGACCGTTCCAATTCCGAAACAGAAAAACAGAGATGGTTAATGGCCTGCAGTTTCATTGTTGGGCGACTCCTTTTTAATAGAAGATTCGATAAGATCCAGCACTTGCAGCGGTTGATGGATCTTCTCATGCTCGCTCTCAATAAACGTGTTGTACCAATAGGCGTGATATGGCCTAAGACCGGCATTGCTGGCGCCTCTCAGCTCATCTGAACCGCCATCCCCGATAAACAGAGATTCCTGTGGTGTTACGCACAAGCGGTCACAAGCCAATCGATAGATTTCCGGGTTCGGTTTGGCTACCCCAACTTCATATGAGAAGATAACGTCATCGAAGTAAGGCGCCAATCCGCTCTGGCCAAAAGAAATTACCTCTTCTTCCGAGCAATTGCTGATCAAGCCCACCTTCAGACCCCTTTCACGCAAAAGATCCAGCATCCTGCAGATCTCATTCGATATCGTATTGAAAGGGATTATCTTCTCGCTGACTCTCGACTGGTAGAGAAACTCTACGTGTTCCTGATGATAAGGTAAACTCCGGGAATCAAGGATATCCCGGATCACCGCGTGATAGTTGGGAAAATGACCATTCATTCTTTGCTCAAACCGGATGCTCCACTCCCGTTTAAACTCCGCTTCGGATAGCCCGAGTCTATTCATATAATCATAGGACCTCTTGGACACCCGCTTGCCGTTTGCGAATTCCGTAATTAACGTCTCGAATAAATCGAAGAACACCGCCCTGACCATCATGAAACACCGCTCCCTTCGTTAATCAACGATCCCTGCCGCCTGAGGTGATTTCGCCGGATACCGCTTGATGGTTTCATCCAGAACAATCCCGGTCTTCTCGTCCCAAATCTCGCTTAATTCAAACGTACCTTCTTCAAAAAACAACGGAAACCGGCGTTTAAACCAATCCTGCATAGGCAGCTTTAATGCCTCATCCCGGTCCACCCATAACAGCTCTCCTTCAGGGGGATGCTCCAGCAATTCCCCTTCAAAGGAGGTGGCCAAATAATTAAACACCATGTACCGTAGACCTGTGTTCGGCTCACACGATTCCTCCAGGCCTTTATAGACGATGTCCTTTACAATCAAGCCGGTTTCTTCCCGCACCTCCCGAATGGCTCCGTTTACAATGCTTTCCGGAAAATCCACTTTGCCGCCGGGCGCAATATATCCGGGGAATCCTTTGGCATCCGGTCTGTTCATCAGCAGAACGCTGCTTCCGTCTTGTATCATGCACATGGTGTACAACTTCACTTCGGTCTGCAACCTAACCCCTCATTCCTAACGGTTCTACTTGGTTTATATTATACATCCGCCAAGCGCTGAATGACGATATGATGAACGGAGATTCGTGTCGTCTTTTTCATTGTTATGTTGCATCAAAAAAAAGGCCCGAGCAACCTCTGCTCCGGCCTTCCCGATAAATGTATGATCAACCTGCTCGAATCTTCGCTTTACGCGGCCATTCTCATGTCAGACGAATATCCGCCGTACATCATATAACTTGCGCTCGGTGTTTCAACCTGCATCGGAACCATGCAGCCGATGGCTGATGCTTCACTGCTATTCCATTGAATAAGTCTCACGACCGCTTCAACGTCCCCGGATTGGTATGCCTCTGCCAATGCCTGAAGATTCAGGGTCATCTCCTCGTCTTCCGGCATAGCCAATTCAAGTTCCTCTTCCTCCGGATCCAGTGATTGCAGCACTTTGTGAGCTCGATGAAGGGCCGCTTTCACCGCTCCCTCCGTCGTTTTCAGTTTCACCGCAGTTTCCGAAACAGAATATTCGTACACTTCACGGAGCACCAGCACCGTTCTCTGCAGGGGCGACAAGTGTTCCAGCAGCCATTGAAAAGCGAACTCGATGTTCAGTTTGCTGTCCTCGTTCGACGCTTCTTCCCTAGGCAAAACATGTTCCAGCTTCTCATCCAGAATTCGTCTATAGGTCTGATCCCGGCGAACCCGGTCAATCCATGTATTCTTGGCAATCCGCAGCAGCAGCGCTTCGGGGTTGACATGGCTCCGCTGCTTCAGATGCTCCAGTGCCTTGATCCAAGTGTCCTGCACCAGATCATCGGAATCCCATGAGGAGTTTGTGAGGGACAGACAATATCTGTGCAGGGTAGCATTCATTTCCTCAAAGCTTAGATCAGCCGGAGGGGTAACGCTCGGGCGAAATATCGTCATCGGAAGCCAACTCCTTTCCTAATCTCGATACAGATATCTTATATGTAAACGAATGAAGTTATCTTTTCGTTACTTTGATTTTCGAACAATTTATTTCGTGGTTTCTCCGTATCTTTTGCGGCTGCCTCTTCGTTTACTTGCTGAAACCTGAAAACCTAACGAATATGGAGGATGAAACCATGAATGTTGTTCCTTATGTTGTAGAACAAACCAACCGGGGCGAACGATCTTACGATATTTATTCCCGATTGCTGAAGGATCGGATCGTGTTTGTGGGTGCAGCCATCGATGACGCCATCGCTAACAGCATTATCGCACAGCTGTTGTTTCTGGCGGCTGAGGATCCTGAGAAGGATATCCACATGTATATCAATAGTCCGGGCGGCTCGGTATCCGCGGGCTTTGGCATTTACGATACCATGCAGATCATCAAACCTCAAGTCAACACCATCTGCACCGGTTTTGCCGCTTCTTACGGCGCGATCCTGCTGCTGGCCGGGGCCAAAGGCAAACGACTTGCGCTGCCGAACAGCGAGATCATGATCCATCAGCCGCTGGGTGGTGTGCAAGGGCAGGCTACCGATATTGCCATTACGGCAAAACGCATCCTGAGAACCCGTGAGAAGCTGGCACAGATTATATCCGAGCGGACAGGTCAATCCGTCGAACGCGTCGAAAAGGATATGGAGCGGGATTATTTTATGTCGGCGGAAGAAGCGAAGGAATACGGCATCATTGACGATATCGTCACGAAACTGTGACGCTAATCGTATATAATGGCCTGATCCGTTAGACCCGATACTCTATTTTATTCACAAGGAGTGGAACGTATATGCTGAAAAGTTTGCTCAATCAGGAAGTGAGCATTTATTTTACGGATGGAAGCTATGTGCGAAACGGCACGCTGGAGGAAGTAGGCGATCAATTTATCCGGTACCAGGACGAATATGAGATGCTGTATGTACCGTTAACCGCAATCCGCTACGTTTCCGTGAATACCAAGGAACGAGACAAACCTCGAGTGGGATTTGCACCAACCTCCCGATAAGTTAACAAGAACCGCATGGACTCCTTAAGCTCATGCGGTTCTGTTTGTATCGCGGTTGATTTTTTCTAATAGGAATGAGAGCATTCGCTGCTTGCAGACTTCGTTCTGCTCCTTTTTATGAAAGCCGATAAACTGCAGGGCATGAATAACAGAATAGAAATCAATTAGCGCCCGCTGTTCTTGCTCCATTCCCCAATGCCTGCATAACGCCTCCACGTATGGCATCCCCTGCTCTCCAATATCGGAGACCACCGCCGTCTTGGTGAGGGCAATCATGTACAGCGGATCCCCGTAGCATACCCAATCAAAATCAACGATACCCTGAAGCTTGCCTTGGGCCACAATTACATTCTTGATCGTAAGATCATCAAGGAAACAGATGGGCTCCACTTGGTCAAAATAAGGCGTGTAACGCTGCTTCATGTGTTGCAATTGGACGATAGTCTCCGGAGTAACATCATCGATTATGTGATCGATATGCTGGCGGATATCACGATCGATGATCTGAGTCCAGGATGAGAAGGGCCCCTGCTCTCCAATTGGAACCCATCCGAATCCGGTGCCTCGGGGAAGCTCTGACACGCTGCGTTGGTATGAAATGATCTGCTGGGCAAGTTCAGTCATTTGTTCATGCGTCATTCCCTCAAGCTCATATCGGAGGTCCCGTCCGGGGAAGTGCTCCAGTATCATATAAGCAAAGGGGACCAATTCCATGGACACATCCGTTCGGATCACACTCGGTACCGGCAAGCCTAATGAAGAAAGAATCGCAATATTGTCCGCTGTATGCTCCAGGACGCCGGGCTTGTCATTGGTTCTGAGAATGATTTGCTCATCGGATAATGTCACACTATATACCTGATTGGTATGGCCAAATGACATGGGTTCGATCTTCAGCGGCGGGCTGCCGTAAACCTCTTTTATAAGATCCTCCAGGCTCATCTCCAACACCTGCCTTAACGGTCACTTTATGTACACATCTTCAAAATGTTCAACGACGGGGAATGGATCATAAAAGTGATGCAGCAATTCTTTCCATTCCTGATATTCGGCGGATCCCCTAAAACCTATCGTGTGATCCTCCAGCGTCTCCCATTTCACCAATAGAACATATTTGTGCGAATCCTCCAGGCACCGCTTCAACTCATGGTGGATATACCCCTCCATCTTGGATATGATCCCTGAGGCGATTTGGAAATTGCGTTCAAAATCTGACGTAAGTCCTGGTTTCACTTGCAGCATGGCCACTTCGAGTATCATTGCGTTTCCTCCTTGGTTTCAAGTTAAAATTCATATCACGGTCTATCCACTATATTCAAGCTCGGCAGAAGGCTGAAACGCAAATACCCCCTCTTCATCCGGCTCAAAACGATACATCTTCTGGACGGCGTTCAGATTCAGCCCTCCATATATATGCGGGTACAACTGGTTCATCTCATATAAGTCCTCATACACAATCTCCACATCCACCTGATCTTCCTGGATACCCAGAACAAATAGATCCGTCCTTCCCGTGTAGAACGTATTGGCGACTCCGCTGACTTGCTCCTCTGTGGAGCAGTGGATGAATCCGTCCGTTTGTAAGCTCGGCGGCTCGTACAATCTATTCTCTCGTGCTATCATCCAGGCTTCCTTAGAAATTATATGATAGATCATGCCGTCCGTTCCCCCAGTCGCTTATTTTTTCGTACTATCTTGACACACTTGAGCTAAAAAAACCATGCTTTTCTTATTGTTGTCAGATGGCATTCTTCCTATTGGCATAAAAAAGAAAGAAAACACCCTTAGGATGTCCTCTTTATCATCGTATATTGATCCAGGTCATCATCCTCGAAGATGACTTCATGGACGGCTTCTCCCAAACTATAAGCCAGCTGCCCATTGATAAATACGGCACAGGCCTGCTCATCGATGCCGATCCCGCGCTTCACCTTCTTCGTTCTCATACCTTCCAGCAGATTGGACTGGTCGCTCCACTCCGTATAATGAACGCTGATCAAGACATTCGAAAGCAACCCTACCCCTTGCTTAAACAGCATTACGCTTTGTTCATTATCCAGTGGCGATATGAGGCAGGTTTCCGGAAGAATCAAGGCGCCTGCCGAATTTCCTGCAATGGGAACGCCGTTCTCGTAACCGTTGATCAGCAGCTCTTTAAAACGACCAGTCGCGTAATAGTGATGGTATTTCTCCGTGTTGCCCCCGCCAATAAATATCCCCGTGGCCTGTGTCAACACCTGTTCAGCCTGTTCCATGTCCAGCTTTCCGTCATCATCGGGAACGATCACCTTCACATCCTGAGCACCCGATTCTGCCCACATCTGCTGAAACAGGGGAACATACTCCTCCCAGCCCGGTCTGTTCATAATGCATAAAACAATTCTGGCGTTAGAACCGCCCGCTTGCTCTATAAATTGTCTATTTGCCTCTCTTTGAAAGGAATTTCCTCCAAGCAAAAATAAATATCGATCCCTCAAGGTAACGCCCCCTTATTTCTTCTTTTTCGGACCTCGTTTATAGACATAGAACAACAGCACGGATATAAAATATATCGGAAGCAGGATAATGCCAATCACAGCGCTCAGCAGGACGATGGAGAGCTGGCCGCGGTCTGCCATCGCATCGTAATTCACATACCCGAAGACAATCCATACCAGCCATACCAATGTAACCGCATATCCTATTTTATAAGGTAATCTCACAGCATGGTTCACATCCTAGAAGTTATGTACGTGACACATTCATAAACATTTCGAATACAACAATTCAACAAACTCGTGCTGCTTTCGTTCCATCCATTCTCTTCTGATCTGAAGTTGCTTCAACATCAGGTGAAAATAGGAGGCGATGTTCCTTCCGGCCAAATGCTGCCCGATATAGATGCTTAATAAAGAAACATAATATAACTGCATGATATAGGGAATCCACTGGATCTCTGCACGAGTTAACCTCATATATTTTCGATATTCATCTAAAAACAGCTCGACCTTTGTCAAGGTCTGGTCCTCATGCTGAAGAAGATGGTTCAGACAAATGGATAGTTCCCATATCCGTATGTCCATAGCAGCAAAATCAAAATCCAATACACCGCTCATCTCCCTGGACTGGGGATTGATCAAGAGATTAAAAACCAAAATATCATGATGGACCATTTGCTTAGGCAGTGCATTCAGCTCAACTGCATGGTTAATCACAGATTCATAGTATCCTTGCAATACAGCTATCTGTTCAGCATCAATATCAAAAGGAGGGCATGCCAAAAACTCATTAATTTTCGTCTGATTCGATAGAGAATGGAGGTTGTAAACATCATGGAACGCAATCGCAGGACAAACCACATCGACGGAATTCGATTTGAATTGCTGCAGAGCATATGATATTTCCCCTACTGTCCGTCCATAATTAAGCACATCAGACATATTGGATAGATCAGGGACCTCTCCTTCGATAAACCGTGTCAGGGACCCCGGGGAACCATCCGACAGAACCACGTACTTCGCCTCATCCTTACTGGAGACGAAACCTGGAATATCAAACGATAAGGAACAACGCTCCAAGTAAGCTGTTAGTTCAACCTCAAACCGCAGCCTCTCTTCATTCTTCGTATGACGATTGTATATTCTTGCGACGTATTTCTTTTGGTTCATTGCTACAATTCGGGATTCATTCGTCATGCCGAAAGGAACGGTCTCGATCGAATGCACAGGTCCATGAAAATAATGCTGCAACAGCTCCTGAAATACGTGTTCCACTGACTACACCTCTTTTCGGTTCAGCGCGTTCCCTCATGCAACTCATGGTTCATCGTTAGATAGTTGAATCGAACGGTCTTCTTGTCGTATGGCAAAAGCCAGCTTGTACAGATCTGCAATATCTTGCCTGCCCGTCTCCTCCAATCGCTTCACGGCTTCCTCCAAATCAACGGCCTCTACCGCGATGACCTGCTCCCCATCCTCTGGATTCAGCGGCTCCCCAACGATGCGCACATCCCCGTATCCAACCAATCTGACAAAATGAGGATGGGGAATATGCGGCCGATAAGGCGTCTTGCTGCTGGATTCGCAACGGAACTGGCCGAAGACCCGGAACGACTCGAGTTCTGCGCCAAGCTCCTCCCTAACCTCCCGTCTAAGTCCTTCCATATAGGACTCGCCGGGCTCCAGGGTTCCTCCGGGAAGCTCCCAGCTTCCGTCCGCTACCTGAAAAATAATGCAGCGATCCCCGGCAAACGGAAGAATCGTGACATTGCTGACCTTCGATTCTTCGATTTCATCTCCGATGGCAAACCTGGCTCGGACTACGCCCCATTGGATATCTTTCGCGAGAGCCGGGTACAGGCTCATATCCGTGTTTTTTCTCATGCACGCATTTCCTTTCGAACTTTACGAATTCACAACCTATGTAGCGCTGTATTCATGAACCATAAGCACCTGCTCCATCGAGCTCGTATATCCAAGCTCCTGCAGCACGTTCACCAGTTCCTTATGCGAAGCCCGGATGTTGAATGCGGACCGCTTGCAGGCATAACCGGGTTGTATCATCTCCAGTACCGCCGTCTTCATCACGGCTTCTGCATCCGGATGTCCTGGAGCAGCCTCACAACGAAACAGCGTGATTGCTGCCAAACTGCCTGACGCATCAAACACCCGCTTAAACAAACCAAAGCCCACCTGTTCTTCTCCTTCATACACAATGACGCATTCACCGTCCTTGATACTGGAAGCGTCTGTCTGCCAGACTTCACCGGATCGATAGAAGGCTACAGATACAGCCTCCGCTGCCAGGCCTCTGACCAGCGTATACGGTGAACGGGTATTCTTCGCATCTTGCTGCTCCGGGAGCTGTTCATTCGTCATGATGAGCAGCCGGTCGATGATATGATATCCAACGCTTTCGTAGAGACGAATCGCTGGCGCATTTGTGCTGATCGCCTCTAAATAGGCACGACGGACGCCTTGTTCTTCGTACAGCTCTTCGTTTTTCTCCATCATGTTTTTGCCGATTCCCTTCCCCCGGAAATCGGGAGCTATCGCTGTCCCGCCGTTACGTGCAATCTTAACGCCATCTTCTTCCCGAAAGCTGTTCATGACGATGCCGGCAGGTACGCCATCCATGTAACAAGCGAGTGATCTCTCCATGCACAAACCATCGCTTCCGATACGGGCAATGAAGCGGTCCAGCGGCATCGAGGCGTTCACCATGTATCCTTCAAATGAGTGATTCCACAACTCCGATACTTCCCGAATCGGAAGCTCGCTTAGCGGTTTATACGTAATCATAGTTATAATCCTCCTAATTTATGGGCAATAAGTGGGTTCTATGAAAGATGCTTTCTATTAAAAACATGCAGGAAGAACACCTGAGTCTTTACTCACTCATGTTCTCCTGCATGTCTTAGCCATGCTTATTTACGATTTAAAGAGCTGCATCGTCTACGCTGTCCAGCCAAGCTTCGATGCTGCCAATGACGGAAGTGACACAGCCATCCTCGAATGGGGAGATCAAACCTGCCACCTTCACCAGTTCGGTGAAGGACTTGCTTCCACCTTGACGGCACAGGTTCAGATAATCTGCCCATGCAGCGGACTTGTCCTCGTGCATCTTCTTCCAGAATTGGAATGCACAGATTTGAGCCAACGTATAGTCGATATAATAGAACGGCGTGCTAAAAATATGACCTTGTTTATGCCAGAAGCCGCCTTGCTCCAGATACGCATTGTCATCATAGTTCCGGTGCGGCAGATATTTGCGCTCAATTTCGCGCCATGCCTGTTTCCGTTCAGCCGGCGTAGCATCCGGATTCTCATAAACAAAGTGCTGGAATTCGTCAACCGTTACGCCGTAAGGGATGAAGATAAGTCCGCTTGCGAGATGGTCGAAGCGGTATTTATCGGCCTCATCCTCGAAGAAGCGGTCCATCCACGGCCATGTGAAGAATTCCATGCTCATGGAATGGATTTCGCACGCCTCATAGGTTGGGAACCCATACTCCGGTACCTCGAAACCTCTGCTCTCATATACTTGGAACGCATGACCGGCTTCGTGCGTCAGCACATCAATATCACCGGAAGTCCCGTTAAAGTTGGAGAAAATAAACGGTGCGCCATACTCGCTGATATAGGTACAGTATCCGCCGCTCTGCTTGCCTTTTTTGGCAACCAGATCCATAAGGCCGTTCTCCTGCATGAAGGTAAAGAACTCATGGGTTTCCGGAGATAATTCTTCATACATCTTCGCTCCATGGTTGACGATCCAATCCGGGTCACCCTTCGGTGTTGCGTTCCCCGATTTGAATGAGAAGTTCTCATCGTAGTACAGCAGTTGGTCCACATCGATTCGTTTCTGCTGACGTTCTTTCAGCTTGCTTGCAACCGGAACGATATGCTCCAGCACCTGGTTACGGAAGTTAGCCACCATCTCCGCGTTATAGTCCGTGCGGGCCATGCGGGCATAACCAAGCTCTACGTAATTGTTAAATCCTAGTTTCTTGGCAATCTTGGTTCTCACTTTAACCAGATCGTCATAGATACGGTCGAAGTTTGCTTCGTTCTCAGCCATGAAGCCGCTGGACGCCTCCATTGCACGTTTACGCATATTGCGGTCCGTCGATTGCTGGAAAGGAATCAATTGCGACAGGGTACGCTCTTCGCCTTCGAACTGAATTTTGGCCGAAGCGATCAGCTTCGAATATTCCGTCGTCAATTTATTTTCCTGCTGCAGGTCCTCGATGATCTCAGGACTGAAGGTTTTGAGGGAAAGCTCTGCCAATTGGAACAGCTGACGCCCCCATTTGCCCTCCAGCTGAGCTCTGAATTTCGAATCCACGAGGGCCCGATAATAATCCGTTATGTATTCCTGGATGACCGGTCCGTTCTCGTCAAAGAAATCCTGCTCTGCCTTATAGAACTCGTCGTTCGTATCAATCGAGTGCCGGATATATACCAGTTGACTCAGGGTATCCATCTCACTGCGTAGTTTGTTAATGCGGGTCATCGCCTCATCCTGTTCCTCATACGTGCTGGCGGAGGTGAAGGCGTTAAGCTGCTCTTTAAACTTTTGCTCAAAAGCTTTTACGTCGGGGCGTTCATAGCGATACTCGCTGAATTTCATAAGATACACCTGTCCTTTCCCATATAAAAAATGCATCCTGGCGTCTGATCGGATGGATTCAAAACACCAAACTATATCTAAATTCTATATGCGAATCAGAATATCCTTCACAGGTCTATGAAATTCTACACGCCCCTATGGGTTACGTTATAATCTTAAGGCCGATCGCTGAAGCCAGAATTAAAGCAATGAAAAATATCCGACGCGCTTCCTTAGGTTCTCCAAAAGCAAACATCCCCAGCAAGGTACTGCCGGCCGTCCCCATTCCTGTCCAAATCGCATAAGCGGTTCCCATGGAAATAAAGGCCATCGCGTACGTCAGCAGCAGGAAACTCGAACCGAGCGAACAGGCCAAAAAGATGTAGGATCCCACGCTGCGGGTCAGGCTCACCCTTCTTAACGCAATCACACCCAACACTTCACATAACCCTGCGCCGATCAGAGCGATCCATTCCATTACGCACCACTCTCCTTCGCCTGGTTATCCGTATCCTTCGTGACCAGTTTGAGTCCGAGCACCCCTGCAGCCAACATACCAATCAGCAGCAGCTTGACGGGATTCGCCTGCTCGCCAAACAGGAGGATCTCAACTAGCACCGTACCGGCTGTCCCCAGTCCGGTGAAGATCACATAGACCGTACCGATGGGAAGTTTAGCAGCAGAGTCCAAAAAAACTTTGAAGCTGAATATAATCGAAGCGATGGTAATGATCCACTGCCACCAGGTATCGGAATGCTTCAAACCGGATACCCATACAACCTCCAGTGCCCCCGCTATTAGTAAGAGCCACCATGCCTTTTTCATCTCCAACATCCTTCCACTCTGTATTTGTATGAACATATTCATGGTGTAGTTGTGATTGTAATCTAAAAATGGCATACCGTATAATGATAAATAATAATGATGTCATCATTTTTAGTGATGACTGAAGGAGAGAAAGGAGGGTTTAGATGGAGCTTACCGATCTGAAGGTTTTTCTAAAGATTGCAGAGGAAGGGAATATCACCCGCGCTGCGGAGCAGCTTGGATATGTGCAGTCCAATGTTACGGCCCGTGTCAAAAAGCTTGAGAATGAACTGGGAGTCCCCTTATTGAACCGACACTCCAGTGGAGTGACCTTAACAGAAAAAGGGCACACATTCCGGGACTATGCGTGTACCATTCTCAATCTGTCTGAAGAAGCGGTGCGTGCTGTACAGGAAACGCCTTATCCAAGCGGTTCTTTAACCATTGGCGTCGTGGATACGGTGCATTGCGGACATTTCATTAAATCCTTGTCGGACTATCAAACCATGTACCCGGACGTCACGCTATCGCTCTTGACCGGCAGCTCTTCGGAGCTGATTACCCAAGTATTAAACTATCAGCTGGACGGGGCATTTGTGACGGGAAACATTCCGCCAAAGCTGGTTGCCGATTATATCGAAGAGGATGAGGTCAAACTGCTGACCAAGTCGAAGGAGCAGCCCTTTCCCGATCTGGCGGTGACCAAATGGGCCGTTGCTCCGGCGGGGTGCCCGTTTCGAAGCATCCTCGAAAGATGGCTGTTAAGCGAAGGGATTCCGATGACCAATATGATCGAAGTCTCATCATTAGAGACCCAATTAGGCATCGTACAATCTGGTCTTGCCGCTACACTGCTACCCACTTCCGTCTTGAGTGGAGAATTTGCGAATATGGGCAGCTTCTCGATCCCGGAAGCCTTCCGGCATACCTCGACAAGCCTGATCCGGCGCAACGACCGGTTCAGGAACAAGGCATTTTCCGCTTTTACCGAGCTGGTTAAAGTTAATTTCGATAAAAGTGCGAACTCTAAGTAATGGGTGTAACGTGATGTAACGTCATCATTGTCCTCCCAGAGTGGATATAAAGGTATTCACTCCTGACAGTTCCATCTGTTGCCGGATATAATGGGCGACGCCATCAAGTTCATTCGAGTCAATAATATGGTCAGCCAGCTGCCGTATCCTTTCATGCGCGTTACGTACCGCGATCCGGGTGCCTCCGGCTTCAAACAGCCCCACATCATTGATGTGGTCGCCGAAGACAACCGTGTTCTCCAGATCAATCCCCATATGGGAAGACCATAATTGGAGCCCGTCACGTTTGTTTGCTTTGGCATGACTGATTTCCAGGAAAAAATGGTTATGGATGTAGTAATCCGGCATCATATGAGCATGAATCACATCACCGTATAATTCCATGACCTCGCACCGTATCGGCTCCAATTCCTCGTAAAGTCCAATGTATGTAAGAGCCAGCGTCCGGTAATCCGGTGGGCAGTTCAGGCTCTGCACTTCCATAAATCGCGGATCCTGGGGCCGGCTCTGATAAAAAGCCTTCTCTCCCTCTCGCCGCAGCGACTCATGCAAAACACGCTCACGATGATCCGCATCCAATGAAAAATAATAAGGAGTAATACCAAACTTCCTTCCCACGCCGATAATCTCATTCGAGATGTCCCGTTCAAGCCAGTAACCATCGATTACCGTTCGATTTATCCCGTCATATATCAAAGCGCCGTTATATAGAATCAAAGGGTACTTCCAGGGGATCTCCGAGACAACGCTTTGAGCACTAATATAGCCGCGGGCAGTGGCATACGTGATAACCACGTCCTGCTCCAACAGATGCGCGATAACGTTCGTTGTATAAGGTGACAGTGTCTGATCTGATCGCAGCAGCGTGCCGTCCAGATCGGTAATATACGCTTTTTTCTTCATCAAGAAGCCATGCCTCCTTCGCCGTCCAGTATGTGACAAAACCCAGCCTTAGAGTAGCTCTATCTAAGACTGGGTCCTTATTATGAATTTGGCGTCTTCCATGATTATACAACGTCTAAGATGGAGATGGTAAAGGTAAATTGCTTATTTCGCTTCAATCCACATTTATTTTAGATCCTTTGCCTGATCGGATCATGTCAACGCTGCCCCAAAACATCATCATCGCAATGACGGGATGGAATGCAGATAGAAAACCGATCCGGGATGCAAATACCGCTGTTAAGAACATCCCGATTACCATTCCGAATAAACCTATGCTCTTCCAAAGCACCTGCCTTGAAAGTCCTGCCATCCATGCCATGATTGCCATGATGAGAGGAATAAAAGCAAAATATCTTGCGAAGCTAACATGGGCAGTCCAACTTCCTGAATTCACAAACAGTGCAATTCCGGCGATAAGAACTTGAAGCGTAACGCTAACACTGAAAATCAAAGCGAGCACGAAAAACAAAACACGGGAAAATTGAGCCACGTTTAACTTACGCATACCTCTCATCCTCCCAACTTATAGATCCCCATTCTTCCGGCTGCATATGAGAAATCACCTCTTTAATTGCTGCCAGCTCGGTTTGAGGAATGGCATATACTCTAGGCACAGTAGGAATACGAAAGGCAGTATGGTCGTGAAAGAAACGTGTGATTAAGGTACCTAATGCTCTTCCATTATCATAGTGAATCACGCTCCAAAATCGCCTCTCCCTCTCTTCCCATGGTCCCCAAAGCTCCTCGGATTGTGGAAAGGCACCCGGCATTACGGGTTTGGGGGTTAAGCCCGCACCATAGACCTCTGCTTCCAATGGACGAAAAAGCTTGGAACAAAAGAGACCATAAGCGTAGTCTCCTTTATTTTGAAAAATGCCCTCAAGCTCGTTCAGATTCTGTTCCCATACATTCAGCCACTGATCATTCATATATCCCTGGCAGTAATGAGCCAAAGCCTTCATCATGGACTCGTTTAAACACGCTGTTAAGACCATTGCCAATCCCCCCTTTACTTTTGCTTTAGTGAGCTATACTCGGTGATGATCCGCTCTCCATTTCTGGATGGCGAGCTTGATATCTTTAGATGATAGGTCCTCCTTAAGAGCCTTCTCACACAGCGTCAGAAACTCATCGTCCGATGCAAAACGAAGCGCAATGATTTGATTCATCGTTAAACTTGGATTAAGAAGCCTGCCTGTCATAACAAAATGTCTCAGATTCTCTTCTGCCCGAACTACCCGATCTTGCACCTTACATACGAACTGCCGGATAAGGAATAATGTCATGACCACCGAGAATGACATGAGTATGAAAAGTAATGATGTAAATAACGATATTCCACGCATACTCGACGCAAACAGATAAACGAATGCTGCGACGACCAAAACAAAGCTAAGCGGTACAAGGAAAAAATGAAACGCGGGTACATGTCTTTCATGGTTGCTGTAAGATTGATTCTTCATTGGAATACCTCCTTTCCCGGTTGTGAGTGAGTGCACACTCATTATTGAGCGTCATGTCTCCCACCTCATTCAAGCTGTGAAGTCTTGACAATGAGTGAGTGCACACTCATAATAAAGTGGAACCATAACAAAGTCAACAGAGTGAGGGATGATTTTGGATTTAAAAAGTAAAATAGCCGATGCAGCGGAACTCGTCATTCGTACACATGGACTGGCCAAAGCAACAACCAAAGAAATCGCCAAAACCGCCGGGTGCTCAGAAGGCTCACTATATAATCATTTTAAGAGCAAAGACGATCTGTACCTTCACATTCTACGCGGACAATTAAAAAATGTTATGCAGGCGCTCATGTCCCTGAGGGAACTGATCGGCAAAGAAACCGTGCGAAGTAATCTGGAAAAAGTGGCTCGAGCGGGCGTATCGGATTACTATCAATCCATGCCTCTGATCAGCTCCATCTTCTCAGAACCAGGACTGTTAGCGCAGCACCGGGAAGGCTTCACAGCTCGGAATGAAGGACCCCACCGGGCAAATGAAGTAGTTGAGTCCTATTTGCTTGAAGAACAGAAACTTGGGAGATTATCGGAACATGTTAATCCGAGATCCGCTGCGGACATGCTGCTAGGAAGCTGCTTTCAATATGCATTTCAATTGAACTTCTTAGGCCGGCCCTTGTCCGATGAAGAACAGAATGCGTTTGTGCATCGGGTGTTGGATACTTTGTTTCTAGGCATTGGGAACGAATAATAGGAGGGCAGGCATGACTTGTCCTCTGGTACCTCAGACACCGAGGATCAGGTATCCCAGTGTCATGTACAGAAAAAGGAATAGCAGCAGCACGGAATGGCCTACAATGGCTGTGATATGGATTCGCGTGAGTTTGCCTCGATTTCTGCTGACGAGCGCTAACAGGATACCCACTGGCGACAACAGGAGAATCGCAGCAAACCACAATCCCTGAAAAGGACTTCCTGCCTCTGGCCGAAACATGAAACTGTATAGTGTGAACAGAGTGACGCAGACAAACAGATTTAGTGACAAGTGGGACAAATACCACTTCATTCCGCTTCCTCGGCCAACCTGCCCGACAAAATGCCGGCTCTGCGAATGACCTCAATCCGTTCCTCGCGGCCTTCAATCGCCTTTATCATTTCGATGGCCGTATCAAAATTCATCCTAACATATCCGGTTTTTTCATACCCCTCTGGTCTTTCTACGAATCGTCTCACGCCTACTAGATAAAATAGGCGATATGCGTCGAATTCCTTCCAATGCCATGCCGCAAACAGGGTCCGCTCATCACTGATTTGGATACCTGCTTCCTCCAAGGCTTCACGGATCAAGCCTTCCATAATTGACTCACCGGGTTCCAGCCGCCCTCCTATTGTTGTAAGTACCTTCTCGTCACGATCCCATACCATGACAACATCTCCATTATCAAGCACGGGAACACAGTGTACACTGCCAATCTTTATACCCTCCGGAATCTCCGTAATAAAACTTAGCATCGAGGTGGCACCTCCGAGATTTATTTAGTGGTACGCGGCTGAAGATAACCTATGACATCTGGTATATGCTGAATCTCTGCAAATGGAAAAACATCCATGCTGTTCATTCTCGCGATGTCCCCGCGATAGGCCATAAATGGAATTCCGGCGCTCTCGGAGGCCTTGCCATCCACCCACGCATCTCCGACAGACAACCATTCCTTCGGGGATGTATGAGGGAAATGCTTCAGTACCTCCAAATATCCATCGGGTGCCGGCTTTAACAAGCCCATGGCCTCTCTGCCTATAATGAGATCAAAATAATGCACAATCTTATTCTCTTCCAGAGCAGCCATTGCTGCTTCCACCGAATTATTTGTCACAATGGCCAGATGCAGCTGCCCGTGCAATCGCTGAACAAGCTCTCTTGCACCCGCTTCAAGATCTGCACCAATCATCCCTCTCATCTCATGTTCCTTGGCAATATCCCACATCACGTGACGAAGTTCTTCCGACAGCAGCCCTGTATTCATGGCTTCAGCAATGATGGTTGAGGTAGTGTGGGTGTCCATGGACAGACCTTGGGGCAAGATTCTGTGATGGCACAGAAAGGCGTAGATGTCCCTCTTCATTGCTCCAAAATCAATGCTGGAACGCAGCAGCGTATTATCCATATCAAAGACAATTCCTTTTATCGTAAACGCGATATCTAATCAACTCCAATCATGGAAATGCCTTGAATTGCCGCTCCGACAGCAATCCAGATTTGGGTAACCCATTCATCTCCTAATCATACACAACTTCCGTACCCGCGATAAAATCGTGCAGGGAACGCTTATCCTCGCGCATCGCTACCATAAAGATGCTCACGATAAGTCCAATTCCAAACGTCAGTGCATACACGATTCCCGCTACAAGGTTGCGGAGAAGCATCGTTCCAATGCCCGGCGGCTCAAGAAAATCGAATTTGCGAATGCGAATGCCGCATATGCGCTTGCCGATGGTATAACCATTCCAATACACGGGCACCAAAAGAGCATACAGACTGTAAATCAAATTAGAAATCGGCTCATTCTCAAAATCTCCCGTGATAATCCCTGCAATGATCCATAACGGAAGGCTCACGATGATTCCATCCAAAAGATTGGCGCCTAGCCGGATCCAAAAGCCTGCAACTTGGTTTTCGCCCATGAGGATTCCTCCTTAAAATTCTAGATAACATTCTGTTATGGATTCTTATCGGCGTTGTCTGGCTGGTCCAGCTCTTCCCAGTTATCCTTGATCTGGTTCAGGTCTTCCACTAGCCATTTACGGATGATCGGGACGATGATGCATAAGATACCGAGAATCAAACTGATGATGCTGAATATCAACGGCCATTTTCCAATTTCTGATAACAAATCCGCAAACGTCCAGGGGGTATTTATCCCCGCAATCGCGGCCGTTAAGTACCGGATGCCGTACAAAAAAGCTGAGATACAGATAAAAATAATGCCCATCGTTTTATTGTTCATAGGGTGTGTAATCCTTCCTCTTATCGGTGGCTGCATCCTGAGTCAGCTTACTAATCACGGAATTCTTCATCGTAGATCCCACCTTTCCACACAACATTTTCCAGTACCTCATATCATTGTAAGCTTCGGTTCCTGATCGAACAATAGTTTTTTTCCACAATTCCCCATATCGCTGTTATCCAGCCCAAGTAGAGAATGTAACGTTAACACAACAAAATCAGCCACACATAAAAAAACAGAATGACTTCCCTACATCGTAGTTAAGCCATTCTGCTGCCTGTTATAAACTATTTTAGGTATGATCGAATTATGCAGCTACGGTTGTCTGCCCCTTGATTTCATGATGACCCCAATCAAACCATAGCCTAGGGTAACACCTACCGAGTTTAATATAAAATCATCCACATCCAGGCTTCCTCGCCGCGTGATCAGTTGCGTCATTTCGAGCACGAATAACCCGGTCAAAAAGTAGGCTAGCATCTTACGAAATCGAATTTGAAATGCAAGCGGAATGAGCACTCCAAAGGGTACAAATACAGCGATATTTCCAACGATATTGATCAATGAGCTCAAACTGCGAATGGGAAAATAGCTTGCCATCGTCGTGAATGGAACCAGATTATAACTGATTTCCGGCTGTGTGGTCCTCCCGAATCCCCAAATCATCCAGTAAGTTAACAACATGGTATAACCGATGAGGAGGATCAAGGCGATTATTTTGACATGCGATTTCATGAAAGTCTCCTGTTACGTTTAGTTCACACATATTTGTCCAATACGTAATCCTCGATCATGTCTATATTTCGTCGTTCCTGCGCGTACTGTTTAATGTGCTTCTTAATGTTCGGATACAAAATAATGTCGTCCAGCTGCTCGAGCGGAATCCACTTCACGTCGGTTTGATTCGGATCTGGAACAGCCGGAAGTTTGGGGGACGATCCTTCATGTGGATAACATTCAAATACTACGTATAACGTATGGATGCCCGATATGTTATCTCTGGATTGTTTATGCGGAGCATTCTCGTACACAAATGCAACAGGCCCAGTCTGCGCTTCCAGCGTGGTTTCCTCATACAATTCTCTCAAGGCTCCCTCTGCGATAGACTCTCCGGGCTCGGCCCCGCCCCCCGGCAAATTGTAATGCAATCCGTTCTCATCTACATACTCAACCAACAAAACATGCTCATTCTGAAAAACCAACGCTGTCGGTCTCACCCGAATATGATATGTCATCATAACCACCTCTCCACACGGCTAACGAATAGCTGCCGAACTTTCTTGATCTGTCTATCATACAATTAACGAGGCTAATATGGAAATATTATGTATAATTGCAGGTCAAAAAGGTTATCAGGTAAGGCGAGTCACATCGACCTCCCCGACAACCTCCGCCTTTCAGGGAATAACGCGCGTCTATTCCGTTATCATCCTGTTCGATCGATATCATCCAGTCTCACGGTTTCACCCGTTTCGCGGGAGACATTCGCCGACTCCAGAAAACGAATGATCTCCAGCGTCTCAGGTAAAGGAACGTCTGAGACATCTGTCGTGAACATCTTCATGATCTGCTCCAGCAAACTCGCATAATAGGGTTTCGGATGCGCCATGATGTCCACAAAGCTGCTGGCGTCCGTGCGATGGATGGTCATCCCAAAGCGATCATTGCCTGCACGGTTGCCTCGAATCGTCCCGATCCTCCCGTCATTCCAAACCGCTGTTAATACCTCATGCCATTCGGTCGCGGCGACATGTACGCTTACGCATCCGGGTCCCAGAACGCGGTAAAGCATCTCCGCTGCGTGGATTCCATACCAGAAAAATCCTGGCTGTGTCGGTTGAAGAGGGAGCGGTCCGGCGCAGTCCACGCCAATGATATCACCCACACCGCCACGAGCCAATTCATCCTGAAGTCCTTGCGCATATCGAAGAGACGAGCTGCTCATAACGGTAACCTGAAACTGCTCCGCCAGTTCGGCAATTTCCCTCGCGTCCTTGCTGCTCACAGCAAACGGCTTATCGATAAATACCATTTGGCAGTGAGGAGCAATCGCGCGAAACAAGAACAGATGCGATCTTCCGTCAACCGCTTCGAGCATGACGGCATCAACCTGTTTGGCGACGTCTTCCGGAGAATCCAATATTTCAGTTCCCCATGCTGCGAGTTCCTTCGTATACCCCTCCACCCGGCTTATGCTAAGCTCGAAGTCCGGAGATCCTCCGGGAAATGCCGCCGTAACCCGTCCGCCGGGAACATGATAGGGATGCGTCTTGTCATGCAGCATTTTCGAGAAAATGGAGACATGCGATGTATCCAACCCAATCATACCGATCTTCAAAGTCATAGGTTCATTCTCCTTTAACTTCAGCATTTTAGATGATTACGCTGGCTTTTCCATTCCACTGCGTTACTAAGGATATCCAGCAGCGGACATAGGCTGTTCTTTCAAATCATCATACCATCCTGAACGAGTAAAGGACGTGACTTTAATTCGTCTTTTAACCTGAACGTGGATCCAATACAAAAAGACCGCCTCCATCTGATTACCCGACGTTGGCAGTCTTTCTAACGGTCTTATAAATGCTTCGTGCAGTTGAATAAGGGGCAATTCCATATAGCTACGGCTGCATTCTCCATTTTATCACGATGAAGCGGTTGACCAGAGCCACAAGGGCAAAAACGATGGCAAACGTAATAAAGCCCGAGTAAATCTGGCATGCCACCGCGATTGCAAACATAAGAAATTCGATAAGCAGTACCACGGCCAGCGGCAGCTTGATCCTTGCCTTCGGAGAGATGGTCATTCCCCAGACGACGGCTGCAAGCAGCGGAAGCCCAATACCGAGTCCGACCTGTGCCATGAGCCCTGAACCGTAGTGGAAGCCCCAGTAACCTATCGAAAATAATAGGATCAATTCCAGAATAAATCGAATAGCAAGATTCCATAATTTGAACATATTGGAGCACCTTTCGTTTCCTGTTGTACACCCATTTCCAATGCAGTAATCACAGCTCGATTTGCTCCAGATGATGGATCATATGATCCACATAGTCGTTAAACAACCACTCCAGTGTGACCTCCGTTTTATCGGGCAGCACGCATTTTTTCTGAAAATCTGATGAATCGGCTTTGTGCATGACTCGCAGAATCATCCGGTTCAAATGCTGCCACAGTGACAACACTTCCGATTGATCATATTGATCCTGGTAATCGTTCACCCGGACCCAATCGTTCTGCGTGTACCCCGAAATGGCAATCGGATAATCGGATAGCAAGATTTTCACAAACCGGATATGGTTATTGACCGCCGAATCGCAAAGGTGACCCAGGATCTCCTTCTTGGACCATTTATCAGGCGCAAGCTTCAGATTGAACTCCACCTCATCAGTCGACGTTACAATCTCTGTCATTTCGGTAATCAATGATTCCAGCTTCATGATGGACTCCATACGCTATTCCTCCTTCAAACTCATGATTCTACTCGTCCAATCGGCATTTCCATGAAATCACTGTAATGCTTAGTAGCCTCCCGAAACGCCTCTGCTCGATCGCCCAACGGCGAGAACGGACATAACGTGATTTCGATGCCGCTGCGCTTGATTTCCCGCTTCCAGGTACCAACCACTTCCCCTCCTGCCACCATCATCGGTTGAAAAACCCCGTTGCGATGGGGAGCGATCTTCGCATCGTGCTCTGTCTCTATGATCGCGCTGCGGTCCTTGTAACCCAAGTAATATTCATCAAAACCTGGAAGCAGAACCACCGAATCCGTATCAGCGGACACGGCCGGCGCAGTAACAGAGCTCCAGTATTCCGTACCGTTGACAAAATCTAAACGAAGATTTGATTTGACCGCCTCAAAGCCTCGTTTAGCTTCCGTCAGCGTTAACCCGACCCACCACGCAAAATCCTGAATCGTTGCGGGTCCGTGACCGGTAAAATAACGAAGCGCCAGCTCCGCCAGCGATTCTTCGAGCGTCAGCTCCCTTGAATTCGGGACCCACTCATCAAGCAGCACGAAACTCTGCTGTTTGCCTTCATGCGGACCAAAACAGATCATGCCTGTCCGTCCCAAATATCCAAGAATATAATAACCGCGGCCGTTCTTGGTGCTGATCCCCGCTTCCTCCAGCAGTTCCATCAGTCTGGGACGGGATACGGGTGTGCAACCACTCAGCGCGTCGCCAATTATGGTTCGGCATCGATGGAGCGTACCTTCATCAAGCTCAAGTTCGGCCTGCTTCTTCTTGTCATTCGTTTGAAAGCGCGATTCCGTCAGCTTCACCATCCACTTCGCGTCCTCGGACGGTACGAAGAATATCGTCCCTCGCATCGGCCAGGTCAACACGATTTTGCGATCGTTCAGGGCCTGCTCCACATCGGATACCTTGGCGGACTGCGTACGGAGACCGATTCCCCAGACCGCTTGGTGATAATCCTGGGCTTGCACAGCACCGAGATTTCTGACGGCTTCCTCCGGAGTTTCATGCTTCATGCCTGTTATCCCTTGATTGAACAGCCTTCGATTCGCTATGATTCGATTTGGCACAATGATCACTCTCCTAGGCCATGAATATCTCGCGAGCTTTTAATGCGTTCATTATAAGTCCGGAATGGACATCCAGGCCCGATCATTCTGCCAGCTCACCTCGACCGGCGTCTCAAAAAACGAGGTCAAATTGTCGCTGGTCAGCATGTCCCGGGAACGCCCCTTCCCGAACACGGTGCCCCGGCGGATGAGCAAGGAGTGCGAGAAGATCGGCAGTATTTCTTCGATATGATGCGTAACGAACAGCAGGGTCGGCGCATCGGGCTTGGAAGCCAGTGCCGTAATGCTGGACAGCAGCGCTTCCCTCGACAGAAAATCGAGTCCATTACAGGCCTCGTCCAGTATCAACAGCCTCGGCGAAGCCATAAGTGCCCGGGCGATCAGCAGCTTCTGTTTCTCTCCTTGCGAACAGGTTTCATATGTACGACCCAGCAGATGAATACAATTGAAATCCTTCATAAGCTGCTCGGCCCGCTCCCGGTCTGCTTCATCCACCTTCTGATACAGGCCAATCGAAGCGTGTTTGCCGCTGATCACGACATCCAATGTAGACTCACTCGGTCGGATTCTTTCCTGCAGCGAGGAGCTGACCCAGCCTATCGATTTACGCAATTCTCTTAAATCCACCCTGCCAAAGAGATGCCCGAGCACCGAAACCGTACCGCTGGTTGGCCAGATGTATCCGTTAATCATATTCAAAATGGTTGTCTTTCCGGAGCCGTTCAGCCCAAGAACCGCCCAATGCTCTCCTTGCTGTACGGTCCAATCCACGCCTGTAAGAACGGTCTTCTGCTCCCGTTGCCAGGTTACGTTATTCAGTTCAATCGTCGTATTCATCACTGCTCCCTCTCCTTCTTCAATCTGCTGCGTCACTTCGTTTCTCTTTTCAAGGATTATACCAGCAATTACATATTCCTCAATAGCGAGATGAAATCCAGCCGTGTGAGCAGACTACGACTTGGAAACATGTTATGTATCCGGGCCGGACATTTCATATATTAACGAGGATCCTGGTCTAGGAATTATATATTGACAAATAATTATTTTTGTGTTATGATATAATATTTCGCTATTTACATGTTTGTGCTGATTTGATACTCTACTTCTGCTCAGTCTTCTCTGGAGGTTGAAATCGGGAGAAGAAATCCCCATATAGTGGAGGTATGTAACCATGTTAATCGATCAAGGCATTCATATGCTGAACATATCAGCGGCCATGATGGGACGAATCGAAACGATCCACCCGACATTCCTCTGGGATCATCAGAATCAGGTGCTTATCGATACCGGCTATCCCGGCCAGTTCCCGCTCATTCGGGAGCAGTTATCGCACATCGGGATTTCCGTTCAGGATATAAGCAAAATTATTATAACACACCAGGATTTGGATCATATCGGCAGTTTGCCGGCCTTGATCCAGCACAGCAACCACGCCCCTGAAGTGTTCGCCAGCGAAATAGAAAAGCCTTATATCGAAGGCGATACAAGGCTTGTCAAATTATCACCCGAGGCCATTACACAAGCGCTGGCTTCGATGCCGGATAACGTGCCGCCGGAGTGGAGGAACGCGTTTAAACACACGCTGGAGAACCCTCCAACAGCACCAGTGAACCGCATGCTGCGCGACGGCGAGGAGCTGCCGTTTGGCGGCGGTATCATCGTGATCCATACGCCTGGCCACACCCCCGGCCATACCAGCTTATATCATATACCGAGCAAAACCCTGATTGCAGCGGATGCGCTGAACGTCAGAGAGGGGCAACTGATCGGGCCGGATCCGGCAACCACTTTTGATTTGGCTTTAGCCCAGCTCTCCTTGCAGAAGCTCACTCACTATGACGTCCGTAACGTGATCTGTTACCACGGCGGATTATTTACGGACAATCCCAACCAGCGCATTCGTGAATTGGCTTATGCTTAAGCATTTGTCGGTCCACTACCGGACGGTCAACCAGACTTCGCTACTTCTTGGATCCATCGATCCAGGATAACTCAAGCCACCACGAATACGTACCGCCGGCCGGTACTTCGGCTGCTACTTGACGATGCATCGCATACGACAGATCATCGAGCAGACCCGTCGCAGGCTCCAGCGCAAGATGGTACTGTCCCTGATAGCCGCCATAGTTCGCCCATATCGCTAGATAAGGCACCTGCTCTATAGGAAACATCATGCGGAGTCCTTCCCCCGCAACCGGATCGTAAATGGAGGCTGTCCCCTCCGGCAGCTCGTCAGCAAAATAAAACTTCTCCGCCGTTGCTTCAAGCCTGCTGGCGGTTCGATTCAAGCGAATATGGGGGTTTTCCTCCCATGGCTGCGGCCATGTCCGAATATCGCCGAATTCTCCCAATCGACCGTTCGCCGAGTACGATACGATGATCTCCCTCAGCTCGTTGGGAACGATAATCTCTGCGCCTTCATCAATTTGAAACAACGGATGCGCGGCCCACAGGAAAGAGAATGGGAACGGGCTCGGATTATGAACGGCATAATCGATCCGCAGGGTATCTTCACGGAGGAAGAAGTAGGTTTTGCGCAGCTGATAAGGAATTCGGATTCCCTGCACGCTGCAGTGAAGCCGTTCTTCCTCGCTATGCGCCTTCCATGGAATGGACCAGACCTCGCCATGATCCGGAAGCTCCGTTCCTTCCCATGGATACGCGGGATACCCGCAGACATTGATCGTAGGAAACATTTCGTCCCAGCCGCTGCCGTCCCGCTTTCCGAAGGAGCTAGCATACCCGTTCGAGTCCAGCTTTCCAGCTGGCTGCACCAGCCACTCCCGGCCTGTTCTGCGATTGCGAAGCGAGATGACCCTGCTTCCGAGTTCAGGCACCACGGCCATCTCCATCACCACCGTGCGCCCTGTCCAAACCTCATATCCATCCAGCATTCCTTTGCTCCAGATCATCATCGTCATCCTCCTCCGTTATATCAACGCATCACCCGGAATGCACAAATGCTCAAAGACCGTTCATAACGGCCCTTGAGCATGAAGTGTCAAACTCTTACATCAACGTCTTGCAAAGCTCCAAATGCAGCGCAGCTCCTTGATGGTGAGACTCCAGCTGCAGCACCTCGCGGAACAGGGTTTCCGCGGACTGCCGGTCACCAAGTCCTAGATGCCCAAGCCCCATCATGTAGCGGCAATGAATTTCGTTTCTTCGGTCCAGATCTTCATCAAACACCAGGAAGTCCGGCAGCGATACGGCAAAATAATCAATGCTCTGAGTCTCGAATATATGCTTCTCCCCGTAATCGATCAGCTTGTTAAACCGGCTGCGGGCTTCATTCTCCCGGCCCAGCCTCCGCAGCGCGGCCCCTTGATAAAATTTCATGTGCGGCGGCTGATCGTTGTAATACATCGCGCTGGTCGGCTCATCCAGCCCCTCCGAAGCTTTCAGGAAGCACGCCTCCGCCTCTTCGGACAAGCTCAGTCCCTCGTATGCGCAGCCCAGGTAATAATCGATGTTATTCTCCTGCGTTCCCGTGAGCTTCCCTTCATTGATGTTGAGCGGATATTGCTTGGCGGCAAGGAGCTGCTCTACGGCTTCCTCGTAGCGACGATCCTGAAGCAGCTGCTTCGCTAGCTCCACACGGGCCAATACATACTGGGCCGGCACCTTTCCCTCGCCACCTTCCCAAGGGTGAAAGTTGCGTTTCAGAATCAATGCCAGCGCCTCCTCATACCGATTCAGCGTATTGTTCAGCGTCAAATATTCCAGAAATAAATCGTCCCGCTGCTCAACCAGCTCCATGCGCTCTTCCATTGCTTTCAAGCGATCAGCCGGAGCATGACCGAGCTTTTTATACAATTGGTCCAGCTCGTAGAAGACCCTGGCGTCCGCCGGATTCAGCGAGAAGGCGGTTTGCAGGGATGCCAATGCCTTATCGTGGTCCTGTCTCTTGTTATAGTAAGCGAGGGCCAAATTCCGATGCGGCGTAGCGAAGCTGTCATCCAAAGCGACCGAAGCTTCCCAGCTGCTTATGGCTTCCTCGTAGCGCTTCTTGTCGTACAGCAAATTCCCTAAGTAGTACAACGCCTTCGCATCCTGCGGCTGTACGCCGAGCGCCTGCTTTAGCGTCACGTAGTCATGCAGGGAATTCGGGAAACAGTACGACGGATCGGCCTCCGAGGCCAATCGGTAGCAAGCGTATGCCTCTTCCGCCCGGTTCATCTTCATTAGAGCACTGCCCTGGTAGTAATAAACCATCGGATAGACGGCAGATGCCGTAAGGCGTTCGATGCGCTGCAGCACATCCAAAGCGTCGCCATATTGGCCTGCATCCGCATAGTCCTGAGCTACGGCGATATAATTATGCGGATTATGGTGCAGAAGCTGGACAAGCGATTCGTAAGCATGCCGACTCTTGTCCTCTTGCTTCAGTTCTTGATATACGGCTGCCAGCTCGTTCATCGCGCCCGCATCCATGGGATCCAGCTTAAGCGTTTCCTCAAGCCATGATGCCGCTTCTGTCAAGCGCCCCTGCCTTCTTAAAATGATGCTCTTGAGATGCCGCGCTTTATAATTACGGTACTGGGCTGCCAGGGACCGTTCGATCAGCTCGAACGCTTCCTCATATTCCTGCTTCTCGCAGGCAATCTGGGCTAAAGCCAGATATCCCGCCCCTTGCCAAGCCCCCGACCAGACCGATTTGTACAGATAAGCGTACGCTTCATCCAAACGGCCCTGCCACTTCAAGGCTTTGCCCAAATGATAGAACGGTTCGCTGTCAAAGGGCCGGGCGTTGTGGCGGGTCAAGGTTTCGATGGCTTTATTAAAATAAACCTCACTCTGCGTAAAGCACCCTCTGCGCAGCAGGAGCAAACCATAGGCATTGTTCAGCCTTGCGTCTCCCGCATCGCGCCGAAGACCTTCCACATAATAGGCTTCCGGTTCATAGGTTGCGTGACGGTACTGCTCCAGATGCTGCCCTGCCAAGAACAGCGCTTCGGTATTCTTCAGGTCCTCCGGCTTGCCAATCGCCGTGGCCGGGTCCGGCGTTCGCTCCAAGGTACGCGGCTTGGGCTGGTAAGCGACCAGCTCTTTGCCGTCCGCAGCGAATACCGCGACCCGCACATCCTCCTCCCTCATACCTGGGGAGAGTTCGATTTCGGCCTGGAAGGTATCGGCCGGCGACAGCTTGACCTTTCGATCCAAATAGGTACGTCCCGCTCCGGTCAACAGGATGCGAGCCTCTTCGATAACCGAGGTTGCATAAGCATGTACAACGGCCTTGCGACCGTGGACTTCGAGATTCACGGCGGCGTCAATGGACGCATTCTTCACGAGCCCAATGTCTTTATAGGGCATGAAGTACTGCTTGAAGCTTTTCTCCTCATACGGCGCCAGCCAGGTGAAATCGGGCTGGTTATCGGTATACACGCCGGTCATGAGCTCGATGTACGGGCCGTCTTCGTCGGTCAGATTGCGATCCCAGGCCTGGCCGAATTCGCCGTGCCCCCACGTCCACTGTTTTTTGCCGGGAGATATATGTTTATTGGCGACATGCAGAATCCCCGCTTTCAAGCCATGGTCATATCCGCCGACGAAATCGTAATCCGAATGATAAGCCATATAGGAGGTTGGAACGGGAATGTTGCGATACATGGAAATATCGACGCCCGCCGAATAGTCCTGCTTATAATACGTGCCGGTTGCGATCGGGAATTTGGACACGTCCCGCTTCCCATGGTCGAACACCGCATGAACGTCCGGCGGAAATACGGACTGGGTATGATCGTTGACCGCTACAGCCGGATTCGCCCACCACAGAAAGGTCTGCGGCTCCGAGGTCCGATTGTACATTTGCGCGTAAATTTCAAGATACGCCTTGCCCGGATACAGCGTGAAGCCGGTAGACACTTTCGTGCCGTACATCCGGTCGATCTCGCCGACCCATACCGTCTTGCTGCCATCCGGCTGATCCGTTAAGCTCCACTCCACCTCGCCATAGGTGTTCGGACGGTGATGCTGCGGCCAGTTGAACTCGATTCCCCCGGATATCCATGGACCCGCAAGGCCAACCAAAGCCGGCTTGATCACTTGATTGTGGTATACAAAATCATAGTTATTGGTTTTATCGATGGCCCGGTAGATGCGGCCTCCAATCTGCGGCATGATCTGAATCTGCACGTACTCATTTTCAAGGAAAATGATCCGGTAGGGCTTTAATACTTTTTCATCGTAAATTTTATCGATGACCGGCAGCGGATAGACACGCCCCGAGCTCCCCTGATACACCCGTTTCTCCAAAAACATCGGGTTCAGGTCCGGCTTCCCCACTTCATACGTGGGAATCTCCACGGTCTCTTCCCGTACGCTCACTTGCCGTTGTTTTGTCATGAGTCGTCATCCCTCCGTTAGCATCCGCGTAGGCTGCGATATGTCTCTATCTTATAAGCCCGCCTCCCGAAGAGCCATTGACGATATCATGTTGATGATGGATTATATTCTGATTATTAGTCGCTCAATCCGGTTGACAACAATTCCGTTCCGATTCATAGTAAAGCTATGGATACCATACGAAAACCAGACGGATTCGAATCCCAGAAAATCATGGTCCTCCCGGATCATATTATGAAAGAGGCTGCCCGCCATCCGCTTGTGCAACCGCTGCACGTCACCGACATCGGGTACTTTCCGCGTGCGCTGCATCACTACCGGGAACGCCCGGAGGGCAGCGGCGCGTACATCTTAATCTACTGCGTGGAGGGGGAAGGCTGGTACCGGTTAAACGGCGGCAAAACCTATTCTCTGCTCAAGGGGCAGGCGGTTGTCATCCCGCCGGAAACGGCGCATGAATATGGATCCTCGGAGTTTCATCCCTGGAGCATTTACTGGTGGCATATGAAGGGGACGCATGCAGGTTTATTGTTCGAGGGTTTTACCGACGCAGCCGAACCCGCCGTCGTTCCGGTCGAACAGTCAAGGAGCATCGTGGAGCTGTTTCAGGAAAGTTACGAGCTGCTGCAAAAAGGGTATACGCTGAACCATATCATCCATGTCTCGCAGCTCGCCGGCCACTTGGCAGCCATCATCCGCCTTGCCCGGCTTCAACCGCAGCGGGGGCAACACCAGCACAACAAACATGACATGGAGCGGACGCTTCGGTTCATGACCGAGCATCTGGAGGGGCATGTGAGCCTGAAGGAGCTGGCGGCCTACGCCAACCTGTCCATACCTCACTTCACCTTCCGGTTCAAGGAAGCGACGGGCTACTCCCCCATCGATTACTATCTGCGGCTCAAAATCCAGCGGGCCTGCCAGCATCTGGACCTGACCGGCCAGAGCGTCAAGGAGATCAGCCACCGTCTCGGCTTCCAGGATCCTTACTACTTCTCGCGGCTGTTCAAAAAAATCATGGGAAAATCCCCTTCCGAATACCGAGATACCCGGAAGGGGTAGGATTTCCTGGTCATTTCCTTATACTGAACCCAAGCTTTGGTTCGATTGACCACACACTTTTTTTGACTGGGAGGAAATCATGATTAACAAATTCATACCCTGTCTAGTCATGTTTGCCATTATTATTTGTGGATGCAGCAATAACAGCAAAGAAAAAGATGAGCCTGTGAATAAATATGTAGGGTACGTCGTTCAAAAAGAAGAGGGAAGGATCTTGATAACCCGTTATGATGAAAAGTCAGATTTGAACGACGCAATATGGACCCATTTCCTAAACTATAGAATCCGATATGGGTCATACTTATACGTTGAATAGTCAACCGTAAAAAGCGTCGTATCGCGAAAGGCAATACGACGCTTTTCTATTTCAATCTCATTCCTGTCTCTGAATCCGATACGCCAAGCTGTCAAAATCCCCACGCAGCGGCAGCTCGATCCCGATGTTCATGAGTGCCCTGCCGCTCCATGTGCCGGCCACCCCCTCAATGGCATACGACTGATCGGCTTGCAGTCCGGTCAGCTGCAATCTCGACAGCGGCTCGCCCAGCTTCTGGCTGTGCAGGAACGCAAACAGCACGTTGTCGCTGCCGTCTTCGCTGCCGTACTGCACGGCCGTTACGCCTTTATGCCGAAGCGAGGCGAGGCGATACTGGCTGCCGAACTGAACCAGATGGCGAATGGATTTATACTGTGCGACATATTCGGCCGATTCCGCAATCAGCTCATCGCTCCACTCATTCAGGTTGGAGCCGATGCCGAGCGTTCCCATCATGGCGCTGTGGAAGCGGTATTTCAGGGATACCTGTCTGCGATTCATCCCTGTCGGCGATTCCGTCACCCAGCAGGTCATCATCCGCGGAGCATACGTATACGAGAAGCCCTCCTGAATGCTGAGGCGGTCAAAGGCATCGGTGTTATCGCTCGGCCAGGATTGGTCGGCATACCGGAAGATGCCAAGATCGATGCGCGCTCCGCCGCCGGCGCAGGTTTCAAACGCCACATGCGGGAATCTGCGCCGCAGCTCCGCCCAAATCTCGTACAGGCTCTGAACATGGCGAATCCAGATCTCCTTCTGGCGGTGAAGCGGATGATCCTTCATGCCGGGTTCGGTTACGGTCCGGTTCATGTCCCATTTAATGAACTTGATGTCATGCTTCTCCAGCAGGTACGTCATAAACTGCAGAATGTAGGCCTTAACCTCCGGCTTCGAAATGTTCAGCAGCAGCTGATTGCGAAGCTCCGAGCGCTCCCGCTTCTCGAAATGGTACACCCAATCCGGGTGCTCCCGGTACAGGTCGCTGTCCGGATTGACGGCCTCCGGCTCGACCCAGATGCCGAAATCCATGCCGAGCTCATGCACCCTGTCAATCAGCTCGCCGAGACCGTTCGGGAACTTCTCCCGGTTCACGAACCAATCGCCTAGCCCGGCCCGATCATGGTTGCGCCCGCCGAACCACCCGTCGTCCACGACGAACAATTCCACGCCCAAACGCGCGGCTCTTTCGGCCAAAGCCATTTGATCCTTGGCATTGACATCGAAGTACGTCGCTTCCCAGGAGTTATACAAGACCGGTCTCGTTTCACGGCCCGGCAAGACATCCGAATACTGATAGCGGTGCAGCCGCCGGCTCATCCCGCCAAAGCCGCCGCTGCTGTATCCCCCGACGAAGCCGGGCGTATCGAAGACTTCTCCCGCTCCCAGCACCCACTCGCTGTCGAAATCATTGATGCCTCCGGTCACCCGAACATGATCGAACACCGTCCGCTCGGCCGTAATCTTCCAGTTCCCGCTCCAGGCCAGCGCCCCGAACCAGACCTGCCCCGCCGATTCCGTGGCATGTCCGTCATCCATCGCAAACCACGGGTTGGCATGGCTGTCCGTGAAACCCCTACGGGATTCCAGCACCTTCTTGCCTTCGGTGAGGAAAGTGCTGCGCAGTTGAAATTCGCCGGACCATTTTCCCGTCACGTGCGTGAGGCGGTAATCCGCCAGATAGGGGATGACCCAGGCCGCGGACTGCGCGTTCTCCAGCACGATATCCGCCTCGCCGCGGTTGACGATCCGGGCCGAACGTTCGATCAGGTCGCACTCGGGAATCGCCCGGTAGGACAGCTCCACTTCAAGCGGGTACGCTTCGTCCTTCATAACGATGATCAGCGTCTCTCTGCCTTCCGTCTGCAGCGTGCGATGCCCGGCATAACGAACCGCCAAGTCGCGCACACCATCCGGCATGCGGACCTTCAGGCTGGGCTCGCTGTATTTGACGCCGCCCCAGAAGCTGTATTCCTCCACCTCCGAATGGACTTCCGCGTCAAACGAGCTGTGCGATCTCGGCCGCAGCAGCGGCGCCGCATCTTCGATCGCGATGGACTCTCCCCAGTATAGATGCTGCAGATTGCCGCTGTCGTTGATGCCGAACAGATAGGAGCTGTTATCGGTTTGTATCGCAAACACGCGAAACTGTTCTTGGTATTGAATGGTCACAGAATATCATCCTTCCGATTCGTGTTGATATGGTTTTTGCCTGCGCAAGAAAAAAAGGAGAGCCAAAAGACGAAGCATCTTTTGACTCCCCTTGGCCAGATTATTTGCCCCACAGCTCTTGACGTTTGTTGAAGTTGTCCGTATAAATCTTCTCCAGCTTGGCCAGGCCAGCCGCCTCGATCTCGGCCATCATCTGGTTATAGGATTCCACCACTTGGTCCTCGGACGGCGACAGGGCCATCTTCAGGAAATATTTATTGATGGTGTCGTTCACCTTCGTTTCCATAATGGCTTCTGGCGTTCCGCCAGCCGGACCCAGATTGTCGTACGGTGCCGTATCAAACGACGTATCGGCCAGGTTCTTGATCGCCAGATCCGTGACCGGATCGGTCTGGTAACGGCCCATCAGGTCATACGGGGTTCCGTCCTCGCCGGGACCGTTCTTGATCATCCAGGTCCACTTGCGAATGCCCGTCGTACGGGAAGCTTCGTCCCAATTCTTCTTGAAAGCGTCCAGCACTTCTTGTCTTGGCACATGCTTGCCGTCCTTCATGTCCCAATGCTCGCCCTCTACTCCCCACATCAGCAGATACTGGCCTTCCTCGCTGGCAAGGAAATCCAGCAGCTTCATCGTCCGGACCGGATCCTTGTTGGAGCGGCTAATGGCGACTCCGTCCCAGCCCAGGGAGCTCTTCGGCCCGTAAGTGGCCTCTTCCGGCTTCACGCCCGGGGCCAGCACTTTATATTGGTAGAACTGACGCTCTTCCTCGGTGGCCTTATCGGCTGCTTCGGTTTTGAGCAGCGCATTCGCATTGCCTACATTCCAGAGCGCTTCCGCCGTGGCAAATACGTTGCCGTTGCCGAGCTTCTGCTCGAACTGCTTGGTCTTCATCGTTGCCCATTCTTTATCGAGCAGGCCTTTGCGGTAAAGGGAATTCAGATATTTGACCATTTCAAGATAGCGCGGATCGCGGACGTCCTTCTTCAGCTCTCCGTTCGTTTCATAATACGGCATCATGCCGTACATGCCCTTAAAGCTGCCGGTCACCGCTCCGACGTTCTCGCCGTTGAGCGTCATCGGAATGCTTTCTTTTCCATCGATGGTTGGATATTTCTCCTTGAACTTAACCAGCAGCTCCTCGAATTCCTCCGCGGTAAACGGCTCGCCGTTGTTCACCTTATCGCCGACGCCCAGCTCCTTCATGATGTCCATGCGCATCATGAATCCGAATACCGGGTACTGCTCCAAGCCGTACCAGTTGGAGAAATAATAATTGTTGCCGTCCTCGCTTCGCGTTTTGGCGAGCGTGTCGCCGTACATTTTTTGGATATTCGGTCCGTGCTCTTCAATCAGATCATTCAGCGGGATCACCGCGCCCGAGGTAATATACTTGTTCATGATATCGCTTCCACGACTCATCAAAATAACGTCCGGAAGATCGCCGCTGGCCAGCATCAGATTCAGCTTCTCAACCGGATTGCCCGTAGGCTGCTGGATCTCGACGGTCACGCCTGTTTTTTCCGTAATCACTTTAGCGACCGGATTGGTAAAGGCATCCCCCGTGTTTTGGTCAAACCAGGTTAACGTGATCGGCGCGCTGCTGTCCGCATTCGTACCGCTGTCTCCGCCCGATGCCGCCTTCTGGTTGCCGCCGCAAGCCGAAAGCGTTGTCATAACGAGCGCTGCTGCCAGCATCAATTTTAGTTTCTTCATTCCCTGAACCCCTTTCTAAGGTCGTCATATTCAAAAGCTCGAATATATCTATCATTGTAAAAATCGGGAGTTCATTGATCTATAACGCAATCTTACAATCCATGATGCAAAATGTCTTTCATTCAGGGTAACGCCTGCTGCGGGTCCCGTTCGTTTGCAGGATGCCTATCGGAGATTACAGGTATCCGAATGGTCACCGCGGTTCCGATGCCGAGCCGGCTGAAGATGCTGACGCCATATTCCTCTCCGTAGGTCAGTTTGATCCGGTCATTCACGTTTTTCACGCCATATCCAGACAGATTATCCGATTTGCTCAGCGCGCGATCGAGCTGTTCGGGGGTCATTCCGATGCCGTCGTCGATGACCTGGAGCAAGATGTCGTCTCCCTCCTGTCTGAGCTTCACGTTAATGTTGATTCCCGATTCGTCCCCAATGGCATGATTGATGCAGTTCTCGATGAACGGCTGCAGAATCAGCTTGATCGTTGTGTTCCCGAACAGCTGCTCATCCAGGTCGTAATGCATATGAAGCTTGTCCCGGAACCGGATCTTCTGGATCGCGACATAATTCTTCACCAGATTGATTTCCTGCTCCAGCAGAATGATGCGCTTTCCTTTATTCAGCGAAACTCGGTAATACTTGGCCAAATAATTGACCATCTGGTACACCTGCATAGCCCCTTCTTTGATCGCCAGGGAAGAGATCGAGGACAAGGTGTTGTACAGAAAATGGGGGTTGATCTGGGCCTGGAGCGTATTCAGCTCCGACTCCTTCCTTGCGATTTCCTTCACGTACACGTCATGGATCAGGGACTGTATCGTCGAGGCCATCTTATTGAACGCAAAAGACACCTGACCGATCTCGTCATGCCCCATCGGCTTAATCGACAGCCGGAAATCTCCGCGCTCCACCTTCCGGATCTGCTGCAGCAGCACCTCGATCCGCTTGGTCATGACCTTGGTCGTAAAATAGAGCAGCAGGATGGCAATGCCAATCGCCAGCACGGAGAACCAGATAACGTTCTTGGTCGCCTGATTCGCATTGGCCAGCAGCTCGTCGTAGGGCACGGTGATGACCGTGGACCAACCGTTGCTGAGCTTTTTATACGTGAAAAAACGCTCCTGGCCGTTAATCTTCATATCGAATGAGCCCGCATCCTGGGTCATCCGCTCCTGAATCGGAAACACGTCGAACAGCTGGTTCGATTGGAGGTTCTGATCCCCCGTGCTGATCACGCCGCCAAACTCGTCGATAATATAGACGCTTTTGTTGTCGTTCTCCATTTTGATCAGGGAGTAGAATTCGTTCGCGTTAATGTCCATGGTCAATATCCCGTACGGATGCTGCAGGCTGAAATAACTTAACGAACGGGCAATGGTGATATGTGCATCATCGGCCTTGAAATTCCCGGAATGGAAGTACACCGTATTGCCGGCGGCATCCAGCACCTGCTCCTCCATCGCCCGGGGCAGCTCTTCCGTATATTTGACGTATTGACCGTCGGAATAGAGGGTATGGTTCCCCGTATAAATCGTGATGCCCAGAATGTTGGCATTCAGGGTCATCAGGGACGGCAGCGTCCGGTTGATATATTGGAAGGCGTCCAGATAATAGTACGCCTGCTCATAATCAGTAGACAGATAATTGCGGAGCTGCGCATCCATGTAGAGGATGTTCGACAGCTGATTGTAATACTCCAGCCGCTTCTCCACGTTGGTGTTAATCTGTGCCAGCGATCCGCCCAAGGCCGTATAGGTATGCTCCGTAATCGTGCTGCGGGTCGAAGAATACGAATAATAGATCAGCAGCGAGAACGGAAGGATGATCACGATCAGAAAGATGAAAAAGAACTTGTGCCGGAGCCGCCAATTGGTGTATGCGCGTAAGTGCGCGAACGGGAAAGCCCCTGCCAGCCGGCTCCACGGGCCGGACGGGCTAGATGTTTTTGCGGTATTCATTCGGCGTAACTCCTTGACTTTTTAAGAATAAGGAAATGAAGTAGGATGTGCTCTCATAACCGACCCTTTGGGCGATGTCCTGCACCTTGAGCGAATCGTCGGCCAGCAGCTCCTTGGCTTTGTTCAGCCGGATTCTCGTTAGGTAATCATGGATCGTCATGCCGGTTTTCTCCTTAAAGATGGAACGCAGGTAGTTGGGAGACAGATACACCTGATCGGACAAGCTGTTGATCGTGATGGCCTGATGATAGGTCTGGTCGATCGTCGTGCGCACCTGGTGCACCAGCCTTGCATTTTTGTCCATGAACCGGTGTTCCAGCGTCCGAATCGCATGCCCGGCGAAATCCATGATGATCGCTTCGATTTCAATAATGGTACGGCACTGATAGATGGATTGGTAAAGCTCCGCCCGCTTGTGGCTCTCCGTGATCGGTTCGTGAATCCCCTCCAGCAGAGACTCCACCAGTCCGATGGCAAAGTCGCACACTTCGGTTTTTCGGATTCGCAGCATGACCAGCCGGTTGAAGTAATCCCGCAGCTTCTGCGCGGCTTGCTCGGACGCCAGCTGATGAATGTCCTCGAAATAGGCCGCTTCTTGGAAAGGAGGAATTTGCCGGCTCTCCAGCTGCCGCAGCACGTCCTTGGCATAGATGACTCTCCCGTTCCCGACGTAAAACATCTCCTCCAGCATCTGCCGCGTCTCCCGGTATACATCCTGGATGCGGGACAGCTCTTCCGGCTCCTCGTTCACGGCCGCGGTCATCGTAAACCCCAGCGTATGCTGCATCTGCTTCAGCAGATCCTCCCACGTAAAGCGGCTCAGATGGCCGGCGGCATCCATGAAGATGCCCAGCTCGCCTTCCCGGCAGATGACCAGATCCGCCTCGAGTTTCTTGTCCGAAAGCCACTCCTCCATAAACGTCTGCAGGCGCGCCATGCCATCCTCGAGGGACGGTCCCGGCTGTGCAGCGTGCGGAGCATCGATGCCGAGCAGCGTAAGCGTGTACGTCCTCGGCTCCGTATGGCGGGACAGCTTATGGTAGCTGGCAGCAAGGTTTCGGAATCGCTCCTCGTTCTGCTCGAATATCATCTCACGTACAATATTGGATTTGGTCACGCGAATGGAGCGGTTCTTCATCCGCACTTCCTCGCAGCGCCGCTTGACTTTATCGATAACGCTTACAATTTCGCTCAGATCCAGCGGCTTCAATAAATAGCCCACGGCTCCCACGTTTAAGGCCGACTTCACATAATTGAATTCATCGTGTCCGGTCAGGAAGATGAACTGAATCCAGTCGAATAACTCACTCACCCGCTTCGCCATATCAAGCCCGGTCATGACGGGCATCTGGACGTCCGTCAGTACGATATCGGGCTGAATCACCTCGATTTTCTCCAGGGCATCCCTGCCGTTCAGGGCTGTTCCGGCTACATATATCCCCATCTCTTCCCAACGAATATAATCTCGGATCATCTCAAGCTCCAGCTCTTCGTCATCTACGAGAAAAATGCTATACATGCTCATACCCCCTGTGTCGGCTTTATCCCTTAATATTATAGCGATTTCGTTTTTTTAACTATGGGAATTGACGATGTAAGTTATTTTCAAGCATCTTTCGTTACATTGTCATATCGACACTCATTTTTTCCGAGTCTTATAATTTGAGTTAACTTGAGATGCGAGGTGCCCCATATGAAACCTGCTACAACCTTACAGACGCGGAGTGACTTGAACTTGAGTCCTCATCGAAAAAGCCGCTGGGCCATGCTGAAGCAGCAGAAGTATCTATTCCTGATGATGCTGCCCGGACTGATCTGGGCCATTGTGTTTGCGTATACGCCCATGGTTGGCCTATACATGTCCTTCGTCAATTACCAGCCGACGCTCGGCGGCTTCTGGTCGACCCTGTTCACGAGCGAGTTCGTCGGCCTGGAATGGTTCCGTTACTTCTTCAACAACGGCGACTTCTGGATCGTCATGCGAAATACGCTGGCCTCCACGCTGATCACGCTGCTCTTCTCCTTCCCGATGCCGATCCTGATCGCCATCGCGATTAATGAGATCAAGAACGTGAAATTCAAAAAGACGGTGCAAACCGCCTCCTATCTTCCCTATTTCATATCCTGGGTTATCGCGGCCAACATCATCGTGACCCTGCTCTCCTCGGACGGCGCGATTAACGGCATATTGAAATTCCTACACATCACCGATGAAAGCGTTTTATTCCTGCAGAACGGCAAGTACTTCTGGTGGATCGTTGCGCTCGGCAATACGTGGAAGGATATGGGCTACAGTTCGATCATGTATTTGGCGGCCATCTCATCCATCAACCAGGAGCTTTATGAAGCGGCCAAGGTGGACGGCGCCAACCGTTTTAAACAGATCCGGTACATCACCCTGCCTCACCTGAAGCCAACCATTGTCATTTTGCTGATTCTGGCGCTTGGCGGCATCCTGAACGCGGGCTTCGACCAGCACTTCCTGCTCGGCAATGACCTGACGCGGGATTACTCCGACGTCCTGTCCACCTATTCGTTCCGCTATGGTATCCAGAACGGCATGTTCTCCTATGCGGCAGCCGTCGGCATGTTCAGCTCCGTGGTGGCGTTCATCATCGTGGTCATCGTCAACTATACGGCGAAGAAGCTGAACGGGCAGTCCCTATTCTAAACCATAAGGAGGTACATCCATGTTAAGCAAAATAACCGTGCCTGAGCGTATCTTCGATGCCTCTTTATACCTGTTCCTGACCGGCATCTTCCTCGTCACCTTCTATCCGTTCTGGAACATCCTGGTCATCTCCTTGAACGATGCAACCGATACGATGCGGGGCAACCTGTATTTCTGGCCGCGCGTGCCAACGATCGAGAGCTACCTGACCATCTTCCGGAATCCGGAGATCTGGAGCGCCATCAAGATCACCGTGCTGCGGACTGTTGTCGGGACGGCGGCATCCATCTTCTTCATCACGCTGCTCGCCTATCCGCTCAGCAAGCGCAAACTGCTCGGATGGAAATACTTCTCCTTCTTCTTTGTGTTCACGATGTATTTCGGCGGCGGTCTCATCCCGACGTATATGATCATCAAATCCCTGGGGCTGATCGACTCCTTCTGGGTCTATATCTTCCCTGGCCTGATCGGCGTCTTCCTGATGATTCTGGTGCGTACCTTCATGGAGCAGATCCCCGGCGAGATCGAGGAATCCTCCAAAATCGACGGCGCAAACGACCTGCAGACGTTCTTCCGAATCATCATGCCGCTGTGCGTGCCGGTGCTCGCCACGATTGGCCTGTTCCTGGCCATCGGCCATTGGAACTCCTGGTATGACTCCTATGTGTATACCTACAAGCCGGAGCTCAAGACCCTGCAGGCCGTCCTGGTCAAAATCCTCAACCAGTTCCAGACCGCCGGCATGATGTCCGATGCCCAGCAGCTGGCCCAGGGCTCCAAGCGAATCCCGGTCTCCAGCGAAAGCATCCGGATGGCGGTGACCATGGTCGCTACGCTGCCGATCATTATGGTGTATCCTTTTGTGCAACGGTATTTTGTGAAGGGGATTATGATGGGGGCTATTAAGAGTTAGATTGTGGGGAAATGAAGAGAGCCCTTACCCGGGAGGGGTAAGGGCGTGTGATTTTTAATTTTTAGAGCTAAAATTGTTTGCTTTTTAAATATGCAAGTATAATTTATAAGTTATCTTCTTTGACTTTTGCTTCGGAATGTTATCCCTTCTTGTTTTGCACATCAAATCTTGAGTAATTATAGTTTCTAATACTAAAGTAAACATCTCATCAATGACAGGTACGTGTAGGTCAATAAACGTTAGCTATACCCGATAGATAGGAGGACAGGTTTGTTCTCATGTTTAGCTTTGTCAAAAACTTCATCCGACCAAAGGAACCAGTTCTCCGAGTTATGTGCGTGTTGCAGAAGATAGGGTGATTTTTCTTTGACTAATCTATTGGGTATGTGATTCGTTGTCATGGGGCATCACCTCTTTTCGCTTGGAATTTGGGTAAAATAATGCTGAAGGCTGTTTTACCCAAATGAGCGAGAAAGTTGAACCTTGTCCAAAGGGTCTGTCAATAATTTTGTGTAAACTCTTTACCAAGGAATCCCCCGAGGGGGATTTTGGCGTTTTTAGCGTAAGTAGTTGCTCACTCGATCTGGAAAAAAGACGGACAATTGAAGTAGCATTTGCCCCCAGTTTTGCACACGTCCAACCAGATACAGCATTTTAAGCAAGGCTTCGTCCGTCGGGAAAATACTTTTTCCCTTGGTAACTTTGCGGAGCTGCCGGTGGTAACTCTCGATCATGTTAGTGGTATAGATTAGCTTACGGATTTCGGGTGGGTATTTGAAGAAGGTCGAGAGTTCCTCCCAGTTATTTCGCCAGGAGCGGACGATGAGTGGATATTTGACGTCCCAGACTTCCTCGAATCGGTCCAATTCGAGCAGTGCCCCTTCCTCTGTGGCCGCTTTGTAGATCGGCTTCAGATCGACAGTCACTTTCTTGAGGTCCTTGTAAGACACAAAACGAGTCGAATTTCGGATCTGGTGAATAATGCATTTCTGGATTTCGGTTTTTGGATAGCAGGCAGTGATCGCCTCAGAGAAGCCACTCAGGTTGTCTACACAGATGATGAGGATATCTTGGACCCCATGATTTCGGAGGTCATTCAGCACACTGAGCCAGAACTTGCTGGATTCATTTTCGCCAATCCACATGCCCAGCACATCTTTGTTCTCATCCAAATCAATGCCAATAACCATATAGGCGGCTTTGTTCACGATGGCTCCGTCCTGCTTCACTTTTAAGTGAATGTCATCCATGTACACGACGGCATATATGCCTTGAAGCGGCCGATTCTGCCATTCTTTTATGAGGGGTACGATTTTGTTGGTCACATTGGAGATGAGGGTAGACGACACTTCGATGCCATACAGTTTCTGCAAATGGTCCTGAATCTCCCGGGTACTGACACCTTTGGCATACAACGCGATAATCTGGTCCTCGATGCCGGTTACGTTCTTTTGATGTTTCTGGACCACGATCGGTTCAAACTCTCCCAGCCGATCCCGTGGAACCGTGATTTCCTGCTCCCCGTACTCGCTGATCACCGACTTCTTGCTTTTGCCATTACGGCTATTCGGTGTCATCTTGGCCTTAACCTCATGCTTCTCGTAGCCTGATCAGCCATCACTTACGTTAGAAATGCCATTTCCCCACCGGGGTATTTCTAAGAGTTTACTAAACTTTTGACAGCCCCCTCTTCATCTTTCAAAAAGAGTTCATAATATTCGCAAAGAACATCACAGAGTAGACTATTTATTTGTCTAAGATTTTCAACATCCTCACCCTTGCTTACTTTTTCATCAATCTTTGCTTTTAAAGCTAACCTTTTGTCGCGAAGGCGATCAATGTTATACAGGATAAAGTGCCTCTTAAGAAATAATTTCAATTCAAAATATATGTACTCTCCTAAAGGAGTGAGGAATATTATTCTACCTTCATCGTCCCTGCCAAGATGTTTGTAATACTCATCAGTACAAGGGTCAAGAAAACCTTTGTCTCCTACAACACACTCATCAGAAGTTTTGCCTACCCACTTATTAGACTTAGATATATTACAGTAGGGACAACTATAAAGTAGATTGTCATAAGTGAATTTTAAGTCTTCAAATTTCTCTTTTGGAGCAAAGTGTTCTACATGGTAAGCGTTATATCCACCGCTATACTTGTCTAAGTCATCGCAATACGCACATCTGTTATCAAAATCAGGAGCCAAATATTTCTTGTTGGTACTATTTGTGATCCATTTTATGCCTGTATGTGATCTAACGGGTTTCTTTATTTTGATCGGTTTCAAGAAGGCTACTCCCTTTCCAAAATCTCGTCAATTTTGGCGAGTAATTCTGATATTTTGTTGGAGGACAAATCCCTTTTCAATCCTTCAGGTAATGCATTACCACCACTTATCGATCTTTCCAACTTAGAATCAAGTTCTAAAACTCTAGTATCAATTTCATCTGACGTTCCTACTAACGGAAGTAAAGTACGCAATTCCCGTTCCCAGTATTCCTTTTGCTTTTCTGTCTTTAAGATTTGTTCAATCATTTTGAAATGCAACTCAACACGCTCTTGTTCCTCACTTAAGTATCTATCGAAATCAAAAACTTGGTATGCATTATAAATTTCATTAGTGAATAAATCATCATCATAAGATGTTAAAACAAATACAGGAAAATCATACAATTCTCTTTCTAAAGCTTTAGCAAGCTCTATACCTGTGTAGTCTACGTTTTGATATGATGAAAGTTTATAATCTACGAGAAGACAATCTAAACGAAACTCTAATATATCCGCTATTATTTGATTCAAGTCTTCTTCCAACTCAATCTCTATGGGGTCAAATTTGTAGGAAGAATATTTTTGCTTCTTCTCTGGGGAAGCTCCATCAAGTCCCTGCATAAGTCTTGTCATTATCTGAGTTATCTTACCACTATCATCATCAACAATACCGATTTTTAATATTTGCTCCATATTGATCACCTCATAAAGGAAATTTCAAGTCTAATCCAAAGCCGCTTTCTGATTCAGTAATTATGTACTGAGCATTGTACTCTCTTGCTGTTGAAGCAACAATGTACATTCCTAAACCAGTGCCTATTACCTCACCATCTTTATCATACTTGCTTGTTGAGCCAAATTTAAAAATATCATATGGATTTTTAAAAACACTATCCAACCCGGTTCCATTATCTTTATAATGAATTGTAAAGTCACCTTCTGTCTCCAAAACAATAGTAATTTTTCTCTCTGAAACTTTAGTCTTTTCAAAAGATTCTATTGAATTAATTATTAAGTTGTAGATAATACTCTCGAAATCAGAGACGAATATCATTTTGAAGACTTGTTTTTCATCTCCCTGTAAATCTACAGTGATTTTTTTTTGCTGTAGAATAGGTGCCATCACCTCAATTATTTCATCGATGGTCTGATACACATCTTTCTTTAATCTTTTACGCTTATCTTTCTTAATTTGATTAGTTATAACAGTTATCCATGATTTTAAAAAGATATCACTTTTGCGAAGATCGTTTAAATTCCGAGAAATCATGCCTTCATTTTGATTTTTAATAACAAACTCAAATGCATCTACTCGATTAACTAGTATTGCATTAATCCCCTTTAGATCATGGACAATTGATGTAGTGATTAAACCATTAGTTGCTAATGAGCGTAGTAGTTTAATCTCTGTTATTAGTTCTTCACGCTCTTCTTCGTAGAACTGGACTGCTTTAGCTAATTTTTTCACTTCCTCCGTAGAGGGAGGAGTTTCTTCTTTTTTTTCCTTTTCATCCAGAATCTTTATCGCTAGCTCATTGCCTTCTTGTTTGGTTTTTTCTCTTTCGTTAACGATATCAGCGTACTCTTTCATACCTCTACCAATATGAGCTCTATCATGCTCAAACACCGCAATAATATTTTTTATAACATTTTTAAATGTACTGAAATATTCATTTTCAATTATGCCTTCTCGACTCGACTTATCTAAAATACAAGAATTATTTACTCTTGAAATTAAAACAGTGCCTTGACCTTGTCTGTTTCTAACATGCCAATTACCCTGGGGATGCGATATACCAGCTGGATTATGTGCCTTTCTTGCATCTAAACCTAGCCAATCAAATGCATCTGAAGTAGGGTCTCCATATGGTCTTACCAAAAAGTGATCTCGGTATATCTTCACTCCTCCATGAGCATCCAACCATAATTTTCTTTTCTTGCTTATCTCCTTATAAAAAAATGTTTCTTTTGAATCATCTTGTAATGACATCTTCATAAATGTGTAATTAAACTTAAATTCGCCAATCTCTTTGACTGAATTAATAATTCCCTCTTCATCAGTTCTCATAAGCTGTGGAATAGAATATACAAATTCAAATTTCCTTCCTTTAAAATCTGTATATCGAAACGGAAATTCTTTGAATGCCTCTAGTTCAAATACTTCCGCAGGAATTTTGTTCAAGTCAAACTCATTTCTATCTAAAGTAATCGTGAAGCTTTCACCATCAAACTCAGCACTAAGCTTATAATCATATTCTTCAGAGATCTCATTTTCGATTATTAAATAAGAACTTTCCATTGATTTTTTTATGCAAATTATATAATCCTTTTGTTCCACTGGTGGAATTAAGAAGCCCATAGAGTTGGTTATATTACTAATTTCTTTTGTAGACCACCGATCTCTTAGTCCACTTATTTTTAATAGAGTTCCTGTTTCCAAGCTAACAAATTCTTCAATTACTTTTTTTGTATTTATTGAAGATACGTCATTAAAGATAGTTGCTGGTATAACATCAATAAACTTGTCATCTAGATAACCAAAATTCGCATCAATTTCATCCAAAGTTTTGCCTGTCTGTTCAAACTTCCTCCAATCCGTCTCCCAATAAATGAGTTTCGGACTTAATTTGCTTTTTGTATACATTTCACATCTACTACCTAATCTATCAAGAGCGAAACGCCCGATCCCCTTTTCCCCTGATTTAATACGATTTCTAGCTGATTCATATTCTTCTCTTTTGTTGTCTGTACCAATTAACATCCAATAATTTTCGATAGTTTCCTTTGTCATACCAATGCCATTATCCAGAATATAAATGCAGTCATGTTCAATATCAAAACATATAAAACAAATAAGTGAATCAGCATCATAAGTATTTTTAACAAGTTCAATAACTGCTCCGTCTACTTTAGAAACGCTTTCTCTCCCTAAAAGGATGGTTGCTCTGGATGAAATTTTGTATTTCATCTTTTCCAATTATTACGCCTCCCTTATTGGAAACACATAATTATTAATATCTTTTGCAGTAATTCTCAAAGAGGCACCATTTGCATTTATACCGATACTTCTTACATAATTAAAAAAGTCTTCACTTTCCAAAATATTTTTGGCATATTCTAAGTTTAATTTTCCTTTTCGAGTGATATAAATTCCTGAATAGGGAATGCACTCTTTTGAAAGTTCATACACCTTTACTTGTTTCGTCACCACAGTGGAAAGCAATAATTTTTCTTGATTTAGATGGGACAGCGCCTGTGTTCTTCCGTATTCAAACCACTTCACATTTTTATCAGAGTCACGTTTCGCTAATTTATCACTGAACAACTTCAGATAGTTTGTTGCTTTGGGAAATCTCCGTTCGAATTCATCTTCATTATATTTTTCAAGTTTGCCTTCTTTATAATTATAGGGAAATATAATTAATTCATTTTTGTTATAATTCATTGATCTGGGACTCGCAGCCAATTTGAGTAAATCCTTCTCAATTAAATAAGAACCTACTACAATGTATCGTCCTTCATCCTCTAGTTCTTTAAAATCACTTAAAACAAATGCTTTATTATAAAGTGTTGCTATTGTAATTGATGCGGTGAAAAAATCCCCGAATTTAGCAGTATCTTTTATATCCACAGCTTTTTTTTGCGTGAATTCCCACTTACTAAATAAATCTGTTTTATTAATAGTAATCGTATTTCCCTTATCTACATTATAGTAATCTATAAAATAACTTGGTCGTCCTTTATCACATACAATTATGGCTGATGATGTTAGTACATCAAATAATTTAATTGTTTGGTAATCATAAATTTGTTGGACAAATGGCATTAAAAAATCTCTTAATTTTTGAGCGAAAACATTTTTGAAAATACTGCTAGGTATTAAATAAGACATCTTTCCATTTTCATTTAAGATTTTTAAGCTCGCTTCGATAAAAGCGTAACAATAATCAAACTTTCCCGTCTTACAGACTTCATAATTTTCTCGTACAAACAACCTGGTTTCATTATCCAAATCTTTATATGTGATGTATGGAGGATTTCCAATAACGTAATCAAATCTAATCTTTAAGTCTTCTTTTAGAATATCAACATTAAGAATATTCCAATTGACCCCTATCACGCCGTACTTCTCTGCCACTGCATTCAAATTATCAATGCATTTTAAATAATGCTCTTTATCAATCTCAGCACCATAAATATCTTCTTGCAATCCCATTTTTATTTTTTTCGTAGTCAATCCATTATTTAAACAATCAGTTATGTATCGCTCCACAATAACCGTTAGAATATTTCCATCCCCACAAGCGTTTTCGATGATCTTTTTCCCAAATAAATTATTATTATAATCAACCTTATTTAAAAGCTCTATGACAATTTCATTTGGTGTAAATACCTGGCATTTCTTATTCATTTAATCAATCCTCTTAGTATACTTGAATAATTTTTATTTTTTATTAGTATGATTATCCCGATTCGCTTCGTATTCCCTGAATTTCTCGAATGTCATCAAAACAAACCTGGGCTTACTATTTTTCATTATTGTAAGTAATTCATGTTCATCAGTAAGCCTTGCAGCCTCAGAAAAGTTCTGATTAACTTTCGAAATTGCAATCATTTTTTCTAGATCAATTTTCATTTTTCAGTTCTCCTATCATTACCGTTCCTACTTATTGTCCTTCCAATTCAAATATGAGCTTTCACCATATTATAGCTTCTTAATTAGCTAAAATCTAACCTAACTTGATTTACACTTATAGCCGCTTTATTTCCATTTGTAAAATTTTTATTAGTTGCAGAGTGATAATATTATTTAGAATTCTTAAATTCAAAACGCGCTTCTCACGAAATGAAGTGACTCTCGTTACTATTTTTAAAAATAGCATTAAAAAATATCACTTTTCCACTAACACCCGCAACAGAATCCGATTTTGTCATTCAGTTAAAATATCAGCTTTAAGGAAGCCGTTGCCCTATTGTTCCATTAGAGGCACCCGTTCAAACTGAATAGGAAACACATACCACATCTCATGCATGAAAGATGTATGTAAAAAGGAGCTGAATATCAAATCAGCCCCGTCTTAGGATTTGCTCTAGATCTTCATCTATAACAAATCGTCAACTCCACCCGATTCCCTTCTCGATTATACACAATCCGCTTCAACATCTTTTTCAACGCCCTATTCTTCTATTCACTCGTCATCGCGGCGCTCCACAACTCCCTGAACTCACCTATACGATCATATATCTGCTCAACAGTAGGATAATTCACCTCATCTACTACGACCTTCCGCAAATTCTTCAACTCTTCCTCTAGCTTCTTTATCTGCCTTGACCGGATAGCTTTACGCTCCAAGAATACAAGCTTCGTTATCATGTCCTCTTCATACGATTCATGCAGCTTGTCTAATGCCCTCTTCTGCTTTTTCAATTCCTGCTCCTTAACCTCGATAGTCTGTGTATCATTGTAACGACTCCCATGTAATTCAATTTCCCATAATATGTTAGGGTCAACATGAATAATCCGATCATACAAAGCATTGAAAAAATCTACATCCATTACCTCTGCCACGCTGCTCACATTTACTGCCATCTTAATACTGGTGATAGCACAATGCACTCCAATACTGCCCTTGCTTCTTATTCTCACCTACTCTAAATCTCATCCGTGAACCGCACTTTTCTCATTACAACAAGCCTGACAACGGAAAAAATGCTCCTTATGAATTCCTAGGCTCTCCCTGTACTCCCCTGTCTCAACCATACCCCCACCCCCTCCCCCATAAAACACCCGCACACTCCCACTCTCATTCCCCTTCACCCTCGCCTCAACCAGCTTCCCATCTTCCCAGCTCATATCCACCTCAATATTCCCTTTCGCCTTCAGCCCTTTCACACTGCCTGTCGGCCATATCGCCGGCAGTGCAGGCAGGAGATGAATCTCGCCTTCGTGGCTCTGCAGCAGCATTTCCGCAATGGCGGCGGTGCCGCCGAAGTTGCCGTCGATGACAAAGATGTTGGCCTCAGCTCCGGCCACGCCGGGTTTGGAGTAGGTGAGCATGTTATCGAAGCACAGCTCCCCGATCAGGTGGGCGATATGCTGCACGGCTTGGTCCCCGTCATGCAATCGGGCGTAGAAGAGTCCGAACAGCGCCGCGGTAAATTCGATATCCTCCAGGTCGGCCCGGCTGTTCCGGTTCTCCAATGTCACTCGGGCCGCCGCAGCGAGTTCAGGCGTATGATGCGGCGTGATTTGGCTGCCGGGATACAGGGCATATAGATGCGATAGATGACGATGCTCCGGCTGCGCCTCCTCATAGTCCTCCAGCCATTCCTGCAGTTGCCCCTTCTTGCCGATCATTAGCGGAGGCAGTTGATCCAGTGCCCTCTGCCACTTCTGCTGAAGCTCCTCATCCACGCCCAGCGTCTGTGCTGCCTTCACGCAGAACGCCAGCAGATCCCGAACCAGGACCTGATCCATGGTCGGACCCATGGACAGCTGCTGATGCCCATCCTCCGGATGGCCGGTATAAAAGCTGTTCTCCGGCGAATTCGACGGACCTGTCACCAGCCAGCCATACTTCGGATGCACCGTCATGTAATCCATGAAAAAGGCTGCGGCCTCCTTCAGGACGGGATACGCCAGTTCCTCCAGAAAAGCCTGATCCCGGTTGTACGCGTAGTGCTCCATCATATGCGTCGCGATCCACAGTCCGCCCGTCACGTTCAGCCCCCAGGAGGTCCCCCACCCCGGTGACGCAAATCCCCAGGCATTGGAGAATACATGGGCCACCCAGCCTTCGGCATCATAATAATGGCGTGCCGCCGAGCGTCCGGCCACCGACAGCTGCTGGATATACCGCATGAGCGGCTCATGGCTCTCGCTCAGGTTCGCGGCCTCCGTCGGAAAATAATTCATCTGGGTGTTCACATCCAGGTGATAATCGCAGCTCCAGGCCATTTTGTTGGCTTCGCCGTCATTCCATATGCCTTGCAAATGCATGGGCAGGATGGAGTCTTGTCGTGACCCGCTAATCGTCAAGTACCGACCGTATTGATAAAACAACGCAAACAACGCCGGATCGTCCCAATTGCCCTGCTTAAACCTGCCGATCCGCTCGTCCGTAGGCAGACTGGCATGCTCAGAGCTTCCCAGCTCCAATCGTACGCGGGTATACAGCGGCTGATAATCCGCCAGATGCTTGGCTCTCAGCGCGTCATATCCCAGCAGCACAGCCTGATCCAGCTGCAACGCGCTTTTCTCCCGCCAGCTCTCACCTTCTTGACGGTAATCCGTATTCACCGCAAAATAAATCGCCGCCTCATCTGCCCCGGCCACGATTATGGTGTCATTCGTGCAGCTCACTTGCCCGCCTTCCGTTACGACGCGCAGCTGGCCTTGGCAGGACACCCCGCACTCCCCGTTGCTATGTACGCTTTCCAGCGCCTGTCCCTGGAATTCGATCGTATCCTTACTAGTAACGACAGCATGAAAAGGACCATTCTCGCCTCGAATCGAAATGCGGAATGACACGCCTGACGAACCCTGGCTGCTACGGATCCGGGAAACGATCACCTGATCGGCATGGGAAGCAAAGACCTCTCGCGTCATCTCCGCTCCATCGATCTCGTAAAAAGAACGTTCCACCGCCTCCTCCAGATCCAATTCCCGATGGAAGAGCGGCTCAGCTGCTGCATTTTGTCTCTCGCCCTCGGATGACTTCACGTGATGGTCAAACTCCAGAACGACTTGGCATAGTCCCAGATTGGTGCCAAAATTCAATTTTTCCGGCTCCAGGTGCTTCTTGGCCAGTAGATCGCCTTCGCGATAATCGCCCTGGAAGAAGTGCTTCCGCATCTGCTCCAAATCCGCTTTGCTGTTGCTTCGCCCTTGAGCCGGCTCCGGCTGGCCAGACCAATAGGTGGTTTCGGAGATATTCCATATTTCTCTGTCAGGAGTGGATACCACCACATTCCCTATTCGGCCATTGCCGATCGGCAGCCCTTGCGACCAGCCCTGGGCCGGTTTCGTATACCAAAGCTTCATTTCTGTCATGTTGTTTTCTCCTCTTCATTTCATTTTCCAATATCGGGACAAGCACTACCCTTACAGCAAAAGCAAGAAATCGCGATTCCCGGATGGAGCCGAGAACCGCGATGAACTTGCAGTTGTTCATGATGAATCTATGTCTACTAGTTATGGATTAGGGACGATTTTATAGAGCTTGGATTCGGCCGCCTTTAGCGTCACATCCAGCGAAGAGCCAGACACCGTCTGCGGTTGGCCGCTCCATACATCCGTCACCGTATAGGACGCCGCCCCGTCCGAAGCGATACCCGCCCTAACGAGATCCACGGTGTGCTGGGCCGCATTTTGCGTATAGTTAAACACGGCTGCATAGTAGGTTCCCTGATCGTCCAGCACGAATACGTTCGCTGCCTGCGTGCCCGTATTGCCTTCTACCGGCCGGAACGCCTTGCCCTTCATCGCCAGCCCGTTCACTTCCGGGTTGGTCAGCAGCGTTTCCATGTACTGCCGTGCCGTCGCATCCGTTACGTCATCCGAATTCAGGAAGACCGTGCCGGAGATTGCGGCCGCATTGACGCGAGACTGCGCGCCTTCCATCGATCCGCCTTTGGTTAAGTGCATATAGTCCGGATCGGTATAATGGTAGATCGTTCCGTTCTGCCACCAGCCGTACGTGAGATTGTTCAGCTGGTATTCCGTGCTGCCGATGCTGCCGTCGATATCGCAGGAAATACGGCGGCTGTGCGCATATTGGCTAGGGAACAACGGCGCGATGGAAGCGCTGATGAACATGGAGCCGTCCAGCACTTCATTCACGTAAGCCATCCCTTGGTTATAGGCCTGGATGCCGGTTTGAACGTTGGCATCATAGTGCTTGCCTTCCATTGCCCCATGGCTCAGAAAATCGATTTTGATATATTCAAAGCCCTTGCTCTTGAACTTATTCATGTAATAATCGATCCGCTGCTTCACGCCCGGATGCGTCGGATCCACTGCATAAGCGCCGTCCAGCGTCGGCAGGACGTTGCCGTCCAAATCGCGCAGCACGATATCGCCGTATTTATATTTGCCGCTCGTCCCTTCGACTTCCTGCTCCATATTGTTGCCCCAGTACACGAACGGCGAATAATAGATGCCGGCCTTCTGTCCATTGCTGTGAATGAGCTGAACCAGATCCGTCAGCTGCTGATCCGTCATGTTATCCCAATAGGAATCGAGATTGATATAGATACTGCCCTCATTGTTGAAGGAAAGGTTCTGAATATGGTCTTTAACATAATTCGAGACGGAAACCGCCTTGTCAAAGCTTAAATCGCTGGCATAAGCTCCCCAGCTGTTCCAACCGACCGGAACGCCTTCAGGAATGTCTTCGCCAAAGGCTAACGGAGGCTGAATCGCTGCATTCACCTGGCCAAACGCCTCCAGCCCGGTCCGGTAGTCCTCGAAAAAGCCGATCATGATTTTCGGCGAAGCAATTTGCTTCCCCGTTACCTTTCCATGCGGGATCGTGTCCCACGTGGAGGTGGATGACGTAAATCCGCCATATACACGCAGTTTGTTCAATTTGTCATTCGAGCCGCTCCAATAGATGCCGGTCTTCCACGTGTCATGCGTCACCGATCCGATGACGAGGCCGTTCCGGCTCGTATTGTCATAGATGGCCGTCAGCTCCGAGCTGACATACAGACCGTTGTTGAGGCCGGTATTCATCGACTTCGCTTGGTATCTGGACCAAGCATCATTGTCGAAAGGAACGACGAGGACCCGGTTATCGTCATAGCTGCCGATGTCGATGCCGCCTCTCGCTTCCATCGCGATGGGTGCGATGTTCCCCGTAGATATTGCGGAATGATGGGAAGCCACTGTTTCCGTAAGCAGATACGGCCCGTCTTCATAGACGTAATAGATTTGGCTGAGCGATGGCATTCCCCCATCCTCATTCAAGACCGTCACCTTGATGCCCTTGCCGGTGGCATCCTGGAATGGGACCACCTGATTTTTATAAAATTTATGATGTTTATAATCTGTACTTGCAACCATCCGGTCGAGCTGGATCTCGCTGTATAACCCCTTGGCAACCGCCTCACCGTTCCAATTGTATTGCGACAATCCGGTCGAGGTGTTGTACAGCAGCTCATACGTCGGATTGGATACCTTGAAGCCGTTGGCATATTCGGTTAAGGTAATGGAGCCATAGCTCGTGGCTTTCTTTTGCTTGCCCAAATCGCCAATGCTGCCATCTGGGCCTGATCCGTTTTCGCCGGCTGAATCAAAGGTCAGCTCAATCTTGTCAAAATCGGGTGAGTATCCGCCTGCATCATCGAACAGAATCGTGTTGCTGCCCTGATTCAAGTAAATTTGAATCTGATAGGTGCCGATCGTGTTCCAATCCGCTGTTTTCGGAAAACTGAAATTCTCCTTCTCCGCTCCGTTCACGGAGATCGAAGCCGCGCGGGAATCCCCGGAGATGTAGAACATGTTCATATTGTAGATACCGGCCTTATCGGCCTGAATCCCGTTGAACGTCAACGTGGAGCCGCCGTATAGATTGCCGGCTTTTTGCCCGCCGGAACAGAAGCCGCAATCGACCGCTCCTGCATTGCCGGTAAACGTGTTCTGAGATGCCTCGGCCTCGTAGGAAAGGATGCCTCCGGCCGTTTGACTCGGCTGCTGCGGTTCTGCCGAAGCCAAGGAGCTGCCTAGCACAGTCCCCGCTAACAGAATCGATAAGAAGAGCACGAATGATTTTTGGAAGAATTTGAACGGATGAATACGCACTGAACCTCTCCTCCTTCTACTCATTGATTTCGGCTTAATTTCAGGATTTTCGATTCGGCTGGCGCCAGCTCGACAGCGAGTGTACCGTCCGATTGACCTGCCGTGCCTTCCCACAAATCCAGGACCGTGTAAGAAGCGTGCGCCTCGAGGCCGCACCGTTCCAAGGAAACCGTCTTCTGCACGGACTCGGCCCCGTCATAGTTAAATACGGCAATATACGTGGTTCCCGCTTCGCTCGGATGGGTCAGCACAAACGTATCCGCAGCCTGTTTCCCGAGATTCCCTTCTACGGGCACAAAAGTTCTGCCCAGTCTCGCAATCTCGATGATCACCTCATTTCCCAGCCAGTTCTTGGCGCGCCATGCCGCTTCCTCATGCCGGAAGTCATCGCCCAGCAGCAGCACCGTTCCCGAGATCACGGACGCGGTCAGACGGCTTCGCCCTTCATGGCGGGTCGTCGAATCCTGGTTGAAGCTTTTATAGATCACGGCATGGTCCGGATCGTTAAAACGGTACAGCGTATCGTTCATCCACCACCCGTGCGTCAGCGAGTTCAGCAAATATTCCGTATCCTGGATCGTTCCGAACACATCGCAAGAAATTCTGCGGCTGTGCGCATAGGAATAAGGGAACAGCGGGGCAATCGACAGGTTGATGAAGAACGGTCTGCCGATCCGCTCCGGGGAGAGTTTATCCGTCAGATACGACAAGCCGTAATTGTATGCAGCGATCCCCGTCGTAATATCCGGGTTATAATGCTTGCCTTCCAGAGCCCCGTGAGCCATGAAATCCAGCTTGATATACTCAAATCCCTCGGAGACGAATTTATCCATGAACCAATCGATTCGCGCCAGGTTCCCGGGATGCGTGGGATCAATTGCAAGTCCGCCGTCAACATCCGGCAAAATCTCGCCATCCTGGTCGCGTAGCAGGATATCGCCATAGGTGTACTTCCCATCAGTACCCTCCACGGGGTTCCCGAACCCAGCCGGACTTCCCCAGAACGCAAACGGCGTCCAGTATGTACCGGGTTTATGCCCGTTCTCGCGGACTCTTTTCAAGGCATCCTCCATCTCGGCAGGCGTCAGGCGATCCCAGAACGCATCGAAATTCATGTACAGGGTATCCTCGTTATGAAAGCCCTGCGGCTGAACCTCCCGCTTCAGAAAATCGCTCGTCGCCACATAGAGGTCGTAATCCAGCGTGCTCATGGCGGCCGACCAACTGTTCCAGCCGACCGGGACGCCGCCGTCCCAGCTCAGAGCAGGCGCTACCTTCGCATTCGCTTCCCCATACGCTTCGAGTCCTGTCCGATAATCGTCGTAATCCCCTACCATTACCAGCGGAGATTCGACGCGAGTTCCTCTTACGTAGCCATGCGGCTGGGAATCTCGGGTCATGGTGTCGGCCGCGCCAGCGTACAGTTCCAGCTCATCCAGCTTGCCTGCGGTTTCCCCTTTGACGCGAATGCCGGTCTTCCACACGTCATGACTGATCGATCCCAGAATCAATCCATTGCGGCTATCCGGCTGGAACAAGGCCGTCACTTCGTAGCTTTCCGTCTCCAGCGGGGCCGTCTCCGTGAGATAGCGCACCCATTTGTCATTGTCATACGGCACGCGCAGCACATGCAGCGCTTCTCCCGGAACCGTCTCGCTCCCGCTCGATACGCTATCGGTTTTCACCACCGCGATGCGGTTTACCTTTAATTCCTCTTGGCCGACTATGATGACCCGCGTGATGAAAGATGAAGCCCCCTCATAGACATAAAAATGCTGTTCCAGGCCTGGGAGCAGATCGGATTCATGTTTAATCACGGCATGGATTCCTGTTCCGAACCGATCTTGGATCTTCTCCGGCTGCCCCATCATATAGTGGCGGTCGTAATGTCCCGTATGGTATTCCCGGCCCTGCCATCGAAAGCCGCTTCGTACTTCTTGCAGAGCGAATCCTCTGCTGCCTGCGTACGTGTAACCGCCTTTTTCCAAATCCACCTCAATGGCCACCAGACCATTCGCCAAGCGAATGTGAGTTTCGGCATTCACCCCCACGTTCACCGCCGTATCGCTGCTTCCTAACATCTGTGGATTGCCTCCTTCTGCGTGCATCTGTGCTGCATTCAGGACGCTTTCGCATCAAGCGCCTTTTACAGCTTGCTACCATTATAGAAGCGCGGGTAAAGCGCTTACTATACAACGATCTTCCGATCCATATCGGGATATAACGCATCTGGAGCGACCCATTTGTTAAAATGCAATATGGGCTGGACCGTGTTCATATGGAGTTGAAATATGTCATTGACACGACACCAAATGGTGTCCTAAAATCAAAGTATCACTAAATGGTGTCCAATTAGAAGTCAGGATGAAGATATAGCGATTGCCATACCGATAACGTTATAAGAGGGAGATGGGAAAATGAGTTTTTTTCAGGATATGTTCTCCATATTCAAGAAGAGAGAACTATCATTTATAGAAAGCCGCAAAGAATCAGAGGATGTCTATTCTTTTCTATTTGAAAGAGAGAAAGATTTAACCTGGAAGGCTGGGCAATACGGTTTGTTCAGCATTACTCATAAGACCATAAAAAAACCTACAAAACCATTCAGCTTGGCAGCTGCTCCTACAGAGAATATGGTTAAAATAACAACGCGCATCGGTGATGATCCTAGTGATTTTAAAAAAGCTCTATTAGAATTAAAACAGGGAATGAAAGTTAAAATGAGCGGCCCTGTCGGTTCTTTTTATATGCAAGATAACAGTCCTTCGCTTCTGATCGCAGGCGGAATTGGAATCACACCATTTCGGTCGATCCTTAAACAATTAGAGGCAGAAGGGAATCATGACGGGGGCAAAGAAAGCTGCTCTATTTGGATGGCAAAAAGTCTTATATCTTCAAGAATGAGCTAGATGAAATGGCTAACCATCCTTCATTAACTGTGACTTATCTTGATTCAAGAGATGACTTGCATCAGGAAATCGATACGTTTAACACCTTATATAAAAACAATGGAAAATACTTTATTGCGGGCCCGAAGTCATTGGTCGATTCTATTTCCAGCCATTTGCAGAGTAATCAGATTTCTAAGCGAAATATCAAAAAGGATGCCTTTTTTGGGTATTAGTTTAGAATGAACATTAGAGATTAACACTAACTCTCTAATCGAGTGATCGTCATTTCCAGGTATATCTGAAAATTTCACTTATAAAATCATGAAGCAGAGGTGGTGAAATTAACGGCGGTCCCTTCATCCATCATTAGATGACTAACAACAAAATTAGACTTTTAGGAGGGTTGTCGTGATTGAGAATAATCCGTCCCGCGATGTATTTGACGCGATTGCAGATCCCACTAGGCGTCAACTGATTCATCTGTTATCACAGGCAGAGGAGAAACCGCTTCATGAACTAAAGGCACAATTTTCAATGGGCCGTACAGCGGTATCCAAGCATTTGACTATCCTTAAAGAGGCCGGGCTGGTGCTCGACCGGAAAGTAGGCAGAGAAACGCGATTTAAGCTAAACCCCGATCCGCTTAGAGAAGTTCAAGATTGGGTGGCTTTCTACAGCAAATACTGGACTACAAATATGCTGCGCTTGAACCAGCTGTTCGAGGAGGAAGAAGAATGAGTTTAATCTTATCCATGGATTTTCAGTACACGACATCGATCGAGAAGGCTTGGGCTGCCTTAACCGATTCAAGTAAGTTAGCAAAGTGGATCACGGAAAATGATTTTAAGCCTATCGTTGGACATCGTTTTCAGTTTCGCCATGAGCCGTCCGAATATTGGGATGGAATCGTTGACGGCGAAGTACTTATCGTAGAACCGCCCAATCGGTTGTCCTATTCTTGGGCTACCGGAGACGAGCGGCATACCGTCACCTGGACGCTGCAAGATTTAGGCGACGGCAAGGTTAACCTTCATCTCGAACAAACGGGATTCTCCCATGTTCATGGACTCGAAGGCGCCAGGTATGGCTGGAGTGAGTGGTTCGGCAAGTTTGAAAACGCGTTGGATCAATAACAGGCGTTCAACCCTGCTTGACTCGAATCAAGATAAACCGGCTGCAAATTTGCAGCCGGTTTATCTTGATGTCTACTTCAGACCATCTGACAAGCTCTTGTCTTTTCGGGTCAAGAATGCAATGAACTTCCCTTGAATAATTTTGATGCTGTACGATACCTTAATTAAAAGTCATCCATGCCGTACTTCCTAGAATCTCGAAATTCTGCTTGAACCAGAAATTCCGTGATTTATCCAGGGTATAGACATACATTTTTTTGGTAGGATACTTTGCTTTGAGCCAGTTCACGAAGGAAGCCGCGTATCCTTTGTTTTCGAATTCTTTGAGTACATCCAAGGCTTGGATAAAGATAAAATCCTTCTTATTCTTGACATCAATATAGAAGTCCTTCTCCAAATACCGCTCATCGGCGCTAAAATAATCTTGTTCGGCCTTCTGGATGAGCTGCTTCCCGTTATCGTATTCCCACACGACTCCGTACCCCACCATCTTATCTTCCGCCTCAATGATATAGATTTCTTCCGGTAATTCCGCCAGGTCCATCGTGCTCAGTTCCCCCGCATGATAAGCCGATGTAATTTCACTTAGACATCGCTGCATTTCTTGATCAAATGACTTTGTAATTATCGTTGGCATTCTCTATTCTCCTTATATCCATTAGCAAACATCTTCAAATCAAAAAAGCAGGGCTTCACATACGTTCCCTGCTTCTCCAGTTGAATGTGTATGGGTTATTGTCCTTCGCAATTCTACCACAGATTCAGCGGTACGTAACCGTTCAACCCCTGATAGCTAATTCATTGAAAGATCACGTCGACCACCTTGGTCAATACCACGCACTCTATGACAAAGATCCCTAAACAACAAAAATAGAATACGGACAGCTTCAGCTCTCCAAATTGATCCTTCCAAAAACGTCTGCGGAACAAGGAGATGATATCCGGCGTCAACGAATACTTTACCGACTGCTTCAGATCATCCACATCATCAAAAATCCTTCTGAAAATCCACTTGTATATCGGAATGTTAAGAATAAACAAGACCACATACATTAGAAGTTCCACGAGGCCACATCACCGTCCTAGCCTAAACATGCTTCCACCAGATCCCCGCGCATTCCGGCACGGTTGACCATTGGTTCGCCTGAATCTTGTCCGTCAGCTCTTCTCCGAAAAAGAATCCCGTGTGATGCAGCGCCTCTTCCACTGTTTCAAAAACATAATCCGTTCGCATCCACTGATGGTTAAATCCATATTGATGCTCCAACTGTTCGTAATAACCCGTTAAAAAATCGGGAGGATTCGGTGTCTCCGTTCCGGTTCCCATCGTTTCCAGAATCACAATCGTCCCGCCTGGTCTCAAATCTCGCTGCAGCTCTGTCATGACAAGTTCAAGATTCTCACGCCAATCGTCATGACTCGAATCGGCCAGATAACTAATGCTCCAGCCCGATACGATCAGATCCACACTCGATGAATCAATCGGCAGGCTGCGATGATCAGCGACTACGGTCGTCCAATTACGAGAATTATAGGCTTCAGACAATTTATTATCCAAAATATCCAGCATCGGCTGCGCTATGTCAGTACATATCAAAGATCTGGCGTCTCCAGCTAGCAGCATAGATAATCGCCCTGATCCTGCCCCCAAATCAAGTACATCCAGCCCCTCGAATGGCTTTTTTTCATAAATAACCCCCGCTAAATCAGGCTGCTTGCTAATCATGGCCTCATAAGCTTCGGCCTGCTTATCGTATATCCCGTTCGTTGACATACCATGCTCCTCCTATCCACCTAGATTACTGATTTAATTCTCCGCAGAGGTTCCTTGACTTCTGTTTATGAATCCTTTAATCAACTTGTACAAAAAGCACAGCAGAAGCGAAAAGGCCATCATCATGAAGTACGTGTTTACATTAAAGAATTGATTATTCATATGTATCGATAAAATACCGGACGTAATGGATTCGATATGTGTCCAATCGACTTTACCATATTCCGATTCGAATGCCTCCGCTTGAATTTGTCTATAGACTTCGAGTCTTCGGAGCTGATATACATAACCCGCTATAATATAGCCAGCCAGGGTAAAGATCAACAAACTTAACGAGATGAGGGACATCTTTACATCCTTGAAGACACGAATCCATTGATTCACCAGAACTAGAAAAAGTATGCTCAGAGGGATGAACAGCAGGATGGCAGGATTGCCATTACCCGAACTGGTGCCGAGTTTAGGTGTCATCGCATTCCCGAATAGAACCACGAGCAGACAGAGAAGCGCACTTATAAACAGCCAGGTGAATCGTTTTATCTTCAATGTTTATCCCCCTCCCCTCAAGCTTCCCTGCAAAAGCCTATTATCTCTTCATGAACGAGCTCAGGCATCTCATGATTGATCGCATGGCCCGCGCCCGGAACGAGGCGGAACCGCATCCCATTCGCCTCCAGTCTGGCAACCGCCTTCGGATAGCAACTAAGCAGATCCTGCTCACCTATAACGAACAAGGTCTTGCTGCGTATAGTCTGAATGTCGGCAGACGAATGGATTGTAATGGCGTGTTTCATCATGGAGCGATTGTTAAAGTACTTCAGCAAGTAGACCCAGTGCTGCATAAGCTCCGGATGGTTCTCGAATGCATCTGCATTCGTACCGCACAGCTTGCGAAGCAGTTTACGCACACTCCGTTCTGAAGGAAACAGTGCTTCAGGCAGAAAAGCCCGCATCATTTTGCTCATCAGCTCAGATTGACTTCCGGCAATGCCGCCAGCCAAGCATACAATTTTTCTTACCCGATCCGGTCTGACAATGGCGTAATGATAGGCCAGATAAGCTCCATAGGATACGCCGGCAATATAGGTTGCGTCAACATTCATCGCCTCAAGGATCTCGTCCAACCATTTTGCCTGATTGAAGTCATGCGCATACCGGTCATTCGGCTCGCTTTTTCCCGAACCTCCGATATTATCCACGGCGATGATATGAAAGTTCCGGGATAACTCCGTCACATTATATATCCACATCATGGCGACGTTATCTCCCGTTCCATGCAATAACAGCAGCGGGGGAAGATCCGATGAACCTGCCGTTATTACGTGAGTCATCCCGTACGAGGTGGATATATTGTGCTGCTCGTAAGGTACCGTCCATCCTGCCATCAGGCGGTCATAGGATTCATAGACGAGCTTTTGTCCATTATCGCTTTTAAATCGCTTCAATTACTGCACCTCCAAGACACTGGACTTTACCCTTATTGCTAATTCTCATGGTATTCGGTATAAATATGAATCAATTCTTCCAGCTTATGTATCGTCCGATATGGCTTTATTTCTTCAGAGTAGTTCCAATTTCCATCTCGCGTAAACCATATGGGTTTGATTCCGCATTGCGCTGCTCCGATGATATCGTTATGCGGGTGGTCGCCGACGAACCACGTCTCTGTTGGCCGTACGTTTAGCAAATCTAAAGCCTTCCTATAGATCCTGGGATCCGGTTTTTTGACGCCAGCCTCTTCGGAAATCACGATGGAATCGAAGTACTCGCGTATACCCAATTGACGGATCTTCCCCTCTTGAACTTGGACGGTTCCATTCGAAATGATGCCAAGCCTCAGCCTCTTAGACTTCAAATGACGCAGTACGGGTAACAGCTGATCCATCGGCTGGATACAAAGCGGGATGGCTTCCCTGAAAAATGTCAGGTATTCATCGGCCGTAGGCGGATTCTCCCAGGGAAGATGCTCGACCAGCATCTTATACACTTCACGCTTATCCCGGTAGCCGTTCTGATCGGCTTCCTTAAATCGCTTGGCTATCCTTAACTGAGCATCTTCATCGGAGTCTGGGAAATACCTGGCAATCAATCGCTCAATAAACGAGTCAATCGCCGACCTTCTGTCCGTTAGTGTCTCATCCAAATCAAAGATTATCGCTTTTAACGTCATAGGGGACCTGCTTTCTATCAGAAATGTGCCCGCTCTCCATTCGCTTTGATGAAAATATGTTCCGGATATTTTAAAGCCGTGGGTGGCAGCTGATCCTCCGGAAAGAATACGAGTTCAGCAAACTCGTCATTCTCAAGATCCAACTCTCCCGAAATGATGCGGCACTCAAACACAATCGTGAGGTACTCCACTTGATGTCCGTTGCTGTACGTATATCGGCGTTCTTTTCCACCATATACTCCAATGATTCGTTCAGGTACGATATCCAGCCCAGTTTCTTCCTTCGCTTCACGAACCATCGCCTCTGCCGGGGATTCTCCCAGCTCGATGGCACCGGCTACAAGTCCCCATACATCTTCGCGATGCTTTCTTCCAAATAAAACAAAATCCTGATCATTACGGATAATGCCCGCAACGGACGGCATGAATATTAACTGGTCTCCGATCTTTTCTCTTAGATCCTTATAGTAATCTGACATTCCCATGGTTTGATAGCTCCTTTGGATTCCTAATAAAATGATAGCCGCCCCAATGGCCGCGCGGACTTCTCATGAGAACCTCTTGATTCTGATTGAACACAATGCCTCCATAAGCATACTTGGACCTCCAGCTCAATTGGGCTCACTCCTTATGTAACTTCGCGTTTTCACGGTTCAATATGGATGTAATCTGCGCGATATGATGCTGGTTGTGCCACACAAATCGCTGCAGTGCGATATCCAGGGTAATGCTGCCGAGTACTTGAGTTCTCATGGTTCTTTTGAAATCCTCGGGCCGTAAGTCCTTAAGCAGTATAAGAAAACGAAAATGAAGTGTTTCCAGAAGCGTAAGCGAGTTCTCAATGGGAACCTCCGTGTAATCACTCAGTTCAGCCCATAAATCCTCTCGGTACGAGTTTGCCACCGGCTCCTCCTCGGTCAATGCACGTTTAAATCGCAGATATGCGTTCATGTCGTTATCAGCCAGATGGTGCACGATTTGCTGAATGCTCCACCCCTCTTCACGATAAGGCATATGCAGCTGGGAAAGGGGACATTTCATTATGATTTGCCGGAGCGTCGGTACGATTGAAGGTATCTGTTGTATAAACCTCTGCCTCTCCTCCAATGTCGGCTCCACCTTTGGCTCAAAGGAACCCAGGGGAAAACGGATGCTGGCCACTTCCTTACCTCCTCGATACATCATCGTATCCTTCACATACGAAAGAACTGTGTTCCACAGCAAAAAATAATACGAAATTATCCGCTAAGCATTATGAATATGCGATGACCCCGAAGTTAGAAGCAAAGAAGGATGAAACAATTCAAGCGAGTGCTGCACGCCATTATTGAGATTCTCAACGATCTGTCTCATGACTTCGACATCCCTGATCTTCATGCTGTGATCAGCTAAGATGTCAGGCAGTGTGACCCACCGGGCATCCTTAATCTCGCCTGCTCCCAAATGAAGCGAGCCTCCCACCACTTTTCCGGTAAAATGAAACATGATCACAGGGTGATTCAAGCTGATTATGAATGGATACACGCCTGTAGTGCCTGTCAAATGCACATCATATCCTGTCTCTTCCTTCACTTCTCTTATAGCCGCCTCGAACATAACTTCCCCAGGCTCGATGCGCCCTCCCGGGAAGTTCCAGGTATCCCGTACCGAAGGTTTATTTTCTTGGATGATAAGCACTTGATCCCCTTGAACAAGGGTCACGCTGACCACGAGCACAATTCCCTTTTCCGTCATATCCACATTCCTTTGCGTATGGTCTTAAATAAACAAAACCCACCTTTGGCGTTAACCATGAGGAGGGTTCTTGGATGAAATATCAACTGCTTAACATCATTCTACCGTTAACGGACATAACGCGCAATCGCGCGACGTTGTTACAACTTCAACTCAAATGACTCCCCTTTTCGCGCATAATGATCCAAGCTTGTCCATAAGGATCCATAAAATCCAGAAACCATGCAAAGCCTTCGTCCCGAATTTGCTCAATTCTCGCACCAGCGGCAGATAAAGTAGAGCTCAGTTCTACGATATCCCGATTGGTTTTGAATATAAATGATGCCTCTTGTCCAGACTCCAGCTCCCTTGCTTTCACGCATTCCAATATCAAATTCGGGCTGTTGTACAACGTTAACATATAGAAGCCTTCTTCCTGCATCAATATGTTGAATCCTAAATTTCGGGTATACCAGTCAGCCGCTGCATCAATGGTATCTTTTGTAAAGACCATACGGATGTCGTCCAATCCCTCAAGAACCGGAATGGGCTCCTCCGCAGGCTCCACATGCGGCATTGGGGCTGGCTTATAACCACCTTCAAGATAGAGGGCTTCGATCTCACGGTCCTGCATGGCACGATTATAGATTCGCAGGTCGTCGATACGCCCTTGGAAAAAGAAATACGGTTCATCGGTTGATTTTCTACCTACAATACATCGGTTCTTTATTATAGGGTGTAAAACTGCCTGTACGCTCAGCAACGAGACGGCCATTGACAACCATTCGGTAACGGGATTTCTCATAGGTTATAACCACATGATACCAGTGCTCCTTCACGATCTTGGTGTTCATCGATAGATCCGGTTCTCTAAGGAAACCATGGAACGTAATATACTCATCCTTCGTGCTAAGCTGCATCGCCCGGTTCTGGTGATGGCCATCTTGCGAGACAATCGCGCTATGCCATCCACGGAGGATCTTGTGTGCATCATAATAACACCATACGGATACTGAAAAAGCATCATTCACAAGAATGGGCGGTTGATCGATCCGGACATAATGACTTCCGCCATCCAACACTAAAGCCCCGCCCTTCCGGCCAAAGCGGTCTTCGCCATAATTCCCGCCTTCTAGTCGCCCATGATGTCCCTCCCCGCTGGTATCTCTCACATTGCCGTCGAACAAATACTCAAGCACGAGTCCTTTTCGTAAATCGATGTTATGGACTGTCCTGCCAAAAAGCTCATCGATCGTGACCCCGAATACATCTGCCAGTATCGGAATCAGTATAATATCCGGGCAAGATTGTCCATTCTCCCATTTACTTACGGCTTGATAGCTGACACCGAGTCTGTTAGCCAATAGCTCCTGTGTGATGCCGAGCTGTTTTCGAAGCCTGCCAATATTGTTACCAATCACGCCGTTTGCCTGATTCATCAATCCAGACACCACGCTTTCCATGAGATGCCTCTACTATACACAACAACCTCACGAAAAAACATAACGCGGAAGTAGAGTAAGCTAACATGCACTCAACCTCTGGTTGAGTGCATGCTTTGTCCATCTTCACGTGAGATTAAGGGTCTTAGATCGTAACAATCGCATGATCAATATATCCTTCTTTCCCGCGTAGCCCCCTCAAGCCACGAGATAAGCCCTATTTGGCTAACGTAGATTTCGTTTTGCACCACAATATAAGGAAACGGCACCCCCTCGGAATCACCCTGCGCTCTTAGCGCATTCTCGGATGAGATGATCCTCTTCACCTGAGACTCGGTGAGGTTCAAGAATTCGGCCGTTTGTTCAAGAGTCATTAATGGGCTTTCCGTTTGCATCGAATAGGCTTCATCCGTTACAGCTGGCACAGACTTTACACCCTCAGTCCTCTGAAGTATAAAACTTGCCGTTCGATGGATATCCCGATAATCAAAGAGCAGATCAATGCGCTCTAATTCAATGGCTTCAAACCATATCACTTCGATTCCTAAATGGTATATTCCGGATACACTCATCCATTTCCTCCACGATTACCCAAAAGGAAAGCAAAAACCTAAAATATTGTAAATACGCAGCCAACTAAAAATAAGATATGATATGGGCAAATCAGGAAGGGAGGACAGAATACATCTACTTAACGTCCACTTTAGAAGGAATCAATTCTTGCACATGACAAAGGAGGAACTTTAATGAGAATCCCCAAAATCACCAGCCTGTTCATGATGCTAACATTTCTGACGACGGCGTCGCTCTCCCCTTCCGGCGAGTTGGGGAGTACCGCGGAAGCAGCGCCTGGGCCTTTGCGTGTTATGAGCTTCAACCTGCGTTATGCCGCCAATGACAGTCAACCTTGGGAGAAACGCCGCCCAGTCACCAAGAATCTCATCCTGGAGCATAAACCGGACGTCATCGGAACGCAGGAAGGGCTTCACCGGCAAATCCTCGATCTGGAGAATGATCTGCCGGGATATGGTCGGATTGGAGTCGGACGTGAAGGCGGGAGCTTAGGGGAGTATATGGCGATCTTTTATAATACGGAACGACTGAAGCCATTGGAACAGTCTCACTTCTGGCTGTCCGATACGCCCCAGACGATCAGCTCCGCCAGCTGGGGGAACCAGATTCCGCGGATGGCAACCTGGGTTCGCTTCCAGGATCTTCAGAACGGCAAAACCTTTTATATGGTCAACACGCATCTGGATCACCAATCCGAGGTTTCCCGGCAGAAGAGCGCCGAACTCATTGTCGACAAAATGAAGGCTTTTGCCTCGGATATCCCCGTTGTCGTAACCGGCGATTTCAATACCCGGCCGGGAAGCGATACGTATTCGATTTTTACAAGCTACGGGATGTCGGATGGACATGTCACCGCCAAGAAACGCACCAACGATGACCTGGGAACCTTTCATAATTACAAGGACCCTACGGGCGGCGGCAGCGGAAACCGGATCGACTGGATTCTGCACAGCCAGGGCTGGAATGTCCTGCACAGCGAGATTATTAATTACAATGAAATCGGCCAATACCCTAGCGATCATTATCCCGTCATGATGGAAGGTACCCTGCAAAGATCCGATAAAACCACCGAAGAAACGGTACCTAAGCTGCCCTTGACCACCGCCCTGCACATCACCGAGGTGGTCGCTAACTCGAACGAGCAAGGTAATTACAATTATGTGGAGATTTACAACCCCACGGATCGGGAAATCGACCTGGAAGGATATCAAATCTACTACTATTACGACCCTGCTCTTCCATTCGACAAATCCAAGTCCAACCGCTGGACCATTACGAAGGATCGCTACAGCACGGACACCATCATCCGTCCTAATGAAACCAAGGTGATCTGGATCAAGAAGCAGCCTTGCTGTTACGACCTGAGCATGGAGCAGTTCCTTGCCAACTATAATGCTGATGGCGAAGATTTCTCACCGTCTCAACTGCTGGCCGTCTTCACGCCGGGCAACAATCAGGGCCTGAACGGAACCTCCACCAGCGGACGTTCTTTGGGCATTTCAGCGCCATCCGGCACGCATCTTATCGGCGTACAGTTCAATAACGGGCAGCTGGATGCCGGGGTTAATGAATCGATCACGTATCGGGAGCCCGAGCAGCTGACGAGTATTATGCAGAAAAAAGAGACCAACCAGGTCCCTTCTCCAGGTCAACCGTAAAATAAAAGTCCCCCTTGATCGCTGGATACCCCAGCTAAGGGGGACTTGCTTATTAGATCGATGTAGCTTTATATTGAACCGCCAAACACTGCTTCGCGATATAAAAAATTTGACCCATATGCTCCGAATAATGCGTGGCGCATTGATGCAGTATGTCGAGATTGCTTCGTTCTTTACCGCGTACCTGTTGAACCTGTTCAAAGTCCGCACTCGACATGGATTTTACCGTATCGATCAGGAACTGAAACCGATTCTTTACAATCTGAATCAGATCATCCCGGCTGACAAAAACCTGCGTCAGCTCTTCCTCCCGGTTTCGCGTGATGTCTTTGTGCAGAATCCCTTTCATGACCCGCTCTTGAATGTTGCCTTCGATGTGCCTGATCAACGTCGAAATGCTCAGACTGGAATGGTTGGGCCGCCAATTGACTTGCTCATCGTTTAACTGCACCAGCACTTTTAAGGTACGGCTGCGGATGTTTTCAAATTTGTCCTCCAGCCACTTCCGGTTGAACTCATGATCCATAACGCAACACTCCTTTTTCGGTATGATAAACGACTTGACGTCACTTCTTCATGGCTTTCCAGATGTATTTGTGTTCACGGACTCCAAGCTGCCCGTCGATCTGATTCTCCCGTATCTTGGCCTCGAGTTCACCCTTCATTTCCGGCAAAGTGAAATCGGGATTACCCGGCACATCCGACAGAAACAATGCAAATTCGCGGGCATTCGGGAAGTAAGTAATCGCTTCATTATACTCCTCAATCTCGACATTCATGTAGCCATTCTCCGACAATCGCCTTCGTACGGCAGTCACATCATTATGTATGCCGATAATGGTGCCGCCTGAAGCTAATATCCTGGGATGTTCGAGGATCGAGGTGGGACCTCTGCGGTCATAGATGAGATCAAACTGGGCGTGTTGAAAGGGCAACTCGGTCTTCGTTGTGGCAAACACAAATTCCACATTACCGATTCCGCTGCTTTCGAGTAAGGATTGGGAGATTCGGATCATCTCCGCGGAGTTGTCAAAACCAATGATGTTCTTAGCATGTCTGGACATCCGGAGCGTGAACTCGCCATGCCCGCAGCCTGCATCCAGAACCGATTGAAACTGCGGCAGCATCTCCACTAACCGCTCCTCAAACACCTCTTCCGCCGACCTGCCGACGACGGTACACACCGCTCTTCCTTTGTAGCCGCCATTCCTTCGCGCGATCATATCATACCAGTCTATTCCCATACATACCTCCTCCGTCATAGGCTGCATTGCATTCACTATCCAAGATAGCAGAAATCTGTTATTACATGGCCTTGAAAGAAGCCAATAGGCACCAATTTAACCGCTATATATCTAATGACTTAAAATATTACCATTTTGTTCCGTAATGTCAACGGTTACATTAAAAAAATTCCGTCAAAATCATACCTTTCATGGTCGATATTCCGATATTCTTCTCCTCATCCGATACGTTCAAACCAGAAGTGTGCGCAGGCCAACTCCTTATTACTATGTATATATTCATAAAAACATTGCTCCTGTCATAATTTGTCGTCTACAATGGAGGAATATTAATCCAATACATAGATACATACAGGAGGATTTCATGTTTCTAAAAAGGTGGCGTCGATTATTATCTTTTACCCTCATTCTATCGTTGTGCATGACATCCATGGCAAGCGCGGCGGAAACCAGTCAAAACAAATATGCCTGGGCCAATGGATCCGTTGATTTCCTGAGATCCCATGGAGTCTTTGAGAATATGGAGTATCGGACAAAAACTTTAGGCAGGATGGTAACCAAGTCCGATCTCACGCTCATGGTTCATCGGCTGTTTACCGATTTACGGGTCGAAAGCGATAAGAACATCAAGATACCCGGGGTCCCAAATGGACATCCCTCCTACCAGATGTTTAAAGATGTATACGGCAGCATACCGTCGGCGCCGAGCGGATTAATTGCAGCCGCCGACAAAATCAATTATCATGATGAAACCTTCAAATTTATACCGGAGAAAGTGTTAACACGCTGGGACTTATTGATTACGCTGAATGCGCGGTTCGATGATATTGGATATTCTGTGGAGGTGTTGGAAAGTGAGGAGATTGCCAGGCTGCGGGAGATCAAAGATCTTCCCAAAAGGTATTTCAGTTCCTACAACCAATACGAAAAATGGAAGTACGCCTATCAACCATTGGCACCCGAAATCGGATTGATGCAAGACAAAAAATGGGGGCCTTCCTTAGCCTCCGATCTCGATTACGTTAAAGCTTATGCGCTGCTCGGCTTTGCCGAGGCCGGCATCATGAAACCTGACGCGAAAGGGTATTTTCGTCCGAATCAAAAGGTAACGTTAGCCGAAACCGCGGTCATCCTGCATCGCATATACGATTATTATGATGGCAGCGACTATGTCCGGGAACCACCGGCAGATGATCTCATCCCGAATGGCACTAGAAACTTTATCTATGCGGGATCTCCGTCTGGACACGGAGAAAGTCCGGTTGCTGACTTTGCTTTAGTAAATCCCGATTCCGTACCGGAATTCTATCTGGCCGTGAAGGCTTCAGAGAAAATCGACTTGCAGATCAACATGAACGGGGAGCCATCCTTTTATACTTACGAACAATTAAGCAACCCTAAGCAGCCTGTTCGAATTGCTTTGAATGGCGCATCCTATGCGGAGTTCATTCCCATTATCCGAAGCAAGGGTCAGAAAGCCACCGATGACAATAATAACATTAAGGTTATGTATTATTATTCTGATACATTCCAGGACTTTACCCAATTATTGGGGTATGAAGCCGATCTCTAGATAGGCTACTAAACGGGAGTGCAGAACTGTCACAAACAGTAGGCACTCCCTTTTTATCGTATGCTAGACAGATTCATGTTCTTAAAATGTTTGCCTTCCCGCTTTGCAGATCCTCAAATACCGGTCTTTGCACAGAGCTAATATCCTCTAGATCAATCTCATGCAATGCCTTGAATTCCAACTGCAACGACTCGTTGTTCACATCGTGATAAAGGATTCGGCCTTGCTCCTCCGTCTTCCCTTCCAATTCCACCGTCGCGTTAAAAATAAACATGACAAACACGACCTCGTTTCCGTCCGGGTATCGATACTGCATTCTGGGTCCGCTATAAACACCATAGAGTTCATGATCGCGGACGACCAGCCCCGTTTCTTCGAGCACTTCCCGTCTCATCGTCTCTTCCACGGATTCTCCGGCTTCCATACCGCCACCGGGAAGTCCCCAATTGCCGTAATCCGAGCGTCTCTGAAGCAATATTCGCCCATGATGATCCCGGATGATGGCGCCGCCAGTCACTACGATTTTCATATCAGCATCATCCTCTCCGCACACTTGTAGGCTGAGGGTTTACAGCATTAGCTTTGCTACCGATTCACCCTCCGACCACGGCATGACGCCGATTTCCTCAAAACCCGCTTTGACATAAAGCTGCCTGGCCTGTTCGTTCTTCGGATCAAAGCTTATCATAAGGACATCCGTCCGGTCAGGTTTGTTTCGGATTTCTTCAATTATGTCTCGCAAAGCCGCTTTACCGTAACCCTTCCCTTGAAAATTACCGTCGATCATCAAACGGTAAATCCAGTAGTTCCCGTCATCGGAGTCCAAGCCATATAACGCGAATCCGACCATCGTCTCTTCCTTATAAATGGCCATTGCTTCAAAATGTTCAAGAAATTGAGACTGGGCAATCGAATACAGATTGGAGGCGATAAAGCCTTCTTGCTCCGGCTTCGCTTTCAGTTTAATGCATTCGGTCCAATTATCCTTATCAATGGGCTGCAATCTAATCATATCAAGCTCCTTTGGATGGTTGTTGGTTTTAATACATGCCTACACCAAATGCTTTATCAAATAATAATGCTGATGCCCTCTTGGGGCATCGTCGATACGTGCAATCTCTTGAAATCCATGCTTTTGATAGAACAGTGGCGCTTGAAAGCTGAACGTATTGAGCTTGATGAAGGTGCATTTCTTTTCCCTGGCTATCTTCTCGATCTCCTGTAACAATCTTGAACCGTAGCCCCGCCCCCGGGATCGATCATCCACCCATAGAATATCGACATCAATCCAATTCCAGCAAAACACGCTATTGATCCCGCCTGCGATATCACCATTCTCATTCTTTATATGTAAGTTGATCTCCTCGTAATTCTGCTGCAAATCTTCTGCAATATGCTGTGCATTATATTGAATCAGGTTCGTCCGTACCGCAAGCGCTTCTTCCGGACTGCTTCGTTTGATGTTGATTTCTGACACTCGCTCACTCCCTTTTCTCAGTACACTAAACCAAATAATACCATGTGGAGGAACCCTATTTCCGGGATTAAACAACTATAGATAAACTCTTCCTGCCTTCCGACCAATACAAGAGGTGGTGCTAATACAGTTTGGAATGATCAACTCAGGTGCACCTGAGTTCCATCTGCTCAATCAACTATGATCCTCTATCACTGCTACCTTATCGTCTCTAAACGCAAATACGGACTTTCCCTTCAGATGAATCTTCTCGCCGGCCTTCATACCGTTGGGGAGATCTTTAGCAAGAATACCCTCGTAGTCGATCGCAACCTGAGTCTTGTCATCTTCGAACGAATAACCAATGATCGTCTGACAACGATAGGAGAATAACGACTTGGACTGTTCGGCGATCTCTCGAAATTCCTCGATTCCTTTGGTCTCCACGTCGATCGATCCGCTTGATATGTTTCTGAACTCGATCTTCTCATGCAGAAGAGCAATCATCCCCTCGATATCAAAAGAATTATAGGCTCTCACATACTCATTAATCATGTCCTTCATTTTCATAGAATTCACACCACATCTCCCCTTCCGTCAGTTTGGGTTGCAACCACGATCTTAAAAAACTCCGCCTTTACTGTGCACACTTCATAGCAGATTATCATTTAATATACTGACTCTACTATAGTAAAAGAGGTGATTCAAATGGGTCGTGTCCGTGCTGTTCCAGAGCCGGATTTAGTATTAATCAGCTGGGCAAGAAACCCTCTCGTTGCGGGTTCCCCGCGCAGAATCGTTGCTGCTCGTGTCATTGGCAATGCTTCTCCTTGCCGAGCTGATTTGACGCCGAATGCATTGCTAAGAACTGCCTTAGCTTGTTTGTTGGATCATGATGTAGGTTTCAAAATCGTATTCCGCCAAAGAACATCCAGCATTAGCGGTTACCTGTTATTACAGCGTAATTAATGGATTTTAGAAGGAGCGGCTATCATGTTGCTTCTTTTTTTTAGCTCTTTTCATAAATATTGTTAGAAGCTTGCAAGCAAGCCAATCTCGCCACAACGTAAAGCTGTGAGCATAAGAAAAACCAGTTGCTATAGAGCAACTGGTTCAACATAAATTTTTAACTTGGATAGTTGTTCAACCAATGGAGTGCTTGTTCATAATCATCAAAAAATTTAACGGATTCTTTGGTGTTGGATTGCTGCAGGTAATTCATGATCTCCCCTTCTTCAAGAAGAAACGCAATGGCCTTGCTTTGATTCAGGATAGTGTCATTAAAGAACTTTTCTTTCCATACTTTTTGAACGGAGAAGTGGTTTGGAGTATATCCTTTTCTATCCACCAACAATTTGTATTTCAGTCCCTTACCAATAAACTGCTGACATGAATTTTCAAAACCATTAAACCATTCAATAACATCATCCGTGTTTATCTTCCCTATCAGATGAGTAACAATTAAATCCCCATTAACAACCGTACTGATATCCTTTTCATTCAAAGTGGAATCATCTCCCTTAGTTTCTATTATGCGTAAAATTCCTATAAAATCAAAGTAAAACTAAAACTCATTTTTACATATACTGGAATTTTGGATTGCCCAGGAAATATCAATGCTCGTGATAGCTTTTCGAAATAAAAAAAGCTCACAGGGCATTCCTTTCACCCTGCAAGCTTCCTCGTACTAACCTCTATTCGCCTTTTTCATATCTAAGCCATATCTTTATCTCTTTTATCTCTATATTTATTTCAATTGGGCAACACTTACAGCAACCTTCTCCAGCTGTGCTCTACTTAAGGAATGCTCCGGTGAGCTGATTGTCACAAAACGATCATCGATCTGAAAGCCCAGCATGTCCGTATCATCCGGTGTATACCATTTCGCCTTAACCCCATTGGACAATGTAACCGATTTGCTGTCATATCCATGAGAATAGTCTCTTGGGGAGATATATACTGTCATGTGTTTGAATAACATGTTAACGCCATCTTCCGATGCGCCTGTCTTTTGGTACACATCGCCTTTTACCATCTGAGTTGGAGCATACGGCGTTTGAAAACCATCAAATTTGGCGAATGCGCTTTTGATTTCTTTTCGCTCGGCATCACTGTATTTCACGTTGGTCAGCTCGGTCGTCTGACCGTTTCCAGGATTACTTCCGATCAGCACCTGGTTATTCTTCGCATCGTACTGCACGGGTACATCCAGCACATCGGCCATCGCGCGAACCGGCAGGTATGTCGTATTCTTATACGTGATCGGAGTCAATGTTTTGCCTGTGTTATATACGACTCCGTCCACTTTGATACCGATGCTGTGATTCAGGTAAGCCGAGATTTTCTCCAGGTTGGCTCCCGCATAGACACCTGCTGCTCCCGTTAACGTCATTCCCAGCACGGCAACCGCCACGATTGATTTTTTCAACGGTTTCATTTCATCCATTCCCCTCGTTGTCTCACCAACCTTCCAAGTCGATGAGTCATAGTATGAAGCTCGATATCTTTATTTAAAATCGATGACATACGTCGCTATCAACGCTTCTTTATCGTCAATCGTAATTCCCAGTCTTTTTCCAGATGGACTCCAAGTCAACGGGTAGACCGGATGGGCCGCAGGATGCACCGCCGAATAATAGGGCGCCATCCAGCTTACTTTTCCTGAAGCCGTATCAAATACATACACCCCGTTCATCCCGCTTTCATTCTCCGAATATACATCAAAAGCTAGTCTGGCAGAATCCGGCGACCAAGACGGGTAAGAAATCAGATTTCCTTTTCCGATAAGGGATCCTTGCAGGCTGCCGACTGCGTCATAGATCAGTAAATTGCTGCCTGAGTTCCCTTCCGTGTTGGTCGCTGTGGAGACGGCAATGTACTCTCCATCCGGCGAGATGGTGAAGCTCCATACATTTTCAATAAGCTGTACCGGCTTCGATTGCCCCGGTTCAACGACCTTCAGCACCTGGTTTACATCGATATAATAGATCCGGCCTTTACTCGCCCCGAACTGGTTGTAGATTTCAACATCCTCATCCTCAATAGCTATGGTTGTATAAGTGCCGTCCGTCGAAATGAGACGAATATCGCCTTTGCCACTCATGGAGCCTGCTGCAAGAACATAGGTGTCTGTATCCAGCCACCCTCCGATCTCCATGTAATTGTCGCCCTTAACCGGTATGCTCTTACCTGTATTAAGATCCTTCAGGAAATTATCAGCCTTATACTTATCCCTCCATTTCTGAATAAAGCTATATTTACCGTCCGGCGAGATTTCTTCTTTGACAAGATGTTCGCCTGGATGCGACTCTTCATGATTCGTGAGCTCACGCCGCTCACCTGTACTTACGTTCACTGCTTCGGAGGAATAAGCATATTGCGGTTCTTCCGTTTCGGTCGCTTCCTTGATCAGCTTGGTTGTAAGCACCTTGACCTCATTCTCCGACAGCCATGTCTCAATGTTCGACGAGGCGATCCGGTGCGTCTGATTCACAACCACTTCCTGACTGGATGGACCACTCGCTCCTTCTACAACCGTAAGTTTGCGCTCTCCTGATGCCGTCTCTCCAGCATTCGATACAGGGGGCTGGCCGGTTTGATTGTTGCCTGGCTCCACGATCGTCAGCCGATCCTGGGATTGGCAAGCCGTCAGGGCTGCAGCAATAACAACAGCAGACATCAACTTGAACCCATACTTCCCTACTCTGTTTCTCATAACAGGTTCCTCCCAATGGCATATCCCCCAAGGCGCTTCGGCAGCAGCACAGAATGTATCTTGGCATGCCGCCTCTTTCCCTGTTGAACTCAGTATAGAATGTGAATATCTCGATACGATATCGAGCTTGTAACAAATTTGTAAACAAACAGGTACCCTCGAAAAAAGAAAGTCCAGACCTTATTCCAAGTCTGAACTTTCTTCTGTCGAAATAACCTCTGAGGATTGTGGCCGATTCATCGGCAGGGCAATCACAAACGTAGAACCGCCGGGACCCGATTCCGCAAGCTGAACGGAGCCATGCTGTTTCTCTGCCAGATTGCGTACCAGGGATAACCCTAGGCCCGTTCCTCCGTGAACCCTGGAACGGTCGCTGCTCACCGTATAAAACGGATCAAAGATCCGTTCTCTGGCATCATCCGGAATTCCGATACCGGTATCGCTTACCTTAATGATCATACGATCTTGGCCATTAGGATCCTGCTTCACTTCATTCGAGAGCGTAACCGTCCCTCCGGGCTTATTGTATTTAATTCCGTTATCCAGCAGATTCAGAACCATATGCATCAGATTCTCCGGATCAGCCCACACCTTACCATCCGTTAAAGATGATCGAATCGTAATGTCCGATTGCTCTGCCTTGACCTCTAACCGGGCTGCCGCCTCTTCCAGAATCGGCATGAGATCTACGTGTTCCGCATGGGTTTCGAATTCATAAATATCCATGGACGAGAACTGAAGCGCCTTTTCTACCAGGCGGTATAGACGCTGTGCTTCCTTGCCGATCTGTCCTCTGGCTTCCTCCAGCAGGGCGGGATCATCGCGATACATTTCAAGCAGATCCGCATAAGCCAATATGGAGGTCAGCGGCGTTTTCAACTCATGGCTGATATTCCCGATAAACTGCTTCTGCTGCTGTTCCAGCTCTTGCAGTCTTTCGATGGCATCCAGCAGCTTCTGCTTCTCCTCCGTGAGCTGGCTCACCGATGAGGAAATTCGCCCGCTCATTTCATATATGCCTTGCGCTAGCTCGCCGAGCTCATCGTTTCGCTTCACCGTCGGCTCGCTAAGGTAGACGCCTTCACCGATCCTCTGCGCAGCCTGGTTCAGCCTGCTGATGACATGCACCTGCCGCCAGACATACAGAAAACCGATCAGGAAGCCGGCGGCTAGCACCGCAAGGCCCGTCACGATAAACAGGTTCTGGATCCTGTCATAAAAAGCGTGCTGCTCAGCCAGGGAGGCGTGGAATTGAATCGTTCCGATCGGCTCCTCCATATGCCGAAGCGGAGCAAGATAGAGCAGCTGGTCATCCTCGGTTATATAGGCGGAACGTCCTTGCGCCGTATGTGCAAGCGCGTCTTGTACATCCATCTTCGGCTGGAACGGCAGGGAAGTCCCCGTGAATGTACCATCCAGCTTATACAGCGTCACCGGCATGCCGCTCTGGGTTCCAAGATCGACGGCCAGCCGTTGACCGACATTTTCCATAAATTCATCCGGCTTCATCTCAGGATTCGTCAGTAATTCCTGATGAATTCTAAGATTGGCTGCTTCGGCCTCCTGTGCGAAGGATTGCTCCAGACGCACCCGCTGATCCTCCCGTATCCCGGCAAGAACCAACGTGCTTAGAACAACCACAACGGCGATCAGCAGCAAAGCGAGAAGCAGCGCGACTTTCCACTTTAAGCCGAAACGCACCTTTCCCTTGTTCATGAGGGAATCTCCGTGCTTTTATATCCGATCCCATAAACGGTCTGGATCACTTCATGCTGGTTTCCCAGCTTCTTGCGCAATCGCTGGACGTGAATATCTACCGTACGCGTGCCGCCGGCAAAATCCATATCCCATACCTGTTCTAGCAAAGCCTCTCGCGAATATACCCGCTCCGGATTCCGTGCCAGGAGAGCCATCAGGTCAAACTCCTTCGGCGTGAGCTCAAGGGGCTTGCCTTCGGCGTGAATGGTGCGATTTAACAGATTAATGGTAAGCCCGGAGATCCGGATGACATGCTGTTCGGGGGCTTGGTTCCCGGCAGCCTCGGGAGTACTGCTTCTTCGGGACAATGCCTTTACCCTGGCGATGATCTCCCGCATGTCAAAGGGCTTTGTCATATAATCATCGGCACCAAGCTCCAGCCCGAGCACCTTATCCACAATATCGTCCTTCACCGTCAACAGCAGAATGGCCGGGCGCTGCCGGTCCCCGAGCTTGCGACAGACATCGTACCCGCTAAGCTTCGGCATCATGACATCGAGCACCATCACGTCGGGATCAAACGATTCCACACGCTCCAGCGCTTCCTGCCCATCCCCTGCCGTCTCCACCGTATGTCCTTCCCTCCGCAGCGCATAGGCAACTGCACTTGAGATACTGATCTCATCATCTACTACAAGTACCTTGGTCATCGCAGATACGACTCCTTTATTGGCCGATTCAACATGTACTAATTCCATGATGGTAACGTATCCGGCATCATATTTCAACATGCGGTTCCCTGCCGATTTCATTACAATTGTAACTATGAACGCTTTCTCCCGGTTGCCATAATAAAGCTAAACACTCAAGCTAAGGAGGATTCGGATGACAATCGCTACCATGAACCATATCATTAAGCGCTATGGGCATCAGCTTGTCCTGGACCATGTCCATTTAGAAATCAGGCAAGGCGAAATACTCGGTCTTCTTGGTCCGAATGGTGCAGGTAAAACCACATTGATCCATGCGTTATCCGGCTTAATCGGCATCGATTCCGGTAGCATCGAGCTGTTTGGTGAACGGCTAAGCGGCCCTATGCTGGAGGTTAAACGGAAAATTGGACTGGTCACGCAGGATATCACCGTTTTTGAGGATTTAACCGCCCAAGAGAATCTCGCCTTTTTTGGCGGAATATATGGGTTAAGAGGCGCAGAATTGAGAAGGCAAATCACGGAAACGCTCCAATTCGTCGGATTAACGGATCAAGCCCATAAACGTCCTTCCAAATTCTCCGGGGGAATGAAGCGGAGACTGAATATCGCCTGCTCTATTATTCACAGGCCCAGGCTCCTGATCATGGACGAACCTACGGTTGGAATCGACCCCCAATCCAGAAATCACATCCTGGAATCGGTACGTGAACTGCAAAAAAGGGGGACGACCATTCTCTATACCACCCATTACATGGAAGAGGTGCAGTCCCTCGCATCCCGCGTCGTGATTATGGATCAAGGCCACGTCATCGCGCAGGGGACGATTGATGAGTTGGTAAAGAACATCCACCATGAAGAGAAGATCAAGCTGGAAGTCGTGGAGTTGACGGAGGATCTGATCGATAACATCAAACAACTGGATGGAGTCAAGCACGTGGTTTTGAATGGAACGCAAATTCAGATCATATCACGGGCAGGTGCAGGAAATCTGGATCGTATCCTGTCGTTGGCCAAAAGCGCGGGCGGCGTCCTATCCATCCATGCGGAGAAACCTACGCTTGAAGACGTATTCCTTACGCTTACCGGTAAGCAACTACGTGACACGGAGGAAACTTAACATGCTTGTGTTCAGAATGACGTACTTCTCCTTGCTTCGCCTGATACGCGAACCCATCGGGCAGCTGCTTCTTGTGGGCCTGCCGCTGGTCGTCATTACCGTGCTGGGTGTCGTTATTGGACCCTATGAAGGCATGAAGGGTGTTCCTCCGCTGGACTTGACGATCGTTACGACCATTATGGGCGTTCAGTTTTTTGGCGGCACGTATTTGATGAGTTATTTGGATATCGATTTACTTAAAACCCGCAAATGGAGAATCTATTCGCTCCCTATTAACGTAGCGGTTTATTCAAGCTCTCTTATTCTTGCCTGCACACTCTTCAGTACTTTGCAAGGATTGGTCTTGGTGCTATTCACAACCTGGGTGTTCGGGATCGCGTGGGGATCGCTTGGCTGGGTATTGCTGGTATTTATTATTTATTCCTTATTTGCACAGTCCGTACATCTGCTGCTGACATTATCCATCCATAACGTAAAATTGGCTGAAAGAGTATCTGAAGTCCTCGGAATCGGCTTCATCATCTTGACCGGACTCATGTTTCCTCTTCCAGATCATCGTTTCTTTGAGTTCATGTCGTCTTATGGGAATCCGGTATCCCTCGGAAAGATGGCCATCCTGGAGATGCTTGTCGATGGCGGGCAAGGGAAAGCGTACCTTAGCATCTTATTGCTGTTAGCCTTAACCGTGATATGCATGATGATCAGCGCATGGCTTGGGAGGAGGAAGCTCGCTTGACGATATTTAACTTCGCGCTCATTCGGAGCGTCCGCAGCTTGTCCAATCTTATCTTGCTGTTAGGCCTTCCCGCAGCCGTCGTTGTCCTCCCGGTGGGCGGTTGGCATGGCTTACCGCTTGGGTATCACTTCTACGGAATCCTGCTGTTATTCTCTGCCTCCAAACTCGTTCATATGATCATGGAGGATCGGAAGAATAAAATTCTGACCCGAATCGGCGTTGCACCTGTGACCCACTTCAAGTATTTATCGCAGAATCTGCTTGCTTTCGCTCTGCTGCTTGTAGGACAAAGTGCCGTGATCACGTGCAGCGCCTGGTTGCTGCATGCCGATGTTTTTGGCAGTCTGATTCAACTCTTCAGCATTTTGAGTATGTTCTCGGTCACCGCGATTAGCTTCTCTCTCGCTTGGTCTTCCATGTTCCGCCAGCCTGAATCTTCTACAGCCGTTATGCTGGGAATCATCTTGATTATGGCGGTGCTCGGAGGAACCTTATTTCCCATTCAGGCTATGCCTGCATCCCTGCAGAAAATCGCCATGGTATCCCCCACCTATTGGTTCCATGAGGGAATCATGCTTGCCAAGAACGGAGGCTTGTTCGCGGAACAGCTCACTCCGCTCGGGATCCTGCTGTTGTTTGCGATCGCTTTTATGCTGATTGGCAGCCGAAGGAAACTGGCTTGAAAAATATGTTACGATATGGGGAAAAGAGAACGTATGCCATGGGAGGTTTTCATGAGAAGCTATACCGATTCGTGGTCCCCGAGCATAGCCGTCGTGATTTGGAGAATACTTGCCCTGCTGCTTCTGGCCGCTCTTTGGTTTATGGGAGATGCCGGGACCGAAGGATTCATCCTGGTCTTCGCCTTAGCGATCCTGGCGTTAGCCCGATGGCGGTTTCCCCTTCCTTCATGGACAACACTGGTCGACCAGCTTCTATGCATATCCATTATTCCATTCTGGCCGGAGGCCGGCTTCGGACTGGCTCTGCCGCTATTTGAAACCATGCTTGCCGGTACACCGCTATTTTCCCTGCCCATCCTGGCAGTGCTTGTCATCGGCTATGTCGATCCGGACCTCCCGCTTCTTCTCATGCTCGTTCAAGCTTCATTTGCGGGATGGATCGTTTTATGTTGGTCCAAACAAACCCATCAGTATCGATTGGAGGCAGATCAGGAGCGTCGCGATCGCTACGAACTGGAAATATTGAAGGGTGAGCTGCTTATGGCCAATGTGCAAACGGCTCAGCTTGCAGAGCTCAGAGAGCGTCATCGAATCTCCCAGAAGCTGCACGATGAGGTTGGCCATGAATTAACAGCCGCGTTGTTAGCCTTTCAAGCTTTTGAAACATTATGGAGGGAGAATGACCCGCAAGCGGAAGATATGTTTGCCCAAGCCCAGATGCGTTTGTCGAGCAGCGCCCTGGAGCTGCGGGAAACGGTCCATAATATGCAGCCTGTCCAAGCGACCGGCATTCGGAGCCTGGAGGGGATCTGCCGTAATTTCAAAGCGATGCCTGTCCAGCTGCAAATTTATGGAGATACATCTCGTATAGCCGCCCATCTGTGGGTCATCCTGAATGCTAGTCTCAAGGAAGCCTTGACCAATGCGGTGCGTCATTCCAAAGCCAAACACGTTGAAGTATCGTTGGACGTCAATGAACATATCGTGCGGTTAAGCGTCCAAAATGACGGCGTTTTGGATTCCTCCTCGCTGCCTGGAACCGGACTCCGCAACCTAAGGCAAAGAGCCCAGGCGGCAGGCGGGAGCATCTCCATCAATACATCCGGCGGCTTTCAATTGGTCTGCGTATTACCTATGGGAAAGGGGGGCATTCGATGAACATTCTCATTGTGGATGACGATCCATTGGTATGTCAGAGTCTCCGGCTGCTTCTATCCAGAGAACCGGATATGGAAGTAACGGCCACTGCGAATGACGGCGCTGCAGCCATTCAATGCTGTGAAGAGGTCCTGCCGGACATCGTCCTCATGGATATTCGGATGCCTGGTATGGACGGAATCCAAGCGGCGAGGCAAATCAAGCAAAAATGGCCCCAGGTGCAGATTATGATGCTGACCACATTTCAAGATGAGCATAGTATCCGCCTGGCGCTGCTAGCCGGAGCTGAGGGGTACATGCTGAAATCGACGCAGGTCTCCAGTATGGCACAACAGCTGCGTGCTTTGGCTTCCGGTACTTCCGTTGTGGATGCCAATGTGCTGAAGACCTTGATGCTGCCCGAAAAAGAGAATCGTGCCGACCTTACCCCGCGGGAAAACGATATTCTCGAGCTGGTTGCCTTAGGCTGCTCGAATCGAGAAATTGCCGAGCAATTGTTTATCAGCGAAGGAACCGTGCGCAATACCCTCTCGATCATACTGGATAAATTGGAGCTCCGAGACAGAACCCAATTGGCGATCTATTATTGGAGACGATCGTTGTAGTCCTATTCTTTTTCGTAAAGATAGATCACTCCATTTCGAAGTCTCATATAACGTTCCCCCCGCTTATTTTTCGAAAATGTACATGGCACCATTCCTGGGTTGTACAAATCCCTTTCCTCGGTAACCTCTATTGTGCAGTTCCTGAGTCAAGACTTTCATGAAAGCGCCGTGACTGACCATTAATACGTTGCGATCACGGTAATGTTCTTCAATCCAATCGATGATATGCCCAGCTCGCTTCCGTGTCTCGCTTCGCCGCTCCGCTTGCGAGCGGTGAGACAGATACCAAGCCAAGCGCCCCATCACCAACCACATGTGGTAATGAAGCTTTAGATTTCCCAAAGAATGAATCGATTGAACCTCAATCTCTCTTAACCGATTCGTTGCGATGATAGGGCCTGGATATATCGTTTCTGCCGTCTGAATGGCCCTTGGCAAATCACTGGATATGCAGACATTCCACTCCGAATAATCATAATCCAGGTCGGATTGTTCAATTTCAGCGTTGTTGTAAGCTTCCACCCAAGCATTGAACTGATCGGACGTCATTCATTTCCTATCCAATATATGTATAACTTTAAAATGTCTTACCAATCCAATTTTCATAAGGCTCCTTAAGCAAGTTTATTCTCGACCAACCGTTCCATAAGAGATCTTCATATTCGGTGCATAAGTCAACCACGAGTCGCTATTAAACACCTGGAACAACTTGAGTTCAGCGGCATATTGGGCTTGGGCTTCTTCCACTGATAAACCTCTCTGTACCATCTGCTCCACTACCTTAACCGGATCTTCCAGTTCCTGCCCAATGCCTTCTTCCTTCAAGGACTGAAAAAGCCGAACCTTCTCAGCAGCATCCATATTCTGATCTAAAAAATTCACTTTATCACTGACTCGGCATTCCACATTCCGTAATCCCAGCTGACTTAGAAGAATAGGGAGCCTCATGCCGATATTTCCGTCTTTCCCGCTATCTTTGGCACTCGCTTCATACAATTTCTGTAATATGCCTAGACGGACAACTTCAGACTGCTGGATTCCATCGAAGCCATAATTAGCCGTATTAGCAATCCAATGAGGCTCAAAACAAATGACTCGTCCGCCGTCCAGTACACTATTCATCATTTTCTGAAGAATCTCCCGAGGGCCTGCCATATGTAATAAAAATGCATGGCAGATCGCAACGTCATACTGACGTTCCACAAACATATCCTCAATATCTCCTTGAATGAACTCAGTAGAATAGGGCAGCTTATCAAACACTTCTCTTGCTTCCATAATCAAATCCTTGCCTTTATCTATCCCAGTATAGGTTGAACCTTCGGGTAATAACGGGAGAAGCTTTAATCCTAGATACCCATAACCACAACCGTAATCCACAATGTTCATGGGAGTATTCATTTTCCAGACATTCTTAACAAGAAACTCCAGATAATCATCGTTATAGTATAGCCCTCTCGTATTCCTCAGGTATTCGATTGTGGAATCCCAGTAATATTCGGACATCATCTTTAATTCCTTTCCGCATCAAGTTCCTCGACTAAATCTGTATCCTGCCTTGCCTTCCGGATCACTTCACGAATGAAATCAGCCTTGCCGCTTGTATAGGCCACGCGGTCATGTTTAAACTGGCTTTCCAGAACTTTTTTTAAGGAATAATACTGATCCCGTGTGTCCGGATGGTTCTTTAAATACTCTCTGAACAAAATCTGGTCGTTCCACTGTTGGCCTTGATACTTGTAAACATGAAGATGATGTGTCCCCGCCCGCCATTGGCCTCTTCGAAAGAAAAGCCGCTCCGGGAACGCCGGTTTAAACACATATTCATACCCGATTCTGGCCAGATTCTCTATATATAGTTCATTTTCATTTACTAACGTTAAACTCAAAACACCAGCCATCATATCAATGGTCGGTTTCGATCCTAAACCCTTAATTGCCGTACTCCCGATATGTTCGGTGTGTACGTCGAGTCCCTTCAGAGCCAACCTAATTTTATTTTGTTCCCGTTCAAACTCATTCTTCCAGTCCGGATTGTACGGGGTGACAATGACTTCTTCCATGCGAATATTCCTTTCAATCCATTATCAGACCATTTCGTAGTTCTTAGATATTCCGTCTCAACTTAATTTCAAACTCCGGCTTCGTCATATATTCCATATAGACGACCTCTCGATTAAAATCCAAATAAGCCTGAAATCGCGTACGAATGGCCGGAGCCGTAATCAATTGAAGCACTTCATCCTTAGGGATCCAACGACTGTCCGTCGTTTCGTCCGAGATCCCCAGCTCGCCGCCCGTAGGCTTACACGCAAAATCCATCATCACTTTCGTTGGAACCACGGCAACTCCGCTGTGTCCCGGATAGGTTGATGTATTGGAATAGACTCCGATCAGGTGGGAAACGATGGTATCCATGCCGCTCTCCTCTTTGATTTCTCTAATCAACGCCTCCATCAGATTCTCTCCGGCTTCCACCTGCCCACCTGGAAAAACCCAGCCGCTGCGCCCCTTCACCAATAGAATCTCATCGCGTTCATTCTCAACTATGCCACCAACAGCGACGATATGTGTTGGCATCAACATGATAACAGCCTCCGATAGATAAGATATACTTCAGCTTTCACAGGTCGCTTAGATTTCGTCATAATTCACAACACTTCCGGTTGCAAAACCCTTGTCGATGATACGTAACAGATGCGCCCCGATTTCCTCTGTAGATAGAAGCTGCCCTGACTCATACGCATGGGCGAAGGCTTTGGCCATTTCAAACTCCTGCTCATTTTTCCCTCTGGCCATTCTTTGCATATCCGTATCTACCATACCTGGATTAACCGCAATGATCTCTACCGGGTTTGGCCTGTTCCTTTGCTCGCTCCCTACACTTTGCGTAAACATATTGATTCCGGCCTTGACCGAACAATAGACACTCATCGTAGGTGCTGGGTATATGCCAGAGCCTGAAGAGATGTTGATGATTTTCTTCCGAATGGACAACCCCTCCGTTTTCTTGATGAAGCCGGATGTCAGAATTATGGGGGCAACCAGACTGATTTGCACATTCATATGTATATCTCTTGCATCACATTGTTCAATGGCTTTCAGTGGTTCAAGCATGGACGCATTATTGATAAGGCAGATCCTATCCGCGTGAACGGGATCCATCTCGTCAAACACCCTATCCACAAGCTCCTCCAGCCCCAACGTATCGCTCAGATTATATACATGGTGTCTGTATTTTGGATAGCTGCTCAATCTCTCGGACGTTCCTCTCGCGATTCCATGCACTTCATGGCCCTTCTCTAGGAGCATATAAGCCAGTTGCTCGCCGATTCCCCTTGAGGTTCCCGTAATGATGAATTGACTTCCACTCATTGTTTTAACCCTCCGTTATCCTAAAAAGTTATCTTCGTACTATAATTCCAGGAATATATCGCAATTGGAAAGAAATCGTGTTAAGAAGGATATGGTACGATTGCATTACATTCTATTACCTGTGATGAAGGAGTTGGGATTATGAAGAATAGAGTCCAAAAGATTTCGCCAAACCTGTGGTTTGATCACCAAGCCGAGGAAGCCGCCCAGCATTACGTCTCTATTTTTAAAAATTCACAGATCGAGCGTATCACGCGCTACGGTGCAGAAAAAAATGACAACCATACATTTGCCGAAGGTGCGATAATGACTGTGGAATTCCTGCTGGAAGGCCAACATTTTGTTGCCCTAAATGGCGGTCCGCATTTTACCTTCAATGAAGCCATTTCATTTATTGTGCATTGCGAAACCCAAGAAGAATTGGACTATTATTGGGAGAAGCTGTCTGAAGGCGGCGACGAGAAAGCCCAAGTATGCGGTTGGCTGAAGGACAAGTTCGGTGTATCGTGGCAGATCGTCCCCGCTAACTTAAGCGAAATGATAACTGACTCCGATCCGGCAAAATCCGAACGCGTCATGAAGGCTTTACTCCAGACGAAATCAAAAATCAATATGCAGACATTACAGCAAGCCTACGAGGGGTAGGAAGGCTGCCTTCACGGCGGTCTTTTTTTTACTCTATAGGATCGATGCATGGCAGCCGTGATTACATCCAAACTCAAGTTCATGCGTGATCCGTACATCACCCTTCACTTCTTTAAAACCCAGCTTCTTATAAAAATCAGCCGCTTTGGGGTTGTCCGTTCTTAGCACGAGTTTACTGTAATGACTGCTCGCCTTCTGAATTACCGCTTCGACCAGCCTTCTCCCGGCACCATAATGCCGAAATTCCTTTAACACATACAATCTGCGAATCCTGCCTATGCCTCCGTCAGAATACGGATCACGATTCAACCCGCAAATGCCGATGACCCTATGACCTACTCGACATTCAAACAAGGCTTCATCTTCATTCTGAAACCTATTGCTGCCCTCATTATAATCATTCACAAGCCTATGGATATTCCTGAACCCTTCTCTCTTGCTTTCAGTCAAGAGCTCGGCTATGTCTATTGCACCCAGGTCATCAACTTCTTGAACGATCATGTCTATCCCCCTGAATCATTCGACTATTACTCAAAAAAAGTATAAAGTACCCCAACCACTCGTATTTATAATCTCTTATCGTTTCTGCCCAATATACAATAAATGAGATGAGACTCCCAAAATGCTGGGGTTCTCCGCTTCCTGGTAGATCAATTTCATTACTTCCTGGAATTCCTCTTCCCCACGGGACCGCCAATAATCGAACTGCTCTGCCTTGAAGGAGCCTGCTATACTTGACGAGCCTATCAATTTAATCGTCTTGAAGCCATGTGATTCCATGAACGGCTTGATATCCTCCAGGTTGTAATAATACGCACCGGTAAATCGTCCTTCATCACTATGATTGAATATCCCGGTCCTAACAAATTCCTTAATGCTGCTGATCGTATCATTCGGTTTCCAATTTTCCGGAAATGATAAGGATGTCATCAGATGCCGAATTCGGGTCATGAATGCCACAAAGGCGTAGCCACCCGCTTGTGTAACGCGATACAATTCTTCAACTGCCGCAGACCGATCTTGTTCTGTCTGTAAATGGTATAGCGGTCCCATCATCAGTGCGGCGTCAAACAGCTCATCTTGAAATAGGCTAAGATCGTTGGCATTGGCACGGTGAAATCCTTTGAACTGGCCGGTTAACTTGAGTTCCTCAGCTTTAGCAGCCGCAATCTCGACTAATCTTGGCGTAAGATCTGTTAAGGTCACATCGTAACCGTTCTTCGCTAATTCCATCGAATACTTCCCAGGTCCCGCTCCGTTATCCAGCACGTGACCTTTCTCAGGCAGCATACTCAAGATATGATGCAGATTGACGATAAATTCAATGGGCTCCCTATCCAAACGCCCCCATTCATCGAAGGCATTATAATAATCGATCACTTTGTTCAACTAAGTCACTCTCCATTTACAAGCATCTTATAGCGCTAAAACGACAACCATGTTACTCCCCGTCTACTCCTTACTCGTTGCTTCAATCCATCGAACGATAACTTCTCTTAATTGTTCTTTCTTCTCCTCCAGATCGTTTAAATTCAATATTTTCACAATTGCCCGATCATTAGAAGCCCATTCCAATAGCGTATCCTCAGGCAGGGCTCCCTTGATGTCATGCGTTTGAACTTTTGCCCCACGATGAAAAATGATGCGAAAGAAGCCCTTCCCTTGTAAATTCAATGTGATCCGGTCTTCCCCCTGAACGCAGAAGCTGGGTGCATTCCATTTGATCTGCTCGGTTATTTGATCATCGACGCTTAATATGAAGCTTCTTACTTCCTCAATTTCAGCCTTTAGTGGATGCTCAAGTTGTTGAAGATACTCCACGACTTGTTCGTGACCTGATAATTTGGCCATCCATAGCTCCTCCTCATGTGAGTCTTCCATGACCCGTCAATCTCTTGCACGCCCAAACAAGAATATCGCCTCAATTCCAAATAGAAGAATTTTCCTTCCCTCTATAATAGATGATTTGTGCTCGGGAAGGAACCAAAAAGAACCTCCAATTAGGGAGGTTCTTTTTGGTTCCTTTTATTCCGGATTCACGATTGACCCAGGATCCATCCTTGGTCCTCTACTTCTCAATTTCCACACTTCTACTAATTTTGATTATTCCGGAACCACTCCTCGAAATCTTCCCCGTCCGATTCAACGGATCGATTATTGGAGGGAATAGAGCCCGCCTGCTGCCGTGCGAAGGTAACATGGCTTGCTGGACCTGAAGCATTCCGCTGCAGCATCCAACCGAGAGTTCCCAGGATCACGGCAAACAACACATACTGTGCACTGTTCGCCATATAAAAGTTGACAATATCATACTCGCTTCCGCTTACACTGATCTGATTCTGTTCCATCATGCTGGAAATGTAACCGTGCGACTCCACCGCTGCCCAAGCCGCATACAGCGTTAACAATCCGGCAAGAACGTACAGAACGATGCTGAGGACATGTATTTTCTTTTTGTTCATGATATGTTCAGCCTTTCTATATAAACTTAATTAAGATTTGATATAGAGTAGTTTCCCTTCCGAGAGCCCCCACACCTCGTCTGCTACCGATGTGACTTTTTTGGAATGGGTAACGATAATGACGCATTTACCATGATCATGTGCAAGGGACATTAGAATATTCAACACTTCGGCTTCCGTATCCCGATCCAAATTCCCGGTCGGCTCATCGGCAATGAGAACATCCGGATTGTGCGACAAGGCTCGTGCAATCCCAACGCGCTGCTGCTCTCCCCCCGACAGCTTCAATATTCGACGATCTGCCGTATCCCGGTTGATCCCCACCTTTTCCAGAAGCGAATAGGCAAACGCCTTTTTGTCCTTTTCCTTACTGCCGCTTATATTCATGGACAGCACAATGTTCTCGACGGCCGTCGCCGTAGTGAGCAGATTAAAGCTTTGAAAAATAACGCCGATGCTCTTCGCTCGATAATAGTCGCGGTCGAGCGACTTCAGACTATCTCCTTTATACAAAATCTCCCCGTTCGCACATACGTCCAGGCCAGACAGGAGAGACAGCAAGGTAGATTTGCCAGAACCGGATTTTCCTACAATGGTATACACTTTACTGCTCTCAAACGCCACATTGACGTTTTTCAGTACAAGCTGCTTTGCACCTTCATAGCGATACGATACATTTTGCAAGGCCAATACACTCATATTTCATGCGCCCCCTAGTTCCGTTCCATCAAAATTTTGATGGGTTCGTATTTCGTAATTCGGCTGATGCTCATCATGCTGGAGACCGCTGCTAACAGCAGCGCTATAAGTGCAATTTGTAAAAGGGTATCCATCCCCAACCCGACATCGATTTGGCTGATCGGCGGGGCTGTAACGTTACTCATATTGCTCTGTCCCCCGACCATCAGAAATTTACCGGGTCCGCTTGCGGATTTTGCCTGTTCCGCTGCTTCGATCTGATTCTGCAGAATGGTGTTGGCCGTAGGCTGCGACAGCGCACTTCCAATGACCAGCCCGACAACAAGGCAGACGGCCGTGATCATAAGTGCCTCGCTTATGAGTCCTGCAGCGACTTTGCCTTTTTTCATCCCCATCGCCCGTAGAACCCCGATCTCATATTTCCGCTCCCTGATCGTGATGGAAGACAACAGCGCAAGTATAATCGAACCCAGAATAATCACAACAATCATAAATGTTAAGAAGATTCCCTTCATTGCTTCGACCGGGCCAACAACCTTGGCATAACTCTCCTCATCGGTGCTTACCGTATAGGAACCAGGAAGCCCTTTGTCACGCAGCTCCTTTTCGAAATCAGGCAATAGATCCGGACTTTTCATGTAATAAGTAGCCTGAATGTTGACTGCACTTGCTGACGTTGGATCATCCCCCATCACCGTATCAAAACTCGTCAAAATTTCGTTGCGGCGGTTCATAAAACTCATCTCCATGGGCATGTCCCCGTATTCTGCAGTAGAGTCCAGATAGATTCCGGTAACGGTCAATGTATATGGATTGCCTTCGCCCATCACGCTGATCACCTCAATCGTATCCCCGACCGAGATATCGTTCAGCTCTGCAAACTCCTTGCTTACGATACTTTCATTGAGCTCCTTATAGATTTCGCCTTCCGTGATGGATCTCTGTCCGTCCGCGAATTCGGCAAGGGTCTCCAGGTTAGAGTTTCCCACAAGTTTCATCGTAGGATTGCCTTTGGACGCTCCCCCCGGCCCTTGAAGCTTGATATTTCCACCCTTTAGATCCTTATCCTGGTCCACCGCTTTGACGGTATTACTGACACTCGGCACAATGGCAGAGAAGGTGCTCTGGCGCAAATATGCTGAATTGGCAAACTCCAAATATTGCTCCGACGTGACTTTTTCATAATCCGCTCCCTTGCTGTACATTTGTTCCAGATCGGGAGCTATGCTGACTTTGGAGCCAAACTGCGTTTTATAGTCGTCAATGATCCTGCCTGACGTGTTGTTGATAATCAGCGAAATGACGGTCGCAACGATGATGACCAGGACGATGATTCCCATCAGCAGGTTTCGTCCTTTGTTTCGGCCGATGTTTTTCATGGCATGTTGAAAGATGTACATGGTTATCCTCCCTTTTGTTATTGGCCTAAGATGCAGCGAAGCGGTTCACTGCCACCCTGGACAATCCCATTCTAATGAATGCCATGTTAATCTAATGTTAAGGCCTCCGGAAAAATCATATAGAATGTAGTGCCCCTAGCGCCTCTATTCTCTACCCAGCACAATCCGTCGCAGAGCTCGCACACATGGCGTACCAGACTCAGCCCGATGCCGTAGCCGTCTTTCTTGAGTTTGCCGACCCGATACTGGTAATCGAACAGCTTATCCTGCTCCGCTTCGTCAATGCCTTCTCCTCCATCGGAGACCGCTATAATCACGCTGCCCTTCCTGTTGCTTACAGACACATGGATTTCACTGTTCCCGCCATACTTCACCGCATTGGACACCAGATTGGTGACAGCCCGGCTTATCCAGAGCTCCCGCCCGATTATGGTGTTGTTGGCATCGTCATCAAAATCAAAATGGATGTTCGGGTGCAGCCTCCGATATTCGTCACATACATTAGCGCACAGAAGTGCTGTATCGACTAATTCCATGGTCGTATTTTCTTTGGAGGCACTCAATGTCAAAATATCGTCTAGACTATCCGTCACCTTATCCACCTCTTCCGTCAGCTCCCCATGGTCTGAAAGCTGCAATTTGGCTCGGAGCAAGGAAAGAATATTCTTCTGCTCATGCGTCACGTAAGCGCTAAGCCGGACGTAATCCAGGGTGTACGCTTCGAATTTACTCTTAATCTCCTGATATGCTTTAACAATGGCAGGATGCTGCTCCATGATGATATGTTCCTCGTCCATGCTGCTTAGTTGCTTGGCTAATAGGAGGGCCTGTTTCTCATGCTGGACCTTCAGAATTTTGGACAATACCCAGGTCCCTGTTACGAGTATGCCTACAAGACATAGAATCAAGATAGGAATATGCTGAAGCAGCGCTCCCACATAATAATCCTCCAGGTTTCTCTTGTTGATGATGGACGGCTTCAGATCGAGGAAGGACATGCCGCCAAAATCCCCGTTTTGTATGAGCATTGTCACTTTGTTCATGTTCATCATAAATAAATATGTGGGCAGATTGGACTCGGGGACCGTAATGGAGCTAATGAATAAAATGAATGCAAGAATCAGGCAAGCCGTCACCGTAAGGGAATAATACAGAAGAACTCGGCTGACTTTCATCGAGGTTATCCGCATAACTGATACCCGTTCCCTTTTATAGTGACCAGCAGCCCCTGTCCACCTTGCAGCGTTAATTTCTTGCGCAAATTCGCAATATGCACCCTTAGCACTGACGAGAACGGGTCAAAAAACTCATCGTACACATGCTCCGCAATATCCTCGCTGGATACGATATCCGGGCTTCGGCTAGCCAAATACTCCAATATATCAAATTCCTTGGCGGACAATGAGATCTCCATTCCATCTATGTAAGCCTTCCGTGTACGGGGACAGATTCGAATGCGGCCGATATCAATCTCATTCTTCGTTCGCCCATAATAGCGGCGGATGACGGCTTGAATCCGGGCTTCAAGCTCGACAAAATCAAAAGGCTTGATGATATAATCATCGGCCCCCGTGTTTAATCCCAGTGCCCTCTGAACGACTTCATCCCGTGCCGTAACTATAACGATTGGCGTGTCGATATGCTGTTCACGTAGAAAGGAAAGGATCTCCATCCCGTCTTTGTCAGGCAAATTCAAATCAAGCAAAATAGCATCATACCGGTTGGCAAACCCTTTATCTTCACCTTCAAGCCCTTGGTTGGCAACATCAACATGAAACCCGCTTTTTTCAAGCCCGGCTTTCATGACATAGGATAATTCCCGATCATCTTCGATTATTAACAGACGCATCTCTTCTACCACCTCCCCACCATTATACGGTTGCCAATGTTAAATCTACGTTAAGAGGACCTTAAGATAAACTTACTGCTGTCATAAAAAAAGACCCTGGAGCATCGGCGCTCCAGGGTCTATGAGATGGCTTGGTATTATTCGAAAATAATAGGAATAAGTACCGTAATCAACAGGGTCAGAACCAAAAATGAAACAGAGTATTTTTTCTAACGTGATTAAATTGCAATTTCCTCTCCCCGATACTGATTTAACCACGCCCCCCTCATCGCTTCATCCGTTTCAATCGAGGAACTGATCGGAAGCGGCGTTTGTTCGACCAGTTTACCATCCTCATATGTACATCGATGATCATAGCAATTCGAATCATGTAGGATGAGTTCGAGCGAACCCGGTATATTAGCTGCAATTCCAGCATTTGCATCGTCGGTTATCCAGCTCACTGGTTTCCAATCCAATATTCCTTCAGCTGTCGCGATCGGTGTAGGATAACTGTAATCCTCAGGCACCTCTGCTAGGTATAAATACATACCACCCGTAATCGAGCCGTTGATGGACCAGGTCACTACGCCTTTAAAGGTTAGACTGTAATCTTGTATATGTGTCTCTTCCTCCAGCTCACGTACCATCGAGTCTCGCGGGTTTTCGTTCGCCTCCAGCTTGCCCCCCACGCCATTCCAGCACCCCATCCAGGGCGGGGAGTTACGATTCAACAATAAAACCTCATTACCGCGCCGAACAAAACAAATATTGTATTTGATCATCTGATAATGGTCCCTCCTCTGGATCGTTGCCCTTGTCTTAAGCTTCTAATTTTCTCTTCAATCGGCTTCTGTCCATCCTCATCCCAGACAATAGAGATTTCAAAAGTCCCTTCTTCAAAGAATAGGGGAAATCTTCGTTTAAACCAGGGCTGCATTGGTAGATCCATTGCTTCATCAATCGGTACCCACACGAGCTCACCTTCCGGCGGATCCGCTAACAGCTTGCCTTCAAAAGAGTCCGCCAAATAATTAAACACCATGTAACGATAGTTTGTCTGAGGAACCACATACTCATCTAATCCTTTGTACACCAGATTTTTTACGATCAGTCCTGTCTCCTCAAAAACCTCACGCACAGCACCTTCTGAAATGCTCTCAGGAAACTCCACTTTCCCCCCAGGACCAAGATATCCGGGAAAACCCAGCTTGTCTGGGCGATTGATTAATAACACTTTATCATCTTTTTGGATCAGGCACATAGTATACATGCCATAGGTTATTTGGGGCCTAGACATTCTATCTCTCCTCCGTCCTGGCACATGTCAGCTTGCTTAAATATAACGAACTCACTTATGTAGGTAGATATCTACTGCTCCCTCGAATACAAGATTGCTCCACCAGACCCCAGAATGACGAAATGTCGACCAGACGGCGAAAACCCGCACTTTATTCTTCCATCCAGCCGGTTCAAATCGATCACCGCGGCTTGTTTAAGATATTCATAGTTAGGGACAAATATCTGATCCAATATAACGGAAGCCCTTGGCCACCAAGGGTGAATGACTTCAAGCATCCAACCATCGTGCGTGATGTGAATCCCATCGCCAGACTCAAACCCAAAAATAGAAATGTCCTGTCCGCTCTTAGGAATATGAAAACTCAAGTAATTCTCGCTAATATGATCTTCGGTTACATCAGAATCCCGCTCTCTGTGAATCAAGGTTCCTGACTTAGCTTGTGTAATACTGTATCCATTGCTGCTGATCAGAACAAGGTTCTCATCGGCATCCCACCCGCACGCAATACACCCCGCAGCTGGAATGATAACCTCATGAATCCAAGGATGTGGTGGTTTCGTAGGTTCTTTGGCTTGTGCCTGGTGCAGCAAATCGATCTCAAACTTCGTTCTGATTTCTTTATTTGAATGTCTAAAAGGGTTCATATCATACTCCCACATTAATTGTATTAAGGCGAATACGCTCCCAAATTCCTTGTCTGCTCGTTAAGGAAGACTAACCTCGCTCCACTAATAAACAATTTCACGGTTTAGGATGATGGTTCATCTCTTGCATTCTTGTGTTAAGTTCATCCAGTGAACGCTGCATGCGTTCCATTCTTCTCAGAGCAGAATACTGATTGCTGATGATCCCGGCCAAGCCAACTATCATAACGATAATAATCAAACCGATCATATTTAGAATGCATCCTTTCGTTCTTAGATTGATCTCCAATAATATTAGTTATCAGGCAGCATTGAATCGCGAACCCACTCATCAAAACCACTAAACATCAAAGTCTTCGGCCATTCCGCCGACTCCTCATGTTTCCAGGTTAAATGCACCTGCGCATAGATCCTGCAATACATCTCAACATTTACGAAGACGGACTACTACCTAACTCCTTGCGATGAAGAATAGGATTCATAACATTATGATCGATGTGCAATGTTCCATCAGCTTGTTCTGCCTCATAATTAAATACCAAATACCCTCCAATAATTTCATTGCCTGACTCCAGTATAAATCTTACAATCTGATTGTACGTCGCTGTTTTCTCTTGCAGGAAGTACCCTGTTTCTGTAACTTCTTGATCCAAAAATCGGGTCAAATCCACATGACCCCATTCTTTAATATCTTCAACATGCGACTTAAAGGATTGTAACGTATGGGCAGCGTATTTTGTTTCGGACGCAAATCTATCAATGCTCCATCCGTAATTCTCCAAGTAGTTAACATGCTGTTCTTTATGGATTTCTATGACGATCTCATCATTCTCTTTATTACAACCAACAAGGATAGCTAACATAAGAATGAAAAATAATTTTAATTTCAATTCCCCAGTCCTCTCCTACACCAGGATTATAAGTAACCGAATGAGAACCCTTTATCATGCTTGGGCCGGACAAACACCCATTTTTCATCCTTTTCTTAATTCCTCCTAAATAAAACGACTACGAGTATCCCATATGTGTGGGTCCAATTTTACCGCTGGCGTAAAGGTTGTCGTCAATGCGTACCGCCCACCGGTTTCCGCAGATTGATAGGCGCCGAACAGAATCTCATGCACATGCAGCTGCTGTTGCGCAGACTGGACGGGCTGTTCACCTGTGCGAAGGCAGCGAACAAAATGGGCAATAACAGTCTCATCACGTTGTTCCGTAATTCGACGAAACGGCACATAACAGTTGTCATTTCCCCGCCAATGGACTGGCTCCGCATCTGTAATGGCATCTCCCAATGTGTGAATAACCAAAGGAAATCCACCGTCATTCAGAGCTACTGTGCCTTTTCGTCCGTAGATTAACGTATTGTTCTGCTTGAAGGACATCCCCCATAACGAGCGAACAACGGCATGTTGCCCACCTGCAAATTGAAGGATGAGAGTCGCATTATCATCCACATCGCTATTCACTTTCTTACCACCGCCAACGATGCGATTAGGAATCAGCGTGTTGACTTCGGCCATCACACTTGTAGCGGGACCTAACAAACCGATAATACGGCTAACAGGATAAACCAGACAATCCAGTACCGCACCCCCATGCGCTACAGATTTATCATAATACCAGTTATTGCGCCATGGGCCGGGAAGGGAGAGTTGTGCTTCCGCGCCTGTGATTTTTCCAATGTATCGCTCGTCAATGAAATCGGCAGCAGCTAGAAAGACGGGATTCAAATCGAAAGGCAGGCTCATGAAAATGAGCCCCTTCTCCTCCGCCAGAGTAACCATACGTTTACAATCTTCGAATGTGGTCGCCATCGGTTTCTCGTTCAGAACAGGCAATCCCCGCTCCAACGCAGCCAACACGGGCTCAGCATGCATGGAATGAGGAGTCGTAACCACTACACCATCCAAATCTTCTCGGTCCAGCATGAGTCGATAATCGTCATACCATCCGGGAATTCCATATGCCGATGCCTTCTTCTCCGCATTCTCCAAATGTCTGGAGTATGTTGCTACAATCTGCACGCCTTCAAGGATTGCCGCCTGTTCAAAATAACGATTGCTGACATGACCGCTGCCGATCATGCCAAGCTTAATCTTTTTCATGGACATCACCTGCATCTATGATTTGGACGATCGGGAGCAGCAAGTGCAACTTCGCTAGTTTCTGTCATTGAGATATGACCGGTTTGTAGTTTCATTCACTATCAGCTCTACCTTTTATAACCCCAAACACTCGTATAATGTTTCATTAAACATGGTCTGATCTTCACTATAATTCTCCGTATATTTGTTCAACATCCGAACCCCTACCGCATTGAACTCAGGGATAACTGCGCAATGACAGCCGGCGGCTCCGGAAGCATAAAACCATTTTTCTTGATAATACCATCCAAAAACCCGGTGTTGATCTTGAGTTTCAGCTCTTAATTGGTTAATTAAGCGAAATACTTCACTGGATAGGAGTTGTCGGTTATGAACGGTTCCCTGATGTAGATGGAGATATCCCCACATCGCCAAGTCCTTAGCGCTGGCATACAAATTCCGGTCGCAGCCTTCATCGGATTCTATTCGAATGGATGCATACCCATCCGCAGCTTGAAAATCACATACCAATCGAGCTTCCGGCACAGACACCCACTCCGAATGGTTCAAATCCAGTGGTTTAAATACCCGGTCTCTTATTATTTGAGCGATTGTCTTGCCTGTGATCGCTTTTATTAGTTTTCCTGCGACTTCTTCGCGTTCGATTCGCTGGGGACCAAAGTACTTCGCATTGGTTTTGGTAGCTAATTCTCGGATCGTCACGCCCTTTAAATCGCTAATTGCCATATCCTTAACGATATCAGATACAACCGTATCGATGGAGATGTTCCCTTCTGTAACCGCTATGGCTGTTGCCATGCCAACGTATGACTTTCTGATTGAATATAGATTAAACATCGAATCCCTGGTTACCGGCAATGCACCACGCTTAAAATGATGCTGACCAGAATACCATTCCGTTACGACTTGACCATCTTGAATGATGAACAAAGCGGAGGCAGAAGCACCATACTTCTCCTGAGAAGTTTGTGTATATGATATTAGTTTCTCGAAAGGATTGCTCATTAAAGTCCCCTTCTAACATCATAACCCGGCCTTTAGAACGTAGGTCGGGTCATATGTTGTCTGTTATTCTGTTATATTATTTCGTTGCATAGATCGATAACCATTGAGGAAGCGCTGCAAGCGGGTTCAATTGCCAGTTACGGAAATCTTCCAGATCTTGATCAGACAAACGGCTAGCCTCGCCTTTGGATTCATCCACCCAGAACCTACCGTCTACTGCGAACGTTTCTTCCATATGTTTAACGGTAAAACCGGATGACATCATGGCGTTCAACATATCTTGAATACGCCACTTATACGTTGGTATTTCTCCAAAAGGCCCCGTGGAGTCATATGGATTCACAACTTGGATCTTATCTGTAGAGCTGGTTCCGAATGGGCGCATAAATGGATGAATATCATACATGATGTAAGCCCCATTAGGTTTAAGAACTCGATGGATCTGGGTATACATCGAATTCAAATCATGAATCCATACATGGACCCCATTCGATGTGTAGACAAAATCATAGTCATTGCTCTTGATGCTGCTCAGCTTCATGGTATCGTCACAGATGAACTCAATATCCCATCCATACCTCTGTGCTATAACTGAACTGTTCTCGAGCTGCCGTTCCGAAATGTCACATGAAGTGACGTGAGCCCCCATGAGATGAAAAGCAAACACGGCATGATTATCTCCGCTTGAAGGAACACATATCCGTTTGCCCCGAAGGTCTGGGAATGCCTTCATGATCATCGAGAATGTAGCAGGGTGAAACACGGAAGCAGGTAGTTTTATGATGTTGGAAATGACCTCTTCGGTTCGATATCCTACGTACCACGAGTCTGACCATTCGTCCCAGGATCTTTTAACGATATCCGTTTGTCCCTCCATCTTGCCCCCCCCCCTGCCTGCCAAACGCAAGCGTATTCATAATTAAACATTTATATCGGCTATTATGCTACAACCTACGCCTGACAGGATATGGATAATTTATATGTAATTGAACTCTACCACACATTATAAATACGCTTAGACTATGCTGCTCCTTACCTCAATAATCCCTCAAACCAAGGGCGTTATCTGGAACCTTTTGACCACAACCTCTTCTTTGAAATGAATGTCATGTAAATTCCTCGCTTGAAACTCCTCTAATATGCTTAAAAAGATTCGCCCGATCAAAATACTGTCACCTAGCGCATCATGTCGCTTTAGGTCCCGATCATTTACCTTATAGTACTTTATCAAATAATCAGTTGATATGATGCAGTCGATCTCTGGATGCAAGTAAGAGAATAGGGCTTTGGTATCCAAGCAGCGTATGTTCATCATGGGAAGGCCAAATCTGTTGCATTCGGCCCGCAATAAAGGCAAATCAAATTCATAGCCTGCATGTGTCACCAACACGCAATCCTTGATAAATTCGATAAAACGGCTGTAAACCTCGTTGAATCTCGGGGCACGCTCTACATTTGTATTAGATATGCCGGTAAAACGCTCAACGGCTTCAGGAATGGGCTTTAGGGGCTGAACATACGAGTTGAAGGTTTGGGATTTCTGAACGATACCGTTCTCAATGATAACGGCACCCACCTGCGTAATATGTTCCGTTTCATGGTGGATGCCCGTTGATTCCAAATCAAATACACAGTACCTTTGTTTCAAAATTTCGTTGACTGCCAAGCCTGAAACGGCATATTCTACATCGGATAAAAAGCGAATTTCCACCCCTTATCCCCTCCAATTTATTGTGAAGTAATCTGATATGCCGCACAAAGCCATACAGACTCCTGTTACCCTATCCCTCTATTTCTCCATAAAGACTCAACGCTTTCTTCATCTTCTCTGTGTACTCCATGGATTGTCTCGAATTGAATAGCGTAACATCCCGATTACCACTGGAGCTGAGCAGATCATTGTCACTTAAAACCTGAATGAGTCTGTTCACGGTTCCTTTACTGCCATCTATCATGCGAATGTGATCCGGCAGCAGATCCGATAAGATGCTTTTGTAAAATGGATAGTGGGTACAGCCCAAGACAATAGTTCCGTACTCATTCATATCGAAGGATTCGAATTGCTTGGTAAAGTAATCCTTCATGACCTTTCGATCGAAATTCAAAGCCTCACAGTGCTCTACCAGCTCCGGAAGGGGCAGGGAGTCCACGATATGCATGCTGTCGACTCGTCGAACCAGATCCCTGTACTTCGATTCCTTTATGGTCAGCGGTGTGGCAAGCACCAGGATTCGCTTCCCGCTGGAACGATTAATTTCGACGGCCGGCTTTACGGCCGGTTCCATCCCGATAACCGGGATCGGATAAGCCTTCCTCAGATCGGAAATCGCCATGCTTGTAGCCGTGTTGCATGCAACGACGATGGCTTTGACTTCTTCCTTCATGATCGTTTCCATCGCATGATGGATGTAAGATTTCACGTCTTCCTTGGCTTTGGTACCATAAGGCACATGGAGAGTGTCCGCATAAAACAAAAAATCTTCCTGCGGCAGCTCCTTCATTGCCTCCGATAACACGGTTAAACCGCCTAAACCTGAATCAAAAAAAGCTATTCTCATGTTTTTCACCTATCGTTGTATGTTTTTCTGTCAGCATCATTACGTAAATGTCCTTATACATTATACTCCACTCCAACAATCCTCGCAGGGCCATCTGTATGAATGGAATCGTAAATGGGATCTAGTTCAAAATACAGAACGACCCAGCCTTATTGTAATCTCAGAGGCCGGGTCGCGTGCGTCGTTCTATGCAATTCCGAGAAAAATACGCAATTTCCTTCGCGAAGATTAAGTAATCCGCGTATTACTCAAAACATTTCAACAGTGCCAAAGCCTCTTCATGATCGGGTTCCAGAACGAGCGCCTCACGCGTGTATTCCAGAGCCTCTTCGTCGAGACCAAGCTCATAGCAGCAGATCGCCAAGCAATATATAACCGTTGGCACCGGCTCGTCTTCGTCCGTTTCCACGGATTCCTTCAGGAAGAACCTTGCATCCTCGTACATATCCATCTCGAACAGCACCAGCCCCGCGTCCAATGCCAGATCATAACGCTGCTCCATCACATAGTACGACGACCACATTTTATAGATGCCTGTTCGAATATCCAGCATTTCTTCGTCATTGGCATCCGGCAGCAGATTCGAGATGCGCTTCGCGCTCTGAATGAAGAACTCGGCGTCATACCCACCCAATCGCCAAAAAGACAATATTTGCTGCATGCCCATGCTTTCAATATTCCGGTCGATCCATTCCTTCATACTGAAAAATTCATCAGGCCCGAAGCGTTCGATAAATTGGCGGTAAGCGATCCGAGTATTCGCATAACTCATCGGTGCTTCCAGCATGAGGATACAGCCGACGTTAATATTTTTATAATGCTGCGTGGGGAAAATCGCATGTGCGCCCCTTTGCTCAAACACATGCTGAAGCGCATGATAATTAGCCGTTAATGAGAAGCTGCCATGGTAAATTAATTGCGGCGGTTCGGCGAACTTCCAATTATCGATATGATGATCTCCTTTATCCGCCGTGAGAAGCATGAAACCCGACGTTGATAACTGATTCAGACGCTCCATGCAGGTCAGTCCTACCTCCGGAAACAGGATATGCGAATCCTCCAGCTCTTGCTGGTAGTAGGCAATGACATCACGGTACGGATAGTTGTCCTCCTCGTATCTGGGCGCACGGCGGTGCTCATAGGCCAGTTTCATTCGTTCCAGTGCTTCAGCCGGCTTGAGCTTGTCGTGCTGCTCCGGAAACTCGATGACAACATCGCTCTCGTAAATCTTTCCTTCCCCCACATAGATCAGTTCTTGCGGAATACCGTCAAAGAAATAGTTCGCGACAACCAGCAGCGGCTGCTTCAAATCTCCAGGACGTATCGTTGTCTTCGATACCACCAGGTTCACTTCCGTGTCATGCACGGCATCGAACCTCGCGAAGTCCAGGAGCCCCTGTTCAATATAGGATTGCATGGCGGGGTGGTGACGCCATGCCGTAACATTTTTAATCGGCAAATCGGTCATAACATAGCGGAAAGGGGGCAGCGCTATACCCGCAAAATCTCTCAGCTCGCACAGCTTGTGCAGCACGTGATAACCGAGGCGCCCGGCTCCGGCTCCCAGTTCCAGAATCGTCACCGTTTCGGTTAGCTCGCCTTGATCGGCACGGTCCCGAAGGAATCCGAATATAATTTCGGCGTAAGCCGTAGCAATCATGGGATTGCTTGTAATATACTGCGGAACCTGATCATTATTCCAGGCTTTCATCCCCAGTTCTTCGTAATAATTCCGCTGTAGTTCCCAGATGGGTGCCTCACTGTAACGGAAGCGTTGTTGAATATTGTCCGTCATTCTAGATAACCCTGCTCTCTATGTATCATTAAAGTACAATCTGATGATGTGCATGCTTATGCACCGATCGACCAAGAACGTCTATTGAATCGTACCATATTTCTTAATTCTACCCAAACCTTCTCATGATAAAATCCCGTGTATGCGCCTGGGCAAGATGGCGAATTCGCCATTCTTAGGCGTATAGGCACCTTTCCTTCCACACCCTAATATAGTGTAGGAGAACAGAAGGGCGGGATGTGCATGGGTACGAGCATGGAACGAGAACAATGGGCCATTTTCTTGGCAGCGATCTGCGGACAGACCTATACACAATTCAGCAACACGGACGGCTCATTTGTCCTTCCGCTAAATTATTCGCTCTATGACACCATTGAGGCCAACTCCTTAATCAGCGTGTCCGAGCGCTTTGGGTTTATTCTGGAATCACCGGATGAAATCATTATCGCCTTTCGGGGCACCAGTTCAACAACAAACTGGATCTCTGATGCCATCGCCTCCCAAAAAAACTTCAAATATATTAAGGACTCTTCTCTCACACACCGCGGTTTCACGAACATCTACGCCTCTGCTCGGGGCCAGGTCATGTCGGCACTTAACCGACTTCCTGCACACAAAACACTGTTCATTACCGGCCACAGCCTTGGAGGAGCGCTCGCAACCTTATGTGCAGTCGATGCGGCCGCCAACACGGACCACCCATCCCCTTATGTTTTTACCTACGGGTCCCCTCGTGTGGGAGATCTCGATTTTACCAAGGCCTTCGCCAAGTATGTTCGAAACAGCTGCCGCATCGCCAACCTGTTCGACGTCGTAACGCATGCCCCGCCTCACATCTACAAGATGCCTAAACGGGAGAAGAAGTACTATTACAGCCATGTCCATACCCAATGGCCGTTGACCTTCCAGAATGGATCGGTGAGCGGCAATCATGTAATCGGAAGTTATTATGCGGAGCTTGCCAAGCTTCAGCCGGAATTTGCCGAACGCTTAAGTACAACGAATCCCGAATTCTGTCCAGTTGGTGAATCCCCCTTAGAGAAGGTATAAGCTTATTTTTCGGATCATAAAAGAAAGCGGATTTCCCTGAGAAGGGAATCCGCTCTTTTATTTCTGATCTAACCAAAAATTGATTACACATGAGTACCCGTTAACATCGGGAACAAAATCTCCATTTCAGCTTCATTCGGTCTTCTGCCATAATCCGCGATTTCGAAAGGCTCTGCATATTGTAAGCTGGCTGCAAGGTCTTGGCCATATTGCTTCGCAAGCGAAGGCAGCATTTCGTCCGAGACGCTAATAAACCGATCCCAATGCTTTAGAATAAATTCCCGCTTCTCTTCCCAGGTATCCGGTACGGCATCCAAGAAACCGCCCTGCCAAGGCGCAAACTCATAGAATTGGGAAGCATGGGCATCGCAGGCCAGCAATTTCTTCTCGATCACGCCCCCAGCATCGATAACAATATCCGGTTGGTACGTCGCCCGTGCCGCATAATCCGGCATCAGCAGGAATATCGGGGATTTCTTCAATGACGGCACTTCAGGGACGGCATTCGGTACGTTCGCAACAAAATCTGCCGCATCCCGCACGACCTTCCCGACATTGCGGTTATCCACATGACCGGGACCGTCCGGATGGAACGTAATGACGATTTCCGCCTCCCAGCCGCGAATTTGACGGATCACTTCCTTGCGTACTTCGAGCGTTGGCATCAATTCGCCATCGGGAATGGGCAGAACGACGTATTCCAGCACCCCAAGACGCTTTGCAGCCTCATGAGCTTCCTGAATCCGACGTTCGACCAGCTGCTGCCCGCTCATTTCATGATGACCGCAGCATCCATCGGTTAGCGTTACGAACTTCACCCGATGACCCATCTCTGCGTAAGATGCCGAGATCGCACCTGCATAGATTTCGGGTTCATCCGGGTGCGCTGCAATGACAATCACATTGAGAATTTTAGACATCTGTTGCTTTCTCCTTGTAGGCTCTTGGATATACGATCGATATACCGTTTACTTCATCCGTTTCATCAATGGATGATCTTCCTTCAACTCCAGCAAATCCCACAGATTGCCGTATAAATCCTTAAATACCGCCACCATGCCGTAATCCGCTTCTTTGGGCTCTCTTACAAACTCAATCCCCCGCGATACCATTTCACGATAATCTCTCCAGAAATCATCCGTATTCAAGAACAGGAACACTCTGCCTCCCGACTGGTTGCCTATAAATGGCTCTTGCTCCGGCTTGGACGCCTTGGCAAGCAATATCGTCGTGCCGACCGAGCCGGGAGGTGCTACGACCACCCAACGTTTATCTTGTTCAGGCTGGTATGTATCTTCAATCAAGGTGAAATTCAGCTTCTCGGTATAAAATGCGATGGCCTCATCATAGTCCTTCACGACTAATGCAATATGGACAATGGATTGTATCATGTCTTCTCCCCCACCCCATGTGATATTTCAATTCAGTTTCTTATAAATCTTCTTGTATGATTGGTACGCCCAGGAACCTTGTATACCATTCTACTGCTTTTCCATATCGTTGACATGAAAAAAACATAAAACGAAAAGACACCAAGTGTAAATTAACTGGTTCCATTAGGTTTCAGCTGTTCAGCGGAGTTGGCGGACTGAATGATTTTTCTTATTCATACGATATGTTCTACTCTACCTTCCATTGTGGTTACGCACAAGCGTTCCTATTCATTATCGTTCTTAAATATTTCGCGCTAGATGATCCCTTCTAATTCCGTCAGCTTCTTTATGATGTAATCGGGCTGTATATGATCTGGCCTTATTTTGTTCAAGCGATTGATCCAAACGGCTCGGATTCCCAATGCTTGAGCCCCCTCAACATCACTTGTTAATGAATCCCCGACATGCAGGACCTCCGCATTCTTTAACTCATACCTTCTAAGTGCTTCTGCAAATATTTCCGATCTAGGCTTATATGACCTAACATCTTCGCTAGTGATCACGCCAGTGACCTTTAAATCATGAAAACTTATCGCTGCCATCACATCCGATGTATCAATATTAGAAATAATATATATGGGCAATTCACACGACTTCAGAAAAGAGAGCGCATCTTCATAAATACCTGGCTTTTGCCAATGCTCAAATTGCTCCTGAATGATCTCCTCTGCAATGCAATCCGATTTGAAGTAGTCTATCGTCGCGCGTAAAGATGTTCTTCCCAGATTTCTTTGATTATCGAAGCTTTTCCCATAGCTTTCATGAAACATGTTTGAAAAGGACTTCCACCAGTATTGTCCTATTTCCTGAATGGTACAGTCCTCAGAGGAAGTCGCCTTGATTTTTTGGCATATTAACGGAATGATCTCATCATCTTCATGAACCACAGTCCCATAAAAGTCGAGGAAAATCGCTTTGGTTATCACTGTTATTCCTCCCTCACGTTCTAATTCCATCACTTCATATGACTGTACTAACACCTCACTGAATCTAATTAATCCCTGCACAGGCTTTCCCCGCCACGTATGGATAAACACCCGAGGGCACTAGTTCTACTAGCGCCCTATCGGAGCTTTCCTCGCCTCGAATGTAATCATCTGATCCGCTTTAACAGGTTTATTCAACCATGTATAGTCAGCCGACTTCGTGATTTCTTCATATCCCTGCTTCTCTAGCATGAGTTCAAATTCGTGGTATCCATACCAGCTAAGAGGAAACCGCTGCAGCTCGGTCTGAACCAGAACGCCTTCCTTCCACTTTTCATACTTCAGAATCGAGACGATGCGCTGGTCAAGCAGATTGCATTCCGTACGTCTATCCTCCAGAACGATGACTGCGTTATCGGAGGTTTCCCAGCTCCTAGTCGAGGTGTGATTCGCGTCAAAATTAGTAGGAATAAACAAATCCACAATTAATCTGCCGCCCGGTCTCAAATGAGAATAAAAATGACGCAGTGCCGAGACAGCCTGCTCCCGACCCTCTATTAATTGGAAAGATCCGGCGGGAATGATAATGGCCTCATACGAATCCGTCAACGAAAAGTTATGCATTTCATCCTCATACAGTTTAGTTGTTAGGCCTAATTTCTCGACTCGTCTTCTACAAGAATCCAGCATAGCCGTTGAATTATCCATGCCTTCCATATCGATCCCCGCTTGAAGCAGCGGAATTAACACCCTGCCTGATCCACAGCCGACTTCCAGCACCTTTCCTTGTACGTCCTTCAGACGTTCTAAATAATACTCCACGTCACCAAACGAGAAACCTAATGGTTTACTCAAATCATACACTTCCGTACACAGCTCTCCGTACAAACTATACATAGAATAAAACTCCCCATTCTATATGTATTTTTCCCGTTATTGCCTTCTACGCAATTAGACTTCTCTTTTCTCATCCGGTCGATAGAGGATTCTTTGATAATCCCAATCTTTAGTATCCATATCGCCTACATCATATAAGAGAGTCGCAGGAAGAACTATACCCATTATATTTATAAATATTCTCTACTTAAAACGATTCCCAAGGCATATATTCTATTTTACATCCTAATTTCTATTTGGTAAAAAACAGAAAAAAGACTTCCCGGCTCATGAGATATCATGACAGCAGGAAGTCACCTATGTGTGGTGCATTTAAGCTACGCTCTTAAAAAGGCAATGTAATCCGTTATTAACCCTTTGTGTCCCAAATGCCGAAGCATTGTCGTGATATTGCCTCTATGATAGGTTCCATGATTTACGACCTGCTGGAGAATCTCCGAAATCGAATTCTGAAATGCCTCACCCGCTGTGTTGTGGTAAGTCACAACCTTCCCCATATCGCCAACCGACGCTAAATATTCATGGTGCTCGGTTTGGAGCCGGCTCATGTATTGATAAGCTGCTTCCAAATTCGCGAACGGTCTCGCGGCAAGCGACGGGGGGCTTTCCTCCTTGATCCGGGCAAACCAAACTTCCTCCGCAGCTGCAAGGTGACCGAAAACTTCGGCGATGGATTTGAAGCCCAGATTCACTTCCTGGAGAAACACGCCTTCCGGCAAGGATTGCAGATGGTTCCATAGTCTTTCGTTCGCCCAAATGTGATAATCGTACAATTGAAGATACGCTTCGTTCATTCTGCTCTCTCCTCTCTTGATCGCTTTATCGGAAAGTCTGAGTTTACGATGCTGGCCATAGCACCTATCCCCTAGCACCTCGATAGAAAATTATACCATATATAACGAAAAAGCAGGCACGGAGATCAAACGAACATAACGCATATTCGAGATTACTCTTTAACGCTGCCAAGCACGATGCCTTTGACGAAAAAACGCTGGAGAAAGGGATACAGCAGCAGAATCGGCAGTGAGCCGATAAATATTTGAGCGGCTTTAAACGTTCGATTGGATACTTCGGAAAGGGCCGCGGCATCGTCTGCATTGATCGACGTCAGGTTGGTCTGTACGATAACGGTCTGAAGATAACTCGACAACGGGTATTTTTCCGGAGAATTCATCAGTAACAGTCCGTCAAACCATTCGTTCCATTGGCCGACGATCGTAAACAGCGTAACGGTAGCCATGGCCGGCAGCGACAACGGCGCGTATATTTTCCACAGGCTGGTGATGTAGCTCCCGCCGTCAATGAAGCAGGATTCCTCCAGTTCCTTGGGCAGGCCGCGAAAAAAATTGAGCAGCAAAATCACGTTGAACACTGCTACAGCACCCGGGACGACCAATGCCCATATCGTGTCGATCAGACCTGTATCCCTGATTGTCATATACCTCGGTATCAACCCTCCGGAGAACAGGGTGGTGAACACGAAGAACCAGGCATATTGCGTGCGAAATTTAAAATCCCGTGGTTCCTTCGACAAGGGATAAGCGATGAGCAGGGTTAGCAGCATACTGATCCCGGTCCCGAGAACGACACGCTGCACGGTGACCCACATCGCTACCATAAATTGCGGTTTGTTCAGCACGTACTGATAGGAGCTAAGCGTAAAATCAACGGGCCACAGCTTCACGATCCCCGCCGTCGCCGCGCCTTTGGAGCTGAGGGAAACCGCCAGAATATGAACGATGGGAAGAAAGCAGAGCAGCCCCAGACCGATCAGAAAAGCGTAGTTGAAGCCAAGAAAAAATTTGCGGCTGAGTGACGGTTTATGCATACGGGACACCTTCCTTCCTAAAATATTCTGTAATTGGCGAACTTGGATGCCAGGGCGTAGGACGTCACGATAAAGACGAACGAGATCAAGGATTTGAACAAGCCGATCGCCGTGGCCACCCCATACTGGGCACCCTGCATGCCGATCCGGTAAATAAACGTATCCAGAATGTCCCCGCTCTCATAGACCTGCGGGCTGTACAAGTTGAACACCTGGTCAAAACCGGCATTCAGCACATTCCCAAGCGAGAGGGTCGCCAGCAAAATGATGATCGGCATCATGCCGGGAAGCGTGATGTGCCAGGTCTGTTTCCAGCGGTTGGCGCCATCCACCGTAGCCGCCTCATACAGGGAAGGATTGATGGAGGTTAACGCAGCCAAATAGACGATGGTGCTAAAGCCGAATTCCTTCCAGATGTCCGTTATGACGAGGGTATAAGGAAACCATTGGTTGCTGCCAAGGAAAAAAATCGGCTCGACGCCGAACCAGCCCAAAATCTGGTTCACGATCCCGTTCGTCGGCGACAAGATGTCGATAAAGATTCCCCCAAGGATGACCCACGATAAAAAATGTGGCAAATATACAAGCGTCTGCACGCCGCGTTTGATCAGCTCGTTCCTCAGCTCATTCAGCAGCAGGGCTACCAGGATCGGCACGACCAATCCTCCGATGATTTTCATGAAGGCGATAAACACCGTATTCCAAATGATTTGGCCGGTTTCCGGCAGATCGAACACATAGCGGAAATTGTCCAGCCCGATCCAATCGGAGCCGAAAAGGCCTTTGAACGGAACGAATTTCTGAAAGGCCATGGCGATGCCGATCATCGGCCAATAGCTGTAAATCAGCACGATGACGATGCCGGGCAAGATCATCAGATGAAGCGGCCACTGCCGTCGAAATTTTTTGCTTAACATGGCGATCCTCCTGTCTGTCAATGTGTATCCCATTCGCCTTCAGCAGGTGGTGAATGAGAACAGGGGCGGGTGTCAGAAACCTCCCTCCCCTGTTCCCGTTAGCCGGACCCCTTTTATCTGGCGGCCTTCCATGCATTAACTTCTTCCGTAATCTTGTCGCCGCCGAGCTTCTTCCAATTGGCCACGAACTCATCAAAGGCGTCGATGCTTGCCTCGCCCAAAATGATTTTGATGAACGTTTCCTGCTCCAGCCGGTCGAGCGTCGCTTTTTTGTCCGCCATGGTCTCGGTCGGAGCGCCGACATAACCGTTCGAAATGACTTTGCCCGCATCGTTCAAATCGCGAAGCTGCTTCATGGAGCCTTCCGGCCCATTGGCAGCATAGCCGGACCAGCCCATCGGGTTGTTGCCCGCGAGATATTCCTGAAATTCCTTGAACATGATTTTCGTTTCGGCGCTGGTGATGTCCGCGTCGCTTTCGGATTCCAGCGCTTGGGCCAGCTCCTCCTGCCGTATCAGGTCTTTGTTCGGATTGACGACCTCAACCAGTGAATATTTGTTGACCCCGATGGATACGCCGTCTTCGATGATTTGACCGTACTTGTCAAATTCCGCATTGTCGCTGTACAGCTTCTCATAATACTGGTTCGCCAACTTGACGATGACCTCGGGATGCTCGTACCCCTTTTTGACCACGTAATATTGGGATACGGCAAAAGGCATCTGCACCGTCGCCGGACCGCCTTCCAATGACGGGATCGGGTAGGACTTCCAATTCACCGATTCATCTTCTTTCACCATGTCCCAGAAAGGCCATGCCGGATACCAGCTGGGTCCGATCAGCATGCCGATTTTGTGGGTGGTCACGGTTTCAAAGACCTTGACGGTATCCTTTACGCCGAACTCCGGGTCGATCAGTTTGTTCTTGAACATGTCCTGCAGCTTGGCCAGCGCTTCCTTCATCTCCGGCTGAATGCTGCCGAACTGCAATTGCCCCTCTGCGTCTTCGATCCAAATTTGCGGGAAACCGCCGAAGCCGTTAAAGAAACCTACCGAAGAGCTGTTTAATCCGATATCCTTGGTCAGCGCAAGTCCGTAGGTATCGGCCTTGCCGTTCCCGTCCGGATCCTGCTTGGCAAACGCCTCCGCAATGGCCACAAGGTCATCCATCGTGTTCGGTTCAGGCAGATTCAGCTTCTCCATCCAATCCTCCCGGACCCACAGCAGCGGAGCCGAGCCGCCGATGACCGGCTGGGTGGACGGGATCGCCAACAGCTTGCCGTCAAACGTCGCGGAAGGGAGTGCGTTTTTCTCGATCTCCATGACCTGCTTCAGGTCATCGCTGGCGTAATTCTCGAAAGCGGGCGTCAAGTCCGCCAATTGCCCGGCGTCCGCAAGCTGGCGCAGCTGCTCCGGCGTCACCTGCATGATATCCGGGAGGTCGTTCGAAGCAATCGCGATATTCATTTTGGATTCATACTGCTCCTGGCCCGTCACCACCCATTTATAATTGAGGTTGATGCCCATTTCCTTATATAGGTCGGTCCACACGTTGTTTTTAATATCCTGTCCGGACGGGAACTTCACTTCTTCTCCCACGAACCGGACGGCATCCAGCTGAATGGGGGGATCATACTTGCCGAACGGGTCGCCCGGCTCCAAGGCCGTGGCTTCGCTATCGGTGGATGAACCAGCCGCGCTGCCTCCGCCTCCTTCCCCTTTGCTGCTGCAAGCGCTTAAAATAAACACGAAAGCCAGCATACTGATCTACAATACGGACAAGATCTTATTTCTCTTCATGTTTGCGACCTCCTTGAATTCGATGTTTGTTTAGAGTATAAGGGAACAAAAAAAGAGCTATCTACTTTAAGCTCTTTACTTTGATATCTTCTCTTTACATGTTGTGCAGTTCTCTGTATTCCTGCGGCGTCAAATGGGTCGTTTTTTTGAAAAAGCGGTAAAAATACGGCGGAGAACTGAAACCCACCGCAGCGGCGATGACATGGATTTTGTCCGTTGTCTCCTTCAGCAGCTGCTTCGCTTTGGCCAGCCGTGCCGCATTAATCGACTCGGACAGGCCCTCACCGGTCACTTGTTTGTACAATCTGGACAAATACGAAGGGTTGTGTCCCACGGCCTCCCCGATTTGCGTCAAGGACAGGTCGCCGCTTAAGTGATCCTCGATATACCGTTGAACTTTGGCAATCACCTCATGCTGCTGATCCTGCTTCCCCTGCTCTTTCCGGTTGAAGATAATGTCCGCCAGCCTTTCGAAATATTCGGCCGCCTCCGTCCAGGAGTCATGCTCCTCCAGATGAGTCAATGTGATATAATCCACCGCCCCTTCTCCTTCCACGTTCTGGCAGAGAGCTTCCATATCCACCAGAGACGGCATCATCACGGACACCAGGCCGTAATACACTTCCATCTTCAGCAAATATTCAACCTCCGGCGGGAAGGAAGAGGTATCGGTCACCTCATGCAACAGCTGCATGAACTCCTCCCGGTCCCCATTGTCTAGACAGCCGCGCAGCAGCTCCATCCGCTTCAGATGCGAGCGAGAGCGCCCCAGAAAATTCCCCATGCGATCCGGGCGGTTACGCTCACCGGCTTCGGTCAACAGAGATTCGTGGCCGATCCCGAGGCCGCTGTCCAGCAGCTGCTTCAGTGATTCGAATTTGTCAGGCAGCCGTTCCCAATCAACCCACTCGCCAGCCATGGCAAACGAAGTCTTCAATTTCAAAAGCGTTTTGCAAACGTCCTGAATTTGTTCCAGCATCCCGTGGACAAAACGCTGGACCCGTTCCGCCGCCGCTCCTCCAACCTCCTCCGGATTCTCCTCCCCCTCCTCTTTGTGCTGCAAAATCCAGATCATCTTGGCCCTGCCGAACTCCACGGCCATGCCGTCGGTCATCGGGCCGAGCAGCTCGCCGATGATGTTCTGGACCGCGTACAGCATCAGCGATTGGGCCGATGGACCGTCTTGCCTTTGCCAGCCGTCTAGCCTGCATAACAGCAGCAGGCAAGACTTGCCGGGATCCAGCTTCATCTCCAGCTCCGCAAAGCGCTGCTCCAGCTCCTCCCGCCGAATAGGACAAGGTGCTTTTTGCATCAGCTCCAGCACGTACTGCTGCTGTAAAAACGGCAGCGCCATGCGCATATTCTCCCTCGCTTTGGCAATCAGACTGCCCTCTTTCATCTCCTGGTCAAGCAGCTCCACGGTCTTCTCGATCGCGCTCAGCACAGCATCGTTTCCCTCTGCCTTAAGAACGTAATCGACGCTTCCTTGCCGTGTGGCCTCCTGGATATAAGAAAAGTCGTCGTATCCGGTCAAAAAAATCACTTTGCAACGGGGCCACTGTCTGGATATTTCCTTTTGCAGGGCAAGACCGTTTAACCCCGGCATTTTGATATCCGACAAAACGATGTCCATTTTCGCCCGTTTTAGCCAGCTCAAGGCTTCCGATGAGGAATAAGCCTTATACACCTCAAGCTCTAGAAATTCCGCGCCAAGGCACAATTCCGCAAGCCCGTTTACGATAAAAGGTTCGTCATCCACGATCAGTATTCTGTACCTGCTCTTCATCCATCCCGCTCCTTTCTTGCTTTGGCAGTGCCATATCGATTCTCAAACCGCCTAACCGGCTTCTCGAAAAGGCCAATCCACCCGCAGGCCCGAATTTTAAACGAAGGCGTCGATGCACGTTGGATAAACCGGTGATCTCTCCTTTTACGTCCGAATTCGCGATCATGAATTGCAGGTTCCGCAGCTTTTCGTCCGTCAACGTCTCCCCGTTATCCTCCACGATGATATGCAGGACATGCCGTTCAGCGGCCATGGTCACTTGGATTTGCCCATCCGCTTCCTTCTCCTCAAGTCCGTGCTCGTATGCATTTTCGATTAAGGGCTGCAGAATGAGCAGCGGAACGTCCAATTGCTCCCAATCACCGGGGATGTCATCCCAATAAGCGGATATCCGGTTATGGAAACGGATGGACTGAATGTCCACATAAGCCTTGGCATGCCCCACTTCCGCCTTCAACGAAACTTCGTCGGCTGCGTTGCGGGTGATGAACCTGAAATATTCCCCCAAATGCCTCGTAAAACGAACGATATTCTCATAATCCTGCATCTCTCCCATCTGATGAAGCGTAAAGAAACTGTTATATAAAAAATGAGGGTTGATCTGGGATTGGAGCTGCTTCAGCTCGGAACGCTGCGAGCGGATTTTCTGCTCAAACACTTCGTGGATCAGCACCTGCAGGCGCTTCACCATATGGTTAAACTGCTCGTACAGATAGTGGAACTCGTCATGATGCTTATGGCGCAGCTCCACCCGGGGACTGTCGAAATCGATGTTGCGGAATGCCCTCACCATCCGCTGAAGCGGCTGATGAATCCGGCTGTAGATCCAGCCCGAGAACAGAATAACCACCAGCAGGGAGAAGCCCGACAGCCCGAAAAAGATCATGCGGTATTTTCCGAGCGGGCCCAGAAATTCGGCTTCGGGCACATAAACCACCAGGTCGGCATTCAAAAAGGCGGAGCGCTCCACGCTAACCCAATAGTTGGCCCCATCCGCCTTTACCTTCGTGTTGTAGGGAAGCTTCGAAAATTCGGTGGTTGTTAGCGCTTCCAAATCAATGTGCTCGGCCAACCGCGGACCGATTCCGCCTCCATCCTCCTGAGTCAGGACCCAGCTGTTGTCCACGCCGATGAGAACGGCCCCCCCGTCCCCCGTGGCCAGCTGTAGGAGCGCCGTTTGCATTTTCGGAACGGAGAGCTCCGCCGCAATCGCAAAAATAGGCGGATTGCCGTTTCGCAATCGTTCCGGGTATACCATCCCCAACAGAAGCTTGTTCTTCCATTCGAAAATGACCCGATCGGGATGCTCCTCAAGCGCCTTCATCTGCTCCGGCGGCATGGCTCCTTCGTATGACACCTGTTCAACCGTTTTCTCAATCAGCGGAATATACGTTTTGGCCTCCTGAACGTATTGATTGGAGCTTTGCAGCAGCCGCATTTTGCCCTGGAGGCGGTTGATCGCCTGAAAATATTCGGAACGGCTCATGGCGGGCGCAATGGTGCTTAGCTTTTGCAGGTCGGAGTCCTGCGACAAATCGTTCATCAGCAGCACCGTCGATTGCAGCTCCTGTTCCAGCGTACGCATGAAAAAATTAGTCCTCGCATTCAAGGATTGGGTAATTTCCTGCTCCACGCTCGCAAGCCCGGACTCGTTCATGTACAGGGCAGCGGCGTAAACCGGCATAATGGCCAACAAAAAGCCGGCCACGATTTTGGGATAAATCGATTTGAACCACAGCAGCTTCATCGTTTGCCTCCACTTCGTTACCATGATCGCTTCGCCTAACCGATGAACAGGATGAAAACGGACCATAACGGTTATGCCCTTTTTTACGACCGGTTGCCCGGCTTAAGCAGGACGGCCAACAACTTCCGCATATCCACTCTCGCCGGGTTGAACCTGTATCGTTAAGTCTTTATGTTTTGGAGGGGGACGAACCGGTTAGCCTTCCACCATCAAGCTTGCGATCTCTCCTCTCGTCGAGTCGGGACCGACCTGGATGCGGAACTCGCCGGGCTCCACCACCGGCTTCAGGTCTAGGTCGATCATTTCCAGCTGCTCGCTGCCGATGGTGAACTTCACTTCCTGCGTTTCCCCCGCCTTCAGGAACACCTTGCAGAACCCTTTCAGCGCCTTCTCGGGACGGGTAACGGAAGCGGCCAGATCCGAGACGTACAGCTGAACGACTTCCGCGCCGTCCCGTACTCCCGCGTTGGTCACGTCGATCCGGACCGTGGCTTCGCCGCCTATGGGAACGACGGCCGGCTCAACCGTCAGACGGCCGTAACGGAATTCCGTATAGCTTAAGCCGAAGCCGAATGGATACCGCGGCGCAAGATCCGTCTCCAGGTAACGCTTGCCCCGAGTCCGTCTGGCATTGTAATTGACCGGCAGCTGGCCAACCTCCTTCGGAATGGACAGCGGCAGACGGCCGGACGGGTTGATATCGCCAAACAGCATGTCCGCAATGGCGCTGCCTCCCTCTTGGCCGGGATACCAGGCTTCCACGATGGAAGGGATGTGCTCGTCGATCCACGGCTCTGTAATCGGCCGTCCGTTGATATAGACAACAATCACGGGCTTTCCGAGCTTATGGAGTTCCTGCAGCAGCTCCAGTTGCACGCCCATCAGCGTCAGGGTCGAGCGGTCAATGCCTTCCCCGCATTCCATATCGCTCTTTGCATGCCCGGTCACGACCGAGGCACCAGTTCTCAGATCGATGGTACCCTCCCCGAAATCCCGTGCGCTGGAGCCGCCAAGCACCATTACGATGACATCGGCTTGTTCCGCGCACGCCAGCGCGTGAGGGAACCCTTCCCTTGAATCGCCTTGAATACGGCAGCCCGGGGCATATAGAACGCGGCTGTCTCCCAGCCGTCGGCGGATGCCGTCCAGCACCGTTACGATCTGCCCCGGCTGCTGGGGGGAGGTGTAATCGCCAAGCTGATGGTACGGCGCATGGGCGTTGGGGCCAATGACGGCAATGGTTCCGCTGCTCGAATCCAGAGGCAGCAGGCCCCCCTTGTTCTTCAGGAGCACGATGCCTTCAGCCGCTGCATGGTAGGCTAGTGCGGTATGCTCGTTGCAGCCTATGACCTGCTCTGCCCAGGCTGGATCTACATAAGGCCGATCAAAGAGCCCCAGACGAAACTTCAGCTCCAACACGCGTCCGGCTGCCATATTCAGATCGTCTTCAGTGATCAGCCCTTGCTCCAGCGCTTGGTGAAGATGTGCCCGGAACATGGTCCCTGACATCTCCATGTCGACACCGGCCTTCAGCGCCTGGGCCGCCGCCTCCACGCCCGATCCGGCCGTATTGTGACCGCATGCTAACATATGGATCGCGCCGCAATCGGTAATGACGAAGCCGTCAAAGCCCCACGCCTCGCGAAGTACATCTTGCAGCAGGTACCGGCTGGACGTGCAGGGGACTCCGTCGATTTCATTATAGGCCGTCATGACCGACAAGGCACCCGCTTCAACGGCTTTGCGGAACGGCAGCAGATCGACTTCGTGAAGCTCCCGTTGGCCTATGTGGACGGGGGCCCCGTTGCGTCCCCCTTCGGAAGCGCCGTAGCCTGCGAAATGCTTCAGCGTAGCCAGCAGGCTGATATGTGAATCCAGGCGCTCGCCTTGCAGTCCCTGCACGGCGGCAACCGCGAATTCGGCCACCAAATGGGGGTCCTCGCCGAAGGTTTCTTCGGTACGCCCCCACCGGGGATCCCGTACCACGTCCAGCACCGGCGAATAGGTGGCCGCTCCCCCCTGAGCTCTTGTCTCGGCGGCAACGGCGCGGCTTATGCTGCGGAACAGCTCCGTGTTCCAGGTGCTTCCGATCGTGAGCGGTACGGGGAACACCGTCGCCCCGATTGCCATATGTCCGTGGGAGCATTCTTCCCCGAACAAAATCGGAATCCCAAGCCGCGAGTGCTCCATCGCATAACGCTGAATCGCATTAACCGCTTCCGCACCTTCCCGCGGGGACAGTCCGTTCGTCAGCGTCACTCCGGTCCAGGGATCGGCCCGCAGCGTACCATACAAGGAACCGATTCCTCCCTCCGCAAGCTGCGACTTGAACTCCTCGGTTAGTTTGATCGTACCGTCGTCGTTCCTTATGTAAGCTTTCCAGCCGAACGGCTGAATCAGCTGTCCGATTTTCTCTTCGACCGTCATCCGCTCCAGCAAGTCCTCGACCCGCCGCGAAACCGGCCATGCAGCGTCCTTATAGTCCATGGCGCACACCCTTTCTTTTCCTGTTTAATTCGTTCTTACTGATTACATGCAAACGTTCGATGAATGTTCCCGCATCCTATTAGGGTTCGGATTTAAGGCGATTTCCTATCGTCTTCAACGCCAATATCGCCAAAGCAGCAGCCCTTCCAAAATTTCCGATTGAAGAAAAAGGCTCTCCGACACGATCCGATCGGCCGGAGAACCTCCCTCTATCTGTATCATGCAGAGGCTTCTCCGCGCGGGACGATCCAGGTCAACAGCAAGAACCCTCGTCCAACCTTTTCATGAGCGAACACGCTTCAACTTGGTTGACTCTGCCGGATGCTAACCTCCTCCGGCCGGTAAACCGTCTGCACTTGTCCCCCGGCATCGGTCGTAAACATCACGGTCCGCTCCCGTTCCAACTCGAAAGCGTAGACCATTCCGGTTGCCGGGTCCTTTACCTCGACCCCTGCGCTTGCCCCCTGCTCAGAGACGAAGACGTACAAACTTCCTTGTCCGAACGCCAGCTTGCGGCCGTAGATGCCCGGAAGCTCGCCTCCCTTCAGCCATTCCAGCTCAGCCGAAACGGCTGCGGAGAGGATAGCTTCCGCATACAGCGCCTGGATCGGCTCCCAGCGCTCGTTCATCTCGACCGGGAGCGGGCACCAGATGAACCGTCCCGATTCCAAGCTCACCGTGACGGGTGCTAGCGTCCCATCCAACCGGCCCGCCGGACGATCTACCGCCAGCGCGTTAATCTTCCGCTCGCCGAACGAAACGGCGAAATGCTCTCCCGCCAGCTCCAGCGTTTCTTCTCGAAGAACGTTGGCATGGACGGTTTCACCGATCTCCTGCTGCAGGCGATGCGGCGCCTGCCCCCAATATGCATCGGTGCGAAGCGGACCTGTCCACAAGACCGTGCTCCCTTCCCTTGCCAAGTCGAGGAGCTGGGCAAACGCGGCATCGTCGAAATTATGCGCGCTCGGCACGATGATCAGCTTGGCCGGATAGCGCTTCAGGTCCTCCAGCTGATATTCGCCGATGCCCCGCGGATGGACGTTCATGCCGAATGTCAATGCGCGCATGGCCCTCGTCGTCGCTTCGTAAGCCAGCTTGCGGCTGGAAAAATCATTCGAATACGGGTAAACGACGGCGATATCCTCCAGCTGACGTTCATCGTCGAACAGGCCGGCTGCTTCCTTCATGAAGCGCCCGAAGTCATAGGACACATCGGCTTCGGGCTTCTGCGTTCCGTCCGCTCGAAGCGCCCCGATGTTGGATTCGTTGGCATTATCCATGAAGTAGTTAATATTCCATATCCACTGTACGGCACCCGCGCCCCCGGTCGAAAACGAATACGCGTACTTCCGCTCCAGGATGCTGCGAAGCTCTTCCTCCGTCCGCTTGGCGATGCCGTCCGGACGCTGCACGTGCATGATGCCGGTCTCCTGAATCAGATTCGGCTTGTCCGGCGTTTTCGTAAATATGCCGTCCCAAGCCAGGTGATCGTTCTGCCACCAGGAGTGGACCGTCGTGTAATCGACGGCGGGACCGTAGAACGAAGGCGACGGGCGCTGGGAGCAGATGCCCTCATCCTGCCCGACCGTCACCAGCTGGCGGGGATCGGAGCGGCGAATGGTGCCGATGAGCTCGGACGCCCACCGATTATGCATGTCCATGGTGAACAACGTGAAGTCGATCCACGGTCCCCACTTCTTCGGCTGCAGCACGCTGTTGAACAGCTTGTCGTCCGGACTCGGCGCAGGCGCCGACTCGAATGAAGGCAGCTCGCCCGGCGTCATGTTCCAGCACTCCTGAAGCAGCGCAAGATCATCCCCGTGGCGCTGCCGCAGCCACTCGGACCAGACCTTGCGCTCGAACCGATCTCCGATCGATACAGGCCCCTCGAAGATTCGCTTCGGATCGAACAGCGAAGGCTCGTTGATCAGGTCCCAATGCACGTTGGTCGTGCCCCTGTGACGTCCGACGATGGAGGCGATAAAGCGCTTTTGCGCCTCCACCGATCTCGGATCCAAATAGGGGTTCACGCCTTCCCAGGCTTCGGGCGCAAACGAGAAGAACGTAAACGTCACTTCCAGCTCATGCCGCTTGGCTGTCAGGATAAAGGCATCGATCGCCCGCATGACGTCCTCGGCCGCATGGCCATCGGCAAACATGATCATCCGGTATCCCGTCCATATGCCCGTCCGGATCAGGTTGATTCCTGCCCGCTTCATCTCCGCCATATCCGCATCCCAACGCTGCACGTTCGGCAGATGAAGGAATTTGCGCGCGACGTCGGAGGTCATGTACGTCATGCCAACGATCGGAACCGTCCGCCCGCCGCGGCGGAAGTAATCACGCCCGCATTCCAGCCGTTCTCCTGCCTGCAGTAGCGGACGATCGACGCCCCATACCGCCTGAGTCAGGGTGCGGCGCTCCCCGGACTCGGACTCGGCTTCGCAAACGATCCGGTACAAGCCCGCTTCCAGCCGTACGGGTACGAACAAACGAAGCTGCTGAAGATCCCGCTGCTGCATGCCGGCTTCCGACTTCTCGTTTCCGGTCCAGACGGTCTCGCCGTTGTCTTCCTTGATAACACTCACTGCAAAATGCCAGGTCTGCGCCGGGGCGGACGTCCGGGACAGCGTCTGGAGCTGGATCGTCAACCGCATCTGCTCGCCCGGCTCGTAGGAGGCATAGTTCGGCTTCAACCAAAGCTCCGTCACGCCTGTTCCCGCGTATTCGGCCAGATCCTTCAGAACGTCCATCCCTTTAGACTCCCAGAACGATGCCCTCAGCTGCTGGTTGATCAGAATCCAGCGCCCCCCGGCATAATCGCCCTTATGCTGCTCCAGCATGACGACCGGTGCGGACCGCTCGCGTCGATCACGGTCCACGCCGATCAGGAGCGGTGAGATGACGGCGTCCATCGGACCGCATGCCCCCATCTCGGCCGGAATGTCGCTCGCTTTGGTCGGGTGCAGCGTCAAGCCCCAGGTCGGCTCCATGCCGAACAGCTCCTCGCGCCCCTGCAGGATCGGAAATTCGGCGGAGGCCTTCAGCTCCCGGACGCGCGATACGTCAACCGCCAGCGCATCATGGATATCCATTCGCTGATGATAAGCCAGCTGCTCGCGTTCGGCATGCCAGCTTCCGTTCAGCTCTCGAACCGGCCTGCGGAAAGGCACGCCCCCGGCATGAACCAGACCGCCGCCTGCCTTCAGGTGGCCTTCGATGGCTGCCCAAGCCGCTTTCGGGAAGTACGACCCGTGCAGATGAATCAGTGTGTCCCAGCCGCCTTCCGTCAGCCGCTCAGCCACATCCGCGGCACCGGCGACCACCGCCCATTCCCGCAATCGCTCCAGTGCCTCTGCGGACGGACGTTCGCCTTCGTAAGGAAAATGCTCGTCGTAAAATACCAGCGTTCTCATCGCTTACTCCTTTCTCGTCCGCGGCTTGCCGTCGACGTATACGGATGTTCCGCGCGTTCGAGCCCAGTCGGCAATCCGGGAAGGGTCGCCGGTCCAGAGGCGGTTCACTCCCCATTCATTGGTCTGCGGCCGCTCCTCGCATTCGATGCGGATGACCGGGAACAGCTCGGTCGGACGTTCCCGCGGCAGCCCTTCGATCCACAGCACGTCGCCCTCCTGTCGGAACGACAGCTCCTGTCCCGTTGTCAGCAGCGTCACCCGTAATACCGGCGTCACCAGATCCGCCAGCCTCAGCACCGGCCTCCCATCCCAGAAGCGGATGATGAGATACAGCTTGTTGTCTTTCATTGTCTGCCGCCCATAGGTGATGAACTCGGTGAGGTTCCCTCCGTCGGAGCCGTAGATGGCCTCGCCGTGAACGTCCAGCCACTCCCCGATCTTCAGCGCCCGCTCTACGAAGGCCGGCGGAAGCTGTCCGTCGGGCTGCGGTCCGACGTTAAGCAGCAGATTGCCGCCCACGGTACCCCCTTTTTCCGCGCACTCGCACAGCATGTCGAGCAGAACGTCGGCCGGACGCCAACGTTCGCCATTCGTGTATCCCCACAGCCTCCACGTGGTAACCTGGCTGGATTCCCACAGCCGCTTCTGATCCGGGACGATGACATGCTCCGGCGAGCCGAAGTCGCCCAGCACCTCAGAATCGCCCGAACCGCCGCCGCCGTCCGCATGCAGCTTCTCCTCCTCGGACAGTCCAAGACGGTTGTTGACCAGGATGTCCGGCTGAATCGACTTCATCCGCTCCACCAGCTTGATGCTGTCCAGGTCCTCCGCGGTTCGCGGCCAGACCCCGTCAAAAAAGAAATGATCGATGCGCCCGTATTTCGTCACCAGCTCTTCCACCTGATCATGCAAATACTGCTTCATTGTCTCCCAGCCCTCGGGATCCTTCTCCGGTCCGTCGAAGTAAGCCGGGATCCGCCAATCGATCCAGGAATAATATAAGCCGACCCGAAGTCCCTGGGCCCGGAACGCATCGGTAAATTCGCGCACCAGATCCCGGCCGGGCGCCTGCTTCGCGCTGGAATAATCCGTCGTGGCCGTATCCCACAGGCAATACCCGTCATGATGCCGCGTCGTTAAGCAGGCATATCTCATCCCCGCCTTGCGCGCGGTGTATGCCCATAGCTCGGCGTCAAAAAACACCGGATTCCACTCGCAGGCCTTCCGCGCGTATTCGGCCTGGTCCAAATGCTCCCGGAACAGTACCTGCTCGCCGCGCCCGTATTGGGCATATGGCCCGAAATGAATAAACATGCCATACCGGCTTTCCGTAAACCACTGCCAGCCTTCCCGGATGGCTTGAGCTTGCTTGATCATGAACAACGTCCTCCTTATTCTGCACGGCTCTTGCCGTGAGGTCAGCCTTGATGGATATTACGCTTCTGGCTCTTTGAGCAGTCTCAAGGCTTCTTATGACCTATACTCTAGCCCGAGAATCCCTGTCTTGAACACTTTACTTTTGAGAGAAAACTTTGATTTTGGCCAATATCGGAGAATTGAAGTCCTAAACGGTAACATTGATCACTTTCGAATCCGCTAGGAATCTCCATGGAATTCCTTCGGTACTCTTAACAGAACGCTCCATGGCGGTGCACAAAAAAAAGCAATCCCTCCCCGGTTATTAAACCGGGTAAAGGATTGCCCTATTCCATTATTTCTTAGTGTTCGTGTGCCTGAACTTACGACTGACCGGCTCTCCATTCATCGAATTGCCGTTTGTATTCATCAACGACCTCATCGATTCCAGCGGACTTCATGGCGGCCAGCATTTTATCGTAGGCGTCCTCGTATTTCACGACCCCGTGCATGACCGGATATACGCTGGTCTTCAGCTCGGCGATGCAGTTGGCGTACTGCGAAGCAACGTTGGTCGGATCGAAGGTGAAGCCGATCGTGATGCTGTTCACGGCGTCGTCCGATACCGTTGTGCGGCGCTCCAGACGCGCTGGGTCCGTATTCGTTGGATAACGGTTCATCTCGACGTGGCCAAGCAGCCAGTACGGAAGCTCATAAGCCGGGGAACCGTTCTCGTTCTTTGCCAGATAGTCCTTGGTATTCTTGCCGGTATCCTTCCAATGCACATCCTTCACGCCGCTTTGAACGAGATCCATGTTCTCTTGGCTGCTGTATACCCAGTTCAAAAATTGAATGCCGGCCTCCGGGTGCGGAGACGTGGCCGAGATCCCGTTGGAATTGCGGATCGCGTAGGATCTGAATTTCGGCTGGTCGGCCAAATAATAAATATCCAGCTTCGCATCCGGGAACGTTTGAAGAATGGCATCGCTCAAGCCGACGTCGCCCGGACGGTACAGATAACGTCCTGCCAGCTCCTCTTGGTTGATAACCTCTGTCGGCGTCGTAAGCAGATCGCTCATGATCAACCCTCGCTTATAAGCCTCGTTCATGAACAAAACGTCTTTTTTGAACTCCTCGGTTTCGAACCAAGACTTCACGTTCCCCTGCTGGTCGATATAAATCATGTTGTCGGCCACGGTAAACGGATAGGTGTCGTAGGTTGTATGCAGGAAGTAGGCTGGCTCCTCCAGCATCTTGATATATACGTTCTTGTTGTCCTGCGGCCAGTTCTTCTGCAGCGTCTCGGCTGCATCGAGCAGCTCTTCCGGCGATGTCGGCGGCTTCAGGCCGTTTTTCTCTAGCAGATCGGTGCGGATCGTGAACATGCCATCGTTATAAGCGGTATCCGCCCAGAAGTTCGGCACGTACGTGGTCTTGCCGTTGATTTTCGACGACTCCCAGATCCAGTCCGGCATGGAAGCTTTCAGCTCGGTGCCATACTGGTCCAGCAGATCGTCGATCGGAATGATACCGCCGCTGCCCGCAAGCACCGTCGGTCCTTTGGTATCGTGCATGATGGCAATCAGCTCGAATTCCTCGCCCGTCGACATCATGAGGTTGGTCTTCTGATCCCATACGTCCCACGCGATGTACGTCGGTTCGTACGTAAGGTTCAGTCCGTCGGCCTCCAGCTTCTCGTTGATCGCTTTGACCGCCGCATCCAAATCCTGCGGTGCGGAGCCCGGAAGCAGATACCGGACCGGCAGCTTGTCCCCGCCGTCATTCTCGCCGCTCGCCGATCCGTTCTCGCCGCCGGCATCGCCCCCGCCGGAGCAGCCTGCGATCACGGATACCATGAATATCGCAGCCAACCATAGTGCTAGCGCTTTCCTTTTTTTCATGCATGTGTCCCCCTGTCTTCATTTGGTTTAGTCATGCGGTACGATTCCTATCTTAAGGAGACATTAGGGATGACGTATACTTCAAAATGATGGTTTTCGCCATTTTAAAACACTGAGATTGCCCGTCACTGCGCCTTTTTCGTCTCGATCGCATGCTGGCTGCGGAACTGGGCCGGCGAGATCTGGTAGTGCTTTTTAAACAACGTGTAGAAATAGGTCGTATTCAGAATGCCCACCTGCTCGCTGATCGATTGGACCGACTCCTCGGTGCTTGCGAGAAGCTCCCGCGCCTTCTCCAGACGAACGGCATTCAGGTAATCGTTGAACGACAGCTCGCAGTGCGCCTTGAACAGCTTGCCGACATAGCTGCGGGACAGCTTCACCTCGCCCGCCACCTGCTCGAGCGACATATCCGGCCTTGCATAATGCTTGCGTACGTACATCTGGATAAAATCCACCACCTCCGCATGCCGGACCGCTCCCGATTCTTCGGACAGGCTGCAGAGCCTGAGGGCAAGATCCTTCAGGGCATCCGCGGTTTCCTGCAGTGTCTGAAAGCGGGTAATCCGCCGCGTAAAGTCGAGAAAGAGATCCGCGCTTTCCCGATTTTTTACCGTATGGACATTGAGCTGCTTGTACAGGCCGCCAATGAATTGATTAATGAAAAACATGACTTCATGGTAGTTGTAATCGCGAATTTCCTTGATCCACTGATCGATTTCCTTCTCCAATTTATCCCGCTGCTGCAGCTTGATGGCCTCGATGATGCGCTTCTCCCGCTTGTCCGGATACTGAGCCTCGGAATGCTCCGACTCCGCGGTGTTGACCGGATCGCCATGGAACATCCTGCCCTTTCCCGCGAAAAAGCGCTGCTGGAAGCAGGACTGCGCGCAATCGAACGATTCGCGCAGCTCCTCGTAGGTCTGTGCGGCCGTTCCGATGCCGACGGTGACGGACACGCGGAGCGTGCTTAGCATCTCGCCCTGCAGCTCCTCCAGCATGCCCACGACATGGAGGGGAAGCCGGCTCTGTTTCATGGGGAGAATGATCGCAATGGTCCCGTCCCCTACCGTTGCCACGCTCGCTCCCTCCGGCTCCAGCATCTGCTGGGCCGCCTGAGCGACGGCCGCGGAGGAATAGGACTGCAGGTCCTCGTCCTCTCCCCCGGGCGAGCCGTCTAAGCTGTCGAGCAGAAGGACGACCGCCAGGAAATAGGGCCCCTTGCCTTCGCGGGCCAAACGGCGGAATGCCGTCTCGTCGCCGCCTTTCAGCAGCTGCAGCACATGCGCCTGCCGAGCGACGGAAGCCTCGGACTCCATCGACTTCATTTTCTCCGTCATTTCGGCGTAAGTGGTATCCAATATGGCAAATTCGTTGATTTGCCGCCGGTTTTCCTTCATTTTCGGTATGGTGCTCATTTTCTCCAGCAGGTGACGAATCGGGTTGTACGCATGATGCGTCAGCCAGATCGACAAGAACATGCTGACGACGAAACAAGCCAAAGCGAGAACCAGCGCCGACGTTCGGAGGGCCTGCATGTTGAACAGCAGATTTTGATATTGGCTTACGCTGATATACGTCCAATTCATATCCTTGGATTTGACGTAGGTAACGAGGCTCTTGCGGCCGTCGATGGAGCGAGTGAAGTAACCGCTTTCCGCGTCCGATTCCAGAATGGACTGGACATAGGACTCCTGCGATACATTCTCCATGAACCGGGAACGATCCGAATGGGTGATGATGGTTCCCTTGTCGTCAATGACGTGCAGCGAATCCACCGCTTCGTTGCGGTAGCCTCCGATCAGATCCTGGATGGTGTCGGTGCTCATGTTGATTACGATTGCGCCTTTGGAGCTTAGCGGCGAATAATAGCTCGGAAGGAGAACGAAAGTAAGGACGTCTTCGCTCCGGTTGGCCGAAGCGGAAGTGGCGGTAGATATCTTGCGAGGGAACAGGTGAAAATAAGATGTATTCTTGCTGTTGATCTCCTCCAACAGCGCCTTCTCCTGCTCCTTGGTAATCCCCTTCGTATTCAGATACGTATTATTCGAGCCGTTATAGATCCCGATCGAATGGATGAACGGATAGGTGGACTGTACTCGGTTAAGAGTGCCGAATACCCCATACTGTTTCACCGGATCGGCCTCTTTGTCCAAAAGGGCGTTCACGATCTCCTTGTCGCTGAGCAGCAGGTTGCCCACGTTATATACCTGGTCGCGGATGACGCTGGATACGGCGCTGTTCTGCTTCAGCATCGATTCGGATATTTTCCCTACCTCCTTCGCGGTGCTCCAGGAGAACATCATGTACAGGACGACGGTTACGAGGGCAATCATGGCTGCCGTAAGCAAAATAAAGCTGAGAAACATATTTCGGTACACCGCATAACGGAATAATCGCTGCCGGATCATATTCTCCCTCCCTGCCATTGGATCTGTATAGTTAAGTGAAATCTTCATAATTCATGAAAATTACTAACATAATATGTAATCTATATGTTAATTTAATGATGTTTCCCTAACGATCCGATCACTCGGAACGCTTTCATATTTCACTCTCATCTTACATTTGCTCAGGGCATTCATCAATATGAAAACGCATTCTTTATTTTCCTCCCCAAACTTTCCTTCATAGGCTCCATCAGCTAAACCCCTTATAAAACAAGGCTCTTCCGGTCATTATTCAATCCTGTCGACACTGTGCGAAATACTCAAATTCGAAGTTTTTGCCGTTTTTTAAAGCAGACGCTCCCCCCTTCAATCCGCTCAAACTCCATTTTCATAGTTTACTGCACGCGGCAACTCTCTTTACACTCGAATCAGAACTGCCAGGCTTGCAGCCCCCATCATTTACGAAAGGACGTGCCTACTCATGAAAAAAAGCCGCTTCGGCTTCCTGCGCGAAATCCGCTCGAACGGATCCGCCTACCTGCTCGTTGTACCGGCTGCCATCTATACGCTGGTCTTCGGTTATTTCACGCTTCCGTACATGCTCATTGCGTTTCAGAAATTCAACTTTAAGACGGGACTCTTCAATTCCGCCTGGGTCGGCTTTGACAATTTCAAGTTCTTCTTCTCTTCGCCTCGGGCTTGGGAGGTCACCTTCAACACCTTGAAGCTCAATTTTCTATTTATCATCGTCGGCACGCTCGCAGCCATGGCGCTGGCCATATTGTTCAACGAGCTCCGCAGCCGCTGGTTCTCGAGGGTGACCCAATCCACGATTTTGTTCCCGCATTTCTTGTCCTGGGTTATCGTGAGTTACATCATCTACAGCTTGCTGTCGACCGACTACGGTATCCTGAACCGGATCCTGGCGTTCTTCCATGTCGACCCCGTCAACTGGTACGCCTCCCCGCAATACTGGACGTGGATTCTAACGACCGCGGCCGTCTGGAAGGATCTCGGGATGAATCTCGTCATCTATTTGGCGGCCATTACCGGGATTGATGACAGTTATTACGAAGCCGGGCGGATCGACGGCGCTACCCGGTGGCAGCTCATCCGCCATATCACCATTCCGCTCATGCTGCCGACCATATCCATCCTGACACTGCTGGCCTTGGGCAAAATCATGTACGGCAGCTTCGACATGATCTATGCCATCGTGAAGGACAACGGGCTGCTGTATCCGACCGTCGACGTCATCGATACGTATGTGTTCCGTTCCCTCCGCACCATCGGGAATCCGGCACAAGCCATGGCCGTCGGACTGTATCAATCCGTGGTCGGCTTTATCCTCGTATGGGGCAGCAACAAAATCGTGAAGAAGGTGAATCCGGACCATGCCTTGTTCTAAAGCAAGCCCGGAATCATTCGGAAGGGAGCGAAACCTAGATGACGTCCAGACCTAAATTTTTCGACGCCGTGAATGCCGCGCTGATCGGCATCATCTCCATTCTCTGCATCCTGCCGATGCTGCTTGTGCTCATGGTGTCCTTTACCGACGAAGCCAGCATTAAACAATTCGGCTACCAGCTGTTTCCGAGCGAGCTTTCGCTGGATGCCTACAAGCTGCTCCTGTTCGGCAGCACGCCGCTGTACCGGAGTTACATGATCTCGATCATCGTGACGGTCGTCGGCACGATCCTTGCGGTCACCATCACGTCCATGGCCGGATATACGCTTGCCGCCAAGCATATCCGTTACCGCAACGGGCTCGGATTGTTCTTTTTCATTACAATGGTGTTTAACACAGGCCTGGTGCCATGGTATCTGATCAACCTGAATCTCGGCATGAACAACACCATCTGGGCCCTGATCATTCCGTCCCTGGTGTTCAACCCGTTCAACCTGTTTCTTGTGCGCAACTACATGTCCCAAATTCCGCCTTCCCTGACGGAGGCGGCCAAGATCGACGGCGCGAGCGACTTCTATATCGCGTTCCGGATCTACTTCCCGCTGTGCATGCCCGTTCTGGCCACGATAACGCTCTTCTACGGCATTGCCTACTGGAACAACTGGTTCAACGCTATCATGCTGGTTGACAACGAGAAGTTGTATCCCCTGCAATATCTGCTGTTTAAGCTGAACTCCGAAATCAGCATGATCCAGCAGATGCAGAGCAGCGGAGCCATCCTCGGCAGCCAGACGCTCCCTCAGGAATCGGTGAAGATGGCCACCGCCATTCTGACGATCGGGCCGGTGGTGCTGTTCTATCCGTTCCTACAGCGGTATTTTATAAAAGGGCTGTTGATTGGCTCCTTGAAGGAGTAAAGGTAGGCATCGATAAACGCTGCCCTTCACTCCCTGTCTTAATTTGAAACCCAAGAGGCTAACCACTACGGCGGTTAGCCTCTTTATGTTGGGGGGTGATATCAGGATGTTTTTTTGAGTCATGCTCCTGTCTAGACGGATTTCTTCCTGTGGAACAATGGACGATGCCGACCTAGGTATTGATGTGGCTGTGATATAAAACCAGGTTAACACCACATCTTCAGCTCATCACTGATGTTAAATGCCAATAATAGGAGTTGCTCCCAAACTCCCGCATTAAACAGCTAGATAATCATGGATTATAGGCACCTTGGTGTATACGAGAGATTTATTAGCGTGTGATGCGAACCGTTCGATTTAGATAATCGTCTATAAAATATAGAAGAAGAAGTTAACAACAAGGAAGTGACAAAAGTTGGACGACAGGCAACTGTTTGAAAAGTATAAGGAGACGGTATATCTGTTTTGCCGCTATATGGTGCAGAGCCGGGCGGATGCCGAGGATCTCTGCCAAGATGTTTTTTTCAAAGCAATGGTTGCTGACCGAGCGAAGGTGCAGAACATGAAAGCATGGCTACTTCGAATTGCAGCTAACGAGTGCAATACTTTTCTGAAAAGAAGACAAAACGGTTGGAGCAAGGAGCTTCGTTCCTATATGCTGGGCATGCCGCTGCGTTCCCCGTCAGTCGAGGAAACCTGTGAGCATAGGGAAATGGTGCAAACCGTGCATCTTCAGCTGGATAAACTCCCCAAGAAAATCAAGCTCGTAATTGTGCTGCATTATTCCGCAGAGCTGTCGTTGCCCGAAACAGCCGAGGTGCTCAATGTGCCTCTGGGTACGGTGAAATCCCGGATGAATCGAGGTCTGAAGAAAATGAGAAAATTGCTGAAAGAAGATCCATCGGGTAGTTGGAAAGGAGGAAACACTCATGCCGGAGCACAGGAATGAATTTATGAAGAAACTGTCTGGCTACCCGGAGCAAAAACCGGATTTCGAAGCCATGTTTCATACTTTGGAGGAGCGTAAAAGGAAGTGGAGAAGAGAAACGGGAGGTCAAGCCGTTCATATGGAGATGCCAACCTCTAAAACTCGTTTCAAGTCGGCCGTGCTGCTGGCAAGTGTGCTGGGCATCACTGTACTTGGCGTAACAGCCCAGCAGACAGGTATGTTAAGCACGTTGCAGAAGAACCTTTTTCAAAATACAACCGCAGGTCAGACGTTGAATGTGCACACAGAACAGAGTGATGTCAAAATAACGCTGGATCGTGTCCTTAGCAGCCCTTCAACGCTGAATGACAACCTGACAGATTTGGAGTTCCGCCTTTCTTTGGAGATTCCTGAAAGATCCGGCTACGATTATGCATTCTTTGATACCGGTACCCTTACCAATCTGGATACAGGAGAGAAAGAAGAGTACATTGCCAACCAGATCAAATTTACTCAGCGTGAGGGTAGGCTCGCCTCCTATTTCGTATCCCAGGGCAAAGAGCAAGCTGGCATCTCAGGGCATTATGAGCTCGTGCTTCAGGACCTGTATATGCGGAAAACCGTCAAAATGTCCCTCAAAGGAAAGATAGATGGAATGAACGGAACGACTTTTGATCTGACGGGAGATCGTTTTTCTTCTTTAACAATTAACTCCTCGGCACGTGTAGGCAATGATTGGGTCGTACGTTATTCCATTCCTAAGAATATGGAGCCAGAGAATGAATTCCTCAATGAATGGAGAAATTCGACCGAGCAGGAAAACTATCAGATGGTGCTAGTGACAGGGAATAAAACAATTGAGCCCACGAGCAGAGGAGCCGCGCCGGGGCAGCGTTCAGATGCCTTTAATATATCAGACCTCAGCGACAAGGAAATTGCGGAAGCAAAGCTGTATTTCACTTTTCCGGAAACAGTAAGGATGGTTAAAGGTGACTGGAAGCTGACGTTTACTGTCGATAAAGATCAGACCCCTTCGCAATAGAGAACGTTTTCACTTCAGGTCGATCCTTCCACCGTGAAGGGGGTGATGTTGAATTTAGCCCTTTCAGGACTACGTGATGAGCCGGTTACGCTTGAGCTTGATAAAGCCCGAGTGGCCTTATAGTACAAAAGACGTTCCTCATGCGAGGAGCGTCTTTGCTGTTTTCATATGCCTCAATATTATAATAATGGACATAGCGGACAAACCCGGGAGCCCGCACTGTTTATTGCGCATATATGTGCTGATGCCCAACGTCATATGAAAGTCAGACGTAATAGTTTTCAATTCAGTAGTACTTCCTTTTGCGGCAGACAAAGCCTTTTGCCCTAATCGCCGGACCGGGATGTTCCACAACAGTAAAAAACAAACAATCATTTCTTGATCCTTGATTTGTAAAAAATCATAGAACAAGGAGCCCCACATAAGCAGGAGCTCCTTGTTCAAATTTTGAATTGCATCCTTTTTCAGATGCCAAGCTCATTTCATAACTCAATCGTAAAGCCGGAGAAGACACCTTTAGAGTTAAAGTAACCTGTTATAGTCGGAGATCCTTTTTTTGTAAAGATGATGGAATCGTGAAAAGCTGATGGGTCCCCGCTATCTTTCTCACGCGCGGCACTATACCCCGATAAATCCAAATTCATAATCTCCTTAGCTTGTTTTACGGCCGCTTTCTTTAACTCATCCAGACTATATGAATTTACTTTCTCGCGAATGGCCTGCGTTTCTTCGCCAGGGTTTTCATTGCTTACATTTCCAAGCTCATTGATCAAGGACAAATATCCCAAGTCGATGCTGAGCAGCCGATTCGTCGTTTCTTCAATCTCTAGCTCAATCTTGCCTTTGTTGGTAGCGTATTCCAAATCGTATATCTTCTTCTTGTTCGGCTTGAGACTGAAGTGTATTCTCGGACTGCCCTTAGCCTTGGCTCCGACGCGGGAAAGCGCCTGGTTTGCCGCCTTTTGAGTTGCAGCAGGCAGCGATTTCAACGATCCGCCACCGCTTACGACTTTTCCGTTCACAAGGGTAATACGCTCATTATTGCAGAACGCGGTGATATCAGTAGATCCAGCTCCCTCTTGCAAATAATTAACATCCAGCTTCGTAAATCCGGGGGCCGTTTTTTTATAGAGTTGTTTCCAGGCGGTATTCAACTTAGATTTTATCGTACCGTTCATTTGTACATATTTTAGATCAAGGTTGACTCTAACCACTTTTCCATCAGGCTTCACATATACCGAACCGGCTAATTTGCCGTTTTTCTGCCAAGAGAGGCTGACAACCTCTCCGTTATAATCAGTAGTTTCCGCCTTGTTAAATGAAACCGATCCATTGACATACTCTTTAAGCTTCGTTTGCGCGGCCATGACCAGCTTCTGGTCCACATTGTTTATATTGATCGTTTGCTTCGCTTGTCCGGTTTGAGGCCCCGACGCTGCCTGTACCATCTCTGCTGTCTCCATGGCTCCCGACCCGGCAATGATAGCGGCCAGCGCAGCGGTGCTTAAAACTTTATAAAAGTTGTGTTTCATTTTGTCTTACATCCTTCCAATCATGTATTCGTCTGTTTCAGATCGGTCGGCCCCAGTCAAAATCGATTGAGGCCGTTACAGATTTATCCGTCAGTATATTCGGTCATTGCTTAATATGTTTGTTTCCGAAGGTTACATCAAGGTTTCCCGTAGTTGTCGCTCCGACGCTGGTCAGAACCTCGACTGCCGCTTTTTGTTTTGCGGCCGGCACCTCTTACTCCTTCAGTTTTCCGTTCATAAGATCAATAGACTCGTTTTTACTATTGGTAGCCGTTATGTTGGAATAATTCAATCCAGTGTAATAATAATCTGAATTGGTATAATGAACGTTTACACGCTCAATATCGCTTGAATCTGTGTTAAAGGCCTGCTTCCAGGCGGAGTCCAGATTTGCCTTGGTGGTCTCGTTAAGCTCTTTATAAGAGGTGCTAAGATAGAGATTTACCACTGTACCGTCGCGCTTTACCGTTACATTTTCGTTAACGGATGCCTCAGATTCCATTTTTATCTCGCTGATGACGAAACAGACAACTTCCTCATCGCCGAGTTTCGTGGTCTCCGCCTTAGTGAATGTAACGGGTCCCTTGACAAACTCTTTGAGCTTCGCTTGGGCGGCATCGATCAGCTTCTGATCCACATGGTTCAAACCGTCTGTTTGCCCGGTTTGCCCAGCCTGCTCGACCGTGACATCCTTTGCTGCCTGAGCAGTCTGAACCGCTCCAACGGCTCCCACACCGGCAATAACTGCGGCCAAGGCAGCCGTGCTTATAACCTTGTTAATTTTGTTCATAGTTATCTTCCTCCAAAAAAATGTATTAGTGTCTAATCCCGAAATATAGGCGACACAGTAATATTGACTAATAACAAGGGGAGAGGGTTCCCTTAGCGGCAGCGAAGATACAACCGATCAAACGGTGTCGAGGAAGCATTCGATTCATTATAATGATATAATGTTTCAGATAACCCTATCGTTTTTGATCAAGTCGGATGTACGCATGACATGAAAAGAATGCAATGGAGGATGCACCCAAATGACCATTCACAAGCTCAAATCATTCATCGTATCCACCTTCACTTTCCGAATAAATTGGAATCACTTTAAGTCGAAGCTGCTCCTAAGATACGTTCTGTCTTATATTCTGATCTTCCTGATTCCCCTGACGGGAGTAACGATATTTGTTTATGATAGCGCTGTCAGCGGGCTTCGTACCGAGATTGAACAATCCAACATCAATCAATTGAACCAGGTGAAAATGACCATCGACTCCCGTATCGCGGAGCTTCGGGAGCTTTCCGGCCGAATCGCTTACGACAGACGCTTAACCCCTTATATGGTCCGTGATGATTATTACAGAGTGGAAGCCATACAAGCTTTGGCCAACTATAAGGCAAACAGCAGCATCATTGAAGACATCTTCATATACTATCATAACGACCCGGTTATCTATTCTTACCGCGGCCTAACGAATGTTAACGTTACGTTCGATTCCTTTTATCGTTATGAGAACTGGAGTCTGAAGGATATCATCGTTGCTCTGAACGAAACGAATCAGATGGTAATACGGCCTGCCGAGAATGTTACGATCAACGGCTCCAGGCAGGAGGCAATGCTGTCCGTAATCGTACCTATTAAGCCCAATGCCCCGTATCCGTACGGAAGCGTCGTATATATGGTGAAAGAGTCCAATCTTACCGGGGTCATGGATTCCATTCTTAGCGATTTCACTGGGAGCAGCTACATTTTCAATCAACATGACGAAGTGCTTACAGCGAGCAATCATGGCGTAACCCTGTCTCAAGAGAACCTCGGGTCATTGGCTGCGCTTGATGCCGGCATACACAATCTTTCCCTGAATAATGACAAGTACTCCGTCGTATCCGTCAAATCCGGGGAGAATGGCTGGAACTACATGACCATCATGCCAAGCTACCAGTTCTTCAGCCGGGTCGCTCATGTACAGACGCTCATTCTGCTGGTGTTTGGCATCGCCGTAATTACCGGAGTGCTCGCCGCTTTTGTACTGGCTAGACGCCAATATCACCCGATTAAGGACTTGATGGAATTCGCCAAGCTCAGAGTCAACGATACCCCAGAGCCCAAAACGCGCAGTGAATGGGATTGGATTCGTCAGACCCTTCACGATTACAGTGCCCGAATCGATATGCAGGAGCCCTTCGTGCGCAATCAATGCATGCTGCTTCTACTAAAACACGGCAAGCCGGATGATCCCGAAATCGAGCGAATGATCGCCGGGGCGGGACTGGAGCTTCCTCAAGATCAAGTCATGTATTTCTGTGTAATTCTGTCCTGGGAAGAAACCGATGAGACCGAGGATGTCCAAAATGATCGTCAACAGATGCAAGCTTTGCTCAGCCATGTTGAACTAACAGAGCTTCATGCGAATATCCACGGCGTCGAATTCTCAGCCGATAATCAGTTCGCGCTGATCGTATCGCTTCCTGACCCAGGTCAAGATTCGCTGAAGATCCGGATGGAGCAGATCATTCGTGCGCTTCAGGGATTGATCGCCGAGAACACTCGGCTCGATCCGAGCATGGGCATAGGTACGCCTTACCGGGATTTGGGGCAGCTGAACCAATCCTTCATCGAAGCCGCAACCGCTCTTGAGCATCGAATGGTTGGCAGCAGCCGGATCACCTATTTCGCCCAGCTGGCAGAGCAGAATCATCCTGTTGCCAAAGGCGTGTGGCTTCCAAGAAAGTCGCTGCTCAAGCTGGAGCAAAGCTTAAAGCAAGGCAACGAGTCGGTGGCCGTGCAGATGATCGCCGAGATGATGGAGACCATTCGGGGCGAACCGCTGCAGATTCACCTGCTGCGCTGCATTTGCTTCGATCTGCTGAACGCGCTGCTTCGGTCCGCCTCCGAGGTCGGAATGAACGAAGCATTCAGCAGCATCTCGGACTATACGTCGTTTGAGACGCTGGAGGAATTTGAGGACAAGCTGTTGTCGCTGACGACCGAGATTTGCGAGAAGGTTGAGCGTAACCATGAGCAAGCAGCGCCTAAACTGATCGATGATATCGTACATTATGTAAATCAGCAGTTTGCCGACTACACGCTCAGCCTGGAGCATGTGGCCCTTAAATTTTCCGTCTCTACCTCTTACTTAAGCCGCAGCTTTAAAGAAAAGACCGGGATCAACTTCTCGCAGTATATTTGGAAGAGGCGTATGGAAGAAGTCATTCGGTTGCTTGTGACGACAAGCGCTCCTCTGAAGGAAATCATCGAACAGGTGGGCTATCTGGATGCACCCAATTTCATCCGCAAATTCAAGAAAGAAACCGGACTGACACCCGGTCAGTACCGCAAACAACATTGCTCGAGCAGTCTGGATATATAAAAAAGAGGGCCCTTTTACGAGACATTGTCTCGAAAGGGCCCGGATGCTTCTATTTCACTGGCTGCGGTTCGTTCAGGATATGCTCTACCAGCTCATCGACCGGCACGGTAGCCAGTGCAATGGCAGTGTCGGTCACACCATAATAGATATAGAGCAGGCCGTCTTTGACCACGTTTCCTGTCGGGAACACCACATTCGGAATTTGATAACCGAATTTCTCATAATAGGCCTCCGGTTCCATAATGAAATTCTTCGTTCTTGCTATGACCTTCTCAGGGTTGTTCAGGTCAAGAAGCATCGCCCCGACTCGGTAAACGACCTGATCATCAACGCCGTGGTAAAGGACCAGCCAGCCTTTATCGGTTCGCACAGGCGGGGTTGCTCCGCCGATTTTCCTGGATTCCCAGGCCGGGTTCTCAGCCTTGGCCAGAAGCTTCGGCTCTTCCCAATGAACCAGATCCTCGGAGTACGTAATCCATATCGCCGCGCTGTCCGTTCCGTGAGCTGCACCCACGTATTCCTCCGGACGGCGCAGCAATACATACCTTCCGTTAATCTTCTCAGGGAACAAAATGTTGTCACGGTCATTGATGTCGAGCGGTGTCGTATCGGCAACGAATTCCCAGTCGATCAGATTGTCCGACTTCACAATCGAAGAGCGGGTGAGCCAGTGGCCTTCCTCCTCCCCCCAGCCGTCCGGATATTTCGGAATTGAACGCTCCGGTATGCCCGCTCCTGTCGGATAGTAACTCATGGCGCACGGCCTAAGGGCATAGTTTAAATAGTACGTGCCGTCTATTTTGACAATCCGCGGGTCCTGGACGCTTCCATATGGGAAGCCCAGCATGTCTGGCGTCACGATCGGCTCGTCTGTCACGTGCGTAAAATTCACTCCGTCCTCACTCTCCAGCAGTCCCAAAACATTCTTGCAAGGCGTTAGGGAGCCTGCGGTACGTTCGATCATGTAAAACTTGCCGTTGTCTATAATAACCGCAGGATTGAATACAGTAACTTTACGCCATTCGTATTTTCCCGGAACGACGATCGGATTGTTTGGATGTCTCGTTATTTTCATAGGCTAGGCCTCCACACTTGTATGGTATTCAGAATCTATCAAGGCCCTCTTGAATTCATAGGTGGGCCTGAAAGAGAAATCGACTTCTCCCAGGCCACCTTTTCTTTGAAAACCTCTGTCATCTCGTATATCTTATCTTGATGGCTAATTTCTGCTAGACGCAATCTGCGTTTAGTTCGACTTCCAACGGTCATATGCACCTTGGTAGATTTCAACGACCCGGTCGGCACCCATTTTCTTCATCGTGTTCAGGTAGTTATCCCAATTGGACAATGGTTCTGCTCCCGTAACGAATTTCGCCTCCATCTGTTGTACATACGTGCTCAGATCCGAGTTCAGGCTGTTGATCTCGGTTTGCTCTTCAACGGTCAGGAACAAGGCAGGGAACGGCGGTCTTGCTCCGCGGTCAAGCAGCTTTTCCTTCGTTTCCTTTTCAACCCACTGATCAAAGTCGGTCTTCAATCCTTTATTAATATCGTCCGTATTGATGGTAGGAGCCGGAATGCCGTAGTTTGGCGTCAAAGTCGCACGGTAATCCTCCATCTCCATGCCGTCCGGCACAGGCAAATAGCGCTTCACCCGGTTGGCTTCATCCGTGTACTCCCACAGCTTGCCTTCTGGTCCTTTGTTGAAAAAGAGCGATCCTTCATAAGAATAAAGGTAGTCCACCCAACGCATCGAGGCTTCAGGGGCAGGATTGGTCACCGTGATGGCAAAAGCCCCTGTCGTGATCCCTCTGTTCTTGGCGATAGCCGGCTTGTCTACCAGATCGCTTTTTACCGGAGCGAACATCGGATCCTTGGTGGACGGTTCTCCCCCTTTGGTCATGTAGGCATGCCAGTCGGAGAACAGGGCCACCTGATTGTTCTGTGCCTTGGCCTTTTTCTGTTCTGCGGTTTGCGAATAGCTTTCGTGGTCAAGCAGATCCTCTTTCCATAGACGATTCATATAAACCAGATACTCTCGGAAGCCCTCTTCTATCGGGGTATAATGAACAACATCCTCATCGTCCACATAAATTTCGTCTTCATAGATGCCGAAAGCGCCAAGCAGCCAAGTACGAATATCCCGAGCATTAGTTGTAGCTGTCGAAACGGAAGAGATCGGGATTTCATCGGCGACTCCATTGCCGTTCGGATCCTCTTCTTTTACACGCTTCAGGAAGGCATAGAGCTCCTCGGTCGTCTCCGGAAGCTTGTCGATATTCAGGGCCTCCAAAAAATCACCGTTGTACCACAGCGGGTTGCGATACCAATGCTGGCTTAAATCGATCGCTGGCAAGGAGTAGATATGTCCATCCGGAGCTGTAATGGATTTACGGATCTCCGGAATTTCGTCCATCAGCGCCTTGAAGTTCGGAGCATATTCCTCGATGAGCTCCTCAAGCGGAATCAGAATTCCCTGCTCGCCATAGTTCATCTGTTCAGCCGCCGTCAGGCCTGCAGCGTAGAAGACATCCGGGTAATCGCCGCTGGCAAATACGAGGTTCTTCTTCGTATCAAAACTATCCTTCGGAGCGTTCAAGTATCGGAATGAAATGCCCGTCTTTTCCTCCATCTGCTGCAGCACGATCATATCCTTCCAGTTCTGAACGCCGACATCAGGTGCCATCATGGTCAGCGTAATCGGTTCATTCATAATCGGGAAGCCTTCCTTATTTACGGCGGCTGCTTCTGTTGACTTTGTTCCGGCAGATTTCGTATCGCTGCCCGAACCGCATCCGGCGAGCAGAGACAGGGCTGTTATCCCCGTCAGCACCAGCTTCCAAGTTTTGCTTGTCATCTTCATCCATGTTTCCTCCCTTTGCATACTCAAGCTTTTATTTTATAAAACGCTTTCATCATCCTTTTACAGAACCAATCATGACCCCTTGGACAAAGTATCGTTGTAAAAAAGGATAGAGCGCGACAATCGGCAGCGTCGATACGACGATAACCCCGTATTTGATCAGCGATGCGGTTTCGGCTTTGGAACTCATTGCCCTGGCGGCATCCCCGCTGATTGCGGCGCCGGTCGTCTCCGCCGTCATTTCCTGAAGAACCAGAATCTGCCGCAGCACCATCTGCAGGGGATACTTGCTCTCATCGTTGAGATAGATCAGAGCCGGAAAATAGCTGTTCCAGTGACTGACCCCGTAAAACAAAGCCATAACAGCAATAATCGGCGCTGACAACGGCAGAATAATGCGGACGAACAGCTTCAGGTTGGTACAGCCGTCCATATAGGCCGCTTCCTGCAGTTCCTTCGGGATCGTCGTCTGGAAGAACGTCCGGGCAACGATGATATTCCATACCGATGCAGCTACGGGAAGAATGAGCGCCCCCATCGTGTTGATCAGCCCCAAATTCCGGACTACGAGATACGTTGGCACAAGCCCTCCGGTAAAGAACATCGTGAACAGGATAAATCCCAAGAACAGTTGACGACCGACCAAATCCGACCTGCTGAGCGCATAGGCTGCAGGCAGTGTCACGGCCAGGTTCAACAGCGTTCCTATCCCAGTATAGACGATCGTGTTCAGATATCCGTTCCAAATCTTCGGGTTTTCGAAGACCAGCTGGTATCCGGCCCAGGTAATTTCCTTGGGAAACAGCCACATCGCACCCGAATTCACCTGCTGCGGGCTGCTGATCGATGCGCTGAGAATATAAATGAGCGGATAAAGAACAACAATCAGAGCGATGGATAAATAGATATAGACGCTGCCCAGAAAAATTTTGTCCCACTTCGATTCCTTCATTGCGGTAACCAATGTACTTTCCCCCTTTCTACCATAGGCTGTTCTCGCTGGTGCGTCTGGCAATCCGGTTGACGGTTACCAGTAAAATGACGTTGATCACGGAGTTGAACAGGCCAACAGCTGTCGAGAAGCTGTACTGCGCGTCTACCAGACCGGTCCGGTAAACATAAGTTGAAATGACATCCGAAGACTCCATATTCAGGGAGTTCTGCAGCAGCAGTATTTTTTCGAAGCCAATCGTAAGAATGTTGCCCATGTTCAGAATCAGCAAAATGGTGATCGTTGGGAGTATGGCCGGCAGGTTGATGTGCAACAATCGTTTGAAACGACTGGCTCCGTCCACAATCGCGGCTTCATGCTGCTGGGGATCGACACCGGACAGCGCTGCCAGATAGATAATGGTCCCCCATCCGGTGCTTTGCCAGACTCCGGACAGAACGTATACGGTCTTGAACCAGGCCGGATCCGACAAAAAGTTCGGCGCATCGAAACCCATCCATTTGATGAATTGGACCAGTATGCCGGTGGACGGCGATAAGAAGGTAATAATCATACCGGCCATGACCACAACGGATATAAAATGAGGCGCATACGTAACGGTCTGAACCATTTTCTTGAAGGGACCCGTACGGATTTCGTTGAAAGCAAGCGCCAGGATGATCGGCAGCGGAAACCCGATGATCAGCTCGTAGAAGCTGAGGCTGAACGTATTCCAGAGCAGATCCCAGAAATAGTAGGAATTGAAGAAACGCTCGAAATGATCGAAGCCCACCCATGGGCTGTCCATGATTCCTTTGCTAGGGATAAAGTTCTTAAAGGCAATCTGGATACCGTACATCGGCGCATAGTGAAATACAAGGAAATACAGTGTGACCGGCACCAAGAACAGATAAAGCTCCCAGTTCACCCTGATTCTTTTACCGAGAGACGTTGGGTTTACACCTGGATTAGGCGGCTTCGTTTCGCGATGGATGAAACGTCTTCCGGATATCACAGCAAGTAGTCTTTTCCCCCTCATGCTTCCCCTCCTTTCTTACATATCGATTCATGTCAGGTTATCTGGCTCACTCACGTACATCACGTTTCAGTGGTTAACAGGTAACGCTTACATTCCAAAGTGTAGAGAAGACGGCATGACATCGTAAATGTGTAAGATGTGCATTGTCATCCGTCTGTCCGGCGACATCCCGCTGCTATCATCATTTTTCATCCGGATCACCGCAATCCATGTTTAAGTATGCTGCTGAGAATATGTAACATATGAACCTGTTATCAGGTTTCATATGTTACATATTGTGCTCCTTCAAGCTGTCCAAGCCAAGAGGAGAATCGTCATGAACCTGTTCTGCCAGACTAGTAGACAAGAGGAAAAAGTCATCCGCCAATACGACACGCCGAGAACGATTTCGAAAAAATGAAACAACCGTTCCCCGGTGGAATACCGAGAAACGGTTGCTGCTCAAAGGTCTCTTTTCGTTCTGTCTACTTGACAGGGGTATGACCAAGAATGCGGCCTTTAGGTTTAATATCTTGTCATATGGCAATTTTCATTCCTTACCCTTCTACGATATCTGCCCGTAAATCAGCTGCAATTCCGATCATGAGGGGTACGATTTCTTGATGGGAGACGGCTATGTACAACTCCCCCATATAGTGTCTAAATGGAATAAGGGCTTCTCCATGTTTCCACATAAAGAAATCTCCTTCGACGGACATGGTGCTCTCCTCCCCTTTCACAGTCAGCACCGTCTGATAAGTGAAATCCGCCTTGGATGAAAAATAAGCTTGGCATTCCTCCAATGAAATCTCTTGATCACTAGTAGTTGCATTCATGGATCTTGTAATCCGAAAACGTTGATTCATAAATATCCTCCAAAAATAAAATGATGGGCTGGATCATTGAAAAATACCATGCAGGGAGCGATGGTAAGTCAATACCTATATCGATTGCCGTACAATGATGTGATAAGGAATCTCTACCTTATCCTTTGATTTCTTAATTGTAAGATCAAAGGCTTGTTCACCGACTTTCACCAATTGATGATCAACCGTAGATAGGCGTAACCCAATTCCAACAGGCTGATTCTCCTGGCCAATGATCGCCAGATCCTCTGGCACCTCCAGTTGTATGCTCCTTGCATACTGATAAATACCTGTCGCCACCTCATCGCCGTTCGCATAAACAGCGGTTGGTCTAAGATCCATATTAAGTAGTTGTTGTGCCGCTCTTAACCCGTCATCCATGCTGTAGCAATCCCTGATATGGTATGCTGGCGGCAGATCGCCAAATATATACTGATACGCCTTTATCGTCAGCTGTGTACTATTGCTCTCTTCTCCTCTTGCTGTCGTAAAAGCGACTCGTGAATGCCCTTTATCCTTTAACAATTGAAACGTGTCTACGTAAGATGCATATCGATCCATGTAGGCACAGCCAATCTCAGGATGATCCGTAAACTCGCATGCGACGATCGTCCCATACTTGGTATATGGCACAATGGCATCCCAAGTGTTTGAGCGAGAGGTAATGATGATGCCATCCAGTTGTTTATTTTTCAGCATATTTAAGCAGCTGAGCTCTTTATCCGGATCGTACTTTGTAGGCAGAACCATCACGGAATAATCATGCTCGACCGATCGATTAAGCACGCCATGAAGCAGTTGATCAAAGGCTTGATTGTTGTTGTGCGGCATGATCACACCGATACTTCTTGTTTCCTTACGAATTAAATCGACAGCTGAGCGATTTGGCGTATAGTCCATTTCATCAATCACACGCTGCACAGCTGCCCGCTTCGATTCAGATACATAAGGATGTTGATTCAGCACCCTTGATACTGTTGATACGGATACTCCTGCCCGCTTTGCAATATCATTAATATTTGCCATTGTCACCTTCTCCTATATCTCACACTTCATACTCTAGTCTTACACCAAATCAGCGCGTAAAACAACAATAAGCTTCCCACAAGTGTAATCACAGTAATGAGGAGCTTATTTATTTCGACTCTGCAGCTGAAAGCAACCTACTATTAATTTCATTTATATTTCTCGTATACAATTGCCGTTATGGATAGTATGCTAACGATCCATTTCTTAGGCTATAATCTCTTGACCATTTATGCTATCCACTATCGAAATAAGTTAATAAAGAAAAGTCCCCGTAGATTTAGGGGACTTCCGTTTCACAATTACATATGAGTAGTACTGTAGTACCTGACAGGAACATAACCACATTCCAGATTACTTCATCGCTTTGGCAAGCTCGGTGAAAATAACCCCGAGCGCATGCGCCCCCGCATCCGGGTATCCGATGCTGCGTTCGCCGACCGTGCCTGCTCTTCCCATTCTGGCAACGATGTCTGCCGTCTTCTTAGCGCCGAGAACCGCCGCTTCGGCCGCCTTGATCGCTGCCGGCTTCATCGCCACGCCTTGCTCCGCACTCTGCGTCCAGGCATCCGCGAACGGCACGAGCGCATCGATCAATGTCTTGTCGCCGACAACGGCTCCTCTTCCGAACGATCGTTCGCCCGTATCCTGAATTCCCTTGACAACGGCCTGCATCATATCGGCAACCTCTTGAACGGACAATTCCTGCTTCTGACCGGCAGATTTACTCGCCGCCCGGAATGCGGATCCCCAGATCGGTCCGGAAGCCCCGCCGCAATGCTCCATGATGATCATCGAGCAGGCGTCGAGGAAATCGCCGATATCGCGAAGATGGTGGGTCAGAATATCGTCCCACTCCGCTTTTAGCTGCTTGAAGCCCTTGGCAACGCTCATACCGAAATCGCCGTCTCCGGCATGGGCGTCGAGCTCGCAGAACGGTACTTCGTTCTCGATAATGACCTCACTCATTTGATCGATCAGATATACGATATTTTGCAAGGTCAGCCGGTTGTTCTTTACCATCGCTGCGGCAGGATCCGTATTGTTTTTATACGATACCGCGTTCTCTGACTTCTGTGCGTGAACAACCTCGGTATAAATCACAGGTTCAAAAGGTCCCTTGACCGACAGTGCCGGCGTATCGCATGGCGCAGACAGCCACTTCTTGAGCGTTTCGTCCAGCTTCATGATTGTCACCGATGCGCCCGCCATATCGATGCTGGTCATATAGTTGCCGACGAATACTTTGAATACCCGCTTGCTCCGGGACGCCAATTCGCGCATGACGGAATTGTTCAGCAAATACAGCTCTTGCAGCGGCGTGCCGCCAAATCCGTTGATTAATACGGCTACTTCATGCTCTGCAGCATCATTCATCTGCAAGTTGTCCAGCAATGACGTGACCATCCGCTGCGCCAGCTCATCTGCAGAAGCCGATTTCTCCCTGCGGATTCCCGGTTCGCCGTGAATGCCGACGCCATACTCCATCTCGTCATCCTCGATATGAAACGTGGGAGTTCCCTTGGCGGGCACGGTGCAGGAGGTATACGCGAAGCCAATGCTGCGAACATGGTTAATCGCATGCTGCGCCGCTTCTTTCACTTCCGGCAGGGACAGCCCGGCTTCTGCAGCCGCTCCGGCTACCTTATGAACGAGCACCGTTCCGGCAACCCCTCTTCGCCCTACCGTATAAAGACTGTCTTCAACGGCAATGTCATCATCGACCTTCACATAATCCACTTGGATGCCGTCCTCGCTCGCGAGGTGGGCCGCATTTTTGAAGTTCATGATGTCGCCGCTGTAATTTTTGATAATAAGCAGCGTTCCCTTATTGCTCGCGGAGCTGCGGATCGCCTGATACACCTGGATTTGGGATGGGGAAGCAAACACATCGCCGCACACGGCCGCATCCAGCATGCCTTTTCCAACGAATCCGGCATGCGCCGGTTCGTGGCCGCTTCCGCCGCCGCTGATCAGCGTAACTTTATCTTGGTCGATCTCCTTTTTGGAAATCACCTTGAATTTAGGGTTGAACGCCAGCTCAGGATGCGCGAGCACAAGCCCATTGCACATTTCCCGAACCAAGGTTTCCGGTTTGTTCATGATTTTCTTCATCTTATATCTCCTTACTCCATTTGTATTGACGGCCCAATTGGTCAGCGGCCATAATCGCCGATGCTACCGCTTCCTCCGAAATCGGGAATGGCATCGAGTGGATGGATTCTTCGGCAATACATGCCTTTTTGGCCACTTCAAGCAGTTCCTCGTAGGTCACATGCTCGACGCCGATATCTTCCAGACATACAGGAAGACCGATCGACAGACAGAAGTCCAGCACTTCCTTCATTTCGTTCCTATCGGCATTCTCAAGCACCAATTGAGCAATCGTACTGAAGGCTACCTTCTCGCCGTGATAATAATGATGCGTTCCTTCCAGAGCCGTCAAGCCATTGTGAATCGCGTGAATCGCTGCCAAACCTCCGCTCTCGAAGCCTAGTCCCGATAACAGAATATTCGTCTCGATGATATTCTCAAGCGCAGGCGTCACGATGTTTTGATCGCAGGCCAGTTTCGCTCTGTACCCGTTCTCAAGCAGCGTTTCATAGCATAGCTTGGCAAGTCCCAGCGCGGTAATCGTCCCTTTGGCTTCACCGCATACGCCCTCGCGAACGCCGCATGGCAAACCGGCATTAACATTGGAATACGATTGCGCCGTTGCTCTTGCTTCGAAATAGGTAGAGAGCGCATCCCCCATGCCAGCGACAAGGAATCTAGTCGGCGCTTTGGCAATAACCGTCGTATCAATCATGACAACGCTAGGACTTTGTTTGAAATAAGCATAATCATCGAATTCGCCTTCCGGGGTATAGAGGACCGCTGAATGGCTTGTCGGCGCATCGGTTGCCGCAATCGTCGGAACAATGATCAGGGCCTCACCTTCGGCCACGCATTTTGCCGTATCAATCGCTTTGCCTCCGCCGAGGCCAATCGTGCAAGCACATTGATGCTCCTTCGCCAATGCTTGCAATCTGGCAACCTCCTGCCGGGAACATTCCCCACGGAAGCCGCTTTCAACTAGCGTTATATTAAATTTCTGTTTTGTTGACTCCAATTTGTCTTTCACCCGTGCAACATCATCGGGATGGGCAATCAGCAGGGCGGAATCTCCGAATGTCTTTACAAAATAACCCAAATTCAACAGTTCGTTCTCACCCTGCACATATTTTGTCGGGCTGATAAACGCTCTTCTCATGATCATTCCTCCTACGTAAACTATATTAATTATTATAGGTTGTACTTATTCGGGAAGCATGAAACAATGAGGTCGGAATAAAGCGTTTTCTTATCGTGTTTTTTTGTCATCCCCATGGAAAATTGTATTATCTTGTTCTTCAGTGGAACCATTCGCTATAATATTCAATAGAGTTTCTATAACTTTTCATAGGAGAATGTTGTCATGTCCAAATCCCGATATGATTTAGAAGAAATCATTGATTTGGAGAAATGGGAGAAGCTGCAGGATTCCTTATCGCTTGTGACCAAAATGGCGATCCTTACGGTTGATTACAAGGGCGTTCCCGTCACCAAGCACAGCCACTGTCAGCCTTTCTGCCAAGGCGTTCGCCAGGATTCCCATCTCTCTTCATATTGTCAAAAATGCGACGCGCGAGCCGGCATTGAAGCGGTTCGCCAAAACAAACCATATATCTATTTATGCCATTTCAACATTATCGATATCGCCATCCCGATCATTATCGATAACCAATATCTTGGTGCGATTATGGCCGGACAGCTCAAGCTCCGAGAACCTGATGCTCCGATGCTGGAGCAGATCGTATCTCGGCCGCCCAATGTGGAGTCAAACCGGAAGTTCAAGGAACTCGAAGGGGATTACGATGCACTGCCCGTCTTATCCTATGATGAGGTGACGAAGTGCGTGGATCTGCTGCTGCAATTAAGCACCTATATCGTGGAGGAAGCGATTCAGAAGCATACCACGATTGATTTGTACAAAAAAGTGCTCTCGTCCCAGATGGATGCGCCAGCTTCCGTGGAAGCTTTTAAGGAGTCGGATCGTGCGGTCCGCAGCATCCAATCCATGCAGCAGGAGCTGTCAGGTGCGCTGATCGATACCAAATTGAAGAATGGCGCTGGGCGGTTCGTCTCGTCGAATGCCGTACTTCAGCCCGCATTTGACTATATTTTTGCGCATAAGCATGAGAACTTCAGCCTGAAGGAGATGGCCAAGCTTTGCCATATCAGTCCCAGCTATTTCAGCCGCATCTTTACGAAGGAAACAGGTGAGAATTTCTCCGTCTTCATTGCCAGGCTTAAGATTGAATGGGCCAAGCAGCTGCTGGAATCCACCGATTCGCCGATCCATCAAGTGAGCGATGATTTAGGATTTTGCGATACGGGCTATTTCATTAAAACGTTCAAAAAGTTCGAGCACCTCACCCCGGCCGTGTACCGGAACTTGTATGCCGGGCTATCAGCTAAGTGACCGTTCTGCCTACCGATCATTCCAAGTAACCCCCTTCGCTCATAAACGAAGGGGGTTCCTACGATGGCCGTTATTCAATCAGCCGGTTAACGGGAGTTGCTCTGATTCCGGTAGTCATCCACAACAATAGAGTATAATTTCAGATCTTCATGGTTCCCTTTTACGAATATCGTCTGTCTTAATAAACCTTCATAGGACATGCCGGCCTTTTCCATCACTCTGGCTGATCCTAGGTTTGACGGCAGACAACTTGCCTCGATTCTAACCAGCTTCATTCTTTCAAATCCAAAAGAGATGATGGTCCTGATCACTTCGGTCATGTAACCACGATTCCAATAATCCTTGGACAGAGCATACCCCAATTCCGCTTTAGCATGTCGGACATCCCAAGCCATAAACCCTGAGGTTCCAATGACCTTTCCGGTTTCTTTGTCCACGATTCCCCAAGGGGCCACAGCATGCTGGCTGTATTTATGCAGGACCCTCATTAAATAGAGACGGGTATCTTCCATCGTTTGATGCGTCGGCCATGCCGTATATCTCGATACCTCCTCATCAGAGCCGTAATGAAATATATCCTGTTCGTCTTCGCTCCTCAGTTTTCTTAATATCGTTCTGTCTGTTTCTAACGTAGGGAGATCCGAAAAGACATCTTCGATCTGCATATCATTCACCCTCCACAGCTTTCATCATATCCTTTAACAAAGTTTCGGATATCGTGTCACGATTGGATGCGTTCATACTTAGAATCCTGACTTCCTTCCGATATTTGATGATGTCTATTTCAGGATGGCTCTCCAGAGGAATGGTCCCCAGAACAATCCGGGAACCTGAAATAATCGCTTGTACTATTTTTTGAAAAGACGAAGATAACATCTGCATAAAACCAATTTCGTCGATAACGATGATTTTCTTGGAGGACAAGGCGTCCTCTAATATTTTCACGGCAAAATCCTCGAATGCCTCTACATCCATTCCGTATCTTCCAATACGAGTGCTGCTAGGGTTTTCTACATGTGCAATCTCGATGCTTTCCCCACAAACGGATACGCATTTAAAACCGATTCGACCACTCGAATTCGTGATTTCCTCCGTATAGAATCCACCGCAAAGATCCGGACCGATGGCATTGATAAGTTGTTTGATCATCGTCGTTTTACCGATCCGAGGTTCCCCTGTCAGTAAAAATGCGTGCTTGGCCTCCAGGCGTTCCCCGTCCATCCTATATAACAACTTATAACGAGGCGGGTTCAAATCCCATGTCTCATACGGGACTAAGCGGTCTGCATTCATTGCATCAAGCGTGCGTGATTTGACATGGGGTCTCTTTATGTATTCATCCATATTCGTATCGTGCAGATCTATAAATTTGGCCTCCAGAATTTCTTCCGGTTGAATGGTTATTTCTCCGCTAACATATTCCGCATGAAAAACGACAGACATAACATGAAGCCTCTCGTTGTAATAGACGCCGGATATGCCTAAAGGACGTATAACGACTCCTGTTTCCTCCAGAAACTCTCGGCATACCGCCGAATCTAACGACTCGCCAGCATCAACGAAACCTCCGGGCATTTCCCACGTATCCGAACGAACATGAGTACGAACCATTAAAACATGTCCATCCTCATTCTTAACAAGTGCTGAAACCTCAACGAAATGTTTGGACTGATCATGCATCTTATAATACCATCCGTTTCTTGATTAATGTTTCGCTCAAATGACTGCTCAAGCGTAAATTATAGTGCGAATCAAGTGATTCCATAATTATACATTCGCTAACCAAGGGCGATAGTCCTGCGGCTTAAATGGATATCGATTTATATTCCGATTTCCTGCATTTTCAGCATAACTTTCTTGACCCTGCCATCCATATCCGTTCCCACAAGCTTTGGAAGCTTGAGTTCGCCGACCACTTTCCCATCGCGCATAAACATAATGCGCTCCGTCCGCGCCGCAACATGTGCATCGTGAGTGACAAGCATCACCGCCGTACCGTCTGCATTGATCTCCGAGAATAGGTCCATGATTTCCTGAGCGGATATGGAGTTGAGCGCTCCCGTTGGCTCGTCGCCGAAGATAATTCGCGGGTTGTTCATCAGTGCCCGGCATATTCCCGCACGCTGAAGTTGACCACCCGAAACCTGGGTGATGTTCCGTTTTTCAAGCTCTGCGATGCCTACCCTTTTCATAAGCTCCCTCGCCTTCATCGAAATGGTCGCGGCGTTTTTACGGTTATCCCGCATGGAAGGAAGAATGATATTGTCGAGGATATTCAAATTTTTCAGCATCGTCGGCTGTTGGAATACAAAACCCATTTGGGTTCTGCGTAAATCTGCAAGCTCATTCTCCCCAAGCGTCGATAAATCCTTGCCCTCAAAAACGACTTTTCCGCCATTCACGCCATCCGTCCCGCTCAGTGCAAACATTAGCGTGGATTTGCCCGAGCCTGATGGTCCCATAACAGCTACGAACTCGCCCTCGTGTATACTGGCGGACACCCCGTCCAGAACATTGCGCTGTTCGCCACCCTCGCCGAAAGACTTGACGATATCCTCACCGATAATCATCTTTTTCATCTGCCTACTCCTTTATATTTTCGGATATTTTGATACGTCCTGCGCCCGAAGTGCCGATCATGGTTGCGATAAGTACCGCGGTTATCATCATAAGCGGGCTGTACAGATACGCCGAAAGCGGATTGACCACAAAATGAAACGCTGACGCTCCAAACGAAGAGATAACCGCACCCGCAAGCCTTTCTCCGAGCGTGTTCGCCAGAAGCGTTCCAAGAACAATGCCGACCATCAGAACAAATACCGAACGCGAAGCATATTGCACCTTTATGTCCGAGTTCGTGAAACCGAGGGCTTTCATAACGGCAATGGAATATCTGTCCTTCGCAACAAGCATTTTTATAAACATCAGGGTAATCAGTACCGATATCATCAGCGCAACAGCAATTGCAGCGTCCGAGGCCTTCTTAACAGCATTTATCGTTGAGCCGAATGTCTGCGTAATAAATTCATCAATATCTGAAATCTTCGCAAAATCAAACCTGTCCGCGTAGTCTGAAATCTTAGCGCCGATAAGAGATATATCCGAAAGTTCAACGCAGATGATGCTCCACATCATATCCGCCGAATTGTCGGTGAATACCGCCTTTGCGGTTTTGCCGCCGTTGGTAATGTCGGAATATATCCCGCTCACCGTCAGTTCCTTCTCCTGTCCCTCTATTACCAGTGTAATGACATCGCCGACCTTCTTGCTTAGTTCATCGGCATTTATAGCCGACAGTGCAATTTCATCCTCTGCAGCGGGTGCTCTGCCAATGGAATAAGCAATCGGGAATATGGAATGGTCGCCGAGTTCGATTTTTATGTTTTCCTCAGAACCGTCTTCTGTTCTGATGTTAAAGACTTTTGTTGTAAGGACGGCAACCTTGGATATGGCGGGGTCGCTGCTCATCTCATTTCGTAGTTCAGCCGTTTTTTCTGAAATGTTATCGGTCTGCTGTATGTCAGCACGTAGATCATAGTTTCCGATCCCCATATATTGCGTGAAACTTGTAGAGGAGATGGTGTTGTACAAATTCTGTGGAACCATCATGATAAATGCTGAAATCACCAGTACCGTTAGGCTTGTAGCATAAAGCTTTTTCCTTGCGAGAACGTCTTTGATGCCGAGGAACACATTCGTATTCAACAGCCTGTTTCCACTTAGATTAAAACGGCTGGCGCCTGAGCTTTTGTCCTGCGAAGTCCCAAAGCGTATAGCTTCTGCAGCGGATATGTTCCGAAAACGTTTCAACACTGTGTTTACATAGGCGATGATGGCAAGGAATACAAGCAGTATGCCGGTAATTCCGAACAACAAAGCATAAGCGGAATTTTCACTTTCTCCCATAAACAGCCGTATATTTTCAAGAAGCATGCCTTTGAACATAAACGACAGTGCAAAACCGAGCATACAACCCGCCGCCGCAATCGCTGCGTATTTCGCGAGATACATCTTCTTTATGTCGGAAACACGCAGCCCAATTGCCTTCATCACGCCAATCTCGCGGTAGTCGTCTTCGATTTTCGCCAGGAGCGTAAATCGTATGCACATCAATGCGATGGCCACGACAAGCGCGCTCACAAGAAGTATAACCGCGATCATCAATCCATCGGAAAGTGCGTTCATCATTTTGAAAAGCTTGTATGTAACGGTTGGTCCGTTTGCTTCAAGGCCTGCGGAGGCGTAAGCCGTTTCAAATGAACCGAGCTCGGATAGATCCTTTAATCTAAACTCAATCAGATACTCCGTGCTGCCAAGGCTCTTAATTTCCGCATAATCATGTTTATGTACAAGAAATCTTTTGGAGGAGGAGAGCGTAGAGTTCATCTGTGAATCCCGGAGGAATCCTGCAACGATAAACTCCTTCCCGCTAATAACCGCCAGATCACCGAACTTGGTTGTTCCATCCCTCATATAGCTTACCGGAACATACAACTCGCCGATGGCAGGTTTGATGATGTTTCCGTCGAGATCAAGCAGATAATCGAATTTTTGGCTCTGCATGCTAAATCCGTTATCCTGGACACTATTCGCAAGCGAATGCTCGCCTAATCGTATCCGCGCACCATCCATATTGAGAAATTCCATCACTTGAACGTCATCCACATTGTGATGCTGCTCCGCAAAAGCTGAAAGCCGCGCAGAATCTATTTCACCGGAATGCATCTGCATAAAATGCGGGGTTTTGGCTTGTATCATCAATGTGTTCAGCGCACCCGTGAGATTGACGACGAGGATCGCCGCAAGCGAAACAAGCATAGCCGCCGCAGCGACAAATATCATGGTCGTTAGCGTAATGGCCTTGCTTTTTAAAAGATCATTGCGGATTATTCTGGAGTACATAAAACACCTCTGCTTTCACGCATTTTAACCGCCTTAACTTATACAGAATGACCGAAGTCACACATAACAGCATCCCGGCGATAATCATGAGAAATGCCATCCCTCTGCCGAGGCCCGCCGATGATATTCCCCACACTATCCGTTTATTCATGGCTGCTTTCGTCTCCTCCACCAAACATCTGCATGACGTCCATAAGACTCCCGCTTGCCGCACCGAGCAGCCTTTCTACGTTGCAAACAAAGGCCAGCATTCGTGTGCCGCGCTCTTCATTCGTCAAGGTAATCATATCGTCATCAAAAACGGTATTCGCATAGATCACAACCATTTCCATGCATTCATACGGAAACGGCGTGCTGAACATCCCCTGCTCAATGCCTTCGCGGATGATTCCCGTCAGGATCGGCGGAACTCGGTTGATGATGACCTTTTGTATTTTTTGGTGCATAAGCGCGTTCTGCGGCTTGTGAATATGCTCCATAATCTCCTTGCTGCTTCCGCCGCTTAAGTTCAGAGCCATAACAACGCGAATCACGCGCTCGACTACGGGTATCGTCTTGTCTGCGGCAATGACCTGCGCTGCATCTAGAAGACCGTCACTATACCGATCAATCAGCGCATCCATAATATCCTCCTTCGACTTGAAGTGATGATACAAGGTTCCCCGCGCAATGCCAACCTTTCCAAGAATATCGTTTGTACTTGTGCCGTCAAAGCCCTTCTGAGCAAACAGCTCATCCGCTGCATCAAGGATCTCGTTCCTGCGTTCCTCCGCTTTTTTTACAACTCTCATGGTTACACCCCCTCACTACAGACCGACTGCCTGTCGGTAATAGAATAACAGATTTCCTGTTATTGTCAAGATGTTTTTAAGTGAATCTAGGTGGGGGGGCCCCCTCACCTATTCTCTGAAACATATTCATCCCTTAAAAGGCCATAATACACAAGGTCTTCGTATTGATCCCATTTTCGAACATGCTGTCTTAATCGTCCTTCGTATTTCATTCCTAACTTTTCCATGACTTTACCCGATGCAGGGTTCTTACCCAGATAACGGGCAAATATGCGGTGTAATTTCATTTCGTCAAACGCATACCTAACGATACCTCTTGCCGCTTCCGTACAATATCCATTGTTCTTATACGGTCTCCCAATCCAATATGCAAGTTCACCATGATCAAACTTACGAGTACATCCAATACATATTGCGCCTATTACATATTGTTCTTCTTTATGTACAATGGCCAGTTCCAGTGATCGGTCTTCATGAAAGTTATGAGCATGTGTTTCAATCCATTGTTCTGCCATCCCATCCTCATACGGATGCGGGATATACAATGTTGTTTCCGCAATATAGGGATCCCCTGCTAATTGTTGAACGACTTTGGCATCTTCTATACCGAAAGGCCGTAATATCAATCTTTCCAATGGAATGGTCGGCAGTTTCTTCATATAGGTCTCCCTCCTTGTTTTGGCAATCGAATCGTGAACGTAGTGCCTTGTGAAGGCTCACTTTCTACATTGATTGCACCGTCATGGGCCTGAACCAGCTTGTAGACAATCGCCATTCCGAGTCCCGTGCCATCTGATGAAGATTCCGTGGTGGTGCCCCGGTAATATTGCTGGAATAGATGTTCCAACATATGAGCCGGCATACCTACGCCGTTGTCCATGATGCGGATCGCAGCATGCTCTCCTTCGTCCGTAATCTGTACATAAATATCCGTATGTTCAGGATTGTGGAGGATGGAGTTCATCATCATATTTTGCAGGATGCGCTGCATGAATTTCGAATCAAAATCAACCTGGATGGCAGGCGAATCCGCTTGAAAATGCAAATGATAGCTGCTCGCTTGCGGGTTGTTGCTAATATCGGCAACCACCCGTTTTGTAAATTCGACGATATCTTGATTCGTCTTCTGTAACGGCAAAGCGCCGTCGGCGCGATTGAGCTGTGTGACGAGGCTTAAATCTTGAATCAACTCTTCCATATGCTTTCCCTTGTCGTCCATTTCCCGGATGAAAGAAATCGCCTCTTCCTTCGACCATTCGTACTGGTCATTCAATAAGAGGGCCGAGTAGCCTTTGATATAGGTTAAAGGTGTTTTCAAATCATGAGAGATCCCCGCAATCCATTCCTGCTTGGCTTCTTCGATTTGGGTTCGCTCGACTTCGTTCGCTTGCAAAATACTGCCCAAGGAATGAAGATGCTCAAGCACCTCCTGATACAGGCGGAACCGCATGCGAAGCTTCCCTTTTCGGGTATATATTTTGGACAAATTGGCTGGCTGCTTGTAATTGTCCTGCGAGAGTCGATGAATCCACGCCATGATGAAGCCGATCGGGCCGCCAAAATACCATCCAAACAAGACGATGCACAGCAACGTGCTGATACCAAAGACCCATCCTACAACGAGCCCTTCCTCATCCATACTGACATGGATATCGAGTAAGGGGAGAAAGCCTTCAATCATAATAACGACGAGCAAGCCCGTCCCAAGCATCCATAAGATAAGCCCTAATGCTAAATGGATCGTAAATCGAGTCTTTATTCGCATGACAGTGCCTCATTCGGGGGAATGAATTTATAACCGATTCCGCGCAAATTCACGATGATTTTTGGTTTTCGGGTATCATCGCCGAGTTTTTTTCGCAGCTTGGAGATATGGATCGTGACCGTTTTTTCTTCCCCGTACACATCATTTCCCCATACCAATTCGTAGAGCTGCGCCGTCGTGAAGATATGATTCGGATGTTTACAAAAGAAATGCAGCAGCTCCAGCTCCTTCGCCGTGCATTCTACAGATTGACCCTGCACGGTTAACGTTGCCGATTCAGGATGAAAAGAGAAGTACCCGTAATCGTACGCCGTGTTTTGTTGATGTGCATTCTCCGTAAGCCTTTGCCGGCGAAGGATCGCCTTGATTCGGGCAATGACCTCCATCGGATTAAACGGCTTGGTAATATAATCGTCTCCGCCGATCCCTAAACCTGTTAATTTGTCGAAGTCGGTGGAACGCGCGCTAATAAAAATAATCGGTGCATTCGTATGTCTACGGATCTCCGTACAGAGCTCAAAACCGCTTAGATCCGGGAGCATAATATCGAGCAATATCATATCATATGCCTTTTCTTTGATGCGCTGCAGCGCGCCTTTGCCCGATGATACGGTATCGATATTCGTGAAGTTCTCTTTCCGAAGCGTGATCTCCAATAACTTCAAAATACCGATTTCATCATCAACAGCTAGTATGGTTGCAGATCCCATTGCGATTTTCTCCTCACTTTAAACTTATCCTGCGAATTCATTTTCTATCTTACTCTATTTAAAAGGTTACGAGATTACTCTATGTAAAATGTTACGAGTTTTTTCCACAGTGTTTACTTTATTTTTACTTTCATTCCCTAAGCTTAGTGTAGCACATCATTAAGGGAGGAAATCACAAGTGAACGCCGCCATTAAAATCAATGAAGTAAGCAAGGCATTCAAGGGCACAGAAACCATTACCAACGTCAATATGAGTATCAGCAGAGGAGAAATTTACGGGTTTTTAGGTCCGAATGGGGCCGGTAAAACAACCATTATGAAAATGATCTTAAATCTGGTAAAACCGTCTTCCGGTAATATCCAAGTATTCGATCAGCTGGTTCTGCCAACATCGGTTGAATACTTAAAAAGAATTGGCAGCATCATTGAATATCCCGTGTTTTACGACAGGCTGACAGCAGAGGCTAATTTGGCGCTTCATTGTAGATACATGGACTATCGCGATAAGACTGCGATCAAGGAAGCGCTTGAGATCGTAGGTCTTCAGGGTGTGGGGAAGAAAAAAATCCATGAATTCTCTTTAGGAATGAAGCAGCGGTTAGGGATTGCGCGCGCGATTGTTACGAAACCCGACATTCTCATTCTGGATGAACCCATCAATGGGCTTGACCCAATCGGGATTAAGGAAATGCGGGAGCTTTTCTTGCATTTAAAGGAAAGATACGGAACGACTATTTTAATTTCGAGTCATATCGTATCCGAAATCGAATCGGTCGCCGATACGATTGGCATTATTCATCAGGGGAAACTATTAAAGGAAGTCAAGATGGAGGACATCCGAAGACAATATGCCGGATCGTTAGAAGAGTACTTCATCCATCTCATTCATGGAGGCAAACGATATGCTTAAACTCATACAGCTTGAATGGCAAAAAAGTAACATAACCCGTTATTTTAGAGGATTAGCCGTTTGTATTGTGGTAATTTTCGCCGCCGTTACATTGATGGCGCTGGGCTCTCAGAGTGAGAACGAACCCATGAATTATGCGGATTTCATGTCTTTATCGGATATTTTGATTAGAATTACGTATATCATTTTCTCAAGTGTGATTATGTCACGTTTGGTTATTGAAGAATACAAGAGCAGCATGATCCAAGTGTTATTCACCTACCCCCTGCAGCGAAAAAAAATCATGAAAGCCAAGCTATCGATTGTGTTTGGATTTTGTTTGTTCAGCATCATCCTCACTACGTATATGATCAATCTATCAACGTACTTCTTGAACCCGATAATAGGGTTGTTTGACGCGCCGATTCGTATCGATGACATGGTGGATGCTATTCCATCAACGTTGATCAACGCATTCATGATCGCCGGAATCAGCCTGATTCCTTTAACTATTGGTATGAGAAAAAAATCAACGGCTACCACGATAACCTCGGCTGTCATCATCGCCTTCTTGATTAACGCTACCGTGTCCGACGGGGGAAGTTCGACCAGTCTGTTTCAGTTTATCGCCATCCCGATTGCTCTCTGCCTGCTTGGCCTGATCCTTGGCTATCTTTCTTTTTATAAAGTGGATCGAAGCGACGTGGCCTAAAAACTTTACCGTACATAAATGGAGGGCTTGAGCATGAGAAAAATTATAACCACTTCGCTTGTTTTGCTTACCGTTGGCGGGTTAGCTATGGGTTGCCAAGGTGTAGGGAAATCAGATTATCACCATGAAGCATCCTTTGAGGCAAAACTCATTGAAGAATTTGAAATCAACAATGAATCCTGGGACATTGAATTCAAGCGTTCGGATTCCTCGAACATCACTATCGCTTGCGATGGCAAGCGTCAGGACAACAAGAGCGACCCTGTAACGATTGACCAGGAAGGGAATAAAATTGTTGTTACCCAGAAAGACCAGGGTGGTGCTATCGCTGGATTCACTTTTGGCAAAAAAGGAAAGATCTATATCTCAATTCCCGACCAAGAAGTCGATACGATTACATTGAATAATGATGCGGGTGACATCAAGATGAAGAATGTATCGGCTCTAAACATCGTCTTCAACAACCATTCGGGCTCTGAAACCATCGAAGGGCTTTCAGCTGACAAGGGGGAATTTACATCCAAAGACGGAGAGCTCAAATTGAAAGACAGCTCGCTAAACGAATTAACCGTAACTTCTGGCAGCGGTGACAGCTATATTACAGGCGTGACCAGTCCCTTGATGAATATCGCTTCAACAGCTGGGGAAGTATCCGTCAAAGAGATCGAAGAAGCAAAGAGGCTGCGCGTAGAAACCGGGTCCGGAGATATCGCCGTATCTTATAAAACGCCTCCTGCTACCTTAAAGCTTAACGCAGCCAGCGATTCATCGGATATAAGCATTGGTCTAGATGGCTTCAAAGAAACACAGAGCACGGAACAATCAGTGGCAGGCACGATTGGGGATGCAGCCCATGCATTGGAGCTTGTCAGCCGTTCCGGAACGATCGCTGTAAAATAAAGGAATGCGAAAAAAACGAAACGGACTATTGCCGGCAAGCCCGAGCACGAGAGATATCTCCTAAGAGCCGCACGGCAATAGCTGTTCATTCCTTTTGGTTGCCACACGTTCTTCCTAGACTAAAGTGATGAACGTCCGGCGCTAAGGATGCAAAGACTTTTTCGAGTAGACTTCCAATGCACGTATGACGACTTCTTCATGGATCCCGCTCATCGTTTGTATTCGTTCTGCCCATTCCTCGATATCCTTCAGCTGAAGCTCCACTTTTCTGCCTTCCTTGGAACTTAGGTAGCTTTCGTAATGATCGAATTCCCAATGGAGAACCTGCTGATCCGTAAAAATCCGCTTTTCCACAAGCGGATCGCTGAACAGGCGCTGCGTTTTTTGCCCGGCGATGATCAATGCCTCATCGGATACGGGCGTCAAGTCGAATCCTTGGCTGCTTTCCTTTCCGTTTGGTCTTCTGTAGGTTACCAAGAGTCGATTCGAGCGAGTGTTTAGTCTGATAAGGGAACCTGGAAAAAAATCTTCCAAAAACTCTTCCGTATACGCTTCATGATTTGGTTCTAACAAAATAGGCTCAATCCATTGATCTCCTAGATCGCAGAAATATTTGTTGCCTTCTTCATTAATTACGACCACAGCTACATGCAAATGTGCCGTTAGTACTCCATAACAGGGTCGTTTGTTCTGTCTGAATTCATCGATTAACCAAATCGCCAAATCAAAACAATTGCCCGACGTTCCATATAATGCGCGATGCTCTTTCATGACATCCGTTGTTCGTTGTTTGCATTCCGGGTCGATTAAGCTGTGCCAGGCTTTAGTTAAGGTCTCCATTGGAAAATCGTTGAACTTCCTCCATACCTGCATGATATCTTCTGTTGCTCGCATATTCTTTCCTCCTTTCACAACCTTCTATCATGTGTCACATTTCTGGCATCCTTGCTACTTTTTCGAAAACAAATATGCTTTTTCTTCAAACCAATTAGGTTTATTCATCAAAGCTTTTTAAGATGCTAACGCCAGATATAACGCATACTAAAAACAGTAACCCTAATCTTAACCAATCCATCAAAAGCCAGAAGTCTCCGCCACTCACAATGTCTGGGCTCAAGCCGTATTCATCCACAAAAATACCCATATTCCAAAATAACTTTAACGAAATAAGCAGCGATAGCAAACTCAAGGAAAATACGAGGATGGATCGTATTCTTTTATTCATGATCCATGCCTCTCCTTTGCTCAGCGTACCACTTTCTAAGCTGATTAATATGGGCTTGGTGGTAACGGTTATGGTCAGCCATATGCCATAATCCCCACCGTATGGTGGCTTGCTTTTCATTTTCGTGACCAAATGTGACAATGTTATCCAGATCAGCATCCGTTAATTGCGTGCATGTTTCTTTCAGCATATTCAATACAACTTCATATTTAGATATAAGCGTGTCCAGAGGCATCCCTGAAACCATTGGCAGCCTGTTATGTTCATCGATCATCGGGCCGTATTCGTCTGTTAATGACTGGGGAAGCGTCTCCCCTTTAATCCTATAAACCCAATTCAGGTCGACGTACATGATGTGTTTTATTAATTGTGCGGCACTATTGAATTTGTTATCAGGGCCTTTGTAGTCTATTTCCTCTTGCGACATGCCCTCTGATATGGATTTTAACCTTTGGCTGTTCTCTTTGACAGCGCCATATAACATTCCCACGATCGTCGACATATTCTCTTCGCCTTGCAAATCGTATAACATCCTAGCACAACCTCTCTTGTAAAAATAAATAGCATCAAGCATCACTATTTGGACTTTTGAATTTTTTGTTTCAGTCGTATCGATTTATTCAAGTGAAGAAAAATATGCCTTGTTGCCGGCATGAGCACTAATCCCGCAATCGTTTTGTTTCCCCAGTATTCAAGCAACCACGTTGCTTCTGCCTTAACCGCATGCTGCACTTTAAGTTGATGGATTCTTGCCGCTTCAACTTTTTGCTTAAAGTCGCCTGGCAATAAACGGGATATGACTTCACGAGTGTTCCGCCCAACTTCAATCCGATAAGCGAATAATGAATCAACATCAAGAGTCGCACTCAAGTTAGCGATTTCCGCTTCCGTCATTTCATTTCCGGAATGAACATCATCAATGTGGAGTTTCTTATTCCACTGGCCTGAGTGCAATACTTGGACATCGTTATTCACGAGTACGCTCATCGTCATGTCTTCAATACGCGTCATATGCCACATATGCCATATTATCGAATTCTTTGTATCAGGAGACGTAACTGGATATTGACGGAATGTTTCCTCTTGCAGATCTTTAACTAATTCATCCTCAAGGGTCGCACTGGGTGAATGGCTCATTCTTGAAGAATGTAACAAGCGATGCTGCTGCAAGAATAAGCCAACTGCACTCTGATGCTTAGCCGGATCCAAAATGATCCGGGTTAGCTTTTTGTGATTTTCATTCCACTGTTTTCTTTGACTCAAATCCATAGAGAACCATCCTTTTTTAGCCGCCCTCTAATATCCATCTCACGGCTTCGTTAAAGTCTGTCGCGATAAAATCGGGATACGCTTCTTTCCATTTGCCGAAGTACTCGTTGTTATTGAATTTTTCCAGTTCCTTGGCACCAGCTCCCGTCTTCACTAACACTTTCTTGCAACCGGCTTCTTTGGCAGCAACCATATCCGTCCATCGATCTCCTATGACAAAACACTTCCTTAAATCCAGATTATTTTCTTCTGCGGCTTTCAACAGCATTCCAGGGGACGGCTTTCTACACGGACAACCCGCTCCATGCTCATGAGCACAAAGATAGATTTTGTCAAAACCAAAGCCTAATAATTCCGCTTCGAATTCGTCCTTTGCTGCTTCGCCCCGAGTTATTCCAGGTTGATTCGTAAATGAACAAATCAGCATGCCTGCAGCTCTGAGTGAATCAATCGATTTCTGTACTTGCGGAAAAAGCTCAAATTCACCGGGCAAAACAACCCGATCGGTTCCTCCAAGCGTTCCGTCCCTGTCAATGAAAACCGCCTGTCTTGGGGGCTCTAGCAATTGGTCAGGCTCCTTTCTTCATTCATTTTTTTTGCGGGAATAGGATTATCTCCTACCATTGGCTTTCAAATCCTGTTTAACTACTACTTTAGGCTGGCATGTGTTATCTGCCTCGCCTTCATCACATCGAATTTGATAGGCAACCTAAGGGCGCATCCCGCAGCGTAGATACCTTGTTATAGGATGTCTGCGACTTCTTGATGTGCAATTCGCCAACCCTCGCTTCTGAACAAATTGACATCAGATTCTAAACACTTTTGCGTATAACAATATAACTTTTTTTACAAAAAGGGGCCCATGTATTCCATAGTGCCTCAAAGTCACGCTTTCGTATTTTTCGATTATAGCTAGAATCCTCGCAGTTTATGGTGTGTTCCAAAGAATCTGCCAAGTACATGTATTCTTGGTCAAATCCAATCACGGGTACAAAGTGTAAATACCTCTGTTTAGGAAAAACCCTTATAAACGCAATGACCGGGACCCCTTGGCTTACTTGCTTCTTTAACGTTTGCAGATTACCGCGGTAAAAAGACGCATCGTAACCACGCCTTTTAAAAAATATAAGGATACCCTTAGGAGTGACCGTTCCATCGGCTAGCTTTCTGGGATATTGTTTATAAAGCTCGTTACCGTTCGCCTCGATTCCTAAATGTCTCAGGACATATGCGCTTGAATAAGCCGCACATTCATAATGAGGCTGGATATCCATCCGATTTGAAGTTCTAATCAAATAGGATTCTGGAAGTACGCTTGTGTCGATCACATCTTTTCTTGGAATGGAAAAATAATATGACATTAGAATGGCTATAATTATGACGATGATTAGATTCAAAATAAAAATAATAATCACCCACCTACTCCCTACTAAACGCATATCTGCGTGTTACTTTGTGTTTATTCACTGACGCATCCTCATGACCTAACGGCCTAATAGCAGGTCTATATCTCATTTTTTATAGTTCAGGGAGGTTTATTATCGAGTTTTTCAGAGGTGATACCATCCGCGTCTAGTTCGGTGCCCTCGCTACTTCGCAATGGATCGCATTAGCCTATCACGTATTATTAATCCAATATCTTTTAATTACGTTTCCATCCTCCTCTATGTAGTCTGTATCCGGCCTCCCGCCGTTCTTAATAATGGTTCTTTCCGATCCCACATTACCGGCATCACATACAACTAATACATCGTTTATCCCCAGTTTCTTGGCCTCAATCAAGGACAATTCCAATAGTTTAGTCGCATAGCCTTTCCATCTTTCTGACGGGCGGATTCCATAGCCAATATGGCCGCCAGCATTATATAAATGTTCGGTTAATTGATGTCTAATATTAGCCGCACCTAATACTCTATGTTGTTTATCGATCAACCAAAAGGTTGAATCTGAGACCCAGCCTTCCTTTACACCAATGCCCTTCTCTTGATTAGAGAGTTCCTTCAGCATCCCCTGAAAATCACTTGGATCCTTACTTATAACCCAAGGAACCATATTCTCACCGGATTCTTTCCATTCTTGATAAAATGACAAATATTCTTCTTCAAGCTCTAGCTGAGGCTTAACTAATCTTACATCGTTCATAGGTTTCAACGTCCTTTCAATGACCATTGTGTCTTTAAACGGGAACATAGTACAAAATAGGCTGCCCTTAGAGGCAGCCTATTTCTAGTTCCTGTGTTACTTGCTGGCGGAGAGAATGAACTTCTCAAGTGCCCCTGTATCGGTAATGCTGTGATTACATGCTTGGCTATCCAGACATACGTATTGGCCAATGAACGAAAGATTATCCGGTGAAGCAACGGCCGGCTTGGTCTTGACCGAGAACAAGGCAAGCTCTTGATGCCGGTTGCAGAACAGACAGTAGCCTTTCTTGTTGGTCGGCGTAATTCTTCCCTCGATCCCGATGAATCTTCCTTCGAACGGATATACGATATATAACTTGTTTGTGGCAATATCCACCCAGCCCAAATACGTTACATATCGAAAGTCGATCGATTGCAGATCCGGAACTTTCAGTTTCTTATTTTTAGGAAATAACTTCTGAATCTGTTTCAGCGTAATCGTCGGATAAGGCTCCAGATAGGGTTCTAACGCGTTAAGATATCTCTGGAAATCCTCGGCCTTCTCAATGGTCGACATTTCTCCAAGCATCCGCTTCTGATCCTCTGTTAGAGACGGAAAAGCTTCCAAAGTGCTTGTTACGGCACGATACCTGACCGTTTCCAGGACTTTTCTATCCGCGATCGTTCGCAATGTTTTCAGAAGGAAATCCGATTGTTTTTTAATCACGTTAAACTGGTGGTTTCTAATAAATGGTGTACTCATAGCTTTCAGCCCCTTATTTTTATTAAAAATGAAGGTGCAAAGCCTGTTATTAGAAACGATAAAGTTAAGGTTGGGCGATCGAATTCATCTATCGCACCCCACGCAAAGTATCGCCCCAGATCAGGCTTTGCATGAGGACTTCCTAGCTAATGAGCAATTCAGCATTGCCATCGGTATAACCCCCAATCACATTTCATACGCAAAATTATAACAGCAAGTGCCAGTTGGCGCAATTTATTCCCTTGGAAGGGAACACTGTCTATATCAAACTTAAAATCTATTTAATGGTGTCATACAAGTCTGCTTCAATATGATTTACTTCCCCATGTCCCCATTCATCCGAAATCTCCAGATGCCAGGATCTCGGCAATCGTTCATGGTTATTTTCTAGTATCCAGCGATGGAGCTTTTCATATGTATTTCTAATTTCATCATTAGGCCCCTGGTGTCGTTGAACTGCGTATTTTTGTTTTGGAATGACTAATGAGACCATCCCTTCAGGAACTTGTTTCATGTCAAGTACCTCAACACAAACCCAATAACCATCTTCCCCTCCCGATACATCCTCAGCAATGAATGCACCAACAAGTCTAACCGGTTCTACAACGTCACGAATCTCTTGCAATCTATTTTTAAGTTCAACCGAAGCCTTGGGGATCTCTTTAACATACTGGTCACCGGGACATACTACTCTTATTCCGACTAATTTCATTTCATGAAGTTCGACTACCTTCACAGAGCTCACTCTCTTTCGTTGAAAATATATTTGATAATGGCTAGATGCATTAAAATGTTGTTAAATGCAGCATGTGCATTTCTTGAATTACCTTCACGCTTGTTCCTTCTAGAACTCAATATATACCGGCTCATCAGCTGGTCTTAAGCAAACTTCGATTCTCTCCCTAAAATTCATATAGGTCACCATATTCAATGCTTCATCCAGTGGGAAGAATCCTGATTCAAGACTTTCTGTTGTAGCTACGGGTGTACCTCCAATGTATTTCGCAAGAAATAATGTATTACAAATACTCGCCTTCACGTTTTGGAAAATCCCGCAAAACCTTATAATCTCAATATCCACTCCAGCCTCTTCTTTGGTTTCCCTGATTGCTGCTTGTGCCAAAGACTCTCCAATTTCAACGACTCCGCCCGGCATTTCCCAGCCCCTTTGCGGCCCCCGGATAAGTAATATTTCATTATTTTCATTCAGTACAACTGCAGCAGCAGAGACAATATGTTTAGGTAGATTCATCTTACTTCTCCTTTATATATAAATTCCCTCCGTATTAACTGCTTTACTCACATAACATATTTTCCATTGGCTCTTTGCAGTGCTGATATCCATTTTTCTTGTAAAAATCAACCCCTTCATCACTAGGCCATACGATAATAAATTCATATTTATTTTCTTTTGCCCATTCGTTAATCTTTGATATTAATTTACTTCCTATCCCCTTACCTCGATAATCAGGTTTTGTATATACATTCGTCATATATGCAAATGGATGTGTCATTCTCCCTGGTCTCGGTACCTTGTGAATAAGTTCTATGTATATGTTGGACACGACCATGCCGTCTTCTTCAGCAACCCAAATACTCCAAATATCACTTTGAAATGCCTTCCATAAAAAATCATAACACTCCTCGTAGAAGTCACTATAAGCTTCGTTTTTTAATGTTCCATCTAGATCGTCTTCCAGCGTAAAATCCCATCTCATCCGAATAAGTTGATCGATATCTTCCTCTTTCGCAATTCTAATTATCATGGAATCACCTCCGAATCCATTAACATCACTTCACCTTTCAAAATAATCGAATCGTATTCCATTCATTCCACTTGATTAATCGGCTGGGACGTTCCGTTGTTCATTATCCATTCTATAAGTCTCTTAAAAATCGCTTCATAGTCCCTTTTGGATTGATATAGCTTATGATCCGTAATGATTTTTCCATCTCCCGTTATACTGAGTGAATAATTACTTGAATCCCGATTAAAAATATCCATCATTACAATACTGCTGGTTGTTCCTTGATATGTGTTAATTTCACGAGAGTAAGTAATCGTATCTAGAATATCTATCATTTCGGCAATCTCATTTTGTTCATCGAATTGAATGAGGTACCTCTTGGTTTCTCCTTGAGCATGATAAGTAAAATATATTTTTTCAACATGATCCGTAGAGCTGATGATTTGCTGAATTCTGATTGGACTAGAGAAATAAACAACTACACATATCAAGATGATTGATATTAGGATTACAAAATGACGAAGGCGTAACTTTCTCAATAAAAATCCTCCATTCTATGCGATCCTGCATCACACCTCCACCCGCTGGGGTTACTACTTTGTACTGAACTCTTGCATGTACTTCTTTGAATCTTCCCTATATCTCTCTGTGTAATTATTCTTGGAATATTCACTGATTACGTTTCTCCAAAAAGATATGGCAGTTGTATTACTCTCCATTTGAGCTACTTTCCAATTTGCATTGAATAACCCAAATGCCTGTTTAGCTGCGGTGCGACCGATCCCGTTTCTTCTATATTTCTTCAAAATCATAAAATCATAAATTACATGCGTTGGGTCTGGATCTGTGTCTAGATTCTCAAACAGCACAACCAAGAACCCTAGAATTGCTCCTGACGATACTATGAAATATGGGTTCCATCTAGGGTCACCTTCCCAATAGAAATCAATGTTCACCCCGTATCTTCCATCATCATTTAAGTTCTGATTAGTGTATTGACTAAAATCATAAAAATAAAATTGATACATGTTCGATAATGTTTCTTTCTCTTGAACTGAAACAGGAATAAGTTCGATTTCCATAACGTCTCCTTTTGTATCATCCTACTCCTTTTTGAAGTTTCATTGATTCGCCTACAGATCCGGTTTATCTGGTTTCCAACCTATTTCTTGTGACCAAACATGTGCCTTTTGTATTAACTCCCATACAATCGGGCCTTTGCCTTCAACATATTTATGTCTTTCATGATGGTACAATCCCATTAACCGGTGCTTCTCTGCCGAATATCTTAAGCAATCCTCTTTATGTTCTCTCAAATAATCTCTAAATAATAATGTCAATTGTTCTGAGTAACTCCCCGTTTGTCTTACATGAATATGTGTTCTCCGATGTCCCGGAATTTCTCGAAAATACCTTTTAGTCTTATCAGGATTTTCTTTACGAAATACAAACGCTATAGACTCTAATTTATTCTTATATTGATTCACATCTTCAAAATTACTAATTGAGATTTGAATATCAATAATTGGTTTGGCATCTAGTCCAACAATCGACGTAGATCCAACGTGGTCAATTCGATCTGCTATATCCCCTAAAACTTCTCGTATGTTCCCTCCTATCTCCAAGAACAAGTTTCGCCACTCTGGATCATACTCAGCTATTCGCCATTGATCATCCATGTAATTTGTCTCCTTTGGTTTAAACACTTTAGGAAGTGGTTTGGTTTCTCGGCACATTCAGTTTTCATCTTGTTCTAAGGATCCACTCGCTCAGATCCTTCGAAATGTCTCCGGTAGACCGAGCAGCCTAATGACAGCGATGAGTGTGATTATAAGGGAGTTCTTTCCCCGATTATTCTACAAATTCTTTTATGATTTTATATAGCTTTGATCTTTCTGTGCTTCGAAAGTCATGTCCGCTATTCTTTAATTCAGCTATTTGCAGGTTAGAAAATTGTTCTTTATATTCTTCCAATTCCTCACTAGATATTATAGAGCCTTCTAGTAGCCCTCTCATAACAAGTATGGGCTTTTCTGAACTAAACTTTATTGATCTTTGTACCGATTCACGTTGAATTCCCCTAACCGCTTCCGGGCGAATATGAGACACACGATTAAAGGGTACTAAATAATTTTCAATATAGGCTTTAGGCCAATCCATGGGCATCGCTTTATGTTCAGACGGATAGTCCAAGATAATCAATTTGCCAATTTGGTCAGGATGTAATCTGGTATATTCCAAAGCGTAAGACACACCTCTTGAGAAGGCGTATAAATGAAAATGGTTTATCCCGGTGCTTTTCACTACGGATTCGATATCTGCAACATGGTCTTTCAAATCATAACCAGTCAGCGGGGTGCCACTTTGGCCTCTCCCTCGAAAAGATAATACAATACATCTTCTGGGTATTAGGTATTCAAGTAAATCTTGATACTCTTCTGCTGTTTCGGAGAGACCAGGACATATAAGAAGTGGAGTTAACGAAAAGTCTGAATCAGGATGAGAATCAAGGTAGTGAATGCTTACACCATTATTTATTGAGGTTTGAGAAATGAGCTTCATTCAATGACTCCTTCATTTCGATTTAGAATATTTCGTCTCCCTCATCTACTGGACCTTATACCAGTGCCCTAAGATAAACCATACCATGATATTTGGTAGTCAAAATCAGGGGTCATTCCTACTTTCTCTGCAAGTCGAATAGACCCTGTATTCTCCGGAGTACAGTCCCAGTATGGACGAATTCCTTTTTGAAGACATTCCTGTACAAATGCCTGAGCTACTGCAGCACCATAATTTCTTCTTTTATGCTCTTCAAGCGTTTCGATATCAATTGCATGCGTTTTATCTACAACAAATGCTGAAAAACATAAACTCACCACATTGTGATTATCCTCAACAAAATATCCGAATCCTTGCTCTAAGAAAGAGTCTATAGAATCCCAAAATCGTAATATCTTCTTTTCTAAAAACGAATGGTTATCCAATCGTCTTGACTTCAATAACTCACGAGTTATCCGTTGAATATTTACAACGCTATCTTGAAATCCAATGTGTGGTGGCTTCCCTCTTAATGTGAACACATGTTGAGTATCACTCGAAATGCGGCGCTCCTGAAAAATGTTTTGTATCGTTTTATCCCAAGGATCAGGATCCAGACCAATCTCGACCCAATTTATATCTTGCTCCTGTAGCTTGGGTTCTATATGATTTCTCATGTATTCTGCTAGTTCTGTTATAAATGTTGTACTCTGAGCATCTCCAACAATCTGAAAACCCTTTTGTCCTTCAATCCAAATTAATGCTGCTGTGGGTTCTGTTGGATGATCTACATAGACCCCGCCCGGGTTATTCCCGCTAACCACAGCCCTAACCTCGATATTTTTACACTTATCCGTAATATGTCTTATCTTATAAAACTCTGATTTATTAAGTTCTGTTATCACTTTTATATCCCCCATGCCTTACCAAATATCTGATTACTAGATTCAATTCTTCTTTCTTCTTATTACAAAAGCTTTATCTGCCCTTTCGAATCCGATCCTCTCATAAAATCCTACGGCTTTCGGTGCTGAGGTGAGCACATATTGAATTTCGTCTTCTCCTAATTTGTCCCTCAATATTCTGATTAGTTCCTTGCCAATTCCTAATCCTTGATATTCCGTATCCACCGCAATATCTGAAATATAGCAGCAATATGAATAATCTGTGATGGCCCTTAAAAATCCCACCAGTTTACTTCCTTCTCTTACCGTTATAATCTCATCTGCATGATCTATCATCCTCTGAACTCGATCAGAATCGCCTACCGGTCTCCTGATCCCTGATCGAATAAATACTTCTTCAACTTCACTGACAATACAGTCATCATTGATTCTATATTCCAGATCCACAGTTAACCCTCATTTAATTAATTTTCCAGCTATTAATATGTTTTGGTCTGATGATTCTGTTTATTCCCGTATAAAAGGCTCTTCTACTTTTTCAGTTAGTAAATCTTTATAAGCTTTCACTTTCCTAAACGTATTGCCCATCATTTCTTTATTACGATACTTACGAATTTCATCCAGATCAAATTCAGCAATAAATATGCCCTCTGACATATGATCCGCCAGCATAATGGTGTTATCGACCGATTTCCCATCAGAATCCCACATAATCGGACTATAAGCACAAGAGCATCCCGCATGTTCACCAGGAGGGTTCGCCATCGCAATGCCAACCATATTTTCATAAGCCCTAGTAGAAAGAGCCTGTAATCTTGGCTCCATGGTCCCGCAATCATTGGGAACCAGAATGATTTCTGCTCCTTTTAACATCAATACTCTTGCGCTTTCTGGGTATTCTCTGTCGTAACAAATCATGACCCCAATCTTCACCCCATCAAAATCACATACTTTAAATTCAGTACCAGGCTCCAGCATACGTTCAGTATCAAAATCGCATGTATGAACTTTGCTGTACTTTAATAAAATTTCACCGTTCCGATCAATTACAAATGCTGAATTTTGAGGACGCTTTACCCCTTTTGTAAAACCCGTGATGACAATACCAATAGATAATTCTTCCGCAAATGCTTGAAAAGATTTTAAGGCTGTATTATTTTCGTCTATTGCCGCCTCATACCAAGCTTTGAAATCAGGATGATTCTCTATCTCTTCTGCGGGAAGCTTGGTTTCAACAATGTCGGGAAAAGCATATGCAGTTATCCAACATTCAGGAAATAATACAATATCTGCTCCAAGGTCTTTGGCTTTTCTTACGTATCTTAGTCCAATTTCCGTGTTTAGTTTTTGATCAGGTTCACTGCAATTATATTGTACGGTTGCGACTGTAAAGGTTTTCATTATTCTGCACCTCACATTAACTCTTTAGATTCTTAACTAAATAAATCAATAGATCATCATCAACGATAACTGATTCTCCTGGTATTACTTGAACATTTTTATAGGTCATCCCCCTGCCATCCATCACATATCCACGAGATGTATACATTCTTTGGGCATTTCCGTAATCTCTGTACAGCCCTACTCCTAGCCCTATGTATGTAGAGGTCTTTGAGGCAAGCAACTCTAATTCATCAAATAATCTATTTGCTATATGCTTTCTTCTATGCTCAGGGAATACGTTCAAATCATTAATCTCAGGGATATTGTTATCAAGAAAATAAGGATACTGAGACTCATAGATTAAATGACAGCATCCTGCTAACGAATCATTGTAATAAGCAATCAGTGTTACTCGATTATTGGTATTGTTCTCACTTAGACACTTATGATAATAATCTCCTTGTCGATACCACCCATAACGCTCAGCAAATTCTTGATCCAGCAATTCAGCTTCTTCTAAAGTAGTTAGTCTCTTTATGTTTATGATGTCCTTCATGTTTGATCTCCTTATCTGGACCCTATTGGGCGAAACGCAGCATGATTTTCTTAGAAATACCGCCATCAACGTTAATACTTCAAATCATTCAACTCTGAAGACGATTTCAGTACCTGTCTCATTATTTTTAAAAGGTTTGCTAAATTCCTTGAACACGAACTCCATTCCTGAAATATCATCAGGTAAAGGCGGAGATATTACATAGTTATAGGATGCATGACCTGAAGAACCCCCGCCATTGGTCATTCGACAATCATATTGTTCTCCAACATACAATTCAAAATGGCTAAGGTTGTATGAACTTGAAGTTTGCTCAGTTGTCATGTCCCAATCCATGCTGAATGTTACTACACTTGCATTAGCGTATTGTCGTATTGAGTTCAGCGTATAAAAGAACATTCCTTTTACAACTGATTTTAAAACCGGAATATGTTTTCTGAACCCTGTTGGATCAACCATGGGTTTATAATGTTCTTCGCTCATAAACGTTCCAAAAATGGCTTTTAGATAATCCTCGTAAAGTTCAAACGTTGTCGCCCACTGTGAAATATACTCAAATGGCGGAAAACCTGGATTGTTGCCTGAAAGTTCCTTCCTTTGTTTCAACAATGCACAAATTTGCTCATCAATAGTAATCAAATGTTCATCATAATGCTCGGTTGGACGTTCAAATGGCATACGTTTCATCATTTTTCTCCTTGTTCGATATAAATGTTAGAAATCCAATGCAGAAATACTATGTTATCTGATGTCATTGGCTCCAGACTCCTTGAACTGGAACTCATAATTGCACCTTCCACTTACCGATCTGTGTATTAATGAAACGCCCCAGCTTAGATAATACTTATCTTAGACTGAGGCGTGATTCCGAGAGTGTTTGTTTTACACTCTTTGGTATAAAAACAAGCTGCTAAACCCGCTTAAATGCTTTTAAGTTATAGACCATTACACCTCTTCAAGCTTACTTAATGACTGTGCCGCAAAATGGTAAAACGCCATTGCATCCTCCCCGGTGGCAAAACCAGCCTGTGCCAGCTTGTCGCTGCCTCCGCCTTTACCTCGATAATCAGCCAGATACTGCTTAAAGAACGCGCCGCAGGCGAGACCACCCTTCCCTCCCTGAGCGAGGACGATTTTATAGTCTGCGTTGGACACGAAAAGCACGATAACGTCAGCTTCTTCGGTGAGCTTTGCCGCCAGGTTCTGCATATCCTTCAGCGGCTTGTCTGCAAAAACGTGTTTGATCAGGCTGCCCTGACGGTCTGCCAATAGCTTTCCTGTCAGGTAAACATCATTTTCAGCCTTGACGGCGTTCAATTCAGCCTGGAGCAACTTCTGTTCATGATCCCATTTTGCAATCCGGTCCAAAACCTCCTCCTTAGAGGTGTTGAACCTGGCTGATAGGCTGCTTAAAATCTCCATTCCCGCATTGAATTCATTCAATGCACGATAACCGCATTTAAAATAGATACGCAAATGCCCTTTCTGTTTCTCGGCTCTGAGCAGTTTGATCATTCCGATCTCACCCGTTGCGGAGACATGCGTACCCCCACAAGCGTTATATTCGATACCTTCAATTTCTACGATACGGATATCGTCGGTTACCTTCGGCTGCTTCACCAGCGGCAGGGCAGCAGCCTGCTCCCGGCTCACAAAATAATTCGTTACTTTTCGATTAAGGTAAACCTGATCGTTAACTTCCAGCTCCAGCATCATCAGTTGGGCCTGAGACAGGTCAGATCGGGCGATATCAATCGTAGCGTAATCCTGACCCAGGTGGAAACTGAGTGTTTCCGCCTGACATACCTCCAGACACATGGCAGACAGGAGATGCTGGCCGCTATGATGCTGCATATGGTCGAATCTTCTATCCCAATCCAAACGGCAGCTTACCTCTTCCTTCTCAGGCAAATGCTCGACTTTATGCAGGATTTCGCCTTCCTCCTGAACGACATCAAGAACAGGAATTTTATCGATCCACCCCAGGTCACAAGGCTGCCCTCCACCGTGCGGATAAAAAGCCGTCTCCTCCATGATCAAGTAGGTTCCGTCCTCCCGTTCCAGTTTCCGCGTGATTCGTGTCTCCCACTCCCGGATATATGCGGATTCGTAATACAACTTCTTTGTCATCTTCATTTCCTCACAATTCCCTAAAATTCGCTTAGTATCATGCTCACTACCTTAATAATAGAATAACAAAAATACATATAGAAGAAGATGGGGTCTCCACCAGATTCAATTTCTTTCATTACTTTTTACCGATTCCTTGATGCTGATCGTTGGGATCAACAAAAATCCCTCCTAGATTATGTACTTGATTGTTTTCTATAAATATCATAGCGCCCCCAACGGAATCATTCCTAGTGGGCCACAGATTTCATTATTATTAAAATGTTTCGATTCATCATAAGTCACTCCCCATTAAAACCAACCATAGTACGATGCCCTCCAATCATATTGAATTGATTTTTTTCGGTTACTTCATTAAAGAAACCTTTAATCTCGATATGGGGATCTTCTAAGTCAATATTATGGTTTCCTTCATACATTTCCTTCGGAGCAAATACGGTAAGAAGTAATTCTTCTCCCGGACCAATATTGAGCTTATTATTTCTAGCTTCGATCTTAAAATCATTCCCTTTAACACCGTTTTCAAGTTTTATGGGAAAACTTAAATATACATTATTTTGTACTATAATATGACTGGATTTGTTATGCAGTTTTAGTGTGAACATGGTTCCATTTGATTCTTCTTTTTGTTCTTGTAGTTCTATACTTATTTTGCCAATGTCGTCAGAAGTAACTTCATGGTTATTACTACAACCTAAGCTAAGTAGTAAGCATACGATGACGGAAATCATGATAAATGATTTTCTACCCACTTCCTGAATCCCTCCCAAATCTATATTCGCACGGTTCATATATCACGACGAAATTATTTCACTTTATAAAAATAGGGCCCACACATGTCTTCATGCGTATTGACATACGTCCAAGTAAAATTTTTATTAAATACATAGATATCTTGTTGGGAATCAAAATCCTCTGCGACTAATGCATTTGCATTACTGTATAGAAGTACACGGGGAGAGTTTTGGTACATAACATATACTTCATCTTTAATTTCAGCATTAAAAGCATTTCTTGCTTCATGTTGTTTCAGACAATCTTGTATTTCATAACTGAAAATATGCCATTTATATTGATCGTAAAAAGTGCTTTCTTTTATATCGTCACTAATGTTTAGTGCAAACGTCTTGTCCCAATTATTAATAATTTCAGTTGTTCCATCAAATAGATTTGAGATGATTACGCCTTTTTCAATTAAATTTTCTTTATATAAATATTCCTTTTGAATAAATTGAATAGACCAATAAATTTTTTGCAATTCTTCTTCCGGTAAGCTATCTAGAATTAATTGAATCTCTTTTCAAATCAAGTGTTCTCCTCCTCATTCCTATCATGAGTTCAACTTGTTCTATCCATTTATGCTCTTTATCTGCTAACAGGGTTTTCCATCCAAGTTCGATAACCGGTTTCAGGTTCTTTTCTTGATCATCAATATAAACAACCGTTTGGCCTGCTTCAAATTGTTTGCCGACATGTTGATATATCTGTATATCTGGTTTTCTTAAACCTACTTGATTTGAAATCGTTATGCTCTTTGTATAGGGTTCTACTCTTTCTAAAATCGATTCCAACCATTCCTTACAATGGTTACTTAAGATATGGATATCTGCAATTTCACTCCACTCCGCCAAATAATTTAATCCAGGGAGAGGTTCCAGTGATTGAATTAATAACGCTCTGGCTCGCTCTTTGTTAATTTGCTTTATTCGCAGACTCATCCATTCCCAAAAATCATCTTCTTTGATCTTTCCAGTCCATAGATCTTTTCGAATCTCATCAAATTGTTCTCGGATGCCTTGAAACGAGATTTCGGTACCCTTAGATAATTGGAGCCAAAACGTAGATGAGAAATTACTGACTAATACACCAGCTAAATCTAATACCAGTTGTGGCTTTGCAGTCATTGAATCGTTTCCTTTCTATACTCTATGGCAATTGAATTTCTTTTCTTAAATCCGTAATGTATGCGTATGCATCATTAATATCAGTAATTCCTTCAGCAACCTTCTCCCTTAATTCCTCAATAAAGAATTGAAGTTCACTCTCTCGTGAATCTATGTCCTTCAAATAATTCTCGTTATAATCCTTGATAAAATCCGATTGGCTCTTATAATATTCAAAACGTTCTAGAACATAAATTTCCTTAAGGGTGATGAATAAAGCTAGAAAATCCCTAAGGTTTCTCGCAACCAAGTTTACTGCATTCTCAAACATAGGTTGTATAAAAATAATCGGGGCCTCTTCTAAATCTTTTAGAGTTTGATTAAACGTGTAAAAAGCGAAGTGGTCCCCACCTACTCCTGTTCTGCCAAAAACTACAGCGTCCTCTGGTGTGCATTCATATCTGTCATCATCATTATTAAAGCTTATATAAAAGCCTATGTAATCATGGACAGTTTGCCCATGTAATTGATGAAGTTCCTGATCCAATTGAACAAGCTTTTCTAATGTTTCTGGCCTTTTGTAATTTAACGGCATCTAAGATTCTCCTGCTATATCAGATATGTACAAACATTAATTATTACTATTTTCAAGCGTTTCATTTAAATCTCAGGCAATCTCTTCCATTATTATACATCCGAATACCTAGCGAGGGTAGTCCAATGGTTTGGATACTGTGTTATATGATGCTATTCCTTCTCAAATCAACTATCGCTCCTCACGAGTCAATCATTTATCTACCCTTGGGCATTCTGGACCCGAGGTACCACATATTCAATATCGTTCCATATACATGTTTCAATCCAATGCTAACTGGGTAATAGAATTAAACATATTATTGCATTAGCAGTTACACGGTCCTACTCAAAAGGGAATCGTTGCTTGCTTACGTATTTTGCATATATCCATTTGGGCCGAGGGAAGCAGTGACACAATGACATTGCTGCTTGATTCGCGCAGGTATAACAGGGATTCATGTATGAGAACGCATATTTTCCCGATACGAACAGGGGCATACAGGCTTGGAATACTTCTTCGGATGGATGTAACAAGGGATTGCATAGTTTGGAAAGCTACATTGCATATAAAGGTGGAATTTTGGGTATGTAAGTCAATGCCATAACGAAGATTTTTAACTTAAATTGTTAGTACCCTCAGGGCTTCCCTCTTAGATCTTTCTCCACCCCTTAATCATGCGCTTAATCCTATTCCATTTTGATTTCTTTTAATGCTAACTTGCTTAGGTATTTTCCATTTCTACATAACAAGGCTGAAGCCTTCTCATATCTCTGGCACCGCGCTTTTCCCCTCAACAGTTTTTGGGTCCCCGATGGATGATATGCCAAATGCTCCGCATAATATGGATACTGCTTGCAAAGGGGCGATTGAATGATAGTACTGGAGCATGTGAACAAGGTTTACGATAATGGCTTTCACGCGCTGAAAGACATTAATCTGGAATTCAAAAAAGGGGAAATTACCGTCCTCATCGGACCGAGCGGCTGTGGCAAATCGACTACCATGAAGCTGATCAACGCGCTCAATACGCCATCCTCGGGCAAAGTTCTGATTGACGGTAAGGATATCTCGAGATTGAATCCGGTTGAACTTCGACGCAATATCGGCTATGTCATTCAAAGCGTTGGTTTATTTCCGCATATGAATATCTCCAAGAACGCGGGCGTGGTTCCGCGTCTGAAGAAATGGGATAAAGACAAAACAGATCAAAAAGTAAATGAATTGTTGGACATGGTCGGACTGGACCACACCATATATGGTACGCGCTATCCATCTGAGCTTAGCGGCGGACAACAGCAGCGTGTAGGCGTAGTGCGAGCGCTGGCAGCTGAACCCGATATTATCCTGATGGACGAGCCATTCTCCGCACTGGATCCCATCAGCCGCGAGCAGCTTCAGGATGAGCTGATCCGTCTTCAGCAGGAGCTCAATAAAACCATTATTTTTGTGACGCATGATATGGATGAAGCTATTAAAATCGCGGATACCATCGTTCTGATGAAAGATGGCGAAGTAATCCAAACAGGTAGACCGGACACCATTTTACGGCATCCCGCAAACGAATTTGTACGTGACTTTATCGGTTCGAAACGTCTGCAAAATGAAAATGAAAGCGCCTATGAAATTCCGCTTGTGGATGAAGTGATGATTACGAATCCGGTCACGGCATTCCCGAGCCGGGGATTGGCTGAAGCCATCAAGATGATGGAATTGAAGCGAGTCGACTCGCTGCTGATTGTGGACCGTAACCGTCAGCTACAAGGCGCGGTTTCGATCTACCGCGTGCTCGACCAATACGGCGAAGAAGGCAAAACCGTGGCAGACGTTATGCATCCGGTCCGTTTTTCCGTGGCTTCGGGAAGCACGCTTCCACAGGCCATCGAGATCATGGACAGTCATCAGCTCAGCAACCTCCCTGTCGTAGACAGCAATAACCGTTTCCTCGGATTAATCACAAGAGGCAGTGTGGTTAAACATTTGGCCGAAGTCTATCCTACGATGGTTCCTCCGGTGCTGATCGGAGAGGATGAGTGATATGAACGCATTCTGGAGTTTTATTACGGATCGTTATCCAGATATTCTAAGGGCATTGCAGGAGCATCTGGTCCTCTCATTCTCTGCCGTTCTTTTGGGGACTGTTATTGCCGTACCGATCGGTATCCTGCTCGTATACAACCGGGTAGGCTGGATGAACAGCATCGTATTTTTCATTACGAACCTGTTTCAGACGGTTCCGAGCCTGGCGCTTCTGGCTATTCTGATTCCGCTGCTCGGCATCGGCATGAAACCGGCCATCCTTGCGCTGTTTCTGTACTCCCTTATGCCCATCCTGCGGAATACCTATGACGGTTTTCACTCCGTGGATAAAGGCGTGCTCAATTCGGCCAGGGGGATGGGATACAGCACCGCCCAAACGATTTTGCGGATTCAGCTTCCCTTATCGCTTCCTTACATCATGTCCGGTGTCCGCATTACGACCGTGTATATCATCAGTTGGGCAACACTGGCTTCGCTGATTGGTGCTGGCGGTTTAGGCCAGCTTATTGTATCTGGACTTGGTGTCAACAAGCCCGAGATGATCTTCATCGGTGGCATTGGCGCTATTCTCTTGGCACTTGTAGCTGACGGATTGCTTGGGCTGCTTGAGGGCTGGCTAAGCAAACACTACCACCAGACTCAGACCCGGGACGCTGCGATATGAGTCACATCAACCGTAGACAGCGAGCCGGACGGAACAAGGAAGGCGTGATGAATCTGAAAAAACTTAAATGGACTCCGTTGTTCATCTGCATGATAGCTTTTGCTGCTTTTACCTCCGCATGCGGAATTCAAAGCGAGATTACAATCGGGACGCAAACCTATACCGAAACCAAGATTATTGCTGAAATGTATAAAGCGCTCATTGAAGACCAAACCGATCTGAAGGTCGATATTATCCCGGATCTGGCATCAAGTTCATTGGTCATCAATGCGATGAAACGAAACGACGTTCAGATGGCGACACTATATACCGGTGAGATTTTCAACAACCATTTCCCGATCAGCGGCACCAAAGACCGCGATAAAGTCTTGAAGGAAGCGCAGGATGGATTCCAGGAACACTTCGGGTTCACCTGGATGAACCCTTTGGGTTTTGAGAACACCTACGCGTTCACGGTAAGAAAGGATCTTGCCGAAGCCAACGGGTACACCAAAATCTCCGATGTCAAAAAAGACATGGGCACCATGAAGCTTGGGGTAGATACGACATGGCTGGAGAGAAGCACGGATGGATATCCTGCATTCTCTAAAGCGTATGGCATCAAATTCGGTCAGGTCTTCCCCATGGAAATTAGCCTGGTATACAGCGCGGTAGCCAATGAGCAGGTGGATATCGTGCTGGCCTACTCAACGGATTCCCGGCTGAAAGCCTACCAATTGCAGACGCTTCAGGATGACCAGCAATTCTTCCCTCCATATGATGCAAGTCCGGTATTGCGTTCGGACCTTTTGAAGAAGCATCCTGAAATTCAGGATACGATAGCGCCTTTAATCGGTCATCTGGATGCAGATACGATGATATCGCTTAATTATCAGGTGGACATTGAGAAGAAAAGCGAGCGAGAGGTCGCAATCGCGTATTTGAAAGAGCAGGGCCTCTTGAAAAGCTAAAGGAGGGTAAGCATGGAAAGTGAACATTTAACATTTGCCGACTTTTTGTCGTATATATCACGAAATCAGGGGTTGCTCTGGGAGTATTTCATCCAGCATATTACGATGGTCGTTATCGGTCTGGGCCTGGCATTCATCGTCGGAGTGCCGCTTGGCATCCTCTGCTCTAAGAGCAAATGGGCAGCCAAAATCATTTTGTTTATCACCAATATCCTACAGGTGGTACCGAGCTTGGCCATGCTCGTGGTGCTCATGTTATGGATGGGACTCGGGACGACAACGGTCATGGTGGGACTCTTCCTGTATTCCCTGAATCCAATCGCGCGGAATACGTATGTTGGGTTAAAACAGGTGGATCCCAGCTATCTTGAATCCGGAAAAGGAATAGGAATGAGCCCCTTCCAAATGCTCGTGAACGTGCGTTTCCCGCTTGCGCTGACGTATATCATGTCAGGCCTGCGTATTGCGGCCGTCATCGCCATCGGTGTGGTAACAATTGCCCCTCTCGTAGGAGGAGGCGGGCTGGGACGGGAAATCTACGCTGGACTGAACAGCAATAACTCCCTCCGTATCTTTGCAGGTGCCATTCCAGCCGCAGTGCTGGCAATCGTTGCGGATCTTGTGCTTGGCATGCTCCAGCGTAAGATGGATCTAGCCAAACGAAAGTCAGGTGCGGCTCCATCGCCTGCAAAAATGCAAAATATCAACTGAGCTTGCAAAACGTACATTTTAAAGGGCATCCCAAAAGATCCAAGATCTTACGGGATGCCCTGTTTACTTATTTAGGAATTCCATATATATCCTTACAAGCTTACTTAATATCTCAATACTTTCCTCAACATTATTGGTCTCTAAAGCATGATTTACATTAGGAATTTCAATGACCTCTCTGACATTGTCTATGTTGATTTGGTTTGCATGTTCCTTACTAAACACTTCATCCTTTGTTCCATAAACCACAAGTCCATTGAATTTGTTGATATAGTAAATGGTGTCTTTAATTGGTGTCAAAAATATATGTTTGATTGGAATTTCGAGTTTCCCATGAACTTCTCCAGCAACGATCGTTCCTATGCTCTTACTAATAAAAACAACTTGTTTATACTTGCTAATGATTCGTTGAACCGATTCGTGGCTATCTTCTATTACTCTTTGCAGTTCATTAACATCCAAATCCGTTCTCGCAGCTTGATAGCCGTATTCCAATATCATTAAGTCAAAACCACATTGAAGTGCGGAGGTTCCAGCAAAATGTAGAATTGGTTTATCACAAGGAAAGTTTTTTCCGGGAAACAGAACAACCAACTTGCTGTTTTCCTCATAAAGTTGAAAATATTTTTGCTTCATTTCAGTTTTCCAATACGAGGGAACATTTAAAATCTCTAATTTCATCGTTTCCCATCCTTTCCTGTTTTAAATGATTTCGTCTAATGCTTAAATAATATTCACAAAGAACCTTCAAGCGTCGATTTTACTCGATGATAATTTCCCCTTCACCAGTAGGTACTTCAAAACCCTTGAGGAAAGAAGACAATATTTCTTCTGTAATTGTAAATGCAGCATTAGCATCGAATCTCTGGCTCCGAATGCGAAGTCGTTCACGCAAATCATTAGGATGAACTTTCAAATAAATAAGCCTCCACTCTCCTCCTCCATCTTCAATTAGCTTCTTATAATCATTTCGTTTCTTACGTTGCCAGAAACTGAAATCAATGACCACATTGCGCTTTTCCTTTAACAGATTTACTAGTTCCTTATACAGCTTTAACTCGGCTTGAACTTTAAGTTGCTCATACATTTCAACTGGATAATCAATTCCGTATCGACCATTTGTAGACCATATCTCTTCATCTATGGAGAGACGTACAAAGCCCCTCTGCTCTAGCCGTTGAGCAAATGTTGTTTTTCCTGACCCAGCCACACCACACATCATGACTACTAATGGAATTGAAACATCTGCTTGATGGATCAGATTTTCTAATTCTAGATTTTCAAGCACCCACATTCTCCTTTCAGCCTTGAGTCCGGTTAATACTGATGTATCCATTGCGGATTTGCGAATATAGTAAAGAGAATACCATGAGAATTTCCATCTTGGATACAGCTATTTCTTTAGAAAAGCTTTATATTCCACTTCTCCTATGGCTGCTCGCTGTAGTAGACTAGTGCTCGATGCCCTGCGGATCTCAAGGTTTATAAAGTGCTGGAGAATTTGATTTAATTAGAAAACGGAGCCCGTAAAACCACGTGGCTCCGTCTCTGATTCGGATCATAAGATGGCCATAGGATGGAAACGTCAGGATTGCCGGTTCGTATGAACTCTATCCAAGCCCTGCTGACAGCATTCCTGCATCATGCTGCCGTCTCCACAGCCGGGCATACAGGCCATTCGACGAAAGCAATTCGTCATGGCGGCCTTGCTCCACAATCCGCCCTTGATCTAATACAACAATCTGGTCGGCATGCTGCACGGTCTTAAGCCGGTGAGCGACGACGATGACGGTTCGGCCTCGAACAAGCCGATCAATCGCTTTCTGAATCTCCGCTTCGTTCTCGGGATCAAGAGAAGCGGTTGCTTCATCAAGGAGAATGATTGGCGCATTTTTCAGCATCGCCCTTGCAATGGAAATTCGCTGTTTTTCACCGCCCGACAGTGTGCTTCCGCCTTCACCGACCATCGTGTCGTAACCCTGCGGCAACTTCAGGATAAAATCGTGACAACAAGCAAGCCGGGCCGCTTCCTCGATTTCCTCGTGCGTTGCGTCGCTTCGTCCGAACCGGATATTGCCTTCAATCGTATCCTGAAAGAGGTACACATCCTGAAACACCATAGATACTTTACGCAACAACGCTTCCGAGTCCATTGCGCGAATATCCTCCCCGCCCATCGTCACCATCCCCTTATCCGGGTCGTAAAAACGGGCAATGAGCCGAAGAATGGTACTTTTACCGCTGCCCGAAAGGCCGACCAATGCGGTGAAGGAACCTGCCGGCATGCTTACGCTCACGTCTCGCAATACGGGTTGATCCAGATAGCCGAACGTAACCTGCTTCAATTCGATATCATGATCTGCAGGGGGCTGCCGTTCTCCTTGCATGATCGGCTCCCGCAGGAGCTGAACGATGCGTTCGCCCGCCTGCTCGAGATAGCGAAACTGTGCATACCCGGCGAGCGCTGTCGTCAGCGGATCGAAGATTCGGGTTCCGATGATCAGGAACGCTGCGAATGTGATAACATCCAGGCTCCCGCCGAGCAGCAGATGTACCCCAGCCGTGACCATCAGGGTAAGGCCGGCACGAAAACAGGCAATCGCGCTCAGCACTATCGGCCCCAACAACCCTTCGAGGCGGATGCTCTGCCGCATCAATTCCCTGAATGACCGATCAAGCCGGACAAAACGTTCTCCGGTCAAATTATAAGCTTTGATCACCCGGATACCGTTCAAGTATTCTTGCAGTCGATTGGAGGCCTCGATCTTGGCCTGGATATGCTGCGAGCCGAGTTTGCGCTGGATGCCGGATGTCAAAAGCACCAGCAGGATTGCCACCGGCATCGCAGCGAATAGGGAAAGCGCTAGGCGCCAATCGAGGAAAAACAGGCCAATCAAGGCCAGAACCGGCATGACGGCGGCTCCGATCATCTGCGAAACCACATGGGAGATGCCATGTTCCAGCATCGCAAAATCGCCCATCATCATATTGGCAAGATCGCCCGGATCGCGTTTGTTCAGATACCCTAATGACAGCTTGCGCAAATGCTCGGCCAGCCGCGTCCGTCCGTCCGCCGCCGCGCTGTATGCGTCGCGGAATTGAGAACGACTGGCGAGAGTTTCGCAGGCGAACAAGAGAACAAGCGAAACCGCCAGCCCGCCGCACACCCACCAGAGCCGTGCCGTATCCAGGGGGATAGCGGGATGGACAAACGGGGTAAAGAACAATCTTACTGCTTCCACCAACAGCACAAAAGGGATCACGCCCGCCAAATTGGCAACGGTCGTGTAAATTACAGGTTTAACCAACGAGCGCGGATTATCCGCTGTAAGGTTGCGCAGGATGTTCATATTCTGCATCCACCTCCCTTTTGCCCATATGCCATTGCGTTGCTTGGCGGTACGAACGCCACATGCGTGCGTACAAGCCGTCAGCAGTTAAGAGGGCTTCATGCCTTCCCCGCTCGACGATTCTCCCGCTTTCCATCACGAGAATTTGCTGTGCATCCTGAATGGTGGACAGGCGATGGGCAATGACGATGACCGTCTTGTTTGCCATCAACGCTTTCAACGCCAGCTGCATCTCATATTCATTCTCCGGATCGGCAAACGCCGTCGCTTCATCCAGCACAAGAATGGGGGCGTTCTTCAGAATCGCTCTGGCCACGGTGATCCGCTGTTCCTCTCCGCCTGACAAATAGACGCCTCCTTCCCCAATCCGCGTGTCATATCCAAGCGGAAGGTTCTCGATGAACGGATGACACTGCGCTGCCTGCGCCGCAGCGTACACTTCTTCCGGTGACGCGTCCGGCCGTCCGACCGCAATATTGTTGTATACCGTATCGGAAAACAAAAACGATTCCTGAAACACGAATGCGACGGTGTTCATCAGATCGGAGGTCGCTATTTCGCGAATATCTATATCGCCGATGCGGATCGCTCCCATGTTCGCATCCCAGAATCGAGGCACCAGATGGGCAATGGTCGATTTGCCCGCTCCCGACGGACCTACGAGCGCCGTCACTTCCCCTTGGCGGGCGGTAAAGGATATGTCCGTAAGTACGGCGCCATCTGCCGATTCCGTTTCATATGAAAAAGAAACATGATCAAATGAAACATCAAATGTAGTCGGCCGTCTCGGACTCTCGGGCTCCGGTACAAGCCCTTCCGCCAGTATGCGGTCCATGCGCTGAACGCCCTCGTTGATATCCTCGAGCGTATGAATCAGGAACATGATTTTAAGCATAGGAGCAGATATGCCCGGTGCCATGATCAGGAAAAACAGCAGAACGGAGGCGAATGAGACGCTGCCCGGATCGCGGCTCAATAAAAACACGCCGACAGGCAGAACAAATACGACAAACGAGCTGATTATCACTTTAAACAGCACAAATCCGTTTTGAAACAGATCCGCCAACTTCACGCCATAGTCACGGTAGCGGATCATGTCCTGGTAAAATTGGCGAAACGATTTCACGGTTTGCCCGAACACCTTGACGGCCGGCATCCCCCGCACGTACTGGATGGCGGAAGCGTTCATCCGTTCCAGCGAATCATGATACTGTTTGAGGTATTCTTTTGTCTTTGGTGCATTAAACAGCGCGATCTGAACCGCAATTGCGGGGACAATCGGCACGACGCACGCAATGGCCAACCAAACATTCAGAATAAACATCACGGTGATCGTCAAGACCGTGGTCACAACAACATGAACGAGGTCGGGCAATTGATGAGCGATGAACGTTTCCACTTTCTCCACGTTTTGTTCCAGCGTATTCTTCAGGGCTCCCGTCGAATGACGGTTCAGCCATCCAAGCGGGAGCTTGCCGATATGTCGGGCAAGCTTGACCCTCAGTCCGTAAAGAATGCGAAACGCGGCAACATGCGCTGCCATTGCCCCCGCGTACGTCGTGATCAAGCCGGCTGCGAAGCCGATCAAAGCGATCACGCCCCAACGAATCATCATCGCTTCGTTCGCCGAAGCCGGGGACGCTGCGTGTTCCAACAACTCTTCCAGAATGAAATAGACGGAAGCATAGGGCACCAGCATGCAAACGGCGCTAAGCGACGATAAAAGGCCGGAGACGATCAACAATCCGCGCTTCTCTCCGGCGATTTCCAGAAGTCTGGCCACTCCTGTTTTATTTGTCATGGCTCTCCCTCCTCATTGAAGTAAAGGCAACCTTTTTCTTGCTGAGTATAATGAGAAGAGAAAGCCCGAATAAAAGCGTGCAAAACGAATACGGAACTGCCATATGAGCCGTGTAAAGCGCAGTCCCTGTAATCGGCCCCAGGAAGGCTCCTCCTCCCAGCAAAGTCGCGATATAGGAAGCAACGCTCCGTTGTTCATGATCTTGTACCGCATCGGCAGCTCCCGCACTATATCCAAGCCAGGTAAGGCCGAAGCCGATGCCAAGTACGGCAAAATCCAGATAGGCATAACGAATGAATGATAACAGCCCTAACAATCCCAACACGACAATCCACATTCCGAGTCGTAACATTCGCTCGGGTCGCCATTTCAGATATTTGCTAATGACAATTTGCGTGACCACAACCATGGATCCACAAATGGCCAAACCAAGTCCGATCAGTTGCGTCGCTTCCCGTGCTTCATACCCAAACGAATCTTGAACGTAAAAACCGATGGTCACCTGAAGTATATTGATAGTGAGCGAAAGTAGAAGACCGGTCCACAAGAAAAATCGAATTCTTACATCGAACGGCGAAAGCGATGGAGCAAATTGATCTTTCTTTTGTACCGCATCGTTGGGAATCGATATCCATAATAAGATAATCATCATGAAAAGCAGGGCGGCAGCCGCGTACATCGGCGATGTAAGCCCGATTGCCGCCATACCGCCGCTCATGGCAGGGCCCAATATGAAACCGAGTCCATTGGCGGCACCAAATATGGCCATCCCCTGCGTTCGCGTCTCCTGTGTCGTCCAACTCATCACATAGGCTTGCGCTTTGGAAAGAAAGCCTCCGAAGAAAAATCCCGAGATCGCACGCAACAGCAAGAAGATCCAAAAAAAGCCCGACGAACCGTTGCGATGGGTCCCCGCATAATCGGCGAGAAGGGCAAACAGGAGCAGTGTCGCCAAATATACAAACATGATAAAAGCCAGCATTCGTTTTCTGCTCATAAAGGTCGTTTTTTCCCAGAAGAATCCGCCGAGCAACCAGCACAGCCCCGTCACCGACACCAAACATCCCGATTGAATCTCGCTGAGTCCCAGTTCGCGCGAGAGCAGGCCAATAATCGGATTGAACACCGCGACCGAGATTGTGCCGCATAGGATAATCATAAACATTATGACAAACTTGTATTTCAAAACCAGTTCACCTCTATCGTAAATCATATTCGCTCACTCCGGCAGGTTGACCGTCGAGCTGCCGATTTCAAACGGTGACAAGACGCCTTCATACGCGATGTGAGAACGATCGGCGTCGCTTTGACGAAAAAGGCCAGTCCACTTATTCCCGTCCAAATGAGCGACGACCGCATACGGGAATATAACTTGCCTTTTGTAGGTGCCCGATAGGCTCGGCTCGCATTCCAAGCGGCAATTCCGCCAAAAATGGGCAGCGAAACGGTCATCGCAAAATTGACCATCAACCACAGCATGAACGATTTCCTCCTCGTAGATTGATCTATTCTGATTCGATTACTCAACCGATACTAAGCGCCCTGTATGAACGTAATATGAACTAGATGGAAGAAAATGCAAAAAAGGTGAACGGATCGTTCACCTTTTCGTTCGCTCGTATTTTCGATTGTGTGACGGAGTTACATGGCTGGCAGAAAGACGGTTATCGCCGTGCCTTTTCCTACAGCGCTGTCGATTTCGATCGAGCCGCTATGCAATTCGACAACGCGCTTGACGATCGCAAGACCAAGTCCGCTTCCCCCCGCTTCGCGGTTGTGCGACTTATCGGCCATATAAAAGCGTTCGAAGATGCGTTTACGGTCTTCTTCGGTAATGCCGATTCCCGTATCGCGAATGACGACTCCGATTTTTTCATTTCCTGACACAAGCTCGATGGAGATGTCGCCGCCCTCTGGCGTAAATTTGATGCTGTTGCTGAAAATATTAAGCCAAACCTGGTTCAGCAGGTCTTCATCCGCATGAATCGTCGTTTTTGGAAGCTTGAAGTGAATATTTAAGTGTTTGTCCGCCCATTGCGGTTCAGCCGCTATGACAATGCGACGCAGCTGCCTGTCAAGCCGAAAGAGCGTCGGATGGAAGGGATAATGGTTCGAATCGATCGTGGCCAATCGAAGCATGTTCTCGCTCAGTCGGGACAACCGCATGCTTTCCTCCCGGATAATGTTCAGACAGCGCAGCTGCTCGGCTTCATCAAGACCGTCTTTCTGCAGGATGGAAACAAAGCCCGAAATGGACGCCAGCGGGGTTTGAATCTCGTGGGATACATTGGAAACGAACTCCTGCCGCATCCTTTCAACCTGACCGACCTCGTAGGCCATTTGCTGAAATTGCTTCGACAAGACGCCTAATTCATCCTTGCTCTTCGTCTGAAGAACGATATTATAGTCTCCCTTGGCCACTTTTTGGGTTGCGGCCGTCAAAGCCTTTAAGGGTTTCACCACTACTCTAGTAAAGAGTATGAATTTGAAGCTGCCGATCGCGAGCGCAATCAGAATGAACGAACCTATAATGGTGAATAGGAGATACATGTTGGAGCTTTCCGGATGGATGACGAGCGCCAGCGGCTCATCAGCTGTTCGCAAAGGAAAACCCATTTGAAGGCTCGTCGGCAAGGGCAGGACGGACGTGCTCCTCATGATTTCGGCGCCGCCCTGGACGAGTCGTATTTCGTCATCGCTAAGGTTGGGTTTGCTTGTGTGGCCGTACGCGTAAAGCAATCCGTTCCGATCGTAGATCCATAGGGATACCTTCATTTCTTCGGACAACTGATTCAGATAATGACCGCGTTCAGTTGGCGCCAATCGGGAATAAACATCCGCAATCAACCCGCTTCGCATCGCATATTCGTCCCGGATGGATTGCGTGACTTGGTTTTGAAACAAAGATACGGTGATCGGAATGGAGAGTCCGAAACCTACCGCTAATGCAACAATAAAGATCAATAAAATTTTGAAGTTGATGCTCTTAATCATGGATTTCCGTCTCCAACCGATATCCGAGACCGCGAACCGTTACGATGCGAAACAGATGGGTATAGGCGGCGAACCGCTCCCGCAGCCGCTTGATATGAACGTCGACCGTCCGCTCATCCCCGTCGTGGTCGAATCCCCATACCGATTCGATTAACTGCTCTCTCATAAAGATTTGGCCGGGATAGCTTGCAAGCTGATATAACAGTTCAAATTCCTTGGGCGGCAAATTCCAATTCACGTTGCCGTCCGAAACGGTTCCCCGAAGCCGATCCAGCTTGAAGCTGCCCAATATAACTCTCTTATCGGCCGCAATACGGTACCGGCGCAGCACCGCTTTGATTCGGATCACCAGCTCCTGCGGATCGAAAGGCTTGACCAGGTAATCGTCGGCGCCCAGGCCGAATCCTTTCACCTTCTGACTCGTCTCGTGCTTGACCGTTATCATGATTATGGGTAGTTCGGGGTACAAAAGCCGCAGTTCGCTGCACAAATCCCACCCGTCCATGACAGGCATCATGACATCAAGCACAACCATATCCGCAGGCGAGCTTTCCATTTCTGCAAGCGCCTCTTTGCCGTTAACCGCGCCCCGGACATGATAGCCTTCGCATCTTAAAACAAGTGATATCATTTCCAACATATGAGCATCATCTTCTACTATAAGAATACTTGTCATTCCTTATCCCCCTTACTTCATTTTGCTGTTTGAACGCTCAAATGGGAACGATAAGTAACCAACCGATTCGTTTATTCCATTCCGATAGTTATTCTGAAAGGTTATCTTCTTGCCATTATAATCGCTTTGTTAGATATTTTCATGGCAATGTAGTTCTCTCTCTTTCGTAATCTCAAAATTGTTGAATACCAAAGATTGCTTGTCGTTAGGTACTAAACGACAAATAAGGGTAGGCAATGTTCATCATCGCCTACCCTATATTACATTTTATTTAGTTGATTCCATACTTTCCATTCCAACAAATGGTTGGAATGGAACCGTCTAACGAATTATGAAACTGGAATTTCACTCACATGATATCTACGTCGATATCAGACAGAACAGCTTCCTCACGAACACTTACTATATCCGCAGTTCCCGCACGTCTTGCATCCCTCGATATTAATCAAGGATGCCCCGCCGCAGGATGGACACAGATCCAGCGACATGGTGCTCCCGCCTGTGTGGGAGCCGTGTCCGCCATACCCCGCGGCTGCTGGTGCCACAGCTTCGCCTGCATCAACAGGCGCCATCGTGGCTGCGACCGGTGCCGGATCATGGTCATGATCCGCCCCAGCGTTGTTCGCCACGTGCGTCTCGAGCGCCTTCGCCACGGCGTCGGCGATGGATTCTACGCGGTTTGCGCCGAAGCCGATCGCGCCGGTGCCGCCGATGCCCTTGAGGTGCTTGATCAGCAGCTCCACCTTATTGCCGTGGTCCCCGTAACGCAGGAACAAGGAGCAGACGCGGCCCAAGGCTTCCGCCATTGCGAACACATCCGAACCGGCCTTGCCGACGTTCAGGAAGATTTCGCTTGGGATACCGTCCAGATCGTTGATGGTAATATACGCCATGCCGAACGGCGTGTTCATTTTATAGGTTGCGCCGCGCAGCACTTGCGGACGCTTCTTGTATTGCTTATCCAACCCGCTCTTGCTCGGTGAGGCTGTCACGGCCACGCTTGCAGCCGCCGGCTCCACGTTCGTCGCATCCTCTGCGGCTTGGCCTGCCGCGCTTTGCTCAAGCGCTGTTTCCGCAGTAGAAGCTGTGGTCGCTTCCGCGGCCTTATCTTCTTTTTTCTCCGTCTGCAGCACCTGCACGTCGCGGCTGCCGTCGCGGTAGATCGTTACGCCTTTGCAGCCCAGATCGAATGCCAGCTCATATAGGCGCTTCGTATCTTCAACCGTAAAGTCCGACGGACAGTTGGCCGTCTTCGAGATCGAGCTGTCCACCCAGCGCTGAATGGCCGCCTGCACCCGGATGTGATCCTCGGCGGAGAGACTCATCGCCGTGACGTAATAATCCGGAAGCTCTTCGCCCGGATGGCTGTCCAGCCAATCCTGAGCAATCGGCACGAACTGCTCGTCGAAGCCGAGTCGGCTCTGACGGAAGTATTTGAAGGCAAAGTACGGCTCGATGCCTGTCGATGTTCCGACCATCGTACCCGTGCTGCCCGTTGGCGCTTGGGTAATGACGGTGACGTTCCGTGCACCTTTTTCACGCACCGCTTCGGCAACTTCCGGATACACCTCGGCCATATTTTTCATGAAGCCGCTTTGCAGGTACAGCTCGGCGTCGAATGCCTGGAACGAACCCTTCTCTTCGGCAATATCGGCGGAAGCGAGATAAGCTTCGCGCGCGATGAAGCCATACAGCTTATCCAGGAACTCCAACGATTCCGGGCTGCCGTAACGGATGTTCAGCTTGATCATCAGCTCCGCCAGACCCATCGTTCCAAGACCCACGCGGCGCTCTTTTTTCTGGTTCAATTCGTTTTCTTCAAAATGGTACGGCGTCCGGTCAATGACATTATCCAAGAAACGCACGGAGTACCGTGTCGTTGTAGCCAGCTCATCCCAGGCAACGTCATGGTTCGCCTCATCATAGAACTTCGACAGATTCATCGCGGACAGGTTGCATACGCCCCAGCCCGGAAGTCCTTGCTCGCCGCAAGGGTTCGTACAAATAATCGGGTTGAAATACCAGCTGTTGGACATCTGGTTATAGTATTCCATGAACACGACGCCCGGTTCTGCGGATTTCCATGCGGATTCGATAATCGTGTGCCAGACCTCGCGTGCTTTTACTGTTTTATATGGAATGATACGGTGTCCGGCTTTCTTCCATTTATCCAGATCGCCGTCCCACAGCTCATCATAGTCAGGATCTGTGGTATCCGGGAACACCAGCTCCCAGTCCAGATCTTCCTTCACTGCCTTCATGAAATCATTGCTGACACATACCGACAGGTTCGCATTCGTAACTTGTCCCATCGTCTGCTTCACGGTAATGAAATCCTCCACGTCCGGGTGCCAATCATTAATCATCAGCATGAGCGCGCCCCGGCGGCTTCCGCCCTGCTCGATCAATCCCGTCGTATAACTGAACAATCCGCCCCACGATACCGCACCGCTGGAGGAACCGTTCACGCCTCTTACGATCGCGCGCCGAGGACGCAGGGAAGACAAATTAATGCCGACTCCGCCGCCGCGCGCCATGATCTCGGTCATCTCGCTCAGAGTTTCCATGATGCCGCCCCGGCTGTCCTTCGGTGAAGGAATCACGTAGCAGTTGAACAGCGTCAATTCATCGCTTGCACCAGCTCCAGCCGCAATCCGTCCGCCCGGCACCAGCTTCCAATCATCCAGAATCTCGCGGAACTTCCCGCGCCACTCTTCCTGCAGTTCAGGCGTTGCCTCAACCGATGACATGGCAGCCGCGAGTCGATCCCACATTTCTTCCGGCGTTTTCTCGATGGTTAACGTCAGCTTCTCCACATCCGATTCCACAAGCTCGCCCTTCCGTGTCTTCACCGTGACCTTGCGGCCTTCGCGTTTCACGATTTCGCCAACTTCCTTAGTCGGAAATTTAGGATCATCCTTCGTCAAAACGAGCACCACATCGCCTACCTTAGCGTTGTTGGAGTCCGCATCCTTCCAGGCATACCGGTCCAAAAAGATCTTCTCGCTTAAACCTTCCAGCCGCTGATTCTGCATCGTACTCAAGAGCAACTACCTCCTATATAAAATATAAAATTAAAAAGTTCCGCAGTTATGCGCTCACCAACAACATAACCTGTTATGTAGCCGGTCAAACATTCAAAACCACTATATACACCATATATAGTGCTACCAATTCATTATACTACACTATATATAGGTTAACTATGCCGATAATGTGAAAATTAAGCCAACAGATCCAAGCTCCCGCTCGCAAGCTTCCGCTTTCTTCCTCTCGCTCTCTTTTTCGGCCTTCCCTATGAAAAAAAGGATGAAAATATCCAATTCCAGCAGCCGTGCGCCCTTTGAGTTATTCCACGCCTTCCGAATCCGTGCAAGGTTATGAAGACTTCTTTTTTCGTCCATACTACATATACACCGCTGGCCCGGAATCTTTCACAACAGGAGGAGATCGACATGAACCATCAGCCATCTGCCGACTCAGGCATGATTTTCGACGCGCGTCTTCCCGTTCCATTGCAGATCGACCGTTCCTGGTTTGACGATCTCGCCGGTCGACTGGACAAGGGCGGACCTTGGGGTGACTATCGTCTGGCCCAGCTTGCTGTGGAGGGCGAGAAATCGCGTCTCGTTACAAGCTTTGAAGAATTGCAATGCCTCAAGCACCTAGGCGGCTTATCCCCGCTCCCCCATCAGACCGATACCGCCAGACGCGTATTGTTCGAGATGTCGGGTCGAGCCATTCTCGCTGATGAAGTGGGGCTTGGTAAAACGATTGAAGCCGGCCTTATTTTAAAAGAATACATCGTGCGCGGCCTGGTATCCAAAGTGTTGATTCTCGTTCCCGCTTCCCTTGTGCTGCAATGGGTTCGCGAGCTGAACTCCAAGTTCGGCATTCCTGCGATTGCGCAGAAAAAAGCGTACTCCTGGGGCAATGATATCGTTGTCGCCTCCATGGACACGGCGAAGCGCGATCCGCATCAGGAGATTCTGCTGAACGAGGAGTACGACATGCTCATCATCGATGAGGCGCACAAGCTCAAGAACAAAAAAACCTCCAATTATCAATTCATTCAAAAGCTGCGCAAAAAATACTGTCTCTTGCTGACGGCCACGCCGGTGCAGAACGATCTCAGCGAGCTCTTCAATCTGATCACCCTGCTGAAGCCGGGCCAGCTTGGAGGCCAAGGGCAGTTTGCCGCTAATTTTGTTGTCGATAAACGAAGACCCAAGAATCAGGAGCAGCTCAAGGATGAGCTGTCCAAGGTCATGATCCGTAACCGCCGCGGCGAAGGCGAAGTGAAATTCACCAAGCGATCCGTCCGCAATGTAGGGCTTAGCCTCTCGCCCGAAGAACAGTCATTATACGACGGCGTCACGTCCTTCGTCAAAGATCAGTATCAGGCAGCAGGGGGAAATTTAAGCAGTATGCTGTCCCTTGTTACACTCCAGCGTGAAGTGTGCAGCAGCCGCGATGCCGTTTTCGTGACTCTTGTTAATCTGTCCAAGAAGCTGCCCGAGGACTCTCCGCTGCGCGATAAAATCTGGGAGCTCGTCTATCTCATCAAGGCCATCAAAGCCAACACCAAGGCGGAAAAAACCATCGAGCTGATCCAGCAAATGAACGAGAAGGTCATCGTATTCACGGAATACCGCGCAACCCAGGAATACTTGCTCAATTATTTCCGCGATCACGGGCTCATCTCCGTACCGTACCGGGGCGGAATGAACCGCGGCAAGAAGGACTGGATGATGGATCTGTTCCGCGGCAAGGCACAGGTCATGATCGCGACGGAAGCCGGGGGCGAAGGCATCAATCTGCAATTCTGCCACCATATGATCAACTTTGATCTGCCCTGGAATCCCATGCGAGTCGAGCAGCGGATCGGACGCGTCCATCGTCTCGGCCAGACCAATGACGTGAAGATTTACAACCTGTCCACTTCAGGAACCATTGAAGAGCACATTCTGAACCTGCTGCACGAGAAGATCAACATGTTCGAGATGGTCATCGGAGGTCTGGATGTCATTCTCGAACGGTTCGAGAAGAAGGAATCCATCGAGAAGAGCCTGTACAAAATCATGCTGGAGTCCGGCAACGATGATGAAATCCGGCAGCGCATCAGCACATTGGGCGACTCGATTCACCATATCAAGCAGGATATCGAGCAGGGAAGCACCGTCGAAGATAATCTAAGAGAGGAAGAAGCCTAATATGACCATGACGCCGCAGGAGGTGCAGCAGCACTTCATGGCCTATTTGGAAGCCACCGAATGCACCGTCATTGAAAAGTCGCCTGAGCATGTCACTGTGAAACTGTCGCCGCAAGCCGACAAAATGCTCACCAACCGCCCGTATTACTGGGGTTTCGTGGAGCGTACCGGCGCTCCCGCCGAAACGTTATCGTTCAATTTCGTGTTTGATCCGGAAAAATACGACGAACGGCTTGCAAAAACCAAGGAAGCCGAAGCCAAAGCGCAGCTTGCCTCGCCTACGCAGGATCCGCTCCTGGCCCGCTTTTACGGGAATGCTCCGGTTCTGCCTATCCTTGGTCCCGGACGCATTCAGCGGGAGAACATTGGCTACGGCAGCAGCCGGCTGGCCCAAATCTGGAATGCTTCCCGGGAGGAAGGCAAATGCGTCTATCTGTTCCAGCAGCGCGATACCGAGCCGCGTCCGAGAGCCCGTTCCACGCCGTATGAGCAGTGGCTGGGCGTCTGCTTCAAGGTGGAGTTCAGCTGTGATCTGAAGCGGGAGGAATTGTTTTTTCTCGGAATCTCACTTTCTAGTCGTGCGATTGCCCAAGACTTCCCGGCGATCCTGAATGGACGCGAACTGACGCCCCGCTTGCCCGAGAGCGTTCACGTCCGACCGGCGGCTCTTACGCTCGAACAGGCCGTAGATGCGCTAGAGAACCATCTTATCGACAAGATAAGCAAGCTGGACTACGACTGGGCCACCAAAGCAAGAGAACGTCTTGAAGAAGAACTGCTGGTGATCGACAGCTATTACGAGGACCTGCTCAAGGAGCAGGATGAAGTGAAAAAAGCGCTCATCGAGGAGCAATATAAGAACCGCCGGTCCGAAATGCAATGGCAGTACGAGCCGAAAGTGAGCTTGTCCGTCATAACCTGCGGTCTATTTCATCTGTGTTCGCTTGTGGGTGCGTCATCATGACGCTCCTCTACAAAAGCAGGCAAAAAAAGAACCATTCTCCCTTCTCCTACCGCGACAGCTTGCAACAGCCTTTGCAAAGCTTGTCCGATATGATGATTCCAACACATCCACGGCGCGTAGGGCCAAGGAAAGGCGGTTAATGATTTGAAGCGTTGGAACATGGAACTTCATAACCATGATGTCAAGGATTACAAGAACTTTAAGCCCCAATCAGCCGATAACAAGCAGAACAGCCGATATCGAATGTTGTCTGTTTCCATCATTGTAACGACTATCCTCTGGTTCAGCACGGTCCAGCCGCAGGCAAGCTTGGCTGAAGCAAGCCAGGCCGACGTTTCCAATTATGCGAACAGCCTTAGTCTGACTGGCACTCCATTTACTACGGATCATCACACATCAGGCGTTTCAGGGGTTAGTCAGAACAAAGCTGTAGCTCAGGTTCCTGGGAATTTGATGGACTTTGCCGAGGAGACTGTCGCTCAATTATCGGCCCATGCGCCATTTACGACATGGGACGAAGCAACGCTCGAGTTCACACCGCTCGGTCCGGGCACGCACGGCTGGTTAGTCACGATATCCGATGAAGGACTGCCGCAAGGATACATGATTATCAGTGCAGGCGAAGACGGCGGATATATCCTGAGTGAATACGGGATCGGCTCAACCCTTCCCTACAGCCAAGCGCCGCTGAAAGAGCGGCTCGCTGCGGAAGGCCTTGTGAAGGCTGGAGGGTCATTGCCTCAAGGCAGCACCGTGCGCAAGCTGTATGACGTGTCCCCCGTCTGGCAGGTCCAGCTGCCCGGCAAGAAGCCGGTTTATTTTAATGCACTAAATAGTGAAGCCCTACCGGATGAGCCCCAGCAGACGCATTCAACGACGAAGCTGGTATCCGTATCTCTGCCTGCAGCAGCCAAAGGACTCGTGACTTCATCCACCAATCATTGGTTTGCCGGAACGCCCTCCATCGCAACCGGCGCCTCCGTGGATCCTTACGATAATCTGCTGTGGCTGACCACTGGAAATCTCACAGCCCGAAGCAGCGCCGATCTGCGGAATTTACTTAAGGAGCACTCCACCCTGATATTTAAGTCCGCAAAAGGCAATGCCGCCTACGGCGCGCCTTTTAACTTAACGGGCTGGCATCGATGGTCCTCGGAGAATCAGGAGAACCCGGCTGCGCTTTATGTTTCGGTTCCCTTGCGGAACACAGACACCCTCCGTTTCCTTCCGGCATCCCGTTTAGTCGGACAAGGGCAATTTTATGCCCAGCCGGAATAATACGGGTTTTTCCATGCCGATACCATGACTGACAAAAGGACGCTGCCCTTTAACGGGCAGCGTCCTTTATTTCAAAACGGTTTATAAGTGTGCACTCAGCACGCACAAGGGACTATAGCCGTCAAGTATCCATGTTCACTTCGACCCTGACATCGTGCGCACAGGAGGCAGTTCACACAATCTGCAAAATGCGATTTCATGATTGAACATGCATCAGCTGTTACTTCGTCCCTTTTTTTTGCGCTTGGTGGTTACATCCTCTTTCCATAGCGACATGGAGAACGGAATCATGCCGAACCACCTTGTGGTCCAGGATTCCTTCACCTTCGCCTGACGCCGAACGTCCTTAGGCGTATCTATAAAATGAACCACGCGCTCGGTAATGTACTTGATCAATTCGTCGCCGCTAGCCATACGAATCAACTCCTTTTGGTTTATCCACATCCCAGTATCAGTTTGCTCCATTTCAATCATTTCTAGACGCTCGCACTTGAACAGCATGATTTTTCCGCCATATGCACATTCTAAAAAAGCCGAAATTTTTACGTGAAAGAAGGAAACCATCATGATTAAGACAGCCGTTGTATGGATGCTTCTCTTGACACTGGCACTCCCGGGTTCTGTTATGGAAGCATATCCAGTGAAGGAGCAAGCCATGACGCGTCCAGCGCATGCCGTTCATAAAAGTCCAATATCGACAACCCGGCTTCTGACCGAAACGCCCGAATCCACCCACTCTTCAGGTCAGGAAATCGACCAGTCCGAACTAAGGCAGCTGCACCCTTTTGCCCATGATGTCATTCTGATCGATGTGGGTCATGGCGGAATCGACGGAGGAACGTCGTATGGTGAAATTCTCGAAAAAGATATTAACCTGGCCATTTCACGGAGACTGTTCATGCTGCTTCGCAAGGAAGGCTATCATGCCGTCCTGAACCGCGATGCCGATTACGCGCTTAGCGATGACAATCGCTGGCATCGAAGCTCCTCGAGGCATCGCCGCGATCTGTCGCAGCGTAAGCAGCTCAGCAGCGAGATCCCGACCAAGCTGGTGGTCAGCATTCATGTGAATTGGGGGAAGAACTCGTCCAAGCGCGGAGGCATCGTGCTGCATCAATCCGAGGGACGCAGCACCCTGCTTGCGGACACCATCCAGGAGCAGCTGAATCTGGTTTACCGCAGCAGCAATCACATCATGGTAGGTAAACCATACTATCTGCTGAATCAAACCCAAGTACCCGCCGTCATCGTCGAAACCGGCTTTCTCAGCAATATGGAGGACCGGAAATTATTAACCGGCCGCAACGGTCAAATGCAGATCGCTGAAGCCATTGCCGACGGGATTATCAGTTATTTAACGGCCCTGTAATTTGGGGCTTTTTTTTGCTTATATAGGGTTCTCAGCCATATCTATTAAGACGCCTAGCATCGATCTCCGCAGCCGATGAATAAATGCAGCCTCCACATATGTACAGCCTTCCATACAGGGATTGGAATCACCGGATCCCTGTATGGGAGGCTATTAATTTTTTTTGGGTGTTCAAGATATGGGCGGGCCTTTTCGGATAAGCTTTTTATCGCCGGTTGCTTCACGGCATGCCGAAACCGACTCCGTTTCTGCTGCTGACACTAATACGCTGCCTGCGGATTAGGTTCTGCTAACCAACGCTAATTCGCAGGCAGCGGATTCGGCCGCCAGCTTGATCGTTCCCTAACCAGATCGCTGATACCCACAAACTCCACCTTGGCTTGCAGTTTCGGAATGGTTCCTTTCAGCGCTTCTGCCGTCCGGGTTCCATATTTGCCGACATGGCCAATTGCAATGCAGGATGTTCTCTCTTCCGCATGCTGTACCGCGGTCAGGAGCTGTTTGCTCACGTGCTGAACGGTATGAACATCATCCAGGAATATATCGTTGGCGATGGACGGCATCCCCTTCTCCGCTGCCAGTTTGCCAATCACGCTATGGTAGTTTGTCTTGCTGTCGATGAAGAACAACCCTCTCTCCCTGCATACATCAAGCACAATGGACATGACCCGCTCATCCCCGGTAACCTTGGAGCCCATATGATTATTAATCCCAACGGCATAAGGAACCGAATCGATTGCCTCCTCCATCCGTTCACGAATCTCCTCATCGGTTAGTGAACTTAGAATGGCGCCCGGTCCGAGCCAGGAAGATCGTCCTTGCTTCGGCTCCATGGGCATATGGATGATGACGTCATGCCCTTGCCGATGCGCAGCTTCGGCATCCTTCACGCTTGTCGGCAAGAAAGGCATTACTGCCACCGTGATCTTAACAGGAAGACTCAGCATTTCCTGAGTCCCTTTCTGATCATTGCCAAAATCATCAATGATGACGGCCAGCTTATTAACTTTCGCTTCCTGATCAGGCCTGCCGCGTCCGGATTTTTCGTGCATTTCTTCCGTTTCCTGATTGGGAGGATCAGCAGTAGGGGTAGAGGCCACCCCTGCGCCATATCCGATCTGTGCTCCGTACACGATCATCCATATCGTACATAGCAAGATAACCAATTTTTTGAATGCCTTCCGCATGGTTACTCCCCTTCCATTCATGTTCATGCTAATCACACCTAACCGTATTGTTTGAGAAAAGGTATGTAAATATGTAAGAGTGATTGTATTAGCACAGCACAGCCCAGGCACAGAAACTTGCCGCCACCGTTGGATCGTCGGCTTTCTTACTCACAGCTGCTTTCTCCGCAGCTCCGCGGTAATTTTGAACTTGTCGGGTTGGCTGTCAACGGCATCGCATTATTTTGGTTAAAGTCTTTCATCCCGCCATCTAAAATCTCAACACAAAAAAAGCTCGTAAACTGCTAAAAAGCAAGTTTACGAGCTTCTTTATAAGGATGCGGTCGAGAGGACTCGAACCTCCACGGGGGTTAGCCCACACGGACCTGAACCGTGCGCGTCTGCCAATTCCGCCACGACCGCATATCATGTTCATCGCTATTAGGAGACAAGTCCTTATCAGCGGCGACAAGATATATAATATCACGCTGCACGAATTGAGTCAACACTTTTTTTGAACTTGATTAAAAACCTGTTTTTCGGTTAAAATAAGAACATAAGTTCTCATTCAATAACCATTTTCTATATAAAGGCGGTGATGTTGATGGCCATACCGGCTGTTACGACGGAAGAACGTGCATTGATCAAGAGTTACCTGCTGCTGATGTTCATTCATAAGGTGTTTGAAAGGGATTGCCGAATCATTCAAGAGAGCGGTGTCTTCAAGAGCCCTCAATTGTATGTAGAGGTTGTGGGGAATGGCGCCAAGCGTGCTGCTGTGCTTCTTCGTGAGGTGAAGCAGGAATTCACCAAGCGGGCGATCAAGGTGTATGATATTGGACAAAACCAGGAAGGAATCCAGGCACGATATGCTTGTCGGGGTTACATTGGTTCGATGAACATTCTATGGCCATCCTTCCGTGAGGAGATGATGGACCGCATGCGAGCCTACCTTGGGCTGGTTTCGCCCGAGACCGAGTCCTCTGAGCAAGCCCATCCTCCTGCCGCTGTTTACGCCCGCTAAATCGCTGCCCTTAAACAGAGAATAACCGTCTCCCCACTGAACATGAATGTTCCGGTTGAGACGGTTATCGCTGACACGTGAATCAATGAAGATTATGCTGCACGCGGGTCAATCCCTGCGAGAGGGCATGTCCCGCACTGGCGGCAGACGCCACGGCTACAGCCTCCATAATCTGAGCATCCGAGGCTCCCTTCGCACGGGCTTCTTCCATATGATAGAAGGTACACAGCTCATTATTGGCAAACAGTCCGATTCCGAGCGCGATCAGCTGCTTTGTTCGCTCATCCAGTTCGCCATCCTGAAAGCAAACGCCGGTGAACTGATGATACGCTTCTGCCATTTCCGGCATGCTCTGCTTCAAATTCAGAATTTCATTCTTGTAAGCCGAGACCTTGTCATTGGACATTTCCATAACCTAAAGCACCTCTTCCACAAAAATTTGATGCGAGGTTAAGTTGTCCGACGAGTTCGAGATCTATGCCTACTCTTCGATCGGGCTTACTCTTGGTTCCTTTTTAAGCTGGTAGCTGTAACGGCGATCCAGTTTAACGACCCGCCGGTTTCTGCGGCGTATAATGACCTGCTCCGGGTCCCAGGCTACAACAAAGCCTATAATATCATTGGTCTCCAAGCCGTCCCGGACAACCCGGACCAATTCGCCGGAGAGCCGAAGCTCATCGAGTCTTTCATCGCTAATCATCACCATACCCCCTTCATAAACTTTGTGCAAAAAAAGACCTAAATGAGATCATTTAGGTCTTTTGAATGCGTTGCGATATCGACAAACATCCCGACTAAGAGATGTTCTATATACCCATTAACGCTGTGCCGGCTCGATACTGTCATTCTTCTCGTACCAAAAATCCAGAACGGTTGAAGACATGACACGCTTCTCGATATATTCTACCTGCTGAGGCGTAAACTGTTCCTTCCATTCGAAGGAAACCTCCTCACACAATCCGGCAATCGTCAGCAGTTCTGACCAGGCAACATAGCGTTTGTACCAGAAAAACTGAGGATGTTCAATCATATAGGGATATAGATCATCAAACTCCGTATGTTTACAATCCAAAGCACGTTCAAAATGTACCTTTGCTTCATTCAGCTTCTCAATCAAAAACGGCTCGGTTACAGGTTGTTTCCCCATGGTGCTGCCTCCTCTCTCTTGCCTACCTCTTTATTATAAGCGAAAATCATGGAGGCGAAAAGATTTTGTTGTGATTTTAGGCTGAAATCCACTTAAAATTGACTACGAATTTACACTATTACGCACGGCAAAGGCTAGGGTACAAACGTTCATGACGGAAGTCCTGCCTTTCTGCTCTACTCCTGACATGCCATGAAGCGGTTGGTATATTCCTAAACCTAGCTGAACGTAATCTTGCCGTCCTCAAGCGACGATATGGTGACCAGCGATTCCACATGAACATTCTGTTCGCGCAGCGTTCTCGCTCCAGCCTGGAAGCTCTTTTCAATCACAACGCCAAGCCCGATTAATTCTGCCCCTGCCCGTTCAATAATCTTGATCAGGCCTCTTGCAGCGTCACCGTTCGCGATAATGTCATCAATGAAGAGCAGTTTATCCTCTTCGCCGATAAACTGGCGCGATACCATAATGTCCGTGACAATGCCCTTGGTGAAAGACGGAACCCGCTCACACAAGGCGTCTGGATCGGCGAGCAGCGTTTTTTTGCGCCGGGCGAATACCATCGGAACTCCCAATTCAAGCGCCGCGGCAAATGCAACAGAAATGCCGGAGGATTCCAGCGTAACGACCTTGGTCACGCCGCTCTCTTTAAATCTAGCCGCAAATTCCCGGCCCATATCCATAATTAATGCCGGGTCTACTTGATGCGTCAGCAGGGCATCCAGCTTCAGCACTTGATCCGACAACACGACACCTTCTTTGATGATCCGCTCTTTCAACCAATCCATCCAAAAGACCTCCCACGATTCCTTTGTCGTAAAAGTAACATATTCCTCCCTGTACGGCAAGTACAAACGGTGACTCCGTCATTTAACTGTACGGTTCCCGTCAGAATTCCTAACATTGATCTCCTTGCCTGGCCATCATCATGTACATGCCTCCGGTAAGGACCTGGACAGGTAGGAGTCATGTCCCAGCTGAGCCAAGCATACCTTGTACTAAGCAGAACGTATTAACTTTCAAGGGGGATGCGGGGCTTGCGTAATTCTGTTCGTGTTTTACAGATCGCGTTTACATATATCGGAACCATCGTTGGCGCTGGCTTTGCAACCGGACGTGAAATCCTTCAATTTTTTACCCAATATGGACACTGGGCCACACTTACCATTCTGCTTGCGACAGGAATATTCATTTGGCTCGGCACAAAAATCATGACGATATCCAGGCGGATCGGGGCCAAATCCTTTGAGGACTTAAACAAATTCCTGTTTGGAGAGAAAGCCGGCGTCTGGATCAGCCTCTTTATGTTTGTCATTCTGCTCGGGGTGAACAGCATCATGCTTGCCGGCGCGGGCTCTGTTTTTGTGGAGCATCTGAATTTGAGCTATCAAACCGGATTGTTTGTCACGATGATCGGAACCTATTTCATTCTCAGAAAAGGCATCCAGTCCATCATGACAATGAACAGTCTTGTTGTGCCCATGATGCTGACCTTATCGCTTGCGATTATTTCTCAGACGATTCAAACACCGGGTGCCACCCGATTCTTAACCTTGACTACGGACCATACCCTGCCTTCGGTTTGGCTGGCGCCCCTTCTCTACACCTCCTTTAACCTGGTAATGGCAATGCCGGTGCTGGTCCCGCTCGGCAGCCAGACCAAAAGCGCGCGTGCCGTAACCTGGGGAGGCATCATTGGAGGTACGGGCGTAGGATTTATGCTGATGGCGGCGCATTTTGCGATGTCTGCGCATATGCCCGGCATTAGTCAATACGAGATCCCGATGGGCAGCATCGCCAACCAGCTGGGCTGGCTCGTCCAGATCATCTATCTCATTCTGATCTTCCTAGAAATTTTTAGCACCTTCGTGGCCAATATCTACGGGATTACCCTGCAGGTTCAGCAGCGAACCTCGCTCTCGCCCAGAGTGATTACCCTTGGCATCATGGTGTTCTGTTATTTCTTCAGCCAGTTCGGCTTCAGTTCCTTGCTCTCTCTCCTCTACCCCATGTTCGGGGGACTGTGTCTGCTCTGGGTGCTCCGACTGACTTTGTTCGGAACACCCGAAATCAGGAGAAAATAAAGGGGCTATCCCAAAGGTATGGTAAAACTGCCTTTGGGAAGCCCCGTTTTATGGCTGCATCGTGATGAATCGTGCACCCGGTATGAGTTTCATGGTTTGCTCCGCTACATGCCGATGACACGTCATCATTACGACTTGCCGGTCCTGCGATAATTCCGAGAGCAGTTCGAGCGCATGTCCGAGCCGTTCGCCGTCAAAATTTACAAACAGATCATCAAGCAATAACGGCAACCCCGATGCATGCGGCATCGATTGGATCAAACCGAGCCGCATCGCCAGATATAACTGCTCCGCCGTACCACGGCTTAACCGGCTGCTCTCCACCAATTCACCAGTCGGGCGCTCTGCCAACAGGCTCTGATCTCCCATCCGCATGACAATCCGGCTGTACATGCCGCCGGTCAGCATGGTGAAGTAGCGGGAAGCCAACTGCAGCACCTGCGGCTGTTTCTCTTCCTCGTACATGCGGCGCGTACGTTTGATAAATTCGGAAGCCATCGAACGTACCGCATATTGCGAGACTAATTCCCGCAGGGCGGTGCGCTGCTCCTCCAGCTGCTGCAGGGCGGAATCCTCGTTCCCCGCTGCTTCCAGCGACTCTCTCTCCTGAAGCAGCCGCCCCCGCCGTTCCTGGAGCTCGTCCCGCAGGTGGAGCGCAGCGGATACGGCTTCCTCCTTCTTCATGCATTGAGCATCAAGTTCCGAAGCATCCATCAGCTCCAGCAGCTGTTCAAGCTGCCGGCGGCCCCCTTCATCCCATCCGCTGAACATGGTAATTTCGTGATGGCGGATCGTACGAACAAGCTCCTCACGACGCTTCGCAGCAGCTCCCATACGAAGAAAGGTTTCTTCGTCTGCCGATTGGGATGATGCAATCAGAGCTGCTTTGCGCATCTGCAGCCCTTCCCGCTCCTCTGCAATCGCAATCCCCTCCTTGCGCAGCTCTTGAATACGCTCGGCAAGGACCTTCCTCTGTCTCGATTCCTCTTGATAGGACTTCCATCTGGAATAGACGTTACCGAGCTCGGCAACGGCTGGGATTCGGTTGCCGTTAACGTCACCTTGGGGATCCGCCGCAAAGATCTCATGGCATTGGATGATATAATCCTCCGCCTCTTTTAACAGCACGTCCATTTTCAGTCCAAGCGATTTCTGCTGCCGGATCAGCTCCTGCCCCTGCTCCACTTTGACGAATACGTCCAGCATGGCGTCAGGCGACAGGCTCTGCGGGAGTGATCGGGACATAAGCCAATCCTCCCACTGCCGCTCCAGCTCCAAATATCGCTTCTCTTCCTGATCAATAGCGCCCTGAACCGTTTGTAATTCAGCCGCTTGCAGCGCAGCTTTCTCCTCAGCCGCCGCACAATCGGACGTCAGTCGATCCAGCCGCTGCCGCCATGCTTGCCAGCCCTCCATCACGGATCGAAGCTCGCGCATTTGAGCCTCCACCATGATGGGGTCACGCGCCAAGGCAGCGTTTTTGTCCCTTCGTCTGCCCGGAATCGTGCTCGCAGCTGCCGCCGCATATGGGTCAGAGACGAGCCTTGAATAGAGATGATCTATATGTTCTGTTCCCTGCACGTCTTGAAGATGGGTCTCATTCGAAGCTGCACCATGAACCTCCCGACCTCGTTGACCACTCCAGAATACATAACCCATACCGAGCAGCATCACGATGCCTGAGACCACGGCAGCTTCCGTGGTTGACGTCCATAACAATACGACCACCAGCAGGAATGTCATAACAGCCATTCCCGCCAGCAGACCCGCGTGCATCCCAGGTAATCTGCCTCTACCCGATGGACGCGTGGAAGCAGGCTCAGGCTGAGTCCGGGTCAATCTCCGTTCACGCCAGCGCTCAATCTCCAGCTGCAGCTGATTCCACAGCACAGCGGTCTCCTGAGGCGCTGCCGACTTAATCATGGCAAATGCTTCTTGTCCCCGCTCCATCTCCTCGCGCAGCTGCCGCCTGGCTTCCCGCAGCGCCGATTCGGCTGCCGCCGCAGAACGCTGGGCCCCGCGCTGTTCAATGAACAGCGCCTCCATCCGGCGATCATACCCAGCAAAGGCCGCACTGATTCGCCGTACCTCCTCGCGCTCCGAAGCGGATAAAGACAGAGCCAGCAGCTCCTGCCGGGTCCATGCCGGGTCGATATCCCGAAGCAGCTGTTCCAGCCGGATCTCCTGAGATTTGTATTCGGTCGTAAGCTCGGCAAGCTCCCGGTTAGCGGCTTCGTGTAGGCTGCGTTTCGCCCAAAGCTCCTCAATCTGTTCGCCATACTGTTCCATGAACGAATTCAGAGGGAGTGCTCTCAGCTTATCTTCCGCATCCTCGATCGCCCGCTCGGCGCGAATCGACTGAGTGTGGAGAAGGCGCTCTTCCTCCTGCATCTTTTCGTATCGGGGGAGTCCATCAGGAGGAAAGTTGTCACTGTCCATCAGATCCTTTAATTCCAAACTGGCCTCACGCCATTCCAGCCAAGCCGGACGAATGTCCTGCGCTTTTCGAAGCAGCGACAGATCCTCGGCGTCCATAATGCGATCCTGTTCCAAAAGATTCAACCGTTCCTGTATTTCCAGAATGGATGTAACGGTCTCGTTATAGCGGGAAACGTACGTCTTGCTCTCCGAAACCCGGGTTCTTAAATGCTCGATGGCTTGGAGCAGCTTGGCGGTATGCTGGACCTTTCCGCGCGGCTTATACAGCTTGTCCATCTCCTGGGATAACTTGCGCTCGGCTTCCAGTATATTGGCCCCGCCGCCGATTCCGGCATGGAACAAGTAACCGCTCATCTCGGCAGATTGCAAACTGCGGATTTCCTGAAGCTCGCTTAACGAGATGGCAAACAGCTGACGAAACATATCCTTGGACACACCGCCCAAAGCATATTGCTCCAGTTCTTGTTGTCCAAGCTCAATGACAATTCCATTATCCGCTTGTTTATGAATATGTACGCGCTCGCCTCTGCCGGTGGCTGGATTTCCTTCTCTGGACCGGTTGTAGCGCCGAACCACCCAAGGCACTCCCTCCTTATCCAGAAACCGCAGCTCGCCGCCGTGAATGCCTTCCTCCGAAGGCTCGCCGCGTTCTGCAGGCGAGCCTTTGCCAGGGAATCCGTACAGCATGGCTCGGATAAAATACAGGACGCTGCTCTTTCCCGCTTCATTCGGCCCATACAGCACGGTCACAGGCGCATCTATCTCAAGACTCTTGTCCCGAACAGCTCCAAAGCCTTGAATGTTCATCCGCTCTAGTCTCATGTTCCGACACCTTCCCCTTGCGAACGTTCGCGCAGCAATAACCCTAAGGTCAGTTCCTCCGCTCTGCGAACCCATTCCAGCAGTTCTTCCGGACTGATCTCGTCCAGCAAGGAGCGGATTTCCGCATGCTCAAGCAGAGGCTCCAAGCTTTTGGCAACAGCCCCGCCAGGATCTTGAAGCCGTTCCTGTTCCCCTCGAACAAGACGAAGCAAGTCCCCTGCAAAGCTGTCTTCCGCAAGCAGCCTCTGCCTATCGATCGCATCTCCGGAATGAAGCGAGAAGCTCTCGATCCAGACGCATCCCCGATAGCCGCATGTCTGTCCCTTCGCGGCCTCTCGTCTCCGCAGATCGGTCAGCAGCTCATCGAGCACATATCCGCCTTCAAGCTGACGATGAACCGGCCCCCGTCCCGTAATCCGAACGCGGATCATGCTCAGCCCATCCGCGTTCTCTCTGCTTATTTCGGTGAGAATGGATTCCAGTGAGCGTCTCCATTCATCGACGTCCTGACAAGAATCCAGAGGTGCTTCAACGATGTGCCAGCGCATGGAATCGAGCTCATGGAAGCTCAGCTTCGTGTTGGAGCTCTCATCCACATCGACGATATAACATCCCTTGGGTCCCGTCTCCCGGACATGACGTCCCTGAATATTGCCCGGATACACAATATAAGGGGATTCCTGCAAGGTTCGACGGGAGTGAATATGCCCGAGCGCCCAGTAATGAAATCCGGACTGGATTAAATCCCTTTTCGTACAGGGTGCATAGGTTTCGTGTTGGGGATCCCCATCCACGTTTGCGTGCAGAAGTCCGATATGGTATAGCCTGGATGACGGAGCAGGATAAGTTATTGCAATATTATCGGTTACCTTCGAGGTCGGATACGACATGCCGGTAATGACCGCCACTTCTTGATGATCCGAGCGGCGAACGGCCGTTACGCTTGCAGGCTCCGCCCCAAACACATGGACATGGGGAGGCAGCGCCATGCTAAGCTTGGTGCTGTCGAGCGGATCATGATTGCCATGGATGACATATACCGCAATCCCTTCCATTCCCAGACGGTTAAGGGAATCCAGAAAGCGAAGCTGCGCGCGCAGCGAAATGTTGGAGCTATCGTATATATCTCCGCTGATGACAATAAAATCAACCTGCTGGTCGATGGCCAGCTGAACGAGCCGTTCCAGCGCACGGAAGGTCGATTCCTGAACGTACGACCGCAGAGTGTCATCGAGTCCGCTTATCCCGATAAACGGACTGTCCAGATGTAAATCCGCAGCATGCATAAATCGAAAAGAAGCCATAACCGATCCCTAACTCTCTATCTTAGGTTGAAATTTCAAATACATTTTTTTCAGTTCATTCACGGATCGGGACAAGGAATATTGATTCTTCGCCTTATCCGAAGCGGTCCGGGCAAGCTCGTATCGATAGAGCGGATCACTGATGACCTTCTCGAGCGCAACGCTGAGTGCTATCGGATCCTCCGGCGGTACAAGCAAGCCGTTTACTCCATCCTCGATCTGCTCCGCGATGCCGCCGACGTTGGTGCCTACCAGCGCAAGACTGCTAAGCGCCGCTTCCGCGAACACGGAGCCGAATGCCTCCGCTCTCGAGGGCAGGACAAAGATATCAAAGAACGGCATGAACTCCTCGGGATGCAGCGTATATCCGTAAAAAATCGTCTCCTGGTAGATGCCGAGTGTTTTGGCCATCTCCTCGAGCTCCTGACGGGAAGGGCCGTCGCCGATAATGTGAAGGACGTAATCATATCCTTTGCGTTTCAGTTCCGCGCAGGCTTGGAGCAGAATGTCCAACCCTTTTGCAGGGACCAGACGGCATACCGTAATCAACTGCGGCACTGCATTTTCATGAGGCACCGGCTTAAATCTTTTATCGTCGAATCCGTTATGGATAACCCCGATCGATTCGGGTTCATTCACGTACGGAGCCATGTAAGCCTTGAAGGAGTTCGACACCGTCAACAGACGGTCGCTGATATATTCAAGCTCCTTATATAAAGAGACCAGAAATCTGTGCTCCAGCCCACCTTCTTTGATTCTTCCGTTGAGGATGAGCTCACGCTCGTAACTGGAATGCACGGTTTGGATGAGCGGAACCTCTGGGAATGCCGCTTTCATCGACATGCCTGCAATCGGATGATGGCTATGGATAAGATCATAAGGCTTTTGAAGACGCAGACGTGTCCACCACAGGTAATCCCGGTAGGTTTGAAGGTATTTGGCCACTACGGCACTCCCTTCAAACTCTTTCCAATCAAAAGTGTGGAATATCGGATCCTCCTGGCCTTTGTTGCGGATCCGCTTGGGCAGCCAGAACATCTCCATCTCCCAACGGGATGAATGAAAACGCTCCTGCAAATAAGGAATCATGGACGAGACGCCGCCTGGCTGTTCAGGAGGGAAGAATAATGCTTGAAGAAGTTTCATGGGGATCCCCCTTTCTCTAAATCTCTTTTCAGATTCTTTTTCGATATGATATATTAGAACATATGTTTCATGCAACGAAAAACCTATTCCTACTCAGGAGTGAATCGATTTGTCCTATGAATTGAGCTACTGGTCCACTTCTCCTCTACCCACCATATTTGCTGTATGCGGAGCCTATATCGCGCTCATGATGCTGATCATGTGTCTCTTTATGTACAGCAAACAACGCAAGAATGCTTACATATATATGGCGGCAGCCTTCTTCTTCATTATGACATACGAGAGTTTGAACATCCATTCGGCTTGGACGGGAAAATCTGTTTTTCCACCGGAATCGGACATCCTCCGTTTCATTCAGCTTTTTTCGTTTGTCCTGCTGAACGTCTCGGTTGTCATGCTGTACCGTAAGATCAAAACCATGCATTATTGGCTTCCCTTGTTGTCAGCCGCACTACTTATGCTTCCGCTCATTCTTCCCTCATTTCTTCCTTACACCCTGGACCCGATATGGCAAAGCATATATTTTGATGGTTTTCAGCTCGCTGCGCTCTACCTGGCTTATACCCAAGTCACTCCGCGGATCGGACAACCGATCAAATATGCGATTGGACTTGCCGTCTACGCCATCTCGGCAGTTCTGCAATCCATCCATACCTATTCCGGCGGCCTGTCGCCTGCGTTTCAGGGACTCGCTCTCGCTCTGCCGGTGCTCTTCTACAGCATCGTGTTCTTCATCCTGTTCAGACGCATTGTGGAGCTGATGCAGTCCATCTACCGGTCTGCCATTACGGACGGATTAACAGGACTCTACAACCGCAGGCATTTTATGAAGTATCTGGACCATTACGCCTCGCAGGAATTGAAAATATCCGCTATCTTCTGCGACATCGACAATTTCAAGAAGCTGAATGATACCCAAGGCCATGCCCGAGCCGATGAAGTGCTGAAGCAGGTCGCGGCCATTATGGAGGAAGAGCTTGACGGTATCGGGATTACCGGCCGGTATGGCGGCGAAGAATTGGTGGCCCTGGTGGTTGACCGCAAAGTCAAACCCGCACAGGTCGCCGAGAGCATCCGGGCCAGAGTGGCAAGCGAGAGCATCGTCACGATCAGTATCGGCTACAGCGTACTGCGCAAAGGCGTTCGCGGCGATGAACTCATGAAACAGGCCGACAAAGCGATGTATCATTCCAAAACGACCGGCAAAAACAAGGTATCCGATTACCGGTCCTTAACAACCTCATCAACCGAACCAACGGAATCCGCCGGATAACTCTGGCGCAGGCTGCCCACGATATAAAGTGGGCGGTCTTTTTTTGCTTGACATTTCTTTACTACGCCTGCGGCATCGTGATAAACTAATGACCGATTCCTTAAAGCCAGAGAAGAAATGAGGCTGAACCAGGATATTTTTGCCTTTACACTGCAGCATGTACCTTATTCTAAAGAAGGAGCAATCTAACGAATGCGAAAGGAACTATTGCCTGTTGGCTTTGTTGCCAGCATGAATGATATTCTCGGGGATGCCTCGTGCGATTTTTGGGACAGCTACGATTTGCCCCGCACCCACGGGCTGCGCCTTAACCGGCTGAAAGCGGTTCATGCCGCAGACAGCGTAAAAAACCTCATCCGGCAATTCGAGCTGACGCCCGTGCCCTGGTGTGATACCGGGTACTATTATGATGAAAGCCTGCGTCCAGGCAAACACCCCTATCATGCCGCTGGACTATATTATATTCAGGAGCCCTCGGCAATGTCCGCAGTCGAGCTGTTGAATCCTCAGCCCGGAGAGACCATCCTGGATCTTGCGGCAGCTCCCGGCGGCAAGACAAGCCATATTGCCTCCAAGATGATGGGCCTAGGACTGCTTGTCTCCAATGAGATCCATCCCGAACGGGCACGGATTCTGGCCGAGAACGTGGAACGTATGGGAATAACGAATACCGTCGTTACGAGTGCGGCACCGGATCAGCTATCCCGCCGTTTCGTTGCCTGCTTTGACCGGATCATGCTTGATGCGCCATGCTCCGGTGAAGGCATGTTTCGAAAGGATGCCGCAGCGATTGAAGAATGGTCTCCTGAACATGTGGATCTGTGCGTTGCCCGGCAGTGGGACATTGTTCAGGAGGCGTACCGGATGCTCAAACCGGGAGGAACCTTGGCTTACTCCACCTGTACGTTCAACACGGCTGAGAACGAAGAGATGATTGAGCGCATTCTTTCGCAGTATCCCGATATGGAGCTGCGTGAAATGAAGCGCTTGTGGCCGCACTTGGAACGGGGTGAGGGGCATTTTGTTGCCATCTTGGTCAAATCGGCGGCTGCCGAAGTTTTAAATGAAGACCTCGCATACTCTGCGGTCAGCAGCAAATCCCCGGCCAAATCAAACCGGGGCGGCAAACAAGGACCTGCGCTCTCGGCCCTGGCCGACTTTCAAGACTGGGCGAAGCAGGAACTACCCGGCTTTGAGCTTGACTGTGGCACTCCGATATTATTCGGTGAGGAACTGTACTGGCTTCCGGTCAGCGAGAACTTGGCATGGAATGACAAGCAGCTGAAAGGCTTGAAGATGCCGCGGGCAGGTCTGCATCTGGCTCATCTGAAGAAGAATCGAATCGAACCGGCCCATGCGCTTGCCATGTCCTTGCATCCTGGCCAAGCTGCCCGCAGCTGGGATCTGCCTTCAGATTCAGCCGAGACGGCTGCTTATTTGCGGGGAGAGGTGCTCTCCATTCCTTCCGAACACCGGGGCTGGACGTTGGTAACCACGGATGGATTACCTCTGGGGTGGGGCAAGGCCAGCGGCGGACAGCTCAAGAATCATCTGCCCAAAGGCTTGCGTAATCCCAAGTAACGCTTCTATTCGCAGTTCTATAATGAATGATAAGCCGATCCGAACCGAATACTGTATAACATACGTTCAAACGCGTCATTAAAAGGGGCGTCTCTCTGGATTACAAACAGAGAGACGCCCCTTACTTTATCCACCTAATCAAAACCGGATGCTTCTTTCCTCATCTTAGGCTGCATCCTTATCTTTAAAACGGCGGCAGTTACTTCCTATAGTTCCGAAGCCGCAGGGGGCACTCCAAGTTCGAGGCTGATCGTCTGAAGCGCAACATTCAGCACGGTGGCGTCCATAGCGACAACAAACATCGCTGCCACATACACGATGCACAATACCTTGTGCGGGTTCAGCCAGGTGCTCATGATCTATGCTCTGCTGACGGCCCGGTGTTGGCATACAGGCTTCGCGGCCGCAGATCAACCCAGTTCTCGTTGATAAAGGCTGTGCATTCCTCCCGCGTGCTAAGTCCAAAAGCCTCTGTCCAGCCGTTCGGAACAGCAGCGAAACCCGGCCAGAGCGAATATTGCCCTTCATGGTTTACCAGCACAAGAAACTTGCCTTCGACTTGCTCAAAAGGATTGGTCATGGATAAGTTCCCTCCTCTCCGATGTCGTCAGTCCTCGGGTTATAGCTGCCTCCAGCTTGCTTAGAATGCACTTGCCGATATAATCCAGTGGGCCCGGCTGGCATAAATCCTTATGCCGGCATTCGATATCGTGCCGCTCGATCTTACCGCCCACGTAAGGCCCCCACATCTCCGGTTCAATGGGATCGAACCAATCGGGGATGATCGTCGAATGGAAGAATAACATGTCTCCCTCAAACCGTTTCGGAACGTAAGCCTTCAACAGCTGCACCGAATTCTCATAGGTCGCCTTCAGATTCATGATCGTCCCTTCCTCAAGGGACGAGAGCGCGCTGCTCTCATTCCGCAGCAATTCAAGGGCGGCCGCTATGGTTAACGGCGCGTCTCCAAGACCCGCTTCAATGCTCTCTCTATCGAAGCCTCCCAACGCCAGCAGCGCGGTTAAAGCCTCGTCTTCATCGGGGGTTTCCTTGATCGGCAAATAATGACTTGGGTAAGCATCCAGTATGGCTAGCAATTCAATGTCCTCACCCGCCTCCTGCAGTTGTACCGCAATCGACTGAGCGACATTGCCGCCCAGAGACCATCCGAGCAGCCGGTATGGCCCTTGTGGTTGAAGAGAACGAATATGGTCGATATAGTCTTTTGTCATCTCTTCCAGTGATTTCGGCAGCTCCTCTGCTTGCGCAATCCCCCTCGCCTGTAAACCGTAAATCGGATAATCCATGCCGAGATGCTTCATTAAACCGGCGTAACACCAGCTTAATCCTCCTGCCGGATGCACGCAGAACAGCGGTATTTGTTCTCCATGCGCCCGAAGCGGAAGCACGACCTGCAGCGCGCTGTGTCCGCCGCCCATCTCAAGCTTGTCGATAAGCCCCGCTACCGTAGGCGCTTCGAATAAAGCTGCTATGCTTAATTCTTTGCCGAGCGCTTCGCGAACCCGGCTGATAAGCCGGACAGCCAGTAGCGAATGGCCGCCGAGCTCGAAGAAGCTGTCATCGATACCCACCCGTTTGACTCCCAATATCTCCGCAAATAACTCGCATAACACTTCTTCCAGCGGAGTTCGTGGATGGCGTCCATCGGCATCGGGCCCCATATCTGGAGCCGGCAGCGCTTTGCGATCGAGCTTCCCGTTAGGCGTAAGCGGCAGCATGTCCATAAATACGTACGCCCCGGGAACCATGTAATCAGGAAGCATTGAGGCCGCATAACGGCGCAGCTCAGCACCTGCAGACAACTCGCCGCCGGGCTTGCTCACAACATAAGCCGCAAGCCGGCGATCCCCGGGCTGATCCTCGCGCACGATGACTGCCGCCTGAGCGACATCGGCATGACGTGTGAGGACCGATTCGATCTCGCCGAGTTCGATCCGGAAGCCGCGTATTTTCACCTGATGGTCGGACCGCCCCAAATAATCCAGTGTACCGTCGGCCAGCCGCTTCGCCAGATCTCCGGTTCGGTACATTCTCGTCCCCGGCGGACCATACGGATCGGCCACAAAGCGGTCGGCGGTCAGATCTGGACGACCCCAATACCCCCGCGCAAGTCCTGCACCCGCGACATACATCTCTCCAATTACGCCATACGGAACCGGCCGAAGCTTGGAATCCAGGACATATACCCTAAGGTCCGGAATCGCTTCTCCGATCGGACTGCCGGCTCCCGGCAGCGCAAGGTTCCGGTTTAATTCCATATAACTGACGTGCACAGTCGTCTCTGTAATGCCATACATGTTGATCAGACGCGGGGCATCGTCGGCATGACGCTCATACCAATCCGTGAGCCGTCCGAGCTCCAAGGCTTCACCGCCGAACACAACATACCTCAGCGATAGTTTCTGCTGCCCCAGTTCCGCCTGCTCTCGATCCGCCTGAATCAACGGATAAAACGCCGAGGGAGTCTGATTCAGCACGGTTACGCCTTCCCGGACCAGCAAGCTCAACATGTCGTTCGGCGATCTGCTGGTCGTATGCGGAACAACCACGAGTCGACCGCCGTGCAAGAGAGGCCCCCATAATTCCCATACCGAGAAATCAAAGGCATACGAGTGGAATAAGGTCCATACATCAGTCTCATCAAATTGAAACCAATGTGCGGTAGAGTCAAACAATCGGATGACATTCTGATGCGGTACAAGCACGCCCTTCGGTTTGCCGGTAGACCCGGAAGTATAGATGATGTACGCGGCACTCAGCGGCGTAAGGGGCCTGTGACGTTCATGGTCGCTTGGATTCTCATGAGAGTAGCTCTGCACCCGTAAAGCTTGTTCAGGTTCATCCATGACAACATGCTTTATGCATGCGAAGCTCGGCAGCTGATCCATCACCTGAACGCTCGTAATGACGCATACCGGACAAGCATTCTCGATCATGTAAGCCAGCCGATCCTCCGGATACTCCGGATCCAGCGGCAGGTAAGCAGCCCCTGCCTTAAGTACAGCCAATATGCCGATGACCATGTCCAACGAACGCGGCAAGGCGAGCGCTACGATCTGATCCGTCCCGATGCCGGAGGCAATTAACAAGTGAGCAAGCCGATTGGCTCGCTCGTTCAGCTCCCCATAGGTAAGCGATAAACCATCATGGACAATCGCGTTCCTTAGAGGCGTGCGGATGACCTGCTCCTCAAACCGCTGAGGCAAGGTTGCCTGCTTGGTAAGAGGCAGTGGAGCGATCCACTGTCGACGGGTTTCCTCACGCTCATGAACGGTTAATATATCGAGTTGACTGATGGCTTTACTTGGTTCATTGGCAGCACTCTCCAATACGCGCACATATCGTTCCGCCATCGCTTCCGCCGTTCTGTGCTCGAACAAATCCGTACTAAATTCGATCATACCGTGAACTCCGTCAGGTTCGCCGTGCATATCCCGCCGCTCCGTCAGCTCGAAGGTTAAGTCAAACTTCGCGGTACCTACGCTTTGCAGCTGCAGTTTCGAGCTGACTCCCGGCAGTTCAAGCGAAGTTTCCGGCGTATTTTGCAGTACGAGCATCACTTGGAAGAGCGGATGTCTAGACCTGGAACGCGGCGGATTCAATGTCTCGACAAGCCGCTCGAACGGCACATCCTGATGCTCGAAAGCCGCCAGGCTCCTCTCCTGCACCCGCTGCAACAGCTCGTCGAACGATGGGTCATCTGACGTGTCGACACGAAACACAAGCGTATTGATGAAGAAACCAATCAATTGATCCAGACTGTCGTCATTCCGGCCCGAGACCGGACTGCCGATCGGAATGTCCGTACCTGCACCCAGCTTCGTAAACAGCGCAGCCATCGCTGACTGAAACACCATGAATAAAGACGCCCGATTGCTCTGCGCGAGTGTATTCAGCCGCCGATGCAGTTCACGCGAAATCGGAAACGACACGCTTCCGCCCTGATAGCTGGCAACAGCCGGCCTCGGATAATCGGTGGGCAACTCCAATTGCTCCGGTAAATCGCAAAGTGCCTCAGTCCAATAGTCCAGCTGGCGGGCAATCAGACTGCCCTTATCGCCTGTGCTGCCAAGAAGCTTCTCCTGCCAAACGGCATAGTCTGCATATTGGACCGGTAACGGAGACCATTCCGGCTCACTCCCCAGGCGCCGTGCCATATAGGCATCCGATAGGTCTCGTGTCAGGGGGGTAAGCGACCAGCCGTCGCCAGCTATATGATGCAGCAGCAACAACAGGACAAACTCTCCATTCCCCAGTTTGAACAACTCTGCCCGCAGTGAAGTTTCGGTGGCAAGCTCGAATGGGTGCCTCACGGCTTCCGCCAATCGATCGGGCAGCGCCGAGTCGCTGATTTCGGTCACGATCAGTTCCGGTCGTGCCTCCTCGGCATCCAGGATGTGCTGATAGGAAGTCCCGTCATGATCCGGGTAAACCGTGCGCAGCGTTTCATGACGAGCGGCCACATCACCCAGCGCCATCCGCAGCGCTGCCAGATCAAGCTCACCTGACAAGCGAGCCACGAGCGGAATATTGTAGGTCGGGCTCGGACCCTCCAGGCGATATAAAAACCATAACCGCTGCTGGGCAAAAGACAACGGTGGATACTCAGTCCTTATCACGGGACGTACAGCCACTCTGGCCTCTTGCGCATGATCAAGCCGTTTGACAAGACTCGCGGCCGTCGCTGTTTCAAATAGGCTTCCTATGCTAAGCTCCACGCCGAAGGCCTCCCTGACTCGTACCATCACTCTGCCGGCAAGCAGGGAATGACCGCCGAGGGCAAAGAAATCATCATCAATGGTAACCCGCGATAAACCAAGCACCTCGGCAAAAATCGTGCAGAGCATTTCCTCCTGCGGTGTCCGCGGCATGCGGCCGCCCGTTAACGGATGATCCGGTGCAGGCAGCGCCTTGCGATCCACCTTCTTGTTCGGCGTTAACGGTAGCGCGTCGAGTGCCACGATGACAGACGGGACCATGTACTCGGCCAGCTTCTCTGCGGCATAATCCCGTATTTCTGCTGCATTGATGATATTTGAAGCAGATGGCGATGCTACGATATAAGCAACAAGACGGCGATCACCGGCCCGATCCTCGCGGATGATGACGCAGGCCTGCTCCACCTCCGGATGATCCACAAGCACGGACTCAATCTCTCCCGTCTCGATCCGGAAGCCGCGCAGCTTGATCTGATGATCGGCACGCCCCAAATAATCAATCCAGCCGTTCTCCAGCCAGCGGGCAAGATCGCCTGTACGATACATCCGGGATCCGGGAGGACCGAAGGGATCCGCTACAAACCGTTCCGCTGTCAAATCGGGGCTTCCCAGATACCCCCGGCCAAGACCCGAGCCTGTAATGTACAGCTCGCCCGTTACGCCTGGCGGAACCGGGGACAGTGACGAATCAAGCACATATAACCTCGTATTCCAGACGGGCCCCCCAATGGACGGCTTGTCCCGTTCATAATCGAGCTTGGCCGCTGTCGAATAAATCGTTGTCTCCGTCGGTCCATATTGGTTATTCACTTCGCAGTTCAGATCTTGAAGCGCAAGCTTAAGTCCCACCGGGAGCGCCTCACCCCCGGTTATGACTTTGAGACGCTCAAACTTTCCTGGACGGCAAGCGACAATGGACTGCCACAACGTCGGGGTCGCCTGCATGATGGTCGCCCCCGTTTCCCGAATTCGGCCTATGAGAGCCGCTGCGTCGAGAATGGTATCCCGCATCACGATGTCGAGCGTCGAGCCGCATGAAAGCGGCAGCAGCACTTCCATGACCGAGATGTCGAATGACATCGTGGTAACCGACAGCCAGCGATCCCGCTCCCCTATCTCCAATCGCTCACGCATATCCGACAGCAGATTGGCAAGTCCTTCGAACGTAAGCAGGACGCCCTTGGGCCGGCCCGTTGATCCGGAGGTATAGATAACGTAGGACGGGTGAAGCGGCAGCAGCGGACTTATGCGATCAGCATCAACAGGGTTATGAAACGCCTGCTGCTCCAATCGCTGAAGGGTAGCCGGAGCATCCAGCATAACCACGTCCTCGTCTTTCATGACAGCTGCGAAGCTTCCGGCCAGATCTTGTGTCGTTATCAAACACGCAGGCTTTGCATCTTCAAGCATATAGGCGATCCGTTCGTCCGGATAATCCGGATCTAACGGCAAGTAAGCCGCACCAGTTTTATGCACGGCAAGGATCGCAACGATCATGTCCGCCGAACGGGGCAGGGAAAGGGCAACGATTCGTTCAGGTCCTATGTGGGAGTCAATAAGCAGGCGGGCCAGGCGGTTCGCTCTCCTGTTCAGCTCTTCATAACGTAGCGTTAATCCCTCGCATACCACCGCCTCCGCCTGCGGGGTACGTGCCACCTGCTCCTCGAATAATTCCGGTATGCTTAACTGCGGTAAGGGTCGTGCCGTATCATTCCACTGAAAAAGCACCTTGTCGCGTTCTTCCGGCAAGATGAAAGCCACGCTTCCAACAGGATGGTCCAGCTCCGTTTCGGCAAGACTGTCCAGCAAATACAAATAGCGATGTAAATGGGAAGCTAACTCCTCCAGGCTATAGATCAACGGATTGGCATCCATATCGACTCTCAGCCCGTTTCCATCCAAACTTCCATATACGTTCAAGGTCAGGTCATCCACCGGACCGGAAGCCAGGTTACGGACGATGCCGCCACAGCCTCCAAAGTTCAATTCCGAAGCAAAGGGCATCACATTAACGAGCGGTCCAAATAACCTGCGGTTATCAGCAAGCAGCTTGAGATCGCGCCGGATATCCTGATGCCTGTAGCGCTGATGCCGCTTGATCTCGCGAATCTCCCGTGCGACCTGCTGCAGCAGGTTGATTAGACTCATATCGGGCCTAACGCGCACCCGAAGCGGCAGCACATTCATGACCATCCCTGGAATACGGATGGAGGCCGAACCTAAGCGGCACATCACCGGCAATCCAAGAACAACATCCTCTGCGCCTGTTATTCGATGTATATATAGAGCCGTTGCAGCCGCTATCACGTCCGGCCAGCTTGTCCTTGATGCTTGCGCGGCCGCCTGTATGCGATGGATCGAAGATCCAGGAAGCTGCACCGAACGGCGCAGGAAGCTTCGCGCCGAACGCTGTGCCTGCCCCCCTAAGCTGACGACCTCCGGCTCATCGGCAAAGCGCCGCAGCCAGAATTCGCGATCCGAGTCGAGCTGCTCCGACATGCGGTATGACGTATCTTCTTCCAAGATCATGCGAAACCTGCCGAACGCGCCTGTGCCGGAAGATACGCCCCCCGCCAATTCCGTGTAGACTTGAGAGACTTTCTGCAGCAGAAGCGATACGCCGAACCCATCGATTACGATATGATGAATGCGTTGATACCAATAGTAGCGATCGGCGGAAATCTTGAACAGCGCCTCCGTAAACAACGGCCCTTGGCTTAGATCCACGGCTTGATCAAGGTCATGCATCATCCAGCTTTGGGCGGCATGAACCGGATCCTCATTTCCGCTGACATCCACCACATGAAGCTGCCAATCCGGAGATGGATCAATCGACTGCCAAGGACCGTCCGTATCTTCGCCGAAGCGAACATGCAATGCTTCAGCCTCCCCGACCACCTGACGTAAAGCCCTCTCGAACAGAATCGGATCTACAGGTCCTTGTATTTCAATGCATTCCGCCGTGTTGAATATCGGGTTGACCGGGTCAAGCTGCTGGGCGTACCATATCCCCAGCTGCGCTCCGGACAGAGACCAGCGCTCCTTCTCCCGCTCAAGCATATCCATCCCTCCTTACACCGTATAATAATCATAATTAGGCCGCGACAAGCTTAGCCTATTTGACAGCAATCCCCACCAGCCCGCCAATGTAGGCAGCTCTGCCATTTCCACAAAGCTGATGTCGATGCCCTCGCGCCGTAACCGCTCGGCCAAACTCATGATCCGAATGGAATCCAGCCCCCAGTACTCAATCAGATGGTCGTCTTCACCAATATTTGACGGCTGCTCCTGCAGCAAATCCGCTACGTTCTCTCGCAGCGTTTGCAGCGTCAGCAGCGGTTGGACCTTCGCAGAATTCCCCGTATTCCCCTCTCCGCCCGGAGCTTTAGAATGCTCCGAGATAGAACGCTGCTCTTGAGTTAACGAAGCAACCAAACGTTCCGTGGTCAGCGTAACAGCGCAGCGTTCGGCAGCATAAGTCAGCGCCAGGCGATGCTTCTCTTCCGAGAAATCGGCAAGGGCATCTGCAATGAAGAATGGCTGAATGTCTTTCATAAAAGCTTCGGTTGCGGTCAGCAAACATCCAATATGGGCGTATATCCCGCAGATCATCAGTTGGTCGCGGCCTAACTCGCGCATCATTTCAAGCAAATTGGTTTTCTGGAAGGCGCTGTATCTCCATTTGGTTAACAGCAGATCCCGTTCGTCCGGCGCCACCGCATCCACGAACTTTTTCTGATAAGGACCGTCATTGATGCCGGATCCCCAGAAATCCTGCAGCAGACCGCGCTGCTCCGGTGCTTGTCCGCCAGGCTGTGCCGAATAGATAACGGGAATGCCAAGCTCGGCGCAACAGGACCGAAGTTTCTGAATATGGGCGATCAGCTCCACGACAGGCGATTGATCCGGAGTGAACGCATCGATGAAATATTGCTGCATATCGTGGATGAGCAGCACGGCCCGGTTCGGATCTGCCGTCCATGCCACCTTATTCTTGGGCAGATCCGCCTCCCCTGGCATGGGATAAGGTAAAATTTTTGGAAGTGCCATCATATCTCCTCATTTCTAGGTTAATTGGACATATTCACCCGAACGTCATGATTCTGTAACGCTAGTTCACGCAGACTCTTTTTGCTTACCTTACCGACACCCGTGTGCGGGAAGGAATCCATAAACTCCACCCGATCCGGGATTTTGTACGCAGCTAGCCCTCTATTTCTAAGAAAAGCCTTCAGCTCATTGCCGCTAACCGCAGCATCATGGACAATAACGAAGGCACAGGTCCGCTCGCCCAGATACTCGTCCGGCATGGCGACTACAGCTGCGTCGTGAACGCTCGGATGGGCAAGCAGGTGATTCTCGACCTCCTCGGCCGCAATCTTGTCGCCCCCGCGGTTTATCTGATCCTTGGAACGGCCTTCGATCACCAGATATCCTGAAGGCGTCAAACTCGCCAGATCCCCCGTTCGATAGAAACCGTCTGTGGTAAAGGCTTTTTCGTTAAACTTGTCTGCTTTATAGTAGCCGCGAATCGTATAGGGTCCCCGCGTCAGCAATTCACCGACTTCACCGGGAGCCACCTCCACGTCATCCTCATCGACCAGCCGCACTTCGTCATACGGAGACATCGGACGCCCTTGCGTATGCACCGTTATATCCTCCGGATCATCCAGTCGGGTATAATTCACCAAGCCTTCCGCCATCCCGTATACTTGCTGCAACGTACATCCCAGCACCGTTTTTACCCGCTTGGCTGCCTCTGCGCTGAATTTGGCCCCGCCTACCTGCAGCACCTGCAGATTCGACAGGTCATCCGAACGGGACTGTGCAGCCTCAAGCCAGATTAAGGCCAGGGGCGGAACGACCGCCGTCATGGTTACGCCCTCGGAGGCGATCAGCGGGAACGCCACCTCCGGACTCGCGGACCGGGCAAGGACGACTTTCCCTCCCGCATACAGCGTCCCCAGCACGCCCGGCGAGCTAAGCGGAAAGTTATGGGCAGCGGGCAGTACCGCCAAATAAACGCTATCCTTATCCAGCGAGCAGATTTCGGCGCTCATGCGCAAGCTGTAAATATAGTCGTCATGCGTGCGCGGAATGAGCTTCGGCAGTCCGGTCGTCCCGCCGGACAGCTGCAGGAACGCGACCTCTCCGGGATCGGGGCCATCCTCGTCTAAACGGCGAGAAGGACTGCCCGCATCATCGAGATACAGGTCATCCAGGGACAGAAATGCCCCCGAGGCCGGGCCGCCCGCAACGATGACATGGCGCAGCGAAGGAACCGATGCCTGGACTTGAGCTGCTAAGTTGCGATAATCATATCCCGAATCCTGATCCGGAATAATATAAGCGGCCGCTTCGCTGAAGCCGCATAGATATACGATTTCGCTCCGGCGGTGAACAGGCAGGGCGAAGACGGGAATGGCCCCGATGCGGAACAGCGCAAATATCGTATCGAAAAATGGCGCGATATTCGGAAACTGAACGATAACCCGTTCCCGCGCCTTGATTCCGAGCTTAAGAAATCCCGCTGCCAAGCGGTCCACCCGGTTGTCCAGCTCGGCATAGCTTGTATGCTGATCGCCGCTCACGATCGCAATCCGATCCCCGTGTTCCGCCGCACGCTTCCGCAGGAGCGCTCCAAACGTTTCGCCCTGCCAGCATCCTTCTTCCCGATAACGGGTTGCAAACTCCTCCGGCCAAGCCTTACAACCTGCCAACATTCCTTATTCCTCCCCTAAAATCGTTGTCTGTTGTTCGTTCAAGCCCATGGCTGCCAGAATCGTACGGAATTTGGCCGACGTCTCGGCCAGTTCGGCTTCCGCATTGGAGCCTGACACGATTCCGGCTCCCGCAAACACCCGCAATAAGGTTCCTTCTGTTTCCGCGCAGCGAATCGTTACGGCCCACTCGCCGTCTCCGTTAGCATCCGACCAACCGACGGCCCCCGAATAGAAGCCGCGATCAAACGGCTCGATCGCTTGTATGGCATCCCTGGCCGCATCGGTCGGTGTGCCGCAGATCGCCGGTGTCGGATGCATCGCCAGGGCAAGATCCAACGACGTTACCGAATCATCCTTCAGAATGCCGTTGATTTCGGTAGACAGATGCCACATGGCATTCGTGTGAATGAGGGAAGGTTCGGCAGGAACCTCCAGCTTGCTGCAATATGGCTGCAAAGCCGACGCCACTGCATCAATCACGATGGCATGCTCATTTCGGTCTTTGGCGGATGACAGCAGCGCTGCAGCCCGCCGCTGGTCTTCAACGGGATCGGCGCTTCGCGCCGCAGAGCCTGCCAACGGATTTCCTTTGATTCGCTGCCCCTTCTTCGTAATTAGCAGCTCGGGGCTAGCGCCAAACAGCGTCCTTGTGGATGCAACGGCGTCCGGACTTGAAGTGTGGGACAATTCGGGTGCCAATGGAACGGCAAATGTATATCCATGGGAGTGATGGTAAGCTAAGTGATTCAATATATGAGGAATGGACAAGGCATGAGGAAGCGTGATATCCAGGGTTCGGGAAAGCACCGCTTTATGGAGTTTCTTTTGAGAAATGAGCTCCAGCAGCCGGTTCACGCCTTCCTGGAACGCCGCCGGTTCGGGAACGGACAGTACGTGATAGCTGGAAATTCGAGGCCTTTCCGGGGCTTGTCCTGTAGAGAATAGAAGGGAATCATGCCACTGAACCGAGAGCGGAATAAACAGGCTCGCCGGTTTCAATATGTCAAAAGGGATGGCGCCTACAACAACGGCGTTCGGCCGTCCCGATTGCTTGGCGCGATCCAGCAGTTCCGTAACGCGTTCCGACAATGATCTATGGTCGTTCCCTGAAGGAACCGAAAGTCTCGAATACTCTCCATGCGTTAACAACGTCTTGCGCGGGGATGAGAAGAAGAAGGACGAACCGACCCGGTATTGTTCCATAAGTTGCGCAGCCTCGGCTGCGGTTGGAGTTTCATAGTGCAACATTTCAGTCTCCTCTCTGCTTATGAGCCTACCATTTATCGAATTAGTAAAAAAAATAAAACGCGCGAAGCCTCAGCAGCCCAACGTCGCACCGCCATCCACGCATACATCCTGCATGGTCATGTGCCGGGCACGATCGGATACGAGAAATACGACGGCATCCGCAATATCGGAAGGAAGCGCGATTCGACCCAGCGGTATGCCGACACGGTAATCATCCAGCGACCCTGCGATGATGGGCTCTGCGCCCTGATCATCCTTCCATAGCAAGCGCTGCATCCCGGTGTCCGTAGAACCCGGGGAAACCACATTGCAGCGGATGTGATGACGGGCATATTCCAGCCCCAAACACTTCGTGAACATCGTAGACGCTGCCTTGGATGCCGCATAAGCCGACATCTGGGCCCGCGGAACTTTGGAGGCATTCGAGCTCACGGTCACGATAGCTCCGGAATTACGGCTCGCCATCCGCCTTACGACGGAGCGTGACGTATAGAATACGCCGTTGGTGTTGACGTTGAAATGCTCCTGCCAATCCTCGTCACGAAGCGACTCAACTCCACCGATTCGCAGCACTCCGGCAACGTTAACGAGAATGTCGATCGGTCCGAGCTCCTCCTCAATCCGCTCGATCATCTCTTCAACCTCGGCACTGCAGCTGACATTTGCCCTGTAAGCCGCAGCCTGTACACCTGAGCTGCATAGATCGGCCGTAAGGCGGATCAACTCGGCTTCCTTCTGATCGCATGCCGCAACGACAGCTCCTTGACGGGCGAGGGCTCGTGCCACCGCTTCGCCAATCCCTTGGGCGGCACCGGTCACGAGGGCTACTTTCCCGCTAATACCTGTTAACTTCAAGGTGATCACCTCCTTCATCTTGAGGAAAAAGTGCAAATCGTAACCCTCGGCTAATGAGGACAGGCAGCACGGAAAGATGTCCCTCATCCTCAAACTGATTGAATTCGGCTTGGATGCCATACGCAGACACAGCAGCCAGACGCTCGGCGAGCTCGGATGCGCTGATGCAATTGCCGGTGACATGGGACCTCTCGTGCTCTCCTGCGCCAAGCAGCAGTCGAACATGGCAAGGCTCTTCCTTGACGCGTTCGACAAAGCGCTGCTCCAGCTCTTGTAAATATTCCTGATTCCAATGAATAGAAGGACTGCCCGCGATATAACACGAGAATGCCTGCGGTTTGCTGAACATGGCATAGAGCGTGAACAGCCCGCCAAGGGAATGGCCGAATATCGTCTGACGACGGCAATCGATGTTAAACTCGCTCTCGATCTGCGGTTTCAGTTCCTCCTCGATGAATTGCAGGAATTCAGCCGCTCCGCCCTGTTCCGGGACGGAGGCGCTGCCCCACTTGTGCTTAAAGTTCGTGTTGGGGTAGGGCGTGTAATCATAGAACCGGTCCGGAGCATACTGCCCCTCCGTCTCGTAACCGATGCCGACTACGACCGCCGGCAGTATCCCTGTTTTGTCCGGTCTGTGGCACTGCAGGCGCAGCGTTTCGACCATCGTGTGAAACACGCTGTTGCCGTCTAACAGATAGATGACCGGATATCCTGACGGGGGAGCCTGCCCCATCGGCTGTGCGGCAATGATTCGATAGCGGCGCTTCCTTGCCCTCGAGCGCATCACCCAATGCTCCGCATGGGGCAGCTCTACGCTGCGCCGCAGCATATCAACGGAAGGTGTATGATTGCTCATGTCGTGCCTCCCACTATAGACCCGTAATGGAGCGAACGACATCATCCACGATTTTCTCGTAGGCGATCAGGCCGCTTCCCAGCCAGTATTCGTTATTCGCTTCATAGACCTGCCCGTTCTTGACGGCCGGCATGCCCTTCCAAATCGGGCTTTCCGTCATTTCCTTTAAACGCTCCGTTCCCTGATCATAGGCGTTAATGACAAAAATATAGTCCGCATCCAGCTGCGGCAGTATCTCCAGCGAGATGTTAGCTGCATTCTCGTTCTCGACCAGCTTGGATTTGCCCAGTCCCAGGTCCTGATGGATCACAAAGCCGCAGAGATAATTTCCGCCCATCAAACTGACGCCTCTAGGTGCAAAACGAATGATGGCAACGTTCTTGTCCCCCACCACGGAACTCAGCTTAGCCTTCGCTTCACTTGCTTTTTGCTGGTAATCCTTTAGGGCGGTCTCCGCCTCGGGCGCTTTCCCAAGCAGATCCCCCAAGGTGGTCAGCGATTTCTCGACATTCCCGGATGCATTTTTGAACACGTACGTTGGCGCGATTTTGGCGTACTTCTCATATGTACCGTCCGCTGCATAAGTTTCGGTATGGAGCACGATAAGGTCCGGCTCGTAGGACATCAGAGCTTCCGGTGAAGGTAAGCCTCCTGAAAAATCAATCAGGGGAACGCCGTCCAGCTCCTGCTGCAAATAGGTGTGTCCCATCTTGCCGTTCGCCCATTGTGCAACAGGCTTCACGCCGAGTTTCAGCAAAGAGTCCTCCATGTTCGGTGCGAACACGTTTCTCACGTCTGCCGGAATCTTCACTTCATGCCCAAGCTCATCCGTTACCGTCCGCTCCTTCTCCGCGGGCGTCTCCTCCCGGTTCGTCCCTGGTTCCTCCGTCGACGCTTGACTGCTCCCTGCCTGGCCGGACGTTTCCACCGCCGCGGTCTTCGCTGCCGGCTGATCGCCATCCACCTTCTCTCCACAGCCTGACAACAAGCCTATGACGATGACACAGCACGCAAGTGCTGATATTTTGATTCTCCAACTTCTTTTTCGGCGATTAAAACGTTCTGCCACAATGTATCTCCTCCTGTGATAATGATTCTCAATTAAGTAGAGTATATATTACGTGGCAAACGATTCACCATGGCTTTTATCCAGAACTCCGTTTGGACTATCTCCTGTAAACAACAGCAATGCCTCATCCAGCATTCTCGTCACGGCAAGCGCGGAATATTCGAACCACGGATCGGACGAGATCATGTAGACGCTGCCTCGAGTGACAGCTCGGAGTGTCTGCCATTTCGCAGAATGCTGCAGTGCAAGCCAATAACGGCGTGATGTGGCTTCAGGGCATACCGCGATCAGGATGCGGTCCGGATTGAGCTGTTGCAAATCTTCCAGCGTGATCTGTTGATTACACGTGGTATCCAGACCGGAGGCTTCCTTGAGCTGCAGATCCTGATACAGCACCTCCTCGAGTCCCCGGTTACCATATGCATACAAGCTTTGTCCATATATTCGCAGCGCTATAACACGCTCGCTCCCCACGACTTGCCGCATTCGGGAGCGTGCGAACTGCACCCTTCGTTCATACTGTTCTATCCAGGATTGTGCCTGTTCTTCTTTATTCAGAAACGTTGCGATACGCTCCAGCTGCTTCCTCCACCCTGCATGAGACGGAACAATCAAGGTAGGGGCAATATGCCCCAGCTTGGTGATTTCCTCCGGACCGAGATGGTCCATGCCAATAATAACGTCAGGCTTTGCACGGAACAGCTGCTCGATATTCTCCTCGAAGCGGCTGTCCGGATAAGGAGACGTCAGCTTCAAGCGGGACTTGATCTCCGAATGATACGCATTGTAATAAAACGGGGTCCACTTCGCATCAAGAGGCGCAGCCGCAGGAATAACATTCAGTGCTACCAACTGCCCGATGATAGAGGAGGAACAGGCCGCGATTAGCTGCCTCGAATTTCGGGCATATTCGGACGGCGACATGCCCACCTTCTTTTTAAAAATACGGCTGAAATAGAACTCATCTTTGTAACCGACTCGCTGTGCGATGTCACGAAGCCGTTCGTCGGATTCGGCCAAATAACGCTTGGCATGATTCATACGAACATGGGTCAGGTAATCGATTGTGGTTTGGCCGAATGTCTTTTTAAATAAATCCACAAAGTACTTAGGACAAATATTAGCCATACTGGCTAATTGGCCAATGGTAATCGCCTCTTTATAATGGCAATCTATATACTCCTTAATCTCAACCAGGCTGGTTCTCCCGTTACGATCCGAATCCGATAGGCTATCTATTTTCAGCTCTTCTTCCACACTCATGAATTGCCTCCTTTTTTACGATAAAACGAGTTGCAGGCTATGCAGGCATGTTGACCAGTCTTAATTAATTGATAATGATTATCATTTTCATTGATAAAAATAGCATGCCATTTCCATCGTGTCAATCCAAATTTGGAAGGAAATGCTTAACCCCATGCCCCGCGCGATACCTGTTAACAGGCTCCAATCCACGCAAAAAACCCGTCATCAGGCACTTTTGCCAAGTGTCCTGTGGCGGGTTCTCATGTATAAAAAAATCGATTTACGACAAGCAGTATTTCACCAATGCCTCGTGTACGCCGTCCTCGTTATTCGAGGTTGTCACCGCATTGGCTGCAGCCTTGACCTCGACCGGAGAGTTATCCATCGCAATCCCCATTCCGGCGTAGGACAGCATCGTAATATCGTTGAAATAATTGCCGATGGCAAGCACCTCGTCCGGCTCATAACCTCTTCTTGCAGCCAGCTGCTGAAGCGCACTCCCCTTGGATGCTTGGCTATGCATGAGATCGATGAAGTATTCTCCGCTTCGCAGCATGTTGAAGGGAAGAGTCCACTGACTCCAATCCGCATAGACACGGTCGATATCGGCGGATTCGCCAAAGACCGTAAATTTGACGACCGGGTCTGACAGCTCCTCCCATGACGGCAGGTTGCTTGGCAGCATCAAATAGTTCTCGTACATCGAACGAACCGGACCAGCAAGCTCCTCCACCTGGTCCACATACATCTCAAAGGCGGTGTTCACATCAAAATGCACCCCGTGCTCACGGCAGTATTGCATGAAAGGCTCAAGCTGAATCGGGTCCATGCCGAACTGATGCACGATGTTATGGGTCTCCACTTCTACCGTTGCCGCACCATTATGACTGATGACATAACCGCCTAAACCCATGCTTTTCATAAAAGGAATCGAATTCAGCGGTCCTCTGCCTGTGCACAGTACAATTTCCACGCCTTGTTTTGCGGCTTCCATCACGGTGTTCCTCGTTTTCTCCGTGATTTCATGATCATCATTCAGCAGCGTTCCATCCACATCAAGTGCTACCAATTTATATGCCATTCTCCATCCATCCTTTAGTCTCTATTTCTCTATCGTAATCATGCCCTTCCGATCAAAGACAGTTCATGCTCGGTCAGCTCCCGGTACGCTCCGATCTCGAGATTTTCATCCAAACGAAGTTCGCCCATGCTGACTCTTTTGAGATACACGACTTTTTTGCCAACTGCCTCAAACATCCGCTTGACCTGATGAAATTTCCCTTCATGGATCGTCAGCGAGATGCGGGACAGCTGGACTCCATCGCCTCGTTCCTCATGGGAATGGATCACCAGCTCTCCGGGCAAGGTCACGTACCCGTCATCTAAGGTAACTCCCGCAGCAAACATTCGCACGTCCTCATCGTCCACCCTGCCCTCTACCATCGCTTCATAGGTTTTCGGGATATGCTTCCGCGGCGACAGCAGCTCGTGGGCCAATTTACCGTCATTCGTAAGCAGCAGCAATCCCTCCGTATCCTTATCCAATCGGCCCACCGGAAACGGCTCGAAGATCAGATATTCCTCATCCAGGAGATCCAGCACCGTTCGGTCACGAAGATCCTCTGTCGCCGAAATGACGCCAGGCGGTTTGTGCAGCATGAGATATATGAATTCCCGGTACTGCACGGTCTCCCCCTCAAACTCGATGATATCCGTATAAGGATCAACATGTTTACCGGGGTCCTTCATCACCGTTCCGTTGACCACGATGCTCCCTTGTTTGGCCTTTTTCTTCAATTCGGCCCGTGAGCCGAATCCAAGATTGGATAGCACCTTGTCCAATCTTAGCGTTGTTCTGCTTTTAGCACTCATATCGCTGTCCACCTCCACCCTGCCGGATACTCATTCTTCAATATTCCTGTCTGCCATTTGGCCCAACCGGCTGAATATCCGTCTATACACACTAACACATAACCCTTCGCTTCAGCACCCGATCGACGAATCACGCGCTCTTCCGGAATCGACAAGGTTTCCCCTTTCAAATACCGGACCGCTTCTCCGTCCTCGGAGGACAGGCTGACATATCGAACAGCCTCATCCGCTTGCAGCGCTGTAGCCAAGGGATGTCCAGGTACAAACCGTTCATTCTTCAACTGTCCCATGTACCACCCGGGTCGAATCACTTTGAGCTGCTTCAGACGCTCTTCCGGCAGGGGTGATACATACACATGGTTCCCGTAGGTTACAGGATATCCGGTCAGCTTCAAATCCAGCTGCTCGCGGATAAACGCTTGGAACCGATTAATCGAAATTAAACCCGATTGAGAATCTATTACGCTTCGGCGGGATGCCTGTTGGCGCGCTGCATCTTTACCGTATTTCCCGGGTTTACCCGGGCGCTCCTCCTTGAAAGCCGCTTTTCCTTTACGCTCACGGGGATGCTCCGCTCGGGAGGAAATAGCAAGCGATTCATTGGCCAAGGTGCCCGAATTGAATATTGGAGCTTGTTCCTGTTCAACTTCACGTTTATCCAGCTCGCCGTCCCGCTGAAGCACGGCCATGAAATGCCCTTCGCCTCTAACCTTATGCGGCCATAATCGAGCAGTACCGGCAAGCTGCTTAAGCACATCGTCCTTCACATTCCCTTGACCCGCCATCCAGTCCGTTTCTCCCGGGGAAAAGATTTCCGAATGCTCCACCGGGACCACGCGAAAATCCGGATGTTCGCTCAGAAACTCGGCAATCATCCCTTCATTCTCCTCCGGCGAGAAGGTACAGGTGGAATACACCAGCCGGCCTCCCGAGCGGAGCATGGCTGCCGCCGATTTCAGGATGTCCCGCTGCATATCCGCAAACTTGAGTGGAGAGGATTCGTCCCAGTACTTCAGCATGGACTCGTCTTTGCGAAACATCCCTTCGCCGGAACAGGGAGCATCAATCAATATTTTCGTGAAAAATTCGGGAAAAGCCCCGGCAATCCGATCCGGGTCCTCATTCAGCACCACCGCATTCCGAACGCCGTACATCTCCAGATTCTTGGCCAGTGCTTTGGTGCGATCCGGATGCAGATCATTGCTGACGAGCACTCCCTGCCCATTCAACTTCGCCGCAATCTGCGTAGATTTGCCGCCTGGAGCCGCGCACAGGTCCAGCACCAAATCCCCCGGCGTTACGCCAAGCAGTTCGACCGGAGCCATCGCGCTAGGCTCCTGGATGTAATATAATCCCGCATGATAGTAAGGATGCCGTCCCGGACGCTCCCCGGCCTGAGTATAGTAACCGGTTGAGCACCAGGGGATGGGCGCAAGGTCAAAGGGGGACAACTTCATGAATTCCTCTCTGCTGATCTTCAGCGTATTCACCCGAATGCCGGCATTCGGAGCTAGTTCGTAAGACTTCATAAAATTGTCATAGTTTTCGCCAAGCAGCGATTTCATCTTCGCCAGAAACGGCGAGGGCAGTCGTAATGCCATACAAGGTACCTACCTGTTCTGTATCGTATCGTTTGAAGTATATTTTCACTGTGCTGAAGCAGACATTCGCATGTTCCGCTTCGACTTTTAATATTGTATAATAAACTACATTAAAAAGGACAAGTCCTTATTTATTATTAATCATTAGGGGGTGGATCCATGAACCGCAAAAAAAAGAATAAATACACCGCATTATACGCCTTCGGCGGAGTCTTCGTCTTATTGATTGCTGCACTCGTTTTCTTGAACGGTCAAGGAGCAGCAAGCGAATTGTACGGCGGTAAGAAGGTCTCCAGCCTGAACCCGGCTACGCAGGAGCTCCTTAATGATCCGAACTACCAGCAAATCATTTTGCCGGATCAGCTGAAGAGCAAGGTCGACAACAAAGAGAATTTCTTTGTGTACTTCTTTGCATCCGACTGTCCGCACTGTCGTGCGACGACCCCGGAACTGATGCCTTTGGCGGATGATGCCGGCATTACGATGCACCAGTACAACCTTCGCGAATATCAGGAAGGCTGGAGAGAATACAACATTGAGTTCACCCCGACGCTGGTCTACTTCGAGAACGGCGCAGAGAAAGAACGCATGGTCGGCGGATTGAAACCGGAAGGTTCCAGTGAAGGCTACTCCATCGATGACTTCAAGCAATTCCTGGATAAATACAAGGGGAGCGTGACGAAATGAACCGCACTCGCGCCATCCTCTTTACCTTTGTCATTTCGGGCATGCTGCTGACTGCATGCGGCGGTAAAGAATCCGCTGCCGGGCATCAGCACGGCGCCGATTCCGAACGATACGAGACAACGGCCAGCCTGACGGTGATGCCGGAGTTTCTGTCCAATTATACCGACAATACGCAAGCAACCTATGCTACGGTCGGCGAACTTGAGGACATTATCAAGGAAATCAAATGTTATTGCGGCTGCATGGACGAGGAGACCGGCTATCATGATTCCCTCCATCGCTGCTTCATCGCCGAGAATAAGGACGGCGAAGTCAAATGGACGGACCATGGCGCCCAGTGCGGCATCTGCCTGACCGAGCTGCAGGATGCCAAACGGCTTCATGACGAAGGAAAATCCGTCGAGGAAATCAAGGAGTTCATCGATAACAAATATAAAGGTACCGAATCCTGATCCTATAATGATCCTAAAAAAAGAGCTGCCCAAAAGTAGATTACTCTACAGACAGGCAGCTCTTTTTTCACTTGTTCCCACAATTACTTGGAATGTGCCCGCTCCGGCTTTCGCCGCTGCGGAATGTTCGGCTGGATGCGCTCCGATGCCAACTGAACTGCCTGCTTAAGCTCAGTATCCCCAATTTCGATCGTCAAATCCCTATAGGGAAACGGACGAAGGTCATACGAAGATAACTGCTCGGCGTATTCCCGAACTTCGCTCACCAGCTTCCCCATCGAGATTCCCAGTTCATCGCCAGGATAACGCTCGAGGCGCGATACAGCGCTTATGAACATTTTATATGCTCCTCTAACGTTATTGTTCCGGAAATGGAAAAGCCCGACGGCTACTTGCAGAAGTCCCTTATACCTTGGATCGCGGTCCCGCGCGAGCCACAGTTCCTCTAGCACCTCATGGCATTCGAAGTAGTCTTGATCCCGGTTAAAGTAAACGAGGTAAGCGACATACAGCGGTTCATAACTCATGCTCGTTTACTTTCTTCTTGGCTTCGGCCAGCATCTCCTTCACCTCGTCCAGAAGCACCTTCATCGCATCCAGGTCATGATCCTGAAATAGCGTGTTAAACCGGCTCTGAAAAGCAATCGCCTCATTGACCAGATGAAAGAAATACAGCTTGTGTATCGCGTTCAGCACCTGTGTCGTAATATTGGAATCATCCTCGAACTGGCGCTGCGCCTCCAATATATCCTCCCGGATGCTCGACATTTCCGTATCCAGCGTATTCGCCGCTTCTCCGGCTTTCTTCAGCCGCGCCCGAATGTCATCCGGCAGACTTTCCCGGTACTTGTAGCTAAGCGAATGCTCAATCGTAGCCCAGAAATTCATGGCCAGCGTGCGGATCTGAATTTCGGCAAGCACTTTCTTTTGCCCCAGAGCCGTTTGCACCGGATACTCAATAATCATATGAAAGCTCCGATAGCCGCTCTCTTTGAAATTGGTAATGTAATCTTTCTCATATAATACGGTCAGGTCTTTCCGTGCCCGGATGTATTCGGCTACCCGCCGGATATCCTCCACGAACTGACACATAATCCGAATGCCTGCGATATCCTCAATCCCGGTTTCCAACTCGTCCATCGGCACATCGAGGCGTTTCGCCTTGTCCAGTATGCTCGAGATCCGTTTGACGCGACCCGTTACGAATTCGATCGGTGCGTATTCCTCTCTTTTTTTCAGTTCGGAACGCATCGTCTTGAATTTAACCTTCAATTCCTCAACGGTCTGCTCATACGGAAGCAAAAATGTTCCCCAGTCTCTAACGTCCATCGCCTTGCCTCCTGTCTTTACCCCATTACCGATGATTAGCGCCGACGGCTTCGGAAATATGGCTGAAGCCATCCCGTGCAAGCAGCTCCCGGAGACCGGAATGAAGCTTGCGGTTCACCTCAGGCCCTTCATAGATAAGTGCTGTATAAATCTCCACCAGGCTTGCGCCTGCGCGTATTTTGTCATAAGCATCACTTGCCGTGAAAATCCCGCCAGACCCGATAATCGGAAGGGCACCGCCGGTCTGCCTGTATATCCGGGATACAATCTCCGTCGAACGGTTACGCAGCGGTTTACCGCTAAGGCCGCCGGTTTCTTTGGCGTTACCGTGCGTCAATCCATCCCGCGATAGTGTCGTATTCGTGGCGATAATGCCGGAAACGCCGCTTGCGCTGATCGTATCCACCATGAATTCCAGTTCCTCATCGCTCACATCCGGCGCAATCTTCACCAGAACGGCCTTCTCGCCTCCATGAATCTTCGCTTGGCGGGACATTTCGTTCTTCACGGCTTCCAGCAGGGATGACAATTCGCTCCCATGCTGAAGGCTGCGCAAGTCCGGCGTGTTCGGGGAACTGATATTGACAACAAAAAAGTCGCCATACGGAAATAAAGCTTGAATGCAAGCTTCGTAATCACCGTTGGCTTTCTCGTTCGGAGTCGCCTTGTTCTTCCCGATGTTGACGGCAACCGGGATGCGGCGTTCCTTGAGTGCGGACAGCCTCTTTGCCATCGCCTCGGCCCCTTCGTTGTTGAAGCCCATCCGATTGATGAGTGCCTCGTCAGGAGGAAGCCGGAACAATCGCGGCTGTTCATTGCCCGGTTGTCCCTTCGGGGTCACCGTGCCTACTTCCATAAATCCGAAGCCGATGGAGGAGAATCCTTTGACGGCCTGAGCGTTTTTATCCAATCCGGCGGCAAGTCCGACCGGTGTCGGGAAATGAAGCCCGAACAGGTCTACTGCCAAATCCGGTGTTTCGCTAACACCGTACATCCCTCGCATGACAGCGTCTGCGCCAACCACGCCGGAGGCACGTCCAAGGCCGCCAACCACAAGGTGGTGAGCTTTCTCGGGATCGAGTTTGAAAAATATAGGTTTGCCTATGTTGCGGTACAGCACATCCACTCTTCCTCTCATCCAGTTATTTCTCTATCCTTCAGTTTATCCGTTTCTGCCTCAAAAAGAAAGTTCTTCAGCATAAACCGGGCGATCATCCCGGCGAGAAAGCGATATGGCAATTTCGGGACAAACGCCTTACAATAAAGGAAGATTGTACAAATCATTATCACGATCATGAGAGAAAGAGGGGAAGCACATGTCAGCCAAACGTAAACCTCCGACCTTGCAGCAGAAAAAAGAAGAGGTTAATAAGAAGGCCATACTATGGATCAGCTCCGGCATCGCTCTTCTTATTATCCTGATTATTGTTCTGATTGTGATCGCCCAGCCTTAATCCAGCCAGTGATACACCTTGCCCGGGTTGGTCTGCCCCTGGGCAAGCTTGAGCTTGAAGCGATCTTTCGGCGTCCACAGGCCCTCGGGCAGAACCCCTTCCCGAATTTTCACAACGGTTCCCATCGGAACCAGATCAAACAGCTCCTCCACATCCTCCTTAAGCATACGGATACAGCCCTCGGATTCATTCGCTTCGATACTGTCCACGTCCAGCGTACCGTGTATGGCGTACAACGTATCGGACAGCTGCATTCCCCGCGTTCCATAGGGGCCCTTCGTGGTCCCGTTCGGATTCACAACCTTGTCATTGATATGAAAATCACCCAGCGGCGTTTTCGCTCCCCCGAGCCCGACCGCATAGTTGCGCAGCATGACGGTCCCGCTGACAACGGCTAGCCGATGATGTTTCCGGTCGATGATGACCTGAAGCGGCTGCTCAAAAAAAGGATCCCCATTCGGCGATGTCCCCCAGTATCCCGTCTCTTTCGGATCGTTCCAAGGCGGCTGCTGCCCCGGCTGGTCCTCATGGCCGCCTGCTCCTTGGGCCTTATGCTTCATTAAAGCTCCGAACATCTCCTCCATCGCTTTCGATCGGCCGGACAGCCAATTGTTCGGATACGGCTGCGTCAATTCATTCAAGCTTTTAGGCAGGCGCCCATGCCGAGCCTTATACTGGTTGGCCGCTTCCTGCAGCACGGCCGTTTCGACTTGCAGATCCGCCCATTGCCCCGCGCTTCGCTTAAGCTTCGAACTATCCGCAGGCTCGCATTCACACTCCAATGCCGCTCCTTCATATGGCTTGATCGCAATGGCGCCCTTTGCGTCCCGATGCAATCCGTATAAACGCTCCATGTCCTTGCTCCATAACTGCCACTTGCCGGATGGCTTCATCCCCAGTGCAACCGACCAATTCGGCAATTCCTGAGGATGCCGAAGCAATGAGGACAGTGCGCCGGCGGAATCCTTTCCCTGGCCGGAAGCAACGGCGATGTACAGCGGTTCTTTACGCGAATCCCGCTTCTCGTTGTTAGCGACCGAGGCGGATACGGGTTCATTCGGCGGGAACACATCGGATGCAAAATCCCCCGGAACGGAGCCCGGCGCCTGGGCCGAAGGAAGAAATACGAGCAGCAACAATACCAGCGCAGCAAGCAACCGTCGGGTTCTTTTTCGCCTGCGGTCCTTATCCTTCTCCATCTCCAATAAGCGCTGTTCGTAATTTTTCCATATATCGGACGGAACCTGGCTAAGCTCGAAGGCTTCATAGACCCCCTCCGCCTTGTTATAGCAGTAATTTGCCTTCCCCTGTTCGCCGGCCTGCTCATATTCCTTGCCGAGCAGATACCAGGCCATTTTATTATCAGGATGCGTCTCCACATATCTTTTGAGGTACAGCGAATTGTTCATTCGGGAGCCTCCTTTTATGACATTTTTACCTCTATTATCCTGTATATCGGAATATACGCTCCAATTATGTATGAATCGTGGATACGAAAAAACGCCCCCTGCCTTTGTCGGGCAGAGGGCGTCGGTATAAGTTCAAGATGGAATATCAGGGCTCGAGCGGTATTGGTTATTCTGCGTTAAACGGCTCGTCTGCAATCCGAATTGAATCTGTCGGACAGCCGTCGCAGGCATCCAGCATATCGTCATGCATATCTTCCGGAATTTCGGTTACCCCGCGGTTGTTGTCTCCGTCAAAAATGACTTCTGCCAGGCCTTCGTCGTCGTAATCGTAAATGTCGGGTGCCGTTGCGCCGCATGCTCCGCAAGCGATGCAGGTATCTTTATCTACCCAAGTAAACTTCGCCATAGTCTCTCTTCCTCCTGTATATCTATAAACATCTCTATAAACATAGTATAAGCTGACGGTCTCCCGCCACCATCTACATATATTAATACAATTTTTTTAGGAATACAAATAAATTTCCTCACATTTTCCGACAAAATTCAGGTGTGCTCAAAGGATATGGAGTATCTTCAACCAGCAAATAAAGCGATTAATCCCGGTCCGGATCCTGCGAGATCGGCTGATCGGCATTTTTATTATCGTTCCCCAGATCCCTTACAAAATCCATCTGTAAAGATGTTCCTCTCCGCTTATGATTACGGATTAAAGACGATGGATCATCACCCAGCATGCCAGCGGTCAGCACCGCACTTTCCCCGAATTTATTGCGCAGCTCGTCCATAACCCGGGTCAGCGATTCTTTCTTCGGCTGTTTCTCGTAATCGAACAAATCCAGCTGAATGGCGGACTCCTCCTTAGGGGCAAGCTGCTGGAGCGTAACGCCAAGCAGACGGAGCGGCTTGTCCTGCTTCCAGTGCCGATGATACAGCTCGCACGCTTCCCGGTAAATATCCTCGGTATTTTCCGTCGGAATGGCAAGATGCCTCGACCTGGTGATCGTCTTCATGTCCGGTGTACGCAGCGTGATCTGTATGCCGCCGGTCACAAGACCCTGTCTGCGGAGCCTGCGCGCTACCTGATCGCTCAAATTCAGAAGCACCCTTCTCGCCTCCTCCGCCGATGTAACATCCTGCGGAAGCGTGGTCGTGTGTCCGATCGATTTGCTCTGTTCCCGCTCTGCAACGACAGGAGCATGGTCGATGCCGCTGGCTGCCCGTTTCATCCATGACCCCATCACGCCAAAAGTCGAGGTCAGCAGGCCTTCATCGGCGGCGGCCAGCTGTCCGATCGTCTGGATATTCAGCTTGCGCAGCTTATCGGCTGTCTTGCTCCCGATGCCGAACAGCTCTGCACAAGGTCTGTTCCAGAGCACCTGCGGGACATCCCGTATCCGCAGCACGGACAGCCCGTTAGGCTTCTTCATGTCAGATGCCATCTTGGCCAGCAACTTATTGGGAGCAATGCCGACGGAGCAAGGCAGCGACAGCTCCTCGCGAATACGCGCCTGAATTTCGCGGGCGATATCCAAGGGGGTGCCGAACTGCTTCGATCCCGTGATATCCAGGTAACATTCGTCAATCGAAGTCGCTTCCAGCAGCGGCGTATAAGCATAAGCTATATTCATAAATGCATTGGAATACTTGCGGTACAGATGAAAATCCGGCTGGATGATCATCAGGTCCGGGTAAATCCGCAGCGCCTGTCTCACGTTCATTCCTGTGCGTATCCCGAGGGATCGTGCCGCATAGGAGCAAGTAACAATGACGCCTTTTCGCAGCTCGATGCTGCCTGCGACAGCCGTGGGCTTCCCCCGGTAAAGCTCCGGCTCCTCCGCTTCGTGTACCGAGCAGTAAAAAGCATTCATATCCACATGTAGTATAACGCGGCCGCTGGCCGGATAATAATTGTCGATATGTCCCACGCAGAATTCCTTCTTTCTTATGATACGGTTCTTCCCTATATCATGCCCCCGTCTTTTCGCAGTCGGGTTGATGATTCTATCATTTCTATGTGTTCCATTATAACTTGTTTAGGACCTTGTGTGCCGCAACGTCTTGTTCGTAGGATCATGATCGCATAACTGCCAGCCTAACGCCTCAAGCATACTGCTCCCCTTAACACGGGTCAAGAATAAACCCCGCGGGGTAAAGTTTGTTTTTTACTCTGTTACTTTCCCGCAAAGAAATGTTATAATACAAAATTATAAACAATGCGGTCCAATCCCGGACACCCAAAGGAGGACATCATGTCTAAGTCCATTTCCATCTTTGATACGACACTTCGCGACGGAACCCAAGGCGAAGGAATCAGCTTGTCGGCGGACGACAAGGTCAAAATCGCCAAGAAACTCGATGCTCTTGGTGTTCATTATATTGAAGGCGGTATCCCGGGAAGCAACAGCAAGGACATCGAATTTTTCAAAAGAGTCCAGGATCTCGGCTTAACCTCAAAAGTAACCGCCTTTGGCAGCACTCGCCGCAAAGGCTCCATCGCCGATCAGGATGCCAATCTGCTTCGAATTCTGGAATCCGGCGTTTCTGCGGCCACTTTGGTCGGGAAGTCATGGGATTTCCACGTCCACACCGCGCTTCAGACGACACTGGAAGAGAATCTGGCCATGATCTATGATTCCATCGCTTTCCTGAAGCAAAAGGGCCTCGAAGTGATTTTTGATGCCGAGCACTTTTTTGACGGATATAAGAACAATCCCGAATACGCTGTTGCCGTATTGTCCAAGGCTCGGGAGGCAGGTGCTGATTGGCTTGTCATGTGCGATACGAACGGCGGCAGTCTTCCGCACGAGATCTCGAACATCGTGGCATCTTTAGCGGGTCCATTATCTGGCGCTCCGCTCGGCATTCACACCCATAACGATTGCGAGCTTGCTGTTGCCAACACGCTAAGTGCCGTACAGGCAGGTGTCCAGCATGTGCAAGGAACGATGAACGGTTACGGGGAACGCTGCGGGAATGCCAACCTGTGCTCCATCATTCCAAATCTGCAGTTGAAGCTGGGATACGAGTGCATCGGAGACGATAACCTCCGCACGCTGACGAACACCGCACGATATATCAGTGAAATCGCCAACGTCAATATGCCTGTCAACCAGCCGTATGTCGGTAACGCTGCCTTTGCCCATAAGGGAGGCATCCATGTTTCGGCGATCCTGCGCGATTCCAGAACGTACGAGCATATCGAACCGGAGAAAGTCGGAAACAAGCAGCGCGTGCTGGTGTCCGAGCTTGCAGGACAGAGCAACATCGTATCGAAGGCACAAGACATGGGTCTTAACTTTGATCCGGCTAGTGAACAATCCAAGCTTATTATCGGAAAGATCAAGGATCTTGAGCATGAAGGATATCAATTCGAGGGGGCAGACGCTTCCCTGGAGCTGCTGCTTCGAGAAGCGAACGGAGAGTTTAAGGAACTGTTTACCTTCGAATCCTTCAAAATGCTCGTAGAGAAGTCAGCCGGCCAGCCGGTTGTTTCCGAAGCCTTTGTCAAAGTCAACGTTGCCGGTGAGAGCATCTACACCGCAGCGGAAGGCAACGGCCCGGTCAATGCGCTAGACAACGCGCTGCGTAAAGCGCTGGTCCAATACTTCCCGACACTCAAGGAAATGCATCTTGCTGACTATAAGGTACGGGTGCTGGATGACAAGGATGCGACGGCAGCCAAAGTACGGGTGCTCATCGAGTCCAAGAACTTTGAGAACTCCTGGAACACCGTCGGGGTTTCCAGCAACGTCATTGAGGCGAGCTGGGAAGCGCTGGTTGACAGTATGCGTTATGCGCTGCTCGGTCAAATCTCACCGGAGCAGGTACATGAGTCCGCGGCAAGGCAAGGGTTGGTTAATCACTAAGGATGTATCCAATATAAAAAGCGCGTATCCGCCATGTATGCACATGGAGGCCGCGCTTTTTTGGTGTTTCAGCCGCTCTTCGCTTCACAATTAATTCAACAACTTAGCTATCTTTTTGCGAAGATCCTTGGGATCCGGAGCGCCAAGAATGATTTCCTGGATCACGCCGTTTCGATCAATCAGCACATTCGTCGGGAAGACCTGACCTTTATACAGCTCCTCGAACACTTCTCCTTTCGTATCAAGAAGTATTGGATACCGGAGTTCAAAATCCTTAACGAATTGACGCGCTTTCTTCTCATTATCATACTTGGACACGTTCACGCCGTAGATTTCCAGCTCATCTGCATATTCCTCCGCCAGCTTATCGAGCTCCGGGGCTTCTTGTTTGCACGGCTCACACCAAGATGCCCAGAAATTGACAACCATCGCTTTATCGCGTGCTCCGCCGCCGGCATATGTCTTGTCGTCCATCCCCTTCAGGGTGAAGGTAGGGGCAAGCAGTCCGGCTTTGGCGCCTGTCTCCGTCGGGAGCGGCTTCTCCTGCGTGAAGACAGCCTGGATATTGTCGCCGGCTTGGTTATAGATTACAGCGCCTGCCGCTACAACCAGCAGAACGAGGATGATGATGTTTCGTTTCATAGATATAGGTTCCTTTGCTAAACTTAGTTATAGAGGTTGTTCAAAAAGTCCGCTTTTGATAAGAAAACCTCTATCGAGGCCACTTCAAGGATGAGCGACCGCGATGCATAGGTAGGTTTTCTTGCGATATAGAATTTCATCAGTTCCACTGATAACTCATAAATTCTATATCTAACACGAAGCGAATCAGGAAGCAGCTCGGCATCGAATCTTGAATTCAGCCGGGCCTAAGCAGTTGCTTCCGAAGTATGTTTCCTGCGGAAACATTTCAGGTGCTCACGTACCCAAACGTACGCTCCGCTCCTGACGTCCCTAGCTTCATCCAACTGAAGCGTTTTGAAAAAACGCACATCGAAAGCATAAGCTTCGGTGCTGAAAATCGACCTTTTTGAACACGCACTTATAGTCCCTATTGTACCCTGAAACCCTGATCTTTCAAACACGTGATCAACTCTAAAATATAGCCCGGGAGGGAAAAAGATGAACCCGTCTGACATGGCCCTGGAGCAGCTTCTACTGCACGCGGCCGTACAACAGCATATATCGGACTATACGTATGATTGTCTGCCACAGGAGGCTTGTGGTGTCTTTATCGGGCACTCCAGCGCAGCAAGGCGATCAGTAACCGTTACGCAATTTATCCCCATAAAAAATACAGCGGAGTTTCCGCTGCATTCTTTTCATCTGGACCCTGTTCAATGGACCCGCTTGGTGTTAACTGAAAAAGGAATTGTCGGATTGTTTCACAGTCACCCGGATACATTCCCTGAGCCGTCCGGCCAGGATCTGCTGCAGCTTCAGTCCTTCGGCGGATTGCTCCAGGTGTATGCCATCGGATCTCCTGCAGCTCCAAACGCTCCCGATTCAAAACCATTACAGCTTCAAACTTACAAAATTATTCGAGGACAAGAGACCTCAGAATTATTCAGCAATCTGCCGACACATTCCTGGGTGCGGCAGGAATCGGAATTCTATTCCCTCGCCCCGATTCCTTGCAAGATCATAACAGAATAATAAGCTATCGCGGCAACCATCTTATTCGCGGTTACGCCTCGCTTAGATAGACATACAAATCTCCAAGCGTGGTTGCATGGCCGCGCGCCTGAATTTCTTTCATATAATCCGCCCACAGCCGGGCAGTCATTCGCGCGTCGGACAGAGCATGATGCCGGCCCTCCACCGGAATGCCGCTGCTCCGCAGCAGCTCATCCAGACTGTAGTCCTTCTGCTCAGGATATAATCTCTGCGCGAGCATCATCGTATCAAGGAGCCGATGGGTTAATCGAACCTTTGACGTCTTCCACAAGGCTGCGTTCAGGAATCCGCGGTCATGCGCAGCGGCATGGGCAACAAGCACCCTGCCTCCTATAAAAGCCATAAAATCATGCAGCCCCTCCATTAAGGGCGGGGCTGCATCAACCATATGCTGCGTAATTCCTGTCAGCTCAGCAATGAATGGGGGAACAGGAGCACCGCTGTTAACAATCATATGAAAGGTTTCGTTCTCGATCACTTGCTCGCCGATGACCTTGATAGCACCGAATGACAAAATTTCATCACCGTGCTGGTGATTGAACCCCGTCGACTCCAGATCAAACACAACAACCTCCAGCTCGTCCAGCGGGGTACCCAGAACCTCCGGCCTCCGGTTATCCTTCATCTGGGATCGGATGAACGCCAGCTGCTGCGCCGTCTGCGCCCCGCGCATAGAGGCAATGGCAGAATTAAAGTTACCCGAACGGAGGGATCTCCAGAAGCCCCCGTTCGATTGTCCCGGTTCAGTCATGGGTTCCTCCTCTCCGCAAAACGGTGCTCTCGCTGCAATGACCGGTGTATCCGTCTGACCACACCAAGCGTATCGCGAAGCTCGTACTGCATGGTTTTGTTCTTGAGCTGCTCCTGCGGGATATACCCGCTGCTCGTGATCAGCCCGTTCTCCAGCCGATGGGGCGTGTTATTTCTCAGCCGAAGCGCCGTCAAAAAAGCACGCTGCACGCTTTCCAGCAGCAAGTTGCCGCCCTCAAGCAGCATCACCTTCTCCATCCGCTTTTGCGTCGAGGTTTCGATGATGCCTCTTTGGAGCGCCATCGTGCGAATACTGTTTACAAGTGGAATATAAACGCCATACTTTACGTCAAATTCACCGGCATGCTCACCAAACCGCTCCGTTACAATTCGCCCCATGACATTCAGCGTTGCCTTGTGCTTGACCGTATTGCGCAGCACGGCATTGCCGATATTCGGGTTCAACTCGACGGAGCTCCGGAAATGGTCGACCCATGCCTCCGTTAGCTCGCCATCTCCCGCTATATGACGGAGATCCGAAGCAATGATAAAATTGCGAATCGGCTCCCACTGCTGGTCTCCACACCACTCGCTAATCTGATTTTTCCAATCGCCAAGCTTTTTATTCCATAAAGGTTCGGAACACATCACTTTTCCCGAACATTTGGGATAGCCTGCATACTCCAGCAGGTTCGCCAGTCGAAGGCCATATTCCCGAAAGAAGGGAAGCTGTTCCTCCTCCAGCTCATCGCCAATGATCAAACCGTTGTCCTGATCGCTCCACAGCGTAGCTTCCTGCCTTCCGCTGCTGCCAAAAGCAACAAACGCATAACGCGCAGGAGGCCGGCCCAAGCCAGCCTCCCACATGTCCTGCTCACAGATTGCCGCGGCACGCTGTCCAATCAGATCGTGCATCGTATTGACGGATGCGATCCACTCTCTCAGCTCCATGTCATGACGCATCTCGATCAGATGGTTCTGACAAACGATCCGTTCATCTCGTAATTGCTGGGCTGTTGCTGCTGTCTGAATTTCCGAGAATACCGGAAACAGATTTACGGATTTCAGAGGTTTCATGCCGCGGCCTCCTCATTACATAATCAATAACCATTTAGAGTTTCATATTTATAACGCCGTATCGCTTCCAGGTACCCCTTTGCCTCCGGAACGAAACTCTGGTAATTTCCCTTCCGATTCCGCCAGAAGTTTCATTTGCTCCGGATATCCGTAAGTTCCATGTTCGCTCATATCTAGACCCACTAATTCTTCTTCCTCCGTTACACGGATACCCATCGTAATTTTCATGAGGTACAGAATAATGAATGAGATCACGAGAACGAATGCAAACGTACCGATGAGGCCCAATAGCTGAACGCCAAGCTGACCGAAGCCCCCGCCGTAGAACAAACCTTCTTTGCCTACGCCTGTAATTTCAACAAGTCTCGGTGCTGCGAACAAACCGGTGGATACAGCCCCCCACATACCGGCAATACCATGTACGGAGAATGCATATACAGGATCATCAATGCCTTTGCGGTCAAACCACTGTGCCGTAAAGAAGGTAATCGTACCGGCTACTGCACCGATAACAACAGCCGCCCAAGGTTCCACGAATGCACAGGCCCCCGTGATGGCCACAAAAGCAGCAAGAATACCGTTCAGCATGCTAGGAATATCTGCTTTGCCAAGAACCGCCCAAGAGATCAGCAATGCCGCTAGCGCACCTGCCGCAGCCGCGATATTCGTATTTAAAGCCACAAAACCGAAGAAGCCGTCCGTGAGTGCGGAGATGGTGCTGCCTGGATTAAATCCGAACCAACCGATCCAGATGATGAATACGCCGAGCACCGATAATACCTGGTTGTGGCCCGGAATGCTGTTAGGCTTCCCGTCCTTATTATATTTGCCAAGCCGTGGCTTCAGAAGAACGGTAGCCACCAGCGCCGCTGTAGCACCTGTCAAGTGAACGACCGTCGATCCGGCAAAGTCCTGCATACCCAGAGCTCCGAGCCAGCCTCCGCCCCATACCCAGTGAGCAACAATCGGATAAATCACGATGGTGAACAGCAATCCAAACACGATATAGACGCTGAGCTTTGCCCGTTCTGCCATACCACCGCAAGCGATGGCCAAGGATACGGCCGCAAAGGATAAGTGGAACAAAAACATAATGGTTGTCGGCACATCGTAAGCGGACAAGGAATCAAAAGAGCCAGCCGCATTGTCGCCACTTAAGAAAAAACCTTCAAATCCGAAAAAACTGTTCCCGTTGCCGAATGCCAGGCCAAACCCTAGTGCCCAGAAGGCAACGATCGAAATGCCGAAGGTCAGGAATGTTTTGCCTGCAACGTGGCCTGCATTCTTCATACGGACAGATCCGGCTTCCAGCAGTGCGAACCCTGCTTGCATGAAGAATACGAGCAATGCTGCCAAGAATACGAACACGGAGTTCAAACCAGCCGTTAATTCAACGTTCGTGGCTCCCCCATCAGCGGCGAACGCGCTCGCCGGGAATGCAAGCAATGCGATTACTCCCACCATTAAACCTAGCCATCTTTTTCCCATGTTTTACACTCCCCTTAATGTGAACTATTATAACATGACCTTGAATTCATATTGTCATTATAGGGGGGTTAACCAAAATCCGCAACGGTTATTTTCATAAAAAACGAAGTTTGTGTAATATAATCTAACATTAAGTGCATACAGTGCAAATCCTCAAACATCATGTATCGATTAAAAAAACTAGGCTTCAAGATTTTTTGTCACAACTATGACGTTTGACTGTATGGTTCAAGATCATGTATCATATTTCTATTAAAATGAAAATATAAATGCATTCATTAATTTCCAATTCAATGAAAGCTTGTGAGGTGATGAATGATGGGGATCACGAGCGGAAACCTTTTCCGAATCGGTGAGCTGGCCAAAGTTGCCGGAATCAGCGAAAGAACCATTGACTATTATACGAAGCTGGGTTTGATCTCCCCTGAAAAACGGACGTTAAAAAACTACCGGTTGTACAGTTCTGAAACCTTAAGCACTCTCGAACGTATTAATCAGTTAAAGCAAGAGAAATATACTCTCGATGAGATTAAGGAGAGACTTGATCGCTGGAAGTCGGTTCCCGATGATTCCGAAATGACGGAGAAGCTAACCAAGCTCGAAATACAGATGAAACAGCTGGAACGGGATGTGAAGGAACTCAACCCGCTTCTGAGTGAATTAAAGCCAAGTCAAGCCCGGGAAGTACTCGCTAACATTCTTCCTAAAGGGGCTGCTTGCATCGAGTCGCTACAAATCTTGCTGAACCAGTTCACTTCGATGTAATGGTGAAGAACCAAATAACAACTTTGTATGGGGGTATGATACATGTATTCTGACTGGATGTTTATTCTCATTATTATCGCTTTTATATTCTCGCTATGGGCCCAGTTCCGGGTCAAAGGCACGTTTAACAAATGGGCTAAGGTCGAGAACAGCACCGGCATGACAGGATACGATGCTGCCCGGCATATGCTGGATGCCAACGGACTCCATGATGTACCGATTGAACCGGTGCCAGGCACACTCTCCGACCACTATGATCCAACCAAACGCGTTGTGCGTTTATCGGAGCCCGTTTATTATGAACGCACGATCTCGGCTGTCTCTGTTGCTTGTCACGAGGTTGGCCATGCGATCCAGCATGCCGAGCACTATCCGATGCTAGTAGCCCGTCACAAAATGTTCCCGGTGGTAAACTTCGCATCGGGTATCGCTCCGTTTCTCTTGATTGCCGGTTTCCTGTTCCAAGCCATGAACCTGGTCGGTCTCGGCATCATCTTCTTCTCTTGCGCCGTTGCCTTCCAGCTCGTCACCCTGCCGGTCGAGTTTAACGCAAGTAACCGTGCTCGTCAGCTGATGGTTCAAGAAGGCTATATCGCCAATGACGAAGAACGCGGAGTTGCTAAAGTATTGAACGCCGCGGCCTTGACCTATGTCGCTGCAGCTTTGATCTCTCTGCTCGAGTTGATCCGTTATATCATGATCTTTACGAGCAACCGGGAATAACCCAATAAAAAAAAACAACAAAGGGCTTTCCTCTCTACCTGGATTGGTGGAGAAGGAAAGCCCTCTTTTTTATATATGTTATTTTTGATTAATGAAGCCAGGTTAGGGAGTTGATGCGTCAGTCCGCTTTCCCTTCCTTTTTCGGCGACGGATCAATACCAAAATATTGAAGCAGAAACGCACGGAATGCCTGAGCAACCGGTGGCAGCTTCTCGTCCGCGCGGTGGATCAGACCGATGGAACGCGTTACCTTCGGCTCCGAGATCCGGACGCGTGCCGGCTGCAGAGGATTCGTCTGGAATAGGGCCATTTCAGGAAGCAGGCTGACCCCCATACCGGCCGCAACCAGCCCGCGGATCGTATCCGTTTCCTCGCCTTCAAAAGCAATCTTCGGCGTGAACCCTGCTTCAAGACAGGCATGCCACACAATTGGACGCAAGGAGTAGCCTTTGCTGAACAGCACAAAGCGCTCCTCTTTCAACTGCTCCAGCTTGATGGACTGCTCCCCCGCAAGCGGGTGATTCGGCGGCAGGATCGCAAACAGCTCCTCTGTCAAAACGATATCCCCATCCACTTGATCATGACGATCCGGAAACGGCGACACAAATGCCAGATCCACTTCAGCTCCAACCACGTCCCGGATCAGTGTCGGGAACATCCCCTGCTTGAACCGGAACTTCACGTTCGGATATTTCTTCCGGAATTCAGCCACAATGGACGGAATCAAATGGATGCCCAGGCTGTGTGGGAATCCGATGCGGATCTCTCCCTGTTCCGGGTCCAGAAATTCATGTATCTCGACGACCGCACGGTCCAAGTCCTTCATAATGCTCTCCACCCGTTTGCAAAAAAGCTGGCCTACCGGGGTTAACTGCAGATTCCGGCCTTTTTGCATGAACAAATTAACACCAAGCTCTTCTTCCAACTGATGTATTTGACGGCTGACGGCTGACTGAGCCACATGAAGCTCTTCTGCCGCTTGGGTAACGTGTTCCTTTTGCGCAACCTTTACAAAGTATTGCAACTGTCGTAATTCCACGCCTTTTATCGCTCCATTCTTATTCCCTAGAAGACTTGAAGACTTTATCAAATCATCCAATTCTATTATAACAGACCCTCTAAGGTCCGATTATGTTCGACGTTTAAATAATCGAATCATGAGACCGTAGAGGAAAAATCCGCCTACCAATCCGCCGACATGCGCTACAAGGCTGACCCCTGGGGTAAACGAGAACAGTATCCCCAAAATAAGCAGGGTGAACAGCGTCTTGCGAGACGACTCATCAATGACATGCCGCTGGAACAGGGCGATGTACAGATAAGCGCCATAAGCTCCGTAAATGGCTCCTGAGGCGCCTACAAGGAAGGTATAGTCCTCCATGCGCTCATAATAAGCCAATCCGATTACATTACCGAGAACACCGCTGAGCAGATACAGAATGGCAAACTTCCAGCTCCCCATGATTCTCTCCAGCGGGGGAACAAATACCAGCAGTGCGAAGCCGTTGAACAATACATGATCAAACCCGTTATGCAGAAACATCGCCGTAAAGTATCTCCATGCCTGGTCAACGAATTGCGGCAAATCCGATAAAGCCCCATATTTCAGCAGCGTAACCGGATTTCTGGAACCGCCGTCTAAGGATGTGATCACAAACATCACCAGGTTAATGACAAGCAGCAGCGATGTAACGGGATAATAACGCAAATAACTTTTCCAATTTTCATAACGTACGAATATCATAGCATCCTCCTCATCCTAAACCAGGGCAGGGATGCTCCTAGTGGACATACCCTTTTTAAAAAGATTATAATGTACCATGAACCTGATCACCAAACTTTGATATCCAAGGAGGAGATTTCTCATGGCTCAAGAACGTTCAGGAGCTGCCACTTTCAAAGGCAATCCTATTACACTCATCGGTCCACAGCTCAAGGCTGGTGATGCCGCGCCGGATTTTACAGTGAGCAAAAACCTGCTCGAAGACGTATCTCTTAAGGATTATGCCGGTAAAATCAAGCTGATCAGCGTCGTTCCTTCCCTCGACACCGGGGTATGCGATGCACAGACGCGCCGTTTCAATGAAGAAGCTGCTGGTCTGGGCGATGATGTGGTGATCCTTACGATCAGTGCCGACCTTCCGTTCGCTCAAGCCCGTTGGTGCGGAGCTGCAGGCGTTGACCGGGTCATTACGCTCTCCGACTATAAATCGCGTTCTTTCGGTGAAGCGTATGGCGTGCTCATCAAGGAATTCCAACTCGACATGCGTTCGATCTTCGTCGTGGATACTAACGATACCATCACCTATGTTGAATACCTTGGTGAGATGACGGAGCACCCGAATTACGAAGCCGCGATCGATGCAGTAAAATCTTTGCGGTAACACGCCAAAAGCTACATACACTGCACACTTTTAAAAAGCGGGAGAGCAGCTCTCCCGCTTTTTCTTATTCTACTAAGCATCCACTTTATACTTGCTCAGTTTTTTATCCAGAACAGCGTACAGGTTCAAGATAACCCGGTAGTTCGCTCCCAGATCCCCTAGGGAACCGCGGGAAGCCGAATACATATCAACTGCGCTGCGAACCGGACTGATGCCGAGCACGGATACGGTAATGTCCAGTGTACGTCCAAACGAGGTTCTTTTCTCGAGCGTGATCTCTCCCACGGATTTAACCTCATGCAGAACTTTGTAACCCGGAATTTTTTTCAGTGTCGAGGAAACCTCTTCAAAACACTTTTCTTTTGAAAGATTGTAATAACGCGTCTTCAGCTTGGGATCTTTAGCACGGTCGCTTGTGCCGTCATAGCTGCGCACGATACCAATTAGAACTCGTTTTAATGACAAAGACCGTTCCTCCTTTATAAATGACCGTTCCTTTCCATACTCTAGTTTAACATTGTTTATGCTTTCAGCAAACCTTTATATATAGCAAAAAGGCACCTCTTTCACTTCGAATTCGAAATGAAAGAGGTGCCCATTCATTGACTTAACGAAACCCGCCTATGCCGTCCGGTAAACATTGTCTTCGAACCTGCATTAGCAGGTGGGTGACCGCAGAACCGCTTATGAATTCCCCTTGTCATATAGACAGGGCATTTCAGCCACGATTACGTATAGATCTCCCTAGACATCGTCATTGGTTCAAAACAACGGAAAACCGAAACGAACATCGCAGGATGTAGTCTTATTATAGGGGGTTTTGCCGGAAAAGTAAACCTCGCGTACTAAGGTTTCGATCCGTTCTCTCCCTTTTTGGCAGATTCCATGCTCTCCAGAAGAGCTTGTTCGGTTTCGGACTCCTCTTCCTCCGCTTTCTTCATCTTCTCCTGCTGTTCCTGCATTTTGGTGAAGGTGGCATAGAAATTAAAGAATGCGAACAATGCCATCAGGCAGAACAGGAAGAACACGAACAGCACCGGCATCTGCGTGCCGATATACGCCAAGACAGCGCTTCCGATCAAAGTCGAAAATACGCGAAACGGACGAATCAATGTCAGCAGCACCGCATTTTTTAACAGCTGCGTCGTTTTCATCTCATAATGAACGGTCATGGAGAAGAAATTAAACAGGGAGACAAACAGCACGATAAGCAGCACGAGCATCACAATGCCGACAAGCTGGAAACCATCTAGCTGCGTCATATAAACCGTGTAATCCACGTACATAATCACGAACAGCAGCGTATAAAAAATACCGCCGATCATGCTCTGCTTGTAATTTTCCTTATAACCCTTGAAGAACGTTTTAAATACGGACACGTCCGGATTGCCCATTACCCATTTGCGTACAACGGTAAATAAAGCCGCCGTAGCCGGAAACAAAACAAACGGTGATAATATTCCCAGAACCCAGTTCGACAGCAGCTGCTCATTATGCGCATCCGGTGTCTGAACGGCCATTAGGAATTTGGTTAGAACAATAAACAGGAAAGGCGATGTACAAATAACCCACAAGATGTTCGAAAAAGCAATACGGGTAATCCACTCGGTGAGCTTATATAAGCCACCCATGGCTCCTTTCATTTCCAAATCCGTTTCCTCCTCACTCAAATCATGCATGTATCTATTAATATACCTTATTTGGTACATGCATTGCCAGAGCCTAATTTATACGAACCTGGGTGTTTATCCAATCCAGTGCCCCTGTTTCTCCATACGATATCACGTAATCCGTTCAACAAGCTTGAATTTCCAAATTTAAAGAGGAGGGATTATGTATGTCTTGTGAAGGCGGCGGTTACGGCTACGGAAGTAATGTTGGTATTGTCCTGGTTCTGTTCATTCTCCTTGTCATTATTCTCAGCACATTCTACATCTAATGTCTCTTTGAATCATGAAGTGAAACAGATCAGCTTGGTATTGCTCTAAAACTGCGAGTTTAAAGGGGATGCACCCTGGGTGCATCTTCTTTAAACATGAAAAAAGACGAAGCGCGGCTCCACCTGGCGTGGGCAGCTGCTTCGTCTTTTCTGTTTGGTTTCTTCAATCAGAAGAAATTACACGTATATATTATTCGTCTCCGCCCCGGTTAGGACGACGCTCGCCGCCGCTGTAGGAACGAGGTTTACGGTCACCGCTATTGTTGCGGTCACGGTTGTAGCCACCGCCCTCGCGGTTGCCATAACTGCTGCCGCCGCCATCACGGTTGTATCCGCCTTTGGAGTAGCCGCCACGGTTACCACCGCTGCCGCTGCCGCCATCACGGCGATATCCGCCGCCGCTGCTGCGGCCGCCATAGCCACCGCTTGGCTTGCGACCATTGCGGATGTCCGGCTTCCGGCGTTTTGCACGGATCGGATCTTCAGGCGTCAGATGAATATCGGATGCTTCCTTCTTGTCGCCTGTCAGGATTTTCATTGCAGCTGCCAGCAGCTGTACGGAATCGTACTGCTCCAGCAATTGAATCGCAAGACCTTTGTATTCGGTCAATTCACCCTGCTCAATGATTTCAAGCACTCGCTCAGCGATGATACGTTGTTTGCCTTCAATCGCTTCGGCAATCGTTGGCAACGGCTTGCGTGGAATACGATGACGAGTCACACGCTCGATGAAATACAGATGATCCATTTCACGCGGTGTCACGAAAGACCAAGCCGTACCTTCCTTACCCGCACGGCCTGTACGTCCAATACGGTGTACATAACTTTCAGGATCTTGCGGCAAGTCAAAGTTTACAACATGGGTAACGCCGGATACGTCGAGACCGCGTGCTGCCACATCGGTTGCCACGAGGACATCGATGCTTCCGTCGCGGAATTTACGCATAACGGTATCACGTTGGTGCTGGGACAGATCGCCATGAAGACCATCCGCCGAGTACCCGCGTTTTTGCAATGCTTCTGCCAATTCGTCAACACGGCGCTTGGTACGTCCAAAGACGATCGCAAGCTCAGGTGACTCCATATCCAGAAGGCGGCTCAATGCTTCGAATTTTTGACGTTCAGGAACTTCGATATATGCTTGATCAATCAGAGGTGCACTAACGTGCTTAGGAATAACGGATACATGCTCAGGTTCCTTAAGGAACTGGGATGCCAGCTTCTGAATGTTAGCCGGCATAGTTGCGGAGAACAGCAAGGTTTGACGTTCTTCAGGAACAAGCTTCAGGATCGACTGGATGTCTTCCATGAAGCCCATGTCCAGCATTTCATCCGCTTCATCCAATACAACGGTTTGGACATCGTCAAGTCGGATGGTTTTTCTGTTGATGTGGTCAAGTAGACGACCTGGTGTGCCGATAATAATTTGAGGCTTCTTTTTCAAAGCGCGGATCTGACGCCCGATATCCTGTCCGCCATAAATAGCCAAGGAACGGATTCCTTTAAAACGGGACAGTTTACCGATTTCTTCAGCAACCTGGATGGCAAGTTCACGGGTCGGTGTCATAATCAGAGCGACGATACGCTCCTCTTCCTTGGCGATTTTGTGGATAAGAGGAAGGCCGAATGCTGCTGTCTTACCAGTACCCGTCTGTGCTTGTCCAATCATATCCTTGCCGGTCAGAGCAATCGGAATGGATTGGGATTGGATCGGTGTGGCTTCCTCAAAGCCAAGTTCAGTAATTGCTTGCAGCACGCGAGGCTCCAAGCCAAAATCTGCGAAATTTTTCAATAGGTTCATACTCCTTCTATCTGTGGACTTCCACTTTCTTCTCTGTATTCTTAAGTAGTGGTAACGTTTATAGGCTTTCCCGGCCAGCAGGATTTTCTGCACGAGGTGAACCGGTATATTTCTCTTATCACCAGTATGATGACTGGTTAATGTATAATCATCCTGATAAGCTTGCAAAGTTATCAATGTAACGGACTACTCAAGAATATCCAATACATTATATCACAAAACATTTCTGGAATACCAGCAAGCTTAAAGAAGTCATAATAACCGGGAGGTGATTCCTATGTTGAAGCGTCTATGGACCTATTTCTCGATCGTGTTCGGCGGCATCATTATCGCCGGCGGATTTAATTTGTTTCTGATTCCCCATCATCTGCTCAGCGGAGGCGTTTCCGGCGTGGCCCTAATTATCGGCTACTTCACGCCGCTTAATATCAGCGTCATGTATTTTGTGCTCAATATCCCGATTCTTATCACAGGTTGGTTCAAGCTCGGCAAAAGGTTCGTTGGTCTCAGCGTTCTCTCGGTTATTGTGACTACCTTGTTCCTAGAGCTCATTCCGGTCACCCCGGTTGCAACCGACATGCTGCTGTCCTCGGTGTTCGGCGGCGTGCTTGTCGGATTCGGTACCGGCCTCTCCTTTCGGGTTGGCGGTTCCACCGGGGGCTTTGATATTATCGGCTCCCTCGTTACGAAATATCGGGACTTCCCCGTAGGAAGCGTACTCGTGACGCTGAACGCCATCGTCATTATGGCGGTTGCTTATTTGGAAAACGATTGGAACTTGGCCCTTGCCTCCATGGCCTCCATCTATATTGCCGGAAAAATGGTCGATATGCTCCACGTCAGTCATATCAAGGTTACCGTCTTTATTGTAACGAACCAGACGGAAGCTCTGCTGGAGAAGCTGCTTAAGCGCCCACGCGGCATAACCAAGATCAAAACCGAGGGGGCCTTCAGTCATAAAGAAAAGGATATGCTTATGACCGTCACGACGCGATATGAGCTGGCTGAGCTAAAACAGATTATTACAGAGACGGATCCACTGGCCTTTGTTAATATCGTGGAAACCACGGCTGTCATGGGTCAATTCCGCAAGAACTAAATATTTACCACCTGTCAGGGCAAGGTAAATTTGTGGTATAATATTTGTGCGCGGTTCCTACAATATTCATGAGATCTGTTTCCCGGGCATCGCTTTGGCCCAATTTTAATTGTTTTTCCGTTTTACAAAAGAACGTCCTGCCTAACCAATTTGGAAGGAAAGGGTGATTTTTATGGAAATGGAAACGGTAAAATTGTCACAAATCGTCATGAAGTGGTTCCCGGAAATGTTATCGTTCTTTAGACAGAACGAACTAAATTCCATGATCGTTCTTAGGGACGGGCTGAGTATTCTGGAGCAGGAGGACGCTCTTGAAATTATTCAGTTCAGCATTTGCGAGCATCAGAACCAAACGCCGCTTCATTAATTTTTATGCAACACGTGAATATCGCACGACAAGTGCCGTTATTCTCCGGTAAAATTCACCGGTGAGTAACGGCATTTTTTTATGGATAAATGTAAATTCTATAAGCACGTCATTTCCCGCCAGCAGATAAAGCTGCATGTAAACGCTGTCCGCCTTCTTACGGGTAATATATTCCGATGCTAGTCACTCCCCAAGTTCACACGTTGTTCACGACCACCTGCCACAAATGTCGATATTTAGCGTTTAAAACGCCCTTGACCCGTTTAATGAACTAAGTACGCTCACCCGCCGTTTCCAATTTATTGTCGATTGTAACAATCCTGTTCTTTTTGAAGGCATCCGTTCCTTTATAATCATGATGTGAATGTACACAAGGGAGAGAGTAATTATGAATATCATCTTGGCTTTATTCATCTTGGCGTCTGCGGGCTTCGGCGGTTCCAGTCCGCAAGATAACAATCTTACCGCCAAACTTCAGGCATCGTTAAATACCGCCGTGATTCAAAGCATGCACCAAAAGAACAATCAAGGTCAGGGCCAATCCGGCATCAAGCCAAACACGACGGAAATCGATCCGCAGATTGACGCTCCCAAAGTCAAAGGCATTTATGTAACGGCTTATAGCGCAGGCGGCTCCAGAATGAATCAGCTCGTGGATCTTATGGACAAGACCGAACTCAATGCCATGGTCATTGACATCAAGGACGATGAAGGATACATAACGTACAAAACCGATAATCCGAAGCTGAAGGAACTCGGTAAATCCCAGCCTTTTATCAAAGACATCAAACAGCTGATGAAGCGGCTGGAGAAACACGATATTTATCCGATCGCCCGAGTTGTCGTGTTCAAGGATACCATTCTTGCCAAGAAAAACCCGGAGCTTTCCTTCCGTAAAGGAGACGGCAGCGTGTGGACCAATGGCGGGGGCGACAGCTTCGTTAACCCGTACAGCAAAGAGGTATGGGATTACAACATCGAGATCGCCAAGGAAGCCGCCAAACTCGGGTTCAAGGAAATCCAGTTTGATTATGTCCGTTTTCCGGAGGGCTTTGAGAAACGCGCCGATTCCCTGAAGTATACCAAAACGGATCAATCGCGCGTGGACGTGGTATCCGATTTTGTGCAGTATGCCCGGGAAGAACTCGCGCCGCTTGGCATCCGCGTATCCGTTGACATCTTCGGCTATGCGGCCTCGGTGCCTGCAGCAGAAGGCATCGGGCAGGACTTCGTCAAAATTTCCAAAAACGTCGATATCATCAGTCCGATGGTATACCCAAGCCATTACACGGCAGGCTGGTTCGGCTCCCCCGTACCGGACAAGGCTCCTTACCAGACCATCAAGGGGTCCATGGAAGATACCCACAAGAAGCTCGAAGAGCTGGGAGAGCAGAAGCCGATCATCCGGCCATGGATTCAGGACTTTACCGCGAGCTGGCTCGGAAGCGGTAATTATGCCAAGTACGGCAAAAAGGAAATCGAAGAGCAGATTCGCGCCCTCAAAGATACAAACGTCGATGAATATTTACTCTGGAATGCTTCCAACCGGTATACGGAAGGCGTCACTCATAAATAATTCAATTATCCATTCGCAAAGGGTCGGCCATCAACATGGTCGGCCCTTTCTGCCTTCAAGCAGTTCAGTGAACTCTCTTGACAGCAGATGCTATGATGATGGGTAGGGCTGGATTGCCCCTTAATCTGTCAAATTGACGCACTCCAATTCAACGATTGGTTGAGTTTTGGGTCGCCGCTCAATAAGCCAGTTATTGTCCCCAACCATAGCAGAACCCTACAATATGGTGGCACCGTCCGAAAACTACAATAAGAAAGGCACATCGCACATGCAACCGACTACGACAACACGGGGAAAGCTGAAGCAATTTGCAATCATTCTTATCCCCATCTTAATTACGCAGCTAGCCTTATCGGCCATTAGCTTTTTCGACACCAACATGTCCGGAAAATTCAGCTCAGTCGACCTGGCAGGCGTAGCAATCGCGACAAGCATCTGGATCCCGGTCCAAACCGGCCTTAGCGGAATTCTGATGGGGATCACCCCCATCGTTTCGCAGCTCATTGGCGGGCGACAAGAAAATAATGTCGCTTACCAAGTGAACCAGGCGCTCTGGCTGTCCATCTTACTTGCCATCGTCGTCCTTGCGATCGGGTATGCCGTTGTACCGAGCATTCTCGGAGCTATGAGCCTGGAGCCGGAAGTTCGGCGGATTGCCTCCCAGTTTCTCGCCGCAATCTCGATCGGCATCATTCCGCTGTTCGCTTATACCGTATTGCGCAGTTTTATTGATGCGCTCGGGCAAACTAAAATTTCCATGGTGATCACGCTGATTACCCTGCCGGTGAACGTAGGCCTGAATGCGCTGTTCATTTATGGATTCTGGGGCTTTCCAAGAATGGGGGGCGTGGGCGCCGGCATCGCTTCCGCGATTACATACTGGACCGTGCTCATCATCGCCATCGTGATCATCCATAACAGCCACCCGTTCTCTTCCTTCGGCATCTTCAGGCAGCTTCAGGGAGTTTCATTGAGCGCATGGAAAAGCCTATTAAAAATCGGCGTGCCGATCGGGTTCTCCATCTTTCTGGAGACCGCCGTCTTCGCTGCGGTGACGCTGCTTATGAGCAGCTTTGATACGGCAACGATTGCCGCTCACCAAGCGGCCCTGAATTTCGCTACAACACTGTATATGCTGCCATTAAGCATATGCATGAGTCTCACCATCCTTGTAGGCTTCGAGGCAGGCTCGGGACGAATGAAGGATGCCTGGAAGTACGCGAAACTCGGCATCAGCACAGCCGTTATCCTGTCGCTGATCACGGCTGTCATCCTGTTTATGGCCGGCCGCCAGGTTGCCGGATTATATTCCAACGAGCCTGCCGTCGTGGCGCTGATCCAGCAGTTTCTGCTGTTCGCGATCTTCTTTCAGATCTCGGACGCGATCGCCACGCCGACCCAAGGAGCGCTGCGGGGTTATAAAGACGTGAATGTCGCCTTCATGCTCGCTTTTCTGTCGTTTTGGGTGATTGGTCTGCCCGTAGGTTATGTTCTCGCCAACTACACCGATTGGCAAGCCTTCGGCTACTGGATCGGGTTGATCACGGGCCTTGCCGTCGGCGCTGCCCTGATGCTTATGCGTCTGGTCAAAGTTCAGCGTAAGTTCGCACGCCAGGTACATGCTCCATCCCGATCCGCATCCTAACGTCAACCGAAGAACCTCTAAGAGACAGACCGTATTCTGCGGGAGTTTTTCTTGCGAAATATCTTTGACTGGCCTCTGAAGTTTCTGCTTTCTTACCGCTACAAAAAGACCGTCTCCATGCAGAATGCGTTCTGCAATGAGAGACGGTCTTTTTACTGACGTGTGCTGATTTTATTGGGACAACCGCAATGCCAAGTCGTAAAGCTCACGGTTAAATTCTTTCTTCGTGTTAACGACCTTGTCAATATCCGTGAGGACCAGCTCGCCCTTAATGATGCCGCATCCTTTATCGGATTGGCCGTCAATCAGACTGCGAACCGCAAAATCGCCAAGACGGCTTGCCAGGTTCCGGTCAAACGGAGTTGGAGCTCCACCGCGCTGGATATGTCCGAGCACCGTTACCCGTGCATCGATCGAGGCATGGCACTCTTTAAGATCACATACGATGTCCTCGCCGCGTCCGACGCCTTCCGCTACGATGATGATACTGTGACGCTTGCCTTTTGCGAAATTCTCGCGCAAACGGGTTGCCACTTCATCAAGGTTGTACTCCACTTCCGGCACCAGAATGGTCTCTGCGCCTGAAGCAAGGCCCGCATGGAGCGCAATGTCGCCGCAGTGGCGTCCCATAACCTCTACAACGGAGGAGCGCGCATGGGAAGACATCGTGTCACGCAATTTATTAACGGCGTCTACAACGACGCTCACAGCTGTATCAAAGCCGATTGTATAGTCCGTATAGGAAATATCGTTATCAATCGTGCCCGGAAGGCCCATGGTTTTGATTCCGAGTTTGCTGAGCTTGTTCGCCCCGTGGTAAGAGCCGTCCCCTCCGATAACGACCAAGCCGTCGATGCCGTGCTGATTCAGAATGTCGGCACCCTTCTGCTGTCCTTCCGCCGTCTTGAACTCTTCACAGCGGGCGGAACGAAGGATCGTGCCTCCGCGCTGGATAATATCCCCTACGCTGCGAAGATCCATTTTGACAATGTCGTTCTCCAGAAGTCCTTGGTAACCACGCTGAATTCCATATACTTCAAGACCATAATACAGACCGCTGCGCACAACGGCGCGAAGCGCCGCGTTCATCCCTTGGGAATCGCCACCACTTGTAAGAACTGCAATTTTTTTAACCTCTGCCATGTTTCTTTTCCTCCTTCAATGTCACTCATGCTTATGCTTGCGAATCCATCGGCTGTTGACGTAGAAAAAAATCCGGGTCATCGGACTCTTCTTCATCAAACGCTTGGATACAGAGCGAACCAGTTGCTGCTCGCTGACTTTTGGATCGGATAAATATAACGCCAGTAACCCCTCAATGATCATACGATGAAAAGGGGTCGAGGGAATTGTTCTGACATCTTTCCGGGCCCACTCAACAATGGAAGCTATCCGGTTCAGCATCGTATCGGCATCTTCGTAATAATTACAAAAGTTCAGATCGCCGCCCAGCCTGTCTTCGTCTTGATCAATAAGATAATCCAGCATAATGTGGAGACTGCATACATTCGGAAAATAAGACGCATGAATGGACGAAGCATCCTCGTCATCCAGAAACGGATCGGTTGCAGCCAAGAATAGCATGAACACGCCCAAGGTTGATCCCGTTGCTGCCGCAAACTCGTTCCACCGCAGATGCGGTGTCCGGTGGGCATGCTGGGACCACCATTCAAGCAATGCCGCTTCCCTCTTATCCGGATGGATGTGCTTGTATACCTGCAAATCGGTATACAGCCCAGCCAAATCCCTTATGTAGGGCTTTGCCGCTTCATATCCTGATAATTGACCGATACAATCCCGGCATTTCTGCACAAGACGGAGAAGGTAACCTCCATCCTCCCTTTCGGTCCGGAGGGCGTAATAATCGGCCGGCTCAGTCTCAGGCGAAACGGCATCCAGCATCGACTGATGGAGCTGTCTGAAATCCGCTGGGTCCAGCGAAGTACTACGGTCACATAAATTATCGAGATAATCGCTAATTGTCTGGTAAGCTACAATCAATGGAATGAGAATATGCTTCTCCGGCAGATTGGCTGCGGCATACACCGCGCCGCCCTGGCAGTGAAATCTTTTGGTATCTATACTGGCCAGTGCCTGCTTTTGTAGCTCCTCATCCGGAATTTGCTCAGCCTCCCGGCGCCACTTCTCCAATTCGATTCGCACTTCCGGGAGTATGAATTTGTACACCCGGCTCATCAGCCCGACCGGACTGCGCGGAACCTTACGGCTTAGCTCTTGATTATTCAATGAACTCTGCCTCCACATGGTTGTCTTTTTATACCTATCCAAATCAAACCTATTATAATATGATCGTTCATTTTGCACAAATAACACAAATCATTGACGACCTATGGCAGTAAACGCATCTTATAATCCATCTATCTCCATTCTGCGATATGTTATATACTAGTCGGAGCTGAATAACAGACCATGAACCTCACGAATAACGTTAGCTACGCCGGGTTCGTGAAAAGAACGGAGATCCCCAGCATGAAACTTCCCGCTACGCCCAGACCGGATCAGAACTGGCTGCGCGCCTTTATGTTTACGATATTTGGCACGACAGCCCTTGTCATTTCCTATTTTCCGCTATATTTCAAAGAAATCGGCTTCAGCAGCGCGCAGATCGGTTATCTGTATGCCATCGGCCCGCTTATATCCATGTTCTCCAATATGATTTGGAGTTACACCAGTGACAAATACCGGACCATCAAACGCATCATGAACATTCTCATTATCGGACAGCTTGTCACGATGCTTGTTTTATGGCAGGTTGCAAGCTTCGGCGTAGTGTTAATCACAATCAGTTTATTTTATTTTTTCTACTACCCGGTCTATCCCCTGGCGGATACGATGGCCATCCAAACGGCACAGAGGTACGGACGCAGCTTTACCGTTATTCGCGTATTCGGCTCACTCGGCTACGCGTTCTTCGCGCTTGCCATCGGATATGCCATCAGTGCCGCGGGTGCGCCGGCCACATTGGCTATCGGCATCGGCATCGGCGTGTTCACGCTGCTCTGCTCGTTTCTTCTCCGCGACGGAGTTGCTGCCAAGTCGGAGCCTGTCGAGCTGGCAGCCCTTCTCAAAATATTGCGTTCCAAAGAAATATTGTGGTTCTTCGGCTGCACCTTCTGTCTTGCCATCGCCCACCGGATGAATGAAGCCTTTCTTACGCTTACCTTATCCGAGCTGGGAGCGGGTGAAGGACTCATCGGCTGGTCCTTGATGGTCTCGGCTGCCAGCGAGATCCCGATTTTCTTCCTCCTGAGCAAGTATGGCGACAAGATGAAGGAGCTGCCTCTGCTGACTTTTGCAAGCCTGATGTTCGCGCTCCGTTTTCTGCTCATGGCCCTTGCGGCTGACCCGTTGTCCGTGCTTGCGGTTCAATCGCTTCACAGCATTACCTTCGGCGTGTTCTATGTAACCGCGGTCCGCTATATTACAAGGATCATTCCTTGGCAGTACCGCGCGACCGGCATGGCTCTATTCATTATCTTCTGGTCAAGCGTTTCAGGACTTCTCAGCGGAGCCTTCGGCGGTCTGCTGTTCGAAGCGGCGGGAAGACCGGCCTTTTACCAGCTCGCAGCCCTCCTGGCCTTTATCGCCGGTCTCGGTTTTCTTTACCGGCACCTTTTTGCCAAGCCGGAGGATATGAATGTCGGCGGAATCAGCGCTTGACCCATTGAAATACAAAAAAGCACAGTTCTCTTAACCGAGAACTGTGCTTCATGCCTTGGTAATTCTATAAGATCTCCGAATTGGGAGCTAACTTACAGTTTTGTTACGTTGGCTGCTTGAGGACCACGGTTACCTTCAGTGATGTCGAACTCAACCGCTTGACCTTCTTCCAAACTCTTGAAGCCTTCTTCTTGAATTGCGGAGAAGTGTACGAATACATCCTCGCCACCTTCAACGGAAATGAAGCCGTAACCTTTTTCTGCGTTAAACCATTTAACTGTACCTTTCAAATGAACAACCTCCTAAAAATACCGCCATCTATGGCGAATATCCATATTATATCCCATGTTTTCTGACAATGCAATCCGTCAATTCGCCCTAAGGGGCTTTTTTTGAGCCACTATTTAACAGAAGATTATTTGCTTTTACGCCCGCCTGTGCGTTATCATTTACCCAAAAGCCTAAGTAGCAAACGGAGAATGCATATGATCAAAAAACATGAAATATACAAAAAAGACAAGTGGAACATGATGACGGTTGAAGTTCAGGGCCGGTACATCGTTCTCCGCGAAATTTCTGACCAGTGGGGTGAAGAGACCCATACCTTTCTGAGTCGTCCAGCCTTGATGCACTGGGCTCAAAACCGTTTTCCCAAAGCAGATTTTGAAGGCCGGGAAGATGAGTGGAGAGAAATGATGGCTGCTTTTAAGCAGGTGTAACGAATGGATTATACGAATATTGTCATCTTCATTATTCTCGCGTTCAGTCTCGGTGCCATCATGATCATGTACCGGGATAAGATACCGCCGGGACTGAGGAAGGGGATGGCCCTGATTGCCGTCGCCTTCATCTTGTTTGCCTTTTACCTTATTGTATACAGTTTCTTGAATCTGGGTTCCTCGTAAATTTATAGGATGAAAGTGGCGGGTACGCGGCATACTATCGCTCGGATGCTTCAATTCGAGGAGGTATGATGCCATGAGAGGCGCCAAGGTGCTCTGCATTACGATTGCAATCAGCCTGATCGCTCTATCGACTGCCCGCAACGAAGTCTTATCTGAAGGAACCCGGACTCCAACTAATACCTATCATTCAAGGAGGATTTCCATGGAACAATTGTTAAAACGCGCTGATGTCCCTAAAGAGCATCAATGGAAGCTTGAAGATTTATTCGCTGACCAGAAGGCATGGGATGCGAGCTATGCGGAGCTGAAGAATCTTCTGAAACGCACAGCCGATTATCAAGGCAAGTTAACCAACGCGGCTTCCATTAAGGAATGCTTCGAGCTTGAGGACGAAATCTCATATCATGCCGAACGTTTATACGTATATGCGCACATGCATCATGATGAGGATACAGCAAACCCTACATATCAGGCGTTATCTGCCAAAGCCAAAAAATTGAATGTCGAAGCCGGAGAAGCCCTCTCCTTCATCACGCCGGAAATTCTGTCCTTGTCCGAAACGGAGCTTGACAAACTGATTGAAGACCCTACCCTCAAGGAATTCAAGTTTACGCTGTCCGAAATGAAACGGGAGAAGGCTCATGTTCTGTCCAAGACCGAAGAAGCGCTGCTGGCTCAGGTCGGCAACCTCTCCTCTGCGCCGCAGACCATTTTCGGCATGCTGAACAATGCGGATATGAAATTCCCGAAAATCAAAAACGAGGACGGCAAGGAAGTCGAGCTCACGCACGGCAACTATATTCAATTCCTGGAAAGTCCGAACCGCGAAGTTCGCGAGCGTGCTTTCAAAGCCGTGTACGAAACCTATGGCAAGCAGAAGAACACGATTGCGGCTACGCTGAATGCCAATGTAAACAAAAATATTTTCTATTCCCGCGTGCGCAAGTACCCTTCCGTTCTGGAAATGGCGCTCTATGGCGATAACATTCCGAAGGAAGTCTACACCAACCTGATCGATACCATTCACGAGAGCCTGCCGCTCCTCCACCGCTACATGGAGCTCCGCAAGAAGCTGCTGGGCGTGGATGAGCTTCACATGTACGATTTGTTCGCACCGCTCGTAGAAGAGTATAAGTGGGATATCACTTACGAAGAAGCGAAGCAAATGACCAAAGAAGGCCTGACGCCGCTTGGTGAAGATTATCTGAGCAGCTTGCAGGCGGGATATGACAACGGCTGGATCGATGTATATGAGAATGAGAACAAACGGACTGGCGCATACAGCTGGGGCGCTTACGGCACCCACCCATATGTGCTGCTGAACCATAAAGATAACCTGAACAGCATGTTTACCCTTGCACATGAGATGGGTCATGCGCTTCACTCTTACTATTCCGACAACGCTCTGAAATACCGTGACGCCCAGTACACCATCTTCCTGGCTGAAGTGGCATCTACAACGAACGAAGCGTTGCTGATGGATTACCTGCTGAAAAACGCCAAGGATCCGAAGCAGAAAATGTACCTGCTCACCTACTATGCCGATCAATTCCGGACCACGGTATTCCGTCAAACGATGTTTGCCGAGTTCGAGAAGATTGTGCACGAACGCGCGGAAGGCGGCGAATCCCTTACTCCTCAGGATCTATCCGACATCTATTATGAGCTGAACGTGAAATATCACGGTAAAGGCATGCAGGTAGACAAGGAGATCGGAATGGAATGGGCGCGAATTCCCCATTTCTACAACAGCTTCTATGTTTACAAATATGCGACCGGCTTCTCGGCCGCGACCAGCTTCTCCAAGCAAATCCTTGAGGAAGGCCAGCCTGCCGTTGACCGTTACCTCGGCTTCCTGAAGAGCGGCGGCAGCGATTACTCCATTAACATCCTCAAGAAGGCCGGCGTGGATATGTCCTCACCGGAGCCGATTCGTGAAGCGATGAGCGTGTTTGAAGACATCATCAGCCAAATGGAGCAATTGACGAAATAAACAGCCGCTATGGCAGTATGAGCGTATCTCAATTGACCAGTGGAATAAAATCCCTTGCCCTTTACAGGCAAGGGATTTTATACTGTTTGGAGGAAGGAGGTGTTCCCCATGAAAATTCAATGGTCGCTAATCGCAGCCTTATTGTTTGCCCTGATTACGGCTGTATTCGCCGTCATTAATGTCAATCCGGTCGCAGTGAATCTATTATTCGGCACAGTCAATGTACCGCTGATTCTGCTGATTATCGGGTGCTCGCTGATCGGGGGACTCATTGTCGGCACGTTCGGCATTTACCGTCAATATCAAATGCAGAAGGAGATCCGTTCGTTAGCCGAGCAACTTATACATATCCGTGAAGTAACGGGATACACCCCTGAAGTACAAGCTGCGGAAGAGGAAAGCAAGAAAGAACAGAAGGACGCCCCCGCTGAATAGGGAAGGCTGTTCGATTGAACCAAGGAGGCTGAACAATTAGTGGCGATACAACCGAATGAAACTTATGTGCTGAACCTGCTAAAAGAACTGCTCGATACACCGAGCCCAACCGGATATACCCATGACATCATGAAGCGGATCGAACAGGAAGCCGCAACGCTTGATGTTTCGCTCGAATGGAATGAAAAAGGCGGCGCCATTCTGTCCGTTCCCGGACAAGACGGCAGCCGTACGGTTGGTCTGAGCGCCCATGTGGACACGCTTGGCGCGATGGTTCGTGCCGTGAAATCAGAGGGCACGCTCCGTCTTACCTCCGTTGGCGGATACATGATGAACAGCATTGAGAATGAATACTGCATCATCCATACCCGCAGCGGCAAGAAATATACGGGCACGATCCTGTCCACGCATCCTTCCGTCCACGTATACAGCGATGCACGCGATTTCAAGCGCCAGGAAGCCCATATGGAGGTCCGGATCGACGAAATGGTGGAGTCGGCCGATGATGTGAAGAAACTCGGCATCGGGGTTGGAGATTTTGTTTCCTTTGATGCCCGTGCGGTCATTACGCCAAGCGGTTACATCAAATCGCGCCATCTGGATGACAAAGCCAGCGTCGTTGCCCTCTTCGGCTTGCTCGAAAGCATGAAGCGGGATAACTGGAAACCTAAACATAATGTAAAGCTTCTCATTTCGAACTATGAAGAAGTGGGACATGGCGCGGCTTACATTCCTGCCGACATCAATGAGATGATTGCGGTCGATATGGGCTGCATCGGCGATGACCTAAGCTGCAAGGAAACCGATGTATCCATCTGCGCGAAGGATTCATCCGGTCCCTATGACTATGACATGACCAGCCGTTTGATCCAGCTGGCCGAAAGCGAAGGCATTGCGTATGCGGTGGATATCTACCCTCATTACGGCTCTGACGCTTCTGCAGCACTTTCCGCGGGCAGCAACATCAAGGCCGCGCTGATCGGTCCGGGCGTCCATGCATCCCATGCCATGGAAAGAACGCATAAACAAGCCGTTCTTAACACCGTAAAGCTGCTGGCGGCCTACGTCAGTTGATCATTTTATAAACAACGTCTGTTCGCGTACTTTCACAAAAAAACATCCTCTCTTTAGAAGATGTTGTTGCTGTATGATCAAAATGGTTCAGCCACGCTGGCCTTATACTAACAAAGGGGCGTCCCGCCAAGGCATTATGCCTGGGGACGCCCCTTTATTTATGGATCGTGTGAATCCTTACGATTTCTTGCTCTGTTCAATCTTCTCCGCGAGCTCGTTCAGATAGGTCCAGCGCTCCATCAGATGCTCCAGCTCACGCTCCGTTTCCTCCTGAGCCTTCATCAGCTCCTGAAGCCTGGCTGCGTCGCTGCCGGCGGTCTCCATCTCGGATTGAATCGAAGCGAGCTTGCTCTCGGTATCCTCGATGAGCCCATCAATCTGCTCAAACTCCCGTTGTTCTTTGTAACTGAATTTCAAGCGCTCACGCGGCGCTTCTTTAGCTGAATCGCTGTCCCTGCCATCACTGCTCCCCGAAGCAGATTTGGCTATGGATGCTTCCGCCTTGCTCCCGGAAGCTTCACCGCCGTGACGCTGCATCCATTCCGCATATTCGCTGTAAGAGCCGACATGGACACGAATCTGACCGTCGCCCTCAAAGGCCATAATCTTGTCCACCGTTCGATCCAGGAAAAAGCGATCATGGGATACCACGATACAGACGCCCGGGAACTCATCTAAATACTGCTCCAGAACGGACAATGTCTGGATATCCAAATCATTGGTTGGTTCATCGAGCAGCAGCACATTCGGTGCGCTCATCAGCACCCGCAGCAGATACAAGCGGCGCTTCTCGCCTCCGGACAGCTTCGCAATCGGCGTCCACTGCAGCGCGGGCGGAAACAGGAAGCGTTCCAGCATCTGGGCTGCGGTAATCGCCGAACCGTCCGCCGTACGGACAACCTCGGCCTCATCCTTGATATACTCAATCACGCGCTGACTGCCGTCCATCTCCTGATGCTCCTGCGTGAAATAACCGAGCTTGACCGTCGGTCCGAGCACGACTTCCCCGCCACTCGGCTGAATCCGCCCGGCAATCAGATTGAGCAGCGTGGATTTGCCGCTGCCGTTCGGGCCTACGATACCTATCCGATCCTCGGGAACAGCGATATAAGAAAGGTCCTGAATTAACGTTTTGTCGTCGATCTTCATCCAGAGACCTTCAATCTCCAGAATTTTGCGTCCCAAGCGGGTGGAAGCGACCGAAACGTCCAGTTCACCGGAGCTGTGTACCATCTCCTGATCCTTGAGTTTCTCGAAGCGTTCTATCCTCGCCTTCTGCTTGGTCGTGCGGGCCTTGGCCCCTCTTCGGATCCAGGCAAGCTCGCTCCGCAGCAAATTTTGGCGCTTTTGCTCGGAAGCGGCTTCACGCTCCTCGCGTTCTGCCTTCAGCTCCAGAAAACGGCTGTAATTCGCCTCATATCGAAACAGCCGTCCGTGATCCAGCTCCAGCATAACATTGGCTACCCGGTCCAGAAAATACCGGTCATGCGTAATCATGAGCAGTGCGCCGCGGCGCTTCTGCAAATACTGCTCCAGCCAGGCAACGGATTCATTGTCTATGTGGTTGGTCGGCTCGTCCAAAATGAGCAAATCGGAAGGTTGAATCAAAGCGGCGGCTAATGCCACCCGCTTACGCTGGCCGCCTGACAGCGTCCCCATCTTCGCTTCATAATTCCGAATCCCCAGCTTGGACAGGATGGTTTTCGCATCGCTTTCAAGCTGCCATGCCTGCAGCGTATCCAGCGTCTGATTGAGCTTCAGCAGTTTCTGCTGCAGCTCCTCATGACTTGGATGCAGCTCCAGCAGCTCCATCGTTTCAGTATATTCCCGCACTGCCTTCATCTCCGGAAGATCGCCCTCAAACACCTGCTGCAGGACGGTTTTGTCCGGATCAAACTCCGGATTCTGCGCCAGGTAACGAACCCGGATGCGATTGCCCATCGATATTTTACCGGAGTCGGGCGGTTCGAGCCCCGCGATGACCCGCAGAAATGTGGATTTCCCCGTGCCATTCACGCCGATAATGCCGATTTTATCCTGATCCTCCATTCCGAAGGATGCATCTTGAAACAGAATTTTGTCTCCATAGCTTTTTGTTACCTGTTCGACGGTCAAAATATTCATTGTTATGATCCCTACTTACATCTATAGATTTCGTTGAACGTTTGTTTCATCGGTAAGATGGATACATTATAACGCAATCAGCACGGCAATCCCATAAGCTGCCGCTCCGCCGAGAAGCGAACTGACCAGATTGACTGCATCGTTGGACATCCACGAAGCGCCGCGCGTACGCACGGTATCTTCACCACAATGATGCGACACTTCCACCGATTTGCCGCACACACGGCAGCGATACATCACTTGTAATGTCGCTCCGAGGTACGAATCGGCGAAAGCTCCAACCAATCCGCCGGCGAGGGCTGCCAGGACATACGGCAATAGCTCTGCATCCATGCCGCTCCATCCGGCAAGCAGCCATCCGCCTGCCCCAATCAGTAAACTCCCTGCCGCTGCAGCCGTGGAGCCGACCCAGGACACGCCGCCGGATTCCCCGGCGGTCAGCACCTTGCCATTCAGCACGGAACGCGGGGGCTTCCGGCTAAGGCTGCCTAACTCCGTGGCCCAGGTATCCGCCGTTACCGTAGCCATTACGCCTATAAACAGGAATACCCACAGATCGGATTGAATCCATACGTTTAACAGACACAGCACCATGCCGATGCCGCCATTGGCGAAGACCTGACCCGCATCCCGCCGGCCTGTCTTGGCATAGGATTTCTCCAGGTCTGCCTTCCGCTGTTTCCCGTACCGGGATAGCAGTGTGGATGTAATGAAAAAAAGAAGCAGGGTTCCGAACCAAAACACGTTCCCTGCTCCGTAATATATGGTACCCATCAGAATAGCGGCTGCGGCTCCGGATTCCGATAGTGATCGTTTCCTGTAAGCGGCTCCTGCCACGATAAAAGCGCCTGCCGCTCCGATCAGCCAATCCATCTGTGACCCCTCCCATGTGTTAAAGCATATATCCGTTTACCCGATTTCGCAGCGGCCCAGACGGTCATCTCCCCAGAACAATTCGAACACGTCGCCAGATTCCGTCGGTCCTACACCAGCCGGTGTACCCGTGAAGATTAAATCACCTTGGCCAAGGCCATAATGCTCGCCGATGTAATCGATGATGTGCTGAAGGGAGAAGATCATATCCTTCGCATTCCCGCGCTGCACCTCTTCGCCGTTCTTCCTTACGGTAAAATCGATATCGCCCAGCTTCGCGGTCCCGGGAAACGCAATGGATGGCGTAAGCGGTGCGGAAGATTTAAACGCTTTTGCCGCCGTCCAAGGATGTCCCTTCTCTTTAATGACCGACTGTACGTCACGCAGCGTGAAGTCGATGCCAAGGGCCATCGTTTTTACAAGCTCGTCAACGGTCTTGCCTGGCGCGTAATCCTCCGCAAGCTGGATAACAAGCTCGCCTTCAAAATGAAGACTGCCGCGGTCCATCGGCAGCTTCAGCACGCTGCCATCCAATGGAACGACGGCATGCGAGGGTTTAAGGAAAATCATCGGCTCTTCCGGCACCGCATTGCCGAGCTCCGCCGCATGCAATTGATAATTACGACCTACACAATAAACGTTATTCACTAGGGCACACATAACATTAAAACCTCCATTTTCTTCGCCAGAATGGAACTTTGGGTGCAATTTTATGGATAAAAATCTGCCCCCATGTATCGGGGCGGTTCGTACAGATCATGATGGCGGGATTCATTCGGGCGAGCGATCTCATGCTCTTCGCATCATCCACCGTCCAGGCCATGGGCGTAATGCCGTTCTTCACCAGATCGGACGCAAAGGCCGCATCCAGGTGGGAATAGCCGATCGATAAAAAGGAACATTTCATTTGCTTCAAGCGCGCCAACAAATTGCGGGGATGCGCATCGATAATAAGTCCGGTTTTTACGTTAGGTTCCAATTCCTTGGCCTTCATCAAGGCTTTTGGCTCAAAAGAAGTAAGCACCACGTCCGGCAGCATCCGGTGGGCATGAATCCGCTCCAGAACGGCTTTCTCCAGGCCGGGATACATGTCGCCGCTCGTTTTAAGTTCGATATTAAGTTTCAATCGTCCTTTGACAAGCTGCAAAACCTCATCCAGCGAAGGAACCTGCTCTCCCCTGAATTGGCGTCCCTTCCATTCTCCGGCGTCCATCCTCCGAATTTGCTGCCAGGTCAGATCCTTCACCTTGCCTTTCCCGGTCGTGGTACGGTCCACACTATAGTCATGTATCACGACAGGCACCCCGTCCTGAGTCAATTGCACATCAATTTCCATCCAATGCACGAAGGGCTCATCCATCGCCATCTGAATGGCTGCGCGCGTATTTTCAGGTGCTTTACCGGAGAACCCCCGGTGAGCCACACATAAATTGTTCATGGTGGGACCTCCTTGATGTAAGGATTTAAAGAATTATTCCACTGCCTTGCCAGCGATAACTTTACCATCGAGCGCTATTTTTACGCCGCCGACAGATCGCTTCTCCACCTCTTTCAGCAAGGCCTCAGCTTCTTTGCCTTCGAGCGGGATGACCTGTCCGATCTCCGTACGGTAAGGCGTCAGCTTCAAGTCACATTCTCCTTGCTTACTGCATGATGCCTGGAATACGGCAGTTTTCCACGTATCTTCATTCGAGGATTTGGTAAATATGAAATTACCGGTACTGTAAGCAATCCACTTGCCTTTGTACTGCTCCAATCCCTGCAGCACATGGGGATGCCCGCCGATAATCAGGTCGGCTCCACCGTCAATAAACGCACGTGACAGATTAATCTGGTGAACATTTGGCGTTTTATGAAGCTCCTCTCCCCAATGGGCAACCACGACCACCAGATCGGCCTTGGAACGCGCCGCGTTGATCGCTTCAACCGCCTTGGGCAGCACATGGTCATATGCCCCGGCCACCCCCGGCCTGTTCTCCAGCGCGTACCACGTCGTCTCCGGAAGCACACGGCTGAATCCAAGCAAGGCAACCGTCATGCCCTGAAGCTCGAAATACTGGGCCGCGAAGGCCTCCTTCTCATTCCGTCCTGCGCCTACATAACGGATATCATGATCCTTTAAATGCTTCAAGGTATCCAGAAGTCCTTCTTGTCCTTGATCTAGGATATGATTGTTAGCCAGATTAACGGCCTCTACCCCGGCATCTCGCAGAGCCGGCAATACGTCCGGTGAGGATTTGAATACAAATTTCTTATTGGCGGCGCCAACACCTCCGGTCGTAACCGGCGTTTCCAGATTAAGTACGGTCAGATCATCCTCATGGAATGCAGTACCCAGATGCTTGTACGGATAATCGTACCCGTGATTCTTCAGCGCATCCTCCACTTTGCCCGAGAACAAGGTATCCCCGGCAAAATGCATGACCACCCGCTTGGCGAGAGCGGAATCGCCAGGATCATCTGCTGCGCTGCCTTCAGGCTCGGTCATATCGGAATCTGGGGGCTCGCCGGTCTCCGTCGTCTCTGTCGTCTTCGGAGGCATCGAATCCGTCCCCTCGCCGTCAGCTGGTTGTCTGGAACCCGGGTTACCCTCCTGCTCCCCTTCCATGCCAAACTCCGGCATACCGGGCGGATAAGCCGTTTGCTGAACAGGATCTTCCTTAAATTTAAAATGATAGACAAGCAAAGCAGCGATCATAATGATCAGACATAAGTTAAGTATGATCCAAACCTGACCGGTTCGCTGCTTACGGGCCTTCTTCTCGGCCTTGCTCTTCTCTGATCGTGACAGATGCATAGGTCACTCCTTTATTCACTTATAAGCTCGCGTAATAAGTCGCTCAACCCATTATACCAGCTTCCCTATAAAGAATAGAACCCCCCGTCACCGGGGAGTTCCATATCTAAGCATTCTATTCGAATTTCCGGTAATAACGGATTTACAGACCGATCAAGGTGATCACGGAATCGCTGAGCGCTTCCATGTATAGCGGATCGCTGTTCAAGGAGTCGATGCGCTCAAGCCGCATATCCATTTCCTTGGCAATGCTTTTGGCTTCAATATCCAGATCGTACAGAACCTCAAGATGATCCGAGACAAAACCGACCGGCGCAACCAGCACATCCTCGACCTGCTCTTCTTTATTCAGCGTTTGCAGCGTATCCAGTATGTCCGGACCGAGCCAAGGCTCCGCCGTCCGGCCAGCACTTTGCCATGTGAACTGCCACTGCTTGACGCCTGCCTGTTCGGCTACGGCTTTGGATGTCTCAAGGAGCTGATCCTGATAAGGATCTCCGATGGACAAGATGCGTTCCGGGAGGCTGTGAGCACTAAACAGCACTCTCACGCTGTCACGGTCAGCCCCTGCTTCCTCGAACTGGTTCAGCTTGGCGGACACCCGGTCCGCAAAGGCCTCGATCAGTTTCGGATGCATGTGATAGCTTTCAACAAACGAGATCTGAAGTCCCAACTCATCCGCTTTGGCTTGAGCGCGCTTCACGTAGGATCCGATGCTCATCGTGGAGTAATGAGGAGCCAGCACAATGCCGACCGCTTCCTTAATGCCGTCCCGCACCATCTGCTCAACGCCATCTTCGATGTATGGGGCAGCGTGCTTCAGTCCCTGATAGCATACAAACTCAAGATCGATCGCGCGAGGATCCGCATTCAATGTATCCTGCAGCGTGCGTACCTGTCGGTCCGTATTCTCCCGGAGTGGAAACACACCTCCCACAATCGCCTCATAGCGGTCAGTAAGCTCCTTAAGTTGCTCCTCCGACGGCTTATTCCCGCGACGGATATGGGTATAATAACTCTCGATTCCTTCCATGCTCTCCGGTGTGCCGTAGGACATAACCAACACGCCAATCTTGTTCTTCATACCATCTCACCTCTGACTAATAAAATATTCAACATTTAAGAGTGTTGTGCACCTGCCTGCAGTGCCTGAGCGGAGTATTCGTGAATATACGATGTCAACTCACGAAGTTTCTCCAGCGAAGCCTCCGGGAATAAACCGTGCCCTAGATTAAACACAAAGCCGGGCTCCTGAATCCCCTGATCGATAATCTCTTTCGCATACTGCTGGATGACCGGCATCGGTCCGGTCAGTACGGTCGGGTCCAGATTGCCCTGAACAGCATACTTATGCTCTAAACGGCGGCGTCCTTCTGCAATGGACACTCTCCAATCGAGACCGATGACATCCGTTCTCAGATCGGTAAGCGTAGGCAGCAGCTCACCTGAGCTCACGCCTGGAAAATAAATTTTCGGAACACTCAGGTCCTGAAGCTCTGCAAAAATACGCTTAATGGTTGGAAGGACATACGTTTGGAAATCCTGTGGAGACAAAGCCCCCACCCAGCTGTCAAACAATTGAAACGCTTTCCCGCCGTTAGTGACGTGGGCGCGCAGATAAGCGATCACCATATCCCCGAGCTTGTCCATCAGCGAGAACCATACCTTCGGCTCACTGTACATGAGTTCTTTCGTGCGAAGATAATTTTTGGATGGTCTACCTTCGATGAGATAGCTGGCAATCGTGAACGGAGCGCCCGCAAATGTGATTAGCGGCACTTCCAGCTCCTTATCCAGGATCCGGATGGTCTCCAGGACATGTCCAAGATCCCCCTCGACATCGATCGGGCGCAGTTTCTCTACATCCGCCGCAGATCGGATCGGATTATCAATCACCGGGCCGATATTTTTCACAATATCGAAGTCTACCCCGATCGAGGCAACGGGATTCATAATATCGGAATATAAAATAGCCGCGTCCACACCAAGCTTCCGTACGGGCATCAAGGTTACCTCTGCCGCCAGCTCCGGTTGACTGCATATTTCCAGTAAGGAGTACTTTTCTTTAATCTTTCGGTACTCCGGGTCGTAGCGTCCCGCTTGACGCATATACCATACAGGAACGTGGTTCACTTCCTGCTTGCGGCAAGCGCGAATGAATTGATCGTTATAGGTCATGATTAGGCCCCCATCAATGTGTATAAAGTTTCCTAAATTTCATTATGCCCTTTTTAAAAGTAAGTAACAACCGTCTTACATGGACATCCTATGAAAATCGCATGACAATCTTATGACATTGTTAGCATTTGGCACTTTTTAAATATGTTATACTGGAAGAACGGCATTTTTAGGATAGTTCCACAATTCGCCCGGTTATTTCGGGCTCGACAGCTTAGAAAGGAAGTGAAGGGCACATTGACCAATTGGAAAATCAATCTCATTGTGCTTTGGTTCGGACAGTTTTTGGTCAACTCCGGGATGACCATGATCACCCCGTTCCTGACGTTATATCTGGCGCAAGACCTGAATGTCGTGGGAGATCGGGAAATAGGACTATGGGCAGGATTAATATTCGCTGCCAACTTCCTGACATCATTCATTTTTCAACCGATCTGGGGAAAGGTCGCAGACAAATACGGACGCAAAATCATGCTGCTGCGCTCCGGCTTCGGCATGGCGCTGGTCATTGCGTGCATGGGCTTTGCTACCCATCCATGGCATCTGCTGGTTCTGCGTCTGCTGAACGGTACCATATCGGGATTTAACCCTGCGGCGATATCGCTCGTATCGGGTACAACGCCCAAGAATCGAATGGGATTTGCGATGGGCATCATGCAGTCCGGACAAGTTGCAGGCACGATTCTTGGTCCGTTGATCGGCGGACTCATGGCAAGCTGGGTCGGATTCCGGCCAATCTTCTATATCACGGGCGGATTGATTTTTGCCGCTTCGATGCTTGCCTTGTTCCTCGTCAAGGAAAATTTCAACCGCGAGCAGGCGGCCAAGGCGCCGCAGCCTTCGGTTATAGCCGGGCTCAAGGAGCTGAGCCACATTCCGCAGCTGCCGGCGTTATTCGCCGTCACGTTCCTGCTGCAATTCGCCATGATCAGTCCCATGGCGCTGCTTCCGCTGTACGTTCAGAAGCTACATGGAACCGCGGTGGATATTGCGATATGGGCCGGGTTCGTTGTGGCGGTAACGGGGCTGTCGAACATGATCGCTTCCCCGATTCTCGGCAAGCTCAGCGACAAGGTCGGCGCGCACCGCATCTTGACCTACGCCTTGATCGGTACGGGACTTACGCTGATCCCGCAAGCTTTTGTTCAATCGGTATGGCAGTTGATTATCGTACGGTTCATGATGGGCGTCTTCATGGGCGGGCTGCTGCCAAGTGTCAACGCGCTGATTCGCTCTTACACGCCGGACGGCATGGAAAGCCGCTCCTTCGGCTTCAATACAAGCTCGCTAGCGCTTGGCAACATGCTGGGGGCGGTGATCGGCGGATTCTTATCCGGCTTCATCGGCATCGAAGGATTGTTTATTACTTCCGGCTGTCTGTTGATCATCAATATGATGTGGGTGAGAAGAAAGCTGTTCTCGCAAAAGCCTTCGCCCAAATATCGTTGATCCCCCGGAGTCTGTCATCTATAGCTTGAGCTTGTCTCCAAACAACAAGGGGCTGTCCCGTGGTCTGCATCGACCCGAGGACAGCCCCTTGTTCTGTTATTCATACCACTCGCCCAAATCTGACTTCCAGTCGACAGCCCAATGGCTGCACTCCTGCCAATGGTTATCTTATCGTCCAGCACAGCTCGCTATTGGTTGATTCATCCTTTAACGCGAGCAAGGATCAGCCCGTCATAAGCAGGCAGCAGCGTGCTGACCAGCCTCTTGTCCGTCGCAATGACTTCATTAAACCGGCGTACCGCTTGAACCGAAGGACCGTTCTTGTCCGAGTTCAGCGTTCTGCCGCGCAAGAAACAGTTATCCCCGGCAATAAGGGCACCCGGATTCGCTAGCTCCAAAGCATAATCCAAGTATAGGGGATAGTTCTCCTTATCCGCATCAATAAAGAAAAAATCGAAGGTTCGTCCTTCCTGCTTCAACGCTGCCAAACTGTCCGCAGCCGGACCGATCCGGTACTCCACCCGATCCTTGAATCCGGCCTTCTCCAGATGCCTGCCTGCTAGTTGCGCGTATTCTTCCTTAAGCTCAAGGGAGGTGAGCTTGCCGTCCGCAGGAAGCCCACGGCATAGACAGATCCCGCTATAGCCGCCAAGGGCGCCGATTTCGAGAATATTCCTGGCGCCGGCTGTCTGTACCAGCATGGTCAGCAATCGGCCATATGCCGGTGCCACCGACACCTCCGGCATCCCATGCTCGCGAATGGCCTCTATCACGAACTGAAGCTCTTCATCTTCAGGGTATAATTGGTTAACATAATCATCAGGGGTCGTAAGCAATGAAGCCGCCTCCTTTGTCTTAATTAAGAAACGTTGTTTCCCGTTAAACCTAACGAGAACTATCATATGATAATTGTCTTAGTCAATGCAATCGCCTATACTATATAGATTGAACCGGCGGCGACTATCGCCGTACACATGTTAAATGGAGTTGACATCGTTAATGCCTCGATTACAATTGATCGCGACGGCCCCGATGGGGCTGGAAGCCGTCGTTGCCCGCGAGTTGAAAGAGCTCGGGTACACCGACATGGAAGTAGAGAATGGTAGAGTGACCTTTACAGGTGACCTGATTGATATTTGCCGCTGCAATCTGTGGCTCCGGACGTCCGACCGTATTCTCGTCAAGATGGGTGAGTTTAAAGCCTTTACCTTCGATGAGCTCTTTGAAGGAACCAAAGCTCTTCCATGGGAAGAGTGGATTCCTGCTGATGGCGAATTCCCTGTGGAAGGGCGTTCCCATAAATCGCAGCTTAGCAGCGTTCCCGCCTGTCAGGGCATCGTAAAAAAAGCAATCGTGGAGAAGCTGAAGCTCTCGCACCGTACGGAATGGTTCCCCGAGGACGGCCCCCGTTATGTAGTCGAGGTTTCTCTATTGAAGGATCGAGCCATACTGACCCTTGATACCACAGGACCAGCCCTTCATAAACGCGGCTATCGCAAGCTGGTTACGGAAGCTCCGCTGAAGGAAACCATGGCTTCCGCTCTGCTGCAATTAAGCCGCTGGGGCCCGCATCGTCCGCTCTATGACCCGTGCTGCGGTTCGGGCACCATTCTGATCGAAGCCGCGATGATGGCCTGGAATATTGCGCCCGGCCTGCGCCGCTCGTTCCCGTCCGAGCATTGGGATATTATTGGGGACAACCTCTGGGAGGATGCGCGCGAGGAAGCTTTTGACGCTGTGAAGGACGATATTCCGCTGCATATCGCCGGAAGCGATATCGACCCGAAAGCGATCGAAGTAGCCAAGGCCGCCGCTAAAAGTGCGGGACTTGCCGACGAAATCGACTTTAGGGTTCTCCCTGCAGCCAAAGCCATCCCTGAGGGCGAATTCGGCTGTATCATCACCAACCCGCCATATGGCGAGCGGTTAAGCGAGAAAGAGGAGGTTGAGCGCCTCATTCGCCAGCTCGGATCCGTAACGCACTCACTTCCGACCTGGTCCTTCTTCGCGCTCAGCCCGACCAAGCAATTTGAACATTACTTCGGACGCAAGGCGGACAAGCGTCGCAAGCTGTTCAATGGCCGGATCGAATGTCAGTATTATCAATACCTGGGCCCCTTGCCGCCGCGTAACAAATCGGCGGAATAACGAAATGACGCTTCTTGCAAACGCCGCCCTTGGGCGGCGTTTTTTGCTCGGTCATCCGGGCCAAGCTATAATAAGAAGACTGTGATTAAAGGATGTTTTTCAAAAAAAGGAGGATACCCACGTGCTCTCATCCCCATCATGGAGCGATATCCGAAGCCGGGTCTCCAAAGGGCTGCATTACCGGTACACCGCATATTTATTATTCCTTATCCTCATGATGTACAAGCTGATCATGCTTGATCATCATCTCCATATTACCAACATGAAGCTGGATCAGGCAGACTATGTGATCGCTGTCGGCTCGCTCCTGCTGATCTCCTTCTGGACCTTGTGGCTTCCGCCAAGAGGCCGACTTGCAGCTTTAACTTTATTAAATCTCTTATGGACGGGGATCCTGTACGCCGATTTGATCTATTACCGCTACTTCGATGATTTCATAACCGTGCCGGTGCTTATGCAGGCCGGACAAGTCGGTTCCCTCGGGGATAGCATACGTTCCCTGATTCATGCGTACGATCTGTTCTTTTTTATCGATTGGCTTATTATTGTCCCGTTTACCGCCGTGATGGTATTCCGCAAACGGAGAACCGCCTTGGAAACCTATGCACTCCCGGGTGAATATCGCCAGCATCGGCGGAACCGGATCATTCGCCGGTTGGTTACAGGCACGCTTGTGTTCATCCTGGGCATGATCATGACTTTCGTTCCGATCAAGAAAGCGTCCAATACATGGGCCGTTGGCCTCTTTGAAGGCAATTGGTGGAATATTACGCTGTATAATGTGACGGGACTGATCGGCTTTCACGGATATGATATCTACCGTTATGGACGAGATCATCTCGTGGGGCAGCCCAAGCTGGCAGAGGAAGAGGTCAACCAGGTCAAGGCATGGTTTGATACCAAGCGTATGGAGCCGTCCGATACGGGCGCCTTGTTCGGCAAGTATAAAGGCAGCAATGTCATCATGATTCAGACGGAGGCCTTTATGAATTTTGTCATCGGCCAGTCGATCGAGGGTCAGGAAATCACCCCTAACTTCAACCGATTGATGAAGGACAGTATGTATTTCAGCAATTTCTATCATCAAACCGGTCAAGGGCGAACGTCCGATGCGGACTTTGTCACGCACAGCTCCTTGCTTCCGCTCCCCACAGGTTCGGTATTCACGCGATATGCTGACCGCGAGTACGATACCCTTCCGGAGATTCTGAAAGAACAGGGGTATGGAACAAACGTATTCCATGCCTATGACAGCAGCTTCTGGAACCGTACCACAATGTACCGGGAAATGAATTACGACCGATTTTACAGCAAGAAGGATTTTGAAATGAACGATGTGCAGGGATGGTCATTAAGTGACAAAGCGTTCTTCGCGCAATCGCTGGATGAGATGAAAGGCATCAAACAGCCCTTCTATTCCTTCCTCATTACGTTAACGAGTCATCATCCGTACTATGTACCCAAGGATGCTGCGAAGCTGGATACGGGGGCTTTCGAAGGCTCGATATTCGGGAACTATCTGCAGTCGATCCACTATGTCGACGAAGCATTTGGCCAGTTCGTCGAGCAGATGAAACAACAAGGGTTGTGGGATAACACCATATTGCTTATCTATGGGGATCACGACAATTCGATCAAGGAAAAAGCGGACTATGAGAAATTCCTGGGACGAGACCTGAATGCACTCGACATGGAGCAAATCATGAACCAGGTTCCCCTCCTCATCCGCCTGCCAGACGGAGGGCATGCCGGAGTTTACCCGGAGGCCGCCGGCATGATGAACGTGACGCCGAGCATCCTTCATCTGCTCGGTGTATCGGATGAGCCGTATTACTGGATCGGCAGCCATCTGTTTGATGATAAACCTCGCCTGATTCCGCTGCGCAGCGGCGCTTTTTCCGATGAGAAGGTATTCTACCTGCCCACCGAGACGGCCGGGCTTGAAGGTGGAACCTGTTACGATCTGACGACGCGTCAGCCAACTGACATCCAGGCATGCCGTGACGGATATGATGAGACACAGAAGCAGCTGCGGATATCCGATCAAGTGATCACGTATGACCTGCTGAAGTTATATAAAGCAGAAGGTGAAGCGAATACTCGATAACCGCGCCTAACGTTAGTAAATTTCAATATTTTAGCCTCTCACTGCTGTTGAATGAGGCTGCTAAACGAAACAAACCAGGCTGATCTCACTCATCGGCCTGGTTTGTTTTTTGGGGCTAGGCAATGTCCGAACACACACCCAAGCTGGATTTATGGGGGGCATCTTTTTACTGATTGCATTTCATATCAAGCGCGCCGGGTAATCGAATCAAGATGTTTCCTACGGCTGACAAGCGTTCCGTACATCAGCACAAGCCCCATCAATGCCAGGCTAGCTGCAATCCCCAGCGTCATATAGGCAATGTCCGGTGCAAAAAGTCGTATGGAATTCCAAGGGGAGCTTGTCAGCCGCGTGAAGAGCGGAATGATGCCAGCTGAAACCGCAAAGAGAAACAAACTCAGCGGAAGCGTGAGATATAACTTCAAGCTGCGTTTCTGCATTCTTAGCAGCATCCATATCACGATAGCGAGCAGAATGATCAAAGTTACCGCCAATCCCCAAATCACCGGATGGATTCCAGCGGAAGGCGGTTTCGGGTCTTGTCCGTCTAATATCCCTCTCAAATCCTTGGAGACCTGAATCAATCTGGCTTCCTCCAGAATGTGGTCCTTGTTGGTTAAAATAACGGCCCCTACGCCCCGTTCCGGGACGAAGAAGATTTCCGCCCGTGCTTCCGGTGTTGATCCGGAGTGCCATACCATTCTCTCGCCTTGTTCCGTCTCGCTTATTCTCCAGCCAAAACCATAGGCACGATCCGGTCGATGCTGAACTAAAGGCGACAGGAGCAGCTCCTTGTATTCCCGACTAACCAACATGTCATTATCTTGGAGCAAAAATTGGAGATACCGCGCCATATCGTCGATACTCGCCGAGATATAACCATAAGAAGCACCGCTGTTGTCATAGGGGACGCTGCTCACTCGCGGATAGCCGAACCATGATTGATACCCATGTTCAAATCCGGTTTGAACCGCCCGATCCTGATCGGCTGCAGCCGTACTCATGCCCAGCGGGCCAAACACATGCTGCTCCATATAATCGGCATAGGATTGACCCGACACCTCCTCCAGAACAGCTCCCAGAATCATGTAATTGGCGTTGCTGTATTGATGTTGTTCCCCTGGTGGTCTGTTAAGCTTCGTGTTGGAGAGATGGCGCACATTCTCTTTCAGGGCTGAAGCATCCTTCGCACCCACATCGGAATACGCCAAGCCCGTATATGTACTATATCCGCTCGTCTGAGCCAGCAATTGCCTTATCGTTATTGACGATACCTCAGAAGACGCTTCGGCTGCAAACCACGGCAAATAGGTCCCAACGGATTCATCCAATTCGACCTGGCCCGACTCCACAAGCTGGACAATCCCTAACGCCGTCATGGATTTGGAGAGAGATCCGAGTAAAAATGGAGTTTTGGAGCTGACCGTACTGCCCTCTGCTGTAACACCATAACTGTTCGTAAACACGATGTCCCCATCCTGCACGATGGCAGCGGAAAGACCCGGAATTTGATATTCCTCCATCGCCGCTTTCATGTAGAGGTCAACCTTATCAGCCATGACTTCTTCTGCTTCAACAATATTCCCCCATGTCGGAAGCACGAAAGCCAGTACGGTTAATACGACATACGTCCACTTCTTTCTCACAATACGTTTCCTCCTTCTGTAAACGGGAGGATATCTCTATGTTTTCTTCTTTTACCGAAGACATGGGTCAGAATTGTAACGAGCGCCGAAATCGAAAGGCTAAATACGATCAACATCATATTCCACCACGTCTGATCGGATATTCGGTACAGCAGATTGAAGCCGATTATCTCATACCCCTTCACCCATGCCGTCGTTAATGCGAAGGAAAATAACAGCTGACATATGATATAGACGGCCGCAAAAACCAGCGAATATTTCAGAAAGCCCCATACGCCCAGCCGCCCGCTGCGCTGTCCCGGAGGTTCTTCAGGAACAGACTCGAGATCCATGGCGTCTTGCACTCTAACCAAACCTTGCACCTCTGCATAATCCCTGACATACATATCGGGAGAGCCCAGATCTTCAAGACCATACTCCCCGTGCTCCCGGCTTGCCTCCAGATGTTCCCGGATCTGTTCGACAACGGCTTCCACCTGGTTTGACGTCATTTCGTACCGTATCAACTCGCGGCGAACGTCCGCGACAAATTGTTCTTCTTCATAGGATAATGTCATCATCTCTGGCTCTCCTGTTCCACGCCATCTGCCATTCGCTGTACATTCGATGAAAGCAATGATCGAATATCCTGCTGCAGCTCCTGCCACTCCTGGATTTTCTTATCCAGAAACAAATCTCCGCTTGGCGTTATTTCGTAATACACTCTGGCTTTGCCGCTCTCGCTAAGCTCCCTCGTATCCGTCACCCATCCCTGATCTTTCAGCTTGGACAGGATGGGATAGATGCTTCCTACTCCCTTCAATTTCAGTCGGTGTTTCTCCAGCTCCTTCATGATCTCGTAACCATAACTCTTGCCATGACTCAGAATGGCCAATACGCACATCTCCAAATGCCCTTTTATTAAACTTGTTCTATCCATGACAACAATTTAACAGAATTATATATCGGAATCAAGTATATAATTCAAATGCGTATATAAATTAAAAAAAGCCCGTTCATTAGCTCGAAAGCTATTGAACGGACTGCACAGGATCATAAACTACTATTTAGCTGAACGAAGCTTGGACAGACGTTCCTTCTCTTCGCCTAACAACTCTTCCGCCAATTCCACGGCGTTTGCGTTCCCCTGCTCAATCACTTGGGCGACCGCTTGCTCCGTATGGGATAACGAATTCTCCGCTTGCTGAATCAGCTGTTCCGTCGGGTGGGACATTGCCGAGGATACGGCACGGTGCAGCTTCTCCACGGAATCTAGCGCACTGTTGCTTGGGCTGTTGGAATGAAGACTGGAATCGTGACTGTTCATGACGGATGCTCCCTTCTAAAGTTGTTGTTCCTGCTGCCCCCTTAGCATGGATGGCTGAGCCAGGAACTATACCCGAAGCATGGGAATTTTCCGCGAAACTTCGATTCTGAAGTAACACACAGCCAGTTGTTTGTTATTTCACAAACGGCAGCGCCTTTGCCAGCACTTCATCCTCTGTAGGCGCGCTGACATAACGGCCATTGATATACATGAAGGCGCGTTTACCGCAAGGACCGCAATAGGATTTGCAGCCGATCTTAATGTCGGCATCCGGTACCATTTTCTTAATTTTCGGGATCATTGTCTTTAACTTCGTATGTCTGCACTTCTCGCAGACGCGAATATCATTAGCCATTGTACATTACCTTCTTTATTCTGAAGTAACCTAGTGGTCGCCGTGATTGCCCTGGGACGGATTCGTAATGACAAAGCCTTCCTGAGGGAAATAAAGATAGTCGATTTTGACGCCGTCCAGGAAAGGTTGTCCCGCTTCCAATATGACGTCGATCTCTTTATCTGTGGATACGATGACATCATTTTCCTTCGGCGTATCCAGATCCAGACCGTAGTGGGCATGATCACCATGCGCATGGGTTACCAGTACGCGAATTTTCTTGTCCTTGTTCTCTTCCTTGTCCAGCTCTCTCTTTAACACCTTGGCGGCATTACGGGTAATTTTACATTTCACGTATATTCATCTCCTCACGGATGTTTCATTCAATATGTTATTGTAGACCCCTGCCGGTTTTTTCGCAAGGGTCCTGTCCGTATTGTTACATCCGAAAGCTCGTTTACCGTACGCGCTTGGCGGGGCCTTGATTTTCACCGAGCACACCTGGATATTTCCGCTCGACGCGGGATACGAACCAATTCATCAGCAGCATCGTGAATCCGATATCGTCGATCGGCAGCAAAGGCATAAAGTCCGGCAGCACCCAGTACAGCACAACCGGAACCAGAAATAACAGCTTGTCCCCGAGTGTAACCCGGGAAGAGGTTAAATAACCGAATATCCGCTGGAATACGTGCGACCAGCGCCGAAGCGACCACAATCTTCTCCACTTCATTTTGTTCCCTCCATTCCAGGCAGCATGTCTATATCATTACCCAATTAACAGGGTTGCAGCAATTAAAGCACGAAAATAGGCCACTGCCTTGTAATCCGTAAAAGCAGCGGCCGTATTCTTCTATTTTTACGTTGAATAGAACTTATCGTTTCATAATATATATCCTATTTCAAAGACATAAACGCAGCTAGAATGGATCCCACCTCGACGCACAAATCCTCGAAATCCTCAAGCGGCAGCGGATTCATCCCATAACCAATCTCCACGGTAAAGCCCGGCCTCCGGTAATGCTGAATATACCAATCTTTATATCCCGCATCACTACCCTGCAGCTTCACCGGCCTGTAACCGCTGGCCTGACCTAATCTTCTGGCCATGTCCTCACTTTCCGGAGGTTCGTAGTCCCTGTAATTCCAGTAGATTTCCCGCCCTTGGCTGTGAAGGGAAATGGCCCGTTCCGGAGATGTCGATAATGTATGCTGATAGACAGCTTCGGCTTCCGGCTCGCTTAACGGCTTAGTCCCCGCATAATCCTGCGGAGACGGACGGATTTTACCCCTTCGTGCGACTTCCTCATGCCAATGTGCAGGGAACTGGTCACCCAAATCCACGCCGTTTATATTAGCCTTCCAGCGCCGAAAATCCTCGCGTCCGCCATTCCACTCGAGCAGACGTTCATAATAGGGATGCGAAGGAGTGACTCCTTCTTGTACAAGCTCTACCCCGTCCGGGTTAGCCATCGGCACAACCCATAACGTATAGTTCCGGTACCAGTCATCCGGCTCCTGAAAATAAACCGGTGACTCTTGCGATAATGCCCTGCCGTACTCCTCCATGAATCGCATCAGACACGGGGTTGTGATCCATTCATTGGCATGAAGTGCTGCATTGATATGCAGGTTCTTGGGGCCTTTACCGATTTTGGCCGCATATAGCGGTTTGCCGAGCACGCTTCGGCCGATGACACTCCACTCGATAACAGGGTAACGCAGCTGCATCTCTTGTATATCGCGTTCCAGATCCCCCGGTCCGTATTCGCCGGTTAATCGTATCATGCGTCTAGGCGTGGTGCCCGGCAGAACGATCGTTTTCCCCTGCGGCAGATGATGAGCCGATAACCCGGGATTCAGTTCTTCCAAGGCTTCCTTCCGAAACCGGAACGTATTGGCAATACTATCAAAGGTATCATGTTCCTGGATGACATACCTTCGGCGCAGCGATGCAGGAAGATAGAGCATTTGCCCCTGCTGGAGATACGGCTGCTGTGCCGCCCATGGATTCGCCGTAATCAGCTGTTCATACGCCAGACTATATCTGGCAGCCACGCGTCTTAGCGTATCGCCTTTCTGTACGACATATTGCTGCATATTGGATTCCTTTCCGCGGCAAAGCCGCTTCAATTAGCGTCCATTCCATGTATATGAGCAGCCGCTTGTCCAACATGTATGATGCAAAAGATCGAAAAATGCGCCATATCCCGCTCATTTTCTAAACTGAGCACTGAAAATAATAAAGGCAGGACAAGGTCTTATTCCTTGTCCTGCCTGCGTTTTCTGCTCTTATTCATTCTGGATTAGCTCTTAGTATGAAGGTGAATTATAGCCTTGTAATTTGCCAGACAACAGGTGTCCGCTTGATATGATCTCCGAGCCATTCGGTCGCGATGCTCTGAAAAATAACCGGATCTCCTGTACAGAAGAATTGATGCACCGGGCTCTCCATGCTGCTCGCAAGCTGGCCTTTATCGTACAGGATCGTGCTGACCTCACGAGCTGTTTCATCGGCGGAGCTGATCAGTTTCACCGACGGCCCCATGACCGTTTGGATCGTATTCATCAGGAACGGATAGTGAGTACACCCCAGGATCAGACAATCAATGGAGGTATCCTTGATGCCTCTCAAGGATTCTTGTACCACCTGTAAAGCATCCTTGGATCGGAACAATCCGTGTTCGACGAGCGGCACCAGTTCGGGACAGGCTTGGCTTTCTACCTCGACGTAAGGCGAGAGCTGTTTCAGAGCCGCTGTGTATGCTCCGCTGCCAATGGTTCCGACTGTACCGATCACGCCGACGTTACCGGTCTTCGTTGCGCTTATGGCGGCACGCGCCCCTGGGTGAATGACACCGATGACGGGTACAGGAACTTTGGACGAAATATAATCAAGCGCCGCCGCCGTAGCCGTATTACAGGCGATCACAATCATTTTAGGATCATACTGAATTAAATAATCTACAATTTGCTCCGTAAATAAACGGACTTCTTCCGGCGTACGGGGTCCGTAGGGTGCGCGGGCTGTATCTCCGAAGTAAATAATTTTCTCTCTCGGGAGCTGTCTCATCACTTCTTTAGCGACAGTCAGCCCGCCGACACCCGAGTCTAGTATTGCGATTGCTTGCTGCACGAACCCACCGCTTCCTTCTTGTCAAATTCATGGTTTACAGTGATACCATATGTCATTTCGGATCGAAATGTACCTTAAATCTTACCCCAATTCCCCCCTATCTTCAACAAGATCGCTGCTGCAATAGACGGCTGGTAATTTGTTCAAGCAATTGTAGGACTCTCGCGCCAGTCGCTGACCGTTGGTAGTTTATACTATAGTAAGCGCGCGTATAGCAAAGGAGAATTTCACGTGAAGGACAACATACATCATACCGACCTTATGGAAGCTGCGAAGCAGTTTATCGAGCTTTGTTATGCAGAATTAAACCGTACCCCGGAAGAAGCCGAGGCCCGGCTCCTGGACATCCGCTCACAGATCAAGCTGACAGGTACATATGAGCATACGCTTGAGGAACTAACGCATGGGGCCAAAATGGCTTGGAGAAACAGCAACCGCTGTATCGGCAGACTGTTTTGGGATCGCCTTAAGGTAGTCGATGCCAGGCACTTAACCGAGACCTCTGACATTTTCTCAGCACTCCTTCATCATATCGAGATTGCCACCAATGGCGGAAAAATCATGCCTACGATTACGATATTCAGGGCTGCACGTCCAGGGGAGGCCCCATTGATGATCAAAAACCACCAATTGATTCGGTATGCGGGTTACGAAACGCCAGACGGGACGGTTGGCGACCCGGCTTCCCTCTCCTTCACGAAGGAATGCATGGATCTGGGATGGCGGGGAGACTTGACCGACTATGATGTGCTGCCACTGGTTGTGCAGCAGGGGAATGAGCCTCCGGAATGGCTTCCGATACCGAAATCCCACGTGCTGGAGGTCCCCTTGGAGCATCCCGAACTTCCTGCTCTGAAAGCGGAAGGAGTAAAATGGTATGGGGTGCCTCTCATCTCGGACATGCTGCTTGAAATCGGCGGCATTATGTATACGGCCGCGCCGTTCAACGGCTGGTATATGGGAACCGAGATCGGAGCCCGTAACCTTGCAGACGAAGGGCGCTACAACAAGCTTCCGCTTATTGCCAAGCTGATGGGACAGGATACTTCCAGCGAAACGACCTTATGGAGAGATCGCGCGTTGGTCGAGCTCAATGCTGCCGTACTCTATTCCTATAAAAAAGCTGGCGTCAGCATCGTGGACCATCATTCGGCAGCATCCCAGTTCGGTTTGTTTGAACAGCGGGAACAGCAGGCCGGGCGGGAGCTCACAGGGGATTGGAGTTGGCTGATTCCTCCGGTCTCGCCCGCTACAACACATATTTTCCACAACTCTTATCATAACGACATCCGTTCGCCGAATTTTCATTACAGGAACAAGAAAAAGTAGTTTGGTCTTTATCTTTCGAGTAGTTTATACACAGCAAAGCCGGGGTTGTTTGCCGCCCCGGCTTTCATGTATTTTGGCGTAATCCTTATCCTCGTGAATGAGTGCTGAAACGGTCATCTGATCCTGAATTAATCGTTGACCTTCACTTCCGCAGCAGCGGGAACATAGGCATCTTCTTCAAAATCCTCGTCAAACGAGGAAACCTGCGCAATTTCCTCTTCCGCCAGCCAGCTTTCTTGCCGGTTGCGCCAGGACTGAATATCGGAGATCACGTTCTCCGCCCGGTCCGTCATGATGCCGATCAGGTTGACGCCCTGCTCTCCTACCTTCTCTGCTGCCTCCTGCACCTTGGTGCCGATGCCGCGGGCGCCGTCGGCAATGTCATTCCGAAGCTCTTTGCCGGATTTTGGAGCCAGAAGAAGTGCGGTAACAGAACCTGCAACACTGCCGATCAATACTCCCCAGAGGAGTCCTTTGCTCTTCTCTTTCATATTCCATCTCTCCTTCTATTTGGCTTGCCCTTCGCCGGACTTGGAGGTGTACTTGTTCCATGAATGCCAAAGCGTCATTCCGGCATCAACCCACCGGAACATCTCCCCGATCTGCCGTTCATTATCGAGGCGAGCACGTTCCATATGCTCAATGGCGGTTATGGAAGCTTTTTTCCCTACAGCATGAACCGCATCGGCCGTCTTGGCTACCGCTGACGCAGCATCGGACATGGAAGCGGCAAAAGCTTCGCCTGCCGCCAGCTGACGCTGTATCATCTCTAACGAGACGGATGCCTGCACCAGCACTTGCGAGGCTTCCTGTGTCAATCGAGCACTGTCTTCCTCAAGCCGGCCCAGCATGGTCTCGGCCCGCCCGATCAGCTTTTTAACCGACACCATCATGACCACCGCCGCAACCGCGATCAGAACGATACCGATGGCAGCAGCCAGTGCACTCCATTCTGTCATGGGGAACTCCTCCTTTCGTCCGACCGGGCGAATGCCTAGTCGCTTGATGCATTATAAGCAGCATGGGCTTGTCTTGACACAACATTGGCGATTTTTTTATTCCAGCACAGCAGGACCACGAGTTTCCCCGCAATTTCGGAACATGCAAGCGCTTGAGATAACACCAACAAAAAAACAGACCGTTCAGGGATTCCCTGAAGGCCTGTTAAGGATCGTGTGTATGGAAGAGCCCATGGCATCATGGGATATTTCTTTGTGAAACTATATAACCATTAGTACATCTCGTTCTTTAAATACTCACGGACATTTCCCGCAAATTGCTCCAGCACATCAGGCAGAATCGGGGTTAAAGAATGAAGCGTATGCCTCTCCCAATCATAGTAGTCCTGCACGAGCGGTTTGCGTAATCGGACCAGCTCCAGCAGCACCTTATGAACTTCTTCGGGGAATACCTTTTCCTCATGATTAATATCCATGATATCTTCATAACTGCTGGCATCCCGCATAATAAATCCGTCAATCAAGTAGCTGCCGACATCCGTCACGACTTCGATCGCCAGATGAAGCGCACGCTCCTGAACCAACCCCAGCACCAGGCCTCCGTCCCATGATTGTGCCGCAGCACGCAACCCTTCCGCAATTTCAGGAATCGCGCTCAGCCGCCGTTCAATTTGTTCTTGATTTACATAATACACCGCAAATCTCCTCCAACCCGTTGTTGTAAGTCTATATCAATGCCTACACTTCAAAATCAACGCTAAGCGTATGATCTTTCACCGTATTGATGTATTGGATCACTTCCTGGTGAACAGGATGAACGGCATATGCTTGCAAATCTTCAAGATTGTCCACTTCAACGATCAATGCCAAGTCATATGAACGCTCCGAGCGAATTACATCTGCGCCCGCCTCAAGGGATCTAAGCATCGGAATCCTGCCATCCATATCGCGCAGCACCTGCACCGTCTTCTCAATATTCTCTGCGGATGAGTCCTTCAATTTGAAAAAAACAATATGTTTAATCATCGTCCGTTCCTCCATCTCTAGCATGTATGTAAATCTTTCGTATCTATCATACCCCGTTCGTCCGGAAAAAGAAATCGCTCCCACCAACATATCGGAAGATCGGCTGCGCCAGATCTAACCAAATAGGAGCACCGTCTGGCTTACACCAGAGCGTGCTCCTGAAATCAACACTCTATTTAAGGGAATAACGCTGAATCACGAACTTAATTGATTCAGCATGTTCTGGGCAATCCAGACGCCGGCGGCTCCTGCCTGAGCAAGCCCCCTGGTAATGCCCGCACCATCACCGCCACAATAAAGTCCCTTGATTTCCGTCTCGAAGGACTCCGTCAGCTTCGGTCTTGCGGAGTAGAACTTGGCCTCCACCCCGTAGAACAATGTGTGCTCCGACGCGATTCCCGGCGTGACTTTATCAAGCGCTTCGACCATCTCGATCAGGCTTTTCATGGTGTTGTACGGCAGCACCAAGCCAAGATCACCTGGAACGGCTTCCTTCAGCGTCGGCTCCAGAAACCCTTCGCGAATTCGGCCCTCGGTGGATCTCCGGCCGCGGAGCACGTCGCCGTATTTCTGTACAATAACCCCGCCGCTGGATAGGTCGTTAGCCCGCTTGCATATTTCACGCGCATATTCGTTCGGCTTGTCAAACGGCTCCGTAAACTTATGGGATACGAGCAGCGCAAAGTTCGTATTGGCTGATCCCAATGCCGGATCTTTATAAGAATGGCCATTGGCTGCCATAACCCCGCTATGGTTCTCAATCACAACATGACCGGAAGGATTGCTGCAGAACGTACGCACCCGGGTTCCCACCGAGGTGTTAAAGATGAATTTGCCTTCATACAAATGCTCATTGATCTCGCGCATGACCACATCCGAGGTTTCAACCCGAACGCCCACGTCCACCTGGTTATTATGCATTTTCAATCTGCGTTTTTTCAATACACTGGTCAACCAGGCAGAGCCGTCACGGCCAGGGGCGACCATCACCAAATTCGCCTCATGGACCTCCCCGCCTTTCATTGCGATGCCGGTAACGCGATGGGCTCCGTCTTCTTTGACGGTGACAATGTCCTCGACCTCCGCCCGAAAAGCCATATCAATTCTTGTCTTCAAATATTCATATATCGACTTCAGTATCTCCAAATTCTGCTCGGTTCCAAGATGTCTTACCTGAGCGCGAAGCAGCTTCAGGCCCGCTGCGTATCCACGCTGTTCAATATCCCGGATCGCATTTGTTGTCGGATCCGTGATGGCAGGTGTTGCTCCGTGCTCCAGATTGATGGCGTCCACATATTCGATGAGCTCCATGACTTTGGAGCCTGGCAAATAATCGGTCATCCAGCCGCCAAACTCCGTGGTTATGTTGAATTTGCCGTCGCTGTATGCTCCTGCCCCGCCAAATCCGGCTGTAATCGAGCAAGCCGGCAAACAACCGGCAAATTCCTTACGTCCTACTGCCGGTGGACAGAGCTTAATCTTCTCCTCCAGGATCGGGCAGCTTCTCCGGTAAATATCATGTCCCTTGTCAACTAATAGCACCTTGCTGCCTGGTGACTTTAACGTCAGTTCATAACAAGCGAAAATACCGGCCGGACCGGCACCAACAACGATAACATCATATTTGCTCATCATATCCCCCTGTGTGTTTGACTGTCGCTTTGCGCACACCGCTTTTCGGGCACAAAAAAATCCTGCTCCGAATAGGTATGCTTGCGCATCCTATTCGTAGTCAGGAATTTAAGGTCCCTTGTAGAAACCCCTGAACCTTATTTTCAGGGATATACGAATAAGCATCTTTTTTTCTTCATCAACCATTGTTAATATAAAACGAATTCACGAATGAGTCAAGTGGTATTTCATGAATCGTTCGTGTTTAACTCCAATAAATCTCGTTTTAAACGCCAATCGCCCCTGTATTATCCACCAAATAGCGAACAATGCTTTATAATAATCAATCAAATGAGTAGGTCTATCGGACCAATACGTCCGACTTATAAATCAGGTAACAACGAAATGGAAACAATTGTTTTATGATTGGCTATTGAAAAGTGAGTGTCGAATATTGTAGTATTGTGTTAAAAAAATCGGAGGAATTATGCCTACACAACTGCAGCAAGAAAAACACTCCATTGAGGCGTGGTCCCTGATCAATCGTAAATATTTGGGGAAAGGTGTGCGAGTCAAGCGCTTTCGCCGGCCGACCCGCTGCCAAATTCGCAACCGCGTCCTACTAGCCGTACTTATGGCCAACGATATCAAATTGTCGCAATTGGCCGAGGAACTGGGAGTATCCTCCCGTAGTGTCAGCGCCTGGGTATATGAGGGACGCGTTCCCGGAAAAAACAACCTGGAGAGGGCCTGCGACTATTTGGGTTATCCCCGTCACATTCTCTTCAGGGAGGAACTGCTGGACAAGTCACCTTTAATCTGCCAGCCGGCACCTTCCCGCTTCATGAAACGCACCCTGACACGCTCACCCGTTAGCAATCGGATTCTGACAGGCCTGTGCATGGTTCATGACTTGTCGGTAAGCGATGTTAGCCGCTGGATCGGCGTACATCCCGGCACATTCCGCAAATGGCTGCACCAGGGCACCGTACCATCCGCAGCGTTCCAGGAAAAAGCGGAACAGTTCTTCCGGATCCCTAAATCTGTTCTATTTGCAGATTGCGCACTAAAGCAAAATTCATAATTAAAACTGCTGTTATAACGTAACCATACTTATGATTCCAACCAATGCTCAGCTTGCCGGGTCGATCCGGCTAAGCCGGGCTTGTTTTCTGTAATGGCATATTTCCAGACGATCAGGGAATACAAGTAACATTCCGTTCGCATCATCCAACAATTGAGGTGAGTGAGTATGAGGTTACGTCATAAGCAGATTGGCGCTGCACTGGGATTGCTCACCGGAACAACCATGGGAAGCGGTATTGGATTCCTGCTTGGTTGGCACTCCTTTAATCTGATCGTCCTGGTGGCCCTCTTCGGCTTATTCGGAGTTGCCGCTGGTCTATGGCTGGGCTCACGAATGATATTCAAAGAGCTGCCTTAATGAACGATATGATGTTTATCGTTCTGCCTCTTTCTTGCTGAGATTGGAGGCATAACCACAAAAAGAAGACCGGAGAGCTCCGGTCTTCTTTGTTATGAATCAGTTATGGGATTTCGTGTTAACAACATACAACGATCCTGAAACAGCCTCTTCGTTCTTGGGAGCTCCTTCAGCTTCATCGGTGATAGCTCCCGTGGCAGGACTGCTGGCGGTCGTATCCGGTATATCCAGGTTGCTCCAGGTTTGGCCCCCGTCCTCGGTTTTGGCTTGCCCGCTGAATCCTGTTTCAGGCGAAATGAAATGAAGAAATCCGGCATTCGGCGTGCTTCCAATCCGAATCCACGTCTCACCGCCATCCGTTGTGCGGTACAGATCGTTATTCTCCATCACAGTCCAGGCCTGCTTGCCATTCAGTGCAAAGATTTGGCGTACGGTGCCTTTTGGCTGAGCCTGAACCTCCCATTCCGTGCCACCGTTATCACTAAAAGCAATCCAGCCTTCTCCACCAATCCAGCCCGAGCTATGATTAATGTGCCGGACCGCCGTCACATCTGCTAAATCCACATCGGGTTCAGCGGCCTGATTATCTGGAGCAACGTCCGTATCATTCTGTTCTGCGACCGCACCGCTTCCTGCGGCGTCGCTCCCTCCACCTAAATGATCTTCTGATCCGGAAGAGAGCTCTGTCTTCTGAGTATCCTCCTTCGAAGCTTCCACCGATCGCTCAGCCACATACCCCTCATCCGATGGTTGACATCCAACAGACAAACTCACAGCTACGAGCATCAACAAAATAAAGCCCAGCCCTTTTCGAGGTTTTCTCACAGGATCACACCCCTTGTATTCAAAATAACCCGCCAGTGACTTCTGCTAACAGGCCAAATATTATAAATCCACTCCATTCACCCTAAAGCTGAACGGTTCCTCCAGTTTAGTATAACGCGATTTCCACATGAAGAGGAACGAAAAAAGCTGTTCTTCAAGTTAAATTTCACTTGAAAAACAGCTTTGCTTCATAGATGCGGTCGAGAGGACTCGAACCTCCACGGGGGTTAGCCCACACGGACCTGAACCGTGCGCGTCTGCCAATTCCGCCACGACCGCATGTTATGTAAGTCGTGATCGAGTTGATCACCGTAATTAAGAGTATATAATGCACAAAGTTAAAAAGCAAGCATTTTTTTAAAAAAATTGTCGAAACCATCAGACTTCATATGGTTTCGACAGAACAGGTCTATTCTCAGATCGTCCATTGATCATGTATCACGCCAGATAACACCCAATCCTCCCCATATTGTTCAAATACAAGCCGGAGGCTTTCCCAATCCATCCCCGCATAATCAGGATGAACTCCTTCGTAATAATACTCGACGATGACAGCTGCCTTATACTGGCTGCTTGCATTATTCAGCGTATTTCCTTCGCTCTTGGATTGGTTGTAAACGATTCATGGCGCAGCGGCAAAATCAAGGGTATAGACGAATTTATGATAATAGCTCTCAAAATTCATGGAGATCGGTTCTCCGCTGCCATCATACTCGCCCCAGCGGTATAAGGTGTCGTGGTTAAATCCATTCCCCAGCTGCTGCTTGCTAAGTGTGACATCCTTCTGCCGATCAACATGCGCATAAGGGGAGAAGGTAATCCCGTTTGGATGAGCCAGCTCGGCAAGCTTCTCAAAATCCTTGTTTTTCAAAAGTGTTATCGCCTGATTACTCTTCTTGGACAGGGCAGCTTCTGCCTCCTTCGGTGTGAGCAGCGGATAGATCAACGCTTCTTTAACCTGGTTATTCCAGACAACCTTGCCTCCAAGACCCTCTGCCGAGAAGCGGAGCGGGATATAAACACGTCCCTCCTTGAGCAGAGGCGGGGCATCCAGAGTTACAGCTTTGCTGTCCTTAACGGCGTGATTCTGCCCCACGGTGTAGCTTGTCGTATGTTTACCATTACTCACAATGGCCGTCTGCTTGGCTTGATCCCAGCGAACTTCGGCTCCCATCGCTCTTGAAATGCCACGGAAAGGCACCATCACCCTGCCGTTATGAATAAAGGGAGGTGATTCCAGCAGAAGCCGACCTCCATTCACTCGAACTTCGATAGGTCTGCCTGAGGATGTGTCCGCAGCCCAAACATCTCCTCCATATGACATGTAACCGGTTATCCCTATCACTGCCGTCATGATACCGGCCAGCAGCCTTCTCACGCCTTGACGTTTCTTCATCACAAGCTCTCCCTCCCCAAGCTAAAGTTCACTATCCATTTCCATTATAAAAGATCTATAACCCTTAGGCCCATCCATAAACGGCATATTCTTCTGTTCCTGTCGGTTCATATACGCCCCTTTTCATCGCTTGGTTCAATTGGATACAACTCTCCTTTGTATGTTTATTCAATAAACCCTTCATACTAATACAACACTGTCATGGATTGGCAAGTCATAAACCATAGGAAATGCGAGGAAGTAACGATGTATATCAAAAAATATGCGATCACCCTGCTGTTAGGTACTCTCTGCCTGTCTTATACCGTGCTTACAGATTGTCTGTTCGGGTTCCCATGGTACAACTTTATGATCAATTGGCAGTTTACTCTATTCTCCATCGTAGAGAAGCTAACGGTTACGGTGCTGCTATGCCTCCTGATCCTTCCTGATTGTTACCGAGCATTCAAAAATAAAAAGCTCCGTGATTCAAGCCAAAGTCCTGGAAACGCGGGACATGGTTCATGATCCGGAGCTAGAGTCGGACTTGGTTTTTCCCTTGGAGCTTGCTCTGCGAATCAAACCGATCACGACAAGCACCAAGGGTACAGCGATTGAAAATATAGGGAGAACCATATATAGATGCTGGCTTCCTTTCATGAGATGCTCACTATACGAACGTGCGAGAATCATCGAGTTTCCAAGCATGATTAAAGCGAAAGGATAGATCAATTTTTGATAGGGAATGTTGAACAGCTCGGATGCAGAGATCAATGCGGCATAATAATACAGACTTATTTTAAAAAACACACCAATAATCAGAACCATCACGATCAAAATTTCCGTCCGCTCAATGAACTCCGAAATATTGGCTTTTCCGACCATCGTCAGCAAAGGAAAAACCGAACGCTCCACAATGTTCTCGCCAAGGACGGAAATGGTAACGGCAGAGGTTAGCGCCAGCATCGTTCCGCTGAATAAAATAGCCCAATACCCCGCCTTGATCCCGCTCTTCCGCCGGCTCAGATGTGGAAGGAGAACTGTAGCAACAATCAGCTCCCCAAATGGGAAGTGCATATTTTTTTTCACTACGGATTGAATGATGGGTTGTACGCCGTTACCCAGAACAGGAAGCAAGCGATGGACTTCCACGATTGCGGAAAATACGATAACCAGGGCGCTGAATACGCTGATCAGCAGAACAATCGCCAAGAAAATCAAAGCGGTGCGTCCAAGCACCTCCATTCCTTGGTGCAGCACAAAAGCGACGGTCATCACCATGATCAAATTGACAACGAGGAGCGGGGTCTCCTTAAGGGCTGCCGATGCCATTACCAACAGCCCTCCATCTACGATATCTCTGGAGCCTGTATACAGGTAAAACACGCAGTATGATACTCCCACCAATCCCCCTAAATATTTCCCAAGCAATATTCGATAATAAACCGTCGGCAGATGATCAGGAAACATGGTGTACAAATAAACATTCAGCGAATACATCATCGTTCCGATCACCATGCCAATCAGCAGCCCAATCCAGGAATCCTTACCGGCCTGCAGGCCCATGTTCACGACAAGCGTCGTTCCGAACTGAAATAGAACCAGCAGCGAGAAGAACTGCAGCGGACTGATTTTCACCTTCACCTTTAAGCTCCCCTTTACTGGTTGTTCATGTTGTATTTAAAGGAGCGATCTCTCATCTGAGAGTTACGCACAACGGATTTCACATGATATTCCACTTCCAACTGCGGAAAGATCACATCCCATCGACCCTTCATTTTGTGCCAGGCTTCTGGTCTGGCGCGTTCTACCGTTTGACCGAATTCGAGGATATCACTATTCGCTTTCTGACACTTCTTCACGGCTGATTTCAGAATACGACCCACCTCTTTGTTAGCAGCTGCTTCAAGCGTTCTCATCGAACTCGGATTCCGCAGGTCGATGTCGCTAATCACTTCCCGGATCGAGAAATTAGGCTCGACGAATATGTGGATAACGGGTTGAAGCGGTTCTTTAAATTTCACTTCCAGCCGGGTCTTCGATCGCATGACATCCAATGCAATTTCGCCTTGTCCGTGTTCAAGACTTATATTTAATGGCGTTGTATGCATTTTATCCTTGATCCACACGGTTCCCTTGCTCTCTTCCCTGGTCATCCAATCTATAAGTTTGTCTCCTTTAAAAATAGCCAGATTAGAAATAACACCCAGGCCTGCACTCTTCGAGCTTTCGAGATTGGATTTCTTTACGGCTTGCTGCTCATCTCCTTCGATCATGACGCCGTTAATGACAGGCCCGCCGCCGGGAACGAGCAGATCCCGAATGACATCGTCTACCTCAACACGGAAGTTCTCGCTTAACTGTCTTGAGGTTAACTCAATCTTCTGTACAAGCGCAAAAGCCGTAATCTTTCCGATAGGCGTCAGTACGGCAACCACGTCTTCTGCCTTTTGTCCTTCCGCGGCAACCAAAATTTCGGTTGTCAATCGAATATCGGAATCACGATCCAAATAATCGAATAGATCGATAATTCCGTTCCTGGCCACTTCGTCGGATATGACGATCAAACCCGTGTGGGCTAGCGACAGGATACGCGGCAATTTGCGGGACGTATTACGCATCGCTTCAACGATCGTTTTTCCGGATGACTTGTATATGGATGTAGGTGTCGCTCCCCTGCCTGTTTTGCCGGATATTTCATCCGCGATGATGGTCTGGAAGGAAATCATATATTGCTGCTCTTCTTCCTTCCAGTCAATGCCGATACCGGCGACAATGGCCCGCTTATTCAATTCAGTCGCATCCCAGCAGCCCGTTATCGTGCTCAGGCAGCAGCACAGGAGAATGCTAACCAACCATCTGAGTCTGAACATTTTCCGGCTACACCCCTAACGTTAATTACGATTGGACTCAACGGCCGGAACAGCCGTTTTCTGGTCCCCCGTATCACTGTTATCCCTTCCGGCACTCCGATTGTATAAACCGGATGATAGATTCCCGGCTTCCTGTGATGCGGCTTCCCCCGATGTACCTCGATTACTGCCCGAATGAGATGCGGACAAGGCTTCCGCTTGGAGCGATTTGAAAGGCATTCGGATGACAGCGTCTTTTTGATTCCGCAATCGAAAAGGACTGATCGGCGATAAATAGGGAACTCCGAACGAACGGAGACTATTCATATGGGCAACAAGGATGATTAATCCCAGCGTCAACCCGTAAAATCCGAACAAGCCGGCCAGTACCATAAAAGCGAACCGAATCAAGCGTCCGGCGATGGATAGGTTATAGGCCGGTATGGCAAAACTTGCAATACCGGTTAAAGCCACGACAATGACCATCGCTGGCGTAATCAGGCCGGCTTCAACGACTGCCTGCCCCAGGATCAAAGCACCTACAACCGAGACGGTCTGTCCGATGGCTCTGGGCATCCTCACCCCGGCCTCACGCAGAATTTCAAATACGATTTCCATCAGCATCGCTTCGACAAAGGCGGGAAACGGCACCCCTTCCCGTTGAGCAACCAAACTGATCAGCAATAAGGTCGGCACCATTTCGTAATGAAAGGTGGTGAGGGCTATATAAACCGATGGGCCCAGGATCAGAATAATAAAACTGAGATAGCGGACAATCCGCATCACAATTGCAATATCAAATCGCTGTGCATAATCTTCGGGGGATTGGAAAAAGTGAACAAATACCGTTGGAAGGACCAGGACGAAGGGGGTACCATCAACCAGGACGATGATCCTGCCTTCCAGCAATTTACTGGCGGCATCGTCAGGACGCTCCGTATTATAGATCGTGGGAAAAGGGGTTACCGTTTTATCCTGAATAAATTCTTCGATATAAGCCGATTCCAGTATCCCTTCAATCTCGATATCATTCAGCCGTTCTTTAATCTCCTTTACGATCCCGGGATCTGCTTTTCCCTTCACATACATAAGAGCCACGTGGGTATGGGTTACGGATCCGATTTTCATGGTCTCCAGCCAGAGATCGGGGGATTTCAGCCTCCGCCGGATAAGGGATATGTTGGTAGCGATGGACTCCACGAAGCTATCCTTGGGTCCGCGAACTACAAGCTGGGAGGTCGGCTCGGTAACGGATCTCCATTCTCCGCCCTGCGTACCCGCTACGATGGCTTTCTCGGCACCTTCCAGCAGGATGGCCGTATCCCCTGACAGAATGGCCAACATCATGTCGTTCCATTCGGTCATTATTCTGGATTCGCCCATCGACAGCCCATCCTTCATGATGTTGTCCAGGTAGGCATCGGGCCCTTCACCCTTATATAAATCAGGGGTTAAACGCAGGAGAGAATCCATTACGAAATTGTTGACCATCTCAGGATCGCTGAGTCCGTTCAAATATACAATGGCACAGTTCTCCTCTGGCTCACCGCCCAGCTTCAAGCGGCGGGTAACAATATCCGGGCTGTCTCCGGACTCGGTCCGAATACGATCGAGCAGCTCTTCTATATGACCAGAAATCACGGATGACCCTGACTTCGAAGATACCACCTGCTCCTCTGATTTCTTTGCGGGAATCGAGCGGCGGTTTCGAGATCGGTAGCGTATCATGGTGTCGGTACCCCCATCCTTCAAAGCTCAAGTTAACTCCATTATTTGCTTTACATTCCTTTTTCATGCGAAAGATTAGAAAGAGGGATTGGGACGCTGTAAGAAGAATTGTCTAAACATGAAGATTACATTGTGTGGGGAGGTTTATAGTTGAAACGATACGTGCTGCCATTTATCATCCTGATCATGAGTCTGCTTTATATTTTCTTCATTCCGTCCGAGCCGTTGCTCGTGAAACTCCTGTTCAAGCTCATTCCGATGTGGCTCATCATCCTGTTTGCCTATCGGCAATTCCCGCCCCATACCTCTAAAGTTCACTATCTTCTGTTATCGGGACTGTTCTTCTGCATGATCGGTGACGGCACGCTCATCTGGTTTGTCGTGGGCCTTACCGCTTTTCTGATCGGTCATCTGTTCTATACAGCTGGCTTTCTGGGGCACTGGCGATATTCACTTCCCCGCCTCATCAGCATCGTACCGATTGCGGCCTATTCGGTATGGATGGGCATTCCATTGGTGTCCTCTCTCAAGTCAAACGGGGAGCAAGCTTTGATGATTCCCGTCATCGCTTATATCGCAGTCATTTCGTTCATGCTCTGGACAGCCATCATGACCGGGAATCGGTATGCGATGGTTGGAAGCCTGCTCTTTGTCATCTCGGACTCGATCTTGTCTTGGAACATGTTTGTTGCCGATATCCGCTATTCGAACGTCTGGATTATGACCACTTATTACGCGGCCCAATTCCTGATTGCCAGAAGCATCTCGGCTTTTGACAGTCCTCGAGTACAGGCCTTAGGAAGCTCGTCCTTGAATGCATCTGCCGCCCCATAGAAAACATAAGAAAAACGTCTATCGACGTACTTTTCAGTAGACAGACCGCACTTAGCGGAAGTTTTTCTTGCGGGATAAGGATGCTAAGCCCCGGATGTTTATACTTCCTTCTCTCGTTAAAAAGCCGAGCCCGGGTCCACCCGGGCTCAGCCCTGTACAACATCATGGTCCAATCATAGGGAGCTGATCATGTAACATTTTTGCTCATCAAACCATACAAGAAATTCTTAATCCCGCCAGTTCATACGAACCTGCTTAATGCCCTCTACCTGCCACAACTGCTCGAATAATCCGTTAATTCCCTTGCTGTTAAAAGAATACACCCGGAATTCCATCGTCACCTTGGTCGAATCGTCTTCCGTCGTGTCATTATTCACGATCATGCCTTCCACCGTCATATTGGCCTTTTGCAGCAATTCGGTAATAGTACTCACATGAACCGGACGGTCTCCGGCCTCAATGATGATCTTCAAGCTGCCTGACTTTTTGATAAACAGAAATTTCGATTCCAATTTATTTAACACCAGCGTGCTGACCAGAACGATCGCCGTCGTTATGATCGCCGGCCAGTAAAAACCGGAGCCGACACTTAAACCGATAGCAGCCGCCACCCAAAGAGTTGCCGCCGTGGTAAGACCTGAAATGATATGATTGGAACGCCGCAATATAGCCCCGGCACCAAGGAAACCGATACCGCTTACAACTTGTGCCGCCAGCCGGGCAGGATCAAACCTCGCATTGGGATGATTAATCAGCGCAGAATCAAAACCGTAAATGGAAGTCAGCATAATCAGCGTTGATCCAACAGCCACCAAGAGATGGGTTTTTAAACCGGCCTGCTTATTTCTGCGTTCCCGCTCCCAACCGATTAAACCGCCAAGCAATGCAGCGAACAGCAGCCGCATCAGCATGGTTTGCGTATCCAGTTGAAACACATCCATTCCCTAATCTCCACCCATCTTTGTCATGTAAGGCGGCTCTTCGCTATACCATATGTTCATCCTGCCAGCGCCATAGCTCTTTGCTGGAGGTGGATATGCCAATTACACCGCTCTTCAAAGCCGTATCAAAATCCTCCAAATCGATCATGAGTCCTCCAGCGATGACGGGCACGTCCACTTCTGCACGAATCCGTTCCATGATCCGCTGACACACCATGCCCGGCAGCACTTCAATGGCATCCGGATTGGAGGCCTTAATCATCTTGATCCCGTTGTCCAGAGAAACGGAATCGAATACAAACAGACGCTGGACCGTCAACAAGCCCAGTTTCTTCGCTTCTACAATCGCCGTGTTTTTTGTCGTGACAATACCGTCGATGCCCACCTTTTCAGCTAAATACTTAACCCCCGTTTTGTCCTTACCGATCCCTTCAATCAGATCAAAATGCACAAACGAGAGTTTGCCCGCCTCCCGAATCTGTTCAACGATCGATTCGATGATAAAAATATCGGTTTTGAGAATAAATACGATATTCGATTCGGTCGCCAGCACAGCAGGGAGTTCATCGGCATTCATTAATGAAGTAATAATGGGCTTACGCTTCAAGCAATACGAAATTCGTTGTGCACCTTCAACACTGGTTTTCATGTCTTCACCTCGTTGCCGCCGCAACATCTCCAATTCTCCCGTTGCCCCGGCATATTTTTGTTCATGCTCATGACTTTGCTTCATCTGCCTGCTTCACGGCAGTACCGCTGAGATAAATATCGTAGACCGAATTCAATACATAGGTGGGCTTCACGCTGCTGTCCATCAGATCGTCCCTGCTCGATACGCCGGTCAGCACCATCGCCGTACTCATCCCTGCCTGATTTCCCATCTTGATATCCGTCTCCAGCCGATCCCCTGACATCAGACAATCTTCGGCCTTCACTCCCAAAATATCAAGAGCGGTCAATGCCGTCAAGACGGAGGGCTTGCCCATGATGGTTGTGATTGTAATGCCGGCGGTGCCTTCGATGGCACCGATCATGCCGCCGCAATCCGGGACATCGCCGCCAGGCATCGGACATGTTCGATCCGGGTGGGTGGCAATCACATCAGCGCCCCGTTTAATCGCCTGATATGCAAAATCCAGATGGCGGTAGTGAAAATCCCGGTCCCATGATACAACCACAACGTCGGTTTCCTCCGGCGATGAGGCGAATCGTATGCCATTGTCCAGCAGCTCATTCTTCAATATATCCTCGCCAATGACATACACGTTTGCGTCCGGATGATGCTTCTGAAGATAATGAATCGTAACGAGCGCAGGGTTCAATATGTTGTTCAGCTCAACTTGAATGCCAAGCTTCCTTAATTTCTTCAAATAGTTTTCCCTGGAATCTATCGTTTTGTTGGTCAAAAACAATAGTTTCTTACCCAGTCCCTGCAAATAATGAATGGTCTCCACCGCACCATCAATGGCCTCAGCCCCAAGATAAATCGTACCGTCCAAATCAAAAATATACCCTGAATAATGATCCATGTTTCGTTCTCCTCTGCATGTTCAATCTGTAATTTCGCCCGATTGTAAACATAAATTGGACATGTTCTGGCCAGATCAGTTCTGTTATGGACCCACAGTCCCCATCCGTAAAGTATACATATGACGGTGCCATGCCCTTTAGTCCTTGGACAAGCGGTTCCATGCGGATACAAAAAAATGAGAAGCACTTTGCATTGAAAAAGCCTTCATTCATCACAAATGAAAGTTCTCGTTATGCAAAGGGCTTCTCATCATCTCTGCCCAGCTCTATAACTTTATATGGTTATACTACATCCACATTTTACATTTGACAAGACGATCCTGATAAATAAGATCCCTATCGATTCATCGCCGACACGGCGGAGGAATGCTCGGCTTCCTGGTCGGAACGCGATCCGGTGACGTCTACCCGATCCGGCGGATCCGTATACCGTTCCATCCTGCTGCCTTCCGCCACTCCCCATGCCAATTGCAATTGATCCTGCAGCAGCTCCCATTGCCTGTCGACTTCCTCTTGATTCCACTCTAAATATTCACGCATCAGCCTCATGACGGGAGCAATGGTTCGCTCGGTTTTTTGCCGGTCGAATAATAACCAGCCCGTTCTTCTTAACAGAAAATCGACTGCGGTCATCGTCATCTCATATTCGATGGAATACTCGATTTCCGCACGTAACAATCGAAGCTCGGTCGTTTCCGCTTCCTGCGAAGAAGAAGCGACCCGGTTCATCAGCTCCATCGTATTGGAGCCGTACCTGTTCATGAGGCTCAGAATGTCTTCGGGCCTGATACTAAGGGATTCACCCTGCTTAATCAACTTCTTCTGAAGCTCCTTATAGGTAAGGCCGTTCAGGTCGCCCCCGCTGATGGGAACCCGATCCGTCGTACAGGGAGGATAGATGGTGCCATCGGCGTCTTGAAGCTGTCTGGCTGCAAGGTTCACTACCTTTTCGGCCATTTTCCGAAATCCGGTCAGCTTTCCTCCTGCAATGGTGATCAACCCGGAATCGGATATAAACATCTCATCTTTTCTCGATAGTTCAGAAGGTCCCTTTCCTTCCTCACGGACGAGCGGCCGTAAGCCTGACCATCCGGATTCGATATCGTCCGGCCGCAGCCTTGACTCCGGGAAAGCATGATTCACCGCATCGATCAGATATCGCCGATCCTCCTCGGTAATACCAGGCGTCTCAATCGCCCCCTCGTAAACGGTATCAGTCGTTCCGATGTAGGTCTTGCCCTCTCTTGGAATGACAAAAATCATTCGGCCACCCGGTACATCGAAATAAGCAGCTTGCCGAATGGGAAGCTTGGCACGATCCACCACCAGGTGAACGCCTTTTGTTAAAAGCAGGCGCTTTCTCTTGAGCGAATTATCCTTGAGCCTGACCTGATCCACCCATGGCCCGGCGGCATTGATGATCTTTTTGGCGTTTATCGTATAGGTCTTGCCACTCACTTGGTCTTCTACATGAGCTCCTACTACTTTTCCTCCTCGATACATGAATTCCTGGACTTTGGCATAATTCGCGATGAGCGCTCCCTTGGCCCTTGCAGACTTCATCACTTCCACCGTTAATCGAGCATCGTCGGTTCGGTATTCATAATAATAACCGGAACCTTTCAATCCCTCCTTTCGAAAGAGCGGTTCAAGGGTCAGGGTACTCTCGCGCCGGAACATCTTGCGCCGTTCGCTGCGTTTGACCCCTGCCAGCCAGTCGTACAGATACAATCCGATCGCGCTGGCAAGGTAACCATAAGTGCCTTTTTTATAAATTGGGAGCAGCATCGGAATAGGCTCCACCAGATGTGGAGCGTTCCGGTGAAGCAATGCCCGTTCAGAACCCACCTCACGTACCAAGCCGATCTCTCCTTGCTTCAGATACCGAAGACCGCCATGAATCAGCTTCGTTGATCTACTGCTCGTTCCCGAAGCAAAATCATTCATTTCCACCAAGCCGACGCTCATCCCTCTGCAGCTGGCGTCCCAAGCAATTCCCGCACCCGTGATACCGCCGCCAATCACCAGCACATCCAGCTTTTTTGCCGACATGTCCTGCAAATATTGGGTCCGCATCTTGGCGGATAAGCTTGTGTCCACCTGACATTCTCCTCTCTGAATTTATAATAAAGAACCTATTCCATCATAAGAAGAACGTCTATCGACGTACTTTACCTGAAGACTGACCGCATTTTGCGGAAGTTTTTTTTGCGAGATAAGGATGCTAAGCCTCGTATGATACTTTCTTATCTCTTCAAAAAAAGAACCGCTTCTGCTTGGAATGCATACCAAATACAGTACGCATTTAAGCAAAAGGGTTCTCCGTTATCTCCGCCACTTTATGCAATAAATATGATTATTCATTATAGGTTGCTTTTATACTTATGTCTATATGGAGCCTATTCAGAACCGTTAAAGCCGATTCTCACTTTTTCCGTAAAGCCGATGGAGCCATGCTTTTATATTTCTTGAAGGTTCGACTGAAATAATAAATATCATTAAACCCGGTCGCAGCCGCGATTTCGGATACGGTAAGCGGACTCTCGCGAAGGAGATAATCCGCCCGGTTGAGCCTCGTCTCATTCACATACTCCGTCACGGTCCGGCCGCTGATTTCCTTGAACAGCCGGCTGAAATGAAAGCGGCTGAGACCCGCCATGCCGGATAGGAGCTCCACTGATAAATCCTCCCGGTAATGCTCTTCGATATACTTGAATATCGGGGCAAAGCGCTCCACATTCTTCATCCGCTCGATGTACTCATCCAGGGTAAGAACCGTCGCTACATAACCTCGAACAAGCAGCGTAAGCAGCCGATACAGTTCTGATTTGACGGCCAGCTCATAACCGAATTCCCGCTGTTCCAGCTCATGAATGATAGACAGCATGGAGGCTAGCGCATCATCCCCGCTAATTCGGTTCTCGAAGATCAGCCGATTCTGGGTGATCGGCGTGATGAATTTCATCTCGGTTGCATCCAGCGAATGGCTCTGAAGCAGCGAGAAGTCCGCGATTAACGCATAATAAAACAAATGATCCGACAGGCTGAGGCCGTAATGCAGCTCATTCCGGTTAATGACGATCATATCGCCTTCCTTGACCGTGAAGGTGGACGAGCCGCACTCCAAACTCGCTTCTCCTGATACAATGTATAGAATTTCAAGATGTTCATGCCAATGGTGGTTAAACAAAACCTGTCCCCGTCCATCAAACTCGCAACGATGAACCTTAATCGGAAACTGAGGATCCGGCATGGTCATCGGTTCTCGCAGTGTTTTGTCCAATGTTCTGATCTCCTTCCAGTAAGACAGCACAATTGTACAAACAAACAGCACGGTTTATCATGGTGTCTTCCTCTAAAAGCATTATAATACGAAAGTGTAATGCAGTAAATTCAGAGGAGTGAACTCATGAAATCTATTAATGTTGGCGTCATTGGCACGGGATCGATCTCTGCTATGCATTTGCAATCCTATGAGAAACATGCGAACGCGAATTTGCTCGCCGTGTGCGATTTAAATGAAGAAAGAGCACAGCGTGCAGCTGAAAAATACGGTGCTACCAAAGTCTACACCGATTATAACGAACTTCTGGCTGATCCGGAAATCGATGCAGTAAGCATCTGTACCTGGAACAATACGCATGCCGAAATCAGCATTGCGGCACTGAATGCGGGCAAACACGTCCTGGTTGAGAAACCTCTCTGCCGTACCGTTGAGGAAGCGCTTCAAGTGCAGGAAGCCGTTAAATCCTCCGGCAAACTGCTTCAGGTCGGCTTCGTAAGACGTTACGACCCTAACGCTCAGATGCTCCGCGAGTTTGCAGATAAGGGTGAATTTGGGGACATCTACTTCGCTAAGGCTTCCTCTGTTCGTCGTCTCGGCAATCCAGGCGGCTGGTTCTCTGACATTGAGCGTTCCGGCGGCGGACCTCTCATCGATATCGGGGTGCATGTCATTGATCTGTGTTGGTACATGATGGGTCGGCCAAAACCGGTTTCCGTCAGCGCCAATACATATCGAAAGCTGGGCAATCGCTCTAATGTTCGCAACCTCTCCTTCTACAAAGCGGCTGACTATGACGCGGAGAAGAACACGGTTGAGGATATGGCGAATGCGATGATCCGTTTTGAAAACGGCGCCTCTTTGCTGGTAGACGTCAGCTTCACGCTGCACTCGAAGGAGAATCTGCAATCCGTTAAATTGTATGGAGACAAGGGCGGATTCGAGATTGATCCGGAAGTGGTCATCGTAACGGAAAAGCACGATACCATCATCAACATCCAGCCTCAAACGGACAACAAAGGATTCGATTTCAACGCGGCTTTCCAAAGCGAAGTCGATCATTTCATTTCCAGCATCGAGAACGGCACGTCACCTCTCAGCCCGGTTGAAGACGGCGTTGAGATCATGAAGATTCTGTGCGGGATCTATGAATCCGCCGAAAAAGGGGTTGAGGTTCTCTTATGAAACTTGGAATAAGCTCATACAGCCTGTACCAGGCCATGAATAAAGGCGAAATGACCATTACTGATGTCATCGACTACGTTGCAGAAATCGGCGGAGAGCATATCGAAATCGTTCCACTCGGCTTTAACCTGAAGGAAACGCCGGAGTTGATCGATACCATTAAATCCCATGCCGCTTCCAAAGGGCTTGAGATCTCCAACTATGCCATCGGTGCCAATTTTGCGGAATTGGATGATGCTGCATATGAAGCGGAGATTGAAAGAGTTAAAGGCGAAGTGGACATTGCGGCCGCGCTTGGCGTTAAGCTGATGCGCCATGACGTAGGCTCTTCCAAGGACTTGTCCATCACGCATTTCCTGGAGGAACTTCCCCGCCTGGCCAATGCATGCCGAATCATAGCCGATTACGCGGCAGAACGCGGCATTACAACAAGCGTGGAGAACCACGGCTATTTCATTCAACATAGCGACCGTGTAAAAGCGCTGGTTCAAACCGTTAATCACCCTAACTTCAAAACAACCCTGGACATTGGAAACTTCCTCTGTGCAGATGAGGTGTCAACTGTGGCAGTCAAGAACAACATCGGCTTGGCTTCGATGGTTCACTTCAAGGACTTCTATTATCGCCCGGCTCACCGCGCACCTGGATCCGGTTGGTTTAACACCTCCAGCGGCAACTGGCTGCGTGGCGCGATTGTCGGCCAAGGCGATATCGATATGCCGGAAGTCGTTCGCATCGTGAAGGAATCCGGTTACGACGGCTATATCTCGATCGAATTCGAAGGGATGGAAGATTGCCGTACGGGAGCTAAGTTTGGATTGGAATATCTCCGTAAAACCTGGAATGAGGTTTAAGTTATACGGACGATGGATGACACAAGGATGATATAAGGGGGATATTAGCATGTCGAAGCCTATCATGCCTAACAAAATTGGCGTTATTGTTGACAGCTTTCGCGTTGGAGTAAGAGATGGCCTTCTTAAAGCCCGAGAAGTCGGTGCAGACGGCGTACAGATCTATGCCGTTCATGGCGAAATGGATCCGGCCAACCTCTCTGCTTCGGCGCGAAAAGAATTGAAGGATTACATCGATTCACTGGGACTTGAAATCTCCGCCCTCGTGGGTGACCTTGGCGGACACGGCTTCCAGGACCCTGCTGAGAATGCGGCTAAAATCGAGAAATCCAAACGAATCATGGAGCTCGGCTTGGAGCTGGGAACCAATATCATCACCACGCATATCGGTATCGTGCCGCAAGATCATAACAGCCGCGTATATGAAACGATGCACAAAGCTTGCCTGGAGCTTAGCACATTCGCGAAGTCCATGGACGCATTCTTTGCCATCGAGACAGGTCCGGAGCCTTCGGCTCATTTGAAATCATTCCTTGACGGCCTGGGTTCCAACGGAGTATCGGTAAACTTTGACCCGGCCAATATGGTCATGGTTACCGGTGATGATCCTGTACAGGGCGTGTACAACCTGAAGGATTATATCGTTCATACACACGCGAAGGACGGAATCAAGCTGGCTGACTATATCGATCCTCGTGATGTATACGGCGATTTCGGATACGAGGCACCTGCCCTTGACCATGACAAAATTGCCGATATGGCGGAATCGGGTGAGAAGTTCCGTGAAGTGCCGCTTGGCGAAGGCGGCGTGAACTGGAATGCTTACCTGCAAGCTCTCAAGGATATTGGCTATACGGGGTATCTGACCATCGAACGTGAAGTGAAAGCCAATCCGGAAGCGGATATCAAGCTTGCCGTGGACTTCTTGAAGACGTTCAGAGCTTAACACGTACACGATTCATTCAGAGTTCTTGCTGCAGGATGTCAATGCTACTGCTTGAATAGGAAGCAGTGAACTCATTAACTAAACAAGGCCAATCAGGGAATAACCTGATTGGCCTTGTTTTATATTGTCCTACCTAGTAAATAAAATTAAGATACCACCCGTTTCCCTGATACCGTCTCCAAGGCGCCGTTCGCTCTTGCGGAACGAATCTCGGCTTCAATAATTTCCAGCGACCCGGCAGCGCTCTCAGGCGTACATACCGTTACCGGCTCTCCTTGCGCAACATGCTCAATGAAATACCGGAGCTCACGATAATAACCGGAATCATCGGACAGCTCAGCCGTAAAGCCTGGGGCGTCTTCAGGGTACACCTTCAGTTCGTTATTCTCGAACACCAGCGTTGCCTCTTCCAAATTCACACGGTAACCCATATAAAAACCGTGTTCGCCGTGCAGCGTCCAATCCGCATGCGCGTTAATCACTTTGCCATCCGGGAAACTGTAGTGGGTGGATACGACATCGTACGAGCTTCCTTTAATCATCGTTTTGGCGAAAGTCGATACGCGCTCCGGTTTGCCCATAAGCCAATGAATCATATCCACGTCATGCACATGCATGTCCGTGATACAGCCACCGCTCTTGTCTCCTTCCAGGAACCAGCCTTGAGGCGGCTCCGATCCCCGGAAGAATTCGCCTGCAACGATGCTTCCATAACGACCGTCCTCTACGCATTCTTTTAAATATTCATAAGCTGGCCAGAAACGGAGGCATTGTCCGATCATGAGCGTTTTTCCTGTGCGCTCCGCTGTTTTTACCATGCGCCAGGCTTCCTCGGAGCTGCCTGCGACAGGTTTCTCACACATGACGTGAATCCCCCGCTCCAACAACATGCAGGACATGTCCGCATGCAAATAAGTCGGCAGGCATACATCCACAATATCCAGCTCTTCATGCTCCAGCATTTTGTCCACATGGTCATACAGATGATAAGGCTCCAGGTCGTATACATCACGCTCGGTTGCCATATTCCCGTTGGCTTTGCTGTCCTTAAGCTCATCGATGCGCAAATCGCAAATCGCCACCAGCTGGATGTCCGCGCCCTCCTCGGCTAGTCGAACATAATTGTCGAAATGCATGCGCCCCATAAAACCAAATCCCAATATTCCGATTTTCAGCATCCTTATTCCCTCCGTTATCCCTTGTTATGATTGGCCTTGATGCTGGCGGGCATCCGGCTTGCGCAAAGTTGGCGTGCGTCCAAGAATCGCATCCATTGCATTGGATGTATTAAATATGATCTGCTCCGAGTAGTGGGTATACGCCGGGATCATCTCTGCCGTAACATAGTTGTCATACCCGATCAAGCGCAGTGCTTCAACAACGGCCGGATAATTAACGTCCCCTGCCAACAGGTCGACAAATCCGTGCAATCCGCCTGCCTGTCTGCGGTAATCTTTGAAATGGACTTTTTTGATCCGCTCACCCAAAATCCGAATCCAGTGCTCCGGATAACCGTTATGCACGACATTGCCTACGTCGAAATAGGAGCCGACATATTCGGAACCGATCTCGTCGATGAAGGTCCGCAATTCCAGCGGCGACAGCAGGAATTTATTCCATACATTCTCGATCGCGATGGCAACGCCGGCGCTTTCCGCGTAAGGAACCAGCTTACGAATGGATTCTTGAGCCCGCTCGTAGGCATATTCGTAATCGATGACTGCAGAACCAGGAACAAAATCGACACCGACCGCCCCCGGGATCACAAGGATGGCATCCACTCCGAAAGCGGACGCGAGCTCCAGCTGCTTCTTGCAAATATCCATGGCCTTCTCACGGACAGCCGGGTCATCACTGGTCATCGGATATTCCCAATACAAACCTGTCGCCAAACCCGCAATGTCCAGGTCGGCTTCTTTCAGCTGTTCTGTTATGGCCTGTACCTCTTTATCGCCAGCCTGAAGGCCGAGCTCTCCTGTTTGGTTTAATGACAATTCGATTCCTTCAAACCCGGCTTCCTTTGCCAATCGGATGCAGTCGGAGATGGAAGCATCTCCCGAGAACGACCAGATATTAATCCCTTTCTTCATCGTGAATCCCTCCTAGAATCAATAGGTTAATGTTGTAACACTCGTTTTCTGAAACACATCATTTGACTTTTTCCGTCAAGTTGTAAATAAACCATTTGGATGTAATAATACTTATATAATAAATAAATATTCCGCCAAATGATTTAGATAGAAAAGTGATTATTTGGACTATTCCGTTCTATTTATCATCTCTTAATAACATTTTGGAGTGAGTTTACGATGAGCGAGATGGACCTCAATTTTCCGATAAAACGCGAAGCGCCTTTTCGCGAATGGTCACCCTGCATTCACTATGCGCAGTTTCAACGCATGGCGTCGGGATCACTCCCGCAGCGCAGGTTATACGATTTTGAACTGCTCTATGTATACCAAGGGGAAGCCGCTACAACGATGTACGGGAACCGCTATCGCATCGAAGCCGGTCAACTGATCTTCCTGCCGTCCGGTGTTTACCACCAGAATGAGGTGGTCTCCCATCCTGACGCGCGATTTTTGGGGATTCATTTTGATTTCTTTGATGAGCTGGACATACAGACCGAAGCGGATATGATCGTGAATGAAGCCGTGCTGGATCCGAATAAATTCGCGCATGAAGCGGTGTCCTCCGCTTTTCCCCCGCTCTCTTCCCGTGTCATCTACACGCCCCCGCTGCCTTGCGTTCAGATGATGGAACGAATCGTGGAGGAGTTCACCCTGCGTCCCGCCGGCTATGAGCTTGCCTGCAAAGGGCTGATGCTGGATGTGCTGGTTCAACTGCTTCGGACGCATCCTTCCCAGGCCTTGACGGAGACGTCACCGCACGATGCCAAACTGATTGAACTGATGTCTCAAATCGAAAAAACTCCAGCCAAAGACTGGAGCAACAAAGTGATTGCGGAGCATTTAATGTTAAGCCCGGATCATACCGCCAAATTGTTTAAACGCTTTGCGGGGATGCCGCCAAGTGAATTCGTGCAATCCGTTCGCCACCGCGAAGCGCGCAGGCTACTCCGGGAATCCGATATCTCGATCGAGGCGGTTGGCGAAGGGGTCGGATACCCGGATATTCATTATTTTAGCCGAATCTTCCGCAGACTGGAGGGGATTACCGCTACCGATTACCGCAAACTCTCAAGAATTCTGTAAGGTGTGCAGGCCATGGTCAGCACCTGCATGCGTCCTAAGCCAGCGATCCATTCGATCGAGCGCTTCGCTCAATCGATCGGGCGAAGCGGCATACGAGCAGCGAATGAAGCCTTCGCCCCCGGCGCCAAACACATGACCGGGTACAACGGCCACCTTTGCCTCTCGAAGCAATCGCTCCGCAAACTGCTGGGAGCCCAGACCCGTTCCGGTTATGCTGGGGAATGCGTAGAAAGCACCCTGAGGATCGCGGCAGCTTAGGCCGATATCGTTCAGACCCTGCACAAACATTCTTCTGCGTTCATCATAAGCCTGCTTCATTACGTCCCGATCCCCGAGTCCATTTCTTAAACATTCGAGAGCCGCAATCTGCCCCATGATGGGCGCGCAGAGCGCGGTATACTGATGAATCTTGACCATGGCGCTCACCAGGCGGGAGTCGCCGCAGAGGTAACCGACCCGCCAGCCCGTCATGGCAAAGGCTTTGGAGAAGCCGCCGATGACGATGGTGCGCTCCCGCATCCGAGGCAGCGAAGCAATGCTGGTATGCGTGCGGCCGTAGGTAAGCTCGGCATACATCTCGTCTGAAATCACCACCAAATTGTGCGTAACCGCAAGGCGCGCAATCGGCAGCCAATCCTCGTAGGTCATCACGGCGCCTGTCGGATTGCTTGGAAAGTTAACAACGATCGCTTTCGTCCGGGGGGTAATCAACTTCTGCAGTGCAGCCGCAGTCAATTTGAACTTATGCTCTGCGGAAAGCTCCAGCTCAACGACAGTTCCCCCGTTCAATTGCACAAGAGGAGCATAAGCGACATATCCCGGCACGGGAATAATAATTTCATCCCCCGGCGAAATGAGCGCCCGCAGCGTAAGATCAATCGCTTCGCTGCCGCCAACCGTGACCAGTATCTCCCTCGACGGTTCATATTGCAGCTGGAATCCGGTATCCAGATATTTCGCAATCTCTTCCCTTAGCTCCATCAGCCCTTCATTCGGCGTGTACATCGTGCGGCCATGGTCCAGAGCTCGTTTACAGGCCTCAATCGCACATGCAGGCGTCACAAAATCCGGTTCCCCTACACCGAGAGAAATGACGTCATCGTCCGCTTCGGCCGCATTAAAAAATTGCCGGATGCCGGAAGGCGGCAAAAGTTGCACCGTTGATGTTAGAAAGCTGCTCGTTGGATTCATATGCTTCTACTCCTTGCCTTCGCTTTTTCGTTCCGATAATGAAGTTTCAATGATGGCATCCAAAAGTCCGCTGAACGAATAGCCCGCCGCTTCCGCGCTTCTTGGAAGTAAACTGTTCTTCGTTAAACCCGGGAGCGTGTTGACCTCCAAAATATACGGAATCTCTTCCTTCAGGATGATATCGATCCGGGCATACACACTGCACTTCAGCGCCTTATAGCATTGAAGCGCAGCCGTACGCACCCGCTCCTGAAGTTTGGCGGGAAGCTCAATCACTTGCTCATCCGCTTCGCCTTCTTCGTATTTGGATGTATAATCGAAAAATTCGGAGTTCGGCTTGATGGACACAATCGGGAGCATCTCACCGTTCAAAACCGGGCAAGTGATCTCTTCACCCTCGATCATTTGCTCGATCATCACGGAGCGGTCCCATCGCAATGCCTCTTCTACGGCGGAGGCAAGGGCAGCCGCATCACGCACGATCCGAGTACCAACACTGGACCCGCCTGCGTTCGGCTTCACTACGACAGGATAACCGAGTACCTTCACGTCAGCGGCGGCCAACTCCTCCATACTGCTGACCATGATCCAATCGGCTGTAGTCAATCCCTCGTACCGCAGCAGCTTCTTGCTCAAATCTTTATCCATGCAGACGCTGCTGGAAAGAACGCCGCTGCCAGTATACGGAATGCCCAGGGAGTCGAGTGTGCCCTGCACCGTCCCGTCTTCCCCGTATTGCCCGTGCAGGGCAAGTAAAGCCATATCGATGCCTTCGGTTTTGCTGATCAGCTCGCGTTTATCGTGAATTTCGATCGGATAAACCTCGTAGCGGTTTTTATCCAGATGCGCGATCATCTCTTTGCCGGTCATGAGCGAAACTTCCCGCTCGGATGATACGCCTCCCATGATGACGCCAACTTTCATGATGTAGACCTCCTAAAAAATTTCTTCAAGCTGATTGCCTATGCATCACTCCGCATGCGGATGATTCTTCCGATCTCTGTTGCAGCCCGTTTACACCAGCTTCCTTGCCGCCTCGCCGATGATGCGGATCCCCTTCTCGATGTTCTCATCGGAGACGCGGGAGAATCCGAGACGCATGGTGTGCTGGCCGCCGCCATCGGTAAAGAAAATGTCGCCCGGCGTGAATACCACGCCCTGGGCTGAGCAGGCTTCCAGCAGCTCCCGGGTCCGGATGTCGGGACCGAATTCAACGAACAGGTGAAGCCCGCCGTCACCGGACAACCGCTCCATCGGGAGCCATTCCTCGCAGCAGCGGATCGCAAGCTCATATTTTCGCTTGTACTCGGCCTTCGCTCTCTTTAAATATTTCTCGAAGTTGCCGTTGTACAAATATTGAAAGAGCAGGGACTGATCCAGGGTCGACGTATGAATGCTGCGGGCGCGCTTCACGCTTTCCAGATAATGAATCAGGGTCTTGTCGGCCAGCACCCATCCGACTCGCAGGCCGGGAAACAGAATCTTGGAGAAACTGCCTAAATAGATCACGCTGTTGTTCTCGCCGCCTGCACATGCAACGAGAGGCGCGATGTGTGAGCCCGAATAGCGCAGCTCTTCGTTGAAACCATCTTCAATAACGGGAATTTCGAACTCATTCAGCAGTCGGAGCGCTTCCAGCCTCTTCTGGTGAGACATGACGATTCCTGTAGGATTATGATAGGAAGGCACAAGGTAGGCCATGTCGTACGTCCGCTCCGACAGCTCGCGTGCGAGCCCTGTCAGGCTGATGCCGTCTGGCTCCATCTCGACGCCGGTAATGGCATACCCGTGCATTTTAAAATTTTTAATGGCTGTATGATGGGTGGGATTCTCGCACAGAATGCGGCCATGCCCTTTGTTCAGGGCGGATAGCACCAGACTTAAGCCTTCCGTAAAACCACTGGTGATCAGCATATCCTTACCTTGAATATTCACGCCCTTGTTCTCCATATAACGGAGGAGGTAATCGATAAGGGGTTTATAACCCTTGGCGTAACCGTAGTTAAGAAGTACATCACCTTCAAGCGACATTCGGTCCAGAAATGCGCGCTTGACATTTGGCAGATCGAACAGCTTCTCATCGGGGGCGATGCTGGTAAAAGATATAGAGTCCTTCTCAGCGCGGATGCCGTGTTTCATCAAATCATTGGCTTCCGCAAGCCTGGCGTATTCGTTCAGGCGAGGCCCCCAATCCAGCCGTTTGCCTTCGGGCTGCATGGGTGCTCCGCTGATCGAAGGGACAACAAAGTGCCCTTGCCCTTTAACCGCATAGATATAGCCTTCGTCCTCCAAATCCGAGTATGCGCTCAGCACCGTATTACGGCCCACTCGAAACAGCGCGCTTAGCTCACGCGTGGAGGGGAGCTTCTGATCGGCTTGCAGCGCCCCGGTTGTCATCAAGCGCTTCATGTAATCCTTGACTTGAATATACGCCGGGCGGTCATTCGCCAACTTGAAATCCAAATACATCGTTCATTTCCCCCTTGCTCTAATGATGGCATAATTTCGGCGGCACCACTAGAACCACAGCAGGCCTCTTTCGCCTCGGGCGTGGTTTGCCGATAATCTTGGCAGAACCCAGGCTATGTCATCTCTAGGATCGGACTGCCCTTTGCGCCGATATACCTGAATACATGCACTTTCTCTTTATCATGGAACCATACGAGGTCATGCACAAGCAAGAAAGAACATGCTTGGTATTCATCTGGCGAGAAAAGCAAATCGTGATGCAAATCAAACGGCCCCACCTTCTCAAAGGAAGATGGGGCCGTTTTTGCATAGAATTTATGCGGTCTGATTGACCATGATGAATAGGCTTTATATGTCGTAAGCGCAGGTGCGGTTACTTCACAACCAAACTTTCCTTGATCTTCTCGTTGATCCACTGCCGCTTCGACAGCAGCCACTCCTGCTCCCTCGGATACGCCTTAAAGGTGATCGGCTCGTCAAGCCCTTCCTCCAGCGCCTGGAGCACAGCCTCCCTGCCGATCTGCGTCTCCAGCAGCTGAAGCGCTCTCAAATCCTGAAGCGCTTCCTGAAATACCTTCAGCCGAATGGATTCGATCGGTCCTTCCTCGCCTGGGTATACCACGAAAGCATCCCCGGAAGGAAAACCGCAATCCGCATCCGTCACCTTGAACGGGTCAATGGCGCGTTTCGAGTATTGCGAATTCCAAAAGTTATATCCCCAGTGGAGAAATCCCTCGATGTTAAACTTATACAACTGGATCCCGATGATCCGGTTTCTTGCCGAGGGCAGATTGAAGAATCGGTTGGACACATCCTTGTACTGGGAACAGCAATAATAGGTCCACAGCGGCGTTACCTGCTGATCCAGAAAGGGCTCGATGTGGTTGCTTGCAGGAATCGGGCGCTTCACAAGGCCTTTCTCATAAAACGAAATATCGGAGAGCGCGTCAATGATCGGGTAATCCGGCAGCAGCTCGTTCATCAACCGGCTTGCATGACCGTAAGCCTCCAGATGGGACACGGACGGCTCATCGGAAACATGGAAATAGCAGCGCTGCTTAAGTCCCCGGCCTTCAATCCAGCCGGTCAAGGCCGGTATGAATTGTCTGATGAAGGCATGATACTGTTCTCCTGTCGCATCCGTCTCCCATCCGAACAGCTTCTCGGGCTTTCCGTTCACATTAACGATAATCTTCGGCGCATGCCCGGCTCCCCACTGGGTGAAAAGATGCGAGAATTCCAGGTACTGAATCCCATTAGAATCACACAGGTCTGCCCACCGGTCCAGCTTACCAAACCCAAATGCATACGCTCCATCCGGGGTTACGGCGACATCAACCAGCTGCACCGTTGGCCGTTCTCCCCCCACTTCCGTATCCAGCGGAGGCGTAAACAATGGGGTCAGGATCATATTGATGCCATTCTGAGCGGCGGTCTGCATAAACTGACCGATCAACGCCCAGTGCTGTTCACTAAATATCTCCACCTCGTAGTAATTGGCCAAGCAATCGGCATGGAACCATTCCGTATGAATCAGCGTCTGGTCAGGCAAGGATGCCGGAATCACTTCGAGCGTGAACACCTCTTCTCCAAGCGACTCGCCCGATTCCGCTTCAAAACGGATCCGGATTTCATATGTACCGCCCTTGATCTCACCCTCAGGCTGTACCGTAAACCACAGACTTCTCCACTGGTTCGGGCATCCGGTTACTACAGGCTCTGATGCCAGAGGCAGCAACGGGTCCGGATACAGCCCGGGGGCAGCTCTTAAGATAAACTCGTCATGATCATGATACGTAGGCAGCTCCGATGGAACCAGGCCTACAGAACGGATGGTAATCCGTTCACTCAATGATGATTGCAGATGAACCCGGATGTTTTTTAACAAACGATTGGAACGGTATGCAACTTGAAACGAGTACGTCTCATTGCCAAACGAAGACCCTCTGTCATACGAGGTTTGGGACAGTTCTTCATCGGCAAATACTTTGGACAAAGAGCTTAACAGCCGGGTCTCAAATGATACGGAATGGCTCATGCAGGTTACATCCTCTCTACAATGAAATGGGATACTTTCACGTACATCTTACACTAATCTGGATGGAACGGAAGGTAAATTTTGCGTTTTCGAAAAAAAGGAGCCACCGCCTTTTTGCGATGGCCGCCTTATTATGGCACCATACCGAAATTCTGCCGAATGTTAGAATTCTTTCACCAATCCGTCGAACTCCGATATACTTCAAAGCCGGACAGACGCGGACACCATCTCGATTCCAAAATGGTAAGCCGGATATATTGAGCCCGTACAGCGGGAAAGCGGCAGATGCGTTTGCGTCCGATTACCGTCCCGGATTGAATCGTGTGCCAGTTCCCGTTTTCCATATATTCAAGCTCGAAGCGCTCGATCCGCTGCCCATACCGGTATTCAGCCAATACGATATGATCAAAATCGATCGCCCGCCCGAGGTCCAGCTCAATCACGGCGTATTCCGTGCCCTCCTCAGGGCTCCAATACGTATCCTTGCTGCCATCGACAACAAATCGAGTCTCCAGCCCTGCCTTCGTCTCGGATGCCGTAACATCCGCATCAGCAGCCAGATTGGTTTCAAATGTATTTCGAATGGCGTCACCCAGTTCCTGCAGACGCTGCAGATCGTTCTCATGAACAAGTCCGCGGGTATCGGGCGGAATATTGAGCAGAAAGGTGGCATTGCCGCCAACCGAGCCGTAATAGATATGCAGCAATTCTTCCAGCGATCGGACTTTATCGTCTTCGGACGCATGGTAGAACCAGCCGGGACGGATCGAGGTATTGACTTCGGCCGGATACCATACCAGCTCCTTCTCGCCCTGAATGACGCTCCGGCTGCCGAGATCCTCTTCGCTCGATTCATAGCGCCGCGCAAACTCCCGGTCATCGGTTTGCTGCGACTTTTCCTGGATCGCTTCATTCTGACGCAGCGACGCCGGAACGACGCTCCACTCCGACTCCCTGCAATGCCCCGCTTCATTCCCGCACCAGCGAATGTCCGGTCCGCATACCGAGATGGCGGCATTTGGCTGCAGTTCCCGAATCAGGGCGTAATACGACTCCCAATCGTATTCCTGACGCTTGCCATTCGGACCTTCGCCGCAGGCGCCGTCAAACCAGACGCTGAATATCTCCCCGTAGCCGGTCAGGAGCTCTCTTAGCTGATTCAGAAAAAATTGATTGTACCGCGGCGAATCCCCATATGACGGTTCATGCCGGTCCCAGGGGGACAAGTAGATGCCGAACTTGATTCCCCCTCTCCTGCAGGCATCGGCAACCTCCTTCACCACATCCCCGCGTCCGTTTCGCCACGGGCTGCTCTTCACGGAATGCTCCGTATACTGACTCGGCCATAAACAGAAGCCGTCGTGATGCTTGCAAGTCAGGATCAAGCCGCGCATGCCGGCACTGACACAAGCGCTTACCCACTGATCCGCATCCAGCTGCTCCGGATTGAACAGGGCAGGATCTTCTTTTCCCGAGCCCCATTCCATATCCGTGAACGTATTGATGGTAAAATGAAAGAAGGCATAGAACTCCATCTCCTGGACGGCTAATTGACGTTCCGAGGGCTTAATATTGGCCGCGTATTCAATAAATTTGTGCAAGCGATAAACCTCCTATACCTCTATCCTTGGTTGTCTAATGCTTTCTGATGGATCTCCAGATACTTATCCAGCTGCAATCCTTTAAATCCGCTGACATAGGCATCCCAGTCCTTCTCGATGTCCTTGCTGCCGGTTACGAATTGGGCCAGATTCGATTTCACGTAATCCTGAATCGTCTTCTGAATCTGCGCGATGAAGGTTGCGTCTTTCGGATCGATGAACACGTCCGTCGGGTACACAAGCTCCGGTTTGGCAAATGGCTCGTATTTCTTCGCAGCCAGCCACAAGCGATATTCGTAGGCTCCGTTGCCGAGCGGATCTTCCGGAGCGACAAAGGATTCACGGAGGGAATTGACCATCAGCATCGTACCGAGCTGCCACCAGGTTACGTCAAGCGATCCCTCTGGCACATCCCGCTTCAGCGCTTCATATGCAGCCGGCTCGCCGTTGTAATCAAGGGCGCCGGACTCCGCCTTCCGCCATCCTTCTCCTTCAAAGCCCCAGGAGGTCATCACGGTGCCTTCTTCGGAGAACAGGTAATCCGCCAGCTTAATGGCCGCGATCCGCTGCTCCTCCGTCGCTTTGTTCGTGATGACAAACGATCCGTCCCCTGCTCCGACGCTATAACCTGCAAGCTGCACGCCGTTCGGTCCTTTCAGCGGCGGAACAACATCGTATTCCTTATGGCGGGGCTTCGCGTCGGTCGGCTCCAGCACGCTGCTGATCAGCGCATAACCAACGGCGCCGACCACATTGTCCGCTTTGTTCCCGAGCTGCTTGACGGCATCGCCGTTTTGCGTAAACGCTCCTTTGTCAATCAGTCCTTCACTGTACAGCTTGCTGAGATATTTCAAGCCTTCCTTCCATTCGGACTCAGCCGCGGACAGAATCACCTTGCCATCCTTCACGCTTAGATAGGTCGTGCCATTGTTATATATAAAAGCATTCATCAAAAAGGCATCAACTCCTCCTCCCCACACATCAAGAGAAGTGGTCATCGGAATTTCGTCGGCCTTGCCGTTCCCGTTCGGGTCCTGCTCTTTAAAGGCTTTCAGCACTTGATAGAATTCATCGGTCGTGGTTGGCATCTCTAGACCTAACTTCTCAAGCCAGGTCGTATTGATCCACATCCGCTGGCCATACGTGCAGTGCAGGCACTCGTTCACCTTCGGAAGCGCGTATATATTGCCGTCCGGCGCGGTCATCGCCGATTTTAAATAGGAGACTTCCTCCAGCGCTTTTTTAATGTTAGGTGCATGCTGGTCGATTAAATCATTCAAGGGAATAAAGGCCCCCTGCATACCGTACTTGATCTGATCGGCCTTGGATATGCCGGCATTCATAATGAGCGCCGGATAGTCACCGCTTGCCAGCATCAGCAGTTTCTTATCGTTAAATACCGCGTCAGGTGTCGTATTCCACTTAAATGTAAGCCCCAGCTTCTCTTCGATATGCTTGGAGAATGGATTGACATCAAGACTCTCGATACCGGCGGACTGAGGAGCAAATACCGTCAGTTCAACAGGTCCCCCTGACCCCGGAGGGCTTGCCGGTCCTTCAGTTCCTGTTTCACTCGTCTTGCCGCAAGCGGATAGAGCCAGCACTACCACGAGAACCAGACATAAACCTAATCCAGTGAACCTTTTCAAATGAATTCCTCCCTAATATGGAATACCTGCCCTTACTTCGTAAGTGAAACCGTGTTTGCATATACCCCCTATATGTCCGAACATCGGAATTACCTATTCTATAGTGCCGGCATCACCTCCTTCACGGAATAGGAATCACCCTTTTAAGGATCCGATCATTACGCCTTTGACAAAATACTTCTGCACAAACGGGTAAATGATCAATACCGGGGCGCTTGCCACCACGATCAGCGAATACTTCAGCAAATCCTTCAGCCCTTCACGGACCAGCAGCTCGTTGACGTTTGTCACCATCTCGGCGCTGACGGAATTCAGGATCAGAATATCCCTCAGGAAGATCTGAAGCGGAAACAGGCTGCTGTCCTTCAAATAAATCAAGGCATTAAAATAGGAATTCCAATGGCCAACGGCATACATGAGCGCGAGCACAGCCAGAATCGGCTTGGATAGCGGAAGAACGATTTTCAGGAAAAAGGTAATGTCGCTGCTCCCGTCCATCTCGGCCGCTTCGGCCAATTCATCCGGAATCGTCGTCTGAAAAAAGGTTCTGGCGATGATGACCTGAAACACGGCTAGCGCCCCCGGTATAATCATGGCCCAGCGCGTATCGAGCATGCCGAGCGACTTCACGAGAAGATAGTTCGGAATGAGCCCGCCGTCAAAAAACATCGTAAACACCAGCACCATCATGATGATGTTGCGAACGTAAAACGTTTTGCGGGCGAGCGGATAGGCAAGCATCACGGTGAATGCGACATTTACGATCGTGCCGACAACGGCATAGAACAGCGAATTGCCAAACCCGATCAGAATGTTGGAATTTTGGAATACCGCTTTGTAGCCGATCAGGGTCACATCCACCGGCCACAGCCACACTTTGCCGGAGGACACTGCGCCCGGAGAGCTAAAGGATGCGCTTACAATATGCAGCAGCGGAAACAGGATGACGATCAGTACGACAGACAGAAACAAATACACGATACCAAGGAAAATCCGGTCTGCAGCGGACTCCCGTACGGTTGATCTGCTCATGCGCTACCTCCTACCATAGACTTGTTGATGAAACTTTTCGGGATACGTAATTGACAATGACCAACAGAATGAAATTGATAATGGAATTGAACAGGCCGATGGCGGCGGAGAAGCTGAAGTTGGCTCCGAGCAGGCCGACCTTGTACACATAGGTAGAGATGACTTCGGACGTGTTCTGATTGAGCGGGTTTTGCATAAGATAAATTTTCTCAAAGCCTAGACTCATCAGATTGCCCAGGTTCAATATAAGCAAAATAACGATGACCGGAAACAAGCTGGGAATATCGATATTGATGATTTTTTGAAGCCGGGTTGCCCCGTCCACTCTTGCCGCCTCGTACAGATCCGGGTTGACTCCCGCCAAGGCCGCAATATAGATGATGGCACCGTAACCGGTGAACTGCCACACATCAGACCAGACATAGATTGACTTAAACAGTTCCGGCACGCCAAGGAAATCAACGGTCTCAAGCCCCAGTGCCCGGAATAGATTGCTCATCAGCCCCGTGTTGGGCGAGAGGTTCACGATCAGAATCGAGACGATGACCACCGTTGATATGAAGTACGGTGCGTATGTCACCATCTGGACGGTTTTCTTGAAGCGGCCGTTTCGGATTTCATTCAGTGCCAGCGCTAACAGAATGGGGGCCGGGAATCCGACCAGCAGGCCGTACAGGGAAATCTCGAGCGTGTTGCGGACATACTGCCAGAAGAACGGAGCGTCGAACAATTGCTTGAAATAATCGAACCCTACCCAGGGACTGCCGAATATCCCCTGTACGACGTTGTATTCCTTGAATGCAATCAAGACGCCGAACATCGGAACGTATTTGAAGAGGATGATGTAGACTAACGGGAAGAACACGAGCAGATAGAATTGCCAATGCTTCATCAGCTTCTTCCTCGTTCGGTTCATGGGCTTGTTTGGTGGTAAATTCGTTGGCGCCTGTGCATCTGCAGGTACTGGGATTGCGCTGCTCATACGAGCCACTTGGGTCACCCTCCTTCGCTTTGTGTTGATCCCAAGTCTAGGGCCGACAACGCCATCCGATCAATAAACAAGATTCTCCGAATCAACGTATTTCCGCGAGCAGAGGGAACTTCAGGGCCGACAGGCCGTAAGGGCGAATAAACCTTTTTCCGTCGCTAAACCTATCTCCGTTTACAGCAAAAAGCCCGCGGGACGGTTCATCCGCAGGACTCTTTTGCTTGGTTATATATGCATGACCTAGTCAGAAGATTCTCTACTAGATTCAGTTATGCATGAAGCAGTCAGAAGGATCGTTAGTTCCCGTAATTCTGCTGCTTATAAGCAGCCTGCTCACGGTAATCCCCCGGTGACATCCCCATCAGCTTTTTAAACATCCGGCCAAACGAGATGGCATTGGAATACCCAACTTCGGTCGCGATATCTTGTACAGGCAGCAAGGTCTCCTCGAGCAGCTTCCGTGCATGGTTCATCCGCAGCTCAATTAAATAATCCACGAACTTCTGACCGGTCTCCTCCCGGAACAGCTTGCTCAGCGTCTTCCAGTTCATATTGAAGCGTTCGCTTAAATAATTGAGAGACAGATCCGGATTGCTCGAGTTCTGCTCCATAAACAAGCGCACCTTCTGAATCGTGTCCGCATGATTCCGGCCCTCCATGAGAGCGAGCATACTGTCGTACAGAGCGGATAAAGCCTCCCCGAACTCCTGTTCCAGCTGCTCCAGTGTATCGGATGATTGGAGCGCGTTCCGTAACGCAGGCTGCCCCTCTGTCAGCCACAAATCCTGAAATTCTTTTGCCATGCACGACATTTCACGTCCGAGCGAGTACACCATGTAATCCACCAGGTTCACCACGCCGTCCCGGTCCAGCATGTTTTGACCAATGTTATGGATGAGAGCATTGTATTTCTCCTGCCAATCCCTGTTGCCGAGCCGGAAGGATTGAGCCATCGAACGGATCAGGTTCAAGAAATCAAAGGCATGGCCCCGCTCCTCCCCGGATACTTGGGTGTAATGAATGATTCGGTTCTCGCCGAGGATCATTTTGTATTTCAATGCGGTGCGTGCCTGCTCATAGGAGTCCGGGATATCCGTATATCGCTCCGTTTTCTCCCCGATACCAACGGTTATGGTCAGCTTCAGATGCTGCTCCACCCACTGGCGGGTCTGCTCAAGCAGCGTGACTACATGCTGTACTGCGTCCTGGTCGTCCGCCATCGCCATCACGCCCAGCTTCGAAGCGGATATCCATTCTGTCCAAACACTCGTTTCCTGCCCGGCTGCAATTTCTTGAACGACGCTTTTGAGGGCAAATTTGATCAAATACTGGTCCTGCTGCGGGTACTGCTCGCAGAACAATGGATATTTATCGATTTCGATGACATTGACGATCTGTGATTCGGACAAGTCCGGCAGTCCCATGACATCCCGCTGCTCGTTCCACTGCTCCATATGGGACGGGTACTGTCCCTCCATCAGCTGCTGGAACAGATACGCTCTGCGTAGCAGCAAATCCTCTCGATGCTGCTGTTGAAAACTGCTCGCCTGTTCCAGCATACTTTCGAGTGCCGATTCGATAAATGCGAACTCATCCTGTTTACTGTTATGGATCAGCGCGCTCGTTTTAGACTGCGAATAATTATGAATCCGGGACACGATGGCTTCAATCGGCTTATAGTTTCGGCGCGTAACCAATACGATCCAGACCACCCCGGCAAGGCACATGAGCAAGCCAACGATAAACCAGATATTGTACAGCTGGCTGACGATACCGACCACTCTGCCTTGAGTAAGACCTCCCTCATATACCCATCCGGTATAAGGCGAAATCGTCTTAGAGACAAGCTCACCACTCTCTGCCATGGAGGTACCGGAGAGCATGGACTGCCCCTGCGTATCCTTCATATGAATAAAACTAACATCGGGATTTACCATGCCCTGAATCATGTTATGTATGGCGTCCACCTTGATATTAACGGCAATAACGCCTTTCCCATGGGTAACGAAGGGTGCATCTCGAACCAGGGTTACCACATGCTGCATGCTGTTGAAGCTGAACTCCCGGAAATTCCGCATAGAACTCCACTCTGCTTCACTATTGACCTGGCCCAAATAAGGCTTGAGAAAGTCATAATCCGCATAATCCGGCAAGTTGAACGAGGACGAAGTACTCAACACGAACTCATCCTGGGTCCGCACGAGCACCATGGAATCCACAAGCGGATTGGACACCTTGAACTGCTTCATGGCCTTCACCGCCTGCATGTTCAAATAGACGTTGTCCTGATCCTCATGATTGAAAAATCCCGACATATCGGGGTTGAACAACAATTCCTGCACGAGCATCTGATCGATGGCCTTCAGCGAGTTGTCCACCGAACGCATCGCCTGATGAATCATCGTCTCATTGGCCTGAATCGCACCTTGCCGGGACTGTTCCCCGAGCATTTGGAAAAAGACAAAAAACACAAAGGAAATCACGATAAAGAAGACCGGCATATACGATAAAAGCTGACGGTAAAACCACGCTTTTCTTCCCATAGGCATCCCCCCGAGCGAATAATTCCTTATCTCATCGTCGATTTGAAGTAATTTCATCATAGAAGAATGAGCGGAGTTTACCAACACTTTTTTAAAGCGCGGAAGAAAAACAAGTCTAAAGCATCACGACTTCCATAGCATGGACGGGGTCATTAACCATATGTTATTTGGTTTTATGCATGTAGACAGAAATATTAACCAATCTGCTAAAAAACAAGATTATCTCCAAACAATTGTAGAAACTAATACAAAACCCTGGCATACATCGCCAAGGTTTTTTCCTTAGTCCTCTTGGAGAGAATTATGTCCTGTAAAATCATCCTGGATCTTTTTCATTCTTTTAAGGTGTGGTTTCAACTGCCGTAGTATCTCCGCTTTGTGTGACTCTATTTGATCTTGGAAAAACATGTGATGTGCGTCACCCTTAATCGACGTAATCGTTTCGTTTAACGCACGGAGCTCAGTCGCCAATGAGCGCAAGGTTTCTCTAGTCTTGGCGTCTATTGTTTTAGGATTAGACTTCCCAATACAAATAGCTTATATGGTATAACGGTGGCCATGTCCTTGCCTGAGTTGCAAGATAAAACATATCCTGCTGCATATCCGTTGTCATTGCCGCATTATTAACTGAAAGCTGTGGAACAGCATTGTTTCTGAAGGTATCGCTAAATTCAATGATTGTTAACAGTAACTCATCGATTTCTTCCGCTTGGATCTTCGCCCTATCGATCAATTGCCGAATCTTAGCAGGATCTTCATTTTCCTTCGACTCACTGATCGCCATCAAAGTATCGGCAAACGGATTCGTTTCAGAAGCGTGCTTTACTGAATAGACAAATGCCGAGTCATTCTTCTGCTGATACAGTGAATAGAGGTCATTGTATTTTACAGATGATTGGTTTTCCAAATGTCTGTACATCGCAGCGTTTATTAATATGAAAATAATAAGCATTAGTGCGTAGATCTTCATGTGCTTGGGCAAAGGGGACTTCCTTTCTGAAACATTTAATTGTCCTGCTATCGTAAAACATTCAAAAAAATAGTTTAGCATGGAATTCACCACCCATAAATGGATAATATATTCCACTAAACTGCCCGTTTGCTTTAATAGGATGCCAAGATGGATTGACCTTAGGCAACCTTGTAATCGGGTATGCTTTCTCCTGAACTTACTCCGTAATCATTCAATAATGAAAGAATTTGTACATCTTTCGCCTACAGGCCTGATTTTCATCAGGATACAATGAGAGCTATCAATAGGCGAGAGGTGATTAATCATGAATGCACAAACGGTACAGCCGGCGGGCAAGGCCAGGCTGGACAAGAATATGAAAGCGGTTGTCAAGACGTTCAAAAGGCGCTGGAACGCTCCGTTAGCCGGCTACCTGTTCATCGCGCCCTGGCTGCTGGGCTTTCTCATTTTGCAGCTGTGGCCCATCATCCAGTCCTTCTATTTATCCTTCACCGAGTATTCGCTGCTGGAGCCGGCCCGCTGGATCGGACTCAAGAACTACCAGGATATCGCTCACGACCGGCTCTTCTTCAATTCGCTGAAGGTGACATTTCTGTACGTGATCGCTTCCGTGCCGCTGAAACTGCTGGTGGCGTTGGCTGTAGCCCTGCTGCTGAACCGGAACATCCGGGGCATATCCTTCTACCGGACGATCATTTACCTGCCCTCTCTGATCGGTGGGAGCTTGGCGGTAGCCGTGCTGTGGCGCAATATTTTCGGTCTGAACGGCTTCATTAATCAGCTCGTGATTTTGGTCGGGATCGACCCCAAAAACTGGATCGGCACCCCCTCCACCGCCCTCGGCACCCTCGTGCTGCTGACGGCCTGGCAGTTCGGTTCATCGATGATTATTTTCCTTGCCGGTCTCAAACAAATCCCTAGTGAATTATATGAGGCCGCCTCCGTGGACGGGGCCTCGCCGCTCCGCAAGTTCATCCGGATTACCCTGCCCATGTTGTCCCCGGTCATCCTGTTTAATCTGATCATGGGCATCATCAACGCATTCCAGATGTTCACATCGGCTTTTGTTGTCACGAATGGAGGACCGGTTAATTCAACCGAAATGTTTGCCCTGTTCCTGTACAATAAAGCCTTTGGATCCCTTCAGATGGGCTATGCCTCGGCCCTGGCCTGGATCTTGCTCGTTATCATCGGCATCGTCACGGCGCTTAATTTTATCGCGTCCAAATACTGGGTCTTCTACGAAACCGAAACGGAGGGTCGCAAATGACAGGTGCTCATAATAAACAAAACTGGCTGGTCCATGTGCTGATGATTGCATTCTGTTTTGTGATGTTTTATCCCGTCCTGTGGTGGATCGGCGCCTCCTTCAAATCAACACCGGAAATCAGTCTACCCACTCTGTTCCCCAAAGTATGGTTGTGGCAAAATTATACGGAAGGCTGGATGGCACTGCCCAAGTATACATTTACACGCTTCTTTATGAACAGCCTTAAGCTCAATGTGGCGACCACGATCATTCATGTCATTTCAGCCAGCCTGGTGGCTTTTGGCTTCGCTAGGCTGACCTTCCCGCTGAAGGGGTTATGGTTCTCCATCCTGCTGATGACCCTGATGCTTCCGGGACAGGTCACCCTCATCCCGCAGTATACGATGTTCCATTCCTTCGACTGGATCAATACCTATCTGCCGCTGATCGTCCCGTCAGCCATGGGCGGAGCCTTCTTTATATTCCTGATTGTCCAATTCATCCGTGGCATTCCGCGGGAGCTCGATGAGTCAGCAAAAATCGACGGCTGCACCTGGTTCGGCATTTATCTGCGCATCATCATGCCGCTGACGCTGCCGGCGCTCATCACGGTTACGATTTTCTCGTTTATTTGGGGCTGGGACGAATATTTTGGGCCGCTGATTTATCTGAATACCGTGGACAAGTATACTGTCCCGCTCGCGCTAAGAATGTTCATCGACTCCCAGTCGGCCGTTCCGTGGGGGCAGCTGCTTGCCGTATCTCTGCTCTCCGTGCTGCCGCCGGTGATCATTTTCTTTCTCGCACAAAAGCATTTCGTGGAAGGGATCGCCACATCCGGGCTGAAAGGTTAGGTTTCAGAGCGGTAAACGGATACTGTGCCGTGTTCTTCCAGCTCTTCTTCAGGCAGCGGCCAAGCCGGACGATTTCAAGCATCCGGCTTCCGCCAACAAGGACATTGAGGCAGCAGCGCGAATGCAGAGTCCTCATGGCTTCTTAAGGGGAGGGGAAAACGCATGAATCCGTTTCGTACGTTCCGTATCGATTACGTTTTTTTCTTCAGCTTTGCCGGTTTTATCGCGGTTCTCATCACGATTATGATGATTGTCAGCTATCGGTTTACGGCCGATGAGCAGGCGGACAGCGCCTCCATGTACCAGCAGGCGGTGCTGCAGCAGCTCAACAAGCAGCTTACCGACCAGATGAGCGCTGTAGAGCAAACCTCGCTAGCCGTGTCCATCAACTCGCCTCTGGTCAACTATGTAACGATGAAAGGAGATTATTATGCACGCAAGAAAGCCAGGGACGAGCTGAACCGGGATTATTTGGCGCCGATGCTGAACAGCTCGCGCTCCATGTTTTCCTTTCAGATTTATATGAAAGATCCGCTTCAGGTCGATCCCAACGCCAACATTCAATACCTCCCGCTCGCCTCGGCCGGCGGGGAGAGCTGGTATCCGGCCGTCGACAAATCCGATTTTCTCTGGATCGGCCAGCGCGAGGTCGGTTCGCCGCAGGGAAAGCAGCAGGTGATCAGCTTCGTCCGTAAAATCACCACGCTGGATGGCGTAAACCGGGGAATTTTAATCATCAATGTTCGGGTTAAATTTTTGCAGGAAATTCTGACGGAAGACAACTCCTCGGCCAGTCGGCTGCTGCTCGACTCCGGCGGCCGGATGATCATGCACACCCGGATTGCTCCGCCCCCCGGGGAAATCAACGCCATCCTGGAGCGGGTCAGCGGGGACACCGGCCATGCGCATCAGCTGCTGGCCGCCGCCGGCTCGCTCCCGGAGAAGGACATGCTCACCGTGTGGTCACGAACGTCCCCGGGCAGCTGGATGCTGGTGGAGCTTACGCCCTGGAAGGTAATCACCAGCGGGAGTGTCCGCCTCGCGTGGACGATGGCCGTGGTTGGAGCCGCCGCCATACTGCTGTCCCTGTTCTTCACGTTGTTCCTTTCCCGAAATTTCACACGGCCGATTCGGAAGCTGGTTCAGCTGATGCAGGCGTTCAATCCCGGGAAACGCGGGCAGACGCTGCCGACGGAATACCGCAACGAATTCGGCAGCCTGTTCAGCGGCTACCGCAAGCTCACAGAGCGGATCGAAACGCTGTATGAGTCGCTGGAGCAGCACTATAAAGCGCAGCGCGAAGCGGAGATCAAGGCGCTTCAAGCGATGATTAACCCCCATTTTCTCTACAATACCCTGGACCAGCTGAACTGGATGGCGCTTGAAGCCGGCCAGGAGAAGATCAGCCACCTACTCGAGCTGATGGGGCAGATGTTCCGCATCGGGCTGTCGGGCGGCGAATCCATGATTTCGATTCAGGAAGAGCTTCTGCACGTTGATTGCTATCTGAAAATCCAACAGTTCAAGTGGGGTGAAGGATTGGAATGGCACTTCGATTGCCCGGAAGATTTGCGGCAGCTGATGATTCCGAAACTGACCCTGCAGCCCTTTGTGGAAAATGCCGTTATGCACGGTTTTCATGGCAAACGCCAGGGCCGGATCCATCTGACTTGCGCGGAAGAGGACCGAGGCATCCGGATTCGGATTCGGGACGACGGCATCGGACTGCTTGAAGACTGGAAAACGCGCAAACGCCATCCGACGGGCGGATATGGCATTCGCAACGTGACGGAGCGCATCCAGGTTTATTTCGGTCCGCCCTTTGGCGTTTCGCTTCGAAACCGTACCGATGCGCCAGGCACCGAAGCGGAGATCTATTGGCCGAGGCTAAATCAGCAGTGGGGTCAGGATCAGGAAGGGGGAGGAAACCATGTGGACCATCGCTATCGTGGATGACGACCGCCAAGTGCTCGGCGGCATGTCCCGGCTGATTCCCTGGGAGCAGCTCGGAGTTCGGCTCGTAGGGGAGGCCATGGATGGTGAAGAAGGACTGCGGCTGATTGAAGCAAGCCAACCCGACATCGTCATCACGGATATTTATATGCCGGTGATGAACGGTCTCGACATGATCGAACAGCTCCGTAAGCAGCAGTACGCCGGCAAAATCATCATTTTGAGCGGGTACTCGGATTTTGATTACGCTCGTAAGGCGCTGCAGCTTCAGGTCGACGATTATTTGCCCAAGCCGGCCTCACCGACCACGATCCGCGAGGTGCTGCAGCGCGTCACCCGCGAGCTAACGGAGCGCCGTGCGCTGGAAAATAGAGAGCGGGAGCTTCAAAGCCAACTCATGGAGTATGAGCCGTATCTGGAGAGGGAATGGGTCAAATCCATCCTCATCGGAGGGACCTCCTCCCCGCTGACGGATCCCTCTCGAATGCTGGAGCGGCTCGGTTGGAAGAATGCCCAATTCATGATGCTGGCCTTAGAAATCAAGCGCCAGGGACGCATGGAAGGCATCTCCGTCCGGGACTGGCACCTATTCCGCTTCGCCGTAGGCAATACGGTGGAAGAGCTGGCCGGTCAGGACGGGCTGCGCAGCTATTTCCTGGAGCTGCACAGTCACCATATGGCACTGCTGCTGTATAAGCCCCTCTCCTGGCCGACAGAGGCGTTCCGCTCGGAAGTTCTGGCGCTGGCTGGGCGAATCATTTCGTCCGTGCATCGATTCCTCAAGGTCAAGCTGCATATCGGTGCCGGTCTTCGCAAGGACGACTGGCTTGCCATCTCCGACTCCACCGAAGAAGCGTTTCAAGCACTCGCCGAGCGGCACGAACCGGATGTCGCCCATCCTTGTGTTTACGTATATAGCGAAGGAGGCTTCCGGCTTACAGCCCCCCGGAACGTGCGCCCTGTGCGTTTTTTCCAGGAAATGACCGACGCCGTGCGGACCTTTGACGAGCCCAGGGCGCTGCTGGCGCTGGACGACTTCTTCCGCAAGGACGACGGCGCGGCTCAGCTCCAGCCCGATGAGCTTACTGCCATCGGTACGCAGCTGTTCGCCATCCTCTCCTTTACCCTGTACGAGTCCGGCATCCGGCTCGACGATGAGCTGCCTGTGACGGACTTGACCAAGGAGCTCGGACAAATAGAAGATGCCCAGCAGTGGAAAGCCTGGGTAGCGGAAAAAGTGAAACGAATCTGTTCGCGTTACACACCAAATGAAAACCTCAAGCATAAGGAGACGGTCGATTATATCATTCAATACATTCATGAGCATTACGCCGAGAACATCCATCTTCAGGATGTGGCCGACCAGGTGTATATCTCCAAAAACTATCTCAGCACCTTATTCCGCCAGTTTACAGGTGAAACCTTTGGCGATTATCTGACTAGGGTGCGCATGGAAAGAGCCAAGAGCATGGTTCTCGAGAAAAAGCTGCTGATCGCCGAAATCGCCGAGCGGGTCGGTTACCGGAATGTTCCGTACTTCACCACCCTGTTCAAAAAGCATACCGGGCGCAGTCCAACCGAGTTCCACAAAGCCTAAACCGCCGGTCCGCTTTATTCTTGGCGCCTGTGCATCTCGCCCCTTTTTCGATAATCGTAAAATACTGAAACGATTTGTTGTTTTGTCCCCTACGAGAAGGACCCTGGACTTGGTACGTTAAAGGAAGAAGAAGATCAGTTACTTAAGGAGGTTCATCCAATGAGAAATTCATGGCACCGTCTCGCCGCCGGCGCTGCGGCCGTGCTGTCACTGTCCCTGGTTCTCTCCGCTTGCAGCGGGATCAAGAAGGAAGAAGCCGGATCCGCGGAGTCGGGAGACGGCAAATCCATCACGCTCCGAATCATGTGGTGGGGCTCGCAGGCACGGCATGACGCAACTTTGAAAGCGCTTGATTTGTACTCTGAAAAGAACCCGGGCATCACGTTCGAACCGGAGTATCAGTCTTTCGACGGGTATCAAGACAAGCTGTCGACCCAGTCTGCCGGAAAAAACACGCCGGATATTTTCCAAATGGATGCCGCCTGGTTCAACGATTGGGCGTCCAGCGGACGGCTGGAGGATCTCTCCTCCATTCCGGCGGACCATATCGATAAGGCGCTGCTCGAGACAGGCACCTACCAAGGCAAACTGTACGCGATGCCGCTCGGCAACAACGCCTGGGGCATGGTGTACAACAAGACGATGATGGACAGCCTCGGCGTTCAGCCGCCGAAGACATGGGACGAATTTTTCGCCATGGCGCGTGACCTGAAGCCGAAGCTGGCCAAGGACCAGTACCTCACGCGGGATCTCACCGCGGACAGCGCGTTCTACATGTCGTATCAGCTGAGCATGGGCAAAGGATTCTCCATGAGCAAGGACGGAAAATTCCATTATGACGAGGCTACCTGGAAGGATTGGATGAACAAGTGGGCGGAGCTGCGCAAGGACAACCTCGTGACACCTCCTGACGTAACCGTATCGGATAAAGCACAGGACGCACAAATGGACCTGCTTATCCAGGAAAAGATTCTGCTGCGGGGTGCGCATGCTGCGGAATTCGGCGGAACGGATGCGTTAAAGCCCGGCGTGATGGCGTTAACGACCCAGCCAAGGGGAACGCAGGCGGGCGGCTGGCTGAAAGCGTCCATGTACTGGAGCGTCAGCCCCAACAGCCAATATAAAGAGGAAGCAAAGAAGTTCATCGACTGGTTTGTCAACAGCGAGGAAGCCGGAGAAATTTTGGGCACTTCGCGGGGGATTCCTGTCAACAAAACCGTAGCCGATGCCCTCCAGCCCAAATTTACGGACGTCGATAAAAGCTCCCTGGGACTAATCAACGAGGTGTCCAAGGACGGCGTCGCGTTTGACCCCGGCCCCGGGAATAAGGGCGGCTGGGCCAACTTCACGAAGGAATACGACAACATCACGCAGTCGATCATGTTCGGTAAAATCAGCATCGACGAGGGCTGGGACCAGATTGTCAAATTGAGCAAAAGCCTGGAATAATCCATGCCGAAAAGCTGCTGTTATAAGTTTGGATAGAAACCGTCATCGAAGCGGTGGCACGCCAAAAAGCACCTGAAGGAATCGGGTGCTTTTTTCTCGTTTTTATTTTTACAAATCTGAGCAGCATCTCGCAAAAAATCGTCTGCAATTCGTTCTGCCTGTGTAACTGTCTTTTGAATATGGCCTCACGTCATTCACCAGTACATATCCCAATCTTTAAAGACCCTCACCAACGCCTCGAAATAGAAATAGTCCCCCCAAATGCAGCATTCGTCGATGCCGTTGCCAAGCGGCTTTCCGTAGACCGCATGCTGCAGAATGCCGTTGGATTCAGGGAGCGTTGCCGTCGTATATCCATCGCTTAAAGACGCCAGGATGCGCAGTGCCGCGTTCTCGTATGTACGGCGCTGCGGGTGCGAGAGCGGTACATGCTTGGCCAGCTCCAGCATTCCGCATACCGATATGGCGGCTGCCGAGCTGTCCCTCTCTTCCCGCCCTTCGGTGAATATCAAATCCCAATAGCACACATCATCCTCAGGCAGCCGATTCAAATAGTAATTCGTGACTCGCTCGGCATCATGCAGCCGTGTTTCTTCCTTCGTGTAGGCATAGCTGAGCGGCATACCGTAAATAGCCCAGGCCTGACCGCGGGACCAGCACGAATGATCCGCATATCCTTGGGACGTTTGCCCAAACCTTGGTTCTCCGCTCTCAACATCCATATAATACGTGTGGTATGTTGAGGAATCCTCGCGAATCAAATAGCGAGCGGATTGCTGTGCATGGCTTATGGCGGCGCGCCGATACTCCGGTTTGCGGGTTTCCTCCGTCGCCCAATAGAGCAAAGGCAAATTCATGCAGCAGTCGATGATCATTCGGCCGCGCTGTGACGGCCTGTCTAGCTTGCCCCAAGCCTGAATGATCCCGGCTTTCTCGAAATACCGCTCCAGCAGCAGGTCTGCTGCGGCCAAGGCAATCCGTCTCGCTTCTTCATTCCCGGTCAGCTTATAAGCGGCAACGCAGGACAGGGAATACAAAAATCCCAGATCATGCGTCTCGGTGGCGATGCGCTGCTCCACGCGCTCCTTATAGCTGTGGAGCTGAAGCTCCGCTATCGACCGGTACTTCGTTTTCCCCGTGACCTCATAAGCAAGCCACAGCATTCCGGTCCAGAAGGACGAAGTCCATTCCGTATTGCTGATTGGCTCATAAATATGATTGCGGCTTGCAGGAGATGGAAAATGGTCCGAAAATGTGTCTAAATTCTCATCGATCTTATCCAGCACGAATTCGATGGCGGCTTCGGTCCTTTGCCGCGTCCATATCGTTGCCTCGCCGTATTTTAAAGGTTCCCGGATCGCTTCCATGGCTAATTGGCCACTCCTCTCCTCGTTTAAGCGTTACTGCCCGCTTGCGCTCACCCGATATTTGCCAGGGGTGACCCCCTCCAATTTCTTGAATGCCCGGATGAACACAACATCATTGGTATAGCCGACCAGTTGGGCCAGCTGCGCATTGGTCAGTTCCGATTGCTCCATCAATGTCTTCGCCTTCTCAATCCTCGCGCGTGTAATATAGTCGGTGATATTGCATCGATTCATCTTTTTGAAGAAACTCGAGATATACTGCGGCGTCATGCCGAAATGATCGGCAATCATGCCAAGTCCTAAATTATAATCGGTTAAATTCCTGTCGATGAATGCCATCATATCCTGCTGCAGCTGGATGCTGTGATCGCTATGCTCCGTATGAAAGAGACAGGTCAGTTTGTCATATAACCGCTTGGTCTCGGCTTGCATTTCATCACTTGTGGAACAACCGAATATGTGCTTTACGGGATCAAAGCTCGGGCCCAGCAGGCTTTCATGATCCGTGTTCGTCAAGTTCAGTATTTTCAGAAAGGTGCTGATGATATTAAAGAACAAGCATCTTCCCAGTTCCGGGGTCATCCCCGCCGATTTAAAATTCATCGTATAAATATTGTCCAGCAGCTTAGCGACATTATCCGTATCGCCGCCTCTCACATGGTTGACAAGCTGCGTCTCGAATTCGATCGGATAGTAATAATGATGCTTGATGTCGCGCACATGCCCGAAGTGAATGATCGAATTTCTTCCGCTGAACATACGGTAATCCAGGGCGGCCATGGCTTCGAGATAAGCGCTGCCGATTGTTCCGTTTCCTGTGTGTACGCTGCTGACGGCAATCGTCACGGAAATATGGAAACGGTCCTCCAGTACCCGGAGCAATCGCTCTGCAATCTCATGAAGGAAGAGCTCGGCTTCCGCCTCCTCAACCGGATGAAAATTAACCAGGATCGCTACCCGGTCGCGTTCCATATCGACGGCGAATCCCTGGTGACCCGAATTTGCGATTTCCGTGCCGATATTCGAGATAATAAACCGAATTTGCGTCCAACCTTGCTCGGATGGCTCCGGCGACAGCCTTGTAATATCCACGGCTTGAACAATGATTACGGCAAACTTGTCGGACTCGAAGCGGATGCCCATGGTCGCTAATGTCGGACCCCCTTGATCCCCCGCATGATCCGGATCGATGTATCCCCGAATGAGCCTTGACAGAAAATCAGCGCGGATGACGGGCGTCTGCCTGAACAGTCGCTCCCTCAGATGCCGCTGCTCAACGAGCGAGCCTTCGATCGTTTGCAATATGAAATCATATTCGTTCGCGGCCGGCTTATCCTGAATCGGCTTTCCTTGAAGAATGGCATCCACTACCCGTTTGACGGGGCTGTATTGTCGGTATGCAAACCAACAAGCAACAGCCGCCCCTGCGACAAGCGATACGACAAACACCGTCAGCGCCATTCTCTTCAGTTGTGCTACTCGTTCCATGACACTGCCCATCGGCATGACGGACACATATTGCCAGCCGGCCTCCTTGGATTCCGTAAAGGTTACCATGCTGTCCGTGCCATTCAATGCTGTCTTGAACAATCCCGACGGACCGGCCAGTCTTTCCGTCACCTGCGCGGACAGCCCCGAGTCCGATGAGCTTGCAATCACGCCCCGTTCCTTATCGAGGATATAAATCTCGCTGTCGTTGGCGGACTCGATTTGGCGGAACATCTCTTGAAGCTGCTGTCCATCGATCATAATAACCAGCGTTCCGCGGATATTGGACACGTCATGAAGCGGAAGGGATTGCGCATAGGTAATCACATCCGCCGGGTTGCCATTTCCTTGGTTCGGGTTCTGCAGCAGCACATCGGAGGGCAGGAATGCCTTGTTGTGGTAGCTGCCGAGCATCGTCCGCTTCCAAGTTTCAAAGTCCATATGCTCAAACCGGTAATACTTGTCGTAAAAGGTTCTGGCATCCGTCCGCAATCCAGGCTTCAGGATGACGTCTCCGGCCTGCAGATGAACATAGTAGTCTCTCACGAATCCGCTTACAAAAGATTGATAGCGATTTAAGTAATCGCGGACGAATTCTACCTGGCGGTACGCCCCTCCTTGATCATGCCGATCAAGATTCAGCAAATAAGTTAGTTTAGAGTTAAACATGATTTGCTTAGCCAAAATATCCACTTCTTTAAGCTTGCTGTCCACGGAAAGCCGCAGCTGCTCCAGCATCGCCGAATTTGATCGTTCCGCATTGTTTTCCATCACGTTTTCCACCCGTCCATATAGAAAAAGCCCCACGGTCATAGGCAACAAAAGGATGAACATATACGAAACGATCATGGTTTTCAAGACGCGTCCCCGGCTGCTCTTTCGCTTGCCGGGAAGAAGGCCGGGTATCGAGATCATGTCGCATTCCTCCAAGAAAATGTATGGAAACCTATTTCTTGAATCCTTCGCCGAACGGACTAGCAAACCCTTTAATCAATTCGGTCAACCAAGAGAGAAGCGCACCGTTATAAGGAATGTTTACATTTTGGGTACAGCGGGGTATTTAAAGCACCTGAACTAATCGCACGGAACGAAACTTCACGGCAGCCGCCTGCCAAATTTCCGGTCCAAAAGGTTTCGGCTTCGCAAGCTTGCTCGATAAGGTCAACGCATACGTGCCCGGATTCTCTATTACGATCCGCCCGATCGATGAATGAATCTCGGTGTACGGATGCTGACAAGAAATGGAGTCGCTGACGACCTTATCCTCTCGGGGAATACACGCAATCGTCTGTCCAGCTGCCCGTACAGTGACTTCATGATCATATTCCTGTTCCCAAACGGCATCGGATTTTTTGAAATTGACTAGGTTGACTTCATATATGCCGGACGACGCTGCCTTGAAGGTCCACCGGGCCTCGTTCATCCCGTTGCCTGTCGTTATTTCCGACAGTACAAGATCCAACTTAACAGCGCCGTTCGCCTGTTGGATAAACCCCTGATCTACATCGATCCTGCCCTTGAGTTCCAAAACAATAACCGACACATGGTCTTCTGGCGGAAGTTCAGGCAAGCGGATCCGCATCTCGTGATGGTCCGTTTCCGGCCGATAGCTCTGGTGCACAGGAAGACATGTGCTGGAGTCCGTGAGCAGATAAGCTTTTTCAACCGTATTTCTTACACCGTTCAATACCAATTCTTCCGCAGGCCAATAGCGATCGTACACATGTAGGAAGAGCGTATTCCCTTTTACCGTAACCGCTCCCCATTCCAGCTCATAAGGGAACGGGCTTGCGCTTGTGCCGTAGACCGCCTCTCCATTTCGCGCAAGCCATTCGCCGACTTCCTCCAGGCGTAGAGCGGATTTTTCCGGAATGATGCCTGTTTCCGTAGGGCCGACATTGAGCAGCAGGTTCCCTCCCTTGCTTACGATATGCACCAACTTTCGGATCAGAGCATCCGTGGATTTCCACACTTGATCCTTTGTGCTGTACCCCCACGATTGATTTAAGGTCATCGGCGTCTCCCATTCCCGCGTTTCCTCGCCTTGCATCGGGATTTCGTTGTCACCCTTGGATTGGTAGTCACCGAAATCAGGCCAATGGCTTACCCTGCTGTTAATCAGGCAATCGGGCTGAAGCTCGCGGATCATGTTTACCATCGCTTCGCTCTCCTTCTTCGACAATCCCCCGGATGTGTCGAACCAGAGCAGCCCGACCGGACCATATTCCGTCAGCAGCTCACGTACTTGTCCCTTCGCTTTATGGTTCCAGTAACGAAAGAACGCCTTATTCTCCAGCTCATAGTCCCATAGATTGTTAAACGTATCGTGAAGCGCATGCGGGTGATGCCAATCTATGACATGGGAATAGTAGAAGCAGAGCCGGATTCCTTCCTCCCTGCAAGCCTCGGATAATTCCTTCAACGGATCCCGGCCGAATGGAGAAGCATCCACGATATTGAACGGGTCCGTCCGTGAATGATACATGGCGAAGCCATCGTGATGTTTGGCTGTGATGACGATATATTTCATGCCTGCCCTTTTGGCGCAATTGACCCAAGCCTTGGCATCAAACTGCGTCGGATTAAATTCCTTGGCGAGTTTTTCATATTCCTTTACCGGAATTTTGTTGGCATACATGACCCACTCCCCTTTGCCGAGCAGCGAATATACCCCCCAGTGGATGAACATGCCGAATTTGGCATCCTTCCACCACTGCATCCGGCTCTTGCTTTGCGTTACGATATCTAATGAGTCAGCCATCGTTCTCCTCCTATTCCTTAATGGCGCCGATCAAAACGCCTTTGACGAAATATTTTTGCAAAAACGGATACAGAAGCAGTATCGGCAATGTGGAAACGATAATCGTTGCATATTTAATGGTGTCCGCGATCGCCATCCGGTCTCCCGAGGCCTCCGTCATCATGTTGTCGGTCGTATTGGTTATGAGAATTTCCCGGAGCACGAGCTGGAGCGGAAATAGCTCCCGATCCCTCAGATAGATGAGCGCCCCGAAATATGAATTCCAGTGTCCCACGGCATACCACAGAATCATGACGGCGATAACGGGCATGGACAGCGGAATAATGATCCGGAACAGAATGATCAGGTCGTTCGCCCCGTCGATTTTCGCCGATTCCTCAAGACTTATCGGAACGGACTGAAAGGCGGTCCGCATAATGATCATATTGAACGTCCCGATCATCCCGGGGATCAGCATCGCCCAGATCGTGTTCAGCATTCCCAGGTTATTGATCAGCAGATAAGTCGGAATCAGCCCGCCGCCGAAAAACATGGTGATGACGATCAGCATCATCAGGACATTTTTGAAGTACAAATTTCTGCGGGACAGCACATATGCGCCGATCGCCGTGGCCACCAGATTGATGGCCGTTCCTGCCACGACGTAGATCAGCGTGTTCCGATATCCCGTCGTAATCATCGGGTTGTTAAACACCGCCTTATAGGCTTCGAAGTTAATATCAAGCGGCGCGAACAGCAGCCCCCGGTGCTGGGCCAATGAAGCGGGATCGCTGAACGAAGCGAAGGCAACATACACGAACGGATATAAGGTGACGAAGCAGAGGCCCGTCAGGATCAATGCATTCAGACAGACGAAGGTTATCTCGCCTGCGGATCGTTTGTTAGCCATGGACGACCTCCCTCTCTACCACAGTTTATGTTCGCTGACCCGCTTGCTGATGGAGTTCGCGAGTACAAGCAGGATAAAGCTGACTACCGCATTGAATAATCCAACGGCGGTCGTGAAGCCGTAATCCGTCTCCAGAACCCCTCTCCTGTAGACAAAGGTCGAGATCACGTCTGCCGTTTCATAAGTAAGCGGGCTGTACATCAGCAATACTTTTTCGCTGCCAACGCTAAGCATGGAGCCCATATTGAGAATAAAAATGATGATGATTGTCGGCAGCATGCCCGGCAGCGTGATGTGCAGCATCTGTTTCCAGCGGCCTGCGCCGTCCATCTTGGCCGCCTCGTACAGGGTCGGGTCAATGGTGGCGATGGCGGCAAGATAAATGATCGAACCCCAGCCTACGCCTTGCCAAATGCCGGAGCCGACATATATCGTACGGAACCAGCTGGCCTCGCTCATGAACGGAATCGATTCGATGCCGAAAAAGCCCAGAATCTGATTCACCAAGCCATCTCTTGCGAGAAAATCGAACATGATCCCGGTTACCACGACGATGGATACGAAATGCGGCAAATACGATATCGTCTGAACCGTACGCTTAAACAGCCGGCTGCGGATTTCGTTCAGCAGCAGGGCAAGGATAATCGGTGCCGGAAACGCGAAGATGAGCTCATAGATATTGATCAGAACGGTATTGCGCAGAAGGCGTTCGAAATAATAGCTGTTAAAAAAATTACGGAAATGCTCAAATCCGATCCACTCGCTTCCCCAAATACCATCGGCAATGCTGAAATCTTTGAAAGCCATCAACAGACCGTACATCGGTCCATAGTGGAAGACGGCATAGTATAGAATGACGGGAAGCGCCAGTATGTAGACGTATTTGTTCCGTTTCAAATCGTTCGCAATCGTTGTCCATTTCCCTTTGCGATGCTCGAAGGGATACTCCTGGGTTGCTGACAATCGAATCCCTCCCTCCAAATCAATTTATATGGCGCCAAGAGCGGCGGAGTCTGCATGTTTCCGCCACTTAGGACGTTTCCGTTTACCGTCTACCGTTTACCGCTTACCGTAACGCTCCAAGGCTTTCTGCTGTATTTCCAGAGCTTCGGCAAGACCCATGGATTCAATGGTTTTCACATACTTGTCAAACTGATCCAACGGCTCGGCGCCCATGACGAACTTCAAGTACATCTCGTCCTTGTACGTGTTGATATCCGTCATGATGGAAGCGTAGCGGCTGCTCTCGGATTGGGTCGGCGTTGTGCGCGGCATTTTCTTCTCCATGGTCGGCTCTGCCCAGATGACCTTGGACTCCAGCTGATCCGGCTCGGTCGTATATTGTTGATCAAACCGAATATCAAGCATGAACGGCCCGCTGAAGGTTGCGCGGTTATGCTTGGACATGGACTGGATCACCGGCAGTCCCGAAGGGTCCTTCAATACATCGGGCTTAAACATCGGCTTGCCGTCCTCCATCGAGTAGCTGACGCCCTCTTTTCCGAAGTTAAACAACAGGGTGCCTTCCTCGGAATAGCCGTAATCCAGCCACTTCACCGTTTCAATCGGATTTTTGTTGCTGGTGGTAACTGCTGCCCCTATTCCGTTAAATGCATAGTCTTTATATCCCCAAATCTGCTTGTCGCCTTGGTTCATGACAGGGTAGGGGGCTGCCACCAACCTGAAGTTCGGATCTTTATCCTTCATGAGCGTTCCATACTTGCCGATCCCGCTGCCGGTGTATAGAATCGCTGATCCGATCTGCCCGCCCGTAATTTTGGCCTCCAGCATTTTCTCATCGGTCGTCGCAAAGTCTTGATCAAGCAAGCCTTCCTTGTACCACTGGTTCATGAGCGTCAAGAACTCTTTGAACCTCGGATCCGTCGGGCCGTATTTAACCTGACCCTCCTCTTGATAAAATCCGGCATTAATGCCCCATGCCCCGAGAAAAGCGGTCGTTGTATCGACATCTCCTTTCGTCAGATACAGGGGAATCTCATCCGCCTTGCCATTGCCGTTCGGATCTTGCTCCTTAAAAGCCTTCAATACGTTGTACCATTCATCAACCGTGGTCGGCATCGAAAGCCCCAGCTTATCGAGCCAATCCTGCCGGATCGTCGGTCCGAGAAATACCTTAAGCTTGTCGTCGGTGCGGAGGAACGGGAACACATAGATGCTGCCGTCATCGGTCATAATTTCCTTCTTCCACTCCGGATGCTCCTCGAGCACCTTTTTAAAGTTCGGGGCATATTGGTCGATCAAATCATTGAGTTTGATGATTTTACCGTCCTTGATCGCCTTCTCCGGTCCTCCCGGATAGCCGGCCCATGAATATTCGATCACGTCCGGGAGTTTATCCGAGGTCATCATCAGATTGAACTGCTCCGTCGCCTGCTGGCCCTGCGGAGGATGCTGAAAATCCACTTTCACCCCGGTGATCCTCTCCAGCTCCTTATAAGCCTCGATTTCGTTGTAACTCTTCATCGTAGCGGACACCTGGCTAACGATTTGCACCCAATACGTCAGTTCCGATAGAACCGGAGGGGCTTCCGGGTCCGACGCTACCTCCGGTTGTTCCTTGGCAGGGCCGCCGCAACCTGCCGCCGTTATGGCCATGGTGACAGCGAGCAAAACAATCCAGAATACTTTAAACCTGTTGACCTTCATTATCATTTGCCTCCCTTTTCCTTTGTTTGTTGTGCGAATTTCTGGTTTGTTAAGCACCACCTTACTGAACATTTTGTCGATTGAACACCGCCGTGTTTTCTAATTGTGCAATATATTTTTAAGGCAGTACATTGTCTATATTTAATCTTGGACTGATTTATTTCATGATGGATGGCCATTACAGAAATGAAGGGCGGCCGAAACGGCCGCCCTTTTCATTAAGTAAGCTGCTAGGAAGCCGAGCTGCGGCTTCGGATGTAGTCTATGTCTCCAAGAAGCAGCTCCGCGAAGCCGAAATCGAGATGCTTGCCCTGCTGCGCCTTAATGGCATTCTCCAGCGAAGTGATTGCATCCTCAGCTGCTACGCTTCCAGGCGAATGCTGCTGGAGATTCGCAATTTTGGCCAATAAGCTTTGCGTGATGCCGTGATTATCGATCCAGCCTTTCTCTTCCCCTGCTCTTACGATATCGTCGAGCTGTTCCAGATCGACAGCAACCTCGAATGGGTATTCGCGAACCGTGATATTCCCGGCTGCATCTTCTGCCGTTATGCGAAGGATGTGCGGACCGGCAGTCAGCGTTAACGGCTCTATAACCAGCGTTTCCGCAGCTTCCTTGTCATCCAGTTCCACGATGACGGCGGATACGCCGCTTAATGCGTCCGTGATGTGAGGTGACATGGTGAAACGCTCGGTTTGGTATACGGACTGGGTCACGTTTGTCGTGATTTCCGGTCCGCTCCGGTCGATCTTCACCGTCTTAATCGCTTCATTACTTGTCACTCCGGACAGGGCAGCTGCCCGAGCGTATATCGTTGTCTGACCTTCTGTTTCTACAATTATGGGAGCCGTGTAATCGGTCCATTTGCCATTGGAGTCCATTTTGTACTGGTTCCGCATGCCTGCCGCTTCAGCTTCCGGTGTCATCGTGATGGTGACCTTCACTGATTCGCGGCTCCACTCGGAATCCTGATCGACCTTGATCTCGGGAGGAGCATTTAACGAGTGGGTCTCCCTTAAGCGCCAAAGCTCCTGCTTAGGTAAGGGTAAGTTCAAGGCGGCGATACGGGATTGAACCTCAGCCTTAGAATACGGAAGCGCCCATTTATCGAAGAACTCCGTCAGGTTTTCGCCTGCGGTTTTCGAGGCCATGATAACAAACGTGTCGATCTCTTCTTGGTTTGTCGCTGGCAGCTGGGATGCCGGCAGCTCCCGGTACGCCTGATGAAGCTCAGCATAAAAGTCCCATCCGTAAGCCAGGGAAAGCTGGCGGAACATTACGAGATAGCCGAAAAGATCGAGCTGGCCCGAGGTGCCGAACGACTTGCCCGGAAGATCGCTTTCGATATATTCAAACGCTAAGTCATAGAAATCTTTCCCATCGGCATTGCGAATCAATAAGTTGCTGCTGTTGCCGAATTTCTCTTGGACATATAAGGAGTAAATATTTACCGTAATTTCACCCGTTACGTTCCAGTTCCAGGCTCCTTGCTGATATTCGTGACCGGTCTCGTGCCAGAAGCCCCATCCTCCCTGAGTAACTCGGGATATGTCCACGGCGTGGCCCGCCGAAGGATCGATGTGGAACATGATCGGATAGCCGGCATGCATATAACCCGCACTAATTTGGCGATCCGCAACGTAACGGAACGGAAGGTCTATACTTTTGTGCGGCAGCGGTTGATCCGGGGAAAGCCCCGCGACTTCCTCTGTGTAGTCCACGATTGCATCCCACTTCTCCACTAATTGCTGCGGATCTTCAAGCTGCCTGATATACTCGGACGGAAGCGTCAAGATCACTCTGCGTCCCTGAAGCTCTGCCCATGGAGCGGGATGATGCCGAATCGTGTCTTCCCATTCAGCCGAAGAGGTCTCGCCAAGGATATAATACGGAGCGCGAACTCCGCCGCTGATTTCAATATCCTTCGCAACGCCCGGCTGCGGCTTGGTCGGAATCAGGTAAATCAGGCCGCCATAAGGGCTGCGGATCCGGTTCTCGCCCGGAAGGAGCGGCTTCCGCTGTGTGATGACCGGAGGTCGTTCCCATTCCGTTTTACTTGTCAAATTATCCGTGTGAGCCCCTACCTGCACATCTAAATTCTGGGTACCTTCAGGAACATGAATCGTTACCCATTCTCCGGCCGGTGCGTATAACCCCGTGCTGATCCAATTCTTCGGAACCGTCCCTTGGCGTAAATAGTCAAAGGATGAATAATCAAAATTCACGTGAACGGATTGTCCCGACACTCGCGGCGCGTCCCCCGGTACGGTCCCGGGAAATTGATCGGCATAAGGGGATTTGGGGGCCGTCAGGTCATTGCCGATCCGTCCCAATTGAAAAGCTAACAATGCGCTGGTATAGGGCGCTTTGGAACGGTCGAGCGGAAACGTAAGCTGGGACTCCAAATCGCTGGCATCCTGCTCGATCACAGCATATAGCGGACTTTGCGGGGAGATGCTGCTGACGGTTCCGCCGGTCACCGAAGCGATGACTTGCAGCTTCTTGTCAGCGCCGGCGCCAGGCCGTCCGACGTTCACCTGATCCGGTGACAGCGTTCCAGCCTCAATCGCCTCGGCCTGCTCCAGCAGCTTTAGCGAATGGTAATTGGCCGATTGCTCCGGTGTCAATGTGGGCAAGGTTTCCGTTCGAGTCGACGCCGTATTGTTCATCAGACCAAGACCCATCCGGTTCAATAGGCGCTGCACCGGGAAATCTTCACTGAGCCTGCCCGAACGGCCCTGATATTCGTTCCCGAGGAAGACATGCGGATATTGCTCCATCACCCATCCTTTTAAGGGGACAACGACATGACCTCCTTGCGCGACGTAATGCTCGACGGCATCGACCTCGCTATCCTTCAGCGTCCCGTCAACATAAGCTACGGGGTAGCGGGACGGATCCAAATGCTCAGGCGTGAATTGCTCCAACCGGACCAGATCGATCGGCACATCGGTTTCGATGGCATAATTCTTCCACGTTGCCGACAACATGGGCAATCGCCCCTTGCCTTCCAATGCCTCCTGATAGGTCAACGTCTCGGAATCCTCCGTTAACCACAGGAGGATGTTGCGTGCCACCGTCTTCCGCTCATCGGTAATGTCGGAGGTGAATTTGAAATAGGAGTCATCGCCTGCAACAACGACTTTGCCTTTTCCGTAGCGAGCCGCTGCAAGAATCGGCGTCGTGTCGGGGTTGACCGCCAGGACGAAGGCTTGGTCTCCGATGGCCGCGACACCGCCGTTATAGGTGGCCGATACCGTCGGATAACCGGACAAATCCTTATAAATTACATCAAGATCATGCTGGGTTGCCAGGCTCGCTGCGGTATTCGTGCCTAATGCATGAACGTCGGCCTGCTCCGTCATTCCATCCGCCGCCATCAGTGTCTTCCCTGACGGCGGAACGGCTGCAAGCGTGCAAGCAACCGCCAATAACAGCTTCAACCACTTTTTGGTGTGGAAACCCATCAACCGCTCAACTCCTTTGCCGATGATTTCGTAATAGCAACGAGAAACGAACTGCTTCCGTTTCACCTCCCCCTCCCTCCAATTTCCTTTTTCCCTGCGTCCTAAATATAAAACAGCCGCCCGGAACACCATACAGTCGATATTTAAGATCGGACTGTATTTTTTCCGGGCGGCACTAACTTTTTTTAATATTGGGTTGTCGGTAATCAATAAGTGCAGCTGTTTATCAAGATCATCCTCTGGCTGCGGCATCCGCATAGAATATAATCGTGTAAAATTTCGTGGTTTTATTCCCAGGGTTAACGTACCGATGAGGCCGATTAGCCGAGAAATGCACAGAGCTTCCGGCAGGGACGGTATAGCTTTCGTCTTCGCGCCACAGCTCCAGCTCTCCCTGATGCACAAAAATATATTCCTCCACGCCATCATTATGCGCTTCTGAACCATGGTCACAGCCGGGATCCATGATGACCATATAGGACTCGAATTTGGTGCGCAGGTTGTAGGAGAACAAAGGGTATACCCGGTAAGCGCCTTCGGCCTCGTGAAAAGGCTCCACGTCCTCCGGGGATACCACGGTCACTTCGGTTTCCGCCTCTTCGATGAGCGTGGTGAATGAAATGCCGAGGCCGCTGACGATGCGCCACAATACCGAAATCGTCGGGTTGGAATCCCCCCGCTCGATCTGTCCCAGCATGGCTTTGCTAACACCGGTCAACTCGGCTACGTTATCGAGGCTGAGGCCCCGTGATTTGCGGATAGCTTGCAGATTTCTCCCTACCTTTTTATGAATGGGTTCCAAGTGTAACCATATCCTCCTTCTGAAACGAAGCCGTTAACTGATCTTGCTCTGATCCGCTTGCGGCTTCTCCATAAGCTTTGACACCATATCATCGGTCATATGGTTCAAATCATATTGTACATCAAATCCCCATTCTTCGCGTGCCGCAGTTGCATCGATAGAATCCGGCCATTCGTTCGCAATCGCTTGACGGACAGGATCCACGTGATAGTCGAGGCTGAAATCCGGTATATGGCGGCGGATGCTGGCCGCAATCCCCTCAGGGTCGACGCTCATCGCCGTAACATTAAAGGCATTGCGGTGCTTCAGTTTAGCCGGATCCGCTTCCATCAATGCAATGATAGCGGAGATCGCATCCGGCATGTACATCATGTCAAGGTAGGTCCCTTTATCAATGTAGGAAGTATAGCAGCCGCTGCGAATAGCATCTACATACATCTCAACCGCATAATCCGTCGTTCCCCCGCCCGGAGGGGCGGAGTGGGAGATCAGGCCTGGAAAGCGCAATCCGCGGGTATCCACTCCGAATTTATGGTAATAGTAGTCACACAACAGCTCGCCGGAGACCTTGCTGACACCATACATCGTTAACGGGCGCTGCAGCGTATCTTGCGGCGTTGCTCTTTTCGGGGTGTCCGCCCCGAATGCTGCGATAGAGCTCGGCGTAAAGAACTGGCAGGATAATGCCCGTGCCGTCTCGAGCCCGCTTAACAAACCGCCCATGTTCAGGTTCCACGCCAGTGCGGGATTGGATTCCGCCTTGGCGGACAACAGGGCTGCAAGATGGATAATCGTATCCGCGCGGTGTTCTTTAGCTGCTTCATGGAAAGCTTGGGGGTCGGTTACATCCAGTATTCGGAACGGTCCTGATTGCACCGTCTCATGATGGATTTGGCGAATGTCCGTTGCGAGAACAGCTTCTTCGCCGTAAACTTGCCGCAATTTCGCCACCAGGTCCGAACCAATCTGCCCGAGCGCACCGGTTACCATAATTCGTTTCATCACTTGTGCCCCCTTATTTAGATCAGACCCAGTTCGCGTCCGATGGTTTCATATGCGGAAAGTGCGCGATCCAGCATCTCCTTCGTATGCATGGCGGTAGGCATGTTCCGAACTCTTCCCGTGCCTTTTGGCACGGTAGGGAATACGATCGATTTGGCATACACGCCTTCTTCGTACAATCTGGTGCTGAATTTCTGGGTGGTTGCTTCATCTCCAATAATGCAAGGCGTAATCGGCGTTTCCGTACGGCCGACGGAATAGCCAAGATGCTTAAGTCCTTCCTGCAGATAACGGGTGTTCTCCCACAGCTTCATTTGCAGGTCTTTGCTGTTCTGCAGGATGTCGATAGCGGTAATGCAAGCGGCTACGGTACCTGGAGGCAGCGCCGTGGAGAACAGGAACGGCCGGCTGCGGACCTTAAGCCAATCGACCAGATCCCGTGATCCGGCAACATACCCGCCGACAACGCCAACCGCTTTGGACAGCGTGCCGATCTGGATATCCACTCGCTCCGACAATCCGAAATGCTTCACGGTACCTGCTCCTCCGCCAAGAACACCTGAGCCATGCGCATCGTCCACATAAGTGATCAGATCATAGGTCTCGGCGATCTCCACGATTTCGGGGAGCTTCGCAATATCGCCGTCCATCGAGAACACGCCGTCAGTAATGACCATAATTTTGTTATATAAACCGGATTCTCTCGCTTCTTGCGCTTTCGAACGCAAATCGTCCATGTCCGAATGGTTAAAACGGATAACCTTCGCCTTGGTCAATCGGCAGCCGTCAATAATGGACGCATGGTTCAGCTCATCCGACAAAATCGCATCCCCGGCACCCATCACCGCCGAGATCGCCGCCATATTGCAATTGAAACCGGACTGATACGTCAGCACCGCTTCGGTTCCCTTGAACTGCGCAAGCTTTTCCTCAAGCTCAACATGAAGCATGAGCGTTCCGTTAATGGAGCGAACGGCGCCGCTTCCGGTTCCGAAATCGGTCGTAGCCCGGATGGCCGCTTCTTTCAATCGCTCATCATTCGCCAGTCCCAGATAGTTGTTGGAAGATAAATTCACGAATTCACGACCCTGAATGGTAATAAGCGGACCATTCGGACTTTCAAGAGGCTGGATCGTATTATAGAGTCCTTGCTGCTTGAGTTCTGTTAGATTATCCTGTAAGAAAGCGCTTAACGTTTGACTGGACATATGAAATTCCTCCCGTGGATCCGAAGTATCTTAACGTACATATCATTTACTCATTTCATTGTATGCAAAAAGTCACTTGTATGCAATATCATGTACAAAAATATGTTATATTGCATAACAGATATAAAGAAGCCAGCCTTCCTCAACCGGAGGAAACCTGGCTTTTTCATGTTTACTCTCTTAACGTCCATATTTCGGTTTGCGGCTCAGGCAAATTCAATGAGGCAATCCTTCCTTTTCCGTCTTCCGTCAGACCTATTGCCCATTTGTCGAAAAATTCAGTCAGGTCCTCCCCCGCCGTTTGAGAAGCTATGACGGCAAAAGTATCCACCGTACCTAGTATTTCGTCTCGGGATAATTCGCGGTAGCTCTCGAATATTCGGGTATAGAATTCCCAGCCGTAAGCAAGCTGAAGCTGCTTGAACATCACCAGTCTTTCATAATTGCCGATTTGGCCGTATTTTTTGGCCGGGTCATTGTTCTCTACGAATGCGATCCCCCGATCATAGTAATCCTTGCCGTCATTTCCGACTTTCAGCAGTTCGGAGGTATTGCCGTACTTCTCTTGGGTGTATAGAGAGAACAGGTTTACGGTGACTTCCCCGACATCGCCCCACGTCCATGTCCGCTGCTGGTATTCGTGCCCAAGTTCATGCCAGAAGCCCCAAGCACTTGTTTTAATATAATCGACATCCAGCAGGTTGGCCGCATAACTGAACGGCATCATGATGGGATATCCCGCATGCATCGCCCCGGAAGAGATCTGTCCGTCAGCGACGTAACGGCGGTTCAATTGATGGGCAGTATGAGGCATCGCCCTGTCCGGATCAAGTCCGACCAGTTTATCATAACTGTCGTAGATTTCATCCCAGGTCCGCATCAATTCTTCCGGGTCGGTCACTTGGCGGATCAAATCCGAGGGAACCGTCAGGATAATACGTTCTCCCTGAAACTCGGCAAAAGGAACGGCAACCGGTCCCGTTCGAATCCTCTCCCACTCCTCGAGCGTAGTCTTGCCGAGTACATAATACGGGGCTTCCGCCGCTCCGCTGATTTTGACGGTTGCCCGGAAATTCTCCTTCGCCTTTAGCGGAATGAGATATATCAAGCCTCCGTAAGGACTATTGACTTGATGGATGCCCGGGGTCAGTTTCTGGTGGTTTACGATAAGCGGAACTCGTCCCCACTTGCCGGATCCCCTCAAATCGTCGTCATGCGAACCGATTTGAACCGTTAAATGCTCAACGCCTTCCGGCACTTCAAGCGTAATGACTTTACCGGGGGGCGCATACAATCCGGTGCTTATCCAGTTTTTTGATGGAAGCGCATGCGTGTACATCGTATTTGGAAAATCAAAGTCGACCTCGATTTCCCGGTCATTGACGATGGTCGCTTCCTCTCCAACCATTCCCGGAAATGCGTCGGCATAAGGAGATTTCTCGTTGGCGGGATCCAAGGTAAAATGACTAAAGCGGAAGTTATGCAGCGCATTCGTATAGGGCTGCTGGAATTTTTGAATCGGGAACACGGCAGGCGACAGACTTTCGGCCTCCGATTCTGCCCAAGCATACAACGGGGATTCGCTGGTTAACGTTTCGATTGTCTCGTTTAGTATATTGTAGAGCCGCTCCTGCTTTTTGTTCGCTGGTGTACCCGGCGGACCAATCTCGATTTGATCATAAGTGAGCGTCCCTTTTTCCACTTCCTTACCTTGCGTGAGCCGTGCCCTGATATGATGATCGTCGGCTTGGTCATAGGTCAATGCCGATTCGCCGACACTTGACTCAGAGCCTCTGTTCATCAACGTCAACCCTGCCCGATTAAGCAGCTTTTGAATCGCAAAATCGCGGCTGAGTCTAGCTCCCCTCAAATTGCCGACCTGAAGCACGGTTTCCTCGGGAGTATCGCGCGTTATTCCCTCAATACCGCTCAGGTTATCCGCCACGATGATGCCGCCCCCTAACCGTAAATATTGACCCAGCGCTTCGAGATCCTTATCCTTCATCGTCTGGTCTACATGGGCTACCGCATATTTTTGCGGATTCAGGTTTACGGAATCCCAGCTGTCGATTTTCACAAGCTCAATAGGCAAATCCGGATTAACCGTGAGCTCGTCGGAGGTCGTTATCAGTCTAATCTTCTTTCCCGGCTGCTCTAATGCATCTTCATAGCGATTCGTACGGTCATTGCCTTGGCCTTGATTTGTGGAGGCATCGTCCGTCAGCCAACATAAAATATTCCGGGCCAGCTTACCCGCAGCATCACCCGCCGACTCGGACAGATTGAAATACTCCTTGCTCCCGGCGACAACGATGCGCCCTTTGCCATAACGGGCTGCCGAGATGGCTGGAATATAATAATCGGGCACATTGATACTGAATGCAGCATCCCCTATTGCAGCAACGCCGCCGCCAGCGAAATATGGAATCGCTTGCAAATCCTTATAAAATATGCTGAAATCGTTCTTAAGCACGTCCAACGGCGTTCCGGCCGACCAGGGAGCATCAGCCAATGCGGATGATTGAAGTTCGGTCGGTCCGGTAGCATTTGCCATTGCAGGATCTTTTGCCGTCCGTTTACTGATCTCCGCAGGTTCGGCAGCTGCAATGGATGCGGTCATTAATAATACCGCTGACCCGATTACTGCGAAATTATTAATCCGTTTCATCATCTTCATTCCTTAACGATTCCTCCTCGATTTCCTTTGATATCCTGATGGAATGGCAGATCAGTCCTAAGCTTTGATGTCATTACCTCCCCCTTGATATGTCATTGAATGGGATTTCTCATTTAGCTTAATGAATACCACTCGGATTTGAAATGCATAAAAAACACATCAATGTATCCAAAATACACAACCGGTAGGGGGTAGCCAATGGATATAAACCACCTGAAATTGATTCAAAATTACCTGGCTAACGCGAATCTTCGCTTATCCATTGCCAAGGTTGATAAAGTGTCCCAGAACTGGCGCTTTTTTAATATGAGACCGTCCTATAACGCTCTATATTTTATACGGGAAGGGGAGGGCTGGATTAAGATCGACGAACAAGAATATCATCCCTCCCCCGGGCAAATCGTTCTCATGCCAGCTGGATCGCTTCATTCCATCTCTGTCGTGGGCGATAACACCTACAGGAAGTTCTGGTGCCATTTTACCGCCAAGGTGGACACGCTGAACTTGTTTCAGCTAATTCATCTTCCCCACGTGCTGGATGTGCCGGACGAGTCATATATGGAGCAGTTATTCAAGGAATTGATCGATGCATATGGGAGCAGCGCTTGGACCGCCCCGCTGCAAAGGAACGAAATATTGATGAAGCTTGTCCGACATTATCTTGACATCGTTCCCGATCGTCAACTCTCGCTGTCCATGCTGCCCGATATGCAGAAACTGAACACGGTATTCCAGTATATTGAGGAGCATATCAACGATAACGTCAGCGTGGAACAGCTGGCGGGACTTATCCATTATAATCCCAACTATTTCATCCGCTTCTTCAAATCCAAAATGAAGATGACACCTGTGCAGTATATTATTAAGGTCAGGATCGAGAAAACAAAGGGTCTATTGATGACCACCGATTTGACCCTGGAGGAAATCGGGAGAAAGGTCGGAATGGAAGTCCATTATTTATGCCGGGTATTCAGGCAATTCACCAACATGTCGCCGGGGGAATTCCGTAACCAGATCATGTCCAACCGCTAATAAAAATCCCCTGGGAGGTATCGGAATCCTTTTCCGATACCTCCCAGGGGATATATGAAGAGCGATTATTTGATTACGAATTCCAAATCGTCCGCATCCGCCGGATGATGCCCATGTCGAATGATAGTTGCAAGTGGCGTACGTGAGTCGTAATAATGAGATCCTCCGGGAATCCCTTCACCGTTTTCCCATCAAAATCAAGTGGATATCGCCTCATGCAGCGCTTCGACATAAGCTGCCGCAAGCTTGGACAGAGTCGCATTCTTATGACTGATCCATCCGACATTAATCGTCTCATCGCATGCGAGTGGAACCGGAATAATCTCATTCCCGTTCAGGTCAGCGCTCAGCACCCCGGTCGAAATGGTATAGCCATTCAAGCCGATGAGCAGATTGAACAGGGTCGCGCGATCATTGACCCGGATGCTTTTTTTATGGGATAACGTGCTGAGGATTTCCTCCGAGAAGTGGAATGAATTGTATTCCCCTTGCTCGAATGACAAATACGGATAATTCTGAAGCTCGTCAATGGTCACGATCGACTGCTTGGCCAGCGGATTTTTGATGCTGATAAAAATATGCGGCCTCGCCGTAAACAAGCTGGTAAACTGAAGCCCTGCATCCTTCAGCAGCTTGTTGATCACCTTGGCATTGAATTCGTTCAGGTATAGAATGCCGATCTCGCTGCGCAAGGTTTTGACGTCCTGGATGATTTCGTAGGTTTTCGTCTCTCTCAGCGCCAATTCGTATTCATCCTGCCCGTATTCCTGAACCAGCTTCACGAAGGCATTGACCGCAAAGGCGTAGTGCTGCGTGGATACCGAAAAATGCTGCGGGGAAGGCTTTGCGTTCAGATAACGCCCCTCCAGAAGCTCAGCCTGCTCGACCACCTGCCGTGCATATCCTAGAAACTCCGCGCCTTCTTTGGACAAGGAAATTCCTTTGTTGGTTCGTTCGAATATCGTAATGCGAAGCTCTTCCTCCAGATCCTTGATCGCATTGGACAGACTGGGCTGGGAAATAAATAACCGTTTGGCCGCCTCATTCATGGAACCACGGTTGGCTACTTCGATGGCGTACTTTAATTGTTGTAAGGTCAAAGTGATTCCCCCTTTTTATATCTACAAGAATAACATTCGCACGTTAATTTTTACCGCTATCATGGCTCCAGGGAAGGATTACCGTAAATTCCGTCCCCTTGCCAAGCTCGCTTTCTACTTGGATGTAGCCACCGTGAGCCGCTGCAATCTGCTTCGCAATCGAAAGCCCCAGACCGGTGCCTCCTGTCGACCTGCCTCTTCCGCTATCCACCCGGTAGAAACGGTCGAATACATGAGGAAGCGCATCAGCAGGTATGCCCGTGCCCGTGTCCGTTATGCTAATCGCAACCTGTCCGGACAGGTCCCTAGCATCGATTCGAACCGAAATGCTGCCCCCTTCCGGCGTATGCCGCAGCGCATTGGTTAACAAGTTAAGTAATACCTGCTTCAGCCGTTTCGGATCGACCCGGGCCCATGCTGAATCCCGATATTCAGGCCCCTTTAACGTAACCCCGCAAGCATCCGCCTCCGGCTCTATGAGCTCCATGAGATTGCCCAATAGCAAGTTCAGATCGGTCTTCTCTTTATGTAAGACTAACTGCCCCGCTTCCGCCGTATTCAGAAGATGAAGCTCATCCACCAAATGCACCAGGCGCAGCACCTCGTCGTGAAGGGGAAGCAAAACTTCCGGCTTCACATTGGTTGGGGACTGCTGAATCAACTCCAGCTTGGATTGAACGATGGATAACGGCGTCCTTAATTCATGCGCTATATCTTCGACAAGTCTTTTTCGGAGGTCCATGGCCTCTCGTAATTGGTGCGTCATGGAATTGAACGCCTCCCCAACCTGACCATACTCGTCCTTTCGCTTGATCGGCACTTCCGTTGTCAAATCTCCATCGGCTACTTTTCGCATGACCGCGATCAGTTTATGGAGCGGATGAATGATTAGACCTGAAAGCCAATAACCCAAAATGACCACAGCGCATGCAACAAACAACGTCACCATAAGAGCTTTCATCTTCATTTCGCCAAGCACATAGTTGCTTAACTCCTCGAGACGGTCCCCTCCCAGGCCACCCCCGCTTCCCTCGGGAACATACCGGGCAAACAGGCTTCCCAAGTAGCCTTGCGTTGTGCCGATATACGCGGCCGTTACAAGCATGACCAGGACGCCCATCGCCATGAATATTTTGCCGCGCACCGTCATCTCGGCTCACCGAATCGATATCCAAACCCATACACAGTTTGAATGTATTTCATATGGTTAGGATCAGGCTCAAGCTTCTTACGCAGTTTACTGACATGAGAGTCCAAGGTACGTTCATAATTCATGAAATCTTCGTCCATAGCTGCCTTCATAAGCTGCAATCGACTGAACACAACCCCCGGCCTGTTGGCCAGTGTCAGCAAGATCTTGAACTCGGTCGGGGTCAGCGGGATGAGCTCCCCGTTTCGCGTAACCTGGCATTTGGTTTCCGATATCAACAGATCCCCACGCTGCAAGGGCGACGCCTCAAGCTGGATTGGAGCCGTTCGTCTGAGAACCGAGCGAATGCGGGAAGTCAGTTCCCGCAAACTGAACGGTTTGGTTATGTAGTCATCCGCACCAAGCTCCAGGCCAATAATTTTGTCCGTTTCCTCTGATTTCGCCGTTACCATGATGATTCCACAAGCACTGGATTGCCTCAGCTCCTTGCACACTTCGATTCCGCTCTTTCCAGGCAGCATCCAATCCAGCACCACAAGCGAAGGTTGCTCTCTTCGGGCGCACTCAAGCGCATCTTGACCATTGGTCACAGCAAGAACCCGGAACCCTTCGCCCTCTAAATAAAGCTTCATCGTTTCCAGCATCGCCACTTCGTCTTCCACAAGCAACAGCGTCATCTCCATTGCGAATAACCCTCTCACTTTTTAGAACCATTATAACCCGTTTCCAGCATAAGAAGTGATCCTACACAGAATGAAAAGATCATCTCCAACAGTTCTACACATTTGATCTGTACACTGAATGCAAAACCAATGTAAAGGGGCGTACACAATGGTGAGAAGCTGGCTCATGTTTGAATACGTATTAACGTTTTTAAATTTTTTTATATGGTGGGTCGTCGATTACAGGGCAAAAAAAACATGCCTGCCGCAACCAAAGGAAGTCCTGCTTAAGCATCTAAACAAACTTCGCTTCTGGTTGTGGCCCGCCATGATCATGACAGGGCTCAAATTCGCTGCGGGTGCGGTGCTGTGGAATGCCGATTGGACGTTTGTCGAAGACAAGGTGTTCATCCAGTGGCCGCTTTATGCGCTCTCGATTTCCGCCATCTTTATCTTCTCACTGCCCGTATTAACGAGTCGCAAATTAAAAGTCCTTCATGAAAAGTTAAACGACGGTTCAAGCGGTTACCTGAACAACCGCATCCTTACGGCGCCTTTTTCGGCAGCGTTCTTCGCAGCAGCATGCTCCTGCTTATACATGTTGTTTCTCTCGCAATCTCCACTCCGATTCAGCAGTTTTATAACCGTCTGGATTGCATTCGGTATTCTGATGGGCATGGCGTGGGTTACCCGCAGAAGACAACTCAAGGAATTGCAGCATTCATTGAACATGGATCACCATGTAACCTACAAGCAGAGACTTATCCGATTCTCATGGAAGAGCCTGCTCGTCATTGCCATCACCTCCATAATGGTTTCCGCCGGCTTGATCTCGTCCCGGCTGCCGGACCGAATGAGCATGATGGAGCATGGCCGTCATGACAGCAGCGGAAGCCCCGGGAACCATAGCCATCATGGAAGTCACGCGGAAGCATCAAGCATATCTGCAGAGAATATAGAATCGATCAGTGTAGCCAGCTTGCGCGGACCGCAGACCTCAACGCCTGACCGCACATTCGAATTAAGCGCACAGAAAAAGCTGCTCACCATGCCCTCAGGCGAAACCGAAGAGGTATGGGCTTTTAACGGCCTCGTTCCCGGTCCGGAACTCCGTATTCAGGAAGGCGAACTGGTCGAAGTTACCCTGGTCAATATTGATGTAGAGGATGGCGTTACGATCCATTGGCATGGACTAAATGTTCCGAACGGAGAAGATGGCGTGGCAGGATTAACGCAGAATGCCGTCATGCCTGGAGAACAGTTTATCTACCGGTTCTTCGCGGAACAGACGGGCACATACTGGTATCATTCCCATCAGCAATCCTCGGTCCAGGTTGCCAAAGGGCTGTATGGCACGCTTGTCATCGAACCGGATGACGCTACCGTTTTGGAAGACGTCGATATAACCGTGATGGCTCATCCGAAAGGAACGAGCAATGGAACAACGATCACCTTAGGGGCCACGGGAAAGCTCCAGCGACAGACCGTAAAGCCGGGCAAAACCGTGAGGTTAAGATTAATCAATGCACATAACATGCCTAAAATGTTCTATTTGTCAGGAGCATCCTTCAAAGTAACATCCATTGACGGCATGGATCTCAACGGTCCCGAGTGGATACAAAATCAAAAGATGCTGCTGGCTGCCGGCGGACGCTACGATATTTCCTTTGCCATGCCGGATCATGCGGTATCCCTGGCGCACACTGCCGATGCGATCAACGAACGGAGCGAGGCGATTGTTATTGCCGGCAATGATCGGGACATGCCGCTTTCTGGCCAGGAGGGCCCGGTATTCAATCCGGCCAAATACGGCACGCCGTCCTCGGTTCCTTTTGACGCTCATACCGTCTATGACCGTAACTTTACGCTTGTTCTCGACAACCGCGTGGGCTTCTATAACGGCATGATGACCAATGTGCAGACCATCAACGGTTATGTCTTTCCGAATACGCCGTCTCTCATGGTACGTGAAGGGGATATCGTAAAAATGAAGTTTGTGAATCGGGGCTTCATGGATCATCCGATGCATCTGCATGGTCACCATATTCTCGTCTTGAAGCGTAATGGAAAACCTGTCGAAGGAAGTCCCTGGTGGACGGATACGCTAAATGTAGCGCCCGGCGAGACGTATGAAGCTGCGTTTGAAGCCGACAACCCGGGGCTTTGGATGGATCACTGCCACAATTTGGACCATGCCGCGGCCGGGATGTCGATGCATCTCATGTATGAGGGGGTTTACACGCCTTACGAAATCGGGAGTGCCACCGTAAATAAACACGAATGAACAAAAAACAAGCGCCGATCACCAGGCTTCCCGAGCCAGCGGTAATCGAGCGCTTGTTTGCAATTGTTAACACTAGCTAAGCCTCTAAATATTCACCTTATACCCTAAAGCCAGTTCATCGCCGGGAAGCCCCCGGATTCCCCAGTTGTGCTGCGGCGTTTCGAATATCGTAATCTCCACATCCTGGGAAGAGATATGCAGCGAGTGCTCGAGCCGTTCGAACAACAATCGAATCAGCTGTTTCTTGGCCTCCACGGCCGGCCTTCAAATATGCTGATCTCGATCACCGTGTAACGATCCGTTCTCCCGTCAGGAAAGAAGAAATCCTCGCGACGCATGGGGAAAAAACGATGGAATTTCTTATCCGCCGGAAGCTGAAAAACGTCTACCACGCATGAATGTATCACTTCCGACAGCTGTTCCTTCACCGGGTTCAGCCGCTCCCGGACGCCATAAATTTTGATTTGCGCCATGCTCTGCTCATCTCCTCTACTCTCCACCCTACTCATCTATGCCAAGGTTTACGCTACCAATTATTTCTATTCGACCTTGGTCGAAACAAAACCTCTTGCCCTAATAACACATGTTGAACAAGGTATGCGAAACGTTGTGCCGATCACTGTTGTTCCCCGGTTCAATCCCCCCATGTGCCCCTATTCCCCGATCTGGAACTGCTTCTTCGCCCACTCCACGTAGGACGGATGGCTTCGAATCAATTCTTCATGCGTCCCGCTTCCCGTAATGTGCCCCTTCTCCAGGACAATAATCTGATCCGCCTCGACCACGGTGGATAACCGGTGGGCGATGACCACGGTCGTTCGTTCCACCATCAGATTGTTCAGCGCTTTCTGCACTTCATGCTCGGAGTCGCTGTCGAGGCTTGCCGTCGCTTCATCCAGAAGCAGGATGTCCGGCTTCCGCAGCAAAGCCCTTGCAATCGCCACGCGTTGGCGCTGACCTCCCGATAACTGGATGCCTCGCTCCCCAACCTCCGTGTCATATCCTCGCGGCAGTGCCTCGATAAATCCCTCCGCATAGGCCAGTCTCGCCGCTTCAGCAATTTCCTCGTCGGACACCGGCTCCTCCCGTCCATAGACGATATTGTCCCGGATCGTTCCGGTCATGAGCGGGCTGTCCTGGGACACATACCCGAGCTTACGCCGCCACGACTCCAAAGTATAATCGCGGATCGCTTCGGAGCCAAAGTAAATCTCCCCGCCGGATGGCGCGTAGAACCGCTCAATCAAGGAGAACACCGTGGTTTTGCCGCTGCCGCTGGGTCCTACCAAAGCGGTGACCTTCTTGGCAGGGATCGAAAAGGATACCTCGGACAGAATGGTCTCGCCTTCATGATAAGCAAACGCCACCTCTTTAAATTTAACATCCCGATGCCCATCCGGTGCAGTACGCACCGCACGATTGTCGCTCTCCGGCTCATATTCGAGAATCAGCCGCAATCTCTCGGTGGCCGCCATCACCTTCTGGAGTTGGGAATAGAATGTAGCAAACTGGCTGAAAGGAAACATGATCTGGAACAGCAGCAGGATAAACGATACCAGCTCGCCTGCGCTAAGAGCGCCGGAAGAGACGCGAACGCCGCCGTATCCGATGATGACCACCAGCAGGACGACCATGACCATCGACATCAACGGAATCAGGACCGAGTTGATTTTGGCTTCCTTCATGCCGAATCGGTACAGGCTGTCCATATCGTCATACCCGCTTTTCTCCTCCCTTCGCTCTGCATTGGAGGCTTTTACCAGCCGAATCTCGCCGATCACCTGGGTCAGCATGGCGGACAGCTGGGCCAGCTGTCCATACATGCTGATGGAGATTTTATACATCTTTCCGCCGATGGGCATTAATATGCCGAACCCGACCGGAACGGCAATCAGGATGATGAGGGTCATCCGCCAATCCAAGTAAAACAAGATTGCAACGGCCCCCAAAACGGTCAATAGATTCGAGCAAAAGGCAATCAAATGATCCGTGATCAGGGTCTTTACTTCATTCGTATCGTTGGTCACCCGGCTCATCGTTTCTGCCGAGCGGTGCTTGTCAAAGAACGGGACCGGCAATGCCAGCACCTTGGTCCAGAGCCGTTTACGAATTTTGTTCACCGTCTGGTTCCCGACATAGGCAAGCATATAGTAGGAAAGTCCGCTCGCCACGGCTTCCAGCAGGAACAGAACGGCCAGAAAGCCGACCGTGCGAATATTAAATGAATCTGTAGCAAAATTATCGATTAATTGGCCGGTGATGAGCGGGACGACCAGTCCCGTCACCGCACCAACCAAACTGAGCACGATGGCCAGAAACAGCACTAACTTCGGAATACCCGAAGAGCGCAGCAGCTTAATAAAATACCGAATCGTTGTTTTTGTAACCTTACCCTTCTCTTCTACGGTTTGCTCCATATGGAATTCCTCCCTTTTTGCATCCAGCCGTCACATATAGATTTCTTTGATAAAACGGCCGGTGAACGAGACTTCCACAGCCGCTACTTCCTCAGGTGTTCCTGTCGCCACGATAGACCCGCCGGCAGCTCCTCCGCCAGGCCCGATATCGATGAGCCAATCCGAATGCCAGATCAGGTCCAAATTGTGTTCAACCAAAATCACGGTGTTCCCCGCGTCCACCAAGCGGTTCAACAGAACGAGCAGCTGCTGGACATCTCCGGGGTGAAGCCCGGTTGAAGGCTCATCCAGCAAATACAGCGTGTGGTTTTTGGTCTTTTTGCTCAGTTCCTTGGCCAATTTAATCCGCTGTCCCTCACCGCCGGATAAGGTGCTCACCGATTGCCCCCACTTCAAATACCCAAGCCCGACATCGCAGAGCAGCCGGGTCAATTCCATGATTTTCGGCCGATCCTCCAGAATCGACAGACTTTCCTCAATCGTCATATCCAAAATGTCGGAGATGGTGTAGCCGTTATAGGTCACGCGCAGAACCTCTTCCTTAAACCGCTTGCCCTTGCAATCCGGACAACGTACCTCCAGTTCCGGAAGGAAGTGCATATGCACCGACACAACGCCAAGTCCTTGGCATGTCTCGCAGCGACCGCCTTGTGTATTAAAGGAAAAGTGCTTGGCCGTCAATTGACTCTCCTTCGCTTCCGGCAAGCTGGCGTACCAGTTTCTGATATGGGTGTAAACATCGGTATACGTAGCAATGTTGGAGCGCTGCATTCGGGATACCGGTGATTGGTCAACCGTAATCAGCTGCCCTACCGATTCCCAACCCGTGATGGCCTTGCAGCCGATTGGAGTTGATTGATCGCTTCCGGATTCCGCCAGAAGATCAAATAAAAGCGTGGATTTCCCAGATCCCGATACGCCTGTCACCGATATGAGACAGCCGAGCGGGAAAGAGGTCGTGATATGTTTCAAATTTCTTAAATGTGCATCCTCGATCGTCAGCAGGCTTCCGTTCCCAGCCCTGCGCCGATTCGGTGCCGTAAGCATCATGTTCTCCCGGAAGTAGGATCCTGTCACGGATGTGGGATGATGAATAAGCTCCTCCAGCGTTCCTTGACCGACAACCGTACCGCCCATCGTTCCCGCGCCCGGTCCGATATCAATGATATGGTCAGCGGCCCGCATCACTTCTTCGTCATGCTCGATGACGAGCACCGTGTTGCCCAGATCCCTCAGTTGTTTCAGAACCTGGATCAGTCCCCTGGTATCTTTGGGATGCAGTCCCGTTGTCGGTTCGTCCAAAATGTACAGTACCCCTGTCAGGCCTGATCCCAGAATCGATGCGAGTCGAAGCCTCTGGGCTTCTCCGCCTGACATCGTGACGACCTGCCTCTCCATGGACATGTAACCCAGCCCGACATCCATAATGCGTTTTAGTCTGACGACGGAATCATGAATGAGCGGTTCCACAATCGTTAATTGGTCCTCCGTCAGCTTCCTCAGCAGCGCCTCCATCCAATTTAAGGCTTCCCCGATCGACCAGGCGTTGACTTCGTTAATGGAGACTCCATCCACCCGGACGCGGCGGCTGTCCTCCTTCAGCTTCGTTCCGTGACAATCCGGACAAAGGTGCTCATGAAACAGGGACGCTTCACCGGACTCGCTTCCCTTCTCCCGGTACCTTCTCCATATCCCGGTGACTACACCCTCATACTTGCCTTGTCCTACGGACTTCGGCGGTTTGACGTCAGGAAAATGCCGGCTGAACTGCTCGCTCTCTACGCCGTAATACAGGAGATCACGCTGAACCTCGTCATAGTCCCGAAGCGGCATGAACTCATCGAATGCGAACCCGTAATACTTGGCTGCCGCTTTCAGAATGGTGATGTTATAATCGGTAAGAGCGCTGTACCACGTTGCCACCCCGCCGTCCCTTAAACTTAATTCCGGACGAAACACAGCCTCCATGTTCAGACTGACCGTTTGACCGAGTCCGCTGCATGTTTCGCATGCGCCTTCCGGCTTGTTAAAGGAAAAATGCGACATCGTCAATTTTTCGAGACCATGGCCGCATCGCCTACAACGAACCGTCTCGTGAGAATCGCTGATCTCTTCCTCCTCAGCCAGACCGTGATAGGCTTCTCCCTCCACGTGAGGTATCACCGTATCGCCACAGGACGGACAAGTCCGTTCACCAAGCTTAGAAAACAGAATTCGAAGCAGTGTGTAGATATCCGTCACCGTTCCGATGGTGGATCTTGGGTTCCGGTTCGTAATGTGCTGTCCCACGCTGATTGACGGAGATAGTCCTTCAATCGAATCCACCTTCGGCTTGCTGACCGAGTCCGACACCATGCCCATGGATTCCATGTACTGCCGCTGGCACTCCCGCTGCAGCGTATCCATCGCGAGCGTGGACTTGCCCGAGCCGGACGGACCTGTCATGACAACCAGTTTGTACTTCGGGATTTCAAGCGAGACATTCTTCAGGTTGTTCTCCCGGGCACCGCGAATCTTAATCGTTCCTTCCATATATCCGAACCTCCTAAAAGTTTTGTGGAGCTTAGCTTCATTGAGAAACTTCACAATAAAACTCGCTTCGCAAGCGCAAGCATACTGTTTCGTTTTGGAAGCCTGGCTCCAATCCTTCAATTTACAAACCCATCTTACAACATTGATGCAAGTACAAAATTCCAAACGGAAAAAGGTTGATCTATCGCCGTTTTCGAGATCAAAAGCCGTCACGGAGCTTTAAGGTTTATGTATAACGTTTGATGCCGTTCCATTTGTATAAACACAGCATTGACTATATAATGGGCTACAAATAATACTTATCGTATGTTTTGAGGAGAGCGGTAACCATGCCGAAAAAAATCGCACCCGAATTTTATTTTATTGGCAACCATCCCATGCTGGATTTCGTGAATACCAAGATTGCGGTTGATGGACAACCTCTGGATTTGCTTGATACATTCGATTCTTTATTGGATTGGATGGTGAAGGCGAACCTGCTGTCCGAGGTCGAGCGTAACCTGCGCAAGGCGGTATATAACGGCTCCGAGGAAGAAGCCGGAATTGTGGAAGCCGCCCGGTTGCTCCGCGGCCACCTCTTTAATCTGATTCAGCCGGGCAGCGTGAACGAGACCTCTACGGAAGTTAGCCTGCAATATGTCAATGGGCTGCTGAAGGAGCAAATCCTTCGCACAACGCTGGTGGCAGAAGGGAACGCGTACAGCCGCAAAAGCCGGATGCTTTTTCGCAAGCCGCTGGATCTGTTGACACCGGTCGCCGCATCTGCCGTTGATTTTTTAACTACCCATGACCTGAAATTGGTGAAAAAATGCGAAAATCCGGCGTGCGTGCTTCGCTTTTACGACAATAGCAAAAATAGCACAAGGCGCTGGTGCAGCCCCAAAACATGCGGGAACCGCATGAAGGTCGCTGCCTATCTGGAGCGTCAGAAACAGCAGCAAACGAAGGAATCTTAGATAAATCATCTAAGATTCCTTTTTTAATACCCAAAATAACTCTTTACAGGTTAATAATCAAGGTATATAATCCCCTTAATCATATTTAGATGGTTAATAAATTAAATGAGGTGGTGTTTTTCTTCTTATCATTACGACCATTCAAAAAGCTCTACATAACAATTGCATCATAAAAATTCGTAGATAATTCAAGGAGGCATTTATCAGATGAATCATCAAATCCAGTATCGCACGGCTCAAATCGAAGGCTTGGATATTTTTTACCGTGAAGCGGGGGCTCCCGGCTCGCCTGTTGTCCTGCTGCTGCATGGTTTCCCGACTTCCAGTCAAATGTATCGTCAATTGATCCCGGCTCTTGCCGATCAGTACCACGTGATTGCACCGGATTATCCTGGTTTTGGTTACAGCAGTGCGCCTGACCATGATCAATTCCAGTACAGCTTTGACCATTTCAGTCAGCTCATCGAGAAATTGCTCGACCAATTAAATATCCAGAGCTTCTACGTCTACCTTATGGATTACGGCGCACCCGTTGGTTTCCGAATTGCAGCACGCCATCCCGAGCGGGTTCGGGGGCTGATCATACAGAATGGGAATGCCTATGAGGAGGGGCTCGAGGAATTCTGGAATCCCATTAAAGCGTACTGGGAAGATCCCGCGAATCCGGATAAACGCGAGGCCCTGCGCTGGTTAACCAGCATCGAGGCAACCAAATGGCAATATACCCATGGCGTCCGTGATACGTCCCTCATCAGCCCCGACACCTACACGCTGGATCAAGCGCTGCTGGATCGGCCCGGGAACCAGGAAATACAACTGGATTTGTTCCTGGATTACGGATCAAATCCTCCCTTATATCCGGCTTGGCAGCAGTATTTCCGCGATGCGCAGCCGCCGACCCTTATCGTGTGGGGGCAAGGCGACCATATCTTCCCTGAGAACGGGGCCCATCCGTATCTGCGCGATCTGCCCGATGCCGAGCTTCACATCCTGAAGGATGCCGGGCATTTTGCGTTGGAGTCACATGGACCGGAAATCATGGATTACATCCTGGAACGTCAATCTTCATAATATGAGCATGACAATGATATAAGCTATTCCCCGGCAGGCTTTTCATTGGGCCGTTCTTCATGATACAATCCCCCAGAAAAAAAGTATTCAAACAGATCCTTGCATGAGGTAAGGGGGACCGTCATGGGTATCAGACCGATTGATATAGCCAAGAAACTGGGGATTACCACAAGTGCGCTCAAGCATTATGAAAAATGGGGCATTGTCCCTCCTGCAAAGCGTGCCCCGAACGGATACCGGGTGTATACGGAGGAGCATGCCGCATACTTCGAATGCATAAGAGCCATGTTTCCCGGCTTCGGCGTAGACGTTACGAAGCAAGTGATGATCAAGCTGCAGGAGAACGAGCTGGATGAAGCGCTCTGGATTGTAAACGAGGTGCAGGCCAATCTGCAGCAGGATAAAGTCCTCGCGGAGCGGACCATCCGCATTCTGGATACCGAGCAGCTTGACGTTGTCGATGCCCGTGGGCGGAAAAGAAAGCTGACCATCGGGGAGGTTGCGGCCGAAACCGGCGTTCCGACCTCGGCTATCCGCCACTGGGAGAAGGAAGGCGTCCTGATTCTGCCTCGGGATCGGGAAAACGGCTATCGGAAGTTCGAAGGCGCCCAGATCCGGCAGATCATGATCATTCGGATTCTCCGCTCGGCCAATTACCCGCTGGAAGTCATCAAAGACGTACTGCATGAACTTGAGCATCATCAAGTCGATAATGCCAGACGGGTGCTCAAGGACACGCTTGTATACCTCAACTACCGCAACCATAACCAGATACGCGGCGTGCACTATCTATATCAGCTGTGCCAAGTGCTGAAATTAATGTAAAGCCCACTCCCTATGTACATTGTTGTTTAACATAAAAAAAACAATCAAGGACGAACTACATCCATGATTGTTTTTTTGTGTTTATCGATCCTTGATCCCCTCATCATGTGCCGATTATGGATTAACTTTAATGGAACCGACGGAGGTCGTCAGGGATATTTTCGCTCCCCCGCCGTTTACTTCGCTCTGCCCCCGGCTTGCTCCAGTAATCTGTCCAAGCTCGGTTTCGGTATCCAGCGTGTATTTCATGGACGGCGCAAACGTGGCCGTGATGCTGCCTGCCGATGTGTTGGCCGTCAGCATGCTGTCCTTATCGATCTGCTCAAGATCCAGCTTCACGCTGCCCGCCTCGGATACGATCTTGGAATTGCCCGCGATTTCCGTTTTGGCCAGCTGAATTTCCCCGGCTCCCAACTGGAGTTCAAAAGCGCCCTTCAATTCGTTCACTCGAATCTTCCCTACATCATTCTTAATGCGGATATTCCGCATGTCTTCCGGCACTTCGATTACATAATCTATCATGAATCCGGAGTCGCCAAATTGCTTCTGCGACCAATCCCATAAACTCTTGCTGGAGTCCTCCCTAGGGTGCGTTCTTAATTCCAGGATGTCGTCCTTGAGCGTAAAGGAAGTAGCAGCCTGCTCCGTAATCTGGGTACGAATGTTGTCATTCTTGAAGAAGCTTTCATTAAACCACACGGTGGTTTTTACTTTAATCTCATGACCGGGTACAGCGATGAGTTCAATATTCCCTACCGCATGATCGATGGCCAATCCCTCGGCTGCTCCGGCTTCCTGAGCCGTCGTCAACTCGAACTCTTTCCCTTCACGCTTTACTTGATCACTGATAGCCAGCGCTGAATCGCCGGCCAAATTCCCGACTTGTGCCAATTGATCAAGCTCCCGCTTTACTGTTTCCTCCGCATTATTGGCGGCATCGCATCCTACCAGGACAGCAAATATCAACAGCGATGAGATTTTCACTGCCATCGTACTCTGTTTCTTCATAAAATCCTCCATGTCCATTCCTCTTTATGTATATGTTCATTATATCGTGAAGGAAAAAGTTGACACGCTGCCACGGACCAGTTTCTTCCTGGACCTTAGTCTGGGACGCCCCCTCCGTCTTTTGTATGACGCCGCGCATTCGAATCACGCCTCCCATCGCTGCTGCCCCCAAATGTCTATCGTTGTTTTGTAACGGCTGAAATTCGGGGACAAAGGCGATGACTTTCATCTCATGGCTGGTCTATCCGCAGAACGACCTTCCCCCGAACGTGGCCGGACTCCACAGTGCGATGCGCTTCTGCTGCTTCGCTCAGCGAAAACGTCCGGGACACATGGATCAGCAGTTTGCCTTGTTCATATAACTGAACCAGGTCGGCCAATCGATCCTTGGATCGCTGACTGCGGATCGCGAGAACCCCCAGCTCTTCTACCCGATCGAAGGCTACAATCGTGCCGATGCGGCTCCGGTCTCCGACAAGCTCCAACGAGGCCAGCAGCGCTTCTTCGCCAGCGGCATCCAGCGCGGCACTGACGCCCTCTGGGGCGGCGGCATTGACCCGGTCTACAAGGCCTGGGCCATAGACAACAGGGACAGCACCCAGTGAACGAAGATAATCATGATTTCGCTCGCTTGCCGTTCCGATGACCCGGACTCCCCAGGCACGAGCGATCTGGACGGCAAAAGAACCGACGCCACCTGCTGCCGCATGGATCAGAACGGTATCGCCTTCACCGATTCCTAACGCCTGAAGAGCCGTATGGGCCGTTTGCCCGGATGCAGTTAGCACGCCCGCTTCTTCCCACGGCATCGAATCCGGTTTACGAACCACTTGATCGGCGCTAACCACGACATACTCCGCGTAACAGGCGAGTAAAGACCAGCCAATGACGTCCTCACCAACCTCAAAGCCTCTGACCCCCTCACCTACCTGATCTATCGTTCCGGCGAACTCATTGCCCAGGATTTGCGGCATCCGCAATGTCACATTAGGGGGCGCCCAGCCGCTTCCCCTTATCCCGCAGTCGGCTGGCTGTACGCCAGCTGCCTTGATTTTAACTCTGATCTGACCGTTACCGGCCTGAGGATCTTCAAATTCCATGACATGCAGGACATCCGGCGGTCCAATCGTACTAAACGCCACGGCTTTCATATCGATCATCCTTTCATGAATCTCTTGATCTTGTTTCTGAGATCATTTTATAATCATCGATAGATAATAAAAAATACAAAAATGTCCATGTATACATATACTGGAGTATATAAGCAAGGACGGTGAACCGGAATGGAAATGTTACAGCTGAAGTATTTTGTAACCGTAGCAAGACTTGAACATATGACCAAAGCCGCAGAGGAGCTCCATATTGCTCAGCCGGCGCTCAGCAAGACCATTGCCAGACTTGAGGAGGATCTTGGCGCTCCGTTATTCGAACGCCAAGGCCGGCAGATCCGCCTCAATCCGTATGGCAAAGCATTTTTGGCAAAAGCCAAAGCAGCCCTAAAGCTGCTGGAGGAGGGACGGCGTGAAGTCGAGGATCTGGCGGGGCTGGAGCATGGGCGTATTCATTTGGCCTTATCCAACATGGAGCAGCTCCGCGAGCCCTTAAGATTGTTTCTAAGCAAATATCCGAAGGTCAACTTTCATATCATCCAGTCTTCGATGGAGGATATGGTTCAGACGATTGAACATAACGAGGTTGATTTCTTTCTCACCTCCATGCCCATCCGGCACCCGGATATACGCAGCTTTCCTTTGCTCGTCGAAGAGGTGTTCTTGGCCGTTCCCCCCACCCACCGCTTAGCTGGAAAAAATCAAATTCACTTAAGCGAGGCTGCAGGTGAATCGTTTGTCGGATATAAAGAAGGTCATCCGTATCAGAAGATGAATAATGAGTTTTGCAAACAAGCCGGTTTTCTGCCGAAAGTTGTCTGCGAGGTGGAGGACCCCGGAACCATAGCCGATCTGGTACGTTCCGGATTTGGTGTGGCTTTAATCGGGGAATGCAGAAGCGGCGAAGAATTAAAGCTGACGAAGCTGAACATTCGCGAGCCTCAGGCCCGCCGCATATTCCAAATAGCATGGCTGGAATCCAGGTACTTGTCCAAGGCCGCGATTTCTTTCCGTGATTTCCTCGTGGAATACTACGCGGAATCACGGTAAGACAACCGCAAGGGGCTGTCCCAAAAGATCTAAGATCTTGCCGGAGGCCCTCTTCTTGCTGTTAGAAGACGCTCCGTGTACCAATCGTTCCTCCCATCGCGCTGACGCTTGTCCGGAATCGATTTGTCCTCTCCGCTACTTGCCCAGGAGGATTACGTCAAAGACGGAAATGGCGATACAGGGCTGACCTCCCTGTAACCGCCATTCTTTTATTTTTTGCTGTTTTTTCATCCATTAAGCCGTCTCATCAAGTAAGCAGACTATTTTATGGGACGGCCCCTAAAGTACCGGAAACAACGTAAACTCTTGGATGTTTACGTTATATCCGAATGCCAAAGCAACCGGATTGGCAGTCAAATCCTACACTCGAATTCCCTCATCCCCGTCTCTGGTCGTCATCTTATTCAAGCCAACTTGCTACCGCATTTTAACGTCATCGCCATATTGCGCACTGTCCGCTCCATATTGGCGGCGGCTTGACTTATTGCATCGTCCAGGCTGCATACGCCGGGCACGATCGTGAACACCATATCGATACCATGCTCAAGCACCGCTTCATGCCCATCAGCAAGCGAGCCTGCGATGCCGATGACCGGCACTTCGTACCGCTTAGCCGTCTTGGCCACGCCCATCGGCGTTTTGCCGTAAATCGTCTGGCCGTCGATGCGGCCTTCTCCCGTAATGACGAGATCCGCATCCTTCACATGCGAAGCCAGCCCCGTCGCTTCGATAACAATATCCACGCCCCGCTTCAACTCAGCGGCCAAAAATGCGAGCATACCGGCGCCAAGCCCTCCGGCTGCGCCAGCGCCGGGAATCCGGGCCACGTCGCGGCCCAAGCATGCCTGAATCATCGCCGCATAATGTGCGAGATTGCCGTCAAGCTGCTGTACCATGGCCGGATCGGCACCTTTTTGGGGGCCAAATACGGCCGAGGCGCCGCGCTCTCCGGTCAGCGGATTGTCCACATCGCACGCGGCCACGAAGGCAACCTGCTTCAGCCGTGGATCGGCTCCCCCCGTATCGATGCGGGCAATGCGATGCAACTCTCCGCCGCCATGGCCAATTTCCGAGCCATCGGCGTCAAGCAGCCGCACCCCGATCGCCTGCGCCATGCCAGCGCCGCCGTCGTTCGTGGCGCTGCCGCCCAAGCCTAGAATAATCGTGCTGACACCTTCGTTCAGCGCCGACGTAATAAGCTCGCCGGTCCCGCGCGTCGTCGTCGCGAGCGGATTGCGCTGCTCCAGCGGCACAAGCGCTAGTCCCGAGGCGGCCGCCATTTCAATAATCGCGGTCTTCCCGTCACCAAGTATGCCGTAGAACGCGGTCACGGGGGTGCCAAGCGGTCCCGTCACTTCGGTGTGAACCAATCGTCCACCTGTCGCATCCACCAAAGACTGCACCGTGCCCTCCCCGCCGTCAGCCATCGGCACCTTGACGATATCCGCTTCGGGATACACGGCGCGCATTCCCTTCTCTATGGCATGACATGCCTCTAATGCGGATAAACTCTCTTTAAATGAGTCTGGAGCAATTACAACCTTCATTCTCTCCACTCCCTCTCCATCAGTCTTAACCAACTGCCTGAACAATCATTTTGCCGGAGATTACAAGAACCAGCCGAACACGCCGAACACCAATGTCGATACGACGGCCAGGACGAGACCGATTGCGGTCTCATACGGAATAAGACGCAGCCGCTCCTTCATCGCCATATTGACGCTTCCGCCCGTTGCGTGGAAGAAGCTGCCGTGCGGCATATGGTCGAAGACGGTCGCCCCGGCGTGAATCATCGCCGCAGCACCCAGGGAGGCAACGCCAAGCCCCATAATCGTCGAGCCGAACACCGAGCTGGCGACCGCGGTACCTGCTGTCGTCGAAGCGGTGGCCAAGGACATGAACGCGCCGCTTATCGGCGCAAGCAAGTAAGCCGGCAAGCCGGAGGAGGCCAGACTGTCGATGATGACATCCTTCAATTGCGAATTCGATATAATGCCGGCCAACGTCCCCGTGCCGAGCAGCATGACAGCCACGCCCGACATTTTGCCCAAGCCCGATACCGCAAATTGATTGATCTGCTTGATGCGGCCCATGCACAAGGCCCCAACGAGGCCGCCGACCGGCAGCGCGATCACCGGATCGATGACGATGTCGGCCAGCGGGCGCAGTGCCAACAGCACAATCGCCGTGATCGGAGCCATCATCGCCGCCAGGAAGCTCGGAAGCTGCTCAGCGCCGTCGTCTACGCTTTCCTGGCCCGTGATCTTCGTTCCCTTTTTGGACAGGCGCTTCGCGATCAGATAAGTGGCAAAAAGCCCAAAGAAAGCAGGTATGATTCCTGCCATCATCATCGATGTCAGTGGAACATGGAATGCGTCCGCTGCCGAGATGGCGTTCGGATTCGGCGACATAATGTTGCCGGCCTTCCCACCGCCGATCATGGCAAGCAATATCGCCATGCGGGACAAGTCGGCGCGCTGCGCAATCGCGATCGCAATCGGCGCCACCGTAATGACCGCGACGTCGATAAATACCCCGACGGCCGTCAGTACCATCGTCGCGAACGCCAGCGCAAACAACGCACGCGTCTCGCCGACCTTGCGGACCAACGTTTCGGCAATCGTCTTTGCGCCGCCCGATTCAATCAGGACGCCGGCAAGCACGCCGGCTGCCAGGATGCGCAGCACGGCCGGAATCATGCCCTTTGCGCCATCCATCATCAAATTCACCGAATCAACCAGTCCGATTCCGCCGACGATTCCCCCGGCAAGTGCCCCAATCATCATGCCATAGGCCGGAGGGACTTTACGCAATATAAGCACAATCGCCACAACCAATGCCGTCAAAGCACCAAGTACAGTTACAGATACGTCCATAGTCAAGACCCCCTAATGTGTTGTCTCAATTCGTTATACTGTTACTGTACCTGTAACCTGAAAGCGCTTCATCATGCATAAAAATGAAATAAAGCGCTTTATAGAACATGTTTTTTGTTCAAATGCACAAATCATGCATGTTCTTTCCAGACGCCCTCACTCTCCGGCTTCCTCTCTTCCAGCGCGCTTAGCCAGCGGGCCGTCATCAGCGTATATAAATCGCGAAAATGCTTCGGATCTTTGCCTGTCGCCTCATGAATGCGCTGCAGCCGGTAGCGAAGCGTATTCCGGTGAATCGACAGCCGCTCGGCGATGCGCTGCTGCTCGCCGTTCTCATCGTAATAGGCCTCCAGTGTCTGCTGCAGTTCCCCGCTCTTATCCTCCTGCGCGAATCGCCACCATAGCCGCTTCAGCTCTTCCGCCACCCACGAGGGCATAACGTTGGCTGCCACGGTCTCATTCGGCATATCTTCGCCGTAGTATACCGTCTGCTCCGGGAATATCGCCTGGCCTGCCCGCATCGTATCTTGCGCGGAACGGTAAGACGCGATTAAACCTTCGATGCCGGAATACGCCTTGCCAACCGCAATGCGGAGCGGCGCAATCCTCTTCTCTTCCAGCAGTCTACGAATGTGACGGATGCCTTCGCATATATCGGCATTCGGCTCCCGCGGATGGAGATGGGGCTTATACAACACGATTTGGCGCGTATTGTGAATGGCGATCAGGTCGATGGCGGGCCGACCCTCCAATATTTCGACCACCTGCTTGAGCGTAGACAATGAATTCGCGTCCTGCGCACCGGTCAGCTCCATAATGCATGCAACCCGCGCCTTATCCGGATGGAAGCCAATTCGTTCCGCCTGGAGGCGCAGCATGGCATTATCCTTGCCGTCCGCATGAATGACGGACAGAAGGAAATCCTCCTTCATCCGCTTGTCCCATTGGGCTTTTTCCAGCAGATCTGCTTGTTCCAAGTACATTTCCGCCGTCATTTTCACCAGCTCCCCGTACTTGGTCACTTCGTTCGGATCGCCGGTAATGCCGATGACCCCAACAACTTCGCCCTGGAAGTGAATGGCCAGATTCGTTCCGGGCAGCACCCCTTGCAGCTTGCGCGCGCTTTCCTCGTCAATCTCGAAGCGCCCCTTCCTCTCAATCGCAATGAGCGCCCCTTCATGCTTCTGATATAAGCGCGAGCGGTCGCCAGAACCGATAATCCGCCCCCGTTCATCCATGACGTTCACATTATAATGAATCACTTGCATCGTCCGTGTTACAATTTCTTGCGCCAATTCCTTTGTCAATCTGCTCATCTTGTCTATCCCCTGTCTATGTTCGCCACGATATGAAAAAACGCCCTCCATCCGATAAGCGCGATTAATCGCATTCTTGCCGGGATAGGGGCATTCAGCTTGGAATAACGTTATATACGCCCTAAATGTGAGTGTTAACACGAGGAAGGGTATTTCCTTGCGAAGTAGCTGTTATTCGGTGAGGTACTATAATTGACGGTTATTTTGTCTGAGTATACGCTTTCGCGTTTCTTTTGTAAACTCATACACCAGCAGTATGGCCTCAAGAGAACGCAGGTAATCATGATTCCGTCGCTTGCGGTTGAGGTGGATTTCTTTCTAAGAATGTATCGCTTAGGCGAAACTGCCGGTGAATCGTTTGTTGGCTGAGCATTTCATACTGCGAACCAACAATCCGATCCTGATGGATCGGATTGTTACTCCCTGTCTATCCTGAGTTTGAGGTTCCCCATCTATGCTATTTCACAGTACGGTTATAATCCTGGATTTTGGTCGTAATTTCTTTTGCTGCGTCATCCAGTGCCTGCTGCGGTGACTTTTTGTTGTTCAGCACTTCTTCAATCGCACCTTCCACAATCTGTCTTGCCTCGGTAAATACGCCCATCACAGCACCTTGGGTCGCTTTAACCAGCTTCGTCTGGTGCAGCTGATCAATGGCCGTCTGGAATGATTCGGTTGATGGTAGCAGTATAAACATTGTAATATTGAGTAAACACTCAGTTTTCTGAGATTCGTCATTAATGATAAAGGAAGCCATTTGTCTATGACTACAACCAATCGAAATACCAAGAAGGAACGGATATTGAATGCTGCTCTGAAGCTGTTCTCCCATCAGGGATATCATGCGACGACAACCAAAGAAATTGCAGCCGAAAGCGGCGTTGCCGAAGGGCTGATCTTCTACCACTTCGGAGATAAGCGGAAGCTGCTGCTCTACCTTGTAAACAATTTTTCCTTTGTTACACAGCTTCAAGCGGAGGCGGGGGAACTGTCGAAGCTGCCTGCGGAGGAGGCCCTGTTTCAATTCGGCTTGGCATACCTTGGGTTCCTCAGGACAAACATGGATTATCTAATGCTCATTTGGTCACCGGAACTCATAAAGGATGCCGAGGTATCGAATGAGGTTTCACAGCTGATCGGAGGTATGGGGTCAGCAGGTAGCAGCATACTCAAACAGGCGGCGGGATCTAAGCATCAACCAGAACATACGATTCAGACCGCGATGATGATGATGACCTCCTCCATCCTGGTCTATTGCATGCTCCATACCCGCTTCGGGCAGGAAACGCTCCCGCTTGGGGACGAATCGTATATTCGTGAGCTCGTCCGGCTGCTGATGCATGGTATGACTGAAGAATCCTAAGCCGCCGGTGTTCATCACAGGAAGGATTGAGTAGAAAAGCTGATCGCAGAACAGAAACAGCATCTCTGCATCAGCTTCTTTTATCCTTTGAATTTGAGTATACACACAGTTTATATAGATATCGAAAACATTGTTACATTGAAGGGAGAAATGAAGATCATGCTGTCATTCATGTCAGATTGGAGTATCGTCATGATATTGTGGCTGCTGCCGGTTGTATTTTTCATTCACGATGGAGAAGAGATTGCCACGATGGAATGGTGGCTCAGGAAGAACAAGAATAACCCTGTGCTATCCAAAATCTCGCCTGTCTCCACTCCGTGGGATAAAAATATCACCCTGCAATTCACCTTTGCCGTTCTGCTGATTGGCTTTATTCTCACCGGCGTAACGCTCCTTACGTCTCTTAACTTCGAAATCAGCAGTCCATTCAATGCGCTGTTCGCGGGATTTGTCACGGTGTTCCTGCTGGATGGCGTGAAACATGTGGGCGCGTCGATCGCCCTGTGGGCATACACCCCGGGTGTCATTACAGCCGCCCTCCTTGAAATTCCTTACGGGATTTATGCGCTCTATCGCCTCCTCCATGCAGACATCGTAGATATGACTTCCCTCACTCTCGGAACCATCATCGCCCTGCCGATCACCCTGCTGCTGGTATGGACGGGTCTGACGCTTGGAAAACGTATTGCACCACCTCGCATAAATAATATGTAGGCTCCGACAAGCGATATGTAGAAGAAAAGCGGCTACTCAACGTTGGCGCATCATATTGAATCAAAAAAGAATGCTTCCGGATCATCCGGAAGCATTCTTCTCAACTCTTTCGCAATCCCTACAAACTCCAATTGCGTCTAGGCTTATAACCCGCCTTCTCCAGAAATTCCCGCTCCGTCTCCGGTCCAAGACCCTGAATCCCCACCTTAGCGCTCATCGAAGTAATCAGCATGCGGCTGGCCATCTCCAGCGTTTGTAAGGCCATTCGCGCTTCGCGAATGGACGTGTCATAAATAACCACACCGTGGTTCTCGAGGAGCAGCACATTGGCGAGTTTTGCCTTTTCCCGGACGCCCTGGCCCAGCGCGTCACTGCCCGGGTGATAGTAAGGCACACGTTCGATTCGCTCAAGATAATACATCGTCTCGACGAACATATTGGACGGAAGCTCCAGGTCGGAACAGGCAATCAGCGTAGTATAGAACGGAGAAGCATGGAGCACCGCTCCGATCTCCGGACGGCTTTCGTAAATCGCCCGATGCATGGGTGTTTCTTTGGACGGTTTGCGCCCTTCTGCCCCATACACGTTCCCGGACAGATCACATTCGATCAAGTCTGCTTCCTCCAGTTCGCCAAGGAAAGTCCCGCTGGCCGTCACCACATAACGGTCCCCTTCCGTTCTGGCGGAGATATTCCCCGCATTGCCCCACGCGAGGTCGTATTGCATCATATATTTACCGGTGTGCTGCAGTTCTTTTCTAATCGTTTCTACACTAGCCATGACATCTACCTCCTGTAATATAGTCTGGATACTTCTCCATAAATCGCTTGCTAGATGAACATCAACTAACGTACTTCCTATTTACCGCCTAACAGATTCGGCAGGAACATCGACAATTGCGGAAGATACGTGATCAGCATCAGGTCAATGATCAACACAATATAGAACGGCACCATGCCTTTTGCGATCTGATCCAGCCGGATCTTTGCGATCTGGGCCGATATGAACAGATTGATGCCGAGCGGCGGCGTGCACATCCCGATCGCAAGGTTGACGATCATAATAATCCCGAAATGCGTCGGATCGATCCCGAATTCGGCCGCTACCGGCGCCAGCAGCGGTGCCAGAATAATGATCGATGCATTGGATTCCATAAACATGCCCACGATCAGCAAGAACACGTTGACCAGTAACAGGAACACGATCGGGTTATCGGATATGTTCACGAAGAAACCTGCAACCGCCTGGGGAATTCCTTCACGCGTCATGATCCAGCTAAACAACCCCGCGCTTGCAATGATGAACATAATCACGGATGTCGTAATCGTGGATTGCGTTAGAATATTTATCAGCTTGGAGAATTTAATCTCCTTATACACAAATACACCGACAATGAATGCATACGCAACGGCAACGCCCGCGGCTTCGGTCGGCGTAAAGATTCCGCCGTAAATTCCGCCAAGAATGATGATCGGCATAAGGACGGCCCAGAAGGATTCCTTGAAGGCCTGCCATACTTCTGCCGGCGTCTTTCTCTTCTCGCGCGCATAACCTTTTCGTTTCGCAATAATATAAACGGCAATCATCAGCGATAAACCAATCATGATTCCCGGAATGAGACCCGCCATAAACAGATCGCCGATGGAAGTTTCGGCAGCTACTCCGTATAGAATCAACGGAATGCTTGGCGGAATGATAACCCCCAACTCACCGGACGTCGCTTGAAGAGCCCCCGTAAAGTTCTTATGATAACCCCGGGAGATCATGGCCGGAATCAGGATGCTGCCCAGCGCCGCGGTTGCCGCCGCGGAGGAACCGGATATGGCGGCAAAGAACATCGAGGTTACAATTGTAACGAGTCCAAGTCCGCCCGGCAAATGGCCTGTAAGTGCATTCGCCAGATTCACCAATCGTCTGGAAATCCCGCCAAACTCCATCAAGGTACCCGCGAACACGAAGAAGGGAATCGCCATCAGCGGGAATGAATCCGTAGACGTGAACGAACGCTGGACCAGTACAAGCAGCGGCGTACCGCCTTCCCACCAGATTGCTACAGCCGACGCCATCCCCATCGAAACGGCAATCGGAACACTGATGGCGAAGAACAGGATCAGACATCCAAACAGAACGATAGGCATTATAATCCTTCCTCCTTTGCTTGCGGTACGGTATCGGACACGATCGTTTCCAGAATGACCGCTACCGCATTCATGATGAGCAGCACCGCTCCAATCGGAATGGCTGCATAAGGAATCGACATGCTAAGCCCCATCGCTGCCGACGATTGCACGGAGACCCGGCCCAGAATGTCGATGCCCTGGACCAGCAATAGAATGAAAAACACGATGCATATCGCCATGACCGTGATTCGAATCACCTTTCGGTTGACTTCACTCACCAGCTCCGGCAGCAGCTCGATCGCTACCAGCCGATGATGACGCAGCGCCAGCGAGGAACCCAGAAATACAAGATAAACCATCAAGTATCTGGCAAGCTCCTCGGACCAGTGAAGCGGATACCCGACAATCCGGTAAATAATCTGCATGATAATCAGGATGGACATGACACCCAGGATCATGGCCACTGCGATGCCCACGAGTTTGTTGAGCGTATCGATTGCTTTTAATGTCTGCCGCATGGCTTATCCCCCCTCTTGAAGAAAAAATGGTTATGGCGTATTGATGATTTTGTCATACAGCTCTCTTCCGTACATGTTGGCAAAGCGTTCATGCACCGATTTAGCTGCCGCCTCGAACGGCCCCTTATCCACTTCCACGAACTCCGTACCGAATTCTTTAAGCTCATTGATAATCTGCTCTTCTTGTTCAAAGACCAGCTGATTCTCGTATTCCGTCGCTTCTTTGGCCGCTTCTTCAATAGCTTGACGCTGAAACTCATTCAAGCGTTGATACGTCACTTCACTCATCGCGAGCATCACGTAACCGTATACATGATCGGTCATCATCATATACTTCTGGACTTCTTGAATCTTGGAGCTGGCTGTAAAAGCAACCGGATTCTCCTGTGCGTCAATAACCCCGGTTTGCAGCGATGAATAGACTTCGCCAAAGGCCATTGGCGTCGGCGTCGCCCCCATTGCTTCCCAAGCCGCAATGGAAGCCGGAATCTCCGGCACGCGGATTTTCAAGCCGCGCAGATCGTTTGGCGTTTCAATCTTTTTGTTGGCAGTCAACTCGCGTGGGGTTCTCATCCAGAACTCCAGACCGCGGACCTCGGCATTATCCAGCAAGCTCTGCTTCAGTTCGTTACCGACATCCCCATAGAGCACGTTCTCCAAATGCTGCTTGTCCCGGAACAAATACGGCAGCTCCAAAATGGCATAAGGGCTGTAGAAATTCGATAATACGCCCGCCGGCAGGGCAAAATCCACCGATCCGATCTGCATCCCTTCGATCAGGTCTCGATCATTCCCGAGCATCGAGCTGGCATACACCTCTACCTCGATCTCACCGCCCGTTTTCTCCTTCACCAATTCCGCAAATTTAAGCGCGCCCAGATGCCACGGATCGGATTCGCCCGTTATGTGACCGAGCCTCAGCTTGATCGGGCCCTCATCCGTATTCGGCTTCGTTATAAATAAAGCGCTTACAATGAGTAGTGCAGCCACCATGACAACTGCGAGTCTTTTCCACATTTGTCGTTCCCCCAATCTGATATGAAGTTCCTGCAGCCTCCGCCACTAGAAGCAGAAGCTGCGGGGAAATGTTGATAATTAAAAGGTGACGATGACCTTCAAGGAAGCGTCTTCCTTCTTGTCTACCAGGCGGAATCCTTCCGCGGCATCTTCATAAGACAGTCGATGGGATATGACGGCTTTGACGTCCACCGCTCCGCTTGCTAACAAATCGATGGCGGAAATGGTATCCTCACGCGTGTACGTCATGCAGCCGACAATTTCCTTCTCGGTCTGCTGCAGATTCACGATATCGAAGGTTTGCGTGCCATGGAACATGGCTATCGTTACGCAGCGGCCGCCTTTGCGAAGCAAGGCAAGGGCATCATCCACGATCCCGGGGACCCCGGCTGCAATCAGTACCTTATCGAATTCGCCGGCAATTTCCACCTTCGCTTCCTCGGTCCAGCCTCCCTTGCCGCGAATGTTCAAAGTGTGGGTAGCCCCCATCTCTTTGGCGGATTCAAGCGCATAATCCATGACGTCGGTCACCATGAGCGTTGTAGCACCGGCAGCCTTCGCAGCCGTCATGGCGAGCAGCCCGATCGGTCCGGCACCGAGAATAGCGACCTTGTCTCCTACTTCGATCCCGGCCTTGCGTACCGCATGGACCCCTACCGCGAAGGGCTCAACCAGCACACCCAGCTCATGATCCAGCTGATCCGGCAGTTTGAATACGCATGCTTCCGGCGCAGCAAAGTACTCGGCCATCGAGCCATACCAGCCCTTCAAGCCCGGCGCTCCCCGCTCGGCGCAATAATTCGTTCTGCCCGTCAAGCAGTAATCGCATTTGCCGCAGCCGACCTGAGGCTCCACGGTTACCCGATCACCAATCTGAAAGGATATGACGTCCTTACCCACCTTCACGATTTCGCCGGACACTTCGTGGCCGATAATGACGGGCGGCTTCCGAAACAAGTGCAGTCCCTTGTAGGTATGAATATCCGATCCGCAAATGCCGGCGGCTTTGACCCGGATCAGAACCTCCCCTGCCCCGATCTCCGGTACGTCCACGTCTTTAACGACAACTTTGTACGCATCCTCCACATATACAGCCTTCATTGTCTCTCCCCCTTGTAGTCATTCAAGATGGCGGTCTGCTCCCGTATCTCTCTGTTATATAAAAAGCGCTTGCTTCGATTCCTGCAAATGCTTGCGCATCACCTCGGCGCTGCTCTCCTTGCCGGTCTTGAGCGCCTCATAGATCTTCCAGTGATCCTCCAGGAACTTCTCCATCCGGTGCGGATCCTTCCGCAAATGCCGGCGGGTGATTCGCTGCAGATGATCATGGTAGTTCAGCAGCACCCGGTGTATTTCCTGGTTGCCCGTACATTCGCAAATGATCAAGTGGAAATCATGGTCGGCTTGAGCGAAATTTTTGACATCAAGCCGGCTGACGATGTCGGCAGTTTCGGCAAGATTGCCCTCCAGCTCCTTCTCCTGCTCAGGCGTGAGTCTGGATTCGATCTGCTGGCAGTTGAACGTCTCCAGCGCAATCCGCAGATCGTATATGTCTACAATCCGGTTTACGGATAGATCATTGATGATGATGCCCTGCTTCGAGGAAACGGTGACAAAGCCCTCTGTCTCCAGCCGCGTCAACGCCGCTTTGATCGGCGTCTTGCTCATTCCCAGCAGCTCAATCAATTCTCGCTCGGACAAGAATCGACCCGGCTCGAATTTCTCGTTCAGAATGCTTTCCTTAATCTCGTTATAGGCCACATCTTTTAACAGAAGAGAAGAAGCTGCCCCTTTGCTTTTATCCATCGTCATTCGTGTATTCTCCTATCTTGGCTATTGATCCGGTTCAGGAAAACCGGCATCCCGCACTTTGATAAAATAATCCGGCGATCCCAGCTGTCCGCCCTTAAGAGCCAATTCCAGACCGTCCATGCTTGCGTCGTCCGAATATACCTTGCACAGCGGAGCCCCCGGGGATACGTCCCATATCATCTCCAACCCGTAAGCACCCATCTCGCTGGTGACAAAACCGGAGGTGTCTCCCCCAGCAATGACAATTCGGCGCAGCCCGGCTTGATCCATGACATGCTTGGTTAATTTCCCGAGGCTTCTGCCGATGTACTCGCCCGCTTCCGCTCCGGATAGTCCCATGGTCTTCAACCGCGTTCGTGTCTCACCGATCGCTTCATCCTCTGGGCCCAGCGCCGTATAAAGCACCACGCTTTGTCCTTCTTGGAGCTTATCCACCGCTTGCTGGACAAGCCCCAGCCGGGCAGCATCATCTGTACCCCCGATCATGGCCGGCGTAATACGCATGCCGTGATACCCTTCGGCTATCGCACGCTCAATCTGAAGCTGACTGACCGGTGAAGCACTCCCGGACACTACCAGAATGGCATCGGTTGGCCGAATGGTCGCATCAGATTTGTTATTCTCCGACGAAGGAGAAGCAAGTCCGAGCTCATCCCAATGGGCAGCCAAAGCGTATTCGACGCCGGACGACCCGACAACAAATGTCCCCGCCCCTTCGGGTTTGTCCTGAATCAGCTGGCCGCACCGCTTAAGCCTGTCCTCATCCAAGGCATCAAACAGCAGAATTCCCGGCTTCTCCCCCAGTTTATCACGATATCGGCGAAGAACCGTATCCTTGTCTCCATCCAGTTCTACAATATCCATTAAAGTTATGGAATCCGCCGTCTGCTGTGCAAGATGAAGACGCAAATCCGCCTCATGCATCGGCGTGGAAGGGTGCTGCGACATGACGGGATGCCGATCCAGACGGTACACCGTATCATGCATTTTCGCAAAATGCTGGCCGAACAGCGTATAACGTCCAAGGCGGGGCGCGCCGACCAGCAGCGGAACCGTCACCTGATCTGGAAAATAGTCTCTTGCCACCCCAATCGCGTGGCCGACACTGCCAACCTCAGGCGAAGAGTCGAAGGTGGAGCATGTCTTATAGTGGACGAGCGGCGCGCCGCTCATGGACAGCTTCTCAAATACCGGCCGGAGCTCGGCCTCCATATCCTCCGGAGATTTGGCTCGGCTTGTACCTGCCACCCCGATGCAACGGATGCCTTCAAACTTCTTCAGCCGATCAAGCGAAGGAGCTTCCAGAAACAACACCGTGCGGTAACCGCTTCGGGCCAGCGCCTCCATCGCATCCGTTGAACCTGTAAAGTCATCGCCATAAAAAGCAAGCAGCAGATCATTGTGGTTCATGCTTGTCCCTCCTGAATCTATGATAGATCTATCATAGATCTATTTGAGACCTATTGTATTTGCAGCGCTTTCAAATGTCAACCACCTTTTCGTTTTGACGTGAGAAATATCATTGCGAAAACCGTCTTTGACTGACCTCGCATTCCTCAACATATTAGCCAAGCAATGGCTCATAACCATTATGGATAGCCGTTTAACCGGATAAGTTACGCAAAAAAACTTGAGAGGGAGATATCGATTCATGGGAGATCAGAACCGGAACAAAGGAAATGACAACCGCGTACCCCAACCGATACGCAGCGACGGAGCAGGCGGGCCGGACTATGGCCCGCGGGATGTGATGAGGGATATCGAGAATCCCGACATGCTTGTGCCCCCGGCCACGGATGCGGGCTTGATGCCCAATCTGAAAATGTCGTTCTCCGACACGCATATGCAGCTAAATCATGGCGGCTGGTCGCGGGAAATTACGGTACGGGACCTCCCGATTGCAACCACGCTGGCTGGCGTGAATATGAGCCTTACGCCCGGCGGCGTCCGGGAGCTTCATTGGCATCAGCAGGCGGAGTGGGCCTATATGATCTGGGGCAGCGCCAGAATTACGGCCATGGATGCAAGCGGCCGAAATTTCATCGCGGATGTGGGGCCTGGCGATCTGTGGTATTTTCCGGCCGGTCTCCCCCACTCGATCCAGGGACTCGAGGAAGGCTGTGAATTCCTGCTGGTGTTCGATGACGGCCACTTCTCAGACCTGAATACCCTATCGATCTCCGACTGGTTTGCCCACACGCCAAAGGATGTGCTGTCCGCCAACTTCGGCGTTCCGGAGAACGCGTTTAGCCGTATCCCGAAGGAACAGGTTTATATTTTTCAGGATCAGGTGCCAGGTTCGCTCGAGAGCCAAGAGGTCCAGTCTCCTTACGGGAAGGTGCCGCTGAGTTTCAAGCATCGGCTGCTGGCGCAAGAGCCGATCATAACTCCCGGCGGAAGCGTAAGAATCGTGGATTCCAGCAATTTTCCGATCTCCAAAACCGTAGCGGCCGCGCTTGTCGAGATCAAACCGGGCGCCATGCGGGAGCTTCACTGGCATCCGAATCAGGATGAGTGGCAGTATTACTTGACCGGACAAGGACGAATGACCGTATTCGCCGGCAATGGAGCGGCACGGACCTTCGATTACAGAGCCGGCGATGTCGGTTATGTCCCATTTGCCTTCGGCCACTACATACAGAACACGGGTACGGAAACTCTGTGGTTTCTGGAGATGTTCAGAAGCGACCGGTTCGAGGATATCTCCTTGAATCAGTGGATGGCCTTGACCCCTCGGGATCTGGTCCAGGATAACCTGAAAGTCGGAAACGAAGTCACCGATGCTTTGCGCAAAGAAAAGTGGCCCGTCGTGAAATACCCGGGATATTCGTATTACCCGAGATAAGTTCCCGCCTCCCCGCTTGGTCGAGGACATTGATCTGTAGAATTAACGTCATACAGACCTGCCCAGAGAATTTTATTCCAAGGCGGTCTGAATGTGCCGTCATGCGGATATTGACTTTTCTTTCCTTCTGCCATATAGTTCATTAATGAAACTATTTCACACGTGAACTATTTGAGAGGAGAACTATCATTGAACGACAAGGCAAAGCAGTGGATCGACCGGTATGTCGATGTCTATCTGCTTGTATCGAGGCGGATCAACGCCCAGATTCGAGAGCAGCTCGGCGAGGATCTGACCAGTGACCAGTTTCAAGTGGTACGCTTGATCAACGGCACGGATCACTGTACTTCATCCTATCTGGCGGAAGCTCTCGCGGTTGGCAAAAGCTCGGTTACGGCTATCGTCAACCGTCTCGTGGATGCCGGCATTATCGACAGAACCCGGGACGAAGCAGATCGCAGGCTGGTGTATCTGACTTTGACGGAATACGGACATACGATTTTTGAATCTGCCCAGGAACAGATGAGGGAGATCGTCTCCCCTTACCTGCATCATTTTGAAGAAAAAGATATCGAAATGTTTATCTCGATGTTCGAGAAACTGGGGCAATTGATGTTTGAATCAGGGGGGAGAAAGAATTGAAAGCCATACTGAAAGCAAGATGGGCCATTATCGTTCTGTGGCTGGCTGCCGCAGTTATGCTGTTTTTGTTCGCGCCGTCCATGTCGGATCTGGTGCGGGAGAAAGGGCAATTATCCGTACCGGACGGTTATACCTCTTCGCGTGCGGCGGAAATTCTCAAGGAGGCCTCCGGCGGCGAGGAAGGGGAAACCCTGCATCAGGTTGCGCTCGTCTTCAATAAACCCGATGGGTTAAGCGAATCGGATAAGGAGAGCATCCGGGAGGGTGTTCAAGCTTTAAACGATAATAAAGAAAGCCTCCATATCGATTCCATAAATGAACCGTTCACACAGACGGAGCTGGAAGATACGCTCATCGCCAAAGACGGCAAGACCATCATGGTCGCGCTTCAGGTCAGCGGCGGCCAGGAAGCCGTCAAAGAGCTGCCACAGAAGGTTAATCAGGTGCTGGAAGGCGTTCAAGCCGATCATTACCTGACAAGCGAAGGCCTCATTAATGAAGACACCATCGTCAGCTCCGAGGAAGGCCTGAAGAAAACGGAATACATTACAGTTGTCTTTATTCTCCTCATTCTGTTCGTTGTATTCCGTTCCTTCGTGGCACCGTTCGTCCCGTTGTTGACCGTAGGGCTCAGTTATATCGTGTCGCAGTCGGTCGTTTCTTTTCTTGTGGACCAGTTCAACTTCCCGATATCGACCTTCACTCAGATCTTTATGGTAGCCGTCATGTTCGGGATCGGGACCGACTACTGTATCCTGCTGATCAGCCGGTTTAAGGAAGAACTCACCACGTCGGAGGATACCAAGACGGCGATCATCGAGACTTACCGAAAAGCAGGCGGCACCGTGATCTATTCCGGGCTTGCCGTATTTGTCGGCTTTGCAGCCATCGGGTTATCCAAATTCATTCTGTACAAATCCGCGGTTGCGGTTGCAATCGGCATCGCCGTTATGCTCCTGGCATTGGTTACCGTCGTTCCATTCTTCATGGCGGTGCTGGGCAAGAAGCTTTTCTGGCCGTCACGCGGCAAGCTGGAGCATAGCGAAAACAAGCTTTGGGGGGCGGCAGGTTCCTTCTCGCTTAAGCGCCCTTGGGCTGCATTGCTTGTCGTAGCCGTTATCGTTGCCCCTTTCCTGGCTACATACAGCGGCAAGCTGTCGTTTAACAGCCTGGAGGAAATCGGGCCAAGTTACGCTTCGGTCAAGGGCTTTAACATTATTTCGGACAGCTTCGGCCCCGGACAATCGCTGCCATCCACCATCGTGATCAAGAACGATGACCGCATGGATACGGCGGAATACATGGGACTCGCGGAAAAAATCAGCCGGGAAGTGGAAAAGGTTGATGGCGTGTCCAGCGTACGCGGGCTCTCCCGGCCAACCGGCGAGCAAATCAACGATTTCCTCATTCCGACTCAAGTGAAAACGTTAAATGAAGGATTGGGAGAGTCCAAAGACGGACTGACCCAGATTCAGAATGGACTATCCGAAGCAGGCAAGCAGCTCAGCGAGAATACGCCGAAGCTGAATGAAGCCGCAGCGGGAGCCAAGGAGCTGACCAAGGGAACCGCCGACCTCAAGGACGGCATCACGGAGCTTGGCCAAGGCCTCAGCGCCATCCAAAAAGGAATCCAGAGCGGCAGCGCAGGCGCAGGCGAACTCAAAGCAGGGCTTGCCCAGGCTGCGAAAAGCGCGAAAGAGTTAGCTGCAGCTCATGCCCAGCTACTCCAAGGTTATAAACAGCTTGATACCGGATTAGCAGCTCTTGAAGGCGGCGTTGCCGGACTTAAAGAACAGCTGGGCGGCGTTGCGGCTGCACTGAGCGGACTTGAAGGCTCCTTCACGGGACTGGAGAGCAACCACCCGGAACTCATTCAGGATGCCGACTATCAAACCATCAAAGGTACCGTTACGCAAACAGCCGCAGGCACAGCCGAGCTGGCAGCAGGGTTAGGACAAATCTCCGAGCAGCTTAAAGGCGCGTCAGCCGGCTTATCGGAAGCCAACGCCGGCTACGCCAAGGCAGCCGCCGGTCAAACGGCGCTTGCCAACGGTCTTCAGCAGCTTGTGTCCGGTATCGCCGAGCTTCAATCCGGCCTTTCACAGGCAGCTAACGGGCAAGGACAGATCGTGAGCCAAATCCCTTCCATTACAGGCGGTCTGGACCAGCTGCAAGGCGGACAGAAGCAGCTTGCCGACGGCTTTGGCGATCTAACCGGCCAGATCGGAGAACTAACGGAAGGCCTGAACGCCAGCGCGGACGGATTGAAGCAAATTTCGGACGGACTGCATTCCGCACAGGATTATCTGCAGCAGATCCAGGACGTTCAGGATGAAGAGCTCAGCGGGTTCTTCATTCCGCAGGAAGCCCTTGAGAATGAAGAGTTCCAGACGGTATTCGATACCTATCTCAGCGATGACCGCAAAGTAATGACGCTGGATGTGGTTCTGGCAACCAATCCGTACAGCGAAGAGGCGCTGGGCAGCGTCGAACAGATTCAATCCGCTGTAGATCGCGCAGTAAAAGATACGAAATTGGAGAATGCCGAGGTTGCCATCAGCGGCATTACCAGCACGAACAACGATTTGCAGAACATATCGAATGAAGACTACACGCGAACCGTGATTCTCATGCTGAGCGGAATCTTCATTATCCTGGTCGTGCTGCTGCGCTCCATCGTGATGCCGATCTATCTGATTGTTTCACTGGTCATCACATACTTTACCGCTGTCGGCGTTACGGAGATGATATTCGTTCACGGCTTCGGGTATTCCGGCATTACCTGGGCCACGCCGTTCTTCAGCTTTGTCATGCTGATTGCGCTTGGGGTGGATTACAGCATCTTCCTAATGGCGCGTTTCAACGAGAACAAGTCCTGGAATGTTCAGGATGCCATTCTGCATGCCATGCGCAACATGGGTACTGTGATCCTGTCCGCAGTAGTCATTCTTGGCGGTACCTTTGCGGCGATGTATCCGTCCGGCGTACTGTCCATGATGCAGATCGCAACGGTTGTCCTGGTTGGACTTGTGCTATACGCACTCCTGTTCCTTCCATTCTTCGTACCGGTGATGGTCCGTATCTTCGGCCGGGCTAACTGGTGGCCGTTCACCCCGAAGGAGCAGGATGCAAAGAGCCCTTCCGGACATGACGTAGGAATGTAGCCATTACAAGGGTGACCCCAATCTAACAATGATCACCATAACCGTCTTTTTCCTGATTCATGACAGGTAAAAAGGCGGTTATTTTCTATGCCATTTCAATAAAAGTGAACGGAAACCTTAACCGTGAGTACTTGGGACTACTACCAAAGAACCGAACGAATGCTTTTTGTTGGAGAATAGCTATACGATCGTCACATTTTCTCGTATATTAAGAAGAAGAATTCTCGGATTTCAAACCATACCAAAACTAAAAGGGAACGTGAACAGTGCCAACACGATCTGCAAACCATACCTATCGCATTCAAACTAAAAAGATTCTACAGTATATATTGGCCGTTGCTGTTTTTCTGTCCGTGCTCCTCAGCCTTCGGTGGTATTGGATCGAGGCCTTCGTTCCTCCCCACCATCCGAAAGCTTCCCAAGGGCTGCTCGACTTACGCAGCTGGGACCTCACTCATTCCAAATCCATTACATTGGATGGAGAATGGGAGTTCTATCCTGACATGCTTGCCACAAAACAAGAACTGGAGCAAACCAATCCGCAGCATCGCTATGTGCATGTACCGGGAAATTGGCGGGGGAGCCAAACGGAGGAATCCGGATCTGCCTATGGTACCGGAACCTATCGGCTTCGTATTCTGGTCGATCCATCCTTAACCGCTCCCCTTTCGTTCTGGATCCAGCAGATCCAGGCTTCGGCGAGTGTCGAGATAAACGGCCTTAAGATGGGAGAGATGGGCAACACCGGAGAGGACGGCAAAGACAACTATTCACCGGCTCGAAGTCCCTTCGTTGTCGATTACGCTCCCGCCAAACACACGCAAGACATCGATTTGATTATACGCGTGGCCAACCATGAGCATCCACGCCAAGGCGGAATTGTAAATTCCATCAAGCTGGGATCCAGCCAAGCCATCCATGGTGAACGCGGACTTTCCATCGATCTTCAGCTCATTACATTCGTTGTGCTCATCCTTCACAGTCTGTATTCCTGCATCCTGTTCTTATTCAATCCGCGGGAATGGACGCTTCTTGATTTTTTTCTGCTGCTTCTCACCGCATCTGTGACGATTGGAGTGTCAGATGACGATTTACTGCTGAAATGGCTGTCCATCAATTACGATTGGGATCTTAAAATCTCCATATTGTCTTATTCCTGGCTATCTTTTTTCATATTGAAGATGACCAGAAGTTTCACCATAAAGACCCGCAGCCGATGGTTTACCGCATATGGCGTTTCCCTGCTTCTATATTCCGGATTTATTGCAATCGCGCCTGCTTCGCTTGTTTTCTGGACGGTGGAGTATAAAGTTTTTACCGTTTTTTATATATTGCCGATCATCATCACGATCTATATGTTCGGGCGAATGGTGGCTGCAAGCCGGGATGACGCAATCTTTCTGCTCTTGGCAGCCAGCGGCGTTTTCTCCAGTGTTATTTGGGGAGCACTCATCAAATATCAGGAACTTCCAAAAGTGTATTACCCCGTTGATGTCATCGCGGCCATCATCGGTTTCTCTGCCTATTGGTTTAAGCGTTATTTCCGCAACGTCGATAAAATCAGCAAGCTTAACCGCGAATTGCAGAAAGCGGACAAAATGAAAGACCGGTTTCTGGCCCAGACCTCACACGAGCTGCGAACGCCGCTGCACGGGATCATGAATATCGCCCAGAGCGTCTCAGACAGGGAACAGCATAATATGGACAATCGAAGCGCGGAGGATATGAAGCTCCTTGTTAAGGTTGGACGTCAGATGTCGCATTTGCTGAATGATCTGCTGGACGCCGTAAGGCTGAGGGAAAAGCGAATCGTACTGCATGCCGAGCCGCTATCCCTTCCCTCTATCGTAAATGGCGTTATCGATATCCTGAAGTATTTGCTCGAAGGAAAAACCGTGCAGTTGAAAATGGATATAGACACATCCGAAGCCCTCCCTCTCGTTATGGCTGATGAAAAGAGGCTGGTGCAAATCCTTATGAATTTATTGCATAATGCCATCAAACATACCGAGGAAGGAATCATTGTCGTAACGGCCAACGCCAAGAACGGGCAAATGTTCATCAAGGTAACGGATACGGGAACGGGAATGGATCAGGAAACCCAGCAGCGGGTATTTCTGCCATACGAACAAGGGGATCCCGGATACGGCGACACCAACGGCATAGGTTTGGGTCTTAGTATCAGCAGAGAATTGGTGGAGCTTCATGGCGGCTGGATGACGGTTCACTCCGAAATCGGAAAGGGTTCGACGTTTACATTCACGCTGCCTTTGGCGGATTCGACTGACGTAGAGATGGCCCCGAACCTATCGGCCGTTCGGCTCGAGGCCTATGAAGAAATAGCGGCAAGCCGGAACGACCTGAATGACCAGCCGCTTCTAACCGCAGAAGTCCCGTTTGTGGAAGAGCAGATGAACATTTTAGCCGTTGACGATAATTTTGTGAATTTGAGAGTGCTTGCAAATATATTGATGACTGAACCTTACCACCTGCAATTAGCAGCATCGGCCGGGGAAGCGCTGGAATTGCTCGGAACGAAAGCATGGGATTTAGTAATTGCAGACGTGATGATGCCGCAGATTTCTGGTTACGAGCTGACACGGAAGATAAGAGAACGTTATTCCCCTTCCGAACTCCCTGTGCTTCTGTTGACGGCGCGAAGCGAGCCCTCCGACATGTATGCGGGGTTTCGAGCGGGTGCCAACGATTATGTCACGAAACCAGTGGATCCGATGGAGCTTAAATACCGTATCCAGTCATTGATTACGTTAAAGCAGTCCGTGAACGAGCGTCTGCGTATGGAAGCTGCCTATCTGCAAGCTCAAATCCACCCGCATTTTTTGTTCAACACCTTGAATTCAATCCACGCATTGAGTGAAATTGATGTGGAAAGAATGCGAAAACTTAACGAGGCCTTTAGTTCATACCTGCAAATTAGTTTTCAATATCAAAACTCCGGCAAATTTGTCTCGCTATCGGAAGAACTCGAACTTGTACGCGCATATTTGTACGTTGAGAAGGAACGACATGGCAACAGGCTCCATGTCATATGGAACGTGGATCAGGACATTCACCTCCTGCTCCCTCCATTAACGATTCAGCCTCTGGTTGAGAATGCCGTACAGCACGGTATTATGCCAATCGCTAAGGGCGGAACCGTACACATTCGCATTGAACGTCAGGAGCTTTCCACGCTGATTCAGGTCAAGGATAACGGCATGGGAATGAGCACAGAAAAGGTACAGGGGTTGCTGGATGCTCCGCGAGAGGACAAGAGAGGAATTGGCCTGTACAATACGAATCGCAGATTGATTCAGACGTATGGGAGCGGTCTTTCCATTCAAAGCGAGGTCCGTGAAGGGACAAGCGTATCTTTTGTCATTCCCGATTCGGAGCATTAGCGTTTCTTAACCGGTAATAGGAGGGTATCCCGCCAGATCTAAGATCTTGGGACACCCTCCTTTTTTTCAAATACAGACGGATCCGATTGCTGCGTGTTCTTATTCCTTCTGCCATTAACCGATACAGATCGCCGTAAATGGAACGATGCTCCAGTCTAGCAGCTTACGATACAACTCCGATATAAAACCCGTCGTACCCCTTACTTCCCACCGTTTGAATTGCCGTGCCGGAAATCGCGGAGTGGGCGGACAGCATATCCATGAATTTGCGGATACCGTGCACCCGAGGGTCTGTGCTGTGATGATCGATCACTTCTCCATTCCGGATCACATTATCGCTAATAATGATCGTGCCCGGCCGTGAGAACTGTAACGCCCACTTCAAATAATTCGGATTGTTGGGTTTATCGGCATCAATGAAGATCAGATCGAACGGCTCCACCTTCTCCTTGGCCAGCTGCTCCAGCTGCAGCACAGCATCGCCTACCCGGATTTCCACCCTATCCTCCAGTCCGGCCAACGCAATATTGGATGTGGCAATCTCGGCATGATGCGGATCGAGCTCCAGTGAAATCAGCCGCCCCCCATCCCCAAGTGCTCTAGCCATCCAGATCGTACTGTAACCTCCCAGCGTACCAATCTCCAAAATTCGTTTCGCACCCTTGATCTGAACGATGAGGTTCAGCAGCTTCCCTTGAGCCTTGGATACATCAATCTCCGGCAATCCGGCCTCCCGATTTGCAGCTAAGACCCTCTCCAAAACCTCATCATAAGGAATCAAATGTTCTGTGATGTAATCGTCTACTTTATCCCAAGTCGCAGCTGTATCATCCTTCTTGCTCATGCCCGCTTCCTCCCTTATTCTCCATATGGATCTTACAAAATCATTGTATGTGATTTATTGTTATAGATATAATATATATTTAAAGGACTTATATAACTTAAATATATGAATGAATGGGAGTGCGGCACTCATGAATTTACACGCATTACGGCTCTTTCACGTTATCGCCACAACGGGCAGTGTTACCCGTGCTGCTGAATTGTTGAATATAAGCCAACCCGCCATAACAGCCCAGATTAAAAAATTCGAGAAGGAACTCTCCCTTACTCTGTTCAAGCCGCAGGGCAGGGGCATCGGGTTGACTTCGGCCGGAGCCGAGCTCGTTCCGCTTGCCAAAAGACTCTTCTCCGTCGAGCAGCAGATTGAACAATTCTGCCTGGATTACCGCAGCGGTTCGAGGGGACAGATCCGCATGGCGGCTACCTATCTTCCTTCCCATTTTCTGCTGCCGGCCTGGCTTGCGAAATACAAGCAGCGGTACGAAGAAGTTGAAATGAGCATAACCACCACAAATTCAAGCGATGCACTTAAGCAACTGTTACATATGAATGTCGACCTTGCGATCTACGGCGGTCTGCCAGAGGAATCTCCGAATACGATACAGATCGAGGAGCTGTTCCGGGATGAGTTATGGTTTGTCGTATCCCCCGATCACCGCTATGCCAATCAGCGTATCTCCCTGGAAGAGATGATGAGAGAGCCATTTGTTATGCGGGAGGAAGGCAGTTCAACGCGAGAACGTTTATTTGCCTTATGCCGTACCCATAGCGCGCCTTCCCCGCGGATCACGCTGCAATTCAACGGTCTGCACGAAGCGATTATGGCCGTCATTGCCGGATACGGTGCAAACTTTGTGTCCTCACTCGTTGTACGAGAGTATGTCGAGCGCGGCGAACTGAGCCGGGTCTATGTCGATGGAATCGAGCTTCAAAATATCATAGCGGTCTGCGCCCGCAAGCATGAGCCGTTATCTGCTGCCGCCATGAACTTCGTGGATATGATCCGGAATCAGTCATAAGTACCCGTTACATTTGATTACCATATTAATGTGAAGGATAACCAAAACATTCCAATCAAGACGTTAACAATCTGTTTAGTACCGACCTCATGGCAGCCTCACTGCCGTCATGTTCCACGACTTGCGCAAACGCGGCACGCAATGCCTCCGCCAGAATGATGCCCAATTCTTCGCCAGCCTCTTCTCCTGATGCTGCGGCCAGTTGACCGAGATAACGGGCAACGGGATTGTCTCCTTTACGGGGATCGGGCTCAGACAGCAATCGCCCCGTTTTAAGGCGAATCATGCTGTCGTAAGCGGTCAATATAGCCGATTTCAGGCGCTGATCGGGAGGGGCTGCATCGGCAACAGCTTCCATGCGATCCAATATTCGAAGTGTTACATCATCCCGAAGCAAGCCGTAAAATTTCTTTTTGGATTTGTAATGATGATAAAGAGCTCCCACGGTCACTCCGGCATCGGCAGCAATGTCGTCAACTTCCGCTTTGTGGTATCCCATCTCGGCAAAACGCTTCAATCCTGCCTGTATGAGTTTGTGCTGCGTGGTACCCGGTATTGGTATATGACTCATGTAACTCCCTCCGAAACGTTCATGCAAAGATATCTAAATTCTAACATAGCAACTCTTTAAGAGATATAATCTTGATAGCTGTGAATAGCCATTTCTAAAAAAACAGCTTGATTATACAACATAACTCAATTATGTTAACTATAACCCAATTATCTTACATCACGAAACTATACTTTATTTCGAGGTGAGAACATGGAAGGAAACGTTATTTTTTATTTTGTTCCGGTCAAAGATATCAAGACAGGCAAGACCCTCTATCGCGACACGCTTGGTTTGGAAGAATCATGGCGCGAAGGAGATTACACAGTCGCCTTCAAGCTTCCCGGTACCGACGTTGAATTGATGGTTGAACAAGTCTCGGAAGGAGGCCCGGATGCAGCCGGACCTGTTTTTCTCGTGCCATCTGTTCGGGAAATATACGAGAACAATCCCGGCAAGCTGCAATTTATCGGCGAACCGGGTGAAACACCGGACGGCCTCTGGTTGAGTGCCAAGGATGATTCCGGCAACGGAATCTACTTCACGGATGAAAGCCTCCATGAATCCTGATCCCATTTGCGCCCACTGGCCCCCTGCCCTCTAGGGAGTGACGGCGGCAAACGCCAATATCCATCGGCTTCAAATGCTGCAGTAACAACAAGAACAAACAAGTAGGGACGTCCCGTCAGATCCTGGATCTTTCGGGACTGTCCCTTTTTTTGTCTACTCCTCTGAAGCTTGATTAGTAAATTTACCGAACGTGTTAACCTTTAATGGAGCCGATCATGACGCCTTTCTCGAAATATTTTTGCATAAACGGATAAATGAGCAGAATCGGAAGCGTCGATACAATAATGACCCCGTACTTGATCTGGTCGGCATAACGCTGCGCATACCCCCCTGCATCCCCTCCTGTTCCGGCACCGCTAGAGAACACCTGGTTTGACAGCAGAATATCCCGCAGAACGATTTGCAGCGGCTGAAGCTTCGTGTCCCGGATATAGATCAGCGCGGTGAAGAAGTCATTCCAGTGCCCCACCAAATAATAGAGTCCGATGACGGATACCAACGCTTTGGACAGCGGCAAGGCCACTTTAAAGAAAAAGGTAAAATGGGAGCAGCCGTCCATGACAGCCGCCTCATGCAGCTCCTGCGGCAGCGAGTTCTCAAAAAAGGTCCGAGCAATGATCAAATAAAACACATTCACGGAGAAGGGGAGAATAAACACCCAGATGGTGTTCGTCAGACTAAGCCCCTTCATCAACAAATAGGTGGGAATCAGCCCGCCGTTGAAAAACATCGTGATCACGAAAATAAACATAATGAGCCGTCTAGCGCGGAATTCCTTTCTGGATAGCACATAAGCTGCCGGAAGCGTGAACAGCATGTTAACCAAGGTGCCGAACACCGTATAAAACAGCGTATTCCGATATCCGGTCCAAATCCGCATATCTTTGAAAATCTCCTGGTAACCGAAAAAACTGATATTTTTGGGGATAAACAGGACCTTCCCCGTCGATACGAGCGTTGAGTCGCTGAACGATGCAATGATGATAAAGTACAGCGGATAGGCGATCAGCAGAAAAATCATACTGCACAGAAAACCCAATGTGATCTTAAACGCTAACTCCTTGCCGTTTAAACGCGTTCTCGTATGTTCATGTTCCACAACCGTTTCTCCTTCCCCGATCATTAGAATAGGCTCGTTTCCGACATTCTCTTCGAGATCGTGTTCATCGCATACAAGAATACGAAATTGATGAGCGTGTTAAACAAACCGATGGCCGAAGCCAAGCTGAATTGATTGGAGATGATGCCGATTTTATAGACGTAGGTGGCAATGACCTCCGAGACGGGAAGGTTCAGCGAATTCTGCATCAGAAATATTTTCTCGAAGCCGGTCCCAAGGATATTCCCCATGCTGAGGATAAACAGGATGATGATGGTCGGGATGAGGGCGGGAATATCTACATACCGGATCGTCTGCCATCGGCTGGCCCCATCGATTTTGGCGGCATCATACAGCTGGGGATCCACGGTGGACAAGGCTGCAAGATAGATAATGCTGTTCCAGCCGCAGTGCTGCCATATGTCGGAAAGCACATACACCGGGATAAACGTCGAGGTGGATGCCAACAGATTGATATGTCCCAGCCCCACCGCCTTCATGAAGTGACCGACAACTCCGGTTTCGGAGGACAGCAGCACGTTCAGCATCCCAACCAGCACGATAATGGATATGAAATGGGGCAGGTATACGGTAGTCTGCATCAGCTGCTTCATTCTTTTTCTGCGGATCTGGTTAAGGATGAGGGCCAATATAATTGGAGCCGGAAAGCCAAGCACGATCGTGGCCAGACTGATCAGAAACGTGTTCCGCATTAGATCCGTGAACAGGTAACTGTCGATGAATTGCTGAAAGTAAGCAAGCCCTCGCCACTCGCCGCCGGTCAAGCCTTTGCTGAAATCGTAGTCCCGAAAAGCAAGCTGGATGCCGTACATCGGGATATAGTTAAACAACAGGATGACGATAATAGCCGGAAAAATCATAATCCACAGCTGATAGTCTCGTCTGAAGGTGTTCTGTCTTTTACGGGGTTCCATATCCTCCCTCCTAGTTTTGATTCATGTACTCGTCGTAATATTTTTGCATAATCTCTAGATTCTGCTTCAGGCCTGCCTTCTCGCTTTCCTTGATGTACGTGTCCCATTCGGCTTCCACGCCGCCCTTGGTCACCCATTTGGCAAAGCTGGATTCCGCCAGATTCATCACGTTCGTGTTGTTCAGGCTCATGGCGTTGTTGTCCATGGTGGAATACTTGATGAACATGCCGGGGAACACGTCTTTATCGGGATCCACGTCCAAGGCCGCCTCCAGCGGCTCCGATTGTCCCAGCACCTCCTGCATATCCGTGCCAAGCGTCAACTCTAAGGTATCGGGGATATAAAATGCGCCGTTGTCCGCCATCGTCGAGGTCCATTTCCATGTGCCTGGATCCATCTTGGCATCGGCCGGAGGCAGAACGGCATATGTACCGTCTCCGTTATCTTTAATATTCGGTCCGAGGGATCCGAACAGCACCTGCATGCCCACCTCGGGCGCATAGAGCTCGTTGATGAATTTCATGGCCGCTTCCTTGTTCTTGGTCTTGGCGGACATCACGATATGGTTGGGTCCATAGTTCAGAGAGTAATGATCGTAGCTCCAGGACAGCTTCCCTGCATAATCTGCCGACACCTTCATCGGCGGCATGGAAGCATACTGCGGTGCCAGCTGCTCGCCGAACCGGTCGGACGCCACCCATCCCCAGGTAAAGCCGACCTTGGCCGTATCCCCTTCCCCGCGGGCGATGGATTGAAATTTCGTATAATCATGCGTGAACACTTCCGGGTTAATCAGACCCGCCTTGTACAATTTATTTAGAAACGCGACCATCGTTTTGTACCGTTCATCCGTCAGGAAATTCTTCACTTGACCGTCTTCCACGAAATAGCCCTGTCCGCTGCCGTCCGTCAGCGTAATGCCCATGCTGCCCAGGAGCACCGCCGGGTTAAAATATCCGCCGATGCCTCCCGGCCAATCCATCGGAATCTCGTCATTCGGATCGCCATTGCCGTTGGCATCCTTCTCTTTGAAGGCCACCAGGACTTCATACAGCTCATCCCATGTGGTCGGCATGCTCAGGCCCAGTTGTTCCAACCACTGCTGGTTAATGAACTGCCTGCTGGCGGTAGCGGGCCAGAACCGCTGATATTTCGGGAGACCGTAGATTTTGCCGTCCGACTGCGTGGCAATCACTTTCGTATCCGGCTTTTCATTAAACATGTTCTGTACGTTGGGCGCCTGATCCAGCATGCCGGACAGATCCTGGAATAAACCCTGGAATTGCGCAAAGTCCGCATCCGTAATGACGTTCGGCCCGATGAACAGATCCGGAATATCGCCGCTGGCCAGCATCGTCCCTTTCTTCTGTCCCCAATCCGCGGTAATCTCCTGCCATTCGATGTCCACGCCCGCCGTCTCCTCAACCTTTTGCAGCCATTCCATTTCAGCCAGCGGCTTCGTGAGCGGATGCTTGGTAATGATGGCGGTGAGCTTTACTTTTTTGCCTGTTTGATCCCCGGGTGTTTCGGCTGACTCGTTCGTGTCACCTCCGGACCCGCTGCATCCTGTTAACAACATGGCTGTGATGGCGACGAGCGAGATGAAAACGTTTACCCTTTTCTTCATTCCATTACCTCCTGGTTTCGTTTGTTGGTCTGGTCCATGAGGGTATGCGGCCATATATTGGCCTTGCCTTGGGACACATTTCACTCTAAACGGAGGGGAAGAGCCCCGTAAACGGACAATTTTTTAAGCATCTTCATTTTTTGAAAGCGCTTATAATAAAATGAATGAAAGCGCAACCAATCTGGATCGACACAGGGAATTCAAATATTGTATACGTTCAAAAAATGAAGCTGCTCAGCTTCACGAAAGCGCCCGCACAAGAAGCTTATAACCAAAAGGTTCGACAAAAGACCGCTGTAAGCTGCCTTATCCAGCATCAGCGGTCTTCGTTTATGCTTTATGCGTATTTCGATATTGTCCGGGTGTCGTACCCACCATCTTTTTGAAGGAACGGATAAAACTCGAGGTGTTGGTGTATCCGACCTGTTGGGAAATGGATTCAAGGGTCTCCTCGCTATCCCGTAAAAGCTGAATGGATTTCTGGATGCGAAGCTGATCGATATACTCTTTGAAATTTTGCCCCATCGTTTTCTTGAAGTGATGACTGAAGTTGGAGACCGACATATCAAAATAATCGGCCATCATCTGCAGCGAGCAGTTTGGATCCATTCCTTTCTCCGCTATGAGGGACAGAATCTCCTCCTGCGTTGCCGTACGGGACACGGGGAGCGTTTCGCTGATCATCTCGCATAGCTTGGCATAACTCTCCCTGATAATCCCGATCATCTGCTCCAGCGTATAACGGTGGTTAAATGCCGCCTCGGTGAGCCGAAGCAGGCTCTGGTCGTCATGACGGAACCGTTGGAGGCCGTTGAAGATGACGGTAACCGTATTGAGATACACGCTCCGTATCATATGCGGCGGCAGGCTGTCACTGCTTAAGTAACCGATCATTCGCTCCGCCAAAGAGGCCAGCATGGCCGCATCGTTCTTAAGGATCGCAAGTTCGAGGGATTGCAGGATTTCGGCAAAATAGGAGACGGCTCCGGTTTGGGGGATCTCGAGGTTATCAAAGGTCAGCACGGTCCCGATCTTCCGGATGCGCAGAAACTCCGCTGTGCGGAGCGCCTGCAGGTAGGAGAGATGGAGGTCCACCGGCGATTGGGCAGCGCTAGACTTGCCGATGCCAATCGCCGTCTGTTGGCCCGTACGCTCCAATATTTCATCCTGAAGCCGCTCTACGCAAGATTTGATAGGGAAATCGGCTGTATGGGAGCACACCAGAATCAATTCCTGCTGATAGATGCTCTTGAAGAAGTAGCCTTGGGCATCATCAGGCAGCAGTCCCTCGTAATCCCGGCAGCAAGCCAATATCTTGTCCAGCCCTGCTCCATCCGCTTCGCAGCACAACACGGCAACCGTGTAGTTATCATGATGAAACCGGATGCCGACCCTGCGGGCTTCCTGTTCAAAGTTCTCCCAGTCAGGAATATGCCCACTCACCAGCTCAAACAGCAGGTTGTCCCGCATAATCGGCAACGATCCCCTCACATGCTCGTCCAGCTTGCTGTTAGCCTGCGAAAGCTCCTCCAACGTATACTTAATCGTATCAATCTCGTTCATCGGTTTTCGCTCCAGTGGTTCAAACACATGTACGGCGAGATCAACCAGACGGCGAATCGGCTGGTAGTTCTTCCGGATGGATACATAGATGATGAACACTTCAAGCAGCAGAATCAGCCCGACCAGGATAGCCGTATTCAGCTGAATCGTCCGAATGCCCTGCAGGGACTTAGATACCGGCAGCAAACTCACATATTTCCAGCCATTCTTATCCGATACCGAGGACGATACCAAATAGTCCGATCCGCTGATGGTATGAATACCCGAAGAGGAAACTGACTCTTCCCCTAAACGATGCACAAGCTTCTTGAAATCATCGGAAGATTGGTAAGACGTATCATTGGAGGATACCAATCGCCTTCCCTGGCCGTCTAGCACAAAAAAATCGCCGCTGTAGGTTTCCGAAACGGATTTCATCATCCGGACAATCGTATCCTCCCTAACCATGATCATAACGGCCCCGGGGGAATTCGAGCCCCCTACCGGCAGCGGCTGCACGAAGGTCAGCATTCTGACCCGGTTATTGCCGGGCACGACCACATTCTCCACAGGCCTCACGACAGGAGAATGAAGATCATTCAGAGTCTGGATCATATCTTCGTGGGCCCAGTTTTCATAATAGTAACCAACACCCGGAATGGATAGGTCGTCCAGGCTGTATGCGCTTCCAGTTTTGGAAAACAAATAACCGATGTTCTTCACATACAGCAAGGTGTTGTAAATAAACGCATCGGTTGCATTGTATTTTTTCATCTCATTGGCAATAAGCACCCGCTGGTAGTCGCTTTCCTCCGCCTTATACATCTTGAATTCCCGGTTCTGCACCAGCTCAAACGGTAAATTGTACACATATCTTGTAAACGTATCCATCGATGTCATGAACTGCTCCGTAATATGCGCATTCCAGTCCATTTCCTTCTCTTTCACCACTTCTGCCGAATAAGGATAGTAATAGCACAGGATGACGATCACGGGAAACATCAGCACAAGCAAATAGGAAATCAACAATTTTGTCAGCAGGTTAACCTTATGGATTCGCAAGCGGTGACCACCTCCCTATCCTTCGAACCAAATCTGAAAATGTTATCTATAAGAATACGTAATTTTCAAAAAAAAGAAAACTCATTTCCTGTTATACACTTTCGGAAATGAGTTTCTGATATGTGTACTATAGTTGTTGCAGCAGTCATGAGGATTGTTCCACTCCCCATTTTTCGGCCCACTTCTCCATCTCCTTCAAAGAATCCAGGAAGTCCAATCCCTTGTCGGTCAATGAATATTCCACGGAGACCGGAACGGTAGGAAATACCTCGCGTCTTACGATCCCGCTGCCTTCCAAATGCCGCAGCACATCCGTTAAGGATTGCGTCTTGATGATGGCAGCATCCCGGTGAAGCTGATTAAAACGTTTCGGTCCTTGGGCTAATTGCGCGATGACTAGAAACGCCCATTTGGCTCCGAGAATTTGCAGCACTGAACAGATATGATTGAACGCCGGCGTTTCCTGCAGCTCTTCTCTAACAGGTTCCACGATCTCACCCCATCGCTAACTAATCGTAAGTTAGTCAAAATGATTGGATAATATCCAAATACTTTGCCTTCTTACATAATATATGCGCCTTACTTATAATACAAACACAAAGAGATTTCAAGTTATACCAACCCGCTTGCGGCATGTGCTAGCCATGATTGCAGAGGGTATTGATCATCTAACGAAGGGATGAATTGGATATGAATCGATTTACGATATATTTATTGGCGCTTGGGGTTTTTCTTACTGCCACCTCGGAACTGGTCGTCTCGGGTATTCTGTATGCGATCGCAGACGATCTTCATATTTCTTTGGCCTTTGCGGGCCAGCTGATTACCGCGTATTCGCTTGCTTTTGCGATCGGGACACCGTTTCTGGTCTCGCTCACCGCTCGGTTCAACCGTAAAAAAGTGCTGCTCGGCTCTCTTCTGCTGTTCATTGCCGGCAGTCTCGTTTCCTATTTCAGCACCGAAGTCTGGATGCTCATGGGCTCCCGCGTCATCCTGGGGGTAAGCTCAGGGGTGTATCTCGTGGCCGCAATGGGTACAGCAGCCAAGCTGGTACCCCCGGATAAGTTAGGCCGTGCCATCGGTACCATCGTGCTGGGTTTTAGCAGCGCCATGGTGCTCGGCGTTCCGATCGGTATATGGATCACGAATCTACTGAACTGGCAATCGATCTTTCTGCTGCTGGCTCTGCTCAGTCTGCTGGTCGCCTTTGTCCTGACCAGACTCCTGCCGGATGTTGAAGGGGACGCTCCTGTTCCCTTTTACCAACAATTCAAAGTGCTGGGGAGTGTCTTAATCGTGAGCGCGCTGCTGCTTACGTTCTTCCGGGAATCCGGCAACTCGGTACTGTTTACGTATGTTACGCCATTTATCCAGGATATTTTCCATATCGCTCCATCTGGAATCAGTATCATAATGCTTGGCTTTGGACTTTTTGGAGCGATCGGCTCGAGGCTCGGCGGGTATGGGGTCGACCGGTTTGGCCCAGCGAAAGTGATTACGCTCAGCACGCTCATTCATATCGCGGTATTCGCACTTCTTCCGCTGCTCGCCGGTCAATCGTTCATAGGACTCGTGCTGATGGGAATCATGGTGCTGTCCATGTTTGCGGCGGGTCCGGCCGTTCAGAGTTATTTTATCCAGCAAGCACCGGGCTCTTCCAATCTGATCCTCAGCTTAAACACCTCCATTGTCCATCTCGGGTTAGCCGCAGGCGCGGGCGCAGGAGGCTTCATGGTCAATACGACATCCACGCTTCAATATCATCCATGGCTCGGTGGATTCGTGCTCGCGCTTGGCCTGGCCGCAGGACTGGTCAGCTTCTCTGCCGGACGGAAGTCGCCGGTTACCATCCCGAAATCGGCCTGACCTCGCCTGCTCCATCATATGAAATTTGCCCAAGCCACCCTGCCAAGGGTGGCTTCCATGCTACTGGTTCCAAAAATGGGCTCACGCATGCTTGCCTATGGGAATACCGTATTTTATGGGTCAAACGCCTATTACATTATGAAGGGCAGGAATCACAGTGGCAGTCTCTTATATAGATTTCACCTCTCCATCTGTTCGTTATACTTATGATCTGAGAAACAATCAAACATTCAAGAAAGACAATCAGAATTTCATCTATTCTCTCTCCGTAAAAGAATTGAACACGCTCGGAAACGCCTCCCTGCTGGATATTCACCTCAGCACAGGCAATGTGGTGGAGCCGCATATCCACCAGAATGCATCCGAGCTGGTGTATGTCATTACCGGCGCAGCCATCGTCTCCTTGGTCAACCCGTTCACGAAGGAGCTGCTGAACTTCAAGGTAACGCCCGGTCAAGTAGCCCTCGTCCCCCAGGGCTGGTGGCATTATGAAATGGCGACGGTTGACAACACGCACCTGATCGCGGTCTTTGACGCACCGGTGCCTGAATTCATTGCAGGTTCCGATCTCTTGCGATTGACGCCAGCCAGCGTGTTCGCGCACACGTACTGCCTGGATGAAGACAAAGTCAAAGACACCCTGGCCCCGATTACCGATACGGTTGTCATCGGTCCGCCAAAAAACTGCCCGCAGCAGGGGCAAGTGCAAGGGCAGATGAAGCATCAACAGCCTGCGTCACATCATAATCAGCACTATTACCATCAAGAAACCTCTGGTAATCGGGACTATGAGCTTCTTCAACAGCAGCAACAGCAATTCCAGCAACAGCAGCTGCAATTTCAGCAGCAACAACAGCAACAGCTGTTCCAGCAGCAATTTCAAGCCCAGGATCAACCCCAGCATGGAGCATATGCTGCTGAACCGCCGCTGACACCACCTCATTTGCAAGAGCAATTCCGTTCGCAACAACAAATACAAGAACAGCAGCGTCAGCAGTTCATTCAACAGCAGCGTCAGCTGCCATTTTTGCAGCGCCAGTTAATTGGAAACGGTTGGGATCAATTCTGATTAACCCTCTGGTGATTATAGCTCTTCGAATGGAATACGCAGCATCACTGGCCAGTGATGCTGCGTATTTCTTTTTATATGGAAATATATTATTTAGGAAGACCGGATCCTCCATTATTTCTAGCTTCCGGCTGGGGTATGGCATGATCGCAGAAGCGGCCATACAAGAAGAACTGGCAGAGGGGAAACTTCAAGCACGGCCTATTCCGTCCTGGCTGCCCGAACGTCAGATTTGTGCCGTTCGCCACTGCAATAAGCTGATTAGTCCGGCGCTGCGGATGTTCTGGAGAAACTTTTTGGACCATTTTGCATGACAGCGGCGGATGGGATTCCAAACAAGTTTCCGATTTGATCCGGCTAATATTTCGTATTCTCCGAAAAACGGTTAGAATAGTAAGATACGGCATCTTTTCGAATGCCAATGTAAATCGAAGGAGGAACCATATTCATGAGCGTTGATTATAAAGCGTATTTCGCTGAACACCGGGAAACCCATCTAAATGAGTTGAAGGAATGGTTGTCCATTCCGAGCATTTCGGCTCTGTCCGAGCACAAAGGCGATGTGGCAAAGGCTGCCGAGTGGCTCGCAGGCAAGCTGACCGAAGCAGGCCTTGAGCATGTGGAAGTTCATCAAACGGCTGGACATCCTATTATTACGGCAGACTATCTGCATGCCGAAGGCAAACCGACCGTGCTCGTCTACGGTCACTATGACGTACAGCCCGTAGACCCGCTTCATCTGTGGGAAACGCCGCCATTCGAGCCGGCTGTCCGCAACGGCAAATTGTACGCACGCGGAGCAACGGACGACAAAGGCCAGCTCTTCCTGCATGTCAAAGCCGTCGAAGCTATTTTGAAGCAGGAGAAGGAGCTGCCGGTCAACATCAAGTTCTGCATCGAAGGCGAAGAAGAGGTGTCCAGTCCGAACCTCCCGCTCTATCTTGACAACAACAAGGACAAGCTGGCTGCGGACGCGATCGTGATCTCGGATACGTCCCTGCTCGCACCTGGCAAACCGGCCATCTCCACAGGCCTTCGCGGATTGTGCTCCCTGGAGTTGTCTCTGGAAACGGCCAATACCGACCTTCATTCCGGTACATATGGCGGCGGCGTACCGAACGCCCTGCATTCGATGGTGTCCTTACTCTCTTCGCTTCATGACGAGCAGGGCCGTGTCGCCGTAAAAGGCTTCTATGACGGGGTGCTGGAGCTGTCCCCGGAAATGCGCGAGGAATTTGCCAAGCAGGAATTCGACGAGGATAAGCTGAAGCAGGATCTCGGCCTCGATTCCCTGTATGGTGAGGAAGGCTTCTCCTTCGTTGAACGCGTGGGAGCGCGTCCGACCCTTGAGCTGAACGGCGTATACGGCGGATTCCAGGGTGAAGGCAGCAAGACGGTCATTCCGAAGGAAGCCCATGCCAAAATTACGTGCCGTCTGGTAGCAGACCAAGATCCGCAAGCGGTACTTGACGCAATTGAAGCCCACTTGCATGCCCACACTCCAGTCGGTTCGAAGATTACGTTTAAACCGAAGGAAAAAGCATTCGCTTTCAACATCGATCCGTCCCATCCAATGCTGCAAAAAGCCGCAGACGCGTTCGAGCATGTCTACGGCACGCGTGCCCTCTTTACGAAGGATGGCGGGTCCATCCCGATCGTGGAGAAGCTGTCCAGCACGCTGAACGCTCCTGCCGTCATGATGGGCTTTGGCTTGCCGGACGAGAATCTGCATGCCCCGAACGAGCATTTTAATTTGGAAAATTTCGATAAAGGCTTGCTGACGATCGTTGAGTATTTGAAGCTCGTGTAAACTTTTGACGCCAACAGTCCGAAGAGTAACATAACAATCTTAAAAAAAGAACGCGTATGGCGGGATAACCGAATCCCTGCCAATACGCGTTCTTTTGCTTTATGAAAAGCCCTTATGTCATCTGTATACCGATCATTGACCTGCGGCTTCGTTTTATCGAAGAAATCGACCATGGGACGTCTTACAAAAACTGTTGGGATGCCGGAACAAGCGGCTGCTATCACCAACAGACGGTTGCTATCACCAACAGACGGCGGCTATCCCAAAACATGCGGATCCAAATACCAATTTACTGCTTCTATCGCCAACAGCGGCTAAGATCACGAAAACATGCAGATCCAATTACCAATTTACTGCTTCTATCACCAACCTGCTATCCCAAACAAGTGAATTCCATCACACAACTTGCAGCTGCCATCACCAAACAAGCTAATCCATCCCTAACAGTCGGCGGCTATCGCCAACAGCGGCTACGATCACGAAAACATGCAGATCCAATTACCAATTTACTGCTTCTATCACCAACCTGCTATCCCAAACAAGTGAATTCCATCACACAACTTGCAGCTGCTATCACCAAACAAGCTAATCCATCCCTAACAGTCAGCTGCTATCACCAAACAGACAGGTTTCATCAGCTGCATACGGCTGCTCTCCCCAAAACATGCGGATCCATCACTAACAGTCGGCTGCTATCACCAAACAAGAAGGTTTCATCAGCTACATACGGCTGCTCTCCCCAAAACATGCGGATCCATCACTAACAGACGGCTGCCATCACCAAACAAGCGGCTTCCAACGGACTACAGATCCGTTATTCGCCATATTTCAGGCGATTCTCTTATCCTAACGGACACCAAGTCCGTTATTTAACCTTTTTGCTGCGGAAAAACGGACTTTTTATGCAAATAACGGAACTCATGTCCGCAAGTATTAAAGTTTAGCTCTTATCAGAGCAAATAACGTATCCTGTGTCCGGTAAATCCCATTTGACTCATTTGGCACGTTTGCTACATTTATCCCCTTTGACACGTTTATCACGTTTATCCCCTTTGCCAAGTTTGTCATCAGTTTGTGCAGCCTGTTCACTTTACACGTTTGTCATCAGTTTGCGCAGCCGGTTCACTTTTACACTTTTGTCATCGAGGTTCGCGCAGCCGGTTCACTTTTACACGTTTGTCATCGAGGTTTGCGCAGCCGGTTCACTTATACGCGTGCCCCTAGCGACCATCAGAAGTAATTAGCACTGGTCTTTCTTCCACAAACTATGTTTTTGCGCGTATCAGCGCATAGGCATGAATAGCGGTGGGGATGTTAATACAATTGGATATCGGGTATTAAAAAAGAGAACTTCTGTACAACGCATAAGGAGGGAACGTATGAGAGCAGTCACATTTCAAGGCGCAAAAGACATTCAGGTCAAACACGTAGAGGATCCATCCATTCGGACCCAGGATGATATTATCGTCCGCATCACCTCTACAGCCATTTGCGGTTCCGATCTTCATATATACCTAGGAGCTATGCCTGCGGCTAAAGATTTCGTGATCGGCCATGAGCCCATGGGGATCGTAGAAGAGGTCGGTGCCAACGTAACCCGCGTGAAAAAAGGCGACCGCGTCGTTCTTCCGTTCAATGTTTCTTGCGGTCACTGCTACTATTGCAATCATGATATGGAGAGTCAATGCGACAATTCCAATCGCAACCCGGATGTCCATGCCGGAGGGTTCTTGGGTTACACCGAACGCTACGGCAACTACCCTGGCGGACAAGCTGAATATTTGCGCGTGCCGTACGGGAACTTTATGCCGTTTGTCATCCCTGAGTCATGCGAGCTGGAGGATGAAGCGCTTCTGTTTTTGTCTGATGTTCTTCCTACTGCCTATTGGAGCGTGGAGAATGCCGGCGTGAAGCCGGGCGATACCGTGACGGTGCTCGGCTGTGGACCGATCGGTCTGATGACCCAGAAATTCGCCTGGATGAAGGGGGCCAAACGGGTAATCGCTGTGGATCGTCTCCCTTACCGGCTGCAAAAAGCAAAGCGGATGAACAACGTGGAGATCTTCAATTTTGAAGACTATGATGATATGGGCGCATACATCCGCGAGATCACCAAGGGCGGCACGGATGTTGTGATCGACTGTGTTGGTATGGACGGCAAGAAGTCAACCATGGAAGCCATCGGTCAAAAGCTGAAGCTCCAGGGCGGAACGTTAAGCGCAATCGATATTGCCATCGATGCCGTTCGCAAATACGGCACGATTCAGCTGACCGGCGTATACGGTTCATTGTACAATATGTTCCCGCTCGGCCATATTTTTGAACGGAACATTACCCTTACCATGGGACAAGCCCCCGTCATCCATTATATGCCGGAGCTGTTCAAGAAGATCACCGCCGGGGAATTCGACCCAACCGAGATTGTATCCCACCGTCTTCCATTGGAGCAAGCAAGCGATGCCTATCGGATATTTAACGATCATGAAGAAGACTGCACCAAGGTGGTTCTGAAGCCGTAGCGTAATTCCTCAGCAAAAAGTTAAACCAAGCATCCCTGTCACAATCTTTTTCTTGGATAGCAGATGCTTGGTTTTTTTTGTGTCCCGGTTCATGGAATGTAGTGAGCAAAAAATTTTACCGAATACGTGGTTGGACGCTTCGACATAACCTCACGTCTCAAGGGATGTATCGTCAACGGCTAACCAACGCCGGTTAGGCTTGTCTATTCACTCACTTTTCTAGGATTCACCCGAATGATCGTCCCGCATGGATCGGATATCCAGTAGCCCTGCGAGTTCTCGTAAACCTCCACCTCATCCCTGCGATCTACCTGATGCTCTTTCAAATACGAAGCGGCCGCCTCGGGATGATCCGTAGTGACCTCTAACCAGACATCCTGCTGAGCATAGTGAGTCATGCAATCCAGCCATAAATTGTTCGGACCGTGCTGGAAGAGGTGGGAACCATCCTTGAAGCCCAAATAAGGCAGCTGCAAAACCTCTTTGTAAAAATGCACGGTTTCCTCATACTTGTACTTCGGAATTTTAAGGGCAATATTGTTTCCGCCGACAAACCGAATATCCGCTGATGACATGAGTACAAACCTCCATCTGTTTTTTTATATCGTATCATGCTGCGGCTTCAATAAATTCTTCTAGATTGCTATCCTGTCAATGATAGGCTAAGATGACCCCGGCATCGGTTTATACCAATTGGGTATATGCGTCTCGAACCCCTCATACCAGTTCAGTACGTCTTGAGCCTGATTCAGCATAACCTCCACTTCCTGCTCACCGAATGGAATTGCCCAGTGTATCGAGGAAATCTGATTACTCGCGATATAAAGTGCCATTAATCTGAAGAATGAATCCGGTACCTCTCCACCCTGGAAATATCCGTGAATACGACCGGAAGCAAACCACGGGCTAATCGCAGCATCCCACGTAATCCGGTTAAACTCCTCCCAAGGATCACCGGAATCCGCCCGGTTGAAATCGATGATGCCCAGCTCGCCTTCAGGCGTAACCACCATATTGCCGACATGATAATCCCCATGCTGAAAAGAACGGGGCCGCTCATCAAGCAAATATCGGTGCTCCTCCATATAACGAATGATGTTCTCAGCACCTGCGAGCCGGATACCGCAGCTCTCATAATTTTTGATGTACCTATCCATCTTGGAATTATAATAAACCGCCCACGTATCAAAGCCGCTCTCAGCCGGAATGCTATGCATCTTGCACAAATATTGGCCTGCCTGAACGCCCAGCCGGTACTGCTCCTCAGAATCCAGCAATGGAATGGCGTCCCTGGCATCTTCTCCCGAAACCCATGTGAACAGGGAAAACACTTGGCTGCCATCACGGCATACACCAAAATCAATCGGGCGGGACATACGCATTTCGATAGGATCCAGCTTTTTTACCGTTTCAAACTCCCATCGCTTCCTCTCGTATTGAGAGATGTCGGATAGCCGAAGGAGCCACTCCTTGCCTTGCGTATCCTGAACATAATATTTACGATCTGCCGACCAGCCCTTGTCAATCGCTTGAATGACGATCCATTCTTGAGCTCCCGGGATTTCACGAAGCATTTCCTGCATGCTGTCCCCCCTATATTCCTTCACGAAATTTAAATCTCATACATTATAAATGATGAAGGATCTGTAGACCATCGGATCAATATTCGGCTAAACCCTGGAATAAATAAATTCGTATCGCCCATAATCACTGACCGTAACTGTCAGGAATGGTGTAATATACTCGACTTGCAGCACACATCCTAAACCAAAGCGAGGGTTATACATGAACATGAGTATAGAGGATTTTAAGACTGAATGGTTAAAAGAGGCGCATATCACCGAACAAGTCATGAACGCTTTAACCGACGAATCGCTCAAAACCGCTATGACGGAGCAGCATCGCACGCTTGGACAGCTGGCCTGGCATTTGGTGATGTCGATTCAGTACATGACCATGCTCGGTTTGCAATTTGATGGCCCGTCCCGCGAGCTGGAAACCCCCGATTCGGCCGCCGAGATTCAGGACCGCTACCGCCGGATTCGGCATGACCTTCTGGATGCGGTTCAGTCCCAGTGGAGCGAGGAGGATCTTCGTGCTACCCGCGAATTCGACGGAGAGCCATGGACAAACGCGGCATTCCTGCATTTTACCCTGGTTCATCAAGCGCATCACCGCGGACAGATGACGGTGCTGATGAGACAAGCCGGCCTGCGGATTCCCGAACTCTACGGCCCGACCTACGATTCCTGGATCGACAAGGGCATGGACCCGCTCGTGTAGAAAAGATACAATCTACTTAAACGTAAAACATTCGGGATCATCCCATCCTAGAAGGAGCGAATCTAGATGTCCAAAGCGGATAATATGCTGTCGATCTTGTGGATGCTCCGCTCGGGCAAGAAGATGACCGCACAGCAAATTGCCGATGAGCTGGAAATCCATGTCCGAACGGTGTACCGCTGCATCGATTCGTTATGCGCCAGCGGCGCGCCCATCATTGCCGATTCCGGGCCGAACGGCGGCTTTCGGATCCTCGGGCAGTTCGCGGAATCCCCGCTGATGTTTGACGCCGAAGAGCAGAAAGCATTAGTGCACGCTTCGATCTTTGCCAAAGAAACCGGCTATCCGTATACGGACGCACTGGAGCGGGCGATCGACAAGCTGAAGCTTTATACAAATGAGGAGCAGCTTCATCAGATCGAACGGCACAGCAGCGGCATCTCGGTTTTGCAGCCCCCTGTCCATACCGGGCTTCAGCCGTTGCTGCAGACGCTGGAGAATGCCGCGGCGCAAGGACAAACCTTGAAGATGTCGTATTCGAAGGGCAGGGAAGGCGAGCGCGTCGTCCGAAACTTCGACCCCTACGGCATCATCCATTGGAAGGGTCAGTGGTATGCTGCCGGCTTCTGCCATCTGCGCCAAGAGATTCGCAATTTCCGCGTGGATCGGATCATCGGGCTGGAGCTGACAGAACATGTATTTGAACGGCCCGCTGACTTTTCGGCCAAGGATGTACTGCTTGGCAGTCTTCTGCCCGATTCAGGCAGCCGTGAACCACTGATCCATGTCGTCGTCCAAGGCCATGAGCATGTACTGAATGAATTAAGCCAGCATTGGTTATTTGGACATACTCTCGTGAAACGTCGTGATGGAGAAGCTCATTTCCAACTGGATACGTCTTCGCTGATGTCCTATGTTCCCTATTTTCTACTCCCTTACGGCAAAGCTTTAACCATTCTGGAGCCCGCTTCTCTCGTGCTCAAACTGTCAGAGATCACGACAAGCATGGCGCTCCATTACGAACGCATGCTAAGCGACATGACCAAAAAGGAAGGGTGAACCCGATGGAGAAGTTCGCGATGTACGGAAAGCTGATTGCCCATCCCGGTAAACGGGATGAACTTGCGGAGATCCTGCTCGAAGCGGCAGCGATGCTTCGCGATAACGTAGACTGTGAGCTCTATATCGTCAACATTTCGGACAGCGATCCGAATGCCGTATGGGTCACGGAATTGTGGCGCAGCCAAGACGCGCATGCCGCTTCGTTGCAGGGAGCCGATACGTCCGAGCTGCTGCAGCTCGGGCGTCCGCTGATCGCCGGCGCGGAGCCGCTCAAGCTTAAGCCGCTTGGAGGAAAAGGTTTTTAGGCAAACCTGATCAGAAGAATAGAGGCTATCCCCGAATCGAATTTCAGGGACAGCCTCTTTTTTGCTATATATTGTTCCGATATTCCGAGGGGCTGTAACCAACCTCTTTACGAAACGTTTTCGAGAAATAGTTCGCTGATTCAAAGCCGGTTGCGTCTGCAATTTCTTTGATGCTTAGAGAGGTGGTTCTTAGCATGAGTTTGGCCTGCTCCATCCGCTTGAGGCTTAGATATTTTTGCGGCGTGATCCCAAAATGCCGTTTGAAGTACTTAATAAAATAATTCGGATGCAAATGCAGCGTTCCCGCCATCTGCTCCAGCGTAATCTCCTCATGCAGGTGATTCTTAATGTACTGCTGCACTTTGTGGAGCCTGCCCATATCTTCCATTTTGTCCGTATGAATCTGCGGCTGCTGGTGCTCGAACACGCGGGACAGGATGTCCAGCATCACCGACTTTTCCTTTAACCGCGCAGCTATCGTACCGGTACGGTGCGCTTCCACCAACTGCTGGAATAATGATGGAATCTCCGCATTGCCCGATAAATCATAACAATAAGGAACGTTCAACCAGGAAAACACGTCGGAATCGCCTACGGTCGCCGAGAAGTGCGACCAGTATTTAAGATAGGGGCGGCCGCTGATGACGGAGTAGGATTGCCTGGTGCGTGCCGGCATCAGAACCAATTGACCCGGAACGGGATACAGCTCCTCATCGCCGATCTTCACCCATCCTTCCCCATCCAGGATAAAATAGAGCTTGTTGTAAGACACGGTGTAGTCGAATTCCTTCCACTCCGGCCAGCACTGCGTTCTTTCGGCCTCCCAGATCTGAACCTGCATGTTCAGGAGCATCTGCTGAATGGCTTCATGTTCATTTCGTTCATTCTTCATCTTCGATTATCCTCTAAAGTTATTATAATACCCGTCAGAGTTAAGTAATTATCTATTCATACTAACACATTCTTGTTAAAATCAAACTCGACAATTCCAAGAATCGGAGGTTTGAATCCATGACAACGACTACCACTCCAACCATTCAAGTCATCCACGATCGCAACCAGCGCGTGCAATGGTTCCAGAACGACCGTTTCGGCATGTTCATCCACTGGGGGCTCTACTCCATTCCGGCCAGAGGCGAATGGCTCCGAAGCACGGAACAGATGAGCATCGAAGACTACCAGACCTATTTCGATGAATTTGATCCCGTTGACTATAACCCTCGGGAGTGGGCCAGAGCGGCCAAGAAAGCTGGCATGAAATATGCGGTGCTGACGGCCAAGCACCACGACGGATTCTGTTTGTTCGACAGCAAGCTGACCGAATATAAATCAACGAATACCAAAGCCGGGCGGGACCTCGTGCAGGAGTTTCTGGAAGCATTCCGTGAAGAAGGCCTTAAAGTCGGCCTCTACTTCTCACTGATTGACTGGTACCATGAGGACTATCCGGCCTATGGGGACCGCATTCACCCGATGCGGGCGAACGAAGCCTTTAAGCGCGATCCGAAAAACTTCGACCGATACCTGGATTACATGCATGGGCAGGTGCGGGAGTTGCTGACAGGCTACGGCAAACTCGATATCATGTGGTTTGACTTCTCTTATGATAACATGCGCGGCGAGGTGTGGCGCGCTACCGAGCTGATGAAGATGATCCGCGAACTCCAGCCGCATATTCTTATCGATAACCGGCTTGAAGGCAGCGGCGAGAGCGGGGGCAGCATCTACACTACCGATCCTTCCGTTTACAGCGGAGATTTCGCTTCGCCTGAACAGATCATTCCGCCGCACGGCGTCGTGGATCAGACAGGTGCCCCGATCCCATGGGAAGCCTGCATCACGTTGAATAACAACTGGGGCTATGCAGCCGCTGACCGCAATTACAAATCGGCAACCACGATCATCCGTAAGCTGGTGGAATGCGTCAGCAAGAACGGCAACATGCTGCTGAACGTCGGACCAGACGCGAGAGGCGTCATTCCTAAGGAGAGCCTCGACGTGCTGGAGGAAATCGGTGACTGGATGAGCAAGAACGGCGACAGTATCTATGGCTGCGCGGCCGCCGATTATCCGAAACCGGATTGGGGGCGGTATACCCAAAAAGGCAATAAGCTGTATGCCCACGTTTTTGAGGAGTCCATCGGACCGATCAATCTCATAGGTATGGCCGACAAGGTGAAGAAGGCCCGTCTGCTGGCTGACGGATACGAATTGTTCCTCAGCCGCCCATGGAGCGCAGCGGAATTCACCGAGGACGCATTTGTGAATTTCGCGCGACCTGAACACTTCACGTATCCGCTTCCCGACAAGCGCAATACCGTCATTGAACTCGAGCTTCATGACGAATCGGATCGTTCATAGCGCCAAGCCGGCCTATACCCTGGCTTACATTCCTGAATAGAGCCTGACACGATGTTTTGTTACATCGTGCCAGGTTCTTTTTTTATACCCAGAAGCTCCATCATCCCTGTAATCTCACGCAGCGTCTATACTTAAAAAAACATATTGCAAGTCAACTGTTTATACAATATACTAATTATCAATTAAACTGTTTATCATATATACAATTTATAATTCAAGGAGATGAACCTAACATGAGTAACTATGCTGTTGAGATTCGTCAATTGCGTAAAAGCTTTGGACATCAAACCGTCCTGGACGGGATCAACCTGAACGTGCCGGCAGGAAGCGTATTTGCCCTTCTCGGTCCCAACGGCGCCGGCAAAACCACCTTAATCAACATTCTATCGACCTTGGTGACACCCGATGCAGGCAGTGTGCGGATCAACGGATATGATCTGGAAGAGGGCAAGCAGGATGTCCAGAAGTCCATTAGTCTGACCGGCCAGTTTGCTGCCGTCGACGAAGTATTGACCGCGGAAGAGAATCTGCGGATGATATGCAGGCTGTCGGGTTTATCCGCAGCGGAAGCACGCCTGCGAACCGCCGAACTGCTCGAACAATTCGATCTCGCAGCTGCTGCAGCCAAGCGCGTGAAGACGTATTCGGGCGGAATGAAAAGACGGCTTGATCTTGCGATCAGCCTTGCCGTGCCGCGTCCCGTTCTGTTTCTGGATGAACCGACCACGGGACTGGATACACGCAGCCGCCGTACCCTGTGGGATATCATCCTGCAATTGAAGAGTCAGGGCATCACCATACTGCTGACCACGCAGTATTTGGAAGAAGCCGATCAGCTTGCGGACCGGATTGCGGTCCTGGATAGTGGACGAATCGTTGCTGAGGGGAGCCCGGCTGAGCTGAAGACGCAGGTCGGAGGTGAAATGCTGGAGCTCCGCAACGTACACGACGAGGTGATTCACAGGATTCCGACAAACGGCAGCATCAGGGATGTCGCGCAGACGCTTCAAGAGTTGACTCGCCTGCTTCCTAGCGAGACGCGTGTAAGTCTTCACAGACCAAATATGGATGATGTATTCCTGTCGCTAACCGACAAGAAATTGGAGGAAATTGTATAATGAGAGCAACAGCTTCGAACTCAAAAACAGCGTCTTTAGCGGTCACCCAAACCGTCTTTATCGGTCGCAGCTTACGTCACAGCATCCGAAACGCGGAAGCGATGATAACGGCGATGGTGCTGCCGATCATGTTGATGCTGCTGTTCACCTATGTATTTGGCGGCGCCCTCGATCCCAGCGGACAGTATGTTAACTACGTGGTTCCGGGGATCATCCTGCTATGCGCCGGCTTCGGATCGTCCAGCACGGCCGTCGATGTCTCCCAGGATATGACCAATGGCATCATTGACCGCTTCCGCACCATGCCCATTCAAAGCATCAGTGTCATTACAGGACATGTGGTAGCCAGCCTTGCCCGAAACATGCTGGCGACATTCGTCGTTATCGCTGTAGCTCTGCTCGTCGGATTCAGACCTTCGGCCGGACTTCTGGATTGGATTCTCGCCATCGGTTTGATCGCGCTGTTCATCTTTGCCTTCACTTGGCTCTATGCCGCCATCGGCCTCGTTGCAGGCAGTCCGGCAGCGGCCGGCAGCTATGGATTCGCCCTGCTATTCCTCCCCTACCTCTCCAGTGCCTTCGTTCCTACCGAGACGATGCCGACATGGCTGCAAGGAATCGCAAGCTACCAGCCGATCACCCCGGTCATCGAGTCCATTCGCGGGTTGCTGACGGGTGGATCTGTCCAGGATCACATCGGCTGGGCAATAGGATGGTGTCTGTTCATCCTTGTCGCCTCTATGGTATGGGGCATGTGGACCTTTAAGCGAAAAGCTGGTCGACGTTAAATATGCTTTAAGCGCGGTAACCATTCAAGCATGCCCCGGACCACACACCGCATAGAGGGAGCAGTACTCACAATATAGTATTGCGTTTTTAAGAGCCACATAAGGGAGTTCGTCCTCCTTCCAGCGGCGGTCATGTCCGTCCGGAAACGATATTTACCAAACTAGATCCTGGTCCCCCGGATCAGGCTTTATGAATTAGCAAAAAACCGATCCTCATACGAGGATCGGTTTTTTTACTCAGCTGCGGCACACTTTTTCTGCATGCTCTTACAGCATACTCATACAGCGTACTCATACAGCGTACTCTTATTGTGTATACTCTTACAGCATACTCTTACTGTGTACTTTCTTAATGCACTTTCTTTCTGTCTGTACTCTCTTACTCCACACTCTTACAACCACGACCTGTAACTTTGACGAATATCATGACTTGTCCGACTGTCCGGGCTGTGTCTTGGCCTGAAGATAATGATCAATGCCGTCCAAGATGCGTTCCAACCCGAAATCAATGTCGTTGCCAATCGGGTTCTCTTCCTGATTCTCTTCCGTGTAGACTCCCGACATCACAACCGGATGCAGGAATGGAAACCGATCCGGCGTTACAAGTTGTTTCAGCGCGGCCGTATAATCGAGTCCGCTAAATTGTTCCGGGGTGGATCCTGCCTGCAGGGCGCGGTCCATGTCCCGCTGCATCATGCCGCTTGATCTTGAATAATTGCTTAACAGGAGAATCAAAGACATCCGCTCATAATCATTCAACGGCATGTCCTTCATGAAGCGCAGGCCCCAGTCGATAAATCGCAGATTGTTTGGCGTAAGGGGGATACCCGCAATCGGTATGTCGCCGAACCAGGGATGGTCACGGAATACCTGCATCGTCGATTTGACGTAGATTCGCATATTCTCGCGCCAATCCGCGGAATCTTCCGGTGGAATGGGAATATCGCACACGGCGTCCTGCATCAGGAGCAGCAGGTCATCCTTGCTGGTAATATACCGGTACAGGGACATGGCAGTAAAACCCAAAGCGGATGCGATCCGATTCATGGAGACCGCCTGAAGCCCTTCTTTATCAGCGATGTCGATGGCCGTCTGCACAATCTGCGTCAGGCTCATCTCCCGTTTCGGTCCCCGCTGCGGCGGCTTTACCAATCCCCAGCTCAGAGCCGCCCCTCCGGGAAGCTTGGATCCAATATCCGGATCTATATTCTCATCTTTTGACATGATTTGTGTATCCTTTCTGCATGCTAGCTTCTGATGTGCATTGATAATTGTTTATATTATAAACAGTATATCATATGCGTTGATTCTTATGTACAGAGTAGAATATGAGCATACTTGCTAGGATACCAAACTTGACGCACCGTGCACTCATACATGCGTCAATATGTTGACCAGCTTCCCGAACGGATCGCGGACAAAAAAGCGTCTTACTCCCCAAGGCTCATCAACGGGTCCGTATTCAATGGAAAAGCCCGCCGACCTCATCTCTTCCAGCACAGCCTCTATCTCATCCACTTCGATTGACAGATCCGGGACGGGCGTGCCGCCGCCTCCCTCGGAAGCAAAGCTGATCTGTATGCTCATCCTCTCCTGCGAGCCATAAGTGGCAATCCAGCCATGATCCATTAACATATCCAGACCCAGCACATCTTGATAAAACGTCTTGGCTGCGGCGACATCCTTCGTTACGACATTCGCGACAATGCGTTTAACTCCCAACTTGTCTCCTCCATTCATTCATTCATTCATTCATGCTAAAGAAAGTCATTGCATCCATGCTGTACGCGCCCTTATGTAAAATACATAACTAAAGTATAACAAATCCTTCCAACAAAAAAAGCTGTTGAGGTTTACTCAACAGCTGATTTCCTTAGCCCTTTGATGCAGTGGTCCCTCCATGCAGAAGCCCAAGGCCTGCGCTCAAACTTATGCTTACTCGATACTATGAACCAAGCGCTCCCAAAGAGGGTTGCTATCGTCATGGATGTATCCTTAAGTTAAGCGGAACTTGCGGTCGGCCTAATGATGATTTCATTTACATCGACTTCAGGCGGCTGCCCGATAGCATATACAATCGCTTGCGCAATCGAAGTCGCCGGAATGGATATTCTTCGATATTCCTTCATGACCTGTCTGGCCGTATCATCGGAGATACTGTCGGCCAGCTCCGACTCCGTTACCCCCGGCGATATTTGCGTGACCCGTATACCGCTTCCGACCTCCTGCCGCAGGCCCTCCGAGATTGCCCGAACCGCATGCTTGGTCGCACAATAAACGGCTGCGGTTGGCGATACTTCGTATGCCCCGATGGAAGCAATATTAATAAATTGACCAAAGCCCTGCTTCTGCATCACCGGCAGCCCTGCCGCAATGCCATGGAGGACGCCGCGGATGTTCACATCGATCATCCGGTTCCATTCGTCCACCTTCAAGGCCTCCAAGGGTGACAGAGGCATGACGCCAGCATTGTTGAGCATGACATCCAGCCTACCGAATCGGCTCACCGCCAAGTCAATGAAAGATTCCATTTGATCGAGATGAGCCACATTCAGCGATTGGTAAACAGCTGATCCGCCTTCCCGATTCAATGCGGAAGCAAGCTTCTCCAGCCTGTCCGTCCTTCTCGCCCCAAGAACCACATGAGCACCGTGATGTGCCAGCAGCCGGGCTGCCGCTTCACCGATCCCGCTGCTTGCGCCTGTAATGGCCACGACTTTTCCTTTAACGTTAGACATACAGCTCTCCTCCTGATACCTGTTCTGTACTTTTAAGCCAAACCGTTCTCTTCTATCTCGCACGTTTAGTTTTCCCGAACCAATACCATCCCTGCATGATAGAGAACGCCGTCCCGAAAATCACCGTCAGCCGTGAATCCGGTATCATCCACATATTCGATGTGATCGCCTTGAATGAAATAGCGTCCTTGATAAGCGCTTTTCCGCCGGCCCCGTGCTTCATCATAACGACCGTTTGGCAGCAGTTCGTGGCGAATGTATCCGTCCTTGGTCACCCACATGCCTATATAGGGATGCTGAACCTCATTCCCATTAAGAGCTGGATCCATTCCAATACCTCCTCATTACACTTATCTGATCCTCTTGAGTTTCATGCATAACCGTCTTGCCTTCAACCATCGAGGATACTCTAATTATGCCTTCATGGAGTATTTATCCGGTAGCCGAATCCACCATGATTCTTGCCTATTCCTGCAAACCTGATTAAGATTAAATCAAATACCATCGGAGGAGGCTCGCCGAACCGGGATGTTAGATCATGGAGGAAGCAATCTGCAGAATGAACTTGCAGGATACATCGAAAAATATACGGGTACGGACGGTACCCATACTACGCCTATACCCAATCTATCTTTAATACGGGCAACCGACGGGACGGAATTGATCCACACCATTCACGAGCCCGCACTTTGCATCGTAGCTCAAGGCAGAAAACTAATCATGCTGGCACAATAAAGCTATTTTTATGACTCGAACAGTTATCTTGTCGTCTCGCTGCAATTGCCCATATCCGGCCAAGTGATTCAGGCATCACCGGAGCGGCCCTACCTGTGCCTTAGACTGGATTTGGATCGACATCTGATCTTCGACCTCATTCCATCCTGCCAAGAAACTCTTCCTAAGAAAACCGACTCCACAAAAGCCCTCTTTGTCAGCTCGATGAATCAGGCACTCCTGGACGCCGTCGTCCGCCTCGTGCGCCTTCTGGATACGCCGGAGGATATTTCCGTCCTTGCTCCCCTGGTCACGAAGGAAATTGTTTATCGAATCCTTCAAGAGGAACAAGGCCAATCCCTGAAACAATTTGCCGTCAGCGGCAGTCATGCGCAGCGAATCGCGGCAGCGGCCCAGTTGATTGAGCGGGATTATAATCAGCCCCTTCACATCGCTGATCTGTCCGCTGCCGTCAATATGAGTCCTTCTTCGCTTCATCATCACTTTAAGGAAATCACCGCCATGAGCCCGCTGCAATATCAAAAACAAATCCGATTGCAAGAGGCGCGCCGACTTATGCTCTCAGAAACATCCGCAGCTGCGGATGCCGCCTTTCAGGTCGGCTATGAAAGTCCCACTCAGTTCAACAGGGAATATGCCCGCATGTTCGGTTTGCCTCCGATCCGGGATATCAAGCGTCTGCGCGAGTCATTGGACCTCGGCCCTAGGCAGGGCCATGCTTAATTTGACCAGACAGCTCAAGGGAACGATTTCGCCAAATACAAAAAAACGGCATGGCTGCCGTTTTTCTATTTTGAGCATCCCATGCCCTTCATTCTGTTTTTTCCCTATCCCTTCGTTCCGCCTTGCAGCCCGAAGCCCTTGGACATGAACTGCTGGGAGAGAATATACATGATGATCGCCGGAATGGCGTACAGCACCGAGAAAGCGGCCAGGCTGCCGTAATCGACCATGCCATACTGCCCGAAGAACTGATAGAGCTTCAAGGAAGCCGGGAACTTCTCCGGCGACTGCAGCAGGATATATGGAACGAAGAAATTGCCCCAGCTGCCCGAGAAGGTAAATATCGCGACCGTACAAATACCCGGAACCATCAGCGGCGCCACCACCTTGCGCATTCCCGTAAACACCGAAGCGCCGTCCACCCAGGCGGCTTCCTCCAGATCGCTCGGCACGGAATCCATGAAATTCTTCATCATCCATATCCCGTACGGCATGGACGATGCTACATAAAACAAGATGACGCCAAAAATATTGTCATACAGCTTGAGCCCCAGGAACAGCTGGTACACAGGCACCATTACGGCCGTAATCGGGAGCGATGTCATAAACAGAATGGTCAGCATAAAGGGCTTTTTATATTTCATCTGATATCGGGATAGCGGATAAGCTGCGAGCAGCGCCAGAAGAACAACCAATACGGCTTGGCCAAGCGACATCACAAGACCAATCAGATATGCGCGCTGGTTCTCGCTGCTGGTCATCACCTCTACGTAGTTTGCACCGGTAACCCTGCTGGGCATCTTCAGCGATTGCATCGCATTCGGATCGACGGAAGCCACGAGCACCCAGAGCAGCGGCAGCACAAAGCAAATACCGATCCCCGTTAGGATCGCGTACGGCAGAATTCGATAGATTAATTTACGTTGTTTGGCATTCATATGATCTCACCTCTGGTTACTCTTTCATCGACCTGATATACAGCAGGCTTAACACAATCCCGATCAGCAGCAGCAGCAGCGAAATGGCGGTTCCATAGCCTAATTGATAGTTCACAAATGCCTGATTGTACATGAAGATCGGCAGGGTCGTCGTCGAATTGCCCGGACCGCCCCCGGTCATCGCATAGATGAGTCCGAACACCCCAAGCGTCTGCAGCGTAACCAGCATCATGTTGGTTGTAATGGTGCTTTTAATGTAGGGAATAATGATGTGCGTGAAGATTTTCCACTTGGAGGCTCCATCCACCACCGCCGCTTCCTCAATTTCGTTAGGCACATCATCCAGCGCTGCTTGAAATACCAGCATCGAGAAGGCGGTGCCGTGCCAGATGTTCGCAAGAATGATGGTCAGCATCGGGACGGTAAACAGCCAGGTCACTTCCGAAAATCCAAAAAAAGTGATGATCGCATTCAGCGTGCCTTCATCCCCGAAGAAACTGTACAAGCAAAGAGCACATACAATCTCGGGCGTCACCCATCCTGCAAGCACAATCGTTCCAATCACTCGCCGAAACGTTTTGTTTCTCTGCTTCATCAGCAGCGCGATCAAAAATCCCAGCACCTGCTGCCCGATCACAGCCGAGCCGATGAGGAAAACCAGCGTGTTCCATATACTGATCCGAACCGTGGGGTCCTGGAACATCCGGGTATAGTTGTCAAGGCCGATAAACTTAAGCTCCCTCGCCGCTTCGCCGGTTAACGCCAGGTTGGTGAAGGAATAGAAGAACGTTAACAGAATGGGATATATAAAAAACACGAGCATAATCGCGATTGAAGGAAGCAAAAAAAAGAGCCAGGTATACGTTTTTCTTCGTTTCGGGTAAACGTCTACGGACAGACTGCTCATGGTTCGTTCTCCTTTTCGTGCAGATGATCTGAAACACCGCTTGCCCAAGCCTCCGCGATACATGGAGCGCTTGAGCAAGCCGGTTCTGTACGTATAGCCGATTATTTCTCCAAGATATGATCCGCTCCGACAATGCGGGTGACGTCCTGCGCATATTTATTCATGGCATCTGCAGGCGATGTTCCCGTTGCTACGGATTCCACCATGGTCTGAATCTGCGTCGACACTTCCGGATACTTCTCCTGGGCCGGTCTAAACTCTGCGTTCTGCAGGTATTCGGTCGCGATTTCGTTAAACGGCATTTTCGTATATTCCGGATCCTTGGCAACATCGGCACGGACCGTGATATTCCCTGAGGACATGACAAGCTTCTGCGTATTTTCCTTGTTTAGCGCATACTTGATAAATTCCCAAGCCTCGTCTTTGTTCTTGGAGTTGCTTGGAATCGACAGCGCCCACCCTCCGGCTAGCGTAATCGATCCAGGGTCCTGCCCTTGGCTGGTCGGCATCGGCGCGAAGCCGAGAACATCTTTGTATTCAGGCCATGGCGCCGCGCCTGATTCCATATAGTTACCTGTGATCCAGGATCCATCCAGGGAAATCGCCAGCTTGCCTTGCGGCAGGTATTCGCGGGAAGCCGTGTTGCCTGCCTGACCATTCAATACTTTGGAGAGCGGGGGGCCAAGCTTCTCTTTATTGACCGTCTCCACAAAAGTCAGCGCGTCCAGAATGCCCTGGCTTTTTGTAATCCATTTGCCGCTGGCATCGTCATACAGCCTTTCTCCAGTTCCGTAGAGCAGCATTTCATAGGTTTGCATGGAGGTAGCTTCGCCTGTAGCCTTGCCCATGTTCATCCAGATCGGCACAACGTCAGGCGCCTTCTCCTTGATCGTACGCGCAGCGCTTAAGACCTCCTCCCAGTTCTTAGGCTGCCAATCCTCCGGAAGACCTGCCTGTTTGAAAATGTCCTTGTTGTACCAGAGGCCCCTGGAATCCGTATTGTACGGTACGCCATAAACCTTGCCATCGCTGGCAGTAACCCCCTTCTTCATCGCTTCGATGAAGGAACCGTTGCCCCAGTCTTCCCATCCCGCCAATTTATCGTCAAGCGGTTCGAGATAACCTGCGCTTGCATCAGAATTCAGGATAAAGGTATCCTCTGTCACGATATCCGGCGCCGTATCTTTTGACTTGAGCGCCAAGGCCACCTTGGCAAAATAATCGCCTTCCGAGGCCTGAATCGGTGTCGGCTTAATCTCTACGCTTTTGTCAGGGTAGCTGGCCGAAACTTCCTTGAGCCATTTATAGAACGCTCCGTTCTCGCCGATCCCGTCATCCCGAAACGTTACAGTAATGATTTTCTTGGCCGTCTCTCCATCCTTTCCTGGCTCCGGATCGCCGGTATCGGCCGGCGCTCCCTTCCCCCCGGTACAACCGAATAACAAAGAAACGCTTAATAAAGCCGTCGTTACTAGCCAAAAACCCCTCTTGCCTGACTTCATACTACTCCCTCCTTTTGGCTGCAGCACATTTGATATATTATCCAAATTCTGTATACGCTTACGAGAGCGTATATATAACTCTATTTTGAAAATAGTGGGGATATTCTGAACTTTTTTTCTCATAACGCGCGGCGTAATGAACTAATTACCAAAAATAGAAAATATTAATAGATCATTCAGAGTCTATTGATTGATTATCATTTTCTGCATATTTAGGTCTTTACTTTTGCTGGAAATCCATTTATATTTGTATGTACAAACAATTATATGAATATACTGGAACCATACCAGTAATAATCTATGACATTGGAGGTTTACTATCCATGAGTGACCGCTTAATTTTTTTGTTGGCTGTATTCTCGGTAACCGGATCGGGACTCATAGCCGGACTGTTCTTCGCTTTCTCGTCTTTTATAATGACAGCGCTAGCCCGAATTCCCAATGAACAGGGGATCCATGCCATGCAGTCCATCAATGCAACCATTCTCAATCCTTTGTTCGGCACATTGTTTACAGGCACTGCGTTAACCAGTATCGTGCTTGCGGTCGTATCCATCATGCGCTGGGGGGAACCCGGCTCGTTGTATTTGCTTGCCGCCAGCCTGCTCTATTTAGCGGGATTCATCGTAACGATGGCATTCAACGTCCCGCTAAACGACGCACTGGCCGCTGTTGACCCAGGAAGCAGTGCCGGAGGCGAGGTATGGAACAACTACCTGAGACGCTGGCTGCCCTGGAATCATGTGCGAACCATCACTTCTTTAGGGGCGATGATCCTGTTTGTTTTTGCGCTAAGATTTCTTAACTAAGAAGCGATTACGAGGTGTCTATCACCCATCGCTCCTAAATGCCCGCATTCCCTGCGCTGCTCTCTTCATTGGTGAACCACATCTTATCTAAACTTTCTAACAGAAAACCCATACCAACTCTACCAATTCTTCATTAGATATACTATCAATCTAGTAAAGGCGGTGGAGATATGGGGATTCTCACGATAGATAAGTGGAATCACACTTGCCAACTTGACACTTCAGCCAAGCCGCGTCGTAACATCGGATGGATTTCAAGCAATTGGAGCGGATACAGCCTCAAAGGAAAAAAAGGTGCTTACAAACAGATCTCCGCCAAATGGAATGTGCCGTTTGTTCGTCCAAGCCGTGCGGCGACCTATTCCTCAGCATGGATTGGAATTGACGGCTTCGGCAATAGCAATCTGATACAGACCGGAACAGGTCATGAATTCATAGACGGCAAGGCTTACTATTATGCATGGTGGGAGATCCTCCCGGCCTCGGTTACGATCATTCCGCTGCCGATTCTGCCGGGTGACCGGATGCATGCCAGCATCAGCAAGCGCAGCGGTTCGAACTGGTTGATCTGCCTTCGAAACGTAACCCGAAATTGGACATTTCGGACATTACAACGATACAATGGTCCGCAGACCTCGGCGGAATGGATCGTTGAAGCGCCACAGGTCAATGGGGCTCTTGCAACAATGGCACGATTATCTCCTGTCGTCTTCTCCTGCTGCCGGGTCAATGGGAAAAGTCCAAAGCTGACTGCCGATAACGGGGGCATCATGCTCCAGAATTTAAAGGTTACCTCCATTCCCTCCGATCCGAACAGGGCAGGAGACCGGTTCGTTGTCAAAAGTATTTATTCATAATAGAGACTTGACCTTCACGCAGCGTAAAGGATTATCCTCAACATTATACGAAGCAGCTATTGCTTCGATAAGAGGAGGATATCAGTATGCAATTGATCGCCATCGATACACTAACCCATCAACAACAAGCTCTGGAATCTGAGCCTGAGCTGCGGATCACCGCATTTGAGCAGCTCGTGAATAAGCCGCTTCAGCCGTTTATGGACACGATACGCAAGCGTATGCCTCAAGGACAAGACGATTACGATATGACGCAGCTGCTGGGATTATTTCGCCCGGCCGATCATCCGGAGGAGGCGCTCCAGGCTTTGTCTCGCTTGGAACAAGCGAGTTCCTGGAGCCGATGCAAGGAAGCCGTGATGAAGGCACATGCCGCATTAAAGCCGCAAGCTCACGGCATTGAGCTTGGAGATTTACTCTTTACTCTCGCGCTGGGTGACCGTGAACGCTTCAGCCCCCATCCCGGATACACAGGCTCAGGGGGAACACCGGGACAAATCATGGTGGTTGTGTGGCCGAACGATTATAACCTGCCAAGGCTGGCCGCCATTACGGCACATGAATTCCATCATAACGTGAGGCTCTCTTATGAGCCATGGAGTGCCGAGACAACGGTCGCTCAATACCTAGTGCTGGAAGGACTCGCTGAAGCTTTTGCCGCCGAAATGTACGGCGAGGGTCACTTGGGACCCTGGATTCATGCCCTGAACGAAGATCAGCACAGCGAGCTTCTGCCACGTTATAGGGAAGCTCTGCAGGTAACCGGATTCAATGAGATACGAGGTTACATGTTCGGGGATTTGGAAGGGGATCTTTACGGCTTTACGAAAATGGGCATTCCACCCTATGCGGGGTATTCCATCGGATACCGGATCGTAACCGATTATTTAAGACAGAGCGGTAAATCCGCGGTCGAGGCGACTTATATTCCCTGGAGGGAAATCATTGCGAATTCCCTTATTTTTAGGGAATAACAACCCAAAGCCCATAACCAATAACAGCCGCTGCACGCCGGAAAACTCCGGCAAGCAGCGGCTGTTTTTTTATCATGATTCGTAAACCGGTTTTCCCTTGAACAGGACGGCCCGGCGGCGTGACCGCCTGGCAACGGCTTCGGCGGAACAGCTGGCTTCTACGATCACCGCGTCCGCCGCATCCCCGACGTTGGGCCAGGCATAACGGCCGTCCTGGTCTAACGGCGTCACCCCTCCCGTAATAAACCCGAGAGCCTGTCCGAGCGAACGCTCATCGTACATATGGAAGCGTTCGGCCAGCGTGCCCGCTTTGTCCAGATTATCCCCTTTGCCGAACGGGGACCAATGGTCCATAATGCTGTCTTGCCCAAGCGAGATGTCTACGCCGCGGCGGTGCAGCTGCGGAATCGGAATGGTTCGGCCAAGCGGTACGGAAGAAGTGAGCGAAATGCCCAGATCCGCCAACCGAATCGCCACCTCATCCACTTCGCTTGGTGAGACGTCCGCGAAAGCCAGCGCATGGCTGAGCGTAACCCTCCCGTTCCAACCCGCCTCTTCCGTAAGGTCAGCTACCCGCTTAAAGGTATTCAGCCCTACATGCGACGACTCATGCAGGTGCAGGTCAATGCCGGCGTTGGCTTCAACGGCGAGCTCCATCACGGTGTTCAGTGATTTTTCCATATTTTCATCCACCGTTGTGGGATCCAAACCACCAACAAGCGCTGCTCCGTTCCGGAGCGCATCCCTGACCAGAGAGACGGACTGGCTGCGAAGCAAGCCGTGCTGAGGAAATGCTACAATCTCGACAAAAGCTTTTTCCCTGTATCCTTCAACCGCCTGCAAGGTGGCCTCTAAATTTCTCAAGCCGACAACAGGATCCACATTGCAATGGGAGCGGATATGGGTAGACCCGTAGCGCAGCAGCAGATCCAGCAGTCCCTCCGCTCTTTCCTTGGCAGTAGGCAGCAGCTCCGGAAGCAGCCTCTCCTCCTCCTCGATTCGGCTGAAGATTCCGTGAGCCGGACGGCTCGGTGCCTTCCATGGGCCCCCATAATAGGTTTTGTCCAGGTGGATATGCATATCTCTAAATGATGGGAGCATTAGATCCCCCTGCATATCCCGTGTCGGCAGTAACGTATCAGGCAGAGCATCCGCAGGGCGGATCTCTGAGAAAGCCCCATTTTCTATTTTTACATGAAAGAGTCCCGTTTCGGTTCCAACCACGACCTCATCCTCGTAGCGGTAACCTGTTTCCAGACGGACATTCAGCAGCCAATATGCAGTGCTCTGTTCGTTCATAGCGTTCATCCCCTTCTCGCTTATACCTGCCTCTATTTGACTTGCCCTTCGTTTACAGCGTCCAATAAGATGCGCTCGATCTCTAGATATCCCCGCTCCCTGGCATGCTGCAGAGGAGTTACACCATTCCCGTCGGGAATCCGGGCATCCGCCCCATGATCCAGCAGCAGCTTCACGATGCGCTGATATTTCTCACTGCCGTCACCGAGAATGACAGCCTCCAGCAGTGCGGTCCAGTTCAAATTATTTATATGGTTCACATCGACGTCGGTCCGGGTCAGCAGCTCCTGAACAATCTCCACATGTCCGCGGTCAGAGGCCGGAATGAGAGCCGTCCCGCCATAACGGTTCGTCAACGTCACATCGGCATCGGCTTCGATCGCGAGCCGCAAAATTTCCATCATTCCTTCTGCACCGGCATACAAAAATACGTTATTCCGTTGGTGATCCCGAATATTGATATCGGCGCCTGCCTGAATCAAAGCCTCTACCGTTCCGACATGATTGTGATAGGTCGCAGCCATCACGGCAGTTCTTCCCTGCTCATCCGTCGCATTGATGTCTGCGCCGGATTGAAGAAGCTGTCGTACTTGCTCCGTATTGCCTTGCTCGGCATATTCAATGAGTTCACGATTCATATTCTGCACCTCTTCTTTCTCCGGATTGGATTGACAGGCCGACAGGAAAAGGATCAATAGAATCGCTGATAAACGCAGCACTCGATGCTCCCTCCTCTTTCTATCGTGTATATTGGTATGCTAACATGAGACACAACCATATGAAAAATACTTAAAAAATTGAATTCACTAAGGTTTTTCATATACAAGGAGGATGGTTTCAACCTATGGACATCAGACAGCTCCGGTATTTTATTGCCATCGTGGAGGAAGGTACGATCTCGCTTGCCGCCAACCGGCTTCATATATCCCAGCCGCCTCTCAGTCAGCAGCTGAAAGCGATGGAGGAAGAGCTCGGGTCCGTCTTGGTATATCGCCGAGGAAAGCGGCTCGAAATCACCGAATCGGGTAAAGCGCTGTACAAATATGCGCTCCAAGTAACCCAGCTTATGGAAGAGGCCAAAGCCGAGGTTAAAGAGGTCGGAAACGGCGATAAGGGCACGCTGAGTCTTGGTATCAATACTTTATCCTCGGTAGAGCTGCCGTCATGGCTGCATGAGTTCAAGGCAAGATATCCCCAAGTCTCGTATAAAATTCAGCAGAACGAGTCGTATCAGCTCTGTGAACTCGTAAGAAACCGGTCACTCGAACTAGCGATCGTCCGCCTGCCGCTCGAATTGGATGATTTCTCGATCCTTCATCTGCAGACGGAGCCCTTTTATATGCTCACCTCTGAGGCATCCACCGAACAGGAGACAACCCTCTCTCATATTGCGCAGTATCCGCTCATTCTGCCAAGCACGGAAGGATTGGGCGTATATTATACGATCCAGATGGCTTTCTCGGAACAGAAACTCCAGCCGAACATTGCAGCCGAATGCTCCGACATTTCGCTGCTGCTGCGCTTGGTCGCTTCAGGTTTTGGCGTGGCGATCGTTCCCGAAACGCTGGTCAAGCAGCACTTGCCAGCATCTGTTCATGCCTTCAAAATCAAGGACACTCCGGCAGCGGCTTCCACAGCCTTGATCTGGCTGAGGGATCATCACGTCTCCAGAACGGCTCTGAACTTCATTGACTTGTTGACAAGTGCCCTATAACTGCCTGCTTACTGCTTCTATAATCTGCCGCTCATACAAAAAGAGGACAGAGCTAATGCAAGCTCTGTCCTCCGGCAAGAAATTAATGCAATTATCTTGTACGATACAATGAACCGGCAGCCTCGTGCTCCTGCTTCTGTCCTTGGGAGTGAAGATACAGCTCTTCATAATACCCATGGGAGTTCAGCAGTTCCTGATGCGTTCCCTGCTCTACGATCCGGCCTTTGCTCATGACCAAAATCCGATCCGCCCCCATGATCGTAGATAGGCGATGGGCAATGACAAGGGTCGTTCGCCCCTCGGCCACAAGTTGAAGGGCGTTCTGAATCAGCTGCTCCGTATGCGAATCCAGATTAGCGGTCGCTTCGTCTAGAATGAGAATCTTGGGCTGGAACACAATGATTCGGGCGAAGGAGATCAGCTGCCGTTCGCCGGCGGACAAGCCGCTGCCCCGCTCCGACAACCGGGTGTCATAGCCTTCCCTCATCCTCATGATGATCGAATCCGCACCGATAAAGCGGCAAGCCTCGATCACCCGTTCCCTCGAGATGGTCTCGTCGAACAGCCGTACATTATCCAGCACCGTCCCGGAGTAGAGATACGGCTCCTGCTGAACAAGGCCAACCATCCGGTGGAGATCGGACTGTGCCAGCTCCCTGATGTCGATTCCATCAATTCGAATGCTTCCTTCATTTACATCATAGAAACGGCACAGGAGACTGATAAGCGAGCTTTTTCCCGCGCCGGTGGTACCGACAATCCCGATCATCTCTCCAGGGTTGATATGGAGATCCAGGTCCTGAATGACCGGTGCCCCGCCTTCGTAACCGAACGTGATCCGATCAAATTCAACGCGTCCCTCGACACTTGCTTTCTCGATGGCCACCGGCTTGCGTTGATCCGTAACCTCAGGCTGAATCGCCAGGAGACCCCATATCCGGTTAATCGCCACCGTTGCCGATTGCAGCGTGTTCCACTGCTGGGTGATCGTGTTGATCGGCTGAAAGAATAAACGGATATACGTTATGAAGGCATACAGCACGCCGAACTCCAGCGTCGTTCCCAGTACGGCTTGTCCGCCGAGCCACGTCACGAACGCAATCGCCAAGTTGTTCAATATTTCATAGGAGCGGTTAAACAGCACATTCGTCCGGATCTCCCGAATGTTGGCTTTGAAATAAGAGTCGTTCCGTTCCTCGAACTGCTTCTCCTGCTCCTTCTGCTGATGAAACACTTGAATCAGATTCATCCCCGATAGATTCTCGGCCACAAAGGCCACCAGCCGGGATAACCGCGTTCTGGCCATCTGATAGGTGTGGCGCATATAACGCCGGAACGCAATGGCAATCCCCGCAATGATCGGCAGCAGAATCAAGCAGTATAAGGTCAGCGTGACATCCAGCTGGAACATCAAGACCAGAATGAAGATCAAGGTGAAGCCGTCGCGGAACAGGCTGAGCAGCACCTGGTTAAAAAACTGATTGATCGCTTCGGTATCACTGGACACATGCGTAATCAAGCTGCCGCTCGGCACTTTATCGAAATAAGACATCGACAGCTTGGATATATGGGCAAACAGCCGTTTGCGAATGCTCGCTACAATGCTCTGCCCCGCCTTCTGCAACAAATTATTTTGCAAATAGGTAAACACCATGCTGAGCAGCGATAACAAAAAATAGATAGCGCATATGAGCATCAGGCCCCGAAAATCGTTCTTGCCGACCATCAGATTATCATCGATTGCGATTTTCATCAGATACGGCTGCAGCAGCTCTGCCGAGATGGCAATCAAGGTGCAGCCGATAAACCCGGCAAAAATCAGTCGGTATTCCTTCATATAACCCGATAGAGCACGGAATGTGGAAATATACTTGGGCTTGGACTGAGGGGCATTCAGATCCGCCTTCTGGTCCAGCTGCCAATTGTTAATGGCCTGTGCCATGAAACTTCATCCCCTCTTCCTGAATGTCATGCAGCGTCCGGTACAGTCCGTCCTTCGACAGCAGTTCTTCATGCGTACCCCGCTGAACCATCTCTCCCTGATCCAGGACGATAATCTCATCGGCATGTTTCAATGCACTGATCCGGTGGGCAATAATGATCGTAGTCTTCCCAGCGCGGATATCCCGAACCGTCTCCATGATTTCCGTCTCCGTCACCGCGTCGACGGCGCTTACGCTATCATCCAGAATGAGGATAGGTGCATCCTTGATTATTCCCCGTGCAAGGCTGGTCCGCTGCCGCTGTCCTCCGGACAGGGTAATGCCGCGCTCCCCAAGGCGGGTCTCGAACTTGTCCGGAAACTCCACGATGTTGTCGTAGACCCGTGCTTTTCGCGCCGCTTCCTCGACGACAGCCGGCTCCGTGTCCCGTTTATAGAAGGCAATATTCTCGCGGATGGTCGAGCTGAACAGGAAGCCGTCCTGGGGAACATAGGCGATCCCTTCGCGCAGGCTTTTTAATGTAAGCTTCCGAATATCCACACCCCCGATCAGCACTTTCCCCGGAGGCGGGTCGAAGGTACGCAGCAGCAGCTTCATAAGCGTAGTCTTGCCGCTTCCCGTGCGGCCAATGATGCCCAGCGTCGATCCGGGCGGAACATCCAATTGAATGCCCCTCAGAACCTGTCTGGCCCCCTCCTCTTGACCATCCGCATCCTCGTAAGAGAAGGATAAATCACGCACTTCAATGCCCGGGTTCTCCTGATTCAGCTCCTTGGCGCCAGGCAGTTCCTTAATGTCGGCCTGCTTGCCAAGCAGGTCGTTTAATCGGTCAAGCGAAGCCCTCGCGCGCTGAACGACATTAATGACATTGCCGATCTGCTGCAGCGGATTCATCAGCATGCGAATGTAAAGCGTCAATGCGACAAAGTTTCCGACCGTAATCCGTCCCAGAATGGTCAGGTAACCGCCGAATAAGAGGGCGATAATGAGTGAGGTAGCGCCCAGAAACGGAATGATCGATTGAAAAAGCGATGATACGCGTACCAGCCGCAGCTGCTTGTCCCGGATGCGGTCCACCGTCGTCCCAAAACGCCGCTTCATCGTGTCTTCCACCGCGAACTTCTTGGTGACACGGATCCCGCCAAACTGCTCCTCCGCGGATTCCGTCATCACACCCAGCGCTTCCTGTACCTGCAACGATCTTCTTCTGATAATCGGTCCGAGCCAAACGACAATGACCGGAATCAGCAGCAAAGGCGCGATGCTCGCAGCCACCAGATACAGCGGTACGTTCGTGATCAGCAGCATGACGATTGTGGAGACCAGCAGGATGGAGGAGTTTGCCGTCTGATTGATCCCCATCGAGATCGCTTCCCTTACCGTCGTCACGTCATTCATGAAATAACTTAGCAGCTTGCCAACGCCATTCTTGGAATAAAATCGCTCACTGAGCCCCGTAAAATGGACAAACAATCGGCGGCGGTTCATAAATTCGAAATACCGCCCCGTGTACATCACCAGAAACTGACCGATCCCGCCGATGACGGCGAACCCGACACCGATACCCAGCAGCGTCCAGCTGTACTGCACGATACCGTCGACAGACAATAAACCATCCTTCAGTTCATCCGTAAAATTGCCCAGTACCCTTGGGAAGTTCACATGGATGATGTTAGCAACCAGATGACAGCAAACCGACAATACATAAAACGGCCACGTCTTCCTGAAAAAGTCTCCAAGTATTCGATGAGAGTCCAATGTCCCATATCACTTCCTGTCCCGTTATTGGATTGATTAGCCCGTTACGTTCCTCCTTCCATACGTTTGCTGTGATACTCCCATATTAATAGGTTCTAGAAATAAATCAGTCCTCCTTCCCGAACGGCCATATGATTTATACAAATTCAGACATACTGAGTAACAGGAGCCGATATCATTTCAATCCAATCATCCAAAGAAAAAAGCCGCAACCATTCGTCGCGACTTTTTTAAAAGGTGGTCCTATGGATGGCGCTATCCTGATTTTCGGCTCACGCTCACACCGCCAACCATGGTGCCGGCTCGCCCGAATAGGTCAGCGAAAGCTTATGCATGGCCCGGGTACAAGCAATATAGAGTAAGCTTCGATCCATCTCGGAACGATAGTTTTCGGCGTCCACAAAAGGAACTAAAACCTGATCGAATTCCAGACCCTTGGCCATATGGGCGAAGGTGATCGTAATTCCCTCCTCAAAGCGTTCACTGCTAAAGTCGAGCAGATTCACGCTGCCCTGAAGCCCCCTGATGGACTCATACACCTGCCGGGCCTGCGAAGACGTTTTGCATATGATCCCCATCGTCTGCATCCCGGAATCTAAAAAGTGACGGCTAAGCTCTTGAATGAACTCCAGCTCCTCCCGGGCGTCACGACACCGGATCACCTGCGGCTCTTCTCCATGCCGCTCCACGGGAATCATGGTGCTGCCCGGATGAATTCGCTTCGCGAGTCCCATAATTTCCAGCGTGGAACGATAGCTTTTTAACAGCTCTATTGTATCGGCATGCGGAAATACGCTCTTGATATCATCCAGTGATGTGGACGTATATACGTTGACCGACTGGTTGCTGTCCCCAAGTATCGTTTTTTTGCACGAAAACCATTTCGATAGCACGACGTATTGAATCGGTGTATAATCCTGCATTTCATCGACCAGCAGATGCTTCACCATATCGTATGACGCGTTTCCTTCCAAATGCATTTTGAGATACAGCAGCGGAAAAACGTCCGCATACTCAATCGTTTTTCTTCCGTTCATGACAAACATGTCCGGTTTGTTCCTATATGAGAAAAATTCCTTGTACATGCTGAGCGCATTTTGAAATTTGAACATGTTCTTGATCGCGGTTTTGACTTTTTTGGCTTCTGCCGCAGTCAGTCTGTCTCCATCCTCTGTACGAACCCGGCCTGACAGGATGGAAGCCGTCTTCTCCAATCGCTGCCTGATCGGCGTGATCATGGTGCCAAGATAACAGTCCCTGATCTCCGAAGCCGAAATACATACGTCTTTCAGCTGAATATCCGCAGCCAGGAAAAAATGCTCCTCGGCATGTATCATATAAGCCTCCAGCTCATGTACGAAGTGCATGCTGGCCTTATACCGGATCCGTTCAATGGCCTGTTCGTCATCGGCGCTCACGATTTCGTTCACCTGTTCGAAGAAGGTCTGAAACTGACATAATCCCCCCAGCTCTTTGGCAGCAAGCTCCTCCATCGTAACCTCCATGATTTTCTCTTCGCCAAGCTCTGGCAGAACGTTGGATATATAATCAGAAAACACTTTATGGGGAGATATAATGAGCACGTTGCTGGAAGTCAACGTCTCCTTATGGCGGTACAACAGAAAAGCTACCCTGTGCAGAGCCACGGAGGTTTTGCCTGAACCTGCCGCCCCCTGTATGATCAGCTCATTCGCGGTTTCGTTTCGTATGATGGCATTTTGCTCCTGCTGAATGGTAGCCACAATATTCTTCATCTTCTCGTCCGACGTGCTGCTGAGCTCCTTCTGCAGCACGTCGTCATTGATGTTCATGGAGCTCTCAATCATATATTCCATTTGACCGTCTTTGATTTTGTACTGCCTTTTGACGGTAATTTCGCCTTGCATCCTGCCCATGGGGGCTTCATACGACGCAGGACCGACATTGTAATCATAAAACAAGCTTGCTACCGGCGAGCGCCAATCATAAATGAGATGCTCCTGACTCTCCGGGTTCGTGAAGGAATGGATGCCAATATAGTAGGCACCTTCTTCTTCCGGTTCATTCGATCGGAAATCCACCCTGCCAAAATACGGCGACGTGAGTAGCTTGCGCATCTTCTGCAGCCTGGCCGCCGTCTTCTCACCCGTATCAATGGACAAGGAAATATCAACCCGGTTGGCTGCCCGTTCCGCCGCATCCAATTGGGCCATGTTGACCCACAGGTACTTCTTGGCTTCAATGATATCCCTGTAAGAATCAGACACCTTCCCCTCTAATTCCTTCGATGCCCGATGAAGCTCCTTTACTACAAACTCTAGATATTCCCGCTCTGCGCTTTCGCTTGGATTCAGCATTAGGAACCTCCCCCTCTTTGCTAAAGAATAGCTTTAAGTATAGGGGTTTCCCGAAAAAAATATAGACTTATACTTTCCGTTGTAGTATTGTGTATTTATCGTGGGTCCAAAAACACCTATACGATTTAATCAACCATAATGTCATGACATAGATAAAAAACCAGGCTGCATGCTCATGCAAGCCTGGTTTTTTTCATGCCTCTTACCGCTCGTTTTTGGTTTGGTACAGATACAGCGTAAGTGGAACGAAAATAGCGATAATCACTACGCAGACCCCGATTCCTGTCATGATCACAGGCATGGTTGACGTGCCGTTCATCAGTCCCCTGACCGTGGCTGCCGCCATGCTGATCGGATTCAGGTCGATGAGAATACCCGTCCATTTCGGCATCGTCGACGAATCCACCAGAATGTTGCTGGCGAACAGCAGCGGGTATATCGCGATCATGCTCGACCCCGATACCGTCTCCGGCCGTTTGGCCACGACGCCGATCAGCGCAAATATCCAGCTGACACCGAATGCAAAGAACAGGATGAAGGCAATGGCAAGTGCCATTTGGATGACGCTGCCCTCGGGTCGGAAGCCCAGCGCAAGCCCCGTGCCCAGGGCTACGATTACGCCGATTGTATAGCGCACACCATCCGTCAGGATGGAGCCAAGCACCGAGGCCGGCTGCCAAAAGGGCAGCGTTCGAAATCGATTATATACCCCTTTGGTAATATCCGAGCATATCGTGGTTCCGCTATACACCGTCATGGGCACGACCGTCAGGATCAGAATGCCAGGCAATAGGAATTGAATATAAGCCCCGGTTGACCCGGCCATAGCGCCGCCGAACAAGTAACTAAATATAAACAGCAGCAGAACCGGCGACAGAACCGCGTCCATCACCAGACCAAACCCGTTGTGCTTCGTATGCTGCCAAGTTCTCCACATAAAGATTCGGATCGCCGTCAGGGCATGGGGAGGATCGGTATCGGCTTGGCGAACAGGCAGCACGCCGTCCTTATTCGCTGTATGATGGCTTACACTCATGGCGTGCCTCCCTTCGACTTCGCGCGGGTCAGTGACAGAAAGACCTCATCCAGACTCGGTTCGCTTAAGGCGAAATATTCAATAGCGAACCCGTTCTTCATCAGTGTATGAAGGGCCTGATTAGCAGCACTTGCATCCTTCACCGGAATTTTATGTACCAAGGGATGATCGTCCTGCAATAAGGTCAACGCGTGTTCCTCATTTAACAAAGTACCCAGCTTGTGCTGGTCGGCCGGTTCGTTGAATTGAATGGTTAACGTTCTGTTGCCAACGGAAGCCTTCAATTGCCGGGGCGTCCCTTCCGCAATCAGGCTCCCCTTATCCATCACGGCAATCCGGTCCGCCAACTGATCGGCTTCTTCCAGATATTGCGTCGTCAGCAGCACGGTGGTGCCCCGTTTCAAAAGCGACCTTACAACCTCCCACACTTGAATGCGGCTTTGCGGATCGAGGCCCGTTGTCGGCTCATCCAGAAAAATAACGTCGGGCTTCGTAACGATACTGGCGGCAATATCCAGCCGCCTCCGCATCCCGCCAGAGTAATGCAACAGCGCGCGGTCCTTTGCTTCGCTGAGTCCAAAGGATTCGATCAGCTCCTCGCTTACGGATCGAGCCGATTTCGCCGAATAACCGTAAAGCCTTGAAACCAACATTAAATTCTGAAGACCGGAGAGTCCCTCATCCAGTGCTGCAAACTGGCCTGTCAGGCTGATCTTTCTTCGAACGTGCCGGGCATTGCTTGCGACATCATACCCGGCCACGCATGCGAATCCCCCATCCGGCTTAACCAGGGTGGATAACATATGAATGGTGGTTGTTTTTCCGGCGCCGTTCGGACCCAACAAGGCAAACAGCTCTCCTTGCTCCACTCGCAGATCCATTCCTTGAACGACCCCAATGCCGTTATAAGATTTGCGAAGCTCTTTCGTTTCAATGGCGTAAGGCAAGTTTCACAACTCCTCCTCTTCCTATACAAATCGACCTCTAGATTGCCATGCTGCTTGCCCTTAAAAATCGTCCTTATGATCACGGACCCAATCAGCAAGCGTGGCTGCCGGCCGCCCTGTGACCTGCGCTACCGTCGGTAATACCGTATAACCGATCTCGGGCGGATTTTTTCCCATTTGCACAAAAAATTCAATCGACTCCTCGTCATAGCCTTGCTCTCTCCATTTAGCTCTCGCCTGTTCCTCGGTCAGTTCCACAAAGCGGATGTCCCTGCCTGTTACCTCGCTTATAATCCGAACCGCTTCGAATCGCGAGAGGGCTTCCGGTCCCGTAAGGAAATATTCTTGTCCATGGTGACCTTCCTCAAGAAGTGCGGCGACGGCAACGCGAGCGATATCGGCTTCGTGGATTCTCGCACTCAGCGCATGGCCGAACGGCTCACGAACGACTCCTTCGTGGCGGATCGATTCCTGCCAATCCACCAGAATATTCGCCATAAACTCGCATGGCTTGAGCAAAGTCCACTCCATTCCGCTGTCTCGAAGTGCAGCTTCCACAGGCCCTTCTTCATAGCCCACCAATACCGTTACCCGCTGTATGCCAGCCTTCTCGGCAAGCTCAATAATCCGCGGATCCGTCTGCAGGGTCCCATACGCTTCATCACTGGAAATGATCAAATGCATGGCCCTCACGCCTTGCATGGCGGGGATCAGGCTATCCGGGTCATTGAGATTCCCGGCTACCACCTGTACACCCTCCGGCAGATTCGCTTGCTGCGGATTGCGTGATATCGCTCTCACTTCTATGCCTCGCTGCACAAGCTTCTGCACGATATGCTTTCCAACAGTTCCTGTAGCTCCTGTTACCAAAATAGTCATATGAAACTTCCTCCTCGAGTTTTAATCTAACGGTTCATATTCATTCATTGTTCATTGTTCATTGTTCATGGTCCATCATTCATAACGTTTACGGATTTCCTCCAGCTCCTGCAGCAGTTCGTCCTTCAATTCCGGCGGAGAGATGATCTCCACCTTTGCACCGTAGCTTAAAATCACCGAGATGGCATAGGCTTTGGTATAGAACACCGTTCGGACATCTAGGAATCCCTCCCCGGAGATGAAAGCCTCCGGAAATTGCTCGGTCACCCTCGGTCCGGCGGATGAATCGAAACGGAGATGAGCCTGTATGCCCTGCACCGCCTCCTGATCCTCCCGCACCAGGTTTCCTCTTGGGATGAACGTGTCGGTGGATATTTCAAGACTGAATATGCGCGATACTCTGAAGATTCGTTTCCCCTGCTTTAACAAGCAGTAGGCCTCCAAATACCACACGCCTTGTTCCCAGTACAGCTGCAGCGGCTCCACTTGCCGCTCCGAGCGGCTGCCGGATGTACTCGTATAGTGAAGGGTCATCAGGTTCGAGCGTTCAATGGCATTTAGAATGGGTCGTACCCATGCCCGCTCATACTCCGACGTGCTCATATCGAATAGAATTTGTTCATGACATCCTCCGTTCAACAGGGCAGGCTGCAGGGTTCCAAGCTTATTCAGGATGGAAGTGTATCTCCCCTTCACAGTCCCTTCGACGCCCTTCAAAAGATTGTAGATCGCCAAAAAATCGTCAACGGAGAAGTGCTGCCTCGTCAGATAGAACCCGTTCATCAATTCAAAGCCACCATCCGCACCGGGATAGGAAACAACCGGAATGCCAGCCTGATTAATGAGGTCTACATCGCGGTAGATCGTACGAACCGAGACTTCATACCGGGCGGCAAGCGCCGTGGCCGTCACTCTTTGTTTGGTCAACAATTCCATCGTAATGCCTAGCAGCCGGTCGAGTTTCATCGGTAACACTCCTCGCGTCTCGTAGTTTTTGACTTCTGAATCGAATGATAAAGCATGAATCCTGACATCTAGTATGTCAGGATTACATATCGTTCTTGATGGAATGGGATTATTTTTTAGGAAAAGAGTAGATGAGGTGGGATAACAAAAAAAAAGCTCCGTATCACGGAGCTTCCTGCATAGATTATATCAGTTCAAACTGTCTAACTGCTACTGAAACCATCCGCTGACAGCTAGCTGTTTCCGCTGTTATGCCAGCTGTTGCGCATTACGCGTTCCATTCGACCCATTCGCCATCCTGCGGAATCTTGATTTGGGCGCGCAGATCTTCCGCTGTCAGACGACTTGACAGCTCCTCTCTTGTCACAAGACAGTGGTTGTTCGCTTCCATATGGACCGCAACCGCCATCGTATATGGAGCATACCGAAGCAGTTCGATCGCATCACTCTCATCCATGGTGATCGGATCTGATCTCCTGTAAGAAACTATCTATTGCGAATTTTTCATATGATGTATTTTTAATATATTTTCTTTTATTTCACCGCATTTTCTTCTGCCATCAATTCCCGCGCATATTCGTTCAAATTGATGGATTGGCCGTGATTCAGCCTCGATTTCTCCGCTGCGAACGCAATCAGATGGCTCCGCACGGAGGCACTGGCCGACGTCAGGCTCTCCTGCCCGTTATAGCTCCGAACCTCCTTCAGGAAACTCGCCACAATTCCGCTGTCGCCCCCGCCATGTCCGCTCGACTGCGAAGGAATCGTAATCTCCGTTTTCTGCCCGGTCAGGAAATCGTAAACCGTAATCTTGCCTTCCTCTCCCCGAAGCTCGCCGCGGGTGCCCATGATCTGAATTCTGCGCTCCTGTTCATACGTAAACCCGCACATGCTGAACATTGCAGTGGCGCCGCCTTCAAACTCCATGTTGACGACCTGATGATCGACCACATTGTTATCGCTCCGATATACGCAGCGGCCATAGTCTGTATCGCGAAGCCCCTGAATGATATTCGGCTTGGTCAGCTCCTGGGTGAAATGCCCCGCCCATCCCTTGTACTGATCGCTCAAGTAAAACCGGGGGGCCGAATATGGACAGGTTGCTTCTACCTGGCAATCGAGGCAGCGGTCGGCCGAACCTTCGGGGGCCTGCTCCTCCCGGAAATGCATCAGGGAGCCAAACGAAGTGACCTGCGTGCAAGGCCGGTCCATCAGCCACGACAGCACATCCATGTCATGACAGGATTTGGCCAGTATCATCGGGCTGGCCTTGTCGGAATGATTCCAGTTCCCCCGCACAAAGCTGTGCGCGATATGCCAGTATCCCACATTCTCGTTCAGCTGGATCGAAGCCACCTCACCGATGGTCCCTTCCTGAATCACGCGTTTGATGGTACTCCAAAAAGGGGTATATCTCAGAACATGGCATATGGTCAGCAGCCGGTTGTTGCGAATGGCCGCCTGCTCCATCTCAAGACATTCCTTCGGTTCCGGAGACATCGGTTTCTCCAGAAGCACATGATACTGCTTCTCCAGCGCTTGCATGGTTGGGCCATAGTGCATGCGATCCTGCGTGCAAATGACGGCGATATCGGCAAGCTTTGGCTCCGCCAGCAGCGGCTCCCAGGATTCATAACACTGTTCCGGCGGAATTCCGAACCTCTCGGCAAATCGGATGCGCCGCGCCGGATCGGCCTCGGCCACGGCCACGAAGGTCAACTCGTGCGGGTAATCCAGGGCATAGGGGGCATACCCCCCGGCGCCGCGAGCGCCGGCCCCGATCAATATGGCTTTCAATTGTGTCATAACATGTCGCTCCTTTTAGGTTCTGTACACGTGTTTATTTGGTATATCGGTCTGCCGCGGACTGGTAAATGGCCAGATAGCGCTCCGAGCCCATTTTTTGCAGGTTAGCTACATATTGGTCCCAGTTATCAAAGGACTCGTTCCCAGCTATGAATTTATCCCGCATTTCATCCACGTACGTGTGAATGTCGGTTTGGATACCGGTAAGCTCGGACTGCTCATCGGCCGTAAAGTTAAACGGCGGCCAGACCTTGTCTTGAGGGATGACGTACGGCTCGGCTTTTTTTGCGTTCTCTACAGAAGTCGGCAGGCCTTCCGCTCCCTTGAAATACTTCTGGGTCACGAAGCCCGGATAATATCCGCCGGGCCATATCAGATACTGACCTACCGCCTGGTCCAGATTGAGACCTTCCGGATTGTTCTTGATGTCGTCCACGTAATCCACATTGCCTTCTGCATCTTCCTTATACGTTTCGTCTTTCCAGCCCATGAAGAACATGCGGATGCCTTCGTCGCTGTAGAAGTAATCCATCCAGCGGATGAGCGCGGCCGGATTCTTCGCTTTATCGGTCAGTACAAACATCCCGATGTTCCCCAGCGGAGAGCCCGTGGCGCTGAACATCTGGTCGCCGTGCGGCCCCTTCAATACCGGCAGCCCCACATAACCCTCCTGATTGTAGATGGCGACCGGATCCACGTTGTCAACAACGCCGAGAAGGCCTTCAACGCCTTTGGCGTCCACCTCCGTGCTCTTCACGGACATGATATCCTGCTCCAGCAGGCCGTCCTTGTACAACTTGTTCACGAATTGAAGCAGTTCCTTGTATCTTGGATCCGTCGGAATGAACCGGACCTTTCCGCTCGCCGGATCGGTATCCACATTAATGTTCGAAGTTCCGTGATAATTGAGACCGAACGAGCCGCGCAAATAGTTGACGATGCCGGCAGTCCCCACGCCGCCCCAGGCATATTCATCCTTCTGGCCGTTGCCGTTCGGATCCTTCTCTTTGAACGCCTTCAACATATCGTAGAATTCATCCAGCGTCTGCGGCTCTTGAAGGCCAAGCTTGGTCAGCCACTCCGACTTCACCCACGGCGTTCCGTACAGCACGGACCGGAATTCCGGATCGTATATCGTCGGCAGCCCGTAAATGTTGCCGTCCGGCATTGTAATCCCCTTCTCGATAACCGGATACTTTTCCATGAGGGCTTTAAAATTCGGAGCGTGTTGATCAATCAGGTCATTCAGCGGAATAAAAGCACCCTGCTTGCCGTATTTCAGCAGGTCTGTCCTTGGAAATGCGGAAGCATAGAACATTTCCGGATAATCGCCGCCGGCCAGCAGCAAGTTCCGTTTTTCCGCCAAATTGTCTTTGTGCACCGTGTCCCACTGCACCTGAATATTGGTCATTTTCTCATATTCCTGCCACAGCCTGATGTTGTTCCAGTCGGCGTTGGCAAAGAACTTTCCGGCAAAACCGGTCACCGTCATCTTGTCGTCCACAATCGGAAAACCCGTTTCATTTATCGCGGATTTCCCTTCACTCGAAGGGTCCGATTGAGCCGTTCCTCCCGAGCCTTTCGAGCTGCAGCCCACCGCCAGCGATACCGACAACATGCAGGTCAACAGAAGACTTCCCCATTGCTTCAGCTTCATCCGTAATCCTCCCCTTTTCATGTTCCATCCATATTTCCATGCAAGGAATTATCCTTTGATGGCCCCAATCATCACGCCTTTGACAAAATATCGCTGCAGGAACGGATAGAGGGCCAGCACCGGAATATTCGCCACGACCAGCACCGCGTACTTAATGCCCTCCACTTCCCTCTGCTGCTTGATCGCCGATTCGGTCGACATTTTGACCATATCGTTCGTTTGTCCCTGAATCAAAATTTCGCGCAGGATGAGCTGCAGCGGAAATTTATCTTTATCCGATAAATACAGAAGTGCATTGAAGAACGCATTCCAATGACCGACCGCATAGAACAATATGGTCACAGCGATAATCGGCATGGACAGCGGCAGTATAATACGGGTCAGGATTTTAATGTTCGAGCATCCATCAATCGTCGCGGCCTCCTGCAGCTCGCCGGGTATGGACTGCTGAAAGAAGGTGCGCATAATGATGATGTTCCAGATGGATACGGCATTCGGGATAATCATGACCCAGAGCGTATTCAGCATGCCGAGGTTCTTGATCAGCAAATATGTAGGAATGAGTCCTCCGCTGAAAAACATCGTGAAGACCAGCAGCGCCATGATCGCATTTCGCCCGACAAAATCCTTCCGGGACAGCGGATAGGCGGCAAGGATGGTCATCGTGAGATTAATGAACGTGCCAAGCGACGTATATACCAGCGTGTTGGAAAAGCCGCTGATGATATCCTTGTTCTGAAAAATTTTTACGTAGGAATTCAGGTTAACGCCCTTGGGCCACAGCAGCATCTCGCCCCTCAGAACCGCCTGCGGGTCGCTAAACGATGCGCTGAGCACAAAAACCAGCGGGTACATGACAATGATGGTAACCAGGATCAGAATCGTATAATTGATAACATTAAAAATGCGGTCCCCTCTGGTTTCAATTTGCATGGTTCTTTCACTCCCCTCTTTACCAAAGACTGGTCTCGCTCACGCGCTTCGAAATAAAGTTCACAACAACCAGCAGGACAAAATTGATGATGGAATTAAACAATCCAATGGCAGCGGAGAAACTGTACTCGGCATTCTGGATCCCCATTCGGTAGACGTAGGTGGCTATAATGTCGGAGCTCTCCATATTCAGGTTGTTTTGCATCAGGAGCACCTTTTCGAACCCGATACCCATAATGCTGCCCATATTGAGGATCAAGAGGATGATGATCGTTGGCATGATGCCAGGGATGTTAATATGCCATATGCGCTGAAGCCTGGTTGCACCATCGACGCGCGCCGCTTCGTGCAGCTGGTTGTCAATGCCGGCAAGGGCAGCCAAATAAATAATGGAGCTCCAGCCCATGGTCTGCCATACATCCGACAGAACGTAAAGAGACTTAAACCAAGAGGGTTCAGTCATGAAATTGATCGGCTGACCGCCGAACATTTCAATAAAATGATTGATGATGCCGTAACGGGGCGACAGGAAAATCATCATCATCCCGACAACGACCACGGTAGAGAGAAAGTGAGGCGCATATGTGATGGTCTGCACGAATTTCTTGAACCGTTCAGCCCGAACCTCGTTCATGAGCAAAGCCAGAATAATCGGGATCGGAAAACCGACGGCAAGACTGTATAAACCGATGCCCAGCGTGTTCTTGATCAGGCGCCAGAAATAATAACTGTTGAAAAAGCGATCGAAGTGCTCAAAGCCGACCCAGGGACTGCCCCATATCCCCTGCGTTGCTATAAAATCCTTAAAGGCGATCTGGATGCCGTACATCGGAACATACTGGAACAGGATGTAATAGGCGATGACCGGTGAAATCAGGGCATAAAGCTGCCAATTGCGTAAGACGCGATTCCACAGTAAGCGCTTACGTTTCGTTTCGGGAACCACGGTTGCTGCGGAGTGCAGGGGCGTATTTGCCAATGAGCATCACCTCGTATGTATGGGATTGGATTAACCTCGTTTCACCAGCAAAGCGATTCTGACTTGCCATCAAAACATGGGTATCCGCTCAACCAGCGGATCAGTTTCTTTACATGCATCGAGCTTGAAAAGTACTCGTTACTGATTTCCCTCCTTTGCTATGCAATCCGTCATATGACTAAGCTACCACCGTCTCAGCTAGCCGTTTGTTAAAATACGGTTATTGCAACACCCCTATATGTTAGGTATAGTAACGCCAAATTAATTTATAAATAAGACCCGAGCAGGCGGGTGTTATTTCATTTACTTGGAGTGGTTTTGGATATATTTTTGGATGATTACGGATTAAATTTGGATCCATACTGGTATATAAGGCACCATGCGAAGGGCCTATTTCATGAATGGGAGGAATTCTCTCTATTATCAAAACCTTTATATTACAAGAGATGAAAACGAAATTAATGACTAGAGTGAAGTTATGCGAAGAATCGTTTAGCAGTTACCAAGACCAGAAATATCATTCCAAACATTTGGTTGATTTTCACTCATGATAATATAGCAATATGGCATTGTCAAATACTTTTTTGGATTATTTTGGCCCAAAAACCTCAATGTTTGGATGAGAAAGCACAAAAAACAGCTATCGGATTTCAAGCCGACAGCTGTTCAATAATCTTTATTTCATATTTAATGTTAACTATTCGAACATAACGAGTTAGTTAAATGTATGTTCTGGTGAAACTTGAAGACTCCCGAACAATCAATGAGCATGGCAGCAATATTTTGGTTGCCACCTTGAAATGCCCGTCCAAATAATCCACGATTGATTTGGCAGCTACCCTGCCGATTTCGTACTTCGGCACGGAGACAGAGCTTAACGGGGGCGTTGTATACTGGGCCACATCAATGTTATCCATCCCCACGATCGCGATATCTTCCGGGATTCTGCCTTGATTCTCGACAACGGCACGCATCGCCGGAATGGCCAGCATGTCGCTGGCACAAAAAACAGCCGTTGGCCATTGCTCTTTGGGAAGGCCTCTGAGCAGCTCGGACAGCTTGCTGAAGCTTCGATCCACATTCCATCCGGTATTCATCAGCCACTCCTCACGCACCTCCAGGTTGGCTTCCAGCATAGCGAATTTATATCCAACATACCGTTCTTCGCTCTCCATCTGCTTGGAATACGCAGGCCCCCCGATATAGGCGATTCGCGTGTGTCCCTGGTCAATCAGGTGGCTTACGGCTGCCCTCGCGGATGAAATCCGGTCACAGTCTACAACCGGTACGGTCAGCCGCTCATCATTCAAACTCACTCCCATGATGGCAACGCCGGCCTGCTGTATCAGTTCAAACAGCTCCTTGTCATACCAACTGACGGCTACAATCCCCTGAGCTCCTGTCTCCCTCAGCATGAGGCGTATTTTGTCCGCATCGGCGACTTCCTCGCATGTACGAACGATCGCCGGGGGCTGTCCGAGCTCCTCCATTTTTTTATGGAAACCGGCAAGAACCGTTGAGAAATACGGGTGGTCGTCCATCAGGTTTTGGGGAACGACGCAGACAACCCGCTTATCGGCTATGCCGTTATCATGTACGCTTTGGGATGACTCAGGCAGTTTATAACCAAGATCAAGCGCCGCCTGCCGGATTTTCTGCTTGGTATCCTCGCTGACCGGACGGCTTGCATCGTTGCTGATGGCACGCGAAACCGTAGATATGGATACCCCGACCCGTTCGGCAATATCTTTGAGCTTAGCCAATCGCATCTCCTCCTTCGCAAAATTTGGAACCAAATTTTCCGCCATCCATTGATCATAGCATAAACTTTCTGGTTTTGGGGCGTCAAATTGATGACTCTGATCGCTGAGAAGAAAGGAGATGTCTCATGGATTCTTTCGTTTACGAAAGTATGAAATGCTGCATTTTAAGCTATCCCACAGCACTGCGTCATCAGTGGTTATTCATTAAGCTTCCAATGGCGCGCGCCCCATGCTCTCCCGCTTTCCTAAACGGAAAAGTACAAACGACACTACCATGGCTATGGCAACGCCCCCGGCACCGATCCAGGTGATGGATGACAAGGACCATTGCTCAACGGCAACTCCTCCGATGCCTGCGCCAGCAGCCATGGCGAGCTGCATCACGGATTGGTTCAGGCCTAGCATGACCCCCGATGAATTCGGCTCCAGCTGAACGAGATTATACTGCTGTGTCGGACCGGAAGACCAGGCGGATAACGACCATATAACAAGAATTGCAAATACGGGGATGGCCGATACGGCTGCTTGAGTAAAAGTCAGAACGATTAACGCGAGAATATGCAGCATCATGCCCCCTGTTAATGTAAGCGGCACTCCCCATCGATCCGTACTGAATCCGCCGAACTTGGAGCCAATAAGGCTGGCAATGCCAAAGGCAAACAGCGCCGCACTAATCAGACCTTCGTTCAGACCGCTAACATGAAGAAGGTAAGGAGACAGGTACGTATAGGCAACGGAATACCCACCCAGCCAGAAGAATGTGATCGCCAAACCGAGTGCGACTTTAGGCTTCTTGAGCAGTGCGAATTGCTGGAGCAGCGGTACGGGAGCATCTCCTTTGGTTTTTGGAATCGCCTTGTACAGCACGATCATGGAAACAACCCCCAGAACGGCAATGAAACCGAACACTGATTTCCATCCAAAAACAGCAGCTACGACACGGCCGAGAGGGACGCCGATAATCAGGGAAGCCGTGAAGCCCATGACAACCGTAGCGATCGAACTCGCCTGTTTGCCCGCAGGCGCGATTTTGGCGGCGATCCCGAGTGCTGTTACAACGACCATCCCTGCGCCCACCGCCATAATAACCCGCGCAATGACAAACGGAATATATCCCGGAAGGGCAAATGACAGCAGATTTGCGATCACAAAAATACCCAATGAATAAACCAACAGCTTCCGTCTCTCCATTCTAGCGGTCAGTGCCATAAGAACGGGGGTTAAGATCGCATAGACCAATGAGAAAATCGTGATCAGCTGACCGGCTGCGGTTATCGTAATTCCTAACGAATCCGCAATTTTATCCAAAACTCCCGATATAATATACTCCGATGTTCCTACTAAAAAACTAACGATCGCTAAAAAGTAAATTTTCCAAGCACTCGTCATGATTGTATTTCCACTCCTTTAATAATATTTATATATCACGATTTGTCGATATGTTAAACCAATAAAAAGACATATCGCAATATCTAGATGTGTAGTGCGAGACAATACTGAATATTTCCTTTTTTCTGAAGGAATCATTCAGTACCTGCTCTAAATCTCCTGCTTTAAATACTCTCCAATTTCTCGGATAGCCTCTTCATCCCGCTTATAATACGTAAATTTCCCAAGCCGCTCCGTCTTGATCAAACCCGCCCGATGCAGAATCGATAAATATTGCGATGCGGTGGACTGCGTCATATTCAATTTCTCGGTCACCTGGGTTACGCATACCCCGACTTTCCTCATATCAATCCCTTCGTGGGGTGTAAAATGTTGTTCCGGTTCCTTGAGCCACTGCAATATTTCAAGCCTTGATTCATTGGACAGCGCTTTAAAAACTTCGATTGGTTTCATACGTATCATTATATCGGGATTTATCGATATGTCAACCCGTTTCCCTTACTGATCCTCCGTACGAATGCCATAGCGTTTCACGGCACTCGCGTAGAACCATTCGTTTGCCGTATCCAGCGCCGTCTCTTCGTCGATCCAGCCAGATAGGACCCGCTCCCACAGAAACTCGGCAGCCAGCTTCTTCACAAGCAAAATCTTGCCGTAACTCCATTCCATGCATCGGGCATCCGAGACGATAATCGAGTTCTTGCTTGCCGGGAGTGCCTCCAGACGGTACTGCATGCTGTCCCGGTAGGTGCTCACCCGGAAGTTGAACCACCACATGCCGCCGACATGAACGTTCGGGAAATTCCAGGCCGCCTGCACGGCATCGAGGTTGTTCAGTTCCGATGCAAGCACAAGCTCAAATTCACATCGGTACGACTCAAACAAAGCCGTCAGCTTAAGAATCCGCTCTGTATCATTGGCAGGGAACGCCGTGCCGCACCATGATCTCTCTACTCCGAGAAACAGTTGAACGAGCAGGCCATTCCGATCCGCAGCACCACATATGACGTGCAGCAGCTCCATCAGAATGTCGTCTCGCCCGCTTGCCGGCCCAATCTCCTTACGGATGTGCGAACTCGACTCATACCGCGGCAGCGTTGTCATGATGCCCGGGAGGCCGGCTTCGCGAAATCCGTCAAGCAGCAGGTCAATCTCGCCTCCCACATCAAGTAAAGTCCTGGCAGGATCATTAGATTGCACGATGCGGTCAACCCATGTACCCAGCACTCCGTCAATCCGGGGGATCAGTACAGCATCATCCCGCATGCCTTGAAACGTTGCATGCTCCGGATGATTCACGACAAACCGGCGAATATTCATCCGGTCAGCCGTTTGCTGTGCCCAGCCCTCTTCGGTCGATGCGTGCCGTACGCGAGCCATGGCTTCCCGCACCGAATGTTCATCCTTGATGGTGACTCCGTATAACTCACGCATAATGGAGGTAAATACCCAGTTCATCAGCGTGCTTCTCGTTGATCGATAGGCTTTTAGAAAAGCGGCAATTCGCTCCTCCTCCGGTAATTTATCCGCTTCATCCGGGTATCCTCCAGCTTGGAGCTCTCGGTAAAACCAGAAGTAATGGGCGATTTCCCAAAAATCCCTTGCACCGAGCCGGTCACCGATAAGGTGAGTATGGGTATCGAAGACCGGCAGCCCCATGATTCGCTCGAAGAATACGGCTTGTTTGCCGCTCATATCATGCAAGCTCATATGAACATCTCCCTCTCTTCATGAATCGGTTATTTCCGGTTTTCCGAGACGACAATGCCCTTCCCTTCGTTGTAACGGTCCGTGGCTTCCTTAATGATCTCAAGGCCGCCCTTCTTCTTGTATTCCTCAATCACTTTCGGCCAATCCGAGATCGGCTCTCTGCCGTAAATCATCTTGATCATATGATCAAGAACGAGCTTAGGCCCCACGTCATCGCCTTGCGGCGCGATATCCGGATATTTGGAATAAGCGTCCAATGCCGGGGAGAAGCGGATCGACCCCAGACCTTCCTTGAAGACCACCGTATCCATGAACTTGATCATATCCTGTCCGTCCTCGGTAAGCTCTTCCTTTGCCTTGTTGTATACCATATCGTGGACGAACCAGAACATGCTGCGGAAACCGTCTTCATCCATCGCTTCCGGCGTGGATGGAGGCGTAAACTTGATCGCGCCGTTCTCCCGGGTGAACGTTTCGCCTTCAATGCCGAACGAGAAATATGTCTCTGCCTCCGGCGTCAGCATCCAGTCAAAAAACTTGATAATGCCGACGGCCTTCTCTTCTGAGACCTTGCTGTTAATATAGTAGGATGTATTGATGCTTGAATACAGCAGATGGCCTCCTGTGTTCTCCGGACCGCGCGGCGAAGCAATGATATCGACCTTGGCATCTGGCACGGCATTTTTCAACTTACCGCGGAATCCCGAGAGAAGCTGGGCATTGGCTGACCACATGCCGGATTTACCGCTCTCAATGTTTTTGCCATAATCACTCGAGGTCAGGGTCGCAAAATCCTTAGGAATCAGACCTTCATCGTACATGATCTTATAGGTCTCGAGCGCCTTCGTCATATTGTCCACGTCGAAGAACTTGGGAACGACCTCCCCGTTCTGGAGTTCGTACTGTGATGGCAGCACGTCGAACGCTCCCAGAATCGTGTCCGCATATTTAAAGTTCTCCCGCATTTGATACGGGAACTCCACGCCTTCCTTTTTCATCGCACGCATCACGTCCAGAAATTCATCCACCGTCTTTGGAGCAGGGAGGCCTGTCTTCTCCAGCAGATCGGTCCGGATATACAGCCCTCTCCGGGACGGGTTGGACAGCCATGCCGGTATTCCGTAAATTTTGCCGTCATAGCTTGTCTCCTGCCAGGCTTCCTTCGGCACACTCTTCATCAAGTTCGGAGCATGCTCCTTCAGCAAATCGTCAAGCGGCATAAATACGCCTGCTTCTACGGAACCGGACATTCCCTTGCTTGTAGCCCCTCCCACGTTCTGAACGACGTCAGGAATATCATTGGAGGCAAACATTAAAGTCATTTTGCTATCGAAGTCCTTCAGCGGAAGCATCGTCAGTTCAATATCCGTATTGGTCAGCTTCTCAAGCTCCTTCACCCATCTCTCTTCATTTACATCCTTCGAACGCTCGGCATGTTTGTTTCCGCTGGTTGCCATGGACATCGTGAAAGACAGCTTGCCATCAGCGGCAGCGCTTGATGAGCCGGAGGTTCCTCCATCCGCTTCCTTGGCACCATTACAGCCAACCGCTGTTACGGCGATTAGCGCACTCATCAAAACCAAACTCCATATTCTTCTCATCCATATCGCTTCCTTCCATAATTCTCATCTGAAAATCTAAAGCGCTTTCATAATAACATCCAATTCCCTTGCATTAACATGTACTTTCTTCTGATCGCATGTGTTTTCCTATGCTGGCCGTTCAAGGAGACATTGTGCTTATAGCCGGTATCATAGCTCACTCATGACCACACTTGGTCATTTCGACTCCTCATTATAACGGATGAAAGAGTTCCTTAACCATTCGAATTATATTTAATTTACTAATTTAATAAAATTAGTTTACTTTGTTCATAGTTCGTTATATACTCTCCTTGCAAGTGAGAATAGAGGGGGAATAAGACTATGAAGACCATTTTAATTACAGGCACATCCTCAGGAATCGGAAGAGGAACCGCACAGTATTTTTGGGAGCGAGGATGGAACGTTATCGCAACCATGCGTTCGCCGGAGAAGGAGATGGAATTCATACAGCGAGAGCGTATGCTGGTCACAAGACTCGATGTTGTACGGAAGGAAACGATCGAAACATCCATCGCCGAAGGGATTCGGCAATTCGGTAAAATCGATGTGCTGCTGAACAATGCAGGCTACGCAGCCATTGGCGCATTTGAAGCCGCAACGGATGAACAGGTAAGAAAACAGTTTGATGTCAACGTATTTGGTGTCCTCCAGACAACCCAGTCTATACTCCCCCATTTCAGAATGAACGGCGAGGGAACTATCATCAATGTTTCATCCGTTGGCGGCAGAGTTGCCTTTCCTCTTCTGTCTTTGTATCATGCGAGCAAGTGGGCCATCGAAGGGTTCTCGGAGTCCTTGTTCTATGAGCTGGCTGCACAGAATATTAAGGTGAAAGTTGTAGAGCCCGGAAACGTTGCAACAGACTTTACCGGACGTTCATTGGATCTGCTGTCACACCCTTCGCTGAATGCTTATGCAGCCTATTCAGAAACGGTGCTGCAAAAACAAATGGCCAGCTTTGAAACCAACGTCGCCACACCGGAGTTAATTGCGGAAACCATTTACGAAGCGGCTACAGATACATCCTCCCGTTTCCGCTATTTATCCGGAGCGGATGCTCATTTCTTGATGGATTTGCGAAGCAAAGCCTCGGAGGAGGAGTTTATGGCGGGGATCACGCAGCAGTTCAGCTGAAAATTAGAAACCACCAGCTCCCTTTTATTCGGAGCTGGTGGTTTCAGGTAATGCATCATTGATCGGAAGACAGAGGCTGTGCTTTCCCCCTACCTCGCACGGCTGGCAGTAAGGACAGCAAACCGAGAACAGCCAAGAACGCCCCAACCCATAGAGGCGACGCCAAGCCAAAACCAGCATCCATCGCCATCCCTCCGATGGAGGATCCAACGACAACGCCAAGGCTGATCACGGACCCATGCACCGTCGTAACAAGCGCCCCCGTATCGGCAACCCGGGTGACCCGGGTCGCCATGGCCGGGTTCATGGGCACACCTGCTAAACCTACGATCACAACCGCAATCATAGCGATCACCTGGCTGTGCACAAACAGCCCGAATACCACTAAAGCCGTCGCTAGAGCGACCAACCCAATGGTGAGGATCTGCATCATATAATGATCCGCCAGTCTGCCGGTGACCATGTTGCCAAGCACCGTCGCCACACCGTAAACGCCAAGCAGGATCGGAACCGCCTGAGCGCCAAAGCCGGTAAGATCGGTTAAGATCGGCGAGAAATAACTGAATGCGGCAAAGGTAGCTCCGATAATCAGCATGCTTGTGGCATATGCAGCCCATAGATGGCGATTCTTGAAGGCAACAAACTCTCCACGAATGCCGGCCGATTCCGTTCTGGGCAAGGATGGGATCGTAAACAGCCCCACCAGGCCCGATGCCAATACCAGAACCACAACAGCCCAGAAGCTGGCACGCCAGCCTAATAGCTGCTCGATCCACATCGCCAGCGGAAGTCCGATCGCCGTTGCAACCATTAAACCGCCGAGGACGATCGACGCCGCCCTTCCACGCGATTCCGGGCCGACGAGGGAAAAGCTAATCGCAAGCGAGACGCCAAACGCCGCTGCAGAGGAGATACCCGTGATCACTCTGGCAGCCATCATCACTTCATATGTGGCCGCGACAGCGCCCAGCGTCTGACCGACAAGAAAAATGGCAGCCAATATCAAAAAGGCCTGTTTGCGCGGCACCTTCAATAGCCCTACCGTCAGCAGCGGTCCTCCTATAATCATGCCGGCGGCATAAGCGGTAATGAGATAACCGATGGCTGCAACCGAAACGCCGAATTCTTCCGAAAGCGAAGGCATAATGCCTGCTACCATAAACTCAGAGGTTGTCATCGAGAAAATCATAAGTCCTAATATATAAATGGATAAAGGCAAAGGAAACCACTCCTGTCTTTTATTATTCCACACTTCTGTAATTATCGGTACAAAAATAGGATCCGTGAGTCCCGTAAGCTCGAATAAGACGCACTTCGCATACACCTAACTATTTTACCGATTAGTACAAAACAATCCAAAAAAAATATGCCACCTCGCCCACTCTACATTTCGGCATGAAAGAACATGCCATTCCGCTGCAAGGACGTATTCCACCGTAATCTTCGCACCATGATCGGCTCCTCTCTCCTATAGTTTCCAGCTCATTATATATATTTTGTAACGATCGGTCAATAAGTATGCTTTTAAAATCCATCGGTTACGGGCGGCCGCATACCCCACCTCTACATTAGAAGTAGACGTGGGGTATCCACCCTCCGCACCAGCGTTACGTTACCGTTATGGATTGGCCTCTGGTGAACGCAACCGTCTCATACCATGAATTATCGTGCATCCACCGGCGCTTGCAGCTGCACATCCTGGCCGGCATCAAGCAATACCGCGTTAATCCCGTTAAGAAAAGCCAACGCGCTTGCCTTAATGATATCCGTATCCATCGCGCGCCCGGAATAGGTTTTGCCTTGGTATTCGATTCGAATGTTTACCCGGCCGATGGCTTCTTTTCCCCTGGACAGACTGTTGATTTTGTAATCCTTCAACTGTACGTCCAAACCGACCAACGCTTTCATGGCGCTGTACAGCGCATCGATCGGGCCATCCCCCACCATGCTGTCCCTGAACGTCTCGCTGCCTTTTCTCAGCTTCACGGTTGCCGTCGGATACAGATCATTGGTCACGACCTGGAACGAATCCAGCTCATACAGATGACTGCTGACTTCTTCATGGATACGGTGCTGGGTCACCAGATAAAAAACGTCATGGTCGTATACTTCCTTCTTGGCATCGGCCAGCTGCAGAAATTTCGCGAACAGCGCTTCAAAATCTTCGCCTTCGCCTGTCTCGAAGCCAAGCTTCTCCACCGCATTCTTGAACGCGTGCCTTCCGGACCGCGCCGTCAGGATCAGCTCCATGCTGTCTGCGCCGACTTCCTCCGGCGACATAATCTCATAAACCTGTTTATCCTTCAGTAATCCGTCCTGGTGAATGCCGGATGAGTGCGCGAATGCATTCTCACCCGTAATCGCCTTGTTCACCTGCACATCCAGGCCCGTCAAATGCGTCAGCAGCCGGGAGGTTCTAATCAGCTCCTTGAGCCGGATGTTGGTGGAGGCCTTAAAGTGATTCTCCCGGACCTTCAGTCCCATGACCACTTCTTCCAGCGATGTATTGCCTGCGCGCTCCCCTAAACCATTGATCGTGCATTCTACTTTCTGGGCACCATTTCTCACTGCGCTGAGCGTGTTCGCCGTAGCTAGCCCGAGATCGTTATGACAGTGAACACTGAGAATAACCTGGTCGTTCAGATTCTTCAGTCGTTCATTGATTTTGCGAATCAATTCGCCGAACTCATCCGGAACGGCATAACCGACCGTATCCGGCACGTTTATCATCGTTGCTCCGGCCTTCACGACAGCTTCGATCGTTGTCCACAGATATTCAAAATCGGACCTGGATGCATCCTCCGTCGAATACTGGACATGAGGCAGCAGTGTTTTGGCATATTTCACCGCATCAACGCCCATCTGGAGCACCGCATCCTTGGAGCGATTGAATTTCTTCTCCACATGAATGTTCGAGGTGCCAAGCACGATATGAATCAGCGGATTTTGCGCAAGCTTAATGCTCTCATATACGGCATCGATATCGCCCTTCACCGCGCGTGCAAGCGCAGTAATGGAGACGCTATCGCCTACGGTTCGGGCGATTTCCTGAACCGCTTGAAAATCCCCTGCCGAAGACGCGGGAAAACCAGCCTCGATAATATCGACGTTCAGCCGCTTTAGCTGCTGCGCAAACTCGATTTTCTGCTGTACGTTCAGTTTGGCGCCCGGAACCTGCTCTCCGTCGCGCAAGGTTGTGTCCAATACGATAATATTGCGTTCCATTTGATATTCCTCCTCGATCATCGATCGTTCATTTTCATTCATTTATATCAAGCGGGGTTGGTTAAACCCGGAATTTAACCAACAAAAAAAACCCGCCTCTACGTATAGAGGCGGGGTTGGACCCGCGGTACCACTCTAATTCATTTTATGCAAAATGATCTTCTTCGATGGCCATCACCATCTATCCCTATAACGGTGGAACTCCGGCTAACCCTACATGATCAGGCAGCTGTTCATAGACGAGTTCAAAGGGAACGACATTACCGTTTCACACCTTCCAACGGCTCTCTGAAAAGTCATTTCGCTTTTACTATTTCTAATCAAAACATTTCAATATGAATTTTGATAATTATCTTAAGGAATGAGAAGCGCTTTGTCAACCCTTTATCTTCCAGAAGCGAAAGAGTGCATTTTTTACAGCAATCCGGACTTCTTCACATTCGCCAGAAAATCATGGAATTCCGGAATATTCAGCTGCTGCGCCGCATCGGACAACGCCGTAGCCGGATCGGGATGAACCTCTACCATCACGCCGTCAGCTCCTGCAGCGAGAGCCGCTCTGGCACAAGGGGCCAGGATGTCCTTGCGGCCTGTGGAATGGGTCACGTCCACCAGCACCGGAAGATGCGTTTCCTGTTTCAGAATCGGCACCGCCGAGATGTCCAGGGTGTTTCTCGTCGCCTTCTCGTATGTCCGTATGCCGCGTTCAATCAGCATCACTTGCGCATTGCCGCGGGACACGATGTATTCCGCAGCGTGCACGAACTCATCGATCGTAGCCGCTAGTCCGCGTTTCAACAGCACCGGCGTCTGAACATCCCCTGCCGCTTTTAACAGCTCAAAGTTCTGCATGTTCCGCGCACCGATCTGAATGACGTCAATGTATTCGCACGCAAGCTCGATATGCGCAGGATCCACGATTTCGCTGATCGTCTTCAGGCCGAACTCGGACGCCACTTCCTTCAGAATTTTCAGGCCCTCAATGCCCAAACCCTGAAAATCGTAAGGCGATGTTCTCGGTTTGAACGCGCCGCCGCGCATGACGGTTATGCCCGCTTCCTTAAGGGCAGCCGCAACCTGGCGTACTTGCTCATAACTCTCAACGGAGCATGGCCCTGCGATCATTACCGGCGTGCCGCCGATCACCGTATTGCCCAGCTGAATCAGCGTGTCTTCCTGCTTCTTCTTCCGGCTCACCAGCAAATGCTTCTTGTGATCGACTTGCTGCAGCTTCAAGGATGCCTGGAAAATCTGTTTAAATAAATGACGCACCGTTTCATTATCGAAAGGACCTTGGTTATGCTCCACCAGAGTATCCAACATTTTTTTCTCGCGTACCGGGTCAAAATCAGGAACTCCCTGCTTTTGCTTCTCCTGACCGATCTCCTGGGCGATTCGTGCCCGCTCCGACAACAGCTCCAGCAGTTGAAGATTAACGGAATCCAGCTCTGATCTTAATTGTTCCAAACGTCCTTGACTCATCTGAAATCTCTCCCTCACCTTTTATTTCTGGTTTATAAAAACAAAAAGACCCCCCGCCCGAAAAGGGACGAGGAGTCGTGGTACCACCCTTATTAGATATGCCGAAAAAAAGCAAACACATCTCACTTGAACCTCTTAACGCAAGGGTTACGGGTAAACCTACCCTCTGCACGCAACATGCAGATTATCAGCATACCAGCTCCGGAATGAACTTCAGCGGAGAACCTTCGCCCGGGCGCTCTCAGTCGGTGGCTGCCCTTTCCTGTCAGGAACGTTCTTTCGCTTACTCTTTCCATCATCGCTTGTTATAACATATCGTGTTGGTTAATTAAGAAGCATTGTATTACACTCCGAATTAAAATTGCAAGAGTTTTATTTAAAGCTTGGGTGCTTTGATGCAGTGAAGAAACTTTATTTCTGCTTTTTGCAGGTGTTCACCATCTCCATACACACATAGATCTTTCCCTTACTTATAGTGCATAAGCTGTGGAGTTGCCCTGAGGTCTGTTCATCCATTTCCCGTTCGTGAAATCGGGGAACGGAAGCATTGTGCCTCCAAGTTCAATCGACTGCTCGGATAGCGCGGTCACCGCCATCCAGGCGGCCATGTCGTACACATCGATCGGCATTTCCGTTTTCTTGAGCACACTCTCGACAAAAGCGCGCAAGCATAGATAGTCCATGCCGCCATGCCCTCCCCGTACGCCGTCTTTCAAATAATTCGCCCACACCGGATGCTCGTACTCGTGGAAATAGGATTCGAACGGCTCCCATGCATGGGCCGGGCTTCGATCCTCGATATGAATAACGGCGCCGTCCTCCATCCAAATGCCCTTCGTTCCCTGTATGCGTCCCCCGCGGGAATATGGACGGGGCAGGGATGTATCGTGCGTCAACAGAATCGATTCACCGTTGGCGCACTGAATCATGGTGGTAACAATATCACCGAGAGCCATATCCGTAAGCGTAGCCGGGTGCTCGGCACCCAGGTTTCTGCGAGCCCACTCTGTTATTCCGCGCGTCTTGGTGGACATGGAGGAAAGCTTGGTAAGACGGTTGCCCCGGTTGATGTTCAGCATTTTGGCTGCTGGCCCCAGACCGTGGGTCGGGTACACATCGCCGTTGCGGTGCAAATAATTGTGGACGCGGTAATGGCGGTTTTCCACCCCCATCGCTACTTCTTCCCGGAGGTCATGCTGATAAGCCCCCTGACAGTGAAGCAGTTCCCCGAAAATCCCTTCTCTTACCATCCTCAGCAGCGCCATTTCTTCCCGGCCATAACAGCAGTTTTCCAGCAGCATGCAGGGCGTACCGGTCTCCTCATAGGTGCGAACCAGCTGCCAGCATTCCTCGAGGGAAGCAGCGCCTCCCACCTCCGATGCCACGGGCTTTCCCGCCCTCATCGCGGACACGGCGATCTCGCTGTGGCTGGTCCAGGATGAAGCGATGATAACAGCCGTTACATCCCTACGTGCAATCACTTCCCGATAATCCGTAGAGGAAGCAGGGACAGGACTTCCAGTTTCAGCAACCTGCCGTGCAGCCTCTTGAAGGCGATCCTCGTATAGATCCGAAATCGCCGTAATCTCCACATCCGGCATATCACTCAGCAGCCTCAGCAGATCCTTTCCGCGTTTGCCGAGACCGACAAAGGCTAACCGAATCTTTTCTTGGGAATCGTTGTACCCGATCATATATGAACTACTCCTTCTATCATGAATTGGCCCCTTTAAACTTATGTTGATAAATGGCAGAACGAGGCTCTGCCATCATCGTCCCCTGCCCCATCCGTTTCCGTTCATCGGACGAAAGATGCCGACCTCCGTGTAATTATTCCATTGGTTCGACGTATTGCCCGATCCGTTGATGCGGATAAATCTCGCCGTTACCTCGGGAAATTGGAATACTTCCGGTTGGGCGGTCGTTCCTGAGCTGAGTCCGTCCGGGTAAACCGTGTTCCAGTGGACCCCGTCAGTGGATGCCGTCACGGTAAAATAGGATCTGCGTGTTTCACCGCTGAAAAAAGCGATCGAAACCGCGCCCACCTTCCGGTTCTCGCCGAGATCGTATTGAATCCAATGCGATCCTTCCGATGTCCAGCGCGTCTCGTAATCTCCGTCGATCGTCTTGTCCGGGGTATATCCGTAGCTTGCCTGCGGAGAAGCGCTGGCTGTGACCTCCTGAATCGGCAAACGGTGACCAGGAGGGGGATCCCCAATCAACGGCCCAGGTACCAAAGCAACGGTATACCGATTGCGAACACCCGGATTGGATGGATCGGTCACATCGATATACGTCTTGCCGGGGATACCCTCGGCATGTATGACAGCAGCGTCAAAATCGGAAACAACCCCTATCTCCGGAACCTTCGAGCGCTGATCGTACGGAACCGTCCATTCGTAGTAAGTTCGCTGCGGATCAAACCCGGCCAGAGCGGAGCCGTCCACCAGGATGGAATTCACTTCAGGCAGCCGGTCCCTTTCCTGCATGGGACCGTCCGGAATCGACCAATCGTCAAGACTGCGGAATTCCGGCGCTTCTTCCGGAAGCGGAGCCTCTTCGGTCAAAGGGACCATCCACAGCGACAGTCGGCCCCGGTTCGCGCCGGCCATATGAACAACCAGCTTGCGTATGCCGTGATTTACAGTTTGACCCGAAGGATTCGGCGTCCCTTCCAGCGGCTGGGCCATCATCTCGGAGAATGCCGCCCCTTCGGGAGCATCCAGCATTTTGACGTACAGTTTTTTGTCCTTCTGCGTCAGCACGGCTTCTTGGCCACTCCCGAGCACTTCAATATGCGCTTCCGTGTGCATGAACCAATAGAGCTCGGATGACGATTTTAAGTCAAATTCATCCTGCACGATCAACTGCTGGCGATCGCCGGTCAGCATTAATCCACGCCTGTAGGATAATGCATCTTTCGGATACCGCTCAGTTAGGTCGATAATGCCGAAAGCGCCCCGCGGCTTGGAAGCACTTCTTACAAGCGGTGCTCGCGCATCGTAATCCTGCATGAAGACGGGATTCGATTCCGGGTTCATTATCATCACGTTTTGTCCCTGTGCGCCCTTACGGTAATAGGTCCAGCGTTGTCCGCCGGCATAGTCCCAGAAGCCGGGCAGGTTATAGTTTTCCATCCCTAAATCCGTCGCCCACCGCTCACCCAGCGCATCGAACACAAATGTGCCTGCGTCCATATCGATATGGCTCAGCAATGTATCGTTAAAACCTTTCACCGAAGCGAAGGTATCGTTCAAGTTCGTCCATCCGCTACGCATGGATATCGATTCGATACCTGTGAATGTACGGTCCAGTGAAGGGGGCAACTCATCAAACATCCCCGGACGGTAAAACAGCAGGTAGTAAGGAGAAAAAGCCCCTTTACGACGGGTCAGTTCGCCTGCATACCAGGCGATGTGCGGCTGATCGTAGAAATCTGCCATCCAAAGGGTCTGGGGATGCACATTCGGTGTTGCCGAATCGTAAAAATTAAAGAATCCTCCCGGCCCCCATAAATGCAGCGGATACTCGCCGGATTCCTTCACCCCCTCAAGCTCGGCCAACCCGTAATCGGTTCCAAGCGTACGGTGCATGGCAGCCATCTTGAAAAATAGAAACTCCGTCCCGTACTGCCAATAATGCGGCCCCTCCGGCCACGATCCGTCCTCCGTAAAGAAACGGAGCGTATTCTGCAGCTTGCGATAAGACCCGCGCAGAATTTCAAGCCCGGCTTGCGTCACCTTCTCTTCATCGCCCAGCATGGCTAGCGCCGCAACGGAAAAGCTGCCATTATCCACCAAGTTGATGTTGTTATACTCCCCGTTATGGGTGAATTCGCCGCGATACCAGGAGAGCGCGTGGCTGAACGCATGCTTCATGACCGCCTCCCGTACCATGTTCCGCTGCTGTTCAGTCATGGCATCATACAGCCAGTCGTATGCGAGCGAAAATCCAAGCGTCATATACGTCAAGGAGAGCATATTGTTATAACGTCCTCCCCAGTCGGGATATGCCGCGGCAGCCTCCAACTCCTCGATTGCCCGCCGAGCATAGGCTTCATCCCCGGTCAGCTGATACATCATCGATGTTCGAATCAGCAAATCCCGAACATTGCTGTTGCTGCCTCCATTCGCAAGATATCCGTACGGCTCCGTATCCAGCAGCCGATCCGCCTCCCGCTTCAACTGATCAAACCACTTTGTCACATATTCATCCTGCCCGATGAGTTCACGGATGGAAGCAAAATCACCGGCATCCGCAAACACGCGGGGATGTATGCCTTCATTACCGATGGAGGTCAATTGATCCAATAGATCCTCTTCATCCGGTACCACAAAAATACGGGTCTTCCCGGTCGCCGATTTTCCGGATGCTGTCGTCGCCGTAACTTCAAACGTATCGTAGCCGACTTCATTGGGGGCAGGCGTATAAGTAAAGGAGCCGTCCGAAGCCAGACTCATTTCACCGCGGGGAGACGTGCTGAGTGTCCATTCCACCTGTTCTTCCGACAACAGGCGGCCCAGTTGTCCGGTTAGCGGAGTGTTTTTTTCGGTCGAATACCACGTCAGATCCAAGAGCGGAGGCGAATCCAGAGGAAGTACCTCAATCTTCGCCGCGGCGGCTGCAGGTCCCCCATCCGCTCCATAAGCCAAGAAAATGAACGAATCGGCACCCGCGTAACCACGGTTCGGATAATACCGGAACGAACCATCAGGCAGGACCGATACCGTACCATTGCGTGGTGCAGCGGCCAGTTCAAATGAAACCGAAGCTCCCGAGCTGTCGGCAGCAGCTAGCTGTCCGTCTAGTACGCCATTCTCGCTAATGGATCCCAAGTAGGACTCGGCGATAAGCGAAGGCGGCGTACCCACGGTAACGACGCCCTGTCTTGTTATCCCGCTCTGCGGGGACATAGCAGATATGACAGCATGACCGGTCGCATGCGCCGCCACCTCCCCACTTTGATACACCGAAGCTACGACCGTGTTAGATGAAGCCCATTCCAGGAACGTATCTGAAGTATTCTCCGGCTCATAGGCTGCCTGGAAACGCCCGGTCTCTCCCGGTTGCAGGCTGATGGTCTGCCGGTCGAGTGTAATATCCCGCAGCGGGACATACTCCCGCATGGAGAGCTGGTCGAACCAGACCGTACCCGCCGATTTCTCCAGAAAGGCCTCCACCTTTCCCTGAGGATTGGCATCCATGTCCGCAGCCACATGAACGACATGGCTGAAGTAGGTCCAATCCTTGGTCCCCCTTTCACCTTGAAACGCATAGCTAATGCTGCTGGTACCGCTTCTCTTGTACTGGAAGCGGACCAGCACCTGATCCGAAACGTTTTCCAGTTTATACATGCCGGTGAGCATATAACTCTTACCCGCTTCAATGCCTGCCGCAGGGAGCGTTATCGCTCCCCGGTCGGTTCCAGACACAGTACCGGTAATGGAGACGGAACGGGCCCCACTATAATAGACGGAGTCATCGACCGCAAACACCGGATTTCCTGCCGCCTTCCATTCACTGACATGCTCGGGAGCCACCTGGTCCAGCCAAGAAGCCTTCGTGGTCACGGCTTCAAAGTCCGAATTCAGCAGCAGATTGCTGCCTTGCGTATCCGCTTGATCTGCCCAAGCCTCACCTCTCGTCTTCGAAAGCCCACCTGCTGACAATGCGATAACAAGCACGATCATTAGCCAGCGTTTAAAGAACATCATCCAATCCCTCCCACTCACAGATTCATCAGATTTGCCTTGCTTTATGCTGCTCTTGCCCCTCATCTCCTCTCATCTCGAATTATTATACCTAGCATCATAACGCAAGCACCTTAGAGCCGTACAACATATCTTAAAAATTGATAATGCATCTTTAATCGGTATCATGCCGCCCGATATTTTTGTTCGGTTTTCTTATAAAAAAACTCGCCCCATAAGGGACGAGCGCTTAGTGAAATTTTTATGAAAATACACTTTATGCGAGGCTCTAACCTAGATTATTCAGCATGCATTGCGGCCTTCTGCCCCTGTTGTTTCACCGGATTTCCCCAATACGTAAACAGGCGCCAGATATATTCGAATGGTCCCATCGGAAGCCGCTTCAACCAGACCCTGCTTAAGGCTGCTTGCAGAGCAAAAATGACGACAACTATCACCATCTGCCAGATCGGTTCGATCTTCCCATACCACCCCAATCCGTAGCTGTAAAAGATCAATCCGCAAAGGATCGATTGAAGCAAATAGTTGGTGAAGGCCATTTTTCCGGGATAAGAAAATAAATCCAGCACCTTCTGCCACGTCTTATTCTGGTATAAAAGTGCAAACGCACCGATATAGCCCAGTGCCAAGAGTGGTCCTCCAACGAATAAAACTACCGCCTCGCACCAGGATGGCAATCCATCCGCTAGCGACATCACAAGTTGAAGGACAAGACCCAAACTACCTCCAATGACCACCAATCGGATGATCCCTTTCCGGTTCTTCTGGACCTCATGCAAAATACGACGATTGCAGAAGTAGGCACCCATCAGGAACATCCCTAATACTTGGGGGTAGAAGACCACCATATTCAAGATGGAGCCGATGTAATCATTCAGCCGCTGAGCGATGATCTGGGCCATCGTCCCCTCTCCGTATATGGCTGCATCCCGCTCCTGAAAATAAACACCTATCTGATGCGCATCCGCTTGGCTAAACGGCTCAAAGACCTGTCCAACCGAAGAGCTCAGCAGACTTGCTCCCGTCAGCAGAACAGGAACGAGCAGCAGCAGGGATAGCGACCAGACCAGCAGCGTTCTCGGCTTGCAGCGTTGAAACAGCATCAGCAGAAAACCCATGAGTGCATAGTGGGTCAGAACGTCTCCGTACCAAATCAGAATTCCATGGATCAGACCGACTAGAAGCAAAGCCGTCAACCTTCGAGTATAGATGCGATTAAAGCTTCGTCCTTTTGCCTGACTGCTCTCCTGTAACATCACCATGCCAAAACCAAACAGGAAAGAGAATATCAATATGAATTTGCCGTCAATTACAATTCCGCGCAGCAGCATCAGGACTTCATTGTACCAGCCTGACCATAATTCAACCCCGAACGAAATGGTTTGCAGCGATGTCGTAAAAAACGTAATGTTCACCAAAAAAATGCCTAATAGTGCAAATCCCCTCAAGCTGTCAATGAGCCTTATTCTTGGCTGTAAATTCGTTGCCATCATCGTACCTCCTTATCAATGTGCCTTCAGGTTAAGGTACAATCATAAAGAAAGGATAAAGAAACTTATATTGAACTGTAAGTACATAGTAGCTTAGGCATCACTGCGCATGCGGATCATTCTTCCGATCGCTGTTGCCCCCAGATTTCTATCTATCCATTTAAGAATGGTTGAAATCCGGATGCTGTGTTTGCTTCCGATGCCAGCTTTCCTTTGGAAGGCTTTCAGGCGACCGCTATCGCTTCTCCAGAACGATTTCCGCCTGCTCCGTTGAAGGTTGGGCAATTATAAACTTCAAGTAATCGGACTTTCTTTATTCATTCTTTAGAAATGCGGTGTACACTAACTAGATAGATCTTTATAAATAGCTAGTTCTCGGAGGATGTAATAGATATGGCAAACGAAACGATCCTATTAGTCGATGATGAAGAAGAAATCATCTCTTTTATAGAAGATGCCCTGGAGCTTGAAGGCTATCAGGTACTAACTGCCGGAAGTGGACAGGAGGCGTTAATCCAGAGCAAACAGCAGCCGTCCCTGATCATACTCGATGTAATGATGCCTGATATGAACGGCATTGAGGTATGCGAGCAGCTTAGGGAAAGGACGCAGTGTCCCATTGTGTTCTTGAGTGCATGCCAAAGTGAAGTGGACCGAATTCGAGGGCTGGCTGCCGGCGGGGACGATTATTTGCTCAAGCCCTTTAGCCTTGCTGAATTAAAAGCCCGTATCCATGCCCATCTGCGGCGAGAACAGAGAATCCGCACCCACAAAGAACAGGGTTTCCTGCGCTTCCCAGCCCTGACGATCGATTGCAAGGGACATGCCGTTACCTGCAACGGGCACAACCTCGCTCTTACGAATAAGGAGTATCAGATCTTAGAACTGTTGGCGATGCATCAGGGGCAGGTCTTTTCCAGAGAGCAGATTTATGAGAAGTTATGGGGATTTGACGCTGAAGGGGACGACTCTACCATCACGGAGCATATTAAGAAAATACGGGCCAAGCTGGCCGCCCACGCACAGGACCGCAGCTATATTCAAACCGTATGGGGCATTGGCTACAAGTGGGATCCCAAATGATGAAACAGCGTTCCATCAAAAACACGTTCGCCCGCCATTTCGCCTCGATCCTGGCCTGCAGCTTGCTGGCTACGCTTGTAACCTGGGGACTGCTCGCGATGCTGCTTGGATACTTGTTCAACCATGACATCGCGTTCCCGGCCAATCATTATGAAGCTCAAATCCCTGTAATTTCGGAGTACGCCGAAGCCCGGGGCGATTCTGTCATGAGCAAGCAGGGACAAGCCGATCTGGAAAAGGTGATCCCCTCGCAGGGCATGTCCTACCTGGTAGTGTCCCTTACTGGCGAACCCCTATATGGTGATCTTCCTCTCAACGAATCACTTAGCCGGCAGAAAATACTGGCACGCTTGAACCAGACGCATAGAAGCATGAATCAAGTCGTGAAATACACTCCGGTTGTCTCCAGTGACGGAAATCTTGCAGGGGCTCTTCTGCTTGGATATAACCTGAAGGTGACGGCATCCAATCCGGCGCTGAATCCCTTGGTAACCATCGGGTCCCTCCTCTTTGTTCTGACGCCTTTTCTGTACATCATCTTGTTCACGCTAATATTCGGAAGGCGATTCAGCCGACAGATCAGCACTCCGCTGCAGCAGCTTCTGCAAGGAGCCGAGCAGATTAAAGAGCGAAATTTACACTTTTCGATGACAGGGACATCGTCAATAACGGAAGTTAACCGGCTTACACATGCTTTTGAGGACATGCGCCAAGAGCTGGAGCAATCCATTGAGCGGGAGTGGAGATTAGAGCAGGATAGAAGCACCATGTTTGCGGCTCTCGCTCACGACCTTCGGACACCGCTTACGATTATTCAAGGGCATGTTGAGGGCTTGGAGCAGATGAACGGGGAGTCTTACGAAGCCAAACGATCGCAATATCTTCAAGTCATCAAACGCAACACGACACGTGCTTCGAAGCTCCTTCAGGATATGAACACCATCGCAGAAATTGAGAAGGTCTCTTTTCGGCTTCAGCCGCTTCCCGTGGATCTTGAAGAACTGGCAGATGATAAAACCATGGAATATGCCGCTTTATGCGGCAATCAGAATATAATCTTCCATACAGAGATCAACGATAATCGATTGAACAAGAAGCCCGTCCTCTTGGATCCCTATCGCATCATGCAGGTACTGGATAATCTCGTTTCGAACAGCATTCGATATACTCCTGAAGCCGGACTGATTCTATGGCGGATCGAAATCACCGAGGAGCAGGTGATGATGGCTGTTACGGATAATGGAGCAGGCTTTGGGCAGCATCAGGATCTGCAGCAGGTATTTAAGCAGTTTTATCAAGGGGATCATCATTCCTCCAGACAAAAAGGGCATTCCGGTCTGGGGCTGTATATCGCCAAACTTCTCATTCAGCATCATGGAGGGCATATTTCTGCCGAGAACACCCCGCCTCGCGGGGCAACGGTGCGCTTTACCATACCGATATCGAGCCAAGAACCTTAAACTTTTCCAAGCATAACGAAGAGGCATCCTCCATGATCCAATGGATCGAAGGATGCCTCACTCATTTTATGAAAGGCACTCTCTTTTCTTACTCGTATTCAAGCAATCCTTATACCTTCAGTCGATAAATCGCCTTATTGTCGAGTCCGCGGATCATCGGTGTCCACGGCTCCGTTTCAAGTGTCGTATCCAGGGCATCCTCTACCATCTGCAGCTTGGCATCCAACAGATCGATATGATGCAGCGCGACGGCTTCAGCCGTCTGCGGCTGAACCGGGCTCCCCCACTCTCCCAGGTTATGGTGGGAAAGTACGAGATGCTGTAGTCCCAGTACCACTTCGGAATCCAGCGCGATGTCGTTCTGTATGGCCGCTTCAACGATCCAATTGGATGCCAGCGCGATATGTCCGATCAATTTTCCCTGATTGCTGTAGTCCGTAACAATGCCCATCTGAGCGATCATCTCTTCCGGCTTTGCGATATCATGAAGGATAATGCCCGCCCTAATCAAGTCCGGATTCAGAAACGGCCGCTGCTTGCAGATGAAATCGCCAATCTCCAGCATGCGTACAATGTGATAGGCAAGTCCGGCAAAATAGGCATGATGATAGGTTTTGGCAGCCGGATAATGCATCAGCTTCTCTTCCACCTTCGACACACAATACTGCACAATGCTTCGTACCTGCGGCTCCGTAATCTCATTCATCTTAAGTTTGATCGTATGTAACAGATCCACGGGACGGATTGGTGCAGCCCTCACAAAATCGGTTAAGGAAACGCCGTCCTCATCCGTTGCTTTACGGATTCGGCTGATTTTGACTTGAGGCTGATCCCGGTAGCTCAGCACGGTTCCCTGGATTTTGACTAATTGCATCGGCAGGAACGTTTCTTTATCCTGTATGGTTACATCCCAGTACTTGGCCGAGATCTGGCCGCTCGCATCCGAGAGAATGATGTCAAAATAATCTTTCGGCGGCGTGCCGTTGGTCTGTCTCATATTTAATTCCTTCAGCAAGTAAAATCCAACAAAATCATCTTGAACGCTAAGTTTATTAATAGGTTTCATCTGGTTCCTCCCCAAAAAATCCCGTTAAGTTAACTATAACAAAGTCCCGTGCAATGAGTCTATTACACTGAAATATTCGCTCAGCAAAATCACAGAATCATTAGCCAAACTTCAGCTGTTGACTTTGACACCAGTGTCATCGTTTAGCATAGGGTTAGACTTATTGAGAGGAGCTATAATTCAAAATGAAAAACACTACGCAAAGTCAATCATCCGTGACGATCATAGGCCTGGGACCGATGGGTCAAGCCATGGCACGCACGTTACTGAATCACGGTTACGAGGTCACATTGTGGAATCGCACAGCCAGTAAAGCCAATGAGCTTGTTGATCAGGGAGCAATCAGAGCGTCCACAATTAAGGAAGCCTTGAATGCAAGCGAGGTAGTCATTCTCAGTCTTACGGATTACCATGCGATGTACGCTATTCTTGAAAAGGACTCAGACAGCCTCGCCGGCAAGGTATTCGTTAATCTAAGCTCGGACACCCCGGAGAAAGCCCGGGAAGCAGCCAAATGGCTGGCCGGACATGGCGCTTCGCATCTCACAGGCGGTGTGCAAGTCCCACCGTCGGGAATCGGAAAGCCGGAGTCGTTCACCTTTTACAGCGGCCCCTTGGATGTCTTCGAGTCCCAAAAGGAGTTGCTTGAAGTGCTGACGAGTACGGATTATCGGGGTGAAGATCCTGGGCTCGCCGCACTATATTATCAGATCGGAATGGATATGTTCTGGACGGGGATGCTCAGTTATTTGCACGCTGTTGCAGTAGGCAAGGCTAACGGCATCACAGCAGAGCAATTGAAGCCTCATGCGATCAGCACGATGGCATCGCTGCCGCAATTCATTGAGTTCTATACGCCGCGCATCGATGCAGGAGAATATCCGGGGGACGTGGACCGGCTCGCCATGGGCGCTGCCAGCGTTGAACATATCGTCCATACTACACATGACGCTGGGATTGACGCTTCACTGCCTGAAGCGGTGCTGGAGATCTTTAAACGGGGGGTTGCCAATGGCCGTGGCGGGGACAGCTTTACCAGCCTGATTGAAACGTTCATGAAGCCCGCGGATCATGTCATTGAACCATCCCGTGCTTCTAAGAGTCATCTCTAAATTTCGATTCCATCCTGCGAAGCGGATGGTAGCCGGTTTGGCAGGCAGGATGTGGATGATACAAGAAAAAGCACCTTCACAGGTGCTTTTTCTTGTATCATCGCCCAATTCGCACTCGAGTCTGGCTGTACTAAGGTTTCCACGCTCCCGGATGGTCGTCTTGGACCAAATCCAGCTCCACGGCTCTTGCGTTCGTCTCCACCTGCTCCACGCTCTTGCAGCCGGGAATGACACAGCTGACAGCCGGATGCTTTAAGCACCAGGCCAAGGCCCACTCGGCCATATTCACGCCCTCCGGCACTTCGTTCTGCTTGATCTCTTCCACAAGCTTCAGCTTGGCATTGATCTCGTCCTGGTCACGATTCTTGCGCACATTGTCGCTGAACACCGTTCCCGGCTTGTACTTTCCGCTTAAGTACCCGCTCGCAAGCGGAACTCGCGCCAACACGCCAAGATCCTGCTTCATGCATGAAGGGAAGACCTCTTCCTCCGGAGCTTGGTCCAGACGGTTATACACGACCTGAATGGCTTTGGCATTCACCTCCGCAGCATTATCGGTTTGATAGATATTTCTGTTGCTTCCGATGGATATGCCCAGATTGCGGATCGTTCCCGCCTGAACCTGCTTGTCCAGCATCGTCCACATGTCATCATTGTTGAACACTTCATCCGAGCCGGAATGGAATTGATACAGGTCGATGTAATCGGTACGGAGCGCTTTAAGTGACTCTTCCAGCTGAATTCGGATCTGCTTCGCATCCCAAGCGTTCTCCCATTGCTCATGCCATCGATGACCAAACTTCGAGGCAATGACCCAATCCTCGCGGCGGTCGCGCGACAAGAAATCACCGATGAAATTCTCAGACATATGATGAGGACCATAACATTCGGCTGTATCCAACAGATTAACGCCGAGCTCCTTCGCATGCGTTAAGATGGCGTCGACTTCCTTTTGGTTGAAATCCTTCCCCCAATCACCGCCAAACTGCCAGGTTCCCACACCGACTACCGATACTTTCAGATCGGTTTTTCCAAGACGTCTGTATTTCATATACTCACCCCTGCTCTTTAGATTTGTGCGCCTATATCTTATGTGATATTGCAACCGTTTGCAACTCATGCTGCGGTCTCTTTTTTCTCGTCCATCACCCTTATTTTCATCCACTCGGATTGTTTAATAATAAGTCGTTATGGTGAACCCTATAATATGTAATCATTTCGTTATCATATAAAGGAATCAGAAAGGAGGATTGTCGGCGTGAATACCCGGACACTAGAGCAATGGATGCCGGACATTATAGAGAGTCTGAAAGCAAAAACACCCAATGACTTTCAGCGAATAATCGATGAATTTCTTCCTTATGACCTGGCCAGAATACATAGCCACCTCAGCGATACGGACCAAACCCGATTTCTGCAGTTTCTGAACGAGGAACAGCTGGCCGATATGGTTCAGGAAATGGAGCATGACCAGCAGATCGAAGTTTTGGGCAAGCTGGGCAAAGAAAAAACAGCCATCATCCTGGACTTGATGGATAACGATGACCTCGCCATTCTGCTTGATGAGCTGTCGCCTGAGCAGAAAGACGAATTCCTCAAGGGAATGCGGGACGAGGAATCCCAATTTGTCCTGAACCTGATGAAATACCCGCCGGAAACTGCGGGACGAATCATGACCAATCGTTATGTGTGGATTCCCCAGCATTACACCGTATCAGAGGTCGTCCAGAAGCTGAAAACCTACGTCTCCATTTCCGAAACGATCAACTATCTGTACGTCATTGACCAAGACAAGAAGCTAATGGGTGTGGTGTCCTACCGCGGTCTTATCTTGGCCGAACCGGATGAATATATGGTGGATATCATGCACAGCCGGGTACTGTCCGTACCTGTGGATGCCGATCAGGAGGAAGTCGCGCAGATAATCCAAAAATACGATTTGGTCGCCATCCCCGTCGTTGAACAGGATAACAAACTTGTAGGCATCATTACGGTTGACGATATTCTCGATGTCGTCATCAAGGAAGCCGATGAGGACATTCGGAAAATGAACGCCACCGGGGGCAAATCCATTGACTTCAGCACCAAAGCAACCGTTGCCGCCTTTCGAAGATTACCGTGGCTGGTCCTGCTCTTATTCATCGGTCTGATCTCGGGAACGATCATTTCCCGATTTGAAGAGACGCTGGCACAGGTTGTGGCGCTAGCCTTCTTCATGCCCATGATTGCCGGAATGACCGGCAATACCGGCACGCAGTCGCTAGCTGTTATTGTACGCGGCCTGACTACGAAAGAAATGACCAAGTCGCTGGTGTACCGGCTGTTAGCGAGAGAGCTGAAGGTCGGCTTGATGATCGGGGTCACATGCGGGATCCTGATATCCTTGATCGCATACTTCTGGCAGGGCAATGTTTATCTGGGGCTTGTGGTCGGAAGCTCGTTGATTGCAACACTCATCGTGGGCACGATGGCCGGCACCATCATCCCCCTCATTCTGTTCAAATTCAAGATCGATCCGGCTGTGGCCTCCGGTCCACTGATTACAACCATTAACGATATCCTGTCGCTTGTCATCTACTTTGGTATCGCCACCCTGTTTCTATCTTACATTTAACCGAAATTTACGAACAGACAGCATCAATTAGGGTGAAAAAAGCCTTCCCGCACACGAGCAGGAAGTCTTTTGAGGCTCTGCCAGATCAAGTTAATCCACGGGTTTCTTATCCGGCAAGTTATTTAAACTCATGTCATCCCTGTTGGCATTGCTTAAACATTACCAAAAGGTGACTAGGTCACTTCAAAGTGCGTACTTCCCAAGCCGAACCCTAACGTGCAAAATGACATTAATCAAGAACAAGACGTTAGGAGATGAATATATGAATACAGATCAACGTTCACATCATTCGCAAAAGACGGCATTGGTAGTAGGGGCCAACGGGGTGATCGGCCGCAACCTCATCGAATACCTTGCGACGCTTCCCGATTGGAATATCGTCGGCGTATCGCGCCGAGGCGGCGAATCCACGAAACGTATAAGCTATCTATCGGCCGATTTGCTTGATCGCGAGGATACGGTCGCCAAATTAAGTCACTTATCGGAAGTAACGCACATCTTCTATGCCGCCTATCAGGACCGGCCAACTTGGGCCGAGCTCGTTGCCCCGAATCTGGCAATGCTCGTTCATGTTGTGGAAGCTATCGAGCCCATTGCCGCCAACCTGCAGCATGTCAGCCTGATGCAGGGATACAAGGTATACGGTGCTCATCTCGGTCCATTCAAAACGCCAGCACGGGAGACGGATGCAAACCATATGCCGCCAGAATTCAATATCGATCAGCAGAACTTCCTCGAGGAGCGGCAGCAAGGCAAAACCTGGACCTGGTCAGCCCTGCGTCCATCCGTAGTCAGCGGCTTCGCCCTTGGAAATCCGATGAATCTGGCGATGGTCATTGCCGTCTATGCCTCGATTTCGAAAGAGCTCGGAATACCTCTGCGTTTTCCAGGTAAGCCGGGGGCCTCTCACAGTCTGCTGGAGATGACCGATGCCGATCTGCTCGCGAAGGCTACAGTATGGGCCGCAACCGATGAACGATGCGCCAATCAAGCATTTAACATCACGAATGGGGATCTGTTCCGTTGGAACGAGTTATGGCCGAAGATTGCGCAGTATTTTGAGATGGAAACCGCACCGCCTCTACAGATGAATCTGGAAGTTGTCATGGCAGATAAAGAGCCGATCTGGAATCGTATGGTTGAGAAGCATGGACTTGCGGAGCACACGTATCAAGAGGTTTCCTCCTGGAAGTTCGGTGATTTTGTGTTCTCATGGGATTATGATTTCTTTGCAGACGGTTCGAAGGCCCGCCGCTTCGGATTTCATGAGTATGTCGATACAGAGGCCATGTTCATGAACATCTTTGACGAGCTCCGGCGGCGTAAAGTCATTCCCTAAGTTATCGCGCAAGCTGCATGACAAAGAGCCGACTATACGTGGAATAGTCGGCTCCTTCATTTATCATACCTGTTAATGACGATCCTCAAATGCAGGCTTCTCCAGCACCATGGCGGATTCGCCGTATTTTCGCTCGATATGAATATCGCCCCATCGGCACATCAAATGGAGAATTTCCTTCAAGCTCCAGCCATACTCGCTCAGTTCATACTCTACCTTGGGTGGAACCTGATTGTACGTTTTTCGTACGATAACGCCCTCCTCCTCCAGCTCCCGCAGATGCTGTGTCAGCATTTTTTGCGTGATCTGGGGAATCAGGCTTAAAAATTCGCTATTTCGTCTTTTACCGAAAGTAAGATGAAAGAGAATGACCGGTTTCCACTTCCCGCCAATGACCTCCAGCGTTGCTTCCACCGCAGTATTGTAGACTTTATTAGGATTTTCCATGCGCGTACTCATCTTCCTTTCGATATGCTGAACCCTTCTTCTCCAACAAGCATATCATTTTCCCCCTTGCTTACGATTTATCAGCAGTTCTACATAAAATGTCTCTTACAAAGATATACCATCTGATTTATGCTATCAACAGGGCACCTGATAACCAGTTGGATGGAAAATTTGAATAAGCTGTCGATCATAGATTCGAATATATGGATGAGAAAAAAACGGCAGTTAGGTACCCCACTGCCGTTTCTATCATCCATAATATCATTTACTCTATTTGTCTATTCACTAATAACTATTCAAGGAAAGTTCATAAAGATTATCTGTTACGCAGGAACTTTTAGACATGGAATAATCGTAATTCGGATAAGCGGTAATGCAAATATCTTCACCGATTTGTTGTACAGATTGAATCTTTACGCGTACCGCGTCATCCATTAATTCCAAATCCGAGCCGCCATAGGGGGAGAAGGATTGCCGTCCCCCCAACACTTTGGGAGCAATATAAATCATCCATTTATCAATAAGGTTGGCTCGAAGGAATGATCCATTTACTTCGCTGCCTCCTTCTACCAGCAGGTCGGTAACACCTCGCTGATATAACATATCCGATAATGCATGGAGGTCCAGCCCGAAACGGTTCACTGGAACGAACAGAACTTCAATTCCTTTTTGCTGCAGCATGTGTACTCTTCCCGGATCAGCCCCCTCCTTCGTGACTACCCATGTCATTGCTTCCGAACAATCGGTAACTTTGGCATCTTCGGGCAACCTCAAATTCGAATCTAAAATTACCCGTATGGGATTCTTCCCGCTTTCTTCCGGCAGTCGGGTCGTAAGGAGCGGATCATCGGCCAAAACCGTATTAATTCCTACTAATATGGCGTCGACTTTGTTTCTTAATTTATGTACTACAAGCTGTGTTTCATCACATGTAACCCATTTAGAATGCCCCGTTGACGCGGCAATTTTTCCGTCAAGCGTCATGGCTACCTGGGAAATGATAAACGGCCGTCGTTTTGACATATTGTGCACGAATCGTTCATTAAGTAACTCGGCTTCCTTCCCCAATACACCCACATCAACTTCTATTCCATTCTCTCTCAATAATTGAATGCCTCTTCCGGCCACCTTCGGATTCGGATCCTCCATCGCCACGACAACTCTTGCGACTCCCGAATTTAAGACTAATTCTATGCAAGGAGAGGATTGAGGGCTTGGTTCCAGCGTAACATAGAGCGTTGCGCCTTCGGTATACCCATCAGCCATCCGGAATGCGTGCACCTCTGCGTGAGGTTCCCCAGCCTTTCTATGAACACCTGCGCCGACTACTTGTCCGTCTTTGACTATCAGTGCGCCAACGACCGGGTTCGGATTGGTTTTCCCACTGGCCGTACCTGCCAAATCCAATGCCAGCTTCATAAATTGTTGGTCTAATTTCATATGATTAACACTCCCCATCATAATAAAGCGGTCTCCACCAAAGAGTCGTAAATATGACCCGATTTTTCGATCTTCGTTGCCAAATACCGATTATTATGCTCGGATACATCTCCCCAAATGGATTTATGATGATCGGTTAAAAGTCCCTTTTCCCGCAAAGACTGCAGCTTTCTAGGGTTGTTTGTAATAAGGGTGACTGGTTTTTGCCGCAAGCTTTGGAGTACACGTATGGCTTCATCATAAGATCGATGGTCATCTGCAAAGCCAAGGCTTAGATTGGCCTCTACAGTATCGCACCCCTCATCTTGCAAAAGATAAGCTAACGATTTTGGGAAAAGCCCTATTCCGCGACCCTCGTGATTCGCCAAATAAAAGAGAGCTCCACTACCGTTTTCAATGATCATGCGCATGGATTGCCGCAGTTGGTAGCCGCAATCGCATCGTTTACTTCCAAAGATGTCTCCCGTATGGCAAATGCTGTGCATCCGTATCAAGGCATGCTCCTCATTGGCAAAATCGCCATATACTAGTACGGAAGACTGCTGATGTGAAGCGAGATCTGCCTGAGATAATGATTCCAGAATGTCATTCTTATCCATAAATGAATTGCCTGTATTTAACCATGTATACCATTTAAATACAGCCTCATGGTCCTCCAACTGCACAGGGAGCCGAACGGGACCAACAAGACCGATGTTGGGACATTCCGGCTGTTTAAGAATGGTTAATTTACTAGCTAGCAATTTCCTGACCTGGTCCATAATCATGAATACAACTCCTTGTTGGTTTAGATGGGGATCAATCGATTGGTTTGTTTCCCTCCTTGAAAACGTTGGCAGTTTTTACGTCAGCTACTACTTCTCCAACCTTAAAGAATTTGGTTGGGAAATGGAATTTTTTTATAAATAAACACAAAAAGCCCCTGTCTGAATAGACGGAGGCTTTTCCGTCGTATTCGGTAACTGGCTAGCATAGCGGATACGAGTAATCCGCCTTAGCCCCTATAGCTTTGCGTCGCCACTTTTCAGTGGGTTTGCCATTATCGTACGATGTCATTTCATAAAATAAATCCGCGATCATTGCCGAATATGGAAGAACACACCATATCGGAAACAATCGAAAGTAATAGCTTTTTATCATATAACTACCAGATGAATATAAAATACATTTTTATGAAATGCAACCTAAATATAAACATGACCCGAAAGAATCACCATAGATTGCCTTCTTCTCGCTTCACTTCCTCAACGATCGCTTGAACCCCTTCCTCAATCTGATCCAACCGTGCTCTGGAAATGCTGATACGTATAAACTTCTCGCGCATAAGGTTGTTAGATAGATAGAACAGCTTGCCGGACACCACATGAATGTTCCGCTCTTTCAGCCGCCTGATCAACCGCTCCAGGTTAACGGTCTGCGGCAGCTTAAACAGCTTATATATGCCGCCGTCGCCAGGCACGGCTTCAATCCATCCGGCTCCCTCGTATCGCTGCACAGCCGCATTCAGGGCTTGCATTCGGGTTTCATACTGGCTGTAAATCTTCTGTTTATGCCGTTCATACATTCCGTTGCTAATATAAATTTCAAGCGCCGCTTGGGACAGCAGCGACGTATCCCCATAACTTTTAAAAGCACGGAACGTATCGAGCAAACGTTCCGGCAGGACGACGGCTCCCAGGCGCAATCCTGGGAAAATAATCTTCGAGAAGCTCTTCAAATACACCACATGCGATGTTCGGTTGTAGGCATAGATGGGATCATATCCCCGTTCCTCGCCTAGATCAGCCATATAATCGTCTTCCACGATATAAACATCATATTTCGCCGCCAGGTTAGCAATGGCCTTTCTCTGCTCTGCGGTGTAGGAGTTGCCCAGCGGATTATGGTATCTCGACATCGTATAGAAAAATTTAATATGTCCGGATCGAAATTGCTCCTCCAGAGCCTTCAGGTCGATCCCCGCTGCCGTGCGGGTGATTCCGATAACGGGCACTCCTTCACTCTCCAACAGCTGCAAATAATTATTGTAGCTGGGCTGTTCGACCAGAATGACGGACTTTCCGCCGGGAAACGGCATTTTTGTCAAAATCTCAAGCGCCTGCTGGGCGCCTGCCGTAATCATAATCCTCTCCGCGGAAGTGAACACTTGAGCTCCTGCCAAATGGGAGACCAGGGTGCGGCGCAGTTTCTCCATTCCTTGCGGATCACCATAGGTAAACAGCTCATATTTATAGGTATCAATCGCCTTGTTCAGGCAATGCTGAAAATCCAGATACGGGAATACGTTCACGTCCGGAGAAGCCGACGCAAAATCAATCAAACTCTTATCCATGTTATTCGAATCCCCATCTTTCTGGACTACATAATAACCGCTTTGCGAAACCGAATAAATGGCGTGCCGTTTCTCAAGCTCAGTATAAGCACGAATCACCGTACTAATGCTGCACCCGTAGGATTGTGCCGCACTTCGAACGGAAGGAAGCTTCTGCCCTGAACGATATTGGCCTTCCTGAATTTTCGATTCCATATCGGTAAGAATGGATAAATATTTTTTCATTACCCCGCCCCCTCGCGACTCTTATTATACAGGATCTCAACACTGTATCGATACAGTTGTCAAAATAGGGTATGGTTTCGAACCCATCATTATCCTATATTCAAGTAACCGTTCGCTGTGTTGGGAACACCTTCCCGGCCTTAAGAATGAAGATAACTACGATAGGGAGCTGATTCACATGCCATCCATTTCGCATGCCGATTTTTTAACTACTGTACGTGAACGTCAAGCGGTTAAACATTTTGATCCCCAACACAACCTCAGTCATGATGAGATTAAAGAAATGCTAGAGATTGCGAGTACCGCACCTTCTGCCTGGAATCTGCAGCATTGGACGTATCTTGCCATTACAGATAAGGCCACCAAAGACAAATTGTTACCCATCGCATATGGACAAAGGCAAATCGTAGAAGCCTCCGCTATCATCGCGGTTTTGGGAAACCTGCGGGCCCATCAACATGCTGAAGCGATATATGACCAAGCGGTTCAGGCAGGATTCATGCCAGAGGAGGTCAAAACGAATCTGGTCCGGCAAATAATGAATTCCTACACCCATGCGCCTGAACTTGCCCGGGAAGAAGCGATACGGAGCGCCTCCATGGCCGCCATGCAGCTCATGCTGGCTGCAAGGGCGCGCGGTCTTGATTCATGCCCGATGGGCGGATACAACTCAAGCCTTTTTATTGAAGCATTCGGGGTTCCGCGCCATTTGATCCCCGTTATGCTGGTTGCGATCGGTAAGAAGTCCGTACCGGCTCATCCTTCAACCCGTTTACCCCTAGAAGAGACGGTCTTTTGGAATCACTTCTAATGCTCAATCCAAAAAGATCTAATATTTTTAGGTGAAAAACCTAATTTTATTAGGTTTTTGGAGAGGAACACGTCTGATAAAATGAATACAAGCGCTTACAAAGTGATGATCCAAGGAGGAACCGTAATGAACAAGCCCGTACAGCCTAACGAACCGATCGTAACCCATATCTATACTGCAGACCCATCCGCCCACGTATTCGAGGGTAAAATTTATATTTATCCATCCCATGACCTGGATCATGAGAACACGTCCAATGATAACGGCGACCAGTATGACATGGAAGACTACCATGTTCTCTCGATGGAGAATGTGGATGCTCCCTGCGTGGACCATGGCGAAGCTCTTCATGTGAAGGATGTGCCATGGGCGAAGAAGCAAATGTGGGCACCGGATGCTGCCTTCAAGAACGACACTTACTATTTATACTTCCCTGCCAGGGATCATGACGATATTTTCCGCCTTGGCGTAGCAACAAGCTCGTCGCCTCACGGCCCCTTTAAACCGGAGCCTCATTACATCCCGGGCAGCTACAGCATCGACCCCGCCGTATTCGTGGATGACGACAACCGTGCCTATATTTACTTCGGCGGCCTCTGGGGTGGACAGCTGGAACAATGGCAGACCGGATCGCACATTCCGGATGCGGAAGGGCCTCCCGCAGACGCGCCTGCCATCGGACCGCGGGTCGCTGAGCTGAGCGATGACATGCTCACTTTCAAAGAGGCGCCCCAAGAAATATCCATCGTCGATGACAAAGGCAACCCGATTGTTGCAGGGGATGAAGAGCGGAGATATTTTGAAGGACCTTGGGTCCATAAATACAACGGAACCTACTATCTTTCTTATTCCACCGGCTCAACGCACAAAATCGTCTACGGCACGAGTCAAAGTCCAACGGGGCCTTTCGAGTTCAAAGGCACGATTCTAACCCCCGTAATCGGCTGGACGACCCATCACTCCATCGTTCAGTTCCAGGATAAATGGTACCTCTTCTACCATGACAGCTCCCTTTCCGGCGGAGCGGACAACAAACGCAGCGTCAAGTTTACCGAGCTGACCTACAATGAGGACGGCACCATTCAGACGATTCATCCGTACGACAAATAAGGCACGGGGAAGGCTGGATTCCAAGAGTATGGAGTCCAGCTTTTTCATTTCATTTTCTGTTCCCGATACGGATAAACTCGCGCTCTGCCGTATAATAAAACAAGCTGCCCCATCGTTCATGGAGTCAGCTTGCTAGCCGTTCAGGACGTTTATGTGTTGCAGCCCCGCCCGTTACACGCCCTTTTTAAACAAAGAGAAAGAGTAAATCGCCGGAGCCGCCACAATCAATATAATGACAGGAACGATTGCGACGGCAAGGTTCATCTTCAGAAACGCCGTCAGGATCATGAACGCTCCGCCTGCCATCCACAGGTATCCCGCAAAACGATGCGTTTTATTCCAATTATTCTGGCTGTTCAGCGTCCAAGGCAGCTTGATGCCCACCGTATAGTTCTGTTTGCTCTTCGGCAAATAATTTCCGGTGACCACGAGCAGCATGCCCACGAGAGCCGGTGCAATCGTCTGGATCGGCAGCTCGGCCCCCATGGCCTTGAACAGCGTGATCGGCATGAGAATGAGAGACAGCGCGGGGATGAGCCATAGACCCATCGTTCTTAAAACCGGGGCAGCGTTCATTTTCTTTGGATCGTTGTTAAGCGCTACATTGACTATGACGTTAATAACCGCTGTAATCAACGGAAGCACAAACGCCGCAACCGCCTTCGACACATAATTATCCGGATTGCCCGCCGCGTCCCAGTGAACAGCCACCTGCTCAGGCAATTGGTTATACAGCGTCATCGATAAAATAATCGGCAATAAACATATCAGCGTTGTTATAACCAGCATCGAACTATTCTTTTTCCTCATCTTGTTTCCCCCCGTTAAATTGTGAAAACCACAGCATGATTTCTTCGAAGACGGACACGTTGATCTCATAGTAAATATAATTTTTATATTTTGTTTCAAATATCAGTCCGGCCTTCTTCAGCTGCGACAGATGATACGAAATGGTCGCCCCGGTCATATCGAAATGCTGACCGATCTCTCCGGCTGACATTTTGCCGCGCTTGAGCATAACCAGGATGTCCCGTCTCACCGGATCAGATAACGCCTTGAATGTTTCCGGAAACCCCAATGTGCATCACCCATGTTTCTATTTAGAATTTCATCTAAATACATTATCGCTTATCCCTGCATCCAATTGCAATACCTATTTTGAAAAAATTCTAAATAGAAAGTGAAATCGGCATCCCGACAAGCCCCATCGCACCATGATAGTAATCGTAGTTTTCCTATAAACAGCAAAAGCCCGCCACGGACCCGCATTACGCGCTGATCCATAGCAGGCTTGCTTCACGGCCTGTTTATCCAAGCACCTTCTCAAATACCGGAAAGCTTGCCGCTCTCCCTGGGAAGTTCACTTCTCCCCGCAGGTCATAACCTAAGCCTTGATACAGCTTGAGCGCAGCCGTGTTCTTGGCATAGGTATCCAATCGTAGACTCGTGTAGCCCTCTCGCATGGCATATTCCTCGGAGAAGGCTATCAGTTTTCGCGCAACTCCCTGTCCTTGGGCTTCCGGATCGACAGCAAGCCGATGCATCATTAAATGAGGCCCTTTCATCTGCTTCCAGTTAATGGTCTCATACTGCTCATCCTGGGATTCGTCAAGGACGATGATCCCTAAGATGCGGCCTTCGCCCTCAGCTGCAAACAACGTTCCTCGCTGCAAATCCTCACCAATGACCTCTCGGTTCGGATACTGATCATCCCATTGATCGCTGCCTCCAGCCTGCATGACCGCAACACAGCGGGCTATCAATGCCATGATTTCTTGAAGCTCCTCTATTCGTCCTGTCCGTATGTTTATATTCATCGATGCACCTACTATTGTTTTTTTAGAACATTTTACTATGCTTGGACGGCTGCAACAACATGTAAACATGAAACTCAACGTCATCCCACGAATTACTTGGGTGGGATAATACCTTTAAAGGTTCCATTACAGATACCCTTTTATTCAAGCAATGTAAGAGTCACCTCTATCGTATTCGTTACGAATGAGCGCTCCGGACGGGATTTCAACATGACGGTCAACCCAATCAGCGATACGATCAGCGCTTGGGATAAAGCTTTCGCGTCTGTCCCGATCGCAAGCTCGCCCGATTGTATGCCTCGTTCAATGGTTTCTTGAAATATGACCGCCAAGTACATCTGATGCTCCCTTGTCAGAATTTCAAATTTCTCATCATGAGGCGCAAGCTCGACCATCGTATTGATACAAAAGCACCCTCGGCTGCTGCTTTCGGAATATTCCTTATCAACCACATTTTCAAAAAAAGCCCGAAACGCCTCCCTGACCGATCGATGGTTTTGCAGCCTGGCCCGCGCCTCGGAAGCATGTGACATCGTGTATTTGCGCAGAGCTGTTTCGAACAGCTCCTTCTTGTCTCCAAAGGCTGAGTATATACTGGGCCGTTGAATGCCCATTCTGGAAGTCAAATCGCTTAATGAGGTAGCCTCATATCCCTTCTCCCAAAATAACTGCATTGCTGCATCTAATACTTTCTCTTCATCAAATTCGCGGACTCGTCCCATATTGAATTACCTCTCGTTACATTTGATTTTAAGGAAAACTTCATGATCACCAAAGGAGTAAAGATCTATTTTCATTACCAATCAGTATAATTAAATTTATGATGTGCGGATGCTTTTGTCAAACACCGATTTCCTGTATATTGCTGATTTATATTAGAAAACCCCGTTGTTTCTTAACGTTTGAAATAAACCTGTTGACATGGATCGTAAGGATGGGATATATTAATCGGGCGATTTATCATACCGATCAGTACATATAAAAATCGAAAGGGTTGGATTCACACAATGGAAGAGATCATAGCAAAAAAAGCGGTCCATAACGAAACAGCCGCGAATGCGTCACAGGGGACGGCGACTACGGCCAAATCCGGTAATCGTATGCCTCTGACTCGTTCCGTTACGTTATTGTTTGCGATTGCTTGCGGCATGTCCGTTGCCAATATCTACTTCGCTCAGCCGCTGCTCGATGAGCTGTCGTACGAGTTCAACTTGGACTATGCCGTCATTGGAATTCTGATTACCGTCACACAGATCTTTTATGCATTGGGACTGCTGCTGCTGGTGCCTCTGGGGGATTTACTGAACCAGCGGCGATTAATTATCGGTCAAATGGCGATCTCCGTGGCGGCTCTCGTGATCGTTGGTACTGCTTCATCCGGCGCGATGCTCTTTGCAGGTTTGGCTTTGGTCGGATTGCTTGCCGTTGTAACGCAGACGATTGTGGCGTTCGTGGCGACCGTAGCTGCTCCTGCTGAACGAGGGCGAGCCGTAGGCATGGTAACCAGCGGAATTGTGATCGGGATCCTTCTGGCGCGAACCATTTCAGGAGTTTTGAAGGATCTTGCAGGATGGCGTTCGGTTTATCTGGTTTCTGCTGCGTTGATGCTGTTCATGGTTTACGCATTATATAAGGTGCTGCCAAATGTTAAGCGTAAGGTAAAAACTCTTTCCTATTCTCAACTGCTTAAGTCGGTACTGGTGTTGTTCCTTCAAGAACGGCTACTACGTGTCCGCGCTGTTTTGGCTATGCTGATTTTTACGGCTTTCAGCATTTTGTGGACGCCATTAGTGCTGCCTCTTAGCGCGCCGCCACTATCCCTTTCGCACTCTGCCATCGGGGCGTTTGGTCTCGTAGGCGTCGTGGGTGCATTGGCTGCAGCAAAAGCCGGTAAGCTAGCCGATCGAGGTTACGGACAAAGAACGACCGGAATTGCATTGTCCCTGCTATTGCTGTCATGGCTGCCGGTCAGCTATACAGAACGGTCCCTTTTTGCCTTAGTCATTGGTATTATTCTGCTGGACTTGGCGGTACAGGCGGTGCATGTCACGAATCAGAGTATGATTTTTGCATTGCGCCCGCAGGCGCGCAGTCGCATGGTTGCCGGGTATATGATTTTTTATTCCATCGGAAGTGCCGCCGGTTCCATTGCTTCGACCCATATCTATGCACAGTATGGTTGGCATGGAGTTTGTATGCTTGGAGCCTCCGTCAGCGCTATTGCCCTTATATTTTGGGCTGTGACCAAAGGCGATAAAGGTGCCCATTGACAATAAAATCAAACTACAAAAGATCGTACCCACAGGGTGGCGATCTTTTAGAATATCCACGAACAGTAGCAGCCTTGCCAGCCCATACGTCAATCATTTTGGAAACTCTCTATTTAGCGTTAAGGATGCCGTTCCTCAGAATAACAAAAGACACGCCGTATGGGCGTGCCTTCAACATATTCTTATGGTGTTTTCCCCAGGATCACTTCGCCTGTCGTCTTATTCCAGGACATCGGAATGCCAAGCTTTGTCGTGATCAACTCCAATGGAAACATGCTCGAATTAGCCAGGAATGGAATGCTGACATCTTCTCGCGTCACCTTCCCGTTCACTAATACAACGGCGGGATCACTGGATTTAATGGACACGGTATTCCCGCCATAAGAGAAAGACCATACCGGAAATCGATGATTTCCGTGTTTCGGATCCGGATTCGACTGTCCGCGCTTCACTTTGATCCCGAGGGCTTCAAAAACGCTAGTATACGGTACATACAGCTTGCCTTTCACAATAGCGGAAGAACCGTAGAAGCTAACCGATTGTCCGTTTGCCGTCCAGGATAGAGGAGACTGTACCATGACTGGATTCCCATCGTTCTCGTTAGGCGAGCCGCTGCCTTGATATTTCTCTTCTCCCCAAGCCAGCAGCTTACCATCTTTGTTGGTTGCATAACCTGTATATCCATTGCTTCCCCAAAGCGCCTTGATACCTGTCAAACCTTTCACTTGAAAAGGCTTCGCCGCCGGGTCGTTGTATTTCCACTGCCAGACCGTGCCGTCATTTTTAAGCATGTACAAACGGTTAGACCCCGTTCTTATCTCTTGGATATCGTTTAATCCCTTCACCGCAGCCGGCACTTGCTGCTTTTCATTCACATTCCACCGCAGCACCGTCCCGTTCTCATGCAGCAGAAACACGTCATACCAATCCGCGGCGATTCCGGCAATGGAGGAAGTAACCAGCGATTTAATCTCACGGAACTCACGCTCCAGCCGGTACCGATCGTAGAAACTGTTATATACCGTTAACATATCAACACTGCCGTCATCACCGAGAATCAGCGCCTCATGTCCGGCGACCACTATTGTTTTTGCATTTATGACTCCCTTGATCGGAAAGTACTTTACCGTCATCTTTAAATGATCATTCGGATCAAACGTCGGATTCCATATCGTTGCAGACCCATCCTTATGCAATGCGACAGAACCATGGTTTGAAATAGCCAAGCTGGCTACATCCTTAAGTCCTTCCAGCTTGATCAGCCCTCCCCGTTTTTGGAAAGGTAACAACGGATCCCCGTTAATATAAGGAGAGTAATAATCGCCCCAGGCCCACACGTCCCCGTTCTTGTCCAAGGCAAATGAAGAATTGTCCCCTGCCGCCACCTGAACAATATCAGTTAAACCCGCGACTTGCTTTGGCACCAATTGATGAATGCTAGTCCCGTCACCTACTTGACCTGACTTGTTATAACCCCAGGCAGTCACGGAGCCGTCGCTCCATGCCGCAACACCATGTCCGCTGCCGCCAGCCACGCTTACCGGTGTATGCGGTGAATCTCCATGCACAGCTTCGGCAGCTCCCACACTGTCCATTGCCATACAATTGACTGCTAACAATATCGTCATTAACATATAAGCTACTCTACGATTCAATACCTTCAAGTATGAGGCCTCCATTCGCGATCTTTATAATGGTATATAATACCATACAAAAGATAGTATGGAAAAAACAGTAACTTCCCGATTTGCTTGCTGTTATCCGTAATACTTAGGGTTGCCGGATTCAGGCCTATGTCTGCTGAAACAAGGTTGCCGTCACCTGGCAGTCCGCGCACAGGAACATATAATAAATGCCTTCTCCATACTCCTCGATCTGTTCCCAATCCAGCTGCCCGATGAATGTCATGCTTTGGGAACAGCAGGAGCAGGAGGGATATACGGCGTCCTGAATCCAAGCCGGGTAGCCGCCGATTTGCGAAACCGCCGAACCGAGCGTCCAATAGGCCGCATAATAGCTGTTGCGGGGATGGTCCGCAAGCCGTAAGGACTGCCCCTCCGCCGCATAGCTTCTATCATCCTCCTCGGAATCAGGCTCCGGTAGATATTCCGGTTTAATATTAGCTTGGCTCCATTCGGATTTTCCGTGGAAATCCACATCCATATAGATCGTATCGTAACAGCTGCAATTCACACAGGTGCACACCCGCAGCCTCTCTCCGGTCAACCCCAAGAAATGAAGCTTCGGATGGCGGATGTCCAGATCCGTCAAGGTGGTCAGGCCGCTTCCGCACCATGGACAGAGAGCGGAATTCTCCTTCAAGAATTCTGCGGGTTCAGGTTCTGCTGCATAGGTGCTTTCTGATGGCACTATTTTCGCTATGGCGTAGCTGTCATGGTAGAATAGCCGGCGCTTACTTCCTTTCTCCGTAAGCTCCCAGCCCCCCTCATGCGCATAAGCTTCAGGCGGGACGTATAATTCCTCCGCCCATGATGGAGGCACGGTCCTCCATTCTTGAAATTGGTGCACGACCTGATCATCCCCGATCCAAGCCAGGGCGAGCAGCAGATGGTTGCGGTTATCCTTGTCCTGTTCCACTTGTTGAAGCAGCTCGTCTCGGCTACGGGCGGATGCATCTTTGAACAGAATGCCGGGGTAATAGATACCGCGCTCCATCATTGTCGGGATACAGGACTCAAGCGGCTTGTTCTGATAGCAGACCAGGGAAACAAGAATTTCCTGGCAGGTGTCCTCATCACCTGCTTCCAGCAGATCAAGAGCAAAAGTCAGCAAGCGATCGGCCTCGCCTGGAGATAACGCCGAATATACCTCTTCTCTTTTCAGAGGATAGGGAATATATCGAATCAATGGATCCCGCTTCAGCGGGGCATGCATGATCTTAAGGATCCCTACAGGATCTGTAATCCCTTCATATAAGTCGATATCTCTCCGATTTTGTTCTATGTAACGCTGCCGTTCCGCACGCTCCATCTCCTGCTTGCACGGCATGCAATAACCGCCGGTCTTGGCCGCGGTTGCCGGTAATATCGTTGCCGAACATCCTTCGCTTCGGCATGGCAGCCGTTCTGTCATGCTAGCCCCTCCTTAATCTATGGCAAGTTCACTCAGTTGGATCCCGGCTCCTATTCTATAGTAAGCCCACCTCAGCTGGATCCCGGCTCCTATTCTAGGGTATGCCCACCTCAGCTGGATCCCGGCTCCTATTCTATGGTAAGTCCACCTCAGCTAGATCCCGGCTCCTATTCTATGGTAAGTCCACCTCAGCTAGATCCCGGCTCCTATTCTATGCTAAGCCCACCTCAGCTGGATCCCGGCTCCTATTCTATGGTAAGTCCACCTCAGCTGGATCCCGGTTCCTATTCTATGGTAAGTCCACCTCAGCTGGATCCCGGCTCCTATTCTATGGTAAGTCCACCTCAGCTGGATCCCGGCTCCTATTCTATGGTAAGTCCACCTCAGCTGGATCCCGGCTCCTATTTCCTCACGGTCATGAATCTCCTTTATTAACTATAGCTTTCTTTTCATTCCCATATCAACAAGGAGCTCTCTTATAGACCACGACCGGCAAGGCTATGGGGTGTCGGCATATTAGGAGCATGGTAATTGAAAATAATCTTATAACGTCTCCATGGAATCGTGAGCACTGCTCCCTGAGCGCACGGTGTGTGGTCCGGGACATGCTCTACATTGTTACCCTTCAGATACGTTGTACATTGTGAATAGCATACTCCTTGTGTATGTACTCTTAACGGCGGAATCGGTTGGCGCATCGCTAAGCTCGCTCACCTAAGCGATTGCGCGAACCCTGTTCGCCACGTGGGATATAGCGGCTCCCAGCCGTACTCCTTCCGGGCTTTGGCGTTCGAAGCGCCGCGCTCGCCGCGCTTGCTCCCCGCTTGATATGCTGGAGCAGGCGCGTGCAGCGCCTCAGCATACAACGGCAGCCACAACGTACCGGCAGCAGGCTCGTCATCTACGATATTGACCGGCCCCGTCGGCCAGTCCAATGCCTGCAGTGCGGCATTCGCCGCATCCTCGACATGGAGAAATGACATAACGCCATCCGTTGCTGGAAGAGCTCGAGTTCGTACCTTTTCCGCCATGATTCCGTTGGCGTCGTACCACGTGCCGGGACCGTAGAACATTCCGTACCTTAGAATGACGTGGTTCGGCAGTTGTGCAACGGCATGTTCCAGCGAGATGATACCGTCTATCGTAGATTTGCGCGGCGGAGGCGCCTGGACATCCAGAGGGACGTTCTCGGTGGCGGGATAATCCCCGGGTTCATAGGCCCAGGCAATGCTCTGGGCAATCATGCGTTTAACGCCGTGGATCTGCGCGGCTTCTACCAGATGACGGGTGCCCTCCATCCGAATCCTCGCATTATCCTCCAGATTCCATTGGCTTAACGAAGTGAGCTGATGGATAATGACATCCGGCCGCACTTCCCCAATCGAGGCTATGATCCCTTCCCGATCAAAGGCATCCGCAACGATCCCCTTGGCTCCCCATGATTCGATCAGCCCTTTCCGCTGAGGGTCGTGGGTCATGCCGATAACTCCATGGCCGGCTTGCACCAATCTGGGAAGTAAACGCTGGCCGATAACGCCGGTAGAGCCCGCTACGAATATTTTCATAAATGACAACCTCCATTCCACTGCATATGAAGATAATTGATCCAACCCATCAAAAATGGGATATAGGCAGTTTCATCTTAGCATGACGGATGGGCAGCTATAAGTACCACTTTTCATCAAGTCAACCATGCCATTTCATTCGATTGAGAGGTTATCTCCACAGTTGGAAAGAGCATAGGACGCTCGCGTTTTTGACAAACGTGACGGAGCAGCGTAGTTGGGCAAGCACGAAGGACGCATTGGGACAAGCATGGATAGTGCAACCGCCTTTTGATAAATGCACAACATTATCGTAGTATTACAAGCGCGATAGAGCACCGCTGTACGTGAACCAAGCATTGTAGTTAAACAAGTACATAAAGCACATAGTTGGACAAGCACGACAGGGTATGCAGCACCCGCAGTTAAACAAGCGCGATAGAGCACCGCTGTACGTGAACTAGCATTGTAGTAAAACAGTGCATAAAACTCCGTAATTTTAGAAACACGACAGAGCACGCAGCACCCGCCGTCAACAAGCGCGACAGATCACGCAGCAATAAGCACTCTTCGTTCAACGCAAAAACGCACCACATCAAGGGGTGCGTTTTTGCGGGAACAACCTTCTTCTATCATTACTCTTCGTCTGTTACATCACTAACTGATACATGCATGTGGCTGTGCAGCTGCCGGCACTCCGGCTGATCACACACGCCATAGAAGGTAGCGATTCGATTCGTATCCACCGTATCGACTTCAGCGCTGCAATGCCTGCACAAGATGACGCCCATTTCCAACTTTTTAACGGAAGTGTTCATGCTTCACTCATCCTCTCCAGTATCAGATTGTTATGCATTTTTTATAATGATCTTCATGTAATTAATGTACAATATAAATAAATAATACACAATATATATTCATTAAATTGTTGAATTTCGTTATATATGACGTCATATTTATGAGGATAATATAAAAAAGCGCTCCATGTAGTAACATGAAGCGCTTCATGGCATGAATTTGCGAAAAATCACGCAATCACATGTTTTTTATCTTGGAAGAACTATATCGCTGTCACACATAGCTGGAGGCAATACTATTGCAAAACCCGCAAAACACGAGTTATACTAGCCATCATAAGGACGTGAAGAACACGCCGCTTCTATGCAAAGTGCCCCAATGAAGGATTGGGGTTCCATTGTATGGAGCGGCTTTTTTATTTTCTAGCGCAATCGCATTCCATCTAATACTAAGGAGGAAAAATGAACATGTCACGGTTTGATCAACAATATGAGCTCTGGATACACACGAATATTTTGAATGAAAAGAATCCCCGCAGGCTCGAAATCCTTCAGAAAGGGTTAGGCCACGGTACCGTCGAGTTTCTGCGCTCAGTGTGGTTTCCCGCAATCGGTAATTTCAATGACTTGCATCCGGAATGGGAAGTACGCGATTTCAGCAATGGTTATCGTTATTTAGACCTTGCCTACATGCCCGGTGGTGCGAGAGGAGGCATCGAAATCCAAGGATACGGCCCGCATGCCCGCGATTTGGACGTAAGAAGGTTTAAGGATTTATGCCGCCGTCACTGCTTACTGGCACTGGATGGTTGGACATTCCTTCCCATTGCTTACCCCTCCATCGTCGAAGAGCCAAAACAATGCCAGCAGCTCATTTTATCCTTCGTCGGCAGATTTGTGGCGTCAGATGTACCTGCGTCCTTAAGTTGGCTGGAGGCAGAAGCTGTCCGATTTGCGCGGCGATTGCTGCGCCCGATAACCCCATTAGAACTCGCGAATCATCTTAGGGTGAGTGACCGGCATACCCGACGCTTATTGCATAAACTGGTCAAGCTTCAGATACTGGACATAGCAAGCGGTGAACAACGAGCCCGTACCTATAAACTCCGCTTGTAACACAGTACCGACGGGAGCATGCATCAGTTCCTGCAGATACCCAAGCGACGAATAAACAAACTAGTGGACACCAGATCCGTTATTCCGAAAAAAACAGCCACTTTTCCCGTACTTCCGGACTCAGAATCCGCTATTTACTTTAAATACCACGAATTATCACCATTCTTTATGTAATAGCGGATCTGGTGTCCTCATATTGCCCAAAACCCACCCGTCCAGACGTAATAGCGGAACCTCTGTCCTCATATTACCCAAACCTACCCGTCGGGACGTATAGCGGAACCTCTGTCCTCATAACGTCGCAGTAGCCCACCGCGAGACCACGCCTCATAAAAACATCTCTAAACTCCGCTCATCTCTAAAGTCAGCTTGTAACACAGTACCTGACAGGAGCATGCATCAGTTCTTGCCGATACCCAAGTGACGAATAAACAAACTAGTGGACACCAGATCCGTTATTCCGAAAAAAACAGCCACTTTTCCCGTTCTTCCGGACTCAGAATCCGCTATTTACTTTAGATACCACGAATTATCACCCTTCTCTATGTAATAGCGGAACTGGTGTCCTCATATTACCCAAAATCCACCCATCCAGACGTAATAGCGGAACCTCTGTCCTCATATTACCCAAGCCCACCCGTCAGGACGTATAGCGGAACCTCTGTCCTCATATTACCCAAGCCCACCCGTCAGGACGTATAGCGGAACCTCTGTCCTCATAACGTCGCAGTAGCCCACCGCGAAACCACGCCTCATAAAAACATCTCTAAACTCCGCTCATCTCTAAAGTCAGCTTGTAACACAGTACCTGACGGGTGCACGTATCCGTTCTTGCAGATACCCAAATGACGAATAAACAAATCAGTTCTTGCCGATACCCACGAGACCAATAAACAAACTAGTGGACACCAGATCCGTTATTCCGAAAAAAACAGCCACTTTTCCCGTTCTTCCGGACTCAGAATCCGCTATTTACTTAAAAAACCACAAATTATCACCATTCTTTATGTAATAGCGGATCTGGTGTCCTCATATTACCCTAAACCCACCCATCCAGACGTAATAGCGGAACCTCTGTCCTCATATTACCCAACCCCACCCATCCAGACGTAATAGCGGAACCTCTGTCCTCATAACGTCGCAGTAGCCAAACCCACCCGTCGGGACGTATAGCGAACCTTAGTCCTCATAACGTTGGAGTAGCCCACCGCGATACCACGCCTCATAAAAACATCTCTAAACTCCGCTCATCTCTAAACTCCGCTTGTAACACAGTACCTGACAGGAGCATGCATCAGTTCCTGCAGATACCCAAGTGACGAATAAACAAACTAGTGGACACCAGATCCGTTATTCCGAAAAAAACAGCCACTTTTCCCGTACTTCCGGACTCAGAATCCGCTATTTACTTTAAATACCACGAGTTATCGCCCTTCTCTATGCAATAGCGGATCTGGTGTCCTCATATTACCCAAAACCCACCCGTCCAGACGTAATAGCGGAACCTCTGTCCTCATATTACCCTAAACCCACCCTACGAGACGTAATAGCGAACCTTAGTCCTCATAACGTTGGAGTAGTCAATTCAATCCAGCTGATAAACCCTGAGTCCCATATAACGGAATCTGTTCAGTTCGGCACCATCATCCGGTTTTGCAGCGTCGTCAGCATCTCATCCCAATAACGCCTCATGATCTCTCTCATATAAACATCATCCAGCATCTCCTGGTGAATCGCGATGGTTGTTTTTCCAGTCTTCGTGGACAACACATAGATTTGCAGCCGGGACGGGTTGTCCCACTCCTTGCGTTTCCAAGTCAAGCGCAGCTTATGGTAGGGTACGACCACCGTAATTTTGCCGGACACGCCTTCCTTCGATTCATACTCATGCCCGACCTGCAGCTCCAGAGAAGGAACATCCCCGATCCATAATGACAGTCCCTCGGAAGACATGAGGAAATCCCAAACCCTCTCTTTTGTCGCGGCTATCGTCTTTCTGACCCCGATCTGCACCCCGGCATCTTTGGATAAGCCGACGGGCACCCGCCCCATGACCTGCTCATACATGACGGCGATCCACTCGCCCCATTCCCCGGATACTTGATGCTGCTCAACGATATGGTTTCGGATCTGCTCATGTGACCAGAGCGGGCCCACTTCCTGCCCAAGGGCCACAATCCATTCCTCCCACGAACGTTCGGTTGCTTTCATCACTTCTTGTTTAAAAATCGTGCCTGCCATCGAGCTCTCTCCTCCCTGACGCTATCTGTTGGAGTTCATTATATAATACAAACACTGACAAAGAAGGTCAGTGTTTATCTTCAGGATTGATAATATTTCAAGAGGGACTCCGCAATGTCGATCATGCCTGATTTCAGTTCCTCGGGCCCGATGATTCGAATCTTCCCGCCAAATGACAATAGGTAGTAGGCAACTTGCGTGTATAACATATGCTCATCCAGCCTGAACACCGCATGCTCCGCCGTACGTTCGACGAGGGCTTGACTGAGCAGCCAATGCGCGCATAAATCGTCCAAAGCTTGAGGGAGGCCTTGGATATGTACGGAAACCAAATGAGGATTGGATTCGGAACCTTGCCCCGATAACAAGCTGTCCAATACGTATTCCCGCGGGGAAAACGACGCCGGACGGTCAAACGCGTTGTCGGTATGCCGGATATCGCGCATACGGTCGACGCGGAAGCAGCGAATTTCACCGCGCAGATGGCAATGGCCCACCGCGTACCATTTGCTTTTCCAATGGACGAGTCCGTAAGGATCCAGGATACGTGGTTGTGTTATACCGTCATAGCCTGTGGCGTAGTCGATCTCGAGGCTGGATTGCCGGTCGATCCCCGCCTCGATCTCATGCAGTATCCTGGTAAGCGAAGAAGCTGTAGGAGGATGGATGGCCTCAATACTGCTTTCGTGGCGCTCCAAACGCTCCAGCTGCTCGGAATTCGTATATCGTTTTATTTTGGAAACGGCTCGATTAAGCGGCTCTTCGGATGGATAACCCGCTTCCCGTGCGAATGCGGCGGCATGAAGAAGCGCCCTTTGCTCATCGGCCTCAAAAAACAGCGGCTCCAGCTTGATATGCTCCGGGATGGAGTAGCCTCCATCGCGCCCAATCTCGGATACGACAGGCACGCCGGACATGCAGAGCGCGTCAATGCATCGGTAAACCGTCCGGATATGTACGCCCAACTCCTCCGATAGTTGTTTAGCGGTTATTCTTCTTCGCGATTTCAGCAGCCATAGCATCGCCAGCATATTATCGGCTTTAGACATCGTTATGCAGCAGCCCTTCCCTTGGAATTCATATATGTGATCACATTATATATCACTTCCTAGTAGAAGGTTTAGAGATTTCTTCCTGCTTAATCCGGATGGTAATCACTGATTCCCCACGTTCTAATGAGAAAAGCCAACCCTCTGCAGGATCGGCTAGTCAATGAGTACATCGTGCGGCACTGCTACCTGTGTCCGCACGGTGAGTGGTCCGGGGCATGCTTGAATGTCTGTCTATACCTTGAATGTCTCTCTATATCCTTGGATGGCTGCTATATCCTTGAATGATGCCTAACTTCATCAGCTGTCATAATCATGCTCCGCCGTGAATGATGACTTATCCTCAATGATCATGGTCCACCGTGATGACAACGCTGCCCCTCTTGCGACCTTCATCCACATACCGGTGCGCCTCGGCCATTTGCTCCAATGCATACCTTCTGTCGATGACCGGCTTGATCTTCCCCGTTCCCAGCAGCTCCGCTAGCAATCTCAGATCCTCCATCAGCACCTTGGCTACCCCCTGCCCTTCAACGGTTACATAGCTCCCGCCCGGGGTGAGCAAATGCTTGCATTTGGATTTTGGCAGTTTACCGACCGCGTCCAGAATAATGTCGTATTGATCTCCGGTCGTCGTAATGTCCTCTTTGGTATAATCAAGGACCCGATCGGCTCCGAGCGACCTCACCATCCCCATATTCACGGCACTGCAAACGCCGGTTACCTCTGCTCCATAATGTTGCTTAGCAAGCTGTACGGCTAACGTCCCAACCGCACCGGACGCTCCATAAATCAGAACCTTGTGTCCCTGCCGGATATTCCCTTTTCTAAGAAAATGCAGGGCCGTCGTTCCTCCGAAAGATACGGCGGCGGCATCGTCATAAGTCACATGATCGGGCTTTAACAGCAATAACGCATCTTCACGCATGCAGATATATTGGGCATACGTACCGAATCGCATTCCCCTGAATGCCAAGACCTGATCGCCTACCTTGAATTGCGTAACATCCCTGCCAATCGCTTCGACTTCCCCCGCCAGCTCTACCCCGAGTATCGGTTGTCTTGGCTTTCTCAAACCCAGCACCAGCCGCATGGGAATCCTGTACAAAAGAGGACTGCGAAATCCCCGCACGCGGCAATCCCCCGAATTGACGGTGGTTGCATAAATTTTGATTCGAATTTCGCGACCCTTTGGGATCGGCTTCTCTACCTCTTGCAGCTGTAAAACATCCGGTGCTCCATAAGCGGTGCATACCATTGCTTTCATGGGTTTCCTCCAAACTGGCATTTGCAATCAGTATATCTGCCGTCAGGTACCGGAACATAGATACTTAAGTATGGTTTTCTTATGGACAGCACAGTATGGTTCTCTCATGAATAGCGGTATAGGAAGGGAGATAGCCATGGATGAATATGTATACTACGATTGTCACCTTATAGTAAACCCAGCTCTCGCGCTCGCGCTACAGCTTCGGTACGGCGCGTGGCCTGGAGTTTATCGAAAATCATCCGGTTATGCCCTTTCACGGTGCTGAGCGTAACAAAAAGCCTCTCGCTAATCTGACGATTCGATAGCCCCTCGGCAATGAGACGCAGAACCTCCATCTCCCGCCGGCTTAGCGGCTCAATCAGAGAATCCGCAGGCTGAACAAACCCAGGAACGAATACGGATGTGACTCCACGTTTCAGTCCTTCAGCCTCAAATGCATGCAGCAATCGCTCCAGATAGTCACGGATGGGCCATAACAGCTTCTGCTCCGGTTTGTCTACGGCTCCTCTTAAGGGCAGCTGCTTGGGTTTGTCTACAGCTTCACTTAACAGCTTCTGCTTCGATTTGTTTACAGCTTCGCTTAATGGCCAATGCTTCGGCTTATTTATCTTCTGCCTCATTTTGCTCAAAGCTGCTGCGTTGATCAATTCCCGCATCGGCTCCCCTTCATCGATAAACATCCGGATGAAGCCGCCCGGCTCGCCCATCTCCAGCACATCCGCAATAACTTGTGCCGCTCTCCGTTTCTCCCCACAGGCGTGAAGGGCCAAAGCCTGCAGCACCATCACCTTAAGCTGTTCGTTCATCCATTCTTTAACTTCCATATCCGTCCGCAGTTGTTCGAGGATCACCAGCGCTGTCGCCGTATCCCCCTGTGCCAGCAGCACCCTGGCTAGGCTTAGCTTGAGCTCAAACCTCTGGGCAAGCTGCAACGCTGAACTGACATCCCCTTGCTGCAGCAGGGCAAGCACCTGTGCCTCGGCAATATGGGGCAGCTGATGCGTGAAATGATGCTGACGGGCGAAGTGATCCGCCTTGGCTAACATGGCAGCCGCTTCGCTCACCGCTCCCCGTGTAAGCTTCAGCCTTGCGAGAAACACCTCGCAGGCCACGCCCCTGTCGATATGCTCGAACTGCCCGGCCAAGCGGAGGGCCAGCTGTCCATGCTGTTCCGCGGCATCCAGATCATTCCACTCGCTGCATATTCGGGCTAGGCCCAGATGTGCTTCGCATGCTGCCGGCAGTGGAGGATCGCCCGCCAAATCCAGAACGCGCCGATACGTCTCGGCCGCAACATATAACTGATTCTCCGCTTCCTGAATCATTCCGAGTCCGAGCGTCGCCATCATGTTGATCGTGATGTGCCCAATCTTCTGACTGATGATCACGGCTTCCCGATACGCCTTGCCAGCAGCGGCCCGTTCCCCCTGCAGCTGGTAGGCATATCCCAGCGTCCATATCGTCGCTGTGCGCACGGGCAGATTATGCGGACTCAAAAATTCCAAGGCCCGGCGCGATTCCGCCATGATGGTTTCCGTCTGATGTTGACTGACAGCAAGCGTGGCACGTATGGAGGCGATATGCCCTATAAGATCCCGGGTATAATCGTCCTCCGCAGCTTGCAGATAGGTTTCGGCGGCTTGAAGTTTAGGTTCGATACCGGTCATTTGACCGACCATTAACATGGCGGAAGCATGCATGACATGTAGCGCGGGCCTTGCATCCATCTCCTCCTTAGGCAAGGAATCCAGCCAATGGAGCACAGGGCCTATTGCCCCACGGAAGATCAAAGGTATCCCCTTCCCTTCAATAAGGCGTGCGGCGCGATCCACATCCGAAGCGGCAATCGCATGCTGGAAAGCTTCCAGCAGAAGATCTTGACGTTCATGCCATTCGCTGGCACGACGATGCAATTCGGACACGTCCCTCTCTCCGCCAACCGCAGAAGCACCCGTTCGGGTCAGACGCTGCCGAAGCGCATCCGAGAACAAATGGTGATATCGGTACCAGCGCCTCTCCGTGTCCAGCGGGACGATGAACAGGTTGACGCGCTCCAGGTACTCCAGGGTTTCTTGCCCGGAGATGGCGCTCAGCCGAGAATCACGAGCTCCGCTCCGAAGAACGTAGTCACACAATGGACCACACAACCGCTCAAGAATGGAGGTGTTTAGCAAAAAATCCTGAATATCCTCGGGCTGCTGCTGCAGTGCTTCTTCAACCAGGTAGTCCAGTACGTCACGGTGCTTGCCGCCGAAGGATCGGATAAAGGTGGCAGCGTCGTGATGGCCCTGCAAAGACAGCGCCGCTAATTGCAGGCCGGCAATCCAGCCCTCCGTGCGCGATTCGAGGAGCGCTGCATCCTCCGCCGACAAATCCAGTCCCATGGAGCGGCGCAGAAATTCAGAGGCTTCATCGGATGTGAAGCGCAAGTCTGATGTCCGCACTTCCGTCAACTGGTCCCGGACACGCAGCCGGGCCAAGGGCAGAGCGAGATCCTGGCGGCTGGCGATAACCACATGCATCTGCGGCGGCATGTGCTCGATGAGAAAATCAAGAGCGCTGTCTATCGCTTTGGAATCCAACACGTGGTAATCGTCAAGAACCAGAATGAATCGATTCGGCAGGGCCGCTATGTGGTTAAGGATGGCCGTGACGATACCTTCGAGCGGCAGAGGAAGAGGGGATGGCGCTTGGAGTTTGCTCATGATGCCCTCTCCGATTTCAACCCCGACGGTTTGCAGGGCGGCCACAAGATAAGCCAGGAATCTTGCGGGTTCACGATCCCCCTCCTCCAAAGACAACCAGGCGACGGGCAGCGGGGAGTCTTTGATCCATTGGCTGAGCAGCGTAGTTTTACCGCAGCCTGCTGAGGCAGAAATCATAGTGAGCTTGCGCTGCAGACGCAGTCCCTCGTTCAAACCCTCGATTAGGCGGGGGCGAAGAACAGCCCTCGATCGGGGAGATGGTATATACAATTTTGTAGACAAAATAGGCGTGGACATCATAACCCCCGTTATGCCGTCATTGCAGCATTTTTTAACATATATATTATGATAAAGTGTTCGACAGCCTCCCGGTTTTCCCTCTTGTGCGCGATATTCGCTTGCTGCAGTCAAACGCAGAAGCATGATTTACAGGGTTAGGCATACGATGTATCCGAAATGCTGGAAGCCCTGTAATTGAACCCATCATTCATGCAAAAGGAGGTTTTTCAGATGAAAATTCACCATTCGATTCCTTGGCGTGACAATCTGTATCTGTTCAACTATCGAAGCGTACATACCGAGCCAGTGGAGTATTTTCATTATCATGAAGGGTTGGAGATTCTGTACATTCACGAAGGCGCCGGAAGATATTTCGTCGATAATCAAACGTACTCGCTCAAGCCTGGCACCTTGGTGTTGATTAAACCTTTTCAAATTCACCATATTGAAGTCATCGTACCGCCGAATTACATTCGCAGCCTGCTGAAAATCAAAGCCTCCGTCATCGAGCGTTTCCTCACCGCACTCCCACAGTTAACAACCGCGGTTTCACAATTGCTGGAGCATCCGTGGTCCAATCAGGTGTTTCATTTGTCGCTCAAGGATTCCATATATTTGGAAAATCAGTTTCTGCAATTGCATGAAATGCTGGCCACCGTTCCGCCCAAGGTTCAGAAGGAAGTTGTTGCCTTGTTTTTATTTCATTTCTTCACCTACTTCAGTAGCCATATTTACCCGGCGGATCGTAGCGGGGGCTTCAAGTATCCTGCTCCCGCTGCTTCGATCGAGCCTGTCGGCGCCATGGTAAGGTGGATCGGCAAGCACTATCATCTATCCTTCACGATTAACGAAATGGCTGCGGAGCTTCATTTCTCTCCCAGTTATTTGTCCAAGCTGTTCAAAGAGCAGATGGGCATGACCATCATCGAATATACGAACAACAAGCGCTTGGAGGAAGCCAGAACGCTTCTTGGCTTGCCGTCTCTAACAATCGAAGACGTCAGTAAACAGGCCGGATTCAACTACCCCTCGTATTTTATCGCCATGTTCAAGAAAAAGTACGGTTTGACGCCTCTTCAGTATCGAATGCAGACGGAATTATGATATTTTCAAGCAGCAATGTGGTATGGGGATTGGATTATAATTAGAGCGCTTAAACAATGATTCTGATCCCTGTTAAGTGAGGTGATGTGTTTCGCACAGAAAGATTTGTAAGGCAATTCATGCGACAGTACGGTGAATCGTGTCCAAAATAGCGAGGAGGTTTCATGATGATCAAGCCATCCATCAAGTTTGGCATCGTATCCTTATTTTGCTTCATGCTTGTATTTGCATTCTACCCTGGTCATATTGTAAAGGCGGCAACCAAAACGGTCCCGGCCGGTGACGTCGCGACGCTGCGGAGCTACCTAGCCAGCGCGAATCCCGGTGACATTATTGAAGTATCCGGGACCTACTCGGTGTCGGATGGAACCATTGCAACCTCCCGGAACGGATCGTCAGACAATTACATTACGATTCGCGGCACGGGCAGAGGAGCCACTTTTCATTTCACCGCATCGGCAGGCAATGCGGCTTTCCATATCAAGAACAGCTATTATCAGCTGGAGAATGTGACGATCAACTCCAACTCCAAATCAAACAAAGGCCTGCTGATTGAGGCCTCTCACGGCTACGTTACCAACGTAACGGTCAAAAATACGACGGCAGAAGCGTTCAAGATTCGGAAAAACAGCCAGTACTGGCTTGTCTCGAACAGTACCGCCCATAGCGCGGGGCAAGGCGGGAAGTTCGGCGAGGGCTTCTATGTGGGGGATGCCGATCAGAACTGGACCACACTGCCCAATCCGGATCGAAGCGGATATATTACGTTCCTGAATTGCAGCGCCATACAGACCAAAAACGACGGCTTTGATTTTAAAGAGGGTACGCATCATATCAAAGTGATCGGCAGCACGGTTGACTTTCAGAATACAGTGCCGGAGTCGACCGTGGGCAACAACGGAATATTCATGCGGGCCAATGACGTACAGATCATCAACACCACCGTCAAAAACAATGCGGCCACGGGCCAGGCATTCAGAACAAACAAAACCACGGCCTCGGACGGAGTGTCCTACGGAAGCAATCTGGAGCTTAAGAACGTAACCGCATCGAATATTTCGGGAGCGATGATTTACACGAACTATACGTCGAACAAATTGTATACCGACTATACCATGACCGGTGTTGCCGGAGGACTCTACGCTTCCGGCTCCAAAACAGCGACTTCTTCCAATCCGTCCTCCTTCGTGGAGATGACGTGGAGCGGCGAAGGCGGAGATACTTACGGCTTCTAGCCAAAAGATATGCAGGCCACCTTATGGGTTTTCTTCAGGTGGCCTGCTGCTTCATGTTTTCCTAAGCGAATAACATAATCCGCTCTCATCTCCAATGATCGGATTTACGAAGAAAATGGGCAGATCAACAGCGCTTCCCGGATCGTCTCGGCTACAATATCCGCTGCCGTTTGTCCCGCAGTCAGCCCTCTGGTGCCTTGCCCCGCCCACAATGACATATACTCCGGATTGTCTTGGCGATTGGCCGCGTTTCGGATGTCGCGGGTCACCGTATTCTGCGTAGGAAAAGGCAGCGGCTCTATGCCGCTCTCGTCCCATTGCCGGATGAATGCATTGCGGATTCCCCTTGCAGGCCGTCCCGAGAACGCTTTGGTGATCACCGTGCTCTCTTCCGTACTCTGAAGGAGCGCTTGCTTATAAACCTCATGCGCACCCGATTCGACTGCGGTCAGGAATCGCGTCCCCATCTGAACGCCTTGGGCTCCAAGAACAAGCGAAGCTGCGAGCCCGCGTCCATCCATCACGCCTCCGGCGGCAATAACGGGGATCTTGATGTGATCCACGATTTGCGGTACCAAGGCAAACGTTCCGATCTGGGCCCCCATCGGGTGCTCCGAAATATCAAACGTTCCACGGTGTCCCCCCGCTTCGCTGCCTTGGGCAACGACGGCATCACACCCAGCCTGCTCAGCCAGCATGGCTTCGCGGACTGTGGTAGCCATCGCAACAACCCGAAGCCTAGCCGCTTTTGCTTGCTGCATATGAGGCTCATCCAGAATCCCGAATGCCGTACTAATGACAGGCACCTTCTCTTCGATCAGAACCGCGAATTGCTGCTCGAACCAATCCGGGGTTGCTACGTGGTCCTTGCCCGCATGGGGAATGCCAAGATCATCCCGCATCCGGTTTAACTCCTGTTGAACCTCTCCGATTCGCTCATGGCGATCCCGGGCACCCGGCACAAAAAGGTTGACGGCAAAAGGCTGATCCGTCCGCTTGCGGATTTCCTGAATGCTGTCGCGAATGGCAGCCGGCTCCATGTAAGCCGCACCCAGCGTGCCGAGTCCGCCTGCGTTGGATACGGCGGCGACCAGTTCTACTGTTGTCGGTCCTCCGGCCATCCCTGCCTGCAAGAGCGGATAACGGATTTGGAACAGCTTGCACAGCTCGGTCTGCAGTTGAATGTTCATGATATCATCTACCTCCTTTAACACTACAGATATTATCCTATTAGATGAGAGAAACTTTCAAATAAAAGAAAAACGCCAATAGGCCAACCAAAAGATTCTGGATAACCTGGTAATATGAAAGCCGCTAAGCACATGAAACGTGTTTAGCGGCTTTTTATGGGTGTTTTCGTCCGGGGAGACCGTTCTCCCCGATGGTTACAACGTCTTCTAGGACATTTTCACCAAGCTGTAGTTTTTCTTGCCTTTGCGAATGATGATGAAGCGGCCGCCAATCGCTTGGTCGGCTGTCACCTCGTGACCGACGTCGCTGATACGCTCGCCGTTCATCGAGATGGCGCCTTTGGTAATATCCTCACGAGCTTGCCGCTTGGATGGCTCGATGCCCAGATCCACAAGCCAGTCCACGATATTCTTCGTTTCCGGCGTGGCTTCGAAAGTCGGCATCTCCTTAAATCCCTGCTCGATCTCATCGGCCGTAAGGGATTTAATATCGCCGCTGAACAAAGCCGCCGTAATGCGCTTAGCCTGCTCCAGCATCTCTTCGCCGTGCACGAATCTCGTCATTTCCTCAGCCAGCATTTTTTGCGCTTCGCGTTTATGCGGCTCGCTCTGCACCTTTTCGGCCAATTCGTCAATTTGCTCTTTGGTCAAGAAGGTGAAGTACTTCAGGTATTTCACAACGTCGCGGTCGTCGGTGTTCGCCCAGAACTGGTAGAACTCGAACGGCGTCGTTTTGTTCGGGTCGAGCCAGATCGCGCCGCCGGCCGTTTTGCCGAACTTCGTGCCGTCGGCCTTCAACATGAGCGGTATGGTCAGGCCGAATGCTTTTGCTTCGGGCCCTTCTTTCTTCCGGATCAGATCCAGGCCGCTTGTAATGTTGCCCCATTGGTCCGATCCGCCGATTTGCAGCTGCACGTCCTCATGCTGGTACAGATGCAGGTAGTCGACCGACTGCAGGATTTGGTATGAGAATTCCGTAAACGAAATCCCGCTGTCAAGCCGGCTCGCAACCACGTCCTTCGCCAGCATCGAGTTAATGCTGAAGTTCTTGCCGTAATCGCGCAGGAATTCGATAATGTTGATTTTATGCGTCCAGTCGTAGTTGTTAACCATGCGGATTTGATTGTCACCCTCGGTTACGAAGAGTTTTTTCATTTGTCCGGTCAGCGCGTCAACGTTAGCCTGAACCTGCTCCAGCGTCTGCAGGGAGCGCTCAGTTTGACGTCCGCTTGGATCCCCGATGGTGCCTGTCGCTCCCCCGATCAGAATGACCGGACGATGGCCGGCAAGCTGGAAGCGTTTGAGCATGATAAAGGGAATCAGGTGACCGATATGCATGCTGTCGCCCGTTGGGTCCACGCCGCAGTACAGCGAGATGGATTTTTCATTCGTAAGTTCCCGGAGGCCTTCGGCATCCGTCTGTTGGTTGATCGCATCGCGCCATTCCAGTTCGTCGATAATATTCACAGTGTTAACACTCCTTTTAGTTCAGTAATTTCCTTATAACGAAACGTCCAACTCGTTGAAGAACAAAAAATCGCCCCTTGTCTGTATAGACATAGGGACGATTGTTAACCGTGTTACCACCCTGATTGCACGAATGATCTGCACGCTGCCGCGCGTCATTCATGCCGCTCATTAGACGAGATATCGTTCGTCGTTTCCGCTCGGCATTACCCGAGATACTCCAGAGTGTATTTCGCCGCCTTGGTGTGTACCGGGTTCCATCATCCCCCGGCTTTCTAGAACAGGGACCAAGCTGCTACTGGGCTCTTTCAACGTATGTCGCTTATAAGATTACAGACAGTATAGTGAATTAATAAATCGATGTCAACCTGCGTTTCGGACGGAAGTCCTGCTTTCTCCGACAGGATGGGTAAACGCCGTTAGGCGAGCCCCCTTGGTATCAAGTGCGGCGCATGTACGCACGAACCGTAATGGGAGCAAAGATCGCCACGATAACCGCGGCACCAACCAAGGATATCGTGAGATCCCAGCCCACAGTGCCAGCGTTGGTGAGATCCCGAACGGCTGTTACAAGATGCGAGATCGGATTCATATTGACGAACCACTGCAGCCAGCCCGGCATCGTATCCACCGGCACAAACGCGTTGGAGAGAAACGTGAGCGGAAATAGCACGATCATCGATATCCCCTGCACGCCGGAGGCAGATCTTGCAATCACGCCGCAGAAAGCAAAAATCCAGCTAATGGCCCATGAGCACAAAATGACGACCAACCCCGCAAGCGCAACATAACCCAAGCCGCCCTCAGGCCGGTACCCCATAATATATCCCATCGTAAAGGTAAGCACCGTCGCAATGGTATACCGAATCGTGTCTGCCAGCAGGGCGCCCGCCAGCGGTGCGATGCGTGCAATCGGCAGCGATTTGAATCGGTCGAATACGCCTTTATCCATATCCTCGCGCAGTTGAACGCCTGTGACGACGGAGGTCGTAATCACGGTCTGGACGAGGATGCCTGGAATGATGACGGGCAAATAACTCGCCACGTCACCGGAGATGGCGCCCCCAAAAATATAGGTGAACATCAGCGTAAAAATAATGGGCTGAAACGTGACGTCAAACAACTGCTCGGGCGTGCGCCGGAGCTTCAGCAGCCCGCGGTAAGCCATGGTCAACGAATTTCGGACCGTCTGACCCAAACTCGTGCGGTTCTTAAGCTGACGTTCCGTCCCAGGCTGAATCATGGAGCTGCTCATACCCGTGCCACCTCTCGATCATTGGATTCATAAGACCCTTGGGCAGCGTCTTCCTTCACGCCGTGGCCGGTGATCGTCAGGAACACCTCATCCAGGGTCGGCTTCTGCACGCTCATCTCGGACAAGCCGATTCCTGCCGTTCGCAGCTCGATCAACAGGTCTGTAACAAGACCCGCATTTGCCATCGGCGCCGTTATCTTTCCGGCTTCCGGCGATACATTGGCATGGACGCCTAACACTTGTTCCACGGTATGGCGGGCGCGATCCATGTCAACCGAATCCTCGACAGTCAAATGCAGCGAGGAAGTGCCTACCGACATCTTCAGTTCATCGGCCGTACCCTCGGCCACAACCCGGCCGTAATCGATAACGGCGATGCGGTCTGCCAGCTGGTCCGCCTCCTCGAGATACTGCGTGGTCAGCAATACCGTTGAACCGGTATTCACCAATCGGCGGATCGTATCCCACATCTGGGAACGCGTCCTTGGATCCAGCCCCGTCGTCGGCTCATCCAGGAAGATGAGCGGTGGCTGGGCAATCAGGCTTGCCGCCAGATCCAGTCTTCTCCGCATGCCGCCGGAGAAATTTTTTAGCGGCCGCTTCGCGGCTTCCGACAAACCGAATTCCTCAAGCAGCTCTTCCGCCTTGCGCCTTGCCTCCTTACGCCCCAAACCAAGCAAACGGGAGAATATAATCAGATTCTCCGTAGCGCTGAGCGATTCGTCCACCGACGCATATTGGCCGGTTACCCCGATCAACTGACGGACAATCTGCGATTCCGCCAGCACGTCATGTCCGAAGATTCGGGCCGAACCCGCATCCGGTCTTAGCAAGGTCGCCAGCATCCGGATGGTGGTCGTCTTGCCTGCCCCATTCGGGCCAAGCACACCGTAGATCGTTCCGGTACGTACGTTCAGATCCACCCCATCCACGGCGCGGTTATCGCCGAATGTTTTGACCAGTCCGTAAGCCTCAACGGCCAAGTCGCCAGGTTTTGGTTCTATTTTCTTTTTGTATGCATGCTCCATTATGATTTCCTCCTCTTCGCTAATGGATGATGATTGAATCGTAGCACCCCTATTTAAACGGAATGTAAACCGGGAAAAGAATGGGCTCTTTTCATGAAAATGATCCTCATTCGATAAGGATTCGCGTGTTACTCCGAATACTTCTAAGGGCAAACAAAAAAAGCGACAGCACAGAAATACCTTCTGCACTGCCACTTTATCCTTTATCTAAACGGGAAACCTCTTCGCCAACAAGCTGCCGCTGACTTGCCTCTTCTTCGTCAACAGCTGAGCCTTCGGCCACTTATACAAGCGTGATTAAAGGTCTTCCCCATCCTGATCCATCGTATATTTCAACTGCATGATGATATTCTGTTCGTGATCTCCAAACTGGCGACCGAACAGATTCAGCCCTCCTTGATTGACGGCATCGGGCTTAATGCCGATACGCAGCCGCAATTTGGGACTCTCGGAAAGATTCAGCTCAGCCAATGTAACACCCGACACTTTCTCCATATCCAGCGTCGTCTTCTCATGATCAACCCGCCAAGTCTTGAGAAACCCGTACTGCGTTGCCCAATCATACCACCAATTCGGGTTCAGCTTGCCGCGCCGATCCCCGAAATCGCCGGGGCTTGTCCACATGCCAATTTCAACGCCATTGACCCACACGGAAATATTCGAAGGCCAGTTATGATCATAATTGGGCGCCTCGGAACACATCTCCATGGACAATTCAAGCGATTCGATGCGAGCTCCGGCCGGAATATCCATCGGCATCAAATATTCCAAATATCCCTTGCGCAGCCAGATGATCTGGGCATTAACATGCTTGGGATGGTAAAAGCTCGCCGGCTCGTCTTCCTTTATGATATACCCGTCGGCATTCGCCATTCCGCATGTCGGCGATACTTCGCAATCGCTGTAATGGCCAATCGGCATCTCTACTTCATAGACATGCGTTACTCCTTTGGGTACCGAGTTTCTCAAATTCAACGCAATATGAATATCATCATAATTCCGGCTGCAGACCTTCATGGCCCCACGTGACGCCGGAAGCAATTCCGTATTAATTAACTCAGCCGCTTCCAACACTTTGATATTGCTCGCTACCGTCGAAACGGGGAGTTTGAGCTTCTCGGCGATTTCGATGATATTCAAGTTCTTGGAATTCAAGAGCCTTAGAATATCAACCCGAGAACGTGTTGACAAGGCATGGGCTACCGTGACCAATCTTTCCGGGTCGTTAAAACCAAGTTCCAGCACAAATCTGCTCTCCTTTAAACATATTCATTACAATAATTTTTCTTCTTAATGAAATGAAAAACAATCATACTGGAAAGGCTTACACCAGCCATTTTACTGCCTCTTGACATAAGGCATCATATAGCCGGACAAGCAAACCATGACTTTCATAGCCAGAAATGGCCTCCGGGAGAACCGGAAGCCATCCATGATCAAGCTAACAACTCTTTATTTATCGACCCACTGTGCCATCGGTTGTGTCCTAATTCGCAGGCTTGATGTCAAAAAAGTCGATTTCTCCGTATCCCTCGCCTTTTGAAAAACGTATCGTGTTCACGCCGGCCTTCAACTGAATCCGCGCCGTGGACAGTCCCCAGTTCTCCCATCCTTTATTCGTGATATGGAACTTGCTCGCCGTACCGGCATTTACGCTGAGCATGAGATGGGACCAATTCCCCCCGGCTGTCCCGTTCGCCGTGCGGGCGAGCAGAATGTATTCACCTGCCGACGCGGCATGAACCGTGAATTCCACATAACTCTCCGGCGTATCGATATGCCCGGCCTTCATGCCTCCCGAGCCGTTAGGGCTCTGAGATGCGTAGGCGATACCGCCGAATGTCCCTTCCTCGCCTTCGTAACGGATATGTGCTGCTTCGCCGGAAGGCAAGGTTATCGGAGCATTCGGATTCACCGGGACGCCGAGATTTGGCGTGTTGTCGGCATGCCACGTGAATTTCTGCATTCGAACCTCGCGGTTCCACCCGGCATTATTGTATTTGGCGACATGATAGAGTATCCAGTCCTCCGTACCGTCGGGCGACTTGGTGAACGAATGATGACCCGGTCCGTACAAACCGTTACCGGACTTGAATATAGGCTGGCTGCGTTTGCTCCATGATGCCGGATTCAGCAGATCGCTGGTTGCGCTGGCCGTGATGAGGCCCAAGCAATAGTCGTTCGTCCAGCTTCCGCTTGCAGAGTATACCAGATTGATGAGACCGTTTCGCACAATCACCTGAGGCCCTTCGTTTACGTGCGGGGAATGGTTCGTTTCCCAGCTGTGGGTAGGCCTTGCGATTTCAACGCGATTCGAATCGATCGTCCAGGGATTGCTCATGCGGGCGATATACAAATTCTGCCGGACATTGGTGTCGCCTTCCCAGCCGGACCATATAAAATACAGCTGACCGCCTGTTTGCAGCACCGTGCCGTCAATCGCCCATTTGTTCGTCGGGTCCGTAATCTGGCCTTTGTACTGCCAGGTTCCCTGCGTCGGGTCCGCCGACGTGTTCTCCATGACATACATGCGGTGGTTGACGTTATCCCCGTCATCCTTGGCATAGTAGATGTACCAGGCCCCATTGATGTAATGCAATTCGGGAGCCCAGATGCTGCAGCAGCCCGTTTCCACGACCCTCGTCGGAGCTGCATCAATCGTCGTAAGCTGTGCGGACTTCCATATGGTCACATTTCCGCCGGTCGTTTTTGTGAAGTAGTAAAAGCCGTCGGTGTGTTTATAAACCCATGGATCCGCGCCCTCCTGCATGACCACGTTGTAGAAGTTATTTTGAAGCGTAGCCGCATGTGTCGCCTGACCCATAGGAAGAATAAGGAATGCGCATATCGTGAGCAATAATTTATTCCGGTAATTCACCTTCATCCTTCGTCACGTTCCCTTTCGGATAATATGCAATCATACATCATGCAGAAATGTAACACTGCCTATTTCGATAACGGTCATGATAACGGCTCAATCTTCAATCGCGGCCTTACGGGAATTGATGCGGCGAATCACGTCGGGATCGAATTTTGGACGTCTGTCATAGGTATACAATCCGTTCACTTCCTGCTCCACGTCGTACAGCTGGGTATAACAAAAACCGAACATCATCGGATGATCCAGCAGCACATTCGTTAAGCCCGCATAACGCGTTAGAAACGCTGCTTCGGATGTCGGCCTGTCGCCGTACCCCCAGGACTTCTCGTCTTTTTGGTCCGGATTCCACCATATGCCGCCATATTCGCTGATGAAATAAGGCTGGCCTTCATACTGCTGCCGATTCGGGAAGCTATTGTACACCTCTCCACCGTTCTTCATCGGCTCATATCGCTGTTTGAACGTCTCCGGGTTCTGGTCGTAATCATGGATATCGAAAATATCCGTCACGACATGGAAGTTGCCGCTCGTATCAATCACGGGACGCGTCGGGTCCATTTTCTTCGTGACTTCGTATACAATACGCAGTACGTCGTTATTTTGCTTGGCGCCGTCCCGGTCCCACGTCTCGTTGAAGGGACACCAGCCGATAAGGGCAGGATGATTGAAATCGCGCTCCATCCCTTCGAGCCATTCCGGCAGAAAATGGGACAATCCCTCCGCCGTGGTAATGTCGAGCCCCCAATTGGCATGCTCTCCCCATACCAGATACCCTAACCGGTCAGCCCAATACAGAAAGCGCGGTTCGAACATCTTCTCGTGAAGCCTTGCGCCGTTAAAGCCGAGTCCCATCGAAATTTCGATATCTTTGCGGAGATCCTCATCGCTTGGCGCAGTGTAGACCCCATCCGGATAGAAGCCTTGATCCAGCACAAGTCGTTGAAATACGGATTTGCCGTTGATGCGGAAGGCCATTCCGTCCAGCATGACGGTTCGGAGCCCGAAATAGGATTGGACGGTGTCGCACACCTGATCCTGTCCTTGCAGGGATAATTCCAGATCGTACAGCCTGGCCTGACCCACCTCCCACAAGTGAACCTCCGATAATGGAATGGTAAGTTTGACATACGGCCCGGATACGACGGCACTCGCATTCCCTACCGCTTTCCCTTCATACAGGGCGGATGCGGTCAGTTTATGGCCTGCTGCGTTCCCGTTGATCTTAATCTCGAGGTGGGCACAGCCATTATCCGGGTCACCCACCAGCTTCATGTCGGACATATAGACCCGCGGCACTTGCTCCAGCCATACCGTCTGCCAAATCCCCGTCGTACGGGTATAATCGCAGCCATGCGAGTGGAAGCGTCCGCTTTGTTTCCCACGCGGCTGGCGTCCGGAACGGACGTCATCCTCCGCACAGACGGTAATCACGTTCTTGCCCGGTATTACATGCGAGGTGATATCTAAGCTAAAGGGGGTATATCCCCCGCGATGCGATCCTACGGATACACCGTTTACCCATACTTCCGCCTCGTAATCCACAGCCCCGAAGTGAAGCAGGATGCTGCCTTCCCATGCTTCAGGCACGGTAAAATCCCGCTTATACCATACGGCTGCCATGAAATCCTTATATTCAACGCCGGACAGCTTGCTTTCGGGGCAGAAAGGAACGGTGATCGTTCCGGACAGATCATGTCCCGGCTCATGGAATCCGCGCTCCTTCCCGCTTTTCCCATGATCGATTTCGAATTGCCAAGAACCGTTCAGATTGATCCAGTCGGGTCTTACCCATTGCGGACGGGGGTACTCCGGACGCGGCAGTGTTAATTCAGTCATGTTTAACTCCTTCATTATGTTTAATTTGTCGGCTTGCCCGGCAATCGCCTGCGGCTTTTAGCCTCGACTTTCCTTCACATACAGCCTGCTGGTCTCTTCCCAGATTTCATTCGGTTCAAGGCTGAAACATCCGATCTCTTCAGCTTCCATGTCCATATTGGGTGCATTGACCAGATTGATCTGCGGCTCAGGGCAAAAGAAACCCTCGGTTGCTTCGTTGTTCCAGATCATCCATTGTTTGTAGGAGGTGCCTACGTCATAAACCAGCGTCAACTTTTTTGCTCCATCGGTAAGCTCCATCCGGTTTCTTCCGTTTTGGGGCTCGGCGGTATAATGATTGTCCATGCTTTCGAAGAAGGGATAAACGCCTGCCCCCTGCATGGCCTGCTCGTTCGCCGACAGCTCCTGGTGGGAGCCGGTGGGCAGCATTCGACCATCCAGCTCCCACCGCTTCCCGACGGTCAGCTTTAAGCGGTAATCCCGGGCGTCGCCTCCCTCGGTAAATGGCGCGTTAACGGACGTATGAAACGCCAGCAGACACGGCATGGCTTCTTGGCCTGTATTGGTAATCGTTACCCGCTGGGATAGCCCCTGCTCGCTTAATCCGTACCGAAGCTGAATATGGAACCGGAACGGGAAGCTCCGAAATACCGGATGCCGTTCATCCACGCGGACAGACACGGTCACATAAGCTTCCTGCCCGGAATGCCCGTATTCATCAACCTCCCATGGAATATTGTACAGAAATCCATGCAGATGATGACCGGTTGCCTCTTCATTAACCGGCAGCTGATGGATTTTGCCGTTCCACCTGAACCGGCCATCCTGATACCGGTTCGGGGGAAACAACACCGGAATGCCATGGATCATCGGCCTTGCTTTGAAGGCCGACATTTCGTTAAGCGTCGGTTCATGCAGAAACCGGCAGCCCGTATCGAGGTCCCGGAACGATATCAAATTTCCGCCGATATCCGGAAGCATGATAGCCTCATAACTCCCGGCTCTTAAATAAACTGCTTTCTCGTTATGGTATACCCCTTCATAAGCATTCGTCCCGTCCATTACTCCACACCTCCTATTGTCCCGTCATGATGCTGCGTATGGTTTCAAGCGGCGCTTTGGGCTTGCGATCATACGTCAGCAAGCCGTTGATCTCCTGCTCGACATCCGTCAGCTGCGTGTAGCAGTATCCCTGGATCACCGGGGAAGAGAACATGGGATCCACTACGGCCTTGAGCCGGATCAGGAAATCCTCCTCGTTCTCGGCTCCGGAATATCCCCAGCCTTCCCAATCGCTTTTCTTGAAGGCAATGCCGCCAAACTCCGACACCAGGATGGGTTGGCCTTCATAGGAAGCACCGCCGACGAATATCCTCCGGTTGGCCGGCATGGCTTCCACCGCCGATGCTGCTGTTGCATACCTCTTCTCCAGCACTTCCTGGCGGCTCTCGTAGTCATGAATCGTGACCAGGTCCGTGGTCATATGCTCCCATCCATCGTTATAAACAACCGGCCTGCTATCGTCCAAAGACTTCGTTAAATGATACATCGCAAGCCCGTGCTGCTGCTGACGCTTATCCAGCTGAACATTCGGAACTCCCCAGCTCTCATTGAGCGGAACCCAGGTTACAATGCAAGGATGGTTATAATCCCGTTCGATGATCTCCTGCCATTCCGCTGTGAAGCGGCGAACATACGACTCGGAATATTCATATGCGTTGGCCGCCTCGCTCCATAACAGCAGGCCGAGCTTATCGCACCAGTACAGGAACCTGGGGTCCTCCGTCTTCTGGTGCTTTCTCACGCCGTTGAATCCCATTTCCTTCGCCAGCTCCACATCGCGCTTCAAAGCCTCATCCGACGGCGCTGTTAGAATTCCCTCAGGGAAATACCCCTGGTCGAGCACGAGCCTTTGAAAATACGGGCGGTTATTCAGGCATAGCTTGCCGTTCTCGATTGATACCTTCCGCATCCCGAAATAGCTGGATACTAAATCGACGACGTTCTCATCCTGAACAAGGCGGAATTCGATTGTATACAGGTTCGGATGCTCAGGGCTCCACAGGCGTCCCAGACCATGATCCGTAAAATCACTCAAACCGATGGACCGCAGCTGCTCCGCGTTTCGAATTGCATATTGATCTTCGGCAACTTGTTCACCCTTATACGATACGGTGATCTGCAGCTTGAGATTCTCCATCGACTTGTAACCCTCAAGGAAGGTCCGAATGCGTATTTCGTTCCGGTCAATGTCGGGTGTCATCCTTATTTTTCTCAGATGTACCGAGGATACCGGCTCCAGCCACACGCTCTGCCAGATGCCGGTCGTACGGGTATAGAAAATGCTTGCCGAATGCTCAAGCCAGTACTGTTTGCCTCGCGGCAGGGTGACGTCTCGGCTGAAATCCTCCGCCCGCAGCACGATCGTGTTGCTTCCTTCCGCGAGCGCGGCCGTAATGTCGGCCTGGAACGGCGTATGCCCGCCTTCATGCATCGCCACTAAATGCCCGTTTACCCACACTTTGGCGAAATAATCCACGGCGCCGAAATGAAGCATAATCCGCTTCCCGTTCCAGTCCTGCGGCACGTCGAACGTTCTGCGGTACCATACCACATCATGAAAGGAAGGGTCGCCGATGCCGCTCAGCTTGCTTTGGAACGTAAAGGGCACGTTGATTTTCCGCGTGAAGGAAGCCTTCGCTTCCACCCGATGCCACCCTGCATCCTCGCCGATGGCTTCATCATCAAAACTGAAATCCCATTCGCCATTGAGGGTTAACCACTCTTTACGCTCAAACTGGGGTCTCGGATATTCATTGCGAACCGTTTGTGTCTTGCTAACTTCTGTCGTCAAGATGCAACTCACTCCTAATGATTCAGTCTCTCTATGTGCTCGTTTGAACGTCTAGCCTTTGATCGAACCCACATAAACGCCTTTCACGAAATACTTCTGCAGGAACGGATACACCATTAATATAGGCACCGTCGAAACCACGATCGCGCAATATTTAACCAGCTCCCGGAACGCGGTCGAGCTCTGGGCGCTGTTAATAACGACTCCGCCCGCGCTGCCGATCGTGGTGGCCGTCGAATCATTGGCAACCAGGATTTCCTTCATTAACAGCTGTAACGGAAACAATTCCCTGTCCTTCAGCAGAACCATCGCGTTAAACCAGGAGTTCCAATTCCCGACCAGATAATACAGGAAGATAACGGCCAGCGTGGCTTTCGACAGCGGCAGGATCACCGTGATCAGAATGTTGGCCTGGCTTGCGCCGTCGATCAATGCCGCTTCTTCCAGCTCTCTCGGAATCGATTGGAAGCCGGTTCTTAGAATGATGATGTTCCAAGTGCTTAAAGCGGTCGGCAGAATCATCGCCCACAGATTGTTGTACAAGCCGATGTCCTTCATTAACAGGAACCAGGGTATCAGCCCTCCGCCAAAGAACATCGTGATCGTAATCAGAACCATGATAAAATTCTTGAAATACAAGTCCCGTCTGGAGAGCACGTATGCCCCCAATATCGTCATGACCATATTGACCAAGGTGCCCAATCCAACATAAATGATCGTATTCATGTACCCCTTCAGCAGGCTGTTGTCTTTGAACACCAGCTTGTAACCGTCGAGCGTGAATCCCAGCGGCTTTAACAAAACCCCTTTATGCGCCATCAAGGCGCTGGGATCGCTGACGGAGGCAAACAAGATATGCAGTATGGGATAAAAACATACCAACGTTAAGGCGGTTAACAGCGTATAGTTCGTGAAGTCGAATACGCGGTCTCCTATGCTTTTATGCTTCCTTCTTCGTTTCACTTTGAGTTGCTTGATATCCTCCATAACCTTCCCTCTCTCTTACCATAAGCTGGATTCAGATCTGCGTTTCACGATGGTATTTGTCATCCATAACAGCCCGAAGTTTACGATGGAGCTTATTAATCCGACGGCTGTGGAATAACTCAGGCTGGCTTCCCTCAAGCCCCTGCGGTAAACATAGGAAGCGATGACATCCGCCGTATCGTAGATCAAAGGATTATAGAGCAGAATAATTTTCTCGTAGCCGGAAGCCATCAATCCGCCGATCGCAAAGATAAACAGGATGATGATGACCGGACTGATCTGAGGCAGCGTAATGTACCACATTTTTTTCACCCTGCCGACCCCGTCGATATCGGCCGCTTCATATAATGAAGGATCGATGGAGCTCATCGCAGCCAGGTAAATGATGCTGTCCCAGCCGATGCTCTGCCAGATTCCGGAGAAGGTATAAATCGGGCGGAACAAATTGGAGTACCCGAGAAGGGATGAGTAGTCTTTTCCCGTTATGAACGAAAGCAGCTGCGTAACGACCCCTTCATTGGCCGTAAAGATGTGAATGATCCCGCACACAACCACCAGTGAAATAAAATGCGGCATATACGTAATGGTTTGAACGGTCCGCTTAAATTTGGAAGAACGAACCTCATTCAGCAGCAAGGCCAGGATGATCGGTGCCGTAAATCCAAACACGATGCCCCAAACATTCAGCAGGAGCGTATTCTTCACGACTCTCCAAAAATAGGGTCCGGAGAAAAAATCGATGAAATGCTTGAAGCCCACCCAATCGCTGTCCGCGAAGCCCAGTAAAGGCTTGAAATCCTTGAATGCGATCATGACGCCCCACATCGGTCCGTAGCAGAAGATCAAGAACCACGCCACGACGGGAAGGGCCATCAGATAGACAAACCAATTCTTTCTGAGATCTTTTTGAATCAACCGTTTGGTATTCTTGGGCTCCGAGGGCGTCCGAACATGGCCTAGTTCCTTGTTTTTCTGTAATATCTCCATGAATCAACCACCTGTTCTTATTATGAAAACTATCGTTGGTTATACCGATCCAAGGCTGCCTGATGGAGACTTAGGAATTCGTCCAGCCCCATGCTCTGCGCTTCCTTCAAAAATTTATCGTAAGCATCGACCGGCAATTCGCCCATAATGATCTTGGCAAAGTATTCTCCGCGCAGCGTGGACAATTGGTTTCCAAGCTCGGCTTCGCGTGAGGCTTCTTCTTTCGTGAACGTGATCGGCGGCATCGCCATGCTGGTATCCATGTTTTCCGTCCAATCCTTTCGGATATCTCCGGAATAGCTTCCCTTCGCCGAAATCAACGGGTTGGCATTATGCTCATCGCGAATGTTCGGCCAACTGTGCCAGCGGTATTTCCAAAGTGTGACGTCTACCGGCTGACCGTCCGGGTCATTGTAGATGTAACTGTTTTCAGGATAATAAGGCATTCCTTGTTCATCCACTAAATGAACCGTGCCGTACTCGCCGAAGTTAATGAGCTCCCAGCCTTTTTTGCTGAAGTTGAAATCCAGCCATGCCATTGCAGCTTCGACATTTTTGCTCTGAGTCGTGATGGCTGCACCGGTTCCGGTTCTTTTGAAGTTTTTATAGGTGGTTGCGGATTTGTCCCCTTTATTCAGAACAGGATTCAGCGCCCCCACGAAATCAATATCGTTCTGCACCTTCCAATAGCTCCACATCGTATCCGGGGAGTCCATCATGACGGCCGTATCATCGGATATCGCGCTAGCCATCCGTTGATTGAAATCGGCGGTAGCCCAATCCCGATTCAGCAAGCCTTCCTTATTCCACTGCTGCATGGTCGCGAGATATTCCTTGGCTTTCGGTTGTGCAGGACCCCATGCGACTTTGCCGTTCTCATCCAGGAAGGTCCAGTCCCAGACGCCATATGCGCCATTAATGATGCCGGTAAAAATTTGGCCGTACGTCGATCCGTAATTCAGCGGCGCTTTATATCCGACTTCCTTGGATTTCTTCAGAAATTCATACCATTCGTCTATCGTCGTCGGGACTGGAAGTCCCGTCTTATCCAGCGCTTCCTGCTTGATTAATGTGCCGAACCAGATCCATTCGGAATATGGAGCGATCCCGTAGAAACCCAGCAGCCTGCCATCATCGGTCACGGTCGTTTTTCTTCTCGTTTCGTCCGAGTTGCGCCATGCCGAATAGTTCGGGGCATGCTTTTCCATCAGGTCGGTCAAATCGAGGTAAGCGCCGTCGTTTACCCCCGCTTCCAAGCCTCCCGGATAACGGCCCGGGTCAATGATGATATCCGGCAGCTCGCCAGAGGAGATCATCAAGGTGAAGGCATCCGCTTCCTGCCCGACGGGCGGCGTAATGAAGTTCACTTTAATGCCGGTGAGCTTCTCCACCTGCTTCTGAACCAAGTGATTATTCATATCCGGGATGTTGGAGTTGGCAGGCATCCATACATCCAGCACCACATCGCCTTTGACGGGATAAGCGGAATAATCGCTTGGAATGACTTCGTCAAATACATCACCGAGGTATGTATCATTGAGTGTGCCGTTGACCTCATCGATTTGTTCCTGTGTCGGCGCTTTATTGCCCCGTATGTCCCCGCTGATATCTTCGAACGTCACCTCATTCTTCTCTACGCTTTCCTCTTGGGTTACGGTATTGTCTGGCTCGTCACTTGCCTTGCCGCTGCAAGCGGTTACCGTCGAAATGATCAATATGGATATGAATAACAGAGTGAAATAACGTTTCATCGTTCTGTTCATGCTTAACCTCCCATGATATGAATAATTACGAGCACCCTCCGCATTAGCGCCCCAGAGGATCTATATTCCGTAGTTTTTCAGAGGTGCCAGTTTAAAACTTGCTATCTATCATCCTTCATCTTCGCCGTGTCTAAGCACCCCCAATCCGAAATGCAAATCTTCCTCATGGTCATTCCAATGGATCCCCTTTTTCACATGGTAATTGACGGCATTGCCAACCTCTACACACTCATTTAATACAATTATCCTGTATCTTTAACCGAAGTATAAGTTTATAACACTATTCTGTCAACGCTTTCATACATAAAATCCGTAACTAAATTTATTATTTTTTTAAAATCCGCACTTTTAATTTCAGATATCGGAAACAATCCATAAACTTAATAACCCTTATGTAAAAAGGGAGCGCCGTTTTATAACCACGATTTTCGTTATGGATATGTGTGTCTTACACGTTTTACTCTCATTCGTAATAAACCCCCATTCATTACAGATTATCTGTAATGAATGGGGGTTTATCGAATTCTATGAATATTCACTTACACCCTTCCAGCATTTGCAGCCTCTTGCCACTATCATCTACTCTTGGATCTCGTTATGAATCCGCATACATTATTCACCGGACGGTTTGGCCAGAGACTCAGACTCGCCGGCGGGTACGCCGAAATCCGGAGTTCCATCCGGCTTCCAGCCGAATTTCTGAATGCGGGTTGATCGCAAGACCGTATCTACTCCAGGCGCTGGAAGCGCATGGTAGACAATCCAGTCCTCCTTGCCATCCGGAGATTGCGTGAAGCTGTTATGGCCGGTAGCATACACCCCGTTTTCCACGCTTTTGCAAAATACAGGCTCCATGGACTTAGTCCAGGAAAGCGGGTCCATCGGATCCGCAGTTTCCTCCATCGTGAGCATCCCCAGCGCATAATCCTCAGACCATGTGGTGCTGGCCGAGTATACTAGGAAGATGCGGCCGTTTCGCTGAAGGACGACAGGTCCTTCGTTAATGGCCATTCCGCCTTGTTTTTCCCAGGATAGGGTCGGGGCAGTAAGTAATACATGATCTCCCGTCAATGTCCAAGGGTTTGTCATGCGCATGATGTATATAGCGGACCCATAATCCGGGAAGTGACCGTACCCGGCATACAGGAAATAAAGCTGATCCCCTATGGACATAACCGTACCATCCAGGCCGGGGACGGGAGTCGGCAGCGCACCCTTCCATTCCCACTCGCCTTCCATCGGATCAGGCTCCCCGTTCTCCAGCACGCATATTTGGCGCGACTCGTCGCCTCCCCCATCATTTGCCGTGAAATAAATGTACCACTTGTTGTCCACATAATGAATTTCCGGCGCCCACAGGTTATGACTATGACGTCCACCGGCTTCCGGAGTCCAGATCGTTTTCTTGCGACCCTCCGCAAGGCCTGTTAAGGTAGCGGATTGCGTCAGCTCCAGATATCCGCGTCTCGTCGACATAAAGTAATAATAGCCGTCCGTATGCTTCCATACCCAAGGATCGGCTGCTTGCTCCACAATCGGATTATTGAATGTTGGTCCATGCACCATCTTCTTATCCCCCTTATCCCTTGAATTTCCTGGTTTTTGATCAACACTACGGCAATTCAACCCTTGACTCCCTTAAGCTCCCCACACCTCCCCCGAAAAGTTAAACCCAATCTTACTGATGTCTTCCAGCCTTGTCTATACGCAATTTAGGTGTATTTACCGCGTTAGTTTATGTGACATATCTAGTTATAGTGAAGTATTGAAGGCCAAGCATCTATTACCTTCTGAAGAAAATTGACGGCGTTTCGATGCGTTTATTGGAAATTCGCTAGGGGCTGCACGATCAAAAAAAGCTGATCCCGAAGGATCAGCTTTATCGTGAAATCGATCTCGCCAAACGAAACCCGAGATCCTCAATCCGAAACGTCGGGTGGCTTCGACGGCGGCATGTCGCCCCGCAGCCCCTGGCCTCTTCCGCCCAGCTTCCGCCGCGGAATACTCTGTACGAGCCGTATACGTCCGGATCGTACACATCCCAGCACCACTCCCACACATTTCCGAGCATATCGTAAAGGCCCCATGCATTCGGACGCTTTGTGCCTACCTCATGCAGGGCTCCCCCGGAATTCCCTTCATACCAAGCGATGTCATCAAGTTCTCCGTAACGATAGCCATCACTCCCGGCTCTGCACGCATATTGCCACTCCGCTTCCGTCGGAAGGCGGTATCCATCCGCCTCCCAGTTACATATAACACACTCACCATCCTTCATGACCGAATAACATTCGTCCAGACCTGAGTGTCGAGATAGCACATTACAGAATTCAATCGCATCATTCCATGATACATCCACGACAGGAGCCTGCATGACCTCAGCGAATCCGGTTGATTGTGGCATGAGCGAGTAATATAAAGCCTCTGTAACGGGAACCGGTGCAAGCTGAAAAGCGTTCACTTCAACCGCCCAAGAAGATCGGATACGGTCGTCCCTTAATTGAATTTCGCCTGCCGGAATGCTCACCATCTGGTATTCTTTTGGATTAAATCCAGGTGCTGACAATGATCTTCCTCCCAGTTTTCATCTCTTAGTCCACCCTGCTTAACCGTTCAATCCCTTGCTGTTCAGTCGGCAGGAAAAAGAAGTCGTTCCCCTTATTGCATTCATATATGAAATCTTGCAAGCTTTGGCTCGGGTACACAGAAAAATCACCGATGATCGCAACCTTCACATGGTAATTGATATACTTCTGAAGGATTTCGCCTGCAAGGCGGGTCTTCAAATCGAAGAAGGCTTCGCTGAATATCGATTGATTCATTACCATACGATGGCTGCCCGTTTCATATTGCACGGTTGCCATAAGATCCAATGCAGACTGAACATCCTCAATTAATATTTCATTACTGCTAACAACCGCTATCGTTCCTCCATCTGTTTCAATCTTCTCTATATTCATAGTCACCCTCCTGTTATGGTAAGTCTTCTTACATAATCCTCACATATGTACCGATTGTCGTCGCCGTTGGCTGGCGGAACGTTAGCAACTCGAAAAAAACTCAGACCTATAGCCATCGCCAGCACACCATAGGCAGCACTGTGTGGATCCTCAACGGACATCTGTCCCGCCCGATTACCATATTCCATGATCTTGGCGATGCCTTGGAGATCCGTCTCGTAGCTCTTCGATACAACTTCCTGCAAATTGCGATCCAGCATGGCCTTTGAGTAAAACTGGACAAAGAGCTTGGCTTGATCCGCAAGCGGAATATACATCTTGTCGACCCCGTCCAGCTGCGACACATTAATCGTGCGATCCGCGTCATCACTGAGCGGGGGAAGTATAAACTTCAGGGTAAGATCCATCATTTCACCCGGTGTCATCGTATGCTCAATGCCTGATTCGATCTTCAGTCCATAGTACGCCAAGAACGATTTGAAGGCTTCGATCGTCAGATGATCCTTGTTTTTGAAATAATATGTGACAACTCCCTTGGAACAGTTCGCATGATCGGCAACCTTATCCAGCGTCATCCCGTCAATCCCATACATGCTGATGCAGGTTAACGTGGCATTAATGACCTCTGCCCTGCGCTTCGGTCCCATTCCTAATTTGGGCATGATTTCTTCACCTGTATCTTTGTATTTTATTTATACTGAACAGTCGGAATAAAAAGAGTGTACACAAGGATGGCACATATTGTCAATGGAGGTTTATGATCAGTCCCAGCGCGACAGCCCTTTTTGTTTATAAATCGCAGGAATGGAATGCTCCTATATAAAAAAAGAGATATTTCCTTATTCAGAAAATATCTCTTTGAGTGTTACACATCCTTTATCTCAGATCAGACTCGAAGCTTGCAGCTTTTCCGAGTTAGAATTGGAATAAAAGTAGATACACGCTGTTATTTCCCCGCCAAAAACTCATCCAGCTGACGCTGGATCTCAGCGACATAGTCATCAATGCCCGCCGCCTTCAGCTTCTCGATGGCTTTGGGATACTCCGTCTCAAAATCGACGAAACCGGAACGTATAGCGGCTAAATCCTTACCTGCGACTTCTTTCAGGGCCGTCTCGATTAACTTGACCTTTTCATTGTTAAATCGGAAGCCCAATGAATCGGATCGGATAGCCTGTTCATCCCAGCTCTTGTACTTATCGATGGACTCTTGCGCCACACTCGGCCCGAACAATTGGTAATTTTGGTTTCTAAACATCCATTCATAGAAGAATTCGCTAGCGGTGAGCTTATTGATTCTTCCATCCACAATCTCGTAATCCTTGCCTTCGACGCCATAGAGAGCAAACAGATAATTCTCCTGGGATTTATAAATCCAGTTCACGAACTTCATCGCGCCTTCCGGATTAGGAGCATTGACAGGTATGCCCAGCACTTCTCCGCCTGCGGCTGTCACATAACGCGGTTTATCCTCGGCTAACAGATACGTCTTCACCTCGGCATCCGGCGCATTGGCTTTGATGGCATCAACGATTTCCATTTCCTTACCCAAAGATCCTTCAACCCATAAGTATAAGCCTGTCTGCATGCGGGAGTCTCTCTCGTTATATTTGATGGTCAAATCCTCTGTATACAACCCTGCGTCATACATGGAGTTATTAAACTTCGCGACTTCCTGGAACGCTTCCGTTTCATAGTAGCTGTATGCTTTTTTACTCTCTTCCCCGAATACGACCAAATCTTCTACGGCGATCCAGTTATATTGTTCATCGGTAAAATATCGGGTCAACGGTTTAAAGACAATATCGGCGGGTCCCTTCATTTCAGGAAATTTCTCTTTCGCCCTTGTTGCGAATTCCTTTAAGTCGTCTGCTGTCTTCAAGTCCGTCATCCCTACCGCTTCGAGGATATCCTGACGAACGGCCACCAGCTGGTACATGGCGGAGGAGGGTGCGTAAGCGGATGGAATGCCATGAATCTTCCCATCGATCGTTGCCCCCTGAAGCTGCTCCATCGGCAGGACCTTTAGCATATCCTGACCATATTCCTCGATTAAATCATCCAATACCATGGCTTGTTTCTTGTTGACGATGGTAGAAAGGTCCGGGAGACCGTCCCAATATAAATCGATCGGTTCATTTGCGGCCAGCATGATATCTTTTTGTTCCCAATACTGGGCCCACGGCACAAATGTGACTTCGACCTTCAAACCAAGATCGGCTGCCATCTTCTCGGCAAACTCGTTGTCCAGAAATTCGCTCATGCGATCGCTTCGCTCCCCCGGATACAGAATCGTGACGGTTTCGAGCTTGGCTGCCCCCTCTTTTTTGTCGCTGCATCCTGCCATAACCGAAACGGACGCCATCAATAAGACCAACAAGATCAGCATTGTCCTTGCTTTCATGAAAGACCCTCCCTAATAAAATGGTTTATCTATGTTAAAAGCCGATATCGGCCAGTAACCATGCAGGCGTCTATTCTTTGACGGCACCAGCCATAATCCCGTGCACGAAGTATTTTTGAATGTAAGGGTAGAGGAAAATGATCGGGCCGATCGTAATGACCGTAATGGCCATCTTCACGGTCTCCGCAGGCAGTGTAATGTTGCCTGATGCCCCTGATGGAATTCGTCCGGAGCTTATCGCATTGACGTTCGACAAGATGTTGTAGAGGAAATACTGGAGCGGAAATAAATCGCGATCATTAATAAAGATCAGAGCATGCCACCAATCATTCCAATATTGAAGCGCATACATTAAACCAACCGTCAACAGTGCGGTCTTGCTTAATGGAAGAGCGATTTTTACATAGATCGTAAAATAATTGGCGCCGTCCATCTCGGCCGCTTCATATAAAGATGGAGAGATGCTTGCAAAGTACGTTCGCATCAGAAACATGTTCCAGACGCTGAATATAGACGGCAGGATCAAGGCCAGAATGCTGTTCTTCAGTCCATAATAATTGACGCTGACCATGTACCACGGAATGAGGCCAGCCGAGAAAATAATCGTAAAATTGCTAATGAAGGCGAGTACGTTACGGTATTTCAGCTTTTTGATCGATAGGGAAAAGGCAATCATGCTGGTAATCAGCAGCGCCCCCATCGTCCCCACGGTCGTTACAAGCAGGGTCACGCCATAGGATTTGAGCAATTTCATTCCACTATTAACAAAGATATATTTATAGGTATCCAAGCTGGGGCTCAGTGGGATGATCGAATACCCGTTTCTCGCAACGGCCTGCTCCGAAGAAAAGGACACGCTTAACGTTAAAACAAGGGGATACAGACACACGAGCGCGAATAAGCCAATGAAACCGTAGGCAAAGGCTATCACCAATTGATCGCCAAGCAATCTATTCTTTTGTTTCATCAAAATAGACCCTCTCCGTCATTTATTTTCTTAGCCGATTGGTTTGCAGCCGTAATCAGGATCAATCCCATCAGTGACTGAAATAACCCGATTGCCGTAGAGTAAGAAAAGCCCAGCGTACGCATCGACTGGTAAACATAAGTATCGATAACCGTGACTTCTTCAGCCAGGACCGGGTTGTTGCCGACAATACCGTAAATCATCCCAAAGTCCCCGTAGAAGATTCGTCCGACGCTCAGCAAGCTCAAAACGATGATCGTCGGCTTCAGCATAGGCACGGTCAAGTAAAAAATCCGCTGCAATTTGTTGGCGCCATCCACCTTGGCCGCTTCGTATAAGCTTCCATCAAAATTGGACATCGCCGCCATATAGATAATGGAACTGTACCCGCTCCATTTCCAGACGCTCGACAGAATGATGATCCATTTCCAATACTTCGGCTCCGAGTACCATCTGATCGGCTCTGCTCCGAAGAACTCCAGAATATGATTGGCAACGCCCACATCGGTAGAGAAGATCCCGTACAGTATCGCCCCAACGACGACCCACGAGATGAAATAGGGAAAAAACATCATGCTCTGAGCGACCTTTTTGTAGGTTTTATGCCGGATTTCGTTGATCAGAATGGCTATGCTGACAGGAATGATAATGCCTAAGATGAGACCAAAAAAGTTGATGTACAGCGTGTTATAGGTAACCTTCCATCCCATGCTGTTTTCCGAGAAAAAGTATTTGAAATTGTCCAGACCCACAAATTCACTGCCGAAGATGCCGTCAACCACATTAAAATCGGTAAATGCCATCCATATGCCGGCAAACGGGATATAAGAGAACATGATCAGCACGATCAGAGCAGGCACGCACATCAGATACAGTATTCGGTTTTTCGTTATTTCATGTAGAAACCCCTTAACCACGGAACCCATTCCATCACTACCTTTGCAATGTGATTAAACGATTATGCCAAAATGCTCTGCTGCAGCCTCTCCTTAAGCTGATCCAGATCGATCACGGTACCAGTAATTCTCGCCTCTTCCGCGGCATAGGCCATGATATGGCTTTCGACGGACATGTCGATGGAGGATCTGCTGCTGAAGTCGGCATTTCCCAAATTCTCCAAAAAGTCGTTCATCAGACCGGTATCGCCGCCGTTATGTCCGCCGCTCACCGTTGCTGGCCGAATGACGGTTTGCTGAACGGGTTCTGCCATATTGGAGTTAAAGCGGGTGACTTCGATAATGTTCAAGTTATCGTCGCCTCGAATTTCCCCATGCTCGCACATGATTTTGAGCGTACGGTACATTTTGTTGGTGAATCCGCTTAAATTAAACGTTGCCGTTACTCCGTTCTTGAACTCGATCACGGTGACTTGATGGTCGCACACATCATTGTCAAGCCGATAAACACAGCGTCCGTAAGGACTCGTTGCGAGCGCTTGGAGCAGTCCCTCTTCGCTCTGATCCGCCGAAATGACGGTAGCGGGCCACTGGCCCCTTATAGGCAAATAGGCTTTTCTCGCATCGAATCGGCAGTTCGCTGCTACCTTACAGTCGAGGCATCGTTCCGCGCTTCCTGCCGGTGCATTCTCCGCCTTAAAATAAGTCAGGCTGCCATAGGAAGAGATCCGTTTCGCTTGACTGTCCACCAGCCAGGCCAAAATATCCATGTCATGGCAGGACTTCTGCATGATAATTGGACTGGCCAGGTCGCTTCTCCTCCAGTTGCCTCGTACAAAGGAGTGTGCCATATGGAAATTGCCGATGTTCTCGTTGTGCTGTATGGTCACGATCTTGCCGAGCTCTTGGCTATCGATGATTTTCTTGATTTCCGCAAAGAAGTTCGTATATCTGAGCACATGGCATACAATCACTTTCCGGCCTGTTTCATTGGCTTTTCGTTGTATTCTCAAGCTTTCTTCCGGACTTGGCGAAATGGGCTTTTCCAGCAAAATATCATAGCCAAGATCAAGCGCTCTCATCGTTTGCGCGTAATGATCGCGATCCATGGAAGAAACAATGACGGCATCGCAAATTTTGCCGAGCCGATAAAATTCATCTACGGATTCAAATTGTTTCTCCAAAGGAATCCGAAACTCGTCCGCTGCCGCCGTTCTTCTGCTGTCATCCGGTTCAACGACCGCAACGATGTCCTCGCTTGGGTATGCATGCCTTGCGTAGATCATGCCTCTTTGTCCTGCGCCGATTAATGCTAACTTCAAATCCATAACCTCCAGCAAACTCGTATTTGTCCTAACCATCTTGTTCGAAACATCTATTCCTGTTCCGGAATCACGGGATCTTCCAAGGGGTAATATCCTTCCGGATCATAGTCATCCCAAATATTCCCAAGCGGATCCTCATCGGATATTTCGACTTGGATCATGCCTGCCTCATAATATCCATCCTGCTGCGGGTTCTGTATATGCAGGGGGATATACGACCGGTCTTCGAAAAAGAGTGCTATACTCAGCGTATATTCTCCCGGTAACATATCCTTCAAGGGGACCATCTCATTATGGACAAGGTCCCCGGTTAACCAGGAATGCGTGGCGGCGTGCAGGGGATATTCATAGGAAACCTCCCCCTGCTGTAACTGCACCCATAACTGAAAATCCCGGTATATTCTCGAGCTGCCCTCGTTGACAAACCAGAAACGCAGCGGCAAGCTTCCACGACTATATACCGTTTTCGGATACGTCAGTCTGCGTAAAGTTAGATGATATCCAAGTCCTATATTCAGATTGGAGAGGGCGGCGTGCCAGCGATATGCCTCGCGTCTGGTATGAGGACCGCAAACGTTATCGGTCACATCAAGGACCACCTGGTAACGCTTCCATACCTTCTGCAGCCTATGTATGGCAAAAGCCTCACAGCATTCGATCCAATTCTCCTCACCGCACTTCACCAGCAGGCCAAATCCGCGGCCGCGGTCTCTTACATGTTGAATCAATCTGTCATTCTGCAGTTCGGCTAGCAGCGTCTGCTTCTCAAACGATTCCACATAAGCGTTCCATTCTTCCTTACTGTCAGCTAAGGTTGATATCAGAACGGCTGTTAAGCGTCTGTCGGAGTCGATATAACTCCCGACTTTTCGGACCAAGGCCGCAAAACAATCAGGTTCATAACCCTGAACCCAGATCGGCAATTCCGGTACCAGGACAAGAATGGGATTATGGGCCGTACGCAGTGCTTCTTTGATCGCTTCAAGCCTGTATTCACCTCGAACCGGCTCAAGCGCTCTCCAGAAAAAGGAGACGTATTCGAATGGACCCTGGCTTCCATCAAACTCCCGATTCAATAAGGGCTGCGGTCGGATTTTTACGGTTTTATACTTCTCGTAATTTTCAAGCGAGTATTTCCCCATCCTCTTCTCTCCCTTGCAAATGGCTGTCAACGGTGCGATGGAATTGCTCGATGTCTGCATCGGTTATGTACGGCCGGCTGCCAATCTTGTCGATATCCTCCCGCAATACAATCATGCTTAATGTGTTAAAACGGGCTCCCGTCTCCATATACGCCGCAGCTGCTTTTTGCAGGGAGGTTGTATATTCGCCTGGGTTTCGGACCGGGTCTGCCTTCCTGTCCCCAAAGGCTTCATAACGCAGCATGCCGTCCCCTTCCATGGTCGGATAATTATAGAATTGTCGTTGAACGAGGACAATATTGCTTCTTTCATGATCCAGGATAAGCGACAACCTGGTATCATAAAGCCAGCTTGAGCTCCAGAAGCCTTTGATGGGTAACTCCGGAAAGTACTGGTCATAGAATGCGGCAGCCATCTCCATGGAATTCTTCAACCTGTCCGGCGTGTACCCGGGGCCGGATGGAATGTGGAGCGCTAACAGCGTATCCCCTGTTTGAAGTACCGGCTCCCATTCCTTCTTCAGGATCGGCGTCGTTTCTCTTTCAACGAATCCCATGGGATTTATCCGATTAGCGATGACAAACTCGGCATTCTCGTGCCATTCTGAGGTGAAGTTTCCTTGAAGATCATATACATCATTGATTCCGTTCCGTTGTCCATCGCTGCGAAATTCTTCGCCTGCGTGCCGAAGGGCAATAACCTCCTGCGTGTTCACATGACGGAACATGGTGAAAGGATCCTCAAATCGGTAGGGGATAAAATAAAACCGGTCTAACAGAAAGATGGAGCAGGTATAAAAATTCATCACCCATGGAAAATCATGAACCTTGGCATCGCCGTGCTGCACCAGTTTTTCCAATTGAAGTTTCAGGGGCTGTTGAGGGATCTGCTCGTAGTAAGCTTTAGGTATGGAACGTGCCTCCAGTTTCTTCATGGAAGGAACAACGCAGGCCAGCAGCAAAAGAAAGGAGTATAATTCTCCATATTGCGCCATGCAACCTGGCGTCATATTCGTATAATGGGTCTCATCACAGCGATTGCGCAAAGTGCACATATCCTCTACTAAAAATTGGGTAAAATGAAATAGTACGTCATCCTTTTCTATCGCCTCAACCCCCTGAACGAGCCATTGGCGGGTAGGTTCAGGAATTTGATACTGCTCAAAGATTCCGGACAAGAACTCCCGCGGGATGAGATGGGGCTTGCCATCCGGTTTATATCGATCATATTTAGCTTCCAACCCTTCTGGCAGGTAATCAAAGTTGCAGATTGCGATACACTCGTTAAACTTCAACAGACTCTCCATTTCCTTGTCTCCCCCGTTCAACTGTTAACTTGCCCATCGGGTAATAACCGTCCTTGTTCCCCTCGATGGCCAGCTGGATATTCCCGATTTCCTTAACCCCGGTTTCGATGCCAATCTCCAAATCATATTCGCCTTCGGACATATTACCAGGTAAACCGAAACCCTCTTCCCACACAATATCTTCGTCCGGCAGCCACTCCCTAATATCCTCTCTGCTGCGCAGCGTATAGGTTTGATCTTGGCCAGTAAGCCTCACAACCAGCGGATAAGGATTATAAATCGGCGCTACTCCTACATTAGCCCACAATGCACTGATTTTTAGCTGACCGCCTGCCTTCACCAACGAATCGTACGTGAGCTTTCTCAATTCAAAGCGGTATCCCATCTTGTTCAGCCAAGCCTTGACCTTCTCTTTCCACGGTTCGGGGACTACCGTTCCTTTATTGTTAAAGGATGAAATATGCCACTTCAGCGTTTCTTGAATGATATAATCCATATCCCAGCCCTGAAGATACCAATCATTCATGTGCCAGCATGCTTCAAATAGAACCGGAGCCTTCTCCCAGGCATCGCCCATCTTGAAATTCTGAATATTCTGGGGATAGAAATCCGTCATATGTGACCACTCATTTCCATGAAAGCCGCCCATATCACCCAAGCAATCGACGCGAAAGCCCACTTTGGCTTTGCGCTCCTTCATGATGCTGATCGACAAGGCATCATGCAGCAATGCTTGGAGAGGGGTTATTTTAAACCCATCCAGGTAGGCATCTGTAATGCGTTTAATGGCCTCCGGCTTTAAAAACTCCGTTCCGCCGCCTTCTCCCCAGGCCCCTACAATCGTCAAATCAACCGAGCTTATGACCGGATGTCCGTCAAACCGTGCGGCAAACGCTTTGATAAAGTCAGACCAATACAACACATAGGGTGTTGTCTCAGGATCTACTCTCCAGAACGGAAAGTCCGGCTCCTCCGGATGTTCCGCACGATACCAGGCGGGTATATCATCCTCTTCGCTTAACGCGTATGGGGAACAGCGAACCACGGCCGTACAGCCTATCGATTTGGCGTAGTCCAGCCTCTCCTCAAGAACTTCCCACCTGTACTCTCCTTGGCGAACTTCCAGGTCCCGCCAGCGCACGCTGCAGAAATACACTTTGCTGTCGGGATGATTGTACGTTCTGCTGTCTTCCGTGAACTTATATTTCTTGTGCTCTTCCCCTCGATTGTCGCAGATCCGACCCAGGTCTCCCATTAACCCTGGTGCTGCCGTAAAACCTATGCCCGGGTTGTTTAGGATGTCTTCTAACATCATGGGGTAAACCGTTACTGCTTTGTTCATGTTTTAATCCGCCCCCCGCCGCCTGCTAAACAAACTCTCTTGTTTTGTTACGTTAATATAACGTAACAAATCGACGTGATACTTGTAACGTTTCGTGATTTCATGTTATATCACCCCTGCGTATCCTTGCAATAATAATTTTGGTTTTTTTTAAAATTTGTAGTAACACAGCACGGCAGAAACATGTTATGATTGATTTTAATCATGAATATAGATACACTTGAATAACGTAACGATACTACGCAACAAATAACGCAACAAGACATTTATCAAGTCCATCATTGTTTACCATGTAACATTCCTATAAACTCTAAATGGTGACTATTCGTAACTAAAAAGGAGAATGTGTTTATTTATGAGTACCATTCGGGATGTTGCTAAATTAGCAAATGTATCTACCGCCACCGTATCCAGAGTGTTAAACAATGATACGAAATATAAAATTACGGACGAAACCCGGGAGCGGGTGTGGCAGGCTGTTACGCAGCTCAACTATAAAATCACTTCAAGTCCCAAGCGGAAAGTTGTAACCACGGAACATTCCGACAGCAAGTCGCACATCAAAATCGGGTGTGTATTAAGCGTTACAAAAGATAAATACAACGATCCTTATTTCATGTCGATTTTATCCGGCGTGGAAGAGCGATTGCTGAGCGCGGGATATAGCATTTCCTTTATTCGGACTGGAATTGAACTGAATGACAGCAAGATTTTATTCCATACATTCAGCGAACCGATTACCGGCCTGATTCTTATGGAATCCTTGAACGGCGAAACCTATGAGTATATACGCAAGCAGGTTCCTTATATCGTGGGGATTGATACCGAACGCGGGGATATCGATAATGTGGGCTATGATCATTACAATGTCGCTTCGATGGCCGTCAACCATCTCATTGACAAAGGTCACACCCGGATTGGATATATCGGGGGAAGCGGATTAACGAATAACTTGAAAGACAGCCGCCGTTATCGAGGCTACTACGCCAGCATGCATGCTGCCGGAATGTCGGTGAATCCCGATTGGGTTATTGATTGCATGTGGGATGAAGCGGTCTGCATTGAAAAAGTGAATCATTTATGCAAAACCAAAAATTGCCCGACCGCCTTCTTTGCAGGCAGCGATCTAATGGCTATGGCCGCCCTCAACGGCTTGTATAACAACGGCGTTTCCGTTCCTGATGAAGTAGCCGTCATAGGCTTATCCAATATTGAGGTATCCAAATATTCCAATCCCCCCCTATCAACGATCGACGTACCGACAAAAGAAATTGGCATGGTTGCCGTCGACAACCTGATCGACCGAATAAACGGAAATCAACTGCTGCCTAAGAAAGTGATTTTGCCTACCCGTTTGGTCGTACGAAGTTCTACTTAATGACTGCAACAAAGACGAGATGAATATGTTCTTTGCCCCATAGACCCACTGCACAAGAAGCACCCGACACGGTGCTCTTTTTTTCATGGTGGATGCGGGAACTTCAATTGGAAAGGGGGTGAACGCTTCAGATTCGGTAGAATGATTTCTACCGTTAATATAGAAGTTTGGACTTGCAGGCTTTATGACATCCATCATTTTGTGAGGAGGTTTGACATGAAAGCATGGGGTATCAAAATGAAGTTGACGCTTACTGTTTTTACGATGACGGCCATTCTTATTGCCTTATTCCCTTCTCCCCTCTTTATTTCGACCGCGGAAGCAGCCTCCATCGTTATCGATGGTAATCCGAGCGACTGGGATGGGATTCCGGTTATTTCCACGAATTCGGGAACCGCTGGCGTCCTAAAAGCTTCCCACGATGACAGCAATCTGTATCTGCTTGTTGAAGGCACCGGCCTTAGCACCACCATGGGGAGCTTCTGGCTGAATACGGACAAGAATACTTCGACCGGATATCAAGCCTTCGGATGGGGGGCGTCCGGTATTGAATGGCTCCTCGAGAATCAATCGCTATACCGCTATGCAGGAAATGGCAGCAGTTGGAATTGGGATTGGTCTTCCACCCTCCCTTCTTCTCAATACGTACGCACCTCATCTACTATTGAAGCTGCCCTCCCTCTCGCCACGCTTGGACTTGCAACAGGCAGCAGCGTGAACATTGGTTATCTGGATAACAACTCGGATATAAACCGACTGCCAGCGCAGAACCAGCCGCTTCCCGTTTATACGATTCATGAGGGAAATCCCGGAGAAGAATGGATCGAATTTTACCCGAGCGAGCTGGATGATCCACTCAACAACCCGTTTAAGGGCTGGGCTCCTTCAGCGAAATCAACCCATTACCCTCAGGATCACCGTCTCGTATATGCCGGTGTCACCTGGAAGGAGTTAGAGCCAACCAAAGGCAACTATGATTTCAATGCGATTGAAGCGTCCAACCATTTCGACTATTGGCAAAGCCGCGGAGTCAAGGTAGTCCTTCGCATTATTCTGGATAGTCCTTCCGGCGTGCCTCACCGGGACATTCCTGACTGGCTATATCATGACATGGTAAGTCTGGGACAATCTCCAGGCAAGGCCTACCAGGATGCAACCGGAGGCATGGGAGCCGGCAACAACACGGGCTTCTCCCCCAATTACAGTTCCGAGTATCTGATCGCCAGACATAAGCTTGCCATTGAGGCGATTGCGGAGCATTACGACACAGCTGACAGCCCGATTGCTTTTGTACAAATCGGTTCGCTTGGCCACTGGGCGGAATTCCACACCTGGCCTTACATCGGACCGAACGGGGAGAGCAACTATACGGGCGCATTTCCTCCGAACGAAATATCCAATCAATACATTCAGCATTATATCGATGCATTTGCCGATCAGGAGGATCATACGCAGCTATTGATCAGACGAAGCGTGGAATTGGCCAAGAATAATAACAAGGGTCTGGTTCTTGGAATGTATAATGATATGTTCGGCGATCAGCCGAGCTTCGATTCCGAATGGGGATGGTATACCGGCACGCAGAACGGTTATTGGGATGATATCGGCCAGCAGCAGCCAAACCATGCCAACTTCTGGGACACGCGCGTCTCTGGCGGTGAATTTTACGGCGGCGCGTATGGCATGAATGCTGCACTTACAACTGGCAGCGGCTTCAATGAGACGCTGCGGCAGACCGAGCTCAGCAAACCGAGCTGGCTGGGACCGAATGCTCCGGCTTCCTTGGCGCTGGGCAATCCTTTGCAGGGCAATATGGATAGGCTGAAGAAACGAATGGGCTATCACTTTGTGGTGAAGAAGGCGGCATATCCGCAAGTGAATACCGGAGACGCATTAGATGTATCCATAGCTGTGGAAAATAAGGGGGTTCAGCACTTCCCGTTCAACTGGCCTGTTGAAATCCAGCTGCGCAGCGGCGGGAACATCGTGGCGCGTCAAACGACAACCGCAGACGTAACAACCTGGAGAACCGGCTTGCATACGGTCTCAGGCTCTATCTCCACCAACACGCTGGCAAACGGAACCTATGAGCTGACAATCGCCATTCTTGATCCGTCTACAAACCAACCTGGGGTTGATTTTGCTAATACGGAACGTCTATCAGACGGAGCTTATAAGATCGGTACATGGACAAAATAACGAAATCGGCAGACTGATATCCGAAACTATGAAAACAGCTATCGGGAATATCCCGATAGCTGTTGCTCGTCTCAGATTCCAATAAAACCACCCTCTGGCTGCGTGCTCCACAGTTTAGGTAACCATGTTCTTGATATGACTTCACTTCACACTCAAGCCTTTTGATGGTAAAATCCCCCTTGTTTTCCCTATGCTTCATTCCGGCCCATGCTATAATGGACTCACTATTTAAGCATGCGGAACAGGGGCGACTATTTCATGAATTCTCCTAAAACAGTACTGATCATTGAAGATGAGCAGGATATCTCTCGCATCGTGAACGACTATTTGCGTGTTCAGGGATTCAGCACATTCATCACGGAAAATGCCGGCGACGGATTGCAGGAAGTCCGCAACCGGCAGCCGGATTTTATCATTCTCGATCTGACATTGCCTGATGCTGACGGAATTGAAGTATGCCGCAAGCTCCGCACGTTGACGGCTGCGCCCATTCTTATTTTAAGCGCCCGCAGCAGCGATACGGACAAAGTGCTTGCCCTTGGTTTCGGCGCCGATGATTATATGACCAAGCCTTTCTCGCTCAGTGAACTGGTCGCCCGCGTTCAGGCACATTTGCGCAGAATTGCAGACCCGAAATTCCCGTCAGCCCTACAGCAGCGAGTGCAATTCGGCACCCTTTCGATTGATAAAAATGCCCGCAGGGTCATGGTCGGACAGCAGGAAATTTCGTTATCCGCCAAAGAATTTGATCTGCTTTACTTCCTGGCGTCTAACCCGAATCAAGTGTTTACCAAGTCGCAGCTGCTGGATCAGGTCTGGGGGTATTCAGCTTATGTCGAGGATAATACCATCACGGTCTACATTCGGCGGCTCCGCGAGAAGCTGGAGAGGGCCGAGATCAACTCCTCCTATATCAAAACGGTTTGGGGCGTCGGTTATAAATTCAACCCCGATGAGACGGTGTAGCCCCCATGTACTGGAAATCGTGGCAAACAAGAAGGCTCTGGGCAGCCTGCCTATCTATCATGGTTATTTTGCTATCCGTCGTTTGGCTCGTTTGGCCCTCAAACCAGCCCGATTCGTCATCCATTGTCAACCCTATTCGCGTGCTGACAAATACGGTTGTCCATAACCTGGAGAATGGGCATGCCGACTTGCTGCTGACCGATGCTCCGATTCGGGGGCAATTAACCAGCTGGAGTCAAGAGACAGGGATCGGCCTCAAGGTTGTTTTTCCTGACGGAACGATGATCTATGACAGCGATGATTCATCCGTGCGCCATATTCATCCCCGCTTTGAACTCGACTACACGCTGCGTATTTCTGACAGCGAACCGTCTTATTATCATCTCGCTTTTCCGCTGCTGGACGCCGGCAGCAAAAGCTTTGTGGGCTACGCTCAGTTTGCTGTGCCTGCATCTGTCGTAGCCTCAGCCTTCCCCTCCTCAGACTTGCCGCTATATGTGCCATGGGCGCTGCTATCTCTGGCCCTATTGACGCTGCTTTATTTATTCTTCTCCATCGGACGCCGGGTGCAGCATGATTGGGTTGAGCCTGTCGCCGGGCTCAAGCCTTATGCCGAAGCCATATTGAAAGGCAACTACGAGCAGCGTGCCGAATGGACCAGCGATAACGAGGTCGGGGAGCTCTATGCCGTATTTGATCTCATGCGTGAAGAGATTCGTAATTTGCATATGCAGCAAGCCGCGCACAGCCAGTCGCACAAAGAGCTGATTTCCAATCTGTCTCATGACTTAAAAACTCCGCTGGCAACGATCAAAGCCTATATCGATGCAATTCGGGAAGGCATATGCCCGGATCTGCCGAGTGTGATGGCATACCTTGAGGTGGTGCATGCGAATACGAGCAAGATGACCGTGCTTGTAGACGATTTGCTGCTGCACGCCCTGCGTGATCTGGAGCAGATTGCCGTACATCCGATTGAGCAATACAGCGCTCCAACGCTGGAGCCGATCTTGCGGGCGATGGCCCATTATATCCGTACGATGGGCGTACGCTGCCAAGAACCCTCTGCTATTCCCAACGTGCTTGTCGTTATCGATGCCATACGGATCGAGCAAGTTCTGTCCAATCTCGTCACGAACGCACTGAAGCATACGGAGCCCGGGGATACGATTCGACTCGCTGTTGAAGAACACTCGGAAACATCCTGCCTGCAGATCATCGTCTCCGATACAGGGAGCGGAATTTCCCCGCAGGATATGCCTTTTATTTTTGATCGGTACTACCAAGGCAGCGTTTTACAACGAACAGCCAGCCAACCGACCGAGCGCCACGGGGTCGGACTTGGGTTGTCGATATGCAAGTATATTATGGAAGCGCATGGCGGCACGATCTCTTTTCACAGCCAGCAGCAGCAGGGAACGACTTTCTACTTGACTCTGCCCCTCAGCTGACCCCTGTCATAATTTATTTATAATTTAATAACAAATGTGCAAGAATCGTTCTCTATAATTTGGTGGCATGGGAAGATAAGAGAGGAGATCAAAATATGCCTTCAAGCAAAACCATCATGCTGCAAGCTGCAAATTTATGTAAAACATACACCACTGGCAAGGAGCAGTACCATGCCATTCGGAATGTCGATCTTTCGATTTACGCAGGAGATTTCACGGTCATCATGGGCGACTCGGGGTCGGGAAAGTCCACCTTGCTGTATTTGCTCAGCGGACTTGATGAAGTGACAACCGGAGAAGTCTATCTGCAGGGACAGCGCTTTGATCAATTTTCAGCCAAGGAGCTTGCACGCTTTCGGGCGAATCGGATCGGTTTTATCTATCAAAACAGCAACCTTGTACCCGATCTGTCGCTGTTCGATAACATTGCCCTCCCTGGATATATCGCAAATCAGGATAAGGAACAAGTACGGCAACGGGCAAATGACTTGATGGTCAATCTCTCCCTTGATAAACAGAGCAGCCGGCTGCCTTCCCAAGTATCCGGAGGGCAGCAGCAGCGGGCGGCAATCGCCAGGGCGCTCATCAATAACCCGGACATCATTTTTGCTGATGAACCTACCGGCAGTCTGAACTACGAACAAGGCGTTACGGTGCTTGATATATTGAGCCGGATGCATGCGGACGGTCAATCGATTGTCATGGTCACCCACGACATGAAGGCAGCCTGCCGGGGCAATCGCCTTATCTACATTAGCGACGGCAAGATCGGTGGCACGCTGGATATGGGACCCTACAGTCCGGAACAGGCCTCCGAGCGGGAAGCGATGATCTTCGCTTATGTCACCGGGAGGAGGTAGTCTGGGATGCGAGCCATATTGACACTCTGCTGGGGCAACCTACGCAAAAGAAAAATGCAAAACACGCTGATCGCATTGCTTATTGCCCTATCCGCTCTACTCGTCAGCACCGCATTCACGGTCTTGATGAATACGGAGAATGTATTCAATGATCGCCATGCGGCTGCTCATGGTGCGCACGAAGTCATAAATATGACCCGTGGGCTGCATGACGAACAGTTGGTAGCCGACTGGTGGTCCAGCCAAGAAGGCGTAAACGCGTCCAGCTTAATCCCTTACAAGCCATGGACCGGACTGGTCTTTAACGGGAAAGAATTGCCCAATCTTTATCTGTATATGATCAATACCCCGCCGATGCCGCATGGGGTCAACAATCCTCTTCCCGGTACAGGCCCTGAGCATCTGACGGTTCCGGAAGTCGGCGAAATCTGGATACCCACCTCGCTTGCCTACAAATACAACATGCATATCGGCGATGAATTGGTGTTCACCTCAGGGTCTGCACCGGCACAATTCACGATCGGTGCGATTGTCATTGACATATCCCATGGCGGTCCTTTCTCGACCACTGCCCGCATCTGGATGAACGAAGCCGACTATCGGTCAACCATGGGTAGCTTGTCCACTCAGGAGCAATACATGTTGTCGCTTCGCTATTCGTATCCTGAACAAAGCGAGGAATACTGGCAGCGCTTTGAGCAGGCGCTCGGGTCGCCGTTTTTAGAGGAACGCGTTTCGTTTGCCGAATTGTCGGCCTTTTATTTCATCATGAACAAGGTGATCGGCTTTGTGATGAGTTTCCTCGGACTGGTCATGATCCTCGTCGCCTTGCTCACGATCGGCTTTACGATCACGGACACAATCCTTGCCAATTACCGCACGATCGGCATTCTCAAATCGATTGGCATGACCTCCGAACGCATCATCGGCACCTACCTGCTGCAGTACGGTTTAATGACGATTGTCGCCTTGGTCCCGGCACTGATTGCAAGCCGCTTCCTTTCAGATGTCATCATCCGGAATTCCCTGTCTTTCCTCAAATCCGACACAGCTCCTGTTCCCGTTCAAGCGGCAGACGTTGCGATCTGGACTGGCTGCGGCCTGCTGCTCATCATCCTTCTATGCGTCCTTGTTTATGCTTCCAAGACACGCCATATCGAGCCCATTCAAGCGATCCGTTATGGCATGTCGGAGTCTTCACATAGTCGTATCCATCGGCATGGTGCCCGCAAAAGACTGCTGGATCGATGGTCCGTACCCACGGTCATCGGCTGGAAGCATGTGAGCGGCAACAAAAAAAGCGCAGCGCTAATCTTTCTGTTGATGAGCATCACGGTGGCTGTGCTCGTCTTTGGCGCCATGCTGGTAACCAGCGTCTATCGAATCAGTGAAACGTCGGCTCAGTGGGGTTATGACGATGCGGATATCGCGATTATGGTTATCCATGCGGAAGGTATAGATCGGGCGGAAATGCAATCTTATATCCAAAGCGACCCTCGGGTTCACAGTCTGAACTGGTCCGGATCATCCACCGGCGTCATCGCCATGGCCGAAGAGGATGACAATCCTCAACAGACATTCAGCCTCCCTTTGACGGTCGTGGAAGGCAGCATGAACGAGATCGGATTTGCCTCGCTTGCAGGCCGTAATCCCGTACTCCCTAATGAAATTTCCATCGGGATCAATATTGCCCGTAAATTGCAAAAAGGCATCGGCGACATAGTCACGATCTACATTGAAGGAGAACCGCATCCATTGCTGATCACCGGCACCTTTCAGTCCATTTCCAATATGTCGAACGTCGCCAGGGTCACATCGGATCTTGTCGAGCACTTGAATCCGGACGCCGGGTTTATTCAACTTAAGGACAATGCGGACAGCGATGCGTTTGTGCAGCAGTTGAACGAACGTTACAGCCCTTCCATTCAAGCGCTGAAGCAGGAAGTGCTGCTCGATTCCGTATTCAAAGAAGCTGCGGCGGTTTTGCTCATTCCGATGAGTATGCTGGCCCTTCTGTTCATGGCTGTCACTTCTCTTATTGTTTATACAACCTGCCGGCTGCATATTCGTAAGGAAACGAAAACATATGGCATTTATGCCTCGCTCGGCCTGACCGCTACCGACATTCGTCGTGCCTTGACAAGCGGCATTGCCGGACTGGCTGCGCTCGGTGCGCTGGCTGGCATCGCTTGCGGCGTCTACGCATTGCCGGCCGTGCTGCGCGGTCTGCTCTCTACCTATGGGATTGTCAAGCTGCCGCTCATCATGGAATGGCCGCTGGTCATTGGGCTGACGCTGATCGCGCTTGCTATCGCCGTCAGCGGCTGCTGGCTGGCTTCGCGAATCCTCCGCCGCACCTCCCTTCGTGTGCTGGTCATGGATTCATGAAGACGCTCCATGAACAGAAGATGACCTCCGAATGTCGGAGGTCATCTTTTTACTTCTTGCCTTAATAAATCTTCTTATTTTAATTCACATCGTATTTGCTCTTTCCACTTGATAATATTTGCGATGGCATTTGTTTCACCGCCTAAATAGATATCTTCTATGGTCATTGACCAAAATTTAGATTTGCGATTTCTTTCGTTATGCGGAAGAGGGTTTGTTATTTTAGCTACCTTGGTTACTCTCTCTCGATTTTTCTTGAGTATATAGGCGGTATCCCAATCATGATCATAAGCATTCGTAAATAAATCAACCAGCAATCGGTAACCTTCCTCTGTATAGTTGGAAGGATGCTGCAGCATATAACATGAAACAAGCCAAAAATGCAAAGCATATAACGCTGGATCACGATGTTCCCACACAAGGGGAAAACCGAATAATTCATAGCAGGAAAACCCATCGATCTCCTTAGCTCCACACTCCATACATCTTCCAGACTCCATTACGGTGTGATGATCAGCCATTTTATAATCCCCCTATCCTAAATGCTACTTTCCCCAAGATTAATAGATTGACGTTGCGTAAAGTCAACTCTTTGTATTCAATTCCCCTGCCTGAATCTTATGTCGCCAGTAAAACAGAGGGCGTGATCCTTATTCCCCCTACACTTGAAATCCAAATAGAAACACATGAGGCACAGAAGGTATCTTCTGTGCCTCATGATTCAAGTATGCTTTTTGATATATTCCTCTTGTTTTTTTAATTCCATGTAACGAATAATCAGCTTATCCAACGACTGTGAAATGGCGACAACATCTTGATGCACCAATTCGAAACTGCTGGCCACTCGCTCAAGTTCTCTTCGGAGAAGTTCGAGTTTTTTCGATACTTGTTTGAGTTCACTCTCGATAGAAATCACCTTGTTCACCCACCCCCGTCGTAACAAGTGATTGATGACAGTTGCTGTTAACGCGAATCAGCCTAACGGAGGTATCCCTCGTATTCGGCAACTGGCTGGCATCGAGGACATTAGCCCCTGTGGCTTTGTGTCGCAGTCTCATACTTATAAGTATAAAATTCGACTCAACCAAAAAAAATACCCAGAATTGGGTAATCTTTACCTAAGTACTTCAATAAATTCAGCTTCTAAAGTTGTTCCATGGATAATAAATTACTTTCTGCGTAACACGTTCCGTATTCTCGATCTCCTATTCATCGCGCAGCAGAATTCGGTAGCTCTTAGTGAACCATTATGATAACCACAACAACTAAATAGACAGCGGCTCCCCAAGTAGGTTTACTTGGGGAGCCGCCGGTTGTTAGTCTATCCTCTTCTTTTTCTTAGCAGTAGCAAACCTGCAAGCAAGAGGATACACCCCGCTAACATGTAGCTGTACATATTCGTAGCCGTATTCGGCAATTTATTTCCGTTAGGCTCGTTCGTTGCCTGATCTCCGGATTGAGCCGGATCTCGTGGAGTCGAATCCGATACGCCTAATGTTGAATCGTCATGATCTTCCGGTGTTTGTGCACCAGTATTCGAATCCCCGTCGGAGTCTCCATTCGAGTCTTCATTTGAGTTCCCGTTAGAATCTTCGTCAGAGTCTTCGTTCGAGTTTCCGTTCGGGTCTTCATTCGAATCCCCGTCGGAATCACCCGTTCCACCCGGGTTCGTCGTATTTCCACCGTTGTTCTCGTTGTCCGTCACTTCAATGACATTGGATGGTTTCTCCGGAGTTGTCACGTTATCACCTGTGACTTCACCGATGTTTACGATCGCTTTACCGGCTTGTCCCGCCTTGACGGTTGCCTTGAACTCAATCGTATGCCATTCGGTATCCGTAATCCGTCCAAAGTTACCGCTCACTTTGCCGTTAACAACCTGGCCTTTGTCGCCATCAGCGTTATCGGTGACGGAGACGCCGTCCACCTTCAGGCTGCCTGCTACATACGCAAGCCCTTCCGGCAGGAGGTCAGCAATCACAAGGTTCGATACGTAGCTGCCCGAAACGGTATTGCGTGCGGAGATCGTATACTCCAGCGTATCGCCGACCGTGATGCTGCCGCCATTGAGATCCCGCGACGTCTTCCGTGATTCGATGACTGGAGAAGACGGAGTTGGTGGTGTTACAGGCGGTGTGACCGGTGGATTTGGATCTACCGGTGGATTGACGGGTGGATCGACTGGCGGATCAACCGGTGGGTCCACCGGCGGCGTGTCGCCTTCCTCAACCACAATCTCATCCGTTGGGCGGCTCGGCTGATCGATGTTGTCCCCGGTAATTTCACCGGTGTTACGAATCGATTCTCCGGCGTTCGCTACGATCTTCGCCTGGAACTCCAGCGTATGCCATTTCGTATCCCATACATCCCCGACGTTACCGACAACCTGACCTGAAGCATAATGGCCTTTGTCGCTGTCCTGGTCATCGGTGACCGAAACACCGTCGACCTTCAAGCTGCCCGGAATATATTCCAGACCGGCCGGCAGCGTATCCGATATGACGAGGTTGGACATATACGTATCGTCCAGCACCGTTCTTGTCCGGATCGTATAGGTAACGGTATCCCCGACTTCGAATGTTTGCTTGCCCGCTTCAAGATTCATTGCGGACTTCTCGGATACGATCACTGGATCGCGCGGATAGATCTTGACTTCTTCTTCCGGCTCACTAGGCTCGTCGAAATTATCGCCGGTGACAGCGGCAATATTCCGAATATCCTTGCCGGCTTGTCCGGATTGGATGATTGCATGGAACTGAAGCTCATGCCAATCCTCATCCCAGATATCGCCGAATCCTCCGTACACGGAGCGGGTTACCACATGGCCTTCATCGTCGCCTTCATCATCGGTGACGGATTGGCCATCCACGGTCAAGGTGCCCGGCACGTATTCCAGTCCTGCCGGGAGTGTATCCGTAATTTTCAAATTCGAGATATACGCATCCTGTGTCACCGTTCTTGCCCGAATGGTGTAGACAACCGTATCCCCGACTTCGAAATGGGTTTTGCCCGCATTCAGGTTTTCTGCAATTTTCTCCGATTCCACAACCGGATGACGCGGATAAACCTGAACTTCTTCCTCGGACTCGCTCGGTGTGCTCACATTCTCGCCACCGGCTACAGCGGTATTTCGAATATTTTTGCCAGCTTGTCCAGGCTCAATAATCGCTTCGAACTCCAGCGTATGCCACTCGGTGTCCGTAATATCCCCGAACAGGCCGATAACTTGCCCATCGGTATACATACCTCTGTCTTGATCGCTTGCGTCATCCGTGACGGCAGCGCCGTCTACCTTCAGGCTGCCCGGTACATATTGCAGTCCTGCCGGCAGATCGTCCGAGATAACCAAGCTGCTGACAAAGCTCTTTTCGATCGTATTCCGTGCCTGAATCGTGTACCGCAACGTATCGCCTGGTTCAGGGTTACCAGGGTCCGTGTTTCCGGCAGCCTTCGTTTGAAGGACGGCATTTTTGCTGGACTCCAGAACAGGAGGTTTGAAACGGACCGTCGTGGTGGTTTCGTTCGATTCCTTCTCTTCCGTGTCGCCTGTTAGTAAGTTGTTATAGCTGATTTGTGCTTTGTTCTTAATTTGCTGATTGGCGGCGCTTGCTAGAACCTTGACTTTAAATTGCACGGTAACGCCGTCAGCCAATTGGCTCGTATTGGCCAAGTCGCCTAACTGAATGCTGACCTGGCTGCCGTCAAAGCGACCTTCGTCGGTGTCGTCGGCATCCGTCAGGTCTTTGGTGGTCGAGCCCAGGATCAATTTCATGGAGCCAGGGACATATTCCGTTCCTTGCGGAATCAGATCCGTCACGCTTGCATCGGCGGCGATGTCTCCGCCTTCATTCTTGATCTGAATCTCGTAGGTTACTTCATCGCCGGCACTCACTTCTTGTGGAGATGCGGTCTTGTTAGCTGTCACACAAGGCGACGTACCAAGGAAAATATCATCGATGAAGTTTCCAGCTCCAATGTTTCCACTTGCTGTACTCACCGCCTCAAAGCCGAAGCGAGTGACCGTTTGTCCTGCTGGGACCGTATACGTGCCTGTATAGGTTCCCCATGCTTTGTTACCGTCCGTCATTTGTTCTTGAACTTTGGTGTCGTACGGGTTAGCCGTTGCTGCTCCAATACGAAGCTGCATCGTGTCAACCCCTTGCCGTCCCATATGGGATAGGCGCCAATAGATGGTCTGTCCAGGGGTTGTCTTCACATCCTGGTAAAGCATCCCGTTTTCATAAGCATTTAGTTCCGCCCATTTCCCGCCGTCCGGGGGAGCTGGCCAGTTCTTTACAACCGCAGGATTATTTCGCTCCCAGTCCCATAGTTCAATGACTGGATAACCGTTAGCATCATCCGTGGTCTTCCATCCAGGTACTTCGGATTCATAATAGTAGAGTCCGGACGTATTAACAGCAGTTCCCCGGACAGCGCCTTGCTCAAAACTGCCATTGATCATTGCAACTGGCCTAGCGCAAGCATCAATGACTTCTCTTTCGAGAATACCACTCGACACTTCATTAGAATCGATCGTTTCCTCTTTGCCTGCCAGTAAGTTCTTATAATCAACAGTCGCTTGATTGGTGACCGTCTGGCCGACATGGCTGGATAATGCTTTCACTCTGAATTGAACTGTGATGCCGTCAGGCAAGTCATTGGTATTCTGCAAATTTCCGAGCCTAACGATCACCTTGCTGCCGTCAAAGTGTCCTGCATCTGTATCATCTGCATCGGTTAGATCAATGGTATTGGTCCCGCTCACCATTCTCATGGAGCCTGGAACATATTCCGTGCCCGCAGGAATGACGTCTTCAAAGACGGTATTTGCGGCAACGTCTCCGCCTTCATTTTTAACTGTGACTTCGTAAGTAAGTTCATCGCCTTCAAAAACTTCTCCAGCAGGAGAAACGGATTTCTCTGCGATAACACATGGTTCAGTTCCCAGGAAGATGTTGTCCAGGTAATTACCGAAAGCCAAGGCTCCAGTAGATGTACTAATTGCTTTAAATCCAAAACGTGTTACTGTTTGACCTGCAGGAACCGTATAACTCCCGGAATAAGTTTCCCATGCAGTCCCAGTTGAAATTCTCTTTATTTCTGGCGTGGTATTGAATGGATCGTTCGTAACCGGTCCAATATTAACACTCATCGTGTCCACGCCACTATATCCTCTGTGATCTAAGCGCCAATAGATTGTCTGCCCTGGTACAGTTGGTAAATCTTGATACAGCATACTATTTGTATCCGCATTTAATTCTGCAAATCTACTCGTAAGATTGTCCTGATTCGGAGTGTTTGAAGGTATCGTGCTTGGTCGGGCAGGGTCCATGATTTGAATGATCCCTCTTGGTGTACGGTTAGTATCCGTCGTATTCCACCCTGGAACCGTGTCTGCATAGTAGTAACCGCCTCCGGCTACCGAGTTATCAAAAGTACCAGGTCCCTCCGGCTTTTCAAATTCACCATTAATCAATGCCACTGGTGATGAACAAGCATTTGGAGGATTAAGTGGATACACGTCAATCGCATTCTTCGGCTCATCAGGCATATCTAGATTGTCGCCCGTAACAGTTGCTACATTTTCGATGCTCTTACCGGCTTGACCCGAAGTGACCTTCACTTGAAAAGTGATACGATGCCACTCAGTGTCGGTTACATCGCCAATCGTTCCGGTTACTGTAGAATCGACAAACTCGCCTTGATCATTATCTCGATCATCACTGACCGGTTGCCCCTCCACTGTCAGTGTACCCGGAACATATTCCAAGCCTTCCGGAATCGTATCCGAGATAACCATGTTTCGAATCAGACTTTCGGAGATCGTATTTCGACTCTGAATCGTGTATAGCAGCGTATCTCCCACTTCAGGCTGGTCCGCAACGGTGTTTCCATCCGCTTTTTCTTGAATCTTCGCCGATTTCTGCGATTCAAGTTGAGGAGGATTTGGATCGAAATTAGGAATGACACGCGAAGCGGCATCGTAAGTAATCTCAATATTTGTAGAGCTCAGGAATCGATAGCTAAGTGTTTCTGGATCAAGTTCGTATACGAGCGTGTTGGTGTTTCCAGCGCCCACATACATTTTCCCGTTCGGCAGGAAGCTAAGAGCCCGCGGTCCAGGATCGATGGATTGGCCGTCTGCACTTACCATAGGAACAGAACGTATTACTTCTGCCGTTGCCGGATCGATTTGATAGACCTTTACCTGGTCAACAAGATCCAAAAGCCAAATAAACCCGTTTTTGTCATAAAGAATGTCGCCACCGTTGCTACTTGTCAAGCCCGTAATAACCTTACGATCTTGCTGATTTGTTGTTATATCGTAGTATGCGAGATAATTCTCCCCATTTTCGGTGTAAATATAATAGTATTTACTATCCGGGCTAATTACGGCGTTTGCTGCTGTTCCGGTCAACGTGGCTACCTGTGTAGTAGCACCCGTTTCTGAAATCTTATACAGCCGATTGATGCCGCCACTTCCGCTAAATGCGTAGAAGGCATTTTCCGTCATGGACATCGCTAATCCATTATTAATGAGGAGTGAGTTGTTAAGTGCTAGGCTTGCCTTTGGGTCTAGCTCGCCCGGATTATTTCCGTCGATCTGGTAGATAGCATTCCCGGATATAATATAAGTATCAGTGTCATTAATCGAAAAGGATGCGGCCTGAGCCTGAGATGGCTGTAAAGGAAATATCCCGCCTAAAGCAACTAAAAATACACAAAACTGGATAAACAAACGCTTGATCAATTTTGTGCTCGTACCAGAATGAATACTGCTCAAACATCTCCCTCCAATCGTTGTTAGTCTTGGCCGTCATTGGACTGTAGTGAGCCTCAAATTTTAATACACTGCTTACCAAATCGAATCGAATCCGTACTATGACTCATGGAATGATCCCAATCAGTTCGGCCAGTATGAGCAAATAGCCGTTAGTTTCCTAGCGTCATCATGTACTCACGGGCTCCTACTATGTATTCTTTATTTGTTCAAATGGCGTTCCCTCCTTGAAGATTCATCTCATCTATAGACAAGGCTTGATGCCTGGACTATCATTATTTAAAATTTGAAATAAAACTAAAAAAAGAAAAACCCGTCCAAATAGCGAACGCTAAACAGACGGGGAATCCGTCGTATTCGGTAACTGGCTGGCAGTAGTACTTGCTTTTTCAGCAAATCCATTAGCCCCTGTAGCTTTGCGTCCCCACTTTTCAATGGGTTTGCCATTATCGTACGAGCATATTATTTAATTGGTAAATTTATCATTTCCTTAAAGTTACAATACAAATAATCCATAAGTTAGGTGCTAATGACTCAATTTTGCGGTAGTTTATCACTATTTGTCGTTTTTTGTGTTTCAGGCTTTTTTACTATAGATCAACAAATTTAGGTAGGACTTGACAAGCCAACAAACTTACTTTCAAAGCACTTAAGCCCATTAAATTATAGCTTAAGCCTATCTTGGTAAACAGGGAACGAGCCGCAATCCCATCCTTCCACAATAACAAACTTTTAATCCATCCACAGTGACCAACAAATCTGCATATAATTTGGGTTCATCTCCACCATGAACCTCTTCGACAAATACCTCGTAGATCACTTCCCTGGCGGTTGGAGCCGCTTGTCCCCGCAATTGCACCTCATACAACACCTCAGGAATAGGCTCAAAACGGTATCCATCCTTATCCAGCGTAAACCCAAGTCCAGCGAGATAGATTGCCATCGCTTGCAGACAGCCTTCAAATTGCAGCATACCCGGCATAACTGGATCGTTATGGAAATGGCACAAGAAAAACCATTCATCGGGCTGAATTTCCTTTTTGGCCTTTAAGTAACCTAACCCCCAAGGTCCCCCTTGCGGATCAAAGCATTCTACTTCATCAATCATGAGCATTTTTCCCGATTGAATACGCGGTGATCTTGTGTGCGTAAATGCCATTTCATATCCATTTCCGAAGCATTCGGCAGTACGCCCTTTGGAAAATAAGCTTACTTGTTCCTTGGTGAAAGAGCGATGTTCGCAAACCACAACAGGAGTATCCCGTCTGGCGTCTGCATTAAAGCGTGCAGCTTCAGCATCCCATTTCACACCACGGGCTCCAAGCAATTCATCTTTAGTGAAGAAACCTACCTGACCTTTTCGCACGGTCAAGCGTTTCTGTCCTGCGGCATAACAGTCAGTGTGGAAAAAGGTCAGCCACATCTCGCCATTATTGACGTGACCATCCACAGTAAGTTCGGATGTAATTGTAGAATCAGGCTTAACAAGCGATTCATGAAACATGAACTTACAGCCTATTAACCGTGTAAGGCGTTCCCCTTTATTATATGAATCGATACCCAACGAGGACATGATCAGTGTAATAGGGTTTACCAGCGATTCAAGCATGAGACCTAATGACATATAACCATCATGTAAAAACCATGAGTCTTTCGAAACATCTGTTTCAAACCATATCTTACCAAGTCCAAGAGTGCCCGGCTCACCTTCCATACCGAGAACCCGATCAGCGAATAACAGCGGGGGTTTGGGCATACGCGTTTGATGAGCATACTTGTCCTGGAATTTGAATCGCTCTCCTAATATATCTGAAATCTTTCCTGACGTTAACACCTCAAGTTCAGGTCGGGAAAATGAAGGCCCCACAGGTCGAAATGGATATGAATGGTTACTTGTTTCTGTTGATTCAACGGTTTTCTTAAAGCTCATATCTGTCCTCCCATCCTTGGCCGACTCGATCTCCAGTAATTATGATGTCAACCGCCGAGAATATGAAATCCTGAGTCAACATGTAAGATCTCTCCGGTGACGCCTCTTGATAGATCGCTAATAAAAAATAATGTTGCATCTCCGACTTCGTCCTGGTCAACACCTCGACGCAAGGGGGACTTATCCTCGATGTCATGCATTTTCTTTTCAACGCCGGAAATAACTTTAGACGAAAAGGTAGGAACAATACCAGCAGATACAGCATTAACACGTATACCGTATTTTCCGACATCATCTGCCAAATAACGCACACTTGCTTCCAAAGCCGCTTTAGCAGCTCCCATCACATTATAGTTTAGGCCAGACAGTATTCGTTCTGAACCCAGGTAAGTTTGCGTAACAATACTTCCGCCTTCAGTCATGAGCTCCTTTGCTGCTCTTGTTACAGCTACAAGCGAATAAGCGCTAATTTCCTGTGCCAGTAAAAAGCCGTCACGAGAAATGTCTGTAAATTCTCCTTCAAGGTCCTCACCCCTGGCGAAAGCAATGGAGTGAACAAGTCCGTGAATCACACCGACTTCATCCTTGATTTTAGTAAAGGCTTCCTGAATGCTATCATCGCTCGCTACATCGCAGGAAACAATTAACTTGGGGGTTATGTTATGTTCGTCCAGTAACTTAACCAATTTTTTATAGGATCGTTCCCTTTTGTTCGTAAAGATTAAATTTGCTCCTGCATTATGTAAGGATTTTGTAATCCCCCAAGCAATACTTCGCTCATTCGCGATCCCCATAACAACCACATTTTTCCCTTTTAATAAGCCCGGCATTTTCTACCTCCTGAATTTGTTAATCAACCATCAACAAATGGATTTTCGAAAAATAGGAAATGAATTGTTCAGGTCGAACATGTATGACATGACTAGCAAAATCAGGGCTGGCTGAACAAACAGAAAGCTTATAATTAGCAATCGTATCGTACTGCCTGAAATAGTAAGTTGATTCATCGAAATATATGGATGATACTAAAAAATTATCCTCGTGAACAAGATTAAACGTGTTCAAAGGTATATGAAGGCCTTACCCACTGCTTTTTATAAAGCTCTCTTTTAAAGTCCATAGGTCATAAAAGGCTTCCAACCTTTTGTGATAAGAAACTATATTTATTAATTGAAGATAAATGATTAACACATTCTTTTCGATAAAATCTCCTTAATCGCTGAAACAACCATTTAATTCAGCTTTTGCAACAACCTTATCCCCTACCATGGCCTCAGCCTCGGCGAAGATTGCATTTTCGATGACTCTTGTGAACTTGCATGTATATATAATTTGATCGCCTGGCTTGACTTTATCTAAAAATCTTGCCTTTTTAATTCCGGTAAACAGGAAGATTTTCTTCTCAGAGTCTTCTGTCTTACAAATTGATAATTTATGAAGCAAAATGAGGGATTGAGCCATACCTTCGATTAATAAAACACCCGGAAAAATTGGATTGTCAGGAAAATGCCCTGGAAAAAACCATTCATTGAAACTTACATTTTTCAAGCATGTGATATGATCATTGACTTCATAATCCAGTACCGAATCTACGAAAATAAAAGGATAATCCTGTGGCAAGAGAGATCTGACCTCATTGGAGCCTAGTCTCATAAGTAGCCAACCTCCCTCTCATCAGACACTTTCAAGCATCAGACAACTCGTTATCCCTGACAAGTCTTGTGATGTAGTCACTATGTTTTGTTTTTTAGTATCCCTTATATCATTCGATGTTAAATAAATCGGAGTTTTTTCCAGATCACGATGATTAAGCTCTGAAAGAGCTATGCTTTTTGGTAAAATGCCCTTGTTAAGCGCCATCAAACCTGCTGCTGCCTGGAACACTCCAGATGCTCCGTATGTTTCGCCAATCGTCCCTTTAAGTGAACTAATGGGAATCTCCGGATTCGCGGATCCAAATAAATTATGAATTGCGTTCATTTCCACCCTATCCTGCGGATAAAACCCACTGGCTCCTGAGATGATCCCACTTGTTTCACTGAAAACCCTATCCGCCTGCTCGAAGACTTGCCCGATCGCTCTTTCCATGGCATGAATGCGCGAATCTTCATCAACAGCGAAAGTGGTGGAATATGAAGCTATTTTTCCCAGTGGAGTTCCTCCACGCTCCAGGCAATGTGATAATTTTTCCAACAAAATAACCGAAGCACCTTCTCCCGGTATCCATCCCGTACTATCTGAAGAAAAGGGCTTGCCGGCTCTATCTGAATATTCTTTTGGCAGAACATTAGAATTTTGATAAATCCATAAAACTCTTTCGTTGATCTCTTCTACCCCGCCTACCAAAACCTGTTTAGCTTGTCCTTTATGGATGGATGAAACAGCGTAAGCTATTGCATCAAGTCCAGCACATTGTCCAGTAGCAATCGTAGTGTTGAATGCGCAGGCATTCATTCTAATAGCAAGTTGTGCAGCTGGAGCGTTGGCTATGGTATTTGGCGCCTGCATTGGGCTTACAGATTGGGGGCCCACAGTAATGGTTGTATAATCATAATCTGAAATGGCCTTGAGTCCGGAAAAGTTGCTTGCCACAACGACCCCCAAGTCCAAGGCCTCTGATTCCGATGCTGGATTGAGGTCACCCAATCCGGCATCTTGCCAGCATCGCACTGCAGCGCTCAACAGGTATTGTGTGCTGAGTGATAGATATTTTAACCCACGCTTGCCGATTAACTCTTCCGGGTTCCAATGGTCAACACAAATGGTTTCAATGACAGGCAGGTCTAGAAAGTCATTGCTTTTTGGACTTGTACTTTTTGAATCTGACTCCCCTATAAGACGCTCCCAAAATTGATTCTTATCCGTTCCAAACACGGATACAGATCCCACACCTGACACTACAACCGGATCATTATCATTCCACATTATCGATCTCTCCTAATATTATTGAACATATGTTGCCTCCAAAAGCAAAAGAGTTACTAAGAACGGTATGAACAGAACTGTCGATACTCTTATTTGGGATAACATTTGTAATACATTCCGGATCCGGGGTCGAATAATTCATGGTGGGAGGCAGCACTTGATGTTTTATAGACAAAGCGCTCGCTACTGCTTCAATTGCGCTGGCCGCCCCCATGGTATGACCCAGCATTGATTTTATGGAACTGGTTGGAATTTGATCTAATAATGATCCAAATACGGATTGCAATGCCTTGGATTCGGTTGAGTCATTGGCAGGTGTGCCTGTTCCATGAGCACTAATATAAGAGATTTGTTCTTTCTTGATTTTTGCATCCTTCAATGCGTTATTCATTGCAATTTGTGCGCCTAATCCTTCAGGATGTGGGGCAGTCGGATGGTGAGCATCACAAGAAAGACCATAACCAAGCAGTTCGGCATAAATCGGGGCGCCTCGTTTTAGGGCAGTTTCCAGATTTTCTAAAACTAACACTCCAGCCCCTTCGCTTACCATCATACCCTTGCGGTTTTTATCAAATGGTTGACAAATATCCGGCGCCATTGCCCCCAATCTGTGAAAAAGCGCAAAACAGCTTCGTGATAATCCATCCGAGCCACCAACAAAGACAATGTCCGCAGCGCCGCTTTGTATTAATTCACTGCCCTGCCCAATGGCATAATTTCCGGCAGCACATGCTGTAGGGATTGTAATAGATGGCCCTTCCGCCCCTAAATGCTTTGAGACACTGCCGGATATATATGAATCCGGGTATGCGAAGATCGACGGCGGTATAGTATTCGGGTTATTACTGATTCTAATATCGTGATCATCTTCAACGATGGATTGGTTTCCCATCGTAGTTCCTATGCACACACCAACTCTTGTTTTATCCGCAAATGACGTAATATTGGCATCATCTTTAGCCATTTGAGCTGCAGCAACTGCTAGCTGAGAAGTTCTGGCTAATTTACTTGCATGGGTATTGGCCAGGAATTGAACGGGATTAAAGTCCTTAATTTCTCCTCCGCGAGTAACCGTGAATTTATTTACATTGAAAGCTGTAATTTCTGATATTCCATTTTGTCCCTGACAAAGCTTGTCCCAAAAATCCCGAACTCCCGCACCTATAGGTGATATTACACCTAGCCCAGTTACTACAACTCTGTTAGCCATTATAAATCCCCCACAAATTATGATTTTGAATCTAATTTTTCACTAACCATCTTGATGACATCATTTAGGGTCTCCATCTCTTTGATATGCTTTGCCGGTATAACGACTTTGAGTTTCTTCTCTATTTCATACACAATTTCCAGGGCCACCATGGAATCGACACCCAGATCCTCTACAAAATTGTCATCATCTGCGAATTCATCGATTTCAATAACGTCTGCGACCAGCTTTGTCAATTCATCTCTCAGTTCTTTTGTTTCCATTTTTAATTCCCTCCAGGTATAAAATTCATTTAAAATACTTATGCATTCCAACCACCATCTACATTTAATACCGAACCTGTTATATATGAAGACTGTTCTGATAATAGAAAGCATATTGCATTTGCAACTTCTTCCGGATCTCCGAGCCTTCCCAGAGGAATAGATTTCTCTTTGGAAAGCCTCATTTTTTCACTTATGGATTGATACATATCTGTATTGATATAACCAGGTGCAACTGCATTAACCCTGATGTTGAATCTCGCTATTTCAAGTGCGAGTGACCGAACCAATGCGATTTGACCAGCCTTTGAAGCGGAATAGTTAGCTTGTCCAGGCACTCCAATCAAACCATTTACTGAACTAACACAAACGATTGAACCTGAACGTTGTCGAATAAACTTAAATGATGCTGCTTTTAAATAATTGAAAGTCCCCGTTAGATTAGTAGAAATCACTTCACTCCAGCTCTCTTCATCCATCATCACCAAATTACTGTCCCTAGTGATTCCAGCATTAACTACCAAACCATCCAGTTGAGAATTATCTTTACAGACCGTTTCTAGTACTTCGGAAGCGACTAAAGGATCGGTTGAATCCGCTTGAATACAGGTTATTTTCCCGATTCCTTTATCCACCACGTAATTACACAATTCCATTGCAGCAGCTTCATTTTCTTTATACGTAAAAGTAACATTAGCTCCCTGCTCGGCCAGTTTTATTACTGTTGCTCTTCCTATACCTCTCGAACCGCCTGTTACTAAAAAATTCTTTCCGGTTAAAATTCTAATCCCCCCATCCACTTTCAATGTTCCGCCAAATAGTCATAAATGACATCCGGCGCGGATAACCCCAAATCAGTAACAATATGCGAAGCTGATACAACCTCAAGCACGGGGAGATCTGCCAGTGGGGCCAACGCATGGGCAAACAATTGCAGCCGGGCTGGGGCCGTCCAGGCACCATGAATGGTCAGATTTTTGATCTGAGTACGCATCAGTTGGCATACCTTCTGAGTTCCATCATAGTTCGGCACAATTTTGAGCATAAATGTCGGTTGGCAAATCTCTTGGCGGGCCTGCTCCGGGTCGAGAGCCTGATGTTTATATCCCATCGTTGCGGTGGCTACACGTAAAGACCCGTAGTCCAGCGTACCGACTAATGTGTCCGAATCAATATACAGTTTTGGAGAGCCCAGTTTTTTCGGATATGCGCTGATCTCACGTCCGGCCGCGATCGCAGGAAGACTGTCCACATACATCGCGTGCTGGTATTCACCCTTCTCCCCATTAAAGCTCACCGGTATCAGCTGGCCAGATTCTGTATAGGCCCCCAAACCGGTAACATCCGGCATGTACATGAGCTCAAATTTGACTAAAGGCTCATCAATTTCAAGCGGCTCAGGGACTACACGTCTCAAGGCTTCCGTGTCGGTACGATATAGAATGTTCAGGTATTCCCGGTTACGAAAATGATAAGGTCCAACAGGATAAGCAGGAGCTCCCAATGGAGTCGACATTTGCTTGCGTACCTCATGCAGTTTCAATAGTTCCATCCCTTTCCTTTTGAAAGAATTCACTTCTCCCGCCTTCTCAATTTCCATAAAAACAACAACCTCGTATTTTTCCACAAAAATATCAATATGATGAATATCTTCTTCTGGTATAGCTTCGGTTAACTCTTGCATTTGCTCCTTGGTACGGTAAGTGATCCACCAATCCAACGCTGCCTCCATATAAGCAATAGAGGGGGTATCAGGAAGCCAATTGGCTATTAACAATCGACCTCCGGGATTGAGCAAATTAAATAATTCGTTAACTAATTTTTTGGCAACTCCGTTGGGCAGATAATCAAATACACCAACACTGTATATAAAATCAAATCCAGGAAGAGGCACTTCATTTTCAATGATGTCAACTATGGAGGCAGGAATCGTTTCGCCAAAGTCTTTTATGATTTCCGCTGCAACCGAAAGGGCCTCCTGATCTTGATCAATAGCAACAAATTTCCCAATGCGTTTATTCTTAACCGCGACACTTTCCAATACTTCTCTCAAATGGCCGCTAGGAAAAGAGAGAATATAAGGGTTCGCAACTCGTTCTGCTGTTTCGTCAATCTTGCTGGAAAATATACGTTTTCTTTCGCGAACAGCATCATTTGCATAACTTATACGATTAAGCTCGTAGTTGAGAAGCTCGGAAATTTCTGCTTGTCTGCCCTCGTAAGGTGGCGGTGCTGTTTTGTCGAAGTCATAGATGGAATCCATCATTACGGGATCACCAGCATAACCGCGCGGTTTGTCAAATGCTCGACGAGAAAACGGTTCTTGTAAGAAAAAATAGCTTACTGCATGTTGACGATATTGGGCAATAAACTGCTTCCAATCTTTTTTTGAAGAATGTCTGCGTATGCTGTCTAATCCATGATAAAGGGCATTAAATGCTTCAGAGAAAAGACCTTGATTAATCTTCGTCTCAACATCATCAAGTAAATGTTTTTTGTTAGTTTTGTCCATACTCTAGATTTTCCTCCCAAGAAGACATCCCTACAGGCATAAATATGTAGAATAGGTTGCTGACGATATTTGGTGAGATAGTTTGCCTCTAATCTTCTGAAGACTACAATTAGACATTTTTATATTTTTTCACCACCTTTAGCAATATCACTCAAAACACAAAAACCCCCCGCCATGATTAAATAGACTGGGGTCCCGTCGTATTCGGCAACTGGCTGGCATAGTGTTTATATCCACCTTAGCCCCCGTAGCTTTACGTCGCCACCTTTCGATGGGTTTGCTATTGTCGTACGAAGTATGAAATTGTCAAAATGTTCATTAATCCTTCAACGACAACTTACTTTAAAGTATAAAATTCGACTTAAACAAAAAAAATACCCAAAATTGGGTAGTTTATACTTATGTATTTTAATTTAAATTTTAAGTAAATTTCCTAAGGAATGCTCCTTTATGATTAACGCTCGTCTTTGCGTATATCTTTTTAATAAAAGTACGGACCGTGCTTTGACTAATCCCATAAATGCCCGCAATTTCAGGTACGTTTTTATTTTCCAGCCATCCATAAGCTATCTCTTTCTCACGATTTGTTAATTCATATTGGTCAAAGTGAGAATAAGTCAGCTCTTTTTGTAGAATGGGGTCCTTTTGAGGCAGTTTTTCTTCAATATTTTTAGCCAGGTGTTCAATGAGTGGTATGGCAAATGTAACCTCGTGTAAATAATGAAAACTCAGGCCAAGGTAGCCTATAATCACATTTTTTATTCGAATTGGCGTACATACACATGACAGCTCGGCAAACAATTGGTTGGTGTGCCGGGTACCAATTACGACAGAAACCGATTGATTTTCCATCGATAAAGAAATGGCATTGACCCCTGCGGTTTTCATCGCAAATGATGTGCCTTTTTTTATATTATTTCTTTCAAAATATCCTTTTAACAAATCCGTGCCGCAATAATCGATAACGGCACCATCCGTATCTGTTATAACAAATAAATAAGGTATGGACAGCAAATCGTTCATATTCCTGGTTTCCTCTTGCAGCAAATATAAAATTTCTTTCCGTTCAATCAACCTTCCTTTTATTTCAGACATACTGAGGATATTAGGAAAATGATCGTTTGCTTCCAGCAGTGTTCTACGGCCCATTATTTTCCCTTCTTCCTTTTAAGAATAAGTGATTAATAATGAAATCGATCTTCTAGTCATCTCCGCTTCTGAATTCGGTAGCTTATAAGCGAAAATAAACAATAAAAAACCACCATCCATTAAGATAACCATAGCAAAATAGGACGGAGGCTTCCGTCGTATTCGGCAACTGGCTGGCATCGCGGTCTTAGGCAGATCCGCATTAGCCCCTATAGCTTTGCGTCGCCACTTTTCAGTGGGTTTGCTATTATCGTACGAAACGATTCGATTGTGTGCCGAAAATTATATCTACGATTCACCTGCCTTTCAATATATTTAAAGTCCCTTTTCAGGTAGATAAGACTGTTAAGACTAGTACAGGTCCCCCTTTCATAAAATTTAATAAACAACACAAATAGCCTCCATCAGCTTAAAGACATAGGTGGAAAAACTAGTAAGAAGAGACGGAGGCTTCCGTCGTATTCGGCAGCTGGCTGGCATCACGGTCTTAAGCAGATCCACATTAGCCCCTGTAGCTTTGCGTCGCCGCTTTTCAGCGGGTTTGCTATTGTCGTACGAAGAGTATGAATTTGTCGAATATCCAAACATGTTATGACTTATTCAAACTATAACTTACATTGTTTTTCATTTAATATAGGTCGTACGACCCAAATTTCCATATTTTTGTTAGATTTGTCAATCACTCTTACACGTATACAGAATCACTTTTTGCGCCAAGCGGGTTGATAGACCGATTTCGGGGGAGGGAACTGGTGAATCCAGTTAATGATCCGGGTTGATATCCACTGGCATACAACAGCAAGGATAATAATTTTCCAATCGATCACATAGGCAGCGAAAGCGAATATAATTCCATTCATCCAGAACAATGAGGTGCCCGGGTTGATTCTTTTATACTTATAAATGGCTAAGGCAACATAACCGATTCCCCCATTCGATACCCTCTGCTTTATGAGGATGGCGACACCTGTTCCGAGAATAACCGAGCCGAATAGAAGATCGATCCATACGTTGCCGAACGGGGGTTCTAGGAACACCTCGAAGAAATTAACGGAAACGGACGTCACTGTTATAACAAATATGGTCCCGAAGGCACTGACTCCATCAAGATAAGGGACTGTAAAGGCAAGGAAAATAAAATTAGCCAGCCACAGTCCGAGACTCATCGGGATCTCAAACGCATGGTTCAGAAGCACCGCGATCCCTGCTCCTCCTCCCGAAGGAATGGCGTGAGGAAACAAGAACATGGCCATGGCAAAACCTTGAATGATGGAGCCGGCGGTAATGTAGAAAAGTTTCTTGGAAGCATGACGATAGAAAAAGGGGCTCTTCCGCCCGGGTAGGATCTGTAAGTTCACACGGAATCATCCTTCATCGATTAGAGTAACAAGCTAGTCCTGCTTTTTTAAGTGTATGCTTGTTCCCTGGAGGGGATACCGGGATAGATCTTTTTAACGAAAATATGTATAGGCTGACTCTGGAGATATCCATAGGCAGCCCTCTAGTATTTAACATTCTCTTGTGGTTTGGTCTATGTTTAAATTACGTAACAAAATCCATCGGTTTGTTTCTCTCTCACCCCGAGTTCAAACGTATCTTGACGAAGACCCCGGCGCATCGTTTCAAGGGAAAGCACTTCGGTGGGTTGGATATTTCCCAAATGTACATGAGATCCAAATTTGCGGAGAAGCATCGCTTGCTGCTGCTTAAGAGGTGCCTCCCAAATCAGCTTTCTTGCATCCGACACGTTGTCGATGATATTATTTATCATTTCTTCCTGGCACTCGCCATGCTTATCGTAAATACCGATGCCTAGTCCAGACTCGCGCGCTTCAACAATGATAAACTCCGCGCCTACGTCTAAATCCGCTTCCATCGTATACGCGAGCATTTCGGCGTCGATGTGGGAACCGGATTGTTTTTTACCATACTCCGTAAAAACCCGAAGTCCGCGTTGTTTACCTTCCCGAATGAGTTCCGTTCGTTTTTTTCGCGACATCTCAATCGTGCCGTCAGATACTTCTATCGCGTTAAATCCAAGACGGCAAACGGTATTAAAAAATGCGGGGACGACATCTTGCTGCACGGCTGTCTCAAGCAAGGTCCCGCCGGGCATGACCGTGATTCCATGTTGTTTGGCTAGATTGATTTTGTATAGCAGCATTTCCGTTTTATACAGCGGAGCCGTCCCAAAACCGAATTTGACACAATCGATGTAATCCGAGGCTGTTTCAATCACATCTGAGAACATGTTTCTACCCAGGCCTTTATCAATAACCATCGTCATCCCGCGTTCCATGACCCCGTAGGTGTCGTGGTCTTTTTTGCCGTGTTCGGGATTTTCGCGCAGCCCGCTCGGATCACATATCTCCATGGGCCAAACTGTTCGCAGAGAACTGTTCATTCTAGGATCTCCTCAATTCTTTTTGATTTAGTCGTTTAATCCAATGACATTGGCATAATATGCTCATACCCATTGACAGGTGCCCATCTTTTGTCATAGGGATTCGTCACGGTCATCCGATCTGCCGAGGCGGTTTAATCAAAAAGAACACCAAACCTAGAGTAACCAAAGATAGTGAAGACACGGTTATAAAAACAACCTGATCCGATTTATCCATCATCCACCCGAACAAGGGCGGCCCTGCTGCAACTCCCAAAAATCGCAAGCTATTATAAAGGGATGTAATCATCCCTCGCTCACTTTTCTCAACTGCACCGGTGATCATCGTATTCAGGCAAGGAAGAAGCATTCCGGTTCCGATACAGCTGACTGTCAGCAGCCCGATAAACACATAAATGTTCTTAAAAAAGAAAAGTGTAGCTGCCAGAGACAGGGTCATGGCAATCAGCCCGATATTCATCAGCCAACGAATCAACAGGCCATTCTTCTTGATCAAGCTTCCCGTCGTATAGGAAGTGATAACCATCCCAAGTAATGGAATGGCCAAAATCAAGCCCTTCACGACCCCGTCAATGTTATACGGCTTGTCTTCAAGAATGTTGGATAGATAAAACAGTATGCCAAACAAAATGAATAGCCCCAGCGAACCGGCAAAAAAAGCAGTGATGAGCCAGCGGCCTTTTTCTTTAAAGATGTCCCCGATTTTTCCAAGGTACTTCCTTAGTTCTTGCTTTGAATGTTGTTTTGATTCTTTGATCATAAAAATGACGGCCAACAACGATAGTGCACAGAACACGGGAAATGCAAAGAAGGAAGCATACCATACGATCAGCATAAGCAGGGAGCCGATGATCGGGCTGAGTACCTTGCCGGCGCCATTGGAGGCTTCGATTAGTCCCAGTGCCTTGCTCTCTGTCCCGCCATCGTATAAATCGCCGACGAGCGCCATGGCAATCGGTGCTGTTCCGGCGGCCGCTAGCCCCTGAATCGCCCTCGCGGTAATAATCACCCCAAAAGAGTTCCAAATAGCACCGAATCCTGCCAGAATACCGGAACCTCCATATATGATCAGGGCGGGTATAATAATAACTTTGCGTCCAAATCGATCGGACAAATAACCAATAATCGGAATAAATAAGCCAGCTGCCAAGGAGAAAATCGTGATGATCAAGCTGCTTTGGAATTTACTGATACCCAGTTCCCTTTGCATTTCAGGAAGCCCCGGAACTAGCATGGAATTGCCAAAAACGAGCACGATCGGGATCGTTGCCAGTGCGATAAATTCCCACACTTGACCCTTTGAACCGGTAGAAGTTTTTGATTTTCCGGTGGATTCGCTGTCTTGTGTCTCCTCGGAGTCGGTCTGCAGGTCGATATCGCTATGAAAGCTGATATTCAGTTTTCGCTTTTTGGTCTTCTCCATGGTATCGCTCCTCGGACTTGAAGTTCGTGTAGAACAGAACATTTTCTTTATTTCCATGCTTCCTAATTATCACCACATCCGGATTTAATATTCCATCGCTGCTGCTGAATCCATTAGAGGATTTGAGCACTCCTTGGTTTTGGGCAAATATACTGTTACTAAAATAGCCCATTATGCCGGGGAAAAGGGGATACGACATGCCGATACAGATTATTCAAGGACACCATCACACCTTGGACGCATCACACATCAATATTGTAATTGATGTTATAAGGGCTTTTACCGTAGCGCACTATGCCTTTATCCATGGGGTTCAGGGTATCATTCTGGCAGGAACTCTGGACGATGCCTTGCGTCTAAAGAAAATCTATCCTGACTTTTTATTGGCGGGAGAGATACAGGGTCTGCCGATTCCGGGGTTTGAGCTGGATAATTCGCCTGCGCGTTTACATGGCTTCGATCTTCGGGAGAAATTTCTGATCCAAAAGACTACCAATGGAGTTACAGCCACCCTAAACGCATTGAGCACCGAGCATCTATTCGTTACCGGGTTCACAAATGCAAGAACAACCGCAGAGTTTATAAAGAGGAACTTATTAAAAGACGATGACATGACGATTAATGTAATTGCTTCGCATCCGTCAGGGGATGATGATCTGGCCTGCGCACAATATATATCGGAAATTCTCCAAGACACTAATCGTATATCTGCCGAACAAACCATTGAGCGAATTCGAAAGTCAGAAGCGGCCGGGAAGTTTTACGATATTGAAAGACCGGAATTTTTACAGGAGGATATTTCGTTTTGCATCCAAGAGATCCCTTCCGATTTTGTAATGAAAGTGAATCTGAACAAAAACCATCCGTTGATTGAAAGGCTCCAGGTGGGGGTCTTTAATCACTGATTATGCCAGGTACCGCTTGTGAGTTTCTGATTCCTCTTCATAAGGGTATAATTTACATTGATAAAAGAACGAATGTTCGCATATAATACAAACAAACGTTCCCGTCGATGAGGTGGTTAATGATGTTGAGTATTGGGTTGAAACCAGATGAAACCCAACTGGTGAAGGATTATATTTTATTACCCCTTTTACTTGATGTGTTAGAGCATGACCGTTCGATCCTATGTAGAGCAGATTTAAAGACCCCGGAGCTAACGAATGCGATGATCGACCATTTGCAGGCAGCTGCATTATCCGATTTAGCTCTGGCTCGCAGGAAAATGCGTGAATACGCCATTAAGGTTTACGAGGATCGAAAAACAAAGCTTGGCATTGAGGTTGAATTCATCTGCAGGGGGTATCATCACAAGCTGTCTATACTGTGGGGGCTAATTGAGGCAGAGATCGAGCAGAGATCGTACACCTACCTGGGGCTGAAAATCGCAGATAAGGGGAGTTCGCTGTGAAATCATCTAACCGAGTGATCATGTTAGGGGATTGCCAGTCCTTTTATGCATCTGTTGAGAAAGCAGACCATCCCGAGTATAAAAACCGCCCTTTGGTCGTTGCAGGGGATCCGGAAAGACGTTCAGGCATCGTGTTGGCTGCTTGTCCGCTCGCTAAAGCAAAAGGAATAACGACGGCAGAGCGATTAGGAGAGGCACTATCCAAGTGTCCCGACCTTGTCGTCATCAAACCCAGGATGCAGAAGTATATTGACGTCTCGATGCAAATCACGGAGATATACAAGAGTTATACCGATTTAGTTGAGCCTTACAGTATCGACGAGCAATTTTTAGACGTTACCGGTTCGCTGCATCTGTTCGGCACACCGGATGAGTTAGCCAGAACCATTCAGCGTCATGTCATGGATGCCACGGGTGTGTACGCTCGCTTCGGCATCGGCGAAACCAAAATCCTGGCTAAAACCGCCTGTGATAACTACGCCAAGAAAAATCCGTCCGGCATCTACACGTTGTCCAAGGACTCGCTTCCGGATACCCTCTGGAAACTGCCCGTCAGCTGCATGTTTATGGCCGGCAGCAAGATGACCCGCCACTTTAACGTCATGGGGCTGCCCACGATCGGCAGCGTGGCTCAGACGCCTCTTGCTAAATTGAAGCAGATGATGCGCCGTAAATTCGGTAAAAATTCCGATATTTCAGCCGAGATGTACTGGCGAATTGCCAACGGAATCGATGATAGCCCGGTAAGGCCAGGCACGCACCAGGTTGACCCTAAATCGGTTGGACACATGATGACCCTCCCTCGCGATTATACCAAGCTGGAAGAAATCAAGGTCGTACTGCTGGAGCTGACGGAGTTGGTTTGCCAGCGATGCCGCGGTCTTGGTTTTATGGGGCATGTGGTGTCGGTCGGTTGTATGGGGGCAGACTTTGACCGCCCTACGGGATTTAGCCGACAAATGAAGATGGAGGATCCATCGAATATTACGAATCAGGTTTACCGCTGGGCATGCCGGCTGCTTGAAACGTATTGGGACGGCCTGCCGATTCGGCGGGTCGGTATTAGCTTGTCACAGTTTTCCCCGGACACGGAATACCAATTGTCATTGTTTGATACCGGACGGGAGCGGTCGATGGCACTTGAACGGGTGACCGATGCCCTGAAAAATAAATACGGGAATTCGATTGTGATCCGAGCCGTATCCAAAACGGACGCAGGCCAAGCGCTGGATCGATCAGCCAAGATAGGAGGACACTATAAATGACAACACGAAAAAAGCTTGAGGGCAATGGGCTGTGGGAATCCAGTCGGATGATGCTGCCGGAACACAAAGAAACCATCATTCGCAGGCAGCTGGAAGATGGCCGGAAAGGCCGGCCGACGCTGGATCCGCAAGAAATGGAATTAATCGAGGGGGCCCTCGCCGAGTCATTTCATGAACACCGTATGATTACCGTAAGGCTATTCGATGAATATGAGGACACGGAATTGACAGGAATTGTCGTGCTGATCCATACATTTAGACGGGAGATCAAACTATCCATGGCCGAAGAGGAATCGCGTTGGATTAAAATTGACGAGATCATTTCAGCAGGATCATGATGTATAAAGCTAAACCCAGCGTGAGATGAACGCACATTAAATACCTCTGATCTCGATCAGAGGTATTTTGGTATCTATGTTACTGCACATTGGTTTAACGCGATGCTTGCTCTCCTAAATAAAAATCAGATCGAGAAAAGAATCGAGAAGATGGGTTGGATGATCCAGTCCCTTTTCCGGTTCCGTATGCTGGGCTGAATTCAATTCAACCAAGCCATGAATGAACGCATACATGATGGCGGTTGATTCGGTTGGGGGTTTCCGAATGTTCTCTGCCTTTTCCAAACACGTTTCTACAAGCTTAAATATCTCAAAAGCAGAATGATAAAGATCAGGATACAACTCCTTATCCCATTGCTTTCGGAACATCAAGCGGTAATGCTCCTGATGGTTGATACCAAATTCAAAATACGTACACAAAATAGCATATATAAGTTTTCGCGAATCGTTTGTGCTTTCCATTGTTTTTCGAATCGTGCTGGTCAGCATCTCAAAATTTTCAACCGCAACAGCCGCCAGCAAGTCTTCCTTATTTTTGAAATGTCTGTACATGGCACTGCGGGACAAGTTCATTTCTTTACCAAGCTCGCGCATGCTGACAGCATCAATGCCTTGTCGATCAATCATTTGTCTGGTGATATGAATCAGCTTTTGTTTGGTATCGTTCATAATATCCTCTTAAGATATGGATTGTAATTTCATGTCTTAAATTTTACACCAACACTGTTGACAGTGTCAACTTTGCAGGTATATAATCACCGTATGTTGACACTGTCAACGTATGAAATACCAAAATAGGAGCGTGGTTAGGAATGAGTCCACAGAAACAAACGGTGATCGTAACAGGCGGGAACTCTGGTTTAGGATATGAATGCGCTAAGATATTAGCTAGGCATGACAAAAGTTATCATGTGGTGATCGCCTGCCGCGACGCTGCTAAAGCCAATCAAGCAGTAGATGCGTTAATTCAAGAAACCAATAATAAAAACATAACCTTTTTGGAGCTCGATCTTTCATCTATGGCATCCATAAGAGGTTTTATAAGCAAGTTTACACAAATGGATTACCCGCCTTTATATGCACTTGTATGCAATGCAGGCGTACAGTTTATCGATAAAACGCATTATACGAAAGATGGGTTTGAAGCTACCTTTGGCGTAAATCATCTTGGACATTTCCTCCTGGCTAATATGCTGCTTGGACAAATAACGCAGTCCGGCAGAATCGTGTTAGTCAGCAGCGGAACCCATGATCCATTGAAAAAGACAGGAATGCCTGCACCTGATTTTGTAGATCCCCAATTATTAGCCTATCCTGACCAGGCGAGCTCGAGCGAAGCTATATCTCTCATTGGCAGACGGCGCTACACGACTTCAAAGTTATGTAATTTATATTTCACCTACGAGTTGGCCAATCGAATAAAGCAGCAAACCCAAAAGAATATTACCGTAAATGCTTTCGATCCGGGAATGATGCCAGGCACGGGCCTTGCTCAAAGCTATACGCCGATTATGAGATTTGTTTGGAACTATCTTATGCCTGTTTTAACGCTATTTTACCCTAACGTGAATACGGTGCGTCAGTCCGGGAAAGCATTGGCTGCTCTAGTAACCGATAGCAAGTTTAACCAAACGACAGGGAAATATTTTGAAGGTACGAAACAAATAAAATCATCCGAAATTTCTTATAACAATGAAAATAGGAAACAGTTATGGGAGGTTAGTGTAGCGTTGACCAGTTTGAATCAAACGGAGACAATTTTAGAAACAGGGGTATAACTCGCCCCATGATCTGATCTCCGAACAAGCCTAATGGACGGGATTGAATCCCCAACATGGAAAACGGCTCCCCTTGCCCAGATCATTGGACAAGAAGAGCCGAAGTATAGCGTGAGACGTTATGGTTTCATTTTTATCCGTTTGCGACCTAACCATACACCGAAAGCGATCAACCCGAGGCCAGCCAAATAGAATGGATAAGGGCTCGCTTCACCGGTTTTTGGAAGCATCGGAACCGTCGTTTGCGGTGTCGAGGTCTTCTCTGATGGAGCTGGTGCTTCCGGCTTCTGAGGCTCAGGCTCGACGCCTCCTCGCGGAATATCCTCTTCGCTAATATCAACGGTTGGTGTTTCCGGCTCTGTCGGAGGCGTTTGAGGCGTTTGCGGCGTTGTTGGTTCGCCTCTTGGAACATCCTCGTCTGGCACCTCTACTTCACCGGTCGGATTGCCCGGATCGGTTGGGTTCCCCGGGTTACCCGGATCCGTTGGATTGCCCGGATCGGTTGGGTTCCCTGGGTTACCAGGATCCGTTGGATTGCCCGGATCGGTCGGGTTCCCTGGGTTACCCGGATCCGTTGGATTGCCCGGATCGGTCGGGTTCCCTGGGTTACCCGGATCCGTCGGATTGCCCGGGTCTGTTGGGTTCCCTGGGTTACCCGGGTCTGTCGGATCCGTAGGCTCGTCAGGTGTAACCGGCTCTTCCTTGCGGTTCGTTACGATCATTTTCTTCACATTGCCTTGATCCTTGATGCTGGAATCAATCGTTACGTCCCACGTCGTTTGCTCGATTTTATATCCTTCTGGAGCGGCCAGCTCCTCCAAAATATACTCGTCGTAGAGCAGCTTCGTAAAGAGGATCTTGCCTTCCTCATCGGTGGTTTTTACGATCGGTGTTCGTTTGCCTGCCTTGTCGTAAAGCGCAAACTTTGCTCCCGCCAGCGGCTTCGTCTGATCATCCTGATCCACCTTCGTTACTTCCAGACTGCCCGTTACGCCGCCTCCCGAACCTGAGCCGGAGGAAGTACGGACAATAACCTCTTCCGTCGTTTCCCGAATCTCCGTCTTCAGCTGATCTCCTTCAAGAGCCACCTTATTTTGAACAGCCTCTTTATCTTCAGCGATAATGAACGACTGATATTCCAAAATATAAGCCGTTGAGATATCACCCGTGAACTTTAATTCGAAGGTCTCTTGATCTCCCTCAAGCCTATTAATGGTTAAGGTGTAATCCTTCCCTTTTGTCAGCTCTTGAGCTTTTTCCGCTTTTCCATTTGCGTCGATCTTGGTTGTATACAAGTGGAAGGAATCCTCGATCAAGATTTGGTTCGCACTTGGATAGTCGATTATTTTAGCATTGGAAATATGCGACTGACCTTCATTGATTCGAATCACCCAGTCGATTTTGTTTCCATTTTGGGCGCCGCTTTTCTTCACATATTCGCCGCCGTGTGGAATCGTTACGCTGGCGTTCCAGGTCGCTTTTTTAGCGCTGCCATCCAGCAGTACGGCGGTATTGTCGATTTTGTTGACAATCAATGTGTCTTCCAGCGATGTTTTGAATTCAATCCAGTATGCTGATGAGATCGGGCTGGTAAACCGAACGGACAACTGGTTTCCGTTAGCTTCTGATGGTTCAGTCACTGCATATTGTTCAGCTGGAACTAGCGAGCCCTTCTGAGCGCCATTCCGTCCCCCGGTCAACTCCATCTCGTATACCTTGACCGAATTCGGCACAAGCTTCTGCTGGTGCTTCAGGGCATCGGTTACGATCGCTTCGTTAAGCGAATCGAGATTATAATTCATCTTGATATTCCACGTCACTTCTTTGTCGACAGGATTGTAGCTGCCGTCTTTACCGCCGTTATTTTTCGTATAATCGTCAGCGGAGAAGCTTGCATCCCGCTCAATCGGCCCTCTGCTCTTGCCTTCTTCGACCCATGTCATCGAGGCTCTGTTCAAAAAGTCCCGTTTGCGATCCTTCAGCCAGCCGATGTTAAACTTCGTTTCATATTCAATCGTATAAGTGGCGTCAATCTTGGAGAATTCGATGACAAACCCGTTGCGTACATCATCGATCACGATTTTATAATCGCCCTCTGGAACGACTTTCCCGTCCGCTTTTACAGTCACTGAATCCGGAACGAATTCGAGTCCGCCTTGCGGGAACGTATCCGTGATGACTACCTTCTCCATGCTGTATTTGGTGCCGTCCGGCTTTTTATCGCCATTGACCGTGATCTTCCACTTTGCCTTTTTGTTGGCGAAATCGATGTTAGTATTTCCTTTCACCAGAGCACGGCTTCCATAACCCGGGGCTGTTACTTCCTTGAATGCATCACCCGATACAACTTTGTTCTTGACCTCCTGACCTTCGGAGCTCAAGCGGTCAACCGGCATCGTCTGATAAACGATCGTATAAGGCGAATCGATATCCTGCTTGAATTGAAGCTCGAATCCGTTCGTGCCTTTCGCTACAGCGTTATAATCCTCTTCTGAAACCAGGTCTTTGGCATTCGTCGAATTCCCGTTATACACCTTCAGCGAATCGGCATCCCAGGTATGATTCTCACTAAATTCATCCGTAATTACGGCTTGAGCGCTCGGAATCTTCTTCTCGTTGAAATTGTATTTCACCGTCCAAGTAATGACTCCGGTATCCTTATCCTGGCGATACGACTTATTCAAGAATTGGCCGCGATCTACCGTTACGGTCGCCGTCGATTGGGCATTTTCCATCCCTTCGCCTGACAGGACAGCGGTATTCTCAAACCGTGACTGTTGACCGATAAGCTTCGTCGAAAAGCGAATTTCGTAGGCTTTGCTGATCATCTCATCCTGGAATGCAAGCTCCAGTTTGCCGCCGTCGCCCGTTTGGACGGTGTACTTGCCAGCGTCCAGCTTATCACCAAGAAGCGCTGAGCCGTCACCGTTAACCTGCAGGTTATAAACCTCTACGGAATCCGCGATGAGTTCCAAGCCTTCAGGCATTTCATCTGTGAGAACCGCGTGCTTGATTTTATCCAATGATTTGTTGATCTGGACCGTCCAATCGATCTGATCTTTGCCGATCGCTTTCCCTTGCTTCTCGATCAGCTTTCCGCCTTGCGGCTTTAGGTTCACAATGATGGTCTGAACCCCGCCCTTTATCGGAAATGCAATAATGATTTCAGTGCTTCCTTTAACAACTTCCTTCTTAAACTCTGTGCGAATTTCCAGCTTGCCGCTGATGTTGGAATGATTCTCCACGTAATCGTTGAAGGTCATCACAACTTTCCCGTTCCGATCAACCGTAAATCGGCCAACTTCGCCTTGACCGGCAAGGAGCGGTGCGTCAATGTCCGTAAAAATCTCAAACTGCGTCGGCAGCTCGAAAGTGAATATATCCCCATTCTTGTAGCCGTGTCCGTTCGGAAGCTCCCATTCGTAGCTGAGATTAACGGCTGCACCGATGTCCAGGCTGCTGTCCGGATTATACACCGCATCAACCACGGTACCGTTCACATCGGTTAATACGACTTTGGTTAGTATTCCTTCCATGTCGACTGCTGGTGCTGGCGTGTTATATACGTCATCCGTGACTGTCTTTGGCTCGCTAACTTCTAATTCCTGCACGCCAGTCTCTGATCCCTGCACAGTAGCGGCTGATGGCTGCTCGCTACCCGCCGCATTCGCCGTCCAAGCAAATGTGCCCAATAGGGTTTGAAACAGAAGCAGCAGCGCCACAACAATTCCACTTACTTTTTTCTTCATAATCTCTCCCTCAATCTTATCATTACCCTCGTAATATTCGGTTCCGATCTTACTTTTTCGTGCGCTGATTCGTCCCATGCTTCTATCAAAATGCATGCCAATAATGGACTTCACGAGCCATCATCTTCAAGACCTGTTACGGGCGCACGATTCATTGGTGTCTGTATTTTCCTTCAGAACCCAGCGGGCTTCCTGCATTATATCGGCCAAAACTATACAATTTCTATACAAGCGAAATAAGCCTTGGACATAATCGTCCAAAGCTTAATTTTATTGTTACGCATTAATTAGTAGTATTTGGATGCTGAATAGCTGGAGGCATCTTTAATCATTTTGTATCCGGCTCCTTTGCTTTTCCAGCTTGCATCGACGGTTGTGTCAATGGTTACCCACTGCCCGTTCAAATATACTTCATTCCAGGCGTGGTAGACATCGACGTATTCCGAGGTTCCCATGACAAGCTTTGCCGGAATATCGAGGCTTCGGAGCATGGAAGCGAACAGGGAGGCGTAATCGTAGCACATTCCCTTTTGTCCAGCGATCGTGCGGTTGCTATCGGGAAGGTAATCCGTCAGCTTGCTGGATGCCAGAGCGTTGTCGTACCGAACCGTCCCGACGATATATTCGTAGACAGCCTGTACTTTTTCCTTGTCGGAGTGAGCAGTGCGGGTTAGCTTTTTCGCAAGCTGAGCAGCCTTGCCCTCTTCGCTCCAATCGACATTTTGTACAGAGTTCAAAAACACTTGGCTGCTGTTCGTCAGTTGAAGTTTAACTGCCGCTTCCTGTACGATCTTGTATTTGCTGCCGCTGACTTGTTCCAGCACGGAAATCTTGTAGTTCCCGTTGCCCATCTGCAGTGGAAAAACTTCCTGCTGCTTGGCCCTCGAAAGCCCATATGTATATTGATCCTGACCTTTTCCGATCATGAGTTTCGTTTTGGTGCCTGCTTTCACGTCATATCGAATGACGATTGCCCCACGATCCAGTTCCTCCAAGCCCAGCCAATCTTCAGATGGTGCAGCTTGTACAACCGGAGCCCATATCAGTAACGCAAAAAGTCCAATTATCGCGAACATTGCGTTGCGCATGCTGTAACTCCCCTTCGGTGGCCAGGCTGCCATTTGACATTTCGTCAAGAAGGCCCTGTAGCTTTGCGTCCTAGTCTTTCGACAAGTTTGCCATTATCGTATTAGAGTTTCACAGGATTCAGTGGATGTTTGTCCAAAAAAACAAAAAAAGCGTCTTCGTTCGGTAGCTGGCTGTCATTGACGTTTCGTCAAGAAGACCCTGTAGCTTTGCGTCCTTGCCTTTCGACAAGTTTGCCGTTATCGTGAGTAGCTTTTGTGAATACATCATATCAAATATATCCATTTCTATCAATAAAAAAATTAAAATTTGGAATATTGTCTTAGGTCCCACAGAGCGTCTAACCTTGAAAGTTTGGCTCTTGTTAATTAACCGAACAATAGAGCAATAAATCTTTCGAATCTAACGTTTGTTGACTATAGTATCAAGTTTGTTATCTGGAAGCATCGAATCTTCCTCTTATACAATAAAACTAACAAGTGCACGACAAGCGAGATAACACCGTAAGGAGTGACAGACATGAGCTCACAAGCCGAACCCAAAAAACGAAAGCGCTTACGAATACGCTGGCACAAGCAGGATACGGAGCTAACCCTCTTGGCGCTGCCGACCACGATTTGGTACATCCTGTTTAGTTTCTTGCCGATGTTCGGGATCATTATCGCCTTTAAAAATTTCAGGATTAGCGGCGGATTTTTGAGCAATGTGTTTAACAGTCCTTGGATCGGCCTCAAAAACTTCGAGTTCCTATTCAAGTCGAATGACGCCTGGATCATCATTCGAAACACGATCGGATACAACATTGTGTTTATTGTGCTGGGGATCGTTCTGCCCGTCCTATTCGCGATCATGATCGGCCTCCTCCACAGCCGCAAAGCCAGCAAAGTCTATCAGACGATGATGTTCCTCCCCTATTTCCTATCCTGGGTGGTCGTATCTGCGGTAGGCTGGGCATTCTTAAGCTTCGACAAAGGAATTGTCAATCAAATGCTCGTCAGTATGGGCAGCGATCCTATTAACTGGTATATGGAGCCGCAATATTGGCCATTCTTCTTGATTCTCTTAAATGTCTGGAAGGGCCTGGGCTATGGTATGGTCATTTATTTGGCAACCATCACAAGCATCGACAGCACCTATTATGAAGCAGCTGTTATTGATGGCGCTTCGATTTGGCAGCAGACGAGATTCATAACATTGCCCATGCTCAAGCTGGTGATCGTCATGATGTTCATCCTGGCCGTAGGGCGCATATTTTACACCGATTTCGGTTTGTTCTATCAGGTCACGCGAGACTCCAATTCACTGTTCAACGTGGCGACCACCATCGATGTCATGGTGTATAAACAACTGAAAACCGCCACCGTAGGGATGGCATCCGCAGCCGCATTCGTACAGTCTGTTCTGGGATGCGCTACGATTCTGGTCGCTAACTGGATTGTTCGTCGAATCGATCCCGATAGCGCGATGATGTAAGGAGGCAAGACGATGACACCAAAAACCAATTACGAGACGGGCCTTGAGAAGTTTAACCGTACAAACAAAGCCGTCAACCTGTTCTTCAACCTGGTATTTATTATGCTGGCCCTGCTCTGCGTCATACCTGTAATCGTTGTTCTGTCCATCTCCTTCTCCAGTGAGGAGTCCATCCGTGAGACCGGATATCATCTGCTGCCGGTTGCTTTGTCAGCCGAGGCTTACGTTTACATCATCAGGCAGGGAACGATGATTCTGCGGGCCCTCGGTGTATCCGCCCTCGTTACCGTGGTCGGTACCGTGCTCGGCGTATTGCTGACCGCTTCCATGGGTTACGTTCTCTCTCGCCCCAACTACAAGCTAAGGGGTTTTCTCACCTGGGTGGTATTCATCCCGATGGTATTCAACGGCGGCTTGGTATCCAGCTACTTCATTAACACGAATTTACTGGGACTGAAAGACAGCATTTGGGCGCTTATTCTCCCGCTCGCCGTTTCATCGTTCAACGTCATCATATGTAAAACCTTTTTTAAAAGCACGATTCCCGACGGGCTGATCGAATCAGCCGAAATCGACGGCGCGAGCCAGCTGCGAATTTTCTTCTCGATCATTATGCCGATCTCGCTGCCCGTCATCGCCACCATCGGATTGTTTCTCTGCTTTGCTTACTGGAACGACTGGTTTCAATCGATGCTGTATATCGACAACCAGAACCTGTATTCCCTGCAAGCGCTGCTCAACAGCTTAATGAGCAATGTCGATGCACTCGCCAAGAATGCAGCGAGTATGGGCGTTAGCTACGCCATGCTCGTCGCAACGATGCCGAAGGAATCCGCCCGCATGGCGGTCGCCATTCTCATCGTGCTGCCTGTAGCATTCGCCTACCCTTTCTTCCAGAAGTATTTTATTTCCGGATTGACGGTCGGCGCCGTGAAGGGCTAATGACGAAATAAACCAAGACAAGCTTGGTTTATGATAAATATCCGCTATACAACACTCAGTTAATTTAACTTCAAAAAGGGGGAAATGAAATGAAAAGAGCATTAAAGTTCATCTCTACGCTGTGCGTGCTGACACTAATGTTGACCGCTTTGGCAGCCTGCGGCGGCTCGAAGCCTGCTTCCACAACAGACGGATCCCAAGCGACGCCGGACACATCCAAAGACTCCGAAACGACAAGCAAGGATATTCCGACGTTAACCTGGTGGACCATCGGCGGCCAAGTGCCGAACAATTTCAGCAAAGCGGTGGATGCCATGAATGCCTATACGGCCGAGAAGATTGGCGTGAAGGTCGACATCAAGGTAGCCAGCTGGGGCGAATGGGACACCAAAATGAACACCATCGTGAATACCGGCGAGCCCTTCGACATCATGTTCACGAACAGCGGTAAATACAGCAAGCAAGTGACAATGGGCGCGTTTGCCGATATTACGGATCTGGTTCAGAGCGAAACGCCGGACTTGTACAAATTGATTCCCGAAAAGGTATGGGAAGGCACCAAGATCGGCGGCAAATATTATTCCGTTCCGACGTACAAGGATTCCGCGCTGACGCAGTACTGGGTATTCGATGACAAGTATGTGCAAAAGTACAATATCGACATCAACAATATCAAAACATTGCAGGATCTGGATAAGCCGCTTCGTGACATGAAGGCCGGTGAAGGCAAAAGCTTCTATCCGCTGCCAATGACGCAAGGCGAAGGCTTGAACGGCTTCTTTAACGACTATGACGATTTAACGCTGGGCTTCCCTCCCATCGGCGTAAAAGCGGACGATGCAGCACGCACGGTGGTCTCTGTTCTCGAGCAGCCGGATGTCATGGCCAATCTGAAGCTCCTGCATCAGTGGTATCAGGATGGCATCATCAACCCGGATGCTCCGACAAAGACGGAGAACGACAAAGGCAGACCGTTCTTTGCAGCCCAGGCATTCCCGGGAGCCGAGGTCAGCTGGCAAATCAATGACGCCATTGAAAAATATAATATGGTTCAGCATTATGGACCGATCTATACCACCAGTACGATCCAAGGCTCGCTAAACGCGATTTCAGCGAATTCCAAGTATAAGAAGGAAGCATTGAAATACCTTGAATTAGTGAATACCGATCCTAAACTTCGCAATATGCTGGCATTCGGCGAGTTAGGCGTCGACTACAACAACGTCGATGGCGAAAAGGTGATTGAGCGTACATCCGATACTTGGCCGCTGGCTGCCTACACGCAAGGCACATTCTTCAATTTGGCGGTGACCAAGGGCGCCCCTGAAGATCAGTGGGAGCAGGTTAAAAAGCTGAACGATGCAGCGACCTCTTCCACCGTCCTGGGCTTTGCGCTGGACATCACCGATCTTCAGACCGAAGTAGCGAACTGCCAAGCCGTATGGGATAAATACAAATATGAGCTGATCACGGGCGCATCCGATCCGGAAACCATGGTGCCGAAGATTACGGCTGAATTAAAGTCAGCCGGCATGGACACGATTATGCAAGCTGCCCAAGAGCAAATCAACAATTACTTCAAGTAAGATTACAGATTACAATCAGGCGCATCCCTTAATGAGGCTCTCGTAAGGGATGCTTTTTCCATACGATCTATGAAGCTTTGCGTAAATCGTGTTAAATTGAGATATAGCAACATCTGTTTCAACGACCTGCTGCAATCGAGGTGTCGTATGGGCTCTTTTTTGCAAATCAAAATTTATCGTCACAAGTTTATTGCCTATGTCATCTTCGTCGTGGCCATCGGACTTACGCTTGGTACGCTGACCTGTGCCATGCTGCTGAATCAATGGGTTGGCAATGCCCGCATCGAGGCGGCTAATGCCTTCTCGCGTGTAGAGAATGAGCTGCAGTATGATGCCGACCGCATCGAGGCTTACATGCAGCGAATGTATTCCAATCCCGCTCTGATGGATGATGCTCGCAGCTTTTTAAGCAGCAGCGCTGAGGGATACTTAACCCGCAGGCTGCAGAACAGCCAATTCTCGCAGCCGCTGGTTTCTTTTCCGGAGGATGTGAAGACCTATCTGTACAGCTGGGCGCAGGGCGAAATCACGCAGATAAGCACGCATACCGATAAGCATGGCAATGTCGTCCGTTTTAATGATAACGGAATTGCAAGCTTTACCTTCGGGCTTCCGAATACAGATGAAACTTTTCGCGATACCCTGATGAAGGGGTTCGTATATCGCAAGAAACTGTCGGATCCAACGTCAGGTTCCCAGGAATTCGGTGAGCTGCGCTTCTTGGTCAGCAGTGAACAGATCTTTAAATCCGTTCAAAGCTTCCGATTGGGTAATGCTGCTGCAGTCAGCCCTTCCGGTGAAATATATCTGATCGGGAACGAACAGGACCGGGATCTGGAGGAGTTATCCCGACTAGCCGCGGCGAAAGGACGCAGTCACGGCATTATTTCTAAAGGAGTTTTGAAGCATATCTTTTTTGTCTCCTTTCCATCCACCAAGTTTAATTTCAAATTCGTCAGCATCATCGATTTATCCATGCTCATCCGTCAGCATGCCGGGATGCTGATCACCATCTTTATGATCATATTGACGGCCATGGTCAGCGTGCTTCTGCTCATTGCATACAATATGCGGGATGATGCCCTCTTCCTGCGCCGCATCATTCAATCGATTGGACGTGTGAAGATGGCCAACTTCACGCCTAACCGCCCTGCCCGTTACCGTCGAAATGAATACGGCATGATCGCCCGGGAATTGGACGATATGATTCAGCAGCTGGATAAGCATATCCGCAATGAATATCTGCTAAAGATCAAACAGCAGGAAACTGAAATGAAAGCGCTTCAACATCAAATCAACCCTCATTTTTTATACAATACATTGGAGGTGATCCGCTCCACTGCTCTTGTCAATCAGGACAGGGACACCGCTGACGCCATTGCAACGCTGGGGACGCTCTATCGTGAAATCGTCAAAAAGGAAAATATCATTTCGATTGCGAGCGAACTGGAATTGCTGCAGAAGTACTTGGAGATTATGGAGTTTAAGTATCCCGCGCGTTTTTATTATCAAGTGAATGTAGAGCCGGCGCTGCTGCACATCCCTACCGTGAAATTTTGGATGCAGCCTTTGGCTGAGAATTTTTTCATCCATGGCTTTAACGCGAATCATGAGTTTAATTTGTATGTCGTTAACGGCTATGAAGCCGAAGATGGTTACGTACTGGAATTTGTGGACAATGGGCGCGGTATTTCTCCGGAGCGTTTACGTAACGTCCGAAGCACAATGTCTAATCTTGATGAACCTTCTTCCCATAGTATCGGGCTGCGCAACGTATATACGCGCCTTCACTTTTTCTACGGGAGCGGCTTTTCGATCGAGATTGCGAATAATGAGGAAGCTGGAGTCAGCATATCCGTGCGGATTTCAAAAGAGGTGATTGAACATGTACAAACTGATGATTGTGGATGACGAACCTCAGATTTTGGAGGGAATGAAGCGAATCCTGGATTGGAAGCAATACGGATTTGGCCGGATCGAAACCTGCGAATCCACGGAGGAAGCCATGTCCAAGGTGGTCGACCTGCTGCCGGATGTCGCCATATTCGATGTTTGCATTGGCAAGGAGCTTGGATATGAAGCAATCCGCAGGCTGAACGAATTTCAAATTCCTACGAAATATATCATTATGAGCGGCTATAGTGAATTTACATATGCCCAGGAAGCCATTCGGTGTGGCGTCAAAGACTATCTGCTCAAGCCTGTGGAACGCACCAAGCTGCAGCAAGTGATTGAGAAGATCATCGTCGAGGATCTGGGCGGTTCGATAGGTAACAGGAACGGCGAAAGCTTGAACCAGGATCCGGTGCTTGGTGTAAGCTACGACAGCTTATCCAAGCTGGTCAACCGCATCCTGCTGATGATCAGAACAGAGTATGCTCAGAATATCACGTTGAAATCCGTAGCGGAGCGTTTCCAGATGAACAGCACCTACCTTGGACAATTGTTTCTTAAGGAAACCAACATGAAGTTTTCCGAATACCTCATGGCTTACCGAATGCTTCTTGCACAAGAACGAATTCAATCAACAGATGAGAAGATTTCCTACATCGCCTTTTCCGTCGGCTACAACAATCTCAACTATTTCTATACGCATTTTCACAGCTTTTTCCGAAAATCTCCTTCTGAACTGCGGGGAAAAGGGTAACAGCGAACGCGGGAAAAGAGGAGGATATCGATGATGTTAAAGCATCCAAGGCCCAAACGCATCTTCATGATCATCAGTCTCATAATGCTGCTGACATCCTATACAACCGGCTGCTTCCGGCAGCCCGGATACAACAGCGAAACCTATGATGGGGACACGGTAAATCTGATTTATTATACGATCGGAGAGCCCGACAAGGATCTGCAGCTCGTCAATGATAAAATCAATGAAATCATGGCTCGTAAAATCGGTGTGACGATCACCTATGTCAAGGTAAGCTGGCAGGAGTATGAGGATCGGCTGAACACACTCATATCCGCCGGCAGCCCGTTTGATATTGCCTTTGCACCTGAGTATGCAACTACCGCTATGCGCGGCGCCTGGCTGAAGCTGGATGACTACCTTGCCGGCCTGGGCAAGGAAATGTACGATGCCATTGACCCAACGTTTTGGCAGGGGGTACGGATGAACGATGGCAGCATTTACGGTGTGCCGACCAATAAAGAGTTAGCCGTGCTTGATCACTGGATGTACCCCGCTTCCATCGTGAATAAATATAATATCGACATTCCCAAATACAATACGCTGGAATCGCTTGAGCCGCTGCTTCGGATGATTCATCGGGAAGAGCCGGCCTACATCCCCATGGAATTGGATCGGGATTCCCACAATTTCTTCACACTCCATGGATACGAATATATTATGAACCATAAATTGCCCTTGATGATCAAATCACTGGACCCGGGCGCTCAGGTGGTGAATATCTTCGAAACCAGGGAAGCGCGGCAGGTGCTGGATACGCTGCGGCGTTACTACAAGGAGGGCTTCATTAATGAGGATGCCGCGCTGCGAGAGCCCGGAGGACTTAAACGCGGGGCCAAAGTGTTCTGGAAGTCTTCAGGCGGCGGTCCGCTCTCGGAGACGACTTGGAGTAAGGATCGCGGCTACAAGATTGTAGCCCATCCCGTAACCCCAAGCACCGTCACGACGGAATCCGTTCGGGGAGGCATCATGGCCGTGAATGCCAACACCAAGCATCCCGTAGAGTGTATTAAATTTTTGAATTTACTCAATACGGACCCCGAAATACGAAACTTATTCAACTATGGAATTGAAGGCGTGCACTACACGCTGGATGAACAGGGGCAAGTCGTTCCAAATACGGACAAGGACAGCCATGGCAACCCGCTCCCGGATGCGCCTGCAAGCCGCTATTCAGGTGTACAATACACGCAGGGGAATTGGTTTATCCTGAAAACCATGGGCGGTGATAACCCGGATCCCCTCGACAAGTGGGATCAATTCCGCAAGTACAACGCTGGCGTCGTCAAGTCCACCGTGCTCGGCTTTACGCCCGATCTATCCAAGATGACCGCCCAAACCGATAACATCGAGATGGTCTGGCATAAATATTATCCGAGCCTCATGACAGGCTCCGTCGATGTGGATACAATCCTCCCCAAGTTTAACGAGGAGCTGAAGCAGGCAGGCATAGACGACGTACGGCAGGAAGTGCAGAAGCAGCTGGATGCTTGGCGGGAAATGAGATGAGTGCTGGCAGCAGCCATTGTTATTCTGGACTACGGATTTGGAGGTGTGGGCACAGCGGGTTCTCCCTCGCGGCCAAGCCGCCGGCTTGCCGTTTCCCTGCGCCCCGTCGCGGGGACGTGGGCTCCGGCTTTGGCCAAACCGAACCTCGGCATGTTGTTGTACAGGCATTCATGCTGCCCTTCCTGGACAAGATAGGTTTCGTGGAAAATCCCTACGTCCCCTCCCGTTCCAACTTTGCGGTTGAAATCCCGCCATGCCTTCAGGTGATTGGCTCCGTGACGGGCATAATGCTCCAGATGTTCAAAGCTCCTCCAATATTGAATGAGTGTAAGTCCCCGCCCTGAAAAATGATAGGTACCGTCCATGAACCCGAGCTCCTCCTTGTTCCGGTACAGCTCCTGAAGCATCGGGGACATGGCGTTCATGACAGGCAGCCACTTATGCACCGCCCACCATTTGTTAATCCGAAACCCGATCACGAATACAACAAAGGAACCGTCCATGTGTGCGGTATATCGACCTGGAATCACTTTACCCATGCTTGCTCACTCCCCTTCCTTTACTTCAAGCAGACCCAGATGCGTTTCATAAAAGCGGCTAATATCCGTTGAATTGTACAATTGAGCCGTCAGAAACGCGCCATAAAAAATGGTGAAACAGATCTGCACGGCTTGCTCCAAGGTAAGCGCTTTGTTCAGTCTTCCGACTTGCTCTTCTTCCTTCATGAACTGCTGGAACAACGCATACATGTTAGGCGATTGGCTTCCCGCTTCCTCGTGACGGGGAAAAAGCAGCGAGACTTCCGCAGGGCTAAGCTCCGGCATGCAGGGCTGCATGTTCTGCTCCGCAAGAAAGGAGATCAGGCTCGGCATCATGCCTGGTCTTACGTGATGCTCCTGAGCTACTTGGGACAACAGATGCCGAAAAGCCTGAAACCCTTTCTTCCCTTCTGCGTCGATCTCGATAATTCGCTGGCTCAGCCATACCCGCATAAAATAAATCAGCAGATCCTCTTTACGTTGATAGAATTTAAAAAAAGTAACCTTGGATATTTCTGCGCGCTTGCAGATGTCCTCCACCATGACCTGGCTGAACATCCGATCCCTCATCAGGGATATTCCCGCTTCATACAATGCGATTTTGTTCTTGGCTTTCTTTAACTCCCTTAATGAGATATCCGGGTCCATCGTGATTGCCTCCTCCATCAAATTAACTCATGTAAATAAATTTACTTGAGTTAATTTAATTTGTCAATACCGCCAAACAGACAAACAAAACACCCCTAACATCAGCGACACTGATGCAGGGGTACGGCATACTTTCAAGGCCCGGATAAAAATAACTGAAGAAACAATATCCCAAAGAGACCCTGAAGCTGATAGCTTAGAGTCTCTTCGCCGTTTTTTTCGAGTAATCTCTTAAATTGTCACGGGGAGCACATTTGAGGTAATTAGCTACTCCCATTTATCGTAGGCTGCGTGCAAATTGACTTCGGACAGGAGGCCTTTTTGCAGCTGTGGATTCGGAACCATTCGGTTGTACTTTATAATCTTTTGATTAATGGCCTCTAACTCTGTCTCTGGAATCGCAGTCGACTCCGGACGCTCCAAGAGCCGCTTGATGTCGGCAGCGATTTCTTTTCTCAGCTCGACCCATGCTGGCTGGTAATTCGCGTTCTTCATAATCCCGGTTAGAACATCCCCGTCTTCGATCTTAATCGGCTTTCCCTTCAACGGCGAATCGTCAAAGCCGCCTTCTCTGGCAAATTTGTCAATGGCCGATTCCAGAAGCCCGCTGCTGGTCGACATAGGGCGTCGTTCCTTTTCTTCGCTATGATCTTCTTCAGAAGCAAGAGCTGAATTTTTTGGATCATCATTCCGTTCCATTTTGGTCACCTCCGTCTTACATATCAGGGAAATACATTCTGTCCTTCGATGGAATGCCGAAGATCTATCCCCTTAAATTATCCAAAATATAACATACCATTTCTAAAATTAACAGTTCGTTTCAGCGTATACCGCAGATCATTTTGGATGGGTCAGGGATTAAATACTACAACGTATGATTGAGAATTTTTCATTGACAAGCCACCAACGCCAATATATGATAATGATTATCATTTTCATGTACTGTTTTGTACCAATTGTTTGTTACCCAAGCACAATACATAAACCTCTTTGCCTGCTGCCAATCCCCCAAGCTCAAAATAAGTTCATTTCCTTGAGGCAGTTCCAACATTCAAGAAATTCCCCAAAAAATATTTTATTAGAAGGAAGGATAAACCCATGGTTAAAAAGCGAGAAATTTCATTAAGAGCATTATTTATTTCGGCAGTGATGTTGGTTTTGCTAGTCGGCTGTTCAACCCAGCAATCAAGCTCGACGTCTGAACCGGCTGCGACTGAAAAGGCTTCGACCAGCACGGAAACGCCTAAAACGGAAACACCTGCTTCCCAAGAGACCGATGCTGCATATCCGATCGTAATCAAGCACGCTTTTGGCGAAACCGTCATTAAAAGCAAGCCTGAACGTGTAGCTACGATTCAATGGGCCAATCATGATGTGGCTCTTGCTCTTGGGGTTGTTCCAGTAGGCTTTTCTGCGGCGAATTACGGCGTTCAGGACGACAGCGGATTATTGCCTTGGACGGCTGAGAAGCTCAAGGAGCTTGGCGTAAGTGAGCCTAATGTTTTTCAGGATACGGACGGCCTTGACTTCGAGGCTATTTCCGATGCCGACCCGGATGTCATTCTGGCAGCCTACTCCGGAATCACGCAGGAAGATTACGATATTCTAACCAAGATCGCTCCGGTTGTAGCGTACCCGACGACTCCTTGGCTCACCACTTGGCGGGAACAAGTCATGTTAAATGCAACCGGCATGGGCATGAAAGCGGAAGGCGAACAGCTCATTAAGGATACGGAGAACCTGGTCAAGGAAAAAGCAAGCGAGCATCCTGAGATGCGTGGCAAGAGAGTGGTTTGGGTCAATTTCTCGGCTAAAGACATGTCCAAATTGCACATCTACACCCCTGCTGATCCTCGCGGTTCTTTTCTGATGGAGCTCGGGATGGAATATCCTGAAAGTGTTACGAATCAGATTACCGACACTACCAGCTACTCGCTGAATATAAGCGCGGAGAACGCTGATGTCCTTAACGATGCGGATATTTTGGTCGGGTATGGCGATGAGACTTTATATGAATCTGTGAAAGCAGACTCCCTGCTTGGCAAGATTCCGGCTATTCAAAGAGGCTCCGTCGTATTTATTGGCAACGGCACGCCGCTGGCGGCAGCCGGAAATCCGAACCCTCTTGCCATCTCATATACCATCGATGAGTACCTGGATTTACTTGGAGGAGCTATTAGCAAAATTAAATGAATAGTTCATCCATTTCAGAAAACAAAACCCTAAACTCCCGCATTCCGAGGAATTTCAGCACGGTTCTGGTGATATGTTTGGTTTTGCTCGGTATTAGCGTGCTCGCATCTTTCACCTTAGGCTCCCGGCCCATCCGATTTCATGAATTGATGGACGGATTATTTCACCCGGACATCGATTCCTACGGAGCAAACGTGGTTCGAAAAAGGATTCCTCGAACGATTTTCAGTTTGTTTTGCGGTGCAGCACTTGGCGTTTCCGGGGCGCTTATGCAAGCCGTCACCCGCAACCCGATTGCAGACCCGAGCATTCTGGGCGTCAACACCGGCGCAGCATTGTTTGTGGTTTGCGGAATTGCGTTCTTGAATATTAGCACCGCTAATCAATATATCTGGCTAGCCTTAGCCGGAGCGACCATTACCGCAGTGTTTGTATTCGGAATCGGTTCCATGGGGCGTGGCGGTGCTACGCCCCTTAAGCTTGTTTTGGCTGGAGCCGCCACAAGTGCTGCCCTCTCTTCGTTGGTTAGCGCCATCATGATTCCACGCTCCTACGTCATGGATCAATTCAGATTCTGGCAAGTGGGCAGCGTGGGTTCAGCGAACTGGAGCGATATGGCTACGTTCGCACCGTTTCTGGTGGTCGGCATGCTGTTAGGCATTATTTCGGCTTCGGCATTGAATGCGTTGGCGCTTGGAGACGAGGTCGCGACCGGACTGGGCGTTCGTACAGGAGTACTACGGCTTGTCGCGGCTTTTGCCGGGGTTCTTTTATGCGGAGCAACTACGGCGCTGGCAGGGCCCATCGGTTTTATCGGACTTTTGTCAACGCATGTCATCCGTCTTCTTCTTGGCTCCGACTTGCGTTATATTATACCGATGTCTGCCATTTCGGGAGCTGTCATATTAACGATATCCGATGTCATCGGCAGGCTGGTCGGCAGCCCCGGAGAACTTGAAGTCGGCGTCGTCACAGCCTTTATCGGGGCACCGATCCTGATCATATTAGCTATGAAAGCGAAAGTGCGTTCATTATGAAAAATAAAACTGTTGCGTTTATTATGGCAGGCAGGCGTCAAAGACGCCGTCGATGGATCCTTGTTACCACCTTCCTTGCGTTGCTTGCCTGCGCGCTCTGCTGCGCCATGCTTTTACTTGGCAGTACCATTTATCCCATTCAGGATGTCGTCCGGGCGCTTTCGGGTGAGAATATCAAAGGGGTATCTTTTGCTTTGAATACGATACGCTTGCCGAGAATGCTGGCCGGTCTTTTTGCGGGATTTGCTTTTGGCCTGGCCGGCAACACCTTCCAGACCATGCTGCGCAATCCTCTTGCGAACCCAAATGTCATCGGAATTACGTCCGGTTCGAGCGCAGCGGCTGTTTTTTGCATTATCATTCTTCATACAAGCAATGCTGTTGTTTCCATCGCTTCGGTGGTCGCAGGTCTGGCTACAGTAACCATCATTTATCTGTTGTCTCGGGCAAAGCCATTTTCCGTCGGGCGATTAATTTTGGTCGGTATCGGCATGCAGGCCATGCTGAACGCAGTTATCTCCTATCTTCTCTTGGTCGGCGCGGAGCAAGACATTCCGACAGCATTCAGATGGCTAAGCGGCAGCCTTAATGGCTCCCAAATGCATGAGCTTCCGGCTCTGGTGATATCGGTTCTGATTGGTACGCCTATCATTGTCATGCTGGGAAAACATCTAAGTGTACTGGAACTGGGAGAACAATCCGCCGCTTCTCTCGGCGTGAATACGGACCTGACCCGAATGGTGCTTATCTTAAGCTCCGTCTGCATGATCGCGATCGCTACCGCTACGACAGGCCCCATCGCTTTTGTCGCTTTTCTCTCAGGACCGATCGCCAAGCGATTGGTTGGCGTCGGGTTTTCGAACGCCATCCCGGCGGGGCTTGTTGGCGTAAATCTGGTTATGGCTGCCGACCTGGTCGGACAGTTTGCTTTTGAGGTCCGATTTCCTGTGGGCATCATAACCGGAATCCTCGGAGCGCCTTATTTGATTTTCTTGCTGATCCGAATGAATCGAAAGGGAAATTTATAATGAAACCTACGCATATTTTTAAAGCTGAGCATACGGTAGCGGGATACGATAATAAAACCATCATTCACGACATTAGTCTTGTCATTCCGAGTCATAAGATCAGCGTTATTATTGGAGCCAACGGATGTGGAAAATCTACGCTTCTGAAAACAATGGCAAGGCTGATCAAGCCTACATCTGGTCAAGTTACGCTGGACGGAAAGCCTATCGGCCATATACCGCCGAAAGAGCTGGCTCGTGTATTGGGTCTGCTGCCGCAGTCTCCCATTGTTCCTGAGGGGATCTCCGTCGCGGACTTGGTGGGACGCGGAAGGTTTCCGCACCAGTCATGGTTTAGCGGATGGAGCAAAAAGGATGAGGAAGCCGTTTCCGAAGCGATGGAAATTATGAATATCACGGAGCTGGCCAATCATAACATAGACGAACTGTCAGGCGGTCAAAGACAGCGCGTCTGGATCGCTATGGCACTGGCACAGCAAACCGACATTTTATTGCTCGATGAACCTACAACCTTTCTAGATATTACTTATCAGATCGAAATTCTTGACTTGCTCACAGACTTAAACCGAAAATATGGAACGACGATTGTCATGGTTCTCCACGATATCAACCTGTCCGCTCGTTATGCGGATCATATCTTTGCGCTTCATAACGGATTGCTTGTGGCTGAGGGGGCGCCCTCGCAAGTCATTACGAGCACCATGATCAAAGACATATTCGGGCTTGATTGCTCGGTAATCGAGGACCCCGTGTCAGGCTCACCCCATGTGATACCCAAAGGACGATATCATGTTCTATGATGTAGTGGATTCATTTTCTAGAAACACGGTCTTTTACTGCACCTATTAAAGCTGCCGGGAGTAATGTAACGGCAAAAATGGCAGTGAATAAGTTATGTTCTTGGGTTTTATAAGGTGTGAACCATTCCGTAAATAACTTTGATTCAGAAAAATCGGCAAATAATGACCCTTCTTTCACTTTGAATGGGGTCCACAAGGCATTATCAAACGCGATAAACAGTATTTGTAATACAATAAGTCCCCCTAAGAAATACATCCAGCTTTTTATCCGGGAAGAAGCAGCTTTATGTTGTGTATCTTTCAATGGATGCGCTCTCCTTTTTTATCATTTATTACTTCATCATGCATCCGCGGGGACTCTTATAAGTCTTTCCTCTTAAATAGGCTTATCGTTAAGAAATAGGAAGCAATGAATACAACGACGATACCGATTAGAATCAGAAGTAATGTTTGATCGTTAATGAGGCCTTTCTCGCTCACCATATTCATCAGCACCGCTGCAGGTTGTGCCAGGACAATTAAGGAGATCATGAATACGGCATTGATAATTCCGGCTCCTTTTTTGCTAAGTGCGTAAAAAAGAGGCATATAGATAGAGATGAGAACAAGCAGCATTCCTACGGAAACCAATAAGGACATCACTGTATAGTCTGGCTTGTCAAGCTGGGGGAACGAAAGATCAATGATCCGGTGAATCCCGTAAGAAGCAATGACTCCAAACAGTGTATACACGATGGCTGTTATGTATTTGGCCAGCACAATATGTTTGCGGCTAATCGGCAGCGTGACCAGAAATTTATGGTTATGGTTTTTGATATCGATCATCGTAGCTAGAATAATGGAGCCGAAAGCCGTATAGATTCCTACAAAATAGATAGACATTTCACTTTTTGGTATAAAAGCGATGCTGAATACAGCGAGATAGAGAAGAATCGTCCACAGTGAGCTTTTTAAAGCGATGAAATCTTTACGAAGCAAATTAAGCATGAACTCTTCCTCCCTTGGCAGTGAAATACATGATGTCTTCTAAGGTTGGTTTTTCTAAAATAGCATTATGGCTAAACAGCTGCGCGGCCTTGCGTCGATTATCTACCAAGCCCTCAAAACCAAGCGTCGTCTCACGAATCCCGATAAATTCCTTTCGAATATCGGAATCAATCAGTTGCATATCGCCCTTCACGATCGCGTATCTCTCAAGCACATCATCTTTCGCTTCATTGAATACAAGTTTTCCGTCATTGACGAAAGTAATGTAGTCGGCAATACGGTCCAAATCCGTCGTAATATGCGTCGAGAAGATAATCGTGTTTTTTTCGTCCTGCATCATATCTGCAAGCAGATCGAGCATTTCCCTCCTGAACACAGGATCAAGTCCCGAAGTCGGCTCATCCATGACCAGGAGCTCAGCCTCATGGGATAAGGCAACGGCAAGGGCGAGTTTAATCTTCATTCCCTTAGATAAATCTTCAACCTTCTTCTTAGGGGACAATTCGAATTGTTCGAGGTAGCGGTTAAATTTCTTTTCATTCCAATGGCTGTAAAAAGGTGCGATCATTCTCTTCGTATCACGAATCGTAAGATGCTCATAATAGAAGCAATCATCCGAGACGATGCCGATGCGCTGTTTAATGTCGACTTCATGTTGAGGCATATCCAGACCGAGTATTTTTACACTGCCGGAATCGGGACGTACCATGCCGAGCATCATCTTGATTAAGGTGCTTTTACCAACACCATTCGGACCAATGAGTCCGGTAATGTAGCCTTGTTTCACATCCAGAGATACATGATCGACTTTGAAAAGAGGGTATGTTTTCGTTAAATTTCGAAATTCGATTGCATTCATGGTGTTTGTTCCTCCTCGAACAGTAAAGTCAGATGATCGATTACATCTTGTTGACTCATGTTTAATTCCTTGCTTTCTCGAATGATATGGATCATTTTCTCTTCTAATCGCTTCATGCGCTGCTCCCTGATAAAATCTTTATTTGCCCCTGATACGAAGCAACCCTTGCCTACGACCGAGTCGATTAGCTTTTCGTTCTCCAATTCTTCATAGGCACGCTTAGTCGTAATAACACTAACCTGCAAATCCTTAGCAAGCTGCCTTATAGAAGGGAGACTGTCGCCTGCGCGCAATTCTCCACTCAGGATACTCTGTCTAATCTGGTTCATAATCTGTATGTAAATCGGATCGTTCGATGCGTTGGATAATATGATTTTTATGCCGTTCACCTCACTGCTGTTAATTAAGTGCATACCGTATATATATAATATATACACTATACCCTCTTGTGTCAATTCATCCATCTGGGCAGTGATTCTCGTCCTCTACGATTGTTAACATAAAAAGGCCGCGGGTTACGCTACTTCGTATGGGGATATATGCTTATATCTCCGACAGGGCCATTATGGGAATATGACTAAAGCAGCCGCCCCTTGTGCCAGGAGCGGCTGCTTTAAGTTTAAACTGTATTAACACTAGGGATGACATTGGGGATCGTAGTATTACGAAAAAATTTTGATCGGTTACTTTTGTTTTCGGTCCTCATTCATTTTTGCTGTAACTCTTCTAACATCTTCTGCATTTATTTTTCCATCCTGGTTCACGTCCAGCTTCTGCAAATCGCCTACCGGTTCTTTTCCTATATGCCTTGCTACCAGCCTGATATCATGATGATCTACGGTTCCGTTTCCATCCACGTCTTCGGGGATCGTTACTTTCGTTCCAATATGGATTCGGGACAAGTAGGTGCGGTCCGTGCCGTCCGAATAATACAGATATCCGTCATCGCCTATCGTAAAGCTATAAGCACTTGTTACCTCTCGATACTCCAGGGTAACCGGATCAATCGCAATGAGCTTGGAGCCGAAGAGCGCGTACAGTATACCGTCGGCATCCCATTTCAGCGGAACGGAAGACCATGCACCGTAATTGAACGATCCCGTGTGAACCTGCTTGCTCTTCACAATTTCCTTATGATCCGGGTCCATCGCGAAAATGGTACCGTTAACGGCTCCCCAAATCAGCCCATCATGGGGTCCTACTGTCAGTCGGCCGATAAATTCAGGTTTATCTATGCCTTCGATCTGTGGTGACCATTCCGCTAATTTCTCTCCAGTCAAGGCATTCATGGTAAACATTTTGGCTTCCTCTGCCGTCGGGTTGCTTCCGAGGCCGTTGTTAATATTCGTTGAACCGAAGATTATACCGTCTTTATAAGCAAGACCTACCACACTTTGATCTTGAACAACGTTTCGTATGACCTTCACGCCTGTCTTGTTCTCGGCATATGCGCTTGGATCAATGATCGTTACGGCTCCTCCATTAACCCCATATGCGGATACACTCCCGAAATAGATACGTCCGCCGCCGGATGTCGCTTCGATTAAACGATCCTGATGGGCCTCAGGGTCCACCTGCAGGAATTGGGAGGGATTGCCGTTACCCGGCGCTCTGGTTTGGTCATATTTATGAACATAGGCTTTGGGATACACTCCCATATACATGGCATTGTCATGATACACCATGCTGTCGGCCTGACCCAGGGAAATCGAAGTCACCTGATTCTGGTCCGGATCATAGACAGCCCCTGTACCTGCGCCCAATGTGCTCATAAACAACTGGTTATCCGAGCCTTTTTCAATAACGTGAATATTCAGCGGCGTCCCTTCAACGACCGGACGCGTAGCCGTCATCTTGTTCTGCGTAACGTTGAAATAAACGATTCCCCCGCCAAATTGCATGGTAACCAGATTCATGCCGATCAGATCCGGATTCTCATGCAAATCGATTTCGACCCAATCGGCACCTCTAAGCCCGCTGCCATAGGCCATGCCGGTGGAGCCGATCTCACCCGTTGCCACGTTGTAATATTTTAACGTGTTGTCCGCAATGAAGTAGACTTTGCTTTCATAAGAGTCCGTAACATGCAGACCGGTCACATTGGATAACTCAACGTTCAGCCAGCTGGAAGACTCGAGATCATAGACATACATATTTTTGGATTCGGAATATCGGGCGAATATATAGCGGTTGTCAACCAGATTCATATCGTACACAAAGCCGGTTTCCTGTTGATCCATCAACGGCTGCGCTATATTCGTTTTGCTTCCGGTCGCTAAATCCAGTTTGATGATTTGACCGTGCGCCGTACCGGCATAAATATGTCCTCCTGCTTCATCCAGTGCGATGGATCTTACGTATTCTTGCGGCTGGTTTCCTAGCATTCTCCCGTAATCTTCCGTAACGGTCCCCAGACCGAGATCGTATTTAAATACCTTACCGCCGGGATAAGTACCGATATAGGCATTACCTTTGCTATCGGTAACAAGTGACCACGGACCTTCGTCAACGAAGTCGTGTACAAGGTTTATCTCTTTGGTCTCGGTTGAATACAGCCAGAGCGTTCTGTGTGATGTCACATACACATGCTTTCCGTCCGGTGTGACTTCATGGTGCCAGGCATCTCCGCCCCCGCCCTGCAAGATCGATGTATGGATTACCTTATTCGTGGCCATGTCTACGACATTGAACTGGGCAGGAGAGCCTTTTACCGTTGTAAACATAACCTTTCTGCCATCCTGTTCCCCGACGGCCCCGTCATAGATGCTGATTCCCCGAATGGGTTGGGCCAATCGTTCCGGCTGTCCATACACTTTATCCTCCAACCGTATGGGATTCGAGAGACCTGCGGGGTTCGTGAGACCGGCGTCCTGCCATGCTTGTGCATTCATGGGTTTTGCCGGGAGGTTGGTTGTCATACAAGCACAGGAAAGCATAACCATTAAGCCCATCTTCACTTTTATACGCTTCAAATTTCCGCACCTACCTTTTCAATAGAAGATATTTCAACCGTATAACCCTAACTTGATCGATGTTACTGAAGTGCCGATGCATCCCGAATCAAATAGGCTGCTGCTTCAGATGAAATATGCTTCCCCGTTTGGGCGTGGACTTGATTGATAAATGCTGTGATATTCCCTTTTGTGGCCTTCGCAGCAAGGCTGTTCGCAATACCAGGATTATCGATCCATCCCTGTTCAGCGAATCGATACACAAGCTTTTCCAGACTCTCGAAACTAGTGACGATGTGGAAATTCATCTCTTGAACGGATTCATTGCCTGCCAAATCGGCTGCCCGTATCGTAAGCGTGTGCTCGCCCAGAGGGAGTCTGAATAACGGGAGGGCTGATGGATGGTCTACCCGCTCTCCGTCCAGCGTGATGACGGTTCCGTCCGTATCCATACCCGACCATTCGTCCTGAAGTTCGAAATCCAGCTTCAAATCATCTGCAGTGCTGATTTCTTCGGGTATGTCCGATTTCCAGCGGATTACGGGTCCCTCGCGGTCCACATGCAACTGGAGCTTACGCGGTGCCTCCTCGTTGCCAGCTTTGTCAATGGATCGATAAGTAAGCACGTGACGTCCATCCTCCTGCACATGCAATGGCGAACCATCGTAGCTGGTCCAGCTTGCTCCTTCATCCCAGGAGTATAAAGTGGATTCAATCCCGGCTCCTTCATCATAGGCCGACAGCGTAACCGTTACAGGGCTAACGAACCATCCATCCTTTCCATCAGGCTTCTCCGGATTGGTCGCAGGTTCTGTCGTTGGGGCCTGGGTATCCTCTTCTTCCGCATCGGATACGGGAATCATGTACATCCGTGTTTCTTGCGCATAATAGATGTTTCCGTCATCCCCCAAGGTAAAGAGTGCCGATTTGATTCCCAGTTCTTTATGCTCCATCGTGTCGGGATTCAAGATTGTCAACTGACCGTAGAGGTCGGTATAGAGCAGGCCATCGTTCCCCCATCTGAGGTGGATCGGCCTCCACATCCCGTAGTCCGTGACACCCGGATAAATGACCTTGCTTTTAACGACCTCCTGCGTGGCAGGGTCCACCGCAAACAGAATGCCGTCTGCTGCTGCCCAGAGGAGTCCGTCTTGATCGAAGGTCAGCCCGCTGATCATGATCGGGGATTTAACGGCGCCCGGAATATCAGGCGTGAATTCGCTAAGCTTTTCGCCGCTAACGGCATCCCACACAAACATTTTTGCTTCCGACTCGGTTGGATCGATGCCCAGACCACCTCTTATGCTGGTCGAGCCGTAAATCTTGCCGTCCCGATAAGCCAATCCCACGATGCTCTGGTTCCGAACGACATGGCGATGAACATCAAACGTTTCGGAGGCCGGGTCGTACGCAACGAGCGCTCCGCCCAATTCTCCGTAATACGGTATGGTCCCAAAGAAGATTTTGCCTCCGCCCGTAGTCTGGACATAAGGACGATCTTGGTCTTCCTCCATGTAGAATAAGGATTCCGGATTGAGGTCCGGCTTGTTCGGATCCGTTTGAACGGGAAGCGTTGTATCCAGCTTGCGAATCTCCGCTTTGGGATAAATGCCAAAGTATACGTCATTCCCAAGCGAGCCGATGCTTTCGGCTTGACCCATCGGATACGTCGAATGGGTGCGCGTAACGGGATCGAACACGCCTCCCAATGCGGAGGTCATGCCGCTTGTATAGATTTTGCCGCCCGGTCCTTTCTCCAGAGCCTGAATAAGCGTAGGTTGCCCTTCGGCAACCGCAGGCAGCGTCTTATGAATGCCGGACTCGAAGTTGAACAGTGCCGCCTTCCCTCCGAATTGGATCGTCACTAAGGTCTCGCCGGGAAGCTCCGGATCATCCGGAAAACGGACCCAGCCGGTAGAGCGGAAACCAGTTCCATAAGCAATCCCCGTATCCGTGACCTGCCGCGTCGTCATATCAAAAGCTTGAACTTTCCGATTTTGGACGAAATACACTTTTCCTTCGCGTTCGGGCGACACATCAAGGCCGCCGTATCCGCTGTATACCTCATCCAGCCAGACGCCCCTCGCCATATCGTATATAATCAATGCGGTTGTTCCATTGCCGTTTAAGTAAGCGAAAAGGTAATCCCCCCTGGCATCCAGGCCATACACAAACGGGAGACTGCTTACGCCCGGTACGTCCCGAATCGGCAGTTCTGTCTTGTCCCCGGTAACCGGGTCGAACTTGACGATATGGCCTACCGTGCCGATACCTGCATAAACGATACCATCCGCATAGGCAATAGAACGAACATACCCTTGGCCTTCTACCATGGTTCCGTAATTCGTGAACGAATTCGTTTTGGGATCGAATTTAAACACCTTGGCGTTGGGATACGTCCCGCCGTATACATTCCCTTGCTCATCCGTGACTAATCCCCAGATAGAGGTTTCGCCTGGAATCGCGGGTCCCAAATCATCAAGTTCTTTGGTCTGGGGCGAATATCGGTAAACTTTGGATTGACCTGCTATATATAGCGTTCCGTCTGGAGCAATGGTCTTAGCCCAGGAGCTGTCGGCATCCGGAAGCGGGATCGTCCGGAGCAATTTGTTGTCCACGAGGTCAATAACGTTTAACATGGCCGGCTTTCCATTCACCGTGGTATACATGACGTCACGACCATCCTCTTGACCATAAGCGCTTTCAAAAATGGCAATCTGCTGAATAGGAGCTCCCACGGAAACAGGGTCCCCGAATTGTTTGTTGATTGACGATTGAGCTTCTACAGGCACTGGTTGCAGCGAAGACAATCCTAATAGGGTTATCGTAAGTATGATCAACTGGGTTTTGAACGGCACGATATTTAATTTCATCAAATTTCCCCTTTCGAATATGGTTTAGCCTAGCGTTTGGAACAAACGATTGCCCCTCCCCTCAATTAACCTACAGGACGAAACAAGTATGGACTCCATTTCGTACTTGCTCATCATTGTAAAAATACTCAAGGGTTCCGTAAATGTCTCATTTTCAGAGATTTTGATTTTCTCCAAGTAGATTTGATGAATCCTTAAACATCCCTCAGGTACGGAGGATTCAGAGTGGTGGAAAATACAAATGAAGTGGAGAAATCAAAAAAACCGAAATCCTTAAATAAGGATTTCGGCAATATTGTGGCAACGGTTATCGAAACTCGCATTAAGCTCTGCGAATCGTAAATTCAAAGGACATGTCCATCGAAGGATCGATTTGATACTCCTCATGAACCGGAGCCCCCCAGCTGTCGTCACCCCCAACCCCCATTTGCCGCCCGGCAATGGTAACAACGGTATGGTGAACGTTCGGCAGCTCATAATGATGCGTCGCGTTCTCCAGCTCAAATGCGGTATACGGCGATATATTGGCTTCTACCGGTGCTGCCGATGGTGCCTCCATCGTGATGCCATGACCTTGATCGCTGGTTATGGATACCTCCCGCACGCCTGTACGATTGCCCGATTCCTGCGGTACCAAGTATGCTGAAACATTATCCGCCGCACGATTCCGGAAGCGACACAATTTAGCTCCAAATGCACGGTCGATATAATTCTCTTCCGGCCCGTTCGCATACCAATCCAGGTTGTCGTAGTCCGCCGGCACCTTGAAGGTAAGAGCAAAGATCGGCAGCCTCGGCAATCCCGGTGCACCTTGGTACCCCGACTTCACTTGAATGCTGCCATCGGTGAACACCGTATAAGATACGCGCACCCTTACTTCCTCGGACACGCTCAGTTTATACATATAGGTCACGGTCGCGTGATCCGAGTCCTCCGTAAGCTCGCAGCTTAACGTTCTCCGAGTCAGGCTAGCAGCATACCAAAGCGCGGAATCAAACTGCAGTCCAGCCCCTTTATCGTTATCCGTCATCGCTCTCCAGAAGAGCGGCACCGGTGGCGAAGAGATCATCTCCCGTCCCGCATACTTGACGGATATGAGGGTCCCTGCCTGCTTCGAGAACATGACGGAGAAATCACGCCCATGAACGCCGATGTTTACATCCCCTTCAACTACACGAAAATCATTAGCAGCCGTATCATGCGAAACATCTGAACCTGGTTGCAGGCGTTCCCTCACTTGAGTAGTGCTAGACTTATCAACAGCCAACGGGTTCTCCTCTCGGAAAACAAACTGTCCAAAAGCCATTTCATAACCGGCTTTCGCCCACAACGAATCCTTCTTGAGCACGAGTGAAACGTCTAACGCATACTCACCAATCGGAAGCCCTTCCTCAGGCAGTTCCAGCTTTACATATCGCTCTTCACCGGGTCCAACCTGGGTGCATACCGCTCCGCTGTAGATTTTCCTGCCTTCATTATTCAGGCAATATATAACATCATAAGCATCCAACGAAGCGAACAAGTTCTCATTTCTGATCGTGACGCCATAACGATCCGGGGTCAGCTTGACGTTCTGATACAGGAACTTCACTTCCTGCATTTTGGGGGACCATGTCCGATTCGCATAAACGATGCCGTTGCCGGAGAAGTTGTAATCGGTTGAACGATCATCAAAGTCCCCTCCATAAGCCATAAAAGGCTTGCCGTAACGATCATGTTTCACGATGACCTGATCCATGAAGTCCCAGATGAAGCCGCCTTGATACATCGGATATTTCTGCTCCAGCTCCGTGTATTTATGCAATCCGCCGACGGAATTGCCCATGGCATGCATGTACTCGCAGCTAATATAGGGCTTGGAAGGATCGTTTTGCAGATACTGCTCAATATCCGCCGGTTTTGCATACATGCGGCTCTCCATATCGCTCGCATCGTCATATTCCCGGTTATGGAACACTCCTTCGTAATGGACCAGCCGGCTAGGGTCCCTCTCCCGGAACAAGTTCGCAACGTTCCGAATGACTTCTCCGGCGTAAGACTCATTGCCGCAAGACCAGATCAAAATCGATGGGTGATTCTTGTCCCTCTCGATCATGGAAATGGCACGGTCCAACACGATATCCTGCCATTCCAGCCTGCTGCCCGGTATGTTCCAGGACGGCTCAACGGCTCCCATTTTCTGCCATGAACCATGCGTCTCCAGATTCATCTCGTCGATGACGTACACACCGTACTCATCACACAGCTCGTACCACATCGTCTGATTCGGATAATGCGACGTCCGTACGGCGTTGATATTCGCCTGCTTTAATGTCTTGATATCCCACAGCATATCCTCTTTCGTAATGCTGCGTCCGCGGCGGGAATTGAATTCGTGCCGGTTGACGCCTTTGAACACAATTCGCTTGCCGTTTAAATGCATCACCTTATCAATCATCTCGAATTTGCGAAAACCTATCTTTTGCGGCACGACCTCCACAAGGTTTCCGGATGCGTCATAGACGGATACGTACAATGTATATAAATTAGGCTCTTCTGCGCTCCACCGCTTGACCTTACCTGCAGCTAACGCAATCGACGCCGTTTCCCCGGAAGCATGGGTCTCCCCCCGGACCACTGGATTTCCTGCTGCATCCTTGAGCTCTAGGACTACTTTCGAAGCCGGCTTTCCCCTCAGTTGCATGGTAACCTTCAGCGTTCCACGTTCATACGTTTCATCCAAATCGGTTTGAACATGCAGATCCTGCACATGAACGTCAGGTACCGTGTACAGATACACATCGCGAAAAATACCGGAAAAGCGCCAAAAATCCTGATCCTCCAGCCAGCTTCCGGTGCTGCGTTGATAGACCTCGACAGCCAGCTTATTCTCGCCTTCCGTCAAGTACGGCGTAAGGTCAAAATCGCTCGGCGTAAAGCTGTCTTCGCTGTAACCGACAAACTCCCCGTTCAGCCATACATAGAAAGCCGATTCAACACCCTGAAAAGAGATATACAGCGGACGCTGCTGCCAGCCGGCAGGAACGTTGAAAAACTTCACATAGCTGCCCACGGGATTGTGGTCCTTTGAGATCATCGGGGGTCTAAGAAACTCCTGACCGTCCCATGGATACATCGTGTTCACGTACTGCGGCCGCCCATAACCCTGAAGCTGGATATGTCCGGGAACCTCAATATCATCCCATCCTCTGCAGGATTCTTCCGTTTTATAAAAATCCGCTTGGCGTTCTTTGGCATTACGGGCGTAACTAAACTTCCAGCTCCCATTCAGACTGCGGCGCCAAGGCATCTCTCCAAGCTGTTCGGCTTCCAGCATCGATTCGTAATACCGATGATCGGAGTGCGCGGGCATCCTGCCTACCGCAAATACACTGGGATCAGACAACCATGCAAGACTTGGCGCGACTCCTCGTTCAATCTGCTGTTTCATCTGTTTTCCTCCATATTTCAACTTTATTTCACGGAACCTGTCATCCCAGCAACAAATTGCTTCTGCATCATAAAGAACACAAGCGCCGTCGGCAGCGTCGTAATGACGATGGCGGACATGATCAAACCGTAGTCTGGAGCATAGCCTGATCCCAGGTTCGATATCAGCAGCGGCACGGTCATATTCTCCGGCGACTGCAGCACGATCAGCGGCCACAAATAGTTGTTCCAGCTGTTCAAGAAAGTAATAATCGCTGCGGCTGCATAGGTCGATTTCATCGTCGGCATATAGATGCGGAAGAATAGGCCCAGCTCCGACAGACCATCGATGCGACCGGCTTCCATCATATCCTTGGGAAACATTTTGGTGCTTTGACGGAAGAAGAAGATGAGGAACGCCGTCGTGAATGTCGGCAGAATGACAGCCCCTGCCGTATCAATGCCTAGAAAGGGCATAACCCCCGATACTTTGGCAAACATCTGAAATAAAGGCACCATAATCGCCGCGAACGGAATCATCATCGAGGCTAGCAGGATATTAAATACGATATCTTTGCCGCGGCTGCGGTACATCTCAAAGCCATAACCAGCGGCTGAGGCAACCAGCAGTGAAAGCACGGTAGTCACCACCGAGATTTTTGCGGAATTCCAGAGAGCTTGCCACATGTCCACGGAACTGAACAGATTGTTGATATTCTTGATCAGGTGCGAACCCGGCAGCAGCGTCCCTTTCGTTACGTCCACGGACGGATTGGTGGCACTGACAACCATCCAGATAAACGGAAAGATGGAGATCAGGGCAGCGATAATCAGAAACAGGTAAGTAAACACGCGTTTGGTTTTCATGATCTCTTGTCACCTCCAACTTTGTTCTGGATCATCGTCAATATGACCACCATGAGTACGATCGAGTAGGAAACGGTAGCTGCGTATCCAAAGTCAGGCGTGTATTCGAAGGAAAGATTGTAAATATATTGCGATATCGACATGGTTGCGTTTCCGGGGCCGCCTTTGGTGATGTTAACCACCTCGTCAAACAACTGGAGCGTTCCAATGGTCGATGTTATGGACGTAAACAAAATGATCGGCTTCAATAGCGGAATCGTAATTTTGAAAAACTGCGTGAAGGCATTTGCACCATCGATGCGTGCAGCTTCATACACGGATTTATCGATATTTTGAAGTGATGATAGATAGAAGATCATATTATAGCCTGTAAAACGCCAGGTAATCGCGATGATAATCGTAACTTTCGCCCAGAAAGGGTCGGTAATCCATTGAATCGGTTCCTGGATCAGATGAAGATTCACCAGAAATTTATTGACGATGCCGTCGGCTCCGAACATGTACTTAAAGACGACGGAGTACGCTACAAGCGAGGTTACCGTCGGCAGGAAAATAGCCGTTCTGAAAAAACCTTTAAACTTCAGTCTATCGTCATTGAGCAGCACAGCGATAAAGAGCGCCAGCACCAGCATGACCGGAACCTGAATGAGTAAGTAAATAAATGTGTTCTTGACGGCCGTAAGGAAGGTGGTATCGCTGAACAGACGAATATAGTTGTCTATACCGACAAACTGTAGATTGCTGCCCCTGCCTGATTTGAAGGATAGGATTAACGCTTGAACCATCGGATAGAAATAAAAAATACTAATCATGACGACCGGCACAAGGACGAAGAACCAGCCTGTCAAACGTATCCGCCTTTGACTGTTCAGGCCCTTATGAATTTGCGGGCTTAGCCTGGCTTTTTCTGTATTCACACCACTCCACACCCTTCTGTTGATCACATGTCTTATGGATAGAAATAATAAAACCCTCGCTCCCTTCCTTCAGCAGATGTCCACTTTTCAGGAGAAGAAGGAGCAAGGGCATTTGTGTACTGCCTGAGTGTGTTTAACGAATTTGCGTATCGGCCTGCGCCTGCGCATCTTTCAGAACGGTTTCCACGTCTTTACCGCCGAGATACGCCTGCATGGCAACGACCATAATGTCCTCGATGGCGTACGTATTCATGCCGTAGTTAACGTTAGGAATTTGTTCGGTCCAAGCGGCAAAGTCTGATACGACTTTTTGGCCTTGGAAATATTCATCCGCTGCCGCGTAAGCTTCTCCGCTTGCGGCGGCTTTCAGGGTGCCGATGACCCCGACTTTTGTGTTCAACGTCTGATACAGCTCCGCATCGGAAGCAAATGTCTTCGCGAGGAACTCCGCAGCTGCTTCTTTACCCTCTACATTCATGACATACCAGGAGCTGCCGCCAAGGTTGGATGCATGGACGGACCCCTCTGTTGCCGCAAGCTTAGGAAGCGGAGCTACCGCCCATTTACCGGATTGGGAAGCTTCGGCTTTGATCGAAGGTGTAATCCAGTTACCGGTCGGCACGGTAGCCACTTCACCGCTGTTGAATGCTCCGACAAATTGGCTCCAGTCCGAGTTCACCTTCACGATGCCGGAATCCATCATTTCTTTGTACAATTCAAAGGCTTCCTTCAATGGAGCATTGTCTGCAATCGTCGGAGTCTGGCCATCTTCTGCTGTATACCACGCCCCCGCTGATTGGATCATCATGCGGATAAGTCCCAAATCGTTAGGATCGAGCGTAATCATGTTTTTGCCGGTTTTCTCTTTGACGGCTTTGCCAATCTCGATGTACTGCTTCCAGTCGATGTCCTGCAGGTCATCCAGACTGTAGCCTGCTTGCTCGAGATAATCCGTTCGCACGTACATTCCCGTCACGCCGGAATCAAACGGAACGCCGTACTGCTTGCCATCTACGCTGGTCGGGCCAATCTTATAGTCCGCAAAGTCATCCACTTTCACGATGTCCGTCAATTCGTAGAAGGAATCCGGATACGCTTGCAAGAAGCTCTGCGCACGGTAATCCTCAATGAGCACGATGTTAGGCAAGCCTTTCGTGGAACCGGAGTTCAACCCGGTGTTCAGCTTTTGAACGATATCGGCCTGCGCATTCTCTACAACATGAATCGTGACGTCCGGATTCACTTGGGCATAGGCTTCTTTAGCTACATTCATGGCGGCAATGTTAAATGCCGGGTCCCAAGCCCATACCGTAATTTCTTTTGGAGCGGCACTGCCTTCACCGCTAGAGCTGCCGTTACTGCCCGACCCGCCTTCCGTACCGCCGCCCGAAGAGCATGCCGACAAGAGGACAACCCCGGCCAGCAGTAAGCTCATTAATTTTTTCAATGTGTAACCCCCTTTTAAGTCTGAAAATAATAAAAGATGGAAGCGTTTTCTCTGCTACGCATCCATCTTATCATTTTGTATTCGTTTTCATTGGCACTATCTTTGTTAGCATTGGTGCTATTATTGGATCCTGTTTTTCGCCTTCATACCGGCTCTGGTACAATCTTTAGGTTCTTGTAATATCTTTAGCTTTTGGTCAATGGTAGCGTAATGATGATTTTTGTTCCTTCACTGCGTTTGCTTGTAATGTGGATCCCGTATTTCTCGCCGTACATCAACTTAATTCGGTCATCCACATTGCGTATCCCAATGCCGGAGAACAATTGGCGTTTGCTCATCGGTGCAGGCAACGATTCTTCCTCCGCCGGGTTCTGCTCCAGATTCATTCCGTCCCCGTCATCTACAACTTCACATACAAGCTGGTCTTCCTGAACCGCGATCATGATCAGAATTGTTCCCTCTCCCTTGATGTTGAATGCGTGAAAGAATGCATTCTCAATAAAAGGCTGAAGAATGAGTTTGGGCATATGATAATCCAGGCTATCCGGCTCCACAAAGTAATGAACGCGGATTTTCTCACCGTAACGCACGTGATTAATATACACATAATGCTTCAGTGTCTCCAGCTCCTGCCGCACAGGTATGGTGGAATGAATATCGCTGACTGTATTTTGCAGAAGCGATATAAGCGCGTTGATCGTACCCGCGGCTTTTTCCTTGTTGCCCTGCTGCACCAGAAATTTGATCGAAGCCAGCGTATTGTATAAAAAATGTGGATTGATTTGCATTTGGAGCGCGGCCAGCTCCGCATTTCGCTGCTGCTTCTGGGTTTCCATCAATCGATCCACATAATCGTGCAGCTCATCAAGCATATAATTATACGCATTCCCTAATTCCTTAACTTCATAACTGCTATTGGCAACATCTACATGATGATCGAATCCGCTTGTCGGAATATTCGACATCTGTTTGACGAGCACACGGAGCGACTGCGTCATTCGCCGGGTGATCAGAAAAACAATGACAAGTGATATCGCAACGATGGACATGATTGTCAAGGTGACTGCTTTAGCGTTCACCATCTGTCCGGTCACGGCTTTCTTGTCGATCATATTGACCAAATAAAATTCGAATTCCGGCAAGTATTCCGAGAACACAATTCGTTCGTTCCCCATCACATAGGCAGATGGATCGTCCTCTCCCTCGCCCTGATCCGTTACGACTTCTTGAAGCAGCCCCTCATCCGCCATCCCGATCAACTCGGTCCTGTTGCTGGATACAATAACCCCTTCCTCGTTCAACAGCACGACGTCATTGCCTTCGCTTGTAAAATTCGCATAGAAGGGTTTAAAATTCCGGTCGCGAATGACCACGTAAAGCGTGCCATACATTCTCCCGGTCGACTGATCAAAGAGAGCTTTGGAAGCGACGAGCATGGGCTCCTTTGCGTCTGCGCTATGATCCTCGCCGCGATAAAGCTGGTATAAGATTTGCGCAGGGTGTGCCATAGTCGCTTTTGTAATCGGGTGATCCTTCAGTTCCTTGGCCGAGATAGACCAATACCAAGGATCTGTGGAATAACTTCTCCCATTCGCTCCAACGATCATGATGCCAACATCGTAAGCACTAAAGTTAGACTGGACCGACTTCATGCCCTCTGTCATCTGATATGTTTTCATCGCAAGCGCCACGGCCTCCGTCTCTCCGCCCGATAAATAACTGCGGATTGCCGCATTCTGGGCGATCATGGTGGCACCGGTTGCTATGGCGTTATTATAGGACTCCAGGTTTGACTTCATCTGGTTTAACAACTTGCCGTTCGTGATGCTGAATGTCTGCAGAAATAACTTTTCCGACATGCTGATGGTAATGGATAGCGTCAGAAGTGATACGGTAACGATGCTGATGAGGGTCACGAGAAACAGCTTAAGGAATAACCCCTGTTTTCGCAGCTTGTTTATGGCTTGTCCAATCATGATTCCCGTATCTCCCGTGCGTCTTGCCTCCGAAACTGGCTCGGAGAGATGCCTGTCTGCTTCTTGAACACCTTGGTGAAGTAGCTCTGATCCGAGTATCCCACGCTGGCGCTGATTTCGGAAATCGTATGTTCCGTTGTCAGAAGCAGCTCCATGGCTTTTTCCAAGCGGATTTTGTTGAGGTATTCACTGAAACCTTCTCCATTATACGCAGCAAAATAACTCGACAGATACGATGCATTGAAGTGGAACTTCCTGGCCACTCCGGTGAGTGTGATGGGGTCGGCATAATGGTCCTGAATATATTCAAGCAGCCGGTCCATATTGGGATTAACGGATGTATTCGTCTCGCCTATCGCACGTTCCGCTTCGCGGATGAACGCTTCGACAACAGCGATAGCTTCGCTGGCATACCTGGCTTCGTCTATTTTTCGGAAATAATCGTATTTGGCATTCTCCAGGCTTCCGGTCTCAACCTTCATTTTTCCAAGCGTGGTCGCCACGTTAAATATGAAATTCCCCAACGACGATTTGAATTCGAAAATATCGGTGCGATAATCCATCGAGCGCAGGCCGGCGTATTCCAAAAAGCCGGTGAAGGCCTTCCGGTACTGCCTACGTTTCAACAGTTCCATGAGCTCGCCCATGTCATATTCGAGATGCGAATCCGGAAGGCCCGGCAAATGTTCGTATTCAATCAGCGTCCGGTCCTTAAGGAAGAAGCCGTATCGCATGAGTTTCAGATAATTGTCATGGTAGACCTCACCGAGACTTTTAAAATCGGCGAAGCACTGGCTGATAACAAAATGCGTCTCACTCATATCCTGTACCAGTTTGGAGATCAGATGCCGGAGTTCAATAACAAGCTCGTCCCACCGCTCAGGATTCACATTGAGCAGAAAAAGTGCCGTATCGTTAATAAACTTCAACCGTATATACACGAACTCGGACAAAGCAAGCTGCTGAAGCCCTCGTTCCATTTCGTTTCCGAAACTCCATTTGTCACCGGAATCTTTCATGTGCTTCATATCCGCTCCAAAAAACAAATACTGTCCATAAGGGAATATCGAATCCAGCAACACGGGATCCAGCGCAGGCTCATACCCGGTCATAAGTTTCTCGATGGCTTGCAGGATCTGCCCTTCCTCACGACCCGCGCTTGGATCATCCTCCGGCTTCATGGCGACCATTTTGGCCGTAGTTTTATTTAGGATGGATAATAGATAATCAGCTTCCAGCTTTGGCTTCAGGATATAGTCCGCTACACCACTCTGAAAAGTAGACCGGACGTAATCGTATTCACTGAAACTGCTGAGCACGATGACTTCGATGTGAGGATGCTTCTCCTTAACAATCTTGACCAGTTTCTCCCCGCCCATGACAGGCATTACGATATCTGTAAGAATGACGTGAGGATTCACCTCATCCATCAAATTCAGTGCTTCCAGACCGTTAGACGCCTCACCGACGATTTGGTATCCTTCCTGTTCCCAATTGAGCAGGTGCTTAATCCCCTGCCTGACAAGCATTTCGTCATCCACAATCATGATCTTGAATAATGGTTTCATACCTGCCTCCCTTGCAGCCTTGTAACCGTTTACGATTTGCCGGATATGTCTTAGCCAACCTTCATTTCAACGACATGATCTAATTAACTCAAAGATTATGGCATACAAATATCATACACTGCAACGTACGATTAAAAAATATAACGGACTGCATATATACCGTTCCTCTACTAAATACATTTTTAAAAAAAAGGGGTCAAAAAGCCAGACCGGGGGCGGTTCTGGCTTATGCCAAGCTACCTATAAGATTGGGAGCGTGCTAATCCCTCATTATTGTTATCCCCCATGATATACTCATAATAATCCGGTAATCTCTTCGCGAAAAGATAGTAATCTATCCAGCGTCTTTGTTTAGTTTCATTAATAATCTCAGTAAATTCAGAAACTGTAACTCCCTTATACCTGCAAGAATGAAGCATTTTGTTATCCCCCAGAAAGATGGCAATATGAGCTACTCTATTAATCCCTTTCTTCCTGTAACGCTTACGATTAGTAAAAAACAATAAATCGCCACGTTTGAGTTGTTTTTTTTCTATTTTTTCACCTAGCAAACTTTGCTCGCGAGATGTGCGCGGAAGAAGAATGCGAAGTTGACCATACAGAAATTGAATAAATGAACTACAATCAAATTCATTTGTCTGAAAAGGTTTTGCTCCCAAACGATAAGGTGTTGATAGATATTTATAACCTTCCTTTATTATCTTTTCACTGCTATTTTTGATATATAATTTTGGCTTGGTTTTAATTTTCATATATCTCACTCTCCCGAAGTAAAGCTAGGGACAAGGCTTCTTCTTTTAGACATCCGCTGTTATAATGCCTTCACGTTTAAGGACTTGCAAAATCTCCTTGGCTCTAAACTTATACATATGCTTTCTGATTGTAGTCTGTCCCTGGAGTTGAATGGCCTTTCTCTCAGCCGGGTGATTCAAATAATATTTAATCACTCTCTGCATCTCTTCTTTACTCCCTGCAGTAACCAGGTCTTTCCCTGGAGTAAAATAACGCTTTATAGCAGGTGTATCACTAGTTAGCATAAATCCGCCTGAGCCAAGTATCTCATAAGTTCTCTGAGTGAGTTGATTCCTCTTATTTTGAAGACCAATCATGATATCTGTTGAATTGTACACTTTATGTGCTTCCTCAAAGCAGTTTAGTATACTGTATTCTAATATTGATGAGAGGTTTGGGCCGTAAAAGAAAAACTGCAAAAAAACGCCACGAGTGTTATTCCGTGTCCTGACAACATTTGAACTGAATATGAACAGGCAAAAAAAATGCTGCGGCGTCACATACAAGGAAGCTTTGTATGTGAGCCGCAGCATAGAGATACAGCGATAACGTTCAAATGATCCGATCGATGGCCTCATGAATCTGACTAAACTGATGGCGTCATGATGGGCAACATGACAATGAAGGTCGTTCCTTCACCTGGCTCGCTTTCGACTCGGATATCACCTTGATGTAGAGATACGATCATTTAACGATGGCGAGTTCATACCGCTGCCGTCATACTTACGACTGTGAGAACGTTCGGCTTTGGTCCTCAATGGAAATCGACTTGCGTTACTGGGAGGCAGCAGCTTTCTTGACGCCGCTGATCTGCCCACCATGCTGAACGACAATCACGTCTTGTCCGATAAGCGTCGGCAATGGAGTGCCTTTGTATTGAGCGGAGGCCAGCGTACGTCCGCTGTTCGTATCGAGCGTCAACAGCTTGCCGTTGTCCAGTCTTACATAGGCAAGGCCCGCATCCCCGAGGGACCATTCGGCCACTCCCGCTTCGAAAGCATAAGTTTTATCCGGGTCGGCCTTAGAACGACTATCCGTCGGGAATCGGGAAACTACAGCTTTCTTCTGAGTCTCGTCATACTTTTCAATGACATAGAAATATTCCCCATCGGATACGACATCGGATGCACTTTGATCTTCCACGAAATCCACGGGTATATAGGATCGGGTAGCCATAATTTTCCCATTGGTCAGATTCATTTCATCGATGTTCGCTGCATATCCGGCATCGATGCCTTCGGTTACGTCACGCGTATAGAACGACTTATCGTTCGAGAAGAGAATGTCCTGGTGGTCACCGTCGGTCTGTTTCCATTTTACTTTGCCGTTCTGAGCATCGATTCCCTGTAACCCGCTCGTGGTCAATGCTCCGTCGATAATCGTGGTTGCGACAAGGATTTTTCCCGTTTGGAGCAGTTTGTACCCATGGGCGCTGCCCTTCAATTTCCACTTAACCTTCCCGTTTGATGCGTTGTACGCCGTCAGCCCATACGCATCCCCGACATAGATCACACCATCGGCTGCATGCAAACTGAGGTTCACATAGCTTTCTTTCTTTCCTGGCTGGGATTGTGTTTTAACTTTCCATTGCAGCTTGCCGGTTGCAGCATTGAGCTTAATTAATCGGCCTGTCGCATCCGTAAACCATACCGATTGGCCATCCGTTACGGTCTGTGAGACGGCAGCGGCGGGATACGTCCAGCGGGTTTTGCCTGCCAACGCGTCAAAAGCAATATATTTCTTCCCAACGGTATAATATAAGTTGTTCTTAATTAATGTGGTTTGGGGGCTAATCCGGCTTGGATCTCCCAACGTCTTCGTCCATATCGGCTTTAGGTTGTGGGAAGACTTGTCCACAGCAGACGCAGCAGCTGCGACATGCCCCGGCCCTGGCAGCACGGAAGAGATTGGCGATGCGAGAAGAGCTACGGCCATGCCTGTTGTGACGAGTCGAGTAACGGTTTTCTTTTGAATGGTATACATGGATGTTATTCCTCCTATGACTGAATATACATATCAGACGTTAAGATCGAGATAAGGTTGCATGAAAATACTAAAAAACCCATAAAATATATAAATATATTAAAATATCCAAAGATCAGTCATTCAACGAATCTATGAAAAGGCTGCGCCAACTCACAACGGGGTATTGAGTCGGAGAATCCATAACATGTTGAGAGTCCGTGTGAAAACGGAATCATGCTTTCTCTTTCTGACTGGGATCACATGTTATTGTAGTATGACTAATTAGTTTTTTCAAGAACTAAATGGTTTTTGTGCAGATATAAGAAATGACGCATTCGTTGGATAGCTAAGACCCATTAAATGCATCATCGTTGTTTAGTCGAATATAAACAGCTCCTCAATGGGCGCTCCCACCACCCGCGAAATATCGATCGCCAGCTTTAGCGAGGGATTATATTTCCCCGCCTCCAGACGGATGATGGTCTCTCTTCGAACCCCGACCTTGCCCGCCAACTCGTCCTGGGTCATCCCCGCTAACTGCCTGTACTTTTTTAAATTGCATTTGAATGGTTCCATGGGCATCCACCTAACAATATTTATCCAGATAATAAAAAGTTATGGAATACGTCAGAAACGTAGCTGCCCAACCCGCTGCGCTCACGATGATCATGAATTCTCTTGTTCCGAAGGGAAACATGCTGCCGATCCCGATAATAAACAAACATACGGCCGGCACCCACATGGTGATGGACCGCGCCTTCTGAGCATTCATGTAATACCGCTCATCCGGCATCTCCTCCGCCAGCTTCCCATGGAAATAGAAACTGAAAAAGCTGAAAAAACTAAAGTAAAACAAAAATGACGGATCATGGGTCTTGAAATACTGAAGGCCATTAAACCCCAACAAACCAAGCAGCCATCCGTGCTTACCGATTCGTACGTAACGCTTCTTCTGTCCCTTATACATTCCTGATTCCTCTCCTGCGGTTAAAAATCAAAACCATCTCTGTCCCTACCAGCAGAGCGATCATATACACGGCCGGCTTCATGCTTATTACCGTGACCGCCAATAAACACATGATGAGCGGAACGGCATATTTTCGGGGATGATGCCATAAGTCGCTCTCCACCTTCCAACGGAAAACGGGATGTTTCCATTCGAGCCAAACGGTCGAAATGGCGCATTGGGCGGCAAATAACACACTAAGTACATAATACATGATTTCCACCGATCCATGAAACAGTTGCCAGCATGCTAAGTAGATCGTATATATGAATAAGTTTACTGCCAGTATAAACAGCCCATACGGAACCACTATACGTTGAAGCTGGCCGGGCAGCATTTGGATTTTCCGGTAAAGTCCGCGATTACTCGACAGCAGGATGCCGATCGGCGTGTTGAAGGATAGAACCGCGAATCCAAGCGGCAGGTACGAGGCAAGATGCATCTGCTCCAGCATGAACGCCATGAAGCCTGCAAATAAACATAATGCAATCGTATTGTATAAATAGCTTTTATGGGAAAATAGGTAGCGTGCAATATACCGCAGGAACGAAGAGCTTCGAACCGGTACTGCATGGCTATCCTTCATCTTCAAGTTCTTGTAGAATCGGTAAGAATCCGTCCGAAGCAGCACGAACCCTTGGAGGAGGCTGCTGATCAGCAGTCCCGTCAAACGAAAGAAGGGCTCAGGGAGCAGATAGAGTGCCGCTTGGAGGAGCATCAAGAGACCGGCTGTCATCCTTTTACCGCTGTTCAGTAAGGCAAATACCACGAAAGCAGTCAGGCCCGCATTCAAGAAGCTAAGCAGAAATGCCGGTACATGCATAGCCGTAAATGACGAATATGCCATATAGAAAACGAGAATGTACGAAGTCTTGGTAACCAAGGTATATAGTGCTACCGCAAGAAAATAAGCTGCGTTGAACTTGCTTGGCCTGAATGGAAGCATGAACGCCCCCTTCAGCTTCCTCCGGTTATCGTCCGAGGACAGAGTTTTCAGCACAATCCCGAACGTAAATACGGAAATGGCCGTCATGAATACAAGTAAGGATACCTCGTAATGGCGATCCAGGCTGCTCAGCGCCGCAAAGATAGCAGCTAAGGCTATGGCATGCTTCCACAATCGGTCGTAGCTTGACCCCAGGAGCTTTTTGGCGAATCCATGAAATGTCGAGATCACTTGTTTAGTACCCCTCTAATAAACTCGGGATCCATGTCTCCCTGTAAAAAGGTATGACGGATGGATCCGGACTCCAAAATGATGATGCTGTCTGATGTTAGACATAAACTCTCCAGAACGTGAGAAGAAAACAAGATCGTCCCATGGCTCCTGTACTCGTTCATCATTTGATACAGAAATTCCGTGCTTTCGAAATCCAGTCCGTTGACCGGCTCATCCAACAGCAGCAGCTCCGGGCGCAATGCAAATCCCGTGATCAGGTAGGCCTTCCTCCTGCTGCCCATCGATAATTGGCCCAAGTATGCGTTCCGGTAATTCTGAAAATGGAAACCTGCAACGAGCTCGTCCAAGATATCGTGACGGACCTCTTGTCCGTAGGATTGAAACACATGCCTTACATACTCCTCGAACGTGAAATACTCAAACGACTCGTCCTCCGAGAACACGGTATATCGATTACGTTTAAATGCAGGGCTTGTCAGCGAAGTTCCCTCGTTCTTCCACTGCAGCCCCTCCAGCGAATAATGCCGGTGAATGCCGCTCAGGACATGGAGCAGCGTGCTCTTGCCGGCCCCGTTCAATCCCACCAAACCTATGATCTGATTGGGGCCAATCTCCAAATTAAGATTCGAGATGACGGGGACTGTTTCCGCACGGTACCAAGCAGCTAGCCCCTTCATGCTTAATAAATGCCGAGGCTCCACCCCCTCATTGCTTGCCAACTTTCCAACGTTTCCAGCCTGCATAAACAAAAAGAACGCCTCCTGCCAAAAATAATAGAGCCAGCGGGTACGACTGTTGGGTAAGTCTTTGGATGGCAATACCGATCCAGAGCAGTCCCATCGCGAATCGGAGAATGATTTTCATCGCTAATACCCCTTTCGATAGTGATGTATTTGTAACTTTATGTGATAAATATATCACCCTATGATTCAAGCGTCAAATGGGATCACGAATTGACATACGTCAGGTAAACTTTTACAATACGGGACGTATATCCGTTAAAACTTTATAATCTGGAGTGAATACGATGCAAATTCGATTGATGACCGACAAAGATATGGACAGCCTCATTGACATTTGGCTGGCCGCCTCGAAGGAGGCCCACCATTTCATTTCACCCGAATACTGGGAATCCAAGCAAAAGGACATGCGCGACGTCTATTTGCCAATGGCCGATACCTATGTGCTGGAGGAAGCGGGCGCCACGGTAGGCTTTATATCGACCGTTCAGCATGCCTTGGCCGCTTTGTTCGTTCACCCACGCCATCAGGGAAAGGGTTATGGCCGGGCTCTTCTTCAATTCGTGAAGGAACGCAGCCCCAAACTCGAGCTCAAGGTATATAAAGAGAACGGGAACGCTTTTCGTTTTTATTCCCGGAACGGCTTTGCCGTCGTTGAAGAAACCATCGACGAAGATACCGGTCAGGCGGAATTCGTCATGGCCTGGGAAGAACGATAAACGGCATCATGCGCCTTTATATTCAAACAGACAGAAGGTGACCGGAATTTGTCCGGTCACCTTCTGCCTGTTTTTTTTACTGAACCTATTGATGTCTCAGAGCGAATATATAGGTGAGGTCACATTAAAGGAGGAGCAAGCTTGCAAGGTTCAGACTTAACGCCGTGGCTGCAAAGACTAAAGGAGGGGGACAAGGAAGCATTCCGGTATGTTTATGATCTAACCGTCGATAATGTGTACCGAACTGTGGCTCTTCTTGTATCCGGCCGGCAGGATATAGAGGATATCATGAATGAAATCTATTTGAAGCTTTGGCTCTCTCTTCCGAACTATGACCCTAGTCGTCCCTTTCGGAATTGGCTGCACGGAATCACAATCCGGCAGGTTCAGGACTGGAGACGCAAAAAATGGCGAAAATTCCGGCTGTTCGAGCGTCAAAAGTTGCTTGAAATCGAGCCTGAACACCCCCAGACGGACCGGGTCATTATGCTGAACGAGACAAGCCGCGAAATGCTTGATATTCTTAACCATTTATCTTACAAGCTTCGAATTGTTGTCGTTCTCCGCTATTATCACGAATACAGCATAAGCGAGATTTCCGAGCTGCTCGAGATTCCCATGGGGACCGTCAAGTCCAGGCACCACCAAGCCATGAAAGAGCTGCGTAAACACTCGATACTCCTGGATCACGAAGAAGGAGGTGATTGCTTTGTCCATTGAAGAACAGTTAAAAGATCAAATGCACCGTGCCGCCAATCATATGGCGACCCCTCAGGATATTTATGACCGTGTATGGAAGTCAACCGAGAGAAACATTTCAAACCAAGGCCCGTTAACCAGAAGATCCCGCAATCGAGGTTTCATTCGACAAGCCTTGGTCATAAGCACAGTCGCTGGTTTATTAGGTATTAGCATCGTATCCTCGGCCTTTATCTCCCCCGCGATGGCCGAAACCTTAAGCCGAATTCCGCTGATGCACAATGTATTCAAGCTCGCCGGGGATTTGGGATTGCAGACAGCCGAACAACATGGGTTGGCGAAGGAGACTCATTATCATGACACACATGACAATTATACCCTGACGGCGTCACAGGTCATATTTGACGGTTTGCGCGGAGGCATTGCGCTTCAACTGGACGAGACAGGGCACCCCGCCTCTCTGTACGATCCTTACGCCCGCAGGCAGTCCGAAGATTCATCTCCAAAAAGCAAGGGTTCCTTTGGATCGATGAAAGCATTCGTGAATGGAGAAGAAGCAGGCATTACATGGGATATCGGCCCCGGCAGCGATACCGGATCGGCTATCGTGACGATTACCGGGGAATCCTTGGACGGAGTTACCCGTAGACCTCCGTTACCTGCGGCGTTTGATTTGACGCTGGAAATTAGACTCGAGATGATCCCGGAGCCTTTTGTTCTACACATTCCGATGCAAAAAAATACGGATAACCATGCCCTGTATCCCGCTGCGCAAAAAGCGTCGGGGGATATCAGCTGGGAGCTGGAAGAAATGGAGCGTTCCCCCCTTTCCACCCGCTTTGAACTGGTGTTAAAGGATCGTTCTCCGGATGATCGATCCCTGTTTTTTGAGATTGTCGATCAGAACGGCAAAGAGATTAGATTGGTAGACCGATATGGATATGATATGAAGCAAGGTTACCGTCGTTATGACATGCTGTACGAGCCCCTTCCTTCCGATACGCAGTCGTTCACAATCAAGCCGTTTCGGTATGCATACGAAGATGCGATTGAGAATGAAAAAGAGAGAAAAACGGCCAACGGTTCTTGGAAGAAGGAATATATCCCCGCTCTAGAAATGACGATACCTATTGCGGGAGAACAGAATAAATGATTCGAATCATAGGAGGACAAAAAATGAACAAGCATATTAAAATGGTGACGATTCTGACCGCTGCAGGCCTTTTGCTGAACAGCACACCGGCTCTGACCGACCATACTCACGCCGCCCAAACCCATTCCTCGGCGGCTGCGGTTTCATCTTTGAAAAAAATCGATGCCAAATTATTAACAGATGCACAGAAAAGCCTTAAAGAAGTAACCGGTAAAAGCTATTCTTTCAGCAAGGCGGAAAAATGGAGCACAGGAAATGATACAGGCTGGACCCTGACGATTAAGGGAATCAAAAACGGTTACGTCAACATCGTCAATAATAAAGTGGACACCATTCAACTGGAACAAAAATGGGCCGATCTTCAAAACTCATACAAGCAGACGCTCAAATCCGTGCTCAAGGAGCTGAACGTGGAGACGCTTCCCGATTCCGTCAGCCTTTACAAATATGCCGCTTCGGGGAAACTTGAAATGTTTGCGAGCGTAAATAACCATTACATTACACTGTTAGATGGCGAAATCAAGCGGGTTATGTCCACCATGCCGCTCGAATCCGTATCTCAGGACATGCTGGATGCTGCAAATGCCGCTGTTGAAAGCTTCAATGGAATAAGCCTGGGCAAATTGACGAAGGCAGCGTATGTTAAAGGACAGGACAGCAATCACGTGGAACTCCAATTCGAGGGTGACTCTCCTAAAACCCCGGTCTTCATAAACATCGAGGAAGGGGCGCATCGAATCACGAAAATAGAAGTAACGAGCTTACAAGATTCCGTAACCGAATATACCAAGGGGTACAACAAACTTATAAGCTATAGCGAAAACAAACTATTGCAAGCTGCGATTCCTGTGGCCAAGGCTGTCTTAAACCTGGACTTGTCCGACTACAAAATCTCCAAGGATAAAGACCGTCCGGGCGTCGTTCAGTTTACCAAGAAGAATGCACCATCCGTGAATGGAATGTATAATTCGAAAGGGCAGTTCTACCTTTTCGAGACGGAATAGATATTTTCAGAAATAAGCACGAAGCGCCACGCAAGTTTTATTTTGCGTGGCGCTTTCTAGTTGGAAACGATGAATATGCTTGAACATCCCATTCGCTCCTTACACTCATGTCTTGGTCAATCGAATGTGAACAACGGTGCCCTCCGCCTCCGGATCAAGCCAAATTTGCCCGGCATGCTGCTCAACCGAGCTTCGTGCGATGGCTAATCCGAGCCCGCTGCCGCCATCACTTCTCCTGGCCTGATCACCGCGCACGAAAGGTTCGAACACCGTCTCTCTCACAGGGTCCGATATTCCCGGACCGTTATCTCCCACGGTAAGCAGGATGTCTTCATCACGTGCCTCCAGCTCCAGCCATACATGAGCACCCTCCTTATTGTATTTCAGGGCATTCGTCAATAAATTCGTAAGAGCTCTATGCATGAGACCATCGTGATAAGGCAGCATGACCGGCGATTCCGGAATGCGGATGTCCAGCGTAATTCCCTTTTGTTCAAACGAATCGTACAGATCGGCCGCCGCAGTGCGGCACAGCTCAGCTAAATCACCTATCTTCCGCTCGTATGACAGTTCCGTGCTCTCCAGCTTGGTTAGCTCAAACAGGTCATCCACAAGCGAGGCGATAAACCTCGCCTTGGCATGTATGCGGTTCGCATATTTCAGGCGCTGCTCCTCGTTCTGCTCCATACCGAGCCGCAGCACCTCCGCATAACCCTGTATCGTTGTGATCGGCGTTTTCAGATCATGGGAAATGTCCATCATCAGCCGGCGGCGCCCTTCTTCAAGTCTTCGCTTTGCCGTCTCCGCCTGCTCAAGCCTGTCCGCCATCCGGTTGAAATGAAGCTGAAGATCCATTAACTCCTTGTTGGCTCGAAAAAATAGCCGCTTCCCTCCCCTGCCTTCTGCAATCTGTGCGAGCTCGCGGGAAACGTCCGTGAGCGGATTCGTGATCCTTCTTCCCGTAATCCGGCCGTATACCCATAAACTCAATAAAAATGCGGCGGCAAACCACAGAAATCCCTCAATCAGAAGTCTGGTGAAAACTTCGGTTATCTCGGCGTTTGTCTTCACCAAACGGCTTTCCTTCATCACAGCTCCGCCCGGTATCGTAACAAGCAGCCGGTATTCCCGGCCTTCCGGTGAAACGAAAGGGGCTAGGGAGTGATATCCCGACCCGTTCCCTTCATAGAACAGGGCGAGCAGCTCCTCCTCCGTATAGGAGGCTTTTGCCTTTTCCATTCCGCTGCCCCGCGAAAAGACAACGTTCAGGCTCTTGTCCAGCACCTGGATGTAACCGCCAAAAGATTGGACGGTTTCATAGGGGATGCTCTTCCAATCGTCCCGTATCAGCTGGCTCGCTTCAACCATGGGAAGTGTCCGGCTTATATATTCCTCACGGGCATCATACATGTTTTCATATACCAGAAAACCGATAACCCCTAGAATGACGGAAAACAGGACATAATTTATCATCAGGCTGTTATGGACGCTTCTTCGATTCCTCATGGTGCCACGTCTCTCGGATCAAGCTTGTACCCAAGTCCCTTAATGGTGATAAGAAACCTCGGTTCCCGGGGGTCGTCCTCGAGCTTGTCCCTCAGTCTGCTGATCTGCACCATAACGGTGTTGCTGTCCTCCAGATACGGCTCGTTCCACACATTCTCATAAATTTGACGCTTCGTAAAGATCCGTCCCGGCGCTTCCATCAACAACCTGAGCAGCTTGTATTCCAGCGGGCCTAACGTAATCGCCTCGCCTCGCTTGTAAAGGACGCAAGCTTCATGATCCAGCATCAGTGGTCCGCACACGGTCTTTAACGTCTCCGACCGCTGGGCGGGTTCCGCGCCCTTCAGTTCGTAATAACGACGAAGCTGCGCCTTGATTCTCGCTACGATTTCGATCGGACTGAACGGTTTGGAGATAAAATCGTCCGCCCCGAGCCCCAGCCCGGTAACTTTATCTACATCCCCGGTTTTAGCCGACAAAATAATGACAGGAAGCCTGTGATTCTCCCGGATCCGGGCGATCAGCTGATAGCCGTCAAGTTCTGGCATCATAATGTCGACTACCGCCAGGTCGACCGGCTCGCGCTGCAATATATTCCATGCCTCCCGTCCGGTTATAGCTTCCAGCACGCGATAACCCTCGCGCTCCAAGAACAGCCTCAGCAGCTCCGTGATGTCCGACTCGTCGTCCGCAATCAAGATCGTCCGTCCTTTTACTAGTCTCGTATCTTGTTCCATATCGTTCCTCCATATGTATACGGCAAAGCCGCGGCTCTCTTTATAAAAATATACACTGTAATTATCGGTCAGACGGAGCCGTTTTTAATTGTAAGGATTATGTAAGGTTGACTACAGCTAGGCTACAGCTCCGGTTGGTAAGCTTATTTTACGATGAAACAGGAGGGTACTTATGCGTATATATGAAACAGCATTATGGATCATCAATCTGGCACTAATCATAGGTTGCGTCACGTTATTGGGGAAACACAAGCGTTCTGTACATCTCTGCTTCTGGGCAGCCGCACTGTCCGGGGGCCTAAGCCTTATCCATATGATAACCGAAGGCTACCGATGGCAGATGATCCCAGCCTATGCGGGTTGTCTAATCGTAGGAGGACTGGCCCTTTATCATTTACGGCAATCCACTCATTCGAAGGATCATCCCTCGATCCAGCCTGCGAAGCGGTTTGCCGGAATGACAGCAATCAAGCGCTGGATCACCGCACTGCTTCTGCTCGTGCACATCGGCGTTTCGGCTGCATTGCCGTCACTCCTTCCGGTTTTCTCCTTTGCCAAACCTCAAGGACCATATCCTGTCGGAACGACCACGATGGTACTCGAGGACGAGCGCAGAGAAGAGCCGTCCACGGATGATCCTGCGGATCGCAGAAAACTTATGATCCAAATCTGGTACCCTGCGTCACCGGGCACAGGGACCGGGCCATCTCCGTATATAGAGCATCTCCCTGTCGTTCTTGAAGGTTTACGGCAGGCCATCTCCATACCCCCGTTTTTGTTAGGCCAACTGAAATACGTGCAGCCCCATTCCGAGCAAGATGCGGAGTTATCCACGGACCAGGAACGCTATCCCGTGCTGTTGTTCTCCCACGGACTGACCGGTTTCCGTAACCAGAACACGTTTCAGGTTGAAGAACTGGCCAGTCGAGGATACGTTGTCGTCGGCATCGATCACGCCTATGATGCCGCCGCCGTCGTCTTTCCGGACCAGACAGCCATGTTGAAACTTGAGAACCTGTCGGGCTTCGATGCATACGAGAAGAAGAGCCGGCTGTGGGTCGAAGATGCCAAGTTCGTACTGGATCAAATAGAGCTGCTAAACGAATCAGACCATAAAGGGATCTTATCCGATAGACTCGATATGGATAAGGTCGGCATGTTCGGCCATTCCTTTGGCGGCGCCACGGCAGCGCAGATGCTGCTGGCGGATAGCAGAGTGAAAGCTGCCCTCAATATGGACGGAACCCTTTACGGCCAGCCGGTGCCTGAAGGCGGATACGGGAAGCCGTATATGCAGATGAATGCGGAGCTTAGCATAGACCGCCTCGCATTCGAGCGATCCTTGGACCAGGCAATTGAATCTTCCGGCCGTAGTCGGGAAGATTACGAGCAGTTTTGGGCCGAGTCGGCGGAGCGCCGAAAACGGGCTGGGGCAGGAGAAGCATACTCGGTCGAATTCGCCCATGCGAACCATATGAGTTTCACGGATTTTTACCTGTTCTCTCCATTATTACCGCCAACAGGGGCTGCCCCTCGTCAGATGCACCGCTCCATTAACGAGCTCTCATCCGCTTTCTTCGACCGGTATGTCAAAGGCGATTCCAATGTTTCGCTGGAAAAGATCGCTCAAGGCTTGCCCCATGTGACCATGCCGTAGTTTCTATAAAAGTTGTTGGAACATGAGGCTTCATCCTGATCAGGATGAAGCCCTTTCCGCGTTTACTTAAAATGTAACACCCCATCGATAATAACGGAAAACCTCAATCCTGTGTGTAGGATTTGCAATTTCAAGCAAATCTTTCTCTCCGATATCTCCAAAAACCCGCCTGTCCAAAAGGAACAGGCGGGTTTTGAAGAAATAGATTCTATTACTTAGGGGCGAGTGTTGAAGGATTTCGGTATTACAGGTACTGCACGGCGATGAGGAAGAACATACCGTCCGAATTGAAGTTACCTATAATGGTAGGGGCTCCTTTTTTTTCAAAAACAACGCGGTCAGATGGGAAAACATCCTTCGTTGCTTTGTATCCGGTCAGATCAAGGCCTAGCCAAGCCTCAGCCTGCTCTGTTGCTTGTGCCAACAGCTGCTTTTCAGTGAGCGCTTTGATGCTTTTTTCATATTTATCAATAACAGCCTGATCCTTGCCATACAGATCATCTGCCAGGGCTCTAGCGTTTACACTCAGAACATCCAGCGTGTTTTTGTCGATCCCTATCCACGTTCCGAAATCCCCGTCCACGTACATGAACTCATACACTTGTTTGGTCCCTTTTTTAATAAGAGAGACACCGGCCAGTTCTCCTTGCTCCACGCCTTCCAGTCTGTCGAAAACAGCTTCCGCAGCTTGTTGTACGGAAGAGTCTACCGTATCCAGTTCGATTGACTCAGTGGTGTGACTGAGCTTGTCCTTTTTGAGGTGGTAGGTCAGATTGTCCGTGCTGATGCTAGCACTACTAATTTTTCCTTTTGCATCCAAGATAACTTGGCTAAAAGGGGAATTTTTAACGGAATAGGACCATTCCTTCGTGCCAAAGGACTCACCTTTGTTTAGCTTGAAGGCAGTGCCTGTTATTTTCTTTAATGTTTGCTCGGCTTTCTTGACTGCCGCAGCAGGCGCAGTTGTTGCAGCTTTTTCAGTTGCAGTAACCGTTGTTCCGACACTGGCTGCACTTGCCTGTGTTTGATCATATACCATAGTAGTGGCACCAATGATGCCTGCCAGCGCTACGGAGCTGAGTACTTTGTAAACCTTTTTCATAATGGTTCCTCCATATTGGTGTAATTTGTTTTACACCTATATAACAATCAAGAACCTGTCGAATGTGACATGAATTATTTTTTATCCTAAAATGATGCTTTTGGGAACGCTATAGATCCCGATTGCGGGCGGATTATGGCAACAGCGGCCATGAAGCATGCCGGCTTCCATCCTAATGCTGATCTGTATCGAGCATTTCATTTTGCTTCATATAATATTCCATAACCGAGTTTAACCACTCCTCCTCTTCCCTTGTATATGGTGAGGGAAACTGGGATGCCAGTTCTTCGGCTTCGCTTGTTTCCAGTTCGCCGAACACATGCATAGCCTCTTCGCCTACAAATTCCACCGTTGATTTCATAAAATCCTCAATCAGCTTTTGGACTTCCGGATCGCTTGGCGGTCTTCCGGCCAATCGTTTGACATCCTTAGATAACTGAATATACATGATGTCCAGCTCGATTTGTTCTTCTTCCGATTTATTAAACAAATGATCCACGATTTCCTTGGCGGTTTTGGTTTCCAGCCATTCGCGCTGCATGTCTTCCGTCTGCATGTTGTTGATTAAACTCATGAGTACGTTACTGTCAACCGATCCTTCCTTTTCAAGCAGCACAATCGTCCGATCAATGGCTTGCATAGATTGCTCAATGCGCTCTTTTTCTTCTGCCAGCGCTGTTTTCTGTGCCAGCAGCGTCTCGTTCAAATTGACATCAAATTCGCAATGCTCCATCAGCTCCTTAATCTGCTCCAGGCTGCATCCTAAAAATTTCAAGCTGACAATTTTATGAAGGGCCAGCACATCCTCCTGGCTATACTGACGATGTTTGGAAACCGGATGCTTTATCGGCTTAAGCAGCCCGACTTCATCGTAATAATGCAGCGTACGAACCGGAATCCCCGTTTTTTTCGAAAATTCTCCGATCGAATATGTTCTTACTTCATCCATACCTCGTTCAACCTCCCGGGAACCATTTTATTACAATCGAAATTGTTATACCCATCATAAAACCTACAGTAGGTGGAGGTGCAAGGGGGATGTTCAATAACAGATCCAAGGTATAAAAGTTGGAATAAAACCGGCTGATCGTGGTCTCCGCATAATAATGGGAAAAACCTGTAATCTATAAGTTTATTTCAATACGGCAAATAAAAAGAATAAACCGCCTGTCCAAAAAGACAGGCGGGTATAGAAAGAACTAGATTCAATTACTTACCGGACAAATAGAGGCCGAACTCTGATAACAATGCACTTCCCACGTACGTGCCCGTGAACACAAAAACCGCAACAATGGCGACGCGCCATGATGTTTTGCGAAGATCAACCAGCCTGTCAGCAACGGAAATGCCGGCAAACGCCAAGATCGGGGTCGTAATGGACAAGAAGTTGACGTTGGCAATGGCATCCACGAATACATCCGAAATCAGGCAGCAGATAAGCGAAACGATGGATACCCAGCCGAGAACCGGGAAGTCCTGCAAGAATTTCACCGGCGTCTTTTTCATGAGTGACGAGATCAGAACGCCAATGAAGGAAAAAAGCCACAGCACGGCCAATCCGGCTATCGTCCCTAACGTAATATGGCCTTCGCCGTTTTTGATGAACTTCATTTGCTCCGTAAATAAAATAAGACCGACGCTAAGCAGCAGGACGAGGGCGTATTTTGCGTATTTATTCAAACCGGTGCTCATTTCTTCTCACCTCTGACCATTAATTTGTACATAAACCGCTGCAGCGGCACCGCGAGAAATACCATCGTATACGTTCCGAGGAAGCTGGTAAGCAGTTGGCTCGCAGCAGCGTATCCGTTAATGGTCTCCGTCATCTCAGGAGAATGCGCGACTAGCGCGGAAGAAGAGCCTGTCATCATACTGGCGGAGCCGACGCCGGAGGACATGGCCAACGCTTCGATCGAGAAGCCGGCAGCAAGCATGACCGGCGCAAGAATGCTGAAGAACAGCGTGCCGAACAGGGTACCTATAATATAGAGGGACAGCACCCCGCGGCCTTCGTCGGAGTCAAGCGTATATTTCTCGGATATGTAAGCGAGTTCCCCTTCCCTCCCAAGTCCGAGCGTAGCGCCGATGGCTTCCCTTCTCAGACCGAGCAGGATGGCGATGGGAAGTCCGAGCAGAATCGTACCCAGGTTGCCGATTTCCTGAATGATAAACACCCAGCCTACTTTTAATATATCTTCAATTCGGGGCGCAACGTCGGCGCCGTATCTCGCCATAAGCGGCAGCATAATGAAGATCAGATACTTGCTGGAGAAGCCGACGTTCTCCTTACTGTAAACTTTCTTCATAAAACCTTTCCGGAAAATCGACAAGCCAAGCAGCATCGTGATCAAAATGGCGAATACGAGCGGGAGCAGGCTGATTTTTACGGAGCCCACCTGGATCGCCTGAATGCCAATAAATTCGGCAACCGCGATTACAATGAGCACGAATGCAAGCAAATAGAGATACTGTAGTTTTAACTTCATGCCATGATGTCCTCTTTTCTGTTCTTAGTTGGAGCTAACTATCGATGCAAGGAGCTGCTCGTATTCGGCAAATGTACGACGGTACAGCTTCGATCGATCGATACGTCCGCTCATTCGCTCCAGCACCTGGGTTAAAAATCTCGGGAACACTTCATAGATAAACTCGGGATCGATATCTTTGAAATCGTCGCCGTGGATCGTCCCCGTAAAACCGCTGTAGCCGATTTGAATGCAAGGCATCATGAAGGCCAGATCACCGATATCTCCTGCCGCGCTGATGGCGTTATTGTTCCAAATACGCGCGATCTCCTCGTTATCCTGGAACGCCTCCACCACGAATTCGGACAAATACCGGTCCTGAACGAACGGCAAATATCCCATCTGCGTCTTAATCTCGACCTCGCCTTGAAGGGCCAGCGCGCTGCCCTTGGCCGCATCGTCCATCTTGGAGGCCGCTTCCTTCATATAGTCGACCGACTGGGTGCGCAGATCGCTGCCCACCGTAATCCGGTTGGGAATGACGTTTGTCGACATGTCGGAGTCCAGAACGATCGGATTCATGCGAACCTTCTCACTGTCCTTCATTTGCTGCCTGCTGAGCCCTAACGCCACATTGAACAGGGTTGACATGCTGTAGGCATTTTTGGCGGAGAAAGGATCGAAACCCGCATGGGTTGCTTTTCCGGTAAACGTATAATGCTTGTATAGGAATCCAGCCAGGTCGCAGTTGATTTCGATCGTGCGCTCTGCAAACTCACCACCCATGGCGTGCACGCATAACCCGATGTCGATATCGTCGAACATACCGAGTTTCATCGCTTCGGGTTTCCCCCCGTAATAGGAGATCTTACCGCTGGCAAGCAATTCGTCCCTATAGGCGAGATCCAAATACTCCTCAGCCGGAATGAAAATAAACGTTAAACTATAATCAAGGGCTTCGTACGCCTTTGATTCAACATAATGTTTGTACAAAGCCAGTGCGATCGCCACCTGCGTATAATGGCCGCAATTGTGTGCCGCACCCGTCTCCTTATCCGATTGCCAATGCGTTGGAGCGTAAACGGCGTCCAATTCCGCAATAAAAGCGATATTCAGCGGCTTGCCGCTGCCGAGGGTTGTCCGAAGCCCGGTCGTACTGAATGATTGCAGCTCGATATCCGGATTTACCTTCTTCAAAAATTCGGTCACTGTTTGATGGGTCTTAAATTCCTTGTAGCCAAGCTCGGGGTTATTGAATATGGTCCGTCCAACGCCTGCAATTTCTTCGTACTGTTCTTTAAAGCTCATAGCTGCCTCCTTCTTGATGAAAATAATCCTTATGTTATTTTAATTCTCTTCATTATGTCAATAAAAATCACGTTATATTATTTTTCTATAGAGGTAATTATAATTTCATATAACTCGACCTTCCCGCAAAATGATGAAGATGGTCTGGAAATCAAAGCCTATTTTTTGCCATTACGAAAAAATTAAACCTATTTTTCTGTAAAGCGCCAAAAATATCTGGTTTTAGCTTCGGTGTAAGAAAGTAAACATGGTACGTTTCATCACAGCTCAGGAACCAAAAACCCTTGATGATATACCATCAAGGGTTTTCATATTATGGAGCCTTGGAGGATCGAACCGCTGGCCTCAATCTTCAGATAGCGAAGTCTTGGTGACATTTGCTTTCTGCCGCCGTTCCAAGAAGGACTCCCAATCCATATGTTCATTGTTTATGATTTATCATTACATTTCTTTCGAACGTATACGTCTTACCCGCCTCAGCGATAAAGGAGACGGGAGCGAAGCCGGGAGCCTCGATCTCGCATGGCCCAGACACTGTGCATTCTACGACGACTTCTGAAATCTTCGATTCTGCCCACTTGAAGCTGAACGTGAATCCGCCGCGTGCGCGCAGCCCCTTAACCTCGCCTTCGCTCCATACGTCCGGAATCGCTGGCAGCAACCGAATGATGCCGGCATGGCTTTGCAACAGCATTTCCGCGATACCGGCAGTTCCGCCGAAGTTTCCGTCAATCTGGAACGGAGGATGATTGTCAAACAGGTTGGTCATCGTAGAATGTTGCAGCAGTGCCATCACGTTGTCGTATGCGAGCATCCCGTCCTGGAGTCTGGCCCAGAAATTGATGATCCAGGCCCGACTCCAGCCGGTATGCCCCCCACCGGAAGACAGTCTGCGCGTCAATGTGGTCCGTGCGGCTGCGGCTAGATTAGGCGTGCGCTCGGTCGTGAACGCATCACCAGGATACAGGGCGAACAGATGAGAAATATGGCGATGACCCGGCTCCTCCTCTTCGTAGTCCTCCATCCACTCCTGGATTTGTCCGTATTTGCCGATCCTCGGCTGCGGCAGCCGTTTCAGGGCAGTTTCCAGTTCGTCCTTGAAAGTCTCATCCTTCCCAAGCAGCTTCGCGCCCTCGATGCAGGCGCCGAACAGCGCGCCAATAATCTGAAAATCCATGGACGCGCCTGCACATAACACGCCCGCTTCCCCACTGGAAAGAATATATCGATTTTCGGGCGAGACGGATGGGCAAGTAATGAGCCTTCCCTGCTCGTCTTCGACCAGATAATCGAGCAGAAAGAGTGCCGCTTCCTTCATCGTATCGTATGCTCTATCAAGGAAAGTGAGATCTTGCCCGAATCGGTAATGTTCCCATAAATGCAGACAGAGCCAGGCCGCACCCATTGGCCAGAATGAAGCCGGCAAATACGTATCCTGCGGCGCCGTATCCGCCCAGATATCGGTGTTGTGGTGGGCCGTAAAGCCGCTGCACCCGTACATCACTTGTGCGGTTACCCTGCCCGGCTCCCGCATGCGCTCGATGAGATCGAACAGCGGCTCGTGACATTCCGTCAGGTTGCAAAGCTCTGCGGGCCAGTAGTTCATCTGAGTGTTGATATTGATCGTAAATTTACTGTCCCACGGCGGCGTGAAACTGTCGTTCCAGATGCCCTGCAGGTTCGCTGGTAGTGAACCGGGACGGCTGGACGCAATAAGCAGATACCGGCCGTAATGAAAATACAGGGCGACCAGGCCATGATCCGTTTCGCCCCGCTTTACGCGATCCAGCCGCTCGTCGGTAGGCAGCCCGGCCAGCTCGACACTTCCCGGCAGCGACAGATTCGTACGGCCATAAAGTGACTGGTAATCGGCAAGATGCCGCTCCAGCAGCTCTGAGTAAGGTTGATTCAGCAGGCCATTCAGATGCGACCTGCAGTGTGCGGAGGGGTCCGTTTGGCGGAAGGTCGTTGCCGCAGCAAGGAACAATGTTACGGAATCGGCGTTCTCGATTACAAGATGCTCACCGATCGTCTGGGCGGTGCCTCCGTTGCTAACCGCCTTCAAAGCGGCGCAAAAAGTGCTTCCGCCCTCCCCCCCGCTATGTCCGGTCATGACCAGTCCGTCTTCGCCCCATTTCTCGGTCTTCTCCAGGTACCTCCATCGACCGCGATTAAAACGAGCCTTGAACGAAATCGCGCCAATTTTATCGGCTGATAGTCGGATGACCAGCGCTTGATCGGGATAGCTAGACAAAACTTCACGTGTATACCTGATATCTCCGATCCGGTAACGTACCGTGACGGTTCCGCGTTCAAGATCCAGCTCCCTGCTGTACTCCATGCAGGGCTCATCCTGACCCTTAAACATCAGGAGAAGATCGCCTAGCGGAAGGTAGTGGCGCTGCGTTTCCGGAAGTCCGGGAAGGGCTAGCGAGGCCAGCTCCTCCGCTTCCTTCAGACGCCCCTCCAGGATCAGTTTCCGCAGCTCTGTCAAATTGGGTAGCGCGTCCGGATTGTTCCGGTCTCGTGGGCCTCCGTACCATAGGGAGTCCTCGTTGAGCTGTAAACGCTCCGCCGAGACTCCCCCGAAGACCATCGCCCCCAGCCGTCCGTTGCCTACCGGCAGCGCTTCGTTCCATTCCTTCGCGGGCTTTGAATACCACAAGCGGTGTTCCTGTAACCGGTTGTCCATTCCTATCTCTCCTCCTCCTAAAAATGGTTTTAGTTGATCTCTACAATGGCTTTGATCACGCAGGATTCCGGCTTCAGCCAGGCGTCAAACTGCTCTGTCATCCGATCGAGCGTACAACGGTGCGTAATATAGGCGTTTAGATCGACTTTTAAGCTCGTCACCGCGTCAGCCACACGTCTGAAATCTTCCCGTGTAGCGTTACGACTGCTCAGGAGCGTTAGTTCCCGCGAGTGAAAATCAGGATCGTTAAACGTAATATCGCTATTCACGAGTCCGACGTAAACAAGGGAGCCGCCGTGACCGACCAGCCCGAATGCATCCGTCATCGAACGCAGGTTACCTGTCGCGTCGATGACCACGGACGGCAGTTCTCCATCGTTCCATTCGAGAAGGCGATCCTTCGGATTTTCCGTCGCAAGAACGGTATGTACTGATTTGGCCCAGGATTTGGCGAAGGCAAGACGGTCTGCATTCACGTCCATCGCGGCCACCTCGGAACCGGAAGCTGCCGCCATCGCCATGACACCAAGTCCGATTGGCCCGGCTCCAATTACGAGTGCACGCACGCCGGGATGTAGACCCGATCGGCGGAGGGCGTGCGCGCCGATCGCCAGAGGCTCGAGTAGAGCCGCCTGATCCAGTGACAGCCCTTCCATCCGGAATAGATGGGGGACGGGAACAGAAATCCGCTCGCGCATGCCTCCATCCAGATGCACGCCCAGCACGCGCATGCTGCGGCAGCAGTTCGTTTTGCCGCTTAGGCAGGCGCCGCAATTGCCGCAGTGCAGGTACGGAATCATACTGACCTGATCGCCCACTCTTAGCCCTTCCGGATTATCACCAATCTCTTCGATTACTCCGGAGAGCTCATGCCCGAGGATGCGAGGGTAAGTAAAATAAGGCTGGTTTCCCTGGTATGCGTGCAGGTCCGTACCACAGATGCCGATGCGCCGAATCGCGACGATCGCCTCTCCTTCGCCCCTAACTGGCTCGGGTAAATCCTCTCGATAAACCAGCCTTCCGGCATCTTCGCAGACAATCCCCTTCATTACGCCCGCCCCTCTTTCGCTTCCGTCCGTGGACTGTCATTATACTCAGGCAGTCCGCTCGCCCAGGTCCGATTATGGACCGTAGCGAGAATGTCCGACACTTCACCCAGCAGCTCCTGGTCCATCGGTTCTTCGACCCACCTTGCGTTCTTGACGATGTTATCCGGATTGGCCGTGCTCACCAGCGTCGTCGGGATGCGTTCGTTAGCGGTTGAGAACTGCACGGCCAACTGGGCGATATCGTATCCGCGGGAGGCACAGTGTTCGGCCGCCTTCCTGCAGGCAGCTTTGAGCTCGGGATCGGCCGGGTGCCAGTCGGCGGTTTCTCTGGTGCTCAGCAGCCCCATGGAAAGCGGCGAAGCATTGACCAGGCCGATGCTGCGCTCCTCCAGCAGCGGAATCAGATCAAGCAATGAGGTATCGTTGAGAGAATAGTGGCAATAAGACAGGATCGCGTCCACTTCAATCTGCGGAAGCATCTGCTCGAATAGTTTCAGCGGAAGTCCGCTGACGCCTGTAAAACGGATCTTCCCCTGCTCCTTCAGCTTGAGCAGTGCAGGCACGGCTTCCTCTAGAATGATGCCGGACGGCACGAATTCAATATCATGCAAAAAAAGAATATCGAGATAATCCGTGTTCAGCCGCCTCAGGCTTTCTTCAACGCTGTCAAACATTCGTTTCGCAGAAAAATCAAATGTATTCTCACCGTATCGCCCTGCTTTGCTCGATAGCAGGAAACGATCCCGCGGAAGCTCCTTGATCGCCTGGCCGAGGACGGACTCCGCCTTGGTCAATCCATAGTAAGGCGAAACATCAATATAGTTGATGCCTGCGTCAAGGGCAGCATGCACCGTTTTAATGCTCTCGCGGTCTGTCGTTTCCCGGAACACCGATCCTAGCGAAGAGGCGCCGAAGCTGAGGACCGACACCTCGAGTCCCGTGCGACCCAATTTTCGAAACTTCATTTTGGTTTCCCTCCATCCATACATATTGGCGATTCTTTTTCCAGACTTTTTTGACCGATTACCAGCACTGTGAGCTCAGGTTCAGATCGTTCATCGCTTGTAGAACTCTTTCGCATTGACTCCGAACAGCCGCGACTGTTCCTCTTCTCCCCAAGACTTCGGTAGAGCCCGCCGAACAATCTCGATAACCTCGTCGTACCCTGCAGCAAGCAGGCAGACTGGCCAATCGCTGCCAAACATGACTCTGTCTGGGCCGAATGTCTCCAGAATGTGCTGGACATAGGGAGCGAACTCTTCATAATTCCAGCTTTCATGATCGGCTTCCGTCACCATCCCCGAGATTTTGCAGTGGATGCCTGGAAACGCAGCAGCCTGGCTCATCGCCTCTGTCCATGACTCCCATTCATGGCTTCGGATCGACGGCTTTCCGATATGATCAATGACGCCTCTCAGGTTTGGAACCTGCCTCAGCAGCTCCAGTACTGGCGGGAGCTGTCCAGATACGATCAACAGATCGATCGGAACATCATCCCCGGCGTAGCCTTTAAGCGCTTTCACAAATACTGGCTCCAAAATTCGCGCTGCGTCGGGCATGTCCTGGATCATGATACGAAAGCCTGCAAATTTCGGGTGGCGGCTGAATCTCTCGTAATGCAGTCGATGGTTCGGGTCGAACAGATCGAGCCAACCTACGACGCCAAGTATGGAAGGCGTCTGTTCAGCCAGCCTCAGAATAAAGTCTGTTTCCGAGACAGTCGGGGCGGCTTGAACCAGGATCGTACCATCCAGCCCATGGACGCGTAAATGCGGCTCCAGATCGGCTGGCAAAAAATCGCGGTAAAGCTTCGGAATCTCCGGCGTAATCCATCCGTAATCCCCGCGTGCGATAGACCAGTAATGCTGATGGGCATCGATTCTCATGTTAAACAACCACCTCGTTATCTCCATGTCATTGGGATCTAAGCTTGAATACCCTTATTGTATATTCCGTTTTATGATATTGTAATGTCTAGAACAGGCATTTTTATATCCTTTTTTGATATGAACAAGCAGCCGAAAAGGAGGTCTCCATCCATGCAGCCCTACCGTAAATCATTTGCAGGAGATCCGCTGTTTCCGTTTGAAATTGTGTATAAGACAATAAAATACCCGGACAATGAACTCCCCGATCATCTGCATGATCATTATGAACTCGTTTATGTGCATAGCGGCCAAGGGATATTTTTCATCGACAATTGCTGGTACCAAAAAAGCGCCGGCGATCTGTTCGTCATCCCCGGCAACACGATCCATCATTCCCTGCCGGACCTTGAAGACCCGATCGTCTCATCGGCGATATTCTTTGCACCGTCTCTCATTGCCGGGCCTTTGCTCGGCGACGGATACTTCCCGCTTCAATGCTATGAAATCGCCCGCAAAAAAAAGCAGTTCAAGATTGGACTGGCGGGATCACTGCGAATCGCTGCCGAAATGGCAATCAAGCAAATCGCGGACGAGTTCGCGAACCAAGAAACGGGATACCGTGAAGCCGTGCTGCTGGCGATCGGCCAGTTACTTCTGCAAATTAATCGTCATCTCCTGACCGATGGAATAACCCAGCACGAAAGCCCGCGGATTGGCCCCTCCTGGATATTGCGGGCTCTAAAGCGGATTGACGAGCATCCCGAGCGAGAGATTCATCTGACTGACCTTGCAAGGGAAGCCTGCGTGTCGCCTTCTCACTTCTCCAGAGTGTTCCGGCAGTTAACTTCACTGAACGTTATAGGCTACGTCAACACCAAACGAATCATTAAAGCCAAGGAACTTCTCTTGTTTTCCGACGAGAATGTGAATGTGATCGCAGAGAAATGCGGATATGAGACGCCTGCTCATTTTTACAGAGTATTCAAATCGTTAACAGGAGAGACGCCCGGCCAGTACAGAAAACGGAGCTAAAATAACTCCCTATTTGAAACGAGAGACGAAGCGGCGCTGCCAAGGCGTCTCAACAGCACGTGGAGTGTAGTGCTCCCGGACATAGTCGACAGCTTTATGATGGGGTACTCCATCAATCACAGCGAGACAGGCTAGTGCAGTCCCCGTTCGTCCAATCCCTCCCCCACAGGCGATTTCGACCCGTTCCACTTCAGCCCGAGTCCATGCTTCGCGAAGCGCGTCAGCGGCTGCAGCCTTGTTTTTGGGCAGCCAGAAGTCCGGCCAAGGAATCCAGCGGCTTTCCCAGGTAACGGGCGCTGGTTCTCGCCCGAACAGGTAGAGTGCAAAAGTGGGTTGAAGCCCTGGGGGAAGTGGACGTCTTAGTGCTCGGCCGCGGACGAGTCGACCTGAAGGAAGGCGCAGCACACCTTGCGATTCGGGGTTCCATGTATCATTCATAATGTCACTCTCCTTAGGTATCATTTATCTCAAGAATCAGGATAACTTCTTCTTAAGGATCAATAAGTGACCCGTTTGATCACCAAAATACTTTCATCAAACAGTCCACTTGTCATTAGATGGGGTGGACGTTTGGAGCGAATTTCTGGATCAGGATGTTGTTCAGAACCAAAAGTAAACGCTACGGGTTGATTCCCTTTAATCTCTACAATGACATCCAAACCTTGTTTTGGGATTCCTGCTTGTTTGTAATAGAAAGTTTCCATTGATTTAGGTATGGTAAAGGATTCTTCACCAACTTTTATTTTTTGAACGCGACCACCAGGAATAGACAGATACATGTTTTGCACATCTGTTCCACCTGTAAATCGAAAATGAATCATTTTATTCCCTTGTTTTTTCTCTGTCTTTACTAGCTTTATTGGTGGCATTTGATAGTTTCGTACGGGTGCATTTCCTACCCATGCTTTTTTATCATAGTTAAACGGTAAAATAGATTTTATATTGGATATATTCGTTGTAGCTATATATTTCTTCGTCCAATCATCTGGTGGTTGGGTTGTAACCCACTGTGCTTGTTTTTTATCCTGGTCCACGACATAGAATAGGTTACTATCTATAGGTCGATCTGCACTTGGGTTCGCTCTGAAAAAACTAATCGATAATATTACTGCCGCGATTCCTATCAGGGTATAAGGTACCCATCGTCCTAGTTGGAATAGCTGTTTACATTGCATGAACAACAAAGCTAAGAGCCAAACAAAAAGTAACATGAGATAAGGAACAAGACTGACCGGAAAGAAGGTGAAAAGCAACTTGAGCAGTGGGACGAACAGTACTATGGGTAAGAAGGATATAAGGGATAACACCCATGTATTGGTGCTTATTTTATCCATTTTATTCTTCCATACCACCCACCCAAGTATCAGTAGTGATACGAGCAATGGCCAAGCAAACAGATAGCTGGCACCAGGCAGAAATTGTGTTAACAAGATGAGAAATATGACACCAAGAAAGATCGCGGACAAAGTCATTTCCCATTCATTTACGGAGCGTAATTTCCTCCAGATAAGGAAACAGATAGATGCCGTGATTAACAGAAATGCCCACTGATAATAAAGACTGTCATATACTGCACCACTAAATAAAGTCATTTTTTCAGCCCAAAGTGCGTTTACCCCCATCCAAATCAGTACCGTTGCGATGATCGAAGAAATGACAGTTAACAGGATAGCTAGCAAACTGATTCCTAACCCTTTGAAAGTGGCGCACTGTTTCTTTACTGCACAGATCGTAACCATTGCAAATAAAAGTACAATCAGCCCTGTAAGGGGATAGACCCAGTAGTAAGAGTAGGAAATGACTACCCCAAAAAAGTTAAAATAAACGGCATTCTCTTTCTTAATATCATGTAACTCCAATTGACCGAAGTGCCTAGCCATGGCTAAGGCATTTTGCCCTTGGTGCTCTAACGAACGTATATCTAGATGTTTGACATCATCATGTGGTGTATGGTATCCGGTCCATCCATCACCATAAGCAAAATTCAATCCGGGTATTTTATTTTCATTGGAAACCGTTAAATCCGAGTCGTTTGGCATGATTTCAAACAGATTTCCTAGTAAGGATGAAGTAACAGGATTGGGGGCAGCTTTGGCAAATTCTTTTACCATCCAACCGTTTTGATCACTGGTTTGGAACATGATAGACGGACCACTTGTTCCTCTTGCCTCGAAATTAATGATGAGATCCATTTTTTGTTTATGATTTGATTTCGTCCAAAATTCCTTTGCTCCCATTAATCCTTGCTCTTCGCCATCTGTAAACACAAAATAGATATCATTTTTCAAAGGAGGACCTGATTTTAATACACGTATGGTTTCTAATAGAGCAGCTACTCCGCTTCCATCATCACTAGCTCCCGGTCCTTGTTGAACAGAGTCATAGTGTGCAGACATCATCATTGCATGATCACTGCTGGTACCTTCAAGTTTACCAATCACGTTGTACATATCTCCGCCAGTCAACATTTTGGGATATAGAGAAGCATGATTGGAGTGTTCGATTTCTGGTCTCAATCCCATTAATTTTAGTTGTTCAACAAGATAATTTCTTACTTTTTCATTTTCTGCTGATCCGCTTGGATGAGCTGTCTTTGCGATGTGATTTAAATGTTGGACAGCACGATCTGCTGAGAAATTTTTCGAGATGTCCGCCTTCTTATCTGGACTGGGTGGAACAATGGTATACAGGCTGATAAAGGCAAACAAAACTATAAATGATATGACCGTAATGGCTTTAAAATTTTGATTATTAGTCATGATTAATCCCTCCTTATTGTTACATGGTTGTAAGTATCATAATGAAAAAGAAAAAGACAAACCAATGGTTTATCTTACAGTTACCTTACTTTACGGTAAGGTAGGTTATTTAGAAAAAATTACGCACGGTCCTCCCCTTTCCAATAAGGAAGGTTTTAATTCCGAACGAGATCCGAAAAAAAAAAAAAGACAACCCTAATGGGCTGCCTTCATTCAATCGCTATTTGGCTTCAATTCTATTTCATGTCCTGCCAGCTTTTGAAATCGTGAATGGCAAAGCCGGCATAGCTAACGTAGTGCGCCAATTGGTTATGGGCGGACTGAAGCTCCTGTTCCATCACTTTATTACTTATGGAATAGAATGAGACCCTAGGACCCTCTGTGCTTTTGACCGTTTCAACAGCAACAACAATTTTCTTCTTGAGGGTGGAGGCTTCTCTCAGCATGACCTGCGCATTTTCCACAATTCCATTATTGCCTAACGCATGATTCCGATAATTCATGATGACGAGGCAATCGAACTTCTCCAGCATCCATGCACTCATACTGTAATTCTTCCCGGGTACATGAATCGTATTAAGCCAATACGGAACGTCCATCGAAATTTTCAAGCCGCTGCCTTTCGTTTCTTTTTCGATCAGTCTCATATTGTCCATCCAGCTTTCAAGAATCGCTTTGTTGTGCTTTGTCCATTCGCTTAGCGCATAAGGTTCAATATCGAAATGCAGTCCCGTAAAGCTTCCTTCCGGGCCAACAGAGGAATTATAGGTTTTAACCCACGCGATGAAATTCCGAATATCCTCCTGCTTAGACTCATAGACCCATTCGGGTCGCCCCTCAAGTGCTTCCACTTGAATTCCTTCGTTTTTGGCTTTTCGAATAAAGCCCTCATATATCGCTGGATCGATATCTCTATCCACCTGCAGGTAAATGGATGTCACACCCTTCATTTTGGCGAAGCTTATCATTTTCTCTTGATCCTGTTTGATGATGTGACTGTCCCATATCCATGTTCCTTTCGGAACATTGGCCACGGAGGTCATAATGCTCACCTGATTGCGCGCGGGCTGCCACTCCACATTTGCATGCAATACTTCACTAATAAAACGCACCGGAACCATCGTGCGGCCTTTTTTTAGCGCCGCCGCCCCCTCGAAATCAACTCTTTTTCCATTCACCAGTGCATGATTATCGCCAATTACCAAAATAATCGTGTCACGGTTAAGCGAGATCGTAATTTGTTTTGAATTTCCGTCCCATTTCGTAGCAGCTCCGAGCTTGTCGGATACAAAAGCAAGTGGAACCATCGTAAGGTTGGATCCCCGATCGACGTAGGGGTGCTCATCCGGGAATTGTACATCACGCCCATCCACGGATATTCGAACTTCAGAAGCGTAAATAGCGGGGGTAAACGCAGCTAAACTTAGCATGATAGCTAACGCGCATACTAGCAATTTTCTCATGGGTGATTTCCTCGTCTTTTTGATATTGTTCTTTTCCTAACTGTGCACGTGTTGTCACATAATGAGATTATACGGGATGTAATAATTGGTAACAAGAGATCAACAGGGGAAAAAATATGCAGATTTAATTGCTGAGGCGGATCAGTTCGGGACTTGAGCCCTAGAAAGGGCTCATGTTGGGCAAATAAACGAAAAGCTCAACCAGTAAAAACTGACTGAGCTCATAAACAGAATGACTTCGAACGAACTTCAGAAGATGGCCTTGTAAGCAACAATCTTATGGAACCCAGCCATTAACTGGAACATTCCCTCCAAGAAATTCATGGCTATATATATCGGATACTTTTTCCAGCACACGCTGCGCATGTTCTGAAAATTTCAAGTCTGCAATCCGATCTTTGAACAGAAACACGCCGGTCTCATTGCTGTTTTTGCCCAGAGCTCCCTCATATAATAGATTGGCTCCATGAGTTGGCGGAGAGGAAAAAAACTTCATAAACAGTTCAAACCCTGCGGTCAGTCCGGAATCCTTTCCTTTTCTTAGCGTGTTGTTAATGCCCGGGTCAACGCTGCGGATCTTGATGCCTTCCTTTGCAAGCTGCGGTGCGACGGCTTGGGTCCACAACGAAAGAGCCAGCTTTGAAGTCGCATATGGTCCATACATTTTGCGGAAGGTTTTGGGATGCTCCAATTTTTCGATCGTAAACTCCTTCGTAAATCTAAACACCTGCGACGAAGTGTTTATCACCGTTTTTAAGCTGCCGTTATAGAGCAGCTCCTTCAATTCCATCAGAATAATAAAAGGAACGACCGTCAACAATTCATAATGCAATTCGCGGCCTTGTTTCGAATAGCGCAGCTCACTTAAGCCTCCTCCGGCGTTGTTAAACAAAATATCGATCCGCTGTTCCTTGCTTTTTATTTCTTCCAAAGCGTGTCTCAAGCTGCCATAATCGGTGAGATCCTTCACTTTATAGGCTCGGAGCCGTCCGTCCTTGAGATGATTTTGGAGGAATCTATCGTCCGCCGGAAAATCCGACCGGTTCAAAGTAACCACCTGCCAGTTCTCCGACAGCATTTTCCGGGTCAATGCCAACCCGATCCCGTTACTTGCGCCTGTAATCACTGCAATATGTTCTCGTTGGTTCTTACTCAATGCGTATCCTCCTTCATTTAGAATTTCATCGGTTATATGTGCTCATCAGTCAGAGTCGGGCAGGAGGATCAGTTTGCCGTGGGCACCCCCGCTCTGGCTGATTTCGACAGCTGAACGCCATTCGTCGAGTTCGAAAGTCTTCGCGACCGGAATCGTGAACTTGCCGTCCGCTGCGTACCCAGCAAAGTCGCCGACAACGTCATAACGTGCGGTATGCAGTTCTCCATAGCTGGTACGAACGCCAAGTTCAGCGGCTGCGGCGAAATCGCTGACGGTTAGGACATGCTGGGGATGCCCGTTGACGATTTGGACCAGATCTTTCAATGAACCGCTGATTGGCGCGGTATCCAGGGCGAGATCAACCGGCTGCTTTGCCAGTTCGGTCACTCGTTCGACCATTCCATCACCGTACGACGTCACCAACGCTCCCATTGAGCGGAGCTTGTCGGCGTAGGTGGGACCAGCGGTTGCGATCACGCGGGCACCGCGCATGAGGGCAATTTGAACGGCGGCGAACCCTACCGTGGTGCCGGCTCCGTGCACGAGTACGATCTGACCCGATTTCACCCCAAGAGTATCAATGCCTCGGTAAGCGGTTTCGACTGCCATTGGCAACGCTGCAGCTTGAACAAAGTCGAGTCCGGCCGGCATGCGGAACCAGTAGTACATAATAGCTCGGTCGGACGCACCAGCGCTCGATCCATTCATGAAATCTGCGGCACCCAGAACGGAATCGCCGATGGCAGCATCGGTTACGCCCTCTCCGATTGCGTCTACAATACCTGCCACGTCCAACCCGATTCCGCGAGGCAAGGGCAGTTGACCGGCAAAGTGGCCTTGGCACGTCACCCAGTCAACCGGATTTAAGCCGCAAGCGCGTACTCTCACGCGAATTCGTCCCGGCCCTGGCTCTGGGATCGCCACCTCCTCCAAGCACAAGACATCAGCTGGTTCTCCGTATTCGTGGAACCGGATTGTCCGCATGGTATTCTCCATTGTGATGCCCCCTCTATTTTGCTCTGATAAAAATCATGTTCTCTGTAATTTCGAACGGTCTTCCAAGGAAAACAACGAAATCCTAAACTATAAGTTACTAGAAGGCAGGGTGTCATGAGGTGAAGCTATGCCCCCTGCCCTCGCTTTAAGAGTCAGGTGTGCGAACGGAGGAGCTTAGATCTGGGAGCCGCCTCCATCGACAGGGAACTCTGCCCCGGTGGTATAGGTGGCCTCAAATGCTAGGAATGCAACCGCCTTGGCTACCTCAACTGGATCGCCTAAACGCAGCATTGGGATCTGCTGTCTCATCTGTGCCTTTGTCTGCTCGGCAGCTTCTTCCGGCATTGACTTTTCCATGATACCTGTGTCAATGACGCCGGGGCTGACTGCGTTGACGCGAATATTTCGAGGTAATAACTCGCGCGCCAGACCTCGAGTCATGGAGCGCAGCGCCGCCTTACTAGCTGCGTAAGCACTGAGCATTGGGAGACCCACTACGTTCACGATTGAGGTGGTAAGGACTACCCCGCTACCTGAGCCTAGCAACGGAGCGAGTTTCTGCACGGTAAAGTACGGTCCTTTGGCATTGATTGTAAGTATCTCGTCGTATTTTTCTTCGGTCATTGCCTCGAAAGGGACAAACCCCGTGACACCAGCGTTAACGAACAGGGCATCTATTGTTCCAAACTCAGCCTTCACTCGATCGGCTAACGCGGCGATATCGTTCAATGAAGCGGCATCGCTTAAGACCGCGATTGCGTTGTTGCCGAGTTGTTCACGAGCCGCGTCCAGCGTCGCCTGAGTACGTCCAGTAATCAGAACGCGTGCGCCTTCATCCACTAGCAACTTCGCCGTCGCAAGGCCGATTCCGCTGCTGCCTCCCGTGATCACGACCTTTTTGTCAGCGAATTTGCCTTTACTGAATGGTTCCATTTGAATCGTCCTCCCTTTGGTTAATCCGTAATCGGATGATTAGGTACAGGACCGATTATATAGCAATAGATTTAATAAGTAAACTTATTTTATTAATTTTGTTCATTTAATTAATTTAATACATGAAAGGCAGCAAGTTTGTTATAATAAGTTCGAGAGGCATTAAAGGGAGGCACTTATCCGTGAGAAAAGCCGTGAGTGTAGAGACATATGTAGAAAAAATAAAGCCCGTTATAAGAAAAACAAAATTCAGCCAACTGAAAGTCGACGATCTCGCAAAATATATGGATATCAGCAAAGTGACACTATATAAGCATTTTTCCTCCAAAGACGACATCATCGAACAAGTCGTTGATTATTACATTGATTATTCGAAGAAGGCCGACACCGTTGTCAAAGACGATTCCGTCTCTTTTTTGGATCGTTTTCAATTAACATTTTTACAATCTTTGATGTGTGCCGCGTATATCTCTGATTTGTTCTTGCAAGACCTGAAGGAATTTTATCCGCACCATTTTGAGAATCTGTCCGTTGCCCTACAAAATCGGAATAAAAGCTTACAAACTTTTTTTGAATCCGGTATGGAGCAACAGATTTTCAACAGATTGAATGCCGTATTGTTTATGGTTCAAGATGACGCTGTGCTGCGACGCTTTATCGAGCCGTCCTTTTCGATTCAGTATGATATCACCTTGAAACAAGCGATAATGGATTTCTACTACATGAAGCAGTATCAATTGCTCAAACCTGAATATCTGAAAATCATAGACAATTCCAATATTGAAACGAAGATCGTTCATATTTTGCAAGGCATTTCATAAGTGAAGCGTCCATATCCGATTCCGTTGTGGACTACATTACTTCAACAGAAACGGCAGCCGATCGTCTTGCCGGCTGCCGTATGTTTCCGAACTATCATCCCCGTTAACTTAATGAGTTAGCACATATCCTCAACAGAATTTGTACTTCGTACTTTCGGAGCTGGACCAGCCAATCCCCGCCGCGTTCCATGCCTGAGCACCCGTGGGAGCGGGGCCAAGCGTACGACTCTCTTCAACGCAATTATTCGTCGTACCCTAGAATCATTTGGTCCAGCGGCGTGCCGGCAAGCACCATGGGGTATACGTTCTCATTGGTCGGGATGACGAACTCGACGAGCACAGGTCCTGTCGTCTGCAGCGCCTCAAGCCAAACCTTGGAGGCTTCAGCCTTGTTCGTTGCTCTTAATCCCTTGATTCCGTATGCTTCCGCAAGCTTGACGAAGTCCGGACTGCCGGAAAGATCAATCTGGCTGTAGCGTCGTTCGTACATCAATTCCTGCTGCTGCTTAACCATGCCGAGCACCTGGTTGTTCAAGACCACGATCTTAACCGGAATCTGATGAATCGCGCAGATCGCCATCTCCTGCGCGCACATCTGCATGCCCCCGTCGCCGTTGATCGAGACGACGAGACGATCTGGATTTCCGACTTTAGCACCGATCGCAGCCGGGAAGCCAAAGCCCATCGTGCCAAGACCGCCCGACGTGATGAGTGAGCGAGGATGCTTAAAGCGGTAAAACTGCGCGGTCCACATTTGGTGCTGGCCTACATCGGTTGTGATGATCGCATCTCCTTGCGTCGTCTCGCTAATCATCTCGAGCACATATTGCGGTTTAATGACAGTATCCGAATCGGTATACCGAAGCGGATGCTGCACCTTATACTCTTGAAGCTGCTCGATCCAGGTATCTGTCTGAGCTGCTTGCGCTTTCGTGTTCGCATAAACCAGCACGTTTTTAATATCGCCGATGCACGCGAGATCTGTCTTGACGTTCTTGCCGATTTCCGCCGGATCGATATCGATATGGGCGATACGTTTGGCCTGAGGCGCAAACCCGTCCAGCTTCATCGTGACCCGGTCATCGAAACGCGAGCCGATCGAAATAATGAGATCCGCATTCTGCACCGCCATGTTCGCCGCATATACCCCATGATGTCCAAGCATGCCAAGCCACATCTCGTCATCGCTCGGAAACCCGCCGAGGCCGAGCAGGGTCGTCGCGACCGGAATCCGCGTAGTGTTAACGAATTTGATCAGCTCCTGAGAAGAGTTCGAATAGACAACGCCGCCGCCTGCGATAATAACCGGCTTGCGCGCTTCCGCAATCGCCTGAAGCAGCGCATCGATTTCTGCCGGATTCGGCTCCGGGGCTCCATGGTATCCGCGCAACCGAACCGTGTCCGCTGGACGATATGCCATCCGCTGGTTGGTCACGTCCTTTGGAATATCGATCAAGACTGGACCTTTACGGCCCGTATTCGCGATGTAGAACGCTTCATGAATGATGCGAGGAAGGTCGTGTACATCGCGAACCGTGTAGCTGTGCTTCGTAATCGGCATCGTGATGCTAATAATGTCCGCTTCCTGAAAAGCATCCGTGCCCATGACAGTCGTAGATACGTTCCCCGTTATGACCACCAGCGGCACCGAATCCATATAGGCGGTTGCGATGCCGGTCACCAGATTTGTTGCTCCTGGACCGGATGTCGCGATGCATACCCCAACCTTCCCGGTCGACCTGGCATAGCCGTCCGCCGCGTGGATTGCGCCTTGTTCGTGCCGGGTCAAGATATGCTTGAAGTCAGGCTGATGTACCATCGCGTCGTAAATGTAGAGCACATTTCCTCCCGGATAGCCGAATACGCACTCCACGCCCTCCTGCAGCAAGCCGCGTAAGAGTACCTCCGAACCGGTGATATATTCCTCTGATGACGTCGTTGTTTCATTTGTCATTCCTAATTGCTGTTCCATCGGGCAGCCTCCTTCGTTAAAATAAAATCCCCTCTCCTCCTAAGCAAGCTGACAGCAGTCAGCTCATACAGGGACGAAAGGGGATTTTTTCGCGGTACCACCCAAGTTTGCTGCCACCCTCGCGAATGCAGCCTCATGAGGTAAGGCCGATGCCTTACCTGCGGCGCGTTAACGAGCACCATTTCGGTTAAGCCTACTTTCGGGCATGGCATGAGACCAGCCGCTTTCGGTTAACAGCTCCGAGACGACACCATACAAGGGGTTAAGGCAAAGGTTTCAGCGTTTCCTCTGCTCTCTGGGCATAAGCGCCATTGTCGGCTTTCTCTTCATCGCCTGCTGGTATGAAACAAATAACCCCTTCCTTCCCAAGGCTCATAGCAGCTGCTAGAAGCCTTGGGACGAAAGGGGAATCGCGGTACCACCCAAGTTTACTGCAACCTCGCAATTGCAGTCTCATGAGGTAAAGCCGATGCTTTACCTGCAGCATGTTAACGGATGCCAGGCCGGTTGATCCTACTTACGGGCGTGTTATCACGCCTTCTACGTTCAGTCAACAGCTCCGAGACGACACTATACATGCGTTACGACGGAGGTTTCAGCAATCCCTCTGCTCTCTGGACATAAACGCTATTGCATAGCCTTCTCTTCTTCGCTATATTTGGATTTTTCTGATAATAGCACAGACTCGGCTTTTTTTCAAACCGAATGATTTATCTCACCTCAAAGCGAGGCAACAGCAACTAGATCAAGTAATCCTGCCCATAAGCAGAGCGAGGTCGCCGATCGATCCACTGTAACCTCCTCATGTTATATTTATTGAGTTCTTGTACCCGTTAAGTTTAACCTCTTCATGCTCCAGATGAGTATTCAAGGTTTCGAAAAATATAAAATTGCCGGCAACGCCACATGATCAACAATCTCTTCCAATTTCTGATGCGACACCCATCCATTTTCAAGCAAAAACGTATAACGAATTTGCTCAAAAAGAATGAGTTTGGTCGCTTTAGGTGGGAGCTTTGTGATTTCTCCCCGTTGTACGGCCTGTTGAAGAACGTAATCCATAATCTTAATATTGGAAGCCGTTGCTTCGGCCAACATCTGGCTTGTCCGTTCTCGCTCCTGCTGGTTAATCATCTCGGAAAACAGCATTTTAAATAATCTAAACGGTCCTTGGTCGGACTCCAAAATAAAATGCTGACCAACAGATACTAAATGATCACGGAGACTGCCTTCGTCAAAATCCAAATTCTTGAATTTTTCTTCCGATTGTTGCATCCGTTGTTGGACAGCTGCAAACACTAAATCAAACGGAGTATCCCAATAACGATAAACCACGGAACGACTGGTATTCGCCTCACGAGCAATACGCGCAAAATTAATCGCGCTGTACCCTTCCGTCTCCAGCAGACGATACGTTGCTGCATAAATATCATTTTGTAGTTGGTCGCCGCGGCGGCGGCTTTTATTTGATTCCGTCATCACTCTTTCTCTCCTTGTACGTTCATTATACAGCAAACTGTATCTTAAATAAATAAGATCCATGTATGTATCTAATTGACTTTTAAGATACACTACTGTATCCTAATTATAAAATTAGATACAGTGATGTATTTAAAGGAGAGGTAATCATGAAAGTTATTGTTTTAGGAGCATCGCACGGGGGTATTGAAGCGGTTGAAGCGTTACGATTGATGTGTCCGAAAGCGAACGTTCAATGGTATGACAAAGGAGACTTCTCCTCCACTTCGGCCAAGGAGCTTGAATCCATTCAACAACAAGGAGTATCCATCTTCGGCAACACTGAAATAACTAAAGTAGAACCTGGCAAACATCAAGTGGAAATATTCAATCATGCGACAGGGGAGACACGAAAGGAGGATTATGACAAGTTAATTTTAAGTCCAGGTGCAAAGCCATTTATTCTTCCTGTTCTTGGACATCATTTTAAAAACATCGGTACGATGAGCAGTCGACAAGACATATTCAATATGAGAAAACACGCTGCAGATCCAGATATCAAGAACGTTGTTATTGTTGGCGCAGGATACATTGGGACTGGAGCAGCTTCATTATTTGCCGAATCAGGGAAAAAAGTTACGTTAATGGACATCAACAATCGTCCTTTAAGCTCCTATTTAGATCAAGAATTTACGGATGTACTTGAAAAAGAAATGAAAGATCGAGATGTGCAAATGGCACTAGGCAACTCGATCATCGAGTTTGTCGGTGATGAAAATGATAGAGTCATCGAGGTTGTAACTGCAAAAGGCACCTATTCAGCTGACCTGGTCATCTTGTCTGCAGGCAATCGTCCCAACACGGAATGGTTGCGAGGCGCAGTGGAATTATTGCCGGATGGCAGAATTAAAACAGATGAATACATGCGTACAAGTTATCCCGATATTTTTGCCATTGGGGATGCAACAACGGTTTGGTACAATCCCGGGAAAATGCGGATGAATGTTTCATTAGGAACCAACGCGCGTCGTCAAGCACATTATGCAGTAAAAAACTTATTCGAAGCCATTCATCCGCTTCCTGGTGTTCAAGGCTCTTCAGGTGCGCATATTTTCGATTATTATTTCGCTACAGTTGGTTTGAATGATAAAACGGCAAAAAAGCTTGGCATTGAAATAAAATCCGTCTACTTGGAACAAGAAACAGCCCTGTTTTCTCCGGAGTCGACCGTTATGTTCAAACTGGTTTACGATCCAACAACTTTAGAGATTTTAGGGGGACAAATCATGTCTGAAGTTGATTTGACTGCTAATATCAATACGGTCTCCCTTGCGATTCAAACCGGATGCACATTAGAACAATTGGCCTATGCCGACTTCTTCTTTCAGCCAGAATTAAACACACCATGGAATGTAATAAATACAGCAGGATTAAAAGCATTACTACAAGAGAATTTTATGTAACAGACTTTCATTTCACACCAATGAGAATGTAAAAAGAGATGTTCAAATATAAGGAAAATCTCTCAGATTGCAGACAAACTCCTTTGTTCCGAATAGAACTCAGGAGTTTGTCTTGTTTTGAAAGCTATGAAAAGAAAATTCCATTGAACCGCCGGCCTTGGCCACCTGACTTCCAGAGCCAGGTGGCTAACTTTTTGAGGTTCATGCAAGCAAAAACGAGCATGGCATGCGTTGAGAGTAAATTCGTTTGTGACTAATTTGCTTCGTAAAGTATTTTTTTTCGCTGAAGATCATCCAGATTATAAACTGCATCAAACCCCTTTAAATGAATGTTGAGCAAAGGTGTTCCAAAATTTCATCGGGTGAATAGCCACGAACATCCCTTTGATAAAAATATGAATCAATACTTATGGCGATCAGCAGCATATCTGCTTTGAATATACTATTTGGGCTTGGATGATCCGCTGTTGCCATCTCATCGAATAACTCGACTGCGATTTGATGCATTTTGTTATAGAGCGGATTCTGTGATTGATACGGAAGTCGCTTAGCTGACGCAGATCCCTTGCCTCCTGTTAACAGTTGTGCTTTCTTCTCAATGAAAGGCATGTAAATTTTGAGAATTCCTTTTAACCGTTGATCCGGCGGCTCTTGCTGATGCTGCAATAGATACTGCTCAATATCTTCGAAGAACCGAAGGACACTGTCTTTTATTAAATCCAAACACAATTCACCTTTATTGGCATAACGACGATATAGGGTGCCCGGACCTATCTGGGCTTCCGCTGCGATCTGGTTCATACTTACCTGGTCCACGCCGTTCTGCTCAAAAAGTTTATGGGCTGCGACCAATATTCGTTGACGATTCTCGGCGGCATCACGTCGTTCAATTCGCGACTGAATTACCTTGATTTCCTCAGACATGTTAACACCCCTAATACTAAACTTGGTTCATATTGACATGTGGAGACTTCTCCGCTTAATATAAAGAGGAGAGCTCTCCGTTTAATATTAATCTAAATTTAGTGCAAATTCAACAGAACTATGGTCGAAGGAGATTGAGGATGGATTCTATCGCAAAACCTATAAACGAAAAAGCATTACTGGCCCTATTATTAATTGCCTCATCATTGGCCACGATGAATGTCTATATGTTCAATATTGCTGTTCCATTTATTATTAAAGACTTGCATCTGTCCACTTCCGAAAGCAGTCTGGTAACGACGCTGTATGCAGTTGTACTAGCAGCAGGTTCGGGTACGTATGGAAAGCTTACCGACCGTTTCTCTGCACGGTCATTAATACTAATAGGGATAGCCCTTTTCACTCTGGGTTCGCTAATGGGGGTTTTTTCGAGCTCTTTTCCGGCCGTTGTAACCGCAAGAATTATTCAAGCAGCTGGTGCTGCGGCTATTCCCTCCCTAGCGTATGTAGTTCCGCCTAAATATTTCAAACCCGAGAACAGAGGCAAAGCATTAAGCCTTGTGTCTACTACTTTCGCGCTGATGGGCGGAGTAGCCCCGGTCCTCAGTGGATTTATTATTCAACTGTTTGGTTGGCACGGTCTTTTTGTTGTTTCTCTCTTGATCGTATTTATTATCCCATTTGTTGTGAAACACTTCCCTACTAATGTTGCACAAGGGGAGAAATTCGATGTCTTAGGAGCTATATTATTCTCCTTGGCAGTAGGCATTCTGGTACTAGGTATCAGCCTAAATCCTTATCTTTTAATAATTGCTGTCCTGATGCTTATTGCGTTTTCATTCCACATACGCGGGAAGAACGCACCTTTTATCACCATCTCTTTACTCGCTAACAAAAACTACAGAAATTCCTTGCTCTCTGTATTTGCAGGCACATCTGCATATCCGGCCGCTTTATTTTTATTGCCCTTGGTTCTAAAACAGGGCGGTAACTTGCAAGCAAGCCTGATCGGCATCGTCATGTTCCCAGGCGCACTGATTGGTTCGTTGTTCGGCCCTTACATGGGAGCACTTTCTCGCAAGTACAATGGCAGGATCATTATCCTAGCTGGTCATGGTTTTATGATTCTGGGAGCACTGCTTATGGCGGTTTTGCAAGACATGCCCATCGGCATTGGGATCGTCATGTTCATCTTTGCGCTCGGCTATACCACATTAGTATCGTCCGCTGCCAATGTTGTGCCATCGACCTTGAAAAAGACGGAGATTGGTATCGGGATGGGACTCTTCACGCTTTTAAGTATTTTAGGAGGTGCATTTGGTCCTTCTATTTTAAGTCGATTTTTATCCTTCAATACTAACTTTACAATCTCCTTTATCATTGTCATCGTTATGTCAGTTATCGGCATTTTTCTAATACTCGCAACGCGAGCAGATAATTCCCAAGATGATCTGAACAGGCATCCGGCCAATGGCTTAAGGTGAATTTAGGGATATCCCAGTGTAGGTAGGAACGTATCAAAAAGGCCTTCCCGCAGCGCAAGACCCTAATGCACCTGATCGTGAAGAGGATCACGCTGGACGACAGGAAGCACATCGGCAGCGTCGAGCTCGCCTTCAACGAGGAGACCGAATAGCATTTTTTAAGCTTAACCCCTTCCGCTGAACCAATAGCGCAAGGGGCTTTTCCTTTATCCGACACTTTGAGCATTCTGTTACCCTGCACTATGGACAATGTCATACTCTGGCTGATTCGCACCTTACTGTACAGATACATCAAAGTCACACCATGCAAACAATATTACCGCTAAATTCGTTTTACTGTAGATCCTCAAAAGAACCGGATCCCGCTATCCGTGTCTTTTTGGCCTTGACATGCGTTCCATGAACAAGGCTACCCTGCGCCTGCTCAAAAATCGAATCATTTGACCCATAAGGTAATTGTTACGGCCATCGATGATATAGCTGCGTCCTTGATCAATCCCGCGAAATCCGGCCTGTACAACCTTCTCCGGGGTCGAGAGCTTTTGGCCCGCCCCCATTTCCTCACTGCCGACCGCATCGAAAAACCCCGTCTCGGTTGCACCTGGACACAGTGCGAGCACGCGAACGCCTCTCCCGCGCGTTTCTGCCCATAGCGCCTCGGAGAAGGATAATACAAATGCTTTGGTAGCCCCATAAACGGCTGAATAAGCACAAGGCATGAACGCGGCCATCGATGCCACGTTAACGATGACTCCGTCCTTTCGCCTCAGCATATCGGGCAGCAACCGATGCGTAAGATCGACTAACGCAGCCGTGTTCAGCATGATCTCCTCCTGCTCGCGCTCCGGGTCTATTTCTTCGAAACGGCCATAGGTGCCAACGCCTGCGTTGTTGATGAGAATATCCACGGACAAGCCCAGTTCGGAAATTTGTTTGGCCAATTGGCGCGAGGCGTTCGCTTTGGACAAATCGCAAGCGAGTGCATAAGCCTGTACGCCATACTGGCGGTTGATTTCCTTGGCCATTGAATCCAGTTTGTCCTTGGAGCGCGCTGCCAGAACAACATGACAGCCTTGTGCCGCCAGTTCGTTGGCATACGCTTTCCCTATTCCGGATGAAGCACCGGTGACTACTGCTAGCTTGTTACGATAAGTATACTTGATCAAGAAAAAAACCTCCTATTTAGAACCTAACTGACTTATCTTCATCGTACTGTCGATAGGCATGGGTTAACCACATCATGTTTATACTATTAGCGGGATTAATAGCCTCGGTACTCGTTATGGTTCTCTTTTGTAGAAACGGCATTCAACAAAGATTATAATAATCATGTATAGAGTGCTTTTGGTCTATTTGGTTAATAGCGATATGTATCTTCCATATGAGTAAATAGAGGTGACCCACTTGAAAATGAATCGTTCCTCATCCGCATTGGGTGACTTCCTTAAATCGCGCAGAGAACGGTTGCAGCCTTCAGAGGCCGGGATTCAGCCGCTGCCCGGACGAAGACGCACTCCGGGACTTCGAAGAGAAGAAGTCTCTTATCTTGCCAATATAAGCGTGACTTACTATGCCTGGCTGGAGCAAGGCAAAGAGGTTAATCCTTCGCCGGAAGTGCTGCTAAGTATCAGCAAAGCGCTTCAGCTTGACGATGACGAGCAGAAGCATCTATTCGATCTGGCCAATGTAGATGTGGCGAGCGTCGTCACAGTGCCAAATAACGGTGGACCGGATACGGGAGTTCTGCAGAAAATCGTAAATCAACTGCATTATCCTTCTTTTATCACGGACGAAGGTACGGATGTTATCGCTTGGAATCGGGCAGCGGAACTGATCGTAGCCGATTTCGGCAGTCTGCCGGACAACGAACGGAATATGATGGACATTATGTTTTTAAAGCCGGATTACCGCAACAGACTGGTGAATTGGGAAGCCGCTGCCCGTTACTCTGTAGCCGTTCTGCGGACAGGCTTCGATCTTTACAAGAACAACCCGTTATATATGGAACGGTTTGAACGCTTGACGCGGGAAAGCGTAGAGTTCGTACATTTCTGGGAGCTGTATGAAATCAAACAAAAACGCGTAGCCACCGCTTTATTCCGTGTTCCTGACGCACAGGAGATGGAGTTCGAGCTCCATTCCGCGGCTGTAATCGATAATGACCCGGGACTGCACTGGTGTTTCTTTGTTCCGGTGCCCGGTTCAGGCACGGAGGAGAGATTATTGCGTTTACTTGAGCAGGACAGGCAGCTACCGTAGACTGTTACTCCTGTTAATAGAATAGGCGTGCTGTGGCTAGCACCCTCCAGTTGCTTGTATGATTCAGTGGAAGACAACGATTGGGAGGGTATTTAGTATGCAAACATGGTTCATTACAGGAGCGTCAGGAGGCTTGGCTTCACGTATAACTCGCCGGTTGCTTGATAGAGGGGACCGTGTAGCCGCAACGGTACCAAGCCGGGGGTGCTGGATGATCTGCAGGCACAGTATGGCTCTGGGCTATGGCAGGCTAATTTAGATCTGACAAACCCTCAGCAAATTGCTGAAGTCGTGGAACGTGCATTTTCAGAACTGGGCACGATCGATGTGTTTGTCAATAATGCAGCCTATGGCTTGTATGGCGCAGTGGAAGAAGCAAGCGACAAGCATTGAGCATCAGTTTATGACCAATGTGCTTGGCTCCCTGCGTGCAGCGCGTGCAGTCCTGCCCTTTTTCCGCAAGCAGGGCGGCGGTCACATCGTACAGATTTCGAGTATGGCGGGTTATTATTCTATTCCGGGTATGGGACTGTATTGCTCTTCGAAATGGGCGGTCGAAGGAGCCTTTGAAGCGCTAGCTAAGGAAGTGGCTCCGTTCAATATTAAGACCACTATGGTGGAGCCCGGCGGAATCCGAACGAATTTCATTACAAGCAACGCCGTATTCGGCGAGCGGATGGACGAATACCGGGATACGGAGGCGGGCCGATTCGTTAGCCTGATGAAGGGAGAACTGCCTGGTATAGATATGAATATGTTCAATCAAATGGTTGTCGGCGATCCGGATAAAATGGCGCAGCAGATTATCCGTCGTGTCGACCAGGGAGAGGGTCCGATACGTATGGCGTTGGGCAGTGACGCCTATGAGCAAATCCGGGCTGCCCTGCTGGACAGACTGGCCGCTCTGGAAGCACAGAAAGAGCTGGCTTACTCCACTGATTCAGATGATGTGGTAAAACCATTTTAAAGGATAACAAAGAATTCGACATCCACGGCAACTGATATGCTCCTCTGAAGTAGTCGGTTTATTTATTAAACCTGCTTACTTAAAGGGGAGCATTTTTAAAACTTGCGGTTACTTATGATACAGTTCTCCGTTTCACCTATAGAACAAGATTAAAAGACATCCGCTCGGATGTCTTGATTCATGCCGAATAAGACTTCTGATTGCCTTCCTATACTAAACTCTTCGAGAAGATTCAAGCTGCTCTGAATGCTGGCTCTGATAATCGATTAACAGTTGCTGCATCTTATCCACCGTGCCATCTGGATGAGGAACATGAATGGAAACGGTCAAATTAGAATCGTTCAAGTAATGAAATGAAACCAGATCAAAATTCAAGATCCCGAGCTTCGGACAATGCAGCGTCTTAGGAGCATCCATAGCATCGAGAACCTCGTGGGAATCCCAAAATTCTCGAAACTCCCTGCTAGCCTGTGAAAGCGCCTCGAACTGCTCGGACCACCAAGGATCGTCGACGTGACGGGCATACCCGGCATGGAAATTGGCAACGATTCGCCGAGCATGCAGTTCCCATTGGTCTCCCTTTGCATAGCGGAAACGGGGAGAAGTAAACGTCATCCAGACCAAATTCCGCTCCCTATCCGACATCACCGTAAGATTCCCATTTAATGCGCAGTAGGCCTCATTCCAGGCAATGATGTTCATGCGCGCATCCATGACATTCGCAGGGGAAAGGTTCTGGCTATCCAAAAAACGTTGAAGTTCCGGTGTTACCTTAGAGGGTTGCTTCGTACCGGCCAAGGGAAATTGTTTACGGGCAAGATGGTACAGATGCCTGCGTTCAGATTCATCTAACCGAAGCACTTTCGCTATTCGATCAAGCACCTCAGCGGATACGTTGATATGACGCCCTTGTTCCAAATAGGTGTACCAATCCAATCCCACATCTGCCAGCAGAGCTACCTCGCTGCGACGAAGTCCGGGTGTTCGTCTGCGTCCGGAATCCGGCAAACCTGCTTGCTCTGGGGTTATTCGTTCACGGCGTGAACGCAAAAAACGGGACAATTCCTCATAACGGTCCAATCTGTCTTCCATGTCTTCCATACCTCCTACCTATTCATGAACGTAGGATTCCCAATCCTACGATAACTAGATCTCTTCCTAGCCTCTTCGTGTCCATTTAGACTAGTTTATGTCCTCCTTAGGAGGAATAGCAAGAATGGATAGACAGTGATGATCGGTCCCACCTGTTCAACTCCATTCAGACCCTATCATTGAGGTGATGAAAATGAAAGTAGCCGCCATAGTCGGAAGCATTCGCAAAGATTCATACAACCTGAAGCTGGCCCGTTATATTCAAAACCGTTATCAGCATCTTTTTCAGTTGGATGTGCTGAACATTCGGGATCTCCCCTTTTACGATCAGGATATCGAGTCTGTTCCGCCCCAGCCGGTTATCGATTTTAAGGCGAACGTCGCTGCTGCCGACGCGGTGTTATGGATCACTCCGGAATATAATTCGACCATTCCCGGCGTCATGGCGAACGCGATTGACTGGTTATCCCGCGTGGATCGAGTCATGATCGGAAAGCCCTCATGGATCGTCGGATCTTCCATGGGATTGTTGGGATCGGTCAAAGCGCAGGGCCATCTGCGTGACATTCTGTTCGCATCCGGTATTTCCTCGCCTCTGTTGCCTGGAAATGAAGTGTACATTGGTTTTGTTCATGAGAAGTTTAACGAGAAGGGTGAGCTGACCGATGAACCTACCATTCAGTACCTTGATCTTGTAACCGACAATTTCGTGAAATGGATGAAAGAGCTCTCCCAATTGAAGCAGCTCCAAAGTCAAAAATAAACAGAAAGAAAACTAGGAGGGAGTAAGATGTTTGAGCATATCGTGCTATTGAAATTCAAGCCCGATGTTCCTATTGAAGTAAAAGAAAGTGCAATAAAGCGTGCATATGACTTTAAAGGGAATATTCCGGGGATCGTGGAGCTTAGCGCCGGGATTAACGTTACGGAGGAAATAGAGCATATGCAGGGGTTTACGCTGGGAATCAGAGTCACTTTCGAGAATCAACAGGCTTGCCGAGAGTATATTCAGCACCCCCTGCATCAAGGATTATTGCAATCCATCGGCCCGTTTGTTGAAGGAATCGTCGTTATGGATTACCCGTTTGCTTAATGCTCCCCTTTAAAACACATTAGAAAGGAGAGATTGCTGAAATGGATGAGAAGCTTGCCGGCAAAGTTGCCCTGGTCACTGGAGCATCCAGAGGAATCGGCAGAACCATTGCCGAGTATTTAGCGAATCATGGCGCCAAGGCGGTTATCAATTTTGCGAATCGTTCAGCGATGTTACGGAAGCGGATTACGACCAGCTATTTGCGATTGCGGCATGGCATTCACCTGCAAATAGTATAGTTAAAAATTTCATTTATGCCAGTGTACCACACCAGCTTGAGGGATATAATGACGATGTATTAAGAAGAGGAGGGAAGTCATTTTGACTATTGAACGTTTTCAAATTCAGGTCTCTGATGAAATCCTGAACGATCTGCAATACAGAATCCATCATATCCGCTGGCCGGATCAATTGGAAAATGCGAATTGGGAACGGGGCACGGAATTAAATTACTTAAAATCGCTAGTTTCGTATTGGAGGGACCATTATGATTGGCGCGCACAAGAAGCCAAGTTGAACCGCTTCTCCCAGTTTCGCTGCAAGATCGATGGGATCGACGTGCACTTCGTACATGAACGCGGTAAAGGTCCTAACCCTTTGCCCCTGATTCTTACTCACGGATGGCCCGACAGTTACCTGCGTTACCAAAAAATCATCCCGCTGCTTACGGATCCGGCCAGCCATGGCGGAAACCCCGAGGACGCTTTTGACGTAATCGTCCCTTCATTACCTGGCTTTGGATTCTCCAGCCGTCCTAAACATCCCGGGGTCAACAATTTTCATGTCGCCGAAATGTGGGTTAAGCTCATGACCGAAGAATTAGGCTACAGTAAATTCGCTGCCGCCGGTGGGGATATGGGCTCCGGTGTGACCAGATACCTGGCGGCAAACCATCCCGAACGGTTATACGGAATCCATCTGACCGATATCGGGATTATCCGAGATCTCATAGCTTCATCTGATCAGGCCACGCTTTCGGAAGAAGAGCAGCAATACCAGAATAATGCTTCGGCATGGATGGCTCAGGAGGGCGGCTATATGTCCATTCAATCGACGCGCCCCCAAACCCTTGCATATGGACTTTCCGACTCGCCCGTAGGTTTGGCCGGTTGGATGACGGAGAAATTCCGATCATGGAGCGATTGTAACGGCGATCTTGCGCAAAAATTCAGCGAGGATGAACTCCTTACGCATATTATGATATATTGGGTGACGAACACCATAGGATCGACAGCGCATATGTATTATGATAATGCGCATTCTTTGCCGCCAATCGGCTACATCGAGGTTCCGACTGGCCTTGCCCTATTCCCGGCGGATATCCTGTTGCCGCCCAAGGAATGGGCCATGCGCAACCTGAATGTAACCCGCTGGACTTCGATGCCCCGCGGCGGACATTTTACCGCTCTGGAGGAACCAGAGCTTTTTGCCGATGACATTCGCGCATTCTTCAGACCTTTTAGAACGAAAAGCTAGTGAATCAGAACCGTTTCGAAATAATTCTAAATACACTGTCTAGTAGATAATAAGAAAAGTAGACGGACCGTGGTCATCCCCTGACCCTGCATCATGTTGCCGCTCAGTTCCCCTGTCGGGAAACGAGCGGCTTTCTCTTGACCTTGAAGGCACCTTTGACCGGATTAATTGACAATCCTTATCAACCACGGTTTTGTTACAAAAGTTATTTACTTTAATTAAATACCTTTTTAACAAAGTCAATAAGCTTAGACTTTAAGGCATCACCGTGCTCTCCCTTATGGTACATATCTGTTCCGTGATAACCACTCTCATCCACAATTAGCTCTTTATCCGTGGCTCCGGATGCTTGATATAATTTGCGCACTTCTTTTTCAATTGAGCCTCCATAATCGCCAGGTGAAAAAACAAACATGGATGGTGCTTTAATCTTCTCAACGCTCGGAATTGAATCAAGGGGCCCACATTGTGCAGGAGAAGAAAGAATAATCAGCCCCTCAATAGGCAGCGCCTGACGAACGCCTGCAATGATTGCTGTACTACCGCCACATGATGCTCCCGCCAAAAACACTCTTTTTGCACCCAATCGTTTGAGTTCACTTAAGGCAGCATCTGCATCACGATCTATATTCTGATTATCCTCCGGAAAATTCTGTGAGGCGCCATGATTACGATATTCAGGAATAACAACCAGATACCCACTGTCAGCCAGTTCAGTTCCCATGTCAAGAAAAGAGCAAATGTTATAGCCTTGCTCGTGTGCAAGCAGGACTCCTTTATCTCCACTGCCTAGCACAAGTGCAGACAGATACACCCCATCACTGGTTGTTAATGTAGTTGCTTTATTGCGCAGCTCATCCGGAACACAACTATTCACAAGATGCCCGTTAGAAGACTTCACCGAACGATCCGGCCAGGCAGGATCATATTCAACCGGTTTGTTTGGGGGTATGTTCTTCACTTCGGCAACTGGTGTTTCAGGTACAGCATTTTCTACAGGTTTCGTATTTTGAGGTTGATTAGATAGAGATTGATTTTCATTTGAAGATATAGGCATTTTGGTGGTGCATCCTGTAATCGTTAATAATAAAATGAGCAATAAAAATACCATTTTTGTTCCTTTAGAAAATACGTTCATTGATTTTCTACACCTCCAACTATTACTGACACTAATAAGTGCCGCTCAGTTCCCCTGTCGGGAAACGAGCGACTTTCTCTTAACCTTATTGAGGTACGTCAGCGATAGAAGTCAACCATATCTCCAAACAGCCGTTTAATAAATTCGAGCTCGCTTTCGTTATAACTTTCCAAAAATTCGTACATTCTTTGCCTTTCCTTCGCATGAAGCTCATGATGAGCAGCAAATAGCTTTTTGCCGACAAGCGTTAGCCGAAAATACACTTCCTTTTTGTTATCGTTGAGCTGGGCTTTTCGCACCCAACCTGCCTTTAGTAATTTATTTGCGATCTTGGAGGTATTTCCTTTACTTAAATTTATTCTCTCCGCGATGGAAGTGAGATTGATCGGCTCCTGCTCTCCGATGCACGCAATGGTGTGCAGTTCCGTCATATTCAAGCTGAATTCCGATTCAATATGCTTCCGGATATCCTCCAGGTATGTGGCAGTTATTCGGGTTTCATATTGCTCTTTTTGCTCAAGAAACTGAACGAAAAATTCATGAATGGCGGTTTTGTTCTTACTGGCAGTATCCATGATTATGCTGACTCCCTCGACTTATTTGTTTATTATATCATAGATTGTTTCCTGAGAAACAAACGATCATACTCATATTAAGATTGGTGTTGACAGGATAAAGAGTAAATAAGTACAATGATATTGTTTCATATGAAACAAAAATTATATATAATTTTTATCATACCCTTTTTAACAAGCAATAAAAAGATTCTAACGAAACAATAATTAATGAAGGAGGTGCATACCTACCAATGGAACTCGTGAATCCGAAGACATTGACGGATAAGGTTACATCTGTAATTTCTCATGTCGTGGTAACTACTGCCTCCAAACTGGCCTTCATCTCAGGTCAGGTTTCTGTAGATGAAACAGGAGCATTGGTCGGTTCAGGGGACTATTACGCGCAAGCGGTTCAAGTGTTCACCAATCTTAAGTATGCATTGGAAGCCGTGCGAGCGGATCCATTGTACATTGGAAAGATGAATATATTTGTGGTAAACCACAATCCGGAATTGATTTCGATTATTTTTGATGCAGGATTTTATGTGTTTGGCCCTAACTGGCCGAAGACAGCAAGTACCTATATAGGCGTTCAAGCACTAGCCGATCCTGAATGGCTTATCGAAATAGACGCTATCGTGATCTTCCCATAATGTTTAAGAAAAGAGGTTATTTATATGAAATATGAAGTCATCCTTATCGGTGGCGGACCTGTCGGCATGATGTTGGCTGGGGAATTGGCATTAGCCGGTGTAAAGGTCTGCGTCATTGAGCGATTAAAAGAGACAACTCCATATTCACGTGCGCTTACCGTCCATCCACGAACCCTTGAAATATTAGATATGCGTGGAGTGAAATCACAATTAATCAGTCAAGGCCGCTTACTTTCGAGAGGACATTTTGCCGGATTAGAAACCCCCTTGGATTTCTCGGTGTTGGATTCTTCTTCCAATCACACCCTCTTTTTACCGCAGAGTGAGACGGAGAAGGTGCTGGAGGAATGGGCGCTTAGCCTTGGCGCAGAGGTCCGGAGAGAGGTTGAGGCTCTATCTGTGCACCAGAATGAGGATGGGGTTGACGTTAAGATCGCGGGACCTCATGGAGAAACAACGTTAAGATCAGCTTATGTGGTAGGTACGGATGGAGCTAGAAGTTTGGTTCGCAAGCATGCAAACATATCATTTGAAGGTACAGATGCGACCTTCACGGCTATTCTGGGGGATGCCGTTCTATCTGAATTGGCTCCTATGAGTGTCATATCCCGGATTACAGAAAAAGGATTGGTCAGCATCATGCCAATCAATGATCATATCTACCGAGTCTTGATGATCGATATGGAGAGACGTAACATCTCTAAGGATGAGAAGGTTACATTGGAAGAGTTTCGTTCATCGCTCATCCGTACGACCGGAAGCGACTTGGGATTGAACGATGTGATATGGATGTCCCGTTTCGGAAATGCGACGCGGCAAGCGGGACGCTATCGGAATGGTCGATTGTTTTTGGCCGGAGATTCGGCGCACATTCATTTTCCGGCTGGTGGACAGGGAATGAACGTCGGCTTACAAGAAGCGATGAACTTAGGCTGGAAGCTTGCAGGAGCAATCAAAGGCTGGGCTCCGGACTGGCTATTGGACAGTTATCATACCGAACGTTTCCCATGGAATACAGCCTTGCTCCGGAATACCGAGGTCCAAACCCTGCTTCTGGACGTGACTCCTCCCATCACGGAACTGCGAAGCATGTTGGCTGATCTGATTCAAATACCGGAGGCTAATTATCAAATCGCCGCACAAGTTTCCGCCATGGATGTACATTATGCATCCGACGCAGAAGCGCCTTCCCATCCTTTAAATGGGAAACGGTTCAAGGATCTCAGCTTAAAGCTGAAAGACGGGCAATTGATTAACGCCTATCCGCTCCTGCACAAAGGTACTTTTCTTCTGTTGCATTTCCATTCTAATGAACAGAATAGCGGCCAATGGGAAACGTATAGCCATCTTCAAGTTGTACATGCCTCTTTGGCTGAGGCTGACGCGGATTGGAATGACGTCCACACGGCACTTATTCGGCCGGATGGACATATTGCCTGGGCGATTCCTCTATCCGATCCGAATCCCATGCAAACCATAAATGAAGGAATCACTCGCTGGTGCGGAAACATTACGGATTAGTAATTCGTTTGAGGTGTGTGACCGCCTCCCCCTGACCCAGTAAGGTCTGTAGATGATTGAACAAGCACCGTCCTTTATGTCAATGGAATCAAGTTCTTATCCTCAGGTTGGGATAAAACTTGATTCCTTAAATCCCTCTCCCCAATTCTGCAGAACGCATCATCACAGCCTTGATCCAGGCGCTTTACCACTATTTGTGGTACGGTTCAACTTAACGCACCCGGTCCAGAAGCTATAATCAAACAACATGCACAGCAGGCCACCGAAGAAATCGGTGACCTGATCTGATATTATTTGTTCAACTTATATAGAAGCCTGGTTTTTCAAACTTCCGCATTGCCGGTTACGCCCGCAGCTGCAGATCGGCGACGCATGGATAATGAAATAATAGCCGGGATGAGTCCAATGGCAACGAAAGCTCCGCCAAGCAAACCAACGGATGCTAGCGAGATGCTTTCTACAACAATGCCTCCGATTACAGCCCCTACAGCCATGCCCAACTGCACAATAGAATTATTCAAACTCAGGATAATCCCCGAAGCCTGAGGAGCCATGCCGATTAAATAAACTTGTTGAACCGGCCCCGTCGACCAGGCGAAAAAGGACCATAACATAAGCAAAGGCAACACGATCATGGACGAGTGGGAGAACGCCGTCAGTAATAATAATATTCCCGAGTGAAAGAGCAAGCCTCCAATCATCGTACGGGGGATACCCCATTTATCTGCACCGTAACCGCCAACTTGGGACCCTATGAGACTGGCCAGCCCAAACGCAAACAACCCGATGTTTACCATCCCTTCGCTCATCCCCGTAATGTCCAGAAGAAACGGCGTTATATAGGTGTACAGCATCGTATAGCCCAATATCCAGAAAAAACTGATGGAAAGCGCGACCGTGATTCGTGGGCTTTTTAATAAGGCAAGCTGTTCCCGAATAGGTACGGGAGCCTCTCCTTCCGATCTCGGAATCGCCAGCAAAAGGACCAGCATCGCGATTAAGCTCAGGGCTCCGACTCCCGTAAAGATGATTTTCCAATCATGTGAGCCCGCAATGATTCTCCCAAGCGGAACCCCTAAAATAAGTGCGAGATTAAAGCCCACTAGAACCGTGGCGATTGCGCTGCCCTGTTTTCCTGGATGAGATATTTTAGCGGCAACCGTCAGGGCGACGACCATAAATACCCCCGTGCTGATCGCCAAGATAATTCTTGCTCCAAGCAGCATGCCGTAGCCTGTAGTTGTGACCGTGATCAAGTTCCCTACGAAAAATAATCCCAAAGCCGACAGCATAAGCTTTCTTCGATCCATTTTTGCCGTGAGCGCAATTAGGATCGGGGTGCCGACGGCATAAGCAAGCGAGTAGACCGTAATCAACTGCCCGGCCGCCGCTACCGACACTCCAAAATCACTTGCAAGCATATCCAAGATGCCGGCAATCACGAACTCTGAAGTTCCAACTAAAAAGCTGACAATGGCTAAAATATAAATTTTCCATGAATTTCTCATCTATTTCTCCTCTTTTCATTTCAACAGATCTAAATCTATAGAATTCATATTTAAAAAAATTGCTCAATTCGCCGACTTCACTTCTCGGCCCAATCAAGCCTCCTCGTTCCCAGCGTTCGTGGTCTGCTTTAAGCGTTATGGCCAGATGTCTGACGTGCCAGCTCCTTACGGACAATCGGCGCTACTTTGGTCCCGAGAAGCTCAATCGTCTGCAGCAAATCGCAATGCGGCAAGGAACTGAAATCGTTGTACATCATGAAGCGAGTCAAGCCAAGATTCTTATGCAGCAGCACGATTTTTTCTGCGACGTATTCGGGATCACCGACGTATAGAGCGCCATGAAGGTTGCGGGCTGAATCGTACGAGTCACGTGTATAGGTAGACCAGCCTCGTTCCCGTCCAATGTGGTTCATTTGGCCAGCCATGACAGGGTAATACCGCTTAGCAGCCTCTTGTGCCGTATTCGAAATAAAGCCATGCGAATGTGTAGCAATTTGCAGCTTATTCGGATCGTGACCAGCTTTCACGGCGGCTTCTTTATAAAGCTTCACTAAGGGTGCGAATCTTTGCGGCTCCCCTCCCAGGATTGAGAAGGCAATAGGAAGTCCCAGCAAGCCGGCCCGAACAGCTGATTCCGGATTGCCGCCCGTACCGATCCAGACAGGCAAAGGCTCCTGCAGTGCACGAGGATAGACGCCCATGTTGTCAATCGCCGGGCGATGACCACCACGCCAGGTTACCTTTTCGGAAGCGCGAATCTTCAACAGCAGTTCCAGTTTCTCTTCATACAATTCCTCGTAATCTTTCAGGTCATAGCCGAATAGCGGGAACGATTCAATGAACGACCCCCGTCCGGCCATGATCTCCGCTCGCCCGTTCGACAGACCGTCCAACGTTGCAAAGTCCTGATATATCCGCACCGGATCGTCCGAAGATAGCACCGTCACTGCGCTCGAGAGCCGGATCCGCTTCGTTGTAGCTGCAGCTGCGGCCAGAATGACAGCTGGCGAGGAGCTTGTGTATTCGATGCGATGATGCTCGCCGATGGCATAGACGTCAAGGCCGACCTGATCTGCCAATTGGATTTCTTCGATCGCCTGGCGCAGCCTCTGGGCATGCGAGACACCGCCATTTCCGGGATTTGCATGAAGGAAGGTGCTCATTCCAATCTCCATCGTATTCGTTTGACCGCTCATAGTTATTCTCTCCTTCTTAATATGGAATAGGGGGGATTAGTAAAAAACTGTTGAATAATCATTCCAAATCGACTCGTTCGTTAAAATCCGTTTAAGTATAAACCCCAATCAATTCTATAGTTCTAAACTTATAGAATTGATTTTCGAAAAAATTACGCCAACAAAAAGGGCGCAAATTTTTCCGCTATTTCTCGATTGACGTTATAGTGAATAAACGATCCATTCTTGCGAGAATCAATCAAGCCAGAGTCCGTCAATTGCTTTAAATGATGCGATAGCGTCGAGCCTGCAACCGACTCAAGCCTTTCACCGACGGCAGTGAAGCATAAATTGCTCTCTTTCGCGAGCAGTAAAGCGATTTTCAACCGGGTTGGTTCCCCCAAAGCTTTATACACTTTAACCGCTTGCCCGATATCTTCTTGATTTTCTCTCACTGTATCCACCTCCCCGCACATCTTCTGCAGTTCTATAACTATCGAAATCAAGTTTAGCACCATGTCGTTCAAATGTAAAGGGCAGAGCTGAACCCTGCTCCCTCTACCCTCGCTAATTTTATTCCTCGACTGCGATGCCGGCAGCTCTTAAATGCCCGTAGGCAACGATTCTGCTAAACTGAGATGAAACTTCATCTGCAGGAAGGGGTTTATCGTTTTTAATCCACCAAATTACAATCCCCATGAATGACGATCCGAGGTATTCGATCAGTATTTCCTTGGATATCGCTAATGGGGAGTTTCCCTGAGCAGGTTTCCACCCCTCAATTAATTTATCTTTAATGATATTCTCCATTTTCGCTTGAAGCTGATAGATTCTATTCTCATCTATTAACATGGAATGATAAAAGGTCAAATTTTGAGAAATATGCTCCAGTACAGTTTGCATGACTGTCTCGAGTAGAGAAATACTGAAAGGATTCATGCTGATGGGACAAAGAACGACCGCATCCTTTAACTCGCTCAACAATTCATTCATACATGTATCTAGTAAATCAGGCTTGTTTTGGTAGTGGAGGTAAAATGTGTTTCGATTGATCATAGCCCGATCGGCAATATCCTGGATCGTTATGGATTCATATCCCTTTTCCTGAATAAGCTCATAAAACGCCTTTCGAATCGATTGTTTCGTGCGCAGTATTCTTAGGTCGGTTTTCTTGTTCATTGTTTTCGTTCCCCCTACATTTATTTAGGTCGTTAAGCGACAAAGTTTTATGAGTTGTCTGTTATCCATCATAACTAAAAATATTGAATATTGAGCGTTATATTAGCCTCTATTATAATGAGCAAGAGATAAATAAACAACGTAATGTTCATTATTTATCTAATGACTAAAAAGAATTCCAAGGAGGACATTCCAATGACATCCAATCATCAACATGAGCTTGTTCGTAAGGCAGTCGCCGTACTGGAAAGTTTTGAGAGCGGCAATCCCGAAGCGATTACGGCTTACGTTCATCCAGATCAATATATTCAGCATAACCAGGCCTTACTCGATGGTCGTGAAACCATGCTTGGTGCTCTAGATCATTTAAAGGAAATTGGTACAAAGGTAAGCATTAAGCGGGCTTTAGTTGACGGAAATTATGTGGTACTTCATTCTGTATATCATTTTCACGGCCCTAAAATCGTATTTGATATCTTCCGTTTTGAGAATGGACTAATCGTTGAGCACTGGGATAATTTGCAAGAGATGGTGGAGAAGACACCAAGCAATCATACAATGATTGACGGACCGGTTACGATTAAGGATATCGACAAAACGGATGCCAACAAGGCATTTGTCAGAAGCTATGTTGAGAACATCTTGCTCGGGAAGAACCCTGACCTGCTTGCCTTTTACTTTGATGGAGATCACTACATTCAGCATAGTCCGCATATTGCAGATGGCCTTTCAGGTCTTCACACTGCTTTGCAGGCTCTGAAGGAGAAAAATGTTGAGTTTCAATATACTTATGTCCATCAAGTTATCGGTCAAGGCGATTTTGTTCTTACAATGAGTGAAGGTCTGTTTGATGGTCAGCATACCGCTTTCTACGATTTGTTCCGCGTAGAGGATGAAAAGATCGCTGAGCATTGGGACGTAATCGAGGCCATCTTGCCGGCAGAAAAACGAAAAAATTCGAACAGTAGATTTTGAAGTTTGTGTAGCTGAATCGCAAGAAAGACATCGCCGAAATTTAAGTGCGGTGATGTCTTTCGATTTTACGAATGTACTTGAGTGATCATTTTTTTAATGAAATGGATACAGAAGCGTTGCTGCAGCAACGCTATTTTTGTTCATTGCCATGAAGTGACCGTGTGATGCAGCCATATTATATGGTGGTCCTTTCACAATGAACATTGCCGTTGATAATCAACCATATGTTCATTATAAAGAGACGAGGAGTAGTGGATCGTGAAAATGCTGACACAAAAAATGATGTGGCTGGGAATGGTGCTCGTCCTGATCGTATTGACCGTATTCGGGGTAGCGATGATGGGATCGGTGCTTGGATCGAAGCCAAAGGAGGTCCCGGTGGCCCTCGTTATCCTTGACCAGCCAGCGGAGCTGCCGACTGGAGGAACGTTTGCGATAGGGGAAATGATCCGGGAAAAGTTGCTGTCTAGCCCGGCAATGCCGTTCGTCTGGCATGTCGTGGATTCCGAGGAAAAGGCCCGGGAAGGACTGGATAAACGCGAATATTACGGAGCGATGGTGATTCCGGCGGATCTGAGCAGCGGTTTACTCTCGCTAGCAACGCACTCGCCGATTCACCCTAATGTGAGAATCATCTCCAATGAGGGTATGAACACCCAAGCCTCGATGGTCGTAAGACAGGCAATGGGGCAAGCGATGAACATGATCAACGGGGAACTGTTGCAGCAGCTGCTTGGGCAGATCGGACAGCAAACGGAGCAAATTTCGGTTGAGACGGCTAAAGCTTTAATGACACCGGTGAACGTTCAGGAGGAAGTCGTGCATCCACCGGGAGCGAATAATGCGGCGGGGAATGCGCCGGGTTTGTTGACCCAGATTATATGGATCGGCAGCATGGTGACCGGAGTCGTCTTGTTCCTGGCTAGCCAGAAGGCGGTCGCCGCGGGTTCAAGGAGATGGACAGTCAGCGCGCTGCAAGCTATCGGGGGGCTTGCGATCGTCGGCATAGCCTCGTGCTACACCATATGGATGGCTTCGTCGTGGTACGGTATGGAACTGGCGAACGCGGGGGAGACGTGGTTGTTCTTATGGTTGGCTGGATCGGCGTTCTTCTTGTTGCAATCTTCCTTGCTGAATTGGATCGGATTCCGGGCAATACCGCTTCTCGTACTGCTGATGTTCTTCTCCATGCCGCTGCTGAACATGGCTCCGGAGTTCTTGTCGCAGACGACGCGAGATTGGATCTATTCGTGGACGCCACTGCGATTCGCGGCAGGAGGGCTACGGGAAGTAATGTACTTCGGCGGACTGGACGCAGCTTACTCAAACGCCTTGATTTTGTGGGGCGTCGCCGGTGGATTTTTGGTCTTGCTGCTCACTTCCGTATTTAGGGCTAATCGAGCGACAGATGCCGCTCCTACTTCTGTTACAAGCAATTAAAATAAAGTAAGAACAATCAACGATGCGTTGTACTTCCTTTTTTACGCTCAATGTTATAATTAGATTGCGACCATTTCTGGGAAGTATTAAAAAGTTATAAAAAAAAGCAAAAACCCTTGATGATATACCATCAAGGGTTTTCTTATTATGGAGCCTAGGGGGATCGAACCCCTGACCTCATCGCTGCCAGCGATGCGCTCTCCCAGCTGAGCTAAGGCCCCGTAAGCGACTTCTATATCATATAAAAAATCAGCAGGCATGTCAACAGGTTTTTCACATTTTTTGATGACGTGCTGTATCCCTTTTACTTCTCTATATAATGTCACTTATCGATGATGAGGATGGGCTCCTTGAGAGCACCGGAAGAGCACCTGGATCACGCAGAACCCTGGCGCTCTTACAGCTCCTGACCGTCCGTATCCTTGGACAGCAGGCTTTTCAGTTCCTTCATAAACATATTGATATCCTTGAACTGCCGATACACGGACGCAAACCGGACGTACGCTACCTCATCGACCGGATACAGCCGTTCCATCAGAAGCTCCCCGATCTGGCGGCTCTCCACCTCTGCTGCTGCGGTATTGCGCAGTGCCTTCTCGACATCCGATACGATCATATCCAGCTGATCCACGGATACCGGACGCTTCTCGCATGCCCGGATCAAACCGCGGAGTACCTTCTCCCGGCTGAATTCTTCTCGGCTTCCATCCTTCTTCACAACAATCAGCGGCGTTTCCTCCACCATCTCAAAGGTTGTGAATCTCTTGCTGCACTGCTCGCATTCCCTGCGGCGGCGGATGGATTTATTCTCGTTGGCAGGCCTGGAATCCAGCACTTTCGTTCCGGCATAACTGCAATATGGACACTTCATAAAGTCATCTTCACTTCCTTTGTTTTCAGCGTATTTTAGCCTTAACGGCCCTAATGAAAAATTTACCAGCAAAACTTTTTTCTTTTATGTTATGAAAATGCGAAACCCGAGACATAATACTTTTACCAACCCAAGGAGGTGAACTTAACATGGCACAAAGCAACAACAACTCCAACAACCTGGTTGTTCCTCGCGCAAACGCTGCTCTTGAGCAATTGAAGTACGAGGTAGCTCAAGAACTTGGTATCTCCATTCCACAAGACGGATACCAAGGTAACATGACTTCCTACGAGAACGGTTCGATCGGGGGATACATCACAAAGCGTCTTGTAACCCTGGCCGAGCAACAATTGGCTGGTCAATTCTCCGGTCAATAATTGATTCTTCCTTAAAAAAGGAGTGTTGGACGGCTCGATGTAAGAGCCTGTCCAGCGCTCTTTTTTCGTTAAAAGCCGTCCTTATACACATCCGTATATTGATTATAATAATAAATCACGCGCTGTACATAGTGGCGGGTTTCCCCGATGGGAATACTCTTCACATTCTCGTAGGTTCCATCCCACATGCCCTTGTTGATCCAATTCTTGACGTTCCCGGGGCCTGCATTATAGGCGGCGATGGCGGCAATCGGGTTGCCGTCCATTTCCTTGTGCAGGTTCTGAATATACCAGGTGCCCAGCTGGATATTCGCATCCACTTCATTCTTTACGTTCAGCAGGTTTACCGATGGCAGCTTGGCCATTTCCATCGCCCAATTCGCCGTATCCGGCATCAGCTGCATAATGCCCAGGGCGCCTTTCTTGGACTCCTTACCCGGCTTGAAGTTCGTTTCCACACGAATGATGGATGCCACCAGGAACGGATCGACCTCATAGTAAGCGGCATGCTTCCGTATTTCATCTTTATAATGAATCGGATACAGCAAGGTCATCCAGTTCGAGCTCAGATACAGAAGCGCTACAAAAGAGACAAACAGCAGAAGCAGCACTCTTTTTTTACGGAGCCACTTCATAGACTAACCAACCTGCCCCACAGGTTGTCCACCTGCTGCTGTGTTTCGGCCAATGTTCCGCTGTTATCGATGAGGATATCCGCCAGACGCTTCTTCTCCTCGATATCCATCTGACTGTTTAAACGCGCTTCCGCCGCTTCCCTGTTAAGATCATCGCGTACCATCAGACGCTCAAGCTGCAGCTCTCGCGGTACATAAACAACAGCGATCTGGTCAAGATAAGAATAATACTCCTTGGCCTCAAGCAGCAGCGGAATATCCGCCACGACGAGCCGGTCGGGATACTGCCGCTCATACGCTTCCGTCCGTTCCCGGATTTCCTGCCGGATCGCCGGATGCGTGATCTCATTCAATACCGTTCTCTGCTCGGGATGATGGAAGATCACTTCCCCGAGTTTTTTTCGATTCAGCGTACCGTCCTCAAACAGGATCGCTTGTCCAAAATGTTCGGTCACTTTACCCAGCACCGGATGACCCGGGAGCATGACTTCCCGGGCGATGAGATCCGCATCGACGAGAAGTGCTCCCTTCATGGCCAACATGGAGGACACGGTGCTCTTGCCAGTTGCAATTCCTCCGGTTAAACCGATATTCATGACTTCACCTCATAACAGCTTCATTATACCCATGACGATTAACAAAAAAGCAGGCAAATAAGAGATAAAACGCATGCCGCCCTTGGATGCAAAACGTAAACCAACCCTCATGCCCAGCACCAGGAATATCCCGCTAAACAAGGAAACAACAGCCGCGGTACCTAACGGTGAGAAGCCCAGCATGGCGGCGCCAAGCCCTGCGCCGAACGCATCGAGCGATAACGCGATCCCGAGCCACATCGCCTCCCACGGGGAGATGCTGCCGGAGTCGTCCAGATCCGCCTTCGAGGGACTGCGGAGAATTTGAATGACAACCCCGGCCTTCGGAATCTCAAGAGAGAATACCGCCCGCTGAAGATGCACTTGACCTGCCGTGTTAACCTCACGTCTTGATTTCACTTGATGGTCAGATGCCTTCTTTTCCATAAGAGACTTCGAAATATCCTTACTGGAAACCGGCTGCACATCTGACTCGTTTTTTCTGCGAACTTGCTGATATAGAGACCATAAGCCCAGCAGAATCAAAATGGCGGCTCCGATCACAGACGCCACGGATGGGGATAAGAACCGCTGTAACAGCGCGCCCGCCTGCATGGAGGCGCCAAGCACCAAGCCGGAACATAGCGAGATGATCAATACAGACAGCAGCGGTATCCTTGTTTTGCGCAGACCGTATGTAACCCCCGCACCGAATCCGTCCAGGCTTAATGCCATGGCCAGCAGCGCAGACGAGAAAATATGACTGAGCACCCTTTTCCCTCCTCGTAAGCTCCACATCAAGCGGCTCATTCATGAAGAAGAGCAGCTCCATGCGCTCCACATATGTTCCACATTATATGTGTAGGGATAGGAATGGGTGCACGCCTATTGGATTACTTCTTAACCGGCTGACACTTCGGGCAGAAGTGGGTCCCCCGTCCGCCAACCACGATCTTATGAATCGGTCCACCGCATGTATGACACGGCTTGTCCTTCCGTCCGTAAATCTGATGACTATGCTGGAACATCCCCATTTCACCCTGTCCATTGACATAGGATTTAATGGAGGAACCACCCGCTTCTACGGCTTCGGACAGTGTATCCACAATGGCATGATACAATCGCTTGAGCTCGGCATCCTTCAGGCTGTTGGCGTTACGCTCCGGATGAATCTTGGCTCGAAACAATGCCTCATCGACATATATATTGCCGATGCCGACCACATATGCCTGATTCAGCAGCACCGCTTTAATCTTCGTTTTTTTGCTGCCGATGACTTCCTTGAAAGTTCCGAACGTAAACGTATCATCCAGCGGCTCATACCCCAGCTTGGCAAGAGGAGCATGCTGAAACTCTTCCCCCGTTGCAAAGAGATGCATCGTTCCGAATTGGCGTACGTCCTTATAACGCAGCTCCGTCCCGTCCGAGAAATGGAATATAACATGAGTGTGCTTCTCCACCGGCTCCTCGGCAGAGTACAACCCGTAACGCCCTTCCATCCGAAGATGCGAGACGAGCACCAGTCCGTCCAGCAATATCCTTAAAAATTTCCCGCGGCGCTCTACACCTTCCACGGTATGATCCTTCAACATAAACGCAAATGCCTCAATATCATCAGGACGCTGAATAATCCGCGGCAGATGTACGGATACATGATCTATATGCTTACCTTTAATCAATTGGTTAAGTGTTCGTTTCACCGTTTCTACTTCCGGCAATTCCGGCATAATGACTTCACCTCATCTCCCATTATACCGGAAGTTAGGACAGAGCGGGACCATGGTTTTGTGGAAAGGTATGGTGCATAATGCGCCCCTCTTCACGCCATGATCCCTATAAACGATTCTCTATCGGCTAACCATATTGTATAACTTTACTTCGCTTCGTACCAGTTCTCGCCATAGCTGACTTCCGATTTCAGCGGTACCGACAGCTTCAGCGCTTGACTCATCACTTCCGGCACCAATTCCTTCATGATCTCCAGCTCATCCTCCGGCACCTCGAACACCAATTCATCGTGCACCTGAAGCAGCATGCGGCTCTTCAATTGACGATCATGCAGCGCCTTGTCCATATGGACCATGGCCAGCTTGATAATGTCCGCCGCGGTTCCCTGAATCGGCGTATTCATTGCTGTCCGTTCGGCAAAAGACCGCAGGTTGAAGTTGCTGGCGTTAATCTCCGGCAGGTAGCGTCTGCGTTCAAGCAATGTCTTCACATAGCCGTCTTGTTTCGCCTGTTTGACGATCACGTCCATATAACGCCGGACGCCCTGGAACACCTCGAAATACTGGTCAATGAAGGCCGCGGCTTCCTTCCGGGTAATATTCAGGTTCTGGGACAAGCCATAGTCGCTGATTCCATACACGATGCCGAAGTTAACCGCCTTGGCGGATCGGCGCATATTGGAGTCCACCTCATCCACGCCGACTCCGAACACGTCCATTGCGGTCTTCGTGTGGATATCCATATCGTGGACGAAGGCTTCCTTCAGCCGTTCATCATCCGAGATATGCGCAAGCACGCGCAGCTCGATCTGGGAGTAGTCCGCCGCCAAAATGCTCCAGCCCGGCTCGGACGGAACGAAGACCTTGCGCAGCTTGCGGCCCTCCTCCAGACGGATCGGAATGTTCTGCAAATTCGGATATTGGCTGCTCAGACGGCCCGTCGCGGCAATCGTCTGACGATAGTACGTGTGCACTTTGCCCGTTTGTGACGAAATCTCCTTCAGAAGACCTTCCACATAAGTGGATTGCAGCTTGGCCAAGGTACGATACTTCAGAATCAAGCGGACAATATCGTGATAAGGCGCCAGCTTCTCGAGCACCTCGGCATCGGTGGAATAACCGGTTTTGGTCTTCTTGATGACCGGAAGCTCCAGCTTCACAAACAGAATCTCGCCCAGCTGTTTAGGCGAATTAAGATTGAATTCCGTTCCGGCGATCTCATATATCTCATGAACTAGCTTCTCGATCTGTCCTTCAAACTCGCGACCCAGCTCCTTCAAATCCTCCGCATTCACGGCAATTCCCTGCTTCTCCATATCGGCCAGAATGCGGGACAGCGGCATCTCCAGCTCATGGAACAGCGGCAGCATTTCATTGGCAGCCAGCTCCTTCTCCTGAACGGGAACCAGTTCGGATACAGCCAGGCATTTTCTGGCCATGTGCTCGCTGAGCTTCTCCATATCGGGAACCTTGTACTTTGCCCCTTTACCGAAAACATCCTCATCGGCTTGAAGATACGCAAGCCCGTATTTGGAGGCCAGACCGCTAAGACTTTGATTCGATTCGGTTGGGTCCAGCAGGTAGGCAGCCAGATGAACGTCAAATGCCGCGCCGGCAAAAGCAATGCCCTGCCAGTGGAGGGCCAGATCAATGCGGTGCAGATCATATCCGCGTTTAGGGATCCCGCTATCGGCAAGCCAAGCTCGAACAGGCTCGGCCTCTTCCGACTTCAGAACCTCAAACGGAATGAAGTACTGCCGTTCCTCCGTAGCGAGTGCGAGCCCGATCACCTCGGCATGATGGGGATTGTCCCCATGCGTCTCTACATGGAGTATAGTGACGTGGGCCAGGTTATCCGCAACCTCCTTAAGCCCCTTCGTGTCTACAAGGGTCACTTCAATCTTCGCTTCGGGCTTCGACTCAGCCGCATCCCCGCCCACTCCGCTTGTGCTCAGGTTTAACCGTTCAATGAGCGATTTAAACTCCAGCTTCGCCAGTGCGGGCCCTGCCGTCTCTTCATTCAAGCCTGTAAACGCCATGTCATCCAGCGACTGCTCCAGCGGAACTTCGCAAAAGATCGTAGCCAGCTTCTTGCTGAGTATGGCGGAATCCGCATGCTCTTCAATTTTCTCTTTCATCTTGCCTTTCAGCTCGTCGGTGCGTGACACCACGGCTTCAACGGATCCAAATTCATGAAGCAGCTTCAGAGCCGTCTTCTCACCCACTCCTGGAACGCCGGGGATGTTATCGGAAGCATCGCCCATCAGTCCCTTGAGGTCGATAATCTGATCAGGCGTCAGGTCATATCGCTCCTTAATCTGTTCCGGTCCGTAATACTCGATGTCGGTAACGCCCTTGCGGACCATGGCGATCGTGGTATGCTCCGAAGCCAGCTGCAGCATATCCTTATCCCCGGATACAACCATCACCTTCCGACCAGCTTCATCAGCCTGACGGGTAATGGTCCCGATAATGTCATCGGCCTCATAACCGCCGATTTCAAATTGGGAGACGCCAAGGCCTTTCAACAGCTCTTTCAGCAGCGGGAATTGTCCGGAGAGCTCGGGAGGCGTTTTCTGGCGGCCACCCTTGTAATCCTGAAAATCCGCATGCCGAAATGTTTCCTTGCCTGCATCGAATGCGACCATCATATGGGTCGGTTTGTGTTCCTCAATCAAGCGAAGCAGCATCGTCGTAAAGCCGTAAACCGCATTCGTCTGCTGTCCGCTGGCATTGGTCAGCGGCGGCATCGCGAAGAATGCCCGGTAAATGATATTATTTCCATCAATTAAAATCAGCTTGTCCATAGAACACCTCGCACCAATATTACTTCCTTTCCACATGATAACATAGGTTACCGCCAATTCCGAACAATCCGTTCGATTAACGGTGAATTCCTAAGAATACGCAAAATATCCCCACAAAGTGGAGCCTGCGCTTCGATGCTTATTCCAAATACTTTGCGGGGGCCCCCAATATATAAATGCGATTAAAGAATTGCTTCCGCTTCGCTGGAGCTTTCTAAATTCTCGCAAAAAAACGCCAGCTTTCGCCAGCGTTTGACTTATCATTATGCTATTGATTGAGGTCGGGACGATGACCCGTTACGAGGTACACCGTGCTCTCGCCAATGTTGGTTGCATGGTCGGCGATCCGTTCGATGTAACGTCCCACCATGATCAGCAGCATCGCCTGATTGGCCGAATCCGGATCGGAGGTCAGATGCGCATACAGGTCCTGCAAAATCACGCTGTACAAATGATCGATCTGATCATCGTCCTGGGCCATTTTATAGGCAAGATCCGTATTTTCCGTCAGATAGGATTCGATCGATTCCGAAACCATCGCGCGCACCAAATCCGACATCCGCGGAAGATCCACCAGTGGCTTGATCAGCTTCTGGCCTTGCAGACGGATCGTCACTTTAGCGACATCCCGCGCCAAGTCACCCATACGCTCCAAATCGCTTGCAATCCGGAAAGCCACTAAAATCCGGCGCAAATCCTTTGCCACAGGCTGCTGGGTCACGATCAGACGGGAGCCGATGTCCATGATTTGCTCTTCCATGTTGTTTAACTGCACATCGTTCTTGATAACCGCCTGCGCTTTCTCCGCATCCAAGGTCTGAAGGGACTCCACGCTGTTTGCCAGTGCCTCCTCCATATGCTTGCCCATATCCTGCAGCAAACTTCTCAGCTCATCAAGCTGCTGATCAAACTCAATTCTCCGGATCATGTGTGATGCTCCTCCTATCTACTTTTAAGAAAGATCATAGTCGTGATAATGGCTTAACCGAACCGGCCCGAGATATAATCCTCGGTACGTGCATCCGACGGCGTCGAGAACAGCGTATCGGTGTTTGCAGATTCAACCACTTCGCCATTCAGGAAAAATACGGTCTGCCCGGATACGCGTGCTGCCTGATGCATGTTGTGCGTAACCATGACGATGGTGTATTTGCTCTTCAGCTCCTGCACCAGCTCTTCGATTTTCAAAGTCGAGATCGGGTCCAGCGCGGAAGTTGCTTCGTCCATCAGCAGGATATCCGGCTGTACGGCAAGTGCCCGGGCAATGCATAGGCGCTGCTGTTGGCCGCCAGACAAGCTCAGCGCGGACCGCTTGAGATAATCCTTGACTTCATCCCACAGCACGGCTTGTTTCAAGCTCTGTTCCACGATTTGGTCCAGCTCCGCTTTATTGCGGATACCGTGGAGTCGCGGCCCGTACGCGATGTTGTCATAAATCGATTTAGGAAACGGATTCGGCTGCTGGAATACCATCCCTACCTGCTTGCGCAAGGCTTCAACGTGGACTTCCTCGCTGTAGATTTCGGTTCCTCCGATTTGCACGCTGCCTTCAATCCGAGTGGAAGGAATCATGTCATTCATGCGATTCAGCGTGCGCAGCAGCGTAGACTTACCGCAGCCCGACGGTCCGATGAACGCCGTCACCGTTTTCTCCGGAATGTCCAGATCCACGTTTTTAAGCGCATGGTACGTGTCGTAGTAAAGATTTAATTTCTTAATCTGTATGATGGATTCCATATCTTATTCATGTCTCCTTTTTCACGATTAGATCTGCTTTATGCGTCTCTTAGATGTTCTTCGAATACTTGTTCCGGATCCACACGGCTGCAATGTTCATGATGAACAGCATGATGAGCAACAGAATAATACCCGAAGCCGCCAGCTCGTGGAAAGCCTCACTTGGTCTTGATACCCAGTTAAAGATCTGGATCGGCATGACAGTAAACGAATCGAGCAGATTTTCCGGCAAGAAGGCCACGTACGTTAAAGCACCGATCATGATCAGCGGTGCGGTTTCGCCGATCGCACGAGACAAGGCCAGGATAACCCCGGTCATAATTCCAGGAATCGCTGATGGCAGCACGGCGCTGGACACCGTTTGCCATTTCGTTGCGCCCAACGCATAAGAAGCATCGCGCCGGTTCTTAGGCACGGCGCGAAGCGCCTCCTGAGCGGCAACGATAATAATTGGCAGCACCAGCAGCGTCATCGTTAATACCCCGGACAACAGGCTGCGGCCAAGATTCATGCCGCGCACGAAAATCGCCAGTCCCAGGATACCGTATATAATAGAAGGAACCCCTGCAAGCGTACTGATATTCAGCTGGATCAGCCGAACCCAGCGGCTGCGGCCCGCATACTCTTCAAGAAAGATTGCCGCGCCCACGCCTAATACAAAAGACAGCGGGGCCATGAGCAGGAGCAGATAAATCGTGCCGACAATCGGCGATTTCAGGCCTGCTTTATCCGCGATACGTGACGGAAAGTTCGTGAACAGATCGGGTGAGAGTCTGTGAACGCCATCCATCACGATCGTAACAATCAAAGCCATCAAGGCTAGAATACCGATACTGGTACAAGCCAGGAATATCATATGCAGCGTTTGGTCACCCAGACGTCTCCGGTTGATTCCTTTGCTATCCCCCAGATTCAATTGTTTCATCTAGTATTCCTCCCTGAAGCGGCGAGCGACCCACTGCGCCAATATATTAAGCAAGAAGGTGATGACAAACAAGGTCAGACCTACCGCAAAAATCGTGCCGTATTCAATCGTTCCTCGCGGAACGTCTCCCATGCTTACCTGAACAATATAAGAAGTCATCGTCTGAATGCTTTCCAGCGGATTCAGTGTCAGCTGCGGCGTAGCACCTGCAGCCACCGTAACGATCATCGTCTCGCCAATCGCGCGCGAGAATGCCAATACGAAGGACGATACAACCCCCGATAAAGCGGCAGGCAGTACAATTTTCAGGGCAACCTCAAATCGGGTAGCACCCAGCGCGTATGCTCCGTGACGAAGGCTCTTAGGCACCGCACGCATCGCGTCTTCACTTAAAGACGAGATCATCGGCAGGACCATGATGCCGACCACGAGACCCGCACTAAGCGCATTGAATATCCCCATGTCGGGAAAAATCTTTTGAAGGAATGGCGTTACCGTTTCAAGCGCAAAATATCCGTAAACAATCGTTGGTACACCAGCCAACACTTCAAGCACTGGCTTTACAACCCCCCGAACCCGGGCAGGAGCGTATTCATTGAGATAAATAGCGCATGCCAAGCCGATAGGCACTGCGAAAATGATCGCAATGCCTGTAATCAGCAATGTGCCGCCCAGCAGGGGCAGCACGCCGAATTCTTTTGGAGGGAGAATTGGACTCCATGTCGTTCCAGTCAAGAAGGACCATACCGGCACTTCTTTGAAGAAGATCACGGATTCCTGTAGAAGCGTATATACAATACCGATGGTGGTAAAGACCGAAAGCATGGCACACAAGCCGAGCAGGATTGGAACGATTTTGTCTGAGAGGCGTGTTTTGCTTCGACGGAATGTCATGCTTTTAGTGTTTGCCGCCACGGGTGAAGTTTTGTTCATTCTCCTCTTCCCTTTCTATGGGTTGCCCGAAGGATTCCCTTCGGGCATGAAGTCCTTAATTATTTTGCCAACTTGTCTTTTTCTTCTTGATATTGTTCATCTTGAAGCGGTACGAAACCAACTTCGCCAGCAAGACTAGCGGCATTATCAAGGTAGAAGTTCATGAATGCATTCACTTCCGGACGCTCAAGCTCCTTATCGTTTACATAGAGCAGCAGCGGACGGGACAATGGAGCATAACTGTTATCCTTGATCGTTTCCATGCTTGGAGCTACTGTAGCCGTACCATTATCGATCGGAACCAGCTTCAATTTGTCTTGGTTCTCTTCATAGAAGGAGAATCCGAAGTATCCGATGGAGTTCTTGTCGCCAGCAACCCCTTGTACGACTGCATTTGTATCGGCACTGAACGTGATTTGGCTATCGTTTCTGCTTGCTTGAGCTTCACCGTTAATCGCTTCTGTGAAGTAGTCGAATGTTCCGTGGTCTGTACCAGGAGAGTAAATTTTGATTTCCTCTGCCGGCCATCCTTCGCGAACGTCAGCCCATGTTTTTACAGTGCTGTTCGGCTCGTAAATTTTCTTCAGCTCATCTACCGTTAATTTATCTACGAATTCATTGCTCGGGTTAACAACAACGGATAGTCCGTCATAAGCTACCAGAACCTCATGATAGGTAATGCCCTTGGATTTTGCTTCTTCAGCTTCACTGTCTTTAATTGGACGGGATGCATTGGAAATTGGAATCTCTCCATTATTGAAGCGTTTGAAACCGCCACCTGTTCCGCCTGTTCCAATCGGAATGCGGACATCCGGGTTCGCTGCGCCGAACTCTTCAGCGATGGCTTCAGTTAATGGATGCAATGTACTGGAACCGTCAATTTCAATCGTTCCCGACAAAGCTGTTGTTGTGCTTCCTTCATTTTGCTGTGCTGAACCGTTGTCTGTATTTTCTCCTGAAGCACCGCCGGAAGTTGTTCCTCCGCCGCATGCCGCCAAAAGCGTGCTCAGCATTAACACCAGTACGAGAATACCTGCTGGTTTACGACCCCTTCTTTTAAACAAACGAATCCACTCCTTCAAAATGGTTGTTGTCTCTACTTCCTACTTACAATATTGATATTAATCCCGGAATGTAATAGCAGTTTCTGAGAAATGTAAACGCAGTGTAAAATATTTTAATCATAGTAGAGTTATAGTTTCGACCTATCTTCCATGATCGAAGCTTCATCGGTGTTCATTCCGGCAAGCTCATCCTTCACCCGCTTCACACGCTTCACGGTTTCCTCGGCCAGTTGATAAACCTGATTACCGGACTTCTGAACCTCTTGAACGGCATTGTCCATTTCATTAAACATTTGGGCACCTTCCGTTACATACCCCTCGCAGGATTGGATTTCCTTCAGCGACGATACAGCCCCCTTGGCTGTATCTGCTGCCAGCCCCTGGATTTGCTCGAGCAGCTGCGATATATCCCCTGACAGCTTACGCGTTTGTTTTGCTAGCGATTGTACCTCTGCCGCAACCACTTGAAATCCACGCCCATGCTCTCCGGCATGCGCTGCTTCAATCGAGGCATTCATGGCCAGCAGACTGCTTTGGTTCGCAAGCTCGGTAATCATGCCGGTGATGGAAAATATGCGGCTGGCATCGGCTGCGAGCTCGGAGGCCTGGCCTTCACGCTTCGTCATATCCTCTACAAGACCAAGGTACGAGGTTCGGACAAGATCCAGTTTCTCCTTCCCGGTTTGTGACCACTCCCTCATCCGTATACATTCCGAGTTTGTTCTCGCTGCTGCCGTTCGGACCTCGGTTAAAGAGGATTGAATGTTCCGGGTATGCCGGTAGCTTTCCTGCAGGATCAGTTCCCGCTTCTCTTCCGCTTCCGCTTGGAGCATACTGGACAGGCTCATCAGATCCCTGACGGTAAGCACGCCTAGCAGTCGTCCTTCATCCGTGATCAGGACACAATCATAAAATTTGGAATCCGGGCGCTGCAGGGACAATTCCAGCAACGTTCCGACCTTCTCGAATATATCGACACGCGTCGGTTGATGGTCCGCAAACTGGTAGGCGGGCTTGGAATAATACAGGTCCACGGCAAACCTGCCCATCATTCGCTGGTAAAACACATCCCGCATAATCAGTCCTGCTGGTGTATCTGCCTCATCGCAATAAATAACACACGGGATACGATGATCCTTCGCAAACACATTCAGCACATCGAGGCAGGATTCAGATTTTGTTATAACAGGGACCCTTCTTATGTATTGCCGATATAATGCGCCTGCTTCAGGCTCGTTTGCTGCATGTCCATCAAGTACCGGCTCTACCTCCACCTTCATTCTCTCTGTCTGATTCGGTATGGTTTGAAGCAGTGTCATGCGCCTTCACCCCTTCTTCATCTGGTCCTTTAGACGCATCTTACCGGACAAGTATTATGGGAATATACTCGAATGATTAAGGGAGTGTAAACTGCGGAAGGATAATGGCGCGGAAATGAGACATTAGACATGTCAGGATCTGACCAAAGGCCCAAAAAAAAGACTCCTCATCATTTCAAACGGAATGATGGGAGCCTTTTTTCGGATTCACTACAAGTTTATAACCAACCCCGCGAATGGAGTCAATGTGTACAGATTCAGGATCAAGCTCAAGCTTCTTGCGCAGGGAACTCACATGAACGTCCACGGTTCGCTGACCGCCGATATAATCGAAACCCCAGACCACGTTCATCAGATCATCCCTCGTTAACACAACGCCCGGTTTTTTGGCCAGGTAGAGCAGCACCTCAAATTCTTTCGGCCGGAGATTAATGCTCTGACCGCCAAGCCGGACCTCGTATTTCTCAGGATAGATTTCCAATTCTCCAAGCGAAATGACGTTTCCCTGGTGGTCTGTCGTCTTTGCTTCATCGGCGTGACCGGAAACCCGGCGCATGACGGCTGATACACGGGCCAGCAGCTCAGATACGCCAAATGGCTTGGTAATATAGTCATCCGCCCCCATCTTCAGACCTTGAACAACTTCCTCTTCGGCGTTCTTCGCGGTCAGAATAATGATCGGCGTGGTAATTCCGTTACTTCGAAGCTTCTCTAAAATCTGAAAGCCGTTCATGCCAGGCAGCATGACATCCAGCAGGATCAGATCATATTCATGATTCGACGCTTTCTCGTAACCTGCGGTACCGTGTTCCTCTACCTCGACTTGAAAACCTTCCTGCGTCAGATTGTAGGACAACAGCCGCGAAAGTGTCGGCTCATCTTCAATAACAAGCATGCGTTGCGTCAATGTTACCCCCGCCCTTATCTTGATAATTGGACTGCTTATGCAAGTATATCAACAGAATGTTAACGGAGTGTTAACTTCCTGTATCGTGCGTTTCCTGCAGGATCGGAAGCTCAATGATGAAGGAGCTGCCGATTCCCAGCTCGCTCTCCACCTTAATCGTTCCGTGATGAAGATCCACCAGATGCTTCACGATCGACAGTCCAAGCCCCGTTCCGCCTGATCCTCGCGAACGCGCTTTATCCACCCGATAGAAACGTTCAAATATACGGGGAAGATCTTTCTTCGGAATGCCAATCCCGGAATCCTTAACAAGGAACTCCACAATATCCTCGGCGTTCCTGTTACTATGCTTTTCACGAGCCGTTAATTTTACTCGTCCGCCTTCTTGCGTGTAATTGATCGCATTCGAGAGCAGATTCATAAAAATCTGGCGGAGCTTGTCCTCGTCCCCCTCCATAAACAGCTCTTCCGGAATGTCAAGCTCCAGGCTGATCCGCTTCTTCTCCGCCACCGTGCGCATCATTTCGGATATTGTATCAAAGAAGGCCGACAAATGAATCGGCGAGTAATCCATCTGAATCCGCTTGGATTCGATTTTGGACAGCTCCAGAATGTCACCGATCAGCCGGTTTAGCCGTTCGGATTCGTCATAAATAATCTGGAGGAAGGAGCGCGATGTCTTCTCATCGGTCACCCCGCCGCCAAGCAGCGTTTCGGCAAACCCTTTCACCGCAGCGAGCGGAGTCTTCAGCTCGTGAGATACATTGGCCACGAATTCGCTCCGCATGCGTTCAAGTCTGCGGATATCACTTACATCCTGCAGCAGGAACAGCATCCCGCGATAGGACTCCTGCTCTTCCTCCTGCATCATCGCAACCCCATCCAGGCGGATGATCGATTCCACCGGATAATAAATGTTGCGCTCCTCATGGAAGTCCTCCTTGCTCTCAAGGCCTTCCTCCATCAGTTTGGTCAATTCATAATGCTGCTTAAGCTCACGGTACGATTTGCCTGTTATCACTTCAGCATTAATGCCGAGCATTCTCTCGGCAGCACGGTTCACAAGAATGATCTGGCCTGCCCCGCTCACCATGACAATACCGCCTGTCATATTGTTTAGAACGCTTTGCAGCAAATCTTCATTATCCCGTATCGTCCGCAGCTGGGTTTGCAGGCTGTCAGCCATTCCATTAATGGCGTGCGCCAATTGACCGATCTCGTCTTTACGGTGAATCTTTACCCTCGCATCATATTCAAGACGCGATATCCGTCTGGCTACGCGCGTGATTTTCTCAAGCGGCGAGGTCAAGCCCTTGGCGACACGATAACTCACCAAGGCAGCTAGCAGGAACAGCACCAGCAGGCCGATCCCCATCACGGTCCAGCCTTGTTTGACTCCCTGGTCCACTTCCTTGAGACTGACGGACAAGCGGACGAATCCGTCGAAATTCTCTCCGGCCTTGACCGGAAGTGCGACGTACAGCATGTCCTGCCCAAGCGTATCACTCCGACGAATGGTACTCCCGCGCCCCACTTTTACCGCTTGAAGCATCTCTTCACGATAAGCGTGGTTATCCATGGTTAACGGATCACTCTCCGAATCCCCGATAACCTTACCATCCTTCAATATAAAGGTCACTCTCGCATCAGACAGTTCTTCAAGCTGCAAGGATCTTTCGGTATAATACGAAAGAGCATCCGCGCTGTCCGTATCCGGAAACTCCATCATGGTCTGCAGAAGCCGAATCTCCCGGACCATATTGTCCTCCAGCAGCTGAATATGGGACTGCTTGAATACCGTCACCATAGCCAGTCCTGCCGCGAGCATAGATAACCCAATTAAAGTAAGCATAATCAGAGTCAAACGATTGCGATACTGCCTCATGGTCTCTCCTCTTTCTGCCGCGTGATCATTTTGGATAACTTACCGCTCGTGTGCGTCTTCGGTGGAATAACGCATGAATGATGGTTGCCGCCGGCTGCTGGAACATAATGCCCAGCACCACCGGGATGGAAGCCTGGGGTGAGAAATACGTTGTAGCCAACACCATCCCGAGTGATATATTACGCATTCCGGACGCGTATGTAAATGTAATTTGCATTTCCTGTGTCGGTCCGAGCATCGCATAGGAGCCAAAATAGCCAAGCAAATAGCAGATCACAATCAGCGTAACGACAACCGGGATCACTACCAGCATCTCCTCCTTCATGCCTGCTGCATGGGGAGCGATGGCTGCCGCGTTCAGCATCACCACGAGCATAAAAAACAGCTTCGATATGGGCTGGGCTACAGGAGCCGACCAGTCCTTGATCCGTCCTTTGGAACCTTCATACAGCATCACCCCGATCAGAGTGGGCAATACCACCATGGTCAGCAAATCGAGAATCAGCTCAGACGCATTCCATGTAACCAGTGCATCCCCGATAAACATATCCATTAGAGCCGGTACGACTAAGGGACTGAGTATGGTATCCAGCACAACTACCGCCAGGATGAACGGAACGCTGCCGCCGGAGCTTCCGACCCACATCACCGAGGATATCCCCAGGGGAATGATCGCGAACAGCAGCAAGCCAATCGTATAATCCGAGTGCGCACCAAACACGGCCGAGCCCAGTCCATAGGCAAGCACCGGAGCGGCCGCATGGGCTAGAAAGAGCGTTAATATAACAGCAAAGGGGCGCTTCAGAACCCCTTGCAGATGACGGATCCCACAGCCAAGTGCCATCACCAGTGTAATATAACCGAATAGATAAGGAATCCAGTGAACAAAGTCCACCAAAACATCCGAGAGCAGCCAGCCTAGCACCAGCGAGCCTGGAATCAAGAGAAAGGTGTACTTTTCAAACCAAGATGCAAAGGCTAGTCCAAAACTTCTCACCTGTTTCCTCCTATGACTGAATTGACGTATTTAACTTTCATCATAAACCGGAGTGTCCGAAAACCGCAACGAAAATTCGAAATAAGGGCCCCATTCCCGTATTCAACAAAAAAGCATCGACTGGCACATGAGGGCCAATCGATGCTTCTTCAGATGCTCCGGATTAGGAGAACACCGGCTCTTTAAACATGGCCAGCTTCTCTGCCGAATCCTTGCTCACGTCGGCATGCAGGCTGTTTCCGTGCGAATCCATCGTGACGATCGCGGCAAAGCCGTCAACCTCCAAATGCCACATCGCTTCCGGAATGCCAAACTCCATGAAATCCACGCCGTTTACTTTTTTGATGCATCTCGCATAATACTGGGCGGCCCCGCCAATCGCATTCAGATATACGCCGCCATGCTCCTGCAGGGCTTGAAGCGTCTTGGGACCCATGCCGCCCTTTCCGATAACCGCGCGAATGCCGAATTTTTTCAAAATATCGCCCTGGTAAGGTTCTTCTCGAATGCTCGTTGTCGGGCCTGCCGCCTTGACATGCCATCCCTCTTCATCCTGCATCATAACCGGACCGCAGTGATAAATGACGGACCCATTCAGGTCGATAGGGGCCTCGTGATCCATCAGATATTTATGAAGCGCATCCCGTCCGGTATGCATCTCGCCTCGGATCACCACCACATCCCCAACGCGCAGGGAACGAATTTGCTCCTCGCTGATTGGCGTCTGCAGCACCACTTCGCGGCCCTTGGAATCACTTGGACCGGAGTCTTCGCCTTGGGAAACAGCCGTTTCGGAATTGGCGTTCATCTGCACCTGACTGCCTGCTTCATACAGCCATTCCGTGATCTCCCCCGTGTCCGGCTCAACCATTACGCCCTGACGGCGGAACGCCCAGCAATTATAGGCAACCGATACAAAAAAGCTTGCCGGCAGACGGTTCATCGCACCGATTTTGCAGCCGAGCAGCGTGACTTCTCCGCCAAAGCCCATCGTGCCGATCCCGAGTTTATTTGCATTTTCCAATATGTAATCTTCGAGCTTCGCCAAATCTTCATTCGGGTTCACATCTTCGACATGACGGAACAGCTGATGTTTCGCAAGCTCATAACCTGTCGTCCGGTCGCCGCCGATGCCTACGCCGATAAATCCAGCGCTGCAGCCTTGGCCTTGAGCTTGGTACACGGCATGCATGATGCATTTGCGAATCCCGTCCAAATCACGGCCCGCTTTCCCGAGCCCTTCAAGCTCTGCAGGAAGGCTGTACTGAATGTTTTTGTTCTCGCAGCCGCCCCCTTTCAGGATGAGACGGACGTCCACCTTATCCTGCTCCCACTGCTCGAAATGGATGACGGGCGTGCCAGGGCCGAGATTATCCCCGCTGTTAGCGCCAGTCAACGAATCCACCGAGTTTGGACGCAGCTTGCCATCCTTCGTGGCGCGAATCACCGCAGAGTAAATCGCCTTCTTCATCTCGATTTGGTTCGCACCCACAGGTGTATGTACGATGAATGTTGGCATGCCGGTATCCTGGCAGATCGGCGATACTTCCTGCTCGGCCATCTCAATATTTTGAGCGATCGTTGCCAGTGCCAGCCCCGCTCGCGTTGCCGCATCCTCAGACGCTCGGCCGCGGTTGACTGCTCTTCGCACATCCCCGGGCAAATTCGTGGAGGTTTCTACAATCAGTCGATACATACTCTCTTCAAATAATTTCATAACGTTGGTAAACTCCTCTCTTTCATAACCCAGACATGATAGCAAAATAAGAATCATTATAAACTGCCAATATTGTTATCATATCATATCATTTCGCACATGAAAGGGTTTACTTCAAAAAATGAAAGAGTAGAGAAAATGTGTTGATTTTCCCCGTCGCATCAACCATGCCAATCTATGAATCTCGCATATATTGGTTAAGGAAAGGAGGTGATTGCTATGATGAAAGCCTCAATCTCCCAAGTGGTCTTTCCAAGGCTTACCCTGTTTAGAAATGAGTTTTTCAGAGGACGCCGATTTGTGGTTCGCGGAAACGTCGGGATCCGGAATCTCGAGAGAACTTTCGGTGACATTGAAAGCTTGAGATTCTTCTCGACAAGCTCCAACGCCACCCTGGTCCTGTTCTCGGAGACGAATTTTAGGGGCGCCTTCAGGGTATTCCGAGGCAACACTAACCTCGCCGATCTTGATGATATTATTCGCGGTGAAGAACCGGAATCCATTATCAGCTCCAACCGTCGTTTGACGCGCGCTCAGATCAGAGCGATCCGGGATGCAGGCGTGCTGCCTTCCGGTTTTAGAAGCATCTGATTCTGCGCAAGCTGCCCCCATATTGAAACAGCGGACATTCGGGCTGAAGTCCCGGATGTCCGCTGTTTTTTTCGTGAAAGGATGACCCTGTTGTTCCCTCAAAGGGCTTTACCCATTAATTACTTCGCCGCCATTCACGTGAATGACTTGTCCACTCACATAGGAAGAGTCCGTTGAGGCCAGATATACATAGGCTGGGGCCAGCTCTTCCGGTTGACCCGGTCGTTTCATCGGCTGGGTCGCCCCAAACTCGGCCACCTGATCCGGCGGGAATGTTGAAGGAATCAGCGGCGTCCAGATCGGTCCCGGGGCAACGGCATTTACCCGGATCCCTTGACCGACCACATTCATTGATAACGAGCGTGTAAAAGCAACGATGGCCCCCTTCGTCGATGCATAATCCAGCAGCTGCGGGCTTCCCCGGTAAGCCGTGATGGAGGTCGTATTAATAATGGAGCTGCCCTTGGACAGATGCGGCATCGCCGCCTGCGTCAGGTAGAACATACCGAAAATATTCGTACGGAAGGTCCGCTCCAATTGTTCTTTGGTAATATCCTCAATCTTCTTCTGCGGATGCTGTTCGGCTGCGTTGTTAACGAGAATATCGAGTTTACCGAGCTTCTCCACGGTTTCGGTAACCGCATCGCGGCAAAAAGCATCATCACCGACGTCACCGGCGATCAACAGACATTTTCGGCCTTCCTGCTCCACCTGTCGTTTGGTCTCTTCCGCATCCTTATGCTCATTCAGGTACACAATGGATACGTCCGCGCCTTCCTTGGCGTAGTAGACCGCAACCGCACGGCCGATCCCGCTGTCGCCTCCGGTAATCAGCGCTACCTTTCCTTTTAGCTTACCGGCTGCTTTGTATTCGTTACTCTCAAACTCCGGCTTCGGGTGCATCTCCGATTCGGTTCCGGGTCTGTGATCCTGATGCTGGGGCGGCAAGGTTTGTTTCGGTTGATCTTGTGGCATATGAACATTTCTCCTTTCAGGTCAGTATCTCAAACTACCTCTCATAGGATGCGTTCGACGCGGCTTCTTATTCTCATAAAAAGCCCTTCGCTATTGTTTTTACCCAGATTGTACGAGATCAAACGAAAGTAAAGCTCTTTTTGCCCAACAAAAAAGTCCCAAAAACGAGGCCTTGCTCCGAGGTTCGTTCAGATCCTTGGCAAGCCCCCGGTCACTTAACAATTCTAAATGTCAAAAAAAAAAAGCCGCCCGATAAACGGAACGACTTCTCTTTCGTATGTAGCTATTCTTAGATGATATGGTTGAATACCATGAAGAAGATCATAACCAAGAGCAGCAAGGCAAGAAGTGCGCTAAGCGTACCCAGCTTGCTTGTTTCTTCCTTCACTTCACGCTTCTCGCGGATCCCTGCAAGCGCATTCTTCAATGGCTTGCTCATGATGCCTCCAATAGCAAACATCGCTAGCAGCAATAACGTTACAATGATCATCCAAGGAACCGAATACTCGCCTTGGGACATCATGTATCCGCCAGTCAATAACTGAATAACCAAGCCGTACTGAGCAAAACGGTTCGCTACTCGAATCGTATTAACGGCTCCTTCTTGAGCGCCGAGGGACAGCTTCTGAATACCGCCAACAACAAACGGCAGAATCAAGTAAAATCCTAGAGCCGCCGTACCGACCATATGCAGAAAAAATGTCACGTTCCACATAAATAATTCCTCCAAAGTCGTTAGTGTGATTTTTATTACATTAAGTTCATCGTCTCTTATTATACTGGAGAGATCATCCAAAGAAAAGCAATCCCGCCCCGAATCACGGGACGGGATTGCATTATTAGACGATTTTGTGAATCCTGATTCAATTACAGGGTCACGACCGAGGTTACATTACGTACGGATTCCGCAGACTTATCGAGCGCCGCTTTCTCTTCAGCCGTCAGCTCAAGCTCGAAAATTCGCTCAATGCCGTCTCCGCCAAGAATGGCCGGTACGCCCATGAACAGATTGTCATAACCGTACTCACCCTCCAGAAGAGCAATAACCGGAATGATCCGTTTTTTGTCCTTCAGAATCGCTTCCGTCATTTGTACGAGGGAAGCAGCCGGCGCATAGTATGCGCTGCCGTTACCCAGCAGGTTCACGATTTCGCCGCCGCCAACTCGTGTACGCTGCACAATCGCTTCAATGCGCTCAGCCGGAATCAGCGTGTCGATCGGAATGCCACCCACGCTGGAGTAGCGAACGAGCGGAACCATGTCGTCGCCATGACCGCCAAGTACGAATCCGCGGACATCCTCAACGGATACGTTCAGCTCTTGCGCGATGAAGGTGCAATAGCGGGCCGTATCCAGTACGCCGGATTGGCCGATAACGCGGTTCTTGGGAAATCCGAGCGTGTTGTATGCCACATAGGTCATGGCATCCACCGGGTTGCTCAGAATGATGACCGTGGCGTTCGGTGCGTGACTCTTCACATTCTCGCATACGGATTTCACGATCCCTGCATTGGTATTCACGAGGTCATCGCGGCTCATGCCCGGCTTGCGGGCTACACCTGCTGTAATGATTACGATATCGGAATTAGCTGCATCTTCATAGTTGGATGTACCGACTATGTTGCTGTCAAATCCTTGAACGGGACTTGCTTCGAGCATATCCAGCGCTTTACCTTTTGTCGGGTTCTCGAGCTGTGGGATATCCAGCAGCACCACATCACCCAATTCTTTTTGAGCAAGCATCAGGGCGGTAGTCGCACCTGTGAAGCCAGCACCTACTACCGTAATCTTTTTACGAGTAATTGCCACGATGAATCTCCTCCTTACAGGTTTTTAATGATTTCGTCTGCGAACTCGGAGCACTTCACTTCCGTAGCGCCTTCCATCAGGCGGGCGAAGTCATACGTTACGGTTTTGTTGTTGATGGACGTTTCCATGCCTTTGTAGATCAGGTCAGCCGCTTCCTGCCATCCGAGATGCTCAAGCAGCATAACGCCGGAGAGGATAACGGAACCAGGGTTTACTACGTCTTTGTCTGCATATTTCGGAGCCGTACCGTGAGTCGCTTCGAAAATTGCATGTCCTGTTACATAGTTGATGTTAGCGCCCGGAGCGATACCGATACCGCCAACTTGTGCAGCCAGCGCGTCAGACAGGTAGTCCCCGTTCAGGTTCAACGTCGCAATGACATCAAAGTCGGTTGGACGAGTCAGAACTTGCTGCAGCGCGATGTCGGCAATCGCATCTTTAACGATGATTTTGCCAGCTTCTTCAGCCGCTTTTTGAGCCGCATTAGCTGCATCTACGCCGTCTTTCTCCTTGATGATATCGTATTGTGCCCAAGTGAACACTTTATCGCCGAATTCAGCTTCAGCCACTTCGTAACCCCAGTTTTTGAAGGCACCTTCTGTAAATTTCATGATGTTGCCTTTGTGAACCAGTGTCACGGATTTGCGGCCATGCTTGATCGCATACTCAACCGCTGCACGTACAAGACGCTTGGAACCTTCGGAGGATACAGGCTTAATCCCGATACCGGACGTTTCAGGGAAGCGGATTTTGTTGGCGCCCATTTCGTCTTGAAGGAACTTGATCATTTTCTTCACTTCTTCGGAGCCTTCTTTGTACTCAATACCTGCGTAGATGTCTTCCGTGTTCTCACGGAAAATAACCATGTCAACCAGCTCAGGGCGTTTTACCGGAGACGGTACGCCGTTGAAGTAACGAACAGGGCGCAGGCAAGTGTACAGGTCCAGCTCTTGGCGAAGGGCAACGTTCAGGGAACGGATACCGCCGCCGATTGGCGTTGTAAGTGGTCCTTTGATAGCAACGATGTACTCGCGAATCGCTTCAAGCGTATCGTTCGGGAGCCATTCACCGTATGTATTGTATGCCTTCTCACCGGCAAATACTTCATACCAGGCAATTTTCTTGGAACCGTTATATGCTTTTTCTACTGCTGCATCCAGGACGCGCTTGGAAGCTTTCCAGATGTCACGGCCTGTGCCGTCGCCTTCAATAAAAGGAATGACAGGGTTGTTAGGCACCTGCAGGGTTCCGTTATCAATCGTGATTTTCTCGCCTTCAGTTGGTAATGCGAATTTTTCCAATTTCATGAGTATGAGTTCCTCCTTCGAATATGGTTCTTGTCTCTAGCCATTTCCAAAATACTCGCGTGAATAGGCACAGAGAAACCCGCCACCCGCGATTCACTCACGTTTGAGCGGTTCTCTAGCCTATTGTACATGATTGCCAGCCACTTAGCGAAGTTCTATCGGCACATATTTTTGGTCAGTCATCCCTGTATACTCTGCGCGCGGGCGGATGATACGGTTGCCTTCATACTGCTCAAGAATATGCGCGGTCCATCCGGATACACGGCTGATGGCAAAAATCGGCGTAAACAGTTCATGCTCGATGCCGAGCTGCGTATAAACCGATGCGGAATAGAAATCAACGTTCGGCTTCAGCCCTTTTTGGTTGGTAACCGTTTCGTCGATCAGCACCGACATGTCGTACAGCGTGGTGTCGCCTTTCATTTCACCAAGTTCGCGCGACATTTTTTGGAGATGCTTCGCGCGCGGATCGCCGTTTTTGTATACGCGGTGTCCAAAGCCCATTATTTTTTCACGGTTGTCCAGCTTCTCCTGAATGTAAGCCTGGGCCCGATCGATCGAACCGACTTCGTTCAGCATCTTCATGACGGCTTCATTCGCGCCGCCGTGCAGAGGACCTTTAAGCGCGCCAATAGCGGAAGTAACACCGGAATATATGTCGGACAGCGTGGCTACGGTTACACGAGCAGCAAACGTGGATGCGTTAAGCTCGTGATCCGCGTGCAATACCAGTGCCTGGTCCAGAGCCTTGATTGAAGTCTGATCAGGATCTTCGCCTCTGAGCATATACAGGAAATTCTCCGCGATGGAGACGCCGGCTTTCGGAGCCACCGGCTCTTTGCCCTGACGAACACGGGCGATGGCAGCAATGATCGTTGGAAGCTGAGCTTGAAGTTTAACCGCTTTCTTCTCGTTCGATTCACGGCTCATATCGTCGCCTTCGGCGTCATACAGAGCAAGCGCGGATACAGCCGAGCGAAGCGCAGCCATCGTATTGGTATCCTTCGGATACAATTTGATCTGCTGGATAAGCTCATCCGGAATGGCAGCATAGTCGCTCAAATCTTGTTGAAGGGCCTTAAGCTCTTCGGCATTTGGAAGCTTTCCGAACCAGAGCAGATAGGCTACCTCTTCAAAACTTGCATGTTCTGCGAGATCGTCAATATCATATCCACGGTAAGTCAGAACGCCATCGACGATCGAACTAATCGCGGAGGTGGTAGCTACAATGCCTTCCAAACCCTTGGTAGCTGTCATGCAACATCTCTCCTTTATGATCGGGATAAACTGAACTATTTTGACATTCATGAAAACATTTTCATGAAGTCGGATAAAAAAGAAAAACGCGAAAAAAATTGCTATGGTCCTAGTCACAAACCTTCTCATATCATACTGGATTTTGTCTGATATGTGAACATGAGCAGCGACATTCGCTGCATCAAATTGTTTTATCGACACCATAAACATTTTTTTGAAATCACTTACAATTCCATTATACCTGTGATAATTCTCATTGTCGAATCATGAAGACAAGCCTTTTCCAACTCTTTATCCTTATATTGAATCTCCTTGCATACGTATAGGAATGAGCGTTTCTGCTCGTCCCTGAAGTGCTGCAAAGGAGTGTGATGGTTTGGAACGATTGATGCTCAAGCGTTTTGGCCGGGGAGTGTGGGTGCTGTCTTCCATCTTCGTGATCGCCTATTTGATATATGTACTGCTGCCGCTGCTTTACCCCTTCCTCCTGGCCTGGATCATCGCTTATGCCATGAATCCTTGCGTCCGCCTGCTTCAGCGGAGTTTGAAGCTGCCGCGGTGGCTCGCTGTCATGTTGTCCCTGCTGCTGTATTTCGGAGCGGCTCTGCTGATTCTCACGGCGGCTGTCACGAGACTGGTCAAGGAGCTTATTATCCTGTCCCAGTCCTTCAATCTTCATATTGATGCCTGGATGGAATGGCTGACCGCATGGACCCAGAATGATAGCTTCCAGAATATCATCAATGAGATTAGCCGGTTCTATCAGAACAACCCGAATTATCACGATACCATCAATCAGAACATTACCCGCACGACGCAAACGATTGGCACGGCCGTGACCGACCTCGTTACCGGTATTTTTAACGGAATTCTGCAAATTATTTATTACCTGCCCAACTTGGGCACGATTCTCATTGTGGTTTTACTGTCCACGTTCTTTCTCAGCAACAGCTGGGAACGCCATAATCGCGCGCTTATCCGCATCCTGCCCGACGTCATTCGCAAACCCATGATCTATATTTTCACGGATCTAAAAAAAGCGTTGTTCGGATTCGCGAGGGCCCAGCTGATTCTGATCTCCATCACAGCCCTGATCGTCATGATCACGCTTTATGCGCTCGGGGTCGATTCCGCCTTCTCCATCGGTCTTCTGATCGGCTTGGTGGATCTCCTCCCCTACTTGGGCGTCGGCATCGTTCTGATCCCCTGGTCGCTGTATGCCTTTATGTCGGGCGACCTGACGCTTGGCATCGGACTAACCGTCCTGTACAGCATCATCCTGATCGTCAGACAGATTATGGAGCCCAAGGTGCTCGCCAGCAGTGTGGGACTGGACCCGCTCGCCGCCCTGCTGGGCATGTTCGTCGGGCTCAAACTGTTCGGCATTCTGGGACTGATTATAGGTCCAGTGTCGCTTGTCATCCTGGATGCCTTTCACCGGGCCCACGTATTCAAGGACCTAAGGAATTATATTATCGGAGGCAGATTCAGATAGCAGTCGGACGAACTCATGGGAATTGCCGATTCCTGATATTTCCTCGTACTCCATAAATAAATAGACCGGCCCATGATGGGCCGGTCTTATGGGTGATCCTGCTTGTATTATCTGCGAAAGATCGTAATCTTGCCGTTTTTCATATTTTTCTTCATCCATTTCAACAGCAATATCCGATACAGCGGGCGAGTCAGCGGAAATATCAGCGTAAATCCGATTATGTCAGTTACAAAGCCCGGCAGAATAAGTAGCACTCCACCCGCAAATATACATAGGCCATCGGCCATGGAAGCACCCGGAACCATGCCTGAGTTCATTCTCTGCTTGGCATCTTCCATCGCTTTGCGACCTTCGAACCTCATCATGGCCACGCCAACCGCAGAGGTCAGCAGTGTCAATAGCAAGGTATTCATGCCGCCCACGCGATCCGCAACAAACTGAAAGCCGAATATTTCAATAGCAGGCACGAAGATCATCGCTGCCAGCAACCATTTGAACATGAAGCTACTCCTTCCTCCCCCAAAGGGTGTCCCTCAATGCATCATACAGCTTTGGCGCGCATTTATCCAGTCGGGCCGGCTTCCACTCTCTATTCAGCCATACATGGCGGGTCGCGCCGGCCGTTAACAAGGCACCGGGAAGCTCGGATTCGGGAGACAGATCCATCGCCTCCAAATCTGCCTGCTCCTGTTCGCTCAGCAAACGGACCTCATATTCATAGTGTATTCGAAGCGGGGAGAAAGCAGTCATTCTGGTAAAGACCGTTACAAGATCATCATACCGCGCAGGCTGGCGGTACTTGATATCAAGATCAACCACCGGGAGGAGGACACCTTCTTCTTCCATTCCGCGATACGTAAATCCCATTTCACGGATCATTTGGGTACGTCCGATCTCGAACCAGTTTAAATAGTTCGCGTGGTATACGACACCCATTTGATCGCTTTCCTGGTAACGCACCCGAAATGACGTCCAGAACCAGCGGCTTAGTGTCGGTACGGATGGTTTAGGCATCAACATCACCCCTTATCTATGCAAAAAGCAATGGTCGACAGAATCATCGTCCATTGCTTATATGCTGCTATATTCAGAATCCAACGGATTCTTGACGTTGTATTACTTCTCCTGTGGAATTTGATCCACTTTCAGGAGGTTGGTCGAACCGGAACGGCCCAGTGGCACGCCTGCTGTAATCACAACAAGATCGCCTTCTTTCACGAGACCGGACTTCACGCCGCCTTGCAGCGCGTAATCAAACATCTCGTCCGTAGAAGAAGCCTGTTCGCCTTTAACCGGCGTTACGCCCCAAGTCAGTGCCAAACGTCTCAATGTTCTGTCTTGAGTCGTGACGGCGACGATAGGAGCCTCTGGACGGTATTTGGATACCATGCGAGCCGTTTGACCGGATTCCGTGGACGAAATGATAGCTTTGGCATTCAGGTCAAGTGCCGAGATCGCAACGGATTGGCTGATTGCTTCGGTAACGCTGGTATCTTGAGCAATACGCTGCTTCAAGAACATTTCACGGTAATTCAGCGCGGATTCCGCTTTCTCAGCGATACGGGACATAGTCAATACGGATTCTACAGGGTATTTACCTGCAGCCGTTTCGCCGGACAGCATGATCGCATCGGTACCGTCAAAAATCGCATTGGCAACGTCACTTGCTTCCGCACGGGTAGGACGTGGGTTGCGCTGCATGGAATCCAGCATTTGCGTAGCCGTAATAACCGGTTTGCCAGCCAGGTTACATTTTTCGATCATGCGTTTTTGAACCAATGGAACTTCCTCTGCCGGAATCTCTACGCCGAGGTCGCCACGGGCTACCATCAAGCCGTCGGATACTTCGAGGATTTCATCCAGGTTGTCAACGCCCTGCTGGTTCTCGATTTTGGAGATGATTTGGATGTGCTCGCCATTATGCTTCTTCAGCAATTCGCGAATTTCAAGCACGTCACTTGCTTTACGAACGAAGGAAGCGGCAATAAAATCGATGCCCTGTTCGATCCCGAAAATGATATCGTTGGCGTCTTTTTCCGTAATGCCTGGGAGAGAAATCGCGACTCCCGGTACGTTTACACCTTTTTTGCTCTTAATGGTTCCGCCATTGACGATGCGGCATCTGATTTCGGTGCCTTGAATCTCCACCACGGTCAGACCGATCAGACCGTCATCGATCAAGATCGTGGATCCGACTTGAACATCTTGCGGCAACTCTTTATAAGTAATGGACAAACGATTCTTATCACCAAGGATTTCCTCGGTAGTAAGGGTGATATATTCATCTTGTACAAGCTCAATCGGTTCCACTTCAAGTTTGCCTGTACGGATTTCCGGTCCTTTGGTGTCAAGCAGGATCGCTACCGTTTTGTTCAACTCTTCGCAAGCTTGGCGGATGTTCTTGATCCGGTTGCCATGCTCCTCGAAGTCGCCGTGAGAGAAGTTCAGACGAGCCACGTTCATGCCGGCCATAATGAGCTTCTTGGTGTTTTCCAACGATTCACTGGAAGGACCGATGGTACATACAATTTTTGTTTTGCGCATTTGGGTTTCCTCCGTTTATTAAAGGGTTCTCTATATCTCTTTTTCCAACAACTAAATCTACTACAAAAAGTCTAATTTGTATAGGAACTTTGTCATATCGTCACATACTCATCAGAACTTTTACATAATCACGTCTTCCTGTTCCGCTTTCGCAAAATCGAATTCGCCGATCTTGCGGAATTTGCGGTACCGGTCTTCCTTCAGCTCGCAGGCATCCATAACAGATAGTTCTTTCAGCTGGCTGATCAGTGCGCTTTGAATCGCGGCGGCCGTCTCTTCATAGTTTCGGTGCGCACCGCCCTTAGGCTCCGGTATAATTTCCTCAATGACTTCCATCTCGAGCAGGTCCTTAGCAGTGATCTTCATGGCTTCCGCAGCCTGATCCGCTTTAGATGCGTCCTTCCACAGAATGGATGCGGCGCCGTTCGGTGAAATGGCAGAGTAGATAGCATGCTCAAGCATCAGGACACGATTGCCTACAGCCATCGCAAGAGCACCGCCGCTTCCACCTTCGCCGATGACCACACAAACAATAGGCACCCCAAGTGACGACATTTCCCGTAGATTACGAGCAATCGCCTCGGACTGACCTCTTTCTTCTGCTGTATTACCCGGATATGCGCCTTTTGTATCAATGAACGTGATAATAGGACGCTTGAACTTGTTCGCCTGCTGCATAAGCCGCAGGGCTTTACGGAAGCCTTCCGGATGCGGACTTCCGAAGAAACGCGCAATATTGTCTTTCGTATCCTTACCGCGCTGCTGACCGACCACCGTGACGGGAACACCGTCAAGTTTGGCCAAGCCGCCGACAACGGCAAGATCGTCCCCGTAGAGACGATCTCCATGCAGCTCGATAAAATCCGTAAAGATCAGCTGGATCAAATCAAGCGACGTCGGTCGCTGCTGATGACGGGCCAGATGCATTTTCTGGGAAGGCGAAATCGAAGAATAGATTTCTTCCTCCAAGCGACTATATCGTTCTTCCAGGCGGGCGATTTCATCCGTGAAATCGATCCCTTTTTCCTGTCCGAATTGTTTCAATTCATCGATCTTCTTGCGCATTTCGGCAAGTGGCATTTCAAAAGGCAATTCGCCTGACATCAGAATCCCCCTTTCACGGTATGCATCTCCAGCAGCTTACCAAGCATGGAGCGCATATCTTTCCGATGAATAACCATGTCAAGCTGACCATGCGCCAAGTTGAACTCCGCTGTCTGGAAATCATCCGGCAGCTTCTGGCGAATGGTCTGTTCAATAACGATACGGCCCGCAAAACCGAATACGGCTCCCGGCTCGGCAATATTGATATCGCCAAGCGTCGCAAAGCTGGCGGATACACCGCCGGTCGTCGGATCCGTTATCACTGAAATATAGAGCCCGCCGAGCTCGTTAAACCTGGACAAGGCTGCGCTTGTTTTGGCCATCTGCATCAAACTGAGAATGCTCTCCTGCATCCGGGCGCCGCCGGAGGTGGAGAAAATAATGAGCGGTAAACGCTTGTCCGTCGCAAACTCGATCGCTCGGGTAATTTTTTCCCCGACGACGGAGCCCATGCTTCCCGTGAAGAAATCAAAACTCATGACAGCTACTACAACAGGCTGGCCGAGAATCGACCCTTGACCGGTAATAACCGCATCATGAAGACCGGATTTCATCTTCTGCTGCTCGAGCTTGGCCGCATATCCCGGAAACTTGAGCGGATCCACCGAGATCATATCCGCATCAAACTCTTCAAAGCCTGTCTCATCCAGCGTCATGGCAATCCGTTCTACCGCGTTCAGGCGCATATGATGTCCGCATTCCTGACACACTTTCAGATTCTTCTCAAGCTCTTTGCTGTATTGAATGGTGCCGCACTTAGCACACTTATTCATCAGACCTTCTGGAATTTCCCGTTTCGGGCGTTCGCCTTCCTGAGGCTGCCCTGCTGTCCCAAGTCGTTCCGATGGGATCGTTGCGTATTTCCTTTTTTTCTGAAACAAGTCTTTAAACACAACTACACCTCTCCAGCCGTAAATTTGAATGGCCGCCGCAATAGCACATCGCCGATCCGTACGCTAAGCTTCGCTATGTAACCCAGATGAAACTAGGGGTGCAATATCGAATTCAACACTTCCTGTACTTCCTCAAGCTCTCCGGAGGGTACCAAAATCTCAAACTGCTGTTTGGAAAGATTCACAGGACGGCTTTGAACCAAAAAACCTTCTTCCGTTAGCCTGGTCTTGATCATTTCCGCCACCTTTGCAGTTGGCGCAATATAGATTACCGTCCACATGCCTTTCAGATCCCCCTAATCTCGTCCCACAGGCATATCCTGAGCCGATATAATGGATAATGATAACATACTTCAGTTTTTACCTCAACAAAGAGAGCAGGGGGCTGAAAGCCAAATCTATACCCTCAGGCAGCCATTCGACACCGCTCGCGCAAATCAGTCAGAACCCGCGGTATAATGCGCCGCATCAGGATTGTTATGCGCGATGCGCGAGGAAGCGGCAGCGGCGATGCCTGCAACGAGATCATCCAGAAACACATGGATCCCGTCCGACTTTTCATTTAATATCTCGATTACACCCATTTTTTCCTTGTCCAGGTAACCGAAACTGGTCAGTCCTATCATGCCATAAATGCTCGTGACGCCAAGCGCCATGGTCTCATCCACTCCGTAAAGCGGTTCGTCTTGCTCCATAATCGATTGCAGCGGCTCCGGCAGCAGCTTCTTCTCGGCCAACTCATCCAGCGCAATGCCTGTATACAGCGTATACTGCACTTCGCGCTTGCCGAGAACGGCCCGGACGCTTTCTTCACACTGCTCGATGGTTAACTTCGGATGATAACGCTGTTGAAGCTTCAACACAATATCCGCGATGGAGCTTACGCTGACTCCTCTGCGGCTGAGCATGCTCTCTGCCAAGTCCATTGACATCACAAATCCCCCCCGCGTCTTTGGCCGCGCTCTTTCAATCCTTCTCTATCATGAAAGAGCCTTCTTCATGCGAGTACTCGGCCAACATTACCTGTAGTGTCCTAATTGTATGCGGGAGGGATGCGAAACGTTCTTAAATTTTCATGTTACTTCACTTTAACGGTGTCCTTGCCCAGCATGCTTTCCATTTCGGCAAAAAGCTCTGTGGAAGGCTTGATTCGATAGGCTTCGCTAAGCGCAAGCACCTTCTGGCTTCGCTCATAAAACAGCACCGTTTGCACATGCCCCGGATGCTGCTGCAGGAGCTCTTTCAGCTTCACCAGCAGCTCCGATTGCTCCGCATCGGCCGTTATTTTCACAAACACACGCTGCTCAGCCTTATGATTCGATACGACGGTACGAGATTCCTTCTCGGGCGATAGGCTGCCACCCGACGCCTCGTTTCGGATAGAGGTCGAATCCTGTCCACTCCGGGGAGCAAGCCGCTCCGGAGTCGGGACTGCCGATGGATTACCGGCCGAAACCGGCTGGATGCCGGCTGCACCCGATTTACCACTACGGCCGTTATTCTCTCCGCCGGATCTTCCTCTGCCGCCCGCTGCTCCCCGAACCTTGCTCCGGTAAACCAGTTGACTCAAGGTTTGCGGCTCAAGCGGCGCGATTTCTTCGGCCAGCAGCTTAAAGCCTTCGTCCTGCAGCTGAACCTTCGCGCGGATCGCCAGCAGCGCGCCTTTTTCAATCAGATGCGCGCTTCGCTTCCACACTTCAGGAAAGAGAACGACCTCACAGCGCTCAATTTGATCCTCGCACTCCATGAAGGCCATCGCCTTTCCCTGTTTCGTCGTAATGGTCTTCAGTGTAACCACCATACCGGCAACCGTAGCCATCGATTCATCTTCCGCTTCATGGAGATCCATTAACCGATCAGCTCCGGACTCCGCCAGCGTATCTTCGAAGCCGTCCAGCGGATGGCCGGACAAATACATGCCCAGCAGCTCGCGTTCGAATTCGAGCTGCTGGCTTGTGGTATATGGCGGGATGTCCGGATATTCGATGTCCCAATTCGTGGTTTCCACGAAGTCGAAGAGCTGAATCTGGAGATCATCCCGTTCCTTTCTCCACTTCACGGCCGCTTCGACCGTTTCGTCCAGCATGGCAACCAACTGGGAACGGTGTCCCTGCAAGGAATCAAAAGCCCCTGCCTGGATAAGCGACTCGATCACGCGCTTGTTGCATACGCGGAGGTCTACCCGGCGGCAAAAATCGAGCAGGCTTTCAAACGGCTTTTCACGCCTGATCTCGACGATATTCTCCACTGCCTGCGTGCCTACGTTCTTGATCGCGGCTAGCCCGAATCGGATTCCGCCTCCGGCCGGACGTTGGCCTTCATTATCACCGCCCTCGGCAGCAGAACCGCTCATGACCGGGGTAAAATACGTTCCGCTTTCGTTGACGTCCGGCGGCATGACCTCGATGTCGAGGCGCCGTGCCTCCAGCACGTATTCGGCTACCTTCCGGTGGCTGCCCATAACGGCCGTCAGCATGGAAGCCATGAACGGAACCGGATAGTGCGCCTTAAGATAAGCCGTCTGGAAGGCCAGCACGCCGTAAGCGGCGGCATGCGCACGGGGAAATCCGTAGTTCGCGAACCGGACGATCATATCGTACACGCGGTTGGCCTCATCCTCGCTATAACCGAGCTTGAGACTGCCTGAAACGAAATGGCTCCGCTCCCGGTCCAGTACTTCGCGCTTCTTCTTCGACACCGCTCTTCGCAGCAAATCCGCTTCCCCGAGCGAGAAGCCGGCCATCGTCGAAGCGATCTGCATGATCTGCTCCTGATAGACGATAATGCCGTACGTATCGCCTAATATCGGGATCAGGTCCGAATGGGGATACTCCGGCTCAATCCGGCCGTGCTTGGCTTGAATGAACTTCGGAATAAACTCCATGGGACCCGGACGGTACAAGGCATTCACGGATACGATATCCTCAAACACCGAAGGTTTCAGATCCTTCAGCACCCGCCGGATGCCCGCGGATTCAAGCTGAAATACGCCCGTGGTATCGCCGCGTCCCAGCATCTCATACGTCAGATGATCGTCATCCGGCACTTGTTCGAAATCGAGTGTTCTGCCGGTCAATTCTTGAATCCATCTCAGGGTACGCTCTATGATGGATAACGTCCGCAGACCCAAAAAATCCATCTTGAGCAGGCCCACGCTCTCCAGATTCTCCATGGAATACTGCGTCAGCGCCGTCTTCTCGCTCCCTTCCTGCAGCGGAACCGCATCCGTCAGCGGATCGCGGGAAATGACAATGCCTGCTGCATGCGTCGAAGCATGACGGGGCATGCCCTCAACCTTCATCGCCATATCGATCAGCTCGCGCACCTTCGGCTTCGTCTCGTACTGTTCCTTCAGCTGCGGGCTTTGCTCCATCGCTCCCGCGATGCTGATGCCCAGATGGTTAGGGATCAGCTTGGCCGCCTTGTCCACATCCCCGAACGGCACATTCAGCGCACGTCCAACATCTCGGACGGCCGCCCTTGCCGCCATCGTACCGAACGTAATAATCTGGGCGACATGCTCTTTCCCGTATTTATCCACCACATAATCAATGACCTCTTCCCGGCGCTCGTCACTGAAGTCGATATCAATATCCGGCATCGTTATCCGCTCCGGATTCAGGAAGCGTTCAAACAACAATTTATATTTCATCGGGTCCACATTCGTAATCTGAAGGGTGTAGGCCACCAGGCTGCCCGCCGATGAACCCCGGCCCGGTCCAACCGCGATGCCTTGCCGGTGGGCATAGGCGATAAAGTCCCATACGATCAGGAAATAATCGCTGAAGCCCATGTTCTCGATGACGCCGAGCTCATAGTTCAGTCGCTGCTCCAGCTCGCTGCGCTCTGCTTCATCCTGCCACCGCTCCGTATTCCCGTAACGTTCTTGCAGACCGTTCAAACAGAGCTCCCGCAGGTATTCGGCTGCATTCTTCCCTTCCGGTAGCGAGCTGTATTCCGGCAAAATCGACTTGCCGAATTCCAGCTCCAGGTTGCATTGGTCCGCAATCTTAGCCGTATTCAATATAGCTTCAGGCACATGGGGGTATAATCGCTCCATGTCGCTGCCGCTCTTCAAATAGAGCTGATTCGTCTGGATCTGCAGCCTATCCTCATCTTCGACCGTCTTTCCCGTGCCGATGCAGATCAGGACGTCCTGTACCTCGGCATCGCTCTCGGTCAGATAATGCACATCGTTGGTCGCAACCAGCGGAATGCCGGTCTCACGGCTAAGCTGAATCAGCTGGGGATTCACGCGTTTCTGCTCCGGAATTCCGTGATCCTGCAGCTCCAGATAGTAGTCTTCTCCAAAAATCGCCTGATAACGAAGCGCGGCAGCTTTCGCTTCCGCTTCGCGTCCGTGAAGCAGATGCTGGGGAACCTCGCCGCCCAAGCAAGCGCTGAGACATATGATGCCTTCATGATGGGCGGCCAGCGCCTCCATATCGATTCGGGGTCTGTAATGGTACCCCTCCAAATGCCCGATCGAGCACAGCTTCATCAAATTGCGATAGCCGGTCTCATTCTTGGCAAGCAGAATCAAATGATAGATCGGCTGATCCTTGCGGCTTCCCCGCTCCTTGCGGGAGCCTGCCGTGATATAGGCCTCGCAGCCGATAATCGGTTTGATGCCTTGCGCCAGGCAGGCTTTATAGAACGGAATGGCACCATACATCACGCCATGATCCGTCAGGGCCAGCGATTTCATGCCAAGCGCCGCCGCTTCCCGCACCAGGTCACCGATACGTGCCGCTCCATCGAGCAAACTGTATTCACTATGCACGTGCAAATGCACGAAAGAGCTCATCGTAACGCCTTCCTTTCGCCGGTACATGTATATTTGAAATCCATCCAGAAATATCTGAAAAAGTCTTTATACCATTTTATCATAATCCCGCTAGGCCCGCCCATAGAATGAAACTAGGGAGTACGTGGACAGGCGTTTGCCATAACATCCACCGAGAGTAGAAAGGAGACATGAGGGCATGAGCGTTTTTTTATCGAGAGCAATTCTGGACTTTTTTATAGCCTTCGGCATCGTGCTGGGGGGAGCCATGGTGGGAGGCGTGGGCGCCGTGCTGTCCCTGCAGCCCCCCACCCAGACGATGCTTGAGGTTGCGGATCGGATTAAGATATGGGCGCTTGCCGCTGCCATCGGGGGCACCATTGATCCGATGCGGGTCATTGAAAGCAACGTGGCCGTCGGCAATTTATCCCCTGCCATCAAGCAGGTTTTATATCTGGGTTTTGCATTTCTCGGAGCACATATGGGCAGCGAGCTGGTCAAATGGGTGTGCTCCAGCCGGAGCTGATCGATGCGCGTACCTCCAGCCCACCGCTTCCGCCCCTTCTATCAGGTCGCATCCATCTTCGTGCTGGGAATGGTTGTCGGCAGCATCGTCTACAACTCGGTCTATCATGCAGCCTACAATAAACTATGGGAAACGAATCAAGACCAGCAGATCAAAATTGCACAATATGAAGAAGACATCGATTCGTTAAAAAAATACAATAAACAATCCACGGTCATCAAAGAAATCAAGATCCGCAGCGAGCAAAACGACAGGGTTCCGCTGGATCCCGTCATCATCAAAGAGCTCGTCAGGCTTATGAGCGACGATCTGGCAGCCCTTCGCGGCCGCAACGTGTTTGATATCGACGCGGACAGCAAGCTGACGCGCTCACTCCTCAGCGACAAAATCTATACGGTCCGCGAGAAAGATTACAAGGTCCAAATCAAGACCATGCTCGTCATGGAGGGCGTGCTGCAAATCTGGGTTAGCGTTGTTCATGTGGATGCAAAGTCAACCGGATCATGATACAATACATACTATTGTAAATGATCGAATCTAACATGCTATTAGAGGTTGTTCAAAAAGTCATCTTTTGATCACGAAGCAGCACATGAACACCACATTGCGAGCATGTTACCGAATATGAAGGAGCCTTCCATTCCATGATAACCGTCATCCACTATATCCTGTACATTATCCTCGTCCTGTCCGTCGTAGCTGCCGCGCTCTATAGCATTCGCGCCCGGCGTGTAGCGGATCCCGCGGACCGCGGCATCTATATGTCCATGATGAACCTCTGTATGGGCATTATGCTGGTTTCCCTTTCGCTGGTCTGCATGTTTCTGTTCAGCGGCTCCACGCCGGCTGTCATTGTAGAAGCCGTGTTCTTGGTGCTTGGCGCATTTAATATATTTGCCGGCATAAGAAGCCGCACCTATTACAGCAGACTGAAGAATTCGCGGACGGCCAGCTAAGTCAAATTGAACGGAACAGGGGCATCCCGCAAGGTCCATGAAGACCTGCGGGATGCCCCTTTATTCTGTCCGGAGTTTAACGTTAGCCGTGATCGATCGCCTGCATCGTCATGACCGCTTTTGCAATCAGGTTTGTCTGATGCTGGATCTCGATCTCCATCTTGCAGGTACGGCGGCTGATCTCCAGCAATTTTGGCATAATGACGATCGGATCCTCGATCTGCACGGGCCGGATGAAATACGTCGACAGATGGTCCAGCACATGATCCCAGCCGCTAATATCCTTGGCCGCTTTAACCGCAGCTTGGCTCATGACGGTCGTGAGCACCCCTTGCGAAATCGTTCCAAGTTCTGAAGCCATTTGGGGCGTGATAAAACCGTGAAAGAACAAACGCCCTTCCTCATCCCGATCCTCTGCAATCCCATTCCAGATCAGCTGATCAAACGTCTCGCCAAGCTGAGGCTGGTTTCGCGCATCCCGCAGTGCTCCTAACACTTCTTTACGAGTAACCGTTGCAAGCAGCTTGCGGTTCCGATCCACAATCGGAAGAAAATCGATCCCTTCCCACATCATAATCTGCGCCGCAGATGCGAGCGACGTTTTCATGCTTGCCGTTACCGGGTTGCGGGTCATCGCTTTCTCGATCGGCTGAGTTTCGGCGAGCCCTTCCACATCCCGAACCCCGACGATGCCGATGACCCGGTTCCATTCGTCCGTTACCGGGTACCGGATTTGCCCGGTCGCCTGTGAAATCCGTTTGAATTCCTGAACGGTGACGGAGTTTTTCAACTGGTGATTCTTCGGCTTATCATGAGCGATATCCTCCACCAGCATAATTTTCTTCTTGATTAATCGGTCAAAAATGGCGCGGTTAATCATGGAGGCGACGGTAAACGTGTCATGCCTGGACGATATAATGGGCAGATGCAGCTGGTCTGCCAGCTGTTTCACTTCCCGGCTGGTTCCGAAACCGCCCGTAATCAACACGCCCGCCCCCTGCTCGAGTGCCAGGGAATGGGCATCTTCGCGGTTACCGACAATCATGAGGCTTCCGGCATCGATATATCGAATCATCGCCTCCACCTTCATGGCTCCAATCACGTATTTATGCAGGCTTTTATTAAGCCCTTCCGCACCGCCGAGCACATGCCCTTCCACAATTTCAACGACATCGGCAAACGTAAGCTGCTCGGATATGTTACGCGGCTTCCGTTCCACACGAACCGTGCCGATCCGTTCCTTCGTGACCACGATGCCCAGGCTTTCCGCTTCCTTTACCGCCCGATAAGCGGTTCCCTCGCTGACGCCCATCTCTTTGGCCAACCGTCGTACCGAGATTTTGCTTCCAACCTTCAAACTTTCAATATGTTGAACCAATTGCTCGTGTTTGGTAATCGTATCATCTCGAACGTCCAACTGTTACACCCCCAGAACACTATCTGTACCATACTGTATCTATTATATCACGTCCTATGAAGCTCCCATACCCGTCAGACACAAAAAAACCTCCCCTGAAGGTTAACGGATGGGCGATCCAACCGTACCCCTTAAAGGGAGGTTTTTGTTCGTCACAGCTCTCGCTGTGATCCAACGCTTAATTGGCTTCTTGGCTCTTCTGTTCCTCCGGCCATTTCAATTCCCATTGACGCAATTTCTCCTTGCGGATCTCATCGAGCGCTTTCTGTTTCGCTTCATCTACACCGATAAGGTAATAGAGATGCGAACCGATCACAAGCAGGGCAAATCCTGCCCAGACTGCACCGAACAGTGAAACCCATGAGAACCCGCCAGAGAAAGAAATGCTGGGAAGGGCGTATATCAACATGCCGAGTGCAACCAATAAGTAAGCGGTGTGTTTAAACTTGTTCTTCTTTTTTTTCATTGTAAACGCAGCTCCTCTACTCTCTGAAATCTATATTTCTACTCTATGAGGAGCTTGCGCAATTTATGAGACAAGTTTTTAAAAATGTACCGAATTTGTGTTGAAGTTTATTGTCCGCAGCCTTAAAAAAGGGAACGTCTAGGGTTGGGCTGGACCATACAGATGCTGAAGACTATCCGATATAATCTTGTTCACGTCTTCGATGATGACACTCAGACGGCGCTCAGCGTCGAACAAGCGGCGGATGTTCAGGTTCAGGCTCAGCACCTCAAACTGCTTCTCCATCTTCTCCATTTCGTCCTGTGCCGGCATATCGCCGGACATCATGCGCTGTTGAAGTTCCATCTGGCGCTGTCGGAAGTCATCCAGCATGCGTCTGCTCTCCGGATCTGCATCCACGAGTTTCATAGCAGAGGTAATTTCTTCTACCTCCTTGCTTTCCTTCATCGCTTTTGCCAAATCATGTGCCTTGTCATAAATGTTCATTCGTAATTCCTCCAATATATTCGGCTTAAACGCCGTATTTGAATTCGCCTCTTGCCTTAATCCTTACTCCATCAAAATTGTTATCTCCACAGTATGGTCAGCATGGATTGGAACAATCCGATCACTCCGCCCAGCAGCACCCCAAGCCAGGTGATGGCCCTGAATTCGCGGCCGGACACACTCAGGATGATCTCTTCCAGCCGCTCAATCGGGAACTTCTCCACCTGCTCCTGAACGAGCTGCGGTAAGTTTACAGCCTTCATGGCCGCCGGGATGCTTCGCTCAAGGAAGCCCAGTCCCTTATCGAGCAGTCCAGGCAGAGCTGCTTCGATGGCAGGCATTCGCGGTCCAATCAGCTCGCCTACGCGAAGAGACTCGATTTGCTTCATCCACTTGGACCAAGGAAGCTTGTCATCCAATGTGCGGGAGATCCAAGCGAGGCCCGGCTCACCAGCGGCATGTTCGATGAAATTCCCCAGCGGCATCTCACCGTAATACGACAGCTTTCCTGAGATAATATCCGTGATGGTCTTGCGGATCTTCTCACCCTCCAACTGCTGAATCAGCATGGGCGTCAGCTTCTGGACCAGTTTATCCTCATCCACAAAGATCGAAGCCATCGTCCCCAGAAATCCGCCTGCCTTATCGATGAGTGAAGAAGCCACATCCGATAGCATAAGCTGCCCCTTCGCGGACAACAGCGTGCTCCTCAGCTCCTTCAGCACAATATCGGCGGCAGCCCCGCTCCAGCCCTGGATCGTTTCCTCGGACCAACCGGGAACAAGCTCCTTCAGCGGCTTTGCCTCCAATCCGTATCCGTGCCATACTGCTGCGGCACCCCGGGCTGTGAGCTGGCGGGCCGATTGTTCGGCACGGACCTTCAATTGCTCCCACTGTTCGGAACTCCATACCTTATGCGCCAAGTCTCCGAAGCTCAGCTCCGACTGGCTCCATTCCTCCAGCTTCCGATAGAGGCTGTCCTCTATCTTACCCCGAAACACCGGCTTTCGAATAAGCTCCTGCAAGCCCTCGCTTGTCACCAGGTAATCCGAGACCACACGTCCCAACGACTCGGCTATTTCGTCCTTGCGCTTTGGAATGAGCCCTGGCGTGAAGGGTACGCGGCGGCCCAGGATGATTTTTTCTTCACGGGGATGAAACAGCATTTTTATTGCAAAGTGGTTCGTGATGCCGCCAACAAAAGCAGCAACGCACACGTTCACCAAAATAAACAGCCAGTTCTGCATTTTCAGCACTCCTTTTTCCCGAGCAGTACAATCACCAAGGGATATATGTCCTCATATGATGCATTACATGCAATGATCAGATGAAGTCTTTTGTCTGTTCACTTAAGTATCCAGTTGTTGTCGGAAGGAGATCCATCATGCGCAAATCCAAGATCAAATCCAACACCAAATCCAAGATATCGACTCAATTAATCCGCTCAGCCCAGCTTTCGGATAACGATATCAAGCTTGGTGACCGGCTCATCAGACAGCTCCGTATCCCGACAGATTCGAAGGTACAGCTTGCCTTTGGCTCCTTCAAGCAGGAAGTCCGCGTTATCTCAGGAGGAAAATCGAATTCGCTGGCCCTAAGCCCTTCGGTATTCAGCCATTCGGGACTTCTTCCTCGTACCGTCATGAATGTCAAATATTATCCAACGGAAAGAACGCTGAAGCTCGGTCCGCTTATCGGGATCATGGTCAGCCGATATCAACCGGATGAACCTGATAAACCTTTCGGATCAATCTCAGCTTTCTGCCTGGAAATGGTCAACGCGGCCAAAAAACAGGGCGCATATGTATATTTTTTCACACCTGACATGATCGGTTCGAACCCGTCGACACTTGAAGCCATTGCTTATGACGCGGGATGGAAAAAGCTCAGCGTTCCAGCTCCGGACGTCATTAATAACCGGCTGTCTACCCGCAAACTGGAGAATAGTCCTAGCGTACAGCATTTTATGAGAGAAGTAAAATCGCGATTCGGCACCCAAATCTTTAACGAGAAATTTCTCGATAAATCGGATGTCTTCGAGGCACTCGGGCCTGATGTGAAACTGCAGAAATATTTGCCCGATTCCTATTTGCTCAGCGGTTATCCGACGCTCAAAAAAATGTGCGCCACTTATCGGACGGTCTTCCTGAAACCGGTGCGGGGTAGTCTGGGGAAAGGGATCATCCGGATATCCCGCCAAGAGAACGGCAAATATCAAACGATGACCACCTCTCTTGAAGGAAGCAAGAAGAATACCTACTCCTCACTTCCAAAGCTGTTCAGCAGCTTATCTGGGAAAATAAAAAAAACGCGTTATCAAATTCAGCAAGGGCTGGATTTGATCCGCATCAACCGGCGAAACGTTGATTTTCGCGCGCTTGTTCATAAAGACAAAAACGGCAAGTGGGCAGTGACTTCGGTCGTGGCCCGTATTGCCGGCGGAAACCATTTTGTTTCCAATCTTGCCAGAGGCGGTACGCTATCTTCCGTCAAGGACGCACTTGCCATGAGCAGTATTCCGTTAAGCTCCAAACAAACGGCCCCCGCCCGAATGAATCAAGCGGCGCTCGATATTGCTCATGGACTGGAGGCTGCCATTCCCTATCATTTCGGGGAGCTCGGCATTGACTTGGCAATTGATACGGCTGGCCGCATTTGGCTCCTGGAGGTCAACTCCAAGCCGTCCAAAGGTGAAAATGCGCCGCTGAATGCCGACTCCAAAGTAAGACCGTCAGCCGTCCGGCTCGTTCAGTACTGTCAATACTTGACGGGGTTCTAAAAAAGGAGAACATTATGTCGTCAAACAAGATAGGCACCCTGGGTGTCATGGTATGCCGCAAACCGGGCTTCCCTCCCTTCGCAGAGAAGGAATTCCTCCGTGAACTTAGCTCGAAGGCCAAGGGACTCGGCATGCAGGTATTTGTTTTTTGTCCGGATGATGCCTCTCCTGCTTCTGGTGTTGAAAGCTCCATAGACAGGATACAAGGATATCAATTCAATCCTGGAAAAGGCTGGAGTTTCGGCACCTTTCCTCCTCCAGACGTCATCTATGACCGATGTCTGCACCGAAACGGTGAGGAAACGGCTGCCGCCGGTGCGTATCTGAACCGAATGCTGCAGCAGGGCGTAAGACTGTGGGCACGCGGTCTGCCCGGCAAGCAGAAAGTGCATCAACTATTAAAGCGCTCCTCCGCCTTAAGGCCATATCTGCCGGCAACCTTAAGTTATACCGGAGCGGAATCACTGAGCAGGGCCCTGCTGGCTTTTGGCAGCGGACTTTTCATGAAGCCTAGCGGAGGCTCTCAGGGTCGTCATACTTTGTACCTCGCTTTGACAGATCAACAGCGTGTCAGACTGCAAGGAAGGGACCGGAGCAATCGCATGTTCCAGCAGACTATTCCCGCACAAGAGATGAACGAATGGGTGAGTCGATTTACCGGTCGACGCCGGTTTATCATTCAACCCTACCTGGAGCTTCATAACCGCAACGGAGATCCGTTTGATATTCGGTCATTGGTTCAAAAGAATGACCGCGGCAGATGGTCCATCACAGGAATCGCTGCACGGCAAGGCGTAAGCCAAGGACTGACCTCGAACCTTCACGGGGGAGGCACCGCATTTCCGGCCCTTCCCTATCTAACGACCGATTTCGGAGAAGAAAAGGCCATGAAGATCATTCAGACCATCCGAGATCTGTCCGCTCAGCTTCCATCTCTGCTCGAAGAAGGATTCGGCCGACTTGGCGAGCTGGGAATCGATTTTGGCGTGGATACAAAGGGACGGGTCTGGATCCTGGAGGTTAATTCCAAACCGGGCCGCCGCGCATTTACACTAACGGGAGATGGTCACGCAGCCCGGCTGTCCGTCGAACATCCGATTCAATACGCCCGTTATTTATTGCTTCGACAACTTAGGAGGGTAAATACATGAGTTTGAATTTCGGAAATATTCATTTCTCGCAGCAGCCCGAAAAAGTCGTCTTTTTATCCGGTTCGCTTCTAAAGAGCCTGGGGCTATCAAGCAGGAAATCGATTAAGCTACGCATCGGGACCAACACGGTGTCCGCTGCTGTAAAACCGATCGATCGATCGGGGAAACACATCTATTTAAGCAACGGTGTCCGCAACGGTATCCACGTTCCCAGACAGGGCCCTGTCTATATCCATTCCCCCCGTGAAGGAGAAATCGAGCTGGGGCCCGTGGTTGGGGTTCTCTCCGACGGACCGCATAATCCATCCAGCCCCTTTGGAGCCCGAACCTCGTATATTCGTCAGCTTCTTCGTGAGGGCAACAAAAAAATGTTCGTTTATGCCTTTGCCCCCCGGGATATCAACTGGCAGCGCGAAACGGTGCATGCCTATATGCTCGGTTCCGGCGGCGGTTTTGTCCGCAAAACCGTTCCGCTCCCTAATGTCGTCTATAATCGCCTGCCTAGCCGAAAAACCGACTTCTCCCCTTTTACCAATCAACTGAGAGATCGATTTCTGAAGCGCAACATTAAATTTTTCAACTGGGCCTTCTTCAATAAATCCGATGTGTACTCCCAGCTGGACGGCGACGTGCAGGCAGGCAAATATTTGCCGGAAACGCATAACAATCCTAGTCCCGAGCGGATTAAGGATATGATGGAGCGCCATAACTTTGTATATTATAAGCCCTCAGCCGGAAGCTTAGGCCTCGGGATTTACCGGTTAACCTATCTTCCCAAAAAAGGATACTTTGCGCGATATCACGGAAACGGGGGTAACACCCTTCTCAAGTTCCCAAGCTTTAACAGTCTGATGCGTATGCTACAGGCCAAGCATGGCTCCAAGCTGCGTAACTATGTTATCCAGCAAGGAATCCGCCTCATCGAAATCGATGGCTGCCCTATCGACTTCAGATTTCATATGCATAAGAACAGCAAAAACCGGTGGTCCGTGGTTGGTATCGGCGCCAAAAAAGCCGGTCGGGGCAGCGTCACAACGCATATCAAGAACGGGGGCTCCTTGATGACGCCGGAGCAGGCGCTCAGCCGGGCCTTCGGCTCCAAAGCTCGGGATGTGCTGGAGCGTGCCAAGGACGCCGCCATCGCGATGTCGGAGGCCATCGAGAATCATCATCCGCATCTGTTAGGAGAAATCGGGTTCGATATAGGAATAGATGATAACGAGAGGATATGGATGTTTGAAGCGAATTCGAAGCCGGGCCGATCGATATTCAACCACCCTTCTCTTAAAGGGGAAGGAAAAGCATCGGTGGAGCATATATTTGAACACAGTATGTATCTCAGCGGCTTCCACAGGGGGAATGACTCGTGAATAACCGAGTGGAGAGTGATGGAAGACCGGTTGTAGCCATCCTGACCATGCACGACTCGCATACGATGTTCAGAGGCAACCGGCAAAACTTTCAGGAAATCATCAAAACGGGAAAGGATATGGGCTTTATCGTCTATGTGGTCACCGTACGTGATCTGAAGCTTGATACGGGTACTGTCAAAGGCTATATCCTGAACAGCGACCATTCCTGGGAGCAGAGGCTATGCCCTCTGCCCCAGGTTATATATAACCGGATCCCTTACCGAGAGGATGAAGCCCTTCCCTGGGTCCGACGCAAAATCAAGGAATGCCAAAAACATCCCCATATCGATATCTATAACCCACACTTTTTCAATAAGTGGCGTCTCTTTGCTTGGCTGAACAAATCACGGTTAACCAAAAAGTGGGCACCCTTGACAAAGCGATTGAAGGGTTACCCTACTTTATATGAAATGATCAAGCGGAAGCCCTACCTGTATCTTAAACCAGAGGACGGCAAGGCCGGGCAAGGAATCATGAGGGTGCGGTATCAGAAAAACAAATCGCTCCCCTACCGCATACAGATACAGAACAACAAAAACAGCACCACCTACAAAGCAGCCTCCTTAGAGCGGCTTTGGAACCGTGTTTATCAGGAGACTAAAGGAAGCTCATACCTGATCCAGCAAGGAATCGAGCTGGCCCAGGTCCACGGTCGCGCCTTCGACCTCCGCATACTTGTGCAAAAGAACGAGTACGGCTCCTGGGCAGTTACAGGCATTGGAGCTCGAATGGCAGGCGCCAAAAGCATCACCACACATGTTCCTCGCGGAGGAACGATTGAGGATCCGGAGAAGCTGCTGCCGATCGTGTTCGGTCAGGAACGGTCCGACGCCATCCTTAGCGAAGTTAAAAAAGCAGCCGTGCATATGGCACGGCAGATTGAGAAGAGCTCTGGTCAGATCCATGGCGAAATGTCCATGGACCTCGGAATTGATAGCGAAGGCGTTCTCTGGTTCTTCGAAGCCAATTCAAGACCCATGAAATTTGACGAACCCGCGATCCGGAAAAAGTCACTGGAGCGGATTTTTCAATATTCCGAATACCTGATCAATCAAAGGTAGGCCCTGCATCAGCCAGAGCAACGGTTAAGAAAGACATGAAAGGAGGGGATCGTGTGGAAATCTCATGTCTAGCTCTCTCAAGCCCGGAAGAATGGCCGCATGCCAGACAGCAGTGCAGCGAATTCTTCCGGCGGTACAGCAACAAACGCCTAACCCGCGAAGGTTACCAGCGCCTGGCCTTGCTATCCTATGACGAGCTGCTGCAGCCCGGTACCTCGATCATGGCCGCTACGGTTCGAAGCGATGTCGGCCGCATACCTGTGGGGATGTGCTTTGCGGCGGATTATGGGGAAGGTGCCTGCATGGTTGCTGTACACCCTCTATACCGCAACCGGCATATCGGTTCTTCCCTGATCCGCTCACAATTATCCAAATTCGGGCGGCTGCGATGCAAAGTAGCCGCCGATCATTCGGCAAGTTTGCAAATGTGCTTTCATGCAGGGCTACAGGCCATAGCGCTTGAGCAAGGTCCGACGGGCAAACCTACGCTCGTTATGAGCGGAACCCTTCCCCTGCACCCATCCCACAGTTCTTCAGCATCTCGTGCTGACTCTGTTCAAGAAGGTGAACTTCTGTGTCAAAACCCGTCTTAGGTATTATGACGTTATACTTGGATGAACGGAAAACGCTGGAGGAGCGGCATATCTACGAGCATATGATCAGGGAAGGAAAAGCGATGGGCCTTGACGTTTACGTCTTCACCCCCGCTGACGTTAACAGTGCGCAAGGCCTGATCAACGCCATGGAATACGATCCGGATCGCCGGAGATGGGGCCGCAGATGGCGCTCGTTTCCCAATATGATCTTTGATCGCTGCCGCATTCAAAAGAGCCCTCGCTTTCAACAGCTGCTGCGCTTTCGTTCACGCTATCGGCATTTACTGTTTCTGAACAGACCTTTACGCAACAAATGGACGATTCATCAAGTATTATCCACCAAGAAACGCTTCCGTCCCCATCTGCCGGATACTCGGATCGTAACCAGCACAAGCGACATCCACCGGATGCTCAACGTTCATCCTACCGTCTATTTTAAACCGATTAACGGAACGGGCGGACGCGGAATTCTGCGGATTACGAAGGTACCTGGTGTTGCGGGCACGTATGAAATCCGGGGACGCAATTCCAACCGGAGCATCATCAGACCGAAGCGAATGCCTTCAGGCCATTTGGCGCAATATCTGTCGGGCTGGGGCAATAGAGATCGATATCTGGTTCAAGAGGGGATCCAGCTGGAGCTGCCGGATGGAAGAGTGCATGATTACCGGATGCTCGTACAGAAAAATGGATCCGGTCAATGGCAGGTGACCGGCTGCGTGGGACGCGTCGGAGCGCCGAAAAGCGTGACCTCCAACCTGCATGGCGGCGGGCGTGCGACCATGATGGAAGAATTGTTAAGCAAATGGATCGCAGATCCGGCAAAGCGCGCCAGCATCCGCGAGGAAGCCGACTCCCTCGGTGTGGATGTGGCCCAATTTCTTGACGGACAGTATGGAGGCTTGTGCGAGATTGCCCTGGATCTGGCCGTGGATAAAACCGGAAGAGTTCTTCTTCTCGAGGTGAATCCGAAGCCATCAAGGGAAGTCTTCTCTCAAATCGGCGATATGGCTGCATACCGTGAATCGATGGTAAGGCCTTTAGAATATGCACTGTGGGTGTACAGCCAGAAAAAATCCGCGAAAAATGCTTAAGTTAATTCGTAGAAAACCGTAATTAAAGAATCCAAAAAACGCGCAAAGGCTGTTTCCAAGAGGGTTGCTTGCTACCCTTGGAAACAGCCTTTGTGACTCCTATCTATCTATTCGGCTTGATCGTGAAGCCTCAGCAGGTGTGAAAAAGAATGAATAACGACATCTGATCCCTTAAGCTCCTGCTCCCCGCCAAAGCCTGCATAGCGGCAGCCAATGACGGTTTGTCCGTTCTCTTTGCCCGCCTCCACATCCGATGACCGGTCCCCTACCATCCAGGCGTCCCGGATATCGTGTTCATCCAGCAGCAGCCTAACCAAATCCACCTTGGAAGCCGTTCCATGCTCTCCGGCACTGTAGACTCCTTCAAAGAGCGACATGATCCCTCTCGCTTCAGCTATGCCTTTCACATAATGCTCCAGGCCGTTGCTGGCAACAAACAATCGGACGCCCCGACGATGAAGCTCCTCCAGCGTCTCCTTCACCTCAGGATACAATACGGCTGCTTCATTGCTTAAGCCTTCGAGCTCAAGCTGCAGCAGCAGCTCGTCTGCACGTCGATGGGCTGCCGGCGTTCCATTCGGTATGACAATCTTCCAAATGTCTTCGAGCAGCATTCCCAGACATCCAAGCATGAGCTCCTCATCCGGCGTTTCCCCTTCATAGTGCCCCTCTTCACGCAAAATGTCGAACAATTTGTGATAGGCGGGCAGCAGCAGGGTCTCCGTCTGAAACAGCGTTCCATCCATGTCAAATATCATCGCTTCCGGCTTGATCAACGTTGCTGTATTTTCCAATTTGGTCCTTCCCTTCGCTCCATATAATCTGATTCTAGTCTAATCTTTCCTCATCATATAGGAACCATATCACATCTGCAAACCCCAATTCCTCATTACTTTTGATCTTCTGTACATAAAATATGCATAACCGAGGCAGCTTTATCGTTGTTATACATATAACGCGTACTAACGAGAGGAGGATTTACATGCCTGGCACAAGGGAGTCTGAACCTGCACCGCCAATCAGGCAGCTGGAAGTCGAGCTGATCGCAGAGCTGAGCCGCTATGAGCCCCATGAACAAGCTGCGATTCTCAAGCGGATGGTGTACCGCCTCAAGAAGGGGCGATATGTCCGCAGCCCGATCATAATTGTTAAGGATATGGTCCGGACGCCGCTTGTATGGCTGCTGCTGTCCATGGGAGTGATGATTCCCATTCTATTCTATATCCTGTTCGTTTGGGTATCGCTGGCGGTTGAAGGGTAAAGGCGGAACGAAGCGCTATGGTTTATATTCCGGGCGCCGCCAGATCATTAAAGTAGCGGCGTACCATGCCGAGGTAACAAACGGCAGGTACTTGAGACCCTTCAACCCGCTCTCGTCTCCTCCATATATGATGTGCGACATAACGGCAATCGCTGCATTCAGAACGACCCCGCCCGCAAAACCTCCAACCACCGCGGCAAGGCTTCTCATGTTCGTGCTACCCCTTCTGTTCCCGTCGATCGGACGGCAGGACACCACGCGCCGTATCCACCGCAAGCCAGAACAATCCGATGGCGATGACCGGATGCAAGGCCCCGGCGCCAGGCAGGTTGGCGGTGAGGTATTGGCTGAAGACCAATAACAACAGAACCAGCGATTTCCATTTGTACGGGGCGGGCAGTTTGCCTGCAATACCAAATATCAGCATGAGGACCGGCACGATTTCAAAAAAATGGACAAACAGGGTATGGCTTCTCCACATCGATCCATCGTCAAACAGCGCCATGCCGGCAAACAGCGTCTGAATGGCAATACATACAACAAATATCCATGCCAGCCCTAACGATATCCATACGACCAGCGGTGTTTTTCCTACAGCTTGTTGCGTCATGTCGACATCCCTCTCTTAATTCAAATATCTTTACGAAATCATCCTATCACCGAAATGTTGCGATCTTGTGATGATGGCTTGCGGATTCCGTGAAATTTTCCAATTGCGGCTGGAAACCGTATATAATGGGGTGGATTTACGGCTGAACCTAACGAATCAAAATGGAAAGGCAGGATCCTTGCATGGCACATACCTTGCTTCTTGTGGACGATGAACGAAAAGTCATTGAGTTTATGGAGCCGTTCCTCCGGCAGGAGGGATTTCACATCATTACCGCTGCGACAGGCACGGAGGCTTTGGCCAAAGTGAGGGACTTTAAACCGTCGCTGGTCGTATTGGATTGGATGCTGCCGGAATTAAGCGGCATTGAAGTATGCCGGGAGCTCAGAAAATCAAGCCGTGTCGGCATCATTATGGTTACCGCCCGGGTTGAGGAAACCGATAAGCTGATCGGGCTGGAGGTAGGGGCAGACGATTACATGACCAAGCCTTTCTCCCTCCGGGAGCTCGCCGCGCGTATCCGGTCGGTCCTTCGCAGAATAGAAGGCGAAACGGTTACCGAAGAAATGCTGAAGCGCGGCGAGTTGATGATCTCGGAAAACCAATGCCGGGTATGGAAACGCGGCCGGGAGATCCAGCTTACGCCTACCGAATTCAAACTACTCCTGACCCTTGCTTCAAGGCCTGGCGTGGTTTACAGCCGCCTGCAGCTGCTTCAGGCGGCCATGGAGGATGATATCCACAATGATGAACGGACCGCAGACGCCCATATCAGCCGAATCCGCAAAAAAATCGAAGATGACCCGGCTGAGCCCGTTTTTGTCAAAACGGTGTATGGATTCGGTTACCGGTTTGAGCAGCAGTCATGAGCGTGGGCCGCAAAATATTCATCGTCCTCTCATCGTTCATTATCGGTTTCAGCACCGTCTTCGTTCTTCTTACTTATGTCGTCATCCGCGATTCCATGGATGCCATGCTGCAAACCTCGCGCGAAGAAGAGCTGGATCAGCTACAGGAGCGGCTGCTCGGTTACTACGTGAAGAATGGGCATACTTTCCGCGCCGTTCAGGATCAGGCGTGGTTAGTGGACAGTCCCCGTTCAGCCGACCGCCTGGAAAGCATCCTTCTGACATCCGGGGAACAAAAGACCCTCTTGCATGAGGGGGAGGCTGTGGAGAAGCAGATCAAACGCCTCGGTGTAAAGCGGACGTTGCATGTTGAAGGCAAACCGGTCGCGGAGCTGTATTATTATGATACGGATGTGGCAAACCTGACCAAGCTTCGGATCGGCACGCCCACATCGATCATCATTTTGCTGGGAGGAGGCACCGTCCTCTTCGTCCTGCTTTCCCTCGGGGCGGCCTACTGGATATCTCGGAGGCTCACTGCGCCCCTGCGCAAACTCGTCCCGGCTATCGAACGACTCGGTCAAGGCGAGTACGGTGTTCAGGCTCCCTTTACCTCGGAGGATGAATACGGGAGGGTCGCGGTTGCTTTCAACGGCATGTCTTCCAGGCTCGAGCAGTCCGAGATGGTCCGCCGCAATCTGGTGGCTGATGTCGCCCATGAGCTTCGAACACCGCTGACGATCGTAAGAGGCAAGCTGGATCTGCTTCAACAGAGCAGGCAGCCGATCCAACCGGAACTATTGCTTCCCATCCAGGATGAGTTGATTCGCTTAACCCGTCTCGTGGGCGATCTTCATCAACTATCTTTGGCCGAAGCGAAGCAGCTGCCGCTGGTTCGGAAACCCACGGACATGCTGGATCTTCTGGGTCAAATACAGGAGCGCATCGAGCCAGATGCCGATGCCAAGAACTTGACCCTGCGTTTGACGAGCGCTACGGAACACACTTCCGTTCCTGTGGATCCAAGCCGAATCACACAGGTATTTCTGAATCTCTTCATCAACGCGGTTCGGTATACACCCCAAGGCGGGCTTGTCCATACCACGATCCAAGAAGAGCCGGCTTCCGGCATGCTTCGGATTGATATTCGGGATACAGGCCCAGGGATTGAGGAGGAGCATCTTCCCTATCTCTTTGACCGCTTCTACCGTACGGACGGAGCACGTGCGCGGCATCAAGGCGGTATGGGACTGGGTCTGGCGATTGCCAAGGAATTTATCGTATCGCATGGCGGCACGATTCAGGCACAGAGCCTGCAGGGCCAAGGAACTACATTTACGGTCCGGCTGCCCTATCATGATCATGACTCGGAGAGCAGCACGGGGTATACGGACCCCATAAATCCTATCTAACATAAACAGACAGGCCCGGACAGATATCGACCGGCCTGTCATTGTTTATCCATTCGGATGTCGAAACGATACCCTCTCCCTAGAATATTTTTTTCGTTGCCCGATCTTCCTTGATGATCTCGACGGCTTCCCTGAAGCGGATGGAATGGATAATTTCACGTTCCCGCAAAAATTTGAGACTGTCCTGCAAGTCCACATCATCCGTCATGTCGATGAGCCATTGATATGTAGCGCGTGCCTTCTCTTCTGCCGCAATGTCCTCATACAAATCCGCAATCGGATCACCCTTGGCTTGAATATAGGTTGCTGTCCAAGGGACCCCGGCCGCATTCTCATAATACAGCGCATTGTCATGGTTGGCGTAGTGCGCTCCCAACCCGGCAGCCTCCAGCTCTGCCACGCTGGCATCCTTCGTCAATTTATACACCATCGCGGCAATCATTTCGAGGTGTGCAAATTCCTCGGTTCCGATATCGTTGAGCAATCCGATCACTTTATCTGGAATCGTATACCGCTGGTTCAAATAACGCAGTGCAGCAGCCAGTTCGCCGTCAGCGCCTCCATACTGTTCCATCAGAAATCTTGCCATTCTCGGATCACATTTACTGACGCGCACCGGATACTGAAGTTTTTTTTCATATACCCACATGGGCTCTTCCGCCTCCTTGTTCTCGCTTTTCCTCTTCATGAGGGCTGCATGCATGAGGTAAAAAAAAGCCGCAGCCCCCTTGCCATACCGTCATTGTTAAACCTGCCAAGGCCAAGGACCCTCGGCCCATTCAAACGGATACTTGGAATAAGCACGGCCAAAATTTTGCAGCGGCCCATACAGCTCTTGAAATTGCTTCGCTAGCACCGTTCTCTCCTGGGTCAGTTTATTGAACTGCTCGATGCTCTTGAGATCATTCGGATGAGTGTCCAAGAACAGGTTCAGCTCCACCAGGACAAAATCCAATGCCTGAAGCTGCTCCAGCATTTCGTAATACTTCAGATCTCCAACCTGGGGTCTGGCTTCATTCACCGCATATCACTCTCCTTTAAATTTTCGCGAAGTATACGGGCTATACAAGGATGGCCATAACGTTCCGTGCCTTAGCGCCTCAGCAGGGCTAAACTGGGGCAGACCCGGGGGTTGAAACACGACATACTGGTTAACAGGTACCACATACGATCTGTAAAGCTTGGGCGGGCATGGATCAAATGGCGAATGAAATACCGGGTATACGCGCACCTCTGGATTTTCCTTCAAAGGGATTTCCTCCTTATCGTTACGATCCGTCGTTATCAAGGACTCTTCGTATTTAACATATGTCTTCCGCCCAGAAAATGAACTCCAAAATGACAAAAAAACCCTCTCCCCTGGAATATTTCCGGGAAAAGGGTCTTCATGGAGTTGTCCTCAAAATTTGATTTTGATTTGGAACAAGCCCGCTTTACGCATAGCGGAATAGATAATGACGACCAGGGGGCCGATAAAAAATCCGATCACGCCAACCAGTTTAAATCCGATATACATGCTGACCAGGGCAGGCAATGCGCCGATGCCGACAGCATCCCCGATGACCTTCGGCTCCAGCACGCGGCGGATCACCGTAATCAGAATGAACATGAAGATCAAGCCGACTCCTGTAAAAATATCGCCTACCGCGAGCAGGTAGATGGACCATGGTATCAAAACGGAACCTACGCCCAGAATCGGCAGAATGTCGACAATGGTGACAAGCAAAGCGATGGCAAGCGGATAGTTAACGCCTAATACCAGCAAGCCGAGCAGCGTAATCACGTACGTAAACAGGCTGAGGATCAGCTGTGCCCGCAAAAAGCCGAAAATTGATTTTTTCAGGCTGATCAGCACTTCGTTCACCTGCGACTGTGATGTCTCATCAAACAGCGACAACACTTTCTCACGCATCGTATCGAGGCTGAAAGCGAACAAGTACACCGCTACGCAGAATACAATGAACGTGACGAACAGGTTCGGCAGCGTTTTGGCAAAGGACAAAAATGTTGAGGATACTGAATTGACAAGCGACCGTATATAGGAAGAAATATTCGACATGAATTCGGTAAGACTGTCGGCAAGACCCGGCGAAATGCCGTTCAGCATGTCTTGCGCTTGTATAATCGTATGCTGAAGGAATTCGTTAGCCCCTTCAAAATATTGCGGAGCCCGGCTCCAATATTCGACCAGCTGGTTAAACACCTGCAGACCGATCAAATAAGCCAGGAGCAGCATCAAAAGGAGGAATAGCGTGCTTGTTACCGTTGCGGCCGCAATGCGGTTCATGCGAAGTCTTTTCATTAAGAGCCGATTTAACGGCTCCAATGCAATAGCAATCACGATGGCCAGCAAGAACGGAGCTCCAACCGTAAACATTCCGTACAGCAACAGGAGACTGAGACCGATAAAGATCAGCTGCTTAATCGACATAATCCACTTCCTAACAAATAGAGTCTTGCTAGTTCTAAATGAAGCTGCTCTCGAGCTTCTGATGAATCATGACGCGAGTTACACGCAACCGTGTAGACTCTTCTACCTCAAAGATCACCCCGTCAAAGGTGGTTTTCTTCCCGACCACCGGGTTCCCTTCAAGCTCTTTGAACAACCAACCGCCGATGGAATCCACGTTATGCTCTTCAATCATCAAACCGGTCAAATCATTCACTTCTTCAATGAGCATCCGCCCATCCACTGAAAAGTACTCATCATACACTTCAATTTCAGGCCGCTCATCTTCAAATTCATCGTACAGGTCCCCAACAATCTCCTCCAAAATCTTCTCGGCTGTGAGAATGCCTGCCGTCCCCCCATATTCGTCCACCACGAGCGCAAGCTGCTCATGTCTTGCCTGCATCTTCCGCAGCACCTCGCTGATTTCCGTTGATTCCGATACGTCCATAATCGGTCTCATCAAGGAAGCCAGATCACGCTGCTTCTCAGGCTCCGCCAGCAAGAGATCGGTAATGTGGACAAATCCGATGATGCGGTCTTTGTTGTCCGTTGCGACCGGGTAGCGGGAGTGCTTCGTCTCATTGACGATCCGAAGATTCTCTTCCAAGGTATAATTGGTGAAAAGAACGTCCATGTCCGTCCTTGGCAGCATAATTTCTCTGGCTCTCAAGTCAGAAAAATCGAACAGGTTGTCCATTAATTTCATCTCGTTCTCGTCAATGACACCGCTCTTTGCGCTCTCGTTCATCAGAATCCGAATCTCTTCCTCGGAGTGGGCCGCTTCGGCCTCGCTTGCCGGCTCGATGCCAACCATCTTCAGAATCCGATTAGCGGAAGCATTCAGGACCCAGATCACCGGCAGAAAAATGCGGTAAAACCAAAGCAGCGGCGCCGACAGGATCAAAGCCGTGCCCTCCGTCCGCTGAATAGCCAACGATTTCGGTGCAAGCTCCCCTAACACAATATGCAGGAAAGTGATAATACAGAAGCCCACCGCCACCGATATTGTGCCGATCAATCGCTCATCCGTAAATCCAATGCTATGCATAATGGGGGCCACCAGCAATTCTGAAATGGCAGGCTCCCCTATCCAGCCAAGACCCAGGGAAGTTAATGTGATCCCAAGCTGGGTTGCGGATAAATAGGCATCCAGCTTCTGGTTTACTTTCAGGGCAATGCCTGCCAGCCGGTTCCCTTCGCTAACGAGCTGGGTCAATCGGGATTGGCGCATTTTTACCAGTGAAAATTCGGCCGCTACAAACACGCCGTTCAACAAAACGAGCAGGAAAACCAAGAGCAAATTCAAAATCAGTTTCCCGACCTCAAATTCCTCCGCCATGATGACACGCCTTCTTTCTAGGGTTCTAGTTTGTCTTTGCTTGCCTTGACTTGAAATCCACACCCCGGTAGTACATATCGGCCACCAACAGGTTCGGCCCACAGCAGCTCACTGCATCGCAGTGACAGTTAACCGTTTGGTTCAGCGGGTGTCCTGTTGTCCATTCGTTAAAAATATCGTCAAGCTTCTGTTCCTTAATATTACCAAAAGCCGGGATATCAGCAAAATCCGTTACATATACGTCGCCCGAGAATAAATTCACATTCACCCGGTTACGGCCATCCGGATCATTCCGGACCGTTACGTTCGGTTCTTGCCGCAGGCGGCGAATGATCTCCTGGTCATCATCATCGGAGCTGCAGGCATAGAAGGGCAGCGTTCCGAACAGCATCCACATGTCCCGATCCCGGACATCCAGCAAATGGTGGATGGCAGCTTTCGTGTCGTCCAAGGACAATACGGGCAGAGCGGAAGCAAAGTTTGAGGCATACATCGGGTGAACCTCGTGCCGCTTGCAGCCCATATCCTTGATCAGCTTGTGGATGCCGCTGAGTTTCGTATGCGTCCGGTAGTTAATCATCGATTCAGCGGATATGTACATCCCTGCTGCACTCAGTTTCTCCGAATTGACCAGCATTGTATCGTACATTTTGTATGCCGTTTCCTTGGAGACGGGACGCGCACTATTCGCAAACCCGACTTCATAGAAGTCGTCCCCGTTCAAATAATTGAATGAGATATGCATAACGTCCAGATAAGGCAGCATTTTCTCATACCGACTTATATCAAGCGTCAGATTGGAGTTAATCTGGGTCCGGATGCCCCTTTCCTTGGCATACTTCAGCAAGGGAACAATCACGTTATCCACCGTCCTGCCAAGAAATGCCGGTTCACCGCCCGTCAGACTGATCGTCTGCAGATGCTCTACCTCGTCCAATCGCTTCAGCATCGTATCGAGGGGCAGCATCGGCGCTTCCTTCATGACAAGCATATCACCGACAGCGCAATGTTCACAGCGCATATTGCAAAGATGCGTCACTGTCATTTCCACACTGGTCAGCACATGACGACCATGCTCGCGCAGTGAAGTTATCGGATCCCACGGATCATAACTCGGCGAAATGGGCCTTACGGCTGATGGAAATGGCTGTGCTGTATTACTCATGGTTCACTCACCTTATTTCTTTGAATTACCGATTCATTCAGTACAACTTACGCAATATGTACTCTACGGTTTTGATAATGTCCATTATATGATTATAACATACCCGAACAGAAGGCCTCTGCTTGATTCGGCTGGGAAATCATCCACTGTCCCCATGTTGGTCCGCGCTTTCCTTGGAAGTAAGCTTATGGGCCGGAAACATCCATCTTGGACTCCACCAATTCGCTCTGCCCATCATCTTCATAAACGCAGGCACAAGCAGCACCCGAATCACGGTGGCATCCAGCAGAATGGCTGCAGTCAGGCCTAAACCGATCGCTTTCATCACTTCATTATCCGTAAATACAAAGGCACCTACGACGACAGCCAGAATCAGGGCTGCGCTTGTAATCAGCCCGCCCGTACTCTCCAAGCCTTCGGCTGTGCTGAATTCGTTATCTCCCGTCCGTTCGTAATTCTCCATGATTCGCGAGAGCATCATGACTTCATAATCCATCGATATGCCGAACACCACGCAGAATATCAGGATTGGCAAAAGCGCAAAGATGGATCCCGTAGAGGATACACCCAGCCACTGCGCGCCAATCCCCTCTTGAAACACCCATACCACGATACCGAGTCCGGCGCCGAGGCTGAGCATATTCATTATGCTTGCTTTTAAAGGGAGCACGACCGATCGAAACGCCAATAGGAGAATGACGTAGGTAACTACAAATACAAAGACCAGAACGTAGGTGATATTCTGATGGATGGCTTCCATGATGTCCAGTTTATAGGCGGGGCTTCCGGTGACATAGGTCGTCAGCTCGTTCGTATCCATCGTCCGTAACGCTCGGACGAGCTGCATAGTCAATGCATGGGATTCGCCATACTCCGGGATCACGGCGACGGCTGCGAAATTCCCCCTCACAAAACGATGCTGCTCCAGCTGCTGGCGGATATCTTCGCGGGATAAATATTTCGAGGCTTCTTCCACCGAACCTCTGCCGATGCTCAGATAACTCTCTACCTGCTTCACACCCGGCATCATCCTGATTTCATCCGTATATGCCTTCATTAGCTCGATGCTGCGCGAATCCTCATAAGAGGCCGGAAGTTCGACCGCTACAACGATCGAATTCAATTCACGTTCATCATAAGCCTGTGTGAGCAGGTCGTGTCCATATCGGGATTCATAGGAGGGGGGAAGCACTTCGGCTGCGGGGATGGCGATATTCATGTCCCGAACCGGATAAATCGCCACCAATAGTAAACCGATCGCTGCGATAGAGATGGTCACAGGATGCGCCATGACAAATTTGGAGAGCCTTCTCCACAAACCGGAGGTCTGCCGTGCCCGAAGCGTCCGGTAAGCGGCAGGGAATAGAGGGAGCGCATCGATACGCGGGCCCAATATTCCCAATAATGCGGGAAGAAGCGTATTACCGGCCAGCACTGATAACAGCACCACGGTAATGCCGCCTATGCTGAAGGAACGGAAGATCGGCAGATCTATGAAACTCATCGCCACAAAACCGATCAACACGGCTGCCCCGGAGAACATCACCGCTTTGCCGGCGGTTGCGCAAGTGACAGCCAGGGCAGTGCCCACATCTCCGCTCCGTGTCCGCATCTCTTCTTTGAATCGGCTTACGACCAGCAACGCATAATCGATCCCCACGGCCAGGCCCAGCATCGTTACGACATTCGGTAGGAAATTGCTGATCGAGCCGTCGGCCAAAGCGACAAAATACAGGATTCCCATCGTGACCACCACACTGGCAACACCGGCTAACAATGGCAGGATCGCGGCAGTCAATGTTCCGAATACGACCGCCAGAATGAGCAGAGCTGCGGGAATGCCTATCATCTCGGCATGGATGATATCGCTTTTGACGGCTTGGTTCATATCGGCGAAGATGGCGGTATTCCCTGTTATGTAAGTATCCGCTCCCGTGATGCCCGGAACCGAGTCACGAATCTCTTCAAACTGCTTCAAGGCTTCCGTGGAATCCAGATCCAGCAGCACCGTCACGGATACGATATGATCCTGGCCTGCCTTATGAGCTGCCATATTCATATAAATATCCCTGACATAGGGACGGGCTCGCAAAGGCTCAAGCTCCGTCAATATTCGCCTCTGCGCCGTGCCTGCCGTCAAATTCTCATCGTGCTGGCTCACTACGACAATATCCAGCGAAGCTGCCGACAGTCCTAATCCCTCTTCCAGCTTCTCAATCCCGATCTGGGCCGGACTATCCTTCGGCGTAAACCCGTTGTGCTGCAGAATGGACGGCAGCTTGAATGCAAACGGAAGCAGCCCGCAAAACAAAAGAAGCCAGGTTACAACAATGGCTTTACGGTAGCGGTATATCTGTCGCCCCCATGTATGCAGCAATGTTGTATGGCTGTTACGTCTCACGAGTCTACCTCCTTCAGTGTAAGTTTGATCTATGGTGCTCGCCCGATACCAGCGATCATAATGGCCAGTGTTTCAGACAAATCCAATTCATAAGGTGCGGATAGCGGGGTGCCTTCGGCATCCGTTAATACGCGGACAACGGGTCGATGCGGCACATGTGCGTGAATTTTGGATACCACTCCACTCTCACCCGTATGTAATTTCACGGTGATCCCTGGAGGATATATCGCTACCCGATCCCGAAACATGGCCAGGAATGACTGTTCATACAGTGTTCCCGAGCCTGCATACATCACCTCTACCGCTTCATGCGGCAATAAGGCAGGCTTGTACACCCGCTGCGTGGTCATCGCATCGTAAGAATCCGTAATCGCAATCCATTTGGCGTATTCATGAATCTCAGGTCCCTTCAAGGCTCTGGGATAACCGCTGCCATCCAGGCGTTCATGATGCGACAGGGCGCAATGCGCCGATAACAACGGAATGTTCGGTTCGTCTTTCAATATTTTGAACCCGAACTCGGTATGCTTCTGGACCTCGCGAAATTCTTCTTCGCTCAGCCGTCCTGGATGATTCAGCAGCTTCTGGGATATCCTCGTCTTGCCGATATCGTGAAGCAATGCCCCCAAGCCCAGCACCTTCAGATCCTCCCGATTATAGCCGTAAGACACCCCAAGAACCGTTGAATATAGACAGACGTTAAGCGAATGACGATACAGGTTGTAATCGTTGGTATTCATATCCGTCAGGAGTACCATGCCCTCGTCATGATCCGATATTTCATCCATAATAGACTCCATCATCCCGGAGAACGTTTTGCCTAAATGAAGGAAGCTTCCCTTCAGAGCAGCCTGGCTCTCCAGGGTCTTGAAGCTCGTCCGTATCGACTGGATCGCCTGCAGCCGGGTCTCCTCGGTCAACAACTCCGGAACCACGATATCCTCTGTCATCGGCTCCTCGATATAGACATACCCGATTTCCAACGTGCCCAGACGGCGGATCAGTCCTGTCGTCAGCTCCACGCCTTCGGCAAGCAGAATTAAACCGTCACTATTATATATTCTCTTACCAAGAACCATTCCCGGCCTCAACGCGTTGATAGGTATAAGACGCAAAATCCGTCACTTCCTCTGCTATTCTCAAACTTGTGTGGGATATAGCGTCCAGTCTTCAGTGGATCACGATACGAAGAAGCCGGATCTCCTCCTTGTGTCTACTCCTGCTTAATGCATGATAAACAGCCAAAAAACGGCAGCGAGAACAAAACGGTAGATCGCAAAATGAGTAAGCCTTATCTTCTGTATGAGCTTCATGAAGGCCAAGACGACAAAATAAGCAACAACAAACGAAACGATAAATCCGGCAAGAAATACGCCGATCGTATCTAAAGTAAAATATCGGTAAGAATCCAGCAATTCATATCCGGATGCAGCACACATAATGGGAATTGCAATAATGAACGAGAAATCGGCCGATGCCTTATAGCTCACCCCGCTAAGCATTCCTCCGGAGATGGTGGAGCCCGAGCGGGAAAAGCCCGGCCATAAAACGGATATGATCTGGTAGACGCCAATCTGAAGGGCCTGCTTGTATGTCAAATCATCCAAATCATGTGATGTCACTTGAACTTTATGCTTATTGTACCATTCTGCAAAAATCATAAAAATACCGCCGGCAACGAGTGCAAACAGCACCGTCTGCGCATGGAACAGGCTCTTGATAAAATCCCTCGCGAAAAATGCAACCAGCAGGGCCGGAGCAATCCCCAAAAATATATGAATCAGATTCAATCTTTTTCGAGGCTCTTTCTTGGTCAACGGTTCACTTCGGCTCCAGCCGAGCAGGTTCAAAATTCGATTCCAGTAAACGATCGCGATCGCCATAATGGCGCCAAGCTGAATGACAACCTCAAACGTCTTCATGATCGGAGTTTGATCGTCGTAACCGAGCACCTTGGCCGTCAAGATCATATGACCTGTGGAAGACACCGGAATGAATTCGGTTAGTCCTTCCACGATCCCCAGTATAATGGATGTGATAAAATCCATCGTCCTTCCCCTCCCTTACCTTTGTCCTCCTCATATGTATGCTCGGCCAAAGGAAGTTAGTCGGGATTGTCAGGATATCCAGCGTGGAATCATGGACTCTTCAAGCGAACCGGGCCTCGATAGCTCACTTCGCAGCAGGTCTCTAATAAACTCCGGCAGCATATATACCGTATCCTTACCAAGTGACAACGACTCGTATCCGATTTTAAAAGTGAACATATCGAGTGTCCCCACCTTATATTCCCGCTGCGGCTCTAGCGGTTGCCCCTTCATGGAGATATGCGTAATCTTTCGGTAAGGCTCTCCGTTCTTGTCGTAGCGAATTTTCAACCCATCGACTGCCAGGCCGCCTAATATATAACCGCGGAAACCAAAGCCCATTATCTTCTTTCCGCTGAACTCTTGAAGCAAACTCTCCTCAAGCGCCTGATAGATATGTTCTCCGCGCAGCTTCACGATGCAGGGATTAATCGGTGACGGGCACAGGCCATGCAGCATACCGGTGCTGATCTCGCCCTCTGGCAGCGGCCCGAGCAGCTGCCCCGAGTTCACGATGGCAAAATCCGCATCCGTATGCTGCAGCACGGCCTGAGCCAGCAGGTTTGCAAACGGCGACTCCTCCTCATAGTGGATGGGCAGACTACGATCATTAACGGCAACAGCCTCCGTTAATTTCTCCCTTGCCAGCTCATGGTGCCTCATGATCGCCTGCTCTACGATGGGTTCTATTAAGTTTTTATCCACAGGGAGCAAACTTCCCTCTATACAGGTAAAGCGATCTTCAGCATGACTGCGCTGCATGACGAGGCGACCTACATATTGTCCGAACTTGCCTGCACCGCACACGGCTGTCTTTCCGATCATCAGGGGCTCCTCGAGTATATGATGGGTATGACCGCCAAGAATAACATCAATCCCCTCAACATTTTCTGCTAATCTTTTATCAATCGTTAGTCCTAAATGGGATAAAACAATTATGATATCACACTGGCCCTGAAGCGCTCGCACTTGCTCAGCAATAGCCTGCACCGGATCTCCGGCTTCCCAGCCTAACAATTGATAAAAACCTGCAAAAGCAGCCGTTGCGCCGGTGAGCCCGATTCGAATGCCTTCTCGTTCCAGGATCACATGCGGCTTCATCCATCGAGGAGGATTACCACTCTTAGTCTCACTAATGTTGCAGCACACAACGGGACACTGCAGTCCGGCGTATACACTCTCCAGAACATCATATGAAATGGTGAGCCCTTCGTTATTGCCAATCGTAATGGCGTCGTATCCTGTCAAATTAATGACATCTACATTGGCTTGGCCCATGGTGCCTTCGGTTTCCACCGATGCCCGGTCCATATGATCACCGATATCCAGTACGATTGCCCCGTCACCGGCAGCCGCCTTTTCCCGGGAAATAAGTGCCGCCACACTGCTCATCATCTCAAAATGGCTATGTATATCGTTGGTATACAATATCGTCAGCTTCTGTTTGTTGCTTCCTAACCCCATTTGGCGGCCCCCTCCCCAAGTTCGTTATTCGATAATTTCCGGTCTTACAAGCATAACATTTTAGCGAAGAATATGGTATATTGTAGCCCATAAGAATTACGAGGTGATGAAGAATGTCAACAACCATTTCTATATTACTATTTGCAGGATTAGCTGATCGAATCGGCACGGCTTCGCTTACATTCAACGTGCCTGGCTTGCCCCTGACTGCCGGGGAATTAAAGCTGCTGCTTAGTGAGGCTTATCCTGATGCCCAATCTCAGATTTCCACGGCTTTCGTCGCGGTCAATCAAGAGTATGCGCCTTCGGAACAGCTTATTCAGAGCGGCGACGAGGTGGCTCTAATACCGCCTGTGTCCGGTGGTGACGGCACAACCCCGCAGGACTCCGGATCCAGGTCCTCGGCAGATGGGAAATGCACGATATCCTGCGGCCCGCTTTCCGTAGAGACAACCATTGCCAAAGTTCATGATGATAATCATGGAGCAACGCTATCCTTTGTAGGTACAACGCGAGAGATGACCGGCCAGATGCGAACGGTTACGCTGGAGTATGAAGCATACATCCCGATGGCGCTTAAAGAAATGCAGCAAATATGCGCGGACATCTTTCGACAATGGCCCGGTACGCAATGTGCGATTTCCCATCGTATCGGTACGGTCGGAATTGGAGAAACCAGTGTTGTGATCGCTGTCTCCTCCCCGCATCGGAATGCATGTTATGAGGCCAGCCGCTATGCCATCGAACAACTGAAGCGATCCGTTCCAATCTGGAAGAAGGAGATCTGGGACGATGGTTCAGAGTGGAAAGGCCCACAGACCGGACCATGGGACCCAACCGTTAGGCAATAAGTCATGATTACACATTGTAAAACCATAATTTTCTTGCTAAGATAGTTTTGATCTTTTTACTTATATAAGGGCAAGAGGTGCAATGATTTGAGAGTACATGTCACGGACCTGATACCCGGTGATCAAATGCAGCATGATGCTTACAACACAAACGGCGTTCATGTTCTACAAAAAGGGGTTACCCTTCGTTTAGAGGATATATCCAAGCTACTGCAGCACGGTATCGATTACATAGAAATAAAGCCACGCGCACTGTCTGTATCCCTCGACTCTTCGTCTGAAATTTCAGAATCATACAACAAGGTTAAACCCCATTTCAATCTTGCATTTGACGGGTGCTCCACCTTATTTACGGAAGCGTCGCAATCCGGTAAATTCAATGAGTCCGTTGTGGACGATGTTTTCATGCCCTTAGTCGGCTCACTGAACGAGCATACGGATGTTGTCTCCCTGCTATTGCTGTTTAATGGTAAAGACGATTATACCTACAGGCACTCCATTCAAGTTGGAATGTTATCGTACTACATCGCGGATTGGATGGGTTACTCCGACAAGGAAGCTTATGAAATCGGCAAAGCCGGCTATCTCCATGATATCGGCAAAAGCAAGATTCCTAGAGATATATTGGACAAGCCAGGGAAACTGACTCCTCAAGAGTATGAAGAAGTGAAGCTGCACACCATCTATGGTTACGAGATGATCTCTGAATCCATGGATGATAAGGTCACCGCTATGGTTGCGCTCCAGCATCATGAACGGGATGACGCTTCCGGTTATCCACGAGCGCTCCATGCTGACCAAATTCATCCATATTCTCATATTTGCGCTGTAGCCGATGTATATAGCGCGATGACTACGAACCGGGTTTATCAATCCAAGCAGCAGCTGTTAACCGTACTTCGGGAGCTGTATAGTCTTAGTTTCGGGAAACTGAACGGCAAGCCGACGCATGCCTTCATCCAGCAGATGCTGCCGAACTTTATCGGTAAGAAGGTTCTGCTGACGACCGGCGAATCCGGCATGATCGTCATGAACAATCCTTCGGATTACTTCCGTCCGCTCGTGAAGACCGAGGATCGTTTCATCGACCTCTCCAAGGAGTATAATACCGAAATCCAGGAGATACTTCTGTAACTGGCGTTTTTCGTCCAGGTCCCCGAATAGCCAAATAACCGTCGGCGTACAAGCCTGACGGTTTTTTTGGGTGGTTGCGTGACTTTTCTCCCCTCTTACTCTTGATTTCTGGCACAATAAAAGTCGTGACCTGACAAGAGGGCCCACGCAACCCTCAAAGTCACAATGAAATCAACAATTCATAAACCATCCAAACATAAAAAGGGGCAAACCACTCGTTCTGAGTGATTTGCCCCCTTGAAAATAAGAAATATTTAACCGATGGAACCTTCCATCTCAAACTTGATCAATCGATTCATCTCAACCGCATACTCCATCGGAAGTTCTTTGGTGAATGGCTCGATGAAGCCCATAACGATCATTTGCGTAGCTTCAGACTCGCTAAGGCCACGACTCATGAGGTAGAACAATTGTTCCTCAGACACCTTGGATACGGTTGCTTCATGCTCCAGCGTAATGTTGTCATTCTTGATCTCGTTGTAAGGAATCGTATCCGACGTCGATTCATTATCGAGGATGAGTGTATCGCACTGGATGTTGGCTTTCGCGCCTTCTGCATTCCGACCGAAGGAAGCCAGTCCACGGTATGTTACTTTACCGCCATGCTTACTAATGGACTTGGATACGATCGTAGAAGTCGTGTCCGGCGCCAAGTGAATCATTTTGGCTCCTGCATCCTGATGCTGGCCTTTGCCTGCTACAGCGATGGACAATACCATCCCTTTTGCACCGCGACCCTTCAGGATAACGGCAGGATACTTCATTGTGAGCTTGGAACCGATGTTGCCGTCCACCCATTCCATTGTTGCGTTCTCTTCAGCAACGGCACGCTTGGTCACGAGGTTGTAAATGTTTGGTGCCCAGTTCTGAATGGTTGTATAGCGAACGCGCGCATTCTTTTTACAGATGATCTCTACTACCGCACTATGAAGCGAGTTCGTGCTGTAGATCGGAGCCGTACATCCTTCTACGTAGTGCACAAAGCTGTCCTCGTCCGCAATGATCAGCGTACGTTCGAATTGACCCATGTTCTCGGAGTTGATACGGAAATACGCTTGCAGCGGAATTTCACATTTCACGCCTTTTGGAACATAGATGAAACTCCCGCCAGACCACACGGCACTATTCAGCGCAGCGAATTTGTTATCCGTTGGGGGCACGACCGTTGCAAAATATTCTTTCAAGATCTCCGGATGCTCTCTAAGAGCCGTATCGGTATCCATAAAGATAACGCCTTGATCCTCAAGATCCTTTTGCATGTTATGGTAAACAACTTCGGATTCGTACTGTGCGGATACACCCGCCAGGAACTTCTGCTCTGCTTCAGGGATACCCAATTTATCAAAGGTTTCCTTGATCTCGGTAGGTACTTCCTCCCAAGTCTTGCCTTGCTTGTCGGAAGGTCTTACATAGTACTGGATATCGTTGAAGTCCAGCTCGTCGAGATCGCCGCCCCAGCGAGGCATTGGCATTTTCTCGAACTGCTCCAGTGCTTTCAAACGGAATTCCAGCATCCATTCCGGCTCGTTCTTGATTTTGGAAATTTCCATAACGACTTCACGCGTCAAACCTTTGCCGGTTTGAAAAATAGCTTTGTGCTCGTCACGGAAACCATATTTATACTCTTCAATTTCTGGTGCTTTTTTAGCCATTTAACTTACCTCCCTATCGATCTATTCATTCGCTTACTTCGCGTCTATTCCTTTTCGGAGTGCGTTCCACGCAAGTGTTGCGCATTTAATGCGTGCAGGAAACTTGTTGACACCGGATAGGGCTTCAATATCCTCGTACTCTTCAAAATCTACGGCCTCGCCTTTCATAAGGGAGGAGAAGCGGTCCGCCAGACTGATCGCTTCTTCCAGCGTTCTGCCTTTTACGGCGTCTGTCATCATCGAAGCGGAAGACATGCTGATGGAGCAGCCTTCCCCCGTATATTTGGCATCGGCCACTACGCCGTTCTCTACCTTAAGCTGCAAGGAAATGCGATCTCCGCAAGTCGGATTGTTCAAATCGATGGTTACCGCATCTTCTTCAAACTTGCCGCGATTGCGGGGGTTCTTATAATGATCCATGATGACACGTCTGTACAAATCGTCAAGTTGCATCGCCGAAATACTCCTTTGTCTGGATTAAGGCGCTAACTAATCGATCAACGTCCTCTTCTGTATTATACAGATAAAAGCTCGCGCGTGCCGTAGAGGATACTTTTAACCAACGCATAAGCGGTTGACAGCAATGATGTCCTGCACGAATCGCAACCCCCTGTGCATCAAGCACCGTTGCCACGTCATGCGGGTGAACGTCGCCGAGATTAAAGGTAACAAGGCCCACTTTACGTTCACGAGGACCGTAAATGGTAATCCCGTCGATCTCGGAGATGCGGTTCATGGCATAAGCCGCAAGCTGCGTCTCATGCTGTTCGATGGCGTCCATTCCGATTTCCTCCAGGAAATCGATGGCAGCGCCCAAACCGACAGCCCCTGCGATGATAGGGGTGCCCCCCTCGAACTTCCAAGGGAGCTCCTTCCAGTTTGATTCGTACAATCCAACATCATTGATCATTTCTCCGCCGAATTCGATCGGCTCCATTGATTCCAGCAGCGCCTTCTTGCCGTATAATGCGCCGATACCTGTTGGAGCACACATCTTATGGCCGGACAAAGCGTAAAAATCGCAATCCAGGTCCTGGACGTCCACCTTCATATGCGGTGTGCTTTGCGCACCGTCAACCACAATGACAGCGCCGTGGCGGTGCGCGATTTCCGCAATTTGTTTCACGGGATGCACAACGCCCATGACGTTGGATACGTAAGCGATGGCTACAACCTTGGTCCGTTCGGTAACGAGTGCCTCGACATCTTCGACACGGATCGTGCCATCAGGCTGCAGAGGAATATATTTCAGCGTAGCGCCAACGGCGATAGCCGCCTGCTGCCACGGTATGAGATTACTGTGATGCTCCATTTCCGTCAGGACGATTTCATCCCCGGGACCGCAAACGGAGCGCGCGTAGGACGATGCTACCAGATTCAGGGCCGTCGTCGTACCACGGGTGAAAATAATCTGTTCCGAACTCTCGGCATTAATGAAACGGGCAACCTTCTCCCTGGCTCCTTCATAAGCATCGGTAGCACGGCTGCCGAGTGTATGAACCCCGCGGTGCACATTGGAGTTCTCCCACTCGTAGTACCGCTTGATAGCATCTATGACCACCTGCGGCTTTTGTGATGTCGCGGCATTGTCGAGATATACCAGCGGATGTCCGTTGATCTCCTGATGAAGAATGGGAAATTGCTCACGGACAGAGGCGATCATTGTCCCAGCTTCCTTTCAACGAGCCCCTGCAGTTGGTCACGAAGTCCCTCAAGCGGAATTTCGCTGACAACCGGAGCCAAGAAGCCGTAAATAATTAAGGATTCCGCCACGGGACGCGAGATACCACGGGACATCAGGTAGTAAATTTGCTCCTGATTCACTTGTCCTACGGATGCTGCGTGACCGGCTGTTACATCATCCTCGTCAATCAACAGAATCGGGTTCGCGTCGCCGCGGGCTTTCGGGCTAAGCATCAGCACGCGTTCGGTCTGTTGTCCGTCCGCCTTCGTTGCACCCTTCTCGATCTTGGTAATGCCGTTGATGATGGCTTGTGCCTCTTCGCGCATGACTGCACGGGTGATCATCTGGGACGCCGAGCTCTTGCCGAAATGCTTCGCTTGCGTGGTGTAGTTGATCTTCTGGGAGCCGGAGCCGACCGCGATGACTTTCGCATCGGATGTCGAACCGTTGCCCTTCAGAATACTCATGGTATCGCTAGCTGTATCGCCATCGTTCATCTCGCCAACAATCCACTCGATCGAAGCGTCATTGTCCAGCACCGCACGACGGAATGTAACATCGGTTGCTTCGCCAGCCAATTGGTGAACGGAAGCATAACGCACCTTCGCTCCGTTTTTAACGAAGACTTCCACCGCTCCGTTATGGGTGACCGGCGCAGCCAGGGAATCCGAAACGTAGTTGTCTACGTAAGTGATCTGACTGTTCGCTTCGGCTACCACCAGCACATGCGGTGCAAATGTCGCTTCGGCATCGTCGGTCAGCATAACGGCTTGAAGCGGAACATCAACCTCCACATTTTTAGGAACATAGAGGAATACCCCGCCGTTCCATACCGCAGCATGCAGAGCAGCCATCGCATGCTCGTCATTCTTAAGCGCTTGGTGCAGATAAGGCTTAACCAAATCCGCGTGTTCTTTAACCGCTGTTTCCAAATCGGTGAAAATGACGCCTTTGGCAGCCAGTTCCGGAGCCAGACTCACATATACGGTTCCCGAATTGCGCTGGATAACCAGACCGCCTTCTCTTGAACCTTCAACAAGTTTAGCTACCTGTTCAGGCAGTTCGTCAAGGGATGCAAGTTTATTGCTCTCTTTATATTCACCATAGCTTTGGATGTTCCAGCGCTCGATGCGTTGTTTCTCCAGCTTGGGCAGTTCCAACTGGCCAGCCAGTTCCAGGGAAGCCAGACGGCTGTCTGTCAGCCAGGCCGGTTCCTGTTTACTTTCGGACAATGCCTTCAGAGCCTCAGCGTTGACCGGAAGAATGGTTTGTGTAGTCATATCGTTTCCTCCTCCCGTCTATTTACGCGTCTTGACCTACAGTTTCATCAGTAATGCCCAGCTCTTCCTTAATCCAGTCATAACCTTCTGCCTCCAGGCGCTCTGCCAACTCAGGACCACCGGATTTTACGATGCGTCCTTGCATCATCACGTGAACATAATCTGGAGTGATATAGTTAAGCAAACGTTGATAGTGGGTAATAATCAAGAAACCGCGTTCTTCGGATTTCATGGCATTTACACCGTTCGCTACAATTCTCAAAGCATCGATATCCAAACCGGAGTCGATTTCGTCAAGCACGACAAGTTTCGGATCCAGCATCATCATTTGCAGGATTTCGTTACGTTTCTTCTCACCGCCGGAGAAACCTTCGTTCAGATAACGGTGAGCGAACTCAGGATTCATCTCGAGATCTTTCATTTTACCTTCCATTTGGCGAATGAACTTGATCAGGGAAATCTCGTTGCCTTCACCGCGGCGCGCATTGATGGAACTGCGCAGGAAGTCGGAATTCGTAACGCCGGCGATTTCGCTCGGATATTGCATGGCCAGGAACAGACCTGCGCGTGCGCGCTCGTCAACTTCCATCTCCAGCACGTCTTCGCCGTTAAGGAATACCTTACCTTCGGTAACTTCATATTTAGGATGACCCATCAACGCGGAAGCCAAAGTACTTTTGCCTGTACCGTTTGGTCCCATGATGGCATGAACTTCTCCGCCTTTCATCTCAAGGTTGATACCTTTAAGGATCTCCTTGCCTTCGATTGCTGCTTTCAATCCTTCAATGACAAACTTGGTTGACATATTAGATTCCCTCCGTTGAATAGGTAGTGTATTGTTGTCCTATATGATAACAGGATTGGACGCCCTGATTTCATAAAACAAAAAATAATTATTTATTTATAATCATTCTAAACTGATTATCAATGATTCTCAAGCCATTTTATAATAAAATATGACGTATTTCAACCGGACAAGCGTTTTGCAGACAACATTCGGACAACCGTAACAATTAAAAAACAGGCATGACCGATAGACCGGCCAAGCCTGTTTCGTTCACCCTGTTCCCCTCCATATTTGCGGTTGCTCCTAAAGAATCTATTACGGCATCCGGCACCGGCGTTTATCGCGCGTTGACAGACGGTGCTCAGGTCAACATCTTGAACTATAAGGCAACGGCACGATAACCGGCACCCTCAGCTCTTGCAAATACAAGGGAAGAACAGGCAGCATTCTGTTGTATTACGCTTTATCCAAGGAACGAACGCAGCATCCACATGTGCTTCTCAAGATCAGCCTTAAATCCGGTAAACATGTCCGCGGTTGGCGCATCGCCGGCTTCCTCGGCCATTTCGATGCCTTCCGCCAACTCCTCGGATACGGTTGCAAAGTCCTCAATCAAGGCTTGTACCATGCCGCGGGTATCCTCGTTGCCCGAAGCCTCCTGAACAGTCGCAAGTTCCAAATATTCTTTCATCGTAGCAGCCGGTTTTCCTTTAATCGAGAGCAGGCGCTCCGCCACCTCATCCATCTTAAGTGTAACTTCGTCATACAATTCTTCAAATTTAACATGAAGGGAGTAGAATTGCTCTCCGGATACATACCAGTGATAGTTGTGGAGTTTGACATAGAGCACGTTGAAGTTCGCAACCTGTTGATTCAACAATTGCTCCAGACTTGCGTTTTTCGTTTTTCCTGCAGCTTTGCCAGATGTAGTTTTTGCCATGGTTAATCCCTTCCTTTTCTATATGAAATGCACCCTGTACTGCGTCAAAGGAACATTGTGCAGAGCGGTGTATACCCATTGTAACTGGTACCATCTGCTAATGCTATTCCTTCATTAATATATGAGTACATCCTGTGCTTGGGCGTCTATTTGTAGTTTACCCTTTGGACTGCGGAGCGAATCAGGTTCAATAACCTTTCGTCTTGCCAAAAAATTATACAAAATTCGCGAAAAAACGTTATACTAGGTAATACCAAGCAAAAAAGTTGGCTTTGATTTTCTTCTATTCTATTTGGGGGTGACCATCCATGTCTGCATATCATCCGCTGAACGCGGAAGAAGCTATACAATTAGCTAAAAGTATACCGGGCCGGTTCCCGGACCATGCCCAGCTCGAATGCCGCGAAATCGGCGACGGCAATCTTAATCTGGTGTTTCATGTCACCGCCAAAAATACGGCTGATAGTATCATTATCAAGCAAGCTGTTCCTTATGCAAAAGTTGTAGGCGAATCCTGGCCGCTGTCTCTCGACCGGGCCCGAATCGAACGACTGGCGCTGGAGACGGAGTACTCCATTTGTCCCGACCTTGTGCCCGAAGTATACGGTTATTCGGATGAGCTCGCCTACACCGTAATGGAAGACCTGAGCGAGTATACCATCATGCGCAAAGGCCTGATTGAGGGTAATGACTATCCGAAGTTCGCAGAGCATATTGGCCGCTTCCTGGCCAGAACGTTGTTCTACACGTCGGATCTCGGGATGAACCAACAGAAGAAGAAGGAACTTGCCGGCCGCTTTGTCAATCCGGATTTATGCAAAATCACCGAAGACTTAATCTTCGAAGATCCATACCGCGAATCCGCCAATAACAATTATGCGCTGAGCATAGCCGATGAAGCGGAAGCCCTTCGCGCCGACCTGCCGCTTCACTTTGAGGTCGCCCTGCTTAGGGAGAAGTTTCTGACTCACGCACAAGCTCTGCTGCACGGGGATCTGCATACAGGCAGCATCTTCGTGACGCCGGAATCCACCAAGGTGATCGACCCGGAATTCGCTTATTTCGGCCCGATGGGATTCGATATCGGTGCGGTCATCGGCAACCTGCTGCTAAACTATGCGTCACAGCCTGGCTGGAGTCGGGACGAGCATACGCTGGCCGCCCGGGAAGCCAGGCTCCTCGAGATGGCAAGCGATGTCTGGACCCACTTCGAGAACAACTTCCGCGCGCTGTGGAATGATGATCTCTTGGACGAGATGTCCCGCACGCAAGGCTATCAAGACCACTATGTATCACAGATTTTGAAGGATACCGCAGGATTCGCGGGCTGCAAAATGATTCGGCGCATCGTTGGATTGTCCCATGTTGCGGACATCGACACCATAGCCGATGATCAAGCCAGAGAAGCTGCGCAGCGCAAAGCGCTGGCCATCGGTAAAAATCTCGTGCGGCATCATCGCAGCATCAAGTCCTTTGACGACATTTTAACTTTGATTACGCAAGCAACTAAAGGAAATGAGGTATCGATATGAGCGGTATGACTACCGGCAATGCCAGCACCTATGAGCCGCTAAGCTCCGTTTATTGGGGAGGAGACCATCTGGTCCTGCTGGACCAGCGATTGCTCCCGGAAGAGATTGTTTATCTTCAGCTCTTCACACCGGAGGAAGTCTGGGAAGGCATTCACTCCATGAAAGTCCGCGGCGCGCCGGCTATCGGCATCGCGGCAGCATTCGGCGCAGTCCTTGGCGGCATGCAGGTTGAAGCCGACGATAACGAGGGATGGCTGCAACAAGTCGCAAAAACTTGCGCTTATCTCGCAACGTCCAGACCGACAGCCGTCAATCTGTTCTGGGCGCTGGACCGTATCAAGCTTGCGGCTGAGAAGCTGGCAGTTTCGGATCTCGATACAGCCGGACTGAACGCGGCGCTGCTCGCCGAAGCCGAAGCCATTCGTGCCGAGGATGAGGATGTATGCCGCCGCATCGGTGAAAACGCGCTGCCGTTCTTCCAGGACGGCATGGGCGTGCTCACCCACTGCAACGCGGGCGGATTGGCAACGGCCAAATACGGTACCGCCCTGGCGCCGATGTATCTGGCTCATGAGCAGGGCCTGAACATCAAGGTGTTCGCGGATGAAACAAGACCTGTCCTGCAAGGCGCGCGTTTAACTGCTTTTGAACTCCAGCAGGCGGGGATTGACGTTACACTGCTGGCGGATAACATGGCCGCCATGGTTATGTCCAAAGGCTGGATCCAAGCGGTTATCGTCGGTACGGATCGCGTTGCCGCAAACGGCGATGTCGCCAACAAGATAGGAACGTACGGAGTAGCGGTACTTGCTAAAGCTCACGGCATTCCTTTCTACGTGGCTTGCCCGCTGTCCACGATTGATCTGAATACGAAGACAGGCGCCGATATTCCGATTGAGGAACGTCCTGCCGAAGAGATCACGGAAGGTTTCGGCAAGCGCACAGCGCCGCAAGGCGTAAAAGTGTACAACCCTGCCTTCGACATTACGCCGAATGAATATGTGACAGCCATCATTACGGAAAAAGGCGTCGTGCAAGCTCCTTATCATGAGAGCTTAAAAAGCTTGTTCGAATAATCGCTATATCCGCCAAATGTTTATGGCATCATAAAACGGACAACCGGCCCTCCAGCCGAATTGTCCGTTTTTTTACGGTTTGCATTTTAGTGCATCTGAAGTCTAAACCTTGTTATCTCCAAAAAAAGAGCGATCCGCACGGGAATCACTCTTGGAAGAGAAGGCATACATGACTCATAACATGCGCAGGATCGCATCCTTGCCAGCCAAGCCAGGATGAATGCCCCACTTCTCTGCCTCCAGGGTTACCGATTCCAGCGGCGCCTCCAGCAGCTGCTCCAATGTGCGAACCCCTACGGCTCTTCCTGCGATAATCTTGCGGTCCGCAAGCTTTTCGTTAAGAAGGCCCACATCGAGTGCACCGCACATAATATAGCCGCGGGAAGTGTATACGGCCAGCAGCGTTGTTTTCGGAAGCTTTACCTCGACGCCCATAACGGTATGTCCTTCAATATCGATCGGCAGTAAAGTCACCAATATCAACAAACCTCCCCTCACGTCGGCTTAGAATTATGTTTATTCTTTTGGAACCGACATGGTGCGAATGTCTCTCATATTATGCATTCCAGCCTACACACATGGTGCGAATGACTCGTAAGTCAATAGAATAAAGGTGAACTACAACATGACATTAGGACTATTAATATTCGAAAATTATGGTATATTTGATTCAGTAGAAAACAAGTGAAAGCTGGTGAATGATAAAAGCTATGAACACAATTCCTGTCACCGACGATAACGGCTTTTTATTCAACGTTGATATTCTGGTCAAGAGTTCCTCCAACGCACTGGCTTTGCAATATTTGCTGGAAATGCTGAACGACAAGGCTGAAGTCGTCGATTTTCGGGTTAAGTCCGGAATGGAACTTGGAGAAATTATCAACACCTTGGTTCAAGCCAAGAAAGATTCCGTTATTAGCAAAGCCTCCGGGAAGATGGCTTCTGCCGCTTCTCAGATAGAGAAACCTGCGCCACCTGCGGCTTCCTCTCCGGAAAAAAAGATCGCTGCAAGCGTACCTCCTGTCCAAACTCCACTCACCGGAAGTGATCCCTTTGAATGGATAAAAGTATACAGTAAGGACAATCGCCTTGTTCGCCTGACAACCAACCGCCACGGTAAGCAGACAAGTCTTCCCTGCCGAATTCTCAACTATGATGAAAGCAATTTCCTGGTCAACGTCTATCATGTCGATGAGAAACAGGTGTATACCTTCAAACTCAATGAAATTGATGAGTTCAGCGTCAGCTGAGTATTAAGTCCACGGTATTCATCAAAAAAACGGCTTCGCCGCCCCATAAGAAGGGATCGGTGAAGCCGTTTTTTTAATATCAGGCATTTTTTCGGGACAGCGCCGAAGACATCAGCATCAGCCAGCCCACGATAAAGGATACACCGCCGATCGGCGTAATCGCACCGAGCCACTTCAAGCCCGATAAACTTAACACGTAGAGACTTCCGGAAAATATGACGGTTCCCGCAATGAATAAAGTCCCTGCCCAGAACAGCTTCCGGGATTCGCCCAGAACCTTCGCCACAATCCCCGTAATCAGCACCGCAAGTCCGTGAATCATATGATAATGGACTCCGGTCTCATAAATGGCAAGTTCGTCCGGCGTAATCTTATCCTCCAGCATATGGGCGCCGAATGCCCCGATAGCGACAGATAATGCCATCAGGATCGAACCCCATGCGATGAATCTACGGCTCATGCCTTTTCAACCCCTTTTGTCAGCGGACACCCGTGTCCTTATGTAATCAAATTAAGTTTAACGGATTCAAGGAAGCTTTTCCACCGGCATGTGAGACGCTTTGGACTTGATTTCAGGGCCATTTTGTGAAAGATTAATAAGGATGTCTTTTTATTGAAGACCACACGAACCCATTAGAGAATGAATTCTTATGTTAGGAGCGATTATGTACATGGATCAACAATCACCTGCCTCCCCATCCGAGGACCAAGGTTCACCTAAGCGACCCAAAACCACCTTTATTCCACCCGAGGATAGAAAAAACTCCCGCTTCGGCATCGCCTCATTCATCTTGTCGATCGTGACGCTGCTCGGGTATATTCTGCTCGGCGCGCTCGGCACCACGATGATTGAGCCATACATGACGGAGAACGGACCGCTCCTTGAGCCGACTCAGGAAACGCTGGAAGCGATGACCACGCTGGCGGCCGTGTTCATCATCGTGATGATCATCAATATCACCGGCTTGGTGCTTGGCGTTGTAGGCTGCTTATCCAAAACACGCAAGCGTGCTGTCGCCGTGATTGCCACCATCGTGAACGGCGTAGTCATCATCACCATCGGAGCTCTTTTCCTATTCGTGTTAAATGCTTAAGCATGGACACTTCAAGACACTTGCCTGATTCATCTTTAGGTTAAGTGTCTTTTTCATGACAAACCCGGATTGATACTCACATATCGCTCTTTCTCCCGAATATAATGAATTACTACAGCCAAAAAGACGGCAACCGTGTCAAGGCAATACTAGGGAGGTGACTGTCCATGCAAAATGAAGACGCCCTGTCGTTTGTTGTATCCCGTGAAGACTGGTCGCTGCACCGCAAGGGCTATCAGGATCAGGTACGTCATCAGCATAAAATCCGTGAAGTCATCAAACGCAACCTGCCCGACCTTATTACCGAGGAAAACATTATTCTGTCCGACGGAAAGCAGATCATTAAAGTTCCGATCCGCAGCCTTGACGAATACCGTTTCATCTATAACTATCAAAAGCAAAAGCATGTCGGCCAGGGCGACGGTGACAGTCAGGTTGGGGACGTTCTTGGACGCGACCCTTCGTCAGCCCAGCCCGGTAAGGGAGAATCGGCCGGCGATCAGGCAGGCCAGGACATCGTGGAAACCGAGGTCAGCCTGGAAGAACTGGAGAATATGCTGTTTGAGGAACTGGAGCTCCCGCTGCTGCAGCCCAAGGATAAAGAGCAGATCGAGACAGAGTCCATCGTCTTCAACGACATCCGCAAAAAAGGCATCATGTCCAACATCGACAAGAAACGCACCATCTTGGAGAATTTGCGCCGCAATGCAAGAGACGGCAAACCCGGCATCCACGGGATCAGTCCGGACGACTTGCGTTACAAGACCTGGGACGACACCGTCATCCCGGAATCCAATGCGGTCATTATCGCCATGATGGATACGTCCGGCTCCATGGGCTCCTTCGAGAAATACTGCGCGCGCAGCTTTTTCTTCTGGATGACCCGCTTCCTTCGCAAGCAGTACGAGAAGGTCGAAATCGTGTTTATCGCCCACCATACCGAGGCGAAAGAAGTGACCGAAGAAGAGTTCTTCACACGGGGTGAAAGCGGCGGAACCATATGTTCATCCGCTTATCAGAAGGCGCTTGATATCATTCATCACCGTTATCCCCCTTCCAAATACAACATTTATCCCTTCCACTTCTCCGACGGCGATAACCTCACGTCCGACAATGAACGCTGCGTCAAACTCATCGGCGAACTGCTGAAGGTCAGCAATATGTTCGGTTATGGCGAGGTCAATCAATACAATCGCAGCAGCACGCTGATGTCGGCTTATAAGAATATCAAGCTGGACCAATTCATGTATCATGTCATTAAAGACAAAGGGGAAGTGTACGAGGCACTCAAAACCTTTTTTCGTAAACGGCAGGGAGCGGCGATCTGACCGATATTCTATATTAAATAAAAAGGGAAATCATGGATGTCGAATCATCCTAATGTTGGAGGAGGCAGGGACCTCCTCTTTCTTATGGCCTATTGCGATACAGCTAACAATTGGTTACCGAATCATGGATAACGAGGTGTGTAGACTTATCCTTTCAAATGAAAAATCTGTTTTATTATTGACATCATAATGTAGCCGTAGCTTCACTTTTTTGTCACCTTCTGTTTTTCCTGGAATGATAGTATTAGCTATGACATCGTGTTGCAGGATATTACAGGATTCGATAAGCGTCTCCTTAATTCAAGATATCCTCCTATAAAGGAAAGGGAAGGTTTACCATGTTCCAAATGACACATTCACTATTCAGCACCCAGACGTTTGAGAATATGTCCTACATATTATCGCAGCGGCTGTTCCAGGGCGGCGTAAGCGCAGATCCTTCGAAAGGAGTGATCTCCCGTGCCGGCATCAGATAAGCCACATTCACGCTACATGCCCGGTCTTGATGGGCTGAGGGCCCTCGCCTTGATCGGAGTGATGGGATACCACTGGAATTTCGGTTTTGCAGGCGGTGGTTTTCTCGGAGTCAGTTTATTCTTCGTACTGTCCGGCTATCTCATTACGGATATTCTGGCATCGCAATGGCATCATCATCGCCGGATCGATCTGAAAGATTTCTGGATCCGAAGGTTCCGACGTCTCCTGCCGGCTATGCTGCTCATGCTGTTCATCCTGGTGGTGTGGGTTACGCTATTTGACCGATCTCGGCTGGCTACGCTTCGGAGTGAGGTGCTCGGTGCGGTTACATACATAAGCAACTGGCAGTTTATTTTTCAGCAGCAATCTTATTTCGAATCATTTGGCCCGCCGTCTCCACTGGGGCATTTCTGGTCGCTTGCCGTGGAAGAACAGTTCTACTTGCTGTGGCCCCTAATCATGTTAGCCGTACTCAAGCTATTCCCCCGCAGGGGACAGCTGTTCACTTTCATTGCTGCCGGAGCCGCGATTTCAGCTCTCGCCATGGCAGTGATCTATCAACCGGGAGATGATCCTAGCCGGGTCTACTACGGAACGGATACCCGGGCGTTTGGTTTACTCATCGGAGCAGGGCTTGCTATCGTATGGCCCAGCTGGAAGCTGTCAACCCATGTTTCAAGGGCTGCCCGGCGCAGACTCAACCTAACAGGCGCAGTGGCATTGCTCATCATACTGTTCATGATGTGGCGGGTGGACCGGTACGATTCGTTCCTGTATCAAGGGGGAATGTTCCTCTTCTCTCTGGCCGCCGCTGTCCTCGTTGCGGTGTTGGCGCATCCTGCAGCTTCGATCAGCCGCTTGTTAAGCTGGAAGCCCCTGTTGTGGATTGGCGTTCGATCCTATGGCATTTACTTATGGCATTACCCGGTGATGATCCTGACCTCACCTGCATCCGGCACAGGCAATCTGAGTCTGCCTCAGGTTGCACTGCAAATCGCGGCAAGCGTTCTGCTGGCCGCCCTATCCTGGAAGTATGTTGAAGAACCGATACGTCATGGCGGACTGAAGAAGGTATGGTTTAAAGCCCGCTCCATTCGCCGCCGTCCGGCTTCGATTTCATTAAGAGGCTGGGTCGTGTCGCTAAGCTCGCTCATTCTAATCGGTATTTTTTGCTCAGGGATGATGAGCAGCGTATCTTCTGCGAGAACGGTAGGCGATATCGCTGCCATGCTGAACCTTGATGACCCTGCCCCGGAAGAACCGGATCAGAATCAAGGCGGAGGGTCCGGAGCGATGGAGCCACCGCAAGGACAAACGCCGCTTCCTACAGGCACTGACGACGGGAACATCTCCCCTCCGCCTACCGACGCGAAGCAGCCTGGTGTTATTAAGAAGCCGGACCCTGCTAAAGAAACGGATGAAATGCCGCTTCCGAACGAAGCGACACATTCTGGCGATGAAGATACTGGCGGAAACGAAGAGCCGGACCCTCCTGCTGGAAATGACGCTGACAACGAAGACAAGAACACCGACACAGGGAGCGAAGACCCGGATAAGGCTGATTCCGAAAAAACAATCCCGGATCAACCGAATGAAGATAAAGCGGGTAAACCTGGTGAGGAGAAGGCCGATAAGCCGGATCAATCCAAGGACTCGGGAAGCGAAACGACAGGCGGAAAGAGCAATCAAACGCAGCCAACGAATAAGCCTCAAAATCCTCCGGTATCCCAGTCCACCGTCACGGCCATTGGTGATTCGGTCATGCTCGGGGTATCCCCTTATCTCGAGAAATCGCTGCCCGGCATTCACATCGATGCAGAGATAGGCCGCCAAATGCGTCAGGCCGATGACCTGATCCCTGCTATGAAGACCCAGAATCGGATAGATGGCGGCGTTATCATCATCGGGCTGGGGACCAACGGCGCTTTCTCGAAAAAGGATCTGGATTCTCTTCTGCGTCCTCTGGACTCAGCTAAGCAAATTCTGCTTATCAACACGCGGGTTCCGCGTGATTGGGAACAGAACGTGAACGGCATGCTGGCAAAAGCGGCTGCCGAGAACCCAAAAGTTACGCTGGTGGATTGGTATTCAGCCAGTAAGGATCATCCGGAATACTTCCGGTCTGACGGTGTCCATCTGGAGCCGGAAGGCGCCGAGGCTTACACCTCCATGCTGCTTCAAGCTATCAAGAAATAAAGCGTTTATCCTGATTCTTGCCATTATTCATTCTCATATCGTCGACCTGATCTCATCCTTCTATGAGACAGGTCGACTTTTTAGTTATATACGTAATCGGAAGCAGCAATATGATATAATTCGGTTACTTAATCTCATTATTTCTTAATAGAAGGCGGTGTCCTGGTATATGAACAATATCGTGTCAATGAAATGGCTGCTGGCGAGACTCTATGAACCGGATCTGGTCATCGTCGACTGCCGTTTTGCCCTCGGGAAGCCGGAAAGCGGCCGAGCCGCTTACGAGGAATCGCATATTCCGCGTGCCGTTTACCTCGACCTGGAGAAGGACCTCTCCTCCCCTATCACCCAACATGGCGGACGCCATCCTCTACCGGACTTGGATCAGCTTGCAAAGCGTCTCGGCCAGTCCGGCATTCAGAAGAGCAGCCGTGTCGTCATCTACGACGACCAAGGCGGAGCCATGGCCAGCCGTTTATGGTGGCTGCTGAAATACACCGGGCATGAACAGGCCTATGTGTTGGATGAAGGCTTTACGGCTTGGAAGAACGCTTCGTATCCGGTAACGGATGAACAGCCGATCGTCATTCCGGTACCCTATGACATCAACCTTAAGCCCGATAAACTGGTCCTCGTAGATGAGGTGCGCGCGGCTTCGCAGCATGGTAACAAAATTCTCATCGATTCACGCGAACCGCGTAGATATGCCGGAGCCGAGGAACCGTTGGACGCCAAAGCCGGACATATTCCGGGTGCGGTGAACTGCTTCTGGAAGGGCGTCCTGGACGACGCCGGACATTGGAAGGATGCAGGCGCGCTTCGCGAGCATTTTTCCGACATTCCGGAGGATGCCGAGATTATCGTATACTGCGGCTCCGGCGTCACCGCTTGCCCGAACGTCCTTGCCCTGGAGGAAGCCGGTTACGGCAATGTGAAGCTGTACGCGGGCAGTTGGAGCGATTGGGTCAGCTATGAGGAGAATCCGGTAGCTACAGGGGAAGAGGGTTAAGCGTTCGTTTTTATTTGTATACTTAGAAAAAGGAAACGCCCGCGATTTTTGCGGGCTTTTTTAGCGTGCGCTTAATACTGAAACGTTTACCGCAAGGAATCGATTTTCCGAAGGTCGGACGGTTTTGCCTCTGCTTCGTCTTCTTCGCCGTACAGCTTCTGCATATGCTGCACATGCCCAGCCCCCCAGTCGCTCATGGTCTGGAGCACGGGCTTCATGAGCTGTCCGTACTCTGTAATCGAGTATTCGACCTTTGGCGGAATTTGCGCATACACTTCGCGATGCACAATATCGTGATATTCCAGTTCTTTCAACTGCTGGGCCAGCATCTTTTTCGAAATATCCGGAATGGCTTTTTGTAATTCACTGAACCGCATTGTACCGTTGATCAGCAGGCGTAGAAGAATCAATGATTTCCATTTGCCCGTGAGGATTTCCAGCGCGGTTCCGAATTTGCAATACACCGTCATTCTTATTCCTCACTTTCTTGTCATGCCAAGGGTTAACTTTTGGTTACCTGGTTAGGTTTAAGTGCCTACTTCCTGATTGGACTTTCTCACTTTAGTATAGAGGCAGATATCGAAATCGAACAAGTGAGGGGAAAAGAAAAGATGAATGTGACGTTATGGATCGTACAAATCATATTGGCGGCAGGCTTCGTATATTCGGGATGGATGAAAACCGTTCGTATCGAGTCGTCAAAAAAGACATGGTCCTGGGTAAAGGATGTACCGAAAACTCTAGTTGTTCTGATCGGAATCGCAGAACTACTCGGAGCGCCGGGCCTTGTTTTGCCGTGGGCGTTGAACATAGCTCCGGTGCTTACGCCGATCGCCGCGATGGCTTTGGCTGCGGTCGCACTGCTCGGGATGATGTTTCATATTTGGCGAAAAGAGTACCGGGAGATCGGCGTGAATATCTTTTTTGTAGTTCTGGCGTTGATCGTGGCAATTGGAAGACTATAAAGTACCAACGTGAAGCTATATTCCGGAAGATGGAGCGATTGGATCTCGTTTGACGAGAACCCGGTGGCGAGCGGAGAGGAATACAAAGATTGAAATCGCAAAAAGCCCGCTACCATTGCGGGCTTTTCATTATTGTAAAAAGAAAACCATACGCTATGCGTATGGTTCAGGATAGCTTAAGCGTTGTATAAAAAAAATCCTCCGAAGTGTTAAGATAAATTCGGTTCGCCAACCAAATTTAAAACACGAGGAGGAGATCAGATGGCATCTGATGTGAACAGTTTAGCACATACAAAATGGAATTGTAAGTATCACATAGTGTTTGCACCAAAGTACAGAAGACAAGTGATCTATGGGAAATTGAAAAGAGATATAGGAAAAATACTAAGACAATTGTGTGAAAGAAAAGGTGTAGAAATTATAGAAGCAGAGGCATGTAAAGATCATATACACATGCTGGTAAGTATACCGCCGAAAATAAGTGTGTCATCATTTATAGGGTATCTAAAAGGGAAGAGTAGCTTAATGATATTTGATCGCCATGCAAATTTAAAATATAAGTATGGGAATCGAAAATTCTGGTGTAAAGGGTTTTATGTGGACACGGTAGGAAGGAACAAGAAAGTGATTGAAGAGTATATACGAAATCAGTTACAAGAAGACGTGGTTGCAGAGCAAATGACGCTGGAAGAGTATATAGATCCATTCACAGGAGAAGAAACAGGAAGCAAACGAAAGAAGAAGAACTAGAAGACCCCTTAAGGGGTAGCCGAAAAAGTAGTGCGGTTGGCGAACGATTCAATGCCCTTTAGGGCTGGCCAGTAACAAAGGCTTTCAGCCGCAGAGCAAACCACCCGTTCACACGGGTGGTTTTGATTTTGTTGATCGGAGTGCTGCAATTCGGCCTTTGCCGGTATCGATAAACCGGAAGTCTATCTGGCGCAGGCACTCCATTCTTGTTAAGCCATCGAATACTTCTGCCTTGATCCTTGTAGGAATCTCCTTCAGCATTAGAACCTCCAACCGATCCGCGGTCCACAGGTTGTCCATCACCTGCAGGGATTTCATGTAATCCAGTTCGAGCTGCCGAAGATTTTATATGAGAGAAATCGCACAGGCGCTTGACTTTCGGCAGCGACAAATGGAGGAAGACCAAATGATCCAATGCCGCCAGGGCGTCTTTATTCGTCAGGTTTCGGACGGAGGACAGCCTCAGCATGCTTATAGTCGGGTAAATTAGTGACCAATCGGTAAAGTATAGTAATTAAATGCTTGATCCAATAAGGCACTAGCCTCTTGGCGTTTCAAAAGTTCTTTTGAACGGAAATTCACGGAACCATCAGATTTAACCTTGGTATCCGGGTCCATGATCCCTTGAGATATAAGCGCTTTGATGGCTTCAACTGCCCAGGCATCCGTTGTGCCACTCAGTTTAACCTTCGTTCTAGGCTCTACCTGCTTCAGGTTTTGGATCATCACCGCCGCCATTTGTCTAGTGATCGGAGAATTAGGCTGATAATTAGGCAGTCCGGCTTTCATCTGCTTCTTATTGAGTTCAATCATGTAAGGCTGTTTATGCCACCCATGGGCGCGAAGCAGCACTTCTGAGAATTCGCCTTGAGTCATCGTTCCTTTTGGATCAAAGATATGGGAAGACTTCCCGTTCATGACTTTCAAGGCCTTGAGATTGTTAATATATGATTTATACTTACTATTCGCAGGTACATCAGAGAAAGGTGAATCCACGTTAACTTTTTCTGAAAATGCAACTAAGTCTGGTAGACCCGTAGAATACATATATGCAATATGGCCAGCTGCGTTTTTCTTAAACGTCACTTTAGTACCTGATTCATCTTCGAACAATAAAGGGTGGATCATTTTCAGCGTATGCTTGCCTGAAGCTGTTTCCGTAACTAATTTCCCGTTCGAATAAGAAACCATAGTCCTTGAGGCCTCCATACGCGTGTTTTTATATAATCCGACATACGCTTTGGCTTGCTGCTCACTGATTGCCGAATAGGTTGGCTTTGAAACTTCTGTTTTTCTTGGATAATAGTGATTCATAAACGCTTCATACACGTCAATGCTCACATAGGGGTTATCGTCATTGTTGGACATATAGAAGGCTACATTTTTCTCAGGCAGAATAACAATCAGGGATGAATGCCCTGTAACATTTCCTCCTTTTAGAATCACATGTTGACCATTCATCTTCTCATTGAAATAGCCTTCGAACCCGATTGTTGTAAGAGGAATCGTTTTATCAGCAAAAAACTGGTATGTGTGCATTTGCTCTATGCTTTTTTGGCTCACAATTTCTTTGCCACCATACTTTCCTTTGTTCAGATGCATTAAGAGATACTTCGCCATGTCATCTGCTGTTGAAATGATACCACCTTCAGGTTTTTCTGTAGGCATAGTTCCATCCATGGGGATCTTTTCACCCTTCGGTCCATAGTGAGCAGCCATTCTGCCTAATAGTTCGGGCGTAAACCGTACACTCGTTGAGGTCATGCCTAACGGGGTGAAAATGTTTTTCTCCATATACTTCGAATAGGGCATTCCCGAGACGTTCTCTACCGCATACCCCGCTAGCAAAAACCCAAGATTGTCATAAACGTATGCTTCTCCCGGAGGCCTCACTACCGCTGACATATGTGATTTGACAAAATCCTTTATTGGAAAGTTTTTGTTAACATATTCCGGTGAATAATACGAAGAGATATCGGGTGATTCAAATCCGGTTGCATAGGTAAGCAGATCATACATGGTCAGCTTTTTCCCCGTTTTATTCGGAATCTTCACTCCTCCTAAGTACTTTTGAATATCGCCTCGTAAATCGATGTTCCCCTTATCGACCAACTGCATAGCCGCCAAGGCCGTGAATGTCTTGGTAACAGAGCCGATCTGGAAAACGGTGTCTTTATCAACGGGAATCTTCTTTTCTTTGTCGGCATAACCGTAACCTTTGCTTAGTAACACTTTCCCATCGGCCACGACCGCAAAATTAGAACCGACTGTGTTATACTTCTTCATCACGTCCGCAAAAACGCGATCTGCAAATGCTTCTAGCTCCTTGGCATCGCGGGGGCCCTCCAAGCTAGAATTTACAGGTGCATTAGTCGTGGTCATTGTTGCGGCAGCTGCCCGGCTGCTAGTTGGGATAATTGCGGTCGTTGCCATAGCGGATAATAGCAGAACCGCGATGGTGCGAGTCTTTTTATTCATACATGGTCTCTCCTCAAAATGTATTTGCCTCATAACAACTGGCTGAACCGAGTATGGCAAATGGCTTGTCATATCAACAAGTGTCATTTCGTCACCCACAATGCCAAAACACTTCAAAATGTCATATGACAATTAGGCATTAGGATTTATGACCATAAAAGAATGCACTACTGCTGGGCATCTTTTATCGGTAGGCGTACCACCGCCGCTCTATTAATCCAGTGGAACAAGAAGAAGCTGCCCCTCCTGCTAGGAAGGGGACAGCTTCTTTTCAATCCTATATAAAACTTGAACAAGATACCGGACTACCTCAGCGTATATCCAGCAACTTCTTGCTCACGCAAACCATGACAACCGCAAGCCCAAGAAAATACAAGGGCATTGTGATTAACGAGCCATTGTGAAGAAGACTCATGCCGCTGGTAATCAGGCTGACGATAACGTAATAACCCAATCCGAAGATCGCTCCTGCCGTTCCGAGCACATCTCCATATTGGTTCAACGCCAGACTAAGGCAATTCGGAAGCGCCATTCCGATACCGAGCAGAAGAATAAAAATACACGCTACCATCAACACCATATGCATTAGGGTGGCGTTAATTCCGCTAACAGCAAGAACGGTAAGGGAAAGGGCCCCCAGCATCGTAATGATCGTGCCGATCACGATCATGCGCTCAGCCTGGAGCCTGGTCAGCAGTTTCTTCGACAGCATCGCACCCAGGATGGATGACATCGCAACAAAGATTCCGAAGAAACCGAACCCGCCGGGACTCATCTGAAAAAATTCAATAAAAATAAACGGGGCCTCCGCATAGTAACTGAACAATATGCCGTTGGTAGCTCCAACGAGAAAACCGAACCCCCATATTCTGCGGTCAGTGACCAGACGCTTGGCCACGGAGAGGGTGTTAATCTTTGATACAGACTTTACCCTGGTCTCAGGCAGAGAAGTCCAGGAATACGCCAAAATGGCGGCGCTCATCAAAACCAGCGTTAAGAACACTGCTCTGAAACCAAGAGATTGATCTACCCATCCGCCAATGAGCGGCCCAATAGCAGGCGTAAACGCAAGCGCAGCCGAAATCTGGGCAAACACCGCATGTCGCTTGGCTCCATCGATGCTCTCACGTAAGATGGTTTGGGTGACAACCGAGCCGGTGCTGGCACCAAAGGCCTGAATGAATCGGCTCACCAATAACCATTCGGCCGAACCGGACAGATAGCAGCCCAAGCTGCCTATTCCATAAACCAGGATGCCCCACAGCATAGCAGGGCGACGTCCGATGGAATCCGAAAGCCTTCCCCAGCAAAACACGCCGAAGGCAAAGCCCAGAAAGTAAATGCTGAGCGTCAGTTGGATTGCATTATTGCTTGCTCCCAATTGATGGGCAATGTCCGGTAATGATGGTGTATATATCGTTTCACTAATTTGCGGGAAACCCACAAGGATAATTAATAACCATATGGATGGATTTGAGATTTTTCTTTGCACAGCTAACGTCCCCCTCATCATTTCAAAAAAAATCTCTAGTTGGCTGGCAAAGAAATTACGGGATCGGGGGTTTGCATTTGGTTAGTCTAGTAAATGAAAGCATGAAAATTCACCTTTTTTTCTGAATAAGGGGGGGGATATCTATCGATTATTATAGCAGAATCACTGTCAAAATACGTTTCCCTATTCTTGCTTGTACGAAGCCTTATCTGAAACATTCAACTTATGTGACGGGTTTTGTCACCCGTTCCGGGCCTAAACCGGCGTAAGCCCTCCACTTGCATTCATGTGCTACGCTTGAATCAAGAATCGCTTATTCTCCTGAAAGGAAGTGTTTACGCTATGATACTGAACCATCTTAACCTCACCGTCACCGATGTAACCGCAGCAAAGGAATTTTTGCAAACCTATTTTGGACTCAAAATTGGAGGCGAGCGTGGCCAGTCGTTTGCAGCACTGTTTGACGATCAGGGGATGGTGCTGACCTTAATGCGGGGTACCGAGGTTAACTATCCCAAGACGTTTCATATCGGCTTTATACAGGAAAGCGAAGCAAAGGTAAATGAGATCCATCAGCGTCTAAGCGATGACGGCTTTGATGTCACAGCGCCTCAAAGAGCGCACGGATGGACCTTCTACGTTAAAGCTCCGGGCGGTTTTACTGTCGAAGTACTGGCCTAAAGGTTACATGTACGTGAACGACTGCTGAGCGCAAAATAGAAGAGCCCGCACATTACGCGCGGGCCCTTCTCCCTGTTCAAGATATGCTAACCCTGCCAATAAGGATAATCCTTCGTATCCACATTCCCCCAATTGGTTTCTGGGCTCCCTGCTTGCATTCCTATCCTTCTCAATACAGCTCCCATTTCTCCGTGCATAACGCCGACAAAGAATCCGCAACCCGTTCGCACTCCTCATACCCCAAGCTGCCGGAATGAGCGAACAGAATCGGATATTCACCGTTTATCGAATCTTCCCTCATATCGAACATATAATGATTTCCGCTTCCATCCATAGCAAACGACACCGCATTCGGCATATACTCCGGCAGCTCGTAAGCCAGATTCATCTCCCTCAGGTCATCCGTGCTAAAGAACTGAAAAAGACGTTCTCCCTGTTGAAACTCTCCACCGTTGGAGTACTTCAACAAGTCCAAATAGCTAGCGGGAAAACTTCGCTGAGGCAGCTTCCAACCTGCAGGATCGAGCGGCGTATATTGGTCGTAAAAGGGAGACCTTTTGTGAAAAGGATTCACTTGTCTTCCCTTGATGTCCTCCATTTCTGCCGCAGACAGCTCCGCATTCCACTCCTTAACAAAACGGGCCATTTGTTCTTCGGTTGCGCCGGAACGTTTGTCATACTGGTGCTCAAAATCGATATTCCACATCCTTGGCCTTCCTCCATCCTGGTACTTCCTGCCTTGTAACTTCTTCAAACATTATAGAGGAAATACCGAAAAAAGGAATTATGCCGCCGGAATGAGGCTCTTTCCACGTTCATGGATTTGCGGCTAAGACCGAGGTCACAGATGGGAGCCTCCACTGGCATCGATGCATTGACCGGTGATCCAGCGGCTGTCCGGAGATGCCAGAAACGCAGCTATGTCGGCGATATCCCCAGGCTCACCCCATCTTCCGAAGATCGAATAACCGGCTCCGAATTGGAACGAGGCAGGGTCCTGAAGCATGGCAGCATTCATGTCGGTAGCTACGAATCCGGGCTGGATCGCATTGATCGTAATTCCGCGGGAACCCAACTGGCTCGACAGAGAGAGGGTCAGCGAATTAATAGCCCCCTTCGTCATCGTATACGCTGGAATATTGGGCAAGGAAATTCGCGTTACTGCAGAAGATAAATTGATAATGCGCCCCTCGTCCCGAAGACGTGGCAGAGCCTGCTGAATCATGAAGAATGGCGACTTCACGTTCATTCGCATCACATCATCAAAGCTCTCCTCCGTGGTCTCCTCGATGGTTTCCACTAAGCCGATCCCTGCGTTGTTAACCAGAATATCGAAATACGTATTGCCTGTTCGTGCTTTCAATGTCTCATCCAGCGCCGCGTACAGGGCACTTATTCCATCCGAGGAGGCGAGATCTGCCCCTACCAAGAAAGCTTCTCCGCCAGCCCGTGTTATCTCGCTGACGACCTCTTCCGCCGCCTCATGGTTCTTGCCATAGTGAACGGCTACCAACGCTCCTTCCTTCGCCAATCGTATCGCGATGGCACGTCCGATGCCTCGGCTCGAGCCCGTAACCATAGCAACTTTCCCATTCAATGTATTCATGTTCTCATCATCCCCTCTTCTTCTTTTCACTTTTAGTTTTAGCACAGACCCCATTTCGAAATATTGCGCTCCTATTCTCGCCTTCCTCACGATAAACCCCATAAAAAATGCCCCGCCTGAAAGGGGGGGCTACAACGCAGGCATTTCCGTCGTCTCCTGCGCTCAGTGAATTAAAAATCATTTACATTCCATGTAATGATTATTATAATGAGAATATCAAAAGAGCTGCGCAACCTGTGTTTGCATAAAGCGATTAAAGGATGATTTTTTCCTTTAGTCGCTTTTTTTGTGAGCTTGTTGAAAGTCATGGAGGTATATCGTATGAAAAAAAGAGCGTTTGATATGATCATGCTGCTCATCGGGGCATTTATTTTTGCGCTGGCCGTCAATTTATTCGTCATTCCCAACGATTTTGGCGAAGGCGGCGTTACCGGGATATCGATTATTCTGTTTTATGTGCTGAAATGGTCCCCGGCGCTGGTCGGCATAGTGATAAACGGAATTTTGCTGATTGTCGGCTATAAGCTTCTGGATAAAAAAACGACTGTCTATACCATTATCGTGGTTGCCTTTCACTCCCTGTTCCTCCACTTGACGGAGAACTGGCACATCGCTTCGGATGAGCCGGTGATCAATGCCATATTTGCCGGGTTGTTTGCCGGCGTCGGGATTGGACTCATCGTCCGGGTTGGCGGCACAACGGCAGGTACGGTGATATTGGCCCGTTTGGCTAATAAATATTGGGATTGGAATATCAGTTATGCCCTGCTGTTCTTTGACCTGATCGTGGCCGGACTGTCCGTCTTTGTAATCGGGATCGAGAAGGTGATGTTCACCGTGGTCATCCTCTATATTGGCACCAAGGCGATGGAGTTCATTATCGAGGGTTTGAATCCCAAAAAGGCCGTTACCATCATCTCGACTCATCATGACCGCATCGCAATTCGGGTGACGGAGATTATGGACCGCGGGGTGACCGTGCTTCGGGGTTATGGATATTACACCGGGCAGACCAAGGATGTGCTCTACATCGTCATCAGTAAACAGGAAGTTTCCATGCTCAAAAAAATCGTCCGTGCGGAGGATAAAAACGCCTTTGTCACGATTCACGACGTACGCGACGTGTTTGGCGAAGGATTTATCGATATTTCGAAATAAGACCGGACTTATCCTTATATGAATAAGAAGATCGAAACAGCCGTTCGGGCATGTTTCGATCTTTTTTATTATGCCGTCAAGGCACTTATTGCCAAAATAAACATCGCTGCCGAGAACTTTTTCATGGCTTCAATCACTGTAATTACATTCCATTTTTCCCATATGATCAGACGCTAATTATGCCGAAAAAACTGAAGGCAAAGTTCCTTTTATTTGTATTTTTCCATGACAAATTCGGATCATTTTTTGCATTTTCGCTACACGAAACACGGGGTTATGGCTTATTAACTTACACCAAATGACAACTTTATAGAAATATTTAATGAGTTCGCAAAAAACATTTTATTGGTAATACGAGGCAAGATTCTATAAAATTCTTTTTAACTTAAAAATGCTGAGTGCAAACTTTTAATGTTTTAGTACAAATTGTCCGAGACAGGCTTTCTTTTCAGCAAAACCGACGATTTATCACGCAATTCTACTTTAACGATTTGAAGGAGTGCATCGCAAAAGTGACTACGAATATTTCTGTTTCTTCACCCCTTAATGCCGCGAAAGACTATGTGGAATCCATCTATAACCAAGTGGTGGCCCGGGATCCGCACGAGAAAGAATTTCATCAAGCCGTCCGGGAATTTGTCGATTCCCTCGTCCCTGTTTTAGCCCAGCATCCGAAATATCGGGAACACGGTATTCTGGAACGCCTTGTCGAGCCTGAACGAATGATCACCTTCCGTATACCATGGGTGGATGATCAAGGCAAAACCCAAGTAAACCGCGGGTTCCGCGTCCAGTTTAACAGCGCGCTGGGTCCGTACAAAGGCGGCATCCGATTCCATCCTTCGGTTTATGCCGGCATCGTCAAATTCCTTGGCTTTGAACAAATCTTCAAAAATGCGCTCACAGGCCAGCCCATCGGCGGCGGCAAGGGCGGCTCGGATTTCGATCCAAAAGGCAAATCCGATCAGGAAGTCATGCGTTTTACCCAGAGCTTCATGACCGAGCTCTACCGCCATATCGGACCTGATTCCGATGTGCCTGCCGGCGATATCGGTGTCGGCGCTCGCGAGATCGGTTATATGTTCGGCCAATACAAGCGTATCCGCGGAGGACATGAGGCCGGCGTGCTGACAGGCAAAGGCGTCATCTATGGCGGAAGCCTGGCACGTACGGAAGCAACCGGTTACGGCTGCGTCTACTTCGTACAGGAGATGCTGGCTTCGCAGGGCCTTAGCTTCAAAGACAGCCGCGTTGTGGTGTCCGGCTCGGGCAACGTCTCCATCTATGCGATTGAAAAAGCACAGCAGCTCGGTGCGCACGTCATCGCCTGCAGTGATTCCAACGGATACCTGTATGATCCGGACGGAATTAACCTCGAAACCGTCAAGCTGCTGAAGGAACGGGATCGCCTGCGGATCAGCGAATACGTCAAGATTCACCCGCATGCCGAGTATACCGAAGGCTGCACGGGCATCTGGAACATTCCATGCGACATCGCGCTTCCATGCGCCACGCAGAACGAGCTGGATGAAGAAGCAGCGAAGACACTCATCATGAACGGCGTAAAAGCCATCGGTGAAGGAGCCAATATGCCTTCCACGCTGGAAGCGATTGAGCAGTTCATCAGCAGCGGCGTACTGTTCGGACCGGCTAAAGCCGCCAATGCAGGCGGGGTTGCCGTATCCGCGCTGGAGATGAGCCAGAACAGCATGAGAATGTCATGGACCTTTGAAGAGGTGGATGCAAAGCTCCATCAGATCATGAAAAACATCTACAGCAGTGCCGTAGATGCTGCAGAAGAATATGGCGTAGCCGGCAATCTTGTGGCTGGTGCCAACATCGCAGGTTTTATTAAAGTAGCAGATGCCATGATCGCACAAGGTATCGTATAAATAAGAACAAAAAAAAGCCCTGTCGCATATGCGGCAGGGCTTTTTGCAGCTTATAGAAGCTCGCTGCGGAGCTCTTCAGCCGATTTTGGAGATAAGTATCCCAGCGGGATATCAAACACCGTCTTGGCGCCTTGCAATCCCTCTCTGCTCAAACGATGGGCAGCTCTTGCATAAGATACCAGCACACTGGCTGTAAATTCCGGATTGCTGTCAAGCTTCAGGCCAAATTCAACAATTTGTTTATTACCGCTTCCGGTTACGCCGCTGCGAATGACAAATCCGCCATGAGGCATGCCTGCATGCTCAGCTTCAAGCTCTTCTTGCGTAATGAAAGTTACGGTCGTATCGTAATCGGAAAAATAGTTAGGCATCGACACAATCGTTTGACGGATTTGCTCTTGGTCCGCGCCTTCTTCCGCTACGACGAAGCAATCTCTCCGGTGCTTCTCGCGTGTGGCAAGCTCCGGTGTTTCACCAGAACGGATTTGGTTGATAACCTCTTCTACTGGAACCGTGTATTGAACGCCTGCCTTCACCCCGGGAACACGACGGATGGCATCCGAGTGGCCTTGGCTCACGCCTTTGCCCCAGAAGGTATAATCCTTACCTTCCGGCAAAATCGCTTCGGCAAGCAGACGATTCATGGAGAACAAGCCCGGATCCCAGCCTGTCGAAATGACGCTGACATGGCCTCCGCCCATCGCCGCTTTGTTGACTTCCTCGAAAAACTCAGGGATTTTCGCGTGTGTGTCAAAGCTGTCTACCGTATTGAACATGCTGGCAAGCTGTGGTGTTTGCTCAGGCAAATCCGTAGCCGAACCGCCGCACAGAATCATAACGTCAATCTTGCCGATATATTGCTCTGCCGCTGATATATGCTCGAAGCGAGCACCGGAATTGGCCGGCATTTGCTGCGGGTCTCTGCGCGTGAAGATGGCTACCAGCTCCAAATCCGGATTTTGCCCGATGGCTTTCTGTACGCCTTTGCCCAAATTTCCATAACCTACGATCCCTACTTTAATAGATGCTTTCAATGTAATCCTCCCTTTGTCAGAACCATTTCCTGTAGCATGATGTTTATGTACCGCTTTAAAGTATAAGTATATAGACATCACTCAAATTGTAAACTATTTTATATGGACAGGAAATTGTTTCTATCTGTGTTATTCTTATTTTCCACTATGCTATCCGATAACTTGTACAACATTTCCTTCTTGATCCTTGATTTCCGTCTTCAGGACTTCAATCCGAATTCCTTGCAAGCCAGAAAGCTCGAAGGTGCTGACCTGCGGCAGCAATCGGCTTGAAAATTCACCCGCGGTCCGATCGTCCAAAACAAGGGTAACATCTCCATCCTCTGCAGTCCAGCGACTCTCTTCCCCCGGCTCAAATACGACCCGAACATCCGAGCCTACAAGGCTCAGTTTCTTATCTTTCAGAATTCGGCCCTGCAGCAGCTTCCCGATAATTTCGGCCTGCTTGGCGCCTATTTGTAAGGTGGCCGGAGTTTTACTGAACCAGCCCTTCTTCCCCGGTTCAAAATCCAGCTGACTCACGTAAAGAAGTCCGGTATTCGAGCCCTCTTGTTTTCTCCCCCGGTCAACGGCCTCCGAAATCGAAGGCATCTTCAGCAGCGAATCCCGATCCAGGTCCGTTATGTACTGCGGCATATATTCCGCACAAACTTGTAATACGCCAAGCGTATTCCATGTCTGCATCGCCTCGAGCTCTTCACGCGTGATGCCAACCATCTGCAGGAATTCTACCCGACCATTCGGCGTATCCATCCCCGGCAGCTCGGGATCCAAGGTGAAGGCGAGTGCGGTCAATTGCGTATCGGTTCCCAGGCAGATCGGCCCATTGGCATCCAAATAATCCCCCGAGCGAAAAACATTCCCGCTGTTAAACACGTATCTCCCCATGTTCTGAAGCAGATTTAGCGCCCACGCCGGCGGCTCTTCCTCGTCCTCCCGTTTAGCCAGCCTGAACGTCAATTCGAATCCGTAACCGCTCTCCTCCAGATTGTCCGACTCCTTGTCATACAGCTCGCTAAAGCCATAAGTGACCATATGCCAATGGGGAAAAGGGGCATTCGACGTATAAGCGCTGATTCCATTCAGCGGATCGGGTCCTCCAAGAGCATAAGGAATTAGGGCTCCGTAATGTTTCGGCTCCTGCTCCCCGTACAGCTTCAACAGCTGCTCGTCAATTGCGTCCCAGCCTGCGGCGTTTTCTTCATGTGTCATATCCTGTTCCCTCCCGATATCCTGTGCATCCAAAAATATAACCATATCCGAGTAGGCCCAATCATTCAAGTCACCATCCTCTTCCGCTTCATTATATAGGACGTATAGAGGAATGAAGAAGTAACCAGCGAAGTGTATAATAGAACCATCTCAACAAAGGAGCCTACATGTTCATGAAAAAAATAACGGCATTATCCGTAACCTTAACACTTTCAGCTTCGCTTATAGCCACTTCGCTAGCCCCGCTGCCGGGTTCCGTCGATGCGGCCTCCGCCAAGGAATGGATACAGATCTCCGAACGGACATCCTATTACGGTGAAGCAGCCAACGGCCAGCCCAATGGTCGCGGTACGATCAAGTGGGGAAATGGCAAACAATATTCCGGCGAATTCATTAACGGGAAGCGCACCGGAAACGGTAAATACATTAACGAATACCAATTAGACGGTGAGACGCATAAGGTGGTATATATCGGCCGCTGGAACAACGACAAAATGGATGGCGAAGGCATCCTGACGCATAAGGTGACGTTGCCTGACGGGTCCGTTCGATGGAATCAGATCCAGAAGGGGACATTCCAGGCAGGTGTATTCCAAAGCGGATACGATGTCATTCATGCCGTCGCGGATCCCGACTACAGCTTTACCTACAAGAAAGGCAAGGAATCGCTCGAAATCATGGGCTTCAATCAAAACATGAAGCAAGCCTGGGCCGCCGGAACGATGTTCAGCGTTCATTACAAAAACGGCAACATCAACAAAAAATCTTCGATCTTCCCTGCCAATTCGGCGGCTGAACAGCGTCAAAATGACGCCGCGCTTCGCTATTTCAAGAGCATTCAAAGCAAAGTAAATCCTCACCTGCAGCAATTTGAAGCATTGTCCAAGCAGGTTCCGTTAAAATAACCCAGCTCCATACAATCGTCAAAGAACCCGGTAGCTTGCCTAGAGCAAGACCGGGTTTTTCCATTACCTAAGGCTATTAATCACAATATCTCTATGAAGCAGGACCCTCGAGTACATACTAAATCGTATAATGATCCACTTTCTCGACCACGATGGTATCCCCCATTCATTCGGCGATATCTCTACTGTGAACGTCCCTCGTTCAGCATCGTGATGGTCTTATCGATTCGCCGCTGCCGGGTTTCCACCGCTTGCAAGCTTGATAACGATAAACCTACCTACTGTGCCGTCCAGCCGCCATCCACAAGCAGCAAAGTGCCAGTAACGAGATCAGCTGCCGGGGAGGCGAGATAAATCACGGCTCCAGCCACATCGGCTATAGTGCCGATCCGCCCTGCCGGGATCCGTGCCAGGACGCCGTCGCGAAAATCAGGGGAGTCCAAACGCTCGGCTGTTCCCGGCGTATGGATGAACGTAGGGCCGACGGCATTAATGTTCACGCCACGGCTGGACCACTCCAGCGCCAGCACCTTCGTCAGCTGATTCACGCCGCCTTTGGAGGCGCAATAGGCTGCCCCTTCCGTAATCCCAACGACACTCACCTGGGAGCTGACGTTAATGATTTTTCCGAACCCCTGCTCCAGCATGATACGGCCAGCGGCCTGACAGCAGAAAAATACGCCCTTCAAATTCACGTCCATCATCTCATCCCAATAATCCTCCGTGATCTCTTCCGCCAGCATCCCCTCTCCCAGACCCGCGTTATTGACCACGATATCGAGCCGGCCGAAATCCTTGGCTACCTGACCAAATACGCCTCGAATCTGTTCCACATTCCGGACGTCCAGCTCATAGGCCTTGGCCTGACCTCCTGCCTGAGAGATTTCCTTGACCAATGGATGGAGCAGGTCCTTGCTTCGTGCCATGACGGCAACCTTGGCCCCTGCCGCTGCCAGCGCTTGGGCTAGCCCATAACCGATGCCTTTGCTGGCCCCCGTCACGATCGCGATTTTATCCTGTATGCTGAAATTAGGCTGCATATGTAATACCTCCTCCATCTCTTATATACATTTATGTTAGTTTCATTAAAGCATGATGGCTGGTCAGCAGCAATCTTTGCCAGTCCCCCTTCCCAATAAATCCATCCCGTTAAGTACTATAATACGTTCATTTGCAGCAGCAATAGAGGAATCTCAGCCCGTGGGCTAGAAATGATGAGGATAATAGCGATCGTTGTTTAGTATGGAGAGTATGGAGGAAATCCACTTATGAGCGGACGGTTATCTGAAGCGCAGCAACAAGCGATTCTTCATGTCGAATCAACAGCGGCGAGCCAGCGAAGGGTCGCCTTGAAAATGACGGAGCATATCTGGCGGAAGCATGGAAAAGCTTCCGTAACGATCGGCTCGCTGTTATCCCATATCGAAAAATTTGCCCGCGTCACGTTGAATTTCCATCCGGATCGGATACTGCCTACAGGCCGCTCCGTTATCGAATCTCTCCTGAGGGAGGGCGTATATCATAACCAGTTCATCACGAGCGTGACCAACGGAAGCCGTACGGCCTACCCGGGCGGCGACCGCGACCAATGGGAACGGCTCCTGTTTGGCGGAGCCTACCAGCAGCCCGGCGTTCGCCATGACGAGCGGCCGAAGTACGGCGCACTCAATCTCATGAATTTTGCTGACGGGGGGTCTCCCCGCTTCGGTTCTTGTTTTCTGGTGCTGTCCCCGGGCATATTGAAGCGCAGCACCTTTACATTCGGTGACAGTCACGCAGGTCCCGAGTTTGTAGGCACCATACGTCAGTGGGATTCGATTCTCACTGCGCTCTTGCAGCAAGTGGAATCCACCGGCTCGGCCCTGGGTTCTCCGAATGTAAATATTCCAGCTATGCTGGAGCGGCTGATTCATCTTCCTTCATCGCATACCGGTCCCACCGGACCGGTCGGCCGCTCCTTGGATGATTATATGGAAGCGCAGATCCATGGCGTCATTGACTTGTCCAGCGATGTGGAGGCCCTGGTAGCCGATCCTTCCTATAGGAACACCCCAATTGGATCTTTGCTTCATGCTTTATGTGAACGGTATAACCTCACCTTGTCCTGGCATCCCGGCTTCTGCCTGGCTGTACGGGATGTTCCGGATGATTTTCGGGGACCCGCCATGCCGCCGCTCGCCAAGCGGATCGATCAACGGTTTGGAGGCTCGCTGGGCATGCTGGATGCAGCCATTATCGGCAAAGCGGCTGCTCAACTGCACCATGATTCAAGCGAATGGAGCGATTGGGGAACATTTGCTGAAACCTTCCAGCATCTCAAACAGCTGTGGCATGTGCTCGTAAAGTATGGACATTCGTATCCGTATACGCCAAACCGCTAAGCTGTTTTTTTTGCCTAGTACCTGCGTTGGAATGATGATTTGACTTAGGATAGCCGGGCTAGCGGAATCCGTTCAGCAACGGCTAGGCCTATCAAGCGCGGCTTCTTATATATTGATCTTAGAAAGGATGATGACCGGATGGATTGGGTAAAGCGGATGAATGAGGCCATAGGCTATATAGAAGAGCACATAACCGAGGAGATCGATTACGCTGAAGCTGCTCAGATCGCATGCTGCTCCGTTTATCATTTTCAACGCATGTTTCCGTTCATTACGGATGTGTCGCTGTCCGAATACATACGAAGACGCCGGCTGACACTGGCCGCTTACGAGCTGCAAAACAGCGATATCAAAGTAATTGATCTGGCGCTTAAATATGGTTATGATTCCCCGGAGGCGTTCGCGCGTGCGTTCCAGAACATGCATGGCACAACGCCGACGGCTGCACGCCAAACCGGCACCAAACTGAAGGCCTATCCCCGCATCTCCTTTCAATTCTCAATGCGAGGGGCTGCCGAAATGAATTACAGAATCGTAGAAATGAAAGAGTTTTCCGTTGTCGGTTTCAAGGAGCAGGTACGCACGCAGCATGCTTATGAAGACGTTCCCCGCCTCTGGATGGAGGCCCAGGAGAAGGGCATTTTCGAGAAACTATGGAACTATCGTGTGCAGGACCATCCGATCCGCGGAATACTCGGTGTTTGTGCAGACGGTGACTATGGGAAGAATGAGGATTTTGACTACATCATGTCCGTCGTATCCACGGATACGCCTCAGGAACCGATGGTACAGCGACATTTCCCTGCCGCCACTTGGGCCGTATTCGAGCTGGAAGGAGATCCAAGCGGCATTGCAGAGATGTGGAAACGTCTTTATACGGAGTGGATACCATCCCAAACTTATGATCTCGCGCCGCTTCCCGCCATCGAATGCTATCTTCCTCCGGACGAGTATAAGAACGAGTTATGGATTCCCGTGATTAGAAAGGCTAATACAACTCCGCAGTAACGACGTATTTTTCGCTCACCGCTACGAAAATCTAGATCGTGCGGTGAGCACTCCATCATTTTTCCCCGCCTATATGAAACAAGCCCAACCTCCCCAATCCTTCGAGGACTTTTCTGTTCTCATATTTGAACAGGAATCATGATGATAAATTCGGGGTCATCCGCATAGGGATCCTGGCTCATCGGATATTTTTCGAAATGCGTTAAATGATCCGGGTTATATTCCGAGTAACCTTGTTCTTTGATCCAGGCATAGATATTGTTATAGGACTGATCGATACTCTGCTCTTTCCGATGAGCACAAGAGGCATAGGTTAATGCGGGAACGGATATCGTAACCATCCCCTCCGGCACTTCGTCGATCCGTTCCACTTCCACGACCGCGTAGTGAATAAATCCGTCACCACCGGGAACAGCGTGATAAGATAGCCCTAGCAGCGTGTCGGTATGCAAGGCATGGGGGATCTCCGCGATCCGCTCTTGCATCAACCGATGCACTGCACGTATCCCGCCTGCACCCGCCTCGGCAAATGTGCCTTCCCACTTCAATCCTATCCCCTGAAAAGCTTCCTTAGTCGTAACCGCTGCTTCGTTTCGTTGATCGATTGTCATCAGTAAATGCTCCTTTATCCTGTATTTGGTTTCATTATATACTTGAACTATGCCAGAAACTGTCACAGTATAAAAAAATCACAGGAGCGAAAACATGCCCAAAACCGAACGCATCCTTAAGGTCATGCAGCGGGTGTATGAACGGCAAAACTTCACTGTTGGCGAGTTAGCCGAAGAATTCTCGGTTTCGTACCGTACGATGCTCCGCTATCTTCATGAGCTGTCTCGTTTAGGTGTCCCTTTATACGCCAATGAGGGGAAAAACGGCGGCTACTCCATTCTGACATCGCGGCAAAAGCGAGAACGATCCGCACAGACGAATGAATCTATTCAGCGGATCATCAAACCGCAAACGCTGATCGTCGGCCTGGAGATGAAGCTTCCTTTTACGGCCTATTATATGTCCCAAGCCCTCAAGCCAAAGCTCTGGCAGGAACTCCAGGACCGTATGGAGGAAATTCCATATATCCGCAAGAAAACGTCGAATCCCTTGTATATTGCAGCTGTTTTGAATCGGCAGCAGATCTATCACTATGTAGCCGGAATCGAGGTAACGACGATTCGTGATACGCCGGAGCGGATGGTGGGTTTAACCCTGCCGACACAGGAATATGCCATGTACACCCATGAGGGGCATTCCGACAGGGAAGATACCGACCAGTCCTATGCCTATGTTATCCAGCAATTGAAACAACGTGCCCTTACGCCAAACCCGTCGCTCTACAGCTTGGAGCTGAGAACTTCGGTACATGCCTCTAAGGCCCAAATCTACATACCTATAACCTGATTGAATCAGAGGCTTCCCAATTCCGACGCAAAAAAAGCGAGTCCCCCAATCATTTCGGGGCTCGCTTTTTTGCATTAAATGGCTTTCGGATTGTCGACCACTGGATTAACATCCGCATCGTAATCCACGCCATCGGTTTCAAAGCCGAACAGCTGGAAGAACTCGCGGCGGTAACCGGCAAGGTCCGTCAATTCTTCAATATTTTCGCTTGTCACCTTGCTCCACAGTTCGGCTACCTCGGCCTGTACATCCTCGCGAAGCTCCCAATCGTCGATACGGATGCGTCCCTTCTCATCCACCGGCGTTTCTTGCCCTTTATAGAGGCGGTCGGAGAATAGACGATAGATCTGCTCGATGCAGCCTTCGTGAAGCCCCTTCTCCTTCATCACTTTGTACAGCGCCGATACGTACAGCGGAACGACCGGGATCGCTGAGCTGGATTGGGTCACTAACGCTTTGCTGACCGTTACATAAGCTCGCCCGCCTCCAGCAGCAAGCTTCTCGTTCAATTTCAGCGCGGTTGCCTCCAGGTGATCCTTGGCTTGTCCAATGGATCCATCCCGGTAGATGGCTTTGGTAATCTCGGAGCCGATGTAGGAGAACGCAATCGTGGTCACATCAGGAGTCAATACGCCGCCTTCCGCCAGCTCATTCATCCATAATTCCCAATCGTCGCCGCCCATCACCTCTACGGTGTTCTTCACTTCCTCTTCCGTGGCCGGCTCAATCGTTACCTCCGTCACTTCACCCGTATGGAAGTTTACCGTCTTGTTGGTATAGGCCGGTCCGATCGGCTTCAATACGGAGCTGACCGTCTCACCCGTCTCAGGCAGCGTACGGCGCGCCGAAGCTACACTGTACACTACGAGATCAACCTGTCCCAGCTCTTTGCGGATAAGCTCAACCGTCTTGGCTTTGGTCTCTTGCGTGAAAGCATCTCCTGTCACGCTGAACGATTTTAAGCCTGCAGCCTCCGCTGCCTTCTCAAATGCGACCGAGTTATACCAGCCTGCCGAAGCGGTCCGCTTCTCGGTTGCCTGGCTGGGACGATACACACCTACAGTATTTGCCCGGGAGCCGAATGCGGCAGCAATTCTGGCCGACAAGCCGTACCCGGTGGAAGCGCCGATAACCAGCACATTGCGCGGGCCCTCGATGCCAGGCTGTTGTAACACATAATCAATCTGCTCCTGCACCTGGGCTTCGCAGCCTACAGGATGGGATGTTGTGCAAATAAATCCCCGTGTTCTAGGTTTAATGATCATATTTATATACCTCTCTTCCAGTAATCGTCGTCTGACACCATATGTATGGTCTTTTAAATTTTCCTTTTCTATTTTAACTGTTTTTTGTGGAGAGAGGAAATCTTTTGACAGGAAATCCAAGAAAACCTCTCTTTACGAATCATGCTAGCTGCAGCCAGCATCCATTCAAAAGAGAGGTTTGTATTAGCGTATATCGATAATTAGCAATCCATAAAATGGCCGTTACATTATTTAAATGACGCGTAACCTTGGTCAGCCATGACCACGCTGCCTGTAATCGCAGCGGCTTCATCCAGTGACACGAGATACACGGTATCCGCAACAACCTCAGGCTGTGTTAATTCACCGCCCATGACTTTGGCTCTCATGGAATCCAGCATCCCGGAATCCTTATAACCTTGGATAATCGGTGTATCCACTGCTCCAGGAGCAACGGCAACGACGCGAATGCCATATGGTGCCAGTTCAAGCGCAGCGGATTTGCTCATCATGATGACAGCGCCTTTTGTAGCGTGATAAGCAAACGTTCCCGGTGAAGCCAGGAATCCGAATACGGATGCTGTATTGATGATCACGCCTTTAATGCCAAGCTCTTTCATCTTTCTGCCTGCTGCTATAATACCGTAAGCCACCCCGTGCTGATTCACGTTAATGGTGCGATGGTAGAGATCCATATTTTGCTCGAGAACCGGTCCAGCCCCGCCAATACCCGCATTGTTGTGCATGACATCGATGCGGCCGTAAAGCTCAACCGCTTTATCCACAAGCGCCTCGACGCTTTCTTGTTTGGAAACATCGACTTGAACGAAAGTGGCTTCGCCGCCTTCTTTTTTGATCAATTCGACCGTCTCTTGACCAGCTGCCTCATTATAATCGGCAACGACGACACGATCGCCTTTTCTTGCAAATTTAAGGGAGACCTGACGACCGATTCCGCTCGCTCCGCCGGTAATTACCGCTACACGTTGTTCTGACATTATCAATGACCTCCTAGGGTATAATAGCGTTATTGTTTGAACATTGTGTGTCCATGTCCTTGTGTTCATTGTAACGCTGCGTTATATTTAAGTAAATTTAAACCTAATTAATATTACTTAACTATAGATTAAGGATGGGGTCATATGAATCTTGAACAACTGGAATATATCGTGGAGACGGCCAAGACAGGATCGTTAACCAAAGCGGCCCAGAATTGCAACGTTACCCTTTCCGCCGTCAGCCAAGCAGTGTCCAGCCTGGAAGCCGAGTTCGGTTTCTCCTTGTTCACCCGATCGCGGCTTGGTGCCGTACCCACAGCCGAGGGCCAGCGAATCCTCCAGAAAGCCTATGCTATTTTGGAACAATTCCAGGAGCTGAAATCAGAAGCCGAAGGATATTCCAACCTGCTGAGCGGATCTTTGCGGATTGCTACCGTTCCGGTCCCCTTAACGCTGTCCATCGATGCCATTATCCAGTTTAAAAAGGACTTCCCCCAGATCAAACTCGAAATTACGGAAAAAGCGACACTTGATATTATTGAGGATATCAAACAAAATCATGCGGATATCGGTTTGATTTTTGTGGATGATTCCACCATTCATCAACACCGCGGCCTTCACTTCGGCAAGCTGCTGGAGAGCAAATTCGTGGTGGGGGTCAGCCGTCAATCTCCACTTGCCATGCGGCAATCGATCACGCCCGAAGAACTGCGTAAATACCCCTTGGTTCTCTACAAGGATGACAGTCTGTTCAAGCTGATGGATGTATTCGAGGAGCAGTACGGGGAAATGGATCTGCTCTTCTCAACCAACCAGACAAGAGTCATACAGAAGGTCGTCGAAGAAAATGTAGCGGTCACGGTGGGGGTCGATTTGTCCTTCTCGAGCTTCACTCCCGTACCTTCGGGAAACATCGTAACGCTGGAGCTGGAGATGCCCCCCGGCCACACTGCTTCTTCATTCGGATGGGTACAGCCCGGAACCCACCATCTGTCGAAGCCGGCCTCGATCTTTCTGGACAAGCTGAAGCATCAGATTGGGTGAACGGAGCCTTTGCTTTCAATATAAAAGCCAACCGGCGTAGGCAAGGCTGTTATCCAGTCCCCTGCTCTTCGGTTGGCTTTTTTTAAAAATCTGAATTTTAACGTAATGACTCGCTGAGCGTCAAACTCACCGGGCAATGATCGCTTCCCATCACATGGCAGTCGATCTCGGCATCCTTCAGCTTCTCGGTTAAACGGGCAGACGCCAGAAAATAATCGATGCGCCAGCCGATATTCCGCTCCCTTACCTTGGCCATATACGACCACCAGCTGTATACGTCCGTACGGTCCGGGTAGAAGTGGCGGAAGGAATCGATGAAGCCCGCTGCCAGCAGATCGGTCATTTTGCCGCGCTCTTCCAGGGTGAAGCCGGAATTGCCATGATTGGACTTGGCATTTTTCAAATCGATTTCCTGATGTGCCACATTCAAGTCGCCGCATACGATCACGGGTTTACGTTCATCAAGCTGAAGCAAGTAAGCACGGAACCGTTCCTCCCACTCCAGCCGATAATCCAGTCTGCTCAGGTCGCGCTTCGCATTCGGCGTATACACGTTTACGAGATAGAAGTCCTCAAACTCCAGCGTGATCACTCTGCCCTCGGGCTCGCTGTCTTCCTCCAGACCATAGCGAACGGACAATGGGGCGATTTTCGTAAATACCGCCGTTCCTGAGTACCCCTTCTTCTCCGCATAGTTCCAATATTGTTGATATTCCGTCCCTAAATCGAGCTCGATCTGCCCCGCTTGCAGTTTCGTTTCCTGCACGCAAAATATATCGGCATCCACCTGCTGAAAATAATCCATAAATCCCTTCGTTACGCAGGCCCGCAATCCATTGACGTTCCATGACACTAGCTTCATATCGCAACCTCCGTGGTATCCATATCGTTTAAGCGTGTTGAATCTATGAATCTTCTAAATTCTATTATGGTATCATGTCACGGCTGAAACGAACAAGCAGCTACGAGCGCTTTCATCATAACTTCATAAACGGAAGATGAGACCCTGCGTGCATAATCCCGCGCCAAATCAGGAACAACATAAACGTTCGCAAAGTACGATCATTCGTACGTTCGCAATCGATGAGAACCCCACATAAGGAGGAATACAGCATGACAGGCAGAAACAGCAAACCTAAGAACGACGGTCCTTCCAGCAGCCCTGAGCGTCTGGACCAATACGGTGATAAACTTGCTTCCGAGAATGAGGAAGAGTTTACTTCGGCGGCCGAGGAGCACTGTCGGGATCAGGAATAACGGATTTGATACGACTGTTGATGCACATTCGATAATCACCGCAGCAAAAACACCCATCCTTGCCAAGTCAATGAATGGGTGTTTTTCCTAATCGATCGTCTGGGCACACACGATGCCCGTCGGTTATAGCCATTCTGCTTCTCGCTGTCGTTACTCCGTCACTCCGCAGCGGTTGCCGTCTGGATCCGTCAGGGAAAAGCCCTTGAACCCGCCAAAATCCTCAATTTCCGTCACGTCGGCTCCCTTGGCAACCAATCGTTGATGAATTTCACTTACATTCGTGGTATGCAGGTTGAAATATTGCCCCACGCCATAATCATTTCTGGGAAAAACCGGCTGCTTCACTTCATAGGACCGCACGAGGCAGAAGGATACCTTCTCATCGTTCATTCGCATGACCACCGCATTCGGTTCATCCGTATGGATCACTTCAAACCCGAGCATGTCCGTATACCAGGCCGTCGAACGCTTCAGATCACTGACCGGTACAAAGATGCCAACGCCGTACAAAAGGGATTTTTTCAAAAAACTTCCTCCTCTTTGATTTGCTTATAAAGCTACTGACACATAAGTAACGAAATTTCGAGCTAAAACCAAACAGCGTCCAAATATAATGTTTTATTCCGTAAGTTTCCATACATTTCCATCCGGATCTTCCATATAAAATGCAAGGACTCCGCCAACCCGGCTCAATTTGCTTATTCTTATTCGCAGCTTCGTCAATTGGAGATACGAGGTACAAATGGCTTTGGGATCCTTTTCCGAAAAGCCTCCACAAGCCCATCCATATCCAGTCCTGCCGCTGTGCCTGCCCGGGCTTTCTCTTGCGGCTTAGGTTCCATGCCTGTTTGCTGCAAGCGATGCAGCTTCTTCAGCCTGGTTCGCGCACGTCCGAGCGACACCTGAACCGTCCCTTCCGACATGAAGAGAAAATCAGCCGTCTCCCTGGCCGTGAAATCAAAAACGTCCATCAGCAGCAAAATAACCATCGCCCGTGGGGACAACCGGTCCGCTAAGGCCTCCAAGAGCTCCCTGGTGGATAAGCCGTCATCCTCGGCCGCCCTATCTGCTAACTCGTCCTGGGAAACCCTCGTTCCGGGCTTATCCTTCTTCAGTCGGTCCTTCCACGCGTTGCTTGCGATGCGATATAAATAGGCATTGGACAGATGTTTTCCAGGATCGGTTTCAACGGCTCGCATCACCTTTATCATGACGTCCTGCAGCAGATCCTCCGCTTCCCATGGATCTCCTGAGATTCTCATACAGTACCGGTGCAGCTTCACCTGCACATTGGATAAGTCCGGCATATACTTCGGCATCATCATTCCCACCTCGCTAATTAGTTCTGCGAGTGCGCACGTTTTCCTGCTGAATGTTTGCTCCGTCCCTGTTCCATATACGCATCCATACAAAAAACCGCCTCCCCACTAATGTGGGAAGGCGGCTGATTGGCTCGATCTAACAGCGTTTATTTCACCAAACTCTCCAGCACGTTATCGATGATCTGGCCGTTGGCAATCGTACCGGTATACAGCCAGCTTGTTTCTTTTCCATATTCATAGATGTTGCCGTTCTTAACGGCCGGAATATTCGCCCAGAGCGGATCCTGAAGCACATCCGCCCCTTCGCCGTCGCTGTTAATAAAGAACAGATGATCCGCGTCGAGCTCGGCCAATTTCTCCAGGGAAATGGAGGACCAGTTGCCCGTAGCCGATGCCGAAATTTCCTTCACCACGTCCGGTACCGTAAGTCCCAAGTCGCCGTACATAACGGCTCCGCTGGACAATGTCTCGCTTACGACGAACAATTTACCGCCGACAAGCCATATCGCTGCAGCAGATTCACCGCCGATCGATTGCTGGATTTTCTCCTTGGCCTCCTTTGCCTTCTGCTCGTATTGATCGAGTGCCGCTTGCGCTTCCTCCTCCATGCCAAAGATTTCCCCTACTTTCTTCAGCTCTTCGCGCCAATCGTTATTGACCTCATTGCCGATGACGTAGGTTGGAGCAATCTTCTCGTATTGGCTGTACTTGTTGCCTTCTACCATGGAAGCCGAGTCCATAATCAATAAATCCGGCTGGAAGCTCGCTACCGCTTCAAAGGGAAGATCATGCTCAATCGTAGGCACATCCTTCAATGAATCCTGCAGATAATCCTGGACGCTTCCGCCTTTGACCGACCACTGCGCGATTGGGGTAATTCCTAACGCCACCAGGTTATCCTCCAAGTAAGAAGCAATCACCCGTTTCGGCTCGGCTGGAATTTTCACCTCATGACCCATGGCGTCTGTCAGTGTTCGTTCTGTCTTGGCTTCCGCGCTTCCTTCCTCCGGCTTCGCTTCGCTGCCGCCGTTCTGCTCGCTTGGCGTTTGCGCCTCCGTTGGCTCGTTCCCGGCTGCGTCCTTGCTATTTCCACAAGCAGCAAGCAGCGTGAAAGCTGCCAATAGTCCTGCGATTATCCATATTTTTTTCTTAAATCGACTCATTGTACAGGTCCCCTTTATGTATATTTTTTCTGTTAGATCACTAGCAATCTTGGGATGAAGTGATATAATATAACCATGATAATGAAATTCATTCTCAATTACAATACTTTCATTCTTATTTTTTTATCAACACGAAGGTTTAGGTGACTATGCAAGCAAATCAGCCCATTAACAAATCAACCGCAAAATCCATTTATCGTCCCAAGACAGCCGCGGCCGTCATTCTGCTGGGGCTTGGTCTGCTGGCTGCCGCGATGGCATCCTCGATTATCTATGGTGCTTCGAACATTAAGCTGTCCACCATATGGGAGGCGTTTGTCCGTTTCGATGCCCATTCCACATCGCACCAGATTATCCAAAGACTGCGCATGCCGAGGGCCCTGGCAGCTGCACTGATCGGCGGTTCCCTGGCGGTTTCCGGAGCCATCATGCAAGGCATGACAAGAAACGCGCTTGCTTCCCCTTCCATTATGGGAGTCACCGCAGGTGCCACTTTCATGATGTCGATCGGGTTTGCCTTTATGGAGTCGCCATCCAACACCGTGCTCATGCTGCTATCTTTTACCGGTGCAGGCCTTGGGGCCGGACTCGTGCTTCTCATCGGCTCGTTATCCAAACGGGGCCTGACGCCCGTCAAGCTGGCTCTGGCCGGATCTGCCGTAACCGCGCTCCTGAGCTCGATTTCCTCGGCCATTGCCATCCGCTTTAACGTTGCCAAGGATATCAGCTTCTGGTATGCCGGAGGCGTGTCGGGCGTGCAGTGGGTGAACGTGCAGCTTCTGATCCCTGTCGCCATCATCGGGCTGCTCATTGCACTCGCACTCAGCAGATCCATTACCGTCATGAGCCTGGGCGAAGAGGTCGCTACCGGGCTTGGCCAAAAAACAGGAACCGTGAAGTTTCTGGGCACGCTCGTTGTGCTGCTCCTCACGGGCGCAGCGGTAGCTGTGGGCGGAACGATCGGATTCGTGGGGCTTGTCATCCCGCATATCGTTCGCTTCATCGTAGGTCCCGACTATCGGCTGATCATCCCTTGTTCTGCTGTCATGGGAGCACTTCTGCTGGTGTTTGCCGATGTGGGGGCGCGGATGATTAACCCACCGTTCGAGACGCCTGTTGGCGCAATTACGGCCATGATCGGCGTTCCTTTCTTCCTCTATCTTGCACGTCGGGAAGGGAGGGGGCTGTAACGATGAATACAACGCGAAAAATCATGTCCGTGTCGATGATCCTGCTGCTGGCCATATTAGCCGTGTTTCTGGTCAGCCTGAATATGGGAACGATGAAAATCCCACTCGCTGAGGTCATCAAAGCATTCAACGGGACGGCATCTGAGCAAAATTATACCGTTCTGATGCACTTTCGTTTACCCCGCATGGTCATTGCCATCCTGATCGGTGCGGGAATCGCCGTCTCCGGTGCTATTCTGCAGAGTGTTTCGCGGAACGCGCTGGCAGACCCGGGCATCCTAGGCATTAATTCCGGAGCAGGACTGGCCGTCGTGATGTATATCTTTTATTTCCAAGGCAGCTCGTTCAGCTCAGGCATATGGTCTGTCTATATCATGCCTTTTGCCGCCCTATTCGGTGCTTTTCTTGCCGCCTTTCTCATCTATTCGCTGGCCTGGAAGCAAGGCGTAACGCCGATCCGGCTGGTGCTTGTGGGGATTGGCATCAACGCGGCTTTCGGCGCGCTTATTATCGTGTTCCAGCTCATGATGGACCCTAACAATTTCATGCAGGCTACCATCTGGCTGTCCGGAAGCATTTGGGGCGCAAGCTGGGAATATGTCGTTGCGATCCTCCCGTGGATCCTTCTGCTGATTCCCTGGGCGGTGTATAAATCGCAACATTTGAATGTGCTCAACCTGGGGGACCACACGGCAGCGGGACTTGGGGTCACGGTAGAACGCGAGCGAAGAACGCTGCTGTTCATCTCCGTTGCCCTTGCTGGCGCCTGCGTGGCCGTAGGCGGCGGCATCGCGTTTCTTGGACTGGTTGCTCCGCATCTGGCGCGTAAACTGGTAGGGCCCCGTCATCAGCGAATGCTGCCGGTCTCCGCGCTGCTCGGCTCACTGGTGCTGCTTGTGGCCGATATGATCGGCAAGAACCTAATGGCCCCTTCCGAGATTCCTGTAGGATTAGTCGTTTCATGTCTCGGAGCACCCTACTTTATTTATTTGTTGATCAAGGATTAATTGAATGAGTTTAAAAAAGACGGCGATGACCTCCCGAATCCATTCGGAGGTAATCGCCGTTGTTTTGTATAATGTGCTAAAGCTTGTGCAAATGCGTTACTGCGTTTAGTGAGCACTCACCAGGATCTTCACCTGGTTCTTCTCTTTAAGCAGAGCCTCAAAGCCCCGGTCGATAACCTCATCCAGCTTGATCCGCTGGGTGACCAGCTTATCCGCAGGGAAGAATCCTTTTTCCATCAGGCTAATGACAGCCGGGAATACGTCGCGATAACCGATGATTCCGGTAATATTGCGCTCCTTCATCACGATGTCATTCGGCACGATTGGAGCGGAGGTTTCAAAGATGCTCACAATCATAATCTGCCCGCCTATCTTTGTAGAGTTAATCGCTTGATTCAGTACAGGCGGAACACCCGTCACTTCAAATGCGACATCTACCCCGCCGCCGGTCCGGCGATGAAGTTCCTCAACCACATCGTAAGCCTTCGGATCAATCACGATGGCACCCAATTCTTCAGCCTTTTGTTTACGCTCAGCCGACAGCTCCACGGCGTAAATCTCGGACGCCCCTGCTGCCTTCAATGCCTCGATGACAAGCAGACCGATCGGCCCCGCACCGAATACGACCGCCCGATCCCCTGCCTTGAGCTGGCTTTGGCGTACGGCATACAAAGCGACTGCCGAAGGCTCTACCAAAGCCCCTTGCTCATAGGAGACGCTGTCCGGAATTTTATGAACCATATGCTCATCCGCGGCGACATATTCGGAGAATCCGCCGCCACCGCCGGCAAGGCCGAGAAAGCCCATTTCGTCGCACAGATTGTATTTGCCTTGTCTGCAAGCTTCGCATTTTCCGCATGCAAATACAGGCTCAACAACCACGCGGTCACCGGCCTTGAAATTCGTAACGCCTTCGCCAACCTCTACCACCTGGCCGGAAAACTCATGGCCCATAACCACCGGAGCCTGTTCTCCGGTAAGGGTGTGAGGCGTATTCTCAGGTATAAATATAGGCCCGGCTACGTATTCGTGGAGATCGCTGCCACAAATCCCGCACCATTCAACCTTGATTTTCACTTTTCCACTCGTAGCTTGCGGCTCCGCAATGGTCTCCAAACGCAGATCCTTTACTCCATGCCAGCGCAATGCTTGCATTGTCTTCATCTCCTTATGGGTTCGAAAAAATAAAAACAAAACAGGAAACGTTTCCGAAAACAAATATGTCACAGTTTTGACAATCTGTCAAACATGATGGACTATAATGTATGAAAAGTCATGGACAACCGGTGATCAGGGTACATCGACTTTTTTAAGGAGTTGCAGCTTTTTATGCGCCCACTTCAGCCTTGCCTCTTTTCTTTGCCGAGGTGTTCCATGAATTGAAGGTATTCTTAATGTTATAATATAGATATTACTCCATCAGGATTTAGTATCAGATTAATAACAGGAAACGTTTCCGAAATAGAGAGGACTTTTTGAATATGGTGAATCCCAAAAAAGTGACGATTGAAGATGTCGCCAAACAAGCGGGCGTTGGCATTGCCACCGTGTCCCGAGCCATCAACGACAGCAAGGGGATCAGTCCGAAAACGAAAGCACGGATCATGCAGGTGATCGAAGAAATCGGATTTAGTCCGGATACATCGGCTCAAAGCCTGAAGGTTCGGCAGACGAATCAAATCGCCTTGGCCGTGCCTGACATCCGAAATGCAATCATCCCGGAAATCGCCTGGTCGGTGGAACAGACCGCCAAGCAGCACGGATATCGGGTCGTTCAGATCAATACGGCCGGAAATGCCCGTAACGAGCTTGAAATCGTGAGAGATATCAAGAAGCTGCACGTAGACGGCTTGATTATCATGCCGCTGGCTTATCCGAAAACGCTGGGCGACCTGATCAACAAATCCAGCCTCCCCGTCTCGATCATTAATTACGGGAAACAGCTGGGGGATGAGTATAAAGCCGATATCGTCGGCCTGGCACGCCAGGAGGGCAGGCTTGTCATGGAGCATCTGCTGAAAATCGGTCGGACCCGCATTGCCTACGCGGGTGCGCCCAAAGATAAAATCGAAGAGCGGTACTGGGCCTATGAGCAGTCGCTGACGCAAGTCGATCCGTCGCTTGTCTATTTCGGGGAGGATTTCTCGTTTGAAACGGGGGTTCGTGCGGCGGACTATTTCTATGGCCTGAAGCATATGCCGGACGCCATCTATGCGGTAAACGATATGGTTGCGATCGGCATCGTCAACCGTTTTAAAGAGCTGCAGGTTCGGGTTCCCGATGATGTGGCCGTCGTCGGCATTGATAACAATGTATGGACCACCGTCACGACGCCTCAGATCAGCTCGGTGTCCATCATGGGCGATGAAGTAGCCCGGCTGGCTACGGAATTGCTGCTTAAGCGTCTTCGCGAGCAAAAGTCGGGCCAATACGAACGCGTGCAATTCGAACCGAGGCTCATCGTCAGGGAATCCAGCGTATCCGTTATACGAAACGCAACAACCGACTAGGGTCAGCAACCCAGCCCGTAAAGAATAGCCTGGAACGCGGAGTCCCAGGCTCTTTCCCATTTTTTACAAAATTGCGCTTAATGACTTAGGGTATATAAGTAATAGCCGTAGTCGGTGGGCGTTCCCGGATGTCCGATTTGGCGGAGCATGGCGGTAACGTTCCCTCGGTGATACGTCCCGTGATTGACCAAATGCTGAATATAATCCAGGCAGCTGGCTTTAAAGTTTCCGGAAGGATAGACGGTTTCCAAATCCTCATGCAGCTCAATGAAAAGCCTGAAGCGCACCGCCAGATCGTCCATTAACTGGCCCAATTCTTTGATTCGCTTGCCTTCCGTCTCCGCAACCAACCGAGCGATCGAATCCTTCAGACTCTCCAAGTACGCAGGCGACATCTCCGTGACCCCGCCCTCGTTAAAGAATGCCAGCCAGCCGGAATCCATGACATAGACGTGCACCATCGTGTCATAAATGGATGGAAAGACGCTGACAATCTCCTTGCGGTATACCTCTTCCGAAAGTCCCTGCAAATATTCGCGAACCTTCCGGTTAGCCCATACGTGATAATCGTACTGCTTCAATATCCATGTTTTCAAATCGTTGTTCCCCTTTTCATAGCGGGGAAGCACGCAGTTTAAGGGCAATTATGCGTTAATCCCCTTATAAGTTTGCCCGTGAATGATGATTGTTTTCATCTCGAACGCCTCCTGAAAATAATCTGATGCTATTCTAGCATAAAAAACATCTCAAACGCCTCATTTAATCGCACCAGACTCAACGTGTTCGGTTGAAAAGAGGGGATCGCCTTCATGTATTAAACCTCAGTCACCGCTTACCGAACTTCTTGCTCCTGAAAAAATCGCGGCAGATACGAACGGTTCCGCTCCAGCATCTCATCCAGCATCGCTTCCGCGGCACCAACGGAATCGATGAGCGGATGAACGCTAAGCGCGAGCAGCGCTTTCTCTCTGCTTCCCGTTACTGCCGCCTCGATAGCCAAACTTTCGTAGGTTTTCACGGCTTGGATCAGGCCCACCGCCGCAGTCGGTACTCGCTCGACCGGCACCGGAACCGCACCGTTCTTCGTCACGACGCAGTTCACCTCGATACTGGCATCCGCCGGCAGGAAGTCCAGCGTCTCGCCGTTCATGACATTCAGCGTCTGAATCTCACCGCTATCCGTATGAATAGCCTTCATCAGATTGACGGCCGCCTCGGAGTAATAAGCACCGCCGCGCTGCTCAAGCTGCTTCGGCTTTTCCGCGAGCCCCGGCTGCTCGTAAATCTCGAACAGCTCTTCCTCAAGACGCTGGACCGTCTCGGCTCTTGTCTCCCCTCTTACCGCGGCAGCCTGCTGCTCCTCCAGCATCTCGCGATGGAGGTAATAATATTTTAAATAATAGGACGGAATCGCACTCATCGCCCGAATCAGCGTATCATTCCAGGCCAACTGAGGCACGTTGCCGGCAGAATAGCTCCCGCCTGCAGCCAGTAGCTCCTCCAGCTTCGACTTCCCGTCAACCTCAATTCGGCTGATCCAGTGCAGATGATTCAATCCGGCAAACTCGCAGTAGATGCGCTGCGCCGGCACCTCGTAAAGCCCGGACAGCCATTTGTAAGCGGCGATGGGGGAGTTGCACAAACCGATGGAGCGGATGCCGGAGTGCTTCATGATGGCTTCCGTTACCATCCCGGCGGGATTGGTGAAATTCAACAACCAGGCGTCCGGACATAATGCCTCCATGTCCTTGCATATATCCAGAAGAACCGGTATCGTACGCAGAGCCTTCATCATGCCGCCGGCTCCGGTCGTCTCCTGCCCGAGCATTCCGTATTTCAAGGGAATCGTTTCGTCCCAGCCTCTGGCCTCCAGCAGCCCGACTCGCATCTGAGTCGATACATAATGGGCATTCTTCAGACCTTCCTTACGGTCCAAGGTTAGCGTAATACGAATCGGCAATCCGCTTCGCTCAATCATTCGCTGGGCTAGGCCGCCTACAATTTCGAGCTTACGGCGGCCTTCCGGGATATCCACGAGGACGATATCCGTCACCGGAAACGACGCATAATGGCGGATGAAACCTTCAATCAGCTCTGGGGTATACGAGGATCCACCACCGATAACAGCAACCTTCAATCCAGTGCCCATTCCACATTCCTCTCCTTCACGGCAAGCTCTTGCTGCAATTGTTCATACACGGCAGTGCCCGGAACGACGCCGCTATCATCCATTGCGAGCAGGACGGCACCTGCTGCCGGCTCAAGGTCCAGAATGCGCAGCCGGCCATTCGGGGCTGCCGCAAGAACCTGAGACTCGATATACGGAACGACATATTCCCTTTCTCCCCTGGTCAGGACGCTGCCTGCCAGCACGACGTCGAAGGCGTCATTGCCCATGTTAAGCTTATGAATAACCGCGCTGGCGACCTTCCCCAGCTCCATCCCTTGTCTCTCCAATATCTTTCTTGCAGCCTCATCCACGGGTGCAGCTTGAAACAGCAGCTTCGCCAAAGTATGCGGCGCCCTTCTGCCCTCGTCCAAAAATCGGTGAAACATCTCCTCCACGCTGCTGAATCTAAGCGCATCCAGCGTGAGCGGCGTCAAAGAAGTCGGCTTCTCACGGCCTTCCCAGGAACGAACGACCGTCCGAAACACCTCGACGGCAAGGTCAGCGCCTCCACCGAAATCGCCGAACGCATAACCGAATCCTCCGATCTGAACCTCCTCGCCTGCCGCGTTGACGCCGTAACCGTTCGTTCCGCTGCCGCATATTAGGACAACGCCGTCCCTCTGTCTTGTGCCGGCTCGCATGGCAATGACGGTATCACATGCGATATGGTGTTTCTTGAAGCCCATGGCGCCGATCATGGGCCGCAAGATGCGGAAATCCGCCTCGCGGTCGGCTCCTGCGAGCCCGAAAGACGCACAGGTGATATTTTCTCGTTGTAGTCCCGCCTGCCCAAGCGCTTCTTCCACGGCCTGCCTGATGCTGGATTCCGCAAGCGCTGCCCCAAGCTGATGGTTGCCGCAGCCGCCCATTCCCTTTCCTGCGATTCGTCCCGTCTCGTCCGCCACGACGGCCAGCGTTTTGCTTCCTCCGCCATCGACTCCCAAGTAGTAATTCAAGTATGATCTCTCCTATGATGCCCGGCTCATGAAGCCGTCCTGCCCAAGGAATGCCAGCGGATATTCCGCAAGCCCCTGAAAGAACGACGGCTTCGCCGTGACGTTTATTTCGATGCTTCCAGCTTCTGCTTATTCTCCTGCCATTTTGCCGTTTTGTACTTCAACAGCTTGTCATAACCCGCTTTTTGCGCATCCGCCTCTGCCTTATCCAGAAGCGAGAGCACTTCCTGATCTGAGGAGGCCGAGCTGATCGCCTTGGCTCTAACCTGCTCATAAATTTCGAACACGCGCTGTGCAATAATGCCTTCCTCCGAATCGCCTGCCGGATCGAGATTAACGTACTCCGTCGTGTTCATCTGCGTCTTCCAGGTAATCTCCGATTGCCAATACGTTTCGAAGTTCCGCTTCTCCGGCGGGAGCGTGGATTCGAATTTCATCTTGGAATTGTCGACATACACCGTGTTGCCGTTCCACTGGAAGTTGACCGTGGCGTTCATCAGCTCATCGCGTCCCTTCGCATCGCTGGTGAATTTATCGGTGAACAGCGGCATGTCCTCTTCGTCCGTCCCGTCCCAGTACAAACCTTCAGGTCCCCACATGATCGTCCGCTGGCCCTCGGGACCGGTAAACCAATCCAGGAACGCGAAAATAGCTTCCGGATCTTTTGCCGCTTGCGTAATGACGCTGACGTTCCAGCCAAGCTGTTTGTAGTCGCCCGGGAAAATTTTGTTGCGATCCAATCCTTCCTTGTGGACCGGCCATATCATGATGTAACCAGCATCGGGGTCTTGTGCCTTCAGTAGATTGTTGCCCTTGGAACCGAACTCGGTAGGGCTGGATGCCACATATACTGCCACATTGCCGCTCAGAATCTTCTGTTCAACTTGCTCCAGCTTCTGTGTGAAGGCATCCTGCGTAATGAGTTTCTCGCGGTACAATCGGCTCATATATTGAAGCAGCTCGCGATAAACGGGATCCGTGAACAGCGACACGAGTTGATCCCCTTGGGGTACGGCAATCATACTGTTGAACGTATACGGGCGATTCTCGGCAAAAGCCGACACCATGATGTCCACGCCCGCTGCCGATTGGCCTACCTCCAACGGAACGACATTCGGATACTTCGCCTTCACTTGCTTCAGATAGGCGTACAGATCATCCGGCGTTTCCAGTTTTGGCGATCCGAGCTCCTCATAAATCTTTTTATTGACGAGATAGCCGGCATTGCCGTTCGGCTGCGTCGTATACCAGTTCGGGAATTGATACAGCTTGCCGTCCGGCGAGCGAAGCAAATCGAGCGTGGACTCCCCGGCCCATTTTTTCAAATTCGGGTATTTATCCAGATAATCGTCGAACGGCACCAGCATGCCCTCGGCACGAAGCCTCTCAACCTCCGCACCCCGCTCCATCCATATGACATCCGGCAGCTCCCCGGACACAATCATCGTACTAAGCTTGTTCTTGGCAACGCCGCCGGAGCTGACCGGGACCACGTTGACCTTCTTGTTCTCCTGGATCCACTTGGTTGCCGGATCCGCACCCCAATCCGGCATGGTATACCAGTCATAGTGGCCGTAGAACGAAAATTCCAGCGGGTTCTCTCCCAGCGCAAAGATATCCTCTCCGGCTGGCTTCTCCTTGTTTTGCGAGCCTGGGCTCTCCTTCTCCGGGCTTGCTGAGTTACCTCCTGAACCCGAACATCCCGTTAAAGCCATAACGATGACAAGCGTGACTGACCATGCAGATAGAAGCCTTTTTCCCCTTTTTTTCATTCCAAGTGCTCCCTTCATGATTCATCTATGGTCAAAGCTGCCGCTTCAAACCCTTGGCAAGGTTGCTGGTGAATTACTCCTTCAAAGAACCGATTAACACACCCTTCACAAAATACTTCTGAACGAATGGATATACGCACAGGATCGGGACGGTTGCCACCATCATGGTCGCCATGGACAAGGACTTGGTCGTTACGGCCTTCATCGCGCTCATCCGGCCCTGCGCCGCCGCATCCATGTTCTGCATTTGTTCCATCATGATATTGGCATTGAGGATCTGCTGAAGCTTCGTCTGTATCGGCAGCAGATCCGCGTTGGATATGTAAATGCTTGGCGCAAACCAATCATTCCAATGATATACGGCCGTGAACAACGACAGCGTCGCAATGACCGGTCCCGATAGCGGAAGCACGATTCGGAAGAATACGCCCCAGTTCGAGGAACCGTCGATATGGGCCGACTCCTCAAGGCCGGGCGGGATGCCCTTAAAGAACGTCCGGAATATGATCATATTCCACACGCTGATGATACCTGGAATGACCATAACCCAGAACGTGTTCATCAGGCCCAGCTCCCGAATAAGCAAATAATTCGGAATGAGTCCGCCGCTGAAGTACATCGTTACGATGCAAGTGACCATATAAAAATTTCGGCCCATCAACTCGCGCTTGGATATGCCATAAGCGAATATGGCGGTTGCTACAATGGATAGAAGCGTACCGATGACCGTGCGGAGCACCGAGATGACGAACCCGTCAATGAGGCGCTCGTCCTTGAACACGACGCGGTAATTCTCCAGCGTAAATTCGCGTGGCCAGAACGTAATGCCGCCCCTCATCGTGTCAGTCCCCGAGTTGAACGAGATGATGGCCGCGTTCCAGAATGGGTACAGCGCGATAAATGCCAGCAATGCCAAAGAACCGTAGATGAACCCAACGAATACCCGGTCTCCGTTTGACAGCCTCATAAACATCTCTCCCCTTTCTTCCCTACCATAGGCTGTTCCCCGATCGTCGGGCCCAGTAGTTGGCTCCGGCCAATAACAAGACGCTGATGATTGCCTTAAATAGACCTGCCGCCGTAGCGTAGGAGAATCGGCTGTTCTGAATGCCGATCCGGTAGACGTACGTGTCCAGCACGTCGCTGACATCCCGCAATACCGGATTGCCGGCCAGCAGCAAAATGTCCTCAAAACCGGCATTCAGGAAATTGCCGATCGCCAAAATCGAGAACACAACGATAATCGGCATGATGGACGGAATCGTGATGGAGATGATCTGCTTCAGACGGCTCGCACCGTCAATGGAAGCCGCTTCATACAGCTGGGGATTGATGCCCGCAATGGCCGCCAAATACACAATGGAGGAAAAACCGATCTCCTTCCACACATTCGTTACCGTCAGGATGCTCCAGAAATACTTCGGCTCCGATAGAAAATTGATCGGTTCATCGATCAGGCTCAGCTTCTGCAGCAGAATGTTCAGACTGCCGTTGTCCGTGGACAGAATGGAAATCGCAAAGCCCGAGACGATGACCCACGACAAGAAGTGAGGCAGATAGCTGATGGTCTGGACGATTCTTTTGAAGGAATGCCTCCCTACTTCATTCAGCATCAACGCAAGCAGGATCGGTGCAGGAAACCCGATGCACAGCTTCAGCAGGCTGATGACCAGAGTGTTCCGCATAATGGTCCAGAACTCCGGAGCCCCAAAGAACATCTCAAAATGCTTGAAGCCGACCCACGGGCTGTTCAGAAACCCCTTGAACAAACTGTAGTCCTGGAACGCCATGAGCACGCCGTACATGGGAATGTAGCTAAAAACCAGAATGAACATCATGGCCGGAAGCACCATCAGCTGTATATCCCATTGCTTCAGAAAGCGGCGCAAGCGGCCTTTCTTCACATGCGTCTCCGCCCTGCTGTCGATCCCGATTTGCGGCACTGGCATCTCCCCCTTTAATATTTTGTGTTAGGTTTATTGACATATTCTTGAGATGCTTGCCACTTTATTGTATCGCCTGACCAGGCTCATTTCTCTGCTAAAACAAGCAAAAACCAGCACTATTTCACTGGTTTTTAGGAATGTTGCTTTTGTGAAGCCTTCGGCGTCATGCCGATGTGCTTTTTGAACAGCCGATTAAAGTTGGTCAGCGTACGGAAGCCGCATTCCAGGGCGACGTCCATCACTTTCATATGTCCTCCTTCCAGCATCGTGACCGCCTGCTCCAGCCGAATGTGGATCAGGTACAAGAGCGGCGGCATCCCGACCGCACGCTTGAATATTTCGCTGAACCTGGAAGGACTGAGATAGACCAGGGAAGCCAATTCCTCCAGCGTCCAGGGGTGGGCAAAATTTTGCTCCATCACCATGATGACTTGACGCATTTTCTCCAGCTGCCGTTCGCTGATGCTGGGTTCGCTCCCGCCCTCCCCTTCGATCCGGCACTCCCGGTTTACGGTAGCCAGGAACTGAAGCAGAAGCGAGTATACTATCGTAGCGTAAGACCGCTGTTCCCCCACATGCTCCTTCTGCAGCTCAAACAGCAGCGAACGCAGCTTACCCATCGCCGGGTGGTCGCGGGGGATCAGGTTCATGTAATGCTTGCCCATCTCGCGGAACGGGCTGAACAGCTCCGGATCGAACCGGAGGTTATGGATAAACCAAGTCGAATCGAATGAAATGACGGTCATGACAAGATCCTTCGTCTCGTAAGCGCAATGAAGATCATTCGAGTTGATGAGCAGTACATCCCCTTGCTGGAATTCGAATTTTTGCCCATTGATGATGTAGTAACCCGTACCGGATTTAATGTAATTTATCTCCAGCACGTTGTGCCAATGAAGCTTTTGATAGGGGCTGGTCACGCCAATCGTATCGGCGACAAAAACCGGATAATTCTTGGCTAATATTACTTTTTCCTTCGGTATCGCTTCTTCCCGCATGATCGATGGCATGATAAATCCCTCCATAACCGATATTTTTTTGTAAGCGTTGCATCCATACATTTCTTGTGAAAGACTCTATCATCTATGTTCCATAGTTGTAAATAAAAAGCTGCCCGAAATGTCATTTCTGACCTGGGGCAGCTTGTTGGTGCGATGATTCCAGAACAATAAGCGGATGCTGATCAAGGAAACTTCAACATACCTGATCAAAACCTGCTGAATACCCGATAAACTAGTTGGCCGGCGTGAATTTGATCCAGTCATAGTACGCACGGACCGGCGAACCCGGGTAATTGAACTTCCCGGTCCATATCTCGGCCGGTCCCGATCCCGACCATAGGTTAACCATGATATGGCCCGGGCTAGTCGGAAGCGCCCCGCGTGAGCCATTCTCCGTGTGGACCAGTTGGCCGTCTACATACCACTTGATGGATGATGGCGACCATTCGAACGCATAGTTATGGAAATCGAGCGACGCATCAAACCCTAAATTGATGATGGTGCTGTGCTGACCTACCCCATTGGTGAAATAATTTGTTTCCATCTTCGTGGTGTCTTTCCCCAGGATTTCAATATCAATCTCGTCATTGGACGTGCCTGTGGCTTGACCGGAATACGTAAAAAGGCTCGTAACCAAGCCCGTTCCCTTGGCCGCTTTGATCCGCGCTTCAACACGGCCGTAACCGTACTTTAGATGTGTCGCATATTCACCGGAAGCATAGGATTTGCCCGAGCAGCTCGCAGGACATCCCGCATTGTCCAGTCGTAAAGCCATAATTCCGTTTGAGAACTCCTGGTTTGCCGCCTTCCAGCCCACCCCGAAATCCGGGCCATTCCCCCATCCATCGGAAGTATAGAACAGATTAGGGTTCGTGCCATTCAGCGGCTCATTAAATGCAACGTCGGCAGCCGACGCTTGAATCGGTACCAACAATCCGCACAACAAGCTGCCAGCCATAAGTACAGTCGTCATTTTCTTTCTGAACACACTTAGCTTTTTCATGAACAACACCTCTTTCTTGAAATGTAGAGTGAATGCAAGCAAGAACATCCGTGCTTCCGTAATCTCTGATCTCTTTAAGACCTCCCTCCATCAAATGGATGTAATAACCACCGGGAATGGTGGATCCATTCTATCGTACACACAAATATTTTGGAAATCTCAGCCATTTTAAGGATAAAACGACACTATTTAACGGCACTTGCTGCCTTTCCAAGCGAAAAGACTGCAGCAGGTTTTGCTTCTCCCTGTTACAGTCTTGTTATGCATATCCTCTCCTATGTACTACTAAATTGGAACCGGCACATGCTGCTGCCGATACGAGGTAGGCGACACGTGGTGATATTTAGCGAATGCTCTCGAGAACGTGTGGAGGTTGGAGTATCCCAGCGAAAAAGCCGCCTCCGTGACGGATACGTCGGTTTCAGTCAGCAGCACCGCTGCCCGCTCCATCCGCAGCTTCATGAGATAATGGCTTGGACTGATGCCGTACACTCGAATGAATTCACAGTACAGATGCGTCCGGTGTACGCCGGCATGCTCGACCACATCCGTAACGGTGATCCCCTCCATGTAATGGGAATCCATATAATGGACGCTTTGCTCAAGCCAGTTCGATTTACTCCCTTTTTGGACCGCGGCACCCGCCAGCAGCTCAAACAGCCGGTATAACCATTTCTGTCGTGCAAACTCGTTTCCGATGGTATCGTTGTTAACACACCTATTCATTTGATCGAGCACCGTCTGCAGCTCACCCTTCATCACGTTCTGCACATAAGGCTTGCTTGGATGCAGCCCAATCCGGCTCAAAGCCATGTCGGTCAATCCTCCATCCAACACGACCCACTGCATGCGCAGCGTCGGTTCGAGATGGCCGTTCGGCTCCCAGTAGCTGTACCTCGTATGAGGAAACAGGCAAAAGACATCCCCTGCCGACAGCGTAACCTCCTCGTCCCCGTAAGCCAGTGAAACCATTCCGTTCAGAACAAAATGCAGCGCATAATTTTCGGATACTTTGGGGCCTACGAAATAGTGGGGTTTGACCCGGCTCCGGCCCGTACGCAGAATCCAGATTCCACCCCTTGTTTCCATATCCGAAGGTATGGAGTACTTCATATCGGCATATTCGAAGACCATTTCCTTCACACGAAATCCCTCCCGCCTCAAATAAAATGCTTCCAGCCAAATGCCAAATGCAAAATGTGGAGCATAATACTCCTGCCTTCACGGCATAAAAAACAACAAAGAGGCACGGCTTCATTGCCATGCCTCCAGTGATCTGGTCGACAAACCTTCCATATGTTATCTATTTTGATATGCCCCCGCGTCAGACGCAGGCTCTCCCGCTTTACACGTTCCCAATGGCCACCGGATGATCCTTATAGCTGATCCAGTCGCTCCAGCTGCCCGCATACAGCTTCACCTTGCGGTATCCCGCTTCTTGCAAAGCCAGCACATTCGGGCACGCGGACAGCCCGGAGCCGCAATACACAATCACTTCATGATCTGGAGCTATTCCTGCAAAACGCTCAAGCTGCCGCTCTGCACTCTTCAGTGTTCCGTCTTCATCTATACCGTCCTTCCAATAGGCGTGCACCGCCCCCGGAATATGTCCGGCTACCGGATCCAGCGGCGCCGTTTCTCCCGTGAACTGCTTCCAGTCCCTTGAATCGAGCAGGGTCACGCCGGCTGCGCCAAGCTTCGCCCTCACCTCGTTCACATCAGCCAGCCAATCTTTCTGCACGCTTGACTGGAAAGAACGCGGCGTCACTTCGATTTTCCCCGAGATGAGCGGATACCCGGCTGACTTCCAGCCTGCGAAACCTCCATCCAATATATATGCCGATTCATGGCCCAGGTATTTCAAAATCCACCATAACCGCGCCCCTTCCGGGCGGAGGTCATCATCATAGACAACGATAGGCGTACTTGCATCGATTCCGAGATTGCCGAGTCGCCTGGCCAGCTCCTCCGGATGCGGCAGCGGACTCCGCCCGCCATGCTCGCCTGGAGGATCCGTCAGATCCTTTTTCAAATCAATGAATACAGCCCCGGGCACATGTTCACGCTGATAAGCCTCGAGCCCGTATCCCTCATTGCCCGAGCTGAATCGGACATCCGCGATAACCAGCTGATCCGGGTTCGACTCCAGCTGCTCCAGCACCCATTCCTTGCTTACGAGATTTGACAATAGCTCCACGTCCCTTCTGATTTCCAGCAGTTGTTGTTAAATCGTAAATTCCAAATCCTCTTCTGTCTTCACGTCATAGATTGCAGAGTAGATGTCGTTCTGAATCTTTAGGAGACCGACATCCTCCCGCTTGCGCGGACGCTCTTGGGGAACGTTGAAAATGTGGTGAATGCGCCCGGGACGCGGGGAAAGCAGGACGACCCTGTCCGCCAGAAAGACGGCTTCGGATACGTCATGGGTCACAAACACCACCGTCTTCTTCTCCTCCTGCCATATGCGGAGCAGATCCTGCTGGAGCTGAAGCCGAGTCAAATGGTCCACCGCTCCGAACGGCTCGTCCATCAGGAGGATGTTGGGACTGCTTACAAGCGCCCTAGCGATCCCTGCCCGCTGCCGCATGCCTCCCGACAGATGGTGGGGATATTTGGAACCGAATCCCTGCAGACCGACCATGTTCAGATATTTGTCAACGAGCGTTTGCCGCTCCGCTTTTTTCATGCCGGCGAGCTCCAGCCCAAGGCCGACATTCTGCGAGATGGTACGCCACGGATACAGGGATGCATCCTGGAATACGACCCCTGAGCTCCGCGTGGGTCCTTGAACCTTCGCGCCATCCAGCAAAATTTCGCCTTCCGTCGGAAGCTGCAGCCCCGCCAGCAGCTCGAGAAGGGTGCTTTTCCCGCAGCCGCTCGGCCCGAGAATGCACAGGAATTCGCCATCCCGGACCTGCAAGTTTATATGTTGAAGCGAGATCGTAGGAAGATCGCCGTCATAGACCTTCGAGACATTTTCTACCGTAAATCCCGACATAGGAACGCCTCCTGCCACACTTTATTTTTTCGGAATAAACCTCAGGTCCAGAATGTCCTCCACCTTGTAAATCTCATCCTGGAAGCCTAACTCCTTCTGAATCTGCTGGGTATCGTTCAGCGCGTTGATGTCCACGTCCGGGTTGTTCTCCCACAGCACCTCTTCACGTTCCAGCGCCAGATCCAGCACCTCGGGATCAATCTCGATATGGTTCAGATAGTACGCCTTATACTCGTCCGGATGGCTCTTCGCATATTCCTGCGATTTGAAATAAGCCCTCAGCAGCTTCTCGACCAATTCCGGTTTCTCGTTCAATATGCCGTCACGCGCCGCCAGCACCCCGGTGTGGAAGGTCGGCAGGTAATCCCAACCTGTAGCGATGATATGGCCTTTTCCCTGCTTCTCCGCGAGAGAAGCAAACGGCTCATGGATGATGGTGGCGTCTACCTGTCCGGTTTCCAAACTCGCATAAGCCGCCTGATGCGTGCTGTTAGCAATGAAGGTTACATCCTCCGGCTTCAAGCCATGCTCCTTCAGAATGACTCGTGTATACACCTCCAGTCCGCTGCCAAACACGGCGATGCCCACCTTCTTGCCCTTCAGGTCTTCCACCGTCTTGATCTCCGGCGAGGCAATCAGGTAGAACGGGCCTTTGGTCCGGAACATGGAGGAGACGATTTTGACGGGAGCGCCCTTGCCCGCTGCCACAATCGCTGTCGTCGTGGCTACGTCAACCACGTCAATGTCCTTGCTGGTCAGACCGGCTATCGGGTCCTTGGTGGTAATAAACTCGACGTCGAGTCCTTCCTCCTCAAAGAATCCCTTCTCCGCCCCGAAGGACACCGCCAATCCGCTGACGCCGCTAAGCGGCGCGTAACGGATCTTCTCCAGCTTGGTTCCCGCAGCGCTTTCTCCGGCCTCTGTGGGGGTTGCTCCCTTGCCGCTATCCGTGCCGCTTGCGCAGCCGGCCGTTATGGCGATTAACCATAACGTCGCAAGCGCTATGATGTATGGACGTATTTTCCTTCTGTTCATATGAATCTCTCCCCTTGTATGTGACGCTCTTTCTGATGGATTATGATGATTTCCATTTCAAAAACACATTGCGTTCCAACCAATCGATCAATGAAATAATAAGTACGGATACGACGGTAACCAGCGCTACAATGGCAAAGGCCTGCACGGTATTATACAGCGATGTCGCCTTCACGAGTATATTGCCAAGGCCATCCTTCGACGCCAGCATCTCCCCGAACAGAGCCCCAACCAGTCCGGTTGCAGCCGATAAACGAAGACCCGCAAAAATAGTCGGTGCAGCCGATGGCAAAATCACCTTCATGATGGTCTGATTCCGCGTGGCTTCGAACACTTGGGCGACCTTCAGGTGATTATCCGCCGTCTGTTTGATCCCGGTCATCGTATTGACCGTGATCGTAAAGAAACAGAACAGGAACACAATCGATATTTTATGCGTAACCCCGATCCCGAGCCAGAGCGCAAGCAGCGGCACGATCGTAACCTTCGGAATCGCCATCAGCGCCGAAAGATACGGCCGGAAAAACTGCTCCGCCCAAGGGATCAGCACCAGAGCCATGCCGACGGCCAAACCGCCAAGGGCAGCAATGCCGTAGCCCGTAACGAATTCGGCCAGCGTGACGTACAGGTGCTTCCAAATCTCCCCGTCACCGAACAGTTTGAACAGCTCACGGAATACCTGCGATGGCGCAGGCAGATACAGGCTGCTGACGATCTCCGTGCGAACCAGGAGCTCGCAAATCCCCAATATGATCAGCAGCAAAGCCGCCTGCCCCGCCCAGATGCCGCGGTATTTCCTGGCATGCCTCGTTCCCATCAGGCTCACCCCTTCGCAATCAGATCGTATCGGTTCCCCGGGCGGCTTAGTCCCAAGTGCTCCCGGAAGGTGCTGCCTTCATATTCGTTGCGGAATAAGCCACGACGCTGAAGCTCAGGAACCACCAGCTCCAGGAACAGATCCAGTCCACCCGGCATATAAGGCGGGCACACATTGAATCCATCGGCCGCTTCATCCCGGAACCATTCCTCGATGATATCCGCCACCTGCTGTGCACTGCCGACAACTAGCAGATGCCCGCGGACCGTGACGGTAAAGAAATAGAACAGATCCCTGATCGTAATATCCGCGCGCCCGTTGGCCGCTCTGGCCAAGTCGGCCCAGTGTAAGGCCGTTTCCGAAGCCGATACATCCGGCAGAGGATCGTCCAGTGAGAATCCTCTTAGATCGATCCCGATCTTATCCGACAGCGGACCCAGATCGTAATCGGTCACAACCAGTTCATTCAGCTCCGCATATTTGGCCCGTGCTTCTTCCTCCGTCCGGCCCACGATCGGAACCAGCCCCGGCAGGACTTTCAAATCCGAAGCTGCCCTTCCATACTCCGGCAGTCGGCCTTTCACATCCTTGTAAAATTTGACGGCTACTTCCTTTACATTCGTTCCCGTGAAGACCATGTCGGAATACTTGGCCGCCAGCATTTGGCTGCGCAGGGAGGTTCCAGCCGTGATCAACGGAAGCTGCCCCTGTATCGGGCGCAGAATGTTCAGCGGACCCGCAACGGAGAAGTGCTCGCCGACATGATCCAGAGCGTGCACCTTGCTCCCGTCGGCGAACACGCCGCTTGCTTTATCCCGCGGTAGGGAGTCGTCCTCCCAGGTGTCCCACAGCCCGCTGACGATTTCGATGAATTCCTCGGCGTAGTCGTACCGCTTGGCGTTATCCCAATGCTTCTCCCGGCTGAAATTCAGCGCTGCCCGCGGATCGGAGCCCGTCACGACATTCCATGAGGCACGGCCCTGGCTAAGATGATCCAGCGATGCCGTGAAGCGTGCGATGTTGTAAGGCTCGGCATAGGTGGTGTTCACCGTGCCGATCAAACCGATTTTTTCCGTTGCCGCCGCCAGATAGGACAGCATCGTAAACGGCTCCAGCCGCGTCATTTGCGAAGGGAATAAATGCTGCATGTCCGCGCTCGTGGCCAATCGGTCCCCCAGGAAGAAGAAATCGAACTTGGCCTTTTCAAGCTTCCGGGCGACTTCCTTCAGGAACTGGGGATCGTAAGCCCCGTCCGTTTTGCCTTCGGGCAGTCTCCAGCCCGCGGGATGATAGCCTGTCCCGAATAAAAACAATCCTAGATGCAATTGACGACGTTTTGAACTCATCGTTGTGTCACCTTCCTGATCCATATTGGTTACGATTGATCATTATCGTGCCGTATAGGTATTTCGCTATATCTGCTTTACCCACGCCCGAAAGCCATGGTCCCGAGACTCACCTCCGACACTTGAACTCCCGTTCTGCCCAGTGGTCTATACTTCATACATTGGAGCCTCCTCATAAGATTCATATAAGAAAACCTCTATCGAGGCTTTTTCAAAGGATGAGCGAGCCGATTCAAGGGTAGGTTTTCTTGCGATATCAGCAAGACCCTGCCTTGAAGTCTGATATCTAAAAAACAGCCGAAGACACACCTCGGATCACTAGTTGATCCAAGGATGCATCTCCGGCTGTCCGGTAGAATACGCATAAATTCAATTATTTCCGATATGTTAAGTAGGATTATAGCACCGTCTAATTTTGTCGTCAATTATTTTTCATGTTGGGTTTTCGGCCGGTTGAGACCAAGATGGTCACGTAACGTTCTGCCTGTATAGTCCTCGCGAAACAGTCCGCGCTGCTGGAGCAGCGGCACTACGCCCTCCACAAACTGTTCGAGACCACTCGGAAGCAAAGGGGCCATAATGTTGAATCCGTCGCAAGCCCCGCTTCGAAACCAATCCTCGATCCGATCGGCAATCTGCTGCGGGGTTCCGATCATCGTCATATGACCTCTGGCGACCGCGTAATGCCTGCCAAGCTCCAGAATGCTCATGCCCGATTTCGCGGCCATATCCATAATCATGATCGCCCGGCTGCTGTTCCCTTCCCTCGGCAGATCAGGCAGCGGACCGTCTACCGGATATTCGGTCAAGTCGGCATTCAGCAATTGAGACAAATATTTCACCCCTGCTTCCGGCAAGATGAGCTCGCTGAATGCCCGGTGATACGCCAAAGCTTCGGCTTCGCTCTCTCCGAGGAAGATCAGCAATCCCGGGAGAACCTTCACCTCTCCCCCTTCCCGTCCATACTCCTTAAGCAAGTCCTTAAACTCGCGGTAATACCTTATCGCATCTTCTTTACTCTCACAGGCCGTGAACACAACATCGGCTGTTTGGGCGGCCAGCCTCCTTCCCGCTGCCGAGGTTCCCGCTTCAATGATAACGGGCCTGCCTTGCGGAGATCTGGGCATGTTCAACGGACCTTCCACCCTGAAAAATGCTCCTTCATGATGAACCCGATGAATCCGTGTGGTATCCGCAAAAACAGCTCTCTGCCGATCCAACACAAGGGCATCGTCCTCCCAGCTGTCCCAACATTCCATCACAGCCCGCAGAAACTCCTCCGCCCGTTCATACCGCTTTCCATGCTCCATTAATTCCACCGAGCCGAAATTGCGCGCCTCGGCATCCTTCGTGGAAGTCACCACATTCCATGCAGCTCTGCCGCCACTGATATGATCCAGCGTGGACAGACGCCTTGCCAATGCGTAGGGCTCGTTGAATGTGGTAGATGCCGTGCCGGCTAATCCAACATACGCCGTGACGCCGGCCAGACTGCTGAGCATGGTCAGCGCTTCAGGCTGAAGAAAGCTGACATTCGTCCGCAAATCCTCGATCAAAGGAATCGAGTTATTGTCCGCAAGGAATACCATATCGAATTTCCCGCGTTCGGCTGCTTGAGCGCAGCGCTTATAGAAATCGTAATCCACGGCTCCGACCCCCGCCGAACCGGGATGCCGCCAAGCGGCAATATGATGACCGTAATTCATTAGAAAAGCACCCAGACTTAATTGGCGTCGCTCCGCACCCATCTCTATACTCCCCTTCGCTTTATCTCTTCTAAAAGCTTTACCTCTACAGAAACTTACGCTCAACCAGGTTCTCTACGTAATCACCGACAAACTTCCTATCATCAAGACGGGATTGAACCTCCTTCTCCCATGTCCCGGCATCCCGTAATGAAGCAAGTGTGACCTGATTGCCAAACCACGACTCCACCTCATCCCGCCGGATGGTGAAGATTTGGTCTTCAAAGGCGAAAATCAGTTTCTCCAAATTATCAATCATGGCAAAATTAGCAGTGGAGTTATAAACTAGCAGCTGCTTCAGCTTTTCCTCTTGCAGATCGCCGGCCCTGGCCTGGAATCGGATCTCGGCCGTCAATTCCTCCGGATACAGCTGAAATGTACGTTCGATGTCACGCATGGGAAGCGAAGCATTCAAATTGATCAGGTTCCCGGCATTCCCCATATACGGGCTCGCAAAGCTTAACGAATTCCGGATATCATGCGTCAACGGATCATTCTGCTCCGCTTCATATTGAACGGCCTGTTCGTCTGCTTTGGGCTTGATGAATCCCTCCAGTGCAGCCATACCCACTACGCCGATAAGCAGCAGTATAACGATCAGCCAATTTTTTTTGCTCATGGTTCATTCACCTCAAGTTGAAGAGTTAATTTACTAGCTTTTTGGACAAGCAGCGGAATGATGACCGACGTCATCGGGATGGCATATCGCATGACGGTCACGTAGAACGAATAGGGCCCATCGATCCGCAATTCTCGCCCAAACCACAGATCGCTGCCGTATTGAACCAGGAAGGTGTACATGGATACAACTAGGATAAATATCGACCACAGCCACCATGCCCCTTTGCTCCATTTGGCCAATTTGCCTGCGTTGATCACAGCTGTCTGCTTCTCATACCGTTTCAGATGCCGTGACATGGAAAGATACACCGCACCGGATAAGACAACGAGACATAGCAGAAGGGTGTTCACCCCTATACCGCTTGGCAAAAATCGGGCCGGTATGGTCACGATCCACGCCAGCAAGGAATAAATAAGCGCGCTCTGAACCAATTCATAGCGGAAACGGTAGCTGTAAACTTTTTGATTATCGTCAATGAGGGCTTCGATATCTTCAATGTTATCGATGGCCAGACTAATGGCCGATTGATATTCCATCCCATTCTCCATATAATCCGTAACCCGAGCCTCCAAATTGCTGAGAACCTCATTCTTTAGCTCTACCACTTCCTTGGTTTTGCGTTGATTCGCAAATAGACGGTCCACAAAGATCTCTAAGTCATGCCTGTTGGTCATTGTCTGTCAGCTCCTTTCCGTTTCCGATCAAAATATCAATAATCTCGCGCGCAGCCTTCCATTCCTCCTGATTGTGCCGCAAGCGTCCCTGTCCCTCCTGACTGAGGGTGTAATATTTGCGCCTTCCGCCCTGGGTTTCTTCACCCCAATAGGAACGGATGAATCCCTGCTTCTCCAACCTTCTCAGACTGGAATACAGTGTAGGCTCCTTCAGCTCAAATCGATTCCCGCTTCGCAGCGAGATTTCTTTAATGATCTGATAGCCGTAATTATCTCCGTCCGATAACACGCGCAAAATAAAGGTATCAATATTTCCACGTATCAAATCGCTGTTATGTATGGATTCAATCAAATACCCGGACCTCCTTAACGAAACGAATGGGTATAATATAACGCATATTACTATGCATGTCAAAGTAATACTTCACGCATTTATTTCTTCTTTCATCGATTGACGGTTTACATCCGCTACTATATAATTCTTGAAAGTTCTTTCTATTATAAATAGAATCCCTACGATACAAAATGCGGTTCCAATCCCTTCATTATTGTATTTAGTACGTGCAGGAGGAGACGGTTTTGCTTCATAAATACATTCGACGACTGAAATACTATATTCTCCGGACTCTCCGCATGCAAAATAGCGATCATCGAATTGCGCTCGGTTTTGCCGTCGGCTTCTTCCCTTGCTGGTACCCAACCTTCGGCATTGATCTGCTGCTGGCTCCGCTGCTCGCTCGCATGGTTCGGGCTAACATCCCTTCCGCCTTCCTTGCAGCTTCGGCAGGCTCCGTCTTGTGGCCGATCCTGTTCTATTTAAACTATAGAATCGGGGTATTTGTGCATCTGTTCACCACATTTCCCAAAACCTTTGAAATCGAAGATGCTCTCTCGGTACCTGTCCCGGAGACGGATTATAGGATTGAGACGAACCATTTTGGCAGATTAGGCGATATGGGCGTCAATTTTCTTGTCGGTGGTCTCATCAACAGTGTCCTGTCTACATTGATACTCTATATTTTGCTGCGCTTCGTTTTAACGTTCTACCGAAAACCATTGCTCCAACGAATAAAGAAATCCATCAAAAGAGGAAAAACCAAGAAGTAGCGGTTTAAATCGCAATTAACGGTACACCTTATAATCGCCCGTTTCGTAACAGCTTCATGCCGTTATGAATCAGGCGTATTTTTTTTCTGCATATCGAATGATCCCTAGCTCAGTCCCCCTCTCGACAAGTTAACTTCTCTGGTCATTTTGAATAACTTGCCAAGAGTACGGCATTCTATAAAAAAAGACACATATGAGCGTGAGGGGGTATCGGTTTTGAAGGAACAAACTCATCATGAACTGGTTGAGAATATAAAACAAAATCTTGAGAACTGTGAAGATGTCGTCTACCAATCATTTCGGGCCCATGGCAAATCCTGCACCCTGATTTATATCCAATCTATTATTGATACCAGCTCTTTGCATGAGCGTATCATTACCCCGCTCCTCAAAGAGGCCTCTGCCTTACAATTTAATTTAGATGACTTTATTAATGAGCTGGATCGTGGCGATTTACTCTCGATTCCATTCAACCGCTCATCATCAGCTCACGATATTGCGAACCTGATTGTAGAGGGCTATGTCGTTCTGTATATTGATTCATTGGTTAACGTCTATACCTTTGATCTAACGAAGTATGAAAAGAGAGCCGTCTCGGAATCCCAAAATGAGCTTGTGGTAAATGGCCCCCAGGAGGCTTTTATCGAGGACATCTTCACCAACCTGTCCTTGCTGCGTCACAAAATCAAACATCCCGCATTAAAGACGCGCCGTTACCAAATCGGGCGTTATTCGAAGACCCTTATATACATGGTATATATTGACGGACTGGCCGATAAGGATGTGGTGGCTAAGATCGAAAAAAATATCAAGGCCATATCTATCGACGGGGCCTTTGGCATCAGTACCTTATCTGAACAAATGAAAGAAGGCGTGAAATCGCCGTTTCCTCAGTTTCAATACACAGAGCGACCCGACTCTGTTGCAGCTTCACTGCTTGAGGGGAGAGTCGGGATGATGATGGACGGTACACCGTCTGCTCTTATCGTGCCGGTTACGCTCTTGTCTCTGCTGCAATCTTCCGAGGATTATTATCACAGCTTTTTTTCCTCCAGCTGGATCCGTCTTATTCGCTTTATGTTCGCTGTCATTTCGCTGCTGATGCCATCCATGTATGTTGCCATTACCACGTTCCAGCCTTCTATCATTCCGACGGATCTGCTGCTCACGATTACATCAACTCGTGAGAACATCCCTTTCTCGGCATTAACGGAAGCCCTCATTATGGAACTAACCTTTGAAGCGCTCAGGGAAGCCGGAACCCGAATTCCAAAACCGGTCGGTCAGACTATATCGATTATCGGCGCCATTGTCATCGGACAAGCCGCGGTGGAAGCAGGGATCGTGTCTAACCCGATGGTAATCGTGGTATCCATAACAGGGATTGCTTCGTACATCATTCCGCATTTTGAGCTTGGGCTGACATTTCGACTCCTACGCTTCCCCCTGCTTCTCTTGGGAGGAACACTCGGTCTAATCGGTTTGTTTGCAGGAACTTTTGTAGTGCTTGGACATTTGGCTTCGCTTAAATCCTTCGGGACTCCGTATCTGGAACCGGTAGCTCCGCTGGTATTCTCCGAGTGGAGGGATACATTTCTCCGTGCTCCCTCTCCCCTGCTGAATAAACGTCCGACTTCCTATGCTGCTCAGACCTCGAATAATAGGAGGCAGAAACCAAAATGAAATCTTCAACAATCATTCGATTTCTGCTGCCTTTAATCATTCTTACCGGTTGCGCAACCAAGGTGGAGGTTAATGAACAGACGTTCGTCTTCGCTATGTATATTAATAAAGGCAAGCAGCCGGGAAATGTAGAGGTTACCATTAGCGCTCCCCTGCCGAATCGCTTAATGTCCGGGCAGCAGGCCGGCAGCGGGAGCGGCGGCGATCCTTATGCCATGGTCTCCAAGGATTCCGCCACAATTCAGGATGCCTTGCATCTTATTCAAAAAGATCTGTCTCGGCGGCTTGACTTCAGTCATACCCGGGTCCTTGTATTGGGCCGAAGCTACGCTGAAGACGGTATTGAGGATTTAATGGATTGGTTTGAAAGGGAACCCACGATCGATTTCAGATGCTACTTGATGGTTGCACCAGGCGACGCCAAGCAAATCGCCAGATTAACGCCGATCTTTGAGCAAATGCCTTCGGAGGTTCTCATCAAATTCGCCGAACATCATAATATGGTGGCAACTACGGCGAGAGATATTTTATATGCAAGCAAAGCCAACCAAGGGTACGCCCTGACATACTTATCTGCAGGCAAAAAGCCGTTGGTAGCCGATCCAGCTAAAAAGGATGATTGGGCCGGAGTTCAAGGGACGGCGCTATTTCAAGGCCACAAGCTAAGGGCCACCCTGCCACTTAAGGAATCCATGGCCGTCAGCTGGGCTCTTAAGGAGCTAAGAGACGCGCTTTACACCGTGTCTTGGGACGATGGCAAGAACAAAGGTAAGGCCAGCCTGTTACTCATCAACATCAGATCCCAGAAGAAGGTGAAAATGACACCCGACGGCCCCGTTTTCACGGTTATGCTCAAGGGAAGGGCAGACATCATATACAAAAAAGACACACACTTACCGGATTCGGCTGCTATCAACAAAATGATTGAACGTGAATTGAATGACCAGGTCAGCACCCAAATGAACCGTGCTCTGCGTACATCCCAAAGGGCTGGTGCGGATATATTGCAATTAGGCATGGTCCTCGACTGGCACTACCCCGATGCTTGGCATAAACTGCGTTCAAGATGGGAAGATTTTTACAGAAATGAAGCAGAAATTCAAGTTTCGACTCATATTACCATACGAAACCTGGGAGCAAGTTTTAATGCCAAATCAGAATAAGGAGGAGAAAATCGAATGATAGCCATATTTTTTTCGGCGATTGCACTGCTGGAGTGGTACCTTGTCAGACAAAAATCGCGACGGGAAAAATGGATGGTGCTTTCCCTCATTGTACTGGCTGCCATATGGAATATGCTTGCCGCTTTCATCCATTGGTGGCCCACACCCAATCAATGGATCCACTGGGGATTCGGTTGGTTAGGCTGAAATTAGAAAGGAGAGGAGGCGATATAGGATGCGTAAAACTCCCTGGCAGCTGTTCCGGTTTGCGTTTGTTTATCTATCTGCCCAGCCCACTGGGTTTCTGATCACGCCTCTGCTATGGAATTCAGAATATCTAGGATGGATGTCCATTCTTGCCGGAAGTGCTATGAGTCTGATCCTTCTGTGGTTCACGATCAGGCTCGGCATGTGGAGCCCGAATACCTCCTGGGTGGATTTTGGAGAACGCCTGGTCGGGAAATGGGTTCATACCATGATCATCCTTTTGCTCTTGTTTTGGAGCATCAATTACATTGCCTTGGATATCGAAGGTTTTACCTTGTTTTTTAATACGAACTATATGCGGGAATCCCCGCAGTGGATTATCCAGATTATCATTGGATTGGTTGTGATCATCACGGCCAGATGGGGACTGGAAACGATGATTTATATGTCAGACGGATTATTTATACTTTCCGTGCTCTCTATCGTGCTGGTCAATATATTCTTTTTCAAAAACTCGGAATTTGAGATGCTGCCTGCTTTGATTACGCATCATAATTATGGTTCCGCGGCAACAGATGCCGTGTATTGTCTCTCTTTCTTTGCCGAATGGGTCGTATTCCTGTTTATTGCACCCTACATACAAATCGATCGGAGAGCGTTTCGCAATCTGGCCTGTTCAGGGCTCTTGGTCGCCTTGGCGGTTTTGCTTCAATGGTTGGCTGCCCTGCTCAATTTCGGTCCATACTTCGGACGAGAACTTCAATATCCGCTCGTGGAGCTTATGCGTTCTACCGGCGGCTTCCTCGGTAAATCCGATCCCTTAATGATAGGGTTATGGAGCAGCTCCATGTTTATGCACAGTGCGTTTTTGCTCCATGTCAGCGTAAAATGCCTGGGAAAGGTATTGAACCTAAAAAAAATGGACAATCCCCTGATTTCCTTGGTTGGTGGTACTTCGGTCGTTATCGCCTACCAATATTCGCGGAATCCTACGCTGTTTCAGGAGAATTACGACTCTGTGCCTATGATTGCTTTTTTCCTGACCATTGAAGCGATTCCCCTATTGTACTGGTTAGCCATACTTCTGCGCCCGCGAAAGAGAAAACGGCGGACAGCCTAGCAGCGCAGTATCGGAAATGAATGAAGCTTGTTTAGACGTAAGAAAATTAAAAAGAGTATCCTGCATTAGGATACTCTTTTTAATTCAACTGAAAAGTTCTGAGGAAAGTTGCGATGACCTAAAAGCCCGAAAGGTCCTTCATTTAGGATCAAAAGTGCAACAGCCTTACGATATGAGAACTTGGAAAAATAGAAAATTTGAAAATCTCTGTGCATAATGATGAAATTATTACGTAAGCGCTTCCTACAAAAAGGTTCTTTTATTGTAAGCAATTGGCATATTATATAGTACAGTAGACCAGCTGGCAAGGGTGGCAGCAGGAGGTGATAGGCATGGGCGTGAATGAAGCTTTGGCTTTAATGATATCGTTCGCCACTCTGGTCGTCTCGATCCTTGCCTTCCATAATAAGAAATAGACCCGTCCCTTGTACAGATGAATCTATTTCTTACGTCTGGTAGCAAGCAAATATCCACCTTGCAGGTAATGATCTGCTGTGCGGGGAGTCGGCGGCAACCGGCTCCTTTTGTAATACACAAAAATATCCTATTCCGATTTTTACGGAATTATGACTCGGTGGCTCCCGAATTAAGTATTTAGGATTGGCTTTACCTCGGCTATAATCTTCTCGATCTGTTTGGAGCTTTCTTCATACATTTTTTTTGCCTTCTTACTCTTTGTACTGAGGCTGAATAACTCCAGATCCGCCTGACATTTTTTCAAATTCGCATAGAGCAGTTTCCGCTCCTCATTTTGGGGAACCTGAATCTGATCATCATACAAATCGACGGTTAGTTGTCCATAAGTGTCTACCTGTGCGAGAAATACATCCTTGATCTTAGCGCCCTGCTTGTCCAGTTCTTCCACCAGCCATCCATGATTGAAGCCTGCGACGCGCAGCGGTTCATCCATGACTTCACCATCCATGACGACAACCTGTCCGGGCTTTTCCGGCGCTACCTGGACACCAAGATCTTTAGGAGTTAAAGGCAGATTCTCACGCGTCAGCAGAACATTAATTTCCCCGCTGGACTCCATAATGGCAAATTCCACGTCAGCGATCTGAAACACGTCTTTTTTCCGCAGCTGCTGCATTAACTCATCGGAAGACAGTTTTTCTTTCTTTAAATTATCTTCCAATATCTTGCCGTCTTTAATGAGCACGGTCGACTTAAAATCGATAAAGTCCCTGGCCTTCTTGCTCTTGATTGTCAGGAATTCAATAAGTAATGAACAGGCTACCCATACGCCCAGCGCTACTAATCCCAAATACCAGTTCGCATCAAGATCCAGGGAGATGTAGGCGGCCAAGCTGCCGATCGTAATCCCCGTTAAATATTCAAAAAAAGATAGCTGCGTAATTTGCCGCTTGCCCAGCAGTTTCGTCATCAGAAACAACACGACCACAGCACATAAGGTTCTAAGTACAATTTCCAACCACTCGGCCACAATAAAGCCTCCTCATTTCATGTCTTGACTAAATAATCACACTTTAGATTATTGTCAAATATCCCTTTAGAAATCACACCATTATTTTCCAAAATATGCTCCATGCATGTTCTTCTGCAAAATGCGTACATTATTACGCATGAAAGGAGTGATAAAAACCAATGACCGTAGCTTCCGATGTTAAAACATGTCTCTCATCCTTAAAAAGCGCTCAGGCCAGCCTTGAGCAATTTGCACTGTCCACGCAAGATCAAAATGCCAAGGATTTGTTCACGGCTGCAGCTCAACAGACACAGCAAGTCGTGGACCAAGTGGCCCAGCGGGTTCAGCAGCTTGAACAGGAAGAGCCTCAGTATAAAGGTTTCTAAACATAAGTTTTTAGTTTGCTCCATCACATGTAAGCCTAAGCCTACCTCCTATCTTCCCCTGATAGGAGGTACTTTATATTGTGTTATTTATTATTGAGTTATCCTCCCCATCAGGGTAAAGTGTTAATAACGGCGACTGAATTCAAGGGGGTAGATTCGATGAAGAATGAAACGCGTCCTATCGATGTCATCACGTTCGGTGAATCGATGGGATTATTATATCCGGAAGGTACACGGGGCATAGGACAAGGAGGAAGCATGGCACAATCCTTCGGCGGTGCCGAAAGCAATCTCGCCATCGGACTGTCCAGGCTTGGCTGCAGCAGCGGATGGTTCGGTCAACTCGGTAACGATCCGATCGGAACCGGTATTTTGAAAACGCTTCGAGGAGAAGGTGTCGACATTTCCGCCGCCAGACAAACGGATATTGCACCGACCGGCCTTATGCTGCGCCAGAACGTTCGCGGTCAATCCTCCGTCTATTACTACCGCAAAGGCTCCGCCGCCAGCCACATGACGCCGGACCATGTAGACTCCGAATACATAGCCAATGCCCGCATCCTTCATTTTACAGGCATCACCGCAGCTCTAAGCAGCAGCTGCCTGGAGACGATTCGGCATGTCATTTCCGTATGCAAAGCACATGGCGTCCTGATCAGCTTTGACCCTAACCTGAGGCTCAAGCTATGGAATATCGAGGAAGCTCGCCCTGTATTGCTGGAACTTGCGGAAGCCTGTGATTATTTTCTTCCGGGCTATGACGAATGCAAGCTGCTGTTCGAAACTGAGGACGAGCAGGCGATCCTGGACCGACTGCGACAGCTTCCCGGAATGTCCGTTATCAAAAGTTTCAATGGGAGCAATGTCATTGTCCACAAGAGCCACACCTACTCCCTTCCCTTTGAACAGGTGGATCAAGTGGTGGACACCGTGGGAGCAGGCGACGGCTTCTGTGCTGGTTTCCTTGCCGGTATCGCCAAGGGCTGGACACCCGAAGAGGCTCTCTCGCTGGGCGGCTTAACCGGTTCGCTGGTGATCCAAGCGCCCGGTGATTGGGAAGCACTTCCGACCTGGGAAGAGGTACAACAGCGGCGCGGAAATGCTGCTCATATCGAGCGTTAGCTCCTGTTCATTAAACGAGCCATCTTTCTAATCCATTCATAGACGAGAAGGAGTGTGTAACATGAAAAAGCTAAGACTGATCGAACAAATTCATCATGCGGGTGTCGTCGCTGTCCTTCGCGGAGATTCCCCCGAAGAGGTTGTCGAGATTGCCAAACGTGCGATTGAAGGCGGTATCAAGGTTATCGAAGTAACCATGACCGTACCGTTCGCTACCGAAGCCATTACGACGCTGGCCAAAATGTACTCCTCTAAAGACCCGCAAGCGGATAACTATGCCATCATTGGCGCAGGCACGGTTCTCGATGCTGAAACAGCTCGAATCACCATTCTTGCCGGTGCCGAGTTTGTAGTCTCGCCGGGCTTCGACCGCGATACCATTATGCTCAGCAATCGTTACCGCATCCCGGTTATGCCGGGCGCCGTAACCGTTCATGATATCGTTGCCGCTCTTGAGCTTGGCGTCGACGTCATCAAGCTCTTCCCGGGCAATCTGTACTCTCCATCCGTCATTCCATCTCTGAAAGGTCCGCTCCCGCAGGCCAACATCATGCCAACCGGCGGCGTAAATCTGGACAATCTGCATGAATGGATCAAGGCCGGCGCGTTTGCGGTCGGGATCGGATCGGATCTGACCAAGGACGCATTGAAGAGCGGTGACTTCAATCTGATTACAGAAAAGGCACGCGCATATATCAACGCCTTTAAGGAAGCTCAATCGCAAAGATAAAAAATGCTGTACGGTTTTCGTATAGGATTCCTCCGAATATCGCTCTTTTCATAAACAGACAAGCCTATCAAGAGTCGACTTGATAGGCTTGTCTGTTTATTTAATCCGTCTCTTTTTGAACCAACGCTTCTGGGTGAACATTCCTGTCGTAAAGCCGCCCGCTACGATCGTCAGAACAGAATACATGAAGGTGCTTTCCGACAACAGGAAACCTCCGAAACCAATGATCACGGCATCCATCAGCAAAATAATGACGCCTACATTTAACGGCAAATATTTAGCCAGGAAATGCGCCAGCAGATCCGTTCCGCCCGTGCTTGCATTGTGTCTTAGCATAAATCCAAGTCCGGCTCCGATCAAAGCCCCGCCCAGGAGCGCGCTCAGGATGACATTCGGGGCAAAAAATCGCAAAAAATCCGGTTGCAGCGGTGAAAGCAAATCGATAATAAATGAAGATATCAGCATGCCTGACAGACTATTGTAAAAAATTTCGCGATTTAATATCCAGGCTGCGATAAACATGGGAATGCTGCACAAAATGATGACGAATCCGATATGTAGATCAAACACATAGTTAGCTATCAGGGCGATGCCGATAACTCCACCATCCAAAACTTTATGCGGGACAAGAAAAAAATTGGTCCCCATCGCGATCAGAAAACTGCCGATCACGATAATGACATGTTTTCGAAATGACACCATTTCCCCATCTCCATTTATAAGGGCATGTCTCATTTATATGCTTGCCATTTCGAAAAATTGCGGACTTGCTGTCCCGCATTTGAAAAAAATTCCACCGAGCTCGATTCGGATACCTTTTGCTACTAATCTTTTACATAAATCAAACGCTCGGTCCGTGCCATCACCTTGGTCTTCATATAGGGATAGTTCTCATAACAATAATCTACAAAATACCCCGGCTTCTCTCCATTCCAAGGGAAAATATCATAGTGCATGGGAATGGTCAGATCGAATCCCGATGCTGCGGCAAGCTCTGCTGCCTCCCGAAAGCCCATATTTCCAACGATTCCGTCTTTCCGGCGGAAGGCATCTCCCCCGTTGATCGGCACCATCCCGATATCAATCGCATACGCTTGTAACCTTTCAACCAAACCAGGATAAACGACGGTATCTCCCGCATGGTAGATCAACACGCCCTGGATATCCACCAAATATCCGACATATCGGTGCCCGAACTGTTCATGCTCATCCAATGTTTCATGGGCAGCCGGAATCGCCATCAGTCGGAAGCCCTCAAACTGCTGCCATTCATCGCACATCGCCGCGTACAAACGCTCCGGAGCGACACCGGCCTCTCTCATCGCTTCATGGCAGCAAGCCGGTGCGACAAAAATTGTCTCTGGATTCTGTTTGGCTATGACCGCAATCGTTCCCAGATCCATATGATCGTCATGCTCATGGGTGATCAGCACCATGTTCGCATTCGTGATATGCTCCGGGGTCAACGGTGCAGGAAATGCGCGCTTGAATCCCGCTTTGCGTTCCAGATCATCGGACATATAAGGATCGATATAGATGACAACCTCCCCGCCCTTAAGGACAACGCTCTCCTGTCCCAGAAACCATACCGCCGCCATTCCTTCAGCTGTGGACGTCCGGTTGATTTCTTCGATAAGCTCCTCGGGACCTCGACCCTTGCTGTTCTGTTCCATCATCTCTATTCTCTCTCCTTCCATTTTCGATCATGACTAGATTATAACATGCGGTCAACTGCAGAAATGACCAACCGACTATGAAAAAAACGAGTCCGAAGTAAGCAGAAACGCCTACTCCAAACTCGTATTGTCTCATCTGTATGAATCTATTTACGCTCAAGCGGCTTCTTCCACAGACCAAGCAGCAGGCCTGATAGCACCGCGCCAATCAGGACGGCCAGCAAGAACAGAAGCGCATGGTTGGCCAGAGCGGCAACAAAAATTCCCCCGTGAGGAGCAGGGACGTTGATGCTCCACAGCTGCGTCAACCCGCCGGCAACCGCCGAGCCGAGGATGCAAGATGTCAGCACGCGCAGCGGATCGGCAGCGGCGAACGGGATCGCGCCTTCCGTAATGAAGGAAAGTCCCATCACATAGTTGGTCACACCGGACTTTCGTTCCTGCTCCGTAAACTTATGCTTGAAAAACGTCGTCGCCAGCGCAATAGCAAGCGGAGGAACCATACCGCCGGCCATAACCGCAGCCATCATGGCTCCGTTCGTATTGCCGCTGGATGTAAAGACGCCGATCGCAAATGCATATGCCGCTTTATTGAAGGGTCCACCCATGTCAATCGACATCATTCCGCCCAGAATAAGACCAAGAATCACCGCGTTTCCAGTACCCAAATTGTTCAGAATATCAATCAGGCCGAGATTGATCCAGCTGAAGAACGGATCAAACAGGTAGAACATGATCGTTCCGGTTACAAGGAGGCCGACAACCGGGTACAACAGAATCGGCTTTAAGCCATCAAGCGCTTTGGGCAGACCAGCAAAGACTTTGCGCAGCAGAATCACCACATAACCCGCCAAGAAACCTGCCGCTAGCCCGCCAAGAAATCCCGAATTAGAATTCAGGGCCATTAGCCCTCCGACCATACCGGGCATCAACGCCGGACGATCACCTATGCTGAGCGCAATGAATCCCGCCAGAACCGGAATGAGGAAGTGGAAGGCGCCGTCTCCCCCGCCAATCGTCTGCAGCAGCTGGAAGAGGGGATGATTGTCTCCTGCAAGCTGCTCGATCAGGAAGGAGATAGCCAGAAGAATACCGCCTCCCACGACGAATGGCAGCATATGCGAAATACCATTCATCAGGTCCTTATACACTTTCGTGCCTATGCTGCCCTTCTCCGCGTCCTTCGCCTGCGACTCACCTCCGCCTTCGCTCCGGTAGATGGGGGCATCACCGCTCATCGCTTTGCGAATCAGCTCCTCCGATTTGCGGATACCGTCGCTGACCGGTCGCTGGAGCACAGGCTTTCCGTTAAAGCGGGCCATTTCCACGTTTTTGTCGGCGGCAATGATGACGCCTGCCGCCCTGCGGATTTCCTCTTCCGTCAACACGTTCTGCGCACCCTCCGAGCCATTGGTCTCCACCCGGATCTCGACGCCCATTTCCTGAGCTTTCTTCTTCAGGGCATCTTCAGCCATAAACGTATGGGCAATACCGGTCGGACACGCCGTTACGGCAACAACAAAAGCATCCGAGGTTCCGTCAGCAACCTTCTTGGGGTCAGATTCGGAAGTGACATCGGATTCCGGAGCCTTCTCCGATTCCTTTTTTGCCGCTTCCCTTCTCTTGGCCGCTTCCTTCTCCGCCTTGGCAGCTTCTTCCACTGCCTGTTTCGAATCAAATAACGCCGTTACTTCCCCGGGCGTCTTCGTATTCATCAATTGTGCGATAAATTCGGTATCGATCAACAGCCGCGATAGTGCGGCAAGCGTACGGAGATGGGTATTTCCGGCTCCTTCCGGAGCTGCGATCATAAAAAACACATACGCCGCCTCTCCGTCCAGCGCTTCGAAATCCACGCTCTGACTGCTCTTGGCAAACACGACGGTCGGTTCATTAACCGCTTTCGTCTTCGCGTGCGGCATCGCGATGCCGCCTCCGATTCCCGTACTGGATTCGGCTTCACGCTTCAGAATCATCTCTTTGAACAAGACCGGATCGTTGATCCGCCCGCTTGCAGCCAGGCTTGCGATCAGTTCATCAATGGCTGCCTCCTTCGTGACCGCCTTCAGGTCCATGATCATCGTTTCTTGTATCATTAAATCCGTAATTTTCATGCTGGTTCACACTCCCTTGATATCCTCGTGATGACTGCCACGCCATAGCCGGCCGCATCATAACCGCGTAATCGATGTAAAGCGGCTTACCACTCCGTGATCCTAACCTGCGGAAGAAGTCGATCAATCGTTTCCCGCACAGCCAAATCGTCCGAGAACGCCGTCGCGCTACCCGAGGCGACCCCTGTCCGGAATGCCTCGATCGGATCCTTGCCCATCGCTAGCGTACCGACGAATCCGGCAATCATCGAATCACCGGCCCCGACGGAATTACGGACTGTACCTGACGGTACGCTCGCGTGATATACCCGATCGGCCGTGATGAACAGTGCCCCTTCGCCGGCCATGGAGATAAGAACATGCTGCGCTCCTTCCTCTAGCAGCTTTCGGCCGTACTCTACAAGCTTCTCGCTTGAATCGATAACAACGCCGAATAATTCGGCCAGTTCGTGATGATTCGGCTTTACGAGGAGCGGCTTCCAGGCCAATGCCTTCATCAGCGCCTCTCCAGTGGTGTCCATCACGAATTCGGCACCGCACTTCCGGCACGTTTCGATAAGAAGGCCATAAAAATCAGGTCCCAGCGAAGGCGGAACGCTGCCGGACAGCACAACGATGTCCCCTGCTTGAAGCTGTGACAACTTATGAAGCAGTTCTTTCGTTTCTTCCTCGCGGATGATAGGACCCAGGCCGTTAATCTCGGTCTCGTCGCCATGCTTAAGTTTGACGTTGATGCGGGTATCGTCCGCGATATTCACGAAATCGGTGCGGATTCCTTCCTTGCCCAGCATCTCGTCTATATAACGACCGGTGAATCCGCCCAGGAAACCAATGGCCGTATTATCAGCTCCAAGCTGGTTCAACACCCGCGATACATTAATTCCTTTGCCGCCCGGAAATTTCAAGTCCCGTGTCATTCTGTTCAAACCGCCGAGCTCGATATGTTCAACTTCCACGATGAAATCGATGGAAGGATTCAGTGTTACCGTATATATCATCATGATCCCTCAATTATTTTGGTTTTCTGTGAAATAGCCTTCTTCCAGGATTCCGATAAGGACTCCGTAATCAGCGTCGCTTCGTTCAGATCCAGTAATTTGGCAAAGGAAACCTCTCCTATTTTGCTTGAATCCGCAAGGACATAACTGGAGGCGGACAGCTGGTGGGCTCGCCGCTTGATCAAGGCTTCTTCCGGATCGGGCGTGGTGTAGCCCATCTCTACATCCACACCGTTCGTGCCGAGAAAGCAGCGGTCAAAGCGGAAGTTGTCCATATTTTGAAGCGCTATGCTTCCGATGACGGCTTTGGTATGAATTTTCATCATGCCGCCCAGTAGATAACTTTTGATTCGTTTGCTTACCAGCGCTTCGATATGGGATAAACCGTTCGTTACCACCGTAACGTCCTTCGCGTCGATGAACGGTATCATCGCCAGCGTGGTCGTTCCCGCATCGAGGTAGATGCTTTCTCCATCCTCCACCTGTGCTGCCGCTAACCGGGCAACGGTATTTTTCTGTTGAATGTTTTTGAACGTTTTTTCCTCAATTCCAGGTTCCTGTATCTTTGGGCTCGGCAACGCGGCTCCGCCATGAATGCGCTTTAATAATTGACGTTCTTCAAGGTCGATCAAATCACGCCGTACCGTTGATTCCGAAGCTTCAAGGAGTTCAACCAATTCCTGCAGCTTCACGACGCCACGTTCTTGCAAGCGCTCTAATATGATTCGGTATCTTTCTTCCGTCAGCATAATGTGAATTCCCCCTCAAAGCATATAGTAACATAAACATACCAAAAAACAATCTAAAACTTTCAAAATCATTCACAATCATTCAGGGAGACAATGAATCATTTACCATATCCCATGATATCCATTTTCGCGTTTCTTCCTTATTCCTGACAGTTTACCCATTATCAAGACAACTAGTGTCGAAACATCACATAAACGTTTGTAACCTGCCGCCTCTACACTATATACTGGTAAATAGGAAACTCTCACAGTATAGAAGAGGTGACATGAATGGACCAATTGAAAGAAGCCTATGAGCGAATGGGTCTGCCGGAGGATGCAACCAAGGAACAGCTAGACGACCGGTATACGCTGCTCATGCGCCAAACCCGCTCACATCAAAGGCGGGAGCCGGACCGGGCGGAGGAGATCGAAGCCGAGTTTGCCGACATCACCAAAGCCTATAAATTCATCCTTGAAGAAGAGAACCGTAAAGCTTTGGAAGAGATGAATCAGAAACGGTACGGCAAATATAAAAGGTTTGCCGGGACAGCGGAGAAAACCGATCATTTCTTCCGTTATTATAAATTTCATGTGCTCGGCGGTATTGCTCTAGTCGGCGTCCTCATTTATATCGTGATCAGTATTTTCAACCATCAGGCCGAAAAAGAACGGTTGGCCAATCTGCCCCCGGTTGATCTGGAAGTCATGTTCCTCGGATCTTATATGAATCAGGATGGTGGACAGGACCTCAAACCAATCGAGGATGCGATTCTGGCGCAATTCCCCGATTGGAAACGCGTAACCGTTAACATTAACTATGTACCGCCTCTGGATTCCAACAATCCGCAGGATGCAGCCATGCTGCAAAAGGCACTGCTTGTACTGTCCACCGAGCGCCCGGACCTGTACATTATGGATCAGACCGCCTTTGATTGGGTTGGCAATCAAGGGATGGTGCGCCCCCTCGAAGCCGAGGTTGAAGGCGAGCTGAAGGAACTGCTCACGCCGGAGATGCTGGTAAAGGGGAAAAATGAGGAAGACGGTTCGGAGCATGTGTATGCCGTGGATATTATGGGCAGCCCGCTCGGCGAACAACTGCCTGTCCTTAAGAAAGAAATGCTTGCGGGCATTCGTGAAGGCACGGAACGTGACGCAAATGCACTGCGCTTTATTAAGCAATATTTGGAGACCTCCAAGCAATAATGAATGCATCCATCCGATATGAATAACAAAACAGCCTCGCTGCTCAGCCTTATGGCCAAACAGCAGAGGCTGTTTTTGCGAGTATTATTGATTCATAATCGAGCTCAAGGATGTAAAAGCATGCGTAGCAAATCCTTCGGAAGGTTCGCGGTGAGGGTTATTGACGCGGAAGATATAACCCTGTCCGTCAATCTCATCCACAATGTACATCTTGGTCAGGCTCTCACCTTCGCCTATCATATACACGGATGCACCCTCCATGACCTTATGCTTCTCATTGTCGCCAGCTTCACGAACCTTACCGGCATCGGCAAGCTCCTTCTTCGCTTCCAGCCTGAGTTCATCCTCGTTATAATCCGAAGGCAGCTTCGTAATCTCAACATAATAATCTTGATCCACATTCATGGTCAGCTTATTGGTCTTTGCATCAAAGGAAAAGATATCAAAAATATACAGCGCGTAGCCGTCGCCCTCTGCCAGTTTAGCTGTTTTGGTCTCTTTCATGCCCTCCAGCTCAAGCTCAAACTCTTTGGTTGCAGGCAGCTGCGCGGTCTCCGAACCCTTGCCCCCGCCTTCCTCTTCCACCGTCAGCTTGGTGAGAATCAGCTGTTTCAATTCTTCTTCACCCTCAATGGGCTGCTCCCAATACTCATACGAGACGGATTCATCTCCCTGTAGTTTGGATATGACTTGGTCCATACCTTCGTCCAGCCGGAACGCGGTAGGACCGTCTGCTGTTTCAATTTCAATGGAATTGTTATCGATTTGACCTACATAGGTACCGGTACCCTGCTTGATCTCGATCTTCGGCTCTTCGACGGGTTCAGCCGGTTCCTTGACATCATCCACTATGGGATTCGGATTAGCCGGCGGCTGAGAAGTTGGGTTTTCGCCTCCACATGCCGTTATTGCCATCAGCAGCATTGCAGCGGTCGTTAATGCGATCATTTTGCTCAAATGCTTACGCTTAGCCATAAAACCACCTCCATTAGAATTAACGGGAAACTTATGGAATATGTTGCACAATTACAGCCTTTTTTGGAGTATGCTCAGCTCTCGACCCAAAACGACAAGAGCATTCCCTTTTCTCATCAAACAAGGTATTCTAGTAGTACAAGATTCAATTAGTTGATAAAGGGAGATGTTCATGTCTGGTAAAATTAGAATTTTTGCTGACAGTACTTGCGACTTACCACCTTCATGGATAGAAGAATATAATATCGGCATCGTTCCGCTCTACGTCGTATTCGGAGAACAATCCTTGCGCGACGGAGTCGACATCACGCCGGAACAGCTATACGCCAAAGTTGACCAGATCGGCAGCCTGCCCAAAACAGCGGCACCTTCTCCGTCCGACTTTATTTCGGCCTTCACGCCATCCATTGAGCAAGGCGAGGATATCCTGTTCCTAAGCATTTCATCAGAGCTTTCTTCCACCTACCAAAATGCGTTGATCGCCGCAGGTGAGCTGCCCGAGGGCCGGGTTACCGTGTTTGATTCACGCAATCTTTCCTCCGGTATCGGCCTGCTTGTTATGAAGGCTGTTCATGCAGCCAATGAAGGTTCATCCATACCGCAAATTGTGGAGTTATTAAGCCGCACCGTAAATGAAGTGGAGTGCGAATTCGTTGTCGATACGCTGGATTACTTGTATAAAGGCGGACGCTGTTCGGGCATGCAAAACATCATCGGCAGCCTGCTGAAAATCCGTCCGGTTATCAAAGTCGTGGACGGCGGTATGATCCCCGCTTACAAGGTACGCGGCAAAAAAGAGAAAGCACTGGATCAGATGATCCAGAATGCGCTGGCTCAAGTGGATAAGATGGACAATGATCTGATCGTTGTTGTACATACCATGGCCGAGGAGGAAGCCCGCTTCCTGCAAAAGCAACTGCAGGAGAAAACAGGCGCACGGCAGGTTAGCATTTCTACGGCGGGCTGCGTCATATGCAGCCACTGCGGTCCTCAAACCGTTGGACTCATGTATACCAAGAAGCCTTCATAATATCCTTCAATGGGAAAAGACAGTCCTGCTATGAAACCCTTTTGCTGAAGGACTGTTTTTTCTTTATTCAGGCTTGCCTAACAGCCGCTTAGCACCTTATTAAACGGCCTGCCTATTGGCTAAACATGCCATCCTAGACTAAAGTCTAGGTGAAACATTCCCCGCAGGACCGAGGACATCCCCATTCATTGCATGGTATTCTTGGATTAATCAATCTACAAAAGGAAAGGAACGAAGTTTGTATGACGAAACGTACAATCTTGGCACCGCTGCTCATCCTGCTCGGCGCATACTTGCTCTTAAACCAAGGCGGAACAGTTGGCGCCGGTTCCATCTTCGCCACATTCTGGCCTACGCTGTTCGTGATCCCGTTAGGTCTGTTTTTTCACTGGATGTACTTCTCGTTGGTTGGACGACAGGGTATCGGACTGTTGATACCGGGCGGCATTCTGCTCACAGCCGGTATTGTCAGCCAAATCGCTTCCTTGTTTGACTCGTGGGGTTCCATGTGGCCCGGCTTTATCCTGGCCGTTGCGGCAGGGCTGTTCGAGTTCTACTGGTTCGGATCGCGTAACAAGTGGCTGCTCATCCCGATTAACATTCTGACCGTATTGTCGCTGCTGTTCTTCGTGGTATTCTCAATCGGACCGGTACTGAATTATCTGTCCGTCGTGCAGCCTGTCATCGCTGTGCTGCTTGTGCTTGGCGGAGCTTGGCTGATGCTCGGACGGAAGAGACACGGTTAAGCATCCGGCAGCGCCAATCCGTTAACAACGCATAAAGGCACTCCGAAGGTTAGCTAACCATCGGAGTGCCTTTATATTATGGATACCCTGCTTATGCATTAAGAAGATGCAGCGGCAGCTAAAGTCTCACTGCTTTGAAACAGATGATGAACGCTCCGGATATACCGGACGGTTCTAGTGCCGGAATACATCATGACGGAATGCGTTTCGGCCCGCTGACCCGGCATAAACTTCACGCCGCGCAGGAAATCGCCAGCCGTCACGCCCGTAGCCACGAATAATACGCCTTCGCCGCCTACCATATCCTCCATCGTCAGCAGCTGCTCGGGATGCTTCAACCCCATGTCCTGGCATCTGATGAAATCCTCCGGTGTCTCCGGTATGAGCCGTCCCTGGATTTCCCCGCCCAGGCATTTCAAAGCAGCGGCAGCGAGAACGCCTTCCGGAGCTCCTCCTGAGCCCACATAGAGATCGACCTCGCTGTCCGTGCAGGTCTCGATTGCTCCCATGACATCCCCATGGCTCAGCAGCTTGATTCTTACCCCGGACTCTCGCAAAGCCTTGATCATCGCGCTGTGTCGGTCGCGATCGAGAATGGATACCGTCATCTCCGACAGCGGCTTGGATAAGATCTCCGATGCTTTTCGAAGGGTGACCTCAATCGGATCATTCAAACTCAGCTTGCCCGCAAGCTCGGGTCCAACCGCGAGCTTATGCATATAGATATCGGGCGCATGCAGAAGGGTGCCTCGGGGAGCTGCGGCGATTACGGATAACGCGTTGTTCAGCCCGCTGGCCACCGTTTCCGTTCCTTCGAGCGGATCTACCGCCACGTCCATCTTCGGACCTTTGCGGTTCCCTACGCGCTCTCCAATATACAGCATGGGCGCTTCATCCATCTCGCCTTCCCCTATAACAACGACACCATCCATCGCTGCGGAATCAAAATGCTTGCGCATGGCAACCGTCGCGGCTTCATCAGCACTGTTCTTGTCCCCTCTTCCTGTCCACCGGGCGGATTGCAGCGCCGCTTCCTCCGTCACTCTTACAAGCTCCAATGCTAATGAACTCTCCATGAATGAATCCCTCCTTCAGCTTTTTTCCTTACCGATGCACCTTATTTCAGATAATTCATAATCAGTCCTGCGGATTCCTCAATCGCCTTATCGGTAACATCAATGACGGGGCATCCAAGCTCCGCATACAGCGACAGGGCATAATCCAGTTCCTCTTGTATCCGCTCAAGGGCTGCATACTGCACCTGATGCGGCAGTCCCATGACCTTTAAGCGCTCGCTGCGGATTTTGAGAAGATGCTCCGGCTCGATCGTAAGCCCGATGATCGTCCCGTTCGTGACTTCTCTGAGCTGCGACGGCGGCGACATCTCCGGCACGATCGGGAAATTGACCGTTTTGTAGCCTTTATGAGCGAGAAACATCGATAGCGGCGTCTTGGAGATTCGAGATACGCCCAGCAATATGATGTCCGCCTTCAAAATAGCGCTAACGTCCTTGCCATCGTCATATTGGACAGCGAATTCCATCGCGTCGACCCTCCGGAAATAGCTGTCGTCCAGGCGATGCAGCAGCCCCGGCAGCCGTTTGGGATAGTCGTTGAACGTATCGGCAAAGGCCTGCATCATCGGCCCCATAATATCCACCGTACGAATGTTGAGACGCACGGCTTCCTCCCGTATGACCTCGCGAAGCTCCGGCTGCACAAGCGTGTAGGCTACAAAGCCTCCGCGCCGCGCCACCTCTTCCATCAATTCGGTCAATTCATCCTCGTCGCGAACGTTCATATAACGTTTAATCTCTGTATTCGGAAGCTCGAATTGGCGCAGGGTAGCTTGCACAACTGCTTCAGCCGTCTCCCCGATGGAGTCCGAACAGATTGCTATGAAATGAGTTAATGCCTGATTCATCCGATTCCTCCCATTATTCCTCGGCTACCATGTCGAGCAGCATTTTGATAATATTCGTTTTTGTGATCCGACCGACAACCTTCCAGTGTTCCCCCGGATTCCCCGTAGCGGACGGAACGACAACCGGCAGGCTATCGATTTGATGGTTGATGATTTTCCGGGCGGCATCCAGCACCGTATCTTCCGGCTGCACGGTTGTCACGTTAGCCCGGCGGGTCATGATCAGGCTTACCGGCATGGAGGATGCCGTCGGGTTGCCAAGCGTTACCTTAAGCAGATCCTTGCGGGACACAATCCCGGCCAGATGACCATCGGCATCGGTAACGATCAGATTCCCCACGTTCTCCAGAAACAAGGATACAACGGCTTCATGAATCGTCGTGGTCTCACGCACAATAACCGGAACACCGTGCAGATCGCCTACCTTCATTTTGAGAAGGCGGAACTTCTCCTCCCGGTCGCGCGTTCCCCGCTTTCCCAGAAAGTACCCGACCTTTGGCTTGGCATCAATATAATCCAGAACCACCAGTTTGGATAAATCGGTACGAAGGGTGGCTCGGCTGACATTCAGCATCTCCGCAATCTGATCTCCTGTAATGGGTGCATGTTTTTTTACGATATCGACGATATCCTGCTGCCTTGTCGTCAGTTCGATAGTGATCCCTCCTGCGTGCATTTCCTCTACTTGCCGATATAATACGTCATATATAATATATATGCAACATATTTTCGTCTAAAAAATGCATAATTAGGTATCAATCATTTTTTTAATACCCATCAAAAAAGGTTATAAATCCATAAAAAAGCATGCTTTCTGGAAGATTTCTCCCAAAAAAGCATGCTTTGTTTACATTCCGCTAACGATCATCCATTAATTTTGAGGGTCTGTGCCTTTGCATTCCCCTTTTCCGCAATATCCATAAATGATCTTCACTCCGTCGGTTGGAATCGTGTCCACCATTTCATCACATCTGGAGCATATAATCAGGCCCCATTCCTCATTCGCCTTGCCTTTCGCTGCCTCTGGACTTGTTAACGCTTTCATAACATTTCCTCCTTATGTTTTTTCACTTTGCTGCAAGGCAGTTTACGCTTTGTCATCAAGCGGTAACTCGATTCGCCACATCCTCCTAAAGACCACTTACCAACCGTGTTCACTACATACATCCCTTTATTTTCCACTATATTCTTAATGTATTGGGTAAGAAATGAAGATATGAGTAAATAATGATTAATGTAACAAAAAACATGTTAAGTAATATGTATGACATCATGTTTCACGTGAGGATAGGGGATACCCTTAATTTGGCATGATATGATAATATATACTTCGGATTTAAATCGAAATCGACAAAATAGACGGAGGGTTCGGATTGAAGAACACATGGCAGCTTATTAAAAAAGGAAACACCTCATCCGCCATTGCAGCACTGGGCAACACGGGATTGGCCATAATCAAGGGGATAGCGGCGTCCGTTAGCGGGAGCGGTACGATGTTTGCATCCGCCATGCACTCGGTGGCCGATGCCGTAAACCAGGGGTTTGTATTCGTAGGCAGCGTGCTGGCCGAGCGAAAGCCGACCAAGAAGTTCCCCACCGGATTCGGCAGGGTCATTAATCTGGTCTGCATGGTCGCGGTGATCGTGGTCACCATCATGGCCTACGAAACGATACTGAAAGGTTTCAAGCTGTTAAAGCATCCGGAAGAAGCCACGAATTTCTGGCTTAATTTCATTGTGCTGGCCATTGCCGTTATCATTGATGGCTCTATCCTGATGAAAGCTATGAAAGAGATTATGAAGGAAACCCGTGTTCAAGCATCCGGATTTGCCCTGCTGCCCGCCGCTTTCAAAAATGCCGGCCGCGCTGCCCCGCCTACACGGCTTGTGTTCTATGAAGACATCGTGGCTACGCTTGGCGCCCTCTTCGCGTTGATTGCCATTGTGTTCGCGCATTTCTTCAATTTCCTCATCCTGGACGGAATCGCCACGATCCTGATCGGCTGTCTGATGGTGGGCGTAGCCTTTAAGGTCGGATATGACAATATGGTCGGCTTAATCGGCGTCGCCGCACCGAATGAAGTGGAAGAGAAGATCTCCGAGATCATTCTCGGCGATCCGGATGTCCGCGACATCAATCGTCTTCGCATCCTGCAGGAAGGCCGCAACTATCATGTGGAGGCCTACATTGAACTGAAGAAAGGAATGACCCTGGCCGAGGCCGGCCATTCCAAAATGAGAATCAACGCCCTGCTCACCCAGGATCCGAACATTTCGGATGTGACCTTAGGCATCCTGGAGGACGATGGAATCAAGCTCTGGAATCCGAGCGAGACTATAGATAGCTAAAGGGAAGAGGCGCACCTCAGAGTCCGAATGGACCTTGGGTACGCCTCTTTTTTCATACGGTCTCTTACTGATTGCGCTTCAGGAATTCGACCATCCGCGCATAAGCGATTTTTTCGTTGGCCTTCTTCGTAATGCCATGCCCCTCGTCATCGAACACGAGATACTCCACATCACGGCCTTTCGCCCTCAAGGCCTCGACGATTTGGTCAGATTCCTCTTTGACGACACGCGGATCGTTAGCCCCTTGGATGATCAGCATCGGGTTCACCATATCATCCAGGTACGTAATCGGCGAATCCTTGATAAAGCGTTCTTTATCCCGTTCCGGATCGCCTATCCAGCGCTCCATAATCGGCTTCCAGTGCTCGGGTACCGAATTGTAGAAGGTAAACAGGTTGCTGACCCCGACGATATCAATCGCCGCTTTGAAATACTCCGGATTACGTCCTGCCAGCAGCAGAGTCATATAACCGCCGTAGCTTCCGCCCATCACAAAGAGCTTCTCACGGCTCGAAATGCCTTGCTCAAACAGCCAATCCATGCCTGCCAAACAATCCTTTCGCGGTCCCTCGCCCCAATCCTGCTCCACCAATTTCACGAAGGAACTGCCGTAACCCGTGCTTCCCCGGAAGTTCGGACAGAAGATGTGATACCCTTTGGCCAGAATATACTGGAACATGGAACGGAACTGCTTGCGTTCCGAGGCTTGCGGGCCGCCATGCGGCCAAAAAACCGTATAACCGTTCGCCACATGGTCTTTGGCTCGGAACAGGAGCGCTTCGATCTCCATACCGTCAAAAGAAGGATACGTCACAACCTCCGGCGTCACCATGTCCTCGTCGGTTAATCCTGTCAAAACGTTCTTCGTAATCATACTCCATGAGCCGCCTGCGTAACGGTAAATGTTAAGCGGCTTCACGGCGCCGCGGGCGAGCAGGTACAGATTGCCGGACTTTGTCACGTTGAGCTGCTCCACGATATCCGATGGAAGAGGAATGGCGGTTAACGCCCCGCTGTCGAGCGAATAGGCATACAGTCGATCCTCCACCCCTTTTTCCGTGACGATATAGAGAGTCCGTGAATCCTTATGGTAGCGCAAGAGCTGGATGCTCTCCCGGTCGAAACGGCACAGCGGTTCAAACTTCTGCTGAGGAATGTCGTAAGTGGCTACATATGAAAATTCCGATTCGTAATCCGTTGCGAAAATGACCTGGTCATTGCTGGCGAACAGCACATCGCCCGAGATGTGAACCTGATCAGGGGAAGGTGTCAAGCAGAGCGGCTGGCCGCCTTCACGCTTCACGTAACTGACATAGTAGGTGTTGGCATACATTTTCGTATATGCGATGGTTTTCTCGTCGGGGCTCACGGCACACATTTCGGTCGACGTCACCTCGCCTTCATGCAGCAAATGATCCTCCTTGGTGTCCAGATGATATACGCGCGAATTCAGGAAGGACGGATTCCCCTTCGATGTGACGTAATACAATCGCTTGCCATCCTCCGACAAATGCACGAAATAATGTTTGTCATCCGCATCGGCCCCTTCGAACAAAGGCATCGGCTCGCCGCCGTTCCAGCGCAGCGCATGAAACTGATAATTTTCATTCCCGTCACGGTCAAACGCCGTTAAGATATGTCGCCCTTCCGGGTCCAGCTTGATAAAGCTTGCGATCTGGTCATTGTATGTAAGCGGATAAGGGTAGGACGTCTCCCCTTCTAACTCCATGGCCCATAAATTGAACTTTCCGTTTAGACTGCTGCTGAATACAAGCCGTGACTCGTCTGCACTGATTCCAAAGGTACGAATGCCATAAGTTTGAAAAAATTGCTCCACATCGGGTTTAGGAAATTCGATCATTCATTTGCCTCCCTGACCTCATCTTATTATCCATCGGTTAATAAATGGTGAAGTCTGCCAAACCGCTGGATTAATCCCATTATAACGCAAAGCTTTCCGAGGGGCATCGTTACATGGTCTGGCAGCTCGCTACGTCTGTGGAACGAGACGGGACTCTTTTTTCGCAGAAGCCCGTACATATTCCCGGCATCCCCTCGTCAGCCCGCATATCTGCAGCAAGATTCCATATAAATGATAAGAACCATGTTTTTAATAACGAAGGGGGGATTCTCGTGCACCAAGACGAGATCGCGGAACTGGAACGTTCCATTGCGGAGATTACCGAGATCGCTACAGGCTTTGGCCTTGATTTTTACCCTATGCGATATGAAATCTGCCCGGCAGACATCATATATACCTTCGGCGCATACGGCATGCCTACCCGGTTCAGCCACTGGAGCTTCGGAAAAACCTTCAATAAAATGAAGATGCAGTACGACTTCGGCCTTAGCAAAATCTACGAGCTCGTGATCAACTCCAATCCATGTTATGCGTTTCTTCTGGACGGCAACTCCCTGATTCAAAATAAACTCATTGTGGCCCATGTCCTTGCACACTGCGATTTCTTTAAAAACAACGCCCGCTTCTCCGTCTCTAACCGTAATATGGTTGAGAGCATGTCGGCTACTGCCGAGCGTATCTCCCGTTACGAGATTGAGCACGGCACGGAGGCTGTGGAGCAGTTTATCGACGCTGTGCTGGCGATTCAAGAGCATGTGGACCCGCATATCGTAAGGCCGGATAAACTCGATAAGCAGCGATACACCGCACGGCGGATGCAGGAGCAGAAGGAGGAAGCCAAGCGACAGAAACCTCCCGGCCGGTATGACGATTTATGGGATATGGACGAAAACGGCGAAGACAAAGCCGATAAATCACCGGCAGCACCCAAACGCTTCCCGCCCGAGCCGGAGAAAGACATCATGTGGTTCATTCAGGAGCACTCCGACATTCTGGAGGATTGGCAGCGGGACATTATGAGTATGCTGCGGGAGGAAATGCTGTACTTCTGGCCGCAGATGGAAACCAAAATCATGAACGAGGGCTGGGCTTCGTACTGGCATCAGCGCATTCTGCGGGAGATGGACCTGACCAGCGAGGAAACGGTGGAATTCGCCAAGCTCAACGCCTCGGTCGTGCAGCCGTCGCGCCACAGCCTGAACCCCTACTACCTGGGTCTGAAAATCTTCGAGGATATCGAACGCCGCTGGGATCGGGAGAAGATGTTTGATGTGCGCGAATACGACTCCGATATTTCCTTCCTGCGCAATTATTTAACGAAGGAACTCGTGGAGGACCTGGACCTCTATGTCTTCGAGAAAAAAGGGCCGGAATGGAAAATCACCGACAAGGCGTGGGAAAATATCCGCGACCAGCTGGTCGTCTCCCGCGTAAACGGCGGCTCGCCGTTTCTCGTGGTAACCGACGGCGATCATCTTCGCTCCGGTGAGCTGATGATCAAGCATCTGTATGAGGGCATAGAGCTTGACCTGAAATATATGGAGCGTACCATCCCTTATGTTTACCGCCTCTGGGGCAAACCCGTGCATCTGCACAGCATGATCGAGGGCAAACCGATCCTGTTCTCCTACGACGGCAAGAAGCTTCATCGGCGATTTATTTAACAGCGCAGCCCTTGATAGACAATATGGCGCCATAGAGCAGCAGCACCCGCGCTGGGGGATTCCTCCATGTGCGGGGTGCTGCTGTTGTTTAGGGATATCCTTCATCCGTTTGCTTCTTGGATCCCTGTTATACACTTACCTTCTGGGATATGGCTCCCTCTTGGACATCATGCTTCTGAACATCATATTCATGCTGAAGTGATTCCAAATCATCGGCCAGCTTTTCCATCATTTTCACAAAAGCAGCCAATTCCTGCGAGCTTGCCGCCTGATTTCGTGCGTTCAAGGATGTTTTCTCTGATTCCTGCTCCACAAGCCCCAGCTTGCGAATAATGCCGCTGACCTTGTCCTGAATCTCGTCCATCGCCTTCTTGGAATGGGTGGCCAGCTTTCGAACTTCCCCGGCAACCACCTCGAAGCCTCTGCCTAATTCCCCGGCATGAGCAGCCTCAATCGCCGCATTCAGACCGAGCAAGTGGCTCTTATCCGAGATTTCCCTGATCAAACTTCCCATCTGCTCAATATGCAGAATTTCTTCGCCCAGCTCGGAAGTCAGCGTATGCGCTTTATCCTGTGCTTCCGCTGTTTTGATCGCATTGTCTGCCATTAACGCCGCGCTTTGATCCAGCTCCACGATCATGGCCGTCAATTCTTGAACCGCATTTGTAATCGCTTCCAACATTCTTTGTTGATCCGATACCAAATTGTTGATTTTCTCTTTCTCTTTCATTTCGTAAGCTTCCAGAACGAGCTGGGAATCCAGATTAAACATCTTGCTCAGGGCATGCACCACTTGGATCCACTGATCCGGTACGATTTGCTTCAGTAAGTCGGTAGCGATATCCAGATAAACCATGTAGCTTCCAAGGTAATAGTCCGTTTTCAGTCCGATTCTGGAGTGAACTTGTCCGATCTTAATCCGTTCGGCAATATAAGCGTCATCCACTCTTCCTGCCGCAAGGGACATCCAGTATACCCGCTGGGTCTCCTTAAGCCGTTCCACGGTCGAGGTGCGCTCGATAATCTGCATCAGCTGCGGCTGCGTCCCGATCTGTGCGTAAAACCGGTTAACAACCTCTTCAACCACCTTCGCAAACACGTCGCGATGATTGGCCAGCAGCTCCAGCCCTTGTTCATCCAATCCGATATACTCCAACTGTTGGCGTCTTTTCGGGGAAACATCAATCATTTCGATAACTCCACTCCTAAATAGCGTGATCCATATCACAGGTTCAAGTACTTAGGGTCCATTATAGACTATATTTACCATATAAACATAATCCTAAAGTCCTAATTGTGTGTATATTTGCACCACCCAACCGGGCCATTTCATCCCAAAACATGAGAAACCACCCTAACTTCACAAGTGGTTTCTCATGGCATTCCGTTATTCTATTCGATATTACCGATTCAACAGACTGCCCACATAACGCAGCAGCTCGTTCGCGCATACCGGGCAGTACCCATGCTCCTCGATCAGTCTGGAGCTCACCTCGTTGATCCGTTTTAACTGCACGGCATCCGGCGTTTTCGTCGAGGTTGTAATCTTGACGATATCCTTCAGGTCGGTGAACAGCTTCTTCTCAATCGCCTCGCGCAGGCGCTCATGATTGTGATATTCGAACTTTTTGCCCTTTCGGGAATAAGCCGAGATGCGAATCATGATCTCCTCCCGGAAAGCCTTCTTTGCGTTTTCCGAGACGCCGATCTGCTCCTCGATCGAACGCATCAGTCTTTCGTCCGGATCCATCTCCTCATCGGTTAACGGATCGCGGATTTTCGTCCAGTTGCAGAATGCTTCGATGTTATCCAAATAATTCTCGAACAGCGTCTTGGCAGACTCCTCGAAGGAATACACAAAGGCCTTCTGGACTTCCTTCTTCGCCAGATCATCATACTCCTTGCGTGCAGCGGCAATAAAATTCAGATAGCGCTCCCGCTCCTCCTTGGCAATCGAGGCATGCTGATCCAGCCCATCCTTGATCGCCCGCAGCATATCCAGCGCGTTAATGCATTGAAGATCCTGCTTAATCAAAGCACTGGATATCCGGTTAATGACATACCGCGGATCAATCCCGGACATGCCTTCTTCCAGATATTCATTCTGCATCTCCTTCAGGTCCGCTTCTTTATACCCTTCGACTTCCACACCGTCGTACATGCGCATCTTCTTGATCAGATCCATGCCCTGCTTCTTCGTTTCCTTCAGACGCGTCAAGACGGAGAATATCGCGGCAGATCGAAGCGCGTGCGGCGCGATATGGATATGCTTCATATCGCTTTGGCCGATCAGCTTCGAGTAGATTTTCTCCTCGTCGCTGACTCGCAGGTTATACGGAATCGGCATAACAATCATCCGGGATTGCAGCGCCTCGTTTTTCTTATTGGCGATAAATGCTTTGTACTCGGATTCGTTGGTGTGAGCCACGATCAGCTCATCCGCGCTTATCAGCGCGAACCGGCCCGCTTTAAAGTTCCCTTCCTGGGTCAGGGAGAGCAAGTTCCATAGAAATTTTTCGTCGCATTTCAGCATCTCCTGGAATTCCATCAAGCCGCGGTTCGCTTTGTTTAACTCACCGTCAAAGCGATAGGCGCGCGGATCCGATTCGGAGCCGTATTCCGTGATGGTGGAGAAATCGATGCTGCCGGTCAAATCGGCAATGTCCTGCGACTTGGGATCCGACGGACTGAACGTGCCGATGCCGACCCGGTTCTCCTCGGAGATTAATATCCGTTCAACTTCAACCTTTTCGATATCGCCGCCGTACTCGGTTTTAAGCCGAAGCTGGCAGGCCGGGCACAAATTCCCCTCGATCCGGACGCCGAGCTCCTTCTCGATCTCCGGTCTTAGCTCCATCGGAATCAAATGCAGCGGCTCTTCCTGCATCGGGCAGCCGGCGATCGCGTATACCGCTCCGCGGTCGGTACGGGAATGCTTCTCCAGGCCGCGCTTCAGCAGCGTGACCAGCGTGGATTTCCCGCCGCTGACAGGCCCCATAAGCAGCAGTATGCGTTTGCGCACATCCAGCCTGCGGGCCGCGGAATGGAAATATTCTTCAACGAGTTTCTCGACAGCCCGGTCGAGACCGAAGATTTCCTGTTCAAAAAACTTATATTTTTTCTGGCCCCCGCTCTCTTCGAAACCGTAGGATTCGATCATGTCATATACACGGGCATGTGCCGTCATGGCTGGAGAGGGATCCTTCTTAAGTATTTCAATGTATTCCCTGAATGTGCCGCTCCACGCCAAACGGTCGCCTTCTGCCCGATACGATGCTATGCGTTCGAAAATATCCATTTCGCTACCTCCTATGAGTCTGTTTATGGGGATTGGCTTCCATTCCACAGCGTCATTAGAAAACATTCCATTTTCGAAAAAGTGTATTACATACCTATGCGACTTGCTTGGAATAGTTGACCTTATTTTCGAAGTCATGCGCATGCAATTTTATCTAACCACCGGTCCATTCTACACTCGGGTACGCCATGCGAGCCGTCCCCATGCTATACTGAAATTACATTAACTTGACATTAAAGCATCTTTCGAATAAAGGAGAGTCATCATGGCGATAAAGCATGAAGCCGAGCTGTACGCTCCCCTGAAGGCCTTTTTTGAACTAAACGGTTATGAAGTGAAGGGTGAAGTACACAATTGTGACCTTGTCGGCATGAAAGAGGGCGCCGATGAACCGCTGATCGTGGAGCTGAAAAAAACCTTCAATCTGGCCCTTCTGCTCCAGGGCATCGAGCGGTTAAAGCTGACCCCCTACGTTTACCTTGCCGTCGAGAAGAGCCGGGCGAAGAAAGGAGCCGTCAATCAGCGCTGGGCGGAGCTGACGGGGCTCTGCGGACGTTTGGGACTAGGACTCATTACGGTCACCTTCTACAAAACCAAAGCGCCCTTCGTCGAGGTGCTCTGTGAGCCGGAGATCGCCGTGCAGAAGGGACGAACCGCCATCAGGCGCAAGGAACGCCTATTGTATGAATTTCGGGAGCGCAGCGGCGATTACAACACGGGCGGGGTGACGAGAGCCAAGCTGGTTACCGCTTATCGCGAGAAGACGCTGCGCGTTGCTGCTGCCATGAATGCGGCGGAAGTGGAGCAGCGAAGCTCGCGCGAACTGCAGGAGGGGCATGAGCTTCAAGAAGTTACACCCGCGGTGCTGTCCGGTATTTCTCCCGCGGCCGTGCGGGATCGAAGCGGCGTGGGATCGGCGGCTGACATTCTGCAGCGCAATTACTACGGCTGGTTCCGTCGGGTAAGTCGCGGTCGCTACGTGTTGACACCGGCCGGCGTACAAGCTCTGGCAGACTATGCTTCCGTATTGAAATCATAGATTCTGCATGTAGAACTCCGAACAAGTACATATTCGCCCATGAAAAAAAGCCGCTGATTCTATTCCGAACCTGAAATCAGGCTCAATCAGCAGCTTTGCTATGTTATACACGATTCGCATAAAGAAACCTTCCATGTCTAATTCCGGGCTGTAAATTCCATCACGGCTTCGCTGATGAGATTCATGCCGAGCAGCAGCTCATCCCGCCCCGGGTGCGTAAAATTCAGCCGGATACACTCACGGGTACGATCTGCCGCCGAGCACATCGAGCCTGGCAGGAAAGCGGCTCCTTTTAATAGAGCGGCTCTTAGGAGCGCATCCCCATTCAATCCCGGAGGCAGCTGTACCCAGAGAAACATTCCCCCGGGAGGCACCGCATACTTCGAATCCTTCCACGCGCTGCGTTTCAGCAGCTCCACCATCAGCTTGAGCCTCGTTGCGTATTCCCGATTAAGCATGCCGATATGGTCCTCCAGCTTGAAATGCTTCGATTCCAGCAGATGGTGCAGCATCCGCTGGTTCAGCATGCTGGATTGCCAGTCGGCCATCTGCTTCACGGCCGTCATCATCTCAATCAAGCGCCGGTTCCCGGCAGCCCATCCCGTACGCAGCGCCGGCGCTACCGTTTTACTGAACGAGCCCACATACAGAACATGTCCTCCCTGCGGCTCCTCTAGTGAGAAGATGGAAGGAATTCGGGGTTTCGGATTCTTGGCGTCCGCAAAATAAAGATCGCCGTAAGAATCATCCTCCACGATAAGAAGTCCATGCGAGATACACAGCTCCAGCACCTGCTGACGCCGCTCCAAGCTCCACATCACGCCTGTCGGATTGGTAAAATTGGGCGCAGCCATAAGCAGCTTCGGCTTGTGCTGCCGGATCATGGCCTCCAGGTGCTCCGGCAGCATCCCGTCTTGATCTCCCTCCACAGGCACGATGGCGGCACCTTGGAGACGCAGCACCTGGAGCAGTCCCGGTGAGGTGGGGTTCTCCACCAGCACCGGATCGCCCGGGTCCACGTACACCCTGACAAGCAAATCGATGGCCTGCTGCGTCCCCGTGGTCAGCAGAATATGCTGCGGCTGGACGCTCAGGCCTTTACGGCGGGAAAAGTCCTCGCTCAGCCACTCGCGCAGCGGTCCATAGCCTTCGGCCTCACCGTACTGCAAGGCGAGCGGGTCCTCGGAGAGCACCGAGGTCGCCGCTTCTGCCAGTGAATGCAAAGGAAATAACTCTTCGGCCGGCAGCTCTTCTGCCAAGGAAATAAAAGAATCCCGCTTCGCAAGTTCCCTGATATCGCGCAGCGGGGATGACAAAAGGGTCTGTGCACGGGAAGCAAAGGAATACTGCATGGAAGTCCCTCCTCTAACCGTTATCAAAACCTCGGTTTTGTATTCAGGAGCCTCTTAACAACCTCTAAAAGGTATTCCTGATATGAATATATTATACCTTAATCCTGCCTTAGGCATATATTTGCCTGCCTTGACGGGTATACAGCGCATACTTCTCGATCGCCTGTGCACGGGTGGATACCCCGAGTTTCACGTAGATTTTACGAAGGTAATTGTCAATCGAGCGGCGGCTCACCTGAATTTCCATGGCGATTTTGTCGTATGTAATGCCCTGGACAATCCGTTCCATTATAAAAGCCTCCGTCTCGGAGAGCTGGAGTCCGCCTTCGTTCATTGCAGAGGCCGTTAACGGCCAGATGCCTTGCCTTACCCAGTCGAGCGGCAGCGAGGCAACGCCTTCCCGGAGTCCGGTAATCATATGTATGAGCTGAAATGTGGATGCCTGCTTGGACAATAGGCCGCTTGCCCCGCGGCTGATCAAGGATTGCAGCAAAGGAAGGCCATCATTGTCGGTCATAATGACGACATGGGTCTTCGGGGACAGCTGCTTCATCTGCTCCAATATGGCTTCCGAGGTATGTTCCGATAAATGATAATCCAATAGTACCAAGTCAGGAAGCAAATCCCCGACCATGCGAAGCCCTTCTGAATCCGAGGATGTCATTCCCTCAACGAGCAGATCCTGCTGCTCTTCCAAAATCAATTTTGTTCCCAGCATGCTTGTAGGTTGACTGCCGACGATAACTACCCGCCAAACCTGATTCATTTTCTAATAGACCTCCTGTATCAACAAACTTGAATCTCTAGTATCTCTATTAAGTAAGCGCCGTCAATTTCTTACATATCCGGTATTGCGAATCTTCGTTGTTTGCAGATATGGATAGACGCAATTTAGAGCCGTTATACGTATAGAAATTAGGTTAATTAATCCTATAGGCGCAGGGCCTTTGACGGTATGCATGGCGAATGTCTTATATGTATCCTATTTGATAATCAAATCTATACAGATTGTATCCCACTCTATCTTTCTAGGCAATCTATTTTTCATAAAAACAAGTGCTATTGGTTCGTCTTTGCGAAAGTAATTCTGACATGTTAGAATGAAATTTGGAAAAAATGATAGTTTTTGAGGGGTGATGAAATGCCAATGTTGGACCAGGAACACAATACCCCCTATAAATCCCGTGAGGAAGTGCAGCAAAAGGGGCCATCCACCAAATGGTTCTGGGTATTTTGGATTGTTCTCATCGGGCTGGGTACCACCGCAGCCTACCTATATAGCAATCACTTGAAGGAGCAAGTTGTGGTGCAGCTGCAGCAGGATACGCGCCAGGAAATGGCGTCATTCAAAGCAGAGTACGACCAAAGGTTTAACGAGCTGGTTCAGGAAATGGACGAAATGCAGAGCAAGGTTCAGTCGTTTAATGAGCTGCTGACCTTTACCAAGGATCAGGCTAGCGGCAAAACGGACAACAGCAACAAGCTGTACAGTCAACTAAGCCAAGTTGAGAAACAGCTGAAAGAGCTGGAACGCAAGATGGAGCTGCTGAAGTGAGAAAACTGAAGTATATCCGTCCCAAGCAGTTAAACCGTACGTTTATGCTGGCCATTGCACCTTTTATCGGAATGCTGCTGTGTATGTGGTTCATCACGGAACCGCCGCGTCTGTCGCACGACACCGCCGAGTACATACCATCCGGCAGCATATCGGAACAATCAGCCGTGATCAAACAGGATTTGGATCAAGCCGCCGTCTCTGCGGAACAGACGATATCCTCCATTGAAAAAACGGCCAAGCTCTATCGGCAGACGACGGCCACAGTGGGAACCATTCTGCAAACAGCGGAATCGCAAGCCGCGCGCCCGGAGCAAATCTATAATCGACGGATCACAACCAAATTGGGTGTCCCTATTGAAACGGTCAACAGTGACCGGATTCGAATCGAATTGTACAAGATCAATCCGGGCACCTATCACGGCTATGCGATGAAGGTCAAACTGAAGGATCCTTCCGCGATGAAGATGTCGCTTGGCAGCGAAAGCGGCAGACCCGGGTCCGTCGAAACCACCATGCGCGCCGTAAGCCGGCATGGTGCGGTCGCGGGGATTAATGCCGGTGGATACGCTGACGGGAACGGGGGCAGACATCCACTGAGCACGACCTATTATGATGGCAAATACGTCTCGGGGTTTCAACCGAGCTTTAAGGATCTTGCCTTTGTCGGCATGAGCAAATCCGGCAAGCTGATCGGTGGCAAGTTCTACAGCCAGAGCGAGCTTGACCGGCTCGATCCCATGTTCGGTGCTACCTTTGTCCCCGTGCTGCTCCAAAACGGCAGCAAAACGACAATTCCCGAGAAATGGAGAACGACCCCCGGCCGGGCACCGCGTACCGTCATCGGCAACTACAAGGACGATCAGCTGCTCATCCTGGTTACCGAAGGATATGATGAGAAAGGCAAATCGGGAGCCACGCTGCAAGAGCTGCAAAACAAGCTTAAAAAGCTGGGCGTGATCGATGCGTATAATCTGGATGGCGGCGGGTCCGCATCCCTCATCCTAAACGGCCGCGTCGTGAACAAACCATCGGACGGAAGTCTGCGTCCGGTACCTACGCACTTCTTATTTTTCAAATGATAGAATCGGCCCTCATATTCTCGTTTATTTTTTGCCTCAAGGTGGTTATAATAAGGTTAGCTTAGCAGGAGGTGGCAAGAATGTCGTTCTCATTAACATTTTGGATCGTCATGCTCGTATTCGCCCTTTACATGGTTGGCATTTGGACCGCGGCATACAATGATGATAAAACCAAAGGCCTGTAAGGCGTCTCCCTCGTATATCGGGGGAGTTTTATTTTTTTGAGGGACAAAAAAGGCACCGCTCATTAGCGATGCGCAAAAGGTGATTCATTTAAGGTCCTAAGCATGTTTCGGAAGCTGCTGCATTTCGGACATGCATTGTGAACAGATATAGCGTTCTTTAAACTCGCTTACTCCGTCCATAGAACCACAGAAGACGCATTTCGGACGATAGCGCTCCAATATGATATGGTCCCCCTGTACAAGAATTTCTACGGGATCCCCCTCGTTCATTTGATATCTCTTGCGTAGAGACTTAGGCAGAACGATTCTTCCCAGCTGATCCACTTTACGAACAACACCAGCAGGTTTCATAACGATTGTACACCTCTTTCATTTTCAACAAGTGATTTCTGACACCACAGTTCAGAACTGATAACAAGGGCCTAGTATAATAGTTCGATAAAAAGTTGTCGAATCCTGCTGGAAATTAAGAATTTCTTAGTTTTTTTCAATATCAACTAGGTATACTGGATGATATTCCCCAAAAAACTCAAAGTTTTGCATAACTTATTCCATACCCGGGAAATCCAATTGACGCAATGCTTCATATACCATAATCGCTGCAGAGTTGGATAAATTCAAAGAACGCACCTTATCGGTCATCGGCATGCGAATACAATGCTCACGATTCGCGGCTAGCAGCTCCGGCGGCAATCCCTTGGTTTCTTTGCCAAACACCAAAAAATCCCCGTCTTGATAATCAATGTCCATATAACGCTTGGTTGCCTTCGTCGTGGCGTAGAAATAGCGTCCTTCCGGATAGAGTGCCTGCAGCTCCTCAAAGGAATCATGATATTCAATATGTACGGCATACCAGTAATCCAGCCCGGCCCGTTTCAAGGTTTTGTCATCTGTATTAAAGCCGAGCGGACGGACCAGGTGCAGATGTGTGCCCGTTGCGGCGCAAGTTCTGGCGATATTGCCCGTATTGGCTGGAATTTCCGGTTCGACTAGTACGATGTGTAATGCCATGTTGATAAGTCCACCTTTTCTTCTGTTTTATTTTTATTATAACCGATTCCTTCCCGATTTCCCGGGATATCCAGAAATAACCTTCCACCAAACGGCGGAAGGTTATCATGGTGTAATCTTATATGATATTAGCTGTGACTGTTCTTAAACTGCTGCATGAATTCTACGAGCGCCTGAGCGCTCTCGTACGGAACGGCGTTATAGACCGAAGCGCGCAAACCGCCAACGCTGCGATGACCCTTCAGGCCGACAAAGCCTGCTTGCTCCGAAGCCTTCACGAATTCCTTCTCCAGCTCCTCGGAAGCAAGACGGAAGGTAATGTTCATATCGGAACGTACCTCTGCATTCACGCAGCCGCGGTAGAAGCCTTCGCTGTGATCGATGGCATCGTAAATGAGTGCGGCTTTCTTGCGGTTCATCTCTTGAACGCCTTGCAGGCCGCCCTTCTCCTCAATCCACTTCAGCACTTCGTTGATCATATAGATGCCGAATGACGGCGGCGTATTGTACAGCGAGTTATTTTTCAAATACGTATTGTAGCGGAGCATAGTTGGCAGATGTTTAGGAGAATCTGTAATCATATCCTCTCTAACGATCACAACCGCTACGCCGGACGGCCCCAGGTTCTTCTGGGCACCCGCATAAACCATGGCGAATTGGTTCAAATCGAACGGACGGCTGAGAATATCGCTCGACATATCACAAATAAGCGGCACCGAGCCAGTATCCGGGAATTCCTTAAACTGCGTACCTTCAATCGTTTCATTGGACGTAAGATGGAGATAAGCTGCACGATCCGACAGCTGGATGTCCTTAAGGCTAGGCAGAGCCATATACTTGCTCTCCTCGGAAGAGGCCGCCACATGAGTTTCGCCGATCAGCTTGGCTTCTTTAATCGCCTTGTCAGACCAGCTTCCCGTCATTACATAGTTCGCAACCTGATCTTGTCCCAGGAAGTTCATCGGTATCATCGCAAATTGTGTGCTTGCACCGCCCTGGATGAACAACACCTTATAGCCGGATGGATTCCCCAGCAGGGACAGCAGGCGCTCCTGCGCTTCGTTATGAACGGCTTCATACACAGCACCGCGATGCGACATTTCCATGATCGACATGCCGGTATCCCCGTAATTGACGAATTCGGCCTGGGCGCGCTCCAACACTTCAAGCGGCAATGCAGCAGGTCCTGCGTTAAAATTGTATGCTCTCTTGCTCAAAAGACTCTCCACCCTTTCTCTACTATGAATGCTAATTAACGCTAATCATAGCAACAATCCCATAGACCTTCAAGTGTAATTATTCACATTAAATTGTCCGGCTACCAACAGAAGAATTGATACTTTCTGCTCCAGGTTCTCTTTTCTCCGGGAGCCAGGCTCAGTTGAATAAACACTTCCGGCGAGATGACATGGCCCATCCCCCACAGAGCCATATACGCGACCGGAAAATCACTGATCTCCCTTACTCCCGCCCTGCTGGCAGTGTGCGTTAGCTCCCATGAATAGGAATAATCGCTGCCGTTGAAGCCTTGTATTCTTCCGTAAAAAGGCTTGTTCGGTCTGGCGTTCCAGCCTATCTCGCAATCCTGAACGGATAGCAGATCCGATGTATAATCCGATTCGACCTCCGTAAAACGGACAGGGACCGGTAACTTCAGCTTATACTCTGGTCCTACCAGCTCCTCGTTAATCCCTATGAAATTATGAATATACTCCTCCGTATCGATCCTCTGGCTTCCTTCATTGCAGAGCTCATAATCTATCGTCATTGCCGTGTCCTGAATCGAGATTTTCTTAACGAGTTTTGCCGCATACCCCTTGACGTTCTTAGGATGAATCGTATAGGAAATGCTCACATCATCCGAAGTGATATCCACATCGAACGGTTCCACCGGATACGTATACTGAAAGTGATACGGGTCCTCGCTGACCCGTTTAAGAAGCCCTACCCCTAATTTAGGAAACCACCCTCCTACTTCGGCCTCTGCATACCCCATCCCCTCATGCAGTCCAAACTCGTTACACAATCCAGACCCGCCCTGGGCGTTAAAACCCTTCGCAAACTCATGTACACAGAAGGTGTGACCGCTCTTGGTTAATTTGACCTGGGTAATGAAACCGGTTCGGTCAAAACGCGTGCCTTGATAACGGCCGATTTCCGCAATATCAACTTCCAATTGTCCGTTTGCTAATTGATGTCCCAAAACAATCGCTCCATTCATGATGAAGAAGCCCCGGCCGAATTGCCTGCCAGGGCTTCCGAAATATTGTATGCTCGCGCGTTAGGCAAGCTCGACAAGAATCCGCTGACAATCGTCATCGGATAACGCGGACAGCAAGCTGCGATCCAATTCGGCAGACTCCTGCTTCTGACTGCGCAGCTGAACCTTCTCGCCGTTCAGCGTAACCGATTGAATCGCATAGCTTCCGTAATCCAGCCGCTTCGGATTGCTGTATACAATTTGAAGCTTTTTACCCGCAAACCGCGTATGAACAACGGCAGTACCGTCGGCTCCGAACTGCGAAGGCCTGAGCTTCGGCTCCAGGAGCAGATGTCCCCAATTTCCTTTTACTCCAAAAACCTCGGTCAGCATGGTCAGCAAAAGCCAGCTTGCCGACCCGGTAAGATAGGGATACATCCCTCTCCCCTTCTCGTTGATGTACTCGGGAATACCCGGATACATGCGGCTGCGTTCAAAGTCATTGCTTAAATCGTAAATCGATTGCAATACCTCGTATCCCTCTCGGACAAAACCTCTCTTATAGAGAGCGTTAGCGTACATGACGCTCATATGACTGAACATGGCTCCATTCTCTTTATGGCCGAAAGCGAATCCGAAAGCCCTCCCGAGATTTTGCTGAATCTCGCCAAAGTTCGAATTCAGGCGATAGCCAATGTTCGGATCTTTTAAATACCGATCAACTGCCTTCGTTATTTGCCCTACCTGTTCATTGTCCGCTATTCCGCCCATAATAGCAAAGACCTGACCAGTGAGCGTCATCCGGACGCCAAGGGGATGATCACCTTCCACGCGCTCTCCATCGTTATTGTAGTAACCGTTAAACCACGAATATCCTTCTTGGCTCGTCATCCATTCTTTGCCGCGCAAATGCTGGATGATCCAGTCGGCTTTCCGTTTCATATCCTGCACAACATCCGCCACGCTAAACTTTCGTTTGTTTCCGGTCACGGAGACTTTAACTGACTCATAATACTGATCAAGCAGCCCCAGCTTCTCCTGCACATCGTCGTATGAGACGGGAGCCGTTAGCGAATCGAGCAGCACGGCCATTTCCTCTGCTATTTCAATGAACTCCACGCCTTCGCTGTCCCGCCATGCCAGCAGCAGATCGCCAAGCTGCATCAAATTGCTTGCATAGAACGCAGTAAAGGCTACGCTCTCGCCTCGATCCGGGGCAAGGTCAAGACCATCATTCCAATCTGCCCCCTCAAGCTTGATGTTATTGTGCTCCCCTACATTAAAGAACGGAACCAGATTCTGCAGCAGCATATGCTCCAGTATCGTACCTTCGTATACCTCACCGTCCACGGTTAAGAGCTGATTCCCGTGCTCAGGCAGCCATCCGATGTCCTTCTCCTGGCAGCGTTTCACGAATACATCGCGGAAATAGGTCTGCGGCTGATTCAGGAAATCCAAATCCCCGCTCTGATCCATATAAAGCAGCGTGGTCATGAATGGCCATGCACCATGATCCATCCATACGCGCGGTATGTTGTTCCGGTCAGCGATGAACTCACCGGGCTTCGTTCCGATAATCGTTGCATTGCTTCCGTCAATCCGTACACCCGCGTAATTATTAAGCAGCAGGTACCGTACCTCGGACGGTTCCATGATCATCAATGCCAGGCAGTCCTGCCATAGGTCACGCCATCCACGTCCCCCACGGCCATAGTCATGATAAGGAAGGAATGAATTGCCATAAAGACGTCTCAATATCGGCTGCAAGGTTACCCATTTCATCCACAGGTCCTGCTGCTGATCACCGGTCTGGAAGGAAACGGCATTCAGTTTATCATTCCAATAGGCTTCATTCTGCGCAAGCAGCTCATCAAAGCGTCTCTCCGATAAATACGTTTCGGCAAGTGTTCCAATCTCGGCGCGACCTTCCGAAATGACCATCGCCATAACATAAGCCTTCGATTCACCAGGCTCCAGCTGCACCCCCGCAAACCGCAGGCCTCCAATGGCCTCGTAACCCGCCAAGGAGTCTCCTGCTTGCGCGACCGCTTGCTTGCTGGCAATGACCGCCTCAGGCCAATCGAGCGCGCCGCCTTCCCCAATAAATTCTTCAAGCACCGGAAAATAACCGATCGGTTCCGCACCGTCCGCTTCCGCACCCAACACACTGTAGGATACGTGATTGATACGGTGACCCCGCTCGTCAAATGAGAGAGCAGGCTGTACTTCAATCCCTTTACGATGGACAAAGATCCGGTGAAGAAGGGATGTCACGTGGCGATGGTCCCGCAGGTCGTCTGCCGAACGGCCATACAGCGGGATCGCCGCGGTAGGGGTTAGTTTTAGCGTCTGCTCGCCTACGTTGGTCAGCTTCACTTTCATTAATTCGACCTGGTCATCCGTTACCGGAACGAAACTCGTTACTTCCGCTTGCAGTCCGGCCTCTCCATTAATCCGCGTCAGCTTATGCCATAAAAACCCGGCTTCCAACTGGCTTTCTTCTTCCTCGTTCATGAACCGGTTTGCATTCTGCTTGGCTGAATTGCCGGTTACGGACCATGCGCCATGCCCGTCAACATGCACCCAAAAGTTACGCGCGGACTTGGAATTGTGAAGATCCTCCACCGAAACGGGCGGCATGAAAAACGTATTATGACTGCTGGTCATTTCACCGTGAAGATTCGGCGTGACGGCCGACATCATGCCGGCCTCATTCACTAAAGGAAAATATAAATAGTTATGATGTTCGGGATGACTTATCTTAAAGACACCCTGGTCCCCCTCAAACTTCCATCCTGTTGATTTCATATTGCGATTTCTTCCCCTCTATACCTTAGGATTTGACGGCTCCCGCCAGCGCCCCGTCCACCAGATATTTCTGTATGAACGTGTACAGAATGATCAACGGTGCGGCTACGATCGTAATTCCGCATGCAAGCAGCGGCCAGTTATTCCCGTATTGCCCCCTGAATTCCTTCAGGCCGAACGTAATGGGATAATTGGACGGACTCGGGAGATACATGATCGGGCCGACAAAATCATTCCAGATTCCGATCGCGGTCAGAATGACGCCCGTTGCGATAACCGGCTTCATCAGCGGCAGAATGATCTGGAACAGGTAACGGATATAACCGGAACCATCCATGCCTGCCGCCTCATCCAAATCGCGGCTAATCGACTTGATGTAACCGACAAACATCATGAACACAACGCCCGTTCCCGTCGTTTTCAGCAGGATATAACCGAGCTTGGTATCATACCCGAAGAACGATACGCTCTCCTTGAAGGACAGCATGAGTTTATACTGTGCCACCATCGGATTCGGAAGAAACTGGGACAGCAAAAAGAACATATAAATAAAGCCGCTCCACATCACATATCCGCGCGCTACCGGAAACGCCGCAAACAACGACACGATGATGGTCAGCAGCGTCGCCGCTACCGTATATATCAAGCTGTTCGCAAAATAACCGGCGAAATTGCCTTCAGACCATGCTTGCGTGTAATTGCCCCATTCCATGTTCTGAACGATCCCGATCGGGTTGAGCAGATACTCGTTGAAGGATTTGAGCGATACATTGAATACAAGCAGCAGCGGAACGACATACAGAATCAGCAGCAAACCTACAACGGCGTAAGAAAGAATTTGCGTGGTTTTGGAATTCCGCATCAATACTCCACCTCTCTCTTACGCGTCTGTCTGACCGCCACCACAACAAAGAGGAGAATAATCAGGAACTGAACAACGGATAACGCCGAAGGAAGGCCCATTTCCAAACTTCCCCGGAATGTCTCTTTGTACACGTCATACGCCATCGTCCTTGTATTGAAGCGACCGTCCGTTGTCGCCAAAATGATATCAAAGGTCGACATGGCGCCAATGATGGATAACAGCATATTCACCGTAAAGGACGGTGCGATCAGGGGGAAGGTAATATGACGGAAGGACTGCCACTTGTTGGTGCCGTCAATATGCCCCGCCTCGTATAAATCTTTAGGGACCGATTGGAGCCCGGCCAGAAAGATCAGCATGGAATAGCCCATGTACATCCAAATCTGGACGAAGATAATATAGCCGAACGCATGAGTAAAGCTCCCGAAGAACATGTCCTGATAGCCGAAGAGCGCGTCGTAGAGGCGATTGACCGGTCCGTTTAACGGGTCGAACATCATCCCCCAGATCAAAGCGACGACAGCTACGCCCAGAACCACCGGCAGGAAGAATACGGCACGATAGAAGTAATCGCCTTTCAGGCGCTGGTTAATGATGACGGCGATAAACAGAGCGACCCCGTTCTGCACGATCGTAACAACGAACATAAAGATCAGGGTGTTTACGATGGAACGCCACCGCTCTCCTGAGTTCCCCGAGAAAAATAATTCCTTATAATTATCCAGCCCGACAAATTGGTACGTGCTGCCCGGGAGGTTCTTGACATCGGTAAAGGAATAGATGACCGTCAGGATCGATGGTCCAAAATAAAAGACGATGTAAAGCGCCATCGGTATCAGCAGCAGCAATAAGGGTATGAATCGGTTAAATCCTTTTCCAAATGGATACATCTCTCTCACCTCGCAAATCCCATTTCAATAAATGTCGGGGCCTGCTGCACAGACCCCGACTACAGTATGGTTCATTCTATATAGGTCTCTTTATAATAGAAGAAGGTTTATTTTGGAGCGGCAGCTTCCCATTCTTTTTGTTGAATGTCAGCCAGCTCTTTTGCTGTTTTGTATGGGCCGCCCGGTGCCAGGAATTCCGTATGAACGCCTTCTGCAGCCAAATGCTCGCCGATATTTTGACGGTTAATCATCATGATTTCGTACGCCAATTCGAACTCTCCGAGATATGGAGTCAGTTCATTGTCAATAAAGTCGCTCTCCGTCTGAATGTTATCCTGTGTCGGGATGAAGCCGGCAGCTTTCACGAAGGTGGTGTAATTTTCCGGCTCGGAGAAGAACTCAAGCCATTTTAGAGCCCCTTCTTTGTTCGGTCCCTTCTCGGCTGCATACCAGGTTACGTCATACTTGCCGACAAAGGAGGAATTCTTGGCTGCATCTTCCGTAGCCGGAAGCGGGAAGTAACCGAATTTCAGCTCCGGATTCGCTGCTGCGACGGTTGGAGCATCCCAAGAGCCATCAGCCAGCATCGCTGCTTTTCCTGTGGCAAAATAGGAAGGCGCCGTTGCGTAATCAATCCCCATGAATCCGTCAATCATGTAATTGTCTTGAAGCGTCTTCATTTTTTCCAATACTTCGATTGCCTCTTCATCGTTGTAAGCCGTCTCGCCTTTCCAAACGCCTTCAATCCATTTCTGCTGATCTCCGCCACCCAGAATTTTTGCTTGCAGGGCGAAAACAGGTAGTTTCAATGGCCATACGTCTTTACCAGCAACAACAATCGGGGTAATGCCTTTGGCTTTCAGGTCATCGTTCAGCTTGATGAACTCCGACCATGTTTTCGGTACGCTCAATCCATTCTGTTCGAAGATTTCCTTATTGTAGAACAGGCCGGACATCGCAACCTTGCCCGTTGGGATAGCATACACTTTATCGTTATAAGTTCCGGCTTTTTCGATATCGTTAGCGTTATAATTCTTAATGAAGGCTTGGTCGGACAAATCAGCGATCAAGCCTGTATCGATCCACTGCTGCCAATCAGGCACTTTCGCACCCGGTGTCCATTCCTGCGGGGAGAGTCTCATACCCGATAAATCAGCCAAAACGTCGACGTCATTAGCGGTAATTCTCGCTCTTTGGGCCTGCTTGTATTCGTCATCAGGACCCGTAGTGGTATACTCGATCTTATACTCGGGATATTTCTCTTCAAATTTCTTGTTGATCTCTTCAACCGCTTTATTGATGTTATCTTGTTTCCAGTGTAAAATTTTGATGACCTTTTTATCGCCTTTCGCAGGTGTACCCTTATCGGCCGAATCGCTGCTTCCGCAAGCCGCTAGCGAGAAAGTCAGAGCACCCGCCAAAAGTATTGCTGATAATTTCTTAATCATTTCTTTACCCCCTGAAATTAAAGTGCAATTCGTTATGAAACCGGATTCATCATTTTCGCTTTTTCTCGTCCAGTACAATCTTGATGTTACGAAACATTCATTATAAATTTTCGTAATTCAGCGAAATATACCGAAAGCGGTTTCGCAAGGCCTATTATTACTCATAATTTTTTGTTTGTCAAAGCTTTTTTTCTCTTTGTCGCAATATTTCATTATTGAACATATTTCAGCATAATTCCTTTCTATAACAAGCATTCCGGCTATTCTCTTCATTGACTTACCTAGGTAAAGCAGATACACTAATTTACGAAACAGTTTCGGATATGTGCTGTATACGTTGCAACCGGATTGGTTAATACTGATCACAATGGTAGGCTTCATCGATATATTTTCCGTTATCACTCTATCGGATCATATAAAATCGTGTTCTTAAACAACACATTTCGAGTTGAAAACACGTATAGAACGGCTCTTTCTCTCCTTAACCTTACACATACAAATCATTGGCAATCATGATTAACGAAAACTTACGAAAATTATGAAGTGACATCATAAACAGAATAAGGGGCGTTTCGCATGGCGTTAAACATTAAAACAATCGCTAAAATGGCCGGGGTATCCGTATCCACCGTCTCCAAGATTATCAACAACTACAGTGATGTGTCCGAGGAAACCAAAGCACGGGTGTTGGAAATTATGAAAGAGACGGGATACACCCCTTCGAACTCCGCGAAAACATTAGCAACCAAAAAATCCAATTTAATCGGCATCATATTTGCGGGAAAGCTGAATGTCGATTTTACCCATCCTTTTTTTGTTGAAGTTCTCAATTCCTTTAAGAAGCAAATGGGGGTGCTCGGTTACGATCTGCTGTTTTTTTCGAATGAGAAATTCCAAGGGGATGACGCCGACTACCTTGGCCGATGCCGTCATTATCAGGTGGATGGCTGTGTCATTATATCCGGCGAGGAAATAGAGCCCTCCATTAAGGAGCTTGATGAGAGCGACATTCCGTGCATTGGGGTCGATATAGAACTGTTCGGCGAAATGTCGGGGCATATCATGTCCGATAATTATAAAATGTCCTCAAAGGTCGTGGAGCATTTCTATCTTCAAGGCCTCAGAGACTTGGGGTTCATCGGAGGCAGCAAGGAGTCTGAAATCTCCAACATGCGTGAGGCCGGTTATCGTAACGCCATGGAAAGCTTTGGACTTCCGGCCCGTGCGGAATGGTTCTTGAACGGTGAAGATTTTCATGAGGCAAGCGGATATAAAGCCATGACGCGGCTGATTCAAGCGGGTTCTCTCCCCCGCGCGATCTTTGCAGCCTCCGACCAGATTGCGATTGGAGCCATCCAAGCGCTTCAGGAACACGGTCTGAATGTCCCTGACGATGTATCGATCATCGGTTGTGACGACATTGAAGCGTGCAAATATACAACTCCCAAATTAACGACGATTCGGCAAAATAAAGAGAAAATCGGCCGCCTGGCAGCGCTCATGCTCTACGACCTAATCCATAAGCAATCACCCGTGAGCTCCTTTGTCGTTGAGCCTGAGCTCATCGTCCGTGAATCTTGCGGAAGCAATACGCATAACTATGGTTACTTTTGAGAGTAAAGCTTTAGTGACGGGTATGTTTTAGCTAAGAGCAGCGTTAGTAATGAATGCCTTTGAAAATAGCCCTTGATCTCATTTGGCATGGTAATCCGCACCTAAAACCTAAACCTAGCCAGACTTATATGTGTACAAAAAAAAGCCCAGGGCATCATGCCCTGGGCTTTTTAACGTTGTTTATTACAGATCGTAGTACAGGGAGTACTCGTGCGGATGAACGCGGATATTAACCGCTTTGGCTTCGGCACGCTTGAACTCGATGAAGTTCTCGAGGAATTCTTGCGTAAATACGCCGCCTTCTGTCAAGAATTCATAGTCTGCTTGAAGTGCATCCAAAGCTTCATCCAGGGAACCCGGTACGCTGCGGATTTCTTTCTTCTCGGCGTCAGACAATTCATAGATGTTTTTATCGAATGGTCCATATCCGAGTGCGGTTGGATCGATTTTGCGCTTGATACCGTCCAAGCCAGCCATCAGCATAGCGGAGAATGCAAGGTAAGGGTTCGCCGTGGAATCCGGTGTACGGAACTCGATGCGGCAGCCTTTAGGCGTTACGGCCGCAACCGGAATCCTCACTGCGGCAGAACGGTTGCCCTTCGAGAATACGAGGTTAACCGGTGCTTCATAGCCTGGTACCAGACGTTTGAAGGAGTTGGTGCTCGGGTTTGTCAAAGCGATCAATGCAGGCGCGTGGTACAGAATACCGCCGATATAGTGGATCGCTGTTTCGCTCAGGTTCGCATAAGCGCCTTTCTCGTAGAACAATGGAGTATCGCCATCGAAAATGGATTGGTGAACGTGCATGCCGCTTCCGTTATCCCCGAACAATGGCTTCGGCATGAACGTAGCGGTTTTGCCATATTGGCGCGCTGTGTTATGCACGATATATTTATAGATCAACAAATTGTCAGCTGTTTTTTTCAATGTATCGAAACGGAAGTTGATTTCCGCTTGGCCGGCAGTTGCTACTTCATGGTGGTGACGCTCAACGCGAAGTCCTGCTTCATCAAGCAAACGACACATTTCGCTGCGGATATCTTGCTGCGTATCCACAGGCGCTACTGGAACATATCCGCCCTTAACGCCAACTTTGAAGCCAAGGTTGCCGCCTTCTTCCTTACGGTTCGTATTCCAATGCGCTTCCTCGGAGTCTACGAAATAGCCGGAGCTGTTCATGGAGCTTTCATAGCGAACTTCATCAAACAGGAAGAACTCGGATTCCGGTGCAAAGAATGCCGCTGTTCCGATACCGGCCTCTTGAAGGTATTGCTCGGCACGAGCTGCGATACCGCGCGGGTCACGCTCGTAAGCATCCCCTTCCGGAGTATAGATGTTGCTCATAATGTTAAGCGTAGGATGTGCTGTAAACGGATCGATATAGCAAGACTCCGGATCAGGCATCATAACCATATCCGATTCTTCAATGCCGCGGAATCCTGGAATAGAAGATCCATCAAATGCTACCCCGTTCACGAATGTTTCTTCGTCTACTTCTGAAGCCGGCAAGCTAATATGATGAACCCGTCCCGACAAGTCTACAAAACGAAAATCGACCCACTCAATATTGTTCTCTTTAATGGTTTGCAATACTTTCTCTACCGACATGTCTCTTCCTCCCAATTTCCGAACATTAAGACTTAAACAGCTTAACAATGTTCATAATCTTTCGATTTCTTTTCGTCATTATATGCCGGGAGATAACCTGACGTCAATACCTATGTAAGGTATTTTTGAAAACAATGTTAACTTATATGACATGGGAAACCAGTTAATGTAAACTCAGAAAAAAGACACCTGCAAGCTCTTTGCAGGTGTCTTCTCAATTAGATTTAAGGAAATGGTGAACCTTGACCAGGTTCTTAACGCGATCCCTGTGGTTGCAGCGTCACTGCACAAATGCTATACGCGCGCAAATTCAGAAGCAGGCGCTTTGGCAGTCGCAAAGCTTTTGCCTACCAATGGGGCCAGCTGCTCCAAGTCTTTAAGCAGTGCGGCGAATTGATCCGGGAACAGGGATTGAACCCCGTCACCTGTCATGGAATTATCCGGGTCTGTATGCATCTCAATAATAAGGCCGTCTGCTCCGGCCGCCACGGATGCCTTGGACATCGGTTCGACAAGCTCGCGTCGTCCCGTTCCATGACTCGGATCAGAGATGACCGGAAGATGACTCAACCCTTGTAAAACAGGGATGGCAGATAAATCCAGCGTATTGCGGGTGTAAGTTTCGAATGTTCGGATTCCACGTTCACAGAGCATGACATTCGGATTGCCGCCGGCAAGAATGTACTCCGCTGCATTCAGGAATTCATCATAGGTTGCACTGAAACCTCTTTTCAGCAAAACCGGCTTGCCGCAGGTGCCCAGTTTCCGAAGCAGGTCGAAATTTTGCATATTGCGGGTACCCACTTGCAGGATATCGGCGTACTCCGCACAAATATCCACGTATTCGGGCGTCATAACCTCCGTAATCGTCAACAGGCCGTGTTTTTGCCCGGCTTCCGCCATCATGATCAAACCTTCGACACCAACGCCCTGGAAGCTGTATGGACCCGTGCGAGGCTTAAACGCGCCACCTCTGAGCACTTGTCCGCCTGCTGCCTTAACCAGCTGCGCAATCTCGTCAATCTGCTGCGGCGATTCCACGGCGCATGGACCACCCATAACGACCAGATTGCCGCCGCCAATCTTGGTGCCTTTAATATCAATGACGGTATCATCCGGATGGAAATCACGACTCGCAAGCTTGTAGGACTTGGAGATTTTAACTACATTCTCTACGCCCTTCATTTGGCGAAGATGCTCCGCAAGCTTCGGGTTTACGCTACCGATCAGCCCGATCACGGTACGATCCGCTCCCTTGGATACATGAGCCTGGAGTCCTTCCTTCTCAATCTCGCTTACAATATACTGAACTTGTTCCTCTGATATTTGATTGGATGTAATAACGATCATAATAAAACCTTCTTTCTGAATATATTCCATTTTATTGTTGGATAGTCGCTTTCGCGCTTGTTCGCTTTTAAGCTTTTACGCTTTTAACCGATAAAGTAAATATACAAAAAATATCTCCCCTCGTCAAGCCCATTCTTGAAGCCTGAACGATCGGGAGATATAAATCATCTGTTACATCAATGTTTTGCTGCGTCCTTCCGCTACGGTTCGCTTCACGAGGGGGATCACAATTCTTACCGTCGTCCCAATACCGGCACGGCTGAATAATGTAACCCCGTATTCGCTGCCATAGTGAAGTTTGATTCGTTGATCCACATTCCGAATGCCATATCCGGCATTGGTTAGATCCTGTCCGCCTGTATTGTCCAGAACTCTGCCGGGCGGGAACCCGACGCCATTATCGATAATTTTAAATTCCAGAACATCTTCCAGCACTCTGGCGGTAATTCGAACATGTATATAATCCCCGGTCCAGGCATGCTCCAGCACATTCTCGATAAACGGCTGCAAAATCAGTTTCACGGTTTCATACCGGACCACTTCTGGCTCAAAATCATAAGTAACCTGCATGCGTTCGTCGTATTTAATCTTTTGAATATCCACATATGCCTGAGCCTGTTCCAACTCATTCTTCACAGAGATGATATTCCGTCCATCATTAAGAGACAGGCGATAAAACTTCGCTAAGTCCATCACCATGCGCTGCAGCTTATCCAGCATCCCAAACCGCGCCAGACGGCTAATGGAGGATAGGGTGTTGTATAGGAAATGCGGATTAATCTGCGCATGCAGCGATTCCAGTTCCGCTTGTTTTTTCTGAAGGTCGGCCAGATATACCTCATTAATCAGCTTGCCGATATTGCTGCCCATATCATTCAGGGCTGAAGCGATATGTGTAAACTCATCATTTCCCTTGAACTGAGCCCGTTTATGAAATGCACCTTCCTGAAAAGAATCCAGAACAGAGACGATCTTGGATACGCGTAAGCTGAAGTACTTGGATATCACGATGCTGACTATAAAAAATATAGCAATGCAAATGAGGCAAATAAGCAGGGTGAGGTTTCGGATTTTCACCGTATCTTTCTCCACGATTTCTGCAGGAACGACAGCGATAAGATTCCAGCCGAGCACGGGAATCGGCTTACGAATAAGCAAGTCTCCATTATTGCGCAGCTCGTTCTCCTTAAACATGGTTGTCTGTACCCCGCCTGAAGAAAGAATGACTCTGCCTTGCGCATCCGACAAATATAACGCTGTCCCATCACCGATTTTGTTATAATCCATGCTTTCGAACATATCTTCTAGACTGACATTGATTCGCACGAATCCAATCTCCTGCAGCTGTATAGAACTGATGTCGATCAGCCTGCGCAAAAGTGAAATGCGACCGTTGCCCGCATCATTTTCAACCTGCTTCCATTCCAGCGTCGATCCATAGTTTTCCTCTTGGGGATAGAGCTTGTACCAGGTCTTATCCACCAGGCGCTCATACTGATATATATCAAATAAACGCGTGTTGGACTCAAGCGGATCAGAGTAACTATAATTATTATAAATTTCCCTTAACTCTTCATTCCGTAAATAAATCGACAGCCAAATCTTGGAGTTCGCTGTATTAATCGCCGTTTCCAACTTCGGAATCAGGACATTGACCATCGTATCGTAGCTTACCCATGTACTTTCTGAATAACGAAGTCGGTTATTAAAGGATGAATCAAAGTAGAGCATGTCGGAAACGCGGACGATGTCTTCCATTTTATACGAAATATTATCACTCATTTGGTGCAAGGTGCCCTGAATGTTATTATACGTTTGTTCTCTAATCGATTTGATAAATACCTGGTTCGCGATATTTCCTACAAGCAATACCGGTATTATGATGAATACACAGTAAGAAATCATTAATTTGAAGCCAAATGGTATCTTGACCCGGATACGCTCGAATTTCCCCGCCAAACCTAATCACAACCTCATTACAAGCGGTATAGTAGTATTAAGAGTGTTTACGCCTATACTCCAGTGGTGTCATTCCATACATCTCTTTGAATTGACGACTAAAATAGGGCAAATACTGGTAACCTGTTTGAGAAGCCACTTCATATATTTTAAGTTTCGTGCTGACTAATAGATCTCTGGCTCGCTCCATACGAATCTTGATGACATAATCACTAAAATTATAACCGGTTTCTTCCTTAAACAGAACACCTAGATAGTTTGGAGAAAAGGAAAAACGGTTCGCCATATCCCGGAGCGTAATATTCTCGTGAACCCGCTCTCGTATATTATCAATAATCTCCTCAACAAGACGTCCATTCTTGGACGATTTGCGAAATTTCAATTGCTCCGAAATCTCAAAAACTTTCATTCTTAACCACGAGAAAATATCGTCCATCGTTTCAAATTGCAAGAGTACATCGAGGTTTTTCAGTTCGATTCCCAGCATCCGAAACAGGTCTTCATGCATCGTATGCAAATGCGCGTCCAACTTCAATATAATGTATACTCCAAGATTTCGAACCGTAAATTTGGAGCGGATATTGGATGCAAGCAGTTGTATGGCTTCGATTTCATCGTGGATTTTGACGATCTCATAATTCGTCATAGCGGTAAATAAAGAGTCCAGCCTGATATCGAGGCTTTTGGCGTCCTCCCGGTCCTCTGTCGGCACTTCGTTATAAAGTATCCATTTCCCTTTTCCACGAAACATTTTATAGTCAAGGGCACCCTCTGCCATAACGTAGGACGGATGAAGCTCTTCAAGCCGATTCGCAGTCCCTCCCTCACCTACGGTCACGGTAAGAGGATATTCTTGGCCTAGAGCCGTCAGTAATGACTGAATCTCTTCCTTGCCTTTTGTCGTATCCATGAGTACTGCCATCCGCTGATCTGTCACCTTGCATATATGCTTGAATCCGCAACTCTCCAGCTGCTTATGCAAACTCGTGAAGTACTGCTCATTTAATCCCCTCGGTTTCTCGACTTCATAATGATTGCTCCGCCAGGAGCTGACATCATCCACTTCAAGTAATATTACCCGCACGGGCCAGTTCATCTCATGAAGTTGGTATTCCCGCTTAATAATACCCAGCATGGCACCGTCATAAGGCTTCTGGAGAATTTGCAGCAGATACTGATTTTTGAGAATCGGTACCATCAATTGATAAGCCCGTTCTGTTTCCTTGCGGTCATGGAGCCTGTCCAGCTCAATCCGAACTTTGGTCAACTCTTCAATCAGCTCTTGGTCCTCCATGGGCTTCAGCACGTAATTACAAGCGTTTAATGCGATTGCCTGTTTAACATAACTGAAATCCTGGTAACCACTCACAAAAATAACCTGTAATTCATCATGTATCTTCAGCGCTTTTTGCGCTAATTCAATACCAGTCATATTGGGCATGCGTACATCCGTCACTAGAATGTCGATATCCTCTCGTTGCAGGACTTCCCATGCTGCAAATCCATTATTGACCGAATCAACCACGGTCATTCCAAGACTCTCCCATGGAATAAAGCTCCTCATGCCCTCTAGGTCCAATATTTCATCGTCAGCCAGCAGCACTTTATAGATGGGTATCCTCTCCCCTAAATTTCGATAAGGGTATGCTGCAGATGCAGCATACCCTTTTGGTTTACGTTATTCTACTTTTGACCATTCATTTGAGCCAAGTTTTCTTGCCATTTCGTTGTTTTGAATGCAAGAAGTTTATCATAGCCAGCTGCTTGAGCATCCGCTTCTGCTTTGTCCAAGACAGCCAGTACTTCTGCATCGTCCTTCGCAAACAGCGCCTTCGCTCTAGCTTCTGTGTAGATATCTTCTACACGCTGACGGATAATACCTTCTTCGCTTTCTGGGGCCGGATCAAGATTGATGAATTCCGTTGCATTTGCTTGAGTTTTCCAAGTTATTTCATACTGCCAACGAGTTGACCAGTTACGCTCTTCTTCTGGCAATGTGCTTTCGTATTTCGCTTTTGCTGTATCAATAAATACCGTGTTTCCGTTCCACTGGAGGTTTGTTGTTTCCGCTTGCAACTTGCCAAGACCCGCAGCATCCGTAACATATTTCTCAGTAAACTTAGGCGTTATACCATCTTCTTCATATCCATCCCAATATCCGCCTTCCGGTCCCCACATTAACAGTGTTTGACCTTCAGGACCTGTATACCAGTCCAGGAAAGCAAAGATCGCTTCAGGATTTTTTGCAGCTTTCGTAATAACGCTTACGTTCCAACCCAGTTGAGTATAGGTTCCCGGGAAGATTTTATTCTTGTCCAGACCTTCCTTATGAATCGGCCAGATCATGAAATAACCGGCTTCCGGATCTTTGGCAACGAGTTCCGCATGTGCGTTCATTGCATTTTCAGTCGGGCTGGAAGCTGCATATACAGCAACGCGGCCTGTCATTACTTTTTCCTTGATTTGATCAGCGGTTTGAGTCAATGCATCTTGAGAAATCAGTTTATCACGGAACAGCTTCGCTGCATATTGCATCGATTCGCGATATGTTGGATCCGTAAAGATCGAAGTCAATTTATCTCCGTTAGGCACACCACGAATGGTAATCCAACGTGTCATTGCATTCTCTTTGAAAGCAGAGTACAACACATCAATCCCTTGTCCTTCAATACCTGGTTCATAAGGAACTACAGAGTTTCCGTATTTCGCCTTGACAGCTTCCAGGTATTTAGTCAAATCGTCCGTTGTTTCCAGCTTAGGCTCGCCAAGCTCTTTATAAATTTTACTGTTGACTACATAACCAGCATTACCGTTCGGCTGGCTGGTGTACCAGTTAGGGAATTGATACAGCTTGCCGTCAGGGGAACGAAGCATGTTGATTCCCGCCTCACCCAACCATTCCTTCAAGTTCGGATATTTATCCAAGTAGTCATCGTAAGGTACGAGCATGCCGTTTTCTCTCAATTTTTCAACATCCGATCCCCGCTCCAGCCAAATAACATCAGGAAGCTCGTCGGAAGCAATCATCGTGTTGAATTTTTGTTGAGCATTACCTTGGGAGTTAACCGCTTTTACATCAACTTTTTTATTCTCTTTAATCCATTTGGTTGCGGCATCTTCTCCCCATGTTGGCATCGTGTACCAGTCATAGTGACCATAAAAGCTAAAATCAAGCGGTTGCTCACCCAGTACAAACTTGTCTGATGCTGCTTCTGTTGGCGGTGTGGTGGTTCCATTGTCGCTAGGAGTCGGGTTAGCTGTCTTAGTGCCACCGCTGCATGCTGACAGCATTAAAGCCGCTGCTAACAACGCAGTAACCGATGTGGCCAAAGATTTTTTTCTGAGCCTCATTCTCTAAATTCCCCTTTCATAATTCCCCTTGATATTTATGTCTAAAGCTAAGCTTCAAACAACAGGATTGCTTGCCATACATGTGCTACTCTTTCAACGATCCCACCAGTACTCCCTTAACAAAATGCTTCTGTACAAAAGGGTATACCATGATGATCGGAACCGTAGCGACAATCATTGTGGCCATGGACAACGATTTCGTGGTCACACTCTGCATTCGAGATAAGGCGGCCTGAGATGCCGAGTCCAAATTGCTCATCTGTTCAGACATAATGTTGGAATTCAATATTTGGCGCAGTATCGTTTGTATCGGCAGTAATTCTTCTTTATTGATATAAATACTAGGCAAGAACCACTCATTCCAGTGATATACCGCCGTGAATAATGACAAAGTGGCAATAACCGGTCCCGATAATGGCAGGATGATCTTAAAGAAGATTCCCCAGTTACCCGCACCATCAATTTTTGCCGATTCTTCCAAGCCTTTAGGCAAGCCAGCAAAGAAGGTACGGAATATAATCATGTTCCATACACTTACCAAACCGGGAATGATGAACACCCAGAACGAATCCATCAAGCCCAGCTCACGAGTTAGCATGAAGCTTGGGATTAATCCGCCAGTGAAATACATGGTCACGATACACATAATCATGTAATATTTGCGGCCCATCAGTTCGCGTTTGGTCATGCCATAAGCGAAGATGGAGGTCACTAGAATCGAAGTTATGGTTCCCACAATCGTACGGGCTACCGATATTCCGAAGCCATTCAGCAGACGTTTATCCTGAAACACGATTTCGTAGTTCTCCAATGTAAAATCTCTCGGCCAGAATGTAACCCCTCCAAGCGATGTGTCCGCTCCGGAGTTAAATGAAATTACAAGTGCATTCCAGAAAGGATAAAAGGTCACAAAGGCCAAAAATGCTAAACAGACATAGATCATAATCACCATGAGGCGATCACCGAATCCTAAACGTACCAATCTAATCGCTCCCCTCTATACGATGTTCGTTTTACCATAGACTGTTACCTGATCTGCGTGCTACCACGTTGGCAATGGTCAGAAGCATCACGCTGATTACCGCTTTGAACAAGCCTACAGCCGTTGCATAAGAGAACCGGGAGTTTTCAATACCAATTCGGTAAACATAAGTATCAATTACATCTGATACCTCTCTTAAAACAGGGTTCTTAGCCAAGAGTAAAATATCCTCAAATCCTGCATTGAGCAGGCTACCTATTGCCAGAATCATAAAGATGATAACGACAGGCATAATGGATGGTAATGTAATCGTGAAAATCTGTCTGAATTTGCTCGCTCCATCCATATCCGCAGCCTCGTACATATGGGGATCTACACCCGCTACAGCCGCCAAGTAAACGATGGAGGAAAACCCAATTTCCTTCCAGAGCCCTGTGGTCACCAATATCCACCAAAAGTATTCAGGAATGGATAGAAAGTTAATAGGCTCTTTAATCAAGTTCATTTTTTCTAATAGAATGTTTACACTTCCATTATCGGTAGACAGCATGGAAACCACAAACCCTGATACGATAACCCAGGATAAGAAATGGGGCAGATAACTGACGGTCTGCACCAATCGTTTGAAGAACATATGGCGAACTTCATTCAGCATCAGCGCAAGCAGGATCGGAGCTGGAAAGCCGATCAAAAACTTGAGTAAGCTGATAACGATGGTGTTTCGCATCACGTTCATAAACTCTGGAGACTCAAAGAACATCCGGAAATGCTTCATCCCTACCCAAGGGCTGTCTCCCATGCCTTTGAAGATATTAAAATCCTGAAACGACATCAGAATACCGTACATCGGTATATAACTGAAAATAAAAATGAGTGCGAGAGCGGGAAGTACCATTAACTGAATATCCCACTGTTTAAAAAAGCGAATGAATCCGTTGTCTCTCTTCCGTTTTGGAACAGTTTCCTGTTCTACGGATATTTGCGCCATGTCCAACCCCCCGTGTGTTCTATGCCATGAAGTTTTACCTGATGTCTAACATTGTAGAATAAATGATCCCATATAAACATTTGCCTATTCAACGAAAAATGATATTATTCAATCGAAAATTAAAACGCTTACAGCTTACGGGAGGGATGAGAAACCCCAAAAAAGCTCCTTTAACGGGGCAGGTAGTCTCATTCACCCTGGCATCTTAATCCCGGACATAGAAATTCCCCTAGCGTCAATAGTGTCAAGTTCATTTCACATGAACAGTTGTTCCACCATTCACTACAAGGGGAAGTATCCATAAGCTTTATCAACATTTAACCGAGTGATCATGAAAAATGATACTAATCAATTAATAACGGCGGAATACACAATTCCAAACCTATGGCTGTTAACTATAACGATGACGGGATCATATTAAGGACACACCGATATCAACAAAAATACAACGATTGCGATTGATCGCAACCGTTGTATTAAAATTCTTATGACTTGCTCTTCACCCGTACAGGCGGAAGCAATTTATTCATATTCACCGTGCGCTTGATCTCCCAGGTTTCCGGCTGATCATGTTCATACTGTTCCAAATAGGCGATGACTTCCTTGGTAATCGGAGTCGGTGTTGATGCCCCTGATGTCACAGCCACTTTGCCTACGCCTTCAAGCCATTCGCGTTTAAGCTCCGTCACATCGCCAATGCGGTGAGCCGGTACGCCGGCTATCTCTTCGGATACCTGTGCAAGACGGTTTGAGTTATTGCTGCGCGGATCGCCGACCACGATGACCAAATCCGCCTGGCCCGCTTGCTCGGCTACAGCCTCCTGCCGAACTTGTGTTGCAAGGCAGATTTCATTATGAATCTCCGCCCCCGGAAATTTATCGAGCAGACTCTTCATGATATGCTTGATGTCCCATTGACTCATCGTTGTCTGGTTCGTAATGATGATTCGGGACGATTTGACCTGAAGCTGTTCGATCTCTTCTTCCTTCTCGATCAGATGCACGTGATCCGGTGCAATCCCGATCGCGCCTTCCGGTTCGGGATGTCCCTTCTTCCCGATATAAATGATCTCATACCCGTCCGCTGCCTTCTCCCGGATCAAATCATGGGTTTTCGTAACGTCCGGACATGTTGCGTCGAGCGTGGTTAACCCTTTATCTCGCGCAAGCTTGCGTACTTCGGGAGAGACCCCGTGTGCGGTAAATATGACGGTGCCGCTCTCCACCTGGCTCAGGATTTCCATCCGGTTCGGACCGTCCAGGGTAATGATGCCTTCATCCTCAAAGGATTGCGTGACATGACTGTTATGCACAATCATGCCCAATATATAAATAGGCCGAGGAAGATCCAGATTCTGGGCCGCCTGACGTGCCAAGACCATAGCGTCAACGACACCGTAACAGTAACCTCTCGGTGATATTTTCAAGACTTCGATGATCCTCACCTGCTTTCCGTTGTCATACATAAAGTATCCAGTCTATTATAACCTATTCCAGCGGAGGAGCAAAGACGACGGGCAGCCAGACGATAAAGGTGCTGCCTTCCCCTCTTCGGGTAACAACCTCGACAGAGCCCTTGTGCTCATCAATAATCCATTTGGCGATGGATAAGCCAAGACCGGTCCCGCTCGTGATGCCTCTGGACTGATCCGCGCGATAGAAACGCTCGAATATAAACGGAACCTCATCCTTATCCATGCCGATCCCCGTATCCGAAATTCGCAGCCCGACCTGACCCTTGTACAGGACGACATCCAGGCTGACTTCACCCTCCGGCGTATACTTGAACGCATTCTCGATAAAGATGAACAGCATCTGCTGCAAGTAGTCCTTATTTCCTTCTACATAAACTCCGTTCAGGACAGACAGCTCTCCGACATGCCACTCAGCGGTTTTATCAAGGAAATGAGCACGCCGTGCGACCTCTTCAACCAATGGCTGCAGAGGAACCGGATTCAGCTCAAAGGTCTGACCGGTATCGGCTCGCGCCAGAGATAACATATCGTTCACCAGCCGGCTCATCCGCTTCGCTTCATCGGATATATCTCCCACCGCTTCGAACGAGATTTGTTTGATCGTTTCTTCGTCCATATTCGCTCTCTCACCAGGGGCTTCCGTCCACATCTTCTGGAGGAGATCCACATTCCCCCGGATGGTGGTCAGCGGCGTTCGGAGTTCATGGGAAGCATCCGATACGAAACGCCGCTGGGCCGCATAGGCATCTTCAAGCTCTTTATAAAAGCCCTCCGTCCTCTCAAGCATGCCGTTAAACGTGCCAATCAATTGCCCGATCTCGTCCTCTGGCCCATCGTATTCGATTCGTACGCTGAGGTCGGTTCCCTTCTGGATCTGCTCGGCCGCCTCCGTGACCTTGCCGATCGGTTTCATGGATTTCCGGGCGAGGAACAAGCCTAGTGTGGAAGCAATGACAAGCGTAGCTGCGGATCCCATGATGAGGATGGATTGGAGTCGGTCCAGTGTCTCGTCAATGGTTCGCGTGTTTGCTCCCACTTGAATCCAGCCGAACAATTTCCCTGAGTTTGTTTCTACAACCTGGTTTTCAAATACCAAGAATGTATTACCGTTCACAGTAACACGCTTAAACGCATGTTTAGTTGAATTTAAAGCTTTCTCTACAGAAGGAACGTCAAATTCGATACCGCTGAACGCCATATTCTGAGACTGCCATAATTTACCATTATAAAATGTATAGGTCTGCACATAGAGATCTGCCTCCTCTAAGCTGATAGCGGAGGATCTATTAGGCAGAACTTCCACCGCCCCTTGCGTAAAACCAATTTTATCAGCTTGCTGTGCAATCCGCTGTTTTAACTCCTCATACGTATACAAATGGACAAAGCCATACACCGCCGAGCTGAAAATCAGCAGTGTCACGAACAAAATGCCGGTATACCATGCTGTCAGTCTTAACCGAATGGACATGCTAGTTATCTCCTCTTAAAATATAGCCGGCTCCGCGGATCGTCTGGATCAGCCGTTTACCTCCATGTTCCTCGGTCTTTTGCCGGAGCATGGCGATGTAAACCTCCAGCACGTTGGACTCCCCGCTGTAGTCATAGCCCCATATTTTATCCATGATCAAATCGCGGGACAGCACCCGCTTCGGATTTTGCATAAACAGATGCAGCAGCTCAAATTCCTTGGCGGTGAGCTCCAGTCTTTGCCCGCTGCGAATGACTTCCCTTGCATCGGTATCCATCACGAGATCCTCGAAGGTCAGTCGGTGGTTAGAGCTATCATCCCCGGTTTTGCGGCGCAGCAAGGCCCGTACGCGGGCGAGCAGCTCCTCCAGCGCGAAGGGTTTGACTAAGTAATCATCCGCTCCGGTATCCAGTCCCTTGACCCGATTCTCCACCTCATCCTTCGCCGTCAGCATCAGCACCGGTGTCGTGCTTCCGCCTTCCCGGAGTCTGCGCAGCGCTTCAAATCCATCGACCTGAGGCATCATGACATCCAGAACGACAACGTCCGGGTCCTCACTCAAAATCACTTTCAAACCTTCCGCTCCGTTGGATGCGGTCAGGACGTCATAGCCCTCAAACGCAAGTCCCCTGCGCAGCATCGAAATAATCTTCTCATCATCATCTACAATTAATATCCGGGATCGCATAGCGGCATCTCCTCTATCTTCTAGCGTTAAATTTAGTACGACGTTACAATCCCATTATATCGGTCGTCTCAAGGACAAGACAAGCGGAAGGGAACGGTCCCTTCCGCTTGTTGTCACACATATCCAGGGTTACGGTTGTTGCTGTTGTTGCTGCTGTTGGGATAGATCAAACTTATTACGGTCCCCGATTGTCAGTGGCAGATCAATCTTCTTGCCGTTACGAACCACATTCAGCGTAATTTTGTCTCCGACTTTCTTCGATTGTATGAATTCAGTCAAATCCTTCGAGGTCGGATATTTCGTCCCGTCCACGCCCACAATGATGTCATATTGACGCAGGTCCGCTTCATAAGCCGGCGAACGGAATACGACGCCGTCAACATAAGAGCCTTCCGTTACGTCGGTGCCCAGGGACTGGGCAATTTGCGGAGTGACCGTTCCCAAGGTTGCCCCTATAAACGGAACCGGCTCTTTCGGAACTTCCTCGTTGTTTTTCAGGTATTCCACAACTTCCTTGATCGTGCTGGACGGAATCGCAAATCCGATCCCTTGCGCTTCCGCGCTGACGGCTACGTTCATCCCGATAACCTCGCCCTTCAGATTGAGAAGCGGTCCACCGGAGTTACCCGGATTAATCGAAGCATCGGTTTGCAGAAGATGCTCGTAATTCCGTTCAGCTTCGCCATTCGTCCCTTGAATATCGATCTCGCGTTCCTTCGAGCTAAGTACGCCTGCGGTTACCGTATGCTCAAAACCGTGCGGGTTACCGATGGCAACAAGCCATTCACCGACCTTCAGCGAGTTGGAGTCGCCTAGCTGCACCGATGGAAAGTCGGCCCCTTCTATTTTTAGTACGGCCAAATCGAGCTCATAGCTGGAACCGAGCAGTTTCGCTTCATATGGCTTTTTGGTACCCTGAACCGTCACTTGGATCACATCTGCGCCATGGATCACATGCTCATTCGTCAAAATGTATCCCGACTTCTCAAAGATGAAGCCCGAGCCGATGCCTGAAGGCTGAAGCTGGGATTCCTGACCTCCGTTGTTGCTGCTTCCACCGTTTCCGCCATTTCCTCCCTGGCTCGATTGTCCGCCGCCGAAGAAGTACCAGAACGGATCATTCATGTTCGGATTCGTGCTTTGACGATTGCTGCTGTTTACAAGCGTCTCGATCAGCACGACGGCTGGACTCGCCTGATCCACAACAGCCGATACATCTCCTTGACCCGAAGGAATCATGGCCGATGCCGTAGTAGCTCCGCCGTTATCATCAACGCTAGCTGAAGTTTCATGGGCTGGCTCCGATGAATACGCCGCATCCGGCGTAAACAGATTCGTGCGGTCCGCGGCAAACATCAGGCTTGAGATCACGAGGACACCTGCCAAGAAGGACAACAGCACCGTCTTCACGGAATTTTTAGGCTTCTGGCTGTAGTTCCATTCTTTGTTTCTTTTCATCGAATCCATAGACCCGCCGCCCCCTTGGCTTCCGGAGGAATGTGACTGCGAGAAACCGGAGGATGGTATCGGTTTAACCGGCTGCGGAGCGGTAACCTCCACTTCCTGCGATTCCCGGCTTTGATATGGTCGCTCCGTCTGCTGATCATCGCGTTCATTGGGTATGGACTGAAACGGTCCGTAAGAATAGTAATAAGACGAATTCTTCGTGGATGCTTCCTCACGTCTCGGTGCTTCATTGTTATTCGACTCATTGTTCATTCCCTCATCATCCGGATACCCGTAGCGCTTTCTTTGGTCGTCCATAGGTCTACCTCCTATTTAAAATCACTTGCTTCCAAGTGGTTTCATTGATTAACTGTTCTTATTGTGTACTATAAACCTTAATAGTACCTTAAAAACAATTAAAAGGCAGATAAAAAGAAAGCCGGGCGGCGTCAAGGGAATCTGATCCGAATGGAATCGCTATATTTTGACCCATCCCTTCCGGTGGGCATAAATCGCCAATTGCGTGCGGTCTTCCAGCTCACACTTCATCAGCAGATTGCTGACATGGGTTTTAACCGTTTTAATGCTGATATGCAACTCTTCGCCGATCTCTTTGTTGCTCTTGCCCTCGGCAATGAGCAGCAGCACTTCTTTCTCGCGCTCGGTAAGCCCCGAATCATCGCCGTTCACCATATGTCGGCGGATCCCCCGGGTAAGTGCTTCCGACACGTCTTTGGTCATGACCGGCATGCCCCTGAACGCTCCCTGAAGAGCGTAAATGAGTTCGTCAGCCGAAACGGTTTTCAGTACATAACTGACAGCCCCCGCCTCAATGCACTCAACCACAAGCTCATCTTCAAGAAAACTGGTCAGAATCACAATCTTCTGGTCCGGGAACTCGGACATGACCGCACGCGTGGTCTCTGCCCCGTTCATCACCGGCATCATCAGATCCATAAGAATGAGATCAGGCCGGTCTGCCTCATCTCCATTTCTTAACATATCAACAACCTCTTGGCCGTTTGCTGCCTCTCCGATCACTTCAAATCCCGGATCCAGCGACAAATACGTTTTTAATCCCATACGAACCATATCATGATCATCCGCCAGCAATATCCGAATCGTACCCATAATGATGTTGTCCCCTCTCTACTCCACTGGCTCAGCCAGCTCTTCCTGTTCCTTGCTCTCTTCCGCAGCCGGTCCCTGACTACCCTCGGCCTCAAATAGCGGAATGTTTACGCGAACTGTCGTTCCTGCACCCTTTTTGCTTATGATATCGACCTGGCCACCAAGCTTTTCGGCTCGCTCACGCATCGTGGACAGCCCGTATGAGCCCTGCTTGCCTGCCACCTCGTCAAACCCGATCCCGTCGTCGCTGATGCTTAAAATAACGCGTTTCTGATCCTCACGAAGCGACATGCTGACAAGGCTTGCACCGGCATGTTTCACAATGTTGGCTACGGCTTCCTGGATAATCAGGAACAACTGATGCTCAATCGCATCGGACACTCCGCCGTAAAGTTCCACATCCTTCATGCCCTTCAGGCCATTTTGGCGGCAGTAATCCGGAAACCACCGTTCGAGTGCCTCCTCCAGGGTTCTTCCTTCCAATTCAACAGGTCGAAGCTGTGCAATCAGCGCCCGCATCTGCTTCTGTGCCACGTGAGACATCTCAATCAACTGACCGAGCACTTTATCGCCGTGCTCCGGGTTTCTCTTCAGAACCGCCGGAAGCGATGAAGCCGACATATGAATCGCGAACAACTGCTGACTGACCGTATCATGCAAATCCCTTGCCATCCGGCGTCGTTCCTCAAGCACGGCGGCTTCCGCGGCGATCTCTTTCTCAATGACATCCTGCTCACCCAGGCGCTGCAGCAGCTTCATCTTCTTCTCCAGCGCTTCCGTCATTCCGTTAAACTCATCATATACTCTGGCAAAAGAACCGTCTTCCATAGCCGGCAGCCGCACATTCAGATTTCCTTTGGCAACCTGCAGCATGTTCAGATGTAGCAGGTCCAGCGGTCGCTGAATACGCTGCCCCGCGATGTATCCCGCAATCCCCGTAAACAGAAGTACACCGACCGTGTAATATACCCACAGCCGGTTATCTTCAATATGTATGTAGCCGGATTGGTTTGCTGTATACAGGAAAACAGCAACCCCGGCTCCAATCAACAGAAAGTAAAACAGTATCACCCATTTGGTATTTTTCAATATTCCCATCATAACGGTTATCCTACCCTATTCACTTTGACATCACCGATAAATACGCTGACGGTGATGCGTATTTTCTTACCGGCTTCCCTGTAATGCGGGCTTTCCAGTCCGGCATTGCTCATAAAGCCGCTGCGGCTTTCCTCCAGCACCTTCATATCGCCAATGAAGGAGTTGGTCGTGACATGAATGCCGACATCCGAATCATTAGGAACGAATACCTTGACATCCCCGATAAACGCCGAGATGTTGATTTTCGTTTCTCCGTAAGGGATTTGAGCTTTGGTCAGATCCAGCACCGTATCACCGATGAACTGGGAGATATTTGTCGGCTTCAGCTGAAAATAATCTTTTCCCATATGCACGTCCCCGATAAAAGAGGACTTGTTCACCGCATCATGGCTGTGCCAAGATTGATGATGGTGTTGATGTTGGTGCTGTTCATCCTTATAATCCGATCCGTTGCCGTAGCTTTTGCCGTTATCGTCAAAATCCACATGAACTCTGAACTTGCTGCGATCCTGATGCTCCTGGCGCGGGCGCTCCTGCTGCTGTCCCTGCCAGCGGTAACCCTTGCCCTGCTCATGAAAATCCGGTGATCCTGGTTCGCGATCGGGCAGGATATTCTCAGACTTGTCAGCCTTGTCTGGCTTGCCAAATCTCCGTTCGAATTCTTCATCCAGGGAAGAATCCAGCGGACGCGCTTCAGGCGGATCGGGAATGTTGTAATGCTCGCTACGATGCGAGCTAAAGTCATCCGGACTTGGCGGCGATGGCGGCGGCGTATGAGGTTTCGGTTTGAAAATGACCTGCAGTCCAAACCCAATCAAGATAATAGGAATCGCATACTTGATCAGATCGCCAAACGAGAAGTCAATCAAATTCAGGTTTCTTCCAAGAAAATACGACCCGATAATGATCGGCACGACAGAGCCCCATAGTGCCCCTCCGCGGGCATAAATTAAGCTTTGCAGCCCGAACCAGATGATGAACACCGGCCAAAAAGTCGAGAATATATAACCAAGGTCCACATGTATCATATCAAGCTGATTTAGAAGAAACACCACACCAATACCGATGAGCAGCAATCCGTTGCTAAGCTGGCTCCATCCTTTTCTACTCATGGTCATCCCCTTGCCTTCCAGTTCTATTTTTTCTTAACTACAGTGTACAACATATTGCGATGAACAGGTTAGCGGCGGTGGAATGAAGTTGATCTCGGTCTAGAGACGGAGTCCATGGATAAAAATGGAAGTAGAGCCATAATAAAAGACCCCCGCTAAAGCGGAGGTCTTATTTTTGCACGAACGGGCGCTGGCATCTACACCTTAACGGTTTGTTGGATGGTCCCCTGGTGTGTTCAGTTCGCCAAACTCAGCATCAAACTTCTCGTTCGGTTTTTTGTAGTTCTCTTGAACTTTGGAATTCCCTTTTGGGTTGCTGGCTATGCTGGTATCTTCAGCAAACTCAGCGTTAAACTTTTCATTCGGCGTTTTAAAGTTCTCTTGTACCTTGTTCTTTTTAGCCACAGTATTCACCTCCCTGTTCATATGCAATACCATCATCCTCTTCAGGGGTTTGGCCCCCGAAAAGTAGTATGTGATGAACAGGGAGGCATTATTCTTAAATGTTTACTGCCAATCTACGCGCCAAAATCACCCTAAATGGCTTCCTCCAAAACGGATGCCGGCAGGAAACGATAGGTCTCGATCGCGTTATCCAGGGTTCTGAGCATTTCCTCCGTGCATTTGCCGCTTCCGGTTTTAATGACCTGTACCTCGACGTCCTTCTTCCCCCACTCCTTAAACACTTGTTTGGTTGTGGAGAAATAAAGATCGATTTTTTGCCCTTTGATCGCTGATCCGATATCCGCTACGATTCCATAACCATAACCCGGTATATAGAGAATACTGCCAAGCGGAAAAACATCCGGATCCGCGGCAATCGTTGATAGCGTATTTCGATCCCGCTTCACCTTCACCCCGGAATAGGTGATTCCATATTGAGGATGTCCCGGCTTCTTCCCGGTCGATTCATAACCTGCCGTATAGCCCGTAGCGGTGACCTTCACCGTATGCAGCACCTGGTCCTCCCTAGGCGCAAGCACGGGCATGGATTCGCGTTTCTTGCCAGGCACGCTGGCCTTAGGCCCCGTATCCGGAACATCCAAGTATCTATTCATATCGCTAAAACCTGCTACTCGAAGCGCATAGAAGCGAGACATTTCCACGTAATCGGAGCCTTGAAATTCCCCGGACGGATCATACACATTTCTTAAGTCTGTTGAATCATAGGATTCGCTTAGAATCAGATTATGGGCATCTACTGTTGAAGAACCTGCACTGAACAAGACGGCTGATAAAATAAAACCAGCAAAAAACCTCTGCCATTTTTTCCATTGGATCATGTGAGTACCTCCCCCTTACTAGCGAGGGTTCCCACTTCCCAAAAAGAATATACGTGATGGCAGAGGTTTGCATGTCCCTTCGTTACTTAGCTTTATAGAGGTTGTTCAAAAAGTCCGCTTTTGATAAGAAAACCTCTATCGAGGCCACTTCAAGGATGAGCGACCGCGATGCATAGGTAGGTTTTCTTGCGATATCGAAATTAATCAGTTCTGCTGATAACGAATAAATTCTATATCTAACACGAAGCGAATCAGGAAGCAGCTCGTCATCGAATCTTGAATTCAGCCGGGCCTAAGTAGAAGCTTCCGAAGCATGTTTCCTGCGAAAACATTTCAGGTGCTCACGTACCCAAAACAGCAGATGCTTTCGAAGGCGTTTTCTGCGAAAACGTGTAGCTCCGCTCCTCACTCCCTAGCTTCATCCAACCTTCTTGGTGCTGAAAATCGACCTTTTTGAACACGCACTTAAAGCTAAACTTAAACGACATGGGTGTTAATTTCTTCACGAAGCTTGAGGATGATCTCGTCGAGCGGCTGGGCACCGATATCCCCTTCGCCGCGTTTGCGAACGGAAACCGCACCAGCATTTTTCTCGTTCTCGCCAACGATGAACATGTAAGGAATCTTCTCGAGCTGCGCTTCCCGAATCTTGTAGCCCAGCTTCTCGTTGCGAAGATCCGGCTCTACAGAGATACCGGCGAATTGAAGCTTCTCGGCCACTTCCTTGGCATAATCCTCAAAGGCATTGGAGACCGGAATGACTTTCACCTGTACCGGTGACAGCCACAGCGGCAGCGCACCCGCAAAATTCTCAAGCAAGAACGCAGTGAAGCGTTCCATGGTGCCCAGAATACCGCGGTGGATCACGACCGGACGATGCTTCTGGCCATCGTCGCCGACATATTCCAGTTCAAAGCGCTCAGGCAGCAGGAAGTCGAGCTGAACGGTTGACAGCGTCTCTTCCTTGCCTAGAGCCGTACGGATCTGAACGTCGAGCTTCGGACCGTAGAAGGCAGCTTCGCCTTCGGCCTCATAGAACGGCATATCCAGGCTTTCGACAACTTCGCGCAGCATGCGCTGGGACATTTCCCACATTTCATCATTCTGGAAATACTTCTCGGTATCCTGCGGATCCCGGTAAGAAAGACGGAAGCGGTAATCATGGATGCCAAAGTCCTTGTAGACCGTCATGATCAGCTGAATGACACGTGCAAACTCTTCCTTGATCTGATCCGGACGGCAGAAAATATGCGAGTCGTTCAACGTCATCGCGCGCACCCGATGCAAGCCGGTCAGTGCACCGGACATTTCATAGCGGTGCTGCATGCCAAGCTCAGCAATACGAATCGGCAGATCCCGGTAGCTGTGCATATCGCTCTTATAAACCATCATATGGTGAGGACAGTTCATCGGACGAAGAACAAGCTCCTCGTTGTCCATCTCCATTTTCGGGAACATATCTTCCTGATAGTGCTCCCAGTGACCGGAGGTTTTGTACAGCTCCACGTTTCCGAGCACAGGCGTGTACACGTGCTGGTACCCGAGGCGCTCTTCCATGTCCACGATATAACGCTCCAGGGTACGGCGCAATTTCGCGCCGTTTGGCAGCCAGATCGGCAGGCCTTGTCCTACAAGCTGAGAGAACGTAAACATTTGCAATTCCTTGCCCAGCTTACGATGATCACGCTTCTTGGCTTCTTCCAGCAGATGAAGATGCTCATCGAGCTGCGCTTTTTTCACAAACGCCGTACCGTAAACGCGCTGAAGCATTTTGTTCTTGCTGTCGCCGCGCCAGTATGCGCCCGCCACGTTCATGAGCTTGAATACTTTGATCTTGCCGGTTGAAGGGACATGCGGTCCACGACAGAGATCAAAGAACTCGCCTTGCTCATAGATCGTAATAACGCTATCCTCAGGCAGGGCATTGATCAGTTCCAGCTTGTACGGATCCCCGAGCTCGCCGAAGATGCGCAGCGCTTCCGCACGGCTTACTTCCTTGCGGACAATCGGAAGATTCTCGCCGATAATGCGTTCCATTTCCTTCTCGATCTTTTGCAGGTCCTCCGGATTCAAAGGCTCTTCCAGATCCATGTCATAGTAGAAGCCGTCCTCAATGACCGGACCCACGCCCAGCTTTACTTCTTTGGCTCCATACAAACGCTTGGTCGCTTGAGCCAGCAAATGCGCTGTACTATGACGCATCACTTCAAGCCCTTCGGGTGTATCCTGCGTTACGATCTCGATCAAAGCTCCGTCCTGAAGCGGTGTCGAAAGATCCACGACGATCCCGTCCATTTTTCCCGCGACCGCATTCTTTCTAAGTCCGCTGCTGATTGAAGCAGCCACATCCTCAATACTGCTGCCCGCCTCATACTCCCGTACGGAGCCGTCAGGCAATTTAATGCTAATAGCCACCTTGTATTCCTCCCAAGAAAAAGAATTTCACGTTTCTTCCATATATGAAGGACGCGTTAGTCTCCCCGCGAAGACAGGCATGGACCGCTGAGGTGCCCGCCAAGACTTCAACGAAAGATACCGGAACATGCAAAAAACACCCGTCCCGCGAAGGGACGAGTGTTATACCCGTGGTTCCACCCTAATTCGATCTCTTTCATCACCTTATGTACTGGGTACATAAACGATTAAGATCCTTCATCAGCATTGAGTAACGGTCATGAACCGGTGAAGCCTACTCATCCGCATTCTGACGTGCGGGTTCGACGACACAGCTACAAAGGGGTAAATCAATGGTGAACCGGAGGAAATTGCAGCCGAGGTTTCCTCTCTCTGAGCGGTCAAATCCAAAATTGATTCATGTCTTTGTCAGAGCTTTTACGTGAATTTATCAGTAATTATAATCCTGACCGCTTCGATGCGTCAAGTCATCATTCGTCCGCTACCGAGAAGCGCGCTGCATTCGGGACAGCTGCAGCATACTTCGGCGCGGTTATCAAAGATATGGGCCAACGTCACGATGACGGGAAGCTCAGGCTGCCTCGTGTGGATAATCATGCGGGCCGGAGATACCGAAATCAGCGTGCTGACCACCATATCTTCAATCTCCATATCCTGGTCCAGCCTTTCCATAACGAGTCCTTCATCCCGAGGGCGTTCAATCGGACGAAGATTGCCATCCAGCAGCAGGAACTCTTCCTCCCCCTTATGAATGACATGAACCAGCGGCATTTTGGGCTCCTGAAAATAAACAAAATATTTCAGCAGACTGACGAACTCCTCGTACTGCTGATCCAGCATAAATTCATCCACTGCATACTCCGCCATCTCGCGGAGCTCCTGTTCATAAGACTGAAGCCGGAAGGTTATAAACCCATCCAGATTAAGCTCAGGCGCCTCGTTCAGGCATTGATATATGCCTTCCGACAGCTTGCGTCTGCGGCTCTGCCAGAAGTCCCCGGACGGGCCTTCCTCTTTTTGCAGGAGCATCAAAAACCACTGCAGGATCCGCCCCGCTTCTTCCTCATCATCAAACTCGAATTCCGAGAACATTAACCGTGCAGCAATCTCCTGCTCTTTCTCTTCCATAATATAAGCAGTGACTGCTTCGGCAGTGAGCCGGCGCAGCGTGTCGGCCGATGCGGTCCATGAGGACAGCGGAAGCTTGCCGGAGCACGTCCAAATCACGCGGTCATCCGAAGCGCTGAATGTGAATTTCAGCTGCTTGCATTGTTTATGTAGCTCTTTCTGCTTGTCTGACAATATACGGTGAAAAGCCTTTTTCTCGTCTTCCGTCCGTGTACCGACAGAAATGCTGAACAGTTCCATGGAATCACTCCTTTCGAGTTCCCTTTTCAGTATATGGGGACCCGCTCGGGGATATACGGAACTCCTGCTTGGAAAAACAAGCAAGTCCGGAAAATATCTAATCAACGGCCGCATCCTAAATATGTCCATCAACGCACATACTCTCTGATCCAAATTAAAAAGGCGGACCGAGTTGCTCGGCCCGCCTTGCGGATCTTCATGAAGTATAGAATTAGTTCTGCATGACGAAGTCGCGCTCAACGGTGCTGTTATCTTCGAACACGCGCAGAATATCATACCGGGTGTTGCGTTGAGCCGGGATGTTGCCGGTCTCCCGGATCAATTGAATAATCGATTCAATGTTGACCTTATAGACGGCTCCTGCGGAAGAAACCACGTTCTCCTCCATCATCGTGCTTCCAAAGTCATTACAGCCGTAGCTGAGTGACAGCTTGCCGATTTCAGGTCCCATCGTTACCCAGGACGACTGCAGATTCGGAACGTTATCGATCGCCAAGCGACCGATGGCTACCGTCTTCAAGTACGCCTCCGGCGTTTCGCGCTCGCGCTTAAGGTTCGTATTGTCCGGCTGGAACGTAAATGGAATGAAGGCCAGGAAGCCTTTGGAATCATAACCGTTCTGAATGCATTCATCCTGCGCATCACGTACGCGAAGCATATGTAGCGCACGCTCTTCCATCGTTTCGCCCAGACCGATTACCATGGTAGCTGTCGTGTTCATGCCCACTTTATGGGCCGTTTGCATGACATCCATCCACTGGCGCCATGTGCCTTTCAGACGACTGACCTTTTTGCGGATACGATCATCTAAAATCTCGGCGCCGCCGCCAGGCAATGAGTCCAGACCCGCGCTGTGAAGCTCGCGCATCACCTCTTCGAGCGTAAGCCCGGAGATCTCCACCATTTTCATAATTTCCGCCGGGGAGAACGAATGCATCGTGATGTTAGGAAACCGCTTCTTAATGTTGCGAAGCAGGTCGGTATAATAATTGAAAGGCAAATCCGGATTAACGCCGCCCTGCATCAGAATCTCAGTACCGTTCACATCCTCGGTTTCCTGAATCTTCTGGAAGATTGTTTCATCGGGCAGTACATAGCCCTCGGAAGAGCCGGGTCTGCGATAAAAAGCGCAAAAACGGCAGAATACATCACATATGTTTGTGTAATTGATATTCCGGCCGATAACAAATGTCGTGATAGGATCCGGATGCAGACGCTTTGTCATCACATCCGCCGCATGACCAATTTTCTCAATCTCATCACTTTCAAAAAGCGTTACGGTATCTTCCAGGTTCAAACGCTCACCGCGTAAAGCTTTATCCAATATACGGTTTACCGCACTCATTCTTGCAGCCTCCCTACTTAGAGCAAAATAACAAATCACCAGCAAAACTTTTTCTATCTCATCCTACCACAATCCGGCATTAAAAACGACATCCCGTCCGTGACAGGATGCCGAATTCTATGATTTGGCAAATCTTTAGTAACTGGCAGCAAAAGCCCGATCCAGATCAGCAATCAGATCGTCCACATCCTCGAGTCCGACCGAGAAACGAAGCAAGCCATCCGTAATTCCGCGTTCATGCCGAACCTTCTCGCCCATGGCCGCATGCGACATCATTGTCGGATACGACAGGATGCTCTCCACGGCTCCCAGGCTGACCGCTACCAGCGGCAGCTTCACATGGTTCAGCACGTGCTTGGCGCGTTCGCCTGAGCCGACGTCAAAAGAGATGACCGCGCCATAACCGCTCGATTGCTTCTCATGGACTTCACGTCCCGGATGATTCAAGAGGCCAGGGTAGTACACTTGCTCAATGTCGCTTCTCCCTTGCAGCCAGGCCGCCAGCTTGGCCGCGCTTTGCTCGGAGTGGGCCATACGTGTGCTGAGTGTTTTCATTCCGCGCATAAGGAGCCAGGAATCCTGGACCCCAAGGACCGTGCCCAAACCATTTTGCAGTTGCTTCAGTTGGTCTCCCAGCTCCTCGGTTCTGGCTACCGCGAGACCTGCCAGCACATCGCTGTGCCCGCCAAGGAATTTGGTCGCGCTATGGATCACGATATCCACGCCGAATTCAATCGGACGCTGGTAAAACGGCGTCATGAACGTATTATCCAGCAGGGTAAGCAGGCCATGCTCCTTCGCCCAATCCGTCACCGCACCAATGTCGGTAATTTTCAGGGTCGGGTTTGAAGGGGTTTCCATATAGACGGCTTTCGTATTCGCTTTGAGGGCCGCCTTCACCTGATCCAGATCGGTCATGTCCACGAAGGTGCTCTCGATGCCCATACGGCTTAAAATGCTGGTCAGCAAGCGGTAGGTTCCGCCGTACACATCCTCCGTCACGATCATATGATCCCCCGCACTGAGCAGCATGAACGAGCTGGAGATCGCTGCCATACCGGAAGCATAAGCGAAACCGCGTACGCCTCCCTCCAAAAGGGCGATATAATCCTCCAGCGCCTGCCGAGTCGGATTGCCGGAACGGCTGTAATCGTGTTGCGGCGGGTTAAAGATGTCTTCATGGTGAAACGTCGAGGCTTGATAGATCGGAACGCTTGAGGCGCCGGTTGCCCGGTCGATTTCCCCGCCGAAATGCAATAGTTTTGTCTCGAAACGCAGTTCTTCCTCGTGTCCCCGTTTAGCAGCTAACTGCTTGGTTTGCGTTTCCAATCCGGATGGACCTTTATCGATGCTCATTCTCCCGTGCTCCCTTCCACTTCAGCCATGGCCGCGCTCAGTGCAGCATCCAAATCCGCGATCAAGTCATCCGCATGCTCGATGCCGACCGAGAACCGGAGCAAGCGGTCATCCACGCCGATTGCTTCCCGAATCTCAAGCGGGATGTCCGCATGGGTCTGAACAGCAGGGTATGTCATCAGGGACTCAACGCCCCCCAGGCTTTCTGCGAACGCAATCAGCTTAATGTGCCGCAGCACGGGCTCCACATAACGGGCGTCCTTCACCTTGAAGGAGAAGATGCCCGTGTTGCCGCTGGATTGACGATTCTGGATGTCATGTCCCGGATGGTCCGGCAGGGCAGGATAATACACCTCGCCGATCGCCGGGTGAGTTGTCAAAAACGTTGCCACTGCGGTTGCATTCGTCTCGTGCCGATCCATACGCAGCGCAAGCGTCTTCATTCCTCTCATCAGCTGATAGGAATCCGTCGGGCTTAACACAGCGCCGATGGAGTTATGAAGGAAAGCCATCTCCTCCGATAGTTCCTTGCCCTTCGTTACGATGATCCCCGCCAGCACATCGTTATGTCCTCCCAAATACTTGGTGGCGCTATGTATAACGATATCCGCCCCAAGCTCGATGGGTCTTTGGAAATACGGAGTAAGCAGCGTATTATCCACAATGCTGATCAGTTGATGATGCCTTGCCCACGTACAGACGGCTTCGATATCCGTAATCATCATAAGCGGATTGGTCGGCGTTTCGATAAATACAGCCTTCGTGTTGGGCCTTCTTGCCCCTTCCAGCGCATCCGGGTCATTCGTATCCACGTACGTAGCCGTAACGCCGAACTTGGACATAATCCGCTCCAGCAGCCTATACGTCCCACCATACAGATCCAACGATACAATCAGATGGTCCCCTTGACCGAACAAAGCAAAAATCGTCTGAAGGGCAGCCATGCCCGAGCTGCAAGCAAAGCCGGCATCGCCGGATTCCAGCTCGGCGCAGGCGTCCTCCAGTACCGACCGGGTCGGATTTTTCGTACGGGCGTAGTCAAACCCCGTGCTCTGGCCTAATTTGGGATGGCGGTATGCCGTAGCCTGATAAATCGGAAAATTCACGGCTCCGGTTACCGGTTCTTGCACCGAGCCGATCTGTGCCAGCCGGCTCTCTATATTAAAAGGTTTCTTCTCCATCACAAACTCTCCTCCCGTTTACTGCTATATTTGCGGACCAATATCGTATGGCGTTTCCTGATATACATAGTAATTGAGCCAATTAGTAAATAATAAGTTTGCATGCGCCCGCCATATGGACGGAGGCGTCCTTGTTGGATCATTATTCGGGTAATAGTTGCGCGGCAGTTCGATGTCCATGCCCTTGGCAACGTCCCGGTCATACTCCCACTTTAGAGAGTCCGCATCATACTCGGAATGCCCTGTGGCAAAAATCTGCTTTCCATCCCGGCTTGATACCAAATAAATGCCTGCTTCCTCGGACTCGGACAGGATGACCAGATCGTCAATGCCTGTAATGTCTTCGCGCCGAACTTCCGTATGACGGGAATGCGGAACAAAGAACATTTCGTCAAATCCGCGGAGCAGCTTGGTACATGTTTCATTGATCGTATGTGGAAATACGCCGAAGCATTTTTCCTCGAGGCTGTATTTCGGCACGCCGTAATGATAATAAAGTCCGGCTTGCGATGCCCAGCAGATATGGAGCGTGGAGGTCACATGCGTCTTGGTCCATTCAAAAATTTCAGTAAGCTCATCCCAGTAATTCACTTCTTCAAACTCCAACTGCTCGACCGGAGCTCCTGTAATGATCATGCCGTCAAAACGACGGTTCTTCACTTCTTCAAAGGTTTTGTAAAATGATTTCAGATGCTCAGCCGACGTATTCTTCGAAACGTGCGAACTCGGGTGAAGAAGGACAACATCCACCTGGAGCGGGGAGTTACCGATCAATCGCAGCAGTTGGGTCTCCGTCGTTTCCTTGGTAGGCATCAGGTTCAAAATAGCGATCCGCAATGGGCGGATATCCTGATGAAATGCGTGACTCTCATCCATGACAAAAATGTTTTCTCCAGCCAGAACTTCCTTTGCCGGCAAGGCATCCGGAATTTTAATTGGCATCGTGGCTCACTCCTTCGAAATATGAAATGATACATCCATAAAAAAGCTGTGAGAAAGAGCGTTAGACTGTATAAACGCAAGAAGACCTTTCTCAAAGTAGAGAAAGGTCATCATATACGTATCACAATGCGCCTCTCTCATCTGTCAGACTATACAACGGCTTCGAAGAAGCGTCGTATCTCCTGCAAGAATTAGCACCGTGCGATGTTGCCGCCGGTTGCCGGGTTTCATAGGGCTAGTCCCTCCACCTGCTCTTGATAAGATTTCGCTTTATTCAGTTGTCTTAAATTGTTCGTAATTGATACTTACTTTAAATCATTCCCAATTTTTCGTCAAGAACCTTTTCATAAAGTCCGTCACACTTCACCGAAGGTTTCCATACCCTGTACCGTGGCCCCTGGCTGGACCGGATTTCAACTTGAAAGGTCCTACACCCGGCGTTATACTAGACAAGTGCTGTTTAAAACCGAGTATGAAAGAGGTGACATGGAAGATGGACGGTGACCCGAGCCAGAAACTGGATGCACAAGACGCACAACCGCATAGGATTAAGATCAGCTTACCGGCAGAGGGCGGCGTTATTTTTCATGCGCTTTTTATCGTATTCTAACCTTCCTTGATTATGCCCGTATACCGGTGGGCTGATATCCTGTGCCTTTACTGCTTAACCAAGCAGCTTGAATTTGACAAAGGAGTGATATCAGATGAAAATCCGGTTGGTCGATTCGGGCGTATTTACCCCTGTTGATGACATCGAAATGACGCTGACACCTCCGGCCAGCGGCTTCTACTGGCTGGATGCGGATGTGGATGATTTAGCGGAACTGCAGCCCCTCTTCTCCCTGCATGATCTTGCGGTTGAGGATTGCCTCAGTGAAGAGGAGCAGCGTCCCAAAATTGAAATATACGAGAACCACTATTTTATCGTCGTGAACAGCATCCGGTTTGACGACGAAGAGATTTTCCTTCGGGCATTGAATGTTTTCCTGGGCAGACATTTTATTATTACGGTGACCAAGCAAAAGATCCACGAGCTGCGCACCGTTAAACCGCTTCTCTGGGAGGATGAAGTCAGCACGCCTGACCGCTTCCTCTATCTCTTGATCGACCTTGTGACGGACAACTATTTCTCCGTCGGGGACCGCATCGAGGCGCGGATTGAAAAGCTGGAGGAAGACATTCTGATGCATACCAAAAAATCCCACCTCAGCGAGATCATCGGTCTGCGAAGCGAGATTCTTTGGTTGAAAAAGGTGCTTGGACCGCAGAAGGAAGTTATCAATACACTTAACAAAAAAGATCTCCGGCTGATCGATGACCAGCTGCAAAAATATTTCAGCGATATCTATGAAAATGCCGTGAAAATTTCCGAAACATTCGAAACCTACCGGGATCTCATGGGGAACCTTCGAGAGGCTTACCAATCCAGTATCGCCAATCGGGCCAATGAAATCATGCGCGTGTTTACCGCCATTACAACGATCTTCATTCCACTGACGCTGATTACAGGCATCTACGGCATGAACTTTGACAATATGCCTGAGCTTCACTGGGAATATTCTTATTATGTAGTTATAGGCGTCATGATTTCTGCCGGTGCTCTCATGTTTTATCTGTTCCGTAAGAAAGACTGGATATGAAGCTCTCGAAACCATCAGGACGGATCTCCCTGCCGCAAGGGAATCCGTCCTGTTTTCATTACCTGGAATTAGCCTGCGTTCGCTTTACCAGGTTCTTCCCGCCGAAAGCGAATCCTGATCAGGCGCAGCCGCTCATACAGCTTCTCCGTTCCGCCAATCTCTTCTACCTCTCCATTGTGGGCTTGTCCTTCTCCATATACCCGTTGTAATACGGGTTTAAGAAATGTATCGCCCAGCTCTTCAAAAGCCTTCCATACCGTCGCCTGCTCTGTAGCCGTCATCGTGTTCAGCTCAACCTCCAGCAGCTGCTCCGTATCATAACCTTCCTTCTCAAGGCCCTCCAATTCCTCAACCAAATCTCGACGAGATAACGAAGTGCGTTCTTCCAGCTCGGTCAGCGAAGCTCCCTCAGCTATGCCAAGCAGCATCGTACGGCGAATTCGGAAGCGGTCCAGCTCTTGCTTATATCGCTGCTCCTTCTGCTTATAAAGCCAGGACAAGAACACCTCTTCCTGCAGCTGCTTATCAACCCAATCCAGTGGAAAGGTTGTGGTTCGCTCGATTCCTGACGTGATCTCCAGCCACTCCGCCCCATGCTCTGAAGACTTGCTGATTCCGATTCCCGGAAGCTGCAGCAGCTCTTCCTCGTTCTGGGGGATGAAGGCGCTAATCATGCGCAGCACCCGATTGCTGGCAATGAAATAAGGTGCTTTTCTTCCGGAAGCCGCCTTTCTCCTGCGCCAGGCACACAGCTCCGTGTACAGCTCCTCCGAGCCATACAGCTCACTGTAGCACTGCAGCTTCTGCACCCCAAGATTCTTGCCTCCAGTCTCTCCCGGTTCGTGGAATACCCCCTCCACAAGCGGCCGGAACCCCTCTCCAAGCTTCTTCGCTAATTGATGTCGATACACGCATAATAACTCATTCCATGAATTCCCTTCATACCACTCATCATCGGATACTTCACCGTCCGGTTCCATGTTCCGCCAGCCGAGCCGCCATCCTCCCTCTTCCTCACCGATCCATACTTGAGCAGAACGGAGGTGACCTGACTCATCCGCTCCGCTCATCTGATTCATGAATACAATTTGCATCCCTCGAATACCTCCCGTTTAGCATTCAGCACAACGATGGAACAACGCAAAAAAGCACCTCTCCTCCGCCGCAGCGACAAAGAAAGGTGCTTCCCGTTCCATACGTTATACTGTTGAATTCATAATACCATAATCTGTAATAAAGTCAAACTCATTTTGGCTCACTCTATATAACAAATAAAGTTAAGCTTGAACGCTCTTGGCCTCATCTACTGCAAGCTTGGCCAACGCCAATGCACCGCAGAGACCCGCATTATCGCCGAGCATCGGCGGAACGATGAACTGATCAATCCCGTCATGAAGGCTTGGATGCTGTACATATCCGGCCAGCAGCTCCTGAAGCTTCGTGCGGATCAGCGGGAACAGCTGCTCCTGCTTCATAACGCCTCCGCCCATCACGATTCGCTGAGGGGACAGAATGAGGACATAATTCATCAGCGCTTGTGCCAGATAATAAGCCTCCATCTCCCAAGCCGGATGATCCGGCGTCAATTCCACACCGGGAACTCCCCAACGTTTGCCAAGAGACGGTCCGGCTGCAAGCCCCTCCAGACAATCTGCATGATAAGGACAGGTCCCTTCATACCGGTCTTCCGGATGGCGGCGCACATAAATATGCCCCATCTCCGGATGAGACAATCCGTGGATCAATTCACCAGCTACCACGGCGCCTGCTCCTACTCCCGTTCCAATGGTGATATACAGACAGCTATCCAGTCCCTGGGCAGCGCCCCATGTATATTCTCCAAGAGCTGCTCCGTTTACATCGGTATCAAACCCAATCGGAACATTAAAACGCTCTTCCAATGCTTTGACAATATTGTAATTGCTCCAATGCGGCTTTGGTGTCGTTGTAATGCAGCCATAAGTCGGGCTGCCCTTCACCGGATCAATCGGCCCGAAAGAACCGACTCCGATCGACTCTATATCCTTATCAGCAAAAAAGTTAAAGACATTTGCCATGGTTTCTTCAGGGGTTGTTGTCGGGAAGCTCACTCGCTCCACAACCGTTCCATCCTCCATACCCACGCCGCAAACGAACTTGGTTCCTCCTGCTTCAATTGCTCCAAGTAAACTCATGCTTCTTCCATCCTCTCCACGATGTGCTGTGCCTTGTTCTCTATATAGTTGCTAACAAGCTCTATTCGAAGCATATGTAAACATGGTGCTCCCGTCAAGTCTGCCCGCCTCTTTCTCTGCTTCTGCCCGTTCCTGACGCGGCCAGTAACAGCCATGAGAACAAAATAATGACCGCCGTCCACGCCCACGCCAGCCCGCTCTCGCCATTGCTTACCGCAACGTAAATCGCCGTGGGCAGCGTTTGCGTAACGCCCGGTATATTGCCTGCAACCATCCAGGTTGCCCCAAATTCCCCTAAACCTCTGGCAAAGGCCAGTATGAACGCCGAAATTCCCGCCCTGCGAACAAGCGGCAGCGTAATCCAGCGAAGGACCTGCCATTCGCCGGCCCCGGCCGATCGCGCCGAATCCTCAAGCTCCGGGTCCACAGACTCAAAGCCCACCCGCATGCTCTGATACACAAGCGGAAACGAGACCACGATAGCCGCTATGACCGCGGCTCCCCAACTAAAAATGATGGGTCTGGCAAACAGCCATTCGGCAGCTGAACCTATCCAGCTGTTTCTGCCCAGCATGACAAGCAGAAGAAAGCCAACCACCGTAGGCGGAAGCACGAGCGGAAGCATCAGCAGCGTTTCTACCGCCGTCTTGCCGACAAACGAGCGCCGGGACATCCAGCGTGCTGCTGCTGCTCCCAGTATAAATGCAATGATGCTGGACAGCAGTGATGTTTTTATCGACAGCCATACCGGCATCCAGAACATTTCGGTCGTGGTCACGGCGATGCCTCCGCTACCTCAAATCCAGCCTCCGTGAAGATATCCCTGATCTCAGGCTTCCGCATAAATTCGAGAAGAGCCTCAGCCTCCTGCGGATGCTTGGCATTACCGGGAACCGCTGCAGGATATTCGATCGGTTGGTGCTTGTCCGGATCGACCTCAAGCGCAAGCGTTGCCTTGGCGGAACTCTTCAGATCGGTTTTGTACACAAAACCGGCGTCTGCATTCCCCGACTCTACATAAGCCAGAACTTGCGTCACGTCCTTGGCATACACCGCCTTGGATTCGACATCATCCCAAAGGCCTTCATTCTGAAGAGCCTCCTTGGCATATTCTCCGGCCGGTACAGTATCCGGCTGCCCAATGGCCACAACGCGCACCTCGGGTTTTAATAGATCCGGTAAATGCTTCACGTTCTGTTTGCCGACAGGCTCAATCAGCACCAATGCATTTCGAAACATCAACTGAACCGCATCGGATTGCACGATCCCCTTCTCGACCAATCGATCCATCGGCTCGGTTGCTGCGGATATAAACAAATCTACGGGCGCCCCTTGCTCAAGCTGCTGTCCAAGAGAGCCCGAACCGCCGAAATTATAACGCAGCGTAATATTTGGAAATTCCGCTTCAAATCGTCGTCCGGTCTCTTCCAGACTGGATTTGAGGCTTGCTGCTGCCGAAACCATAACTTCCACCTTCTTCTCGGCCCCTGAGGGCTGTTTAGAGGTATCGGTTGAAGGAGTCTGGACGGAGGCACATGCCGATATAAGAAGCAGCAATGTCCCGAGCAGTAGACCGGTCAAAATTGATTTTCTTCCGAAATTAAACCGTCTCCGCATGACTAGGAAACCACCGCCACACCAAAAAGATGACCGAGGCTCTTCATCTCAAGCTCCTCCAGTTTGGTTAATGCACGTTCGTGATCCACGCTTAAGCGGCACAGATCCAATTCGCACTCCATGGGAACCTCGCAATGGATTTCGGCCAAAGCCCGGGACAGGTGCAGCATCTCCAAATCCGCCTCGATCTTGGTGCGGACCCCTTTGGTCAGTGAATCAAGATTCGCAAGAATGCCTTCCACGGATTCATACTCCTGAATCAGCTTGACTGCCGTTTTCTCGCCAATCCCGCGTACGCCCGGATAATTATCGCTCGTATCTCCCATCAGGCCTTTCACATCGATAACCTGTCTTGGAGAAAGTCCTTTTTCGGCATATAACGTTTCCGGGGTATAGTGCATATAATTGCCGTGTCCCTTTTTCATAATGATGACGGAAGTCGAATCATTCACGAGCTGAAGCAGATCATGGTCCCCCGACAGGATCATGACATTCATGCTATCCCCGTACCGTTTGGCCAGCGTGCCGATGCAATCATCGGCCTCATAGCCCACGACGCCCAGGTTCGGAATTCCCAGACATTCCGTCACATCGCGTACCAACGAAAACTGCGGAACCAGATCATCCGGTGCTTCCGGACGATTGCCTTTATACGACGCAAACTGCTCTGTACGAAATGTTTTTGATCCCATATCCCAGCAGCACGCCACATGGGTAGGCTGAAATTTATCGATAGCATCCCACATATAGCGCAGGAAGCCGTAAATCGCGTTGGTCGGTACACCCGCTTTGGTTCGACGGATATAGCCGCTTGACGCGGTTGCATAGTAAGCACGAAATAATAAAGCCATCCCGTCTACAAGCATTAAGGATGGTTGTTGATTGGGTATCACAGTCATGATCGCTCCTAACTTTAACTTCTCTGATATAACCTTAAATATACCTTGTCATTATACCATATCCCTATATAGTCTTGGGCTTGTCATAAGGTATTTCTTTGAATTTCCTATCATTGGCTGTTCATAAGAAAAACGTCTATCGACGTACTTTCTCAGTTGACAGACCGCATTTAGCGGAAGTTTTTCTTGCGAGATAAGGATGCTAAGCCTCGGATGTTTATACTTTCTTTTCTCTTAAGAAAAACGTCTATCGACGTACTTTCTCAGTAGACAGACCGCATTTTGCGGAAGTTTTTCTTGCGAGATAAGGATGCTAAGCCTCGGACGTTTATACTTTCTTATCTCTTAAGAAAAACGTCTATCGACGTACTTTCTCAGTAGACAGACCGCATTTTGCGGAAGTTTTTCTTGCGAGATAAGGATGCTAAGCCTCGGATGTTTATACTTTCTTATCTCTTAAAACAAAAGAGCATCCCGGCGCTCGAAAGACCTTGGGATGCTCTACCTTCTTCAGCAGGAGAATGTGTATACACTGGATCCATTCTACTTCTGCCATGACTCCTGATATTGTTCCGCCTTAAAGCCGACGGTCACTTTACTGCCGTCCGTCACGATCGGACGCTTAATTAATCTGCCGTTGGACGACAACAGTTCGATCTTCTCCTCATCGGAGAGCCCAGGCAGCTTGTCCTTCAGATTCATTTCCTTGTAGACCTCGCCACTCGTATTGAAAAATTTCTTAAGTTCCAGGCCGCTCTTGGCGATAAGGTCGGCTAGTTCTTCCTTTTGTGGCGGTTGTTCAAAAATATTTTGAAGTTCCAGCTCATGTCCTTCGTTTTGCAGCCATTTGACCGCGTTGCGGCATGTCCCGCATTTCGGATATTGATATACTTTCAGTTTGCTCATTCGATACGTTCTCCTTCTAGTGTTGTTTTGAACCTACTTAAGTCGCCTCTTCCGCGAGCATGTTTCTCAGTGCGTTCATATCCTCAGGAAGCGGGGCTGTGAATGTCATCGTGCTCCCCTCAATCGGGTGGATCAGCTTCAGGCTCGCTGCATGCAGCGCCTGCCGGCCCATATAGCGGTCCAGCCTCATGATCGTTTCGGCTTCCAGATCTGCTGGACCGGCAGCCAAGTCCGAAGCCGCCTCCGCTCCGTCTGATCGTAACTCCCGATCGCCGTAAACCGGATGCCTATACATCTGATCTCCAATCAATGGACAACCGATGCTAAGCATATGCACCCGAATTTGATGGGTACGACCCGTTTCCAGCTTTAATTCGACCAAGGATCCGGAAGGGTAAGCTTCGCATACCTTATACCGCGTAAGCGAAGGGTATCCTTCGGGAGTTACGATGCGGCGGTGGGGCTCTAACGGGTCCCGATCAATCGGACCGTCAATATCGCCTGAGGGCAAAGCAGGCTTGCCATGAACAAATGCTACATACCTCTTGTCAACGGTGCCGGCTATCATTTGTTCGGAGACATGCTGGTGAATATATGCATTCTTCGCAATCACCAACACGCCGGAAGTCTCCTGGTCCAGCCTGTGAACCGCTCTGAACCGGTAGTTCCAGCCCTTCTCCTGCCAATAGTGAACGACGCCGTTCGCCAGCGTGTCTGTATAATGCCCGTGCGTCGGATGGACAATGATCCCCGCAGGCTTGTTCAGGACAAGCAAATGTTCATCCTCGTACAGAATATGAAGGTTCATCGGCTGGGGCAGCATATCGTCCGATCGTTCCTGCTCCATCCGGATTTCGATCAGATCTCCGGCATGCACGTTAACGCTAATGTATACACGGGTCCCGTTCAGCATGATGCCCTGCTCAGTCAACTTGAGGCGAGACAGCAGCTTACGGGATACTCCCATCCGTTTTTGCAAAATGGTCTTAAGCAGCATGCCGTCTTCCTGTGGGGACACGACATAACTGATAGGCGGATAATACAAACTCATGAATTACCGAAACACCTTTCCGCTTCGCTCATATTCGACATCCGGAATCCCGGCGTGCACATTGGCTGCCCGTGCAGTCACAAAGAAATAGTCGGACAATCGGTTCAAATACCGGCGGACCTCCGGATTGATTTCCGTGGTTCGCTGCAGCGAAACGGTCAACCGCTCGGCTCGGCGGCATACGGTCCGACATACATGAAGCAGCGAAGACAACGCACTTCCGCCAGGCAAGATGAAACGCTCAAGCGGAGGGTTCTTCTCCTCGAAAGCATCCAGCCATACCTCCAGATTGTCCACAAGCTCGGCGCTTACCTTGAGTTTACCCTCTCGAGGCCTCGCATAGGCCAGATCCGAGCCGCAATCGAACAGTTCATGCTGGATTCGAACGAGCTGAAGGTGCAGCTCCTCAAAGTCGGCTTCCTTGGCCAAAAACACGGCCTGACCGACAAAGCTGTTCAATTCATCAATCGTGCCATACGCTTCTATCCGCGGGTCATCCTTGGGCACACGACCGCCAATAATTGAAGTTTCCCCTGCATCTCCCGTTCTCGTATATACCTTCATCACAATATCCTCCATTTCATCGTCCGATCCTTATTCAATAACACCATATTTCTTAAGATTATAGAATTTATAGTTTCAGCGAAGCTGAGCAATTCTATAATCGCAAGAAAAACTTCCTTTAACCGCGGTCTGTCTTCTGAGAAAGTACGTCGATCGACGTTTTTCTTAATATGCTCAACTATAGCATAATTTCGAATCAGGGTCCCTCTGCGCCGGAATAAGCCCAGGCCCATCATGATTCCGGGACGGTTTTTTACATCAGAGGGAATCATTTAAACGCAAACAAGGCTGATCCGTAAGGCATCTAGCCCCAGGAACAGCCTTGTATTATTCAATCAGATCGTATTTTATAGTTTCTTTTTGGGATGGGCCTTCATATATTCGTTAATCTTCAAGTCCAGCAAACTGCTGATCTCGATGACAATCTCTGATGTGAAGGACTGCTCTTCCAAAAAAATTTGTTCCATCTTTCGGCGAAGCATGTGAATTTCGTCTTCCAAGGTAATTTCCTGAGGAGTGGATTTGGCTGATTTAATTGACCATTTACCGTGATTATTGTCTTCAGCCGTATAGTCACCACGGTAGTTTGACAATTCATAATCACAAAACACTGGTGATCCCTCCTTGGAAAGTAAAATTCTGCCCCCAAAATAAAATTATAACATATATTTTGCCAATGGAAAGTAATTTTTTTGTTAATTCAAGGAAAAAGTTCAACGATTTCCTTGCCTACTTTATTTTTTCCACAAAATTGCCCATTCTCTCCAAGGCCTCATTCAGTTGGGCAATGGATGTAGCATATGAGCAGCGAATGAATCCTTCCCCGCCAAGACCGAATGCGGTGCCCGGTACGGCAGCCACTTTCGCCTCGGTCAGCAAGCGCTGGGCAAATTCATCCGAGCCAAGTCCCGTTCGCTTGATGCTCGGGAACGCGTAGAACGCTCCCTGTGGCTCGTGGCAATCCAAACCGATCTCGCGCAGCCCTTGAACCACGAGCCTGCGCCGCTGGTTATAGGATTCAACCATTCGGTCCTTTTCCCCCATGCCGTTACGCAATGCTTCGAGCGCGGCGACTTGCCCCATTGCGGGTGCACACATAACCGTATACTGGTGGATTTTCAGCATGGCGCCAATCAGATCCGAATGAGCACACACATACCCCATACGCCAACCAGTCATAGCAAAAGCCTTCGAGAAGCCGCTTACCAGAATGGTGCGGTCCATCATGCCTGGCATCGAGGCAAAGCTGACGTGCTTGCCTTCATACGTGAGCTCAGCATAGATTTCATCGGAGATCACAATCAGATCGTGTTTTTCCACTACTTCCGCAATGGGCAGCCAATCCTCATAGGTCATGATCGCTCCTGTTGGATTGCTTGGGTAACACAGGATCAGAATCTTTGATTTGGGGGTGATTTGCGCTTCGAGCGCCTCGGCGGTCAGTTTGAAATGATGCTCTGCCGTCGTTTCAATACCAACGGGCACCCCGCCACCGATTGAAGCAATCGGCGAGTAAGAAATGTAACACGGCTCGGGGATCAGAATTTCATCTCCGGGAACAATCAAGGCACGCAGCGCCAGATCAATCGCTTCACTGCCGCCTACGGTTACGATCATTTCATTGGCAGGATTATAGGTCACGTGGAAACTGTCGTTCAAATATTCCGCGATCGCCTCCCGAAGTTCAGGCATACCGGCATTGGACGTATATCCTGTAAACCCGCGCTCCAATGAATATACGCAGGCTTCTCGTACATGCCACGGCGTTACGAAATCAGGCTCACCGACACCAAGTGTGATAATATCCTTATTTCCACTGACGAGATCAAAAAACTTCCGGATTCCAGAGGGTTGAATGTCCCTGACCCTGGGCGCCAAATAGGAGCTCATCGATTTCCTGTTATTTTCTGCAAGCTGCTGTTCGTTCACAATCATAGCACACGCTTCCTTTACGGCGAGATCAGGAGACGATTGTCTTCTTGACGTTCTTCAAAAATAATCCCGTCTTGTTTATATTTTTTCAAAATAAAATTCGTTTTGGTCGATAATACAGAATCGATAGGTGACAGCTTCTCCGAAACAAAGTTGGCCACCTCACGCAAGTTTCCGCCTTCCACTTCAACCAGCAAGTCGTAGGCGCCAGACATAAGATAGACGGACTTCACCTGCGGGAATAAATAAATCCGTTCCGCAATTCCTTCAAAGCCTCTTCCGCGCTCAGGTGTAATTTGAACCTCGATCAGCGCCGTAACCTTCTCGTCTTCCACCTTGCCCCAGTTGACTACGGTCGCATACTTAACAATGACGTGATCTCGTTCAAGCTCCGCAATGGAGGTCTTTACTTCTTCCTCATCTACACCGAGTAGAGTAGAGAGCAGAGCCGGCGATCTTCTCGCGTCTTCTTTCAGCAGGTCAAGCACCTTCAGTTTCAATTCGCTAAGCTCTTCCATATACGTATCCTCCAGCACTTATTCCGAATATCCGTTCTTATAGCATGATATATCGGAACAGAGATTAATACTTATATTACAATAACTTACACGGGATGTGCAAAAAAAAATACCGATGCATGCCGGCAGCAACGGCTGCGGGGGTCATCGGCTCATAGATTGAGTTCACCATGGGATCATTGGGTTACATTATTAGAAGAAGGCGCTACATTGGTGGCATGCGGCGCCACATTCGGGTGATGCGCGAACGCGCCCATGCTGGAAGTTTTTTGATTAATGGTTTCCCGAGTTTTTTGCAGCGACTGCTGCGCTTGCTTATACTGCTTGTCCACATCGTATTTCAATGCATGCCGAGGGGCGGTATACATGTTCTGCTGCTTCATCATATTAAAAAACTCGCCTTGCAGCCTCAGTGTATCCGCGGTCAGATCCGTAAACATTTGACGCACCTCAGGGCAAGAGGCTTCCGTCGTGGCTGTCGTATACTCTCGAACGGCACGTTTCAGCTCTCCCAGAATAGGGCTAAGCATATCCTCTTCGGGCAGGTATGAGGATCCATTAGGGGTTACCATAAGTCGTTCCTCCTTAACAATTTTGCTTCCTGGTCTATACATCTCCTCTTATTGAGGCTGCGTCGGCGCGATATTGCTGTGAATTTGCAGAGCATTCACCAAGGTGTCCAGATGCTGCTCATGGCGTTTTACGAATCCCAGCAGCGCCTGCTGGATAGCTGGATTCTGACTGGCTGCTGCTGTCGCGGCACAATGCTTGGCCAGCATGGTTTCGTTGGAGATGCAATCCGCAATATAGTCCAGTTCTTTTGAGGTTAGAGGCTGTAATTGCTGATTAGGTGTCATCTTTGTGTTTGTTCCCCTTTCCATTTAGGTTGCACAGGAGCTAGTATGCCACCTATATAAAAATCTATGTCGTGAGATGTCATTAAAAACGAAAGGAACGTCCAAACTAATAACGATGTGACAATGAGGGGGTGAGGGACATTTTACTGACCGGCGGAATAACGCCCTGGAAATATTTAAACACTGAACCTGTAAAAAAATACCCCGGTCTATCAGAACAGCTCAGCTGTGATGTACTCATAGTCGGCGGCGGTATAAGCGGCGCGCTGATGGCCTACGTGCTGACCATGCAAGGCGTGGACACCGTCCTACTGGAGAAAAAACGCATGTGCGAAGGCAGCACATCCGCTAATTCGGGGCTGTTGCAATTTTCTAACGACTGCCCTCTATCTGATCTGATCCAACAATTTGGTGAACAACGGGCTTCCTCCTTCTACATGATGTGCAGACATGCGGTACGCCGGATCACCGAAATCGCAAATCATCTGTCCAGGGATTCCGGCCTGATCACGCGAAGCAGCCTCTACTATGCCAGTACCCCCCAAGATGTCGGCATGATTCGGCACGAGTATGACCTGCTCAAACGGAAGGGCTTCGATGTGGAATACTGGGGCCGCGAGCATGTGAGGGCTAACTTCCCGTTCTCAAAAGAAGCGGCCATCTATGCCCGCGGCGATGCCGAAGTCGATCCCTACCGTTTCGGGCATAATCTTCTCCAGGATGCCTGCGAGCATGGGCTGCGAGTTTACGAAAATAGCGGAGTGAAGGAAACCCGGTATACACACAGCGATGTCACCGTCTTAACCGATCAAGGAAGCGTTCTGGCCAGGAACATCATCTGGGCCACCGGGTATAGCACCCAAGAATGGAAGCCTGATTATCAAGCGGAGCTGCTCAATACCTATGCCATCCTGACGGAGCCGGTATCCGATCTGTCTTCATGGTATGAGCGCGCATTCATATGGGAAACAAATCGCCCTTATCTCTATTTCCGGACAACGCCGGATCAGCGAATCATAGCCGGAGGGCTGGATGAGCCGCTGCCTCCTTCTGGCAAACCAGAGGAGTACGCTGAACCAAGAAGCCGGAGATTGTTAAATGAAATTCATCAGTTGTTCCCCCATATGACGGATTTGAAGATCGCTTGCAGTTGGGCCGGCGTATTTGCCACAACCAAAGACGGCATCCCGCTGATCGGCAGGCACCCGAAATATCCGCACAGCTACTTTATCGAGGTGTATGGCGGAAACGGGACCGTATACAGCATGATTGCTGCGGATCTGCTGGGCGAGACGATAGCAGGACGTGAGCCCGAAGAACTGAAATGGTTCTCCCTGACACGGCCAATGGACCTTAAGATGTCATAAAATAATAGAAGGTATCTCCAAGCAGGCCATGCAGCCCTGGAGATACCTTCTTTGCGTGTACGGATTGCGCTATGACGCAGTCGTTCAGCAAACCGTTTGTTTGACTATCGGATTCTTTTGACCCGAGAGATGTCATTAGGCTTTAGGTGACTTGACCTTTGGAAGGGAACAGCTTTCGTATAAACAGCCACGATCCGATAGGGGACGCCCCCAGGAACAACAGCAGCAATGTCACCGTTAACGTGTCCTGTCTAAATGACAGGACAAGAATGAACACAAGCAGGCCCGTAATTCGGCCTATAGTTAAACTGAGCTCCCGCAGCACGACCAGTTCCACCCGCTTCTCCACGTTTTCCTGATTTACTCCCATAAGATCAAAGCTGGCGGATATAGCCGGCATCATGTACAGCGGAATGAACAGCGACGTCCCGATTCCCAGCACCAGCAGCGTCGTATAGTTAACGGCAAACAGCAGCGGTAAAATGACCAGCAGCATCAATATGGAACCTACCAGCATGCCGGTTTTACGGAATTTGGGCTTGAACCACTTCCCGCAGGCCCAGTAGCTGACCAGCGAAACCGCCGAAGTAATCAATGCAAACTGCCCCAGCTTCGACTCCTGATCCGTTGCCACAAAAACAAGGAGTGTAATAAGGAAGGAAAACACACCTTCCCTGATTCCCTGAACGGCCAAGCCGAATACCGCGTATTTCCATACGCCGCCCTCCTTGAGCCGGCTCAACCCCTCCAGCCAATGATAGCCGCTCTGAACCGGCCGTTTTCGCAGAAAAAAGCTCAGCACCACCGTCACGGCGAAGATGACCATCGATACGGTAAAAATAAACCGGTAGCCTTGATCCCCATGCATCATCGTGATGATCCAGCCCGCCAGCCACGGACCGATAATGCCCGTGATGGAGCCCAGAAGTCCGATCCAGCCATTAAACCAGTCCCGATTCTCCGCGCTCGAAACCTCAAAATAGACCACATTAAAGGCTAACCAGAATAATCCTAATGACACGCCGAACAGCAAGCCGAGCGGCCAAATATAATGGACGGCGTCCCGCCCTGCCCACAGAACGCATAAATAAAACAGGCCAGACACCGCAATTCCCAGGCGAAGCGCATTCATTTTGTTATGCTCCTTCACCCATTTGCCGGCGGCCCAGAACGTCAAGCCCAATGCCACCTGCTGTGCAATCGTGAACCAACCGAGCATCGTATAATCCTGGCGGCTTTTCCATAGGTATACGTTGAGGAACGTACCCGACAATGCACTCGATAAGATAAACAACCCATGAACTGATAACAGAAGTATAGCCTGGGGGTCCTTTGTCAACTTCATATACAGTTCCTCCCTCGCCCTCACACTTGAAGTCCAAGGTATTTTACCCCTCTAATCCCCACTTCATGAACAAAAAAAAGGAAACCGCCGACAGCAGTTTCCTTAAGTTCGCGCGGATCGGCACACAGCGCCTTTCCGTAAACGCTATTCCTTTTTATGGATAAAGCTCTTGATCATCCGAAGCCGGTCATTCTCTGCCAGATTATACTGTACATGGAAGCATCCAGGGCACACATATACGTTTAAATCATATGGCGGCTGCAGGATCGGACCTTGAATCAAGGCTGCGTTAACCGGCTGGAAGCCTTCCCCGCTCACGTGCTGCGTTCCGGCATGAAGCATATACTCCCGGCAATGCAAGCACTCGGGAACTTCCTCTTGCTGGTCCAGAATCCCCTCTACGGTCTCCTCAAATGCAAATAGGTCGTGATCCTCCCCGTACTTATCCACGGTTCGAAGCGAGGACAGCGATTCATGGTCGGACCCCCAAATACGTTGAAGATCACCTGCTTCCTCATCGGAAGCCTCATAATCCTCTTCATATTCCTCCGGATCGTCCTGTGTTTCCTCGTCATCCAATGCGATATTCAATGTGCGGTAGCCTTTCAGCTCGTTCGCACAATGAGGACAAGTATCTTCGGGACCTATCTCTTCATCCCACACAATCTCACTTTGGCACCATGGGCAAACCGTCGGTTCCATCGATCATTCATCCCTTTCTTATTCAAACGGCCATGGATGGCCCTGTTCACTTTATTTTTATTGAGACATCAAGTATACAATACCCGCCACAAAAAAAATCAAGGCGGCCGCAAACAATATCCGCGGTAAATATTTCATCGTCCTTTTCCTCCCGAAGCCCTTAAATGATGCTCGCTCCAATAATGTAAGATAAAGATACGGTGATAAGAAGTACGATCAAGCCCACTGCTCGGTTATCCTTGCCAATCTCTTCATCGACCGAAAACACGGGCGTCAAGAACTCAAGCAACCAATAAGCCAATAAAAGCAGTATAAACCCGAAGAACGACCATTTAATCATGCCATAAATGGACGTATTCGCCGTTATGCTGTACCGCATCACGTTACCGATGCCAAAGATCTTCCCGCCGGTCGCCATGGCCGCCGCGATGTTTCCTTTGCGTATTTCATCCCAGCAATTGTACTTGGTAACCAATTCAAAGCAATACAAGTAAACAATAAGTGCAAGTATCGCAACCGAGAAATAGCCGACGAGCACCCCGAGTGGATGGGCCAGCAAATGATCAATCGCTTCCGTCATTACCTTATTTCCTCCCTGATATAAACGGGATGCGGCACCTTTCGCATCCCGTCGTTCTGAACCTTATGATGATATGTTATACGATTGAAGGAGAAAACGGTTCCTGATTTCTTTCCTTACTTCAGCTCGGCAATGGTAACGCCATTGCCGCCTTCACCGTAATTACCTAAACGATGACTCTTAACATGCTTGTGCTTGCGCAAATAATCCTGAATTCCGGTTCGCAAGATCCCGGTGCCTTTGCCATGAATGATGTAAATCTGACCCAAGTTCCCCAGAAATGCCTCATCAATGAACCGATCCACCTCAATCAGCGCTTCTTCCAGATTCGCGCCTCTTAAATCCAGCTCGTTCCGGATGTTGGTATCGCGAGTCCGTTTCAAGACGGTCGCATGCTGTTTCGGCGCCTGTTTAGCGTTTGCTGTCGGATTCGACAGCAGCTCCAAATCATCCAGCGATACCTTCATCTTCATGATGCCGAGCTGAACAACCGCTTCTTTCGAGCCGGCCATTTCCACGACGTGCCCTTTCTGATTCAGGCTATATACCCGAACCTCGTCACCAGGCTCAATGCTGCGCTGCTGCTGCGCTGAACGCTGGCCAGCCGTCTTCTTGCCTTGCTGCGGTTCGGCATCATCCAAACGCTTTCTGGCAGCAATCAGCTTATGCTCCTTAACGGAAGCCCCTTCTTCTTGGGCTATCTTGCGCAAATCCGCGATGATTTCCTCGGCCTCACTCCGAGCCTTGTCCACGATCTGTCTCGCCTCGGCACGAGCTTTATCAACCAGCTTGTCCTTCTGCTCTTCCAGCTTCTGAAGCTCGTGCTGGTGACGAAGACGCAGGTCCTCCATTTCCTTCCGAACCTGCTCCGCCTTCTCACGCTCAACTTCCGCGGTGTGACGGTTCTCTTCGAGGGATGCAATCATATGCTCCACCCGTTGATCCTCTTCCTTGACTTCGCCACGGGCAAATTCCAGAATGGATCCCGGCAATCCCAAACGTTCTGCAATGGCAAACGCATTACTGCGTCCAGGTACGCCTACCAGAAGCCGGTAGGTCGGGCTTAGGGTATTGATATCGAACTCCATGCTGGCGTTAATCACGCCTTTGCGTTCATATGCATAAGCCTTCAATTCAGAATAGTGCGTCGTCGCAATCATGCGGCAGCCCATGCGGTGGATATGCTCCAGGATGGAAATCGCCAGAGCTGAACCCTCCGCAGGGTCGGTCCCTGCTCCAACCTCATCAAGCAGCACGAGACTCTTTGGCGTCATCTGGCTCAATATTCGGATGATGTTCGTCATATGGCTGGAGAAGGTACTGAGGCTCTGCTCAATGCTTTGCTCATCACCAATGTCCGCGTAGATCGCATCAAACACGCACATCTGGCTGCCTTCTTCGGCTGGAATAAAGAGTCCGGACATCGCCATCAGGTTTAATAACCCGATCGTTTTGAGCGTAACCGTCTTACCGCCGGTATTCGGACCCGTGACGATGATGGATGTATAGGAATTGCCCAATTCCACATCAAGCGGCACAACCTGATCCGCCGGAATCAGCGGATGTCGGCCTTTACGCAGCTTAATATAGCCTCTGTCATTCATTCTTGGCAGTGAAGCCTTCATGACATGGGCCAAACGAGCCTTGGCAAAAATAAAGTCGAGCTGGCCGATCAGATCCAAGTCAATGGACAGCAGCTCAGCCTGTTCGCCGACCTGGGCGGTCAGCTTCTGCAAAATCACTTCGATCTCCCGCTCTTCCCGCATTCGCGTCTCGCGCAGCTTGTTGTTCATGGCTACGATGGATTCCGGCTCAATAAACAGCGTCGCGCCTGACCCGGACTGGTCGTGCACGATACCGCCAAAATGCGAGCGATATTCCGCTTTAACGGGGATGACAAAACGGTCGCCGCGTATTGTAATTAACTGGTCCTGCAGCATCTTCGCCACGGATTGCGATCGAATCATGGACTCCAGTTTCTCGCGAATGCGAACTTCTCCGCCCCTCAGCTCCCGCCGGATCTGGGAAAGCTCGGCGCTTGCGGAGTCAAGGACCTCAGCAGCATCATCAATACACAGCCGAATGGCGTCTTCCAGGGGCTTTTGCTCCGAAATAAGATCACTCAGATTATAGAGGATCTCAATCTTCTCGTCCTCATGAATCGCCGCAATAAACCGCTTGATTCGGCGTGATCCATGAATCGTATTCGACGTAGCCAGCAATTCATGGGGACTGAGCGTCCCTCCGATTCTGGCCCGCTTCAAAGCATCATTGATATCGGTAATCCCGCGGAAAGACGGATTGCCCTTGAGCCTGTCTACGGTGTAGGCCTGATCGGTAGCCGCAAGCAGATCCTTTACAGCCTCCAGGTCGGTTTCAGGCATTAACTTTTCAGCTCTAGCACTTCCCATGGAGGTTTGCGTGTATTTTGTTAATGTATTTAAAATTTTCCGGTATTCTAAAGTTTGCAAAATCTTGTCATTCAAGAAGTTCACAACTCCTCTCAATCAATGCATATATTATATCGAAAGTGATGGGAATTCGCCAAGGAATCCAAAATCCTTCCACACATAACCGACGGTCCTATTGAACAAAATAAATTCTGCGTAACATTCCAGTCTTATTCTAAGGAGGCAGGTACCATGCAATTTCTCGGGCACGTTGTTCGATTTATCGTTGCCGCGCTCGTTCTTATGGTTGTCGGATGGATTGTCCCCCAATTCACCGTCGGCGGATTCGGAAGCGCCCTGTTGCTTGCACTCGTTATCGCCCTGATTGGTTGGGCTATTGAGGGCATCTTCGGCAAAAAAGTCACGCCTTTTGGACGTGGCATCGTGGGCTTCCTAGTGAGCGCACTCGTGATTTACCTTGCCCAATTCATCGTTGGAGGCGTTAGCGTCTCCGTATTGGGCGCCTTGCTTGCTGCACTGGTCATCGGGATCATCGATCTGTTCATTCCGATTTCCACCCCTTTTGAAGCAGGCAAAACCCGCAAATAGAAGAACGCCGCTTCTGTTAGAGGATTCCTCTGGAGCCCTCTTCCTGAACGAACCGATCGGGAGCTGCATTACTCCACATTAACCCTCTGTTGCAATTTGCGCAGGGGGTTTTCATTTTGGGCAAAGCTCCATTCTTTTATTTCCTTCTTCCCCTATATTATAAAGGAAATCCATATCATCGTTTGAAACCGTTCACGTTCACCAATTTTTCATAACACATATGTGCATCCACTCTTTTTCTGAGCTATCATAAAGATTGGAAATTATATTTCACAATTATTTCATAGTCAGGAGAGGTTATAGTGAAAAAAGGCATAGCTTTACTTGTTTCATGTATGCTCCTTTTTGTATTGGCTGCCTGCGGCGGAGACCAGAAAGAGTCCCAAGGAGGTTCCGGGATCTCGGATACTGGCGTAGCACCGGAAGCTGAACTCGTCATTAAGGGCACCAATTTTCAATTCGACCAAGAGGAATATCGACTCAAGAAAGGTGTGCCCGTCAAGATCACTTACGAGAACGAAGACGGCAACCACGGCGTTATGATTCCTGCACTTGGCCTGCAACTGGACCGTAAAAACAACTCCACTGTCGTTACGCCGGATGAAGCGGGAGAATTCGAAGTTTCGTGTTCCATTATGTGTGGAGCGGGTCACAGCAAAATGATCTCCAAACTTATCGTCGAAGAATAGTAGATCTGCTCACGAAAATAAACCTCCGGATCGCCAGAGTATCCTCTGTCTAATCCGGAGGTTTTTTCAGGTTCAATTCTTCGCCATGGCCTAACGCTGATCCTGCTCAATCAACTCGATCCACTCATTATATTCAACTTGGAGCTTCGCATACTCTTCCTTCAGCTTACGGTGTTCTTCTTCAAGCTGCGCAGATTGCTCCGCCTTCAATTCCTGTTCTGCCTGGAGCAGACGATACTGGTGCATAACCAGCTCATACTGTTCACCTAAATCGGAATACTGCTGCGCCGCTTCACTTTTCTCGTCTTCCAGACGCTCACAGGCTTGGCGTGCGGATGCAATTTCCTGCTGCCAGGACTGGAGCTCTTCTTCGAGAGCAAGCTTGGTTCGTTTCCACTCATCGCGCTCGGCGGCCAGCTTCTCGCTGTCCTTGGCAAGCTGCTCCCGTTCCGCCATCCATTGCTGGTATTGCTCCTGCCACTGAACGGCGCGTTCCTCTGAATCTCTCAGCTGCTCGGCGAGTTCACGTGCGCGCTCTTCACTGGCAGCTGCCTTCTTGCGAAGCTCATCCAGCTGATTCGACACCGTATCGTATTCTTCTTCCAGCATGGCGTACAGTTTGCTGGTCTCTTCCTCTCGGGTTCCCGCTTCCTTCGTGAGCTTCTCCAATTCTTCATGGCGTAGCTGCAGTTCCTTCAATTCCTCTTGGGCACTTCGGCGCTCGGACATGCTCCGGTCAGCTTCGTCCTTCATGACCTGGATTTCATCCTGAAGTCCCTTCATTCCTTCTTCCAGGCTCTCGTTCGCTTCCATAAGCTCGACAATTCGCATCTCCAGCTCGCCGGTTTCCTCTTTGCGCTGATCAGCCAACGTACGCCAGGATTGAAGCTCGCTGCTTAGACGCTGCAGCTCTTCCTGCTGCTTGCGGGAGGTCTGATTCGCATCCACCACAAGTTTCTGCAGACGACGGCGCTCTTCCTCCGACTTGGCGGATTCCTGCTTCAGTCCTTCGAGCTCCTTCGTTAGCCCCTCCACCTTCGTACGGAAGGAACGCAATTCCTGCGAAGAGGCTTCGGCTTGCTGCCTGGACGATTGGAGCGCTTCCTTCAGCTTGTCCGATTCCGCTTTTACAATACCCAGTTCCTTCTCCGCGGACGACAAACGTGATTGGAGCTGACCACCGCGCGTTCGCTGCTCGGCAAGCTGCTTCTCCAGATCCTGAACGGTCCTCGTATGCTTTTGTTCCATATCCTGGACGGTTTTCGTATTCTTCTGTTCCAGGTCCTGCACGGTTTTCGCATTCTTCTGTTCCAGATCCTGCACCGTCTTCGTATACTTCTGCTCCAGATCCTGCACGGTCTTCGAGTGCTGCTGCTCCTTCAGGAGCGCCTCTTGTTTATAGGTACTCTCCTGTTTCTTCAATTGCTCAGCCAGCTTCTCTTCGGCCTGCTTCGCAGAAGTCCGTTGACTCTGTTCCAGCTTCTCGATGGCCTGCTTATGAGTGAGCGTCAGCTGTGAAATTTGCCCTTCATAGCGGCGCTTCATATCTTCAATAGACTGCTTATGGCCGCTCTCCAGCTTCTCACGCTGCTCCTTAAGACGCACCTCAAGCTGCTGCTTCTCCTTCAGCAGTTCCGCCACGCGGTCCGATTCCTTCTGGAGCAATTCCTTCGTACGCTCTGACTCCGCGGTTAGATTCTCCTTGGACTTCCTGTATTCCTCAGCCAGCGTTGTCTGCTCCGCCAGCTTGCCCTCCAGCTGCTCCAGCTGCTGACGATGTCTCTCCTGCTGCTCGATTTGAAGTCCTTGCACCTTGGCAAGCTCCGTGCGCAGTTCATTCCGCTCGGCCGTCATCTGCTTGGCCTCATTCTGAAACTCCAGCTTCTGCAAAGCTTCTTCAGCCATATGTACTGCAGCTAGGACGGCAATGCGCGGGGTATCCAATCGAGAGTGCGCCTTGGATATGGTACGCATGCGGTCATCTACATAATTCGCTACCTGTCTGGTATAATCACTGCTACTGCCAACGAGTTTATAGGAAGTTCCGTAGATGTCTACGGTAACGCTTTTACGGTCCGATGTAGTCAAAATTGTGCCCTCCTTCTATTATGTGTAGATTCTATGATGTCTGAAATGGTCTATTCTCTACATTCATTATATATGAGATAACATCTGTAGACGAACCTCAAGAAAACAGACCGAAGTTTGGTATATGATAACACAGTTTTGTGCTTATAATTATGTACCCTGCGGGCGTCCTGATGCAAATCCCAGTTCAATTTAGAGCAAAAAAGCCCGCATCGAATCCCTGATGTAATGGATTCGATGCGGGCGTTCACAATTCCTGCTATTTTCTTAATTCTGCGCCAAAAGTTTGCTGAAGGGCAGCAACCGCTTTTTCCGTGACGCCGGCAACCTCTTCATCGGTCAGGGTCCGTTCCTGATGACGGTACGTCATGGAGATGGCAACACTCTTCTTGCCCTCTCCAAGCTTGCTGCCCATGAAGACGTCAAACACCTGAATCTGCTGCAGAAGCTCACCTGCATTCTCCTTGATCACTTGAATCAGGGAGCCGGCTTCAACCTCCTCATTCACGACGATGGCAAGATCTCGTTCCATGCCCGGAAATCTAGGCAAATCGCGGTAAACGACGCGGGCGTTGGTCAGCTCATACAGCGGCTCAAGCAGAATTTCAGCGGCATAAGCATCTTCCAAATCCAGCTCCTGCTGCGTCTTCGGATGAATTTGTCCGAGCACACCTAGCAGCTTCTTATTCTCGCCTTGACCCGCATACACGGAAGCGGAACGCCCCGGATGGAAGCCAACCGGTCCGTTAGCCTCGTAAGTGATATCTTCCGCGCGAATTCCAAGATAGTCGAGCACCGTCTCGAGCGCACCCTTCAAATCGAAGAAATCCACTTTGGCCGGCTGGACATTCCATTGCTTGCTGCCTTTGCGTCCCGACAGCAGCAAACCAAGAACCGGACGCTCCAGCGGCTGCTTCGTCAACGTCTTCTCATGTGTATGGAACAGGTTCCCTATTTCAAACAGGGCCAGGTCCGGCTGCTTGCGGTTATGGTTGTACACCGCGATATCCAGCAGCTGTGGGAGCAAGCTGGTACGAAGGACGCTGCGGTCCTCGCTCATTGGCATGGCCAGCTTAACCGCTGTCCCGTCTGACGACAGGGAAGTGAACATTTCCGCTTGCTGCGGATGGATAAAGGAATAACCCAGAACCTCCTGGAATCCGCTATGCGTCAGCAAACGGCGAAGCGAGCGGCGGATGGCCTGTGCGATGGTCAATGAACCCGGTGTCGTCGGACCTTCTATGGCCGTTGTCGGGATATTGTCGTATCCATACAGACGGGCCACCTCTTCAATAAGATCTACGTCAAGCACGATATCGCCGCGGCGGGACGGCACTTGCACATCCACCAATCCTTGGCCCGCATCTCCGCAAGGGAAATGCAACCGGGCAAAGATCGTTTTGACCTCAAGCAGGGACAGCTCCGTACCAAGATAACGATTGAGCTTCTCCAGCGATAAAGTAATCACGGTAGGCTCGGTGTCCGCACTGCCTGCTTCGACGATTCCCTGATGGACAGCGCCGCCGGCATATTTCGCCATCAGTGCCGCTGCACGGTTCAGTGCAGGGATAACTGCGGCGGGATCCACTTCCTTCTCGAAGCGGGAGCTTGCCTCTGAACGCAGTCCGAGCTGACGGGATGTTTTGCGTACGGTTCCGCCATCGAACTTCGCCGATTCCAAGAAAATATTCACCGTGCTGTCCGTTACTTCGGATTCCAGGCCGCCCATAACGCCAGCCAAGGCCACTGGCTTGCCGCCAGCTGTAATCACCAGCATATGCGGCTCCAGACGACGCTCCGTGCCGTCCAGCGTCACCATCGTTTCGCCAGCTTCAGCCATACGCACGTGAACCGCGCCATCCTTCAACTGATCAGCATCAAAAGCATGCAGCGGCTGGCCATATTCCAGCATCACATAGTTTGTAATGTCCACGATATTACTGATCGGGCGCACGCCTGCCGCCATCAAGCGGTTCTGCATCCACAGCGGAGAAGGACCGATCTTTACACCGGTAATGTAGCGTGCCGCATAATGGCTGCACTGCTCGTCAGCGCCAATCGTAACCGAGATATGATCGGCCGCTGCATCTTGAACCTCCAGCATTTCCTTTTCCGGATTCGGAAGACTGAGCTCACGCCCCAGTATGGCGCTCACTTCGTAAGCGGCTCCCAGCATGCTGAGACAGTCAGAGCGGTTCGGTGTCAGATCCAGTTCCAAAATTTCATCGTTCAGACCCAGCACATCCACAATCGGTTTGCCGATTTCCGTATCCGTCGGAAGTACCAGAATCCCTTCCTGCAGCTCTTTAGGCAGCAGTTTGTCATTCATGCCCAGTTCCTTCGCCGAGCAGATCATGCCTTGGGAGAGCACGCCGCGCAGCTTGGCCTTCTTGATATCCATACCGCCAGGCAGCTTCGCGCCCACAAGCGCCACCGGCACCTTCTGGCCCGCATCCACATTTTTGGCTCCGCACACGATCTGGAGATCTTCCTCTTGACCCGCATCCACGATACATACATTCAGCTTGTCTGCATCAGGATGTTTCTCCTTGCTCTTAACGTAGCCGACGACCACTTTATTAATGCCTTGATTCCGTTTCTCGATCACATCGATTTCAATACCAGCCGAAGTAATGCGGCTCGCCAAATCCTCTGAGGTTACACCTTCGAGCGAAATATAATCGGACAACCAATCGGTTGAAACTCTCATTGTCTATTCACTTCCCTTTATCGTTAAAATTAGATCCGCGTGAACTGATTCAAGAATGCTGTATCGTTGTTAAAGAAGTGACGGATGTCATCCACGCCGTATTTCAGCATCGCAATCCGCTCAACCCCCATACCGAAAGCAAAACCGCTGTACTTCTCAGGGTCATAACCGCCCATTTCAAGCACCTTCGGATGAACCATGCCGCAGCCTAAAATCTCAAGCCAGCCTGTTTGCTTGCATACGCGACAGCCGCTGCCGCCGCATCTTACACAGGATACGTCCACTTCCGCACTCGGCTCCGTGAACGGGAAGAAGCTTGGACGCAGACGGATCTGCGTGTTATCGCCGAACATCTCCTGCACGAATTGCAGCAGCGTTCCTTTCAGATCACTCATGCGAATGTTCTCGCCGATGACCAGGCCCTCGATTTGGTGGAACTGGAACGAATGCGTCGCGTCATCGTCATCCCGGCGGAATACGCGTCCCGGGCAGATGATTTTGACAGGCGCTTTTCCTTGCATCGACAGCATGGTCCGGGCTTGCACCGGGGATGTCTGAGTACGCATCAGCAGATCTTCCGTCAAATAGAAGGAATCCTGCATGTCACGTGCCGGGTGATTCTTTGGCAGATTCAGCGCTTCGAAGTTGAAGTAGTCCGTTTCCACCTCGGGTCCTTCTGCTACCTGATAACCCATCCCGATAAAGATATCCTCGATATCCTGGATCACCTTGCTCAATGGATGAACAGCGCCTTGGCTGAGCTTGCGGCCCGGGAGGGTTACGTCCACCTTCTCTGCACGCAGGCGCTCTTCGGTTTCCTGCTGCAGGAATGCTTCCTGCTTGCCGGAGATGACTTCCTCAATCGCGCCCCGAACGTCATTGGCCACCTGGCCGATAACAGGACGCTCTTCTGCGCTCAGCGCACCCATTCCGCGCAGGATTTCCGTCAAAGCCCCTTTTTTGCCAAGGTATTTCACCCGCAGATCATTCAGCTGCTGCGGATCGGTAACATCCTGCAATTGCGCCAATGCTTCCTGCTTTAATGCTTCTAATTTTTCCTTCATGGCTATTCGCACACCCCTTTGTAAACTCCATCATCGAACTGAAAACAAAAAAGACTGAAAACAAAAAAGGCCTCTCCTCCCGAAAAGGGACGAAGAGACCGTGGTACCACCCTTGTTAACATGTTTCATACCCTAACCAAGGCGGTAAAAGCCTTAGCCCCGAGTATGCCTCATCATGCTCACTTGACCGACGTAACGAATCGGACCCGTTATCCCCTACTGACCGGCAGCATGCCGTGTTCAAGGAACTGCTCCGGAGCGAACTTCACCAGCCTGATTCTTTGAGGGACACTCTCAATCTACGGTATCCCTTCCCTGTAAAGAGGCACTGACTACTTTTCTCCATCGACGCATTTGTTACATATGCAAATATATAGGGTTTATTATATGCAACCTTTCGGGATATGGCAAGTTTCATTTCCCCATTTTAACCCCATCCGGCTGATTTTAATCGCGATCCTTTGATCTTATTCCGACTGAAGCCTAGCCAGCTCAGCCCGAAGCTCCCTGATCTCGGCAAGCCAGCTCCCCTCGTCCCCGGGTTCAAGATCTTCGGCTGACAAGCCCAGTAATTCCTGAATCCGGTATTCGAGCTCCATCCGCCGGTTGTCCTTCTCCGTATCTCCCTTGATCACGCCGGTCCGCGAGGCCTGCTCATCCTCCTCGTCCATACTTCCCTCGAACCAAACCGGATCTTCCCCGGGCGTCAGCGTAAGCAGTCGGTTCGCGATTTTACGCACAAGATACCGGTCATGGGATACGAGCGCAATCGCACCGGGAAAACTCACGAGCACTTGTTCAATCACCTCGCGGGTATCCACATCCAGGTAGTTGGAGGGTTCATCCAACACAAGCAGATGCGCACCGCTGAAGTATAGCTTGAGAAAAGCCGTTCTGCACTTCTCTCCCATACTCAGCTGCCCCATCTTCTTAAACACATCGTCCCGTCTGAAGAGGAACGAACCCAGCAAAGTACGCGCACGGCTCTCCGTCATTCCCGGAATGACAAGCAGACTGTCCAGCAGCGTGGTTTCGGGTTCCAGCCCCTCAAGCTCCTGCGAGAAATAACCGATCTTGACGGAAGGATTTCGGGTAATCCGGCCTTCATGCGGTTCGATTTCGCCCAGAAGCAGCTTAAGCAGTGTCGTTTTCCCGCTCCCGTTAGGGCCTCTTACGGCCAACCGGTCGCCGCGGTTCAGATAGAAGGTTAGCTTATTAAAAAGCTGCTGATCTCCGTATCCAAAACAGATATCCTTCACTTGGACGAGGGTACGGCCGCCGAAAGCCTCGCCTTCCAGCTCCATGTTCAGCTTGGGACCGTTTCGCGGTTTATCCACCCGCTCTGCTTCCAGCCGTTCCAGCGCTTTTTCCTTGGCATGATATCTTGAGATGTTCTTCTTGGCCTTGGCCTTGTAAAAGCTGGCGGTGATCTTGACGTCATTCACGTCCCCGGCCGCGTTATGTGCTTTATGGAACCATTCCTCATATCTTCGGATCGATTCCTCCAGCGCTTTGCGGGCCAGCTCCTGCTTTCGGTAAAGCGTCTCCTGCTCGCGCAGCTCCCGTTCCTTTTCACGGCGGTAATCCGTATATCCTCCCCGGTAACGCCGGAGTTCCTCCGAGGTCAGCTCACATACAGAGGTTGCTACCCGGTCGATGAACTCTCTGTCATGGGATACAAACAACACGGTACCTTTGTAGGATGATACCAGCCACTGCTCCAGCCAGACCAAGCTCTCACTGTCCAGATGGTTCGTGGGCTCGTCGAGCAGTAAAAATTTCGGTGCCGATACAAGGAGCCCTGACAGCATGACCTTCGTCTTCTGGCCTCCGCTCAGCTCGCGGTAAGACACAGGCCATACCTCCGGCCCGATGCCCAGCATCGTCATCGCTTTCTCCACCTCGGTCTCCCACTGGAAACCGTTCTGGGACTCGTAACGCTCCAGCAGATTGCCATATTGCTCAAGCAATGATTCCATCTCAGCAGCGCTGCCGCCATTCATCCGCTGCTCGACGCTGGCAAGCTGAAGCTTCAGCTGCCACAACGAAGGGTTACTGCGGCTGCGCACCGTATCGATGGCACTCCGATCGATTTCGTCCGGCTCATCCTGCTGCCTGAGCCAGCCCCAGCGATCTCGTGGGAGAATCGTCTCCACAACGCCTGAGGCAGGTTCGAGCTCGCCGGCCAGAATCGAGAGGAGCGTGGTTTTGCCGGTGCCGTTGCGCCCGTACAGCGCAATCCGCTCTCCTTCTGCCACCTCCAGCTGAATGCCTTCAAACAACGGCCTCCCTTGGAGCTCCATACTTATATCTTTCGCTTTTAGAATCATGGTCATATCGCCTCATCCTCTCTCTTTGGGAAAAACTAAAAAACCGCAAGCGATGGCCTGCGGCGGATATCATGAGAGAGGATTTGTTCTGATCTGAGTAACGGGACGAACGCGCGCCACAGCACACTTCCTTCGGCTGTTCATTCCAGGCCAGCCCTGACGGTATGGAGATGTTAGGCTCTATACCCTCGGCTGTCAGCGAAAGCTGCAATCCGTTCCGTTTATGTGATTGTTTTGCATAAGAGCACCACTTTCGACATAACAAAAAGAGGTACCCCAGTCACATTGTTCAGACACACCAAATCTCTCCCTCTACCGCCGTAGAGAAACGCCTGCAAACCACATGCAGTTGTTTTTAGAGAAAAGGGTGTCTTACTTCATTGGACTAGGTTACCTCGCATTCTTGGAATGAAATTATGGCCATTATAACAGATATTCTTAAGAAGTAAAAGGGTTGATTAGCGGAACTTCTACATATTCGAATTCCTGCTATCGCCTGTTTATCCGACCCTACCTACAATTCGAAAAAAAGTAAACAAAAAAACCCTTGTCACCAAGGGTTTTCTGTTCTTACGTAAGCGGGTGATGGGAATCGAACCCACGCTACCAGCTTGGAAGGCTGGAGTTCTACCATTGAACTACACCCGCATATATACCTACAAAAGTGAAGCTATGACTCGGCGCATATCCCGATTACTTCTGTGAGGTCCTAAATCTTAAGCGAATCGGGACGACACGATTTGAACATGCGACCCCCTGGTCCCAAACCAGGTGCTCTACCAAGCTGAGCTACGTCCCGATAATAAAGATGCTGTCTTTTGAAGACAAAAATAAATATACCATGCCGAACACGTAATTTCAACATGTATTTTATGGAAAATGAATCGCAATATAAAAAAAGCAAACAGCATCCTTCCAAGGAGGGAAAGATGCTGATATTACCTTGACCTGAAACGACAGAGCTGCAAAACCCCTTGCCTATTTTTTGTCGAAAGTCACTTCCGGTGTCGTCAATTTATCATAAAAATCCACAATTTTGTCTTTATCGTCCGAAGCACGGAGGGCCATGGCGGAGCGTGGATGTTCATCCAGGGTGCCTGTAATCATGTAAGGCATGATATAACCCCACTCTTCTTTTTCACGAAGTGGAATCATGTAGCGCTCGATAATATCCAGTACCGGACGCAGCTCATACTTGGTGCCTTTCAGATGGGTAACCAAAAGCTCGGTCGGGCAGTTGCCAGCCGCACGTCCCATCCCATATACGGATGCATCCAGAAGCTCAACGCCAAGATCTGCAGCGACCAGCGTGTTGGAGAACGCCAGCTGCATGTTGTTATGGGTATGAACGCCCAGGCGTTTGTTCGGCAGATGCGTCTTGAACTTATTCACAAGGTATTCCATATCCTTATGATCAAGGCTTCCGTAAGAATCGACGATATATACCACATCCACGACGCTCTCCCTGATCAGCTCAAAAGCTTCCAGCAGCTCGTTCTCCATTACGTTGGAGAGAGCCATAATGTTGAGCGTAGTCTCGTAACCACGATCATGGAAGGTCTGTACCAGCGCAAGCGCCTTATCCACGTCTTTAATGTAACAAGCGACACGGATGAGATCCAGCAAGCTTTCCTCGCGCGGCAAAATATCGTCTTCATCCACGCGGCCGATATCTACAAGTGCGGACAGTTTGGTTTTACCTTTATGAGGAATGACTTCTCTGAGGAATTCATCATCCAGAAAACGCCAAGGGCCCGCCTGATCAGCGCCTTTCAGCAGTTTAGGCGAATTTTTATAGCCGATTTCCATATAGTCCACGCCAGCCTCATTTAGGCCCGCATATAAATTTTGTACGAATTCTACACTAAAATCCCAGTTATTTACCAGTCCGCCATCGCGAATGGTACAGTCTACAATCTTTGTCTGACTACTCTTAATCATCTAAGCTAAGCTCCTCTCGGCAATTTTTCTCTTCATCATACTTGAATGCCGGTTGAAAAGTAAAGCAAAAACGTCCGAAGGACGGACGTTTTTCAAAGGGATATGGGACTGCCACTGCCTCTTCATTTCAGAACAAACGCTTCAATTGACGACCTGGGCCTGTTTGAGTATCCAATCGGTGATGGTGCGGACGAGCACGCCGGTTGCCCCTTTGGGATCTACGCCCCGCTCCTTGGATAGGTATGCCGTACCTGCTATGTCAAAATGCACCCAAGGCAGTCCATCAGCAAATGTCCCCACAAAAAGACCGCCCGTTATCGTCCCGCCTTCTCGGCCCGTTTGATTTCGTAAATCCGCCACCTCACTCTTCAATTTATCCCAAAACTCCGGATAGGATGGCAGCGGCCATATCTTTTCGCCAGCCCTCCGGGAGGAGGCAATAAGCTCCTGCAAAAAAGTCTCATCATTGGTTACGGCCCCAGTGGCGATATCCCCAAGAGCCGAAACGACGGACCCTGTCAATGTAGCTACGTCAATCAAACGCGAAGCTCCAAGCTGCTTGGCATAGGTTATTCCGTCCGCAAGCACGATACGGCCCTCGGCATCCGTATTCAATACTTCGATGGTGCGGCCGCTCAGTGTCGTGACGATATCGCCGGGTTTAAAGGCACTACCGCTCATCACATTCTCCGCAGTCGGAATCACCATCACTACATTGACTCTGGGGCGAATCCGTCCTAACGCTTCCATAACGCCCATTACGGTAGCCGCCCCGCCCATATCACTGATCATATCCTCCATTCCGGATGCCCTCTTCAGCGACACGCCACCGGTATCAAACGTAACCCCTTTGCCAACAAGGCCGACAACATCCTCCCACGTCTCCCGTCCCTGATAACGGATCGCGATCATGCGCGGTGGATGGATGCTGCCTTTGCCTACGGCCAGGAGGCCGCCCATACCTATCTCGTCTATGGCGTCCTCGTCCAGTACCTGGGCTTCGAAACCATACCGTTTCGCCAACTGAAGCGCCTTCTGGGCCAGGTCTTCCGGCAGCAGCATATTGCCGGGCAGATTCGTCAGGTCTCGTGCCAGGCAGGTTGCTTCTCCAATCGCTGCGCCTAATGACATTCCCTTCGTCCACCCTGCTTCAAATTCCGCATCCATATCACCTTCTATATAGTAGAGGATTTCTTCTAAATTCGTTGGCTCGGAAGCATCACGCTTATAATGCGGTTTCCGATAGCTTCCGAGGATAAACCCTTCAGTTAAAGCCTGTGCAGCATCTTGCGGCGTCTGTTCGGCGGTAAAGTTAACCATCGTATTTGGAATTTGAATGGCGGCACTGCGTACACCCGATCTCCCGGCTGCTTTTACTGCCTGTGCTGCAAGCAGCCGCAGCTGCTCGGATGTCAGAATTCCTTCGGGACGTCCCAGCCATATTAACAAGCGTGCTCCCCCTTCGATGCTCTCGGGCCATACGAATGACCGATTCGGAGTGCCATCAAATAACCGATTCTCGACCAACTGTTTGAGCAGTGGATCCCAGGACTCGGAAACGCCGCCATCCGCCGCTTGTTTTTTCGTTACGGGAACAATGATCGCATCGGTATGCACTTGCCCGGATGATAAACTGCCCTTTAATGTCCACTTCATGCGTGATCTCCTCCTAAAAAAGAAAAAGCCATTCCATCGGAACAGCTGCTCTCGTATTCATTTCAGGCACGTATCGTACAATCTTAGACTTCCGAAACGTCCAGCTTGGGAAAAGTAATCACAAACTCCGTTCCGGCACCAACCTGACTATCCACGGCAATCGAACCGCCATGGTTTCTGATAATACTGTAACTTACGGATAACCCGAGCCCCGTTCCACTCTCCTTCGTTGTGAAGAACGGGTTGAACAGATGGTTCAGTGTGTTCTGATCCATGCCGCCGCCGTTATCCGATATGCAGATGTTGATATGTTTCCCCGTATCGCGGGCTGAAATATCAATCACGCCGGTGATGTTCTCATCATGATGCTCATTAATCGCATCCAGGGCATTTTTAATAATATTCAGAATCACCTGTTTGATCTGCTTCACATCCACGGATATAAACGCAGGCGGGGTCTTATCGGTATGCAGATTAATCTGGCATCCCTTCATTAAGGCTTCACTTTCAGTTAGCAGAACAACTTCCTTCAATAAAGAGGATACGGACACAATTTTGGTTTCTGGAGCCGAGGGTTTGGAGGAATTTAGAAATTCATATATAATATCATTCGCGCGATCGATCTCCGTAAGTATAATTCTGGCATACTCGTCCTTACCTAAACTTACGAGATGCGGACGAAGCAGTTGGATGAAGCCACGGATGGAGGTGAGCGGGTTGCGTATCTCATGGGCAATGGAGGCCGAGATTTTCCCCAGCATGGCCAGCTTATCGTTCTGATAAGCGGTTTGCTCAATTCGTTTGAAGTCGGAGACATCCTTCACGCTAATCAGAAAATCGCCTTCCATCTGGTCCCCATAAGTCATCGTGATCAGCCACGATCGGCCATATTCATCAACCAATTCATGAAATCTCTTGCGGTGGAATACCGTTTCCCGAAAAATGCGAAGTATTTTTCTCTTCTTAAATCTGGAGAGCTGGGGATGTCTCAATAGTTGGGTCAGCGTACAGCCAGTCAGCGATTTACGGGATACACCTAACAATTTTGCCATCTGTACATTAACAAATGCTAACACACCGTCACTATCAAAGAGGATGATCCCGCTGTCGAGATTCTCCAGTATGTTTTCATACTTGTTCCTAATAAGCTGGCTGGAATGAAAAGAACGAATTGCCTGCAGCTCAGATTCACGGATTTGACTCAACAAGATGGCTCCCCCTTTTCATGAAAAGTTGAACTCACCAAACCGACAAAAAACCTTGCAAACATCAGCTTGTCCGCCTTTGAATCAGAAGCAGCCCGAATCTGCTTCCTTCCATGATAGTCATCGAGACAAAGAAACGTCAATCAGAAATCCTGTCGAAAAATGGGAAATTGCATAAAAATACCATGCATCATGCTTATGTATTTCTGCTTATGTAGTGGATCTAACACCTAATTCCAAACAACTAATATAAACATTACCCCCTTTTGTATGATTTGAAACATTAAAAAAGCCCCGAGTACTCACGAGGCTTTATTAATTCCTGGATTAAGGCTGCTTCTGGAGCCGGAGTCTGCGCTGACTCATCACGGCAAGCCGTCTTTTCAGTTCGCCCTGCCACTTCTCATCCTCCATCCATTTGGCAACCACCAGGAGATCTAACGACATATCAATCTGACTCTGAACCACCGTTAGCGGATCCTCCGACTCCCGGTTGACAACATTCTCAAAAATCGCATCCTCATCTTCCATCACATAATCCTGAAAATCCACCTGGGATGCTCCGTCACCATGGGCATATTCAGCTAATATTTCATACTCATTCTCAACCCGATGATGTACCTCCACGCGATGGCAGACCGGACAAGACAGCAGGGGAACATTATGTACTTGAGTGCGATAATGCTTCAGTGTACCCTTTGTACCCATCATACTAGCCCCACAGCAAAAACTCATATCGTTCACCCTCCTTTTGTGGACTCTCAACCGTTTCAAAATATTGTATTCGCTTTCACTCCCGCTAATTCCTTCACGAAAAGAACCTCGATAAAAATTTTAGGCACGATTCCCTAAACATAAGTCCGTTAGCCTATATATTTAAATTTAAATTATATATCAACGCAAGAGCGGTTCTCTAAACAAGAGTCTTCCCCTATTTCATCCAATAAAATCAGAGGTGAAAAAACCCCCACTACCTGCACATAATGTCAGATAATGAGGGTCGCCTTAACTTTAACGAAATGGAATTACAGGTTGCTGTCGCCTGGTTTCCAGTTCATAGCGCACAATCCGCCGGATTGAAGTGCTTGAAGAACGCGAAGCGTTTCTTCTACACTGCGGCCTACGTCGTTATGGTTTACAACTTGATATTTCAATTCGCCTTCTGGATCGATGATGTACAAGCCGCGCAGAGCAACGCCTTCTTCTTCGATCAGAACACCGTAGTCTCTTGCTACGTTTTTGGTGATGTCGGAAGCCAGCGGGAAGTTCAATGCTCCCAGACCGTTAGCTTCTTTAGCAGTGTTGATCCAAGCTTTGTGGCTGTGGATAGAGTCAACACTTACACCCAGAATTTCAGTATCCAATGCTTTGAATTGATCATAAGCATCGCTGAGAGCCGTGATTTCAGTTGGGCATACAAAAGTGAAATCAAGCGGATAGAAGAAGAATACGAGCCATTTGCCGCGGTAGTCGGACAGGCTTACTTTACCAAAATCTTTACCGTCTCCTGATACAGTTTCCATTGTAAAATCAGGAGCCGCTTTACCAACCAAACGTTCTGCCATGATTGAATTCCTCCTTAACATATGTAAGAAAATACGTGTATTTCCTACATGCTATGTTCCTATGAACATTTAATAGAAATGTTATCATTGAGGCTAATCAAAGTCAAGATTGTAGACGTTACTTTATTATAATTATTATAAATAAGGATTTTCCTTGAACGAATGCTTCCTCTATTAACGGATAGCCGCAGCGATCAAATCGCCCATTTCTGTCGTACTGAGCGCTTTGCTCTTATCCACAGCAATGTCTGCTGTACGATGTCCGGCATCAAGCACCTCGGCAACTGCGCGTTCAATTGCGTCTGCCGCATCCTCGTAGCCGAAGGTGAGGCGGTACATCAGCGCTACGGACAGAATCGTTGCGATCGGGTTTGCCAAGCCTTGACCGGCAATATCAGGTGCCGAACCGTGTACCGGCTCGTACAGGCCGAAAGCACCCTCGCCCATGGATGCGGATGCCAGCATGCCGATGGAACCTGTCAGCATGGCTGCTTCATCGCTCAGGATGTCGCCGAACATGTTCTCGGTTACGATCACGTCAAAGCTGGACGGGCGGCGCAGAAGCTGCATCGCGCAATTGTCTACCAGCACATGCTCCAGCTCCACGTCCGGATATTCAGGAGCGATGCGGTTTACCGTTTCGCGCCACAAGCGGGACGTTTCCAGCACATTCGCTTTATCGACGGAAGCCAGCTTCTTCCGGCGCTTCTGTGCAATCTCGAAGGCTTGATGGACGATTCGCTCTACCTCCGCCGTATTGTATACGCAAGTATCTACCGCTTCTTCGCCACCAGCACCTTCGCGTCTGAATTTCTCGCCGAAGTATATGCCTCCTGTCAGCTCACGAACGACCATCAAGTCAGTGCCTTCCAGAACTTCAGGCTTCAATGTGGACGCATCCTTCAAGCAATCGAAAATGACAGCCGGACGCAGGTTGGAGAACAGGCCAAGCTCTTTACGGATGCCAAGCAATCCGGTTTCCGGGCGAAGCTCCTTCGAATTGTTGTCCCATTTCGGTCCGCCTACCGCACCAAGCAATACAGCATCGGCGCTCTTACATACATTCAACGTTTCTTCTGGCAGCGGCGTCCCTTTCTCGTCAATGGCGATGCCGCCAAACAGTGCATGTTCCGTCGTAAATGAATATCCGAACACCTCTTCGGTACGTTTAATGATCTTCTCCGCTTCAGCCACTACCTCAGGACCGATGCCATCTCCGGCAATTACCGCGATTTTCTTCGTTTCTGCCATTCTTCGTCACTCCTTAATTTATATATACACTGGTCGTATTTAATCATCTAGTTACTGTTGTAACATACTTCCCCCTTGATTGACCAAGATATAGAAACTATGAACTTAATTCGTTTTGCCTATAAGTAGGGGGAAAGTGATCAGGGAGATGGCTGCGCCGAAGAGTTGCGCAGACGCTCAAAGAGTTGTGCAGAAGCTCGAAGAGTTAATATCGCAAGAGCGACTGAATGCGAGTAAGGCTTACTTTGAGAAAGGCTCGAGGTAAAGCTTAATCGTGTGTGCTTTTGTACGTGGGTAACTTATGCGAGAGCGGCTTTAATGAGAGCAGCTTTATGCGAGACTTCGAAGACTTAATGTGAGAGGCTCCGAATACGTATCGTTCCTCCAATCGCTGTTGTCGCCGAATTTCTGGATTGTATGTCTGGGGTTGAAATTCGGCTCCAAAGGCGACCGCTCCGCTTTTCCGAAATCGATTCGTCCTCTTCGCTGCTTCGAAGCTAATGAATTGGCGATTGACAGGTCACTGGAGAAGAGCACATCTCCCTGACCACAAGGGTGGTGGGAGATAGAAGAGTCGCCCTATGTATAATCATGGGGCGGCTCTTGAAAGTAACATCTTGAAGAGATTCTCGGTTACTCCTAGTCCTGCTTGTGCTTCTTGCTTCTTGCTTCCTGCTCTTGCTTTTTAATTTTGGCGAATGAAGTAAACAGATCACTCGCAGGTCGGCTTTCAGTGCAACCATATTAACGTCTCCGAACGCCGTTAGTTACATTTTTCTGCCAATACGCTACAATAGGGGTGAATTTGTCTTATACCCTAAACGACCAAGGAGTGATCATCGATTATGAAGTACACAGCTCTAGGTAAATCCGGTATGAAAGTAAGTCGTCTGTGTTTGGGGACGATGAATTTTGGTCCTGCTACGGATGAAAAGGAAGCCTTCCGCATCATGGATGCTGCGCTTGACGCCGGCGTCAACTTCTTCGATACGGCCAATATCTACGGCTGGGGCGAGAACTCCGGACTGACCGAAACCATCATCGGACGCTGGTTTAACCAAGGCGGGGGCCGCCGCGAAAAAGTCGTTTTGGCTACCAAATTCTATGGCTCCATGAGCGATCCTCTGGATGGTCCCAACAATGAAGCCGGGCTGTCGAGCTATAAACTTCGCCGTCATCTCGAAGCGTCGCTAAAGCGTCTGCAGACAGACCATATCGAGCTGTACCAAATGCATCACGTCGATCCTTCCGTCACCTGGGACGAGCTGTGGGGCGCATTTGAGGTTGCGGTTCATCAAGGAAAAATCGGGTATGTCGGATCCAGCAACTTTGCGGGCTGGCAGATTGCGGTTGCGCAAGCCGCAGCCCAGAGCCGTCATTTCCTCGGCCTCGTTTCCGAGCAGCATAAATACAGCCTGACCTGCCGATTGCCAGAACTCGAAGTGCTTCCCGCTTCGCAGCAGCTTGGGCTCGGCGTCATTCCATGGAGTCCGCTGGACGGTGGACTGCTGGGACGCAATGCGCTAAAGAAAATCGAAGGCTCTCGCAGTGGGGGCAATGCGGAGCGCGTGGAGAAACACCGCTCGCAGCTGGAACAGTTCGCCGCACTCTGCCAGGAACTTGGCGAACCACAGGACAACGTCGCCCTTGCCTGGGTGCTTAAGAACCCGGCGGTTACGGGACCGATTATCGGACCGCGCACGCTGGAGCAATTCGAAAGCTCCCTGCGCTCGCTTGAGATAGAACTCGATGAATCCGTAATGAAGCGTCTGGATGAAATTTTCCCGGGTCCGGGTGGAGCCGCTCCGCAGGCCTATGCTTGGTAAAATAAGGATAACATCCGAACGAAGCGCTGTCTTATCCCGTTGATCAGCTGCGCCAAGGCGGTATCGGCACACTGCCATGAGAGTTAAAGGCTCGGTGCGAGTATCTGATACCAGCATTCACGGCCGGCCAACATCATCATAAAATAAAGAAAAAGAGGAGCCGCTTTCACAGCGGCCCCTCTTTTTCTTTTGAATATCTCCTGCAGGCAAAACGATGCGATTCAGAGCTACCATGTACTCTAAGTATGGATTACAGCGTAGCGCGCTCACGCCGGCTAAACGTTTTGCGTTTCTCGATCAGGACGTTAACCGCATCCACGTAAGCTCTTGCACTCGCTTCCAGAATGTCGGTGCTCAAGCCGCGGCCTTGCGCAGCCACGTCGTTTTGCGACAGCACGACATGCACTTCACCTTGAGCATCCTTGCCGTGCGTTACCGATTTGATGGAATAATCCGCAAGCGTAACCTCTTCGCCGGTCACCTTGTCGATCGCGTTATAGATCGCGTCGACGGAACCGTTGCCCTCGGCCTCTTCCTCAATCGTCTGCTCCGCAGTCGCAATACGAACCCGCGCCGTCGGTGTGGATTCGTTGCCGTAAGCAACAAATATCGTTTCCAGCTTGAACACTTCCGGCGTATCGATCAGTTTCTCTTCCAGCAGAGCCAGCAGATCCTCATCGGATACTTCCTTCTTCTTGTCGGCGAGCACCTTGAATTTGGCGAATGCGTCATTCACCTGTTCTTCGCTTAGCTCATAGCCCAAATCCAGCAGCTTCTCCCGGAAAGCATGACGGCCAGAGTGTTTGCCTAACACCAGCTTGCTTTCTTTGAGCCCGATAGACTCCGGCGTCATAATTTCGTAAGTCGTCTTCTCTTTCAGCATGCCGTCCTGATGAATACCGGATTCATGAGCGAACGCGTTCGCGCCGACAATCGCTTTGTTGCCCGGCACGACCATACCGGTCAGCTTGCTCACAAGGCGGCTCGTGCGGGCGATTTCCGTTAGTGCCAGCCCCGTCTTCGCTCCAAAAAACTCGGAGCGCGTCTCCAGCGCCATCGCAATTTCCTCAATGGCGGTATTCCCTGCACGTTCGCCGATTCCGTTGATCGTTCCTTCGATCTGATCGGCCCCGTTTAAAATGGCGGCAAGGGTATTCGCCGTCGCCATGCCCAGATCGTTATGGCAATGCGCGCTAAGCTGCACCTTCTCGATATCCGGAACATTTTCCTTCAAGTATTTGAATATAGCCCCGTACTCCGAAGGATTCAAATAACCCACGGTATCCGGAATGTTAACGACATTGGCGCCTTCCCGTACAGCCATGCCTACAACCTCGGCCATGAAATCCAGCTCCGTCCGGCCGGCATCCTCTAGGGAAAACTCCACTTTGGAAAAGTATTTCTTGGCATAACGGATCGAGGCCTGCGCCGTTTCCAGCACCTGCTGCTTCTCCATCCGCAGCTTGAACTTGCGGTGAATCGGGGAAGTCGCCAGGAATACGTGTATGCATGGATCCTGTGCTCCCTGAAGCGCTTCGCGAACCGCATCGATGTCACTCTCTCTGGAACGTGACAATCCAATGACCGTGACGTCTTTAACCGCGCGTGCCACTGCGTTCACAGCAGCAAGGTCACCGGGTGACGCCGCTGGAAAGCCTGCTTCCATGCGGTCGATTTTCAACTTCTCGAGTTGAAGGGCAATTTCCACCTTTTCCCGAGTGTTCAAATTCACGCCAGGAGACTGCTCTCCATCTCTCAGCGTTGTATCAAAGATATAAATCTTTCGCATGTCGGCACCTCCTTGAAGTTTATCGCTTGACGTAAACATCCGGCGGCAGGTTGACTTAATCCCCTGCCGCCGGCTGCTTTAATCTAACGGGTCCCATGCAGCAGCGCCATCATCTCATGCTCGACTGCTCCATACCCGGAAGAATTCTTATGATTTCTATATATTCTTATTTTTTGATCCAATGCATCATTTCGCGAAGTTCCGCACCAACCACTTCGATCGGATGCTCGGACTCGTTGCGGCGGGTAGCTGTCAGGAACGCACGGCCCGATTGGTTCTCAAGGATAAAGTCGCGAGCGAATTTACCTTGTTGAATATCGGAGAGGACTTCTTTCATTGCCTTCTTCGTATCTTCGGTTACCACACGAGGGCCTGTTACATAGTCGCCGTACTCCGCTGTGTTACTGATGGAGTCGCGCATGCTTGCAAGACCACCCTCATAGATCATGTCTACGATCAGTTTCAGTTCATGCAGGCACTCGAAGTATGCCATTTCCGGCGCATATCCAGCTTCAGTCAACGTTTCGAAACCAGCTTTAACCAATGCGGATACACCGCCGCACAATACCGCTTGCTCACCGAACAAGTCCGTTTCGGTTTCTTCGCGGAAGGAAGTTTCGATAACGCCTGCACGAGTACAACCGATACCTTTTGCATAAGCAAGACCGATCGCCTTGGCTTGTCCAGTTGCATCTTTCTCGATTGCAATCAATCCAGGTACGCCAAAGCCTTCAACATACGTACGGCGAACCATGTGACCTGGGGATTTAGGAGCGACCAGAAGGACATCGTTGTCTTTAGGAGCTACGATTTGACCAAAATGAACGTTGAAACCGTGGGAGAACATCAGTGCCGCGCCTTTTTTCAGGTTTGGCTCGATATCGTTCTTGTATACCGCTGCTTGCGTTTCGTCCGGCATCAGGATTTGAACTACATCTGCACGGCTAACGGCTTCGGCTACAGGAAGCACTTCGAAACCATCGTTTTTCGCTTTGTCGAACGACTTGCCTTCACGAAGACCAATGACAACCTGAAGTCCGCTGTCGCGCAGGTTTTGCGCTTGAGCATGACCTTGGCTTCCATAACCGATAACCGCGATTGTTTTGTCTTTTAACACGCTGAGTTCTGCATCTTGTTCATAATAAGTAGTAATTGCCATTTGTATAAGTCCTCCTTTGATTTTAAAGACCCTTCATGATGAGCGGGTATCTCAATAGACCGAATCCCATCCCCGATCTGCTGAGACACCCGCTCATGCCATGCAGGTGTCTAACGCTTATATTGCAATAACTTTGTCATCCGGATAAAAAGAAAAACGTAAAATCATTACGCGTTACCGCGAATCATCGCAGTAACCCCGGTACGGGAAAGCTCCTGGATGCCATACGGCTTAAGCAGCTCGATCATGGCATCGATTTTGACGGTATCGCCAACTACCTGAACCATCAGGTTGGCTGTGCCGATATCCACGACGGATGCGCGGAATGTCTCGACAACGCCCATAATTTCCGGTCTGGCCGATGGCTCGGCTTTTACTTTGATCAGGGCGAGCTCTCTGGCTACCATCGGTTTCGAGCTCAGGTTAATGACTTTAATAACATCGATCAGCTTGTAAAGCTGCTTCTCCACCTGCTCCAGCGTCGTTTCATCACCGGTGGTTACGATAACCATCCGGGACAAGCCGGATTCCTCCGACTGCCCCACGGTAATGCTCTCGATGTTAAAGCCCCTGCGTCCGAATAACCCGGATACGCGCTGCAGGACACCCGGCTGGTCGTTCACTAGTACGGCAATGGTATGTTTTGTACTCATCTTACGCATCCCCCATCAGCATTTGATCGATTGTCGACCCTTGCGTCACCATCGGATACACGTTCTCGCCTTTCTCTACAACGAATTCAACGAGGACGGGTCCCGGTGTTTCCATCGCTTCGGCCCAAGCACGCTGTGCTTCTTCTTTCGTGGTGGCACGAAGTCCTTTGACACCGTAGGCTTCAGCCAACTTGACGAAATCAGGGCTGCCTGCCAGATCGATGTGGCTGTAACGGTTATCGTAAATGAGCTCCTGCCATTGACGAACCATTCCTAACACCTGGTTGTTGATGACAACGATTTTTACCGGAATGTTGTTGATGGCACAGATGGCAAGTTCTTGCGAACACATCTGCATGCCGCCATCCCCGTTGATCGAAATGACCAGGCGATCCGGATGCGCCATCTGGGCACCAATCGCGGACGGGAATCCGAAGCCCATCGTTCCGAGACCGCCGGAGGTGATCCAGGAACGCGGCTGGTTGAACTTGTAATACTGAGCGGCCCACATTTGGTGCTGGCCAACGTCAGTCGTTACAATCGCTTCACCCTTTGTCGTATCGTTCAGCATTTCGATAACCCATTGCGGCTTCAGCACAGTATCTGAATCGACGTAACGGAATGGGTATTCGGCTTTCCATGTTCTGATCTGGTCTCTCCACGCATCTGCTTTCGCTGCGTACGGAACGAGCGGATTCAACATTTCAAGCACGGTCTTCACGTCTCCGACAATCGGGATATCGGTTGGCACGTTCTTGCCGATCTCAGCCGGGTCGATATCGATATGAACGATCTTCGCATGTGGCGCGAAACCATCGAGCTTGCCTGTAACCCTGTCATCGAATCTTGCCCCGATATTGATCAGCAGGTCCGACTGCTGAATACCATGGTTCGATGTGTAGGTTCCGTGCATACCCGGCATTCCCGTCCACAGCTCATGGCCGCTTGGGAAGGCACCCAGACCGAGAAGCGTTGTCGTGATCGGAATCCCGGATCTATTCACGAATTCGTACAGCCCTTCATGAGCTCCGGAGTAAATCACGCCGCCGCCAGCAAGGATCATAGGACGCTCGGCTTCCTCAATCGCGCGGGCTAATTTATCCAACTGAAGTTTGTTAGGTACCGTCCGAGGATTGTATCCTCTCAGTTGAATTCGTTCTTCCGGCTGGAACAGCGTCGTTGCGGCGGATACATCCTTCGGAATATCGATCAGTACCGGACCTTTGCGGCCGGTTGAAGCGATATGGAAGGCTTCGTGAATCACCCTTGGCAGATCCTTTACATCCCTTACCAGATAGCTGTGTTTCGTAATCGGCATCGTGATGCCCGTAATGTCCGCTTCCTGGAAAGCGTCCGTACCGATCAGGGTTGTTGCAACGTTACCGGTTATCACAACGAGTGGAACGGAATCCATATAAGCTGTTGCGATACCGGTCACAAGGTTCGTTGCCCCCGGTCCTGAAGTCGCTATGCACACACCGACTTTGCCGCTTGCGCGAGCGTAACCGTCAGCTGCATGAATGGCGCCTTGTTCATGACGGGTCAAGACGTGATTGAAGTCCTCAAAACCATACATGGCATCGTAGATGTACAGGACCGCCCCGCCCGGATATCCAAAGACGCATTCGACACCTTCGAGCAGAAGACTCCGAAGCAAGATTTCCGATCCGGTAATCACTTCAGGCTTCAACCATTTCTCTCGTAATTGTTCTGTAGACCGCACTTCTGGAGTTTGCGCGCTCATCAGTCATCCTCCTCTCAAATATTGGCACTCTTCATTCAAGCAACAAAAAAACCTTCCGTCGCCACACCCGGAGTAACTCCGTGTGAGGGACGAAAGGTTTAGCTTCCGTGGTACCACCCATGTTTGCCCTACACTTCGCAGTGTAAAGCCTCAGCAGGTATGAAGAACACAATGAACACAGCTCTTCAATATCTGCAGTCCGTAACGTGGACTAAGACGATTCCCCCTAATAAACGCTGTTACGACTTAATGCGATAAAGTCATAACGTAGCATCTTTCAGGGAAACAGCTCCGAGGTGAGCTCGTATAAAAGGGGTTTTGGTGGTGGTTTCAGCTGATCCATCCACTCTCTGAGCAAAAGAGCCCTTTAAACTTCGTCCTCATCATTGCCGATTGGATATTTTCGTTAAAATGTTTAGAAACATTATATGATTCATTCATTCCAGAAGTCAACACATTTATTTTACTTCCGATGAAAGGTTTTCATTCACAATTGGAGCAATCCCTTCGCTTCCTTGATGCAAAACACGCTCTTAAACCCTGCTACATATGATAAATGGAGCTATCCTTAATAGCGGTGAAGGGAGGAAACAACACGATGATCCGCTATCGAAAACCGGAGCAGGATGATCCGATGATTCTACAACTCATTGAGTCCCAACTCGTCCCGCTTTCCCATATGACAAAAAAAGAGCTGGACATCATCCGTCAGGATATTCCCTCTCGATTACGACGCGGCGTGACCCTTGTTGCTTCGCCTCAGGATAACGATAAAATCATTGCCTTTATCCATTTTATGATGCACGGCGAACTGCTGTATATCGATATGCTGGCCGTCGCATCCACCGCACAGCGAAGACGGTGGGGCGTCCGATTGATGGAGCATGCCGAACGTTTCGCTGTATCCCGCGGATGCAAACGCGCCAAGGTCATGGTCGATATTGGAAACCAGACCGGCCTTAACTTTTACCGAAAGCTCGGCTACACGGTTACAAGAATCATCGAACCGAGCCGCTGTTATGAGCTAGAGAAGATTTGGTTCCTCTAATTACCAGAAGAAACCTGGCCCAAAGCCTGGCCCGAATGCGCCATACCCCGGTCCGAATCCGCCGTATCCCCCTGGGTAGCCTCCCGGATATCCACCGAATCCGCCACCATAGCCTCCACCGAACGCATAAGGTGCCGTCCCAATGGCAAGAAGGTCAAACAATGCGAGCGGAAGAATCGCCTTGGTTCTCACTTTTTTCCCCTTGGTTGCCGGTTCTACAAAAAGGCGGTTGCCGGAAACGCGTACCAGCTTGCCTGTCACCATCGTCCCGTCCTTCTTATACGCTACGATCTGTTTGCCCACATATGATTTCACTTTTGCCTTGCTGACAGGCTTGTGCATAAGATCCCTCCTCAGGTAATATACATTTCAATCTATTCCGGAAGGAGTTCCCTTGCTTGTTTCATGGCCCTTACGATGGCTAAAGATAGGTGAAAAAGCTCGTCCTGCCCAGCATTCAGCACTTAGGATCCTTATGTATGACGGACAGGAGCGAAAAATCAAAACCACCCGTGTGAACGGGTGGTTTGCTCTGCGGCTGAAAGCCTTTGTTACTGGCCAGCCCTAAAGGGCATTGAATCGTTCGCCAACCGCACTACTTTTTCGGCTACCCCTTAAGGGGTCTTCTAGTTCTTCTTCTTTCGTTTGCTTCCTGTTTCTTCTCCTGTGAATGGATCTATATACTCTTCCAGCGTCATTTGCTCTGCAACCACGTCTTCTTGTAACTGATTTCGTATATACTCTTCAATCACTTTCTTGTTCCTTCCTACCGTGTCCACATAAAACCCTTTACACCAGAATTTTCGATTCCCATACTTATATTTTAAATTTGCATGGCGATCAAATATCATTAAGCTACTCTTCCCTTTTAGATACCCTATAAATGATGACACACTTATTTTCGGCGGTATACTTACCAGCATGTGTATATGATCTTTACATGCCTCTGCTTCTATAATTTCTACACCTTTTCTTTCACACAATTGTCTTAGTATTTTTCCTATATCTCTTTTCAATTTCCCATAGATCACTTGTCTTCTGTACTTTGGTGCAAACACTATGTGATACTTACAATTCCATTTTGTATGTGCTAAACTGTTCACATCAGATGCCATCTGATCTCCTCCTCGTGTTTTAAATTTGGTTGGCGAACCGAATTTATCTTAACACTTCGGAGGATTTTTTTTATACAACGCTTAAGCTATCCTGAACCATACGCATAGCGTATGGTTTTCTTTTTACAAATAAAAAAACCGCCGTAATATTACGGCGGTTTCTTCATACACGTATAATTAAGCGTTCACTTTTTCTTTAGCTACAGTAGCCAAAGAATTAAACGCGTTCAGGTCATTAACAGCCAGATCAGCCAGCATTTTACGGTTAATGTCCACGCCAGCAAGCTTCAGACCATGCATCAATTTGCTGTAAGACAGACCGTTTTGACGAGCAGCCGCGTTGATACGAACGATCCACAATTTACGGAAATTACGTTTCGTTGTACGACGATCCCGGTATGCATAAACGAGGGATTTCATTACCTGCTCGTTCGCTGTTTTAAAAATGCGGTGTTTGGAACCGAAATAACCTTTCGCAAGCTTCAATACTTTTTTATGTCGACGACGAACGACAAATCCGCCTTTAACTCGTGCCATATCAAAAGACCTCCCAATAATTGTTGTTTACTATTTCAAGTTAGCCAGACCTTGCTTCAAACGTTTAACATCTCCAGGCGCCATAACTGGGCTATTGGACAATACGCGCTTCGCACGCTTGGATTTGTGGGAAAGCAAGTGGTTTTTGTAAGCTTTATAACGTTTAACTTTACCAGTACCAGTAATCTTGAAGCGGCCTTTCAGGCTGCTATGTGTTTTCATTTTAGGCATTGTAGTACTTCCTCCTCTAATTTCTCTTAGGCTTTTGGAGCCAAAATCATAATCATGCTGCGGCCTTCCAATTTCGGTTGACGTTCAATGACGCAGAGATCCGCCACTTCCACTTTCACGCGCTCCAAAATCTTCTGACCAATGTTAGCATGGGTGATTTCACGACCACGGAAACGCACGGAGCATTTCACTTTATCGCCGTCTTTCAAAAACTTAACGACATTGCGAAGCTTGGTTTGATAATCATGCTCCTCAATGTTGGCTCGGAACCATACTTCTTTGATATCCACAATTTTCTGGTTCTTACGTGCTTCCTTCTCTTTCTTCTGCTGCTCATAGCGGAATTTACCGTAGTCCATGATGCGGCATACCGGCGGTTTCGCCTGAGGGGCCACGTTCACCAGATCCAGATTGAGATCAATTGCCATTTGCAGTGCTTCACGAATCGGCTTGATCCCGATTTGCTCACCTTCGGCACCAACCAAACGTACTTCCTTGGCCCGAATCTCGTCATTGATCATATGTTCCTTACTGATAGTCCTCCACCTCCAAATTACTTGTTGTTCCTGTTTGCAAAAAAAATAAAGGGATGACGGGTTAATCACCGACATCCCTATTTGATACTCATCTCACAAATGAAGTTAAATCCATTCATTGATTTCGTGATCAAACCAGCCAACACATGTCGGTCAGGTGAGAAGCGGCGCTTCTGCTTGCAATCAGATATTCTGTTTAACAGACTACGATAGTATAACAGGTCATCCTATCTTCTGTCAACACAGATGCAATATAAATATTGGATTAGCCTTGTTTGCTTTGAACTTCTTCAAGGCGTACAACCCGGGTGTGCTCCGTATGACTCCACTGCTTGTTGTTCTGCGTGAAGAACGCATACACCGTGATAGGATACCACGACAGCAGGTAAATCGGGAACAGCACCAGATACATATACACTTTCTTGTATTTCACTTTCTCCAGAATCATCGCGATCATGAACGTGAACACATTCGCCGCGATCGCTGTAAAACTAAGCCAGAGCGGTAAATATCCATACAGGTTCGCGATATTCGGACCATCGAAGAATGAGCTGTCAACCCATATGATGGCCGTCAACAAGAAAGTCAGCAGTACGATGTAAACGTTGACTCCGTACAATGCCAAGTCCAGCTTCACGAGGCTGCGTTCTTTAATGGCACGCCACAGCAGCGGGAAGAAATAACGACGGGCAACCGTAAAGTGACCCTGCATCCAGCGCAGACGTTGTCTGGCGGAAGCCTTAAACGTAAGCGGCTTTTCGTCAAATACCTTCGCGTCATAGTTGAACTTCGGATACACGCCGCGCATAACGCTGCGCATCGTGAACTCCAAGTCCTCAACCAGACTGGTTGCACCCCAGCCGATCTCCTTCAAGAGATTGGTCTCAAAGCACATTCCCGTACCGCCGAGGAAGTTCGCCATGTTCAGATTGCTGCGGGAGAGCTGCCACAAGCGGTTGATATACCAGTAAGATACCCCGTAAGAGGCAGTGATCCAGGAATCCTCAGGATTCTTGGTATCGATATATCCCTGGATAACTCTTGCTCCAGAGCAGAGATCATTGTTCATTTCGTTCAAGAAATTCGGAGCGGCCAGATTATCCGCGTCAAACATGACAACCGCATCATACTGGCGCGGCATTGCCCAGAGCTCTTTCAGCATCCACTCGATGGCATAACCTTTGCCTCGGAGATTCTGATTCGTGCGCACGCATGCGTTCATCCCGTGGGCACGGACGATCTCTGCAGTACGATCTGTACAGTTGTCGCAGATGACAAATACGTCGTACAGATGCTTCGGATAATCAAGCTGTTTCAGGTTCTCCATTAATGCACCGACAACCTGTTCTTCGTTGTGCGCAGCAACTAACACTGCAAATGATTTATTGGGTTCAAACTGTTGTTTCTTTTTTCTTTTGACCAGACCAAACAAAGAGAATACGAACTGGTACACACCCACCGCGGCCAAGAATAGTTGGAGCGCGATAAAGATGGCGTCTGTCATGATTCTCCGTTACCCCCTTTTTATAACCCGAGAATGTTTGTTATTTTTTTCTCTCTAAGTTTTTCGCTTTTTTTGTTGTTGCTATGACCCTGTGACTTGTGTCTGTCCTTCTAGTAGCCTCGGTGCCGCGGGGCAACTTCGCACGTCATACACGATTTTCCACACTTTTGAATCTTTTGTCAAAACCGTGGAATGCTCTAATTTACGGAAAAACTTCGTAAAAGAGCTCAGCTTGCAATGTCGTTTGCCAGCAAGCTTCGTTTCAAACGGCTTTAGTTCTTATTTTCATCCGTTTCCTTGCTTTTTATTTCTCTTGGCTGCCCATTTTTTCTTTTTCGACTTGTCCGCCAATAAATAAACGCAACAGACACCCAAAAAGTTTTCGTTTTTCATTGCTCTTTCTCTAATAAACTTTTTGATGTCCGTTTGAATCATTGTAGCGGCATCTCATACTCAAGTCAAAAGACCACGGACCCTGATTTTCTACAAAATGCGCGCTGCTGACTAACTCCTTAAGTAGCAAGGCGCCAGCGAGAAGTTTGCCGAACAAAGTTTCCGTTTCCGGGACCAAAGTCCCTGAAACATAAGTGGAGAACGGTTGATTTCTTTTCCCAAAGTCGATATGTTAAAGTTAAAGAATAACGCTGCAGAACGGGTGAAAAGTAGTGGCTAAAAAAAGAGTCTTGCTGTTATCTGAAGGGTTCGGTGCAGGCCATACACAGGCCGCTCATGCACTCTCCAGCAGCCTGCGCCAGTTATCGCCTAGCGTACAGACCAAAGTTCTCGAGCTCGGGAGCTTCTTGAACCCTAAAATCGCTCCACTGATCATTTCGGCCTACAGAAAGACGATTACAACTCGCCCGAGATTGGTCGGGTACATGTATCGCCATCAAAAGTCCTTTAATCGCTTTACGGCTTTAGCACTTCACCGAATGTTCTATACAAGCACCAAAAACGTGGTTAGACAGCTCAAACCCGACATCATTGTTTGTACCCATTTTATACCAAGTGCGGTCATCTCGCGTTTGAAACGACTGGGCATCGATGTGCCTCTGTGTACCGTTATTACCGATTATGATGCTCACGATACATGGATCAGTCCAGAGGTCGACCGATATTTCGTGTCCACGCCGGAGGTGAGGCGAAAGCTGCTCAATCGCGGGGTGTCCCAAGCCAAAATTCAGGTTACCGGCATTCCGATCCATCCCGACTTCTGGACGCATCCGAGCAAGAAGGAAATCAGGGAACGATTTCATCTGTCCGATATGCCTACCGTGCTTGTAATGGGCGGAGGCTGGGGCATCATGAATGACGAAGTGGTGCATGAATTTCTGACCCGATGGCGCGACGAAGTCCAGATCATATTTTGCCTCGGCAATAACGACAAGGGACGCGAGGAGATGGAGAACAACCCCCGGTTCCAGCATCCGAACATCCGGATTTTGGGCTTTACGCGCGAGATCGACAAGCTGATGGAGGTGTCGGATTTGCTCGTTACGAAGCCAGGCGGGATGACATGCACCGAAGGCTTGGCCAAAGGAATCCCGATGCTGTTTCATCAGCCTCTTCCGGGACAGGAAGAAGAGAACTGCCAATATTTCACCGCGCAAGGTTTGGGCGAACCTATCCATTCGCTGGATGTTCTTGCCAACTGGATGAACAAACTGCTTCATCAATACGATGTGATTCAACAGCAACGGGCGCAAAATTTGCGAGACATCGAGCGATTCCATCCGATGCAAAGCGCACGCAGCATCATCGACATGCTGGAAAACGAAAAGGTGTACTCCTAAAGAGGGAGCACACCTTTTTTTGCGCCGTTGTCCGCAAACACGTCATCGAATTGATAGATTTCCTACTATTATAATAGATGCAAGCGCTATCATCGAAGAAACTCTACCATATAGACGTTATTTACCGTATTTTTCAAGACGATTCTTATGGTAGGAAGCAAGTGCTTCCTTGCCAACAATGGCCTCGCAGCGATGTATCTGCATACCTTGACCGACGAATTTCGTCTCGTACTCAGTCATCACGTGTTCTTCGTTCAGTCCGTCCCGGTGCAGATCCAGCGAAATATTCGTCATTTGCAAACCATAATCGGCAAATGCATTCAGGGAGAACTCAAAAAGCGTAACCGAATCGGTCTTGAAATGAATTTCCCCGCGCTCGTTCAGGATCTGGGAGTACTTGTCCAAAAAACGCGGATGCGTCAAACGACGGCGGGCATGCTTGGATTTTGGCCACGGATCGCTGAAGTTTAAATATAAACGTTCGATCTCGCCGGGTTCAAAAACCTGCTCGACATTCTCGATATTAAACAGCGCCAGCTTCAAATTCGGCGGGGTATCGACACCGTCCTGAGCCCAGACATTGCGTCCCTTTTCGCTTGCGCGGCGAATCAGCTCGTCGTACATGTCCACCCCGATAAAATTCACATTCTGATGTTTGTAACTCATCTGGCTTATAAATTGACCTTTGCCCATGCCGAATTCGACATGGATCGGGAGGTCATTGCCAAATAATGAAGCCCATTTCCCTCTATATTGACCGGGGTCCAAAACGACCAGGTCTTCCTGCTGCTCCAGATTTTCCCGTATACCTTTTCTTCCGCGTAAACGCATGTCATACCTCCGAAACTTTCCAAGTAAATTTAGAATGATATCCCGATACTGCATTTATTGTGACGAAGTTACTCCCAAAAGTAAAGCCCCATAGAAAAAGGAACCTATACTCTGCTTAACGCAAAGGCTTAGGTTCCTCTTTCTTATATTTGGAATTGGGGTTCCGCGATGGTTAAACTGTGAATAGTCTACCTTTCATTCGACGTAAATTCAAACGTCTTCTCAAAGGCGGCCCGAATCTTGCGACGTGCCGAAGCCTTCACGTCCTGGTTGGAGTTAAACTCCACGCCAGTAAGGGCTAAAGCTTCGTTCGGGGTAAGCTCCACAGCGATTTTGTCTCTACTGTCATTCTTTACTGTCGATGAATTCATTCGTAATCACCTCACGGTATTATTGTATCCATGACGTCACACAAATATGAATCCTATCCGATATATACCCATGCCAAAATTGCTTGAATCATATTTTTATTTTTCTACTTTAAATATACCAATTATATGCAATTCATTCAAGTAACAACATCTTAATTAGGCTTGAAGACCTGTATATAACGCAAAGTTTTATTTTTTGTTACAATGGACATATCTGCTTAAGGATAAGTTAAGTAAAACATGTATACTTTGAGGCACGGCAATCCCTGTCTCTATTCATCTTATGCGGCTATAAAAGGAGCACACATGAGTACATCACTTAGACCCGCCCCAACATTATGGGGCGACAAACGATTTCATACATGGAATTACGAGATGCGCAGCCAATTCCAGGAAAAAGTATTCAAGGTTATGCTGGATGCGGGCTTTACGTGCCCGAACCGCGACGGCACGATTGCCAAGGGCGGGTGCACCTTCTGCAGCGCCCGCGGCTCCGGTGATTTTGCCGGACGACGGCGGGACGATCTTGTTACCCAGTTCAACACCATCCGGGACCGGCAGCACCAGAAGTGGCCGAGCGCCAAATACATCGGTTATTTCCAAGCCTATACCAACACTTATGCTCCGGTAGAGGAGCTTCGGGAGTACTATGAAGTCATTCTGCAGCAGCCGGGCGTTGTCGGTTTATCGATCGCTACACGCCCGGATTGCCTGCCAGACGACGTCGTGGAATACTTGGCCGAGCTGAATGAGCGAACCTATCTCTGGGTGGAAATGGGCCTGCAAACGATCCATGATTCCACCTCCGAGCTGATCAACCGTGCCCATGATACCGAATGTTATCTGGAAGCGGTCGAAAAGCTGCGCAAGCATAACATTCGTGTCTGCACACACATCATTTATGGCCTTCCGCAAGAGGACCACGAGATGATGCTCGCCACCGGCCGAGCGGTCTCCAAGATGGATGTGCAGGGAATCAAGATCCATCTGCTGCACCTCATGCGCAAGACGCCGATGGTGAAGCAATATGAGGCGGGGCTGCTACGGTTCCTGGAACAGGACGAATATATCAGCCTTATCGTAGATAGCCTGGAGTTTTTACCTCCCGAAATGATCGTGCACCGTCTGACCGGAGACGCTCCACGGGATCTCTTGATCGGACCGACGTGGAGTCTCAAGAAGTGGGAAGTGCTTAACGGCATTGACGCCGAGCTCAAGCGCCGCGATACATGGCAGGGTAAATTGTGGGGGGGATCCTGATGGGCTTCCTCTCGGTTTTGAGTTTTGCTCACAAGCTCGTGTCCGAAAGGCTGCGGCCTGGAGACATTGCGCTGGATGCGACGGCGGGAACCGGGGCCGATACGCTGTATCTAGCCAAATGCACAGGTTCAAAGGGCAAGGTGTACGCTTTTGATATTCAGGAACAGGCGCTGCAACTGACTCGTGATCGGCTTGATAAGGAACCGCCTGGCACCCTTGCGGAGGTTACCCTTCACCATCAGAGCCATGCCCTTATGGGAGAATGCGTTCCTGAGTGCGAGCATGGCCGTATGGGTGCGATCATGTTCAATCTCGGTTACCTTCCGGCAGATTCATCAGATAAACGGATCATGACGGAAACCGCCAGCACACTCACGGCTCTGGAAGCTGCCATCGAGCTGCTCCGTCCCGGCGGCATTATCACCATCGTGCTGTACCCGGGCCATAAAGGCGGCGATGCCGAAGCGGACGCCGTGCAGGCCTGGGCGGCTGAATTGCCCCCGCACAAGGTGCAAACGATATTGTATCGTGGTCTTCAGCGTTCCGAAGCGCCATATCTCATTGCACTGGAACGGAAGAAGCCGATATGATATAAGTTCTAGGAGAGGTCCATGCACTTACATCCATAGAATATTCCAAACATGATGAAAGGTAGATGATTACTATGACAAAACCATATCCATTATTGTTCCAACCCGAATTTAAAGAGCGTGTGTGGGGTGGCCGTGCCCTGGAGCAATTCGGCCTGGATATTCCTGAAGGACATATCGGAGAAGGCTGGATGATCGCCGACCACCCGAACGGCACGACCAGCATTGTGAACGGTGAACTTGCCGGTCGCGGCCTGGATCAGGTTCGGGAGCAATTTGGACGGGAGTGGTTTGGCAGCAAGGGATTCTCCGAGGTTAACGGACGGTTCCCCCTGCTGATCAAGCTGCTTGACTGCAATGACAACCTCTCCGTTCAGGTGCATCCGACCGATGACTATGAGGGGCTTCCGAAAGGCGAGCTGGGCAAGACAGAAATGTGGTATGTGCTGGATGCGAAGCCGGACGCCAAAATCATATACGGTCTGAAGGAAGGCGTTAGCCGCGAGACGTTGAAAGAGGCCATGGAAAACGGCACGGTTATGGACCAGCTGCAAGAAGTGTCCGTAAAAGCCGGAGACACGTTCTACATACCTGCCGGTACGGTGCACGCCCTATGTGCTGGCGTTGTAGTGGCGGAAATTCAGCAAAATTCGGATACAACCTACCGGATTTTCGATTATAATCGACCAGGTCTTGACGGTAAGCCGCGCGAGCTTCATATCGAGGACTCCTTGAACGTGACGGCCTACGAAGGATCCGGCGCGACCACAATGAGCACGGAAGGAACCGCGCCTGGAGAATGGCTTGAGCTTGCCAAATCTCCCTATTTTGTTGTCGAGAAAGGCGTTGTTAACGGTGCCTGGTCCTTGTCCACTTCCGCGGAAAGCTTCACGATCGTCGTGGTATGCGATGGTCAAGGAACCCTCAGCTGGGATAACGGCTCCATTGAGTATACGTCCGGACAATGCTTCCTGCTGCCAGCTAACCTGGGTGCATATACGCTGGACGGGCAATCTACGGTTCTTCGTTCATATCTTCCATAAACAGGGTATAAAGTATTGAAATAAACCATTCGTTTTTGTGGAGGTGTTAGGCCTGAAATGCAAACCGACACGTTTACGATGCTGAATACGCAGGGCATGCATGTTTTTGTATATCAATGGCTGCCGGAGCCGGACCATCCCGTTCGTGCCATCGTGCAAATTGCGCATGGCATGTGCGAAACCGGCATACGATACGAGGCGCTTGCTGAGTTGCTTACAGCACACGGTTACGCTGTGTACTGCAACGACCATCGGGGTCATGGACAAACGTCCGGCCTTACACTTCTCGGCGATGCCGGGGAAGACGGTTTCGAAGGAATGATTGAAGACCTGCTGCTTCTTGCTTCCGAGCTTAAGAAGCGCCATGCCGGTGTTCCACATTACTTGATGGGTCACAGCATGGGGTCTTTTTTGACCCAAAAGATCATGTGTTTGAACGGCGAATTATTCGACGGATTCATTCTGTCCGGCACCAATGGTCCACAGGGACTGCTGGCGTTCGGTTTGAATCTGGCAGCGGTACAAATGCGCCTTCAAGGAAACACGCACCGGAGTCTGATGCTGAACGCCATCGTGTTCGGCCCTTACAACAAAGGTTTCGGCCCTATTCGCACTCCATTCGATTGGTTGTCCCGGGATGAAACGGAAGTGGATAAGTATATCAACGACCCCTATTGCGGTCAGGTATGCAGCGCTCGTTTCTTCCGTGATTTCTTCAAGCTGCTGTCCCAGATCCATAAACCTCAATTGATGGAATGCCTTCTAAAGGATAAGCCGGTCTACATTTTCTCGGGCGAGGATGATCCGGTCGGACACCGCGGAAAAGGCGTACGGCGTTTGATCGAAATGTACCGGAAACATGGCATCCAGGATCTTGAATACCGTTTGTATCCCGGCGGCCGCCACGAAATGCTGCATGAAATCAACCGGGATGAAGTTGCGGCACATGTTCTCGACTGGCTAGAACGGCACACCTCGGAATCGCATGGGACAGCAGACGACGCCGCGAGAATCGAAACCCGTATGTAAAAGAATGTTGCAGGACGAATTAAAAAGGGGGTGTCCCAAAAAGGTCGATTAACCTTTTGGGACACCCCCTTCTCTGTTGTGACGCTGTGCATATCCACCCTTAACCTAAAATTCCTTAGTAAATGGAAACCTTTTTAATTCGACAAGCTATCCGCCAAGTAAGTAAACCTACTTAACAGAAAGCCCAGCCCCTTTCAGCCCCTTACTCTTCCTCGTTCGGCGTGCGGTCGATGATCAGCTGCGTGACCTCGGTATACTCGCCATGATTTACTTCATCCTCCGTAGCCTCTTCGCGCAGATCATCATTGGTTTCCATACCCGGCGCAATGGTTGGCTCATCCTGCGGATGCTGTTCCCGCCCCATCTGTTTCCCGTTCATAAACATCCCCTCCTCATCGGTTGATGCGATTAGAATTCCGATCCTCAGGGTGTTTTATTCCGGGACGCCCAGGTTACGGTCCGTTACGGCAACGCAGGGATCATCTTCACGGCTCCAGTCCATGCCAATCCCTATAAGAAAGGTATTTCGCCAAAACGGCAAGCCGCTCACATCAAGTTCCGGTAAGAGTTGTCCTTCGCTAACTCTACTTTGCCTGCTTCGCTAACTCCACAGGCATCGTATAGTACTGCGGCTGTCCTGTTTCGTTCTGCTGGTACAATACCAACAGCATCGTTGCATGGTCCGCGCTGTCCGGAAATCCGGTGCCGCCCTGGATGGCATCGCTGAGGTTAAACGGCAGCACCTCAATCATCGCATGTTTCTGCAGATCGCGCTCCGTGATCCCCAGATCGGCAAAACCGTCGGACAGGGCCGCAGGCTCCTCTACGATTTTGCGGACATTGGCGGTCCATTGCGCTTTATCCTGGGTATGATCCCACCATATTTTCCGCGGCTTATACTTATGGCCCAGGAAATAATCAAACTTCATGAGACCGGAGACAACGTCCATATGCGAGGTCTTCCGATCTTCAAGGAAAGCCGTTAAACGCGTGAACAGATCCTCGAGCTGATGGCCGATTTTTTGCCAGCCCTGTCCTTCCCAGTAGTCTCCAAACTCTTGGAAGAAATCAAACGGCGACGTAAACTCATGCTTCATCAAATAATTCAGGGTGTGGTCCATCCGGTGCGCATTCCAATACTTCTCCAACACATCCTCCAGCCTCTTCAGTCGGACGATATCCGAGAACGGTAGCACGTCGCTACCGAGGATCTCATACGGAGCATGGTCCATGTAGGTGTAATTATACTTGTCCGCATCGATCCGCAGCCCGGTTCCGCGGAGCATCTTCAGGAAGCCTAACTGCAGTTCCTCCGGCCCAAGCGCAAATACATCGTTAAACGTTTTGCGGAACGTATCGTAATCCTCTTCCGGAAGACCTGCAATCAAATCCAAATGCTGATCGATCTTGCGGCTGTCCTTGATCATGGTTACCGTGCGCGACAACTTGGTGAAATTCTGGCGACGCTTTACCAGCTCGTTTGTCGGGTCGTTGGTCGATTGCACCCCGATTTCAAACCGAAAAATGCCGGGAGGCGCATTTTTCGCCAAATAATCCAGCACCTCGGGACGCATGATATCCGCCGTGATCTCAAACTGGAACACGCAGCCGCCATGATTCTCGATAAGAAACTCGAACATTTCAAGCGCGTAATCCCGCTTAATGTTAAAGGTGCGGTCTACGAACTTGATCAATTTTGCTCCGTTCTCGATCAGGTAGAGAATATCCGCTTTAGTCCGTTCAATGTCGTAGTAGCGAACCCCCACCTCAATGCTCGACAGGCAGAACTGGCAGCTGAAGGGACAGCCCCGGCTGGTCTCAAAATAGACAACCCGCTTCCCGAGATGCGGGATATCCTCCGGAAAACGATGCGGGGAAGGCAGCTCTGCCAGAATGCTCTTCGGTCTTCCGGGATTCACAATGACTTCATCCTGCTTGCGGTAAGCCACGCCATAAACGAAATGATACTTCCGGTCCCCTTCAATCGTTTGCAGCAAATGGTGGAAGGTCTCCTCGCCTTCACCCATAACGATAAAGTCGACATTGTGCAGCCGTTTCATCCAATACTCCGTATCGTAGGATACTTCAGGTCCGCCCAATATGATCGTGACCTCCGGCATAATCTTCTTCACGATATCGATCACTTTAATCGTTTCTTCAATATTCCATATATAACAGGAGAATCCGATCACATCCGGCTTGCGCTGGAACAGGTCGGAGACGATATTCATCACAGGGTCCTTAATCGTGTACTCCGTCAGTTCGATATCGAAATCCTTCTCGCTGTATGCCTTCAGGCAGCGAATGGCTAAAGAGGTATGAATGTACTTGGCATTCAAGGTTGATAGTATGACTTTCATGGTAGGGTCCACTTTCTTTCTACATAATGTAAATTTATTAACCGAACGGTTTATTCTGAGTGATGGAACGGGAAAAAGCCATGATTTCCGCCTGTCATGCAAGCCTATTCTTCATAGTCAAACAGATCGTCCCCGTCATTCGACGCACTCTGACCATTCAGGAAGAATTCCAGGAACGGACGGCCATATTTACGGAATTTCACTTCCCCGACCCCTTTGACATTCAGCATCTCATCCTCGCTCTGCGGACAAACCACACTCATCTCACGCAAGGTTGCGTCGTTAAAAATGATGTAGGACGGCACATGCTCTTTGCTTGCCAGCTCACGCCGAATCAAACGCAGCTGCTCGAACACCGTCTCGTTGACGGCTGACGACGAATAATCACGGCGGCTGCCGCTTCGCTGGCTGCCTGCGGCTTTGGAAGGACGCGGAACGCGCTGCATCACTTCGCGCTGGCCTTTTAACACATCGGCGGCCTCGCTCTGCAGTTTCACGACAGGGTATTGGCCTTCCGTCAGCGCCAGGAACCCTTCCGAGATGAGCACATTGATCGTCTCGGATATCTCCTTCTCGGTCCGATTCGACATCACGCCATAGGTCGGAAGGCGGTCAAAGCCGTACTCCAGCACTTTTTTCGCCCGGGAGCCCTTCAGCACCGAGGCGACCGTGGACACGCCAAAGCGTTCGCGCATCCGGTGGATGCATGAGAAAATTTTCTGCGCATCCACCGTGATATCGACAAGTTCCCGGTCATCCGTGCAGGAGCTGCACGTACCGCAGGGCTTATCTTCGTGTTCTTCCCCGAAATAATCCAGCATCGCGCTCCTAAGGCACCTTGTGGTGTAGCAGTAATCGATCATCTGCTGCAGCTTCCGGTAGTCGTTCTGCTTGCGCTCGCCCTCCTGGGGATTCTGTTCAATCAGGAATTTCTGGGTCATGATGTCCTGGGCGCTAAACAGCAATATGCACTGGCTGGGCTCGCCATCCCGACCGGCGCGACCCGCTTCCTGCACGTAGGACTCCATATTTTTCGGCATATTGTAATGAATGACATACCGGACGTTGGATTTATCGATCCCCATGCCAAACGCGTTCGTTGCTACAATAACGCGAATATCGTCATAGAGGAAAGCCTCTTGGCTCTCCGCCCGCTCCGCGTCACTCATGCCGGCATGGTATCGACCCGCTAGAAGCCCCTTAGCTATAAGGCGCTGGCATAAATCATCGACCTCTTTGCGAGTGGCGGCATAGATGATTCCTGGCTGGTGGGTATGCGAGGCCGCATAGTCCAGAACGAACTCCCGCTTGTTCTCACCGCGAAGCACCGACATCTCCAGATTGTCGCGCCCAAGGCCCGTTACGAACACCTGCGGCTGTTCCAGTCGAAGCAGACGCTGCATGTCTTCCATAACTTCTGGCGTGGCCGTGGCCGTAAAGGCCGCCACGATCGGACGGTTCGGGAGCCCTTTAACAAAAGGAGCCACCGAGAGATAGCTGGTCCGGAAATCATGCCCCCACTGGGATACGCAGTGAGCTTCATCGACAGCCACAATCGAAATGTCAAGACCTGCCATCTCCTCCCGGAACCAATCCAGTTCAAGCCGTTCCGGGGCGACATATAACAGCTTCAATTCTCCGCGCTTGGCCGCACGTATGCGATCGTTCACTTCCTTGCCGCTGAGCGTGCTGTTGATATAGGCAGCGGCCACACCCGCTGTCGTAAGGGCATCCACCTGATCCTTCATCAAGGAAATCAAAGGCGATACAACCAACGTGAGACCCGGACACAGGAGCGCCGGGATCTGATAACAGATCGATTTGCCTCCGCCCGTCGGCATGATCCCGAGCGTATCTTGACCCGCCAGCAGACTGGCGACGATTTTTTTCTGGCCCTCCCGAAAATCAGGATAGCCGTAATATTTCTGCAGATAATCCCGCGCTGTATCCATATTCATCGATTCTCTATCATTTGTTTCCACATTCATGGATAAAAACTCCTTAATTCTCCTTGGTTTTCCGTTTCGAAAAGCCCGTATCCTTTAAGTTTAACGGCCTTTCCATGAATGGGCAACCGAATCGTAGAAGGAAATTGCATTCGACGAAGAGAACTTCATAAATGTGGAAAAAGGCATGCTATCATGTAGAGCCCAAAAAGTGAAGTTGGTGATCCTAATGAATGACGCACATACGGAAGCCGTAAATCAAACCATTCAATATATGAAGGAGCATCTGGACGAGCCCATGACGACCGAGCAGCTCGCCGATCTTGCGGGATACAGTCCCTACCATTTCTCCAGAGTATTCAAGCGAGTAACCGGCATATCGCTCAGGCAATACCTGTCCGCGCTCCGGGTTGAATCCGGCAAAATCGAGCTCCTTCAAGGTCCTTCCCTGCTCGTAAAAATCGGAATGCGTATCGGTTTGGCAAGTCCCGGCACCTTCAATACCCGCTTTAAGCAATTTGTCGGCCTGTCTCCAAAAAAGTTCCGCACCACCACCGAGTCCCTGCATCGTTACGTGAATCAATATGAGCACAAGCCATTAACATGGGCAGAGGAAGAAAGACATGCTCTGCCCCGGATTCATTGCCGGATCGAAGCTCCCGAGGCGTTCCGCGGCATGATTTACGTTGGTCTGTTCCCAAGACCCGTGCCTGATCAGAAGCCCGTCTCCGGTACGGCGGTCAACCTCAAGAACCGGACCTGTACTTTAGCCGGCATACCAACCGGAACGTATTATGTGCTGGCAGCGGGCATCCCCTGGAGCCTTAATCCCCGGGATTATTTTCTGCTGAGCAAATCCTTGCGCGGCAAGCGGGAGGAGCCTGTCCATATCGACGAAGAAACCGATCTGGCCGTAAACATCACCTTGCGCGAGCCTCTGCCCTATGACCCGCCGATTGTTGTGAATCTACCTCTGCTCTTATTCGAGAAGGATCGGAAATAACAGCGCAAGGTAGAAGAATTTTTGAATCGCATGTCCCTTTATAATGGAATTGCTGGAAGCGTTAGTACGGAACAATGAGCACTATAGATTGGAGGAATAGACATGACCATTATTCAAGAAACCATAATTCAGGCCGACGTGCAGCTCCTCTGGCGAGCATGGACGGAGTCTGCAAGGATAACCGAGTGGTTTGCGCCGGCTGCTGAAATTGAACCGAGGGCGGGCGGAAAGTTCGAGCTTTATTTTAACCCGGCTAATCGTGAATCGATGTGCACCGCGGGCTGCACCATTTTGCAGTATGATGAACCGCATACCCTCGTGTTTGAGTGGAAAGGACCCGATCCCTTTGCGGAAACGATGAATCAGGGGGAATTAACTGAGGTCAAGGTGTCTTTTAGACCTGAACAGGACGGCGGCACGAGAATTACCTTAGAGCATACGGGCTGGAAGGATACCGAGGCGTCACTGCAAGCCCGGGAATGGCATGTGGATGCATGGAAAGGCATGCTGGCCAGCTTAAAATCCAGCATCGAATCCGGTGAAGGCATTCTATGCTGCCAGTAAGACAACCCATGGATTAGAGGAGAAGAGGAACTATGCCCAATCTTTGTGTTCTATCGATCAATGTAAGTGATATGGATCAAGCGACGCGATTTTATTGTGATATTCTGGGATTCGAAATTTCCAAGGTGTATGATGATCAGATCATCAGTTTGAAACATGAAGGCGTTTCCCTTGTTCTGCAAAAATGCGACCGTCCTACGAAAACCGATTACCCGCATGAAGCTCAGGTTATTATCGGACTTGAGACGGCTGATGTAAGCGCGGCGATTGCGAACTACAAAACGCAGGGTGTAGAGGTCATCTTTGATACACCGCAGCCGTGCCCTCCCGGTCTATACAGCGCAATCCGGGACCCTTTTGGGAATGTAATTGAACTGCTGGAATTTACGGAGTAATCATGCCGTTTGAGAAGGATCATAGTATCGGAAATACGAAGTGAAGTCCATATACACGCTCGAAGGATATGCTGCATGTAGCAGGTGTCCTTCTCGTCTTGAGGTCAGCCGGGGATTACCGGTTGGCCTTTTTGAGTTTTGAGCAGCCAATACTTGTCTCTATCATCCTTGACCTTCTGTTAATGTTAAACCCGATCCGGGTAAGAACATATTAATGTTAATTCCGAAGGTGAAGCATGGGCAGATTAGGAATCGCCGGTTTCGGAAATAATAGATACTCGAACTGATATATTAACGACACAAGGGGAAATTCATATGGATATGACACCAGAACAACGCGTTACCCTGCACGGGTTCAACAACCTAACGAAATCGCTTAGCTTTAACATGTACGATGTCTGTTATACGAAAACCCGGGAAGAACGTGAGGCGTATCTTGAATATATTGATGAGCAGTATAACGCGGATCGGCTAACAAAAATATTGAGCCATGTGGCCGAAATCATCGGAGCGCATGTCCTGAACATTGCCAAGCAGGATTATATCCCGCAAGGCGCCAGCGTAACGGTCCTTGTATCCGAGGGTCCGGTCGTGGAGGTTCCGGAGGAATCCTATGACGAATCGCCGGGGCCGCTGCCGGATAACGTCATCCTGCAGCTCGACAAGAGCCACATTACCGTCCATACGTATCCGGAATTTCATCCCGATGAGGGAATCAGCACCTTCCGGGCCGATATCGACGTGTCAACCTGCGGGGAGATTTCACCGCTGAAAGCCCTAAATTACCTGATCCACTCCTTTGATACGGATATTATGACGATCGACTATAAAATTCGAGGCTTCACGCGGGATATTCACGGGCACAAGCTGTTTATCGACCATGAGATCAGCTCCATTCAGAACTACATTCCGGACGAGGCCAAGGAGCTGTTCGATATGATTGACGTCAACGTATACAAGGAGAACATCTTCCACACCAAGTGTAAGCTGAAGCAGTTTGATCTGGACAACTATCTGTTCGGTTACACGAAGGATAAGCTATCCGAAGCCGAGCAGCAGAAAATCACCGAGCGCATCAAACTGGAGATGGACGAAATTTATTACGGTAAAAACATGGACCGCAGTTACTGATGGTATGCACTCCGATACGCTGCCATCAAACGGCTTTGATGCTGGAAATATGCAAGAGTCAGAAACCAGGCCGGGCTCATAGGAGCCCAGCCTGATTTGCAATTTCTATCGCTTCGTCCCGGTTGCGGACGCCCAGCTTGGCATACAAGGTTGAAGCATAATTCCGTACGGTCCCGTCTGAGAGATACAATCTCATCGCAATCGCCTTGTACCGCATGCCTTGGGAGAGATACTTCAGAATCTCCATCTCCCTTGGTGTCAGATCATACAACTTCAAAGTTGGAGACGACGTCGGATCGGCTTCGATTACGAATGCAGTGCCGCCTTCCTCCTTCATGAAATCGCCCGCTTCCCCATCGAAGAGTTTCGCCGAAATCTCCGGATTCATTAAAGTTCCGCCTCGATACACGATGCGAATGTTCTCGGCAAGTTCACGCGGCTCCATCGACTTCAGCAAATAACCGTCCGCTCCGCCTCGCATCGCTTCGGCTGCTTTGGCCCTCTGCTCAAATGTGGTGAATATAATCACCTTCACTGACGGCCAACGTTGTTTGATCAATCGCGTCGCTGTAATCCCATCCATCACGGGCATCTCCAGATCCATCAGCACCAGATGGGGGTTAAGCTTCTCACACATGTCCAAGGCAAACTCCCCATGTTCCGCACGTCCTACTACCTCAAGGTCCTTTTCCGACTCCAGAATGATGCCGAGACTCTCCCTGATAAAAGGTTCATTATCCACCAATAAAATTCTGATGATTTCATCCGCAGGCTCCATGATTCTAGGCAAGCTGCAGGTCACAACGGTTCCTTCGTCGGGAGTCGAATAAACCGTGACTTGGCCTTGAAGGCGATAGGCCCTTTCCTTCATGGCACTTAAACCGAAACCTTCCTGGATTTGCACGGTTCCACTGCCGTTATCCAGAATTTCAAGCCGGGTTTGCTGCAATTCGAATTGAAGCACGGCATCAATCCTCGTCGCATTGCCATGACGAACACTGTTGGTTAAAGACTCCTGGAGACAACGATAGAAGGTCATTTTCACCTGCCGGGATACCGGGTACTCTTCACCAAGCACTCTAAATCCTGCTTTTACCCCGGTGTTGCGCTCAAAATCCTCCGTTACCTGTCTCAGTGACTGCACCAGGGGAAGCTGTTCTTGCGGTGAGTCCATCTCATGCAAGTACCCTCTGACCTCATCCAGACTTCTCCGTGTCAGTTCGAGCAGATTGGACAGCTTACGCTGAGCTGCTGCATCGGTTTCCGTGGAACGAAGCGTTTCCAAGCCCATAATGACCGCCGTATACGTATGGCCCATCGTATCATGCAGATCCTTGGACACGCGCTCTCGTTCTTCCAGCAGCGTGACCCGCTCGACCTGGGACAAATATTGCTCCAAAATCGTATTATGTGTTCGAATGATTTCATTCTGGCGATAGTTGGCCATCAACAGATGAAAGGCAAATCCTAACGCAAACGCAAAGGCGACATGCTCCATCATCAGCATCAAATCCGTTGATGGGGCGTACAGCTTGATCAGCATTGGAACCAAGATAGCCGCAAGGGGACCTGTCCATCTGTACGTATTTCCATAGCTGTTCGCTGCCATCAGAAATGCCGGAATGATAAACGACAAGTAAGCCTCCGGGAATAAGGAAGTTAAATAGACGGCGATCCCCCCCGATAACAGGAGCTCCGTTACCAAATATGCTTTATGGTTCAGAAGCAGACACAGCCAGGGGATCGAGAAAGCTGCCATCTCCCACATGACGACGAGCCATAACGATACGGAAAACTCATTCCGGAGCTCTACAAACTTTATGATCAGGGAGATGCAGCCCATCATGCGAATAAAGAGCATGGCCCAGTCGTACCACTTCCATTGTTTCACTATATCAAACAAAGCATTCACTCCCTGCAGTTCCTTCACGGTTCCTTCCTAATATGACATGGCCCCCACAGTGTGTCTACCTACAAACCGAAAACATCCACTGCGTGTACCGGCCGCTCCATCTCGCCGCTCCCTTAGCGGCCCATGACCCTGCATAAGCAAACAGAACGCCGACTCCCATCATAAGCAGAGACTTGGGCAAAGTATCGATGCGAATAGGCCCTACGTTGATATCCGCAAAGGAACTGATACATGGGGCCAATATCCATAGAATGGGAACGATAAAGAATATAACGGCACTGAACAAACTCGCGATGCCAACGATAAACTTCAGCATGAGTACCGATACGGCTTTCCAATTTCGGATGTCCACCAGTTCCCCCTTAGCCTGAATCCAGAGGGAGCCGGTTGTTGTTCTCTTCATAACAGGTTCGATCGTTATGTCCGTATAGAACTTCGTCTGGATCCGATCATAATCCATGAAAGTCCATGACGATCGCATAACAAAGGTAAGAACCGGTATCCCGATCAGGGTGAAACTCATGCCGGATCCAAAAACAAGGCCCACAAGATAGTAACAAAAATAAAACACCCCGGTTCCAAAAGTCAGCATCAAAAAACAAAAGTTCAGCAGGTACTCCCTCAGCCATTTCTTCATAGATTAAACTCCTTTCATGTCTTCATGACCTTGATACTCCTGTATCCTACTGCACTCGTTGTCATGTGCAACAGTGTCAAAATGTCATATGACACGCTTTCTCAAAGAAGTGACTGAATGTAGCTGGCTGTTAGTAGAAGCCATTCAAGTGCTTATCGGGAGTGGAGTCGTTGATCCGGACACTCGTAACCAAAAAGGTCGGCTCCGTCCATTTCCGTTCCAAGCAGCTGCTGCTTCGTCAAGAGGCCTGTGCTCTGCTGGACAAGGCCTTTTAACTACTACGCCCTTCCGCTAGCCTCGAAATAAATCAGGAATCGGAAAAGCCCTGCACCCCTCGGTGCAAGGCTTTTCATTTCTTCCCATGGCGCGCTTGCTTGCCGGAGAAGTAACCGGATAACGGTGCTAAAATTGAACCGAAAATCCGTTGAACCGGTGAATGCCCGTTCCAAATCGGACAAGGTCTTTTTCCCGCAGCTCTTGAACCGCCTCTTTGACCACGACCAGCCATGCCGGATCCAGTCCAAGTGTATTGTGAGAACCATAGATGCGCTTTACACCATCGAGATTCGCGATCCGCTCCAGCGAGTTTACGAGATCCTCCGGACTTGTCGTTGGATAAAAAGCATATATCGGCGTCTCATCATACAATAAATCCCCTGTGAACAAGTAACCCCGGTGTACATCAAATACCACGATATGTCCAGGCGAATGGCCCGGCGTGTGGTAAATAACCAGACTCCGCCCGCCCAGCTCGATGACATCTCGATCCCTTAGAATACCGGTCGGTTGCCCCTGGTAAGGGGTATAGGTTGCCGGATCGAAGGAAGCCGGTACCGGCCTCCTGATATCGCGTGAAATGTCCTTACGGATTTGTTCAATGGACAGCTTCTTAATCCCGCTGACGAGCCAGTCCTCCTCAGCCTCATGCACATAAATCTCTCCGTACTGCCCATGACTGCCGATATGATCCGCGTGAACATGCGTGGTTAGCACCACAACAGGTAAATCCGTCAGCTGATCGGTCATCCGCCTCATGTTGTCGATGCCAAGTCCCGTATCAATCAGTGCGGCACGCTCGCTTCCGATCAACAGAAACGAATGTACCTTCTCCCAATGTCCGTATTCACTGATCGCGAACGTGGTCTCATCCAACTGCGATACGGTAAACCATGCATCATCGATAACAACGTTATGTTGATGATTCTCCATATGTAATGACTCCCCCATCAAGGATTATCGAATGGTGATATCCTCCTGATTATCTTGAAATGCGATCAACGACATATAGTAATTTTTCTCTTCCATGGACACAGGCGTATGGCCTGTTTCGGCCGTCTCCATCGTAAAGTGTTTATTCATGAGCTGCTTGAACTCATCCACAAAAGCATGGAAACTCTCCTTTGTTGCATGAAAACGGTAGGTCCCTGCAATGTTTTTTCGATAGTGTTCGCTTGTGCTGTCCAAGGCAAAAGAAGAAGCCGGCGCGCTTTCGATTTTCGTCCGGGTAACATCGAGTGTCTCCATAAATACCTGTCTGGATGTTTCCACCAAATCCAGGCTCGGCAGCAAATGATCCTCCGGAATGAAACGGCTTGCGACGGCGCGATAGTATTTCTGCACGATACCGTTCTTCTCTTCCTTCCGGACCACGTGAATGATGCCGTGCTTCTCCAGCTCCTTCAGATGAAAGTAAATATTGTTCCGCGTAATGTCCAGTACCTCGGCTAGCTGCTGTCCGGTGTAGGCATCTTTCACGAGATTCATCAGGATCTTGGTGCGCAGGGGATCGGCAATTGCTTTGAGCTGTTCATGAGTTTTAATTCTATAAACACCAGTCATTTTAATTTTAACACCTCCATATATTTTATCGGTAAAATATATTTTACTGTCTTTGTGTTTCATCCTATCATGATCTTTACCCGCAGGTCAATCTTGCTGCTCCTCGATTTTTTGGTTATACCAGATAGGAGCCGAGTGCGAGTCAACGATGATACCATTTGGCAATACTGTTATAACACGAAGGAAATCACGCAGGGATCCCGTCTTTTACACTTAGCCTGCTCCCCTTAAGCAGTTGAATTGTGATATATTATCCACAATCGTATGTACGACACTATGACGTTCAAAGGATGTGCCTCATGTTTGACCCGACGATATTCGAAAATTTAAAGGTTGGCATCGAAAACGCGGTCTACGATCTCGATAACCTCGATGAAATCATTCGTGTTACCGATCGGAAGGATCTTCTGGATATGGCCACGTTATCCAGAAGTTTTAGCCTCCGGTTCGAGCTGGCTGCGTCATCCACAACTTCAGCCGAAATTTGCCTGGAGACCGGGCTCCGGGATTTGGCTGCCGAGATCTTGGAAATTCCGGAAGGTCAGCCAGCCTGCGAGCTGAAGCTCCGCTTTTATAAACATATCGCTGATGCTTCCATAGCGTGTCCGGCTATTGCCCAGATCATAAAGGAGATATGGAATCCGGAGCTTCCTCCGCTGCAAACGATACGGTACACCTACAGCGATGATCCGGTACCGCTTCACAACACGATCGAGCTTCGCTTTCCTCGTAGAATCAACGAAGAACAGATGGGAGATATCCCGAATATCCTGGAATTCATGCTTCGTACGCTGGGAGAATTAGACCAGATATAACTTAAAGATAACCGAGATTTCTCATAAAGAAAGCCTGCCCACGATCATCGCGGACAGGCTTTTTAACTTATATTATTAAGCAACAACCAACCGGATCCAGATATCCGAAGGATCTTGAACGGCCCAGACGCCATCGCGCTGCTCCAGCCCCAGTCCCGCCTCACGGATACGGCCGGTTACCGCTTCAAGCTCTTCATGGCTCGGAAGCTCAATCGTATAATCTTCCATCCCCGCAGCGCTCCGTGGTGTGTTCGGTACACCGATTCCTGCCCAAACATTGAGCCCGATATGGTGATGGTACCCTCCCGCAGATATAAACAACGCAGCGCCGCCGTAATGGGCTGTCAGCTCAAACCCCAGAACATCGCAATAAAATACGCGGGCATCATGCAGGTTGGACACGTGGAAATGCACATGCCCGATAACCGTCTCTTCAGGAAGTCCATACCATTCCTTGTCCTTGGAGAGAGCCAGCAGTCCTTCTACATCGACAGGGTCGGTAGTCATCACATATTCCCCATTGGCATCACGCTTCCAGATATCCCTTGGTCGGTCGGCATAAATCTCGATGCCGTTCCCGTCCGGATCATTAATGTACAATGCTTCGCTGACCAAATGATCGCCTTGACCGACTGGAATGTTATGCGCAATCAGATTGGCAAGCGCAAGCCCGAGCGATTCCCGATTCGGAACCAGAATTGCAAAATGGTACAGACCTGCCGTCCGGGTCTGCGGTCTCACCAGATCTTGAATTTCCTCTATAATCAGCAGCGGCTGTTTGCCGTCTGCCGTCAATTCGGCAACACGGCCATGCTGGCGAAGCATTTTCAACCCGACGACTTCTGTATAAAAGCGAACAGATTGTGCCAGATTACTGATCCGCAGAGAGACCGGGCCAAGCTTTGTGGATGGATGTATAATGGCTGTCATATTCTCACTCCTTGAATGTTGTGGTTAGTTCATTCCATATATTCAGGTCAACGTCAGGTTCAACTTGTAATCAAATCAGTTACATCTTGCTTGTAATCATTATAGTTACAGGACATCCTTGTTGTCAAACCCAGTAATTTACAAGTACATCGAAGAGTCGCCAACATTTAACCAAAAGAAAACGCCCATCCTACATAAGGATCGAGCGTGTGATTTTCGCTTATTCACTTGATGTTCCATTCGCAGAGGCATCAATTTTCCGGACAATCTCTTCCAGATTCACCTCATGCAGCGTGTTCTCCATGGCCTTCTGGGCGGCTGAAAAAACGGGGACAATCGCCGTTTGAATATGTTTGCCAACAGGACATTTTGTGTCCGAATTCTCATGAATGCCAAACAAGGAATCCTCCTGCACGACATGAACGGCATGATAAATATCCAGCAGCGTAATCTCGGACGGTTGCTTTGCCAGCTTCGCTCCCGCTACGCCAGGTTTAACCTCCACCAGGCCCGCTTTGCTCAGCATGCCTACGATACGCCGGATAACCACAGGATTCGTGTTCACACTCTCCGCGATATAATCTGAGGTGCTGACGCCAGCCTTATTCATCTCCAGCACGGAGAGAATATGAATGGCCACTGCAAATCGGCTGCTTATGTTCATGTGACCCCTCCTGACGGACCAAATCTTCAGATGACTATCATATCATGTAACCATCATAGTTACATTAACCCTTAAAGTCAACGGTGAAGCCGCTGCCCCTTAATCCAAAATCAGGCACTTGATATACAAATTTCAAAATTTTTATGGGATATAATGTAATTTTATGTTGATTTTCCCGAGTTTTTCACTATAATTATCACAACACGTATTGGTAAAATCAACCTATTCAAACATAATCCAGGCATTCCTGCATGATCCAAAACATTCAAGGAGGAAATCCATGGATCCCAGCCACAATCGAAATGAAACGTATACTATCAGACGTCCTCGAAAACCTAAAAGCCGTATCAAGCTCAAGAAATGGATAGGAATATCCTTATCGATACTAATTCTCTTAGGCGGACTAGGCTATATTTTCAGAAAAGAATTGTCCTGGATGGCGTTTCATGTTTTTTTCGCGAAAGATATCAAACATACACTGGACAAGTCCTACAAACCTGTTGGTCCTTCTGATTCGCCCGAGCCTATTGCGGAGGCAACGAAACCATTCTCGGTTTTGCTTCTGGGCGTTGATCAACGCGAGGACGAGCCTGCCCGTTCCGACACCATCATCTACTCTGTCATCCGACCTGACCTTAATAAAATTTTGCTTGTCTCCATTCCGAGAGATACCTACACCGAAGTCATCGGCAGGGGAGTCACCTCCCGAATCAACTCAGCTTACGCCCACGGCGGCGCGAAAATGGCCATGGATACGGTTGAGCATCTGTTTCAGCACCCTGTCGATTATTATGCAGCAATCAATTTCCACGGATTAACGGATATCGTCAATGCATTGGATGGGATTAAACTCCCCATCGATAAAGTCATCGAGAACAAGAGCGCCCGTCATATCAAATTGCGGATCGAGCCGAACAAGCCGATTTATGATGGAACAGAGGCATTAAATTATGTAAGGTACCGGGAGGATTCGGATTTCAACCGTACCATGCGTCAACGCATATTCCTCAGTTCCTTAATGGATCGGGTATTTGAATTAAAAAATATAACCAAAATCCCGGAGCTGATTCGTATCGGAGGCAGCAATCTCACGATGGACTTAAACTCCGATTTCATTCTCAAGCTGGCCGAAAACCTATTTTTTAATGACTCTCCACCGACATTTGAGAATTACATGCTAAAGGGAAAAGATCTAGTGATCCGCGGCGATTACTTCTATGATCCGGACGATTCGGACATCCGGTATATTCAAGAACTGCTTGCCAACTGGTCTGATGAAAAGACCAAGCTGGAAGATTTGATGATCCCAGGTGCGAAGTGAATCTGATCACACGAGGTTGGATGAATCGCCTGACTAAGGTAAAGCTTGTTATGAAAAAAGCCGATCCATGATAAAAAACCTCTCTTTCGCGTATTACGAAAGGGAGGCTTTTTAACGAATACCATCTGCTCCATCTAGAACATCGGAAATACGTATTTGATAAGGAAATACAGAAATCCAAAGAAGATAATCAGATAAGCCACATACTTAATTAACGTAGATGCTACCCTGCTGGAGTCATTCCGCTCCTCGATATTGCGGGTCTCGATCTCCACGTCTCGGTCACGCTGCCTGCTCATAGTCTCCACCTCCATCCGATTCTTTAGTTGCAGATGTTGGTTATTTCTTGACGCTTACTACTCTTTACACACACGTCTGGAGATTGAACCAAGCTTCAGGTCAGGAGATGGCAAGCTTAGAGAAAGCCGATCATGGCAGGCAGAACGATAAAGGAAGCCAGCGTGGTCCACAGTATGCACCTGGATACCAGCTTGGGTGCGGCATCGTATTGTTCAGCAAGGATTACCGCATTCACGGCTGCTGGCATCGCCGACAAAATCAGGATGACCGCAAACAAGGTTCCCTCAATGGATAAAATCGCGAGCAATCCCCAAGCCACCAATGGGCCCGCCAGCATTCGCATCGCCATGCCCGACCAGAATCCGCGCTTGGAGACGGCAGAAGCTCCGCCATCCCGAACCCCGACCATCTGGGCTCCCAGTATGACAAGAGCGAGCGGCGCATAAGCCGCGGACAGCATGGAAACGCCGGTATTCAACCCTTCCGGAAGCTGAAAATCCGCCAACCGGAAGAGCACGGCGAGTCCCGCCGCGTAAACCGAGGGGAGCGTAAACACCGATTGGATCGCCTTTGCGGCGGAAAAATGAGATCTCGCTGCCAGGTACACCCCTAATGTATTCATAATGATAATCTGCACAATGACATACACAGAAGCTTTATCCAGCCCTGCTTGCCCGAAGGCAAGCAGAACGAGGGGAAGCCCGTAATTCACGCTGTTGGTAAAAATAGTGGTCAAGGCGAGCCCCGATTTCTCTGTCTGGGACAAGCCCAGCATTTTACCGGCTAAGGCACTCAGCACCCAAAGCGCGATCACATTCAACAAGCAAAACGCAACCGTTACCGTGACCTCATTCGAGGTAATCGAAGCCTTCTCCAGCGTTTCGAAGATCAGAGCCGGGCTTAGCACATATAAAGACAGGGCCGAAAGGCCCTTGGTTTCAATGCCCTTGAATCGCTTGAGCAGTGCTCCGCCGATGACGGGCAGCGATATGGGTAGGAATACGCCATAAATCGTAGCTAAGAAAGAAGAGATCATGAGGTCCACCTTTATGCAAAGTAAAAATTCTTGGTCCGCCGCTGTTGTCATTTCAACTAACGTATCCCGTTGGTTGAGCCATAAATCATCGATTATTTGCACTTTGGAAAACTAGCTATCCTCCGACGGATTTATAATCGCCAGAACCTGATGATCCACCCACTTACCGTTGATCTTTGCATTGCTTCGAGAGATGGGCTCTTTGTATAAGGTCGACGACAGCCATCCAAGTTTGCTCCGGACCACGCACCGAGCGCACAGGGAACAGCGCGCTCAGTGCGTGCACACAGGGGACAGCGCTCGGTGCGTGCACACAGGCGCCGCCGCGCTCGGTGCGTGCACACAGGCGCCGCCGCGCTCGGTGCGTGCACACAGGCGCCGCTGCGCTCGGTGCGGGGACGCCGCGAACGGTGTACAGACATAAGACCCGCTCCGTGCGGACCGTGATTCCGCTATTTGCAAACAAAGGTACTAAAATTAAGCTTAAGCGGACACTTGTTCCGCTATTGCCGGCATATCACAGCAAAAAACAGGCAAAAGCCGAGAATAACGGATTCTGTGTCCGCAAAGCCTTAAATTTGGCACTGTTGTTGGCAAATAGCGGACCTCCTGTCCGCATCTCTCCGTGCATATTGCACATCATCCGCGCATATCGCACATCGTCAGTGCATATTGCACATCTTCAGCGCATATTGCACATCATCCGCGCATATCGCACATCATCCGCGCATATTGCACATCATCCGCGCATATTGACATCATCAGCACATATTGCCCATCATTAGCACATATTGCACATCTTCAGCGCATATTGCACATCTTCAGAGCATATCGCACCCATCCGCGCATATCGCACATCATCCACGCATATCACACATCATCCTCGCATATTGACATCATCAGCACATATTGCACATCATTAGCACATATTGCACATCTTCAGCACATATTGCACATCTTCAGCGCATATTGCACATCATCCGTGCATATTGCACATCATCCGTGCATATCGCACATCATCAATGCATATTGCACATCATCCGTGCATATCGCACATCATCAATGCATATTGCACATCAACCGTGCATATCGCACATCATCAATGCATATTGCACATCAGCAGGGCATATTGCACATCATCAGCGCATATTGCCCATCGATTCCGACTTTTATATTATTGAATCGGTATTGCCATTTCCCCTCTTTCGGGAAAATGGCGATATTTATGGGTAACAAAGCGCGGCGGTGATCCGGATTCAAGACCGGGAATTCGGTTACGGTAATTATTTCCATCAACTAACTTCGTCTCCGTATCTTCCCTAAGAATAATGTACATGGATCATTCTCTCTACATCCTAACCCATACCTCAAGCATTCGTCCAAGATTCAAAGACTATAGGTTTAATAGGCTTAGGCTCTCATTATGCCATCTTCCTGATGACAAACGACACGGTGGTTCCTCTGCCCCTTGTGCTGTCAATCATGAGTCCTTGCCCATAGACTTGCTTCAAACGCCGATCCGTGTTCATAAGGCCGACTCCCTTGCCGGTACGCTGCCCGCTTCCCAGCATCAAGCGGAGCTTCTCGGGATCCATCCCGGCACCATCATCCGCAATAATGACTTTGGCGGATTCAGCTTCACTTACGATGCGAATCGTTACGGTCCCTCCCTGGGTTCGAGCCAATACCCCGTGAACGACAGCATTCTCCACAATCGTCTGCATGGTCAAAGGGGGAAGCTTCCACTGCTGAACAGCAACTTCCTCGGAAATATGCCAACGGACACGCAGGCGTTCCCCAAACCGCTCTCCTTCGATATACAGATATGAGCGAACCAAGCCAAGCTCCTGCTCCAGCGGGATAAAACGCTCCAAGTTGCTGATATCATAGCTGGCTCTCAGATAGTGGCTGAATTCTCCAATCAGCGCAACCATCCGGGAAGGGTCAATCTCACTAAGAGATGCAATCGAATTTAAAGTATTGTGCAGAAAATGCGGCTGAATTTGAGCCTGGAGCCAAGCCGCCTCCATATGCAGCCTTTCCTTAATGGAGCGCTTCAGGTCCAGCAGCGCGCGTACCCTTGTTTTTAATTCCAGATGATCCACCGGTTTTATCAAATAATCGTTGGCTCCGGAAATGAAGCCCATATGAATATCTTCAGGGCGATTTCTTGCAGTCAGCAGCAGAATCGGAAGCTCCGATATCATATACCTCTGCCGAATCGTCCTGGACAATTCATATCCTGACATCTGGGGCATCATCACATCAGATATGATCAGATCCCATTCTCCCTGCTCTAACAATTGAAGGGCTTCCTCAGCCCGGGTAACGGTCACGATCTGATACCCTTCGTTTTCAAGCAAATGACGGATAACTTTTAGGTTAACCGGATCGTCATCTACGATGAGCAGCCTGCCATCGGTTTGACGAGAACGCTGCTTAGCCTCGGATTCGGCATCATCCTGTTCGTGCTTATCTGACATGTTAGATAGCCTCTCCTTCTCTTTCTCTGAATTTGAAGCCAAGGAGCCGGCAATAAACTCCTGTTTATCCGTATTCTCCTGCCTCATCATATCGTCCACTTTCAGCGTAAACGTAAAGGAACTTCCCAGCCCCGGAGCAGATGACACGGAGAGTTCCCCGCCATGCAGCTCAACCAGCTGCTTGCAAATGCTAAGTCCAAGCCCCAAGCCGCCTCCCGCTGCGGCAAAGTTGGAGTCTCCCTGCTCGTAGGGGAGGAATATCCGCCTTACTGTCTCTTCGTCCATCCCCATCCCCGTATCAAGAACGTGGACGCAGGCCCTTCCATTAACAACATCGGCAGTCACCATGATTCGGCCTGACTCCGTATATTTGATTGCATTGTGAATCAAATTGAATATAATCTGAACCAACCGGCTTTCATCTGCCCATACCTTGGGAAAGTCATCCTCGATCTCGCATACGAGCTCGATTCGCTTGCCCTCCGCCATCGGACGGAGCATATCCAGCACGCCTTGGGCAGCCGAACCGAGATGGATGCTCTGTACATTCAGCCGGATCCGCCTGTCCTTCAATAACGAAACATCCAGCAAGTCATCCAACAGCAGCGACATCCGCTTACCAATGCCGGTAATCAGCTCCAGGTGATTACGATCCTCTTGCTGAAGAGTACTCCCTTTGCGTTCCAGCAGCGTTTGCGCCATATTAATCATGCCATGCAGCGGATTTCGCAGCTCATGGGACGTATTTGCCAGAAATTCATCCTTTTTCTTGTCTGCCCGCTGCAGCTCCTCTGCCTGTTCCCTCAGCACCACAGTGTTTCGGGCAAACCGGATAAACCAGAAGGAAGCAAATCCGAGAAACGCAACGATCAGGTCTATCGGATAATAAGGCAGTTCCTTAAAATACCGAAACCTTAAAATTCCGCTTACGATAATGTTGCAGGAAACCGCAACCGCCGACAGCAAGATAAATATGGCCGCTTCCGTCCGCTCGCTGACCGCCTTCCTGGCAATCGAAGGCAGGAACAGTACGGAGCTTATTAATACCAATGATAAATAAGTAGAGAGATGCACCATCAGATGAAACGGAAGCAGCAAATAAGCGACGGCATACGAAACCACAAAGATTGTATAGGCCCGGTATAATCCTTCTTTGATTCTCGGCCGGAGTAAATGCTTGGTGCACAGAATCAAACATAAGGATATAGCCACATAAGCAACAACCTTAAGCTTCACTGACCATTCGAAACGGATAGCAGGCTGCCAAACGAGCAGGAGCTTATCGTCGTCAACCAGCGTAGCCAGCAGCGTAAACAGTATAAGGGCCGCAAAATATAAGAGGCCTTTGCTCCGATAGCCGATCAGATACAAAATTAAGACATACATGACATGAAGAAATAGCACTATGCAGACCAGCAGCTGCATGTTCTCCGAGAACGCTTTTCCTTTCATCACCGCTTCTGCAGTCCCGAATTTGATTGGCAGCCTAATCCCGCCTGAATCGGCATATTGGTAATTGCTCACTTCCAGAATGATATCCAGCTCGTCTTCGGCAGCCGGGGGGATGAGTTCGATATGGGGAACGATTCTTGCCACATGGGTCTTTGGCGTATCGGAGGGATGTCCGGATTCGTACAATAACTCGCCATTGACATACAAACGATAGGCTGTACGGATATCGGTGATCCAGAGGCCGTAAGTTACGTTACGTTCCGGTACGAGCAGCTTGAGACGATAAGTGCCGAAGCCCATTTGGTTCCCGTTCTCGTTTACGCCTCCCCATGGCCCGGGAACCTGTATCCAGCGCGGATCGGCGGCAGGCTGCTGCTCCCCTTGAGACCATCTATCCGGGCCCATCCATTGATTCGGATAAAAGGCCCACTCCCCGTTCAGCGCGACCGTATTGCGGTCATCCGACCGCCAATCCCGAAGATCCAGCACTCCTTGCTGAAACGGAACTTCCTCAGGGATCATGATGATTTTAAAATAAGCCAACCGCACGGAGAGTAAAATGACAATAAACAGAAAAGTAATCCCCAGCAGCCTTTTGCCGGAGATCGGTTTCGATTTCGAGTTTGAGTTCGAGTTGGAATAGGTCGACAATAATAACAGTCCTTTTAACATATTGTAAAAAATCAACACCCCTACACAACTGTCCATTATTTTACATCGTTACGGAGCTGTTGTCTGTTCCTTTTCCATAAAGTCCAATAAATAAGCGGGCCGGGTCAGGCCGCTATACAAACGATAATGTCTTGCCTGGACGCTGCAGCGGCTGGTACGGACATAATTCCGCAGCGGATACATACTTCACCGTATAGTAAGAGTAGAATCTTTTTCTACCGGATGCTTCATAGATCCACGAAAAAAAGTCGAAAATCGAATCATCCACCCATTTTCCGTTGTACTCGATCAAGGACCGCAAATAAGGAATTTGGAGTTTCACTCCCCCATCCCACATAAAGATAAATGTGTTAACCTCGGCGTTTTTTTGCAACAAAAAATGAACGGTACGCTCATCCAGCAAGTACTTTTCCTGTCCACACAGAAATACCGGACCCTCATCCGTAGCAACGATGCCAATCCGCTTGCCGTTGAAGTGAGCATAGAAGCCTCTGCAATGCTGGAGGTCCTTCTCCGCATCAAGCTCGAACTCCCGGAACGTTCCAAGCTCCAATCCCATGGCCTTTTGCAGCGAAGATTCCTTAAATTTCCGAATGAATTTCATAACCGAATAATGTACCTCCCGATTGTTATGGTTCACTCCCAGTATAGGAGACCGTCCTCTACAATTTCTGAACAACACCGGAAGGACTATAAAATCAGGCAAGTATATACAAAAAAATCACCGGTCGAACAACCGGTGATTTCATCTCGAATGCGTCTTTAGCTACCTCATCTATTTCATATTGGCGGCTTGGATTCCATTGCTCCATTCGTCGTACCATTTCACAATGTAAGGACTTGGCTCCTCGCCCATCTCATCCTCTAACACCTGACACAGAAGACTGAATTGACGGTGCACCTGGGCCGGATTATCCTGCAAAGCATATATTTTCATCAATGAAATGTAGGCCTTCTCCTCCAAGGGATGCTGCCTCTGGATCGAGAAGTAGCATAATATGGCTTCATCGATGCGTTCCTGATCCACATACCATTCCGCCATGGATAAAGAAACGCTAAGCCACAGCTCCTTCAGCCTTTGACGCTCTCCTTCTGCCCACCAGTAGTCATATTCCTGCAGGTAGTCCCCCGTGTACAACTTCATCATTTCAATATGTCGCTCAATCGATTCAGCCGATACGGAGGTGTTTGACATGAACCAATTCTCCCACTCCTCAATGTCCAGCTGCACGCCTTCCATATTCAGCACATAGCCTTCCGTCGTGTTGGTGATTTGGAATCGGGTATCATAAGGCTCCAATGTTTTTCGGATATGATAAATGGCCGTGTACAGCTGGGGATAGGCTTTATCCATATCAAACTCCGGCCATAACATATCGATCAATGCCGACTTTCGTACAAGCTGTCCTCTATGCTGAAGCAAATAAATGAAGATCTCCTGAGCCCGGGTTGTCCGCCAATGAAGCAGAGCGAATTGCCCCTGCTCATTCGGCTGCTCGATCATAACCTGGCGGAACATTGTCATCCGAATGCTGCGATTGGACTCCATGACCTCTTCCGGCCTGGACGCAATGCGGCTTCGCAAACGCTCCATCGTTTTGGCGACTCGATCAATCTGGACAGGTTTAACAATATAGTCAACGGCATTCAATTCAAAGGCAGTGACTGCATATTCGTGATACCCCGTCACAAATACAATACAGAGATGAGGCTTCTGCTCAAGCAGCTGCTCTGCCAGCTCAATGCCATTTAATTCCGGCAAGCTGATATCCAAAAACACGATATCGACGTCCCTTGCAAGAATTTCTTTTCGTCCTTCAAAGGGATTCGTATATGTACCGATTACATCTATAGACATGGTATCCAGTTTTAACAGCTGACGTTCTAAATACTTCAAAGCCAACGGTTCATCATCTACGAGAATTACCTTCATTCATATTACTCCTTGGATTGGAAAAATACGGTCACATTTAACTATATTGATTCCTTCGCATTGTTGCAACAAGCGAAAGCAATGTTTATAACAATATACTCGTTATTTTTTCTCTTGAAAAACTCATAATTCCAAGTATAATACTTGGTATAAAGTGATTAGAAGTTTGCTAAGGGGGCTTTCAACTTGGATCAATGCGATAAAGAACCGACATCTCTGACCCTCGATGATTATCTGGATCTTCTCAGTTTGGCTATTCGCTTGGAAGATCGGAAGTGGCAAGCAGACATTGTTCGTACACTTCGGCACATGTTGGAACCGCAGGGCAAGAAGCAAGCGAAGTCGGAGGAATGCACGGAACAAGAACTGTGGCAATGCGTGAACCAAATCAATGACCGGATGTTTGCCCTTTACAATGAACTGAAAGCAACGGATGATAAAGATATGCAGCGGAAGCTGCTGGACCAGATGTGGGAACTTAAAATTGCCCGGGTTGAGGTTTTCCGCAAAATACGCTCGATATATCAATAGCAAACAAAGACGATAACTCCTTCTGGAGTATCGTCTTTGTTTGCTATTGTTCCCCTTCGTTATGATAAGTCCAAATAATAATAGGCAAATTCTTCATCCTGCACATACCCTGCCGATTCATACAAATGCCGAGCTGTCACGTTATGAAGCTGCGTGGACAGAGTCAGCCCTATGGCTCCGGTCTGAAGGGCGTGCGCTTGGGCTTGATGCAGCAGATTCCTTCCGATACCAAGCCCGCGATATTCGGAGTCCACGAATAGATCATTCAAGACCCACAACCTGGACATCGAGAGCGATGAGAAGGATGGATATAACTGCAGAAAGCCAGCCGTAACCAGGTTTTCTCCTCTATTGCAATCCGCTAAATACATAACGGAATCGCCCAGGGTCAGCCTCTCCCTGATATATTCCTCGGCCCCGTTCAAATCATCTTCCCGCCTGTAGAATTGCCGATACTGATTAAACAGAGCGGCTGCCTTGCCCAAATCCTTCTGTTCCGCTTGATATATATGAATCTCTGCTTTCAAATCACGCACATCCTTTACATCCGACGTTACCCCAAGTGTACTGGATGACGGTCAGGGTTTGGAATGCATAAAATCACGAACGGTTTGCACGCAACTTCATCTTCAAGTATCCAGGATGGTGTCATGATTTCCGGATTAAACTGCACGGCCTACAATGACCAAATCCCGCTTAATGCCGTCAAGCTCCGCAACCCCGGGGAGAAGCCCCCATTGATCAAAGCCAAACTTCATCAACAGCTTAAGGCTCGGTTCATTATGGCCGAATACAAATCCGACCAGATTACTGACGCGAAGGCGCGGGCACTCCTCAATGGCCTTCTGAATTAATATGCTTCCGGCACCGATGCCGCGATATTTCTCGTTTACGTATATGCTGATCTCAGCTGTGCCGTTATAGGCCGGACGGCCATAAAAGGATTGAAAGCTCATCCATGCAACCATTCCGTCATCGGACCGCATGACCCACAGCGGACGAAAATCGTTGCTGTGCTCTTCGAACCAGCGTATACGACTCTCCACCGTGACCGGCTCCAGATCGGCGGTTACTTTTCTGCCTGAGATCGTCGAATTGTAAATGTCAACAATGGCCGGCAAATCCTCTTTGACGGCATAATCGATACGGTATTGTTGCGTCACGATGTCCTACCTCCGAATAGATGCGTAATCTTTTTGTACGAGATCTATTGTACAAGAGGCAGCGGAAAAACGCTTCTGTTTTTTCAAGCGGCATTAATTCACGAAGGTGTTTCGCACACGCTTGGAGCGAATGAAATACGGGATCCAGATACAGGCGTACAGAATGGACCGGGTAACTTCACGCATGAATGTCCCATCATTCCCCTGAGCCAGGATTTCGATTTGGCTGACTGCGACATAGTCCACTATGCTGGTCAGCAGACTAAATAAAATATAACCGATCATCAATTTGGGAAACGCCTTTTTTTTGCGATAGAGCAAAAATAAAGCAAAGACTAATGCAATAATAAACAACACATTAACTACGGTCTCAAAAAGGATTAGCTGGACAAGCGATTGATTGTAAGCAGCCGATCCTTTATCGGTAATCATACTCCATATCTCCGGCTCGAACACCGGGAAAATATGATTAAACAGCAGGTATGTGATCGTGATCAATGAAAAATACATAGAAATCTGGACTAATACAAGCCATCCGCCAAGCCCTTCCACTTTAAGTTTTATAAGATATTTGGGTGTCTGGCCCTGCGGTGATGAACCAGGATTGTTCTCCTGAACTTGATTCGGATCCATTCGAGTGTAATTCCTCCCGTATAACATGTAATTTATTAACTTCAAAACATTATATAGGAAGATCAAGCTCATAATAAAGGAAAACTTTACTTACGTGTTTGAACGCGATAACCTAACATTAATAGCGTAAAAGCCGTCTTCTGATGATGAAAGGAATGAACAGAATGAATGAACGATTGCAAAGTTTGCTACAATCCATGAATACACAGGGCTGGGATCATGTCCTTGTGACAGACCCCAAGCATGTTTACTATTTGACCGGATTTGCGAGTGATCCTCATGAGCGTTTCCTGGGCCTGCTCCTCTCCTCTGCGAATGATCCGGTGCTGATTGTCCCCGCATTGGATGCCGACGCGGCAGCGGCCGCTTCAACGGTTAAGCATATTGTCACGCACCAGGATACCGATAATCCGTATCTCTTGCTCAAGCAGCAGTTTCAAGGTGCCGTCGGTACGCTGGCGCTAGAGAAGGATCAGCTTACGGTCTCCCGTTATGAGCAGCTGCAGCAGCATGTGAACGCGAACCGGATCGAAGATGTTGGCGCCGTGCTCCGGGAGCTCCGAATCCGAAAATCGGCCGATGAAGTGAAGATCATCAAACATGCAGTAAGACTGGTTGAGGATGTTCTGACACAAGGCCTGGCCCAGATCAAAATCGGCGTCAGTGAGATTGAGGTTGTGGCAGAACTGGAATACCTAATGAAAAAAATGGGTGCCGATGCTCCGTCCTTCGCCACAATGGTATTATCCGGCCCCAATACCGCCTTGCCTCACGGTGTTCCCGGTACGCGCCGGATTGAAGCAGGCGATCTGCTCATGTTCGATATGGGAGTTTATGCGGGTGGTTATGGAGCATGGCAGGATAAATGCCCGCGCAGCCGTTCTGCCCAATCGTGGCGCCAAACGATGCCGAGAGATTTGCGATGCCTTCCGAGACACCCAGCTTTTTGTTCTGGGTCTGCACGTTAAGCGGAATCGTAGCCGCGCTGGAACGCGACGTAAAGGCGAAGGTCAGCGTCGGGAATACCTTTTTCACATATTTAAGCGGGTTGAACCCGAATATCGCCAGCAGTACCAGATGGATAATGAACATGGCGATCAAAGCCACGTACGAAGCAAGGACGAAATCGATCAAATTCATGATGACCGCAAGGTCGGTCGTGGCAATCGTTTTGGCCATAAGCGCCAGAATCCCGTAAGGGGTCAGACGAAGCACCAGCGTCACGATGCGCATGACCACGCCATACACCGCAGAGATCATATTGCGGAACGTTTCCGCCTGCTCCTTGTTTTTTCGGTCTAACCCGAGAACCGCGATCCCGATGAATGCCGAGAAAATAACGACCGCAATCGTCGAAGTTCTTCGCGCCCCCGTCATGTCGGCAAACGGATTGCTCGGAATGAAATCCAGGATCTGCTGCGGGAGCGTACGGCCCTCAACATCCCCGAGCCGTTCTTGCAGCAGTGCACCCTGCTGCTCTTCCGCTGCACCGCCTTGGATATTGACGGCGGACAAATCGAACGCCAGCGCGGTTGTAATCCCGACTGCAGCGGCTACGGCTGTCGTCAGAAGCAGCACCGTAATGATAAGTCCGCTCATTTTGCCCAGATTCTTTCCGCCCTTCAGCTTCATGATAGCCGATATGATCGACACCATGATCAGCGGAATGACCATCATTTGCAGCAGCCTTACGTAGCCGTATCCTATCAAATTAAACCAATCGGTGGATTTCACCACCACATCGGAGGTCGAAGTGTAGATGAGCTGCAGTGCCACTCCGAACAACACACCCAGTCCGAGTCCGGCAAACACGCGTTTGGTAAACGAGATATGCTTTCTCTGCATCCAGTACAAAATACCGACCAGCAGAATCAGAACAAGGACATTGATGATAACCCAAAGCGTTTCCATCCTAATGATTCCTCCCATTCTTTAAATAAGGATATATGTGCTCCATCCTCATGTCATAAGTGCGCTAGTATGTATTCATATCCATTACAGCCCACTCTAAACATATCATTACCCGATTGAGAAAATTCCTGTCAAAATCGTTAGTTTCCCATCGATGCGGATTATGTCGACTATGTTGATCGGATTACCACTGATATCACCCTACTATCATATCATGTAAACTTCAAAAGGAGAACCACAAATATTAACAAAACCGTTTCAATCAGTTCATTGAGAGCTCCATATGTATCCCCCGTCAGTCCTCCAAGTCTTCGGCTCATCCGTTCAGCCGTTAAACTTCCAGCTGCCCAGGCTATGAATGGGATAATAAGGATTCCTCCGACTGCAATCGTCCAAAGATTAGTCTCGCCTGCCGTGAACCATAGGAAACCTACAGTAACTAGCGTTAAGAGAGCAGCCATTACGCCCGCCAGCGATCTCCTTCCGGCCGTCAATCCGTGAAATAGAGCGGCTAGCCCCTCACTTCCCCGTGCCATCGGCCAGCGATACATCGCATGGACCATAAACCAGCGGCTCCAAACCGGAGCGAGCACCAGCAGCCATGCCTCTTGTTTCCATGCCCCGGCTGACAAATCCCATACAGACATGATCAAGGAAGCCTTCAGAAGGAGCAGCAGCATACACGCCATGACGCCCATCGCACCCACACGGCTATCCTTCATGATTTCAAGCATCCGTTCGCGCGACCGATGGCTGAGCAGCGCATCCGCGCTGTCCATCCAGCCATCGAGATGAAGCCCTCCAGTCAGCGCCACCCATACAACCAGCAGGATGACGGCAGCAGGAAGGGAGGGCAGCACATAGCTTAAGCCCAGTCCCAATCCGCCAACGATAAAGCCTATGACCGCCCCTACCAAAGGATAAAAAACGACGCTCCGTTGCTGTACTTCCGGCGTAAAAGGAATTTCTCTCCGCACCGGCAGCCTCGATAGAAATTGAAAAGCGGCCGCAGCCGCTTCGATCATCTTGCTCATATGAGATACTCCTTGCTCTTGATTTCCATCGGAATTCCCGCCGTCACCAAAAATACTTCATCGCATACCTGAGCCAGCCTCTGATTCATGATCCCTGCCCAGTCGCGATATATTCGGCCTAGCGGATATTCCGGAACAATACCCGACCCCACTTCATTGGTTACCAAAATGACCATGCCCGGGTAACTCTGTACCGCTCTTGCCAGTCTGCCGATTTGAAGTCCTAACCGTTCTTCCATTGCAGCACTTCCTTCAGGCTCAGCTTGCAGCAGCACATTCGTAAGCCACAGCGTCAGGCAGTCCACTACCACCGCAGGGGCATCCGAGGCGGACTGGCCGAGCGTTTCCAGCAATTCGGGCAGTGCGACAGGCTCCTCCACCGTCTCCCAACCATAGGCTGAATCCTGCCTGCGGTCTTGATGAATCCGGATCCGTTTCCTCATCTCTTCGTCGTAGGCTTGCGCAGTCGCCACGTACGTTCCCGACTCCGATCGCTTCATGCACAGCTTCTCCGCGAATGAGCTCTTTCCGCTTCTGGCCCCGCCTGTTACCAACACGCTTCCACGATGGCTCATACGGCCCCTCCGCTGATTCCAGCGCTCTCAAACGTCGCCATCTCGTTCACGATCCTGCACGCCGCCTCGACCAGATGAAGGCACAGCACCCCGCCCGTCCCCTCGCCAAGACGCATGTCCATTTGCAGCATCGGCTGGAGTCCGAGCTCTTTCAGCAGAAGAACATGCGCCTGCTCATGCGAAACATGAGAGGCAATCATATAGGAGAGAGCGTCCGGGCAGATGCATTTGGCAACCAGCGCCGCCGCACTGGATATGAAACCATCGATGATAACAGGACAACCGTGAGCAGCTGCACCCAGGATCAGTCCAGCCAACCCGCCGATTTCATATCCTCCAACTTTGGCGAGCACGTCGAGGGGATCATCGGCATGTGGTCTATTAACTTGTATAGCCTGTTCCACCACTCGAATCTTATGCAGCAGCCGTTCATCCGTTACGCCGGTTCCCCTCCCCACGACTTCAGATGGCTGATAGCCGGACAGAACGGAGAAGATCGCCGCACTCGGTGTCGTGTTCCCAATGCCCATCTCTCCGGTCACGAACATTTGCGTTCCTCGCGATACCAATTCGGCAGCTACCTCTGCACCGACTACAATGGACTCCAGTGCCGCTTCCTTTGTCATCGCAGGCCCTTTGGCCATATTGGCGGTTCCTCTGCCAACGTTCCGCGACATCAGCTTCTCATGGTTCAGCTCGATCGCGACCCCGATGTCCACACAATGAACGTCTGCCTCCGCCTGACGGGCCAGCACATTCACAGCCGCCCCTCCATTCAGGAAGTTCATGACCATCTGGGGCGTTACCTCAGCCGGAAAGGCGCTGATTCCTTCTTCACAGACTCCATGATCGCCAGCCATGACAACGACGGATTTTTGGGTGAACGACGGTTTCATATTCCCTGTAATGCCCGCTAATTGGATCGCTAGCGACTCCAGCTTGCCCAGACTGCCCGGAGGCTTCGTCAGCGTATCCAAATAAGCGGCTGTTTCGTTCTGCACCTCGACACTCAGCGGTTTTATGTTAGCAATGTAACGATTTAAACGATTCACGATGGTATCCGTCAATGAAATGACCTCCTCATATCTTGTTCCTAAATCTTGCATCCCCGCCCGGAACATGCGGCTGCATCGGTCAGGACCACGTGCTATTTGCCGTTAACAGCACCTGCGGAGCGCCATTCTCGGGATGGGCCACAATCGAGGGCTCTACCCGGAAGATTCGGCGTATATACGCCGCTGTCAAAACCTCCTTCGGCTTGCCAATCCCCGCGATCTTTCCCTGATCAAGCACCAGCAGCTTATCGCAAAACTGAGCTGCCAGGTTCAGATCATGCAGTACGCTGATCACGGTAATTCCGGAGGAGCTCCGCCACTGCGCCACCATATCCATAAACTGAAGCTGATAGCGGATATCCAAGTAAGTCGTCGGTTCATCCAGCATCAGCAGCGAGGGTTCCTGGACCATCACCTTGCCAAGCGCGACACGCTGACGCTGGCCCCCGCTTAACTCGGTAAGCCGCCGTTCTTCCAGACCGTTCAGATCCAGCTTTCGGATAACGGCCTCAATGAGCGGCCCTGCATCCTTATCTTCACGACCAAGCCAGTTCAGGAAGGGGAATCTCCCCATCTCCAGCACTTCCCGGACCGTAAAATCAGTAGGGTCAAGCCCTTCCTGCTGAAGCACCGCCACGATCCGTGCCAGCGCCTTTCGGGTATAGCGTCCAAGCTCCTTGCCCCGAAGGGTCACGCTTCCTGTCGAGGGACTCTCCACACCGGATAACAGCTGCATAAGGGTGGATTTACCGCTTCCGTTCGGACCGATGATCCCCCACCATTCCCCTTCGGCAATGTGAAGGTCCACACCTTCAAGAATCGGCACCTTGCCATAGGCTTTGCCAAGTCCTTGAGCTGTAATCATGATAAACCCTCCCTGCGCCTTTTTTTGTTCCGGTATAGCAAATACGCAAAGAACGGAGCGCCTATGAATGCCGTAACTACACCCAGCGGTATTTCCGTTGGTGCCAGCACGGACCGTGCCGCCGTATCGCACCAGACCATGAACACCGCGCCGCCAAGAGCAGACAGTGGAACAATGACGCGGTAATCGGAGCCGGTGATCAGCCGGATCATATGCGGTACCACAAGTCCCACGAATCCAATCACGCCGGAGACCGACACGGCTGCTGCGGCGAGCAGGGTAGCAACGATGAGCACGCTGGTCTTCAGCCGATCCACATTCAAGCCCATATGGGCGGCCTGCCGTTCCCCCAGCGACAAAATATTAAGCGCTCGCGACCTGCTCCATAAGTATATAAAACCTGCGATAAAATACGGGAAAAGGATGGCCGTATACGACCATCCACGCATGCTCAGGCTCCCCATCGTCCAGTACAGGATCTGGTTTACCGTATCTTTGGACATGACCGTCAGGAAGGAAACGACGGCACCCAGAAACGACTGCATCACCACGCCGGACAGAATGAGCCCGTGGATCGGCAGCTTTCCTTGATCCCTCGCCAGCAGCAGAACGACCCATAAGGTCCCTGCTCCGGTCAGAAACGCTACAAGCGGGAGCGTGTAACCTCCGGCAAAGGAGTATTCCATCCCGAAAAAAATCAGGGATGCTGCGCCAAGCGCAGCACCCGAGGATACACCGAGCGTAAACGGATCCGCCAGCGGATTGCGCAATACCCCTTGAAAGGCGGCTCCGGCGACGGCCAGGGAGGCTCCTACGAGCATCCCAAGCAATATGCGCGGCAATCTCACCTTCATTAAGATTTGCTCGGATGAAGCTTCCCAGCCCGGAACGATGGAATCGCCGATTCCCGGCAGCCGGTGCAGCAGCATCGCCCCAATCTCTCTCACAGGCAGGTGCACGGAGCCGATTCCGAGACTGACAACCAAGGTTAACAGTAATAGGATGATGCCGGCCGCACCGAATCCTGCAAGTTTTTTACTCATGGATTCATCAGTTCCGGATAAACGGCCTTCGCCACTTCAATCAACCCTTGCGTTACACGGGGACCCGGACGGCTTAACAGATTCGCATCCACGGATATGACCTGATCGTTCTTGATGGCTTCGATCTGATCCCAGCCGCCGCGCTCCTTGATCAGCTGATCCAATGTTTTCTTGGTTGCTTCGTCAACGACATCGTCCGTGTACAGAATGACGTCGGGGTTTGCAGCGATAATATTCTCCTCGCTGATTTCGAACCAGCCTTCCGCTTCGCCGGCTGCGTTAACGCCGCCAGCTAAGGTGATGATCTCATCCATAAACTCGCCCTTGCCGACGGTCCATCCTGGAGAGAATTCCACATACACTTTTTTCTTGTCTTCATCCTTCACGGATTTCACGGCTTCTGTAACGGTAGTCAATTCCTGCTTCATCTGATCCACGACGGCTTTCGCTTCCGCTTGACGGTCCGTAATTTGTCCGATCAACTGGATGTTCTCCATTACGGCATCGATGGTTTTCGGATCATTGACGAACAGGGTCACGCCAAGCTCACGCAATTTCTCGGCATTCTCGGCATTCATCGAAGCGGCGAATACCACATCGGCATCGGCTGCAATAATAGCCTCTTCATTTACTTGGAACCCGCCCAATTTCGGCTTGGATTTGGCCGCTTCCGGATAATCGTCATTATCGGACACGCCCACAATTTCCTCATCCAGGCCCAAAGCGAACAGTTTTTCCGTCTCGGACGGTGTCAGGGATGCAATTTTGGCCGGAGCTTTCTCAAACGTCATTTCAACCCCGGTTGAATCCTTGACGGTCAGCGGATACGTCGTTTTAAGCTCTTCGCCCGAATCCGCAGGCGCTTCGTTATTCTGCTCTTCCTGCTGTGCCGGCGGCGTTGTATCCTTCGGCGCAGCTTCTTCGCCTCCACAGCCGATCAAGGCCAGAGCCATCAGTATGGCTACCAGAAGTACGGACCATGTTTTGTTCAATGCTTTCATCTCTTGAAATCCCCCTATACATAATTGAGAACCTGGCGCTGCGAGTTTACATTCCTTCGACCGATCCTTACCGGGAGAAAAAAACATCAATCGTCATACTCCAAAGATGCAAAAATCCCCGACTCCTCGTAAACAAGGAATCAGGGATTACGTTTTAACATAAGGACATCTGGATCACCGTTCACAGATAGCGCCTTAAACTTCCGCCCACACATGCTGCATGGGTCCGGCAACGTAATCCTCTCCTCGAAGGACCGTCATTCATTCGCCGAGGGCAGGTCTCCTGACTTGCAGGCTGTAACGACTTCTCCGCCTTCCCAAGCGCTTTTGGCTCAGTGGCATATGGAGAAGTCCCTGCTTCACAGTGGCGGGACCGTGCCGGACTTGCACCGGCTTCCCTATTAACCCGGCAGATGACAATAAATGCCCTCTGTCCGGGACCCTCGCAAATAATATGAATTTATGTATGTTAGGCCAAGCATGGTTTCTCTGCCCAAGATTATAGGCGATAAACCTCCCTCTTACAACCGAAAGTTTCGGTCATTTCAAATGCCTTATGATACGGATTTATCCCGTTATCGCCCATTCCGCACCGATATCATACGATTTCGTTTAATCGCTTAACCGTACGCCTTGCCAGCGTTCTCCGTCCCATGTCAATTGCAGCTTGAGCTCCTCGCCCGGCGACACCTGCGTCTCCCAGAATTCCGTATGCGGAAGGACTGCTGCAGCGATCTGCCGGATGACGCCTCCATGGGTCACCACAAGCACATCAAGCTCCACCCTCTGTGCTCCAAGGACATAACCAACTGGCATTGCCTCTGCCTCTGCCTCTGCCTCTGCCTCTGCCTCTGCCTCTGCCTGCACAAGGGTATCCGGATCTTCCTCTACATGCAACAGTTCCTTTAAATCCAAATGCAATCCGGTCAAGAATGCCTGAAGCCGGGAACGGAACGCCTCCCAGCTCTCCCCATTCGGCGGCGTAACTTCTGCGGGGTTATCAATCCAGCGCCGATAAGAGATGTCCGATTTCAAATCCTCGTAGGTTTTCCCTTCCCAATCTCCGAAATCGAGCTCGCGCAGCCGCGGATCATACATCACTCCCGGTATAATCCTGCCCAAAACTTCATCGTCAGGAATAGCAGCCATTTTGGAGTCCGATAGGATAACATTCAGCGTCTGTCTGCATCGAAGGAGATCACTGCAATAGATCCGGACAAACTGCCCGGTAAAAAACCTATCCCGAAGCGGGAGGAGCTGTTCCCTTTCCTCAACCAAAATTCCCTGATCCTCATGGCCGAGATAACGGCGCTCCTCGTTCCACAACGTGCGGCCGTGACGGACCAGATGCAGCGTGATCCTCATATCCATAAGCTTCCTCCAGCTGCGGCAACAAGTCCAAGCACCAGGGTACCCAGTAACGTAAACAATACCGATACGCCCAGCAGCAGACGGTTTGTCACCCGAATATGCTCCGCTTCAATCGGGCGTTCGGGATCCCCCATATAAGCCCGGAACGAGATCACGCCTTGATAGGAATTCTCGCCTCCCAGACGAACCCCCAGCGCACCGGCAACGGCCGATTCCGGGAAGCCGCTGTTCGGACTGGGGTGCTTTCGCGCATCTCTTCTGACCATTTTGATCGCTTTTTTCCATTGCAGCGACAACATGGCAGCCACCAAGGTCAACAGTCCTGCCGTCAGACGTGCCGGTATCCAATTGGCGATATCGTCCAGCCTTGCGGATGCCCAGCCGATATGCTGGTATTTGTCGTTTTTATATCCGACCATGGAGTCGAGCGTATTCACGGCCCGGTAGGCCATCGCCAGCGGCGCTCCCCCGATCAGGGCAAAAAACAACGGAGCGATGACCGCATCCACGATATTCTCCGCAACCGTCTCCACCGTTCCCCGCACGATCTCCGGCTCATCCAGATGACCAGTGTCTCTTCCGACAACCATGCTGAGCGAGCGTCTGGCCTCCGCGATATTCCCGGAGCGAAGATGGCCGTAGACCTCCAATCCGGCTTCACGCAGCCCTTTGATGGCAATCGTAGTCGCAATAAGCACGATCTCTACTCCCCACGCTAGCCAAGGATGAATCGCTCCGCACAGCTCCAGCAGCAGCCATGCCAGCACGAAGGATCCGCCGGCAACGATCACCGGCAGCAGAATGCCCGCTCGCTTCAGGCTCTGAGCGGTAGTCGCCCGTTGGCGTATCCAGCCTTCAACCCGGCGAATGGCTTTCCCCATGCCGATGACAGGATGGGGAAGCCATCTCGGATCTCCGATCAGCAGGTCCAGCACGACCGCTGCCCAAATGACCCATACGACGGTCATATCCGGTCCTCTCTTTCGGTAATAATGCTTTCCATAACACTCTCGTAGACAAGACGGCCGATCATGCCGCCCAGATCGGTTGCGGTTCCGGCATAATGGTGGTTCACGCCATACGCTGCATTGCCGCTGACCCCAAGGACCATTGCGTCCGTTGTCGTTCCGGTCGCAACGCCTCCGGTCTCATGATCCCTCACGCCCAGATCATGCAGCGCAGCGGCTTTCGCTTCCGTCGCCGTCAGCATCGCGTTCACCATGCAAGCCGGCGTCATCATCCCGTCCACCATCAACATGATATTAATCGTGCCCGGCTGATAAGCGGCAAAGGTCGTACGACTCGACCCGGCACGGGCTGCATTGCCCACGCCGGCGGTGGTGCAGCACAGGATGGAGGCTTGTTCACTCCGCTCTTCCCGAATAGAGGCATACTTCAGTTTTACCGCTGTCATCAATCCAGCTGTGGATTCAGCCGGATAACCGTGAACAGCCATAAAGTTAACCATATCGTTCACAGGGTCGCTGCAATTGTAATGCTTGTCCACATAACGGTTTACGATATGATCCAAATGCAGAAATCCGCCGCCGTATATGGCGCTGCTTATGGACGCAGCCGGCTCCGGAAGCGAGATCCGAATATGCGGATGCTGCCGCTCCGATTCCAAGTACACTGTGGCTCCCGGCCATGCATCCCAGCAATACAGACGCGTGTTGCCTTTCAGAAAAGGTACTGCCATGTTTTTTTCTCTCCCTGCTCCTTAAATATCTGAACCAACTGTACCTGTAGCATTCTTCCTATAGCTCTGCTGCTAGGCATTCCTATGTCACGCCAGCAGAAGGATTTCCAAGGACCTCCGCGGTTATGGCCAGCAGCCTGTCATTAGCTCCGGCATCCTTAACGGCTAGCCGGATATGACGCTCACCAAGGCCCGGGTACATGGCACAGCTGCGGACAAGCACGCCGCGTCTGCCCATCTCCGACTGAAACCTCCCGGCACTCCATGGCCGCGGAAGCTCCATGAGTAGAAAATTGGCCTCCCCCGGCGTAACGTCATTCCCCAACGCCCGAAAGCCGCGAATCAACTTCTCTCGCTCTGCGCGAATCAATTGCAGCGTATCCAGTTCATATTCCCTGCCGCTGCCAAGACAAGCCTCTCCGGCAAGCAGCGCCAGTCCATTGACGCTCCACGTCACCTGTTTGCCTGCCATCTTGCGTATCACGTCAGGATGCGCGACCGTATATCCGAGCCGCAGGCCCGGAATCGCATAAAACTTGGTCATCGACCGGACAATGACCGTCCGCGGATAGTCCTGCAGCTCCGGCATCAAGGTCTGTCTGTCCACCGGCGGAATGAAATCGATGAAGGCTTCATCCAGCACCAGCCAGGTCCCTTCTTGCTCTGCACATACCGCTATTTCACGGATATCCTCCAGGCTGTATTGAACCCCGTTCGGATTGTTGGGCTGGCCCAAAAACACGAGATCCGTACGGGCCAACAGCTCCATAACATCCGCCTTGTCTGCTCTCCAGTCCCTCTCCGGATGTCCGCACACGGAGTGGATGTCCGAACCAAATTTTAAGGACAATTCCCGATATTCGGAAAAACACGGGTCAACTACGCCCACAATCCCTGGCGTAAGACCCATCAACAAAAGCGCCATGCACTCTGCCGCTCCGTTGCCGACAAGGATTCGTCTGGTATCGGTGCCTAACTCAGCTGCGAGCCGCTCCTTGAACCTGCGGTGTCCCGGATCCGGATAACGAATGACCGCACTCATTCCCTCTTGCAAGGCCGTCATAACGCCTTGCGGCGGTCCGAGCGGGTTAATATTGGCGCTGTAATCCAGGAAAGCCGAGGCTTTCCTTCCGAATGCGGCCGCCGCCGTCTCCACGTCTCCTCCATGGCCGTACACCTCGATCAAGGGCTGTTTTTTGTCGTTCATAAGGGCTCCTCCTGTTCCATGTCCCGGCTCTTGCAAGCCCTGCCGTTATGTAATGCCATCATTATGTCGCTACCGTCCCTGCCTCGTCAACATGGAATGCTTTGTCTCTGCCTTAAAATTGGTTTACAATAGTCTGGAAGCACCACATTTTGATTTGTGACGACGGAGGATACTATGCTATTTATCGATAATCAGGGGATCCACGATCCTTCCATTAACCTAGCGATTGAAGAATATGCCTTGAAGCACTTGTCCATGGACGAGAGCTACCTTCTTTTTTATATCAACAAGCCTTCCATTATTATCGGAAAGCATCAGAATACGATCGAAGAGATCAACCAGGAATACGTTCGTGACAACAACATTCAGGTTGTGCGCCGGCTGTCCGGGGGCGGAGCCGTATACCATGATCTCGGCAACCTGAATTTCAGCTTCATTACGAAGGATGACGGACAGTCCTTCCACAACTTCCTGAAGTTCACGCAGCCGGTTATCGACTTCCTGCAAAAGATGGGCGTGCCCGCCGAGCTTAGCGGCCGGAATGACCTGCAGGTCGGCGAGAAGAAAATTTCGGGGAACGCGCAGTTTTCGACGCGGGGACGCATGTTCAGCCACGGCACGCTCATGTTTGACCTGAACCTTGATGATGTCCAAGCCTCGCTGAATGCCAATCCGGAAAAATTCAAATCCAAGAGCACCAAATCTGTCCGCAGCCGCGTGGCGAACATCAAGGAGCTGCTTGGCACGGATATGACGATTGAACAGTTCCGCGCCGAGCTGCTTCGCTCGATTTTCGGTATGGAACCGGATCAAGTACCGCAATATGTCCTTCAAGAGAAGGACTGGGAGATGATCAACCAGATCTCGAAGGAACGCTACCAGAACTGGGATTGGAACTATGGGCTATCCCCGGAAAGCAATGTGAAGCATGCCAAGAAGTTCCCGGTGGGCATTATCGATATCCGAATGGACATCCGTGAAGGACATATCGGAGAGATCAAGATTTACGGCGACTTCTTCGGCGTCGGCGATGTCGCTGATATCGAGAACCTGCTCCGCGGCAAACGGTATGAAGAAACAGCGGTGCGCACCGCGTTATCCGGCATCGACGTCAAGTTTTACTTCGGCAACCTTGAGCTCGACGATCTGATCGGCTTGATTTTCCTTGAGGAATAGAGCCGGCTCGTATTAAATAAGCCTCCCGCCCGTATGCAACATGCACAAGGGTGGGAGGCTTTTTCATTTCAAACAGGTATACCTCGGATCAAGAGGAGGCCATAAACACATACCAAACGAGGACCAGCGTTAACACAATGCAGGCATTCTCTACCGTGCGTCCCCATTTGCTTCCTGTGCTCATGATTTTCAGTTTAATTCTCCATTTGAACGGAGGAAGCGGGCGGATTCCGCGATTGGTCAATGCATCTGCAAGCAAATGAATGGAGTAGGATAAACCGCCGGCAAACCATAGGCTTTCCCCGCCGATCTTGCCCTGCGACGCGAAATACAGCAGGCCCGTCCATCCGGCAGCGGCATAGACGGTATGGGTTAACCCCCGGTGGGTCACCAAGGAGCCTGCAATAAGCACGCTGCCTGCGATCGTGTTCCACGGGCTGAAGCCCTGCCCAAATGATATCAGTCCGAGGCCGATCAGGAACATGACGATATGGCGCAAGGTCCGGCTTGGCAGGTACGAAACCACCCCGATCAGTCCGGCCAGGGCGATGTTCCAAGGGGCATACTCCTTGCCGTAGAAGACAACAAAGATGGCTGCGCCGATCATGGCCAGCTGAAGGATTCGCAGCAACCCGGAAGGAATCGCTTTGCGCACCAGCAGAGAGTTGGGCTCGTCAATATCGGGAAGCAGCGCGCTAACCAAAGCCACTGCGGCAGCCGGCAATGTGACAGGCACTCCGCTCATGCCCATGACGGATAACGTGACCCCTGTGCTAATAATCAAATGAGCTCTGCCCATCATGATGACAATCTTCCTTTCTAAGCTCAATGCTGACTATGGGATCGATGGATCGCTTGCCGACCTTCACCTCCGATAGCCCAGGGTCATGAGAATGTACGTTCGGTTCATTAGTATAGCAAAATCATCCTCTTTTTGTCTACCCCTCCCACTTGGGTTAGGCCAAAAATGGTTGTCCGATTCTCTGATATGGGATACAATTTGATCACTTGCCCAAGGTTACGACCGGGGACGAATGCACGGGAATCTCATCAGGAGTTTCACATCTTCAAGAAAGGATGACTACCGAGTGAATCGCTCACGAATTGCCGATCTCAGCCTGCTTCTGGTGGCCATGATGTGGGGATCTACGTTCCTCATCGTTCAGCATGCGGTCCGCGTGTTCCCGCCGATGGCTTTCAATTCAGTCCGCTTTCTGGGAGCGGCCCTGCTCCTTGCATGGATCATCACCCTCTTTTACCGGAGCCAGTGGAAGCTAATAACCGGCAAAATGCTGCTGCATGCTTGCCTGCTGGGTCTTTTTTTATTTATAGGGTACGCCTTTCAAACCGCGGGCCTTCTGTACACCACCACGTCCAATACAGGCTTTATTACCGGCTTGTCCGTCGTGCTGGTCCCTTTCATATCCTATGCTCTGCTAAGGCACTCCATCTCCAAATTCACCTGGATCAGCGCCTTGCTTGCGGTGGCAGGGCTGTATCTGCTTACCTTCACCGGATCCGGCATGAGCCTGAATAAAGGGGATTTGCTGGTGCTCGTTTGCGCCATCGGTTTTGCGCTCCATATCGGTTACACGGGCGTTTATGCCGGGAGATACCCTGCTTTGCTGCTGGCGGCGCTCCAGATGGCTGTCGTGGGGATATTGAGCTTAGCGGCATCTGCGCTAACCGAGCATGTCGGCAATGTGACCAACCTGATGGGGAAGCTGACCCAGCCGAACGTGCTGTGGGCGCTGGCTGTATCCATCGGACCTACCAGCGCATTCGCCTTCTGGATCCAAACCGTCTGTCAAAAATATACGACGCCGTCCAGGGTGGCCATCATCTATGCAACGGAGCCGGTATTCGCCGCGCTGACCGGAATCCTGTTCGCGGGAGAGCGGCTTACGCTCATCGGCGGCATCGGTTGTCTATGCATTTTGGCAGGAATGATGATTGCGGAATTGAAGTCTGCGCCACAGAAGGTACAATAGAGTTAAAGACAGAGACAGAAACAAAAGGAGAGATACCCATGACAACTTACAAATTGATGGCCATCGACATTGACGATACCTTGATCAATGACGATAAGGAAGTAACCCCCGGCGTCCAGCAGGCGCTTGAGCAAGCCGTAGCCCACGGTGTCGTTGTGACACTGGCAACCGGGCGTGCCTATGCGTCCGCTCAAGCTATTGCCCGTCAAACCGGACTCAACGTTCCCATTATCACCTACCAGGGCGCCCTGATTAAAAATCTGCTCGACGAGAAGGTTCTCTACGAACGCTTTGTACCCGTCGATGCAGCCGTGAAGCTGTATGAATACTGCGTAGAGCACAATCTCCATCTGCAAACCTACATCGATGACAAGCTGTATGCCCGTGAAGAGAATCAGAAGCTGATCGATTACTGTGCCCTGAACCGGACGCCGTATTACATCGAGCCTGATTTTATGAAAATGGTTCAGAAACCGACCCCGAAAATGCTCATCATTGACGATCCGGACTATCTGGATGAACTGATCCCTGTATTCCGTGAGCTGCTGGGCGATGACATGCACATTACCAAATCCAAACCGCATTTTCTGGAGTTCATGCATAAGGAAGGCACGAAGGGACATGCGCTCACCTTCCTTGCCGATCATTTCGGCTGCGATCTTAAGGAAACCATCGCTGTCGGCGATTCCTGGAACGATCACGAGATGCTGGAAGCCGCCGGTCTTGGCGTCGCTATGGGCAATGCGATCGAGCCGCTTAAGGCAATTGCCGATTACGTTACGCTTGGGAATAACGAAGACGGCGTGAAACATGTCATTGATAAATTCGTGCTCAACCAAGCTTAATATCCGGAACAAATAAATCTGCGCAATTAAGCCTCCATGATATCCATGGGGGCTTGTTCATGTCCTTTAAAAAACGCAGCCAGTGCGTTCCCTAACAGGTCACGAGGGACGGCGCAGAGCCTTCGCGGCTTGTCCGTCATTCCCGATCCGGGTTAAACGTTAGAATCGGCTTCAGAAGCGCCGCATCGTTGAACTCCAGCAGGCCAACCTCCATGCACAGCTCCATCAATTTATGAATGCCGTTGTATTGCTGCAGATTCCGTTGATGGATGACGGACAACGCTTCGCGAACCATTTTTTGGGCCTGTTCAATGCTCTGATGCTCCACGGCCTGAATAATCTCCTTGATACTCTCCAAGTAATATACGGTCCGCCTGAGCGAGCGGATCAGCAAAATCTGCCTGACTTGCGACGGGGTATACAGCCGATATCCATTCTCGGGGTTTCGATCCGGGGTGATCAAGCCTTCCTTCTCCCAGTGACGGATGGCGGACGATTCCACGTTGGTCAGTTCGGCGACCTCGCCGATTGTCATATGGGGTTTGAGCTTTTTATCCTTGATGATGTTAAGTTCGGGATTCTCGAGCAAGGCAAGCGTTTCGTCCGCAATGTTTTTTTCCTGCAACAGTTTGACCTGCTCCCCATTCACGAGCCAGAGGGCTTCATCCATCTCCCTCTTCTGAATGTGGCGAATCACATCATAAGTAACCGCGTAACCAAAGCCCGGAAACATGGCGCGCAGACAACGGAAGTAAGCCATATGCATTTGCGTGTATAAACGGTAGCCCTTCTCGTTCCGGGCAGGAGGGGGTACCACTCCCCAAGATTCATAATGCCTTAAAGCACTCGTGCTGATTTGCAGCTCTTTGGCGATATCTTTCGGCTTGTAGTAATGCATGCCGTTCCCTCCCCAATCACGATTGAGAACCTACTTTACCAGAATCGCAAGCCATTGGCAAACCTTAAATTAAAACATTAAAGTGCAATGAGAAGATTTGTTGGATAACATCCTCGACATGGTTGGATCCGCTGCAGGACATCTTCTCACTTGCATCAATGTTGTATATTGAGTGGTGTAGAGGCAAGATGAACTTATTATTAACCGCGGGAGGCTGATTATGATGAACGTGCACATAACCGAGGAGTTTCCACAGAATCAAGAATACATGGATCTAAAAGCAGTTGCAGGGCTGCCTGAGGTTGAGATTTCGGCCATAGCAACAGCGCTAAACCGCAGCGTGCTGTCCCTTCTGGCCAGAGACGACAATGACCGGCTGATCGGGATGGGAAGGGTCGTAGGCGATGGCGCTTTCTATTTTCAACTGGTGGATATTATGGTTGCGGCCTCCCACCTTGATCAAGGGGTTGAAGAGATGATCGTGTCCGAGCTGCTCTCCCGGCTGGCAAAAATAGCGCCAAGCGGAGCCGAAGTCACCGTCATCACTGACGTGCCCGGAATCAAGCTGTACCAACATGCCGGCTTCAAGCTGCTGTACCCTGATCGATACGGCATGGCCAGGTCTGTGTAAGAGAGCGGGGCCTTCAAACCTGTGTATGGCATCTCACTGGGCTGCGAATTGGTTCCGCTGCATCTCGCTTTCTTTCATTATTCAAATAGTCCTCGAATTGTTGATAAATCAATATTGACTCATGAAACGGCTGTTCCGGATTGTTTCTATTGTGGTATAATCAATATATAGGAAGCGTAAAATAATAAAAGTCACGATGCTCGATACATCGTGACTTTTAACAAAGGCCAGTGGGCTACCCACGGCGAGAGATTCATACGAAATGAAAAACCACCGGTTAGGGAGCCAACCTATCGCCGGTGGTTTTTCTTGTCTTTACGTATTTTCTTCTGTTTTCCGCTACCATGCAAAGTCTTCAGGCCAGCAAAAATACCAACCACTTTTAGTAGCACATCCAGAATCTTCACCAAAAGATCAAGTGACACAGCGTCACCCCCTTTCGGGTAGCTTCGCCGTGTCAACATCCCACCGGTTACTCTCGCGGATAATGTTATTAGCTGTCTTTTGGATCTCTCCCAGTGCCTATCTAGCCAAGTTCACATCTTTAGCCCAGGTTGCATTGTAATCGGCGCTGTATGCATCCGTATCGAGTCCATCATATTTTTTTCACTTGCTTAGACTCACGGTCATCCCTGTCCTCGCCACGCGGACTTCCTCCGGAAGAGGCAGCTCCTTCCGAACGTCGACGTCATGAGACATATGGGTATACACCGTTTGGCGAGGCTTCACCTCGGCGAGCAGCTCTGCCGCTTCCTTCATGTCATAGACGGAGCGCGTCTCAAATTTGGCGGTTTCATGAACAAAGCTGGTTCCGAGGACCAGCAAATCCACGCCATTCAGCGGTTCCTTTTCCGCAGGGCTCAGATTAATCGAGTCGGAATTGTATACCCAGACGTACCCGTCCTTCTGAAACCGATATGCATAAGAATATCCGTTCTGTCCATGGTTTACCTTCCAGCAGGAAATCTCCCAGCCGCCCAGTGAAAAGCCATCATCGACTGGCGTCATCTCCATCTGTCGCGGAAGCCATGGATACTGGCGGACAATTTGCTCCAGCACCTCGGCAGGGGCGTATAACCGTCCCTTTTCCCTCTGCCATCTGCAGGCATCGCTCCATTCCGGCAGGCCGCCGATATGATCAAAATGGGCGTGCGTAATCAGCATATCGCTCATCTTCCGCTTTCCCAGCTCCTCCATCATGGAGCGCCAATCCGGGCCGCAGTCGATCATGAAGGACGTTTCATCGCACTCTACCATAACGGCAGAGCGCAAACGCCGATTGATCCCCGTATTCCGGGCTTCCGTGCATACCTCACAATCGCAATATACCCGCGGAACGCCCATGGCATCTCCCGTTCCCAAAAAAGTCAATGTATCCCCGCTCACACGACATCCCCCATTTGTGTTTATAGATTTGTTCTTGTTTGCGTAAACCTTGTCCCTATATTGTATAAGCGCACGAAGAAAAAACAAAGACCGCCCGGATCATCCCGAACGGTCTTTCGTCTTAAACGGTATCATAGCAATTCATTAAGCAAATGAGGGCTTATTATCGTCAACAGCTCCGCTGATGACCTTGACGTATTTCTTATCTACACCTTCCACAGAAGGACCAACATATACACTGTTCTTGCTTGGGCGTCTAACCGAGCGCTTCCGGGATTTCAGCGTACTCATCATCGGTACGGGTCCCCGAACCACCCAGCTGCTGCCATTGGCGGACCCCTGCGGATGACCTGACGTTCTCTTCTTCTCATTCCTGCTCACGACGAATCCCCTCCAACTAAATGCCTGATGGTACGAAGCAGCTCACGATTCTGTTCTACAACCTCCGCGAGATCTTCATCCGTAAGAATCTCATGTCCCGTAAAATGCACGGACAATACATGATTTACACCTAAAGGATAGCAGAACACATACACCTGCGCAACTTCCTCTTCGTGATAAAATGCCCATTTTCCACTATTATAGACATCTATCACGTAAATCGACTGGTTACTTGGCGAATGTTCCTTACTCCCATCGAACGGGAAATACCGTCCTCTACCTACATTACCCGCAATTTGGGCAATGCCTTCATCTCTTCGGCCCCAGAAGGCGGCCCCGGTCACCCTGAAATCCCCTGCAGCCGGCGGGAGCAAGGAATTTCGGACAGCTTCACTCAGTGCATGATATTTTTCCGCTTCATCACTCACATGCACATTTCGGTTATATTCCCAGAAAAAATGCAGCACGCTTTGCTTGCGCCTCAGCTCCGCATCCTTCTGTTCAATCACGGTGCTCGGATTGTTGTAGAACCCTTCGGTTTCGATCGCGCTCAGTATATGCCCGCAAGCGACATCGACGGCTGATTTGTAATCGTCATCGCTTCGCAGTTCATATTCGAGCAGCGTTAAGCCCTGCAGGTCGGAGAGTAGATGATAATCCTTAACGATCACGTCTTGAACGGAACTGCTGTCTGCCTCCACCTGATCCGGGATAATGCAGTACACCCTTCGCCGCCCGAGCCTTCCCCAATACAGCCCCATCTCGAACAGCGTGTTGTCGCGGGTAACAAATACATGTTTGCCTCGAATGAGTGCCACATCATCCGGAGAAAAGACGAACACACCAAAATCACTGGACGCCAGCTGCTTCTCCAAAGCTTCCATCGTATACAGGTTCGCCCCGAACGTTCCGCCGTACCAAGGTGTCACTTGGGCGGACCGTTTGAGCTGTTCGTGGATCGCCCTTGCATACTTGATGGCCTCTCTGGAAGAACCTATGAATAAATTCGGCTTCGGTATGGTCATAGGCACATCCTATTCTCCCTTTGTTATACATTTTAGTCTTATTCGACCATTATAACAAAGTTGCCTATTTTTGGGTGAAAATTATGGCAGGCGCATGTTGGTATAGTATATGCTAAGGTTTCAAAACAGACCCCATAAATAACCATGTGCCGGTGTCCCGATCTTCAATGGCAAAAAAAAAAGGGCGGTCAACATTCATGACGATCGGCTGGGAGGTCAGAGCAGCAGTTGTCTCGATCCCGACTGCTGTAATTGCAGCAGCCTCTGTTCCCTTTTCGCTGACATCAACTACGGTTTTGTGTTTTATCTTATCAATCCAAAATTTCTCTCCATCGGCTGCCATGGCGCTAAAATCAGCTGCATCGCTGTCGAATGCCTGAATCATCCCCAAACTTTGAAGCGCATTCGGGAGCTCGAAGGTCTGTTCCACCTTGAATTTGGGCAGCCCAAGCTGGATGGTCTCATGCGGGAAATCACCTTTCCAGACGGACGCATCCTTCCACAGCTGCTGCTGCAGCTCATCCATGGATGAGGATTCCTTCGGCAAGATGACCAGCATATGCATGCGGCCATCTCCATAAGGAATGCGGATCGCCTGCCAGGACTCCCCTTCTTTGTAACTGTATCGTCCTTCCCGCTTCATCATCGGAATTTTTTGAGTGGTGCCGTCAGAAAGCGTGAATTCTTCATCCACGGTATTCGCCGGATCAAATTCATCCATCCACCCGCCGTTAAAATAAATGGCATTGATCAGAACCGCAACGCCGCCCGGGGGCTTATCATATATCGAAGGAATCATGCCGCTCGTCTTGTCGTTCACCCACCGATTTATGGCATCCATTGCATCGGCATGCAACAAGTCGGCCTCCTTAACTTCAGCACGATAGCTATCCTTAACGGCCTGCAAATACGTCTTCTTCATCTCAAGGCCTGGCTGGTGCCAAACGGAATTGGCCACATTCAGCACGACGCCTCCCCCGTTCTCCAGCAATGATCGCAGCTGGCGGTTCCCATCGTTGATATCAGCCACATTCATGTCCTTCCATCCAAGTACGCCGGACATCTCGGCGGCCGTACCGCCCGCTGTCCCGTTATAGGCCAGTGCCAAAGCTTGCGTAACGCTGTACGGAGAAATAATCAGATTATCACTTCTGTACTCCGGGTTATTCGATAACGCCTGATGCAATCGTAAGCCAAAATCATTCTGTGCTTCCACCATGCCGGTATTAATCTTGCTCAACACCTCTTTACGTTCCTCAGCCGACAATTCCTTCACTTTGGGCTGCTTAAGCTTATCTACAATCGCGTGCGGTTCCCCTGACTGGATCTCGCCGCCCTGAGCGCAAGCGGTAAGCCCCATAAGTAAACATAGGCCAGAGAGTACCATCCTCTTTCGCATAACCTTGTCCCCCTTCAATCTCAGATTCTTTGTCTATCTGCTATTGACGGAATGGCGTCACCTAATGTTTCATATAAAGGATCATTTATCCAAATTTAGTTGGCAACCAACTTGTTCACCGTTACAATGTAGAGAACCCGGACCGTACTTAAGCATGTACAGAATACAGAGCGAAAGGAATTTCTACATATGCAAAAAATTCGCCTTGAAGGCAGCAAAGTGACGCTAAGATCCAGGAAACCCGAGGATACCCAGGTTTTATATAATCTGATCTATGGCACGAAGAATCCGGAATGGAAAAAATACGACGCTCCTTATTTCCCGCTCAAGCAGATTTCCTACGAAATATTTGAAACGCAGTGGAACGCCGACTTCGAAACCGATCAATTTCCGAGTGATTTGCTCATCGAAGCAGAGGGAAAGACGATTGGCATCGTCACGTTCTATTGGGAGCATGAACCCTCACGCTGGCTGGAAGCGGGCATCCTGATTTACGATCCGAGCCATTGGAGCGGCGGATACGGCACGGAAGCGCTGTCGCTGTGGGTGGAATGTCTGTTTCAAAATCTCACCATCGCTCGTGTCGGCATCACCACCTGGTCCGGCAATCCGAGAATGATGCGCTGCGCGGAGAAGGTTGGCATGCAGCTCGAAGGCCGTATGCGAAAGTGCAGATATTACGAGGGCGTTTACTACGATTCCATTCGCATGGGCATTCTGCGCGAAGAATGGGAAGCGCGGAAAATGAGCGTGTAGGGCAAGGATTGTATGGCACCATCCGTTTACATGGAAAACTTCCAGTACATGAGGCGTTATTCAGATCATTGCTTAATGTTCTATATATACAAATAAGAGCCGGCCAGGAGATCCTGGACGGCTCGCTTTTTTGTCTTTTTTGATCGACGGACCATGTACGAAACGCAGCTCAACACGCGACTGACCCTCATGAACCCTCAATCGCTCCCGTTTGCCGCGAGCATCATAGACCGGCCAGCACCTGATACCAGACTCCGCGCTTGGAATACAGCGTCTCGCGCACCTGATCCCATCCACCCAGATACTCGATATCGAATAACCCCGGCGGGTTGGAAAACTGATCCTTCGTCTGTTCATACACCGATTCTTCAACTGGACGGAACCCATACTTCACGAATATGCTCTGCGCCTCCGGCGTGCGCAAGTACTCTACGAAAGCTGCCGATACATCCAGCGTGCCGTGTTTTTCAGCGAAACGCTCGACGACTGCCGCCGGATTCTCGATCAGCATCGTGTGCTGCGGCACAACGATATCATATTGGACGCCTTGGGCAATCCGGGCGAGCAGCTCGTTCTCATACGTGACGATCACGTCGCCGACCCCGTATTCAAAAGCCGCCATGGAAGCCCGCCCGCTTTTATCGAGCGATTCCACATTGCGGTGAACCGCTTCAAGGAAGGCTTTCGCTTCGGCAGGATCACGCTTTCCGTTCTCTTCCGATTGTTTCAGCCCCGCGCCGTAGATCGCGTTAATGTCCCACTGAGCGCCGCCCGAGGTCTTCGGATTCGGATACAGCACCTTGACGTCCGATCGGGTCAGATCGTCAAAATCCCGTATTCCTTTCGGATTTCCCTCGCGCGTGCCGAGAACGACAATCGATCGTGTCACCATGCCGTTATACGGCTGAGATTTCCATTCCGGGTCCACAAGCCCTTCCCGAACCAGCTTGTCGACATCCCCTTCCATGGCAAGCAGCGTTACGTCGGCCTCAAATCCGCCCGTGATGGCACGAGCTTGTGTTCCGGAAGCCTCGTAGGATTCCTGAAACCGAATGGTTTCTCCCGTCTGCTCCTTCCACTGCGCTTGAAAAGCAGGGATGATCTCGGACAGGGCATCTCTGGCCACGCTGTACGCGCCCAGAACGATCGTTCTCTCTCCCGCTCGGGACATCACTTCTTCGCGATCCGGCGAATCACTGGCGCATCCTGCCATAAAAAAACTGAAGAGAAGCGCCATGCCAACCAGCAGGAATGAGGTGCGTTTCATATTTAAGATCCGCATGAATGAATCCACTTCCCTTCGGATATTTAGAACCATCAGATCATAATTGGCATCGGGTCGACCTTCAGTCGATTTTCCTCGATCCAGCTGTGCTCTTCATTAAAGAGATAAGCCCGGTGAACGAGGACCCGGACCTCTTGACCCGGATACAGCGTTTCCTTCTCCAGTGAACGGTAGGTGATCAGCTTATGTCCCTTAACCTCCACCTCCACCAGCCATTCGCTGCCACGGAAATGCAGATGACGGACGATCCCCGTCTCCGTTGCAGACAACACGCTGAAATCATGCTTGCTGCCAATCTCGATATACTCCGGACGAATCAGAGCACGCGTCGCATTCTTGTTAGCCGCTGCCTCAAATCCCTTCAGCTCGCCCGCGCTCGAAATCACGGTGGACTCGCCTATGAATGAAGCGACAAACGGCGTCTTCGGCTCCTTGTAAATATCCCAAGGCGTTCCCTTCTGCTCCACGCGCCCCTGATTAATAATCATAATTTCATCCGCGACTTCAATTGCCTCATCCTGGTCATGCGTAACAAAAATCGACGTAATGCCGACCCGCTCGATCAGCTCGCGAAGCCAGGAGCGAAGCTCCTGGCGGATCTTCGCATCGATGGCAGCAAACGGTTCATCCAATAAGAGCAGCTGCGGTTCAGGTGCCAGCGCTCTGGCAAAGGCTACACGCTGACGCTGTCCGCCCGATAACTGGTGCGGATAGCGGCTCTCAAAACCTTTTAAGCCGGTCAGCTCCACCAATTCCATTACCCGGTCCCTGATTATCCCCTTGGGAGTCTTCTTTACCTTCAAGCCGAAAGCGATGTTATCAAACACGGTCATATGCTTAAACAAGGCATAATTCTGGAATACAAAACCAATTCCGCGCTCCTGCGGCGGCAGATCATTAACCACTTGGCCATGAAAGGAGATTTGCCCGGAGTCCGGATTCTCAAGCCCGGCCAGCATGCGCAGGATGGAGGTTTTGCCGCCTCCGCTGGGCCCCAGAAGTCCAATCAGATGTCCCTTCTCAATCTCGAAGCTGACATCCTTGACGGCATGAAACGTACCAAAATGCTTGTTCAGATCGCGAACCTCCACATGCATATCAATGCACATCCTTTCTTTTTTTAGCCCATTCCATCAACAGCAAGAGTCCTACCGAGAAGGCAGCCAATACCAATGCGACGCCATTCGCCGCAGCCACGTTAAAATTCTCCACATCCTGATATACTAACGTTGTCGCCGTCTGAGTTTTATTCATGATATTACCGGACACCACCAGCACCGCACCAAACTCGCCCAATGAACGGGCCACCGTGAGTACCAGGCCATATACGACAGCCCACCGGATGGAAGGCCATGTTACCTTTCGGAACGTTGTCCATTCGTAAGCCCCCAGCGTCGCTGCCGCCTGTTCCTGATCATTTCCAATTTCCTGCAATACAGGCATGACCTCACGAACCATGAGCGGAAACGTGACGAACAGTGTGGCGATTACCATACCCGGGAAAGCATATACCACTTTAAACCCGATCCCTTCAAAAAAACCGCCGATGATGCTGTCGGGTCCGAGCAGCAGTACAATCATCAAACCGCCAATGACCGGCGATACCGCATAGGGCAAATCGACAATGCTGTTCAGAATGCCCTTGATCTTTCGGCTCAGCCAATTCGCCCGTACCAGGTACAACGCCATCATGATGCCAAACAACGCATTGAAGAACGTAACGAATACCACTATAAGCCCCGTCATCATCAGGGCATGCAAGGCTTCCGGCCTGAACAAACCTTCGGCAAACCCGCTCAGCCCTTTATCAAACGCACCGATCGCAATTCGGGACAGGGGGATGATTAACAGAATAATAAATACGGCGTACGTAAGTCCGATCCACAGACGTCTCAAACTCGTCTCCCCCTCTGCTGTACGGCATTGATCACCCAGAGGATGATAAAAGAGAGGGTAAGGAGCAGAATAGATACCGCAGCCGCTCCAGCAGGATTATCGCTCTCGACCTCACCAAAAATAAAAACCGAGGCAATCAGTGTTCTTCCCGGAATGTTGCCGGCCACCAAGACAACGGCCCCGAATTCGGCTAATGCCCTTGAGAATGCCAGCATTCCTCCGCTGATAATCCCGGGCAGCATCGACGGGAGGATGACTTTAAAAAAAGTTCTCGCCCTGGAAGCTCCCATCGTATATGCAGCTTCTTCTTCGAGCGGGTCGAGCTCCTCCAGCAGCGGCTGAACCGCACGGATGACAAACGGAAACGTAACAAACATCATCGCTATCACAATCGCGGGCTGGTGGAATACAATTTCAAAACCCAATTTCTCTGCCAAACCACCGAGAAAGCTCCCGGGGCCCAGCAGCAGTAATATCATCAGACCGCCAACGGCTGTCGGCAGTGCAAAGGGCAGGTCGACCAGACTGTTCAGCAGCGTCCTTCCCGGAAACTTATATCGTATAAGCACCCATGCAATCATCGTTCCGATAAGCACGTTAATGAAAGTAGAGATGACGCCCAGCTTGACGGTAAGCAGCACAGCCTTCCACGCGATCGGATCCATAATGCTCTCCGTAAAATGACTCCATCCTGCAGAAAATGATTGCACATATACCCCAAAGATCGGCAGTACGATCAAGGCAAGAAAATAAAGCAGTACGGTACTTCGAAACCCCCAAGTCCAACCTTTATGACGAATCCATGTTGTCATCTCGTATCCCTCCCGCCTCCGGATGGCATTCCGGTCGACACTTTCACAAACCATCTTTATATTTCCTATTTGTATACTTGGTTTTCTTTACACATACTTTACCAAAAGCGGAATCCCATCGTCAATCCATCTTTTGCACTTTATCGGGTAAAATAAAAGAAATGGCAAAAAATGAGGAGGTATTCTACATGCTGTATACCGGTGAATTGGAAACGCAAGGTCGCGATGAGATGAGAGATATTACAAGGGAGATCCACTCCTACGTGAAACAAAGCGGGGTCCAGCAGGGAACGGCACTGATCTATTGTCCGCATACGACGGCGGGGATTGCCATCAATGAGAATGCGGATCCCGATGTGAAACGGGACGTCCTGATGTCGTTCGATGAGGTCTATCCTTGGAATCATCCCAAGTATCGCCATGCGGAGGGCAACACCGCTTCCCACCTCAAATCGATCACCTGCGGCCCTTCCCAGACCGTGATCATTCAGAACGGGCACCTGCTCCTTGGACGTTGGCAGGGCATTTATTTCTGCGAATTCGACGGACCGAGGCAGCGCCAATATCATGTGAAGATCATGGAAGGATGATCCCTCAAATAAGATGTTATGTTGACGCCAGCGTATGTATAACAGCACAAAAAGCAGACAGGCACATGCTAGGGGGCGTGGACCTGTCTGTGTTTTATTCATTAAGTGATTGACGTTTCAACGCTAGATCGTTGTAACGGATTGAAGCATCAAGCTGCACGTTTTGACCGTATTTAAACATCAGACCCTGCTGTACAAACTCCGGCATAACACTTTGATATGGGTAAGAGCGGCTGGTTTAATCTCATCAAAACCAATTCTGTCCTGAATATAATACGATATAAATCCATGCAGCGACAAAAACAAAGTCAACGGAACGGTTCGCCGTTCTTCCTCACTGTAATTCTCCTCAAGCAAATACTGACGGACCAGCATAGCAAACATTTCAAAACAGCGTCCCTGCTCAGAGCGACAGTAGGACAGCAGCTCTTCGTCCCGAATCATGAACATGATTTCGTACTGGTAAGGATTATCCAGACCGAAACGAACGAATTCCAGCATCAGCTGCTCCAGCTTCGATACCCCGTCACAGGGAGGCTTTCCCGAGACTTCCAACAGCAAATCACTTAGATCATTAAAGTCCTTCATGACAATGGCGTAGAAAAGCTCCGCCTTTTCCTTAAAATGATAATACAGGGAGCCGTGGCTATAACCCAGATGCTGCCCGATGCTTCGCATCGATATGGCCCTGTATCCTTTGGTTATGAACAAATGCCTGGCTGCTTCCAGTATCCGCTCTCTCGACAACTCGCGTTCGACTGCTCTTCTTGCCATATTATTTTATTCCCCTTCAATAAAATAAAGCCGCTCTCCCTCTGTGATCAGGGACTGCCCCTGTGTCAAATCCACCATCCAAGACATAAAGCTCTCCGCATCACTATCGAGCGGCAAGCAGGTCAAGGTCACCGTGTCGGCAAAGTTTGTCTCTCCCATACGAACGCCTCGGTTGCGTAGCTCGTTCTCCACTTTACCCAGCCAGGTATAATCCAGCTCCACGAAAATCTCCCGATGAAGAACCCTTGTAATCGGATCGCCTGACTCCATCGCAGCCACGGCTCCGTCGGTGTACGCCCGGATCAATCCGCCCGCACCCAGCATAATGCCGCCAAAATAACGCGTGACCACAATGGCTACATTCTTCCGCCCCTGATTGCGGATCACCTCGAGAATTGGCTTACCAGCCGTTCCGCTCGGTTCCCCGTCGTCCGATTGCTTCTGAATCTCATCCCGCTCGCCGATCATATAAGCGGAACAGTTATGGGTAGCATTCCAATGTTTTTTCTTGATCTCTTCAATAAAAGCGACGGCTTCCTCTTCGGTTTCAACCGGCATCACATGCCCGATGAAACGCGATTTCTTGATGACGATCTCTTTGGAGCCCGCCTGACGTACCGTTTTGTAACGATCCAGCATGAAACTACAACCACCTCTATATTGCCAAGAAAGCAGTCCACGGCAATGATATGCCAGCGGACTGCTTCCTTCAGCGTCTTACGTCTAATCCAATGAAAGTGTCAGGTTATTCGGAAAGTCTAGCTTCCAATTCGGCCTTCTCTTTCTCATACCCAGGTTTGCCGAGCAGTGCGAACATATTTTTCTTGTACGCCTCTACGCCCGGTTGGTCAAACGGGTTGACACCCAACAGATAGCCGCTGATACCGCAGGCCTTTTCGAAAAAGTATACCAGATATCCGAACGAATAGGGAGTGAAATCTGGAATTGTCACAATCAAATTCGGAACTTGTCCGTCTGTATGGGCCAGCATCGTGCCTTGGAAGGCCTTTTTGTTAACAAAATCCAATGTTTTCCCGGTCAGGAAGTTCAAGCCGTCCAGATCGTCCGGATCCGATTCGATCGTAATATGCTCGGATACGTTCTCCACCTGAATGACCGTTTCGAAGATGTTGCGGCTGCCTTCCTGGATAAATTGACCCATGGAGTGCAGATCGGTAGAGAAATCGACGGATGCCGGGTAAATCCCCTTGTAATCCTTGCCTTCACTCTCGCCGTAAAGCTGCTTCCACCATTCCGATACAAAATGCAGTGAAGGCTCGTAGTTCACGAGGATCTCGATGCCTTTGCCTTTGCGGTAAAGCGCGTTACGAACCGCCGCATATTGGTAAGCTTCGTTCTCGGCTACGTTCGGGCTGCTGTATTCCTTGGATGCGTCAGCCGCGCCTTGCATCATTTCTTCAATGTTGATGCCTGCCGTAGCAATCGGAAGCAGACCGACCGCTGTCAGCACGGAATAACGTCCGCCTACATCGTCAGGGATGATAAAGGACTCGTAGCCTTCCTCGGTAGCCAGCTTCTTAAGGGCGCCCTTCGCTTGATCCGTCGTAGCGTAAATGCGTTTGCGAGCTTCTTCCTTGCCGTATTTCTTCTCCAATTCCGCACGGAAAATACGGAATGCGATAGCCGGCTCTGTCGTTGTTCCGGATTTGGAGATGACGTTGACGGAGAAGTCCTTGCCTTCAATCAATTGAAGCAGATGGGTCACATAAGTGGAGCTGATGTTGTTACCCGCAAAATAGATTTCCGGTGTCTTGCGCTGGTCCTTCGACAGCTCATTATAGAACGAGTGCGAGAGCATTTCGATGGCCGCGCGCGCCCCGAGGTAGGAGCCTCCGATTCCGATAACGATCAGGACGTCCGAATCGCTTTGGATTTTGGCAGCCGCTTTCTGGATGCGCGAGAATTCTTCTTTATCATACTGCGTCGGCAGGTCGATCCAGCCCAGATAATCGGAGCCGGCTCCCGTACCGTTATGTAACTGTTCATGAGCTGTGCGGATCGGCTCAGCGAAATAATCAACTTCGTGCTGATTGACAAAAGTCAGTGCTTTACTGTAATCAAACTTGATTTTTTTAGACATGCCTTTTAAACCTCCTGTGAATTTAGAAATAGGATACTTTAATTTAATAAAGACCGCAAGTTTCGCGGGCCAACTGTCATCTATTCTTCATGCGAGGATCTCCCTTGCGCTTCCATTCCTCACAAACGCTGGCTTCGTTTCAGGGACCCATGCTAAGATAGAGTGGATCAGGAATCCATAATCGAAGGTGATATAGCTATGAAAAAAATCGGGTTTATCGGACTGGGCACCATGGGCGCTCCCATGGCCTCCAATCTGCTGAAGCAGGATTACGATGTGACCGTGTATAACCGCACCCACGAAAAATGCCGTCCGCTCGCCGAACAGGGAGCCTCCATTGCGGAGACGCCTCGTGAAGCGGCTGAAGGACAAGATCTTGTTATTACAATGGTAAGCAACGACCAATCCATCCGGGATGTATTCTATGGTGAGAATGGCCTGCTTGGCTCCCTGACGAGCGGGATGACCGTCATTGACTGCAGCACGATCTCCGAGAGCCTTGTCAAGGAAATCGCTTCCGCCGTAACCGGTCTGGGCGCTTCCTTCCTGGATGCCCCGGTAACCGGCAGCAAGCCTGCAGCGATGGATGGAACCTTGGTGTTCATGGTTGGCGGCGATGCCGCGGTCATCGAAGCTCATGCAGACGTGTTTGACACCCTGGGCAAAAAAGTCATCCACATGGGACCTAACGGAAGCGGCGCTGTCGCGAAGCTTGCGCATAATACCATCGTGGGCATTAACAATCTGGCGCTTGCCGAAGGCTTTGCCATCGCCGCGAAATCAGGCATTCCCGCTGACAATTTCCTGGAGCTCGTGCAGTTGGGATCAGCCGGCAGCAAAGCGGCAGAGCTGAAGGGACGCAAAATTATCGAGGGCGACTTCAGCAATCAGTTCTCGCTTGCGCTCATGCTCAAGGACCTTAAGCTGGCCTCCTCACTCACCGATGGCATCGGAATGCCTTCCCCTATGCTGAATCTGGCCAAGAGCCTGTTCCAAGCCGGTGCCAGCGAAGGTTATGGCGAAGAGGATCTTTCCGCTGTCGTGAAATGTTATGAAGCCTGGATCGGCCAGAAAATCGGCGAACAGCAGCAGTAATACCAGCTAAGCCATGCTTTGCCTTACACTGGCTCCTTTCATACTGGTTTTCGGATCATCCGGACCAGGAGGAAGGAGCCATTTTTTTGGTCAAATTCATGATTTTCCCCTCCAGAAGAAACTTTTTGCATTTCATTTCGTCTACTATGCAAAGGGAGGAATATACAACATGAAATGGACCACAGGTTTAAAAGCAGTGACAGCCGCTGCGCTATTAACCACTGTACTATCTTCAGTAACAGCTGTATCACCGGCTTCTGCCGCAGCCAAACCTACCACTTCGATTAACAATGTTACCGCGAGCGGCGAAGTGCTGGTCAAGCAGGGCTCCACCTTTGTTACCCTAACCGATCTCAAACCTCTGGGTAACTACGTCATGAAGTACGACAACAGCAAGAAACAGGTGACGATTCAGGGTGACCACCGAACGGTGATTCTCACGGCGGGAAGCACCCGCATGGAAGTGAACGGAGTTCAGAAGACGCTGCCTGCAGCCCCGCTGCTCCATAAAGGCAAGACCATGATTCCCCTGAGGGCCGTAGCCCAAGCTTTTGATGCCGACATCAACTGGAACGGTTCTCTCAAGACGGCTTATATCAATAAAGCAGATGCCGCTATGCTCGCTGACTTAAAGAGCTCCGATCTGGCCACCGCCAGGAATGCTGCTGCCAAGCTGCCTTATTCATCCCAACTGCAGAAACCTGAGCTGGAAATGCTCCCTGTGGAAATGCAGGGCGTGGATTATTATTTTCCAAAAGGCGAATCCAATCGCTTCTTCCTGGTCGATAACGACATCGCCGAATATTACGAAATCCAGGGCGGCGTCAAATATTTGAAATGGCAAGGCAAGCTGGATTACTCCGCCAACGCGGCTGCGAATCAGAAGCTGTTCTTCCTGCCCCCGGTTCAAGCCGAGATCGGTAAGCAGCCGGATGCCAGAAACTGGACTGTAGCTGAATTCGCATTCCGTTATCCTTCCGGCGTCACCAGCTACAAACTGCTCGACCGTAATCAGGAATGGAGCGAAGGATACGTAGAGCTTGATAACCGGGCTCCCGGATATAAAGGCGAGATCGTGACGATCCCGGAGGAATAAGTCCATTATAGCAACCAACGTTAACGGCATGCGTTGATATCCGACATTGACAATAAGGGTTCAAAGCCAACGGCTTTGAGCCTTTTTGTTGTGTATTTACGGACACGACATCACATGCAACATTTCATCTATTACATGGTTGGATAAGAACAGCAATAATCCGTCACGGTGCGGATTTCCAGCTTAAAGCTTGAATTGCCCGGAACGTTAAAGGTTGCAGCCCCTTGAATCTCTAACCACTCCTGCTCTCCAGGCAGCAGGACACGCAAATCGCCCGACAAAATTTCCATAATCTCAGGGCCATCCGTTCCGAATTCATAGCTTCCCGGAAGCATGATGCCGAGCGTTACCTTCTCGCCATTCTCCAGCAGCACCGTACGGCTGGTTACCTTTCCCTCATAGTACACGTTGGCTGCCTTTGTAACGGTAGCATTCTTAAATTGTGACATGGACAAACTCTCCTCCTCCAACATAGTTATGGCTTGATATATGGACGGCACCCGCATGATGCGGGTGCCGGAAAATCAATATGGAGTTAGATCCGCTTGCATTACAGCAAGCCTTTTACGCGGCTAACCACGTTCTCAACGGTAAATCCGTACTCGGCAATGACGCGGTCGCCAGGAGCCGAAGCGCCAAATGTGTTGATGCCCAGAATGTCGCCTTTGTCTCCGACATAACGCTCCCATCCGAACGGATGAGCCATTTCAATAGCCAGACGGGCTTTTACGTCAGGAAGCAGCACGGAATCTTTGTATGCCTGATCCTGGCTGTCGAACAGATCCCAGCTCGGCATGCTGATGACGCGTACGGCGATTCCTTCTTCAGCCAACGCTGCTTGCGCTTTAACGGCAAGCTGAACCTCGGAACCCGTTGCAATGATTTGAGCTTGTACGTTGCCATCCTTCGCATCGGATACAACATAAGCTCCGCGTTTGATGCCCTCGCGTGCATGATCCGCCGTGCCTGCAAGGATCGGAAGATTCTGACGAGTCAGCACCAACGCTACCGGACGGTCTGTGTTCTCAACCGCATAAGCCCATGCCGCGGAAGTTTCGTTAGCATCCGCAGGACGGATCACCGTCAAGCCTGGAATGATGCGCAGGGAAGCCAATTGTTCAATCGGTTCATGCGTAGGACCGTCTTCACCGACAGCGATGCTGTCATGAGTCAGTACATACGTAACCGGCAGCTTCATGATCGCAGCCAGACGTACAGCCGGACGCAGATAATCCGTAAATACGAAGAACGTACCGCCGAAAATCTTCAGTCCGCCATGGAGAGCGATACCGTTCATGGCACCGGCCATTGCGAATTCACGAACACCATAATACACGTTACGGCCTTCGTAGCTGTTCGCTGTGAAAGAGGCCAGGTCGTTCAAGTGTGTCATCGTGGAGCTTTCCAGGTCAGCCGATCCGCCGAGCAGCTGCGGTACGCCTGCAGTCAACCCGTTCAGCGCTTTACCGGAAGCCACGCGAGTGGAAACCGCTTTGTCATCCGCGCTGTATTTCGGAAGGTCTTTGTCCCATCCTTCAGCCAATTCGCCGGATTCACCGCGTTCGAATTGCGCCGCCAGCTCAGGATAAGCTTCTTTGTATTTCGCAAATTGATCAACCCAAGCTTGATAAGCTGCAATGCCGCGCTCTTTCACTTTGCCGAAATGCTCGCGCACTTCCTCAGGCACATAGAAATCCTCTTCATATACCCAATTGTAAAAATCCTTGGTCAGCTTCGCTTCATCAGCTCCAAGCGGAGAACCGTGCGTACCGCCATGGCCACCTTTACCTTGTTTGTTCGGGCTGCCGTAACCAATGACGGTCTTCACTTCGATCAGCGTCGGACGGTTCGTATCGGCTTTCGCTTCCTCGATCGCCTTCTCAATCGCAGGCAAATCGTTACCGTCTTCTACGCGCAGCACTTGCCAGCCATAAGCATCAAAGCGCTTCGCTACGTTCTCGGAGAATGCCAGGCTGAGCTCGCCGTCAAGGGAGATATCATTGGAATCGTACAACATGATCAATTTGCCAAGCTTCAAATGACCTGCCAGGGAAGCTGCCTCGGAAGCCACGCCCTCCATCATGTCACCGTCGCCGCAAATCGCATACGTATAGTGATCCACTACGTTGAAGCCGTCTTTATTGTAAGTCGCGCCCAAATGAGCTTCAGCCATTGCCATACCTACAGCCATAGCCACGCCTTGTCCAAGCGGACCTGTCGTTGCATCTACGCCGGCCGTGTGGCCGAATTCCGGGTGACCCGGGGTTTTGCTTCCCCATTGACGGAACTGCTTGAGATCCTCAATGGACAAGTCATACCCGCTCAGGTGAAGCAGACTGTAGAGCAGCATGGAGCCATGGCCTGCAGACAAGACAAAACGGTCGCGGTTAATCCACGCCGGCTGGTCCGGGTTATGATTCATCGTCTTCGCGAACAGTTGGTAGCCCATAGGTGCAGACCCCATCGGCATGCCCGGATGACCGGAGTTGGCTTTTTCGATCGCGTCGATCGCCAGTGTCCGGATCGTTGCGATGGACAGGTTGTCGATCGTTTGGTTATGTTCAGTTGTCATGATTCGTCCTCCTCAAATCTTTTCCATAGTAAGCTTCGAAAATGAAGGCTTCTTACGTCCCTCCAGCCCCAATCCACATGGTATTAGAGCAGTTAGGAATGTTGAGAATATCATTTTGACTCTTATTGTATCACCACACGTCTTTCATTTCCATATCGTAATTGTCAAAGTTGTGTAAAAGCCGCCAGGGCGAACGACATCCCCCTTGCATTATTTCCCTTAATAGTCCGGTTATAACCGGATTCGACATCCGTTAAACGATTTTACGGACATCGGCGGCATGGAAAAAGTTACTTCATTCGACAATTAAAAAAGCTTCGGCCGAAGCTGCACATTAGACAGCTTCGGCCGAAGCATGAGGCGGCACATCAGCGCGTGCCGCGTTTTTTGGCTTTGAGGAGGCGATCCATGGAGGAGCCTCCTTCCGGAGCCGGCCCGGTCTCCCCGGGCCGGCCGCTGCCGTCCCCTGCGCCTGCGGCGGCGGGGGCGGGGGTGGCGTGGGCGCGCTTCCCTTGCGCGCGCCCTGGCTTGCGGCCGGCTTCGTCTGCGCCGGCCGCTCTTCCCGCAGCGGGGCATCCGCCCGCTGCGAATCGCGCGCCTCCGGCGGGGCCTTTCGGCCCCCTGCCGGAGCTGCGCTAGGTGCCGGGGCGGGGTTCCCGCCCCCGGCGCCCTGGCCCGCGCCGCTGCGTTCGCGCGCGGGCGGGGCCTGCGGCGGCGGCTTCGCGGAGCTGCCGCCGTAGAACTGGGCGGCGCGGGCTTTGCGCGCCGCCAGCCGCTCGAGGCCGGCGTCACGCCCGGCCTCGCCGGCAGGTACAGGCCGCCTGCGGATCAGGGCGGCCACCCTAGCGCCGATGGCGCCCCATGGCAGAGCCAGGCGCCGCACGGCGATGTCGGCGACCCACAGCAGCAGGGCCGCCACCAGCAGCGGATAACTCCAATCATGGAGATTCATCCGCGAGGTCGCCTGCCGGTCGAACACTTCGGCCGGGTTATCCCAGGATAGCACGCGGCCCCCGGTTATCTCGGCCAGCCGCTTCATGGCTTCCTCGCCGCTGCCGGAAGATAGCCGGTATTCCGGCGAATACGGCACAACAAAACCGGTGCCCGGCGCGGCTTGCAGCGGCTCTTCCCCGCTGGCATCCTCAAGGGACATGAGGAAGGCTCCCGGCTTGGATACGTTGACGAGTCCGGTATAACGGCCGGGCGCCTCCTGAATGAGCTCAACCGTCTGCTCGCCGGCTTCATCGTCCCCGATCACCGCATTCAGCTTCTCCGGCGGATTCTCGCCCTCTGCCATAACCTGGACCTTTACTTGGTTGCCGGCCGTCTCGGTAGTTACTTCATAGGGCGACGACGTAAACTGCGGGAATGTCCACTTCACGATTTCGGTCAACGTGTTGGCAAAGCCGGACCAAGATACCCATTCCTTGGACCACTTTCCGCTTAAATCGCTCGTCCATGCCACCGTTCGTCCGGATCCGTACTGCCAGCGTGACAGGATCGGGTCCGGCTCCGGACTGGACAGAATCGTCTGGGCGGAAGACTTCGGCGTTGTCGCTACATAACCATACAGCCCCGGAACGCCCTGCTGGAATAGACTCGCCCAATCGCCCGGGTTCTGAACGGCCGGGACAAAGGGTTTATCCACGATATAGGATTTGGCCAGCATGACGGCCTCCCGGCTGAATACCGCCGGCAGCGTCGTTTCATCCTCAACGAAGTAGTAACGGCCCTTGGCCGCATCCGCCAAGGATTGAAGCAGGTTGGTGTCCGCATCCATCCCGACCGCCACGGAAGACATCGTGATTTTGTTCTCCACCATCGTATCGGTCAGATCCTGATAACCGGAATTCATGGCGGACTGCCCGTCGGTCATCAGAATGATATGTCTGCGCTGGGTTTTAATCTTCAGCATTTCCTCAAGCGCCGAGGAAACGGCAGGATAGATGTTGGTCCCGCCTGCGCTCGGAATCGACTGGATGCTGCTGAGCACCTCTTCCTTGTCCCCGAGCTTCTGCGGCGGAACGACCCACCACGGCTGATCGTCAAAGGCGACAACGCCGACCGTATCCTTGGCTCTCAGCAGCTCCACCGTTCGCATCGCCGATTCCTTGGCCAATTCGATTTTGTTGCCGTCCATGCTCCCCGATCGGTCGATGACGAGTATGAGGCCCAGGGATGGAATCTCCCGCTTGCCTTCCAGCTCCATGGAGACCGGCAGCGCCTTTTCGATCGGGGTTTTAAAATATCCGCCCATTCCGAAGCTGTCCTCGCCGCCCGCCATCATAAACCCGATGCCAAAGCTTCGGACCGCCTGCTCGATCAGCTCCATCTGCTTGCCGCCGACGTCACTGCCCGAAACGTTATTAAAGATGATACTGTCGTATACGGCATACTTGGCCGCTTCCAGCGGGAGCAGTTCCGGCGGAATCACCTCGGTGCCGATCATGCCGGACTCGAGGGCTGCCGTGATATTCCCCGACGTTCCCGGGGTTCCTTCCACGATCAGTACGTTCGGCGGACCTTCCACCCGGGTGAAATCGAACGCTGCATTATTGGCGGACGCTTCATCCCCGTCCATGAAGATTTCGGCACGGTAACGGTGAAGTCCCGGACTCTTGGCCAGGCCTTTCACGGCATACCGGTTCTCGCCCGGGGTGACGTCCACGCGTTCCCGGCCGATCTCACGGTTGTCCTCGTAAATGCGCAGCTCACCGGAGGTCTTAAACGTGCTGCGGATCATAACCTCCACATAGAAAGACTCCGCTTGATACAGCTTATCCGGTACCTTCAGTTCCTCCACCGCAACGTCACGGATGGCCTGCTTGGGCGTCGGAAGCACATCAACCGCAATGCCCCGGTCCTTCAGCAGCCTCCCGGCCGCTGCCATGCTGCCTACATTCTCTTCCCCGTCCGAGATCAACACAATTCTGGAATCGCTGTTGCCCTCGAACAGGCTCCCCGCGAGCTGAAGACCGGACTCCAGCCCCGTAAACTGCTGCTCCAGCAGTGCATTAAGAGAGGCTCCTGCATTCTCTGCAGAGGTTAACCGCCGTTCTACAGCGCCCTCAAGCCCCGTAGAAACAACAGCCGTGCCATCCTTCTCGCCTTTTGCCGAGAGAGAATCGTTAATCCAGCTCGCGATCCGGGCTGAATCCCCCATACTGTCGGAACGGTCAGCCAGATATACAACCTGTTTATCTCTTAGGACGGTAAAGCCATGCAAACCCGAAATCATAAGAATCAATAATAGAATGACGCAGGTTCTAAAGAATAAAGCCAGTCTCTTCCGAAAGCCGTTTAATCGAAAATCCGATTTGTATGCATAGTAAAGAAATAATCCTGCCGGAATCAACAGCAGCAACAACCATGGTTGGCTAAATTGAACGCCCACGCTGGTACACCCCCCATTCTGCTGCGATCACAGCCAGTGCCAAGACAGCAAGCCATGGCATTAACGAGCCGGCGCGGTTTGCGGTTTCGTTGCTGCCGGATGTCCCGGCATGCTCTCCCGCTTCAGACTCATCCAAGTCCGGAGCCGCTTGACTTACGAATGGGCCCTGATCGTTGCTCCAATCCGCCTCGTATGGATCCGCCGTCACGGCCAGCCAAAATCTAAGCTTCTCACCCGCTTCATTTTGCTGTTCGAAAGCGTACAGCCCCGGATATTCCGGCACAAGCTGTACCGGCGATATCCCTTGTTCATTCCGGAGCGCTTCCGCAGCAGGGATGCCGCCAGTAAGAGCAAGACCGCTCATAGGTACCCATTTTGCCGCTACCGTATCCGCCGCAATCGGTATATCCGCTTGCGCTCCAGCCATATAGCGGCCAAGGCCGCTTCCCTTGCCCGAGGTCATCCACTCCAGTGTATTGCTGACCATGACCGGGAACTCCGGCGATAACGGAAGATCGCTATCCTGAAGCAGGAAATGAAACGACAAGCGCGGTCGCCCGTTTTCGCTTCCCGCATAGACGATCGGTTGATCCCCCAGCTTTATAACGGGCTCTCCCCAGGCAGGGGCTTGATCTACCAGCGTGCCAAAATAGACGCCCGACAAGGTGACATAGGCGGTCACCGGATGCTTAGCAAGTACGGCGCGTCCCCCTTGGTTGCCGACTTTGGCACCTTCTCCGCCGATCGTCCATAGCGGCGTTTTGGCGGCCAGTTCCGCCCACTTCCCTTGCTTGAACCCTTCCGGCACGTCCCCGTCGATGACGAGCAGATCAAATTCGCCTTCGGGCACGGGCGGTACATCCGCAGCTGTGCTGCCCTTACCCGCCTCCTTATCCGCACTGCCATTGTCCTCGGCGGTCTTGTCTTTGGACTCGTCCAAAGCAACCCGGGTGACTTCGGCTCCGCTTAGCTGCAAGGCCTTCTCGAGAAACAAGTTGCCCGTAGTCAGCAGAAGCACGCGCGAAGATCCATGACCCAAACCGAATGCAAAGGATTGATTGTCTGCGGCATATCCGTCATCCTGCGACAACTCAAGCCGGTACACTTCCGCAAACGGCAGATCGGAAAAGGATTCGGTTAATTTTTTACCAGGCTCCAGTTCAAGCATCTTGCTGGTCAATAGCTGTTCATCCCCGTAAAGATTCACTTCAGCCGACATCGATTCCTTGGCATTCGTGCTGAGGACAGCGACCGCCCCATAGGATGCACCTGTTTCGCCCTTGGGTGAAATGCCGAATTGGTCAATGGACACGTTAAGAGGGAGCTCCCCCTGCACCTTCTCTACGGATACCGGAACCTGAAACGTTATGGGAGCCGTATCCTGCTTCCAGTAGCTGTCCGTAAAAATAACGACCTCTGCATCCCGCTCTTCCCGTGTCAGAGCGGAAGCGAGCGATAAGGTTTCCCTGTAGGATGCCTGGCCGTAATTGGGCCGCAGCCCATCCACAGCCTTATCAATGACGGTGCGGTCGCTTTCATGGGAGACCAGCGTCATGGGACTTGCTCCCACGGACAGGAGGGTGATTTCGCTCCGTCTCCCTTGGTTCTTCACGTATTCCTTTATTCGTTCCTGCATCCATTGCAGCCTGGATGCGGCTTCGCCTTCAGCCGATGGCTGAATCTGCGCGCTCATGCTGCCCGAGGTATCGGCAACGATGACCACGTGGGCGCTGCCTCCGCCAGACACCTGCAGAAAAGGCTGCATCAGTGCGAAGACCATCAGCGCAGCAGCAAGCAACTGGAGCCACAGCAGAAGCCGGTTCTGCAGCTTCTGCCACGGCCTGTTGGCCTCCAGGTTCCGAAGCACCCGCTCCCACAGCAAATGGCTGGGAACGGTTGTATCGACATATTTTCGTTTGAACATATACATAAGCACGATGGCCGGCAGCGTTAAACCGAACCATAGACTCAGCCAAGATTGAATCCCCAACGTGTCCCCTCCTTACTCCCGTGGCCCCTGACTAACACGACTTGGACGTTTTCTCAAAGCATCGGATGAAGGCCTGTCATCTGTTCCTGTTTTATTGAGTTCTCTTCTTGTTTCTTCTATATAGATCACAAACAGGTGCTCGTGAAGCCTGCATTTCATAGATGTATATTCTCCGGTGTTCCCCTGTCTAACAGCTTCCCAATACGTATGAAGCTCCTGCAGATGCTTGGACACGGGGCCCTGCAAGGGATCCCGCTCTATCCAGTAACCAGGCCAGCTCCCGCAAGCACCCCGAACATCGCATCCGTAAGCGGCATGTCCGCCGGAATGAGCACGTAAGACATCCCCCGCTCCGCGCACACGCGGGACAGCATCGTCCGGTACCGCTCCAGCTCCTCTTTGTAAGCATCGAGCACTTTACCCGTCAACGCCACTTCCTTGCCGCTCATCGTTTCGCTGTCGACCAATCGCAAATCGCCGGTCAATTTAGGCTCCAGTTCTTCCCTCGACAACACATGCACAAGCACCACTTCCTGCCCGGTGCCGGATAAAAGGGAAAGCGCCCTGAACAACTCCTCCTCGCCGCCCTCGAGCCAAAAATCCGAGAACACCCAGGTCATCCCCGGCTGCCGTGGGAGTGCGCCAGGAACCGCAAGCGCTGCGCCCAAACTGCCTTCGCCTCCCGTTTCTGCCCCTTGCAGGAACGAAAACAGGCGATGGGCCGAGCCCTTTCCTCTCATGATCGGAAGGCGGGCGTTAATCGAACGGCTGTAACAGGCGATCTGCAGTCTGTCGTAAGAGGACAATGCCATGTAGCCGATGCTTGCGGCGAGTTGACGTGCGAGCAGCCATTTCGGACTTTCCTTCGTTCCTGCCGGATCTGCAGCAGATGGTTCGGATGACGATGACATGACAGCCCCCATCGATGCCGAGCAATCCACGAATAGACTGACCGTCAGCTCCTGCTCGTCCATGAATTGACGCACGAATGCTTTTCCCGTACGAGAATAGACGCCCCAGTCAAACCTGCGGACATCATCGCCGGGTGCATACACTCGATAATCGGCAAACTCGAGGGACGATCCGAGCCGGCGGGATCGCCTCTTTCCCTGCAGCGTCCCGGCAACCCGCCGCTTGGCATCCAGGCTCAGCCGCTCCAGACGCGGAAGCCATTCCGGAGGAAGCAGGTGCCCGCCCCCGCTCACGCGGATGCCTCCAGCGCTTGCAGAACCTCCTGAATGACATGGTCTGTCGTAATGCCGAGCGCCTGCCCCTCGAAATTCAGGAACAAACGGTGGCGCAGCGCAGATAAAGCCACGGCGCGAATATCCCCTGTCGATACATGCATCCGCCCGCTGCACAATGCACGGACCTTGCTCACTGATATGATAGATTGAATGCCCCGCGGTCCGGAACCGAACTGGACGTATTTTCGCACCGCCTCCGGGGCCGCTGCCTCTTCGGGATGCGTCATCATGAGCAGACGAACCGCATAGTCCAAAATTTCCTCGGCAACCAGCACTTCCCGGGCTCCGCGCTGGATTTCCAGCAGCTCGTCGCCGGTCATTTGCCGTTCCACCTGGAATTCGTGGGAGGACGTCGTCCGCTTCACGATTTCCTTCAGTTCATCCGCGCTTGGATACGACACTTCGATCTTCAGCAGAAAGCGATCAAGCTGCGCCTCCGGCAATGGATACGTTCCCTCGTTTTCCAGCGGGTTTTGCGTCGCCAGAACAAAGAAAGGTTTGGGCAGCTGATGGGTTACCCCACCCACCGTGACGGTCTTCTCCTGCATGGCCTCCAGCAAGGCGCTCTGGGTTTTGGGCGTGGCCCGGTTAATTTCGTCGGCCAGCACGATGCTGCTGAACAGCGGACCCTTTTGAAAGGTCATCCCGGTGTCCCCATGCTGCCCGAACGATAGGATATTGGTGCCCGTTATATCGCTCGGCATCAAATCCGGCGTGAACTGTATACGGGAAAAGGATAGCTCCAACGCTTCCGACACCGTGCGGACGAGCATCGTTTTACCGAGACCCGGAATCCCCTCCAGGAGGGCGTGCCCTCCTGCAAAGATACACCAGAGCATTTGCTCCACAACATCCTGCTGCCCGACAATCACCTTGCCGATATGTTCCCGCAGGCCTGATATTTTCTCCATCCATTCCTGTGGTCTCACTGCTATATCCGACATGGACGAAACCTCCATCTTCTTGGTAAAGTTCAAGTACTCATTCTAGCTTCCGTAATCGATTCTTCCATCCCCTACGGATTCGGATTGATCTGTATGAAATATTCCTCGACCAACCCTTGCATCTGGTCAGGCAGCGGATTGCGATCTAACGTTTTGCGCGCTTCGGTCTCATAATCGCGATACACTTCCTCATAAGGCCTGGACATACCCGGAACGGTCGGCGAAACGCCGCCCTTCTGAATATCTCCGCCGCTGCCCTTGATCTCGCCGGAATCGTTCTGCACATTGCCGCTGCCCTTGAAATCCCTAGGGATCGTCACAAGCTCGCGACCGCCTGAGCCAAAGCCGGCTCCGCTTCCGGTTCCGCTTCCCGATCCTCCGCTGCCGCCTGAGCCGGAGCCGGCTCCTGATCCAGAGCCGCTCCCCGAACCGGAACCACTGCCGGCGCCTTGACCTTGACCTTGACCTTGACCTTGACCGGCCCCGGAGCCACCTTCTCCGGGGCTTCCCTCCGAGCCTTCGCCTTCTTCTCCCGAGCCTTCCCCGGATCCCGCCTGCGCCAACGCCTCCGCACTGCCGCCGTTACTCCAGGCATCCGATACCGACATCCCGGCAGCCGTCATCTGATCGGCCAAGCTCAGTCCTTGCGAAGCAAGGGAGGACGCCAGCGAAGCGGCGGATTGCGATTGACTGTCGGATGCGGCTTTAGCTTGAGCCGCTTTAGCCAGCTCCTCGGCCAGCTGCTGGAGCGCTTCTTCCAGCTCTTTCGGCAGCTTGCCTTCCTTCAGCGAGTCTGCCGCTTTCTTGAGCTCTTGCTCCAGCTTCCCGTCCTCCAGTTGCTTGGCTGCTGCTTCCTCTGCCAATTTTTTCAAAGCATCGGCCAGCTCGTTCTTCTCTTCCTGGGACATCTTTTTCACCTGCTCGGTGAGTTTCTTCATTTCCTGCTTGAGCTCATCGGCCATGCCTTCGGCAAGCTTTTTCCCCACCTGGGACAACGCCTTCTCCTGCTGCATTTTTTGGGCCAGCTCCGACAATGCCTTCGCTTTTTCCTCCTGCTGTTTCGCCATTTTCTCCAGCTCTTTCATCGCTTCTTCCAGCTTCTCCAGCGCTTGCTCGGGATGCTTCTCACGCTCCAGCGCTTTTTTCAAGGCATCCAGCTTCTCCTGCAGCTTCTTCCTGTCAGCAGGATCGATCGTTTCTTTCTGGAGTTCTTCCGCCAGCTTTTCAGTTTTGGCTGCCTGCTCCTTCATCCAACTCTGCGCCTCTTTTGCCGCTTCCACCTTCTTATCCATCGGATTCGGAACAAAAACAAGGATGAGCACGGCAGCCAGCGAAGCGCCACAGATCAAGAGATGTCTTTTACGGTTAGGGTAAGGAAGACGCTTCGGCAATTGCTCTGCAAAACGTGCGCCATAGCGCTCCGCCTGCTCGCGCTGCCATTTTGCAGCCTGCGATTCCTCTTCTTTGAACGATAGTGCCGTTACCATCATGTCACTTCGCTCCGCTTCGTCAGGAACATGATCCATCACAGAAGCAGCCTCTTCGATCGGAACCCGGTCCAGCCATCCCCATAACAAACCTACGAAGCCTGCCCCGACAGGAATGGCGACGGATGCAACGGGAAGCCAGGCTATGGGCACGAATCTCCCCAGCACCAGAAGCAGCAGCAGTGCGGCAAACCCTGCCATCAGTCCGTATAAAACATACGTTATGACGCGGAATCGCTGCAGCCGCCGTCTCGCGGCTTCGATAAAACGCATGATGTTGTCCATTGCTCTTCCTCCTTACCCTGCTGTTATGCTTTAGGTTACGCTTCGTCCCGCTTCATTTCCGATACTTGCGGGAGCTGTTCTTCGTTCTTATCCTTACGTTTCCGCCTGGCGACAGGACGGATATTCCGTACGGCAACCCACAGGGCGAGAACGATCACAACCGAATAGACGATGAAAAATTCCAGCCACAATTCAATGGGAGCCTTGCTGTTCAAGCTTCCGCCGTACAGCAGGAACACGTCTTTTGAGAAGGACGGGTTAAACAAACTCATCATCGCCCCAGCCGGATTCAAGCCCAGCAAATATCCGACCCAGGAATAGCTGCCTGGCGTTGGCGCCTGGCCGCTTTGATACAAATTCTGCTGTTCAATTCCCATGAAGAACAAATACAGTAGTCCTGTTATAAGGAAGATAATCAGTCCCGCACCGTAGGTGACAATAATCGCGACGATGGTTCTTTTGAATAAAGTCGAGAACATCACCCCAAGCGAACCGAGCAGCAGCATCACGAATAAATAAAAAATAAAGACGGATATGAGCTGTTTCGGCGAAATCCCCCCATACAGGAAAACAATGCTGTATACCGGCAGGGTGGCCAGCACGATCAGTGTCATGAAACTGAGCGCCGACACCAGCTTGCTCAGCACAATCGTGGCCGAGCTCTGCTGCGTTGTCAGCAGCATGCTCAGCGTTTGCTTCTCCCGCTCGCTGCTGATGACACCGGCGGTAAGAGCGGGCGCCATGAATGCGATGAGAACAAGCTGGGCAAAACTCAGCACATAGAACATCATTTGGCTCATCTGCGGATCGAATCGCTGTGGTCCCCGCTGTCCCAAATATAAGAAGAGATAAATGAAACCCATCGCAACGGCTCCGAGGGCCAATACATAAAATAACACCGACAGCATGGAACGCGTAGAACGCATCCGCAGCCGAAATTCCTTGTCAATGACCGGATTAATTAGCTTTCTGCTCCAATTCATTCGCGTGGCCCTCCCTTGGTAATTTCGAGGAATACATCCTCCAGATTGCTCTGCGCTTCCTGAAACGAGACAATCGGAATTTCCCAGGAGACCACCTGCCGCAGCAGAGCGCTCTGCTGCGTGTCATCCCCGCCGTAGTGAACATGGACGCCGGTGTTATCCGTCAATACCGACGTGACAAACGGTTCGTCCCGCAGCTTCTCGGCCAGTTCCTCTTCACGCTCGAGCGTGCGGATGTGGATGACTTTTTTTACGCGGAGACGGCTCTGAATATCGGCCACCTTGCCTTGGGCAACCATCTCGCCGTGCTCGATCACGCCGATTTTATCCACCATCTCCGCCAGCTCAGGCAAAATATGCGACGAAATGATGATCGTCTTGCCCATCAGCTTCAATTCCTTCAATATTTCACGCATCTCGATCCGCGCCCGCGGATCCAGCCCCGAAGCCGGCTCATCCAGAATCAAGACGTCCGGATCATGCACCAGGCACCGGGCAAGGCATAAACGCTGCTTCATGCCCCGCGAGAGACTGTCGACGTAGGTATCCGCTTTGTCGCTCAGGTTGACCAGCTCCAGGAGCTGCGGAATGAGCTGTTCCCGCTCGGCGCGCGGAATGCCGTAACTTGCCCCGTAAAAATGCAAATATTCGGTAGACTTCAGCTGGTCATACACGCCAAAGAAATCGGGCATGTAGCCGATCCGCTTGCGGACCTCCTTGGGATGCTGGGTCACGTCGAAGCCGCCGACCTTGGCAACACCCGAGGTTGGCAGCATCAGGGTGGCCAATATGGACATCGTTGTGGATTTGCCGGCTCCGTTCGGACCGACAAATCCAAATACCGTCCCTTTTTCAATATGAAGACTGATGTCCTTCAACGCATGGAACGTTCCGTATTTTTTACTCAGGTTTCTAATCTCGATCATTGAGTGGCCTCCCCCTTCACAGACAGCTCCGGCATCATAAAGTTGGTCTGATCCTTGGCGGTGACCATGAAGCGGATCCGATTCCCCACGATATACTGCTCCGGATTCTTGGTAATGGTAAACACATTGTTCGCGTCTGTAACAGGCTCCCATGCGCTCTTCTTCGAGTTCCAGATCTCCATCGTAACGTTGTTGTTGAATTTAGTGCCTTTCATCGACAGTTCCGAATACTTCACGTTGCCTTCCGATATTAACGGGAATTCGGCGATCAAGCTGCCCTGTCCCATTTCAACCCCATGAGGGTAAACCCCGAACATCGGCGCATTCACCTGCGATATTTCGGGAGACAGGAAGCCGTAAGGAATGTTAATCTCTCCGTTCAGTCCCCAATCCATCTCCACGGGCTGTATCCAGAAATTGAGCTGATCACTGTCCACCTCAGCGCCTTTCAGCGTATAATTCGTCAAATGGTCCTTGCTCCATCCCAAGATGTAAGCATCCCTGTTAACCATTCTGTTGGAATATCCATATTGGGACAAAATATCGCGCTCACGCTGTTTCGGATCATTCTGCGAATAAGGGTACAGCATCCCGGACAAGTCACCGCCCGTAAACTTGATGATTTGTTTCGGGTCCTGAGGAACGGATGCAGCATCCCCCTTCTTGATATCTCCCAGCTTGTAGGCTTTGCCCCCGACAACCAGCACAACCTCGGTCAAATCGTTAATCGTGTCATTGGTGACCTTACCGTTTAACTCTCCTTTGGCATCCAGCTTCAAATCCATGCCCAGACGCCCCATCTCCTCGGTTCCTTGACGGTCCACCCAGACCTTGGCTAATGACCATTGGGACATGTCGCGAAGCTCCAGCGTCGTGGACGCCTGCTCCACTCGGACAAAACTCTTATTCTCACCCATTCCTCCAAACCTGGTCTGGGACTGTCCCGTTTTCAAATACGTATTCTCCGGAAATTCCAAAGCATAGTTCCCGCTTCGAGGCGTGAAAAATGCGGAAGCCGTCGATTTAACCGCATCCCCCTGACCGTTTAGTTCAATCAAGTTGATGGTGTGCGCGAGTTCCCGCGTCTTGTCCGATGAACCGGCCACGTAAACGGAACCGCTCGCGATGACGGCAATGATCGGGATCAAGAACCAAGCCCATTCCCGCTTGTCCGCCTTCTTCAAGATATAGTAGAGCAGCGGGGCAACGACGACCGCATAAATAATGAGCATCCACAACAGCAGCGTGAAGGAAGGCATCTTCAGTGATGGAAAATACTCCAGAACGTAATTCAAACTGTCCATCAGCGAATTGTAGTACATGCCATTCTGCGCGCCCATCATGGGAAGGTTATTGCGCAATATCGATGCCCATGCATCCGGATGGCCTGCCCATGAGCTCACAGGCTCCATGGCCAAATCATAGGCCGCATATTGAACACTCCCTTGGCCATAGGCTTTCGAGGCAAACAAAGGTTGTCCGTCCGCTTCAATTCCGATTTGGGCGCCTTCCACCGCTTTCGCTGTGGAAATGGTAAATGCCCCATCCAGTTTCAACGGCTTCCCGCCAAGCTTCTCCAGCTCAGCCAGCGAATGAACGGCGGTGGTCCCATCCGCAGCGACCGGCGTGATGTCGGCAAACGGTGCCGCTGTTTTGGCATAACCCGCGCCGCCGGCCAGAATCAGGGTGCCGCCGCCATTCACCCAATCTGTAATCGCCTTGCGTTGTGGCTCTGACAGCGTATCGGAGGCAAAATTGTTGATCACGATGACGTCCAGTCCGTTCAGCAGCATTCCATCCGATGGAACGCTGGCGTTCTTAAGCGGGAACACGTTCACGCTGTTGCCCTTACCGTTAAGGACATTCATGAAATTCATCGTATCGGGATCATCGGATAACACGGCGATGAGTGCGCCCTGATACGGAGAAGCCTGCACATAATTTTTACCTGAGGCAAACGGAATCTGCTTCCCCTTGGTATAAGATCCTTCATAGAAGAGGATCTGGTTATTATCTTTATTCAGCACAGCCCCTGGAATGCCGATCAGGACTTCCTTCGGCGTATCCTTCGGCAGGTCCACCTGCTGGACGTAGGAGGTTTGATATCCGAAGCCATTGTAGTTCTGAATCTGCACGACCACGTCACCGGATATATCCCGGTCACTGGTTAAGGTCAGTTTGAGCGGATTCCATTTATCATGTTTAATCTTGCCTTGATAACCCATTTCGGATTGAATGCCAATCTTCGCTCCGTCGGCATAGACGTTTCCGGCCGGGAACGAGAAGGATAACGTTGCAACAATGAGCAGCGCCATCATCGGCAGCAACATCCACGTTTTTTTTGTATAAAACGACAACTGATGATTCCCCTCTCCACATATAAATTGCTTTCTCATGACAAATGACACCTATGTTCAGAAGACGTATGTAAAGGTTCTCTTCACAAGTTCAACTATATTGACGAGTCGAATCTATAAAAAGTTTGACGTTTCCTCCCATCAAGAGATGTATAGGACCGTATTTTCAGCATACCGGGGGATCTGGACTTTTTTACCAAATCGACTATAAATAAAAATCCCACTCCAATAAGAGGAGCGGGATCAAGGGGTAATCCATTGCAGCGTTAAAGTGTTGGGCTGCTCCATTGTACTATCTATGATGAATCGTCAGCCTCATATCCTTACATGGATCTCAGGCACAGGCCCGGTTACTCTGGCATCGCTCGCCATCGTGTTCGTGCTGTTTCCGAACCTGCTGGCTGTCTTCCTGTCTGATCTTACGTACGCTTGCAAATCTTTTGCAGACCGTTAGTTGAATACAACCGTTTTATTGTTATGCACCAGAATCCGATCCTCAACATGCCATTTGACGGCTCTTGCAAGCACCACGCGTTCGATGGTACGGCCAATACGCTTCAACTCGTTGACATCATCCCGGTGGCTAACGCGCTGCACGTCCTGCTCAATAATCGGCCCGCCATCCAGCTCTTCGGTTACATAATGGGCGGTTGCTCCGATAATTTTCACCCCGCGGTTATAGGCTTGCGCATAAGGCTTGCCGCCGACAAAGGCCGGAAGGAAGGAATGGTGGATGTTGATAATCCGGTTGCGGTAATGTTCGATAAAGGTTGGCGAAATAATCTGCATGTAACGCGCAAGGATAATCACGTCGATATCATCGCCGATCACGTCCAGCTGACGCTGCTCCGCTTGAGGCTTCGTATCCGCCGTAACCGGAATGTGGTGATACGGGATACCGAACGATTCCACGTATTCCTTCATATCCAGATGGTTGCTTACCACCAGTGCGATATCCGCGTCCAGATCGCCGGCCTGCCATTGCCACAACAGCTCTACAAGGCAGTGATCTTCTTTTGAAACAAAAATCGCCAGCCGTTTCTTACGGACCGCATGGTAGATATTCCATTCCATACGGAATTGATCGGCAACTTCCCGGAAGGACTCCTCCAGCTGGGGAAGCTTCGTGTTCAAATCCTCCAGATCAAATTCAACCCGCATAAAAAACATGCCGCCGGCCGGATCCATTGTATATTGATCAGACTGGACAATGTTGGCACCATGCTGGTACAGAAACTGGGAGACCGCCGCCACAATTCCCGGTCCATCCGGACAGGAGATCAGCATGCGGGCGCGATTAGGGTACTGACCTGCCGCAGACGGCAGATCCTTCTTGATGTGAATTTCCATGAGACTTGGTGATCCTCCTTTTAAATCTGCAATTAACGTCAATCGGCCTCTCAGGAAAACATGCCGCGACTTGCGGACGTTATCCCGAGAATGCCTTAGTATTCTGAATATAAAGCCATTTAATGAAGCTTATGAAGTCAGGGAAACACCGGACAACCAAGCGATCAGGCGCTGATTGATCTGCTCCTCCGAAAGGTCGGACAGCAGGCCGGCTGCCATCACCATATCATACAGGCGCTCCATCGGTTCGCGAGGATCCGCCTTTTTGGCTTTGGCATCATTCTTCAGAAGCGTCCAGGTATCCAGCACGAACGAACGGGATTCGATGCCTTCCTTCGCAAAGAAAGCACCCAGTTCTTCTACTTGCTGAGCAAAAGTCGGCCCGAAACGGCCTTCCACATCCCCGCGCAAAAGCGCAATCTCGATCTCATACATCGGACGCTGCGTTTTCGGATCTTTACCGATCCACGGCGTCTCCAGAATGAACGGTCTGCCCTGAAGCTTCTCATGATGAACGACTCTTTGAATGGCTTCATAGCCGATCCATCCGGTTCCTATCGGCGTATGACGGTCTTTACCCGCTCCACGCGGATTCTTGCTGTCATTCACGTGCACAACCGTTAACCGGCCGAGACCGATCAGCTTGTCGAACTGCTCCAGCACGCCGTCCAGATCATTTACGATATCATAACCCGCATCATGAATATGGCAGGTGTCGAGGCAGATGGCCAAACGGTCATTGTACTTCACCTTATCAATAATGGAAGCAATTTCTTCAAAACTGCGTCCCATCTCGGTGCCTTTGCCGGCCATCGTCTCCAGTGCAATCTTCACTTCGGTCTCATCCGTACCGCCGAGCACTTCATTAAGGCCTTCGGCAATTCGGTCGATGCCGTATTCCGCATCCTTATCGGTATACGCGCCGGGGTGGAGAACGATATTCTTCACGCCGACCGCATGCGTGCGGCGGATCTCCTCTTGCAAAAAGCTTACCGCCAGCTCAAACGTGTTGGGCTTGTACGATCCGAGATTAATAATGTACGGCGCATGGACCACGATCTCCTCAATGCCGCTTTCCTGCATGGCGGCTTTGCCTTCTTCGATAAACATGGAATCGATCGGCTTGCGACGCGTGTTTTGCGGTGCGCCGGTATATATCATGAACGAGCTTGAGCCATATGATGTGGCTTCAGCCGTCGCAGTCAGCAATCCCTTGTCCGAAAACGACACGTGGGAACCAATTTTCAACATGCTGCATCCCCCTTTTTTAACACACAATTACACCTATTTTAGCTTGTATATCGAAATAAATCTAGAAATGCGTTATAATTCTCATGAAAGTGTCATGTGACAATAATCATTGAGGTGATATACAGATGAAGAGCACAGGGGCCGTCATGGGCTATTTGTCGTCCAGTGCGCCGCCGTCATGGTTCATGAACTCCATTGCCTTCTGGGGATGGGTCATGCTCGGGCTGATGGGCATCGGCGGATTTTTCATGTTCCGCAAGTTTCTCAAGGTGCTTCCCAAAGCCGACGGCAAATCAAAGCTCGATTGGCAAAATTACTGGGTAGAGCGAAGCCGCCCGCTGTGGACGGATGAATCCAAAGCATTTCTGGACGAGCTGGTGCAGCCTGTTCCGGGACCGTTCCGGGATATCGCCAAACACTCCATTGCAGCCGAAATCGGCAAAATCGCCGTCGAATCCGGCGCAACCGAAGTAACCCGGGATCACTGCATCAAAGGTTACATCGTGGCTACGCCGAAGCGAGATTACAAATTCCTGATGAATTTCCTCCAGAAGAAGGAAATCGACTACAAGCCATATCAGCATTTGATTAACAAGTAGAATTCTGTTCAGTTTAATGGATCGGCCAGGCTTACAAAAAATAGAAACAAAGCCTAGCCAGCCCGTGGTGCATGGCGGTTGAATTCCGCACATGCCCCACGGGCTGGTTTGTTCCACATCAGGATATAATCCGAACCGCAGGTATCATGCCATTCTTGACTAATTTGAAGACGGAAAGATGCAGTGTTCCGCCTGCCCCATCCTTATCTCTCCAAACAGAGCCGGATTAGATCGTCCACATGAGCGGTAGCCAAGCATTCCACCGTGTCGGCGGCCCCGTAATAGATTTTCACTTCTCCATCCTCCTCCAGCACCATGCCGCCGGGGAAAATGACATCATTGCGGAAGCCCCCATCCGTTTCGTACAGTGCCTCAGGCGCAAGCAGGGGCGATGCGCTCATGCCAAGGATCTTCTTCGGATTGTCAAGATCGAGCAGCATAATGCCGGCAGTGTACCGCTTCTTCCAGGTCGGCTCCCAGCCGTTCTTCCCTCTAGCGGAATCAATATCCACCGCATGAAACGTAGTGAGCCAGCCCTTATCTGTCTTCACGGGCGGTGCAGCCGGACCGATCTTGTCATTGGCGAACGGCACCTGCTCCACCGCCAGCAGGAGCTCGGAACGGCCCCAATAGATCAGATCCGGCGACTCCGAGATCCAGGTGTCGAACCGGTCCACTCCGCCGCGGCTATAGACCGTGAACGGCCGTTCCAGCCGGACGTAGTTGCCGTTGATCCGTTCCGGGAATAGCACCATATTTCGCAAGTCTGGCGTTGACATGCTCAATACTTCAAAGGATTCAAAATCGTCTGTTACTGCGATACCTCCCCGGATGCCGTGCCGCGTATCTACGGCGAAGCACATGTAGCAGCGGCCGTCAATGACCGTCAGACGCGGGTCATAGGCGCGCACGATCTCTTCGTCGTGCAGCTTGAAGATCGGCTTCGGCCCCGCCGTCCAGTGAATGCCGTCGTCGCTGAAGGCGATGCCGAGATCCGTCGTATGGCTCGGCTCGATCGTCTGCTTCTCCAGCGAACCGTAGTCGTTGCGGAATACCATACAATAACGGCCGCCGAACTTGGCGACGCCCGCGTTGAAGACGAGCGCGGTAGGATACGGCACGCGAGCCGCGTCCAGTACGGGATTTGCCGGATGACGGCGAATGATCGGGCTGGACGCCAGCGTTCCAATGTTGGGCATATTCGAGGTTTTCATCTATTACTATCCTCCTTGTAAGCTGAAAAGTACAATTTCCGGGTTATCAACGTGTCCTTCGCGAGTGCGAATTCTCCCGTGAGCTTCTAAACAAGAAGCCCATGCCTAGCGAAAGGATAGTCGATCGTAATGCGTCCTACCTGACAATCACTAAGACCACTGTAAAGATCAGCCTTGCCGTCCGGGCGCATGACAATGCCTGAAGAAAAAACACAGTCCACCAAATACGGTGCTTTGGCAGGTCCTGCCGGGTAGCAGGAACGACTACCGATCACATGAAGGTTCGATGACTCACGGGTGGTTGGATCGAAGACGAAGGCCATGTTCAGGTACACCTTCAATTCCCCTCCGTCCTCATCCTTATCCAGGTAACAAATGTGGCCAATGATTCCGATTTTGTCACTGTCTAGGAGATACGCCTGATTGACGCCTCCCCATTCGCCTTCCCCGAAGATGCCATGAATGTAAGGTGCGTTCTCGATGATGTCCGCAGTCAAATCCTCCAGTCTGTCAATGATCGTAAAGCCAATCATGGATTCGCTCCCGAATTTGCCCCTCATCTCGGCGCTGCGCGGACGCGAGAAGACGCCGATCCTGCCGTCCGACAACGGAACAAGGCGAATATCCTTCATTTTGTTAGGTCCGGTCGTGAAGTAGTACAAATTATGGAGGTCGGTGCCTCGAAAGAAATAACCGAAAAATGTGCTGTATCTTCCACTTTGGTACTGCACATGAGTCCCGCCCATTACGAGCTCATCACCGATCTCGCTGATGTAAGGGTCCTCCAGCGTATAGATCATGCTATCTTCCACCACGCTCCATTCATCCTGTCCCGTTTCCTCGAACAGGCGGACCCAAGAGCGAGCCCATTCCTCGCGGCGTTCTACCCGCCCGAACAAATAGCGCTTCCCATCCCGTTTGAATGGAATCGAAATATTGTAGACATCAAAACCATCCACGCCATGAAATTTCAAGGTTGCACTTTCATAGATCATTTTTGTCGCTTCAAATTCAATTCGTTGCTTCTGCAAGGTCAAAATCCCTCCACACCTTCCTTTTGTTTTTCAACTCATTTATTTAAGTGAAGCTTGATACTCCTGGAATTGCTTCTGGTATTCAGCAACCACTTTATCCAGACCGGCTTTCCTCATTTTTTCCAGTGCAGCCGGGAAGGCCTTATCGTATTCTTGAACCCCCATATAAATCGGAGTGATGCTTGCCGAAGCTTCCGACAAAATATTAGTGTATTCGGCCCTTACATTCGTCGGGTCAAAAATAAAATTCGCCGCGATACTGTTGATTGCATTCGGATTTGGCTCAAACAAGACTTTGTTGTTATCTGGAATGCTGTTCTCCAAGTCAAATCGCATGAAGTTTACGTTGCCGTTTTGCGAATCAGAACCTCTAAACCCCGGATTATTATTGTTATTCGGATCTTTGATCGGCTTAAAGCCCGTCTCACCGTCCTTGGTGTAGTGCTTGCCTTCAATGCCATATTGTACAAGATCATAATTTTCTTGACTTGCCAGCATCCAATCCATGAATTTGACGGCCGCTTCCGGATTTTTGCTATTTACCGGTACGGCATTTCCGTTCTTGAAGGTGAGCGGACGCATATATTCTTTCTCCGGGTTAAACCATACAACGCCGATATCGTTTACAGTGGCTTCTGGATTGTACTTCTTGAGCCCGTTCAAGCTTCCGCCAGTTCCCAAACGGACGAACCATTCACCGCTGTCGAGTTGTGCATCTACCTGCTCCTGCTTCATGACCAGGATATCGGGATTGGTAATACCCTTTGTGTACAGCTCACGCATGAAAGACGCATCTTTCTTGAATTCTTCGGTCTCAATCCAAGACTTAACCTCGCCGCTTTGATTCACATAGAAGAACTTATCCTTCACGGTAAACGGGAACGTGTCATAAGTCCGGTGCAGGACGGACGTATGCAGGTAGATCGGGTCAAAGTCAGCGCGAGTGCCAAGATAGGGCTTATTGCTTCCCTTCCAGTTCTTCATGACAATCTCCCAAGCGCTGATCAATTCAGCTGGAGTCGTCGGTTCTTCGAGATTATTCTCAGCGAGAATGTCACGACGAATATTGAATTGACCTTCACTCGCCATTTCAACCCAATAAGAGGGAACGGCATAATACTTGCCATCAATTTTAGCACCGTCGAAGATATCATCAGGAATATATTTCTTCAGATTTTCTCCATGCTTTTCGATCGCATCCGTGATATCCGCCAGTGCACCGCGGTTATAGTAGCTTGAGAACGGCGTGCGGTCCTGCATGACGTGGAACAGGTCGAAATCTTCCCCAGTGGACAGCATTAAGTTCAGCTTCTGATCCCACGCATCCCACGGGATATATATTTTTTCGACCACAACGCCGACACCGTCCGCAGCCAGCTTCTCATTGACCTTTTGGAACACTTCCTTGTAGTCTTTCGGCTCTGTGCCTGGAACTAAATATTTGATTTTGACCGCATTGGCAGGCTTGTCATTATTCTCTGAATTGGAGACTGAAGAATTGTCTCCCTTACCGCATCCAATTAAAGTCGAAAGCACAAGAACCACAGCCAATAGAAACACACCATACTTTTTCATATTAAATATTGACCTCCTTCTATAAAGTGCTTAATTTATGTTAACCCCGAAGGGGAGTATATCAGCCTTTGACAGAACCAATAACCAGGCCTTTCACGAAGTACTTTTGCAAATATGGATAGAGTAAGATGATCGGCCCGATCGTCACGATCGCTGTTGCCATCTTGACCGATTCTGAAGGAAGCGTGATGTCGCTTGTTCCGGCCAGCATCGTCATCTCATTCAGCATGCTGATCTCCGATTGCATTTGCAGCAGCATAAATTGCAGCGGGTACAAATCCTTGCTGTCAATCAACATGATTGCATTCCACCAATTGTTCCAGTAATCAAGTCCGTAGAATAGCGCAATCGTCGCCAATACCGGTTTGCATAAAGGAAGATAGATCCGGAAGGCAATCGTAATATCGCTGGCCCCGTCTATGTTTGCCGACTCTCGCAGCGAGTCGGGAATCCAGCTCATGAAATTCCGCACAAGGAAGAGGTTGAACGGGCTGAACAGCAGCGACGGAATGATCAAAGCGAAGATGTTATTGGTCAATCCAAGCGACCGATTCATCAGATACCAGGGAACAATTCCCGCGGAAAAAATCATGGTAATAAAGAAATAGAGCGCCAATGGATTGCGGTATTTCACATTTTTGTTCGCTAACGTATAACCAGCCATGGACGTAATCAGAATCGCCAGCACCGTACCGACAATTGTGACGAAAATGGAAATACCGTAGCTCTGCATGACTTGGGAACCCCCTGTAAAGATTAGCTTATAGGCATACAAAGAGAACTCCTCCGGGAAAAGGCTGTATCCGTTCTTCAGTATGGCATCCTCATCCGTGACCGAGATCATCAGAACCAGAAGCATTGGAAGCAAACAAAGCGCCGAATAAACCGTAATGAGAGCATACATAATCGTCTTGCTGAATGAAAACGTCTTCACTTCTATACCTCCTATAACCTTACTTCGGGAATCTATCGCCGAAACCGGATTCTAATACAGCGCGCCATCTTTAAAAAATTTGCGGGTAATGGCATTCGTGCCGAAGACCAGGATAAACCCGATGACGGACTGGAACAATCCGACAGCCATAGCTTCGGAAGGGTCGCCAATCTGACGCAAAGAGCGGAATACATACGTATCAATGATATCCGTGGTCGAATACAAGGTGCCATTGTCGCCAATCAAGGCGTAGATCATCCCGAAATCGCCGTACATGATTTTGCCGACCGAGAGCAGCATCAGTATAATCACCGTTGGCATCATCAACGGAATCGTAATGCGCATGCACATCTGCCACCGGTTAGCCCCATCAATCTCGGCAGCTTCATACAACGTCTCATCAATCCCGGTGATGGTAGCCAGATAAATGATGGCGCTCATCCCTGCTCCTTTCCACACATGCATGACGGTAAGAACAGCCGGCCATACCTTCGGCTCGGTGTACCAGTTGACCGAGACGAGGCCAAGCTGGTTCAGCAGTTTGTTCACGATCCCCATATCCATAGAAAAAAACGCATACAGCACATAGCTGATGACGATCCAGGAAATGAAGTTCGGAAACAACATCATGGATTGGCTGAATTTGACGAACAGCTTCTTGCGCAGCTCGTTCAGGATCAGTGAGATGGCCAGTGCCGTCAGCGTTCCAAAGACAATAAAAAGCAAATTTAGAAAGATGGTGTTAAAGGTGACCGTAAACGCCTTGCTCGACCCGAAAAAGAACTCGAAGTTCTTTAATCCTACCCACTCGCTATGAAATATGCCCTTTGTATAATTGAATCGTTGGAAAGCAATCAGTATATACGGATACGTCAAATACCCGAAAATAAACGTGTAAACCATCGCCGGAAGGACCAGCAAGTAAGATGTTCCATTCCTACGAATATCAGAAAACATGCCGAATGCCGGTCGCTGTCTCTTTTCCAATTTCTTATCCTCCTTCTTTGCAGTGTACATTTTTGGGCTGCGTTGACGCTTGCTCTAACTCTATAGCAGCGGGTCAGCGTTTCCAATTTCAAATACCGGATATCGCTTTCACGATTCGATTAAAGGGCTTTCAAATTTCCGAACTGATTTTCATTTTGACCGAAAAATTCAAAGAGATCGACCACAAGAAGAAATTCGTCAGACGAGAAGGGACCATCATTAAGCGGAGCCCACACCTACCTCGATCGCGCTTAAGCCGCTGAATCGAATGGCTGGAATACGCCCTCTCCCATTTTGTCACCTGACAATGTGACACATTTTCGTCCAATTTTTCCGCAAAGGTCTTAAGAAACACTTGAACACGAGCACAGGCACAGCATAAGGAACTTATCTGTTCCTACGCTGTGCCTGCTGTTAGCTCTGTTTTAGTGTTCTGTACCAAGCTCCAATATCCGCACCAATATGGTCACTGCTTCCGCCCGGGTCGCAGTACCGTTCGGAACGAACTTATTATCGCCGCGGCCGCTCATGACGCCCAGCTTGCGAACCGCTTCAATCGCGCCTTTCGCCCATTTCGGGATATCCTTATCGTCCGCGAAGCCGGTCGTTGCGCCTGCTTCATCAGACAGGTGAAGCGCTCTAGCGATCATCGACGCCATTTCCGCGCGGGTAATACGCGCATTCGGCCGGATGCTGCCGTCCGCGTACCCGCTCACAATACCTGCTTCAACCGCATTCGCGATCGCTTGCTTCGCCCATCCGCCGATTTTGGCCTCGTCCGTAGACGCAGCCGCTGAACCTGCTCCTTCCAGCTTAAGCGCATTGGCCAGCATGACCGTAAACTCGGCGCGGGTAATGGCGGCATTCGGCTTGAACGTTCCATCCAGATAGCCGCTGACAAGCTTCATGCCCGCCGCGCTCAGGATGGCGCTCTTCGCCCAATGTCTCTCTATGTCAGTGAACGATGGCGCCGGCTCGTTCGGTTCGCCGCTTTCGTCCTTCTTCTCGCCTACAGCCATGACCGCAAACTTGGTGAAGTGATCCACCTCGGCCGTAATTCGATCGCCTTTCACGACGCCACCTATTTCAATCCATACTTTCTTTGCTTCGTCATAGTAGAAGATAGCGACTCTTTGATTGTCTCCTATGAGAGACGGATCGAACTTCATCGAGATGACGATCGGCTTCTTGAAGTTTCCAGCCATATTTTTCGTCAATTCAAAGACGTTGCTGACCAGCGTTTCCTTATCGAATACGAGGTTTGCCGTACTGAGCAGCTTCTCGATCTCAATGCGCAGCTCTTGCTCCGCCGCTCCTGCGCCTACCGTAAGGATAACTTCGTTATCGAGACTGACCTCGCCGGTCCTGCCGCTCGGAATAAGGATGATGCCGTTGGCCGATTTGATAACGGAAGTATCAATGCCACTGCCTGTGCCATTACCTGTGCCGCTGACCGGCGCCCCCGGTAGCGGATCCTTCGGCGTCTCCGGTTGCGAAGCCTTCGGCGTCGCCGTCACAGCATTGGAGAACTTGCTCTCGCCCCCTGCTCCCACGGCTTTCACTGAGAACGCGTATCGCGTGCCGTTCGTCAGGCCGGTTACTGAGTATACGGTTTCTGTGACGTTCGCCTGCACTTGCTCCCAATCGGCCGGATCAACCGGAGCCGTAGACCCTGCATACTTGTAAACAACATAGCGATCCGCTCCAGCCACGGTATCCCAACTCAGCGAAACTTTCCGGTCGTCCGCCAAAGCGGCAAGATGAGCCGGCGCTGCCGGAACCTGCGACAATGTCGAATTCGGGGTCGCCGTCACGGCCATGGAGAAATCACTCTCGCCTCTCGCATCTACGGCTTTCACCGTGAACGCATAGCTCGTTCCGTTCGTCAACCCGGTTACCGTATACGTGGCTTCCGTTACGCTGGCTTGAGCCATCTGCCAGTTGCCCGGATCGGCCGGCGCCGCCATGCCTTCATATTGGTATACGGAATAGGTGACGCTTTCCGCCGAAGCGTCCCATCTTAAGGTTACGGATCGATCGCCGGGCGCAGCCGTCAAATTCGCAGGCGAAGCCGGAACAGATACTTCATCCGGCGACGGGATCACTTCGTTCGACGGCGCGGACGAGGCCGATTCCCATGTGGCGTTCCTTGCGATCACCGTAAAGGTATACACTGTACCGTTCGTCAATCCGGGGACGGTGATCGGGCTGCCCGAACCTTCCGCCGTCGCAACAGCTACTCCGTTTGCCCACGCGGTTACCTGATAACCTGTAATTTCGCTTCCGCCGTTATGAATCGGTGCGGTAAAGCTTACCTCGGCGGACCCGTCATGACCGACGGCATGCACATCGGCAGGTGCGTCCGGAGCGGTAGCAAGAGCCGAATATACTTTAAATTCCCAGAGCGAGTAGCCGTATTTGGTTCCTCTTTTCGTACCATACATCTGAACGTATCTTGCATTCACGGGTTCGAAGGAGATTCTATCGATTCCGCCGTCCCCGGTTGTGGTGCTGTAAACGGTCGTCCAATTCTTTGCGTCGTCGGAAACCTGAAGTTGGTACTCCTTACCGTACGCGCTTTCCCAATGCAGATCGACCTCCTGAATGGACTTGCTGGCGCCAAGATCGACATAGATCCACTGCGGATCGGAGTAGTTAGATCCCCAACGGGTATTCAGTGAGCCGTCAACCGCATTTTCGGGCCTCACGTCCGCGGCTTTGGACGAGCTTGCCGTTACCGGCTTGCCTTCGGCAAGATTGGGCGGTACTGCTTCGTATACGTTAAATTCTTTGAGCGAGTATCCATTTCCGGTGCCCTGCTGAATGCCCTGTATCCGTACGTATCTGGCAGTGACCGGACTGAAAGCGATGTCGTCGATTCCACCGTTCCCCGTCGTCGTCGAGTAAATATCCGTCCAGTCAACAGCGTCGTTCGATACCTGGATTTTATAACTCTTCCCGTACGCGTTCTCCCATTTTAACCTAACTTGATTAATCGAATATTGATTTTGCAAATCAACATAAATCCATTCATGATCCGAATCGTTTGAACTCCAAAACGAGGTTCTGTAAAGATCCGTGGCATTCGAGGCAAAATGGTTGTCTTTGCTGGATGAAGCGACCGCGCCTTTACTGTAAGCGAGATCGAATCCGCTGTCGTCAATGGATTCTCCTTCATTCAAAGTCATGCTTCGGCCTGTGAACGTATCTTTGCCGAGCCTGAAGCTTGTCGTGGATGTTGCTCCATTTCGATCCAGCGTCACGTTTACCGTGATCCCCGGTGTTTCGGGGTTGGCGACTGAAATACGGATGGGTGCCGTGGATTCGTCAATGATCACCATGGCGGGTTGATCAACGGTAACCGTCAAACCGTCTCTCACCGTCACCGTCCCGGGTTGATAGAACAGCAACTCCGCAATTCCCAGAGATTGATGCCGCACAGCCTGGATGGATGATGTATTCGAAAGAATGCTTACCGGGTTGTCGCTCGCGTAGTTGCTGATTTCATCCGCATTTTTGTTCGGCAATACAATGTATTGGTAGGATGCGTTTGCGGGTTTCACGCCATGATCGAGCCAAATCGAAAAAATCGGTTTGGTCATCGGATCCGTTGAACTTCCCGAGATGACGTCGCTCCATTTTCCGCTTTTTGTCTCCCGTTGTACTTGAAACTCCGTTGGATTCGGGAAGACATAACCGATGTTATCGTTATAGGCCCAGCGTCCGGTCGTTTGCATCGTTCCGTACGCTATCGGATTACCGTCTACGAGAACTTCTCCTACCGCTTGACTTTGGTTCAATGTCGTGTGAATCGGCGCGGCATTTGTCGAAGCGATTCCTGTGCCAAGCGCCACCATTTCATCATCGAAGAAAAAATAACCTTTCTTTCCACTTGTACTCAACTTGTTGAAATCAAATGCGGTGGCTCCATAACGCTCATTTGTTACCCCGCCTACAAAGGTTTTCGGATTGTTGAAATTGCCGTCTTTCGTAAGTGTGTATGGAGCCGTCGTGCCGGGAACGTGGGCCCAATCCATCAACGGGTAAACCGGTCTGTATTCGTCGCCGGTTCTCTGAATGGCGGTGGCTCCTTGGGGCGTCCAATACAACAGGTTGTAACCGCTGGGGTTAATCGTTCTCCATTCTCCGCCTTTAACCGTGCTGGAGGCCATCTTGACCGTAATTCCGTAGTCGGTTCGCATATGGGAGGAGACCAGCGTTTGCCATTGCGTCATATTATTGGCGTCCAGTCCGTTGCTCGTGTTCGTGCCGATCATGCGAATATTGTCAAGGAAACTGGCAAACTCCGCAGCCCGCTTCGGATTGGCCCTCTGCATCCATTGCAACGGATCTTCATAGAAGGTCAAAGCCGCGCTCGCGTAATCCGGCCAATCAGACCCATTCATCCCCATGCCCAAATCGGCAACTTCGCCTCTCACGAGATACCTGGTGCCGTCCAACAAATATGACGATAACGAATCAATCGCCGCTTCGCTGTACGAGAACGCGGTGCCCGAGGTAATGTAGGCCCAGAACGACATATCTCTGGCAAAGCTTCTCCCATAGCCCGTCGTATAATTCGTTTTGCCATGCATGAAAAAAGACATGTCCGACTGGATTCCCGTCACCGTCGTCGTCACATTCGACAGGATGTTGAACGCATCCACGGCGTTCCGAACGATCTGGGCGTCTTCCAGCAATAAGCCGCGGTACATATAATTTTGATTGTACCAGGACGAATTCGCTCCATCGACTGTGTGAGGGCTACTGTCTAACGTATCGATAATATTGGAGACTTGGGTTGCCGTTAAATAGCCTTCACATAGAAGCGCAATTTTTTCCAGCCTTAGTTGTTTGCCGATTCCGGTCTCCCACCAGTTGGTTGAAGTCGGCTTTACCGTGAACCAATAATCCAGCGCCTTTTGAATACCATCTAACAGCGTTGCACTATGATAGTTTGGATCATTCGGGTCAGCAAACGCCTGCGCCATCGACTGCATCCGGTCTAAGGCAAGGTAGGGCGACCAACCTCTCCCATTGGCGGCGGAAGTTGTACTCGTGTAATCGACATCGCCCCAGCTTCCATCAGGGTTTTGATTGGATAAATAAGTACCTGCCTGTGATTTGAAGGTCCATTCGACCCGACCGTTCGTTCCGTCATTTATAATATCTTTGGAGATGTAAAAATCAACCATACGCTTTTTCATCATTTTCATATCAGCGATCTCTTGAGAAGCATTCGTTTCCTCGGGAGTGTTCGCCGATACGGGCGAGTATAAAAATATCGATGATATCATTAAACAAACCGTAGTAAGACATATCCACCTCTTTACAAACCTTTGCCTTAGGTTAGCCATTCTCATGCTCCTCCTTGTTAAGCTCAAAAAGTTGTTGATAACGCTTTCACATTAATGGATTGAAGAAGGCAGCAAAAACTGCCCTCAACCCTTCAAATAAAACGTACTATATATATCCTCCAAGGGGATGTCCACTACAGCCATCACTTCGTCCGCGGCACCGTAATACATGCGGATCGTTTGATCTAGTAAAATGGCTCCGCACGAAAACACGACCTCGCCGAAAAATCCATTCACCTCATATGCAGCTTCCGGTTCCAATACCGGTACACGAGATCTTGCTATTACCTTGGCTGGGTCTTTCAAGTCGAGCAGCACTGCGCCCATACAATAGCGATGCTTGCTGTCCGCGCCGTGGTACAGCGCAAGCCAGCCGCGTTCGGTTCGAATCGGAACCGCGCCGCCGCCCATACGAGCCGAATCCCAGCCTTGTTCGCTTAACCCCATCAGGAAGCGATGGTTCCCCCAATGTATGAGATCGGGCGATTCGGCAATCCACATCTCGGGGGAACCGAACGACTTCGGCACCGGACGGTGCAAAGCGTAGTATTTGCCGTTAATTTTCTCCGGGAATATCATGACGTCCTTATTTTCGGGAGCGAGCATAAGCCCGTGACGCTTGAATGTTCGAAAATCCCGGGTCTCTGCCAGGCCAACGCCAACGCCGCGAGCGGAGGCGGAGCTGTAAGTGATATAATACATGTCCCCGATTTGGGTCACGCGCGGATCTTCAATCCCCCACGCTTCCAGAGCGTGTTCCGGAAACAAGGCCGGCTGCGGCTCGATGTCGAAATGAACGCCATCCTTGCCTCGCGCCACCCGCAGATGGGATAAAGATGTGAGCATGACCGTACGTCCGTCCCTTGCTACGAAGCGCGAGTCGGAGAAATCATAGCTCGGATCGGCCTTGTCGTAGTGCTCTATAAGTACATCGGTGCCTGCTTCGTTAAGCCGGGGGACGAGCACTTCGTCCCCCCGGTCCGATACGGGCGCTTCCGAAACGCGCAGCAACAGAATAATTTCATCCCGTACTTGCGCAACGCCTGCATTAAACGCTCCAAGCACTTGAAAGTTGGGGCGGGAGGGTGCAACGTCCCGGGTCCGTATAACAGGATTTTGCGCGCAGCGTTTTACGTTCATGTGAGATACCTCTTTCCGTCTTTCAATTAATGTTATTATTTACCGGATGTAACGGCGTCGATTTGCGCTTGAATTTCATCGATCACTTTTTGTCCGCCGAGGCTTGCCATTTTTTCCTCCAGCGTCGCCTTGCCTTCATCCGCAGACAGCACACCTTGACTAAGCGGCAGGAAAAACGAATCGTGAAGCGGCGTAATTTTGGCATATTCCGTCTTCACCTTTTCAGCGTTAAAGCTGAAACCTGACGTCGGACTAAGCGTGAAATTAGCCGGGTCGGCAGAGAAGTCGAACCACTTCTTGTCATCCGGCATCATCGTATCCGGCGTGCGGTTTAGCGTTGGCCGCCAGGTCAGCACAAAGCCCGGGAACGAATAGTTGGACAGCACCTTATAGCTCGTATCGCCGACAGGCTCCCAGTCCTTCCCTTGAATGCCGTATTCCATCAAATCGTGGTTTTCCTTAATGGATAACCAATTGACTACGTCCAGAGCCAAATCGCTGTGCTTGGATGAAGTCGGAATGCAAAGGAAATTCCATTGCTGGAAAGCGGTATACGGCCCCGCCTTATCGCCGTTTGGAACGAAAACCTCAAGCTTGTCGCTGCCATCCTTCAGCATATCCGAATATTTCAATCCCTCCACACCGTCAGCCGCATAGTAGGTTGCCGCATATTTGCCCTGTTTGAACAATGTTTCCGCATTTTGCTCCTGCGCGATATTTTTGGAAATTATGCCATCCTTGTAGTATTTGGTGACGCGTTCATAACCATCGGCAATCATCGGGCTTGCCCATTGACCGACAACTTTCTTGTCCTTGGTTGAATAAGAGAACATGCTGACGCCGATTTCCAGCACTTCATCGAGCGCCAGATTAGCGGATTCGCTCAGGATAAATGGAAGTTTATCGGCTTTGATGCCGTTAATGACGAAGGGTCTGACGTCCTTCTCGTTTTCCTTGACCGTATACAAAAATTTCTCCAGATCTTCGAGCGTTTTGAGCTCCGGAAGTCCGTATTTCTCGCGCAAATCTTTGCGGATAAGCAGGCCGTATACCGGGCCTTGGGTGGTGCCAAGAGGAATGCCCATAATTTTGCCGTCGAATTTGTTATATTCCCACATTTCATCGGGAATGGACGCTTTAAGCTCCGGACGCTCGGCCACCATGGCATCCAGTTCCAGCAAAGAATTGCTGGCGATCATCTGATTCATCGACAACCATGGGGCATCCAAATACATATCGAAATCTTCCCCGGCAGACATCTTCACAGATACCGCATTCCCGTAATCGGACCACGGCAAGAAATTGATATTCAAGGCCGCTCCGACGTTGTCCGCTTTCAATTTGTCATTGACCGCCTGCAGCACATCGTCAAAGCCCGCTGGCTTATCCCCCGGGAAATAAGCTTTCAGCGTCACCGTTTCCTTCGGTGCGGATGTAGTGCTTTCCGTATTCGTTGGAGAATTCCCTTTATTGCCGCCTGTCTCCGTTTTGCCTCCGCAGCCCGCCAGCATCAATGACAAAGCCAATACTGTGGTCGTCACCGCGCCAAACCATTTTTTCAATCTCATTTCGTTAACCTCCCTTTATATAATGAAGAAAAAAAGTATCTATGATTAACCGGGCTGATCCGGTTAATGCCGGAACTCCTCGATTACCCTTTGACAGCTCCTACCGTTAGGCCTTTGACAAAATACTTTTGAAGCAAGGGATACAGCAAGACAATCGGGCCGATCGTCAGCACGGTTGTCGCCATCCGCACGCCATAGGTTGGTGGCGTTACGGCAATGGCTGCGGCGGCGGGAATGAGATTTCTGGCGGCCTCCATATTGGATACCATCCGGCGCAGAATCAATTGCAGCGGGAACAGCTTCTCATTATCCACGAACATCAATCCCATAAACCAGTCATTCCAGTAGTTCAGGGCATAAAAGAGACCGACGGAAGCCAGAATCGGCTTCGAGATCGGTATCATAATTTGAAAGAAAATTCTCATCTCATTCGCTCCGTCAATTCTTGCGGCTTCCTCCAATTCCTCGGGAATTGTGCGGAAGAAACTGACAAGCAAAAAGACGAGGAACGGCTGGCATAATAATGTTAAAATAAGCACCCAAACGGTATTTTGCAAATGCAGCCACTGACTGACCACAATATAAAACGGAATGATGCCCCCGGAAAAAAGCATAGGCAAATAGCAAAAAATCAGAAAAGGCGTTTGCAGGACATTCCGCTTGTTAGCCAGAGAATAGCCGAGCATTGCGGAAATGCACAGCGCGCTTAATGCGCCTACGGCGGTGATAAAAATCGTGACCGCATAGCCGCTCAGCAGCACATCCGATTGCAAAACCGCTTTATAAGCGTCCAGCGATAATTTTTGCGGAAATAAAGTATACCCATGCGCAATCAGTTCCCCCTCGTCCGTAAACGATCCGATAATCATCAGCAGAAAAGGAAACAGACAAAATAAGGTGAACAATAAAATGAACGTATAGGCAAATACCGTAAAAGTTCGATCCGCAGCACTCTGTTTCTGTCTCATCGTTACCTCCTAGAATAAAGCGGATTCTTTAGACACCCTTCGGGTTATCCAGTTGGCGGCAATGACGAAGATCAGACCCATAACCGACTGGAACAGGCCAACCGCCGAAGACATGCCGAAGTCATGCAACTGTCTCATGGAGCGGAATACGAAGGTGTCGATGACGTCGGTAGTCGGATACAGCAAGGAATTGTCTCCAATGATGGCATAGATCATGGCAAAGTCCCCGTTGAAAATCTTGCCTACGGCCAGCAAAGTCATGATCATCACAGTAGGAACGAGCAACGGCAGCGTAATGCGCAACACAATCTGCGGCTTAGACGCCCCGTCAATCCGGGCAGCCTCGTACAAATCCTCCGATATGCCGGTAATCGCGGCCAGAAAAATAATCGAAAGATAACCGGCTCCTTGCCATACGCGGATCACCGTCAGAATGAAAGGCCACAGCTTCGACTCAAACATCCAGTTGACCGGTTCCAAGCCGAAACTTTGCAGCCAAGTATTGATCATCGGCTCTTCCCCGCCAAACAAGGATTGGACAATCATTCCTACCACAATCCAGGACATAAAATAAGGAAGAAAAATGAGAGACTGCGAAATTCGTTTGAAATACTTATTGCGAATTTCATTGAACATTAGCGCGATTAATACAGCAGCCGCCGTAGTAAACAAAATGAACAGCATGTTCAGCATCAGCGTGTTGCGCAGTATGACCCAGAAGTCATCTGAAGTAAAAAAATAGTTGAAGTTTTTTAAACCGACCCATTCGCTTCCCGTAATTCCTTTGGCAAAATTATAGTCTTTGAAGGCAATCATAATCCCGTATATGGGAAAATAACTGAACACGAGAAAGAACAGCAGCCCCGGCACGGCCATAGCATAAAGAAAAGGATTACGAACAATATGCTTCAGCACGGGCCGTTTCCTTGCATTAAGTTGATATTGCATAGTTTTACTTCCCCCTTTCATCGAAACAGGCAATCACATTTTCGTCCCGTTATTTATACCTTCACCTTACCGAGCCCTTACCGCAACGACAATTCCAGCAAGCTCTAATTTTTCCTGCAAGCGCAGATTTACGAACTTCCCAAAAACAACACTACCCTCGAAAATAACCGATTCTGCAGACCGGATTGCTCGTTATGCTATAATTAATAATCTGAAAATTATATGCGGGGATTCTAATAACGGGGGATTTAGAGCAATGAAGTTCAGGTTTCCAATTTTCACCTCTCTGAAGCGACATCCTACTTATATGAAACTTATTTTTTATTTTGTCAGTGCAAACGTTCTGGTTCTGGCTATATCTTTTGCGCTGCTCTATTGGCAGTCTTCCAAGACGCTTCTGGAAGAGATCGGCGATCATTCCGAATCCTTGCTAGTGAACAGTGCCCGGAACACAGCGCGACTGGTGGAATGGTCTTTGGAATTCAGCTTCTCCTCCAGCGATGACAGTACCCTCAAGGTGAATGCCCTTTCGGATCAATACAGCGATTTTGAAACTTATGAGGTATGGAGACGGCTTATCGACATTAAGAACGCCAATCCGTCTATCGATTCGGTATACCTAATCAACGATTACACAAATACTGTAGTAGATTCCAGACTTGGTTTGAGTGATGCGGAAGCTTTTTACGACCAGGACATTATTAAGCGCTTGCAGGATCCGGCTACAACGGATCACAGCGTTCTCATTCCGAGAGTCTTGTCCATTCCACTTGTCGGGATTAAGGCCAAAGAGGTGATTAGCATCGTAAGATTTTACGAAAAAGGCAGTTCCATCTCGGCTTTCGTTCTGAATATAGATACTGATAATTTAATGACCTTGCTTCAGAACAATTCGAATTATGCGAACAGGTCGGTCACTGTTCTGAATGATCGGGATGAGACGGTTTTTAGCAGCATTCCTTTGAATCAGGAACAAATTGCGGAGCTCAGGAGCCAAGGGAATAAGGGCGAAAGCGGATGGAAGCTGTTTCAGCCCCGCAATCAGGAAGAGCAACTGATGGTTTACGCAGGCTCCTCCATCAAAGGCATTCAGGATTGGACCTTTATCGAAACTATCCCGAAGTCTGTCATTTTGGGAAAAATCACGGTTCTTCGCAACACAAGTTTGATCTTGTTCCTCATTCTGTTCGCAGCATCATTGACCGTTATCGTTCTGATTTCCAAACGGGTGTACTCGCCTATTCAAGAACTGATCAGCAGAGTGATGCGGCAGCATCAAGCGGAAAAGCCCGGCGAAGGATCCAGCGCAAATGAACTTGACTACTTATCCCATGTGTTTACAGCCCAACACAAGCAGATTTATGAACTGACCGAGCACTGGCGGCATACTAAAATTCTGGGTAGGGAGCGGTTTTTACGGGATTTTCTGGGGGGGATCTACCATACGGCAGAGGAAATATGCTCTCAATTTCAAGAATGGGGAATTGCTCTGCCGGAAGATCAGCTATCGGTAGCCATCTTCCGGATCGACCACTTCTCGGAATTTACGGAGACCTACCCGGAGAAAGACCGGCGTCTACTCCGATTTGCAATGTCCAATATTATCCAGGAGTCGCTGCAATTTTCCAAGCACAAGCTGCAAACGGTGGACATGGGGAACGATCACGTGGCGGTTGTCTTATCGGCTCCATTGTCCGAGGAATTTGCGAAGAAGCTGCAAGTATCTAAGCAGTTAGTGGAGCAGTATTTGTCAATCGGCACGACCGTCGCTTGGGGTAGGACGTTGCCCAGCCTGACCGACATGCATGAGGTATATATGGAGACGTATGAACTAACGCACGAACGGTTCCGATTCGGGCACGGAGCGCTCATCATGAAAGCATGGCTGGCCGACGCGCCAGGAGAACTGTATCATTTGCCTGTGGACAAAGAACGGCAGATCGCTCAGGCTCTTCCCAAGGGTAACGCGGATATAGTTCTGGAAATCATACGCTCAGCCGTGGTCAAGCTGCGGGGACTGCCCTATTTTGAATGTAAAATGTCGTTGATTACCTTGTTTATGGACATACGCCGGCTCATGCAGGAGCACTCCAGTCAGCCGCTGCCCCATTCATGGGGGCTGACTTCCATCGAGAATCAGATCATACAGCAAGAGACGATGGAAAACGTAGTGCCTTGGATGGAAGCGCTTATAATCAAGACGCTTGAAGACATTGAGGCTGCCCGCAGTCTGTCCAAAAACGCGGCCCTGATCGAGCAGGCGGACCAGTTCATTGAAAAACAATTAACCGATTCGAACTTGTCCGCAAAAATGCTGGCCGACCAGTTGGGTCTGTCCGTGAACTATTTCCGCAGTTTGTATAAAGCGGAGACAAACCAGTCGGTTACGGAGAAGATATCGGAGAAGCGCCTAAATTACATTTGTCAGGAGTTGCTTGCCTCCGACTCGCCGATTGAGCCGATCATCCAGAAATACGGATTTTCGTCGCTTAACACGTTTTATTCCATCTTCAAAAAGGTGTATGGAATGACGCCAGCCCAATATCGGAGGATACATAAGAATGGACAGTATTGACATGCGGCTCAAACCTTTCAAATAAACGGACTGACTTTCATTTTTGCGTGAAGGAGTACCTTTTTAGCCATATATGTCCTATAGTGAAGTGGTTATATTAACGGCATTGGGAGGAATTCTTCATGCGGAACACCATGAATCGGCTTGTTCGATACAAGGCGTTTCAAAAACTTACAATTTCATATTTCCTGCTCGTTCTACTAACCGTCAGCCTGCTGTCCGGCGTCCTCTTCCTTCTCTTCTCCAAAAGCGCCGTCAAGGAGATCGATCGCAATTCCAAAGCCATGTTATCCCAAATCACTTACGCCTCGGAGGTCGTCTATAACCAAGTCATGACAATCGGTAATGCGCTGCTCATCCAGCCTGAGATCACCTCATTCCTGAATGACACGTTGGAGGACAAGACGAACAATTATCGGATATTTCAACAAATGAACCAGATTATAAGTGTGTATCCTTATATTTACAGTGCCGGGATCTACCGGCCTTCTACGGGAACAGCCGTCGATACTGCCGGGCTTCCATTCGACTCCTCGCTCATCACCCTTAGCGCGGAGCGGTACATGGAATTCTATCCACGTAGCTTGACCGTTGCCGACCGCAACAACGATGCGCCGCTTCAGCTCCTGACCTTTCTGCTGTACCCGGATTTTTCATTTAAGACCTCCGACAACCCGCTTATCTATATCAATGTGGAAGAAAAGTCGATTCTGACGACGATCCGCAAAATCAGCAAAACGGATTCCGCCAACAACGTTTTTGTCATCAACAAAGAGGGCAAAGTGCTCTCCCATACCGATTCAAGTTTATTTCTGAACGATTGGTCCGAGGAACAGTATGTGCAGCAAATTCTAAATCAGGACAAGGAAGAGAACAGCTTCACAACAAATATTCAAAATAAAAAGCATCTGGTCACTTATGTGAAGCCGGAGAAAATGGACTGGTATTTTGTAAGCGTTTCCCCCTACTCCGGACTCATCTCCAACATTGACCGTCTCCGCAACGTTACGCTGCTTGTGACAGCCGGAATTGTACTGACTGGTCTGCTGATCTCTATTTTTCTGACCAAGAGCATTTATAGACCGTTATCGGCGCTGTTTGAAAGGATCATGCCGGACACGGATTCTCCAGTCTCCGATTCGCCGTTCATAGATGAATATAAGATGATGACCGAGGTTTTCCATTCGTTGGAGGAACGTGAAAAATCGATGCAATTCGTGATCAACCGCTCTTCCCGAACGATTCGTGAGCATTACTTACTTTCGTTACTCTGGGGTCATCCGCTGGAACATTCTGTTCCGAGCGAATTAATTCGGGATATCGACAAGAAAGTATCGGGGCCTTATTTTTGCGTGCTTGTATTCAAAATCAATGCGCTGGAACCGACAAGAGGGAGGATGGAGACGGAACAGCAGCCGCTGCTGCTCTTCGCTCTAGGCAATATTGCAAAAGAGATGCTGGAGCCTATCGGAGCATGTGATTACCTGTTTATGGGGGGAAATGAAGCCGTCGCAATCCTTCAGTGTACGAACAACCAACAGCCTGAGGAGCTCGAGGCTGCCTTGGGCAATATTCAGAGTTTTCTGAAACGTTACTTCAAGGTGACGGTGTCCATTGGCATAGGGGATATAAGTTACGGCAGGAAAAATATTGCTTACTCCTATACTTCGGCGCAGCAGTATGTTAAATACCGGCTAATCTACGGGAAGGAATCGATCCTGGATGCCGTAACAACACGGCCCCATATGATGACGGCCTTAAGTTATCCCAGCGCCTTCGAGAAGAAGCTAATCGATGCTGTGCAGTCCGGGAAGCCGGAACCAATCCAGGATGCAATCGGGCAATTCGTGGAACAGATTTCTAACGGTTCAATCAATCAGGTCATTACATACAGCACCCAGCTCATGCTATCCTTACTTAAACACTTTGACTATTTGCAGCATGTGCCGGATTCCAATTTCAACGAGTATCTGGATGCGGTGACCGAAATTGAATCCGCCGAACATCTGACGGAAATCAAGGAAACTTTCAAACGCTATTGTTTTAATATCTGCACATTAATTGAAGAGAAGAATCTCTGGATGAATGCCCAGAAGCACAATGTTATCATTGAAAAAGTGCAGAATTACATCCAGCAACATTATGCCGAGCCAAACTTATCTCTGGAGCTGGTGTCCAACATTGCTGGCCTGTCGCCAAGCTATTTGGGAAAGCTCTTCAAAAAAGCCACCCGTCAATCGTTCAGTGAATACCTGAATCACACCAGGCTGGAGAAAGCAAAGGATTTGCTTGCTTCCACCCATGAGACTGCAGCCAAAATCAGTGAATCGGTCGGAATGTACAATATCACTTACTTCTCCACTCTATTCAAGAAAAAGTACGGCCTGACTCCTTCCGTCTTCCGCGAGCAGGAGTCGATAAGAGGCAATGAAAGGGCTGGAGAATAAACAAATTAGAGCTTTCGGTTTGCGGGAAAAAAACGGTGTTGCAGCTAAATTTCCAGCTATGACAGTGACCTCAATGAGTAGCGTGGTGTTCTCAAGCTACAATACAAAAAGAATTCATTTTTATCTATAGATGATTCTGAACAAAAAAGCATCGACTACACGCCATACCAGCATCGCTGGAAGAGTTACTCTTGTTGGAGCTTATAAAGCCCCTTCCAGGATTGTCCGTCTGGGCTTCTGGCAGGGGCTATTTACCTTAGCCAGTTAAATTAAATAGATACACCATTATCCCTACAAGCAAAGGTCCTATCACTAAAAACCCGAATATCAGGGCAATCACTTTTAGAGTTCCGGATATTCCTTTTGACGAGTTCAAGGTGTCTAGTTTATTATTGATTTCCTTTAGCTCTTTCAATATTTCTCTATTTAAATCTTCAGACACAGCAAAGTCCTCCTTATACACACGACCATTCCTTTAATAATGTTACCCCCTCTGGAATATGCAAACTTGGTCCTATTAGTTAGTAGGTATACCATAGCATCATACCAAATGTTTCTAAATACATACAAAAAAGAAAAAACCAAAAGAATTCCCATAAACCAAGGAACCCATTTGGTTTTCTGCAATAATCCAACTTTTCTCTCAAACTTCATAAAATAATAGCTACGCAAATCTTACATCTACTATAATATCCCGTATTAATATAACCCCCTGCGCAGGGTAAACGTCCATCCGGCAATAATAAAGGCATCCCCCTCCATCAGAGGATATTCTTTATAAGGCACCATGGATTCCCCTTTCAACACCGTACCATTTCTGGAACCCAGATGGCCTATTCCTATTACTCTTCCTCTTCTTCAACCGGAATGTCGACAGACACCTTAACCTCACCCAGATCAGTACGTACTATGGCACGAAGCGTATTCTGCTCAGAAAGCGGGACAAGCGGGGCAGCAAGCCGGAAGCGGATCGTATCCACTTCTCCAGGCTGATTAATGCCCAGATTGATATGATCAAGCGTTTCCGCCAAATACGGCTGATTGCGGACAACCAATGATCGGGGAATAAATTGAAATCCAGCAGGAAGATCGATGTGCAGCTGCTTCACAATGGCAATGTTGGCCACATTTTGGACCGCTATCGTGATCGTTATTTCTCCACCAGGGAAAGCGTCAGGCGGGTCCAGCACAATGTCTACAAGCGGAGGTGGGGGTGTGCAGAAAGCAGGCACGAACACCAAGGCTGGAGAATAAGGCAGTATCCTCTCCACACCGGCCTCCGTCCAGCTTGCCGAGGCTTCGATATTGACCGCAATATCAGGAAGATTCTCGCCGCTGTGTGAGATTACGCCCGGATTCGGAGTAAGGTCAAAAGCGACAGCAGCCCTGAAGAAACGCCCTTCTTGAAGGACAGCTTCCTCCGGAGCCCACAGGTTCCCGGCGCGTAAAACGATGATATAACGGTCTCCCTCTTCGGTCACGCTGACAAATCCGCTATTCAAATCGGCAGCCTGAAAGAGAACCGGACTTTCCGGCGTTTGCACAAAGGCAACCTGGAGAGAATTCGTATCCAATGTGAAGGTGCCGTCATTCTGCAAAGGTGACACAGCGCTGGAACGACGGGGAACTATATCCGTGATGACGACATTGCCAAAAAAACCAAGCTCTGCGTTAGTGACCGCAAGCATCTGATCACGCAGCGCGTCTTGAGCATGGGCAATTTCAAGAGGAACAAAAAATGCTTGGCCGGAAGACGCCGTTTCATTCAAATATTCGGGCAACAGAACCGAATGGCCGATCCCGATCGTATCGATCCTAATTCCGTTTGCACGAATGGCCTCCGAGGCGGCGATCATAAACCGCTTAGCTTCGTTGCTGCCGAAAATATTGCGGCTCGTTCGCTCGTAATAATCGATAAGCCGGGTTTGCGGGATTTTTTCGTCGGTGGCGAAGACCATAAGCTCCGTTTCGGAGTTGTCAAAGGTGACCGTCTCGAGCTCGCGGCCGATCAGGCTTTGACGGAAAAAAGCATCTTCATATACCGGTTGAAGCGGAAAACCTGTATCTGATTGCGAATATTGCCAAATGCCGCCCACCTTGGCGAAAAACGGGCTGTGCTGGTAGTAATAATAATTAGCTGCAAATCCGATTCGGCCATTAGACCAGTAATAACCGTTTAATGTAATGTCATCAAGCAAATTGGGTACGGCCGGCATACGTGTCGCGTTGTCGCTGTTTCTTCCATCGAAATTATGCCATTCACCGGCAAACGGATTGATGGTGAGCGACTGGGTTGCAGCTGCAAAAAACGCTTCGCTTCTGGCCAGCGCACGCAGCTTGAGGCTTACGGTTTGCAACGGTATGAAGGCCGCCGGGTCGAAGCTGCTCGGATCGATGCCTTCCCGGATTAAGTCCTCATTCGTCACTTGCGCCCGGATCCCGTTGTAGTTGGCAAATAGTTGGTTCCCCTCTTGCAGCAGAATGGCCGCGTTAATCCGGTTTGGAATATCGGCTTCATTATAATAGGCATAGAAAGTGGACGAGGCTGCGCTCTCCCCATCCGTCATAAGAATGATCAACTTGTGCGCTTCGACGGGAATATCCTCTAACAGTTCACCTGCCAGGAGAAAACCCGATTCGATATTGGTATTGCTGTAACGGCTGATATTGTTGATCATCGTTTCAATTTCTTCCTCATTTTCATAGAAAAAAGCGGTTTTGTCCGCTACGCTCCGAAAGTTGGCTAATGCCGTCACCGCCTGCGCAGGGTCATAGCTGTTGGCGCCAATGTAATGATCTTGTACCGGCGCACCGCCGCCGGCTGGTACCGTTAAAGGAGCCGGATTGACTAGACCGCTAAACCTTCCTTCGGCGTCAGTTTGCGTGACATGCACCCTGGCCCCGTTTCCGAACGATACAACGGCGATATGCTTCTCGACGGAAGCATATTCTTCCGAAAAAATAATGTCCAAAAAGCCGTGAATCGCCTGAACTGCGACCTGAAAGCGTGTTTCCGTATTATTGTTGACATCCTGTGTGCCCATCGTCGAAGTTGCATCAATGACAAACACCAGATATAAAGGCAAATCAAATGTTGTAAGACTGCCTTCCGCTGTAAGCTCAACCCGGAATGTACATGGCGCCTGCGGGCTGCTGTCTGCGCTCTTACTAATGATTAATGCCAAGTTCTCACCTCTTTCTACTTTTGAATTGGAATTGTTTTGCCAAACAACAAATATTTAATACCCCTTAACTGGACGTATTTAATATTAAAGGAATCCGCTTATCGCTCTGTTATGTATATGCCAAAACTAATCTCAACTATTACGGCATATGGAGACTTTGAAAAAAAACAGAGACCATCCGGGACTATGGCGAACATAGCTACTTCCCGTGGGCGCAAAGAATGAAGCATTGCCACCCATGGCGGTGCAAAACACTGGCATGGGCGCCACAAAAGACAGTTGGTTTGAACACATTGCAAACACCGCAAGCACGCAAGAATGGCTGGAGCAAGGTTACCAGTTAAACTGGTTTATTTCTTGTTGCCTTTGTAGCCAGTCTGTGACGGTCCGTGGCCGTAAATTTCGCCTGAACATCTCAAGTCTATCGGAATAGTCTTGATGGTCAAATCCTTAGTCCTCAACCCGCTTAGCGGATGGTTTTTTGTTTCGCACGTTTCACGTTCTCAACTGGCTAAAACCATAATAAAAAACCAAAAGCCCCTCTAAAAGTTAGGGTACACTTTTGGTTTTCTGCAATAATTCGAATATTCTCTCAAACTTCATAAAATAATAGCTACGCAAATCTTACATCTACTATAATATCCCGTATTAATATAACCCCCTGCGCAGGGTAAACGTCCATCCGGCAATAATAAAGGCATCCCCCTCCATCAGAGGATATTCTTTATAAGGCACCATGGATTCCCCTTTCAACACCGTACCATTTCTCGACCCCAGATCCTTCAGGACGTAATCTCCGCCTTCGCGCGAAAGTTCGACATGCGCCCGTGAAGTCCCCACACCCTGTGCGACGAATTGGGCTACGTCAGGGGATCGGCCGATGATGAAATGGGGCTGATATAGTTCAATCCGCTGCGGGTTGGCTGCATTCGGTTCATTTAGCTCGAGGTAAGCACCTGCTGAATGCTGCACGGCTGGACGGGCTGTTGCATCCGGACTTAGCAGGACGGTAGCTCCCTCACCTCCAGGGAACGAAAGCACCTCCGTCCGTTGGGACAACTGGGCATAATAATCCCCCTCTTCCCCATATGGATCCGCTGCCGCAGCTGATGCCTCAGATGAACGCGAATAAGCATGGCCCTGCGGAGATTGTGCGGAATATCCCCCTGAATGGTGATCTCTCTCGGAGTTGAATGGAGATTTAGGGGTCCGCCATCTCCAATTCTCTTTCCCCTCCTCAAGCCCTGCTTCTGCTTTTCCAGCGTCTGTTTCCGAGTTATCCCCAAGAAGACCCGATAAAGGGTCCGCCTGAAAACGCGGGACAGACTTCCACTTGGAATGCTCCTGCGGACTAAGCTCTGTTGACTCGAACATGGGCAAGGAACCGGACCAATCGCCGGATCTCCGTGAGAGCAGCTGGAGTTTACCTGTCCAGCCAAGCCAGGTTACCGCAGCAAGCAGAATCGTAATACCTACCGACAACCCCAGCATCAGTGGAGTAGGCTGATTCATGTAAAGCAATCTCCAAGCTCCCGCTGCGGCGAGCAAACATCCTAACATAATATAGGTGCGAACCGGCGAGGCTTTGTCATTGTCCGAAGCTTCTGAATTTGTGTCATCCGTATCGGGCAGCCACGAAGGAGTGGAACCCAATGGGCTTCGACCCGCATGAGAATTCATTTCCTCGCTCTTGCCCCTCTTCCCGAACATCTCATTCGTACGTTCCTTCAGACCTTGAATTAAACTCTGTTTATCTGTGTAGATGTCACTGTCCGTCTGTGGCACTGCTGTCCGTCCATGAGTCGGTTCTGCAAATGCGAATGCAGGCTTGGAGCCCATGTTGCTTGATTGACTATCGGTATAGGGCGACCCTTGATTCAGACCTGAAGGCACTGCTGCATTAGCTTGAGGTACAGCACGATGGTCTTCACCCTCTCCGGCTAACAGCTCAATCACAAGCTTCTTTAGTCCCGGTAGATTAAAGCTCTGTTCACTGCAGAATGACATCAGTGCCTGTATCCCTCCCCCTTTTAGCTCCGTCACCGATGCGAGCAACCTTGTCATTAGCTCCTTGAGCATAAGCGGAAGACGAGTGCCGCTTGCTTCGGTGGCTGCAACGGGAACATAAGTTAAATATAAAGTGCCCAGATGCAGGGAACCTTCAATAAACAGATAATCCTCATGCAAAATATAATTCTCCGGTTGAAGCATATACAACTTGCTGTCCTCCAGAGCCGTGACGATCTGCAGCAGCAATCCAAAATATTCAGTCAGTGTCATGCGCTCGCTCTTTAACGTTTGAGACAGCATTTTTTTGCCGGTAATATCATATTCCAGCGTTACCTTATAATCGACTTCCTTCATATGCAGCTTCAAGAAATGAGGGATTCTCGACGAACGGATCATTCCCAGCTGTACATGATTAAGTTCTGATGATTGGATTCCTTCAGCCCGATCCAGCACCATAATGGTTCCACCGTTCTGCATAAAATCCGCCTTTAATCCGAGCATAATTCCCCCTCCTACAAGTGCAGTATTACATACGTGCTGATTACGCCAGGAAGGACGGCAATCATAAAGGGGAATCGCAAGTGTTCCTCCTGGCTGTTGCACCATGGCAACCAGCTCTTCATCACAAAAACGCCGGCGATACTGCCAACGACATTACGTACTCGCTTTATCGTTTCCCGACGCCATAGCAGGATAAGCAAACCGATGACACCGGCAAAAAGGACAGAATACATAATGCCATGCAAGGTAAACCATAAGCCGGTCCAGGCACCAATGCCCCCAAACAGCTTAACGTCACCCGCTCCCACAGCCCCTATAAAATACATGATCAACAAGATAAGAAACCCGGCTCCAAGCCCCTTCAAAGAAAAGAACAGCCCCTCCCACCCGTCCAGAACGCCATGATAGACAGGACCGGACAGCATAGCCGAAACAGTTAAAATATTCGGTATTTTCATGGAACGAAGGTCTGTAATGAATGCGGCGATCAAATAAACAGCACAAACACCAAAAGCAACGGACATGCGATATCATAACTCCCTTGTTAAACTATTCACTGGAATAGCCGTGATAGGATTTTAACTATGGATGTACAACCAATGCTTCTTGGAATGACTCTCTTAGACACTTCCTTGAAACGTTTCTCAAAGACACTTCCCTGAAACACTTCTTAGGGAATCCTTTATTTCGAACTCTTGCTATCAAGGTTTCAAGAACCTGACCGCGCGACCACCGTAAACGGCACCTCAATCCGCTGCCCGTCTGCTGTCTCAACGACAAACAGCCACGTTCCCGGCGTTGTATTAAAGCCTACGTTCCATTCCCATTCGATATAGCCGTTACCGTCCGCGGTTTCCCAGCCCAAATATTTAGCCGTACTCTGACCACTCTTATAATAGACTGACAATTGAGCACTGCTGCCCGGCTCCACTCGTACTTTTACCTTAGCCTGCTTGCTGGCAACGGCCGGATTCGGCTTCTCCAACAGCTCGATAGCCCCGTTCGTCCCCGAGCCATCCCCTGAACCCATCCCTCCTTCGCCGGTGTCGCCAATCCATAATCTCTCCTGAGCCTTTGCCTGCAGCACGATGCGTTTGTTCAAGAAAGGAACCCGGATCGGAAGCGCGTAATTCACCTCAATGCCGAAATAGGGACTCGCCCCGCTCTTCAAATTGGGAATGTGAACATTGGACACATGGATTCGATCATAGTCCAGAAGATGTTCAGGCATAAATGACTTCAGCATCGGCTTAACCACGGGATCGAGTACGGCTTCCACGGTTTGGTTCTTAAGCTGCTGCAGCGGCTCCTCGCCTGACGCTACGGCTTGCGTTATCCATTCATTAACAGGAGAAGGAAGAGAGTCGCTGTAATTCGAAACCCAATCAGAAAGTGACAATTTGGGAATCTCCCAATGGGATGTGCTTGGTGAGCCTTCTCCTGTTCCACTACCATCGGCATTGGCCTGCACGGCTAGCGAGACGGGATACATATGAGCCGCTACGATTTTGACCGTATCCGAAACGGTACTCTGGAGTGCTGTCGATATCAACGTCATTTGCACGATATAAATGAGGAAAATGACAAAAAACATAAACATCGGCAGCACAAGCGCAGCTTCCACCACCATGCTTCCTTGTTCCGATGACGCTTTACCTTTATGGAGAGGTTTCTGTATTACCGATAATCGTTTCATTCAAGTACCCCTAATCCTAATAGGAAAAATCCGCCTTGCGCTTTACCATGTAACGATTTCCCTGAACTTCGTCCCCATCGCTTCCAAATACAACGCCGATCGCTTTCGTCACCCCTGGAAGAAACCATAAACGCATGGCCGTCTTGACCTCTCCTGAAGCGTAGGTAAATCGCTCCGCAGGATTGGTGCCGGTGTTCAATCGAATCAATGCCAACATGCGCGACAGCTTCTTCTCGTTATTGCTGTGAATAAACAAAAATATTCGTAAATGATCCCTGTAAGTCAGCTCAACGGGGACATACTTGGATAGCTGAACGCTCCCCTTCTGACACAACTGGATCATATCCTCAATGGCCTTCTCAATCCCATACAGAATCGCTGCCGCCAAAATCGCCAACGGATTTCCCAATTTACTATTCACAATGAATCCTTCCATCGTCCGGATCGCGAGTCTGGAACCAAAGATCTCTGCATAGGCCGCCGAGATATTCCCAGCGGGGTTATGAAATCCATAAAGAATGTACTCCACTTCCTGGTTCCCAATGGCGAACTCCTGGATGACATCTCCGCCAGTGTTGGAACCATCAACCATCCCGGTTAAATTCCCAATATCAAAATGCTGATAGTAGTGAACGGCGTACTCATTTTGAAACAGTTCATCCCTGACACCGCCAAGCACGTTCCCCATAAATCCAAACATACCATCCATATTATCCATTGCCTGTTTACCGGCATCATACGGATCATCGTCCAAAGGCTTTCCCTTATTCATGTTGTCCGCTTCAGCATTAAATTGAAGGCTTTCGTCATAGTACTGCTGGAGTTCACGGAACTCATCGATAATGGCCTGATGTTGTCCATTCAACCCGTTAATCGCCTCAATGACTTTGGATGCCTGCTTCAGCTTCTGACTGGCCTGCTTCTCCATCGCCTTCCGTTCCTTATCCGATGTGCGGAACTGTTCCAATGACGCCTGCTGCCGATCTATAATATTTCCACTGCCTGATACTCCATAATTAGACACAAAACTTTGTAATGTGCGACTGGCTTCAAGCACCGTCCCCTTCATTCCCTCTCCCCCCAGCGAAGACTGAAGAGTGGTGACCGCTCGGGCAACCTGTTGGTATCGACTCTCCTGGCTATCAATCTCTTGCCGGAAGCCGTTCAAGAACTCATCGCTGTGAATTAATTTGTCAGCTTGCTTCCGTATGGATTGAATCATCTCCGCTTCTGCCCCGGATGAATCGTTAGACCCTGGTGTTACATCATTCGTGACCTGATCATATCCACTATTAGATGAACGGTTCTCGGAATCCTTGATGACCTGCTTCATCTCTTCATTCAGATTCCTTGCTTCCTCCCATAATTGATGCGCATCCGAGAGCAGCTTGTCATTCTCCTTCTGAACTCGGCTGGCCTCCCTCGAAATCTGTGAGCCAATGGAAGAAATTCCGCTCCGGTAAGCCATGAGCAGCAGCGTATACTGTTGTTCCTTAGGAGGCCTGTCCGCATCTTCCTGTTGTTTAGCCTTATAATCCTCGTATTGCGATCCCACATCAGCGGCGGTATACATACTGCCCCCCAGCGAAGTGTCGGAGATCGATTGTCCCGGCGGATCCATAACAAGCTTCGAAAGCCGGATTGCATGCTCCCCTGCTTTTCGCTGCTTTGCCAGCATTTCATCCAGCGCCGCTTCCCGCTTGTCATACAATTTGCGAAGCTTCTTAAGAACATCTACCGTATTGGAAGCTTCCTTCATGGACTGCGATAACGGTTTGAACTTACCCACTAATTCCAAAGTGAAATCAATCGGCGCTTTATACTTCATTTCCTCAATAATCTGCCGGTTGAATATGTCATAGGTCCCTAGCGGACGCTGCAGCTCAAGACCCGAACTATCGAGCTCCATTGCCATTAACCGAAATGCATCGCTCCGTTCTCCCGGATTCATGCTGTCATTCAGCACATTGCCCATAATGAGATCGCCACTGGTGTCCCCAAGGGCATATAATCCATATTCCTTCTGAAGCTGCGGATCATAGGAAGACATCACGGAGCGTACGGCCGCTCTGGTCAGCCTTTCGCTCTGCACCTTCATCGCTGCTATGCGGGAATAATCAATAAAGATAGCTACAAACATGAATACAGCAGCCAGGGCGATAATCAAAAAAACAGATACAGATCCATCGGAAGATCGGCCACCCTCTCTCCTTCTCCGACTCGACCGTGCTTCCCTATGCTTCGTCATGACTATCGCGAACCTCCGAACTTTTGTAGAACTTCTCCTGCGGCAGTCTTATCCGTTCCGTTTCTCCCGCCTTGAAACTTCGATCCGTAATATCGCATTAGATCCACCGTGCGAATAAATTCAACAGGATCCACCACGATCGATTGTGCGCTGACCTTGATCTGGCCTCCATCGTCCAATATTCGGCTCAATGGCGTCAGAGATACCTGCTCATTTAACGAAGTCGTTACCTTTCGAATGAGCAACTGATTGGTATAACTCATCTCTCCCGCCAGGCTTGCGGGAACAGCCGTACCGCCCTTGGACATTTTGAGTTCGGGCAGTTTCCCGCCCCCTGCTTCGCCATGCGGCAATGAAATGGACTTCGTTTTCTCACCCCCAGCGTAGCCGAATAGAGTTCCTATAACATGATCATCCGTCAACCGCCAATATAGCGAATCATATTGTCCCTGCTCTACGGATCCCGTGGCTGCAATCTTATGGCTGTTATCCCAGCTATACGCAGTCCGCTCGGATGCTGCAGCTGAAGCCTGGACCAGCATAGACTGTTGATAGATGTACAAGCACAGAAACAGAAGCAATACCGTCACCATCAGTACGATGGGAAGAACCAGGGAAGCTTCCACCGTGAAGCTCCCTGTCTCGTCCTTCCATCTTCTCTGAAACCGATTATTCAAGAAACTCTTTACTCTTGTTGTTCACGTTTTTAAACAAGTTGTTCACCAAGGCGGTAATTTGATCTTTAAATATCAGCGCGATAATCAAAATAACGACAAGGATCAGAATCATCTCAAGTGTCCCAATCCCTTTCTCATCCTTCCAAAAAGCTTTCATACCGCTCTTTACCATGGACAACATCATAACGAATACACCGATCCCTTCTACATGTTCATCATCATAAATGCAGGCGCTCCGAGCAAAACAATCACGATCATGAATATGACCACCATTGGCAGCACCAGCTTTGAGGAGGCCTGCTCCCCCCTTGTTCTTCCGATGGCCTTACGCTTCTCCCAGAGAACTCGGGACAAATCGCGCAGTGCCAATACAAAGTCATTCCCGCCGCGTCGAAAATTAAGCAAAACAGTTGTTGTGAATATCGATACTTCCTGAACGCCACAACGTTTATTGAACTGCTCGAAGGCTTGCTGAAACGGATGGCCGCCTTCCCATTCAAGCACCATTCGCTTCAGCTCGACATACAGAGGGTGGTTCAAATCCTTATTCCGCTCTACACAATGAATGACCGCCCGCTGCACCGTCTCGCCGGCGCCAACAAGTAACACAATTTTGTTTAGGAGCTCCGGCAGCTCCATAACGATATCCTGCTCGCGCAACATTACCTTTTTGTGGAGATCCTTTGCCATAGCAACAGGCAGCAACACCCCCAATCCCAATCCAGCCAGAAGTCCGGTGACATCTCCCGACAACAATGACCATATACAGCCACCAATCAAAATGAGCCATGTATAAGCAAGAGCCTCGGTCATAAACAACAACGTCATTTCTGCGCTGTGCCGCAAGCCATGGATCTTCTGGACGGAGCCCTGCATCCGATAGAACACGATCGGAAAACGCATCGGAATCTTTCCCTGCTCCAGCAGGAACAACAGAGGCGGTGTTAACCGTTGCAGCCTGAGACCTTCCATGGGCACTTTACTGAGACGATGGTATCGTTCACCGCACATATGATTCAGCACCACCCAACCACCCACAAGCAGAACCACCAGCGTGCCCGCTACCCATGTCAACATGGCCGCCTCACCTCCTTACACCTTGATATTCATCATTTTGCTGATCCACAGGAAGCAGCCTCCTAGAGCGGCCAGCGCAAAAGTAGAGATCATAATCCCCGGTCCGCTGTACATCGTCTCCATATAATCGGGAGACGTCAGGTTCATGAACAGCAGCAGCAGGAACGGCGCAGCCAGCAGTGCCTTGGATTCGAACCGCTTCTGGGCGATCATCACGGATATCTCCTGCTGAATATCCAGCTTTTCTCCGATGACTGAAGAAGTTCTCCGCACGACTTCAACCAGATCGCCGCCTGTTCGTTTGCAAGTCGAGAAGACATCGGCAAAATTGTCCATATCCTCCATCCCCGCTCTTCGGGCAAAATCCTGCAAAGCCACTTCAATAGGCTCGCCGTACTCCATCCGAGACACGATGACTTTGAGCTCAAAGATCAGATCGCTGGTGCCTCCGGGATCCAGCAGCAGCAAATCCTGTACCGCGTCCCTGAACCCATTCTCTACGGAGCGGCCAGCGGACAATGACGAGGACAAGGAATACAAAGCTTGTTTGAAGTGAAGATTCAGTGTCTTGCGCCTGCGTTCCAGCATAAACCGTCTCCAAAATTTAGGGGTCGTCAGACCTGCCGTTCCAAGCAGCAGCGACAAAATCAGATTGTGATAAAACAGATAACCGATGGAGAAAAACATAAGACCGCCAAGGATAATGCATCCCATTCTCTGTCTCATCGAGAGATGATAGACGCCGTAATCCGGAAGAGTGTTGGTTCGAGCTGGAGCAGCTTGCTCACGCTTTCCAGCTCCATTCCTCTTCATGATCACCCGCTCACCTTGACCCTCTTCCGGAGTCAAGACTGAACCTTCATATCGCTTCACGATGTCACCTCCAACATCTTCTGCAGCGGCCAAGTCGCAATCCCAGCCATATGAAGCTTGTCCGACGATTGAAGCGGGTTCCCGCATGGCTCAAGAGACCCAATCACCCGGCCGCCTGACTCGCCCGTCTCGCGGAATCGGTACAGTGGATTCAGCAGCACCTCGCCGCCTCTCATTCCGATCACTTCACTAATCTCGGTTACGCGACGCGATCGATCCCTAAGCCGGGATAAATGAACGAAAATATCGATCGCCGAGCTTATCTGCTGACGGACTACACTGATCGGAAGATCCGCGCCGCTCAGCACCATCGTTTCCAAACGGCTGATCATGTCTTGTGTGCTGTTAGCGTGCCCCGTCGACAGACTTCCGTCATGCCCAGTATTCATCGCCTGCAGCATATCCAGCGCCTCGCTTCCCCGCACCTCGCCCACCACGATCCGGTTGGGGCGCATCCGCAGCGAGGATCGGATCAGATCGCGTATCGCGATCTCCCCCCGGCCTTCCGTGTTGGCATTCCGGGTCTCCAGCGACACGAGGTTCGGGACCGTCACGATCTTCAGCTCCGCCGAATCCTCAATCGTGATGACACGTTCATCAGGCGGAATATACTGCGATAATGCATTCAGGAAAGTCGTCTTCCCTGAACCTGTCCCTCCGCCTATAAAAATGTTGTATTTCCCCTTAACCAATATCCGAAGCTGTTCCGCCGCCTCCTCTGTCAGGGCGCCCCTTCGTACCAGGTCATCCATCGTCATCGGCGATTCCGGAAACTTACGGATCGTCATGGTCGGTCCTTTCAGCGCTATGGGAGGAAGCACGATATTTACCCGCGAGCCATCCTTCAATCGGGCGTCAACGATGGGGGTGGATTCGTTCACCACCCGGTTTACCGTACCGACAATGCTCTGGATGATATCCTCCAGGCGGCTCTGCGATTCGAATTGGAGCGGCAGCTTCTTCACCTCCCCATCCTGCTCAATGAATATATCCTGGTGGCTGTTAATCATAATTTCCGTAATTCGGGGATTATCCACTAAGGGTTGAAGCACATCCAACCCGCGAAAAGAGTCAAATACCCTGCGCACCAGCCGCCGCTTCTCAGCGGCTGTCAGCTCCATGAGCTCGCGTCTTCTCCACACCATTTCCTCGATACGGGCCATCAATTCCGAATTGTTAATGCTCGCACTCATATCAAGCTCGGAACGAACCTGGTCACGAACTGACTTGAACGGATCCTCCATCATCACTGCCCACCACCCGCTTGCACCGCCATGATACCCGAGCCCTCCAGCAGCTGCTGGCAGAGCTTCAATACCTCTCTCTGATAGATCGGTGAGGACAACAGCAACTCTTCCCGATGGAGCTGTTTCCATGAAGGAATATAAGGCAGTACGCTACCTATGCTTATATCCTTGCGGGGGAATCCGTTAACAAGTTGTCCTGTGTACCGATTGACAATGAATCGGCTCCGCTTCTTCAGGCTTCCGAAAAGCGCGGGATCCTCGAGCTCCAATTGATCCATCCACACACCGCTCTTATACATACTCATAAGATCATCCAATAAAACCCAGATTAGCACTCCGGCCTGTTCAAGAACCGCCTGCATTCGTTCTTCCATGTATCCCTCGGTATCCACGACAATGACATCATATTGATTGCACGATACGAGGGAAGCCAGCAGCAAAGCCGTGTCCTCCATGGTCATCTCCGTGATTTCCTTCACGTTGAAGCTGGGCTCAAAGGAATCGCACTTCAGGCCATGATGTCTGATGATATAAGGGGTTACTGACAAATCGGTCCCCGAAGCCGTTTCTTGTGAGGCCTTAATGTCGTACAACAATCTTGAAAAGCTCCCCTCCATACCCACCGAACCGGAAGGAAATAATGCACTGCTGTTCACCGTCTCCAAATTGAGATAGAACACCTTTAATCCCAGCACGCCCAGCTGCTTCGCCATGTTCATGGCTATCGTTGACTTCCCGCTCCCGCTCAAGGGAGATACAATGCCAATCACCGAGGTTGTTCCGACATTCAATTTCTCCAGCGCTCCACCGCTTCGCTTACAGTGGGTGATGATGACTTCCATCAGTTGAGGCAGCGGTTGATACTTGAATGTACTGCTGCCGCCCTCTACAAGAGAAGAAGATGAATGACCTTCACTTAGAAGCAGCCACGGAACCGAAGTCTCCCCCCGGCTAAGCCAGCTCTCCAGCATTTCCGTATCCCCCACGACCAGATTGGGTACTTCTCCCACTTCCATATAATGTAGAAATGAATCGATGCGGGTAAATGCGGTCACCTGAAGAGCCGATCCGTAAGAACTTCCATGCAAATAACTCAGCAGCGGTTCAACATACCGGGAATCCTGCACTGCCAGCACAAGTCGGGCCGGTATCATAAATCCAATCCCTCTCTTCTGTAACAACGCCAAAAAAGCACCGTCCAAGGCCGCAATATGCGGTCCATGAACGGTGCTTCCGTTGTCTGTTATAATTTGACATTAGAATATCACAGTTGCAGCAGAACGGCAAGATATTATTTTGATATACAGATAGCCCTTAATCACTATTGTCAAAACAAGGATATATGTCCTACTATATAGGCTTAGAACGAATGTTCTCTATATAAGAACTACTTACATAGAACCAACATTACATAAACTCCTAAACCATCTGAACCAAACTTCCAAGCCAGGAGCGTGACAACAAGTGAACAAACGAATGTTAACCGCTATGCTAACCGCCTTGCTGCTATTATCAGGCTGCAGCCAGCCGCTGATGTCCCCGGCGACATCAAACGAAGGAACCGCAACAAGCGTTAAATCCGAAGCCAAGACAAACAACACCAGTACAACGAATTCCAAACAAACGACCTATCCAACCGATGATCTGAATCTTCCGCGGGTAGCCGTTGAACTGGTCAAAGCCGTTGACGGTGACACCATCAGCGTGATGTTCGAAGGGAAGAAGGAGAATGTCCGGATGCTCCTGATCGATACCCCCGAGACGAGTCATCCGAAGCTGGGCGTACAGCCATTCGGGCCCGAGGCCAAGGCTTTTACAAAGGAACTGGTGGAACAAGCCGACCTTCTTGAATTGGAATTTGATATCGGTCCGAACCGCGATAAATACTCCAGGCTGCTTGCGTATGTATATGCCGACGGAAAAATGGTCCAGGAATCGCTGCTTGAAGAAGGACTCGCCCGCGTAGCTTATATCTATCCGCCCAACACCCGCTATGTGGACAAATTTGATGATTTGCAGCGAATTAGCCGGGACCAGGCACTCGGGATATGGGGCGTAGAGAACTATGCCCAGGAAGACGGCTTCCATCCGGAGGAGCAGGACAACACAAACAACAAGAACAACGGCAGCCGTAATAACACAGCGGCAATCCAAGCTCCGAAAGAGAACAGCCAAGAGTCCAAGCAAGGCTGCGACATCAAGGGCAACATCAACTCGAAGGGCGAGAAAATCTACCATACTCCCGAATCCCCATACTATGAGCGCACGAAGCAGGAGCAGTGGTTCTGCAGCGAGGCAGAAGCCGTCCAGGCCGGTTTCCGGGCCCCGAAGTAAACTCATCTGAATATGAAATGAACGCACATGTTCATCTTATATAAATTTTAGCCTTAATTGAAAAGGAGCCACCAGCCATGGGGAACAAGAAACTTCCAGCAGCCAAACCATATGAAAGTCAATCATCTAATCCAAACCCTGCCGCATGGTACAAAACCGTGTGGAGATGGCATTTCTATGCCGGCATCATTTTTGCGCCCTTTCTGATCATCCTGGCGATCACCGGCTCCGTTTACTTATTTAAGCCTCAGATTGAACAAGCGCTATATCGGGACTACTACACGGTAACCCCTCAGGTTGAACGGGTAACGCCCAGCAAGCTGGTCGGACAAGTTAAAGAGCTCTACGCTGACGCTACGATCACGAAATACCGCCCCGGCGAGTCGGATTCCCGCTCTACAGAGATCAGTTTGACCTCAGGGGGCGAATCCATGACCGTCTTCATGGACCCCTATACGGGAGAAAAGATTGGCGAGCTAAAAGACAAAGACCGCATCATGAACAAAATCGAGGAGTTCCACGGTGAGCTGATGGTCGGGACCGTGGGGGACCGGATCGTGGAGCTTGCCGCCTGCTGGGCGATCGTGCTCATCCTTACCGGCGTGTATTTGTGGTTTCCAAAAAATAAAAACAAAAGCAAAAACAAAAGAAGCCTCGCGGGCATCCTGTACCCGCGTCTGGGCAAGGGCAAGCAGATTCTCCGCAGGGACCTGCATGCCGTTCCCGCCTTCTGGATCGCGGCAGGCATGCTGTTTCTCATCATGACCGGATTACCCTGGTCAGGCCTGTGGGGCAGCAATTTTCAAACGATGGCGACCAATACCGGTACCGGTTATCCGCCTTCCATTTGGTCGGGCAGTGCCCCAGTATCCCATGTCGTTCAGACCAAGGAAGTGGCTGATGTGCCTTGGGCCGCCGAAAATCTGGAGGTACCTAACTCCACCATCTCCGACTTTACGCCGCTTCCAATCGAAGATGTGATGTATGTGGCCCGAAGCGAGGGGATCCATCCAAGCTACACCATCAGCATTCCGCAGCAAGCGGACGGGGTGTACACGTTGTCGGCCTATCCGCCGAAAGCCCAAGACGAGGCTACCATGCATATCGACCAGTACAGCGGCGCGGTGTTGGCGGATTATCGCTATGATCATTACGGAGTCGTTGGCAAAGCCGTTGCCCTGGGCATTACACTGCATAAAGGAACCCAATTCGGCATCGTCAACCAACTTTTCAGTTTGCTTATATGCATAGGCATCATTTTCATTGCGGTAAGCGGTTTGTACTTGTGGTGGAAGCGAAAACCGGAGCATGGACTGGGGGCACCAAAAGCACCCGAGGTTAAAGCCAAGAACATGAAGGTATTCCTTCTGCTGCTCATCGCTTTGGGTATCCTGTTCCCGCTTGTGGGCTTGTCGCTCATCATCGTGTGGATCATCGATTATGTCATCGTTCGGAGGGTACCGGCGATCAAGACATTTCTGAATGCCTGATTCGGTCTTTACTCTAACTACAATAAGGGGTGGCGGTTTCATGATCATGAAAAGCCGTTTTATATTATGCGCACTGCTATCGTTCCTGCTGCTGAGCGCTTGTTCGGCCAGTCCCGAAGCAGTCAACCGGTATGAAAAAGAAATCCCGCTGATCGCCGAGGTAAACATACCGGAGACGTTATCCGTTCATCAACCGGAGACCATTGAAATCATTCTCACCCAGGATGGCCAAAGAGTACCTGGTGCGGATTTTGTCCACTACGAACTGTGGAGCCATGACGGCTCCCTGCGGGATCCCATGACGGATGCGGTAGAGGTCGGTGATGGCGTGTATACGGTAACCAAAACCTTCGATAAAGAGGGGCTGTATTTCATCAAGCTGCACAGCGGCAACAACGGTTCCATCATCATCCCCCAGAAACCGTTCGCCGTCGGCAAACTGTCCGAGGCCGAGCTTGCCTACCTGCAAGCGGGGACCCCGACATTTCAAGAGGGTACGGCAGATCATCATCATTAAAGCAAGCTGGATTAGGACAAAAACCGGCGCCGAATCTCCGGCGTCGGAACCATGCATTCCGTCGATTGTCCGAACCACCGGTAGCGGTTCTTTGCCACCCAGCGGTACACCAGATTCCGTAAAAAAGGGGGAATCAGGATAAAAATATACGACAGCGGCCAAGGAAAGCGAAGACGCCGTGCAATCCGCAGAGCTCCCGTCGACCTTGTGTAATACCTCCCCTGTTCAATCAGCACCATCGTTTCCGTAGTATCACCACGAAGCCCTCCCTGCCTCAACAGCTCTTGCCCAATCTCGGACTGCAGCGAAGCGAAGCGAAAGGCACCGGCAGGATCTCTCTTGATAATGAACTGCGTCAGACCCTGGCACAAATGGCACACGCCATCAATCAGCACAATCGCATAGTCCTCATGATTATCGGTTGCACGATCCTTCATATATTTCCTGGCTCCCTTCAGGCCTAAAACAAGAAAAAACGCAGGAGCCCTCTCCTACGCTTGATCAAGTACGCTTATTGGTTTATTACTCAGCAGCTTTGTTCAGCCACTCGCCGTCTTTCATCTGCTGGTCGAATTCGTTCGAGAATTTCTCCATGCATTTGCATATGAAATCCTTACGACAAACCGGGCAAGGTACTTTCCCAAGTCGGCTAAGCGCAGTCAGTTTCCATTCCGGGAAGCGGTTATAGAATACGCGAATATCCGTTCCGTCAGCCGTGTGGATAATGAATTCGTAAAGCCCTTCTTTTTCATTGCTTCCAGCTGTGGTCACATTTGCAATCTGCGGTCTGTATGGCATGTTCATCACCCGTTTATTTTATTTAAATTCCCTATGACTGGTTTGTACTTTCTGGTACTTAGTCATATTAAAGAATTTTAGGGGTGATGTCAACCGAAGAACACATCCAGGATCGAACCAAGCTGCCCCCTCTTTTTACCTTCTAATATATCCGGGTTGAACACTTCCACATATCCGCAGTTCGTACAGGAAACAAATAGGAAATGATTGTGCTGAATATCAAACATCTTGCTCAGCCCGGCCCCTGACATCGAGACCTCTTTTGTCTGGCAGTGATTCCCTCCGCATTTGCTGCATACAAACCGTTCCTCTATCATTTGTTCAATACTCATCTTAAGCGCCCCTTTCCAATTCATAGCTTTAACTGAAATACGGAGTATCATGTAAAAAGTTTCATATTCCGCATCGCAAGCCGACAAAAAAAGGATGGCCCTCCATTTCAGAGGACCATCCGAATTCTTTTATGGTTAGCTTACGCTTAACTCCACGTCGATGTTGCCTCGGGTAGCCTTGGAATAAGGGCAGAACGCATGCGCCTTCTTCGCGAGGTCCTCCGCCTGGCTTCGTTCGATTCCCGGCATTTCGATCTTCAGCTTCACCGCAAGCTTAAAACCGTCAGCGCCATCGTCCTTTCCGATCATGACCTGAGAATGGATCACAACGTCCTTGAGCTCGACGCCCTCTTTACGGGCGATATGAGCCAAGGCGCTTTCGTAACAGGCGCCATAGCCGGCCGCAAACAGCTGTTCCGGATTGGTTCCGTCACCGCCCGGTCCTCCGAGCTCCTTCGGCATGCTTAATTTGTGATTAAGAACCCCATCGGTAGATTCAACTGAGCCTTCACGCCCTCCAATGACTTTTACATCTGCTGTGTATAATGGTTTCATGCTCGTTCATCTCCTTCATGCCCTATTATGGTCTCTACATGTACTCTTTAAACTTGCAGCACAAATTGAAACGATAATTGGGCAAACTCGCATAAGAAACAGCATGTCCCAGCTTGCCAAGCAAACAAAAAAGCCGTTTATCAAAGGAGGAATTCCTCTTGATAAACAGCTTCTTCATAAAGTATGCGGTAGAGAGGACTCGAACCTCCACGGGTATACACCCACTACCCCCTCAAGATAGCGTGTCTGCCATTCCACCACTACCGCATGTTATAAGGGATGTTCTGTAGCGAACATTCCCTATTATACTGTTCCGTCACACAAAAGTAAAGATCCAAATTATGGGGGGGTCGCTTAGACGCATGAGCAGCTAGGTCTTATCGTTCCGCTTTTCCTTCCGGTATGCTGAAAACTCGATATATTCCCGGATAAACTCCTTCTCATTCTCTGCCAGTCCGGACATGATGGGAAGATCGGATGATCCCGGGTCCACTTCGTACTCCCCACGCGCTTCATTGACGCGGGTAGGGTTGCCCTTGCCAATAATCAACCAATCCAAGCTTACGGAAAAGAATGCAGCAATCTCAATCAATTTATTTGTACTCGGCGTTGTTTTCCCCCTCTTCCAATCACCAAAATTTCCTGTGCTGATCCCGAGGGTTTCACAAAACGCCTTCTTGGTCATACCTCGGCTTTCTATGAGATGTTCGATTCGTTGGTAAATAGACTGCATCAAACAACCGCCTTCCTAGTTCTCTTTGAAAGAAAATTACTTATGTACGTATTTTTCTCTTGCAAAACCACTTATTTACGTGTATAATCAAATATATATTGCCTAAATTATACCATAGTACTCATGGATCGTTGTATCTTTTACTCATGAGTCTATTCAGTATGAGGAGCGAGTCATTTGCCCTACGATACCATGATCACATCCTGGAATAATGCGGTTCATTCCTTGAACAAAGGATTGATGATCATTACGCCGGATGGCATCATAGACAAAATTAACGATCCACTCATTACCATGGCCGGAAGATATGGTGTTTCCCCTGAGTTTGGATGGCAGGGGGCATCTTTTTTTAATCTCGCTTCCAAGTCCCTGAGTCTGGCTTCATTTGGTCACTTTTTCCGTGAGTTGGATTTGCCCTCCGTAAGAGATGTTATGTTGGGGAAGCAATCTGATTATTCCTTTGAATATGCCGTACAATGGAACGGCCAAGAGAATTGGGTTTTATGTGAGGTACTGCCGCTGCTTATCAACAAGGACAGCCGTATTCACGGAGCTATGATATCATTTACGGATATTACGAAGTTCAAACGCAAGGAGCTGCTGCTGGAACAAGCGCTGGCTCACAGCTTTCCCCTTCCCGGGCATATTCCCATCTGCGCCGTATGCAAATACGTTCACCACGCGGAAGAGTGGGAGCCTGTGGAGAGCTATTTGGAGAGCCGCCTCCCCATTGAATTTACCCACGATATCTGTCCGGATTGCATTCGCAGATTATACCCAAAGTACTCTTCCATCCTTGATGATCCGGAATTACTCGATTAGCACTCTGCCTGTATACAGCAACGCGGAATAAGCAGCTTCATGATCCGGCTTTATCCCTGGATATGAGGCTGCTTATTCTGCTTATTCATGCTTATTCATGCTTATTCATGCTTAAGGCATTATTAAGGCATTATTCTCATTACGCGTTCACAAAACGAAGCAGAGGGCTTATCAGAGCAGGCAGCACCGAGACGTGGCCTTCTCCCTCAATTTCATGGAATGTAGTCTCCACCACCTCATCATGCCCTTTGAGGAATGCATAGAGTTCCCTGGCGTCTTGAACCATGGACGGCTTCTCCTCAGCTCCAACGTACAGACGCAGCTCTTTACGCTGTCCGCTCTGTTGTAAACGGAGCTTCCCCTCTTCCCACCGTTTGTACAGCGCGTAGTTCTTCCACCACACCGAGGGACAAGCCGCAATATACCGCGAAAAGGTCTCCGGTCTGGTGAATAATGTATACAAGGTGAAAAAACCACCGAGCGAGTGCCCGAACAGCGCCTGCTTCGAACGATTCACCGCGTATTGCCGCTCCACGGCCGGCTTCAGCTGAAACTCGATGAACGTAAGGAATGCTTCGACGCCGCCTGTTTCCGGCCAATCCAATCCGTTAGGGCGGAGCGGCAATTCATGGTCTTCAGCATATTCAGTAAAGTTGTAAAAACGCTCGCTGCTCACGATCGGACTGTCACTATCAAAGCCGATCCCGACAACAAGCGCCGAGGGAATGCCGCGGGGGGTCCGGGATTGCAGTCGGATTGCCTCCGCAAGCGTTCCGAAGGTCGCATTGGCATCCAGCGAATATAACACAGGATAACCGCCTTCAGGTGGTGGTCCCATCGGTTCGGCAATGAAAATACGGTATTCGCGGCCTGTGACGTCGGATTGCATGGACCATGTCACCGTTCCCGGTATGCAAAACAGAGGATCCTTTTCGTGGTAATTGCAGTTAGCTCGCACCATCTCAGATTCTTGGTCATATTCTTCCTTGACGAACAACCACCGCAGCGCATCCGGAAATCTTCTGGCCATAAAAATGGGATCATGGGTCCCATCAGGATCTACCGCCAGTTGGAGCCGCTCGGGGCTCACCCCTTGTTCGATCCAGAATCGATGCGCCTCGACGTTATTCGGATACATATGTTTCTGCGCATTGTTCTTATATGCGCCTTCCAACTGTCCAACGGACATATATATCCTCAGCCCGGCAGGCAATTCCCCCTGCTCCCTGATGTAACCCATAACCCCGTCATACCATAACGAAGCCGACAGCATCCCGATCCGTCCGAAGGTCTCGGGACGCCAATACCCCGCGAACATCGAGATCAAACCGCCAAAGGAACCACCAATGATGGCTGTATGTTCGGGCGCTGCGAGTGTACGGTACTGTCTGTCTATGTATGCCTTGATGACATCCGCCACCTCATCGACATAAGCTCTGCCCTCCCCGCCGAAAGGCGGATTGCCCTCCAGCAGCGGCTCGGCCGGCCAAGGCGTGTACTCACGGTTTCGATTTGTTGACGAAATCCCGACCAGGATGACCTCGACGAGTTCGCCTGCTGCAAACAGATGGTTCAGATAATTGAGACAGTCCGTGAACATATCTCCTTGATCCTGTACGTAGGCAACAGGATAAGAACGGTCCGACTCATGATAGGAAGGAGGCAAATACAGTGTGAGTTCCCTGTCCTCAACCACCAGCTGTTGATAACGATTCATGTGATCCTCCCGAAAGCTGCTTTTATTTTCGCATACGAATTAATAGATAGATAAAATATGGAACCCCAATCACGGACACCACAATGCCTGCAGCCAGCTCGGCCGGAGCGAATATCGTTCTGCCGATGAAATCGCCTATGACCACAATTGCCATGCCTGCTATACCGCTGATCGGGATGATATGCCTGTGCCGCAGTCCAACCAGTTGCCTCGCCAGATGCGGAGCGATCAGACCGACAAACCCGATGCTGCCGGATACGGCAACGCTCGCGCTGACCAAACCGATGCTGCATAGAAGCAATACATTTTTCTCACGTTCAACGGTTACCCCGACACTCTTCACGCTTTCCTCGCCCAGCTGGAACAAGTCAAGCACTTGAGAACGGAGCCAAATGACAGGCGGCAGCATGATGAGCCAAGGAAGCATTGTGACCACGAACTTCCAGTTAGCGCTGTGAAGGCTGCCGGCCAGCCAAGCTACAGCCATCTCATAATCCGATGGATTCATTTTCAGCGAGAGGAACATCGTAATAGCACCAAAACCGGATGCAATCGCAATCCCCACAAGAATTAGCCGCTGCGGATCCAGCTTTCCGTTTTCTCTGGCGAACATAAATATGGCCGTAGTTGCCGCCAAACCGCCAGCGATACCGAACATCGGCATCATCATAACCCCGAGCCAGCCGGTCATCGTGATCTGCCCTTGCAGCAGGAACATAAACAACACAACCGCCATGCCTGCGCCTGCATTGATGCCGAGAATGCCCGGATCCGCAAGACCGTTGCGGGTAACCCCCTGGATAACTGCACCGGCCATACCCAGCGCAAAGCCGACGAGAGCGCCAAGCACAATACGAGGCAGCCTGAATTCGAACACAACGAGATCGAAATCCGAATTGGGATTCATGCGGAGCAAAGTTTGAAATACTTCCTTGATGGACATATCAAACGTCCCGTTGGTCAGACTGAAATATACGGCAGTCAATACAACCAAGATTCCTCCAGTCAGAACCATCGGGAATCGATAATAGGTGTTACGCACGCTGAGCCCCTCCCCTCGTCTTGATCAAGTAGAGGAAGAAAGGAACCCCGATCAACGAAGTTATAACACCCACCGGCGTCTCAAACGGGTAATTTACAAACCGTGCGAGAATATCGCATAATGCAAGAAACATGCCGCCAAGCACGCCTGACACCGGTACGATCCATCGATAATCCGAGCCGGACAGGAAACGGGCAATATGAGGAATAATCAAACCTACAAAAGCAACCTTACCCGCCAGCGCCACAGATACGCCGGTCAGAATCACAACAGCCACCATCGCAAGGGCTTTAATAAGCCATGTATTCACACCGAGCCCTTTGGCCGTCTCGTCCCCGAGCGACAGCAGCGTGATCGATTTGGATAATACAACGGCAAGACACAAACCAACGATTGCAAACGGAATGCTCAGTTTAATCAGTTCCGGGTCCATGGCATGCAGCCGGGCATTGTACCAGAAGCTGATATTTTGCGATATCTGAAAATAGGCCGCCAAAGCCTCTGCAGTACCGCTAAGAAACGTCCCGATTACGGTTCCGAGTATAGCCAGTCGAACCGGGCTGAGCCCGCCAGGAATAAGCCATGCCAAGCCGAACACGACGGCCGCTCCGATGGCTGAGCCGATCAACGAGCTGACGATATACATATTGGAGCTGGCGTTCGGGATAAATACCATGAACAGTGTTACCGCGAAGACCGAACCATCCGATACTCCCATGATGGATGGGGACGCCAAATAGTTCCTTGTCATTCCTTGCATTAAAGCGCCTGATACCGCGAGAAAAGCGCCGATAAGCATGGCACCGACAACTCTCGGCAATCGGGAGCTCACAATAATCTGATGATCGATGCTCTCCGAATCAAAAGCAAAGATGGAATCCCAAACGGTATCCATCGTAATATTTTTGGCTCCATACAGGATGGACGCCGCTATGAGCAAGAAACAGACTGCCGGGGCCATCACAAGGATGACAGCCGGCAGTGATTTTTTGAACCTCATGAACAACACGCCTTATAGGTTTATACTGAAATGTTGGATGTTACTTTGTCAGGCTTTCGACTGCAGCTTTCAGAAACTCGATTTTGCTGTACGCGGTTCCGCCTTGAGCCAGTGGATCCACCACGTTGACAAAAGCGGTCCCGTTCTTGAATGCATTCAAGTTCTTCATGATCGGATCATTCTGAAGTTCTTCCAAAGCATTCGGCGTATCCTTATTCTCATCTGGCGAGAATTGGACAAATACATAATCCGGATTCATCTCTGCAATTTTCTCTTTCGAGATCAGTTCCTGTGCTTTGGCTGCCGCTACTTCAGCCGGTACTTCAATCCCCAAATCCTCATACAATACCGGGTTAAAGAACACGCCTGCCGGATAGATGTACATCTCGCCCGCACGAATCCGAAGCGCCAGAACTTTCTTGTCCTTCAGGCTATCCCCAATCGTCGCTTTGACTTCTTCCAAGCTCTCTTTATATTTCGCGATTGCCTGTTCCGCTTGTTCCTGTTTGCCGCTTAACTCGCCGAGCAATTTCAGGTTGCTCTCCCAGTTGGTCGATATATGGGAGTACGGAATCGTGGGTGCGATTTTATTTAACTGTTCAATGACTTCAGGCTTGGCTTTGGACGATGCCAAAATCACATCCGGCTTCAAAGACAGGATCGTTTCGAAATTCGGCTCCATTTTCTCGCCAACCGACTGGGCGTTCTTCGTAATCGATTCAAACATCGGCGGGAATTTACCCGAGAAGCTAATGGCCCCAACCGGGTTTACTTCCAGCACAATGGCATCCTCCATGGCTTCAACGGCACCGGTGATAACGATGCGCTCCGTCTTGGCCGGAAGCGTATATTCCTGATCGAGATATTTCACAACTTTAGTATCGGACGATGCTGGAGCCGCTTCTTCTTTCGCAGCGTTTTCCTCCCCGGCTGTGTTCGCGCTCTCTGCTGCATTATTCGCGCTAGCTCCGTCTGTATCTTTAACCTCGCTGCCTCCACCACAGGCGGACAGTACCAACGCAAATACCAGCAATAACCCCAAGACCCATTTCATTCGTTTCATCTCTCTCCAATTACCCCTTCCATGATCTATGACCAACAATTGATAATGATTATCATTATTGATCATAGTATAGGATTTGCTCTCTTAGTACCATGGACAAATCACCGGATTCCTCATGGACAATTTCCGGAAAACAACCGAAAGGCTTCCTCCGCCATCTGCTCCATCGCAATGGGAGAGTACTCGCGCCAAGGGTAAGAGGATAGTTGGTGCAACGTTCCGTCTCGCACCGCAGGAATGGTCATCCACTCCGGCGTTGCCTGCAGTTTTCTCCAATTGGCCAGCGTTTCGGAATCCTGACGGATCAAGAGCAGCATATGGTCTGCCCGGCTCTCCTTGATCTGCTCAATCGTTAAACGTCCAGCCTCCTCCCAGTCCACAGACTTAGCCGGCTGAAAATTAAAATAATCAAATAATAGTTCCTTCATGCCCGGATGACTGTAAGCCATCAGTTCATCCTGATGCAGGCGTGCGGTCAAAAGCGTGCGTTCTTCCATCATTTCAGCGGGGAGCTTCCCACGGTAAGTCGATATTTTATGATGAAACGTATCGATCCACTGCTCTGCTTCGGGCAGCTTGTTCAGCAATTTAGCGAGCCCTAACAGATTAACCTGCCACCCTCCCTGCTCTTCAGGCATTTCGTAGAGGGGGGCAATCAGCCGAAGCTGCTCCTTCTCCCAATCTTCCACCCCCTGTGCACAAACGATGAGCTCCGGACGTGCCGAGGCCAGCTTCTCCAGATTCGCATATTTATTATGATTCTGACGGTATGCATCCAGATGAACGGGGATATCCGGCCCAAGAATGTTATAGTAATGCTGTGACCACTTCGGATGAAGCGGAGCCGCATACGGCGTGAAATCCAGCGGCATGGCGTAACCCAGGAGGGCCGTTGAGCCGTACATCGCCAGTTTATTTTTCCTTGTTTTCATATACACCGAGGGGGATATCCCGAATGCCTTCTTAAACTTGCGGCTAAAATAAAATTCATCCTTATACCCCACCATGTGCGCCACTTCACGCAGCAATGAATCCGAGCCCAGCATCAACTGCTTCGCCTTGTTCAAACGAACATGCGCCAAATAATCCATCGCGCTGTGCCCGTACGTCTTCTTATATACTTCCACAAAATATTTGGGACTCAGCTCCGAAAGGTTCGCCAATTGTTCAATCGTTAAATCTTCATCATAATGTTCCTCGATATACTCCTTCACCCGCTCCAGCGCTTGCCGCTTATCATTCTTGGAGTAAGGGCTGCATTCGGCAATCATCGTATATAGCAGCTCTTGAAAATCCAGCTGAACCCTCCATTGCTTCATGGGCTCCTTACTGTGAAAATCCTTATACATCGACCGGCAGACGAGATTCAAGCGGTCCGGAGAGCTGATGACAAAGATGCCGTCATAGGGCATGAAATCGGCGCAATCCACCTCATGCAATCGACCGCAGCCTGATATCCCTTCCAGGAAACTATAATGAAGGATCGCGACCGAAGCCTGCTCGTGCTCCTCGGAACTCCTGTGATCGACACTCGTAATTCCGAAAGTAGTCCCCGCTGCACAACAATAAACGCATCCCTTATTCATACGGGTGATTTGCTCGGCCTGTTGTAAACAGGTTTCTCCGCTAAGCGGGATAATCAGGGCTGGCTGCACTGCCAACTGCTGCTCCAAGGAGAGCTCTTGCCCATGAACAATATCCATATTCCATAAACGGGCCGTGAGCCCGCTGTATTCACGCGAATCTTTTTTGCTACTGCTATTCGTTGACAGGTTTAACATATGTACAGACCCCAACCTTAAATGAGAATGGTTATCATTATCATATAATTATCACACACCGTCCCAAAAGTCCAGCACGACCTTCTCTTTTTCACCTTGTCGCACGCTGATGTTAGACAAAAAGAAAGCAGCCACGCGCTCCCTGTCAGGAAGCCGTAGCTGCTGCTTTTCAAATATTGGGTATGAAGGCGGATCCTTCGCATGAGAGAATTTCAGTCCCCTCCAAGAAAAACCTCTTCTCAAATGCGCCGGATTGTCATTAGTTCCCCCGCTGGCGCTGTCTTGCTCTTGCCTCGCCGCCTTTGCGGCCCGCTTCTTCACGGCTCATCTTGCCGTCCCCGTTGCTGCCGCTGTCGCTTCTGGCTTCGCCGCCCTGCTGTCCAATCTCTTGATAGAACTCACGTCCGTGGGATTCCGAGGTAGCCTCGCCGCCTTTGCGTCCGATGTCCTCATAGAATTCCCTGCCATGGGAATCGGAAGTCGCTTCCCCGCCCTTCTGGCCGATTTCCTGATAAAATTCCTTATCATGGGAGTTTGACGTGGAGTCTCCTCCCTTTTTACCGATGTCCTGATAAAACTCTTTGTCATGGGAACGGGAAGTTGCTTCGCCGCCCTTCCGTCCAATTTCTTGGTAGAACTCTTTGTCATGGTTGTTCGCAGTTGCTTCTCCACCTAAACGTCCTGCTTCTTCACGGCTCATCTTTCCGTTGTTGTTATTAGCCATTCTGAATCACTCCTTATAGGTAATTTGAAGTTGTTGCTCGTCCACGTTATGATATTAAACTCCTGACCAGAGATGAAACACTTGTTGTGCATAAATGTGCAATGAAAATCGATCAAAACCGTGATGAATCCTATGTAAACCTTGATATAAGAAAAAAACTATCGACGTACATTCTAAAGAGACAGAACTCGATTAGATGTTATTTTCTTGCATGATCAGGTAAGGCCATGCTTCGAAGTTTATACTTTCTGATATCTTAAGCGCAAAAAAAAGCTCCGCACAAGGTGCGGAGCTTTTTCTAAATATTCGTATGCGGTAGAGAGGACTCGAACCTCCACGGGTATACACCCACTACCCCCTCAAGATAGCGTGTCTGCCATTCCACCACTACCGCATAATATAAGGAGTACATCGTTTCGTTGCTTTGTAAAAAATGGTGAGCCATGAAGGGCTCGAACCTTCGACACCCTGATTAAAAGTCAGGTGCTCTACCAACTGAGCTAATGGCTCTCGATGACAATCGTGCTGCTGCCATATAAGAAAGTTATATAGAAAGTGGTGACCCGTAGGGGATACTCTCTCTTCGTTCGAGACTGCGAAGCTTATCCTAACGCTGATTATGCTCCGACGAACCGACGGGGTTCTCATCCCGAGGTTATATAGAAAGTGGTGACCCGTAGGGGATACTCTCTCTTCGTTCGAGACTGCGAAGCCTATCCTAACGATGATTATGCTCCGACGAACCGACGGGGTTCTCATCCCGAGGTTATATAGAAAGTGGTGACCCGTAGGGGATTCGAACCCCTGTTACCTCCGTGAAAGGGAGGTGTCTTAACCCCTTGACCAACGGGCCACTTTAACCACGTCGCCGTGACGACAAGATTGAGTATAGCATAATTCCAAAAATGCTGGCAAGCTTTTTTTTCGTAAATTTTAAAATTTATTTTGGGAGCTTTTTCGGCCAATAAATCAGCCTAAAAATTCCGGTGTTAACTCCACTTCTTGAACGCTATTTCCTTCTCGATCCACATGGTATGCATGTGCATTTTCCCTTGAGCTTACGATTCGATGCAACCGTCCGTCCATAAAATGTATTGCAACCCCATCATCAGCAGCATATCCTGCTTGTACTTCACCTTGAAGCACGAGTTTATGATAGGCAGGTCTTCTTTTGCTCTCACCATCATAATGCGGGCAATGACTGCCTTGTAATATACCCAAACCCCCAAGCTTGTACAAAGGCGCGTTCAACGGGTCCGTCACCCCTTGCTCAAACCAACAAATGGAACCAGCGCTTAACCCGGTTAAGATGACACCCTGTCCATACGCCTCTTTGAGTATCTGATCCAGGCCCCATTCCTTCCACAAGACCAGCATATTCCGGGTATTGCCCCCGCCAACATAGATGATATCCTTCTCGAGTACAAAAGACCGAAGATCGGCAAAGTTCGGCTGAAACAGCGACAGATGACTGGGAGTACACGGCAGTGTCCGGAAAGCATGATAGAAACGTTCAATATAACCATCCGCATCTCCGCTTGCCGTCGGAAGAAAACACACTTCAGGCAATTCTTTCGATACTTGTGCCAAAACATAGCGATCAAGCAAGCAGATTATCCGGTTCCATCGAAAAACCGCCGCCACCCATTGCAATGATCTGCTTCATTGAGCTCTCTTCCCCCATTCACGCTCAACGAAAGAGAGAGGGATACTCTCCCTTCGGTCGAGACTGCGAAGTATTCCTAACGCTGCTTATGCTCCGACGAACCCTATTCAGGGTTCTCATCCCTATACAAAAAAAGCTCCCGATCACTTGGTGATGGGAGCTTTCTTCGATGTAACGCTCAACGAAAGAGAGAGGGATACTCTCCCTTCGGTCGAGACTGCGAAGTATTCCTAACGCTGCTTATGCTCCGACGAACCCTATTCAGGGTTCTCATCCCTATGCAAAAAAAGCTCCCGATCACTTGGTGATGGGAGTTTTCTTCGATGTAACGCTCAACGGAGAGAGAGGGATTCGAACCCTCGCACCGCTTACGCAGTCTAACCCCTTAGCAGAGGGTCCCCTTATAGCCACTTGGGTATCTCTCCATATGGCTCCCCGAACAGGACTCGAACCTGTGACAACTCGATTAACAGTCGAGTGCTCTACCAACTGAGCTATCAGGGAACATTAAGTTGGATATTAATAATTTATCATGACTTCATAGGGGAGTCAAGCTTCAGGAGTGTAAGGCGTCCGCTGCACTTTCCGCACCGATACCGGGCGGGATTCATCTTCCGTTTACGCAGATATTCGGTTGCGCAGACGCTGCAGCGTAGTTTATATCGGTATGGTTCCGGTTGACGACGGCCCGCGGCCTTGCCCTTCGGCAAGGATTTGCAGAAACGGCTCCCTCCAACGGCTTGCAGCAGGCTTTTGAAATCAGCGTCCCGATGCCGATATCCCCTGCCCGCGATATGCAGATGATAGTGGCACAGCTCATGCTTGATGATCTTCTCCACCTCTTCCTTACCGTTCGTAGCAAGCTGATGCGGATTGATCTCGATGTTATGGCTTTTCATGAAATAACGCCCGCCTGTTGAAGACAATCGCCGGTTAAACGTAGCCTGATGCCTGAACGGAACCCGAAAGCTTTCCAGCGAGATTTTCTCAACCCATGCCTGCAGTTCTTCATTACTCATCTCGTTCATCGTCACCATGTCTGATCCTTCCTTTTGCCGTATAAATGCTACTTGAATTTTAACTTCTCTCTGGGCTACACTGTCAAGTAGAAAGTATGGAGGGAGAACCTGCAATCATGCCGAACATGCGCTACGTTATTTTAAAAGGACAGGACGAGCTGTTATTTGTCGAAATGCCCAGTGACTATGCTTACCAGCTCAGTGCTCTAAATTTACGCCTCAATAAGGAAATCGATAAACTCACCGCCGCAGGCAAACCTCAGCTGCCTCTTGCTGTAGCCGAATGCGACAATTTGGATCTGCTTCAGGAATCGCTGAGCATTCAAGGTGGTCTGGAATACATAAATGAGCTTGAGCAGGCCTTTGCTTCCCTTAAGGAAACGGAATATCCGCTCATCTCATTGCTTACCGAAATTCGTGCTCTCCAAGCGCAGCTTGAGCAATGGTACGAGGAAGAAGCGTTATAATCGAGGTAGACCTGCACGCTTTGGGCTTTTTCCCCATATGCTATCCATACAGATGGAATAGCAAGAGGAGGAGATACCCTTGCCGCAATGGCTCTGCAATCAATTGACACGCGCTTTTCGCAAAAAGGACAGACGTCAGATCAAGCTGCTGAATGAATGCTGGTACTTTTACCGGAATTCCCCGGGCGAAGAAAACTCGAATGCCCGTTAGTGCACTGCAACCGATCCATAGGTATGACAATAAGCCGGACGCCCTGTCCGGCTTATTTTTGCATTTATTATGATGGCTGAATGGACGAATGTTATACTTATAGATCGCTGCGTTTAGCTGGCCAGGAGCCCTGAAGCTTCCGGAGAAAAACAATTTGTCCCGTATGATACGCATCATGCATGATTAAGCTAAGTATTCGCTGCGGCGATTCGATGATCTCCGCCTCCGTCATCTCTTCCATCTTCTGTCGTAAAGCGGCATGAACATCCTGAAGCTGCTCCCGGGCCGTATTCCATGCCCCCTCACTTGTGTCCTGAATGAGAAACGTCTCGTCATTGCCGATTCCTTCATTAGGAAGCGGCGTTCCTTCCAATCTCGCGAGCAGACGCTGCTTGTAATACAGCAAATGGTGCACGTTCTCCCAAATGGAATTTGCCGCTTGCCCTTCCGGTTTCCACAAAGCCTGCTCAACTGTTACGTCCTTCAGGGCAGGAAGAATCGGCGGATACCAATCCTCCTGCCTCATCGCATAATCCCAGTTTTGGAGCAGCAGTTCCTTCATGTTCATAACCATCGCCTCCGCATCAAATTTGTAACCAGCATAAATCAAATAGCATGTTACATAAAAATTAACACACTTCGGACCCCATTACAAGTAACTAGCAACATTAATATTTACTTGTTACAATAATGAGATGAGAAAGGATGAGTTTCATGTTATGGGATGATTTTATAAACAGCGAATGGCATGACTGGAGAGGCAGCGGCCGATCCGAGGACCGGCTTGCCCGAGAGGATTGGCTCACCGATTTCATGAACCAATATCAGCTTCAAGTCAGCCTGCCCCTGGCCCCGGATGAGCTGGGGCAGTTGAGGGAGCTTCGTTCCTTCCTGTTAACGTGTGTTCAACACATCGTCGCGGGGGAGTCACCCTCTCCCATGGAGATAGAGCAATTAAACCGCTGGATGGCTGCTGGACCCGTTATTCGTCATCTGGAGATCGATGAGGAACAAAATTTGGCGCTGTCCTATATCCTCCAAAATCCTGGCCTGCAAGCAGCGGCTGCCGAGATTGCCGGCTCCTTTGCGGAAGCCATCGAGCAAGGCGAATTATCCCGGTTCCGCATCTGCACGAATCCCGATTGCCTCTGGGTATATTACGACGACACGCGTAACCGTTCCAAACGGTACTGCGACGATAAAATGTGCGGCAATCTGATGAAGGTCAGACGATTCCGGGCGAAGAAAAAACAGCAATCTTCGGACAGCGAGGACTAATCCGAATGCTTATGCTGCGCGCAGTATACCTCCACATCCATTTTGAAGAAACTGAGGTGAGTAATCATGAGCATCAAAAGGGTGACTCAAGCAGAATTGCCTTGGGTCAATCAACATTACGAGCACATCGGCTTTCAGCCAAGTTCACTGGACAATGAAATCATTGCCATCGTCATGTCGCAAGACGACTACGCAGGAGTCGGTCGATTGATTAGACTTAATGAACACGAGGCGGAGCTCGGCGGTATTTATATTCTGGACAAGTTTAGAGGCCAGTCCCTCGCGCACGAAGTCGTCTCGTTTCTGGTGGAAGAATCAAAGAGTCTAGGTTTAAAGACGGTTTACTGCATTCCATTTGAGGAGCTGCAGCATTTTTATAAGAAGTTTGGTTTTCATGAAGTCGATGTAAATGCTCCCGCAGTCGAACCCAAAATTTCAGCAAAATATCACTGGTGTCGCGAAAGATACGATAAAAAAGTACTGCTGCTAAAGCTGAGCCATGGCTAAGCCAACCGCCAGGACATGCCCCGTTAGCTCTTACTCCAAGAATTATTCAAAAAAAGAGCCGTTCTCCCCAAAGGAACTGCACCTCCAAATGTTAGGTCATCGCTAACAACTGGGGTACAGTTCAAGGAGTTACGGCTCTTCTTCTATTTTACGCAGCAGTTCCTATGACTGATCTTTCGGCTTGCGCATCGTCAATCCGACGCGACCTTTCTTCAAATCTACATTCAGCACCCACACGGTAACGTTATCCCCCACAGAGACAACATCCATCGGGTGTTTGACAAACCCATCGCTCAGCTGGGAAATATGCACCAGTCCGTCGCTCTTGATGCCGATATCCACAAAGGCGCCAAAATCGATGACATTGCGTACCGTTCCCTGCAGCTCCATTCCCGGCATGAGATCCTCGATCTTCAGTACGTCCTGACGGAAAATCGGCAGCGGCAATTCCTCCCGCGGATCGCGTCCCGGGCGCTGCAAGCTGTCCAGTATATCACGCAGCGTCGGCACGCCAACCTCCAGCTTCACGGCAAGGTTCTCCGGCTGCTGGGCATCCAGCAGTTCAGCGAGCTCCTTGCTTCCAAGCTTGTCCAGACTTACCTGAAGCTCTTTGAATAAACGGTCAACCACCACATAGGATTCCGGGTGAATCGGGGTACGATCCAATATGTTCTCGCCTTCCGAAATCCGCATAAAGCCCACGCACTGCTCATAGGTCTTGGCACCGAGACGCGGGACCTTCTGGAGCTGCTTCCGGCTGACAAACTTCCCGTTCTCTTCCCGGTATTTCACGATATTTTTGGCGATCGTGGCATTGATGCCGGCCACATAGGATAGCAGTGACGGCGAAGCCGTATTCACATCCACCCCGACATGGTTCACCGCAGACTCCACGACGGCCTTCAGGCTCTCCTCCAGATGCTTCTGGGTTACGTCATGCTGATATTGGCCCACGCCGATCGATTTCGGATCAATCTTCACCAGCTCGGCCAGCGGATCCTGCACACGGCGGGCGATCGAGGCCGCGCTGCGCTCGGCGACATCCAGGTCCGGGAATTCTTCCTGCGCCAGCTTCGAGGCCGAGTACACGCTTGCTCCCGCTTCATTGACGATGAGGTAGGCCAGCTCAGGGTCAGCAAGCTCCGCAATGACTTCTTCGGCTACGAACTGCTCCGTTTCACGGGATGCCGTACCGTTTCCAATGACAATAAGCTTGATGCCGTATTTGGCAATCAGCTCCTTAAACTTGGCGGCGGCCTCCTGCTTCTTGTTGGCCGGCGGCGTCGGATAGGTTACGGCCACCTCAAGCAGCTTGCCCGTATCATCGACCACTGCCAGCTTACAACCGGTACGGTAGGCCGGGTCAACGCCCAGCACACAGCGTCCCTTCACCGGCGGCTGCAGCAGCAGGCTGCGCAGGTTCCCGGCAAAGATGGAGATTGCCTGGTTCTCCCCTTTTTCCGTCAGCTCTCCCCGTACTTCCCGTTCAATCGATGGAGCAATGAGGCGCTTGTATGAATCCTCGATCACCGCCGTAAGAATGTCCGTGACGGCTGATGGACCTTTAAGCACCTGCTTGCCGATATACGCGTGAATGGATTCGGAAGGAACATCCAGCCCTACCTTTAGAATATTCTCGCGCTCTCCCCGGTTAATGGCCAAAATCCGGTGCGGCGGCATTTTCTTCGCCAATTCCCGGTAATTGTAATAGTTCTCGTATACGGATTCCACTTCGGTATCCTTCGCCTCAGAGGTCAATATGCCGTGGTCCAAGCTGTATCTGCGAACCCAGGAACGAACGGTTGCGTCATCGGCAATGTTTTCAGCCAGTATATCCATCGCGCCTTGCACAGCCTCTTCTGCCGAAGCCACACCCTTCTCCTCATCCACATACTTGGCTGCCTCAACCATCACATCAGCCTGCTTCGGCTGCGACCATATCCACTCCGACAGCGGCTCAAGCCCTTTTTCCTTGGCAACGCTTGCCCGGGTTTTACGCTTTTGCTTATACGGACGGTAGAGATCTTCTACCTCCTGCAGCTTAACGGCGGCCGTAATCGATGCCTTCAGATCTTCCGTCAGCTTGCCTTGCTCCTCTATGATGCGGATGACTTCCCGCTTACGGATCTCCAAATTGCGCAGATAGCCAGTCCGCTCTTCAATATCACGTAATTGGTTCTCATCCAGTTCGCCTGTCATTTCCTTACGGTAACGCGCAATAAACGGTATGGTATTGCCCTCATCCAGAAGTTCAACGGTCGTGCGCACCTGTTTTTCGGACAATTGAAGCTCCTTCGCGATCTGCTTCACGATCCGTTTCGATTCTTCCTTGCGAATCTGTTCCTCATTTACTTCCACAACAGCTTCTAATTCAGACAATGATATCCCTCTTTCTTCAATGAAACTATATTTGCTATTATCCCAAACTTAAGCGCTCATTTCCACTACATCGCTCACTTCATAAGGCTTTAAGCTGCTTTTAATGTCAATTTCATCTGATTTTAAGATTAAATTTATATTCTTAGTGTACGAAAATGCTGCTGCCGGATATCCGCACCTCATTACAATTAGGGGGTCACCTTAGATGAATGACAAACATGCGATTGCCTGGTCCGTTGTCTGCCTTTTGTTTATCGTTGCGGCGGTCACAACGGCCTACATCCTCATACCTACAAACGCGTAAACCGCCGCTCTCTTAGTCTCATGCATCCATTGCCGTGCCCTTCGAACATACCCTCCATATAAAAACCCTCAAGGAGTTAGTCCTTGAGGGTTTTTAGTCATAACATTCTATGTGGAAAACGTTAGCGCTTGAATGGAATCAAAAATCAATCAAGCCCAGACTTATTTGCAGGGAATCATCCACCTTACTCATCATTTCATCATCAAGATGGGTGATTTTGTCGGTTAGCCGCTGCTTATCAATCGTCCGGATCTGCTCTAGCAAAATGACGGAATCCCGGTCAAATCCATGCGACGCCGCGTCGATTTCGACGTGAGTCGGCAGCTTGGCTTTTTGAATCTGTGCCGTAATGGCTGCAACAATCACAGTCGGACTAAACCGGTTGCCGATATCGTTCTGAATGACAAGGACTGGCCTTACGCCGCCCTGCTCAGAACCGACAACAGGTGATAAATCCGCAAAAAATACGTCGCCCCGTTTAACGATCACTGTCTACACCCCGCTTACTAAGCGGTCTAGAGTGTTGTCTGCATCTTCCTCCGCGTGAAACGCCTCAGAAGCCATGGTCAGGTTAATTTTGGCCATTTCCATATAACCTCGCTGCATGGATTCACGAATGTAACGTTTCTTCCGTTCATTCAGGTACAACTTCATGGCTTGCCTAATAAGCTCACTGCGGTTGGAATTTTCCAGCTGAGCGATCCCGTCCACTTCCTGCAAAAGATGATCCGGTAAACTGATCATGATTCGTTTGGTGTTCTGCATATTGGCCACCCTCTATTACACCCCCACAACCTTCTCGCCCTGTGCACCAGTATTACATTATTCAAGGAAAATTATACAAAAGAATATATATGCCGAAGGTATATCAAGTATGCTGCATATCATTATAAACTACAATCGACACTTTCGTACAGACTTAAACGACATATTCCTAATTCGGGAAGATCTGTACTTATTCCTTCTTTCCTGAATAAATTACTTATGGTGACTTGACTTTTAAAGGTTGCTCCAGAGTGCATTTACGGTCTTCACGGGTATATCATTGCGTATATACTGACGTGGTACCCGGTGGGCAATCATGCAGACGACCTCGTAGTGGATCGTCCCCAGCTTGGACGCCAGCTCATCTGCCGTAATGCATTCGTCAGACTGCTGACCGATGAGTACAACCTCTTCACCAGCTTTAATTTGTTCCGCCTCATCGGCGAAAGGTTTGAGCGATACCATACATTGGTCCATACAGATGGTTCCGACAACAGGGACGCGGCGGCCGCGTATCAGTACTTCCACTTTACCGCTCAGCATACGAGAGAAGCCATCGGCGTAACCGATGGGGAGGGTTCCAATTTGCTCTTCCTCCTCCGTTACATACTTCGTCCCGTAGCTGATACCGGAATGCGGAGGTAAATTTTTGACGTAGACAAGCTTTGTCTTTAACGTCATGACAGGGCGGAGGCTCACTGTTTTTCGATTCACCTCGTCCGAAGGATACAGTCCGTACAAGCTGATGCCGACACGAACCATATCATAGGATAATTCGGGTGTATCAATCGCAGCAGCGCTGTTGCCCGTATGTATGAGCGGGATATGGTAGTCCTTATCCCGAAGAGCGTCCGCTACGCCCTGAAAACGGCGGTACTGTCCCAACGTATAGTCTTTGTTCTTTTCATCCGCTCTTGCAAAATGGGTAAACATTCCTTCGACAACAACCTGCGGCAGCGAAAATACTTCTTCTATAAAAGAAATTGCATCTTCGCCTGGAAGCAGGCCCAAACGACCCATTCCGCTGTCAATCTTGATGTGTACCTTGAGTGGCTTCTCCGGCTGGACCGGCAGTGCCTTTATCGCTTGGAGCACTTCCGAACTGAACAGGGTTATGGTTACATCATGCTCATAAGCGATCTCTACAGCCTCCGGTGGTGTATATCCGAGCACCAGGATCGGGCTGGAGATGCCTCCTTGCCGAAGCTCGAGCGCTTCATCCAGGAAAGCTACGCTTAAGTAAGCCGCCCCCAGTTGCTGAAGTTCGCGTGCCACTTCTACAGCTCCGTGACCATAGGCGTTAGCCTTCACACAAGCAAGCAATTTCATGTGGCTTGGCAGCGCCTCACGAAAAGCGTTATAGTTGGCGCGCAGATGGTCCAGGTTGATCTCCGCCAGGGTAGGTCGATATATCGCTTGCAATTCCAGTCACCTTCTTACCATTTTGAAAAAAGCATTATGCTTTACATTAGATTAATGGTAATGTTCCCGGGGGCAACTGTCAATTGAGGCAAATTGCTTATTTATGAGGCTCGTGGTTCCCCCCGGGTGCGAAACTTGGTGAAACATCGGAATCTATGCAAGAAATAATGATGAGCCCACGGATGGAGTTCCTTTATTTGGAAAAGAGGCGAATGGCCTCATTGTCGGAATTTTGCCCTCCTTCAATGCTCGGTATCCGCCTACTTCGTATTATTTACCCGATTCTCCCTGCATGGAAGCAGCGACTTTCTTCATTTCTTCAACAGGCAGGTTGGCGCTCGTAATTCGGTATTCCACGCCTTCCGAATTCCAGGTCAGCGTTCTTTGCTGATCGCCGGTGAGCAGGCCAACCGTTGTGAAATCGATATACACGGCCTCGCCCGGTACGAGGGAAACCGCACGATCCACCGGTCTGGATTCCATAATCGTGTATTGATACACACCGTCATACTTCAGAATAACCGCATGATCCTTGCTCTCCGGAACTTCCATCGTGTCTTTGTTCGTGACCCCTGCAGGCACATATTCCGGATAGATGATGCCGAAGGATCCCATATCGCGACCCGAAGCCGCTTCCGTCAAACCTTCGGTTCCCTGAGTGCCGTTACCTTCCGTACTGGAAGCCACCGGTACCCCGTTCTCGTCCACTTCCGCCATGGTCCCCTTCGCATCGTTCATGGCACTTAGATTCTTGTTCGTATCAAATGAATCCTTGGTCAGGTTCGTATCAAAGGTAAAGGTGTTGAATTTCACCTCAACAACCACATTCGCTTCGGAATCCGACACTTGTACCTGTTTCGGCGTGTAGTTGTCCTTGGCGAGCCAAATCTTCTGACGAATCAAGGAATGACTGTGGTAATTGGCGGCCACATCAAACACGTAACTATCCTTATCCTCGGCAAACTGACGGGTGTTGTCGCTCAGAATGCTGCTGAGCAGCGTTTGGTACAGATATACCTGTCCCTGATTATCCGGCCAGTCGCTCTTGAAGCGGAAGCTCTTGTTTAAGCTCGGCGTCAGAACGAACACGCCGTCATCGTTGCGAAGCACGATTTGCGTAATATCCTTTTGCCCATTGGTTAAGCTGATCCGGTAATAAGATGGAGACTGGTACCATACCTCAACCTGATACTCCTGCGGCGCTGAACCGGTATGTATGGTCATAACGCCCGCTCCCTGGTAAGCGCCCTTGGCACTTTCCAGCTTATCAGCCACCTTGCCCAGATCCTTTACAACGCTGTCTGCATTCTTCTTCCCGCATCCCGCCAGTATTGTTGTTAAGCATAATACTACCGCGAGCAGCACCCATGAAATCCGGCGCATGTCATCATCCCCTTCAACACTTGTTTTGACTTGATTGATACATGTCTATGAGGGACTTGGTGACATTATGCAGACTAGCCTGACAAGCACCGCTGCGTTCCGGACTCGGCAGGCATTTACACTTCGCTTAAACGAAAAAAGAGCCGAGATTGAATCCGTCGATCGCTGATTCATCCTCGGCTCGATATATGAAAATAATCAGTACAAACCCTCTTCTTATAGGACTCTGTAAGTATAGAAGCTGATCGACCTTAGCCAACTCTAAGGGGCTGTGTGCATAGAAACGGACTTCTCAGCAGCCGTATTCGTATAAGGCGCGAACCATTCCTCATCTACATTGTCAGGTGACGGAAGACTACGAGTAGTCGAGTCAAAGACCCAGAAGATCCCCACGCTGAGCACGGCGATTCCGCATCCCGCGATAATGGAGGAACTTGCCGCAACCACGCCAAGGGCGCCTCCGATTAGGCTGCCAAGCGGCATGGCAATTCCGCTGAGTCCGCTAGCTGCCGCGAACACCGTACCCAATCTTTTCTCGGGTATTGCCTTCTGAATGACCGAATTGATGATAACGTTCGTAATCCCTCCGGGAAACCATGCCAGACCGTACACCAGAACGACAAGCCAAGTCCAAGGGGTGAATACGCTGAGACACCAGGCAGCGCCCGATAAACAGAACGCTCCGGCAAAAATATAACCAAGGGGCAGGCGCTCCAGCTTCAAATATGGAGCCAGGATCGCTCCCAGCAAACTTCCCAAAGCCTGGGCCATGAGCAATATACCGTAGACACTGGCTCCGCCGAGGCTGTCGGCAAACGCTGGCATAACCGTAAAGGTAGCTCCGCCCGCAGCATTGATGACAATCATCCCCATTTGTACCCGTGCGAGCGGGGTCGCCAGAATGTAGCGAAGACCTTCCTTCATGTCCGCCCAATAATTTTTAAGGGCATTAACCTTAGGTGTTGAAGTTAAGGTATTGTTCATTGATGTTTTATTATCGTTGTTATCCGAAGTTTTGATGGATTTCTTGATTTTCAATTGCGAGAATAACAGCGCTCCGATGAAGAAGCCAATGGAATTCCACAAGTAAAGGGATACTGCGCCCAGCACAATAATCAACACGCCGGATATTGCGTTGCAAGCGACATCGATGCCTTGATAGGCTAAGGAGAACAGCGAGTTGCCTTGCGTCAGCTGCTTCTTATCGAGAATTTTGGGAAGGGCCGACATTTGGGCCGGATATACCCACATATTCAGCGTGGACAGAATCGGTGTAATCGCCAGTACAACGCCGACCGTCAGAAAGTCGAAATAAAATGCAAGCGGAACGATCAACAGAAGAAGCGCCTGAAATAACTGGGTGTACACCAGAAGCCCCCGTATAGGAACGCGGTCAATCATCGGACCGGATAGCAGTTGAATGATTCGGGGCAGAATCGAGAGGAATCCGGCAAGCCCCGTGTACAGCGTCGAGCCTCCGAGATCATACACCAGCCACATGGCCGCTACCGCGTACAGGCTGTCGCCGATATTCGTAAGAATTCGGCCAACGAACAACAGCAGGAAATTGCGATTTTTTAATATTTCCATAGAGGAACACTCCTTGATTTAAAGTTTAGTAGTTTTGGAGAGAAGAGGCTCTGGAAGCCCCTTCCTAATCGGACGTTTCCGTCGAAACCACGTTGATCCCGACGGCATACTCCTTACTGTCTTTCCCTTTGGTCGTGAGGGTTTTGTTCACCCATTTTTCAAGCAGCTCCTTGAATTCCGTTGTCATCTCTTCATATTGGTCTGCGTCCAACTGCAGCCTCAAGCTGATTCTTGTACGGGTCGCCGCTGCATAATCTTCGGCAAGGACCGGGTCCATCGTTTGCGTTCCCTTGGTGTTAAACCACTTCGCTTTGGATTTATAATATTTTTCTACGATGCCGCCGACCGTCCGGGTCTCCACCAAATCTATCAGCCCGCCGTCATATAACTTCTGAATATGATAGTGGATGCTTCCCGGCGAATCTCCCAATTCATCCGCTACTTGCTTTGAGGTTTTGGCCGTATCCAGTATGGTTCCGAGAATTTTCACCCGCTGGGCGCTCCCGAGCAGCTTTGCTTGTTCCACCGATATTTCGATGCTTTGATTTTGATCTTGTTCCATAGCTCAACACTCCATTCTAAATTCATTCTAATTACGTAAATTATACGGTTATTTTCGTTCATTCCATTTTAATTTATCATTCTAATTTTCTAGATCGATATGACACAATAATAAACCACCTATTACCATTTGTAAATAGGCGGCTTATAAATTGTTTGTTTTTTTCTATACGGGTTTGACCATATGATAATAAACATGCCCGTTAATCATGATTTCCTTATCCGTTTTATATCCTCTTCTGTCGTACAAAGAATGGGCGCGATGATTGTCCGTTACCACAGCGAGAGCAATTTTACGATACGTAAGCTCCTTTGCCCGGTTCTCTGCATGATCGATGAGCGCCGAACCGATTCCCTTTCCTCCAAACCGCGGAGAAACGGATAACGTATCGATATAATACTCATCCTCGTCTGCCTCTTTGTCCAGCGCTGCGGAAGGGTCATTCTTAAGCTTCCGCAAACGATCCAGAATCGGACGATCCAATTCGGCCGCTTGATCCCCGCCGTAAGCAACGATAATGCCCGCTACCTCGCCGTCGATCTCTTTCACGGCAGCCTGACGGTAACTGAGCCTGCCCTCGTCTGCCCGGAAATATTGCTCCAGCACTTCAAGCACTTTCTTTTCACTGTCTTCCCCTGTTAATTGATGCGCCACATCGTGCAGTGCGTCATACAGCAGCCTTACCGCTGCAGATGCATCCTGTGGTCTAGCTGATCTGATGCTCATGCCTATTCATCCTCCGATTACAATTCAATGCATTTTCATATTTCAAGTATCCCAGTCCTCAACCTCATAAAACAGCTCCATCTCAGACGATGCTGTAAAAGAACGCCGTTTAACTTCAGGATCCCCGATCTTCTCGTGCAGTCCAAACCCTCTTGATACCTTGAACGTAAAAGACAAGCCATGAGGTACCATTGCACTTCCTCTATATATGCCATCTCCGCAGTACGGAATCTCAAATCCGGCATAGATCGTGGAGGAAGCCGGTGTGGAAGGCGGTACCTTCACCTGAATCGTGATTTTCACAAGCTCAGGCAATTGTTCCACGATCGTAATCTCTTTATCTGCGCTCAAGCTTCCCATGTGCAGCGTAACCCGGGTACTGCCGGATGTTCGAGGCTTCATCGTTCCGTCCGGCAGCAGCGTGAGTAATTCCGGCTCCTCGACATGGTAGGTTCCGTTCATCAACGATTGCACAAATCCGCTGTCGTATGTAATGACCGGATTCAGTTGCTTGACGGGTCCGTTCACCCCTACGACGCCATCTCCATGCAGCTTTATCGAGGCTGGTTCTCCAATGTCGCCGAAAAAATACAGCAGCGGCGCTTGCGCTCTGCCTGCCCAGTCGCTTTGGCTGTGAGCCGCTCCCGGATCAAGGAACAGCATGAGATCTTCCCCAGGCACAAACCCGTCTCGGATCAAACGTTCTGCTTCCTCCCGTGCGTATTTTTCCATGAAGATCCCTTCCGCGCCGCCCATATCAAGCCATATCTTAAGATTGGGATGCGTCCCGTATCTTTCATAAAAGGGATGTTCCTTAAGCTCTCCCTGAGCATCAAAATGAGCTTTGACGAAATAAGGAGACATGACCGCTATACTTCCGAACACGTCCGGTCTTCTAAAGCCTATATTGTAGGTAACGATCCCGCCCGCAGACGAACCCATCATGGCCGTGTGCTGAGGGCCCCTCAACGTGCGAAAGTTCTGATTGATATAGGGTATAACTTCTTCAATAATAAATAATTCGTAGCGTTCGCCGGCAAACGGGGGATCAAACACCTCATGCATCCTTGGATTGTCATGGAAGTATTCATTCAGTCTTTGATGAGGAACCGTTGCGATGCCAACGATCATAATCTCCTTCATTCGTCCCTCGGAAACCAGCCGATCCGCGGTGACGTGCATATCCCAGGAACCGCCTCTCTCATCCGCTGAAAATACATGCTGCCCGTCATGCATATAGAGTACGGCATAATGCTTATCCGTATTCTCATGATAACTGGGTGGAAGATATACATACAAACTTCGGGTATTGCCTAAGTTAACCGATGGAAAATCTGCAATTTCTACCATTCTTGAGGACATACTGACCATTCTAACCCCTCCTGACTATTTTTGCACCACATACGCTTGTTTCCCGATAATTCACTCCAGGCGATGCCAGATAACAAAAAAGAGGCACAACCCGATAAAATCAGGTTGTACCTCTTAGGTAAGCATTGCCTTACTTCACATTATACTGGGTAAATTCCCCATTTTCAATATCAGGATTTGCCTTCTGGCGGCTCTTTCGGCACATAATTAAAGATCTCGCCATCCACAAAAGTATCAATCAATCGTTCCAGCCATTTATAATAAGCAACGGCCTCACGCATCTTCGCCTGATCCTCTTGCAGCACCGCTGTCAGTTCTTCATCATCTTCATGTGCTTTACGGAGCTTCTCCGTTTCGTCGAGCGCTTTGCGCAGAACCAGAATGTTGCTCTCCACCGATTTTCTCCACTTAATATCAAAGAAATCCACAAAGCTCTGGTACCAGTCATACTCCACTTCATACAAATCCTTGCGGGAACCCTTCTCCCACACCTTGTTTACCATTTTATAATCGAGCAGCGTCCGCACGCCTGTACTCATGCTGGTCTTGCTCATCTTCATTTCCTGTCCCATTTCATCGAGGTTCATCGGTTTATCCGCAAAATAAAGCAATCCGTATAAATGTCCCGTTGAGAGTGGAATGCCGTACAAATCCATATTCCGTCCAATATTTTCAATGACACGCTTACGAATCTTATGCACGGCTGCCTGCCGTTCATCATCTAAATGGTACAAGCCCATGCTTGCAGCCTCCTCTTTCTGTAGCCATCCAAGAAGTCATGTCAATATAACAAAACTAGGTGGACTCGAAGTGTAGTGTGAACGTTCTCCATGAAATCTAAACAAGCCCCGATCCACACACATTCTCTGATCTATTGTAGGGAAAGCTATTTTAAAAGTAAAGAAGATCGCTCTAGAGGATATTGGAGCATATGGGAGCATTTCAAAGGATAACTTTGTACAGTTTTTACTGTACGTTCTTTATGTACGGATATAACGTTTGATACTTTACGTATCGGTTGTTACAATGGGTGACATGGGTTTACGAGACGACAGGAATAAGAAGACTCGGTCAAATGGACGCGTCTCTATACAATAAAAGGAGGAGTACTTTTGGCTATTCTGCAAGTTAACAAAGTCAGCAAGTTGTTCGGCGCGAATCCGGAACAAGGGATTCAATTGCTGGAGCAAGGCTGGAGTAAAGCGCGAATTGCGAAAGAGAAGAACATAACGGTTGGCGTTAACCGTGTCAGCTTCGATATTCACGAAGGCGAGATTTTTGTCATCATGGGGCTGTCAGGCAGCGGTAAATCTACATTGGTCCGTTTGCTAAATCGGTTGATTGAACCAACATCGGGCGAAATATTGATCCACGGCAAAGATCTCCGAAAAATGAACAAGGAACAGCTGCGTGAAGTACGACGCAAAAAAATCAGCATGGTGTTCCAGAAATTCGCCTTGTTCCCTCATCGTTCGGTTGTAGAGAATGTGGAGTACGGATTGGAAATTCAAAAGGTACACAAAAGCAAGCGGCACGAAGCAGCCATGAAGTCGCTTGAGCTTGTAGGCTTGAAGGGCTGGGAGGAAAAGATGCCCGATCAGCTTAGCGGCGGCATGCAGCAGCGTGTCGGGCTAGCCCGCGCACTCGCTAATGATCCCGAGATTCTGCTAATGGATGAGGCCTTCAGCGCACTGGATCCGCTCATTCGCAGAGATATGCAGGACGAATTGATCGAGCTCCAGGATAAAATGAAAAAAACCATCGTGTTCATCACGCATGACCTGGACGAAGCTCTTCGAATCGGCGACCGCATTGCCTTGATGAAGGACGGTTCGATCGTGCAGATCGGAACGCCGGAAGAAATCTTGACCCAGCCTGCCAACGATTACGTTGAGCGGTTCGTGGAAGATGTGGATCTGTCCAAGGTGCTTACCGCTTCACGCGTTATGCGCCGTCCGGAGACCATTACGATGGATCGTGGACCTCGCGTTGCGCTGGAGCTTATGCGTGAACGGGGAATCTCGAACCTGTTCGTCATCGACCGTTCCAAGAAGCTGCTTGGCGTCATTACGGCCGAAGATGCTTCGGATGCCATGAAAAATAACCGTAAGCTTGCGGATATACTCATCACGGATGGCCCGAGTGTTGGACCCGATACATTGCTAAATGAATTGTTTGAAATTACGAGCATGGCTAAAGTACCGTTGGCCGTTGTGGATGAGAATGGCCGATTGATGGGCGTTATCGTCCGCGGTGCTGTACTTGGTGCCCTGGCCGGAGAAAGCAAAAGCGAGGAGGTGACGCAAGATGCCTAAGATCCCTCTCGCAAGCTGGGTTGATTCCTTGGTCGAATGGATGGGAGACGTCTTCTCCGGATTCTTTGACGCCATCTCCTTCATCATCGAAAACATCGTGCAGCTGTTTACGGATTTGTTCATGCTGCCTCATCCGTATCTGTTCATTGTCATCCTGGCCGTCATTGCCTACCTATTAGGCCGTCTGCCGTTGACTTTGTTCACAGCCATCGGTTTTCTGCTCATCGATAACTTGGGTTACTGGTCACAGACCATGAGCACGCTCAGCCTGGTTATCACAGCAGCCTTAATCTCCGTTATACTGGGTGTTCCGCTGGGTATATGGGCGGCCTACAGCAAGTCGGCATCCCGCGTGATCATACCGGTTCTTGATTTTATGCAAACTATGCCGGCATTTGTGTACTTGCTCCCTGCCGTTACATTCTTCAGCTTGGGCGTGGTTCCCGGGGTTATCGCTTCGGTTATTTTCGCCATACCGCCAACGATTCGCTTGACCCGTCTTGGCATTATGCAAGTATCCGGTGAACTGACGGAGGCTGCAGATGCATTCGGTTCGACTTCCGGACAAAAATTGTTCAAGGTTCAGCTTCCGCTGGCCATGCCAACCTTGATGGCCGGCATTAACCAGACCATCATGCTGTCCTTGTCGATGGTCGTCATCGCTTCGATGATCGGTGCCCAAGGTATCGGTGCCGAGGTCTACCGGGCCGTAACGCAGCTGCAAATTGGTAAAGGTTTTGAAGCTGGCTTGGCTGTCGTCATTTTGGCGATTGTCCTTGACCGCTTTACACAAAATATATTTAAAACGAAAAAAAGGGGTGCTTAATTTGAAGAAACAGAAGTTTTGGTTGCTGCTCAGCTTGGCTGCTATTCTGGTTCTGTCTGCTTGCGGACAGGGCGGAAATGGCGGAACGGATGGAACGACGGACAAAGGGGCTGAAGGCGGTTCAACTGCTTCCCTCGGTGAACAAGTGAAACATGAAATCATCGGTATTGATCCAGGTGCAGGCATTATGAAGGCGACCGCAGCGGCTATTGAGGAATATGGATTGACCGACTGGAAACTGGTCGAAGGCTCCGGAGCTGCCATGACGGCAACCCTTAACAAAGCCATTAAGAATGAGGATCCGATCATTATTACCGGTTGGACTCCGCACTGGATGTTCTCCAAGTATGACCTGAAGTATCTGGAAGATCCGAAGAAAGTATTCGGTGAAGCGGAAGAGATTCACACCGTTGTCCGTCTTGGACTGAAAGAAGATCATCCGGACGCTTACAAGTTCCTAAGCAATTTCAAATGGACGTCCGACGATATGGGTCAGATTATGACGGCGATTCAAGAAGGCCAAGACCCTGAAGCTGCCGCGAAGGAATGGGCAGACAACAATGCGGAGAAAGTCGACGCCTGGCTCGAAGGCGTTCAACCCGTTGACGGCAAAACCTTCAAATTCAGTTATGTCGCTTGGGATTCCGAGATCGCCAGCACCAATCTGCTGAAAGTGATCATGGAAGACAAGCTCGGATACAAAGTTGAGGCGCTTCAAGTCGAAGCAGGCCCAATGTGGACCGGCGTTGCCAACGGCGACGTGGATGCAACCGTAGCAGCATGGCTTCCGTTGACGCATGCAGACTACTGGGATAAGTTCAAGGACCAAGTCGAAGACCTTGGCGCTAACATGGAAGGCGTGAAAACCGGCCTGGTGGTTCCGTCTTACGTGGAAGCAAATTCAATTGAAGATTTGAAGTAACGATGAAAGCCATCCCATGGTTTGTGGGATGGCTTTCTTTTTTTGGTGGTCAAGATTAGTCGGCCTGTTCTGGGAGGATGTATCCGTTCCGGTCGCTGTTGAAACCAGGAAAACGGGATGATATTCTTGCGGTATTTTCCCGGTTTCAAAGGCGAACGCCAGGTCTCCTCCACGCATACATCCTCTTTTCCTAAGTACGGCCTCCAATCTTTCCACCCACCAAAAGAGAGCCATCCCTATCGTCTGGGATGGCTTTTTTGGGGGCTGGGCGCGGGAGGGGCTAAGCTGACCACTGCTAAACGGTCAGCTGCCTGATTCTTGCCAGCTCCGCTTGAGAGTCTGACCTCTTCTACACGGTCAGACTCATTTACTGCCGGACATGCTGTGAATCCTCTGGACTCACAGGCTTGTCGGCTCGGGTTGAGAGTCTGACCTCTTCTACACGGTCAGACTCATTTACTGCCGGACATGCTGTGAATCCTCTGGACTCACAGGCTTGTCGGCTCGGGTCGATAGTCTGACCTGTTCTACACGGGTCAGACTCATTTACTGCCGGGCATGCTGTGAATCCTCTGGACTCACAGGCTTGCCAGCTCCGCTTGAGAGTCTGACCTCTTCTACACGGTCAGACTCATTTACTGCCGGACATGCTGTGAATTCTCTTAGGACTCACAGGCTTGTCGGCTCGGGTCGATAGTCTGACCTGTTCTACACGGGTCAGACTCATTTACTGCCGGGCATGCTGTGAATCCTCTGGACTCCCAGGCTTGCTCGGCTAGCTCCTTGGCCTGTCGGAGGCTTGCAGCTTTCCCCGATACGGCTTCTACGAGCACTGCTTCGGCTCGTCCCTCGCTCACAAAAAAGATCATGCCCACAGATGGGCATGATCTTTTTTGTACCATATAAGCACTACTCTTTTATCGTTACCGTCACGGGAGAGTATTCGGCAATGACGGTTTGCCCATGCACGGATACGCTGCCCTGTGGCGTAAGGTCTTTTTCGGTCATGATGCCCAAAGCGATGGTGAACTTATTAAACTTGATCGGGATGTTTTTCTCCCGGCGGATCTCTTCGCCGTTCACGTAGAAGATCGCTTCGTCCTCGGCACGGTTATACGTAATTTTGTACGTGTTGAATTCCCGCGGTGTAAAATGCGTATCTTCCTCTTTGAAAATGCAGAAGTAACGGGTCTTGTCCGATTCCGGCACCTGCACGCCCGGGAACGGCAGGACGGCATACACGCTGGCATACTTGTCGTTCGAAGCAAAAAAGTCCAGGGCTGCACCCGTGCTGAAATCAAGCAGATTCAACGATACGTAGCCGTCGTACAAGTCGCCGGGAACCGTACCCTGGGTGCGTGCCCGAATTTGCAGCTCGAACGTGACTTCACCGGATTCCGGTACCTCCACCTCTTCGTTGGAATAATACATATGCTTGGCATTATCGAGAATTTGGATTTGATCATTCTGGCGGCTGAGCGGTGCCCGCACGTACAGGATTCCGTTGCGGACGATCACGACTGCATTCGGCTCGCGATATTCCCAGAATGAACCGTCCGGCAGCGGAAAACCGCCGATCTTCCAAGTCCCGGTCTCGGACAGGATAGAGTGAAAATCACCAAAAACGCGTTGTTGTTCCATCTAATTCCCCTTCTTCCTTACAAAGTCTGAATGATTCCTTGAATGATCAATGACAGGATCAGCACGCCGCCGCAGCGCATGGTGGTCATCGTTGACGCACCCATCAGCGGTAAATACGCTTCGGAACGGTTGTTGTCCTTCAGTCTTCCATAGACAAGATACAACGGAATCAGCGTAAGCAGTGCAATCAATGCGTACGGCGGGAGCGCCCCGGCCAATACGCAGGCTATCAAAGACAAGCAGGCCAGCAGCAGCAGAACTCTCGAGAAGCTCAACGCTCTTTTTTCACCCCATACCACTACCAGGGTCTTCTTCCCGGCCTGACGATCCGCCTGCCAATGCAAAAAGTGATGATTAAACAAAATCAGCGTTGTCAGCAGCCCAATGGGCAGTGACAGCAGCAGCGCCCGAACATCCATATGTGAGGTTTGAACGTAGTATGCGCCCATCACCGGTAAAATACCAAAGGATAGCAAAATCGCAAGCTCGCTGAAACCCTTGCCGCGGTATCCGAATTGAATCGGCGGTGCGACATAGAAATAAGCGATCAGCCCGCCGAGTCCGCCAAAGATGAAGGCCCACCAACCGCTGATCAAACTAAGGATAATGCCGCTCAGCGCCGCAATCCCGAACAGCGTCCAGGTAACGATCTCGAATTTACGGAGCGACCAGACGCCCTTCGTAAGAAAACCGGAGTTCGTGGAGATCGCATCTACATGCTCCTGCGCTTCCGTGTCCGTTCCGTTCTTATAATCCCACAAATCATTCACCATATTGGAGAACAAATGGGCAGCGCCGCTCCCGATCAAGGTCAATAAAAAGAGGCCGATATGAAATTCACCCGTCCATACATAAGCCCCGAGTGCTCCTAAAGCAACCGGAATCAGCATAACGGGAATCACTTTGATTCGGGAAGCTTTTTTAAACTGTTCAAGGGCATCCACTTGGTTATGCTCCTTTCCTTCTACAATACAGAATAGAACGCCTGCAGGCAGCTGCAGACGTTAACGTTGTGAAACATGGAACTTGCATAAATAAGAATATCATAATTGTCGAACTTTGTAATCCGTTTGTTAGAACTTGGCTACGGAGCCATTATACCGATGAACGTTCGATCAGCTCGAAGGCAAGCTCCTTGCGAATCGGCTCTTTCCGCTCCCCTTGAATATGCGCATACAGCATCTTGAAGGCCTCCGAACCCATATCAAAGAGTCGGTTATCAATCGTGGTGAGACCCAGCATTTTTCCGATCGGTTGGTTATCGAAGCCAATGACAGCGAGCTCTTGCGGAATGGACAGTCCTCTCTTCTCGGCTTCATAAATCAAACCCGCGGCCACATGGTCACCCGTTACCAATAAACTACTTGGACGTTCCTCCATAGCGGACAGCCGATCCATGATTGCCGCACCGTCTTCCAGATCGATACAGCCATCCAAAATCCATTCCTGGCGGTAAGGCTCTCCGATCTCTTTAAGGACTTCTTTATATGCCACTTGGCGTGCTCTCGTGCTCGGACTGTCCAGTCTTCCCACCGTGAAGCCGATGCGTCGATGCCCCCGCTTTATCAAAAATTGCATGGCACTGCGAAATGCCTCAGCATGGTTTATATATATAGAAGAAAATAATCGTTCACCCGCATCCTGACAGCATACAATCGGTCCATAAGCACAATAGGCCTCGATCTGTTTCGGAGTTACGGCTGATGATAAAATAATAATGCCGTCAATCTCACGGTTACGCAGCATCTCCAGCACTTCCACTTCCTTATCCGGGGCATACCCGGTTTGGCACAGGATTAGGCGATAGCTAGCGGCAAGCGCTTCTTGGCCGGCTCCCTCCATCAGCAAGGAGAAGTAGGCATGATTAATAAACGGCAGCATGATAGCAATACTCATCGTTTTCCCTGTAATCAGATGAACCGCGTTCATATTCCGGGCGTATTTCAACTGTTTCATGGTCTCCAACACGCGTGTCCGCTTATCTTCCTTGACATAGGGATGATTGTTCAGCACCCGGGATACCGTTGACACCGATACGCCTGCCAGCTTGGCAATCTCTTTAATGTTAGCCACAATCCATCAAGCCCCCTCATCCACCGGTTCCTTCCTGATACTATCATGTTTGCTTTCCCTATTCAAAGGGAGGCATTCCGGGAGTAAAGAGCGGATACATTCGAGTGCACACAATACCCACGCATTGCTTTTTTTTTAATACGATTACACAATATCACCCCTATGGAGGTATCGGCATGTCAAAACTGTTCAAGACACTGGGAGCTATATGGCTAGCCTGGCGATCAGAAACCACCCCTTGGAAATTCCAGGGCTAATCTCAGCGCACTGAAGGGCTATAAGATGAATGCAAAAGATGAACAACGATAAAAAGAAGTCTTGATCTGGTATGCTTTTCATACTTTACACTGAGGTTGGGTGGAAACCTTCATTCATTGTCAGCGTGACCGGCAAGGGCGTGATGGCAAGGGCAAGGCTTCTGCCTTTTTATCATGATTCGTGAAACTTGGATCTTGTCCATTACGTTATCCTTGTATTAAGGAGCTGATGGAAAAATGGAGACGTTCGGCAGAGGCTGCCTGTACATTATAATGGGTATGGTTGGATTGTTGCTGCTTGCCATTCTATTGGGGACGACGATTACGATCCCTTGGTTCATCTTCATTCCGCTTATCATTATTGCCTTTGCTATAGCTGCATCCAAGAGTAAGCACAAGGATGATGATTAAGCGAACCAGCGGATAAGCCGCAGGATGCTAGAGAGGTTGCTGTTCGTTGTTTTCGGACCCATATACGAGTTTAGACCATCTTCTCTAGCCACTGTACATGAAAAAGACTCCCTTCATGGGAGCCTTTTTTCTTTCCTTATGATTCCGATCATTCTTTTTCTTATCATTTTATTTGGAGATATTCTTAAATGCCTCTGTCTGCTGCTTAATGCCAACCTCTGTGGCAAAACGCTCGATACTGGAGGCTCCGAAGAATCCCTCAACGCCCTTGGTTCTGGACAATACATACGCCGCATCTTCAGGTTCTGCAATCGGACCGCCATGGCACAGAATCATAATGTCCGGGTTGACGGCTTTACCCGCATCACAGATCGCTTGAATCTTGTCCACGCAATCGTCGAGCGTCAGTGCCGTTTTCGCGCCTATGGTACCTTTGGTGGTAAGTCCCATATGGGCAACCAGAATATCGGCTCCGGCTTCGGCCATCTTCTTCGCTTGATCGACATCAAACACATATGGGGTGGTCACCATACCCAGCTCATGAGCCTTCCGGATCATCTCAACCTCAAGATCATAACCCATGCCCGTCTCTTCCAGATTCGCCCGGAATACGCCGTCAATCAAGCCCACCGTCGGAAAGTTCTGCACGCCCGCAAAGCCTTGCTCCTGAAGCTGCTTCAGAAAAATATCCATGATCCGGAACGGGTCCGTGCCGCAAACCCCCGCCAATACCGGCGTATGCTTAACGACCGGCAGCACCTCATTCCCCATGTCCACCACGATCTGATTCGCATCCCCGTACGCCATCAATCCTGCGAGCGAGCCGCGCCCCGCCATCCGGTAACGGCCCGAGTTATAAATAATGATCAAGTCTACGCCGCCGGCTTCGGCGCTCTTGGCCGAAATCCCTGTTCCTGCTCCCGCTCCCAATAACACCTTACCCGCTGCTACCTCTGATTTTAATTTTGCTAATACTTCTGTTCTTGTTTGCATGGCCATGATATATGTTCCTCCTTCAGTATGAATACTTGGTGCGTTTGGCTTCCCCTTCTCACTGCCGTTTCATCAGCTCCATCAGCTTATCGGCTGCAGCCACGGCAAAAGCTTGGTCATTAATGTCCGTATTCATCTCGATCAACTCAACGTTCTTACGATCTATGCGTTGTCTTAAAGTATCAAACAGCATCTTATCCTCTTCAGGTCCATGGAATGCTTCCCCTTCTACATCGAGCATCGATACGCCCTTCAAAGGGAGCATCAGCACCGTAGGCCCTTGCGAACCATTCAGCTTCTCTGCAATCTTCTCGCCAAGCTGTCGGTTCTCCCCAACCGTGGTCCGCATCAACGTAACCGAGGGGTTATGCTTGTACAGATTCCGTTCCCGGAATATCTCCGGCACGGTCTCATATGGACCGAAATTGACCATATCCAGCGCTCCGGTCGATACAACCTGCGGTACCTTGCAGCGACCGGCTGCTTCCAGCCGATGCGGACCAGCCGCCAAAACGCCGCCCACCAGCTCATCGCACCATTCCGTTGTCGTCAAATCCAGCACACCGTCTATATATCCGGCCTCAATAAGGCTTTCCATCGTTTGTCCGCCCGTACCTGTTGCGTGAAATACAAGCACTTCGTAACCATGCAGCTCCAGATGCGCCCTGGCATAATCGATGCAAGGCGTCGTGACTCCAAACATCGTCGCTGCAACCAGCGGCTTTTTATCCACCGGGGGCGCCGATTCGAACTGAACCATACCGGCGATCGCATGTGCCGCGTTCGTGAATATTTTGGTGGAAAACGAGTTCAGTCCGGATACATCCACGATGGACGGGAACATGATAATATCACTTGTCCCCACATAAGGCGCTGTATTGCCGGATGCGACCGTGGACACCATCAGTTTCGGAACGCCGATCGGCAATGCCCTCATGCCTGCTGTGACGATCGAAGTACCTCCCGTACCGCCGAATGACAGCATGGCGTCGAATTTGCCCTCTGCATACAGCCTCGGTACGATTTTTCCCATCCCTTGAGCCAACGCTTCAGTCCCTGCCGCCCGGTCCTTCCGGGCCGCGATCTCGCGTATATCTACTCCAGCTTCCGCTGCAACCTCGACGTTGGATACATCCGGCTTGAACAACGGTTCAAACACACCGCTATGGATCGTAAACGTCTTTAGCCCCAAGCTCTCGATGACGGATTTAACGTATGAAAACTCAGCACCCTTCGAATCAAATGTCCCCGCAATAGCTACCGTCTTCACCGTGCAGACCTCCTCCATATCTCATCTAAAGGATCGCTTGCACTCGTCCTGACAGGTCCGGCATTGGATCCCTACAAGACCATAATACAGCGCTTTCAAATAAAAAAGATCGTATCGATGTACGATCTTTATGTATATTTGTCTTTCAAATGCTGACGGTAGGATTGAGGAGAAGTTCCCGCGTATTTCTTGAAGGTTTTGCTGAAATGAACATAGTCAGGGTAGCCTACCAATTCGGCTATTCTGCCCAGTGACAGCCTGCTGTGCTTCATGATTTCCTGCGATTTGTGAATCCTGTACTTGGCTATATATTCCGGAAAGCTGCACCCCACTTCCCTGTTAAAAAGCGCGCTCAGATGCGTTCGTGAAACATGAATTCGCTTTGCCAGCTCGGTCATTGAAATCGGGCCCCCGTAATTCTCGGCAACATAATCCTTCACAAATGCAACATAATCCATCGGCTCTTCGAGCCCCGAGAGCTTCTCCATCAGCTGCCGATCCTGCTCCAGATGGCCCGTTGCCTTAAAACGATGTGTTGCATCCACGATGGCCTCCTCCGTCGGTGTTCGTTCAAAGCTCGAACCGCCCACGTAACCCATGGCTGATGTGTTGTCATACATATATTGAACATCGATCGGCGTATGGACCGGGCCGCCATACACCAGCTTGATCGGCCGCCTGCCCGAAGCGTCACATACTTCAAATATGTCTCTGGCGATTTCCGCCCCCTTCTCCAGCGACCATGCTTTCGTGGTGCCCATCAACCCGCCCGCCGTGACCCCCAAATGGGCGCAGATGATATCAGCTCCCGCATCCAGCATCCACTTCGTCTGCTCCGGAGTAAAAACAAAGGCCATCGTAAACATATCTTGCTCATGAGCAGCCAGGATAGCCTCCACCTCCTGCATATAGGTAATGCCTTCTTCCTCCAAGGCTTCACGGAACTGTCCATCAATCAGTCCCAGAGTCGGATAGTTGATAATGCCAGCAAAACCGCTGCCGCGGATGTATTTCAAGTAATCAGGGAGTTGAATGGTTGGATCTGTGCCGCATAGGCCGAAGATTACCGGTATGTCACGGACTACCGAAAGAATCTCCCGCGAGCCGAATTCCATCACCATTTCATTGCAGTTCGCATAGGGCATGAAACCCGCCAGGGAGCCGAGTCCCATCTGCCGAAAACGACCCGAGTTCAGGGCCAATATCAGATCAGCCCCGCCCTTAACCGCATATTTTGCCGAGATTCCTGCTCCTGCCGCGACGCCAATCAATCGCTCCTGCGTCTGTATTCCTTTATGTAATCGGTCTAAAATTTGTTCTCTGGTCGTTTTCAAAGCTATTGGTCCCCTTTCTTCAATCTGACCGTCATATCTCATCGTCGCTAAACTTATTATAAATGAATATCAATAGAGACGCTTGTTGTAACTATCCTGTAATCCCCGAATAACCGACTCCTCCGTCACACTATCTTGATTCACATGATCCGTAATGATCTTGGACGGATTCGGCAGCTGTTCGCCTGATATCCAGGAATCGGGATTCCATGCTTGCGAGCGTATGAAGGCTTTTGCACAGTGCATATAGCATTCCTCAACCGAGACCCCAATGCCAAGCCATGGCCGTTTGCCTTGCACGCTAAGCCGATCCAGGATTTCTTCATCCCTTACCAAGACGGCACTGCCGTTAACACGCAGGGTCTCCTTCAAACCCGGTATGACAAACACGATGCCGACCCTCGGGTTGGTCAGGATATTTCGCAGCGAATCAAAGCGTCGATTTCCCGGCCGTTCCGGAATAACCAAACAGGATTCATCCATCACATGCACAAACCCCGGTGCATCTCCCCTGGGCGAAGCATCGCAGTAACCGGATGCGTCCGAAGTAGCCATAAATAGCAGCGGACTCTTGGCAATGAAGTCTTTGCAGTGATGATCCAATCGATCAATCGCTTTATGTTTGACCACGTGATTAGACTCGCCGAACAGGTCCCGAAGCTCCTCCTCCGCTGTAATGATGGACTGAAATGGAACTGTTGTCATCATAATCACCCTCCTTTTAGTTACCCCTCAAACCTTCTTCTTATATCCAATCAGATTCTGACTCTTGTCCTCTCCCATCATATGAAAAGAAGCCCCCCGCAAGTTCCAAGAACCTGTGGGAAGCCATACTCCATTCTTATAAGAAGACAAGCAGCAAAATACCGACGACAAAGCAATAATAGGCGAAATATTTCAGGTTTCCGCGCGCCATGATATTCATGAGCCATTTCATCGCAACATAGGTACAGATCAGTGTAGCAATGAACGCGATCAGATAAGGAATTAGCAGCGAAGAAAAGTCGGGATCCGATGTGATATCCGACACACCCAGCACCATACCGCCGAAGCTTATAGGGATATAGAGCATAAAGGAAAACCGAAGCGCTGTCTCCTGCTTCATCCCTACAGCGATCGACGTAATAACGGTTGAGCCGGATCGGCTAATACCCGGGATCAGCGCAACAGCCTGGGCCAAACCTACGATAAGCGCGTCCTTGAATGACAGGTCATTGTCCAGCTTGCGGCCGCGAAGATTCCTTATCAGCCAAAGGGCGACTCCCGTGAACAACAGCGCAATACCAACCGTATGTACAGAAGCAAATATTTCTTCGATCTGATCTTTGAACAACAGACCAATAATGACAGCCGGAATCGTACCTACAACAATATACAGAATGAACAAGAAGTCGGATTTATACTCCGGTTTTCGTGTCCGTAAATAATTTAGGCCGTTCACGATCAGTCTCTGCAAATCCTTGCGATAGATAAACGCAATCGCAATCAACGAGGCCGCATTGGTTAGCATTTCGAATGACAGCCCATTCTGCTCCATGCCCATGAGTCTCTGGGCGACAATCAAATGACCGCTGGAGGATACCGGAATCGGCTCCGTAACCCCCTGCACAATACCCAGCAGCAAGTACTTCAACCACATGATGAAATCTTCCATAACTCTCCTACTCTCTTTACAACATTTGTATGGCTTAAAAAAATACTAGTCTATCATATCCCAAAAAAATAGCAACAATCAAACCACGAGCGGGTCAAAAAGGTATGTAAACAAGAGAAGCCCCTCTAACCACGGAATTAGAGGGGCTCCTAATCTATTGTTAAGAGGTGATTCCATCATATGATCTGCAGCTTAATGAAACCTTAAAGCTTCATTAGGGGGACATAAAAAAGTTGTAAGTACACCAGTGATCACTATGGTGAGACATGGAAAAGGCTACTGTTCACAGGTAATAGTTCTATTTTCCCATTAATTTCTATTATTCTACAATATCCGTACCTTTTCGCATTAAATATAGAAATATATACCTAGTTCTGATAGACTATTCTATAATATTCCTGTTTTAACAGGCTAACAACAAGCGGCGGAAAATTTCCGTGCAAGCAAATCCCCTAGCCGATAGGGACTTCAAGAAAAGAGAAGAAGAAATGAAAAGCCTGGCAAAATCCACCCTGTTCATCATGTTGTTATTGGTCATGCTAACTGCATGCAGTTCAGGGAAAGACACAACCGAAACTTCATCCGCCCCTTCACCATCCGAAAATGAAGCGGCAACAAACACGGCCTCTGAAAATACGGAGACGAATGAAGAACCTGACAAAACTCAAACATTTAAGGGAGAGAATTTCTCCTTTTCCTACCCTTCGACATGGAAGGATGCAGAGCTTAACGTCCCTCAAGTCGTCGCGGCATTCGTAAACCCCAATCCCCAAGGAGCTTTTGTTGATAATTTAAATGTCGTTATTGAGGAATCGTCTGCTACTCCCGAGGAAGCAGCTAATGTTGCCGTACAAGGTTTAACCAATGGAGATGGGGGACCATTAATACAAAATTTCAAAAAACTGAACTACATCGACGTTCCCGAAAAGGCGGCGGGAATCCTGGAATCGGAATACACTCATGGAGAGTCCAACGCCCAGGTCATACTGACTCAATATTTTGTCCCAAACGGCAATGCGCTTTATACGCTTTCCATTTCCTATTCCAAGACAGCCTACGATAATGGAGGAAAAGCAAGTGTCCAAAACATCATGGACTCGTTCGAAACCGTTAAAGTTAGTAATCAGATGGAAGACTCGAATGCTAACGCTGGCAGTAATGTCGAGGGATTAACCGAAGAAAACCTTTTCGCTGAAATCATGGCTTATGTGATCCCTATTGAAATTGAAGACGCAGCTCTAGACGAGCTCACCTATAACTATTTTGTTAAGCATTATGAGTTATTTCCAGCGCTTACACCCGAAGCTCAAAAGAGAGCGAAGGCAGAAGTCGATCCCAATATCACGTCTCGTCACCTCAACAAAAATCTGAGTCCCTACTTGGATCAGATGATCGAGGTAAGTGGATACGTTGTTGATATCGTTGAAGAGGAAATCGACGAGGGCATTACTCTTGCCGAAATACACATCGTAGATGATAACGATAACTCCATTATCGGTTTTTACGCCCACACTACCGGCGATATTCTGCAAGACGATTACGTCACGATGCGAGGAGTGCCGGCAACATTTTATTCATTTGAAAATGTAGGTGGAGGAACCACGAATTCCGTTCTTATCGGTGTGTCCACGATTGAGAAAACGGAATAGTTTGTTTCTTATAGATGCTCTATTATACGGTGATACCTGGACATAAAGAAAAGCACCTTTAGCGGTGCTTTTCTTTATTCTTTATAAATGACCAAAATATCGTACGTTCCGTCGGCAGACGAAAGCTTAACATCCTTGACATCATCAGGATGGATATTATGCAGGAACTCATTAACCTGTTCTTGCAAATCGTCCAGATTGGAATCGCTAAAGAGCTCGACTTTCAACGTTTTTAGCATGTAAGCACCCCCCACATCAAACTTCGACATAAAGTGGGTTTCCCCTGCTGGAGTTGAGTAAACCGGGCGTTTCATCCCTCTAAGATACACTGGCCATTTTAACGTCTGGTTTCTCATACACGGCTTATCAACACTTAAATTATGGTATATTGGTGGAGTCGTTGTTCGATTTTTAGAGGAATTATGATAAAAACATTTTTGGTGGTGGAACAGGATTATGCGAGTCAAACACAAACGAATCATTGGGATTACTGCCTTATTGATGTTACTTTCTACCATTCTCTTCTGCGCCATAATTTATATGATGGAACGACCTGGAGGATTATCGGATCGGCGTATGTCCCGCGCGCTGGGGCAAAAAGTTACCCTTCATATCCCACTCGGGAAAACCCCGGATAAAGCGGTTGAACGGTTTAGAGGTCCATCGTCGATGGAAGTCATTCACCGAGAACCTGTTAAAGGGGGCATCCTTTTATTTATGAGACGATATAATCAATCGGATAGCAGCAATCTTCAGGTAGAGTATGTGCGAAAAACATGGATGGGATGGAAGTGGGTTTGGGGCGGGGGATTCGGGATCAGTGAATCTCTACAATCAAAATCATCATTAAACTATATGAGCATGCCTAAACTAGATCATATCTCCACCCCCTTTCCCATGGTTTTTGGAGATATTCTGAATCCTTCGATCAAGAATGTAACTGTCAAGAGTCAGAATAATGGTACATATCAAGCTAAACTGGCGACCGTAGGCAATGAAAAAATGATCTGGTTCGTGTTTTTGCCATCGGCCATTTCCACACCTTTTGATATCGAGGGCTTTAATGAAGAAGGAGATCTCATCGCTCGCAAAACAATAACCGACCCGAGAGACAGCGGCTCGGTCCAATTTAGAAAATGATTTGAAGTTGTCTGAGACGCAATGTTTACCAACAAATTGACTTAGTAATAGAGGAGTTTGCGATTGTGGACGCACGGAGTTTAAATCAACGGCTTGATACATCAGTGTATCAAATCTTGATTAAACTCCTTGCATCCATTGGTACAGCTCAGATCGTTCCCGATTATTCTTCTACAATTGTACCTTTTGGCGATTCGTCCATGTCTGGCTGCAAATCGTCTTCAGGCACGGATGCACGAACCACAAGCACGTTGGCCGAAGTGATGCTTCCCTTATACTGGGCATAGATCTGGGTTGTTCCCGGCTTATGTCCGATCAGGTTTCCTTCCTCATCCACCTCGGCTATATCCGGATGATCACTGATGAATGTTGTTTGCCTTGTGATGTCGATTTCGTTTTGGTCGATGTAGTTACGCAATATGACCTTCAAGTCGAGCATCGGACCTTCAGCAAGCGAATACTCGTAAGAATCCAGTTGGATATAGCCATCGAATTCGTCCGGATCTTCCGGGAACACGGTAACGTTCAATCTAGCCGTGAACCCTTCGTATGTTGCTTCGATATAGGATCCGCCGTCAGGAGTTACCGCTGCACTTCCGACGCTGTAGATGGGAGGGCCTTTAAACAATTCCCTGCTGATCAACTCGCCGTTCCTATCGACGCTCAGCACATCATATTGACGTTTGTAATCCAGACTGTTTCGAGAAAAATGTTCTCCCAGCATGGCGTAGCCGTCTTTGGTTCGGACAAGACGTTTGAAGTATTCGGAGTTCGTCCCGTCTCGATATGTTTTTTCCCATTGCGCTTGTCCGTTCAGGTTGTCTTGGTCATGGTTGACACTTTTTCCACTGCCAATGACATACCCCCCATCCCCCGAAGCCGTAACGGAAAAGGCGGTCCAGCCGCTATCCGGCTCTTTGAATTGTTCCGACCAGACCTCTTTGCCTTGGTCATCAATTTTGGCCATCAGCATCGCATCCAGGTCTCCCGTTTCATATTCCGCCCGGACTACGCTGCCAACGGCAATGTACCCTCCGTCATTTGCCGGAATCAAATCGTTGAACGCCACGCTGTCCGTATAATTGTATTTGTTATACCACAACGTGTTGCCGTTTTTATCAATCTTAAAAATATAGGCCTTTTCATAGATAACCCAGCTTATGAGCCCACTCCACAGCTGACCGCGCCGAATCGGCAGCCGCGTGACTGGAAATGCCTAACTCAAACATCAGCAGCAATCCGACAAAACCCGCAATCAACAATCGAGAATATTTTTTGGACACAATCCTGCCCCTTCAGCGAATGATATTTGTGAGTTTGTAAATATCTTCAATTCCTTTTCATTATTCATTCAATCCTCTGGAATTGGAATCCAACAAACTTCATAATCCCCTGATGCAATGGGGCTTTTTTTCATTTATGGATAAACAAAAAAGATCAGGACAGTTTCACTTTATGAACCATCTCCTATTTACTGAAACTTCCATTTTGTTACTGCGTAAGTATCATCAAGGGGTTGATTTACATGTTTTTGATGTTTTTTGGCGTCATAATCATTCTACTTTGCCGATATAACTTCAAAAATCCGGATTCCGATTGGGTACGTTGGGGAAAAAGATTACCGGAGGACTATGAACAGGACGATCATGATTTATTAAAAACTCAGGTTAGTGCAGCAGTAGGTGGATTTGGGGGTGGTGTACTAATCTTAATGGGGCTATCGACTCTGGTTCAACAAGGAGGTAACGCCATGTCATGGGGCACACTTTTTCTTTTTGCTATTATCCTCATAGGAATTGGCATCCTGTCCAGAAAGTATCCGACATTCGGATGGAGGATGAATGAGGGATGGAAAGTCAAGGGAGATTCTGAACCAAGCGATACTTACATTGATTTGGTGAAATTCGGAGGACTAATCTCCATTTGCCTGGGATCCATATTTTTTGTGCTTGGAATGATAACATTATTGCTTTGATGTTTCATGCTGACGAGAAGATTATCTTATCGCTGACATTGTGATCTTTTTGCGGCACAATCTGTGGGGCGGCTGCATAAACGGCAGTACCTCCCAACATCAATAACGCGGTCATCGCTAAAACAATTTTTCTCTTCCTCATTCCCCTTTCTTCCTCCCCTTCAGTTATTTCCCTAAACTATTAAAATATCGGATATTATACCAAAATAATCAATAGATCAAGAGAAGAGAACAGTAGGACTAAACTATGACATACACTTATGTTTGGTTGCTTTGATTGGGCAAATTGTTAGTGTAACCGATATAAAATTATGTCCAAATTTTGCCGTAATAAGTGTTATACTTGACGAAAAAAGGAGTTGTATCACTTGAAGAAATCTTTTGTTAAAACAATTGCCACTCTAGGACTTGGCATGATGATTGGATCTGCAACCATTGCAGCTGCAGCACCAGGTACAATTCAAGCCGTTTTATCAAAATTCACGATTATCGTAGATGGACAAAAACAAAATCTCAAATCAGATCCGATCATATACAAAGGTACAACCTACCTACCGGTTCGTGAGGTTGCTGAAATGCTAAACGCTGAGTTATCTTCTTTCGATAACAAGGCTAAGAGAATAGAATTGAAGACTGGGTCACAAACACCAACAAATGCCCAAGTAAATTCAAATCAAACAAATGCACCGGAGCCTCCATTAAATCTCAGGCTTAATGAAACCGCTACTCGAGGTGATATGACACTTAAAGTTAACAGTGTAAGTTATACAAACTTCGTCCCATCTGGACCTGGAGCAACATCTGGGATAATTGCTGATAAAGGAAACAAGTTCGCTGTTATTCAATTTGAAGCAACGCTAAACGAAGAGCCTAAAAATCAATTTGCTTGGAGTGCATTAGATTTTTTTGATAGCGCTACTATTGGTGATAAGAAGATAAGTTCAGCTACTTCATATGACCATACCAATCTACTAAAGGGTGAGACAAAAACGATTCAAATTACGCTCAACCTTCCAGAAAGTATGGATCTCAGTTCTATTACCTTTAGAGATCCAAGTAAAAATTCGATTTTTGGTACGATGAATCTTAAATAATCGATGCCAACGGCGGCAGCGACCGGATACCGATATTTGGGACCACTCCCGCAAGAAACGTGACCTTTTTGAGATTTCTAATAGAGAAGAGACCCCTTGAGGTCTCTTTTTCATTTATTAAACTTGCCAATAAACTGAACAGCTCTGGAAATACCATGCTCCGGATTTTGACCCACTCCACGTTCATCGTTAAATATCCCGTATAACCAATTTCCTGCAGGGCTGTAAAATAAAATCACTGTAACCTCTACCTAGTGGCACTTCCCGAAAAAATCCGCCCTCTTCAATCCTCTTTAAGTCCGGTATATCACGGTTCCGGTCTATTGATTCCGTTGGATATTTCCGTGAGAAGTTTACTTAGTCTAGACTATAATTTTATAATTTCAGTCTAATGCTTTATTTTCCCTGAACAGAAGGCGCAGCTAAGCAGATCAAGCTCATACTTATTTAATCGAATTTCGTAACCTGTCCGTTTTAGCAGAGGCTGAAAAATAACTCATTTCCACGACGGAAATAGGCTTTGTTTTTGCTTTCTCCTTTTCTGCTTCTAAAGCCTCACCTTGACTTTGTTCTGCGCTTTCCTGGCGAGGTCTCCCTTCATTCAGCTTGATATCAATAAAATCAACGATCTGCTGAAGTGAGGAGATTTGATTCACGATATTTTCACGGTGGCTTCTTAATTGATCCACCAACTCCGTATATTCCACGGAATCTGTGTTGGCTGAGGCCGCCAAAAACGGCCGCATCGCCTCGAGCGGCATGCCCGTTTTTTTAAGGCAAGATATCAGCTTGATCATATAGATGTCTTCTTTTCTATAGACGCGATGCCCGTTTTCCTTTCGATCCGCCCGAGGTAGTAGCTTAATCTTTTCGTAATATCGAATGGTATCCTCGGAAATTCCGGTTTGCTCGGCGATTTGCTTGATCGTATATGTTAGTTCTTCCACTGCGTCCCCTCCCAAAATTGCATTTTGCCCATTATACATCTTGGATCCGACTCCAAGTCAAACTTATTCTCCTATCTCTTTCCCTTGGCACCTCTTTTGTTTTCGCATCTTGACTTGGATTCGACTCCAACTTTTATGATGAGCTCTAACAGGGAGAAGTGTCCCGACCATATAAAGGAGGAAATGTATATTGGACTCGAATCGACGCGACATTTCACGCGGTTAACTGCGCCTAGTGCCCGCATCAGATTGGAACTGCAATGATTAAAAAATAGGAGTGGACATCTATGGACCGTAAATATCAGCCTTTAATGGAGCCGTATCGTTTTAAGAATGGTATCCAAGTAAAAAACCGTATCGTTCATGCACCGATGACAATATCTTATTCTAAGCAAGACGGTACAGTATCTGATGAGTTAATCGCATATTACGAAAGTCGTTCAAACGGAGTTGGAATCGTTGTCACTGGGAGCGCCATAATCTCACCCAACGCCAAGGTATTTGGCGGCGAATTAGCGGCTGATCGCGATGATCTAATCCCAAGTTTACAACGCCTGGCGACAGCCATTAAGAAACGCGGGGCAAAAGCCATTCTGCAAATCTTTCATGGTGGTCGTGAGAGTTCGCCAGAATTGGTACCGAACCGTGAGATTGTCAGTGCGAGTGCGGTTGCTAAAGAAGGATCGAGCGTGATCCCTCAAGAACTCCAAGAGAAAGAAATTGTGGACATTATTCGAGCATTTGGCGATAGCACTCGTAGGGCAATCGAGGCTGGTTTCGACGGTGTGGAAATTCATGGGGCAAACCGATTTCTTATTCAACAATTCTTCTCCCCATACACAAACCGACGCGATGATCGATGGGGAGGAAATATAGACAAACGTATGGCATTTCCACTCGCTGTTGTAGATACAGTAAGAAAAGTGGTGGATGAGTATGCGAAACAGCCGTTTCTTGTGGGGTATCGGTTATCGCCAGAAGAAGAGTTGACGCCCGGTATTACCATGGCCGACACACTTATATTGGTGGACGCCCTCGCAAATAAAGATTTGGATTATTTGCATGTCTCTTTAATGGATTTTTGGTCTAAACCTAGACGTGGCGTAGAGGACTATCGCTCCAGAATGGAGATTATTAACGAGCTCGTGAAACAAAGAGTTCCCATTATCGGCGTAGGATCGATCCGTACGCCCGACGAAGCGCTTAGAGCGTTACAATCGGGAGTTCCATTTATTGCGCTTGGACGAGAACTGATTATCGATCCAGATTGGGTTGAAAAAGTAACTCTGGGTAAGGAAAACGAAATTCGTACAGAGTTAACTTTAAATGATCAAGCAAAATTAGGGATTGCTGATTCGTTATGGCTGAAAATCATCAATACTCCAGGATGGTTCCCTATCTCAACTAAAATTTAACAGACTGTAGCTACATAACAGTAAATGCTACTGCTCTTAAAGACATGTATACATTTGTGACCTTATACAAGAAAAGAGACCCCGAGGGGTCTCTTTTTCATTGATATGACAGGCTTTTGGGGCCTATTGTTACATCATGCCGCCCATGCCACCCATGCCGCCCATGTCAGGCATTGCTGGTTTTTCTGGTTCTGGCTTGTCAGCGATAACCGCTTCGGTTGTCAGGAACATAGCCGCAACGGAAGCAGCGTTTTGAAGAGCGGAACGCGTTACTTTCGCAGGGTCAACGATACCTGCTTCGAACATGTTCACCCACTCATCCGTAGCAGCGTTGTAGCCGATACCGATCTCTTCTTTTTTCAGACGCTCTACGATAACGGAACCTTCTTTGCCAGCGTTTGCTGCAATCGTGCGGATTGGCTCTTCCAGAGCGCGCAGAACGATATTCACGCCTGTTTTCTCGTCGCCTTCTACTTGAACAGCAGCAACAGCGTTGTATACGTTAACGAGCGCCGTACCACCACCGGATACCATACCTTCTTCAACCGCAGCGCGGGTTGCGTTTAGGGCATCTTCAATGCGCAGTTTGCGTTCTTTCAATTCCGTTTCAGTAGCCGCGCCGACTTTGATAACCGCTACGCCGCCAGCCAATTTAGCCAGACGCTCTTGCAGTTTTTCTTTGTCGAAATCGGAAGTGGTTTCTTCCAATTGGTTGCGGATTTGCTTCACGCGAGCTTCGATATCTTCCTTGTTGCCAGCGCCATCCACGATGATGGTATTCTCTTTGGTTACGCGCACTTGACGAGCAGTACCCAATTGATCGATGGAAGCTGTTTTCAGGTCGAGACCGAGCTCTTCCGTAATCACTTGGCCGCCAGTCAATGCAGCGATATCTTGCAGCATCGCTTTACGACGGTCACCGAAGCCAGGAGCTTTAACAGCAACAGCGTTGAACGTTCCACGCAGTTTGTTCACGATCAGCATCGCTTGCGCTTCGCCTTCGATGTCTTCCGCGATCAGAACGAGCGGTTTGCCTTGCTGTACGATTTTTTCAAGGATCGGCAGGATCTCTTGCGTGTTGGTTACTTTTTTATCGGTGATCAGGATGTATGGATTCTCAAGAACAGCTTCCATTTTATCCGTATCGGTGATCATGTATGGAGAGATGTAGCCGCGGTCGAATTGCATACCTTCTACTACTTCCAGCTCCGTCAAGAAGCCGCGGGATTCTTCAACGGTGATAACGCCGTCTTTGCCCACTTTATCCATTGCTTCTGCAATCAGTTGACCTACTTCATCGTCAGCTGCGGATACGGAAGCGACTTGAGCGATTTCCTGGTGGTTTTTAACTTCTTTTGCGATGTTTTGAAGCTCAGCCACAGCTGCTTTAACCGCTTTGTCGATACCCTTGCGGATGATCATTGGGTTTGCGCCAGCTGTTACGTTCTTCAGACCTTCACGGATCATGGCTTGAGCCAGAACCGTTGCCGTTGTTGTACCGTCACCGGCAACATCGTTGGTTTTGGTAGCTACTTCTTTAACAAGCTGAGCACCCATGTTCTCGAATGCATCTTCCAGCTCGATTTCTTTAGCGATGGTTACACCGTCATTCGTGATGAGCGGGCTTCCGAATTTCTTCTCAAGAACCACGTTACGGCCTTTCGGTCCGAGTGTTACTTTAACTGCATTTGCCAAAGCGTCTACACCGCGAAGCATCGAGCGACGGGCGTCTTCACTGAACTTAATGTCTTTTGCCATGGTATTACATACCTCCCTAGTGGATTATGAAATAGTGAAACAAAGATATATTCAGGCGTTCATTAGCCTAAGATCGCGTGGATGTCGCTTTCTTTCATAATCAAATATTCTTTACCTTCGTATTTGATTTCTGTTCCAGCGTATTTGGAGAAAATGACGCGGTCGCCTTCTTTAACTTCCAAAGGTACACGTGCGCCGTCTTTCAGGGAGCCACTGCCTACAGCAATAACTTTACCTTCTTGCGGCTTTTCTTTAGCAGAGTCAGGAAGTACAATCCCGAATGCCGTAGTTTCTTCTTGTTCGATCGGTTCTACCAATACGCGTTCACCTAAAGGTCTGATCATGAAAAAATAGCCTCCTTTAAATATGTTGTGATGCTTTTTTCAAAGCTTTATGTATTAGCACTCGACAACCCTCAGTGCTAACAACCAATTTTATGATACTCAAGTTGTCTTAAAATTTCAAGTCCTTTGCATGATTTTTTGATCATTTTTTTGCAATCCGGCCTTAGGGAGGGGTTGTCCCTAAACCCCCTTCTCCATTGTATCCATGACCAGCCAAAATATGCCTGAGTCTTAAGGGACACTGTGCGGCTGGAACTATAGCTCCAGTCATCATTCTCGGAAAATAAAACAGCCCGAAATCAGGGCCCTCCCTTAGGAAGGGTGCCATCTTTCAGACTGTTTAACGTTCAGCGAAATGTCCGTCCCCCATCGGCTTAAAGCCTAGGGTCGATCTCCTTTTCTTTCTCCATCTCGAACAGCAGCTGCATCGCAATCGCTTGGTAATCCCCGTGGCTCGGGGAAATCTCGTCATACTTTACCCCAAGCATGCGCTTTCCAAGCTGATGCTCGGCGATCGAAGTGCGGAGCTTCTTGTGCGTGTTTTTTTGTTTCAACAGCTTCGCGTATTTATGCGGAAACCGGTAATCGTAACCGTAAATGATCGAGAGATATTCGGGATTTCGCACCTTTAGGTAAGGGGCAGCGTTCTCCCGCTCCTTTTCCGGTTTGATCACAACGCCTTCCATTCGGTTCCGGGTCGTCAGCGTGGAGAAGAAAGCCTCCGCCTGTTCATAGCTCTCCCGCTCACGCAAATCCAGAACCAGAATCTTGTCGTCATTCAGGAAACGGAACATGGCCGAGGTATTCATATCAGGCATGACTTCTTCTCCGGTATCCCGAATTTCTTTCAGAATGGCAAACGGCTTGTAATCCAATTCCGCGTCCCCCGCATAAAGTTCGAGCTGCTTCTTGTACATGCGATAACCTTCCTCATGCTTCTCGAGCGGCACATAAGCTTTCCGAACATCCCGTATATATTTATACGATTGATAGCTGCTCGAGCCATGCTTCTCTATAAGCGCGGATTTGGATAGTCGAAACTGTTCATTCTCAAAGCCGCTTGCGTCATAGGCAGTGAGCAGCTGAGCGTAAGCCTCCTCAAAACCCGTCTCTTTCAGAAACCTTGTTTCCGACTCAAGCGCAGCCGCAATCGGTTGAAATTGCCTGTCGATCAGGCCTTTCCCGAGTGCCCTCCATGGCAGCAGCTCCCCATCCAACAGCATCATTTCGATCCCTTGGGCCTGCATATGAGGCGAGAATCTCTCCAGCAGCCGTTCGTACACCACAGATAAATCAATCCCGCTGATTCGGTAACCGTTACGGCTGACGGCATAGCAGCGCTTAAGGTCCCGGAACAGATAGATGCTGCATCTGGAGCCCATATATTTAGGCTGGAGCACCACATGTTCAATCCCTTGGTCCTTGTAATAATCGAGTCCTTTTGCGAGGGACTCCAGTTCTCCCTTAGCCACATCCTTATCCGCCGGCGACATCGTTCCGGAAATAAAATTGATTTTATGCTCCGCGCAATACAACAATCTTCGCTGGGCTTCGCGGTCTAAATCCCGAAGATCGATGCTGCTGCGCTCTGATCTGGCAAACAAATCCGGCAATTGTTCATGAAGGAACACAGGGTCTTGTTCCCTAAACGGCGACTTAAAGCTGCGATAGACCGGTTTTTGACCGATTTGAACGGCCGTCAGCATATGCCCGTGCACACTTCCCGTATCGATGTGAATTTTGTTCTTGATCCGAAACGGTCTCACCGCAGCGACATGACCAAACACATGGTAAGGATGATTGCTGACCGCTTCTTCGCTTAAAAATAGAAGCTGCTGCTCAGTCGTGACTTCCGGGTTGCTCCGTTCCAGACGGAAGGAACGCTGATGGCGCAGGGAATTCGAGTCGAGTTTACCGACATATTTATTCCGGCAAGGAGCATGGGTTACGTAATAGGAAGGTCCCTGCTGTCCCACAAATCGATAAAATGGCTTAGCCCGGCCTACAAGTTCATCGAAGCGCTCCCGCAGCGCTTCATCTTGGCCTAACGTTTCCGTAGAATCAAAGTAGGAACGCAGCAGCTCCGGCTCGGCCCCCTTGATCTCTCCCTTCAGGTACTTATAAACGAAGTTCTCATGATTCCCCATAACGAAAAGGAAATGCTCCATATTGTCGTAGAGGAAATCGATCATGGCTCGGGTTTGCTTCCCTTTGTCGATCCAATCCCCGGCCAGAATGATCCGGGTGTTTCGCAGTTTCTCCGGAACGGATAACTTTCCGTCCGTCATCCCGTAACCATAACTCCTCAAAAGCCCCTGAAGCGCGTCCACACGCTCGTGCACGTCTCCGATCACAATGTATTCCATATCCTGACTCAGAATCGAGGACAGATACTCCTCTTTATTGTCCACAATCACTTCGTAAGCAGGTTTCGCCAACTCCTTCTCCTTGTTAAGAAAATCCTTCGCACGCACTTTATGAATGGCATCGTATCCTTCCCGTGCGAGGACGGGGAGCACCTCCTTTTTCAAGCGGCTAATATGCGTGGATATCAGCTTCTTGGAGCGATCGGAGGCGTAGTAATCCTCCCGTTTCCGGTAATCAAACAGAATGACTTCCACACGGTAGTTGTTCTCATGCGCGATTTCAAGGACCTTGCCCCGGAAATCATCGGCCAATGCCGTTGTATCCACTACAACAAAGTCAGCCTGAATCGGAAAAGAAGTCGTCAATCTAAGCCGCTCAAATAATAACTGAAACGCATGCGAGCTCGCCTCCAGCATCACCTGATCGTATTTATCATAATCATAACCGAGCAGCTCCTGACGAATGGCGTCCGATGATAGGTACTGGACATTGCTCCTGTAGTTGCGCTCAGGGTATTCCCACTGCAAGGATGGAATCAGGATTTCCTTCGCAAACGTCGTTTTTCCGCACTCTGTCGGACCGACCAGCATAAAAATCGTGTGCATTTTGGTATGCAATTCCATGGCCTTACTCCCCCTTCCTCGTAACAATCATTCCCTGCGTTGTATGCATGCCGTCCACACTGTCACCGATCATCACATACTCATATTGAACGCCTAGATTCTGCAGGATTTCGTCACACCACGATCTAAACTTCTCCTGCCCCATTTCCCACTTATGATCATCATGCCTGAAACCATCGAGCTCATAATACGGGTTGAAATCGGCATTGGGCGTCGTAATGATCAGCTTCTCGAACCGGATCTCCTGCACGACTTGGCGGATGAGGTCCGCCGCTTCCGCTTCCGGCATATGCTCGATCACTTCGGTCAAAATAACGTCTACGGACTCATCGTCATACCCCTCAAGAAAGTGAGCGATCGACGGAAAGGTCACCAGATTGTCCAGCCCCTTCGCTTCCGCTTTACGCTCTACCACTTCCAGCAAAGCTTCATTAATATCTACCGCATAATAGGTTTCCTCTATTTTTCCGGCAAAAGAAAGGGCGTAAAAGCCTTCACCGCAGCCGATATCCAATATCGGCTTGTTGAATGGCAGCACTTGAGCGATGTAACTTCTGCGCTGCATAGCCGTGTTTCCATATGCAAAATTGATGCTGTATCTAGGCGTAAACTCAAGCTCCTGCTTGAACTGCTTGAATCGATCCCGATGATTCAGAAAATTGCGCACGAACAGACTTCGTATGTAGTAGGGGGCATCGATGACATTCAGACTGCGAATGTGCTTTTCAAGCACTTTATCCGAGGTATCGAGATATTCGCTCCCGAACATTGCCAGGAACAGGCACAACACATTGACCGTATGCAGCAGATGGTACAGGCTCTTCCCGGTGGTTATGGTGAGGGCATAGCTTTTATGGGCTTCGTGCCGAAGCAAGAACGAGTATTCCTCGAGATGCTTTTGAAAAAATTCAATATAACGCGTCTTCTCAATATGAATGAGATTGATGTAAAAAACATGCTCGTGTCCCTCCGTGTCCCGTTCATCGTGCTTTTTGAAGGGAGCTGCAAAAAACTCGTTAATGGCAGCCAGCGGAAACAAAGGTGTATTATAACGGGACACGTTCAAATACTCAAAGCTCTCCCCTTGGTGCTGTTTGAAGGATATCTCGTTATCCGCATCCTTGAAATAAACGTTAAACGCAGCTGACTCGGAATACCATCCGTATGCCGTTCCTTGCCTCACGCTCCGAAGCTGCATGCCGGAGTTCGGGTTCTTCTTCATGAGAAACGAAAACTGCGGATTCGTTGATGTGAGCTGTATAATTGCCAAAATGACTCTCTCCTTTCGTCAAACCGTGAATGACTGCGGTCCACCGGTTCCCCATGCTTCAACCAGCGCGTCCCGAAACAAAGCATCCAGCCTTTGATCCAGATCCGTATCTTGATGCTTCTTATCCTTGGCTAGCAGCTCATATTCGTTCAATTTCTCTTCAATGAATGCATTAATGTTAGGAAGCCTCGGTTCAACATTCATCTCTTCACCTGAACGTTTGCGGAGAAGCAATTGATCAATCTCCTGTTTCAGCGCACTTCCCTGATTTAATAGGCGATTCGTAAGCAGCTCGAATTCCATGGGAGGCATCTCGTTGTAGGTTTGAATCCAGTCGCATGCCAGGATCGGACGCAGGACATAGAAATATTTTTTGATCTTAACGTCTCCCCCTTGCAAATACATCCGGTAATTGCCTTTAGCCATGTTCAGGTAGTGGTGCATGCAAGATTTTGGCGAGAACGCAAGCGGAGATATGCTGCGGATTTGCTGGGCGATGCCAAGCGTCTCCTTATACTTGATGGGGGACTCCAGCCATTCGAGCAGGGGCGGATTCGACTTGCGAAAAAGCCCCAGCGCTTTTTTCAAATCCCAACCGCTCATATCCAGCCTGTCACTGATCGGCCGCTCAATCACATCTCGCTTGTCGAAGATCGATAAATACCACTCCACGGGTCTGATATAGATAAACCTTACGTCATAATCGCTGTCTGTCGACGGAAAGCCCCAGGCCCTGCTGCCTGATTCGCAGGCATACAGGATAAGGACGCCTTCCTCCCGCTCAATTCGCTCAAGTTCTTGCTGAATCGTCGAATTCATTTCCTGCGATATATTCATATCTGGTATCTCTCCTTCTGTAGCTGCCGTCTGATGTCCGATAACCTTATTGTCCTCCACACGTTCCAATTTCAACAGGGCGAAAGTATGGCGATAACAAAATGATGTTATAATTTCCATCCTTTATGCAGTTCCCTATCCTTGCTACAATAGTTACAGACAGCATCACGTACGATCTAATATGTGACTTGAAGGAGGGCGCCATGGCTCGGGAAAGCTTCGATAAAGAAATCCAGTTCCTTCGCATTCTGGCGCTGGCCGGAGGAGCATACAACCGGCAACAACTGGCCGATCGACTCGGTATTTCGGTACATACCTATGACAAAACGCTTCGAAATTTAAAAAATAGGATTGAATCGCTTCAGCCGCAGCTCTCGGAAGAACAAAGCCTCACCCTATCCGAAGGCCTGCGCTATTCATACTATGAAACCGCAGATCCGCTCCTGCTGCTGTTGTTCCGCGGCAAATCGCTTAAGGCATCGGAAAGCTTGAGGCTGTCCACGATCCTCACCCAGCTGCAGCATCAGCAGTTAACCGCCAAAGAACTAATCGACCTATGCGGCGATCACTTGCCTGACGGGGAGTCTCTGCCGGATGAGAAGACGATACGCGGAGATCTCAAATACCTGGAGGAAGTCGGAGTCATCGTGAAGACAGGCACAGACCGGCCTTACCGATACAGGGGCGCCCGTGATCTGATCGATTCGTTGTCGGATGACGAGCTGCTTGATCTCTACGACTATGTGGACGTCATGTCGAATACGCAGCTCCCGTCCGTGCAGGGTTATATGCTCAGGGATAACTTAAAGCGGGCTTTGCGGAAGCGTGACATCGCTGCGCACTCAACCGCTGCTTATATTTATAAATATCATTATCCTTCACGCATATTGGACGAAGCGCATCTGCATACCATTTTTCAGGCCATTACCAAAAGAGCTAGAATCCGTTTCCTGTACTTATCACCCAAAAGCACTTCACGCTATGCTTCCCAAAATACGAATCCGCTGTTCCACAGGGAGTCCAAAGGGCTTCGGGAAACGGTGCTGCCGCTGCGCGTGATATATGACCATCAATACGGCCGTTGGTATCTGATCGGTTATAACGGCAGACAAGGTCTCATGAAGTTTCGTATGGAGGGATTGACTCAGATCGAAGAAGGCGATGTGGTTAAGGAAGAGGTCTTCCAGCAGCGCCTGGAGGAAGTGCTGGCCGAATTGGAGAATAGTTGGGTTACCGATACCCGTAATCCCACCAAGGTCGTGGCCAGATTTTTTAACCCGGAGGACAGCAAAGTGAATTTCGTGCTGAACCGGGTTAAGGCGCAAGGGCAATGGGGGACCGTTACGATAGAATCCGACGATTCATTTCTATATGAAATCGAAGTGAACGGCACCAGCGAAATCAAGCCCTGGCTCCGGAGCTTCGGCTCCAGCTGCGAGGTGCTCAAGCCCCGCTCCCTTCGCCTGGAGTTCATCAAGGAATGGAAGGAGATTGCCGCTTATTATGAGCCAGAATCCGTTCGAGAAAATTTTTAATTATCAGATTATGACGCGGCTTGAGGAAACTGACTCGATTGCCATAACCGCTCAAGAACGGGGATGGCTCAAAATGATGCTGGTGCACCCTGAGGCAGCTAACGCCTTTACGCCTGAAACCTTAAAGCGTCTCGAACAAATCCTTCACATGGAGCATAGCGGTGCCGAGATGAAGGAGATTATCCTGGAGAAGGCCAAGGGACAGGAACGAAGTGTATATCACCCGCATCTTCGCACCTTGCGAAGAATGATCATGCAGGATCAGGGCTTTCGCTTAAGCTATCGAACGAAGCTCGGAGAAACGCGCAGCAATCAGTCCGGTTTCCCGTTCAAATTGGAGTATTCCATGATCAAACGGGAATGGATGCTGATCTGGTACAGCAAAAGCCGAAGAGGACTCATGTACACGAAGCTGGATCATATTCTATATATCCAAGGGACCTCACTTCCGTCTTTTCGAATCGATCGCATCAAGGAACGGCTGCAGAATCTGATGGAAAATCGCGAGAAGCAAGCCCTCATTGAAATCCATCGCCGATACAACGGGGAATTGTCACGGATCCTGTACGCTTTCTCCTGTTTTGACAAGACCGTCCATTATGATGAAGATTCCAATACCTACCGCATTAAAGTCTCCTATTTGAAGGATGAGTGCGACTTTCTGCTCTCCCGTATTCGCTTTCTCGGACTGCGGGTAAAAGTCGTGGAAGGAAACACGCTGCAGGCCCGAATGCAGGAAACCGCAGCGATGGCGCTGGCTAGATATGCGCAAGATGAAAGTCAGGACGATATGAATAGATCCCTATGAGACCTAGAGCGAATGCACTTATGAAATTTGATTTCTAACCATTCGATCCTCCAACAAAAAACAACCCGCAAACCATACTCCCGTGGGGATTGGTTAAGCGGGTTGTTCTTATTCTAAGTAATCCTATTTTTCCAAAAAACGTCACATTCCATCCTCTTCGTCTACCCGTATGTACCGGCTGTCCCGTTCCATGTCCGCCTCTAGCTGCTTGCGGTAGATCACGGAAGACAGAAACACGCTGAATTCGTACAGCAGCAGCAGCGGAATCGTGACCAGGAAATCCGATATGAAGTCCGGCGGCGTAATGACAACCGCGATGAATACGAGCGCGAAATACGCGAGTTTGCGCATTTTTCGAAGCCGCAGCGGATTCAGAATGCGAATTTTCGTTAAGAACATCACCACAAGCGGCAGCTCAAACAGCAAGGCCAGCGGCAATACGAGATTGAACATAAAATTCAAGTAATTAGTAATGCCGTAGGTTTCCTGAAGCCCCATGCTCTGGGTAATCGTTGTCGTGAATGACAGCGTCATCGGAAACACGACGTAATATCCGAACGTGATCCCTACAATGAACAGAAGAAACGCATAAGGCACGTAACGAATGGCCGCTTTCTGCTCTTCTTTGCGAAGTCCCGGCTTGACGAACGCCCACAGCTGATAGAAGATCAGCGGAACGGAAATGACAAGCGAGAAAATGGCAGCGATTTTCATATAGATCCCGATACCATCCCAGAAGGAGAAGGCGTGCAGCTCAAAGTTCTTGGCTTCTTCAGCCGCCGTCAAATAATGATAGATCGGGTCCGCAACAAAAAGCCCGCCGATCAAACCCGCTACGAATACCACGAGCACAATAATAATTCGTTTGCGAAGCTCGCCCAAATGCTCAACAAGCGCCATATCTTTCACTTGCTCCGACAAGTTAACCACCACCCTGTATGTGACCCTGACAAAACAAAATCCCTCCCGAAGGAAGGGACTTCAAGCCTTGCTTTATTTCTATTCCGGAAGACGCTTGTCTTCAACCTTGGTTGGCTCAGCGACAACGGCTTGTTGGGGAGCCTCTTCTTTCTTCTTCGCCGGTGCATCGTCAGCAATAATCTCCCGCGCACCGTCCTTAAACTCACGGAATGTTCTTCCGACCGCACGTCCAAGTTCAGGAAGCTTGTTCGGTCCGAACAAGAGCAGCGCCAAAATAACGAGCAAAATAATACCCGGCACTCCAATTCCACTCATATCTATTCTCCTCCTCGTCCTGCTCAATGCCTTTAAAAGGACTTCAGGATGATCTAAATCCGTCATGCCTTGCACTACAACAGGTGTTAACTAATGACCATAATCCGACTACTACAGTTGAAACAAGCTCATATACCGCCATCATACCATAATGTAAATCACATATACAGTCTAGAAACGTGACAGTTTATTTACATAATTATCTAGTAAATACTCTCTAGAGCTGCTCCCGATATTGGCCCGTTACCATCAGCAGTGCTTCCGGAAGCTGATCCATAACCGCCGCCAGATTCTCGTGCACGCCTTTGGGCGAACCCGGAAGATTAACAATCAAGGTACGGCCGCGGACGCCGCATACGCCCCGAAACAGCATCGCGCTCCGATTCTTCTGCATGACGGTAGCGCGCATCGCTTCCGCAATGCCCGGCACTTCGCGTTCGATGACCCGCTTGGTCGCCTCCGGCGTAACATCCCGGACCGCCAGCTCCGTTCCGCCAGTCGTGAGGACAAGATCCACTTGATAATAATCCGTAAGTTCGATCAATGCCGCAATAATTTCATCCGGCTCGTCCGGTACGATCCGGTATTCAATAATTTCTCCGCTCAGCTCTTCTTCCACCAATTCCCGGATCACTTGAGCGCTCGTATCCTCGCGTTCCCCCCGCGAACCTTTGTCGCTCGCCGTCAGGATCGCCGTTTTCCACACCATCTGCCCTCTCTCCTTCCCACTCGTCCGAATCTCCTATCTCTATGCAATCCTATGTTGTTTCTTGTATGTAATCCCCGCTCTTTCCTCCGGTTTTGCTTACCAGGTAGGTCGGGCCGATGACCATGTCTTTTTGCAAGGCTTTGCACATGTCATAGACCGTCAGCGCAGCGGCAGAAGCTGCTGTCAAAGCTTCCATTTCAACACCGGTTTTGCCTGTGGTCTTCACAATCGTTTCTATATATAACTCATCTCTAGCATTATCGCTGAACTCCACATTCACGCCGGTCAACGGCAGCGGATGACACATGGGAATCCAGTTTGACGTGTTTTTGGCAGCCATGATAGCCGCAACCTGCGCTACGGCAAGTACATCTCCCTTGCCAATTTTCCCCTCCTGGATGCGAATCAGCGTATCCGGGTGCATACGAACCGTAGTCTTCGCTACCGCTGTCCGGGCTGTTACATCCTTATCACTGACATCCACCATGCGTGCTCTGCCTTGGCCGTTAAAATGACTCAATTCCATCTCTTATCCCTCCGCTGCAGGTCTGGCCGTCGCCGAATGTCCCAGTTCCGTAACCAAACCGTCCAATACCCTATCATGTTCTTCCATAGGGATATGCTCCAAGACTTGAACCTCGTAGCCGATTCCCATCCACAAAGGTTCACCGATCTGAGCGTTGTCTTGCGCTCCCTGACTAAGCCTGTCCGACAGCCGGTCATAATAACCGCCTCCGTATCCAAGTCTTCCGCCCTTCCTGTCAAACGCAAGCCCGGGCACCCAGATGATATCAGGTCCGGGATGATTCCATTTCTGCGACCGCAACGGATCTGGCTCCGGAATGCCGTAAGCTCCGGGAATCAGCTCATTCCATGCCTGAAGTTTATACAATTCCATCGAACGGTCTTGGGGCAGACTTCGGGGAACGATAACCTGAATCCCCTGCTTCCACGCCCATTCAACCAGCGGCCGGGAATCCAGTTCGGAGCGAAAGGGGACATAAATCATCATGCTCTGAAATTGAAACCGATTCATGACCTCTGAAGCAAACTTGCAGGCTTGCTTCGAACGCTTCGAACGCTCTTGCCCGGATAACTCATCCCTGCGTAATGTCATCACTTTGCGCAGGGCTTCTTTTGCGGATACCCGCTTCAATTCTTCCTCAGGGTTCAACACGTGATCTTTCCTCTCACGCTTATAATTAATTTTAGTTTACCACTGTTCCTTCCTTTAGCCAAGAATGCCGGAAGTCGCCAATCATGGTCGATTGTTCGGCCATTTTCATGTACACTTACTTTAAGATATCAGAACGTATACACTTCAAAGCATGACCACGCTGAGAATGTACGTCGGTAAACGTTTTTCTTAAGAGATAAGAATGTATTAACATCAGAAGCACCCTCCTTATCTCGCAAGAAAAACTTCCGCTATATGCGGTCTGTCTTCTGAGAATGTACGTCGGTAACGTTTTTCTTAAGAGATAAGATTGTTTATACATCAGGGGCTACCCTCCTTATCTCGCAAGAAAAACTTCCGCTATACGCGGTCTGTCTTCTGAGAATGTACGTCGGTAAACGTTTTTCTTAAGAGATAAGATTGTTTATACATCAGGGGCTACCCTCCTTATCTCGCAAGAAAAACTTCCGCTATACGCGGTCTGTCTTCTGAGAATGTACGTCGGTAAACGTTTTTCTTAAGAGATAAAAATGTATTTACATCAGAAGCACCCTCCTTATCTCGCAAGAAAAACTTCCGCTATATGCGGTCTGTCTTCTGAGAATGTACGTCGGTAAACGTTTTTCTTATAATGAAGAATTAATGGTACAAACATATAGAATGATGGAGGTTTCACATAACATGCTGCTGCAAGCCAATGGCATCACGAAATTATACGGAGTTACGCCCGTCCTTGACGGGATCAATCTGCAGGTGCTTGAACGTGAAAGAATCGGTCTTGTCGGAGTCAATGGAGCCGGGAAATCGACCCTGCTCAAAATTTTGGCAGGCGAGATGTCTTATGATGGCGGACAAATCTTCAAGGCTAAGGAAACCACCGTTGGTTATCTTGCCCAGAACAGCGGGCTTCAGTCCGATTCGTCGATATGGAACGAGATGCTGGATGTCTTCGCTCCCCTTCTGGAGATGGAGCGCGAGCTGCGTCAGATGGAGGAACAAATTGCCGACCCGAAGTCGAGCGAGGATCCGAAGAAATACCAAGAGCTTCTGGATCGTTATGCGATCCGTTCGGACTGGTTCAAGGATCAGGGCGGTTATGAGATCGAAACACGTATCCGCAGCGTCCTTCACGGCATGGGATTTGGCAGTTTTTCGCCGGACACCTCCATTGCCACATTAAGCGGCGGGCAGAAGACAAGGCTGGCCCTTGCAAAAATATTGCTGCAGGCACCTGACCTGCTCATGCTGGATGAACCGACGAACCATCTGGATATCGCGACCCTCACCTGGCTGGAGGATTATCTGCGCGGCTATTCCGGTTCATTGCTGGTCGTTTCCCACGACCGCTATTTCCTGGATCGGCTTGTTACGACCATCGTTGAGATCGAACGCCGTCATTCCAAAAAATATACGGGCAACTACAGCCGGTATATTGAGCTGAAGGCAGCGGAATACGAATCCCAGCTGAAGCAGTACGAGAAGCAACAGGATGAGATTTCCCGGATGGAGACCTTCATTCAGCGGAATCTGGTCCGGGCCTCCACGACCAAGCGCGCACAGAGCCGTCGCAAAGCGCTGGATAAAATGGAACGGCTGGACAAACCGCTGGGAGATTTGAAGAAAGCACACTTTTCTTTTGAAGCCGAATATATGTCAGGCAAGGATGTGCTTCATGTGCGGGATCTGGCGCTTTCGTTCGAGCAGGACAAGCCATTGTTCCGTCAGGTTTCCTTTGATCTCAGCCGCGGGGAGACCGTAGCTTTGATCGGACCCAACGGAGTGGGCAAATCGACGCTCCTGAAATGCCTGATCGGTACCATGAAGCCAACGGCGGGATCGCTGCAATGGGGTACAAAAGTCAAGATCGGCTATTACGATCAAGAGCAATCCGAGCTGAATCCGAGCAATACCGTTCTGGAAGAGCTATGGGGCACCTATCCGCATATGGAGGAAGCCCGCATCCGCACCGTTCTGGGCAACTTCCTCTTCAGCGGCGAAGATGTGCTCAAGAAGATCAGTTCCTTAAGCGGAGGGGAAAAGGCCCGCGTATCGCTTGCCAAGCTAATGCTCCTTGAAGCCAACATGCTCATCTTGGATGAGCCGACGAACCATCTGGACTTATTTGCCAAAGAGGTTCTTGAATCAGCACTCATGGATTACGAAGGCACTTTATTGTTCATATCCCATGACCGTTACTTCCTTAACAAAATGGCCGAGCGAATCATCGAGCTTCATCCGGACGGCATTCAACATTTCCTGGGTAATTATGACGACTATACGGAGAAAAAGCAGGAAATTATCGATATGAATGACGAACCTTCCGAGCCGTTTGCTCGTCACACCCTGAAACAGGAAGGAAAAGCCGAAGTTGCCATCGAGAAACAGGGAGCCGTTTCCTTTGAAGCCGAGAAGCAGGCCAAACGGGAGGAGCGAAACCGTCAGCGCAAGCTCGCAAGTCTGGAAGAGCAAATCCATGCTTTGGAATCGGACATAACCGAGTTAGAGGCCGAGATGACCCTGCCGGAGATCTATCAGGATTATATGGCACTCCAAGAACGCCAGCAGTCGTTAGAGGAGAAAAAGAGTCAGCTTGAGCAAATTTTTGCCGAATGGGAGTCATTGCTGGAAGATTAAAAAAAGTTCACAAAAGTGTTTCAAATGGAGTTTTGCATTTATACACAAACTTATCCCCAAGAATGGTGCATAAGTTTACCATGAAAATGGCCGAAACGGCCATTTTTTTGTTGTTATACGCGCACTCCTGGTCCTATATCCAGCTTTATCCACTAAGTTATTCACATTATCCACAGTTTCCACCGGAAAATTTGAAAATCCTGTCCCCTCTTTTCAGCGTCTTGCAAAAGACCGATTTATCGACATTTTTCTCGCTTATGCACAATTTCAGGCGAATATGTGGATAACGTTGTTCACAACTTGACAGAGTTATATGTCTTATATAATGGACTTCTATATAGACTTATCTCTTGTTATTTGCAAGTTTTTATCGAGCTTGATTATGAAAAAAAGCGACCCTCCTCCATCCGGTTCGGAAGGTCGCTTCTGCCATCAATCATTAGAAGCGTTAGACGCTAAGGTTTCCCATTCAGCTTTTCGCCTAGACCGACATCAACGCCGAGTTGCATGCAGCAACGTATGCCAGGCCTGCCGCCATAACGATATCCTGATGCACAGCCGTTCCGCGGAAGATCTTGCCCGCCTTCTCAACCGTGACCGCCGCTTCGGCATGCGCGTCTTCGCCGCTGCTTAACGAGTGGAGCTCCAGATCGCCAAAGCGGATATCGCTGCTAATTCCTTGGCTGATTGCCGAGATAACGGCTTGCACCGGACCGTCCGCCACGCTGGAGTAGGTGGCTTCCGTTTGCTCGCTCAGATGACGCAGCGTGATTGCCGCGACCCGGCTGCTGCCCGTTCCCGAGATGACCTGGGCCTCGATCAGCTCATATACTTGGGCTGGTTTACCCAAAGTGCTGCTCACCATTTGCAGCAGCTGATCATCGCTGACCACCTTCTGACGATCAGCCGTCTCCTTGAAGGTATCGTACAAGGACTCCATCTCGTCTCCATCAAGCTGAACACCGTACCGGGCAAGACGATCCTTCAGCGCATGACGACCGGAATGCTTGCCCAGCACAATCATGCTCCGCGGAATCCCCAGCTTTTCCGGATCCATAATCTCGTAGGTGCTTCGGTCCTTCAGCAGACCGTCCTGGTGGATGCCGGACTCATGCTGGAAGGCGTTCCTGCCGACTACAGGTTTATTAAAAGCGATCGGAAAATGCATCGCACCGCTAACGAGACGAGATACTTCATACAGCTTCTCGGCCGTAATGCCCGTCTCTGCCCGCAGCATGTCACCCCGGGTGGATAGAGCCATGACCAGCTCCTCCAATGCGCAGTTGCCTGTACGCTCGCCTACCCCATTCACGGTAACCTCGATTTGGCTGGCGCCATTCTCAATCGCGGCCAGGCTGTTGGCCACAGCCAAACCGAGATCATTATGGCAGTGGGCGCTATAGGCGACCGTCTTTCCGCCACGGGCGCCTTCCCGCACACGTCGGAACATCTCGCCATATTCATTCGGAAGCGCATATCCCACCGTATCGGGCAGATTGATTATCGTTGCACCCTCTTCAATGACGGCTTCCACCATCTCAATCAAGTCGTCAATGCCGGTACGCGAGGCATCCATCGCCGTAAATTCCACCACGTCGCTGAACTGCTTCGCATAAGCTGTCATCTCACGTGCCCTTGCCACTACATCCGGACGACTCATGCGCAGCTGGTGTCGAAGATGGATGTCGGAAGATGAAATAAACAGATGGATTCGCCTTTTGGCCGCATCCTGGGTGGCCTTGACGGCAGCATCAATATCCCCTTTCACGGCCCGTGCGAATCCGCATATCTCGACCTGCTGCAGCTGTCTCGAGATGGCCTGCACAGCGGCAAACTCCCCGGGACTAGACACTGGAAATCCGGGCTCCATCACATCTACGCCCAGCTCAGCCAGCTTTCCGGCCAGCACAATTTTCTGTTCTGGCTGCAGGCTTGCTCCCGGGGCCTGTTCCCCGTCCCGCAACGTTGTATCGAATATTTGGATGGTTCTCATGGATTCACTCATTTTGCATACTCCTCCTTGGTTATGGTATGACCCGATTTCCTACGGGAACGTTGTTTAATCTGTTCCATATGTTCGCTTTACGTCCGCACGTCGACTTGCGTCCGCATCCCACCCTGCTGCTGCCGGCAGCAAAAAAGCCCGCCATCTCTTCATATAAGAGACGACGGGCTTAGACCCTCCGTGGTACCACTCTAATTGACGCGCCTAATTTCGCAGCTGTTCCTTCGCGACATATGCACGTCCACTCACTGTCCATGATCTCCTCATACCAGCCGGTCATGAAGAGAATGGACGTCCTGATGACGGAGGAAACTCCGTAAGAGAGTACAGCTGCATTCAGGGTCGTTGGGCTGTCTAGCTCCATCAACCGATGCTTGCTGCTGTTCCCCTCTTCCGCTCCCGGGCGAGATTCGAAGGTTGCTGCCGCTGCGTTACACCAAACCCGCAGCTCTCTGTAGACGGCTCCCTTTTACTGCTCCCGTTCATTGCGTTTATTCGATATGTTGTTATGCTGACTATCATATCCTTCGGATCACTATATCCGAGATTCCGCTTTTATCATCTGCGGATTGAAAGTGAAGCTTTATCAGATTGATTCGTATTTAGCTGTCCAAGCATGCAAAAAAGCCTGCCATCTCTTATTCAAGAGACGACAGGCTATCCTATCGCGGTACCACTCTTGTTGACTCTAAGCTCCCGGGATCATCATGCTGTCTCCCGAACCTAAAGCCCCCTCCATCGCCAAATCACAAATGATTTGTGCGGAGCCATTCTCACGGAGGCCATCCCGTAGCAAGGTCAAACTCCGCAATTCAATCCGTGCCTGACCGGCACTTCGCTGCGCAAGGTTCCCCAGCTCCGCTCCCAGGTGAGTTCAGGTCCCTCTCGTCTGCGTTGCACCGTCCCGCAGCTCTCTTCATCCAAGGTTCACCTTACTGATCCTGTTCTTCGCGTTTCAACATTCTGGAATTTGATAAAGATTATACGTCCTATACAAATACGTGTCAAGTGGCTTTAGCTTAATGGCTCCGCCCAAAGCTCCAGTGACATTTGCGGGTCGGCCTTCATATCGAGCGGCGTAAAGCTCTCCTGCTTCCATTTCAGATGCGCCGCGGCAGCAATCATCGCTCCGTTATCGGTACAATACTGAAATGGCGGGATCGTCAGCAATATCCCTTCCTGCTCGCAGCGTTCAGCCAAGGCTTTACGGAGTCCGCGATTGGCGGCAACGCCGCCGCACAGCAGCAGCTGCTTGGCATCATATGCTCTGACCGCACGAACCGCCTTTTCCACGAGCACTTCGACCACGGATTCCTGGAAACCCCGGGCTATCGCTTCCGTCCGGACTTCCTCTCCACGCATTTTGCTCTGATTGACGACATTTAATACAGCCGATTTCAGACCGCTGAAACTGAAGTCGTAGGAATCCGGCTCCAGCCATACGCGAGGAAGCTCCACAACCTCCTCGGCCTCCAATGCCATTCGGTCGACATGCGGACCGCCGGGATATGGGAAGCCAAGCGCCCTGGCCACCTTGTCGTACGCTTCGCCAACCGCATCATCCCGCGTCCTGCCGATCAACTCAAAGCTGCCTTCGTCTTTCATGTAGACTAGCTCGGTGTGACCGCCGGAAACCACCAGCGCCATGCAAGGGTAAGCGATATCGCCCACAAAACGATTGGCATAGATATGACCCGCAATATGATGCGTGCCAATCAGCGGCTTGCCGAGCGCAAACGCCAGGCTTTTAGCAGCCATAACGCCAACGAGAAGCGCCCCAACCAGGCCAGGACCCTGCGTTACGGCGATCGCCGACAAATCCTTCATTTCAATGCCGGCCTCAGCTACGGCTTGTTCAATAATTAGCGTGATACTCTCCACATGCTTGCGGGAAGCCACCTCGGGCACCACCCCGCCAAAAGCTTTATGTGTTTCAATCTGGCTGGCAATGACACTGGACAAAACCTCGCAGCCATCCTTTACAACGGCAACCGAGGTTTCATCGCAGCTCGTTTCTATCGCCAATATGCAGCTGTGCTGCCGGTCTACTCTTTCTTCATTCATGATAGCCTTTGACTTCCTTCCTCGCCATCGTCCTCCCGATAAGGGGGCAGATCTGCCCACATGATGAGTGCGTCTTCCTGATTATCGGAATAATACCCCTTCCGGACACCGGCTGGTTTAAACCCTTTTTTGATATATAAGTGCTGGGCCACGTGATTGGATACCCGGACTTCCAGCGTCATTTTCTCCATTCCCATATAGGCAGCAGTCTTCATCAATTCCGTAAGCAGACGATCGCCCCACTTGCGTCCGCGGTACTGCTCCAGAAGCGCAATATTTGTAACGTGCGCTTCATCCACGATCGTCCACATGCCTGCATATCCTACCGTTTTGCCTTCGTACTCCATAATCATATAACGTGCAAAATGATTCAATTTCAGTTCATTGTGAAAAGCTTCCTCGGTCCAGGGCACGGTGAACGCTTCGCGCTCCACCACGAGAACCTCCGGAATATCCTCCAGGGTCATCAACCGAAAGGACAAACCGTCTTCACCATCTACCGGCTTCTTCTGCTGATTCATGACGAATCCTACGCTCCCTTCACCGCTTACGCAGCAGGTTCGCTTCCGCTTCGGAAAGCTGTGTATAATTGGGTACCAGTGTATGCAGATCATCCGTTTCTCCGGCGAGCAGCCTCGCTGCGCCCAAGTACCCCATCCAGCGGCCTTCGAGCGAGTACGGATGAATATGCAGCCGTTCTCCGAACCCCGGCTCAAGCCTGCGGGCGGTTTCGGCATGGAGTTCCACTTCCCCAATAAACCAAAGGCAGACCGGGCGTTCCTCTTCAGGCAGCTTGCTGATGCGTTCCTTAATGGCTTCCACCCAGGATTGCATCAGGCGAATACCGTCTGCCTCCAGACGTATCGGCGCACTCTCCTTGCTCTCTGAATCGGCAGCGAATAAAGCCGTGTACACCTGTCCCCGTCTTGCATCAAGCAGCGGAATGATCCAGTGGACTCCCGCCTTTGGCTCGGCTTCGTTCCATCCGGACTTCAGGCCCCCCCATGCAAGGGCTTGCAGGCTGGATACCCCGACAACCGGGATGTGATTAGCCCATGCCAATGTTTTGGCAGCCGTTACCGCAATCCGGATTCCTGTATAAGATCCCGGCCCTACTCCCACGGCAATGCCGTCCATCTGGTCCATGCCGAGGCCTGCTTCAGCAAGCGCCTGTGCCATCACCGGATGCAGATGCACCGAGTGATTGCGGTCTGCGTTCGTGTTCACTTCCGACAGCAGCTTGTCCTGCTCCATCACGGATACCGCCAGCGATGCCGTAGACGTATCCAGCGCCAAAAACCGCTGCTGCGGCTTCGTGTCATTGTTGTTCATTCCAGCTACCCCATTTTTCATTCAAATCCCGGCACCACTCGCCATAGGGCTCGCCCTGGCTTGAAAGTGTGATGGTCCGGTGCGTTTCGCCTGTCGTTTCAAGCTGGATATGCAGATACCGCTCAGGCAACAGCTCAGTGATCAGACTGCTCCATTCCACGAGACAAACCCCTTCGCCAAAAAAATACTCATCCAGCCCGAGCTCATCCGCTTCATCGACCGACAAACGGTACACATCCATATGGTAGAGCGGCAGACGCCCCTCATATTCTTTAATAATCGTAAATGTCGGGCTATTCACAACCCCGTTCACACCAAGGTGCTGTGCAAATTGTTTGGAGAATGCCGTTTTTCCTGCTCCAAGATCCCCGTCCAGTCCGATGACAGTCCCTGGCTCCGCTCTAGCGGCCAGCCAAGCAGCAAGCTGCTCCGTCTCCTCCAGACTGCTTGAAATCATTCGAAACTGGCCCTCCGTACGGCCATTGTTCACTGATAACCCACCCTTTACTTAGTTTGCCTATATCTCAAAATACTTGATCTTCATTATATCGGTCCTCCCAACCTGCTGCAAGAACATGAGTTTTTACCTTCATAACTCAATTAAGAAAAGAAACGTCAAACCAGGTTGCAAACACTGACACTACGTAGTCAAAGATTAAGCATTATAGTTAAACCATAACGATGATAAAAAGATTTGAGGAGGATTATAATGAACCCCACGTTTGTATCGAATACAGCCCCATATTCAGAAGAAACCATACTTCCATTTCGCATTCAAATTCCAGAGTCGGACCTGCTTGACCTTAAGGAACGTTTGACCCGCACTCGCTGGCCTGATGACCTGGAGGATCATCACTGGGAATATGGCACACCGCTGTCTTACCTGAAAGAGTTATCCACCTATTGGAAGGATGTTTACGATTGGCGTAAATATGAAACCATGTTGAATCAATTCCCTCAATATACGACCACCATCGATGGGCAAAATATTCACTTCCTGCATGTTCGCTCCCCTGAGCCTGATGCGATTCCTCTAATCATAACCCATGGCTGGCCCGGATCGATTGTGGAGTTTACCCGCATGATTGAACCGCTCACCAATCCCGGCAAGTACGGTGGAAATCCGTCCGATGCATTTCATCTCGTGATCCCGTCCCTCCCAGGCTTCGGCTTTTCCGGGCACACCACCGAACGCGGATGGAATATCGAGCGTGTCGCTAAAGCGTGGGATGAATTAATGCGCCGCCTGGGCTATGAACGATATGGAGCACAGGGGGGAGATACCGGGAGCATGGTTTCAGCGGAACTTGGCCGGATCGCTGCAGAGCGAATCGTTGGCGTACATTGTAACGGTCTGTCGGTGTTTCCAACCGGGGATCCGGCTGAAAGCGACAACCTTACGGCTGTAGAAAAACTTCGCTATGATGAATTAGCCGGTGGCGGATTTGAAGGGTCCGGATATGCCATCCTTCAGGCGACCAGACCCCAGACGCTTTCCTACGGCTTAACGGATTCCCCTGTTGGGCAGCTTGCATGGATAGTAGAGAAGTTTAAGGAATGGACCGATCCAAAGGCCGATCTTCCTGAGGATGCGGTAGACCTTGAGCTCCTTCTTACGAATGTCTCGATCTATTGGCTGACAGCAACGGCAGGCTCCTCCGCAAGAATTTATAAAGAAAGCTCGAGCAATTGGGGAGCGCCGGCACCATATTCCTCCGTGCCCACCGGCGTGGCGGTCTTTCCCAAAGACCTCTCCATTCGCAGTATGGTCGAGCAGCAGTACCATGTCGTCCATTGGTCAGAGTTCGACCGCGGCGGCCATTTCGCCGCATTGGAAGCTCCCGATCTGCTGACTGAAGATATCCGGTTATTTTTCAGAGAGATTCGTTAACGACAGGGTCAACACAAACACACCTTATCCGGGTTCCAACTTACGGAGTCCCGAGTAAGGTGTATTTTTTCGTGTTTATTAAACAGTTTCCCGGAATTCTAGAGGCCCTGCAATAATAAGCTATTCGCCTTCTTTTAGCCGGTCTACGTCTACAGTCAGCGTATTGGTCGGACGAGAGCCGACCTGGACGGTGGCCATTCCGTTCTGCTGATCCACATGCTCGATCCACACGGACTCCCCTTCAAGATTGACCTTGTAAATATCCTTGGAGTTGAAAATCTCTACGGCGCGCTGTATCTCCATACGTTTAATCCTCCTTCTCCCTATTTCTTGGCGATTCGTCCACGATGTCCATCGTATCGGTTGTGGAAGGGCCGATCAGCCCATTATCTATGGTGACATTGCCTCCGCCAAGGCCTTCGTTGATCATCCGGTCAATATCGAACATCGTAGATTCGCGAGAGATCTCGCTCTCCTCCGAGGTCAGGTTGTTCCAATCCACCATGTCCCCGTTCACCGATTCTGCAGCGGAATGGTCCGAGGCTCTGTCCTTCTGTATCTCTTCCGACGTTTGGGTTTCTCTAGGCTCCGTCATGACGAAAATCACCTCCTTATACAGGCAGCATTCAACGTCAATATGCCACAAACAGGTTCTAATTATGCAATCCTGAGCTATAACTCATACTAGAGTCTTTTTTTGGGCACACTGATAGAGGTAGTACAAAAAAGTCATAGTAGTCGTTTATTACGTTTACTACACGGTCATACCCAAACATATTAGAATTTGATAGGAGGTTTCATAGAATGCATACGGTATGGAAGGGCGCGATCAGCTTTGGTCTGGTGCACGTGCCTGTCAAGATGTTCTCGGCCACGGAAGATAAGGATATTTCGATGCGGTACATCCACAAGGAGTGCGGCAGTCCGCTCTCTTACATCCGCAAATGTCCGGTATGTGAAGAGGAAGTGGCCTGGGAGGAAATTACGAAGGGATACGAGTATGAGAAGGGGAAATTCGTGCTGTTCGAAAAAGAGGAACTGGAGCAGCTGGCGGAGCAGAACAGCAAAAACATAACGATCCTGGACTTTGTGGATCTAACCGAGATTGACCCGATTTATTTTCAAAAGACGTACTACCTCTCGCCGGATCAAGCAGGCGCAAACGCATATCGGCTCCTGCTGGAAGCGATGAAGCAGTCCGGCAAAATCGGCATCGCCAAAATCGCTATTCGCTCGAAGAGCAGTCTGGCCGCGATCCGGGTGCTCGATGAATGCTTGTCGATCGAGACGATTTTCTACCCGGATGAGATCCGGCCGATCTCTCAGGTCCCGAATTTGCCTGAAAGAACCGAGGTCAACTCCAAGGAACTCGATATGGCCAAACTGCTGATTGACCAGTTGTCGACTCCCTTTGATCCTGAGAAATACACGGATGATTATCGCGAACGTCTCCTGGATCTGATCAACAGCAAAGTATCCGGTGAAGAAATCAAAATTGCCCCTGCTCGTCAGGAGACCAACGTTGTCGATCTGATGGCTGCCCTCCAGGCAAGCATCGAAGCTGTAAAGCCGATCGGAACGGATCCGGGCACCAAACCAAAGCCGCGTAAAACGACCCGGAAGACGGCAGCCAAAGAACCTGCTGCCAAGGTCAGCGGCGGAGAAGGCGATCTTGACGCACCGAAGCCGAAGCGCCGAACAACCAAATCCAAGAAATCCGACTCCACTTCCTGATTCGTATGGGACAAATGCAGAATCTGCTGCCCAAAGAGCCGATGGCACCGATCTCGACGGACCAGATCACGACGGGCGAGGATTGGGGTTATCAGCTGAAATGGGACGGCGTGCGCATACTCGCCGGAATTGACCAAAACCGCGTATCGCTATATTCCCGCAAGCTGCTCGATAAAACGTCGCTGTATCCCGAAGTCGTTCAGGCATTATCCGGCTTGCATGAACGGCGACTTCTTTTGGATGGTGAGGTTGTCTATTTTCATCCGGAGCTGGGTCGTCCCGTGTTTCAGAAGGTTCTTCAGCGGGAGCGTTCGCGTGCGATCAGCACGAACGCTCCTCTGTTTACTTATGTTCTCTTCGATGTTCTGGTGGACGGCGACCAAGACTTGCGTAAGCTGCCCTATCTTGAACGTCACCACCGCCTGAAGGAGATCGTTTCCGACACGCCGGGCCTGCTGACCGCGGATCTGTTTCTTGAAGGCGAGCATTTATGGAATTGGGCCGAAGCACGGGGATGGGAGGGCATTGTAATGAAGCGCCTCTCCTCTCCTTATCGTGAAGGCAAGAAACACCGGGATTGGTACAAGAAAAAGATTGCCGTGAACATGACAGCCACCGCCGTCGCCATGATCATCAGGGAAGGCCGTGTGGCCAGCCTTGTCATTGCCGATGACGATGGCAATTACATCGGCCGTGCTTCCCTGGGGCTTAATGAGCAGATGAAGAAGAGGCTCATGCAATATGCCGAAATGCATCGTGCTGACGCGGTATGGAGTACGCTCCATACCGACCTGAAGAAGGAGCAGCTAGCCTGGCTTAGCCAGCCGCTTTCCGTTCAGGTCACATTTCTCGAGTGGAGTCAGGATGGCATGATGCGCCATCCCAAACTCGTATCGATTGAGGGGGTGTAAACCATATGGCTCGTACCGTCAAAGGCACCCTGACGATCGAGGGGCAGGAGATTCAAATTACGAATCCAGACAAACCGCTTTGGCCGGAAGTCGGCATTACCAAAGCGATGTATCTGCAAAAGCTTGCGGCCATCTCCCCGTTCCTGCTCCGGTACTGCCGGGGCAGGCTGCTCACGACCATTCGGTATCCGCACGGAGCCGAAGGCGAATCCTTCTATCAGAAAAATGCGCCGGAGCCGCTGCCTCCTTTTGTTCAGACCTATGTGCACGAAAATATTAACTACGTGCTGCTCAACGGACTGCCGGAGCTGCTCTGGCTGGGGAACCTGGCTGCGCTTGAGTTTCACCCTTCACTGCACCTCGCAGGCAGCAATCTGCCCTGCGAATGGATGATTGATCTGGATCCCACGCTGCCGGAGGAGCCGCGCATCATGGAGGCGACTGCCATTGTAGGGGACGTACTGACCTCGTTGGGCCTGTCCTCCGTCCCGAAAACCTCAGGTGCTACCGGGGTCCAGATCATCGTTCCCATTCAGGAAGGCATTACGTTCGATGAACTTCGAACAGTAGGCCAATTCGTGGGGCAATATGTAACCGAGAAATTCCCCAAGCTGTTCACCATTGAACGGCTGAAGAAGAATCGCGGCGATAAAATCTACTTCGATTATCTTCAGCATTACAGCGGAAGGACACTCGCCGCTCCTTATACCCCGCGGGCCCGGCGGCTGGGGACCGTCTCTACACCGCTCACTTGGGACGAGGTCCGTCAGGACGTTTCTCCCACGGAGTTTCATCTGCTGAACATCGAGGAACGATTAAGAGAGAAGGGGGACCTGCTGCAGACCCTGCCTCCTCAACCGATAGAGAACGTCATCCGACATCTGAAGCCACAAGGAAAGGCAGGATCAAAAAGGAAAGGATAGCTGCTCCACATCCGGCACAAGCTCCTCCCCGGAGACCGGTGCGGCCGGTTGCGGCAGCTTCCTTGGCTGTACAGAAACTGCTGCCAAATCTTCCGCTGAACGAAGATGATCGCGAGCGCCTTCCACCTGCGCCCCGTCCTCTTGAGAAATCCCGCTTCCGATCGTCCCGGGCCGGCTCACGCCAGCAGCAGATGCCCCCGGGGTCAGTCCATTCAGTTCACATTCGTTCAGCAGCCTGGCTGCCATCGACTTGAAGGAACGTACGTAATGCTCTTCGGCATATGCGCCCTGCGCATATAACTCACGGTAAGGCTGAACCACTTCAGGAAACTGGTGTTTCAGTGTTTCGATATACCATTTTTTCACATCGCGCGAGAGTCTCAGCAGCGAGATCATGGCAAAGGAAACGCCCCTTACCTTCGCCTGCGACAAGAGCTCCCTCAGCTCCCATTCCTTATCCGTCAAAAAGGGCAGCACAGGCGCCACAAACAAACCCGTTCTTATGCCTGCAGCCGATAATCGGTGGATCGTATCGAGCCTGCCCTCCGGATGAGGCGATGCCGGCTCCAGCTTCCGGATGATGTCCCCATTCAGCGTGTTGAGGCTCATGTTGACGGATACATTCTCCATCCGTGTCAATATGTCCATATCCCTGAGCACGAGCGGAGAGCGCGTTGTAATGCTCGTGGAGATGCGGTATTTAGCTAGCAGCTTCAGGCACTCCCGCGTAATGCCCTCCTTGCTCTCGATCGGCTGATACGGATCGGTTGCCGTTCCGATCGTAACCTGTCCTATCGATCTCCGCATCGCTTCAATATCATGATCAAACTTCCTCGCAGCACTCGATAACTGCTTCTCCAGCGCTTCCGCTGCATTCGACTTCATAAAGATATGATGCTGAAACTCATCCTCCGCCCCCATGCCAATGAAGGACTGGAAAGCGCGAGCATAACAAAAGCTGCAGCCATGCCCGCACCCGCGGTACGGATTGATGGACCAATCGAAGGGCATCCTCTCTTCCTTCACTCTGTTTAAAGTCTGTTTGGTGGTTATACGTTCATATTGCGTACGAGCCATTCCTCTTCCTCCCTTCTGATCCTGTAATGCTATCTTGAATTATTTCATATTTTAACAAACATATGTTCTTATTATAAGTGGATTTTACTGGATTTACAAACCAACCCCCACCACGCTTCATGGGAACCGGTTGAACTCCGTCCATTTACGATTTATAATCATTAAATATCATGTGATATATATCAACTGTTATACATATAAATTATCTAAGGAGTTGCAGACAGTCATGGCACCCAAAACGAGGTTCACCAAACAAGATATCGTGCTAGCCGCATTTGACATTGCCAAGACCGATGGGATCGAGTCCATTACGATTCGTAAAGTAGCTGAACGTCTGGGCAGCTCCATCGCGCCGATCTATGTCAATTTCAACGATGCCGAAGAACTGATTCAACAGGTCGTCGACAAGACCTTCCAGGTAGCTAGAGGATTGATTACAGAGCAGAAGTCCGGTCAGCCCTTCCGGGATATCGGCATGGCAAGTCTCCGATTCGCCAAGGAGTACCCTGTGCTCTACCGGGATTTGATAATGAAGAACAATCCCCACACGAAGAATACCCCCGAACAAATTCGTGAGGTTATCGGGTTAATGAAGTTGGACCCGGAGCTTGCGGGATTTTCTGATCAGGAGCTGCAATCAATTTTATTGAAAATGCAAACCTTTCAGACGGGTCTTTGTGTCATGCTAGCCAATGATCTGTTCACGGAGAGCGTTGATGACGACAAGATGATCCATATGATGGATGAGGCTGCTCAAGATTTCATACGTGCCGCTCGTTTGCGGAAACAGCAAGAGAAATGAATCTGCATTAGGTGTCAATACATTTCGATCTATAGGAGGTTTACGGAGAATGGGAAGAGCCCTAGAGCAGTCGCTTCTGGATGAATGGTTGGAACGGATCGCCAATAAAAAGAATGTGTTTAGCACGGTTCTGTGCGTCGAGGACCAGGAACAATCCTCCCTATCCCTTGTCAGCAGCGGCGGGGCAATGAAGACTGAAGACCGCTATTTCATTGCCAGCGTGACCAAATTATACGTGACAGCCGTAATCTTAAAATTACGAGCCGAGCAGCGGATTGGGCTCGATGATCCGATCGGCCAGTACCTCCCCGAAGAGATCATGGCGGGATTGCATAGGATGGAGAACAAGGATTACTCTGGAGAAATCACCGTCAAACAGTTAATGTCCAATACGTCTGGCATTCCGGACTATTTTTCTGGAAAGGTCTTCTCCGACCTCATCGCCGGGCATGATCAGGCTTGGAGTCTGGACAAAACATTGGATGAGGCTAGACGGCAACAGCCCAAATTCAAACCAGGCCAGAGAAATAAAGCCCAATATTCCGACACCAATTACCGGCTGCTTGGCCGAATGATCGAGAATATCAAGGGCGAACCCATTCAGAACGTATTCAAGGAGTATATTTTCGACAGGCTGAATCTGACACAGACGTATTTTTTTCATGATCCCGAGGATACAAGCCCCGTTCCTTTCTATTATAAGAAAAAACGTTTGGACCTTCCTCTGTACATGGCGTCAATCGGAGCGGAAGGCGGCATCGTCTCAACGGCAAGGGAAACGATGATGTTCCTGCGCTCCTTTTTTAACGGGGAACTGTTTCCGATAGGTGATCTGGATGAACTCCAGAGACGATGGAATTTTCTCTGGGCACCGGGCCCCTTTTTCTATGGCACCGGCATTTCAAGACAGCCGCTATCTCCATTCAGCCTCGGACGGGGACTCATTGGTCACTGGGGTCAATCCGGCGCATTTGCCTTCCATCATCCTGAATCAGGACTCTATTTCACCGGAACCGTGAACCAGGCTGTCGGTCAATCCGCGGCTGTGCAGGTGATGACAAGAATCATACGTCATTATGGGCGGGAGAAGAAGACGCTTCACTTGCACACAGACACCCCATAAACAAAAAAAAGCTCCACCCGGTCAACTCTCAACGTGGGTGGAACATAGCACTTTAAAGTTATTAATGTATGGCCTTCTTCTTAAAGCGGCCGCCCTTCACATCATGGATGTTTCCGATGGCAACAAAAGCCTGGGAATCCCAATCCTCCACGATGGATTTGAGTTTCGCTTCTTCCAAACGGGTGATGACAACAAAGATAACCTTCTTGCTGTCCCCGGAATAAGCACCCTCTCCATCCAGATAGGTTACGCCGCGTCCCAAACGTTGGGTTAACGCATCACCGATCTCCTTATGCTTATCACTGATTATCCATACCGATTTGGATTGATCGATGCCTTCGATTGTAATGTCAATCAGTTTAAACGCCAGGTAATAAGCAATGAGCGAGTACATGGCATGATCCCAACCGAAAATAAATCCTGCGCTGCCCAGAATAAATACGTTAATGAACATCACGATTTCACCGACAGAGAACGGTGTCTTCTTGTTGATCAGAATGGCTACGATTTCCGTGCCGTCCAAGGAGCCGCCGGACCGGATTACAAGACCAACCCCGATCCCCAGCAGAACGCCGCCGAACACGGCCGCTAGCAGCGGATCGATGGTAATCGGATCGACGGGATGCAGAAAATAAGTTCCAATGGACATGACTACTACAGCAAACAGCGTGGATAATGCAAAAGTTTTCCCGATCTGTTTATATCCCATAAACAAAAATGGAAGGTTGAATAAGGTCAGGAATATACCGAGCGGAAAATCCGTGATATGGGAAACCATAATGGATATCCCGGTAATGCCCCCGTCAATAATTTTGTTGGGCACCAGAAAGATCTCCAGCCCTACTGCCATTAGTACCGCACCGAAAGTTAAGAACACCAGACGACGGAGAAGCTTCAAGGTGGTTGAGCCTGCCTTGGGATTCTCCGGCTTCTGCTGCTCCGCTTTCACTTGCGCAAGAATCTTCACATCACTTGACATAAATCTCCCCCGTTCAACTTATGAAAAATAAGCTAATTTATATTTATAAGTGAAACCCTTATAAATATTCTATCATATAAACAAATGCTGGACATAGAACTTTCAGGCTTCTTCCTGAATTTCACTTGCTTGCCCTGCATTCTTACATATCACGTAAGATGTGAAACCTAAAGTAAGGGAGACAGCATCCTGCATAATATTTCGGCAGCTTTCTGCCATCTTCCGCGCTGACGGAACACCTCCGCATCGATAAGCCTGCTCTGTTTGAGATCCTCCTTAAAATCCGCAACCAACCGTTCGATGGGCAGCTGATCAAACAGTACGGCGGTCAGCTCGAAATTACAGAAAAAACTCCGCATATCCATATTCGCCGTACCGACCGAGCCGAGAAGCTCGTCCACAATGAGCACCTTGGCATGGATGAATCCTTTTTCATACTCGTAGAAGGTAACTCCCGCTGCCAGCAGCTCTTCCACATAGGACAAGCTCGCCATTTTCACAAAACGGGAATCGGCACGATCGGGAATAATGATCCGCACATCCACACCACTTACCGCCGCCGTCTTCAGCGCCTCATATATTCCTTCATCCGGTATGAAATAAGGCGTGGTGATCCATATTCGTTCTTTGGCTACGGATATTGCCCCAAAGCACATCTCCTGGATGGCATTCCAGTTCAGATCCGGTCCGCTGCTCAATATTTGAACTTGCTCATCCCCGGTGCATTGATGCTCCGGGAACAGCCCGAAATCCGCAATGCGCTCTCCGGATGCGAGCTTCCAATCATGCAGAAACACATTTTGCAGGAAGTAAACCGCATCTCCCTTTACTTCCAGATGCGTGTCGCGCCAGTAGCCCATTTTCGGATATTCGCCCAAATAGTCGTCCCCGACGTTAATCCCGCCAAGAAAACCGATTATGCCGTCCACCACGACGATTTTACGGTGATTCCGGTAATTGATTCTGCGGCTGAACATCGAAACCATGGCGGGCAGGAAGAAATAGAACTCCACTCCCGATTCCTTGAACCGCCGAATGAACGTTTTCTTGAGTTTATAACTGCCAAGCCCGTCACAAACCAGGCGTACCTTGACGCCTTCTTGCGCCTTTCGGATCATGACCTCCTGAAACTTCGTGCCGATCCGGTCATGACGAAAGATATAGAACTCCACATGGATGTGGTCTTTGGCCTGTTCCATAGCACGCAGCATGGCATCGTAAGTCTCTTCTCCATCCGTCAACACGCGGCTCTGATTACAGCCTGTAATCGGACTCTCCGACAAGTGATTGAGCAGATTGAACAAACGGTCATTATGATGAAATTCCGCATTGTTCATGCCTTCCTTGTTCCAAACAACGGCGGCCCGATCCCACAGGTGTCCCCTAAGCTCCTGAAACAGTCTGGAGCCCCGCTTGCGAATCTTCAACCGCTTCTGATAGTCCCTAGCCACAAAGAAATAGAGTACAAACCCGATCAATGGGAGGCAAAATAAAATAAACAGCCAGGCCACGGCCTTGGACGGATTCCGAAACTCCAGCAACAGCACTGCAACCATCTGCAAAATAAAAGTAATAAGTGCAACCAGAAGCCACATCATACCGGCAGCCTCCTCACCATGAATAATAGTCGTATTTGAATCGATTAACTACACTACATCATTGACCAATTCCATATGTATTTATTCAATTACCCAATGGCGCACCATACTGAATAAATTCTCTTATCTAATAATTTTTGACATGTTCTTCGAAAGAATAGAATACATACTAGATAAGGAGCTGGCCAAGTCTAGCGGGTACCATGATCCATAAACGATGTATGGAAGGGAGATGCCATGAAAACCACACACCGTAAACAACGCTTAACCTTGCTGGTGCTTCGGGATGCCCAGCATTCAGTCAAACAGATCCATCTGTCCAAGCCTCTAATGATAGCGGTGCCCGCGGCCGCTATTTTGTCCATCGCCGGACTGATCGTTTCCCTGCAGATCCAGTCGGCCCAGACGATCTCGGGGCTGGAGCAGCAGCTGATGCTCAAAAACCTGGAAGCCTTAAAGATGGAAGTAACGGTTACCGACAAGGAAGAAGCCATAGAACGTCTAAACAAAGCCATCATTCAGCTGTCGGGCGAAGCAGAGCAAACGAAGGTCCAGATGGAGCGCGTTCAGCAGCTGGAGCAGGAGCTTCAGCAGTTTATTCAGAAGCACGGCAGCTTGTCAGGACAGACCTCCTCCATCACAGATGAGGATAAGCAGCATGTCGGAGGGGAATTCATTGCCGTTCATGAGAATGGAATGTTAAGTCTCGCGAAGGAGACTCAGGATGATTTTGAGGAGATTCAGCAGTTGATTTCTCGCATGGAGCAGCATATTCCGCGTACGCTGGATCAGGCTCAGGAAACCCAGGAGAAACGTGAAGGCACACCCTCTCTATGGCCGACCACCTCTAAGCGGCTGACATCGAATTTCGGTTATCGGAGCGATCCTTTTACCGGGCGTTCGGCCTATCATGCCGGCATCGATATTGCCGGTAAAACCGGCGATCCGATCTATGCCGCCGGTGCCGGTGAGGTGACGGCAGCGGAACGCAGCGGAGCTCGAGGGCTTTATATCGTCGTCAAACACCCGAATGGGCTGGAGACCTGGTACATGCATCTGGACAGTCTGGACGTGTCGGTAGGCGATCATGTCGATCAAGGTGATACCATCGGCAAGCTGGGTTCCTCCGGGCGAAGCACAGGCCCTCATCTTCATTTTCAGGTCGTCAAAAACAACCAGACGATTGACCCGTTGCCTTATCTGCAGTAACAACATTCATTCTTGATGAGGAGGAATATAATATGAAAAAGAAAAACAAGAACAAGAACAAGCGGGCTTCAGAGCGAACGGATACGCTGATTGGGCCGGGAAGCGAAGTGGAAGGTGTGCTTCAATGCGAAGAAAACCTGCGAATTGATGGCCGCTTTAACGGCTCCATCGAAAGCCAAGGCTGTGTCACGATCGGCGAAGAAGCCATTGCCCGCTCCAATATCTCCGCTCGGGAGGTCATCGTGGCCGGCAAGGTGTATGGCGATGTAACGGCAGAAAACAAACTGACCATTACGCCTACGGGACAAATGTACGGGGATGTTTACGCCGCTTCCCTGATCGTTATGGAAGGCGGACTCCTGAATGGAGCAAGCCGGATGGACCATCCAACCTCCAATCAAGATGCTGCGGAGTCAACGGACACCACACTGCCGCTTCAGCGTTCGGAAGCAGGTTAACCTAAGCGTATGGACGACCACTCGAACCCGGCAGTTTTATATAGAGCGGCTAGTTCTTTCAGCCGGCATAATCAAAGAGCCCCTTCCCATCCATGTTCACACGGGCAGAAGGAGCTCTTTTCTTATTCATAAATTAAGCTGCAACGTCTCTCCTCGTAAAGGCCAACCAAGAGATGAGCATGAACAACAGGCTATAAACAACCAGAATGGTGATGGAGAAACCGAGCCCAACTCCCCCCGGTCCGACCGGCGACTGAATGTAACCGCTCAGGTCGGTGTGGAGAAAGAGTAAGTACTTCGCCCATGCAAACCGCTCCGGATTAAAGATAAAGCCGAAAATATCCTTGGTGAACAGAACCAGCAGCGATAAGCCAATCGCCAAACCGCCGGAACGAAACACCGTAGAAAGCATAAACGCAATCAGCGAGATGACCAGCGCCTGGGTCGTATCGGTCAGCAGGAGAAGCAGCGAATTGTTCATCGAAGATCCCTCGAATCCGCCCGACCATCCGGTATTTCCGGAGAATAACAGCAGCGACATAGCGATCCCTACCACAGCCGTGATTCCTGCACAGAGCAGACCGAATAGAAGCTGAGCGGTGAATTTGGACAACAGAATCTTCCCTCGGCTCCACGGCCGAATCAGCAGCAATTTGATGGTCCCTCCGGCAAACTCCCCTGCCACGATATCCGCTGCGATGATCACCGTGAAGATCGTACTCAGGTAGATGGTGAAACTCTCCGTCCATGTGAATACGGTCCAGACATCCATTGGCGCATTCGTAAAGTACAGCATGGCAGGCATGGCCACATTAAACAAGAGAAGAATCGCCAGCATGACCCATGTCCGTACGCGATAGTAAATTTTCATATTCTCATTGGCTACAAGACGGGTAAAGTTATTCAACAACGAATCCCCCTCCCGTCATTTCCAAGAATTGATCCTCAAGGGACCGGGTCACCGGCTGTATGGCATAGACCCGTATGCCGGCTCCGACCAATGTCGCGTTGATATCCGCAATCATATTCTCGTCACCGCGGACAATGATTCGGTGATCGCGGGCCGACGCTTGAAATTCTTGGAGCAGCGCCGCCGCTGCTTCCGCGTCATTGACGGTAAATGCCGTCTCTTCAAACACACGCTCTCCCTCAGCCGTCCGCAGCTGCCGGATATCAATCAGCTTGCCGTGACGTATAATGCCAACGGTATCACACATCAGCTCCATCTCGGACAGCAAATGACTGGAGACAAATACGGTCGTCCCTTCCTCCTGCGTCAATCTGCGCAAATAATCTCGCAGCTCCCGAATGCCCTGCGGGTCCAAGCCATTCGTAGGCTCGTCCAGGATCAGAAGCTTCGGCCGGTGCAGCAGTGCCTGCGCTACGCCGAGTCGTTGACGCATCCCCAGCGAATAGGTCTGCACTTTCTCATGAATCCGATTCCCTAGCCCTACGAGTTCCACTACCTCTTCGATACGCTCCTTGGTAATGCCCTGCATCATGCGCGCATAATGCTTCAGGTTGTTATAACCAGACAAAAATTTATACATCTCCGGGTTCTCGACAATCGCGCCAATCTGGGCGGCTGCCTGCTCATAATTGTTCCGTATGCTGTAACCCCCGATGGTAATATCCCCTTGAGTAATAGACATCAGCCCGACCATCATCCGAATGGTCGTTGTCTTGCCAGCCCCGTTCGGTCCAAGAAACCCGAAGATTTGTCCAGATGGAATATCTAAAGTCACATTATCCACCAAAACCTTGGACGAGATTTTCTTCGTAACCCCGAGCAGTCTTACCAGCGGTTCCTGCTTCATGTAATCTATTCTCCTTTGCCCTTGTATCATGCGATCTCCACAATTATACAATACTAGAGCAAAGGACAAAATTGTTGAATGCATGACCCCTATATTGCTGTTAATGGAGCCGTCTACTCGCGATGCACCAACAAAGCCGATTGACACGACTTGCAGACTCCCGCCGGAACATTATGCTTATAGAATCCGGTTTTATACAAGCTGTGGCTTTGTGCAATAGGAAGCATCCGACAGCAACTGACGCAATACATCATCACTTCTTTCATCCCGTCATCTCCTCTTTCGGGATAGATGCATCTATATCTATGCACAGTATGATACAAAATGTATCCACTACAAAAATTCTATATAAATAGTTACTCTTTGTCAAACCTAAATCAAGCATACTATGATGAGACTACAGGACTTGGGATAACCATGATAATCGGAAAGATAAAGATACATTTTTTTCTAAATTTTTAATTAATGATACAATATGTATTGACGATCGATGGAATTTAGGATACATTTTGTATCATATTAGATATTTTATACGATATAGGTTTCCTCTAAATTAATGGAACCTGTAGAGAGGTGATTGTGAATGTCATATGGATCTCGCATTGCAAAATTGCGGGAGCAAAAAGGTTGGACCCAGGAAGAGCTATCCGAACGTATTGGTATCAGTCGGGCTTCTTTATCACATTATGAGAAAGATCGCAGAGAACCAAACTTGGAAACGCTAACAAGATTAGCGGACGTATTTCAAACCACGATTGATCAAATCATTGGAAGATAGTCTGTTCAATCCCCCCACTCAAAAATAATCAAAACAACCTAAAACTTCGATATTCTACTCCACACACAAAAACCCCCTCTACTCAAAAAGGGGGTTTTGTGTTACGAGTCATTCCATATACGCTTGTAACGTAGACGTTATCTTTTCTCGTTCTTGATCACCGACGATATAATACCAAATTCCATTCATTTTTTGTCCATGGCCTGCGATTTCAACCTGCTCAACCTTTTTCAGTTTTTGACGGTACTCTGTTACAAACATCTTCATCTCTTCAAACGAAATATCCGTTTTGACGCTGTTCCCAATGTTATCCAGAAGTGATTCCAGTTTAAAGACCGTCGAAATCCTTATCAACTTATTTAAGATCCCCTTCAGAACCTCCCGCTGCCTTGCATTCCTGCCTAAATCCCCTTTAGGATCTTCAAACCGCATACGCGAGAATGCCAATGCTTCCTCACCGTTTAAGTTCAACTTCCCCTGATCAAAGTCATAGCCCGCATATTCGAACCGCATATGGTTATCCACGGTAACTCCACCCAATGAATCTACAATGCTGGAGAAGCCCTCCATGTCCACTTTAATGTAGTAATCGATAGGGAATTGCAAAAAATTCTCCACGCTGCTGATCGACATCTCAACGCCCCCAAAGGCATAGGCATGGTTAATTTTATCCACCGTTCCATGTCCTACGATATCAGTCCTGGTATCACGTGGAATATTAAAAATAAGTACTGACCCCTTTGCAGGGTTTACTGCCATTAATATCATGACGTCGGATCGTCCACGATCATAGGGCCTTTGGTCTACACCCAAAACCAGAACAGTAAATGGATCAGCGTCCTTCATGTTTTTCTCTCCGACCTGAATAGTCGTCCGGTCATGTACGAATGTTGGAACTACAGGCGAAGGCTCCCGCTCTTCGTAAATCCGAACTGCTGTCGACTTAATGGATTGATACGTATACAGAAGATAAGCTGAAGGCAGCAGTATAAGAATAGCCAGCAGCCACAGGACCCATTTCCTTGTCATTTTCATCCAGTGATGCCTCCATTGCGTTGACCTTATACTGTCCCGTTAAAGGTCGATGTTGAATCACGACTTAAAGAATACATAAATACAGTGAAATCATCTTGAACAAAGATAGATTAGGAGAAGGGAAACCAGCAGAAATATGTATCGAGGATATTTCATGATTACAATGAACTAAATATACAACTCCGATTCGAGATTAGATACAAATCTACATATGAAATTATACAATGAAGTCTCATTATTAATAGGAGAAAAACAACGATATTCTAAAACCTATCCCACATCATGCATACGGATTTAAGGTAAAAGAACTAATGACCAAGCAACATAAATATAGTAGAATAGCAATAAACCATGATAATGATGCATTGGGATTCCCTGTTCGCTGCAGGCAATCCATGAATTACGTTTCAGTTATAGAGACTCATTTTATTCGACTCGCTGTGACTGAACATCATTCGGTTCAACATACCCACGATACGGGTCTTTTTATCGCCGTCTGTATGGAATTCAGTATGATACAATTGGCGTCCATAAAAGAGCCCCCTTGATTCAATGTGGCCCGAAAGCAGAATATGATCCACATTATCGTCAATTTCGTAACCCAATATAATATTAGAATGAATCGGTATTTCCCAAGGACATAGGAATACAAGACCACTGGGCAGCAGCTCTAGCGGTGTAACGGAATGACTTTTCCCATGAATGGTTAATTGCCCGATCTTCATGACTTTAATCCTTACCGTAATTTGGTGTTGCCGTTCTCGTAACATTGGAGGTCACCCATCCGCTCCTTATTATAATTTTTTGGTATGGGACATTTCTGCACTGGATAAAATGATACTAACTGTACCCAAACCTTTACAATGCAGATACAATATGTATCTCACTAATGTTTATAATACGATACACATTGTATCTAGTCAATAAAAAGTAGTCTTTTTATGTTTATAATAAATCGGCAATTTCGTCTTATAGATCTATCCAACTAGCTTCTATAGATACAAAGCCATTCGAAAGGGGGATCAATGCGTGAACTACGGAGAACGAATATCAGAATTACGTGAACAGCATGGTTGGACTCAGGAAGAACTCGCTACCTCTGTCGGTATTACACGTGCTGCACTATCCCATTATGAAAAAAATCGGCGCAAGCCTGATTTCGAAACATTGACCCGCCTGGCAGATCTGTTTGACGTATCCATAGATTATCTGATCGGGAGAACGACACAGGAAAAAACGGTGCTAGATGCGGAGGTTCGATCATTTGTGGACGGACTTGAACTATCCGATGAGGATTTATTGGAACGCTTTAACCTTACGGTGGACGGTCGTAAGCTAACCGAAGATGAAGCCAAGCGATTCATTGCATTTGTTCGCATGGAACGAGCCATGAAATAATGCTCATGCCTAAGAACTACAAAATCCCCGCCATGTAGGATACGCTCATCACTACATACCGGGGATTTTTTGCCTTCGTAAGATCATATTTAATCTTTTCGTAATTCCTCCATTTGCAGCCATTTATCAGGATGGATTCCCAATTGAGTCATGAGCTTATTGATGTCGATGTTCGTTTTCTGCTGGTCAAGCCGCTGCTCGGTGCTTCCGGAGCCTCTCTCCTTGTCCACACTCATTTCCACAACTACCTCGCTTATCTATAATTTCCTCTCCATCCCAGCTGCCAATACTTGTTGAAATTACCATGTATATAGCAACAACCTACTAAACAACTTACTTACCAATATTATAACGAACGAATCCACATGATGCTGTCGTCTTATGGAGCCTTTGTCCTATGCTTCCGGTTCTAATTTTGTCGAATTTTCTTTTGGAATATTTTGCTGAAAAGCATAATTTCTAAAAACAATACCATCGTAACTTATTTATATATGAAAAAAAACCACATTGCATTCATTAAAGAACACAATGTGGTATCAGCTGATCTCTCATCAGATGTTAGTTCCCTGTACGAGCCAACTCTTTCATATTTGCTTCAAATGCGGCGAGAAGCGCAGCTTCACCTGCCAGCCCTTGGTCTTGAGCCTTCTCGATATGCAGGAGCATGCGTTTGTAATCCTTCGGAATGATACGGACAAAGCGGCTCAGCGCCTGATCCCAATCCCCCAGAATTTGCTGCGCAGGCACACTGCCCGTGTACTGCTCATGCTGCCGGATAAGATAATGGAGTGCTTCCGCTTCTGCTGTTTCCTCTACGCGCTCAAGGAGTACCATCTCCAGATTGCAGCGATCCACAAAAGTTCCTTCAGGATCATAGACGTAGGCCACCCCACCGGACATACCGGCCGCGAAGTTCCGTCCGGTTTCACCGAGAACGACTACCCGGCCGCCGGTCATGTATTCACAGCCATGATCGCCGACACCTTCAACCACAATGCTCGCACCCGAGTTACGAACGGCAAAGCGCTCGCCGGCAATGCCTCTTACGTAGGCTTCGCCGCCTGTAGCACCATAAAACGCAGTATTACCGGCAATGATATTATCCTCGGCTTTGAAGGTTGCCTTCGGTGACGGCTTCACGATCAGTTTGCCACCGGAAAGGCCTTTACCGATATAGTCATTCGCATCCCCTTCAACCGTCAACGTCATCCCTTTCGGCACAAAGGCACCGAAGCTCTGGCCTGCGGACCCCACGAAGTTAAATCGAATCGTGTCTTCCGGCAGTCCGGCAGCGCCGTATTTGCGCGTGACTTCACTGCCCAGAATCGTACCCACTGCACGATCCACGTTTGTGATTGGGAAGGTGCCTTCCACCGCCGCTCCCGATTCCAATGCAGGTGCAGCGCTGCCAAGCAGTGAACGCATATCCAGCGTCTCTTCCAGGCCATGATTCTGTCTTTGACTGCGATAGCGAGTGCTGCCTTCCGGAAGCTCCGGCGTATACAGCAATGCGGAGATATCCACGCCTTTCTTCTTCCAGTGATGATCCGCTTTGACGGCATCCAGGCAGTCGGTACGTCCAATCATCTCATTAATGGTGCGGAAACCCAGCTCTGCCATCAGCTCGCGCATGTCTTGAGCGACAAAGCGCATAAAGTTGGCAACATGCTCCGGATCTCCTGTAAAGTTCTTACGCAGCTCCGGATTCTGAGTGGCTACGCCAACCGGGCAGGTGTCCATTTGACAGACACGCATCATGATACACCCGATGGCAACCAATGGTGCCGTAGAGAACCCATACTCTTCGGCTCCAAGCAGAGCCGCTACCACCAAGTCGCGTCCGTTCAGCATTTTGCCATCCGTCTCGAGCACGACCCGGTCACGCAGATTGTTCATGATGAGCGTCTGATGGGTTTCGGCTAGGCCAAGCTCCCAAGGCATACCGGCATGACGGATCGAGCCTTGCGGCGAAGCCCCCGTACCGCCATCGTAACCGCTGACCAGAATGATATCCGCGCGGCCCTTCGCAACACCTGCAGCGATCGTGCCCACACCCACCTCGGATACGAGCTTCACGTTGATATCCGCACGCGGATTGGAGTTCTTCAGGTCGTAAATAAGCTCTGCCAAATCCTCAATGGAGTAGATATCATGATGCGGCGGCGGCGAGATCAGGCCAACACCCGGCGTCGAACCGCGAACCTCGGCTACCCAAGGATACACTTTACGGCCCGGGAGCTGTCCGCCCTCGCCCGGCTTCGCGCCCTGCGCCATCTTAATCTGGATTTCGTCTGCGTTCACCAGGTAGTTGGAGGTTACGCCGAAACGTCCCGAAGCCACCTGCTTGATGGCGCTACGGCGGGAATCGCCGTTAGCATCCGGGATGAAACGGGCCGGATCCTCTCCGCCTTCACCCGTATTGCTCTTGCCTCCGATGCGGTTCATCCCGATCGCAAGGCTCTCATGCGCTTCCTTGCTGATCGAGCCGAATGACATCGCGCCGGTCTTGAATCGGCGCATGATGGATTCTACGGATTCAACCTCATCCAGTGGTACCGGCTCGCCGACCGGCTTAATTTCGAGCAGTGAGCGCAGCGTAAGATGCTGCTCATTCTCACCTTTCACAAGCTCTGCGTATTTCTTGTAGGTTGCGTAGTCATTGGTGCGGACAGCCTGCTGCAGCAAATGGATGGTTCTCGGGTTGAACAAATGCTCTTCCCCGTCAGCTCTCCATTGATATTCGCCCGCTGAATCCAGCGCTTTATCGTTCCCGTCCTTATCAGTAAAGGCACGCTCGTGATGAGCCAGGGTTTCCTTAGCCACTTCTTCAAGACCGATCCCCCCGATCCGGGACGGCGTCCGTGTGAAATAGCTTTCTACGAAATCTTCTTTGAGGCCGACAGCCTCAAAGATTTGGGCTCCGCGATATGATTGGATCGTGGAAATCCCCATTTTCGATAAAACTTTAACGACGCTCTTGCTTGCCGCTTTAATGTAATTCTTCACGGCTTTCTCATGCGAGATCCCGCGAAGCATGCCTTCCGCAATCATGTCATCCAATGTTTCGAACGCCAGATACGGGTTGACCGCGCTCACGCCGTAACCGAGCAGCAGGGCGTAATGATGTACTTCGCGGGGCTCACCGGATTCAAGCAGGATCGCCACCTTGGTCCGGGTTCCCTGGCGGATCAGATGATGGTGGAGTGACGATACGGCAAGCAGCGATGGAATCGCCGCATTGTCCTTATCCACGCCGCGGTCCGACAAGATCAAGATGTTATGACCCTTGGCAATAACCCGGTCCGCTGCCTCGCAGAGGGTATTGATCGCTTGACGAAGCCCTTCTGCTCCTTCCGCTGCCGGGAAGAATATCGGAATGGTCATGGACTTGAAGCCGGGACGGCGAACGTGGCGCAGCTTCGCAAAATCTTCATTCGATAGCACCGGCGAATCCAGACGGATGTGACGGCAGCTCTCGGGCTCGGGCTTCAGCAGATTGCGCTCCGGACCGATCGTTGTTGCCGTTGAAGTGACCAGTTCTTCACGAATCGCATCAATCGGCGGGTTCGTCACCTGGGCGAACATCTGCTTGAAGTAGTTGAACAGCCGCTGCGGACGGTCGGACAACACCGCAAGCGGTGCATCGTATCCCATGGATGCGACAGCTTCCGCACCCGTGATCGCCATCGGCTCAATGACTTTGCGCAGCTCCTCATACGTGTAACCGAAGGCTTGCTGCAGCTGACGTACATTTTCATGCTTCGGATCCGGCAGCTCCGGCGCGTCAGGGAGATCATGAAGCTCTACCAGATGCTCATCCAGCCATTCAGAGTACGGAAGTTCCGCGGCGATGCTTGCTTTGACCTCTTCGTCAGAGATGATCCGGCCTTCCTTCGTGTCAACGAGCAGCATCCGGCCAGGACGCAAGCGGTCCTTGTACAGCACGTTTTCCGGCGGAATATCCAGAACGCCCGCTTCGGAGGACAGAATGATCAGATCATCCTTTGTTACATAATAACGGGATGGACGCAGTCCGTTCCGGTCCAGGGTAGCCCCGATCTGAACGCCGTCCGTGAACGCCATCGCAGCCGGGCCGTCCCATGGCTCCATCAGCGTGCTGTGGTATTCATAGAATGCTTTTTTGGTCTTGTCCATGCTCTCATGGTTGCTCCATGGCTCAGGGACCATCATCATGGCCACATGCGGCAGGGAACGACCGCTGAGATACAGGAATTCAAATGTATTATCGAACATCCCGGTATCGGATCCGTCCGGGTTGATGACAGGTTTAACCTTCTCGAGATCGCTTCCGAACAGTTCATGCTCGAACAGCGATTGACGGGCGTGCATCCAGTTTACATTCCCGCGCAGCGTGTTGATCTCGCCGTTGTGAATCATGAAGCGATACGGATGCGCGCGTTCCCAGCTTGGGAACGTGTTCGTACTGAAACGGGAGTGAATCAGCGCAATAGCGGATTCCAATCCCTCTTGCTGCAGATCCAGGTAAAATTCCCCTACCTGCTCCGTCGTTAACATGCCTTTGTATACGATCTTCCGGCAGGACAGGCTGGATACATAGAAGCTGTCGCCTTCGGGCTTGCCGCTGTAACGGATAGCCAGCTCGGCGCGGCGGCGGATGACATACAGCTTGCGCTCAAACGAGAGATCATCCTGAATGTCGGAGCTTCGTCCGATGAACACTTGGCGGACGTACGGCTTTGCCGCTTTTGCGGATTTACCCAGCATTTCATCATGCGTCGGGACATCGCGGAATCCAAGGAGGGTCTGGCCTTCTTCAGCAATAATCGAAGCCAACTGATCCTCATGGGCCGAACGGACGGCAGGGTCATGGGATAGGAACAGCATGCCGGCACCATAATGCCCGGCTTCCGGAAGCTCAAAGCCCAGCTTCGCTGCTTCGGCGGAGAAGAAGGAGTGAGGAATTTGCAGCATAATCCCAGCGCCGTCACCGGAGTTCGGCTCGCTGCCCTGTCCGCCGCGATGCTCCATATTGGCAAGCATGGTCAGCGCGCTGCTAACGATTTCATGGGATGGCTTACCTTTGATATGGGCAACAAAACCCATACCGCAAGCATCTTTTTCAAACTGCGGATCATAGAGGCCCTGTTTCTGGGGAAAATCAGTATGTTTCATAAGATGCAACCTTTCTTTGTATAGAATAAAATGCTGCTGATCAATAACAGAAAACATAAAGTGCGTGTTCAAAAAGGTCGGTTTTCAGCACCGAGAAGATTGAATGAAGCTAGGGACTGAGGAGTGGAGCGTACGTTTTTGGTACGTGAGCACCGGAAGGCCCGGCTGAATTCAAGATTCGATGCCAAGTGGCTTCCTGATTCACCTCGTGTTAGATATAGGATTTATAAGTTATCATCGGAGTTGATGAAATCCTATATCGCAAGAAAACCTACTTCTGAATCGCGGTCGCTCAACCTTGAATTTGCCTCGATTAGTTCTCTTATCAAAAGCGGACTTTTTGAACAACCTCTTAAAGGTTGGACATCAATCCTCTCCTGCAGTGGACACACTGTCATGAGGTGATGCAGTATTGTGCAAAAGCGGCAAGGGGTAACATTTACCTGACACGTAAGATTTATTAGTTCTATATATTTTATCACCGTCATACAGTGCAGGCAATTCAAAGTTTTTATGAATTTGATAAGAATTGTTTTTATGAGAGTTATCACAACACACAGTTAAAACTCATGTAGAATAGTGCAAAAAAACATGCAAATAAAACATTCCGAACAGGCGTTTTTGTTCACCTTATCTCATTTCCACAACCATCCGCTGGTCTTTTCCCTTCAACTTCTCTCCAACGGGAGAGGCAAGTGATCATGATCACCATGATCCAATCTAAGATGATGCAACTCTAAGATTGGTTCTCCATGCTCCCGCTACGCCCGAGCATCAAAAAAAAAAAGACTTCCCCGAGATCTGCTCGACCTTCGGGGAAATCCTTTTCCTTCATATAATAGATATCTTGCTTATGCAGTCAACGCTGTATCGGTGTCTGCTGCTTTCTTGTTGTTTCGGGTAGCCAGGAAGTACACGGCGGTCAGAGCCAGGAATACGAGACCGAATCCGGCCAGTACACCCACATTCGCCCACATGCCGTCGAAACTTCCTGTGGATATGACGTCCTTGTAGCCTTTTACGCTGTAAGTCATCGGCAGCAGCGGATTCAATGCCTTCATCCAGTTCGGAATCAGCTCTACCGGGAACGTGCCTGCGCTTGTAGTCAATTGGAGGATCAGGATAACGATGACGACGAAGCGTCCAGGCTGATCCAGCCAGGTTACAAACATTTGCACCAGGAACATGAACGACAAACTCGTGATGATGGAGAAGAGATAGAAGAGTGGAACGCTCTGCACCTCAAGCTTCAATCCGTACAGCATAACGACCGATGCCAGCAGCGCTTGAATCAATCCCATACCCGCAAAGGAAAGCGTACGGCTGACAAACCGGTTCCAACCCGATGCGTTCGGTACCGATGCTTCGCGGATCGGCAGGATAATCGTACAGAGCAAGGCTCCAACAAACAAACCGAGCGACAAGAAGTAGGGCGCGAATCCCGTACCGTAGTTCGGCACTTCGTTCACCTTGTGCTCTTCAACCTGTACCGGTCCGGCAAACATGGTGACCGTTTCGTCGGTTGTTTTGATATCGCCTGTCTTGTCGGCAGCCTCGTTCAGCTTGCCTGCAAGCTCTCCGCTGCCTTCCTTCAATTCATTCATCCCGTTTACCAGCTCACCGGCTCCGGAATCCAGCTTTTTCGAGCCGTCGGCTAGCGTTGTAACGCCATTTCCGAGCTTGCCCGCTCCTCCTGCAAGCTGCTGCGTCCCTTGCGAAAGGGTGGCTGCTCCGCTTGCGAGCTGTTTGCCGCCAGCTGCCGCTTCGCTCAGCTTCGTGCCGAACAGCTTCATGCCGTCAGCCAATTGGCTTTGGCCGGCGCTCAGCTGTTTGGCACCTGCCAGCAGCTCTTGACCGCCAGCTGCGAGCTGTTTGCCGCCTTCAGCCAGCTGATTCGCTCCCGCGCTCAGCTTGCCGGCGCCTTCCTGCAGCTGCAGCGTGCCTTGATTCAGCTCGGCCGCGCCTTGTGCGAGCTGTTTCTGGCCGGCATTCAGCCCGCTTGTGCCGGTGGCAACGGATTGGCTCGCTGCCAGCAGCTGCTGAACCTCCGGACTCTGCGCCAGCTCCGGATTGCTTTCAGCCAGCTTCTTCAATCCGTCTGCAACGGCCTTAGCGCCTTGCTCCAAGGAAGCCGTAGCCTCCAGCGATTGATTCAGCCCGGCTTTCAGGCTGCTGCTGCCTTCATGAGCGCTTTTCGCGCCTGCCGCAAGCTGGGAAGCCCCTGCTTGGTTGGCTTGCAGGCCTTCATTCAGAGTGGTGCTGCCTGCAGCGGCAGATTCAATTCCCGCTTGCAGCTTGGCACCGCCCTTGCTTGCTTCCTCAGCTCCTGCTTGCAGCTTGCTGTGACCCGCTTTAAGCTGATCCAAGCCGGAAGCGAGCGTACCCGCTCCTGCGTTCAACTTGCCTGCACCGTTATTCAGCTCCTGCACGCCTTTGGTCAAAGGCGCGATTCCATCCTGAAGCTCCTGTGTGCCGCTGACGAGTTTAGCCAGATTTTCCTTCAGCTTCACGGCACCGTCATCCAGCTTCACGGCACCTTCGGAAATCTTGGTTGCACCGTCTCCCGCTTCGCTCAAGCCATCGGATACCTTGGCTACTTGATCGAACAGGGTTTCCGTATAGGCTTCCGTCACTTTCGCGGACACCTTGGACTGAATCTGCTTCACCGCAGATCCGCCGATCTGGGCCGCCAGGAAGTTGTAGCCTTCATTCGGCTCAAATACGATCTGCGCAGGCTGCGGATGTTCATCCATTAAAGTTGTCGCCTGCTGGGAGAAATTCTCGGGGATGCTGATGGTCATGTAGTACTTGTTATCCTGCATGCCATGCTCCGCTTCCTGCCGATTAACGAATTGCCAATTAAAATCTTTTCCCTTCTTCAGCTCGGCAACCAAATCCTCGCCGGCGTGCAGCGTCTTTCCTTCAAAAACAGCGCCCTGGTCGTTATTGACGACCGCAACGGGCAAATCCTCCATCTTCCCGTACGGGTCCCAGAAGGCCCCGAGGAACATACCGCTGTACATGACCGGTATGAACAGCACCGCGATGATCGGAATCAATATTTTTTTATTCCGAACGGCAGCGCCAAGATCTTTTGCAAATACAGATAATGACTTCATCCCAGTCTCTCTCCTTTTTTTCTCTAGATAACCAGCCGACATGAATCTGCAGCATGGCAGATCACATTCCAGTACAGAATGACCAATATACTCAATCAGTCAGTTTAGGCCAAAAAAAAAACGATCCCTGGCAAGGAAGACGATCCCTCAAGCCTAGAGAGTCCGCCTTCCTCATCACGAAGGAGGTTCCTGTATCCTTCTTATGAAGTAGCCTTCAATCCGTCAGCCAAGAACACCATCATATATTCCTTGATCTGTTCCTTGCTCAGCGGCTTGTGAAGCTGATTGAAGTCCGTCGTGAGGGCAACGTACAGTTTCAGCATCACGAAGGATACCACTTGAGCATCCAGCGGCTTGAGCTCACCGATCGATATGGCCTGCTCCACAATTCCCTCGAGATATCCGACGATCCCGTTCTCCACCTTCGTCAACCCTTCATGCGCCTTCGGCGTGCCAATATCCCGTACCTCTTGCGATAGCTTAATGAACAGCTCATGCTCGCCTCGGAATTCAAGCAGCGCATCCAGCACCCGATACAGATTGTCGAAGAAATCTCTGTCCTTCCGGATCTCCCGCTCGGCAATACGCTTCATCTCCATAATGGCCGACAGCAAAATCTCGTCAAACAGCTCATCCTTATTCGTGAAAAACGTGTAGATCGTACCTTTCCCTACATTTGCAATCTTCGCCACCTGTTCCATCGTCGTCGCTTTATATCCGAACAAAGCAAACGACTTGGAGGCAGCATCCAGCACCTGCTTCCGACGGTCCACAGCTGACATGCTTACCCCTCCTTCTTGATCTTTTTAGATTGGCCTTTATTTCAAAACTGACCAAAATACTTTTTCGGTCATTCGGTCAAAAATCACTTTACCAGATAATCGGAGCCATTGCAATATCTTTTCGTTAAATTTTTTAATATTCTGAATGCAGGGTTCAAATTTTCTCATGACGTCTAATGTAAGGGTACGCTCGGACTCCCAGCCGTAAAATAATTGAAATGCTTTTCCCTTTTGCGCGTATACTTATGATGCATACTCTTTTTTTTCGCGCCGCTCTTCAAAAAATGATTCCTGTTTTGTAAGATAGAGGGAGAAAGAAGTAGGTGAAACCATGCGATATACAAGAGTGCTCCTCTTTTCCGAGGGTTTCGGCACAGGTCATACGCAAGCAGCGTATGCGCTGGCTGAAGGTATACAACGGATGAATCCCGGCATCCACTGCCGCGTCATTGAGCTTGGCAATTTTTTGAATCCAACCGTGGGGCCGTTAATCTTATCCGCTTATCGAAAAACCGTCAGCACCCGTCCGCGCCTTGTCGGCATGCTGTACCGTTCGCAATATAAGAAATCGCTAAACCGTTTGACGCGGCTCGCGCTGCACCGTATATTCTACGCGCAGGCTCAGCAGGTCATCGAGCAGCTGAAACCGGATCTTATCATATGTACCCACCCCTTCCCTAACGCCGTGGTCTCCCGCCTGAAGCGTCAGGGACTCGAGGTTCCGCTCTATACGCTGATTACCGACTATGATGCCCATGGCACCTGGGTCAATCCGGAAGTGGACGAATATCTCGTATCAACGCCTCATGTGAAACAAATGCTGCTGCGGCGGGACATTCAGCCCGAATTCGTTCATGTGACCGGCATTCCCGTGCATCCCAAGTTCTGGGAAAGGGGCAATCGAGAAGCGCTTCAAGCCGAGCTTCACTTAAAAAACATGCCAACCGTATTGATTATGGGGGGCGGTTGGGGTCTCGTATTCAACAAGGAGCTGCTCAGCAAGCTGGCCAGCAGGGCCGATGATATCCAGCTGGTCTTCTGTATGGGACAGAACGAGAAACTGGTTGCCAGCATGCGCGAGGACCCGATCTTTCAGCATCCCAACATTCATGTTCTCGGGTACCGCGAAGATATACATAACCTCATGGAAGTGTCGGATTTGCTCATTACCAAGCCAGGCGGGATGACGTGTACAGAGGGAGCCGCCAAGGGAATTCCCATGCTGTTCTATGAGCCTATCCCGGGACAAGAAGAAGTGAATTCCCATTTCTTTGTCAGCGAAGGTTATGCGGAAATTTTGGACTCTCCTTCCGTGATCGACAAATGGCTGAACCTGCTGTCCGATCATTATGATCAGGTGAGTACGAAACGTAATGGAGCCGGCCGGCGGCGCATACCGCATCTGGAGCCCGACCACTGCGCCAGCCAGGTGATGGAATTGCTGACCGAAGGGCGCATGCCCGATCATCGTGAGGAAGCCGTCAAACTGTTGGCGGACCAGCCCTAATATCTATAGCATGCTCTATAATTCCCGCTTTTGAACTATTACCCCAAAAAAGCTTCCCTGTCTTCGTGACAGGGAAGCTTTTTATATGAAAAATGCATCTAGATTTCCAGCGTTTCTCCAGCCTTCAATGGATGTCCCTGAATGCCTGTTTTGGCTAGTTCGTCGCAGAAGGCCCCAGCATCCTGTTTAATGCCCGGGAACGTGTCATAATGGACTGGGATTACATGCTTCGCACGAATCCACTGTGCGGCCAACAGGGCGTCCTGTGGGCCCATCGTCAATAAATCCCCAATCGGCAGCGCAGCTGCATCAATACGGTTCATCTCTCCGATCAGCCGCATATCGCCAAACAAACTCGTATCGCCCGCATGATAGAATGTTTTTCCGCCCATCGTCAGAATGACGCCACCAGGCTGCCCTGCATAGATCCAGGTGTCCCCTACCGAAATGGATGAAGAATGAAAGGCCGGGGTAAACTTCACCTTAAAGCCATCGAATTGCGCGCTTCCGCCGATGTTCATTCCATGGGATTTGGCACCCAGGCTGCCGCAATACACGGCGAGTTCATAGACTGCGATAATCGGGCAATCATTCTGCTTCGCTATCTCGATGCAGTCGCCAAAATGATCGGAGTGCCCATGCGTCAGCACAACCGCATCCACCTTGACGTCCTTGGGCTCAATGCCGGAGCCTGGATTCCCTGATAGCAGCGGGTCGATGATCACACGAACTCCGCCCTCTTCCACCAAAATGCTAGAATGGCCGTAATACGTAATATTCATGCTTAAACACACCTCCTACATCCTAGTTTACCCATATGGGCACTACTTGTAAAAAGAGTGATTTCCTATTTTTTTAACAAATGTTCTTGAATGATGCACCGTCAGGTCCTGAGCCAGCTTCAAAGACAGGAAGAAGTACGTATCGTCCTTTACCTCTTTTTGGCCGTGAAGTGCCGCATTCACGGATTTAATCGTCTCTTTGTTCGGCTTTACACGTTTAAGACGCCCGTTCGCTACAGGACTAAATTGGTGCTTTTGATAGATGACATCGGTAATCGTATCGGGAAAATTAGCGGACCGCAGCCGGTTTAAGACAACGTTAGCAACGGCTACTTTGCCTTCGTACGGTTCGCCTTCCGCCTCTGCCATGACAATCTTCTGGAGCAGAAGCAGTTCTTCAGCTGACAAATCATAGGTCCAGGTCGCTTTGGCTTTCTGATCCTGGGTTAACGTATTTGTTCTTGTGAAGAATAAAGTTGTGGGGGGTGATAAGCTTTCAGTCTGAGATTTGACGACATGCGTCCCCTTTTGTTTTGCCGGTTTCCCGTCCGCAGCCTGAGATTTCGATGGTTTCTTTTTCTCATCTGCAGCCTTCAATGCTTGTTGCGAGTTCCAATATCCGTTTTCAGCCAAACCTATGCCTTTTGCCTTTGAAAAAGCATGACTCTTGCTCCCCGGCTTATTCCACTCTTGGAAAACAATTGAAGACAAAATATTGACAGGTTCCCTATCCTGTTTGGTACTCGCGTCTTTTACGGATAGATCAGGGTCATTTACAGGAGCCGGGGCAGCCGTCACGAACTTTGGCATATCCTGCTGCTGTTCTTCCCCTTCCGCCTTTGTCTGCATTCCAAGTAAACTTATAAGAGACAAACTCACAAAGAGCGCTCCGATGAGCAGCGCAACCCAGCGATTTTGCCGTAGCACTTTCATAACCATATTTTTCCTCCTATGATGTCGGCACATTCCTACACTATGTAACCACATTTTTAGGCGTTGAAAACATGGTAATTTTATGAACATTCTATTTTCAGTTTCAGAAAATGGTCGAAAGCCGCGCCACACCTACTGTTTCGTACATTGGAGTTGCATGCAAATTTGTTCGAAAAAGAACGAGCTGCTGCACTTCCCACTGGATGGGCTTGGGTCCTGTTCCGATAACATCCAATGAAAACTGTTGGTTTCCTTGAAACTTCCGGCCAACCGTAATATGCGGACGAAACGGTCGCTCCTCCGGCACAAATCCGAAAGCCTCCATCTTCGATACCACCGCTTTCTGAAGCTGAGACAGAGCATTCAAATCCCCGCCGATTCCCGCCCATAAAATTCTTGGCGAGGCGCTTGCCCCGAACACGCCGGCATCATAAAGGCCAAGCTTGAAGGGCTTATGCTCCTTAGCGACTTCCTGCAGCGCCGCTGTAATCTCCGCTATGCGATTTGACGGCGTATCGCCTAGAAACTGTAAGGTTATATGGTAATCCTGCGGATGAACCCATTTTTTAAAAGTTACTTGCTCCCCCAATGTTTCCGTCCATTCCTGAATCCGGGACGACACCTCCGAAGGCAGATGTACGGCAACAAATAAACGATCCATAGCTCCCTCAGCCGAATGGCTCAACTAAGACACTTCCTTCCAATCTCTTTTATCCTAAGCAGCCGCTAGGCCACTATAAGCACCATGTTTTCTTGGTTCGTTTATAGTTTGAGCAATAATACCTGAAAATAGTATGAGGGGTACATCAAATTCGCCTAAAAATATGATGAAGCTTCAATTTACCATAAACCGGACAAAAATTCATGTACAAATTTTCCAATCGGGACAGTTCGTCCATGCGCAAAGCGATGATTTCTGATAATATGTTCCCAAAGAGTTTAACGCTTTTATTCTGGTTTATATCACATTCCTTAGGAGGTAGCACCATGCCGAAAATCGTTGCCATACACGACTTAACCTCGGAACAACAGCAGAAAATCAAGGATATCGCCCCCGACTACGATCTGCTGGTTACGAAAGCGAAAGAGCTTACGCCAAGCATCGTTCAGGATGCCGAAATCATGATCGGCTGGTCACGCTCCGTACAGGAGGATGTATTGTCTGCGGACAGTAAACTGAAATGGATTCAAGCATGGTCAGCCGGTGTCGATAAAATGCCGCTCAAAGAGCTCGAAGAAAAGGGTATTCAGCTTACCAATGCCAGCGGCGTACATAGCGTACCGATCACGGAGCATATTTTCGCGATGATTCTGGCCTTCACGCGCAACCTTCATCTAGCAATTCGACAGCAATCGAACAGCAAATGGGATACGTCCGGCACGTTCACGGAATTGGCAGGTAAAACCATCGTCATCGTCGGCGTCGGCCAGATCGGCAGTCATACAGCGCGCGTGGCCCAGGCGTTCGGTATGCGGACCGTCGGTGTCCGTCATTCCGGCAAATCCGATCCTTATGTGGAAGCGATGTATAAGGTCGATCAGCTTGATGAAGCGCTGGCGGAAGGCGATTATATCGTGAACATCCTTCCGCTAACCGATGATACCCGTGGACTGTTCAATGAGGCAAGATTCTCGGCGATGAAGGACTCCGCCTTCTTCGTTAATGTGGGCCGGGGTCAAACCGTAGTAACCGAAGACATGATTCGGGCACTTCAAGCCGGGTCATTGGCGGGTGCGGGACTGGATGTGTTCGAAGAAGAGCCGCTTCCGTCAGACCATCCGCTGTGGTCCATGGACAATGTCATCATGACACCGCATATGGCGGGCGATACGGATCGCTACGGCGAGCGTGCCGTGGATATTTTCCTGGAGAATTTGCAGAACTATGTAAGCGGTAAGCCCCTGTCGCGAAATGTAATCGACTATAGCAAGTCGTACTAAGACCAGGTAACAAGTTCTTAAGTACATCTTTAATCCCGCTCACGAAGGAGCCGAGGATCTTGCAACAAACACCTCAAGATCCATACAACAAAAGGAACGTCCCAAGGTTTCCATACCTTTCGGGACGCCCCTTTTTATTTTTTAACTACATTTATACGCAATGGGAGAGAGAATCGATGCAGCCGTATACGGAACGTGTAATTGAAGTGATCCGGAGCATTCCGGAAGGATATGTCATGACGTATGGACAGGTGGCCAGACTGGCCGGCAGCCCAAGGGGCGCACGACAAGTCGTCAGAATACTTCACACCCTCAGTCACATTCACAAGCTGCCGTGGCATCGGGTCGTCAACGCAAAAGGAGAAATCGCCATCAAGGACGATGAATCCAGACTCATGCAGGAGCTGTACCTCCAAGGCGAAGGCGTTACCGTCAATTCCAAAGGCATCATCGATTTAGTGAAATATCGTTATGACCCTGGGCAATAGGTAGCAAGCCCCATTATTCGCACAACCAGATATCCCTCACAAAACTCCCCTTGCGGGTCGTGCAATGACGCAGGACCTTCCAGCCCGTGCTCATCAGCAACTCGTATAATGGCTCTGTGCTGACGATGACAGCTCGATCTGACAACCGGCGTAAGCTTTGCAGCATCTGCAGCTTCTCTTCCTCCGGGAAAACAGAACACAGATTATACGGTAGGTCCAGGATCGCGGCATCATAATACCCTTGCAATGTATTCATATCCTGAATGGCAACTTTGTTGTCATCATAACCGTAGTGCCTCAGATTCACCCTCGCTCCCCGAATGGCAAGCGGATTGATGTCACGCCCCTCAACCGCGATTCCCATCGAGAACGCCTCAATTAATACATTCCCCATACCGCAGCAGGGATCCAGGAGCGTCACTTCGCTTAATCGAGGAACTGCCAGGTTGACCAGTGCCCTCGCGATGCGCGAGCTTAGGCCTGTGGAATAATTCTGCGGCTTCTGTTTATGCTTCAGCCATGCGCGTTCAGGTTCATGAAGAAGTCCCAATCTCCAGATGCCGCCTGTTGATATCATACCGAGCGTGACATCCGGGGCTTTCATCTGTGCAATTCCTGTAATTTGGCGGCCTACCACCCGCTCATACCCGCGTGATTGTTCATAACTGAACCGATCTCCCGCTTTGAGACAGACGACTTTGAAGCTTGCGTTGTTAAGATGAATGCGGTCTGCTTGCTCAGCCATTTCTTCGATGGATTCTCCGGTCATCCTGACGTCGATACAGGCTGATAAGAACGGGCTCCGATCCGGATCAACCCATAACTCGCTTTCCAGCCAATCCTCACCGTCAGGCTCATGACCGAACAGCTCCGTCAGCTCCATCAAGCACAGCTCACGCTCCGTTTCATGACAGGCATACGTGTACAGATAAGGGGACTTATCGCTTATGAAGGATGGACCAAAAGTAATGTCATAATCGTTTGAATGCATCATTTATTTCGTCTCTCTTCTATTATATATGTGCAGCAGTTGACTGTTGCTCCATTAACAGCCGATAGGATTCCAGCCGTGCATTGTAATCACTTACCGGCGTGACGATCAGGAACTCGTCACACCGATACTGCTCTGCCATATGCTGCAGTCTGTTTCGCACACTTGCAGGCGTGCCGATGATTAGCCGCTGGGATGGGCCTGACGAATCAGAACCAGACGGGGCCGGATCTCCGGATTCTGACGCTGAATTCCCTTGAGGATCCCCATCATGGATCGTGGCTGCTGTTCTGCCACTGGAATGTGTATCACCGCCGCCCCCAACAACTTCTGCTTGTCCGATCGCAGCCAAGACTGTGCTTTGATCATGATCGGCCGTTTCCTTACGGCCCGTCGGTACGCTGCCCTGCCCTGGTCTGGGTATCTCTGCGGCAAGCTTCTGCGCCTGTTCCTCCGTCGCCGCGCATACCACGCTTACCGCCACCATTGTGCGCGGTTCTTGCAGAAAAGCGCTTGGTCGATAGGCTTCCCTGTAAGATTGGAGAACTTCCGCCCCGTCCGTATCGCTCATAAACTGGCCGAATACATAGCCCGTACCGAATTCAGCCGCATAACCCGCACTTTTCGTATTCGTGCCGAGCATCCACATTACGGGCGGGGTTGCGGGCACCGGCTTCGCAGCCACTGGCACGTCTTCGTAGCGATACCGATCCTCCAGCAGTTCGGTTAATGCCCGAATCCGCTGCGGCAAATCCGCCACGTGCCCCAGGAAATTTCCGCTGAGCGCCATGCTCGTATGCGCCGAACCTCCCGGCGCCCGCCCAATCCCGAGATCGATGCGTCCGGGATACAGCGCTGCAAGCATGCGGAAATTCTCCGCAACCTTCAGCGGGCTGTAGTGGGGCAGCAGCACGGCCCCGGAGCCGAGCCGAATGCACTTTGTCCTAGCGCCGATATGGGATAGCAAAATCTCGGGCGATGCACAGGACAGATGCTCCAGATCATGGTGCTCTGCCGCCCAGTAGCGCCCGTAGCCCCATGCTTCCACATTCTGAGCCAATATCACCGCTTGCTGCAAGGCTTCTTCGAACGTACTCTCTCCAAAACGCGGAACAAGATCAAGCACGCTCAGTTTCAATTGGTTATTCATGCAATCCCCCTTTCCGTCAGCATTTCAACTTCCTATAGAATAAAATGCAGGTTCAATAGCAGGTGGTAGCTGATTCATTATCAACGCAACTACACACCTGCTCGCCGCTGTTAATCCAAATCGTAGATCGAGCCTACCTTGAGGCCATACAGCTCGTTGTAGATTTTTTCAGCAAAAGCGTCCGTCATGCCCGCGATATAATCAATCACCATATGCTCCCATGTCCAGATCGGCTGCGCCCGCTTCTGGTCCGCTTCATAGCGCTGAAGCCAATCGGAAGGAATGATCGCCGTGGAGGCAACTGGATCGAGAAAAGCATCCCACAGGCGCTTGATGATCCATTCGCTGCGTTTTTGCAGGCGCTGTACCCGCAGGTCGCGAATCATGGTCACCCAGGCAAAACTCTTCAGGACGCTGACCGTACGCAGCATATCCTCGTCTTCCACGCCGTCTTTGACAAACGTCACCTTTTTCCAATCCCCGTTCGTAATCACGCCCAAGCTGCCTACAAACAGGCTGACCCAGTAGGCCTTGACCTCCCGCCGGGTACGGGAATAGTCATTCTCGCAGGTCGGCATTTTCTCGTTCCATATTTTCAGAAACTCGTCCAGCACCAAATCCACTTTCGGTTGGATCTGCTCCTTGGTCCATCCCTTCCATACCTCGTCTTCCAGCGTCATGATCTTCTGCACGATCAATTTGTTCAAGTGACTGTCCCGCAAAAAGTGTTCATGCACCTCGATCTTCCCGGCTTTGATGCCATCCTCCAGATCATGCGCGGAATAGGCGATGTCATCGCAAAGATCCATCAGCTGCGCTTCGAGGGTTCGATGCGTGCCGGGAATTTGCCACTCCTTCCGGATATGGGAGATGTATTCCCATTCATGCCGGTACATCCCCTTGTGATTATCCAACCCGGAGAACGGATATTTATTGATGCCAAGCAGCACCGCATCGGACAGATTGAGTCCGTTGACGTTCTCTCTTTTCTCCAAAAACATGATCAGCCGAAAATTGTGCGCATTCCCTTCAAAATGCTCATATTTACGCCGCATCGCTTGTTGTACCTCAGCTGCCTGCTCCGGCGTCGGCGTACCCGGCTGACGTGTCAGCTCCTTCTCGGTTCTCCGGTCGATATGCTTCTCCAAAATGCCCTGCAGCACCTCTTCGCCCTTATGACCGAATGGGGGATGCCCAAAATCATGCGCGATCGCCGCGCATTCCACCACCTCGGGGTCTATCATCAGCCCGGCGTTCTCCGCCTGTTCCGGCATCACTTCAGGGTAATTGCGGGTCAGGCTTCGCGCTGCTTCACGCGCAATCTGTGCAACCTCAAGCGAATGCGTTAATCGCGTCCGGTAATAATCGCCTGTGCCGGCACCGAATACCTGTGATTTTCCTTGCAGCCGGCGGAACGTCGGCGAATGGATCAGGCGCGAATAATCCCGCTCGTAAACCGCACGCGAAGCATCCGACTTCGTTTGCTCCGGATATTGGCGATGCTCTCTAAGCTCCTTCAGTGTCATTTATCCCACTCCTGTTTTATCTGTATAGGGTCGATTCGGAATCGTTCGTTCTTTAGATTATATGCCATCCGGCAGCTGAAAGAAAAATATGATTTCCAAGTAACCCCGTTCCTCCTTGTATACCCGAATTGTCACATGGGCTATCCGCTAAGCACGATATTCCCGTCAAGGTGGTAGATGGAGTAAATCATTAGACTTGTAAAAGAATAAATTGATATTTCAAGGAGACAAGCACATTAAGGGAGGGATTGCTATGAAGCAAAGGCAGGGACGCTTGTGTTATGCATTACGTGGATTCAAATGTTCCGTTCGTGGGGATTAGTCAGTTTTGTATTGATGATATTCTCCACTCTTTATTCTCTTTGACCATATAATAAATTTTATCGATGGTATTCAGGTTCTTGCCACCAAGCATAGCAATATCACCAGAAATCCCCTCTAAATAGTTGTTTTACCAACTAGACGTATCTACTTACCAAAAGGTTATGTAAACGTATCTTTTCTCTAATATTCTAAATAAAGCATATCTTAATAACCAGACTTGGACCATTAAATGAAAGAAGCTGACACCCGTTGAGCACCGATGCCAGCTTACCAGAGGGTCATTAATTTCGATATCAATGGGATTCTAACGACTTATTAATTGCAGTTTAGTCAGCTTGGCTTTTTATGCGTACACTGAGCTTAAATCTGCTACAAAACCGCTACTCACTTGTTCGGTTTATCGAAAATTCCCAAACGATGCAGCACGGTCATGATTCGGTAAAAATCAAAACTGCCCTCAGGATCATGCAATACTTCTGCCTGCTGTGCAGCTTGTACTGCCAGTTCCGCCCAAGCTGGAACTTTAGCCGGTTTCTCCGTCTCTACCGCCTTGAGCCTTGCGTTCAACTGCTTCATGGCATTGCTCTGCTCGTCTAATAGTTTCATTGCAGTAGCATATTGCGTGCTAAGCAGCTGCGTCTGCTCTTGTGTTTTTTGCAGCTCCGCCGTTAATTGCTCGATTTTCATGCGTTCCTCCTCCAGACTAGGCACATCATATTGATAGAGCGAGTTCTGCTCCATTAAGGCGATGAGTTTTTTCGGATAATTGGGATCTGTTGCATAGCCCCCTCTCCAAATCTCCGTCGCCGCCGTTTTATAATTCGTCCACAATACGGCATGGTAACGCTGTGGCTTGTCACGTGTGCCGTTCAGGATCAGGCGAGTATGATCGGCAACCGATTCACTCCAGCTGTTATACTTACGAAACTGGGCTTGGGTCGTATAGGGCGTCTGCCCCCGGTATTCGGTTGTCTGCATGGTGACGCTTCCCGCCGGACCGGTTCCTTTGATACCAAACAGATTGTTCGCTTTTTGCGTTAGACCGCTCATTCCCCAATTAGATTCCAGAATTGCCTGAGCGAGCGTTAGCGAAGCAGGCACCCCGTACTGACGCATGTCCTGAGTGGCTATAGGTGCCAGCTTGGCAATAAATTCAGAGGGTTTCATCCTTTTTCTCCTCCTTTTGCGCGCTTGGCTTATCCCCTTCTTCGGATTTGATCTGGAATACCTGTACCACATTACGCAGGGACTGGGGGATCGGTACCCCCATTCTCCCAACGTTCTCAATAATAGACAGCAGCTCATTTGCGAGATAGAAGAAAATCACCGTATTTTGAAAATAATTCATCTCTCCCAGCACTCTGTCCACCAGATGCATCAAGGCGATAATGAGAAAAATGGTCATCTTGCGTGCAATTCCAGTATATCCAATACGGCTGCGCAGCTCGCCGTTCATCCAGGCCGCGCCCCATCCGGTCAACCAATCAATCACCACGAACCACAACAACAGATGCAGCGGCAGCGACCATCCGCCCCAGACGTACCCTGTCACGGCCCCCGTCCCCGCCACCAGTATCTTAAACAGCTGACCGATGTGCTCATACATAATACTTCCTCCTCGTATAGTATTATTTTTTGAGAGCTTTTCTGAATCAGTATCCAGCCCCGAGGGGGCTGAAGTACACCATTAAAATTTCCAGAAAACCCTCTAAAAATTGAAAAGGGACTGGACTTTCCGGCATGCCTCTGGACAATGGAAGTTAGGGTCCATTCGGTGAAATTCTTGTTTCTCCTGTAGCGCTGTCTACTTTCTAAGTCTGTTTCTCCGGTACTCGTTTGTGCTTCTTTGTTCCCTTCGGCAAACCATGCCCGATCTAGCAGAATCGGGGCAATTCATGGATCGAAGCGTGTTCTCATATGCGAGGTTGATTGATCTGCGAGTGCGCCGGAGTCATCCCGGAGAGTCGTTCCCCGGATCCCCTATAGAAAGGAGAGGGACGCAATCGCTTCTCTAACCCCACAACGTTGCCCGCTGCATTCAGAAGGCAGCTAGAGCTTCTTACCGTCTCTCCAAGTTCGACCAATCCCTTAAATGAAAATAGCCCAGCTAGGTACGAGCTGGGCTATTTTCATCACCAAAACTCTACTACCTGAACGGCCCAATATTCCCACGATTCGCGGTCTTGCATTGTACGCGTGTCCCCCATCAGGTATAGGGATGATGTCGAGGAATTGGTCCCGAAATACATAGTAGCCGCTGCCGGTTCACCTACGAAGTCATTATAAGTTTGCGACAAATAGTAGTTCCCAAACAGTAGGCACTTTTGTGGGTTAACGTTGTAGGGCAACGTGACTTGCATGTGGGTTCCGCCTGTTGCACGGGAAATGCCCCTTGACGACCATACGCCAAGTACATTCGTGTACTCAATGACCTCCCAGTATATGGATACGCTCTCGTTGGATGACACCGACCGTAAGAATAGGATGTTGTTCCCGCTCGTGTTTAGATATCCCTGAACTGCCTTGTTTCTTGTGGCCGAAGCTGTAGAATACGTAGAAAAACGCAGCGCCGCCGTGCTCCAGTCAATGCCCGATATGGGGGCTTGTGTGGCAACCCCTCCCGCTGGGATAAGCGCCTCCCCTCGGGTTACCTTCTTGATACTCCCCATGGTGCCAACCAGTCCAAACATGGTGTATCCAAAACGGATGTTTTCCTGTTTAAAGTTGGAATCGTTCACTACTACGTTTTTCGCACCGTCCCAAATAGCCTTTGGAGGGACTACGAGCAGGTTTCCACTTCCGGCGGTTCCAGGCTGTCTACTAACTGCCGCTGACCCACTTGCCGCCAGCGGTAGATTCCCCGTGACTTTTTGCCCTTTGACATACCCTGAGGTCCCTGATTGCATATTACCAGCCACCGCTGTTGCGTCACTGGTGTCTACTACGTTCGAATCCCCAGCTACTCCTAAAATGTTCACACCCGCTCGAATGTTTCTTGATAATAGGTCAGGGTCATGGGCCTGAATTGTAACCTGTGAGCCTGTAGGATAATACCCACTATCAATTTCAACGTATGTGTCAACATAGGCGTCCCCGTCTGGATTCGACCATAACCCAGATTTAAACTGATTCCCTTGTGTCGGTATGGTTCCGGTTACTATTCCGCTGTCGGTTCCAATCGTTTTAGGTGCTAAAACATCCGCTGCTGTCGCTGTTCCTACCTCCCCCCCTTCACCCTGTAAAATAAAAGCCTGACCATCATATACCAATGTGTAGACGCCATCCTGCTTAAAACTGGCAGAACTGCCGCTTGTTTTAAGCACTGGCTTGGCTCCCAAACCATTAACGTTGAGCATTGGGGCTCCGGAGCTTGCAACGTTGATCTTTACGGTAACCCGAATCCCGGCTGTAAGGCTCGCCGGGGCAGGCTTTAGATTAACCTCATATTCGTTCGCTTTAGGCTGAGTCGTTACTCCGTATCCTCCTGTTCTCCCCACAGCCTCATCAACCTTATCCCAGTTCTCATTCAGCATTGTCTCGATGTTAAAGGTCTCATTGCCATCCACCATCGGGTCTTTTTTCAATAGTCCTAAATTCGGTGTGTTACTGGACAACTCAAACACCTCCTGCAAATTTGTTTAATGGCGTTTGGCCCATGTCAGACAGGGTCATCACGTCATGAATATCGCGTATCAGCAAGTAGTTGAACGCATACGCCACCGCCAGATGCGCCGGCTTGATCTCCTCGATCGCGGACTTCAAGTCCTCTAGATTCGGCGGGATGCCGAGCGTATCCACGAATTTAACCGTAAAGCCCCATTCCTCGGGCTGAAAAGATACCTCGACCGTGCCGCCATCGTACGCTTCAGCCACGTTTTTCACGAGCGCTCCCGAGAAGGTTCCCGCTCCGCGCAGCTTGGACTCCAGCACCGCCCGCCGCTGCTCGATCGGCTTGTTTCGGTCGGTGGGAATGCCAAGCTCCATCTCCCATCGCTCTAGGCCCCAGGTTGCTGTACGGACAAAGAACTGGTCTGCGGCAGAGTTCAGTGCCTTGTATAGCGCGTCCAACTCGCTGCCCTTGGCATCCATATCGGATAACATGACACGGGAAGTCTCGTAATAGGCCGGAAGATAAGAAAACAGCTCGCGCCCCCGCAAGCTGTTCATTCGGACATTATTCACTTACGCTCACCGTCCCGAGCACCGCGACCTGACCGGAGCCAATTTCGATATTTTGCTGCTCGGTATGGCCGTTAATCGTCAAATCCGAGTAGTCGACGATAATCGGGATATCCAGCAATACGGCGGCAATCCGCGTATACCTCACCAAAGGATCCTTCCGGTTAAAAGCGATCTGCTGTAAATACGTTCGAACGCCGTCCTCGATCAACTTCCGGATTTCATCCATCGTCGAAGGCAACTCCTGCGTACGCTGCACTTTGACGGAGATATCGATCGCCACTTCCGCTGCAGGCAACACCGTGATAACCGGACCGGCCGGGGCAACGCCTTCACCCTGTCCATCCTGGGACGGGTCAATGTACTGCTGAACGGCATCCACGATATCCTGGCTTGCCGCACGCTTGTCCGTGTCTATGAGATACAGCCCGACGGTACCGGGCCCCTTCCACAGTGGTGCCACTTCCACGCCGCCAACGCCGGCAATCTCATTGGCCCACTGCATGTACTGGGCTTTGTTGCCGCTCGTCCCCTGACTCCGGACTTTGGCGTAAAAACGCTCCAGGAGCGACTGATCGCTTTCGGTATCCGTCCCGCTCCGGGTCGGTTCCGGGTTCGTAACCGATGTTACGCCGCTGATCGACGTCATCATAAGCTGAATGACGCCTGCGGGAACATTGCCGTTACTGCCCGGCTCAACAGCTCGAATCGGTGCCGTGCCGGTACCCAAGTCACTCAGCGTCACGCCTGATGTGGTCACATACTCCACGGAGGATTCCCCGGAGCCCTCATCGGCTGGCGTAGCCACATAGGTTCCGGCAGGCACCGTCGTCCCCGGCTTCCCGGTAAACGCAACACTACCGGACGAAGCGACCGCTTCCCGCCGAGTAATCCCATGCTCTGCCGTCCTCAGATCGAGTTCGGCGGAACGGATATCCGGATGATCGCTTGCCACGGTGCTTGCAAAGCCTCGACGCAGCAGCTCCTGTGCCCATAAGGCTGCTTCGGACAGCATAAACGCGACCGGCGCCTGCGCATCCCAAATAAAAGAGCCCTCCGACTTGTCGATGTCCGAAGGCACTTTGTTCAACATGCGGTTCATAATGTTCTCTTCCGTCTGATCCAACAAATACAACGGCAAATCTGCCATCAGATCACCACGCTTTCTATAATTTCCGTCTCATCCCGGACACTCGTAATGCGGCAGCTGAAACGGCAAGCTTCTCCTTCCCAGGCAAAAAGGAACTGATCCACACTCTCCGTCCGAGCGTCCGCCAGCAGTGTCTCGGTGACCATGCGCTGAATCTCGCTCTCTTGCAGAGATCGGTCATAGCCTTTGCCGACCAGCTCCTCCAGCTCGCTGCCGTAATCACGCGTATAGATCAAATGGCGGTAACGCGGCGTCCGGATCGCTTTTTCACACCAGATGACCCAGGCTTCCTTCTCGTCCGCAACCGGAATCTTCCGGGTCGGGGACATCACGAACTCGCCGGCTTCAAAATCATACCGCCAGCTCCGTCCAAAAACAGCCCCCTCTCCTTCCAGTACCTCCGGATCGGTCGCATCCGTCCAGATCATGTCATCGTTCTCCGGAAATAAATTAGCCACCACTGCTCACCACCTTACACACGACCACCACGTCGTTACCGCTGTTGACCCGAACGGCGAGCACGCGGTCCCCCGGTTTCAAACCTTTTCTTAGTTCAAAAAGGGTATCTTCAACTTCGTTCTCTTCGGCATCAAACGTCATATCCTGCTGCTGGCCCCCCAAAGTCACGGTGCCCTTTGCCGTATAACGGGGCAAGGACAGCATTCCCGGCAGCTCTGCTACCATATAGTCCTGCAGCTCATGCTTGAAATCATCCAGCTTGAGTCCCGTCGAGGTTATCGTGCCGAGCACGGCCCCTACGCCGCCCATGGCTTGACGGGTTTGCTTGTTCATTGAGGCGTATAAGGAGGACGCCAATTGTCCATAGGGGTCTTTATTCAAGGTAAAACCTCCTTTTTACATCGTCATAACTCCCCAGCTCCAGCATCATGCTTCCGGGACTGCCCAGCTCCCGGCTGACGGAAATCACGAGCAGCTTCATCGAGCCCAGCATGACCGCATCTCCGGCGCGGATCGTATTGACATCGGGTGCATTCAGGGAGATGGTCTCCCGAATCCCCCTCAGTTTGCTCCGGGCCAGCTGGCGAGCTGCCGCAGGCGACTTCACCTCATCATCCTGAATAATAGCCTGGAGTTGGCCGTATTTGGCGATATCCTTCTCCTCGATGGCCATCACCTTGGAAGGAACCTCTTTTCCGGTCTCGCTTGCGGCTGTCGCCAGCACCTTGACCTTAGTTGCCGCACCCTCCAACGTCCGCGATTGCGTAGTATCCGTGATGGCCTCCAGGATGTAAACCTCTTTGTTCGTTCCCAACTCATACAGCTCAAGCCCTGAAGCGATCATCCGCGGATGATACAGCTTGCCGCCGGCTTTGGCCGTCTCCCGCAGATCAGCGAACATGCTCGCGTAAATCGACTGCGTCCGGTAAACGGAACGCCCCAGCTGCTTCTCGGTATCGGGCAAAACCGCAATTTTCAAGTTCCAGTCTGCCGCGTACTTTTTGAATCGCTGGGTAGCGGTCTGCTTCGCAGGGAACAGATATTCATCCTCCGATTTGTCCAGATATACCGTCCGATCGTATAATGTGAGGTTCATCCGCTTCACCCCATTATTCGAGGTTTCCACTTCCCACACGACAGCCGGGTGCAGCAGGGGGACATAATCCTTTTTACCATAAGGAATCCCGCTGATCCGGATCGCCATTCCCGGCGAGATCGGCGGCATATCCGGCGTTACGACCAGATTGACAGTTCCCTGATAAGCGACTTGTTCAAGCGAATCCCGTAGACTGATCGCTTCCACCAAAGGAGATAAATCGTATTGATCCTGCAAAATCACCTTGTAACTCATGACAGCACCAGCTTTTGGCCAGGCTTGATGGCGTTCGGATCTTTACCGATCATTTTCTGATTCAGCTTGTAGATCTGGTTCCATTTCGAGCTGTCCCCGAGCTCCAGCTTGGCGATTTTGGAGAGTGAGTCCCCTGACTTCACGGTGTACGTCTTGTTCTTTTCCTTCATGTCGGCCCGGGGCTTTTTATTCGTTCCAGATGCCCCGCTGCTGCCAGCCGTTTTGGCCACCTTCATTTCGCTCCATGTCCGGAGCGTGATGTCAAAATACACATCCCCGAGCTCCCCGCCACGGAACGTGGACTGATGGGAGGCGACATACACCGGCACATTCACTGCCGTCTCGGTAATGACGAATTGCAGTGGCGTTTTATACGCCAAAAACTCATTAAGTTTATTCATCGCAGTTTGTGGTTTAATATGATCTTTCTCTTCACCTTTGCAATAAGCTGCATCATACTCTTGTGGGAAAAATGAAGAGAATGATATCTCCTTGATCCGATGGCCTTGCGGAAAATCAAATTCTCCATAGTTGAGAATCGTAGCCGTTTCCAGTCCCTTTTGGCGTGAAATGGTCACCTCTTCGGGGTTGACTGGGAATAGGAACGTCATGCCTTTTCCGTTCTTCAAAAGAAACTCCACCTTGGCCCCCTCCTTTCTGTATGGATGCCTGCGGACCGACTTCATTTCTGCTGTTAACCATCATCTTCAATAGGCCATCGGAGTCGGCTTCCGGTTCTGCGCCGCTTTGCTGAATTCGGCTCTCAGCCGCTGCCCGATCAGAAGGATCAATCCTTCTACATCGATAGGGTGTTCCTCATGCACCGTTACCTGCACCGCGCCTGGAGGAAGATTGTAATTCACGGTTGTCTCCGTTTTGAAATCCATCAGCAAGCCGGATATCGTGCTCATCTGCTCAGGGCTGATCTGAACAGATTGCGGAGAGGTTGGCTTCCCTGCAAAAGCTTGGTTTTGCGCTGCACTTGCGGGTGGCCCAAAAGTACTCATGCTTGCAGCATGGCTAGGCGGGACATACGGGCCGTACGGGTTCAAAGCTGGATTCGGCAGCAGCGGCTTGCTGAAATCAGCCGGCGCTGGTTTCGGAATGATGGGAGCCGGAAGGGCAGCCGCACTCGAGGGTGGTGCCTTTGGAACATCCTTCGGTTGAGCAGCTTCCTTGTCTTTTTTCCCGAAGGAAAACGTATTGGAGAACCACTTCGATACCGTCTCCTTACCTTCTTTGAACTTGTCACCAATCCCGGAAATGGCGCCGCCCACCTTCTCGCCAATAAAGCTTCCTACGGTGCCGCCAAGCGTTGAGCCGATCATCGTACCTGCAACCGGGATCACGGAGCCAACGATGCCGCCGATCGTGCTTCCAATACCTCCGCCGACAGCAGAGCCTATGGCTTGGTTGCGCTCTTTCCCAGGCTTGGCTGATGCAATTGCGGTCGCATCGGCTATATATCCCAAAGGGCCGAGGGCGCGTTTGCCAAGCCCCTTCATCAAGCCGGAGCCTAGACCGCTTTTGCCGGCATTTTTTACAGCACTTGCTCCAGCGCTACCTTCAGCTGCCTGCTTTACTGCATCTGAACCTGCAGCGGTCTTGGCAGCGCCCGCCGAACCTCCGGAAACGATGCCGCTGTTACCGCCGCCGCCAAATATACCCTTGGTTAAATCCATAACACCCATGATTGATTTCATTGCACTAGTTCCCGTATTGCCCGAGGTTTCGATAACGTCTCCCAATGTTTCTGCCTTCATAAAACGCTTACCCCATTTGGTTAGTGGCTTTTCTCCTTGGCTATTCGGGGACGTGGCAGACTGGTTTTGACTGGAATTGGATCCACGGCCGCCCCCCCTTCTGACCCCATTGGGCCTAGGCGCCGTCCTAGGGGAAGGTTCAGGGGCCGGTTTATCTTTACCCCATGCTTCGCGCATCTTTGTTCCTTTACCATATAGTTGGCCCCCATTTTTCATGGTAGAACCAATCGCGGTTATAGTACCAAAAACATTCAGAGCCGTATCCCAACCCGATTTTTTACCGCTCCCGCCGCCCCCAAGCTGCAGCGATCCAAGCGCAACCGTAAGCTTATCCACCGCAGTCGTATTCGCCGTCAACGCATCGGTCAACGGAGAAAAATCAAGCCCGGCCGCCCGCAAATCCACCTGAACGCTCGCCTCAATCTGCTTCTGCACGCTCAGGTTTAGATTCGTATCGATCTGCTTCTGCACATTCAGCTTCACATTCGCTGAAGCTTGGATGACTTGCGACTTCACCCGCTGCATTTTGGCAAGCAGGTTGTCCAGCCCCTTCGAGGCGCTGTCCTTCAGCACGATTTCAGGTGCCATGCGGGTACGTCCGATTCGCATGACACGTCCCTGGATCCGCTCAAAATAACGCTCCATCGCCCGCAGCTCGCGGTTGGCCTTGATCACGTTTTTCGGATCGATGACCAGATTCATGCGATAGTTCATGGCTTCAGCCATTTCATTTCACCTCCTGTTCACTTCAAGCTCTGACCGGCCATGCCCTCGATCTCCTCCTGGGAGAAAGCGAGCAGCAACAGGCGCTCGCCTCGCGGGAGCCGCCAAAAATCTCCGGGACGAAGGTGATGCCGGACCCACAGATGATACAGCATCGTCGTCATTCCCCCGGAGCCGATCAGTTTTTTAGGTCAGCAATCTCAACTCCGAAGCCGGACAGCTCCAGCACTTTATCGCCTACGGCATCCAGCTCTCCGGCCAGCAGCATGCGGCGAACTGCCTGCTCTCCGCCCGACAGCTTCAAGCGGCTTGTAATCCGCGGATCGCCCCAGCCGCTAAGCGTCAAACCCTTTACCGACAGACTGCTCGTGGCCTCGGAAATTAGCAATGCATTAAACGTCTCCGTATCCACCTTCTCATCCACCGCACCCTTTATCGTACGGCGAACGGTACAGCGCTCGCGGATGCTGTCGACCTTGCTCGAAGTCAAACCCTGCAGCACCATCTTCATATCCAAACGCTTAATGCGTACCGTTTCCTCTGGCAGCTTCTCGGCTGCCTCAAACAGACTGTCCAAAATTTGCTCTTCGCTCATGTTCTCGTGCAAGCTCATGCGTATATCTCCTTTACTCATAAAATAATTGATTTCATCTTCCTATTTGCAGCGGGCGACGCCCGCCCGAATCAGGCATTCCTTACCGGGCGAACCCCCGCTTTGTGACACACTCAAGCAGCGCTTAAGCAGAAACCTCTTAATTCCCCTGAATCGGATCCAACAGCTCGTACCCCTCGAAGGTAAATGAAGTTTCCTCCTGCACTTCCTCACCGGCTGTCCAGTTGGCCAGCTGGATTTTGTCCGGCATGCAGCGGATCAGACGAACGCGCTCATGGCCGTAGGATTCGGGATCATCCAGCTTGGAGATGATATCGAATTTGGTGAAGCCGCGGGAGATCATATCGGAAGTAACCTTGTAACCAGTCATCGTGCCGGTTCCTTTTTTGCTGCCGTTTTTGTGTACCGTCCAGTCGTTGCCGACCAGCTTCAGCTCGCGTTTCTCCAATTCCACGCTGGCTTCCAGCTTGTTAATGTGCGTCTGCCAAACCCCGTCAATGTACGCTTGGCCGTATGTCCCCATAATGACTCTTGAAGCATCCAACATGTTAAATTCCTCCTCGATTTCTTTTCAGTTTTTTCTTAAAAAAAGCCCTCTTCGGGCAGTCCGTCTCATCTTAAATACGCTGATTGCCGTACTCGTTATTGCACGTAAAATGTACCGAACAACTGCTCCATCACATCGGTCAGCTTCACGTTCCACTGCAGGAAGACCTGATCCGGCTCCGGCGTGTTCACGGCAGAATCGCCATAGTACGCTGGATCGAGAATGACGTCATAGCCGTCCGGCTCGATGACATTGCTCAGCGACAACGAAGCGAGATATTCCTTTACGGCACCGATCAGCGCCAGACGGCCTTCCTCCGTATTGTTCACTTTGCCGATGTAAGTCTGCTCTGCAGCCAGCTGCAAATCCGCATGGATCGCGTCCATCACGCGGATGGAACGGATTTTTTTCCAGGCATTGTTTTGGCCTTCCGCCGGATTCACCAACGTGTTAATGCCGCGCAGCGCCTTCACCTGACGTCCGTCGTAGAAAAGCACGAATACGCCATTGCGTACGGCCTGCTCCTGCTCGGAACGCGTCCAGCGGCGGGTCACATCCTCGAATGGCGTTACCGCATATGTAGCGGATTGGTTCAAGCGTTGACCCGCAATAAGCCCGGCCACATAAGCAGCCGTCTGGGCAGAACTGTAGTTCACGCCGGACAGACGCACGCCCGTACCTACATTGATAATCCCTTTATGGTTCAATGCAAGCGAACGGGCCGCCGCCAGTTTGGCTGCATCCTTGGAGATGTCGTCCGCAGCGCTTCCGCCGAATACGGCCATCACGCCGCGTCCTTCTTGACGAAGACGCTTCACCCAGGCCGCAAAGCTCTGCAGCAGAGCCATATCCGCAGCATAATCCAGGGCCAGTACGTTGAATTCCTGGCCTTCGACCGCATCCTGCATTTCGATATAATCTGCATTCGTCAGGCCGCCGTTGCCGCTCTTGCCCCCGGACAGCACAGCTCCGTTCACATCGGCAGGTACGCCGGTCGCCTCTAGTGCGGTAGCCGTTACCCAGAGATTCTCATCGTCTTCATTGATCTGCGCCGCAATCGACGCTGCTGTCCCGTCCAGGCTTGTATAGGTGCCAAGTAGCTTGGCACCTTCATAGAGGCGAAGCTCGCGTGCGGCCGGGTCGATCAGCGACGGCTGCACGGTTACGGAGAAGCCGTTGCCACGACTGCCCGGATATTTGGCCTGCAGCTTCAGCACGTCGGAAGGCGTAGCTTCCGCATTTTGCAGCGTTACGCTAGCCGCTGCCGCCGTGTTATCTGCCAGGCGATAAGCCAGCAGTTTCTTCGGCCCGCCAAGCAAGGCCAAATAGAGCGTTTCGTAAGCCGTAGCTCCATCCTGGCTATCCGCGGAATACAGCTCGGAAATCGCGAACTCGCTGCCGATTTCCACGAACTCGCGCACCGGCCCCCAATTGGCTTTAACGGGTACGACAACCGTACCGCGGGATCCGCCTTGGATAGCCGACGCGGCAGCCGCCTTGAAATTCATATACAAACCCGGAAGTACCGGTTTATTTGTGCTTTCCCATGTTCCACCTGCCATGTTTAGTCCACCTTCGCTTTCATAAATTGTTGGATTCTTTCTTTGACTTCGGTTACCGTGAACAGCTCTCCGTCTGCCTCATACATGGCACCCGCGAGCACTTCCGCCCGAACCTCGAACAGTTCCTTGGCGTGCGTTACGAGTTCATCTAGCGCATATCGCGGAGCGCTGATACTGCGAGCTTCTGTCTTGAGTGTTTTTTTTACAGCCATTGTGACCACCTCACTTTAAAATTGGATGAACGTTAATGCGCCTGATCAATGCAGCTTCCTCCGGTGAACGCATCTTCCGCTGCGCCAGAGTCAGCTTCAGCTGCCCGTCCAGAATGGGATCGGCCTGCACATCGGAGGAAATCTCCGCAACGGATAAATAGCGGCGATTCTGTGAATCCAGCATCAGCTGGACCTGGGTACCAAGCTCCTCCACCAGCCTTGCAGCCGTGAGCTGCTCGTCCGCGGAATCAAGAGCGGCAATATGCCCGGTAAAGGTTTTGCGAACCTCGAACATCGAAGCTCCCGCCATCTTGGTCTCACAGCCCGTCATCCGCCATAATACGGCGTGATCATCCCGTCCCGCCGGCCATGCCGTATGATAGATGCGCCATGGATCGCCCAGTACTTCTCCTGTCCAAGCTGTCAGTGTATGCAGCCACTCATCGGGTTGTCCGGTGGAACCGGTCCCGGATGCCTGGGGTACATAGACGCCGAATCGCATGATCCGGATCATTTTGCCTGAAACAGAATCGAACTTGTCGGCTTCCGGCACACCCAAATAATGAAGCTTGAATGCATTCCCATCGGCTCCGATCACCCGCTTGCGATGTAGTCCCGGGATTAGAAGTTCCACCCAGCGATCTAACTGAAGCAATTCGGAACGATCCGCGTACAGCTTCAATCGCACCACCTGCCGGTATCCTGCCCAGGAGGATTTCCAAACGTCCTCTCCCAGCGTCATAACGCCATAAAAAGGCTCGCTAACCCCATCCGGCGGATGTACGTCATATATTCGGCCTTCAAGCTCAGGTACGATATCTAGAGTGGCCTGCTTGATCGCCCCTCTCATTCCGCAGATGGCCGGGTGGCTTCCGGTCGGTTATGGGATAGCCAGCTTCTTGCGGCGCTCACATGCTTGCGCAACACGGCCCCCTCCTTTCCTTCATATATAGAGAATCGAAAATGAAGCAATCGAAGCCTAAGGCCGCAGCAAAAAACCGGTCCTTCATAAGGCCGGCTCACATCTACACTGTGTGTGTTCGGTATGCTCTGTTTAACTTCATTTCCGATAATACAATCTTACACCCCTAAATCGGATGCGCTGACGTCTTATGGGACGGATAATGCGGAACTTAAAGTGGAATGTCGGCGGAAAATAGTACGAACCTATGTTCGTATTTATTGCTGTTTTCCCCATTTCATTTTAGGTTCTGCCTCATGGTGCGGTATCTTCATCTTGTTATAGAAAAAACCGGAGGGCCTCATTGAGGTCCTCCGGTTTAGGCTCGGTTTAATTATCCATCTCGGCGATGATCAGTTCATTTTGCTCTTTGCGGACTTGTCCAACTCTTGCAGCTTCAGCAGCCCCCTGTCTGCTAAAGCCAGCGCCAGTTTATAGAAGGCCCGGGTGCGGATCTTGGTATACGTATCCTTGCTGACCGGCGGTTCGAGGATATGGTTGTACACCTTGTAATCGAATACGTCGTCCTGCTTCATATAACGTTCCCGAATCAAGGTCTGTTCCCTCTCGCCAAGCCGTTCCACGATTGACTCGATGGTCTCGCAATACTGCTTCCTGGCCGCAGGCATATCTACATTATATATGGCAACCGATGCCGTTTGGTCCGAGGTGACGTTGGTCGGTCCATGAAATCGTTCCGTGTAGGATGCCGTGACGCTCGCCTCCCTGACTTCGAATGTAATGGTTTTATAGATACGATATTTCTCGAATATCGCTTCAACAGCACTTTGGGTCTTTCTGCGATCCAATTCCGGTAAAAATGGATTCATTCGAAAAACACTCCCTTTTGATTGTCATTGTCGAGGTTTGCTTTGCCATTTGGCAGAAGTTAGTCTCACCTCGAGTGTTCGCATTTTGTTCGTATTTTTCATTAATATACCACTATTTGGAGACCCGCGTAAACCTTCAAAAGGGTGAACTATTCACGAGAATTTGGAGCTTACCTTTCATATTCTTGCCTTTTGGCAATAATACTCTCTTTTATTTTACCTGTTGGCAAAGGTGGGGGATGTGTTTATACTATAAGTAGATGTTTCAGATGGACTATGGTGAGGAGTGGCCGGAACGTGGATCACATATTTGGATCATACTTGAAAGAGATGAGGGAGAACAAAGGCTGGAGCATCAATCAGCTGGCCCAAGCCGCCGAAATCAGCGGTTCGCAAATCTCCCGGATCGAGAATGGGCTGAGGGGCATCCCCAAGCCGCAAACACTTCGCAAAATGGCAGAGGCACTGGAAGTTCCCTATGAAGAGCTGATGAATAAAGCAGGTTATCTGCAGCAGGATGCTGCCAAGCACGAGAATATCTCGGCACCCGCTTGGGCAACCTCCAGGGATAAACGGGATTTCAAGAAAATGCTTGAGGATGACGGTGAGCTCATGTTTGACGGCGTCCCGCTGAACGAGGAGGACAAACAGCGCATCAAGGACGTTCTGACCGGACTGTTCTGGGAAGCCAAGCAAATGAACAAACGCAAGAAATAAATCTACATGGATAAGGAGATACATACCGATTACAACGATTCAACCAATCCCAATATTGCAGGTGAACCGGCATGGATGATCATTTACAACCCTTAATCCGTCAGCTGATCAAAAAACATCATACCAACTGCCCTTTTGAAATTGCGACTTCCTTGGGCATACATATTCGATTCGCCGATTTAGGCCAAACGACCAAAGGGCTGTATTTTCGTAAGCTGAGGCGGAGATTCATCGTCATCCACAATCAGCTGCCGTCGCCATGGCAGCGCTTCGTATGCGCGCATGAGCTCGGGCATGACCGGCTCCATAAGGGTATCAACCGCTTTTTTCTGGAGGAGCATTCCTATTTCAGTCCGGGCAAACTGGAGCGGCAAGCGAACCGTTTTGCCATTGCCCTATTGACGGCGGGTTTGGCTCCCGGACCGGGCGAGTCCTTACACGAGTTCTATCTACGAGCTGGCATTCCACAAGAAATGCTATATTTTTTTAGATTTTAAACGAACATACGTTCCTTATTTGAGTGAAGGATTCCAGATGGCTAACTCCCTCCTGCGAGCAAAAAAAAACAACCCGCTCTTGACATGACGTCAAAAGCGGGTTGCTATGGAAGCCGACGCCTCCCTTGGATAAGAGGTTAGCAGCTAAGGACGGCAGCAGGTTCCTTCTATATTCCGTCCGTTTTACTCCGTTCAAAGCGGTTCAAAGATGGCTACCTGTCGTTTGCCCACCTTTATATGCTGAATCCTTTGAAACCGATCATGCTTTAATTTTTGCCCTTTGTCGGATATGACCGCAACCACGGAGCCGCCAGGATCCAGGATGGAATGAATGCCGTTAAAGAAATCCTTCACCGGCTCATCGCTTCCGCCGCCCCAGCTAACCAGGTCACCATAAGGGAGATCGGTCATGACGATATGGGTGCCCTTGCAGGAGGCCAAGCTTTCCTCCGGTTGGGTTATATCGGCTTGAAAACAAGCCGTCTCTTCCACACGCGAGGACCTTAACAGCTCCCTCAATCGGCCAGCGCTTTGCAGCGCATCCTGGTGAGACGGCTTCTGATACAACGCCAACAGTTCTTTCAACTGTTCGGTGCGTTGTTCCAGCCCCTCTTCGCGGAGCAGCGACAGGTTTTTCGCGGCTATTCCGAGCACCTCTGCGTTAATGTCAGAGCCGATCACGCGATGAATGCGCTGCCCGTGCAGCAGCCCAACCACCGTCAACAGATACGCCCCGCCGCAGCAGGGATCGAACAAGGTATATGGCCCCTGTACCCCTTTTTTCTCCAATAGTTGAAAGCACCGCTGCGCAATCTCGCTGGCTAGTCTGACAGGGAACGAAGTCGTTCCCTGCGCATTATACAGAACTCGGCCGCTGGCGAAATCCTCGTAGCTGCGCTGGGCTGATTCATAGATATATTCCATTCAAACGATTCCTTCCATCCGGCTAAAGCCTAAGTAGTTTCTAATGATTCCACATACAGATTAACATCCCTTGGCCCTATCTCAAAATCCGGTCCCGGCTTGGGAGGTGATGCCATGGAAGTATACCAAACATTGACGCTAATGATTTCGTTCGCGACGCTGGTGGTGTTAATACTTTCGTTCCATAAGCAAAACCGTCTATCGACGTACATTCACAGAAGACAGACCGCGTTTAGAGGACGTTTTTCTTGCGATTATCGAATGAGTTCAGCTTCGCTGAAAACTTATAAATTCTATAATCTTAAAAAGAAATAGACCGCCCTTGGTCAGGATCACGGTCTATTTCTGATCGGATTTCCTATTGCCGACCGCTCTTATAGCGGTACGTTGTACGCCGGGATCGTGTTCGCGCACGGTCCCTTTTACATTCTATACACATTATAATGGAGTTTATTCACAAATGCCAAGCCTGGCTTGAAAAATCGCGCGAATGATCGGCACCTGCCGCCTCACTTATCCAGATGGGACATATAATCAAACGCTGTCGTGCCGTACACATTCTTGAAATGCCGGTTCAAGTGGGCGAGATCCGTGAAGCCGCACTGGGTAACGGCCTGGTATACATCCCGGCTGTCCTCGATCAGATGCTTGGCTCGCTCCACTTTGCAGTTCAGATAATACTGATAAGGCGACAGCCCCGTATTTGCTTTGAAGTAACGAATGAATTGATACTTCGACATCCCGAACTCCCCGCTTAATTCGTCGAGACGGAGAACATGATCCAGATGATCCTGCATCATTTCTTTGGCCTTCCGTGTAAACACGCTGTCCTTCCGGCTATCCGGGTTCAGAATACTCTCGTTAAAATGCCCTGCCAGACCCAGCAGCAGCTCGCTGCTTCTTGCCTCCGGCTGACCCGTGAAGATCGACCTCGTCACATCCAGAATGCTCTTCCGCAGCCCGGCGTGATATACAATCGGGGATTGGAACCGGACGATATCCTTTTTCTGAATCAATTCCAGAAATAACTCTGGATGAATATAGATCATCACATAATCGATGCCCGTTCGTTCCTGGGACCAGCCATCATGATTCTGCTCCGGATGGAACAGCATAACCCCGCTTTGGTAAGAAGCCTGCTGACTGCCGTCCAGCGAGTACTTCTGAATGCCGCGCAGCGTGACGCCGAGGGCGTACTCCTCGTGATAATGCTTTTTATATTTGAAATCCGTCAGGCTCGCGGACAGCGCCGTAATGCCCACCGCTTTTTTATAGATAAACTGCTCCATCTTCCATCACCCCTTTATGAGCTCCGGTATGCCGGATACGACGATTGCCGAGTACAGAAGAAACAAAGCCAGCATCGTGTTGGTCGTTCTCCGATATTTTTGCATAATTCCTTGAAAAAGGCTACCGCACACGGCCCAGGTCATATACGCGGACAGCCCGATTAACGATACCGCGACAACAAACGCCGAGATGACAGGACCTGCCGTATAATACGGCATGACGTAGCTCGGAATGACCGTCAGTGTAAACAGTACCACCTTCGGATTGAGAAACTGCATCAGAAAGCCGGACGTGAAGGACGCCGTTTGATTCGTGCCGGACTTGGATACGTCCATGGTATACACCTGATACGTGAGATACAGCATGAACAGGCAGCCTACGATCCGCAAGATTGGCAGTACGATTGGCATGCCTGTAGACAGCAGCTGGCCCAATACCACGGAAGCAGCGATTAATAAGAAAAAAGCGATGGAGGCGCCAGCAATGTAGCGCAAGGTCTTCTTCATGCCGGAATGCTGAACCGAAGACAAAATGACGATGTTGGATGGTCCCGGCGAGAAAGCCACGATAAAACAGTAAATAAAAAAAGAAGACAGGTTCATGATGATAGCTCCTAACAAAGGAATTTCCTTTGTCATTATAGAGCTGGAGGCGAAGCAGGGCATAGTACATTATTGCAGCGGAACTAGAGCCGCACGAATACGGCTCTTCCCGCAGATTCCGGTTTCTTCTATCGCCCTTAGTGACCGGACTGGTGCGTCTTCGGTTGTTCCTGCGCATGCGCGCTGCCGGATAAATTCAGCAGAACGACCCCTGCGATGATCAGCAGGATCGAGAATATTTTCAGACCATTAATCTGCTCCGCAAAGAATATATAACCGATGACCGTAATGATCATAATGCCAAGTCCCGACCAGATCGCGTAAGCCACGGATATTTCAATCTGCTTCAAGCTCAGCGTCAGGAAGCTCAAGCTGCAAATATAGAATACCACCAGCAGCACGCTGGGCAGCGGTTTGCTGAACCCTTCCGACAGCTTCATGTTCAGCGTCCCTGCCACTTCAAACAGAATCGCCAAACTTAAATAGAACCAATGCATAATCTCAAGACTCCTCCCGTTTCTCTGCGGCAATCCCGAACAGCAAGATGTCCATAACGGACTGCAGCAGCTCCCCTAGCGGCAATTGATGCTTCACCGCCGCCCTCGTATCGTAAATCTGATGGAGGGATCCGAGATACAGATCGATGAACAGCGGCATATGAATTCGTTTGATGCTTCCCTCGGCCATGCCCCGCTCCATCAGCTCGGTGACAATGCTCCATTCCTCTCGGAAAAAGGTGTCCAGCTTCTCCCATTGCGCATAATGCGTGCGCTTCAGATCCGGCAGCATCCCCAAATCCATCTGCTCCATCTCCTGGGGCAGACAGATTAGAATCTGGTGTATCTTCTCCAGAACGGTAAGCCCCTCATCCGCCGCAATTTCACGTTCGCGCTGCTGGATATGCCGGATCATCCCGTCAATGATATGTTCAACAATCTCTTCCTTGGATGAGAAGTGCTCATAGATCGTCCGTTTACTAATGGCAAGGACGCGGGCCAGATCACTGACCGTAAACGTAAATCCTTGCCGCTGAATTAAGCGGATCGTTTCATTCAATATTCGCTCGCGCAAGTGAACTAACTCCCCTTCTGGTACCATAAATACTATTCTGGTACCATCAGTATTATAACGCCTCGATCAGCATGAAATCCAGACATGATTTTTTAAATTTAACGGGGAAGAAGATAGCTTAACTTTGAATCTCATAACAAAAAAAGCCCGCTTACGTAACGTAAGCAGACTCTTTTCGCTTTCACCAACCCTTTAATCAAACCGCACGTCGCCAATGCCGAACCATGGAAAATATCCGGATGCGGCATAAGCGAAAGCGGCGGCTACTGCGAGTAATCCGATAACCAGAAGATCATAGCGCGAATAACGCGACGGGTAATAATACGTCCGGGACTTCGCCTGATCGCCGTCGAATTGCTTGGCCTCCATCGCGGCGGCCACCCGATGGGCCCGGCGGATGCTCTGTGCCAGCAGCGGCACCACATACAATCCTGCGCGGTTCACCATGCCGCGAATCCCGCGAATCGGGCGGACTCCTCGTACCTTCAAGGCTTGGCGGCGAATCACATATTCCTCCCATACCATAGGCAGCAGCCGGATCGAAGCCATGAAGCTGTAAGCATACTTGGGCGCCAGCCGCAGCTTCTGCATCAGGCTGTAGAATAAATCCACCGAGGACGTTGTGGTCACGAGCAGCAGCCCCTCCGAGGCAAAGGCAATTCCCTTAAAGCCCAAATGCAGCCCCCGGTAGAAGCTTTCTTCCGATACCCGGAACAACCCCCACTCCCACCAGATCGTCTCTCCCTTACCGAACAGCATCATGGAAGAGGCGGACGATATGAAGGCAAGCAGAAACGGAATGAAGAACAACAGCATTTTCCACGGCTTCACCCCGCTAAGCACCACGAGACAGACCATAAAGATGAACGCCTGATACAAAACAAAATCAAGATCATGGGTTAACACCGTCATGAAAAACAGCGCACAGATCAGACCCAGCTTCACCACCGGATTCGCCCGGTGCAGCCAAGTGATCCGCACGGGATTCCATATGTTCATGCGTTCACCCCCGTGAGGCGATGATCGGCCGCGGCTAAGGTACCCCGGGGGTCGGCAGCGCCGTTTGCTCCCTTAGCCGCCTGCCGGGATTCAATCCCGCCAGACCAGCGCGGGGATGGCATGCTCGAGGTCAGCTGTCCCTCCCGTATTTCCCATATATGCGTGGCGACCCGCTGCGCGATCTCCATTTCATGCGTCACCATGAGAATGGCGGTTCCCGCACGGCGCAGCTTCTCGCACATCTCCAGAATCGCGAATGTATTCCGCGCATCCTGTCCGAAGGTCGGCTCATCCAGAAGCAGGACGGACGGCTGTCTTGCCATGGCCGTAGCCACGCTCAAGCGGCGCTTTTGGCCTGTCGACAGCTGGTACGGATGCCTGGCCTCCAAGCCATTCAGTCCAAAACGTTCAAGACAGCGCTCGGCCTGCGCCTTCGCTTCCTCCGGCGGCACATGATCCACCAGCAGCGAGTAAACCACCTCATCGCCGATGCGCTCCGTCAGGAATTGAAGCTCCGGATTCTGAAACACGAATCCGATTTGGCGCAGCTGCTGCTCTCTCTTCTTCCGAACCTTCCTGCGTTTGCCCTGAATGACCTCTTCCCCGCAGAGCATATAGGTCCCTTCGGCGCGAAGCAGCCCCATCAAACTGAGCAGCAGCGAGCTTTTGCCTGCTCCGTTCGGCCCTACCACCGCAATGAATTGTCCCGGAAACACCTCGGCCGAAGGGAGCGTGATGACCGGTTTATCCCATCTCATTCCCCTGAAATTCGCCAGTTGAATGACAGGCTCCCCACGTTGAGCATACGGCGGAGCAGCCTCATGCAGGAGATTACCCCGCTCATCGCCAAGCGCATCGACCGGAGCAAACAACTCTCTGCCCGCCCGGGTCTGCGCATAATCATCCCATACGCCGGGATACCAGATTCCATAGGCTTGGAGTTCCCGCTCGAATTCTGCGAATATCGCTGCCGGAGGACCTTCGCCCAGAATCACGCCATCCGGGCTGAACAGCACGACACGATCCACGTATCTGGCCATTTCTTCGATCCGGTGCTCCACGATGATCAGTGTCCGCCCTTCCGATACGGCCTTCACCGCCGACCAGATTTGCTCCCTTCCTTCCGGGTCGAGCAAGGCAGATGGCTCGTCAAGGAACAGCACCTCCGGCTCCAGCAGCAGAGCCGAAGCCAGCGCTAACCTTTGCTTCATGCCTTGGGACAAATGCCCGATCGGCATATGAAGCTCCTCAAGATCAAGCCCCACCTCGCGGAGCGCCGCTTGCATCCGCTCCTTCATCTCATGGCGGGGGACACTTAGATTTTCCAGTACGAAAGCCAGCTCTTCATCCACGTACGGCATGCAGAACTGGGTATCCGGATCTTGGAATACATACCCCCAAGAGCGCGGAACCAGCTGCGACTCGCATTTCATCGGCACCTCCGTTGCGCGGGGAATCATCCCGCTAAGCACCTGCAGCAGCGTGGATTTGCCGCAGCCGCTCGGACCGAGCAGCAGCACCTTCTCCCCGCGGACAGCCGAGAAGGAGAGGTCTTTGAACATCAGTCGCTCCTCGCCCGGATACTTCAGACGCAATCCCTCCACATACACGGCCGGTTCCGAAACCATCTCAGCGGACTGAGCCGGAACCAGGCTAACCGTGGCATTAGACATGGCGCGGATCATCCAGTGCTTCGTAATCCTTCTTCGACGCAGGACGCAGCAGGGATGTGACGCCCGTGCGGTCCAAGGCTTTGGCCAGCAAGAGCATGAGCAGACCTGCAATGACGGCACCGCTGAGTACTCGCATACCGTATTTGGCCAGGAACATCCACGTCTGCAGGTCATCGGTATAGCTGTAATAGAAGTCCATGATCATCGATCCGATGGCTGCGCCTGCTCCGGCAATCGCCAGCGTCCACGCCGAGGTGCTCCGATAACGGAACGCCGCGAATACCAATTCTGCCCCAAGTCCTTGAATGAGGCCATACAGCAGCAGAGTCAATCCCCAGCCGCTGCCAAACAGCACTTCTACGTGGGCAGCCGCCACTTCCGCAATGATGGCCACTCCCGGCTTACGGATTAGCAAGTAAGCAAGCGTGGCTGCAGCGAACCACATTCCGTATAACAACTCATCCGCTTCAAAGAACAGCGGTTTTAACAGATTGTAAACCGAACCCCAGAAGTGATAAATGACGCCAAGCACCAGCGATACCAGCACCGTCACCAAAATATCGCTTAACCGCAGCCCTTTTCGGGGCTGAACCCCCAACTTCTCTTGCACAGATGTTCCCATAACCACACATTCCCCTCTCCACCTCTATTTTTGTGTAAACACAACAAAAAACCGTCTGGAAAACGCGCAGACGGAAAAATAGGCCCTATGTAGGCAGGGTCGGATATTCTCTACGCTGGCATTACCCAGTTCAGATTAACGGTCAACAGCGGATAACAGCTGCAATCTCAGCCTGATTCACTCAAGCCCCCGTATTCCCTATTCGGTTTCATGTTAATCTTAAAATACACATTCGTTCTCCAATTAGCAAGAACCTTTTTTCAAAAATGGCTATTTATTGATTTCCAGCTCATTCTATGTCAATATCAGAGTGATTGGCTTTTCCACCAACGTTTATTGCTGACACCTATGCACAAAGGAGAATGACATGGCTAAACAATTGCTGCGTCTGATGACTGAGCTGTCCTCCCGCAAGTGGCTGTCCCGAATCATGGGGCATTGTTCCCACAGCCGGCTGAGCCGTCATCTAATACCTGCATTCATACGAATTTATCAAATTCCGGCGCATGAAGCGGAGAAAGAAATCCACGAATACCGCTCACTGAACGAATTCTTTTCCCGCCGGTTAAAAATAGGCCTGCGCGCCATAGACGACACCGCCGATGCCATGGTAAGCCCCGTCGATGCCACGATTTCGGCAATGTGCGCCGTTAATGCCGGCACCATTCTGAGCGTCAAGGGACAGGATTATACCCTGAGCGAGCTGCTCGCCAAATCACCGAGAATGGAAAATTACATCAACGGCTACGCATTTGTATTGTATTTAAGCCCAACCGATTATCATCGCATTCATTCCCCGGTAACCGGTGTTCAGGCGGAAAGCGAGCATCTAAAGGGACGCGTTTACCCCGTGAACGATTTTGCGATGACCCATATCCGGCACGTGCTCAGCCGTAATGAGCGCCTCATTACCTATATTGCGCATGAGTTCGGCGAAGTTGCCGTCGTGAAGGTCGGAGCCATGAACGTGAGCAGCATCCGTTATGCTGACGAGAACGTGAAGAAATACGAGATCGGCGATGAACTCGCGTACTTTGAATTCGGCTCTACCGTCGTGCTTCTGACAGAGAACGGCACGTTTACTCCGCGCGGTGACCTGGAACCCGGCTCCAAGGTGAAGATGGGAGAGCTGCTTGGTTTGCTACACCCGTCCCCAACCAGAAGAGGGTAACGCCATTCACCTTAACAAGCTTCACCAAGCATCGCATGACAAGTTAAGGCCATGAATCATTCGCTGCATGAATGATTAACGCCTGTCCAGCATCCGATAAACGATCCGCTGAAACAGCCGATCCGGCAGCACGCCCTTGATCCATGCGGTCAGCCGCGTACCTCGGGGCAGCGTATAGCGGAACCTCGGTTTGGACATGGACGCAATGTTTGCCACAAGCCTGGCTACCTCCTGCGGATCCCCGCTTCCCCTGGCTGTCCGCTCGGAATAGTCCAGCACGCCCTTCAGCAGACCGCTGTAGGGTGATCCTTCCTTTACCGTAAGCTCCCCAAAACTTTTATTCCAGATCGGCGTGCCATAGGCACCGGGCTGGATCAGTACGACATCGATGCCAAAGGGCATCAACTCCATGGACAGGCTCTCACCAAACCCCTCCAGCGCAAATTTGGATGCCGCATAGGGACCATAACCCGGAAAGCCGACCACGCCGCTAATGCTGCTCATGAGAATGATTTTGGATCGTCCGGTCTTGCGCAGCAGCGGGAGCATATGCTGCGTTACCGATACGGTCCCGAAAAAATTCGTCTCCAACTGCTTGCGCCAGCCGCTGAGCGGTACTTCCTCCACCATGCCGCCTACCGCTTCGCCGGCGTTGTTCACCAGCACGTCCAAGCGGCCGAACTTCTGCTCTAACTCCCAAGCAGCAGCCTTGACTTGTTCCTCTAAGCATATATCCAGCTGGAATACGTGAATGCGTTTGACAACGTCTGCTTGTTCGGCTCGGGTCATCAGCTCTGCAGCCGCCTCCGGCCTGCGCAGACCCGCTGCCACGTCATAGCCCGCTTTTGCCAGCTCCAAGCTGATGAGCAGTCCGAACCCGCTCGACGCGCCCGTGATCAGCGCAACCTTTCCTGCTCCCGCCGTTACCACCAGATCACCGCTTGCTCCGCCAATGCCGCTCTCTCCGTCACACCCGTCACCCTTCCGTTATCCGAACTGCCTGTCCGGTCCATTACAACCCTGCGTTTAGCGCTTTATACATATCCCTAATATAACAAATTTTCGCAATGCCAACAGAGTCCCTATCCGTATATGCACCCTTTTACAACGTAATCAGACAGACTCCCTATTCCCATGTACATCCATTAAATAGCCCCACAAAGTGGAGCCTATGCTTCGATGCTTATTCCAAATACTTTGCGGGACCCCAATACAAAATGCCCCACAAAGTGGAGCCTATGCTCCGATGCTTATTCCAAATACTTTGCGGGGACCCCAAAACATATCAAAAAAAAGGGAGCCATTTAGCTCCCTTTTGCGTTCATCCAGAGAAAAGCGTATATGATAACGGGATTCAATGTCCCCCGTATGTAGGCCTAGGTCTCGTTAAAACCACACATTCTGATGATCCTGAGTCGTTGTCTTCATGCGGCGCAAGCGATTTCTGAAAATACCGCAGCCACCGCGACTAAAGAAACGTCCACGCACCCGTCTTCTTGGGCTCATTCCTCTCTCCCCCCTTCAAAATGAAACTGTATGTCGTTTTTACCCTAAATCGCTTGCTATGAAACCCATTTGCCCTTCGACCCGCCAGGTAAGTTATGGAAGAGCGGGAAATCACCGAATCTCGGATGGGCTCTTGCCCGTATACTGCTTAAATTGCCGGCTGAAAAAGAATATATCCCGGTAACCCAGCGCGTCGGCTACCTCCGTTACGTTCATCCCTTGATGAAGCAGCAGATGCTGCGCCCGCTCGATCCGCATCTGAATGATGTAGGACTGCACCGGCGTGCCGATCAGCTCCTTGAACTTAATCGAGAAGTAACGGGGGGACAACCCCGCTCTGGCCGCCAAATCCTCGACCCGATGGGGAACCCCCGGGTGCTGGCGAACGTAATTCGCGATTTCATGGATCGCCTCGGAAAGCTGATTGCTTGCTTTTTTGACCACCGGCTCAGCGAGATCCGAACGCAGCAGATGAATCATCAGCTGTTTCAGAATAAGCTGCCCCTCCTCCAATGATCCATAGGGTTTGTCCAGATACAAACGCACGTAGCGCGCGAGCAAATATTCGAAATCCATCGTTTCCGTCAGCTTGCGATAGGATGCAGGGATATGTTGAACCGGGTCGGCCACGTCAAAATGGATATATGTCAATACGAGCGGTTTCTGCGGATTATGCGTCGCGCTCGTATGATCTCCTGGTCGGAACAGGAAGCAGCTTCCTTTTCCCACGGCAAAGGGCTCGTCATTGAGCTCGACCGTGCCTTCACCGCTCCATACATAGAACAAATCATAATTCTGCATGGGTCTTTCGCGTTTTTGCCATTTCCAGCCCGGCTCACATACGATTTTGGCAAGCGCAGGCATGATTATAAAAGAAGACGGCGATGCATTCAGCATCACGTCATAACCCCCTCATCTCATTCAAAAATTGACCTCTTTTCCATCATACCCGTTTTTTATGTTTTTTGCATGTCCCGCCATGCCTGCGCCATCCGCGCAACCCCTTCCTCGATGCTGGATATGCCGAGATGCGAGAAGCCGAAGCAGGCGGCAGGCGGCCCGGGCGCACGATGATAGGCCGCTGCATCCCGAAACATGACGCCGCGCTTGCGGGCAGCTTCCTGGAACAGGGCATACTCTTCCGCGGAGCGCAGCCAATTGGCGTAGACGTGAAGGCCGGCATCGCCGGGATGGAGTCGAAACAGTTCGGAGGCATGGGTATCCATCGCCTGGCGAAGCGCGCCATACCGCGCGCCGTACAGCCGGGTCATTCTTCTAAGATGCCGACCGTATCCCCCCCGCACAATAAAGCGCGCCAGCGCGCGCTGCTCTAATACGGCAGGTGAGATCGGCTCGTACAGAGCCTTGGCCTGCACGACCGCCTCAACCAGGCTTGGGGGCAGCACGGCATACCCGATGCGGAGCCCGGTGAACATCGTTTTGGAGAACGAACCGACGAAGATGACACGTCCCTCGTTATCCAGCATCCGCAAGGGCTCAATCGGCTTGCCGCCCCAGCGGAACTCGCTGTCGTAATCATCCTCGATAATAAAGGCCTGGCGGCTTCGTGCCCAATTCAGCAGCGCCCTTCTTCGCTCGAGCGGCAGGACCGCGCCCGTCGGGTATTGACGGCTGGGGCTTACGACAAGCAGGCCGGCGTCCCAGTCACGCGGTATCAATCCGGCATCGTCGACGGGGGACGGCAGCGGAATCCCGCCGCTCAGGTTTATGCCCCGGTGGATTCCCTGATACCCCGGATCCTCCATCACCACGTGATCGCCGGGATCAATCAGCAGCTGAAACATCAGGACAAGCCCCTGCATGGAACCGCTGAAGATCACGATATGCTCGGGATCGGCCTGTATGCCCCGCGTAAAGCGCAGGTGTCCGGCTATCGCCTGTCGCAGTTCGGGATCCCCTTCCGGCGGCGCGCCGTTCTGCAGTTCGATTCCCCCGCTTCCGCCTGCGTAGGATAACGCGCTCCGCCACTCCGAATAGGGGAAATCCTCCATGGGCATCCTCGCATTCGCGAAAGAGATCTTACCCGGGGGAGGCTCCTCCAGCAGCTGCTGTGCCGAGATATATTCCCCGCTCTGGTTCATCAGGCGTTGTCCCCAAGCGGAGAGCACTGGCGCCCGCTCGGCCGATGGCGGCTGGTCTGCCATCGCAGCAATCCCTTCGGCAACATAAGTTCCGCTGCCCTGCCGGGATACGACGTAACCCTCGGCCATCAGCATGTCATAACACTGCGCGGCCGATCCCCTGGACACGCCATACAGCTTTGCAAGCTCCCGTGTCGCGGGAAGTCGGGTTCCTTCCGGCAGCTTGCCGCTATGAATGGCCGCGCGAATTGCGTGGTACAAAGCCAAATATTTATATCGATATTGTTCCACATAGGTCTCGAATGGCAATCCCAGCTCCATAATGACGACTCCTCTATTGTTGTTTCTTTAAAATTGGACTATATAAATTACTCTAAATTGGCGCTTTTTCCTTGTCAATATTCATCGTATGCTGTTAATCAAAATGATAGGGGGAGCGTTTAACCATGAGAAGAGACGAATTTACGATGGAGGATCAACAAGAAATTGAGGACTTCCTTAGCGGCATGAGCTTTGGTTTCCTTGGAACAGCCGATGAAGAGGGAATTCCGCGTGTAACGCCATTGAACTACGCCTATGTTAACGGCGCGTTCTATTTTCATGGCAGCCGGATGGGGGAAAAAATGGACCATTTGCGCCGGACGCCCGCCGTGTGCTTTACCATCGCCGATGAGTATGCCCTGATCCCTTCCTATTTCTCCGATCCGGAGATGGCCTGCCCGGCCACGGCCTACTTTAAAAGTGTAACGGCTGTCGGCGAAGTGGTAATCGTGGATGATCTGGAGGAAAAAGCCCTTGCGATGGAGGCCCTAATGACTAAACTGCAGCCTGAAGGCGGATACCGCGCCATCGACGCGAATGACCGGGCTTATATCCCCAGACTGAAAGGGGTAGCCGTCATCAAGCTCGCTCCGCAGCGAATGAGCGCTAAATTCAAGTTCGGCCAGAACCTGAAGCCGGATCGGCTCCAGGTCGTAGTCGAAGGGCTTGAATGCCGCGGCAAGGAGCGGGATGAAGAAACCGCCGGACTGATCTGCAAGTATCACCCTGGACCGCGTTAAAGCATTACAATTATCCGTGACGGTTCCTGGGGTAGGTGGTATAATGTTAGGCAATGAAAACGTAAAGGCAACTTGTCACCTGCACTTACCTTAACCAAAAGTATTCGGAAGGAAGGAATCAGTTCATGAACCCATTGGTTGGTCAATTGAATGGAAAAATGCAAGCCGGCAATCCGCATGTGTACGACATGCTCTCCACACTCGGCAAAGAAATCTACTTCCCGAAAGAAGGCATCCTGAGCCAATCTGCGGAAGCGACGAGCCATGCGAAAAAATATAACGCTACGATCGGTATTGCAACCGAAGGCGGAGTCCCGATGCATCTGGGCGTCATCCAGGACAAACTTTCGGCTTACCAGCCGAAGGATCTGTACCCGTATGCCCCTCCGGCAGGCAAGCCGGAGCTGCGCTCCGTATGGCGAAACAAGATGATTCAGGAGAACCCTTCGCTTGAAGGCAAGAGCTTCAGCAATCCGATCGTTACGAATGCGCTGACGCATGGTCTTAGCATCGTAGCCGATTTGTTCGTGGATGAAGGGGACGCCGTTATTTATCCCGATAAGAATTGGGAGAATTATGAGCTGACATTCGGCATTCGCCGCCATGGCATTCATGTAACCTATCCTCTCTTCACAGACGATATGAAATTTAACGCCGAAGGACTTCGTCAGGCTCTGCTGAGCCAGAAGGATAAAGGCAAAGCGGTCGTTCTGCTGAACTTCCCGAACAACCCGACGGGTTATACGCCTGGCGCTCAGGAAGGGGCCGCCATCGTGTCCGCAATCCAGGAAGCGGCCGAAGCCGGCATGAATATTGTGGTTGTTACGGATGATGCGTATTTCGGATTGTTCTTTGAAGATTCGCTGAAGGAATCACTCTTCGGACGTCTGGCAGGCCTTCACCCTCGCGTGCTTCCTGTGAAGGTTGACGGAGCGACCAAGGAAGAATTCGTATGGGGATTCCGTGTTGGCTTTATCACGTATGCGGCAGAAGATAAAGACGTGCTGGACGCATTGGAGCAGAAGACGCTCGGCATTATTCGCGCTACGATATCCAGCGCCTCCCACCCTTCGCAAACCTTTGTGCTGGAGGCGCTGAAGGCGCCGGAATTCCATGAACAGAAGGAAGAGAAGTTTGCCATCATGAAAGGCCGCGCCAACAAAGTGAAGTCCATTCTCGACAGCGGCAAATACGGCGATGTATGGGAATACTATCCGTTCAACTCCGGCTACTTCATGTGCCTGAAGCTGAACACGGTAAATGCCGAGGAGCTCCGTTCCCATCTCATCCATAAGTATGGCGTGGGAACCATCGCCCTTGGCGAGCATGATCTCCGGATCGCCTTCTCTTGTATTGACGAGGAGTATTTGGAGGATCTGTTCGACCTGGTCTACAAAGGGATTCAAGACCTGCAGAAGGTTTAATGATCCGTTGCATCCAACAACATAACCGTTCAAGCATAACAAAGACCGGGGAGAATCATCCCCGGTCTTCATTTTTTCTTCTGCCACAAATAAACGCTCGCCCATACACATAGACCATTAGCTACATACAATACCGTGTACTACAAATCAACGAACTGAAAGGGGAATGAACATGGGTGCAGTTGAAGAAGTAAGATACGGCGGCGGATACGGCGGTGGATACGGAGTTGGAGCAATCCTGGTTCTCTTTATCCTGCTCGTTATCATCACTCGTTCTTTCTGGGTGTAACGACAACTAGATAACAGCCTAACAGAAATCGCAGGTCGCCACACCACGCACTGCGATTTCTGCAACCGGAATAACCCATACTATAATTACAATAGAAGGCCGGGACGTTAACGTCCCGGCCTCTTCCCATTTATTCGTCGTCATCATCTTCACGTCGGCTCTTCCGGGCAGCAGCGCTTCGGAACAGAAATACAAGCACGATCCCCGCAGCCAGCGTACCCAATATACGTCCGGGGGCACTCAGGATGTCCGGAATGAGTGGGAGCCACAGGAGGACAGCCCAGAACAGCTGCACCTGGAAGATCAGCTTCCCTTCATTGTCGCGGCGCGTACCTTCCGGAAGTGGGTAGACATGCAGCCAGAATGATTCCGGGTGAAGCTTTCGCAGTGCAGACAGTTGGAGTCCGATAATCATCAGGCTGACCAGATACACAATCGCCGATACCAGACTCTCCCGGGTTGCCCACACAAGAAAGGCACCCAGCAAACCGACCCGAATCAGTATGGCCAGAATATCACTGCGCGTCAGGCTCTTAATGAGAAGAAAGCGATAGGCGCTTTCCTTCTTCCACGCCAAGCCTTTGCCCCATCCGGACAGCCATTTCCGCGCATGGACACGCTGCCCGCGCTGAGGCACATTCACGAACCAGCTCAGCACCATCATCACCCGGCTCGCCTGTCGCTCCTCAACGGCGATGAATCGTTCCCAAGCAACTAGGTGCTTGACGGGTACTGACAAGGCCGCAACATACGTGAGGCCGAGCAGCGCCATGAATAGGAGGGCGCGGCCTGTTGGATGCCATAACCAGGCGGCTAAACTCAGTGCTGGAACGATCCAGCGGAGTACCCTGTAGGCTGCCGCCGCGTTCCTTGACACCATAAGCTGCTCCTTCCAGCTGCCGAAGCTTGACAGCAGTTTAAACAGCATCAGAACAACAAACGTTGCCAGCAGCGGTTTTGGCGAAACATCACTGCGTATGTATAGAGGCCATAGAATTAACATCACCAGTCCCAAACCGATGATTTTATAAATGACGCCACTGAACCACGCTGTACTGAAGTATTCCTTCATCCGGGATTCCTGCGGAATGAGGAACACCGTATCCGCCGGACGCAGATAGGTGCGGATGCTGCTGTTGATCATGAGGGGCACAAGGAAAATCATCATGATCCAGCGAATCGGCAGATCTGGCGGAATCTGCTGCAGGAGTGCAGTATACCAGGCAGCGAATGCAATCAGCAGAAACAGAAATACGACGGCTACCCCGCTCTGTATGACATAACCCAGATAGGGGAGAATTTCACCCCAGAACTGCCCGCGTCGTTTGACATACAGCTCACGCAGGTTCATTCGCCTTTACCATCCTGAATCAGCACATTAAACAGCTCCTCCAGCGACATCCCCGGCCTTCCCGCTTGGTCCTGGATTTCCTTCAGCGTTCCCTGAGCAATGATGCTGCCGCGGTGCAGCACGATGAACCGGTCGCAATAATTCTCAATCGTGGAGAGAATATGGGAGCTGAGCAGTACCGAAGCGCCGGACGCCTTCAGCTCCAGCATGAAGTCAAGCAGCGAACGTATCCCGAGCGGATCAAGCCCAAGGAAGGGCTCGTCAATAATGTACAGCGACGGTCTGGCGACAAACGCGCACATGATCATCACTTTTTGGCGCATACCCTTGGATAAATGCGTGGACAGGCTGTCCATCTTCTCTTCCATGCGGAACATCTTGGACAGCTGCTCCGAACGCGACTCATAATCTTCACGGGATACGCCATAGGAGCGCGCCGTAAACTCCAGATGCTCGCGTACCGTCATCTCTTCATACAGCAGCGGGGATTCGGGGACAAACGCCAAAGCGCCGTGATAAGCTTCGGAATGCTCTGCCCGGCTCTTCCCTTGCACCTGAATGCTCCCTTTTTGCGGGTTCATCAGTCCGAGAATATGCTTCATCGTGGTGCTCTTGCCCGCCCCGTTCAGGCCGATCAAACCTACCATCTCACCCGGTTCAACCTGAAAGGTTACATCATGCAGAACCGGTCGATTCATGCTATACCCGCCGCTTAACCCTTGAACAGACAATACCGGCTGTTCACTCATTATCGATCACCTCTTATTCTGAAAAGTCCGGTCCCTATGGATGTCGACCACATCCGATGAATCGGACCCGAAAAACAACATACCGGTTGCAAGCTCCGCATGGATGGAGCCTGCAGCCATTAGCTCCGTGGAGGCTTATTCTTCAGCCATTTCGGAGCGCCCTTGTTCTTGCGGTCCCGCTCCCTTTCACTCTGACGCTCACCCGAAGCCTTACCGCTTCCCGCCTTACCATTGCCGCTGGTGGAAGCAGGCTTTCGAGCTGGTTTCTCTTTTCGGGCAGGACCTCCGGCTGACCCACGCGGACCATGTCCTCGATCGGCCGGTGTAGCACGAGGAGATCTAACCTTCCCGCCATACAGAGCGCGTTCTTCAATCGATATGCCCAGCTCGCGATTGAACTTGCGCATGATGAACGTCTGACGGTCCGTTACGAGCGTGATCGCCATGCCGCTCCGACCCATGCGTCCAGTACGTCCTGCGCGATGTGTATAATGCTCGGCGTCAATAGGCGGATCGTAATTGATGACCATGCCGAGCCCTTCGATATCAAGTCCGCGGGCAGCGACATCGCTAGCCACCAAGAGCTTGGTACGCCCTTCTCTAAACGCATTCAAAACCCGGCTTCTAGTCATCTTGTCGGCATCACCATAGATGGCAGCCGCATTTAAGCCGAGGTAGTTCAGCTTCGCTTCAACCTCTGCCAAATCCTCGGTGGCATTGACGAAGACAATCGCACGGTCGGGATTGTAATGCCGGACTACGCGGCGCAGCATGTCCAACTTGTCACGCTCTTCGGTCACAAAATAATAATGCTCCAACGCGGACGGTGTCCGCTGCTCAGGATCAATCCCGATTTCGACCGGCTGATCCATCTCCTTCTTGACGAGCTCTGCCGTCTCCGGACTCACCGTGGCGGATAAGAATACCAATTGACGATCGCGTAATGCACTGCGCAGAATGCGATCCACATCCCCGGCGCCGCCCAGATTAAATACCTGATCCACCTCGTCCACTACGATCGTGCTTACTTGGTGCATCTTCAATTTCCGGATTTCAATCAGCTCCCGCACGCGTCCCGGCGTTCCTACGATCAGCTGCGGATGCAGCTTCAGCTTCTCAATCTGACGCTTGGCCGCGGCGCCCCCGATGAGACCGAGCACACCGATTCCGCGGACTTCCCCGTAACGCTCGCTCTCTCTCACAATCTGTACGGCTAGCTCTTGTGTCGGAGCAAGAATCAATTTCTGTGTTCCCTTGATCTCCGGATCGATGCCCTGAAGCACAGGCAGCAAGTAAGCCAGCGTCTTGCCTGTGCCTGTCTGGGAAGTCGCAAGCACGTCCTTGCCTTCGAGTATGGGCGGTATAGCCTCAGCCTGAACGGGAGAAGGCGTGACAATGCCAAACTCCGTTAATCTGGAGGACAAATCCTCGGCTATTCCTAATGTATGAAATGTAGTTGCAGTCATATGTTAGTCCATCCTTTTTTTAGATATCAGAAGTCTATAATTCCAAAGCGCGTCTGCCTGATATCGCTAGAAAAAACCTTCCGATACATGTGGTTTGTTTACTTCATACGGTGGTAGCAGGCGTATTTCCTACCAAGTTATGATCACTCTTTTTCATTATATGCCAAAACAGGAGTCCTCACCAAATCAAACATCCTAAACGGCAGTGAACAGCACTTCAAATATGGCATTCGAATGGCTCAATCACCGACCTGTCTAAGGCAAAAGAGAAAGAAATGACTTGGCGGCAGCAGATAGCGGTATACCTTGAAGCGTTGCAATTCCTATGCTGCGCTCGGGAATCGGCGGATGGAGCGGCACCTCGATCAGCTGTCCTCCCTGCAATTCCTCGTTAGCATAGTCGCGAATGACAAAAGCCAGTCCAAAGCCGCTCCGGGCAAACTGTACCAGCAGCTCAATGCTGCCAAGCTCGAACTCGGGTTTCAGCGTCACTCCCTGCCTCTTTGCATATTGATCGACATAGTTTCTTGTGCTCCCGCCCCTCTCCAGCATAAGCAGCGGGTAGTTCCCGATATCGCGAAGGGACAAGGGGTGCTGTAACTGTGCCCGCTCCACAAATGACTTGCCGGCAACTAAACAATCATGGATCGGCGAACTCGCACGAAAATCGATTTGTTTATCGGAGGCCGGTAAATGAACGATGCCAAAATCAATCTTCCCTTCCTTGAGAAGGGACAGCGTTTCCGGGGTTGTGCGGTTGGAGATGCGGATGCGTATATCCGGATAGGTGGCGTGGAAATACTCCAAATGCGGCAGCAAATAATACTTGCACAACGTATCGCTTGCTCCAATATTGATTTCGCCGCTATGCAAGTTATGCATGTCCGCAATCGCCTTTTCGCCGATCTCGATAAAGCTGAAGGCCTGCTCGATATAGCGAAACAGCACATCACCCTCCGACGTGAGTTTAACCCCCTTGGTTGTCCGAAAGAACAGCGGTCCTCCGATCGTTCCCTCCAAATGCTTAATGGTATGGCTGACGGCCGGCTGGGTGATATGCAGATGCTCCGCTGCCCGCGATAAACTGCCAAGCCGGGCGGTCCAATAAAAGACACGATACCACTCCATATTGATTTCCATTATGATTACCTCGATTTTATCCTATGATAACGGGAACCCTTATCGAAAGATCAGCTTAGAATTCACCCGTTATCCGTATTCTTCTCTACAGAATCGTATAACATAAATGAAACTAATGTCTACTATTACTAATATCAATTTTATTTATGATGATGCAACTCATATAATGAGCCCTGTAAAAGAAAAAGACCGTAGGAGGCGAACATGCTTTGACAGTTACAGCCATAGTAGGAGCCAATTGGGGAGATGAAGGCAAAGGAAAAATGACGGATGTTCTTGCGGCGCAATCGTCGTATGTCGTCCGATTTCAGGGAGGGAGCAATGCAGGACATACCATTATTAACGATTATGGGAAGTTTTCGCTGCATATGCTGCCGTCAGGTGTATTCTATCCAAACGTAACGAATATCATCGGTCCGGGAACCGCTTTGGATATGGAGGTATTGATCAAGGAGCTGCAGGAGCTGGAAGCAAGGAACGTCCCCGCCCCCAAACTGTTTATATCGGAGCGCGCACAAGTCGTGCTTCCTATTCATCGGCTGCTGGATGAACTGGAAGAAGAACGGCTCGGTGCCCGGGGATTCGGTTCTACGAAACGCGGGATCGCGCCATTTTATGCTGATAAATATGCAAAGCTGGGCATTCAGGTAGCTGATCTGTTCCATCCCCAGCGACTTCGTGAACGGCTCGAGCAGATGCTTGCCATCAAGAACGTGCAGCTGCAGCATCTGTACGGGAGAGAGCCGCTAAACGTTGATGAGATGACCAAGCAACTGCTGGAGTCCTTCCGGCTCCTGTCTCCATATATCGAGGATACCACCACGATGCTGCAGCAAGCTTATATGAAAGGCGACCCTATTCTCGTGGAGGGCCAATTAGGGGCACTGCGGGACCCGGATCACGGGATTTACCCGTTCTCCACCTCCTCCTCCACGCTGGCAGGCTATGCACCGGTCGGAGCTGGTCTGCCGCCGTACGCCATCAGCCAAGTCATTGCTGTAGTTAAGGCTTATTCAAGCTGTGTCGGCGCCGGCCCGTTCGTGACCGAACTGCATGGGGATGAAGCGGATGAGCTCCGCCGCCGTGGCGGCGATGCAGGCGAATACGGCGCAACGACCGGCCGGCCAAGACGAATGGGATGGTTTGATACGGTGGCCACCCGTTACGGCTGCATGGTGCAGGGAGCTACCGAAGCCGTACTCACCAACCTTGACGTCCTGGGGTACCTGGATGACATCCCCGTATGCGTTGGCTACGAATTAGAGGACGGAAGCATCATTGACCATTTTCCGGTAACGGCCGATCTCCAGTCTGCAAAGCCTGTTCTGAGAACACTGAAGGGCTGGAAATGCGACCTGTCGCATATCCGATCCTTTGACGAGCTCCCGGAAGCCGCGCAGCAATATGTGCAGTTCATTGAATCGTCCATTGGCGTTCCTATCAAGACGATATCCGTCGGCCCGAGACGGGATCAGATTATGATGAGATAACCGGGTGACGGCCTTCGTTCACTTGATTTGCGAAGCCATCCAGTATCCGCTGGACTCCACGGGGATCGCTCAGCATTGGCAAATGGCCGGTGCTGAGACTTTCCACCCCATCTGCAGACAGATTGGCTATCATGCTATCCTGTGTGGATAATCCGAACTCTTTGTCTTGGGTGAGCTTCACATAAAGCTTTGGCACATCGGGAATAGACGCTTGAACGCGATCCGTATAGACTCTGCGGGATTCCGGAACAAACTCCGCTGCGATTCGGGAAGCCTGCTCCTCCGGCAGATCACTGCACAGACCATGACGGATTGCGGATTCAGGCGGCTTCGTGCCAGCCGTTTTCAGGATGATCGGCATGATGGCCCTCAGAGGAAACGGAAGCACCGAAACAAATGAACCTCCGCGCTTAGGAATAGCCGCACCGATGGCTACAAAACCGGCAACACGGCCTGTGAACCTGGAGGCCAGCTCCATAGCCAATACCCCGCCCAGGGAATGAGCCACAATGACAAACTTGTTCGTCCCCCACGTTCTCACCTGCTCCGCCATATGGTTTACGTAATCCTCCAGCCCCAAATGATGTCCGGAAATCACATTCCGATCCCGCAAGGGGTATTCCACTTTCAAATACGGATGACCCAGCCCTTCCACAACGTAATCCCATACTCCTCCGTTCAATCCTGCTCCGTGTATAAAAACAAATCCCAGCTCTTCTTTAGTCATGTCTTGTTTCATTCTATATTCTCCTCCCTTAATGGACCCTGCTCCAAGGATTCAGCGTGAACCCTTGCTTCTTGAGAACATCATATCTTTTAAATAAGACAAATATTGTCTTATTTAAAGAATAAGATAAAATAAATGATATGAGACGGAGGTACTCCTATGCAGAAATCCCAGCGCCTGATTCAATTAATGATGATGATCAATGCAAAAAAATCGTTTACGGTAAAAGAGCTGGCCGATGAATTCGGGCTCTCCGTCAGGACCCTTTCAAGAGATTTGGATGAGCTGAGCGGGCTCGGCGTTCCCATCTACTCTGTGCAAGGCCGAGGGGGCGGATACAGATTGCTGCAGGAGCGGATGCTGCCACCGATCAGTTTCACGGAAAGCGAGGCGACCGCCATCTTTTTTGCGTGCCAATCCTTAAGCTATTTCAGCACGCTGCCGTTCGGTGACGGAGCCGCCACGGCCCTCCACAAGTTCTATCATTATTTGCCGGCAGATACCAAGGAGCAGATCGACCGTCTTAAGGATCGCGTTATGATCCACAGTCCATTCCGTGCGATGTCCAGCGAGATTTTACAAACGCTAATGGAGGCCATCATGGTTCGGCAAGTGGTCACTATCTCCTATCGTTCATCCACAGGAAGCAGTCAGCGGCATATTCAGCCTATCGGCTTGTATGCAAGCTCGGGCTACTGGTATTGTCCGGCCTACTGTTTTACTCAAGAGGATATCAGACAGTTCAGAGTCGACCGGATCATTGCTGCCAGCCTCAATGAGTCCATAACGATCCGTGAAGATATCGCCAGCCAAACGCTGCGTGACATACCGGAAACCGGGGATGGGGAAATGAAGCCATTTGAGGTACAATTAACTTCCAAAGGGGTTTGGCTGCTTGAAACGGATACTCGCCTCGGCCCCCATATCCATAAGAACAAGGATGGCAGCGGAATTATTCAACTTGAAATACCAGCGGCCGACATCTTCTTCTATTCGGACTATGTGTGGCGTCTCGGAGAGGATGCTACCATCATCTCCCCAGCTGAAGCCGTCCAATGGACCCGCGAGAAAATTGAATCCATGAGGCTAAGGTATACATAAGGGTAGATCAATTCCGTATAAAACATTTAAGGAGGGGAACATGCATGAGTGCAGAAGTTGATTCTTTGATCCAGCGGATAACGGAAGAACTTCGGGAGGTGCCCGGCGTTACAGGGATCGTACTCGGGGGGTCCAGAGCCAAAGGAACCGCCAAACCGGATTCCGATATCGATATCGGCATTTATTACGATGAATCACAAGGATTCAAGGTAGAGAACATCGCTAAGGTGGCGAAGAAATTAGATGACGAGCATCGGGAGGGGATTATCACTTCATTGGGTGAATGGGGCGCCTGGGTTAACGGGGGCGGATGGTTAATGATCGAGGGCTATCATGTGGATTTCTTATTCCGTGATGTACGCCGCGTGTCCGGCATCATCGACGACTGTTCCGCAGGCACGGTATCCGCGCATTACCAAACCGGACATCCGCATGCTTATCTCAATGTGATGTATATGGGGGAAATCGCGATTTGCCGCATACTGTGGGATTCGGATAACCGAATACAGACGCTGAAAGCCAAAACGGTTCCTTATCCAAAAGCATTAAAGGATGCAATCGTTGGCTTCTTTACCTTCGAAGCATCCTTCTCCTTGATGTTTGCGGATAAAACAGCTGCCAGCGATGATATCAGCTATGTAACCGGCCACTGCTTCCGCTGCATTTCGAGCTTGAATCAAGTGCTGTTTGCCAAAAACGAGTCGTACTGCATCAATGAGAAGCGTGCGGTGGCCATGATCGAAACCTTTCCCATCAAGCCAACCAATTACAAGCAGCGCGTGGACCAAGTAATCACACTGCTCTCATCAGATGCAGAAAAAACAAAACAAGCCACTGCGCTGCTTCAGGAGCTTGTTGCCGAAACGGAAGCGTTGTAGCGCCGCAGCCGTTATTTCTTATTCATCCATTTGTAAGACACGCGATCTGCAAACCTCGGAAACAGCTGATACAGCCTTATGCCCAGTGAGGCCAGCCTCGGAAGATTGAGTTCTTCCTTGCGCTTTCTCACCAGCTTCACGACCTGATCCGCAACATATTCGGCCTTCATCATAAACCAGCCCACATTTTGGACATAACCGCCTGTCGGATCGGCCAAGGAAAAAAACGGGGTATCGATGGGGCCGGGGTTTACAGTAGACACGGTTATGTCTGTGTTCCTCAGCTCCTGCCGGAGTGAATTGCTGAACCCAAGCACGGCATGCTTCGTGGCCGAATAGGCGGTGGATTTGGCCGTTCCGATTTTTCCGGCCATGGATGCAATGTTTACGATATGGCCGTCACCCCGCTCCAGCATCCCCGGCAGCACGGCTTGCGTACAGCGCACGATGCCCATATAATTGACGTCCATCATGTCCTGAAACTCTTCTTGGCGCATGTCCATAACGGCTTCGAACTTGCCATAGCCGGCATTGTTTATCAGCACGTCGATTCTGCCATGGCGAAGAAGAAGACCCTCCATGACAGATTGCACCTGCTCTGGGCTTTGAACATCCATGGCTGCAAGCTCATGGGGGCCCGGCATTCGCGCACCCACCTCCTGCAGACGTTCTACCGAACGGGCGCACAGCACCACATATGCTCCTTCTGCAGAAAGCTTCTCCGCGATCAAAGCGCCGATTCCGCTGGATGCTCCCGTTACGACGACAACTTTATTTTTTAACATGATTTCATTATCCCTTTCTTCGCCGGCACAGCTCATGATTCCTCCTTATTTACAGAGACTTGCATGCACGGCTATTGGGTTCATTACTCCTATTTTATGAAATCATGACTTGAATATCCAGCTCCCCGATTCCTTCCATTCTCAGCGGAATACAAAGGGCTTTCTTCTGAATAAGACTTGACGTGCTATCCGATTTCATTACCTTGGGAGGCGTAATATCCACGCTGACGCCCTGGTTCGATAAAATGGTGCTGGCATTGCCGCTTATCATGTTTCCGAGCTCTGAAATCGCGCTTTGCCCCATCTCATCCATCTCGGTAATGACATAGCCGCCCATCATCACCGATACCATCTGCAGAGCTACCTGCTCCTGAATTCCAAATACAATGTCACCGTTCATTTGGCCTGTCATGCCAATTTGGATCCAGATATGATTCTCCAAATATCCGATCTCTTTGACCCCAAGATTCCCCGTGGAAGGTGAAACCTGTATGACTTGTTCGATCACGTGTCGTGCGGACTCTAAAAAAGGATTGATGACTTCCGCTTTCATTCCTCATTACGCCCCTTTCACTGGGTTGTTGGTCAGGGTCCCAAAGTCCCACCTATATATTTAAACATTATAATGGATACCTTGTAATAAATCATCACAAAATAGCGACAGCTCTCATTCCAACAACTGTATTACCATGTCAGCTATCGCTTGAAACGCTTTAGTACGAAGATATTCCTTTCGCTTAAACGGGCCTTTGGTCTCACCTTTTTTCTATGTCTACTTTACTATTATCGGAAGGTTTCCCCATCTTTTAATAATAATTAAATGGAAATTAAAATGTTTTTCATTTTTTCGGCCGAAAACAGTCAGGTTTGCTCCCTTCGTTGCTCCACCGGGAAGAATAACCTATAATTTAAATAATACAGATTGCACGCGATAGATGAGCGGAAGAATATATCAAGTAAGGAGGAAGGCTATGAACATCAGCCAATTGGAAACGCTTATTACCATCTCCAAAACGATGAGCTTTCGCAAAGCGGGAGAGCTTCTTAATCTGACACAACCGGCGGTATCCGCCCAGATCAAGAGCCTGGAAGAAGAATTTAAAACGGTGCTGGTGGACCGGAGCCAGCCCGTAACGTTAACCGACCGGGGACAGGTCTTCGTGGACCATGCCGAACAAATCCTCGGGATCGTCGATGAGCTGAAGCAGCGGCTATCCGACCTTGATCAAACTCCCCAGGGTCATATTCAGCTGGGTACAACCACTTCCATAGCGATTCAGATCCTGCCACGGGTACTTTCCTACTTTCAGGATCAATTCCCTCATATTAAAACAACCATTCAATCCATGGCCTCTTCGCAAATCTACCACAGCGTGGAGAACGGGCTCATCGACATCGGGATCGGTTATCTGATCGAGCGCAATCCCAACTTAAGCACATCCATTCTGTACTACGATACCTTTGAGCTTGTCGTATCCCCTCAGCATCCGCTAGCCAAACTCTCCACGGCAAGCATGGATGTGCTCGGCGGAATCCCCCTTATTCTGCTAACGCGCGATACCGTTGGCCGCCGCTTCGCAGACGACGTAATGAAGAAACACGGCATTGAGCCGCAGGTTGTCATGGAACTGTCAAGCAGCGAAGAAATTAAACGGATGGTCGAGATCAATTTGGGCGCAGCGATTATATCGAAGCAGTCCGTCACGACGGAGCTGCGCAACGGCACCCTGCAGATTGTTCCCCTGAGCGAGCTTGAAGTCAGCCACCCTGTCGGCGTAATCTATAAGAGCGGACGATACGTCAGCTCCGCTATGCGTCAATTCCTCAGTGACCTGAAAGGCATGCCCGAAACACAGTTCATCAGCAGCGAATAACGCCGCATCAAACCTAGAATAATAAGAAATCAAGCGTTATAAAGGAGGTCAATATGAAATTTGATCTGCACACCCACCATTTCCGCTGCGGTCACGCAGACGGCAACATTCGAGATTATATCGAGGCCGCGATTGCGGCAGATTTACAGGTGATTGGAATCTCGGATCACACACCATACTTCGGAAGTCCGGAGGAACACCCCTTCCCGACCACCACCATGGCAAAAGCCGACTTTGCCGGGTACGTACAAGAAGTTTTGGACTTAAAGCGGGAATATGAAGGTAAAATCAAGGTCTTGCTGGGCATTGAATCCGATTATTTTCCGAGCCACGCCCAGGTTTATCAGCAGGAGTTAGCGGCCTACCCTTTTGACTACATCATCGGCTCCATCCATCACGTCAGGGATATTAGCATCTTCAATAAAAACCGCTGGAAGAAACTTACGCCGGAGCAGCAGGTTGCCGATAAAGAGGAATATTTCAATCTGATCCGGCAATCCGCACGAAGCGGCATGTTCCAGATCATCGCCCATATGGACGCCATGAAAGGCTATTATCCGCTATTCTCCGAAATCAAGGCCGATGAAGCAATTGAGGAAACGTTGAAAGTCATCGCGGAATCGGGCCTTGCCATCGAGATCAACACGTCCGGCAAAACCAAGCTGTGCGGCGGCTGGTATCCATCGAACGCCATCTTGGAGGTCGCGCACCATCACGGCGTTGACGTCACCTTCGGCTCCGACGCTCACAAGCCGTCAAGGGTTGGAGATGAATTTGACGAAGTCGCTAAAGTGCTCAAAGAAATCGGATACACGGAATGGGTATATTTCGAACAAAAGCAGAAGGTGACCGTACCTCTTTAATGGGGTACACCTCCTTCTGTTTTTTTGTATTTATATAGAAAGCACAACAAAATAGGCAAAAAAAAGTGGACCCGTTACCGGGTCCAAAACATAATATATATTCTCAAAAGGGGGTCATGTGATAAGTTTAACCCGCGGCTGTTAGAGTTTGATAACAGGTATATTTCATTTGTGTAACAAATTCCAAGTGATCCTTTCATCTTGAAATGTTCAGATCACATATTTCAGTCCCATTATGTCATGGAGCGCAAGGTAAGCACCGTAAGCTCAGGTTTGCATAAGAAGCGAAAAGGAAGCTGCGTCGTGCCGATTCCCCTGTTTACATAGAGCAACATTCCTTGCGAACCGGTGGTATATAGTCCTTGCACATAGCGCTTTGCCCCGGGCGGCGTGATCACCTCGCCAATCCAGGGCAAACGGATCTGGCCCCCATGGCTGTGGCCCGACAGCTGGAGATGGAATGAATAGGCCGCAGTCGTATCTGCATAATCCGGCTCGTGCATTAAGAGCAGCTTGAACATCCCGTCGGGTAAATCTTGAATGGCCGCAGCCGGATCCGGCTGCCCCCAGAATACGTCGTCCAAACCTGCCACGGCGATGACGGCACCCTCCCGCCTCAGCTTCACGGCCGTGTTCCGCAGCACGTGAAATCCGGCCTCTTCCTCCAAAGAGATCAGAGTCTCCACGTCTTCGTAATCATGGTTACCCAATATGGAAAAAAGGCCGAGAGGAGCTTTCAGCTCGGTGAACGGTTGAATGGCAGCCCTCATATCCTCTGTATTGCCGTCCACCATATCCCCCGTGAAACAGATCATGTCCGGTTTCTCTTGTTGAATGGCTTGTACCAAGCGTGCCACATCTTTTGCCCCGGTATGAAAGCCCAGATGCAAATCGCTAAACTGAACGACCTTCATCCCGTCAAAGGGCTTGGGCAGTGAAGGAAGCGCCAAAGTCAGTCTTGTAATGTCCAGTTGATGAGGCTCCCATAACGATGCGTAAGCCCCGCCTGCAGCGCCAACGCCGACCACGGCGGAAACACCCATCTTCAGAAATTGGCGGCGCGACATCTTTGTCTGCATGACTTCTCGCTTTCCCCCTTCATGGGCTGTGCCATGGGAGGCTGCCGAGGATGGATTTCTCATAGATGGACATCCTCCTATATAATAATAAAGAGTACAGGTTTTATCGTCCTTATGGTTATTCATATACATAGAATAACAACAGAGAGGGGTTTACATATGATTGTTAACGATTCGATCGCAGCATTAGTTTCAGCTCAGCGGCGTTTTTTTCATAAAGACATCACCAAGGAAGTGGATTTCCGTCTGCAGCAGCTGACCAAGCTGCGCCAGGTTCTGATTGCCAGGGAAAACGATATTATGGAGGCCCTTCGCAAAGACTTGAACAAAAGTGAACAGGAGGCCTTCACGACGGAGATCGGCATTGTGTATAAGGAGCTTTCCTTCATCCTAAAGAATCTGAAGCGCTGGGCCAAGCCGCAGCGAGTCAAAACCGCATTGACGCATGTAGGCAGCAAGGGAATGGTCTACCCTGAGCCCTACGGTACGGTACTGATTATTGCTCCCTGGAATTATCCTTGGCAACTGGCCATCTCTCCGCTGATCGGAGCTTTGGCCGCCGGGAACACCGCGATTGTAAAGCCCTCCGAGCTGACGCCTAACGTATCCGGACTCATTACGTCCATCATCACGGAGACGTTTGACCCGCAATACGTGGCTTCAGTGGAGGGAGGACCCGAGGTAAGCACAAGCTTGCTGGAGCAGCCAATGGATTATATCTTTTTTACCGGCAGTACCCATGTCGGCAAAATCGTCATGCAAGCCGCCGCCAAGCAGTTGATCCCGGTGACGCTGGAGCTTGGAGGCAAAAGCCCCTGTATCGTCCACGAGGATGCCCCTCTGGCCCTGGCGGCAGCACGTATCGCATTTGGCAAATATACCAATGCCGGCCAAACCTGCGTCGCGCCGGATTATGTGCTCGTACACAGCAAGGTCAAGGAGAAGTTCATCGCGCACCTGAAAGACGCCATCACTTCGTTTTACGGCGAGAACCCTCTAACTAATCCCGACTATGGGCGCATTGTATCGGAGAAGCATTTTGAGCGGCTGTCCGGCTTTCTGAACAATGGAACCCTTCGCCATGGCGGGAACCGCTCTAAGGAGAACTTGCGCATCGAGCCCACCGTGCTGGACGATATCACTTGGGATATGCCGGTTATGGAAGAAGAGATTTTCGGCCCCCTGTGTCCGATCCTGACATATGAAGATGTACACGAAGCTGTCCAGGCGATTCATCACCGTCCCAAGCCGCTCGCCCTTTACTTGTTCACGGAGAATGAAGACGTTCAGGATTACGTGCTCTCCTCGGTTTCTTTTGGCGGGGGATGTGTCAACGATACGCTGATGCATCTGGCCACTCCCTTCCTTCCATTCGGGGGTGTCGGCGAGAGCGGGATGGGCGCCTACCACGGGGAACACAGCTTCCATACCTTCTCCCATAAGAAAAGCGTGCTCAAGCAGACTAACCGATTCGATTTCAAATTCCGCTACCCTTCCAAGAACGGACTCGGCATTCTGAAAAAGCTGATGAAGCCGTAGCTTTAACTAAGACCTTGCTCATTTGCCACTAGCACAAATAAAAAAGGCGCATCGTCAAAGATGCGCTTTTTTACATGGATGAATGCTTTCTTCGATGCGGCTTATTGGCCTTCGCCTTCTCTTCACTGCCAGCCACATCCAAGCCGTCATCGCCCGGTGTGAAAATCCGGCGCAGCGTTCCCAGCATGGACAGCGCATACGCAACGGTAATGAAGCTGAAGGCAATCTCCAGCACTACGACAAGCCGGGACGTATTATCGATTGGGGCTACATCGCCATACCCGACCGTGACAAACGTCGCCATGCTGAAATACAGGAAGGTAATGAACTGGCTCAGCAGATCCTGGCCAAGGTTCTCGCCTTCGAAGGAAGTGCCTCCGAACAGCTTATAGATCGACATATACACCATCGTGAAAAACAAAATGCACATCCCCGCCGCCATGCTGATCCGGACCAAGGTTGTTTTCATATCAACATGCTGATGGACGGAGTCTGCAATCTTGTCGAATATATACAGCACATAGAAAATAACGGAGCATAATGAAAACAACAGGATTAGAGCGCGCATGCCGCCATCTCCGGGCACCACGTTCATCAGATCGATCCACCCAAGCAAATCTTCAACCGATACCAGGACATAAATGAGCAGTGGGGCAAGCAGCAAAGGCCTGCTGGACCACTTCTTGTCCATGCTGTAGAACAAATAAATCAACAGCAGGAAGCCCGTCAAATTGAGCAGCCACATCCACCATGACATTTTCAAGTCCCTCCTTTGGCTTGAGGTCTGAAGCTGCAGACCGTACCATTACACCTTTATTACCCTTGTAACGGTATTTATGCACCTGGAGGTCGCTGGTAGTTTCGCCTCTGCTCACTTTATACAACGTTCATGTCCGGCCGAGCCCGTATTAAAAAATAGCGCCAAAACACGCATGCGAGACGAACGAAAGCCGTCCAACTGCCTTGTCTTTAGCATCTAACGGTTCTTCACCAACCACTGTGCGGCATGATCCACCATGGCCCGTTGTTCGGCCAATACGCAGTCTGCCTTTCCTACACGGCCGTGCTTATATGCACCGGTGCATTCCGCTTCAAACGAGGCTCCAATCGCTTCAAAATCGTCGGAGTGATAGTTGATATCCTGGAATGCCTCCCACTCTGTTATTCCCTGTACCCTGCGTACTGGCGCGTGGGCGGTAACCGCCTTCTTGCCTGCCCAATCCGCACGATATTCGCTTAAGTGGAAGGAAGTATTATTGCCATAGCCGCTGCCGAGCATAAGCACATAGGCCCCAGCTTTATATAAACGCGCCAGCGGAGAGGCTTCTCCCAAACCGTAATCCAGCGAATGGGGTTGCATAAGCGCCTCCGCTTCCCTGCCGCGTGCAGCAAACGAAACATGCGGGTGTAAGCTTCGGATGACCCCTTCTTGCTTGCGGAACACTTCCGGTATGATCCCCATCCCTGATGTGACGGTCAGAGCCGGATCATAGGGAGGCATGCCTTCGCGGATCAGATCCCACCATTTCGGGTCGGCCGGAGGATTCCCCCATGTCTTCGGATCGGTTAAGTTCGCAGACTGCGTCGGCATCACCAGTGTCCCTTCATCGCCCAGAATATCCTCCAGGGCCAGTATAACCGCCTCCGGACCGCCGACGATCCATCCGCCCAGGCTCTTGAGCGAGGAATGAACCAGCAGGGTCATTCCCTTCCTTACGCCCAGAGCAATCAGGTCATCGCTTATATCCTTTATCGTAATCGGTCTTTCAATGATCAAGTGACTCACCTCTATCTCAATATCCTAAAAAACACATAAATGATAGCACACAACAAAAAAGCGCCTGTACCGAAGCGATGCCCCGGTCAGACGCCCTGGTGTTGAACTTAACCGATTAAACGCTAAGCCAGCGCTTAAACAGGTGTTTGGTGGTATCCTTGTTCATTTCCGCAATCGACGTGGTCAGCGGAATGCCCTTCGGACAAGAACGCACGCAGTTCTGCGAGTTACCGCAGCCCTCGATGCCTCCGTCCTGCATCAGCGCTTCCAGACGCTCTTCCTTGTTCATCTCGCCTGTCGGGTGAGCATTGAACAAGCGAACTTGGGAAATGGCGGCAGGACCGATAAAGTCCGTTTTTTCGTTGACGTTCGGGCAAGCCTCAAGACATACACCGCATGTCATGCATTTGGACAGCTCGTAAGCCCACTGGCGCTTCTTCTCCGCCATTTTAGGTCCAGGGCCAAGGTCGTAGGTGCCATCGATCGGAATCCACGCCTTCACGCGCTTAAGCGCCGTGAACATGCGACTGCGGTCGATTACCAAGTCTCTGACAACCGGGAAAGTCTTCATCGGCTGAATTCGGATCGGCTGTTCCAGCTTATCGATCAGAGCCGCACACGCTTGGCGCGGCTTGCCGTTAATGACCATGGAGCAAGCTCCACACACTTCTTCAAGGCAGTTGGAGTCCCAGCATACAGGTGCGGTCGTTTGGCCCTGCGCATTTTGGGGATTGCGCTGAATTTCCATCAGCGCACTTATAACGTTCATGCCGGGACGGTACGGAATTTCGAATTCCTCAGTATAGGATTTCGTCTCCGGGTTGTCCTGACGTGTAATGATAAACTTAACGCTCTTTGAGGCGGCTCTCGTTTGAGACATCGTAAATCCCCCTTCCTTCTTACTTGTCTTTCGAATAGTCGCGAATACGCGGCGGGATTAAGGAAACATCCACTTCTTCGTATGAAATCTGCGGTCCATCAGGCGTCCAGGTCGCTTTGGTTGTCTTGAGGAATTCTTCATCGTTACGATCAGGGAATTCCGGCTTATAGTGAGCCCCACGGCTTTCGTTCCGGAGAAGCGCACCCAGCGTCATGGCTTCGGACAGCTCCAGCATGTTCCACAGCTGGCGCGTGAACGCCACGCCCTGGTTATTCCAGCGGGAGGTATCCGTCATATTGATATTGCGGTAACGCTGCTTCAATTCCTTGATCTTGCCGATGGTAGCTTCAAGCTTGTCATTGTAGCGAACCACCGTCATGTTGTTGGTCATCCATTCGCCGAGCTCTTTATGGATTACATAAGCATTCTCGGTTCCTTCCATCTTGAGCAGGCCTTCGTATTTGGTCGTTTGCTCTTTCGCAGCGCGATCAAATACTGTGGAGGAAACATCCTCAGCGGACTTCTTCAGGCCTTTGACATATTCAATCGCCTTCGGTCCGGCCACCATACCGCCGTAAATGGCGGAAACCAGGGAGTTCGCTCCCAGACGGTTCGCACCGTGGTATTGATACTCGCATTCTCCGGCTGCGAACAGCCCCGGAATGTTCGTCATTTGGTTGTAATCGACCCACATGCCGCCCATGGAATAATGGACTGCCGGGAAGATCTTCATCGGGATTTTACGCGGATCGTCGCCCATGAATTTCTCATAGATTTCAATGATGCCGCCAAGCTTAACGTCCAGCTCTTTCGGATCTTTATGGGAGAGGTCGAGGTAGACCATGTTCTCGCCATTGATGCCAAGTCCCATATCGACGCAGACGGAGAAGATTTCACGCGTAGCGATGTCGCGCGGCACCAAGTTTCCGTAAGCTGGGTATTTCTCTTCGAGGAAGTACCATGGCTTGCCGTCTTTATAGGTCCAGATTCGTCCGCCTTCACCGCGTGCCGATTCCGACATCAAGCGGAGCTTGTCATCGCCAGGAATGGCTGTCGGGTGAATCTGGATGAACTCGCCGTTGGCATAATGAACGCCTTGCTGATAAACGGCACTGGCCGCTGTTCCCGTGTTGATCACCGAGTTGGTCGTTTTTCCGAAAATAATACCAGGACCACCGCTTGCGAGAATGACAGCTTCAGCTTTGAACGACTTGATCTCCATCGAGCGCAGATCCTGAGCAGCGATACCGCGGCACACGCCTTCGTCGTCGATGATCGCATTCAGGAACTCCCAGTTCTCATACTTGGTCACAAGACCCGCGGTTTCCCAGCGGCGAACCTGCTCATCAAGCGCATAGAGCAGCTGTTGTCCGGTCGTTGCGCCGGCAAACGCAGTCCGGTGACGCTTCGTTCCGCCAAAGCGGCGGAAATCGAGCAGTCCTTCCGGCGTACGATTAAACATAACGCCCATGCGGTCCATCAAGTGAATAATGCCCGGAGCCGCTTCGCACATCGCTTTGACCGGAGGCTGATTCGCAAGGAAGTCGCCGCCGTACACCGTATCGTCAAAATGCTCCCAAGGAGAGTCGCCCTCACCTTTCGTATTCACGGCTCCATTGATGCCGCCTTGCGCACACACGGAGTGAGAGCGTTTAACAGGTACAAGTGAGAATAGATGAACGTGAGCTCCTGCTTCTGCCGCTTTGATGGTTGCCATCAGCCCGGCGAGGCCGCCGCCCACTACAATAATATTAGATGCCATTTTTCGTTCACTCCCCTTAACTTAAGACTGTCTTAACTACATCGATCGCTGCCGTCGCCGCCTGGAATTCGGAGCCGCGGAATGCTGTCATAGCAAGAACAAACAGCACGCTCATCAATACGAACAAGCCCATGCAGATGTAAGTGGATACCTTCTGCGCGCGCGGACCGACGGTAATGCCCCAGCTGACGAGGAACGCCCACAGGCCGTTAGCGAAATGGAAGGTTGCGGAAACAACCCCGATGACGTACAGAGCAAACAGAACCGGATTGTTCATGATGCCGTGCATCGTGGCGCCCAAATCGTCATGCGTGATTTTGCCGATCATGATTTGGAAACGCGTATCGTACATATGCCAGATAACAAAAACGAACGTAATAACGCCGGTGATCCGTTGGATGGTAAAGCGGATGTTCCGTTCATAGTTATAATTGCCCACGTTGTTATTCGCCTGGTAAGCAATGTATAACCCGTAGACGCCGTGATATAGCAGTGGCAGCCAGATCAGGAACAGCTCGAGGAAAAATACCAGCGGCATGCTGTTCAAAAAATGGACCGCGCTTGCGAAGCCTTCCTTTCCACCCTCGAAAGCCTTAAAGTTGGAAATCATATGGCTGAGCAAAAATGCTCCAAGCGGTATGACACCGAGTAAAGAATGCAGCTTTCTGGAATAATACCCTTTCATCAGTTGACGTTCCCCTTTCCAATGTGCAGCGTTTTCATTTTCAATCTTTCCTATTTTCAGAACAATTACACTTACCCTGTCCGTCCTAAAGGAGGTTGTTCAAAAAGCCCGCTTTTGATCACGAAGTGAATCAGGAAGCCACTCGGCATCTAAACCGACCTTTATGAACTAGCGCTAAACCGTTGCAACGACAAAAAGCTGCCGATTTCGGCAATCGTGTGAACAACTTGTGTCATGTTTCATGTTACTCCTTTTTTTCTTATAATGGAATTGCAATATAATTATTAATCGTTATAATCTATACGCATAAGCAATGTTTTGCACGCATGTCTATTTTATATAGGAGGAATTCCATGTTCGAAGAACTGGACATGTTCGCCGTCGTTGTAGAGCAATCCAGCATAAACCAGGCCTCCAAGCTGCTTAACTTGTCCCAGCCAGCCCTGTCCCGGAAAATAGCCAAGCTGGAGGACCAGCTCGGGCTGCAGCTGTTCAACCGCCGGGGCAAACGGCTGGAGCTTACCTCCATCGGACAGATTGTGTACACCTTTGCCCTGGAGCAGCGGCAGCAGCAGATCAAATTCATGCAGACGTTGGCCCATTACCGGGAGGGGGATCAGATCTCGATCAACCTGGGGGCCAGCCTGACCACCCTTCAGACCACCTTGCCCCCGCTCGTTAACGCATTCATGGAGCGTCATCCCGCGGCCGAAATCAAACTGATTACCGGCAAGACCCATGAGATCGTTTCTTATGTAAGAGATAAACGCGTCGATGTCGGCATTGTCGCCTCCTCCATCAACCAGCCCGGATTAAACTGCATCCCGTTGTTTGATGACCATCTGGAGCTTGTCATCCCTTCTTCACATCCGCTGGCGGAGCTCGAGGATGTTGGAATCGAGCAGCTTCAAGGCTTGCCGATGATCATTTTCTCGACTGGAACCTGGTACCGCAAGCTGACGGATGACCTGTTCCACCGCTGGGGCATAATGCCGGATATCCGGATGGAGATCGACTCCTTCGAAGCGATCGTCAGGCTCATCCCGACCTGCAAGGCGGCCGCACTTCTGCCCAAATCCTATCTCAGGCCGCAGCTGTTATCCGATAACGGGCTTGTTGACATTCATATTCCGGCCCTCATTGAAACCCGGCGGACGACTTCACTGATCTACGGCCAAGCCTCGGATTTAAGCAAGGCGGCCAGCCGCTGGATTGACGAAACGGAAATTCTATTCCGTAAGCTGGAGGAGGACAAAATGAAGAAAACCTGACGATATGCATGACCGTCAGGTTTTTTCTTCTGTATTTATTTTTCGAGCATATTCACAACCTCAGACTCAAAGCGATCCACATTATCATTGGAGCCGATAACGACCATAATGTCGCCGGAGTTCACCACATCCATGGCTGTCGGCGCTACGATGATGCCGGATTGTTTATTCAGGGCCACCACGCTGACACCGTAACGAACCCTCGTATTGAGCTCGCTAAGCGTTTTTCCGTCCATGCAGTCCGTGACCGTCATCTCCACAATCAGATAGTCCTTGGATAATTCGATATAGTCAAGCAGATTGGGCGTGACAAGCTGGTGAGCTACCCGGATCCCCATATCCCGTTCCGGAAAGATCACCCGGTCGACGCCCAGCTTCTCCAGCGCCCGGCCGTGCAGCACCGAAATCGCCTTGGCAACGACCATGGCGACACCAAGCTCTTTCAACAAGATGGCGGATAAGATGCTCATCTGAATATCGTTTCCGATCGCAACAATGCCGCAATCGAAGTTACGGATACCGAGCGATTTAAGCACCTCTTCATCGGTAGCATCCGCCACCACCGTGTGTGTCAGCAGCTCGCTCATATCCTCGACAACCTCTTCATTTCGGTCGATGCCGAGCACCTCATATCCCTGTTCCATCAGTTCAAGCGCCAGGCTGGCGCCAAATCGTCCCAAACCGATGATTGCAAATTGCTTTGGTTTCATGTCTCTCCAGTACTCCTTATCCAATAATCATTTTGCCTTCCGGATGACGATATAATTCTTTACCCTTTTTCGGCCCCAGTGCATAAGCAAGCGTCAAAGGCCCCAATCGCCCTGCAAACATCGTAATGCTGATCAAAACCTTCCCGAACACCGTCAGATCGGGCGTTAAGCCCATGGAGAGACCCACCGTACCGAAGGCGGATGTCGTTTCGAATAGAATCTCCAGGAAATCCCCTTCCTCTGTCGTCGACAGAATCATCGATACGGTCAGAACGAGCAGCAGTGCCAGTAATGCAATGGTCAGTGCCTTCAGCACCCGCTCCTGGGCCAGGCGATAACGGAACATGACGATGTCTTCACGCCCGCGCATCATGGCGATGACCGCCCCCACCATAATGGTGAAGGTTGTTGTTTTGATACCACCCCCGGTTGACCCTGGGGATGCTCCGATAAACATCAGAATAACGATAAAAAATTGCGTGGCCTGTCTAAGCCCCGTAATATCTATAGTATTCGCGCCAGCTGTACGCGGCGTTACGGATTGGAATAATGCGCCGAAGAATTTTCCGCCCCAATTCAGGGAGCCGAGCGTTCTCGGATTGGTGAATTCAAAAATAAGAATGACGATAAATCCAACCAGCAGCAAGGTAGCCGTCATGGTGAGCACTACTTTGGAGTGCAAGGAAAGTCTCCGCTGTTTCCGGAAATCAATCAGATCGGATAATACGATAAAACCGATGCCGCCCGAGACGATCAAAAACATCACGACAACGTTGACTACAGGATCATAGACATACCCGGTCAAACTCCGAAAATCGCCAAACAAATCGAAACCGGCGTTGTTAAACATCGTGACTGCATGAAAAACGCCATAATAAATCGCTTGGCCGATCGGCATATCAAACGCCCAGCGGATCGATAGAATCAAGGCACCGCAGGCCTCGATGATCAGGGAGTACAGGAGCACTCTGCGAATCAGCCTTACGATTCCTTCCATCGAGGACTGATTCATCGCTTCCTGCAGAATGAGGCGATCCTTGAGCGATATGCGCCTTTTGAGAGCCAAGGCAAACAAAGTGGCCATCGTCATGAATCCGAGCCCGCCGATCTGAATCAGCAGCATGATCACGATCTCTCCGAAGGAGCTGAATGTCGTTCCTGTATCCACCACAACCAGACCCGTTACGCAAGTTGCCGATGTCGAAGTGAACAAGGCATCGATAAATTCCAGCGGTTCACCTGTACTTGTGGATATCGGCAGCATTAACAGCGCCGTCCCGATGAAAATAATAGCCGCGAAACCAAGCACGAGAATCTGCGGCGGAGACAACCTGAGCCAGTTCAATTTAGAGTTCAATCGGTCACCTTCTTAAAAAAAATCAAGAAAAAAAGACACTGGAAAACGCAGTGCCCTTTACGGTCTGGTTCCTGTGCTGCAGCCTACGAGGTTAGCTGACGGATTCGGGCATTTTCACAGGTCGCCCTATTCATTATTCTGGGAATAATGAAATTCACCCCAATTACATGGTTCCCCCATTTTCAGTACGAAATTCGGCTGGAATATTCGGTTCCTTGAAGCATGATGTGATTATAACGCAATCCGGTACGTAACCCAATGCCGTTTTTCACCCAAAAAATCTTTAAAAGAGCGCGAATTGGGCATATTCAAGAATACAAGCATAGGGTTCTCTAACGTTTTCGAAACCTTTCATTCATTTTCATCGATTTGTTTCATTATTCCGGATATTGGGATAAGCTGCTTATGACTTTCATAACTATGTTATATTGACTCTATGCGTTCTTAATCAGGCATATCGAATACCAGTGGGAGTATCAACTTTCTTAGAGGAGGAATTTCATGAATCGTGCAAGAGAGCCCTTGAAGCTGAAGCCCAAACTGAAGCAGCTCATCGCGCCTGCCGCAGTCGGCCTGATTCTGTTCCTATTATTTCAGGTGTTTCCGTCGACGAATTCGGATTCTACCGAGATGGCATCTCCGAATATCATATCCAAGGAGCAGGCTCGGCAAGCGGCTTCAAGCTTTGCTCAGGAGTTTTTGCAGTTTATGGCTGCAAAAACGGATGACACGCTGGTTACATATCAATCCAAATCGGAACTTTACGGATATCTGGCGAAAGAAAAAAGACTTTCGGAATACAACAAAACCTATGAAGCCAAATATCCCTATGACGTATACCGCGTTCGCTTCAGCGAGCCGGGTGGCGATGCCCTCAATGTGGACGTGCACATGCAAAATTCAGGCATTGTCGGCTTCTCATACGATTACACCCGCTCCAGCTATGACCGGATTGAGCTGAACAAGGGCGATGTGCAAAGACAGATGCTGCTTGTCGTCGAGGACGGCATGTCATTAGCCGAGAAGCAGGCTCTTGCGGAGCCTTGGCTCCAGCGAGCGGGCTATGACCTGTCGCATCTGGAGCTGGTCACGCGGGAAGGGGAACCCCAGCTCCGGTATGTGGATCCGGATTCCAAGATCGGCGACTCCAGATTGGAGCACCGTTTCACCTTCGAGCAGGGAAAATTACGCTCCTATGAGCCATCTTTTTCGGTCCCGGCCGCCCATTCCGCCTATGTCAACAAGCAGACCCAAGATGCCACGCTGCTGACGCTCGCAGGGTATGGCCTGTTCACCCTTATCCTTGGCATTCTTGCGATTGTGTACAGCGTGAAGACCAGAGCCTACACGTCGTTTAAGCGCGGCCTGTTCCTATCGGCGCTGCTGTTTGTCATTCAGATGCTGAATACGTACAATCTGATTCCCGTTTTCAAATCCGAGGGAATGTCGCAAACCGGCATACTCGGGATGATGATTTTCTATGCGGTCTATTCGCTCATCTTCTCCGCACTGCTCTATTTCTCCCTTGTCGGGGGCAGCGGGCTATGGCTCAAAGAAGACGGGCTCAATCCATGGCCGCGCGCCAAAGAACCCGGATACGGTCATTATGTACTGGACAGCATGAAGCTGGGGTATATGTGGGCTTTCATCCTGCTTGGGGTCCAATCCATTATCTTTGTCGTTCTGGGCCTGACCTTGAATACATGGTCCACCACGGATGCCACACAGTCGCCTTACAACATGCTCTATCCTTGGCTCTTTCCGCTGATGGCTTGGCTGGCCGGCATATCCGAGGAGGCCGTCTATCGGCTGTTCGGGATCAAGATGCTGAAAAAGATTGTGCGCAATACGTTCGTGGCCAGTTTGATCACCTCGATCATCTGGGCGCTCGGGCATACACTCTATCCGATATACCCTGTAATTTCCAGGCCCATTGAACTGGTTATCATCGGCTTGCTGTTCAGCTACATCTTTTTGAAATACGGGTATTTGGCGGCCATGTTCTCCCACGTCATCTTTAATAGCATCTTGATGGGCATTAGCCTGATCCTGCTCAAGGATACCAGCAACTTGCTGATGGGTGCGTTCTACATGGTGCTTCCGGCGATGGTCGCCTTTGCGATTTACCGTTTCAATCCAACAAAAAAAGAGAAGCCGTATGTCACGACTCCTCCTCACGAAGTGCATTAAGAATTTCCGTTGCTAATTTCTCACCGATTGAAAGGGGCTTGAAGTCTTCGACTGAAGCCTCTTTTATTTTTTTGACTGAGCCAAAATGCTTTAACAGCAGCTTGCGGCGCTTCTCTCCAATGCCCGGGATGGAATCCAGCTTGGAGGATACCATCGATTTGCCGCGCTGTTCGCGGTGGAAGGAAATCGCAAACCGGTGAACCTCATCCTGAATGCGCTGCAGCAAATAGAACTCCTGGCTGTCCCGGGGAAGCGTAACCGGCTCCGGCGGGTCTCCGACCATGAGCTGCGCGGTTTTATGCTTGGCATCCTTCACAAGCCCGCAGACCGGGATAAACAGCCCCAGCTCATTCTCAAGCACATCGATGGCGGCCGAAATCTGTCCCTTCCCTCCATCGACCACAATCAGATCGGGAAGCGGCAAATTCTCCTTCAAGACGCGCTCGTACCGCCGCCGGATGACTTCACGCATCGTATCATAATCGTCCGGTCCCAGCACGGTACGGATCTTGTACTTCCGGTATTCCTTCTTGTCCGGTTTCCCATTGGTGAATACAACCATGGCCGATACCGGATTGGTCCCCTGAATGTTCGAATTATCAAATGCTTCGATCCGGTTCAGCGACTGGAGGCCGATCACTTCGCCCAGATTCGCCGCGGCAACCGAGGTGCGTTCTTCATCGCGTTCAATCAAGCGGAATTTCTCGTCCAAGGACACCTTCGCATTATCCGATGCCATGCCCACCATCTGCTTCTTCAAGCCGCGCTGCGGCACATGCACCTTCACGCCGAGCCATTCCTGCAGGGCGGCAGCCCCTCCTGCTGCATCCACGATGCCCGCAGCTTCCGCCTGCTCCTCCTGTGCCTGGGCAAGGGCAGCCTGCTGCGCATCCAATGCCCCTGCGGAAAGCGGATTCGCCGAATCCACGGCTTCCTCTGGGCTTCGCACACCTGCATCCGCAGCCGTTCCCGTAACCGACTCCGAATCAGCCTCGTCTATCAACAGAGGCTCAGGCAGCAGAATTTCCTGCGGCAATGCAGGATTATCACTGTAATACTGGGCAATAAAAGACATAAAGTCGCTGTGCGCATCGCCGTAGAACGGAAAAACGGATTTGTTGCGCTGCACCATTTTCCCTTGGCGCATGTACAGAATCTGCACGCACATCCAACCTTTATCCACAGCATAACCGAATACGTCGCGGTCCCGCGTATCCGTCGTCGTAATCTTCTGCTTCTCCATCAGCGTATCAATATGGATGATCTGATCCCGCAGCTCTTTGGCTCGCTCGAAATACAAATCCTCCGCGGCCTCCTGCATCTTGCGCTGCAGCTCCTTCTTGATCTCCTCATGCCCACCGCTCAGAAATGAAGTAATCTCCCCGGTGATCTGCTCATATGCAGACTTTGGAATCTCCTTCACACATGGGGCCAAGCATTGCCCCATATGATAGTACAAGCACACTTCTTTCGGCATGACGCCGCATTTGCGCAAAGGGTACATCCGGTCCAGGAGCTTCTTGGTCTGCTGTGCCGCATAAGCATTGGGGTAGGGGCCAAAATATTTGGCTTTATCTTTAAGCACCCTTCTGGTCACTTCCAGACGGGGATGCTCTTCATTCGTTATTTTAAGATATGGATAGGTTTTATCATCCTTCAGCAGCACGTTGAATCTCGGCTGATGGGTTTTGATCAGGTTGCACTCCAGAATCAACGCTTCCATGTTGCTGCCGGTTACAATGTATTCGAAATCGCGGATTTCCGAAACCAGCATCTGGGTCTTCCCGTTATGGCTTCCGGTAAAATAAGAGCGTACCCGGTTCTTCAGCACTTTGGCCTTGCCCACATAAATAATCGTGCCTTCATGATTCTTCATCAAGTAACAGCCGGGCTGGTCCGGCAGCAATGCCAGCTTGTGTCGAATATTTTCCAGCGCCTTCTCCTGGTCCTGAAGCTGTTTGGCAAAATCGTCCATGCTGTCCCTCCTCTCCAAGGAGATTATATAGTATTAACCATAAATATAAAACACTATGAATAACCACACAAAGCGCCTCCGGTTTTCACCGAAGGCGCTGTATGAAAGCTGATGGCGGTCTAGGACCATGCCTGCTTATTGATGTTTTGCAATGATGCCTTTCAAGGCTTCTTTGGAGTTCAGACCTACCACTTTATCGACAGGCTGGCCGTCTTTAAAGAAAATCATGGTCGGAATGCTCATCACGCCGAAACGTGCTGCGGATTCCGGATTCTCATCCACGTTCACCTTAGCAATTTTTACATCATCGCCGAGTTCTGAAGACAATTCGTCCAGAATCGGAGCAAGCATTTTACAAGGGCCGCACCATGGCGCCCAGAAATCAACTACAACCGTTCCTTGACCTTCAACTTCATTCACGAAGGTTTGGTCGGTAACATTGACGATAGCCATTGTATTCTCCTCCTCACAGGATAAGATCAGGTATAGTGCGAATCATAACTGTCGAATGGGTCGACGAATTTAGTATACCACAATCGGCCGGAAAAAGTGAAATATACTCACCTAAAGAAAGAGGATTTCACGGGTTTTTTATGCAATCTTTACAAATGATTTGCGCATTGGGTATACTACTAGTAACAAGTCGGGTGACTGTCAAGTTTTTCGAGTTGGCACGGCATGTTCACCTTTTGAGGAGGCAAGCACCATGGATGTAAACGTACGCGTTAACGATCCACGGGAGCACATCAATGAAGAACCACGCAATGACTTTGGCGATTTGATGATGGGCTTCGTGGGGATGTTTGGTTTCATGACCATCATCTTTTTCGGATTCGTCATTATCAAGTTCTTGGTCGGCTAATACTTGATGACTCCTTGTGCGTAAATAAAAAGTCTGATCCCTGCCGCGTTCCATACGCTAACGGGATCAGACTTTTTACAATTCATGGGAGGTTTGTCCAAAGGATGCTTGCTTGCAATACTAGAATTTACCTCGCTGGTTCTCCCCGAATAAATGAACGACATCCACAAAAGGCGCAATCCGGTTCATCAAGCGCTGACCTTTGTGAAGCTCCTCGCCATCCTTGCTCGTGAAGCTCAGATGCTGCTCAAGCCCGTCGAGCGGATAGTTCGACGTATAGAAGGTCGGCAGCCGGTTCATCCGGAAATTCAGGATGGAACCGAGGACATGATCCCGAACCCACGGATTCAAATTCTCCGCTCCGATATCGTCAAAGATCAGCAAATCGCAATGCTTCATCGTCTCCACCATTTCCTTCAGCTTCTGACCGTCTTGCATCATGGTCTTCAGATCTTCCACGAAATCAGGCATATACACGATAACGCCCGAATGGCCCACTTTCGCGAGCTCATGCATCAGGTAGCCCATCAGATAGGTCTTGCCCGTACCGAACGAACCGGTGAGATACAAGCCGCGCGGAGACAATCCATTCTCCTTCGTATCCCGGATGTACTTAAACACCTGGTGCACCGCAGGTGCCCGCAAGCGGTCCTTCGCCATAATCTCCATGTTGTCATAACCTTCGTTCAAGGCATGCTCATCGACATAAAAGCTGCGGATCCGTTTTTTGATCTGATCCTCATTGGTTTTCGCAATCTGCAGGGAACACGGCGCCTTCCGCTCATAGATCTCCACGGTTCCGTTCGTCCGCTGGATATCCAGCTTGCTGAAATGTCCCCGGAAATCATTCGGACACCGGTCCAGACCCGGGCATGCCTTGCAGTGGGCCTGATCTCCCGCATATTGGTACAGTCTGCTTAAATTCAAACGAATGACCCGGTCATCGATCTCCGGGTATTCGCTCCGCAATGCTTGAATCAGAGGATTCCTGAGCAAATCTTCCATAATCTGCTCGGTTCTGCGCCGGAGCGCAGGACTTTTCATGCTTTCCAGCAGTTCACCAAGGGACTCCATCTCTAGCTCCCTCCTCTCTTAAGCAGGTTTCTTTATCCGCCCTTCTTGCTGCCGGCCTGCATTTCTGCCGCAAATCGCATCATTTCTTCGAATTCCTCATCCGATACGGCCTCCGCCTGATCGGATTCCAGAGCCACTGGAATTTCCGGCTTCACCTTTCCGCCTTTAGCGTATGTACGCGTACGTTGTGTGGTCGCCTTCTGCTTGCCTTTCATCTTGGCTTGATCGCGTATATACTGAACAGCTTTCTCATAGCTGTTTACCTGCTTCAGCAGCATATTGGAAGCAATGGCCTCCACGAAATTGCGGTTGATGCGCTGCTCGCCGCCTGCGGCCATGAGTGACATTAAATAATGAATGAGTACGTTGATGACTTCACCCGGCAGCTTGTAACTCAGATCAATCTTTTCGAAAATGTCCAGGAACTGTGCTGGAACCGAGCCCGGGAAGAAGGTCTGCAGGAGCCGGGTATAAGGCTCGTTGCGAAGCATCATATTATATTGGTGAATATCGCACTTCGATTGGAACTGAGCCGGAACCTCCACATAGTATTCCATCTCTACCGCATGCTCCTGTGCCGGCTCTTCCGGATCGGCCGTCATCTCCTGCCGCAAAGCAACGACCTTGCCTGCCGTAATCTGCCGCTTCTCCTGCATCTTCATTCCCTGTCTAAAGTGAAGACTGGCTTTGTGCTGAAGATCATCCAGCACGACCTCGCCATGCTCGGTAAATATGCCGTCCTCGTCCAATAGGCGGCACAAATCCTGCGTGCTGAGATCGTATTTCCGCACCACGTAATTCACGATGCCCATCTGCTCATGGTCGTAGCGAAGGCGCTCCACAAAGACTCGATTGCGGGATTCCCGCGGGAAACGGAGAATAATGTCCGCATAGTTCAGACCTTCTCCTTGCGGATTTGGCGGCGCCGTGGACTTCCGTGACACCGCGACCTCTTCCAGCGCTTGTTCCAGTTCATAATCAATGACATGCGTGTTCAGCTCAAAAATATCATAAAAGGGAACCGAAATGTTCTCCTTGTTGAAGGAAATACCGGACCATTCAAGGGGTTCCTTGCTCCAAAGCTCTTCTCTTAACGACAGCACGGCGAATTTCCCCACCTTGTCGCGAAGCAGCAGTGTCAGATGCTGAGTGTTAAAGAACTCCGCTGGACTGAGCGGTGCTTGCAGCTCATATTCATAGATATGGTCATCCGTTTCCGGGACAAACATCCGGCTTGTCTGCAGTAAACCTACCGCTTCCAGCTTCGAGGTTTGCTCAATGAGAAATCGGCGTCCTTTTTCACTAGGCTCAAGCCCTAATGTCAAGAATAATCTTCGCTGCTGTTCAATAGCCGAGTAACCCACCTTCTCCACCGGCACATGCGATACGAGAAGACGGTACAGACTGACAGCAAACGCGCCAACCATCGGTTGATAAATCGAACCAAGCATTTTGTCATCCAGGCCGCTTAAGCAGAAGTCACGGTATACGCAGTAACGGTGGTTCTCGGTAAAATGTAAAAAATTAGTCATGCGCATCGTTTATGCTCCCCCTGTCGCCCAAAAATAGACTTCCTCTATTCTATCATAAATCCGTCGTCTCGAAGTCGGTTCTTTCGCATCAAAAATTCTGGAATTCTTGCGCCCGCCATTTGCATGCTTCCACAAATAATAAATGACGGCCCCCAGGTATTGCAGAGCCGCCATCAACACTACATTCAATTTGCGCAAGCGCGATTAAAACATTCTAAAGCCTTTAATACGCAATTTCTTAATGGTCCATCCGCTCATGTAGGCACCAATCAGACCTGCAACTCCCGTTAAGTAATCCACCAGTTGGAAGGATCCCACGTGAGTCCAGAACGACATTTGGCCCCGATCCCACAAGCTGTATACAACGACCGGCAAAATGACGATCACGAACAGAAAGCAAGGAAACCAGGTCGTCTTCATCAACATATTTAGGATAAAACCGATACCGAACATCATGACAAAAAACAAAATCATCAGCACGAGCACAGGAATAAATTGAAGCATGATCGCTGTTTTCACCTCTTCTTTATCACCTACGCGTAGCAGCTATTCTACTCTATTGCAGCAAGAAACAGCACACCAAGCTTTAGCTAATAGCTAGTTTACTAAAAATAATGTCACAGATCAACGAACAATCGTGAATACATTGTGTCGGCGTTTGCCCTTCCGACTGCGCTTACAGTACAATATAGGAAGTTAATGCAAGCGGCCATCCGCTTCAATTATAACGAACATAACGTTTAGGAGTGATCACATGAACGAAGCTGCAATGACGCTTGAGGGCTGGTATGCGCTGCACGATTTCCGCACCATCAATTGGCCGGCCTGGAAAGCTGCAGATGAAGAAGTACGTGCTTTTGCGCTGGACGAGCTGAATGCATTCCGCGAGGAATGGGATGCCGTCGAAGCTGCCCAAAAAGGCAGTACCGCTGTATATACCATCGTCGGTCAGAAAGCCGATTTTGTATTCATGCTTTTGCGCGAGACGCTGGAAGAGCTGAACGCGATCGAGAACGCCTTTAACAAAACAACGTTCGCCCAGTTCACCACCAAGGCTTATTCTTATGTAAGCATTGTCGAGCTGAGCAACTACCTGGCCGGCTCCTCCGATGAGGATCCGATGCAGAATCCGCATGTCATTGCCCGTCTGAAGCCGGCCCTGCCAAAATCGAAGCATATCTGCTTCTATCCGATGAACAAAAAGCGGGATTTGTCGGACAACTGGTACATGCTCAGCATGGACGAGCGCAAATCCATGATGAAGAGCCACGGGATGATTGGCCGCGGTTATGCCGGCAAGGTCAAACAGATCATCACCGGTTCCGTTGGATTCGACGATTGGGAATGGGGCGTAACCTTGTTCAGCGACGACGCGCTTCAGTTCAAGAAGCTCGTGTACGAAATGAGATTTGACGAAGTAAGTGCGCGTTTCGGCGAGTTTGGCCCGTTCTATGTCGGCAACCTGCTCGATCAGGCTTCATTTACAGATTTAATGAAGGTATAATTCCTTCTGCACATAAACCAGCATGTACAAAATATCCCCACAAAGTGGAGCCTATGCTACGATGTTTATTCCAAATACTTTGCGGGGACCCCAAAAAACTTATAATGTCAAAAAAGGGATGCTCTCAACACGAGAGCATCCCTTCTTCTATTCCTCACCGTCGTCCTCATCTTGCTCTTGCTTGCGCAAGGTTTCAAGATATTCAGCCGTCGCCCGATCCCGGGCACGTCCCTTATCCTTGAGCCGCTCAATAGCAGGAAGTATGAGAATGTCGACCTCCTGCTGAATGGTGTAAGCCAGATCGTACCGCTCCTGCGACTCCAGATAGGAGCCGACCTCCATCAGGGCGTTATAACGATCAAGCTCATCTCTGGTGAGCAGCCCCCGTACTTGAACGCTGCAGTGTCTCATTATAGAAACCTGCCTTTTTTCAGGACGAGCGGAATCCCTCCAATAATGAAGAGGTAGCGCAGATCCACCAACTTTTTCAGCTGGGCCGCTTTCCATCCCTGATATTTCTTATCCCCGACAACCGCAATGCCTTCGCCCCGTCCAAGAGAAGCTACCGTGCCTTTGTTATGGAACTCGAATTTACGCATCGACTTGTCCCGAATTGCCGCAACGATATTTTGGGCACAGCACACGCCTTGCTGCATCGCCATTTGGGCGGTCGGCGGATAAGGTCTGCCTTCCTCATTAAAAATCAGGGAGTTATCGCCGATAATATAAATGTTCTCGTATCCGGGAGCACGCAAGTATTCATCAACCTTGACGCGGCCTCGCATCGTTTCGAAACCGGCTGCTTCCACCAGACGGTTCCCGCGAATGCCGCCGGTCCATACCACCGTTGCCGCCCGGATCTCTTCGCCATTGTTCAGAACGACTCCACCTGGCAGGCATTCCTTAATCGCAATGCCCATCTTGAAGGTAACGCCTTTCTTCTCTAGAACGTTCATGGCGTACTCCACCAGTTCCGGTGCAAACCCCGGTAACGCGGCAGGCGCGGCTTCGACATTATAGATGTTCACCAGCGTCGGATCGACATCATATTCCTTGCACAGTCTCGGAATGCGGTCCGCCAGCTCGGCTACAAACTCGATGCCGCTGAATCCGGCTCCGCCAACCACAAAGTTAATGCGCTCCTGCGGTCTGCGCTCATTTTTATATAAAGCAAACTGATACTCAATATGCTCACGTATCAATCGTACCGAGTTAATGCTTCGGATCGTCATCGCATGCTCTGCGAGTCCTGGAATCCCGAAGGTTTCCGGCTCTCCGCCGAGTCCAATGACAAGATAGTCATAGGATAATGTTCCATCTTCAAGAATAACCTTCTTATCGTGAAGGCGGATTTCCTGAACCGAGGATTTGACCAGGTCGATTTTGAATTCGTCGATCAACTTGGAAATGGATACCCGGGTATTCTCAATGCTGTCTGTTCCTGCTGCCGGCATATGCAAATGCGTTGTAATATAATGATAATCATGGCGATTCACCAATGTAACATCGGCCTCATTATAATTCAGCTCTTTTTGCAGCCGCTGCGCTGTCAATATGCCTCCGTAACCCGCGCCAAGGATTACGATCTTCGGTATGCTGCTCATTCTATTGCTCCTTCCAGCTTACTCTTTATATATACAGTATGGTGCACATGTTAACATTCTGTGAAATTGCATCCAAAAAAAGAGAAGAGCCCTAATCAGAGCCCGTTTCAACATTTGACCTGATGGTTCATTAAGGTTCAAAAACAGCTGTAACATTAAGGTTTCCTTACTTCGGCTACAGTTGACAATATATAGGACTACCCTGTAATGAACGCAAGTTATCACGTTAATCATATGCATAAACTATGCAAATATCAAGAAATTTTTTGCCATATAATGTGCAAATCATTCCGCCATTTATCCCCTTACTTACTAAGTAAGCGCATCCATTCCAATGTTAGGTATTTTAACTCATTTCTCGTCTTTTCATGCCGCTTCGGGACGATTATAATAGGTAAGGAATTCGTGAATCAGCTTTATCCGGACAAGAACGTCTGTCTGATTCGAATATAAACTCATTTTATGGAGGTGCTTACCGCATGACAACGATGCCACAAGACAGCAATATGACGGATCTTTTGATTATCGGTGGCGGACCTGCAGGTATGTTTGCTGCTTTTTACGGCGGAATGCGCCAAGCTTCGGTTAAACTTATCGAGAGCATGCCTCAGCTTGGAGGCCAATTGGCTGCGCTGTATCCTGAGAAATATATTTATGACGTAGCAGGCTTCCCGAAAGTAACCGCTCAAGAGCTTGTGAACAATCTGTCCGCCCAAATGGAGCTCTTTAAAACGGACATTCGTCTTGAAGAGAAAGTACAAGCTGTGGAAAAACTCGAAGAACGTCATTTTGTCGTAAAAACGAATTTGGGTGAACACCACGCCAAAGCTGTTATCATTACAGCCGGTGTAGGAGCGTTCCAACCCCGTCGACTGGAGATTGAAGGGGCAGAAGCATACGAAAAGACCAACCTTCATTATTTCGTCAACGACCTCAGCCGCTTCAAAGGCAAGAAGGTTCTCATCAGCGGCGGCGGCGACTCCGCGGTAGACTGGGCGCTCATGATCGAGCCCATCGCCGAGCAGGTTACACTGGTTCACCGCCGTGACAAATTCCGTGCCCATGAGCATAGTGTGGAGCAGCTCATGGCATCGAAGGTGAACATCATTACACCAACCGAGATCACCGAATTGCATGGTGAAGATACGATTACGAAGGTTACGCTTTCACATATTAAGACCAAAGAGACGCAAGAGATTGAAGTGGACGATGTCATTGTCAATTTCGGATTTGTGTCCTCGCTCGGTCCGATCTCCGAGTGGGGCATCGCCATTGAAAGCAACTCCATTGTGGTGGATTCCCGTATGGAAACAAGTATCCCGGGTATTTTTGCAGCCGGCGATATTACCACCTATCCGGGCAAGGTCAAACTGATCGCTGTTGGATTTGGTGAAGCACCTACCGCCGTGAACAATGCCAAGGTTTACTTCGATCCTGAGGCCAGATTGGCACCGGGCCACAGCAGTAACATGAAATTGTAAGGGCAGCTAGAATTTTCAACTTCATCTACATCCATATTCATAGAAAAAAAGGTATCTTCGTTCCGAAAGGGGTTACACCCGCCCCGGAACCGAAGATACCTTTTCTATTCTTCAAACCATATGTAGAACTTGGTTGAAAGCTCCCACATTATATACGTATCATGTCGTAAGTTATCTATTCTATATACGAAAAATCTGATTAATGCAGGATGCTGCCGGAATCGGTGTCCAAGTTCCGTTTATGAATTTCGGCTAGCAGTAGAGTGATGAACTCTCGTTCCAACTTCAACTCAACAGCCATATGATAGGAATCGAGAAGCATCTCATCCGTCAACATAGCCATCCCTCTCACACCCCTTCCTCAAATTTCCTGAATCTATCATATCAGACATGCTAAAACGGAACAACTGTTCGCTTATCCACAACCTCTTGTGGAAATCCTGTGTATAATTTGTTGGTAAGTGTAAAAAACAGGGTCATATCAAAGTGGATTATGGGGATAAATGTTATACACAGGATATAGGGAAATTCTACTATAAAAAAAATTGATCAATTATAATATCGGTAGATTGTGGTTATTTTTTTATTACCCTATTAAAAAATCATATAAACGTCTCCATTTGGGAATATTAAACAAAAAATTCAGCTTGGTCTTGTATTAACCTCCAAAATCCAAATCTTACCCTCGTTGTCTAGTCCGTAATCAAACCCCAGCTCTCCGATTCCTGGAAAGCGGGATTCCAGTATCGTTATGCACTGTCTGGTTAATTGGCGCATTTCATTGCGCTTTTCCCTCGCATTAATGTGGGGCAGTGACAGCCGGAGTGCAGGACCACAACGAAGCAGCGTCCCCCCTTTACATATATTCGTCACAAAAAGCCCTGGGCTCGCGAGCCGCCCAAGCATGGCCCGGAATTCCCATCTCCCTCGATCCTTGACTACCTTTACACGGTAATCCAGCGGACGTCCCTGAATTCTAGCCAAATGAATGCCCTGCTGTATCATGTAGCGCCGTCTCAGCCTCATCCTGCTCAGTACGTATAACAGGGAATTCAATGTATCTACATGAACAGTACGCCTCTTATGGGTTACCAAGTATCCCGTTCCGTCTTTCTGTATTCGGATGACTCCGTTACCACCGGTTCCTATAATCGGCTTAATCACGACCATTTCGTGTTCGGCCAGCATTGAGACCAGGGTATCCCCTCCATACGACTGGGTAGCCGGAATGTAGGGAGCAACCTGCGGATCGGTCAGCAGCGCTTCCGTCTTCAACCACTTGCTGGCCAGTTGTCTTCCCGCCATGCTGCTTTCGCCTCCTTTTATTCATGACATACGTTATCCTATTCCCCTATCCGCGCTTTGTCTTGGATGATTGTCCGTGATGGTATGCCTAATAATCGAGGTTCTTGCTGCCCCACGGGAGCCTCCCTTTGCAAATGCTGTGATCTATCGTATAGTAAGAACAGAACTTTGTCCGTATTAAATCCATCACCTTGGATACCTATAAAGGAGGCTTTGTCACCTTGGCAGCGTTATTTGAAATATTGTACTGGATTGCCATTGTCGGCATGTCGGTTGCCCTAGCAGCCATCACCGTTCTTATCTTTGTCATGGGCTTCAAGTTCATCAAGGATAAGCGCAGAGGGCTCGGAGCGGGCTGCATCGTATTTTCGCTTGTGGCTGCCGGCATGATCGTGCTGATGCTGAACGATACCTTCTTCTTCCCGGTCTGAATAGGAAGAACCCCCAAAAAAGCAGCCTCTCCTTATCGCGGAGTTGGCTGCTTTTTTGGGGTTCATATGGCTACGCGGATGTTCCCGATAACGCAATAAAGACCTCTCCGACAAGATTGTCGGGAGAGGTCTTTAACTGTTGGGACTTAGGCTTTAGCCCTCTAGAGAGTCCTTATTAGCAAGGCTCCTCGTTCGGTTTGCCCGCATCCGTTGCCGTACGGAATGACGAACCGCAGCCGCAAGTGACGGTGGCGTTCGGGTTGTGGATGGTGAAGCCGCCGGTCATGCCGGATTCCTCGAAGTCGATTTCCAGACCGTTCAGGTACTTCAGATCGTCCTTCTCGACAACGACTTTCATATCCTGCAGGTCCATGTATACGTCAGCTTCCGTTTCTTGATCGTCAAAGCCCATTGCATATGAAAAACCACTGCAGCCGCCGGCAGTGACACCCAGTCGAAGGAACATATTGGGCGTTTCCTGTTCAGCAAGCATTTCTTTCAAACGTTCTGCAGCTGAGTCGCTGATTGTAATCATAGGTCACCCTCCTTTTCGTTCACTCTTTCAGTATACTCCTCTTCGCGAATTCGCTCAAGGTTGTTATGATGGCGTTTGATATGTAATGAATAACCTATTTTCATTTCCTCTATTTGTGTTGCTACCCCGAGGGGTCAGGTTTATAATAGGGAAGGAACATGGGCGGCAACTGTTGGATATTTGTCACATCCCCCGGCTAAAAAGCGGCAAAGGTTATGGCTGGTCCACAGTTGTATATTTTTTCACAAACTCACTTATTTATTCAGCCCATTATTGATGTTTGTTGTTATACCACTATAAACGGACCGTTCCCTTAGGGGAGTGATTCACTTTATGATCGCTTTTTCTGCTGGATCTTCTATGCAGGTCAAGTGTGAACAGGAGGATTGAACATGTCCACAATTGTGACACCATTTACCGATCAGAGAATGGCGGAGATCGTTGCGAAAGTCCAAAACGGCGAACGCCTGAATCTTGAAGACGGTGTGTATTTGTACCAAACCGATGACCTGCTGACCCTCGGGCAGCTGGCTAATGAAGCAAATTTGCGCAAGAACGGGAAAAAAGTTTACTTCATTGAGAATATGAGTCTCTATTTCACGAATGTATGCGAATCCCACTGCGCTTTTTGCAATTTCCGGAAAGATCAAGGCGAGGAAGGCTCCTACACCCTCTCCGGCGCTGAGATGATCGAGTATGTCGAGCAGCATATTCATCCCGGGATTCGTGAATTTCACATCGTTGGCGGACATAATAACCATGTGCCGTTCCAGTACTATGTAGACTCCCTGAAGGCATTGAGCGAGCGTTTCCCGGAAGTAACCCTGAAAGCCTATACCGCGGCGGAGATTGAATTCTTCACTCGCATTAGCGGACTCAGCACGAAGGAAGTACTTCAAGAACTGCAGAAAGCTGGTCTTCAGTCTTTAACGGGCGGCGGCGCCGAAATTCTGTCTGACCAATACCGTCAGAAGATGAAGGTGGATAAAGCCAACGTAGATCAATACCTCGACGTTCACCGTACCGCACATAAGCTTGGCATGAAGACGCATACGACCATGCTCTACGGATCGATCGAGAGCCATGAGGACCGGATCCGCCATATGCTGCAAATTCGGGATCTTCAAGATGAAACCGGTGGATTCATGGTATTCATTCCGCTGTCCATGCAGCCGAAGAATAAGAATGCAGGCATCATGCGCCGCAATTCGGCCTACGAGGATTTGAAGACCATTGCCATCAGCCGTCTGATGCTCGATAATATCGACCACATCAAAGCGTACTTCATTAATATCGGACCGCAATTGACTCAAGTTGCTCTCAGCTTCGGCGCTTCCGATGTCCATGGTACGATCCTGAAAGAACGCATCAGCCATGCTGCAGGAGCCTTGACCCCGGAAGGGCTGACACGCAAAGAGCTCGTCTGGCTCATCCAAGGCGCTGGCCGGATTCCGGTTGAACGCGATACCTTCTACAACGAGATCAAGGTTTACGAATAAGTCTTACCAGCAGGATTTAAGCAAACGAGAGACGTTCCAAAAAACGGAAAACAGGTTAAAGAGATAATATAGCGTGGGTAACCTAAGCCGCTTCCAGCGGCGTTTTTCTTGCGAATCGGCGCTCACCTTCTTATCTCTTGAGAAAGGAAGAAATTTATGAAAAAGCTCGTCATTCTCGGCGGAGGCTATGGTGGTCTTGCCCTAATTCAAGAATTATTCAGCAGCTATCTTCCTCCGGACGTGGAGGTCGTGCTCATCGACCGCATGCCATACCAAGGACTCAAAACCGAATACTACGCGCTGGCAGCAGGCACCGTGGCCGATACCGCCGTTCGTGTTAAATTCCCGGTGTATGACCGCCTCCAAATTGTATATGGTGAAGTCACATCCATCGATCTAGAGAAGAGGCTTGTTAACCTGACGAACAACGATCCCGTGGAATACGACCAACTCGCCATTGCTCTGGGATGTACGGACCGTTATCATGGCGTACCGGGCGCAGAAGAATTCACGTTTAGCCTGCAATCTTTTTCTGCATCCCGGGAAACCTATTTGCACCTGAACAACCTCAGACCTTATGGTCATGTTCATATCATTGGCGGAGGCTTAAGCGGCATCGAACTCGCTGCCGATCTTCGTGAAAGCCGGCCTGACCTTAATATCGCCATTTTGGACCGGGGACAACGGGTACTTTCTTCTTTTCCTAACCGTTTGTCTGCTTATATTCATCGCTGGTTTGAGGAACACCATGTGGATATCCACAGCGGGGTTTCCGTATCCCGAGTTGAGAAGGATGCCGTGTACAATCTGGATGTGCCTATCGCAACCGACCTGGCCGTATGGACGGCAGGCATTCAGCCCGTAAAGGTCGTACAGGATCTCGATCTGCCAAAAGACCGCAGCGGACGCATTCTGCTGAACGAGTGGTATCAGGTTCCGTCCCATCCGGAAGTGTACGTGATCGGTGACTGCGCCAGCCTTCCGTTCGTCCCAAGCGCGCAGGCAGCCGGGGCTCAAGCCGAGCAAGTGGGACATGTCATGAAAGCCTTATGGCGTGATGATACGCCAAAGGTATCTCCGCTGAAGCTCAAGGGAACCCTCGGCTCCCTCGGCAAACATGCGGGCTTTGGTCTCATGGGCAGCACGTCGGTGCTGGGACGGGTACCAAGAATATTGAAGAGCGGCGTTCTCTGGAAATCCAAGCGTCATTACTAGCAACGAACAGACTGCAGTCGCTATGTTCTTCCTTACGGAAATGCCAGGTATCCGGCGTCAGTTTTCCTCTTCGCTGTCCTGAAAGCTTTCCAGTCTGGCTATGACAACGTCAAGCAGCTCTTCAGCCGTGGGGGCCTCGACCCATTCGCCATCCACATAAGCGAAGGGCATCAGGTAGCACTGGCCGCAGCTGGTCAGGCAGCCGTATTCGATGACTTGACAATCGTACTTGGCTTCAAGCGTCTGCAGAACTTTATCCGTTCCGAAATAGGAATTGCTTGTGCAAAACTCAATGATAATGGACATTGTTATTAGACCTGCCTTAAGATTGGCATTTTATTTTGCCGGTTTATGTACTATAATATAGGGAGGAAAGGAGTTGAACAAGATGAGTGAAAACACGCAAACCACTGTATATGATGAAGTGGCTGAAGTGCTTGATAAACTTCGTCCGTTCCTTCAGCGCGACGGCGGTGACGTGGAACTGGTTGACGTTGAAGACGGCATCGTTAAGCTGAAATTGATGGGTGCATGCGGTAGCTGCCCTAGCTCCACCATTACTCTGAAAGCAGGGATCGAACGCGCCCTGGTTGAAGAAGTAGAAGGCATTCAAGAAGTAGTTCAAGTATTCTAAATCTTCTTTAACTATAAAGAGTCTTGGTTTCCCTCGTGGAACCAAGACTCTTTTTTTGAAATTAAAGAATATATAAGTTTTCAGCGGAGCATAAGCAATTCTTTAACTGCAATGATATGTTTAGGGAGCCCCGCAAAGTAAAAAGAATTTGGAATTAGCATAGCAGCATGGACTCCACTTTGTGGCGTCATTTTAGGTTATTCCGGTTTAATCAACGGACGGATCGGATCCAGCCCGCCGGATATATCCATGATATTGCCGGTAATGAAATCCGACTTATCCAGGCATAAATATTCGATCACCCTGGCGACGTCCTCCCCGCTTCCCGATCGTCCGCGCGGGGTCAGCCCGTCTTGGATGCCCGATACCTCATCGATAGTCTTCTCCTTGTTGGCTCCGCGAATATCCCCCGGACAGATCATGTTCACGGTGATTCCATACGGGGCTTCTTCCACCGCAAGGGTCTTCGTAAAGGATACCAGGCCCACTTTAGCGGCAGCGTAGGCTGAACGCTGAGGCCACGCGCGGGCTTCCCCGGCATGCCCGAACCCAAAGTGGATGATGCGTCCCCACTTTTTCTCCCGCATGGCAGGCAGAACACGGTGGTCCAGCAGCATGACGCCGGTTAAATTGCCATTCACCATATGTACGATTTCGTCGCGGCTGTACTCCGAGAATAGACGACGTTCCCGAATGAACGGCCCTGCGTTGTTCACCAGGATATCGATGCTTCCCAGCTGCTCCTCCGTCTGATCCACCAATGAATACAGCTCACGCTCGCTGGCGATATCGGCTTTAATCGCAATGGACTTCACGCCAAACCCCTCGATTTCGCGGGAGAGCGCTTCCGCTTCATCCTTGCTGTTTACATAATTTATAGCCAAATGACATCCCTGCCGGGCTAACGACAGCGCCGTCATTTTCCCTAATCCTGTCGCACTGCCTGTAATCAGCGCCACTTTTCCCTTCAAGGCTTTCCCTCCTCAGATGGATATCCTTCCTTCAGTATAAAAGATTTGATATGGCCTAACAACTTGCAAACCCGGCAGAAGGGCCCATTATACAAAAAAAGAAAGGGATTATCCATAAAGACCCACGGTCTTTTGGATAATGCCCTCTCTTCTCGAATACGATGAAACTTATGTTCAGCATCATCGAGCCTTGGTGCTCGAATTAGAATGCCGGAATGACAGCACCTTTGTACTCTTCTTCAATAAAGGTCTTCACGTCCTCGGAAGTCAGCGCCTTCGCCAATTTTTGAATGGCGTCGGAGTCCTTGTTGTCCGGACGAGCTACCAGCAGATTGGCGTAAGGGTTCTCTTTGTCTTCGATAAAGAGAGCATCCTTTGTTGGATCCAGTCCCGCTTCAAGCGCGTAGTTCGTGTTGATGACAGCCAGATCCAGCTCATCGAGCATACGCGGCAGCATCGCGGCTTCAACTTCTTTGAACTCCAGGTTCTTCGGATTTTCCACGATATCCTTAGCGGTAGCTTCAAGCTTGGTTTCATCCTGCAGCTTAATGACGCCATTCTTGGACAGCAGGGTCAATGCACGGCCCGCATTCGATGGGTCACTTGGGATCGCCACAACGGCTCCATCCTTCAGCTCATCGGCCGATTTAATCGTTCTGGAGTATGCACCCAGCGGCTCCACATGCACGGCGATCACGGACTCCAGGTCCAGTTTGCGCTCTTTGATTTCATTATCCAGGTAAGGCTTATGTTGGAAGAAATTCGCGTCGATTTCCTTGGAATCCACTTGCGTATTAGGCAGCAGATAATCCGTAAATTCCACGATTTCCAGGTTCACGCCTTCCTTTTCAAGCGCCGGTTTGATATGCTCCAAAATTTTGGCGTGTGGTGAAGGCGAAGCACCTACTTTCAAGGTTACGGTCTCTTGAGCGCCGCCTCCTGTTGTTCCCCCTGGCTCAGCCGCGTTATCCGCAGGCTTGCTGCCGCACGCAGCCAGCACCGTAACCAATGTCAAGCTGATCAATGCCAATGTCCATTTTTTCATTTTAAAAACTCTCCCTCCGAAAATATATTATTTTTTTATATTGTCTTCCTTGATGCCTCATCCATTCCGTTATTTTCTTGTAAAATGTCGGACCAAGCGATCTCCTGCCATTTGCAGCAGTTGTACCAGCACAATCATTAATACGACGGCCAGAATCATAATCTCGGTCTCATAACGGTAATATCCATACTTGATGGCCAAATCGCCCAACCCGCCGCCGCCGACTTGACCGGACATCGCGGTATACGAGACCAGGGTTACAATCGTAATGGTCATCCCAGCCAGCAAACCCGGGCGAGCCTCCGGAAGGAGAACCCTCCATATGATTTGGCTTGTCGAGGAGCCCATGGCATGAGCCGCTTCAATGACCCCTTTGTCCACCTCATTCAAGGCGGTTTCCACGAGTCTGGCGAAGAATGGCGCCGCGCCTATCACGAGCGGTGGAATGGTTCCCAGCACGCCATAAGAAACACCCACAAGCGATTTCGTAATCGGAATCATCGCAACGATCAGGATAATGAACGGAATCGAACGCAGGATGTTCACAATGAACGACAGGATCGAGTATCCGAAGCGTACCAGGCCGGATGTGGATCTAGCGGCCATGTAGAGCAGCACGCCAATCGGCAGTCCGATAATGAAGCTGAACAATGCCGATGCCCCCAGCATCCGAAGGGTATCCAAGGTTGCCGTCCATATTTCTTTCCAGTCGATCTGGGTAAAATCGAGTTCGAACATTAATGAATCACCTCCACGTCTAATCCTTGCTCAAGGAGCTTCCGAATCGTATCTTCAATAGCGCCCTCTTCCCCTTCAAAACGGACAATGAGTTGGCCGTACGGCGTTTCTTTGATCGTGGAAATGGTACCCTGCAGAATTGCAAAATTCACGCCCGTCTCATGGACGGTATGGGACAGAATTGATTCGTACGTTTTCGATCCAAGGAACGTAATCTGCACCGCCCTTGAAGGTCCGTTTGTCTGTCCCTGGATGGCCAGCCGGAGCGCTTCGCCGCTGTCCATCTCCTGACGGATAAATTCCTGGGTTACCTCATGCTTCGGCTTCAGGAACACTTCCGTTACCGGCCCTTGCTCCACGATGCCGCCTTGATGAATGACGGCGACCCGGTCGCATATGCTCTGAATCACATGCATTTCATGGGTAATCAGCACGATCGTCAGATGAAACTTTTTGTTAATGTCCAGCAGCAGGCGCAGGATCGAATCCGTCGTCTGCGGGTCAAGAGCCGAAGTGGCTTCGTCGCACAGCAGTACTTCCGGATCACTCGCGAGCGCTCTGGCGATGCCCACCCGCTGCTTCTGGCCCCCAGATAGCTGAGACGGGTACTTGTCCCGATGCGCCTCGAGCCCGACCAAGGCCAACAACTCGGATACTTTACGTTCCAGTTCGGCGTTCGGCGTCTTGATCAGACGCAGCGGAAACGCAATGTTATCGTACACCGTCGCCGATGACAACAGGTTAAAGTGCTGAAAAATCATGCCGATTTTGCGGCGTTCCGCCTGAAGCTGCTTCTTGCCAAGCGACGTTAAGTTCTTACCGTTCACCCACACCTCGCCCGAGGTAGGACGCTCCAACAAATTGATACAACGGATCAATGTACTTTTACCTGCACCGGAGTGTCCGATCACTCCGAAAATTTCTCCTTTTTCAATCGACAAATCCAATTCGGACAACGCAGTTGTTAAAGTTCCGGCTTTTCCGTACTGTTTCGTCAATTGCTTGAGCTCAATCAATCCGATAATCCTCCTTTTTCCATAGCTTCATATCTATTTACCCAAAAGAAAAGAGCCTCTTTTTGTAGAATCAAAAAGGGCCCTCTTTACGTAAAAGTCAACGCCTTTTCTCATCTGTCAAAGCCAAAGGATATCCTGTAGCTTTGAAGGAATTAGCACCATGTCACTCCATGCGTCATCGCGTTAAGCAATTACACGCTGGAGTCGGTTGCCGGGCTTCATCGGGCCTGTCCCTCCGCCTCTCTCGATAAGAAAACATCGATATGAAATTTTTCCGATTAATTTGATCTGATTTGATAACATTTAATGAATGCAATAGTTAGTATAGATTCTTTTCAGGTTTTTGTCAAAAGGAATTTCATGGCGATTTTGTGCCTAAGTCCTGACTCCATTTTTCGCCCAAAGCTTGTTCGTATATTTATAAGAGGCCGCCAGACTCCGGCATACCATATCAACGCCCTGTTTGAGATCGTCCAGGTGCTGGCCGATATCCTCCAGCTCGATCTTGTCCGACAGTCCTTGATGACGCTGCCACAAATCATCCTGCATCTCGGAATTCATGTAATGGATTTCGGCGTTGCGCCGTTTCCGGAGGGTGTTCAGCGGTGTTTTGTAACGATCCTTGATCTCCTCCAGCTCTTTGGCCAGCTCTCCGTGGGCCTTCAGGAATTTAAACTGCCGCAGGACCGTAAAATAAGAGAAATGCGCCTTCACCTTGGAGGTATGAAGATCATACAAATCGTTCAACACCGTCCCCAGCTTGTCAAGGATCGAAAATACGCGGATGAAGCCGTTTTTGTAAAAATACACATACCGCTGATATTCCCCTTGCTCCTGAATCGACATGTCATCGATGTAACCCGATTGGATCGATTGGCTGAAATGCCGGGCCGCATTCCAGCTCTGTTCCAGCTCATCCAGGGAAACGATCAACCCCCGGGTCCAAATCTCAAGCTTGCGAAAATCATGCGTCGGATCCTGATTTTTCTCCATTTCCTTCTGCAGCAGCCGGGTTGTTTGGACCATCGATTCAATGGCTTCCTCAAGCAGGCCGTTATTCTGCCGGGGCTGTTCCCCAAGTAGCATTCGAAGCATGGCGGTACCCCCTCGCGTCATCAGATTAACCTTGGTTCTTGGATCGCTATTTGCCAAAATAGGGATTCCACCGCGTTTCAACCGTTTTCACGATATCCTCACGCGGGAATAACTCATCCGGGTATCCCGGTTTCATTCGTTCATCCATCAGGGGATTGTTCTTATAGGATGCCCCCGAAACGACCAGACAACCCCCATCTCCTTGATATCGGACACGTCTTGCGGATGGCTTGGTTATCATCGGCTCCCCCTTACTATACAACAAAGCCCTCGAGGCAAGCTCGGGGACTTTGCATAAAAGATGTTGCCTGAAATTCGATCTTTTTTTTGCTTTTTTTCTTATACGATCTTTTCGCTTGGCATGCTATGATCCGGCCGCATTTCGGCTTTAACCGGCCTGCTGAGCTGCCAAACCCTGACACTTAAATAACACAGTACGCCGAATAAGGCGGAGATCAACAAGGTATGCCCCAGTGCGGAGAATACGTAAACCTCCTCGTTATGCATCGTTGCCATAATGAGGGCGCCGCTGAACACCTGCAGCAGGCAGAGCACGGTTGCCGAGATGCCCAGCATCTGGATCTCCCGGTTGTCGCGGTTGCGCCAATATGCAAAATGCCCCATCACCGCCACAACGATCAGCAGCAGAAGCGCCGCCACGCGGTGCATAAAGGCGATGCCTACCCCTCCGCTCAGCTCCGGTATCACTTCCCCGTTACACAGCGGCCAGCCGGAGCACCCTTCCCGGGAATCGGTATGGCTCACGAATGCACCGATATAAACCACGATGTAACTGTACAAGGTTGTGCCCCATACTAAATTACGGAAGCCCTTGCTTACCCGAGGCAGACGCTCCAAGTCTACGGGCCCCTTCGCCTGTTCTACCCGCCGCATACCCAAAGCCAGCATGACAGAGCTAGCAAAGGCAATCAGCGAGAAGCCAAAATGCAGCGCCATAATCGCAGCCGATTGAGGCTTAACCACCGCAAGCGCACCCATGATCGCCTGTACAATAACGAATACCGAGGTCCCGATAACATAAGCCATCAAATCCCGGCGATCCCGCTTGTACTTCCAGAACGCAATCAGCGAAGCGAGCGCCGCCAAACCCGCCATTCCACTAACGGCCCGGTGTGAATACTCAATCATGGAGGATACCGTGTAAGCGGGAACAAATTTACCGTTGCACAGCGGCCACTCCTGACCGCAACCGAGTCCCGAGCCCGTCTTTGTCACAACCATGCCACCGAACGTCGCGCAGAACATAACTAAGCATGTTATGTAACTCAGCCATTTTAGTTGTTTATCATTCACTTATCTCACCTGCTGCTCCTAATCATTCACTATTTAAACCTTTACAGGATCGCATCGTACACAGTCCACATTTCATTATACCTGATTCTGCCGCCACGGTCACTTGAGCGATTGTGACAAAATGTTCAAAAATGAGAAAAACCTTCATGATCCAGGTACTTGACTTCATCGCCATATCTCTATTCGATATATAAAACAACACCGCCGCCAATTATAGATCAAGGCGGCGGTGCTATGGTCACCCTTACTTATGAATCGTACTGTATACGTCCACGGCACGCTGCAGGAAATCTTCAATTTCCTCGCGCGATTTGCGGAGTTTGTTAACATAGCGAACCAGCTCGCGTCCATCGGAGTATGCAACAAAGCTGGGGATACCCAAAATATTTTGCTGCTGACTCACGTCACCGACAGCATCGACGTCAACCTCTACCAGAGTCAATTGGTTTGAGAACTTCGTCTCAACCTCCGGCATGAATGGATCGATAAACTTGCAATCGCCGCACCAGTCTGCTTTAAATACGGCAACAGTCAGTCGCGGAGACTGGATTGCAACCTGAAATTCTGCTTCCGAAGTGATTTTTTCCATTGATTATCTCCCCTTTACGTCGAGTTCCTTCACCCTTAGTGAATCAAAATGTTGAGTGGAAGTCAAATTTTAGAGCATACTGACATTATGATGTTCACAGACAGGGATTAACCATCAGAAAGTGCAGGTGACCCCCGAATGCACTCGAACGGAGTCAAAAATAAAAAAAACCAGGGCAAGGATGTATGGTCATGGGCGTCAGCCATTCCGCAGGCCCTGACAGAATCATGGTCGGGGATGATTGCATCATGGCGATTCTCCTTAAAGCTCCGGACAAGCAGACACGAATTGCAATGGGACCCTGCAGCGGTAAGGGGAATTCGCGTAAAGCTCAAGGAAATCCTATACTCCCATCCCTATCTGCAGCAGAGCGTTACCCCGTTTCTGTTCCCTTCCATGCAAGGGTATAGCGATATTCGGATTCATGAACCAGGTGCAGATGTTCAGCTATCCCAAGAAGAGCAGCAGTTGATTCATCATATTCAGGAGGCCGCAGCCGCAGCCAACCGGAGCAACGTAACGCGTACGCAAGCCTATTTGGACTGTTATATATCGCATCCTGAGCTGCATTGGGCTTTGCTGGCCCATATGGTATCGCGTAATGCCGGGTGGAATATGAGCGATCTGAAAGGCGGATTGATGTCGGATCTCACGGATCCGACATTCAAGAGCAATCTGTACCGTTTCCTGGAGCGCTGCAATGCGCTGATTTTCCAGGACGCCTACCCCCAGCTGCTTCTCTATATACACAGTCGAAATAAAGGCAAGCCCCTATTTCATTTACTCCCCCACTTTCATGTTTCATCGTTCATGACACCGTTCTGGGAACAGTTCTGGCAGGATCAGAGCAGTTCGCTGCTTACGGTGGCACTCATCATTAATGAACAGAACTATATTGAGGGGCGTGTGGCGAGACATCCTTTTTACCAACAACATATTCTGGAGAATCCCTTCTTTCGGATGCATGAGCTGACCCGGTTGAATCAAATCGTGTTTCCGCTGGGTCAAGTCCAACGAACAGAGTCGGGGGAAAGCGCTGGGCCAAAGCTCCTATCCCCAACCAGGCCACTGGCCGGACTTACCATCCCCAAGTTTGACGACCTGTCCATTCGGATCAAGGCTGGCCGTTCGCTGTATGCTTTATTGTTTGGGTATGAGGAGATTTACCGCGCTGTGCTGGCCTTCGCGCGATCCACCAAGCACCAAGGATCGCGCGCTGAATACTGGCCGGGCTTATTTACGCCGACCCTTGAGCAAGCCATGAATCATGGCCACGCGGGATCTGACCTCATCACTTCCGAATGGCTCCCGGGTGGCCAACGTCTGTACAGCCCTTATCTTGAGGAGATCTGGGAGGATGACCCCCCCGAGCCGATTCCCCGGTACGACTGGTTTCAGGGCCGTGCGATGTTTAGGCATATCCGCAAACCGTTACGGCCGCTGCTGCCGGATATTACCCACGCCCATCGGGCCGCTCTGGAGAAAACCTCCATCGTGCATGATGTGTCTGATCAGTTCCATCCGCATTAAAATGAAAAGAGACCGTCCCGATACTGCAAGGAAGGTCTCTTTTCGGTTCTATTTACAAGATAAGTGAAACTTAGTCTATGTCTCTATCCCCGCTCCCGCATACGTGCAGGCTGCAGTCTCATAAGCGGACGGAACACCTTCTGCAGTAGGCGCGGGTAACTGCTCAGCTCCGATTGCCGCAATACGCCAAACACCACCAGCAGGACAAGATATATAATGACTACGGCCACGCCTACAACCAGGCAAGTCAGCAGGAATGCCAACCGTGCCGGCATGACATCGACCATTTGAATACCGGCCAGATTCAGGCCATATCCGATTCCCCCGGCAGCAATCACCGTCAGCACGAAGCCCGTCCAGCGTTTGCCCAGGATGGAGAAGGATACAATCCTTTTAATCGATCTTATATTCAGTATCGTAATGACAAGGAAACAGAGCGCCGTGCTCCCTATGATCCCGTAGATTCCAAAGAACGGAGCAAGCAGGAAGCTGGCTGCAAGCTTGACCACAACCCCAACCATCACGTGAATCATCGAGAGCTTGGCCTTGCCGATTCCGAGAAGAATGGAATTTGTGGTCATCATCGTGATTTGGAAAATCGTACCGAACGTCAGAAATCCAATAATCCCGCTGCCGCCCAAGGAACTGAACAGCAAACCATTAATGGAATAGGATGCCACGCATAGCGCAATCACCATCGGCATGCCTGTTAAAATGGCAATACGCATAGCCAGCGATACTTGCTGTTCCAGATGCTCCTGATCTTTCTTCGCAAACGCTGCAGAGATGATCGGAATGAGCGAGGTGCTCAGGGCAATGGCTAGAATCGGCGGAATCCCCGCGACGCTCTGCGCCCGATTTCCCAGTACAGCGAGGGCTGCAGTCGCCTGTTCCAAACCAATCTGTCCGATCAACAGCGGCTTGACGATCGAGCTGTCAATAAAGTAAACAGCCGGAACCGCCAGGGAAGACAGCACAATCGGTATAGACAACGTGAATATATCCCGGTATATCCCGCCAAGCGGAATGGAACGGTCCGCTGCCGGCATCTTGAGCTCACGATCACTTCGACGAAGTTTAACCGTGAAGTACAGCATGACTGCAAATGCTCCGATACTGCCGAGTACGCCCCCGAAGGAGGCGCCGGCTGCAATCCAGGTATCGTCGTAACCCATCCGCAGCAGCACATAGGCCAAACCGATCGCTGTCACAACCCGTGCAATCTGCTCAATAATCTGCGATATGCCGCCAGCCGCCATATTATTGCGTCCCTGGAAGTATCCCCGCATCATGGCGATGGCCGGAAACAGCAGCAGCGCTGGGGCCAATGCCTGAATGGCCGCGGCGGCCTCCGGCTGCTTAGCAATATGGGTAGCATAATAAGGGGCTCCGAAATAAAGCAGCAGCGTCATGACAACGCCTGCTGCTCCGGCAAAAATAAGCGCAGCATGATAGACACGACGGGCCTCCGCTGGCTTGTTCAAAGCATGGCGCTCAGATACCATTTTACTGAGCGTGCTGGGAATGCCGGCCGTTGCTACCGTTAACAGCATTAAATACACGGCATTGGCGATCGTAAATGAGGCATCCCCTATATCATCCAGCATATGCTCCAGCGGCACCCGCTGGACGAGCCCCAGTACTCGGGCTACCAACGCAGCAGCGGCCAAGATGATCGTACCTTTAATAAATGACTCTTTCTTTGACAAAACCGTACCCTTCTTTCTCCTCCAAAGCGCCTCTTACAGCGATTCCTAAGCGTCTATTAGAAAATCCAAATGAAGAAAATAACAATCATCGCGAGCTGTAAAATAACCTTCACCACAATGCTGCTGAACAATCCAATGACCGATCCGAATCCAACCTTCATGGATTTGCTCGGTCCCGAACCTGCCAGCATTTCACCCAAAAATGCTCCGAGGAACGGTCCGATAATCAATCCAAAAGCGGGAATAACGAACGGCCCGATAATTAAACCGATGGTGCTGCCCCATATCGAGGCTTTGGAACCGCCGAGCTTCTTAACCCCCCAGGCGTTAACCGCATAATCGGCAATGAAGAGCACCACCAGAATGATGGTCTGAATAATCCAGAACCATGAATTGTAATGCTCGAATGTAAAGAACCAGCCGTAAACGAACAGCGCCAGATAAATGGCGACAACCCCCGGCAGAATAGGGTAAATCGCTCCGGCCATCCCAATGATAAACAGAGCGATAACGATAATCCAGCCCAATATGTCCATCAACATCTCACCTTTCGATCAAAATATGATCCCTGATGACCTCAACGATGCCGTCCTCATTGTTGCTGGAAACCACAAGGTCCGCTTCATCCTTAACCGTCTGCTGGGCATTGCCCATCGCCACGCCGAGGCCGGCCTGCTGAATCACAGCCAGGTCGTTCAAGCTGTCGCCTACGGCTACGACTTCGGACATGCTAATGCCGAGCAGCTCGCACACCTGTCCGATTCCGGTCGCTTTGTTAACGCCCTGCGGATTGATTTCCAGGTTATCCGGCGAGGAGTTCGTGATCTCCAGTCCGCCCATATCCTGCAGGCGCATCAAAATGTTGTGACGCACCTCATGATCATTCGTGGTGTAACCGAATTTCAGCCATTCCTGATTCGCGATATCGTCGGTCCAGTTCTCAGAGTTATACAATCTTTCTACTGAATACGCCCAGAACCATGATCCGGTTTCAATGGCCAGTGCGTGCATTTGCTCCACGAGCTTGCTGTCGAGCAATGCGCGGCGGTGTAATTCATATGGCGCACGCCATACCTCGCCTCCGTTCACCGTTACCATCGGTGTCGTCAGTTCAAGCTGTTTGGCATACGGATACGCGTCCTGAAACGGCCGGCCTGTCGATAGACAGACATGAATGCCGTGCCCTACCGCTTCCTTGATCCACTTCACCGTTTCCTCAGACACTTCATGATCGTCCCGCAGCAGCGTACCGTCCATATCCAGTGCCAACAATCGATATTTATGTTTCATGGTATTAACCCCCTTACGAATCACAAGCAAACATAACGACATTTTACCACAAAAGGCATGGCGTCAAAACATTTCCCCTATGAATAGCCGCCCCGGACATGCCAAAACTGAGGTAACGCTAGTCTCAAGTAGTATTTCCCAAGCTCTCGAACAAAGCACACGACCCTTGAAATAAATGAGCAGTGTAAAAGAAAGAATATGAATACCTATATGCTACGATATTACTGAAGACAACCCCGAAAGGAGTCATAAAATTCATATGACCAAACTCAATGAGACACCTGTCGTGACGGCAGAGATGTTGATTCGAAGACCCGTTTCAGAAGTATTCGAGGCTTTCATCGATCCTGAGATTACAACCAAGTTCTGGTTTACCAAAAGCAGCGGCAAGCTGGAGGAAGGCAGCCATATTCGCTGGGATTGGGAGATGTACGGGGTCCATGATGACGTGTACGTTCAACATATCGAAGTCAATCACCGCATCGCGATCGAGTCTTCGGACCAGACCAAAACCGAGTGGACATTCACGCCACGGGGCGATCATGAGACCTTCGTTGCCATTACCCACTCCGGATTTACAGGCAATGCGGATGAAATGGTACAGGGAGCTATTGATTCCATGGGAGGATACACCATGGTACTCTGCGGCCTCAAAGCGCTGCTGGAGTTTAACGTCGTCCTTAATCTGGTGGCGGACAAAGCTCCAGACGCCCATGTGTAACGGATAAAAAAACGGCAGCCAACCCATTGAGGGCACTTGGCTGCCGTTTTTGAAAATATCCTCTTATTCGTTACTGCCATCCCCATTCTCACCCTCGGTTTTTTTAGGATGAGGCGTACCGTCGAGTCCGTAAATCTCGTCATACGCGTCAAAAATTTTACGGGCAACCGGCGCGGCACTCTGGGAACCGAAGCCTGCTTCCGGAATGACCACGGCGACGGCCAGCTTCGGATTTTGCCGTGGAGCAAAGGCGATGAACACCCCGTTCTCCACCCGGATCCGAGTACCGTTTTTATAAATATCCTGCTCGGATGTTCCTGTCTTCCGTGCAAAATCATATTTAAAATCTTCAAATGCTCGAAGTCCTTGCGTATTCATCCCTGCAATGACTTCATTCCAGTACTGCTCTGGGAATTCCGCTTTATTTAATACCTCGCGTTTGAATTCCTTGATCACATTGCCGTCCTGATCCACAATCTTGCTCGCAAGCTGCGGCCGAATGCGTTCTCCCCGATTGGCAAGCGTGCTGGCATACTGCGCCAATTGGAGCGTCGTATATTTACCGGACTGTCCGAAGGAGGCGTACGCCATGGCAGCCAGATAACTCCCCGCCTGCTCGATGTTGGTATATTCGATGATGCCTTTATGCTCCTTCGGCAGACCGGATTCGGTTGATACCCCAAGCCCGAATTTCTTCATGTACTTATCCCATACATCAACGGATTCGGAGCCGTACTTGTTGTACAGCTTTTCCCCAATCCAGTCAACCATAAAGGCATTGGAGGAATGCTCGATCGCTTTTCTTGCGTTCAGGGACCCGTAGGCTTTACCGCCGGAGTTCCGAACCCTCGTATTATCTTTACCGAAGAATGCAGCACCTGAATCAGGATAGTAATCGTTCGGCCCAAACAAGTTTTCGTTAAGCCCGATGAGCACCGACAAAGGTTTCATCGTGGAGCCGAGCAGCACGACCGATTCCAGATTGTTGCCGGAGCGCCCGGAACTGTACGGAGAGATCGTACCGTTGCCGTAATACTTCATGACGGTTTCCCAATCGTCGGTTCCATTCTCCCATACGTTGGGGTCATAGTCCGGCATGCTGGCCATGGCGACAATGTTGCCGGTATCCACTTCCATCGCTACCGCATAACCCGTGAGCGCATTCGGATGCGTTTTGCCGGAAACCGGATTGGCGTGCAGCCATTTCAGCTGATCGATGATCGCCTGCTGCGTAGCTTTTTGGATGTCCTTATGAATCGTCGTATGGATGTTGTAACCCTTCTCCGGGGCAATCATGGTCGGTACCCCGTCCGCCATGTTCTGCGGATTAATCGGAATGCCGATATATCCGTTCTTGCCGCGCAGCTCATCCTGGAACATCATTTCGAGTCCGTCTACGCCGACCTTCTCCTGCTCCGTGTAGATAAGTCCCGGATCCTTTTGCTTCTTGTTCTGCTCATCGATCTCCTTATATTTATCCAGTGTCTTAATGCCTCGGAACTCTTTCAAATAACCAATCGTTTGAACGGCGATTTTGTCCGGGTTGTATTGACGCTGGCTCTCTTCCACGACCTCGACTCCGGGATACTCGTTCTTATGCTCCATAAAGTAAGCCACTTCTTTAGTTGAGAGATTCGCCTTAATGCGTCTTGGCTCATAACCCGGCTGCTTGTTAAACTCCAGGTCCAACGCTTTGATCACATCATCCACCGTTAGCTTCTCTGCTTTCGGATCACCGTATTGATCGAAGACCCTGACCATTTCCTCGGCCAGCTTTTCGATTTCCGGACGGTTCTTCTTCCCTCGTTCGGATGAACTGTAATCCTTTAACAGCGTTAAATACAGTGCTTGGGAGGGTGTCGAGTAGGCAAGCGGCGTTCCGGAAGCATCAATGATGCTGCCCCGGATCGGCTGAAGCGGGAAATTTTTAACCTGTCCGCCGGTTTCGAGCTCTTTTAGCTCAGGTCCTTCAACAAACTGCAGTATAGCAAGGCGTATAATAATGACACAGAATATGATAAAAGTGCTGAAAAAAAATAGATTAACCCGCAAGTTAAACTGACTGCCGGCATCTTGTTCTTCTTGTTTGCGCTTATCCGGCCTAAACCCTTTCACGTATGCTTCTCCCCTTTATCCACAATCACATAAACCCATATTAACATAAACGCCCCCCCACTTCATCTGGAAGGGCCCTCCTGATGAGAAAGGGCGGACTTCCCTTGCTCCAAAGTCCGCCCTTCTCCATATCAACACACGATCAAAACACCTGCTCCTTAATATGCGTTTCATTAAAGCGAGGCGGGTTAAACCAGTTTCCGCTCTGTGCCCAGGTCGGGTCCAGCGGTATCCATCGCTTCTCTTCACTCAAGTAGACCTCATTCCAGGCATGCGGACCATAACCGCCTTGGCCATTATATCCCCTGCCGGTTACGACCCGGACTTTCAGATCCTGAGACCGGGCCATCATGGCATACAGCCGGGCATAATCAATGCACACGCCTAACCTGGTGTCATACGTATCCTGCGGTGTCTGCTCTTTCCATATCCGCTGCTCTTCGTACAAGGTCACTTTGTCGTGATCATATGTTATCCGGCTGCCAACCCAATCATAGAGCTTTCGCGCTTTCTCTTCATCGGTTGACGAACCCTTTACAACATGGGCTGCCGTCTGCTCAATGCCCTCGGGAATCTTGTGGTCGATGACCTCATACTTCCGCTGAATGATCCCGTTCAATTCTTCCTGAACCGATTGGGTAAAGACCGGCAGCTTCTCGCGGACGAGAGAGCCCGATAAAGGCTCTATTACTGCCTTCGCCCCCTGTTGATAAACGGGTGAAGCCTCAACGTACCGGCTAAAGCCGTGATCGGGATTCAAACTGACGTAGATGAATAAGATCGCAATAACAATAATGCTCCGCGCTGCGCCCATGATGACGCCAATTCCCGCACCTGTTAGCCGGCTCAGCAGCGATGCCGATGTATCTTTTCTCGTTTCGAAGAGTCCCAGCCTGCCTCCCATAATCAGGGACACGAGCAGACGCAGCATAAATACGATAAGGGCGTAACTTAACATAAACAGCACCGCAAACCGCAGCAGCGGGAAATCCGCCAGCGATTTTACGGCTGTATAATAAATCTGTTCCCAGAAGCGCAGCTCTCGATTCGGTAAAGTGGAGACCGTACCCAGCCAATCGCCTACTTTAGGTGATAACCATAATGTAAAAGGAACGGAGATCGCAAGCCCGACCAGGCGCAGCACCGCATCCCCCAGAAAAAAAACAAGCTTCCCGGCTGACCGGGAGGCTCCGCGACTCCATCCCTGTATTAGTGAAAAAGCCACAATCAGCAGCAGCAAGATGGTGATTCCGTTTCCACCCAGCACACTATCCTTCCATGCCGACATCAACGGTATCCCCTCCTCTCCCCATGATGTCTTGTCAACCGATGTAATCGAGCTGCAGCACGAACAACGCTGCCGCCCTCGTACATTCGCTTCCGATTGCGTTGTTCTATCTTTTTTTATTTAGAGGCCGTATTGCTCTTGGCATCGTCGATAAAGTTCTGAATCGTATCGTTGATATCCCACTTCCCTACCGAAACTCCGCGGAAAGTCACTTCAACCTCTTCGGAATCGGCGCTTCCTTTCAGCTCCAGATTGGGAGCTTTAATGGAGTAGGTACCGTCCTCGTTCGAGGTATATTTCGCTTCCTTCGCTTCTTTCATCATCATGTTCAGCGCTTCTTTTTTTATCGTGTCTACCGTTTCTTCCTTCACCGTGGTTACAACCTCGCCGATTTTATCTAAGGAAATTCCGCTGTACACTAACAATCCCACGATAATAAGTACGGCCAGCGCCCACTTAATGACGGTTCTCACCACGTTCAGCACAATAAACAAGATAATTAAGGCGATGGCAATGACCAGCCAGTTTTGTTTGAGAAATTCAATCCAGACCTGAGTATCCAATACAATTCACTCCCGTTCATCGTTTCAAAAGCGGCGGTTCATGGCCGTCTTATTAATTATACATGATACCCCGCAAAGCTGTCAGCCAACCGGGTCTTTTCACAAAAAGGTATAAGCTTGCCCTTTCGAACGTACAAGTAGTAGTAACAATATCAACTTGCCGGATAGGAGGGTGCCATATTGAAAACCGCTTTATGGCTCTATATGTTTTTGTTTCTGGCGTTTTTTGATTTGCATGCTCAGTATCCTGTACTGACGCCTTTTGCCATCTCTCTTGGCGCAGCCCCTACGTTTATCGGCTGGATGATGGGCATTTATGCTCTGACCCATCTGCCTGGCAATCTGCTTGCAGGCAATCTGATCGATCGGCACGGCAGCAGACGCTACATTATTTTCAGCTTAACCGCCGCTGGTGTGATCCTGCTGCTCCAGGCTCATGTCCAATTGCCCTGGCAGCTGCTCGTGCTCCGCTCAATCAGCGGATTCGTTCTGGCCTTTTTGTCACCGGCCTGTCTGGCACTGCTTGCGTCACTCTCCCGGGATCCTGTTACGCAAGGCAAATATATGTCCGGTCATGGCGTAATACACACTCTTGCCTCCGTCTTGTCCCCGGCCGCCGGCGCTTTCATTGTAGCCAAAGCAGGATTTTCCGGTACATTCCAGAGTCTGGGCTGGCTTTTGATTTTCACCGGTTTGATGGCGTTTCTCAGTCTCCCGAAGCCTCTGTCAGCCACTGCTAAGGATAAAGGTCAGGCTGCTGTTCCGATCAACAACGGGGCACCGGCGCGGCTTCCTTTTAGCTTGCGTTTATATTTGATTCCGTTTGCTATCGCATGCTCTCAAGGAATCCTGTTTTTTGAAATACCGCTGCGAGAAAGCGGGCTGGCAAGCATTATGTCCACCGGACTTCTATTCTCCGTCATTAGTCTTGGAGCTTTGGTCACATTAAGCATGCTGTTTCTTAATCGTTATGCGCCCCATATCAGAGTAGCCATCGGCGTATTGGGGCTGGCGATTTGCTTCTACGCTCTGGCCGCAGCTGACCATGTACCGATTATGATCATCCTGTTTGCACTCGGGCTAGCTAAAGGATTGCTGTTTCCGGCATTATCCTCATTGTTCATCGAGCTAAGCGGCGGAGGCAGACTCGGGAAAGTATTCTCATTTCAATCCATCGCCATGTCGCTTGGTTCCTTTGTCGGCCCTATTGCGGCTGGACAGCTCCGAACGGTGGTGTCACCTTATTTCATCGCGTTTCTGATGCTGATGACCGTTCTGCTGCTGCTCCCCAAACGCAATCGTGAAGCCCCTTTAACGGCCATCTCACCGGAAGCCCCAATCTCAACCGTCTGAGGAAGCTGTATCTGGCTTGAGTCAGCGCCCAAAAAGATGCGGATGGGCCAACACACAGTCCATATGGGTAAATCCACATAAGATACAGTGTGGCAAATGACCACGTACATCTAACCAAGGGGTGAAGTAATCATGAGTCATGTTCATCATCATAAACATTGTCATACAGGAGGCCATGGAAATTCTGTAGGAATGGTTCTTGTATTGTATATTCTGCTCGTCATCATCTTGAGCTGTTTCTACTAGAATACATGGGTTAATCTTGTTGCGGCCATCCACTGGATGGCCGTTTATTTTGCCTGCTTTGCATGATCGGCAAGAAACAAGTTACACTATACATACACCATTCGACATATCCATCATTCGACGGCGGATTATCATTTCCCGGGGAATGCCGCCAAGGATCTCCGTATCATGACAGAGGTGAAAAAAGATGCCGATATTCATCATCGTAGAGGGTAAGAACGACAGGAGTCGACTACGCCGATTGCTGACATCAGATATAACCATCTTGTGCACGTTCGGAACGTTAAACACCGCCAAGCTTGAAAGCCTTCATAAACAGGTGAAGGATCAAGAGGTCTATCTTTTTATGGATAACGACAGCTCCGGCAAAAAAATTCGCGGTGCCCTGCGCGACATCTTTCCTGATGCCGAACAGATTTATACGCGCCGGGGTTACGCCGGAGTTGAAGGAACGCCTGACGAGTACCTGATTGCCCAGTTAGAGAAGGCCGGGCTGGAAGAGTTCATCATTTACCCGCCTCCTGCTGAATTCTGATGACCTTGTTTTAAAATAATAAAAAGGCGTCTCCATCCTTAACGATAGATCGCGCCTTTTGGTTTTACCTATAGGTTATTCCTTAATTAAGGACTTAATGTCCTTCACAATATCCTCGGTCTTCACTTCGGCCGGGTCTGCTGCATTATAAGTCTTCCGAATATTGTTGTCCCGGTCAACCAATGCAATGGAATTGCCATGCGTGAAATTCGTCGAGTTATTGCCGAGCAGCGGGATTTTGAAAGAGTCCTGCATCAGCTTCCGTGTTTCCTCCTGATCTCCACGAAGGAAGTACCAGCCGCTATAATCAGCATAGAAACGGTCCCCGAATTCCTTAATCTTCTCTTTTGTATCGGTTTCCGGATCAAAGGAGATGGACACGAAGTTAACCTCTTTACCGAAGAGGCCCTCTTTCTTCAAGTCTTCCTGTATTTGCGAAAGTACCAGTGTCGTAATCGGGCACACATCTGGGCAGCTGGTGAAATAGAAGTACATGAGCTTCACCTTGCCTTTGGTATCATCCGATGTGATCGTCTTTCCATCCACATTCTCCATGGAATAAGCGGCAACCTCACGAACGATAGGAAACTTTTCTTTTCCGAATCCCAGCGAATTGTATACCAGGTAAATTGCTGCTATTACACAGACAGCGAGTAGTACCCAAGTCCATTTGTAACGTTTGAATGCATTCATGACCTTCCCCGTTCTCCCTTCGTCTCAGGCAATCCCTGTTCTTATCAGGTTTAGTGTAGCGTTTAAGCCCTTCCACCTATTAAAAGGTGGTATTGAGTATGAGAACGATCAGGCTCAAGGTCAAGTAGTTGATGGAGATAATAAATACTTTTTTGGACCAAGCTTCATCGTCCTTGGCACGGAAACCTTGGAGTGCGGCGTAGAGCCACCAAACAGCCAGGAAGAGTCCGATAACCAGAAAAAAAATACCGGCGTACCCATACGTGTACATCAGAATAGGGATCGGAATAAGCAGCACCAGGTAAGGAATCATCTGATACTTCGTGCGTTTAATTCCTTTAACAACCGGCAATAACGGGAAGCCCGCTGCGCGATACTCTTCAACGCGGCGAATGCCCAGCGCCCAGAAATGTGGCGGCTGCCACAGAAACAGAAGTGCGAACAGCAGCACCGCAGCCATATCTACGCTTCCTGTCACGGCCACATAGCCGATCACCGGAGGCATCGCTCCGGAAATAGCGCCTACCGATGTGCTCCATGTTGATGAACGCTTTAGCCATAATGTGTATACCACAACGTATACGAACATTCCGATCGCTCCGAATATCCCGGCCAATACCCCTGAGAACAGGAATAACATAGCTAGTCCAACGACCCCAAGTATGATGGCATACCAAAGAACAACCTTAGGTGTCAGCCGTCCGGTTGGAAGTGAGCGATTCCGTGTGCGCTCCATCTTCATGTCGAGCTCTCTGTCGAAATAGTTATTGAAAACACAGGACGAAGCCATAACAAGCACGGTTCCGAGAAGTGTCATAATCATCAATCCAAATTGGATATCCCAACGCGATGCTAGCCAAAATCCGGCAAAAGCAGCTATCAAATTTGACCGGATGATTCCGGGCTTCGTCACCGTGATAAAATCTTTCCAAGTCCCCGCCTTATCGGGAGGTGCAGGCGCTGCCGAGGCAAGTGCTGCGGATTCTGAAGGAGCCTGGTATCTCAAGTGATTATCCACGTGTAAACGTTCCTCCTTGTATCTGTCGTTATGGAGGAAGTACTGCCTCCGCTATAAAGTTTATCATATCATTAGTAAAAAGTGTTTAGCAATCCTTCGGAATTCGTTCCATCTATATGACAATTCAGTGACATTTGGAAGCGATCTATTCTTGACGTTATGCCGTTGTTTAAGGCACAATTTGTCTATGTAGCAAAGGTGAGTGTCGATCCCGTAATATGAATACAAAGCCCGGAGCGCAATGATAGCGCTCCGGGCTTCCATACTCACGTTATGAGAAAGAGATTACAGCGTGCGGCCAGACCCCGAAAGAGCCTGTTCAGCTTGCTGTACCAAACGTTTTGTAATGTATCCACCCAGGGATCCTGTTTCACGGGAAGTATAGTTACCATAGTAACCGTCCTGAGGAATCGTTACGCCTAGTTCTTGAGCAGCCTCGAGTTTCAAACGTTGTAATGCTGCAGTAGCTTGAGGTACAACCAAATTGTTGCTGCGGCGTGCCATATTAAATATCTCCCTTCACTGAATGTCTGTTATTCCAGTGCAAGCTTGCAAACTTATTATGGCTCCTTCTTGCAACGTTATACGTATTTTTTAAATTTTTATCTTTGGAGGTTTTTTTCATATGAGTAAAGGCTTATCCCTATGGTTTGCGGTCTCTTCGATCGTCCTGCTGACCGCTTCGGCCATCTCCATCAGCTACAACGGATTTCTGGCCGTCGGTCTCGCTCTACTCTCCATTCTCAATATAGGCTGGGGATTCATCATCAAATCCAAACGCAAGCCTTCTTAAGGAAGCACCCTGCTTATTTACGAGCCAGAAAGCCCATCTTGTCCTTGACGCCATCCAGTATTTGAGCCGCAGTCTTCTGTGCCTGCTCTGCTCCCTTGGCCAGAATGTCATGGATCTCACCGGTTTGGCGAATTTCGTAGTATCTGTTTTGAAGTGGTTCCAGAGCGGCTACTACAACTTCGCCAAGCTCCTTCTTGAATGCCCCGTACATCTTTCCTTCAAAACGCGCCTGTACTTCCTGCAGGGATACTCCAGCGCACTCGGAATAAATGCTCATCAGATTGCTAACCTCTGGTTTAGCGGACGGATCATAGACCACTTCGGCCCCGGAGTCCGTTGTAGCCCGGCTGATTTTCTTGCGTATTTGATCCGGCGTGTCCAGCATCGCAATATAACTGCCCTCAACCGGATTACTTTTACTCATCTTTTTAGAAGCATCGTCCAGCGACATAATTCGTGCGCCTACCTCCGGAATGAACGGTTCCGGCATATTGAAGTAGGAACCAAACCGATGGTTGAACCGTGCAGCTAAATCGCGCGTGATTTCCAAATGCTGCTTCTGGTCATCCCCTACCGGTACCAGATTGGCATTATACAGCAATATGTCTGCAGCCATGAGCGCTGGATAGACAAACAAACCGGCTCCTACGGAATCTTTACCCTCCGATTTGTCCTTAAATTGTGTCATTCGTTCCAATTCGCCCATATTGACCATCGTTGTCATGATCCATCCCAGCTCGGCATGCTGAGGAACATGGGATTGAAGAAAAATATTAGCACGATTCGGGTCGATTCCGGCTGCAACGTACAGTGCCGCAACCGATTCGGAGCGATCTCTAAGCGAACTTGGCTCCTGCGGTACCGTAATGGCATGCAGATCGACGACCATAAAGTAACAATCATGCTCATCTTGGAGCTTAACGAAATTTTTAATGGCTCCGATGTAGTTGCCCAGTGTCAAATTGCCACTCGGCTGAATTCCCGATAATACAGTTTTCATGACTAGCCCTCCATTTATTTACAATATTCTTTAATCCAAAGTCTGCCCCGCTCAAGGAATTATATATGAACGCAAAAAGGCCTCACATCCGCAAGGGACGTGAGACCGTGGTGCCACCCTAATTCGCTGCAGTAAACTCTAATACTTAAGCTGCAGCCTTCCATTCTTGTAACGGAGAATACCCGGCCGGCATATTAAGGAATATCAGTATAATCCCTGTTCAGCCTGGCACTCAAAGGTCCATTCAGCAAAGCGGATCCACCGGTTCACATCAACCACCGGCTTTCTGAAGGATGGGCCGCACCTGCTTACTTGTCCTTGTCATCGTGTTTCAATCATTTTGGATCACTATTACATGCAATGATAAAACTCTTGCTCTCCCTTGTCAATTCCATTTTGGAATCAAGTCGTCCGATGTTTTGAAGCATTTCTTTTACCCTTTCCGTAAAAATCTGTTATGATGTGGTTAATCGTCCAGACCATGATTTCTGTTAGTAAAGGAGCATCGATATGAATCAAGTGACCAAAGGCCAGTGGAATGGTTACGACACCTATATTTTAAACAGCGGCCGTCTTGAAGTGACTCTCCTTCCTCGTCTAGGTAACAATGTCATTGGAATTAAAGACCTTGAAAATTCACGCGAAATCCTTCGAAAACCAGATGAAAGTGAGCTTGCCTTCTATCTTCAGAAGCCCTATCACTTCGGCATCCCGATGCTCATTCCGCCAGGCCGGATTTCCAAAGGCCAGTTTGAGTACGGCGGAACATCGTATCAATTTGATCAAAATACCGCGAACGACAATCATATCCACGGTCTCCACCGATCACAGGCTTGGTGTGTCAGCGACATAGAGGAAGATGATGATGGGTGCGCCGTTTCGACAGAGTTCATATCATCGGATGATCCGAAATGGATCGCCCAATTCCCAGTACCGCTGAAGCTGGAAATGACCTTCCGTCTTCAGGGGGCCCGCTTATCGCAGAGTCTTCGTGTAACGAATCTGGGTTCCAGCCCTGTCCCGTTCGGCATGGGTTACCATACGTGGTTCCTGCTTGATGGCGAGCCGCATCGCTGGACGCTGGATCTGCCTGTAGAGGGTATTTATACCTTGAATAATGAACTGATCCCAACCGGAGATTTTTCACCGCTTGGCCATCTGAAACAACTGAATTCTGGACTAAACCTGAAGGAAGCCGACCTGGATACGATATTAAAAATTCCAGAGGGCAAACCGGCTGAAGCCATGCTTCAACGGGATGATGGTTATCAAATTCATTATTCGGCTGACCGCGCCTTTTTCAAGCACTGGGTGCTCTATACGAAAGGCGTCGCAGAGGACTTCCTTTGCATCGAGCCGTATACCTGGCTTCCGAACGCGCCCAATTTAAATCTGCCGAATGAAGAAACCGGTCTGATTCATCTGGAACCGGGGCAGACCGTGAACCTGAATACCCAGATCAGCATCCAAAAAACAACACCGGAGGCGGAGCAAGGGGAATAGCAAATCCCCGGTGAACCATAAGATCTTCATATACTTAATGTTTCAACAAGAGCAGCCCTTTGTTTCAAAGGGCTGCTCTTGTTTGTCTAGATACACGACAATTTCATTCGGATAATTTTACCAGCCAATGATCTGCCTCCAGCACGAATGAGATTCCTAGGATTCAGTCATAATATCCACATACAACATCAAAGGAGGTGACATGACATGGCTCAAGGTCGTTCTTCTAACAATCTTGTCGTACCTCAAGCAACTGCAGCTCTTCAACAATTGAAAGTAGAAGCTGCTCAAGAACTGGGTGTGACGCTTCCACAAGACGGTTACATGGGTAACTATACTTCCCGTGAAACAGGTTCTTTGGGAGGTTACATCACCAAACGTCTGGTTCAATTGGCTGAGCAGCAATTATCGGGTCGTTCGAACCTGTAATTCGCATCTCTTCCCTCCAGCCGTAATTAGAAAGAGGCGATCTTCTCCCCAAAGATCGCCTCTTTCGTTATATGTTCTATATGATAAATGATTTCAGGATTCCGAAGCAGCTTCGGCATATGTATTCCGAGGGTACCGAATCATCAAGTTTGCCATGTTATAGTTGGATTCAAGGACAGCATCTACAATTACAATGCCTTGTCGTACCATAAATTCATAACTGATTTCGCCGTGTGTCCAGTGGCGTTTATGTTTCAGACTTTCAAGCGCCATCGTACGAAAAGAGAATTGTTGAGCTTCACTTAGCCCCTCCTCAAGTGGAGCTATGACTCCGTTACGCCCAGCCAATGGATTGTGCCGTATGCCAAATTTACCAATTACATTATTTCGTATTTGTACAAATACTGTCCCTGAACTAAGACCTCCCAACTCTTCTTCCAGCTCTTTAAAAACGATGTCCAATTGTCTAGCCAGTGATAATTGATCTAGTTTTACCATCTCTTCTCCCCTCCTTTATTAGTAAATCCTCCCTATTATTAGGGCTTATGACTCATTATAGGGTAAAGGATTCAATGTATCAACAATATTCAACACATTTGGGTATTTATTACTAAAATTGCACAAATAATTTAGGTTTCGGCTCCTTTTTTGCGTCAACTTTCATTCTTTTACGACAAAAAAAGAAGCCCGAATCGGGCTCCTCCATAGGTTGGAAATTGCATGTATTAAGAGGAAAACGTCCTCCAAGGAAATTCTTATCTGTTATTCCGATGATAATCAACAAATCACGCCATATGCTCCGTCATTTGCAGGAATTGTCTAATGTCGGATACGCAGGAATCTGCTGCACTTTGCCAGAAATCGCGCTGGGTCAGATCCACATTCAGGTGTTTCTTCGCCAGATCCTCCACGGACATCACGCCGGTGTCGCGAAGAAGTGCATCATATTTGTCCGCAAAGCTCGGACCTTCTTCCAATGCCCGAACATAGAGGCCCGTACTGAACATATAACCGAAGGTGTACGGGAAATTATAGAACGGCGTCCCGGTAATATAGAAATGAAGCTTGGATGCCCAGAAATGCGGATGGTATGATGTCAGAGCATCACAATAGGCTTCCTTCTGCGCTTCCACCATCAATTCCGATATTTCCTCGCTGCTGAGCAGACCGCTTTTCCGCTTGTCATAGAAGCGGGTTTCGAACAAGAAGCGTGCATGAATATTCATAAAGAAGGCTACGCTGTTCTGAATTTTCTCTTCCAGCAGGGCCAGCTTTTCTTCTTCGCTGCCGGCTCCCTTCACCATCGCATCAAAAACAATCATTTCGGCAAATGTAGATGCCGTCTCGGCAACATTCATTGCATATTTTTGGTTAAGCACCGGAATTCCGCCCATCAGATGCTGATGGTAGGCATGGCCGAGCTCATGAGCCAGGGTCGAAACGTTCGAGGCCGTTCCGCCAAACGTCATGAAGATTCGGGTCTGGCCGCTTGCCGGGAAGGAGGTACAGAAACCGCCAGGGCGCTTGCCGGGACGATCCTCCACCTCAATCCAGCTCTTGTCGAACGCCATTTGCGAGAAATCCGCTAATCTCGGGCTGAACTTGCGGAATTGCTCCACAATGTTAACAGCTGCATCGTCATAGGAGATTTTGGTTGCGGAAGTGCGCAGCGGGGCATCTACATCAGTCCAAGACAAACCTTCCAGACCAAGCAGCTTCGCTTTGCGGTTCAGGTATTCCACAAGCACCGACTTCGTGTCTTGGATGACCGCCCACATGGTATCCAGGGTCTCACGGCTCATGCGGCCAATCGCGAGCGGCTCCTTCAAGACATCCTCCCAGCCGCGGTTCTCGTACAGCTTCAGGCGGTAGCCGGATAAATGGTTAAGGGTATCCGCACAGTAATCAGCGGAGTCTCCCCATGCCTGCTCCCACTTTTCAAACATGGATTGGCGTACTTCCCGGCGAGGATCATGCATTTTATTGAATGCCTGTCCTGCGGACAGCATGACCGTCTTACCGTCTTCCTCATAGGGGATTTGGATTTTCTTAACGATGGTATCGTAGAACTCTCCCCATCCATGATAACCGTCTACGCCAAGCGATAGAGCCAGGCTCTCTAACTCGGGACTCATCTTGTCTTTGGCGAGATTACGGCTTTCGTTCAATACGAAATCAAGCTCGGACACCTTATCCGTACCGGTCCAAGCCGTCCAGAGTTCGTCATTCATACCACGGAGAACGTTATCGAATTGGTTCTTAATCGATTGCAGGGTCGCGGACAACGACGTTACCCGTCCGGATAATTGAACCGCCTTCTTGTCATTCACATTCTGCGCGGTCAGGCAGCCCACGAATGCAGAGACTTCACGGATGCGGGCATAGGCACTCTGAAACTGCTCAAGGAAGCGTTCAAGGCTTGCTGCGCCCTCCATGGTATCCGGAACGGTCAGTGCTTTAACGGCTTGCTGAAGATTATGTACATCCTGCTCAAGTGTCTCAAGAAAGCTCACGAGCTGCGGTGAAGAAGAGCCTCCGGGAAATATCGATTCCAAATCCCAAGTTTGTTGAAGTGCCATTGAACATTCATCACCTTTCGAAATAAAATATGATTTCAAGCGGAATACCATTTGTGTGGACTTAGGGAAAAGTGTATAACTATATATAACTCAATTTATGTTATCCCTGTTACAACCAATTTACTGCTGGAGGAGCTAGAAGCCATGAGACCTTTGCAAATATCACCGGAGACGGCGGTTACACTGTCCAAGCAGCTGGGCGTTCCGCTGGAACAGCTGATGCACATGCCTCAGCATATATTAATGCAGAAAATTGCCGAGCTTGCCAAGAATGAAGAAGCGAAAGCAACGAAAAAAGACGATGAGTCACCATCATCGGAGAACTCATGATTCCTTTTTCCAATACTTGGCCCTATGATGTCGTCGGAAACGACGTATATGTACACAGCTGCCCATTCTGCGGAACCGACAATGTATTGCTGCCGATGAAACCCAAAGAGCTGATAAGCGTAAGGGAAGGGAAAAAGAAGCTGCTGATCTTCCCCTGCTGCCACAACAAAGTAACCGTGCTGGACAGCGACATCGACTACTTGCTCACGGATCAGCGATTACGCTGATTTCGCCGCAGAGCATGAGTTTAGCTATTCGTGTTAGTCCAACAGCCTGCTGACCCACCCTTCAGCGGGCTATTTGCATTATGACTCTACCTTAAGTGCCTCGTTCTTCTGCTCCCGTATCTGCTCGGATATCAGCTTCCATTGCTCTCTGGATGCGCGTATCATCGCGGCGTCCATAATCTTGTCATCCTGGACCACTCTGGAGAACCATTGAACCGCCTCCTGAAACTGTCCCAGCCTGCGGTGGATCTCTCCGATCAGATACAGCAGCCTAGCATCATTCGCCCCTACCCCTTCCAGCTCGAACACTCGAACATAGGATTCCAGGCTATAACTCAAGAACCGCTTCTCTTGATCCTCGTTGCCCTGATACCGGTACAGCCAAGCGATATGATGCAGCAGGCTGGCCACAATGCGATCCCGCTCCCCGATGACTTGGGCGCAGAGGAGAGCCAGCTTGTACGACTCCAGAGCATCCTCCAGATTGCGCGAGCCGCCCATATCCCTCTTCTCCCAGCGGCATCCGACTTGCTCGTGAAAGAGCGCCTTCTGCCGTTCGTTCAATTTCAGGGTCGAATTTTCCGTGGAGGCAAAACCGCATTCAGGACAGATCCGCACCACGTAAAAATCGGGATTCTCCGATTTATAATAAGCGCAAAAATCCGTATCTGTACGGTATGCCTTTTTAAAGCTGGGTCTTACCCTGGATGTTTCATATTCATGCTCACAGTGCGCGCAAACCACCTTGATGGAATACAAGGGTTCCAATTTCACGCCATTCGCCATCCCTTCATTCGTGTCTAATTCCTGTTTCGAAATAGGTCTTTGGAACTAAGGAGTGTTCACGAAATGGTGGGCGGGGCCGGACAGACGCTGCAGCACAAAATCACGTAATTCATCCTCCACGCCAATTTCGATTAGGGCTCCTGCCATGCAGCCAAGCCATTCTTCGGCATGGCGATCCGTAATCGGGAATTTCATGTGCCTGGCCCGCATCATCGGATGTCCGAATGCTTCCGAGAACAAGGCTGGCCCTCCAAAAAACTGGCTCAAGAACATATATTGCTTCTCCATCACCGGCATAATATCTTCCGGAAACAATGGCGAAAGCAGCTCATTTTGCTGCACTCTCGGATAAAAAGCTTCGACGAGCGAACGTACACCCTCGGCACCCCCGAGGTTATCATAGATGCTTAAGTTCGGATTCATATCCGCTAATCTCCCATCTGTTTTATGTTACGCTTTCGATTGGATGTACCTATCCATTATACCAAAAAAACGACAAAAAAAGGCGCTAAGCAATGGTTAGCACCTTTTAGAACTTATTAATAACTGCGCCAGTCCTCTTCACTCTGGACGAGAGAAGCACGTATAACATAAACGAAGGCGCATACTAGGATACCTGCGACTATGCTCATGATCATCACTCCATCCAAACATAATACGAAAGATGTGCTTTGATGTTTTTATTATAGCACAAGATCCCCGAAAATAAAGCACAATTGTAACCGCTTTCTCATGTTTTTTATACTGTTTGTCCTATATCTTGCATAGATTTTTAACAACGGACCTATATTTCCATCATTCACATCGATGCCAGGGGGCGTATTTCTTATTATGACCATGAAAAAAATGGGCTGGCTCTTGCTCGTGACGGCACTGCTCAGCGTAATTGTCCTAATGGCTTTATTTCCCGAAGCGGCGCTTCAATCCGCACTCCGTGGCCTTTCGATATGGTGGGACGTGCTGTTCCCTTCCCTGTTCCCGTTCTTTGTTATTTCCGAGGTGCTGCTGGGGTTCGGTGTAGTCCACCTGATTGGCACGCTCCTGGACCCTATGATGAGACCGTTATTTCGTATTCCGGGGGCCGGAGGATTCGTTGCAGCAATGGGATATGTTTCAGGATACCCGGTCGGTGCCAAATTAACCGCCAAGCTATGGGAACAAAAAATGGTAAATCGGGAGGAAGGTGAGCGACTTGTCGCTTTCACCACCTCTTCTGACCCTATATTTCTAATTGGTGCCGTCTCCATCGGCTTCTTTCATGACCCCAAGATCGGTTTGATCCTTGCCTTGTCCCATTATGGCGGAGGTTTCCTTGTGGGGCTGATTATGAGATTTCATGGCAGGCATGAATCCAAAACAGCAACCGATTCACTCCGCCTGTCGCAGGCTAATACAAGCAGACTCAAGTCCGCCCTCCATGCCATGCATGCGGCGCGTGAGCAGGATGGCCGGGACCTCGGCACCCTGTTAAGACAAGCGATACAATCATCGCTTCAGCTCATTATCGTCGTCGGCGGGCTTGTGGTTTTCTTCTCCGTGTTTCTTGAACTCTGGACCCGCGCCGGCGTTATGCCTGCGCTAACTGAAGCCATCAGTTTGCTGTTATCTCTGGTTGGGATGCCTGAATCCTTATCCACTGCCATCGTAGGCGGATTGTTTGAGGTCACACTTGGTGCCCGATATGCCGGGGAAGCAGGGGCTGCAATTCCATTGCCATACAAAGCGGCCGCGGCTGCCTTTATATTGTCATGGGGCGGTTTGTCCGTTCATGCCCAGATCATTAGCATCCTGAACTCTACCAACCTCAGGTATTTCCCTTTTGTCATTGCAAGACTGATTCATGGTGTGATTGCCGCGGTCGCTGTATTGCTGTTGTGGAGAAGTGTCATGGGATCTTCGATACCGACCATGGCCCTTCCGGCTGTTTCGGATTCCGCCCTAAACGGGTATACCCATATTATGGCGGCTTTCTGCATCCTGCTCGGTTTCCTGATTACGGTTGCGTTGTTTATTCAGATCATTCGAGGACTGCAGCAGAAAATCCGCAAATTCCCAAGGTGAACATTGTGTTCTTCTCCAAGATTGATTATCATCTTTATATAACCTTACAAAGGAGCTTATCAACTTGAGATATTATGTTCTGGACCGCGGTGACCCATTGTCTGTCGAGCTGACCCAGCAATTTCACAAGCTGGCGGAACAGCGGGGGTTTGTGCTGGATGCAGAATCTCCGGAGATTGTGGTCTCGATCGGCGGAGACGGTACGATGCTGCATGCTTTCCATACTTTTATAGACCGTATTCCTGACCTCGCTTTTGTCGGTGTCCACACGGGCCACTTGGGATTCTATGCTGATTGGAAGGCCGATGAACTGACAGAGCTAATTGATCATATGAGCGGGGAAGGCGAACACGGCAACGTGAAGCCGCGCCTCGTCAAGTACCCCCTGGTTCAACTGGAAATTCATAAGAAATCAGGAACGTCCTCTTACATTGCTTTAAACGAATTCACGCTTAAAGGCGTTGACGGTACCGTTGTCGCGCAGATTGACATCAACGACGTAACCTTTGAGATGTTCAGGGGAGACGGGATTTGCGTGTCCACGCCATCCGGCAGCACGGCTTATAACAAAAGTGTCGGCGGAGCGATGGTGCATCCTTCCATCGATGCTCTGCAGATCGCGGAAATCGCCTCGATTAACAATCGGATTTTCCGTACGCTGGGCTCACCGCTGCTCCTGCCTAAGCATCATCATTGTGATATATTCTCGCGTAAAGAACAGCGTTTGCTGCTTACCATCGATCATGTGAATATCTCGATTGACGACCTCGTATCCGTGCGCTGTCAAGTGGCGGAACAGCAGGTCAGTTTTGCACGCTATCGGCCGTTCCCGTTCTGGAATCGTGTCCGTGATGCATTTCTTGGCTAATATTAAGAAGAACGACTACCTAACAAAAGAACGGCCACCAGCATTGAAGTGCTCCCTGTCAAGTAGACAGACTAAAAAAACAAAATCATTAGCATTCAATATCCCTTCGGTTATCAAGACTGAGGGGATTATTTTTCTTAGTTAAGCTGCTCGTCGATATTCGTTAGGGGATAAGCCGTTTAGTCGTTCGGTGTATCGAAAATTATTGTAATAATAGATATAAGCTCTTACACTACGAAGGAGACTGTCATACGTATCGTACTTCTCCAGATAATAGCTTTCTGCTTTTAAGGTACCCCAGAATCGTTCAATGGGTTGGTTGTCCAAACACCGGCTTACACGAGACATACTTTTTGTAAACTTGTATCTCTTTTGAAGTTGTCTGTATTCCAGCGAAGTATATTGAAAGCCGCGATCACTGTGCAAGAGCGGCGTAGCATTCGGATTTCTTTTATATGCTTTCTTTACCGTATTCATGACAAGCTCATTGTTATTGGAATGGCTGAACACCCATGAAACAACAGAGTTGTCATATCCATCAATAATGGCACTCAGGTAGGCCTTGCGGCCATTTCCGTGCTTTAGCTCTGTTACATCGGTGCACCACTTTTGGTTGGGGACCTCCGCTTGGAATTTTCGGTTCATGACATTCTCAGCGATATGTTGGGCTGGAGCTTTCATGTAATTTGGCCGTTTTTTGCGAATCACTGCCCTTATGCGATAACCGAGTATCCCGTTTCGTTTGTTATAGCGATGCTTGACTTCCTTGGCTAGTGCAAGATTTTCAAGTTCCCTGACGGATGGGATCCATTTCAGCCACTTATAATAGGCAGATCGGGCGATTCCTGCTAGCTCACAGAGCTTGGTGATCGCATATCCCTTCTCGGCATGCAGTTCTGTAATCGCTTGATAAATGTCTGCATGCCGAACAAGGGTTAACGTGTATTTCTTCGCCGGATCTCTGTCAACTTTTTTTGCGAGTGCATTCTCCATTTCTAAATGCTCATTTCGTGCCTCGAGTTCCTTGATCCGAAGCTTTAACCGTTCCTGTTCGTCTAGCTCTTCTAGCGGCTTTTTACGACCTCGGAGGTCTTTTAAGGCTCCATGACCACTCGCTTGATATTTACGAACCCATGCGTACACTTGCTGGTAAGAGACCCCGTACTTGTCGATGGCTTTCTGGTAATCTAAATCATGGGCGATGGTGAATTGTACAATTTAATACGTTCTTCGTAAGTCGTTTTCCGCCCTTTATTCATATGAGGGGGTTCAATCCTTTTCCGAGTTGGTTTCATTTTCACCCCTTCAGTATACTTGGAAATCCAGCTCTCTAACACAGATTTACTTGAAATATGGTACTTTTTCACCACCGCTCGTACAGAGTATTCTCCAGAGCGTACATCTTGAATGGCAGATAGTTTTAGCTCCTTGGAGTAGGATTTCCATCCCCTGGATTCTCTTAATCCTTCTTCTCCATCTACTTTGTATTTCCTTATCCAATCATTAACCGTGTTTTTATGGACCCCCAGTTGTTTTGCCTCATGGTTAGGATTGGATTCATGTTGCAAGCAACGCCTCACAACCTGAATCTTGATTTCATATGAAATCGGGCTTCTTTTGGACATTACAAAAACTCCCATCATAGGTAGAAGTAGAATTTCATTTTTTCTACTGTCTACTATGATGGGAGCATATCACATTACTGGTGACCGTTCTTTTTTATTGCGGCTGTTCAGCCGAAAGATTAGGCTCCTTGGAAGGCTTTGCGTCCTTCTCTTTGGATTCCTTAGGATCGCGTGGCTCGCGTCTGGATTCCTTCGCTTCGCGCCGCTCGCGTTGGTCCTTGTGTTCCTTGCCCGGTTTGGTGCCCTCCTGCTGGGCTTCCTTGCTTCCCTTCGCTTCCCCCTCACCCTGGGTTTCCTTGGGGGATGATTCACGAATCTCCACAGGGTCTTTGGAATTGGCATGGTCTTTGCTATCCTTCTGCTCCTTGGTTTTCTGAAGCACGAAGTGAGCACAACCAAAATTGCAGTATTCGTTAATGTAATCAGACATGCTGGAGAAGGTAGAGTCCTTGGCAGCTTTAGGATGATTATCCCGATAGAAACCTTTAAGCCGAAGCTGATTGTAACCCCAGTCTCCCACGATGTAGTCATAACGGTCCAGCACCTCGCTGTACCGCTCCCGGAAAGCTTCCAGATTCCAGCCGTTTCGATGGTCCTTTAACACTTCATAACTTTTGTTTCCGATAACGATCATTGAAAGCTTCCCCTGCCTTTCCAAAGGTTAAGACTGCACGGTCTCTTCCTTGTTGCGTTCTGCAGATTTCACTTGCTCGTGTGCATGATAGGAGCTGCGCACCAGAGGACCGGACTCCACGTGGCTGAATCCTCGCTTCATTCCCTCTTCCTTCAAGATCGCAAACTCCTCCGGCGTATAGTATTTTTCAACATTCATATGCTTTGGCGAAGGCTGCAAATATTGGCCGATCGTCATGATATCGCAACCCACCGAACGCAGGTCGTCCATCGCTTCCAGAATCTCATGCCATTGTTCGCCGACACCTAGCATTATGCTGGATTTGGTCGGAATATCTGGCTGCATCGCCTTGGCATTCTTCAGCAATTGCAAGGAACGGGTGTACTTGGCCTTGGCACGTACCCGATCCGACATTCGCTCGACCGTCTCAATGTTATGGTTCAGAATGTCCGGCTTCACATCCATTACGATCTTAAGCGCTTCTTCGCTGCCCATAAAATCCGGAATCAGCACTTCCACCGAGCATAGCGGCAGACGTCTGCGAATGGCTTTAACCGTTTCAGCGAATATGTAGGCCCCGCCATCTTTCAGATCATCCCGTGCTACGCTTGTTACTACGCAGTGACGCAGGTTCATCTGTTCCGCCGCTTCCGCTACGCGTTCCGGCTCCTGAAGATCCAGTTCCGTTGGAAGACCCGTGTTGACAGCGCAGAATCGGCAGGCGCGGGTACAAATATCACCCAGGATCATGAAGGTTGCCGTACGGTTAGCCCAGCATTCATAAATATTCGGACAGCGAGCCTCTTCACACACCGTGTGCAGTGTCTTGGATCGCATCATGCTTTTGATTTCTTTATAATTATCGCCAGTAGTCAGCTTGATTCGAATCCAGTCAGGTTTTGGCTGTTTGGTTTTAGACAAAGAAAAAACCTTCTTTCGAATTTATTGATGTAACTCAAGACATACCCCATCGTTTGCTGTCCCATATTATATCATGAAAACCATCATATTACTTGTTTCGCATCGATATGAGATTAATCTAGTTGCGGCATGGATAAAAATCCTTGTTTCGATTCACCCTACAGTGTAGGCATGACTGTCCGTCCTTAATTATGACAATCCAAAAGGAAGGAGAAGGACACATTGAGGATTTTCCAACCATTGAGCGCAAGCGGTATTATGATTCGCTGCACTGCTGCAGCTGTGGCTGCCTTGACAGCTGCCTGCTGCATGTGCGGGCCTGTGTCCGCATCCGCCTCTGTTGCGGTCAGCACCGCTGACGATACGGTGAAAACATCGGATGTTAACGCCATTTTTGCAGACCGGAAGTCGTTATATGATGAGATTTCCACCGTTACCCAAATTCCTTGGTATCGCCTGGCTGCCATTGACCAGTATGAACGGACACTAACTAGAGTCCACCCCAAGGATCGCAAACATCCGGACCGGACGCTCGGAATCTTCATCCCCTCCACAAGATGGGCCGGGGCGTTAAATCCCAATCAGGAAGATGTAAATCCGACGTCGATCAACGTGTTTTCCGGCATCGGACTGGATGGGGATGGAGATGGCAAGGCGGATCCGAATAATGATATCGACCTGCTATATACTATTGCGGCAAGGCTCGCCCCCTACGGTCATGCTGCCGATGACTTCAGCATCGGACTCTGGTCATACTACCAGAATACGCGGGCTGTTCAGCGCGTCATGCAATACGCCAAAATGTACGAGACCTTTGGAAAGCTGGACTTGTTTGACCATGCATTTCCTCTCCCGGTCAAAAGCAACTATTCCTACCGAAGCACATTTGGCATGGGACGCAACTGGGGAGGCAGAAGGGTTCACGAGGGAACGGATTTGTTTGCCTCATACGGAGTCCCCGTTCGAAGCACCTGTTACGGCGTTGTCGAAATCAAGGGCTGGAATAAATATGGCGGGTGGCGCATCGGCATCCGTGATTTGAACAATCATTACCACTATTACGCCCATCTGCAAGGCTTTGACAAAGGAATCTCGCTCGGGGATGTCGTTAAGCCGGGTCAAACCCTTGGCTGGGTTGGGAGCTCCGGTTATGGCAAGCCGGGAACCCAAGGCAAGTTCCCTCCACACCTCCATTACGGCATCTACCGGGACACCGGATTGACCGAATGGGCATTCGATCCTTACCCGCTGCTGAAGCACTGGGAAATGGAAGAAAAACGCTCGAAGAAAAAAACGCGCTCCTGAGTTCAACCCAGGGGGCGCGTTTTCTCCGTTAAGGACATCCATTACTGCGAAGTGAATCATGGCGTGCTTCCATATGCTGGCGCCAAAGTAATGAATCAGCGCTCTTAGCCTCCAGTGTTGTTATCTCCCGTCTGCCCGGATAAGTCTGCTCCACCAGGTAAAGGTTCCATAGGTGTCGTTGTTCCATCTGGAGGATTCGTCGGCGTTGTTACCGGCGGAGTAACAGGCGGGATTTCCTGCTCCGTATTATGGCTATTCTCATTGGTAACGGGAGGCGGTATCGCTATGCTCGGCGCGCTCGCCTTATTCTCGCCGACGGCCTTTCCTTGCCCGTCATAATAATACATTGGCACGTCGCCGACCACGAGCAGATAAGAAATGGGAATATCGGTTTCCACAATCTGCGGCTCCATGTCAAAAGGAACGACAACCGCTACCTCTGTTACGATGTGGACGAATACCTCCACCAAAATCATATTAATGCCAGCACCCTGCTGCCTGGTATCCAGTTGAACCTTCACCGCTCCCTGCGGTTCGATCTTCAAAGGAATTTGCGGACCGAATGAAGCGATAATCGGGCTTTTCAGCACCTGTCCCAAGGGAATTTGCTCCTTACGCTTATGAATATCGTCCAGTGTGCTCTGAACAACCTCCGTTGTATGGGAGGTGATTTTTAAATGCTCGGCATAATTCAGCATGAATCCCGTCACTTTGCCCGAGCTGTCCGTTTTCCAGTTGACCAGATTATCGAAATCCTTGCCCTGCGTGACCTGAGAGGTGATCGCTTTATTGATGGCTTCAGTGGCAATCTGTTTAACCCTGATTTGGGCTAAATGCATGATCGGCGGCCGCAGATTCTGCTCAATATACATAAAAAACTCAACGATCCCAAACACAAGGAGCAGAGCGCCGATCAGCCACCATTTTTTCGTGCTTCGTCTTTTGGCAGCCTGAGGACGCCCTCGGCTCTGCGGTACGGGCCGAAAGCCTCTGCGCGGTGGTTTATAAGCTCTCCTTGGTTTAGGCCACGACAGCGACGGAAAGGCCAAACGCCTGCTTCCCCATCTCTTTCGTCTCATGCTTGGTCCCCCCTATTTACGCCCCGAGGAGCATGTTTACCATGGCAAGCTCTCCTGTATAGAGGGTATGCGGACAAACGGCAAAAAAGAAGAGCAAGGATGGGATCCTCGCCCTTCTTCCTTATGGATATTCAATTTCAAGAAAGACTGCAAAGAGGATCTACTTGTCGTCCTTTGGATTGTCTTCTTGATCCTCCACATAATATTTCAGCATCGACAGTTTATTCTCCCAGAAGCGGTCGAAATAAGCCAGCCAATCCTTTAATTCCTTAAGCGGTTCGGCATCCAGCCGATAGCGCGTTTCGCGTCCAACCTTGCGGTCCTGCACAAGGCCCGCTTCCCCCAGAATTCGGAGATGCTTGGAAACGGCAGTCCGCGTCATGGAGAAGTGCCCTGTAATTTCTTTAACCGGCATTTCCTTATCACTTAACAAGCCAAGCAGCTTACGGCGTGTAGGATCTGCGATAGCTTGATAAACATCATGCTTCGGAGCGGCTTGCGACATGGATTAGGCCTCAACGTATCCCGCAAGCTTCTGAACAATGCCTGCCCAGCCGTTGTCCATACGCCCCCGCACGATATCGTGTGCTTCCCCGAACTCGGTCACTTGATCCGCTGTCCATCCGCCGTGAATGAGCGTAAATTCCGTATGATCTCCCTGCTGTACCAGTTCGAACGTAACACTCCAATCCTTGCCCCAGTTAAAAGACAAGCGGTTGGGCTCGTCAATAAGCGTGACCTTGCATGGTGAATTGCCGAAAGGGCCTGCATTCAATTGAAACTCAAAGCCCTCCACCGGCTCAAAATTGTTAGGCATAAACCAGGCTGAAATTCCTTCAGCCGTTGCCACGGCTTTCCACACCTTCTCGATGGGTGCTTTCAGCACCAGCGTATGACGAATATCCGGCAGCTTGCCGTTTGATGCGTTGTCCATATCACATAAACCTCACTCATGTTTAATATTATGAAACCATTTAGTTTCCCTTATTGCATTATAGGACACCAAATGGTTTTACGTCAAATAACAATATTCACCTGTTACCCAATCAGCGCACCCTATTGTCCAGCCTCCCTTAAAGCCTTGTAAACCAGGCAGCTTGCCAACTTCTCATGGCCTAGAGCTCGCTAGGACTGAGCCGGGTAGGTCTTGTTCAAGAAGGCAATCGATTCGCGAATCAGCTGCTTTAGGACCTCCACATCAATATCTGCCACTTTATTAATATACACGCAGCCTTTCCCGGCCGTATGTTTACCGAAACTCGGCAACAGCTCCTCCCGCTTCTCATCGCCCGGCGCAAAATACAGGCTGATCTTCGCCTTGCGCGGCGAGAAACCTACCAACGGCGCATCGCCTTCGTGCCCGGTAGCGTAGCGGTAATGGTAGGAGCCGAAACCGATGATGCTGGGGCCCCACATCTTAGCCGGAAAACCGCTCGTCTCCTCAAAAATCTCCAGCAAACGATAAGCATCCTCCCGTTTTTTCGGCGAATCCACTTGCTCTATAAACTCCACCACGCTGTGATCCGTTTCTTTTGTTTTTTGCTCGTACATTAGGGTTTGACTCCTTTCGAATACTCCTGTTATTATGACCAGCCTTATTAAAAATAAGAAAAACGTCATCGACGTACTTGTTAGAAAACAGACCGTATTTAGCGGAAGCTTTCTTGCAATATAAGGAGGTAAGCCTCTAATGCTACTTATCTCATAAATAAAAAAAGCCGGAGATGATTAGCCATTGATTTCTAATCACTTCCAGCTTTGTCGAGGAGCCGCTCCGGTCTTTATTGACCTGTATATTCTCTTTGCCGTAAAGCCTCGTACATCAGCACCGACGCTGCCATAGCCGCGTTCAACGATTCGGCTTTTCCCGGCATGGGAATACGGATCGCATCGTCCACGAGTTCCGCAACCTCAGGTGAGACACCGCGCCCTTCGCTCCCAATCACGATCCAGCTTGTCCCTTTGAAATCATACTCGAAGCAGGAATGTTTCCCTTCCAGCAGGGTTGTCACCAATCGGGCCCCCCGTTCTCTGGCTTCCGGCAAAATGCTTAGCAGATCGCCCTCCAGCACCGGTAAGTGAAACAGGGATCCCATGGTAGAGCGCAGCGTCTTGGGGTTGTACAAATCCGCGCAGCCGCGTCCCAGAACCACGCCAGCAGCCCCTACGGCATCTGCGCTTCGTATGATGGTTCCTACATTCCCCGGGTCCTGAAGACCGTCCAGAACGATGACCAAACCGTTCTCGCGCAGGATCAGGTCCTGCCATTGACGTGCTTCTTTGCGGACCACGGCAAACACCTGCTGCGGTGACGGTGTATCACTGACCTTCGAGATGACGGCATGAGATACGCCAATCCATTCAGCACCTTGTCCTGTATCCGATATATGACGAAGTTCCTGGGGAATGCCCTTCTCCACATCATACGCAACACACTCGATGTCCACTCCGGATGACAGGGCTTCCTGTACGAGATGAATGCCTTCCACCACATACTTGTTCTGCTTGTCTCGATGTTTTTTCTCCTGAAGCTGTGCCCAGCCCTTCACTCTGGCATTCTGCGGCGATAGTATCTCCATGGTTCATCCATCCGTTCTTTACTTATATATAAAACCGAGTCCCACTCAACCCAGCATACCCGCTTGCGGACAGTTTACTTCGGATAAGCAAGCTCCATCTTCGTTAAGTTATTCTTGTGCCCCACAATAATGAGAATATCGCCTTCCTCAATCCGGTCATCCGGACTTGGAGAAATGTTCATATCCTCATCTCTTCGAATCGCCATGACATTGCAGCCGAATCGTGCCCGAATATCCAGTTCTATCAGATTGTGACCGACCAGATCTCCTGTAGCAAGCATCTCCATAATGCTGTAGTCGTCCGACAAATCGATATAATCCAAAATATTCGGTGACACCAGATGATGGGCAACCCGCAGCCCCATATCCCGTTCAGGGAAAATCACCTTGTCCGCACCGATTTTGTTCAGCACTTTTCCGTGCAGCTCATTCTTCGCCTTCACGATAATGGCCGGTACGCCAAGATCCTTCAAGATCAGCGTAGTCAAAATGCTGGATTGAATATCCTCCCCGATCGCCACGACAACCACATCAAAATTCCGTATGCCCAGCGCCCGAAGCGCTTCTTCATCGGTCGAATCCGCCGATACGGCATGCGTGACCATACTCGCGATTTCCTGAATGCGCTGTTCGCTCGCGTCTACGGCTAATACATCAAATCCCATGCTGCTCAATTCCTTAGCAACACTCGTGCCAAAACGCCCCATACCGATTACTGCGTACTGCTTCTTAGCCATTTATATATCCCCCCACGAGCCTAGGTCATCCATAATCATAATGGTAATAGTATATCATACTGTCCCGAATACTTGAATGTAACTGCCCCGGAACGGGCACATTACACAATGACCCTTTCATAACAAGGAGGAACATGTCCATGTCCATATTGTTAGATCTAAGGCAGGCCGTCATTCATAAAGTCCACAATCAGGACGAAGAAGAGCTGCGCTCCATGATCGAGGGTTCCGTTGACGGGCCTGAAGCTGCCCTGCCGGGACTCGGTGTAATGTTTGAAATGATGTGGAAAGACATGGATGCTACCCAGCAGAACAGTCTTGTCTCTTCCCTCCATGATCATCTAAAAACCGTTACGCCCGGCAACCTTCAAGGATAATCCCATGGTCAACAAAAAGGAACAATCCCCTAAGCTGTAAAGGCTGGGGGATTGTTCCTTTTTGCTGCATATTTATATAACATCACTTACGGAGCGGTCTCAAGAAACTGGGCGGTTGGATTCTTGTCGATGGCGGTTCTCATCGCATACTCATTTTCGAACAAGACAACATAGTTATCCTTCTTGTCTTTGACCAGCGTTGAGTTTATCCGGAACTTGGACGGATCAATATTGTCGTCCACAATCCAGCGGGCGAACTGATACGGCATGCGTTGAAGCTGGACATCAACGCCGTATTCTCCCTTCATCCGGTACTCGAAGACTTCGAACTGGAGCTGTCCGACAACCCCGAGAATGGTCTCGTCAAAACTCACGGTGCGGAATACCTGAATGGTGCCCTCTTCCGTCAGCTGATCAATCCCCTTCTGATACTGCTTATGTTTCAATGCGTTCTTCACCGTTACTTTCGCAAAAATTTCCGGTGAGAATGTTGGAAGCTCATCGAATACAACTTCACGACCTTGACTGAGTGAGTCCCCAATCCGGAAAATGCCCGGGTCAAACAGACCGATAATATCGCCAGGGTATGCCTCCTGCACAATATCTCGATCCTGCGCCAAAAACTGCTGCGGCTGCGCCAGCTTGATTTCCTTGCCTACCCGAACATGCTTCACGCTCATACCGCGTTCGAACTTGCCCGATACGATGCGCAGGAAAGCGATACGATCCCGGTGAGCCGGATTCATATTGGCTTGAATCTTAAATACGTATCCGGAGAACTTCTCATCGGTTGGTTCCACCACACCCTCCGTACTGCGGCGCGGCTCCGGCTTCGGCGCAAGCTGAAGAAAGTTCTCCAGGAAGGTCTGAACGCCGAAATTGTTGATCGCACTGCCGAAAAATACAGGCGTTAGCTGACCCTGCATAACTTTTTCCAGATCAAATTGGTCTCCGGCAACATCCAGCAGCTCGAGGTCTTGACATAACTGATCATGCAGGTAATCGCCTGCCATCTCGCGAATGATCGGATCCTCATAGCCTTCGACCTTCTGTACCTTAATCGTGGAATGGTCGTCGCCCTGGAACAATTCAACCTGATTTTTAACCCGGTCGTACACGCCGCACAGGTCACGCCCGGAGCCGATCGGCCAATTCATCGGTACGGAGCGGATGCCGAGAACCTGCTCAAGCTCCTCCATCAGATCAAACGGGCTGCGCCCTTCGCGGTCGAGTTTGTTGATAAAGGTAAAGATCGGAATGCCCCGCTTCGCACAAACCTGAAACAGCTTGATGGTCTGGGCCTCGACCCCTTTGGCTACGTCAATCAACATGACGGCGCTGTCAGCGGCGGTCAGCGTACGATAGGTATCCTCACTGAAGTCTTGGTGACCCGGCGTATCCAATATATTAATCCGATGCCCTAAATAATCAAATTGCATAACAGACGAGGTAACCGAGATTCCCCGCTGCTTCTCGATCTCCATCCAGTCACTCGTTGCATGCTTGCTCGCTTTACGAGCTTTAACCGATCCAGCCAGACGAATGGCGCCCCCAAACAAGAGCAGCTTCTCGGTCAGGGTTGTTTTACCGGCGTCAGGGTGGGAAATAATCGCAAACGTGCGGCGCTTATCCACTTCCTGCTGCAGTTCATCTATTTGCTTTGCCATTTCACTTATCCCTTCGTAACTAAAGTCATGTATATCATTGTACCACAATTTATACGCAAATCATCCCCATGCGCCATGCGCATGAGGATGATTTTTAACACGTAAATTTTAGAAAATGATCTTAGTTTTTGAACCACACCACATTATCCTCAAGCTGACCGTTTACCGGCCACCAGTGGAATCCGTCTTCCTTCAACAGCTCATCCGCTTTGTCAGGTCCCCACGATCCAGCAGGATACGATTCCAGCTCGCCCTGGTTCTCTCTCCATGCGCTGGCGATACGATCCACGAAGGACCATGCCGAAGCCACTTCATCCCAGCGCGTAAAGTAGGTGGAGTCTCCACGAGCAGCGTCATGCAGCAGACGCTCATACGCCTCAGGAGAATTAATGCCCACGATGCAGCTTTGGCAGAAGTCCATCGCTACAGGAGCGATCTCGGATTCAGATCCCGGCTTCTTCGCGTTAATCTTCACGTAAATGCCTTCCATCGGATTGACGCGAATAACGAGCAGGTTAGGCTCCAGGGAATGCTTTTGGCCCAGGTATACGTTGGTTGGCATCCGTTTGAACTCGACAACCACCTCGGTTGTCTTAACCGGGAGACGTTTGCCCGTACGGATATAGAACGGTACGCCAGCCCAGCGGAAGTTATCCACGAAGACTCTGGCGGCAAAATAGGTTTCCGTATTGGATTCCGGATTCACTTTGTCCTCTTCACGGTATGCCGGCAGATCTTTGCCGCCCACGGAACCGCTCGTATACTGACCGCGAACCACGTTGTTCTTCACTTCTTCATGCGTGGCATACGGACGCAAGGAGCGAAGCACCTTCACCTTCTCGTCGCGGATATCCTCTGCAAGCAGTCGGCTAGGCGGCTCCATCGCAATCATAGTCAGCAGCTGTAGCATATGGTTCTGGCCCATATCCCTTAGAGCGCCTGCATGATCATAGTACCCGCCGCGCTCCTCGACACCAACCGTTTCACCAAGCGTGATTTGGATGTTGGCGATATGCTTGTTGTTCCACAGCGGCTCGAAGAAAGCATTCGCAAAACGTATAACTTCGATGTTCTGTACCATTTCTTTACCCAGATAATGGTCAATCCGGTAGATCTCTTCTTCCTTGAACACTTTACGGATCTCTTCGTTCAGCTTGGCAGCCGACTCCAGATCGTAGCCGAACGGCTTCTCGATCACAAGACGGTTCCAGCCTTCTCCGTCGAGCATACCGCCCTTCATCAGGTTAAACGATACGCTGCCAAACAATTCCGGTGCAAGCGCCAGATAAAACAAGCGGTTGCCCGGTATATTAAATTTTGTTTCCAATTGCTCCGTTTGTTCGCGAAGCTCACGGAAACCGTCAATATTGTTAATATCTAAAGATTTATATTCAAAATGTTGTGCAAATGCATTCCATTCACTATCCTGTTCCGAACTATATCGGCAGAATTCCTGAATTGAACGATACACGTCCTCCCGAAACTCTTCCTGGGTGCGCGGACGCCGCGCCACGCCGATTACCGCAAAATCCTCATCCAGTTTTCCTTCACGATAAAGACTGTAGATCGCCGGAAACAACTTACGTCTTGCCAAATCACCAGTCGCTCCAAAGATGAAAAATACAGCTCCCGGTGTCTTCATTGTATCTAGATTTTGATTTTCAGCCATGGCTCCTCATTCTTTCTATGAATTATAGTGTATTTTTATGCATCGGCACTTAACTCGATGTGATGACATTTTAGCATATTCATTTCAAGTATGCTATCACATTCCGCATTTTTTCATCCGAGTTTCAGAAATCATTTTCAATATTCTATTGTAATGACAGGAAATCCGATCGTTATTCTACTACTTTTCTTCATCGAATCTTCATGCACCGCGATCTGCATATGAATCGGCGTGTCGCCACTCATCACAAAAGCGCCCAGTGAAGGAACCTCATATGAACGGCTTTGTGTTGTGTCATCTGCATAATCCTCAACGGGGCGAAGCGAGAGTTTTTGGGCTACTGCCTCTTCTACCTGAGCCATCGTTCCATCAACGCTAGCCGTCTCCGATGCATATCCTTGAATGGACGCATTCCAGGAGTTCGATATGCCTGCTTGCTTCATCAACTCTTGAATCTGCTGCTGCAGGGTCATCATTTCCCGGGACTGTCCAGCTGCTTCTCCTACAAGCATGGCTCTGACATAACTATGACCCTCCTTCGTGAAAGCCCAGTCCAGATGCACCGATACACCGGAGAGCACGCCTTCTGCTTGGAATACTTCATTTCCCTGAAGCTGGGACGTTGTAATCCCGGAGAGCCCCATTGTACGAGCCAGCTGCTCAGCCGTTGTCTTAGCTTGATCCTTCGATATGGAATTTATCATTTCACCTTGAATTTTTACCGTGAGTATTGCCGAAGGCTCCATATGTTCTTGCCCAAGCGCCGCCAGAAGTATTAGATCGCTTTCTGCTGATTCCCCAGCTCTAGTTATTCCATTGACACCTGTTTCTACCGTTCCGCCCGAAGCTGACGCTTCTCCTGCATGCGGAGCTGATCCGTTTCGATTGCTGTCCGTTGTCCCCGCAAAACCCGCCATCATAGCTGCTGCCCCGCACAGCAACAACATCATCACAATGATCTGTAAACGCATCTTCCGCATGGTCAGTCACGCCTCCCCGTTCGAATCTATCAATCTAGTAAAAGGATGGCCTCGTTACCGCGGATTTATACCTCGCTTTTTAAATAGCTCCTCCATCGGGCTGTATGTAGAGATTCCTTCTTCCCTGCCAATAAATAAAAAAGCTCCCGATCCGGGAGTCTTTAAGCCTGCCTTTCATTGTTATATGGATATGTTTATGTCACGACCATCGCATAAAAAAGAGCCGGCATTCTTTACTCAGCCAGCCCATTTTTATAAGCGTAGATGGCAGCCTGGGTTCGATCCTCTACCCCCAGCTTGCCTAAAATATTCGTTACGTGAAACTTCACGGTTTTGATGCCTATAATCAAATCATCAGCAATATCCTGATTCGACTTGCCCTGCGCCACCAGTCGCAGCACTTCCATTTCCCGGTCCGTAAGGTCGTTATGCGCCGGAGCTTCATTTTGCGGATGCCGGAATCGATTCATCATCTTGGAGGCAACCTGCGACTCCAGCACCGACTGCCCGCGTGCGGCTGCACGTATAGCATCAGCTACTTCAGAAGCACGGGATGTCTTCAATAAATAACTGAACGCACCTGCTTCAATAACCGGATACATCTTCTCATCGTCCAGATAGCTGGTCAGTACAATGACCTTAAGATTAGGAAACTGATTCATCAATTGGCGCGTCGTCTCGATTCCATCCATTCCGTCCATCACCAAATCCATCAGCACCACATCAGGATGATATTCCTGCGCTAAGCGTATCCCTTCCTCGCCGCTGCCCGCTTCACCAACCACCTCGATGCCGTCCTCTGTACCAAGCACAGCCGCTAAACCGATCCGGACCATCTCATGATCATCCACCAGCAGCACTTTAATCGGCGTTTCCATCTACATCCCCCCGTTTGCGTTCTTCGTTTATGAGTGGCACAACGATCTCAATTCGAGTCCCTTTACCCGGTGCTGTTATAAATTGTACCGAGCCCCCGATCTCCGTCACCCGTTCCTGCATCGTCGATAGGCCGTAGGAAGTCTGTTTCTTGTCATCCAATTCAAATCCGATCCCATCGTCCCGCAGCATCACCCGAACGGTGTTCTGCCTGCGGTGAATACGGATATCCATTTTCTCCGCTTTCGAGTGTCTGAGGGTGTTCGACATGGCCTCCTGGATAATCCGGAACAGATGATTTTCGATCCCTTTGAGCAAATGTATGTCATCGTCCATTTCAAACGTAATTTCCATAGGTACTTTGATTCGCAATTCCTTAATCAGTTCACGCAGCCCCTGCTCAAGTGCCTTTCCTTCGAGATAAACCGGCCGCAGATGAAGAAGAAGCGCCCTCATCTCGGACTGGGCCACAGCCGACATTTCCTCGATCAGAGCCACCTGGCGCTGCGCTTTGTCAAAATCCTTATCCAGCGTCCTGCCCACAGCGGTTGCCGTCATCGAGATGGCAAACAACTGCTGAGAAACCGCATCATGGAGCTCGCGCGCCAGACGCTGCCTCTCTTCCACAATCGCCGTAACCCTGGCCTGCTCGGCAAGCTGGGCATTGTTCGTAGATAACCGCTGCAAGGAAGACACCTGATCCTCCCAGCGTTTGCTGATCTTCACCAGCTGTTCTCCAAGCCGGCCCACTTCGTCTTCGCCGATGTCCGGCATGACGTCCGTAAGGCTGCCTTTTTCCCAGTTCACCAGCGTTTCCCTCACAAGATCGACCCGTCGTTTTACCCGGTATCCCTGGAAGAAGCCATAGATCGCACCCAGCCCGATCGGCAGCAATACGATGGTAATGCCGGCTTCGATCCGGTTCTTCCACGTCTCAAACGGTTGAAGATAACCATATGTATATAATAAATATAGGACAACGAGCATGACAACCAATCCCAGAAGGGTCCCCTCACGCATACTTCGGGTAATCATATTTGCTTTCTTTTCCGTTTCCACGGGGCAACCCTCCTGAATGGTTTACACAAAACTTACGTTTATTATGTCATTCTTATATTCAAATCTCCGCCCAAATAAGAAACAATAAATTTCACTTTATATTCACTGGTCTCATAATTGGGTGATTTATACCGCACGCGGTTTAATATGCCGGTTTCCTTCCGGTCGTCCATATGAATGGAGCCAAACAGGATGGATGCTTCGATCTCCACCCCATAGTAGTCCGGAATCATCAGATCAATATCCCCCAGCATCCCATGGAACATCAGGACCGTTTGGCGTTCCTCCGGAAGGGCCAAGGACAGATCCACATCCGCCTCTCCCAGCACATGCCACACACTCAGACTGCGCATCACCCACGGAGCCCGGTCCCAATCAAAGTTGGACATAAAGTTCTGCTTCTGAATGTATTTCGTCGTGGTATGAGCTCGTTTGGACTTGCCATAAAAAATACCTAGCGATATCAAGCTGATGCCGATAATCAACATGAGATGCTCCAGCAGCAGCAGTACGGCACCTACTCCGAGCAGAATGTATCCCTTCTTCACATGTCCATGCCTGATCTGAAGGACACCTGCAAACATGAGTAACAGGGCGACAATGGTGAAGAAACCAAACCATCGGCCGAAAAGCAAAATAAAACCCAAGCTGATTAAACCAACTGCTATCCAGCGGTTTCTGTCCATGTCGCACCTCCTTGATGGCCAAGATATAAGCTCGGAAAAGCCATATCAGTGAGACGTTCCCCACTGTATGGCTTTTCCTGTACTATACGACAATCTCATTCGTATAGCATATCATATGAACATGGTGTTCGAATACGGTTTAATACTATTTTGCTGACTTGCTAAGGAATTACTCGGACTTCGAAGAATTCCCCATTTTGTTTTTCAAAGCTTGCAGCTGCTCATCCACCTTCAATTGCTTCTCAGCGTCCACGGGGCTTGTGTATACTGCGTTGTTAGGACGGTATGGGGCGCGAAGCACATCAGCTTCTGCTTCCATTTGCATGATTTTCTCCTCCATGCGATGGAAGCCCATCGAAGCACTGCCGCTTTCGATCGTGTGCAAGCTGCTCACTTGAGACATTTGCTTCTTCGCTTTAGCCATTTGAGCGCGGGCTACAAGCTCATTGCGCTTGTTGCGCATTTTGTAGAACTCGTCTTTCATTTCATGCAGCTGAGCTACAAGCTCTTTTGCTTGAGTCTCGGATTGCAGGTGCAATTCCACGTACTCGGTTTCTTTTTGATCGAAATAGATTTTTTCTTCCAGCAGCTTGCGAGCCACTTCTTCTTGACCATTCTTCAGAGCCAATTCAGCTTGAGCTTCACGTTGTGCCGCCATCTTCACAGCCTCATCGACGCGCTGCTTCATACGACGCTCATTAGCCATTTGCTTCGCAACCGTTACCTCTGCCTCATGAATTTCTGCCTCCATGTCGCGCAGGTACTGGTTCAACATTACGATCGGATCCTCTACTTTATCCAGCAGTTCATTCACCGATGCTTTCGTCATATCCTTAATTCTTTTAAATACTCCCATGTTATTTATCTCCCTTCTCATAGTTCGAAAGTTTTTTCTTCAATTCTTCGATTTCTTTTTGCATTGCTTTTCTTTCAATATCCTTCATCATCGCATCCAGATCGGAATCCGTTGACGCGTTGTTTCTTGTACCATTGGGACGGTCATATTTGGGACCAAAGCTACTATGCTCATTAGGATAGCCTTGACGTCCATAAGAATCATTATAGCTGTTGTAGCCTGGTCCAGGGCCCGGATGATCGTTGTAACGGTATCCGCCGCCATGTCTGCCCTGTGGACCATACGGATCGTGATAATACGGCTCCTTAGGTACTACAAGGGATGCAATCAGATAGATCAACAGCGTTGTACCGCCTGTGAAAAAGATACTGACTACAAATATGATTCTAAGTAGGGTAGATTCGACTCCGAAATGATCGGATATACCGCCGATCAACCCTGTGAACATTTTGTCTCGGGTGGAACGGTACAATCTAGTCATGGTTACTCCTTTCCGCTGTTATTCAGCTTTTGCTTCAGGCGGGCAAGTTCTTTTTCTAATACAGTGGAGACCGATTCACCAGCCTGTTCCATGTATTCCTGCCCCATGCGGCGTAAATCGCGAAGACTTCTGGCTTCCAGTTCCCAGTCGCTGATACGGTCTTCGAGGCGATTGAACATCTTCGGTACGTCATGACCGCCGCCGTAGGAGCCCGTACGTTCATTCATTTTCTGCTGAAGACGAAGGGTTTCCACTCGGGCAACATAATATTGACGCTTGCTGTATACCGTCTGATATTCCATCCGCAGCTCGCCGAGCTGCTCCTCGATTTCTTTTAGCGACTCCAGGCTTGAGGACAACAGGCCTTGATACTGCTCGATCTTTTCCTCATAGATCAGTTTTTCCTGCAATGCCAGCTTGGCAAGATGTTCTTCGCCGGCCTTCAGTGCAAGCAGTGCCTGCTCTTCGCGTTTATATCGCATGGATTCGGCTTGATCCACCTGCTGCTTCAGCTGTCTGGAATGTACTTGGCATTGCTGCTGCAGCTTCTCAGCCTCAGCAATGTCCTGTCTGGTTGAATGTAGGAACTGGTCGATCAATCGAACCGGATCCTGGCTCTGCTCGAGCTTTTCATTCAATGTTGCTACGGTTATGTCTCTTATCCGCCGGAAAACACTCATATTGGCTTAGCCCTCCTCATCTATCATGATCTGTTGTTCATGCATGTTATTTAATGTAGTGGTTTTTATCAATAACGGGGTCTACCATTCTTCAATCGGGACAACCCGTAGATGATCAAGATAATTCCAAAGATCGGACCGATCAGCCAAGACAGTTTACCCATCAACCAGATCACACCGATACCGAGAATAACCCATCCCATCAAGGTGTTACCTCTCCGGATCCCGTAGTATCCCAAAGCGACCATCAGGATTGGAATTAGAAGACTGAACAACCACCCAAGCAGAGGACCGAATACTCCAAGGAGAACCAAGATCCCTACACCAATCAACAGGATACTCATTCCATTTCCTTTTGAATTTCTCATTTATACACCGCCTTTCTGTTGTTTGATCGTTGTTTCTTTTGTTCAACCTTATGACTCTATTCTAGGTAATTTTGAGTTTCGCTAAAACGGCCTGGGGACGGTTTTTGAACCTAGACCTAAGGCGGGGCCTTCTACAGACCTACGTCCAACCCTGCACTGGATCGATTAATCGAAGGGTTTGCTTGTATAGATGAATCCGGCTGGATCATCTTTGTTTTACCTATAAAGAACGTGGTTTCTAATGATAGTTTAGTTTAAGGAGTGTAGCTTGAAGAAGATCTGAAGGTGATAGAAAAGCCCCCTGTAAAGGTAACTGGAGAGATAGCATGCAGAATGGAGTCTAATATTTAAATCACGAAGCAGCAATCGATGTAGATGCAACGAAAAAAGGAATGCAGACGATAAACGTCTGCATTCCTTTTGGATGATGCCGGTGAAGGGACTCGAACCCCCACGGTTTCCCTCACGATTTTGAGTCGCGCGCGTCTGCCAATTCCGCCACACCGGCTTACATTATGGCGTGCCCTAAGAGATTCGAACTCCTGACCTTTTGATTCGTAGTCAAACGCTCTATCCAGCTGAGCTAAGGGCACATAAGTTTGTAATGGAGGCGCCACCCAGATTCGAACTGGGGATAAAGCTTTTGCAGAGCTGTGCCTTACCACTTGGCTATGGCGCCAGAAATAAAAATGGAGCGGACGACGGGAATCGAACCCGCGACCCTCGCCTTGGCAAGGCGATGCTCTACCGCTGAGCCACGTCCGCAAACATAAAAATCAATGGCTGGGGATATAGGATTCGAACCTATGCATGACGGAGTCAAAGTCCGTTGCCTTACCGCTTGGCTAATCCCCAATATGATTTTGTAATATGGGGCGATCGAGGGGAATTGAACCCCCGAGTGCCGGAGCCACAATCCGGTGCGTTAACCACTTCGCCACGACCGCCATATTAAAACACTGTGATACGATTGGCAGGGGCAGCAGGAATTGAACCCACACTAACGGTTTTGGAGACCGCTGTTCTACCTTTAAACTATGCCCCTAAAAACTGGTGGAGGATGATGGATTCGAACCACCGAACTCGAAGAGAGCAGATTTACAGTCTGCCGTGTTTAGCCACTTCACTAATCCTCCAGAATGGTGCCGGCGAGAGGACTTGAACCCCCAACCTACTGATTACAAGTCAGTTGCTCTACCAATTGAGCTACACCGGCATATAAAGTTATAAAACGTACATGGTGGCTCGGGACGGAATCGAACCGCCGACACGAGGATTTTCAGTCCTCTGCTCTACCGACTGAGCTACCGAGCCTTAAAGCTCTTCGCGAACTTTGACGGAACCCATATCGGATACTCATCTCATCCCAAAGTTGTAAATAATGGCGGAACTGACGGGATTCGAACCCGCGATCTCCTGCGTGACAGGCAGGCATGTTAGGCCTCTACACCACAGTTCCACGAGGCATTATCGCTATCGCGATATAAATTGGTTGCGGGGGCAGGATTTGAACCTACGACCTTCGGGTTATGAGCCCGACGAGCTACCGAACTGCTCCACCCCGCGTCATTAAAAGGGTTGATTGTATGGGGTCCCCGAAAAGTAATCGGAATTACCTACGAAGCATGTGCTTCACTTTTTGGGGATAAATCATGGTGGAGGCTGAGGGGATCGAACCCCCGACCCTCTGCTTGTAAGGCAGATGCTCTCCCAGCTGAGCTAAGCCTCCGTAACAAAGCGACTTTTATCATATCAAAATCTGATATAAGAAGCAAGTGTTTTTTTAAGAAAGTGGTGACCCGTAGGGGATACTCTCACTTCGTTCGAGACTGCGAAGTCTTTGCTTACGAAGTTATTCTCCGACGAACCGACGGGATTCTCATCCCCTGATGCAATTAAGAAAGTGGTGACCCGTAGGGGATTCGAACCCCTGTTACCTCCGTGAAAGGGAGGTGTCTTAACCCCTTGACCAACGGGCCTTGCTTAAAATAATAGTGGCGGAGAGAGAGGGATTCGAACCCTCGAGACGCTTTTGGCGCCTACACGATTTCCAATCGTGCTCCTTCGGCCAACTCGGACACCTCTCCATAAATGGCTCCCCGAACAGGACTCGAACCTGTGACAACTCGATTAACAGTCGAGTGCTCTACCAACTGAGCTATCAGGGAACAATATTCAATTCAAGTGCTTGATCACCTGAAAACTAGATACGAAACGATCTTTGCGTTGATTAGAATCCGTAGCATTCACCCGATGTGGTATCGGGGTCCCCGAAAAGTATTCGGTGTCAGCTTCAAAGCTTCACTTCACTTTTTGGGGTGATTTGGATAAGCCCTCGACCGATTAGTATTGGTCAGCTCCATGCATTGCTGCACTTCCACCTCCAACCTATCTACCTCGTCGTCTTCAAGGGGTCTTACTAGTTGGGAAATCTCATCTTGAGGGGGGCTTCACGCTTAGATGCTTTCAGCGCTTATCCCGTCCGTACGTAGCTACCCAGCCATGCTCCTGGCGGAACAACTGGTGCACCAGCGGTACGTCCATCCCGGTCCTCTCGTACTAAGGACAGCTCCTCTCAAATTTCCTACGCCCACGACAGATAGGGACCGAACTGTCTCACGACGTTCTGAACCCAGCTCGCGTACCGCTTTAATGGGCGAACAGCCCAACCCTTGGGACCTACTTCAGCCCCAGGATGCGATGAGCCGACATCGAGGTGCCAAACCTCCCCGTCGATGTGGACTCTTGGGGGAGATAAGCCTGTTATCCCCAGGGTAGCTTTTATCCGTTGAGCGATGGCCCTTCCATGCGGTACCACCGGATCACTAAGCCCGACTTTCGTCCCTGCTCGACTTGTAGGTCTCGCAGTCAAGCTCCCTTATGCCTTTGCACTCTTCGAATGATTTCCAACCATTCTGAGGGAACCTTGGGGCGCCTCCGTTACTCTTTAGGAGGCGACCGCCCCAGTCAAACTGCCCGCCTGACACTGTCCCCGTACCGGATCACGGTACCAGGTTAGAACCTAGATACGATCAGGGTGGTATCCCAACGTCGCCTCCACACAAGCTGGCGCTCATGCTTCAAAGGCT
>NZ_CP150215.1:6392500-6717500 GCF_037969845.1 Paenibacillus sp. FSL W7-1279
TAAGAAGTGGGCAAATCCAATAAACAATTTTTGCTCCCGGAACGGTTCAGCAAACCTGAGGAAATCACGGCGCAGATTGGACAGGCGATCTTGGTCGTCTTTTATGATATCTCCTTCTAGGAAGCATTTGATCAATACTTTATGTGTGCCGCTCAGGAGTTCCCGATGCAAATCGTCCAGCCCGATGCTTATCACCTGGCAGCGTTCCCCGCCTACAATAGAATGCTGGATGGGAGGCTCATCAGGTGTTCCGTCATACACGACAACAATATTGACCTCAAAATCGTAAACAAGCAATCCTTGCTGCCTTTTGTCCGAATTACGGTATGCTATCGCCCCTACAGCATCCTCATCAACCGTATTTCCATAGTAAAAAGAAAAGTTGGTTAATTCCACGTTTCCCTCCATACATTCCTTGGCGAATTTCAGCCATTTCAGTTATAATGTAATTCTACATGTCCATGTAAGTTCCTTCTTTTAGGAGATAAGATCTTATGAAGGCGATAAACGAATATATAAGATTTCATTTCTCGGTCACGTTATTTCATAAACAACTATTTGAATGACAGGAGTTTTCGAGCCATGATCTTTAAGAACGCAAAAATCAACGCCTTCCGCACTTGGGGATTGCTGCTGACGATGCTGGGTATGGGCCTTATGGTGCTTGGTACAGCCGGAATCGTATTCTTCGGCCAAGCAGGCAAAATATTTGCCGGAATCGGATTGGTGTTTGGCCTGATTATGATGCTGGGGAGTCTCGGCATTTACTTTTGGGCGGGTATGCTATCCACGAGTGCGGTCCAAATTCAGTGTCCGGAATGCAATAAATTGACCAAGATGTTGGGTAAAACCGACCGCTGCATGTTCTGCCATACGATTTTGACACTGGATCCAAGTCAGGCCAACATCACAGCAGAAGAGCTTGAAGCCCAGCAGACCAGATCCTAAAGTGATTTGCAGAAACTTGCTATCTCAATAGGATTTGCAACCTGTAAGACGATTAAACATAAAGAACCCGGTTATCCTCGTGATAACCGGGTTCTTTATTATGATATGAAAATAAGTCCTACTAATCTTTATTCATGTATCGTCTTCAGAACATGCCAGGTTTCCGGAATGGCAAAACTTCGGTTCCACGAAGCAATGCCGCCAAGCTTCAGCTTTTTGGCCATATTCACTCGGGATTGCAGAGAAGTGCCGTCCTCCATCCATATTTTCTTGATGGATTCTCCCTCCGTGAATTGGACATAATTCTGTCCTGTACCGGCATCAAGCGTACCTTTCACCTTCTGTTCCTTAAGCAAGGCCTGCAGCTTCTCCATTCCAATCGCTTTGGAGGACACCTTCGTCTCTCCCGCTTCGCTTGTTTCCGTCCAGACCCGTGTATATAGCGGTACGCCCAACACCAGCTTGGATGACGGTACCGCGTCCTCTTCCATGATTCGCCTTACCGACTGCTCGGCCCATGGCAGCGAGGATACGGATCCCGCTTTCGGACTCGCGGCCCAGTGCTCGTCATAAGCCATCACCATCATGTAATCAACCGTCTCTCCGAGTCGTTTCCGATCGAGAAAGAGCGACCACATCTCGCTGTTCGATTTTGGCGTAACATCAATGGAAACGATAAGCCCTCTGGCTTTGGCCAGCGGCTTCATCTCCCTCACGAACTGAACGACATGATCCTTATCTTTGGTATGAACATTTTCAAAATCGATATTGATTCCGTCGAGTTTGTATTGTTTGGCATAAGCCAGCATCTGCTTGATAATATGCGATCTTCTATCAAAAGTAGACAGCGCCTCGGTTGTCATATCCGGATCGAAGCTGTTGTCCATCAGACCCCAAACCTCCATGTTCCTGTTATGGGCCCAGCTTACATACTGCTTAACGGCTTTAGATTTGACCGTGCCTTCACCATCCACAATGCTAAACCAGGTCGGGCTGACCACATTGACACCGGGCAGTTCGCCAATGCTATCCGTGCTTGGATTTTTGTTATAAACAGCTTCCCATGCCAGATTGACCGACTTGTTCTTCCATTCCAGCTCTGCCCGCGAAGGAGTCTGCGCAAGCATCGGAATTTCCTTTACGTCCCCAAGTTTAACCTGCTCTTTAGGAACATATCCCGTATACCCGTTATCTGCCTGAACGAATAACCGCCCCTCTTCTTCACGCCATACGCGAAGCCGCTCACCGGCCGGCATGTCCAATACAATCGGAGACTTCTTCTCCCCGCTCTCACGTAGAGCCACGGTTTCCTCAGGATTACCGGGTGCTGCTTCGGCAAGCTGAATCGAATCCCCCGCACGCATCAGAATAATGGCGCCTGTCGCCGAGTCCTCGTGAACACTCACGCCATAATGCTGTTTGAGCGGCTTAATCGGAACATAGGCAATGCCGTCAATCAGCTTAGGTGCGTAGGGAATGGTAACTGCCTTGCCATTCAGCTCGCCCTTCGTGCTCTCCATCTTCATGCGTAATACGGATTCCGAAGTCGTTACAAGGACGGATTCTGTTTCTTCCTCATAACGAATGTTGGCATCCACGCTCTCCTGAATAACCGTTATCGGCAGCAGCAGCTCTTCGCCGGAGCCCCGGGCAGGCTGTTCCTTTAGCTCTCCCTGAACAAAAATCGGCTTGTCCATTCCACGCCAATCCGGCACGGTATAGGTCTGGTTCGGAAATAATGTGGTGACAACCCACCAAGCGCCAGCCGCGACCAACAACAACCCCAGAAAGAAAGAGCCCCCTCTCGTGCGCCTCTTCTTTCCCCGATATCTTCTTCTTGCCAAACTACTCCCCCATTTCACTCTCGCTCATTACTAACTCCTTGACGCCAAATAGCGCCCTTAAAAATAAAAACGTGTGGAATGGTTCATTCCGCACGTTTATTTATAACAACCGGCGTCTATTGGCAGGACTTGCAGAGCCCATACAGCTCCATTCGTAGTCCCTTTACTTCAAACCCGGTGCTTTTCTCCGCTTGTATTCCAACATCTTCAAGGGACGGATAGCTGAAATCTTCAATTTTACCGCAACTCTGGCATATGACATGATGATGGTCCGATACGTTAGCGTCGAAACGACTCGAATTGTCCCCGTACGTCAGCTCTCGCACCATGCCGGCTTCAATAAACATTTTTAGATTGTTGTATACTGTGGCTACGCTCATACTAGGAAAATTAGGTTCCAGAGCCCGATAAATATCATCCGCTGTCGGATGGCCCATAGATTCCACCAGATACGTTAAAATTGCATGACGTTGCGGCGTGATACGGACACCGGTCGTTTTCAGTTGTTCCAGCGCATGCTGTACGGAAGTTCCCATGGTTGCCCACCGCCTTCAAGTTTTAACTGGGTGTTACAAAACTTATATCGTTCTTAGCCTTCATTGTACGGCGTTTCTTGGATTGTTGTCAATCCGGGAGAGGCGTCCACCCCCCGCTGTTCCGGCCTTCCTCCTGTTCCGGATAGCTTCGGTAGATGTTCAGATTGCTGTTTCCCTCTATATGAATGGAATGTTCGCCTGTACCGGATTCGCCGGAAATGGTTTTCTGTTCAATCAGAAGATTGGGCAGCGTCGTCAGAATGCTGCCGTAGCTAATCGTCCCTTCAAGCTTGTAATCACCCTCGAGCGGAACGTGAAGATTCATCTCTCCAACCGCACTATACACATTCCAATCGCCACCAATACGGGTTGAACGTATAGCCACTCCACCATTGAGGGATTCAGCGCTTAATTGCGACTCTACCCCGCTGATCAGAATGTTGCCGTTTCTCGTCTGAACCCGGATATGATCGGTCGTTCGCTTTACCGTCATATTCCCCACTTGCGTGGTCAAATCCGTTTCGCCCGTAATGTCGACAGCCAACATATTCCCCCGGTTAGTAGACATTTTAATATGACCGGTAACGCCGCGCGCCGTAATATCGCCATTTAAGGTCTTGCCCGTAACATTTCCATAAATCCGATCCATCGTAATCGGTCCATTACCGCTCTCCAGCAAAATATTCTCAATCGCTTCCACGCGGTTTAAGGTTATGGCTCCGTTCATCGTCCGTATCTCAAAATTGAATCGTCGATCATCCGGAACCGCGATGTTCACATTCATACGGGGCTGCCGTTTGCCCGATTCTCCATAGGCCTTCCCCTTGGACCGAATCGTAATCGTCTTGCCTTCCCCCACTTCGATCGTCGACTGCTCGGCGATCGCTTCGGCTAAACCGGGCTGCTCCTGATCGACCCATACTTCCGTCTCCACCTTGATATCGTCTACATCCTGCCTTGTGATGGAGATGTCCCCGTTTAAGTGATCGACGATGATTTTCTCGGTTTCAAGCTCAACGGGAATCTCCAATATCGGCTTCTCGAACCGGTTACCTTCAGCTTCGCTGTAATCCACTCCCGCTGCCGTCAAATTCAGGCTCACCCGATTCCAGAGATGGAGAAAATGCTCCTGCTGGGAAATGACGAATACGGAGGCCGTAACAGCCACTGCCAGCAGAATCCCCCTCAAGTCAGGCCGAAACCGAAATTCTTTGCGTCTGCCCAAGAGACGCGACAGCGTGTACCTGACTATATATTCAACGCCGAACAGGATAAACAACAGCGGCCACCAGCGCTGGAGCATAAATATATAATCCGTGCCTCTCCACTCGTCCAACAGCAATAATATGCCCGTGCATACAAGCAGCAAGGCGGCTGTATATCGTCCCACTCTAATTTTATGTTTCATCCGTCTCCTCCCCTCATCGGTTATCACCGTACCACTGTATGCGTTACAAGGATTTGCCCTTGTCTCTTCGGTGGCGGAGAGCTTCCCGGATCCCCGCCCATATCCCGATAACGATCAGCATGATAGCAGAGGCTTCCGCACCATAATCGCGGATTCCTGCCTGCAGCCAAGGCGGCTTCTGGTGAAACAAAATGAGCAGCGTCCCGGTAACAACCAACATGAGGCCAAAAGCGATTCCCCGCTCACCCCGGAACGGATGATTCCGTCCTGATCCGTCCTCGGAAGCAGCAGCCGCTGCCTCACCGCGTCTTTTTCGGGAAATAATATATTCCGCTGCCTGCAGCACGTCATACACGTTATAAAAATACCCCACCGGTATCAGAAGACCCAGAACGACAAGCAGCGGTACATTGATCTGTATTCCAATGGAAGAAAAATATAAAAGCGCCGATATGTCCAGCAGCAGCAACATTATAAATGTAATCCCCTTACGGTACATACCGAGGTACACATGACCCAGACCCGGAATGAGAGCGGCTAATAGAAGTGCATATAATTTCCGCTTTTTTCGCTGCAGCCCCGGGTGTCGCTTAACCTGGACCTGATGCCGTTTCTTCTTGCTGACTTGGGTTTGTGGTTCGGGTGTTAAATTCATAACCTTCTCGCCTCCTTCCAAACATCCTGGGACAGGCGCTGTTTTACGATGTTTTTCTTTGATAGTACCCCAACAAGGAGCTGAAGTAACTGGCAAAAAACTGGATAGACCGTCCGCAGAAAGCTGGCAAACCTACAAAAAAACGGCACCGCCTGTGGTTCAGCAGTAGCCGTTTGTTATGCTTCATTCCTATCCTATTCAGCCGTTACCATCGTTACATGGCCGATTCCCCGCAACTGCCGGGTGATCTCCATCGGTTCGAATTTGCGATCGGTCAAGACCTGCAGCGAGATTTCGAGCCCTAATACCGCAGGCTGCAGCTCCCCGTATGCCGCACCGCTTCGTTCGTTAACGATAAGCTTCTTGATCACGAATTCCTGTTCCTCCAGAACAGCGGATATGTCATCCAAAATATTCGGCGTATTTGCTGCGTGGACAGTAATCAGATGCAGTTTGCTGCCGCGGATGTAACGCTGCTCCAGCTTATTGAAGACAACCAGATTAAGAAGAATTAGCACCGTCGATACGATCGAGGCAAAATAAAAACCGGCCCCAATCGCTAACCCCACGGCCCCCACAACCCAGATGGACGCAGCAGTGGTTAGTCCGGTAATGGATTTTCCTGTAAACAGAATGGTACCGGCACCCAAGAAACCGATCCCTGTAATGACGGCCGTTGCCAAGCGCGCTGGATCAATCCGAACGTTAATCTCGTCTACAAAATCGGAGAAACCGTAAATGGATAACAGCATAATAAGCGTAGAACCCAAACATACCAATATATGCGTGCGCAGTCCTGCAGCATGGTTCGAACGTTCCCGTTCAAAACCGATCAAGCCGCCAAGCAGCATAGCCAGCAGCAATCTTAATAAAATGGATACATTATCTATCACCCAAGGATTATTCAAAAGAACGATACTCCCCTCACGTCTGCTTCAGTCGCTTATGCTTTATCATTCATTGTATATGAAGATGGAACTCGGTCAATTCCACACCCGGAGCAACCTCAAAAGCGCGATTTTTAACAAACCCGAATTTCTCATACAAGGTTACCGCAGGCGTATTGCGCGTCCCTGTTGAGACCACGAACATGGGCGCCTCCTTATAGGATTCCAACACGTGGCGAATTAATGTCCCCGCGATCCCTTTGCGAAAATGACCCGGATGGACCATCATTCGTGATATGGTGACCTGCTCCTGTTCCGGCTCGACTGCGATTGCTCCGATAAGATCTCCTTCTTCATTAATATAACCAAAAAAGGTTTCCCCGCTCGAACGGATCGTATCGAAGGTATCCTGCAGCGGAGGGATTTCCGAGAATCCGATTAATTCAGCTTCCAAAGGGTACGCCATGTGCTGCAGACTCCATATCTGCTGGACGGTATCCCTATCCTCCAAAGATAATGCTCTTATCATATATTCATCCCCTGACCAAGTTATTATAAGAAAAGCGTCTATCGACGTGCTCTCAAAAGAAGAAAGACCGCGTTTAGCGGTAGTTTTTCTTGCGATATCAGGCAGCAGACCCTCCGAAAGTTTATACTTTCCGATATCTTAAAAAGGAACTTGCCCCTGATGCGGGGCAAGCTCCCATTACCTAAAAAACAATTCGGGAACATGACGGATACACGTTGATTATCCGTTCAGCACCTCAACCAGCAGTTTGTTGGCCAGCGCAGGATTGGCTTTTCCCTTGCTCTCTTTCATCACTTGACCCACCAGGAAGCCGATCGCTTTCTGTTTACCTGCTTTGTAGTCCTCCACGGATTGCGGATTGTTTGCAACCACCTGCTCGACAATGCTCTTGATCGCACCTTCATCGCTGATTTGGACAAGGCCCTTCTCCTCAACGATTTGCGCAGGCAGCTTGCCGCTCTCCAGCATCTCTTTGAAGACGGTTTTGGCGATTTTGCTGCTGATGGTTCCCTTCTCGATCAATCCGATCATCTCGCCCAGGCCCTGGCCCGTGATCTTCACTTCAGACAGCTCCAGATTGTTCGAATTCAAATAACCCAGCAAATCTCCCATGATCCAGTTCGATACGGATTTAGCATCCTTCGTATAGTTCAAGCTGTCCTCGAAGAAGTCGGCGAGCAGCTTGGACGACGTGATGACCGCGGCATCATAATCCGGCAATCCATACTCCGATGCATAACGTGCCTTACGGGCATCCGGAAGCTCCGGAATCGTCGCACGAACGGCCTCTTTCCACTCTTCGCTAATATGCACCGATACCAGATCCGGGTCCGGGAAATAACGGTAGTCGTGCGCCTGCTCCTTCCCGCGCATGGAGAAGGTTTTTGCCTGCGCTTCGTCCCAGCGGCGGGTTTCCTGTACGATCACGCCGCCCTCATCGAGAATTTCCGTTTGCCGGTACTGCTCATATTCCAAGCCGCGCTGTACGCCGCGGAAGGAGTTCATATTCTTCAGCTCGGCCTTCGTGCCGAGTTCCTTCTGTCCCCATGGACGAAGACTGATGTTAGCGTCGCAGCGAAGCGACCCCTCTTCCATTTTCACGTCCGATACGTCGCAGTATTGCATAATCGCACGCATTTTCTCCAGATAAGCTTTCGCTTCCTCCGGCGTTGAGATCTCAGGCTCAGACACGATCTCAACCAGCGGCGTTCCTACGCGGTTAAAGTCAACCAGCGAGGCATAACCGCCATCCACGTGCGTGAGTTTACCTGCATCCTCCTCCAGATGAAGCCGGGTAATCCCGATTCGCTTCGTCTTTCCGTCCACCTCAATATCGATCCAGCCGTTCTCACCGATCGGCTGATCGTACTGGGAAATCTGGTATGCTTTCGGGGAATCCGGGTAGAAGTAATTCTTGCGGTCAAATTTGCTGACATCGCCGATGGTGCAGTTCAGCGCCATCGCAGCCTTCATGGCATATTCCACGGCCTGGCGGTTTAATACGGGCAGCACGCCGGGATGGCCAAGACAGATGGGACATGTATGTGTGTTCGGCGGGGCTCCAAACGCAGTGGAGCAGCCGCAAAATATTTTGGAATTCGTATGCAGCTCTACGTGCACTTCCAATCCGATAACCGTTTCATATTTTGATGTAGACATCGATTGTTTCCCTCCTTCTCTGCCGCCGGTTTACAGTTCAGGCCGCCGTTTGTGGTGTTCAGTATTTTGCTCATAGGCATGCGCGACGCGCAGTACGGTCGACTCATCAAAGGCTTTGCCGATAATTTGCATACCTACAGGCAGTCCGTCCGCGAATCCGCAAGGAATACTGACTGCCGGCACACCTGCCAAGCTGACAGGAATCGTCAGGATATCATTCAAATACATCGTCAGCGGATCGTCGACCTGAGCTCCGAGCTTGAAAGCCGTAGTCGGAGCCGTAGGTCCGATGATGACATCATATTGCTCGAATACTTTATCGAAGTCCTGCTTGATAAGCGTACGGGCTTTCTGTGCCTTCAAATAATAGGCGTCGTAATAACCCGAGCTAAGCGCATAGGTACCCAGCATGATGCGGCGTTTCACCTCGTCGCCGAAGCCTTGGCTGCGGGACTCATGATACAGGTCGATCAGGCTGCCTGCATTGTCGGAACGAACGCCATAGCGCACGCCGTCAAAGCGGGCCAGGTTCGACGAGGCTTCCGAAGAAGCGAGCAAATAATATGTTGCTACCGCATAGTCGGTATGCGGGAGGGAAACTTCATCCCAGGTAGCGCCCATCGCTTCGAGCACCTTCAGTGCGTTCAGGACGGTTTCCTTCACTTCAGCGTCAACGCCCTCGCCCAGGTATTCCTTAGGCACAGCAATGCGAAGACCGGTAACGTCTCCGGATAATGCGCTCAGATAGTCGGGCACGTCCACTTTGGCAGATGTCGAATCCATCGGATCGTAACCGGCAATGGCTTGCAGGACATAAGCGGAATCTTCCACATTTTTCGTCAAAGGCCCGATCTGATCCAGCGATGATGCAAAGGCAACAAGGCCGAAACGGGATACGAGGCCATAGGTTGGCTTCAGTCCCACGACACCGCAATAAGAGGCAGGCTGCCTGATGGAGCCGCCTGTATCCGACCCCAACGCAAAGTAGGCTTCACCTGCAGCTACGGCCGCAGCCGAGCCGCCGCTTGACCCGCCGGGTACCCGCTCTAAATCCCATGGGTTGCGCACGGGATAGAAGCTGGAATTCTCATTGGAGCCTCCCATTGCAAACTCGTCCATGTTCAGCTTGCCGATTGTCACCGTATCCGCTGCACGCAATTTACCGACAACCGTTGCATCATAAACCGGCGTGAAATTGGACAAAAACTGACTTGCGCATGTGGTGCGAAGTCCTTCTGTCACGATATTATCCTTGATTCCGACAGGAAGCCCGAACAACAGTCCGCGCGTCCCCTCTGAAGCCAGCCTCTCATCCAAAGCCTTGGCGGATGAACGAGCGCCTTCTTCGTCCAAAGTAATAAATGCCTTCACCCGATCCTCACGTTCGGAAATACGGGTAAAAGCTTGGTCAACCAGATCGGTTACGGAAAGCTCCTTATTCTGCAGCTTATTATGTATCTCCGTTAACTTGTAATCAAACAGACTCAAGTGTGTATCCTCCCTTCAGGCTATTCCAAAACAGCAGGTACTTTAATTTGATCGTCTTCTTCATCCGGTGCGTTAAGCAGCACCTTCTCGATAGGCAAGCTCTCGCGAACCTCGTCTTCTCTCATGACATTGCTGAGATGAAGCACGTGTGTAGTCGGCTCAACACCTTCTGTATCCAATTCATTTAACTTCTCGGCATATTGTAAAATCGCATTCAGTTGGCCGGTAAACATCTGCTCTTCTTCAGGCGTCAAATTCAAACGGGCCAACTTCGCTACATGCTGAACATCCTTATCGGTAATGCTCATGGCTTTGCATCCTCCTTCATGCCCCTATCCAGTTAAAGGGGTAAAGTCTGTCACGACAACTTTTCTCATTATATTGTAGAAGCATGCAAGATTCAATCCAAACAGCTTGAAGCTTGCTGCTCGAAGCTACTTTTCCATTCCATCAAAAAAGAGTCGGCCTCAGCCGACTCTTCTAAATCCAAGCACGAAGATTCACTTGTTTGATGAAATCCGCCTGGGATATTGCTTCCTTGGTTTCTTCTTCCTCTTCAACACTTTCCAACTCGCCGTTCATCACTTGATGGAACAGCTTCTCATTATATGTCGACAGGGCGAAATCGATGAGCGCTTCCCGCTCGACCCGCTCAGCTTCCTGCTTCAACACGATTGATTCCAGCTCGACATCATCTGCCGGAACAAAAAAATTACGGTTGAGGCTCGGAATCCGAATGACGTAATCGAACGCATTGTCCGGATTTCGGTCATAAGCGATGATATAACCGTATTGACCGATTGGAAGATTCTGCTCAAAGGCGTCCGCAACGATTGTAATCTTTTCCCCTAAACGCAGCATCGTCTACCTCCTGAGTGTCTATCCTTTTTTAAGAGATAAGAAAATATAAACTTCAGAGGTTTATCATCCTTATCTCACAAGAAAAACTTCCGCTAAATACGGTCTCTCTTCCGATAACGTACGTCGATGACGTTTTTCTTGTCTTCATAGTCTACTAAAAAAAGATAGAGATGTCCATGTGATTCAGATAAAACCTGAATCTCCCATGAAAACTAGGATTGCGGGGACAGCGGACTCCTTCTAAGCAGCCTCGCGGCAACGATAATCGACACCGCCATAATCAGCATGGCAACGAGTACCGGTGACCACGCGCTGCTCCCTGCGCCAAGAATTCGCTCAGCGGCCATGCTGCTTAAACGGCCCGGACTCCATAGAACGCGGGAGGGCAGCAAACCGGATAAGAGCGAAAGTACGCCGGCAACTGCCAAGCTGATGAAGGCCGCAGCCGGCCCGCGAAGGACGGCACCGAGGGGCAGCACAAGCGTTACGATCCAGGCCAGCCATACAGCATATAAGCCCCCGCCGCTGGTAACCGATCCCCATTCCAAAGGACCGATGAGCTGATACGTGTAATATGCAGCACCGCCAAGTCCAATCGCAAAAGAAACGACCAGCAGCGTCATCAAGGCGGCCCATTTGGCAGACATCATGGGGATCGTGGATACCGAGCGGGCGAGAACAAGCTCAGCCGTGCCGGTGGCTCGCTCCCCTGCTACCGTGTTCATTCCCGCCAGCACAAGCACCAGCAGGCCGATGGTGCTGAATTGGCTCAAGGTTGATGCCATGACATTCTCGGCGGACGGGACGGTAAATAATGCCGCCGCTTCCGGGGGCAATTCCCCGGCCATGGTCAGGATATCCGGCAAATAATAGGTGGAAACCGGCTGCATAATGCCAAGAAGCAGAAAGACTGCAGGTACCCAAATCCATTTATAGGTCCGGCTTGCCTCGAGCATTTCTTTTTGATAATAAATCCAGAACGACTTCATGAGCCCACCACCTTCATAAACATATCCTCGAGCGAAGACGTGCCTGCTTCAAAACGAAGCAGCTCGATTTCGTCATCGGCAAGCTCCTTGATTAAAGCAGCCCGCGCAAGATCCATATCCGTCACCATCAGCTTGGCGCCGCGTTTGCCGAGTTCGATCTCATGCACATAAGGACGGTTCACAAGACTGTCGAGCCAAGCAACCTCCCGCTCCCCCGGTTCAACCTCAATCGATAGGACCGGCTGGCGATATTTCGTGCGAAGTTCGCTAAGCGCACCTTTCTCCGCAATTTCCCCGTCTACCATCAGTACCATGTCATCGCAGATTTCCTCCGCATCGTGAAGCACATGGGTTGAGAACAGAACGGTGACTTCCCCGCGCAAGCGGCCCAGCAGGTCCATAACCTCACGACGCCCGATCGGATCAAGCGCCGATACCGGCTCGTCCAGCATGATCAGCTCAGGCTTATGCACCAGCGCTTGAGCAATGCCAAGCCGCTGCTTCATTCCGCCGGAGTAACCGGATATTCGGCGTTTGGCTGCCTGCTCCAGGCCAACCATTTCGATGACTTCCCGACTTCGCTTATTAGCCTCTCGTCCGGATATTCCCGACAGCTTGGCGCTGAAAGACAAGTACTCCATGCCCGACATCCAGCTGTAAAACTTCGGATACTGAGGCAAGTAACCGATCCGTTGACGCCAGCCGTTCGTTTGCGTATCGGCTGAACCATATCGGATATCACCCCGGGTTGGAGGTATTAATCCAGCCAGCATCCGCAGTGTAGTTGTTTTGCCGGCACCATTAGGACCAAGCAGGGCCGTACAGCTTCCTCGCTGCAATTCAAATGAAATGCCCTTAACCGGCGTGATGCTTCCTATGCTTTTGGTCAATTCATGAATGCTTAAAATTTTTTCCGTCAAGCTTCTCTCCTCCCCGCAACAAAATAAGCAACGCTGCCAAGAAGGTTACCCAGCAGTATAATCAACACCCATACCCATCTCGGTCCACGTATGTTTGCCGGCTCTGCCCGAAACAAAGATATCAGCCCCGTTACTGCGAGAATGGCTTGCAATGCAAGAATCGGCCAGATCAATCCCCAATTAATTTCCATAATAATCCCCCATGTTCCGTATATAATGAAGAAACTTAAGACTTGCGGTCATCTTTGTGGATGACGAATATCCAGTAAAAGAGCAGCGGCATCGGCATTGTCGTAGACCCCCATATCCCCCAGAACCAAGCCATCTTGCCAAGCCCCCGCTTCCTCGCATCCAAGAAAAGCCATGTCCCTTGAATCAGCACAAGCACAACGGCAAGGATGATCACTCCCAGCGGGCTCTCGTTAACTTCATTCATCAGATCCCCTTCTTTCCGGCAGATCTCAGACTCTTGGAAAATACAAGAACGGAAATCCCGGCAACCATGCCGAACCCGTGAATAAACAGTAGGATCTTCGGCGCCGCCAAGGCAGCCATCAATCCGCCACCAACGATAAAGAGTGAAATCAGAAGAAAGAGCAGCAATTCGTATTTCATCCGCCGCCGCTTGCGCTCCAAGGTATGAACGGCCAGCGTATGCAATCCTTCCAGGGATGGGGATGGCGCATCCTCAAACAATTGATCCACCCGCTCCATTTCTTTGGTAAATCCTTCAATCCATATTTCGTCCTCATGCTCAGGTCCTTTGACCATCGTCACCCATCTCCTTTCGCAGCTGTTTGATACCGTAGGCTGTTCGTGATTTCACCGTTCCTTCGGGAATACCGAGCATCGTTCCGATTTCATCATAGCTATAGCCGTAATAATGCTTCAGCAAGATGGCAATCCGGTGATCCTCAGATAAGCGGGATAATCCATTCAGCATATCCGTCCAATCTTCTCCCCGCCGCTCCATCTGCCAGCGCATCCGCCTTGCCGACTGAACCGCCTCCTGCTCCAGCCATTTCTTCTCCCGTTTCTTACGCCGGGTGCTATCGATGAACAACCGGGTAGCAATGGTAATCATCCAGGAGGAGAAGGACGAAGTCCCGTTATAACGGTTCATATTCTCCATGCATCGAACAATGGTATCCTGTGCAGTATCCTCTGCAACCATCGGGTCCATCGTCACTTTTAGCAAATATTTATAAAGAAAGGAATAATGCTGCTTGAACAGCAGCGCCATAGCCGCTGCATCTCCTAATTGCGCTTGTTGTATCAAGCCCTCTTCATCAGGGATCATGAAAAAATCATCACCTTCTTTCGCATTCCAACCGTAATACGATTAACAACAGCCAATCGTTCAAATGGAGTTTTATATTTATCCTGTACCGAATGATATCAATTATTAAAACCTATCATGACGGTAAGAAATTCATCGATATCTGTAAAAAACTCAAAAAAAAGCAGCCGACTAAAAATCGGCTGCCCTCTCCAATAGAAAGAATCCATTCAGTTCATGATGAGGGTGTCATGTTCGCATGTCGATCTATTGATTAAATCGTATAACCTGCAGCCGATGATGCCATGGCTGCTGCGCGATCCCTTCATCCTTCACCAGCCTGTCCCAGACAACTGAGGATATTTCCGTCTGAATCTGCCGGTGGAACTCCGGTTGTCGATCAATCGCTTCGCTTCTTGTAACACTCCCGTTCAACAGCGATAGATGATCTTTCCTCACTGGCGTTTCCCCCTAATCACGTCCATGCCAAAAAACTCCCCATAAAATAAAAGAACGCAAACCGGGATGAATTCCACAGTCTGCGTGCTTCGCATGGGTAACAATTAATTAATCGTATTGTATCAATGTTGTCCAGGTTTGTCCAGACAAAGTTTCCCGATTTATGTCGGAAGCTATCTTATCGTCTGGCAGGAACGTAAGGATTCCGCTGCTTTTCATAACCGATGGTTGTTCGAGGACCATGGCCGGAATACACAACGACCTCATCCGGGAAGGTATACAGCGTATTTTGAATGGAATCAATCAAATCACGTTCACGGCCTCCAGGAAGGTCCGTTCGCCCAACCCCGAGACGGAACAGCACATCGCCGGAAAACAGATCATTTCCACACTTAAAGCTTACACTTCCGGGGGAATGTCCCGGTGTATGAAAGACGCTGAAGGTATGTCCGATGAGCTGCAGCTCAAGTCCATCCGCCAAATCGTACTCAGCCGGCTCGGTGGACAGCGGTTCCGTTACCTGCGGCCACATCATCGAGCCGTTAAGCTTCGGATTGGACAGCCATTCACTCTCCAGGGTGTGCAGGTAAACAGGACAGCCCTTCAGCTTGCGGATCTCCTCAACGCCCCCCATGTGGTCGAAATGCGCATGGGTCAGCAGGATCGCTTCAATCTCCAAATCGGCTATTCGCTTCACAAGCGGCCCCGGGTTCATGCCAGGATCGATAATGATCGCTTTGCCTTCTACAGGCCCTGTCAGTAAATATGCATTCGTCTGAAGCGGTCCTAAATTAAAGGTCTCAATATGAAGTGTCATGATTAGAACCCTGACATCAGTTCACGCAATTCCTTAATGATGGCAGCGTGGAACTCATACCCTTCCCCGTAAGCTTGAATAATGCTTTGCCGCGTGACCGCAAGGTTGTCCTGATAGTCCGATGCTTCACGATCCGGATTGTTCTGCTTGAACTCAATCATAAACTTCTGAACATGCGCCGGACGCGGTCCCCACGTGCCGAGAACATGTCCCCCGGTATCCGAAATAATAACAACCGGAATGGAACGGGCACCCATGGTCAGGAACTGATCCATGACGTCCAGATTCTCTTCCATAATCAGCACTTCCGTCTCAATTCCCGCGGTCTCCATCGCGCGAAATACGACAGGGATATTGCGCGCAACATCGCCGCACCAATCCGCTGCCAGAATGAGGACCCGCAGATCATCCCTGAAATTGAGGCTTTCAAAAAACTCTTTATCCTCTTCATTCTCCCAGACAAACTGTTCATATCCTGCCTTGAACGTCTCCTGGTTCTTCTGCATGCCGTCCATAAATTGCTGTGGAGATATGCCTGTCCCCAAATGATTTGCCATATTCATACTCATTCGTTATTTCGACCTCGCCTTCGATGATTTTATCCATTTTATCAGAAAATAAAGAATCATGACGGCCAATGCCCCCAGCAGAATTTCCTGCACGTACGGACCTGCCTTCTCGTCAATATGCTCCCATTGATCGCCTAGAAGCAATCCGAGGTATAAGAATAATGTCGTCCATGGAATAACGGCTAGGGTGGTCAGCAGCGTAAACCTTCCCACAGGCATCTTGGATATGCCTGCCGGTATGGAAATCGCATGCCGTACCACCGGTACAAACCGTGCCGTAAATATAACGCCGGTACCGTACTTGCCGAACCATTCTTCAGCGTAATCGATATGCTTCTTCTTAATCAATATGTACTTCCCGTACTTCTCCAAAAAGGGCCTGCCTCCGTAACGGCCGATCCAATAGATAAACAACTGTGCGAGCACGCCGCCAACGGTACCAAAAATCATGGCTCCGATAAAGTTAACTTCACCTAGGGATACCAGATAACCGCCATAGGCAAGTACAATCTCGCTTGGAATGACCTCCACCATTAAACCTATCATGATTCCAAAATAGCCCAGCTGCTGGATCCATTCAAACAATCGGCCTACAGCCTCGTATAAGAATTCCACGCTTGTCCCCCGCTTTCTTCCTGCGTTGATTTCTTATACTAGCCTATTCTAACACAGCTCAGGACATGCCTTCTACTGCGCCCAATTATAGGCGGCACAGTGACTTTCGCCCGTTTCGGGACATATGGTGAAGCAAAGGAGTGAGTTACGCATGCATTCTCCCCATGCCAAACAACCGGGCAGCAAGCCCCCCTCCCCGCGCGGTATACGGCGGGCCTGCAGCAAAGAATTATACCGCACGACCAAACGTCTCAAGCTGTACCTTCCTCCGGAATCCTTGAAGCAAGGCGAAGAATTGTATTACCGGAAGGTGATAGGCAATTTGATCTGGATCCACGAAAACTACAGCAATAAGAAGCTTTTGTGCGACTGGTGGGAAAAGGAAGTCTGCGGCGAACTGGCCGAGCTATGGGAGGTTCCGGAACGTCAGTTGGCCTCGGCCTTCCGGGATGCCTTCGGCGGATAACATTGCCCTTCCTTGTACTAGCAACTATCCTGAACGGGCAGGCACGCGATAAGCCGCTATAGATTGCGACACACGATTCAAGTTAGCGGCGGGCGGGGATATCTGCCTGTTCAGGCTGCCTTGCCGCATGCTTTCGTGCTCCTCCCCCATTCAACGTTTTTTCCAATCGGGTGGTTTGCCTTACCGCAAGTATAGACAGATCGAATTCCCGGTCATTCCGATGAGAATCCATCTCACGAAGATTTGCCGCAAGGGAACGATAGCGCTTCAAGATATTTAACCCGGTCCGGGCCGCTTCAACCGATCTGACGGATTCTCCTGCCGTCCGGTGCCAATCTGCGAGGGAAGCCAGCTTCAGCACGGCTCGGGTTTGTTTGACATCATTGAACCGATCCCGATTGATGGCCGCTAGATACCAAGCTGCCGCCTCTTCCGATTGGCCTCGGAGCGAGTAAGCCTCTGCCAGCTTCCAGCTCAGCTCCGGGTGATTCGGTGCATACACCAAACTTCGCTTCAGCTGCGGGATTCGCTGGCTTGGGGGAAGCCAATCCGCCAGGCTCAATGTTGCCTCCGTGTTGGCGGGGTTCCACTTTAACGAGGATTGAAGGAGCGCTATTTGCGCTCCGGGCGGTTCCGAAGCGGCCCATCGCTCTTTGACCTCGCTGATGCCCAGCGCAGCAGCGAGAAGAACCCAGACCGCGAGCAGAATGATCGCCGTAACCCGGAGCAGTGACAGCGACTGTAACGGCGGATATTCCCGCTTCGTTTTATAAACAGCTAGCCGCTTCCTCCCTATTTTGAACCGTTTGCGTCTTTGAGTTGTATGAGGTCCGTTTTGCACTTCCCGACCAGAAGGAGTCGTAGCGAAGCCCATTACCGTAAGCCACAACAGCAGCAGCCATACCAGCCCAAAGCTCCAGTCAAAATCCACAGCCGCGTGCACGATCAGCACGAGGACAGCGGGCATGAGCCGAGAGCTCACAGCAATAAGCCTTGCCACCATAAAGCTAACCAAAACAAGGACAAGCAGCAGCCCGATCACTCCCGTATTCAGCAGGATATCCATATATCCGCTGTGCACCTCGGCACCCACGTAGGGCTGGGACTGCATGGCAAGGTAGGACTGCCGCCACGTCTCCCCTCCACGTCCCAGCCACAGCGACGACCGGGCCAGCTGCCACGCGTCGCTGTATAGGAGGCGGCGTGCGCTCAGCGTTGCCGCGCCGCCGAGGGTCCGATCCTGCACCTGATGCAGGATCACCGCTCCGGCTGCGGCAGCCAGCAGTGCCGCAGCTCCCAGGGCCCCTGGCGCGGCATACCGCCGCCGCGGGCCCCCGCTGTGCCGCCAGCGGCACAGCAGCTGGCCGGCGAGGACACCGCCGGCCCAAAGCCCGGCCAGCCACAGCAGGCCGGGCAGCACCGCCGGAGCCAGCTTGGCATCAGCCAGCTGGCGGTACAGCAGCGCCGCGCTCGCCAATGGCGCGGCGGCAGCCACCAGGAGCGGCGCGAAGGCACGCCGCTCCTTAGCGAAGCCGGCCGCGCACGCGAGTGCGGCCGCGAGCCAGGCGCCGCGCGACTCCGTCAGGAGCAGCGCGGCAGTGTAGGGCAGCAGCGGCAGCAGGGCAGCCGCTGCGCGGAGCGTGCCCGTCCGGGTCCGCAGGACGGGCGGCAGCACGAACAGCCGCTCCAGCAGGAAGGCGGCCATCACGGCCCCGAACGTGTTCGGGTACTGAAGCAGGCCGCCAAGCCTCGCGCCGGACGCGCTGATGTTCGCATCCGCCGTATGATAGATCCCATACGGCAGCTCCAAAAGCCCATATACGGCAAGCAAAGCACTCCCGCACAGCACAGCGCCCAACAGATGCCAGCCTATTTGCATCAAACGTAAGCCGTCACCTGTACGGCTTATACGCCAGGCAACAGCTGTAAAAGAGGCATAACTTCCCCACAGGATGATCTCCTTCATCGTGCCTTCCAATGAGAGCGGCCGCCCGATCCCATGAAGCACGTACATGAGAATCATTCCGCAGATGCACCCCAATACCACTCGCAACCCTTTATCTAAATTAACCAAGCCAGATATCATGCCAGTACCAGGAAATCCCCGGCCTTGGATTCCATCATGCCGTTTAGCTGCCATCATAAGCAGCAGTAGCATCCCAAACCCTGCTCCGACCCCATAGACATCCCCGTCAAAAAACATTCCGCTCCGGATACCTGCCACAAAGACAAGTGCAATCAGCATCATCCCGCAAATACGATGCAGGGTCCTCCATGCCATGAACCAGCGCCCCCGTTCCGATGCATAACCATTATCCCCGGCTGCTCCTTACAGGGCATCCGTCCTTCGTGGCCAAACCATCTATTAGCATTGTGGGCAAGGACATACGTTGTTATTCTGAAGCAGCGTCGGTGGAACTCATCGGAGTTATAAGGCCGCTTTGACCCCCGAAGTTTATACTTTCTGACTATCTAAAAAAGCGATGAAAATGCAGTCGCACTTTCATCGCTTTTTCCGGAATCCGCATGATGTGATTTTACGTATCCGGCAGCAAGTCCTTGCACGCCCGTTCAAGATATGGCGAGGCGCTTAAAAAATCGCGGAACGCGGTATATTCCTGCCACAGCTTATCCCGATCTCCCGCAGAACCGCTTACCGCCCGGATCAATATATTCTTCGGAGTATGTTCCATATCAATAAACTCCAGCAGCTGCGTCTTGTAACCCATCAGATCGAGGAGCTTGGCTCGAATGGCGTCCGTGGCAAGGGCCGAGAAGCGTTCCTTCAATATACCGTGGGACAGCAGCGGTTCCATCATGGGGCTTTGGACTTGGGAGAACAGCTCATGCTGGCAGCAAGGCACCGACAGAATGACTGAAGCGCCCCAACGAACCGCTTTTTCCAGTGCAGCGTCTGTTGCCGTATCGCATGCATGCAGCGTGACCACCATATCCACCTGCTCCAGTTCGTCATATTCCGCAATGTCCCCGACAAGAAACTGCAATTGGGTGTAGTTCAGTTTTTTCGCCAGCATACTGCAGTGTTCGATGACATCCGCCTTGAGATCCAAACCGACAATATTCAGCTTTCTGCGCGCGGTTACCGCCAAATAGTGATATAAAGCGAAGGTCAGATAGGATTTGCCGCAGCCAAAATCAACGATCGTCAGTGGACGGTCCTCCGGCAGGTGGGGAAGCACATCCTCAACCATCTCCAAAAATCGGTTGATCTGTTTGAACTTATCGTATCGGCGGGCAAATACTTTGCCCTCTTCACTCATGATGCCGAGCTCCACCAGAAACGGAACAGGCTCTCCCTCTTCAAGGATATACGTCTTTTTCCGGTTATGGGACAAATCCGTTTTTGTCTTGGAGGGGGATTTGGTCAGAATCGAAACCTTGTATTTCTTCGAGATCAGAACCTGATAGTCCGCTTCCGGCGTATACATCATCGCTTGCCGGAATACATTCTCGAACATGTCAACCAGCACGGCCTCCGCCTCATCGGCCGGCACGTTCTGATGGGTGACTTTGGTTCCGGAATAATAGGCAAACTGATAGTGCAACTTGTTCTTGAGCTCTACGGGCTTAACCGTTACTTTGCTGTAGGTCATGCCTTCCCGCTTGCGGAGCTGGCTTAGCGTAGCTGTGATCAATGATCCTTCTTCCATGATGTTGTGAATCAATTTTCTTAATGCATCCAAAAGGTACATCTCGCTTTCTTTATATGATAGACAGGTTAATCCCGCTTAGGTCAACGACTTGTCGCCTTTCACCGCTTCATGCGGAAAACGACGCTTAAGCTCATCCATTCCTTCGTGGACTTCCTCCAGCGGAAGCCCGCCCTTCGCCAAATCCTCAGGCAGCTTCAGCTGCAATCTTTGATAGAACTGCACAGCTTCGCCATATTCCATCTTGCCATTATCCAGCAGTTGGTAGAGGGTGTTCTCCGCTTCTGCGTACATCCCCTGCTGCTCCATATACGCATAGTAATCCCGCATCGCTGTTTCTGGCCATGCATACGACCTTAAACGTTCTCTCACCATACCGATCCGTTCCGTCAACCCGATCAGCTTCAAATCCGCTCCTTGCAGGGCCGACTTCAAATATAGCTGAAAGACCTTGGTATAGAGCATAACGGCTTCTTCTTCACGCTCCAGCTCAAGCAGCAGGGATGCTTCCTCTTCCATTAGCCTCGCGGCGCTTTGCAGCTTGTCCGCTTCCAGATAACCGTGACTGCGAAATAGCTGCTCAATATCGGCAGCGGACAATGAGCGAAGCAGCTCTGAATTCAACCGGAACTGTCGTTTGAAGAGCTCATCCAGCTCCCATAGCGCTTCTGTGTGCTTGCGCTCCTGCTTAAGCGAAAACACCTTGGCAATCATCTGTGTCATATCCTCAATTAGCCGCACGAGATAATCCCTGCGAAACATACGCGCACCCCCAACCTGCATCCATGTCAGATGCAGCGTATTCCTGATCTTCATCTTTACTATACTGCGTTCAACTGCCAAGAAACCAAGAAGGAATGCCGGGGCAGCCTTTAGCGAATCATCCTTTACAAGGGAGAAATTTGCCGGTTCAAACTCAAGCCGGATCACGATTAAATTGTAGGCTATCCGGGGCCAGAATTCCAGTTCCCGACCTCCCCCTCCCATTCTCGCTCTACTTCGGCCGGCCAAGCATACGAGGTATGGCGCGTCTGGGCACAAAATAAATGAACGGATATCCCGCTAGGGGGTATCCGTTCATTATAAACTATTGAAAGATTCTCATGCGTTATTCATTCGTAAGCCGTCCCATGAAAGAAGTGATGACCTCGCCGAGCTTCTCCGGCGTCTCCATCATACTCATATGTCCTGCGCCCTCGATTACATATTGAGTCACGTTGTCATGGTCTGTCGTAAAGGTACGCTCTGCCGGAATCAATCCGTCCTTCTCCCCTGCTACCAGCAGGATAGGCAGCGTGGACGCGGAGAGCACATCGCGTCGGTCCGGACGCTCACGCATCGCCTGCGCCGCTCCGATTGCTCCCTGAGGTGGCGTTAGATAGCCTATCTCCTTCGCCCGCTGAATACATTCCGGTTTGTTATCCTTCGTATCCGGAGCGAATAAGCCGGGCACCAATCCGTCAACAAAAGCCGTAATGCCCTCCCCTTGGATGGTGCTGACCGCCTGCACCCTCTTCTCCTTCGCTTCGTCCGAATCCGGGTAGCCTGTGGAATGAATCAGGCCGAAGGCGTTCAAACGAGAAGCGTAACGCTGGGCAAAGGAGAGCGTGATATATCCTCCAAGAGAATGACCGAGTAACGCTGCCTTCGGAATGTCGAGCTCATCCATCAATAGCAGTACATCGTCTGCCATCTGTTCAATGGTATACGATCCCATCGGTGCATCAGACCGCCCGTGACCACGGAGATCCGGTACAATGACTCTGAAGCCTTGAAGAAATGGCAGTACCTGTTCCCAGTAGGCGGAGCTTCCACAGAAACCGTGAAGCAGAATGATCGGCTCACCTTGTCCCTGATCAACATAACAAATCGTGCTGCCGTTGCATTGTACTTTTTCCATAGCGATACCCTTCTTTCTATTCAGCGGATGCCATGTGATAGACACCCATTATTTTATAAAGAATGATCTATTATTAAACAAAAACAACCCCGGCTGAAACGCCATGTCTTACGGCCTAAGGCCAAAGGCAATAGCGGCTTGCTTCGCTATCTGCTCCGCCATCCCCATGACTTGGTATAAGGACGTCACTTGAAGAGTCCAATACGGCTTCGGTCCATGGACGTTCACAACCGCTGCCACGCTATAATCCCCCACTGCCGGAAGCCTCCCGCCGACGGACTGGGCAGGCGTCAGTGGACCCTCGCATGTAAAGAAATATCCGACTGACGAGGATTGTCCCAAGCATGCATCAATGGCAATAATCGACTTATCCTCAGGTATGCCTTGAAGTCTTGCCTCAAGATTAAAAGCGTCACACGGTTCGGGCAGCGTCCCGATCACATGCGGGAAACCGTATTCCGAGAGCCGGCTTCCTGTTAGCGGTCCGAGTGCATCTCCTGTGGAACGGTCAGTGCCAATACATAAAAATACGATGCTATCCAGCGCATGCCGCTGCGAAATCGTCCGAAAAAAATCCGCCAGTTCATGCCCCGACATTTTAGCTTTTACAGCCTGTACGCCTGGCGTCTTGCCGGCTTGTTCGCTCATGACGGACCTCCTCCTTGATTACATCGCTTAAAACCTTGCTTTTTACAGCCTAAAAAACCTTTTTTTCCTGATTTTAACCTATCTCTGTCTCCGATGGCAAAAACATTGGTCGAGCCGCACGGTAACATGGTACAATACAGGGATGAAAATCGTAAATCCGCCTATGAGAGGATGGTGTTAATCCATGGATTTGAGTGAAAAATCACAAGCTAATGTCGAGTATATGATTGAACAGATTAAAACCAAGCTTCGGATGGCTACAGGTGCTGCCATGCAAGCCTCCGCCTTCTCGGTTAACCAATATGATGATATTTATGATTTGTACGATATGGTCATGAATAAGCAAAACCTGAGTATATCGGAAGTGGAAGCAGTTGTATCGGAGCTCGGGCAGCTGCGCGGGAACCAGTAGATCATCATTAGCCCTTTTATAGCAAAGCCCCCGGAACTTCGCTGATCCAAGCGATGTTCCGGGGGCTTTGTTGTCCTTCTCTACGGCATATCGATCATCACCACTTCCGAGATCCCCTTACTTGAGTTCCCTCGAAATGTCAGCTCATGACGCCGCTGTATCCTAGCGGCATCACCCGCAGTAATATCAAACTTGCCGTCTTCCGACGATATTTCGACTTGACCGCTAATGACGTACAGGTGCATTCTCCGATCCCCTGCCAGGCTGTACGTCAGTTCTTGTCCTGTCTCCAGTATGGTACTGTATATCACAACATCCAGCGATTGGGGCAAGCTGGATTCACCATGGCCCGACCCGATGATCGGAAGCATCTGGTTCAACCGCTCTTCCTGTGTAAAATCGCTTTGATGGTGACTGGTCTCAAGGTCCGGCTCCGCAGGTAGAAACCACATTTCCAGGTAGCGTACGTCCTCGGACGAGGCATTTTTCTCTGCATGGTACACGCCAGTGCCTGTATTCACGACATGAATCGAACCGGGAGTCAGCTCGATTTCTTTCCCTGTATCATCTTCATACGTTAACGAGCCTTCCAGCACCAAATGGACAATGATCAAATCATGATGAAACCTTCGATCAAAACCCTCCATCGGTTTAAGCATATATTCATTATGCGCCAGTAAGCTTCCAAAATGCTCGTTATGCGGATCCGTATAATCCTCGAATGAAAAGCTGAATTCACTATGAATACCGTCTTTATGGGTAGTATGTCTTTCCGCTGCCGTCATGATCTTAATCATGGCCGGTCACCTCCGCCTTTTTTACTAATCAATACCCCGGCGGTTTCCGGTCTAATCAGTCATGCTTAAGCACCGTTCAGCATAAACGCGGTTTCCACCCTGCCTACTTTCAGGCCCTCATCGTTGCATAAATCTTTGGGATACGCGGATTTCAAGCGGTCGATGGTTATTTTGTTGCTATACCCGATTTGCTCCAATATGGACTCCGCTACCCAGCCCCATTCTTCTTCTGATCCATCTGCAATTTTGAACGAAATGCCGAGCCGCTCCTTCTTCAGACCTAAGCAGTACACGCCTTTAAATCCTCCTTTGGCCACAATATTATCGTCTTCCAAGAGAAGGGTGTCCACCTTTTGATTTCCTGCCACCATATAGGGAGATGCGTGCATGGCCTCCGTGATTCGGATGACCGCCCTTTTTGTTGGCTCATCCTCGATAAGGTCCGGGGATGCAAGCTTCATATAGGCTGTAGCCAAAGCGCGAAGCGGCATGGCGAATACCGGCAGGCCGCAACCGTCCGTTCCCAATCGGATATCAGAGGGAGCCAGTCCCGACAAATAGGAGACCGTCTTAAGGATCTCCTGCTGCAGTGGATGTTCCGGCTGATCGTATCCGAGCAGCGGGTACCCTTTCATCTGACAATAGGCCAACATGCCATAATGCTTCCCGGAGCAATTATGGAACCATTTGCTCTTGTTTCTCTGGTCTCGCAGAAGAGCCTCTTTATTTTTCTCATCCAGCGGCCAGCTCGATGCGCAAACCATGTAAGCTTCACTAATATTGACCTTGCGGGCAAAGCCTTCCAATACTTCGGTATGAGCCGGCTCCGCCCGATGCGAAGCCGTCATGATCGCGATTTCCTTATCCGTCAGCCCATAATGGTCAGCAAGCCCGCCACGGATGGAGGGGATTGCCTGCATCGGCTTGGCCGAAGAACGCGTAAATGCGACATATTCCGGATCTCCCGCGTATGCCTGTATGCTTCCTTGTTCATTAACAATACATATATGTCCATTGTGGACGCACTCCAATATGTCCGCCCGGTATTCCTTCACTAATACAGTATCCATGTTAAATAACTCCTTCTATAACCGTCTGTGACCGTATTCCTGCCTTAAAAACCTGTGTATATCTGGTACCTATAATCCTCGATAATTCGGGGATTGTTGCAAATCTGTATTCAGTATAGTACAAAAATCTGCAAATAACAGCAGGCGATCATTCCGTAGGGGACGGACACTTCATTTTATCTCCCGTTTAACGTTGTCCTGTTTCACGATGTGGCCTTAGGTTTAATTACGAGATAAGCAAGCCCACTCGAAAAACATTGCTCTTTAAAAAGGAGGCGATCGTATGTGGGGAATCATCATCAGCATCGTAATGGCAATCATCATCGGGATCATCGGGGATGCGCTGGCTGGTCATGAAATGCCGGGCGGAATTATCGGGTCCATGATCGCTGGTTTCGTAGGCGCATGGCTCGGACCATGGCTCTTCGGAGCATGGGGGCCTGTCATCGGCGGATTTGCCATTGTGCCCGCTATCATCGGTACAGCTATCTTCGTATTCTTGCTCGGTCTTGCTGCCAAGCTATTTAGACGTACAGCCTGATTCTCGTGTCTATATTCTTTTTATATTAACTAAAAGGAGTGAAAGTTATGAATCACACAGAACAAGAACATCCAGTACAAAGCGGTTCCACATTTTTCAAAGGTGCTTTCATCGGTGCCCTGGTCGGAGCGGCGGCAGCTCTGTTGTTCGCTCCGAAGCCAGGCCGCGAACTGCGCGGGGATTTGTCCGAGAAACTGAGCGTGGTAACGGATAAAACGAAGGAAGTTGCTTACACCGTAGGCGATAAAGCTTCTGAGCTCGCAAAAACCGTGGGCACCAAAGCCTCCGATGTGATGGCCACCGTGAATGAAGGCCGCCAAAGCATTATGTCCAGCGTCAAGGAAGCATCGGCAGACGTGTCCAGCGAGGTTTCAAATGCTTCCAAAGACGTAAAGGATAAAGCGATGGACACCTCTTCCGATGTCAGCCGTGAAATGAAATCGACAACGAATGTTTAATTCGTGAGGTCACGAATAGCCAGCTGACACAGCTGGCTATTTTTGTGCCAGATCGTGCCAGTCAGCTTGTAAAGCATCATATGGATTGATAAGTGAAATGAAACGGCGTTTCTGCCTGGAAAGCGGGGATATCTTATGAGTAAAGCGAACCCATATCATAGCGGCTCCAGCTTCTCGAGCCGGAGCGGCGATCGTTCGAGACAACTCGATGAGCCACGAAAGGAATCCGAAATAAGCAAGGAAAGACGCTCCCGGGAAGCGGATGATATCCAGGAGCATCCCTTTGAACTGCGTCACGAAGTGAAGAAACTAAACACCCGTCTGGACAAAATTGCCACCACGCTGGAGAAATCCGAAATGAAGGACATGATCGAGAATTACATGAATCCCAAGAAACGCATCATTGCCAACCTCACAGCCGGACTATCCAGGGGACTTGGCTTAACCCTTGGCACGGCACTTGTGCTGGGTCTTCTGGGTTACATTCTCAGCTTCTTTGTCAACGTACCGATGATCGGGGATTTCATCTCGGATTTGCAAGGATATATTGATCAATCCCGATCCTAGTGTATCTTTAACGCATGCAAACGCCCGGTGCCTATAAAGGTCACCGGGCGTTGTGATCATTGTTGCCGCCATTCATGGATCACCATTATGCCTCAAAGATTTTTATTGCTGGACTTTACTTGAAGCAGGTCTCCCGTCCATCCCTTCGCACGCATCCAAAGATACATGCCTCCCGTCCACAGTAGGGTAAAACCGCTGATTACCGTAAATCCCCAGAACGTCTTAATGGCGGGCAAATTTTCAAAGTTCATCCCCCAGATGGCTCCGACCACGGTTGCGGGTGTGAGCACAACCGTAAAAATCGTCAGTGTCTTCATAATTTCATTGCCGCGGAACGCGGAGATTGCATCGTCTATCGAAACCAGCGTATCGATTTCGCGCTCATAATGATGAATCAGCTTCTCCATTCTTTCCACTCGATGTAGGAGCTGTTGAAACGAGCGACTGCTATCCAGCTCGCCATGATACCCTTCTTTTGCTGCAGCGATCAGCTCCTGAAAAGGAATAAACAAATTGCTCCACTCCAACAGCTCAAACCGGGACGTTAGAATGCTGTCCATTAAGGACTTCCGGTTGCGCGTACGCATATCACTTTCGACAAGACGCAGGTTATGCTCGAATTGATCCATTCCCGCATGGTAATAATGCAAAATGGTCCGAGCCAGCACAAACATGCCGTCGACGGGCTTTTGGCATTGATGAAGCATGGAAGCTCTTTCGGACTTAGCCATCACGCTTCGGGTATGGTCATCCAAATTGATGGTGATCAGCACTTGGTCGTCCGTATAGAAATAGAACTGTTCCGACTTGTAATGATCGGCATCATCCGTAACCTTATAAAGCATGGTTCCCATAATAACCGGCTCCACCCCATCCTTGAATCGGACGGATAAGTAGTTTCGTTCCTTTAACGTCGACGCCTGATCGAACCATTCGGCTGTATAAGGATAGCGTGTCCGAAGTTCACCGATCCAGGAGGATTGCCAGTTATCCGTTCGAACATCGTACCACTTCCATCCCCCTGCAAAAGAATAAATATCCTGACCTTCCATCCTATCCGGCCCCAGCATGTTTTACTGACACTCCCTTCTGTAAATACAAATCGCAAGGTTTCAAAAAGGCACGCTTTCCCGTAATGAGGAAGCGTGCCTTATGTTGCTATACGTCTGTTACTGTTACTACGAGGCTTGTCCATATCAGTAAGAAGAATTAGACATGATCTGCTTCAGTTTTTCCGTTGCACGCTTCTGTATACGTGAGACACTCATTTGCGACACGCCTAACCTCTGAGCGATAGCTCTCTGGGACTGTCCCTCCTGAAATGCCAGCAATAGCACCTTCTGCTCTTGCTCCTTCAACTGGCTCATCGCCTGCTGAAGATCCATGCGCTTCTCAACGGAATCAAAATCATTCACATCCGAACTGATTAGCTCTCCAAGCGTCGCTCCGGTTTCTTCCTGGGATAAAGGGGAATCCAATGATACATAATGATAGCATTCACGTCCGGCCAACACTTCGACCGTTTCCTCAACGGAAAGATCCAAGTAGGATGCGATCTCATTCACATCGGGAGATCTCTCCAGCTTCACCATTAATTCATCTATCGCCTGCTGAACCAAGGCACCCTTTTCCTTGATCCGCCTTGGTACTTGAATGTACCATGATTTATCGCGGAGAAAGTTTTTCATATGACCGATCATGCTTTTCATGGCATAGGGCTCAAACGGAATCCCCAGGCTGATGTCATATTGCTGCAGAAGACGAATTAATGCCATTTGGCCAACCTGATACAAATCCTCGTACAGGTCGGGCCGATTCCGGGCAATCTTGCCTGCCGCCATTTTGACCATCGGTTCATATTTCTTAATCAGCACCGTTGCGATATCGTTATCTTTCGTTTGCTGATATTGTTCAATTAAATGAACTGCTTCATCTCTGGACTCTTGGGGAGTCGCTTTATCACTCATACGGGCTCCTCGCTTCTTGCGAGACGCTTCGTCAGCGTGACCTCGGTTCCCTTTCCAGCCTGGTTTGTCACGCTTACCTCATCCATAAGCGCCTCCATCAGGTAGAAGCCTAGTCCTCCGATTTGGACCTCGCTGAGATCTTTATCATGAAGCGTACGGTTGCCAACCGCTCCCATACTGTCGAAACTCTCCCCTTCGTCTCGGACCGTGATGGATAGCGAATCGCTGGTCACTTGAAATAAAACCTCTACCATTCCGCCTTCCTGACTATAAGCATACAAGACCGAGTTATTACATGCCTCCGACACCGCAACCTTCATATCTTCAATCTCTTCATAGGAAAAGCCCATCTTAGAAGCTATTCCATACAGATTCAGTCTTACAATATCCACGTATTCAGCACTGGCAGGCAAATTAAGCGTTACTCTTTGAACATCTGAATTCATTCTTTTCGATCCTTTCCTATTGGGAATTCTTCTTACGACTGAAAGAACTTCGCAATACCCGTCATATCGAACAGCTTTTGAATTTGCGGCGGAACTTCCTCGACTGCAAAGCGTGCTTCCATGCCATGTCTGGCTTTCAGTATCGACAGAAGAATACCAATACCCGTACTATCAATATATGTCATGTCCTTCATGTTGACGATCAAGTCTACTTCGGAATTGCCGACAAGAGGCTCCATCACTAATCGAAAATCAGGAGCGACGGACAGATCAAGTTCACCGCTCAGAAATACCGTGCATACGCCCTCGTTCATCTGGGTCTTAGCATTGAACTTATCATTCGTTTTTGTATTCATAGACACTCTCTCCCAATCATTTGTTTTCCCTTTACATAACCCGTTATCTGGCTTGTTGAAACAGGTTAAAGAGGGTTATGGGCACGCTAATATATGGAAATCGGTTTCTGTACTAACCGTTGATGATGCGAACAGGGCTTGCGGGCATATCCCATCCTTCCGGTTCTACCGGTACATACCGGGATATCAGGTGCTTCACACAGCTGATTTTTACCGGCTTGCTGATATATTCATTCATACCCGCGTCAAAGCAGCGCTTCTGAATCCCGTCCATCACATTCGCCGTCATCGCAACCAGAACGGGAGCCTCAGCTTCCGGCTTCATCTGGCGGATCAGTCGCGCCGCCTCAAGACCATCCATTACAGGCATCTGCAAATCCATGAAGATCATGTCGTAGACTTTAGGACCTGCAACCATCTCAACTGCCTGTCTGCCGTCCTCCGCCATATCCGCTTTCATCCCCATCTTTTCCAGCATACTGTCCATCAGTTTTCGATTAATCGGATGATCGTCCACAATCAGGATGTTCGGTTGCCTCTCCCCATGCACACGATATTTTGCCGAACGCTCCTCTTCCCGGAGTCGTTGATGCTCTTCCTCATGTGTATGAACGCAGATCGTAAATACGAAAGTGGCTCCCTTGCCTTCCTTGGACTCCACCGCGATCTCTCCGCCCATCATCTGTACGAGCGATTTACAGATTGCCAGCCCCAGTCCTGTTCCACCGTACCGCCTTGTCATTGAGGAATCCAACTGAGAGAACGGCTTGAACAAGCGATCGATTTTTTCGGATGAGATACCAATTCCCGTATCCTTCACCGTGAATTCAAGGGTTAATCGGTCTTCTTCAGCTTGGGCAAGCGAGACAACCAAATACACACCACCCTCATTGGTAAACTTCACGGCATTGGATACCAGATTCACCAATACTTGACGAAGGCGACCCATATCCCCGAATACGATCGCAGGAATTTGATCCTCAATGTAATACGTGAGCTCCAGATTCTTCTTGGAGGCTTCTCCGGAGAACAAACCAAACACTTCCTGAACGCAGGACTTGAGATCAAACGGATATTCCTCCAGCTCCATTTTGCCTGATTCCATCTTGGAGAAATCCAGAATGTCATTAATGATGTTAACCAAGGCATCCGCACTGTTTCGGATAATGGCTGCATATTCCCGCTGCTCATCCTGAAGATCGCTGTCCATCAGCAAATCAATCATCCCGATGACGCCATTCATCGGCGTACGGATCTCATGACTCATCATCGCCAGAAATTCCGTTTTGGCTTTGGCGGCAATCTCCGCTTCTTCCTTGGCCAGCACAAGCTCTTGATTAATTTTTTCAAGCTCCTGGGTCTTCTGATGCAATTGCATGGATTGAATCTTCAGCCTGTTATTGGTCCGGTACATATCGACAAAACCCTCGATCTTGGATTTCAAGATTTGAGGGATAAAGGGTTTAACCATATAGTCGATTGCTCCTGCGGAATATCCTGCAAAAAGATGCTCCGCGTCCTTGCTGTTTGCAGAAATGAATATAATCGGAATATCCTTCGTCTTGTCTCTCGCCTTGATCAGCCTTGCTGTTTCGATACCGTCCATGCCGGGCATTTGTACATCAAGAACAATCACGGCAAAATCATACTTCAAGAGATATCGTAAAGCCTCTTCCCCCGAAGTAGCTTTAATTAGCGTGTATTGTTCGCTGTCCAGAACAGCTTCGAGCGCAAGTAAGTTTTCAGGGCGGTCATCTACCAACAGAATATGAATCGGTTCGTGAAACCCCATGAGATCCTCCTACAAAACTCTATTTAATCTTCCGGTATATTTTCTCCACCCGGTCCAGCGTCTCATAAGCTTCACTATAATTCGTAAAGTGTATGGACTCTTTAGAACCCAGTACGAGAATACCAAAATGGCTTAGACTCTCGTGAAATAATCCGTGTACGTGATCCCTCAGCTGATCATTAAAATAAATCATGACATTCCGGCAAAAAATCACATTAAACTCGTTAAAGGAACGGTCTGTTGCCAGATTATGCTCGGCAAATATCATGTTTTTCTTCAAAAACGGTTGGAAAATAACCGAATTGTACTTCGCTGTATAATATTCGGAGAACGAGCGGGTACCGCCCGCCTCCATATAATTCTTGGTATATTGCTTCATGCGTTTGATGTCGAATACGCCTTCCTTGGCCTGCTGGAGCGAACGCGAATTCATGTCCGTCGCATAAATCCGGGACTTCTCATACAATCCCTCTTCATGGAGCAAAATGGCCATGGAATACACTTCTTCTCCGGTCGAACAGCCTGCATGCCAAATCCGTATATAAGGATACGTACGAAGCAATGGAACTACAGACTGCCTGAATGTCAGGAATAGCTTCGGATCCCTGAACATTTCCGTAACCGGAATCGATAGATTATATATAAGCCGCTCAAAACAAGAACGGTCGTGAAGCACTTTATCCTGTAGGGCTGATATGGTGGACACGCCCTCGGCATGAACATGATGCCAGATTCTCCGCCTCAATGAGGGAATGGCGTAATTGCGAAAATCGTAACCATAGAATCGATGAATACCTTCCAAAAGAAGCTCAATCTCGATCTGTTCCAGCTCACGTTCGCTTTCCTCTGTCAACAACAGTTGTTCTGATTCCATATGGTCACTAGATGACATCACGCTTGCACCGCTTTCCCCGTGTTTATTTGCTACTTGTACTTTACCCACAAAAGCGGCTTACGAATACAACCAAACCCTCATAAGCGAAAGAAGTTGCTCCGTTTGTATCGGTTTCTTCATATAATCGGAAGCTCCCGCTTCAATACATTTTGCACGATCCTCTTTCATGGCTTTGGCTGTCAGGGCAATAATCGGCAGTTTCTCGAATTCCGGCATTTCGCGTAAACGTCGCATCGCCTCATATCCGTCCATCTCCGGCATCATCATATCCATTAACACCAGATCAAATTCCGGATGATCCTGAAGCAGCTCAATGGCTTCCTTGCCGTTTTCCGCAAAGGTGACTTCCATATTGTAGCCCTCCAGCACGCTGGAGAGAGCAAACACGTTGCGGATATCATCGTCCACCAGCAGAATCTTCTTGCCTTCAAACAGCTCTTCCTTATTGTGCAGCTTCTGCAGGATTTTGCGTTTATCTTCCGGCAAATCTGCCTCGACCCGATGGAGGAACAGCGTCGTTTCATCCAGAAGCCGCTCTGGCGATTTCACGTCTTTGATGATGATCGACTCCGCATATTTGCGAAGCTGCATCTCTTCCTTCGAATCAAGATCCTTGCCTGTATAAATAATGATCGGCAGATCCACCAGGTTCTCGTCATCGCGGATCTGATCCAGCAGCTCAAAGCCTGTCATGTCCGTTAGCATCAGATCAAGCACCATGCAATCATAGCGCTGTTTGCGAAGCTCACTGAGCGCTTCGGCGCCTGTGGATGCCGCCGTAATCGATACATCGTCATGACCAATCAATTCAATGATCGAATTCCGCTGAATGTCGTCATCCTCAACAATCAGGAGATGTTTCATCGATTTTTCCGCATAGGATTCGATATGCGTAAACGCGTCCTCCAGCGCTTCTCTCGATGACGGCTTCTTCAAGTAAGCGATCGCACCCATCATTAATCCTTGCTTCACTTCATCCACGACGGAAATGACATGCACTGGAATGTGGCGCGTAACCGCAGAGCTCTTCAGTTCGCCCATGACAGACCAGCCGTCAATAACCGGAAGCTGGATATCTAGGATAATGGCATCCGGTTTGTACGACTTGGCCATCTCCAGACCGATATCCCCCTGCAATGCAACCAAGGCCTTGAAGCCGCGGCCTCTGGCCATATCCAGAAGAATTCTGGCAAACTTCACATCATCCTCAATGATAAGCAAGACTTTATCTGTCGGTCCGAGCTGATCGCGATCGTCATCCACCTGTATGGATGGCTGAACCTCTTTTGAAATCATCTTCGCTTTCGGTACGATCAGATTACTCTCCGTTGGTGCCTCAATTGCTGCAGCTGCTTCCTGATTACTCTCTACCAAATCCGGATGGCTGGATGGCAGGAAGAGCGTAAAGCAGCTTCCCTTACCTTCTTCCGATTCAACCAGAATGCCCCCGCCCAGCAGACGGGAAAGCTCGCGGCTGATAGATAAACCAAGCCCGGTTCCCCCGTATTTACGACTGGTTGTGCCGTCTACCTGCTGGAAGGCTTCAAAGATCAGATCCGTTTTATCCGCCGGGATACCGATTCCGGTATCTCTGACAGCAAAGGCCACATAATCCGCTTCGGCATTCAGGTAAAGCGGAAGCTTCTCCTTGTCGGCCTTTTCCACATGCAGCTCGACGGAGCCGCTATTGGTAAACTTGAAGGCATTCGACAACAGATTGCGAAGAATTTGCTTCACGCGATGGCTGTCCGTGACAATGCTCTGCGGAATATCTTCACTGATATGCACACCCAGGTCAATATGCTTGCGTGATGCCACGGCGGCAAAGTTCTGCTCCACGAAGGCTTCAATATCCGGAAGCTGAACGTCCTCATAATGGATCTCCATCTTCCCGGCATCCACTTTGGACAGATCTAGAATCTCATCGATCATTTTGAGCAGATCGGAGCCCGACATGTATATGGTCTGTGCATATTCAATCTGTTTATTGCTCAGATTTCCATCCTTATTCTCCGACAACAGCTGTGATAAAATCAGCAGACTGTTAAGCGGGGTCCGCAGCTCGTGAGACATATTAGCCATGAATTCCGACTTATACTTCGTTGTAATGGAAAGCTGCTTCGCTTGCTGCTCAAGCTGCATTCTCGCCTTCTCGATCTCATCGTTCTTCTCTTCCACTTCCTGCACCTGTTCCTCAAGCGCACGCGTCTTGGCAACAAGCTCGGTATTGTAATGCTCCAACTCTTCCTGCTGGCGCTGCAGCAAGTCCTCGGAACGCTTGAGGGCATTGGTTTGCTCCTCCAGATTTTCGTTGGTGCGGCGAAGCTCTTCTTGCTGGGTCTGCAGCTCTTCCGATTGAACCTGAAGTTCTTCGGTCATGGCCTGCGATTCGCGCAGCAGCTGCTCTACCCGCAGACGGCCTGTAATATTGTTCAGAATGATGCCAAGCGATTGACTCAGCTGAGATAAAAGCTGCTCCTGCAGTGAAGTTGTTTCTTCAAAGGCTGCCAACTCAACAACACCCAACACTTCATTCTCAAACAGAATCGGATAGATCACGACGGATACCGGCTTCGATGATCCCCAAGCGGATTCCACATTCATGAAATCTTCCGGCGCGCTTTTCAGTACGATCGGTTTCTTATCGAGCGCAGCTTGACCTACAAGCCCTTCCCCGATCATGAAGGAAATCTTCGGCTCTTCGCCGCCTTCATGGGCGTAAGAACCTTTCATCTCCAACTTATTCGGATGTTTGTCTTCTTGACGAATATAGATAGCTCCATAATGAGCACCCAAAATCGGCGTAAATTCGCTGATAAACCGCTGACCGACTTCCTCCAAGGAATTGATCCCCTCCAGCAGCTCCGTGATTCTGGCCATATTCGAGTTGAGCCAGGACTGATCACGCTGGGCCTGGAGATAGGTTTCCTCGATGCGCTGCTTCTCGATAATATCTTCGGACAGGTCTTTAAATACCCGGGCCACATCGCCAAACTCATCCTTGGACGTAACTTTAATACGACGGATCGCCTTCAATCTGCCTTCTCCAAAGCTCTTCAACATCATGGAGACTACGTTGATGCCCCGGGTAATGCTTGGAAGAATCCATAGAATGACCAGCATTCCTAATAACAAACCGCCAGCCATGAGATAGATAAACATTTGGACAGAGCGGTCATATGCTGCTTTCGCTGCTGTTATATCATCATTGATCTTCTGGTTCTCGTAGCTGCTAAGCTCGTTCAAACTCATCAGCATCTCTTCCTGGACAGATTGTCCGGTCGAATTACGAAGCAGGTTAGCTTCCGTTGCGTTGCTCTTTGCCAGCAGCTCCAGTGTCTTATTTTGATAAACGATATATTGATTCACCGCACGCTCAATCCGGACTAACAATTGCTGCTCTTCCGCAGCATTTGCACTTTCTTTGATCGCTTGAAAATACGTTTGAGCTCGTGCTGTCATCGTTTCCAGTTCCTGTTCGGACACAGCAAACGTAGACTGGTCATTGCTCAAGATCATGTTCGTAAGCTCTCGTGCCATATCGTTGACTTCTCCGCGCATTGCGCTGGAGTTTCGTACCTTTTGGTAGCGATCCTGATAGATCTGGTTCAATTGGTCGTTCATATAACTGATTCGGTCATAACCAATCAAGGTCAGAACCAGCATGAGCGCCAACAAAGTCGTAAAACCAATGACTAACTTGCTCCTAAGCTTCATTGATTGGTTTCCTCTCCTTTTTTAAGAGATATCCAAACCAGGCATTTATCGTCCTCTCGCTCCTGCGATGGATCATCCACAAAATATCGCTTCTTCATCTCATCTTCTCTCCAATGATGAGGGCCTCCCAAATGCTCCTTCAGATAATCCAGCTTCTCGTCATGACCGCCCTCCACCAGTTCGAGCAGGCCGTCCGTATACATAACCAAATGTCCTTCGCCTTCATATTGAAAGCTTCTTGGCTCCATGTCTTCGATCCGGTCAAACAATCCCACCGGGCAGCAGCCTTGATCCAGGGTCATCACATCCCCGCTCTCCTGAAAGAAGAGAGCCGGCGGATGCCCTGCGTTGACGTAGTCCACCCGCTTTAAACGGGTATCCACAACAAGATAGATCGCTGTAAAATAGTACTGTATCAGCTGTTCGCCGAGGTTTAACTGATTGAACCTGCGGTTCAATTCCTGAACCACCTTCTCCGGTTCGACATAGGTCGTCACCGTGTCCTTCAGAACCGAAGCGATGAACATACAAAATAGGGACGAAGTAATCCCGTGTCCCATCATATCCAGCAGAATCACGCCATAACGGCCATCACCAAGCGGGTACCATGCGTACAAATCTCCCGCAAGCTCCGCCGAGGGCTGGTACAGCGCATGAATTTCAAGCTGATCATCTTCAATTGGTAAGCTCAATACGGCATTCTGTACCATGGCCGCAAGCTTCAATTCAGCCTGGACCCGCTGTTCTCTCTCAATATGCCAGTCTTTCTCATGCTTCAACCGGAGCGCCAGGCGTATGCGTGCCATCAGCTCTACCTTGTTGATCGGTTTCGTTACGTAATCGGCGGCACCGGCATCCAGCGCTTCGGCAAGCTTCTTGGAATCCCCAACGGCGGTAACCATAATGATCGGTATATCTTTCAAATGCTCGTACTGCTGAACTATACGGCATGCTTCTATTCCATCCATCTCGGGCATCATCATATCAAGCAGGATCAGATCGATGTCCGATCTCCGGGGATGGAGTTCTTGTCTGCGATCGCCGATCCCCAAATGCTCCAGCATTTCCAGGGCTGAAGATGCAGATAGAGTGTTCTGGTAATTTTCCTTCTTTAAGATTTCTCGGATAATAATGACGTTAGTCGGATTGTCATCTACGATTAATATTCTCATTGCCCTCTCCCTTAACGTTTCGGATTATACGATAGAAATCCTTTTCCTACTATTATACTATAATAGTCCTCTAATCAATTGCCATAGAAAAAGGTTCTAAATCTTGAATCTTCCACTTTTACTAGGTATATGGAACATTCTTTTAAAACATAGATAAGGAATGAGACGTCTATGGTCTCATTCCTTATCTATGTTTTAAGTCCTATAACGCCTACCATCGATGCTGTCATAAAGCTGAACTTCGTTGCTATATCATCAATCTTTTTTAGCGATAACAAGTACTTTGCCTAGATCCAGCTGTTTCTCATAGAATCCAGCCTCGGCCTCCGTGAAGCCAAGCGATACGATTTTGGCGCGGAGCTCATCGCCGCGGGACCGGAACAAATTCGCAAAGGCGTCAAACACGCCTTCTTCCTTGATGCCTACGTTATTTGCATCGGATGCATCCACGATCCGGCTTGTCTTATCCGAATCATGAGCCAATACATAAATCCGATCCTGATCGTAACCGGACTGCCCCAGGTTCTGCACCTCCTGAACCGCTTGTGTACCATTCTCAACGACTTTGGCATATGACTTCGTATTGGTAAATTCCATTGTGAAAACCTCCCCTAATAGTGTAAAACCTCGATTTAGGTTATAGTCCATTTGTTATTAACCTTATTTCTTAAGGTTGAAACAAATTCAGTCGCTATAATCGAAAAATAAATCAATCCCTGCAATTTCGCCGGAGTCCCGGTCAATAAATACCTTAAGCGCTTGATGGTTCTCAAGGTACACATCCCCGTCCTCCGCTTTGAAATACGGCTTACCCAGTGATGCCCTAATTTGATCGGTTGTCATACCAATACGCTGGTCTTCAACCTGAAAGGATACGGCAGAGGGCTTCACACGAACATATTCCGTGTAGCCGTTGCGGACCCCAATCTCCATATCTTTGTAATCCAGCTTGGTAATTCCGGTCAGCTCTTCATGCTCAATTCGAGCCGGCGTTCCCAGCTTCCGAATGACATCATGCTTGTTATCCGTTAGCGAAATCCCGTTTAAAGTTCCATAGCTCTCCGTAGAGTTGTCGCTGGTTTGTGCTTGTCCAACATCCGAAGCGGCATGAATTATAGGCGGTGGCGACATCCCGGCAGAAGGCTGCGGCTCTGCCACAGCACCCCCACCTCCGGAGTAAATCAAGAGCCCTACCATCAACAGTGCGACATTCCACATGCGACCTCCTCCTTTCTTCAGCTGTCGGAGCTATACCCGGGTTTAGCTTTCTTACGTTTATCTGGCTTTTTGGCGACGGAAGCTGTTCCACAGACCAACCGCTGTATCCACGTAGGCTAACCAGTTCCGACCGCGTGACTTTTCTTGCGCTTCCGTGTTCTGATATACCGCATCATAGGACTGGAACGTACGATCCTGAGCCGTCAAAGGCACTTCCATACGGGCAGGCTGCTCTTTCTTCTGCTCCATCCGGGATTGCTTAAAGCGGCTAACCATGCCGGAGGATACCTGCTTCACCGCATAGGTGACCTCGCTTAAAGCTTCTCCCAGATTCTTGACGGTATCCAGTACCGGATCGATCTGTCTCATCTTATGCTGAACGTCCACCGTAATATCGTTCGTATTCCGGATGGTCTGCTTCACTTCATAAGTCAATTCGTCCACCGTCTTTTGAACATCCTGAAGGGTTTCGGTTACCTTTTCGAGCGATTGTGTCGCAGCCTTTAATGTCTTGATTAAAAAGAAAACCAGAACCGCAAATGCTACGGCAATAATGGCAACACTGATTTGGGTTAGCATACGTTGTCCCTCACTTTCAAGTATGTTGGTTTCGGATACGCAATAGTTACCCTATCCCCCAGTCCACGAAACAAAGAGATCCCTGCCAATAATGCCATTGTCCTACAGCTTGTTTCATCCCCTGCCACCCCGGTTAAAGAACACTACGAAGGGCGCTGTTGGCAACGGCTAATCGGCTCCCTACCGAGCTTCAAATTGGATATGTGCCGCTTCTTGGAGCATCATGAGACTACATGCCTATGTCCAATAAAATCGATGAAGAAAGCAGGGTGAATAGGATGTTAAAATGGTCCGTAATTTTTCTAGTTGTTGCACTGATTGCAGGGATCTTTGGCTTCTTCGGCATCGTTGAGGCTGCAGCCAGCATTGCGAAGGTGCTGTTCTTCATCTTCGTTGTCCTGTTTGTGATCTCTCTCTTTACTGGACGCAGACGAAGTATGTGACGCTGTCGCATACTAAAGCCCATGCATTGAATATACACATAGGAAATGAAAAAAAGGGTGTCCTCCGTTTGATCAACGGTTAGGACACCCTTTTTTGCGCTGCGCAAAATCGGATCAGATTATACGTTCGTTGCTGCAGCCTCCTGATTTCCTGCGGTTTTCGGCTCTTCCGCCGGCTTGGTCTTCTTGATAAAGAAAGCCAGGATGAAGGAAGCGACGCTGATCCATGTCGCAATAACAAAGGCATAGTTAATGCCATAAATGGTTGCTTCATTCCCCAGCTTAAGCAGGTCGGCCTGATTCTTCGGATCAAATAGCCCCGATTGCATCAGAGCTTCCCCTTTGCTCTCTGCCTGGGTGGACATGACGGTAACTAGAATTGCCGTTCCGATTGAGCCGGAAACCATGCGCAGTGTATTGGACATGGCCGTACCATGAGCGTTCAAGCTCCGTGGGAGCTGATTAAGCCCCGCCGTTTGGATCGGCATCATGAGCATCGACATCCCGAACATCCGGGCCGTATAGATGATCATCATGTGGCTGTAGGACATGGTTTCGGTCAAATTACTGAATTCCCACGTCGTAATGACCGTAATCGCCAGACCGATAACAGCCAGCCATCTTGCGCCAACCTTATCGAAGATCGCCCCCGTGATCGGTGACATGATCCCCATCAGAATAGCGCCGGGAAGCATAAGAAGGCCTGATTCCACCGGCGTGAATCCACGAATCTGCTGTAGATAAATAGGCAGCAGAATCATGCCGGCATACATCGCCATCGTAACAATGACATTGATAAGCGTGGTCAACGTAAACATATTGTATTTGAATATCCGGAATTCCAGCATCGGATTGTCGGTCTTCATCTCCCGCCAAACAAACAGGATAAGGGCAATCGCTCCGACCGCTAGGGTCGTAACAACCGGCGTGCTGGACCAACCGTCATTCCCGGCATCACTGAAGCCGTACAGCAAACCGCCAAAGCCCAGGGTGGACAAAATGATGGCGATCATGTCCAGCTTCGGCCGGCTGACCTCGGTAACATTTTTCAGGAAAAATACCCCGATTAGCGTAGCAATGATCGAGAAAGGCAGGATCATGTAGAACAGGACACGCCAATCGTAGTGCTCCACAATATATCCGGAAAGCGTAGGTCCGATGGCAGGAGCAAATATCATGGCAATCCCCATCATTCCCATTGCCTTCCCGCGATTCTCAATAGGGAATATGTTCAGAAATACAACGGTCATAAGCGGCATCAAAATGCCTGCACCGGCAGCCTGAACGAGGCGTCCGGTAAGCAGTAACGCGAAGTTGGGGCTGACCGCGCACAGCAAGGTGCCAATCGTAAACAGCGTCATCGCACTAATGAACAGCTGCCTTGTCGAGAAACGCGCGATGAGATAAGCGGTAACGGGAATTAAGACCCCGTTCACCAGCATAAAGCCAGTGGTCAGCCACTGGGCTACGGTCGGTTTAATGTTCAAATTCTCCATGATGCTCGGCAGAGCAACATTCATCAATGTCTGGTTAAGAATGGCGACAAAAGCGCCAATCATAAGTGCAGCAATGATAGGTCCTTTCTTAACAGGCTCGCCGGGGCGAGCAATGGTATGGGTACTCATGTGCAGCCTTCACTCTCTTTCTAAGTAAAATCATACATTTAGCATGTTTGTTCTATGTGGACATCTGACCTTGGATGTGCTCAACATTCGTCAAAATTTTACGGTACAGGACACTCAACTGCTTAACCTCTTCGTCCGTTAGAAAGCCATATAACAAATCGCTTAACTCGGCACGTTTATTGGCCAGCTGCTCGATCAGATTACTCCCGAGCGGCGTAATCTCCAAATGAATGACCCTTCGGTCGGCTGTATCCCTTGTTCGGCGCGCGAATCCGCCCTCGATCAATTTATCGGATATGCCCGTAACCGCCCCGCATGTCACATGAATGGAATCGGCCAAGTCCGACAATCTCAATGCTCCCTGTTCGTGAAGCATCTCCAAGGCGGTATACTGCGTTCTGCCTAGTTTAGGAAACCCTTCCTTCTGCCACTCATGGTGCACAGTTCGAACCATCTTCTTAAATAGCATCTCCAACTCCAGAATTTCATTCCGCATGGACATGTATTTTTTACACTCCTTTAAAAGGTCCAGCACTTCTTCAATAGAGACCAACCTACTTCGTCTCTATATACTTTAGTACTAAAACATTTATTTCTAAACAATTACTGATTATAGTGGGGGATAATTATAGTGTCAATGTTTACATATATATTTTTTTCATAGTTTTTTTCTGAAAATAACGACTTTTCTCTTGAAAAACACAAAAAAGACCCAGACTTGGTGTCCTTGTCTGAGTCTTTAGCCGGTTCCCTTGCTTTACTTAAACAGCGACGGAATGGACATCCAATCCATCGTAAAGTTCAATTCCAAGCCGTCGGACAGAAACTTCACATTTTTCACAGTTACCAGATCCGGTAAATAGTCCTTGAGCGAAATTTGTATCGGCTCCAGCTGGAACATGTTCAAAGGGATCTCAACTCCCCGGATCGTTGTTGATTCATGCGTCAGGTGAAGATAGCTTCCCTCGGCAGACATCTGAAAGCGCAGCACTGCACCAAAGGGAAGAATCCCCCATTGCCCATTCATATGGGCTGTCATCGTGGTGCCATTCATCACGAAATCAGCACCTGTAATATCGACGCCCAGGTCATGGGTGCTCATATATTTCACCATGTTCTTCTTGCTGAGTTCCCCGACTTCTTCCGTGCTCAGCAGCATGCGGGTATCCCGATTGGACACCATGGTCATCAACTTGTCCTTGAAATCAACGGAGCGGTAGCGCATATCCAGAGATTGCGTAGGATAAACAAACCAGACCAACGCACCGACAATCACAAGCAGAAGGACAAATATACCCAGCAGGAAACGTCCGGCTCTTTTTTTTCGACGTACCATCCAAAGCCCCTCCTCCCATTGGATATCCCTGCGGCAACAAGGCTTTTCCCATCTCCAAAGTATATAGGAATCCTTAAAACTTGTCACGAATTGCGAAATGTACCCAATTTTCTTGATTCAAAACATCCAAATGGTGGTTATTACGATAGTGTGTTAAAATAGCGAGATAAAATCATACTTCGGTCCCAAGGAGGAATTATTCCATGAAAAAAACTCTAAGCATTACTGCAGCCCTAGCACTCACCCTGTCTCTGACCGCCGTAGCAAGCGCAGACCCGATTAACGGGACAGTATCCGAAACTTCAGGGACGGTAACTGAAACTTCAGGACCGGCTCCAATCTCGACGACAGACCCTATTATCAAACCGGAAGAAGTCGTGTTGGTGCCTACACCTATGATCGAGATTGCGGAAAGAACTTACTTCTATAACGCTCCAAACGGCGAAAAGCTTGGTGCCTTGGCTCCGCAAAAAATCGACACAACCGGTAATCGAACGGGTGTCGTGCTTGGCGGGGAATGGGTTGAAGTTTATACATGGCTCGGTAAAGCTTGGATTTATGTAAAGTAATCAGGTATGACTGCCGGACTTCATGATCCTTCATGTCTCCTTGCAGGTTAAATGGCAGGTCAAGATGAACTTGGCCTGCCATTTGTATTCGTACCGATCGGTTTCCCTAGGACGATTCCTTAGGCTCCACGTGAATATGGACGCTCATAATATTGTGAATCCTCTCCATCTGTTCTTCGATACGGTCACTGATCTGATGCCCCTCCAGAACAGTGATATCCGGGTCCACCTCGATGACAACATCCACCAGCACATGATTGCCGTGAATTCGGGCCTTCATGTCCTTAATCCCCTCGACGCCGGGCGTACGGGCAATCGTACTGCGCAAGTCCGACAAACGATTCTCATCAAAACCGTCCGTCAGACTATAGGTGCAATCCCTGAATATATCCCAAGCCGTTTTGCAAATAATGACGCCAACCGCTACCGCCGCTACGGTATCCAGCCAGGGCAGGCCGAATTGTGCGCCAATAATACCTACAGCTGCCCCCACACTGACGAGTGCATCCGATAAATTATCCTTGGCTGCGGCCATTAGTGCCTGGTTATCGATTCGCCGTGCGAGATTCCGGTTGTACCGGTATACGCCAAGCATCGCAACGGCACAGACGCCGGCTACGGCGGCTGACCATAAATTCGGAATTTCCTTGGAACCTTCAAAAAATGAACGAACGGCTTCAACCAGCACTTGGATGCCAACGACCGCCATGATAAATGAAGCAACCAAAGCCGCAATCGTCTCCGCCCTTAAGTGTCCGTACGCATGATCGGAATCCGGCGGTTTCTGGGAAATTCGCAATCCGATCAATACGGCGAGCGATGCCACGATGTCCGTCAGGTTGTTAAAACCGTCGGCAAGCAAAGCACTGGATGCGAATAAGTATCCACAAAATATTTTAAACGAGGACAACACGAGGTAGGCGGCAATGCTGATCCAGGCCCCGCGTTCCCCTTGTTTGATATTATCATAGGCATTCACTTTATAACGTCTCTCCTTTGCTTGTCTTTCGCAGCCGTCAAGCGATATCCATCATTATCCATATTTAATCCTAGCAAAGGTCATTCGTGTGGGTCTAGAGAAACATAATTGCTTCGGTCAAAGAACCATGGACGTAGAAAATGGTATTAATCATTGTTACCCTTGCCGGGCGATTTAAAAACGAATAAAATGAGGACAAGCGAACACGAAGAGGAGGGTGATACTATGCCCGAGAATAATGAATCACGTAAAGTGAATTTAGCCGATGCAATCCGGCAAAAGCTGGAACAGAAAAAACAGCAGAATGCGTCCGCGAATAAGCCCGGACAATTCCAAGCCGGTTCAGCGCAAAAAATGAAAAGCCAAAACAACAAAAAACCAAACAACCAGCGTCGTCGTACCGGCGGTTCGTAGAAGAGCCCGTTTCGTGCATAACGCAAAAAATGCTGCACCTCCCATACTTGGAAGGTGCAGCATTTTTTAATAGATCGGCGAGGTGAAAGCTCACGCCCTCATCCTTCGCCATATCCTATTTTCTTAAGCTTCAACCGGGTACATGCTATCGCGAAGTCCCTTGATCTCTTCACTCTCAAGATACTCGTCATAACTCATGCTGCGGTCGATGATGCCATTAGGCGTAATCTCGATAATTCGGTTGGCAATCGTCTGAATGAACTGATGGTCATGCGAGGTGAATAGAATCGTTCCGTCGAAATCGATCAGGCCATTGTTGAGAGCCGTAATGGATTCGAGATCCAAGTGGTTCGTCGGCTCATCGAAGATCAGCACGTTCGCGCCGTTCAGCATCATTTTAGCTAGCATGCAGCGAACCTTCTCGCCCCCGGACAGTACGCTTGCTTTCTTCAGCGCTTCCTCGCCCGAGAACAGCATGCGGCCAAGGAATCCGCGCAAGAATGTCTCATCCTGATCCTTGGAATATTGGCGCAGCCATTCCACGAGGTTGATATCAACACCGTCAAAATAGGCAGAGTTGTCTTTTGGGAAATACGCCTGGGTTGTTGTTACCCCCCAGCTGTATTCACCGGCATCCGCCTCGGTTTCACCGGTTATGATCTGGAACAGCGTCGTTTTCGGCATCCCATTCGGACCAACAAACGCGATTTTGTCGCCTTTGTTTACAACAAAGCTGACATTATCCAGCACTTTTTCTCCATCCATCGACTTGGTGATCCCATCAATCGTAAGCAGCTGCTTGCCCGCCTCGCGTTCAGGTTTGAAATGAAGAAACGGATATTTACGGTTCGAAGGACGAAGATCCTCCAACGTAATTTTGTCGAGCTGTTTCTTACGGGAAGTCGCCTGCTTCGATTTGGAAGCATTCGCCGAGAAGCGCTGAATAAATGCCTGCAATTCCTTGATCTTCTCTTCCTTCTTCTTGTTGGCATCCCGCTGAAGTTCAAGCGCCAGCTTGCTGGATTCATACCAGAAGTCGTAGTTGCCGACATACAGCTGAATTTTACCGAAATCGATATCCGCAATATGCGTACACACCTTGTTCAGGAAGTGACGGTCATGGGATACCACAATAACGGTGCCTTCATAATCCATAAGGAAGTTCTCAAGCCACTGAATCGATTCCAAGTCCAAGTGGTTGGTAGGCTCATCCAGCAGCAGGTTATGCGGACGGCCAAACAAGGCCTGCGCCAAGAGAACGCGTACCTTCTCGTTACCGCTCAGCTCAGACATCTTCTTATCGTGCAGCTCACGTGGAATGCCGAGACCGATCAGGAGCGCTGCCGCATCCGGCTCTGCATCCCATCCGTTCAGCTCTGCGAATTCGCCTTCCAGCTCACCCGCACGCATGCCGTCTTCTTCGGAGAAATCGGATTTCGCATACAGCGCATCCTTCTCTTTCATGATGTTGTACAGCCGGGCATGACCCATTATAACCGTCTCCAGGACGGGATACTGATCGTATTCATAGTGGTTCTGCTTCAGAACCGCCATCCGCTCATTCGGTGTCATATGAACCTCGCCTTGGTTCGGTTCAATCTCACCGGAGAGGATTTTCAGAAATGTAGACTTACCCGCCCCGTTGGCGCCGATGAGACCGTAGCAGTTGCCCGGGGTGAATTTTATATTGACATCTTCAAATAGTGCTCGTTTGCCATAGCGGAGCGTTACGCCGCTTGTACTGATCATTAAGCATTACCATCCTTTATCACTATTGGTTTCAGCACATTATAGCATAAGTACGACGGTTATCGAAGCTTCTGGAAGATATAAAACGGTTTTAAACAAATATCACCTCCTGCATGCACCTTTTTCTCTAGTACACAAACGCCGACGATCAAGGCCTCTTTTTCTAGTTTAATAGAAAAAGAGGCTTTTCTATTAATGAAAGAAACCAGTCGGATCAGGTCCCCCTCTCATACTGCTGCCGCAAGAGCGGTCGGCATTCTGCCAAAACGCTAAACGTTTAGAAGCAACTGAAAATGGGCCCGTAAGGTTATGAAAAACCTTTCGGGCCTCTTTTGGCAGTCTATGGTGTATGGTGCATGTAATCCGAATCGCTTGCACATTTCGGTTATGATGTCACGCTTCTTCGTTCAGGCTGAACCTTAAAGGTTTCTCCGTACTTTAGTACGCGAATTCGTTCCTTGGCGATCCCCAGCCGCTCACGTTCCGCTTCCATTCGATCCAGCGCTTCTCTGGCCGTATCGTCTGCCAGCTTGAAGGTGCCGTAATGCATCGGAATCATCGTCTCGGCCTTCACATCCTGGAACGCCTGCAGTGCCTCTTCCGGATTGACGTGCTGCGACGTCATGAACCATTCCGGCTCATATGCCCCGATGGGCATCAGCGCAAGGTGAATGTTGAAGCGTTCTCCGATCAGCTTAAAGCCCTCGAAATAACCGCTGTCTCCGGCAAAATACAAATTCGGCGGAAGCAGGCGGGTGCCATCCTCCGATACAGGTTCGTTATTGCATGATGATTCATCGGAAGAAGCCGAATCCACCTTCGCATCCTGCAGGACAGGCTCCATCACGAACCCTCCCCAATGGGATGTATTCGTGTCAAACGGCGTGCGCCGAGTCCAATGCTGTGTCGGCACGAAGGAGAATTTCACGCCCTTGATGGTCGTGGATTCCCACCACTGCAGTTCAATCACGCGGCGAAAGCCTTTGTTGATCATTTTGCGACGCAGACCAACGGGAACAATGATCATGGTGTCCGCACGGTACAGCTTACGGATCGAGGCAACATGCATATGGTCATAATGGGAATGCGAGATCAGAATGACATCGATCGGAGGGATCTCATGAATGGGAAGCCCAGGTTCTCCAAGACGCTTATTAAATCCCATTCTCCGCGCCCATACGGGATCAGTCACGATGTTCAAGCCTTCATATTGGATGAAGAACGTAGCGTGCCCGATCCAGGTAACGGAGGTTTCGTGCCGGTTGCTATGCAAATACTGAAGATCCGGCGTCAGGTTCGGAATGCAGTAAGAATAATCCTTCTTCTTCTGACGACGTTCGTCGCGCCACTGCTTGAATTGTTTAAGTGTTTTATCCGTGCTGACGTTATCGATATTGTTATAGCGAATTTTTGGCATGCAGCCTCCTCCTTCCATTACCCTGTATTTTACCCCGTATTGACCTCTCCGCTCAACTTTGCGCTTGTTGTTCTTTTTACACCGAACGTTTCGTGGCGAAACAACCCGGAATTGCCTTTATCCAGAATCAATCGGATGGATCCTTATACTTGACGACGTAGATCGCCATAAAGGCTACAGCAGCCAGTACGGTGAGCAGCGGTGCTATGAAAATGGCGAAGTCCTCCACTTGCCTCACCCCTTCTTCGCGGATTTGCCGCGAATGTAGTTTGCATCGAACAGAAACAATCGCATCAGCAGGATCAGGGAAGGAACCAATACGCAGAAACCCAGGATAAATGCGGTAATCAATGCGATCGCCATCGTATCGTTTGTTATGCTCTCATGAATATGGATGTAATCATAGAGAATATACGGCAGATGCGAGCGTCCATACCCGTACCAAGCAAAGGCAAATTGGAGCATGACCATAATAAAAGCGATGCCGAGCCGGATTCGCTTCCATACGAGGTACACCGCAATGACAAAGCAGATGAACGACGCGATAAACATCCATGCGATATCCAGCATCTGCCCAAAATGCACCGGATTCTGATGGTTAATCTGGAAAAACGCGAACACCGAAGCCAGGATCGTCGGAGCGCTCCATCCCAGCGCATAACCCCGGACCACGCCGAACGCTACCGCATCCCCCGCACGATGCGCGTAATAGGACAGGAACATCGCCGAGATGTACAGAACGCTCACAAGCGCAAGCAGGATGACCGACCACGTGTACGGATTCGTGAAGAACGTATACCAATGAAGCTCTACCTTCCCGTTGTCCATATAGATAATGCCGCCTTCCGAGATGGCCAATATCGTCGACAACGCTGCAGGGATGAGCAGTCCCGTGGCCCCGTAGAGCCCCATATACACGATATTGTTCCCGGTCTGGCTGCCATACGTGTGATAGGCGTAGTAAGCGCCGCGGATCGCCAGCAGCACAAGGGCCAAGCTGCCCGGCACAAGCAAGGCGGTGCCATAATAATACGCAGCATCCGGAAAAAATCCGACAAGTCCGACCACAAAAAAGATCAGGAATACGTTGGTTACTTCCCAGACGGGAGATAAATACCGCTGGATGATGTTATGAATCTTGTTCTCGTGTCCGGTGAGCACGCTGTAATAGCTGAAAAATCCGGCACCAAAATCAATCGAGGCCACCAGCAAATAGCCAAACAGAAATGTCCACAGCACGGTTATTGCCACCATTGCATAGCTCATTTGCGGTCTCCCCCTTCGATTTCGAGTCCCAGTAGCTTGATTTCCTCTTCCGCGCTTTTATTCCGGAACAATTGGCTTAACACGCGAATCGCGGATACGGATAGCACCAGATACAGGATTATAAACAGCACCAGCATCCAGCCGACGCTTGTTGAAGTGGTTGCCGCATCCGATACCTTCATGTATCCCCGCACAATCCACGGCTGCCTTCCGATCTCGGCAAGGAACCAGCCCAGCCATATGGCTGACATCGATAGAGGCCCCAAAGCCAATATACTGAGCAGCAGCCATTTTGGATAAGGCCTTTTGCCAGGAAGTTTCTTTCGGAACATATACAGGAGCGGAATCAGTACGATCACGGCGCCGCTGGTCACCTTTAGATCGAAAAAATAATGCACCGACATCGGCGGTCTCTCATTCTCCGGAAACTCATTCAGTCCAATGACCTCCGTGCTGGGACTGTTTCCCGCCAATATGCTTAGCGCATACGGAATCTTCAATGCATACTTAATCTCGTTATTCTCATCCAGAAAGCCGCCGTAAATGAGCGGGGCTTGCCTCATCGTTTCAAAATGCCACTCGGCCGCCGCCAGCTTCTCGGGCTGGTATTTAGCCAGAAATTTGCCGGAGAAATCTCCAATCATCACGGTGGCCACAGCAAAAACAAAGGTAGACACGACGGTGAGCTTCAGCGCTTTCTTAAAGTAGATGTGCTTGCTTCCCCGCAATATACTGAAAGCTGCTATGCTGGCAAGCGCAGCGGCACTGGTCGTAAACGCTGACGCCAGTACATGGCTCACCTTGGTCGGCGTCGCCGGATTGAACATGGCCACGAACGGATTCACATTCGTAAATACCCCATCCACCAGCTCGAAGCCCTGAGGCTGATTCATAAACGCATTCATGCTCGTGATAAAGAACGCTGACGCGGAGGAGCCGATCGCCACGGGAATAAGCAGCAGCAAATGGGTCCATTTATTTTTGAATCGATCCCATGTATAAAGATAAATGCCTAAAAAGATCGCCTCCACAAAAAAAGCAAAGGTTTCCATGAACAGCGGCAGCGCAATGGCTTTACCAGCGACGCGCATAAAGGTGGGCCATAACAAGCTGAGCTGCAGGCCGATGGCGGTACCTGTCACGACGCCGACGGCCACCGTAATCACATATCCCCGCGCCCATCGCCGGGCAAGCAGCGTATAATGGTTGTCCCCTGTCCGAATCCCCCTCCATTCCGCCAGAGCCAACATAATCGGAATCCCAACGCCGATGGTTGCCAGAACAATATGCACAAACAGGGTCAAGCCGGTCAGGATCCGGCTCATCAGTACGGGATCCAGTGAAGACATCAGGTTCACTCCTCGGTTTCGTTATCCAAAATGTTCCATATAGCGCAGATACCCTTTCACCGCGCCGTATAGCATAATGGCCGCAACAATAAAGCATAGAATCGCAAGCTTTCGCTCCTGCTTCCTGTGCATCCGTTAGCCTAGCCTCCTTCAAGTATTTCAGTCCATCTGCAAGAGTGCGGCCATCTAACATGTGATTCTTTGAAAACCCAAATGCTTTACAATCCCATCATTATCAGTTTTACAAACCTTTCCTCTTTTTATCCAAAGTCCGGTCATTTTGTTTGAATCCTTGCCATGATGTTTTTTCCGGCATGGAAAAGAGGTACAATAAGAGGATAAGGAGGCGAGATAAACCCATGAAAATTACATTTATTGAACCAACCCCGAGCCCGAACTCCATGATGCTTCGACTTGACGAAACGCTGGAGCCCGGGATTCGAAGAACATATACACTGGATAACGAACGGTCTGCTCCCCCCTGGATCAGGCAGCTGCTCCATATCCCGGGCGTAAAGAGCGTTTTTCATACCCTTGATTTCATCGCGCTCGACCGCAAAGGCAACGCCGATTGGCCTTCCATTCTGGGCGCCGTTCAGGAAATATTCGGTCAGGAGGGGCTTGCCGCCGGACTCCAAGAGAATGCGGAAGATTTTGCTTTTGGTGAGGCTCAAGTGTTCGTCCAGTATTTTCGAAATATACCGATGCAAATCCGTGTCAAAAGCGGGAATCAGGAAGAACGCATCGGTCTGTCGGAGCGCTTCGCCAAAGCGGTGGCCGCCGTCGGAACCTCGACGCTCATCAAGGAGCGCAAGCTCAAGGAGTACGGCGTGCGCTACGGCCAGCTGGAAGGCATCGCCCGTGACGTAGAGCAGGAGCTTGAAGCTGCCTTCCCGCAGGAGCGCCTCGATAAAGTCGTTGCCCAAGCGATTGCCCACGGCGCCAGCGACGAGGATTTCGTCGAGCAGCGCCGGAAGCTGACAGACGAGGAAACCGAAGCCGCGCTGCAGGATGAGGACTGGCGCGTCCGTTATGCCGCGCTGGATGCACTGGAGCCAACGGAGAAACACATTCCGCTTCTCCGCCAAGCCCTTCGGGATCCGAAGATGCAGATCCGCCGGCTCGTCGTTGTGTACTTGGGCGATCTGCGCACCCCTGAAGCGATGGAACTCCTGTATGAAGCCATGCGCGACGAAACACCGGCCGTTCGCCGTACCGCAGGCGATACACTGTCCGATATCGGCGATGCTGCCGCTACCCCGGTCATGATCGAATCGCTCAAAGACAGCAGCAAGATCGTACGCTGGCGTGCAGCCCGCTTCCTGTATGAAGTAGGCACCGAGGAAGCTCGCTCCGCTCTGGAGGAGGCTGCCAATGATCCGGAATTCGAGGTTAGTCTGCAGGCACGAATGGCACTGGAGCGCATCGAATCCGGCGAAGAAGCAGCCGGAACCGTATGGCAGCAAATGGCCAAACGGAATCAATCGTAATTGCATCTTCGGAACTGCCTTAGAACCGTAAAATTTAACCATTGCTTCTAACATGGAATGTGATTTATACTAGGACTCTCTTGTTAGAATTGAATATACAGATAGCCTCATCATTCCAAGATGAGGTAGAGGTTGCAGACATGATCAGTAGTTGTGCCGAGGCGAAGAGAAGCCGGTGAAGCACAGTGAAAGGCATGAATGCCGAAGTGCAGGGTATACTCTTGTATCCTGTGCTGGGGCCGTTGTCGAAAGAAACGGAACTGTCACGGGGATTTCCCCGTGTTGTGCTATCTTCATGGAGGGTATGATGCGGATACGATAAAGACCGCAGGTATAGGACCTGCGGTCTTTTTGTTCTAACAGGGTATATTTTAAATATCATTTCTTAATGTATAGAAGGAGTGTTCGATCTTGAATCGCAAAAAAGCACCGGCTGCTTCGCTCAAGCAGAGCTTTAAAGCCCGTCATATGACAATGATCGCCCTTGGCGGATCGATCGGTACCGGCCTCTTCCTGGCAAGCGGAACGGCCATCGCCTCTGCCGGCCCAGGCGGAGCGCTTATCGCCTATGCCGCGGTTGGCCTCATGGTTTACTTTCTGATGACCAGCCTCGGCGAACTCGCTACGTATCTTCCGGATTCCGGCTCATTCAGCACCTACGCCTCCCGGTTTGTCAGCCCCGCCTTCGGATTTGCCGTCGGCTGGAACTTCTGGTACAACTGGGCCGTTACCATCGCCGCCGAACTCGCAGCGGCGACGGTTATTATTAAATTCTGGTTCCCGGACAGCCCGTCATTTCTGTGGAGTCTTCTGTTCCTGGCGATTATGTTCGGCTTAAACTTTCTATCTGCCAAAGGATACGGCGAATCGGAATATTGGTTTGCTATCATTAAGGTGGCAACCGTCATTATCTTCCTCATCATCGGAGTCATGATGATCTTCGGTATTCTTGGCGGTGAAGCCGTGGGATTCACTAACTTTAGTCTCGGCGACGGGCCGGTACACGGCGGGTTCTTCGCGCTGGTCGGTGTGTTTATGGCTGCAGGCTTCTCCTTCCAGGGAACCGAGCTGATCGGGGTCGCGGCCGGCGAGAGCGAAAATCCGAGAAAACACGTCCCTAAAGCCATCCGTCAGGTGTTCTGGCGCATCCTGATCTTCTATATTTTCGCTATTTTTGTCATCGGCATGCTGATCCCTTACACCCATCCGAGCTTGCTTCAATCCGGGGTCGACAATATCGGTGTCAGCCCATTCACCTTGGTGTTTGAGAAAGCCGGCCTTGCGTTTGCGGCTTCCGTAATGAATGCGGTCATTCTCAGCTCCGTGCTGTCGGCAGGAAACTCGGGGATGTATGCCTCAACCCGTGTCCTATATGCCATGGCGAAGCAAGGAATGGCTCCGAGATGGCTGAGCCGGCTGAACAGCCGCGGCGTACCGGTTGCGGCTCTAATCGTAACCTCTGCCGTAGGCATGCTGGCCTTCCTGGCCTCCTTCTTCGGCGATGGTGTAGTCTACGTGTGGCTTCTGAATGCCTCCGGAATGTGCGGATTCATTAACTGGCTGGCCATTGCCGTGAGTCATTATCGCTTCCGCAAAGCTTATGTCGCCCAAGGTAAAGACCTGAAGGAGCTGCCGTTCCGTGCACGCTGGTTCCCCTTCGGTCCCATCTTCGCCTTCCTGCTCTGTCTTGTTGCCATTATCGGTCAAGGCAATTTCAGCGGGGAGATCGATTGGTTAACGATCATTGCCACTTATGTCAGCATTCCGTTGTTCCTCTCCATCTGGTTCGGCTACCGCTTGATTAAGAAGAGCCGCATCGTACCATTGGACGAGTGCGATTTGAGCACGAACGTTAAATAAGTTAAACCGGACATACCAAAAGCAGCTTCCCTCCCATACTTGGGAACGGAAGCTGCTTTTTTTGGATACGGACACATTACCAAATGATCTGCACTCTAAGATCACCTGTGTTCTCAAACGCATGATGATAATATTTGATAGAGCCGAGATTGCTCTTCATCTGCACTTGCTGGAGCACATTTACAAGCTCTCGCTCGCTGCCGTCAAACCTGAACACCAGCTTCCGGCTGCCTTCAGCCTTAGCAGCTTTAACCAGTGGTTGGAGCTGTGTGTAGGAGCTGACGATGGAGCGGGCATCATAGAGCTGATATTCCAAATCCCGCTTCAATTGTTCGTATACTTCAGCTCTCGAACGATCCTTCGCAGCTAGCCCGGCCAGCGTGTTGCGGTAAAGCGTGCTCGCCTTCGGATAGGATTTCACCCAGGTATGATCGCGGCCCATCTGTTCATCCGTCCGGAGATAGTACGTATAGGATACCTCGTTGTCGCGATCCGGCACGGGATCGTTCCACGTCGTGTCCAGATGGTACCATTTGCCGTCCAGAAGAACCAGATTCCAAGCATGAAGCTGGCCCTTTGGATTATCGGAGGCATAAGCCGTGCCCTCTACGATTTTGTTCTGGATCCCTGCTCCCTTCAGCAGTTTATGCGTTAACAGGGAATAGCCCTGGCATACCGTGCTTCCGGTGTAGAGTCCGTCATAGGCCGTATATTTCGTAAGCGTGGTATCATACTTCAAGTTCCGGACAACCCAATCGTGGATGGCTTTCACCTTCTCATGATCATTCATGCCCGGCTTGATGATTCGCTTCAAAATGCTGTCGGCATTCTGGTTCACGTAGTTCGTCTGCTCCGCAGTCTCGCGGTAACTCAACCGAACGGTAACATTGGCGGAACTGGATGTCCCACGATAGTCGTAGCTATAGCTAGCGATGGTGTAGTGAATATAAGGATCACTGGCCATCGCCTGATCAAGTGCATCTTTAAGCTGCGATTTCAGCGATTGGGTCTCTCCCTGGTAAACAAAACGCACCGTCGATTGCCTGTCGCTCATCGCTGTCAGCAGCTTCTGTTGAATCCCATCGACCGACTTCACGACCGCTTTGTTGGAGGTGGCATAGACATCACTGAGATTAGCTGGTTCAGGTACTGCTGCAACGGTTACCGCCAAAGACCCTATGAACAGTAATTTAACGATTGTTCCTCGGCTTCGTTTCATCGGTACACCCGCCCTTCATCTTCCTCATCCGTATGCACCATTATTGTAACACATAACATCAGGGCTTATGGGTTCTAGTTTTGTCGACCGGGCACGAATATCAAATGCTACCAATAAAATGAGGACAGGAAAGAATCGCTGCGTCCCGCCAGCTTCGACATGCGGAGCAGTACCTCCGCAGCTTCCGCTCGCGTCACCTCACGCTCCGGCAAGAACTTGCCATCGACCGCCGGGAGAAGCCCCAGCTTGAGGGCGATCAGGGCTGCGCCTTTGTTAGTAATGGCGTCGGCATCCGATATTCCCTGCACATCGGTTGGCAGGATAAAGGCTTTGGACAGCTTCTCGTAATTCAGAATACGGGTCAGCGAGCTTGCCAATTCATCCCTTGTCAGCTTGCGGTCCAACTGCAGCGTGCTGTCCGGATCATAAGGAATCCAGTTCTGCCCGATCAGCACCTGAATGGCCTGATAATACGGATGATCCGGCTGCAAACCCGCGTATGGATCCATGGTAGATCTTCCATACACCTGCTCGTAGGACGGACTCACCGAAGCCGCCACCAGCTGATACCATTCGCCAAGGGTAATTTGGCGATCCGGGTATACCTTTCCGTCCTTGTCCGGAACCAACACCCGATATTTCACCAGCTCCTTGAGAGCCGCTTCCGCATCATGCCCCGCCGCATCGGTAACCGCTGGAATATCCTTGCGGCTCATTTCAGGCGTAATATCGCGCCATTCTCCGTTCTTGGCATCAAGCGGTACCGCAATGCCGCCATAAGCCGCCTTTTTGTGTGTCGGATAATAAATCAGCTTAATGAACGGCTTCATAAGCTCACTACCGTTCGTTGCGTAACCGCCATAGTAACCGTACTTCAGCTTCAGCTCAATTTCTTCCAGATACTTAGCTTTTGCCTGCTCCGCACTGACGGCCGGCTTTGCATCCGTTGGCAGCTTGGACAGGACAGCTTCGGAATTCACACTAAAGCTCTGGATTTGCCCGTCGGCCTCAATCGTGAGGTTCAGGGAATCGCCCATGACGCGAATATTACCGATATAGCGCTGAAATGAAAATTGATAGTTAAGGGTTTTAGTGTCTTTGCCCATTTTATCAACGGATGACAGCTTCCATTCCTCGGCAGCATTCGGCACCAGCCTGCTTACCGTCTCGAATGCGAGATCCTGCGCAGCCTGCTGCGAAATCGGGCTCTTCACTTCTGGAGCACCGGTCCGGTCAAAACGATATCGGTTGTAGGAGTAGATTTGTCCGGTTTTGGCGTCCACCTCTGCGGATACCATCTCCCCTCCGCCCATGGCGGAAAGATGGTTCTCGCCCCATCTTATATTCCACGTCTTGATCTCATTATTGTTCCATCTGGTACCCAGCGACTTGGATTCTGTCTTCAAGCCGGTCGGGAGTTTGATCTGCGATTCCACCCATCTAGCTGCTGCATCTCCGCCAGCGAATGGAGCCGTGATTGGCTTGAAGATCTCTTTGGACGCCGGAATCGTGCCGTTCTCAATCGAGGTGAACTCACTTTCTTCCCCAGTAAAACTAATGAACTTGCCTGTATTGGCATCCATTGAATTCGCTGATTGATCATTAGGTATGTAACCTAAGAAATAATTGCCTTTGGCGTTGTTATATAAATGATCAGGTACATAAGCCAAGGAGACCTGGAACTGATCCTCAAACAATTTACGAATGGAGGCCTCATTCAATTTCGGTGTGGATGATGGAAACTCTTCATTGACTTGATTGCGGGAATAGTTAATGGTATTGCCCTGTCCGTCCAGCGTGATCGAAATGCTGTTCACATCCGATTCAATTCCGTTCACCGAGGTCTGGAAATAAAAATCAAACCGCGGCGGACTGAACAGCGCCGTCTGCATCCCGAGATAAGCCTCATTCTCCTTAAGCTCGCTGGCCTTCAGATCCGATACATGGCTGCCGATCCATTTCAGCGCCTTCTCCTTGGCTGCTCCACGGGTTATCACCGGTTTGTCGCTACCTTGGTTCAACAAGGAACGAGGGATATAAATGTTAATAAGTTCACCCGTGACCGCATTGACCTGGGCATTGAAGCCGGAGCTTGAGTTCCCTTTAGTCAACACCATTTGCAGATCCCAAGCAAGCGCGCTCGATCTCATGCCATCATTCTCCAAGAACTGCACATTCGATACATTCACGTTCTTTAGCTCCGGGAAAGCCTTCTTGATGATGTCTTCCGCCTGCTTGGACGAAATTTTTGCACCCTTCGGTATTTCGTTATCCGTTACGCTTTCCGAACCGGCATTATCGCTGCTAGTCACGGCAGTTACCGTATCAGATACAGCGACTCCGCTGCCCGGAACGGAATTGTCTCCCCATACCGGCTGCGCCAAACATAACATAGCTGTAGCCGTAACCGCACACACGGTCTTTTTTACCCTTACCTTCTTCTTACCTGATGGATTCAACTTGATTCGCTCCCTTCCATTACTTGAACCTAACCATGCCTTACTTACACATGATGATATCCTTAACAAGTGACTGTACACGGCAGCAATGACATAACCAAGCTACCTAAATAATACCATAACTTGTCTATATATTCCTTATGTAGCAAGCTTCCAAAACATAACCAACATGATTAAGGATGAACGAAGTGTAACTATTTCGATCCCGCTTCTTACGAAGGGGAACACCCTATTGAACACACGCTAGCCAAGCTGGGCAGCTTCAACAAAAGCCGCGGTACGACGCCTGATCTCCTCCTTATTTCCGGACGCGAGCGCATCCTTCGGGAGCAGCGCGCTGCCTAAACCTACCGCAACTGCACCTGCATTAAAATAATCCGCAAGATTATCCAGCGTAACGCCGCCCGTGGCAAGCAGCGGAATGTGACTCAGCGGGCCCTGAAGCTCCCGGATAAATGACAAGCCCAGGCTGGCCATGGGAAACAGCTTCACGATCTCGGCGCCGGCTGCGTACGCCGCAACGATCTCCGTCGGCGTCATCGCCCCAGGCCATACATCAATTCCTTGCTCCAAAGCATATTCGATAACGGAAAGATCCGTGTTCGGCGAGATCAGAAATTGCGCTCCGGCGGAGACCGCCTCCTTCGCCATCTCCACATCAAGCACGGTTCCCGCCCCTATATATACGGCGCCATCATACCGAGTACGCCAATCCTGGATCATATGTAAAGCGTCTTTCGTATTCATCGTCACTTCCATGAACCGAATTCCGCCTTGGGTCAACCCTTCTCCTACGAAGTCCGCCTGTTCTCTCGTAATGCCCCGCACGATGGCAACGATTTTCTCGCGTTTGAGCTCAGGTGTCAGTTTCATTGTCTTCCCCCCATTTCTATTTACACTTCCGGCACGTTCCTAAATCGCATGGCTGCAATTTCAACCTGCTTCAAGTATATGCGGTCCACCGCGTTCACGCAAAAAAAGCAGGCCGGGAAACCTGTATTCCCGACCTGCTCTTCTATAGGGTTATCCCCGGAATTCGGACAGCTCAGCGCCTAGTTCACGCGTTGCTCCATATACGCTTTGATAGAGTTCAAACAATTGGTCATAAGCTTGAACTGCCTGCGGATTGGGAGAATACGAGCGTGCCGGCCGCAAAAACGCCTTGGCGCAGTCCTGAAGGCTTGGGAACCAGCCGCAGCCGTAGGCTGCGAGCATCGCCGCGCCCATAGCCGGGCCCTGTTCACTTTCCAGCTTCACGATTTCAGCGTTGAACACGTCCGCCTGCATTTGCAGCCACGTTTCGTTCTTGGCGCCGCCCCCGATGGAAATGACGCGGTCGATCCGCTTGCCGGATGAGCGAAGGATATCGATGGATTCACGGAGAGAGAACGTGATTCCCTCGAGTACTGAACGTGCAAAGTGAGGCAGCTTATGTCCCGCGTCCATTCCGATAAAACTGCCGCGAATGGTAGCATCCGGATGCGGCGTGCGTTCACCAACGATATACGGCGTGAACAGCAGACCTCCACTGCCAACCGGGATGCTTCCGATATCGCTTAACAGCGCGTCAAAGGAGACATCCGGCGCAAAGGTATCCTTGAACCAGGTCAGGCTGTATCCCGCAGCCAGGGTCACGCCCATGATATAGTAAGCATCTTTCTCTCCATGATTAAAGAAATGGACCTTGCCTTCAAAATCCACCTCGCGACGCTCCTCATAGGAGAGTACCACGCCCGATGTACCAATGCTGCACATCGTCTGCCCTTCTTCGAGAATGCCTGCGCCGATGGCGCCGCAGGCGTTGTCCGCACCGCCAGCAAATACCTTTGTATTTGGCAGCAGAGCGGCTTGCTCGGCGATCTCAGGGAGCAAGGTGCCGCACTGATCGAAGGATTCGACCAGCGGCGGGCATAGGGTGTGCGGCAGCTGGAAGGCATCCAAAATGTCGGTGCTCCAAGACTTGCCCGCTACATCCAGCAGCAGCGTTCCGGCTGCATCGGAATAGTCCATTGCGTATTGCCCGGTCAGGCGGAAACGCACATAATCCTTAGGCAGCAGGAACAAGGCAGCCTGTTCGAGCAGCTCCGGTTCAAACTCCTGCACCCATAGAATCTTGGGCAGAGTGAACCCTTCCAGCGCGCGATTGCGTGCAATCCCTAGCAGCTTCTCCTGCAGAGTCTCCTCGATTCGACGGCATTGCACCGTTGTGCGCGTGTCATTCCACAGGATGGCCGGCCGCAGCACTGCACCCTCACCGTCTACCAAGACCAGACCATGCATCTGGCCGGAGAAACTTATCCCCTCAACCTCGGATGGGTCAATGTTGTTTCTGCTCATTAATTCCCGTAACGACAATACCGTTTTGTCGACCCAATCCTCCGGTCGCTGCTCGCTGTAACCCGGCTTCGGCTGGCTCAGCGGATACGACTCCGAATGCTCGGCGACAACCTTACCGCTTGGGTCCACCAGCACGGTCTTCACAGCACTGGTCCCCAAATCAACTCCGATAACGTAACTCATCTATATCCTCCTTCGTCTCCTCATGAACCGAACATGAAAACATCGTTAGCACTTCCCCGGGGCGCACGATGCGTGATCCGAGGTATGCTTGGATGGCTGTCGACCATAGCTCGCTATAGTTTCCTGATTGAAATAAGTACACCGGCTTCCCTGGAGGGAGCCGGTGAAGGTTTGGATTTCATGGTACAAGCGCTAAAGAGAGTATCGATTAATTTGCAAGAATGTACTGATTCAGAATCGCTTTCAGCATTTCTTGACGTCCGGATTCGTTCTTGCGCGGGGACTCGTTGTTCAGGGCGTACTCTGCAAGGGAAGCCAGTGTAGCCTTGCCGGATACGACGTCTGCGCCGATGCCTTCGTTAAAGCTGCTGTAGCGTTTCGCGATGAAGTCCTCGAAAACGCGGTCTTCGATCAGCTTCGCTGCCACTTTCAAGCCTTTTGCGTAAGTGTCCATACCCGCAATGTGCGCATGGAACAAATCTTCCGGCTCGAAGGACGGGCGGCGAACCTTCGCATCGAAGTTCACGCCGCCGCGGCCGAGACCGCCGTTCATCAGCACTTCGTACAGCGTCAATGTCGCATCGTAGATGTTAACCGGGAATTCGTCCGTATCCCATCCGATGAGCATATCGCCTTGGTTCGCATCGAGGGAACCGAGCATGCCGTTGATGCGTGCTACGCGAAGCTCGTGTTCAAAGGTATGACCGGCGAGCGTGGCATGGTTCGCTTCGAGGTTCAGTTTAAAGTGCTTGTCGAGGCCGTACTTCTGCAGGAATGCAATTGTTGTAGCCGCATCAAAGTCATATTGGTGCTTGGTTGGCTCCTTCGGTTTAGGCTCGATCAGGAATTGGGCGTCAAAGCCGATTTCCTTCGCATAATCAACCGCCATATGGAACAGGCGTGCCAGGTTATCCAGTTCAAGGCCCATATCCGTGTTGAGCAGGGTCTCATAACCTTCGCGGCCTCCCCAGAACACGTAGTTCTCGGCGCCGAGGCGTTTGCCGACTTCAAGGCCTTTCTTCACTTGGGCTGCCGCATGAGCGTATACGTCCGCGTTGCATGTAGTGCCCGCACCATGCATGAAGCGTGGGTTCGTGAACATGTTCGCCGTGTTCCAGAGCAATTTCTTGCCAGTGGATTTCATGTGGTCTTCAATCGAATCCACGATCGTATCGATGTTGCTGTAGAACTCGCGCAGGCTGCTGCCCTCAGGCGCAATGTCCACATCGTGGAAGCAGAAATACGGAAGATTCATTTTCTCCATGAACTCAAAGCCTGCCTCAACGCGTGCTTTGGCGAGGTCCATGCCGGAGTAGTTGCCCCAAGGGCGAACCGCAGTGTCAGCGCCGAACGGATCCGAACCGCCTGCAGTCAATGTATGCCAGTAAGCCATGGCGAAACGGAGATGCTCTTCCATCGTTTTGCCGGCTACTACTTCTGTCGGATTATAAAATTTAAAAGCATAAGGGTTGGTTGATTGGCTGCCTTCGTACTCGACTTTGCTAATGTTGTTAAAATAGGCCATGAATAAATCCTCCTATACCTTGTTAAGGTGTGGTTAACGCTTACAAGGTTATCCTAACACAGGATTCCTACTTTGTCTATTGGTTAAACAAAGTTATTGCTTTACAACTTTTTCAAATCCGGTGACACCTGCTTTTAGGGCTATTTCTACAAAAGATCAACACATCTCTGTTTAGCTCACTGCCTAGAATTCCTGCAATTTCATATTTAAATGTTATGACGATGGAAACCACCGAACAAAAGATTAACGCGCACCCGGGCAGCGTTACGGGCTGTTGCAATTTCCGGACTTTGCCCCTAGACTATGAGCATATCAAGTCTCCAAAACTTATCATGATCAGGAAGCAAGACTAAAAGGATGAATACACATGGCGAATATTACCGGTGATCAGGCTCTGGTCAAAAAAATAAATACTTCGATTATCCTCGATACGATACGTCAGCACGCCCCTGTCTCCCGAGCGAAAGTCTCCAAGCTAACCGGACTGAACAAGGCTACCGTCTCCAATCTCGTGCAGGAGCTGTGCAGCAACCACCTGGTCCAGGAGATCGGACCCGGCGAATCCAGCGGCGGCAGGAAGCCGCAGCTGCTGCTGTTTAACGGACAAGCCGGTTATGCCGTCGGCGTTGAGCTGCGCGTCAAGCAAATGACCGCCGTGCTTACAGATCTGGAAGGCAAGATCCTTGCCGAAGAAGATACCGCCCTTGTAGGGCATGACGTGGAATCGGTGACGCGGCTGATGGTTGGTCTGATTCATGGCCTGATGCGGCAGACCCCTCCCTCCCCGTACGGGATCATCGGGATCGGCGTAGGCGTCCCTGGAATGGTGGACGGTGACGGCACCGTCCTCTTCGCTCCCAACCTGGGATGGGACATGGTGCCGCTGCAGAAGCAGCTAGAGGACGAGCTCGGACTTCCCGTAACCATCGACAATGAAGCAAACGCGGGTGCCCAGGGCGAGCTGCGCTTCGGAGCTGGCCGGGACGCCCGCCATCTCCTCTATATCAGTGCCGGCAGCGGTATCGGCTCCGGCATCATCATCAATGGCGAGCTCTATAAGGGGGCCCGCGGATACGCTGGCGAGAGCGGCCATATGTCCATCGATGCCGATGGACTGGAATGCACCTGCGGCAACCGCGGCTGCTGGGAGCTGTATGCCTCGGAGAAATCCTACGACAGCAAAGGCGCCGCTCTCCCGTCCAGGCGGACATCCGAGCTGATTCACCATGCAGAGCGAGGCCATGAGGAGACTATCCGGCATTTTGAAGAGCTTGGACGTTATCTCGGTATCGGCATTACCAATCTTGTCAACGGATTCAATCCGCAATCGGTCATTATCGGCGGTCCGCTGTCCGACGCACGGGCTTGGATTGAGGATACGCTGCGACAGGTCGTTGCCCAGCGCACGCTTCCTTACCACCGTGAGCTGATGGAGATTCGGTTTGCCGAGCTGGGCAGCCGCTCCACCCTGATCGGCGCGGCTTACTCCGCCATCTCGCAGTTTCTGGGGCCAGTGCGAGTCTCCATGCCGATTCATTAAAATTGACGATATTTTGTCGTAATTAACACCCTGCATATTAAGGAAAATCCCGCGATTTTCCGCTATAATTAATCTCGTCCTGCAATTTAAATCACGCTTCTCCTCGTGGAGATGCCGTGTGATCGTTATACTAAAGGGAGAGGAAACGCTCAAATGACCTATGTAAGCACTGCGGAAATATCGGCGGAAATGTTTGTGACCGTATTGCTGTGTCTCCTAGTTATCGCACCTTTGTTCAGTCTCGCCATCATGCGTTTTTTTCAAGGCAAGAAAAAAGCCGGCTTCATTCTCCTCGGCTCCGGCGTAGCAGCTTACGTCGTATTCCAGATCATCATGAGTCTGTTTTTTAACAAGTGAACACGATCTGAGCGAACGTCAGCAGCATATCTCGGCAACAAAAAAAAGCTCCTTCCCGGAAATCGGGGAAGGAGCTTTTTATCATAAGCAAGCAATAGGCTTGCCATAATGCTGATTAGATTACGCTTCGGGGTTCAACGCTTTGTTGAACTGGAGCTTATTCATGCCAAGAATGCGGTGCTCGCCGATGATCGTGAGCGGTACTGCGCGAACGCCCATATCCCATACTTGCTGCGCGAATTCGTCGTTTTGCTCGATGTTGCGCTCTTCAAATTCGATGCCTTGATCGGACAAGAAGCCTTTTACTTGTTTGCAGTGCGGGCAGTTGTTCGAAGTATATACAATCACATTTTCCATGGTTGATCAGTCTCCTCTACTCATGATTAGGCTCTGATTAAAGCCCGTTCGATCTCTATCTATCAGTTTACAACACAACAGCGTTGTGTTCCAAGCTCTCGATATATTTCTCCGCATCCATAGCTGCCATACAGCCGCTTCCTGCCGCGGTGATCGCTTGTCTGTAACGGGTATCCTGCACGTCGCCGCAAGCAAATACCCCTTGGATATTCGTCTCGGATGTTCCCGGGGTCGTTACGATATAACCGTTCGGATCCGTTGTAATGTTTCCGCCGAGGAAACCAGTGTTCGGATGATGACCGATCGCCACGAATACGCCGCTGACTGTAATCGTCTCCTCTTCGCCAGTTTCATTATTGAGTACTTTGATCCCTTTGACGCCTGTCTCGTCCGCGATGACTTCCTGCGGCGTGCGGTTCAGGGCCCATTCGATTTTCTCGTTAGCGCGGGCGCGGTCCTGCATGATTTTCGATGCACGAAGCTCCTCCCGACGGTGTACCAGTGTTACTTTGGATGCAAAGCGGGTCAGGAAGTTCGCTTCCTCCAGCGCGGAATCGCCGCCGCCGACAACAACGATCTCTTTTCCGCGGAAGAAGAATCCGTCGCATGTTGCGCAGGTACTTACACCGCGTCCTACATTATCCTGTTCTCCAGGAATGCCGAGATATTTGGCCGTTGCGCCCGTAGAGATAATCAACGTTTCGGCAACTACCTCACCCATACCGTCTACGTCCAGCTTGAACGGACGCTCTCCGAATTCCACGCTGTTCACCCAGCCTGTACGAAATTCTGCGCCAAAACGTTCAGCCTGCTGACGCATATTGTCCATCAGCTCAGGACCCATGATGCCTTCGGGAAAGCCCGGAAAATTCTCAACTTCGGTTGTGGTGGTCAGCTGTCCGCCAGGTTGCGGACCTTCAATGACGAGCGGGCTCAGGTTTGCGCGAGCCAGATAGATTGCAGCCGTAAGGCCGGCAGGGCCTGTGCCTATAATAACGGATTTGTACATATCGTTTCCCTCCTATATATGGAACGCTTAATTATAATCATTATAAATTAATATTAATTATGGTTATATCGCAGCCGTCTGTCAATATGTCACATCACACCCCCTCCGAAAATATTGTTAATCCATTCTTCATAATTCGAAATGTAATCCAATATTTTGGGGAACTGAACTTCTTTCTCCCAAGAAGGCGGCAATCTTTTGGGCCCGGAAGCGTTTACTTCGCAAACAATCGTACGCGGAGAGAGGGTTATATGAATTTAAGGGCACCACAAGACTCCCCCGCTCTTTTAACGAAAGGAAGATGAATGTTTGATGAAAAAAAGGACAACCCTTGGCAGCGAGTCCTTGCATGTCGAGCCTAGCAGCGAAGAGCTTGGGAGAAATCGAGATCGTCCACGGCCATTGAGAGCCAACAAACAAGAATCCCCTTCTTCTCACGAATGAAAAGAAGGGGACTTTTAACACAAGATACAGATTCGATTAACGGTTAGTGCGCAGCAGACGAAGCCCGTTCAGTATAACCAGAATGGTGCTTCCTTCGTGACCGATGACGCCCAGCGGCAGCGCCACGCCTTGAATGAAATTGGCTGCAATCAGCGTCAAAATCACGGTGATGGCAAAGATCATATTTTGCTTCACGATACGCTGAACCCGGCGTGCAACCTTGACGGTGCCGGCAATTTCATCGATATTGTCATTCATAAGCACCGCATCCGCTACCTCCAGCGCCGTTCCGCTTCCCGAAACGCCCATGCCGATGCCGACGGTCGCAGTAGCCAGTGCCGGTGCATCGTTCACTCCGTCCCCAACCATGACCACATGGCCGTAACGGGCCCGAAGCTCCTTAATATGTGTAACTTTATCTTCCGGCAGCAAATCGGAGAACACCATGTCTACGCCGCTCTGCTTCGCAATCACGTCGGCCGTCGCCTTGCGGTCCCCCGTCAGCATCGCTACCTTGATGCCCAGCTGCTGCAGCCGTTTAACGGCCATTGCCGCTTGAGGCCGGACCGCATCCTGCAGAGCGATCATGCCCGCGATACGGTCTCCCTTCAGAATAACGGAAACCGTCTTGCCTTCGGATTCCAGCATGTTCCGGATGGACAGCCAGTGCTGGCGATTCTCTTCAAGCGCGCTCAACTCCTTTTGCGCGGAAGCTGCACCGGAATGCTGATCAATAGTCGGATGATCCAAAATATCGCTTTTCCCTATTTTCCAAGTGATTCCTTCCACTTCCGCCTGCATACCCCATCCAGTTATGGACTGTCCGTTCTCTACCTGCTGCAGCGCGGCCCCCTCTTTCTCAGCCGATTGGACAATCGCCAAGGCCAGAGGATGCTTCGACATTCTTTCGATAGAAGCACTGATGCCAAGCAGTTCATGCCGTTCCCAGCCTTCGCCAGCGATAAAATCCGTAACTACCGGCGTACCCAGCGTCAAGGTACCTGTCTTATCAAAAGCGACAACCGCCGTGCGTGCCATATTCTCGATATGGGCGCCGCCCTTGAACAATACGCCTTTTCTGGCGCGATTGGAAATCGCCGACAGCATTGCAGGCATAATGGAGGATACCAGCGCACAAGGGGAGGCAACTACGAGAAACACCATCGCTTTATAGAAGGTCGTATCCCAATCCCATCCCAGAACGGGAGTAGCCAGAACAATCAGCGCCACGGTCGCAATGACAACGACACGGGCATAAATCGATTCGAACCGCTTGATGAACCGCTGCGATTCCGGTACTTCGTTCTCCGCTTCTTCCACCAGCTTGATAATCTTGGCAAACAACGTGGATTCCGCCGACTGGGTAACCTCAATGTACAATACGCCTTCCCCGTTTAAGGTGCCTGTGAACACTTCATCGCCTACGGACTTATCGACCGGTACGGATTCCCCGGTAATCGAAGCCTGGTTGACGGAGGAGCTGCCGCGATAAATTTTGCCGTCTGCCGGAATAAGCTCGCCCGGCTTTACCAGAATCAGATCGCCGATCTCCAGCTTGTTGATGGATACCGATACCATCTCTCCCTTCTCAATGCGAAGGGCCGTTTCCGGCTGCAGCTCCATCAAGGACGAGATATCCTTGCGGCTTCTCTCCATGGTATAACTCTCAAGCGCGCCGCTGAGGGCAAAGATGAAGATCAGCATCGCGCCTTCATTCCAGTACCCGATCGCTGCAGCTCCCATAGCAGCAGCAATCATCAGCAGATTCACATCCAGATCGCGCTCCTTCAGAAGGGTCTCCACACCTTCTTTCGCTTTCACCCATCCGCCGACGGCATAGGATATCACATACAACACAACGGAGAGCGGCTCAGACCATTGGCTGGTCAGCCAAGCGATCAGCATCAACAGGCCGCTGCCCAGCGCAGCCACGACCTCCGCGTTGCTCAGCAGACTGCGTATATCCCACTTCCCAGGCTGCCGCGGCTCACGAGGATCAGCTCCATTTTCTATTGTCGATATGCGTCCAGTCGTCGTTTGACTTTGTATCCATTGCATAACCAATCACCTTCCTAGTTGAGAATGAGATCCATTATTACTACCCTTAAAATGACACATGCTGCCCCGGCTTCGCCGGAGCAGCATGCTAAATGAGAATGAGAATCATTTTTGAACTTATACAATTTATTTTCCTTCGTACAACTTTATAAGTATCATACTCACTTCATCCTCATTTGTAAACCATATTTTTCACATTTTTTAAATACTGAAGAGTACCTATTGGCGTCCCCTGTTATTGAAGATGAACCTCTATACGTAAAAAAAGCCCTTGCGTTCTCTCCGCAAGGACTTCTCTTTAATCCTTCACCTAGTTTGTTAAGCGCTCACATTCCATCACTCGACAATCGTCGAACATCTGCGGCGCATCTCCAGCCTCGCACCGGTTATTCGAATGGCTGCAATCTCTGAGGACTGACAGCACACCTCGTGTATGCCCTGTCGGTAAACCATCCGCAAATCCGTGGTAGCCACCCCATTGATCCGGAGCGTTAATTGCGGCTTCGTTCGCTTAATTCGATGGATCATCTCGGAGAAAGCCGTGCCCCTGTGTCCTGCCTCATCCGACGATCCGGAATTCTCCGTCCCCTCCGAGTCGAATACAATCACATCGGCCAAACGGGCAATTTCCGCTGCCGTCGCTGGATTCATCCCTTCTCTGAGAAGCGCCCCATAACGAATACGCACAAAACGTCTTTGATCCATAAGGGTCTGCTCTGCCACTTCTTCGATAAAATTATGAATCGATATAAAGTCATCCGCGTGTGCCGGACGTACAGCCAGGAGCTCTAATTGGCAATCCACGCCTTCCTCGCTGCACTGCTCCATAGCCCGGAACAAGGACTCCAGCTGAGCATCCTGCGCTTCACGCAACTCCATCGTGTTGGAAAGCCGGGCATCGTGCAGCAAGCTGACCGCACACCTAGCTCCAGCCGCCGCCTGAAACACCGATACCCAATAGGTCATCCACAGCATGATAAGTCTCCGCCTCAACAGGACGCTCTTCTCTGCGCTCCGCGAATTCAACCACGCCGTGTAAACCTCCTGCAGCAGGCCATGCTGCACAGCATCCTCCCCGCGTATCAGCCCGATTCCCTGAGCACCTTGACTGATATCTCGTGCAATGGATTCAGGGTCTGCGGATCGGCTCATGACTTTCAGTCTTCGGTTCCTGTCACTCCACCCCAGCAGTCGGGTCAAGGAAGGTCTGTCCGTGCCGTTATGCCGAATCCCGGAAACCCTGAGGGCTTCTTCAATATCGTCAGGCGATGCCAATAACAGCAATACCTCCTCATGGGTGACTCCTCCTGCCATTGCAAAATGCTTCAGCAGATCCGTCTCGGGAGAAATCTCGTTTGCCCCAATCTCTTCAACTCCGATGAACTCTTGATCTTCAAATCGACGCTCTCCCAATTCACTGCGTGCTCCCCATTGCCTTTCCGTCATGGTTATCCTTCTACTCCCTTTCACCTTGAATTGGATAAACGCCTCCTTACAGATTATTATGAAACATTTGGAAATATACAGCCCACGGAATAAACACCGGCTGAAAAATAACAAGACGGAACAAACCAAGCACCCTGCTCTCCTTATACCGGATAACTGCGCAAGGGTGCGGATGCCTGACTCTATCTGTTTATCCTCATTTCAAGGACTGGATAAAACCTATACAATGGAGGAATGAATCCATCCCGGAAAAAGGAGAGTAGCACATGAGAACCGATTATGACCATTGGGAACCAATCAGCGTATCGGATGCCGCTGGAATTTTTGCTGAAATCCCTGCTCGTTGGTATATCGCCGGAGGTTGGGCTTTGGATTTATATTTGGGGGAGCAGACCAGGGAACACGGCGATATCGATATCCTGATCCTGCGCGAAGAGCAGGCCGCCATTTACGCGGCATTAGCCAAAGAATGGACGCTGTACAAAGCGGATCAAGGAACCTTATCCCTCTGGGAGGAAGGCGAATATTTGCACTCGGTTGGCGATGTATGGGTAAGTCGGAATGAGGAAGCCCCCTTCTCATTCCAGATCATGCTGGTGGAGGTCGAACTGGACAGCTGGGTTTATCGCAGAGAACCATCCGTTCGAAGACCGCTCCAAGATATATCCTTAATAACAGACCAAGGAATTCCTTATCTAAAACCGGAGATACAGCTCCTGTATAAAGGAGGAAGCAAGAACATCCGTGAAAAAGACGAACGGGATTTCAGGAAGGTCCTGCCCTTCCTCGATCGACAGGCTGCAGGGTGGCTTGCCCAAGCGCTGCGGACGCAGTTTCCATCGGGTCATCCATGGCTCGACAGCATGGATACAACCCCGTAGCGGCCTTGCGACAACAAAAAAGAGCACCTTCCTCCATATACAGGAAAGTGCTCTGAGATTTATTTGAAATCCATCAGTCAGCCTTTACTCCTGACTTGCCGCGATAGCTTGACCCAGATCATACAGGATATCATCGATAGACTCGGTCCCGATCGACAGACGCAGCAATTCCGGATTTACGCCCGCCGTAAGCTGTTCGTCTTCCGTCAGCTGCTGATGCGTCGTGCTCGCCGGATGAATGATAAGCGACTTGGAATCCCCGACGTTGGCCAAGTGGGAGAACAGCTTCACATTCTCGATCACCTTCTGACCTGCCGCTGCCCCGCCTTTGATACCGAAGGTCAGGATAGCGCCTTGTCCCTTCGGCAGGTACTTCTTCGCCAACTCATACGAAGGGTGACTCGGCAGCCCTGCATAGCTCACCCATTCCACCGCCTCATGACTCTCCAAGTACTGGGCAACCTTCAGCGCATTCTCGCTATGGCGCTCCACCCGGAGATGCAGCGTTTCCAGTCCTTGCAGCAGCAGCCAGGAATTGAACGGGGACAGCGATGCGCCGATATCCCGCAGCAGCTGCACGCGCGCTTTGATGATATAAGCGATCGGGCCTACTGCCTCTGTATATACAACGCCATGATAGCTTGGATCCGGCTGCGTCAATCCTGGGAACTTGTCATTAGCCGTCCAGTCGAATTTACCGCTATCGACAATGACCCCGCCGATGGAGGTACCGTGGCCGCCGATGAATTTGGTCGCGGAATGAACGACGATATCCGCTCCAAATTCAATCGGGCGCAGCAGATACGGGCTAGGGAACGTATTGTCGACGATAAGCGGAATACCGCTCTCGTGCGCGATGGCCGCAACGGCTTCCACATCCAGCACATTCCCCTGCGGATTGCCGATCGTTTCGGCAAACACGGCCTTCGTTTTGTCATTGATCGCTTTACGGAAATTCTCAGGATCCGTGGAATCCACGAAATGCACCTTGATCCCCAGCTTCGCTAGCGTATTGGAAAATAAATTATAAGTACCGCCATACAAACTCGAGGAAGAAACAATTTCATCACCTGCGCCTGCAATGTTCAGAATGGAGAAGGTGATGGCTGCCTGCCCGGAAGATGTCGCCAGTGCACCGGCACCGCCTTCGAGCGCTGCAATCCGCTTCTCAAACACATCCGTGGTCGGGTTCATGATACGCGTGTAAATGTTGCCGAATTCTTTAAGCGCAAACAGATTCGCCGCATGCTCGCTGTCTTTGAACCCGTAGGAAGTCGTCTGATACAGAGGGACAGCGCGGGATAATGTGGTCGGATCAAGCTCCTGACCGGCATGAACCGCTAAGGTTTCAATGGAAAATTGGCGTTCTTCTGACATGGGTGTTTCCTCCCTTTTCTTCATATGGAAAGTATGATGATTTCATAATTTCTCCCATTCTCTCATACTTTCTCTCGTTTGAAAAGAGAGATAACCCACTAAATTTATCGGAATATTATAAATTCTTCTGCATGCACCCGCAAGTCACCCTTATTCCTTGTCCTCCTTATACACTCTGCCCCATCCATATCCGGCTTCCGGGGACGTATCCTCCGGCATGCCCGGCAAGATTAAACCTCCGTCTATACGGAGATTGATGCCGGTAATATAGGATGCCGCATCCGAGCAGAGCCAAGCAATCGCTTCCCCGATGTCCGACGGCGTGCCGAGCCTTCCCAGCGGGATTTTTCTGCCCAGCGGCTCGTCCTCTGCCGATTGGTCCGGCTTGTGAACGGTTGCTCCCGGTGCCACGCAGTTTACGCGGATGCCATGCGGAGCCCACTCGAGCGCCAGCGATTGGGCGGCACGTATAAGCGCTGCCTTCATACCGCCATAAATGCTGTCCTTGGGATAGGCTCTCTCCCCCCGCGAAGACGTGATGAAGATGATATTGCCCGGAATTCCCTGGGCGATCATCTCCCGAACAGCATATTTGCTAAGCAGCATCGGCGCTCGAAAATCGAGATGAACCGTCATGTCCAGCGCGTCCTCTTCAATCTCCGTGAGCTCGTCATATAGGCCGATCCCCGCATTGTTCACCAACAGATCGATCCGGCCAAACTCCTCTATCGTCTTTCGTATCGTATTCTCCGCTTCACTGCGAACGGTCAGATCGCTTTGGATAATAAGAGGCGTCTTGCCATAGATATGGCGAATATCCTCTGCCATGTCCAATATTCCATCTTTACTCGAATTGTAGGTCATCGCCAGCCGATATCCTTTTTCAGCCAGAACCTTGGCAATCCCTCGTCCGATTCCGGCGCCAGCACCCGTTACCAAAGCCACCTTCTCCATTCCTTGATTACTTACGGTTCCCATTCAACTCGCTCCCTTCTCCATCATCCATTCATGCTACGATGACGCCGCTGTTCAGCGAATACGCGCACCGTGCCTACCCTTCCTTACCCTGTTCTGAAACGGATGATTGGCTTTCGATAGATAAAGTCGGCATGACGGGCGTTCATATGGTAAATATTTGAATCCATACCGAGGTTTATACGTAGTGTATATTAATATGGCTTTCCATATACGATAAACCAAAGGAGCGTGTACGTATGAGTTCTGCGATGTGGATTATTGCGAGCGTTCTGGTCGCCGTATTCCTGATCATGATCCCTGTACAGTACCGGTATATTGCAGCGTTAAAGAAAGATCCCCGGAGGCAGGGGGTCGATCAGGAAACGTATTACAACAACATGTCGTTTCAAGAAGAACAACTCCATTACAATACGCAAGGATGGTTTTGGCCTTCCACCATGGTTGCTTCGTGGATTTATAATTGGAGGCATAAGAGCGGAAAAACGACCAAATAGTCGGCTTTAAACGGATGAAAACGCAAAAATCATCGCCCGAATGAAGGCGATGATTTTTCATGATCCAAGCTATACTCAGCCGCGTCTGGCTAAGGCGTTCATATGTAGGAAAAAGGTATCCTCCAGCGTAGGCGCCTTCTCCACAAATTCGGGACCCGGCTGCTTTTTCCCCATCAGCCTTACTCTCATGTGATGTTCCGTCATTTGAAAATGAATCAGCAGCTCCTGCGGTATCCGCTCGAAGGCTTCCAGATCGATCTCGCCTTCCCAGACGCTGGACGCCACATTCAGCTTCCACTGGGTCGGTGAACCGATATACCGGATGCGACCGCGGTGTATCCATATCACGGTATCCGCCGCCTCTTCCCATTCGTTCAGCTCGTGGGCGGCCACGATCACCATTCGGCCCCTGGCGTACTTGGTCAGGTACGTGATAAGGAATTTGCGTTCCTCGGCGTCCATGCCGTTTAACGGCTCATCGAGGAATAGAAAAGAAGGAGAAGCCAGCAGCGCCTGTACGACGGCAATGCGCCGCTGCACCCCTTGCGACAAATTCTTGACCTTGCTCTTGCGAAAAGGCTCCAACCGAAAGTCCGCCATCAGCCTGTCAATGGCCTCCGGGTTATAGACGCCCTTTAACTCTGCCATATAGGTCAGCAGCTTGCCGACCTTCATATCTCCATACAGCTCGATATCCGCCGGGACATATCCGATTTGACTGCGGATTAGCGGCAAATGATCCCCTGCCCTGCGCCCGCTGTACAGGATCTCGCCTGCATCGGGCGCCTGCAGCGTGGTCAGCAGCTCGATCAAGGTGGTTTTTCCGGCGCCGTTCGCCCCGACGATGAGGTTGAGGCCGGATTGAATCTCCGCTTTGTCGATTTCAAGCCGGTACGTACCCGCCTGTCGTTCCAGTCCTTCCAGCCTAATCATTGGCCATTCTCCAGGCTCCGTTCAGCTTCAAACTGCGTCCGTAGGAAGAGACGAGCAGAATCACTCCGATAACAAGCAATGCCATGTCCGTCATCATTTTACCGCTCATCGAAACGCCGTGATCCACGATTTGTCCTTGAATCACGATCCACATGCCGTAGACCAGGACGGCCGAGATCAGTGAGACGACCATGCCTTTGCGAAACAGCATATACATCGCAGCTCCTCCCGTCACCAGCAGAATCCCCATCCACTCCAGGATAAAGGGTCCGAATAAAAAGCGGGAGGTTTCCGCCTGGATGGATCGCAGCCCGAGCGCGAGGGTACTCAGCAAGGCCATTCCGATGACGATACCGGTCACTAGCAGCAGGCGGGTATACAACACAAGAGCCGGCGGGTATGGGGTCAAGGTCTCCACGGCCCGCATCCCTTTATCCCAGGTTCGGCTGCTGAACAGCATCGATACAATCAGCAGCAGCGGGGTAATCAACGGAAAAATGCCGCCGGGCAATCCGGCAAACTGATCCAATGGATACTCCGGATCGATCAGCAGAACCAACATGCAGAATACCGCGCCTGCTGTGAGCAGAATGGATCTTTGATTCAATCGGATCTGGCTCCGGAGAATCTGTTTTAATGAGGGTGGGTCGACCTGCGGATTAAAATCCAGCTTGGGGGACTCGGGCTCAATCCTGAGCTGATTGAACTCTCCCTGAAGAGACGCAATGAGCTGCGCCGTCTCATCCGGTGACGGCGATGGAAGAGCAGCGCGTCTAAGCGGGCCGCGAAGCTCGTCTTCGAGTCTTCTCAATTCATTATCGAATGGATGATCCATGGAGATACACCTCACTTTCTTTTACTTTGCTCTGCGAATCCGGCTCTTCCGACTTGGAGCGGTTCCGTACCTGTTCCTGGGGACTCCTCTCCCGCGTCCTTCGGGACGAATGAACGGGTACCAAATCGGAATGCTCCATGGACAATGTTTTCTTCAGCTTTCTCAAGCCGTTATATAAATGCGTTTTCACCGTGCTTAAGGGGAGGTCGACCAGGTCGGCGATTTCCTGCAGCTTCAGATCATGAAAGAATCGAAGAGATATGACTTCCTGTTGTATATCGGGCAGGCTCTCCAGAGATGCTGCAATCTCAAGCGAGGTTTCCTGCCTTTCCACGAGTTCCTCCGCGCCGGGTGCAGGGTCGTATGCATCCGGCATCTCCTCACCCGCCAGACCTTCCGACCTGTAGGATGCGCTTTTCCAATAATCCTTGCACATATTCAGAGCCACGCGATAAAGCCAGGAGCGAACATGTTCCAGCGTGCCGTGCTGCTTCAGATGCCGAATGAGCCGGATAAACGTTTCCTGAACGATATCCTGGGCTTTTTGCCTGTCGGCCAGCCTCTGGGTCGTATAACTGAGCAGCGGACCATGGTACCTCGTCACCAGCATTTCAAAAGCTTCCTGGTCGCCGGCAGCCATGCGTTCGGACAGTTGCTGATCGGAAATCATGCCTTCCCCCCCCTTTCTATGTGCATTCTAATCTTCCCATTATATCTATTTCTCAATTATAACCGACCGTGTGCATGTGCATAGTCGTCATTATTTGACATTCAACATGGCATCCCATTTCTGCTGCCACTCTTTGTACGTAATCGGGCTCTCCGGATTTAAGTACGAATTCCGTTCGGTGCTCGGGAGCATCAGCCCTTGCTGGTAAAAATGAACCAGCAGCTCTTTGACCTGCTCCCCTCTGCCTTCTTCCAACGCCCTTCTGACTTGCTGAGCCATACTTATCCCTATTTTGTTTTGAGGATCATCGCCGTCCCCATTCCGGTAAAGGAGCTGCTGTACCGATCTAAGGCTTCCATAATCCTCTCTCAGCTGTTTATCGCTAAGCCCTTTCTCTTCCACATAATACACATACCAGAAAAGACTGCTGATCTTTCCGCGCACATCTCGTTCCGGATGTTCAAAATAATAATTAAGCCCATCCTGGTTGCCAAACAGAATCGAGTTCATCCATTCGCCCGACAAGTTTGAGTAGTTATATGTGTACTGGTTCGAGGACAGAATCAGACGATGATCCACCCGGGGATAATCAAAACCTTGACCTAAATATAAGATCTTGTCGACGTTGCTGTTGAACGCGGGTACCCACTTGGAGAAATAGTCATATTTTTTTTGCATATCCCGCAGCATCAACACGGATGCCTTCTCCATATATGGTGTTGTCACGACGGTAATTGGGAGATCATTCCGGCGGATTTCCTTCCAGAACCGACCTCCGTACAGGGAGATGTTCTGCTCGATCCCCCTATCCTCAAACCGCTGGTAGCCGGGCCTCCGTTCCAGCTCCTGCATCCCCGTATACAAGGGAACCGGATAACCTTCCACCTCCAGCTTCATCTCACCGAAAGAATAACGCATCCGGCCGAATTCCCAGCCCAAATAAACATATTTCGGAGGACGGTCTTCGTTATCGCTCTTTAAATATACATGCTGATAACCGGGAAGCGGATACCACGCGATAAATCCATCCAGTTTAACTTCGGGTCCCACACTGTAAACCGAAAATTCCTCACGGGAGTACCCGGCCATAAAGTCCATGACTTTGCCCCTATATTCCAGCTCGGCTTGAATGTCTCCTCCCTTGGCATCGCCGACCATCCTTACCGATAGCCGATCTCCCTGTCTGCGATAAGGAGCGTCAATACCTTGAAGTTGGACACGCTCAAGCTTGAACATCCGGTTCAGGGTTAACGGAAGCTGCCTCATGCCCGATAATTCGGAGGCGGGTATCGTTAGCTTTGCCATCACGCGAAGTTCATCGTTTGGCAGCCGCTTCAGTTTGATATCATAAGAAGAAACATGATAAAAGGATCCAGCTTCAGGATCATCGATATAAGAAACCGTAGGGTCTTCAAGCTTCGCATCAATTTGGGCATATCGTTCCGCCCATAGCGTGCCGTAAGGTACCGCTGCAGCTGCCGTCAATACGACAGCCCCGAGCACCGCGAGCCATCCCGCTTTCAGCAGCATCGTAGGGCGTTTGCGGTTTAACAAGAACAAACACACCGTTAGCAGCAGGAACGTGAAGGCAAGCACGAACCACCGGGAACTCATTAAATCTTCGCCAAACAGGTCGTACCCCCAATTCTCATATTCAAACCGATTGGATTGAAGGAAGAATTGATTGAGGTGAAACACTTGGGCCGGCATCCATCTTAATTCGCTGATAATATAAATTTCCATGAAAAACGTTCCGAACATCCATGCACAGAAACCAATCAAATAAACGATCCGATTCGGAATGCTTGCCCCGAGAAGCATGGCGAGCGCGAGTGTCACCATGTAGGAAACCTCATACTGGACAGCAAATTGCATGGTATGCATCATCGCAATATGACCGGCGATTCCTTGGCTAACCGACAGGATATAGAATATAACCGACGTCGACAATGTGAACAGGGAAAAGTACAACAAACTGACCACATATTTCGACGACAACAAGGTAAAGAAAGATACAGGCAAGCTGTGATTCCATTCAAAGGATCGACGGCGGACATCCCGGCGAATGGACAAGATGCCAATTAACATAGCCGGACCCAGGGTCATCGTATGACCCAGCATGTGGAAGGAGTAAGCCGCCGTGTACAGATTATGGTTCGGCCCGTTGCCGCTCGCCGCCTGCAGCATCATAATGATGAACAGAATCGCATAGATGATCGGAAGCGAGGCAAACAAAGGATTGCCGAACAAAAGCCGAAGCTCAAGAAGACTGTGCCTCCACCATTTATGCATGGCGATCCCTCCGCAGCAGGCTCAGATACCCATCCTCCAGAGTCGGATCCGCGGGAAACGCCCCTGCAACCGGAGGCGCTTGGCCGATAAACCGGCAGAGAACGCCTTCCGGGACGGTTCGGGTAGACACGACGGACATGGGATCAATCAAGGCAAATTCATCCGGACTCATCACCGCTTCCCATACTTGTCCCTTCCCGCAAGCCTGCAGTTCAGTCAGGCTGCCATTCATGGCCAACCTCCCCTTGTTCATGACTGCGATACGACGACAGTTGCTCTCGATATCGGCGACGATATGGGTGGATAACAGGACTGTCCGGTCGATGCTAAAGCGGGTTAACACATTCCGGAACCTGACACGCTCCTGGGGATCCAGCCCGGATGTCGGTTCGTCAACGATCAAGATATCAGGCGATCCCAATAATGCTTGGGCAATACCCAACCGCTGCTTCATTCCCCCGGAATAAGTGCGAACTTTTTTATCAGCCTTTCCCTGGAGATTCACCATCTCGAGCAGGCTGGAGATTTCCTTCTGCCTGGCACTCCGTTCCGTGATCCCTTTCATAGCGGCCACATAATCCAGATAATCTCGGCCGGTCAGCTGCGGATAAATGTGAAAATGCTGGGGTAAATACCCGATCATCTGCCGGATCTCCTCCGGCCGTCCAATCGATATCCCGTTCACTCTTACCTGCCCGGAAGTCGGCGTCAATAAGGTTGCCAGAATGCGCATCAGCGTGGTTTTGCCGGCGCCGTTGGGGCCTAGCAGACCCGTCATACCTTTATCCAATTGTAGAGAAACATCCAAGAGCGCCCAAGCGCCCTTGCGATAGGTTTTTGATAGATGCTCAATGGTAATCATTCTAGAATCCTTTCACCATTAACGATTATGGCATAAGCCGCGCGGTTTACGTTACTTGGAACGAACCATCGTCTCAAAAAGTTTGGCATTTCCAATCTTTTGACGCCAATTCATATATAAGGTACAAAAAAGCCCGTGATCCTTAAAGCGGATTGCGGGCATGATCTATATTCACCTAGCGTCAGGCTCTTATTCAGTTATTATAACATGCAAAGATGGGGTTCATCCGTAAACCTTCAGGCCGTAAATATTTCATGTCCCGAAAGATTAACGGGATGGATCATTCACAGGCTTATTTCACCGATCGTTACCGATGAGCCTCATATTGGTTGGCACGACTGATCGCCTGGATCGATTGGATGTCCTGCGGCGATAACTCTTCTATTTTTCCCGCCGCCAAGTTATGCCGCAGCTGTTCAAGCGAGCTTGCACCAGGGATGGTGCAGGCAACTGCGGCATGGGCCAAAGCATAACGAATAGCCAGATGGGAAAGATCCGTGTCACCGCCAACCTCTTCAAGCTCCTTGAGTACAGCGAGCAGCTCATCTTTGCTGTAATCCAGATAGCCCTTCTCGGCTTTGGCTTGTCCACGGTCCGATAAGATGCCGCGGGCAACGGGTCCCCGTGCAATGACGGATATTCCGTTCTCAGCAAGCAGGTCGAGCACCGCTTCCTCCGGTCGCCGGTCCAGAATGCTGTACTGGCTCATGACGCTGACGATATTGGATTTCGCAACATACTCGCGGATGACGTTCGGCCGGATGGACGAAATGCCATAGTATCGAATCCACCCTTCCCGCTTCAGCTCTTCAAAAGCTTCAATCGTCTCGTCAATAGGATCATCTAACGTCCCCCCATGAAGCTGATACAGATCGATATAATCCGTACCCAATCTGCGGAGGCTGTCCTTAACGGCGGATTTGATGTATTCCTTGGAAGGATCCCATACCCAGCCTTCCTGTCCCGGTACACGACGGTTGCCGACTTTGGTAGCGATGATCACATCCTCGCGCCGGCCTTGAACCGCTTGGCCTACCAGTTCCTCGTTACGGCCTTCGTCGTACAGATCCGCTGTGTCCAGAAAATTCACGCCCCGGTCCAGCGCTTCATGGATAAGCTTCACGGCTTGTCCCTCATCCGTACCCAGTGACATACAGCCTAGCCCGATTTCGCTTACATACAATTCCGAAGATCCCAGCTGATTGGTTCTCATGCTTGATCCCCTCCTCTTCCCTATAATGAATAAGGTTCTACTTCTTTACTTACCCTAAAATATCGATCCAGATCTTCACGGCCGTAACCGCAATGAGAAGTGCCAAGGCGTATCGCAGCAGTCGGACATTCATCTTGCGACTGATGATGGCGCCGAAGGGGGCACCCATCAAGCTTCCGGCAACCGCGAACAAGGACGGCCAGATCGGAATGTCACCAGAGGCGATTTTGCCGACAACGCCCCCGACCGCGGACAGAAAGACGATCGCGAGTGATGATGCGATGGTGATCCGCGTCGGTATCTTAAGGATCGTCAGCATGATGGGGATCAGGATAAAGGCGCCTCCAGCGCCGACAATCCCCGCAATACCGCCAACGATAAAGGCGGCTCCCATAGCAATCCCCGAGTGATAAGTCACCTCGCTAACCGACCTGTTTTCCATGGTTGCCCGGGTCGGCACAATCATCAATAACACGGCGATAACCGCCAGAAAACCGTAGATCACGTTAATCGTACCGCTGGTCATCAGCATCGAGGACAGACTCCCGATCAGACTGCCAACCAAGGTACTGATCCCCATCTGAATGACCAATGGCTTGTGAAAGTACGACTCACCGCCGCGCGAACTCATCCGGTTGGTGATCATGCCTGACAATGAGGCGAAAAATACCTGCAGCATGCTGATGGACGCCACTTCCTTGGAGGTAAAGGCCTCCAGTCCAAACCAGGAAGGAACGTAAAGCAGCAAGGGAAAGTTAATGATCGCTCCGCCAATTCCCAGCAGTCCTGAGAAAAAAGAACCGATGATACCTATAAAGATCATGACTACAAGCTGCACTATCAAGGTGATCGATCTCCAATTCAATTTAATATCGTGACGGCGCACATTGCTATTGAATGTGCCCCGTTGTTGATTTATAATAAACCCAAGTATTTATATCGGAAATAAAGGAGGTGTATGGTGACCATGTTGAATAAGCTGAAATTCCTTTTTCAGGACCGTTGCCCCGACTGCGAGCAGAAGCTGATTTCCAGGCAGGAAGACATGGCTACGATCAAGCATTGCCCGGATCACCACTACACCGAAGAAATATATAATCAGCTGGGAGTTACGATTGTCTATCATCCCAGCAAAGATAACAGTTAAACTTGGTTTAAACTCTTATTAGCAATTACGGGCAGAAGTCTTTGCGCTTTATTCCTTTCCCTCTGCCCATTCCCGTCCGGCCAGCCTGACGAGAAGCAGAACCGCGATCTCGGCAATCATCACAACGAGCGAGCATACAAAAATCACAGGGATCATATCGCCTGAATCCAGATTTAAGATGAACGGGTAGGCGATAAGCCAAAGCAGCTGCGCTGCCATAAACAAGTGCCCACGGAAGCGCGCCTTATGATCCAATCCGGATTCGGCGTCTGTGAAATTGGCTTGGATGCCTCGGCAGATTCCGAAAATCAATACCATATGCAAGCAGACGGCAGGCAGTTGAATCAGCAGCCCCTTCACCGATTGCATAGGCACGCTCCCTGTCCCCACCTCAGGAAACCAGAATAATGAAAGAACCGACCAGATCAGCAGCAGCCAGGCTGACAGATGACCTGCCCTAAAATATCCGTTTAATGCCTGAAGCCGCCATAATCCCGAAGCCATCAGCAGGTATCCCAGCATGTCCGGCAATACATCCACAAATTCGATCTTAAGGTCGACCAGTACAAAGAGCAGCCCCCACACGATGCGATAACAAGCGCTCCTCATGACCCCTTCCTGCTTTCCCGGACAAATTTCGCCATTTCTTGTTCCGTCGGACTTGGTTGATAAGGAATCAGCGTGTCTTCATACCATCTCCGCCCGCGTTCCTCTATAAAGGTGCTTCTCAATATCAACTGATATACCTGCATACTCTTCTTAAGCGATGGCATATCAAATTGATGGCTGATTCTAATGGAATCCCCTTTATTAATCTTAAGTGGAAGCTGAATCTCGTCGATAGGTTCACCTCTTAACTCGATGTGCGCTTCCGAAGGCTGCGACTGGTAACTAGTACCCGGTATTAGTCCGGAAATGTCGGCATGGATTCGAAGATCCCCCTCTTCTGCGATATCCAGCAATTTAGAAGAGAACGCCGTTAACTGAAGGTTCCGCTTCACGACGGCAGATTCGTAGCCCGAGTTATCGGAAGAGGATCCGCCGGACGTCCACGATACCGGATGTTGTTCTTCCTGATCATATACGCCAGGCCATATGTAAATCTCCCCGATATCCACTTGTTCCGAGGTTCCATCGGAATATAGGGCGGTAATCTCTCGAACGAGAACCGGTTCCTTAAGCTGCTCTACTTCTGGGGCTTCTTCCTCAGGAGCGGGTTTATTCAAGTTCACCATCATTTTGCCTAAGTATTGCCTCTGATACTCTGCATATTTGGGGTATGGCGTTACGATCTGTTCGGGATAACCTTCGATCCGGATGGAGCTTAACGTCTTGTCTGATCGTTTGTCCTCTACATAATACAAGTCAAATACGCTGCCTCCCCCTTCCCTCGTCTCCACATGATGCTCAAGGAATACGGTTCTTCCCAGTTGGTTGGCTTCATAATACCAGACATTCCCGACCCAGCTGCAGGCTACGAACAGGATGGCGAGAACATAATACCATTTCTTGCTCATGGCCCCTCCTTATGTATCATGCGATTGTTCCATATTATTTAACTATATTAACACGTAAATAGATGAAGAGGGTTTGATCAGCGTTAATTTTCATATGCTTCTGGCGGAGAAAGCCCATGAATTTGAAATAAGGTTACGCCATCATGGACAGACTAGTTGAAGCCACCCTAAAATCAAGGAAGGTGTTCATGATGAATCCATCGATCGAAGAGGTCACCCATTGGCTTCAATCCAAAAGCAATCACACTCTGCACATATCCAAGCAAGAAGAGAAGGATCAGGATCAGATTAAAATACAGCTGGAGCGTTTTGAACACCAGCAGCATCAAGAGCAGTCCATCGACGGTTATGGAGACCGCCATGCGCTCCTGCTGCACGGCCCCGGCGTTGTCATCACGGCCGGCCATGAAGCGCCCCTGCCAAGTGATGCCTTCGTCATTGGACTGGACGGGTTAACGGCTGCGGACATCCAGGACCATCAAGTGGTGCTCACTACGGATCGGAGTACCTATTCCATCACGACAACCTAAGGAGCAGCCGGAATGAAACAGCAAGAACCGCCAGAGTTGTTGAGCTCTGACGGTTCTTTTGGCTTTATTCGCTTATGCTGAATCTTTATTATACATAACGCTTGCGCTCGGGGCGCGTTTGGCCCCCCTTGGCATGAGTCAACAGCTTACACTCGCTCGAATCTCCACATGAAGCTCTGGAAATCGCCATGCATCGCGGGAATGGCCAATCCGGCGTTCATCAGTCGGTCCCCGCCGTAGATGTTCCCATCCTCCACGCACCGATAATCCCCTTCCGGATCCAGCCCTGCCGTGCGCAGCCACACAATCGGCTCATTCGCCTCGCTTAAGATGCGGAAGTAATACAGCACCGCTTCCGAGCGATCCTCGGAGACGATGGTCCAGGCTGCTTCGTTCCCTTCGAACGGATTCCGAAGGCGATAGAGATCCCCGAACTGCACCAGATGCCGAATCTCCTTGTACAGTTTCACCTGCTCGCGGACCTCTTCCTTTTCCTGCTCACTGAAGGCCGTCAGGTCAAGCTCATATCCGAAATTGCCCGACATCGCTGCATGGCCTCTCGTACGCAGCGAAGTATTCCGAAACACCTGATGATTCGGAACGGCGGACACATGGGCTCCCATGGAGCTTAGAGGATACACAAGGCTCGTTCCGTATTGAATCTTCAATCGGCTGACGGCATCGGAGTTATCGCTTGTCCACGTCTGCGGCATGTAATACAGCATCCCCGGATCATAACGTCCGCCGCCGCCGGAGCAGCTCTCAAACAAAATATGCGGGAACTCGGTCGTCAGCTGCTCCATCACCCGATACAACCCCAGCATATAACGATGGGCCGTTTCCCGCTGGCGCTCAGGCGGCAGCGCAGCCGATCCGATTTCCGTCATATTCCGGTTCATGTCCCACTTCACATAGGTGATCGGCGCACTTTGCAGGATGCTCCGAAGCATATCGGCCACCGCATCGCCTACTTCCTCACGGGAGAAGTCCAGGATCAGCTGCTGTCTTCCTTCCGTTCGCCGGCGTCCCTCCACATGCAGGCACCAGTCCGGATGCTGACGGTACAGATCGCTATCCGGCGAAATCATCTCCGGCTCAAACCACAAGCCGAACTGCATATCCAGATTGCGGACCCGCTTCACGAGATCCTCCAGGCCCTCCGGCAGCTTGTTCTTGTCAACGACCCAATCCCCAAGGGAAGTCGTATCATCATTTCGCTTGCCGAACCATCCGTCATCCAGCACGAACAGCTCGATACCGAGATCCCTTCCGGCGCTGGCGATCTGCTCGATTTTATCCGCATTAAAGTTAAAGTAGGTCGCTTCCCAGTTGTTAACCAGCACCGGGCGCGTGGCATCCCGGAATTGCCCCCGGCTCAGCCTTGTACGGTACATCTTATGATAGCGTCTGGACATGCCGCCGAGGCCCTCCGCCGAGAAGACCATTACCGCTTCCGGCGTCTGGAACGATTGTCCCGGCTCCAGCAGCCAGGAAAAATCGAATGGATTCAATCCCATCGTGACCCGGGCTGTTTCGTATTGATCCACCTCAACCTGCGCGGAGAAGCTGCCGCTGTATACAAGGCTGAAGCCGTACACCTCACCGTGCTCTTCGCCGGCGCCTTCGGACAGCAGCGCAAGGAACGGATTATGGTTATGGCTGCTTGAACCCCTGCGGCTCTCAATTCCCTGCATGCCGGGAGATAATCTCCTGCGCTGCACATGGCGCTCTCTCGCCCATGCCCCATGAAGATGCAAAAGATCATAACGGCTATGATTCATATCCACGCTGGCGCTCATGGCCCGCAGCAGGGTGATGTTCTCCTTGCTGTCATTACGGAAGGACACGGAACGCGTGATGGCGTCGAACGCATTCATGACCGTATAAGACAAATAAATCGTCAAGCCGCTTGCCCGATCAAGCAGTTCCAGCTCCAGCGTATCCGCCTCGGCATCCTGTTCCGTATATACGGCAGGCAAGCCTTCCAGCTTCGGTTTGCCGCTGTATATCCGGTGACGGACATATTCCGCTTCGGTGACCGTAGTCCCGTTAGCCAGCTGTACCTGATATGCAGGCTGCCGGAAATCGCCGCTGCCGTAGCCCGGATATTCCTGAGGCAAGCTGTCCAGGGAAAAGGAAGCATCCTCGCGAAACGGCGTTGGCGAAAAGGATGCTCTTCCCCGGCGTTCCAGCAAATTGCCGACGCGGTTATCGCGAATCCGGCGCCCCCAATAGGCATGCGCCGGATAAACGCCCCGCACAAGCTCAATCACGTAACTTGACCGATCGCTTTGGAGATGGAACACTCCCAGATCTTCATGAAAATGTATACTCACTGCTTTTTGCCCCCTAACAAGGTCCGAGTTAAATCTCCATGGTCCTTCTTAAGACCTTACGGCGGCCGTCCTTTCCAGAATCATGACGTCCCTTCCCGGAATCGTGACATGGCCTGAAATCTGCCGGCTGCCCAGGAGATCGAATTGATTGGCAGAACCTGCATCAAACGTCATCTCTTCGGCATTGTGGTTCATGATGAACAAGTAGGAGTTCCCATCCTTCACCCGCTCTACCACCTCTACTCCGGCTGGTGTTTCCAGCAGCGGCTTCACGCCCTGTTCTTCGCACAGATTGGCGAGAAGTCCCTGCAGGAACTGCGAATCCGGACTGCTCGCCACATAATAGGCCTGACCTTCGCCAAAGACATTCTTCGTGAGAACAGGCGTGCCTTTATAGAAGTCCGATCCGTACTCCGCCAGAACCTCCGCTGTCTCCGCATGGATGACGTCACACAAAATTCCACATGGATAACTTCCACGCAGCGACCCCCAATCCTGCTTCATGTTGATCTGATTTTGCTGCCCGGGAAGCAGGGCATCGATCTCCTCGGCCCAGATGCCAGTCACCTTGCGCAGCTCGCCGGGATGACCTCCCAGGGTCACCAGATCGTTCTCATTGACGATGCCGCTGAAGAAGGTCGTCACAAAGGTTCCGCCCCTGGACACAAACCGCTCCACGCGCTGGGCAACGCCAGGCTTAACCATATACATCACCGGGGCAATGACCACATCGTACTTGCTCAGGTCCTCCTCAACGCTGATGATATCCGTCTGGATATTCAGCTGGTACAGCGCATCATAATACTTATGAACCTCATCCACGTAGTTCAGCGCTTTGGAAGGTCCGCTTGACAGCTCCAACGCCCAACGATTCTCCCAATCATACATAATCGCTACCTTGGCGTCCGAACGGGAGTCGAGCAGCTTGTCTCCGAGCTGCTGCAGCTCTTGCCCCAGCTCCGCGCATTCCCGGAAGACCCGGGTATGCTCATGTCCGACGTGCTCGATCAATGCGCCATGGAATTTCTCGCATGCCCCGACGGAACGGCGGAGCTGGAAGAACATGACCGTATCCGCGCCATGCGCTACGGCCTGATAACTCCACAGCCTCATTACGCCGGGACGCTTAGCGGAATTGTAGGGCGACCAATTCTGAACGCTCGGAGTCTGCTCCATCAGCATGAACGGCTGTCCGCTTTTCAGCCCGCGCATCAGATTATGCGCCATCGCCGTAAAGCTTACCGGCGTATCGATCGCGGGATAATTGTCCCAGGATACCACATCCATGTACTTCGCCCACTCGAAGTAATCCAGCTCAGGATAAAAACCCATCAGATTAGTCGTGACCGGAATATCCGGCGTAATTTTCTTCAGCTCATCTCGTTCCAGTCGGTAACATTGCAGCAGGCTGTCGGACTGGAAACGGCGGTAATCCAGCGATATCCCTTGGAAGAAGGTTCGGTTTCCGGCGAATTCCTCGCTGAGCGCATTCGGTACCACAATCTCGTCCCACTCGTAAAAGGTATGGCCCCAGAAGCCGGTGTTCCATGCGGCATTCAGCTTGTCGAGCGACCCGTAGCGCTCTTTCAGCCAGACGCGGAACTGCAACTCGCAGTTGTCGCAATAACAATACCCGCCGTACTCATTCGAGACGTGCCAGATGACCAGTGCCGGATGATCTTTGTAACGCTCAGCCAGCTTACGCGCCATCAGCACCGAATATTTGCGATATGTCGGGCTGTTCGGACATGAATTATGGCGACCGCCGAATTTGCGTTTGCGCCCGTCGTAGTCAACACGCAGGATGTCCGGGTATTTCTTGGCCATCCAGGCCGGATGCGCCCCCGTGCTTGTTGCCAAGCAGACATGAACCTGCTCCTCTGCCAAGCGGTCCATAATTTCGTCAAGCCACGTGAAATCATAGCTGTCCTCATCGCGCTGCGTTTTAGCCCAGGAGAATACATTGAGGGTCGCCACGTCAACACCGGCCAGTTCGAACATGCGCAGGTCCTCTTCCATCGTTGCCTTATCCCATTGCTCGGGATTATAGTCCCCGCCATACCATATCTTGGGAAAACGTTGATTAATCATCAAATTGCCTCCTTCATCGTTCTTCTAGCTAGGAAAATCGTAACGATCGACGTGATTTGAATCTTAAAGAAAAGAGGCACCATCCCAAGTCTTGTCGGACAGGGATCATACCTCTTATGATGATTCGCTAACTCGGGTTAGAGTGCTGCTCCTTACTTTTTCAGACTATCCCAGGATGTCTGCATATCCTCAAGCATCTTGTTCGCATCGGATTTGCCGGCGAAGAAGGCCTGCATCGCACCGGAGAATTCCTGTGCTACACCGTCAGGGAACTTCGCGGATTGTCTTGGCAGTACTTTTCCAGCCTGCACATACTCCCACACAGCGGAGCCGAGGTCACCCATATCCTCAGGCGTTGCTTCGATGGTTTTCAAGGCCGGAATGAATTTGAATTTTTTGACGATGTATTCTTTACCGATATCGGATGTAACAAACCAGTTCAGGAAAATCTTCGCTTCTTCCTTAGACGCGGAATCCTTGTTGATGACCAGGTTTGCAGGTACGCCTACGTTCAGCTTGTCATTCAGCTCCGCATTGTCGCCAAGCGGCATCGGCAGGTAGCCAAGATTCAGGTCCGGATTGATGGCATCAATCTCGGTTTGGGCCCAGTTGCCGTTCTGCATCATGGCTGCTTTGCCGGTAGCCAGCAGGGAGATGGCCGTATTGTAATCGGTGGTCAGCGGGTTTTTGTTCCCGTGATCCAATGTCAGCTGCATCAGCTTGGCCCACTCTTCGAACTTCGCATTGCCCGCGAATTTTTGCGTGCCGTCGTTCAAGCCCTGGATAAAGGCATTCGGATCCTCCTGCTGGGCAAACGCCGGGTTAATGCCTTGGTTACCGATCAACCACCATTCCTGATAAGCATTAGCAAAAGGGGTTATGCCTGCCGCTTCCAGCTTCTTCGCGGCATCTTCCAGTTGGGCATAGGTTTTAGGAAGCTCGGTAATGCCCGCCTGCTCAAACAAATCTTTATTGTAGATGTAACCCCATCCTTCAAGGTTCATCGGCATGCCGTATACTTTACCGTCTTTGGTCATCGGCTCTTTCGCCATGTCCACCAGATCGTTCACCCAAGGCTGATCGGACAGATCCTCCAGCCGGTCAATCCACATCTCCATCTCGGCGTCGCCGCCATTGGAGAAAATATCAGGCGCATCGTTGGATGCAAATTTCGTTTTCAGAGCAGCACCATAGTCGGCACCGCCGCCCACGGTTTGAATATCCAGCTTGATGTTCGGATACTCCTTCTCGAATTCAACCTTGAGTTCATTCAAGCCGTCCACGATCTCGGTTTTGAATTGGAAAATCTTAACGGTCTTCACTTCGCCGGAAGCTCCATCCGAGCTTCCGCCCTGGCCTTCCTCCGACTTGCCGCCGCAGGCCGCAAGCACCAGCGAGAAAGCCAGCAGCATCACGAGTGATAATTTCATTTTGTTCATCTTTACTACCCCCTAGAATTGTTTATATATAAAGATGGAATAACCGATTTGGGAGAAGCCAGGCTGCCTTTACCCCTTAACGGAGCCGGCAGCTACGCCTTCAACAATGTACTTCTGTAACGACAGGAAGAAGATGATGATCGGCGTAATGCCCAGCACGAGCGCCGGCAGCGCCATATCCCATTGCTTCGAATACTGCCCGAAGAAGGCAAAGGTCGCAAGCGGAATCGTCCGCAGTTCCGGACTTTGCAGAATCAAGGACGGCAGCAGGTAATCGTTCCAGACCCACAGACAGTTCAAGATGATGACCGTCACCATCATAGGTTTCAGCATCGGCAAAACGATCCGGGCAAATACTCTGAACGGAGAAGCTCCGTCGACCGTGGCGGCCTCTTCGATTTCAAGCGGAATGCCTTTCACGAATCCGTGGAACAGGAAGACCGACAACGGGATGCCGAGCCCCAGATAACTGAGAATCAAGCCCACGATACTGTTGTTAACGCCCAGGAAGTTAATGACCTGCAGCAATGGAATCATAATGGATTGGAACGGAATGACCATGGCCGATACGAACAGCATGAACACGATTTGATTGAATCTCGTATTGGACCGAACCATTCGGTAAGCCGCCATCGCACTCAGCATGGCGATGATTAGATTGCTGATAACCGTAATGATGACGGAATTCACAAATGCTTCCGGGAAGCGGGTCATTTCCCAAGCCTTGCTGTAGTTGTCAAAATGAAAGGCGGTTGGCCAGTTGGCCGCGTCGACCATAATATCGCCCAGCGATTTGACCGAGTTCACCAGCAGGAAATAAAAGGGCGCCAGGAAGATCAGCGCTATAATGACCATCACAATCTGCAATACGATCGTGGAAGCCGACATAGGAGGTTTCTTCGATCTCATTTAAGCTTCAACCTCCTTCTGCTTCGTTAATCGGACTTGAATGAGCGTGATGACGGCAACGACCAGGAAGAAGATCAGGGACTTGGCCGTCCCGAGTCCATACCGGTTGTTCAGGAATGCCTCATTGTACACGTTCATGGCCAGTGATTCCGTGGAGCGGTATGGCCCGCCCTTCGTGAGGGACAGGTTCAGGTCGAACATTTTGAAGGACCAGGATATCGCCAGGAATAAACATACGGTGACCGCCGGCATGATGAGCGGAACGATGATGCTCTTAAGCACTTGAAACCGGTTCGCTCCATCAATCTCGGCAGCTTCCATGACTTCCTTGGACACATTCGTAATGGACGCGATGTAGATGACCATCAGATAGCCTGACGATTGCCATACAAAGACCATGACAATGCCCCAGAAGCCGGTCACTTCGTCTCCCAGCCACGGAAGATTAAAGAACGGAATCCCCGTAGCCTCGCCAACGGTGGCAAAGCCCTTTATGAAGATAAACTGCCAGATGAAGCCCAGCAGCAATCCGCCGATCACGTTCGGCATGAAGAAGATCGTCCGCAGCCAGTTGCGCGCCCTAATATTTTTCGTTAAGAAGTAGGCCAGGAAAAAACCGACCAGATTCGTTAGAAGCACGCCAACGATCGTAAACTTGGTGGTAAACCAGAAGGACTGTGCGAATGCGCTGTCATTTGTGAAAATCTGTTTGAAATTGTCCAGCCCGACCCATTCGACATTCCCCGAGACACCATTCCAGTTGGTAAACGAGTAATACATCCCCATCACAAATGGGATAATGATCGTAATACCGAAAAACAGCAGCGCGGGTCCGATATAAACCAACTGCTGCGTCAAGGCAGCCGTTCTCTTGCTGTTCATGTAAATCCCCCTCCGCTTGTCCTATCGTTTCTCTATCCATTTCTCTATGATTTAATTATGCTAAGATGAAGACCCTGGGACTACCACAGGATGTGAACTAAATGGTATAGAAAATTGATCGGCGGTGAATTTATTGAACTGGAATTGGAACAGCATTCGCACAAAATTGATTACCTTTATGATCATGGCCACCATCATTCCGACCACCATCTCCATGATCATCAGCTATGTCATGACCACCAACTCGCTCAAGGAACGGGCCGTTGTTGAAAATATGAACCTCCTCTATCAGGGACGGTTGAATTTGGAGAGCTATTTGGAAGACATGAACCGTAATTCCCTTACGGTTTATTCGGATCCGGATTTTTTCCGCAGCCTTTATTATAGTCATGAGAACATCAATGCCAGCGGCAGGCAGTCCGCCACGCTGCAGTCCATTCAAAAAGCCATCAGCGGCTCCAGACAGGTCTATCTTTATGTCGACGGCAAAAGAGAGGCCACATTGTTCGCCCAGGATATCGCCAGAAAAACAAGTGACGTCAACCTCTATCCCGAAATTCCCGATCTTAGTAACGATACGGTGGTCTTGCAGCCGCCCCATCCCCTGCACACGTATGGCTTTCAGTTAGCTTATCCCTACGAGGCCGATAAACAAGTATTCACGATGTACCGGGTCATAGAACGCGTCCCTTCTACCGAGCGATTAGGCATTCTCGCCATCGATCTGGATATGAACTTCCTGAGTCGGATCAGCAATCAGCTGTTCCAGCCCGAACATGAGCAGCTGTATATTACGAATGAAGCCGGCTATATCATGTATGCCGGCCATGACGAGAGGCTTGGACAGCAGATTCAAACGGAATGGTACGACACCATCAAGCAGTCCGGCAAGAAGGAAGGCCATTTTGAGTATAACAACAAAATCTATCTGTATAACAATATCAAGACGTCGATCAGCGACTGGACGATGATTAAGGAGATTCCTTCCTCCTATATTCTGAGCAGCGCGGACAAAGCAGCCTTCGTCAATATTTTGCTGATCGGCGTATCCCTTATTCTCATCATCGCTGCCACGATCTGGATTTCGGTCTATGTTACGGCGCCGATCCGGGAATTGGTGGGCCTTATGAGCCAAGTCAAAAGCGGACGAATGAGCGTGGATATCTCCTCTAACCGCAAAGACGAAATCGGAACCCTCCACCGCAGGTTCGGCAGCATGATGGATACGATCAACAACCTCATCTTGCAGGAATACAAGCTGAAGCTGGCGAACCGGACCAACCAGCTCCGGGCGCTGCAGGCTCAGGTGAACCCGCATTTTATGAACAATGCGCTGCAAACCATCGGCACCCTTGCGCTTGAGCATGGCATGAAGAGGATTTACTCCCTGATCTCCGCTCTTGCCCGGATGATGAGATACAGCATGTACAATACGGACAAGCCGGTCACACTGGCCACGGAGCTCGATCATATCAAGGATTACGCGGAGCTGCAGAAGGAACGATTTGAGAATCAGTTCGACTTCCGTTACGATGTGGATGAGTCGACTTTGCAGGTGTTGATCCCGAAAATGCTGGTTCAGCCGCTGATCGAGAACTTTTTCAAGCATGGCATGAACCCCTTGGCGGAAAACAATTACATCGCGTTAAAAAGTAAGCGCCTGTCGGCCTCCATCGTGCAGATCACGGTTGAGGACAACGGAAACGGAATGCAGGATGAGCCGTTTCAAACCCTGCAGGAGCAATTGCTTCGGATGGAAGAGATGGATCTGGAACAGCTTCAGGTTCATTCCGAAATGGAAACGGAAGACAACAGCGGGATCGGACTCATCAACATCATGACAAGGCTGAGACTGTATTATCGCGGAAAATCCAAGTTCAGCATCGAAAACAACAAGCCGCATGGCTTTCGAGTTGTACTGACTATAAATGTGGAAGGTGAAACGGATGAAGGCATTGATCGTGGATGACGAGTCTCGCGTGCGTAAAGCCATACGACTGCTGGTCCAATGGGAGACGCACGGGATTACCGATATTGAGGAAGCCGCCAATGGCCTTGAGGCGATGGAGCTGATTCCGGCGTTCCGACCGAGCCTCGTGCTCATGGATATGCTGATGCCGCTCAAAAACGGCGTGGATCTCATGGAATGGATTCATAAAAATTACCCGGATATTAAATTCATTGTTATCAGCGGGCATGACGACTTCGAATTCGTACGCAACACCATCTGGTACAGCGGCACGGATTATATCCTGAAGCCCATAGAGGAAGCCGTTATCAACCAAGCGGTAGCCAAGGCTACTGCCGCCTGGAAAGCCGAGGAACGGGAGCGCCTTGCAGCGCGGCAGCAGCATGTTCAGGTGAACGAGTACCGGCCGGTCTATTCCGAGAAGCTGTTATCCAGCCTTATCGATGACAAAAGCGCCCATTCCCAGGTGGTCCATCGCCTCAAGGATGAAGGCATCGTACCGGAGCATGCGCAGACGATACGTCTGGCCGTCATGCAAATGGACAAGTCTGACCACGCGCTTTATAGCCGCTTTGGCCATCATCAGGACTTGCTTATGTTTGCCCTGCTCAATATTTGCAATGAATTTCTGCAAAAGGACCGGATCGGGATCGCTTTCCGTCACTTTGGTTCACCTCACCAGCTGGTTATTTTGCTGTGGGATCAGCTTGCCACACTTGCCACGCTGCTACAAGAGATCAACAACGGGATGCACCGCACCTTGTCGCGCCACATGCATTTTGGCGTGAGTCCCGACGGTCAATACCCGGCAGACATTCCGGAATTGTATGCCCGAAGCTCGTCCGCCCTGCATCAGCGCGATTTAACGGTGCTTAATCACTTTATCCATGATACAGAGGAGCAGCGCCGATCGGGGGTTGACCATCATAGAGGCTTGCAGTTCAGCGGATTTGAGGATACCTGGAAGCTCGCCATACTTAGCGGCCAGCCCGCTCCCATAACCGAAGCCGTAGAGTCATTCATCGCAGCTATTCGGAAAAGCGGCGTTCTCACGCCGGAACTTCTGGAGCGCTGGGACCGCGATATCGAAAGATTCGCCAATCACGTCATTCATGAAACGGCTAACCCGTCGTCTGAAGCTTTGTTGAAATTGTACAAAGAGGAAAGCGCCACCATCGAGCGGCCAAGCCCCGACAAGTATGTGTGCTCGCTGTCCGAGTGGCAGCAGTATTGGATTGAATTAATGAGCCTGCTGGCCTCGGCTGTCCAGTCTCAGAAGCAAACGGGTCAGGACCTGATCCATGACATTACGGCGTTTATCGAGCAAAATTATCAGAACGATGTCTCGCTGTATGATATTGCAAATCGATTTCACGTAAGCCGTGAGTACATTTCCCGCAAATTCAAGCAAAGGCACGGCATTAACATCCCGGAACATCTGAACCGCATCCGCATCTCCAAGGCCAAAATCCTGCTGCAAAACCCGGGCTTGAAAATGGCAGCGATTTCCGAAATGATCGGCTTCAAGAACGAGAAATATTTCAGTCTTGTCTTTAAGAAGCAAGAGGGCATTTCGCCGAAGGAATTCCGCAAGCTGCATGAGCAGGAAGCATAGACTGGGCAGCGGTTTGCCGCTAAAGGCAAGCAGTCTGAGTTGGGCATATAAAATAAAGCAGAGAGAGCATGGGAATCCCCCGCTTTCTCTGCTTTTTTATGTGAACCCTTAGATTAATGCCTTCGCAGTTAATGCCTTCGCAGAAACTTCATGCACTCCTTCTACCCCTGCTGCTTCTCCAAGATCATGACTCCGCGTGCCGGCACTTCGCAGGAATCTCGATGCTCCTCTCCTGTCAGCAGGTCAACGTAGGTCTCCCCTGCCAATGGCACGAGTTTGCTCTCCGGCATGTGATTAAGTACAAAGGTGAACTCCACGCCCTCCTTCACGCGTTTTGTCACCTCAACGCCTTCCGGAGCCTTCAGGACAGGCTCAATGCCATGGTCATTGCATATCGTTTGCATCAGGTCCTTCAGGAATTTAGGCTCCGGACTTGTGGCCACATACCAGGCCTTCCCCTGCCCGAAGGAATTCACGGTTAACGATGGCATCCCCTGATAGTAATCGGAGCCGTATTCGGCAACGACTTCCGCTCCTTCAGCATGGATCACGTCGCATAGAATGCCGCAGTCGTAGGTGCCCTCCAGTTGTCCCTTCCGGCCTCGCAGCACCATCTGATTCTGCTGGCCCGGAAGCAGCGCATCAATCTCCTCGGCCCAAACTCCCATCACCTTGCGCAGCTCGCCCGGATAACCGCCCAGCGTCACCAGATCATTCTCGTTCACGATCCCGCTAAAGAAGGTCGTCACAAAGGTTCCGCCTCGCGATACAAAGGCCTCAACGCGCTCTGCAAATCCCTGCTTTGCCATATACATCACAGGCGCGATGACAACGTCATACTTCCGGAAGTCCTCTTCCACGCTGATCATATCGGTCTGAATATGCAGCTGGTGCAGAGCATCATAATATTTATGGACCTCATTCACGTAATTAAGGGCAACGGTCGGACCGCTCGACAGGTCAATGCCCCATCGATTCTCCCAGTCGTAGATGATCGCGACTTTGGCGTCGGAACGGGCATCCAGGATTCGGTCCCCCAGCTGCTGCAGTTCCTTGCCCAGCTCCGCGCACTCGCGGAATACGCGGGTATGTTCATGTCCTACATGTTCAATGACCGCTCCGTGATATTTCTCGCAGGCTCCGATCGAACGGCGCAGCTGGAAGAACATCACCGTATCCGCGCCATGGGCGACCGCTTGGTAGCTCCACAACCGCATAACCCCAGGTCGCTTGGCCGAGTTGTACGGCTGCCAGTTCTGGACGCTCGGCGTCTGCTCCATGAGCATAAAAGGCTGTCCTCCCTTAAGTCCCCGCATCAAGGCATGCGCCATGGCTGTATAGCTATATGGCGTATCCAGAGACGGGTAGTTGTCCCAGGATACAACATCCATCTCTTTGGCCCATTTGAAGTAATCCAGCTCGGGATAGAAGCCCATCAGATTCGTGGTCACCGGAATATCTGGTGTGATTCGCTTCAATTCATCCCGCTCCAGCTTATAGCAGTCCAGCAGGCTGTCCGACTGGAAACGGCGGTAATCCAGGGATATGCCTTGGAAATTGGTCCGATTACCGGACCACTCCTCGCTTAATGCGTTAGGTACGACAATGTCTTCCCAGTCGTAGAAGGTATGTCCCCAGAAGCGGGTATTCCATGCCTTGTTCACGGCATCCAGCGTGCCGTAGCGCTGCTCGAGCCAAGTCCGGAATGCCGCGGCGCAATTATCGCAGTAACAGTATCCGCCGTATTCGTTCGATACGTGCCAGATCAGGACGGCAGGATGATCCTTATAACGTTCCGCCAGCTTGCCGGCCATGATTTTGGCGTATTTACGGTAAGTGGGGCTGTTTGGGCAGGAGTTATGGCGACCTCCGAATTTGCGTTTACGTCCCTCGTAGTCGACGCGCAGCACATCCGGGTATTTACGGGCCATCCAAGCCGGATGGGCCCCTGTGCTGGTTGCCAGACAGATATATACCCCGTTCCGGTACAGCCGTTCGATCGTCTCGTCCAGCCAAGCAAAATCGTACGTATCCTCATTCGGCTGACTCAAAGCCCAGGAGAATACATTGATGGTGGCCACATCGATGCCCGCCAGCTTAAACATGCGGTCATCTTCCTTCCACGCTTCTGCATCCCATTGCTCGGGGTTATAATCGCCGCCATACCACATTTTGGGTAATTTTTCGTTAATCATTTAGGGTTCAGCTCCTTTAGCTTCTTAATTCCGAATCCAGTTCGCCATCAACAAAGCGTTCTACGTTGTACGATCAATCGTGTTCGCGGCTGCCTTCGGAAGTCGCTGGCGTGATCAGGTATATCGCCCCGCTGACCGTTTCAAATGAGCCCTGCTCATCCATCGTCACCGCACTTCCGTCTTCCCTTTTAACGGCGAGAGGCACGGAACAGCTAATTCTACAGACTCGGCCATGCGTAGAGATTACGCGCGCAGACGTTAGGATGCCTTCTCTCCATTCCATGTCCACAATAAACCCGCCGCGAGCCTTTAATCCTCTTACGGATCCTGCTGCCCACGCTTTCGGCAGTGCCGGCAGCAGCTGAATAGCACCCAAGTGGCTCTGGAGCAGCATTTCCACAAGTCCGGCCGTGCCTCCAAAATTCGCATCGATCTGGAAGGGAGGATGGTCTCCAAACAGATTAGGATGCATGGAACGGGAAATCAGCGTCCGGACATAATCATACGCCTTGTCCGGCTGCTGTAGCCGGGCAAACAGGTTGATCAGCCATACGCAGCTCCACCCCGTATGCCCTCCTCCATGGTCGATCCGCGACATCAGCGTACGATAAGCGGCTTCCGCAAGCTGCGGCGTATCCTGAAGGGTAATGTCGGAGCCGGGGTACAGCCCATACAAATGCGATACGTGCCGATGTCCGGGCTCCGCTTCCGGGTAAGGCTCGCTCCATTCCATGAGTTTGCCCTCGGCATCAATGGCGTAAGGCAGCAGCCTCGCTGCCGCTGCCCTCCACTCCTTCCGCAGCTCGGCATCCTGGTCCAGCAGCTGCGATGCTTCAATACAATTCTGGAATATATCCCGGATGATGGCCATGTCCATAGTGGAGCCTGCCGACACGCTGCAAGGCAGGCCTTCCGCGGTAAGGAACTGATTCTCGGGCGATGTCGACGGGCTGGTCACGAGATGCCCTTTCCCGTCTTCAATAAGCCAATCCAGGCAAAACAATGCCGCATCCCTCATCAGCGGATAAGCCGTTTCTCGCAAGTATTCAAGATTCGGCTGGAATTGGTAATGCTCCCATAGATGCCGGCACAGCCATGCGCCGCCCATTGGCCAGAAAGCCCACATGGCCCTGCCATCGCTCGGACTGGCCATTCGCCATAGATCCACGTTATGGTGGGCAGCCCATCCACGGGCGCCGTAATGAATTTTCGCCGTCCGGGCACCGCTTACGCTAAGCTCCCTGATCATCTGGATCAGCGGCTCATGACACTCGCTCAGATGCGTCGTCTCTGCGGGCCAGTAGTTCATCTCCGTATTGATATTCGTTGTATAATCGCTGTTCCATGGCGGCTGTACATGCGGGTTCCATATGCCCTGCAGATGTGCAGGCTGTGTACCTGGCCGAGAGCTGGCAATGAGCAAATACCTTCCGAATTGAAACATCAGCGCCTCTAGAGCAGCATCCTCCCGTCCTTCCCGGTACGCTTCCATCCGCTCATCGGTGGCTAAAGCTTCTATGGAACGTCCATTCTCTGAACGGCCAAGCTGAAGGTCCACGCGTCTGAACAAGGCTTGATGGTCTTGGACATGCCGTGAGCGCAATTCTTCAAAGCCACGCCCCATCGCGTCCTGAAGCCTTCTCCTGCATATACCGGACGGATCGGTTCCTCCAGAACCCGGAGAGCGATCGAAGCCTTCAAAATTCGTGGCAGCCGCAATCAGCAGCGTGACCGAGCCTGCGCTGTTAATACGTATACCGCTGTCATCCACCGTAACCTGCCCGCTATCCGTTAAGGCCAGCAGCCTCATTTCATACCGTATGCCAAGCCCGTCTTCATAGAGCACCGCCCCGGGGTGATCACCTCTGTAATTCTCAGCGATATGGGTGGGAGCGTGTCCGTACAACACCAAGGATCCGTCTTCTGCGCTGCAGGTACCATGCTGCAGCGGTGAACGAAGCCCGATCTCCAATTGGATGGTTCCAGCGTTCGTGGTCGTATAACGAATAACCGCTACCTGATCAGGCGCACTGATGAATACTTCCCTGCTGAAGCGACCATCGGAGCCAACGGCTCGAAAGTGAGTGGATGCAATTCCTGTATCCAAATCCAGTTCGCGCCTATAGTCCGTCCAATCATCCCCAACACCGCTCTGTCTAATAACCAAATCTCCTAAAGGTAAAAAGGACTCCGTGCTTCTGCCGACCATCTTGCCCTCAATCAACTGTTCGGCTTCGGTATACTTTCCGGACGCAATCAGCTCTCTTGCCGATGCCAAATGCCGGAGAGCCTCATAATTATTCGTGTCCCGGGGAAACCCGGACCAAAGTGTATCTTCATTCCATTGAATGCGTTCTTCCTGTACGCCCCCGAACACCATGGCGCCAAGACGGCCGTTTCCAAGCGGAAGCGCTTCTTCCCACTTGGCCGCGGGCTTCCGATACCACAATGTTGAGGCCTGCTGCTGTACTGAATTCAGTGTAATCCCCCCTTATTCCAATTTGATAAAGGTCTTCTCGAAAAACACCTTAAATCCTTCATCTTAGGTTGTATTTATTCGAATAACTTAAGGCCCGCCGCTAGCAGCAACTGAGCAGCAACTGCCTTGAATAGCGGTAAAAGGGGCCGCATACAGCCGGCCCCTTCTATTCGCTTCTATCTTAATTATTCCAGAGTTCCACGCGTTCGCGTACCAATTGGGTGTATTCCTGCTCCATCTTCTCGGCGCCGGCATCATTCAGTTCTTTGATGAACTGATCATACAGCGCATCGAATTTCGCCGGATCGGCAAGAATGACTTCCGGAATCCGCTTCCGGGTAATCTCTTCCACCTTTTTGTACGTGATATTGATATTGGAGTCGCTCGGTACCGGAATGTTGTAAGCAACGCCCCACGGCTTCACTTCAAATTCTTCTTGTTTCGGCCACAGGTCTTTCCACATTTCCGCGCCGTACGCTTTCAGCGTTTCCTTCGCGGATGGCGTATAGTTCTCTATGATCGTCTCCGGGAAGTTCGTTGTGTAATAATTGTCCGTCGAATCCTTCACGCCGTCGCCGTAACGAGGGAACATGGCGTTGTACAAGCCGATTCCTGTTTCCTTGGTGAAGTTGGCGTTGTCATAGGTTTTGCGCTCTTGGACATCTTCCGGAATGACGCGCTTGCCGTCCACCACGTTGTAATGCTCGCCTTCGATTCCCCAATTCATCAAAACTTGCCCTTCTTCGGAAGCCAGATAATCCAGGAACTTGATGATTCGAACCGGATCCTTCGCGGATGTCGTAATGCCTACGCCCCATCCGGCGACGTAACCCGTGTCTTGGAATGTTGCATCCTTGGTCGACTCATCCAGTTGGATCGGGAATCTCGCATAGGTGCGGTTTTCCTTACCGGAAGATCTTAGCGCGTTGGTTGCATTGCCGAAGCCCCACTCCTGATCGATGACGCCAAGAACACGGCCAGAGGAGATTTTAGCTTCGTATTGGTCCGTCTTCTGCACGAACGTTTCTTTATCCAACAAGCCCTCGGCGTTCATATGATTCAGCCAGCGGAAGTATTCCTTCTCTTCCGGCCGCTTGTAATGAAGCTTCGCCTCGGTTGTTTCCGGGTCGATATAGTACTCGCCGTCATCCGATACGCCTGTCGCGATAAACGCCGGGTTTGTTACCGAGATCATGATTCTCCATCCGTCCGCATTCAACGTCAGCGGAATCGTCGGCTGGCCGTCAATGGTCGGGTGTTTCTCGGCATACTCTTTCAGTGCGTTCTCATAATCCTTCACCGTTTTCAGTTCAGGGTAACCGAGTTCTTTCAGCACTTCATGCTGGATCTGGAACGTGCCGCCAGCATCAAGGGCCTGATGGTCCACCGCTGCAAGTGTCGGGAGGACATAGATGGCCTCATCCTCATTGCTCCATTTCAGACGGCTCATATATTCTCCATACACCTTCTTGATATTCGGCGCATGCTCTTCGATCAGATCTGTCAGATCAATAAACGCTCCGGAATCCACAAACAGATTGGCGTCACCCTTGGCAAATACCAAGTCCGGATATTCCCCGCTCGCCACCATCAGCGGGAGCTTCTGATTGGAGCCGTCCACCGCGTATTCGGCCTGGATCGTAATGCCGGTTTTCTCGGTCAGCTTCTTGCCGACCGCGTCCTGCATGTTGGCCCAGTTTGCATTGGAATCCGCGCTGTAATACGTCATGGTCATCGGCTCGAGCTTCTCTTCCTGCTGCGTATCGTTGCCGCTGCTTCCTTCTTCGCCGCCGTTTGCGCTATTGTTGCTGTCGCCGTTGCCGCATGCCGCCAGAACGAATGTGGCCATCATCATGATCGCGAGCAGCAGCGACAATCTCTTCTTATGTTTCATTGCTATACCCCCTAAATCGATTTTTAATCATCTATCGTATAACAGGACATGTTGCCTGCTGATACCATACTTGCGCTTAGCTTTTTACGGCTCCAAGCGTCATGCCTTTCACAAAATACCGCTGCAGGAACGGATAGACGAGCAATATGGGAACCGTAACCACAATCGTGATCGCCATTTTGATCGATTCCGGCGACACCTGCTTCACGATATCGGCCATGTTCTGCCCCGACATCATGCCGCTGGTTTGTCCCTGCGTGCTCTGCAGCACCTTCATCAGCTCGAATTGAAGCGTCGTGAGATGGGGTGCGTTGCCGTTATAGAGATACGTATCGAACCATGAGTTCCACTGCCCGACGGCCAGGAATAAGGCGATGGTAGCCAGTACGGGCTTACAGAGCGGAAGAATGATTTTGTAATAGATCGTGAAATCGTTGGCCCCGTCAAGCTTAGCCGATTCCTGCAGCGAATAAGGCAGGCTGTCGATGAAAGACCGGATAACGAATACGTTGAACGCGCTTACCATTCCCGGAATGATGTAGACCAGAAACGAATTCATCATGTTCAGGTCGCGGATCAGAATGAACACTGGAATCATTCCGCCGGAGAAGTACATCGTCAGCGCAAGAAAGGTCGACATGAACTTTCTTCCCTGAAAGTCCACCCTGCTGAGGACGTAGCCCAGCATTGTGCCGCTTAACAAGCCCAAGAATGTTCCTGCCAGCGTACGGAGAATCGTAATTTTGGCCCCTGTAATCAAACCGTCGTATTTGAAGATCTGCACGTAATTCTCAAGCGTAAACTCCCGCGGCCAGAGATAGATCCCCCCACGTACTGTATCTACGGAATCGTTCAATGATATCGCAAGAACATTCAGGAACGGATACAGAGTAACGATCATGACCAGTGTCATAAAAGTAAAGTTAACAATATCAAACACGCGGTCGGAGAGCGTGGGCTTGAATGCTGTTTTAGTTCGTGCCATGCTGCTTCCCTCCCCTACATAATCGATTGCTTCGTGAATTTTTTGAATACGCCGTTAGCGATCAGCAACAAGAGGATACTCACAATGGAGTTGAACATCCCGATGGCCGTACCGAATGAGAAACGCCCCATCCCAAGGCCATAATTCAGCGCATACAGATCCAGCACCTGGGAATAATCCACCACCAGCGGGTTACCCAGCAGGAACTGCTTCTCGAAGCCGATGCTGATCAGATGTCCGATGGACATGATCATTAGAATTGCAATCGTAGGGGCGATGCTTGGCAGCGTAATATGCCATATTTGGCGAAGTCGGCTCGCGCCGTCAACCTTGGCTGCTTCGAATTGCTCCTGATCAATGCCTGAAATCGCTGCCAAATAAATGATCGCGCTCCAGCCCATTTCCTTCCATATATCGGAGCCCGTTACGATGTACCAGAACAGGTTCCCCTGAGCCATGAACTGTATGGGCTGATCAATCAACCCCAGCCACATCAGCAGCTGATTGACAGCGCCTCCATCTGTGGACAGCATTTTGGTCACGATACCGGCAACAACGACCCAGGACACAAAATGAGGCAGATAAGATATCGTCTGTACGGTCCTCTTGAATACGCTTCCACGAAGCTCATTCAACAAGACTGCGAATAGGATCGGAATCGTGAACCCAACGATCAATCCCATGAAACTCATGGCGAGTGTATTCCGCAACACCAGATAAAACTTATCGTCCGCGAAAAGCGCTGCGAAATGGTCCAAGCCCACCCATTTTTGCTCGAATATCCCTTTGCCTGGCTTGTAATTCTGGAATGCCATCAACCAGCCCCACACCGGCAAGTAGCTGAAAATGAATACAATGACGATGAATGGAAGCGACATTCCGTACAGTACTTTCTGCTCTTTGAAAGTGGCCCAAAAGCCTTTCTTTTTCTTTGCGGCAGGTTGGATGCTACCTTCTGTCTTTGTTACCGCTTTCAAACCAACCCCTCCTCTCTTGTATATCCTGATGATAAACCAAGCTGGGGCAGGGAAGTACCCGAAGGATTGGCTTAAAAATCATATAAAAATTAGACATTAACGGGGGGAGAGAAATGCAGAAGAGCTATGTGCCGCCCCGTGTCCGGATCGTATCTCCGATCGCTGTTAAATCCGGGAAACTTCGGATGGTAGGGTAAGGTTGTTTCCCGGCTTTAAAGGCGACCGCTGTCGCTTCTCCGATACGATTCCGGCCCCTCCGCTCTATGCTTCGCAGCATTTGAATTCCCCGATAATGCCTTGGGGAAGGAAAGGGGGAAAACAAAAAGACGCGTACCTTAGTCGCGTCTAAAGGGCACGATATGAAAGTACTTATGTTTAGTCTGGTTGTAGGTGAGAATGTGACGACTGATTACAGGTCCAGCTCCTTACGGAAATTGGATGGAGAGGTACCGACGTATTTTTTAAACTTGCTATGAAAATAGTCGACATTCGTATACCCGACCTTCTCCGCAACCTGATACACCTTCATGCCCTGCTTCAAATAATCCTTGGCTTTGTCGATCCGGACCTTATCGAGGTACGTATTGAAGTATTCTCCGGTTGTATTTTTGAACATCTTCCCCAGGTAGGCGCTGTTGTAATTAAATACGGAGGCTAGTGTTTCCAGTTTAAGATTCTCATTATAATTACGCTGAATCAGATCCATGATCCGCTTCATCTCCTGATCCCGTCCGCCATTGCCCGCCTGCCAGTTCAGCTCCTCCAGGAATTGGGACGAATGGCGGCACAAATCATAGGCCGTGCGCTGGCGGAATATCGCCGCAATCCGATCCGAGTATTCCTTCGTGCGGGACTGCAGCTCGGCGTGATGCTGCATCAGCTTGTTGTGCACCCCGGTCAGAAGTTCCACGAAGGCGCTTTTCATCCTTTCCTCCGTGTAATCTTCATTCACCATGGCATACGCTGCAGCATGCAGCAGCTTCCGCTGCACCTCCACATTGCCCACATCCACGGCGTAATAGAGCTGTTCCATCAGCCGCTCCGGATCATAGGGCTGCCGTTCTTCATCCGTTATGCTGCCGGCAAACCGCTCGGATTCAGGGAATAACAACTCGCCGGGAGCATAGAAGAAGCGTTCGCGAATCCGTTCCTTGGCACAACGGTACGAATCCGCCACATCTTCCAAACGGTGGACCTGACGGCCCAAAGAGGCCGTTATCGACGTGCCAGCCCGACTTGCGGCTTCCTCCACCAACTGCAGCAATTCTTTACGCCCACCTGCCGTCAAGACCGGCGTATGCATTAGGACGCCGAGCTGTCCATGCATGGAAAAGACCGCGCCGTGGCCGTTCTCTTCAAAAGCTTTAATCAGCTGATTTTTCAACCGATCGTCGACCCCCTCAACGGATTCATCGTAGCCGTTACGATGAACAAGCAGCACTTGGTAATGGTTCCATAACAGTCCCGACCGCTCGGCCATATTCCGTAAAGCTGACGGATCGGGATTGCCCTCCGGGCTGAACCATGTCTGAATGAACTGCTCGCGGTTCATATCCGAGGCTGCTCTATTCAGTGCCTTCCTCTCCTGTTCCTGCTCGACGGCTTCTTTAATCTGAAGCAAATACATGCTCAGCTCGTCCTCATCCACCGGCTTCAAAAGGTATCCGTCCACGCGGTGGGACATCGCCCGCTTGGCATAATCAAAATCGGCATATCCGCTCAGGATGAGCAGATGGATCTCGGAATCCAGGCTTCGGATGGCTTCGATCAGCTGCAATCCGTCCATTCCCGGCATTCGGATATCAATTAACATCAAATCCAGGTCGTACATCCCGTGCTTCTCCAGCGCTTCGCTCCCGTTCGCTGCGGTTCCAACAACCTGATACCCAAGCTCGGTCCATGGCACAATGCTCTTCAGCCCTTCGCGCAGCTTGGGTTCGTCATCCACGATTAACACTTTCATCATCGCTCTCTCCTCCTGTCGGGATACTGAATTCAATACGTGTTCCTATGCCCGGTTCGCTGTAAATGATCAGACCTGCATCAGGGCCGTAGGTAAGCTGCAGGCGGACATGAACATTCCGAAGCCCGATCCGTCCTCCGTCCTTCTCATCGGTATCGTTCAAATAACCGTAGATCATCTGCAATCTCTCCAGGGTTATACCCGCCCCATTATCCTCGGTAATCACGTGCAGTTTTCCTTCACTTGCCGTGACCCTCACCCTGATGAAAGTGCCCTCTTCCTTGTGATCCATCCCATGTATGACCGCATTCTCCACAAGCGGCTGTATGATCAGCGGCGGGATTCTTACCCGATCGGCTTCGAGATCCACCAGCAGTTCATATTTCAGACGATCCTCATAGCGGAACTTTTGAATATCCAGATAACACTGCACCATCTCGATCTCGTCTTTTATCGTTGTTTTTCCGCTCCCGATCTCAAGATTGCTTCGCATCATTTTACCGAGCAGCCGCACAATCCGGGCGATTTCGTCTTCACCCTTGAGATGTGCTTCCATGCGAATAGACTCTAAGGCATTAAACAAAAAGTGCGGATTGATCTGACTGGCCATCATTTTGAATTTAATTTCGTTCTGCTTCTGCTCCATTAACCTTTTCTGTTCATTGGACTCCTGCACTTCGTTCATCAGGTCGTTAATGTTACCCACCATGGAGTTGAATTGGCGGGATAACTGACCGATCTCATCCTTACCGTCAATTTCCATGGCAACGCCGAGGTTACCAGTACCCACCTTCGTAATATGCTTGCTGAGGCGCAGCAGCCGGTTAGAGATCAATGAAGAGAAGCTATAGATCAGAAGAACGGCCAGCAGCAGGCTGATGATGATGACTGTCATCGCCAGCTTGCTGATTCGATTGGCTTCCGCCACAATGCTATCAATTGAAAATATGGAAATAATGCGCAGACCGTTAACCCCGGATTCCGTATTCAACGGTTCAATCAGCACCTTGGAGGCTTCCTCATGTATGACGGATTCATAGCTTCCGCTCGCATTGTAGACAACCCCGCTGGTATCTTGAATCTCGGCTAGCGTTTTCCCGTACAGCTCCGGACGGTTAGCGGCGACAATATTGTTATTGCTGTCCACAATAATGGTGTCAAACGTTTCCTGGCTCAGGATCGTGTTCAGCATGCCCGTATTGACATTGATTACAAGCACGCCACGGTTGTCCTTGCTTCCAAGATCAACCCCCTTGATTAAGCTGAGGTACACTTTCTGATCGCGTTCATCCGTTATATAGTCCCAGTAGATGACGCCGATATCATCCTCGGCTCGCTGATACCATTCCGTTCTCTTGATGTCATCCTCGGGATAAAGGAATTCCCAATTGTTCAGCATGGTGGGGTTCTCGCTGTAGAAACGGATATTTGAAATTTCCTTGTACATCAGAATCGCCTGCTGTAAATCGGGATACTCCCTGTATGCTACGAACACATCATATACGCTTTCATATTGTCGGTTGGCCAGATTTCTCAGACGCTCGTCGTAGGATAGCCGATAGGATAAATCGTCTGCCACGTTGATGACTTCGGTTGACCGTTTCTTGACCCGGTCCACGTTCTGGTAAGCTTGCTCCAACGCATTGTTGAAAGCAAATTTGCGGAGCTCGCCCGTAAGGAATATCCCCACGATGGCTACCGGGACAAAGACCACGACAACAAAAGACAATATCAATTTGTTGCGGATTTTCATGTCATTCACAAGTTGAATGAAATAAGATAACATCGGACCGTCTTCGCTCCTGTCCTTTAATCTTCGGCAAGCCCTTTATATAGGAAAACGGTTACAACCATTTGTGAATAAACCTGCCGCAGGCCTATTATATCAGCATTGCCTTTAGTCCAGGGCCAGCTAAAATATGGAAGAAGCCCGACTCCAGCATAAGGCTGGTCCGGGCTCATCTTTGCTATGCTTTTTTTCCTTATATCGAGCAGGCGTTCCCAGAGCTTACCCTTCCAGAGTTGCTGTGAAATTCACCGCTTGTTGTCCGGCTTCCACTTGAATGCTGCCTTCTTGCAGGCTCACTCCCGAGCCCTCTACAGATGAAACGGCCCCGGTGTCATGCAGCTTCACGGAGAATGGCTTGCCGCTGCCTTCCACCGTAAAGTCGATCCGGCTGCCTGCACGGACCGCCCGCACAACCAGCTCGCTCTCCCCGTTCATGTTGCGAACGGTGACCGAAGCTTCGCTGCCGTCCTCCAATGCATACAAGCCAAGCTCAACTCCGTCGGCATAATCATATTCCGGACGGGTGTCGTTTGCGCCCAAAGCCAGGAACGAGTTGCCGCGTACAAACAACGGCAGCCCGAGGAAATCGTACGTTTCCTTGCGCCAAGTTCCGCCATCCACCGTTTCTCCGGTTAACAGATGCGTCCAGCGGCCCTTCGGCAGATAGTACTTCACGTCGCCCTTCTCGCTGAACACCGGTGCCACAAGCAGGGAATCTCCCAGCATGTATTGACGATCCAGCATTTCAACGGCCGGGTCTTCGGGGAATTCCAGGAACATGGCGCGCATGCTTGGCACCCCTTGCTCCGATGCCTGTACGGCGGTATGGAACAGATAAGGCATCAGACGGCTCTTCAGCTTCGTGAAGAAGCGCGTAACGTCCACAGCCTCCTCGTCGTAAGACCACGGCACCCGGTAAGAGCTGCTGCCGTGCAGACGGCTGTGGCTGGACAGCAAGCCAAATGCCAGCCAGCGTTTGAATACATGCGCCGGAGCCGTATTCTCGAAACCGCCAATATCATGGCTCCAGAAGCCGAAGCCGCCGAGACCGAGGGACAAGCCGCCGCGCAGACTCTCCGCCATCGATTCATAATCCGCATAGCAATCGCCGCCCCAGTGAACAGGGAACTGCTGTCCGCCTACGGTTGCGGAGCGTGCGAATACCGCCGCCTGATTCTTGCCAAATTTCTCCACCAGCACATCAAAGACCACTTTGTTATAGAGCTGGGTGTAGTAGTTATGCATTTTATGAGGATCGGAACCGTCAAAATACACAACGTCCGTCGGAATGCGCTCGCCGAAATCCGTCTTGAAGCTATCAACGCCCATATCTGCCAGCTCGCGCAGGTATCCTGCATACCATTCGCATGCGTCCGGATTCGTGAAGTCCACCAGCGCCATACCCGGCTGCCATAGATTCCACTGCCACACATCGCCATTCGCTTTCTTCACCAGGTAGCCTTTTTCACGGCCTTCCTCAAAGAGGCGCGAGCGCTGCGCGATATATGGATTGATCCACACGCAGATTTTCAAGCCTTTTTCTTTCAAACGCTTCAGCATGCCTTCAGGATCCGGGAACACCTCTTCATCCCATTGGAAGTCCGTCCAGTTGAGCCCCTTCATCCAGAAGCAGTCAAAGTGGAACACTTCCAGCGGGATATCGCGTTCCAGCATACCGTCGACAAAGGAGTTGACGGTCGCTTCATCATACTGGGTTGTAAAGGAGGTAGAAAGCCACAATCCGAAGGTCCATGCCGGCGGCAGTGCCGGTTTGCCTGTCAGGTTCGTGTATTTGTCCAGCACGCCTTTCGGATCAGGCCCGTCAATAACAAAGTACTCCAGTGACTCGCCTGGCACGCTGAACTGCACCTTCTTCACTTTCTCCGAAGCCACTTCAAAGGATACGAGGTCCGGTTGGTTGACAAACACGCCATAGCCTTTGTTCGTCAGATAGAACGGAATATTTTTATAGGCTTGCTCGGAGCTTGTTCCGCCATCCTGATTCCAAATATCCACGACCTGGCCGTTCTTCACAAACGAAGTGAATCGTTCGCCAAGTCCGTATACCCACTCACCTACGCCAAGATCCAACTCTTCGCGCATGTAGGTCTGTCCGCCATCTTCCACGATATGTGCCATGGATTTGGCTCTGCTGCCGGTTATGCGTTCTTCTCCTCTATAGAAGTGAACCGACCACTCCGGACCTTTCTTGATCACGACGCTCAAATTGCCGCTGCGAAGAACCGCTTCCTGATCGTTCTCTTCAATGACCGTATGGTCACCTTCCTGTTTGTACAACTCGAATGCAGGTCCTCTATCTCTTACGCCCGCATAGTGAACCAGCTTTACGCCGATGACGCCGGGTGCCGGAGAATGAAATTGCACGGTGATCAGCTGGGCGTTAATCGTTGCTCCTCTGCCCGGAATCGGGGCCGTGGAGGCATAGGCTGTCAACGTATCTCCTTTTACCGCAAAATCATAAGCCTGAACCGCTCCCGAAACGGAATATCCTTCCCGGATAAGCCAGTTGCCGTCTGTAAATTTCATTTTTTAATCCGCCTTTCTATATTATGAAAATTGAACTTTAAGATGAAAGCGTTATAATATCATTATACTGATCTATTTTAAGCCAATCTAACAGTATTCCATTGTTTTATAGCACAATTTTGATATAAGATGACATCGTTCAAGCGGCAATTCATTCCAAGGAGGTACATCATGGATCAATCCTTTCGCCAGTCCTTAAAAGAAAGCACCGTTCACGGGAATGAACGCTTCCCGTTTGGTGCCTACTGGTATCAATTTGCCCCCGGGGCCCATGTGGTAGACTCCCATTGGCATAAGGAAGCGGAAATTTTCCACGTGCTGGAAGGCGAGGTTCTGTTTCAGATCGACTCGGAATACATCCCTGTCCGGGCGGGTGAAGCGATATTTATCGATGGAGGAGATCTCCATACCGGTCATGCCCGGGGCGACCAAGGGTGCAGCTTCTGCGCCATGGTGTTCGATCCCGGCATGCTTGCCAGCAGCAGCTACGATCTTGTACAAGAAGGAATGATTGTTCCCTTTCAGGAGCGAAGAGCCACCTTTCCGAGATGGATGACATCTGAAACCGATGAGCAGCTGCTTCAGCATATAAAGGAAATGACGCGGCTGTCGAAGCATAAACCTGCCGGTTATGAGGTCGCTATTAAGGGACATCTGTTTCTCATGTTGTTTCAGGCAACATCCTCTGGCCGACTGGTCAACAGGAGCCGGAGCGAAGCAGCAGATATGGTGAGAACGGAACGATTGAAGAAAGTCATTCTCTACATCCAGAATCATTATCACCGTCCTATCCGGCTGAGTGAGTTGGCTGATCTGATCCCGATGAGCGAAGGCCAGTTCTGCCGTTTCTTCAAATCCATGACCGGGCAAACGCCCGTGGATTATATGAATTCCTATCGCGTTCGCCAGGCTGCTGAACTCCTTCGTCAGCCAGACAATAAAATATCCGACATCGCACTCGATGTCGGATTCGGGCATATCAGTTATTTTGTTCGGGTCTTCCGTAAGATCATGGACTGCACGCCTTCGGAGTATCGGAGAAAATTATAATTTCGGCAGGCTCGGTATGGTCTGATTGCAATCTCCCGGTAGCGGCAGGTTTCGGCATACGTACTGGCCCGCACTGTTCTCATTCGCTGCACCTGACGGAGCGGGCTGATGAACGCGCTGTTTCCAGAGCTGCCACAGCATGAATCCATCATTCGCCCTTCCCTTATTTTTCATATAGTTCACCATCGTTTCTACATTATAATAAGGTGTTGCGATATTATTCTGACCGTTCATCATGTCGGCATCGTATACCGTGCCCGGTGCGGCATTCAGTTGCAGGACGGCCCCGCCGGATCCCTCCGGCGCAATTTGCATGCCCATGTTGATAGGTCCATTGTATATTGCCTTATACGATTCATAACCTTCACGCGGATCGTAATAAATACCGCCATCGTAGGACATCAGATTGATGAAGTCGATCTTGCCGCCATGATCCTTAACTACGCGGTACATGGTACCGCCAAAAGGAGATCCCCATTGAACCTTGCCTTCCTCAAACGGCGTTCCTTTTACGTAATAAGCGCCCGTAGACCAACCGGCGATGGAAATCTGCAGATTCGCGTTTCTTGCATGGATTTCATTATAGAGACTCGTAATAATACCCGCGATCTCTCCATCCTTGGTGCAGCTGAACTGGGAGGCTGTTCCTTTGTTGCAGCTGCTGCCGCTGGATTCCCAGTCAATATCGACTCCGGCAGCGCCAAGATCGAGAGCCAAATCCACAATGTTCTTGGCATTGAATCCGGACCACTGTGAACCTTGGCTGTATGACCAGCCTCCTACCGATAGGAACGCTTTCGTTCCGCGGGCTCTGAGAGATGCGATATGGTTACGCAGATCCTGAGACTGCTGGGCTGTAAATTTACGTTGACCGTTCGGGGTGGTCGCCCCTTCCACAAATTCCAAGCCCGCAACGGCTTGATCAAACGCGTAGGACCCTTGAATATACGTGGTATCCGGCCTTACGAATGCAAGATTGAGATGGGTGATGTAATTGGGAATGCTCGCGGTCGTCAGATCGTAAATACTGGTGTTCCAAGAACTCGCATAAGCGACATACATACGGTCACCAGGCAGCGGAGGATCTACAGGAGGGTCTACTGGCGGATCCACCGGGGGATCGACGGGCGGTGTCCCGGGAGTGCAATTTCCAAGGTCCTCCCATACACCCCATGGTCCGGTCGTTCCAGGCACCTCGCCCTGTGTCCACCATTTCGCTTTCCAGGCATGACCGTTGAAGGATACGATATTTCCCCCGCCATATACGGCAGAACTGCTCCATGCAGGCTCCGTACAGGCCTCAGCGGCTTGAGCCTTGTGCACAGGGAACATACCAAGCACCAGCACGGCGATGAATCCGAGAATCCATCCTCTCATCGTTCTGGACAACCTTGTCATTCATCAAACAACTCCTTCGCCAATGGATTTTGTTCATTAAAGCGGTTTCAAAGCTGGTGAAAGCCTCGTACCTTGCACACCTCCTAACACATATAGATGAAATGATATGACGCACTTTAAGTGTAACTTGGTCATTTTTTGTACAACAAGGATAAGATTTACTTATTCAGGGGCAAAATCCTATACCATGGCCACTCAGCACTTTTACGCAAAAAAAAGCTGTCACACTGCGGATTACCGCGAATGAGGCAGCTCTTAAATAGAAAGCATGGTTAACCCTGACTCCAATTTAGGGTATGATGATAGCAACGTGTTATTTCTTATCGTTGATTGATCTCTTTGTGCCGCCTTGCAAACGGACATTTCGATAGTGACTCCGTGTTATCTCGCAAAAAATATTGCTTCCATTCATAGTTATCCTCCGCCCCGTAGAGCTTTAAGTCAGGGTGCGGTGGTACGGGATCATATTGGGCCAATCGCTGACGAATCAATCCCTTGGTGTGTTCTGCTTGCCTTGTTCGGGCATTGAACTGCTTCAGAACCCAACGAGGCGTAAAAGCAAGCATCATGTAGGGAAAGTATCTGCTCTGGCGAAGTTCATGTGCCGGTGTAGCGCAATAAACAAAATAAGGCTCGCCTGCAAAACAAAATTCCCATAGATGATTCGTCGGTTCCTCCGGCAGATCCGCCGGCCAAGGTTCCGTATCATATTCGGTTGTTCGGCTTAAAAGCTGCCAGAACAAGCGCTCATAATACTGGACGCCTTCCAGGCTATCGCGGCCATGCTCCGTATAAATCATGACGACAAGTGAAGTATAGGGCCCAAAGTCCCTGGAGCCGAGCCCGAACTCGCGCAGCAGAGCAGCCAGCTGTTCCGCCGCAGCCTGTGATTCACCCTGATGAATAAAGCCGTATCTAAAATGATTCAGTGCATGTCCTTGCACAGCCGGAATACAGGGGAATTTGGCGTAACGGTCCGTCATTTTCTCGGTCAGCTTGGTTATCGCTTTCCGCTGCCATTCCTCATGCAATCCATGGACAGCATCCGTATGATCCAACCTCAATAAACCGCTCATTACCAGTCCTCCTCTACTACAGCATATAAGAGTGAGTAAAAATAGGTGACTGTCACGAGCGAAAAGCACATGAATTTCGAAAAGCGTTTCCCAAAAGCTTGAACTTTCTGATATCTTAAGTAGAGAAGAAATTAAAATGACCAGGCTTATGCCTTAATTACCATAGAGAGGATTCTTTCACATTATGTCTAAACCCCTGCTAACAGATAAGATTCAAACTGCCAAGCCCGCCAAAAAACCGAGGCCTTCCGCTCCACCTGTGCGCATCTTTGCGCTGGGGGGGCTTGGCGAGATCGGCAAGAACATGTACGGTGTGGAATTCAAAAATGAGATCATTATCATCGATGCCGGCCTGAAATTCCCGGATGCCGAAATGAGCGGCGTCGATTACATTATTCCGGACATTCGTTATTTACTTGATAACAAACATAAAGTAAAAGGTATGTTCCTGACCCATGGTCATGAAGATCATATTGGGGCTATTCCCTATGTGCTTCGTCAAATCCAGATGCCGATCTATGGCGGGGCCCTGACCATCGGCCTGGTTCGTGCGAAGCTGGAAGAGCATCGGCTGCTGGATCAGAGTGATCTACGAATCTTCCATGAAGACGAAACAATTGCATTCCGTCATCTTTCCGTTCATTTCTTCAGAACCACCCACAGCATTCCGGATGCCTTTGGGGTCGTAGTGGAAACACCGTACGGGCCGATCGTACATACCGGAGACTTTAAATTTGATTTTACGCCGGAGGACAAGCCCGCCAATCTGCATAAAATTCTGCATATCGGCGCACGGGGCGTCCTGGCCCTGATGGCTGACAGCACCAATAGCGAGCGGGACGGGTTTACCCCTTCGGAACGCACCGTCGGCGATTCCATCCTGCGTCTGTTCCGGGAATGTCCCGGACGGATCCTGTTTGCTACTTTTGCATCGAACGTTCATCGTTTGCAGCAGGTTGTTGAAGCTGCCATCCGGACAGGCCGCAAAATCGCCATCGTCGGCCGCAGCATGGAGAAGGTGTTTGTGATCGGTCAGGAGCTTGGTTATATTCGCGTACCGGACGGCATGATGATTGATGTAAAAGCCGTTAACCGTTATCGCGACGACCAGGTGCTGATTATTTGTACAGGCAGTCAGGGCGAACCTAATGCGGCGCTGACACGCATCGCTTCGGGTGCCCACCGTTCGATCCAGATTCATCCGGAGGACACCGTTATTTTCTCGTCTTCACCGATTCCTGGGAATACCCAGAACGTCAACCGCAGCATCGATCTCTTGATGCGGGCAGGAGCGGAGGTTAAATACGGCTCCATTCTCGATATCCACACTTCGGGTCACGGCTGCCGCGAAGATTTGAAGCTTATGATCAGCAGCTTGCGTCCCAAATATTTTGTACCGATCCATGGGGAATACCGGATGATGCTTAATCATCGTCACCTCGCCGTGCAGGTGGGGGTTCCCGACAGCAACGTTTACTTGATGAACATCGGGAATACACTGTCCCTATTCCGCAACTATGCGCGTAAAGGGCGGAACATCCCCTCCGGAGATGTCTATATCAACAATGGTGAGCTGCGTACCCATGAGAAGGAATTGCTCGAGGAACGAGTACAACTCGCTCACGATGGCGTTGTCATTGTCGCTATCACCATTAATCGCGAGACCCGCAAGCTGCTCTCCGGGCCGGAGCTGATTACCCGCGGATTTGTGTATATGCAGGACTCCAAGCCTCTTCTGCGCCGGGCTGAAGCGATGCTGCGCAAGCAGCTGAACAAAGCCGGTGAACAGCGTGAATACAACCGCGCTGCCTGGGAACAGATGACGAATAACACACTCAATCGTTATTTTAAAAGGGAACTGGGCCGGAGCCCGTACATTATGCCTTCCATTATGGAAGTATAAGTCTCATTGACTTTGAGCCTTAACTGTATCTCAAACATAAAAAGGGTGGATCCAAGGTAATTTGAACCTTTGGATCCACCCTTTTCTTCCGATATCAGAAAGCATACACTACGAAGCATGTCCTGCTTGATTCGCAAGAAAAACGCCATCTAAACGGGACTCTTTAGCCTTAGTCCGCAAGCTCCAGCCCTTTCGTTTCCTTGCCAAGTACCAGTACGCCGAGCGCACCGATCAGGATGGTCACAAAAAACATCACGAAAATGAATTCGATAGGGGTGCCATTTTGCTTCAGCACACCCACGAGCAGCGGCGCAATAACGCCGCCGATCCGTCCAAACGAAGTGGCAAGCCCTACCCCCGTTGAACGAACCTTCGTCGGATAGAGTTCCGGACTGTAGGCATATAAACCTCCCCATGCTCCCAGATTGAAGAATGACAAGGAAATGCCTGCTGCGAGCAGCGAACCTTCCGTGTTGGCGTAGCCAAACCAGATTGCGCTAAAGGCCGTTAGCACCAAATAGGTAACGAGCACGAATTTCCGCCCGAACTTTTCTATAAAATACGCGGCTGTAAAATAGCCCGGCAACTGGGCAAGCGTCATAATCAGCACATATTGAAAGCTCCTGACCAGACTGAACCCTTTATCGACCATGACGGTCGGAAGCCACAGGAACATGCCGTAATATGAAAATACGACCGTAAACCACAGCACCCAGAGCATAATGCTCGTACGCCGGTGTTCCACCGACCAGACCGAAGCCACTCGCTGCCCGAAGGTCAGCTTACGGGTAACCTTGGCTTTCTGCTCGATATACCTTGGCGAATCCTCGATGGCACGCCGTAGATAGAGCGCATAAAAAGCAGGCAGAGCTCCAATAACAAAGGCTGTCCGCCAGCCGTAATCCGGGATGACGAAGTAAGCAATGAGTGCGGATAGTATCCAGCCTGCCGCCCAGAAGCTTTCCAGCAGCACAACCGCTCTTCCCCGTTCATGAACCGGCATGCTTTCCGATACCAGCGTGGATGCAACCGGAAGCTCTCCTCCGAGTCCGAAGCCGGCAATAAAGCGCATCAGACACAGCATGATAAAACCGGTAGCCAACGCGGATAGACCACTCGCTATCGAGAATATGAGCAGCGTCCACAGCAGAACATTTTTCCGTCCATATTTATCGGCAAGGAATCCTGCCATAGCTGCGCCGAATACCATTCCGATCGATGTGGTGCTTGTCAGAATACCTACCTGCTGTGAGCTCAACGACCATTCCGCTGCCAGTGCCGCAACAACAAACGAAATCATGCCGACATCCATCGCATCGAACATCCAGCTGGCACCCGCACTGAACAGCAGCTTGCGCCGCTTCGGTTCTTTTAACAATTGCATATTGCCCATATTAGCCGCCCCCTCTCCTATATCTTTCTATAATGTAGAGCGAACCATACGTCTGGTCAAGCTAGATTATGCTGAGCGGCAGGATAACCTTTATGGTCGTTCCCTCCTGAAGCTTGCTGGACACGTGAACCTGCCCCTTGTGGTCCTCGATCATTTTTTTGCTGATCATGAATCCCAGGCCATTCCCTTTCTCCTTCGTCGTGAAGAACGGTTCCCCTAGACGGGAGAGGATCGCTTCCGGAATCCCGCAGCCATTATCCATGAAGTAGATGGCCACGGTGTGGTCATCGCCTCTCTCCAGCCGAATGGTCAATTCCCCGCCACCCGGCATGGATTCCACCGCGTTTTTGATAAAATTGATGAACACCTGCTTCAGATGATTCACATCACCCTCCACATTGGCCTCTCGCTCTCCGAAATCCGTTATAATCTCGACGTTATGTATGATGGCCTGCGTATTTAGTAGCGTAATCACTTGGTCCAGGAGCTGCCGGATATCGGCACGCTCGAATTTCACGCTTTGCGGTTTCGCCAAAAACAGAAGCTCACTGACGATCAGCTCGATCCGTTCGATCTCCGAGGAGATAATATCGAAATATTCATCCTTCCGGCCAGCGCCGGAGCGAATGAGCTGCACGAACCCTTTAATGGAAGTCATAGGGTTACGAATTTCATGGGCGATCCCTGCCGCAAGTTGACCGGCCATGGACAGCTTATCGGACTGGATCAGCCGCTCCTCTTCTTGATGGGCCGCCTTTTTCATGTCGGTAATATCCGTAAAATGCGCCACATAGCCGAGTGTAGTTCCTTCCCTGCTGCGAGCTGTGCTTAGCATACAAGATACCCACCTGATATCGCCTTGTTTATGTATCAGTCTCTTCTCCAATTGCAAAGAAGCGGTCTTACCCGACTTTAGCTTCTCCATTCTATCTTTGTCCTTATTCACATCCTCCGGATAAATCCAATTGTAATAGGGATGATGCAGACACTCTTCCGCCTCATACCCCAGCATGACGCAGGCAGCGGGATTAATTTTGAAAATGCTCCCCTCTGAATCGATGAATACCGTTCCAATCGGCGCTACTTCAATCGCTTGGACCATAAAATCATAGCTGAGACTTTCACTATTCATCATCGTTTGGAGATCCTCCTGTCTTTCATTGTTCCATCGTTTTACCTATTTCGAGATATCGGATTGCTTCTCCTTTCCTATCGCCTATTGAAAAATATAAATAAAGCAAACCAAAGGATAATTTGGACATGAAGCGAATATATTGTTATGAGGTTTCTAATTTTTGGTGGCAATCCCAGCGCTATTCTAGTGAAATTGAGAGAAAATGGTTTTTTTTGACTTGAACGCTATGGCTTTTTCGTTTATTGTGAAAGAAAGCAAGTCATTTACAATTGCTAGTCGTTAGGACCGTTAACAAAGGAGTTTGCGAGTATGTACACGGAACAAGATATTTGGATTGTGCTTACAGGCACGGGCACCTGGTTCAGCAGAATGATCCAATATTTCACGAAGGCCCCACTCAACCATGCATCCATCGCGTTTGATTCCGAATTACGCGAAGTGTACAGCTTTGGGCGAAAGAAGGCGAACAATCCGTTTGACGGCGGTTTAGTTCGCGAAAATCTGCGCGACCCCTTCTTCTACACTTCGGAATGCGCGGTTTATCACTTCCGCGTTAGTAAGGAAGACTATCAACGCATGCACAACCTTGTCAAAGAGATGATGCGTGATCAGGACCGCTACAAATATAATCTGCTAGGGCTGCTGGGTATATTGTTTCGGATTCATATTGATCGTGACGATGCTTTCTTCTGCTCCCACTTTGTTGCTACGGTGCTGGAGCAAGCAGGCCTGCGGCCTGTAAACAAGCCTTGTCATCTCGTAACGCCGGAGGATTTCTCCCATTCACCGCAGTTGAATGAAGTCTACCGTGGACCTCTCCACGGGTATCTTGCTCAAGACATGACATCCCCGCTATCCCCATCACCGACGTTTACTCCTGTGACAACGAAAGGCCGAGGCAAGTTCTTCAGATTCGGAAAAACGGGTTAATACCGAAATATTTAGCTATTATATAAATATGTTTCTCTGATACCTTGGAAAAAAGCAGCCGGGCTCTCACCCGGCTGCTTTTTTATATGATTCTCGCGGGAGGGTAGCCCCCACGTCAATGTTCAGCGTTAAGCCGATGGAGTCTGGTCCGACGTTTGCTCCAGTACCGTCTTTTCGACCACAACAGAACTAGGTTCACCAGCAGTTTCAGCGAGCTTTTCCTGCTCCATCTTCTTGCGCTTGCGTTTGCGGTTAAAGTACACACCGATCAACAGAAGCGGAACGGCAATAAGCGCAATATATAACGATACGTCCTTAACCATGCCTTCAGCGGCGTTACCGTACAGGTAAAACAAGGTACCTACAACGTAAAACTTGGTGGCTCTGCCTAAAGCGGCATAAGCCAGAAGTCTCCACAACGGGAAGTTCAAGCACCCCGATAGAATCGTGAACACCTTAAAGGGTACCGGCGTGAAGGAACCAATCAATATCGCGGCCTCGCCGTTTTTCTGAAACATGTTCGTTGCAGCGTCAATCCACTCTTTTTTCAAGATCTTGTATAGTACCGACTTCCCAAGCAGCTTTCCGATTAAATAACCCAGCGGCGTCCCCAGCAAGCACCCGATAAAACCGTACGTTGCGAGCCATAGCGCATCCTGCGGATGCATGATGCTAAGCGAAACCTGCAGAAAAAAAGCGGGAACCGGAAAAATTACAGCATCAGCAAACGAATGAATAAACAATCCCCATGGACCAAAATTTTTCAAAAATTCCAAAATGTCCTGAAACATGTCTCAACCCCTAAACATTTTCTTCCTTCTTCTATCAGACCCTTTATAAATTATAGCACATAATTATACTGGAAAGGACCTAAGCGGCTCTATCCCTGTGTAAAAACCGCGTAAAACGAAGCATGCCTTAGCTCCTATACACTATATGCAGCGAGTTCAACTAACAACAAAAAAACCTTTCTTCTTGGAAGAAAGGTTTTCGTTCACTCCCTGCAAGCCGAATTCGATGCATGAATAAGCTTGCAAAAAAGTGCATTTGGTTTAATTTGCAGATAAACTGCGGTGCGCGGAATGTCTTGTCGGACCTACGAATTCATTCAGCGGGAAGCCATTGGAGATGGCTTGGGTAATGAATGCCTTCGCTTGCTGTACCGACTCGCGGACGGTCAAGCCTTTGGCAAGATTAGCTGTAATGGAAGCGGATGACGTGCAGCCCGCACCATGGGTGTACTTCGTTACAATGGTGTCGGCCTCGAACCATTCAAAGCTGTTTCCGTCATAGAGCAGGTCCATCGCTTTGCCTTCGCGGATCTTGCCTCTGTCTTTAATCAGCACATTCTTCGCGCCGCGCTCGTGAATGATGGCCGCCGCCTCCTGCATTTGATCCAGGGTCGTGATCGGGCCGGACTTCGCCAGCTGGGACGCCTCGAACAGGTTTGGCGTTACCAGATCGGCGCGCGGGAGAAGGAACTCCAGCATCGCTTCCGTATTTTCCGGCTGCAGCACTTCATCCGTGCCTTTGCAGACCATCACCGGATCGATGACGATCCGCTCCAAATTATAGCGGTCGATATACTGGGACACGAGCTCGATGATCTCTACGGATCCGAGCATGCCGGTCTTCATGGCGTCGATGCCAATGCCCTCAAGCACGGTTTTCAACTGGGTTTCTACAATATCAAGCGCCACCGGGAAAACTTGATGATCCCATGTCTTTGGTTCCATGCAGACAATCGTGGTCAGTGCGGTCATACCGTATACGTCAAATTCCTGAAACGTCTTCAGATCAGCCTGGATGCCAGCGCCCCCGCTCGTGTCCGAGCCGGCTACGGTTAGTGCTTTTCGTATCGTCATGTTCCATGTTCCCTTCGCTTGTAAAATGATTACTCTATTATAAGAAAAACTCAGAGTGGCGTCTATTCATTGATCGTGTATTCGCAGATGTCAAATCGTAGTCTATTCAAAAATCTGCATGATAACGCATCACTCCGCATGTGGATTATTCTTCCGATCGCTGTTGCCCCCAGATTTCCTGGGAATCACGATAATCTATCGTTGAAATCCGGGGACAAAGGCGAACGCTTCGCTTCTACAGAACAATTCCGCCTGCTCCGTTGGAGTTTTTCTTGCAAACCCTTAAAGAGACAAATTCAATTAGGCGTTGATTCGCTGATGCCGAAATCTGCATGATAACGCATCACTACGCATGCGGTTTGTTCTTCCGATCGCTGTTGCCCCCAGATTTCCCTTGAATCACGATATATATCGTTGAAATCCGGGGGCAGCTTATGCTTTCGATGCCAGCTTTCCTCAGGAAAGCTTTCAGGCGAACGCTGCGCTTCTCCAGAACAATTCCGCCTGCTCCGTTGGAGCATTTCTTTTAAGCCATGAGCTTTATAGCTTGTACCGTCCGACGGCTCCAATAGGAGCAACGCCCCTACGGAGTCGCATCTTATTGTTCTGTCAAGATCACCGGGCCATCCTTGGTAATGGCAAGCGTATGCTCATACTGCGCGGACCATTTGCCGTCCACCGTTCTTGCGGTCCATCCGTCCGAATCGATCTTGCATTGATACGTGCCAAGATTCAGCATCGGTTCAATGGTAATGACCATGCCTTCTTTAAGACGCGTCCCGCGGTGGGGCGGGCCGTAATGCGGCACTTGGGGCTCCTCATGCATATTTTCGCCGATGGCATGCCCTACGAAGTGGCGGACGACCGATAAATTTTGGGATTCCGCATAGGTTTGAATTGCGTGGGAGATGTCTCCGATTCGATTGCCGATCACCGCTTGCTCAATGCCAAGATACAGGGATTTCTTCGTTACGTCCAGCAAATGCTGCGCTTCCTCGGACACGTTTCCGACCGGATAAGACCACGCGGAATCAGCGAGCCAGCCATCATACTTCACCACCATATCAATGGTAACGATATCCCCGTCCTTCAATGGCTCCTTGCTCGGAAAACCATGGCAAATCACATCATTAACCGACGCGCAAGTGGCATATGGATATCCGTGATACCCCTTCTGCTCCGGTGTAGCGCCGTGCTCTGCCAGAAACCGCTCGACAAATTGATCAATCTCCAATGTCGTCACGCCCGGTTTAATCATCTTGGCAATCTGCCGGTGGCATTCGGCGAGAATGTCCCCTGCCTTATTCATCTTGGCGATTTGTTCTGGTGTTTTAAGGATTATCAATCCTGCTCACTCCTTCTCATATGGCTGTTATCTCCTATTCAAATCAAAAAGCCTTAGCTGACCGAAGATTCTGAAGGACAGGCATCTGCCTCTCCCCACTCCCCGGCCAATAAGGCTGATTCACAATCACAAGGTGTATCTGCTTTCTTCTGGTCTGTATCCAAAAAAAGAAAAGCGAAAAGCGCCCTACCTCATCTTATTCTACTCCTAAGCCAAAGGAACCTCAATCATTTCCATTAGGAATGTCTGCCTTTCGGTTTTACACGCGGGCAGGCGCGGAAATGGAGGCGTATGCTTGTTGCATCCTCGGAGGCAGCTTCAACTCGGCTGTAACCCAGAAAGTCATATGACTCTCAATGACCATGAACAGAATCAGGGCACGCAGCATTTTATCTAACTTCGAACTTCATTTATCCAATGACAATCGTTTCTCCTCAAATCATAGATATAATGTAAGGTTGCGCAGAAACGATAATTTTACACGCGAGATCACAATTCCTTTCTTTTTTCCTATGTTCATTATATCAAACGGGCCGTTTCTGTAGCTTTCCACTTGTTTCCGGCAGCGTCAGCGTAGGGCAACGGCAGCCAAAACCACATCAACTGCAAATGTAATATTGCAAGCTCTACCTTTAATACGAATCCAAAGGCAGAAGGAAACAAAAAAAAACCTTTACCCCGTTTATCGGCGATAAAGGTTCTATCTTATCAGAAATAGCCGAAAGACATGTTCGTGCGACGAAATGACGACTGTGCTGCATCTGCTGCTCCCCCTCACTTGAATTACAAGAGTTCCAGCATAGCTGTTTAGCTGCGCCAATAGACTCGCAGAAATTTTTACATTCCCTATATATTTCTCTTATTCTTCCTCCAAAAATAGAGCCATCCCCCCGCTGCCAGCAGCACTGCTGCCGCTATCCACAAGACGGGCTTCAGTAAGAATGAAGATTGACCTGCACCCTGACCTGCACCTGGAGGGCCACCCTCAGCGAGTTGATCGGGCCCTGATTCACTCTGAGCAGATGTATCTTCTGGAGGATATCCATCTCCAAGCTCAGTTAGCTCTTGGCCTGCGGTGGAGAGGAGCTTCGTGCCATCGCACATCCCTGTTCTCAGCTGACCCGATTCGGCAGACGCGAACACCAGGAATTCGCTTCCTACGGCAAACTGATCATAACCGCAGCTGGCTGATGACACCGCCGTTGTAAGCTGCGTCATTCCAGCTAATTCGCCCTTCCATACTTCCGTTACCTCTAACGTAACATGAACCGGATCTGCGGATGACATCACCAGCTTCGCCTTCGGGCCAACCAGCTTGGTCACTTTGCCTGCAAATACCGCTGCACTCCGTTCCAAGCCCTCCTCAACCGTAGGCGGCCCCGCACAGGAGCAAGCAAATACGTTGGCTGGTTTGACCGTGTACAGGCTCATGAGCAGAAACAAGCAGCTTAGTATGATAGCCATGGATTTTCTCATCAATGAATCACCTCAACCCTTAGACGGCCCCCTCCCCCAAAATGTTCCAGCTGGCTACCATAAATACACCCAATCTGCGATCTACCTCCGCAGATCACGGTGAGTGGCGGCGCTGGACGGCAAGATCTAAAGGGGAGAGGGCATCCAGCAAAGGGCTCCATCGTCATTGGCTATTTACTGGCAATGATCAAATAATGACGCTCCGTAGGATACTCGATGCCTTGCACATGCAGCCCTGCTTGCTCCAACAAAGCCTTCATCACATATGGATCAACCCGGTTCGGACGGGGAACCCGCTTCTCGGCTGGGTCCTCCTGCCACTCCAGACACAAGCATCGTCCTCCTGGCCGCAGCACCCTTGCCATCTGGCGGATGGATTGCTCCAGCTGATCGGTGATATGAAGGATCAGGGAGGCAATGACTCGATCCACAGCTTCATGCTCGAAAGGAAGGTTTTCCAGCATCCCTTCCATCACCTTAATATTCGTAAGTCCCTGTTCCAGTGCACGCCCCCGCATCATGTCCAGCATGGCTGGCTCGGTATCCAGCGCGTAAACCGTCCCTGTCGTTAACGAGGCTGCCGGTATGGAAAAATAACCGGTACCTGCCCCGATGTCAAGGACATCCACCTCGCCGCTCACTTGGAGCTTCTCCAGCAGCGAAGATGCCGGTAACTCCTTCTTCCTTTCCGGACTTTCCAATCGGTCTATGAGTGACGGATCAAAGCTCTCTTTCATGGTATCGCTCTCCTCCTCGCATGATTGCATGTTGCTCATATGTACGTTTATGAACCCTGTGAGGGGAAATATCCCCCTGTCGATCTACCATACCGTTGATAGGAAACGATGTAAACCGGTTTGTCGCCTTACACGGTATTGATACAATTTTAAAGTGGTTTCGGAATCAATATACACAATTAATGATCGTAACCCGTAATAAACACACTCAGATATGAACGACGAAATAAAAAAAGGCAATGCCCACGATCATCATGACCATGAGATTGCCCAGGTTTGGACAAATGTTTATGCCTCCTCCGCTATGGCAGTGCCAGCTTCCCCATAACGGTCGGTCTGTTCGCTCCGGTAGCTGCCGGCAAATTGTTAGGAACGCCTAGCATGAAGTCATTGCCCAGCAGCGCAAAAATCACGGCTTCCTTGGCATCGTCATCGAAGCCCAGCGCCTTGGAGGTCAGGACCTTCTGCTCCGGCAGCAGTTCCCCTATCATCGAAAGCAGCGTCTTGTTATGGGCCCCTCCGCCGGTTACGATCACTTCATCGATTGTGTGTCGTGGAAACACGTATTTCACATAGCTATCCGCAATGGAATATGCCGTAAACGCCGTGGCCGTGGCCATCGTATCCTCATCCGAGAGGTTCCTGAGCCTGGCTTGCTCCAGAAACGAAACCGCATAGTTGTGACCGAACCGTTCCCTGCCCGTTGATTTCGGCGGCTCTGCATGAAAATAGGGATGCGTCATCATCTCCTTTAACAAAGCCTGATCCGGGTTGCCTCGGGCAGCCCATTGTCCGCTGTCGTCATACGAAAGCTGCCCTCCGGACAGCATATGAGCTACGGCATCCATGATCATATTGCCGGGTCCGGTATCAAAGGCCAGCACATCCGAAGGATCCGCCCCTGCGGGCAGCGCCGTGCAATTACCGATCCCGCCGATGTTCTGCAGCAGTCTTCCCCGCTCCGGGTGCCGGAACAGGATCAAATCTCCGTAAGGCGCAAACGGGGCCCCTTGCCCCCCAACCGCCATATCCGCCGGCCGGAAGTCTCCTGCCGTAAGTTTGCCGGTATGCTTGGCGATAACGGAAATATCGCCGATCTGCAGAGTGGAAGCGACAGCATAAGGATCCCCTTCTTCGGGTATAGGCTGATGCCAAATCGTCTGTCCATGAGAGCTTACCAAATCCACCTCATCGATTCGCATGCCGGCATCGGCAACCGCTTCCAGGACTGTCGCTCCAAACTGATACCCCAAGTATGCATTCATACTGCAAACAGCAGCGCTGTTGGAACACTCCTCACTGCACAAATCGCGCAGCCGCTGACGGAGTTCCGGTTCGTAAGGCTTGTTATAGTAATGCAGCAGCTCAACCGATGCTTCGAAACCGCTGCCGTGTATGCGGACGATGGCCGCATCGATGCCGTCAAGCGAAGTGCCCGACATCAAGCCGACCACAACGGTAGGCCTTCCATCCTTCCATGGCGAGAACAGCATGTTTTACGCCTCCCCGTACAGCAGATAAGGAGCCCGCATCGTTCTCCACTGCTCCGCATCCTTGCCCCACTCGGCAATCATGCGCTGAAGTCCAGCTTCTTCGTGGATATGCCGTCGAACTTCCTCGCTGCCCGTCAGCAAATCAATAAAGTACCGATTACGTCCTTCCGGTGGGCTAAGCCACTGGAACTGATCCGGGTACATCCGGCTGACCAGGTGCAGCAGCACAAGTCCTGTGCGCACAGCCTCCACTTCTGCCGGATGAGTGACAAAGAGCATCACCCCGCCGCAGCCTTCGCCCTGATGCTTCGAGAAGGTAGGCGTCATGTACATGGAATGGGCATGAACGCCTGTCAGTCCGTACGCGTTGAACGCCTTCGCCAGCTCTTCGCCATTGACCCATGGAGCGCCGATCCATTCAAACGGCCGGGTCGTCCCCCTGCCTTCCGAAAGATTGGTCCCTTCGAAGAAGCAGGTCCCGCTGTACAGTCGTACCGTATCCATCGTGGGGATGTTCGGCGACGGCAGTACCCACGGCAGGCCCGTGTCGGTATATTCCATACCGCGCGTCCAGCCTTCGAGCCCAATAACATCCAGATCGCAGCCTGTTCCCCGCATGTCATTGGCCATGCACGCGAATTCGCCGATGGTCATCCCGGTGCTAATCGGAATCTGCCATCCGCCCACCATGGATTCATATCCCTGCTTAAGGAAACCTCCTTCAACTCGCTTGCCGCCCAGCGGATTCGGCCGATCCAGGACAAGCAGGCTCTTCCCATGCTCGGCGCAGGCCTCCATGACGTACAGCAGCGTTGTCATATACGTATAAAAACGCACCCCAAGGTCTTGTATATCGAAGATGACCGTATCCACGTCCTTCAGCATGTCGGCGTCCGGTTTACGCCGTGAGCCATACAGGCTGTACACCGGCACGCCGAATACCGGGTCCACTTCATCATCGACGTGCTTGCCTGCCTGCAGCTGGCCGCGCAGCCCATGCTCGCAAGCGAATAAAGCCGTCAATTCCGATTCGGGCAAACCTGCAATCACCTCGATAGATGAACGAAAATCCGACGTGAGCCCCGTCGGATTCGTAATGACGCCAAGGCGACGACCCGTGATTTTCTCATGCTTGATGTCCGGCAGCACATCAATTCCGCTTCGTACGTTACCTCTTGTCATATGCTTACACCTCCTGCTTTCGAGGCTACGACACCGTCCTCCGCCGGTTTGGCCTCTTCCGGATTCAGTACATTATACGTAACCTTATGCTGGTATATGGCCCACATGCCGTTAAACAAAAATCCGAAGCCAACGACCGTAACCATCAGAGGAATCGCAACGCAGAAGGCTTGAAAGCAAGCGCCCAGCGTATATGCCGGAAACTTCAGGAACAGCTTCACGCTGTGGGCCATGGCCTTGAAGATGCCCATCCCTTCCTGAATGACAAGCTGAAAGGTGTAGAATTGGGAGATGAGCGCCATGACAACAAAATAGGTCTGGAACACGCCAATCGCAAGATAGCCGATTCCCTCTTTGCCCCCGTAGTACCACCAGGTGGACCACAAGATGAGCACCATCACCACGAAGAAGAAACCCATGACTACCGCAGGTCCAAATCCCTTAAGCGCACCTTGAAACACATCCTTGAGTCTCGACTTGCCCTGTTCCGTTCTGCGGTGATATGCATAACAAACCCCGTAAAACAACGGCATGTACAGAACCGGCAGCAGCACCAGCGCCGTCCATAGCGGAACGAACATAACCACCGTAACGAGCACCAGCGAGGTAATCATGCTGTATAAGGCCACCGCCGTAATCTCACGGTAAATCTCAACCCCGGTCTTCTTCAACACATCATTCAGCTTGCGCATAGCTTTCCTCTCCTCTTCGTGGTTGTTTACCAATCGATACGCTGCTCCGTCTCAGGATCGAAGAAATGCACTTTATCGAAATTGAAAATGAAGGTTTTGTCCATGCCCGGATACCCCGTCGTTTCCGGGTGAACCTTCGCCGTAACCGTCCGGTTCCCTACGCGGAAGTACACCAGATTCTCCGAACCCAAATGTTCGACGACCTGGACCTTCGTGGAGTACTTGTAATCCAGATTGGTTGTGCCCGGCATATCCTCACCCGTAATATGCTCAGGGCGGATCCCCAGGATAAGGTGCCCGTTATCGTATTTGCTCAGCGCACCCGCCATCGAATCCGGGATGGCAAATGTGCCGCCTTCCATACGGAGCACGTTCCCTTCCTTCTGCACATCGATGAAGTTCATCGGCGGGGAGCCGATAAAGCCAGCTACGAACATGTTTTGCGGATTCGCATACAGCTCGGTAGGAGATGCGATCTGCTGGATAATTCCGTTGTTCATCACGACGATCCGCTCACCGAGCGTCATCGCTTCAACCTGATCATGCGTGACGTATACAATGGTGGCTTCCAGGCGCTTGTGCAGCTCGGACAGTTCCACCCGCATCTGCACGCGAAGCTTCGCATCCAGGTTCGACAGCGGCTCGTCAAACAGGAACACCTGCGGATCGCGCACGATGGCCCGCCCTACCGCAACGCGCTGACGCTGTCCGCCGGACAGCTCGCGCGGCTTTCGATCAATCATCGACTCCAGGCCGAGAATGGCGGCTGCCTGCGATACCTTTTGCTCAATATAAGCCTTTGGCTTCTTCAGGTTTTTTAAGCCGAAGGAGAGATTCTCGCGAATGGTCATATGGGGATACAGCGCATAGTCCTGAAACACCATCGCGATATCACGATCTTTCGGGTGAAGATTGTTTACCACTCTGTCGCCGATGATGATATCCCCGGACGTTTGGCGCTCCAGCCCGGCAATCATGCGCAGGGAAGTGGTTTTGCCGCAGCCGGAAGGACCGACGAAAACAACGAACTCTTTATCATGGATCACAAAGTCCGACCCCGCTACAGCGGTAAACGTCCCTTTGTTGTCGTCTACAAATTCTTTTCGTATATTACGGAATTCTACGCGTGCCATAACTTTGCCTCCTTCTAGCCTTTAACGGCTCCAATGGTGATGCCTTGCAGGAAATAGCGCTGAAGCGAGAAGAACAGGATCATCATCGGCAGTGCCGCGACGGTTGCTCCAGCCATAAGTGCGCCGAAATCGGTCGTGTCCGCATAGACGAAGGAAGCAAGACCGACCTGAATCGTCCTCATCTCCGTCGAGTTAGTCACGAGGAAGGGCCAGAAGAAATCATTCCAGGATGCAACAAACGTGAAAATCGCCAGCACGGCGAGACCCGGTTTCGCCATCGGAAGAATAACCTTCCAGAAGATGCCGAATTCGCCGCAAGCGTCGATACGCGCTGCATGAATCAGAGAGGTAGGCAGTGATGACATGTACTGCTTCATCAAGAAGATGTTGCCCACGCTTACAATGCCGGGAAGAAGAATAGCCGTATATGTATTCCCGAGATCAAACACGTCAATCATCAAAATATAGAGCGGAATCAGCGTCACCTGCGCCGGGATCATCATCGTACTGAGCAAAATCCAGAATACCGCTTTGTTCCCCGGAAACTTCAGCTTCGCAAAAGCATAACCTGCGAGCGAAGCCAAGAATACGTTGGTCACCGTCAGGATGGATGAGATCAATAAGGAGTTAAAGAGCCACCTCATGACGTCGGTTTTGCCAAAAAAACGCTCGTACGGGGCTATGGAGAATACCTCCGGTATCATTTTCGGGATAAACGATGCCGCTGACTTGGTGTCCTGCACAGAACCGATCAGCATCCAGTACATCGGAATGATCGTCAGAACGCTCCATACCACCAGGATGACCGAAGCCACAATCAGCATGATCACTTTTGATCTTGATTTCATAGGTGCACCCCCTTTTAGCTTCAGAAATAAACGTTAGTACTCCACGTCGGACGAGAAGTACTTGAACTGAATGATGGAAATGACAATAATCAATGCAGCGAGTACAAAAGATTGCGCTGCCGCGAGTCCAAACTCGTAGAAGTTGAACGCCGTGCTGTAAATCAGATAGGCGATCGTTGTCGTCGCGAAGTTCGGTCCGCCCTGGGTCATCAGGTACACCGAGATAAACACCTGGAAGGATGTTATGACGCCCGTCACCAGCAGGTATAATGTGGTTGGTTTCATCAGCGGCCACGTAATGCGCCAGAATTTGGACCAGCCGCTGGCATGGTCGATGTCCGCGGCTTCATAGAGCGATTTGGGAATCCCGCCCATGGCGGCCAGATAGAGAATAATACCTGCACCATGCGAACCGAGCCAGTTCATCAAAATGAGCGAGAAGAGCGCGGTGTTCGATTTACCGAGCCATATGACCGGGTCCAATCCGAACAAACCGATAAAACGATTCAACAGCCCGGCATGCGTCGGGTCGTAAATCGCGAGCCACACGACCGAAATGGTGACGCCGGAAGCAACGGCCGGCAGGTACATTGTAGCCTTGAAGAACGTTTGCCATTTGTTCTTCATCTGAAAAATAAAAAAGGATAACGCATACGTAATGACAATGTTGACCGGAACCGTGCCGATCGTGAATATGACTGTATTCTTCATGGATTTCCAGAACACTTCATCCTGTACCATCCGTGTGTAGTTATCCGTTCCAATCCATTCGGAGCCCATTACGCTGTATTCCTGGAAGCTCATCAGAAAAGCCGAGGCGACAGGGTAAAGCGTAAATATCAAGAACAACAAGACTGGGGCCAGAATGAATAAATACGCCCATCCATATTCGCGTAGGTACCCCTTCATGGGGGGACGTGATGGCCGGGCTTGCGCCGGGGCAGTCTGCATTTGATTTCCTCCTTTGCGCACAGGTGAAGTATTTTCATGAAGCCCTTATAGAGCCTTTAGTGATTGGTTTAAAAAGGGAGTGCCCCAATCGTTCCTGCTAAGGACAACGGGACACCCCCTTATAACTTCAATTACTGTCCTAAAATTTGTTTGCCTTTGTCCTTGAAGTCTTGTGCGATCTGCTCCGGCGTCTTCTCACCCGAGAACAGCGCTTGGATATTCGGCTTCACCACTTGCTCCTTGAACTTCTTCTGATTACCTGAAGCTTCTGCATCGAGATTCAGAGTCACCGGAATTTCCTTGAAGTTAGCGAAAATTTCCGCTGCCTTAATTGTGGATTCCGTACCGAGTCCTTTACCTTCATAAAACTCCGCCTGGGATTTACGTACGAAAGGCAATACCAATTCGTTGGCGGAATTACCGGCTTTCGCCCCGCTCAATCCTTCCATGATCAGGAATGTGTTCTTTGCATGCTCTTCGCCTTTATCCTTCTTCTGCTTGAACGCTACGTAACCTTCACCAAACATGGATGTCTTCCGCTCAGCCCCGTCATTATGCGGAACCGGCAGCAGAACGAAGTCGATTTTCGCGCCTTGGACCGTACCGCTGTCGATATCCTTCGCACGGTTCTGCAGCATCACGTCATAGTAAGGGATCGCCTTGGACACGATCGCGGCTTCCTCGGCGTAGAACAGGTCCATCCGTTTTGCCGGCGTAATCGCGGCAGTCTCGGCAGGCAGATGACCGGCTTTCATCAGATCCGACACGAAGGTCATCGTATCCAGAATCCGTTCGTCGTTCCATTGGAACTCGCCTTTATCGTTCAATACGTCCGGCATGCCGTTGCTGCGCGTCAGCATTTCCATGAAGTCCAGCGAAGTGCCGTCCGTTACGAGCGCATATTGCGTATTGCCATTAGGAAGCTTCTTGGTCAACTTCTCGGCAGCTGCCTTGAACTCGGTCCAGGTCCAGCCGTTCTCTTGAATGGCCTTCCAGTCGATTCCCGCTTCTTCGAGGATCTTCTTGTTGCCGCCCCAAGCCCAAAGGGATTGGTACAGCGGAAGCCCATACTGCTTGCCCTGGATTTGACCCAGCTCAAGCGTTCCCGGCAGGTAGTCGTTTTTGATCTCGTCCGTAATATAAGGGGTCAGTTCCAGTGCCAGGCCTGTATCTACATAAGCGCCATCCACCGCGTGGAAGTAAAGATCAGGCGGGTTACCGGCATTCAGGGCCACGTCGAACTTCTTCGGACCTTCAGCCCAGGAGAGCACTTCGGTTTGGACCGTAATATGCGGATATTTTTCTTTCAGATCCGCTACATGCTCTTTCAACTCATCTTCGTATTTACCATGTACCGGATAAGTCCAGACGACAACCGTATCCTGCTTCGGTGCGGCTTCACCATTCCCTTCCGAAGTGGTTCCTGTTCCGCCTTCCGGAGTCTTCGCCCCGCCGGAACCGCCGCAAGCTGCGGTAAACACGAGCATTAAAGAAGCCAACAATGTAAGCCAACCTTTTTTCTTCATGTACTACTCCCCTTATCATTTATATATTTGTGGTTTTCGCTATGAACTACAACCGCTTGATCGCTTGCCGGCTCTCATCCAGGTATTTCACTGAATTCTCGTAATTCCGGCTGGCGACGCCAAGATATAAAATATCGATAAGATTAAGCTGCGTAATACGAGAGGACATCGCGCCACTGCGAATCTCGTTCTCCGTGGAGGAAGTGTACAAGGGAATGTCCACCGATCGGCTCAGGGTAGAATCGCCGTATTTGGTAATGCCAATCGTCTTGCATCCCTTCTCCTTCGCAATCGCTGCTGCGCGGATTACTTCATCCGTTTCACCGGAGTAGGAAATGCATACGGCCGCATCATCTGGAGTCAGCAGCACCGCCGAGGTGAGCTGAACATGAGGGTCCGGAAAAGATATGCATACCTTATTAATCCGCAAAAATTTCTGTTGGGCATCCATCCCGATCAGATTTGAAGCCCCTACCCCGAACATAAAAATGCGCTTCGACTGATCGAGGGCCAGAACGGCCTCTTCCACCTTCCCTTCCTCCATAATCTTCATCGTATCCCGAATCGACTGAATGTTGTTGTTCGAGACGTTCTGTATAATTGCAGAAATGCTGTCATTGGGCCGGATATCCTGATACCCGGTGGCTAATGGCTCCTGCAAGTCTCCGGCTACCTTCAGCTTCAGATCCTGATAGCCTTTGAAACCCATCGTTTTGCACAGGCGTACAATGGCAGCCTGACTGGAACCGCTTCGGACTGCAAGATCCGCGACCGACATCTGTATCATCTCTGCCGGTTCCTGCAAAATGAAGGCTGCAACTTTGCGCTCGGACGGATTTAATGAATCATACACCTCACGCAATCGAACCAATCCGCCGTTCATTTCTTGCCCCCCTTTACAAATCATCCTCTGACGGTCACTACTATGTAATATTACTTTACACATCTTGAATGAAAGCATGACTGGTATCGCTTTCAACATCAGTGGATTGAGTTCATTATAAATTGTATGAAATTATATTTCAATACTTAATTAATGATTTAAAATTTTATTTTACAACACTTCGGTTTTCTCCTATACTGGATATAGAAAGCGAAGTGGTTCAATATGGAAATTTTTATCGGTGTTGATGGTGGCGGTACCAAGACTGAAGCAACCGTTATCAATAGCGCTGGAGAAGTGTTGTCCCGGTATACCGGAGGTTCCACCAATCCTTATATTGTAACCTTTAATAAAGCGATGGAGGAACTCCGAACGGTGTTGGATGGGCTTCTGGCACCTCTTTTTGATAAGTCATTATTATTCACATCAATATGTCTTGGAATGTCAGGTGTGAGCTCTGCAGATGAACGACGCCAAGTTCAGTCTTTCCTTCATTCCTATCTCCAGCAGCGGCAGCTCTCGATGCATATTTACATGCGCTCGGAAGCCGAAATTTCATTAATGGCCGTACTGGAACGACAGTATGGAATCCTTGCGATCTCGGGAACCGGATCCAATACCTACGCTATAACCAAATCGGGAGACATTCACCGCGTCGGTGGCTGGGGACATCTTCTTGGAGACGAAGGCAGCGGTTATCAGATCGGACTTCAAACTCTGAAAACCGTCATTAAGAGCCATGAGGGCATTTTGCCACCCACCATCATGAGCAGCCTGATTGTTGCAGCCTATCCTCTCCAGCATATTACCGATCTCAAATCTTACATTTACCAGCCCGCTATAACGAAACAGGATATCGCTTCCTTCGCCCGCTGCTGCATAGAAGCAGCCGAAGCCGGTGATGAAGCGGCAGACCGTATCCTCCGGCAGCAGGCAGCAGAACTGGCCGATACAACAAGCGCTCTCATCAGGCAGCAAGCTGAATTCGCTGAGAGTGAACTCGTACGGATCGGCTCGATCTTCAAACATTCGCCATTGTTTCGGGAAACGTACGCCGGCATTCTGCTATCGCGTTATCCCCGCCTCCGGTTCCCTGAAGGAAATCGTGAACGTACACCCGCCCATGGTGCGGCTCTGTTAGCCTGCAAGCTATTTACAGACGGCGTCTCTGACTTGCTGTAGCTTTACATCAGTGCCCGTCCATATTCCAAGGCAAAAAAGGAGACCTGTCTCATGACGAATATTCTAAGTCAATTGACAACCGAACAGCCTCATGAAAATACGCAGAACATTGATCAGTTGAGCTCAGAACAAATTATGATCCTCATCAATAGCGAGGATAGCCTGATCACTGATGCGATCCGCGAGCTTATTCCTCTTATAGCCAGAGCTGCAGATCTCGTCGTGGAAGCTTTCCAGAAGGGCGGCAGATTGTTCTATATAGGTGCCGGAACCAGCGGTCGAATCGGGATTCTGGACGCCTCCGAGTGTCCGCCTACCTACGGAACAGACCCTTCCATGGTGCAGGGATTGATCGCAGGTGGTTTCAGAGCCGTGAAGGAAGCTATCGAAGGTGCCGAGGATAGCGAAGAGTTAGGTGAACAGGATATCAATGAAAACGGTATCAACGAAAAGGATGTTGTCATCGGCATCGCTGCAAGCGGCCGAACACCCTACGTTCTTGGGGCGATGAGACGCGCCAAAGAGCGTGGAGCCGTTGTCATCGGACTCTGTAATAACTACGAATCGCCGATGCATCAGTACGCGGATTTTGTAATTGAAGCTGTTGTCGGACCCGAAGTAATTATGGGCTCCACGCGCATGAAGGCCGGTACTTCGCAAAAGCTGATTCTGAACATGCTGACAACGACCGCCATGATTCGAATCGGCAAGGTGTACAAAAACCTGATGGTCGACCTCAACCCGTCCAATAACAAGCTTGTGCACCGCGCCAAACGAATCATTACCCTGGCAACCGGAGCATCAGAGGATGCTGTGGAGAAGGCGTACCATGAAGCCGGCGCCCACGTCAAAACCGCTATCGTGATGCTGCTGGCTAATGTCAGTGCCTCGGAAGCGTCCAAACTGCTTGACGGCACCAGCGGATTTGTGCGCAGCGCGATCGATATGAAAACGACGAAGTAACATAACGTGTGCGCTTCTACGGCCTATGATGAACATCTAACGTAAAATGAAACGGGATATCCTCAGATCATGTTGATCTGGAGATATCCCGTTTATTCGTTCGCCACTATACTTGTGGTCGTCACCATCCTGTAGGCCGGTTGGTCTCGTCGTTCCTCATTGTCCGTTCATGCCCTTATCGGATCATTTCAGTTATAACCTCACTCGTGGAGCCGGGCCTTTTGGAACGCGTAAATTCATCGACCCTGGTCCGACTTCCATCCTACCTGTTGTTCACTCCACTCCCACAGACGAGCGGCCAGCTTCGGATCCCTTGCCTTCTCGGTGATTTTGGCCGGTTTGCATTTGACGTAGTATTCCCCCGTCACATGCTCCACTTCAGGACTTGAAGCCAAGTATATCGTTGTCCGAGCTCCTTCAAGGGGCGTTAAGAAGAACGGGCGAAGCATCTTGTGAACCGCATTGCCAAAGCCTGTATCCCTGTTTACGCCAATGCTGGTGCTGACGGCGCCAGGATGGAGCGTATTGACCGTGACCCTTGTCGGCTGCAGCCGACGCGCCAGCTCCTTCGTGAATAGAATATTCGCCAATTTGGACTGCGCGTACCCTTTGGCCACATTAAATCCCTTATCGAGATTAGGGTCATCAAAATGGATGCTGCCCACTTTATGCGCGCCAGAGGATACGTTCACGATCCTCCCCTGCCGGGCATGCTGAAGAGGCTCCAGCAGTTCGTTCGTCAGCAAAAAATGCCCCAGATGATTGACCCCCATCATGGCCTCATATCCGTCCTGCGTCAATTCCCGCTTGATGGTGACCACACCCGCGTTGTTCACCAATACATCGAGTCTGTCATATTTGGCCTTAAAGTCGGAAGCAAACGCTCTGATGCTATCAAAAGACCCCAAATCCAGCGTCATCAGCTCGATGTTCGAGCTGCTGCTCTCCTGCAACGCTTGCCGAAGAGCCGCTTCGCCCCTCGATTGACTACGACAAGCCATGATCACATGCGCTCCGCTTTTTGCCAGCTCCACTGTCGCAGCCAAACCCATGCCGGAGTTCGCCCCTGTTATCATGACGATTTTGCCTGTCATATCATTCATGCGCAACCTCCTGTTCGTACCCTTCTACCATTGTAATAAGAAAAACGACTATCGACGTACTTTCTCAGGAGACAGACCGCTTTTAGCGGAATTTTTTCTTGCGATATCAGGAAGGTCCATGCTTCGAAGTTTATACTTTCTGATATCTAAAGAAAAACGAATATCGACGTACTTTCTCAGGAGACAGACCGCATTTAGCGGAAGTTTTTCTTGCGATATCAGGAAGGTCCATGCTTCGAAGTTTATACTTTCTGATATCTAAAGAAAAACGAATATCGACGTACTTTCTCAGGAGACAGACCGCATTTAGCGGAAGTCTTTCTTGCGATATCAGGAAGGTCCATGCTTCGAAGTTTATACTTTCTGATATCTAAAGAAAAACGACTATCGACGTACTTTCTCAGGAGACAGACCGCATTTAGCGGAAGTTTTTCTTGCGTATCAGGAAGGTCCATGCTTCGAAGTTTATACTTTCTGATATCTAAAGGAAAACGACTATCGACGTACTTTCTCAGAAGACAGACCACATTTAGCGGAAGTTTTTCTTGCGAGATAAGGAGGGTAAGCCTCTGAAGTTTATACTTTCTTATCTCTAAAAAAAAGCCCCGCCACCAACATCCATTTGGAGACGAGACTTCAATAACGCACCGGAAAAAGCTTATGTCAGGCTTATACGCCTCAGGCGGCGCCATTCATGGCAAGTATGATGGCAGCCAGACCGAAACAGAGATTCAGCAAGCACAGAAATACCAATGTCTGCTTCTGATTGAGCCCTGTTGCCAGCAAACGATAATGCGCCTGCGATGCATCGGCCTGATAGATCGGCTTGGACTGAAGCATTCTTCGGATGACCACAATGATATTATCGAAGATCGGTACGCCCAGTGCGAAGATCGGAACGAATAAGGACGCCAGAGTTGCACCTTTAAACGCACCATCCAGGGCAATGATCCCGAGTATGAACCCGAGGAAGGTTGCACCGGCATCCCCCATAAACACTCGGGCCGGCGGCTTATTATATCGTAAATATCCCAGCGCAGCACCTACGAGAATGACGGCCAGCAGCGCGGATTCGCCTCTGCCCAGCGTAATCGCCACAACAAACAGCGTGCCTCCGGATATGGCGGAGAGCCCTCCAGCAAGACCGTCGATGCCATCCGAGAAATTAATAACTGTCGTTACACCAAAAATCCACAAAATCGTTAAGATGAGCTGCAGCCATTCCGGCAGGTTAATATACTGACCCGTAAACGGATTGTTGAATCCTTCAAACGCGATGCCATAGCTGTATACGACAACGGCTGCGCTGACCTGTACAATGAGCTTCGGCAGCGAAGCCAGCTCCTTGCCTTGGGACTTATACCAATCATCTACAAGTCCGATGCCAAGAATAAGAGCACTACCGATAAAGATGCCTACCGCTTCCCTTGAAATGGCGCCGGTAAGCGCAAAATAAGTGATGAAAAATCCGATAAATATGGCGACCCCCGCTGTCAGCGGTATCGGCTCGCGGTGTATTTTCCGCTCGCTGTCCGGTCTTGGCTTGTCCACAAAATCAAGCTTGATCGCAAGTTTACGAAATGGCGGAATCAGTACCAATACCAGCACCATGGATATGACAAACGCTGCAAAATAGAGCATGGTTTCCTCCCAATAAATGATGAATAATGGAGAACATTGCATTCTAAGTATATGACTTATATCGAACTCTATCAACCTATCAAAAGAAAAAGACTGCTGCATCAGTAGAATTTCTACTTAGCAGCAGCCCTCCCGGACTCACAGGTTAAGACTCCTTCTTCACCGCAAGTCCAATGATCATAACGATAAGTGCCAGCAAAGCAATCAACTGATCGATGGTCATGGCCAAAAGCCTCCTTCAAGCAGGATGGCTCTTGCCCGGGCTACACATCTCCCTCTCCCGTTAAATGCCTTACGTTTTCCCCACTACCATCTTATGAGGGCCCCTACCCGTTTTATGACGGGACCGCCAAAAAAACCTGCTCCCGTTCATAAAACACGGGAGGGCAGGTTGTATCGGCATAGCTTGGAAAATGAGCTGTTCCGAATATGACTCGCTACGGATTAGGCTTCCCTTACTCCGTCACGATGTCATAAATCAATACAGGCGCATCCGCATGATCTGCAATCCGAATGCTTTCATACAGCTTCTGCTTCACGTCATCCACGTTCTCGCGGTTAGCATGAATGGTTACAAGGGAATCACCCTTCTTCACGGCATCGCCGACCTTCTTGTTCAGCATCAGGCCTACAGCCAGATCAATCTCGGATTCCTTCGTCGCGCGGCCGGCTCCAAGCAGCATCGCTGCGGTACCGATCTCATCCGCTACCAGCTCGGCGACAACGCCGTCCTGCTGTGCAGGAAGCTCAATCAAATATTGCGCCTGCGGCAAACGGTCCGGATGATCCACAACGGACGGGTCTCCGCCCTGGTTCTGAATGAATTCCTTGAACTTCTCCAGTGCCTTGCCGTTGCGGATTACCTCTCTTAACATCTCTTCGGCATCTTCAAGCGAATCTGCCTTCCGCGCAAGGTAAACCATCTGCCGGCCCAGAGCCAGACACAGCTCCTCCAGATCCTTCGGCCCCTCGCCGCGAAGCGCATCGATCGCTTCCTGCACCTCCAGCGAGTTGCCGATCGCGGCGCCAAGCGGCTGGCTCATATCGGAGATGACCGCCATCGTTTTGCGGCCTACGTTGTTGCCGATGCTGACCATGGCGTGTGCCAATTCCTTGGCATCCTCCACCGTTTTCATGAACGCGCCTGCGCCGGTTTTCACGTCCAGCACAATCGCATCCGAGCCGGCGGCGATCTTCTTGCTCATGATGGAGCTGGCAATCAGCGGAATGGAGTTGACGGTAGCCGTCACATCCCGGAGCGCGTACAGTTTTTTGTCCGCCGGGGTGAGGTTTCCGGTTTGGCCGATGACGGCGATTTTATGTTGATTCACAAGGTTCACAAATTCGTCTTTGCTGATCTCCACATGGAATCCTTCGATGGACTCCAGCTTGTCGATCGTTCCTCCGGTATGGCCGAGGCCGCGTCCGGACATCTTCGCTACCGGAATATCCAGAGCCGCTACGAGCGGAGCCAGTACCAGCGTCGTCGTGTCGCCTACGCCCCCGGTGGAATGCTTATCGACCTTGATCCCCTCAATTGCGGACAGATCAATCGTTTCGCCGGAGTTTACCATCGCCATCGTCAAGTCTGCCCGCTCCCGGTCGGACATGTCCTGGAAATATATCGCCATGTTCATGGCGCTCACCTGATAGTCGGGAATGTCTCCCTTGGTATATCCGTCGATAAAGAAATTGATCTCTTCTGTTGTCAGTTCCTTGCCGTCGCGTTTCTTCGCAATTAAATCAACCATTCTCATCGTACATTCTCCTCACTCTTTGCGATGATTGTATTCCTTCCACGGGCATCACTACCAAATGCGGATCCGATCGCTGTTGCTTTCAGATTCCTTATATTGTTAATATTGTTGGAATCCGTGGGCAAAGGTGACCGCTTCGCTTCTCCAAAACAAATCCGACTTCTTCGTCGGGGCAGTTTCCTTACAACGAAATCGCCGTATCCAGGGCCACTTCCATCATCTCGTTAAAGGTCGTTTGCCGCTCCTCGGAAGAAGTCTCTTCCCCTGTGAGCAAATGATCGCTTACGGTCAGGATCGTCAGGGCGTTCACGCCGAAACGTGCGGCAATCGTGTAGAGCGCCGTTGTCTCCATTTCCACGCCGAGCACGCCATGCTGCATCAGCTTCTCCACCACGGATTTGTCCTCGCGGTAGAACACATCGGACGTGAACACGTTGCCGACATGCATCTTCAGGCCTTTCTCCTTGCCGCGCTCATACGCGCCCAGCAGCAGCGGGAAGCTGGCGATCGGGGAGAAATCATAACCGTTAAAGTGGTGACGGTTCATGCCGGAATCCGAGCACGCCGCCTGGGCCAGAATGACGTCGCGTACATGAACATGCTCCTGCATCGCGCCGCAGGTTCCGACACGGAACAAGTTTTTCACGCCATAATCCCGAATGAGTTCATTGACATAAATCCCGATGGAAGGCACGCCCATGCCCGAACCTTGCACGGAGATGCGTTTTCCTTTGTAGGTTCCCGTAAATCCGAGCATGCCCCGCACTTCGTTGTAGCAGGTCACATCCTCCAAATACGTCTCGGCAATAAATTTAGCCCGCAGCGGGTCGCCTGGCAGCAGAATCGACTCGGCGATATCTCCCGGTTTCGCTCCAATATGTGTACTCATGTCCCATTCCTCCACTTATTCGATTATTTCAAATCATTCAAAAAGCTGGTTCCGTGCTCCGGCAGCTTCACGCCGAAGTTGTCGGCAACCGTGGCGCCAATGTCGGCAAAGGTTTTGCGAAGCGGCAGCTCCTTGCCTTCCGTAAAGCGAGGAGAATATACGAGCAGCGGCACATATTCACGCGTATGGTCCGTGCCCTTGTAGGTAGGATCATTCCCGTGGTCGGCCGTGATGATCAGAAGATCATTCTCCGTCATTTTCTCAAATACCTCAGGGAGGCGCCGATCGTAATCCTCCAACGCTTGGCCATATCCTTGCGGATCGCGCCGATGTCCGTACACGGCATCGAAATCCACGAGGTTCAGGAAGCTCAGACCCTTGAAGGGTTCACCCAGGGTTTGCACCATTTTATCCATGCCGTCCATATTCGATACGGTTCTGACCGCCTTCGTAATGCCTTCGCCATCATAAATGTCGGAGATTTTTCCGAGGGCGATGACGTCAAGACCAGCATCTTTCATCTCGTTCATCGTGGTACGTCCGAAAGGCTTCAAAGCATAGTCATGCCGATTCGCCGTACGCTTGAAGCTCCCCACCTCGCCAATGAAAGGACGGGCGATGATCCGGCCAAGCATATAAGGATCCTCCAGCGTGATTTCGCGGCAGAACTCGCAGATTTCGTACAGCTCTTTCAGTGGAACGATATCCTCATGCGCAGCGATTTGAAGCACGGAATCCGCCGAGGTATAAATGATCAGCGCTCCCGTTTTTACATGCTCTTCGCCAAGCTCTTCGATAATCTCCGTTCCGCTGGCCGGCTTGTTGCCGATGACCTTGCGTCCGGTCTTCTCTTCAATGCGCTGGATCAGCTCGTCCGGAAACCCGTCCGGGAATACGCGGAATGGCGTATCAATATACAAGCCCATGATCTCCCAGTGGCCTGTCATGGTGTCTTTGCCATTCGAAGCTTCCTGCATCTTCGTATAGTAAGCCCGAGGTTGATCCGCAGCAGGGATTCCCTCGATTTCCCGAATGTTGGACAGACCGAGCGCAGCCATATTCGGCATGTTGAGCCCGCCGCATTCGCGGGCAATATGACCCAGCGTGTCGGATCCGATATCGTCAAAATCAGCCGCATCCGGTGCTTCGCCGATACCTACAGAGTCCAATACAATTAAATGAATTCGATCAAAACGTTCCATATCCAAGTGATCCCCCTCATATAATGAGTTTTTACATCAAAACTATCCATAAGGCTCGCTTGTTGTTATCCTTCCATGCCTTGCTTACAGGAACAGTCCCGCAATCGTTGCCGACAGCACGCTCACCAGCGTTGCGCCGTACAGCAGCTTGAGGCCGAAACGGGCAACCACGTTCCCCTGCTTCTCGTTCAGGCCTTTGACCGCTCCAGCAATGATGCCGATTGAGGAGAAGTTGGCAAAGGATACCAGGAATACCGATACGATTCCCACAGTGCGTTCGGACATATCCGTGAAGTTGGCCAGGTCGAGCATCGCGACGAACTCGTTCGATACCAGCTTCGTAGCCATGATGCTGCCTGCATCCACTGCCTCTTTCCAAGGTACGCCCATGACAAAAGCAAATGGGGCAAAAATGAATCCTAACAGCTCTTGGAAGGTAATCCCGAAAATGATATCAAAGATGCCGTTAATCATCGCAATCAACGCAACGAAACCGAGGAGCATCGCAGCAACGGTAATCGCTACCTTGAAGCCGTCCATGATGTATTCACCCAGCATCTCGAAGAAGGATTGCTTCTCTTCCTCCTGCACCTCCAGGATATCCTCTTCCTTCTCTACCTTGTAAGGGTTGACGATGGAAGCGATGATAAATCCGCCAAACAGGTTAAGCACAAGCGCGGTCACCACATACCGCGGCTCGATCATGGTCATGTATGCCCCGACGATCGACATCGATACGGTGGACATGGCGGAAGCACACAATGTATACATCCGATGCTTCGGAATGAGGGCAATCTGTTTTTTTACCGAAATAAACACCTCGGATTGCCCCAGAATCGCGGAAGCTACCGCATTGTAAGACTCCAGCTTGCCCATGCCGTTGACTTTACTCAAGACGAGACCGATATATCTTACGATAAACGGCAGTACCTTAATATATTGAAGTATACCAATCAATGCGGAAATAAACACGATCGGCAGCAAGACGTTCAGGAAGAACGGACCCGCACCTTCATTGGCAATGCCGCCAAACACAAACTCGATCCCGGCTCCGGCATAGCTCAGCAGCGCTTCAAACGTATTCGCTATCCCTTTAACAAGATACTCGCCGAAATTCGTGTTCAGCAGAAAAAATCCAAGGATCAGCTGCAGCACAATCATGACAGCCAGCGGACGGTAACGGATGTGGCGCTTATCATTGCTGATAAGGAACGCAAGACCGAATACGACCAGCAAACCTAGTATGGCGATTATATATTTCATCGTCGTTGTTCCCCCATAGGTGTTTTTTTGATATGACACGTCTACCGAATCATCGAAAACCGGATATTTGCAACTTCATTTAGTAGGAAGAGCTGGATTGACCGCCCTCCATAATTTTCACGCCGGAGCTGGCACCGATACGCGTTGCGCCCGCTTCGATCATTCGGTCCATATCTTCCTTGCTGCGCACGCCGCCGGAAGCCTTCACGCCGGTGTTCTCGCCAACGGTTTTGCGCATTAAGGCTACGTCTTCCGGTGTGGCTCCGCCCGTGGAGAACCCTGTTGACGTCTTCACAAAATCCGCTCCCGCTTTCACGGACAGCTGGCACGCACGTACCTTCTCTTCTTCTGTCAGAAGGCTTGTCTCAATAATAACCTTGACCAGGGCTTTGCCCTTTGCTGCATCCACTACAGCCTGAATATCGTTCAGCACAAGCTCATCGTTACGATCTTTGAGCGCACCGATGTTAATGACCATATCAACCTCCGTTGCCCCGTTAGCGATGGCATCCTTCGCTTCAAAAGCCTTTACTGCGGATGTCGTAGCTCCCAGAGGGAAACCGATGACCGTGCATACTTTGACGTTGGTGTCCGCTAGCTGCTCAGCACAGTAGGATACCCAAGTCGGGTTCACGCAAACCGAAGCAAATCCGTACTTTTTGGCCTCTTCCGTAATTTTCGCAATCTCGGCTTGGGTTGCATCCGCCTTCAAGAGCGTGTGGTCGATCATTCCTGCTATATTCATCTGGTTAAAACACTCCTTAATCTGTTTTTTAGTGATTTGTAAAAGCGCTATCATAACACTTAATCCTTTAGACGGGACCATCATATCACAGCCTTGAACATATGTAAAACACATATTGAAAATATGTTCATTCCGATTTATGGCAATGATATTTATCATTGTTAACTAAAACGACAAGCCCTCATTCAGGAATAATCTAACAATTCCCTCCGTTTACTATGCTCTATACCCGATCAGGGTAAACAGAAACAAAGAATCGGCCTCCTATTAAGCAAGGGTCATCAATTATCTGCGCACAAAAAACACCCCGTCCAGGTAAGTTTGAAGCCGTAACCGGTTCGAATCTCCCTGAACGAGGTGCTGTAAATTTTGACAATATGTCAAAATTTTTATGATAACAAAGCTTGCGCCGTAAACTGGTCCGTCACCAGGATGTTTGCATATTTGCCGATTAGCGCGGCTCGAATGGCATCTACCTTACGCTGCCCGCCTGCCACGAGAATGGATTGCTCCTTGTGGCGCAAATCTTCCAAATCGATGCCCACTGTACGGTTGTTAATATCCTCGCTGCACACCGTGCCCTCCGCATCAAAAAACCGGGAGCAAATATCGCCCGCGCCGATCCGCTGCAGCAGCTTCTGTTCCTCCTTGCTAAGATAGCCAAGTCTGAACAGGAGCGCATCCTCATGAACGGTACCCACCGTGAACATGGCGATGTTCGCTTGTTTGCCTAATTGGATAATCCGCTGGATATGCCGGTCCCTCTCCACCATCTCTTTCAGCTCGGTGGTGTCAAAGATGACGGGCAGCGGCAAATATCTCGCCATCGTGTGGTACGCCTCGGCAAACAGATTGACGATCTCTGCGGCATACGTGTTCACATGCGAATGACTGACGCCGCCCTTCAACTGCACGACCTCGACGCCCCGAACGGGCTTCTGCTGCAGCTGAAGCGCAACGGCATGCATGGTCGTTCCCCAGGTCACGCCGATGATGTCGGCATCCTGGACCGTTTCATGCAGGTAATCGGCTGCCCTTTTGCTGATATGCTTCTGGATTTCACGGTATTCATTAATGGGAGAATAACTCACCAGCACCTGTTCAAGGCCGTACTTCTTCTTCACTCCTTCGCCCAAAGCGTCCAGATCCTCGAGAGGGTCCACGATGCTGATCTGCACGTAGCCCTGCTCCTTGGCGTGCTGAAGAAGCCTGGAGACCGTAGGCCGTGAAACGCCGAGCCTTGTCGCGATATCCTGCTGGCTGTAATCCGACATATAATACAATCTTGCCGCCTCAATGCTAAGGCGCTGTTTATCCTGATCCATGATCCAACCCACTTTTATTATGTCGTAATCGAATTGGGTTCATTATACATCGTTATGCTGATGATTTCGATAGCGGACGTCGTTATGAACAAACAAGCGCCCGATCAACGATTGTATTCCTGACGTTTCAGGGATACACCGTTGACATGGACGCTTGCAAAGGATCAGCCTATACCGGCTGAACGTATTCGAGTGGAGATACCCGGCCATAGGAGGTCTTCGCGCCTTGGATCGGCGCCGCCCAGGCCACGGCGTTGGCAATTACCTGTTGAATTTCAGGTTGATGGTAAGTAGGGAATGCTTCATGACCCGGTCTGAAATAGAACAACTTGCCGCGTCCGCGCTTGTAGCAGCAGCCGCTGCGGAACACCTCGCCGCCTTCGAACCAGGAGACAAACACCAGTTCATCCGGTGCCGGGATTTCAAAGCGCTCACCGTACATTTCCTCCTGCGGAACCTCGATATATTCTCCAAGTCCGCTTACGATCGGATGGCTGGGATCGATGACCCACAACCGTTCCTTCTCGCCGTCATCGCGCCATTTCAGGGCGCCTGTGTTCGTGCCGAGGAGGCGCTGAAAAATCTTCGAGCCGTGACCGGAATGCAGGACGATGATTCCCATGCCGTCCAATACGCGCTGACGCACTTTTTCCACGATATCATCCCGTACTTCACCGTGAGCCACATGCCCCCACCAGATCAGAACATCCGTTGAAGCGAGCACCTCATCCGTCAAGCCGTGTTCCGGATCATCCAATACGGCGGTGCGTACGACGAACTGTGCATCCTTTCCCAGAAAATCGGCAATCGTACGGTGGATGCCTTCAGGGTAAATCTTAGCGATCTGTTCATTATGTCTCTCGTGCCGGTATTCATTCCATACCGTTACATTGATATTAGCCAAGGGTAGTGGCCTCCTTTAATATTGAAATCCAGCGACCTCTTATACATTCATCCTAAGTATAGGCTGTGTTACAATGAACGGGAATGTGTGAAAGTTACTCTTTTTGTACAAAAACGACTTCGCGTTTTTTTGGGAGAGAGGGTGGAATGCGTGCTATCGATGAACGCTGACTATGTGCCGAGAATCAAACTGATGGGATTTGTCTCCTACAAGAACCCCTGGATTCATTTTAAGCGGAACACACACGAGTATATTCTGTATTTCGTGAAGAGCGGCGAGCTTCATATGCGGGAGAACGGCGTTTCCCATGTGCTCAAAAAAGGCGACTTACTGGTCCTTGAACCGCATTTGGACCACGAGGGAACCCAAAAGCATTCCTGCGACTACTACTATATTCATTTTGAACACCCCGATATTCGTCAAGCGCCCGAGCGTCCCTTACCCTTGCTGGCCAAGCAGTGGATCATGGGCGAGAACGAGACGGCAGGCAAGAACGACAGCAGGCAGCTATATTTCCCCAAGACCTGCACGCTAACCCAGAAAAAAAGCCTTCATCATATGTACCATGTCCTCGGCGAAATGCTGCAGCTATATAGGCGGAAGCACTTTAACCGCAGTTTGACCGCGCTCAAATTCATGGAAATGCTGATCGAGCTGTCCCGGGAGAGCCTGTTCGATGAGCTGGAGAAGAGCAGCCCGCATACCAAGTCCTATATGAAGGTGCATGCACTGCTCGACTACATCCATGAACATTACGCCGAGAAAATCATCAGCTCGGATATCGAACAGCGCTTCGAATGCAATTATGATTACATCAATCGGGTATTCGCCAAGCTTACCGGTCATACGATCATGCGATATGTGAATCAGGTACGAATCAATCATGCAAAGGAATTAATCGAGGCCACGCACCTTAGCTTCGGTGAGATCGGGTATCTGACCGGCCTGGAGGATCCATTCTATTTCAGCAAGATCTTCAAAAAATACGTCGGCATGTCCCCGAATCAATACTATAAGCAGGTCCGCGAGAAGGAATAAGCTTGGCTTACCCGTTGCTGCTCCCTGCGTTATGGTCGTCGTATCGTCGTGGATAGAACAAGGAAGCGTTTAACGGTTGACCTTCGGCGTTGGGGATAACCCGCCACCCCTCCAAGTTAATAGGGAGTTATCCTTGCACTTCTCCACATTTGTTCACAAACGCTGGATAACTTCCTTGAAATAAAAAATCGGAAGTTCAGTTTGTGTGGAACGAACGGGGATAATGTTCATAACTCTGTGTATAACGAACTTATTCAAGATGTTATGCACAGTTCTTCCGATGTGAGGTAAGTCTTTTGTGTTAATTATCCACATGCGTTGATTTGGATTTTTCCGCATGAACCCGGAATCATGGCATATAAAAAAAAAGCGAGAACAGGGAAGCCTCCTCCCTGTCTTCGCTTTTTAATAGTAAGGTGCCCGTCCGCTCATAAAGACGTCGATATCTAAAACCACCCTTTACATAGCTTCGAACGGCTCCCTTCTGCTCTCCCTCGTTACTTGCGCCCGTAATCGGCCTTAATCTCGCCCCAGCTCTTCGTTTGCCATTTCAGCACCTTGTTCTCATATGTATTGGTTCGAAGCCAGTGCTCTGCCCGGTCCACCAGATCCCAGATCTCTTGGGTTGACTCATCGCGCGGAAGCGTGGAGACCACCTTCTTCTGCTTCAGCCATTTGATAGCATTCATGGAATCGCTGTACACCGTCTTGGTGCTGCCGATTTTCTTCAAATAAGCCAGTGCGTGGACGATGGCCAGAAACTCGCCGAGATTGTTCGTTCCCTTCGAAATCGGTCCGCACGAGAACAGAATATCTCCCGTCTGCGTATCCACGCCTTTGTACTCGACGGGTCCCGGGTTTCCTCGCGTCCCCACATCTACGGAAATGCTGTCATAATCGATCTCACCCGGTTCTTCGGCAGCAGATGCGCTGCTTCGCTTGTAGTTTTTGGAGTCTGAGCTGCTCGATTTGCCTCCGGACTGCTGCCCCCAGTAATTTTTATAACCGGCCGCATAGGCCTGTTCCGCTTCGCTCCGGGATTCAAACGCCTTGAACTTCGCACCTGTAAACTGATTGACCTGCTGCTGGCAGTCGCCCCAGCTTGTATAAATTCCGGGCACTTTACCTACCCAGACTACATAATATTTTTGCTTCGCCATCCTAAACCTCCATCCTGAACTAACCTCTCTAGCGTACTATATCACATCCTCCGAAACCAACAAAAAAAGCGCCATCGTCTCCGATCCGCTTTCTGTGTTTGATCTTATTCAATTGTTCCTGTTTCGTCGGCTTTACTCTCACATGCTGTGACAGCGCACTGTAATCTTCGTTGGTCTTTCTCATTGAGACGGCTGACCATGTTCCGGCACGTTCCGCTTTGCGGAGCGCTTTTTGCGTTTTGGTACGGGCCATAAGGCTCACACTCCTTGTATTATAGAATTCCCTTATATTGTACGGCAAAGTGGATGGGAATGGAACAAAAGGCAGTCTGGGATTTCCTCTCCTTCTTCAGAAAACCTATGATATAATACGGAATCATTGGAGAATAGGTCCAATTAAGATAAGAGGGGTTGAAGCGATATGAAACTAGAGCGGCTCATATCCATGATTTACATGCTGCTGAACAACGAGATCCTGTCCGCGTCTGCCCTGGCAGAGAAATATAACGTGTCCCAGCGAACCATATACCGCGACATTGATGCAATCTGCGCAGCCGGCATTCCCGTTGTATCGTATCAGGGAGTGAACGGCGGTTATGGCATTATGGAGCAATACAAGATGGACAAAAGCTTGCTTGGCTCCTACGATGTCAGCGCCTTGATCACCATCCTGCACAGCATGTCCACGGTGTTTGAGGATGAACGGGCCATGGATACCATTCAGCGTTTGCAGACCATTGATCGTTCCGCCAATTCGGCATCGCAGGGATTGTCCATGGATATCGGGAGCTGGCGCTCTTACAACGAAAGCCTCCGACTTCTTCGCCGCGCCATTACCGACAAGCATGTGATCTCCTTTCAATACATAAGCGCCAAGAATGAACGCATTCACCGTAAAGTCGAGCCCCTGCGACTCATGTATAAATTCGGCTCCTGGTATTTGTACGGTTTCTGCAGAACAAGGGCCGATTACCGCGAATTTCGAATTTCGAGAATATCAGAGCTGTCTCCCTCCGCCGAGCCCTTTCAGCACCAGCATTCGGAGGAGCACACGCACGGTCCTCATCTTCAAGAGCAAAATCCGCACGACCGAGTGGAGCAGCATCCCTGGGAGCCTTCATCCGATGCGATGGAAGTCATCCTTCACGTATCCCCCCGGGCCTTGGCCAGAGCGATGGATCAATTCTATGATGTACAGCGGGAATTTTTTGAAGACGGCTCGCTCCGTCTCACGTTCAAGGTCCAAGATCCGGATTCCTGGTGGTTCTGGTCGACCCTGCTAAGCTTTGGTGAGGATATCGAGATCATTGAGCCGGCTGGCTTAAGGACGCTCATGCAATCCAAATTAGAAAAAATGCTGCAGGTATACACAAAAGTATGACAGTCCGCTGTCATACTTTTTTATTTACAATATTCCCAAGAAAGCAAAAACGAAGAAGCCAAAGGGGACGATCACGGTGAATTATCCTGTAAAAATGTATGAGTACCATGTATGGGCCAACCAAGCGATATTCAACCGTCTGCTGGAGCTGCCGGGGGAATTGCACAATCAGAAAATAACGAGCATTTTCCCAACCGTATCCGAGGCGTTGATTCACATTTACACGGCGGATCTTGGATGGATCAACATTTTGTCCGGGATGGATATGCAGCAGGCTTTAACAAAGGCCTTCCAGCTTCGGGAAGAGCTTGAGTCCATTTCACTGGAGGACCTAAACCTCCGGTTTATCGAACTATCCGAACGATTCACGGCCTTTCTGGGCCAAAATCCTGACCTGGAACGGATGATCCGATTGGATAATCCTTATGCCGGGATCCGGGACACCCGCCTCTCCGAGATCATGCTTCATGTCGTGAACCACGGCACCTACCATCGTGGAAATATTGCTGCCATGATGCGCCAGCTCGGAAGCTCCTCCGCGATGACCGACTACGCTTTTTTTTGGTACCAGAGTGAACCGGAGTTGGTGCTTGCCTAAATAACTCGCAGCAATATCGGCAATCCCCTTATCCGAATTCCATACCGGTTCAGGCCGGCAAAAGCCGCAGCCAAAAAGCCTGCTCCGAACGGGTCCGAAGCAGGCTTTCCTGTTTCTAGTTAAAAGCGTGCTACAATTTGCGCCCCTCCGTCAATCGTACCCAGAAGCCGCCTTTAAAGCTCTTCGGTTCATGAGAGATAATGAACGCCTGCGGCGACATTTTGGATAGTGACTCCATCAACCGCCGCTCATTCTTCCGTTTCACGAGAACTTGAAGCACGAGCCGTTTGCCATCCTTACCGTCCGCTTCCCAGGCAGTCACGCCATACCCCTTCTCCCGCAGGTTCATCGCCAGGTTCGTCTCAACGGAATTCACGATAACCTGTACCACGATGTACCCGAGTGCCAGATACTCTTCGATCCGACTGCCGGCATATACGCCAAGGCCGAAGCCCAGGCAATAGGCCGCCATATTAAAGGGATTGTCCAGATTTTGCAGGACGAGATTAAGGCCGAGCAAGTAAACGAATACCTCCAGCATGGCCAGGAGAGAGGCGATCCCTCTCCTGCCTTTGATCATCAGAATCAGACGCAGCGAAAAGATCGAGACATAAACCACGTTGATGCCGATGATGGAGCCGATAAGTGACAGCGAGATCATAAAGAATCGCGGGTGGCGATGTACTCTGGTCTTGGCTTCTGGCCCGAATACGGCTGCTTGACCTTATTCTCCACGCTGTTGTAAACCATAAAGATATTGCTGCGCGGCATCGGCGTAATATTGCTGTTCGAACCGTGCATAATATTGCAGTCAAAAATCACGATTGAACCGGCTTTACCGACAGGCGTGTCGATACCGCTTTTCTGCACCATGCGTGTCAGGCTGTCATGATCCGGAACGCCGTATTCCTGTTTGCGCAGGGAATCCTTGAAGTGATTCTCCGGCGTTTGGCCGATGCAGGCCACGAATTCCTTATGCGATCCAGGCACAACCATAAGCGGTCCGTTATAAGAGTAGTTATCCTCCAGAGCAATGGAGCAGCTCAAAGCTCTCATACGAGGCATGCCATCCTCAACATGCCATGTTTCGAAATCAGAGTGCCAATAGAACTCTTTGCCCGTAAAGCCCGGCTTGTAATTAATCCGCGATTGATGGATATACGTCTCGCTTCCCAAGAGATACTCCATGATCGCCAAGAGTCTCGGATGCCGGGACAGCTTCTTGAACACTTCATGGCTCTCGTGCACCGCAAAGACCGATCGAACTTCGTTCCCACCCGGCTCCCGGATCACTTCATCCTTATCCAGCTCTCTTGCCGATACCTGCAAACTGCGGGCTTCCGCCTGATATACCGACAGCTCCTCTCGACCAAAGAAGTCTTCCAGGAATAAATATCCGTTGCGCTCATAGAAGTCGGATTGCTCCTGCGTTAACGCAGCATCCGGCGTCCATTCCGAATGAACGACAGGATCCTGTCTCTTTAGGATCCGGGGTTCCGAATGCACTCTTGAAGGATAAACGTCCAGTTCTTTTTCCTGAAGGGCCGACACATGATTATTACTCATCGCATATCATCTCCTTAGTCCAAAATTGGGGCAAGCAGCGGGTAGGTTCCTTCCTCGTCATGAACTTCCGCGCCGGTAAGCGGCGGATTGAATACGCAAACCATCCGCATCTGCGAACGAGCTCTCAAATAATGCTTCTCGTGACCGTCCAGCGCATACATCATGCCTGGGCAAATAGGGTACGTTTCACCCCCGACAATCTCGATTTCCCCCTCGCCTTCGATGCAGTACACGGCTTCGACGTGGTTTTTGTACCAGATCAGCGTCTCCGTTCCCGCCTTGATGAGGGTATCATTGAGCGAGAAGCCCATGCCGTCTTTTGTAAGCAGAAGCCTCCTCGAGTTCCATGTCTGGGTATCGATATCGTCTTTGGTATCCACGATCTCTTCCAAATGTTTAACAATCATGACAACCTCTCCTCTGCTGCTAATTGTTTCATACTGTTCTCAAATATCCCCAATCCCTCTGCCAATGTGTTCATTTCAATCGTAAGCGGCGGCATTAGCTTTGCCACTTCGCTATACGGACCGGACGTTTCCATAATCAGTCCATGCTCGAAGGCCATCTCGGACAGCCTGCCTGCGAGCTCCGGCTTATCGAAAGCAACCCCCTGAATCATGCCTCTGCCGCGGATTTCGCCGCCGAGCTGAGGATAATCCTTCACAACGCCTTCCAATGATTGGCGAATCCGATTTTCCCTGATGCCGATATCAAGCTGAAAATCTTTCGTTTTCCAATAATTCAGCGCTTCGGCTGCGGCAACGAATCCGAGATTATTGCCCCGGAAGGTACCGTTATGCTCCCCCGGCTCCCAAATATCAATCTCCGGTTTGATCAGCGTAATCGCCATCGGCAAGCCAAAGCCGCCAATCGATTTCGAGAGGCATATGATATCCGGTTCAATACCGGCATCATCAAAACTAAAGAACGGACCGGTTCGGCCGCAGCCCATCTGGATATCATCCAAAATCAGCAGCATTCCCTTATCCTTGCAGATGCGCGCAAGCTTCTGCAGCCATTCCCGGCTGGCGGCGTTCAATCCGCCTTCCCCCTGCACCGCCTCGACGATCACTGCGGCCGGAAGCGGAATTCCGCTTCCCGGATCATCCAGAAGTTTCTCCATATATGCCATCGTATCCACGTCGTCACCAAAGTAACCGTCATACGGCATAAACACGGAGTGACTTAGATCCACGCCGGCACCCTGGCGCTTGAAGGAGTTGCCGGTTACCGCCAGCGATCCGAGCGACATGCCATGAAAGGCATTCGTGAAGCACAGAACGGTGCTGCGCCCTGTCACTTTACGGGCGATTTTGAGCGCGGCTTCTACGGCATTCGTTCCGGTCGGACCGGGGAACATCACTTTGTGATCCCACCCGCGCGGCTTCAGGATGATCTCCTGAAATCGGGTCAGAAACGTTTCCTTCGCACCCGTAGCCATATCCAGGCTATGCGTGACGCCATCCTTCAGGATGTAGTCGACTACCTTCTCGCGAATCTTCTCATTGTTATGTCCGTAATTCAAAGCCCCTGCTCCCGCAAAAAAATCAATGTATTCATTCCCCTGCGTATCCCACAGCTTCGCATTTCGGGCCTTGTCAAAAACCGTCTGAAAGCTCCGGCAATAACTTCTTACTTCCGATTCCAGCTTGTTAAACACAGTAAGCTTCGGTTTCTCCATGACTTGGTTGTCCATAGTTCCCTCCATTTGTTTAAATGTCATTGAAAAAGGGGCCAATCACGAATAACGGCTCATCTTCATGGGACGTTCCATCGGGGAACATCTCTGCTCCATAACCTACGGTTACGGTGCTGGGAATGGATTTCTCCTCGGCATAACCGAGAAACAAACGACGGGACGCCATGTTACTCGGCGATACCGTAGCTTCAATGTAACGGACGCCATGGCATGCCTTCTGATTCATCAGATTTGTCAGCATTGCCTTTGCAACGCCTTGCCTCCGATGCGAATTAGCAACGGCCACTTGCCATACGAACAGCGTCTCCGGATTGCGAGGAGAACGGAAGGCGGAAATAAAACCGATGATATCTCCTTCATGCTCGGCAATCATGCAGGTATCATGGAAGTAATCTCCAAGCAGCATGTAGCAATAGGGAGAGTTCAGATCAAGCGATCCGGTGTCGCGTATAAGCTCCCACACCCGGGTACCATCCCGGGCTTTCGGTCTTCGGTAAACAATTTCGGTATCGGTATCCACAGCCATTCTATACAATCACCTCTTTCCAGAACTAATTTCCGTTGGAACGGAATCGCTGCAGGAAGCTCTGCAGCCGCTCGCTCTGGGGATTATCGAATATCTCCTCCGGCGTGCCCTGCTCAACGATCCTTCCCTCGGCTCCGAAGATGACGCGGTCGGCGATTTCCTTCGCAAAATCCATCTCATGCGTAATCAGCATCATGGCCATTTCGCCTTCCTCCGCGATTTCCCGGATGACCTCCAGCACTTCGCCGACCAGCTCCGGATCAAGCGCAGAGGTCACCTCGTCAAACACCATAACCTTTGGCCGCATGACCAGCGCTCTGGCGATGGCAACCCGCTGCTTCTGGCCCCCGGACAGATTGGACGGGTACATCTTCAATTTGTCGGCCAAACCGACCTTACTGAGCATGGAGACGGCCCGCTCCTCCGCCTCCTCCTTGGATAAACCCAGCACTTTGCGCGGGGCCTCCGTCACATTCCGAAGCACGTTCATGTGCGGGAACAGATTGAAATGCTGAAAGACCATGCCGACATTGCAGCGCATCCGGTGCAAATGCTTTTCATTGGCCCGAACCAGCTTGCCCTTCTCTTCCATATGCCAGAGCAGCTCACCATCAACCTCGATGGTTCCCTCGGTGGGTTCTTCCAGCGTCATCAGCATCCGGCCCATCGTTGTTTTGCCTGATCCGCTCGGACCGATCACAGCCACCTTTTCTCCAGGCTGCATCTCCAGATCGATGCCTTTAAGCACCTGTAGATCACCAAACGACTTGGTCACGCCGGTATATTTCACAATCGGCTTTGTACCCGTAGCGGTAACGGGATTTCCCTCCTGCTGCGGCACCTTCGACGCTTCCGCCTGCTCATCGATCACAACGGCATTCAATTGATTCCCTCCTTTTATTTTCCACGCTGCAGATTCATGCGTTTTTCCAGCCTTTGCACAAGCAATGAGGCGATATAACTGATGACCAGGAACAGAATCCCGACCATCGTATACGGTTCAAATGCACGGAACGACTGCGACACGATATTTTTAGCCGTCAGCATCATCTCCACAAGCGTTATGGCGCATAGAATCGGCGTCTCTTTAAACATAACAATCAAATAATTACCCAGTACCGGAATGATCGGCGGCACCGCTTGCGGCAGGATAATACTTCGCCAGGTTTGGGCTTTCGTGTAATTCAGTGCTGTGGCAGCCTCCCATTGTCCCTTCGGCACTCCCTCGATTCCGGATCGGTACACCTCGGACAGATATGTGCTGTAATGCAGCCCGAGACCGATCACCCCGGCATAGAAGGCCGGAATGGAGATTCCGGTAAGAAGCGGCAGGCTGTAATACAGGAAGAAGACCTGCACCAGCAGCGGTGTATTGCGAATGAATTCGATCATTCCTTTGGTTATTAGTGACAGCACCTTAAACCGACTCCGCGCTGCAAAAGCAAGCAGCAATCCGATGATCAATGCCACCGCGAAAGCGCAGATCGTCACCCATACCGTCATTTTTAATGCACTCAAGAGCTGGGGCAGGATATCCCATACATAGTTCCAATCCCACATGACTATAACCTCCCCGCTGTCCATTTACGCTCCAGCAGTCGAACTGCCAGCGAAACGAGCGTAGCAATGACAAAATACATGAGGAGCAGCAGCACCAGAATCTCGGTCGTCCAGGAGATGTAATTATTGCGGAGCACCATCGCCTGATACGTTAAATCCGCCATCGTGATGAAATAAACCAGTGAGGTGGATTTGATGAGCTCCACAAGCTGATTCCCGAAAGGGGGAAGCATTCGCAGGGACGCTTGAGGCAATATGACATTCCACAGTCTTTGCCAAGGCTTCAGATTAAGCGCTACAGCGGCTTCCCATTGTCCTTTCGGAACGGCCAACACGGCGCTGCGAACGATTTCCGAGCCGTATGCGCCGAAGTTCAGCCCGATCGCGAGGATCGCAGCCAGCATTTTCGGAAGCTCGACGCCGATGAACGGAAGGGCGAAATACAACCAGAACAGCTGCACCAGCAAGGAGGTCCCCCGAAAGACTTCCACGTACCCGGCTGTCAACGTGCGAATGATCCACAGCTTCGACAGTCGGCATAACCCGGCTGCAAAGGACATCACGACCGCAAGAATGGCTGAAAAGAAAGCAACTACAATCGTGATCTCCGCCCCTTTCAACAGCGTAGGGAGAAAATCAATCCACGAATTCGGCATGCTATTCCCCGCAAAGGGCAGCGGCCGTCATCTCGCCCGGGAGCTCTTCTTCTGTGAACCCGAACTTCTGCAAAATTTCCAGCAGCTCGCCCGACTCCTTCATTTTTTGAAGCTCCGCATTATAAGCCTCCTGGAACTCGGTATCCGCTTGGCGGAAAGCCGTAGCTCCATAACCGCGAACGCTTTCGCCGTCGATGACCGGCTGCTCGAAATCAGCCACGCGTTCGATGCTGTCGTCGCTGGCCGAATCCAGCATCGCCTGCAGGGACGGCCCCGTCATGGTAATTGCATGCACCCGGTCTGCCTGAAGGGCGCTAATGGCCGAGGCTTGATCGGGGACCTGCACAATCCGGTCCGTAGGAATACCGGACTTTTCCATGTAGCCGATTTCGACCGCACCGGTCATAACGGCGACTTTAGCTTGGTCATGATTGGCAATATCCTCATAACTTCCGAGTCCCAGCGGATTCCCTTGCTTCACCGCAATGGCTTCCCCGATGCTGTACTCCGGATTAGCAAACAATACGGCAGAGCAGCGATCCGGATTAATGAACATGCCTGCGGTAATTAGATCAAACCGCTCGGCCTGCAGTCCGGCAACCAGCGATCCGAATTCCGTAAGCTCTCCCCTCATTTCCTTGATGCCAAGCCGCTCCAAAATAACCCTCGCAATCTCAACCGCTTCTCCTGTCAGCTCCCCGTTGGCCTCTTTATAGGCATAAGGCTTCTCATTCGCAAATCCCACGGTGATATACCCCTGCTCAATGGCTTGCTCCAATGTACTCCCTTTGTCGCCGCAAGCCGCAAGCGACACCCCCATAATCAATGACAACATCAGTACAACCACTCTCTTCAAAACTTCCCACAACCTTTCATTATGACTTTGGTATTCTTAAAAATGGCATGTTGAAATTATCCATGTTAACACATATGTTAACTAGGATTTAAGCATATTCAGATACCTTGCATGGGTCGGACCTTCAGGGAAGATGATTCATCCATCTCCTTCCACGCTTAAACCCAATGCCATCTGACCGATTTAATTGGTTTTGGTTAAACATTTGCAGGCCTTGCCCCTCCTCTTTAGCAGAATACAAAAAGACCACCAAACAGGGGATCTAGACATAGCTCCGCCAGCAGGGGGTCAAAAAATAGAGAAAAGGCCCCTAAAGAGAATTAAGGGCCTTTGTTATGAACATCCATTATGTATGCAAGACCCATCCACTGCTGACGAGGTTAGCTGACGGACTCGGGTAAGATGGTACCCTACACTCGTGATTCCAAGTGACTCGCCCCTGATGAAACTGGTTCCCCCGCTTTCCGGAAAATGTATGCCGGAAACTAAGCGTGTGTCCATGATAAAGGGAACTTCAGGAAAAGTCAAACCCCTTTAACCGCTTTTTCTGGAAATTCAGAGGCGGAAGTTCCGCTCTTCCAGGGCCTATGACAAGCATGAAAAATGCCTCATTCAAGCCTCTCCCCCAACGATGCAGTAATTTTATTCCAGTCTCATTTTTCGCTATATAGCAGGCATTTGCCATGCCTCCCTTACTCATTCATGTGGTGGATCGTTTATGCCATGAATTACATTCGGATTGTGAAAGCTTTCCCCACACATTTACGGCGTAAATACGGCGCAAATTTTTTTTTTTGAACCGCTGCGTACCGAGCCTATGAATATCGTAGGGAAATCCGAAATTCATCCTATAGTTTTGCTATTCGTCAATAGATGAATGCCTCCGAGGCTAGCGTACATTCTGGAAATTATAGGTGTTTATCTATCATTTATGCGCTATTAACCCATGCCGTACCGAGAGTATTTGCGTAGTATAGAACAAATCTAAAGGAGGTGCTTCATTTGGAACGTTCTTCTAGAAAGAGAAAATTGTGTGCTCTTAAAAAAATAGAGAAAAAAGTCATTCATGCGAAGAAAAAGCATTGCCCGTCTCATGGTCATGGTGATCATAAAGGCCACGGAGGTCGTAAAGACCATGCTTGTATTGTTAAAAAGCGTCGATGCCCAAGAGCTATCCGTGGACCTGTAGGTCCTCAGGGTCCTATCGGACCGGTTGGACCGGTCGGACCTATCGGGCCTGTGGGACCTGCCGGACCGACAACTGGTATTGCAGGACCTGCTGGACCTGCTGGACCTGTCGGGCCTGTTGGACCTGTCGGACCTGCGGGACCTACTGGAGCTACTGGAGCTACTGGGGCAACAGGGGCTACAGGAGCAGCCGCCGGAGGAGCCATCATCCCATTCGCATCCGGCATACCGCTTGCTCTGACCACCGTTTTAGGCGGATTAGTCGGATCCGTTGGTCTCGTAGGATTTGGTAACTCGGCCAATACGTTTACGCTGGCTGGCGGTACGATTGACCTCACTGGAGCCGCTGGAACTCTGCTTAACATGGCGTTTAACACGCCACGAGCCGGTACCATCACTGGCATCTCCGCTACCTTTAGCACTACTGTGGCGCTTTCCCTGCTGGGAACTACCGTTACAATTACAGCACAACTGTACAGTGCGCCGGCTACAAGCAACATTTTCGCACCGGTACCAGGCGCTCTTGTTACGCTGGCTCCGCCTCTTACGGGCGTTCTCGCTCTCGGTACGGTAAGCAACGGCTTCGTAGAAGGCCTGGCTATTCCGGTGCCGGCCAATACACGCCTGTTAATGGTATTCTCGGCAACCGCAGCTGGCGCAACACTTGTCACTGCAGTGGCAGGTTACGGCAGCGCTGGTGTCAGCATTATATAAGTTTCGTTTTCCACCTGCAACAAAAAGCCCCGATTTTATATCGGGGCTTTGCTTTATTTACACGGCTGTATATCCGCCATCCACCAGCAAGCTCGTGCCTGTAATGAAGGACGCATCTTCACTGGCGAGGAACAACACGGCTTTGGCTACTTCTTCCGGCTGTCCCAAGCGGCCCATCGGATGAAGGCCGACCAGGTGCTGGGTGATCGCTTCCGTTCTTCCCTGAATAAGAGGAGTATCGATATATCCCGGACATACGGCATTAACCCGGATCCCTTTAGGAGCATAATCTGCGCTCATCGACTGGGTTAACAGCTTAACGCCTCCCTTAGCGGAAGCATAGGCGGTAACGCCCGCTTTTCCGACATGGCTATGGATTGAGCCGCAGTTTACGATCGCCCCTCCGGTTCCTTGGGATAACATTTGCTGGATTACATATTTATCGCACAGGAACACTCCTGTCAGATTAATATCAATCGTTCTTTGCCAGTTGTCCATCGACAACTGATCGGCAGGAGCATCATGAGCAATGCCTGCATTGGCGAACAATACATCGACACGGCCAAAATGCTCAACCGTCTGCTTCACCATATTTGCAACTTCCTGTTCTTGGGTTACATCCGTTTTAACGAACAGCGTTTCAAAGCCTGCCCCTCTTAATTCATCGGAAACTGCTTGTCCCCGGTCCGAATAATCAGCGATAACAACCTTGGCTCCCTCTTCCACAAAAAGCCTTACCGCTGCTTCGCCGATCCCGCTGGCGCCTCCCGTCACAATGACAACCTTGGATTCAAACTTCATTTGTCGACCACTCCTATTTTGTGAATTCATCATATCAGCTCCACATTCATGTAGAGTTTGCATACTTCAGGCATGATATTCCACAAGCCCCTTTTCTTTCTTAAACCTACGTAGTATCGAATGACGGCATATGAATTCATAACTTGATATTCGCTGCGTCCTAACCTTTTTATCCGCCCGTCCGTTGTTATACCGGCCGCTCGATCGTAAACATCTCTCCCAGTGCAGAATAGATGTTTCCCGCCATACGGCTGACAGGCTTCAACTTGGCAGCGTCAATCCGGCCTTGCTCGTATAGCTCCTCCGAAACATGAAAGCGGACTACGCGGGCAATCAGCAGATCGGCAGCAGGCAGCTGATCCGCGCCATTCAACGTGACCACCTGCTCCAGCACGCATTCCATGCGAATCTTGGATTCCAGAACGCCGGGAACCTTAACAACCTCGCTTACGACGGGGGTTAGTTTGGTTCGGTCAAGCTCACTCTCGTCCGGAGGCAGGTTCGCCGCCGTTTCATTCACGGCCTCAACGTTGTCTTCGTCCACGATGTGGATGACAAGCTCGCCGCTTTGCATGGCATTTCTCGCTGTATCCTTCGCCGTGCCGTTCTTCCGTTGAACGGAAACGGACAGCATGGGCGGATTGCTCGTCAGAATGGAGAAATAACTGAACGGCGCGGCATTCAGCACACCTTCCTCCGATAATGTCGTAACAAAAGCGATCGGCCGCGGAACAACGCTCCCGATCAGCAGCTTGTAGATGTCCCGTTCGCTTTGAGTATTCGGGTCTATGGATATCACTTGAGTTGCCCCTCTCCTGTATTTTTGACTTCTATAGGCTCCAGACCTTCCTCAATACGGGATCGCTCCGGTTCAAACCAGGCAGGAAGTTTCAATTGCTCCCCCAGCGAGTCCAGATCTTCATCCACCGTAAAACCGGGCGGATCGGTTGCGATCTCAAACAAGATTCCCCCTCGTTCCCTGAAATATAACGATCTGAAATAGTTGCGATTCTTAATTTCTGTTGGCAAAAAGCCATGTTGTTTCACCCATTCAAGCCAATTGCCGTGCTCCGCATCATCTTGAGCACGCCATGCAATATGATGGGTCGTTCCAGCGCCTCCGGCTCCCAAAGGGATATCCCGCATCGGCAAATCAATCACGTTGCCGAAGGGCCCGGCTGACTGAAACCGTGCATAATTAACGTCCTCTCCCATGAAGGTCAGTCCCATGACCTGCTCCAGCGCCTTCTTCGTTTCCTCCCATTTGCTGCTGAACAGGACCGCGCCGCCAAACCCTTTGATCGCCGTATCCGGAGTAATACCGTCCACAGACCAGCCGTTATTCGGTCCTTCCTCCCGCTCAACCAGCTCAAGAGAAAGTCCATCGCGATCGGAGAACTGAAGATAATGCTCGTTAAACCGAAATGCTTTCATGACAGAAACACCAAAGCTCCGCAGCCGCTGTTCCCAATAAGGCAGGGCACCTTCAGGGACAACAAATGTTGTATACCCAACCTGCCCTCCTCCACGTATCCCTCTTCGTGAAGCAGAAGACGGAAAGAAGGTGATAATGGTCCCCGGATGCCCCTCCTCATCCCCGAAATACAAATGGTAAACCTCAGGCGCATCGAAATTGACCGTCTTCTTGACCATTCTGAGTCCAAGCACACCCGTATAAAAATCAACATTTTTCTGCGGATCCTGCGCATAAGCGGTAATATGATGAATGCCTGCCGTTTGTAATGCCATATCCATCAACTCCTCATCGTTTCGTGTCCATACCGAGGCTTCCCTACATGATTTTCGGTTCGTATGATATACACAATCTTTAATTTTAATATCTTTAATTAAAGATTATATTTTTTTCATACCATTGTCAAGCGGCCCTTCACAGCCAGGACAGACAAAAAGCCGCCAAGAACGATTCCACGCTCTTAGGCGGCTCCTGTATGCAGCTTCGGCCACATGTCTATCCCGCGTTTATGCTTTTTGCCATTTTTCCTTAAAGAACAGCTGATACACTCTGGTTACGATAATCTTAATGATCATGTAAATCGGTACCACCAGCAGAATCCCTATAATTCCGCCAAGATCCTGTCCCACCAGAACCAGGATAATGATTGTAACGGGGTGGATTGCCAGCTGTTTGCCGAAGATATACGGACCAATCAGGTTATCCTGAATCTGCTGGGCGGCCAGAATGACAACAAGCGACCAGATCGCCGTCCCCGGGGACTGGATGAACCCGATGATCACAATCGGGATCGAGGAAAGAATAGCTCCGATAAACGGTATGAAATTCGCAATGACCGCGACAACCGTCAACAGCAGCGCATAAGGCAGGCCAATGATCAGGAAGCCGAGATACATCAAGACGCCCAGCGCCAGATTGATGAGGACCCGGCCCACGATAAACCCTTTGAGCGCGTTATTGATTTCATCCAGCACCGAGCCTCCTACTTCCTTGAATCGGTCAGGCAAAAAGCTGACAATCATCTCCCCGAACTTTCCGCCTTCCTTCAGCATGTAGTACAGCATGATCGGGAACGTAAATAAAACGATGGCAAAACTCGAAACAAACGAAAACAGGTTCATAATATAATTCGTGAGGAACGTGAAGCCTTGGTTCAAATAATCGGTTAGCTGTGTAAGCGGATTGGAGTTCTCCGGGAATATATCCTTGAAGAAGCCGTTATTCTCCCATTCCTGCAGCTGCTCGCCAAGCTTTGCAAACAAAGCGGGGGCATTCTGTACAAGGGCCACGATCTGATCCCGCAGGGATGGCCATACTCCAATAATAAAACCTGTAAGGATACCTGCAAACACGACATATAAGAGCAGAATGGCCAGCGAGCGATTTAGCTTGCGCTTTTCGAGATAATCAACCAGCGGCCTGAGCAGGTAATAGAAGAATCCGGACAGCATCAGCGGCACGAGGATGATCGAGAAGAACGAAAGTACCGGTCTGAATATAAAATCCACCAGCGACCCCAAATAAATAATAATGAGGACCAGGATCACGGCAAGACATAATTTGAAAAACTTGTTCATTTTCAGCAAAAAGCATGCCCCTTCTCCTATTTTTTCACCATCGTATCATGACCATGTATCCATATACAAATCGCTCCCATCTGCACTGTTCAGAGTGTCGGATCCTAAGGTGCTATCGCTTTTATAACCATTCCGTTCACTTCATCCTGGAGATATATACTTCTTCTAACGCCTCACGTATAATATGTAGGATTGCAAGGGTAAGGCTATAGTGTAGGAGGATATTATAAAACATGCATGTTACATCCATCATTCTTGGTCTGATCATCGTACTGAATATCGTGTTCTCCATGTTCGTCGTGTTCAGGGAACGGCGGGATGCCGGCTCCACCTGGGCATGGCTGCTGGTGCTGTCCTTTATCCCGATTCTGGGCTTTGCGCTGTACCTGTTGTTCGCCCAAAATTTAAGAAGAATCCGTCTCTTTCATTGGGATGATCTGCAGAAAACCGGAATCGAGAAGGTATTGCTGTCTCAAATGGAAGGAATGAATAAGGGAGAATACCCGTTCAGCAATCAAGCGGCTGCGGATAGCAGCGATTTGATCCATATGCATATCAACGAGAATCAAGCGATCCTTACGGACGACAACCACGTTGAAATTTTCACGGATGGACGCAAGAAATTTGAACGGTTGTTTCAGGATATTGAGGAAGCCAAAGTCTACATACATATTCAATACTACATCATCCGTCGCGACGAGCTGGGCAAGAAGCTGATATCCCTGTTGACCAAAAAAGCAAAAGAAGGCGTGAAAGTCCGGGTTCTGTACGACGAGCTGGGCTCGCGTCAATTAACCAAGGGCTTCTTCAAAGCATTTCGCGAAGCCGGCGGAGAAGCCGAGGCCTTCTTCCCGTCCAAGCTGCGCTTCATTAATTTGCGTTTGAATTACCGGAATCACCGGAAGCTGGCTATCATTGATGGCGATATCGGGTATGTCGGCGGTTTTAACGTAGGGGATGAGTACCTGGGTCTCAACTCCAGGTTCGGGTATTGGCGGGACACCCATCTGCGCATTCAAGGTGAAGCGGTCTATGCGATGCAGGTTCGCTTCATTCTCGATTGGAATCAGGCTTCGCACCATCACGATATTTATTATGAATCGAATCTGTTCCCCAAGATCGATTCGCCTGGCAATGTCGGGATTCAGATTGTGACCAGCGGTCCGGATTCCAGGTATGAGCACATCAAGAATGGTTATATCAAGATGATTTCGTCCGCCAAGAAATCCATTCATATTCAGACGCCGTATTTTATCCCTGATGCCAGCCTTCTGGATGCGCTCCGCATTGCTGCGCTGTCCGGCGTCAAGGTTCATCTGATGATTCCCGATAAACCGGATCATCCCTTTGTCTACTGGGCGACCTTATCCTATATCGGGGAAATGCTGAGAACCGGGGCTAACGTGTATCTCTACAATAATGGCTTCATTCATGCCAAGACGATTATCATTGACGAGAAGATTTCTTCCGTCGGCACGGCGAATATCGATGTTCGAAGCTTCAAGCTGAATTTTGAAGTGAATGCGTTCCTGTACGATGAGCATTTATCACAACAGTTGACTCACATCTTCCACCAGGATCTGCAGGTATCCAGCCAGCTTACGATGAAGCAGTATCTGGAGCGATCAAGGTGGATCAAGTTCAAGGAATCCATCTCGCGCTTGCTGTCCCCTATTCTGTAAAAACAAACCTTTAGCGCTGCCTCAACATTTAGCAATCCAGAAGAAATACGGGAGACTCGGACCGTTTATACTAAAGCCAAGGAAAACAAATCCATCATTTTAAAACTGGGAAGGATGTTGAACGTGGCTAAACTGACACCGTATATTTTCTCTGAGGATGCAAAAGCGCAGGCTGAGTTTTATACCCAAGCACTAGGCGGGGAGATCCTGTCCGTGCAAACGCATGGCGAGATTCCCGGAACCAAGGAAGAGCTTAAAGACAAGGTCATGCATCTTAGTCTGGTAGCCGGAGGCATTCCAATCTTTATGTCGGACTCCATATTCCAAACCCTGGAGCGCGGGAACGGGATTCACCTGAGCCTGTCGTTTGAGAGCGATGCTGAAGCGCATGAAGCTTTTGACCGCTTGGCCCAGGGCGGTAAGGTGCTTGATCCGCTGAAGACTCAATTCTGGGGAGCGCTGTTCGGGTTGCTGGAAGACAAGTTCGGCGTATTGTGGCAGGTAACGACCGAAGTCCAAGGCAATTAATGTTAGAAGGCCCTTCAAGTTTCACTTGGAGGGCCTTTTTTGCGTTATTTATTCGGAACTCCAACGATCCACGACTTCCGCAGCGGCCAATCGGCTTGTGTACAGAATATTTTTAACATCCAGCGTGGCGCGGCCTTGTGCACGAATGATCTCATAATCCGTAATACCGAGGAATTCGAACATGGATTTCAAATACTTGTGCGAATATTCAATCTCACGGTACCCATCATTCTCTGTATATATGCCGTCGCTGCCCTGTATGACCACAACGCTTCTTCTGTCGGTAAGGAGTCCTTCGGACCCGCTTTCCGTATATCTGAACGTTTCCTTCGGGATGATGATATTGTCCATATAATCTTTCAACTTGGAAGGGATGTTAAAATTGTGAAGCGGCATGGCGATTACATACTTGGATGCCCCCTTGAACTGCTGCAGGATCTCAGCCATCCGCCCCATCATTTTCCCTTCATCCTCGGATAACGGCTCCCCGCTCTCAAGCTTTTCCCACCCGTTCAGCAGATTCGTGTCAATGGCGGGAATGAATTCCCGATATAGGTCGATCTGTTCGATAAGGCTGGCCGGATTCTGCGCTGCATACTTGCTTACGAAAAACTCAAGCACCTGCAAGCTCAAGGACTTCTCGCTTCTTACCCTCGGATGTGCATTAATTACGAGTAGGCGTTCCATATAGGCAACACTCCTTTTATTTTGTGGTCAACCAAAATCACCAGCTAGCTTGCAGTCTGACTCACCTCCCGATTAGAATGAACGCTTAACACGCATCATCTCAAGTGATCTTCCTATATAAATTTGTTTGTACATACAATTATAATTCCGCGAAGATAAAGACCTCAGTCCTTATTCTCCAATTGATCACTCACCTCGTATAGATGCAATGATAATTCATCACCTTCGGCATGACCTAAAATAGCGCCATAACGACTGCGCAAATTCATCCAGCACTCGTGAATCACTTTCTCCAAAGCCTTTCCTTTATCGGTTGTATAGATCAATGACATCCTTCCTTCTACCCGATTATAAACCAGCCCTTTAACGGCCAGTTTCTCAACCAGACGGGTTACGGTAGAAGGCTGAAGGTGAAGAATTTCGCCTAATTCCTTCTGCGAGATCCCTTCCTTCTCATATACAGCCATAAGCAAATAAGCATATGTGGGTGACAATCCGCTTGCTGCAAACTCGTCTTCGGCCATCTTGGTAATGACCCGGCTAAGACGATTGGCTGTGAAGTAAAGGCATTCCTTAATATACGTATTTAGCATAACGGTTACCTCTTTCGCTGAGTTCATCCTGTTGAATCACCCTTTATTGTTTGCACATACAAATATAACGGATTTCCAAATAAAAGTAAAGAGGCAGATTTCCCCCATAACCTCGGAGACCTCTGCCGCTTCATTTTACGGGATGTATGCTGCTTCATGTTGAAGATACACCTGCTTGCTGCAATGCTTCTATTCGACCTGGCTCTGATCCATATACATGACTTCCCACAGGTGGCCGTCCGGATCCTGGAAGCTCCATCCGTACATAAAGCCATGATCCACCGGATCATTGGAAGGCGACCCTCCTGCGGAAAGTGCGGCATTAACGATTTCGTCCACCTGCTCCCGGCTTTCGGCGGATAGTGCCAGAATTACTTCCGTTGTGTTCGCGGCATTCGACAGATCTTTCTTGGTGAACGTCTTGAAATAATCCTCGGTGAGCAGCATGGCAAAGATGTTATCGCCGATGACCAGGCAAGCCGCGTTTTTGTCCGTAAATTGCGCGTTAAATTCAAAACCGATTTTCGAGAAAAAGTCCTTCGTTTTCTCCAAGTCCTTCACGGGTAGGTTTACAAAAATATTATCGCTTTTCAATGCCATTTCGAATCACCTCGTCGATTTGATAGATTCATCATAGCATGAGCAGCAGAGCGGCATTTCTCTTCAATTGCTATATTCAATAAACACAGCAGCGATTCAGCCAGGCTATAGCTTAATACTCCTTTCGAAAAAAAGGATGCCTCCAGGCAGCGTTAAAACTCGCCTGCGAGACATCCCATTTGTATTACGAATCCATGTTAGTTAGATAAACCCACTGCCCGCAGCAATCTCATGACGGTTACCACCGTCTGAGCTCTGGTTACATGGGATTGCGGATCCAGCTTGGAGCCGGATACGCCTTGCATAATCTTTTGCTCCACAACGAAGACGACGGACGACTTCGCATAGGATGAAACCTTGGAGTGGTCTTTAAATTTGTTTAACAATCCTTGGTTCGCTTCGTTCTTCTTGCCGGCATAATTCAGCACATTACTTAGCATAACGGCCAATTCCTCACGCGTAATCAAGCTGTTTGGATCAAAGATATCGCCTGAGCGTCCTTTCACTAACCCTGCCGCTTTCGCAGCTGCAATCTCTCTGGCATATCCGGATTTCGGATCTACATCCTTGAAGTTGGAGTAACTGTCGTCAGGCAGAATACCCAGCGCTTTCACCACAATGGATATAATTTCGGCACGGGTAATGGGTTGATTACCGCCAAAAGATCCGTTACTTTCACCAGATACGATCAGCTTGGCAGCAGCCTGCGCAACGTCTTCTCGTGCCCATGAAGGGATCGCGTCACTAAACCGGATATCTTGCTGAAGCAGGGCATAAACACCGCTGCCGGTTTTCTTGATTTCAACCGTTACCGTACGATCGGCGTTAACTTTAAATAAAGTCGGAACGGATCGAAGCTCATGGGTACCTGGTATATAAACCACTCCGGCGGCACGTTTTATATTTATCTTTTTCGCATCTACAGTAACAAATTGGCTGACATGGGTTTTGCCGAAATGCTTCAGTTCGGTCGTTGTCTTATCCGCGTTGATTTGCTCAAGCTTGAACAACAGCGGGTCGGCTAGTACTTCTCTTCCCTTCATCAGTTTCTCAACGCCCGTTGCATCGGCAGCCTCAGGAGAAATAATCGAGACTTTCACAGGACCTGGAACCGTAATCAGCGAAGCCGGAATCCGGTATTCTGTCCCGTTCACGATAATGGAGAGACTGGCCTTGGCTCCTTTTTTCGCAACGGCAGCGATGACTTCTTGCGGAATCTCAACCTCAGCCTGCTTCGCACCTGCACCCGCATGGATCTGGAAGTTGGAGGAATCCGAAAGGTTAATGCTGTTAACAGCTGCAGCCGTAGGTAGGGTCACCATAGCCTTATCGCCATGAAGCGTGACTTTTGCCTCTAGCTGATCTTTGGCTTTAGGAGGTTGTGGCGTCGAAGGCGTTGGTGAACCAGATCCTCCAGCGCCTCCTGATCCGCCGGAACCGTCAGATCCACCGGAACCGCTGCTTGAAGTTGTTACGCTAAGCAGATTCGAAGCGCTGGAGACGCGGTTCATCTCATCCCCCGTTCGATCTACCGCTAGCACATGAATCTTGTAGTTTGTCAGAGAACTAAGGCCATTCACGGTGTAACTATTCTCTATAGCCGAGCCTGACAAAGCATTATTCACATATACTTCGTATCCCGTTGCATCTGCCACAGCATCCCATTTCACCTGAATGGAGCTTGCGCCGACACTTACCTTTGAGAGATTCGCCGGAGCCGGAAGTGCTGAAGCATTGATTTTGCCGTCGATCGGCAAGTCGGTAATGAGTTGAGTCGTCAGCGTCTTATTGCGGTCGCCACTGATATCCCAGCTCATGACGCCGGCAATATCCAGCGACTTCACGATAGAAGCGGTGTACTTCATGGTGTTCTTATCGTTGTAGGTGATGAACACTTTATTTTGATCGTTGTACAGGTAAGGTACCTTGGCGGATTCGTTCCAATATCTTTTATAGCCGTTCTTGTCGATGTAGTTATTCTCGAGGTCGCTGAAGTCGAAAATGGCAGGCTCCCACGATTTCAAAGCAGTCCCGCCTTTATTGCAAGTCTGATACTGACCTAGCGGACCACAGCCATCCCAGCCCTTACCGTAGTAAGGAACGCCCGCAATCAACTTATGTGTCGGCACCCCGCCGTTCAAATGGCCTAACAAACCGCCAAGCACATGATTTCTTGGAGCGGAGGACCTCAAAAGAGCTTTATCATAGAACAATGGTGAATTATGATGACCGAACGGGTCATCTTTACCACTGTAGTCATAAGTCATAATATTAATGAAATCCAGATACTGGACAGAATTCGCAAAGTCTGCGTTAACAGTAAAATTGTCTCCCTGCCCTGAAGCAATCGTCAGGAGATAATACTTCCCGTCCTCTGATCCGGCAGCATCCAACGCCTCGCGAACATTTTTCATTAACAATGTGAAATTTTCTTTATCCTCCGGTGCCCTGGAGTTCGACTCTTCCCCTTCTTCAACAGGATATTCCCAGTCAACATCCAGACCATCAAACTTATAATCTCGTAGGAACTTCACAGCAGAATTTGCAAAAGTACGGCGTGTTTCTTCCGTCATGGCTACGTTAGAAAAATTATCAGACCATGACCAGCCGCCTACTGAAACTATAAGTTTCAAATGAGGGTTCGATGCCTTGATGGATTCGAAAGCTGCGAAATTCTGAAAATCAAATGTCGGATCTCCAATTACAATTTCTCCGTCATGGACGTATCGATCCTGTGCAGGAATATTAGGATCTTCACAGGCTCTCGACCCGCTCCCGTATTTTTTCCAGCATATATCGGCGAAGGCATAGTTAATGTGGGTGATCTGTGATACATCTACGTCACCAGGATGAAAATTACGTGCTTCGGTACTAGCTGACCAAGAAGTGTAGTACGTAATATTGTTATAATTGCTGCCAGGCACTACCGAAACGGATTCGCTTTCTGGCGAAGTCCATAGGCGGTTATGGCCCACGACCTTATACGAATAGGTCTTTCCTTCTTCCAGTCCAGCAGCTACATACCGGCTCCCGCTACTCGAGCCAACCTTTACCCCATCCTGATAAATATCATAGCTTGTGGCCCCGGGCACCGGTGCCCAGCCCAGTGAAACCGTAGATCGTGTAGCCGTCACGACCTGCAACCCTTGAGGTTGAGCCAGTTCCCCCCATTTAAGGGTAACGGCATTACTATTGGCGGATGCTTCCAAAGCTCCATTTACGCTTCTCTGTGCACCTACTTTAAAAGTATAAGTTTCTCCTGCTTCCAAAGGTCCATAAGTAGCCGTGGTAACGGAGTTTTCCCAAGTGCCGCCTTTCCATGCTCCATTAATATAAATGTCATAAGCTTCGGCTCCGGGACTCGAACCCCAACTCAGCGTAACCGTATCTTCCGTTACATCGTCAATTATAAGATGGCTTGGAGGGGTCAACGGTGCATCTTTATACTCAGCTTCGTCTTTGGTCGTGGTGAATTCCAATACATTGCTTTTGTGTTCTTTTTTCACGTCGCCATCCCAAGTAATATAGATCCTGTAGGTCGTTTCAGGTGTCAATCCGGTCACGGCACGGGTCCAATAATTGCCCCATGCCAGCCAATTGCCTGAATCCGCGTCCCACACCTGTATATTGTTTTCACCTTCGACGGGTTTGAAATCCCATTGAAATATCGCCATATTATGAGAGACACTTTCAATACGAAGATTCTGCGGTGCCAGCGGATCCTGAGCATTGCTCAAGACTTTATACGTTGAGTTGGTTACTGTCGCAGGCTCTAGGCCGGAGTTACCTGTGGAAATGTCAGTAGAAATGTCTATAGGAGGAGTGCTTTCTGCCGCATAAGACGCAGGCGCGCTAAATAGTGGCGTAATGATAAGAATAGGAGTTAATAACCACATCACCCATTTCGGGTGCTTTTTCGTTAGAAAGGGTGTCACCGTTTTCACCTCTGTTGATTAAATTTCGATTGCAAATGATACAGCATTTCGATGAATGTCTGTCCCTCGGTGTCATCGGGTGGTTCTTTGATGACTTGCCTAATTTCGCAGATCGCTCAAATCAAACTTCTATTGAAAGCGGTTACTAATTTTTCCAGCTCAACTATGTAGAGTTCAGTCCCCCCCCTTTCTACTCATGATGGAATCACGGTCCGAGCGCTCTACTACAGCCTCCTTTCATGAATTCATTCGAGTTCAATAAATATTCATATATTTGTATCATGGAACCTACACTATCGATTGAGAAGGGATACATTTCCATAACCATGGGATAAATTCTTTTAATTTTATATTCTATTAATAAATTCAACCTGGATTGGATCTGTCAGGGCCTGCAATCTTTACAAATGGAAAAAGAGCCCTCCAAGGACTCTTTTCTTTTATTTATGCAATGATATCCAACCGATTCATCGAATCGAACTTAAATGCTCGTGCTTTAATTTCCATATACTATCGGCATTACGAACGAACACATTCGTTGCTCTCCCGCTTCCGGACGTAAATGTCCCCTGATGATAACCCTCGAAGTGGTAGGTATAGACGCATACCGCCGTATGAGTATCACTCGCGATCCACTCTACATCCTCCGCCCGGTACACCTCATCCTGAATAACATGCCAAGCATGTTCGAAATAGGCCCGAATCTCATCCAACGTATGACAGCTCCGGTCCGAAAACCAATAGATCGCTTCTCCGTCGAGCAGCCGGGCTACATTGTCAAAATCATGCGTATTCGTGGCCGCTATGTATGCCTCAAGTGCCTTTTGATATGACATTGTTCAACACCTCCCATCTCTCAACTATTACATGCCCAACAATCCAGTTCCATTGTTATCACAATTCCACTCATTCACATCCAGAATACCTTATTGTGAAGCCTGCATTCCATAAAAATTCTCCATTCTATGGTGTGACTCTACTTCTCACTTTATTTCAATTCTCATGTTGTATCTTCCTTACAAAATTACATTAACACCGATCTCGCCTTTGTTTATGATATTATATGGAGCAGCAGAATCTGGTACATTCAATATGCCAGTGCTCTTTTGGAACTAATTTAAAAATAGTAGGTGAACGCCAATGATGAGTATCGCGCAATTCGCTGCACGCACGGGCATGGTTCCCAGTGCGCTTCGCTTCTATGAGTCCAAAGGCATTCTAGTTCCGGCTGAACGGCACGATAACGGTTACCGGTTCTATGGATACCATCAAATTCAGACCGCCAAACTGGTAAACAGTCTCCGTCAATCGGGAATCAGTCTAGGGGATATTCGCTGTTTCCTGGAGGCCGAGGAAAGTACGCGTTTCCAGCTTCTTGAACGCTGGCGGCGGGAGGCTGAAGCACGTCTACTTTCGGTTCAGATTGCGAGTCAATATCTAAATGGAATGGAATCGGATCATGGCAGTCTGCATCTCATCAATTGGGAAGAACCCTTAACCGTGATATGGCAGCCGTTTTTGGTAGACAAGCCAGTGAGCTCCTACTCTCGAGAAATGAAACAAGCGGCTGCCAAACTCCGTGACCTCAACATTCGCACCCAAGGCTCCAGCTTGATCAAGGTGATAGATTCCCTCACGCACGCGGTCCAGATTGAAGTCGGATATCAAGTCATAACGGAGTCCTCTCGGAAGCCAACCCCTCTCCCGACTTCTTCGGAAGCCTATCTGGAGACCATCCCTCCTACCTTGTTCATATCGGTGGATAGTTCATGGGAGGATACCTTCATCTGCATGCGAACGATCCGCTTTCTCCAGAAATTCGGTTTCGAACCTGCGGGCAAGCGGCTGGAACGGCATTTTCTCGATTCTCCTATATTCGAAATCATGATTCCTGTAATGCAAACTCGCTTCACTTGACCTTCAAGTTACTTGAAGGTTTATACTAGGATTGTTCCATTTCCAAAACTTTCTTGTAGGAGGATCAAGCGAATGGTTGGATTAAGGCTGGATGATTTTGATGGAGGTTTTATCGTGGCCCCCTGGGATCGATTCAAGGAACTCATCGATTGGTATAGCACACATTTGGATCTGAAAGTGACATACGAAGAGGATTACCCGGTCGAAAAAATGGCCACCCTTACTTTCCCGGCACTGGGATGCATACATATCAAGTCGGTGGAACATGATCACCCGCATTTTGCAGTAGACTGGGGACAGAACGGGAATGTTCGCTTCTGCTTCACCACAACGAATCTTGAAGCTGCACACGCCTATTTTCGCGAACAGAATATTCAAGTAACCGATGTGACCCAAGGCGCCTTTGACCGTTCCTTCGATTTCTTCGATCCGGTTGGCAACCGCTTAACGGCAATCGAACCGGAACCAGGTACGGAGGCATTGGTTGCTAAAGCACCGGACGCACGCTTTCCATTCCAAGCGATCCCCCGCTTTGGCGTAGACCGATTAGATGAAGCCATCGCTTGGTACGAGACTAATCTGGGCGGCAGGGTCGAACGGATCAGCGAGGACGGAACCTCCGCAACCGTTATCATCACTAACGAAGGCGCACCAGTCTATCTGGAAACCGTTCGGATGGACCGAACGAAGAGCGCGCTCACTGTAGCTGCAAGGCCTTATTGGGTAATCCGGAAGAAGGCCGACTTTTTCGAGACCCATAAACGTTTGCAGGAACAAGGATGGAAGGTAACCGATTTTGCCGGAAATCCCAAGTTTCTTGTCATGTTCCATACCTATGATCCATACGGCAACCAGATCAATGTCTGGTGTTACGAGGACTGTTAGTCATAAAATTTGACATATCCACGGGAATTCCTCATTAATGACCATGACAGTTGAATGATCCAACAAGTTCTGACCGATCTTCATAATCGGATCCATTCATGAAAGGGCTGCGAGCATTCCAGCAGTTGATCGCAGCCCTTATATTGCAGTCGGGATTAATAGATCATTAGATTGTCCTTAACACTTGGTTTGAAAACTTGCCTTTCCTTCCAAAACGGCATTCAAGAACTTCTTCGATTTTTTCAATCTCTTCTGGATCTCTTCAATTTCTTTGATTTTTTGTTCAATCATTGCCGTCTTAGCCTCGTATGATAAGTTAAGTTCTTGATCTACCAACAAACTTAATTCTTCTATAGAAAAGTCTACGGATAAAAGTGCCTTCACATCATCTAGAAACTCCACAATCTCTTCAGAATAAACACGGTAATTATTTGCATCTCTTTTAACATAGCTGTCCGGAATCAGATTCTTACGTTCATAGAATCTTAATGTTGATATGGGCAGACCCGTTAATTTTGAAACATCGTTTATTTTCATAATAGGACCTCTTTTATTTCTTGCTATGAACCTAGGTTCATAGTTCATAATACGAAATATGATAACGAATGACATCTACAAAGTCAAAAAATCTATGTTATCAAAAGGAGAGGTTCTATGTTTAACCATATTCAAAACAACGATTTCGCCAATATCGTTATGGGCCGACGTTCTGTCCGTAATTATGATGAGAGCATTAAAATATCGAAAGAAGAGATAAGCGATATGATTTCGGAAGCCAGTTTGGCTCCATCCTCTGCAAATATGCAGCCTTGGCGTGTAATTGTGGTCGATACTCCAGAAGGAAAAGAAAAGCTACGACCTCTTGTGAGGTTCAATACGTTACAGAATGATACTTCATCAGCCATGTTATTAATTTTTGGCGATACCCAAAGCTATTTATATACTGAAGAAATTTACAATACAGCTGTGGAACAAGGAAAAATGCCAGCTGAAGTACGTGATCGTCAACTCGAAACCATTCTATCCTACTTTCCGACTCTATCCAAAGAAATGAAAGTTGAAATTGCAAAAGTCGATAGCAGCCTCTTTGCCATGCAGTTCATGTTAGTAGCTCGTGCACATGGGTATGATACGAATCCAATGGCAGGCTTTGAAGCTGATCAGTTAGCAAAAGCATTCGATTTAGATGAAGAACGCTATGCTCCAGTCATGATCATCTCTTTAGGAAAAGCCAAAGAAAACGGGCATGAGTCCGTTCGATTAAGCTCTGACAAGATTACATTTTGGAGGTAACCATTATCCGTAATCGATTCACCATCAATCAATAAGAAAAAAGCAGCCGATCATTGTGATCGGCTGCTTTGGCTTCACATAACTAATATTTCATTCCATGAATTATATTTTATTTGTATAAATAACTTTGTCCACATCGTGTCTAACGGTTTTATGACCTTGTTTAATTCCTTTCCCAATGGCTATAAGCATCACATCTTCATACCTGTCAGAAATCTGTAAGGCCGACTTTAATTGTTCGGAATCATACCCGGACATGGTAATCGTATGAAGACCCGCCTCGTTCGCCAGTAAGACTAACGACATGGACGCCAGGCTTGCGTCTCTTACTAATTCGAGCTTTAAATCTTCTTTTGATTAATTTAAATAATATTGGATAGCCGCGTTGGCTAAATAGTCTCTTAATGATGCGTCAAAATAACCCTTTTGGAATCCATCTTCATGGATATTTATAATGTTTTCTTTTTCAAATGCTTGATAATCGCCCAGTACAACGATTAGTACGGATGCTTCTACTACCTGTTGCTGATGAAAGGCAATGGGGAGTAACAAGTTTTTTAACTTCGGGTCGTCTATAACCAGGTACCGTGTCGCTTGAATATTGTTTCCGTTGGGCGATTGGCTGGCTCCTTCAATCAAAGCAGCCAACGTTTCCGATTCCACTGTATAATGGGGATCATAATGTCTGACAGAACGTCTTTGTTCCAATATCTCTCTCACACTCATTGTGCTCACTCACTCCAAATGTTTTATTTGCTTCACATTCCGATTATAATGGACCGTACAGTGGCAGAAAATAACGCACAATAAAGTGGGTTAGCCACCTTTATGTGCCTATTTAGGGGGAATCCATCATGAACGGTCTCAATACGGGAATCAATATTTTTATGAATACGGTAGGAGGAAAGTGGAAATGTTTAATTCTCTTTTTTCTGAGTCAAAAACCAAGGAGAACCAAGGATTTCTATCTGCTCATGCCAACTATAACGCAGAAAGTTTTAACCGAGCAATTAAAGCAGCTGGAACGAGATGAGCTTGTCCGAAGAGAAGTATTTAAAGAAGTGCCGCCTAAGGTAGAATACAGTTTAACTGAGCTGGGCCAATCCTTCGTGCCCGTATTAAATACAATGTGTGAATGGGGCAACACCTATGCAACCGTACAAAACCTCGAAACAGAAGAACAAATCTGCTGCCAGCATAAATAGGCGGTCGTGCATATAAAGAGGCGTCGAAAAAAACGAGCAGACGAATGATCGTCTGCTCGTTTTCTATATTAAACTCCTTCATCCGTCTCATTCTCCGGCGTCTGCTCGGGCTCTTCCGAAAGCGCGCTTTCGTCGGACAGCTCATACGAGACGCCATCCACAACAACCTTTTCGACTAGGGACACGTCAAGCGGCTTATCCAGCTTCACGGTAACCTGACTTGAGTAAGTCTGGTTTTCCTGAGCGTCACCAACGCTTTCCGATGACTGCACAGCTTCACCTTCAGCAGGATCAGACGAGTCTTTCCCTTCTGCTGTCCCAGTATTCGGGTCCGTTTGATTTTCCGTTGATTCAATCTCTGTTCCTGATGGATCGGCTTTTGCTTCGCCTGTAGTTTCATCCGCGCATACCCGCGTTAATTCAGGGCTGGCAGCTTCAAACAACATGCTTGCATCCTTGCCTACAATCTGTAGCTCGTCCACATTGAAATCCCGGCAAGCTGCCGGCTGTTTAAAATGGAAACTCAGCTCGGTCTTGCCCTCCTGCTCGCCTTCCTCCACCACCGTCGCCGTCAATAACGGCTTTTCAGGGACGGTATCGGAAGAAGTCGGAGGTGCGGTAACCGGAGGGGTAGTGAGCGGATTCGGATCGGCACTGCCATCCGCAGGTCCCTTGCCGTTTTGGATCATCATGAAGACAGCGCCAGCAATAACGATCACCGCAAGCAAAGACGACGTGATTTTTACGAACCGCGAATGCTGTCGAATCCATCGCACCAACGGCGAAGCTAATTCAGCCCTAACCTTCGTATACACCGGTTTAAGGATTGGAGCGGGAGAATTGAAATACGTTTTCGCATATTCCTTATTCTTGAAGGCTTCACGGTCATAGGTTTTGAAATAATCGACGATGGCGGTGGCATAAGCCGGAACAAGTCCCCGCGGTCTAACGAATACAGGTTGCTCGGCAGACCACATAATATACTGGTATACCACTTCTGCACTGTTGCCGTATCTGTGCAAATAATCAAGCAGGCCCCGATAGTCTACGGCACTGGAACGAATCTCCGTGCAAAAGGCTAGGGTAATGCTATCAAATCGGGATGGCACCACATGGTTCTGCAGCCATTTCCGCATGATTTGCTGGGTTCGTTCCCGCTCCTCGGCTGACAGATCCTCCAGCACCTCCACTCTTGCTTCTTCTCGGCTGGACCATTGGTGAAGGGCCAGCATGACCGCGGCTTTGGACCGAATCCGGGAATCAAACCGCTCTACCCAGCCCTTGAACTCCTTCGGCATTTGCAGAAAGCCGATATCCAGCAGCTGTTTCTGGCTTAATTGCTCGGGCTCCACCTCACGCAAGAGGAAAAGGTTTGCCGCATATATCAACCGGTCTGCAAATGATGTTCCGCCTTGGTAACGACCGATTCCCTTCTGAGGATGGTGCTCCAGCGAATCCAATTGGTCCAGTACGGCGTTGACCGCTCTCACCGGATCCGAATCCTGCTTAAGCTTATCGACAAGCTGGGCTTCGGCTAACCTGATGTAATTCTCCTGTTCCAGCAGGAGTGGGTGGTTCCGAACCCACAAGCCGATCAGGTCTACCAAGTCTGTAGGCGACGCCGCTTGCTGCATGCGTTTTTTCATGTACGGATCAAACATCAACGCCGGCAGTCCCGGACTGGTCAGCACCCTGGCGTAGAAGGCTCGGCTTAAGGCCGGGCTGCCCTCCAGCAGGTCGTAAATCGCCTCGGTCACATCCTGACGCCGCTTCGATAAGGCGTTATTTAATGAGCGGATAAAATATTCCACAATCAGATCATGATGCTGCCGGGGATTGATGCCGTGATAATCCCTAACAAAACCGGCAATGGCTGCATCCGGAACATGTCCGCCTTTGACAAGTTCGAATTCCTGGGCAAACAGGGTGTGGAACAGCTGATCCAGCCGTCCCTTAGAAGCAAGGGCACCTGCCGGCTTCAAATAAAGCAGCATTGCACGCAGAACGGCATGTTTATGCTCATGGTACAAGCCCTCTTGGCCTTCTTCAATCTGGAACAGCACACATAAATCATCGTAGCTGTCCAGCAAGATCCCCAGACCCGGCTCCATATCGGCAAGCATCTGCTCGGCGAAGGCAAAAAAGCGCTCGGAGCGATCCGGGTCCAATAGCGTTTCCCATGCAAAATCAAGATAAGGCTGCTCGGACCATTTCAGATCGGCATTGATGACCCTGCCGGCAGCGAGCTCAAACAAATAATCCTTCTCGATGCTGCGGTCGCTTAGACGCAGGCTGCCCTTCTCCACGAACATAAGGTGAAGTCCCTTCTTGCTCTGCGGCTCCTTCGCATAGGTTACGAATCCAAGCACCTGGCGCAGCGCATAGGGCAATCGGCCAAACAACACAAAGAGCAGCTGCTCCGCCTTCGCGGACAACTGTTCCACCGGCACATCCAGAACGATATATACCTTTTTCTTCCCGGCAGCCGCGGATATGCATGCATAGAGCAGCTGCTTGAATACCTTCTCGTCGATCCCAAGCTCCTGCAATAAGGCTGGCGCCCTCTTATAGGAAATGGCGGCTTGAGATTCGGCCTGAACCGGAATGGCGGGAAGCTGCGGCAGATCAACGCCTTCTTCAATATCGTAGTGATCGGCAAAGGAAGCCTGTAGCCAGGACTGGTAAGCCGAATGCTCATCTTCAAGGAAACCGTCAGGAATGACATAGTGATGCGTAAAAAAGGCACTGCGAAGTCCCGTAAAATCCGCAGGCTGAAACACGCTTCGCCCCAGCACCGTTTCTCCTGTTTCCGTATGGAACAGATGAAGGGCGGCCGGATAAGCCGCCGCTTCCCTCTCGCTTCGTGCCGTCAGCTCGGCAGGAGCCTCGTATTGGCAAAAGGGATGCAGCACCTTTTTGATAAAGGAGGCCTCCAAGCCGGACGAACGGGCCACCGTATCAAAGCCTTCGGCTGAACGGAATATGCCCCGCCGCTCCCGCGTGTACATTTGCTGCTGTATGGTTCGGGATGGGAAATCCGACACTAGTCTTCCCTCCCCTGAATATACTTCAGCTTGTACAGAAGCCAGATGAACGGTTCATCCACCCGAATCGGGCTAACGACGCTTTGCAGCTTCTGGTCGACAGGGTTGCTGCCGAGAGCCGACACGGCAAAGTATGCAGTATTCGAAAAGTATACATCCATCGTTCCCTTGAACGGACGGTCAACCTTCTCGATAAAACGGCGGATCTCGCCGTCAATATTTTCAAACTCGGTCAAATTCAAAAACTTGCGGTGTACCACATTGTTAAAAATGTTGCTGTTCAGCTTCACATATTCGCCATCCTCATCTTTAAGGGCATGAAGCATATCGCTCTTGGTCAAGACAACCGCTGTCGGAATATCCGTCTTGCCCTTGTCCTCATAAGCGATGAAATCGCCGAACATCGTCAGTACGACGTCACGCGGCTCATCATACTGGGATACCCATTCACCGGGCTGGTCACCGAATTTCAGACGGATTTTCTCTCGAATGGAGCGGATTTGGAGCGGATCCACCATAAACAGAATACCCGCGGAATTCTTGATATGCTGTCCGTGAAGGCCCAAATAATCCTCGTCCACCATGCCCTCGCCCGCCACGTCAAAAAATACGAGCGTTAACGGCGGCTTGGACTCGTCCTTGAACACGAATTGGAAAATGAAAGGCTCCTGCATCTTCTCCTTCTGCGTAGACGCCAGCAAATCTCCCCGTTCAAATAACGGCTCCTCATAGCCGGTACGGAACTTGCGGCTGATCTCGGCATTCAGCGGCATGCAGGCCGCATCGAAATGATCCGCCGTCGTATGCTGCAGCGTATGAATGAGCGAAGTCATATAGACCGACTTGCCCACTTGCGAAGCACCGATGATCGAGATAATGTTGCTTGGCACCTTCCCGGCGGTTACCGGAAGCTCATTGTGGCATTTCGGGCACAACCGTCTGCGCGTGACGACGCCGTAACGGTCATTCAATCCAACCAGTACGTGATCCGAATAAATGTGCTGCTCCTCCGGTATGTCGCTCGGACGGATAATCGCTTCGATATCATACACCGAATCCAGCCCAAAGCGTTCACGGTACCGATTCAGCTCATCATCTTCCCCAAGCGCATAGTCCTCGTCATCCTCTCGGTCGTGGGCAGCCCGGAAGACAACCTCCTTCGGAGCAAACTTACTGAAACAGTAAGGGCACACAATATCATAGAACAGCGGCCTAGGCTCCGGCTCCGGTTTTTTCTTGAATATATCAAAAATGCCCATCTTTCGTACCTCCCTCTGAACCCTATGAATTACACACTGACGCGTTCAACGTGGTTGCTGTGTGTTCGATTTCTCTATCTATAAACGAGCTCATACCGTTGTCCATACTTCTTGCCATCCGTAAAAAACAAGCGAATATAATCGTTCTTGCCCACCTCGATCGCAGGCAATTCGTTGCGCCCTGCCGCAAAATCCGTAACGAAAGGGTACAAGATGCCGTCTTCCTTGTTAACCGGATAAGCCCCCTGCTTCTTTACGTAACATAAAACGTCCTTGGGTACCGGCACTTCCGCCGTCACCTGAATTTCAATCGTCTTATAGGGCTGCAGCCAGCGGCTCTTTTCGCGGATGGAGTATGTCAGCATGGCTTTGCCGGTGCTGAACTGAATGCTGTTCGCTTCATCCGGCTGCCTGATTAAGGCCATCTCTCCGTCTTCGGAAGACATGGCATACACCGTGTACATAATCTGACCAATTCCGTCCACCCGATCCCGATACCCATTGTTCGCCTTGTACTCGTCTCGGGTATACAGACGCAGGCTGCCAGGCTCCAAAGCTCCAGCGGGCGGACCAAATCCATCATCCATCTCGCGGTGAATGTATACCGCCTGAAGATCTGGCGGCCAGTTCCAGCGGAGCGTACAGAAACCATCTTCCAACTGATAGCTTAATCCCTGAATGACCCATTCTCCGGGCTCCGCATTTTTAAAACGCATATCGAACGCCCCCTGCTTTAAAATCCTCGGCTTGTTGAATCATTCGGCCGTTGTCCTCGTCCCGTTCGGCCCGGCCGCTGCTCATTGCGAATGATCCTGCTGTTCTCCTTAACCGGGATCACCAACGTAAACAAGGCGATGACTCCTGCGAGAATGAAGCAGGCCAGCATACGAATGGAGGCATCCCCCACTTCTACCCCGGATAGGCCATATTCCAGAACAACGCCTGCGAGCACGCCGGATACCGCTCCGCCGATGCTGAAGCTGAGCGCGAGATGGCGGTTATCAAACACAATGCCGAGGGCAAGGCCCATGGCAGCGCCAATAAGCAGCATCGCAGCGATTCTTACAATCTGATAATAAACGCTATCTTCCATAACGCCCGTACGTTTCGTCAACAGGGAACGATCCCCGACATCGTCATAGATTTTCTGGAAAACAAAAGACAAATCTGCCGCGTTCTGCACGTCGTAATATTGCCCGCCCGTTTCGGCGGCAATCGTCTGAAGCAGTTGGGCACCGTCCGGGTTAACAAGGCTGAGGCCAATCGTATTCACCGCGATTTGCTGCTGCTTGTAGTCCGCAAGCACACGCGCATGATCCGTTTCGCTAAAGCCGTCCGACAGCATAATGACCATGGCGCTTCGAGCGGCATCATGGCTCTCTTGGATATGCGTCATGGTATCCTCCAGCGCGAGACTGATGTCCGTGCCACCGTCGGTCGTTGTCAAACCGTCGATTTCCGCGATGATCTCATCCTTGGCTTCTTGGTTCTTCACACGCGTAAACGGCTGCAGTAACGTTGTCGCATGATCAAACACCATCACGGATACACGGTTATCCTCGTCCATGCGGTTGATCAGATTTTTGGCCGCCGTATATCGGTCCTGATTCGGGTCCGTATCTTTCATGCTGCCTGAATTATCAATGATCAGCACGATGTCCTTCACGGGCTTGGCGCTGCCCGGGTTCAACTGATACACCCACTCAAACAGCATACCTAGCAGGAACAGCGCCACCAAAGTGGATGGAATCAGCAGCTTCCATGATGTGCCTGTATATCGCTGTCTCCATGAGCTCCCATTCAAACGAGGGGAGATCAGTTCTGCGATTAAGCAGGCCAATCCGATGCACAAGGCCAAAATTCCGAAATAGATCCCTGTAACCACGATGACGGGAAGCCCTGTCCCCCACTGGCGAAGCAAAAATTCCCCAATGGCAAATCCGATTCCCCCACCGACTAGACTAAACAGCAGCAGGAGAGGGTTTATTTTTCGTTGCACAATACACGCCTACTCTCTGTATCAGAATCTAAGAACGCTAGCGCAGCTCTGGAAGTTGCGCCGGTTCCATTCCATGAAATTCATAACCGTTTGCCGTATAGGTCTCGTAGTAGGTTCTGCCATTCCGGTAGTACATCAGATCCTCCAAGTGGAAACCTCCCATCAGGTTCAGCTTCTCAACCCCGCTTGAGCGCTTCTCATGCACGATGCCAAGCTTGTACACCCGTAAAGCTTCATCGGCGTGAATCGCGTAACGGACGAATTCGCTGTCGGCATCGCCGAAGAAATATTTCTCCTCGTATCGATGCTCCTGCGTATAGTCAAGCAGTCTGACCAACGTAACGGAGTTCTCCTCCAGCATCCGGTATAGCACCTTAAACAGATCTTCCTTGGCAAGCACCTGCTTGTTATTGTAGTCGATGGTTACGTTCGCCCGCCGCAGCAGTTCTTCCTCGAAGGTCTGCACGAACGGCTCTGCCGTCAATAGATCCCTCAAACAGACCCGGATCATGTTCGACAGGATCGGTTCGATCCCTTCATGCGTAACGATGGAGAGATTGCCGACATACCGTTCCTCGAAGAATACGCCCTGGCCGCGCTTGCTCTCCAATTCCAGCATCAGCTCTTCCGTGACCAGGCCATAATACTCCATCAGGTTCTGGCCGATATAATCATCTGCGGTACGGATGCTCGACTTGGCCGCTTCCAGCAACTCCGCTTCGAGCTGGTCCAGCATGTTCGCCTGCTGCTTGTACTGACGGTGAATCCGTTCGAGCTCCGTCTCATACAATCTGTAAAGCTCTAGCTCCGTTTCCAGCTGCAAAAGCTCATATTTGCGTCGATAAACCTCGCCCACGAAATATCGAATGAAATGGCGCACATTCTGTTTATCCCGAAAAGGAAGCTTCTTGAATGGCTGACTTTCCACGCTTTCCTCATAATAGCGGTTGAGTCCGTCCTGCTCGCTCTTCAGGAGGCTGCCGAGATCCCGGATTCGGGAACGAACCGCTTCAAGCAGTATCCCCTCTCCCGCCTTGTCGCTCGTCCACTTCACGATTTGATAACAACCGATTTGCGGGTGATCCGCCAAGGTTCGACGAAGCGCACGATGAAGCTCCTCAGAAGTACTCATATCTCTAAGTCTCTTTTGGACCTCCAGCTCATAATTGCTGTGAAAAAATTGCCGGCAGCCATCCCCGAACAATGCCTCTTCTGCTTCACGAATGTTCATCCGCTTCAGCCCGGCATAACTGACGGGGTGTGACATCATACCCTTTAGCCCGTCCAGATGCTCCGGGTTTGGCAGCATCCGGTCCGCTCTTGCCGATACGGCCTCCGGATTTAGACCAAAGTAGGTCAGGCATTCATGAACCTCCGGTTCGGGCCCGCCCTTCATGCGAAGGAGAAGTCCGCGGCACAGATGATAGAGCACCGTTAGCGCAATCGGCTCGTTCGGCCTCTTTACTCGGGCAAAACCTGCGGAGACAAAGCCTTGGCGGCCGGATTCGGTCATGATATTGCTTTTGAACGACGTATTGTTGTATATGCCCCGGACTCCGTCATAGGTTTCATCCTTCTGCTTCCGGTTCTTAAGCAAACCCAGATGGCAGATGATATCGTAGATATCCTGCATCCCGGCGTAACCCGATATGCCGCGTTCATTCTTGTCGGATAGTACATAAACGAGATCAAACAACGGCGAGGCCGGGTGGGCGACCGGAATGGTCAGCCCATCCTCCGTGACCTGCAGCGGCGCGGAGAAGCTGTATTCCCGGCTCTGCATCAGCTCCAGCTCCCGCAGGAAGGCAACACCCACAGAGCTCGCATAACCATAGGAATCAATCTGATCCCTTTCATTAATGAGCGCATACATATCCATTTGCACCGACTTGAATGACTGCTGGAAGATGGATGCGGCCAGTAATGAAATTTCCGGTATAAACACATTGAACGGGTCATCGACCCGTGTAATGACAGACAGATGAATCCGGTCAAAGGATGAATAGCTGCGTCCATAATCTGAAATATGGTGGCTCAGCTTCCGAATCGCTTTATTCAACCCGGCCAGGTGATGCGGGTCCCGATAGAAGTCTTGGCACAGCTCCTTGCGTGCGGACTTGGATGAGCCGTCTGACGCTGGCAATTGCAGATGATACCGATGAAGGCGACCGGAGGATTCGGAGCCTTTCGGCTCCCGATTCCCGCTCCGGTCCGTTCCCACATGAAAATAAACGACGCTTGCGCTGTTATCCCATTTGCGGTCATGGATTTCCATGATCGGTTTGATGGCGGACGCTGTCTTGTCGCCAATGAACAAGTATACCTCCGGGTAGTGGATGCTGCTCTGATCATCCTCCATCAAGGTAAGCTGCTCTTCCGACTTGGCATAGCCGGCAGCATACTGGCGAAGAATCTCCCTCATCGTCTATTTCAACCTTCTTCGGATGTCGTTTAATTTCGAAGATACCTGTCTGTAGAACTGGTATCGCTCCTCACCGTCCGCAAGCTCCACCTTCTCGTATTCGAGCCGGTCGCGCGTTTCCAGGAACCGCTCGGCCAATTCCTCCAGCTTCGTGAGCAGCGGCGTAATGTCCTCGGAAGCGGTCAGCTCCTGATCGCGGCGGGAGGATTTGCGAAGCAGCGTGCTTCGGCTTTTCTCATCCAGCTGACGGAAGTGCTTGTAAACTTCATACTCCACGTCGTTCACGCTTTTCAGCAGGTTGGCAAACGGCTCCCAGGAATCTTCCTCCGGATCGCGATCATAAACGAAGAGCGCCCCCTTCTTGGTGATCGTCCCGGTGTACAACGCCTCGATGAATTGATCAAGCCATTTCTCTTCATTCTGATTGTCGCTGATCAAGAGCTCGAATTCCGTGATTTTGGCCGCGATGGCAGCATATTTCTTCAGCTCTTCCCGCATGATGCGGATCATTTCCGGCGAACGGATCAGATTCTCCTTGGCCATATCCTCGTTGATGCTGTTGAAAATATCCTTAGAGCCAACCCGTTCCAGCCCCTCGTTCAAGAGCCGCTTCAGCTCGGTCCATGCCCGCTTCACTTCCCCAAGATTAGGCTTGGGACTATCCAACTGCAAATCATAAGCGCGAAGCAGCTCGTTCAGATCAAATGGCTTCGTAAACACGACCGCATAGCGGCTGCTCGTATTCTGGTCAACGTCCTTCTGGATGATGACTTTAAACTCAAGCGCCTGGTTAAATTCAGCGCGTACCCGGGCGTTATAATCCTGAACCCGCGGGTTGACGTAGGTATCCCCCCAGGATTTCTCGGGAATCGGTGATGGCAGGTATGTCCAATTGTTGCGGTCCGTCTGAACCAAGTGACGCCCGACGCCTTCCTTGTCCATGATCGTGCGTTCGTAGCTTTCCTCATAAACCTTTAGCGGCGTATAGACGAACAGCGGCACGCCGTTCTTCGTATTCAACCAGAAAATCCGGTTCTTCACTTCGCTCTCCTTCACGGTGAAGTGAGACTTCCCGACCGAATTGTTCTGATAATTGCGAATCCCCTTCAGAATGCTTGGTGCCTGTACCGGCACGGACACGAAGCCCCAGGAAGGGAAGTACAGATTGCCTGCGCTGTTGCTCAGATGGAAGACCGGCACGGCTTCGTCATCCAGCTTGCTGGCGATGTTGCGCTCGACGAATTTTTCGATGGAATCCTCCTGCCCGAATTTCATGACGAGGAAATCCTCCATCGAGCGGGTGATGAGATCGCCGAATTTATCGGTAAGAAACTCCGAAATGGATCTGACGATATCGATCTCCTGCTCCCGCGTCCAACGATTGGCATGGCTCAGCAGCTCCTGCGCGAAATCGCGGATGAGATCGTCCACATCCTTCTGATCCATGATTTTGTTGATCACGTCGGAAATGTCGGGCACGCTGACCAGGTTCCAGTAATACGTTTTATTCCCTTTATGGTCCTGCTGCTCTTCCCCGTTGACGAGAATGTCGCCGTTCTTGGCGAAAATCGAATTCAATGCATTCAGAATTTCCGTATACACGCTGTAAATCCGGTTATTCTCCTGATTCAGCAGATCGTATAAATCCTCATAGAATTCAATCATCTGCTCGGTGCGTTCCACATCGGCTTCCAGCCAATATTCGTTGATTTTGGCTTCAATATAGATATTCTTCTTCTTATCCTTGGAGACAAAAGCGCTCTTCGCATCGCCCAGGCGTTCGATGGCCTGTTCCCTGGCCGACTCGATGTCACGGGGAATGCGGGTCAGATTCTCGCGCAGCGCCTCGATGTAGGACAGCAGCATCTTCAGCAGGCTGAAGCCCTTCTCCGTATAGATCAACCGGGACACATAGAACGGTCCTTGCTGCGGATGCAGGAACATGCGGCGGATTTGATCGCTGAACTGAGCCACGATCTCGCCCGGCAGCTGCCTCTTCGCTTTGATATACTCCTCGCGGGCTCTCGCCAGGAAATTCTGCTCCAGCTCCGTGTCCATATTGATGACCTGGTTCTTCACCACGTTCGCGTAGCTGAGCCGTTCGCTATTCTGGTACCCGGGGAGCGGCTCCGGCACGCGGGACTCGAAGTTCTTCGTCATCGAGTCCAGGTCGATGCCCAGCTTGCTTGCGAATTTCTCGACGTCCTCCTGGCTTGGCGCCTTCTCGAACATGGTTTGCATTTTGCCGAAAACGCGGTACGCGAGATAAGTGGTCATCTCTTCTATCGGTAGAACAGCCGAAGATGCGCCGATAATGTTGTAGTCGTAATTGGCAGGGTACGCCTTGTTCATCTGCGCGATATTGGTGCGGATGTTGCTAATATAGTCATGGATCGCAAACTCTTCGCCGGACTGTTTTTCCTCGCTGGCCATGAAGTTCGTGATGTTCTCAGCGGTAACGTTCATGCAATAATCATAGGCGTTCTCCAGCAGCTTGCCTTCCGTATTCGTAGCGGAAATCAGATGGCACAGATTAAACGGAGGCAGTGGAGAGTTCACGTTCAGAATATTGCCATACTGCTGCTTGAAACGCTCGCCTCTGGCATCCACGTTCATCCAGTAATCGAGCTCTTTGAGTGCGGCGTAACCGTTCTTCTTGATGTATTCGCGCGTATGCTCGCTCAAGCTTTTGTTCGCCAGATTAATATCCGGCGTAAACAGATAGCCAAGGGTGTTCACGCGGTCAATGCCGGCAGAGCCGTGGTCGCGTTCGATAATGCCGCGGACGATATAGGCGATGTCCAAGAAGCAGCCGCTGCCCGTACCGCCGGACAGCCCCGTCAGCAGGAAAACCATCAGCTTTTTGTTCGTGCCAACCGACAGCGTCTTGATCTTCTTGTCGATCGCCTGCACCACTTGCGTAATCTTCGTGAACAGGAGCAAACGGCCCGCTTGGCGTACGCCTGCTGCCCCGTTCATGCCATCGGTAATGCTCAGTTCTGGCGACAGCCAATCTGTAATGTACGGCTCCAGGATGCTGCGGTTTTGGAGGAGGCCTCCAATCTCGGCATTGGAGAGAAGAACAAATTCATTGATCGGATCAAGCCCGATGCCTTTATAACGTTTATTCTTATCCTGCTCGTTGGTCTCAAAAGCCAGAAACTCCACATTATCCGGCTTGTCCATTCTCTTCTTGGACAACGGATCCTCCGGCAGCTTGAACCGGCGGTTAATCTGATATTTCAAGCGCAGCAGCGCATCGATCCCCGTCCCTCCAAGTCCAATGATAAGGATCGGATTGTCGATGGTATCGACCCGTATTTTCTCGCTGACAATCCCGCCTCCAAGTGAAACGTCAAGCTGTTGTATATGTTCTCTTACTACCGGTTTCATAACTTCCCCTCCTGATAGGTCATGGCTTTAAGAGGTTGTTCAAAAACAACACGCACTTTAAGCCAAATATTCAAATAGTATCGTTTTGTCCGCCTGCTGCAGGGAAACTCTCAGCCGATCTCCGTTCTTAAGCTCCGTGCCATTCGATGCATCCAGCGCGCGGCCGGATTTCTCAACCACGGCTGAAGAATTGTTCTTAAGTATAATGCGGTCGTTCTTGCCCGGTATGAATAGGATCTTCTCGGTTTCCTTCAGCTCCGGTGCTAGCTGCAGAAGCTGATGCAGATTGAACTTCCCTTTGAACGAAGTCAGCTTCTTGTATTGCGGAAACGTCTTCTCGCCCGTGTTCTCGTCTCTGATCTCGATCACGATCTGGCCGACAAAGCCTTTGTTCGCTTTCTTAATCGCGCCGAGTATGAAATATGCAGCCGCTCCAACCATGAGCAGCGCCGCGATGCCAATGATTACGGGCCATAATGGAAAAGGTTTCGCATCCTCGCCCGCAGTCATCTCCTTCCCGCCGCTTCCGGAGCCCGCGGCTGCCGCTTTTGCGGTAATCTTCACAGGCACGCTTTCGCGGTAGAAGCTCTGCTCCTCCGCCCGTACCTTCAGCTCGTAGTCGTGCTTTTGCGGAATCTTGTAACTCCCTTCAAAGCTGCCGCCTTTATTCTCAAGCTCGACCTCTGACTCGTCCCCGGTGTCCAGATCCTTAACCAACAGCTTGGCCGTCATATTGCCATACTGCTCCTGATCCTGCAGCTTCTGTCCATTGCTGACGAGATATGCCTTAATATCGATCGTATCTCCTGCCTTTACCTTTGAAGGTGGCGGAGGATCCATGGTCAGCTCCAGGTCGTAGTTGAATACGAGGTTAATGTCGATTTTGTCTTTCGATACGCCTTTCACCTGCAGCTTCCAATCGCCTTGCTGCGGCTTCAGCAGCTTGAGCAGCGAGTAGGAATTGGAAGTAGATCGCAGGACATTGCCCGAAGGAATAGTCTGCTCAGCGCCGGCAGGATCGACCAGCTTCACGTCAACCGGGCTTGAGGACATAATGGAAATGTTCGCCTCCAGCACGTTCGCATTCGGCACACGAACCGTAACTTCCTGATAGCTTCCGTTGCCGGTAATGGATTGTACCGGAACGATTTTAAGCTGCTGGTGGCTGGCAAAAATCTCGCTTAATATTTGCGGAAGGTCATCCGCCGAACTGGTAGTAAAGGACTTGCCCCCCGTTTGGTTTGCCAATTCATCCAACGTTTCTTTATTCAGCTTCCCGTCGGCATTCAGCCCGATCGTATAAATCGGGATGCCGCTCCCCTTGGCCTCCTTGACGGCTTGCTCTAACTGATCTGACGCTTCTTGGCTCGTCTTGCCTGTGTTTGGATCCAGATCATTGTTACCGTCGGCCAAAACAACGATCATCGGCGCATGCGCCGGGTCCATTCCCTGCTTCAGCACTTTCACGGCTTCATCAAGGCCTACGGACATATCCGTGTACGGACCGCGATCCAGCTGATCGATAAACTCCTTCAGCGCGGTCTTGTCCGCCTCCGACTGAATTTCAAGCAGCGCTTTCTCCCGCTGAATTCGGTCAGTATAGGATACGACGCCGACCTTGTCGCCGGTGGTGGCCAGCATGTCGATAAACATCTTCATCGCTTCGCTGCTGATCCTCTCCGGATCACTGTTTTTCATGGAGTTGCTGGCATCCATCACCAGTACGGCATCAATCTTGGAGCCTTGCGAAGCAGCCATTGCCTGAGGCATGGTTCCTCCGCTCCAGGTCAGGGTCAGCAGCACCGCTGCCATCAAAGAGAGAAGCCATTTATTTTTACGTAACATCGAATTACTCCTTCATCCATTTAGTCTAGCATCAGGTGGATGCCTCGGTTCGTTTGTCAGACCGTTAGTCTAACTGTAGGCAATAAGTCTTAAAATTACATGAAAGAAAGCTTAAAAACATACTGGGAACATCCATTTCTCTGGTGTATTTATATAGAAAATACCATGCTAATCACTAAAATATACCAGCACTATGTCCATATGATATAATTATACCTGCCAAAGTTCAACATAATCAGTCGTACCACCCGGACTTAGGACACAAGCCTCACCCGCCATTTTCGAACAAATACGATGCCGAAAGGAATAGATATATGATTACATACGGATGTCTCGGGATTTTGTTTCTTTTTGTCATCATCAAGATCACGGCCTACTTCAAGCGTAAGAAGAACGCCCCGACACCGGAGCAGCTGCATCAGACTCTGCTTGAAGTTGCCAACTCACAGAGGGAACAGCATGGATAAGAAAAAACCCGTACAACTTCGCCCCTATAGTAAAACGAGATATGTCTACCAAAAGTTAAGGGTTTGCAAACATTGCCACCATTTCACGATTCTTTGGGAAGACAGCTGCGCTCACTGTAAACGCAACGCCCTTGTTCCCGTTATGGAACTTGCAGAGAAAATGGCCAAGCGTTCCATGCAGAGTGACCGACTTCTCTTCTATATAATAGGGCTCTCTGCCGTGCTTCTTAGTCAGACCTTTTTGCAGATCGTGATCTCCTTTGCTTGTATGGTGGTCCTGCTTGTATGGTTATGGCTGATCCAGCGGCGAGTGCTGCATTCCGAGACCCTGCACGCTCTGGACAAGCTTATAAGAAGTCAGCGAAAACAGATTCTTGAAGGCCTTGACCTGAACAAAGCGACGGCTTCTGCCGCCATCAAGGAAGATGCCCAGCTAGGGTATGAAATCGTCAGGGAAATTGCCTTTTTGGTCCGAAATGACCGCATCCGTCTGCAGCAGATCGTTCTCCTTCAAAGCTTCAGCCTGCGCAAGGATATGGAGCTTGAGCTTGAGCCGCTGCTGCTGGATGAGTTTGATCCGGACTTAGCCGCCTATATTGGTGAAATCGCCAAAATTAAACGCGAGTTGATTAACAGCAAAGCCATCCAATACCTGCTCGACCATGAATCCAACATTTTGCGGATGGAGCAAGGCAGGCAGATTATGATCGACGCCGCCGGGGCAGCGGTACGGAAGAAAAAATACATCGATACCTTCCCTGATTTCATTAGCCGCTATGCGGATGGATTGCCGAGATATCGCTTCCTCCGCTTGTATCAGATCGTACGCCGCAATCCCGGCTTGTCGTGGAACGGCCTGCGGGACCGGGTGTCGGCCATTTATAATGAACACTACCGCTCGGACCCTGATTTTCAAAAATGGGATTAGAGGGGCTATACCGTTATGACGATGAAAAACACGCTAACCCTGCGTAATTTGTATCTTTTTTTATGTATAGTCCTTCTGCTGCTGATCGGATATAAGGGAATTCATATCTATCAGAAAATCGAATCGATGGCGCAAGCAGAGCTATTGTATGCTCAGAAGAAGCTCGTTCAGGCAGAAGAATGGTATCAAAAAGCGCGAAATAACCGCTCCCTTCTATATAAAGAAGAGCTGCTTGCCTCAAGACTGCAAGAGCTTGAACCCATTACTTCCATGAAGCAGAGCCTTTCCTCGCTTGATCATCGATTGAGCCGGGTCGGGGAAGCAGGCGATTTTTCCGGCTTTATGAACGTGTATGCCGAATTGCTTGACGCGGAGCTGAAACTTGCCGGGCAACAAGGGGCTTATGCTTCCTACTACGATGAAATTGCTGCGTTCTACGGAATCCCCGACGATGTGAAACGGATATTCCTGCAGTTCATTGGTTTGTTTACCCGTCAGGCCGATGAACTGGTTGAAGAGCAAAAGTATGACGACAACAGCTTCAAATGGAATTTGCTCCGTATTCCCGATTCATTCTACGGCGGGGAGAAGCAGAAGAATGACAAGCTGCTCCGTCTGTTCCAGCGTTATGACGAAATGGTTCTAACCCGTCTAGCAGGAGCCGGACAGTATACCGACATGCTAAGTTGGTCGCAATCCATGGGTTCCGAATATGCCAACCGGACGATATCGGCTGCCTGGTTGAATAGCAAGACCGATGAACTTGTGTATACCATGCTGCAAAAGGATGTCCAGCGAGAGCGGCCCTCCGATTTTGCTTTGCACGCCATGGGGTACAGTGATTACCTGGAACGAAACGAGCGGAAGAACGCGGAAATCATGGCGTATATTCAGAATCAGATGAATCGGTGGATTGCAGCTGCCGATGGGATGGTACAAGATCAGAACTACGAGGAAGCGATAGCTCTTTATGATGCGTTGTCGGGATACCAGGATATGAGCGGTAAACAACAAGCTGCCGAATTGGCCTGGACGATCCACGATCCGATTCGTTTGTTTCAAGCGGCGGGTCTCAAAGGAAGCTTCAGCTACGTAAGCGGAGGCGGGAATCGCTTTGGAGGATTGGCCTATGCCATTGGAGTCGATGAGGGGAATATCATCTATTTAGCTGTCTTGAATGCCGATGGAACGGTGCAATTATTCCAAAACCATGATTACCCGTCCGATATCGCCATCCAACAGGTTTCAGTTGAGGAATCGCTTAGCACCGCTAAGAATCCGGTCATCCTTGTGGAGGGCGATGTAGGAACCGGACTGGTATTGTATTCAGGGTATGAAGCCAGAGATGCCAATCTGACGCTGCTGTTCCAGTTCACGGCCGAAGGCTACCAGGCCCAGCCGGATAAGTCTTTGCTGGTCACCAATCTGGAAGGAGCAAGCCCCGACGAGATCGCCATCTTCGAGCGTCAGGGAGACCAATACGGATTCACAGGATATCAAGTTCATTATACCGACATCGATATCGCTAATATCGAGAAGTATCCGAATGAGAAGGTTCGCTTCTCTGTCCATATCCTGGAGAGTGGCTATGGTGAAGTCGTTGCAGAACGCGATGGATACCATATCGTCTTAAGGGGAGACTTGGAATTTCCTGCCGGGAGCGCGACGCTAATCGGTACGTTCAATGGCGAGTATCAGCAGCTGGAGATCCCGGGAAGCCAGAGTTCCACTATTCCGGACCCTGCTGATCAGGAGACCGAGCAGGTTGATGGACACAATGGAGACGTTATAGATGAAACCGAGAATCCAAGTGACGCCGTCACTACAGAGGAAATCAATCCAGATGATGTTCAACAAGAACATAACGGAAGTAGTGACAGCACCGTATCCGGTCAGATCACGCAGGTACCTGTCATTCAGGTGGAATCGATTGAGTAAGTATAGCAAAGAGGCTGTGTCCCTTAATCTTCAGGGGCGCAGCCTCTTTGCTATACTTATAGATATCAATCGTTATAGGATAATCCTTCCTTAAATTTTGAATGAATCCAAATGCGAGAAACCCTGTGCCTTTGAACAAGTACAGGGTTTCTGATTATCGGACGGCGTAACTCTATAGTTCAATTTTAATTACATACATGTTACTCAGGTCTCGTGTCTGTCAGTAGTTCTGCCCATTCAAGAAGTTGATCCAGCTTATTTTGGGTACCCTGTTGCGCAGCCATCAGGGTGTATCTCAGACCTTCCTCATCCCAGCTGATGACTTCGATTTCTTTTAAATAGTCCCCCTTGTGACCTCTGACCATCACCGGTTCTCCAAACTCTTCTTCCTGATCCTCGTTCTCGGGAGATTTGAACACGGACAGACTTAAAGCCGTCTTCCCTTCCTCCAGGTAATTTATCATCACTTCGGTTCGATCCAACTCTCCGCTACCTTCAAACATTTCCACAGATATTTGATTGAAACTTTCGGCAGGGAACTGCAAGAACGAGTGGCCTAGAGCTGCCTCTGCCTCTTCAAGCGTCACGGATTTCGGACCGAAGTCCTCCATTGAGATCATTTCAACATTCTCCGGGAGCTCCAGTTTAAATGTATCAGTAGTAATTTCCGGAGATTCATCCAACAGCTTATATGCGAACTCAGATGTGATATCTCCTGTTGTGACTTTGGATTTAACAACCATCCAGTTTTTGGCATTGACCCAGTACTCCTGAGAACCAATCAACGTGCTTTTACCCTCTTCAAGCGGAGTCGCCTTGATATGATATACGTCATTCCCAAGCCATTTCTCTTTCGCCACTGTTTCAATGGAATGGGTACTCCGCATGCGTTCAAGCTGGCTCAGCATTTTCTCTTTTGGAGAGCTTTTAAGGGGTCCAACCACCTCGGCATCCATAATATAAGCTGTATTTCTGGCTTTCTCATAGACAATGATCTGTTTACCATCATTCACGGACACGCTTTGATCGTTTCCCTGTGTAGCGATCTCGTTACGCATATTGCCGTTCTCTGCGTTATACCATTCTTTAATCGACATAGATTCCGTTCTCTTATCTCCTTCGATAAGGTTCATCTCAGCTTCGGCATAGTAAGAGAAGGGCTTGTTATTCTCTTCAATGGCTTTTTCCACCATTTCTTCACCCGTATAAGCCAATGCTTCTCCTGTCTGACAGCCTGTCATCAGTGCACCTGACAGTAGAGATGTCCCTAGAAGGAAAATCAATTGTTTTCTTTTTAATATGTTTCTAACCCTTTTCTTTGTCTGTATCATATCTCAACTCTCCTTATCTGAAATAGGCAATCCGCATATGACGAGCGTTCCGTACGGCGCCTCTGATAAAAGCATAATCGTTCCTTGGTGTTGTTCAATCGCCATTTTAGCAATGGTTAAACCAAGCCCGAAGCTGCCTGAACCCGCTTGATTTCTAGAAGTTTCCCCTTGATAGAAAGGTTCGTACAGCATCGCCTGAATTTCCATGGGGATGTGCTCTCCATCGTTCTGAATCAACAACAGAATTTTCGCTTTTTCTTGATTGAAGTGCTGATGCACAACAGATTTAAACGGTGGGAATACCCACTCCGGAATCTCAAAACAAGTGGATACTGCGCCAAGGTAAAGCTTTCCTCCCTCTGGCGTATACCGGATAGCATTGGAGATCAGGTTATCCATCATCCGCATCATCAGTTGAGGATTTAATTCCAATTCGCCGCTAACTGTAAGAGTTGATTCCAAATGTATGTTTTTAACCGATGCGAGAGGTTCATACCCCTCCAGCAGCATTTCCATGAATTCCGCACTGTCCACCTTAACGTGCATTTCCTTTGTTATTTTGGATTCCAAGGAAGCATATAAATTCAAATCATCCAGCATATGCCTCATCCTGTCGGCCTGTCCGATCATGAGTGCAAGGTATTCCTGACTTTCCTCTCTTGTTAACTTTAAATTACCGAGCTCTTCAGCATAGGCCCGAATGGAAGTGAGCGGTGTTTTTAAATCATGGGACAGAGCAGCTGTCATGAAAGCTTTCTCTTCCTGCTGCTTTGATAGCTTTTCACGCGAAGCTTCGATTGTCTTTCTCATTTCCACAAAGTGATTCATAAGCTCTTCCATCTCACCACCGCCTCGGTATACAGACTCAGGCACCGGTTCCCCTAAGGCAAAAGCTCCCATTTGTTTTGTCAGCATACGCATCGGTAAGATCAACTTACGCCGGGTGAGCAACAGAACGATGATAAACAAAGCCGTTATAAACAGGCACAGTAAACCAGCTACCCATAGACTCCGATGTCTTACTCCTTCTTTCCACTCATTCCTGGCCAGCGTGATCCGGTATATTCCTGCGATTTCACCATCTACGAACACGGGTTTTTTCATCACATAACTTCGCGGATTGATTTGCGTCTGGTACAATTTTGCGTACAGACTCTCAGTGGTTTGAACAAATTCCGTATACTGACTGTCAATCATCGATGAGTAAATAAGCACGCCGTTTGGGCTAAATAATTCAATCTTTAAAGCATCACTCGTCAATGCGTTCAATTCGCGCTCGTCCCGGGTAGAATTGAAATGATAGAGTTCAGGTTTTTGCAAATATGTCTCTGCTGCAGATATCTCCTTCGAGGCTGACATATAATCGGCGAACGAGCGTTGCTCATCCAGTTTCCCAATAAGCTGGTACAGCATGATTCCGGCTGCGAGAGGGAGCAGCATGAGCACTAGAAAAGCAATAAGCAACCATGTCCTAAGCTTCATTATAAGAACTCACCGATAAAACGATAACCGCTGCCCCACACCGTTTGAATATATCGGGGTGTTCGAATATTTTCTTTAAGCTTCGCCCGCAGGCTCTTAATATGCACAGTGACCGTATTCCCGCCGTCCACCACTTTTTGCTGCCAAACATGTTCATATAGCTCGCTTTTACTAAAATGACGCCCTGGATGGGTGGAAAGCAACAGCAGCAGTGACCACTCCTTACTTGTAAGTGCCAGCAATTCATTTCCATACATAGCCTGTTTCAAAACCGGATCAACGGTAAGTCCACCCCGATAGCATAACAGGTGAGATTTCCCTTCCTCGCTCCCTTGGTATTTCCGGAATTTCTTCAGGTGGGCCTCCACCCTTAAAGTAAGCTCAGTCAGGCTAAAGGGCTTGGTGATATAATCATCCGCTCCGAGTCCAAATGCTTGGATTTTGCTCTCGTCTTCACTCCTCGCACTCATGATCAGCAAGGGAACTTCGCTTTTCAACCGAATGTTTTTGCTCAGTGTAAAGCCGTCCATTTCCGGCAGCATCAGATCTACCAAGACGAGATCATATTCTCCATTGCAGAAATCCCCCCAGCATTCCAGCCCTGTTGTTGCCCACGTTACCGCATAATTCTCACGGCGCAAATGATCTCTCACGACCCTACCAATTCCGGAATCATCCTCAACGATTAACAGATTGCCCTTATGTTCTTGATATTCATGGCTGTTCTTCTGCTCCATGCTTTATCCTCCCCTTGCTATCCATTCTAGTTCGATTTACTGATGGGTTTGAAAAGTTAATAAATTCTTTATAAATCGAATCATTGATTTATAAATAACTTGATCAAATCAAAAAACCGCCTTTTCGCGGCTTTGGAAGACAGTATTGTTATTTAAGTATACTGGGCCAACCTGCAGTTTCGCCAGCGAAGCTGCAGGTTGGAGTTAGAAAGGAACAAAATCTACTATACATCCTTGATATCACTATATTCGTATCGGATGGCCCATTTTGTAGGAATTTCAACGAATACATAGATTTACAAGGCAATGTTTTCCGGTATCTTCCCTTCTCCATTTTGGTTTCCATAAGACGCCTATAGCGAGCCGTCCGGTAAATCCCTAAAAACGACTAATGGCTTCGCTCTCTAAAATAAAGGGCGAAGCCATTAGTTATTAATGTTTTGATGTAATTCTAGGTGATCCTAATTTCATTTTAAAACAAAGTAGCCGTTTGACATTTATATCTTCTGATACCAGGACAGAGGATCCGTAATTTAGATGGAATCGGCCCATTATGGAGTTCACGCGGACACAGGATCTGCTATTGGACCATAATCACGGGTTAATCCACCAAATAACTCGTAATAGCGGATCTCTTGTCCGCATGTTGCTGCGAAATGGTAAGAACAAGGAAATATAGCGGAACCAGTGTCCTCAAATATCTTATCTCGATAGACAATAACAATGCCGGGGCGATATCAAACTTAGGGATTCTGTACACTCCCCCTCTATAAGAAAAGCCGAGCAAATGTCAGGAAATAACCTGCATCTGCTCGACTCTGATATGACTTTCCATTGCTCAATACAACTTTAATTTGCTATAACTTTATTTGCATTCTACAAGGGTCGTCGTTGTTATTTGGTATTAAAGTTGTGTTCTGAAGTTATTGATTTTTCTGAGTTTATCATAATTCAGTTATAATACTGATATATAGTTGTGTGCTAGAATTCTGAGGATTCTGACTTAGACTACTGGTAGTTTTAAGCTTATCTCATATTTTTTCAACTGAATACTCTTTAAGTTCTATCGATTTCTTACTATCAAAAAAAACACTGATGGAAACTGAGTATTTATGATTAGGGTCTCCCCCAATGATGAATAATATTGGTTCTGGGCAATTCATCGATTGATTAGCGGATATTGCATTCATCTGTTTCGAATCAATTGAACTCCTTTGGCTTGTAGCAAAAGGATGAAAGTGCCATTCTCCTAAATAAAAAGCCTTCTCTTTTTTCCAAAGTTTATTTAACCATTCCTTAAGGCCTTTTACACCTCTGTAGAATCTAGTTCTACTATGTTTTGAGTCAGTAGGAGCAGCACTGCTTCCCAGAATAACGGCCTTCTTATATGTGTCGTCATAATAACCTGCTAAAATGCCGCCTGTTTCCAAATTACCATAAGAAGTACATTGTGCTAACATAAACGCTAAAATATCTTCGCTAAATTCAACTTCCAAGCCACTTTCATGATCTCTGTATCTATAAACAAGCATTATTGAAACACCTCTCGTTGTTTCAGTATTACCCCTGCTGATACCCCGTTTAATTGCTGTTGTTCATATACAGCAAATATATTAGATCCCAACGGGTCTAGCCACCATGTTTCCATTTCTTTTATTGCTAATCCTGCCATTATCCAAATATCATCAAGTCTAGCCGGAAATAACGGATGATAACAGCCAATTCCATCTCTTGGAAGGACTGTTTTCTTATTTTCTTCTCGTTCTAATTCGATCCATGGTTTAAGAAAATCATAAAATACCTGACGGGGAAAGGGATGCTTGTTTGATTGTAAGATAAACATTCTTTTGGCTCCGAAGCCAAGCGATATAGACACAAATCTTTTAGGAAGTGTCCAGTCGAAAGAATATAAATGGTCAATGACTGCATCGCTACCCGTAGTATCAATAATGACGTCATGTTCTTCTAAAATCTCGACCTCATCTTCACTCAGATTTGGGAAAGATTTATTTATATGTGATGACCAAATGTGTAAATTGTTCTGATTTATTCGTCTAGATAAAGATTCTGCTTTTTCTCTGGATATTTTATCCACACCGAGAATATGTCGTGAAAGATTCCCTATTTTTAAAATATCATCGTCACAAACAGTGATTTTTGATATGCCTGTGCGTGATAGTAATTCACCGATAGCTGAACCAAGCGTTCCAGCACCTATCAAAAATGCACTATCCTGATGGATTTTTTTATCTAAACTCCCGCGGCTAAGAATCGCTTCCTTGCTCCAGTTCTCAGTACGGATATAATTTAATTCTTTTTCTGGTTTTAGCTCATTCAATCGATCTCGATGAAAATAATAGTCACGTGCTTTTCTAAATCCTTTAATCCTTTTGACTTTCCTAGTCAACTTCGCAATTTCAATACTGATCCAATGAACCACCTGATCTTCTTCCCCAACGATTTGAGGAATTTGAAAGCCAATCATAATAAAATTACGATTATACTCACGGAATGTATGCATTAAATCATATATCTCATTCCAGATATCAAAATGGTGTTCTTTACACACCATTTCTAAATCGCTGACTGTCTTGGGGTATGACCAAGGTTGTTGTATAGGTTTAAAGGGTAGCAATACCCATACTCCATATTGTATCTTAGTTTGGGTATTAAGCTCTACAACTTTTCCCCAATCATAGGTTTGCAATACTTCTGACTCTCTATCAAAGAAGCGTGATATATAAATAGTATCCGAATTCTCCTTAACCTCCCTTAGAGATACCAAACCAGACCGAGTATAGATTTCACTCCACTTTATAAGATCCTTTCGCTCTTCCGCAAAAACAATGGATAACTCTGATTTGAAATGTGTATGAGGTAATTCGAAATAATCTCCAGGTACAGCCAAAGAATCGTTAGAGGCAGCGATCAGCCATAATTTCAATCTCTGTACATGCCAAGAGATTCGCTTGTCAGAATCTAAAAGTTCATCACTGTCCGATAACAATTCCAGTTGACCGCTATCCCAATCGGTACAAATCTTTCCTAATCTCCAAGGAACATAGTCAACATTTATATTTTCAGTCATGTGTTGATACGTAAGAGTGATACTTCTAATTTTATCGGGAAATATGCTAATAGATCCTCTTGGATAAAGAGGATCTATTAGCATATACCACTGGGTAGTTTGAGGTACAGAAGAGAGTTGGTTTAATTCAGGCACATTTAAACTAAAATGCAGGACCCAACTATCTAACTTTTCAAACCAATAAAGCTCTTCTAATTGTTCGTATCCCTTAACAATATCAAGTTGAATACAACCAGAGTATATATTTTCAGATACTGCGATATTTATCATCCAAAACGTCCACCCATAACATTTTGAGTTGTTGGATTTTCTCTCTTTGAAAATCCAACAGAGCTGTTCTCACTCTTGCTGGTTGCCTCAGAGGTTGGGAACTTAGAACCAAAAAGCTTATTCCATTCCTCTGCGCTTTCTTTTACAGTAGTAGCATCTGTAGCCCTTCTAGCAATTACAGCTGCTTCTTTAATTAGCTGGTAAAACTCTTCATATTCTTCATTTGTCACTCTGCCCATTACATCGTGATCTGGTACACCATGATCCGGCATAACTGGCTTCGTAGGATGGTTATTTACAATCTCTTCCAAAACTTCGGTCACCCCTTGACCAACACTTTGGATATCATCCGGGCAGCATAAGCCTATCAAGTGCTCAAAAGGATAGCCCTTTGGATATTTAGGCACATCATTTGATCTTCTCCACCATTTCAGAGCCTTAACGACGTTAACATAGTGGCGATTACAAGATTTATTTTTTTCTTGAGTCCATTTAATTTGAGCTAGAGGATCAGTTTGTTTCCATTCTTTTGCCTCTCTATCGGGAATCCACAGGGGAACCGATTTCCACTCAGGTTCATTCGCATTAGAATACGTTCTTAAAACAGAGCTCGTATCCAATGTTTCTTCAAGAACTTCCCAAGACTTCTTCAATGACCATGTTTCAATATCCTCCAAAGCCCGCATGTCGGTTACACTATTAGATTCCAAAATTCCCTCTTCACTTTCCGAGGGGGCGGCCGTGATAACAACATCTAAATCTACATAGCTTAATGAAATTCCGATTGAACGTCCCTGAATCTCGTATTTACCTGCATAGTGTTTATCCATGAATGGAACAAATACTTGAAGTGCATCTTCTGGATTGCTATATTCCTCCATACTCAATTTAGTCACTACAATTACATCGACATCCGATCGACTGTCTCCTTTTGGACGAACAGCGGTAGACCTTCGATAACTCCCCTGAAGAAATGTACTTACAATAATTTTAGATAGATCCTCGTCTTCTTCTAATCTATTTCTCAAAGTAGTATGTCCTTTGATAAGATCATTCACTTGATTCTCTGTTAGACGAATTTCTTTAAGGAATCTTGCAAAATAGGTGGGAATATTCATAATGAGACCTCCAAATTATTAAAGTGGGAGTATAAATGAAGGAGAATATGATCCATCTCCAGAGAAATTATGCTCATATAGTATAATTTCTGGTATATTTGATGCTTGTTGACCAAGAAAGAAAACAAAGCCACCAGGCGCTGCAATAAAAAGGTGAACTTTTCCTTTTCTTTGACTTGGATTGCGTCTATCTAGTGCCTTAATGATTTGCTCAGCTAGTAGCCAAGCATGCGTGCCATCTTTTATTGCCTTAAATCCCTCTGACGGCAGGCAAAAATGATAGAAAGCTTGTACTTTTAGCTTGTTATTTTCTATGTGCCATTCTACGTGAGGTTTAACATTTCGAGTTACACTAATAGCAACTACTGTATCACCTTGATCTAATTGGTCAGATGAAAACTCTTCTATGAATGTCGTGTAATTCTGGTCTTCTTCAAAATGTACATCAGGAATCCAAGCCATCAATCCATCTCCTCGCTGTACAGGAAATGCTTTTACTCCTGATTTTGGATTCAGTATCATTCCTGAAACAAATGTTATAGAAAGGTGTGTATTAAATTGGATCAAGTAGGCATTGCCTAGAGAAAAGACATCCTGTATAAATCCCTTTAATTTTGGTGCAACGTCACCGTTCCAACTTTGATCTGTTTTAATTAGGCGTTGATCAAAGTGGTCACTAAGACACAGAAGATGGTTAGTCTCTTCTTCTAATGTTTCAGTATAGGGAAGAAAGCTCCGGATTCCTACAGGGATTTCATCCTTTAGAATTAAAGGTTGACCCGAGTATAGTCGCTCTTTTCGACATAACTTCAGAAGATTAACTTTATTAAAGCTTTTACTTCCTTTACTTGCACAATTCACAATTAGATCATTATAAGGGTTGACGAGAACCTTTGAATCAATCGGTTTAAGCCCAGCAAGCATTAGTTTTGGATTAAGCTGTTCTTTAATCAAAAGTGAAATACCTGGCTTGCTATGATGAATCCGAATACTTCTTAGGATTTGCCGTAGTTCAGCCTCATAATGTAGTTCAAGTTGTTTCATCATCGATTTTCGAGCGAGTGCGATTTTTGTTCTCTGTCTTCCGTCAAAAAAAGAATCTAAGTTCAACTTGTTGTGATGATTATCCAATAAATTTTCTAAAAGGTCGCCTTTTTGAATATTCCATGGAGTTATCAAATGGAATCGGGCATTTGTATATCCTTGCTTTATGGCATCCCTTACTCGGTGTAAAAAAGAGTGCGTTGAAGCATTAATAAATGAAGGATCAATGAGGTCTAGCAATTCAATCTGATGCGTATTTTTAACATGATATTTAACCTGGTAGAAATCCATAGTGATTTCATCATCAATACCATAGTCCCCTGTAACAGGTTCTATATATTCAACAACAACATCATCCAAAGATTTAACTCGATCATCTTCGTAAGATACCTCTTTGATATTCGAATCTTTATGTAGCAATTCAGAAGCAAACAACCAAAAGTATAAATTCTGATAAGTCAAACCAGCGTTTATTGCATCAATCGCTTTGCCCATTTACCACAGTCCTATTATCAAATTAAAGAACTTACGTTCCCCTATTGTATTATCCCACACACATTCTTCTTATTCAATTATGAATGATATAACTCTTAAATATTATTTGAATCATATTCTCCCTCCCTCAATGAAACCCTTCCTTTCCTTTTTTATGTGCTGATTAAATGTTTCCACTATTATCAGTACACACGTTTCTACTATATTATCACTCTCCCTTCCATTTTATATAACGATTTTGAACGAATCACGACCGTACCAGCCGAAGCAAAAAAACATCTGTACTCAGTAATCAGAGGGAATGAAAAGGCCCATTTTGACAAGCTTTCTGATACTCATTTGTTGTCCTGATCTCTACCATGCCTCCAATATTTTGACAATATTCCCCAAACGTCTTATTCTGGGAAGTGAGAAGCCATATGATTGGGGAGTTATTGTTGGAAAAGTCGAATAAATTAGCAAGCACTATCTCTGCTGCAGTCATAATATTATTTGTATCAGCATTAGCAAGCATTATCGCTGCAGTAGTCATACTCTTATTTGTATGATACACCATTTCTATAAGTTTGGTTCCTTCGCTAAGGATCCCATCGTAGTCCTGACGTAGACGATCCAACGCGTCTAAATATACAGACCCTCTTCACGGATCATCATACCATGCCTGATAGCGCAGTCGATCAAAATCCTTGCCGCTTTGCTTAGTATTGAAATCTCAAAAGATGTCGGTTGATTAAGCTGCCCCTCCGGATATTAATGGACCGCTTAGAGATCCATACCAAAATAGTTAATATACTTCAATCGTTGGTCCGTAACCATGACAAAAACATTGATAACTCTTTAAAAAAGGAGAACTTTATGTATATCGAACAGATAAAGATTAAGGGGTTTAAGAAATTCAAAAATTTTGATATTGAATTCAAAGAAGGGATTAATGTACTGATCGGTGAGAATGAGGCTGGTAAAAGCACCATTTTAGAAGCTATCGATGTTGCACTGAATCAAAAAATATTCAATACTACCAATAACTTCGAAAAGTATTTTAATAATGATGTTGTGAATCAATATAAAAATTCCCCTTCCATCGATGCTCTTCCTAAAATTGAAATTGAGTTATTTATTAGTGGTGAAAATGCTTTGAATTCTGAGTACTTTAATGGACTCCATTCTTCATCGTCTCCTATACCCAAGAGCGGCATTAATTTCATGTACAAATTTGATGAAAATTATCGCGAACTTTTAGAGACAATGTACGATGGGAGTTATGATGGAAAATTCATACCAACAGATTACTACATAGCGGAATGGATCACTTTTGCCGGAAGAAAATATATTTATAGTAAGTCACCAATTAAAAACGTATTAATTGATAATTCTATTCGAAAAAACAATCTCTTTGATTCCTACTCAAAAAGAATTTTTAATAATAACTTTGAAATATCGGATAGGCAAAATCTTTCTTATCAATTAAGGAAAAACATCCAGAACTTTGCTGACGAGAATACCGAACGTTTAACTATAAAAGAATATAATTTGGGAATTGACGAAAATAAAACAATTTTAGAGAATTTACTGGATTTAAAAAGTAACGGGATCTCCATTCAAAATAAAGGAAAAGGAAAAGAAAATTTAATTAAAACGGAAATTGCCTTAGAGGTCGAGAGTGATCTAATTCTATTAGAAGAACCAGAAAATCATTTGAGTTATGTCAGTACTCGAAAACTAATAAAAGATATCCAAAATATGTGTGATGGTGCTCAGTTGATAATTACTACACATAATCCACTCATAGTCAGTAGATTGAATTTGCAAAATACAATATGGATTAGCAATGAAAACTACCATTCTCTAAGTAAAGTGCCTGATGAAACTGCAGATTATTTTATGAAAACAGATAATATGCAGTTATTGAATTTTATATTAGCTCAGAAGATAATTCTTGTAGAGGGAAATAGTGAATACATATTGTTGCCACAACTTGTAAAGAATTCTTTGGCTTATACTTTAGAAGAAAAATACATTGAAATCCTATCGGGCGGGGGAATTACCTATAAACACTATATCGAACTTTCAAAAGTAATTAATAACTCTTTATTAGTTATTACTGATAATGATGGAGACCAAGAAACTATTGAATCTATTCATGAATTAAATAAAAACCATACCAATATTTATGTTAAATGTTCCGATTTAGTTAGTGAGTTTACTTTTGAGGTTTGCCTCTTTAATAAAAACGCTGCTAATCTTAAAACTATTTCAAATACTAAGCCTGGTACAAAAGCAGAATATCGCGAAATACCCATGGATAAAAACCTTGCATATATGCTAAAAAATAAAACAGAAGCAGCTTTACGGATATCTGAAGAGAATACTTTTAAAAATATTATTGTTTTACCCGAGTACATTCAGGAGGGGATAGAATGGCTCGTTCAACGATAATGCTTGCTGTAGCTGGTTCGGGGAAAACACGCTATATAGCTAATCATTTAAACCCGACTTCTAAAAATCTGGTCATTACGTATACTAGACAGAATGTATCTAATCTAAAAAAAGAGATCCATAATATTCATGGAGAGATACCAAAAAACACACAGGTATTAACATTTGCTAGTTTTGTTTATCGATGGCTGCTGAAACCCTTTGAACCCATCTTAATCATTGGAGGCAGTAAAGGTCTTATAACGACTGGAGTGGAAATTAACAAAGAGCCCGAACCACAGAGAATAAACGGAGAACCAAATTATAAGTATTATAAACAAAATGACTATAGGCACTATATCTATAATCGAAAATATTATTCATCTAGAATGTCTGGTTTAGTATTAGCACAATCAAAAGAAGTCAAAAAAATCATATTAGGACGTATGCTCAAATTTTGCGACCAGCTTTATATTGATGAACTCCAGGATTTCATGGGGAAGGACTTTGATTTATTGTCCCTGATTATTAAAGAAAAAAATATAAACGTATTTGCTGTAGGGGACTTTCATCAACATTCGGTTAGCAAATCAAACTTTTCAACGAATAAACCTTTTTCGAAGAAAGGCAAAACATTTATCTCAAGGGATGAATATAAAGCACTTTTTAAAGGTGCTGTAGACATAGATGAAAGTACTTTAATAAACAGTAGACGAGTTCCGGAGGAAATATGCAGTTTCATTAGAAATAAGTTGGAAATTATTTTACATTCATCAAGCACAATCAAAGGGCGCTACGAGTTGTTGGAAGATGATTCTAGAATTTCAGAGGTAATGGAAGATACTAGTATTATAAAATTATTCTATAATGATAGCCGTAAATATAATTGCTTGCCCACTATAAATTGGGGTTATTCTAAAGGCGACACCTACGAGAAAGCTTGTATTATTCTTACTAAAACTTTTGCGGCACTGTTTAAGGAAGATTTCTCAAGCACTCATTTATCACCTACTCAAATAAACCCACTCTATGTAGCAATGACTAGGGTTACAAACGAGCTTTATTTCGTTAAAGAGAACGACTTTAAAAGACATAAGAAAAAATATATGCGGCTATGAATGAGGCTGCGCAACTGCGCAGCCTCATAACTTTAACTTCTATGACTCAGGCGGATCTTCCAACGAACAATTTGTGATACTTTAGAGGTTGTATTTCTCTTCATACAACTGTAAGTTTGTTTTTTAGGTTACCCTCTTTTCACTCACCAGAAAATCATTTCATCAGGTTCAGAATTTTCAATAGAGCGAGTTTCCTTTCTCCACTCATCAGAAAATAAAATATATTCATCAGGTTCTGTTTGCTCAATTGTTGCAGTTTGTTTTCTGTAATCATCGTTTTGACATAAGAGAATTTCATCAGGTTCTGATTGCTCAATCGTTTCTGTAATAATACGCTCTGAACTTGAACTAGACCTAATTACATAATTTGCTATGTAAGGTTTCTTCATATCCTTCACCTCCTTTCTACTATAATTTGTAAATGTCCTGAGGCGGACATGTCATTGGGTTTATCCTGTATTTGTATAATTTCTGCCTTATTTATGTTATATGAAGTAATTATTTGAACAATCCGGTTATAATTATCTGATTCCGCATCACCAGTTCTGATAAGTGTTATCCTTGTTACTTTATTTAAAACCAGATCTTCTCCAAATTTTTTTATAACATCAAATTGATCGGTGAAAAGCATTTTTGAGGACTGGGATAAATCTAAATGAAAGACTTTACTTATTGGGCTTACCGGCGGTTTTATTTTCTCTTCGGCTTGTACTGAGCCAAAGATAATGTCAAAAACAAGTAAAAAACTGCTTATCAATAAGATACTTTTCATATACCCGTCTATGTTTTTAATGAAGGATACTTCCTCAACACTTTCATTGTCGCGCAGTTGATATTCAATGTATAGTGCTGTAAGCAGGTCAATGTTTGGTTTGCTTGAATTCTTTATCATTGAATACTTAAATTGAGCATACGGCTTCACTTGAACGAACCTAAAAAACAATTTAACAAAATTAATGAGGTTATAAGCTAAGTAACCAGCCAGGTAGATATATGCAATAACTAACCACATAGGCTTATCAAAAACTTCGCCAATTCGAAGAGCACCAGGAATATAAAGTGGAATTAGAAATGCAATGATTGCTAAGTAGGCAAGAAATTTATTGGTGGTCTTTGTGCTCTTCTCTTTAATTTGATCCAATTTGTATAACAAAGTTTCTTTATATACACTAAGTTCTTCTGAGTCCTTAGTTCGAAGAAAAGCAATATGTTTGGTCTTTAAATCATTAATTTTTTCAGTATTATATTCTCGCTTATATTGCGAAACTCGAAGTGAATACATAAACCGAAATCCTTTTGGAAATTTGGCTTTCTCATTATGATCTCCATACCAGAAGCCTATTGAGAGAAAATAATAAATGACGTCACCAAACTTTATGGTTAAAAATGAAAATCGGAGTTCTCTTGACTCTTCTTCTAACGTCCCAAAATTGTCATCATCTGAGATAACAAAGAAGGGGAAGACCCAGGCCATAAAATTCATTAATTTATAGAATTTTAAAAAGCTAATCTTCAAGTTAAGTGCACGTCCTTTATTAATTGATTGATAATAGATTGAGAGATGGGGATACCAACCTTTTCCTCTAACCATAGCCATTGGCCGTTTGGGTTTACTTCAAGAAAATAATATTCATCTCCCATTTTTATAAAATCAAAGGCACCAAATGTTATTTTTAATTCATCCATAAGTCTGTAGCACAATTCTATTATATGAATTGGTATCTCTACTGTTTGATAAAAGTTCTCTGCGTTCTTTCTTCTCCAATCGATTGTATTGCTGGAGTCAATTCGAACAGCATATACCGTTCTTCCAACAATTGTAACGCGATACTCACCTTCCGACTTCTCTACGTAAGTCTGGAAATAAGAAGGTGCATGAGAAAGCCCGCTCACAGCATGTTCTCTATTCACCACATTAGTCTGGATTATTTCCCATCCTCCAGGTACTTTAACTCGACCAGTTGATAAAGGTTTTACAATGGATGTTTTCTCTTGACAAAATTGATAAGCAGATACCTCATCGTTTGTAATTAAGCTTTGAGGGATTTGAAACCCCAATGAAGAAGCAATGTTAAGTTGTACAATTTTGTTTTCTGCCTTACGCAGAATGGAGGGTTTTGTTATACACGGCTTATCAAATGTCTCAACAATACCTTCAATAAAATTCATAATATCTCTTTGCATCATTGGAATATAATGACTCTCATAAGATGAAAGATCAGGGAGTGAAATTTTACGATAATAAACGGCATCAATACAGGAACTGGATATACTCCAAATGTTGCCTTTTGCAAGTATGACCCCTTCATTGGTAACCTGAATTTGATAGTCATCAAGTTGGTCAACATTTATTCTAAACCAATAAATGTAATCGCTGTATGTAGAAATAAGATAGTCAACTGTTACGTCTTTTGATTGAGTTACAACTAGGATTTTAAACAACATCCCCATCCTTCCTTGTGATCAATCTGCTATGCATTTAACATAAGGTTCATGCCCCAATTCACGCAACTCACTTCTCAGTCTACTGCCTATTGTACTAGCTGTCCAGGTAACAAGTACTAGGGATTGACTGCCATGCCATTACACATTATAGAAAAGCAAAATTGTTATCCACCATCTCACCTTTCCGTACATTGAACTAAATGCTTTCAAACAATCTTATGTAATTCCTCTTCCACTAACTCCCCTTGGATGGCTTTAAGAGCAAGACTCAGTATTGTTTTTTAGTTTGCTTGGATGGGTCTAATTTTGTATCCGTATCTGCTGCTGAAGCTAATAGTTTATTTATTGGCCTATAAGTGTCCAATTTTTTTAATAAAACAGTTGGTTACTCTCAACTTCCCGGTCCCAAGCCTAACCACCGAATATTCAAATTAGCTTTGCCGCTATCGAATTTCCAGTCTAAAAAGAAGCGTTAATACCACCGATAATAAATAATATGGGAGGGTGATAAATATAGTACTTTTAGTCGCAATATGTCTATTTCTGGTGCTAATAATTATAAGCATCTATGTTGAAAGGAAAAAATATATAAAATTGAAAAATCAGATCGAAAAACCAATTGTAAAAATATTCCATACCCAATATCTTATACATGAAGAAGAGACGATGAAACTTATTAAAGCTTATTCTCATCTCCTCAGCGAGTCGGACCATATTTTTAAGAGAGCACTTCTAGAGTTGAAAATTCAAAAAAAGAAACTATCCTCAGATAGCCCTTTCGAAGATATACTAAAAATGGTTTCTACTATCGTACCTCTCATGGCTATAATAGCCACTCTGTTCATTGCCACTTTTAAAGAAGTAGATATCCTGCTGACTTTTAGTAAGGCAGCTCTAGATTCTGTTACGATAATATTTTTAGCAATTATATTCACTGTGTTTTGCATGCGCATATTTAGTGTTTCTTTATCAAAATCAAACATGCTAATAGACACTCACTTATTAATTGCTGAAGATATTTACGAAGAACTATCACAAAGTCAACGAAAAACTTCAGATTCTGATGAAATAATTAAGCGGTAAGGCCAATAATAATATTAGTTTCCTTTTCGTGAAGCAAATGATCGAACTCGGTTAGAGTTAATGTTCCAAGATGAAAGTACTTTTACGCTTTCTATTCCAGGTTTTAATACAGTGCATATTATATCGCCTGTTCTGATTGCATTGTAAGCTTCCTATTATTATGTAAGTTCTCAGAAACCTACAAAGCGACCCTAGCTGGCTCATAAGTCATCAAAAGTGTATCGGCTACCACCAATAGCTTAAGCTCCTATTAGAATCCAAATCCTCCCACTTCGGGTACCAGCTAGAAGTGGGAGATTATTCAACTACGTTATGAAGCAATAATTAAAACAAGGCATTAGTAAAAAAATCATCGTTCCATGGAGGTCTAGTCTAACAAAAGTAATTATTTGTAATAGTGATTAATATCAGAAAATCAAGTCATACACTTGAGTACATATAGAGAGAAATAGAAGGTTGTGTAAAATAGCACATTTTATAAAATCTTTATCCTACTTTAAAGATGCACAGCAATCATCAAATAAGCAAATTAATTCAACCAGTCTTCTGTAAGATCTAATTTTCTATTACAGATATCGCAATGAACTTGAACAACAACTCCTAGACTTGTTGGTGTAAAAATATAAGAAAACTTCCCACCTGTTACATCTAGTGACTCACAAGAATCCCAATTCTTTATCTTCTTTTTCATTTCAGCTGTGATTTCAAATATCATTCGTATTCTCCTTTGTTTAAAGATAATAGCCCATATTGTAATTCATCCATTTTAAAGTACCTTGCCCGAACCCTTCAAAAACAGTTTCGACAGGTGAAACACACTTCTTCTCGCTTCGATTCAAAGTGAAACCGGGTTCAATAATCCCAAGCTCCACGTTATAGTTGTTAAAACTTCGGCTCTTGTCTCAAAAGAAATTTTTTCGATTAGGAACTGCATGGAAGTTATGCCGCATTTGACTATGAATCCTGCATCATGCAGCCATTCGACTTTAGACTGGATTTTCATTTTTTCTAACCCCATTCAGATAATTCTACATACCATTCTTCTGGTTTTCCAGGCGGGTATCCCCGTTTCAGATAATCGCGGCCACCGTCTACAGAAATGTTACGACAACGGCATGTTTGTACATCATATCTGTGACAAGATTCAATCACATCATTACAGGATAAACATCGGACTGCATTTTTGATGATTTTAGCCATAGGATTACCTCCTTTCTCTACTACAACTCCTTACTTCGTAAATATTCCTGAATAGAGAGTTGTACCTGTTGAGAGCAATTTTTATATCTGCATGAACTAAGTATCATAGGCAACGTAGTATTTCCATAATGCTTCTTGTGCAAAGCAACCGTATGAGGAATCATTCTGAGCTGATAATGTTCGGTTGATTCCAAATACTGATCTAACATATTAGTAGATCGCGGTAACTTCTCACTGTAACGTATGATTCGAGCCTTATCTTTAGTAGATAATAAGTTCAGAATCGTATACCGTTTTATTTGCTTGTTAGGAGGGTTCTTATATAATTGCTGACAAACTTCTTTAATCACTAACATTAATTTTGTATCTTCTTCTTCCCAAAGAGGGCTTTTAAATGGGTGATCTGTCAGAGGCAAAATGTTCTCTAACCCGTTACCCTCTTCCTTCATAAGTTTAGATAGGATTTTACTCCCCATGATTTTCCGTAGATCGGATCTGCTGAGCCCTGGGAATCGTTCTAATAATTCCATCAGCTTCGCCCTTGGTTCTACCTCTACTTCGGACGTCACAGCAGCTTCTTTCATAGCTGGAAGGATTTCTTTCTCATACTTCTCTCTTTCATTTATATAGCGGGTCACGACGCTCTTGCTTGTATGGAGTAATATACTGGTTTCATTGATACTCTGCGTCTGATCATAGGTGAGATAGAGCTTATGAATCCAATTCAAACTTCCTTTAGTGAGAGGATGTTCTTGGTTAACTTTCTTCCCCATATAAAGAAGCAGGTATTTTTTTATGGTGCTTCGATTAGCTCCTAGGGAGGCAGCTATGTTATTCATGCTCTTCCCTTTATTATATTCAATGACAAGTTGTTCGTGCCATAACGGCCCATATTCAACCACCTTTACAGTAGCGAAATCAAATTCTAATTGTCCGTCTACGCAGCTGGACCGATATTCCATTTTACAGTGTTTACATAGAAATCTGCCCCTGATTCTTTTAGTAGAATAACAATAATGCTGCTTATTGGAGGTAATCACATATTGGGCATACTTCGCACAAACCTTATTTATACATGGCCAAGGCCCGTTACCAAATGGAATGGGCGTTTTTTTATGTGCACTTTCATACTTATGGAGTTGTCCATAACCTCCAATTAACCAGTCCAACACCAACATATGAACAATTGGATTTCGGATGGCATTCTTTTCGCTGAAAATTTGTAGTGCACTTCGTTTTTCTAGTAAGTCTGGTATTAACCCTAGTTCTTCTAGTGTTCGAGGTGAATATCTTTGGAGGAATTTTTCATGGAATTTTTGATTCATGTACCTACCATCTGGATGCTGATAACCCATTTCTCTTGCTAACAAGTTGTAAATGTAAAACAGGTCACCAATCTTAATTTCACCATTTAGTATTTGATAGACATCTTTAGAAATCCGAAGTTTTAACTGCATAATTTCATCTTGGTGTAACGTGTCTATTGTGCCACTTAGTTCGTGCCCATTCGGGCAGTGGGTAGATCCTAGAAATATTGTGCCATATAGCTGCCCCAATGACACTTCACACTCCGGACACTGACTAATTAAAACACATCGATGCTTATGACATACGTCTATACTACCAATTTGATGAGAACGATGAATGTATACTTCCCCAAAACGCTCCTCATCTTCTGTAATACATTGAGTACAGTAGCGAACATCTTTCGAAATAATAGGAGGAATTAAAACAGTTGCATATTTTTCACCTTGTCGATAAACGATCATCCTTGACCGTAATTCGTCACGATTGACGTCAGACAAAAAGGCAGCGAAAAAGGGGTAAAATGTATGTTGGAGGAGAAGTGTATCACTATCGGGGAATAAAGATGGCACTTTTCTCTGAAGCACCTCCAAATTATGAGGCAGGAAGGGCACCCTTCTAGAATTTATTCCCATTAATTCCTGAATCCCTTCTATATAGGAGCACCCTTTACGGAGAACATATCGGTAAATTAAACTTCTTAATTCCTCATCTGGGTAAGGAGATGGAAACATTTGAATTCGGCTCAAAAGTATCACCTACTCTGCTCGTTTTTCAATCGGTTCTGCCTTCAACTCCATTGTAGTAACTGATCACACTATTAATTACGTTGTCTAACTGGACAGCAGCGTCTTTACGCAAACCCGCATTTCGGATTAATTTCCATTTGACTACGCTTTGTTCTTCTTCAAATAATTTTTGCGCAGCCACTTCAATTCGTCTGATTTGGAACTGATGGATAGTCTCTACTTCCCTGTCGATCAAAGCTTTACATCTGGGTAAAGCTACGAGCTTCTTTTCTAATAATGAAAGCTTCCCAATCCTTCTTCCAATTTCTGAGATGGTGACTCGAATCGGTTTACCCGAGGTTGATCTAATTTCTCTAACTGCCTGAGAAATAATCGGTAGAAGCTCTCGATCCCTTTTCTCCCAATCGACTCGAATTTGAAGTATGTCCTCTTTAGCCGTGCTATAACAAGTGGCATTTGTTTGGTTCGACAAGTCTTCGGAAAGCAGATCTAGGTCGATTGTTCTTACATTTTCACCAAATGATTCATACTTATCCATGGATCTAGGCTGCTCCTTCATTTTTAAATAAAGGGTAGAGCGATGAACCCCTAAACACTCGGCTTTCTGCCTAAGTGAAAGATTTGAGTTAACTCGGAGTTCGTCAAATTTTTGTTCCCAAACGATGCCGAACTGCTTGATTCTACCGATTTTCACTCGATCGCACTCACTTGTGTCCGGCCCTCTTCTGGAGTACACAAAACCGCAATTACACTTGAACGTACCCACAGGTCGCCCTGTATCCGAACATCTCGTGACTATACAACTCGGAATAGTGTTTTCTTTAAAATGATCTGCCACTTTATTCAAGCACGGCCATGGACCTGTACCAAAGGGATGATAGGTCTCCTTCTGCATTTCGCAGATCGAATCTATAGTTTCAGCAAGAAATTGCATCACTAGCAAATGCCGCAGGCTATGGATATAATCATGGCCGCGCAGTAATTTATGCAACCAGGTATCCTCCGAATGTTTATTGATTTCGGAGTGACACATGTGGAGTAGGTCCTTTCCCAGTGTTTGATATAGGTTTGAACGAAGATTTTGAAAACGTATATTTCCATTCGGGGTGATGAAGCCGCGCTTCGATAACTTTGCCCTATACATGGGGATATTGTTCAGGTATTCGTCGTCATACGGCATATTAAGTAGCGCATGTGATTGTTTTGCAAGGAAAATCAAATGTTTTTTTTGAACGTTACACGAATGAGGCGCAGCCATTTTTTTACGAATGAGATCACGTTTCAGACTTACATATTCGTGCCTGTTTCGTCTTAAAGTGTAAGGAATCACTGAGTCTTCTAATATGCATTCATGTTTATAACAAACAAGAACGCCTGGTAATTGATGTGACCGATGCCAATATGGAAGCCCGTACGTTATCTCATCCTCTATGATGCATTGAGGGCACACTCTAAGAAAAGGAGGATTTTTCACCGTCGAAGCTAGTAAACCTAACCGAGCATTCACGGCTCTGCCTAGTTCCCCCGTCATGGCTGATTTTACGAAATGAGTTCGGTCTTCGGGAAGAAAAGCAGCAAAATACGGTAACAGGGTGTGAGACTGGATGATCTCTGAAGGGCTCATATTATGCCTCATAAGATGGCTAATTTGATCTATGTGTGCTGGCAAACCTGTAGCAGCACAGAAGACAGAACCATTATATAACTCAGTCATAGTCGCTTTGCTGCTATGATTCCCCGCATATAAATGGTATCTCGCTAGGGCGCTATACAGTAATTCATCTGGAAATAAGGAAGGGAAGAAACCAGTCAGTATAACCACGTCCTATCTTGGTTTATACTTCTAGTTTTCCCCTTTTCATAGAAACTAAACTTTTGCACTCTCGATTACGAGACATCTTCATCTGGGAACAACACATCTTGAGATCCGGTATATCCAGCCTCGGTCAAGGATTTGTATAACTCTTCTGGCGTTGTCTTTCCCTTTTTGGGTACATGGTTTCGAATATCGTTCGGGTCAGCTTCGTCAAAGCCGCTTAAGATATGCTTAGCCACCTCCATCCGTAAAGCAGTAACATCTGCGTGCGGCTCATGATTTTTTATATAATGCAGAGCAATTTCCTCTGCTTGTTCAATTGTGGTACCTAAACTTACAGCCAGTTTGACCAGTTCCATGTATGTTTTACGGTCGTGGTCTATTTTTTCTGTCGGCATTTCTTTCTCTCGAAGATTACCGTGAATACTTACCTTTTCTTCTGATTGAGCGAGATAGTGAGAGAAGTCATTCCATTTCGGATACAAATCATCTATATCATATAAGGCTGATTTATTTTGAGTTTTTAATGCCTTGATCATCGGCTGAACCAATTGAAGGTGTTCGGAAACAACTTTCTTAAGCCTGGCAACTGTAATGCGTTCCTTTCCCCCCTCCGTTTCTCCAAGAGCGATAGCATCCCACTGGGCAAGCATATAGAGTTTTACCGCTATATCAATAATGCCTTGGGTTAACTCATAAATTGTTTTTTTCATCGGTTCCGTTAATTTTGTTGGGGTGGCCGTCCATTGGTATCTCCACAAACTGGATATGAAATAATCCCAGTCTTCACTATCCGACATGCGGTCAATAATCATATCTCCTTGTCCGCATCCCCTTCTTGCCTGACTAAATGATCCGCCGAACAACCGAAGTGCTTTGTAGGTACCAACGAGAACCACCGGAACACCTATCGTATTGATAAGTTGCGTAAAGAAATTCAGCATTTTCTCAGAACCGCCGCTCTTTGCTAGACTTAAGTTCTGAATCTCATCAATCACTAACGTCCCCAAGCAATGAAGGGAAGCGATGTGGGCCATTTGTGGGATTAATGTGTCCGTGGTCGAGCCATTCGTAACAATTTTTTTGAAATAAGAGGTACCCAGTACCGCATCAACGGCTTGAAAAAAGTTGATACAAAGTCCTTTGATCGAGCCATCATAGGGACAGTTTAATTTAAGCCACACCAACTGATCCAAAACGAGTGGTTGATTATGATAAGCCGTATGCTGAATTACTTGAGGATACAGGAGCAAATTAAGATCCACCGCCGTTGACTTCCCTTGGCCGCTAACACCAATGATATTAAATCCAGCTGCAGTTGATCGTATGCCTGCTGCGTTCTCGCCTTTCTCATTCACTCCTGCTTTCAGAATCTTATCGAATCCGACATGAAATTGTCTTGCATACTCCCTTTGCAGAGGATTACGTGCTACATAGCCATGCCGAATCATCCGTGAAAATCGCTGTTCTATGGACAAATGGATAGGGAGAATTTCCACATAATCACTTAGCTGTTGCACACAATGCAGCCTGAGCCTTCTACTGAGATCCCGCTGTGAGTGATCGTAATCAGGATAGTGGGGTATCGCATCCAGTAATTCATCTTCGTCCAAAATTCTAGGAAGTGATTCGATCATGGGATTTCCAATGTAACCCTTGATTACCTGATCGGAATGATACTGAGCCTCTATAACAACACCTTTCAAAATCGGATTGCGTGTGTACTGCTCAATGGTTTTAACCATTTAACCCCTCCTCTCTTTACTTTTATTCCATGAGAATAATTTCATTCGGTTTTACTGGATTAAGAGAAATCTATAGTCCATTAGTTATGTTTGTCTCAAGCTCTACAGCTAGATACAAATGCGGGTGATCAAAAACTTCCTGACTTTGATGCGTTAATTTTTATATCTTGTGAGGAACATTCCCATACCTTTCTCATTGTTTAGTATGGAGCTATTATTCGTTATCATTTTCATTTTTTCGCCTCTTCAATTTCTCGATTAGAGTTAAGCCTCGTACCTCTGTAAACATTTCGTCCTCTATTAATTCGTCGTTTATATTTATTTTTGGCACTTCATCAGAAACACCTAAACGATAAGCTTCCTTGGTTTGTATCTTCTTTCGGTCTGTCGCCCTATTTTCTTGAATATTCGATTTAAACTCTGCATTGCTGATACTTGCTTCACTTCGTGCTTGTTCCGTTAACGAGATTTCCTCCTGCTTGATTTGCTCAAATCTTTCATTCATCTTAAATTTGGCGTGATTTTGAGTGTCTTTATGATAAACGAGCGCAAGTTTCTCCTCCTGTTGTATCATCTTTATCTCCTCCAGACTCAGGTCCTTGAATCGATCCGATTTCTCCTGTAAACGGCAGGTGAAATAATGGAGACCATCTGGAGATTTCACATAAATCGAATTCATGCATCTTCTGTCATACGCTATCGTGACTGAACGGGAATCACCCTTTACAAACCACCCGACCTCCGTCAACTCGTCACATTTGTAATGAATTCCCTCAAAGGCTATACCTAGCCTTGTAGCTGTTACCTCTTTACAAGGAAGCAAATTTAATCGAATAATGTCTCTGGGAAATGCCTTAAGATGGCCTGACCGATTCTGTATCCCCCAATTCCATAAGTGAATCGGAACTGGCAGAATGGAATCAGGAATCATGCTGGTCTCAAGCGGATAATGCCTAATCGCTTTACTATTATTGTGATACATGATCAGTTCAATCATCAATTTAATAAAGCCCCGTAACGACAGCTTAGCATCGAGAATATAGTCTTTTCCGCCACGTTCCTTAAAGTCAGGCTTCACTGCTCCAGGAATCCATTGTTTAATCGTGGTATTCACCGTTTTAAAATTAGACTCTACTATTCCTTTCCAATCCGCCCGATACGGTGGTTCATTTTTGATTGTGACTCCAAGGCTTTCTGAAAGAGAATCTGCTTTTTTGCTTTCCATTTCACCTCGATCCCCCACAATGACTTCAGGCATATACTGACATGGCCACTGCTCATCGTTAATGTGGATATCGTATTCCGCACAAAAATCTACCTTATTCGTGGTCGCATTCTCGATAGCCATCATGGCACCCTGCCAAGATGGGCCTTCTAGTCCCACGTAGAATCCAACAATCATCCTGCTGAATACGTCTATAACAAGATAGATAACAGGTCTTCCGATAACCTTGGTTCGATTAGCATGGCTGACGAGATAGATGTCTCCTATCGTTGCATCAATCTCGAAAATACTGCCTGGTCCAACCGCTCTTCGTGTAGCATTACCAAGAACAGGTCTGAATTTTAATTGGTATTTCCGAACTCCCTCACGTGCCATTACAACCTTACGGTAGTCTTCCGTTTGTCTGTAAAAATACCGTAATTGATCAATCGTAGGGACTTTGTGACTGGGCAATGGAATCTCGTTTAGTTCTCCATTCACCATAACTTTTTCAAGAAAGTACGTGTGCCACATACGCTCGTGAACAAATTCCATACTATTTGCATCCGTTGTTTTATACCATTGGGCAAGGGCTGCTCCCAAGATCTTTCTCATTTCTTTTGTGATGATAACGCCTTGATATTCTGGAGATTCCGGATGCATTTGCGCGAGCAGACTTCGCTTACCGACCTTTTTTGTGAAAGTCTTCTTCTCCCCCTTCTTATTTGGCCGGCCACAATTAAAATAGTGCGCTACTAGTGCGTTTTTCATCTTTCCACCGGTCCAATAATATCGTATATACCGGTAAATTAAGGTCTTGCTTTTGCCTGTTTGTTGAGATCGTTCCCTTATCAGTTCCCCCCGGTGTGTCCGGTTATAGATAGCAGGTTCGTTATCCACCAAGTCTTTGATTAATTCCCACCTTTCTTCAATGCTAGAACTGTGTTCTTTTACATACTTCGAATGGGGATCCATAAGGTTTGCGAAGGGATCCACCTCAGCAATGGTATATAAACCTTTACTTAGAGCCTTTTCAATTTCGGTAAACTCCCTCTTTACCGGAATGGGTCTATCTTCAAAGATAGATATGGTATACAAAAACCGTCTATCCGGGGTGATATATAAAATTCGTTCTTGAGCCCTCTCACTTTGCAGGATGACATTCACTTGTATCTCCATTTGTCTCCTCCCACTATGCCCGCTTGATATCAATCGGATCCATCGCTGGTTGAATGATTCGATTCATATTTACAAGCCACCGTTTATTTGCAATAAGATGGCGGACAATAAACAAACTTGTACCTATAGGAAATCCAAATCTCAGATCACACTCTGCAGCGTATTTGGAACAAGACATACTCCTGCTCTGCAGCAAATTAAACAATTCGGGCTCAACGGAGTCGATGATGGATTCATTCAAATGACTCATCCCCTCCAACCCTCGTGCGGAGTGAACCCAGGACACATTTTTAACTAGATTGTATGAGATATCTTTATCTGTAATGAGTCTCCATTGAACCCCTTCATCTGCAAAAAAACGTCTTTCAATTTCAAATTTCTCTATGGTTCTAGGGGTTAGATTATCTCGCGGTTTGACCGTATGTGCCCAATATTCCAAACCGTGTTCGGTTTGAACCGTAAGCATAAAATCCGTGGTTATCACAATGGGTTCTTTTGTTTTCGGATCACAGGGATACCTAATTTTTAAAGTATCCGCAATAAACATCGTCTTTTCTTGGGGTAAAAGCGGAAATTGCTCCCGAATATCCACAATACGGGGGGACCACTCACACATATAAAAATAGGCTGTTTCAAGATGCTCCGATAACAAGTGATGGATTCTTCCCGTTTTCCAACCCTTTATGCGACTTACAACCCCTATGGATGGAACATCGTGAATCGTCAGCCAAGGTTTATACGTCGCTCCTTGCCCTTGTCCTCTTTTTTCCTTTATTCGTCTTGCAATGACGCTTCGTGTAGTGCTACGTTTTCGTTTCGCCATAATTGAGTTAACCTCCTTTATGATTAAGAAATGGAAAGGCAGCCTGCATGAGGTATGGTTGCATGAAGAGGTAGGTTGAACGAGTTGAATATTATTGTGGGGGATAGGATTTTTGATTCCTATTTGTAACAAAAAAGCGCACAACTTGAGATCTCGTTGTGCGCTCCTGCTGAATATTGCATCCATTATACCATATATTGTTTTTTTCATGACTTTACATCAGAATTACTTTAGTGCTAACCTGGCACTTAGTAGATTTGCACGCTATACATTCATATTCTGCTGGTTATACTAAAGGTTCATCAGATATTCGTGATAGTATTGATTTCGAAGTTCTTCTTTACGGGTCTGCATTAAGGTATATCTTAGATTCACATCAACAACCTTTCGATATGTATCCACGTCCGATTTTTTCAAGATCCCCCTACCTGTATAAAGCATTACTTTCTTCATGTCGACCCGACCAAATGTCATAAGGGCTTCGGTCCCTATATGTTGAAATACATCGACACCCAAAACCTCCCGTTTTGAAGGAACACATGCTACGGATCCGCACGAAAGTTTGAATCTCTGTAATGGCTTGATATCAATGACTAGGAGTCTTTTTAAATGCATCCATTCATTAGATAAAACCTCATATTTATCTTTTTCATGCGTCCAGGCCTTTACTTGATCATTAACGTCCATATTCCCTACCCATTCCCTATAACCATGTAACCTCGTAGGATCGATTCTCACGGTTTTATTTGGTGAAAAACGAATCGTGGGGCGTTTGGGAATCGTCCATGATTTCATGCTTTCTTGAAGATCTACTGGCAACGATTCCAAATCTATTTTTGTTACAACGGGAAGTACCCCAAGCTGTAGTAAGTGGTCTTTGAGCGCTTCGATATCATCCTCAAAAACACGGATGCCCTGAAAAAAGCCAACAACGCCTAGTTCTGTCCACTCTAGGCGTTTCTCTCCTGTGCTTGTTTGATATTCACGGATGTTTTCGCGTAAACAAGAAAGCTTCTTCTCACTCTCTATCATCCTGTGGTAATGACCCTTCGAAATGAAACTTTGAAAACGATCTACGTATTTCAAACGCAAGCCTCCTTAGTTTCTAGACGTTAACCGTTTCTTATCTTTCCGTGCTTCCTTCAGTTGTTGTATCTTTGTTTGATAACTTTCGATCTCCGGCATAACAATCCGTCTTGTCAGCATCAGGCAAGGTATATATTGTTCCTGACTAGGCAGCAGGATCATCAAACGTTCTTCCTCGTTCATGTACGCTGAAAGTGTCCAGTGGCTGGTTTTCGCAGCTTGTTCAAACCACTTCTCTTTGATCGCTAGTGAACATGTGTAATATTTTCCGTTAAACAGAACTCCATTTACAGTTACCTCGGCAAAACCTTCCAAACCCCTCACCTCTTGATTTTTCATATATTCACCTTTTTTTCCCATTTCATCGAAAGCTAAACTTGTACTTTTTGAAAAGTTGAAATCCAAAAAGTTTAGGGTTTTTAAGTTTGAATTTTTTCATCCGGGAAATAACTGATAGAAGAGGTGATAGAATCGTGGAAGAAGACATTGTAGAACAGGAACTCCCAGATCTGGGCTATGCGGAAGGCTTTGATTACTTATATCAACTACTGAGCCATTTAACGAGCTCCAAACAATGGTTCGGGCATAAGGTCTCCCTCATGGTTCGTTTATCACGAGAAACACAGCAAAGTCACGTTTCTCGGGCAGATATTGAGGCGATGTTCCCCCAATATACTGCAAAAGAACTTGATACCATTCTGAATAGCCTTATTGAGGGAACATGGTTAGTTCGACAAGAAGGTACACTCCAATATTCACTATCCAAAAGTGGTTTGTTGTTTCTACGTTTCCTCCCATTTCTTTATCGGGGCGATGAAATGGATGAAATGTCCTTCCAGCTTGCAGTAACCGAAATTTTAAAGGTTGCTGATCTGATGGGCTTAAGTTTATCGTCCATGGAGCTGTTGCGGGATCAAATCTTGTACTCGGTAAGACGTCACATTTCGGAACTCGCCAATGCGTTAGTATCCAGAAATGATGAGCGAATACGAAAACTTATCCACAAAATCAGTGAATTTGTCGGAAATATTGATGAATTAATTAAACGCATGTCGGACATCACGAATTACAAGATTTCAAAGGGATTAGAACTTACAGAAGCAGATAAGCACGGCATCGAAATACTCCTCACCTTCCATCAACGAGTCATGAGTTTATATGATGAGCGTAAACAATACTATCTTGATCATCAAGTACTGGGCTCTGCACCATTCACCAAAAGTGATATTGACCGTTTATTGTCAGGCTCTTCTTTCTATCAAATGACCGCGTGGATTGATAAAGGGGTTTTTACACCCTCTGGCTCTTCTTGGTTCGACGAAAACAATTTAATTGAATCCTTGCAATTATTTCTACAGCAAAGAAAACATAGCCGTGGAAGAAGAATAAGCCGAAAAGTAAGTGGAGGGGAAGAAATGCTGGAGAACATGTTTATCGAATCTCCTTATTCCGAAAAATTGACCACCGCATTAATTGAGGAATTTAAAGTCAAGGAGTCCCTGACTTTGGAACAATTTCTTCAGCCTTTATCGGAAAAGGTTGAAGGTTTCATGTATCTGGCTGCACTCTGCGCAATGGAAAATCAGAAGTTTCTTTGGAGAGATTCCCCATTTATAGGGTACACGTTAGATACGAAAATGCATAGTCTGACCCTTCAAGAACACCTTTTTCATCAGCTTTCAGATGCTCTCATTGAAAGGATGGGTACACATGTTTAACTTAAACCAATGGATGGATTATAGCCCGGAAGAAGTTTGTGCGATGCTAACCATCAAAGCATGTCCTAAGCATCTAATTCCTCGACTCGAGTTTGATGATACTTTTCGTACAGATGTAACGAATCGACTTCGAGAGGTTGGATACGAGTTTGTCGATGATCCGATTTCCCAGCATTTTGATGCACGTTTATCTCAGGATATTCGTCACCTCGAGCCTTTTACCGAGGGTCCATTTCCACCTAATGAGGGGCAGTCGGTTGTTGGAAAGGCATTACTTGTGATTCTTTGGTGCAATCTCATTTTGCCCAAATATGATCATTCGCTAAAAAAACAAATGGATGAGGATCCCCATGTAACCGAAGAACAACTATTTGAAAATTTTAAATCACAGCTTGGCTCCATGCAGAACTTGAGGAAAAATTTAACCGTGCTGAAGCAACAAGGTTTTATACTAGGGGTTCGCGGTACAACCTCTATGATCGCGGGCCCCCGCTTATCCACAGCTGTGGATAATTCAAAACTTTATGAACAGGTCCGAAAGCATGTCATTGATCTTCTTATCAATGAAACTGATGCATTGAAAGAAGAAACGTCACTTGCGTTTACGGAAATAACGAAAGAAGGTGGGGATACATATGAAGAGAATTATGGATAAAAAGTATTTGCCGATTCGTTTTCTGAATCTGGAAATGGAAGGCTTTTCCTACTTCCCGCGTCAAGAAATCCCATTAGACGCACAAATCATTGGGTTAATTGGTAATAATGGTGCCGGCAAAACGACCATCCTGAATATGATCCGAGTACTCATTGGGTCAAGAAAATTCGATAATAACCAATCTCTTCAAACATTCTTTGAACGGGATGATGTCGATGAAATCTATATTGTCGGACGTTTCGTGAATACCATTCATCCCACTTACGGAAAACGTCCATTTGAAGCTATTGGTAAAAGGCAAGACACCGTTTCTATTGTTTGTAGAATCAAACGCGATCCATGCAAACGTGAATACTGCGTTTTTGATGGCTATTTTGATTTAGATCTTGATTTAAAGGCCTACATCCGCTGGTTGAATATGGAGCAATATGCTCGGCAAATGCAAGAGATCGGTCTAACCAGATCCCTCATCAATGCTTGTAGTTTAGACCAAGGTAAAACGGAAGATATTATGGATCTCAATGAAGAAAAATTGGCTGACTATATTTTGCAGATTTGTGGAGAACAAGAGAGATTGGACCGCTTTAACCAGATTAAAGCGGATATTAAAACGTTAAAAGAACAGTATTTTCATATTAATCTACAGAAACAACAGCAAGAACTTACATTGAGGGAAATTGAAAACAACATCAGCCTCTGCAAGCGGATACTCGAACTCGAGCATGAGATAAAAGCTCTTCAATTGGAACTTCCGCTTTCAGAATATGCACACTTAATGAATGTATATGAGGAGTTCAACCAAGAAATAGTAGATCTTTTACAAAAAGAACATGAATTAATTTCAAAAATAGAGACAAATGCTCAATTGCTTGCCGATCATACGCAGCAATTATCCAAAACCAAGATAAACATCATAGAATTAAATGGATCCATGAGAGAGCTTTCGGAAAAACGAACATCGACAGCGGTTGAAATATCCAATCATGAACGTAATGCTGCAGAACTAAGCACGTTCATCGAGACGTATCATCCCCTTCCTGTTCAAGACATAGCTCAACTATCTGAGGGAAAACATCAATTGAATCAAAGCTATAAAGACCAATTAACCATAACAACAAATTTGAAGAATCAGCTACATCAGCTTGAACATAAAATTGCTCGCATGGAAACATCAAAGAAAAGTGAATTTCCTGCCGGCGTTATACAATTAAAAAAATGGCTGGAATCTAAAGCCATTGATCATTTATTAATTGCCGATTGTATCGACATCCCCGATCCGTCTTGGCAAGAAGCTATAGAAGCTATGTTAGGAACGGAACGATTTACGATCGTTGTAAGTCCTGAAGACATGGTCCAAGTCATGAAAGAAGCACAAGCAATTAAGTATCCTTTCTGGGTATCACCCTATAAACCTGCGTATTTACAGCTTAAAAAACAAGCCGTTCTGAACAAAATCCTTCTTAAAGACGAACGAATAGCTGGTTATTTACAGCGATTTGAAAATGTAATGATTGCCCATAATCTTGAAGAAGCATGGGCCTGGGTTCGTAAAGGTAATAGTGCTTTATTAAATTCACCGTCTCCCTATTATGTTGTTGAACGTGGCGGACGTTCTATTGGTGCAAAAGGTCTTTATTGTGGTCAGTCTGCTTTTCAAGCCCAGCTTAAGGCAGACAAGAAACATGCACTCGAACAAAAATCCCTACTAATTCAATCAGAAGAGCAAGAAGTTCTCTTATTGGAACAGCTGAACGCAATAATAGAAGAAATTAAGACCCAGGAGCAAATTCTTCTATTACCTAGTAAAAAAGATACTCTCGCTCACACCTACATGATCCTTCAGCAACTTCAACATGAGATGGATACCCTGACGAAATCGAGAGATGAATGTACGAATTCTCTATTAGAACTTGTCACCCTTCAAAATCAACTTAGTAATCAAGCTGGCGTACTAACTGAAAAATTGAACGGTTATCGTGGTGAATTATCTATCGTTGAAGTGAGCATTCGGGATAAGAAATCGCAGAAAATCAACATCGAAGCCCAAGCCGATGAAATTCGGAGTCAATTTACCGAAGAACAACGAGTGGCATTAGCTGTTGCCGATAAATTGGCCACACTAGAGAAACCGGAGCAATACCGAAAGAGTATAGAAATGAAGGAATCCGCTGTCGAGATATTGCGGAATAATATATCAGGAGGAGCCGTCCGACCGGGAGAAGAAATAGCTACAGTCAAATTAGAGCAGTCGTATGAAAAACACCGCATGCTTCTGGATCAACATCAAGAGGAGATTCAAAAAATTCAAGATGATTTGGACAAACTTGAAAAGAAGCGTGTTGAAGCTAAAAACGAGTACCGAATTATGGTTGATGAGGTATTTCAAAAAGTACGGAAATCACTCGAGGAAATGGCAGCGCGGGGTAATTTCGAAGCCTCATTAAGAGCTGTTTATTTGGAGGATGAGCGTTGGAAGGTTGATTATCGTCTAGGCTTTAATGGGAAACCGGCAAAAAGTTACCGGGATAAAAGTGCACTTAGCGGTGGACAAAAAGTCATTGCTTCATTACTTCTAACCTTCGCTGCGATTAAAGCAGATGGCGTACTCAGCTTTATGTTATTGGATGAACCGTTTGCCCATTTGGATGAAGAGCGTATTGCCTTAGCCGGCCAGTTTCTAAGTAATTCCGAGGCTCAAATCATTATAGGGATGCCCTATTCTGAAAACATCAAATTGATGATGCCATGGATGAATATGTTACTTAATTTCCGACCTAAAAAGAGGAATGAAACAGTAGCGCCTCCGATTACTTACGGAAAAATTCGTCCGTAGATTTAATTACATAAGGGGAAACCAATGATGACCTGTGGCACAACCAAACATTCTTTCAAAACAATTACGATGTGGACTCCAGTTGAATTCGAAAACGAAAACTATACAAGTAGGAAAATAAAAGTCTCTACCTGCAGACATTGTGGCTTTACTCGTCAAACTCCCATATCTGAACGGATCAGATATGGAGCCGGTGAACCCCCTTATGATCTAGATAATGTTCTAGAGGGAGAGATGCTAGAGTTGACTCGCTCCCTCCTCTTAGATCTAATCAAATCAAAGACTCGCAAGCGATGGGAAAATTGGAAAGCACACTGGTTAACTCATGTTGAATATCAACTATTTGACGAATCCGTAATGAGATTATTTAACTGGGGCTTGCTAGTCATGCACGAGAAAAAGCTCCACAATCGTATCCAGACCTGGGATCCCAAGTTCGTATCTGCTAATCTTGGAATGTTTGAATCTGATATTGCTCGCCTCATGGAAATGAATTTCGACACGAATACAGCCGAACTCGATTCACTCACGATGGCGTTCCAGGACCTTAAGCCATTGACCGAAAACGAACATCTCATAAAAAAGGTCATTCAATTCGTAAAAATAAAGAGAGATTCATCTACCATACACATGATACGACTGCTATTTGCTCTTTTTGACCACAATCAGAAGCAAAAAACCATGAGTTGGAAAATGTTCTCGCAACAGTATTTTTATTCGACAAAAGCCCTTTCAGAAGGGGATAAGCATCGCTTACGAAAATTACTTGGAAAAAAACTATCCGACTTTGGTATTCACTCCAATAAGTCACGAATTTGGATAACCGGTCCTTTTTCATGGGAACTAAATGGCTATACGAACTATGGGCTTGCATTTCATGGAAGTTTATCTTTAACTCGGAGTATGATTCATAAAATGCGGATAATATCCTGGGACTCCCCCCATCTTCTCATTATTGAAAACAAAGATTTGTTCGATTCACTAGTTGATAGTCAGTGGTTAGACCCATGTAAATGGTCTCTCCTTTACAGTAAAGGCTTTATATCTTCTGAAGAAATTGAGCTTATTTCCTATGCCTCAACATTTAATCTAGTGTCTATTACCATATGGCCAGACTTTGACCCTTTTGGGTTGTCCATTGCCATTAATATAAAGGAAAAATTAATGGGGAAAGCCTTGAATATCCCCGTTAAGATATTTGGATTCACCAAAGAATGGGGCGAAAGGTTTCCTGGCACCAGCCCCTTAACTAAAAGTGATTTGAATGAAATTTATCGGTTGATGACTTATCCTATTCCCCATGCATGTATAGAGGCTCTACATTTGATGAAAAGTACAAATCGGAAAGGTGAGCAAGAGTTATGTTTTGATTTCTTTACAGAATCTGATTTTGAGCGCCATTTATCTCAAGATGTTGTACAACTGATCTAAACCAGTGTTCGATTCTAATGTGCCTATGATAAAACAATGACCGCTATAGGTCAGTTAATTGCCACAACGAAAAAGATGTTTCCTCTTAAGGACATGTGAGGGCCAAGTGCCGTTTATTAAGGCGATAAGTTATAGTCGAAACTTGGCGTCATTGATACTAGAATTTTTTTATTGAAGGGGATATCACATTATGAGCACAAACAGTCAGTTACTCCTTTTATCGAGCTTTTGTAAATATTTCACTGGCCCATCAAACACTAAAATATTCAAAAACATTATATAAACTTCCTTTTGTGGGATCCTCTAACCATTCTTCATGCTTATGTTTGATTCTATCAGTCATAAATGGAGATTCCTTCAATAAACTCCAACTTTCTTTATATAATTCAATTAAGTATTTTAATTGTTGTGATGGGTTTTCAAAATTTTCTGCTGATTTTCTGTACAAATCAATAATTGTTACACTATATCGTTGAGCTGTTGCAAACCCAAGATCATGCCAGCCCAAATTATTGTAGAATTCAAGTCTATCTCGAAGAGCTAAGAGAATATCGAATCTTTTCATACTGAATTTATTGTTCATAATACTAGTTGGTGTTTTTCTGTAAAAGTACAACCTATCGTTAATAACGGCCATGGATTTGGCATTGTATAAGATCCTATGAATTGCAGCTTCATCTTCATGAATTAATCCTACTGGAAATGTAACATCATTAAAAAGTGAACGTTCAAAAATCTTTGCCCACGCCATTGGCCGGGTTTTTCCCTTACCAATAAGACCCCAATGCATTGCTTTTCCTTCATAAACGATTAATTCCGGTGGCGCGGTACTATATGAAAATAAATTATTTTTATCTTCAAAACGTAAATAGTAACATTGGACAAGGTTGAATTTGTTTTCTTTACAGTTATTATAAAGTACTTCTACTAGATTTTCTGCAACAATATCGTCCGAATCAACGAAAATTATATACTTACCAGAAGCCATTTTTAATCCATAATTCCGTGTATCAGATAGTCCGCTATTCAATTTATGATAAACACGAACTCGAGTATCTAGTTTTTTTATTGAATCACAAATTGCTCCACTTCCATCTGTTGATCCATCATTAACCAAGATAACCTCTATATTTTCATAGCTTTGTTTCAATATTGAATCTACACAATCCTGGAGCCAGTTCAACGTGTTATATACTGGAATAATTATACTGATTTTATGATTCATATAACCCTCACTTTCTTACCCTCCCGCGCTACTATAGCGTTTTAAACCAAAAACAAAAAAACGTGATGCGATAAATAGTAGTAACAATGCTATCACAGGGGTGATATAAGCATATGCAGCTAAAGAACCCCCGAGTATAAATTCAACTGGAAAATAACTTGTAAATGCATATGGAATAATCCACGTTAATAATATTTGTAAGGCATAGGGATAGATTGCCAGGGGGTATTTTAAAAACTGATTTAAACTCTCAATAAGAACCATTGAACTCATAACATCTATAAACCAAAAACTGAAAGTAGCCATTAAAATTGTTATTGAAAAATATATGCTTGTTGCACATATGATGAGAACAAGTATCCAGAGAAATGTCATAGGTGTAAAAACCAGATTTAACTCTATGCCAGAATAAACACAAACAATTATTCCATAAATACTTAAGATAAAACCATGTAGATTTGTACCATCCACTGTAATCGCATATAAGGGATTTATTGGTCGCAACAATAGTCTGTCAAGATTACCCATACGCACATACTTATTGGGTAAAGTCCATATATTACGGAGAAAAAATTCATCCAGACCTGCTGGGATAAGTGCAAACCCATAGAGCATTAGGGACTGATGATAAGTCCATCCATTTAGCGCGGGGGTATTGGTATAAATAATTGATAAAAAAAGGATTCCGACCGTCTGTCTCGCTATATGTGCTGATACTCCCATCAAAAAATCCAACTTATATGACATACTCTCACGTAGATTTTTAATCAAAAAGTAGCGGTAGAGTATGATATGCTTTTTAACCCCCATTAATTTGTAACCCCCTAATTGCTAACTTATAAAGACTTTCAGAGATTAACCATAATACAACACTCCAAAAAGTTTGTATTAAAAGCTGTACAAGTGTGTCGTTAAAATCGTATCGTCCCATATAAATCAAAGTTGGGGTATAGATGATATTTTTGAATGGAAGCCAATTGCTTAACGTCATAGCCCAAGCAGGAAACAAAGAAAGTGGGACGATTGCTCCTGAGAAAAAGTCGAACAAAGATTTTTTTAAGAAGTGTAGACCCCAAAAGTTCATAGTCCAGAAAGATATATATCCAGTGATTAAGCTCAGTGAAAAAAGAATCAAAAAACTCAATACTACGCTCATAATAAAAGCTATAACATATCCAATTCCGGCTGGAGGAATTATAGTAGGAAATAAAAACGTTATAATCAGCATGACGATTGATGCCTGCACGATACTGACTAAACTTCCCCCGATATTCTCCATCAAGCGAGCAATACTGAAACGAACGGGTTTAATCAAGTCGAAAGCTAAATTTCCATTTTTGACACGATCAAAGATAATACGTTCTGGGGAGTTCCTATATGCATAAATAGAATTTAATATTTGTGAAATGAAAAGATACGTAATCATTTCTGATTCTGTAAATCCTGAAATTGACGGTTTCCCAACATACACTGCTCTCCAAATAAAATAGAGAACAGCTAGCTGAATAGTTGTTCCGAGGATATATATGGTAAAGGAGAATCGATATTGAACACCATTTCTAAAAGTTATAGTTGTAAACGCAAAATATTTTCGTAAAAAGTTCATAGAGTGTATGCCTTCTCTATAATATCTTCTACAGTTGTATCGATAAGTTGCATATCAAGTATCTTATACTTAGAATCAATAAATGCAAAAACTTCGGCTGGTGATATATTTACTGGGATTTGGACAGAAATCATTTCATCTCTAATCATCATAGTATATTCTGCTGCAAATCGTTCAATATCTATGCTACTTACTGGTTCAGCCAGTTTAAAATTCACTGTTCGATTACCAGCATATCTTTGACGTAAACTGCTTATTGTATCATCTAAGATCATTTTGCCATGATTTATAATCATAACTCGGCTTGAAAGTTCTTCAATGTCCTGCATGTCGTGTGTAGTCAGTATGATTGTAGTATTATAAAGCGAATTTAACATTTTAATAAATTCCCGCATTTTTCTTTTAGCTGTAATATCCAACCCGATTGTCGGCTCATCTAAAAATACTACTTTTGGGCTATGCAGGAACGCTGCTGCAAGATCGGCTCTCATACGTTGTCCTAGTGATAGTTGGCGTACTGGGCGATTAATAAATTCGTCTAATGATAAAAGGTCAATGAATTCTTTAAGTTTGTTCTGATATGTTCTATCGTCTATTTCATAGATGCGTTGAAGTAGGTTTAATGATTCAATAACTGGTAAGTCCCACCACAACTGGGTTCGCTGGCCGAATACAGCACCTATGTTCATAGCATTCTTTAACCTTTGCTTGTGTGGAGATATTGAACAAACTTCTACTTCACCTGAAGTTGGGGTTAAAATACCCGTTAATATTTTTATTGTCGTAGACTTTCCAGCTCCATTTGGTCCAATAAATCCAATAATATCTCCCATATTAATAGAAAAACTTATATCATTAACGGCATGTATTTCCTGCCTCTCTCGTGAGAATAGAGTAGATAACGCACCTAAAAAACCAGATCGTTTAGATATCGAAAGAAAGAATGATTTATGCAGATGCTTAACCGAAATAACCTCCATTTTTCTTTCCTCCAAGTAATAGAGTTATAATTAAAAAACTCCCTTCAACCTCCCCTTATATCTGTGTATAAACGCTTATAGTTTGATCCATAGATAAAAATTCCCTCGAGTTAATTTGAAAATTTAGAGATAAATTCATTTATGATTGTTTTATGACTTTTAGCTAAGTTCTCTGGAATTTCGTCAAGCGGAAAAAATTTAAAATCCTGAGATTCTTCACGATTAATTATCATCTCACCACTTATGTGTTTAGTGTAGTATGCAATTACAACAACATAAAATTCGTCACCATTCGGTGCTTTTATGAAATTTTCTTTTCCCGAATATACATTCAGCAAATTTAGATTTTCAATCCTTAAATTTGTTTCTTCTAAAATTTCCCTTTTCGCTGTTTCTTCCGTAGTTTCTCCCAATTCCATAAGCCCACCAGGAATTGCCCAAGAACCTCTAGGCTGTTTTCTTTGTTGAAGTAGGACTTCATTCGAATCATTGAGAATAATAATAACAGTTCCGGGAAAAATTAGAGGCCTAGTTCCTACTAACCTTCTTAAATCTTCAACATATCCCATCCATTATCCCCTCCAAATTAATCATTAATTATCATGTTATAAATATTATTCGTCTCAATTACAATATTATCCCAGCTATACTTTTCTATTCTTTTTAGAGCTTGTTTGGCTAATTGGGACCGGGTATAGGGGTTATTTAGTAACTTATCCATTTCATTTGCTAATATCTCAGAGTTTCCTAACGGAAATACAATCCCATTCACACCATTTTCAATAATTTCAGAAAGTCCTCCTGTTTGACTTGCGATTACGGGAATGCCCTCAGCTATTGCTTCTAGAGCTGTTATCCCAAATGACTCTTCTATACTAGGTATCACATGTAAAGATGACTGTCTTAATAATAATTTCACTTCGTTATTTTTGAGAAATCCTAAAAATTCAACATCTTTATCAATGGATAAGGATTCAGATAGTAATTTCAGCTCATTTTTTAATGGACCGTCACCAGCTATTTTCAATTTATAGTTAAAGGAACTATTACTTCTTTTTAAAATTGCAAATGCTTTTAATAAAACATCACAGCCTTTTAGAGGCGATAGGCGTCCACAAAATGTTATAGATAGTGGTTGAAATTGAGGGTTACAAGCCCTTCTAAAAGAGTCTTCACAAGAATCATAGTCAATACCATTGGGGATCACATGAACATCTGTTGCTAATTCCCCATACCTTGTACCTATTTCTTCATTCAACCATTTACTAACAACAATAGCTTTATTAGAATTATTTAACATATATCTTCGCAAAGAATCATTGAAATGGTTAGGGGGAGCTGAAATTGAATGAATAGTTGTTACCATGGGAATATTAAAAAGGTCTTTTATAGCAACACTAGTGAAGGCATGAAATGAATCATGAGCATGAAATACATCAAATGGATCAACACTTTTTAAAAATCTATATACCATAGGAAATAATTTATTACTTAGCTCTGCCCATTTAAACGGTGTTGCGATACGTGTTTTACTAAAATGAGGATCAATTTCATTACTGAAATCTCCATCCATTGTAGTGGGAAAATTAATAACAGTAAGCTTACCATTTTCACTAACTTCAAAATTATTAGGGTCATCAGAATGTCGATTAATTTTAGCAACAAGCACTGTCACAGAATTACCTTCATTAACAAATCCTGTAGCTAAATTATAGACATGTGTGCCTATTCCACCATATAAATTAGGTGGATAATCGGGAGTCATCATTAATATTCTCAAAATATCACACCTCAAATATGCATAAAAATTTCCTTCTATAATCAATTGCTTTTAGATCTCTTTTTATCTGGAAATATACTACAACAAAGTCTTTCCTTTAGCTTTGCTTAAAGATTCATTATGATTTTTGTATTATGTTTAGTGAAGCTTTACAACCTAGATCTTATCAATTTTCCACTTTCAGTTTTTGGTAATGATTTTGCCAGAGCTATGACTGAAGGAATCTTGTACCTCGAAAGTTTGTCTTCACAAAATACTTTTAATTCCTCTAAACTTAGTACTTCATTTTCATTTTTCAGTACGACAATTGCCGAAATTTTTTCACCATAAACCTCATCAGGTACTCCTGTAACAGCAACTTCTAACACTTTCGGGTGCTTATATATAACTTCCTCTACTTCTCTAGGATAGACTTTAAACCCGCCATATATTATCATCTCTTTCTTACGATTGATAATGTAATAATAAGAATCTTCATCTTGCTTCGCATAGTCACCACTGTATAACCAACCATCTTTTATTACTTTCTCAGTTTCTATATCATTATTTAGATAGCCTTTCATAAGGTTTGGACCACTTATTAATAACTCCCCGACCTTTCCGATTGTCACATCATTGCCATTTTCATCTACAATCCTAAGTTTTACTCCTGGTAAGGCAACTCCTATGCTGCCTTTCTTTTTTTTCCTTTTTAATGGATTCAAAGTAACCATTGGTGAAGTTTCAGTAAGTCCATAACCTTCTGTGATTTCAAAATTGAAAATCTCCCTCCATTTATCAAACACTTCCATTGGCAAAGGTGCAGCCCCAGTAAAGGCAATCTGCAAGCAAAGATTATATTGAGTTAATTTGGGATCCATTAACAAATACGTATACATTGTTGGGGGACCAAAGAAAAATGTTATTTCTTCTTTTTCTAGTACAGTTAGGGTTTGTTCGCTGGATTTCCAGCGCTCCAAAAGATGGACATATCCACCTATTAGCAGTGTGGAGTTTAAACAACATGTTAGAGCTGCAGAATGAAATAACGGGGAAACGATTAAGGTCTTATCTAAGTGGGTTAAACCTATCGATTCAGAAAAAACTTTCGCATTACTGTAGAGATTATTATGTGTAAGTATTATTCCTTTGGGTCTGCCTGTTGTCCCAGATGAATAAATTATTGTGCAATCTTCTACATCGGTCTTTTCATATTGTGTAGGTTGTAAGGAAGGCTTAAAACTTGTAATTTTATTAAGCTGTTCATCAATATCTATTATTGTGCTATATTTTTTGATACAATCGCTTATATTCTTAATAAAAGGTTCTCTAGACACTATGAATTTCGGTGAGGAGTCTGTTAGAATATACTCGCTTTCTCGATGGGTAAGTAGGGGATTAATCAATACTGAAATCCCATTAGCTCTTGAAACTGCATAATACCAAATTATAAATTCAAGAGTATTTAACATCATAATTCCTACTTTTTGCTTCGGTTTTAGATTTTTATTTAACAAGAAGTTGGTACAATTGTCGATCATCTTGTCAAGGGCTTTATACGTTACCTTGTGATCCATAAAACCTACTGCAAATCTTTCCGGGCTATTGATAGCATGAGACTTTATTACCTCATCAATCCTCATTTATACCTCCTATAAATTTTTTATTTGAAAGTTATCGTTCTACAATGGGACATTAGTTTAGAGATTCTCACCCAAAATTTCCACCTCTGGTATTAGGTTAATGTTGTATTTGTCGGCGATGACTTTTTTTACATGCTCCATTAACTTTAAAAAATCAGATGCAGTTGCTTGTCCTTTGTTTACAAAATGATTAGCATGTATTTCAGAGACTTGGGCATCTCCCATTCTATATCCCTTTAAACCCGATGCTTCAATAATTTGACCTGAATATTCATTAGGTGGGTTTAGAAAAACACTACCGACGCTTGGAATTCCGTATGGTTGAGTTTGTTTTCTGTGATTCATAAACTTTTTCATTCTCTTAATACTACTCTCTTTATTTCCTTCTATTAGTTTTAAATTTGCTTGATATACAACCCATTTTTTCCCTTGTAATATAGATTTGCGAGGTCCAAAATTTAATTCGTCCCTGTGCATGGAATGCATTTCTCCATTTTCATCAAGAACATGTATATAATTCACAACATCAGACATTTCGGACCCATAACCCCCAGCGTTCATGTATATAGCCCCACCAATAGTTCCAGGTATACCACAAGCAAACTCCAATCCTGACATACTAGCCTTACTTGCAAGAATACTTAGTTTAGTCAATGAAAACCCACCAGAAACACTGATAGAATGATCACTAAATTCAGTATTGGAAATATTTTCCGGTAATTTAATAACAACACCCCTCACTCCACCATCTTTTATTACAACATTCGATCCATTACCAATAAATTTCCAAGGTATATCTAATTGCTTAAACATTTCAATAGATTGTTTCAGTGATCTAATGTCATGAGGGATAAAAAATATATCTACCAATCCTCCTATTCGTAAGGTTGTATGTTTTGACATTTGCTCACAAAGTCTTATTTTCCCCAAATTCATGCTTTCAATCTTCTCTACCAAGACTTTCAAGTTTTTATGATCCTTAGACATTAGCACCCTCCTGGTATTGCATATGCGCGCCTAATGAATTAAAAGTCTTAACAAAATCGGGGTAGCCCCGTTCGATATGAAAAGTGTTGTTTATTGTAACTTTTTCACCCTCACATAATGAAAGTCCACAAAGGAGAAGAGACATTCCCCCTCTGATATCCTTGGCAGCTACTATATGATTGTCTTCAAATTTGGTTGGCCCTTTTATCACTACTTCTCTGTTTGATAATATCTCTATAATTCCCCCCAACTTAATAATTTCAGGTATATGATGCAACCGATTTTCGAATACATTTTCTTTGATATAACTTTCTCCACTACAAGTTGTTAGCAAAGCAGTTAAAATGGCCTGTAAATCAGTTGGAACTCCAGGGTATGGGTTTGTTTCGAAACTCACACTCCTATATGGGCGCTTCCCAGAAATCCTAATCGTGTTAGTGTCAACTGTTTCAATTATTGCACCAATATTCTTTATCAAATCCATAAAGCTCTCTAGGTTCTGCAAATAACCTCGAGGCACCAATATTTCGCCGTCCGTCATAAGCGTTGCAACTACATAAGTACCTATCTGTAAGCGATCAGGCATTACATCATACTCACATCCTTTAACAGCTTCAGTTCCATAGATTATTAATTTGGAACTGCCTGCGCCATAAATTCTCACTCCCATTCTAGTAAGTAAATTCTGCATATCAATTATTTCCGGTTCCAATGCTGCATTATTAATCGTGGTTTTCCCTTGTGCAAAAGAAGCCAATACCATTAAAACTATTGTTGCGGAATGACTAGGATATTCTAGCTCTATATCAATTCCATTCAAAATCTCATCTCGTTCAATTAAAAATATCCCAGACTCATATTTTATTCTTGCACCCATCATCTCAATTCCTCTCATCATTTCAGCTAGAGGTCGTTCCCCTATTTGATCTCCTCCAGGGAATGGGATCATTATTTTCTTTTTCCTTATTAATAGAGGACAGATAAGACCAATAGATGCCCTAAAACTCCGTGCTAGATCCACATCAATAATATGAGAATCAAAATTTTGGGCATGAATCGCGAGTCTACCCTCCTCTTTTATCCAATTTGACTCAACCCCCAACTTATTCAATATTTTCAAATAGTTCTCTATATCTAGAATATTCGGTACATTGGTAAAAATCACTGGTTCATGAGCAATTAGGGCTGCTGCAATCAGCCCTAGTATTGAATTTTTGGCCCCACTAACTTTTAGATTACCTTTAATTATATTCCCTCCATAAACCACTAACTTATTCTCCATTGCTTAATCACCTCGTGTATTTTAATGGAAATATTTATATAAATAATTAGAACTGATTTAGTGGAGCAGTATTAATTAAAGAATGGTAGTTTGGTATATAGATTTTCGAATTTTCTGGATAATAATCAGTTCTCAATGAAATTTGAGGGAATATTAAGCAATTAGGCTCAATGATTACTCCAGGGTTAAGAAGTACATATGATCCTATTTTGCAATTACTACCTATAACTGAACCGAATTTACTTATCCCTAATTTAATTTTTTCCTTATTTTTATTAATCATTACTATAGGACTTTCATTTAGTAAAACGGAAGCAGTTGATATGTAGGCCCCAAAATGCACATTACTTCCAATTATTGAACTGGATATTCCGCAATAGTGAGTTATGGAAGAGTTATTCAATATAAGGCTGCTTACAACTTCGCAACAGTGTCCTATTTTTGAACCTGTACCAATTATTGAATTGTCTCTTATAAATGAGGACTTACCTATAAAAACATTATCAAAAATCACGAGGGGTCCTTTTAAATAAGCAAAATCTTGAATTTCTACATTTTTTCCTATAAATACATTGCCCTCTATTGTTGCCTTAGGAGATATTTTAGCTGTTGGGTCAATATAAGATTTTAGGGTATAACTTTTTATATATTCTTCGACATTATATTCAAGTGAAGGTAAGAAATCGAAAAGCTCTGATGTCCCGAAAAAATCACTAAATTCAGAATCTATTTGACCAGGAAAGAAGTTTAAAATTTTTATAGTCTTCTCCTCCTCAAATCGAGTTGAGTTTGCATACTATTCTGTAATTGCATAGGGAATTAAATGAAAGCAGCGCTTTGGGGAAGGATGCAAGGCATATTCCCCTACGCTCAAACGAAGAGTATCTTTGGTACGCAGTTCACTTTTTAAAAAATTGATACCTATTAAAGCCACTTTCCCCTGGAGATTCTAATCCAATGCATATACATGCTGAGGAACTCCATTCTCAAATGGTTTAAGTAGTGCATATAACGTTTTTATTGTAGGCAATTCTATTTCTTTTCGTCTTGCAAGGTTGATAGCGGATCCCTGTATACTTTCAATCTCCAACTTTCTACCATTAGTTAAATCAAAATGCATTGAGGAAGTAACTTCACTAGGTAAACGTCCACACCAACGTATTGTCTTCTCAATAAAGTCTTTTTCAAGATTCACACCATAGGAACGTGATAAACACATCATTTCATTAAGTACATCACTAAAAACTTTCTTTGTTGATTCACAATTAATCAGTTGACCTATGTTTAACCTTGAGGTTGATGTCACTCCTGAGTAAGCTACTATGAACGAAAACTTTTCCCAAATAGTTCTCATAATATTTTCTGATCTTATTACTTTGATACTACAGTCCTTCATTAATTCCTCAAATCTTTCACAAAAATTTCTTTGAGTAGGAAAAAGGGCACCAAAGTATATTTCTTTTAGCTCTCCGATACAATGAATATAGCCGTCATCGTCCATAGTCACACTTATTTTGCATGTACCTCCTAAAACCTTTTCATCCCCCAATTTTTCTGAAAGAACTTTGTAGTGTTCAACTCCATTCATCAGTGGGAGTATATATGCACCCTTATTTGTAAGTTCAATAAGATTCTTCATCAATTCTGCATCGAGGTGATAATTTTTCACTGCAACAATTACTAAATCAACATCCGCTATATCTTTAGAATTTGTGAAGATGCGTGGTGTTTTTATGTTTGTTAAATTTGTGTTAGTTTTTATAATAAGTCCTTGTTTAGTAATTTGCTCTGCTCTTTTAGTACGGATCAGAAAATTAACATTTAAACCATGCTCGATAAATTTTGCTCCAAAATAACCTCCAACTGCTCCGGCTCCTATAATAGTAATATTCATATAACCCCTCCTATATTCGTGTTACTGATCAGATGAATGCCTATAAAGTAAAAGCGCTTACAAATTTTCTTGTTTCAAAGGTACCCTTAGTGATAAAGATTCCTTATAAGTTTTATTTAATTTAGATATAAATTATAGATATCATCCCAGTATTTGTATATAGTAATAAATTCCCTATTTTACTAAATATGATCTTATTTTACATAGGTATTATGGGTGGTGGAAATGAACCATTTTCGATTCGCTAATATACTATGGTTGAACCATTATTCAAATCCATAACATTGGATCGACCATAAGAGGTAGTTCACTTTTAGAAAAATAATGAATGGAACTTTAGTCTTTTATATTCCACTGTCTTATATGTTGGGGAGGGAAGGTGTCATATCAATAAATACGTCCTTATTTGCGATTTATATTTACCATTCTTGAAATCATCGTCATACATTACAGCAGTTCACCATTAGCTGTTTCCTCCACTTTCACATTGTCATCTACTGAAATAATTTTGAAATCCTTCACATGAATATGAGTGTTATATAAGATAGTTTTCTCTGATGATGTTTTTCATCTTTAAATCTATGATTATCGGAGATTTTTACTGCATCTTCAAAATCACCTGATTGTAAATCACTAAAATATCTTTCTACGACAGAAATTGCTTTTTCTCTTGGATTCTCGGGGAATTTTGATTCATAATTTGCACTCGCCTAACTTAAATTATAAACTAACTGCAAATTTGAATTACTTCTTTTCATTACATTGCTAGCTTTTAAATATACAACACCTATTTGTTACTAAAAGTTGGTTTTTTCACGACAAAAATAACCCAGCTTGTGTAAATTCGGGTAGGGGGTCGAAAGGATAAGCTTTTGTACGAGCAGATGAGGAGTTCAAGGAAAACAAAGTATTTTATTAGTGCTTAGGTTGAGATAAGTCCCTTGTTTAAACACTACATGCTACCCGCGTAAAATTCCCTATAAAACTAATTTTATACATGTTTTCTTTTACAGCTTCGGCGAACAAGCTGATAAAAACAAAAAGAGGGTTTCCATCGTCATTTTTATGCTAATGACATTTGGGACACCCTTGATTACTTTTATGATTCAATATTCATGAATCGTTTCGTACATGCTGGTCGCCGATGATTAAGGTTTAAATATATATCTAACGTATCTTTCTGAAACCTTTTATTCTATTTATACAATTGATCTGCAGCTAGAAAATCCGGGCGGACTGGGTTTTACCGTCTGGAAAGCTCCGGGCGTCGTCGGAAAATCGCTAGCGATGGTATTCCCTGTCACATAAGCATTGCCGGAACCGTCCGTGGCAACGCTACGACCAAAATTAAAACCGTCCACTCCGCCAAGAAAGGTAGAGTAGATCAAAGCGGTACCGTCAGCATTCAGCTTTGCAACGAAGGCATCCGGGCTCAGCTCCGAAATAACGCTGCGCAAAGCTCCGGGTGTCGTTGGAAAATTGGGGGACGTTGTAATTCCCGTAATCATGGCGTTGCCGAATGGGATCCACGACAATCCCAAGACCTTCATCGGTACTGCTTCCTCCGATATTAGTGGAATAGACAAGAAAAGACCCGGTCGGATCGAACTTGGACACGATTGCATCTGTGCTGCCGGCGTTAGAGGGTTGAAAAGCGCTCGGCGTAACGGGAAAACGACGCCAAAAGCACCAGTCATATAGGCGTGCCCGGACGCATCCACCGCAATGGCTTGGGTACTCCCCCCTTCGCTGGCGCCTTTGTCATTGAGTTATGACAAGAACTTATATACTTAAAACAAAAAGACCGCAACTTATGCGGCTTTCAATGTCTATATGTTCTTGTCGTTCGATATCTGTCATATGTTTATGGATAGTGTCACAAGACTTTTTGAATAGTACTATTAAAGGCTTATCTGTTATTACGCTAATCTACCCGTTAGTTCAATATTTTGCGTATTATGCCATATTATACGTTACGAATGATTCTATTTTAGCTGGGAATAATTACGTAGTAACTATAGACAAATATCGCTGTTTTCCCTCTAACTTCTGAAGAGCAAAAAGCCATCTAAATATAAATTCCAAACACTTATTATACAACGGGTAAGTTCGAGCCCTGTAATAGCTACGATGTTGTTCAGAGTACGCTTACCATCTATGAACCTTAGCATACTGTACTCGTTCGGCGAAAGAAATCTGCGACTGGGCCAGATCGGATCTTCCGAGATGGCCAGCAATCGAGTTATATCAAACCTGACCGACGAAGTAAAATACGGGATGCAGTTTTCATTGAGGGAATTGATTTGAAGTTCCTCCGCCAATCGCGTGGAGTAAGGCTGCATAAGTTTTTCATATAATTCGTATTGTTCGCCTTCAAACATTGGTGGATACCACTGAGGAGTGCCCGTTTTTGTGCTAGTTGCGTACCACCCGCATGTACGTTTATGGGCCTCGTATTGTTCAGCAAATCGGCTTGGCTCGTAAGCAACGGAACTTAATGCACCTTTACTCATTGTAGCTAGACTACTTTGTATATCTGTTACCACGTTTACTAAATTTTTTGTTAAAGCGGCTATACTAAAATGTTGATGTGCATAGTTGGCGGCTTGTCTTCCAAACTCCACACGTAGATCCTCTCTTTGCAATAAAGTAATTACGGAAGCAACACCTTTGGCCCAATCCACACGTATTCCACGTTTTGTTAGTACCGTATCTACAAAATAACCTGTTAAACCATGCTGTACAACATCCTTGAATCCCCCCCATTCAGTACAAACAACAGGCGTACCACAAGCTGCTGCTTCTGCTTGAGAGAGTCCAAAATTTTCACGATGGTAAAACCCTAAATTAGTCACCACATCTGCAGTAGAATACATTTGTGCCAGTTCGTCACCGAAAAGTGGGCCTACAAATCGTACACGTTGTGCTAAACCAAGTTCATCTGCTTTTTGTTGTAGCCACTCTTTATAATTGGTATTCCGGACCTTAAACTCTCCCAGTACAATATCATCTTCTTCACCGATGATACAAAGATGAACATCAGGGATCCCTTCACTTACAGATATTAATATTTTTAATAAATCGTGGATATTCTTCTGTATGTTTAATCTGCCTACAAATATTAAAAGCGGGGAATGAACTGGAATGCCGAATTTATTGCGTATATCCATTTGTTCAGCGATACTTCGAGGATAAAATATTTGCTCGTCTATGCTAAGGGGTATAACCCATTCCTTTAATTTGCTCCATTCTGTCAATTGCCTCCATATATCTTGGTCTGCCTTACAACTAAAGAAAATCCCATCATAAGTACGTAGTAGTGGCTGCCAAGGAAACAACATTGCCTCTGCTCCTTTGGGCATGGCTCCTCCAGCAAACAAAATCGCTGGACAAGTTAGGCCTAATTCGTCACGGAGATTAAGTGCATAAGTACTGGATGAATATAAATCTGCCCAGAGGATATCTATGCTTTTAAGAAATGAAGTCATGTTTTCCCGCTGATTAGGTTCACCTTCTGACTGTGCGTACGGGATAACCACCATGTTTTCACGCAATGCATGCGAAACATCTCGGGCCACCCTGCCCATACTCCACAATTTCCCCATTTTCTTTGGAGCAGTAGTCCATGGATAATCCCCCCATAACATTCCTATACGGGTTTGCCGGTTGAATACCAAAAAAAGCACCTCCAGACAAGTTCACCAATATATATTTACATATTAATATTCAAGGGATACTTTAATTTACCTGTTCAAATCATGGTCTCGTTGTCTATTATGTTTATCTGCCCGTTAGCTTAATGAAATTTGATAGAAACATACTTAGATACTTATCTAATCGTTAATCGGTACAAGTTCTTCTCCTCTTACTCAGGACAAGAACTTGTACCGATAAAACAAAAAAAACGCTAAATTAGCGGCTTTCAATGGGACTATGTTCTTGTCCCTCGACAGGTTTACATAAATGATGACAGAACTTGATAACATCCCCCACACCACCCCCAGAACTTGATATCTATTCCCTCCATCCCCCGAATCCGGGACTTAGTAATTGTCATCGGCGACGTCAGCAACTCCCGAGAACCAGAATGTTTGTAACGCAAAACTACCCTAACTGTCCGTTAGCGCAACGCGGCTGCCGAACCAAGCTGGCAGTCGCGTTTTAGTTATTTATTAAACTATAGTTTCCCGTTAGAATTCCTGTAATACGAATATTTTGGAGATTGAACAAAAACGAGCGCCTCGGTACGATGGGGTTACACACGAGGTCATTGCCTCAAAAAGCCCATCCAGGAGGTCGCTCTACTATGAAGTTTAAAGCACAAGATAAGCAAAATCAACTCATTGAAAACATTACCGCTCATCATCTGGTCGTCGGAGTAGACATTGCTCAAGATACTCATGTTGCCCGGGCCGTCAGCTTTCGCGGGATTGCTTTAGGTGCACCGCTGGAATTCGGTAACCATCTTGAGGGTTTCAAGCTATTTGGACGCTGGATCCAGGATCTACTCCAAACCTACAAGCTTAACAAAGTCATTATAGGCATGGAACCTACAGGTCATTACTGGCTGAATCTTGCGCGCTGGCTCTCTTCTCAGCGCATTGAAGCCGTTCTCGTTAATCCCCATCTCGTTAAAAAGAATAAGGAGAACCGTGACAACTCGCCATCTAAAAGTGACCGCAAAGATGCTCTTGTCATTGCAGACATGGTCAAAAACGGGTACTACTCCCCTGTTCGTTTTCATCCAGAAGCCTACGAAGAACTGCGAATTCTCATGGCTAACCGAGACACGGTTACAAAACGGCTCAACAGTGCTGTTAACCAAATTCATCGATGGGTTGATATCGTGTTCCCTGAGCTGCGCCAGGTCTTTAAAACCCTTACCTGTACCAGCTCTATTGCTACGCTCAGACTCTTTCCCTTACCGGAGGAAATTAGTAGATTAACCACGAAGAGGTTCTTACCGGTTGGAAACAATATGTAAAGCGTCATGCTGGAGTTAAACGAGCGGAACAGCTCATTGAACTAGCAAAATGCAGCATTGGCGCCACGCAGGCACTCCAAGCCTACAAGCTTCATCTGAGTCAACTACTAGAGGAATATGACTTGGCTCAGCGCCAACTTGAACAAATTGAGCATGAACTTCATCTCATCTTGAGGCGTATCCCCTATGCACAGAAACTGCTCGATATTCAGGGTTTGAATGCAACGAGCTTGGCTGGCATTCTAGGAGAAGCTGGAGATCTGAGCGGCTATGTACATGGAAATGCTTTATTACGACATGCCGGCCTCAATTTAACTGAAGCCAGTTCCGGAAAGTGGCGTGGTAAAATGGCGCTTAGCAAACGCGGCCGCCCTCGTCTCCGACGTTTTCTCTATCTCATGACGATGTGCATGGTCATGACCAATCCGGATATTAGAGCCCTGCACCACCATAATGTCGATGTGAAAAAACTCAAGAAAATGAAATCTATAATGAAATTGTGCGGTAAAGTCGCCCGTATGCTTGTTGGTCTGGCCAAAAGCAGTGAAGCTTACGACTCGACTAAAGTGTTTCCGCAAGCAGCTTAAGCAGTTTTTCTCACCAGCTCATGCATTCGCAGGATGACAAGAAGCACGAGGTATCGGGAGATATTAAACAAAAGGGCTCGGACCCGTTCCGTTAGAAAGACCGACCTCCACCCCTTAGTTAGATGTGACGAAGGAATGAAAGGGCTAAGACCCGTTGAGACATGGGAGTGAGAATCACTAGGGCAAAGTGGAGACGTGCATGATATGGAACAAAGTGGGTATTGGACACAACACCCTTGTTCCCGCATGCCCTTTCTACTGTCCCCAGCCACCGACTCCCCTGGATTCTCTTCTTTCATGTTTAGCTCAGGGTGAAATCCTGCGAATTCATGAGTTTGAGTGAGGAAATTGAATCACTTCGAGGGAGTTTAATAAAAGGGCGTCTGCCGCCGTCGATGAGATCAGATCGGGAATGTTATCAAGTTCTTGTCATTGTGTTTTGACAAGAACTTGATAACATAAATATATAAAGCCGCATAATCAGCGGCTTCTAATGATACTATGTTTTTGTCACCCGACACTTAGCCACCAGTTCTTCTTGCAGCTCCCTTTTTAAGTCCTCCAGTTCTTCTTTAAGCTCAATCGGAATCTGAATTGGTACTCTGGACATATTCTTCCCCCTTGGTGTATACATTTTTCCGGATCTCGTAAGCATGCACGAAAATGTATACATTTCATCCTGGCTGAAGTGTCGCCGGTTCGGTTAATTGTATACATGCGCGGCTTGGATCGAGCCCGGCCGTTGCCGCGGGCGCTCGCTTTATGTATACAACTGCTGAATTGATGTACTTGATCAGAAAACTTCTGTAACTTCAAAATCCTCGATTGGAAAAGGCGCCTTTTGGCTACATTCAAACGCCAATTCAAAATTAAATCATACTAATTTCAATTCTATATGAAACAAAATCATTGGAAAATGCGTTTAAATAGTAAACCCCCCAGTAATGGGATGAATTTACACAAAGGAAGTGAATTAGGTCACAATTTCAGCAATTGTTGTATCATCATTAAATTAATGTAAGAAGGGAGCAGACAAATGAAAAAGAAACTTCGATTCCTAACCAGATTTAGCACGGCTGCAATATTGTCTCTATCTCTGATTTCAGGCTCAGTATTTGCACAGGATTTCAATGATCCGACTCCAGTTCTTCCAGGAGAAATCCCCATTGAGGCAGGCCCTGCACCACAAAATGCTGTAACGCAAACTTTTTCAGAAGTCGAATATGTGAAAACTCAAATACTTGATGATCGTGCAAAGGTACAAGAATTCGTCACTTCTAATATGGAGGATATTTACGGTGGAGTATACACCGATGAAGATGGCTATAATGTTATTTTACTGACAGACACGTCACTTGCTAATGAAGAAAAAATCAAAAGTATCGCAAAGTTCAAAGATAAAACCAAAATTCAAAAAGTGAAATATTCCAAGGAGAAATTGTATTCCTCTAAGGAAGCATTATCTGCTTTAGCAATAGAATTAGGTCTTGAAGGGGTCGGAATTAGTGTAGAAAAGAATAAAGTGAATGTCTACATCACGGAGGAAAATTATAAAATCAATAAGGAAACAATACTTAAACATATTGATGAAGATATGGTTAATTGGGTATTTGGCGATCTTGTTGTCAAGAAAAAAGCATACAATCTTTATCCCGGTGAACAAGTTGAGAGAACTGTCACGGGCGGTGAATATCAGTGTAGCCTTGGTTTCAACGGGCGTGCCAATGGAAACGATGTCGGCGTTATAGCAGGGCATTGTGGAAATGGTACTTGGTATGATAAATCGGATGGAACTGCCGCTATCGGGAATATGTCTAATGGAAGTCTACTTGGAAACTTTGATGCTGGATATATCCGTTATACTACTAATGTAACTGTGACTCCAAGCGTCTTCCTTAATGGGAATTCTATGACAATCGGAACAACGGATTATGCAGGCTATTACCGAGAAGTAGGAGATTATGTAAGAGTCCATGCACGGTCCGGTAATGGTTCCAGCTTCGGTCCAGTTCAAGTTATTGATAACTCCTTTGACATTCCTGGAGATACACAAGATGTAGTTGTCACTACGCTATCCGGTGCAATTGGTGGAGACAGTGGAGGGCTGGTTTACTCTATCGCTAACAACGGAACAAAAAACTATGCTCGTATAGAAGGAGTTTATGCAGGATCGCTATTGGACCAAAATGGCAATGAAGTTTACGATTACTTTTCGAAGTATAGTCGTGTGTTTGATGGTCTAGGAATGTCCGGTGTTTATACTGATTCATCGTTTTAAATAAACACGCTTTTGTGGCTAACCAATCCACAAAAGCGTTTTTTAACATTGTAAATGACACTAGTTCTTGACTTTTACGGTAGCATTGGCTTGGGCGGGATAGGAGTTTTTAATTACTCCTTCAATACCTAACTCCACATTATCACCTATTGCTATAGTGTCATACACTTCTGGATTTTTGAGCGTTATCCAGATTGCATCAGGTTGGTTTTGTTTGAGAAGTTCTGATACTGACATGTTGCCAGTTTCAAGTTCAGGTTTATGCCTGACTACCAATATTTTCTGGTCTTCTTTTGCAATCACATAGCCACTTGAACGATCCCATTTCTCAGGATTGATTGATTCATTTCCAGAGCAACCAACAATAAACAAGAAAAGACAAGGTACTACAAGCAAACTCCACCTTTTCATTCATATTCCTCCTAAAACTGTTGTACCTTCCTCAATAATTGACGGTTTTTCCCTATAGAATGTTGCTATCAAATTCATACTAAATTTCGTTGCCAGGCTCCATGATACATCGGACTAAAGGATACTTTTTACGTTTCCATGCCTCTTTCTTGTAGAAAGTAGCCCCGATACTTGTACATTTATAAGCCAACCATTGCAACGGATTTGCCCGTCGAATCTCTATTGAAAATATTCATGTTTTTTGCCAGTTCATGAAGCCGTTCTTCCTTGTAATGATCCGTATAAAATAATACACTAACCCCCTTTTTCGAAGCTAGTCGTCGAATTTTTGCTGCTCTTACAGCAATCATATTCCAATCCGTGAGAGATCCAATATGAAATTCAAACGTATTAAACAACCGATTGTACCATATACCGTGTCCGTAATTTTTCTTGGAAATGGTTACTTCGACAATAGGATAAATTATAGCAGCTATTAGAAAAAAAAGAGAAATTGATGTACCGAGAATATTAGCTCGAATAGCAAAAAAACTCCCGATAATAGCCATAGTGAATGATAGTGAAAATACAAACTCGGTTATCTGCAATTTTATTTTCAATTGAGCTCTTCTCCCTCGGTGATTTGTGTAGTGTTTTACTACCTCCAATACGCACACAGGTCGCGGTCGACAGCTTCAACTTACAAGTGTTATCCTTTAGGAGATAGGGTTAACCTCGAGAAATGTGGTAATATGATCCGTCTTCATTGAATCTATAGCCCTGGGAATCTAAGTGACCGCGCACGTTTTTGTACAGTGTTTTTCCTATGCTAATGTACTGACCGGACTCTCTTTGTGCGATGTTCAATGCATCTTCTAGTAGAAGTAACTCCGCATTACTGAACTGTAGCACTTCCTTTTTATTAGCTTCTTGGCTAACATCTGAAATGTTGTCATATCGTTTTGCAATCCATCCCAAGTTTTAAACAGTCCCTTCCATGATTTTTCAGAAAGAAGTCAGTAGAATTCTCAGCCGATGAACTCGGCTCGCTTCTTCCATTATATCTCATCTTATCATCTCCTACATAGAAGACGACTACTCTACTCCCACGCCTTAGCGTGGAAGTGGGTCTTATTTTGAGTTTAACGGAATCTCATCTATTAATTCCGAACCCGTATTCTTAACGTTCCCTACTGCAGCAGAAACTGGATAGGAAAGCATGTTGGCAGCAGGGAAAGGAGATAATAATTCCTGAAGCTTTTCTTTATCTTGTACATCCGGATCCAGCCAGATGTCTGCTTTTTTATCATCCAAAATAACCGGCATTCTATCATGCACATTTGCCACCAAATCATTTGGTTTGGTAGTAATTATGGTACAACTGCGCAGTGTCTCTCCGTCCGGATCCTTCCATTCGTCGTACAAACCGGCAAAGCCATACACGCCCTTTGATTTGATCTGGAATCGATACGGCTGCTTTTTGTCCTTCCCTTCTCTTTTCCATTCATAAAACCCGTCACTCGGGATAATAATACGTTTCGTGGAAATAAGATGTCGAAAGGCCGGCTTAGATTGTATCGTTTCAGCCTTGGCATTAATCATCTTATAACCAATTTTAATATCTTTGGCCCAAAATGGAACAAGTCCCCATCTATATCCTTCCAATACCCTTCTTCCGCTACTTCCATTTACGACAGCGATCGTTTGAGAAGGCGCTATGTTGTAACGCGGTTTTAACTCATACTCGACCCTGCTCACTTTAAAATGATCGACGATTTCATTTTCGTTAATAGTTAGGGTAAATCTTCCGCACATTGATATCCCCCCATTCTTATTAATATTATCCAATATCACCGATAATTAACTTCCACAAAACACCAGGATTGTCTATACGCATGCCATCGATGAAGGGTGAGCTTACTTTACGACCTCTTAATTGCCGGGAAGTGGAAACATCGGAGGGCTCTGCATTTGAGAGGGCTCATCGTACACATGATGATGTACGTTGAGTCAGCGGTCATAACCTGGAGCATCACGCCGGGATCTGCGACGATCGAACGGGCATCGACAGCGGCGATTACCGTATCAGCTCATGGATCAGCTCACCGGACTTCAGTTCTCACGGCGTACTCGACGTTTGCGCGTACTTCCGCAAAACCGGTGTTCTCCAAAGGTAGAAATGCATAAATTACAGCACGTTTTGGATTATAAATATTGAATATCAAACAAGCCATTTGCGTATTTGGGGGGCTTGAATCCTGCCCAAATCAAACTGAATCAATTTATCGAGATCGTTTATTGTTCCGCATCGCTAAGGAGTATTTCATCTCGTACGATGAGGGCATGTGGAGCTGATACCCTCTAGCCAAAGAAAAGGGACGATATGGCGTTTTCTTCTAATCCAAAATTAAACGGTGCAAAGAAATCGTAATGCTGTCTTCCTTGGAGTGAACATAGTATAAGCTACGAACATCAAAGTTCAAAAGTTGGCGTGTATATCTTTCTATTTGCTTCTTCAAGAATACCTTAAGCGTTGATACGAAGATCCGATAGAATTGCATACAAATATGATGGTCCCATCAGATCTTGTAACGCTCTTGGTCCGGATACTGGCATACGTTTCAAAGTCTTTTCAATTTGTGTTTTGGAAATAAGATAATTTGTGGTACTTGGTACCAGATTATACCCGGCTAGTTTATAGGTATAAGTCCTCCCTCTTATTTGCCGAAACTCGCTTCCTTCGTTCTCCATGATACGTTGCCAAATCATTTCAAGAGTACCCTTAGTGTCTATCTCTCATCCATTTAGATGCCCCTATGACTCAGAATGGTTACCATAATCTTCATACTACAAGAAAAAGCCTGTACTTTTAAGACGAACAGCTCTTTAAAAAATGTTGGAGTAGTGAACATGAACTACTTCACTTTTAATAATTGGCCATCACTTTCCTTATTCGCATGATATAAATAGAAGATGAAAATGGAATGATGTGGAGGGCAAATATGACCAAAACTGTAGATCTCACAAAACTGTTCAAAAAGGCTCTTGAATTACTAAGGACTGATTTATCTAAGGCTGAATTTGAACATATCGAACCTTCTGCCACGCGGTTTTTAAACGAGATTCAGCAAAGAATTAACAGTTGGGATGAATCTTCTTCAATTTCGATTTTCGAACCCTACTGGCTCGATAAAAACGCTAATGATGTCTCGGCCGAAGGCGTTGCTAAAATGAACAAAGCTAATTTTACTGTCTTTGTCAATGATCCAATTACTCAAGACAAGTTGAAGCAGTTGCTCATGCTCCGCAAAAATGCTGATCTGGATTACAGGATGCCCGCTAAAATCTCGAAAGTTGGACTTATAGAGCATTTGGATCGTTTTAATTTCTCACGGGGAAATAAGCCTGTTTTCTATGTCCATCGCATGCTAATCATGATTTTTCCAGAGCTATTTACTTCAATCGCAGATCGGGTAAAGCTGGATGAGAGTTCGAAAGTACTTGGCATCAAGAGCAAAGGTGTTGCTTTTGAACTTGTACAGTACCAAGTCCGGGACAAGGTTAATGATTTTATTATCGAGGCAGGGCTTCAGAATGAAAGTGAGTTTGTTAAGCGGGGCATTGCATGGTGGGTGCTCGATGCTGTCAAAGCGCTAAAAGGATAATTCACAGAGGGCGAGTAAACCTACGAGTTGGATCTCCGGATGTTTCCAAATCAGATAATCATCGTTGTAATATTCAATACGGCACGGATACCAGCTTTCTATATCATCGGAATCGCCTTTGTATAGGTATTCAATTGATCTTCCGGAGGTAAGTTCACGGCCAACTAGTGTAAACCTTCCGTTACTATTACGGGTAAGAACGCCGTCTGCTGCAATTGGCGAAGTTACAGGATCTATTATATTGTGGTGTGTAAAACTCCTAAATCTATTAAAATGGAACATAGTAGAAAGGTTGGGAGAACACATGGGACTTTGGGATAAACAGCAGCTACGTGTTCATTAAAGATCATAATCTAGTGACCGTGCAGGATGCACAAAACGCCTTGAAAGATCTGTTTGCAGAAACACTCCAAGAAATGCTGGAGGCCGAGAGCACCAGTATCTGGATTTTCTTGTCCTTGGCTCGGGACAAGAACTTGTACCGATAAAATAAAAAAGCCGCTAAATTAGCGACTTTATATGGGATCATGTTCTTGTCCCTCGACAAGTCGCAATAATGCGACTACTTACAAATTATCTCTTTAATAATTCAATAAGATGTTTAATAGAATCGCCATCTTGTTTTTGTATATCGAGTAACCATTTTTGAGTCTTCTCTCTGTTATACTTTTTACTCATCAAACATTTCATGAAAAAATTTCTTAACTTCAATACATCGTTTTCAATATGAGAAAATGTACTTTCAAACTGTATAGCATCATCCAAATATCCACTTTTCATTAAATATTTAACACGCATGGTCATCAGTTTTTTGTGCTCATACAAGGCATGAAGAGATCGTAATGTTACTGGCGATATTTCTTCCTGATCAAATACCTCTACTAAACTACGATAAACCCCTACCCCCCAAGTTCTATTTCCTGAAGTCCTACCTTCCGGGTCTAAAAGCGGTACTTCTAATGCTGCATATCTCATCGAAGTATTAAACTCATTGATATAATCTTCTAGTTGAGTCACTACATAATCAAGATTTAATTGATACTTCGACTGGTGTCCTTCATCAATTCTTTTTAGCAATTGGACACCTTTAAATTCATTAGTATCCGAATACTCACTTTCCACAGCTTTTTTAAACGATTTATACTCTACAACTTCACGACTATAAGTCCCATTGAAAAAATCAGCAACATAAAAATGCTCATGCTTAGAATCGTAACCATATACAAAAATATCATGACCTATATGGTTGGAACTACGATATAATGGCAAATAAAAGGTGTCAACACCTAAATATACATAATAACCTAAGTTTATGCTATTAATTATAAAATCACAGACATCCATTTCAATACTATTAAAAATATCCTTCTTTATAAATTGTACTTCGACTAGAGGATAATGTATTCGGCTTAAAGGTTCATATGTATCCAGGTAAGTATCAAAATTAGTTACTGCAGGATATATTCCACAAAATAATTGTACATGATTATTAAATAGCCAATCATAAAAGTGAGGATGATTGTTAAGTATAGAAGTAATATTAGCACGGAATGGATAACTTTTAATTAATGGTTCACCCATTTCTAATATTTGTTTCATTCTTCTAATCTCCTTTTACTCAATATACGATAATTTTTGGCGTATAATTTTCCCATTCTCATTCCTAGGTATTTTATTCACATTATAAAAATAATGAGGAATCTTATAAGGGCTTAAATTTTGTTGGCATATCTTCTTTAGTTCAGTAATAGAGTTGTCATCAGCATTATTTGTTACTAATAAAGCTATTATTAATTCACCAAGAATAGGATCCTTTTTACCATAAACCGCAGCATCTAATATATCCTTTTGCTTAACTAAAAATTCTTCGATCTCCTCAGGGTATATTGTATTTCCTCCAACCAGAATGACATTCTTTTTTCTTCCAATAATACATAGTTCCCCTTTTTCGTTCAGGTATCCTAAATCCCCTGTTCTTAGCCAATTATTATTTAGTACTTCTCTCGAAGCTACTGGATTATTATAATAACCAATCATATTGCCAGGACTATTAATTAGAATTTCGCCGATCTGATTTGTTTTACATAGTTCATTATTCTCAGTGATTATTCGAAGTTGGATGCCCTCAAAAGGTCTACCGACAGTTTTATCATCAGTGCTAGGATATATATCACTATCGGGGTCAGTACAAGAAACTCTAGGCCCTGCCTCTGTAAGTCCATAGGCTTTTATTATTTTTGTATTTGGTAATTTCTTTCTAGCTTCAATTAGTTCTTGCGCCGGAGTATAATCACCGGCGCTAATTATAAATTTTAAAGATGATAGTAAGTCTGGGTCTTTTGGAGGGTAACGATTCATTAAATGCAAATGTGTAGGCACACAACCCAGTGAATAAATTCCATGCTCCTTTATTAATTTGTAAATATCTCGTGGAAAAAAGGGTTTAGAATAAACTACTGAAGTACCACCTAAAATTAATTGTGCCAGTAGTTGTGTTGTGTTCACGAAACTTGATGTTAGTGGAAGGATAATTAGTGTCTTATGAATACTATTTTTAAAAACTCTGTTATTATGCCTTTTTGCGACCCATAACAAGCCAGAATGAGATAATTGGACAATCTTAGAGGATTTGCCTGACGTCCCTGAAGTCGGTATCAAAACTGCTGTTCCATCTTTTAAATACCTTATATCCCTGTCATTATTGATAAAGGTTTCTTTTTCGCTATAGTTTAGAATTTTTATATTGAATTCTTCGCGGTCTAATAAAACATCCTCTCTATCTGTTATAAGAATAGTTGAATTCGTTTCTCGAATATGATTTTTAAGTTCCTGTACTGTGCTTTTTATTGATACTGGAACAACAACGCTTCCGGAAAAAAGGATCGCTAAATATGAAATATAGTAAAAAATAGGGTTATGAAGACATACAGAAATATTGGTTGGGTTTCCAAGTTTATTTGAAAGCTTTAGAGCCTCTTCCAACAATGAATCATATGTGATACTTTCGTTGTTCCATATTACTGCGATATTATCTGGGTATTTTCGTGCTGTTTCAGTAAATACACTTTGTATAGTATTAGTGCTCATATACATAATATGATCTCCAATGAAAAATAATAAAATATGCTGGATTCAAAAACTATGACAATGGAATAAAGGATCTAACCTTTCCTGTACTTGAATCTGGAATTATTATGTCAACTTTTTCTGTTGTCACAAATATATCGCATTTCAAAAACCTCTTTAATGCCTTTTCTATTTCTGTCTTAACATTTTTATCAATAATACCTTTTCCGGTATATTTTATATGGAACAGTTCGTAGTTTTTTTGTTCAACTTGTATTTGTATAATATCAGCTATAGGATTTAATAGAAGCCAAATTTGTGAGAGAACTGATCTATTTACAGGGCCTTTAGGTGTGATTACAGATTCACCCGTTCTACCTAAAATTTCAAGGATAGGTTCGTTTGAGCCACAAGAACATTCTTCCTTTAAAAAGCGACCTACATCACCAATTCTATAACGTACAAGAGGCATAGCTAATTGCATTTTTCCAGTTACGATAATATCTCCATACTCCAATCCGTATTCGTTGAAGAAGAAGAAGTTGGTTTCTCTAGTAACAGTTTCGCTCATGGGTTCACTTTTGTTTAGTGGTATAGCAAGTGCTGCTCAAGCAGGCTTCAGTTGGTGGCCGACTTTGAGAGAAGGTTCAACTGGTGGTTATGTTTCAGGTTTACAGGCTAACTTGTGGGCGTTCGGACAACAACCATATACAGCGATTGATGGTAGTTTTGGATCCGGAACAAAAACAGGGGTTATGAACTTTCAAAGATATGCGGGTGTTACCGCTGACGGTGTAGCTGGTTCATCTACATGGAATAGGTTCGATTACTACTCATTCTATTCAACCGATAAACATTGGTACCTAGATAGCCCCCAAAGCTCGACTTATTGGACCTTCTACGATGCAAACGGAACTAGAGTATCATACGAAGTACTGTATAAGTCTAATAACGCGAGAGTTAAATTCGGATATGTCAATTAATTAACAAGGAGGTACATTATACAATGAAGATAAAAAAAATACTTGTTACATGTGCGACAGGGGCTTTACTTCTAACAGGTGCTGGATATGCGTATCAGTCCTATGCTGCCGAAGGGGATACTACGATTCCAGAAGTGGTTACAGAAGAAAATACAGTACAACAAAGTGAAGGAATTACCGCCTCAAACACTCAAGAAACAGTAGTCCCGCCTGATCCGGGAGTTCAAGACAAGAGAGTTGATCTGTCTCAGCTTCCAGAGGGTGTTGAAGTGCGTATTCCTGAATCAATCAAGGACACAGCTCCTGCAGGAATAAGTGCTGCACAAAGCAGTGATGTTCCTAATTTGAAACAACTCACTCCTATCACTGCTAATGAAGTTGCTCCTGGTGAGTTTCATTTCATAGCAAGATACCAATCGCAAAATGGTGCTGAGATTATTGTAAATCAGGTACCTGTCGAGGGAAGTACCATCGAGACTATAAAGGGCTTCTATAAAGAACCGACAGAAGTTACCGAAATCAACGGCCATACCGTTGTTTATGTAGATGGCGAACATAGAAAAGCCGCACATTTATTCTTGAATGATCATCTGTTTAATGTCTCCACCTCCACTGGAGACCTTGATGATGTAATGAATGTACTCCAACAAATTCAGGAGTAACAATAAAAACCCACCGGGATTGAACTGTACCTCCAATGTTAGATGTGTCTAACAATTGGGGTGCAGTTCATACGCGGTGGGTTTTCGCTTGTTTAACTTCCGTCAAATCCATCGATAAAGCTTCCGCAAAATGCCTAGTTGCTCCTTTCTTTGAGTGTGCCTTTTGGATTACTCTTTAATTTCTTTCGCTAGTTCAATCAGGTAATCAAGAGTCACATCTTCATAAACTGTACCCACGGTAAATACATGATCATTTGTAACAATGTGGACCGTTTTCCTTGGGCCTTCATCTGTAGTCACTGCTTGGAATCCATTGATATCAATCACGGACACTTCACTAGAGTCATATATGCTCAAATTTTTAAAATAGTCAATAGACACCCTTGGGTCACGGTCTACTTGGAAAAACGTTACTTCTGATCCGCTCTTAAGAGCATAGATTACTTGTTTTTCTACATTTGTTCCCCAATCAGTTTCATTTGCCAATACCAATTTCTCAATAGAATTGTTAGACGCAGTACTTATATTCGCTTGAGACATTGTTCGATCTGCCAAGTCTAACGGAATATGGATATTATCAGTCGAAGCATTTTCAATATCAATATTTACAGTAACCGGTTCAGGACGTTGATTATCAGTAAAATCGCTTTCATTAACAACACCTTCCAAATCAGACGGTGTAGACTCAGATATGCTGCTTTCATTTACATTTGTTACAAGCGGTTGTTCAGCGGTATAAGCATAAATTGAAGTGCTTGCTCCCAAAGCAGCCACTATTCCTAAAGAAATTAGAATAGACTTTTTCATGTATTCATCCTCCTATTGATTTTATTGAGTATATTCGAGATAACATTAGAGCCATCTCTGGAAAACCAAACCAGAACTTACCACATTTCCATTTGATCTGTACTGAAGATAATAATTCATAGTTACATCGACGTTAGTCGCATAGTATGAATATATAGTTTGGTAGGTTGTGCTACCAGGATGAAGGTAACGGTATTCTCCATACCCCCCAGTAGGCATCACATAAGTATCCATCCTTGACCATGTACTTGAGCCAGCAACCCCGTCTGATGTCAATCCTTCTCTTGATTGGAAAGCTTTCACCGCATTTGTAGTGCCAGAACCATAACTGCCATCTATCGTTCCTACTGTTGATTGATATCCAGATGACCACAAGTTAGCTTGAAGTGCTCTAACATACCCTCCAGAAGAACCGGAACGAAGTGTTGGGAACTCCTCCCTGAAAAGTGCATCAGCTGCAGTACCTAAAAATAACATACTGGATAGAGAAATAGATGAAGCAAGCAATAAGACTTTCGACAGTGCTTTTTTCATTTTACCACCTCGTATTCTTATATTAACTTCATAAACTTGTAAACCATTACATCACAAATTATTACCATAAACACCATTTAATATAAAAATAGTTATTAAATTCCTAAAAATAGGGGTGGTTACCTACAAAATACTTAAAACCTAAGTATTCCGTTGGTTATATATATAAACACCTAAACCAGACTAAAGGTTAGGAAGAGTTGAAGAAATTTATCCGATATGCTGAATTATCGATAGGATACAAGGTGTTATTAGTGGAGAAATAAGGGGTGAAATTTAGGACTCATGCTAGCAATCCCAAGATATCGCTTTATAATGCTAAAAGAATAGAAGCGATTGAAAATCTGGAAATGCTTACAAAGGTGCAGCGTGAAATACAAAACTACCCGGGGGCGCCCGCAACAGAATTTTTTCGAGAATTTACTGTTTTAAAAATAAAGAAAAAGCCTAACTCTGCTGAGTTAGGCTTTTTTATCTAACTTCCGAATTAACTGACTCACGTAACCTTGGGAAAAACCAAGCTTTCTTGCCCATTCGCCTTGCGTAGCGTTGGGATAGGTCTCCATCACCTCGGCGAGCCGCCTCAAGGCATTGTCCCCTTTTTTTCCTCCAATACTACTCCCCTGTTCCGGTTGATCATCGCTTTCCAAAGCGGCGGCGCTTTCAAGGATGGCCATTGAGTCTAAGTCAGGTTGAGACACCATATCTCGTAAACAAGATCCACAAACTTGCCGCCCCTTGAAGTAACTTATCGACTCCATCGAATCACAAAACAAACATCCCGATTGATATTTACGAAACATCAATCGATTCGCCTGATCATCGATAAAAATCTCAACCGGCTCTCCCACATCCATCCCCAAAACCCGTCGTAATTCGATGGGGATCACAATCCGGCCAAGCTCATCCACCTGCCGGACAATTCCTGTACTTTTCATATAGCTTCCTCCTTCAAGCAAAAACTTTGCAACCCATTATGTTATCATCCAAGCTTTTTAGGACTTCAATTCATTTTGCTTACTGGACGTTGTGAAATATGTCGTTTCTAGTTAACACCAAATTTTATTAGAATTATAGATGAATTTACCTAATAAATCTATATTTCTATATAATTTGGTATTTTAATTATGGTTGGCTACGTTGCGTACCGGCTATCTAAATGACCGCTTTACCCCACATAGTCCGACTTTTTTATATTCAGAAATCCGGTACACCCACCAAGATGAATCGGCCGTCTTCCGGAAACGATAGCTAACACACAGAGCGGTTGCTAAAACCATAACCCTTGAATTACCTCTAGGGAAAGTTCAAGATATTTCGATATAATTTCTTGAGAGACAAACTTTTAGGCTTAGTGACAGGGTAGCTGCTCTAGACCGCAAAGTATTGTTTTCATTCTCTAGTCAATAGATTACACTCGAATTATTATAATATATAAGTTGGTTTGTTTATTATTATTTTGTCCACTATAATATGTAAAAAATTAATAATTGGATTTGTGTAGTGGAATCCTTGATCAGAATGAATCAGTGCATCTGATGTAAGTGTTATTGACCGGTTATTTTTTAGCTTTTTAACCGTTTCTAGTGCAATATCAAGCGTAATCTTATCCGACACCTGATAAGCCAAAATTTCATTGGTAGATGCATCTTGAATCGTAGAGAGATATGCTTTCTTCCCTTGTCCATAAAATAAATAGGTAATATCAGTAAGTAGTACTTTCCCAGGAGTTTCTTGTTTGAATTTACGGTTTAATTCATTTTTTAATACACGATGTTCCTGCGTAGCCTTAGCCATTTGACGATAAGGATTTGCTTTTCGGATGGGGCAAACAATGTTATATTTTTTCATTATTCTACGGATCCGTTTTAAGTTAAAGTTCACACCAAATTGAAGGGCTAACGTCATCTTAATCTGACGTGCTCCTTTTTTGCGATTGCGGTAACGAAAGGCTTTGAGGACCCATTCCTTAGCCTTTTCATCCTGTAGATCCCTCTGATTGCGACATAGCTGTGCCTGCATTGAAAAATGATTATAGTAGCCTGATCTGGATACACCAGCGATCTGACATAGGTACTTGACCATACGAATAAGGTGAAACTTTTGGATAACGGAATGAATTAATGTGAATTTTGTTGTATTAGCTATTTGAATTTCTTGTTCATCAGTCTCCTTTCTTCCATTTCGAGCTTTTATAACAGTTCGTTTTCTGCTTGTAATAGTTTGTTTTGAGCTAACAAACGTTCATACTTCTCCTCCATCGATAGCTCACGACCCAAAGGTCTACCTGAGTTTCCCTTACGTGTATCTGTAAGTCCATCTAACCCACTGGTCGTGTATGCACTCTTCCAACGTTTTGCAGCCTTATTTACACGAACCATTCCGAGGATTTCAATGTCAAAGCCGCAGGACTCAAAGATTTCTCTGGGTAGTCGACCTGACTCATATTCTGCAATAAATAAGCGTTTGAATTCATCTGTGTACGTAATACTCTTTTGACTTACGCTTTTCACATACGGATTGGATTTTATCTTGTTCACATCACGTTGACTAAATTAACTTAATACTCATGGTTTTCTCCCCGAATTTTATTTCCTTAAGTATATAGAAAAGTACCCCGTAGAGTAGACCTTTGGTGTCTACTCTACGGGGTACATTTTATATTACTGGCTGACCTTTTTTATAGGTTCTTATTATAATGACAGTCAGGATAGAATGTAGCGCATCGTTTTGAATTTCCGGCTGTCGAACAGGGTTTCGTTGTCCAAGCATACTTTATGACACATTTATTAGGATAGTTCCTGCCTAGCTGACATTATCTAAACGAGCGTGTCAAAACCTCTCGAAATATAAAGCTCTGCTATGTCACATTCTTGTGGAAACATCCCAAAAAGCAAGCTAAATCTGAACCCTACAGAATTTAAAAGCAAATGATTCTTTTTATTGAATTATTAAATGGACAAAGAGAAACAAATGATTTCATTTTGGTAAAAATAACGACCCCAAAAACAATTTAAGTGTGAATAAATGAGTCATATGGTGGAAAAGTATTTAACAAAGGAGGCTGTTCACACTGCTGAATATATTTAAAATTCATGAAACATTTGGTTGGATTTTTTACTTTCGGAGTTATTTTTTCTAAAGACTGGGTATATTCCCCTGCTTGTCCTGATAATTATCAATTTAGTACAGATATATGTTACAAATCGCCTTGCTAACGTCGAGGTAAAACCAAAATAACCTGCATCATTAATATGGCACCAGAACTCCGCTTAGACTGCAAAGCTAAGGAAATCCCATTATATAAAGCCCAATTTCTCGGTGTTGTAAGTGGGAAATTAGGCTTTAGTTAGTTCAAAAAAGCACCCTAGGAGGAATGGATTATGGAGTCGTCAGAAATAATCACGATATATCGGGAAGTATTAGAAGGAAAGCGAGCACGTTTTCCTAACTATTTTTTTGATGGGAAGCAAGGAAAGACACATCTTATCTGTCTAACTCAATACTTATTAGAAAAGCATCTGAACATACCGACTAAGGATATTCCTAATAAAGTGAATGCTAGACTCCTGTGGAGCCACCGCCTGCGGCCTCCAGCCAGCATGCATGGATGGAGTTTTATGGAACTAATTCAACATGCCTATCCCGGGCAATTTCACTCATGGCAATTTAAACAGGTATCGAATGGTTATTGGAGGGGACACATAGGATTAGAACGTGCTGTGGAAACGATCAAATATGTTATTGAAAATAAGTGCAATATTCCACACAACAAAATCCCACAGCACATAGACTGTCACTTCTTTAAACAACATAGGTTGACTGGTATTCTTTCTTTGTTTGGTGATTCTCCATATCAGGCCATTAATGCCGTATACCCAAACCAATTTCAACCTTGGGAATTTAATAATGTCCCTATGAATTATTGGAGAAGTGATCATAACATTAAAAAGGCCATGAACAGTCTCATTTTTGATAAGCTTAGCTGTTCCTCATACGATGAAGCTCATTTAAAACTAAAGAAGACCCACTTTGAAAAGTATGGATATTCCGGATTATTTCAAACAGCATTTAACATGCGATTATATAATGTAAGAAAGTGGTTAGATGAAGCCGGCGATTCAGGTAAATAATGATTCAGTTCGAAGGTGCTTGGAAGTTCTTATTGCCATTCGGAGCCAAAAATCCCTACCGAAAATAGAGGTTCACGAGAGTCTCTATCCAGAAGTCTTTCATCTATTGTATTGAGTTACTTCTAGTTCATACATTGGGTTTTCGTTTCCCGCTCGTTACTCTATATCATGAATGAGAACATAGGGATGACGAAAATCTTTGGTAAGGTTAAAAAGAGATTATAGAATTGCGGTGAAAGGTCTAATATGAATATCTAACAGACAACCGTCAAAGGCTGTCTGATTTTTTACTTTTTAGGTATCCATTAATAGTGTGTTTTCAACACCGTGTAGATGAATAAATCTCCACATCTTTACACATGGTAAGAACTATAAAAATAAATCAGTGTTTGGAGTGTTTCACGCTATGTTTAAAAGAGGACGTCATTTTTCTATGCCTCGAAAAAAAGAGGCACCATTCATTCAAGGGAAATTATCAAATCATCATTCCGAACGGTTAAGTCCAGCGTTAGATGAGAACCTGAGACAGATCCATGCCCGAATTGGGGAAAATGGTGATGTTATCAATCGAGAGTTTCTTATCTTCGGGAAATACCGCGGGGCTATTGTATACTTGTCATCCCTGGTTGACGAACCCTCCATTTATAGAGATATACTGAAGCCTTTAATGCTGACTCCCTCACATGATAAAGACTTGGATGTTCCTTGTCAGGAATTGATCGATATGATCTGGTGTGAATATTTACATGTAAGCAAGGGAAAAAACATATCAGAAGTGAGCTTAATTCTTGAATCCCTCTTTCAAGGAAACACCCTATTCGTGGTTGAAGGCTCCTCGGAAGCCATCCTGTTAGATACGCGCACTATTCAGAAAAGAGGAATCCAGGAACCTCAAACGGAGCAGGTCATTCGTGGCTCTCGAGAGGGATACATTGAAGTTTTAGAAACAAACTTAAACCTCCTTCGTGCAAGATTGCAGACGCCTGACCTGCGAATTACCATCAAACCTATCGGCCAAAAAACCAAGTCAAAGGTCGCTGTTTGTTACTTAAACGGTATTACAAATCCAGAACTGATCGATGAAGCCAATAAAAGGCTATCTAAGATTAATACGGATGGGATATTGGATGCGGGCTACATTGAACAATTCATCGAGGATTATCCCTACTCCCCATTCCCACAAGTTCAAAATACGGAGCGACCGGATAAAACAGCCGCTTCTCTTTTGGAAGGACGTGTAGCTATTCTGGTCGATGGGTCCCCCTTTGCCTTGATCATTCCTGCGGTATTTAATCAGTTCTATCAAACCCTAGATGACTATACAGAACGTTTTATTATAGGCAGCTTGATACGTACGATTCGATTAGTTGCCTTACTATTTTCACTGTTTATTCCAGCGCTGTACGTATCGATCATTTCCTTTAACCCGGAATTGATTCCCACTGAATTTGCCGTCGCTGTGGCAAGCGGACGTGCAGGTGTACCTTATCCAGCCGTCGTTGAGATCTTGATTATGGAAGTGTCGATGGAGGTCCTACGTGAAGCCACATTAAGGCTCCCTCAACTCATTGGAGGCGCCCTCTCGATTGTGGGTGTTCTTGTTATTGGAGATGCGGCTGTTTCAGCGGGATTTGTTAGTCCCATTACTGTCGTCGTTGTTGCTTTAACCACCATTGGATCATTCGCAACTCCAGCCTATAATGCTGCGATCGCAGTACGTATGCTGCGATTTCCAATGATTATCTTAGCAGGCATGTTTGGCATTTACGGTATGGTGATTGGCATGCTATTCATTGTCAATCATGTATTGAACATTGATTCGTTTGGAGTTCCTTACTTATCCCCTTTTGTTCCAGGAAATAAGCAAGGGCTAAAAGATTCTCTTATGAGGGCGCCATTATGGTGGATGTCTCACCGTCCAAGCCACCTGCATACACTCGATAATACGAGGCTCTCAGACAATGATCAGCCCAGCACAGATTCCGTATTACAACCAACAAGAGAAGAGAGATAAATTCATGTACAGACAAAGATCCATAACCTGGTTTCAAGCATCGGCCGTAGTCATCAGCTCTATTATTGGTGGTGGTGTACTCGATATCCCTCGTATCGCAGCTGCCACTGCGGATAGTGGCGCTCCTCTCATCACATTGGCTGGAATTGCGATTGCTTTATTGGGTATTTGGTTGATAACCGTTTTAGGCATGCGTTTTCCGAAGGAAAATTTGTTTCAGTATAGTCAGCATATCCTCGGAAAGCCAGTTGCATATTCGGTTAACCTATGTATGGTTCTTTTCTTTGTAATCCTTACAGCCTTGACCGTAAGGCAGTTTGGCGAGGTTGTGGTTTCCGCGGTATTGCGGAAAACACCTATTGAAGTCACCATCATCATATTATTGCTGCTTGCCACTGTAACGACGCGACGAAACATAATCAGATTTTCTTACATCCACATGTTTTATTTACCATTTATCCTCGGACCTGTCCTTGGTATTGCATTGATCTCACTTCAAAATGCTGAGGTACTCAATCTGCAACCCATCATCGGTAACCATCCCAAGGACGTTATTGGGGGGGGATTGTCCATCACAGCATTGTTTCAAAGCTCCTTGATTATCACGTTGATCATTCCCTTTATGAAAAAACCAGAGAAATCATTGAGATCCAGTATGCTTGGAGGGACTATTGCTGGATTATTGTATTTCATCATCGTTATCTCAACTGTTGCTGCTTTCGGCCCTCAAGAGACTATTCAACTGATTTGGCCAACACTGGAAATAGCAAGATTAACTTCCCTTCCCGGTAAAATTTTTGAACGCTTAGACGCTATATTTATTGCCGTGTTGGTTATTACTGTGTTCACGACCATTTATGCTACATATTATTTGGCAAGTTATGCTGCGCGCGAGACGTTTGGTTTAAAGGATCATGGTTTTCTTTCAAGCTTTCTTCTCCCCTTTCTATACCTTGTTGCCATGATCCCACAAGATATATTTCAGTTATACCGAATGGGTGAAATCGTAGGTAAAGTTGGCCTTTCATTAACACTGGGCTATCCATTACTACTATGGATTATCGCTGTAATACGAAAAATAAGGGGGAATCCCGTTGAAGAATAAATTCATGAAAGTCGTTGTTTATCTGCAGCTCCTAGCTATTTCTGTGCTATTGAGTGGATGTTGGGATAGTACCCAAATCGACGATCGTGCCCTTATCTTAGGATTAGCGATCGATGAGGCTGGCCCGGAAGCCTCCAAAAAGGAAGATCTCGCGAATCACAAAGAAAGAGATGTTAAACAACTTAATAAAAACATGATCCGTTTAACTGCTCAAATCGCGGTGCCTGGACGCGTTCCACTCGGTCCTGGCAATGGAGGTAGCTCAGATAGTAAAAAAAGCAGTCCGGTTTGGGTTGTCCAGGTTGTGGGTCACACGATCGAAGATGCGATGAATAATTTGCAACAGGAAATAGCAGATCCTCGCTTTTTAGAACACCTCAGGATCATCGTGATCAGTGAGAATATCGCGGAGAGAGGTTTGGATGATCTGAATGATGTTTTTCGCAGGAATGCGCAAGTCCGCCGTTCAACCTGGTTACTCGTTACCGATACAAAAGCTTCTGATTTGATGGAAGTTGCTCCTCCTCTCGAACGCGTACCCACTTTATATGTACTTTCTATGCTGGAAAAATCCGTTGAGATGGGGAAATTTCCAGAGATGTATTTGTCACACTTTTGGAATAATGGTTCTAAACTTGGACAAAACCCGTTTTTGCCCTATATTTCGATACGAGAAGGTGAAAATATCCTGATTAATGGATTTGCTTTTTTCAGAAATAATAAAATGGTTGGAACAACGTCGAGCCCTATTGAAATTGGCGTATATATGGCAGCAAAAGGGATAAATCCTGGAGGTTATACAGTCCTGTTCCCTGTCCAAGATACGGGTTATGTCATGGTTAGAGCCAAAAAACGAAAGAGTTACACTAAAGTTCGAATACAGAATGGAAAGCCACATGCTGATATTGATGTTTATATTCATGGTGAACTCGTTGAAAAACTCTCTGCGAATACAAATATTGACACGACTCTAGACTTGAAAAAAATTGAGGAAGAACAAGAACGGAGAACAACTATGGCTATTAACGACCTGATAAAGGAGACGCAAAAGGTTAAGTCTGATATTTTTGGTTTGGGTGAATATGTAAGAGCCCATGAACGATCCTACTGGAATGAGAATGTTCGAGCTAAGAATGATTGGGAGAACTTGTATGCCGGCATGTCCATACATGTGAACGTTAAAGTGAACATTCGTAGAGTAGGTATGAAAGTTAAATAAGGGAGGATCTTTTGAAGATGATACTTAATCTAGGGTGGTCCTTGGTGGCTCTTTTCGTCCTGTCTGGATTATTTTTATTAGCTGTAGAAGGTCCGACATTTCGGAGAAAACACATGAAAAAAGAACGAATGGTTGCGCTTAGGTTAGGATGGATCCAATTAATCCTATCTGTCTTTCTGACTTCTATCGTGGTCACCTTGCAATTCCTTGGAATAGGTCGGTAGTAGAAAATTGAAAGCAGTTTATTTTCGTGCTATCTAGAGGTATTCATAGCAAGAGTGAACCAGGTTTGAATTAAAAACTCACTGAAGTTGATGTACCGCTTTATCAAGGTAGCGGCAACCCCTGCGATCTCATGCTTTATCCGTTGCAGTCACGGATAGAAAGGTGTTGTAGTGATGCAAGCAAGCATGGAGTAAGATATCTATATGCATAAATGATTAGTCCTGCTCACAAAAAAATCTTCGCTTACACTTCACTGTCTTCATCTATCCCTAAGTCATGCTGATAGATCAAATTTTGCCCATATATACTGCGAGTCCCTTAGTGAAGATCAAGTAGTAAACATATGTACACAACCGACCCCTTACCAAAAAAATTCATATCCTCTAGGGTAGGAATACATTTCGGATGTTTTTGCCCATCCCCTCGAAAAGGTGGAATAAGGGAACTTTTGATAAAGATATATTTATCAATATAAAGAATGGGCGCATCTTATTCAAGAAAAGCGCCCGATTGCGGAAGTGTTACTATTTCGTTATCAATAATAAGCTCCGAATCGGCTTGAATGCAAATGTCTATTTTTTGCCGAATGGAAGCCTTCTCATTGAACTCTTCTGTTCGTTACTTCAATGAAAATCAACAACACAGTTTAACAAAGCCATTATTTTAAGTTCTATTTAAATCCTTCTTCGTCTGGAAGAATTCAGCCATTGTCGGCGACCGCGATAGTGCATTTTTCTATGCTAATTCAAGAATTGATTCGGTTGCGGGCCTCAGGGTGAAAACAAAAACTTAGGATCGTAATGGCTCTCATTCTCCGTCATTCAGTATTCAATCCTTATGTGTGTACATTTTCAACGATTTCAATGCCGCAAAAAACAGAATAGCAAGGCTTCTCATTGTGTATACAACTGTACACTTTGTCCTCTATTTGTATAGCTGAAGCAGCTGTAGTAACTTGATCTTGATCCCTTTTGTAAGTAACTATATCATAAAGAAAGAATTAATTTGATGAGAACCACAACAACAAGGAGCGCTGCTACATGAAAGCAATACAATTCACCACGTACAATGCATATGGAGAATTTTGTTTTTATGTTAAAAAAGAACTACTGCAGGAATAATTTCACTTGCCAGAATCACGAGGTGGATTCACCATGTTCATGTAATTTATATCTTCCAGGGTAAACAATATTCACCTCAACCTTTACATGGCGCAGGGAATCTTGGTTTAAAACGAGTTGCTGTTTTCCTGTGGCAATGCTCTTCCATTGATGTGGATGTTTGCGATACAAAGATTCGCCCAAATTGTAAATATCTATACCCTCTTTAAAAGCAGTTTGATACGTTTTGCGGATTTGCTCCTCTATTTTTTCCTGAGCCATTTGTGTGAGTTCCTTTTCGGTAAGGTCCGTATGCAATTCATTGATCCCTGCCTTCACTTTTACTGAAATATCGAAATACGCCTTGTTCAATTTCACAATAGGAGTCACTTCATATTTGGGTTTTTCTGCGACAAGAACAGCCGCAAGCTTCTCTTCGGCAAACAAATCAAGAGGTACTCGGATCGTGTGAGTACTTAGCCAGGGCATTCCCGGCAAATCCTTAAGATCCATTCGTCCATAATAATTGTGTAGATCATATACATGTATGCCAGAATATCTAAGCAGCTCTTTTGGTTTATTACTTTCCTGCCATTGACCTTTGCGAAGCGATAATTCCGGTATATAACTGGTTCTGGCCTTTTCGTTTGAGTCCAGTACAAATTGTTGCAGGCGGACCGGAGCAAGGATAGAACGCTGTCTGAAATTTTGCTCGGGATTGTGAAGAATGGATGCATTTGGCGATAATCTAAAAAATGGGGTTGCCAGCAAGATTTCTTCAGGAGGCTCTCTTGTGCTAAACAGCCAGACCAAGTACCTTATTTCACGATAACGGTTGATCAATTCCAGCACTTCTCCGACTTTGTTTTCCTTCATCAATCTCTCGCTGAACAAAATGGCAGAGATTTGTCCCCAGTTTAAGCGTTGTTGTGATGTACTGTACAAATCATTTGCCGCCTCCGTAAACGAGGAACCTTCGCCTTTGCCCACCCAAACCGGGGGCTGCTCCGCTTTTTGCTGTCCCTCCAGCTTGGCCACTGTCGAGAAATCGAGCATTTGCACATACAAGGTGTATTGGCCATCGACATAGTCTATTCCAACAGCCGTAGCATAGTTCATGTTTTGCACTTCATATTCGCTCCAGCAACCGGTAAGGGTGAGAAGAAGGAAAAGTGCAACCATACTTTTATATCTCCTCATTTATGCCTGTCCCCTTGCCTTGTAGAATCTCGTGTCTTCAACATGTCCGGTCGAGTGTTTCGCCATGGCCAAGGTAATCGAAACAAAGCGTTGGCCAAGTCTTTAAATGGAGGTGATATTGGGGCCAAGTAAGGCAAGCCGCATGAACGCAATGAGGCTAAATGGCTGAGCACAATAAATAATCCAAGAAAGAAGCCATAAATGCCAAGCGTGGCAGACAGAATGAAAAGAAAAAAGCGTAAGATACTAATCGTTCCAGCCAATGATAGGCTCGATAAAGTTGAACCAAAGATTTGTGTAATTGCTCCGATGACAACGATACCTGGGGATAAGAATCCAGCACGAATGGCCGCATCCCCCAGGATAAGTCCTCCTACAACCGTTGCCGTGGAGCCGACCGCAGAAGGCAATCGGATACCAGCTTCCCGCAGGATTTCTAAGAAGAGAAGTACAATAAACATTTCAACTGCCACATCAAAAGGGATTCCCAACCGGTTAATCCCCAAAGTGGCAAGTAGATAATAGGGCAGCTGATCTTGATGATAGGTAAGAATGGCAACAAAAAATGCAGGAAGCAGTAGCGATATGGACAAGCCAAGTAAACGAAGCGTTTGACCAAATGTAGCTGCCAAAGCAGTAAAGTGGATATCTTCGGGTGCTTTCACAAGCAAAAATAAATTGGCAGGCGCAATCAACGCAGCTGGTGTACCATCCACAATCAACGCTACACGGCCATTTAGCATACAGTTAGCGGTAAAGTCTGGTCTGCCTGTATACCCCATCAAAGGAAATAATGCTTTTGTCGGTTCCATTAATTCTTCTAGCTGAGTGGCGCTAAACGCTCCGTCAATGTGAAGATCATCTAATTTATTCTTTACATCTTGAACAATCTTAGGATCAACAATGTCACGCATGTATAGAATCGCAACGGTTGTTTTCGTGCGAACGCCTACTTTTTTCGTTTCATAAACCATACTGGGGTAATACCAGCGTAGCTGATACCACCCGCAAACGCATGGATAAAAATGTAAGAACTCTCCAGACGCGGAGAGTTCTTTTTATGAGTGATAAATGTACCAATTACAGCCTGTTTGTTAAACTAACGTTTAGCTAGACTTGCTTAATCGGTATATAATAATCAAGTATCAGTACTTTCTGTCCGCGTTTCTGGGGCATTCCAAATCTTTGATCCGTATAAACTTCACATTTAAAGTAATTTTGCCAATCCACTTCATATCCATTTTGATGAATGGCTTCCATTGTCAGTCGATGTGCATTCGGATAGATATCATGCTCTTCGCCCTCAATCCAAGTTTTTGCAATGGTACAAGCTGGTATGTCATATGCTGCATACCCATCGGGCACAGGTGTATTAACTTTCATTAAAAAGCCTGCAACGTATGTAAATGTTTCATCCTCTTTGTTGAAATCTCTTACGTACCCTTCATAACCATTCGGCGTTTCGGCAGGACAATATTCAGTCATGTTTGCAAGGGTATCAAATGTGCCGTCGGAAAAGCATTGTTTCCACAACGATGGAATCGTTGGATATTTTGATGGAAAAATAGGATTAAAGTTTTCAATCTTGGTTCTAATTTCTTTTCCAACCATCTTGTATGGACCAAAATCAACAAATTCAATTTTTTTCAAATTAGCCATAGTCATCTTCCTTTCGCAGTAATAGGAACCCATAATTCATTTTGGGGATAGTGTCCTGGAGGATAAAAGCATTCAACTGCTGGCAAGTCTGCCAGTACATAATCTGATGTAGGAACCCAATCCGTATACAAACACTTCCATGCGTTTACGAGGTCGGCAGGATTTTGGGCTTCGAATACAACCCATTGGCTTTCAGGGAATGTTAGCTTTTCCATATCCGCAGGAGTTTCTTTTTCATATGGTACAGCCAAGTAATAGAAGAGAGTTTCATTTTTACCCCAGTCACCTCCTGATAAAATGCCCAATATGCCATTAGGTACTTTTTCAGGGTTTTCACCCATTAAACCAAGTAATTTGTCTCCAATACCATTCATTCCTGCTTCTTGCCAGATTTTAGGTATGGAATTGAACGCATGATCAGTATTCACGCAATTTTTGAAGCCTGCAGCTGAAAACCCAGGATTTTTTTCAATTCTGTAGTTCATTTCTGTCCTCCCCGCAATCGAAATGTGGAAAGAAATACGTGGATAAGCCTTCATCTTTACCCCTGATTTACGAGTTGATGTTGGTGAAGTCCCGTGCAGTTCACGAAATGCTCGCGTAAATGAAGCATGAGATTTATAACCATATGTTTGTGCGATTTCGATCACACTTTTGTTGCTTTGCTGTAGCTCAAAAGCAGCAAGTGTCAGCCGTCTTCTTCTGATATAATCAGAAAGCGTCACCTCTGATATGAACGCAAACATTCGTTGGAAATGATAATTCGGGCAACAAGCTGCTTTTGCAGCTTGCTTATAATCAATTTCCCCAATCAGGTTGTCCTCAATATAGTCAATTGCTGCATTCATTCGATCAAGCCAATCCACTAATGGTCCTCCTTCCATATATAAGTCTAGCAGAAAAATAAACTGCCGCTTTGCAGTTGTTGTACAAAATATGCAAAAGAAAAAAACTGCTATTTATTTTTTTGTTGAGCAGGTGTAGTCCCCATTAATAAATAAAAGTTCCTAATTTGGTCAGTATCGGAACAATGTAGTTGAAATCAGTATATCTGAGCTATATATTTTAAACAATATGAATCTCAAAAAGCTCTATGTTCCACTTACAAAAGAAAATACGGAACTTTAATGTTTGTGAATTATTTGAACCTTTCGCTACAGCATGTTTTTTGTGCTCCTTCAGTTATTGGAAGTGCTTTACAGTCGATCGATAAGATACTACAATTTATAGGAACGTTAGTTCTGCATCTTATTAAGGCGCTTAACCAATTTGGTTCGTATACTCCACTATTGAGAGGTGATCATTATGGAAGCAGCTAGAGCAATAAATCTTATTGAGGAAGAGATCATTAATGACCTCAGAGGCAAGTTTGGATGGCATATTCAATCTGTAGAAGCAAACAACTTGGGATACGGAAATATGAAGTGGATCATGAAGACCGACAGCGAATCCTATTTTGTGAAGAAATATTGTAAAGTTAGGTACCGAAGAGGACTTGAAGACGTTCACGAAGCATTGCGGTATCAAGATTTGATGTATCGCGATGGCATACCTTGTCAGCCTGTATATTCGTACAATAATCGGTATATTCATCGTTTACAATCCGAAGAAGACTATATGATTACTGGTGTTAGTAAGGGGGAGCTTATCCAGGCAGGGACTGCTGATCTCCAACAAATGTACAGTCTTGGGGAAGCTACTGGAAGAATGCACAAATGGATGAGTATCCATATGCCTCGACGCATAGCTCTGCATTGGGAGTTGCCGAGCAAACATAAAATGATTGCCAGACTAGAGCTGAATTTGCATGAGACAGAGGAAGCAAATCACGAAAAATACGTACTAGCCATTCAAAAGCAGATGGAAATACTTAGCGGACTAGACATGGATATATTCAATGAATGCGCTAAGGGATGGGCCCATTGGGATATGCATGTTGACAATCTTTTGTTTTACAAGGATGGAGTTGCTGATATTGTCGACTTTGATCGAGTACAGTTTGTTTATCCTGATTTTGATATCTCACGAGCGTTGCTATCGTGTGCTCTTAAAGATGCCCAAATGCGATTGGATGCTGTAGAGGCTTATGTAGAAGGCTACAGGGTACATATGAGCTTATCTAATGAGCAACTCGTTCGATCCATTAAACTTACTTGGTATAAGGAGTTCAAGTGGGTACATGCGATGTATAGCAGTGAAAAGACAATGGGACGCTTTATTGATGAGATGATCTGGATCGGGGACAACTGGAACGAATTGAATGATATTTTTAAGCTCTGAATTGATTTTTTACATATATATCCACCTACTTTGCGGGTGGTATCAGCTTCGCTGGTACTACCCCAATTAGCTGTTCTTCGGTATCCCAGTTGGCCATACACTCATATCAAAAACATCCCGGATTCAGTCATACATTATATATCGAAACAAATCGGTGCCACTTCATCTTCGATTAGTCTTTATCCTCAAAGAGAAAATACACTTTGGGATCATTTGAAAGAAATTCGAAGTGAATACGACTTTGTAACTTTTACACTAAAAGAATATCGAATAGCATTTAAGCATCTTCATCAATTAGCTTTGGAAAATGGCGATGCCATGCATCTACTACATGAATGTATAGATTTTCTAAGAAAAAAGAAAATCATTCTGCCTGCTATCACTACACTTGAGAGATTGGTGTGGGAGGCAAGGGCAATGGCTGAAAAGAAGCTATTTAATACGGTTAGTCAAACTCTAACAAATAACCAAAAAGAAAAGCTTGAAGAGATCATTACTTCGCAGCATCCATCCGAATCCAATAAAACGATATTGGGTTGGTTAAAGGAACCACCGGGTCATCCTTCATCCGAAACATTTCTAAAAGTAATAGAACGACTCGAATACATACGAGGTATAGAATTAGAAACGGTACAAATTAATCATTTGCATCGCAATCGCTTGTTACAGCTATCTCGCTTAGGTTCAAGATATGAGCCTTATGCGTTCCGTGACTTTCAAGAAAATAAACGATACTCGATTTTAACCGTCTATTTATTACACCTTACTCAGGATTTAACGGATAAAGCCTTTGAAATTCACGACAGACAAATACTCAGTCTGTTATCAAAAGGCCGTAAGGCTCAAGAAGAAATTCAGAAACAAAACGGGAAAAAGCTGAATGAGAAGGTTATACACTATACGAACATCGGACAAGCTTTAATCAAAGCAAAACGGGAAAAACTAGACGTTTTTGAGGTTTTAGAATCGGTTATTGAATGGAATTCTTTTGTTTCTTCAGTGGAAGAAGCTCAGGAGCTTGCACGTCCTGCCGACTATGACTATTTAGACTTACTGCAAAAACGATTTTATTCTCTTAGAAAATATACGCCAACCCTATTAAGGGTATTGGAATTTCATTCCACAAAGGCGAATGAGCCACTTTTACAAGCTGTAGAGATTATACGAGGAATGAACGAATCTGGGAAGCGAAAAGTACCTGATAACTCACCTTTGGATTTTATTTCAAAACGGTGGAAAAAGCATTTATACGAGGATGATGGTACAACAATCAATCGGCATTACTATGAAATGGCTGTTTTAACAGAACTTCGGGAGCATATTCGGGCTGGTGATGTTTCTATTGTGGGCAGTAGACAATATAGAGATTTTGAGGAATATTTGTTTTCCGAAGATACATGGAATCAAACGAAGGAGAATACAAGATTATCGGTTAGTTTATCATTCAAGGATTATATTACAGAGAGAACTAGCAGCCTTAATGGGAGGTTACAGTGGTTAGCTGCTAATTCCAACAAGTTAGATGGAGTTTCTCTTGAAAAAGGAAAGCTGTCACTTGCACGATTAGAAAAAGATGTTCCAGAAGAAGCAAAGAAATTTAGTGCAAGCCTGTATCAGATGCTACCAAGAATAAAATTAACCGATTTACTGATGGATGTTGCCCATATAACAGGATTTCATGAGCAATTTACACATGCTTCTAACAAACGAAAACCAGATAAAGAAGAAACAATCATTATTATGGCTGCTCTTTTAGGAATGGGAATGAATATTGGCTTGAGCAAAATGGCTGAAGCAACACCCGGGCTTACATATAAGCAACTAGCCAATGTGTCTCAATGGCGCATGTATGAAGACGCAATGAATAAAGCCCAAGCTGTATTAGTAAATTCTCATCACAAGCTACAATTGTCTTCTTATTGGGGAGACGGTACAACATCCTCGTCAGACGGTATGAGAATGCAGCTAGGTGTTTCATCACTACATGCAGATGCAAATCCACATTATGGAACCGGAAAAGGAGCCACCATCTACCGTTTTACTAGTGATCAATTCTCTTCTTACTACACAAAGATTATTCATACTAATTCAAGGGATGCGATTCATGTTTTGGATGGTTTGTTGCACCATGAGACGGATCTAAACATAGAAGAGCATTATACAGACACGGCCGGTTATCAATACCTTTTTATAAAAAAGTTAGAATTTAATTGTGTTCTTTCATTATAGACATGTATTTAAAGAATGATTAAAAATGACTAACGACTCAAAGTCGTTAGCCATCATCTTCCATTAAAGCACTTAAATAAATGGAATTAACAAGAACCATCCTTACTTTTTAGTTATATTTGAGGAGAGCGTCAAGGGACAATGGAAACTTCTCATGTGCTAATTCCTGCACAGCTTCAGCAAGAACTCTAATTTCGTATTGGGCATCCTCTGGGAGTCTTAAATTCAAGAAATGGGCTACACCTTGAAGAGAACCAGTCCAATAATATCTCACAAACATAGAGTAAGCAGGAAGAAATAATCGAGCTTGTTCTGGAGCCACACCAGCTTCCATGGCTTCTTCATAAAGGCGTTCACCTTCAGCAATATGCTCTTCAAGCTTCTTTGTAAAAACTCCTCCAGATAATTCACTTAAATTCTCGCCAGAGCCTTGTTTTGAATTTGCTGGTTTCGATCTCCACTCATTAGCATTAGGTATGTAAAACTCTGGTTCTTCAGTAATATAACGACGAGAAGATTCATTCCAAGCAACGAATGGGTCCTGAAATCCAGAACCAATGATATGCTTCCAATGTTGTCTTGCGACGTAAAGAGGGACGTAAACTTCAAATTGAAGTGAAGTGTGTCTGAATGGACTTGTGTGACCTTCACGAGCGAGAAAGTCAATGAGTCCCTTATCTTTATCGTCAAGAACGTCCTTTTTCTTGTTATAAGAAACACGAGCTGAATTTGTAACAGATAAGTCGGAACCCATGTAGTCTTGTAAGATCACATATCCACCATTTAAAATGTCAATTTTTTTCATTTTCCAAACCTCTCTCTAACCAAAAATTATTGTTGCTTAATATTTTAATCATTTTTTAAAAGTTTTACTTAAAATCTCTGAAACTGTTAGCTTAATAAATTTATTCTTTTATAAACATGAAAATAGTAGTTATATGGGTTTTTTTCATTCATAATTCCTTTTTCAACAGATTCTTCTTTCCATTCATCAAAATTAACTTCAGGAAAAAATGTGTCTCCCTCGAATTCATGATGAATTCTTGTTATATACATTTTTTCAACATAAGGTAAGAACAAACTATAAATCTGTTCTCCACCGAAAATAAAAATCTCTTCTTCATCTTTACATAACTCAAAAACATCTATAATTGAATGGGCAATTTCACATCCATCAAAATTAAAACCTTTATCTCGTGTCAGAATAATATTCCTTCTGCCAGGTAAAGCTATTCCGATAGACTCAATGTTCTTTCTACCTAATATAATTGAATGTCCATTTGTAGTATCTTTAACATACTTCCAATCATTCGGAATTCTCCAAGGAATGTCATTCTCTTTACCAATTACTCTATTCTTATCCATCGCAACAATTAAAGAAATCTTCATATATACTCAGCCTTTTTTAACTATTTTACCTTGCAATTTTTTATTTCTATTGAAATTTCTTTTTCCACTAAATGACCCTATATTTTAAGTACAATCTTTCAAAATCTCTTCGATATTTTAACATAAATATTCATGAATCCGATGTCATTGTACAAAAAAGACATTCAACATTTTTATGGCTTCGTCATATTACAAGAAAAAAATCAACAGGGAAAGGAAAAAGAGTGGGAACTTAAATATCCTCATACATTTTCCCATATTGAATTTTCAATTGTTCTTTAATTTCTTTATTTTCCTTTTCTAAATGCTTGACTCGCTTCCGTAAGGAAGCGATAATTACATCTTTTGATGCGTCACTCATATTCCTTTTAACTTGCTTTATTGAGGGGAGACCCTCTTGTTGTTTGCGAAGTGTTTCGATTCGATCTCGGAGTTTTGTATTTCTGTATAGAAATGCCTTTGAAACCCCTGATTCTGCAGATATAGAGTTAAAATTGATTTTCATTTGTTTTTTTATCATCTTTTTGATCGCTTCTTCAACTTTTTGAATGGACTTTTCCGTTTTCAACTTCGCATATTTTATAATACCTTCAGTATTTGGGGTTTCATTAGACATTTTGCATCACCTTCTCACGTTCATCTCCAACATACTCACGTCTAGTTTTATCTAAACCAAAGATTCCACCAGTATGTAGTAAACCATTTGCTAATTCTTTATATCTTTTTAATTTGGGTTCAATTAACTCAATGGAACGTAACCTTCCGGATTTTTTGTATACTTCAATATCAGCTTCCATTTTAGATATCTGTTCTTGATAATAGTCGAGAAAAGTCTTGTCAACGTGAAAACTTCGGCAGTTGTTTTTAATACATGGTGGTTCCAATGTCTGTTCAAGAAAATCACAATGAAGTTTTGGGCTTTTTACACAAAACCCATGATCTAAACGAATGGAGTCCATGTTGTGACGTATCCACTCCAGTTCAACTCCATTTTCTTTAGCCTGTTGAGCTAAATCAGCGACAATAACTTCTCCACGTGTATCTAATCTTACTGCGCCATTATCTCGAGCCTTTTCCCATTCATCACGGAGTGACTGGTCATGAATTTGGGCATAGACTAATGTCATTTCAGGACTGGCATGTGCCATCAATTTTTGAACATGAAGGATATTCATTCCGTTATTAATCAAATTAACACCGTAACGGTGTCGAAATGCATGATTTTTAAACCAATAAATTTCTCCATCCTTGTCCTTAATATTACATCTGTTAGCTAGTTTATTAAGGTTCAGCTTTATGGAATCCTGCGATATGGGATTACCCATCCTTTTCCCTTTAAGTACTGGAAACAAATATTTCTTAGGGTTCGTGTCTAAAGAGGATCTCTTTTTTGTAATTTCTTGCTGCACCAAGACAACATTAGCAATTTCTTCTGAAATAGGAACTTTATGATTTTTATAACTTACTTTTCTTTGATCTCCGATAATCCACCAGCCATCTTCTTGTTTTACTAAGCAGTCAATTATAAGTGATAAAACGTCACTAATTCGAAAACCTGTAGCTTCCATTAGAAGAATTATAGGTATATGATCTGAGGAAAGTTGGTTAATATGGCAAACTAACTGTTCCCATACTTCATCCGGAATATATTTAATTTCATCAGCCTTTGCTCTTTTCTTTTTAGGAATATCCTCAATTGACAATAGTGAAATAACTGACTTTATCGGAGCTTCTTCCCATTCGAATTTTTGTATGTATGAGATAAACGTTTTAAGGTCTATTAAAAAACGATTTACATAATTGTGATCTGGATTAATTAAATATTTTCCTTTTTTAATAGTAGAATGTCGCAAGTATTCAATATACTCCTCAATATCCATTCTAGATAGCTGATTTAATTCTTTCCACTCAGGATATTTCTCCTTCAAAAAGGTGAAGAAAAACAAAAGTCTATTTAAATAACATATTGCTGTAGAAAAGCTAATGGATTGCTGAACAACTAGGCAAGTCTTTATATATTTTTTAAATAATTGTCTATAAGGTTGCGGAATTTTCGAAAAGTCTAATGAATATCTACTGATTGTATTGTTATAATTAATCTTCAAATTTCGTACATCCCAACAATCCTTATCTGTTTCTTCTCGTTCGTCATAAAAGTAATAATAAAAATCATAAACTTGAAGAAATAGTCTAATATACAATGATGGTTGAACTGTTGGTGACATCCACGGTGATGACTTTTTCCGGTGTACAATCTCAACTGATTTTCCTTTCTCTACAAGAAATGTTCGATACTCTATTAGAAACTTTTCTTTCGGAATATCAATAATAGAATCTAAATCAGCATAATATCGAGAGATGAATTCTGTAAAAACTTTAAGACATGGAGAATAATGCATAAAAGCATAGATAATCGAGATCCTTGTCTCCTGTAACCCCTTATAAAAATAATATTTTAATTCATTTTTTAATCTAAGATTGTGTACCTTATCAAAAATCAATTTTCTATTCCAATCATAATGTTTATCCAAAAAGGGACATTCTTGTACATCCCACACACCATTTGCCCAATATCCAAGTAATGGTTCATTTATCTGTTCCAAATGATGGGGAAGGGGTTTTATTTTGAATGTGTTCTGTATCATTATTTATCTCTTCTTCCCATTTTTTTATTTGAATGAGCTTGTTCCCAGCTTTCACGTATGGTTTCATCGGATGCATGGATATAAGTCTGTATGGTTGTTTGAACGTGTGCATGCCCTAATAACCTCTGTATGATGGCAATATCAACTCCTGCTGCGTGTAACTCTGTGGCATATGTATGCCGGAGCATATGAGGGGTAAAATCTATTCCTGTTTTTTTCTTCATCCGTTTAATTAAAGAACGTACAGAACCATCAGTCATTGGTTTACCACGATTTGGTCCAGTTAAGGTGATAAAAACATAATTGCTATCAATTTCGTAAGAATGATAGTCTATTAGATAATCTTGAAAGAGATTCATAGTCTCAATAGACACATAAACTTTTCGTTTTTCTCCATCTGATGTTTTGGATTTCCTCACCGTAACAGCGTTTTTACCTATATCAAAATCCTCTACCCACAAAGAAAGGGCCTCTCCAATCCGTAATCCTCCTTCATATAATATACGGAATAATAATTCATCCCGTATATTGCTGCACGCATCATGGATCACTTGGATTTGATTTTTACTCAAAGTTTTGATTAAACGCTTTGGTTCCTTAATCTTTAAAATGTTTTTATCATAAGAATTCCCTTTTGTAATGTGATGAAGGAAAGGTTTGAAAGTCTTAAAACGCCCTGGGGCTTGCTTTATTAATTGATCATTTAAATTCCCCCCGTAATCCTCATTACGAGTCAAATAGTCATAGAACCCTATGACACACGTTATGATGGTATTGACCGTTTTTTCTGATCGTTTCGCTAAGGTTGCTTCAAAATAAATGACTTTTGTAGATTGATCAGGGATTCTCAGCCAACCGATGAATTGAGCTAAAATATCAAGGTTTACTTCTTGATATTCTAATCTACACTCCTCTAGGAATTGAAAGTAAAGCTTTAGATGGTAACAGTATGACTTTAGTGTGTTTTCAGCTTTTCCAATGTTATCTAAATACTTTATATACTTTGCAACTGAAGTAACTGGATGCCCTCCATTGTCAATTAACAGATATCTTTTCTTCTCATGAATGAGAACTTCTTGTACTTTCAAAATTTCCCCCCATGTCTAAAATCATTTCGTTAGATACTATATATCCATAAAATTCATAGTACATATAATGAATCTATAAGGAAATAAAAAAGAAGTAGTTGATAACATGAGATACGTTAATTACTACTTCTAATACTAGTACAATTAATGCTGGTTACACAGACCAAATATTCGGATTGACTCATTTATTAGGATTTAAATTTGCTCCAAGAATAAGGGATTTATCAGACTCGAAATTATTTACAATAGATAAAGCAAGTGAATCTCCAAAATTAGAAGCCATTTTACGTGGACAAATAAATACAAAGGTCATTAAAGAAAATTATGAGGATGTTTTGCGATTAGCTCATTCTATAAATGAAGGAACAGTTTCAGCATCCCTTATTATGGGGAAACTAGGTTCTTATTCAAGACAAAACAGCTTGGCTACCGCTTTACGTGAGATGGGCCGAATAGAAAAAACGATCTTTATTTTGAATTATATTTCGGATGAATCATTAAGAAGAAAAATACAAAAAGGATTGAATAAAGGAGAAGCGATGAATGGACTGGCAAGAGCTATTTTCTTCGGAAAACAAGGAGAGCTTAGGGAACGAACCATACAGCATCAATTGCAAAGGGCCAGTGCCTTAAATATAATCATTAATGCCATCAGTATCTGGAATACTTTACATCTAACAAAGGCAGTTGAATATCAAAAACGGTCAGGTAGTTTTAATGAAGAATTATTGCACCATATGTCACCTCTAGGTTGGGAACATATTAATTTACTTGGAGAATACCATTTTAATTCGGAGAAAATGGTCTCGTTAGATTCTTTAAGACCCTTGAAACTTTCTTAACGTTGTTAAAACTGGGGGAATAGTCGGGGAAATGGGCTTAGCGTTGTAAATCCGCATTTTCCTGACTGTACCCCTATTTGATCCAAATTACATTCACTGGGTTAGGTTTGTATCATTCCGCCGATTATAAGGGGAGTTTTGTGTCACAGTCTCACAGTACCGCCATTTACAGGGGGAGATTTGTGTCACTAACGCTTAATACGAGGGGAAATTTGTGTCAAAAGCTCTTCCATTTCTAGTCTGATAGTACACATTCTCTTTATGCTTTGTGTCTTATTTATCCATATTATTTACTGCAATACGCATTTCTTCATCAGTTAAGTGTGTATAAATCATTGTGGTTTGTATTGATGAATGCCCTAATTGATTCTTTAATCTTGGTACATCATTATTCTCCATGTGATATCTTGTTGCAAACGAATGTCTCAATGAATGAACTGATAAAGACGGTTTCCCAAAGGCTGTGGCGTACTTTTCAATCAACTTCTCTATAGACCTAGCTGTTAATCGTCGGTTTTTTCCTTTACGACCAACTGGTGCTGCCATAAACAAATAATTGTCGTTTTTCTCTGCTTTATATCGTTCTTCCCGGATTTCAAGGAAATTTTCTAAATCCCACAAAGCTTGCTTGCTAAAATATACATACTGTTCTTTGTTACCTTTTCGCAATACTCGAACTTGACCTTTAACGATGTCTAGGTCTTCTATATTTATGCCAGCGACTTCTGACAATCGTAATCCTGATCCCAGTATTAAAGAAACGATGGCTGTGTCACGTTCACGATTAAATTCATGAAAGTGTTTAAGTCGTTTGTTATCTTTGTTAATTACACCATAGTCATGGGCAACAAATTGACGAAAAGTCTCAAAGTCATCTTCTCTGAGTATTTTACCTTCAATCCGATTCGCAATGGTTTCTTGAGTCTCTTTAACAGTGTTGAATTCCATTTTTGCCATAACATTGCGCAATATATATGGCTTCAAGTCAGGAGTTTCTGCTTTGTTTTGTAGATAATCAAACAATGATTTGAGAGCCGATAATTTGCGGTTTATCGTATGACTGGAGTTGTTCAACTGATATTCGAGAAAAGATAGAAAATTCTCAATCTCCCTGACCGTCAATTTCTCCAGAGTTTCTAAACCTATACTTTTACGGCTATCAGCAGCATAATTTTCCGATACTAACCAATCAAAAAAAATGATGTAGTCATGGCAATAATTCAAAAGGGTTGTGTGCGATAACTTCCGTTTACGACTATCTATGTATTCCCCCTCGTATTAAGCGTTAGTGACACAAATCTCCCCCTGTAAATGGCGGTACTGAGAGACTGTGACACAAAACTCCCATTATAATCGGCGGAATGATACAAACTTAACCCAGTGAATGTAAATTGGATCAAATAAATGATATCATATTCTGTAACGCTGTTAATAAGGGGAGGTTTGTGTCAAGTAGTACGGCAATCGGTACAAGTTCTTGTCCTCGACTCGGGACAAGAACTTGTACCGCGATAAAACAAAAAAGCCGCTATTTTAGCGACTTTCATTGGGAATATGTTCTTGTCCCCCGACAACCAGAGATTAATAGCTCTGCCTGAGTTAATACATGGGCTTATCAATTGCTCAGATGACAACTCATCCCCTTCTAATGTACAGTCAGACTTGAGCAATACCGCCATCTACGAACAATTCAATGCCGTTCACATAGCTGCTTTCCTCCGAGGCCAGAAACATCACCGCGTCGGCAATCTCCTCCGTCTTGCCCAAGCGGCTTAGCGGAACGACATTCTTCGCCGATTCAAGGACTTGATTTAGCGACTCGCCAAACAGATCATCATAAGCTGGCGTGTGGACCCCGCCTGGGCTCAGTACATTAAGTCGTATCCCAGTGCCTTTCAAATCCATTATCCAGCTCCTCGCCATCTGACGGAGAGCCGCCTTGCTACCTCCGTAGACACTAAACCCTGGGTCGCCAATCGTACCCGCCGTCGAACCGGTTATGATGATGGTTCCCGTCATATTTGGAAACAGCGGCAAAGCCTTTTGGATGGTGAACAAAGTACCCTTGACGTTCACGTTGAAGGTCTTGTCGTACTGCTCTTCCGTAATTTGACCCAAGGGCAGGATGCTGCCAAGTCCAGCGTTTGCGAATAGAATATCCAGATGTCCTTTCTCCTGTTTTACCGTATCAAACAGTCTGTCCAAGTCCTTCAAATTAGAAATGTCACCTTGAACGCCGGTAACCCGGTCACCGATCAATTTTACTGCCGCGTCCAGCTCGCTTTGTCTGCGGCCGGTAATGAATACGTAGGCCCCTTCCGAAACGAATCGTTGCGCCGTGGTAAGCCCGATCCCGCTTGTTCCTCCAGTGACAAGTGCTACTTTTCCTTCAAATTTCCCCATTTCTATATGCCTCCTATTGAAATTAATGTATCCACCTGGACCTTAAAGCGTTAAAGATTTAACGTCATCGCGCATTCGTTATATGACTTCCCCATTCGCCCTTCGGTTGCAACCAGCTGACGCTTCTATCCACAATTAAATCGCCCAGTGTTCCTTCGTAATTCTTGCGGTATGGTTTAGTAAATTCTTCTGCAAGCCAGCTATCTCTCGTGCCTTGCCATGTTTCATAAATGATCAAGTCATCCGGCTGATCCAGATCGTCCGAAACAATGGCGCTAATGAATGCCTTCTCGGATGACATCTCCTCAATAAGGGAATATAGCTCCTTGCGGAAATCTTCTTTTTTCCCTGGTTTAGCTTTGAATCGTATATTCAGTTGAACTTGTTGATTGGACATGTTGACTCCTCCTGTAAGTTTCATATTTTGCAGCGATTCCGTTACGACATTTATCATAGCGCTAGATGTATAATTAGACAGTAATATAGATTACGCTGAAAAGTATACAGTCGAAGGAAAATTCATACAGGTCATGAAATCAAGCTAGTTCTTTCATCGCTTTTTCGATATGAATCATGACCGTTCTACGGCTGGTCACGAGAATACCTTCATTGGATAGTTCCTGTAAGGTAAGCGATACTGCTTCTCTTGTGGCACCGATCATATTGGCCAATTCTTGATGAGTTAGGGGAATATCGATTTTTTGGTATCCATTTTCTTCTATACCGAACTTTTTAGATAGTCGGTTGAGAAAGTAAAGCACTTTACCACGCAGATCCCTAAAAACCAATTTTTCCACCAATTCATCCGTATCTCGCAGGCGTTTGCTTAGTTCCGATAAAAATCGTAAAGACAATTCAGAATACTTGCTTAAAAGCGGTTCGAATTGTTCGGTCGGGATCGAAAAAACAATCGAGTCTTCCATCGTCTCCACATAAGTCCCTCTTGTGCCCAATGAAAACGTTTCAACTTCCCCAAACATGCCGCCTTCGCTTAGAATGCAGACCGTATGTTGTTTGCCGGCCGAATTGGTTTTGTATACGCGAAGTTTACCGGCGATTACGAAAAACAAGCCATTCCTTTCATTATCGGGCGTCTGAAGAATAGAGTTTTTTGAAAGCTTATACGTATTGGATCTTGTTACCAATTGTTCGATTTCACGGATAATTTCTGCCGGAAGCGATTCAAATATCTTTATTTGTGGCAAAAATGATATTATGTTTTCCATCGCCTCATAATGTAACATTTTGCCCCTCCTTTCAATGTTGCGAACGACAACCGCTCCACTCTCCACGATACTCGTTCCTCGTGTAACATAACCTATAGTGGAGTGTTACATTCATCATAAACCACCACAATTTCCTCTTCTGTAATCCAGATTACAAACCCTATTTTCAGACAATCATTTTAGCGCTGGGGCCAACTATCAACGTCATTTGCGATCGCATTTTCACCAGGCAGTTCCCTTTCCAAATGTTCACCAGAATGCTTGGAGCGTACAAGGAGGATGAGATGGATTCCTTGCTGCAGGGCAAAATAAGTAATCAACTTCGCCACAGAAAATGATGCCCCGGTCTGAATCTTAAAGAAAGAAAAAAGCAGTCGATCATTTGACCCGCTGTTAGTTGAATTATTTAAATAACATTTCCCATTTAGCAAGACATTGCTAATATTCATTAATATTTTCCAAATCCTCTTTCACAAGAAATGCCTGAGTTAAGGATGTCATGCAGGCTCTGCTTGGATTCATTTAATTTTTGCTGAGCCGCTTCAATTTGCGCAATTTTATTTTGTACCAGGCTCACATGCTCCTCCTTCGACATTCCGTTTCTAGAGATCATGGATTTGATATCCTGAATCGAAAAGCCAACTGCCAAAACTACTTGTATTAAAAGCATCCTTTATACGTGAAATAGTAAAATCACTAATCGGCCTAGGCAAATCCTCTAAATTGAAAAAATTACATTCAGTTACTTCTTCCACATCTGGCTGTGGTTGTTGATTGTCGACCACTCGGGACAAGAACTTGTACCGATAAATCAAAAAAGCCGCTAAGTTAGCGACTTTCAATGGGACTAGTTCTTGTCCCCCGACATCAGCTTCTAACTCGGTTACCTGTTCGCTTGAACTTGAAGTATTAATCCAATTAATAAGCCTTCGAATAATCCTATCGTCATATCCATCTGTCATTCTGACAATCCTTGAATTATCTGTGCCCTTTAAACGAATTACTTGTATTGACGAAACTTCACTGTCAGTTAGTTTGTGACTCATCGCTGGGTGCATTAACACCATCCAATATTGAAAAGTTGATTACCCCCTTTGGCCCACATCAAAATAATACATCTCCACCAAATGAGAAATATCCTCTTTTATTTTTGGCTTTTTTGCCCATTTTGCCCATACAGTTATCAAACTATCCTGCCTGTTAGCTTCTTTTATTTGCAGTCATCGATTAGATCATATCGGAATGTAACAATGTTCTTGTCATCTGTCGGGAATGTTATCAAGTTCTTGTCATTGTGTTTTGACAAGATCTTGATAACATAAATATATAAAGCCGCATAATCAGCGGTTTGGGACTGCCCCCTGTTTGTGAGACGGGGATCAAAACACCTTGCAAGTTTAAGCAGCCAGTTGCCGGAAATGAAGCGGCGACTGGTTGTTTAGTTTTGTTTGAATGCGAATTGAGTTATAGTAAGTAATGTAGTCTCGAACGGTCTGCTCGACGATGGCCGTCGTCGTACAGGTTAAACCTTCGAGATAGAACGTTTCAGACTTTAGCGTGGAATGAAACGATTCAATGGGGGCATTATCAGCGGGCGTACCCTTGCGGGACATGCTCATGGTAATGCCTTTTCCCTTTACAGCTTCTTGATAGGCCTGAGATGTGTAGACGCTGCCCTGATCGCTATGGAGCATGGTGCCCGGCAGAGTGGGCAGCTGACCCAGCGTGTCCAGGACAAACCCGGTGTCTTGCTTGTCAGAAATACTGTACGCCACAATCTCTCCGTTAAACAAGTCCAAGATACTCGACAGGTATAACGTTTTTCCACCAAACGGCAAATACGTAATATCTGTAACGAGTTTTTGCATGGGGGCATCGGCTTCAAATTGGCGCTTTAACAAGTGTTCTGCGATATAAGCTGGCTGCCCTGTAGGTTTGCGTTTCTTCACTTTGACACGACATTGGAGCCCCTCGCGCTGCATAATCCGCTGTACGCGTTTATGGTTAATCTTATGCTCCATCCGAAGCAGAGCCGTGATCTTTCGGTATCCATAACGAAATTTATGCTGACTACAGAGTTCACGAATCTTCTCTACCATGCGATCTTTACATGGGTTCTCGTGGGCGTCCTTCCAGCGATAGTAGGTGGAGCGAGAAAGCCCGATCCATGCACACGCTTGAGTTACACTGACTTCTCCTCGAACGGACTCAACCCACTCCACTACAACCTTTGGCGACACCTCCTTTGCATTTCCACGAACTTTTTTAGCAGATCTAATTGTTGCTTCAGAAACCGATTTTCCGCCTGTACCTTCTCGAGTTCTGATGTATATTCTGGGCCTTTACCGTAGCTGTATTGTTTACCGACAGGCTGCTCCAACCGGTTCCATTGGCCACTGCGATACCATCTCATCCAGGTCTCCACTTGTGTCTTATTTCGTATGTTCAGTTGCTCCATGACTTCTTTCACTGGAATGCCGTCCAACCTCATTTCAATAGCTTTCTTTTTCACTTCTACTGGATAGCTGACTCTTGTTGCCAACGCAAAAACACCTCCAAAGTTGTCCCCATATCTTACGACATGGTTGCATTCTCTTGAAGGTGTTTTTAATTTGTCTCACGTTATGGGGTCAGTCCAGAATAAACAACACGAGTTCCAGCTTTCATTCCTATTACGAGATGTTTTAATTTAAAACACCCAAATGTTGGGATACTATTGAACCTTGACTTTGTAAACGCGATTGAAGCTTATTGACACTTTTCGGTCCTTCACAGAGTAACTCCAAAATCTGCAATCGCAGCGGATGAGCCATGATCTAATAAAACATTTATTCTGTATTGCTGAAGTGCGAGTTGCATAGCCACTCACTTCATTTCGTCTTTAGGGCGATTTTGAGTGAGAATAGGCTATGTCCTTGCTGGATCTGGCTTTAAGCTGGTCACTTCTTTTGGAGTCTCCTTATTTGATAACGTCGCACATTCACGGAAAGCGAAATGTTTACAACCTAGACATTTATTCAAATCCAGTTGCAATAGCGCGAAGTTAAGTGCTTCACCGGTATGTCCAAAAAAATGCTCAGCCCCAATCAGCGTATACAACCCTGTTCTTTTCAATACATCCAAAGGCTGAGATTGAATTCCGGATACAAGAATAATCCCGCCAAATTTCCCGAAATGTTTCACCAAACTGGACAGATTAGATTCACCCGTCGTATCCATAAAAGGTACTTTTCCCATGCGCAGCAGTAACACTTTCGGCCTTAGATGAATCGTATCCATAATGGACTTTTCAAACATGTTCGCGGCGCCGAAAAAGAGGGGGCCTTCGATGGTATAGATCCCGATTTGTGGACAATCGTGGCCTTCTGTTACCATATGAGCTTTCACTTTTTCATGTTTTGCTGTTGGGTCAGGCAAGACCTTGGAAACCAGTAACCCGTCACTCATACGTTTCACAAACAGCAGAACAGCCAAAATTAATCCGACTTCAACGGCAGTCGTTAAATTCGTAAAGACCGTTAACAAAAAAGTAAGAAGGAGGACAAGGGAATCGCTCGTTTTGGTTTTCAAGACGTGAGCGAATTCTTTTCGTTCGCTCATGTTCCAAGCAACCAACATCAGAATCGGTGCCATACTAGCAAGTGGGATCTCCGATGTGTAAGGTGCAAATAAAATGAGCACCATCAACACTACAATGCCATGTATAATACCCGACAGAGGTGAGACCGCACCGTTTTTAATATTGGTTGCTGTTCGTGCAATGGCACCTGTCGCTGGTATACCTCCAAAAAGAGGGGTTACCATATTGGCGACGCCTTGCCCAATCAGTTCCCGATTGCTGTTATGACGACTTCCGGTCATACCATCGGCAACAACCGCCGATAATAAAGATTCGATGCCGCCCAACATGGCAATAATAAAGGCGGGGCGAATCAAGCTTTCAATGCGATCCCAGGTTAGATCAGGGAAACGAAAATGGGGTAGGGTGCTTGGAATAGCTCCAAATGACGATCCAATCGTTGCTACTTCCCCTTTAAAGAATACGGTCGCCAATACAGTGGATACGACAAGCCCCACCAAGGAACCAGGGACTTTCGGTAGAAATTTCGGTGTTAGGAGGATGACAGTCAAGCAAACCACTGCTGTGATAACACTGAAGAGGTTTGTAGTTGTGAGATGCATCACAATTTCCTTCATATTAGGCAGAAAATTCTCATGTTTCTCGATACCGCTCAAACCTAAAAAGTTGGCAATCTGTCCGCTGAAGATTATGACGGCAATTCCAGCGGTAAATCCGATGGTTACTGGGCGAGGAATAAACTTTATCAACGCACCGAGTTTAAATAGCCCCATAAGAACAAGAATAATTCCCGCCAAAAATCCCGCAAGCAATAAATTTTCGTATCCGTATTCCATTACAATCGCGAAAAGGATTGGAATAAATGCACCGGTCGGGCCGCCAATTTGAAATTTAGAACCACCGAACAAGGAAATACAGATACCGGCAACGATGGTGGTATAAATGCCATATTCCGGTTTCACACCAGAAGCAATAGCAAACGCCATCCCTAATGGAATGGCGATAATGCCAACAATGAGACCTGAAATGAGATCCTTTCGGAATGCGGCTGCATGGTATCCTTCAAATCTTCCCGTCCATTTCATCTGAACAACCTTCTCTTCTTCATATATTTGATTATTTGAATATATGTGAAATGTTACTCCTGTCATCGAACTATGTCAATCGTGAAAATCCAACATCGTTCAGCATGTTTCCGATTGAAAAACGAAAAAAACAAGATGATCACTGTGGTTACACGGATTCCCTTGTTATACGTTTATGATTCATTTCGAATGACCTCAAGTAATGAAATGGCATCAACGAGATGATTATCGAAAATCTGCTTTGTGACTGCGAGCAGGTCTTTAATCAGCGGGTCACGTAACGAGTAAATGACAGAAGTGCCATCTTTTAAGCCTGTCACCACATTTTTATTTCTCAATACCGCCAACTGCTGAGAAACGGCTGAACCTTCTGAGCCTAAAATACTCTGTATCTCATTTACGTTTTTATCTCCCTCACTTAGAACCTCCAGGATTCGAATCCGCATGGGATGCGCCAGCGCCTTAAAAAAATCGGCTTTAAACTGTTGGATATTTTGATTCATGGCTAACGCCTCCTAATATCGTTATACTTTTGAATGTATGAATATCATAACACAACTTAACCCAAAAACACTGGACAGAAGGTGCTTCGAAGCATGGATTGTGATTTGGTTTCCACTCCTGTATAATACCCATTATATTCAGATATCTGATTATTTGATTTTAAAAAAGAACAAAAGGAGTGGGTGCGAATGCCGGGCTCTACGAGTAAGTACTCATCACGTCAAGATTCGTCATCCTCTCGCGAATCGACTACACCTTTCATGCAGGTAAGCAGACAAACCGTCATAACAATGGGAATTCATGCGTTACATGAGATCGGGTCCAATTCCATTTGTAACGTTTGTATCGTCAACGGAGGTTCCTGTTGTCAAGGGTGTCACCATCTTATCAAAGGTATTGGATGCCAAAAACGAAATACAAGTTGTACGGCATGGTTATGCGGGTTTTTAAAGTTCTTTTTGTATGAAACCAGCCTACTATGCGAATGGAATGCCTTTTGGGAGCAAGTCCCGGGACAAGATTACCGTGAGGACTTTACGCCAGAGGTCTTTTATGTGACAAAGTCGTTAGACCTTCCGGATCTTCAGAATTTGAGTGATGCTCTTGCTGCCGATCTTCATGAGTTGGCTAAATCTCACATTGCGGTCGGGTTTATCCTAACCCTACGGGAAAAAATCGATAAACAGATTGATCAACTCCATGAGTGTCAGCATAATCGGAAAAGGAAAACCAAATTTAAACGGAATATAAAAATGTTATCAAGTCCTTTCTATCGTTTTCATAAAGAACTACATGAATATCGACAAAAATTTCCGATTTCGTAACGATTTCATGAAGGGTGGGATTATTGGTGTTTCATTCACGTATTACAGCCATTGGAACGTATGTACCCCAACGAAAACTGACAAATGATGATTTGGAAAACATGGTGGATACCAGTCATGAATAGATCGTACAGCGGACAGGCATTTTTGAACGACGTATTGCTGAGCGAGACGAATTCACCAGCGATCTCTGTATAAGCGCAGTCAGGAATCTCATCTTTCGGTATAACAAGACGATCGAGGATGTAGATTTTATTATTGTTTGCACTACAACACCAGATTTTCCTTTTCCCACAGTATCCTGCTTAATTCAAGCCCATTTTCTAATTCAAAACGCTGGTGCAATTGATATTAGTGCCGCTTGCGCTGGATTTTCATATGGACTCATCATGGCTCATGGCTTGATTGCTTCTGGACTGCATAGGAAGGTTCTGGTCATTGCCGGTGAAACGTTGTCCAAAATTACAGATTATTCGGATCGTACAACCTGCGTCTTGTTTGGCGATGCCGCCGGTGCCGTTTTGGTGGAACGAGATGACCAATTTGAGGGATTCGTCAGTCATCATGTTGGCTCCGATGGCAGAGGGGGAGCCTATATTTATCGGACAGGGCTTGCCAATAGACTCGGCGAGCAGAAGTTGTGCGACAACAATTGCATTGTCCAAAACGGAAGGGAAGTATTACGTTGGGTATTGCGAACCATTCCCGATTCGATTCATCAATTGATTAACAAAAGTAGTCAGACTATAAATGATGTGGACTGGTTTATTCCCCATAGCGCGAATATGCGACTGATTGAGCCGCTTTGTGAGAAACTGGAGTTCCCTTTAGAACGTACGTTACATAGTCTGACCCACTTCGGTAATACATCGTCGTCAACGATCCCCCTTTCACTCGATCTAGGGATTCGGAGTGGGAAAATCCTTGCGGGAAATCAAGCCTTATTGTACGGGTTTGGGGCTGGGCTCGTGCATGCGGGAGTTCTCGTAAGGTTACAGCTTGATCCTGTCGTTAACGAACCTCTCCCATTATAAATAACGATTATATGTAGCCGCGGCACCTTGTGAAGGAGCCTCTCTCTTTTTTAGCGGGTATACATGATGTGAAATGAGGGAACAAATAATTTATAATTATTCAAATATTAATTGGAGGCCGTTGTTGTGTCAGTGAAGAAGTCCCGCAACCTGCTCTGTTTGATTGTATGGATGAGTTTGCTGTCGGGCACTGTCATTAATCGTTTGGAAGATAAAGGCGCTATCATTCTCGCAAAGACGAATCTAGATGATTTCGCCGCGGCTGTCTACGGCATTTCTAGCCTTCAAGGTGCAATGAAAAACCCTTATGACCTTGAACGCACCGTCGGCGGCTCTTCAGGCGGCAGCGCGGTAGCGGTGGCAGCACAGTACGCGCCGCTTTCGATCGGTACGGATACCGGCGGATCGCTACGCATTCCCGCCGCATTGACGGGCGTGGTCACCATTCGTGCAACGATGGGCCTCGTTAGCCAGAATGGCATCTTCCCTCGGTCAGTGACGCAAGATGCTGCCGGTCCAATGGCAGCTAATGTTAAGGATGTTGCCATCGGATTAGACCTTATCGCGGGCTATGACCAGGCCGATCCGCTTACCGCGCGAAGTGTGGGTAAATTGCCGCATGCGGGCTATGCCTATTTCGCCAAAAGCGGCGACTTGAAAGGGGTCAAAATCGGCCTCGTAACGGGCGGCCTCGCCATCTGGGGCGACCAGCCGAATGGACCTGTCGTAGCTTTGCTGCGCAAGGCGGCCCAAGACATTGAGGCGCTTGGCGGAGAAGTTGTCGAAATTAGCGCACCGGACAAAAAACTTCTCGGTTCTTCATCTGTCATTACATTCGAGTCCCAAAGGGACGTGGATGAATTCCTTCAGGAGCAGGGCAGCAACGTTCCAGTCAAATCGTTCAAAGAGCTTTTCTACTCCGGCAAGTACAGCAAATTTACCCTTGAATCCTATGACCGCGAGATCAAGGTAGATCCTGCAGGCCTGGATGCTAATCTCGAGTATCAGCGGGCGCTTGCCACGCGTATCGCGCTGCAGGACTGGACATTAAACGAGATGGCAAAGAATGGACTCACGGCTATTGCCTACCCGTCGTCAGCTCAGCTCGCAGACTTGAGCGGCAACGAGCAGGCGGGACTGTTCAGTCGCTGGAGCGAGAACACAGGCTTCCCGGCGATCGGCGTGCCGATGGGCTATGCCGCATCCAAGACGGGTACATCTCTGCCAGCAAACATCGAATTCCTCGGACGCGCGTTTGACGAATCCGGCCTTATCCGCATCGCCAGCGCATATGAGCAGTCGACTAAAACGCGTGTAGCCCCGCCGCTGCCGAAGATTTCCATATCTGCAGCGAAATAAAAATTGCAAAAAAGGCATTGTTTATGCTATCAACGTTTTAACTTGGCATGTCCGTTTCACTTCTGCGCTTTAAGTTTTCCTTGATCATTAGGATTGTTAGATCGCGAGTGTTCTATGCTTTCGGGTATTGTTATCGGGTTTGGCTTTCATACTCATAGTATGATTCACCTCCTTTGTTTTATCCATAAAGAGTATCCATGATAACCGTTTCCTTATCAGAATTACCCCATTATATCGAACGGAGTTTCCCTATAAATAGAAAAGAGAACCCCACCGTTTTATTTGAACTGACCCCAAAAATTTAGACACAATATGGTTTAGGCAGCTGCAGAGGACTGGAGGCGGTATTCTACCGGCGACAGTCCTCTAAGTTTTTGTTTGGTTCTTCGGTGATTGTAATAGTGAATATACTGGTGTAATTCTTGGATGAATTCTTCAATGGATTCAAATTCCTGAATATACAAAAGCTCGGTCTTTAAGATCCCAAAGAAATTTTCCATTAAGGAGTTATCCAGGCAATTTCCTCTGCGAGACATACTTTGTATGACTCCTCTCTCTGAGAGCATATACTGGTAGCGTTTCTGTTGGTATTGCCATCCTTGATCAGAGTGCAGAACAAGATTATGTTGTTCCGGCAGCTTATTCAAGGCTTCTTCAAGCATCTCTGTGACCATAGAAAAGGTGGGTCTACTGGATATCGTGTAGCTAACAATTTCACGGTTATACAGATCCATAATAGGTGAGAGATATATTTTTTGCCCATACAGGTGGAATTCCGTCACATCGGTAACCCACTTTTCATTGGGTGCCACGGCACTAAAATCTCTTTTCAAGATATGAGGAGCTATCCTTCCCTCGTCACCCTTATAAGACCTGTATTTCTTCCTGCGCACCATACAATGAAGCCCTAACTCCTTCATCAGGCGTTGTACAGTCTTGTGGTTGATTCGTAAAGCTTTACGTAGTTCCCTGGTCATCGTACGATACCCTGCACGGCACTTTAACTCATCGTTAAATAGACGCAGCATTTCAGTCTTTACAGTGGCGTACTTATCAGGCTTACTCCATTTCTTTACATGGTAGTAGTATGTGCTGCGAGGGATACCCGCAATTTTGACAAGCTCTTTCACGTTATACTCATGCCTTAGCTCGTAAATTACTTGAGCTTTGTCGTCGTTCGTAATGCGTCCTTTTCTTGAACTAAGGCTTTCAACTTTTTTAGGTAAGCAAGCTCCGTACGTAGGAGCTGATTCTCCTTAATGAGTTCATCCATACTGCTGGTGTTCGCCTCTAGTTCTTCTGTCCGCGCTTTAACCGACGGACGACGACCTCTGCGCTCAGCATAGAGCGCTTCTGGCCCTTCACTGAGATATCTCCGTTCCCACTTTCGGATCGATCTGTCTGGTACATCATGCTTCTTTGCAGCCGCTTTATAACTCAGCCGATTTTCACGCATATCTTCTACTATGTATTGTTTCTGTTCTCCAGTAAATGTCCTATGTTTTTGTTTTTTCAATAACCCCGTAGCTCCATGCTTGGAGTACGTGGCTACCCACTCATTGACAGTGACGTGGCTCATCCCGTATTTCCGAGCTGCCTCATTCTCAGAAAGCCTGCCCTCAAGCACTTCTTTTGCAACTTGTATTCGTATCTCTTCGCTGTATCTGACCATAATGTAAAAAACCGCACCCCTTCTCCTCAGACGATTATATCATGTGTCCAAGATTTGGGGTGCGGTTCAATTAAAACGGCGGGGTTCTTTAACATCTTATGCTGACGGGTACTGCTCTTTCCGTCTACTTCGGGGTGAACACAATTTGGTTGGTGGCTGTTGCGTGAACCAAGCCGGACAACACAGTGGGAAGTTTTTTCTATATTGAAAGGGTAAGGTTAACAAATGTGTCGACCGAGTCTTTTGATTGTGCTACAATATTTGTTCAAGTCCTAATCATCTGCCCACGAATACCATCTCCTCGATCTACTGACCGCCATTATCCCGTTTCAGATATGGCCAAAAATAAATCATTCTCATTTGCGTCAAAATAAGTTCTCGAAATTTTTGGTTTCAAGTCTCCAACTCTTAGTACCTCAGGTAGTATAAGTTTTTTAATTCTTAATGGTGCGTTATTACCATAACCGACCTCATTATTCTCTATCAGTAATTGATTTTAGATTATTCAAGATCATCTCAAAATCTTTGCCATATTTATTTGTTAACTGATCTCCAAAGTCCTTTTCAATTTGGCTCATGATGACATCATGATAAAAGGCAGACTCCAAGAGTTCGATAATCGCTGGATGCTCTGTTTCCATTGCAGATGCCTTCAAATCACCCTGAATACCTCCAATTAAAGCAGAATTCCCATCAACGATAATTGAAAAATTACGAACGGCTGAATGCGGCCATTTATTGATACGTTTATCTAAAAATACATTTTTTAAACCAGCCTCATCATTATCGAAAGTAACTAAAATGACAGATATACCTTTGGCTTCCGCTTTACTCAATTCATATTTTACTATAGATAAGTCTTCGGGGAAAAAGTCAGCGATAATCGTATCTTTAGCACTCGCAATCATTCGTTGCAGGACCATTTTGATTTGATCTATATCTTGCAGATTATAAAAACCATATGTTGTTCGTTTTGTTTCTTTTAGTTGTTCTTTCAATATTTTTTCACTTTTGTTGAAACTGGATTTTAATTGATTAATAAATTTTTCAATAGGTACGACATCATAACGAACAGGATCCCCATCGATAACACGACATCCACCTTTATCTGAAAGTGATTTTAAAGCTGCATAAACATTCGCTCTCGAAACAGATGCACGCTTGGCAACTTCATAACCCGTTAAATTCGATTCCTTATGGAGAACAATATAACACCTGGCCTCTAAATCAGATAGTCCAATTTTCTTCAATTCGTCTTTCATAATAAATCTCCTCTCAAAGGATATAAAAATCACCAATTAGTTAATATACCTTCAATATTATATATAGAAACCACAAAAATTACCAGTTGGCTTGATTCTAAATTCCTTAATGCTCTGTGTAAAACACTTCATTCAATAAAATTTTCCAATTTTTGTTTGAATCCGGATACCTTTCAATTGATAAATTAGAATAAACAATTATTGCTTTAGTTTTATAATGCAGTCACCATGAACGACTTCAAATAAATAATTTGAAAATTGAATTTCAACGGTTCCTTTTTTAAGAATAAAAATATTGATGAAAATGAAGCAATATCATTTAAGATCAGAAAGAAAAACTGAGTGGAGGATACCCTTTAGGTTATGGGCATTCCTGGTAACTGCTTAGTCAATTTTCACAGTATCTTCAACTCCATATAAAAACGGGCATTTGTTCGTTTAGTCGCATTAAATGAATTAGCAAATGCGAAAAGATAACGAGTTCAGTTTGAATGCCTAGAAAGTTCAGGCACTCGATATAGAAGATATAAATGGTAAGCCAGAACTATAAAAAAGCGTATCATTTAGGAAGACAAGACAAATAGCCGTCTATGGCAACTCTTTCAAATCGAACAGTCGGGCATTTTTATCTGTGCTACACGATGCTTGGATTGTCTTTGAAAAGAATACTGATCCAAAATAGATTGTTACAAACCCATTCTGCTTTTGCCCGAGTGGAAAATATTTAACAATCCATTTCCTTCTTCCTCTTAAATTTTTTAACATCGAAAAAGCATTGCATAATAAAAAAAGAAATTCAGACGAATATTTACGCTCTCCACATCATTCATCGACTGAACCTCTTGAAAAAAATCTATAGTTACAACAGACCAAACAAATTACTGCGAAAATTGTGCTTCATGAAGACGGCTATATATGCCTGCTTGACCCAGTAATTCCTCATGCCTTCCTTGTTCTGCAATTCCCTCCCTTGTCACGACAACAATGCGATCAGCATTTTTTATCGTAGCAAGGCGATGTGCGATAACTAACGTTGTCCGGCCTTTTGACAATGACGCTAATGACGCTTGAATCGCAATCTCTGTTTCTGTATCTAGAGCTGAAGTAGCTTCATCCAATATTAAGATTGGTGGGTTCTTTAGAAACATACGCGCAATCGATAGTCTTTGCTTTTGACCACCCGATAGTTTTACACCACGTTCTCCAATAACCGTATTAAGTCCATCCGGCTGTGAACGAAGAAAATCATCAAGTTGGGCCTTTCTGGCCGCTTCATAGATCTCTTCATCGGTTGCATCCAGCTTTCCGTAAGCTATATTTTCACGGATTGTGCCAGAGAATAAAAAAACATCTTGCTGGACTATCCCAATTTGGCTTCGTAACGATTCAAGTGTAAAATCTTTAATATTGTGTCCATCAATCATAATTTTACCTTCCGTCACCTCGTAGAAACGAGGCAGCAAACTGCACAGTGTCGTTTTTCCAGCTCCTGAAGGACCAACAAATGCAACCGTCTCTCCTGGAAGAATTGATAAACTGATATTATCTAGAATCTTCTCTTGTTCAGTATAACCAAATGATACATTCTCGTATTCAATCACACCGTTCACATCAAGTGCTTTGGCATTCGAACTGTCTTGGATATCAGGATCTGTATCTAAGACTTCCGTATAACGTTTAAATCCAGCAATTCCTTTTGGATAACTCTCAATCACTGCATTAATCTTTTGGATTGGACCTAATAAAATATTCGAAAATAAAATAAATGCCACAAACTCGCCATATGTCAAACTTCCACTAATGACAAACCATGTTCCGAATAGAAGCGTAAATAAGGTCACAACCCTCATAAGCATATAATTCGCCATAATATTCTGAGCCATAATTTTGTAAGATTGTAATTTGGTTTGACGATACTTCTCATTGTTTTTGGCAAACTTTTTGTTCTCGTATTTTTCATTGGCAAAAGCCTGCACAACTCGAATACCACCGAGGCTATCTTCCACACGAGAATTAATTTCTCCTATGTCACCAAACATTGTACGAAATACAACTGTCATCTTTTTATTAAAGTAAATGGCAAAAACCATTAATAAAGGAATGACAATAAATGAAAGAACAGCTAACTTCCATTGAATCCCCAACATAATAGTAAATGTACCTACAAGGGTCATAACAGCGACAAAAATATCTTCCGGACCATGGTGGGCGACTTCACCAATTTCTTCAAGATCTTTTGTTAGCCTTGAGATCGAATGACCTGTTTTATTATTATCGTAGTAACCAAATGAAAGCTTTTGCATATGATTAAAAAGCTTTTCCCGCATTTTTGTCTCAATATTGATCCCCAACTTGTGTCCCCAGTAGGTGACGACATATTGGAGAAATGTGTTAAGCCCGTAGACCAATAACAGACCTAAACAAGCCCAAATAATAATTTTCCATTCCCCTTGTGGCAATAAGCGATCGATGACCTGGTTGACCGCAACAGGAAAGGCAAGTTCCAAAACACCCACAAAAACAGCACAGCAAAAGTCAATAATAAAGAGCCATTTAAAAGGCTTGTAATAAGAAAAGAAACGTTTTAACAATTCCATTGTAAACTCCTTATAATAATTATTTTATACACAATCAATATCTTCGGCAGCATAAAGACTTGAAAAAAACGAAGTTTCACTTAAGGACTCTATGAGGTATTAGAATCACCTTCTCACCAAGGATCAAAGATTAAAGCTTGTTCTATCATTTATTCAATATGCCTCTCACCTGAAACTGGTGTTACCAGTATCCCAGTTTTCCCCAATTCATCTTTCACAAGAAATTCCCTTTCAAAAATATATAAATTACTAATTAGCTAATATACCTTCAATAAATTAGTGGTAATTATAAAAACTACTATTTAAACCGATTCTACATTCCTTAATGCTCTGTGTCAAACTAATCCGCATACCCTTCAATATTACTGCTTTAGTTTTTTATAATGCAGTCATATGAACGGATCCAAATATATAATTTAGAAATTGAATGTTAATGGCTTTATTTGTAAAAGACAGAATAATGACGGATGCCCTCAAGTTATAGTCATTCCTGATAGCGATATGATAAGTTTTTCCAGTGGATTCAACTCCATATTAAAACGGGCATTCGTTAGTGAACTAGCAAATGCGAAAAGATAACGAATTCAGTTTAAACGCCTAGAAATGTTCAGACACTACTTTACTATTGCATAAATGTTCGTGGCCCTTTATTCGCTTCCATCAACAGACAGATCTTCATTACTAATAACACCTTCCAAGTCAAACTTCAAACTCTCGGGAATCATCTTGATTTTAGTGTTTTTAGTATCACAACGTATCCTTAATCGATTTGGATTCTGGTGATTAAAGGAAAAACCAGTGACATCTTGTACAGCTTTAGTCATGTAACCTTCGCACTATGCCTTGTATCAATCCAGTACCCGATTTCAACTTTCGAACCTCCAAATCAATGCTGTGTAAGCTTGAGGAGGCTATAAATTGCCCGGTATCCTTCAAAAATATAAGTAGCCTTAGGTTTTCTCTACTTAGGAACTTAATAAATGTTTTCTCTTATCCCAAGTTCTGAATTATACTCGGAATGCTTTTCTTGGGCCCATCTCATCTAAGGTTTCAACTCTTCAATCGAATCATTTACAGCTTCACATTCTATCTTGAAATCACCTGGTCTAGGCATTCTGCAGTTTAAAAATGAAGCTGTCCTGTTTGCAACTTGTTTGATCTCAGAATAATACCAGGATTTGTGGGAATGAATGTATATTAAGTTCATGGATTCCTCCCGTTTTAGATAACAAGCTTAAACAGAAGGAACCATTTGATGTTGAGGGGACTATCCGTTATGGTTAATAAAACAGGTTCCACCATTGGTACAATCCCATTGTTTTCAATTATCGCCCTAGCGGTAGGGTTAATGAACCATGTCATGGTTATTCCCTCCTTGCTGCAAGAGGCGAAAAGAGACGCGTGGTTAAGTATTTTGGCTGTGATTTTGCCATATATAATTTGGACGCTCCTTCTTTACTACATCATAAAAAAAACAAAACAACAACCAATCGCGGTTTGGTTGCGCGAAAATTACGGAACGGTGATAAGCGTATCGTTTCGGACTTTTTTCATTGCTTATCTTTTTTTGCTTATGGTTTTGACGGTGAAAGATACAACCGTTTGGACGCACGCATCCTACTTGCCAAATACGCCACAACTGGTTTTATCCGCTTCATTGGTTCTTTTATGTTGTGTTGCCGCTCAATCCGGAATTCGATCGATCGCAATTTCATCGGGCATTTTGCTGCCATTCGTGGTGGTATTTGGGGACTTCGTCATGAGCGCCAATCTTCCCAAGAAAAATTACTCCTTATTGACACCCGTCATGGAACATGGAGTGGAGCCCGTCCTCAAAGGATGTATGTATGTAGGGGGCGGACTTGTAGAATTAATTATAATTCTGCTCTTTCAACATCGAATGAAATCGAACATTCGTCCATGGTCGTTATGTTTATTGGCCATCTTCTTGGTTATATTGGTATTTGGACCCGTTACGGGTGCAATCGCCGAATTTGGACCTTTTGAAGCAGCCAAACTGCGATACCCGGCTTATGAAGAATGGCGTCTCGTACAGGTTGGAAAATATATTCGTCATGTCGATTTCTTATCTATTTATCAGTGGCTATCAGGAGCTTTTGTCCGAATTTCCATCGCGCTCCTTTTACTTATTGATTTATTGCCAGCAAGTCAGAATAAGAACATGAGGCTTATTTGGCTAACGATACTCGGTATCGTCATGGTCTTCCTTGTTGAACTGCCCATTAGCGACATGCAGTATGCCAGTTTCTTGAAACATGTCTATTTACCTTTGTCATTAGGATTGGTTGTAGGCGTATCACTTTTGTTGTTTATAGCTGTGCTCGTGAAAAACAAAACGGGGGTGAGTCGACAATGAAATTTCGCTGGTTTTGGAACTCCCTATTGAAGAATGGAACAAAGAATACGCCCTCTTTAGAACCATCTGTCGCCATGCCCCAAAAGGACGAATGGTCACCAGAGCGGTTTCGCTCATTATTTCGTCATTGCGCGGATGTGAAGATGGATAAGTATGACTTCGGCGATGCTGAATCTTTGCAAACGGTACACCTTATCTATTGCGAAGGTTTGGCGGATATGCAGCAAATTAACGAATATGTGCTTCCGAGATTGGAAAGTATGCTCAATCATTCGAAACCCGGCATGGAGTTCGATAAAAGGCTGGAATTAACCCCAACCGATCAGACCGGCGATATGATAACACGCGTATTTTCTGGTCAACTCCTTATTTATTTTTCAAAGCTGAATGCTGTCTATGCACTGGATATTGCTTCTCCCCCTCATCGAAGCCCTTCGGAATCAAGTTCAGAAATATCCATAAAAGGGCCGAAAGACGGCTTTGTGGAAGAAGTAACAACCAACGTGGCCTTGATACGAAAACGCCTTCGCACCAATTCTCTTTGCTATGAACAATTTACGATTGGAAAAAGGAGCAATAGCAAAGTCGCTTTGCTCTACATCGAAGATATCATTCAGCCTGACATTGTGAAGGAGGCGAAAAACCGCTTACAACATATTGACATAGACGTCTTAATGGGAAGCAGTCAATTGGAAAAAATCATTTCCGATTATTCGTTTACCTTATTTCCTTTGTTGGATTATTCCGGTCGCCCCGATTATGTGGCAGACTGTCTCCTACACGGACGATTCGCCATTATTGTCGATGGGGCCCCTCATGCTGTTATTGGACCGGCTAATTTAACACTGTTATTAAAGTCACCTGAAGATGCCTATTTCCCGTTTTATTATGCTACGTTGGGAATGTTTTTGCGTCTAGCGGGGCTTGTAGTGTCATTGCTTCTGCCGGGTTTTTGGATTGCTCTTTCATCTTATAATGTAGAACAAATACCGTACCCGCTTGTAGCCACGATCGCGATATCAAGAATAGGGCTACCTATGAATGGGGCCATAGAGGCTTTTTTAATGATCTCGATGTTCGAGCTCTTCCGAGAAGCCGGAGAGAGACTGCCGAAAGCGGTTGGCCAAACGGTAGCCGTTGTTGGAGGAATTGTGGTTGGGGATGCAGCAATTCGTGCCGGTCTTGCCTCAACGACTTTACTTGTCGTAGCGGCCATAACCGTAGTTTCAAGTTTTACATTGGTCAATCAATCGCTTGTGGGTTCGGTTAGCATCATCCGATTTTTTGTATTGATTTGTTCGTCGGTACTGGGCATGTACGGATTTATTTTGTCTACGATTGCGATTGTTTTGTATCTTTCGCGGTTGGAGTCCTTTAGCGTACCCTACCTTGCTCCCTTATCCCCCCTAACCTGGAGGGACTTTATTGCGGCGGTTATCCGAAAACCGTGGAACAAGATAAATCGCCGGCCTGAAATGTTACATACGAAAGATTCCACAAGGAAAGGTGATACCTAATGGCGGGATGGAAGAAACTCACTTCCCTTTTTTTGATATTCCCGCTTCTTCTAACTGGATGTTGGGATATGAAGGATATTCAAGACGTCAATTATTTAACGAGTATCGGGATCGATTATGCCAACGGTCAATACACCGTTTATGGGCAACTGCTGGATTTCTCGAGCGTTGCCAAAATGGAATCCGGGAAGCCACTCCAGCCAATTCCCGTGTGGGTTGGCCAAGGCAAGGGGGAAACGACAATTAGTGCCGTTAATGATTTGTACCGCACATCGCAGATGCGCATTTTTTTCGGTCAAATTTTCGCCGTTGTTGTAAGTGAAAACGCACTGAGAAAGGGATTAAAGGAGATCGATGAACTGCGGCACCGCTATTATGAAATGCGCTACACGCCATGGTTTTTTGGCACAACGGAGCCTCTAGACCAAGTTTTTGAGGTAACTCCTTTTTTTAATCTATCACCGCTTATGTCATTGCTTGCTCAACCGCAGGAGAGTTACAAACAAGAATCGGTCATTTCCCCGTTAACCTCCAGGGAGTTCGTGTCCGATATCCACGAACCTGGGAAAGCGACCCTTTTGCCTTCTTTAGCAATTTCCGAACGGCACTGGAAAAAAGATAGAAGTCGGCATTCGATGCTTGAAATGGATGGCGTTTTCATTTTCCAGGACGGAAAATATCAAGGACGGCTAGGCGTTGAAAGTATTCCTGGACTTCGCTGGGTGAACCCCAACACCCAACGCAGCCCTTTAATTATTCGAAGTAGTGGAAAGCCTCAGGTTGCATTGTCGCTCGAAAACCCAAAGATCAAAATTATTCCGCAAGCCAACGGAAATGGCGTTACGTATACGGTCGATGTAAAACTTTCGGGAAATGTTAGTGAGGTCATCCAACCGATGTCAGAACGGCTTATGGAAGAAAAAGCGGCAGAACAAGTCCAGAAAGAAATCCAAAAAACCTTTGAGAATGGGCTTGAAATCCATTCCGATCTTTTACAACTGGAACATGCGTTGTACCGACAGCAAAATAAAGATTGGAAAAGGATCTATTCCGAAGGTGGTCTCAACTTAACAACGGAATCCCTGCAAGAGATTAAGGTTTCGGTAAAATTGAATAGTGCAGGGAAACTAAAAGCACCCTGAATGGCAGTACGGATCAATACTGAAGACAACTTTGCATTGAGGACACTTTTCTTCAGAAGGTTTAGAAAAACTGCGTAGGAAGTCCCCCCGGTCATATAAATTGTTGAACCAATTGGAAACAACTGGGTTCAGACCTAGCTATGAAGAAAGAATCGGTTGCTCCAAACCACACGGTATCAACGTATAAAAGGAGTCAAAGCAAAATGAGTTGGTGTCAAAAATGGTTAGGTTTATTGATTCGAATTTGTATCGCCTTAAACTGGATTATTGCGATATTCTTCGCGTTCTGTTTTGCTATAACCGGAAGAATGTATATGACAAGCTTTCCGGTTTCCTTTGCCTTTGTTATATTTACCTGTGTGATTGATGCAACCGTAATTTTACCTTATTTTCTCGAATCCATTAAAAATGCAGGAGATAACAAAGAAGGCGGATGAAGTTAACGGTACGGGGTAGTTCGAATCAATAGTGCCTCGATCAGGAGGTCCAGCTCAAGTTAAATAAATGAGTACGTCGGAGTAATTTGACATTAGTAATACCCAATTTCAGCGTATATAGAATGTTGGCGCGAACAACAACCGCGTTCAGCTCAATAATTTAAGGTTAAATCAGCCACGTGGGATTCCACATGGCTGTTTTTCTTAAAATCCTTTATATTGCGGTTCTTCTTGCTCAATTTGGTGTACACGGGGCATAACTTGGTCGATAATACTCTGTGTCTGTTGTGCCGCTTTGGTAAATAACGTCTTTGCTTCTTGATTTTGGGTACCTAATGCAAAAGTTTCAAAACTGGCTTGAGCACTTTTCATTGAAGATACTGCTGTTTTTAATTGAGACGCTACGGTCATTCCATTTCACCCCCTCCGTATATGCTACTTACTTAATATAACGAAATGGAGTAAAATTCATACAACTTTTGCAATTACTTGGGCCTTCCAAAGGTAACGCCCTCAGATCGAGCAACATCAAGACCTTCTGCCTGCCGCTAGCCACATAAGCAAGCAAACTTAAAAGCTGTTCCTCCATCATCTTTCAAAGTCGTCCATTACAACTCTTTTACATTATGGTTAATCTTTAATTTTATCCGTTAAAGCTTTAATTACTGCACAAAGTTCCTGATCTTTTTGAAGCATTTGAACTATTTTTTCGTATGCATGAATAACTGTAGTGTGATCACGGCCTCCGAATTGTTCACCTATTTTTGGTAATGAAATGTCAGTGAGTTCTCTGGATAAGTACATTGCGATCTGACGCGGAAATGCTACTGCTTTTGTTCTTTTTCGTTCTTTAAAATCTTCTATCTTAATTCCGTAAAATTCCCCTACTCGTTGTTGAATCTTTTGTATAGTAATAGTCTTAGGTCCTACAGACGGTAATAAATTTTTAAGAGCTTCTGCGGCCATTGGGACCCCAATATCCTGGTTGGTTAGGGATGAATATGCTACAACGCGAATAAGAGCTCCTTCTAATTCTCGGACATTAGTGAAAAAATGGTTTGCAATATATAGCATGACATCGTTGTGAATATCAAGTTTTTCAGACTTTGCTTTTTTACACAGAATAGCAATCCTTGTTTCAAGATCTGGTGGTTGAATATCTGTAATAAGGCCCCACTCAAAACGGGAGCGCAATCGTTCTTCTAGCGTTGGGATTTCTTTAGGTTGTCTATCACTAGAGATAATGATAGCTTTACCTTCCTCCTGAAGAGCGTTAAATGTATGAAAAAACTCCTCCTGTGTTTGTTCTTTACCTGCTATAAATTGAATGTCATCAATCAATAAAACGTCTATATTTCGATATTTATTTCTAAATAATTCGCCGCGATTATTCATAATTGCATTTATAAATTCATTAGTAAATTTTTCAGAAGATATATATAGTACTTTTGCTTTGGAATTATGATCTAATACATGTTGGGCAATCGCATGCATTAAATGAGTTTTACCGAGTCCAACTCCACCATACAAGAAAAGCGGATTATAAGCTTTGCCCGGTGCTTCAGCTACTGCAAGTGCAGCTGCATGTGCAAAACGGTTCCCTGTGCCTACAACAAAGTTTTCAAAAGTATATTTTCTATTCAATGAAACTTTTGGATCTAGCTTCGTTTCTGTGGATCCAGAGTTCATTTTCAACGATTTACCCTTCTCAGACAAAATCTCTTCATCCTCGATTATTACCTTTACAGTGATATTTCGGTTTAAAGTTTCATTCACCGCCATTCTTATAAGGTTAACGTAACGTGTTTCTAACCAATCTTTCGTAAACTGTGTAGGGGTACTAATAATAAGTTCAGCTTCATTAAAAGTAATAACCTTCGTAGAATTTAGCCAGGTATCAAAACTTGGTTTGCTAATCTTTTTTTCAAGTTCACCCAGTATTCTTTGCCATAGATCTTCTTGGGTATCATTCTGCACTTATTAAGTACACCTCCACATAATCAGTTCCGTTTAGATATGTTTCCAATACTTATCAGGTACTATCGGTGACTTTCTATTTCCGCTTGTTTTTTGATTGAATCAACAGTAAGTGTGAATGCTTCAGCAGCCTTATATGCATCTAATGCATTTTGAAGACGTTTTACTTGTTGATTTAACTCATTCCTATTCTCTTTGACCTTTATTGTTGCACGTGCGACGTCAATAAGCTCTTCTCTTGCTGCTTGTATAGCCCGGTTATGAGCTTTCTCAATTATTTGTACTGCCATATGAGTATAAATCGTTGCAAACTCCTTATCGCCGATCTCTTGCTCGCGAGCAGCCAAGTCACTCTCACTGATTACCCAATCTCCGGAGTCGTTTTTCGAAGCGGCTAAACGCCCGTCATTAATCATGTTAAGAATGGTTTTATAATGAACCCCAAGTAACAACGCTGCTTCTTTAGCATTCACTATTACTCAACCCCTTATCTATAGTTATCCATATATTAAGAGATAATAAGGAGAAAGTAAACGGAAAATAATAAGTTCCTGATTTCTTTTCTCAGACTACCAATAATAAAAAGCCGCTCAAGTGAGCGACTTAACTTCGTTCCATTTAAATTTAGTTCGGATAATAATGTTTACAAAAATCACTATGCAATTCAATAAATGAACCTAAGCATCTTCTTGGATATTTCAAATCAAATTACATTGAACATTACTTAGTATTTTGTACATATGTCTGAAAGCCGGGACAAATGAAAAACGCCTATCAGCCTTATTATTTTTGTTGGATGACAAGAACTTGATAACATTGCCACGATCCCATACTCAGCCGGTTATATTAATAAAAAACAGCAGCTGATCTAAACCGATCGCTGCTGTTTTTATTAAGCTATCGTTTCCCGTTAGTTCAACCACCATGAGTTATCAAGAGTTATTATTCAATACTCTGAAACCATTCAGGATGTTCATCTCTAGTTATAACACCATCCATAGGGAATTGTGGCAAACAGGAGTATGTTCTGTTCTTCCGTTCATTTAATTTTAGTCTTACTCACCTACCATACCGTCACCATCACGATCATCCATGTATTTGTATAACCAATGATCACTCGTTATTGGCATACTATAACCGGCTGCTTTCGCTTCTTTTATCGTTATCTTCCCGTTACCATTGGTATCAACACTAGAAAGATCATCTTTTGTATTTGGATTAGTCGCTTTTGTGTTAGAACTTTTTGAATCAGAAGGCTTACTGTCTGTTAAACCAAGGGTTTTGTTTACTTCGTCAGGATTCACATTATCAAATTTATCGACAATCACGTTACCCTTTAACGTATAGGTGTATTGATAACTGGAGGGAATCTGCGTTTTCGTGTTCGGGTAGGTGATAATTGCTTCAAAATTAGTAGCTCCACCTGCTTTGCGTATAGCGTCTTCCATATATGCTTGATCACCATGTCGGTTGAGCGTACTATCTTGTGGGGTGATATTATAAGCATTGGATACACCGCCAAGAGAATCAGCTATGGCATGTCCTTCGTCTAAAACAGCACTCTCAACCCCAGGGACCTTTGCTTCATCAGCACAATACCTACCAGACGATGACACAGGCTCTTTATTGTCATCTTGTAGAATGATTTTATCAGCAATGACACGCACTAGTTGCCCGTGTTCGTTTGTAAATGCCCAGTATTCACGCTTCCCGTAACCAACATCCACAACGACGTTAGGTTCACGATGGCCAGACAAATCACAAGCATCCACTTCAATACGTTCGTATCCTGAGAATAGATCGTTATTTGGTTGGGTTGGTGTTTCCTCGACTGCCGGTTCATCAACAACCTTTTCTTCTCCTTTTGGTTCCTTAATGGCCTCGGTAATAGTTCCCTCTGCTTCTTTATCAACTTTGGTTACTTCTTGTATGGCGTTTTCTCCATTTGTAATAGGCGGATCTTCTACATTGGTACAACCAACCATAAAGATGATCGTTAAAATTAAGATTAAATAGTTCATTTTCTTTTTCAATTTAGGACTCCCCTATAATTTCATACTGTTCATTCTAAAAACGACGACTATAACTTATCTTGTTCTATAATCTTACCATAAAAGACTAATATCCTATTGAATTATCCTGCCAATTACAATAGAACAGGGAGCAGCGTCGCGGCGTTCTGCTCCCTGTATTGGTTCAACTATCGTTCTCCGTTAGCTTAGCCCATTTCTGGTTGACGACGGATTAGTGTTGCCTGCTCAAAACTATAGGCGATGCTGATTAGCGTGGGCTCACTTAAAGCCCTCCCGGAAAAGACAACACCAAATGGCCCCTGCGTCGAATCGCCATCAGCATCAATTGTTCCTTTTGCTGAATAACCGGCGGGCACCGTAATAAGGGGATACCCTAACCGGGCAGCAATGTACATGCCATCAACGTCACCGGGTAACATTAAAGCATCTAAGCCGTGTTGATCGAGTACATAGTCAATCCCTTGCGTTACAGCCGGATGGTTATATTCTTGTCGTTTAAGTTGATATGTTGTCTCGTTTAGCGCATTTTGTTCCGAACGAATCAGATTATCTTGGCCAAACTTCAATGCGGATGCAGCGTGTTTCTGATTATAAGCTATCAGATCTTGAAGAGAATGTACGGGCAGATCCGAGTTCAACTTTGATAAATAGCGATTCAGGCCTGTTTTGAATTCGTAGCAGATAACATCATTGTTCCATGGATGCTGTTCCAAATGGAGGTCCACAGGATCGATAACTGTAGCACCTTGCTCACGCAGAACATTAATGGCGGATTCCATGATGGAAAGTCTTTCTTCATCCAACGACCGATAGTAATGTCTAGGAATCCCAATTCGAGTTTTACACAGAAAGTCTCTGTCTAGATAAGTTGTGTAGTCATGAAAAGTACGATGTGTGCTAGTCCAAGTTGCCTTATCGTTTTCGTCAATCCCGACGATTGCCCCAAGTAGAATCGCTGCATCAGTGACTGTCTTTGAAATCGGTCCTGGCGTATCCTGACTTATAGAGATTGGGATAATTCCGCTGCGGCTCGCAAGCCCTACAGTAGGTTTTATTCCGACGAGAAAGTGTTGGCTGGCCGGCCCAATAATCGAACCTGCGGTTTCTGTTCCGATCGCTGCTGCTGTCAGGTTCGCCGCTACGGCTGCAGCCGATCCTGAACTTGATCCGCTGACGAAGAGCTTGCCAGGTCCATATGGATTCAACACATATCCTCCTCTGGAACTGTATCCAGCTGGCATACGATTGGACATAAAGTTCGACCACTCGGTCATATTGGCCTTACCTAGAAGAACAGCGCCAGCGGCCCGGAGCTTTGCGGCTACGAACGCATCTTCAGGAGCAAACGACTCAGCCAATGCGATTGAACCAGCGCTCGTATGCATCCGGTCGTACGTATCGATGTTATCCTTTAGCAGGATTGGAATTCCGTGCAGCGGCCCCCTACTACCTGTTGTATTTCGCTCAAGGTCAAGATTCCTTGCTATTTCAAGAGCATCTGGATTGATCTCTAATACGGCATTGATCAGAGGATTATACCTATGAATGCGTTCGATATATGCAAGGACGAGGGCTTCGGATGTACATTCACCCGAAGACATTGCCTTTTGCATGCTCACCAAATCGGCTTCCTGAATCCAAACTTGTAAGTTAATGCTCATATATTAAAATACCCCCGGTACTGGTAAATTCTCGGACAACAGTAATATGGTAACATGCTGCCTTGCCAAGGGTATAGGTAAAGTTTTGATTAGATAAGAATGTATCGGTTGGGCATCGCAATAAAGCTTGTATTTTCCCGAAGGTTAATGTTGTAACTAAAGTAATCTGCCCGTTAGAATTCCTGTAATACGAATATTTTGGAGATTGAACAAAAACGAGCGCCTCGGTACGATGGGGTTACACACGAGGTCATTGCCTCAAAAAGCCCATCCAGGAGGTCGCTCTACTATGAAGTTTAAAGCACAAGATAAGCAAAATCAACTCATTGAAAACATTACCGCTCATCATCTGGTCGTCGGAGTAGACATTGCTCAAGATACTCATGTTGCCCGGGCCGTCAGCTTTCGCGGGATTGCTTTAGGTGCACCGCTGGAATTCGGTAACCATCTTGAGGGTTTCAAGCTATTTGGACGCTGGATCCAGGATCTACTCCAAACCTACAAGCTTAACAAAGTCATTATAGGCATGGAACCTACAGGTCATTACTGGCTGAATCTTGCGCGCTGGCTCTCTTCTCAGCGCATTGAAGCCGTTCTCGTTAATCCCCATCTCGTTAAAAAGAATAAGGAGAACCGTGACAACTCGCCATCTAAAAGTGACCGCAAAGATGCTCTTGTCATTGCAGACATGGTCAAAAACGGGTACTACTCCCCTGTTCGTTTTCATCCAGAAGCCTACGAAGAACTGCGAATTCTCATGGCTAACCGAGACACGGTTACAAAACGGCTCAACAGTGCTGTTAACCAAATTCATCGATGGGTTGATATCGTGTTCCCTGAGCTGCGCCAGGTCTTTAAAACCCTTACCTGTACCAGCTCTATTGCTACGCTCAGACTCTTTCCCTTACCGGAGGAAATTAGTAGATTAACCACAGAAGAGGTTCTTACCGGTTGGAAACAATATGTAAAGCGTCATGCTGGAGTTAAACGAGCGGAACAGCTCATTGAACTAGCAAAATGCAGCATTGGCGCCACGCAGGCACTCCAAGCCTACAAGCTTCATCTGAGTCAACTACTAGAGGAATATGACTTGGCTCAGCGCCAACTTGAACAAATTGAGCATGAACTTCATCTCATCTTGAGGCGTATCCCCTATGCACAGAAACTGCTCGATATTCAGGGTTTGAATGCAACGAGCTTGGCTGGCATTCTAGGAGAAGCTGGAGATCTGAGCGGCTATGTACATGGAAATGCTTTATTACGACATGCCGGCCTCAATTTAACTGAAGCCAGTTCCGGAAAGTGGCGTGGTAAAATGGCGCTTAGCAAACGCGGCCGCCCTCGTCTCCGACGTTTTCTCTATCTCATGACGATGTGCATGGTCATGACCAATCCGGATATTAGAGCCCTGCACCACCATAATGTCGATGTGAAAAAACTCAAGAAAATGAAATCTATAATGAAATTGTGCGGTAAAGTCGCCCGTATGCTTGTTGGTCTGGCCAAAAGCAGTGAAGCTTACGACTCGACTAAAGTGTTTCCGCAAGCAGCTTAAGCAGTTTTTCTCACCAGCTCATGCATTCGCAGGATGACAAGAAGCACGAGGTATCGGGAGATATTAAACAAAAGGGCTCGGACCCGTTCCGTTAGAAAGACCGACCTCCACCCCTTAGTTAGATGTGACGAAGGAATGAAAGGGCTAAGACCCGTTGAGACATGGGAGTGAGAATCACTAGGGCAAAGTGGAGACGTGCATGATATGGAACAAAGTGGGTATTGGACACAACACCCTTGTTCCCGCATGCCCTTTCTACTGTCCCCAGCCACCGACTCCCCTGGATTCTCTTCTTTCATGTTTAGCTCAGGGTGAAATCCTGCGAATTCATGAGTTTGAGTGAGGAAATTGAATCACTTCGAGGGAGTTTAAACACACTAATGCGATTTTGTTTTCACTATTCGTATTACCATCTACATTGCTTTTCTTTCTAAATTTAATGATTTTTATTCCGTTCTCAGGTGTATCGATTAATGTGAAAGTGATTCTTTCATATGAAGGAGCGTGATGTCCTGAATAGTTTAATGCACTTGCAATAACTAAATGTCTTCGTGTATTGCCTTTAATTCGCTCAACGCTATCTATCTTGGACACATTATAAAATCCGGAAAATCCTTCTCGATTACCAGAAAAGTATCTTGTGTACAATGTTTCCTCTAAAAGTTCTTCTTTAGTTGTGGTCCAACAGGTTCATACTTCCAGCCAACAATGATCCAATCATAAAGCTCTTGTGAAGTTACTCGGAGCTGGTAAGGGGCTGCAGGATAATGATCGGAGAGAAAAGAAAAAGCCGAGTGAAATCAGGAGTAAATGCCTGAAATCAGCTCCGGCTTACAGTTAAACTTTATAAGCTTAGTGCAGAGTTTGTATGGGCTTTAAGGTTTATTGGATGTTAACACTAGTTACTAGTCTTTAATGTCTGTCTCCAAACAAAATGTTGTAATCCAACCACAGTGCAAAAAGTGAGCAAGAACACGACTTTAATACAAAATTCAATCAAAGAACACAACTTTAATACAAAATTCAATCAAAGAACACAACTTTTTCACTAGAACACAACTTTATTGCAAATTAGAACATAACTTTAATACAAAATATCAGTCGTGTGTCGTCCGCTCATACCTTACTCCACCGTCACGCTCTTCGCCAGGTTCCGCGGCTTATCCACGTCGTTGCCACGGGCAAGCGATGCGTAGTAGGCAAGCAGCTGCAACGGTACGACAGACAAGGCAGCCGTCAAGATCGGCAAGGTCTTCGGAATGGCGAAGGCTTGATCCACGGATTTCAGCAGGCCGGCCACATGCTCTTCATGCGTAATCGCCATCACTTCTGCACCGCGGGCCTTCACTTCCTTGATGTTGCTCACCGTTTTCTCCATAACCGCTTCCTGGGTTGCCAAGGCAATAACCGGAATACCCTCTTCAATAAGGGCAAGCGTACCATGCTTAAGTTCGCCGGCAGCATAAGCCTCGGAATGAATGTAAGAGATCTCCTTCAGCTTCAGAGACCCTTCTTGTGCTACGGCGTAGTCTTGACCACGACCGATGAAGAACAGGTTCTCATGCTCCGCAATTTGCTCGGCATATCCCTTGATTGATTCTGCGTTGGTCAGCATGGACTCTACCTGTTCAGGCAGTGCTTCCATCGCTGCAATCACTTCAGCCACAGCGTCTTCGGTCATCGTACCGCGTACTTGAGCCAGGTACAGACCCAACAGATAGAACGCAATTAACTGAGAAGTATAGGCTTTCGTGGAAGCTACCGCGATCTCCGGTCCAGCCAGGGTGCCGAGCACATCGTTGGCTTCACGGGCAATCGAACTGCCTACTACGTTCGTGATGGCCAGGACATGAGCGCCATGGCTCTGCGCTTCACGAAGCGCAGCCAAGGTATCTGCCGTTTCACCGGATTGGCTTACAACGATAACCAAGGTCTCTGGCGTAACGATTGGCGAACGGTAACGATACTCGGACGCCACGTCATTCTCAACCGGAATGCGTACCATCTCTTCAATCACGCTGCGTCCCACAAGTCCTGCATGGTAAGCCGTACCACAGGCAACGATCTGAACATTGCGAATGTTCTTAATCTGTTCCTGTGTCAGCTTCAGCTCAGGCAGAACGACTTTACGTCCGCTCTCATCTACACGGCCCAGCATGGTATCCCGGTATGCTTTTGGCTGCTCGTGGATCTCCTTCAGCATGAAGTGATCGAATCCGCCTTTTTCCGCTGTAACGGCATCCCAATCGACACGAATCATTTCCCGAGAAATAAAGTTCCCCTCAATGGTCATTAATTCGACAGCATCTGCGGTCAGCAGAGCCATCTCTCCATCGTTGAGAATATATACGTTCCGCGTATATTTCAAAATAGCCGGAATATCAGAACCGATGAAGTTCTCCCCTTCTCCAAGACCAATAATAAGCGGGCTTGCTTGACGCACAGCCACTAATCGATCCGGCTCATACTCGGTCAAAACGCCAAGGGCAAATGCGCCTCTCATGTAAGAGATCGCCTTCTGCACGGCCTTTACGATATCCCCGTCATATTCACGGGCAATGAGATGGGAGATAACTTCGGTATCGGTCTCCGAAACAAAGTGGTGTCCTTGGCTGATCAGCTCTTCCTTCAGCTCCAGATAGTTCTCAACGATCCCGTTATGAACCACAGAGAACTTCTGGCTTTCGTCTGTATGCGGATGCGAATTCACGTCCGATGGCCGGCCATGTGTTGCCCAACGAGTGTGACCGATACCAGCGGTACCCACGAGTGGAGCAGATTCGAGTCTCTCCTCCAAATTGGCAAGACGCCCTTGTGCCTTGGCCACACGCAGACCTTCATTCGTAAACACGGCAATCCCTGCTGAATCGTATCCGCGATACTCCAGCTTTCTCAATCCCTCGATCAACACCGCTTGCGTTTTCTGATTTCCAATATATCCGACAATACCACACATAGTATGATTCCTCCGTTCGATTTCCCTATAATAGTAGGCGGAAATAGAACACGGCAGCATCTGTGCGGTATCAGGAAAGAAGAATGATTTATTCAATTATCAACGTTCAAAAATCCAGCATGATTTAGGCTGCTAAGTTGAACAGACATGAATGCACTCTTCTTCCACCGCGCTGCCTTGTTCTAAATCGCACATTCATGTTTTGTATTATTTGTAATAAGAAGCACCTGCGGATTCGTTGTAAGAACGGTCGCCCATTCCTTTTCCGTGATTCGCTTACGGTTGGTGCATAACCGAGAGGTCCCCGCCGAATAATCCGAACACCTCTACCTCGTCAACTTGCGTTCTGCCGTTTGGTTATCCCTATCGTAGCAATAACCAATCCCCGCGCAGGTACAAGCTCTGGCGCTTATGAAGCTTGAAGTAACCTCACAATCCTCGCTTTCTATTCTTGAATGACATCCTTTATTATATTCATGCTATATCACTTTGGCAACTCGGCTGTTTCCTAGGTGCTCCAAGCCCTGCGTATAATTAACCCCATGAATGACATCGAATGGCCTACCCTCTCAAGCGATGCCGTAATTCACACTCTTTGCTGACAGGACAGGGGGTGTTGCGCTTTCATTGACTGGCTTCATTGAAAAGCAGCAGGCCAGTGAACCGGATCCGCATAGTTCACTGGCCCTGACAAAAATTAGTCTGCTTTCCTTGAAAAATACACCCTTAGTCTTACGCCAATTCCCGCTTCACCACGTCTGCAATCTGCGTTACATAACGGTCGAGCTCTTCTTTGTCCGGGCCTTCGGCCATGACGCGAATGAGGGATTCCGTTCCCGATGGGCGAACTAGGACACGTCCATTATCCCCCAGAATGCCTTCGACTTCAGCAATCGCAGACTCAATAACGGTATTGCCTTGGTACTTGCTCTTATCGCCAACACGAACATTAACCAGCACTTGCGGGTACTTGCGCATGCTGCTCTTCAGCTCATGCAGAGGCTTGCCGGAGGCTACCAACGTATCCACCAATTGAATTCCCGTCAGAATGCCATCCCCTGTAGTATTGTGATCCAGGAAAATCACGTGTCCTGACTGCTCTCCACCCAGGTTATATCCGCCACGGCGCATTTCTTCCATCACGTAGCGGTCACCGACTGCCGTTTTAGCAGTTTTCAGCTTCAAGCTGTCACATGCCTTATAGAAACCGATGTTACTCATAACGGTCGAAACGATGGTGCCTGCCTTCAGCTTGCCGGCACGGTTCATGGCATCACCGCAAATGCACAGAATGAAATCGCCGTCTACTTCCTCGCCTTTTGCGTCAATGGCAATCAAGCGATCCGCATCTCCGTCAAAAGCCAGACCGAGGTCAGCGCCATGCTGGAGCACAGCCTCGACGAGTTTCTCCGGGTGAGTCGATCCGCAGTGATCGTTGATATTCAAGCCATTCGGCTCAGCACCGATGGTGATCACATCCGCGCCCAATTCACGGAAAAGCTTTGGAGCCAGCTCATAAGCTGCGCCATTAGCACAGTCCAGTACGATTTTCAGACCGTCAAACCGGTTATTGACCGTCGTTTTCAAATATTCCAGGTATTTATATTTCGATTCGTTATCAACCAGCAATTCACCTAAATCAGCCCCGATTGGCCGCGGCAGATTATCCGTTTCCGCATCCATCAGCTCTTCAATCTTAAGCTCTGTCTCATCCGACAGCTTGAAGCCGTCTCCACCGAAGAACTTGATGCCGTTATCTTGTACCGGGTTATGTGAAGCCGAGATCATAACACCCGCATCAGCCTTCAAAAGTCTTGTGATATACGCCACCGCTGGTGTACTTACGACACCCAGACGAATGACATGTGCACCGATTGACAGCAGGCCTGCAACCAAAGCCGACTCCAGCATAGCCCCCGATACGCGAGTATCCATGCCGATGATGACGGTTGGCTTCTCTTTATCGCCAGTGAGCACATAGCCGCCGCAGCGACCGATGCTGTAAGCCATTTCCGCTGTCAGCTCTTGATTGGCAACTCCTCTTACTCCATCTGTACCAAAATATTTCCCCATGTTTTATATACTCCTTTATCTACTCTTCGTTATTATCCATCATTGGACGTTTCTGATCCCGTTGTCCCATCATTCGATCCGTCTCCCGGCGGATGTGATGGGGTTTCTCCTGATCCGGAGTTATCCGTGTCTTCATGAGTAGGAGGCGTCTCCGGATCCTCCTCCTGATCATTGCCTGTTCCTGTTCCCGCTCCTGATCCCGTTCCTGGTGGAACAGGCGGCTTGTCTTCCGTTCCCTCATTCTTCGAGGTGTCCGGCTCCGTTGTCACGGGCTTGGAGTTATCCTTGAGTTCTACCTTAACAACAGGACGTTCCGAATCCGTACGGTTAATAAAGTTAGGAAGCGTGATCTGCAGCGGAATTTCGTGAACGCCGGCTTTCAAACCGGTTGCATTCGCTTCAGCTCCGATATCCGTCGGCTCCAGGCTATTGAGCAAGTCCGGCGCTCCGGTGAGCGTTAAAGATATGGTCTTCGTCTTTGGATCCGTAATGACAGCATCCAAGCCGGAGGCAACCCCTTTTAACGTTATCGGAATCCCCGTAATCACCCGTTCACCATGCGATACCGCCGTAACATCCACCGTTACAGAGCTCGGCTCGATTTTCTCAAAACCTTCAGGCGGCGTCAAGTCGGCCGTAAGCACTGTTGTTCCCGAATTTCTAACTTCTCCCAGATTGATCGTAGCTTCGATATAGGTCTCAGCTCCTGCCAGCGCCTCTTTACTGCCAAACAGCTTCACTTCTTTTACCTTCTGTTCCACCTTGGATAGGACAAACCCTTCCGGCAGCCGTCCGGTATATTGAAGCTCCAGCGGCAGGGTGACAAAAGCAGGCTCAATCGGCACTTCAGCTGCTACTGTAGTAGGCTCAATGACCGCATCTTCCATTGCGTTGCCTTCTTTATCATATGCTGTAAGCTTGACTCGTTTCTCCGTAATCTTCTCTTTGGCACCATCAAGCTCCACATTACCTTTGACCTGCCCCAGATTCGCCATTGACGATTCAGGCAGGGTAACCGTGACTTGCCTTGGGTCAATCAGCACGGGTGTTCCGGCCCGGTAATCTTTAGCAGGCTCGCCTTTGGTTCCAATACTTACCGTCACGGATTTCGACACTCTCGCCTCTACCGTCACCGTAACAACCGAAGGCTCCATCGATACCATCTCCACGCCACTCGGGATGGAGGGCGTTAGCGGAAGTGTGTGCGTACCCGGTTCTTTGACGTTGCTCAAATCAAGCTTCACCTTATAATCGTCGGTCAAAAGCGAAATATTGGATTTCTTTCCCCGAACTTCGAGATTTACACGGTCTTTATCAATCCCTGTTAACGCATATTCGCTGTCATCAAATCCATAAGTCTGTATCTCAACGCCTTCAATGACTTTGGTATCATAAAAAGTCGTTGGCGGTGCAGGCGTTCCGCTGTCCATATGAACCATCGCCCACAATAAAATACTGACAGCGAGTGCAATGAGCTTGCTTGCCGTGTTGTTCTTGATCCATTTATCCATTGCTGCCGTCCCCCTTCCGTTTCCAGAAGAACGTGCGTTTCTCCTTAATGGACGCGGCAGGCCTGAGCTCCTCATACAATTTGGAGATGAGGGACTCTTCCTTAATATCTCGAACCACCTGTCCATTCAAGGCCAGCGACACTTGCCCAGTCTCCTCGGATACGACAACCGAAATCGCATCCCCCACCTCGCTGATTCCGATAGCGGCACGGTGTCTTGTTCCCAGTTCCTTACTGATAAAAGGATTCTCTGATAGCGGTAAATAGCAGCCAGCCGCCGCAATTTGACCGTTCTGAATAATGACAGCTCCGTCATGGAGCGGCGTGTTCGGTATAAAAATGTTAATAAACAATTCCGAGCTGATCACCGATCTCATCGGAATTCCTGATTCTACATATTCATTCAGGCCCGTCGTCCGCTCAAAGACGATCAAAGCCCCTATTTTGCGCCGAGACAAATAATTAACCGCCTTAATGGTTTCGCTGATTAACTTATTGGTTTCCTCGTCAATATCCGCCGTCCGCCCAAACAGCTTGCCTCGTCCGAGCTGCTCCAGACCACGTCTGAGCTCCGGCTGGAAGATAATAAAGATCGCCAACACCCCAAATGTAAAGATCTGATTCATCAGCCACTTCAGCGTATACAGATCAAACCAGGTGCTGAGAGCCCAGATGACCACCAGCACCAAAATCCCTTTGAGCAGCTGGACCGCCCGCGTGCCGCGGACGAGCAGTATCATCTGGTATATTATATAAGTAACGATAAGGATATCGATGATATCTTTAATGGTTTCACCCCAGGTCATATCTGTGAAATACTCCATACAGCAACCCCCGTCATTTCCTTTAAGTGCGGGCCCAAAAAATCCGGTTCCTCGAAAATGAACGCGAAAGATTCGATTTCACCGAACCAGCTCTCCATTTTCTTCGGATCACACGGGGACTTTTTGAACTTCCTTTTTAATAACGCATGAGACTTATATATGTAGTATGTACTCTACACTCTCTAGGTTATAACGTTAATCTTTCCGATGCAAGCGGACGCCCACTGCTTTCCATGAAAAAGATCATAAAGTCAACAAAAGAAGCGCCGTCTTTTCACAGAAAAGAGGCGCTTTTATTCAGTAGGCATCAGGTTTCACCTAGCGGTAAGCGGCATCTGTAAACAGAGTGGAGATCTTGTACCAGATCCAGTCCATCGCCCGATCTATGTCCTTCACTTGACCTGCTATATGTGAGGTGGAAGCCTGAAATAATTCTCCGTCAATGACGGTCACGTTGCCATTCACTTGACCGTAGACCTTCGTCTTTCCATTCTCGACTGTAATATCTCCCGTGATGATTTGATCCGGAGGAATAATGACGGTATCTCCTTCAATCACCAGCTTTTCGAATTCGTCACTCTTTACAACCAGCTGGGTATCCTGACTCCAAAAACTGATTGTGCTAAAGAGCATGACAACTAAAAACAAAGCTGCAGCCGTGAGCGCAGGATGATTCCTAACCCATTTGACCCAAGCTTTTTGTCTCTTGGGCTGCGGCAGCATGCCCATTATACGTTCCGTTAAATCATCGGATGGCTTGGTCGCATGATGAGTTAAGGAATAAAGAAGCATATCGGTATGCTCCAGCTTCTCGAAGTAATTCCGACAGTCAGCACAATCCCGCAAATGCTTCTGCAATTCCAGCTGCTGTGGGTCGGACAAGTCATTATCCAGATAATCATGCATCAAAGAGACGGCTAATTTGCAATCCATTTGTGAGCCAATCCTTTCATTCAATCTCTTTGCTGGGTCCCTTCCCCATAGGGGCATAAGACTTGCTTATTGTTCATACGTGCCGGAATCAGGGATGTTTCAATTTTTTTAAAAGAAAGTCAGAAAAAAATTTGCAGGGACTAACTTTCTGGCTCCGCAAGAAAAAAGCGCCCTTAAACGCGATCTCTCTTCCACAAAGAACGGCGATAGGCGTTTTCCCCTCACAATTTGTACTCTAATTTTTTGCGTAAAAATTCGCGTCCACGATGTACACGCGTTTTGATCGTTGTTACAGGCAAGTCCAAAATCTCGCTGATCTCCTGCAGAGATAAATCCTGAATGTACCTTAGAATCATGATTGTCTTATACTTGGCAGGAAGTCCGTCAATCGCCGTATGAATAATACGCTGTGTCTCGGATAGCAGCATTTCACTCTCCGGTGTACGATTATCGCTCGGGATCAAGGAGTAGCCGTCCATACCTTCGCTTTCATTCAGTTCGGCGTCCAGCGAGAAAGACGGCTTGCGCTTGCGCAGCCGATCAATGCTAAGATTTGTACCGATTCGGTATATCCAAGTTGAGAACTTCTGATTCTCGTCGTATCGATCAAGGTTTTTATATACACGCAAAAAAGTCTCTTGTACGACATCCTCGGCCTCATGGCGGTTACTCAGCATCCGGTAAGCCAAATGAAAAATCTTGTCTTTATAAAGCTCTACGATTTCGGCAAAAGCTCTCTGGTCCCCTTTTCGGGCCAGCTTCGCCAGTCTTACATCCAAATTGTCCACCACAATTCCCCCAGAATGGTCTGATGGGTAACGTCTAAAAAGCATCATTCAAATCGTAATTCAACTGTTTCTAAAAATCAACAATAATTCAAAAAGAATCCCTATTCTCTATCAATGACAACCATGCTGCAGCCGATACTTTATTCATCAGAGTAGACTGCTATAGATGAAAAAACGAGGTTCCTTTAGGGAACCTCGCCTTAAACTATCCCTTTCAAACAGCGTTGGCATCCTGTACGGATCAACCTGTATTACGAAGCCCCGCCGCAATGCCGTTGATGGTCAGCAGTACTTCCCGAAGTAGATCCGGATCATCCTGCTCCTGCTCTCTCAGCTCGCGCAGCTCGTTAAGCAATTGAACCTGCAAATAGCTAAGCGGATCCACGTAAGGGTTACGGAGTCGAATCGATTCCTGCAAGACCGGCTGGTTATCCAGAATATCCTGTTGTCCCGTAATCTTAAGAACAAGCTCTTTCGTCAAGTTGAACTCATCCTGAATCAGACCGAAGATACGCTCGCGGACTTGATCATCTTTCGTCATCAAAGAATACTCCTTGGCGATGATCAGATCAGCCTTGGCAAGAGCCATCTGAAGGGTATCGATCAGTGACGTAAAGAACGGATAGCTCTTGTACATCTTCTGAAGCACCTTCATATTCTCTTCCTTGCCCTGGTAGAAGCTCTGTAAGCCCGTACCAGCCGCGTACCATGCAGGAAGCAGGTAACGACTCTGGGTCCACGCAAACACCCAAGGGATGGCTCTGAGGTCCTCAAAACGGTCACTGTTCTTACGCTTGGATGGTCGGGAACCGATATTCAGCTCTCCCACTTCAGGAAGCGGCGTGGATTCCTTGAAGAAGCTCAGGAAATCCGGATCACGGAAGATCAGATCCTGATATTTCTTCTGTGAAGCGGCCGATATGCTCGAGGAAATCTCTTCCCACTCTTTTTCGGTCGATTCTTTTTCAGGGTAACGGGCATTAAGAGAAGCCGTAATAAGTGCTGAAGTCGCCTGGTCCAAACTGCGGTAGGCAATTCCCTTCAAGGAATAACGTGAAGAAATAACCTCGCCTTGCTCCGTGATTTTGATGCCACCCGCAATCGTTGATGCCGGTTGAGCCAAAATGCTGCGATTCAGAGGCATACCACCGCGTCCAAGCGATCCGCCGCGTCCATGGAAGTATTTTACCTTGATGCCATACTCATTGGCAGCAGCCGTAATCTCTTTAAGTGCTACCTGGAGCTCCCAGTTCGCGGTAATGGCTCCGCCGTCCTTGTTGCTGTCGGAGTAACCCAGCATGATTTCCTGAAGCTCATTCATCGCGCTAACCGCTTCCCGATAGATCGGCAGGTTGAAGAGCTTACGCATAATATCAGGTGCGGCATGAAGGTCTTCAATCGTCTCAAACAATGGTGCAGCCTGCAAAGTAGCTATTACAGAACCGTCATTGTCCTTACGGAAAAGTCCGACTTCTTTGGCAAATACCATCACTTCCAGAATGTCGCTTGCACCCTCGGACATACTGATCAAATAACTTGAAATACATTTGACGCCGAACTCCTGCTGCGCACGGAATACGGTACGGTATACTTCAAGGCATTCTTCGGTACTGTCGCTGTACTCTTGATAAGGCGTCGTCAATGGACGAGGATCATTAAGCAGGTTATTAAGCAGCTCGATCTTCTCATCTTCACTTAACTGGGCATAATCCTGAGTCACATTCATTTTACGAAGAATCTCGGCCATGGCATTTTCATGCTCTTGGCTATGCTGTCTGATGTCCAACGTTGCTGTATGGAAACCAAACAACTCCGCCTGACGAATCAGTTTTTGAATATACGTGTCTGCAACATAGTCAGCAAAATGGAAACGCAAGCTTCGATCAATGATATTCAAGTCCTCGATAAATTCCTCAGGGGACTGATAACGCTCGCTGCCCGTCATGTTCTCATCAAGAATATGACTCATTTTAGCCAGCATATATACCAGTTTTACACGATAAGGCTCTTTCTCATTGTGCCAAATTTCCATCTTCTTCAGTGTTACATGCTCGCGGTCTTTTTCAATGGATTGAAGCAATTCATCCGAAACGCTCACGATGGATGAGCTGAAGCTGAGGTATTTCATGAATTCACGCAAAATCCGTTGGTATTCACGAATTGCTAGCTTCCGCTGCATTTCAAGCGTTTTCCATGTTACGTCCGCCGTCACTGAAGGATTTCCGTCCCGATCGCCACCGATCCACGAACCGAAACGCAAATAGGTTGGAACGTGCCAATGGTGACCCGGATAATATTTACTTAGGCAGCGCTCCAGTTCTTGATAAACCTCTGGCAGAATGTGAAACAGAGTCTCGTGAAAATAATACATACCGTTTCTGACCTCATCAAGAACCGTCGGCTTACGGTCACGAAGCTCGTCGGTTTGCCATAGCGTAATCACTTCATTCAGTAGTTTCTCCCGAAGCTGCTCTCGTTCGCGGAATGTCAGTGTCGGGTTGTCGAGTTGCATAACATCGTCCGCTATCCGTTTATGAATATCCAGAATAGCCCGACGCATCGCTTCTGTTGGATGAGCTGTCATTACCAGCTCAAGGGATAGACTTTCGAGAATTTCTTGAACTTCTTCAAACGTAATATTGCGCTCTTTCAAATCCTGGACCGCACTTTCAATGGAACCTGGTTGAACACTCTCCCCGGCGGAACGCTCGTAATCGCGTTTGCGGCGAATGCGATGATTCTGCTCTGCGATATTAACCAATTGAAAATAAATGGCAAACGCGCGAATCACCTGATGGCGAATGTCGGGCTCCAAGGTGCTGATGATCCTTTTGAAATCTGCAAACAATTCTGGCAGGAATACGGATCGCAACGATTTACTCGTTTCACGAATTTTCTCAACTATATCTAAAAGCTCATTGCCACCTTGGTGGACAAGAACTTCTCCAAGAATATTGCCAAGGAACCGTACATCTCGCCGCAGCAGATTGTTGGAATTGCTCTTTGCGGTTACTGTAAGTTCAGTCATGCTACTCCTCCCATCTCAACCCGTTTCAGCAGTTTGTCTATAGGACGTAACGCCTTCCTAACATCATACAATAAAAGCGCATGAAAATCTGCATTTTCCAGGCGAAAAAATTAGCCAAATCGACAAAACTCATGATATTGATATACCCATATACCATGGACATTAGTCCTATAAACCTTGACCTGCCTATATTCTTTAGCACATTAACACTTCGCAGGATAGTCGTGTGAATATGTAAAAAAACATCACACACGGTGATGTCCTGCTTATGTATGGAGCGGGTGATGGGAATCGAACCCACGCTACCAGCTTGGAAGGCTGGAGTTCTACCATTGAACTACACCCGCATATCAACCCACAAAAGAGATGCTACACATCGGAGTATAATCCGATTACTTTTGCGGGGCATAAATCTTAAACAAATCGGGATGACACGATTTGAACATGCGACCCCCTGGTCCCAAACCAGGTGCTCTACCAAGCTGAGCTACATCCCGATATTAATTTTTTTAAAAAATGGCACGCCCTGAGAGATTCGAACTCCCGACCTTTTGATTCGTAGTCAAACGCTCTATCCAGCTGAGCTAAGGGCGCAAATGGAGCGGACGACGGGAATCGAACCCGCGACCCTCGCCTTGGCAAGGCGATGCTCTACCGCTGAGCCACGTCCGCATAAATGGTGCGCGTGGAGGGACTTGAACCCCCACGTCAAAGACGCTAGATCCTAAGTCTAGTGCGTCTGCCAATTCCGCCACACGCGCACAAGATGAAACAATGGTGAGCCATGAAGGACTCGAACCTTCGACACCCTGATTAAAAGTCAGGTGCTCTACCAACTGAGCTAATGGCTCGCAATTCAGGGCCCCCGAAAAGTATTCGGAATCACCTTCAAAGCGTAACTTCACTTTTAGGGGTAAAGTGGCTGGGGATATAGGATTCGAACCTATGCATGACGGAGTCAAAGTCCGTTGCCTTACCGCTTGGCTAATCCCCAAAATCGATGAGATACTTCTATTGTGCTGATTCTCGTTAGAATCATGCATGAAATGGTGGAGGCTGAGGGGATCGAACCCCCGACCCTCTGCTTGTAAGGCAGATGCTCTCCCAGCTGAGCTAAGCCTCCATACAATATGGATTAAATATAGTGGTGACCCGTAGGGGATACTCTCACTTCGTTCGAGACTGCGAAGCCTCTGCTTACGAAGTTATCCTCCGACGAACCGACGGGATTCTCATCCCCTGTTGCATTAAGAATAATGGTGACCCGTAGGGGATTCGAACCCCTGTTACCTCCGTGAAAGGGAGGTGTCTTAACCCCTTGACCAACGGGCCGCAATTTCACAATGCATGTCCAATTCAAAAGCGAATCTGGAGCTTCCAACCGGGATCGAACCGGTGACCTCATCCTTACCATGGATGCACTCTACCTACTGAGCTATGGAAGCAAGTGGCTCCCCGAACAGGACTCGAACCTGTGACAACTCGATTAACAGTCGAGTGCTCTACCAACTGAGCTATCAGGGAATATATCCGCTTGGCGACGTCCTACTCTCCCGGGACCCTTCGGTCCAAGTACCATCGGCGCTGGAAGGCTTAACGGTCGTGTTCGGTATGGGAACGCGTGGAACCCTTCCGCCATCGCCACCAAACGGCTCAGATGCTTGATCACCTGAAAACTAGATACGAAACGATCTTTGCGTTGATTAGAATCCGTAGCATTCACCCGATGTGGTATCGGGGTCCCCGAAAAGTATTCGGTGTCAGCTTCAAAGCTTCACTTCACTTTTTGGGGTGATTTGGATAAGCCCTCGACCGATTAGTATTGGTCAGCTCCATGCATTGCTGCACTTCCACCTCCAACCTATCTACCTCGTCGTCTTCAAGGGGTCTTACTAGTTGGGAAATCTCATCTTGAGGGGGGCTTCACGCTTAGATGCTTTCAGCGCTTATCCCGTCCGTACGTAGCTACCCAGCCATGCTCCTGGCGGAACAACTGGTGCACCAGCGGTACGTCCATCCCGGTCCTCTCGTACTAAGGACAGCTCCTCTCAAATTTCCTACGCCCACGACAGATAGGGACCGAACTGTCTCACGACGTTCTGAACCCAGCTCGCGTACCGCTTTAATGGGCGAACAGCCCAACCCTTGGGACCTACTTCAGCCCCAGGATGCGATGAGCCGACATCGAGGTGCCAAACCTCCCCGTCGATGTGGACTCTTGGGGGAGATAAGCCTGTTATCCCCAGGGTAGCTTTTATCCGTTGAGCGATGGCCCTTCCATGCGGTACCACCGGATCACTAAGCCCGACTTTCGTCCCTGCTCGACTTGTAGGTCTCGCAGTCAAGCTCCCTTATGCCTTTGCACTCTTCGAATGATTTCCAACCATTCTGAGGGAACCTTGGGGCGCCTCCGTTACTCTTTAGGAGGCGACCGCCCCAGTCAAACTGCCCGCCTGACACTGTCCCCGTACCGGATCACGGTACCAGGTTAGAACCTAGATACGATCAGGGTGGTATCCCAACGTCGCCTCCACACAAGCTGGCGCTCATGCTTCAAAGGCTCCCACCTATCCTGTACAGATCGTACCCAAATCCAATATCAAGCTGCAGTAAAGCTCCATGGGGTCTTTCCGTCTTGTCGCGGGTAACCTGCATCTTCACAGGTATTAAAATTTCACCGGATCTCTCGTTGAGACAGCGCCCAAGTCGTTACGCCATTCGTGCGGGTCAGAATTTACCTGACAAGGAATTTCGCTACCTTAGGACCGTTATAGTTACGGCCGCCGTTTACTGGGGCTTCGGTTCACAGCTTCGGATTGCTCCTAACCGCTCCCCTTAACCTTCCAGCACCGGGCAGGCGTCAGCCCGTATACTTCGCCTTACGGCTTCGCACAGACCTGTGTTTTTGCTAAACAGTCGCTTGGGCCTTTTCACTGCGGCCCCCTCGGGCTATTCACCCTACCGAGGCACCCCTTCTCCCGAAGTTACGGGGTCATTTTGCCGAGTTCCTTAACGAGAGTTCTTCCGCGCGCCTTAGAATTCTCTTCTCGCCTACCTGTGTCGGTTTGCGGTACGGGCACCTTCACCTGACTAGAGGCTTTTCTTGGCAGTGTGAGATCATGACCTTCGCTACTATAATTTTCACTCCCCATCACAGCCCAGCCTTATCGATGTGCGGATTTGCCTACACATCAGCCTCACTGCTTGGACGGACATCCATCAGTCCGCGTCACTACCCTCCTGCGTCACCCCATCGTTCATAACGGTTTACGGTGGTACAGGAATTTCAACCTGTTGTCCTTCGATTACGCCTTTCGGCCTCACCTTAGGTCCCGACTTACCCTGAGCGGACGAGCCTTCCTCAGGAAACCTTGGGCTTTCGGCGGATCAGATTCTCACTGATCTTTTCGTTACTCATACCGGCATTCTCACTTGTATGCTGTCCAGCGCTCCTTACGGTACACCTTCAACCTACATACAACGCTCCCCTACCCCTGATGCAAAGCATCAAGCCATAGCTTCGGTGGTGTGTTTAGCCCCGTTACATTTTCGGCGCAGAGTCACTCGACCAGTGAGCTATTACGCACTCTTTAAATGGTGGCTGCTTCTAAGCCAACATCCTGGTTGTCTGTGCAACTCCACATCCTTTCCCACTTAACACACACTTGGGGACCTTAGCTGATGGTCTGGGCTGTTTCCCTTTTGACAATGGATCTTAGCACTCACTGTCTGACTCCCGGATATAAGTCTATGGCATTCGGAGTTTGACTGAGCTTGGTAACCCTTGCGGGCCCCGCACCCAATCAGTGCTCTACCTCCACGACTCTAAAGTTCCGAGGCTAGCCCTAAAGCTATTTCGGGGAGAACCAGCTATCTCCGAGTTCGATTGGAATTTCTCCGCTACCCCCACCTCATCCCCGCATTTTTCAACATACGTGGGTTCGGGCCTCCAGTGCGTGTTACCGCACCTTCACCCTGGACAGGGGTAGATCACACGGTTTCGGGTCTACGCCCACATACTCAGTCGCCCTATTCAGACTCGCT
>NZ_CP150215.1:6720000-6797500 GCF_037969845.1 Paenibacillus sp. FSL W7-1279
GCCGGGGCTTTCTTCTCAAGTACCGTCACTCTCCTAGCAGTTACTCTAGAAGACGTTCTTCCTTGGCAACAGAGCTTTACGATCCGAAAACCTTCATCACTCACGCGGCGTTGCTCCGTCAGGCTTTCGCCCATTGCGGAAGATTCCCTACTGCTGCCTCCCGTAGGAGTCTGGGCCGTGTCTCAGTCCCAGTGTGGCCGTTCACCCTCTCAGGTCGGCTACGCATCGTCGCCTTGGTGGGCCGTTACCCCACCAACTAGCTAATGCGCCGCAGGCCCATCCCCAAGTGACAGATTGCTCCGTCTTTCATTATTCCACAATGCTGTGAAATAAATTATCCGGTATTAGCTACCGTTTCCGGTAGTTATCCCAGTCTTGAGGGCAGGTTGCCTACGTGTTACTCACCCGTCCGCCGCTAACCATCAGGAGTGCAAGCACTCCATCAAGTCCGCTCGACTTGCATGTATTAGGCACGCCGCCAGCGTTCGTCCTGAGCCAGGATCAAACTCTCCAATAAGGATCGGAAGGAATCTCATACCCGAAGGTGATGAGGTGTTCCATCCTATGTTTGACTTGCTCATTTCTTAACTGACGAGAATTTGTTCAATTCTCTATTTCAACGTCCCACCAAAGTGGTTCGTTTTACTCACTCGTTGTTCAGTTTTCAAAGATCAATCTGTGTTTCTTGTTTGTCATCCGCATCTCAGCGGCGACTTTTATAATATATCATACTTCCTATCAACTTTGCAAGTACTTTTTTTAAAAAGTTTTTTGAAGTTGGTTTTGAAGTTTGATGGCCGCCGGTTGGCGGCATCACCTTTGAAAAGGAAGCGAAAATTAATTTACCATATACTTAGCCGGTTAGTCAACACTTTTTTGTAAAATTAATGTTTGATTTGCGGAAACTTCCCGTTACGTGCATATTTGGAGAGTTCCTTCTGCGGTGCAAACCGGGCATACATGCGGAACACCGTTTTATATCGGTTAGCAATAGCCTGCCTGATGTTTTGGTCCAATCGTTGGTCGCTCAAATCCAGCAGCATCTCATCCAGTTCTTTTCGCAGTACATAATCAAGCTCTTTGCACTCTTTTTCATTGAATAGCATTCCCAGCATGATAGGACCTCCTTGTATAGTTAAGTGAACATGTAACGTCACTTCAATCGGATTAAAGCTGCTCTTGCCTATGTATTGGTGATTAACCGTATTGGCGGGATCTCTAAACCGAATGAATGCTGTCTGCACATTATGATGAACGTCCTGTCCACGCAGCTCTCTCTTTACTCTGCTAAGCTGCTTTATTAGGTATGCACAATTTCAGGGAAAATTATGACATCAGCCACAACGTAATTGTACTTTCGATCACTGCCGCAATGAGCAGCAGCACGACAACCCATAAGGATGCAGTACCCAGCTTGCGCCAAAACCCGCGCCACTCCGCGCCTATCCCGCTTCTGCGCTCCCCTGTTGCCACAATACTTCTCAATACCAGCCCGCCAAAAGCCAGGCCATACCCGCAGGCAATCACAATGACCGGTATCTCAATGATCCCATGTGGCAGCAGCCCTTTCACAATCAGATCAAACAGACTCTCTCCGCTCTCCCCCACAACCTTCAGCAAGAAACCTATCACCATGCCATTAATGACCAGGAAGAAGAACGGTATTACGCCGAGCAGCAAGCCTGAGAACATGACCAGCACGCTCTTAATGCTGTTGTTAAGAAAGATAAAGACAAAGAAATTCCATTCGGGATGATCGGAGGAACCGAGCTGCTGGCTAATCTCCCCTAATCCTTGAAGCTGACCTAGAAGGAATTGCTCGAACCCCTCTGAACTTGCTCCCGCCACGATTCCGGCGATAAATAAGACCGCTGCCAAGAGCAATGCCTTCCGGATCGATCTTAAATCTCTGAGAAAAATGCTAAAACGTAACATTCGCTACCTCCTAAATTGGTATAACTCGCAAGTACGAGCATATGTTGAAAGTAAACAAGCTATTGCACACTGAAGGGAGAGGGGCGCACGTATTATGAATTCTTTTTATGTATTCAACGGCAGAAAGATTAAGCGGTTTTTCTTCGTCCTTGCCGCGGCGATCTTTGCAATCGGCGTTATTTATGTGGAGAGTGACAACATCTCGGTCTTCTCCGAGAACAACCCGTCAGCGATTTACAGCGTGTCTACGGATAAGAAACAGATCGCTTTAACGTTTGACATCAGCTGGGGCGAAAAACGCGCAGAGCCTATTTTACAGGCCTTAAAAGACAATGGAGTTCAAAAAGCAACCTTCTTCCTGTCTGCGCCATGGAGCAAAACACATCCCGATATCGTGAATGCCATTAAGGAAAGCGGATATGAAATCGGGAGCCACGGCTTCAAGCACGATAATTACAGCACGCTCACCGATGAGGAAATACGCAAGCAGATTTCTTCGGCACATACTATTTTAACCGCAATGACCGGACAAGAACCCAAATTAATACGAATGCCTAACGGGGATTTTGACAAAAGAGTGCTCGGCATAGCCCAGAGCCTTAACTACACGGTGATCCAGTGGGATACCGACTCCAGGGACTGGAAGAATATCGGCGTCGACAAAATTGTGGACCGCGTCGTCTCCAAAGCACATCCGGGAGACATCGTGCTGATGCATGCCAGCGACTCCGTGAAGCAAACACATGAAGCTCTCCCTCTCATCATCAAGGAACTGCGTAATAAAGGCTACGAGTTCGTTACGGTAACAGATCTGCTTCAACAGGGCAGCGCCCAAGGCACCGAGGTTCGTGATCACGCTTCATTGCAGAAGAGCATCGAGGATGCAGGCGGACTTTAAACGCTCGAGAGGAACCCTGTAATTGAATCCTGTAATTGAATAATGTTTAACAAAAAAAGAGCTAAGGTGTTAGCTCTTTTTTTCGTCTTGTGTAACTTTATGAAGCGTCAGAATTTGGTATGCATTACAGATTAGCAATGGTACCACCATAAAGATCGTGGCGTTGCTGACTCCAATTTGCAGTACACCGATAATCTCCACAATGGAAATCGCCATCATGAAGAAGAGGGTCGGAATCCATGCATTAGCATTCGTGCTCTTCACTTTGAGATAAGCAACAACAACGGCAATAACCAAAATGGAAATACCTAAAATCAAATCCTGCTGCAGGCTAGTGGATCCGCCGACAAAGGTACGGAAGAACATTAGCTCCAGCAATGCTAGAACAGCCAACACAATCTGAATGTACTGCCAAGTCTTTCGGCGGAATATGCCTATCCCCATATAATTTAAAGTCAGGTACGCAAAAAAGCCCATCTGGGAGTATACGCTCACCAGTGCCCCGGAGCCCAACAAAATCAGCGGGTATATCAATAAATCGGCCATTCCCGTAAATTCGATCGCGCCATTAAACAACTGCAGGATCAAACCTACAATTAATGCCGCCACTGCCCCGACGAGCAGCGTTTTCAAAAACAATTTAGACCACTTTCGTAAGCTCAACTAACTTCCACCCCCACAGATCATTATTTTACCAACGTTCACAATAAAAAACCATTCTGAATCCGACATATTTCTGCAAATCCATCACATACTATGCGAAGAACCGTAAGAAAAACATCGATCGAGCGTACTTCACCAGAGGACCTACCTATAATGCTGCGGATGTTTTTCTTGCGATTATCGAATTTGTTCGGCTTCGCTTATAAATTCAAAGATCTTAAAAAGGAGGACAACGGTAATGAAGTGGCCGTTATTTCGTTTATGTATTATCGTCTTCGTTGCTGCCGTGGTGCTTACCGCTTGTGGTGCAGAACAAAGCTCGTCCCCGCAGCTCGGATATAAAGAAATCAAGTCCATGGTGGTCGACATTCTGAAAACCGACGAAGGTAAAAAAGCGGTAGAGGAAGCGCTGGGCGGTGGATCTGGCGGTTCCTCCGGAAGCGGCGGATCCATGGGGATGCGGATGATGTCCGCCCAGTCCGGGGATCAAATTCGCATGGCCGTTAAGGATACACTGGTATCGGAGGAATATAAGAAGGAAATTGAGAAGATTATGACCGATCCGCAATTCGCGGGTGATTTTGCCAAAGCCATCAATTCCGAGAGCAAGCAGCTGCATATGCAGCTCATCAAAGACCCAACCTATCAAAAAGCGATTCAAGATATGTTAAAATCTCCGGACGTGATGAAATCGTTTCTTGAACTGACCAATACCCCGGATTATCGCAAACAGTCCATGACCGTGATGCAGGAAGCTATGCAGAACCCGCTGTTCCGCATGGAGGTGCTGGAACTGCTTAAAACGGTTGTAAAAGACGAACTTCAGCCTAAAGTGGAGAAGAAAAAAGAAGGACAAGGACAAGAAGAGCAAGGCGGCGGCGGTGGTGAAGGTGGCGGTGAAGGCGGCGGTGAAGGAGAAGAAGGCGGCGGTGAAGGCGGCGGCAGTTAAGCAGCACTTCCCCATCTCTCCCATAAACATTAACAGGCTCCCTAACTAGGGAGCCTGTTTCATTATATGCTTATTGACCATCTAGATGGATTCCTCAAGCTTGCCTGCAATCCTTGCGGCGATTTCATCGTAGATCCCTGCGCTCTCGGTACCTGCCTTATACACCGACGGGGAGAAGTCCGGCTCTGAAGGGTGGTTATCCGGCGCTCCCAACGGAAGCTGCGCGAGCAGCTCGGTATGAAGCGTTTCTGCAAGCTTCCCTCCGCCTCCACGACCAAATACATAATCCTTCTCCCCGCCATGGGAGCAGACATAATAAGACATGTTCTCGACGACGCCTAAGATTTCATGATCGGTCTGCAGGGCCATGGCACCCGCTCTGGCAGCTACAAACGCCGCCGTAGCATGCGGGGTGGTTACGATGATCTCTTTGCTCTGCGGAATCATCTGATGCACGTCCAGCGCCACGTCCCCTGTCCCTGGCGGCAGGTCCAGCAGCATGTAGTCCAAATCCCCCCAAGCGACATCCGTGAAAAATTGACGCAGCATTTTGCCAAGCATCGGTCCGCGCCAAATCACCGGACTATTCTCGCGGATGAAGAAGCCCATGGACATCACCTTGACACCAAAACGCTCAACCGGATGGATGACACCCTCCTCGGTTACGGACGGCCCCTCTTCAATGCCCATCATATCCGGTACGCTGAAGCCATAAATATCGGCATCAATCAAGCCTACCTTCTTGCCTTGCCGAGCCAAAGCTGCAGCTAAATTCACCGTAACGGTGGATTTACCCACGCCGCCTTTGCCGCTTGCAATCGCAATGAAATGAACGCCGGATTGCTCGCTAAGAAGCATATTCTGCTCCATGCCGGCGGCATGTCCTTTTGTCAGCTTCTCGCGATCGTTATCTTCCTCCCGGGCTGCTCCGCTAACGGCATTGTCCAGAGGGCGCATGCGGATATGTATATCCTCTGCCCCCATAGCTTCAAGAATTTCTCTGATCTGCGCCTCCAAGGAAGCGCGTACATCTTCACTGCTGTAAGTCACGGATAATCGGACCGTGCGTTCCTTCACAACAATATCTCGAATACGCTGGAGCTCCATTAAGCTCTTCCCGGTTTCGGGATCGCGTAAAGGCTGGAGTATCTCCTGTACCGTTTCTCTAGTCAGCATATAAGCACCTCTGCTCTATGTAATGGAATAGACAATGTTTCGATATTCCTGTCCATTATACCATTACTCTGCAGCTTGTGACGACTCGCTGGCGGACTCTCCGGACGTATATCGCAAAATGCCATTATACACAGAGGCTGCGACCTTTCTCTGGTATTTCTCATCACGCAGCAATTCGGATTCCTCCGGATGGGACAAGAAACCGACCTCTACCAAGGCAGAAGGCATGCGCAGGGCTTGAAGCAAAAATATCTTATCATCCGTTTTGGCCAAACGCTGCGTATTCTCCAGGTTATGCCGTATTTCTGCCTGAATCAATTCAGCGAGTTTTTGACTTTCCCCGTTATTTGGAGGGAAAAAGGTCTGCGCCCCTCTCCACCGATTGGACGGAATGCTGTTCAGATGCATGCTGATAAACAGATCCGCCTTACTCTCCTCGATCATCCGAACGCGTTGCTTGAGGTCTTCCGTTTTACGCTTGGAATACCCCTTTGTGCTTTCTGCAGCCAGGTCATAGTCTCCTTCTCTTGTCATAATGACGAGTGCGCCTGCCTGCTGTAAATAATCACGCAAATACAAGGTGATGGCCAGGTTTACATCCTTCTCGATGACGCCTTGTCGGCTTACCGCCCCGCCATCTGGCCCGCCATGTCCTGCATCAAGGGCAATGACTTTGCCGGCAAGCGGCAAACTCCAGGTATTCGACGTTTTGGCAGAGGGGATTTCGTATGTTACAACGACAATGAGCAGTGCCAGCAGCGCAGCTCCAATCAGGGTTTGCTTGACTCTCTTTAGCGATATCCATACCGTAACCTTGTCCGATCTCCGCCTGGACATAACAAAACCACCTCGTCCCATGAGTTGTTCTACTCCATCATATGGGACAAGGTGGCTATTTATGCCTTGGTTAGACCGTAATCTGCTCTTTCATGCCTTCGATTAACACTTGCGCGACTTCAGGGCGCGTAAATTCCGGTGGCGGGCACTGTCCTTCGCGAAGCAAGCCACGAACCTTCGTTCCCGACAAGGTCAGATGAGCCTCCTTAGGATGAGGGCATGTTTTGCTTGAAGCCATGTTTCCGCAAGTGGTGCAGAAGAAGCTGTGCTCAAAGAACAGCGGGGTAATACCCAACTCTTCTGCAGTGAAATTCTTGAAAATTTCCTGAGCCTCATACGTGCCGTAATAGTCACCGACTCCTGCGTGATCCCGGCCAACGATAAAATGGGTACAGCCATAGTTTTTACGGACCATTGCATGGAATATAGCTTCTCTAGGCCCCGCATAACGCATGGCAGCCGGAAATACGCCCAGGAAGGTGCGATCCGCTGGATAGTAGTTCTCCAGCAAGGTCAGATAGCTCTTCATTCGCACATTGGCAGGAACGTCATCCGATTTGGTCTCTCCTACAAGCGGATTGAGGAATAGTGCGTCTACGATTTCCATGGCACTCTTCTGAATGTATTCATGTGCACGGTGAACCGGATTACGTGTCTGAAAGCCTACAACTGTATTCCAGCCCTTCGCTTTGAACTGTTCCCGGGTCTCTGCCGGATCAAAATAAAACTCGCCAAACCGTTCCGGCTGCGGACGATTCAGCACTTGGATCGGCCCGCCTACATAGATTGAAGGACGTTCGAAAAGTTTCTTCACGCCGGGATGCTCCGGATCATCCGTCTTAAATACTTGAACAGCCTCAGCTTGCTGATCCACCTGATAGACGCTCTCTACATCGATAACGCCGTAGACGACCCCATCTTCTTCGCCTACAAGGGCCGCCTTCTCGCCGACGGCAAGTTTAGCCGCTGTATCCTCATCAACAGCCAGGGTAACCGGTATGCTCCAGACCGTACCGTCCGCTAAACGCATAGAGGAAACCACAGACTTGTAATCCTGCTCGTTCAAAAATCCTTGCAGTGGCGAAAATGCCCCGACCCCGATCAAATCCAGATCCGAGATGCTCCAAGCGTTTACGGGGATCTTATGAAGAGTGTCGACCTGTTTCAATAAATCTTCACGCTCTGCTCCTTGGGCTACCCGCTGTACCAGCGTACCGCCATGAGGGAGTATGGCTGTCATGAATAATTCCTCCTTCTTATGCTGTAACTGTACGATCCTAAGTACATCATGATTCGTTTATTTATGAAGTCCGCATTCCGTCTTCTCATGACCTGACCAGCGTCCAGCACGTGGGTCTTCTCCTGGCATGACCTGTCGTGTGCAATATTCGCAGCCAATGCTCGGATAATTCTGATCATGCAGCGGGTTGTAGATGATCTCATTAGTTCGGATATAGTTCCACACATCCTCGCTAGTCCATGCCGCGATCGGATTGAACTTCACCAAACCGAACTTGGTATCATATTCAATCTTCTTCGAATTCGCCCGGGTAGGGGCTTGATCTCTTCGTATCCCTGTAATCCAAGCCTCATACTGAGACAGAATCCGGGTCAATGGCTCTACCTTTCGGATGTTGCAGCACTCATTCGGGCTGACGCTCCATAATGATTCACCATACTGTGCCGCTTGCTCTTCCGGCGTAATGAGCGGAGAGACCCGCACGAATTCCAGGCCATAACGTTCGGCCATACGATCCCGCGTTTCGTACGTTTCCTTGAAGTGAAAATCGGTATCCAGATAAAAAATATCCGTCGACGGGCTAATCTTTTGAATCATGTCCACCAATACCACATCTTCTGCTCCAAAGCTGCAAGCAAACGTTATATTGGGAAATGTCTTGATCGCATATGCGATGACTTCCTCAGCCGATGCATGCTCAAGCTCTTCTGCTTGCACTCGAATCAAATCCTCTTTCTCCAGCAAATTCATGATTGGATGCCTCCCCCGATATTAATCCCGATAATCCTACTGAAATAATATGAATTAAATACAGTATAAAACATTCCTAATAAATGTCAACATCAAATCGTTACCATGATAAACGAAAAAACCCTTCCTGCATAAGCAGAAAGGGTCTTCTTTCTCTTCGATTTCCAAACATTTTGACAAATACCAATCTTAGTCTGTTGTTGCCACCGATACCTCTTTAGCTCTAGTACCAGCACTGGCACTCTTCCCTTCCGAGTCGTCGGATTTGGGAGCGGATGCCTGATTCGTCGTTCGCAGCGGAATCTCCTTTAAGAAGAACACAAGCAGCAGCGCGACTACGAGGACTAACGTACCTGTGAGGAACACCATGGACAATGTATCTCCAAGTGCATCGCGGATACTGTCGATCATTTGCGCGAACAAAGGCTGTACATCGGCAGGAAGACTTGCCTGCGTTTGTTCGATCAGCGGTTTATTCATCAGTGTCTGCGGATTAGCGAAGGACAACATCTGCTGTGCCAGCTGTGGATCCACCGTGCTAAAATCCGGTGCATTCGTCGACTGAAGTGCTTCCTTCAAATTCTTCGTCAGATTATTCGACATAACCGTTCCCATAACCGCGATCCCGATTGTGCCGCCGAGATTACGGAACAACTGGGATGATGCCGTTGCTACACCGAGTTCATTGTGGGGTACCGCATTCTGCGTAGCCAGCGAGAATACCGGCATACCCAAACCAAGACCGATACCAAAAATAATGGTACTAACTACCGTAAGCCAAATGTTGTCCATGAACACCATAATGCCCATACCGACCATCATAATGGGAACTCCAAGAAGTGCGTACCGTTTGTACTTACCGCTTTTAGCGATGAGTTGACCTGCTATAGCACTCGTACCCATCATGAAAATCGACATCGGGATGGTTACATAACCGGCATAGGTTGGTGAGATGCCAAGCACACCTTGAACATAGAAGGAAATATAAATCATGGCACCCATCAGACCAAAGTTCATAAAAAATCCAATCAGATTAGAAACCGTAACGACACTATTTTTGAACAAACTAAGTGGCAATACCGGCTCCTTCGCCTTCATCTCTACCAAGATAAAGATAAAAGCCGATACGACTGAAGCTGCGATGAGACCAATAATCTGCGGTGATCCCCAAGCATATTCCGTACCAGCCCAAGAAAAGGCCAGCAGTAAAGGAACGATGGACGTTGTAAGGAATAAGGAACCCAAATAGTCAATGGACTGGCCAGGCTTGCGTTCAACCTTCGGAAACAACGTCCAAATCATGATAAAGGCTACTACACCCAGCGGCAGGAAGATCCAGAATAACCAACGCCATTCGATGTTATCGACCAGATATCCGCCAAGTGTAGGGCCAAGTACACTGGAAAAACCGAATACCGCGGTCATCAGACCCATCCATTTGCCACGTTCGCGCGGTGGAAATAAGTCCCCGACCGACATAAATGCGGTTGATTGAATAATACCGGCACCTATACCTTGAATACCGCGATAAATAATGAATTGATACACGTCTGTTGATGTACCCGTCAGGAAAGCCCCTAACATAAAAAATAATATACCTATCAAAATAAACGGCTTACGCCCGAACATGTCGGACAGCTTACCTACCAATATCGTTGCGATCGTTGATGTTAACAAATAAATATTGATGGTCCATGTATAATAATCCATGCCATCAAGAATGGCGATAATCCGCGGCATTGCGGTGCTCGTTATCGTCTGGTTAATGGCTGCGAAGAACATCGCAGCCATGATCGCAATCATAATTGAAACTTTACGTTTAAGCGTTAAATGCTCCATGCTCCACCTCTACCCGTTGTTGTGATTGTCTTTATCTATGTTTGACAGCATCAAGGAGAAGATTCTTCTCAAATGCTGAATGTCTTCCTCAGAGAGAAAATTGAAAAACCCCTGAATCATTTCCTTCTGATCCTTCTTCACTTTCCTAATTACATCTAGACCCGGTTCCAAGAGTGTGATGTTGACAACTCTCCGGTCATCCTCTGCACGCTCTTTTTGCAAGTATCCTTCCGCAACCAATTTATCCGTTAGACCGGTTATAGCCGGCGGTGTTAAAGACAAAGCTTCGGCAAGCTCCGATACCTTCAGTGGCCCTCGCAGCTTTAATACATACAGCACCTGAAATTGTGGAAAGCTTAAGTTGTACTTCCCGGCGCTCGACTTGTTCCATTCCTGATGAATGTTCTTCAGCAGTGCCCGGAACATCGACGACACCTTGAAAATCTCTTCATTGCGATCCAACCATATCCCCCCCTTCTCTGGTCCGAAAATTACTTATTTAATTAATGATTAAATATTAATTATTTAAGTACTTAATTAATTCGCAATTAATAATATATCTCTATTTACATATCAAGTCAAGTGATTAACGATGTAAGATCATCCCTATCTACATCCATCTATTCGCAGGTTGTGCACATCATGTGAACAACCGGTTCTAGATTTGGCCAACGAAATCGGAGTGAATTGTCCATCCTGTGAATATCTTTGTGGACAACCGCTTTCTCTAAACATAAAAAAGCCCTTGACCATAATGGCCAAGGGCTTGGTAAGTCGCAAATATTAACGTTTGGAGAACTGAGGCGCGCGACGAGCTGCTTTAAGACCGTATTTCTTACGCTCTTTCATACGAGGGTCGCGAGTCAGGAATCCAGCTCTTTTCAGAGAAGGACGGAATTCTGGATCTGCTTTCAGAAGAGCACGGGAGATACCGTGACGGATTGCTCCAGCTTGACCGGAGATGCCGCCACCGTGAGCGATGACAAGCACGTCATATTTGCCCAGTGTTTCTGTCAGATTCAAAGGTTGTTTAACGATCAGCTTGAGTGTTTCCAAACCGAAGTATTCATTAATATCACGTTTATTGATGACAATGCGTCCTTCACCCGGTACGAGGCGTACACGTGCTACCGAGTGTTTACGACGACCTGTCCCATAGTATTGTACTTGTGCCATGAAACTGTCCTCCTTTATAATTAACCGCGAAGTTCGTAAGCTTCTGGTTTTTGTGCTTCATGTGGATGTGCAGTGCCTGCATATGCTTTCAGTCTCAGCTTCATTTTCTCGCCCATGCGAGTTTTAGGAAGCATGCCGTGAACCGCGCTTTCGATTACACGCTCTGGGTATTTCGCAATCAGGTCTTGAGCTGTAGTTACTTTCAATCCACCTGGATGCAGGGAGTGACGATAGTATTTTTTGTTCTCCATCTTTTTGCCAGTGAGGTGGATTTTCTCGGCGTTGATAACAACCACGAAATCCCCTGTGTCAACATGTGGAGTGAATTGAGGCTTATGTTTGCCGCGGATCAGAGCCGCAACTTCACTTGCCAAACGGCCAAGCGTCTTGCCTTCGGCATCAACGATGTACCATTTGCGCTCAACTTCATTTGGCTTCGCCATATAGGTGGTACGCATGTATAGTTCCTCCTTGTATTCGTCCGAAAATCATCATTAATTTTCATTATTTATCTTCATTCATGTTTAAAGCATTGTCATGGTGTTGCAGTCTTGCATTCGGCATTTTCTTAACCGGGGCTGTGGGAGAGCCGTTAAGAAAACACAACTTATATAATACAGGATTACGCCCACTTCCGCAAGTGTTTTTTGGTTTTCCACCTTACACCATGCGTGTAATTCAAACAAGTGGCCCATCACATCCAGAAGTGATTTCTTCTTCTTTATGTGATCGCCTTATCCGTGGTCTGATATCGACGGGCATTGGGTTAGTCCTTTCCGGCGATATCATACTCCACTTCCCATAACATCAGGCCCTTGCCCATGGCTGTCGGGCCGGCTGCTGCCCGGTTTTTGGCTTCCAATATGACCAACATGTCATCCGGATGGCGCTTGCCTTCTCCTACCTCAATCAACGTCCCCATAATGATCCGAACCATATGCTGCAGAAACCCGTTCCCGGATACGTACGTATGAATGACTCCTTGATCTCTCGTGCCGGGACGGCACATAGACGTATCCTTCTCGATCCAGGCATCAAAAATAGTACGAACGTGAGACGGCTTCGTTGACTTCCGTGACGCAAACGTTGTATAGTCATGCGTTCCGATCAGATGAGAAAGTCCCTGCTCCATGGCTGCGATATCCAGTTTCCCATGATGATGGATCTGGTACCGCCGATTGAATAGATCCGGATATTGGTTAGCATTGATGGTAAAACGATAGGTTTTGCGTTTCGCTGCGTGCCGGGAATGGAATTCCATGGGTACCTCCATCGCATCCGAAACCACGATATCTTCCGGCAGCCAGGTGTTTAATGCCATACACCAACGCTCAACGGGAATTGGAGAAGCTGTGTAGAAATTGAATACTTGGGCACGAGCATGCACCCCAGCATCTGTCCGGCCTGAAGCCGTAATCTTGAGCTGTTCACCAGACAAACGGCGGATCGCTTCCTCCAAATAGTCCTGAATCGTGTGGCCACCGGGCTGGGTCTGAAAGCCGTTATAATCGGTACCATCGTAACTGACCTTCATCAGAAGATTACGCATTGCTGACCTCCTGAGTATAGCGGAAGTTTCTTTCGCTTATAGAATGTCATCAGCTTCGCTGATAACTTATACATTCTACATCCATCAAAAAAAGAGCCCCATAGGAGCTCCTTTTCATCATGTTAAGCCGAACCCTTCGAGTCAGCCACATGACTAGAAGGTCCCCGTTATTGTTGCCCATGGAGTAGTCGAGACGAGTCGAACCAGATGATCGACTATATCTCGCACCACTTCCCGTTCATGGCTCCAAGAATAAACATCTACAGAGCCGGGCATACATAACTACAGTCACTTCAATGGAACAAAGCTATATTACGCGCGATCTACCAGTTCCAAGTAAACCATTGGAGCTGCGTCACCACGACGAGGTCCCAGTTTCAGGATACGAGTGTATCCGCCTGGACGCTCTACGTAGCGAGGAGCGATTTCGGAGAACAATTTTTGGATTGCATCTTGTTCACCGTCTACTGTTTCACGACGCACGAATGCAGCTACTTGACGACGAGCGTGAAGATCACCTTTTTTTGCTTTTGTGATCAACTTCTCAGCGATCGAACGAACTTCTTTCGCTTTGGCTTCAGTCGTTTGAATGCGCTCATATAAGAAAAGGTCGGTTACCAGGTCACGGAACAACGCTTTACGCGCACTGGAATCGCGGCCCAACTTTTGGTATGCCATGTGTTTTTCCCTCCTTTGCTAAGCTAAGCCGAATCTATGCTATTCTTCCGTACGAAGTCCCAGGCCCAACTCCTCAAGCTTCTCTTGTACTTCCTCCAAGGATTTGCGTCCGAGGTTCCGGACTTTCATCATATCCTCTTCGGTTTTCGTGGTCAGCTCTTGTACCGTATTAATACCGGCACGTTTCAAGCAGTTGTAGGAACGAACGGAAAGATCCAGCTCTTCGATCGTCATTTCAAGCACTTTTTCTTTCTTGTCTTCTTCTTTCTCAACCATGATCTCAGCATCCTTCGCTTCGTCGGTCAGACCTACGAAGAGGAACAGATGCTCAGTCAAGATTTTCGCGCCGAGACTAACAGCTTCTTCCGGGCGGATGCTGCCATCCGTCCAAATTTCAAGCGTCAGTTTATCGTAGTTGGTTACTTGACCAACACGCGTATTTTCCACACCGTAGTTAACACGGCTAATCGGAGTATAGATCGAATCGACGGGAATGACGCCGATAGGCTGGTCATCGCGTTTGTTCCGATCCGCCTGGACATAGCCACGACCGCGACTGGCAAAAATACGCATATGAAGTCTTGCACCAGGGCCGAGCGTTGCAATATGAAGATCTGGGTTCAGAATCTCCACATCACTATCCGCACGGATGTCACCAGCAGTAACAACCCCTTCACCCTCCGCATCAATCTCGAACACTTTCTCTTCATCGGAATGAATTTTCAGAGACAAAGCTTTCAGGTTCAGGATGACCTCGGTCACGTCTTCCATGACACCCGGAATCGTGGAAAATTCATGCAGCACGCCATCGATTTGAATCGATGTGACTGCAGCTCCCGGTAGTGAGGATAACAAGATGCGGCGAAGCGAGTTCCCCAGCGTCGTGCCATACCCTCTCTCCAGAGGCTCAACTACGAATTTCCCATAGGTTCCATCTTCATTGACATCAACGGTCTCAATTTTCGGCTTTTCGATTTCAATCACGCAAGTACCCCTCCTTCAAACGTCGCTCCTATATGAAACTGTCATCTTATCCAGTAATCCATGTAGTAGTATGCCTAAACAACCATTATTAGCAGATTGCAACGGATTTATACCACATTAACAGGATGACTTCATTATACGCGACGACGTTTTGGTGGGCGGCATCCGTTATGTGGAATTGGTGTAACGTCTTTGATCAGGTTGACTTCGAGACCTGCTGCTTGCAGAGAACGAATTGCTGCTTCACGACCAGCACCAGGACCTTTAACCATTACTTCCACCGCTTTCATACCGTGTTCCATAGCCGCTTTGGCAGCTGTTTCAGCAGCCATTTGCGCAGCGAACGGGGTCGACTTACGGGAACCTTTAAATCCAAGGCCGCCGGAGCTTGCCCAAGAAATCGCGTTTCCGTGAGGATCCGTAATCGTTACGATTGTATTGTTGAATGTGGAGCGGATATGAGCCACGCCACTTTCAATATTTTTGCGGTCACGACGTTTAGTACGTACGACTTTTTTTGGTTTAGCCATTGTCTATTATCCCCCTTTCTTATTTCTTCTTGTTCGCTACGGTACGACGAGGACCTTTACGTGTACGAGCATTCGTTTTAGTACGTTGACCACGAACAGGCAATCCACGACGGTGACGAATACCGCGGTAGCAGCCGATCTCCGTGAGACGTTTAATATTTAAGGAAATTTCACGACGCAGGTCACCTTCTACCTTAACCATACCATCGATCGTTTCGCGCAATTTGCTGACTTCATCTTCTGTCAAATCACGGACACGAGTGTCTGCATTGATTCCAGTTTCTTTCAGTACTTTCTGGGAAGTCGTTTTACCGATTCCGAAAATGTAAGTCAAGGCGATCTCAACGCGTTTGTCACGTGGCAAATCCACACCAGCTATACGAGCCATTTTACGCTACACCCCCTTCTTTAACCTTGTTTTTGTTTGTGTTTCGGATTTTCACAGATAACCATTACGTTCCCTTTGCGGCGAATGACTTTGCATTTTTCGCAAATAGGCTTTACAGAAGGTCTTACCTTCATGCTAATTACCTCCTCCAAGTTTTACGTTGTAAAACCAGCTTCGAAACTAAAGTAGTTTGTTACCGCTGCTGAGTTTTACGTCAGTAAAACCGCTTCGCAGCTTTCCTTAATTCCCCAGGGGAACCTTGAATCTATTTACGGTACGTGATACGACCTTTGGTTAAATCATACGGCGAGAGTTGAACAACCACTTTGTCTCCTGTAAGGATACGGATAAAGTGCATCCGCAGCTTTCCGGAAACATGAGCGAGAATTTGATGACCATTCTCCAGCTCGACTTTAAAGGTAGCATTCGGCAACGGCTCAATGACCGTTCCTTCGACTTCAATGACATCTTCTTTAGCCACAGTTAGTCTCCTTTCTGATCTGCCTTGGATTTATCGGATACAAACCGGTCCAGTGCGAAACGCAGTTTACCGTTTGTAACCCGACCGCTTTCTTGCAAACTGTTTACCACTTCACTGCTAATGTAGGATTGAGGTTCAAGATGAAGAACATTCTTCTTCTTGGCCCCGTCAAACTTGCGTTTGTCCCCATCCGCGATCCACACGAACCTGCTGTCCTCAATCGAAACGATAACGGCATACTGTCCGGCATCTCTGCCTTTTAGTATCTTAACAATCTGACCGGGCTGAAGCGTGATTTCATTATTCATGTTATCACCCTATTCCGGCAGCTTCGTTAAAATTTCCATGCCATCCGGCGTGACTGCTACCGTATGCTCGAAGTGAGCACATAGTGAGCCGTCTACCGTTACAACCGTCCAGTTGTCTTCCAGCGTCTTGACGTTCCGCTTACCCGCATTGACCATCGGCTCAATCGCGAGCACCATGCCCGGTTTGAGTCTTGGTCCGCGGTCAGGGATGCCATAGTTCGGAATTTGCGGATCCTCATGCAGATCGGTACCCACACCATGACCAACGTATTCCCGGACGACAGAGAAACCTGCATCCTCGATATGACGCTGTATGGCATGAGAGATTGTAAACAAGCGGACATCGGGTTTGATTAGCGCAAGTCCAGCATAGAGCGATCCTTCCGTTACGTCCAGCAGACGCTGGGCCTCTTCGGAAATCTCTCCTACAGCGTAGGTCCATGCCGAGTCACCATGGTAACCCTGGTACTGTGCACCGATATCAAACGTAACGATATCGCCCTCGATTAATTTGCGTTTGCCTGGAAATCCATGCACCAATTCTTCGTTGACTGATGCGCAAATGCTGGAAGGAAATCCGTTGTAGCCTTTAAAAGATGGCACAGCGCCTTGGCTTCGAATGAACTTGTCGGCCATAAGGTCAAGTTCCCCGGTCGTAATGCCCGGTTCTACATGAGCGGCAAGGAGTTTGTGGCATTCCGCCACGATCCTTCCTGCTTCTCTCATCAAGCTCAGTTCCGTTTCGGATTTACAAATGATCATTATACTTAACCTCTCAGTATAGACGCAATTTGTGTTGAAACCGCGTCGATTTCCTGATCACCATCGATTTGACGCAAAAGACCTTTGTTCTCATAAAACGTGAGGAGTGGTGCTGTTTTGTTGATATATTCGTCTAAACGAATGCCGACGCTCTCTTCGTTATCATCGGAGCGCTGGTACAATTCGCCGCCGCATTTATCACAAATGCCTTCCTGTTTAGGAGGATTAAAGATCACATGATAAGTCGAACCACAGTTTTTGCAAATCCGGCGGCCGGTAAGGCGAGCCAGAAGCTTTTCCCGATCAACTTTCAGGTTGATGACGTGATCGAGACCAGTATTCAAGCGGGCGAGAATGTCATCCAGCGCTTCCGCTTGCGAAAGGGTTCTTGGAAAACCGTCCAATAAAAAACCTTTTTCGCAATCGGACTGCTGCAGACGCTCTTCCACAATACCAATCGTTACGTCATCCGGTACCAGCAGACCCTGATCCATGAATTCCTTCGCTTTAATCCCGATGGGAGTTCCTTGTTTGATCGCGAGACGAAATGCATCGCCCGTTGAAATATGAGGAATACCGAATTCATTCACGATGTTTTCTGCTTGCGTCCCTTTTCCTGCCCCAGGAGGACCCATGAATAAGATGTTCACCTTACGTCACTCCCTCCCCTTGATTGACTAGCAAGAACAACACAATAGGCGCCGGGAAGCGATACAGACCACTCGCCGGAACCTATCGCCTATTTATTGATAAAACCTTTGTAATGACGTTTGATCAGTTGGCTTTCGATCTGCTTCATCGTATCCAGTGCAACACCGACCACGATCAAGAGGGACGTACCACCAATCTGAACCGTACGCGGAAGACCTGCAAGTGATCCAAAGAACACCGGAAGTACGGAGATCACGGCCAGGAACAGAGCTCCTGTCATGGTCAGACGGGTCATAACCCGGGTCAGATACTTCTCGGTAGCTTTACCAGGACGAATGCCCGGTACATAGCCGCCGTTCTTCTTCATATTATCAGCCATTTGGTTCGGATTCATCTGCACGAAAGTGTAGAAGAACGTGAAACCAATGATCATGAGTACATACAGTACCATTCCAAGCGGGCTGTCATAAGCCAGATTCGCCGTAACCCATTTCGCCCAATTCTGGTGTCCCCAGAAGCTAGCGAGGATAACCGGGAACTGCAGCAGTGACATCGCAAAGATTACCGGAATAACGCCTGCTCCGTTAATCTTGAGTGGAATGTGTGTATTCTGTCCGCCGTACATTTTGTTTCCTACAACACGCTTCGCGTATTGAACCGGAATTTTACGGATACCTTGCTGAATGAATACAACACCGGTAATGATCAGAACCAAAATCAGTAGGATGATGACACCCTTCAGAATGTTCATGAACACTTGACCATCCTGAATGAAGTTCGATTCGATCGTAGTCCGAATGTGCATCGGGATACCAGCAGCGATACCTGCAAAGATAATGATCGAAATACCGTTACCGATTCCGCGTTCCGTAATCTGTTCGCCGAGCCACATCAGGAATGATGTACCTGCGGTAAGCACGATCGCAATAACAACAAAATCGATAAACGTTGCTCCAGGAACCATATCCATGCCATACATACGGTTAAACCCGATGGACATTGCGAATGCCTGGATCAAACCCAATATTACCGTACCATAACGAGTAATTTGAGCCAACTGTTTCTTCCCGTGTTCCCCTTGTTTGTTCCATTCCGCAAACTTTGGAATGACGTCCATCGACAACAACTGTACGATAATGGACGCAGTAATATATGGAAATATCGAAAGGGCGAAGATCGAAAACTGCGATAGTGCGCCCCCCGAGAACGTGTTAAGAAGACCGAACAACTCATTGCCTGCCTGATTCGTCTGGGTAAAAACATCTTTGTTAACACCGGGAACCGGAACAAAGGATCCAATACGGAAGATGATCAGAACGAATAAGGTGAACAAAATACGCTTGCGAAGGTCATCCACACGCCATATATTTTTCAGGGTCTTAAACATTAGATCACCTCGGTTTTACCGCCGGCAGCCTCGATCTTCTCTACCGCAGATTGAGAAAACTTATTAGCTTTTACAGTCAAAGAAACGGTAACTTCACCGTTGCCAAGAATTTTGATTCCGCTCTTTGTATTGTTAACAATACCGCTCTCAACCAAAACTTCTGGAGTCACTTCAGTACCTGCTGCAAAGCTGTTAAGTTCTTCGATGTTCACAATCGCGTACTCTTTCCGAGTTGGGTTTACGAAACCGCGCTTCGGAAGACGACGATACAATGGGTTCTGTCCACCTTCGAAGCCTGGACGTACACCACCGCCGGAACGAGAGTTTTGTCCTTTGTGACCGCGACCCGACGTTTTACCCGTACCGCTACTAGTACCGCGTCCAACGCGCTTGCGCTCTTTGCGGGATCCAGGTGCTGGGCTCAGCTCATGTAACTTCATCGTTCGTTGCACCTCCTTAATATGTCCGGGAATAAACTGCCCGGGATTAACCTTCGATTTCTTTAACAGAAACCAGGTGATTTACTTTCTTAATCATTCCGCGAATTGCAGCATTGTCGCTTTGAACCACGGAATGGTTGATTTTGCGAAGTCCGAGTGTTTTCACGGTTGCACGCTGATCCTCTGGACGACCAATCACGCTGCGTACGAGGGTGATTTCAAGTTTAGCCATGAGATTCCCTCCTTAACCCAACAGCTCTTCGACGGATTTGCCGCGAAGCTTGGCAACATCTTCAACACGCTTCAGGCGGGACAACCCTTCCAAAGTCGCATTGACCATGTTCATGGAGTTCGAAGAACCTAGAGATTTTGTCAAAATGTCGCCTACGCCAGCCAGTTCAAGTACTGCACGAACCGGTCCGCCAGCGATAACCCCAGTACCTTCAGATGCCGGCTTCAACAATACTCGGCCTGCTCCGAAGTGACCTGTTACGAGGTGAGGAATAGTTGTTCCAACAAGTGGAATGTGAATCAGGTTTTTCTTAGCATCTTCAATACCTTTGCGGATTGCATCCGGTACTTCGCCTGCTTTACCGATACCTGCTCCTACCCAACCTTTGCCATCACCGACAACTACCAGTGCACTAAAGCTAAAGCGACGTCCGCCTTTTACAACTTTAGCAACGCGGTTAATGTTTACTACTCTTTCAGTCAGTTCTAAAGTGTTAGGATCTACACGCAAGTCGTTTACCTCCTTTTGAAAATATCTTAGAATTCAAGGCCTGCCTCGCGAGCTGCCTCTGCAAGTGCTTGAATACGTCCATGATACAAGTATCCACCACGATCGAATACGATCACTTTGTAACCTTTGTCTGCAGCACGTTTTGCAACGAGTTCGCCGACTTTACGAGCGGATTCAACGCTTCCGCCGTTCTTGATGTCGTTAGCCAGTTCTTTATCCAGCGTAGAAGCTGATGCCAAAGTCACGCCAGCCACGTCGTCGATCAATTGAGCATAGATGTGTTTCGAAGAACGGAACACGTTCAGACGTGGACGTTCTGCTGTGCCTTGGATTTTCTTGCGGACACGCAGGTGTCTTTTCAGACGAGCTTTGTTCTTGTCTTGTTTCGTGATCATGCTTCCATTTCCTCCCTTCAGTTTTGCCTTAAGAGCTTCACTTTTAGACGCATCGGGTAAGTATGGGAGAAGAAGTAAGTTATCCACCAGGTAAATCCCCGGTCAGCTAACTTATTTCTTCTTACCAGCTTTACCTTCTTTACGGATAATGCGTTCACCTTCGTATTTAATACCTTTACCTTTGTATGGCTCAGGCTCACGTACGGAACGAATCTTAGCAGCGTATGCACCTACGCGCTCTTTATCGATACCACGAACCGTGATTTTTGTGTTTGCCGGTACGTCGAACTCGATACCTGGCTCCGGTGTAATTTCAACTGGGTGGGAGTAACCCACGTTCAGAACGATTTTATCTCCGGATTTGCTTGCACGGTATCCGACACCTACCAACTCAAGGTTTTTCGAGAATCCTTCAGTTACACCGTTGACCATATTCGAGACAACGCTGCGGGTCGTGCCGTGAAGAGAGCGATGTGTTTTGTTGTCGGAAGGACGAACAACATTGATCTCGTTGTTTTCTACTGTAATTTGCATGTCTTTATGCAGTTCACGAGTCAAGGTACCTTTAGGTCCTTTAACAGTGATTACAGTGTTATCCAGTGTGACTTCCACACCGTTTGGAATAGCAATTGGTTTACGACCAATACGGGACATTCATTACACCTCCTATCTTGTGACGTTGATTACCATACGTAGCAGAGAACTTCTCCGCCAGCTTTGGATTGACGAGCTTCTTTGTCGGTCATAACTCCCTTAGACGTGGAGATGATCGCAATACCCAAACCACCAAGTACGCGAGGTACTTCGTTGCTCTTCGTGTAAACGCGAAGACCTGGTTTGCTGATTCTTTTCAGACCTGTGATTACACGTTCGTTGTTGGAACCATATTTCAGGAATACACGAATGATCCCTTGTTTATTGTCTTCCACAAACTCTGCATCACGGATGAAGCCTTCACGCTTCAAAATGTCAGCGATTTGTTTTTTAATCGTCGAAGCAGGCATTTCTACTGTTTCGTGGCGAACCGTGTTCGCGTTACGAATACGAGTTAGCATATCTGCAATTGGATCGGACATAGTCATGTAGGATAAACCTCCTTCCCGTTTATAAACTTCTTACCAGCTTGCTTTTTTCACGCCAGGAATCTGGCCTTTATAAGCTAATTCACGGAAACAAATTCTGCAAATTTTAAACTTCTGCAGTACCGAATGTGGGCGACCACAACGTTCACAACGGGTATATGCCCGTACTTTGTATTTCGGTGTACGTTGTTGTTTAACTTTCATCGAAGTTTTTGCCACTTAGCCTGACACCTCCTAAATAGTTTCGGAGAAAAGGACAACCGTCTTATTTCGCGAAAGGCATGCCCAGTTGAGCAAGCAGTTCACGGGATTCTTCGTCGGTTTTAGCAGTCGTTACGATAACGATGTCCATACCGCGAACTTTATCCACTTTGTCATACTCAATTTCAGGGAAAATGAGTTGCTCTTTCAGACCGAGCGTATAGTTACCGCGTCCGTCAAATGCTTTGGTGGACACGCCTTGAAAGTCACGTACACGTGGAAGTGTAACGTTGAACAGCTTGTCGAGGAAGTAGTACATACGCTCACCGCGCAGTGTTACCTTCACACCGATAGGCATGTTCTCACGCAGTTTGAATCCCGCGATGGATTTCTTCGCACGGGTGATAACCGGTTTTTGACCAGCAATCAGCTGCATGTCGTTCACAGCGGAATCAAGCACCTTCGAGTTAGCTACAGCGTCACCTACACCCATGTTGATGACAACCTTCTCGATTTTTGGTACCTGCATTACTGTCTTATAGCTAAACTTCTGCATCAGAGCAGGAGTTACTTCGTTCAAAAAACGTTCTTTCATTCTTGCTGCCATGATTCAAGGACCTCCTTTCTAAACCGTCTTATTTATCGATAACTTCTCCGGATCTTTTTGCTACGCGAACTTTTTTACCGTTGTCCAGTACTTTGTAACCGATACGGGTTACTTTTCCGCTCTTCGGATCAACGTGCATAACGTTCGATACATGGATCGGAGCTTCCTTCTCGATGATACCGCCTTGTGGGTTCATTTGGTTTGGCTTCTGGTGCTTCTTGATCATGTTCACACCTTCAACCAAAACACGATTTTCACGAGGGTACGCTGCGATGACACGGCCTTTTTTGCCTTTGTCTTTACCGCTGATGACGATAACTGTATCATCTTTTTTCACGTGCAGTTTGTTGCTATGGGATTCCAGAACTTTTTTCACTTTAGGCATTCGTTACACCTCCTATGACTAGCCAGTTCAACTATTTATCGGGTTCCCGAAAAGTTACGTCACTTTTCGGGGTGTTATTAGATTACTTCCGGAGCCAAGGAAACGATTTTCATGTAGTCTCTTTCGCGAAGTTCGCGAGCAACTGGTCCGAAAATACGAGTTCCGCGTGGGCTTCTGTCGTCCTTAACAACAACAGCTGCATTCTCGTCAAATGAGATGTAAGATCCGTCTTTACGACGTACAGAACGTTTCGTACGAACGACTACCGCTCTTACTACATCACCCTTTTTGACAACGCCGCCTGGTGTTGCTTGTTTGACGGAACATACGATCAAATCACCGATTTGAGCTGTACGACGACCAGTACCACCCAATACGCGGATACACATCAGTTCCTTCGCACCGGAGTTGTCAGCCACAGCTAAACGTGTAAATGGTTGAATCATTTAAATTTCCTCCTTCCATCAAAAACTGATCATATCTTAGATGATAACCGCTTTTTCAACCACTTCTACCAATCTCCAGCGCTTGTCTTTGGAGAGTGGACGAGTTTCCATGATTTTAACGGTATCTCCGATTTGAGCTTGATTGTTCTCATCATGCGCTTTAAATTTTTTCGTGTATTTAATGCGTTTGTGATACAAGTCATGCTTCTTATAAGTTTCAACAGCTACAACAATGGTTTTATCCATTTTATCGCTGACAACTTTACCAATTTGCACTTTACGAGCATTGCGTTCTTCGCTCATTTGTTAGCCTCCTTCCTGAATACAGAACGTCGAGTTTCTGCTTCATTAACTAATCCCAAGTTCTCTTTCACGGATAACGGTTTTAGCACGAGCTATTTCTTTGCGAACGTCACGGATCCGAGTCGGGTTGTCAAGCTGGCCTGTGGCCAATTGAAAACGGAGGTTAAAGAGTTCCTCTTTAAATCCGGCGATTTTTTGCTCGATTTCTGCAGTGGTTAAGTTGCGCAGTTCATTAGCTTTCATTTGCTTCACCACCCACTTCTTCTCGTTTCACAAACTTCGTTTTAACAGGCAGCTTGTGAGCGGCGAGACGCATCGCTTCGCGGGCGATTTCCTCGGACACGCCTCCAAGTTCAAACATGATCTTGCCTGGTTTTACAACGGCAACCCATTTCTCAACGTTACCTTTACCGCTACCCATCCGCACTTCGAGAGGCTTTTGAGTAATCGGCTTATCTGGGAAAATCTTAATCCATACTTTACCGCCACGACGAATGTAACGAGTCATCGCGATACGAGCAGCCTCGATCTGACGGTTCGTGATCCAGCCTGGTTCTGTTGCTTGCAGACCGAATTCGCCGAAGTTCAGTTCAGTACCGCCTTTAGCTTGACCTCTCATATGGCCGCGCTGTTGTTTGCGGTGTTTTACACGTTTTGGTACCAACATGATTAGTTGCCTCCTTCCTGAGCAGCTTGTTTCTTAGCCGTAGGAAGAACCTCTCCACGATAGATCCATACTTTCACGCCGATACGGCCGTAAGTCGTATGCGCTTCTGCTGTACCATAGTCGATGTCTGCACGAAGCGTATGAAGTGGAACAGTTCCTTCACTGTAGCCTTCCGTACGAGCAATCTCGGCTCCGCCAAGACGTCCGCTGACCGATGTTTTAATCCCTTTTGCTCCAGAGCGCATAGTTCTTTGAATCGCTTGTTTCAGTGCACGACGGAAAGATACACGACGTTCCAGCTGTTGTGCAATGCTTTCAGCAACAAGAATAGCGTCCAGTTCAGGGTTTTTGATTTCAGAAATGTTGATGTGAACTTTTTTACCGCCGGCAATTTTAGTCACTTGTCCGCGCAGTACTTCTACTTCGGAACCACCTTTACCGATAACCATACCTGGCTTCGCAGTGTGGATCGTCACGTTCACACGATTAGCCGCTCTCTCGATTTCGATACGGGATACAGCGGAGTCTTTCAATTTATTTTTCAGGTATTCACGGATTTTCACGTCTTCCAGCAAAAGATCACCGAAGTCTTTGCCTGCATACCATTTGGATTCCCAATCACGGATAATACCGATACGGAGTCCTACTGGATTTACCTTTTGGCCCACACGTTTTCCCTCCTTATTTTTCAGCTACCACCAAAGTAATGTGGCTGGTGCGTTTATTGATCCGGCTTGCACGTCCCATCGCACGCGGGCGGAAACGTTTCATAGTCGGTCCCTGGTTGACATAAGCTTGCGTCACAACCAATTTAGTTACATCCAAAGAGTAGTTATGCTCAGCGTTAGCGATAGCCGAGTTCAAAAGCTTCTCAACAACCGGAGATGCAGCTTTCGGAGTGTGACGAAGAATTGCGATCGCTTCGCCGACTTGCTTACCGCGGATCAAGTCAACAACGAGTTGAGCTTTACGAGGAGCAATACGAATCGATCTAGCATGTGCTTTTGCTTCCATATGTTTAACCTCCTCTCAAACAAAGAGCTTCATTAATTATCTTCTTGTTTTTTTATCATCTTCATGACCTTTGTAAGTACGAGTTGGAGCGAACTCACCCAACTTGTGTCCTACCATGTCCTCTGTTACATATACAGGTACATGTTTACGGCCATCGTATACTCCGAACGTGTGACCGATAAATTGCGGGAAAATAGTGGAGCGGCGGGACCAGGTTTTGATCACAGCCTTTTTGCTTGCGGCGTTCATGTCCTCCACTTTTTTGAGCAGATATCCGTCAATAAAAGGTCCTTTTTTCAAACTACGGCTCATATTGAAATCCTCCCTTCACCAAATTGTCTCGTTACCTTCGAGCCTGTCACGAAGTTATGCACAATCGCGCATTACTTCGTGCGGCGGCGAACGATATATTTGTCAGAAGCTTTACCTTTTTTACGTGTTTTGTAACCAAGGGTTGGTTTACCCCATGGAGACATAGGCGATTTACGTCCGATTGGAGCGCGGCCTTCACCACCACCGTGAGGGTGATCGTTAGGGTTCATGACGACACCACGTACTTCAGGACGTTGTCCAAGCCAGCGGCTACGACCAGCTTTACCGATTTTGATCAACTCATGGTCTTGGTTACCCACAGAACCGATAGTTGCACGGCAAACTTTCAGGATGCGACGAACTTCACCGGAAGAAAGACGAACAGTTACGTACTTATCTTCTTTACCGAGAAGTTGAGCTTCTGTACCAGCAGCACGAACCAATTGTCCGCCTTTACCTGGTTTCAACTCGATGTTGTGGATAACGGTACCTACCGGAATGTTTTCCAGTGGAAGTGAGTTACCGATCTTGATGTCAGCACCTACTCCAGATACTACTTGGTCTCCAACTTTCAGACCTTTAGGAGCGATGATATAACGTTTTTCACCATCTACATAGTGAATCAGAGCGATGTTGGAAGTACGGTTCGGGTCGTATTCGATTGTAGCAACGCGACCTGGAATGCCGTCTTTATTCCGTTTGAAGTCGATGATACGGTATTTACGCTTGTGTCCGCCGCCATGGTGACGAACCGTAATTTTACCTTGGTTGTTACGGCCAGCTGTTTTGCTCAGCGGAGCCAACAACGATTTCTCCGGCTGATTCGTGGTGATTTCTTCGAAAGTCGACACGGACATGTTGCGTCGAGCCGGGGATGTCGGTTTATACTTTTTAATAGGCACTGAATTTTCCCTCCTTACTTAAGAAATTCTTATTCAACCGATTCAAAGAACTCGAGCGGTTTGCTGTCTGGAGCCAAAGTCACGATTGCCTTTTTCCATTCGGTTGTGTAACCGGAATAACGGCCATAACGCTTTGGTTTAGCAGGAACACGCATCGTATTCACGTTCGATACTTTAACTTTAAAAATAGATTCGACAGCTTGCTTGATCTCGGTCTTGTTAGCACGGATATCCACTTCAAAAGCATATTTCAGCTCTGCCATGTAGTCAGCCGTACGTTCCGTGATCACCGGGCGCTTGATTATATCGCGTGGGTCTTTCATTACGCGAGCACCTCCTCTACCTTCTGAACTGCTTCCTTCGTAATGATCAGTTGATCGTACGACAGTACGTCAAGAACATTAATGCCGTCAGCCGCTACGAATTTCACACCAGGAATATTACGAGCGGAAAGGGCTACATTATCATCATAGCTTGGAGCAACGATCAGAGCTTTACGGCCTACTTTCAGGTTGCTAAGAATGTTAGCAAACTCTTTCGTTTTCGGCGCATTCAGCGTCAATTGATCCAATACGATAATCGCGTTGTCAATCACTTTGGAAGACAATGCGGATTTGATAGCCAAACGACGAACTTTCTTAGGAAGTTTAAATGTGTAGCTGCGCGGAGTTGGTCCAAATACCACACCGCCGCCTTTCCATTGTGGAGAACGGATCGAACCTTGACGAGCACGGCCAGTACCTTTTTGTTTCCAAGGCTTACGTCCGCCGCCGCGTACTTCAGAACGTCCTTTTACTTTGTGGGTACCACGACGAAGCGAAGCGCGCTGCAACAATACTGCACTGTGCAATACGTGTGCGTTCGGCTCGATGCCGAATACAGCTTCATTCAATTCTACTTCGCCAACTTGGCTACCGCTGACATTATAAAGTGCTACTTTAGGCATTGTTTGTTCCTCCTTTCTTTAGGCGATTATTTCTTCACCGTTTCTTTGATTTGAACGAAACCTTTTTTAGGTCCAGGAATGGAACCTTTTACAAGGATTACGTTACGCTCTGCATCGACTTTAACAACTTCGAGCTTTTGAATCGTAACTGTCTCATTGCCCATGTGACCTGGCAGGCGTTTTCCTTTAGGAACACGGTTTGCCTGGATCGAACCCATGGAACCTGGTCTACGGTGATAACGGGAACCGTGAGACATTGGTCCGCGGCTTTGGCCCCAACGCTTGATTACACCTTGGAAACCTTTACCTTTGGAAATACCCGTTACGTCAACAAATTCGCCTTCTGCGAAGACATCAGCCTTCAGCTCTTGTCCAACCTCGACACTCGCGAGGTCAACACCGCGAATTTCGCGAACGTAGCGCTTAGGCGCAGTGTTTGCTTTTTTCGCATGGCCTGCTTCTGGTTTGTTAGATCTGTTCTCTTTCTTATCAGAGAAACCGACTTGAATCGCTTCGTATCCGTCGTTTTCCAGATCTTTCTTTTGAAGAACAACACAAGGACCTGCTTCGATAACCGTTACAGGAATTACAACACCCTCAGGGGTAAACACTTGAGTCATTCCGAGCTTTCTACCTAAGATACCTTTCATGTTGACACCTCTTTTCTCTTCTCTAATTCATTATGCAATGCTTACAGTTTGATTTCGATATCTACACCGGACGGCAGGTCCAAGCGCATCAAGGCATCCACAGTTTGTGGAGTCGGGTTCACGATGTCGATCAAGCGTTTATGTGTACGCATTTCGAACTGTTCCCGAGAATCCTTATACTTGTGCACCGCACGGAGAATGGTAATTACTTGTTTCTCAGTTGGCAGCGGGATCGGACCGGATACACCAGCACCCGAACGTTTTGCTGTCTCAACAATTTTCTCAGCGGATTGATCAAGAACTCTGTGGTCGTATGCTTTCAAGCGAATACGAATTTTTTGCTTTGCCATTTTATTCCCTCCTTCTATCGCCCAATTTGGTATCGGACATACTCCGCGAAAATTTTCCAACCACCCACCTCATGGCAAAGGGGCCGGGTGTGTCGGTAACCTCTCACATCATCGCAACGTCGCAGAACAACATTCACTATTATATATAAAAGATAGGCGTATTGCAAGCACTAATTCATAATTAATATGTATTTGCATCATTAACCGAAAGTTGCAGGACTTGGTTAATAGACTTCATCGCTCACGCATATCATATTGTATGTGATCTCTTCTATATAATAGATAGTTTCGAATCTAAACCGCTAATATCCTTCGGATCTTGTAATCAGGTTACTCGAACCGATCTCAAATAGGAAAAGAGCCTGATCCAAAGGACCAGACTCTTTTATCAGGACATCACATTGTTACTCGTTACAATACACTGTTGCTATATTCAAGGCTGTTCGTAAGCCTTAATTATTTAATGATGCTTGCAACGGAACCAGCACCTACGGTACGGCCGCCTTCACGAATGGAGAACTTAGTTCCTTCTTCAATCGCGATTGGGTTGATCAGGCTCACCGTTACAGTGATGTTATCACCAGGCATAACCATTTCAGAACCCTCTGGCAAGTTGATCACGCCAGTTACGTCCGTAGTACGGAAGTAGAACTGTGGACGGTAGCCAGTGAAGAAAGGCTTATGACGTCCGCCTTCTTCTTTGCTCAGTACGTATACTTGAGCTGTGAACTCTGTGTGTGGTTTAACGGAAGCAGGCTTAGCAAGTACTTGACCGCGCTCGATTTGAGTACGCTCAACACCACGAAGCAATGCACCGATGTTGTCACCAGCTTGTGCGGAATCCAGCAATTTACGGAACATCTCAACGCCCGTAACAACGGATTTCTTAGTTTCTTCAGCGATACCAACGATTTCGATCTCGTCACCAACTTTGATCGTACCACGCTCTACACGACCTGTAGCAACGGTACCACGACCAGTGATGGAGAATACGTCCTCGACAGGCATCAAGAAAGGCTTGTCAGTGTCGCGCTCAGGCAATGGGATGTACTCGTCGATTGTTTTGAACATTTCAACGATTTTTTGTGCCCATTCGCCATCTGGGTTTTGCAGAGCTTCACGAGCGGAACCACGAGTGATCGGAGTGTCGTCGCCTGGGAAGTCATACTCGCTCAGCAGGTCGCGAACTTCCATCTCAACCAATTCCAAGAGCTCTTCGTCTTCAACCATGTCGCATTTGTTCAAGAATACAACGATGTAAGGAACGCCTACTTGGCGGGACAACAGGATGTGCTCACGAGTTTGCGGCATTGGGCCGTCAGCTGCGGATACAACCAGGATTGCTCCGTCCATTTGAGCAGCACCAGTGATCATGTTTTTAACATAGTCAGCGTGACCTGGGCAGTCAACGTGTGCATAGTGACGAGTATCAGTTTCGTATTCAACGTGGGAAGTCGAAATTGTGATACCGCGCTCGCGCTCTTCTGGAGCCTTGTCGATTTGGTCGAAAGACATTGCAGCACCACCGTAAGTTTTGGACAATACAGATGTGATTGCAGCTGTCAAAGTTGTTTTACCATGGTCAACGTGACCGATAGTACCGATGTTAACATGGGGTTTCGTACGTTCGTATTTAGCCTTTGCCATTTGAACAATTCCTCCTTAAGGGGATATATATGTTAGGCCGGAAGAGGAGTTAACGGGATGTTGGTCCCGCCTCCTATCCAGCAGGTAAAACGTTATTACTCTCCGCCTTTGATCTTGGACACAATTTCATCGGAGATATTCTTAGGAACTTCTTCGTAGTGGGAGAGTTCCATGGAGAACACACCGCGTCCTTGTGTACCGGAGCGAAGGGTAGTGGAGTAACCGAACATTTCGGAAAGAGGTACTTTCGCACGGATAATTTGAGTACCACCACGGGAGTCCATACCTTCGATACGTCCACGGCGGGAGTTCAGCATACCCATTACGTCGCCCATGTATTCCTCAGGCACGGTAACTTCAACTTTCATGATTGGCTCAAGCAGGACAGGCTTACACTTGTCTTTAGCTGCTTTCAGAGCCATGGAACCGGCGATTTTAAACGCCATTTCATTGGAGTCAACATCATGGTAAGAACCGTCAACGATTGTTGCTTTAACGTCAACAAGCGGGAAGCCGGCGAGTACACCGTTCTTCATTTGCTCTTCAATACCTTGTTGTGCTGGACCAATGTATTCTCTTGGTACCGAACCACCGACAACTTTGCTGTCGAATTGGTTACCGCTACCTGGTTCCAGAGGTTCGAACTCAACCCATACGTGACCGTATTGTCCACGACCACCGGACTGACGAACGAATTTACCTTCAACGCGAGCTGGTGCACGGAATGTTTCGCGGTAAGCTACTTGTGGTTTACCCACGTTAGTTTCTACCTTGAACTCACGACGCATACGGTCGATGATGATGTCCAAGTGAAGCTCACCCATACCTGCCAGGATCGTTTGGCCTGTTTCTTCATCAGTATGTGCACGAAGAGTTGGATCCTCTTCCGTCAACTTACCGAGAGCCACACCCATTTTATCTTGGTCAGCTTTTGTCTTAGGTTCTACTGCGATTTCGATAACCGGATCAGGGAAGTTCATGGACTCCAAGATAACCGGGTTTTTCTCATCACATAGTGTATCACCTGTACCCGTATCTTTCAAACCTACGGCAGCTGCGATATCTCCGGCGAATACTTCGGAAATTTCTTGGCGGCTGTTCGCATGCATTTGAAGGATACGACCGATGCGCTCACGCTTACCTTTAGTTGCATTCAGTACGTAAGAGCCGGATTGCAGTACACCGGAGTATACGCGGAAGAATGTCAGCTTACCAACATAAGGGTCCGTAGCGATTTTGAATGCCAAAGCCGAGAACGGCTCTTCATCGGAAGAATGACGGATAGCTTCAGTTCCATCTTCAAGGGTACCCTTGATGTCTGGAACGTCAGTTGGAGCCGGCAAATAATCGATTACGGCATCAAGCATCAGCTGAACGCCTTTGTTACGGTAAGAAGATCCACAGATAACCGGGAAGATCTTAACTTCGACAACACCTTTACGCAGAGCGGCTTTCAACTCAGCGATGGTGATTTCTTCACCTTCAAGATATTTCATTGTCAAGTCTTCGTCAAGTTCTGCTACCTTCTCAACAAGCTCGTTGCGAAGCTCTTCCACTTGATCCTTGAATTCTGCTGGAATTTCGGTTTCTTCGATATTTTGACCGAGGTCATCCTTATACATATAAGCTTTTTCCTCGATAATATCGATGATGCCAATGAAATCATTCTCTGCACCGATCGGAAGCTGAATCGCTACCGCATTCGCTTGCAGACGCTCTCTCATATCTTTAACTACGTTCAAGTAGTCGGCACCGATAATATCCATTTTGTTTACGTATGCGATCCGCGGAACTCCATAACGGTCTGCTTGTCTCCAAACAGTCTCCGACTGAGGTTCAACGCCCTCTTTCGCACTGAATACACCTACTGCCCCATCCAATACACGAAGGGAACGTTCAACTTCTACTGTGAAGTCAACGTGCCCCGGGGTGTCGATAATATTAACGCGATGACCCTTCCAAGAAGCGGTAGTCGCAGCGGATGTAATCGTGATACCGCGCTCCTGCTCCTGCTCCATCCAGTCCATTGTAGCTGCACCCTCGTGGACTTCCCCGATTTTGTGCGTACGGCCTGTATAGAACAAAATCCGCTCTGTAGTGGTCGTTTTACCAGCGTCAATATGCGCCATGATCCCGATATTACGTGTATTTTTCAAGGAGAACTCTCTTGTCGCCATGCGAATAGTCTCCCTTCAAAATTAGAAGTATTAATTAGTTGCTGAATCCTACCAACGGTAGTGAGCAAACGCTTTGTTCGCTTCAGCCATTTTGTGTGTATCTTCGCGTTTCTTAACGGAAGCGCCTGTGTTGTTGGAAGCATCGATGATCTCAGCCGCCAAACGCTCTTCCATGGTTTTCTCGCCGCGGTTGCGGGAGTAGTTTACGAGCCAACGTAATCCAAGGGATGTACGTCTCTCTGGTTTAACTTCGATCGGAACCTGGTAGTTAGCACCGCCGACACGACGAGCTTTAACTTCCAATACTGGCATGATGTTCTTGATAGCTGCTTCAAACACTTCCATCGGATCATTACCAGTACGTTCCTTGATGATGTTGAACGAATTGTAAAGGATGCTTTGAGCAACACCTCTTTTACCATCCAACATGATGCGGTTGATCAGACGAGTTACCAGCTTGCTGTTATACACTGGATCTGGCAGCACGTCTCTTTTAGTTACTGGACCTTTGCGTGGCATGGATATCCCCCTTTCTTCAGTCATGAGTCATGTTACGAAAACATGAGCATCAATTAGCTTTTTGCTTTAGGACGCTTCGTGCCGTATTTGGAACGAGCTTGCATCCGGTTGTTTACACCAGCGGTATCAAGTGCGCCGCGAACGATATGGTAACGTACACCCGGAAGGTCTTTTACCCGTCCACCGCGAACCAATACAACACTGTGCTCTTGCAAGTTATGTCCGATACCCGGAATGTAAGCCGTCACCTCAATGCGGTTCGTCAAGCGAACACGAGCATATTTACGAAGTGCGGAGTTCGGTTTTTTCGGCGTCATTGTGCCTACACGAGTGCATACACCGCGTTTTTGCGGAGCGCTCAAGTCGGTCTCCTCACGTTTCAAAGCGTTAAAACCTTTTTGAAGAGCTGGAGATTTCGATTTGTAAACTTTAGCTTGACGGCCCTTGCGAACCAGTTGGTTAATTGTTGGCATGCTAGCCACCCCCTTCCCGTATTTATCATTCGATTACAAACCTCGTTTAAGTCCACAGACCCAGGCGGTTCATAAAAGAACAAATGAAAAGTTTTTGCCGAGAGAAGTAACGTCTTCTCCAACAAAAACGATTTCTCAAATCATGATTTCAAGACAGCTACCATAGCTGCACCAACTTCAATACCGCATGCTTCTCCAAGCTCTATCATCGTGGGTACATAGTTGATATGCACGCCATTCTTATCACACTCGGATACGACTTTTGAAATCAAACGTTGGTCGCAATCTTCAGCCACATAAACCTCTGTAGCCAAACCGGATTCAACGGCCTTCATCGTTTGTTTGGTGCCAATCTTGATGTGTGCATCCTGTAATCCTTTATCATTAGACATAAGTCATTCCTCCAAAAGAACAGGGAACAAAGAAACTATTCACGCACCTTTGCTATATTAGCATCTGCCCTAATCGATGTCAAGCTATTAAATCAGGAAAAAAGAAACTTTGGGACGAGGAGGTCTTCCGCATCTTAAGATACGGAAATCTCCTCATCACCTGACTGTTTCTTAATCTATAGAAGCTGTTTCGAGTTCCTGACTTTCGTCATTCACATCGTTTTGTCCCTCGAACTTCACGCTGCGATAACGGTTCATACCGGTACCTGCAGGGATCAGTTTACCAATGATAACATTCTCTTTCAGACCAAGCAGCTGATCGACTTTACCTTTAATGGCAGCGTCAGTCAACACGCGAGTCGTCTCCTGGAAGGAGGCTGCTGACAAGAACGAATCCGTTTCGAGAGATGCTTTTGTAATCCCGAGGAGAACTGGTTTAGCAACCGCTGGTTCTTTCCCGGAGAGAATAGCGTCTTTATTAGCTGTCTCGTATTCATGCATATCCACGAAGGAGCCTGGCAGCAGGGTCGTATCTCCCGCATCAACGATACGGAATTTACGCAGCATCTGTCTGATCATAACTTCAACGTGTTTATCATTAATTTCTACGCCTTGGTTACGGTATACGCGTTGAACTTCCTGAAGGATGTAGTTCTGCACGCCACGGATACCTTTGATACGAAGCATTTCCTTCGGATCAATGGAACCATCGGTCAGTTCATCCCCGGCTTCAATTTGCTTGCCTTCGCTTACGCGCAGACGGGAGCCATAGGTAACAGCGTAAACCTTAGTCTCAGCTTCACCTTGTACTTCGATTTCACGACGGTCCTTCGTTTCGCGGATCTCTTTAACCACACCGTCGATCTCACTAATGGTCGCTTGACCTTTAGGATTACGGGCTTCAAAGAGCTCCTGGATACGCGGAAGACCTTGTGTAATATCATCGCCGGCAACGCCGCCTGTGTGGAACGTACGCATCGTGAGCTGTGTTCCCGGTTCGCCGATGGATTGAGCTGCGATAATACCAACCGCTTCACCAATCTCAACATGCTTACCAGTAGCCAGGTTACGGCCGTAACATTTTTTGCAGACGCCATAACGCGCACGGCAGCTCAAGATGGAACGAATTTGAAGCTTCTCAACGCCAGCTGCTACGATTTCCTCAGCTTTGTCGGAGTCAATCAATTCGTTACGGTTCACGATGATCTCTTTCGTTTCCGGATGACGGACAGTTTCAAATGCATAACGTCCCTCAATACGGTCGTAGAGATCCTCGATAACTTCTTTACCGTCCTGAATACGGCTAACGGTAAAGCCTTTATCCGTGCTGCACTCATCTTCGCGAACGATAACATCCTGGGCTACGTCAACAAGTCGACGAGTCAAGTAACCGGAGTCAGCGGTACGAAGCGCCGTATCGGCAAGACCTTTACGCGCACCGTGCGTGGACAGGAAGTACTCGAGTACCGTCAGTCCTTCACGGAAGTTCGATTTGATTGGGAGTTCGATGATACGACCCGACGGGTTCGCCATCAGACCCCGCATACCGCCGAGCTGGGTGATCTGCGATTTGTTACCCCGTGCTTTGGAATCTACCATGAGCATGATGGAGTTAAAGCGGTCCATCGATTTCATGAGTACATCCGTGATATCGTCCTTGGTCTTGGACCAGATATCGATAACACGATCATAACGTTCTTCATTCGTAATCAAGCCGCGGCGATATTGGTTCGTTACCACTTTAACCTTCTCGTCGGACTCTTTCAAAATTTCATTTTTCTCGTCAGGGACGATAACGTCGGATACCGCAACCGTTACGCCTGCTCGAGTGGAGTAGGTGAAACCGAGCTGCTTGATTTTATCCAAAATCACAGAGGTTTCCGTTGTATGGTACGTTTCGAAGCAGCGTGCAATGATGGAACCCAGATATTCCTTACCAACAGCACCGCTGATTGGCAGTTCCTGAATCACTTTTTGAATATCTGCACCCTTCTCGTATACGAAATACTTCTCAGGCGTGCCTTGCAGCAGGTTCGTACGAGTCGCTTCATTGATGTACGGGAAGCTGGCAGGGAAAATCTCGTTAAAGATAATCCGGCCGATCGTCGTAATCAAAATCGCATCCTGCTGTTTTTCCGTGAAGCTGGTTTTACCAAGAGCTTTCACCGGAATCGCTACGCGTGCATGCAGACCAGCTGCTTCACGCTGATAAGCGGAAACCGCTTCGTTCACACTGCCCAGAATCATGCCGGTACCTTTTTCTTCCTTGTTATCCATAGTCAGATAGAAGGAACCCAGTACCATATCCTGAGAAGGTGTAACAACCGGTTTACCGTCTTTCGGGTTCAAAATGTTACCCGATGCCAGCATCAAAAGACGTGCTTCAGCTTGAGCTTCAGCTGACAAAGGAACGTGAACCGCCATTTGGTCACCGTCAAAGTCAGCGTTATACGCTGTACATACGAGCGGGTGAAGACGGATCGCATGGCCCTCAACCAGAATCGGTTCAAATGCTTGAATACCGAGTCTGTGAAGCGTCGGTGCACGGTTCAGAAGAACCGGATGCTCTTTAATAACCTCTTCGAGCACATCCCATACTTCTGGACTTACACGTTCTACTTTGCGCTTCGCACTCTTAATATTATGTGCAAGGCCTTTGTTGACCAGTTCTTTCATAACAAACGGCTTGAAGAGCTCAAGCGCCATTTTCTTAGGCAGACCGCATTGATACATTTTCAGGTAAGGACCTACAACGATAACGGAACGACCGGAATAGTCAACCCGTTTACCGAGCAAGTTCTGACGGAAACGTCCTTGTTTACCTTTCAGCATGTGGCTGAGGGATTTAAGCGGACGGTTACCAGGACCTGTGACCGGACGACCGCGGCGGCCGTTATCGATCAGTGCATCGACAGCTTCCTGCAGCATGCGCTTCTCGTTCTGAACGATAATATCCGGCGCGCCGAGATCCAGCAGTCTTTTCAGACGGTTGTTCCGGTTAATAACACGACGGTACAGATCGTTCAAGTCGGAGGTCGCAAAGCGTCCACCATCAAGTTGAACCATCGGGCGAAGCTCCGGCGGAATGACCGGCAGCACATCCATGATCATCCACTCCGGATTGTTGCCGGAGTTACGGAACGCCTCAATTACTTCCAGGCGTTTGATGGCCCGGTTGCGGCGCTGACCCTGTGCAGTGCGCAATTCTTCCTTAAGGAACTCAAGCTCTTTGTCAATGTCGATGTCTTGAAGAAGTTTCTTAACCGCTTCAGCACCCATGCCTGCTTGGAATCCGTAACCGTACTTCTCACGGTAGCTGCGATATTCCTTCTCGGACAACAGTTGCTTCTTCTCCAGCGGTGTATCTCCCGGATCGGTTACAACATAAGATGCGAAGTAAATGATCTCCTCCAGAGATCGTGGGGACATATCCAGAGCCAGACCCATACGGCTTGGAATGCCTTTGAAATACCAAATATGCGATACAGGAGCCGCAAGTTCGATATGACCCATCCGTTCACGACGGACTTTAGCGCGTGTTACTTCAACGCCACAGCGATCGCAGACTACTCCTTTATAACGGACACGCTTATACTTACCGCAATGACATTCCCAGTCCTTCTGCGGACCAAAAATCCGCTCACAGAACAAGCCTTCTTTCTCCGGCTTCAATGTACGGTAGTTAATCGTTTCCGGCTTCTTCACCTCTCCGCGAGACCAAGAGCGAATTTTTTCCGGTGAAGCAAGACCGATTTTCATGTACTCAAAATTGTTAACGTCCAACAAGGAGCAACCCTCCTCAACCTAGTCCTATTTATGTGCTATACGACCATAACACCACCGCCGACTTATAAGCCGACGGGGGTGAATGATTGACCGTTATTCCACTCCGACTTCAGTGCCTTCCAAGTTAAGGCTCAGTTTATCACCTTGAGCATCGTCTTCGTCATCGAGTTCTTTCATCTCGATTTCCTCTTCATTCTCGCTCAGGATTTTGACATCCATACCGAGAGACTGAAGCTCTTTAATCAATACCTTGAACGATTCAGGAACACCCGGTTCCGGAACATTCTCACCTTTGACGATGGATTCGTAGGTTTTCACCCGGCCGACCACGTCATCCGACTTGACGGTAAGAATTTCTTGCAGCGTATAAGCAGCACCGTAAGCTTCAAGTGCCCACACTTCCATCTCACCGAAGCGCTGTCCACCGAACTGAGCTTTACCACCCAGCGGCTGCTGCGTAACGAGAGAGTATGGTCCCGTAGAACGGGCGTGAATTTTATCATCAACCATGTGCGCGAGCTTGATCATGTGCATGACGCCGACGGTAACTTCACGTTCAAAACGTTCACCCGTCCGTCCGTCGTACAATACGGTCTTACCATTGCGCTGCATGCCTGCTTCTTCCATCGTATCAAACACGTCATACTCACTTGCACCGTCAAATACCGGTGAAGCTACGTGAATGCCGAGCTGGAGCGCAGCCATACCCAAGTGAACCTCGAGCACCTGACCGATGTTCATCCGTGATGGAACCCCTAGAGGGTTCAACACAACTTGAACCGGCGTGCCATCTGGCAGGAACGGCATATCTTCTTCAGGCAAAATACGGGCAACGACACCTTTGTTACCGTGACGTCCGGCCATTTTGTCACCTTCGGAGATTTTACGTTTCTGTGCGATGTAAACACGAACCAGTTGGTTAACGCCCGGCGGCAATTCGTCGCCGTTCTCACGTGTAAACACCTTCACATCTACGATGATTCCGTCACTACCGTGAGGAACGCGCAGCGAGGTATCGCGCACTTCGCGAGCCTTCTCACCGAAGATCGCATGCAGGAGACGCTCTTCAGCCGTCAGCTCGGTTACACCCTTAGGCGTTACCTTACCTACGAGAATATCTCCGGCGCTGATTTCGGCACCGATGCGGATAATTCCGCGCTCGTCAAGGTTCTTCAGTGCTTCTTCACCTACGTTAGGAATATCACGCGTAATTTCTTCCGGTCCGAGCTTCGTGTCACGAGCTTCGGATTCGTACTCCTCGATATGAATCGAAGTGTACACATCCTCTTTGACCAGTTTCTCGGAGAGAAGAATCGCATCCTCGTAGTTGTAACCTTCCCAAGTCATGAACGCAACAACGACGTTGCGGCCCAGTGCCAATTCGCCCATCTCCGTGGATGGACCGTCTGCGAGAATGTCACCTTTTTTGATGACATCGCCGCGTTTAACGATTGGACGCTGATTGATGCATGTTCCTTGGTTCGAACGCATAAATTTGTGTAATTTATGTTTAATAAGATCGCCTTTGACTTCTTGTCCGTCGACATTTTCCACACGGCGGACCCAGATTTCATTAGCGGATGAACGTTCAATAATCCCGTCATGTTTGGATACAATACATACACCGGAGTCTTTCGCAGACTTGTGTTCCATTCCGGTTCCGACGAGCGGAGCTTTAGGAATAAGAAGCGGAACAGCCTGCCGCTGCATGTTGGATCCCATCAGCGCGCGGTTGGAGTCATCGTTCTCAAGGAACGGAATGAGCGCCGTCGCTACCGACACAACCTGCTTAGGTGATACGTCCATGTAGTCTACACGGTCGCTCGGCATAGGAAGGATGTTATCGGACTGCTTGTTATAACGGACGATAACCATTTCGTCAGCGAAGGTACCATCTTCGTTGAGCTCGGCGTTCGCCTGGGCAACGATGTAGTTATCCTCTTCGTCTGCAGTCAGGTAATCGATTTGGTCCGTTACTTTACCGGTCTTCGGATCCACCCAACGATACGGAGCTTCAATGAAGCCATATTCGTTGATGCGCGCAAACGTCGACAAGGAGTTGATCAGACCGATGTTCGGTCCCTCCGGCGTCTCGATCGGACACATACGGCCATAGTGACTGTGGTGAACGTCCCGCACTTCAAAGCCCGCACGCTCACGAGTCAAACCGCCGGGTCCGAGAGCAGACAGACGACGTTTATGCGTCAGTTCCGCAAGCGGGTTGGTCTGATCCATGAACTGGGACAGCTGGGAGCTTCCGAAGAACTCTTTAATCGATGCGATAACCGGACGTATGTTGATAAGCGCCTGCGGCGTAATCACGTTTGCATCCTGAATCGACATTCTTTCGCGAACGACACGTTCCATCCGGGACAAACCGATACGGAACTGATTTTGAAGCAATTCGCCTACGGAACGCAGACGACGGTTACCCAGGTGGTCAATATCATCCGTATTGCCAATCCCATGCAGCAGGTTGATGAAATAGCTGATGGAAGAAATGATATCTGCCTGTGTAATATGCTTCACCGATTTATCAATGTTTGCGTTCGCGATGACCTTCACGACTTTGGCATCCTCAATCGGAGAGAATACATCGATCGTTTGCAGCGGGATATCCTCGCTGTCCATCACACCGCCGGTAACATGATAATTCTTGAAGCCTACGCTCTTCTCAAGGTAAGGCATGATCTCGTCCAAAAGACGGCGGTCTACGGTTTGACCAGCTTCTGCAATGATCTCACCCGTATCGATGTCTATCAAACTCTCTGCCAAACGCTGATTAAAGAGGCGGTTCTTAATATGAAGCTTCTTGTTGATCTTATAGCGACCAACGTTAGCCAAATCATAACGCTTCGGATCGAAGAAACGGGCAACGAGAAGGCTCTTCGCATTCTCCAGTGTTGGCGGCTCGCCCGGACGAAGACGTTCATAGATTTCGATGAGCGCTTTTTCCGTGGAGTCGGTGTTGTCTTTATCCAGCGTATTTTGAATATATTCATCATTGCCCAGAAGATCCAGAATCTCGGCATCTGTACCAAAACCAAGTGCACGTAAAAGTACCGTTACAGGGATTTTACGGGTACGGTCGATCCGGACATAGATAATGTCCTTCGCGTCCATCTCCAGTTCAAGCCAAGCGCCGCGGTTAGGGATAACTGTTGCAGTGTACGTCGTCTTACCGTTTTTATCCACTTTTGTGCTGAAATAGACGCTGGGAGAGCGAACCAACTGGCTGACAATAACCCGTTCGGCACCATTGATAATGAATGTTCCGGTTTCCGTCATTAACGGGAAGTCTCCCATGAACACTTCCTGCTCCTTGACCTCTCCGGTCTCCTTGTTAATGAGCCGGACTTTCACGCGGAGCGGCGCCGCATAAGTAACGTCGCGTTCTTTCGCGTCATCGACGGTGTATTTCGGTTCTCCAAGGCTGTAGTCAATGAACTCTAGCACCAAATTACCTGTGAAATCCTGAATCGGCGAGATGTCCTGGAACATTTCGCGGAGTCCTTCCTCCAAAAACCATTCATAAGATTTTTGTTGGATTTCAATCAGGTTCGGAACTTCGAGTACCTCGTTAATACGAGCATAACTTCGCCGAGTGCGTCGACCATATTGAACAAGATGTCCTGCCAACTTAAACTCACCCCTCATGTCTACTCACTTTAAAAATTTCATTGCGAACCTCTGTTTGTAACACTATAATGGAACATACAGAGGACACTCCCATAAATAGAGAAAAGCCCTTATCGAATACCTTTTCGAAAAAAGAGCAGCTTATCCATGGTTATGATAATCATCTCATATCCTGTAGATTTGCCCAAAATGTACATATTATACGTCAATATGATCGACTTTATGCATCTTTCCACACATTAAGTCTTGACATTTCAGCCAACTAAAGACAAAGAGACCATCCTAATACTGACATTTTATAATAATACCATACCAGCATACCCAAGTCAACAGCCTAGTCGAACTATTTTAAGAAGATTTCGTCGCTTTGAATATCCGGTATCCTTTATCCTTCGTTACTTCCTCGACCTGATGAAATAGACTCTCCAGCTTCGCTTTCGCTGAAGGCGCGCCTTGCTTCTTCTGAATCACAACCCACAGCTGCCCATCCTCACGCAGATGCTTCCACGCTTCTTCGAATATGGCATGAACCGTCTCTTTCCCGGCACGAATCGGCGGATTGGTGAGAACCACGTCGAATTGCTGACCCTGCACCGCAGCAAACAAATCGCTCTCCAAGATGGTCACATTGGATATACCATTACGTTTCGCATTCTCCTTGGCTAATTCGACAGCACGGCTATTAATGTCGATCATCGTCACATGGCCCTGCGCAGCCATTTTTGCCGCTGACAGACCGATCGGACCATATCCGCAGCCTACATCCAATACTTCAGCATGCTGGTTAAAGTTCATAGCTTCTATTAAAACCTTGCTGCCATAATCCACGCCGCTCTTAGAGAATACGCCCGCGTCACTGATAAAGTTGAAAGTCTGCCCCCGAAGCTCCGTCTTTAACTCCTTACGGTCATGAGCAATTTCCGGCTGATTCGAGTAATAATGTTGATTCGGCATCATTTCCTCCGTCTTGAATCAAAGTCTGCCCGCCTAAGATATTTCGCTCTTAAGCGCTCTTATCCCAGTATAACCTTTCTTGCGGAGAATCAGTACCTTGTGATCTCCCCGCCACAATAACAAACCCCTTGAACAAATATTCAAGGGGTTTGATTCTTGCTGACGTGAATCTCAAGAAGTTAATTACTTAACTTCTACGGATGCGCCTGCTTCTTCCAATTTAGCTTTAACAGCTTCTGCTTCTTCTTTAGCTACTTTTTCTTTCAATGGTTTTGGAGCGTTGTCAACCAGTTCTTTTGCTTCTTTCAAGCCAAGACCTGTGATTTCGCGAACCACTTTGATTACGTTGATTTTGGACGCGCCTGCGCTAGTCAGGATTACGTCAAATTCGGATTGCTCAGCAGCTTCAGCTGCACCAGCGCCACCTACAACAGCTACTGGAGCTGCAGCAGTTACACCAAATTCTTCTTCGATTGCTTTTACGAGATCGTTCAGTTCCAGAACGGACATACCTTTAATTGCTTCCAAGATTTGCTCTTTGCTCATTGGGTTGAACCTCCATTTATTATTAAGATTTTATAGTTGTTGTTACACAGCTTCAGCAAGACAAAGCTTACGCGCCTTGTTCTTCCTTCTCAGCAACAGCCTTAACTGCAAGCGCGAAGTTGCGCACTGGAGCTTGAAGCACGCTGAGGAGCATGGAGAGGAGACCTTCGCGGGACGGAAGTTCTGCCAGAGCTTTGATTTCGCTCTCTCCGATTACACGGCCTTCTACTACGCCGCCTTTCAATTTCAACGCGTCGTTTTTCTTAGCAAAATCGTTAAGGATTTTTGCTGGAGCGACAGCGTCATTGGTACCAAATGCAACAGCTGTTGGACCAGTCAAGACTTCGTCCAGATCAGTCAGCTCTGCTGCCGCAGTTGCACGGCGAAGCAGCGTGTTTTTCAGTACTTGGAACTCGACGCCAGCTTCACGAAGCTGTTTACGAAGTTCAGTTACTTGCGCAACGTTCAGTCCGCGATAGTCAGCAACTACTGTCGATACGCTCTCGCGCAGCTTAGCAGCAACGACATCAACCGCTTCTTGTTTCGCTTGAATCACTTTTGCGTTTGCCAATGATTACACCTCCTGGTTGTATTAGTAGCGTAAGAGCACCAAGCTCTCCGCTCTTCCTACGGGCACTAAAAAAGCCTCCGTAGAATCACGAAGGCCTGATGAATCATCATTTGGCCGGAGTAACCGGACAAATTGTTGACGTTCTATCATAACACCTCGGTAGGAAATTAAGCCTGCTTAGGGCACCTACTGTCTACGGTAAGCATATTCAACTTTAAGGGTCAGTCTCGAAGACTCACAACTGTTACATAATATCAAACCTCATTGACCAAAGTCAATGGTAATATTATCTGTAGACGGTTGTGTTCACGCGAGCGCTTGGTCCCATTGTCGAGGAAACAGCGATGCCTTTCAGGTATACACCTTTAGCAGCAGCTGGTTTCGCACGATTCAATGCATCGATGAGAGCTTTGAGGTTCTCATTCAATTGAGCTGCATCGAAAGACACTTTACCGATCGGCGCGTGAATTTGACCTGCTTTGTCCAGACGGTACTCGATTTTACCGGCTTTGATTTCTTGAACAGCCTTAGCAACATCGAATGTAACCGTACCAGCTTTAGGGTTAGGCATCAGGCCTTTACCACCGAGCAGACGGCCAAGTTTACCGACTTCACTCATCATATCAGGTGTAGCTACGCAGACATCGAACTCGAACCAGCCTTGTTGGATTTTGTTGATCATGTCTTGATCGCCAACAAAATCAGCGCCAGCAGCTTCTGCCTCTTTCGCTTTTTCACCTTTTGCAAATACCAGAACGCGTTGTGTTTTACCTGTGCCGTGAGGCAAGACAACAACACCACGAACAGCCTGGTCTTGTTTACGTGGGTCTACACCCAAACGTACAGCCGCTTCAACAGTTTCGTCGAATTTGGCAGTTGCAGCCTTCTTCACAAGCTCTACAGCTTCCAAAGGCTCATAAGTTGCTTCGCTGTCAATCAGCTTCGCAGCTTCAACGTATTTCTTACCGTGTTTAGCCATGTTTGTTTTCCTCCTTTGTGGTGTTAGCGGAAATTCCTCCCACATAATCCGAACCTAGTTCGGTTTCAATCAAAAGACAATTAGTCTTCGATTGTGATACCCATACTACGGGCAGTACCTTCTACCATCTTCATTGCAGCTTCAACAGATGCAGCGTTCAGGTCAGGCATTTTTGTTTCAGCGATTTGACGAACAGCGTCACGCTTAACAGTAGCAACTTTCTTCTTGTTAGGCTCGCCGGATCCTTTTTCGATCTTAGCAGCCACACGAAGCAGAACAGCAGCCGGTGGAGTTTTAGTGATGAACGTAAAGGAACGATCTTCAAACACCGAAATTTCAACCGGAATGATCAGACCAGCTTGATCAGCAGTACGTGCGTTGAACTCTTTACAGAATGCCATGATGTTGACACCCGCTTGACCCAATGCAGGACCTACTGGAGGAGCCGGATTCGCTTTACCTGCAGGAATTTGCAGTTTCACAATCTTGATAACTTTCTTAGCCATGGTTGACACCTCCTTGCATCAATAGTGGTAGCGGACGCTTTGACACGCCCTCCCACAAGAAACCTGAAGAATTAGATCTTCTCCACTTGAGTATAATCCAACTCCAGCGGGGTTTCCCGTCCAAACATGTTGACGTGAACCTTCAACTTGCTCTTTTCAGCCAAAATCTCTTCCACGGAGCCCACAAAATTCGCAAAAGGACCAACCTTGATACGAACGGATTCCTTGATGTCGAATTCGATCTTCGGTTTCGGCTCTTCCATGCCCATATGCTTCAGAATCTGTTCTACTTCTTCTGGAAGCAAAGGCGTCGGTTTAGAACCGGACCCTGTCGAACCAACAAAACCGGTCACTCCTGGTGTATTGCGGACAACATACCAAGAATCATCGGTCTGAATCATTTCGACCAAGACATATCCCGGGTAAACTTTACGCATGACGGTTTTTTTCTTGCCGTCTTTGTTTACGATTTCTTCTTCCATCGGAACAAGAACGCGGAATATTTTGTCCTCCATGCCCATGGACTCGACACGTTTTTCCAAATTGGCTTTGACTTTATTCTCATACCCAGAGTAGGTATGAACTACGTACCATCTTTTTTCCATATCAAGCCACCTGGGACCCTTCTAAATTATCGCTTCGATCACAGCGGAAATACCGATGTCTACAACCCAAAAATAAATCGTGACAAACACAATGGTGCCGAGAACAATTAAAGTATAGTTCGTCAGTTCTTTACGATTGGGCCAGCGAACTTTTTTAAGTTCCGCCCAGCTTTCAGAGAAAAAGGAAAACAGAGACTTGAAACCACGTTTCACGCCGACTACACCTCCAAAAGAAAACTATCTGGTTTCGCGATGAGGAGTTTGCTCGTTACAGAACTTGCAAAATTTCTTCATCTCCATGCGGTCGGGGTGATTTCGCTTGTTTTTGGTGGTTGTGTAGTTTCTTTGTTTGCAGCTTGTACAAGCCAAAGTGATAATTACCCGCATGATGTGCACCTCCCGAAGACGTCCTTCTTTATCAGAAGAATCGATATTGATCCTAGTAGAAACAACCTTGTTCTCATCGAAACCCGGTTATTTCTGCGAGATGAATAAAACCGTTGTTCCAAAAGCTGTAACAACGATCCATTCATAAAACACGCGAATTTAGGCCTACCTAAAACACTTTATCACAAGGATAGCGCCATTTCAAGCCTTTTTCTCTCTGATTGCGGGCTGCAATAAATGCCATTGCCAGCTAAACCAGGGAATGAGTCCCCGGAATATTGTAAACATCTCGCTGTAAAAAACTGTGGCGTTTCACAGTCTTTGTCCATCCTGCATAGCATTTAGTCTATATCCAGTATGTTCAATCTTCCAAGAGATGAAACACCAAATATTACACATTTTGCGTTTTGCGAAAATGGACATCTTGGAATTTCGTCCTATCATATCTGCCAGCTAAAAATAAATGGCGACAAAGTATAAAAAAGATCCTTCGCCGGCCATCCTGATTCAATAACGATCAGGCAATTAAAAAAAGGCTCTGATTGAGCCTTCTCAGATTGTCGAGAAACCCTGCACTTTTTTCAAAGTACAGGGTTTCTCCCTTTTTAAGTGGTCAATTCAAGAGGGGAAATGGGGGATTACCCCCTGTTTTCCAGGCGATCCAAGTGGATCGCCATCTTCTTCATATTCTGCACGGTTGCTGTCATCAGAGCTTGTTCCCTGACGTTTTGCAACCCGCGCAACCGGCAATAGCGAAACCCATGGAGCTCTTTGGCATCCGCGAAGCTTCGCTCAATCGTTTCTTTTCGTTTTCGGTATAAATACTTGCCGGATCGACTGAGCCGGTTGTTTCGCACCCATTCCTTGCTGTCTTCCCAGACATGGCGCGTGACGACCTTGCGGTGATTCCGTGAACGGGTACATTGCTCCAGCATCGGGCAAGTCTTGCAGTGCTTCGGATCGGAGGCATATTGCCGGTATCCTTCTCGATTCGTGGTGCGATACAACAATTCATGCTGGAGCGGACAAATATAACGGTTACGCTCGGCATCATAGGTAAACTTCCACTTCGGAAATAAGCCTTGGGTCGGATGAAATCTCCGGTGAGCAATCACTCCAAAGATCCCCCGTTCCTGCAATCCTTTGCAGATGGGGGTTGTTAAATAGCCTGAATCCAGGGCAACGGCTTCAACTTCAAAACCAAATCGCTCTCGTTGGCGATCCAAACGCGACAAATACGGTACAGAATCATGGACGTTTCCCGGCGTGACGTGGACATCGGTAATCAGATTGTACTTCAAATCAACGGTCCGGTGATCTAAATAAAAGAATCCTTCCGGTTTCCCGTCGCGAATCATATAACCGCTATCCGGGTCGGTTTTGCTCACCTTGATTTCTTTCTTCTCGACCACATCCTCTCTGGGTTTTAAAGCTTTTTTCCATGCGCCTTCCGGTCGGCTTCTACTGCGCCATTGAGTTCGTCCATGTAATCTCGTGTGTTTTGTAGAACCTGCTGCTTGGTGTACTGGTGTTTGTTCGCATTGGCCTTCACATGCGTGGAATCCGAAACCAGGACTCGTCCGCCGACCATGCGATGCTCGATTGCCTGCAGCACAATCTCATCGAAGATATCTTGAAAGATATTAGTGTCTTTGAAACGAGTCCGTCGGTTCCAGCTAATGGTGGTATGGTCCGGAACTTTGTCTGTCAATCCCAAACCAAGAAACCAACGGTATGCCAGATTCGTCTGAATCTCGCGTTCCAGTTGACGCTCTGAACGGATGCCGTAAAAATAACCGAGGAAAATCATCTTAAATAACACGACAGGATCGATGGCTGGTCGCCCATTATCAGCACAGTAAAGCGGACGGACCTTTTCGTCGATGAAAGAGAAATCGATATACTTGTCCACTTTACGGAGCAGATGATCTTGAGGAACCAATTCTTCAATCGAAACAAACTCGTAAGCCTGCTGTTTTTCTCGGTTAGAACGCAACATATTTAACACCCTTCCGAACGGTTTATTTACTAATATTATATAGTATTAACGCGGTGTCGTGTTGAACTAAATACACAAAAAATAGCTGTCGAGACTTTCTCGACAGCCTGAAAAGGCTCTGATTGAGCCTTCTGCTTCTTATCCGACACTTGCTATTAATTATCCCTGACTTCCAGATAACGTTCAAGCTTTCGCTTTACTCGCTGGAGTGCATTGTCAATCGATTTTACATGACGCCTTAAATCTACCGCAATCTCTTGATAGGATCGACCGTCCAAATAGAGCATCAGGACTTTCCGTTCCAGCTCGCTTAAGATCTCTGACATCTTGTCTTCCAGGCCGACAAATTCCTCTTGATTGATGATCAGTTCCTCCGGATCGCTTACCGCAGTACCGCAAATGACATCCAGCAGCGTACGGTCCGAATCCTCATCATAAATCGGCTTGTCCAATGAGACATACGAATTGAGCGGAATATGCTTCTGTCTCGTAGCGGTCTTAATTGCCGTAATGATCTGCCTGGTAATGCAGAGCTCGGCAAAGGCCTTGAACGAGGACAGCTTATCCCCTTTAAAATCACGAATTGCCTTGTACAGCCCGATCATGCCTTCCTGGACAATATCTTCCCGGTCAGCGCCAATCAGAAAATAGGAGCGGGCTTTAGCACGTACAAAATTCCGGTATTTATTGATCAAATACTCCAGCGCCCCGCTATCACCCTCGCGGACCGCCTCGACAATGTCTTCATCGCTTATCACATCATACCCTGACAACATGACTTCCTTGAGGTCCACACTCAATAGAATCCCTCCGGCCCGGAACGCACGGTAGCCCGTCACTCGCTTGAAATATATGACAAGTATATATGATGTCTACTAGACCGTCAACTACGTTCTACCTAAAATAGACCGATAATAACATTTAATGTAAACTTTTTCATAGATTCATATACCGTTTTCATTCTCCAAATGAGCCGACCTCTCGTCCCTATTGTGTAAAACAGTTCTACTCCCTTCGCCAGCGCTCGAACGCCTGTCTCACATCCGGCGGCAGCTTCCCGTCAAGTGTATTCCTGCTCTTGGTCTGCTCTTTCGTTATTTTTTGCTTCACTTCGCGCTCACTTTGCTCCACCTCGTTAAGCAATTCCCGGGCGGACAGCCGGAGTGCTCCCCGAGCAAAAATCACGTGCTGCTCAATTAAATCGCTGGTCGCCACATAAATTTTACGCCGACGGTGGCTAAACTCCCCGACTAGCCGTTCAATGCACTCATCGGCGGTTTCTTTCTCCTTCGTAAAAAACACCTGAACCTTGCCTTGCGTGTAGGATTTCCCCAGTCCAGGAACACGGTATGCGTCAAAAATCACCACGACTCTGAGGCCTGAGAACGCCTGGTAATCCGCTAATTTCTCCAGCAGCATGTCTCGCGCTTCATGCATGCTGCTATTGGCGAGCTTCGCAAGATATGGCCAGCCGCCGATCATATTATAACCGTCGACCAGCAGCACATCCCGCCAATCGGCCATCATTGCTAACCTTGAAGGCGGCGACGGCGAAGCACTTCGTACATAACGACACCTGCGGCTACCGAGGCATTAAGCGAGTTGATCTTTCCGGCCATCGGCAGTTTCACAAGCACATCGCATTTCTCACGGATCAGACGCCCCATCCCTTTATTCTCATTACCGATAACGATAGCAACCGGCCCGTCAAAAACCTCGGTGTCATACAATTCCTGAACGGCATCAACAACGGTCCCGACAACCCATACACCCATTTCCTTCAGCTGATCGATGGTTTGGCCCAGATTGGTCACCCTAGCTACGGGCACATACTCCACTGCGCCGGCGGATGTTTTGGATACCGTTGCCGTTACTTGGGCGGATCTGCGCTTAGGCAGTATGACGCCATGAGCACCCGTGCAGTCTGCCGTCCGGAGAATCGAGCCCAGATTGTGCGGATCCTCGATCTCGTCGAGAAGCAGCAAGAAAGGCGGTTCGCCTTTTTCCTCTGCAACTTTCAGCAAATCCTCCACTTCCACATAAGCATAGGGTGCCGCTTGGGCAACCACGCCTTGATGCTGAACTCCCGGAACCATCTGATCCAGCTTGCGTTTGTCCACATGCTGAATGACAATACCCAGTTTCTTCGCTTCCGCGATGATCGGCAGGGTCAGGTGCTTTTGCGCATTTTCGGCAATCCATATTTTGTTGATCGTACGTCCTGATTTGAGCGCTTCCGTTACGGAGTGCTTACCAGCTACTACTTCCTCTTCTTGCAACATGTAGTTCTCCTCCTGCATATCAGCCGGCGTCCCCTCGCGGAAACACCGGCTGTATCGTTTCAATGTGATGCGATATTGTCTAACGGTCTATTTAATAGACCCCTCAATATACTCGATGCTCTTCCCTATGAGCTCACGGAGCCGGTCCTGCTCACCCGTATAATATAAATACCCAACCAGCGTCTCAAATGCCGTTGCATGCCGGTATTCGAGGACGTCGGCATTTTTGGGGATGCTGCCAGATTTGGCGTTGCGTCCCTGACGCACAATATCGCGCTCTTCTTCCGTCAACTCCGGATCCAGATAAGCCAATATTCGGCTCTGTGCCTTCGCCGACACAAATCCTGTTGCCGAACGGTGCAGGTGATGGGGGCGGAGATTCGCTCTCGATATCAAAAACTGCCGCACCGCCACCTCATAAATGGCATCTCCGATATAGGCAAGCACGATGGGCGGGATTAACCGGGCCGGCTTCGACGGCGGAAAATCGAACCAGCCTACTGCGGGATCATGAAACTCAGGCCCGCTCATTTACGCCGCCAGCGCATACCCTGCGCCGTATCCTCAAGCACGATGCCTTCATCCGCCAGCTTGTCGCGGATTTCATCCGCTCGGGCCCAGTTTTTATTCTTCCGGGCTTCGACACGTTCGGCAATCAGAGCTTCAATCTCCTCATCCAGCAACTCATCCGTGCCTGTATTTACGATGCGCAGCACGCCGTTCATTTCGTTGAAAGCGCGCAGCACTTCATGCAGGTCCGCCGCAGGAATCGAGGCTTCCTTCAACAGCTGATTCGCCTCGCTGGCCCATTGGAACATGGCGGTGATGGCGTCCGGCGTGTTGAAATCATCCTGCATTTTCTGGTGAAATTCGACAAGGACGGCCGATATTTTATCCGCAACTTCCTGGCTTACGTTATCGTCCTTCGAACCGATCGCGGTACTCAATCGATGCTCGATATTAGCCGCCGCATTCGCCAGACGTTCCACGCTGTTCTGCGCCTGCTCCATCACCTCATCGCTATAATTCAGCGGGTTGCGGTAATGGGTGGACAACATGAAATAGCGGATAGCTTCTTTTGTATATTGTTCACGAAGTTCCTTAACCAATACACCATTGCCTAACGATTTCGACATTTTCTCGTTATTGATGCGGATATATCCATTGTGCATCCAATAGTTCGCCAGCGGTTTGCCTGTCAGTGCCTCCGACTGCGCAACTTCGCATTCATGGTGCGGGAACTGCAGGTCCTGGCCGCCGCCATGGATATCCAGCGTATCCCCGAGATAACGACGGGCCATGGCGGAGCACTCAATATGCCAGCCTGGACGGCCGTCGCCCCAAGGACTGCTCCAATAGATCTCTCCAGGCTTCGCGGCTTTCCATAGAACAAAGTCTTCCGGATTTTCTTTCCGCTTATCCACCTCAATCCGGATCCCGAATTGCAGCTCGTCGAGATTTTGCTGGGACAGCTTCCCGTAATCGTCAAACTTGCGGGTCCGGTAGAATACGTCTCCCCCGTTCTCATAAGCAAAGTCTCGGTCGATGAGTTCCTGGATGAATTCGATAATGCTCTCCATATTGTCCGTTACCCGTGGATTCAATGTCGCTCTTGGTATGCCAAGACCGTCCAGATCCTCGTAATAGGCGTTGATAAACTTATCCGCGACCTCCGGAACGGTCGTCCCGGTTTGCTCCGCTTTCCGGATCATTTTGTCATCCACATCCGTAAAGTTCACCACGTAATTCACATCATTACCCTGGTTCTCAAAGTAAGCTCGAACCACGTCGAAAAAGATCATCGGCCGAGCATTCCCGATATGGATATAATCGTACACGGTAGGACCGCACACGTAGATCTTTACCTTCCCGGGTTCCTGAGCAACAAACGTTTCTTTCATGCGGGTTAGCGTGTTATAGATTTGCAGTGCCATAGGGTATCATCTCAATCCTTTCATTCCATCGCTTATTGTTCCTTCACGGCTTACGGGCTTACTCTTCTTTGGCCGAAGACACAACGGCCTCGGATACCATGCGTTGAGGCTGGTTTCGTTTGCTCTCATGAAGCTCCGCCCGAAGCTGATCGATCTCCTTCTGCATCGAACGGAGCATATCAACAATCGGATCGGGCAGATTCGTGTGATCCAGCCGGTCGCGCACCCGCTCCCCGTTCTGTTTCACGATTTTCCCCGGATTGCCGACAACGGTGCTGTTTTGGGGAACAGGTCTTAATACGACTGCATTGGAACCAATGTTACAGTTATCCCCAATCGTAAAGGAACCTAGCACTTTCGCCCCCGAACCGATGACCACGTTGTTGCCGATGGTTGGGTGCCGCTTGCCTTTTTCCTTACCGGTTCCTCCAAGCGTAACCCCCTGGTAGATCACCACGTCATCCCCAATCTCACAGGTCTCTCCAATGACAACCCCCATCCCATGGTCAATGAACAGCCGCTGCCCGATACGGGCTCCCGGATGAATCTCGATCCCTGTCATAAACCGGCTGAACTGGGATATCAACCGGGCCAGCGTATACCATCGCCGCTTAAATAATGCATGAGCTACCCGGTGCGCCCATAATGCGTGAAGCCCCGAGTAGGTGAATACCACTTCAAAAAGTCCCCGGGCAGCCGGGTCATTCTCGAACACTGTCCGAATATCCGATTTCATCTGTTTAAACATGAACGCTCCCTCTTTCCCCTCTTCCAATCGCGCATGCAACTTGCTATCCATCGTTATTCCTGCAACTAAAAAACGCCCCTGCAGCTTATCGCTGCAGAGGCGCTAGACCGCGGTTCCACTCTGCTTAGAACCGGCACAAGTCTCCTCCCTTCGTCAGGGACGGATTCTACCGATTCTCTTCATGTCATTAACGGCAGACGACCGGCATGATCTAACGATTATGTTCGCTTCAACCATGCAGCTCACAGGTGCATTTCCGCTGCAGGCGACGGGACAACTCTCAGCCGGCAAATTCAAGTGGTCCTTGTCTTCTGCCGATTGTCCTCTCTGGAACGTGCCTGTTTTACGCGTACTTCTCCTGATCGTAGCTTTTATATGTTTAATATTTGTTGATCTAGTTGATGGCAACAACGACAACGCTCTATAGAACGCTGCGATTCCGGATTGTGCTTCCGATCGCTGTTGCCTTCCGATTTCTTTAACGATTATTACTTAGGTGGAAATCGGAATGCAAAGGCGAACGCTTCGCTTCTACAGCACAATTCCGGCCTCTCCGCTACTTTCGCCGTAAGAGTGACTGCTACCAAACCTTAACCTAGATCAAAGAATACTTCACTTATAGTTTGGTGTAATTATAACTGATGATATACGGGCTGACAAGGAACGTTTATCGAGGAAGCCGCCCGATTTATGCGCCTTTGATCTGAGAACGCAAACGGTCAAGCACGCGATCCCTGCCAAGCAGCCAGATCGTCTGGTTCAGGTCGCGGCCATGGGTTTGTCCCGTCAAGGCTACGCGGATCGGCATAAAGAGCTGTTTGCCCTTAAATCCGGTCTCCTTCTGAACTTCCTTGATCAGCGCCGCAATCTTCGGAGCGTTAAACTCATCACTCTGCTCGATCTTCGCAAGGAATGCCGACAATACGGCAGGGACCTGCTCGCCGCCCATGACTTCAATCCCTTCGGCATCCAGCTCCAGATGCGTACGGAAGAACACTTCCGACAGATCCACGATATCCGCAGCAGCCGTCAGCTGCTCCTGGTAGAGCGCTACGAGCGCGCGTGCCCACTCCTCTTGCTCGGCCGTAAGCTCGGACGGCAAGCGGCTAGCTTTTTGCAGATGCGGAATGGCTAAATCGGCAATCCGATCCGGATCCGCGTTCTTGATATACGTGTTGTTCAGGTGAGCCAGCTTGTTCGTATCGAATACCGCCGGACTCTTGGACAGACGATGCTCATCGAAGATCGAGATCAGCTGCTCTTGGGAGAACACTTCCTCTTCCCCTTCCGGAGACCAGCCAAGCAGCGAGATGAAGTTGAACAGCGCTTCTGGCAAATAGCCAAGCTGGTCATACTGCTCGATGAACTGGATGATCGATTCATTACGCTTGCTCAGCTTCTTATGATCCTCGCCCACGATCAGGGTCATATGTCCGAACTGAGGCGGCTCCCACCCGAAGGCTTCATAGATCATCAGCTGGCGCGGCGTATTGGAGATATGATCCTCTCCGCGGAGCACATGGCTGATCTTCATCAGATGATCGTCTAAGGCTACCGCGAAATTGTAGGTAGGAATGCCGTCTTTTTTGACGATAACGAAGTCGCCCGTCTCTTTGCTGTTAAACGAAATCGTACCCTTCACCATATCATCGAATGTGTAGATACGATCTTCCGGAACGCGGAAGCGGATGCTGGCCACACGGCCTTCAGCCTCAAACGCCTGCCGCTGCTCTTCCGTCAACTCCCGGTGCTTCCCGGAATAGCGCGGCGTCTCGCCGCGAGCCATCTGCTCTTCCCGCTCCTGCTCCAGCTCTTCTTCCGTGCAGTAGCAGCGGTAAGCAAGCCCGCGATCCAGAAGGTCCTGCCAATATTGTTTATAAATATCAAGACGCTCGGTCTGGCGGTAAGGCCCGTACTCGCCCCCGACATCCACGCTTTCATCCCAGTCCATGCCAAGCCACTTCAAGTATTTCAGCTGGCTTTGCTCTCCGCCTTCTACGTTGCGTTTTACATCCGTATCCTCGATGCGGATAATGAATTTCCCGTTGTTCTTGCGGGCGAATAAATAATTGAATAATGCCGTTCTGGCATTGCCGATATGTAAATGTCCCGTTGGACTCGGTGCATAGCGCACGCGGACTTCTCCGGTCATTGTAAACCCCTCCGCTTCCCTATTCTTTCAAGATTCCTAGCTCAAAATATCCCCTTATTGAACACATACTTCAAGATGATAGCACACCTTTTACGAGGCAGACAACCGATTGCGCGGCGATTCCTTCGCCCCTGCCGGTAAACCCGAGCTGCTCGGTAGTGGTCGCCTTCACGTTCACCTGATCCACCTCAGCATCCAGCGCTTTGGCGATCACTTCCGCCATCTGCGGAATATAGGTTGCCATCTTTGGCTTCTGCGCAATTATCGTGGAATCGATATTACCAAGTGTATACCCGCGTTCCTTGGCCATGACCCATACCTGCTCCAAAAGCTTCAGGCTGTCGGCGTCTTTAAAGGCAGGATCGTTATCGGGAAAGTGGCGCCCAATGTCGCCGAGCCCAAGCGCCCCCAGGATCGCGTCCGTTACGGCGTGCAGCAGCACGTCGGCGTCGGAGTGCCCGAGAAGCCCTTTCTCATAAGGAATCGTGACGCCTCCGATGATGCACGGCCTTCCTTCTACAAGCTGATGTACGTCAAACCCCTGTCCTACTCGAATCATTCCATGTCCTCTCCCTTACGTTTCTGTAAAAAAGCTGCATATTCCAGATCCTCCGGCGTGGTGATTTTAATATTGCTGTATTTCCCCTCCACCACGGTTACCGGATGTCCTGCCCGCTCCATCAGCATGGCATCGTCGGTGCCTGTAAATCCATCCTTCGCCGCTGCCTCATGGGCGGACAGCAGATCGGAAAGACGAAAAGCCTGTGGGGTCTGAACGGCCCACAGACTTTGACGGTCCGGGGTGCCTGTAATCTGCCCCTTACCGTTCACCTGTTTAATCGTATCCTTCACGGGAACCCCAAGTACCGAGGCGCCCTCGCGGATTGCCGCATCGCGGCAGGCTTCAATCTCCTCTTGCGTTACAAACGGCCTTACGCCGTCATGTATCATTACCCATTCTGAAGAAATTTGCTTGATGCCTTGGTATACGGACTGCTGCCTCTCGCTTCCCCCCGGGATTACAGCGGACACCTTGTCCAAACCGTATTCCTGTATCCAGGATTCGCAGCGATGGACATCCTCCATCCCCGTCACAAGCACAATTTCCTGCAGCCATGGTATCCGGCTGAATGCTTCAAGCGTATGAACGATAATGGGCTTTCCGTTCAGAGCCAGGTACTGCTTGCTCTCCCGGGTGCCCATCCTCGTTCCTTTTCCCGCCGCTACAATGACAGCGCCAAAGTTACTCATCAAGCACCAAACTCCTGTCTAACCCAACACGCCCCAAAAGGACGAATAGCGGATATGTATATCCCCATCATACCCCTTTACTGGGCTTTTTCCAACAGTTTTGGTTTTGCGAAGATCATTCGGCCCGCCGAGGTTTGCAGTACGCTGGTAACGAGCACTTCCATCATCGTGCCGATGTACTCGCGGCCGCCCTCCACGACGATCATCGTGCCGTCATCCAGATACGCGACGCCTTGACCATGCTCCTTGCCGTCCTTGATAATCTGTACCAGTATTTCTTCCCCTGGCAGGACCACCGGTTTGACCGCGTTAGCGAGATCATTAATGTTCAGGACCGACACGCCCTGCAGCTCGCAAACCTTATTCAAGTTAAAATCATTGGTGACCACTTTGCCCTGAAGCACTTTGGCCAGCTTCACCAGCTTGCTGTCGACCTCGGATATTTCCTCAAAGTCGCCTTCATAAATGAGTACCTTGACATCCAGCTCTTTCTGGATTTTGTTCAAAATATCAAGGCCGCGCCGGCCGCGATTTCGCTTAAGAAGGTCTGAGGAATCCGCAATATGCTGAAGTTCCTCCAGAACAAACTCAGGAATGACAATCGTTCCTTCGATAAATCCGGTCTTGCAAATATCCGCAATTCTCCCGTCAATAATGACACTCGTATCCAAAATCTTATGTTCCTCTATTCGCCGGCCCTCAGGCTCAGCGGCTTGGCTCCACTTGCCCGACATCCACAAGGACGCCAATTCATCCTTCTTCTCCAGTCCAATGCGAAACCCGACGTAACCGCCGAGCAGCGTAATGCCAACCTGCAGCAGCTGCCCTGCTTGTCCAAGCAAGGACAACCCCGGTGACAGCAATAGCGACAGCAGCAGGCCGCTCAACAGTCCCGCTGTACCCGCAGCCAGCTCATTCATCGGAATCCGGGAGAACGAAGTGATCAGGCTGTGCAGCCATCTCGTGACCCGATCCGCTGACAGCACGCCGATCATGCCAAACAATAATCCTCCAAGCACCGCGAAGGCTCCGCTTCCCGCTGCAAATAAACCTTGTCCAAAAATAGGCGAGAGCCCTGAGAAAGACCGTTCCATTGTATGATATAACGTATACCCGCCCCATGCTCCGCATAATACTGTAAATGCTAAAATAGCTTTTTTTAACATGAGCTTCCGCACACCTCCTTTTTATACCTGAATATCTTTGCTTCTATTTTCCAGTATGGTCCAATTTATAAAGTCGTAATCGTGCCGGCCCATCTTTTTTTAAGATTATCGAATGTAACGTTTTTCGCTGGAACCCAATAAATTGGATCATCGCAGGATAAACATCCCCAAAAACGCGGTGTCTCTTCTGTTGAAGCGAATCGATTGACGTTTTTTTTATAATATTTCCATATCCCCATATTCTACCGGTTTCGCCTACCCCCATCAGGCTTTGACGTGCACTGACATCAACCTCACAAATGGAATTGACCGCCTGCAGACACCTGAAATTGGTTGAAATCGCCTGAACTAGTGGAATATAATGAACTCAATTCATAATATCGAGGTGGATGTATAAATGAGCGCTCCTAGTTTACAGGCTTTTCAGGACCAAGTTTCCGAATTGTTGCTCCGTCACCGCAGTCTCTTGGATGTTCTGTCTAAAAATGGTCAAAGCAATGCTTCAGTCAACCGGGCCGTAACCAAGGCCATCACAGAATGCGGATGCATCGAGCTCCACGCTACGAAGCAAACCTTCGATATCGGCGCTGATCTCGAATCAGCCCGGGAATTAGCCGGCACGCACGTCGAAGGCCATCTGTGCGAGAATTGCCGTGAAGCGGTTAGCACCGAGCTTGGCCGCAACCTATTTTATATGTCTGCCCTTGCGAATCTTCTGGACATTCAACTGGATGAGGTTGTTGTCAAGGAGTCGCAGAAATGCTCCACATTGGGTATTTTTAACCTGTCGTAAGACCCTCAACAAGATGACGGTTCGTAACGGCAAGGCACTCCATGCATACAAAAAAGCATTTATCTCGCTGCGCTAGCAGGGAAATAAATGCTTTTTATTTGGAGCTATGTCCGAATCCGGCTTATCGGTCAGAGGATTGATAGGCCTCATCTGAATTGGGATCATCCTTTTTGCGACGTTTTTTGCGGTTCAGCCTGCGGAAATTCTGCTGCAAGCCATAACCTGCGTACAGGACCAATGGCAAGAATATCAGCTTGGAGGTCTGCTCTGGTAAGAACACGGCAACCATAACTGCGCCAATGATGACGAGGGGCGTAAATTTAATCGCTGTTTTCGGAATGCCAATCTTCTTGAAGTTCGGGTACTTGACTGCGCTAACCATAAGATAAGAAAGCAGAAGTACGGCAATAATCATATAAGTTGCTGTAATCTCTTCATGGAATAACGCCAAGGTTGCCAGCACGCCTCCCGCAGCGGGGATCGGCAGGCCGATAAAATATCCCGGTATGCCCGGACGAACATTAAATCTTGCAAGACGCAGTGCGCCGCACATCGGAAATATGGCGGTCACTGTCCAAGCCAGTGCTGTATTAATATCCGTAAACGCTACGGTATACATAATGAGTGCCGGTGCTACGCCAAATGAAATTACATCGGATAATGAGTCAAGTTCCTTACCGAGCTCGCTTTGGGCATTTAACGCCCGAGCTACCCGACCGTCCAGTCCGTCAAGGAGCATGGCAATGATAATCATAATAGCCGCCATACTCGTTCGACCTTCCGTCGCCAAGATGATACCAATCATTCCGAGAAACAGATTACCTAAAGTAAACATGTTCGGAATTGATTTCGTCATTTTTTATTCACCTCATTAATGTTACGTACGAACATCGATTGTAGGTCTTTTAGATTTGTCTGTCAATGAATACTTGTTCTTGCAATCGTTTCAGACCTTCTTTAATGGTGCGTGCGCGAACTTCGCCAATCCCGTCCACTTCATCAAGTTCATGGATGGAAGCGGTCATAATGCTGGATAAATCATGGAACTGATCTACCAGATTACGAACGATCACATTCGGCAGGCGCGGGATTTTGTTCAAAATTCGGTAACCACGCGGCAGTATTTCTTCCTCCGATGCAGCGGCGGAAGCCGGATAACCAAGAAGTCTTACAATATGATGAATGTCCAGCAGCTCCTCATCCGTTGAACGCTTCAGCGCGAGAATGATCTCGCGGATCTTCTCCTCGCTGTACTCCCGGGCATAGTCCGCATACAGCAGCCAAGCCTCTTCCTCCATATTGCTCACAAGCTCATCCATCTGCATGCTGATCAAGCGGCCTTCGTTACCGAGCTCGTTGATATAACGCTTGATCTCCTTCTTGATGCGGAGCACCATCTCGACGCGCTGTATCACATTCACGACTTCCGGAATGGTAACCAGTTCTTCAAATTCAGACGCCGAGAGGTTGGTGAGTGATTGATTAAGCACCACGCGGTATCGCTCCAAGGTCTGTATAGCCTGATTGGCCTTGGTTAGGATAACGCCGATTTCCTTCAATGCATACCGCAGCGATCCTTGATACAGCGTAATGATGTTTCGGCGCTGCGAGATGGACACAACCAGCTTACCTGTCTGTTTCGCTACCCGCTCCGCTGTTCTGTGCCGTATCCCTGTCTCGATGGAAGAGATCGAGGAATCCGGAATCAGCTGGGTATTCGCATATAAGATTCGTTTCAAGTCTTCACTAAGGATGATGGCGCCGTCCATCTTGGCCAGCTCGTATAAATAGTTTGGCGAAAAATCGCAGTTAATGGAGAAGCCGCCGTCGACAACTTCCATTACCTCCGGGCTGTAGCCTACAACGATCAGGGCGCCCGTCTTCGCCCGCAGCACGTTCTCCAGTCCGTCGCGAAACGGCGTTCCCGGTGCTACCAGCTTTAGCAAATCATTCATTTTGTCCAGTTGGCTCGTTTCTTTCACCTTCGTATGCCCCCTAATCTAACGCAACCGCTAATGCATCTGCAACGGTGTTTACTCCTATAATTTGTATTCCTTTCGGATGCTTCCATCCCTTCAAACTCTTCTCCGGCATGAGTACGCGCTTAAAACCCAGCTTCTCGGCTTCTCTTACCCTCTGCTCCGCTCTTGAAACGGCCCGAACCTCACCGGTCAAACCTACCTCGCCAAAAATAACGTCATACGGCTTGGTCGGAATGTCGCGGAAGCTGGACGCTATGCTGACCGCTATGGCCAGATCCACCGCAGGTTCATCGAGCTTCACGCCGCCCGCTACGTTCAGATAGGCGTCTTGGGTTTGCAGGTACATGCCCATCCGTTTCTCCAGCACGGCAATGATTAGATTCATGCGGTGGTGGTCCACCCCTGTGCCCATTCGGCGCGGTGACGGGAAGTGGGTTGTGGAGATGAGCGCCTGCAGTTCGACCAGAACCGGGCGAGTTCCCTCCATGCTTGCAACAACGGTTGAACCCGCTACACCTAAAGGCCGTTCAGATAAAAACAGTTCGGATGGATTCCCGACTTCCCGAAGTCCATCCTCACCCATCTCAAAAATGCCAATCTCATTCGTCGAACCGAAACGGTTCTTTACCGCACGAAGCAAACGGTAAGTATGGTGACGCTCTCCTTCAAAATAAAGCACACAGTCCACCATGTGCTCCAGCATCCTTGGGCCTGCAATAGCGCCTTCCTTGGTCACATGACCGACCAGGACGGTCGCTATGCCCTTCACCTTCGCCAATCGCATGAATCGTGCCGTACACTCCCGTACCTGGGAAACGCTGCCCGGTGCACTGGTTACCTCCGGCAAATACACCGTCTGAATGGAGTCAATGACAACAAAGCCAGGCTTTACGTTCTCAATGGCTTCCTCAATTGATTCGAGATTGGTTTCACATAGGACAAACAGCTCCGGGGACAGCGCCCCGAGCCGATCTGCACGCAGCTTGGTCTGGCGTACGGATTCCTCACCGGAAATGTACAGAACGCGTATACCGTTCTGAGCCAATCGATTGGAGGCTTGCAGCAGCAGCGTGGATTTGCCGATGCCGGGATCACCGCCGACTAACACAAGTGAACCTGGGACAAGCCCGCCGCCGAGCACACGGTTCAATTCCGCAATGCCCGTCTGGATTCTGGGTTCTTTACCGCTTTCTATATTTATGATCGAAAGGGGTTTTTCTTTACTATGAAAAAGAGGGGAATTCATCCCCTGCGTCTTGATTACCGTCTCGGTCTCCTCTACCATGGAATTCCATGATTGGCAGCCCGGACATTTTCCGAACCATTTGGGCGCTTCATAGCCGCACTCGGTACAGAAAAATTTCGTTTTAGTTTTTGCCATGTGAGTCTCCTTTATGTCGCACATCATTTGTCGGATTCCGTAAAACCCTGCAAAATCAGGCATTACTCAAAGTTTACCATTTCTTATAATTCAACGTAAAGGTTAATTGGAAACTTTACGCGGGATGAGAAGGATTTGTTTCAAATTTGAAGGGCGAGTGGGATACAAGGCTTTAATTGCTGGAGAATATAAACTAAAAACCGTGTCCGCTTCGCTGCCGGATCGTTCTTACGATCGCTGTTAAACCCAGGAAACTGGAATTGATATCAAAAGTGGTTTCCCGGTTTTAAAGGCGACCGCTATCGCTTCTTCAGAACGATTCCGTCCTCTCCGCTCGGTTGAACTGTAGGAATTTCAAACTAATCACAAGCAGCTCATACCGAGTACCCTTCAAAAGATATCCCCATCATGCAGTACCGGAATCTGACTTCACACCAACAAAACAAAACCCCGCTGGATTTAACTCCAGCGGGGGGTGTACATCTTATTCAGTTTCGGCTGATGCGGCAGTGACGCTCTCGTTCTTGTGTACAACCAGCTCGCCGTTTGCTTCATCAATGGTGAGCGAATCTCCCTTGGCCACAGTACCTTTCAGCAGCTCCTCCGAGAGACGATCCTCGATGTGCTTCTGGATAGCCCGGCGCAGCGGGCGGGCACCGAAGGCCGGATCGTATCCTTCCTTCGCAATGAAGGTCTTCGCTTTGTCTGTGAGCTCGAAATGCACCTCGAATTCCTTCAGACGCTTGCGCAGCTCGTCGGACATCAATGTCACGATTTCGGCAATGTGTTTCTCTTCCAGAGAGTGGAATACGATGATCTCGTCAATCCGGTTCAAGAACTCCGGACGGAAGCTCTTCTTGAGCTCATCCATCACTTTGCCTTTCATGTTGTTATAATCGCGACCTGCATCCGTCACCGCAGTAAATCCAAGCGTAGAATTTTTCTTGATCGCTTCCGCTCCCACGTTGGAGGTCAGGATGATCAGGGTGTTCCGGAAGTCCACCACGCGGCCCTTGGAATCGGTCAAGCGTCCATCTTCCAGCACTTGAAGCAGGATGTTGAATACCTCAGGATGCGCCTTTTCGATTTCGTCGAGCAGGACAACGGAATACGGCTTGCGGCGTACTTTCTCGGTCAGCTGACCGCCTTCCTCGTAACCTACATATCCCGGAGGCGCTCCGACGAGACGTGACGTGGAATGCTTCTCCATGTACTCGGACATATCGATCCGCACAACCGCATTCTCATCTCCGAACATCGCTTCAGCAAGAGCGCGTGCCAGCTCAGTTTTACCTACCCCTGTAGGACCCAGGAAGATGAAGGAGCCCATTGGACGCTTCGGATCTTTCAAGCCTGCGCGTGCACGACGAACCGCACGGCTGACCGCTTTGACCGCTTCCTCTTGACCGATCACGCGGCTGTGGAGGATTTCTTCCAGATTCAGAAGACGCTCGGTCTCTTCTTCTTTCAGTTTATTTACAGGAATACCCGTCCAGTTGGCGACAACGTCGGCGATATCCTCCGGCGTTACCTCGGAATCGGTACGTCCTTGTTTTTCTTTCCATTGATTCTTCGTGATTTCTAGTTCTTCGCGGAGCTTCTGCTCCGTATCGCGCAGCGCTGCAGCCTTCTCGAATTCCTGGCTTTGGACAGCTGCGTCTTTCTCTTTGCGGATGTCCTCCAGATGCGCTTCCTGATCTTTCAGATTAGGCGGTATGGTATACGTATGAAGGCGAACTTTTGAACCAGCCTCGTCAATCAGATCAATCGCTTTATCCGGCAGGAAGCGGTCCGTAATGTAGCGGTCTGACAATCTCACAGCCTGCTCGATCGCTTCATCCGTAATTTTCACGCGGTGATGCGCTTCATAACGGTCACGCAGTCCATACAGAATCTGAATGGCTTCCTCAGGCGACGGTTGGTCCACCGTGATCGGTTGGAAACGACGCTCGAGGGCAGCATCTTTTTCAATATATTTGCGGTATTCGTCCAGTGTGGTTGCTCCGATGCACTGAAGTTCTCCGCGTGCCAATGATGGCTTCAGAATGTTGGAAGCGTCAATCGCACCTTCTGCACCGCCTGCACCGATCAAGGTATGCAGCTCATCGATGAACAGAACGATGTTGCCCGCTTGACGAATCTCATCCATGATTTTTTTCAGGCGATCCTCAAACTCGCCGCGGTATTTCGTACCGGCAACAACCGAGCCCATATCCAGCGTCATGACGCGTTTGTCACGCAGTGTCTCCGGAATTTCATTGTTAATGATGCGTTGTGCCAGGCCTTCCGCAATCGCCGTCTTACCTACCCCTGGTTCACCAATCAACACCGGGTTGTTCTTCGTACGGCGGCTCAACACTTGAATCACGCGCTCGATTTCTTTGCTGCGTCCAATGACCGGATCCAAATTGCCTTCTTTGGCAATGGCGGTCAGATCGCGAGCGAGGCTGTCAAGTGTAGGCGTGCTTACGTTTTGCGGCGTGCCATGGTGGCTCGATACCGCTTCGCTGCTGCCGAGCAGCTGCAGCACTTGCTGGCGGGCTTTGTTCAGGCTAATGCCCAGGTTGTTCAGCACGCGTGCGGCAACCCCTTCACCTTCACGAATCAGCCCCAACAGAATATGCTCCGTACCTACGTAGGTATGACCAAGCTTACGAGCTTCGTCCATGGAGAGCTCAATTACCTTTTTCGCTCTTGGCGTATAGGCAATGTTGGTAGGCTGCTCCTGACCGCGTCCGATTAATGTTTCGACTTCATCCTGAATTTTCTCAAGACCAAGTCCAAGTCCGATCAGCGCTTTGGCTGCAATGCCGTCTCCTTCACGAATAAGTCCTAGCAGGATATGTTCTGTGCCGATATTGTTGTGCCCCAGTCGTACCGCTTCTTCCTGAGCCAATGCAAGCACCTTTTGTGCACGTTCCGTAAATCTGCCAAACATCATAGTATTGCACCTCCACGTTTCAATTAATATATTGAACCTCGCGGATTTCGGTGTATCGTCAGCAATAGGACGCTTAAACCGTCATCCAACAGTAAAACGAGTATAAATCCTTAATGGTTACCCAATGTTTCTCTGATAAGCTTAGCCCTGTACATGTCGCGTTCGGAAGGAGTCATGCCCTCTCCATAGGTCTTCTGCAGAAAGCCCGGCTGCGTCTTCACATTCAGTTCATTCATGACCGGGATTTCCGGACCCTCCAAGAGGCCGAGATCCACGCCAAGCCGAACATCGGACAAACGCTGGGCCGCTTCCTTGGAATCCATCACCGCCGCATAGGACAGTATGCCATAGGAGCGCATAACCCGATCCGTAATCCGGAGCTTGGATTCACCCAAGAGCCGGGCTCTGGCATTCTTCTCATGCTCGATGATTTGCAGGGCAACGCTGTGCAGATTCTCAATGATCTCCGTCTCGGTTTGACCGAGCGTAATCTGATTCGAGATTTGAAACAGGTTGCCTAATGCTTCGCTGCCTTCGCCGTAAATCCCTCTTACAGTCAAACCTACCTGCGATACAGCCGAGAGAATCCGGTTAATCTGCTGTGTCATAACAAGAGCGGGCAGATGCATCATGACCGATGCGCGAAGGCCGGTTCCGACATTGGTCGGACAGCTGGTAAGATAACCTCGCTTGTCATCAAATGCATAATCGATCTCGGATTCAAAAACATCATCCAGCGCCGTGGCACGTGCCCATGCCTCACGAACCTGAAATCCGGGATATAAGCACTGTATGCGCAGGTGATCCTCTTCATTGATCATAATGCTGACGGATTCATCTTCCGTAAGGATGACTGCACCGTTTCGGGATTCATTCGCCAGATTGGGACTGATCAGATGCTTCTCAACAAGAACCTTCTTATCCAGCTCATCAATCTCACTTAATTTAATTACATGTAAATCCCCGAAATCCTGCAAATCGTCCTTATTCTTCAACACATTCGTCAGGCGCTCTAGCACTTCTCCTGACTGCTGATCCGTTGCCAGCAGCGGGAAAGGAAGATGCTGCAGATTGCGCGCCACCCTGACACGGGTGCTGATGACAATGTCGGAATCCTGACCGTTTCCGCGCATCCACTCGCTCAGCGCCGAATCGGTAAACCGGAGATTAGACATCACGCATTCCTCCTACTAAAGTGCAAAATCTTACAATCTTATCCCTGAGCCATATTTCGCTCCAGCTCACGGATTTGGTCCCGGATCTCGGCAGCCGTTTCAAACTCCTCCTGCACGATCCGAATTTGAAGCTCCTTCTTAAGCTCATCAATTTGGCGTTTGATCTGAATCCGGCCACCTGTACGCTTTGGCACTTTGCCGACATGGGATGTTCCTCCATGGACTCGCTTAAACAATGGATCCAATCGATCCGAAAAGTATTTATAACACGAGCTGCAGCCGAACCGGCCAAGCTTGCTGAACTGGGAATACGTCATACCGCATTCTTCGCACTGCAGCGTCTGGGCCATTTTTGCGCCGGGGCTCTGGCCCTTGCCTGAAGGATCCAGATCCAGAAGACCTGACAGCAAACTGTGTATAGAAAAACCATTCGACGTGCCGGGGATCAATTCCCCTTTTTCGCGGGCACAGGTTTCACAAAAATGAAACTCCGTTTTCTCCCCGTTCACAATTTTGGTGAAATGAAGTGTCGCCGGCCGTTTACCGCATTCTTGGCATATCATAATCCGATGCCCCCTTACACAGACTCACTTACCTAATAAAGAAATAAGCATCGCCTTCATAATCCTTGCACGCAGCTCATCCCGATAAGGAAGCTTCACATTCAGGCACTCCCGTGAAATGGCGGCCCGCATCACGCTGGCCTCCCGCTTCGTTAAAAAACGGGACTCCTCCAGCTGGTAAATCAATCCTTCAGCCACCGTCTGGTCAATCATGCTGCCAATGGTATGATGAAGATGCTGCTGGAGTGCAGTATGCTGGGGAAGCTCGATACGTTGGATGCGTATGTACCCGCCCCCGCCGCGCTTGCTCTCGACAAGAAAGCCCTTCTCCAGCGTAAACCGTGTACTGATCACGTAGTTAATCTGGGAAGGAACGCAAGAAAATTGCTCCGCCAGATCGTTGCGTTGAATTTCAACGGTACCCTCCGGACTTTCCTGCAGTATGCTCTTCAGGTATTGTTCGATAATATCAGAGATATTACGCATTGGTCTGTTCATCCTCCACTGTTTGAAACGTTAAGACGGATAGTGATCTTACACGTCCGCACAGAGCCTTGCTTATACGTTAATTTTAACCTTAATCAAAACCAGCGAACCCTCTCGTTGACTTTGACTTTCTTTGACTTTGATCTCATTATAGCACATTTTTTCATTTTGCCAAGAGGTACTTCTCAATTTATCGCGCTTTGCCTTTATTCTTATTGTACCCAGTTCTTTGATCGCTTATAGCCTCTTCTTCAAGAACAATTCATACAAAGGGCAGCAAAAAAAGAAGCAGCCTCCATACCGGTGAAAACCGGTTACAAGGCCACTTCTCCATATCATAATCCTGTATCGTGTCAAGCTTTAAGCGTCATAACTGATCAAGTAGTGCTGCAGCTCCGTATTATAATAACCGATGCTGTATTCAATGATGCTCCCTGTCCCGTCATAAGAGGTTCTGAGCCGCTTCAGTAACGGAGAGCCTACACTTACTTCAAGCAAGGAGGCAGTCTCTTCATTTGCCACGGTTGCCAGGAAACGGTCGCGGAAATTCTCAAGCGTAATTTGACTTTCCTCGATGCGGTCATAGAGAGACGGTAGTTCGGTGGAACCGAACTCTTCACCCATATCCACTTGGGATGACACGTAGTGAGTATAGTAAATAAAAGGACTCCCGTCCAGTAAATACAATCGTTCAATAAGCAGGCACCGCTCCCCGAATTTTAAGAACAGTTCGCTATCCGGCTCATTAAGCACCCATTCCGTCTTCAGGTGACGCTTCCGAATCTGGTGTCCTTCTTCGACCAGAATCTCGGTAAACAGCTTGCCTTTGGAAAGCTTGGAGAAGGAAGTATTCCGGGTCACAATCGTTCCTACCCCGCTCCGCTTCTCTACATATCCTTCCTGATACAACTCCTGGATCGCATTGCGGACCGTCATTTTGCTAACGTTAAATTCCTGCTCCAGCTGCGGCTCGGAAGGAATATGGGAGCCGAGTGGATATTCCCCATGCAGAATCCGATCTTTTATGATCTTCTTGATTTGCAAGTATAGCGGACCGTTCTTCCGCGTGATCGACATGCTTCTCCTACCTTTCCACGTCAGACATATGATGACTCATTGCCTGAAGCACTTCGCGTTCGTTCGCCGTCGGCGTATCCCCTGTTACGGTATGGGCAAGCATCGCCGCAGCTGCGGCAAAATCAACCGTCCGATTCGGTTCATAACCCTCCGAGATCCCGTGAATCACCCCGCTGGCGTAAGCATCACCCGCGCCGATACGATCATGAACGGAAAACGTCAACGTTTTGGAAAAATGAAACGCTCCATCCGTGTAGAGATAGCCTTGCAGGGAATGGGTGTTATCCCCGTTGATCTTGCGGTGGGTACCCGACGCAACCGTAATATTATACTTCGCTGCCACCTTCGGAATCAACTCCTGCAGCTGTTCGTTCCGATCCTCCCGGGTCGTCTCCATACCAAGGATATAGATAGCATCCTTCTCATTCATAAAGACGATATCCGCCAATGACAGCATTTCCTCATAGTGCGGCTTGGCAAACTCATAGCGGTCTGTCCCCCATAAAGAGGGACGATAATTGCAATCGAACACAACGGTTCCCCCGTTAGCCTTAACTTCACGAGCCAGTGTCTTCATTTGACCTCGTACCGTGTCATTCATGGAAAGAGTTATACCGCAAAAATGAATCATGTCTATCTTTTGGGCAATCGCACCGAAATCGTACATGGCATCCTCTGCCGTGTTAAAGCTGCTGCCCAGCCGGTCCGTATAGGTCACGCGTCCGGGTCTGACACCAAAGCCATTCTCCAAAAAGTACATGCCAACATATTTGCCTCCGCGGCTTATGAGCGAAGTATCGATGCCAAGCCTGCGCAGGTAGGAAACCGCCGCTTCGCCAAGCGGGTTATCCGGCAGCGTGCTGACCAGGTAACCGTTATGACCAAACCTTGCCACAGCCGAGGCGATGTTTACCCCCGTGCCGGAAAAGGAATAATTCAGATGGCTCTCTTGAGCCAAGGAAGCATATCCCGGTACTTGAAGACGCATCATCACTTCGCCATATGCGGCAATCGTCTTAGGCATATTGATCAACCAGCGCTTTTAGCTTGCGATGCAGCTCTTGAACATCGCTAATGATTGTATCTCCGCTTGTCGAGTCGATAATCGAGGAGTACACGTGCGGGATGACCTGCTGCACTCCCGCTTCGAATGCGATGCGCACGATGGCTTCAAAATTCCCTTTATCAATCCCGCCTGTTGGTTCAAGCGCGAATCCTTCCTCCGCACACGCCTTGGCTACCGCGCGGTACTCATCCTCCAGCTTCAAGCCCTGCATCGGGAAGTACTTCAGTGCGTTACCGCCCATATCGCGCACCAGCGCGATGGCTGCTTTTACAGGTACGATGGCTTTGTCCGATCCGGCGGCGCTCACCGGTCCGGTTGAGATATTCACGTAGCCCACTTGACCCGAAGGAGAAACAAGGCTGTTAATCCAGCTTTCTTTGCCATCCAGATTGGCACGTGTAGCACCGACAGCCGGGAACACCTGATTGATATGCGTGCCTGGGTAGCTTTTTACAATCTCGGCTACCACCGCAGCTTGGCGGTTATCGCCGGCACCCAATCCGATCGATACCGCATCTTCGATAACGGCGCCGTACTCCTTCATCGCAATAACGGCCTCTTGTGCATTCGGATAATTTTTGGACAATACGCCGACCAGCACATGCCCTTCCGAAGCTTCAAAAATTTCCTTTGCATTCTGAATGCTGCCTGCAAGCACGTTCAGTGCCGCGCGATTTCTGTAAAGACGTTTCTCCATGTTTGCCATCTTAGTTTCCCCCTGCAATCTGCTGTATTCTCGTTATAATGACCTGCAAATCATCCCCGGAAAGCGAGCGAGGATCAATATCAAAATATCCCTGGCGAACGCCGTAATCCCTGGTGTACACAGCAATATCGCCTTCACGAAGCTGATCGTTCATGGACTTGGCACTGACCCCGGCCGCATTTTCATCGACTTTCACGCGCCCCCTATAGATCGCCCTTCCCGCTTCATCCTGAACAATGGTCACCTCAATGCCCGGCAATTTCGATAAGGTTTTCATTTCCTCCAGTGCTGCTTTCTCCTGCTCACTCTTATCTTCCTTCACCATATACTCATCCAGCGCCTGAAGCAGTCCAAACGTCGTTTCCTTGCCAACCTTCATGCTGCGCCCAATACCATGCAGCTGCGCTTTTACCCAATCGACGTATTGACGTTTGCCGCCGACAATGCCGGAGGTCGGGCCTTCAATTGCCTTGGATCCGCTGTATATCGCCAGGTCTCCGTATTTCACATACTTCTGGATATCCTCTTCGGCAGCAGCATCGATAATCAGCGGAAGTCCATGTGCCTGGGCCACTTCTGCCACTTCTTCCACCGAAATCATATTTTTCTGTACGCAGTGATGGGATTTCACATACAAAATAGCGGCTGTACGCTCATTAATCGCTTCTGCGATATGCTCCTTGCGCCCTTCGTTGGCATACCCAACTTCAACGACCTTGCCGCCCCCGAGATAAACCATCGTTTCAACAGGTGCACCATACTGAACATTATGTCCCTTAAACATGATAATCTCGTTCTTCGCGATTGGCTCCTGGTGCAGTCGGTCACTGCGTCTGCGATTGCCTTCGGTGACGATTCCAGCCACGGAAAGCGCGATTCCGCTGGAAGCGGAATTGACAACGACCGCAGCCTCGGAACCAAGGATGCGCGCCATGTAGTCGCCCGCCTTATCTACCAGATCCGCGATTTCCACGTAACTCTGCCCGCCGATCCGCATCGCTTCCATGACGGTATCCGTCGGCGCCGATACGCCAAGAATACTCATGCGCCCGCTGGCATTAACCACTCGTTTCAACCCGTATTTAGCATGTAATGAATGATCCATTGACAACCACTCCTCTGGCTTCGATATATCGATCAGCGATTCGGGTCTCCCCTTCGGAATCCGTTAAACTCATAGCGCCCTGCTGCAGGGCAAACAGCGTCAGGTGAGCGGCATCGCCGGCCTGAATTCGGCCAAGCTCCGGACGGCGCAACCATCTTGCTGCATGGTCCGTTACCGCTGAAACCACCTCCTGCAGGCTGTACCCCAGATACAGGAACTTCGTCATGACATTAGCCAGACTGTACACCGGGCCATGGATGCGATTCCCGCGATAAATATCGGTGCTGATCGTATCCGGCTTAATCCCTTGGGCCTTGGCATATTCCGCCACCAAGAACGAGAAGCTTGCCGTTCCATGGCCCACATCCAGATGGACGCCGCGAGCTATCGCTTCCACCAGGGCAGGGATCGGCTTCCCGTCCGAATCAAATAAATTGTTGGCTTTGCCGTTCAAATAATGAGTAATAATGTCGTCTTTCTGAAGCAGCTCCAATACTTCCTCAATCGGAGGTGGCCCTGACCCGATATGTACCATCAGCGGCAGTGACGTTTTATCCGACAATTTTCTTGCGAGTCGAAGCGGTTCCACCCCATTGTCCTTGACGACACTTTTACTAATTCTGGCCTTGAGTCCAATGATCAGATCCGGATACGTGTTTACCGCCTTTGTTGCCTTCTCGGCATCGATCCATTCCAGACTGGACAACTCGTCGACCCGCTGCAGACCGATATGCGAAATATTCAGAAAAGCAAACACATTCGTCTTGGACCTGGCAACCTCGGCTGCCAGGTCTCCAATCGTATCCGCGCCGCAGCTCCCTGCGTCGATTATGGTGGCAACCCCTTGCTTAACGCCGATTTCGTCGATGGCATCTCCGTAAGGCTCCAGCTTAGCGACCGCATGGACATGCATATCGATCCAGCCGCTGGACACATATAGACCTGTACCATCAAAACTGTTGGCACCCTCGGCCGTGTTTGCATCCGTTATTTCGGTTATGAACCCATTCTCCATGACAATGTCAAAAGGTTCATCCTCCTGGACCGTCTTTACATTGCGTATAATAAAACGCTGTTCCAATATTTTCATAGTTTCACTCCTTCAGCCTTGCCGGACCAGCCTTGGATCCTCTTATCCCGTCGGTTTACATTGTGTAAGTTGAGTGTCGTGGTTATAGCATAGCACAGAACGAGCGCTACGTGAATATAACGTTATAATGTTTAAGTCACAATTACGTATTTATCCCTATTTCACATGATCTAATGGAGGGTTCCATTCTTGCTCAGGAAGGCTAGGGTTTGATTCTAGTTCTGTCTCATCCCTATGATCTCCTTCCATACGCAAAAAAACTGCCCTCGATAGGCAGTCTCTTTGTTCGTTCTATAGTCTAGACCTTGTTCATTCGTTTTCCTGATTTCCAAGTATCTTTTTTTGGTTAAACCTCAACCTTCCGGTCGATGAGGTAAACCGTTGCATACAAGATCAAGGCAGTCATTATTACATCGAAAGCAAACGCCCCCCATGCAAACGTATATTGCCCTCCAGATACGGTAAAGTTCACCTCATTCTCGAACGAAATGGTGGTCATCGACCCGATCCATGCTGCTCCTTCTCCAAAGAGCAGGTTGCTGAGCCAGCCAAGAATGTACTGCAGTACAAAAAACACCAGAATACCGATCCATACACTGCCTTTCTTTGTGATACTTCTGGCCATGGTTATGGCAAAAAATATCGTTATCATCAAATAGATGAATTTCCATACCATATGAAGAGCAAGCCCGATATAATACAGGACAGGGAAGTCCGAAAAATGGAGAGTCTCCCACGGGATGCTTGCGGAGTCCCAATAGTACCACAAATGCAGAGCCATCAGAACGCAAAGCGCCAGTAAACTCGCGCAAGCCAATATAAGGGAGGAAACCACGTTCCAGACAGAACGCACGGGGAGCAGACGCCGGTGATATGCCTGGATATTAAAATCGAATGTCCTGCAAGCGACCACCAGCGGCAGTACGCTCATGGAGCCATATACCAACATGCTTAAACCGAACATGATTCCAAGCTTCCATTCTCTTATCGAGCCTGTGACCGTGATCGCAATCTGTATAATGAGTAGAATCGCGAAGGCACCAAGCAGCGTGGTCGAGTTTCTCTTCCAGTCGTATTTCAACAGTTTCATCATTCTGCATACACCTCTTTAAACATCTCATCCACGCTTTTTCCGTGTCTCAGGCGGATGTTCTCAACTTCGTCATGCATGACGACTTCGCCGCGCTGAATAAAGATCACTTCATCAAATATCCGCTCAATATCCCGGACTAAATGGGTTGAAATGATAATGCTGCTGTCCTCGTTGTAGAATTCCACAATCGCATCCAAAATTTTGCCCCGGGCTACCGGATCCACTCCGCCAATCGGCTCATCCAGCATATACAGCTGGGCTTCACGGGACAAGGCCAATGTTAACTGCAGGCGCTCATTCATTCCTTTGGATAAGGAACTGATGCGGTCATGGGTCTTTAAATTCATGAACTCCAGCATGTTGCGTGCCTTCTCCACATTAAAGTCCTCATAAAAATCTTTAAAATATGCCACCGCATCCGATACCTTCATCCAGGATTCCGTCACGGGCCGATCCGGCATAAAGGAAACGACGGCTTTCGTTTCCAGGCCGACCGGTTTGCCGTTGACGTAAGCGCCGCCCGTTGTGGGCTGAATCAACCCAGCGGCAATTTTCATAAGTGTACTCTTACCACTGCCGTTGGTGCCCAGCAAACCAATGATTTTTCCACCGTTGATATCCAGATTAACATCATGTAACGCTCTGCGGCCACCGGCATACGTTTTGGTCACGTTCTTTACCTGTAACAGATTCTCCACCGTGATTTCACCTCCGCTATGGATCATGGCTGCTTCACAGCATCTTCCACGATCGATATGATATCCTGATCTTTAAAGCCAAGCTCCTGCATGCCGCGAATAAAGCGTTCCAGCAGATCGCCTGCCATTTCTTTTTTGATTTCCATAATTTTGGATTCCTCGCTTGTCACGTATCGACCCAATCCCCGCCGCGTCTCCACAATACCCTCACGCTCCAATTCCTGAAAAGTTCGCTGCACCGTGTTTGGATTTATTTGAAGCTCACTCGCTAATTCTCGAACCGATGGGATTTTATCACCGGGCTGCAGTTTGCCGATGATGATTTCTTTCTTTAAATACGTCATGATCTGTAAATAGATCGGCAGATTATTGTCGAATTCTATACTCACTGTCGGGTTGCTCCTTTCCGCCGCTCTACCTCGAACTCAGTGTTCCTTATGCGACATCCCGTTTTTTAAACGTAACAAAGCCTATCGCAAGAAACAAGAGGAGATATACAGCGAGCATCATCATTGAGAATGTTAAACTCATGCCTGGAATCGGAGAGCTTGCGCCTCCGCTGTACATGGAAAGATCCACGTTCAGGAACAGAAGGTATTTAGACCAGGAGTAACGCGCAAGCAGCTGTACCACCATACTTTCCATAATGACCATAAACATGCCGATACCGATTGCAGGACCGGTAGATCTCGTTAGAATACCTACCATAAAGGTTAGCGTTACATAAACGATCGTATACACCAGGTTGTTCACGGCTCCAATGAGCACGTCGCCAAGCGTAACGGAGCCGACATCCATGCCAAACGTAATTTGACCTGTCAGCACGGCTACAGCAAACATGAAGGCCACCAGTGTTAAGATGTAAATCAATACGGCCACATATTTCGATGCCAAAATTTTGGTGCGGCTCTGTGCACGTATAAGCAGTAATTTGATGGTTCCCATGCTGTGTTCCTTCGCTACGGCTCCTGCCGTCACGACAATGGCGAGCAGGGTCAGCACTTGCCCCATTCCCTTGGTTGTAACAGCTATCTCGGCAAATTCATAACCGGTACTGCTCCCACCGGAAAACTTATAGAGCAAGAACGCCGTGAAGACCACCATTCCGGCCAAAAGCGCATAGGGCAGGAAGAAGCTGCGTTTCTTGAACATTTTGAGCCATTCATTCCAGACGAGATTTCCAAAGCTACGCAATGCGGTTGCCTCCTGTCCATTTTAAGAATTCTTCTTCAAGTGACGATTTGATCTCTTCCACGCGGTAAATCCGTACCCGTGCATCACACAGTGTCTGGATCAGCGAAGGAATATCTTCTTCCTGAAGTTGAAGGGTAATGATTCCCTCCTCCAGTTGGGTGCTCCGCAATGTGATGTTTTGCAAATGTCTAATCGTTTGTTCAGCCATGGACGCGTCATTCACGCGGAAGCTTACCGTAGTAAATTCTTCATTAACGACTGTCCCCCCGATAGAACGCTCGGTTACGAATTTCCCCTCTTGGATAACGACCACACGGCTGCACATCAGTTCCATCTCCGACAGCAGATGGCTGGATACGAGAATGGCAATTCCCTCATCTTTGGCGATTTGCTTCAAGTAATCCCGCATCTCGCGGATACCCGCTGGATCCAGGCCGTTCGTCGGCTCGTCAAGAATGAGGATGGATGGATTATGCAGCAAGGCCTGCGCTATTCCAAGCCGTTGGCGCATTCCCAGGGAATAAGCGCGCACCTTCTTGTGGATGGCATCCTGGAGCCCAACAAGCTTAACAACCTCCATGATTCTCGTGATGGTCACTCCCTCAGACATCCGCTGGTACTGTCTCAGGTTGTCATAACCGCTCATGTACGGATAGAATTCCGGATTCTCGATGATGCCCCCGATATGCCGGACGGCTTGAACGAAGTCCTTTTTGATGCTGTGCCCTTTTACCTGTACATCGCCATGGGACATCTCGATTAACCCTACAATCATCCGAATGGTTGTTGTTTTGCCCGCGCCGTTCGGTCCAAGCAAACCAACGATTTCACCGCGATGAATGTCAAAGGATAGCCCATCGACGATGTTCTTCTTGCCAATGGTTTTGGTAACTTGTTCGACCGTTAGAACGACTGGACCTTTCTTGGCATCTTTCCTATTGGTGGAGGCCGATCCACTGATTCCATCAACCCATTCCCCTGAGGAATTCTCTATATTCGTTGTCCCTTTATTTGAATCGTTTCCGCTCATGTATTAGTTCCACTCCTTTTTGTATCGGTGTTATAGTTAAATAGTACACTAGTGGCTTGGTTCTGTAAAGCCTAATTTTTCAGTGTGGAAATTTTGCTTGTGCGCTCAGGGAACTGCTGCCTCATTATGTTGATTTAGAGGATTGCGAAAAAGCGTGAGGATGAATCTTTGGCGAAACGAAAAAAGACGATCTCTTAGGATCGTCTTTTGGGGCAAGTACAGAAACATCGCACTCTTTAGGAGCAATAGGAAAAGACCGTTATCGATGACTCGATAACGGTCTTTATGGTTGTTCGCTTGGCGACGTCCTACTCTCCCGGGACCCTTCGGTCCAAGTACCATCGGCGCTGGAAGGCTTAACGGTCGTGTTCGGTATGGGAACGCGTGGAACCCTTCCGCCATCGCCACCAAACGGCTCAGATGCTTGATCACCTGAAAACTAGATACGAAACGATCTTTGCAGCACATTAGAATCCGTAGCATTACCCGATGTGGTATCGGGGTCCCCGAAAAGTATTCGGTGTCAGCTTCAAAGCTTCACTTCACTTTTTGGGGTGTTTTATATGCTTACGTAGCGAGCTTTCTTTCAGAAAGCTTTTAGGATAAGCCCTCGACCGATTAGTATTGGTCAGCTCCATGCATTGCTGCACTTCCACCTCCAACCTATCTACCTCGTCGTCTTCAAGGGGTCTTACTAGTTGGGAAATCTCATCTTGAGGGGGGCTTCACGCTTAGATGCTTTCAGCGCTTATCCCGTCCGTACGTAGCTACCCAGCCATGCTCCTGGCGGAACAACTGGTGCACCAGCGGTACGTCCATCCCGGTCCTCTCGTACTAAGGACAGCTCCTCTCAAATTTCCTACGCCCACGACAGATAGGGACCGAACTGTCTCACGACGTTCTGAACCCAGCTCGCGTACCGCTTTAATGGGCGAACAGCCCAACCCTTGGGACCTACTTCAGCCCCAGGATGCGATGAGCCGACATCGAGGTGCCAAACCTCCCCGTCGATGTGGACTCTTGGGGGAGATAAGCCTGTTATCCCCAGGGTAGCTTTTATCCGTTGAGCGATGGCCCTTCCATGCGGTACCACCGGATCACTAAGCCCGACTTTCGTCCCTGCTCGACTTGTAGGTCTCGCAGTCAAGCTCCCTTATGCCTTTGCACTCTTCGAATGATTTCCAACCATTCTGAGGGAACCTTGGGGCGCCTCCGTTACTCTTTAGGAGGCGACCGCCCCAGTCAAACTGCCCGCCTGACACTGTCCCCGTACCGGATCACGGTACCAGGTTAGAACCTAGATACGATCAGGGTGGTATCCCAACGTCGCCTCCACACAAGCTGGCGCTCATGCTTCAAAGGCTCCCACCTATCCTGTACAGATCGTACCCAAATCCAATATCAAGCTGCAGTAAAGCTCCATGGGGTCTTTCCGTCTTGTCGCGGGTAACCTGCATCTTCACAGGTATTAAAATTTCACCGGATCTCTCGTTGAGACAGCGCCCAAGTCGTTACGCCATTCGTGCGGGTCAGAATTTACCTGACAAGGAATTTCGCTACCTTAGGACCGTTATAGTTACGGCCGCCGTTTACTGGGGCTTCGGTTCACAGCTTCGGATTGCTCCTAACCGCTCCCCTTAACCTTCCAGCACCGGGCAGGCGTCAGCCCGTATACTTCGCCTTACGGCTTCGCACAGACCTGTGTTTTTGCTAAACAGTCGCTTGGGCCTTTTCACTGCGGCCCCCTCGGGCTATTCACCCTACCGAGGCACCCCTTCTCCCGA
>NZ_CP150215.1:6802500-7494256 GCF_037969845.1 Paenibacillus sp. FSL W7-1279
ATTATGCGTTCTACCTCATGGATGCGTACAAGATCACGATTGATAACGCTCAGATTTATATTTTTCTATTTCTCGCATCCGGAGCTGTGGGTACCTTCTTCGGCGGTCCGCTGGCCGACCGCTTTGGCCGCCGCAACATGATCATGCTCTCCATGATCGGCACAGCACCCATTGCGTTGATTCTGCCGTTCGCCTCCCCGTTCTGGGCGGCTGTATTGCTCCTTATTGGCGGATTTGTTCTATTGTCCAGTTTTTCAGTTACCGTCGTCTATGCCCAAATGCTGCATCCGGGCAATATCGGTACGGTATCCGGGCTGATTACCGGGTTTGCTTTTGGCATGGGCGGGGTCGGTTCGCTTGTGCTCGGTAATCTCGGGGATGCTTGGGGAATCGGCAATGTTATGATCGCCATCGGCTTCTTGCCGCTGCTTGGTCTGCTTGCCCTGCTTCTTCCCGGTGATGATAAGCTGGACCAGTGGGCAAGAGATTAACAGTTTCCGCTAAGTCTCTGTAACCGTTCAGATTGCTTGCTTTAAATAACATAGTTATGGTCCTTATAAGACAGACGCCCAGATCATCCGCGCCGATACGGATCGACTGGGTGTCTGTCATTTATATTGACATAAAAAGGATATCTGTGCCTGTATCGCTAATCTTCCCTTCCTTTAGCGCTTTGTTTTTGATAATCCCAGTCAATAGACATGGTATACTAAACAAAATACAAGCCATAGTATGACCAGGCTAGACCAAAGGAATGTGCGATATGTTGAAAATCCCAGGATATACGATCATCGGCATCGTCTATGAGGATTCATATATAACGGTGGCGTATGCCCGTTCCGAGCGAACCCGGAGAACGATGCTCCTGAAAATTGTAAATGAAGGTACCCGTACAACGATCGAGAACGCGAAGCTCATCCACGAATATCATTTCCTCAGTGACTTGGATGTGGACGGGCTGTTCAAGCCAGTATCCTACCTATCATTCAAGACAATGATCGTGTTGGAGTTTGAACCCATCCACGCTATTACCTTAAGGGAATATGTGCGAATTCACGGCTCCTCACCCTCAGTATTAATACCAATGCTTGAGCGTGCTGCCCGCAGGCTGCAGGAACTGCATATCCACGACGTTCTTCATTTAAACATCAGGCCAGATACGCTCCTTGTTCAAGAAAGTTCCCAGGACGTTTATTTAACAGGCTTCGGATACGCCGTTCGCAGGGATCAAATGAATATAGAGGGACATGGCAGTCTGGAAGCCAATCCAATCTATATGTCTCCGGAACAAACCGGGAGAATAGGCCATCGACTGGACAGCAGAGCCGATATCTACTCACTTGGCGTAACATTCTACGAGCTATTCGCTCATAGACTTCCCTTTACCGCGAACGGCGCGCTTCCTTGGGCTCACGCCCATCTTACCATAAGGCCTGAGCCCTTCCATGATATTCATCTGCCTCAATGGATATCAGAACTTATCCTGAACATGCTGGAAAAGGACCCCGCTGACCGCTACTTCGACATGCAGAGCATTACTGAGGAAATAGCCCAGCATCGATTAGCGGCTATAAAAGAATCAGATTCGGATGCCAAGCGCTGCAAGCATGAAATCAGGCAGAATCCTTTCGCTTCCAATTCAATTCCGACTCAGCAGCATCATGAAGTACCCAATGCTAAGAACGAGGAGGATAAGTCCTTCCAAGAAACGATCCCCTCCATCTCGCTTTCAGGCCATATCGTCAACTATCCACAAGTGTTGGATTTGGCCGCCATCATGCAGGCATCACATATTTTTAACTCGGAGATCGTAACGGAACGAGTAGCTGAACGTTTCTTGCAGCTCCTGATTATGAACGCTGGTGCCCATCGCGGACTGATACTGACACTTCAGGAAGGCATGTGGTATGTAGAAGCTGAGGCAAAGCAAGACGGGAGACTTATGACGGCTTCTTCCCGGCGAACGCTCCTTGGGGATGCCCATAGAGTCAGTCGGCGTTTGCTCATTCAGACAGCGGAATCCAAAGCTGCCCTTTGCGGCTCGGCTGCCACATCAGGGATGGACGAGTTGAATTCCCCTTCTTCCGCTCATTCGGCAAAAGGTTCCGTGCTTTATTTTCCTGTCGTTGTACAGGATCAGTTGCTAGGAGTATTGTTTTTGCAAAATGATGTGATCACGAAAGCGTTTGCCCCCGAACGATTTCACGTGTTGAGTACCATTGCCTCCCAAGCTTTATTCGCCATTCATGCGAGAGTCCGCTCCCATGCCGAGCTGCAGCTTTCCGAACATGGCCTCCAAACAGTAAGAAAGCATACGGGAGAAGTGCATGATTTAACGGGACGGGAGAAGGAAGTGCTTCGCCTGATCTCAAAGGGGCTCTCGAATAAAGAAATCGCTGCGGCACTTACCATTACCCATGAGACAGTAAAGACCCACATCAAGAAAATCTTCGAAAAACTGAAAGTTGACCGAAGGGGAAAAGCCGCAGCCATCGCTAATACGCTTGGTTTGCTTCACGAGGACCATCAATCTCCTGAATAGCTCCTACCTTCAGAAAGAACTAAACGCCAGTTATAAGCTGCTATCCCGTCGCCTCTGTTCTTCTGTTCCACGAATCAGTTATGCTGGGCAGCAAGGGAAAGCTCTTATAATAGATCTAAAAAGCTTACTTAAGGAAGAGTCCTTAAGTAAGCTTTTCTTTTATACGCTCTGTTCAATTGCTGTTATAAAACGGTGTATAACCGCTGTTACCTCTGCTCGTGTTGCTAAGCCTCGAGGCAAAAATCGTCCCCCGGGGTATCCGTTCATCAACTCGTTCTCGACCACGTTGGATACATGCTGCTTCGCCCAGATAGAAATAGAGCTTTGATCTTTGAAGGACAGCATATCTTTGCTGGATTCACCGGAGGAAAGACTCGCAAGCCGGCTTGACTTAGACAGCATAACAGCCATTTGCTCACGTGTGATCGGATCATCAGGGCCAAAAGCACGGCTGCTGTAACCACCAATAATCCCATGGGCTAGAGCCGTGCGAATCGCATCGCCAGCCCAGTGATTTTTAATATCCTCGAATGCAGCGCTGTATTGCCCTTCTAATCCCAGGCTCCGTACCAGCAGCGCGACAAATTCGGCCCGGGTCACCAGACGGTCTGGTTTGTAGCTTCCGTCAGGATAACCTTTTGCCAGCTTCAGATCATATAGTGCCTGGATTTCCGACTCCGCCCAGTGGCCGGAAATATCCGCAAAGGCAGGAGTTTGTTTGCTAGGGGGCGGCTGAGTAGCAGACGAGTCGCCGTCATTTCCCTGAGCTGGTGTTGTTGGGGGTGGTGCTGGGGTTGAAATCGATCCTGGAAGTCCTTCGTTCTGATCCCCCTTATCTACCGGAGAAGGATTCGGCTCACTCCCGCCGTTTCCCGGAGTAGGATCAGTCGGTCCTGTATCTCCACCACCCGGCCGAGGCGTAACGTTAACCGTTCGAACAACCTCTTCCGCCTCATTGCCGGCACGATCGGCTACCGAATAACGGAGCGTGTATTGTCCCGGTCTGGAAGTATCGACTTTACCTTCAACCTCGATGCGATCCGTTAGATCCCCGTCCAGATTGTCAATGGCCGTGGCCCCCGGGTCCGTATAGTCAGAACCTTGCATCAATGAGATTCGAGAATCACCAAGCAGCGTAATCACCGGCTTCTCCCGATCGATATTCGTGATTTCGACCTGTTTTACCGACTCATTGCCTGCATGATCGCGGACATAATAAGTAATCCAGCCGTTCTCATGGACCTCCAGCTTATCGCTCCAAGGCTCACCACCTCCAACTCCGAAATAGGCAGCATCCTGTTGTCCGAAGACAAACTTGCGATCAACTAAAGGGCTCGGGGCATAGACCGAAGCGGTGACTGTTACTTCCTTTTGTGTTGGCACGGTTGGGGACACCGTAACCTGAATGACAGGCACACTTTTAAAAATATTCGTAATTTCAATGGTCTCAATCCTCTTGTTGCCCGCGGCACTCTCGGCGTATACCGTGTACCATCCGTTCAGCTCCGCTTCGAAGGTTCCGTTAAAGTCGTTCCCTTCCGCGTCAAAATAGGACAACGGCTGAATTCCCGGCGCCCACTTCGTAACCATGATCGGACTTAACGTACCGTATACATCAGCCGTCACGGCCACGTTCTGGTTCGTCGGATCCTTGATAGAAGGCTGCAGGCGGATGATCGGTTCTTCTTTATCGATGTTGCTTACATGCAAGGACTTAACATTCCCGTTACCGGCAGCGTCTTTCGCATATACCGTGTATTCTCCGTTCGCGTCCACCATAAATACATTCTGGAACACTGTGCCCCATCCCTGCTCGAAGTAGGCTTCATCCTGCACACCGGCGCTCCATTTCATAAGTGAGATCACGCCGGAGTTGTCCATGCCGGATACCCATATTTCGACATCCTGACTCGTCCACGCTTCGGGCGTCAGCCTCAGCTCCGATATGATCGGTTTTTCGTTATCCATTCGGGTAACCTCAATGACGGCCACGGCCTCGTAACCAGCATTGTCTTTAATATAAACGGTATACATTCCATTGCTGTCAACGGCAATGCTGCTACCGGTAAACGGAGTGCCTTCATTCATGAAATAATCGGGATCATGATGTCCGGCTGCCCATTTCTGCACTGCAATACCGCTGCCATTGTCCGTTATATCGAGCTGTATTCGTACGGGGCTGTTCGTCCAATTGATGTTGTCGAGTGAAAGACGGAGGTTTGGGCCACTTTTATAAATATTAGTGATTTCTACAGTCTCGATCTGTTCATTCCCGGCCTTGTCCTTGGCATAGACCGTGTATAGACCATTCTCCGAAACCGTAAAGCCTGTCCCTCGCAAGGCGCTCCCCTCTCCCGCAAAATAGGAATACGGCTGCTTGCCCGCTGCCCATTTGACGATCTCGATGCCGCTTTCCTGATCGGAGGCGTCTACAGTAATAGCGATATCCGTCTGCGTCGGCTCTGTCGTGGATGGCGCCAACGAAATTACAGGAGGGATGGCGTCCAGTTTGTCAATCGTGATCTGCTCTGTTACCGCATTCCCCGCTTGATCCTCTGCATAGACGGTGTAACCCCCGTTATCTGTCACTGTAAAAGAATCGCTGAACATGGTTCCGGCGCCATTCTTGAAAAATGCCAAAGGCTGGCTGCCGGCGGCCCACTTCGTGAGCTTAATCCCGCTGAGATCATCTGCGGTTGATGCGGTGATTTGGACAGACCCAGCTGCCCACCCCGTCGGCGATGACGTCAGGCTAAGCGTAGGTGATACTCGATCAATGTTCCCGATCTCAATGTACTGCACCGTCTCATTTCCCGCTTGATCGCTGGCGTACCAGGTATACCATCCGTTATTAAACGCGGTAAATGTGCCGCCTTGCGGCAAATGACCGTTATTATAGAAGAAGGACTCCGTTTGGCGGCCTTCCACCCATTTCTCAATCTGGACCCCGCTCCCCGTATCATAAGCTCGTCCGTTAACAATGACGTTGCCCTGTGTCCATTCTGACGTAGATTGCGTCAGAGATATCGACGGCGGGCTATTGTCGAAAAATACGGAGCTTCCATCCGTGGTTGCCGATACGGTCATTGGAATCCCTTCGTCTTGGTATGCAATGCTGAAATCTATTTGCCCTTCAGGATGGCTAGCGTCCAGCGTCACAGATGCCCTCCATTCGTTTAAGGCAGCGTTTGGTATAGCGGTTGCTTGTACTTGCTGTCCGGCTAGCATGACACTCGGAGATTGCAGTGCTGGAAGCGAAGTAAAGGACAGGGTAACGTTATCGCCTGCCAGTGCATATCCCGGATCGGCCCCATGGGACTCAATCGAAACACTCCGGATGAGGTCCGTCTTCAGGTTGTAACTTGCCTGGGAACGACTGTAGTTTAAGGCCTTGTTTTCGCCGCTCCAGGTGGTCGTATAATAACTTATTGTGGCCCATAACGCGTTAGCCGGCACCTCAGGACCACTTAAAACATTGACGCCGTCCACACTGTACGTATACTGCTGATTATCGATGGGGTGATTCTCAAAGAACGATCCATCAAAGTTGCTTAATGTCAGCCACTTCACATCGGCAGGAATGTCGTTCAATTGTCCAGTGGTAAGCATTCTCTTCTCCGTTGTAATCCCATCCCGGCTATAATAAAGCTCCATGCCGTCAAAATTGATCGGCACAAACGTGGCCCACTTTGCGCTTGATGGGACTTCCGATAAATTGGTCGACCTGATGGTCGTCCCGTCGCTGTAAATATGAAGGACTCCGGCAAATCCCCTTGGATCATAAACGATGTCACCGAGCGTCTCGGCCTGTACCTGTAATGCAAAAGCTTGATCTCTCACCGGAATGGCCAGGCTGCCTAATAGAAGCGGTACGATCATGGCCATCACAATGAATGTTTGTGCTACACTGCGCTTAATGGCTCTAATCCTCCTTTTTTTGTTTTTTAAACATACAACCTTAGTGAAATAGGAATGTATACCTATATAAAATAGTAGCTTTTGCCTGGGTAGATATACATCCCCCGTATGAGGGATCTTTGGAGAAAATGAAAAAGACTCGGCTGCTGCCAGCCGAGTCTTTCATAGTTAAAAATCCGCCTTTGCCTATCCTAGATTAGATTTTGTTCAGATAATCCAGCAAACGGTACACAATCACGGATACCTGAGCCCGAGTGGAAGTCTCACCCGGTCCGAAGCGGTTGCCATTCACTCCCTTCACCAGACCTTCCTTCACTGCAAAAGCTACGGCCGCACGTGCATCCTCCGAAATCAAATTCGTATCATTAAATGACAAGGAGCCTGCTTCGGAATCAATCTTCAGCGCTTCCGCAATCATGACCACCATATCCTCACGGGTCAGCGGATTCTTCGCTCCCGCTTCTTTGCTGCGTGTTTCCCAATCGATGCCTGTTTCGAAAATACGATCAAGCAGTGTCGCAAATTCGGCACGGGTCACCGCATTGTTCGGAGAGAAGCGGCCTGCACCTGTACCGTTCGTGATATGCTGCGAGGCAGCAACCTCGATCTCATCTTTAGCCCAGTGGCTGATGATGTCGTTAAAGGTCACGTTATTCTCGGCAGCCACATATGAACCAGGACCGTTAATACGGAACGTGATCGATCCACGCGCAGCCGATTGCAGCAATCCAGCGGATTGCAGGTCCCCTTTTTCCGATTGCACGTAGGCACCTACCTTGCGCGCATCCTTCACTTTTGTTGGGTCATAGTTCAATGTCAGCAAAAGCGGATGTTTAAACTTATCCCCATGCTTGATCGAAACGATCGGGGATACAGCGTTCAATGTGTTTTCGGATCCCGCTTTGCTTGCAGCTACGGAAACCGCTAAGCTGAATCCGCTGTTCGTAGTGAAATCATCCAAGGCATCGGCAGGCACCGTCAAGGTAAAACCGTTACCTGTAATAACAAGCGGTTTGCCGGATGCTTTCAGCTTATCCACGGCAGCCTTACCGAGGGTAAGGGCTACATCGCTATATTTGCCGAAATCCAGCTTCGATACGTCCAGCTTCACTTCTTTGCCGTCTCCGGTAATTCCTGCCGCAACCGCTGCTTCAGATAGAGCGGCCGTTGCAGACTCGGTACCATCCGCATTTTTCTTCGTGGTTACTTTGGCATCCCCCGTTAATTCAGGTGCTGGAGTGGTTGGAGTTCCTGTGGAACCCCCACCGGAGGACGAGCCTCCACCGCCTCCTCCAGATCCGCCACCTGGGTTACCTGGATCCGGGTTGCCTGGTCCAGGCGCGCCCGTCAACTGCAAAGATACGGAAGCCGTTCCTTGAAGTCCTTGACGGTCCTTGACGGAAAGCTCAACGGTATAGTTGCCTGAAGATAACCCGTCTAGGGCAATGTTAAATGCACCATCCTGTCCAACATCAAAGGTGCCTTGCTTGGCGACCGTTTTGTTAGCTCTTTTAATAACGTAATTGGCATCTAACCATTCGCTTACATCAAAATCAATTGCCCATTCATCCCACAGAGCCGGAACAGCCGTTACATAGAGGTCATCGATCGTACCGGTTAGTGCAGGATTACTCTTGCCGGATATTTTGACATCCAGCTCGGTTTGGATCGATGGTGCTGATCTCTTCACGAAGAAAGGAATCGTGGCATAATCGGAATAAACGATTCCATCCGTACCAAGGGATAAAAGCTCGATCGAATATAATCCGTCCTGAACCTCTGCCTCTTTCTCGGTTTCATAATCGGCATACTTCCCGTTCCAGCCGATCGTAAACGAGGTGTTTGCATCAAAATAGGCTTCCCCTCCGAATATTTGGCCAATAATACCGTCGCCGTCAACACCCGCTCCTGGATTAAGACTGTCATACAAGTCCACAATGACGATCTGCATCGGATTGTAGAATTCAAAAGCCAGGTTGAGTTTGCCCAATTCACCAGTCTTGGTCAACGGAACATGCGGTAAATAGTTCTCTTTGTCACTGTAAGCTTTTGTATATTTCACGCCTGTGATCTCAAGGTTAAAGTACGCCACGTAAGGAACCGAATAGGTGCGGGTTCCATTCGTAAAGGTAATATACCCTTGTTGTTCCGATACGCCCTCTATCCCTTCCGGCACTTGAAGGGTTACTGTAACCTCTTCTTGACCGTTGAGGGCGAAGGTGCTTTTATCGGTTGTGACGCTTACCCCCGGCGTGACCTGCGTGTTATTGATTTCCACGTTAAAAGTCCCGCCCGCACTTCCAATACTCTCTACCTTTATTTTTTTCTGAACGGTCTTGGCAGCTTTACCGGTAAAATTACCGAAGTTGATGCTTCCCGTAATGTTATCCTGCTCTTTACTTGTTCCGTTCTCCTGATACGATGTCTTGTCTAGGACCTTCACCAGAGCCTCTGCCTGGATGGTATTGAGTGCTTGTACGCGTCCGGCTCCTTGATCCGTTACATCGTAGGATTCGGTATTCAGCACTTTGGCGTTATTCATCAGTGCGACTTTGACGTCGAATGGAGTCCAGTCGTTGTGCTTCTCCAATATGAGAGCTGCAAGCCCTGCCACATGCGGGGATGCCATACTGGTGCCCGTGAAGCGATCATAGGATTGACTGTAATCTGCATCGGCAATGTCCCTACCGTACGCCGGAATGGATGACAATATGCTGGTTCCCGGTGCAACCACGTCAGGCTTGATGTCCAGCGTCTTTTTAGCCGGGCCGCGGGAGCTGGAATCATTGATTTCATCGCCTGCGGTTCGGTTCTTGATAAAATCCGTAAAATTCACTTTCATATTCGGGTTGGCATCGAGCAGCGATTTGATATAATCCCCGTCTTCTTTGCTCATACTAAAGGTCGGAATGAAGGCAAAACTGTCTCCAAGCAACACACCGATAGGTCCAGGGTTCTGGTTGAACACAATAACACCCTTCGCGTCTGCCGCCTTAGCATTGGCAATTTTTTCGACGAAGGCAATTTCGCCGCGTTTAATCAAAGCGATTTTGCCGGCTACGTCTTTACCCGTGAAATCCTCTGGCTTACCCAGACCCGCATAAACCAGTTCGAAATCGCCATCCAGGGCAACTTCAGGATCTTCGGCCAGATTCCAGGCCATTAATTCAAGCTTATACGTTGCATCTGTCACCGTGATCGGAGCGGCATCGTCTGCCGAGGGCCCTTCCTTATCCTTGACAGGTTCAACAGCCTCTTCTTCCGTGGCCGGCTCTTCTCCGGCTCCTTCAGTCGGTTGAGTCGGCTCTAGATCTTGCTCCGTATCGACGGAAGGCTCCGTCTCACCCATAGCAGCGGTGTCATCCGTCGATGTTGGCCCAGCGGCTTCATCTGCCTGCGCTCCTACATCCGTCTGCTCTTCAGGCGTAACGGGATGTGTCGGCTCAGCTCCAAGCTCCAACGGACCCTCATTGTTATCAATAGGCTCACCCGGCAATTCCGAATCCGTGAAAAAGTGCGCTGTTGCCGCAATTTCGTCACTTGGACCCGTTGAGTTTCCTACCGTAATCGGAAAAGCGGCCGCTCCTGGTGATCCAACCGTCCAGCGGTTAGGCCCCGAATTGCCGCTTGCAACGACTGGGGTGACACCAGCCAGCGCAGCATTGTTGAGTGCTACGGACGTCACATAGTCCGGATCATTGCGTGAATTGCCAAGGGAGAGGTTGATTATATCCATTCCGTCTTGAACGGAACGGTCAATACCACCCAGTACCCAGCTGGAATAGCCGCTTCCGTATGGCCCAAGAACTCGGTAAGCATAGATATCCGCTTCCGGCGCAATGCCCACGACTCCATATTCGCCGGCATCACGGGCCCCGATGGTACCCGCTACATGCGTTCCGTGATCCGTCCAATACGTACTCCCCCTGTCATCGACCTGTGGGGGATTGGAAGGGTCATTCTCCCAGTCGAGCGGAGTCGTCTCATAGGGATCGTTATCATTGTCTACGAAATCATATCCACCCTTATAAGCATCCTTCAAAACAGGGTGTACGTAATCAATACCCGTATCGATAACGCCTACTTTAATGCCTTTACCTGTATAACCGAGATCCCATACTTCCGGAGCACCGATGAACGGCCCCGTATCTTTCATGTATGGATTCACTTCGCCCTTCGGTCCAACCGTTACCTCCAGATCGGGATATACGCCTAGAACGCCAGGGAGATCAAGCAGCGCTTCAACCTTGCTGCCGTCGATCTCCATGGACACTCCGTTGAATGCGTAACTATATTGCTCCGAAATTTCGTGCGTTATATTCTTCGTGCTCAGGCTGCGTATAAAAGTCTGCTGCTCCAATTGCACTTGTTCCTCAACCTTCGCTTCTGCGGAAGAACTAAAGGATTGACCCTGAATAGAAGAAAGCCCTTTGGCTAAGGCCACTGGCTCAGTAGACAGCTCTACAATGACTCTTGTAGGACCCCCGGCAGATCTCTGCAGACTTTGATCAAGCACCGGAAACTCGGCAAGCTTAGCTCGCTGTTTCAGAATATCCTTTATCTGACCAGCTTCATCGGCACTGAGCTGATTGTCCAGCTCGATCTGCCGTTCTGACGGAGCGGCCCCAGCCGCTGGTGCAACGAGTGATAGCGTTAATACAAAACTTAGTAGTGCGGACCATAACTTTTTACTCAAGGCTTTGCCCCTCCCATAAGATAGATTTCCCAATCACATTAGGGTCTGGGATGTCATCAGCATATCTGCGCTGCCTAACGATGGTATCCACTCCTTTCCGCATAAGACTGACCCGTGGTAAATTATTCTAGAACTCAAAATTAGATTCCTTCATCCTTTTCTGTATGTTTTTGTTAAATCGAGTCGAATGTTTAGGAGCTTTTGACGAATGATCGAAAACGTCATAGATTCATAGAAAATATGGCTTACATCGCAAGTGAGGGAGAAGTCAGGGAACTGGGGAAAAGAGAAAAACCGAGGCTATCGATAGCCTCGGTTCACATGGAGTCGCAACTGATTCTGCAAGATATATCCAGGTTGTATTATGATTCGTCAAGCAACCGCACGAACTCTTCTTCATCCTCCAGGATGTCGATGCCGAGCTGCTGGGCTTTGGCCAGCTTGCTGCCGGCTTTTTCGCCTGCAATGAGGAGATCGGTTTTCTTGGACACGCTGCCGGTGACTTTGGCGCCGAGCGCTTCCAAGCGTTCGGTTGCCTCTTCGCGGGTCAGCAGATGGAGGGTGCCTGTCAGCACGACCGTTTTGCCGCTGAAGTAGGAATCGGTGCTGACCGGCTTCGGTGCTTCCGGCGCTTTTGCTTGGACACCCAGCGAGAGCATCTTCTGAATGCTTGCTTGGGCAAACGGGTCCGCAAAGTATCCAGCGATGCTTTCGGCCACGATGCTGCCAACGTCCGGCAGCTCGACCAATTCCTCTGCGGTCGCCGCCATCACGCGATGCAGATCGCGATAGTGATCGGCCAGCATTTTGGTTGTGGATTTGCCGGTATTCGGAATCCCCAGCGCAAAGAGGAAGGATGCAAGATCCCGCTCCTTACTCTTCTCGATGGCATCCAGCAGATTCTGGGCTTTTTTCTCGCCGAAGCGCTCCAGCTTCAGCAAGCTATCAAAAGATAACGTGTAAAGGTCAGCCGGTTCTCTTACACCCAGTTCGTCGTATAACTGGATCGCGGTTTTGTCGCTGAATGTTTCAATGTCCATGGCATCCCTGGAAGCAAAATGCGTGATCCGGGCCACGATTTGCGGTTTGCACCCCGTCTTGTTGTTGCAGAAGAGATGAGCGCCGCGCTGCTCCAGCGGGAATCCGCAGGATGGACACTGTTCCGGATACAGGATCTCTTCTCCGTCCTGCTCCTCCGTTACTTTGCCGAGGATCTCGGGAATAACGTCATTCGAACGGCGAATGAAGACTCGGGAGCCCAGTGCGAACTTGAGGTTCTTGCGCTCAATATCCCCGATATTGTTCAGCGTACAATTTTGCACCGTGACCCCGGCAAGCTCAACTGGCTCTACACGCGCTAACGGCGTGATTTTTCCGGTCCGCCCCACATTCCAGGTTACCGACTGCAGCACGGTCGTGGTTTCTTCCGCTTCGAATTTATAAGCGACTGCCCAGCGGGGGAACTTATCGGTATATCCAAGAGCTTCGCGAATGCGGAAATCGGTCACCTTCACCACCGCTCCGTCAATGAGATAATCGAGCTCGGAACGGCGTTTCTCGATATCGGCCAATTGCTCCATTACATCATCAAACTGCTCAAAATAGAAAATGTACGGATTGACCTTGAGCCGGTTCTCTCGCAGGAAATCCATCATTTCCTTGTGATCGGCAAAAGTGATTCCATCCGAATAACCTACATTATAGAAGTAAGCGTTCAGTTTACGCTCAGCCGTCACCTTGGGATTAAGATTGCGGAGCGCCCCTGCGGCGGCATTACGCGCGTTCTTGAGCGGCTCGGCCGCGGTTTGATTGTATTTGTCCAGCACGGACAGGTTCATGATGCCTTCGCCCTGTACTTCAATCGTACCTGCCGTGTACGGGATCGTCATCGGCACCGACTTGATGGTTTTCACCTGAGCCAAAATACCTTCGCCAACTGCACCGTTGCCCCGTGTCGACGCCTGAACGAGCTTGCCGTCCTGATAGGTCAGATTCAGCGTGAGCCCGTCAAACTTCAGCTCCAGTGCATAACAAGGTGCCTTGAGAGGATTGCCGGGATTCTTCGTATTATAGTCATTGACCAGCCTGACCACGCGATCATGCCAGGTACGGAGCTGCTCAATGTTCTGAGCCTTATCGAGACTCCATAACGGAGCCAAATGGCGGTGCGGGGCAAAACCCTTCAGAATCTCCCCGCCCACCCGCTGGGTCGGAGAATCCGGAAGCGTCACTCCGGTCTCGGCCTCCAACGCTACCAGCTGGTCGTACAGGGCGTCATATTCCTTGTCGCTTACAAGCGGCTGATCCAGCGTGTAGTAATGGTAATTGTAATTGTTCAGCTCCGCAATGAGCTTCTCCATCTTTTCCTTGAAATCCATGCAGGGGCAATCCTCCTTCAATAATATAAGGCCATTATAGGTTACGTTGTGACTTATGTGGACTGTTGTTCAACCATTGTATTACATTGTTGTCCAAACATCCTGCTCTTAACATGCAGCAACCACCATCGTCCTCGGTTATTCCACCTTCGTAATCGGCGCGAAGCCGGCAAGCAGACGTTTCACGCCCACAGGCGCCGGGAATGCAATCTGCAATTCCATGTCGTTGCCACTGCCTTTTACCGCTACGATCGTACCGGTTCCCCATTTGCCATGGGCCACTTTGTCGCCGGCTTTAAATTCCCCACTGCCCGAAGCAGCAGCCGGACGGGATGACCCACCGGTTGTCATCGTCACCCGGCTCTTCGGCGCAGCTTGCGCGGAAGCGGTCGATCCGCTGAGGGAGAGGTCAACACTGCGACCGCCGCCAAAGTTGCTGCCTCCACCGCCTCCGAAGCCGCGTCCTGCGTAAGATCCGCCCACATTGCTACCGCCGCCGCGGCGGTATCGGTCATGCGCCATCTGGGTGTCTTCCTTCAATTCTTCCGGGATCTCCTCCAGGAATCGCGATGGCATGTTCGCCGTCGTGCGGCCAAATAAGGTGCGCATACGTGCACAGGATAAGAACAACTGCTTCTCGGCGCGCGTGATGCCTACATAAGCTAGTCGGCGTTCCTCTTCCAGCTCCTCGTTATCCATAAAGGCACGGCTATGCGGGAATACCCCCTCCTCCATGCCGATGATGAACACCACCGGGAACTCCAGGCCTTTGGCACTGTGCATCGTCATGAGCACGACAGCGTCGTCACGATCTTCTTCGTCATCGTTCATCGAATCGATGTCCGCGATCAGCGCAAGATCCGTGAGGAAGGAGATGAGCGATTTATCCTCGTTGTTCTTCTCGAACTCTTGCGTCACCGACAGGAACTCGTCAATGTTCTCGAGGCGGGATCTGGATTCGATCGTATTCTCGTTTTGCAGCTCTAGGCGGTACTCGGACATTTCCAGTATTTTTTCCGTAAGCTCGGTGACCGACAGAAATTCGACCATTCGGCTAAGCGCGGCAATCATGTCGTAGAAGCCCACCAGCGCATTGCGTGTTCGTCCGGCAAAACCGAGGTCGTCCACGATTTCCAGCACGCGGAAAATCGAGATGCCCCGCTCTGCGGCTGCAGCAGCCAGCTTCGCAACGGTTGTGTCGCCGATGCTTCTTTTTGGCACGTTAATGATCCGCGTTAAACTGATATCGTCGTCCGGGTTGGAGATCAGGCGTAGGTAGGCGAGCAGGTCCTTAATCTCTTTGCGATCGTAGAACTTGATGCCCCCGACGATCTGGTACGGAATATCCGACTTGATCAGAATTTCCTCGATCACCCGGGACTGCGCATTGGTCCGATACAGAATCGCGTGGTCCTGATAGCTTTTGCCAGCGGTAACGCTCTTGCTGATTTCCGAGGTAACAAAATACCCCTCATCATGCTCCGTGTCTCCACGGAACACCTTGATCTTCGGTCCTTCACCCTGCTCGGTCCACAGATTCTTCGGTTTCCGGCCTGTGTTCAGGCCGATCACATTGTTGGCAGCATTCAAAATATTCGCTGTAGAACGGTAATTCTGCTCCAGCAGAATCGTCCGCGCCTCGGGATAATCCTGCTCAAAATTCAGGATGTTCGTGATATCCGCGCCACGCCAGCGGTAGATCGACTGATCGCTGTCCCCGACAACGCAGATGCGGTGATGGCTGTCTGCCAACATGCGGCAAAGCATGTACTGCGCCCGGTTGGTATCCTGATACTCATCCACGTGAATGTACTGGAACTTCCGCTGGTAGAAGTCGAGGACCTCCGGCACTTCCTTAAACAGCTGGATCGTGGTCATGATCAGATCGTCAAAATCGAGCGAGTTGTTGCTCTTTAAGCGCTTCTGATATTCCGTATATACCTTGGCAACAAGGGTTTCAAAATAGTCTCCGGCCTTCTGTTCATACTGCTGCGGGGAGATCAGCTCATTCTTAGCCGCGCTCATAGCTGCTTGAATTGCCTTCGGCTCGAATTTCTTCGGATCGATGTTGTGCTGCTTCATCACGTTCCGAATAACGGACAGCTGATCCGTCGAGTCTAGAATACTGAAATTCGATGTAAAGCCAATCCGTTCAATGTCTCTACGCAAAATCCGCACGCACATCGAGTGGAACGTCGATACCCAGATGTCCTGGCCTTCCCGGCCGACCAGCTTGGATACCCGCTCCTGCATCTCACGGGCTGCTTTATTCGTAAACGTAATCGCCAGGATGCTCCAAGGTGCAGCTTTGCGCGTGGCGATCAGGTACGCGATTCGGTGTGTCAGTACCCGCGTCTTACCGGAGCCGGCACCTGCCATAATGAGCAGCGGTCCGTCGGTTGCTTCAACGGCTTGGCGCTGCTGCGGATTCAGCCGTCTGACGGCGTCGTGTATATCAATGGAATGCATAGTATTGCCTCCTAATAAGTGTAGATTTGGTAAGGGAGAAACTTGGTTAAAGATGACAAGCGAAAAAAATGAAATAGGGTCTGGCAGATAGATAAAATTCAAAGTGAATGAATATGAATATAGAATACTGTCTGTCTAAGACACGGTGCGTTCTGCTAGCTTGGTTAAATGGATTATAAAATTAATTATTATATAAATGTATACTTAACCGTCACAAGGCGGATGGAGAAAACACACTATTATAGAGCCTGAACTGGCTTAACGCGCCTCTATATTTTTGGGCAGATCTTATTAATATCTTATAACAGAGACAAGTCAGCCCTTCACGGCCTTGACCGTTTCTAGCGCCTGCTCCAGATGATCATACACAACGTTTCCAACAACGATCGTATCAGCGATAGCTGCAGCCTCCAGCGCCTGCTGGAAGGTGGTAATTCCGCCACCATAGAACAAACGGGCGTTATCCAGCGATCTTCGAACCGTACGGACGGTCTCCATATCCCCATAAACGCCGCTGTATTCCAAATACACAATCGGCAGATTCATCAGCTTGTCCGCAATCTGGGCATAAGCGGCGGCAGCGCTCGCTTCAATTGAAGTCTCAGCTCCAGTCAGCTTCGCCACCGCGGCATTCTCGTTCAACACGATATACCCCTCGGTCACAACCAGATCCCACGGGATCATGTACCCGTAGCGTTCGATTCCTTCGCGATGCCGGCCCATAATCCAGGTCGGATCCTGCGTATTCAAAACCATCGGGACCATATATAGATCAAATCCGGGTACAACGGCTTCCAGATCGGATACTTCCTGCACGCACGGCAGCTCGTAACGCCGAACTCGGGACAGCAGATCCACGGTATTTTCATAAGTGACTCCGGTTGAGCCTCCGACCATAATGGCATCGGTTCCTGACAAACATACCGCATCAAGGGTCTCGTCATCGATCTCCTTGTCGGGGTCCAGCTTAAACACATGCCTCCAGGATTGTATCATCTCTTTCAAGCGTCATTCCTCCACGTTCACGGGTTACTATTATACTAAAATAAGTCTATGCTAGCACGGTAAGCAAGTCAATTTATGTTCGCATAAAATACGAACATTTTTTTGGTAATTGCGGTTTATCGGTTTAGCCGATATACGAACCGAACCTCTGGAACGGGATTGGTGCTGATACTTCGCTAAGAAAAACGTCAATCGATGTACATTCCCAGACCGTATGACGCACGATCCCAGACATATAGATGGTGGTTTTCTGTGATATCAAATAGGCCATGCTTCGAATTTATATCTTCTGATATCAAAAAATAGCCCGCGTCTCTTTGGGAGACAACGGACTTCGATGTTCGGCATCACTGTAAATGAAATTAGCCTTTTCAATTGACGGGCGATACAACATGGGGGCAAACCATGAAAAGCACCCTCTATGCGAGTCACTTTTTAAAAGTATATCTCAGGCTGTTCTGCTCCAACTCCGGCTCTGTGAGCAGATCTGAATAAACGCCATAAACTCCCCATTTTTCATAATTGTTCACGGTCGTGGTGTCATTGATGGTGTGGACATAAGTCACAGCACCCGCTTCCTTCAGCTTCGCTACGAAATTCGGGCTGACCTTGTACTCCGGCATGGTAACCGCGTCAATGTGGTTCTCCTGTATGAAGGCGGTGATCTCAGCAGGTGAGTCCTGCGTGGCATACAGCGTATATATAATCGATTGAAACGGGTAGATGTCCCTGACCATATCAAGCATCGGCTCATTGTAAATTTGGACGACAACCCGATCCAGAAGCTTCGGATTCCGTTCTTTAGCAGCGTTTACAATCTCCGCGAACAGGTACTGTATATCCCGGTCCTTCTGCTCCTTCGTATCCGTCACGATGTAGATATCGGGATGACGCTCCATCATATCCATAATCCCCTCAATATCCATCGGCTGGTATTGTTCCAAAATCGGCGTATTAATGAATTCCTCATGGCTCAGGCGCGCTGCCTGCTTATCATCGGGGAGTTTCTCCTTCTGACCCAGCTGCTGTGTCATGCTCTCCGTCCACTCATGCCTGGCCACGACTTTCCGGTCCTCCGTCAGCATCAAATCAATCTCGAACACCCTTGTGCCTTTCTCATAGTTAACAACCATGGCTTCATAAGCGTTCGTATAGGGCTGTTCCCCGATGCTTCCCATGGCATGAGCAATCAGGCGATAGGCCGCGAATCCTTGCGGTTCTTCTTCTTCCAACTCCAGATGAGTCAGAAGCAGTATTATAATGGCGGAAAATAATAGAAGGACAGCTGCGATCCGTTTCATGGTATCCCCACCCTTTGTTTCGTTCATCGCTGTTGCTAGGTAAATACCCGGTTACATGGTCGGCCAAACAAAAAACGTCATTTGGCGGCTGCCAAATGACGGAATGATTTTTTATAATACTGTTGGCCACTAGCTCTTGGCCTTCAAAAGGTAAATATACCATTTCAATCCCGCGTTGTGGTTAAACACACTGACTTTATCTACCACGTCAAACCCATCACAGCTTTCGATTTCGCCGATCTTATGCTCTACCATGAGATTCGGGATCGTGGGTGTTCATATGTGAATATAGGGAAAATATGATGACGCCATCCGGGGTCAGGTAACACGCATATTCCAAAAGCTTGCTAGAGGTATTGGGAACGTAAAAAAGATGACGTCGTAGCTTTTATGAGGAACATAATGATTGATGTCCGCGCGCTGAATTAAGTTTCTTGGCGTTTTGCCAGATGCGAATCCGATCGCTTCCTCAGACAAGTCTACAGCGGTATAATTCGATTTTCAGTCATACAACAGGACTCCCCCGCACCCCATATCCAGAATGCCCTCTTCCCCAAGGACTTTCGGATGTTACCGCACACGACCGAGTATCCGGCATATTCCGTGATGTCCGATGTAAATTACCTGATCAATCTGCGCCGATACCAACATCGGCTCCAATGAACTTCGACCGCCTCTTTGTCCAAGGCGAAGAAATCAAACCCGGCAAGAGCAGCAAGGGAAAGCATCGGCACCAAAGATCAAAAATATCAAGCCCGTCAACGTTAAGGGCGATGTAGATCAGGTATTGGTAGCAAAATGCTTTAATTTGCTTCTGACCGAGCTGCATAACGCCGGACTGATGGAGGAACAATAAATGTTGGGAGAGCTTCGGTTCTCCCTAATTTTTGTAACGCGAGGTGTATAATGGACTATGTTCAAGGCATCACACCAGAAGAACGATGGAAGAATGATAAATTAAATGAATTACGTCGTCAGGCCTTGCTCCTTGAGCAGATTGCGCAACTACTCAATGAGAAGGTAAGCCGAAACGAGGAAAGCGTGGTGACGGGGATGACAAGGAAAGTTAACAAGATCATAAATGCTGGGATAGCACAGAAAATGAGTCTACAAGGTGGGGACGAGTTCCATATGCATCCGCCAGCGGACGAAACACGGAATGGATTTATGACTGTAGAAGACGGAAAAACTATGAATGGCGCTACATTATCACCGAGGCCAAATACACTGACGCCAAATACACTGATGAAACGAAATCCATCAGGACGAGCGGAGGTATCCGAGCCACTGGAATTAGATAACATCGCACGAAAACAAGAAGTTGATAAAGTTGAAGAGGGTATAGTTATAAACATTACATCAAATGTTGCTCACCCAACTGAACACATATCTTACAGTGGTGAGGTAATTGGGGCCAGGAATGTCAAGCAAACAATCGATAAAACTGATAGTAGAATTGACAGCCTAATTTTAAATATTGGAGATGGCACACCAGAAGTTATTGACGCGAGGGGAGGATTCCCGTTATTAGGTGATCGGTTAGATGCTTTTGATAACAATATGGCCGGTATTGTATCTGTTACAAATTTCAATACCTTTGCTTCTGCCATAGATCACTTGAAAACTCTTGGAGGTGGTATATTAAGAGTCCCAAAAGGAACATACAATGAAAGTTTTAAAATCGATTCAGGTAATATCGCTCTAAAACTTGATGATGATGCAGTGATTGACGGAAAAATTTCGATCAAAGGAGAAGGAGTTGGGAAATCTAATTCAGTTTCCTTTGTTGGTGATTGGTCTGTATTTCCTTCCGGGACATCTGTTTTTAACGGGGACTTTTCCGCCTTTGGAGTCGGGGACGTTGTTATGATCGAAACGGGAATCCAAAATGCAACTTATAATCAGACCGGGATTGATTTTGGTACTGTTGCGTCTGCAAGTAGAACAAATTTAATGATTGATTTGCCTACAAAGTTTGCATATAACAATCCCACTATTTCAAAAGTATCTGGTGCAATGTATGTAACTGGTTCAATATCTGCAGATGACTCCAGTATAACGGGGAACTTCACGAATTTGTTGTCAGTTGGTGCTATCGTCAGATTTGAGAATCGCTCTGGTGACGGTGGCGCTGATTCCAGTACGGCTTATTTTGAAATAAACAAAGTAGTTTCTATTAGCTCGACCGCCGTTGTATTTGAAAATAAGTTTACTCATTCATTTACCGATTATTGGATAGTGAAGTTGAACTACATTGATAATGTTTCGATTTCAGGAGGTAAAATAAATACCCTGGAAGTTGAGTATGTTTCGGACTTTAAGATTGACGGAACGAAGCATGGTTTGACTAACGACGGGGAGTTTTACACAGTTTCATTAAAGTATATATACGAGTTTTATATTAGCACTATTGATGTAGAAGTAATATCAAAACCAATAGGCGTTGAACTTGTATATTGTTACAACGGATTTGTCTCAGGTGTAGTGGTTAGCGGAGCAAGAGGTTCAACAGATAATGCTAATCTAAAGCTAATGAGTTGCATCAATGTCGCACTTGATACAGTCGTTTCAACCGACACCAAAAGTTCAAGCGCAGAGGCTGTAATTCCTTTTATTATCGATTACTACTACACTCCGTATAAGTGCTGGAACGACAAACTGGTTATTGATTCTATCACGGCAACGGGAAACAAAAACCAAGAGGATTTAACTTCGCCTGATTTTTGGGCAATAGGTGTTAGGAATTCGATTGTCAGTGGTGTGGCCTGTAACAACCCAATCAGGATATCAAATAACCTCAATGTCATATACTCGGATCTTATCAATGACAGTACGCTTTTTTTAGATCAAGGGTGTGTGTCAATAGCGATTAATAATTTCAAGTGTGGATCACTCGACATTGTGGGACTTGTTTTGTCCACGATCTCTAATGGTATCCTAACAAGTAAAGATGCGGTGTTGTCTCGTGTTATATACCTTCACGGTAATACAAGATATGTGAAGTTAAAAGAAATCTATGTAAGTTTAAGTGCATATACCACGTTGTATATTCAAAACTCTGAACATATAGAGGTTGACGGAATATCGGATCAAGCAGCCGGTGAATACAGCGTTTTTCATGGAGACAGTGCCACAAACGTAAGATATGGCACTAACTTTTTCGCCAAAGCAACCCCTTCAAATACATCGTCAATCGCGCCGACGAAACATTATGGAATACCCAAGGGTGTTATTGTTCCTTTTTTCGTATTAGGAAGGAATTCTTACAGCGATAAAGGCGCAATAACAGGTGATGGAACAGAGTACAAATGTGTGTTTGATGGCGATGGCCTGAATACCTATAACAAAAACAATGTTACTGACCTGTCAAAATTTACGGTACCAGGCGAAGCTGCTGGAAATTACATGATTACAGCTTCTATTGGTTTGGAAGGATTAGGGTCGTCACATAATTTAGCTGAGTTGTATCTACTAAAAAACGGGACCCAAAAGTATTACCTTGACTACCGACAAATTTCTTTAACTGGCAGTTTGTATTTGAATGGGACCATCGTACTCCCCTTATTGGCTGCTGATTATTTGGAATTGTGCGTTAAAGTTGCGGGATCCAGCAGGACTATTACCTGGCCCTACTCAGAAATGGGCGGTCAACTTTCGGGGACTCTTCTGTTTGCTGAATAAAAAGAGGGATAACATAGAAATGTGTCGAATTACCCAGAAAGGAGCTAAGCAAATAATGTTACCGAAAGGCGGAAATTAATTGTTAGAGGTTAAAATAGAAAGAGTGTTCTATTTAGACTTTATTAGAGCACTCTCTATGTTGTCCATTGTAATATTCCATTTCAATGCTTGCTCGTTCAATCGGGGTAACCTTAGTTTTTTTTGACACATATCCAAATGGAAACTTGGGTAGGATCGGTGTCTCGTTGTTTTTTATTTTGTCAGGATCTGCATTGATGCTCACTTATAAAAAAGGGCTGTCAATAAAAAACTACCTTAAAAGAAGATTTATTTCTATTTATCCGATGTTTTGGGTAGCATATGCTATTGTGTTTTTGTATTATTTTTATAAATATTTTGCTATAAATCCATTTAGTCCAGAAGTGCCGAAATGGACTTTTGCTTTAAGTATAATTGGTTTAGACGGGTACTTATCTGGTCTTATTCCGAATTACTATATACTTGGTGAGTGGTTTTTAGGTTGTATTATAATTTTTTATTTCTTGTTCCCTGCGCTAAGGTATCTGCTTATTAAATTCCCTAAGATTTTGGCGATATCGTCGTTGGTTGTTTACTTTATCGTCATCCAAAATTATATTTTTGAATTACCAATCGACTATAATATATTGACAAGATTGCCTGAATTTTTGTTTGGAATGTACTTTGTTCAATACTTTAAAAAGGTTAACGTATATGCTTTCTTGGTTTCATTGGCTTTAGTTATTTTCATGTTGTTTGTTGAAATTCCTTCAATAAACTACATGTACACTATCTCATTATTCGGAATTCCACTTTTCATTGTACTGGCTTTTATAGGGCAACAAATAGGAAGAGAAAAAATTCAAAAACCCTTCTGTTTGTTAGCAAATACTCTTTTGCTATTTTCTTAATACATCATGTTATAACAGAACAGATGCTTGTACGTTTTTACCGAAAGAGTTATCACGCCAATTGAGACTTATTGTTTGTTCTTAATAGTTTGTGTAGTAATTGGCGTAGCCGCATTCTATTTGTTCAAACTGACGGATGCGTTCAAAGGGCTTTTCGTTTTTAACGAAAGACGTAAGAAGCCGACACCTTAATAACCATCCTAAACCTCAACAAGCAGCTAGATGGTATCAATTAATCTGTAGAATCCATAGAGATCAAGGACAGTCAAGCACTGTCTGCGGTCGACGTGGATTTTTTTATACCTATCTCGATTTGAAAAGGGGCTCTATAAATGGCGACCTACAAAGAATATTGGATGACGATGACGTTAAAACATGACATTCGTTCACAAATGACAAGGTTTTCGTTTGGTTGAACGAGTCCATATTGGAAATTCACGAAAGTTTGGAGGTAGATTCAATGCTCTTATAACTAACCAGCGGATTCTACATATTGGACAACCTCTGAGAAAAGCACTGATGCGCCGACATCTCATTATAATGGTATCATAGTTATATTTAAAAATAATTCTAGATTACTATTGTCCGCTGTGTTGTACATGCATGTTTAAGTGGAGAGGAATGGATCGAATGTCCGAAGTTTATTCGGTATCGAATGTTATCGCTTCATGTAAGGCTGTGACAGTACAGGGATCTTTACAAGAGGCGTCGGGATTTGGCCAGCAACTTTAGTCGATATCTTCTTCTAGGTCAGGTAAATAAAAAACGCCATCCGGCTCATGCCTGATGACGTCATCATTAAATTACAATCAGTATGCATTTTTGAATCCGTTACGGATCGTGCGCAGAATGATTTTGATATCAAATAGAATGGACCAATTCTCGATGTAGAAAATATCGTGCTTGATCCGTTCCTCAATCGAAGTGTCCCCACGCAGGCCGTTGCTCTGCGCCCATCCCGTGATGCCCGGGCGTACGTGGTGTTTCACCATGTACTTCGGAATTTCCTCTTTGAACTGTTCCACATAATAAGGGCGCTCCGGTCTAGGGCCCACCACGCTCATATGACCGAACAGAACATTGAAAAACTGAGGTAACTCATCCAGACTGGTCTTCCGGAGAAACGAACCGAAATTGGTGCGGCGTGGATCATTTTCCACGGTCCAGCCCGTATCCGGGGCCCCCTCCGGTTGCGGCTTCATGGACCGGAATTTATACATATAAAAGTTCCGTCGGTTCAACCCCACCCGCTCCTGCTTGAAAATGACGGGTCCCCGGGAAGTCAAACGGATACCCAGGTATATCCCGATCATCACTGGAAGGGTGAGGATAATCGCCACTAACGAGAATACAATATCGAATGCTCGCTTAAACAGTCGGTTTGCCGCTAGATCCAGCGGGATATCACGCACGTTGATCATCGGCATCCCCGCGAAGTTATCAAACACCGGCCGTGCCGGGAGGTAATCGAAAAAGTCCGGGATAATCAGCGTTCGGACACCGGCCTTTTCACAAGCGGCAATGATTTCAGGGTATTTGTGGTGCGCATCCAGTGGAAGGGCTAGCACGACCTCATCCACGAGCTTTTCGTTTAGCACCTTATGTAGATCGCTGACCGAACCCAAGATAGGTTTAAGCCTTCTCGCTTCGATCTCGTCCCACTGCTGGTAATCATCCAAGAAACCGATAACTTCATATCCAAGCTCCGGGTACTGCTTCAGATTTTTGAAGAAGCGCTTGCCCAGCGATCCTGCACCCACGATGAGCACAAATTGGCGATTGTAGCCTTTTTCCCGAAAATGCTTCAGGGACGTCTTTAAGAAATAACGGTACAAAATGATGAATGCTACATTGAGAATCATGTATATCGCAAGATACCAACGGGAGATATTCACTTCCTTCACAAAGAACATTAAGCTGAGTAGGATGAACATTCCAATGAAATGCATCTGGAAGATTTTCATGAACTCGTCTGCGAAGCGTTTTTTCCGCTTTGGTGAGTATAAGGAAATCATGATGCCGACAACTACGGCAACCGCTCCGTATATCAAACTCCACATCCCATATGATTCGATGGGCAGAGGTTTTTCGTACGGAAACCAACCGCTTTCGAATTTCATCCACCAAGCGAGCAGAAAGGCCAGTTGGATGAAGACAAAGTCAGTTAACATATACAACTTGGTCAGGAAACCCTGATTCTGGCGTATCATGATTTCACCTCCACTCCACCTGAAGTTTGCGTTATCGTTGCAGGACGAATGGGCTTAAGCCGGTTCGTGAGCAGGGACAGGAGCAATTTTAAACCAACGCCCGCATACACGGCTCCATTAACGAATATGTTGTATTTCTGCCGGTAATGCTTCCGATGGAAAAGAATCATCGCCCGATGGAACTCAAAAATAATTTTGAACGGCCGGCGCCGAGCGCTGCCGCCTTTATAATGGATGATCGTCGTGCGAGGATAATAGTGAATGCCCCATCCCGCCTGCTTGATGCGATAGCACCAGTCAATATCTTCCCCATACATAAAGAACGTCTCGTCCAGCCCGCCAACCTGCTCAATCGTCTCGCGGCGTACCAGCATGAACGCTCCAACCAAACAATCTACCGGAAACTCAACGTCCGGATTCAAATACCCCAGCTGATACTGGTTAAACTCCGGCTTGTTCGGGAACAGCTTGCTGAGCCCAAAAGCATAGTAAAAAGAAGCTGCAGGAGTTGGGAATCCTCTTTTACAGGCCTTATCCAGCGAACCGTCCGGGAGGACGATTTTACAGCCGGAGGCACCGATTATCGGATTATAGTCCATAAAAGCGACCATCGTCTGTATCGTATCCTGCTGGATAATCGTGTCGGAATTTAGCAGCAGCATATAGCGGCCTTCCGCCACTTCCATCCCCTGATTGTTGGCTTTAGCAAAGCCGGTATTCTCCGTGTTCTCGATCAACTTAACCTGCGGGAATAACTCCCGAATGGTCTGAACCGACTCGTCCTTCGAGTTGTTATCTATCAAAATGACTTCATATGTATACTCCGTCTCTGATGCAAACACGGATCGCAAACAGTCCACCGTCAGTTGACAAGTATTGTAGTTCACGATTAAAATGCTTAAATCCATTGCATAACGTCTCCTGACAAATATAGTAATCTATCGACATTATAGCATAAAGAGGCAGGTCGGGCAGGAATAAAGAACTTCAATTACTAAAATCTAGTTATGGATGACTCTTTATATATACCCCAGAAGAATTAAAAAACGAAAGAGTGACTGCTCTATAATTGATTGACGATACAGTTTTGATTTTTTAAGGAAATAGATTTTTTCTCTAAGTCGTTCCCTAGGAGCAATAAAAAGTTCAAGTTGCTCTCGCTTTTTCTCGTCCATCAAATGACCGTAAACTCGGTGAAACTCTCTTGCTTGCATGATAAGAAGATGCTTCCCCTTATGTTTTAAGTAACTGCGATATTTCTGTTTTAGTTTGTTGAATAAAGAGTTACTTCCACCTACGACATTTTTTTCATGCTGGCGATACAGTATCGAAGGACGTTTATCATATATTACATTGCCGAATCCAGATACCAATAAGTAAAACCACCAATCATGCATAATGATTTTACTATGATCGACCTCGCATCCTTTAACAAATTTATTTCTCGCCGCCCTATTTATCGTAATGGTTGCTCCAACAGCAATATTTTGCACTAAAGCATTGTAAAATGAAGGTTCCTTCGAAGGGGGCTTAGGCCAAGTACCAAGAGTATTCAAATCTTTATCTGTAAGCTCCGTTGATGTGAATACAATCGCAGGAATGTGAGCCTCTTGAGAACGTAACATGCTTACAGCACGCTCAATTTTATGCTCCAGCCATACATCATCCTGATCGCAGAAACAGTAATAATCCGCATGGGGATCGGATTGCTGAACCAGCTCAAAAAAACTGGAAACAACGCCCACATTACTCCCGGCGATCACTTTGATTCGGTCAGGATGAACTTTTGCATATTCCTTTAATAAGGCAAGCGTTTGATCGGAAGATCCATCATCTCGTACAAGAACGGAAATGTGTGGATAACTTTGTTTTAAAATACTTTGTAGCTGAGCGTATATATAATGCTCCCCATTATAGGAAGACAGCAGCACCTGAACCTGTTTCATTTCATTTATGACCTCCAAACCACGGCTAAATATAACATAAGGCCTGATCATACAGATCAGGCCTACATTTGCTGTATTCACTTCAAGTATAGTTCAGGGTGCTGTTTCATATCCAGCATAAACTGCTTCAATCCCTCTCGCCAATGCGGCAGATCTTGCAACTGATTTAAACGGATCGAAAGGTGGTCCATTACGGAATTAGCTGGTCGAGGGGCTGGTCGTGGAAACTCTGCCGTCGTGCAAGGTTGCAGCTCAGCCGTTATCTCTAGCCCCAATTGATCTCGTGCTTCTTCAAAAATAGCCTGCGTGAATTCATACCAAGTACAAGAGCCGCTGTTGGAGGCATGATATAAACCGTATTTTTCTGTGGAAATGAGGTTTAACAAAAATTTTGCTAGATCTACCGTGTAGGTAGGAGAGCCCTTTTGGTCATTAACCACCTTTAAAAGTGGTTTTTCCTGACCTAGACGGAGCATTGTCTTCACAAAGTTATTCCCGTGTAGCCCGAACACCCAAGATGTTCTCACGACAAACCACTTGGAGCAGAAATCCCGAATCATTCGCTCGCCCGCCAGCTTGGATCGGCCATAAATCGTTTGTGGGTCAGTGTCGTCATACTCAACATAAGGCGTCTCACTAGTACCATTAAAAACATAATCCGTGCTTATATAGACTACTGTAGCACCCATCTTTTCAGCGGACACTGCGATATTTCGGGTACCTATAGCATTCACAAGATAAGCACCATCCGTATCGCTTTCGGCTGCATCCACGGCCGTATAAGCCGCACAATGAATGATGGTATCAGGATTATAAGCAGAAATAACCCGTCCGCATTGCTCCATGTTCGTAATATCCAGTTCTACTCTTCCGCAGCCTATAACCTGATACCCAGCTTCAGCAAGAACATTTGTTACATCCTGCCCCAACTGACCATTTGCCCCAGTTACGAGTACCTTCATTCAACTTCACCCAACCGCTTGCCGTACTGCTGGGTAATATAATCCCGGTAAGCCCCGGACTGGATTCGAGTCCACCAATCCTTATGGCTCAAAAACCATTGAATCGTTTCCTTAATGCCTGTCTCGAAATTATGTTTTGGCTTCCAGCCGAGCTCATTCGTGATTTTTGTAGGATCAATGCCATATCGGCGATCATGGCCAGGACGGTCTTCCACGTAAGTGATCAACGATTCGGGTTTGCCAAGCTCCTTCAGAATGGTTTGCACAATATGCAGATTGGTCCGCTCATTGTTACCCCCGATGTTATAGATCTCACCTATTTTCCCTTGATGGATAACAAGATCGATCGCACTGCAATGATCCTCAACATACAGCCAGTCTCGTATATTCAAACCATCCCCATACACTGGAAGGGCCTCATCATTTAGAGCCCGAGAAATAATAAGGGGAATCAGCTTCTCAGGGAATTGATATGGACCGTAATTATTCGAGCAGCGGGTAATGTTAACCGGCAGACCAAAGGTCTCATGATAAGCTCTTACAAGCAGATCCCCACCTGCCTTGCTGGCTGAATAAGGACTGTTCGGAGCAAGTGGTGTCTTTTCTGAAAACAGCCCCGTCTCACCAAGAGAACCGTACACTTCATCCGTTGATACTTGAACAAACTTCATTACGCCATATTTCTTGGCTGCATCCAAAAGAACTTGTGTACCCAGGACATTCGTGTTCACGAAAATCTCCGGTTCCAGAATGCTACGATCCACGTGTGACTCTGCGGCGAAGTTAACCACCACGTCGATACCCTGCTGAAAAATAGCATCTACTGCTTGTTTATCTGCAATATCCGCCTGCACGAATGAGTAGTTTGGCTGATCCTCAATCGATTTCAAGTTTTCCAGATTACCCGCATAGGTAAGAGCATCCATATTCACGATCTTATAATCCGTATGCTGCTGCATCATATATAAAATAAAATTGCTGCCAATAAATCCGGCACCGCCAGTGACCAGAAGTTTCATAAGGGCCTCCCTAATACTCTTTAATCATATTATACTCATCGATTCGTATCAATGAGTGAATAAATTCTAGAAGTTCATTTCTGCATCTGCCAAAACAGGGTGCTGTTTATCCTTTTCCGAAAGAATAGGATTAAAAGTTGGCCAGTCGATTGCAAGAGCAGGATCATTCCACAAAATCCCCCTGTCATTCTCAGGAGAATAATATTCATCAACTTTATAAGCAACCTGCGTATTTGGAACTAAAGTACAAAACCCATGGGCAAACCCCTCAGGTACAAGAAGCTGCCTCTTATTGTATTCACTTAAAATGACACCAGCCCATTGTCCAAACGTAGCGGATTCCCTTCGAATATCAACTATAACATCATAGATAGCTCCAGAAATAACTCTAACCAGCTTCGTCTGAGCTTTGGGATTCAGTTGATAATGAAGTCCACGAATGATTCCCGGCTCTGCTGACAAAGATTGATTGTCCTGTATAAAATTGTGATTGATGCCATTGGAATGCATAACTTGTTCATTGTAGCTTTCCATAAAAAAGCCACGGTGATCTCCATGGACCACCGGCTCAATAATTTTTGCACCTTCCAGTTGCAAAGGGATTACCTTCATAACTACGAGGCCTCCTTGTCATTACAACTTCAGTTTTCCAAACTCTTCTCCAAATAAGATTTCCTTTGCCAATTCATTAGCTCTTGCCAGAGAAGTATGAGTACCCGCATCTGTCCACCAGCCCTCAAGTATATCAAAAGTAAGAGTCCCATTCTTAATATATGCATTATTTACATCAGTGATTTCCAATTCGCCCCTGCCGGATGGCTTAAGTGTCTTAACAATGTCAAAGACTCCATGATCAAACATATAAATGCCTGTAACGGCAAAATTACTCTTCGGCTCTTTCGGTTTTTCTTCAATGGAAATAATGCGGTCTTCTTGCAGCTCTGCTACGCCAAAACGATGAGGGTCCTGAACCTGTTGCAATAACAGCTTTGCCCCTGTAACCTGCTTGCGAAAATTGTCAACAAACGGAGAGATGTCATCCTTAAATACGTTATCACCAAGAATAACTACCATTTGATCGTTACCAACAAAGTGTTCAGCCAAGTCGAGTGCCTGTGCAATGCCACCAGCCTCGTCTTGTACTTTGTATGTAAAGGTTACGCCCATTTTACGACCGCTACCCAAAAGATTTACTACATCACCCATATGATCTTTGCCAGTGACAATTAGAATATCTGTAATATCTGCTTGTTTTAGTTTATAAACGGCATGAAAAATCATAGGATATTTTCCTACAGGCAAAAGATGCTTATTAGTGACCTTTGTAAGTGGGTATAGACGTGAACCTGTACCTCCAGCTAAAATAATGCCCTTCATTATTGATAAATCCCCTTCCCAGCTAATGAACTATTTTTCACTATGCCATTTGATTCACTAGTTGATCGATTCCTTCTTTTAATGAGTAGCGAGGAATAAAACCCATTTCTCTTATTTTTGAAATGTTTAATGCATTAGAGTGAATAGTTGCTGTACAAGCTGCTTTATGCACAACTTCTATTTTTCTACCAGTAGCTTCCTCTATCAAATCAATAGCTTTAGCCAGAGAATTACCTTGTCCGCTTCCAACATTAAATTCGTCGCCGCGGCTCTTGGTTTTCTTAATAATTAGATCCGTCGCTTTAAGAAAATCATTAATAAAAATAAAATCCCTAACGGTGTTTTGGCTTACCCATAACTCGATTGCTTCCCCGGAAAGTGCTTTATTAATCATTATGGGGATAATCCCCTGTTTCTTTAAGGGATCCTGTTGACCACCGTAAGGATTCGATACTCTTAACACAACGTAATGAAATTCATTGGATTCCAACATCTTTATTCTCAGCAAGTTCTCAAAATACACTTTTTGCAATCCATATATATTAACTGGTCTTAGAGGGTGACTTTCCTGTATAAGACTGACCTGAGTATCCCCATAAACTGTTCCTGCTGAAGATATAAAAACAAACTTACGAACTTCTTTTCGCTCACAAACATTGATAAGCTTAATAAAAGAAGTGTAGTTAGACTGTAAATCATACTCAAGATCAATAAAGCTATTAGTTGAATTAATATGATTAACAGCATGAATAACTATACTGTTTGCTGGAATAACATCTTCATAATCTTCAACGTTAAATAAATTTGCTTCATAAAAGGTAATAGATGGATGTAGTTTATCTACATAATAAGAAGATTTTCCAATAATCCGCACATCTTTATTCTCATCGTGGAAATAATTCGCAAGATGGTAACCTAAATAACCACATCCCAAAATTACATATGTTTCCTTCTTCATCCTTCCATCATTCCATCATTCCTCATAATTTATTACCATCTGATTTTAGTTGACTATTCAACAATATATTTAAACAAACTTTCTCTTAAATTCTGCCGATCCAACAACTCTAATTCAGGTTCATTAATCCCTTTCTTTTGGGCAGAATTGATATAGGACCTCAATAGCCAGACCATCTTATCATTTCCTTGAACATTAATTGATTCAGCCATTTCCTCAAAATCAATCTCATTATTATTATTAAAAATGTCGCTTCCCTCAAAGCGGTGGAGGTTAGCAGCATAAATCCAGCATATTTCAAAAAGCATATGCTTTCGATTAGTTTTTATGGTATTTGTTCCATGAATCCGATACCGCATGAGACTGTCACTAATAATAGCACATTTTGTTTGTTCTGCAGCTCGCAATGCAAAATCCCAGTCATGGGCAAACTTTAAGTTACGCATTCCGCCTATTATCTCAAATAATTCTCTAGTAAAAACCATATTGCTCGTTGTAGATATGAAGTTTGACATCAATAAGTTTCTGGTAAAATCTTTATCTTTGGCAAAGCTTTTCTCTTTATTCGGAAAAGGCCACGGCTCCATATTCTCCCAGCCCCTTTTTATTCCCAGCACGTCTCCTGTATCGTTAATAATTTTAATGTAAGAGCAAACAAAATGAACATCAGGCTCACTTTGGAGAAGCCTTACACATTTCTCCAAACGGTTCTTTTCATACAGATCGTCAGAGTTCAATATTGTAAGATAATCACCTGTTGCCATATGAAGACCACGATTAATCGTATTATGTGCTCCTGCATTTTCCTGCGCTATTACAGTGATCCGGTCATCCTTAAAAGATCTTGCAACATTCAGCGAGTCATCCTTAGATCCATCGTCGATTACGATTAATTCTAGATTTTCATAACTTTGAAAAAGTACACTTTCTATTGCATCAGTTATATAATGCTCGTGGTTATACAGCGGAATAACTACTGAAACCTTTTTATTTTGGTCAAAAGGTATTTTCTTTTTCCGAAAAAACATACCACTCTATCCCCTTAATTAACTTTTTCTAATGTAATTTCAGTTGGGACCAGATATCCACGACCTTCTTGATATGGGCGTGGATCTCTAACGACAATTATCAACACATCATTAATCCATTGAATTTGCTCATGTGCCTGGTAGGTTCCATTTGCTAATGCAATGTCGAGAGAGTATTTACCGCTTCGCAAATAAGGAAATTCGAGTGCAAAGCGATAATGATATCGCTGATTTGCCACCAATGGTTCCAGTTGAATCTTTTCAAAATGAGTATTCGTTACGATTACAGTGTTACCTAGTGGATCTTTTAACGTAAAACCCAGAATGGGCATATCTATATGCCTAATAATTTTTAGGGTGAAATCAATATAAATTGGATCGCCACCTGCAACAATACTGCTCTTTTTCTCTGTTTCCTGATTAATCAGTCTTACCGTTTCAAAAAAACCATCCCCATTACCAAATGCCTGTGGGCGAGATTGTCCCATATCTTCTTCAACTTCTTCTGAATCGATGTCACTACTTTTGTATACAGTGACGGCTTCCATTTCTTTAACGTCATAACTCATAAAGGCTTGATACTCATCCAAAATTTTATCGGGACGTCCCTCTTTGAAAATTCTGCCTCCATCCAACCAAATAATTCGATCACAAAAGCTAGCTAGAACCCCTGTATCATGACTTACAAATAAGACTGTTCCTGTTTTCTTTATTTCCCTGATCTTACGGTAGCATTTCTGCTGAAACCGCATATCCCCGACACTAAGCGCTTCATCCACAATCAAAATTTCGGGATTAATATTAATGGCTATTGCAAAAGCCAATCTGACAAACATACCACTCGAATACGTTTTAACTGGTTGATGAATGAAATCGCCAATATCAGCAAAATCCAATATTGAAGGGATACTTTTTTCGACATACTCCCTCGAGTATCCTAAAAGAGTCCCATTCAGATAAATATTCTCCATTCCAGACAGGTCACCATTAAACCCTGCTCCAAGCTCCAATAAAGCAGACAACTTCCCTTCCACGTCAATAGAGCCTGATGAAGGCGTCAACACGCCTGCAACCATCTTTAACAAAGTGGACTTTCCCGAACCGTTTTTACCGATGATTCCAACGGTTTCTCCTCTTTTCACTTCAAAAGAGACATTATCTAATGCAAAAAACTTTTTATGATATTTTTTTTTAGTAGGACTAATGACTTCTTTTACCCGATCCATAGGAGTCTGATACAACTTGTAAATTTTGGATAAGTTCCTTATTTGTATTAAGGCATCTGACAAATGAATTACCTCCAATTACACACCAATTTCGTCGAAACAAGATATAGCGACTAATTACAAAACATCCGCAAAATGAGGCTTCATTTTTTTGAAGAATACAATGCCAATCAAAGCAGTAATTATTGTAATGCCCCAAAAATACAGTGTCTGATTGGGATGTTCAAAAAACCATACTCTGTTAATTAAAGCTTCTCGATAGCCATTAACAATATAGTAAATTGGGTTTAATTTAACGATCCATCTATAGGGTTCAGCGATGATGTCTTCCACCCACATAATAGGTGTTAACCAAATTCCAAATTGAAGCAAGATTCCAACAATCTGCGTAGTATCCTTGAAGAATACATTAAGTGTTGATAAAAAATATGATAATGCAGTAATTAAAGCAAAGATACAAAAATTATAATATAAAATGTCAATCAAATGGATTCCTGGAAACATTCCATATAGTGTAAATATAATAATTAAAAGCACATTAAAAGCAATGTTCAGAAAAAAAGAAGAAGTCACTTTAACCAAAGGCAATAAACCTATTTTAAAAACCAGCTTCTTTACAACAAAAGAATAACTTGTAAAAGCTCCTGTTGCATTTATAATTGCATCTGCAAAAAAGTTCCACGGAATCATGGCCGCGCATAGCCATAATATAAATGGTACATTTGAAATCGGCTGCGCACGAAAGCCTACTTGGAAGACAAACCAAAAAATCAGTATTGTCATAAGAGGTTGAACGACTGCCCAAACAACTCCGAAATATGAGCCAGAAAACCTACTTTTAAAGTCGCTTTTAGACATATTTATAAGGAGCTTTCTATTTCTCCACATGTCCAGAACTGAATTCAACATACTACCTCCCAATCCCAACTTCCAATTCACTGTTATTGTATTTTCTCATAGCCTTTTCAAAACTTTTTTTCATTAAGCCAGCTGCTCTTTCAGAAGAAAAGAACTCTAGACTTTGTTCTGTGCAGTTAATGGCATTTTCTTTATATTGGGACAAGTCAGCATAAAAACGATCGAAATCACCTTTGATATCTTCGATTTCGTGGCTTTTGGTAATTACCCCGTTGCTATTTTCATTTACGAATAGAGCGATATCACCCACATCAGTGGAGAATATAGGAGTGCCTACACACATGGCTTCAATACACACAATAGGCAACCCTTCAAATAGAGAAACCATGACCAATCCATCAATTGCCTTTATAAATTCGGAAACATTGGATATGTATTTTATCCGATGTATGCGGCTTTTCAGCCCGCTTCCTTCAATCAGTCTTTCTATGTCTGCCGAGGCCTCTCCATCTCCTACCATTACAAAGTCAACATTCTCATATCGGGTTGTAATATATTGGGCCAGCTGAAACACTTTTCTAGGTTGCTTTTGTTCAGTAAAACGACCCATAAATGCAAAATATAATTTATCCGGATCCAAATTAAAACTCTTGAGAATCTCCGGCCTGGAATAATTATCATTAATGGCTGTCCGAATTTTCTTCGTATCCGTTGCTGAATATACCAAGTCAATATCATCCGGGTTTATCCCATAAGAGGTAATAAATTTACTTTCTATCTTTTTATTTATAGCAATAAATCGATCATATGAATGTACAGCAGGTCTGTTGTAGTATTCAATCCATCCATATTTGTAATCATAGACATCCTGAACAACAATCGGAACGCCATTAAAAACTCGCCTTATGTTTGAAGCATTATCCATAGTCCATGGAGAACTGTTACATATCCACACGAGATCAGGATTATAAATTTCTTTTAATTTCTCGAGATTGAAAATATAGTGATCAAACGTAGAAATTTCAGCAAGATCAAAATACGCCAAACATTTATCTGCCACTTGGCTGTATAAGCTCCCCTGTTCTACACGGTGAGGCTCAAAAGTAATGACTACAAAATCGAATTCATCTTGTATCCGGTTCATAATTTCGATAGTATTTTTTTCGACACCACCGACAGCCATAAATACAGGTAAAACAAATATAATGGGTTTATCTTTTTTTACTTGTCTAACTCCAATGTCATTATTCCAATGAACAGTCCGTAACTCATTATTAAATATAAGGCTCCCCTGGGGCTTGAAGTTAGACATGGTACCCGAAAGATCAATTTTCCGGTCTAAGTTACGACTGCCTGGGAGTCTAATGAATCTACCAACAACATCACCAGAATTATTCCATTCTCCATCATTCCTTGATAGGGATTTTTTTTCGATTACTGAATCTTCAATAGAGTAACCACTTACGATGGGATAGTAATCTAAACTATCAGACAGGATTGCAAAATCGTAATCATACTCCAACAAACAGAGAATGGCATTTAGAAACTGTGTATTCTCCAAAGCATACTCAACATCTGTAATCTTATAAATGTATTCAGAATACTCAACACTCGAACCAGATCCATATGTTTCAATACGAACATCAGGCAGAACCGCACAAATGTTTTGATAATTTTGCAATAAATTATGTGCATCTTGTCCTTCTGGAACGATTACATGAACCCATACTCCTCTTCTGGCGGAGTTGTCCACTTGATCCAATACAAATTCGTTGCTTTTGAGATTTTTTCTTTTTTCAAAATAATTCAGAAGTTTTCTTGGCAGCTTTCTAAGCATCCTCAATATGTTTTTCAGGCTTCTCAAAAATCTTTTTAATAACAAGTAATCCAGACTAAACCCGATTTTAATGAATTTTGTATCAGGAGGTAAAAATGAACTGATTAGAATCGGATCATTTTCATTGGAAAAAGAATACCTATTCTCACCCGACAGACTTCCATTTGAATAGTCAAAGGTCACTGCTTGAACAGTTCCATCAGATAAATGCGCTTGGGCAAAGTTCAATTTAATATTGCAAAAGTGATCCAACGGATCAAAGCGAATTCTTCCCTTCGGTTTGTCACGCATATCAATTTCTATTGTTACATTTTTTTCACCGGCTGTATGAAAAACGACAGAATTGGCTTCTGTAAAGTTGTTATCCTTATCATAGAAAACCTGTGTTTTACCAAAAAACAAATATCTGAACACGTATCTTTTGGCTTGAGAAGGTTTAGCTGAGGCACATTTATCATAGCCATAAGCAAGCCCAAGGTACATATAATAGCTAAATACAATAGAGTATAATTTTGAGCATAACCTCTCAACCAAATAGCTGTTATTATTAGCCAAAAACTTTTCTAAAATTTTTGTAAAGTGTTTGAATAAAAAAACCAATATTCGGCCGGAATCCCCAATAAAATCTATTGTTTTATGGGACATTACATATCTTTCATATTTTTCATTAAATTCGTCTATATTCACTTTTATTTCTTCGGCACTTAGCTCAGGGTGCAGACGTTTAAAGGTATTCATTTCTTCTCCTGCCGAAAGCTGTCGTTTGCAAAATTTTTCTACACTAGAATAAACATGATCATGATAGGCAAGACAATTCGGATTATATAAGATCTGAACTCCTCTTTTATATAACCGATATCCAAGCTCAATGTCCTCAAATCCATATTTTTCAAACCTTTGGTCAAACAGACAGTCCAATTCTTGGAGCTCTTTGCGCGCAATACTAATATTAGAGGTATAAAAGTGCCTGAAATCAACATATTCAAATGGCTTCATGCCGACAAACCCGAATTGCTCACATCCAATGTCAGTAATATGCTTCATAAGATGGTTCATTTGAATGCCTTCTCGCCATTCAATCCTTCCAAGCATGGCGGTTTTACTTCCATTTTTCAAAAAGGATTCATAATGCTCGTTAATGAAATTGGGTTCAGGAAAAATATCGTCACCAGTAAAAATAATTATATCCCCTGTTGCATGTTGATAAGCGTTGTTTCGCGCCTTGGCCGCTCCACCATGTTGGTTTTTAAGAACCTTAACAGGCAAATCATTGCATGCTTCCAAAATTGCAACAGAATTATCAGATGATTCATCATCCGAAAATATAATTTCGTATTTATATTTTGTAGCTTGATCGACGATTCTCCAATGCTCTAGCAAAGATGGCAGTAGCGGAGCTCTATTATATACCGCTATAATTACACTAACTTGCATTTTGACACTCCTTTTTAATAAAGCAAAATCAGCATATACCGTATACCTTTCTTGCTCATCAAGTCTCTTGAATTTTAAAGTCGATGATTTATTTTTTTATTTTATTTTTCAACGATTTAAAAAAGTATAAGAAGCCTCTTTTCTCTGCTAATTCTCTAGTTTCTTTCAAAAGTTCTCCTTGTGACAGAACTAAAGAGGTTAAATTCTCCAAATAATTCCTTTCTTCTTCTGATTTTGCGTTTAATTCATTTAACTTAGTGTGTAACTCTTCAATTCTGTCCATCTGTTTATCAAGCTGTTTTTGCAAAATTTGATGATTTTCTTCTCTGCTTTGTCCTTCAACCTGCAAGACATCGATTTGGGAAGATAGCTCTTTTTGTGTTTTTTCAAACATTTCCGAGAGTTGCGTAAGCAAAAAAGTATTATTTTTACTTGCTTCCGTCATTCTATGGTAAAAACCATTAATGAACTCACTTAACTCAACCTGATTTAATACTTTAAAATATCCATTTATAGTAATAAAAGTTGCTCCTGCGAATTCACCCTTGATTTCAAACTGAGGATCTATATTCATAAAAACAAAGCCTGTTCTGTAGTATTCCAAAGCATTTAATGGCAGTGAGCTTTCAACAACTCCATCTGTTAGAACTTCTTGGATACTGCATATACAAAATTGATTTTCAATAGGATCGAATCTGAAACTTTTCGCATTATTGAACTGTGATATATCAAACGTTATTGAAAATTGATTATCCTCGTGCACTTTAATTGCCGCATTTTGCTTGTTTAACTGTGTATATATATTATCTTCTTCAGCCCCGTAAAGAGTTGCAATCGAGGTACCAATAGGGTTGTCATACTTATAAGCAGAATTTAAATCAACCTGCGATAAAGTATTTTTATCGTCACTGCACACCGCAATCATATATTTTTCCACGTCGTCAAGATCTTTATTTTTCAACATTCGAACATTTAAATCCAGACTCGACTCATCAATGATTGAAGAAACCATAAACAGAGACTGATTATAGATCAAAACATTTCCAAATTCATTTGATAAAAAATCTCTAAACTCATCGGGATAGAATTCATGAATATGGAACGGATTGTGATATCCACTCTTATCGGTATACACCGTTTTGTTCGGTGTGGAGATGATTAAAAATCCTGTAGGTTTTAGAACTCTCTTTGCTTCTTTTAAAAAAGCATTTTGAACTTCTTCATTAACATGCTCGATTACTTCAAGGTTAACAATACAGTCGAATTCTGAATCAGGAAATGGCAATTTTTCCAGAGAAGCTTGAATAAATGATAAGTTATTTTGGGCTCCATAATGATCTTGGCACCATGAGACGGTTTCGTCAGAAATATCAATCCCTACTATACTGCTGGCAGCTTGGGACAAAATGAAAGAACCGTACCCCGTCCCACATCCGGCATCTAAGACTCTCAAATCCTTAACATTCTTAGCAACAATTTTATATCTATGAATATGCTCAGCCTCTATCTCTGCTCCATCATGGCTTGGAATAAATCTTTCCCCAGTGTACTCCATAAAAATGTGACACCTCCAGCAATTTTCAATAAAATTTTTATTCACACCATTCATTTGGCAACAGACATGCTCACTAAAGAAATCTAAGTTCTGAAGTGTGTTCATGTACTTGTTAGTTTTAAGTTGACACTGTTGAAGATGACTAAACACACAAAATTTAGTAGTTAATTGTGGTATGGCCCTACTAAATCTTGTGTGTTGAATAATGTGATCTAATTTGAAAAGAAGATTGTAACCCTTATCAAATTCAGTAATACAAGCACAACCGTCGACCCGAGGCGAAATCAGGCCGTCGCAGCCCGGGCTTTAATTCCATGATTTTACATCGTTTAACTCATCCACTAGGAATACTACTAGCGAATTTTTCTATATATATTGTCATGAAGTTCTCATAAGTATACTACATGCATCCTTTATAAATACACAAAAGTAGATTCTATGTTCACCAAATAGCGGTAACAAGCTTCCGGCCATAACTAAAGCAATATCTGGCTCCTTCCTATTCGTTTATGCTAAAATATTGTCGTATCTACACGAAAAGGAGCTAATTACGTTGTCGAATCCAGTATACGGTAAAAAGGCCACCACGTCGAGAAAAGCTAAGACAAGATCGCCTTTATTTTGGGTGTTGATTTCAGGAATTATTTTGTTCCTGGCTTGGACGCCGTTCCAGACTGCTCTATTTAACGGACAAATGCTAGAATTTGAGAAACCGATTTTCTGGGCTGCTATCTTAGCATGTCTACTAATAATTCTCTGGATTGCTCATTCCTATAAAAGCATCCAACTACAAGATCAAAGAGATTGGCTAGCTGTGAGTGTGCTTTTACTTCCCGCAACATACATACTCTCACTCATTAGCGCCGCCTCTCATGTTCTTGCCATGAATATGGTCATCATTAATTGTATCTACGCCATTATGTTTATCATCGGATTATATGTGTTACGCGAGAATTTGGGAAATCGAATCATTAAAAATACAATTATGGCTGTATCATATCTTATTGTTGGTTTCGGTTTGCTCCATTGGTTTGGGCAGGGCAAGACTGCAGGTGCCATTGCGAAATGGTTTTCCAATACCGTTTTAAACGGTACGTACACTCATGCCGTCATGACTGACTCCAACGGTCTGCGACTCACTTCCGTATTCCAATACGCCAATACCTATGCGGCTTTTCTAATGGCATTCCTTTTCGCGGCAGTCTTTTTCGTTACGACATCTCGAAAATGGTACAGTCAAGCCTTTCATAGCTTCATGCTGGTACCCATCATTGTATCGCTGCTCTTGACGTTGTCTCGGGGCGGTCTGGTGATGTTACCTGTTGTGTTTGTTTTGTTACTCTTATTCCTGAAGCCAGCTAAACAATTATTGTGGATCCTGTACTGCGGTATAGCGGGCGTGACTTCACTGATCATTTCTAAACCGGTAACAGAGTTAGGGTTGAAATTAAATGAAACCTTTAGCAGCAGTGGCGCCCTTAAGGGCTGGGGAATTTTGCTTGGTGTGTCCGCTATTGTAGGACTCCTCGGATGGGCTATACAAAGTTTTATTGCTCCCAAACTTGAACGGTCTTTAGACAATTGGTCTGCTAGAAAAACCTCCAACTTATGGATTCCACTCGGTTCCGTTGCTATTGGAGGCCTGCTGATTTTCCTATTCATCGGTACTGGATTGAAAAATATACTGCCACAAAACATCAGCGTCCGACTCGAAAATATTAACTTTAATCAGCATAGTGTTCTGGAACGCTTTACATTCTATAAAGACGCCATGAAGGTACTGGCTGACTACCCGATCATCGGAGCCGGAGGCGGAGCATGGGCTTCACTCTATGAGCAGTATCAAAACAACCCATACACAAGCCGTCAAGCACATAACTTCTTTTTACAGTACTTGATCGAGGTTGGAATTGTCGGATTTGTGATATTCATGTCGTTTATCCTGTATATTTTCTACAAGTATATTCGCGGTTATATCAAGAGTAATGAGGAAGAGCGCAGCAGCCATTTTCTATATTTCATTATCGTTCTATCGATACTGATCCACAGCATTTTGGACTTTAACATGAGTTATGTGTTCATGGGAATTCTTGTATTCCTGGGACTTGGCGGAATGGCTGCCGTTATGGATAATAAGCCAGTGAAAAAATGGAGCCTCAAAGATTCAACTGCCAGAGGTGCATATAGTGCAGTCGTCGGACTTTGCGCTATTCTCGTTATGATTACATCCATCGGGTATGTACAAGCCGCAGACTCGGGAATGGAAGCACGCAGAGTCGTTCAGGTTAGCACTTCGTTTGAAGAGATTAAAGCGCCATTAGACAAAGACCTTGGTATCCGCCCGAGTCATCCTGACTCGCTACTGTTAACAGCATCACTCTATCAGACGGTATATAAGCAAAATCAAGATGAGAATTTTTATAACGCATCTGTTGATCTACTTAACAAAGCGTTAAAAGCTGAACCATATAACAAGTCTATGCTACGTCGATTAATTGAAAGTTACGAAATGAAACAGCAACCGGAGCAAGCCTATGAAGTTCTTATCAACAATGCCTATAAATTTAAATGGGACATTAGCTGGTCCGAACAAATTATCAATAAAGGTTATGATCTTGGCATGAAGGCTATTGGTACGGGTGACAACGCTTCGAAGGATAGATACTTCAAGCAAGCAACCGAAGCGTTTGCCGAGGTTCAGACAGGTATTCAGCATTTAAGTACATTGCCGGAAGGACAACTGCAAGGGCGCTCATTTGAGAACACACCAGATATGATCCTCCATACAGGCAAAATGTACTACATGATGAATCAACCGGAGCAGGCGGCAAATGCGCTCAAGATAGGCATCCAGGATGACCTGTCTCAGCCATCTGCTCAAAAGATAGTCAGATGGTACCTTGCTTCGCTTCAGAAGCTAGGCCAGAGCGACGAAGCGTTGCTTGAGAAGTTAAAGCAAGTTGATCCAAATGCGGAGCAAAACATCAAGCAGCTGTCAGATCTTCAATTCTAAGTAAAATAGCGGGTGCGTTCGGTAGGTCAATATCTACCGGAACACACCCGCTATATTTTTGCCTATAAGACTATCTCACTTTCTCCATTACTTTACTCATATAAGCTAATAAATCCTCTCGTAATTCCTCTCGCTGCAGTGCATAGTGAATACTGGTCTGAATAAAGCCCATCTTCTCACCAACATCATGGCGTACGCCCTCAAAATTATAGGCTAATATTGGACTCCGGCGGGCTAGTACAGACAGAGCATCGGTAAGCTGAATCTCGCCATTCTTACCAGCTTCTTGATCCTCCAGTAAATCAAAAATAACCGAGGGTAAAATATAACGCCCCATAATGGCCAAATTGGAGGGTGCTTCATCTCGTGAAGGTTTTTCAACGAGCCTCGACGTTTCATAGATTCTTTCCGATTTTCTTAGGCCGTCCACAATGCCGTACCGATCAACTTCATTCCAAGCTACAGGCTGCACGCCTACAACGGCTGAGTGATAGGTGTCGTAGACCTTCATCATTTGTTTCAGGCAAGGGACCTCCGACTCTACAATGTCGTCACCAAGCAACACTGCAAACGGTTCGTCCCCGATGAACTTGCGCGCACACCAGATGGCATGTCCGAGCCCCTTGGGCTCCTTCTGCCGGATATAATGGATATCAGCCATGTCAGATGGCTTCCTAACTTCTTCTAGAAGTCCCCACTTGCCCTTCTCCGCTAGATTATGTTCCAGCTCAAAGGAAGAATCAAAATGGTCCTCGATCGCCCGTTTACCCTTCCCGGTTACGATGATAATATCCTCAATGCCGGAAGCTACTGCTTCCTCGATGATGTACTGGATGGTCGGCTTGTCCACTATGGGAAGCATCTCTTTCGGCATCGCTTTGGTAGCCGGTAGGAAGCGAGTGCCGAGTCCCGCTGCTGGTATGATCGCTTTACGAATGTTCATTTCTAACTATCGCTCCATTTCCGTATGTTCCCACGAATAATGCTATTGTAGCATGTTCCGAATGGTCATTCGACATTAAAAATGATTTTAGTCAAAGTCAGACATCTTCAGAGTAAAGGCCAAAAACGTCTCACCGCATTCGTGGTTGATCTGCATACGATGCTCAAGCTCCAGTCATGAGTAAGCCACAACTTGCACATTCCCGAAAATGGCACGATCCGTTATCATACCTTAATTGATCCAAGGGTAAGTATTGTTTTTATACCTGCTTTTTTCATTTGATGTTAGCGCCTCCAGCCATGAAGCTTTTTGTGGAGATAGCTTTCTTAGAGTCGTAATGCCGCCTTCCAAATTTAACCATGGAAAGCCCCACTATCGTCCGATATACTAGTACGAAACTTCGATGGACTATAAAGCCAAAGGAGCTGGTTACTGATGAAAGAGAGAGACGTCTATTTCGATAACCTCAAATTCATACTGATCCTGTTGGTGGTCGTGGGGCATCTCATCGAGCCGTTTAACGGCGAAGCAGCAATGGGAGCGATTTATCAGTTCATTTACTCGTTTCATATGCCGCTGTTTATTTTTGCGGCCGGTTATTTTGCCAAATGCATTCAATCCCCCAAACAATACGTCGGCCTGCTGTCGGGACTGGTCGTGCCGTATTTCATATTCGAGACGCTTTATACCCTGTTCGACTATTACATGCAAGGCTTGGATCGGCTCGATTTCACGTACTTTTACCCCAACTGGATCCTGTGGTTCCTGTTCAGCATGATGCTGTGGAAAATGCTTCTGCCGTACCTGCTGATGCTCAAATACCCGCTTGTCATCTGTTTCACGATGTCCATCATGCTCGGGTACTCGATCGATGTCGACTATTACGCGAGCATTTCGCGCACGCTGTACTTCCTGCCTTTTTTTCTCATCGGATATGTTTTCAAAAGGGAATGGCTGGATGCCATCAAGGCCCGACCATTTCAACTGCTATCGATCATCCTGCTCTCCGCCGGATTTGCCTTGCTGTACGTCATATCGCCGATCCTGCCAACTAACTGGTTCTACGGGGCGATGCCTTACCTGGAGTTCGGCTTGGACTCGTGGTATGCAGGCTTCTACAGAATGATCACCTACGCGTTCACTATCATCATGGGACTGTGTGTCCTCTCCCTCATCCCGGTGTCGAAGACGCCCTTCACCGACCGTGGGGTCAATACCATGTACGTCTTTTTGCTTCACGGGTTCATCGTCAAAACGATGTTGCATCTCAACGGGTTCGAAGCGTTCCGATCCATGGGAGGCAAACTGCTGTTGATCCTGCTCGGCGCACTCTTGACCTGGCTGCTATCCTCTTCCTGGATCAAACGCGGCTTCGGGTGGATCGTCGAGCCGAACGTCGGATTTCTATTCCATTATCGATCCAAGCACCGCCATGAACGAGCTGAAACAAAGCGTTCCGACGCAAAAAGGAGCTTAGGGTAGCTCGATATATACGTAATACGCATGCTCCTTACTTCACCAACTGCCGCCCCCGCGTTTGAATACACGAACTCCTTTGGAAATCAGAGTTCCTATTTAAAACAAAGCAACTATTTGCAGTTGTTAGCCGCTATTATCGTTGTTCTCAAATTGATCTGCTTTTATATTTATATGGTCCTCATTTTATATGTCTCATTTTTCTTCTTTGAACTATTCCCCTTATTAAGCGCATCATTCAACTCCGGACTCAAAAACGTATTCAAGGTGGTCCAATCTTTATAATTAACGGAGATGTTAAATCGCTGTTCTTCCTCTCCGGCCACGTGTCCCTCCATATTTACTTGGGAAGCCACATAGGTAGTGAGCATCTCTTGTTTCGTTATTCGGACCTCTAAACCGTACTCTTCTTGAAAGTGCGTAATTGCCACCTCTTGTGCTTCCTCTATAATTGCTGTTTGTTCATTTCCCTTCACGTCTTTACACCCCCCAAGGACTACAGCTAATAAGGTAAGTAACTCGAGCCAAAGCATATATTTTTTAGAAATCATATTTCCCCACCTTTTTACTCTTAATCCATAACAAGCTGTTCTCTCGATTCTATCACTAAATAAAACAATAGATTCCAATTATAAACAATTGTCGTATAAATCTCACCATGCATATAGGGGACTGAAGTCCCGAATGCAGCGCACATTAAGCACCCCTCATCCTATTCTAAAAACAAAAAAACATGCCTGACCCTTTCAAAGGTCAGACATGTTGTATACAATCCGTTCCTTACTTCACCAACTGCCCCCGCGTAACGCCAAGCTGGTTGGTCGCCTTCAGCTTCTTCCACACCTGGGTGCCGCTGATCTCGCCGCGCAGGGCGCGGTTGTAGAGATCGATGACCTCGTGGACTTGTTCCGGCGTTTCCTCGAGGAACTCCACGCGGTAGCTGGATACGCCCAGCTCCATAAAGTTGGCCAGGTACTCGGCGCCGGATTGCTCGATGGCATTGTATACCGTGTTACGGCAGCCTTCGTCAACCCGTACCGGGTGGGACATGCCAATCCGGTCCTGCAGGGATACCCGGCTCTCTTCGCACGGACGGCCACAGTTCGTGAAGTCCGTTCCTTCGCTGAGGAACGTACAGTACACGCAATGCTCCGTATGGAACATCGGCAGATGCTGATGGATGACGATCTCCATCTTGGACGTGTCCGCCTTCCCAAGAAGATCCACCATCTGCTGGATGTTCAGGTCATAGGAAGGCGTGACGGTGTCGCATCCGGCTTCGAGGAACAGGTCAACCGCCTTGTGGTTGGCTATGTTCAGAGAGAAGTCGCCGATCAGCCGGGGATGCTTCGCCCCCGGGTTCTCCATCCGGTGGCGCAGGTAGAAATACAGCGCACCGGTGTTGCGCACCAGCACAGCGTCCGGCTGGAGGCGCAGGATGTTGTTGTGGTAGCCGTTCTCGCCCGGCATGTGAATGCGCGGCGTTGCCAGCGCAATCTGTTTGCCAGCTGCACGCACGGCTTCCACCGCTGCCGGGAACTGCTTGATGAACTCGAAGTCGGCGTAGATCATCTCGACGCCAGCCGCAAGCGCAGCCTCAACCTGCGGGAGGCTGCGGCACAACGCGGTGAGCTTCGCCTCACCGCGAGCCACGGGCGCTGCGGGCACCGCCGCATCGCCATACACCGACACCGCCCGTTTCACGTACACGGGCGGCTTCGGCCGCTCGCCAGCGAGCAGCTCCACCGCACGGCGGCGGATGCTGTTGAGCTCGCGAATCGGCACGATGACGTCGCCATACAGGTCGACGTCGAGTACCTCAAGCTGGAACACCGTTCCGCCCAGGCGGCCAAGCTGCTCCTCCAGGATCTCCTGGCTGAGCGGCCGCTTCTGGGCTATCTCCAGTTCCAGCTCCGAATCCACCTGGACCGTCGTGCCCTTCTGCACATCGGTCCACCAGGTCGACAGCGGCTGTCCGGGACGTCCGCTGATACGCACATGTACCGGGAATACCCGGTACGGCTTCTCCGTCTCGTACGTCTGACGGAGGCGCTTATCCAGCGCCGGATCGTTCGTCTTCCAGATCCGGTCGCCCACATGCAGCTTGCGCAGGTCCACGTCGCTCCGGCCGGGAACGATATCGACGATCCAGCCTTCCTGCGCTTCGCCCTCCAGCTTGACGCCTTTGCGGCGCACGTCGTAGACGCGTCCGCCTTCTTCTTTTTTCGTTGGGTCGCCGGCATCGAACACAATACCATCTCCACGCTTCAGCGGCGCATCCAGCTTGCAGACGACACCGTCACGCAGAATTTGTTCCACCCGGCCGAGGTACACACCGCGGCTTTTCGGGAACGTACCCTCAACCAGCTTTTTATTGTTCGTTCCATCCAGGAAGCCATGCGTGAAGCCGCGGGAGAAGCTCTGCTGCAGCTCGCGAACCTCTTCCTTGCTCGGTCTCGCATCTTCGCCGTCAAAATACCGGTCGATCGCCTTCCGATACTTGCTCACAACGTTAGCCACGTACTCTGGAGTCTTCAACCGGCCCTCAATCTTGAACGAGGTCACGCCCGCTTCAATCAGCTCCGGCATCAGATCGATCGCAGCCAGATCTTTCGGTGAGAGCAGGTAGGCGACATCACCCATCGGTTTCTGCTCGCCATCCACGATCAGATCGTACGGAAGACGGCAGGCCTGCGCGCACTCCCCTCGGTTGGCGGAACGACCGCCCCACATTTCGGAAGTCAGGCATTGGCCCGAGTATGACACGCACAATGCACCATGCACGAATACTTCCATTGGGAGCTTCGCCTGCTCCCCGATCTTCTGGATTTGCTTCAGATTGTTCTCGCGTCCCAATACGACACGTTCCATATTGAACGGTTTCGTGAACTCAACGGCCTCCGGCGACGTAATCGTCATTTGCGTAGAACCATGGATCGGGAAGTCCGGGGAAATCTCGCGAATCATTTTCACCAGCCCCAAATCCTGTACAATCACCGCATCCACGCCTGCATCTACGCACGCATCGATCAGTTCCTTGGCATCCTCCAGCTCGTTCTCGAACACCAGAATATTGAAGGTCAGGAACCCCTTAACCCCATAACTGTGCAAGAAGGCCATAATCTCGGACAGCTCGTCCATCCGGAAATTGTTCGCCCGTGCGCGCGCATTAAATTTCTCGACCCCAAAAAAGATCGCGTCCGCCCCGTTCGCCACCGCGGCCCGCATGCAATCCCAATCCCCTGCCGGTGCCAGCAGCTCCACGTCTTCTCTTCGTAGTGCTTTCGTGTCCATCTATATCCTCCCAGGCCGGTTCAAGCCGGCGTGCTGTGTACTACTATTCTTTCATTGAAACCTGCAAGCCATACTCTATGTTCATAGAACAGGGCCTCCGACATCTATATCAATTGATTTTGTAAATGCTTCGAAAGCTTTTCAACTTATCTAGTTTACCAAAAGTCCGGCTTCTCTTCTACCTGCTAACTTGATTTCCACACTTTTGATAGTGTTGCCATAATCCGCATAGCACACTCGGTTTCGCTTGCCTGCGGTTCATTATCTAGTTTGGTCGGGACGCGGACGTTAAACTCCCTGTGATGATCTGACTCCCTGTTATCTTCATAGCCATAACATCTTTAAAAGAAAAATAAACAAGCCCTCCCATCGGAAGGCTTGCCTCACATCATCCTCAGCGACTGCTACTAGCAGATGATTATCCGTGCGGGGCTAGTGTTATCTCTTTTCTTTTACATATGGAGATTACTTTCCCTTACCTTTATACCAGGGATACCGCACTGGAATTTCAAAATCCTTTAGTCAGAACCTCCTTAACATCTCAGCGGTCGATAGCCATCCAAGCATGCCGCGAAGCACGCACCGTGCGCACGATGTACACAACGTTGGAACGAAATCGCCCCAACCGTCAACTGGTTCCTGGATTCCTTCATCACAGGTTTGCCAGTGCACGACCTGCCTTCAAGTTTGCCAGTACATCGTCCTGCACCATGCCCTCCTACTCTTACTCCGCACCCTCCAGCACAAAAACCATGCTCGCCAACCGCTTGCCGTTCACAACAATGTGAAGACGGTGATCACCCGAATAGAAACGACGCGTGGAGATCGGTTTAAATGACTGCTTCTTCTCCACCTTCCAGGTTCCCGGCGCATAGATCTTGTCCGAGCATTTATAGCGTTTCGGCGCAAGCTTGCCGTTTGCCTTCATATAATCGATCTCATAATCGATGCGGAGCGCCATCGGATAGCCGGTTTCGTTGACCACCTGAAAAGCGAATTCCAGATCATCGCCCATTGCGATCACGGAACGTTTGATCCGCAGCTCGCGCACCTCAAGTCCCTCCAGCTCTTCAAGCTCCTCATATCCGAAAATGGCCAGTGCCCGGATATCCCCCTTCCGCAGCAGCGAACGCAGCGCATGCCGTACGATCCAATCCGTTAACGGATGTTTGCCATACCATTTAGCGGCGATCTCAAGCACAAGCTCCGGGTGATCCTTGGAGATATCGTTCAAGTGATTGGCAACGCTTTTTCTAACATATAAGGAAGGATCCTCTTTCAACTGCTCCAGGATCGGGAGCGCCGGACGCGGATCCTTAATCAGGGCCGGCAGCTGCGGTGCCCAAGGCAGGCGTGGTCTGCAGCCTTCACTCGCCAACCGGCGCAAATGCTCGTCATCGGACTGTGCCCATGTCATCATCTGAGCCAGCATCCGTTCCTGATCCTGGATGATAAAAGGCCGAACCGCAAACTCCGCCGTGGAAGAACGCGTGAATACCGCCAAAGCCTCCATCGAGGTCTCCAGATCCTCCATCCCGTTCACCTCGACATAGTCAGGGAAGAACACATATTCCACGCCTCTAAAATGTGGGGCTACCTGTTTCAGAATCTGAACGGCTTCCGGGTAAGAAGCAGGCAGCGTGTCCGTTAAGGCCAGCGTCATATGCCGGATGCGCTGCTTGAACTCCTCTTGTCCCCAGGCTTCATTATGAATCAGCTCCATGAACCGGTTCGAATCGAATGCCGGATAAACCTCCTTCAACCGGTCGGTCACTTGCTGGAACAACGTATTTGAATATAGATCCTTCAGCGTTTCTCTCATATAAGATCTCCCTAAAAAAATAATTTTTACGATATTGCATCCACGTCTTATGGAATCCTGAAAGCCCTTTATTTATGCGATAAGCCGGCGGTTCCAACCCATCTCCAAAAGAGCCGTCAACCGCTCCAACCCCATTCCCCGCCTCTTCCCAATCCAAAACATGTGGTGTAGGATGAAGTTGCACGCCTTTCGCTTTAGCGCGGCAGTCTGGTTCATTCCAGTTTGCCAAATTAGTGGGGCGTTTTGCTTTATCCATATCCGGCCTCCCGCTGCTGGGATGTCACAATGTATATATGAACAACTTTCTTATCTCTCAAGAAAAACGTCTATCGACGTACCTTCACAGATGACAGACCGCATGTAGAGGAAGTTTTTCTTTCGAGATAAGCGCAGCGCCTTCTCCAGGACGGTAAACCTACGGATTCTCCTGCAGGAACTCCTGCAGCTTCTCGGCGAACAAGGACTCAAGTCTCGAAGTTCATACTTTTGCTATCTCTAAAAATGTAATACATACATCATTATCCCATTTCAAAAGACAGGAGGCGAAGCTCGAAGGATTACAACAAATCGCACACCAGGAGATGAAGAAGACATGGAAAGCTGGAAAAAGAATTTATGGATACTATGGTTCGGCTCATTTATCGTTTCATCAAGCTTCTCGATGGTCATACCATTTCTCCCGCTTTTTCTGATTGAGCTCGGCGTTACCAAGCATACGGAAATGTGGTCGGGACTGCTGTTCAGTTCCGCTTTTTTTGCGGGCGCCTTGTCCTCTCCCTTCTGGGGAGCCGTCGGGGATAAATATGGACGCAAACCGATGATTATCCGCGCGGGGCTGGTGCTCTTTGTCATCTATATTCTGATGGCGTTCGTCACGAATGAGTATCAGGTGCTGATTCTCCGCCTGCTCCAAGGCCTTCTCTCCGGCTTTATCCCGGGTGCAATAGCCATTGTAGGCACCAATACCCCCGAGAAAAAGGTCGGCTACGCACTCTCCATGATGTCCACGGCAACCGCAACCGGCGGCATCATGGGCCCGATGATCGGAGGCACCCTGGCCTCCCTGTTCAGCAACCGAATGGCATTCGGATTGGCAGGGATGCTGTGCTTCGCAGCCACGCTGCTTGTCATATTCTGGGTCAAGGAAGAGAAATTCGTACCCAGCAAAGAGCGCGTCTCCGTCATAAACACGTTTAAGGTCGCCGGACATAACAAGGCGCTGATGACCGTGCTCATGCTTACGGTGCTGACTCAGTTCTCCGTCATGACGATCGAGCCCGTACTGCCGCTGTATATCGCTCAAATCGGCGGCTCTTCATCACATACCTCGATGATTGCCGGCTTTGTGTTCTCCATCGTCGGGATCGCCAGCATCCTGTTTGCGGCCCGCTGGGGACGTTTATCCGACAAAATCGGATTCCAAAAGGTGCTGCTGATTGGTCTGCTCGCCGGCGGTATCGGATCGCTCGCCCAAATCCTGTTCAGCAACATTTGGGCATTCTCGGCCATCCGCTTTGCTTACGGCGCCTTCTTCTGTGCCGTATTCCCGGCACTCAACGGCCTTGTTGTCAAACATACGCCAAGCGAATTCCGCGGGCGGGCGTTCAGCCTCAACCAGACAGCCAACCAAATTGGCGGGATGGCCGGACCGCTCGCGGGCGGCATGATCAGCGGCATCTTTAACATTCATTCGGTATTCTTGATGACTGGTGTGTTAATGCTGATTACGACCGCCATTACTTATTGGACAATGCGGCCAACGCGACAGCAGCCTGTTGAAAAAGGATCGCTCTCTTCATAAAACCTCTTTACGATGCGCACGCGGGATGATTTCATATCTCGCGTGTGCATTTCATTACGGATTTAAATTGAATCATCGGGTGTGCTTATATAGTCCAACATCGTTAACATAATCGCTCGATTGTCTATATACTCCATTACATAATTAATGTCATTGATATTTAATCCTGCTAATAACGGCTTCGCTTACGCATGATTGCCTTTCACAGCAGCATTCTGCCTCGCTACACATCATTAAGTTCATTGCTGCACCATTCACTTGTCACGAGCAATATGAAATCGGCGAATATTCCACTAGCGCGCACATCTTGCCTGCACGCCTATTCTCCTCCGCCACTTTACACATGCATATGACGGTCCGCTTCATCCCACGGCACCGCATATCCGCTTCCCTTCGCACAAAATATCGAAGAGGAGCTGTATTCCGGGTCCGCATTTTTATCGTATCCTTTACGTTCAATGACCTCGGCCTCGTTATGGCACCGGCCATATCCGCCGTAAACCAAGGATATCGCACCTCTTCCCTTCGTGTAGGCGGCTAATTCCATGCTGTAATTCATCATGGTCGATACGGGAGCCGATCCCGTGACCGTCACTTTGTTTCCCGCCGTTTCCGGCGGCTCGAAGCTTGCCTTCGCCTGGGTCAGATCCGACATCAACCGTCCGATATACTCGGCATCCACCTTTACCTTGAAGTGATAGTAAGGCTCTAGAAGCATATTGGCTGCCTTCTCCAGGCCTTGGCGTAACGCACGGTAGGTGGCTTCCCTGAAATCCCCGCCGTGCGTATGCTTGTTGTGCGCCCGCCCCTTCAGCAGGGTAATCTTGATGTCCGTGACGGGTGAGCCTGTAAGCAGCCCGTGATGATCCCTCTCGCCGACATGCTGGGCGACCAGATGCTGATAATTGACCGGGAGCACATCGGGATGACAAGCATTGGCGAACACGATGCCGCTGTTCCGCTCCCCAGGCTCCAGCCGGAGGTGCACCTCCGCATAATGCTTCAACGGTTCAAAATGACCACAGCCTACGACGGCTTCCATTATGGTCTCTTTATATAGAATCTCCGGTTCACCGAAGGTGATCCGGTAACCGAACCGCTCGGACACGATGCGTTCCAGCACTTCAAGCTGAATGATCCCCATCATATGGATATGGATCGCCTGAGCATGCTCATCCCACTGCACAGACAGGGAAGGATCCTCCGCATCGAGCAGACGGAATTCGCGCAGCATATCCTTGGGATGAATCGAGGGCTCGAATAGCACCTTCGACTTCAGTGTCGGTACAAGCTCATATACCGTCCGGTCACCCCCCAGAGTCCCAAGGCCATCCCCTGCCGCAGCTGAAGAAATACCCGTAACGACAAACAGATCACCCGCATGCACCTGATCGACATTCGTCACGCGACCCCCATTGATCAAACGGATATGCGTCACCTTCTCCGTGATCGTCTCCGTTCCGGAAAAATAAGTCATTTCGTCGCGCACCCGCAGCGTTCCGCCCGTGGCCTTGATATAGGTTAACCTTGCGCCCTGTTCGTCATGGCGAATCTTATATACCCTTCCGGCAAAATCAGCCCCGGGATCATAGTCCGTAACCGTCAGCAGATCCAGCTGCTGCAAGAAATGGGACACGCCCACGTTTTGCAGAGCTGATCCGCCGAAGCAGGGGAATAGCTGCCCTTTCCTAATCATCGCGGTCATCGTATCCAGCCACCGTGAAACCTCATATCCCTGTTCCATATATTGCTCCAGCAGCTTCTCGTCCCGCTCCGCGATAGCCTCAATGACCGAGGACTTCATTACGCCTTCGTGCAGCACATCCTCCTCTGTGATCATACAGACGTCTTCGGTAAGCTCACTCCGAATCTCTGCAAACACACGCGCCACATCCGCGCCTTCCCGATCGATTTTATTAATAAACAAGAACGTAGGGACGCCATGTTTGCGCAATAACTGCCATACCGTCTCCGTATGCCCTTCGACACCTTCCACGGCACTTATAACGACGACGGCAGCGTCCATGACTTGAATCGCCCGCTCCATCTCCGGCGAGAAGTCGACGTGACCCGGCGTATCGATTAAATAATAAGTGGATCCGTTAAAATACATGGTGGCCTGATCGGCAAATACCGTGATGCCCCGTTCCCTTTCAACGTCATGTCGATCAAGAAAAGCACTCTGATGATCCACGCGGCCGCGCTCCTGAATCGTATCGGTCATATATAACAATTGCTCCGCCAACGTGGTTTTTCCTGCATCCACATGGGCGAACATGCCTATCGTTTTTTTCATCCGCTTATTCCCTCTTCTGTAAGCCGGTTTAATTACATATCCATTGCTCTCACAGATTTAATTTTACCATATCAGATCGCATGAACGGCACATATGTTCTATCATTTCGGATGAGAATCGCTCCTTTTCTCTATTTGTGCGTGTTCAAAAAGGTCGATTTTCAGTACCGAGAAGGTTTTGAACAACCTCTATAAACCAAAATAGCTGCCTGCGGCACCCCTATGGATGCAGCAGGACAGCTATCCGCGTTATCAAAACTATGATTGCCCACTAAAATGTGATCTGCGTTTTATATTCCATCCTTCGGACTACTTCACCAGCTCAAACGAGGACAGCGCACGCTCCAAAGCGGCTTGCTGCATGTCCGTCGCATTGGCATCATTCAACGTCGTCGTAATCGTGTACGCGATATTTCCGCTTTCAAAGACGATCTCCTGGGTGGTAAAGCCAACGCCGTTCTTCACCTGATGCACCTTGAACGACACGGCAGGCACACCGGCAAACGTGATGTTATCCACGCCAAGTAATTTCACCGTCGTCCCTGAAGCCGTGCTGGCTTCATTATAATAACGCTTCAGGTTGCTGACGATGAAGTCTGCGGATGTATCCTTCTGTGCATTAATTTCAAACCCGCCTCCGGCAAATCCATATTCGACCGTTCCCTGCTCGAACTGATCATTCAGCGGTTCCCAGTATTTTGGAATGTCGATATGATAGCGGTACGTTTCGGAGTTTTTGCTCCGCATCTTGGTTTTATCGGTCAGGTAGCCCTCTTCGCCAATGCGGCCGAAGTTCTCCGGTACCACATCATAATCGATCTCGATCGATTCCAGCACCTTCTTCCAGTTGGCAGCCGTCTTCTCTTGGCCATCCGGTACCGCATATTCCAGATAATAGCGGTAGCCGTTCTTCTGGATCATCACTTCATATTCCGTCACCCATTTATCTCCGAAGTTGTACCGAACCTCTTGAATCTGCCCTTTGACGCCCGAGATCTCCACCGGCGTAAGTCCCACGTATTCGTATGAATCCTGGACGAAGGATTCCGACAGCCAGTCTTTAAGACGCTGCCCCCAAGCTGCGAGCGTGCCATCAACCCCTGTCGGTACGGATGTCACCGAGACGGACAGATAACCTTCTCCTTCGCTGCCGTATAACATATCCTTGTTGTTGATCTCCCAGCCTGCAGGAATGCCAAACCATATGCCGTATTCTTCATTTCCTGCTTCGCGGAGCCCACCTACGATGGAAGAGACGTCTTTTAATGATTTGTCTCCCGCCTGATAGGTCGTTCTGAAAGAACCCAGCAAGCTCGCGTGCTTGTCCATATCTTTATAGTGAACCGCTTCCGCATCGGCAAAATACAGCTCATAGACGCGGTCATTGGCATAATACTGCCGGCCTTCCCATAGGACGCCGTCGATATCGCGGGAAATGACTCTGGCATACGGCACAGCTCCGCTTGCGACCGTCTCTTGGTGAAGCACAACATCTCCGGAATCGCTCAGTTCTTTCAGGAGCCGTTCTAACAGATCGTCAGGACTCAGCTTTACTTTCTGGGAGGAGGCATGAACCTCAAGATAATAGCGGCCCGTAGCATCGTTGAAAGCAGCACCGCTCTCGTCGTCCGTTCCTCTCCCAACGATCATCCAGGAAGGATAATTCATACTCCATTCATAATAGCTATTTCCGATTCGAGTCTTCCCGGTCGTATTGTTGATCTCGCCCTCGTCATGCTTCTCTTCCTTATCCGTGACCATGAGGCTGATGGATAGCTTGCCTTGGGAGGAGCTTACCTTGGCTCCAATCCCCGCGGCAACCGGACGCAGCGGTACCATCAGCGTTCCGGACACCATCGTCGGTTCTGCCGGCAGCTGGACCTTTTTCCCGTCAATCCAGGCAGTCTTGTTGTCGATAACGAGCACAACCGTATGCGGTCCTTGCAGCAGTCGAACCCGGTTCTCGCCCTCCAGCTTGATCTCGCTGCCAAACGCTTTTTTAAACACGCCCAGCGGCACCATCAATACGCCCTGCTTCAGCTGCGGCTTGGCTATCGTATAGGAGGTGCCATTGACCGAAGCTGAGCTGCTGCCGCTTTGCACGGTCAGGATACGCTTCTCCGGCACAACGTCATCTCCCCATACGGGAAGGGATAATGACGTGAATAGCATCAAAGCCGATAAGGTTCCAGCTGTCATCTGCCGCAAACGCCGGCTTGACTTCGTTCTTTCTCTCTTCACCATCACTCGGCCTCCCCAGCGCTTGACGAAGCAGCTCGATTATCATCCTGGCTGAGCGTCAGTTTTACATTTACAATATCTCCATCCCGCTGCATCAGCAGCTGGACCTGCTGGCCTGGAATGAAGGGCTTTAACCGTTCGTTGATATCAACGACGGAATAGATGCGCTTTCCGTTAATTGCATATAACACGTCATCTTCTTGGATTCCAGCTTTTCGGGCTTGCTCGGACAGCACCTTCGTAACGGTCAATGGATCGTCTGAAGGCAGACCCACAATGGCGGACCAGCTTTCTTCCAGTTCCAACCCTAGGCCGGCTCTTCGAACCTCTCCATATTCCAATAAGTGATCCACAATATAATGGACCGTTTCCGCAGGAATGGAAAAGCCCATATTCTCGATGCCAACAGCGGCAAACTTCTTGCTGTTGATGCCAATGACCTCGCCTTTCAGATTGACGAGCGGCCCTCCGCTGTTGCCCGGGTTAATGGCGGTATCGGTTTGAATCAGGCGATAAGAGCCGTCGACGCTCCGGTTCAGGCCGCTAACCACACCCACGGATGCCGAGTTTCGTAACGAGAAAGAGATTGGCGTACCTATGGCGACCACCGTTTCTCCAACCAGCGCATTTTGCGCGGATGCGGCAAATTTAGCCGGCTTCAGAGACTTGGCGTTTATTTTGACTAATGCAATATCACTCATAGGATCGCTGTATACGCCCTTGGCTTTATAGGATTTGCCGTCTGACGTCACGACCGTGATTCCGGTAAGCCCGTCCACTACATGAGCGTTGGTGACAATCCAGCCGTCTGACTTCCAGATCACCCCCGTACCGTGCGCCAGGTTGTATCTGTCATCCACTTCGCTGCTTCCTTGTGCGGCCTTTCCGATAATGCCAACAACCGATGGCGACATCCGGCTGATAACCTGAGGCACAGCATGTTGTTCATATGTATTCTTGGGTTTAGCGCTTGCTGCAGCCGCAACGTCTGTATGCATAACCGCATCGCCGCTTCCCGCCATAATGATGGCCCCCAGCAGTACAGCCGCCGATCGTTTTTGCCATTGTATATTCTTCAATTCGTTTGTTCCTCCCCCGGTTCCATCCTCTACCCAGCCAACCTGTACTCCTCAATTTATCATGTTTTTCCATTTGTAGCCATTGCTTCTAGACCTATTTCTTATACGTTTTTCCTGCGGACCGTGTAACTTTTCCCCGAAGAAACAAAAAGACGCCTCACACTGCGAACAGCGGACGGGCGTCTTGTTTGTATGTAACTCATTACATTCGTCATATGAAGCCGCTTTACATAAGGTGCCTAGGCCAACCTAATTGTTAAACCATCCTGTAATCATGGCATAGTCAGAGTACAAGAACACAAATAAGCTGACGAGACCGAAAGCGATTGCGAATTTATTTTTTTGGCGGGCCATCAACAAGCGAACCACACCAACAAAGATCAGAATCGTAAACAGGATCATGAAAATATCAAATGTCTTAAATGTCGCGCTCGCATCCGATGCTGCTGCAAGGATCATGAAACGTACCTCCTCGTGGGTTTCTTCTCGGGCAAATTTACATATCTTCTTCTATGTTATCCATGTGCCCGTCCAGATGCAAGCCCTCCGCCCCTAAAAATCAAAAAAAGTCATAGAATTTTCTCATTTTTAACCAAATTTTCAGATATTAGCATGACTTTCATCACGGCAGAGTTTAAATCAAGCTCTCGTTATGGATTCAGGCATAGGCTGCTTCGTATATCCAAGTGACTGCGGTCAGGATCGAGAAAACGTTCACTCCTGTGACTCATACTCCTCAGGAGTCGATTCCTGCTCTACTGCCGTTTCCTCCTCCAAGTCTTCACTTGGCAATGCCACGGAGGGATCTGTGATCGTAATCCGATCCTCTGGGTCCTTCTTGACCTCCAGCGCAACCTCATTGGACGGTTCACTGCTTACATTCAATTCGTTTACAGCAACGACATGGATCGCATACCGGCCGGACGGACCTACTAACATATTGCGGTTCGGAATAAGATATGCACGTCTCACTAACGGTTCCTCATTCAAACGATACAGTACTCCGTCAGGTCCTATGTAGTATACATGATAGATTACGCCTTCCTGCACATCTGTCCAGGTTAAACCAATGGATTCATCTTCCTCATTTAGGATGGCCTGAAGACCGGATATTTTATTCGGACGGCTCGAAACTTCGTTAGAATAACCACTCTTGCCGAAACTGTTCACTGCCTCGACTACATAGTAGGCCGTCTCCTGAAAACGCACGTCGGATGTTGCGTAACTGCCTGACTTCACATTCGCTCCGTCTGACAATAATGTATAACCCGTCCCGGACTTCTCGCTGTAATAGATATTGTAGGTTTCCCCTTGTTTCGCTGTCCAGGTTAATTGAATCTGCCCCTTCTCATATCGGAACTTCAGATCCGTCGGAGCAGTTGGTGCCGTTGTCGGCAAATCCGGCTGAGATGCCAAGTTCTCTGTCCCCGCATGGGACTGTGCTGTTCCAGGAACGGAAGGAGTTGTGGATGTTGATCCCGATGATGAGGTTACGATACCATGGATGACCGGGTGAGCACTTTCTGGTGGTGTCTCTATCTCATCCTCCGCAGCATCCGAGCTTATATACTCCACGGATTTCAACCACTTCGCTGTAAGCAAAGCCGCTTCTTCCTGAGTAACGATACCCTTGGGATTCCAAGCCTCGGCTGCCGATTCCTGAAAGAGGCCTAACTCCATGGCCAGTTCGATAGCTTCCTTAGCATAAGGGCTGAAAGAGCCCTCATATAACTCCAGCTGCTTGGCTTCCGCGTCCGAGTTTTCGTTATCAGTAATCCCTTGCAGAGCTCTTTGATACAGCACAGCCATATCCTGACGTGTCAGCGATTGTCCAAGTCCAAACCTACCGTTCCCTACCCCTTTCACCAGCCCTGCATGAACCGCACCTTCGATGGCGGAGAAAGCATAGTGATCGTTGGGTACATCCTTGAAGGTAGCGACTTCCGGACGTTCAGCCGTGCTAAGGTTTAGAGCTTTGACAATCATTATGACAAAATCCTGCCGGGTGATGGCCGCGTTCGAATGGAGATCCCCACTACCGTCACCGGGATGGAGTCCTTCCTCGGTTAACCGGAGAGTGGCTTCCTGTGCATCGAAGCGCCCCCTATCTGAGACGGGTACGGGTACAACATCATCTGCTTGAACGCTATCGGATGAGTTTATGTATAAAGCACTTGCTGCCAGAGCTATCAGAACGGAACAGGTGATCCTCTTCATACAATCCCTCCAATTTGTCGCAATCATCAAGATCATACCATATCCTGGAATGCGAAGATATTGGAGGATGATATGAAAATAAAAAAAGAGCCCCCGTTAATAAAACCAGGGACTCTGTTATTACGCTAACCTTGTTCATCTGCTGAAATATGAAATGCAATAAGCTGTGTACCCACAGTTCACTCCAGCATGGAGCAGATTCGTTTAAGATACTGCCAATTCATCCGGTCTCCCTAGCAGAAGCGAGGGAGCAGCTGTTAACGTGCCGCTTCCACCTTGTTCAATTCCTTAGTTCGCTTCGTATCGCGTTCCAGGATGGGCTTCAGGTACTTCCCTGTATAAGACTCGGGTACCTTCACCAAATCCTCAGGCGTTCCGGTAGCGATGATGGTACCACCGCCGCTGCCGCCCTCTGGACCCAGGTCGATCAGATAGTCTGCTGTCTTGATGACATCGAGATTGTGCTCAATGACAAGGACGGATTCCCCGGATTCCACCAGACGATGAAGGACAACGAGCAGACGGTCGATATCGTCCACATGCAGGCCGGTGGTCGGTTCATCCAGAATATACATCGTTTTGCCCGTGCTGCGGCGGTACAGCTCGGAAGCCAGCTTCACGCGCTGGGCTTCACCACCGGACAACGTGGTGGCAGGCTGACCCAAAGTAATATAACCCAGACCGACATCCATCAGCGTCTGCATCTTCCGGTGAATCTTCGGAATGTTCTGGAAGAAATCCGTTGCATTCTCAACGGTCATCTCCAGTACCTCAGCGATGTTCTTGCCTTTATATTTAACTTCCAGCGTTTCGCGGTTGTAGCGTTTGCCCTTGCACACTTCGCAAGGCACGTAGATATCCGGCAGGAAGTGCATCTCAATCTTGATGATACCGTCCCCGCGGCAGGCCTCACAGCGTCCGCCCTTCACGTTGAAGCTGAAGCGGCCCTTCTTGTATCCGCGAATCTTCGCTTCATTCGTCTGGGAATAGATATCCCGGATATCGTCGAAGACGCCCGTGTAGGTCGCCGGATTGGAGCGAGGCGTACGGCCAATCGGTGACTGGTCGATGTCAATAACCTTCTCGATATGCTCCAGACCCTTCATCTCGCGGTATTGCCCCGGACGGACTTTGGCTCTGTTCAAGTCACGAGCGAGCGTCTTGTACAGGATCTCGTTGACCAATGTAGACTTGCCTGAACCGGACACGCCGGTTACCGCCGTGAAGACGCCAATCGGAATTTTCACGTTGATATTCTTCAGATTGTTCTCTTTCGCGCCTTTAATCTCGAGCCAGCGTCCATCGGTCTTGCGGCGCTTGCTGCTGACCGGAATGAACTTGCGGCCGCTCAGGTACTGGCCCGTCAGAGAGTTAGGGTCGTTCATAATCTCCTTCGGCGTTCCCTCCGCGATGACCTGGCCGCCATGAATGCCTGCGCCCGGGCCGATGTCGATGATATAATCTGCGGCCATCATCGTGTCCTCGTCATGCTCGACCACAATGAGCGTATTGCCCAGATTCCGCATATGCTCCAGCGTTGAAATCAGGCGATCATTATCCCGTTGATGCAGCCCGATGCTGGGCTCGTCCAGAATGTACAGCACGCCCATCAGGCTGGAGCCGATCTGCGTAGCTAACCGGATCCGCTGCGCTTCCCCGCCCGACAGCGTTCCCGCCGAACGGCTGAGTGTCAGGTAATCCAGGCCCACATTGACAAGGAAGCCCAAACGGCTGTGAATCTCCTTCAGAATGAGATTGGCAATCTGTTTTTCTTTCTCGCTAAGCTCCAGGTGATCGAAGAATTTCAGGGATTCACCGATCGACAGGCTGGTGACATAGGCCATGTTGCGGTCATTGATCGTTACCGCCAGGCTTTCCTTACGGAGACGATGACCTTTACAAACATCGCACGGCTTGCTGCTCATATAACCTTCGATGTATTCGCGAATACCCTCGGAATTGGTATCGCGGTAGCGACGTTCCAGGTTCGGAATGATGCCTTCGAAGGTCACATGCGCTTCCTTGCGCTGACCGAAGTCATTCTCATAACGGAAGTGAACCTTCTCATTGCCTGTACCGTACAACAGTTTATTCATCTGTTCCTGGCTAAAGGTACTGACCGGCTTGTCCAGCGGAATGCCGAAATGTGCGCAGACCGATTTCAGAAACTGCGGATAATAAGTCGACGTGCCCCCGCTCCATGCAGCGAAGGCGCCTTCCTCTACGCTTTTGCTCATATCCGGTACAAGCAGCTCCGGATCCACGATCATCTCGACGCCAAGTCCGTCGCAATCCGGACAAGCTCCGAAAGGAGTATTGAAGGAGAACATCCTCGGCGTCAGTTCTTCCATGCTGAAACCGCAGATCGGGCAAGCAAAGTTGGAGCTGAACCGCAGCTCCTCCTGACCCATGATATCGACCAGAAGCTGGCCGCCTGACAGGTTCAGCGCGGTCTCGATCGAATCGGCCAGACGTGCCTCTATATCTTCCTTAACTACGATCCGGTCCACAACGACCTCAATCGTATGCTTTTTGTTCTTCTCCAGCTCGATGCTTTCCGACAGATCGCGCAGCTCTCCGTCGACGCGCACCCGAACGAAGCCCTGTTTCGCAATATCGGCAAACAGATTCTTATGCTCGCCCTTGCGCCCGGAAATGACCGGCGCGAGAATTTGCAGTCTCGTCTTCTCGGGATACTGCATAATGCGGTCTACCATTTGCTCGACCGTCTGGGAGGTAATCTCCACGCCATGCTCCGGACAGTGCGGATGTCCCACCCGGGCAAACAGCAGACGCAGATAATCATAGATTTCCGTTACGGTACCTACCGTAGAGCGCGGGTTGCGGCTCGTCGTTTTCTGGTCAATCGATATCGCCGGCGATAGGCCTTCAATGGAATCGACATCCGGTTTCTCCATCTGTCCGAGGAACTGGCGTGCATAAGCGGACAAGGATTCCACGTAACGTCGCTGACCCTCGGCATAAATCGTATCGAATGCGAGAGAGGATTTGCCCGAGCCGCTAAGCCCCGTAAGAACGATGAACTTGTCACGCGGTATCGTGACGTCGATATTTTTCAGATTGTGTGCACGTGCGCCTTTGATCACAATATTTTCACTTGCCAAACGATATCATCTCCTACTCCATATGGCATGCATGTTGGTGCTTATATTTTCACAAAGAGAACGACCGCATAGGCCGTCCCCCCTGTCATTCATCTCTCCAAATTTATTCGGCTTGTAGCTCCAGCAGCGCATCACGAAGCTCGGCCGCACGCTCGAATTGCAAATTCTTCGCTGCTTCCTTCATTTCGGCCTCGAGACGCTGGATCAGTTTCTGACGATCCTTCTTCGACATCTTCTGTCCTTCGCCCACCAGATAATCCGCCTTGCCCTCCGCAACCTTCGTTGCTTCGATGACATCGCGGATCTTCTTGCGGATCGTTTGCGGCGTTATGCCGTGCTTCTCGTTGTAGGCAACCTGGATGCTGCGGCGGCGCTCGGTTTCCTTGATCGCCCGATCCATCGAGTCGGTGATCTTATCGCCGTACATGATAACTTTACCTTCCGAGTTCCGGGCTGCCCGGCCGATCGTCTGAATGAGCGAGCGATCCGAACGGAGGAAGCCTTCCTTGTCGGCATCGAGAATCGCTACCAAGGAAACCTCCGGAAGGTCAAGCCCCTCCCGTAGAAGGTTAATACCCACCAGCACGTGGAATGTACCAAGCCGCAGATCCCGTAGAATCTGCATCCGTTCCAGCGTCTTGATATCGGAGTGCATGTAACGAACCTTGATGCCGATTTCCTTCAGGTAATCGGTCAGATCCTCGGCCATTTTCTTCGTGAGGGTCGTCACGAGCACACGCTCGTCACGATCCACGCGGTCATGGATCTCGCTAATCAGGTCATCGATCTGCCCTTCAGTCGGACGCACATCGATGATCGGATCGAGCAGGCCTGTCGGCCGGATGATCTGTTCAACCATCGTATCGCAGTGCTCCATCTCATACGGTCCCGGCGTGGCCGACACATAGATGATCTGGTTCACTTTCTCCTCGAATTCCTCGAACTTCAGCGGCCGGTTATCCAGCGCGGACGGCAAGCGGAAGCCGTGATCGACCAGCACGGTTTTCCGTGCCCGGTCACCGTTGTACATCGCTCGGATTTGCGGGAGCGTAACATGCGATTCATCAATGACAAACAGCATATCGTCCGGGAAGTAGTCAAGGAGCGTATATGGCGTAGCCCCAGGCTCCCTGAAGGTCAGAGGGCCGGAATAGTTCTCGATGCCGGAGCAGAATCCGACTTCCTTCATCATCTCGATGTCATAACGGGTACGCTGCTCCAGGCGCTGCGCTTCCAGCAGCTTGCCTTCCGAGCGCAGCAGCTCAAGGCGCTCTTCCAATTCGCGTTCGATGTTCACGAGCGCCACCCGCATCGTCTCTTCACGGGTAACGAAGTGAGACGCTGGGAAGATAGCGATATGCTCGCGTTCTCCAACCAGCTCGCCCGTCAAGACGTCGATCTCCGTGATCCGCTCAATCTCGTCGCCGAACAGCTCGACGCGAACGGCATGCTCCCCCTTCGAGGCAGGGAAAATCTCGATAACATCCCCACGAACGCGGAAGGTACCGCGAACGAAGTTGATATCGTTGCGCTGATACTGGATATCAACCAGCCGCGACAGAATCTCATTCCGCGGCTTCTCCATCCCTACACGGAGCGACAGCAGCATTTCGCCGTATTCATGCGGCGAACCCAAGCCATATATGCAGGATACGCTGGCCACAATGATGACATCGCGCCGTTCAAACAGCGAACTCGTTGCAGAGTGGCGGAGCTTATCAATCTCTTCATTAATGCTGGAGTCCTTCTCGATATACGTATCGGAGGAAGGGATATAAGCTTCCGGCTGATAGTAATCGTAATAACTCACGAAATAATCCACGGAGTTGTTCGGGAAGAATTCCTTAAACTCGCTGGCCAGCTGTGCAGCCAGCGTCTTGTTATGCGCAATGACGAGTGTGGGACGGTTTACTTTGGCGATTGTCTGCGCGATCGTAAACGTCTTCCCCGTTCCTGTTGCACCTAGCAGCGTCTGATGTTTTTTCCCTTGGCGGAGTCCTTCGACCAACGCATCAATAGCCGTGGGCTGATCGCCCTGCGGCTGGAATTCAGACTGGATCTCAAAGGATTTGGTACTGACAACTAAATCGCTCATTGCCCTTCATCACCCTCATACTCTAAAATGAAATTCATGCTAAAAGATATGTCGAAACTTCCCGATGATATACTATGGGAAATTAGTGGTGTCTACATAAGGAATAAGAATATTTGTTCCCGTCTCATTATACCCTTTACGTTTTTTTGATGCAAACAGTTTAATTAAATTTTAATAAGTTCCAGCACGAATGTTCCAAGCCTCAGCTTCCTCCGGTTCGCTGCTCCGGAATCCATGTCGGACAAGCTTGAGGCGAACCGATGATTGTTAATTAACTTCCTTAAGGAGATGATACAGCGTTATGGATATTACGATTATTCTTGGCATTCTCGCCGGCTTGGCCGCGTTGATCGGAGGGTTTTTATGGGAAGGCGGGCATCTGAGCGGCCTGCTGCAAGGTGCGGCGGCGCTAATCGTATTCGGCGGCACCATCGCCGCCGTCATCGTCAGTTTCCCTGCTACCCGGCTCCGCACCATCCCGGCTGCGCTCAAGCTGGCCTTCGGCCGCAGCAACCGTTCGTCGGACGATCTGATTGACGCCATTGTCGATATGTCGGTTACAGCCAGAAGAGACGGGGTGCTGGCGCTGGAGCGCATCTCGGCCGAGCACGAGGACCCGTTCCTGCGGGAAGGCATGCAGATGGTCGTGGACGGCAACGACCCGGAAATGGTTCGTCAAATCCTGGAGCTCGATATCAATGCCGCCGAGCAGAAGCACGAAGGATATGCCAAAATCTTTGAGTCCGCCGGGGGATATGCTCCTACCATGGGGATCATCGGTACCGTCATGGGATTGATCCACGTGCTGGGCAGTCTGCAAGACCCAACCGGTCTCGGACCTTCGATCGCAGTCGCGTTTACCGCCACTTTATACGGTGTCGCAAGTGCCAATATTATCTTTTTGCCCATTGCGTCGAAGATTAAAGCACGTTCCGAAGAAGAAATTGCAAATATGGAGCTGCTGCTCGAAGGAATTATGGCTGTTCAGAACGGAGAGCACCCGCTGTTGGTTCGTAAAAAGCTAGCCTCCTTCGCTTCCGCAGGCACCACGGACATTCCGTCCTCAAGGGGGATCGCGCATGAGACAGCCGAATAGACGGCGCCGTCATCGCAAGCAGGCGGAAGGCGACCAGCGCGAACGCTGGATGATCACCTATGCCGACCTGATTACGCTGCTCCTGATCTTTTTTGTGGTGATGTATGCCATGAGCCGGCTCGATACGGAAAAATACAAACTCGTCACCCAATCCCTGCAGGCCACCTTCCAGAGCGGTGACAGCATCCTGGAGATGGGCTCCGGCATTACCGGCACAGCCGATACGGAGAACCATAAGAACCCTCCGCCGAAGCCTGCTGCCGAAGAGGAGGGCGGCCAAGAGAAAGATGCAGATACGGCGGCGGTGCCGCTAACCGAGCGGGAGCTCGCTTTCCGTGCCCAGGAGGAGGAGCTGGCGAACTTTATGGGGCTCATTCAGCAATACGTGAAGGACAACCAGCTCGAAGAGGATATCTTCATCGCGGACGAGCCGCAAGGGATTGCCATTACGCTAAGCGACCGCTTCCTGTTCGATGTCGGCAAAGCCGAGCTTAAACCCGGAGCCGCTCCGGTTCTGGGCAAATTAGCCAGCCTGTTCAGCGATTTAAACACCACGGTGAGCATCGAGGGGCATACGGACAATGTGCCGATCGGCCGCTACTCCAGCTACAAGGACAACTGGGAGCTCTCCGGTGCCCGGGCGATGTCGGTGCTGCGGTTCTTCCTCGATAACAGCAAGCTGGACCCGGAAGGCTTCCAATACGCAGGCTATGCCGATACAAGACCAGCCGCGGATAATGCGACTGCCGAAGGCAAGCAGAAGAATCGGCGGGTTGAAATTACCGTTCTACGACAGCTTAAGGAGTAGGAAGAGGCGTCATGCGGCTAAACCCGCTCCCCTGCCTTGCCTTAAGAAAACTTTTAACCCATCGTCACCTATAGTAAATAAGCGCCCGGCAGACTGAATGGACATGCATTCAGATCTGGCCGGGCGCTTTTGTTTTATCAAAAAATGATCGATCACTGACAACGTTCCTAAGAGCCACGAGATATCCAGCATACTCGTTTATGCGCCGTGCCCAACTCCGCTCTCGCTTGGCCGCAGGATAGCAGAACCGACGGCGAGCAGAATGACCGCCATCAAGCCGAGAACAGCCAGAGGCAGTGCGATATCGGATAGCGTACCACCGGTGGCCGCTATCTCAACCGCTTCAATGGCCCATTTTTGCGGGATGAAGTTGGCGATTTTCTGCATGAACTCCGGCATGATGGCAAGCGGCCAGAAGCACCCGCCCAGCATGCAGGTCGGAGTGACGATCATGGAATTGATCATGGCCGCATTCTGCCCGTTCCGGATCAACCCGGCGACCGTACTTGCCACGCCTAACGATACCAGCATAAAGGCCGTCAGAATAAGGAAATGCAGTAATAACGGCACTCCGTAATCGTAACGGAGCACATACCGGCTCAGCACAAGCACGATGATCACCTGCAGCGAGCCGACCACCAAGCTGCCCAGAAAATTGCCTATAGCGATCTGATAGGCACGCACTGGTGCCGTGTACATGCGGGACAGCGTTCGCTGCCTGCGGTCATCGATCATCATCGAGACCACGCTGGAGATGAGGGTCATCATGAACATCAGGGTAAAACCCGTTACGTTGGATAGGCCTGGCTTGGCGTACAGATTCAAATCCGTGACCTCCGTATCCACCCGATTCATTGCGGACTGCTTGAGCACATCTTGCAGCATCAGCATTCGGTCAACATCCGGCTCCGAGGTTTCCCGGATCAAAGCAGCTGTGCCGCTCAGACGTGTGACCGCAGAGTCTGCCGTCATTCGTATCATCACCGAAGCCTCCGTGGTTGAGACCTCGTATATCTGAACCAGCGGCTGCTGTCCTTCAATCAACCCATCGCTGAAGCCCTCCGGTATATAAACGCCTACGGTACTTTTATTCTCCACCAAGTCTTCTCTCAGCGTATTCTCGGATTCGGACTCCTTGAGTACGTATTGGCCGCTGCGCTCCAGCTCATTCATCAGATACTGACCTGCCGGGCCTTCGTCTTCATTCACATATGAGACCAGGATGCTTGCAGCCGAGGTCTGCCCCAAGAGAAACACCGTCAAGGTAACGACCACGCAAGGAACCAGCAGGTAGACGATCCAGCCTCTTTTTCGCCCCAGCGTGCGCCGCACCATATGCCAGGCAATGGTTAGGCTATGCATGGTATCCCACCTTTCTGTACGTAATCATGGCTGCAGTTGACAGAGCTGCGGTAATCGCCGCCAGCATGCCGAGGCAGGTGACGATCAAATGCACGTCGCTGTTCAGCATCATACGCAGCATGCTCTGCATGGCCCAATGATTGACGGTGAAGGAAGCGATCTTTTGGAAAAATTTCACGGGAAGCGGCATGAATCCCCCGCTCACAAATGTCATGGCGATAATGATCGCCTGCATCAGCCCCCTGGCTCCTGCCGCCGTTGAGGAGACCAGGGTGATGAACGTGGCAATGGTCATGGACGATAATGTGATTAACACGCAGACCACGATAAGCAGCAGGGGGTGGGGCCCCCATTTCACGCCGTACAGCCACATGGAACCAAGTACGATGGCTGCTGCCTGTACAAGCGTGATCAGACTGCAGCCGATAATTTTACCGGCAAATACGGTTCCGGGGGTGACGGGTGCGCTTTGCAGGCGATACAGGGTCCGGCTTTCCCGCTCTCCCAGCAGACTGCTGCTTGCCATCAGACCCGAATACAACAGAAACATAATCAGCATGGAGGCAGCGTAGTATTGGGCTGCTGAATACGTGGCTCCTTTCTCGCCCAGTTTCCCGATCGTTATGTTCGGTCCAGACGAGGTTTCCACAGGTGCTGCCGCTTGAGCCGCAAGAACTTGATCTCCGCCCATAACGATAACCTCAGCCTGTTTGTGATTGACATCTGCGATAAAGGTCTTAAAGATCGTGTCTGCCACCAGGTTGAGATTACGGTCTCTTCCGGGCAGCAATTCAAGCTTCACGTCCGCTCCCTGACCCATCCGTTCATCAAAGGAAGCGGGAATCACTACCGCGTAATCGACCTCGCCCCTGCGCAGCTTTCCTTCAACCTCTTCACGGCTGGCTGCCATCTCATGAACGAGAATCTCCTGGATCTCCGGCGAGCCGGTTAGAGCCTGAATACTCCCCGGCAGCTGGCCTCCATCTGCAGCATCCAACACAAACCCCACTCTGACCGATGACTGTTTAAATTCCTGATCATTGCCGAACCAGCCCGAGAGCGCGTTTCCCAATATAAAAATAAGGATGAGCGGCAGCAAAAACTGGTTGATCAGCACCGTTCGGCTGGTAGCCATCCGCTTCAGCTCAAACCAGGCGATAATCATCATATTCATCTTCGGTATTCCTCCTTCATCGATTCCTCTGCACGTGTCCCTTATGATCAATCGCGAAGCGTGCGCCCGGTCAGGCTGAGAAACAGCGTTTCAAGCCCCGGCTCCTCGCACTGCAAGGAGCGAAGCGTCGTACGGTGTTTACTGCAGATGAACAAAATATCCTGCAGCTCATCCTGAGCTGACGGTACATAAACTTCGATCTCGTTATCATTCTGCGTGACGCTCCGAATGCGCGGGTGAATGGTCAGCTCCTCCACCAGTTCCGGTGTGATTCCATCAGCGGTAAGAATGATTTTTTCCTCATGCGCAACGCGTGCCCGAAGCTCCTGCTGCGTCCCGCAGGCGATAACATGACCTTGATCCATAATGGCCACCCGATCACTGATCGCAGCAACTTCCTCCATGTAATGACTAGTATAAATAACGGTAGAACCCATGCGGTTTAGCGTCTTCACGGATTCCAGGATATGATTCCGGGACTGCGGATCAATCCCTACCGTAGGCTCATCCATAATGATCAGCTTCGGACGGTGCGTGATCGAGCATGCAATATTCAATCTTCGTTTCATCCCCCCGGAGAAGGTGGACGGCTTTTCCTTCGCCCGATCTTGCAGGCCGACAAACTCCAGCGCCTCTTCCACTCGTTCCTTTAACAAAGGGCCGCGCAGTCCATATAATTTTGCAAAAAAAGCAACATTGTCCCAAGCCGACATCTCTTCGTACAGAGCCAGATCCTGCGGCACCAACCCGATTCTCCGCTTCACTTCCAGCGGCTGCTCTTCAATCGAGATGCCGTCCACCTTAATGCTGCCCTGATCCTTGGGAAGAAGTCCGCAGATCATATTGATGGACGTGCTTTTGCCCGCCCCGTTCGGTCCCAGAAGCCCAAAGATTTCCCCTTCGTTCACTTCCAGGTTCATATGATCCACCGACAGCTTGTTTCCATATCGTTTCACGACATCCTTCATCTGCAGAAAGACCGCCATCTTCACCATCTCCATTTCTCCAATCTCTCGTATCCATTTGTTGATTTTATTCTATCTGGAATCGCCGAATTTTTAAGGTAGAAGAAGTCACTTTATAGGGTGACGAAAGTCATCTCCTTACTGAAAACAACCATGTGATATAATGAAGCCAATGTTTTGAACGGTTTGATTTCACTAAGGAAAAGGGTTTGATCGCACGTGACATCCCCACTCACCTATCTAAGGTATGGCTTCATTCTCCTTCCGGCCGCCGCGGACATCTTTTTGCAGCAGCTCGATGATTATGGGGCATACATGGTGTACATATTGCTGTTTCTGGCGATTACGGTGCTAAGCCGCTTTTTGCCATCGCCTGCTTATCTGAAGGCAGCCGCTCTGCTGGAAATCCCACTATCTCTGTGGCTATGTCATCAATTCGGCTTCATGATGGTGTTCCTATCCATCTCCACCCTATGTGTCTATTTGCCCTTGTTCGAGCGACCAGGCAGGCTATGGGCGGCGTTCGGTCACCTTCTGCTGCTCAACATGGCTATTATCGATTACGATGCAATGCTGCTGACGACCGCCAATCTACTGTTTCTGTTCATGGCGGTAACGTTCAACCACATCCATGAAATGAAGCAGAAGGAAGCGGATCATATTCAGTTATACGACGAGCTGAAAAGACTGCATTTCCAGCAGGACGAGGCCGGCAGACAATTGCTGCAATTCGCCCATCAGGTAGAGAGTGCGGCGCAGGCCGAGGAGCGCAACCGCATCTCCCGCCAGCTGCATGACGACATCGGCCACCGGCTGATTCGAGTTAAAATGATGATGGAAGCAGCCCTCCTCACCGTTCCGCATGATTCCGCGCGCGGCATGGATATGCTCCGTCAAATCCGTGACCAGCTGGGAGAGAGCATGGAGCAGATGCGAACGGCCGTGAAACAGATGAATCCAGCGCGGCGGATTACAGACGACTATTCCCTCGATCGGCTCCTGGAGGAGACAGGCAGACAGACCGGGATCGAGACAGAGCTAATATTGCAAGGAATTCCCTATCCGCTCTATCCCAGTCAACAGGTGGTGTTATACAAAAATGCCCGTGAAGCTATCACGAACGCCATCCGCCATGGCGAGGCTAAACGGGTCCAGATCATCCTGCATTACGGGGAACAGGACGTCCGGATGGAGGTTTCCAACGATGGTGCAGTCCATGAGCCGGCTGGCGGCGAAGCTTCATCAAACCGTCAAGGTATCGGAATGAGCGGCATGCTCGAACGAACCCAAGTGGTGGGCGGGACGCTGGAGGTACGGAGAACCGTGCCTTTTACCGTCATCACCCGGCTGCCTGTCTACCGGAAGCGTGAGATTATGTAATATAACAAGACGCAGTATCTTATTTTATCGAAAAGGTCGTGGACATCCATGATATCTGTTTTAATTGTAGATGATGATCCGTTCATTCGGGAAAGCTTGAAATTGCTGGTGGGGATGGATCCGGATATCGAAGTATCAGCTGTCGCAGAACACGGAGAGGAAGCGTTGGCTTTGTTGGAGGAGGGACTTCCTGTCGATGTCGTGCTCATGGACATTCGCATGCCGGTATGCGACGGCGTAGAGGGATCGCGGCGGATTCGTGAACGTCACTCGGATGTGCGAGTGCTTATGCTGACCACCTTCGATGATGATGAATATATTGTCGAAGCTCTGCGGAACGGGGCCAGCGGTTATCTGCTGAAGAACATTCCGCCGGACCGGATCATCCAGGGGATTAAAACCGTGCATGACGGAAACATGCTGATTCATCCCGATATCGCACGCAAGCTGTCCGGCATGCTTCGTCCAACGGCGCAGCCCGCCCCTAAATCCGCTGAGCTGGAACAATTCGGGCTGACCCCGACCGAGAAGAAGGTCGTCGTCCTTATTGCGGAGGGCCTGTCCAATAAGGAAATTGCCGGACAGCTTTATTTAAGTGAAGGTACCGTCAAAAACTATGTCACCGAAATCTTGGGAAAGCTCAATCTTCGGGACCGAACGCAAATCGCCATTTTTTATTTAAAAAAAGTGCAGGGCTAACTCCATATACAGCATTTTGCAACCAAAAAAGCGGGTCACTGTCCGATATAGGACAAAGGCCCGCTTTCCAGTATCATGATGAATGGAAACCTGTTTCTTCGGAGCCGCCGGTCGTTGCGCTGCCGGAAGAACCCCGCTTGCTGCGAATATGAAGTTTATTCGCCAGCAGCGTGATCAAGCTTACCGGCTTCAATCTCACCGCTATGCCATCTCTCGGATCAGGCGCCACGATAGCTCCCAGCTGATGATGATCCCCCGCGTAAATTGCACGCTGCAGGAACTTGCTCTCCCCTTGATGATTCTGAACCTCCAGCTTACAGAAGGCCGAATTCTGACGAAGGGCGCTATGCAGCTGTTCCTTGCTATGGATCAGTTTACCGTTCACCTTCAGAATCGTCTCTCCAGCCAGAATGCCTAGTTCGCTTGCCGGACTATTCGGAAGCACCGCGAGGACGCGTAGTCCACGAATCGGATGAACAAAGATCGGACTGCGCTGCTGCTCTTCATAACGGCTGTACCACACCAAGCCTTCGTGCAGCAGTAATGCCGCTAATGCAGCCACGATAGTAAGCGGTGTCCACCACTCGGCAAGCAGGCTCAATGCCAGCACAATCGCTCCGTAGAATATGAGCCGCTTCGATGTGATTCCTGCCTTCTCCTGTGGAAGCATGCTCTGCGTCATTTCCCCGAAGCCGATTACGACCGGGAGCGCCATCATCGTAAAGCCTGCGCTCCAGGCATCACCGCCGAAAAATGGCGTCCAGGGCAGCGCGCTGCCTCCGCTTACCGCCGGAACAAGCAGGAACAAGGGCAAGGGCCAGAAACTCTGCATATGATAGCCGCCAACGAGCTTGCCACGCTTCCCCTCAAGGAACAGCGGTGTAGCAAAACCCGAACCCTGTATCCTGACAAGTAAGGCTTCGGCAAAATGCAGGACGGCGGATAAAGCCAGCAGCGCGGGAATGTCCAATCCAACAATCGTTGTGGTTACTTGACTGATCCACCCATCCGGCTGCCAATTCGGAAACCAGCTTAATCCAAACTGAATGATCCCAAGAAGGCCGATGGAATAGGCAAAGCATAAGTACCGGATATGAAACAGCATCAGGATCAGGGATGTCACCCATATGCATATAATGGCTTCCAGGCTTAAGGATATCCCGAGGAAGGCCACAACGACGGACACGCCGATTCCTGCCAGCAGCCCGCCTAGAAACGTTCGCCATGTCTGCAACCCCCAGGAATGCAGCTTCACATGGAACAGCTTGCGCTCCACCAGCACCTGCCTTCGGTAAAACAGCATCACAAACAAAATCGAAATATAATAAAAGGGCTGCGTCAGCAGTTGTATGCCTGCATCTATCCCATACATAAGCAGTTGTTTCAATGTCTCCAACAGCTTGCCACGCTCCTTTCAGCTTCAAGACGCTTCAAAGCTTATACTTTCTGATATCTTAAAAGAAAAAAAAGAAGGCTAACGTTCAGCCTTCTTACTTGTTCGACGCCTGAGCGGCGATTTCCTTCCGAACCTCGGCAATTCCGCGATTCATTTGATTATCCTCTTTCGGATCCTGAATCTTCTCGATCAATGCGGCTTCCAACGCCTCGGCTGTGGCGCCGTTAAGAATACCGTCCGCTTTCAGCTTGTGCTTGCTCTGGAAGCTCTTGATCGCCTTCTCCGTGTTCCGGTCGAAATAGCCATCGGTACGCCCAGTCTTATAGCCAACGGCTTCAAGCATGATCTGCGCGTTCTTCACATCCGTGCTATTGGTGTCGTACGTATAGGTTTTCTTCTTATCGATCGGTGCAACGGTAAAGTATTCCGGCTGTGACACCTGAATATCCGGCTCAATTCCCTTCTCATGGATCCAGGTACCGTTTGGTGTCAACCATTTGGCAATCGTAACTTTGAGCAGGCTTCCATCGCCAAATTGCTTATCGAAGCTCGTTTGCACGGTTCCTTTACCGAAGGAATGCTCACCCATCAAAGTAGCTCCCGCCGACTGCTGCAGTGCGCCCGCCAAAATTTCGGAAGCGCTGGCGCTGCCCTTGTTCATCAGCACCGTAATCGGATAGGATTTCGCCTCACCGTTCGACGGATGCTTCTCCCGCTTCTTATTCTTATCCTCTACCTGAACGATCAACTCGCCTTTAGGTACGAACTGCTCTGCAATGTCAATGACAACGGACAGCACGCCGCCTGGATTGTTCCGGACGTCGATCAGCAGTCCCTTCATGCCCTGGCTTTCCAGTTTCTCGAGTTCTTCCTTAAAGCGTTCGCCTGTGTTCAGCGAGAATTGGGAGATCTCAATAACGCCGATTCCGCCCTTCTCCATCCGTGCCGATACGGTTTCCAGATCGACGTCATCACGAACGATAACATACTCGATCGGCTGTTCGGAGCCAGCACGCTTGATCTGAAGGACTGCCTTGGAGCCCTTCGGACCGCGAATCTTATTGACGGCCGCGTTCAGCTCAAGGCCCTGCAAGGATTCGCCATTGACTGAAAGGATGGTGTCCTTCGCCCGAATGCCGGCTTTATCCGCAGGAGATCCCTTGATCGGAGACACAACGACCACACTGCCATCTACAGAGGACACCTCCGCGCCAATCCCCGAGAAGGAGCCCTCGATGCTCTCTTCAAACTGGGCTGCCGTTTCTTTTCCCATATAGTTGGAATATGGATCTTCCAGCGCTTCCATCATCCCGTTGATGGCGCCGTCGATCAGTTTCGACCGATCGATATCCTTGTAATAATTGCTTTCGATGAGGTCAATTGCTGTCCCCAGTTTTTTCGCTTCAGACTGCTCCAGTCCATTCCTGTTCGCTATACTGGCCAGCAGCCCCTCACCGTCTCCAGTCTGGCTGGGAGCGGGCAGCTGGGTCAAAGCCATCGTTAACAGCACGCCGCATAGCATGGCAGCTATGACCAGAAAGACAGCCGTTCGTTTTTTCAGCAAGTACTTCACCGCCTTTGTACGTTTCAACTGCTACACACACGGGGAATCCCGTCCACCTAGTATATGATTGGCTTGCCGGGAATATTTATACAGCGGTCTGAAGGTTATATGGTATAAGTCATGAAATTCTGTTACAGATAAGGCGAAGGATTCACCGGCGATCCATTGACCCGAACCTCAAAATGAAGATGCGGTCCTGTGCTCTGACCCGTGGAGCCTACTTCGGCAATCTTCTGCCCTCTGGACACCTTATCGCCTTCGCTGACTTTAATGCCGCCGTTGCGGATATGTCCATACAATGTCCATACGCCGCCCCCATGATCAACAATAACACAGTTTCCGTAACCGCTCCACCATTCGGCCAAGATCACCGTGCCGCTCTCGGCTGCACGGATCTCCGTCCCTTGCGGAGCCGCAAAATCCTGGCCCGTATGCATCTTGCCAACCTCACCCGTTACCGGATGGACTCGCGGCCCATAACCGGAAGACAGTCTGGCTCCGGAGACCGGAAGGGCGAATGGTCCGCCGTTACCTGTATATCCGTCGCCGCCGCTACTACCGCCGAGGGTGGTCGCCTTGGCTCTTTTCGCCGCAGCCGCTCTTTTTGCCGCAGCCGCTTTGGCAGCCGCTGCTTTACGGGCAGCTTCCTCGGCCGCCAGCTTATTCTTTTCCTTCTGCAGATCCGAACGTTTGCTTGCCAGGGCAACCAGCATTCTATCCTGCTCTTCGGTCAAGATTTCCGCATCCTCAATTTCCTGATCATACTGGGCCAGTAGTACGCGCTTCTCCTGTTCCTTCTCGTTCAAGATGCTCTTACGGTCCTCCATTTGGCCATACAGGTCCTTGGCGGTTGCATACTGTCCTTCAAGTTCCTTCTTCTTGTCAATGACCAGCAGCTTGTCCTGCTTATGCTCCACCAGCAAATCCTGGTCCTGGTTAACGATCGTCTTCAAGGAATCCGCACGCTCAATAAAATCGCTGAAGCTGGTCGAGGAGAGCAGCACATCCAGATACGATACTTGCCCATCCATATAGATGAGGCGAATTCGGGATTCCAACAGCTTCTCACGGGAGGCGATACGCTCCTCCGCCGCTTCAAGTTCCTTGGTCGTTTTTCTTAGCAGATCCTCTGTCTCCTCGATCTTCATGGAGATTTTGGTCAATTCATTGCTGACGATGCTGATCTGCTCCATCACATATTTCAGATTCTTCGTTGTTTTCTTCTTGTAATGCTGAGCTTCTTGTTTATTTTCCGCTGCTTTGTTCTTCTGCGCCCGAGCTTTCTTGACCTGCTCCTGAAGCACTCTCAGCTCTCGATCTACATCGGCTGAAGTCTTCTTCTCGGCTTGTCCGACGGTCGGTTGGATCATAACAGTGGCCAGTAATAAGGCTGCTACTCCTGCGGCGATCTTCTTCAAGTTTCGCTCCCCATCCTTTACCTTGTTTTATACTTTCAAAAATTTACGTATCGACATGGTGCTTCCCCAGATGCCAATGACAATGCCCAGCCCAACAACAATGGTGCCGATCGGCAGCCACAAATCGCCTAGAGGGATTAAACTTTGGGCTAACGTCAAATCCGTTTGCGATGCGGCGTACAGGCGGTTGTAGCCTACAAACAACAGCGTGACCGTCACAATGGAGCCCATCAGGCCGATCATGGCGCCCTCCACGAAGAACGGCCAGCGAATGAAGTTGTTGGTCGCGCCGACAAGCTTCATAATGCCGATCTCGCGGCGACGGGCCAAAATCGTAACCCGAATGGTGTTCGAGATCAAGAACATGGACATCAAGCCGAGTCCCGCTACGAAAATAAAGCCGATATTCCGTACCGTCTTCGTAATCTTGAACAGGGTTTCTACCGTGCCTTCCCCATACTTGACACGCAGGATCGGCTCCTCCGTATACTTCTTGTTCAGGGCCGTAATCTTGTCGGCAACAAAACCGACCGTGGTCGGTTCAATAACGGAAACTTCGAATGCATCCGGTAGGGGATTCTGGTCCGCCTCGCTGAAGCCTTCCACCCATTCGGAGCCCAGGCTTTCCTCAAGCTCCTTCATGCCCTCTTCCTTGGACACGAACTTGATGGCGCTGACCTCCGGCATGGCCTCGAGTTCACCCTTAATGGTCTCGCGCAGCTTCTCATCCACGTTGAGATTTAAGTACGTATTGATTTGCACATTGCTATCTGCTTTATCGGCTAAAGCGTTCACATTCATGACTAACAGCATGAAAACGCCGAGTATAAACAAAGACACCACGATGGAAGTGACGGATGCGACCGACATCCATCCGTTCCGGAAAACGCTCTTCGCCCCTTCCCGCAAGTGCCGCAAGAAGGTTCTAAAATTCATACCCGTAATCTCCTCTCTGCTGGTCACGGACGATCTGTCCGTGCTCAATCGCAAGAACGCGTTTGCGCATGGTGTTCACGATATCCCTGTTGTGGGTAGCCATTACGATAGTGGTTCCCCTGAAATTGATCTCATCCAGCAGCTGCATGATGCCCCACGAGGTTTCCGGATCCAGATTACCTGTAGGCTCGTCCGCAATAATGACGGCGGGGTTGTTCACAATCGCTCTGGCGATTGCGATCCGCTGCTGCTCCCCGCCGGAGAGCTGGGAAGGTTCGCGGTTCGCCTTGGCTTTCAGACCCACAAGCTCCAGCACCTCCATGACCCGTCTCTTGATGAGACGCGGCGGCGCTTCAATAACCTCCATGGCAAAAGCTACATTTTCGTAAGCAGTCAGCTTGGGCAGCAGACGATAGTCTTGAAAAATAACCCCGATATTTCGGCGAACATAGGGGATTTTGCGCTGTTGCAGCTTCCCGATATTAAATCCGTTAACGGAAATTTGACCCTTGGTAGGAACTTCTTCTCTATAGATAAGTTTCATAAACGTCGATTTGCCCGCACCTGATGGTCCGACAACATAGACGAATTCATTTCGATTGATTTTGACGGAAACTCCCTGAAGCGCATGAGCGCCGTTCGGATAGGTCTTCCATACGTCCTGCATTTCGATCACTTCATCACTTCCCAATCCTTAATTAGCCATTATACTTTCGACAGTTTCCATCGAATTCCTTTAAAATCCATGAAAAATCCTCACGACATCGTCTATTGTAACAAATTTGTTACCTTTTGAGTACCCGAAAGTTTAAGCCCACCGTGACATATACATGAACAAGTGCATGAACTGCGGCCAATACGAAGTTAAGAAGGTGGTTTCGAATGAAAAAAATTCATCTTGGTCTCATCATTGTCATCAGTTTCGGTCTTCTCCTCTCCGTCGGCTTCGGTCTATTGACGATGTACGTGAACCAGAAGGAACTCCCGAAGGGGGTTGTTCTCTCCGGTTGGCAGGTAGGCGGTAAACCATCAGACGAGGTGCTGTCAGAGCTGGATCAACGGCTGCAGGCGATGACAGCGCTGAAGGTGGAGCTGCAATCGGACGCGCTTAAGGGACACACGGAAAGCTTCACTCTCCGAGAGGCCGGAGTTCAATTCAACGCAGCCGATTTTCAGGAGGCTATCGCCAGGTTGTCCGAAGGATCACTATGGGATCAAGTTCTATACCGGCGTAACTTTCAGCAGGAATGGCATATATCCACGGACTGGGATCGCGATGTGTTAAAAGAGAGGCTGAGCGAAGAGTGGCAAAAGGAACGCTTCGGGGAACCCGTCAATGCGGTACGGAGCATATCCCAAGATGATGTTGTCCGGTACACTCCGGAGAAAACAGCATACCGTATTGATTGGCCCGCATTCTATGAAGGGTTCGGCGCTGTGCTTCCGAATGAGTCTCACTTCACCGAGCCGAATCCCGATGAGATCATTACGGTTTCGCTGCCTCTCATCCGTCAAAAGCCCCCCGTTACCGTAAAATCGCTGCAGGATGACGGGATTGAGCGCAAAATCGTTGAATTCTCCACCAGTCTCGGATCCAGCGGGCCTGGACGCGTTCATAACGTGACCGCTGCTGCCAAATCCGTAGACGGCATGATTCTGAAGCCCGGCGATGAATTCAATTATGCTCATATTATTGATACCGCGAAAAAGGAATACGGTTTTGAAGAAGCTCCTGTCATCGTGAACGGCAAGCTGGTCCCCGGCATCGGCGGCGGAATCTGCCAGGTATCCAGCACGGTGTATCATGCCGCCCTACTGATCGGACTGGAGATCACCGAAAGGCGGAATCATTCCCTTCCGGTCAGCTACCTGCCCAAGGGGCAGGATGCCACCTTCGCGGAAGGGGCGATCAATTTCCGTTTCCGAAACAACACAGGCAAGCATCTGCTTATTTTATCGGAAGTATCGCACGGTAATTTAACGTTGAAGATGTTTGGCACCTTCCCGGAAAACACGGAATATGAGCTTGTGTCCACCACCGTTGAAACCTTGCCGTCACCAGAGAAGGTCATTCACAATAACTCGCTGCCGCCAGGACTCAAGCAGGTGGTTCAGAACGGGAAGCCAGGCTATGTGGTTGAAACCTACCGAACCAAGAAAGTAAACGGCAAGGTTGTAGAGAAGGTTAAAATATCCAAGGATACCTATCGCCCCCAGAACAGCATCGTTGCCATCAATCCGACAAGCGAGGTCCAACTGCCGGAAGCGAATGACACACCGAAAGAGGAAGTGGTTGAGGACGGTATCAGCGCACCCTAAACCTGGAGATAGCATTGAAAACATCGACGTCTACTCTATCGGTTCCGTTCTGCGGCGAAAGCCCTTGTGGATTTCCCATTGGTCATACCGAACATAGTAGAAACATGGAACAGCCCGGATTCGCGAATAGAACCGCGAATCCGGGCTGTTTGCCTTTCCGCTATTTAGTATAAGACATCGATTTTATAAAAGGTCCCGACTTCTGCCATGGCATCTGCGCTGAAGGCCTCGGTATATTCCACCTGTTCGGCCTAAGGCCTGAACGCGGGGATGGTTTCCACCCTTAAAACCGCCTGGACGCTCTGACCTCGGCTTCCGGATGCTGTGACAGTTCATCTCTGTACTCCACTTGCCGAATCTCGCAACCTTTGCCTAGGATCACCCGATTACCGCGGACGATATCAGCTTCGACATACTCGAGATCAAGGACGTCGCCTTCAATAATACGAGCCTCCAGGCGCGTTCCCCTTAAAGACAAGGACAGCATTTCCCAGAGCCGCTTCCCTTTTTTGCGAATCGTGATCCGGTCTCCAACGATTTCCTGTGCAAGGCAGCGACCCAATACTCGGATATCCGCTGTTCCAACATGCAGGCGGCCATCGATCTTAAAGCCTCCCTGGAACGTGGCGGATTCACTCCGCACATCACCATGGCTTCTCAAGTTTCCGGTAACCTCAAGCTTCTTCGATTCGGAATCTCCGTGAACGCTGCAATGCCCCCCGATGTAGATGGATCTGCTGCGCAATCCTTCTTTCAAGCTCAGGCTGCCGGCAACATTCAGCTCCTCAGACTCCACGGCCCCCTTAATGGTTCCCGAACCGTTCACGCGAATCGTACGCGCAGCGACGGCGCCATTGACGCTCATCGTTCCATTGCCTATCAATTCCCGGCACTCCAGATCTCCATTTATTTGCCCGGCACCGTCAATGCGTACCTTGTCGTATTGGCCGCCGCTTGAACTTCCGGTGCCCGTAATCTTCAGATCGGATAGCTTGTCGTCACGTGGTATCATGAGTATCCTCCATATCACAAAGTAATCACTATCTATATCTAAACGGCTTCATCACAACAATTACCTTAAATAAAAGTCCATCCTCCACCAGGGTGGAGCCATAATCTCCCTCTAAGATACCACAACCCCGCTAATCATAGAACAGCCCGATGGCTGAACTTCGCCTCGGTCTCAAGACCGAGATGAAGTATGCAGCTTATCCTATCCATTTCGATTCCGGCCCGAGCCGCCTTTATATCCCCGAGGATTGTGATATGATTTAAATAGACTCGTCTTTTCGATTCACATTTACAAAAGTGAAAGGGGATACATAACATGGCTCTTATGCAATGTCACTTCTACTCGGAGGTACTCGGTCTCAGCACGTCCATGACCGTTATTCTCCCTCAGCAAACCTCTTCGCAGATTGGTATGACCAATCATGCCAAAAAAGGGCTGCATCCGACGCTCTTCCTGCTGCACGGCCTGTCCGACGACGATTCCATCTGGCTGCGCAGAACCTCCATCGAACGCTATGTGGCCGAGATGGGCATTGCCGTCGTTATGCCGCAGGTGCACCGCAGCTTCTATACGGACATGGAATACGGCGGCAAATACTGGACCTTCATCAGCCAGGAGCTGCCGGCCATTGCCCGTTCCTTCTTCCCGTTATCCCACGCGCGAGAAGATAACTTCGTCGCCGGCTTGTCCATGGGCGGGTACGGGGCATTCAAGCTGGCCCTTCGCTGTCCCGAAGCCTTTGCCGCAGCTGCCAGTTTGTCGGGCGCGCTCGATATGGCGGGTCATGTCCGGAGGAATGAGGCCTTGTTTGAACATCAATTAGTCTACGGAGATCAAGATATTACCGGCACCGACAACGACCTGCTGTGGCTGCTTCAGGAAGTCGATCGATCAGAGGGGCCTAAGCCGCTGCTTTATCAATGCTGCGGAACCGAAGACTTCCTCTATGAAGACAATCAAGCGTTCCGCAAGGCCTGCGAAGAAACCTCCCTCGATCTCACCTATCTGGAAGGCCCAGGCGGCCATGATTGGGGATATTGGGATACTCACATTCAGGATGTGCTGAAGTGGCTTCCGTTGAAAGCCTGATGAATCCAGATATGCATGCCCATCCTACGGGCAGCAGTTGTCCCGCTGTTCGGTTTATCCGCATGCAATGGAGGACACCGCCCCTGCGATTCGTTCATACTTTTTTGATATCTTAAAAAAGGTGGATCGGCAAATGTAGCGTTTGCCGGTCCACCTCTATTTTTTCACGCTTGCGATTTCTGTATCGTTACTCTACATTCCCTTGACGGAGACCCAGCCATTCTTCCGTAACCTGAAGCGTCCGCACGCTGCGGTCAATGGCCGCCTTCACCTGCTCGGTTGCCGTGCCGCCGTAAACGTTACGCGCATTGACTACCGTCTCGGGTTGAAGCACACCATAAATGGAGTCGTCGAACAGCTCCGAGAACTGCTTGAACTCATCCAGCGTCAGGTCCAGCAGATACTTGTTGTTCTGGATGCAGTACAATACGGTCTTGCCGATCACTTCATGCGCTTGACGGAAAGGAAGTCCTTTGCCAACCAGGAAGTCCGCGATGTCGGTTGCGTTGGAGAAGTCGGTATTCACCGCTTCACGCATGCGGCCTTTGTTGACCTTCATCGTGGCAATCATCGGAGCAAACAGCTGCAATGCGCCTTCCAGTGTAGCCACGGTATCGAACATGCCCTCTTTATCTTCCTGCATATCCTTGTTATAAGCAAGCGGCAGCGACTTCAGCACGGTGAGCAGACCCATCAGGTTGCCATATACACGACCGGTTTTGCCGCGGACCAGCTCTGGTACATCCGGATTCTTCTTCTGCGGCATTATGCTGCTGCCCGTACAGAACGCATCATCCAGCTCGATGAAGTTGAACTCTGTGCTGCTCCAGAGCACCAGCTCCTCGCTCAAGCGGGACAAGTGCATCATGATGATGGAAGCATCCGAGAGGAATTCCAGAATGAAGTCGCGGTCGCTGACCGCATCCAGACTGTTCTCGTAAACGCCGTCAAACCCAAGCTGCTCCGCCACGAAATGGCGGTCGATCGGGAACGTCGTCCCCGCTAGCGCGCCTGCCCCGAGCGGCAACACATTAATGCGCTTATAGCTGTCGATCAGACGGTCGATATCCCGCTGGAACATGGACACGTAAGCCATCAGATGATGCGCAAACAGAATCGGCTGAGCACGCTGCAGATGCGTATACCCCGGAATAATTGTGTCCAGGTTATCCTTGGCTTGCCCGATTAATGCGGTTTGCAGCTCATGCAGCATGCCGGTCAGCGCCACCACGCGGTTACGCAAATACAGATGCATATCCGTAGCCACTTGATCGTTACGGCTGCGTCCTGTGTGGAGCTTGCCGCCGACAGGTCCGATTTCCTCGATCAGATTCTTCTCGATGTTCATATGGATATCCTCATCCGAAACGGAGAACTCGATGCTGCCCTCACGGATGCGCTCCAGCACCTTGTTCAAGCCAGCCTTGATCGTCTCCACGTCTTCGGCCGGCACGATGCCGCATTTGCCCAGCATGGACACATGCGCAAGGCTTCCCTGGATATCCTCCTCAGCCAGCTGCTTATCAAAACCGATGGATGCCGTATATTCCTCTACCAATGCGTTGGTCTGCTTCGTAAAGCGTCCGCCCCATAACTTGCTCACAACACTTGCCCCTCTCTGTTTAAGGCAGAGGGCCGCTTCCCGCTTAAGAAGTCCCATTGATCCCGGTTACGCGAGAATCAACGGAGCTCCCTTGCATGAAAACGGCCTTCAGCCTGTTCATTATTGTAAACTTATTGATTCTGGTTCACGCCGGTTGCCACTTTCAAACGCAGTGCGTTCAAGCGGATAAAGCCGGTCGCATCGCCCTGATCATAAGCTTGCGTTGGATCGGCTTCCATCGTAGCGATATCCGGGTTGTACAGACTAACCGGACTCTTTACGCCTGCGCCGATAATGTTGCCTTTATACAGCTTCACGCGCACCGTACCGGATACGTTCTTCTGGCTCTCGGTTACCAGGGCCTGCAGTGCCAGACGTTCCGGCGCAAACCAGAAACCGTTATAAACCAAGGTGCTGTAACGGGTAATCAGGCTGTCGCGCAGGTTCATCACTTCGCGGTCCATCGTGATGGATTCCATTTTGCGATGAGCGGTGAACAGGATCGTTCCACCCGGCGTCTCGTAGACACCGCGGCTCTTCATGCCTACGAAACGGTTCTCCACCATATCCACGCGACCGATGCCGTGCTTGCCGCCCAGCTCGTTCAGCTTCTCCATCACTTGCAGCGGGCTCATCGTTTCGCCGTTCAGCGCAACAACATTCCCTTGCTCAAACGTAAGCTCGAGGTATTCCGCCTCGTCCGGCGCATCCTCAGGCGATACGCTGAGCAGGTACATATCCTTGCTGTCCTCTGCGCTTGCATCGAACCAAGGATCCTCCAGCACGCCGCTCTCATAACTAATATGGAGCAGGTTGCGGTCCATGGAGTAGGATTTCGCCGCGGATGCCGTCACCGGAATGCCATGGGCTTCTGCGTAAGCGATCATCTCTGCGCGACCCGGGAAGGAGTTACGGAACTCCTCGATGCGCCAAGGCGCGATTACTTCAATGTCCGGTGCCAAGCCGGCTACGCCAAGCTCAAAACGAACCTGGTCGTTCCCTTTGCCCGTAGCGCCGTGCGCAATCGCCGTCGCGCCTTCGGCACGAGCGATATCCACCATGCGTTTGGCAATCAACGGACGCGCGATGCTGGTACCGAGCAGGTACTGCCCTTCGTACATGGCACCCGCCTGGAACATCGGATAGATGAAATCCGTTGCAAATTCGTCGCGCAGATCATCGATGTATACTTTGGAGGCGCCGGTCGCCAGCGCTTTTTCCTCAAGTCCGTCCAGCTCTTCCTTCTGGCCGATATCGGCCGTGAAAGCAATGATCTCCGCATCGTAAGTTTCTTTCAGCCATTTCAGAATAACGGACGTATCCAGGCCACCGGAATACGCCAGCACGATTTTTTGTTTTGCCATCGTTAAACTCCCTCTCTTTGTTACTAACAACCCTGTCGTTCATTATACTAAAGATAACGTCCATTGACGCATTTTCATAGAGAATGTTCGCTGCAATCGAGTTGCACTAAGCCATCAAAGCAACCATCAAAGCCTTCTGGGCATGGAGACGGTTCTCGGCCTGATCAAAAATGACGGAGTTGGCACCGTCGATCACGCCTTCACTGACCTCTTCGCCCCGATGGGCCGGGAGGCAATGCAGGAACAAGTAATCCGGCTTCGCCGCCTTCACAAGCTCCTCATTCACCTGGTAGTCCGCAAACGCAGCCTCCCGCTGTGCCTGCTCCTCTTCAAAGCCCATGCTTGCCCATACATCCGTATAGATCACGTCCGCATCCTTCGCGGCTTCGATCGGGTCTTGCGTAATCGTAATTTTGCCACCCGTTTGCGCCGCGATTTCCTCGCTCAGCTTCACGATGCTGGCATCCGCCTCATAGCCCTTCGGACTGGCTACGGCCACATGCATGCCCATCTTAGCGCCGCCAATTAGGAGCGAATGCGCCATATTGTTGCCATCGCCGATAAAGGCCATTTTGAGACCTTTCAGCTTACCCTTGTGCTCCAGCACGGTCTGCAAATCGGCCAGCACCTGACATGGATGCGCCATGTCGCTCAGGCCGTTGATAACCGGAATGGAGGCATATTTCGCCAGGTTGACCACGTTGTCGTGCCCGAAGGTACGGATCATTAAGCCGTCCAAATAACGGGACATCACCTGAGCCGTATCGCTGATCGGCTCGCCGCGTCCGAGCTGAATATCGTTTTTACTTAAAAAGAGTGCATGTCCGCCCAGCTGGAACATCCCAGCCTCGAATGAAACCCGCGTCCGCGTGGACGACTTCTCAAAAATCAATCCGATCGTCTTGCCTTTCAGCGGCTGATAGACTTCGCCGTTCTTCTGCTTGCGTTTGATCTCAATTGCCGAATCAAGCAAGAACTGAATCTCTTCCGTCGAGTATTCGTCCAGCTCGATCATATCCCGCCCTTTCAGGCTTAATTCCTTCACTTGTCCGCTAGTGGCCATATTCTCCAGTCCTCCTTAACCATGCTGTTATTGTCCAAAATGTCACTGCACGATTCTTCTATGCTTGGCTAACCGCCGTATGCTCATGTATAAGTTCCGTAACAATCGATACCGCCTGGTCGATCTCTTCTTTAGTGACGTACAGATTCGGAAGCAGCCGGATCACATTCGGTCCTGCCGTTACGAACAGCAGCCCGCGGCTCTGCCCTTTCAGCACCAGCTCGCCAACCGGCTCAACGCATTCGATGCCGATCAGCAGACCTTTACCCCGGATCGCCTTCACAAAGGGATGACTACCGAGGCTCTCATTCAGCTTCGTCATCAAATATTCTCCGGCTTCGGCCGCACGCTGCGGCACATTGTCCTCCAGCATCGTTTCGATAGTGGCCTGGATAACGGCGCTCGCAATCGGTGTGCCGCCAAACGTTGTCGCATGGCTTCCTGCCGTGAAGGCTTCGCGCAAGTAAGTTTTACCCAGCATCGCGCCGACCGGGAACCCGGAGCCAAGCCCTTTGGCCACGGTAAAGATATCCGGCTCAATGCCGTAATGCTCATGCGCAAACAGCTTCCCGGTCCGGCCCATGCCCGTCTGCACCTCGTCCACGATCAGCAGCAGTCCATGCTTCTTGCACAGCTCGGTGACGGCTTGAAGGAACTCCGGCTCTACCGGATGCACACCGCCCTCCGCCTGCACCATTTCGATCATGATCGCAGCGGTGTTGTCGTTAACAGCCGCTTCCAGTGCCGGAAGGTCATGCAGCGGAACGCTTTTGAAGCCTGCCGGAAGCGGAAGGAACCCTTCCTTTACCTTATCCTGGCCGGTGGCCGTCAGCGTAGCCAGCGTCCGTCCATGGAAGGACTGCGTAAACGTAATGACCTCGTAGCGCCCCGTTCCCTTCACCTTCTGATGGTAGCGGCGCGCCAGCTTAATGGCCGCTTCGTTCGCTTCCGCCCCACTGTTGCAGAAGAAAACCGCATCCGCGCAGGTGTTCGCTGTCAGCAGCTCGGCTGCTTTTTCCTGACCGGGAATGTGGAACAGGTTCGAGACATGCCACAATTCATCCAGCTGGGCCTTCAGCTTCTCTTTCACTTTTACCGGGGCATGGCCGAGATTCGTTACCGCCAGGCCTGCCATAAAATCAAGATATTTGTTGCCTTGAGCGTCCCATAACCAGCTGCCTTCCCCTTTGACCAGGGCGATTGGATATCTGGCGTACGTCTGGAACAACGAGCTTTCATTCGCTGCTGTAACACCGCCTGCTGCTGTTTCTTTCCCCATAACCTTCACACACTCCTTTGCATTTGGCATAGCTTCGTGTTTCACGTTTGGAACATCTCCCGATTAAGGCATCCATTTATGCTTAACCAGCACTGCGAATTCGGACCATTCCTCCGATCCCTGTTGCCCACAGAATTTTATTGAAATGGTTGCAGCGGTTAAAACCCGAGGGCAAAGGCGACCGCGCTGCTTCTCCAGAACAATTCCACCTTCTCCGTTGAAGCCGCTCTGTCTATAATCTCTAATCTCAATTTACATCCGCACGATGCGCGTACCCAGCACTTCTCCGCCAAGCACGCGGCTCAGTACATTCGGCTCGCTTCCGTCCACGATGACAACCTCGCTCACCTTGCCGTGAATGCAGCTGATGGCCGCTCTGACCTTCGGTATCATGCCGCCGTAGATTTCGCCTGTCCCGATCATATCCTCGATCTCCTGAACCGTCACGGTTGGAAGCACCCGCTTCTCGCCGCCCGATCCTTTCATAATTCCAGGTACGTCAGTGACAACGATCATCCGGTTTACGCCCAGATGAGAAGCCACGGCACCCGCCGCCGTATCGGCATTGATATTGTAGCGCTGACCGGATTGATCCACCCCGATCGGTGCAACCACCGGCATGTATCCCATCTCCAGCACGCCGCTCAGGATGGATGACTTCACAAACGTAACGTCGCCGACCCAGCCGACCTCCGCGTGGTTCGTCACCGGTTTGGCCTCGATCAGCCCGCCGTCCGAGCCGGATAAACCGATGGCAGAGCCGCCTACGCTTTGAATCCGTCGTACGATCTGCTTATTGATGGTGCCCGCAAGTACCATCTCCACAACGTCCAGCACATCCTCCGTCGTCTTGCGCAGCCCGTTCACGAACTCGGTCTCGATGCCAAGCTTCTCCAGATTGCCGGAGATCGCGGGTCCGCCACCATGAACGATAACGGGGTTAACTCCCTTTTGCTGCAGATTCTTCAAATCCTCGAAGAAGCTGTCAGGAAGGGCCGCGAGCGTGCTGCCGCCGCATTTCATCACGAACGTATCCGCACCTGATGTTTGACCCGGCAGCGTAACCTTTTGATCGATCGTGCTCTTCATATCCGTCTCCTCCGTCCTACTGAATGTTTGATTATCTAAGTACGATAAGCCGCATTAATGCGGACATAATCATAAGTTAAATCACAGCCCCAGGCCGTAGCCGAGCCATTTCCGATATGCAGCTTCACGTCAATATCCACGGTGTCTCCCTGAAGGTAAACCAGAGCTGCATCTTCGTCAAAAGCAACGGGTCTTGACTGCTCCAGCACCGAAATCGGGCCTATGGCAATATCGACCGTCTCCGGATTAACCGGACGGCCCGCACGGCCGACAGCCGCAATAATGCGTCCCCAGTTGGCATCTGCGCCGAATACGGCGGATTTGACCAGGCTGGAGCCAATGATCGTCTTGGCAATCGCTTGCGCGTCATCATCGCTTTCAGCACCGCCCACGCGAACCTCGATCAGGCGGGAAGCTCCCTCTCCGTCACGCGCGATCGCCTTCGCCAGCTGCTGGCAAACATAATGGAAGCCAGCTGCGAATGCATCCCAATCCGGGTGCTCCGGCGAAAGCATGTCGTGCCCCGCCATGCCGCTAGCCATCGCAACCAGCATATCGTTGGTGCTCGTATCGCCATCCACCGTAATCATATTAAAGGTCAGATTGGTCGTTTCGCGCAGCAGCAGCTGCAGCGCTTCCTGACCAATGACCGCATCTGTCGTCATAAATCCGAGCATGGTCGCCATGTTCGGATGAATCATCCCTGACCCCTTCGCTGTTCCGGCGATAGTCACCTTCGTACCGTTAACTTGAACGGTCACGCAGGCTTCCTTTTTCACGAGATCGGTTGTCAAAATCGCTTGGCTGAAGCTCTCAGCCCCTTCGCTTCCGCCGCTAAGTCGTGCAGGCAGGCCAGCAATCCCTGAGGAAACGCGGTCCATCTTCAGCAGTTCCCCGATGACTCCCGTTGAGGCGACGGCCACATCGTTCTCGTCCAGGCCGAATTGCGCAGCCGTATTGGCACGCATCGTGTAAGCATCCTCTTCACCCTGCTTACCCGTACAGGCATTGGCATTCCCGCTGTTCACGACAATCGCGCGAAGCTTGCCGTCCTGCAGGCTTTCACGCGTTACCTTCAGCGGTGCCGCTTGAAACAGATTCGTCGTATATACAGCTGCCGCCACGGCAGGCACGTCACATACAATGACACCCAGATCGTTACGGTCGGTCTTCTTAAGTCCACAGTGGAGTCCGGCAGCTTTGAAGCCTTGCGGCGTTACGATGCTGCCCCCATCAATAATCGCAAACATATTCTCTCCCATGTCTGTATCCCCAGCCGCTTACGGATAAATCGGCGTAAACGTAAGTCCGAGGCTCTCCTCCCATCCCATCATCAAATTCAGGTTCTGGATTGCCTGACCGGCCGCACCCTTCACCACGTTGTCAATGACCGATATAATGGTCACTCTGTTCGTACGCGCATCTACCGCGAATCCGATGTCGCAGTAATTGGACCCGCTGACTTCTTTTGTCGCAGGCCATACGCCCAAGTCCCGGATTCTCACAAACTTGCGATCCTTGAAATACTGGCGATACAGTTCAATAAAATCCTCTTCCGTGTATGGACCATTCAGCGTGGCATACATGGTGGTCATGATTCCCCTCGTCATCGGCACCAAATGGGTGGTAAAGGTAACGGTAATCGGTTCGCCCGCCACCTGAGTCAATACCTGCTCAACCTCGGGAATATGCTGGTGTTTATTCACCTTATAGGCTTTGAAGTTCTCATTGATCTCGGCATAATGCGTCATCAAACTCGTTCCCCGGCCTGCACCGGATACGCCGGATTTGGCATCGATAATAAGGGAAGAGGCATCAATCCATCCCGCGCTGATGGCCGGAATCAGCCCGAGCAGCGTCGCTGTCGGATAGCAGCCCGGATTGGAGATGAAATCGACATCGCGGACCTCTTCGCCAAACACTTCGCATAGACCGTATACGGCTTTCTCCAATAGTTCCGCACTCGGAGCCGTATGCTTATACCACTGTTCATACACTGCCCCGTCTTTTAAGCGAAAATCTCCCGACAGATCAATGACCTTCAGGCCTGCATCCAGCAGCTCCGGCACCAGCTTGGCACTGACGCCCGAAGGCGTGGCCGCGAACACCAGGTCTGCCACCTCAGCGATTTCCGCCGGGTTAACGCCATCCAGGTTCTGGGTCATGATATTTGTCAAATGCGGAAAACCGTCCGATATCGGTACGCCTGCAGTTGAAGACGAGATTACCGATGTAATCTCAACGCGCGGGTGTGCTTGCAGCAGCCGGATCAGTTCCACGCCACCGTAGCCGGTAGATCCTACAATAGCTACTTTTACTATGTTTGTGTCCGTCATTTCTCCTCATCCCTCTCCCCAAGGAACAGCTGAAGGACCTTATGCAAGGTCCCATTCATCCATCCTTCATCTGTACGCCATGCTCATTCCGTTTCCTTCATCCGATCGATCACGCTGCCGCTGATGCTATCCTCATCATATGATGGGTTATCAAAAACCACGCGTGTCTACTGGTGCTTCTTGATATCATTTTTACTTCAAGAAGCAGTCAAGCTGGTAATGGTCTTCTTCGGAGTTTTTGTCTCCTGCGTTAGCACACGCTTTATTCCTAGGTATTCATTGACTTTATCCGTCTCATAAATATGTATTATTATACGACTGTATTCATATAAATACAATGGATTATTCAAATTTGATCCCATTGCACAATAATTCCAATCGCCTACAAATGCTAAAGAGTTTCATATTCTTCTTTTAGAATGGAGTATAATTTGAGGTCCCAATGCCGCCCTTTGGTCTTTATCCCCTTCCTCAACGTCCCCTCATAGGACATGCCGATCTTCTCCATCACACGCTGAGAGCCGATATTCCCTTCTATGCAACGCGCTTGGATGCGCACAAGATCCATTTCACCAAAACCGAGCTTCAGTAGAGCAGAAGCAGCTTCCGTCATGAGACCTTGTCCCCAACAATCCCGCGCGAGTACATATCCAATCTCGGCACTCTGCTGTTCGGGTTTCCACCATACGAAATCCACCGTCCCGACCAGACGTCCGCTTTCCTTCAGCTCGATTCCCCAAGGGGCAATATCATGCTTGGCATACTGGACAAGTATAAACTGGATGAATTTCTTACTGTCGTTGATCGAGCGGTGAGTTTCCCATGTTACGTACTTGGCAACCTCATCATCAGAGGCATAGGCATACATCTGGTCCGCATCCTGCATCGATATTCTGCGAAGCCTCAGGCGTTCGGTTTCCAGCACCGGCAAATTAGCAAAGATCCGTTCGATTTCCATAATCTCCTACCCCCTGAACAATATTAGATACCATTATATGCTCTTTGCTAGAAAAATAAAGGAAAATTCAAGGCATATCGGCTTGGCTCCCACCGGACAGTAGATCCCATTCGGAAAAACGACTATCGACGCACTTCACAGAGGACAGACCACGTTTAGAGGAAGCTTTGCTTGCAACTCAACGAACGGTTCAGCTTCGCTGAAAACTTATACATTCTATAGTCCACAAAAAAAAGAGACGGTGATATACACCGCCTCTTCAAGTGCCGAGAACCTCTCGACACAGCTTTTATTGTTTTACGCCTTAATATTGCGGAAGCCCTCACCCAATACCTCATGGGCATTGCTAATGATGACAAACGCATTCGGGTCCACCGATTGTACCACCGTCTTCAGACGTGGAATTTCACTCTGTCCGACCACAACCATCAGAACCGTCCGGTGTTCACCCGTATAGCCTCCCTCTGCGGTCAGCTTGGTTAATCCACGGTCGAGGTCCTCGAGGATGGCCTTGGTTATCGGCTCCGTATGATCGGATATAATGTAAGCCACCTTGGTGAAGCTAAAGCCCAGCTCAATCGCATCAATCACTTTGCCTGTCACGTACAGTCCAATGAGTGCGTACAACGCCTGCTCCAGCGACAGCACGAGGGCTGCCGAAGAGATCACAATCGCATCCAAGAGCACGACGCAAAGGGAGAAGCTGAGGCCGCTGTATTTTTGCAGGAGCTGAGCCACGATGGTCAATCCACCGGTTGAACCCCTGCCGCGATAGACCAGCCCCATGCCGATCCCGACGCCGATCCCGCCATAGATGGAAGCCAAGAGGGGATTGGAGGTTGGAATCGGCCAGTCCTTGGTCAAAAATACGAACAATGGCAAAACCACGCTTCCCAAAAGGGAACGAATGCCATAGTCACGTCCTAGCAGCCAGAAGCCGAGCACAAACAAGGGGATATTGAGCGCCCACTGCGTAAAGGCCGGTTCAATGCCGAGCCATGCTTGCGCGAGAACCGACAATCCGGACACACCGCCTGAGGCGATGTGGTTGGGCAAGAAAAACAGATTAAATGACAGCGCCATAATAAAGGAGCCGATGATGATAAAAACGGTGTCCACCGTCTGTCGAAGGGGACCGTTGATCGGAATCAGGGGTTCTCTTTTTCTTTTGTTAATCGATGGATTGCCAGCGGATTGCGCCATAGTTCTTCAAATCTCTCCTCAACGTCCTACTCGACTTCCTGCTTGATCTGGCTGCGCAAATATCCATCGATAAAAGCATCCAGATCCCCGTCCATGACGGCTCCTATATTACCGGTCTCCACCTGTGTACGATGGTCTTTCACCATGCTGTACGGATGGAAAACATACGAGCGGATCTGGCTGCCCCATGCGATGTCGGACTGCTCGCCGCGGATTTCCGCCAATTCCTTCTGCTGCTCTTCAATCTTGCGCTCGTAGAGCTTGGAACGAAGCATGGTCATCGCACGCTCACGGTTCTTAATCTGGGACCGTTCATTCTGACAGGTTACGACCACACCGGTTGGCAAGTGAGTGATCCGTACGGCCGAGTCCGTCGTATTGATATGCTGACCACCGGCGCCGCTCGCACGGTAAGTATCAATCTTCAGGTCCTCCGTGCGGATGTCCAGTTCAATCTCATCGTTAATCTCCGGAACGACGTCACAGGACACAAATGAGGTATGGCGACGGCCGGAAGAATCGAACGGGGAGATCCGAACCAGGCGATGCACGCCTTTTTCCGCCTTCAAATACCCATAAGCATTGTAGCCCTTAATGAGCAGCGTCACGCTTTTGATTCCCGCTTCATCCCCAGGCAAATAATCCAGCGTCTCTACCTTGAAGCCGCGTTTTTCCGCCCAACGCGTATACATGCGATGCAGCATTTGGCCCCAGTCCTGCGACTCGGTACCCCCCGCGCCCGGATGCAGCTCAAGGATGGCATTCATTTTATCGTAAGGCTGGTTCAACAGCAGTTGGAGTTCAAACTCTTCTACACGCCCAACCAGGTCCTTGATCGTCTCTCCAATTTCTCCCGCAAGAGAGTCATCGCCTTCTTCATCCGCCAGCTCGATCATCACGACGGCATCGTCGTAATCCGCTTGCAGCTTCAGATATTGATCCACGGATGACTTCACGGCATTCATCTCGGCAATGAGCGCCTGCGCTTTCTCATTGTCGTCCCAGAAATCCGGGGCCGCCATCTTCTCTTCAAAGTTCTCAATCATCTCCTGCTTTAAATCTAAGTCAAAGAGACCCCCTAAGATTGGTTAGTTTCTTGCTAATTTCACGCAGGTCCTGCTTCACACTTGGATCGATCATGAGTCCTCGTCCTTTCTTATCTTCATGTAATAATTTCAGTATACCCTCTCCTGTATGAAAAACGTTCCATTTCAAGAGAAAATCCATGTCACATCGCTTCACAACAGGTTTCGCTGTTTATTCAGATAAACTCCCTTAAGCGCAGCAGTGATTCCGGATCACGGTGGAATAGACCACAATCACCCGGTTCATCTGCCGCTCTTAAGGGAGTTGAAAAGTTCGCGCCCATATTCTGGACGGGCTTATAAGAATCACCGAATTCGTCGGTTTTAGCGAAACTGAACAAATTCGATCATCGCAAGAAAATGATCCTCTACACGCGATCCGACTGCTGTAAAAGCGCGTCGATGGATGCTTTTCTTATATTATATTCATCGCCAATAGGCCGTATCGCTTATGCGTTCTGTCCATGGCAGTGCTTATATTTCTTGCCGCTGCCGCAAGGGCATGCATCATTCCGGCCAATCTGTTCAGCCACTTGGACCGGACGCTTCTCGGCAGGTTCGCTGCTGCTGTTCGTGGAGACTTTGTTCTCGTCCACAACGGCTTGACGCTCCTGATTCGTCGCGATTTGGGCCTTCATGATGTACGTCGCCACTTCTTCCTGGATCGTCGCGATCATGGCATTAAACATTTCGAAGCCTTCGAATTGGTATTCGCGAAGCGGATCGGTACCGCCGTAAGCACGAAGGTGAATACCTTGACGCAATTGGTCCATTGCATCGATATGATCCATCCACTTACTGTCTACCGCACGCAGCACGATAACCTTCTCGAACTCGCGAACCATTTCTTCGCCGATGGCTTGCTCACGCTCTTCGTACTTCTTCATCACGCGATCGAAGATGTACTCGGTAAGCTCTTCTGCTTCTTTACCCCACAGATCTTCGCGGGTAACGGCACCCTCGTCCAGCAGCTTGCTGTTGACGTAGTCTGCCACTTCTTGCAGTTCCCAGTTCTCCGGAATGTCATCGCTGCAGTGAGCCTGAACGACACGATCAATGACCGGCTTAATCATCTCTACAACGATTTGCTTAATGTCTTGGGACTCCAAGATCTCGCGGCGCTGTTTGTAGATGATCTCACGCTGCTGGTTCATGACGTCATCATATTGGAGAACGACTTTACGCATGTCGAAGTTATTGCCTTCTACCCGCTTCTGCGCGGATTCAACCGCACGGGTAATCATTTTGCTCTCAATCGGCTGGTCTTCTTCAAAACCAAGACGCTCCATCATGTTCAGCACGTTGTCCGTACCAAAACGTTTCATCAGCTCATCGCCGAGGGACAGATAGAACTGAGTCGACCCCGGGTCACCCTGACGACCGGCACGACCACGCAGCTGGTTATCGATCCGGCGCGATTCGTGGCGTTCCGTACCGATAATGTGAAGCCCGCCAATATCCTGTACGCCTTCACCAAGCAAAATATCCGTACCGCGTCCCGCCATGTTCGTCGCGATCGTTACCGATCCCGGCTGACCGGCGCGGGAGATGATTTCCGCTTCCTCCGCATGGTACTTCGCATTCAGAACTTTATGCTGGACGCCTTTGCGCTTCAGCATTTCCGATAAACGCTCGGAGTTCTCGATGGAAACCGTACCCACCAGAATAGGCTGGTTCTTTTTGTGACGCTCCACGATCTCAGCTACAACCGCCTTAAACTTGCCCTCTTCGCTCTTGTAAACCACATCCGGCATGTCGATACGCTGATTCGGTTTGTTCGTAGGAATTTGCAGCACTTCAAGACCATAAATCTTCTTGAATTCTTCTTCCTCGGTTTTAGCCGTACCGGTCATACCTGCCAGCTTGCGATACATCCGGAAGTAGTTCTGGAAGGTGATGGTTGCAAGGGTCATGCTCTCATTCTGAACCTCGATGCCTTCCTTCGCTTCAATCGCCTGGTGGAGTCCGTCGCTGTAGCGGCGTCCAGCCATCAGACGTCCCGTAAATTCATCAACGATGACCACTTCATCGTCAGTAACAACGTAATCCACATCGCGGCGCATGATCACGTTCGCTTTCAGCGCTTGTACAATGTGGTGGTTCAAGGTTACGTGGTTATGGTCATACAGGTTGTCGATACCGAAGGAACGCTCCGCAAGCGCCACACCTTTTTCAGTTAAGGCCACGGATTTGACTTTAATGTCTACCGTATAATCCTCTTCCGCAGTCAGACGCTTCACGAAACGGTCAGCGGCAAAATACAGCTCGGTCGATTTCTGAGCTTGACCCGAGATGATGAGCGGCGTACGCGCTTCGTCAACCAGGATGGAGTCCACTTCATCAATAATACAGAAATAGAGTGGGCGCTGAACCATCTGCTCTTTGTAGAGGACCATGTTATCCCGCAGATAGTCAAAGCCGAACTCATTGTTCGTTCCGTACGTAATATCGCAAGCATATGCCTGCTGTTTATCCGGGTGTTCCATGCCGCTCAGGTTAACCCCGACCGTCATTCCCAGGAAATTATATATTTGCGCCATCTCTTGGCTGTCACGCTGCGCCAGATAATCATTGACCGTTACAACGTGAACACCTTTGCCAAGCAGGGCATTTAAGTAAACCGGCAGCGTACCTACAAGGGTCTTACCTTCACCGGTCTTCATCTCTGCAATTCTGCCTTCGTGGAGGGCCATTCCTCCGATCAGCTGCACGTCATAGTGACGCTTGCCGAGTGTCCGTCTGGAAGCTTCACGAACTGTCGCAAACGCTTCAGGAAGCAATTCCTCCAGCGTCTCACCTTTCTCGATCCGCGAACGGAACTCTTCGGTTTTGGATTGCAGCTGCTCATCGGAGAGCTTCTCAAAATCCGGTTCCAGTTTGTTGATTACATCGACCGTCTTCATGAGCCGTTTGACATCACGCTCGTTGGTGTCGCCGAATATCTTTTTGACAAGTCCTAGCATGGTTAACCCCTTTCGTGCAAAACAAGTGATAGAATCAACTTCATTAAATGCCAAAGGGTTAAATGATGAAATCGATTCATTGATTCCTTATGATGGTCCCACTTCATGCAGGCTAAAAAGCCCGTCCCATAAAATGAGGGTTTGCATAAATTGTAACAGTTTGTAAGGGATGCCGCAACAATATGTGCTATCACAAGAGATGTCTGTTACGTGAAGCCCTTACTCTATGAGACGCGGGAAGGCTCAAAAAAGTTGCGTGGAGCATTTACCCAGTCATAACCAATGGAAGTATATTCATTTCATAAATGAAACTCTACATCTAAGTGGGTGCCAAATATTCATCTCTCATTGTCCGAAAACAACAAAGACTCCGCCCTAGAACTATCGCTGAATCGTGGCTAACCGAACGTTAATCCTCTTATATAGGAAGTCCTTAAGACGTTGTACCTGAAGCTGTTAAAGAAACGGCCTCGTAGTCCCCTAAGAGCCACCTCATTGAAAAAATGATTGCACTATTCAGCACACTCCGATGGGCTTACCATCATATGCCAGCGTCTTTACGATGCCTATCGCATCGAAAACGTATATATCCAAATAAAGAGCCCCACCCGCTTACACGGATGAAGGCTCATCTTACATTTCAATTTCATTTCAACGTTTAAAATTTAAAATTCGATCAGGTCCAACTGCCTCTGCATTCCGTTTGGAATGCCGTTTAAAAACTTAGTCCCGCTCGATCAATCCGTACTTGCCGTCATCACGCTTGTAAACGACATTTACTTCTTGTGTGTCAATGTTGGAAAATACGAAGAAATTATGGCCTACCATGTTCATCTGCAGGATCGCTTCTTCCACGTCCATCGGCTTCATGGTAAAACGTTTCGTACGGACAACTTCGTAATTGTCCTCGTCATACTCGACTTGCTCTGCCTCCATCTGACTGGTTGCCGCTGCTCCGTTCGCCGCAATGAGCGTCTTCAGTCCGCCCTCTTGCTTGATCTTACGGTTCAGCTTGGTTTTGTGCTTGCGAATCTGACGTTCCAACTTGTCCACAACAGCGTCAATGGAAGCGTACATATCATCGCTTCGGTCTTCCGCACGCAGTACCACGCCTGTGAGCGGAATGGTCACTTCCACTGTGTGCAATCCTCGAATGACATTCAGTGTGACATATCCTTCGGAGGTGGGGGGTGCATCAAAATACTTATCTAGCCTGCTGAGTTTCTTGTCAACATAGTCTTTCAAAGCATCGGTCACTTCAATTTGTTGACCTCGGATAGTGAATTGCATTGGGCACTCCTCCTTTGCACCTTCATTATAGCATTTTGTTAAGGCTATGTAAAAAGTCAGAATTGTGAATTTTAGCACAATATTTTAAAGGGGGCGGCGCACAGAAAAAAGACTCCGGACGAACCGGAGTCTTGGGCTAGCGAATCTCGAACTGTTAATCATCTATACCGTTTATGTAGGTCGGCTGTGCCGGGATGATTATAATTTGATTACGTTAGCTGCTTGCGGGCCACGAGCGCCTTCAACGATCTCGAATTCTACGGATTGTCCTTCTTCCAGAGTCTTGAAGCCCTCGGATTGGATCGCGGAGAAATGCACGAATACGTCGCCGCCGTCCTCAGTCTCGATGAAGCCATAACCTTTCTCTGCGTTGAACCATTTCACTTTACCTTGCATGCACTAACATTCCCTTCATTGTCAAATAAAGTGTGACACTAATTGTCCACATTTCCGACTATAGCACCCGACTTATCCAGTGTCAATTACCAAGGAAAAGGTTTTCTTTTGCAAAAAAACCGGAAAAATGTCGACTTGGCTTCAGGCCAGAGTTGGCGGGCAAAAATAGTTTGCGGACAAAATAGATTTAGGGTTATTTACCCGGTAAAAAATATAATGAACCAAGTTCTTCAGAAAAATACCTGTCCAAATTATACAAAAACGTAGTGAAAGGATCCTCATTAAGCTAAATTAAAGTTATGTCAAAAAATGCTCTTGGCAGCGCCTACGGCACCTCCAAGAGCATAAATACTATAGATACATTCCGTCTTAATGGGCACCCGGATCATAGGGTGGGGTTTCCGGTGCACTTGTCCCCGTATCATAAGAATTCACTTCAAACGTAATAATCTTATCATAGAATACATAATCCTTACGATTTACAAACGGTCCTTTATTATTATTGTATTTATTGATACCATACGTAGCTGTTCCAACGCCGTTGGCACGTTCTTCATACCAGTTAATGAAGGCATTCACCTCCGTCATGGATAAGTCGTACTCTCTATCGATGCCATTTAAAAGGATAAGACGAAGCAAAGCCCGCTCTCCTTCTTGGCCATTACCAGGACCTGGAGGATTTACTACCTTCGGTGTAGCCGAAGCTTCATTTGAATCGCCACTTTCACCTGCTGCAGTAACCGCGGTAACAATATAATAATATGTAGTGCCATTCATAACATTGCTATCTGTGTAACTGTAAGTATTTCCTGTTACGGTTCCAATTACAGCATACGGTCCGCCAGATACCGTGGCTCGCTTTACATTAAAGCTTGTGGCGGCATTGTTAGAACTGCTGCCCCAATGTAAAACAACGTTTTTATTACCGGCAGTAGAAACTAAATTAAATGGTGCCTCTGGAGGCAATTCCCCGCCTTTCCCAAACACATTCCATTCGTAAACTCTTGAATTGGCTCCCGTGTATTTTAAAACAACTGTCGATACATCTGGTACGGGGGCTGGTAGCGTCTCTACAGCATCATTGGTAGATAGTTCGTATCTCTGTAGCAGGTTATTGTTTACATCATAAAATTCAACCGCTACTGGATTAGTATACTTTGCAACGACGCCAGAAACCTCAACCGGGGAAGGGAATGTATACCACACAAATTCCCCATTGCTCATGACCTTAGTAGTAGATATATTGTTGTCCGTCAGTTCTCGTGCAATTCCTGTCGGATTGGATATCGATTTGCCTACTTGCAAAGTAACCCAATCAAGCAAGCCTCCCGTGTACTTCGTTGCCTCAATTTTGATACTCTTCTCAGGCGAGTTGCTGCTTTCCCCTGCCTGATTCACCGCAGAAACTACATAATAATATGTCGTTCCATTGGTTACCGCGTTATCAGAATATGTGGTTCCTTTAACATTCGCAATTACTGCATAAGGTCCACCTGGAGAAGTAGCACGCTTAACATTGTACGACTCTGCTCCGTTTGCCGTCCATTCCAGTTTCGCTACCTGATCACCGCCTTGAATCCAGGTAATCGCTGTTGGCAACGGAGCCGTTAATGGAGCCGCAAACACATTCCATTCGTAAACTCTCGAATTAGCTCCCGTATATTTCAACGCAACGGTTGAAACATTTTGTACCGGAGCCGGAAGCGTCTGAACTCCATCATTGCTTAATATTTCATATCTTTGTAGTAAGTTATTATTCACATCATAAAACTCAACCGCTACTGGATTCGTATATTTGGCAATGACCGCAGAAATCTCAACTGGGGCAGGGAAAGTATGCCACACAAATTCCCCATTGCTCATGACCTTAGTAGTAGATATATTGTTATCCGTCAGTTCTCGCGCAGTTCCTGTCGGACTGGATATCGACTTGCCTACTTGCAAAGTAACCCAATCAAGCAAACCTCCCGTGTACTTCGTTGCCTCAATTTTGATACTCTTCTCAGGCGAGTTGCTGCTTTCCCCTGCCTGATTCACCGCAGAAACTACATAATAATATGTCGTTCCATTGGTTACGGTGTTATCAGAATATGTGGTTCCTTTAACATTCGCAATTACTGCATAAGGTCCACCTGGAGAAGTAGCACGCTTAACATTGTACGACTCTGCTCCATTCGCCGTCCATTCCAGTTTAGCTACCCGATCACCGCCTTGAATCCAGGTAATCGCTGTTGGCAACGGAGCCGTTAAAGGTGTTGTAAACACATTCCACTCGTAAACTCTCGAATTAGCTCCCGTATATTTCAACGCAACTGTTGAAACATTTTGTACCGGAGCCGGAAGCGTTTGAACTCCATCACTGCTTAATATTTCATATCTTTGTAGTAAGTTATTATTCACATCATAAAACTCAACCGCTACTGGATTCGTATATTTGGCAATGACCGCAGAAATCTCAACTGGGGCAGGAAACGTGTACCAAGCGAGATTGCCGTTAGCAAGAACTACTGAGGTCGATGGATCATTATCTGTCAACTGTGTAGCTAGAGATGATGATTGTCCTACAGAAGATCCAATTTGTACCGTCTCTCCATCCAGTAGCCCCCCAGTATACTGAGTTGCTGCTTTGACAACTGCTGGGTTGATAAAAGCTAAACTTAAAAACAGAGATAGAATTAGCAATAAATTACTAGTTTTCTTCAATTTTTATCCTCCTATAGTATTATATTGGTTCTTTTATACTAGTAATTTAGCACTTCATCCCATTTTTGTCTATGTATATATTCCTAGTTTCGAGGATTATTTTATTATGACTTCTATCTTTTATTGCTAAAGGACTTGATTGAAATTCCAGAAGTGTTGTGAAGTTTCGACAAAAAAGACCCCGGAAGTTCCAGAGTCTTCGACACAAGTTTTGAATTGTTTAAACATCCATTCAGTTTTTATGCTGGTCGGCTGTGCCCCAACAATTATAATTTGGCTATTTTAGCTAACTTGCGAATCACGAGCGCCTTCAACAATCTCGAATTCTAAGGATTGGATCGAAGAAGTGTTCGAAAACTCGTCTCTGTGTTGAAGCATTACACTTGACCTTGCAATAACATTCCCTTGATTACAAATAAAGTGTGATACCCACTGTCACATCTCCGGCTAATTCACCCATTTTAACCAGAGAGAGAGACGGGATGAAACAGGCATACAAAAAGAACCTGTCTCTAGATAAACAAACTTTCTTTTATCGTATTAAATATATTCAGGCCAGAAGATCCATCGACATTAACATATGCTTTACTAGCAATACCTTTACGTTTATCTGCTAATGGATCATCACCCTGAGAAAATCTTTTCACTAATTTATACCACGGTTCTCTAGAATCATATACATAATAAAATGTATCTGAAGGAACAGCCGATTCACCAGGTAACTTTTCATCCCAGTACAATATTTTTTTCTCAGTTAGCAAGTATGATCTGAGAAGTGACCCTTCGGTACTAATTAACACATCTGCCGCCTTCAAAGCTGCAAAGTAGTTGTCGCTCTCATCGAATATAATATTTTCATAAAGGGGATTCTTCTCATTATTAAGACAATCTTCTGTTAACTGTTTATAGTAATCTGCAAAATATGGTGTATACTTTGCTATCGAAGTTTTAGTTAATGGATGCGGTCTCCAAATAACAACATTTTTCTCATCCATACGCGATATATTAAATAAATCCACTAATTTCTCCAGCGACTTGAACGGGTCTTCTGAAAAATAAAGACATCCTGTATTTATTAAATATACGATTTTCCCCTGGAGCTTATCTTTCCATTCTGTATTGCAGCATGTATCTTCGTGCAAAGCTCTCAACATAGCATCGAATTTTGGCGAGCCTAATACAAGTAGTTTCTCGGCTGGTACCCCTTCATTAATAGCTGCAGCCTTTAAAAAATCTGCAGCTAAGATAATTCTGTCTACATTTTTAATAGTTGCTAAACTATATGCTAATCTAGTATCTCCCGGTTTCGGTAAAATGAAGGAGGATATATGATATGGAATATATACTAGCATATCAGTATATTTCTTTATATTCGAAGTGAAAAATCTTTCATCAACACGAGTAAGGGTATTGTAATTATCATATATATTATGGACAAAGACGATATCTGGACGTTCATTTTCAAAACTATATTCATCAAAATGAGTTATGGGGATATTATGAGGAAAACGATCTCCCTCATATGTTGAGATGACCTCACCATTTCCTGATACTCGGTAGTAAGGAATAGGAACTACACGAACGGTGCAATCCTTATCCTTAACAGCGGCTTCATACACACTCTCTAGACTATCCCACATCGAGACTTTATAAGGAAAAAAAACGATATTCAACTTAGCGTCGATTTTTTCTATAATCATAGTTTTCAATGAGAGCATCTGCTCATGTAGTACAGTGACTTTGTTTGTATCTATAAAGGATTTCTTTTGGATTTCTTTTAGACTTTCTAGAATGTTTGTCAACATTTCCAGAATTTCATCTGGACAAATCTCCTCCAGCATTAATTTTTCATTTATTGAATTGAGAGCAGTTAAACATTCCCTAATCGTATTATTTGGATTCTTTAACCGATCTAGTATAACTAAGTACTCAGAGACAGTACCTAATAACCCAATTATCCTTTTCTTCATGTTGAGATTCATGCTTGTCCCCCTATAATGTTACCTGCTAATCACTTATTTTACTATTATCACACTTCCACAAATATCACTAATAGGAACATACTTAGCATTAACTGATTTACAATATTCTCTAACTGCTTTTTTCACTCCATGAAATCGGGTACTATTATAATCATGAATAAATATATACCCTCCTTCATTCAATCGTGGATAAAAAAATCTCAACCCTTCTAATATTGGTCCGTACAAGTCCACGTCAAGACTTACAAAAGCAAAAGAATCATCAGTATCTATCGCTGATTCAGGAAAGTAACCCTTCTTTACGATACAATTCTCAGGATGAGACATTTTGTTAAGAACTAATTGTACATCTTCATTTTTAAACTCACCCGCAGAAGCATTCGAAAACTTACCTTCTTTTTCAGTAAGAATATCTTTTTCATCGAAACCATTAAATGTATCAAAGAGGTAAAGTTTTCGATCATAAAATGACTCGTTAATATATTTTGCAAAATCCCCCTTATATACACCTAACTCTGCGACATTCCCTTGAACTTGATTCTCATATATTTCATCTGCTGCTAAACGAAGGGAGGCTATACGAGAATCAAACATTTGATTTCTATAGAAATCAATAATTTTATCTCTGCTCACATCATTATCATCTACGAGCTGGGTAATAATCGACTCACTTTGAAGGTTAGCAATGATAATATAATCATATGAATAGTTATTGATCCGTTCAGGACTTATTATCGGCTTCGAATATAAAGATCTCCCTTGCTTGGCTAAGTTATTATCTGCGAAAGCTATTACTTCATATTGTTGATCTAAAAGATAAAAAACCCTTGATCCTCCATTGCCAGCACCAAATATGATAACCTTGACTTTTTCGCCCATTTGACTTGTTCTCCTTTTACTATATCACTATTTGAATGCTAAGCTTTGATTATGGTTGTATTCTGCCTCGTAATAAACGCCTCAATAATACTAGAGATTGCAATGGATTCTTTCGGGGTTAACTTAAACCCCTTTTTATCATTCCCATTAATTATTGAGATGAAATCACTTAACTCATAACGAAGGCCTTCACCTTCAAACTTCGAAAAGAATTTTTCATTGTTCTGTACATTTTCATAACACACTTCAAACTGCTGTGTTTTCCACCATGGAGCCTTAACATTGATATACCCCTTAGTTCCAGAAATCAGCAAATCCCCCTCAGATTTAACTCCTAGACCCACCTTCGCTGTCGAAAACGCATGATCATATTGAAGATATATTTTAGTGAACATATCAACACCATGTTCATCTATAAATGTATCGAATCTAAAATCCGTAATCTCAGTTCCTAGCAGCTTCACAATCGCAAGCAAGGGATAGCTAGCAAGCTCTGTAACACTCCCACCGTATTCATCAACTCGTAATTCCCTAACATCCCCCGATACGAGTTTAGTGAAACATGCCTCTACATCACGAATCCGACCAATCTGTCCACTCCTTGCTATTGCTAGTAGCTGTAGAAATCCCGGTGAATAGGCAGTCTTAATTGCCTCCAAAAGAGTAAGCCCCTTCTCGTGTGCTGATTCATACACTTCTTTAGCTTGATTGAAACTTAATACCAATGGTTTTTCACAAAGCACATGCTTTCCATGTTTTAGAGCCTGCTTTATGTAGTCATAGTGTGTATGGTGCGGTGAAGCAATATAAACGGCATCAATTTTATCAAAAAAGGTTTCAAGATTATCCGTAGCAAATTTAAGTTCAAATTTTTCTGCAAACTTTTTTGCACTTTCAATCCTTGGGTTGAAAACCCCTTCAAGACTTGCTCCGCTTACATATTTCACTTCAGGAGCAAACCTAACAGCTATTCTACCAGTACCAATAACCCCTAGTCTTACGATTTTATAGTTTCTTTGGCGTTTTAGAGTGCTCGATATTCCTTTAGTTCGTTCCAGATAAACAACTTTGCAATATTGCTCTAGAAAATCAAATTTACCCATCCAATCCGAGCCTACAGTAAAGATGTCAATACCATACTTTTGAATGTCCTCTACTTTTTGCCCTACATGATCCTCAATCAATATCTCGTCGGCTAGTCCTGTTTCCTTAACATTCTCAATCCGTTCCATTAGCGAGTCTACAACATTCATTTTCCCACGATACTCATCATATTGCTCAGTTGTTACTCCGACAATGAGATAATCCCCTAATTCTTTAGCACGCTGCAAAAGACGATAGTGCCCTTCATGAAACAAATCAAACGAACCGTAGGTAATGACTTTTTTCATTGCAATGCTCTCCCTTGAAGTTCTGAAGTTCTATTCTAGTTACGGTCACGTGGCAGCAGCCTGTATCTAGTCGAAGCATGCCCCTGCCTTTGTTCTACTGGGGGCGGTTCTAGATAATTGCCAAATTTAAAGGTCAAGTATTCATCATAATCTTTCGCCCCTGGAAAATAGTGCCCTTCAAATAAAATATCTTTAAGATCTACATACCACTTCTTATAGTATCCGTAATATCCGTTATCAGGTGTAGGGAATGTCAGAATACGTACCATTCGTGTCTGCTTTCTATTACTAAGTCGTTTTAAAGTATTATAAAGACTAAAAACAAAATCTCTTGGAATCAGGGAAACTAGACGATAAAGAATTCGCATAATTTTCTTTGAATCCGATTTTGCGCCCACAGTAGACCAGAGCATTTTTCTAACTACTGTACAACCGAAATTGTGAATTTTTCGATAAATCATACGTTCCGGTACATGGTCCAACGGAAAAATATCAATGAATATGCCAGAAGGATAAGGCATATGCTCTTGGCCTTTACGAATAAACTCAGTGTCCTTACGACGAATTTTCCCATAACCCCAACGGTATCCGGAAGTATTTGAATGTGTCTGTAAATAAAACCGTGAATGATCCATTTCTTCCTCGCACACACTACAAAATTTCTCATATTCTGGACGTAGCATGGCTACATCAGCATCGTCATCCCACGGAATGTATCCTTTATGCCGAACAGCACCGAGAAGCGTTCCTGCAATGATACAATAGCGGATATTAAATTTTTTACATATTCGGTCTACTTCTAGCAGCATCTCAAGTTGAATCAACTGTAACTGTCTTAAGTCTTCAGGCGGCATCTCTTTATATCCATTACCCATAGCGGACCTCTCTCATTATATAAATTAGTAGTCGCGGCTAAATGCTGTCTTATTAGCTTAATATATCTCCTAAAAGGCTTAGCAGGACTTCAGAGAGTAAATCTAGAAAGGCTCAGACTCTTTACCCATTTAGATTCTGGTTGTAGATTCGAAATATCATTTAAGATGTTTTCAAGAGATACTAAATCATTTAATTCTAGCGCTACATCACATATATGAAATGCTATCATTGCACTTTTTTTAATTTCAACTGCTTGATTATAGTAATAGATGCTGTCCTCTAAGGAACCCAATTGGCGCAAAGCTTTTGCTGCTAAAAGATTAATTTTATAACTTTCTTTTTCTGTGGTTCCCTCCAGCAATACTGAAAGCGAGATATCATAAAAACCAGCTTTGTAACACGCTTTTGCTAAAACATAGCGCATTTGTGGGTTGTTAAACTGCTCAGTAAAGTAGTCCATGTATCTGTAGTCCTGAAGTTTAAGCACATCAATTAATAAATTATAAATAATCTCTACAAACTCTTTAGTAAATTCCAAGCAAGTGAATGTCTCTTTCGAGATTATGGACTTGAGGATCTTCTGTTCGTTACTTCTCAAAGAAACTGAATCGAAATAATGTTCTAGTAAATTAGTGTCCGACAAAAGGAAGCTTATTAATAGTATTTCTCTTATATCATTGTGTTTGTTTTCGGAAAAATGATAATATTCCCGTGCACTCTGATATTCCCCTTTCAAAATATTGACGAAGGCCTCTACACCTTGATCAGTTTGAACTTCATACCTATTGATGTATTCTAGTAGTACAGGATGTCGTAAGTGATAAAGTGCGGTAATTAGCTGCTGAATAACTGATTTCTGGTTAGGCCATAAGATAGACATTTTCTCAAACAATGTAGATCGATCAGCATGATAGTTAATTTCTAAGAAGCTCTTAAGCATTCCCATTACATTAGGGGCCTTCAATATGGCTTGAACTATATATTCATTTGCCCTTTTTTGATCAAAACGTTCTACCGCAATTTCCGATAATCTAGCGAATGCTAAGTAGCTGCCAGTCCCCTCGTAAGTATTAAAATGTATAGCTGGATTACTATCGCCAATCTTAATACAGGTTTCAAAACAATCTGCTGCATCCTGCAAATAACCTAGTTCTTGATAAGTTAAGCCTTCGTAGTATTTAAACTCAACATAATCAGGATAAAGAGAGAAGCAATCACTAGCAATAGATAAAGCATCTTGATATTGTTTCAGCTGCATCAAGGCTTGAATTAAACCCAAGTAAAGTCTCTTTGTGAATGTATATTCTCCACCGTATTGGTATGATTTTCGATATGCTTCTAGAGCCTTTTGATATTCTCCTTCTGTAAAATACTGCTGACCAAGATTATAGTAATTAAAAGCTGATGGATTATCCTTGTTTTCTTGCAGTAAGATATCCATGTTTCTTTTTTTCTTGTTTTTCAAATTAACAACGGGCATTAAATATCCATCATGGTGAATCACAATATTTTCAAGAACCGCTGAGCTTCTATGCCAATTTAATGTGAGATTGATCTGCTCATGAAGAGCGCCTTCATACCTTAACTCATTAATATTTCGGAATAACCGAGGAAACTTGTGTACTTCTGCCAAGCCTCCCCCTAAATCATTACGAATCGGCAAATAATAAATATCCTTATCCAATGCACTGCTTAAATCATGTTCGCTATCCTCAAGCCATTCGTCAGCATCTAATTGGAGTATATAATCACCTGTTGCTTGTTCGATGGCGTGGTTCCTCGCATTAGAGAAATTGTGATCCCATTTGTAATGAAATACCTTTGCATTAAATTTGGCTATTAATTCAAGGGTTCGATCTGATGATCCGGTATCGACGACTATGATCTCATCTACTGTGGAATATACGCTTTCTAAACAGCGTTCGATACATCGTTCTTCATCTTTTACAATCATACATAAGGAAATAGTAGATTTATTCATAGGGGCCTCCTATAACAGATGAGCTAATCGGTTACATGCTAAATCAAAACCATAGTCACTGCTTTTTTTGTAATGATAACGAGCTTGATCTGGCTTCATAGATACTTCATAATACAATCCTAGATTATAATGTGCTAGATAGGAACCCACACCGTTCTCTGTTTCATACTTAACAGAGTCTGCCTCCCCCAATGCAACACACTTCTCAAATGCTTGAGGAATCAGATGAAAGGATTCTGGGGTTTTCATTTCTATTAATGCACAACCATATATATAATATAAATCGGTATAGCAAGGATAAGTTATTAGGGATGATTTCAAAAGAATCATTAATTTTTCCCACTTCTTTTCTTTTAAATACGCTTTTGCCAAACTTCGGATAATAGTCGAACGGTATGATAGAGTGAAATCTGATATTAAATATGCCTTTTCTAAGTACATGACAGATAAATCATCTTGTTTACTAACCGAATAGGTCCGACCTAACTGAAATAGAATATATGGGTCTTCTAAATTTTCCTGTAATTGTTTATGAAGCAATTCCAAATTTCTTTTGATTTTGTCTTTATTAAGAATGTGAGTTTGGTTGTAGCCATAATGTGCTATTGTTAAATTCGTGTTATACGTTGCGGGAGAAGTATTCTTATATAAAAGTTGCTCATGGATAATACCAACGTAACTGAATTCCTGTTGATTGGGAAATAATCTCACTATATTCGATCTAACTGTCCCGCTTTCCAGTATATTATGAATTTCAACTTTTCCAGCCATTTGTTTATGATTACTCAGATATATCAAGTCCTTCTGAATCTTCTCGACATCAGCATCGATTAGCCGTTCATCAGCGTCTAGCATCAAAATATAAGGTTGGCTTGCATACTCGATCACTTTATTTCTGGCTCTTGAAAAATCATTACACCATTCTGTTTCTCTAACAATCCCTCCTTCTTCTGTGACAATTCCGACTGTCTGATCGTTTGACCCAGTATCAAGTACCACTACTTCCTCCATATATTTTTTAACTGACATCATACACTCCTTGATATTTGACTCCTCGTTTCTAGTCACAATACACACAGAAATTGGCAGCTTCATGGCTACTCCTTTCGTAATAAAAACAGGCGCCTAACTGGATATAGATTAGGCGCCTCTGCATTTGGTAAAAACAGGAAATATTATTAATAGTATGTGTAGGCGTCAGCTAGTGTACCAGTTTGTCCATCTGGATTAACAATAGTAACTGAAACACCGCCAACCACACTTGAAGCTGGAACCCGTATTCTAAGCTGAGTCGAACTTAAGAATGTAGCAGCGACGCTGACACCATTAATTTCAACCTTGGCTCCACTCTGAATATTTGTTCCATAAACAGTAATGATATTGCCACCGGATTTCGAGCCAGTATTAGGTGAAACACTAGTAACGGTAGGTGCAGGCTTAGGAGCAGGTGCGCTATACGTGAATCCTCCCTGAATAGTGGCTTGTTGACCATCCGGATTAACAACCTTCACATCAACTCCCCCAGCATTAGGCCAAGCTGGAACCCGAACTCTAAGCTGTCCTGAACTTACATATGTTGCAGCGAGTTCTTCTTCATTGAAATAAACTTTAGAACCGTTCTTGTAATTGGCCCCATAAATAGTTACTAGTGTCCCTCCGGTTGTCAAACCGCTACTTGGAGACAGACTACTAATTGAAGGTGGTAAATCAGGAATAAAGATAATGCCATTTACCAACTCCCCAATTTGGGCATCAGGATTTATAACTCTTACCGTGACAGATTCTGGGTTGCTCCATACCGGTGTAGCTACTCGCAATTGGTTTTTACTTATAAATGTTGCTGTTACTTCGATATCATTAAATGCAACCCTTGCACCACTAACAAAGAAGTCTCCATTAATTGTAATTAAAGAACTTGTAGAAGCAAGTGCTGTGTTAGGCGTTATTGAGTTTAACACAGGCGCTGGTGGTGGTGGTGGCGTTGTATAAGTGAATCCATCTGGGAGGAGTCCTTCTTTACCATCTGGGTTCACGACTTTTACAGTCACAGACTCTGAAGCATTCCAAGCTGGTGTTTTAATTCTAAGTTGAGTACTACTAAGTAGGGTCGCAGCTATTTCTACATTATTAAAAAAGACTTTTGAACCATTCTCAAAATTTTTCCCACTGACAGTTATAGTTATGCCTCCGCCAGGCAGCTCTGCAGTATTTGGAGAAACAGTTGATACAATTGGATTTGGCTTCTCTGGTGGGGCCATAAAAGTAAACGCATTTGCTAAAATTGAAGGTTCTCCATCTGGACCGGAAACAGATATATCCACTGTTGCAGGAGTCTCCCATTGCGGTGTTTTAAATCGAATTTCGGATGTCGACATTAATGTTCCAGAAACAGTAACTCCTCCGATTTTCACCAAGGTCTCCGAATTGAAATTACTTCCCTTAATTGTTAAAAGCGTTCCTCCTGCCTGTGGCCCACTATTCGGTGTGACTGAAGCAATTGTAGGGGCTGGGGGCGGAGGCGGAACCTCATAAGTAAACCCTCCTGTTAAAACAGCTGATTGCCCGTCCGAGTTCAACACCCTAATATCTACACTTTCAGCTGTCGCCCATCCCGGTGTCGTGGTTCGGAGTTCAGTTCCTGAGATATAAGACACCGCTATCTCACGATCAGCAAAGAACACTTTTGAATCACTCTTAAAGTTGGTACCATAAATTTTCAAGGCTGTGCCGCCAGAAACCGGGCCCACTTTAGGTGAGACCGAAGTCAACGTCGGTCCAGGTAGCGGTAAATATTGGTATCCATCTATGAGTTCAGCTGACTGACCATCAGGGTTCGTTATGGATACGGTCACAAATCCGGGAACCGTTCCGGCAGGAACCTTTATTCGGAGCAAAGAGCTACTCGTGAAAGTGTAAGCCACCTTCTCCTGACCAAAATACAATTCCAATCCATTTACAAAATTCGTACCATTAATCGAGATGATATTTCCACCCGAAACGACTCCTGATGCAGGAGATACACTACTAATTGTTGGTGCCGGTGGTTTAGGAAGAGGAAGATACTCAAAAGCCTCAAGTAGGTTTGCTGTATACCCCATAGGAGTCAGTATACTTACATTGACTTTTCCAGGTGCCGACCATTCCGGTGCTGTAATCACGATTTGAGTGGCACTTAATGATTGAACCGGAACCTCAATATCTCCAAAGTACACCTTAGTCCCTATAGGGAAATCAGCTCCCTTTACTGTAACAGTTGTTCCACCAGTAACTAGTCCGCTAGTTGGACTGATTGATGTTAGCGTTGGATCCGGTGGTGCTAGGTATTCAAATGCATTTATAAATTCAACTTCCTTGCCATCCGGGTTAACAATCTTAATTGAAACGAGGCCGGCATTTGACCATGATGGAGTCTTTAATCGAATTTCTCCAGCGTTAATATACGTATATCCGCTTTGCTCAATTCCACCCCAAATTAATTTTGCCCCGGACTTAATATGATTTCCTTTAATATACACTAATGTTCCGCCAGCCAAAGGCCCAGTAGACGGTGACACAGAGTTTACAACCGGATTTGGATCTTCGTACGTGTAGCCCTTAGGAAGAACATGCTTCTGGCCATTTGGATTCTCTACAGTTACGTCTACACTCTCTGCTTTAGCCCATGCAGGTGTAGTTAATCTAATTTCATTACTGGAGACGTAATTAACGAGAACTAAAGTATTGTTAAAGTAAACTTTGACCCCGTCTTTAAACCGCTCCCCTGTCAAAACTACGGTTTCGCCACCGGTTCGACTTCCTATATTAGGATTAATGGAATTAATCTGAGGCCCTTCTATATACGTAAAGGCATCAACCAGGGTAATGGTTGTTCCGTCAGAATTAGTGACCGTAACATCCACCACACCAGGCAATGTCCCCGCAGGTGTTGTTACTTCCAGTTCATTAATATTGCTTTTTGTCACTACTGCTTTTTTTCCATCAATTGATACAGTTGCATCTTGCATGAAGTAGTCTCCCTTAATCAATACCTTGGTCCCTCCTTCCAAAGGACCTTCATTAGGTAAAACCTCAACAATTTGCGGATCAGCATAATATCGATATTCAGATACAGCGGATTGACCATCTTCATTCGTTACCGTTACAGGAATCATTCCCTGTGTTCCCGGAGGAGTAATAATCTTTAATTGATGTGAGTTTATATATTCAACATTCGGCAGTGAAGTCGATCCAAAATGAACTGTGGCGTTTGGACTGAAATGTTCACCGTTAATGACGACTACCTCGCTACCATCAATATGCCCGTAATTCGGTTCGATTGATGTAACGATGGGAGCATACTGTTTTACAGTTAAAATCGGTTGAGAAACCGAATATTGATGTTGTTGACCAAGATAGTCTTTATATTTAACTGAGATATCCTGGTCTCCCGCTGGGAATGATCCCGAGGGAGCTCCTGATTTATGGCGAATTTTATACTTAAAAGTTAGCAGCTCATTTTTAAGCTCAAGAAAACTCCAGGAAATCGTATTACCATTTACAATTGGCTGCGGAATATTGTCATTATAAGATCCGGGAACTATTTCAAATTGTGACGATACGAAGTCAGTTACCGTCACATCGTAGGCGCTTGCAACCCCAATCTCTTCAACAATTGCAGCATAGATCTCTGCTAGTCCGACTGATCCCAGCACAAAATGATGATGGTGGGAAGTAGTAGCCATTTCCCTCATTAGCAAATTAGGAGCACTCGTATCAGGATTTTCTGTCGGCAACAATAATGCAATCGTATAGAAAACCACTCCTTCCGTCTTTGCTGAGCTGGCTTGTTCCAAAGCAACTTGACGAGCATAAGTTTCAGGACTTGGTTCAGTTGCTTGTCCATCAGTCAATAATATAATGACTGGTTGGGCATCAGGTCTATGATTTCTAAGCAACTCCTGTGCTTTTTCTATTGCTGATTTTGTAGCTGTACCACCATTAGCTTGAATTCCATTAACATATTGCTTCAAATCAGCAGGATTGCTTGTTAAGTCTTTATGATTAACATTGCTGGCGAAATCAACTATTCCAACTCTATGCTTACTAAAGTCAACCAAATCAATAAAACCCTTGGCTGCCTCTTTGGCATTGCGCATTTTGTCCTCTCCGTTATTTGGAGCATAATTAGGCCCCATACTTCCAGAGCGGTCTATAATTAAAATAATGTCATTAGGTTTAATAAATGTGCTATCTGGAGTACCCTGAACATTAATCGTTACTTCAGACTCGCCCCCCTTAAATATTTCAATTGGGTTTAGCTCTTTCGTGACCTTTACACTCTCATCATTAACCTGTGCAAATAAAGCCGGCGAGAAATTAAAACATTGCACGATTATGAGAGTAAACGCCAAAAACGAAATTAATATTTTCGGTTTTAACTTCATATAAATCCTCCATTTATCTATTTTTTGTAATCCAGAAAAAAGGCATCGACATTGTAATTGTTCGATTGCCTTCCATAATGATCTGAAATTCTTTTTCTCTTCTCAAAAAGGTTTATTTCTTCGTTCAGTATTCTTTTTTCGTTTAAAATGACCTCGGTAAGCTTTTCATGAAGCACTTGCACCTCAGACAATAGAGATCGGTCATATTCAGTTAACGTGATTTCACACAAATGATCGTATAGTTTAGTCATCCGCTCTTCATGCTCACTGTAATGATCATAACTCGGGATCTCCATAACAACTTGATATAATCTAAGTAATTCTTCGGCCGGACTAATCATCTCATGCTTATTACTCATGAGCTTGATTTCCGCCCTTTAGTGATTGAAGAGCCTGACTCCAAGTCCTCGTGATATCTCTTGCAAAATCAAGCAATTGGTCTAACATGTTCTCATCTTTTTTTATAATAAATTCTGCTATATAGCTGTAGTAGAATTCATACAAGCTGCGTAGATTTTTGGCTATATCATAATCCATATTCAAACTTATCATTAATTCGTTTAGAATTGCTCTAACCTTATAAAGAGGCTCATTCATGGCCTCAAACTGATTTTGAGAATATAACCTTTTTGCCGAGAGCAATGATTTGACCATTTCCTGATATAGCAAGAGTGTTAATTCACCAGGACCAGCTGTCTCAACCTGAACTTTTAAATATTGTTGTTGTTGTGCATAATGCATATTTTTCGCTCTCCATCAGTCATTTTATTAAAAACTAGAACCAAAAATGTAAAATCAACCTAATTGTGAAGCTAGCCACGAGCTTTGACTATTCATTTTCTGCAGCGCCTGTTCCATAGCTGCAAAACGCTTGTAATACCGATTTTCAATATCCAACAATTTTGATTTCCATTGCGCTTCTTGATCATTCAATGTTTTCAACTGTTTCCCAATAGTACTATCATCAATTGCTTCTAACGAACTTCCAGAACCTATTTTTTTCTTGAGTGCATCCATTTGTGAATTCACAATGTTATACACTCGATCGGCTATACCAAGATTGCTTTTACCTGGTGCTGGATCATTAGAGGACGACATTACAAAAAGCTGCTTTACCTCTTCAAAATTAGTATTAATTGCTTCATTTAATTTCGTTTCGTCAATTTCCAACTTACCGTTTTCTTTATAATCGCTCTTAACCGTGATACCAATATTGGATAATAGCTGGATTTGTCCTTTAGGAACATCTAACGGCGTATTCAATGATGAACGAAGTGAGGAAAGAGTACCCGTTAGAATGCTATCATTGTATAGCGTTCCTTGCTTTGCTCTCTTCTCCCATTGATTAATTTGAGTGTCGGTCATTGCCTCTTTTTCTTCCGCAGTCAAAGGCTCGTAATCACGGTTTTTCCTCGTTGTTGAAGCCGAACTAAACAAGTCAATTATTGAGTTATACTGTTCTACAAACTTTTTAATATCGTCAGCAATACCGCTACGATCTGTCACTGCTCCTATGGATGCCTCACCGATACTTTTCAGTGTAACTTGAACTCCGTTGATACTTATACTATTAGAAGAAGAAGTTATAGCTGTTGTGGAGCCATTTACATAATATTTCGCATCTTTACCAGTAGCCGTTCCACTTGAAAGATTGAAAATGTCCATAAAATTACTAAGACTATCGGGATTGGTAGCAGCGGGATCGCTAGTTATATCAATTCTAGAACCAGATCCTGACGCGTTTGAACTCAAGTATACAACTCCACTAGACTTATCAAAACTAGCTTTAACACCCGTTTGTTTGGATTTTGAGTTAATATCCTTTAGGATAGAGTTCACCGTAGAATCTTCTGTAAATGAAATTACGACATCGTTGATCTTCACACTTCCGGACTTACCGACTTTTTCAGTGTCGGATGCAATAGAACCGCTAATTAATGTTGCTGAAGAAGCCAGTTGTTCAATTTTTACAGAGCTACTACCGGATGTTGTCCCACTTGATGTAACATCCAATATCGTGCTATTGGATGAAGTAGCGGTGGTTTTTTGGAAATTGCTTTCATAACGCAATCTGTTAGCAGTGTTCCTAAAAGACAACAATGCTGTATTCATGGCTTGATAGTCTTCTCTTTGCCAGAGAGTAAATTGCTTCTGTTTTTGAATCTTGTCCAACGGCAGCCGTTCGGCTTGCATTAATTTAGCGATCAGCGAGTCAGTATCCAGAGTTCCACTGAATCCTGTCAATCGAATAGGTCCACTAATTGCCATTGTCCCGCTCCTTCCTTACATTTTTTCATCAAGAAAAACGCCCACTCTTTGACTGATGTTATATAAAATCTCCAGCATCTTCTCGCTAGGTATCTCCCGAATGATTTCATTTGTCTCATCCTGTAGAACCATAACCATTATAGTATTTGTTTTTTCATGTACCTTGACCTGTATGTGAGTCCCTAACTCTTTGAGTTTCTCATTGACCTGGTTCACTAGTTCAGGAATCGTATTCTTCTCTTGGTTTGGTTTAACTCCCTTTATGTGTACGTCCTGGGCAACTTCGTTAGCAATTTTGTTGAACCATGGCAGCAAGGATTTCTGAGCAGGATTTGAGTTCGAATCGATCCTCATCACTAGCCTCCCAGCGCCTTTATCAGGCTAAAATGAAAAAACCGACCGGTTTCCCGGCCGGCTAAATTCAATATTAACGCAGCAATTGCAGAACGCCTTGAGGCTGTTGATTTGCTTGTGCAAGCATCGCTGTAGCTGCTTGTTGCAGAATGTTGTTCTTCGTGAATTCGGACATTTCTTTTGCCATATCAACATCACGAATACGGGATTCAGCAGCTTGCAGGTTCTCGGAAGTTGTTCCCAAGTTGTTGATCGTGTGTTCCAGACGGTTTTGCACAGCACCGAGATCAGAACGCATTTGAGATACAGTGTTGATAGCCTTTTGTACCAAACTCAAGTTAGCTGCTGCAGTACTATTCATTTCACCTGCACCTGTGCCAGAGAGCTCTGCCAGACCAGTTCCATCAAATTGAACACCCAGAACTGTATTCGTTGCACTTTCAAGAGATAGTGTAATTGTCTCTCCACCATTAGCACCAACTTGGAAAATAACACTTGAAGTAGTACCATCAAGCAATTTTTTCGTGTTGAACTGAGTTTGAGTAGCAATCGAACCGATTTGTGCAGACAATTGTTTAGCTTCGGAGTCGATCTTAGCAGCGTCAGTAGTAGTCAACACTTCGTTCGCACCCTGTACATACAGCTCAGCCATACGTTGCAGCATCGCATGAGTTTCATTCAAAGCACCTTCAGCTGTTTGGATCAGGGAGATACCATCCAAAGCATTCTTGGAAGCTTGCTCCAGACCACGGATCTGGTTACGCATTTTCTCGGAAATGGCAAGACCAGCTGCATCGTCAGCTGCACGGTTGATACGGTAGCCGGAAGACAGCTTTTCAAGGGATTTACCTTGTTGAGTGTTGTTGAAAGACAATTGACGCTGTGTGTTGTAAGAACTGATATTGTGGTTAATACGCATGATAAAATTCCTCCTTGGAATGTGTTGGTGATCAGCATCCTTGCTTCACCCTATTGTGATCGGGACATGGCGTTCGGCCGTTACTGCCATGCCTTTCGACCCATATTATATTTATCGGAAACTTTACTCTATTGTTTATAGCAGAATACTAATTTCTAAATAAAAAATTAATTCTATTCTCTTGGAATGACAGTTTGTAAAATATTTTGTATATCATCATTGAAATCCACTGCATTTTGGTTTTGCTGCTTGATAGCTTCATAAATTTCTTCTCGATATATAGTCACATTCCCAGGGGCTTCAATCCCAATTCTGACCTGATCACCATTTACTTCAATAACAGAAAGAACAATGTTATCATTGATCATAATTTTCTGCCCTTTATTTCTTGACAGAATCAGCATTAATCTCAGCCCCCTTCTTCTGTCTTAACAAAGGCTGCTGTGTTGTATATTGCACATGATCTAGAACAATCTGTGCTGCCCTATTGTTGGATTTATTTATGACAACAGGCGCCTTTAAATTGCAGGATATATCATCTGCAGATCGGACCGTAACAATAACCATTACCATAATATCGGACTCATTAGTAATAGCTAATGCCTCAAGCCAATGTGGTTCCAAATGAAATTCATATTGAGGAAAAAAAACAAAGGGGTCTGTAACAATAAAACTCAGATCTTCATTCTCCGCAGACTGCAAGAACTCAAAGGGACTCGTCTTCTCCTCTGATTGAAGCAAAATATATTTTTGGAAATCTCCGAATCCTAATATCGGACTCTCAAATACGATCATTTGGTTGTTATCTGTCTCGATTTGGCCGAATCTTTTTGTATTTACAATCATAGGTTACTCCTCCTTCGTTAAAAACAATAGCTATAATGAAACAAGTTTCATTATAGCTATTGTATATCTACAACTAGACAACTGCATCAAGCTGTTTCCCCGTTGCCGACATAAATATAAAATTTTGATTGATCAAATATGGATTTATCTTGCCTGGATAATAATCAACTACTGGTCTATGCGTCTCCGGATTTAAGCTAACCCCACCTGGAATATAGTTAGTCTTCACTTGACCAGGAATATACGTAATGTCAACATTATCATATCCTGGATCACCAGTTATTTCGACCCTTGGACGGTCTTTGAACACGTTATTCCTCGCAATTTCTGCGAATACATTTCCACCTTCATGAGTTGCCATCATTTGATCGCCATTCCGGGCTATATCTGCAATATTTTGCATTGAAATCTGTAATGAAGATTGTGCTATTCTATCGGTAGCTTCTTCAAAGCGAGCCTTCCCTAGAGCTGACCACGCCTTGCGTGAATCAATCTCCAATGTTCCTTTAGCTTGCTCCACCTCTAGGATGGCCTTCTTCTGGGTCATATTTATGGATGGTCTAGGCTGCTCTATACTCTGCTGCCCCCTCTCCGTTTGAAGGCCAATCTGAGAGTATCCTTGCTGAATTTGTATTCGGGGGATATTCATAAATACCCTCCTTTATCTTAGAAAGTCCAACAGACTCGGACGAATAATTCTAGCCATAGTATCTAATGAAGCCTGATAAACACTCTCGGAAGTCTTGAGACCTATAATAACTTTTGAGATATCTGCGTCTTCCACTTTGGATTGTAAATCCATGTAGTTTAAATTAAGATCACCAAGTCTGCTAAGCGTAAATTCCAGACGATTTTGTTTACCACCCATCTCAGCCTGAGCGGTAATTGTTGTCTCGAGATTCTTCTGCAGTGAAGGTATGGAACTTTGGATACCTGCTGTATCGTCAGCAAGCAGTGCCTTCTTAAGATTGTCTACCACAGCAAATATGCCCGAAGTGTCTCCATATGCTCCAAACACTTGCTCGCCCAAGGTATTCACGGACACCGTGATTCCAGCACCTACTTGATACCTCACTTCGCCATCATCCAAAGCATACGCGGTCTGCGTTGGATCATCAGGGAATGGCTTCTCATCGGTTCTCTCGCCATTAAAAATATACTTCCCCTTAAATTGGGAGTTCCCAAGAGAAACCAGCTGTTGAAATAGCTGATCTACTTCTGCGGCAATATTGGCACGAGCGTCGGCAGGTACCGTTTCCGTTCCGCCCTGCACCGCCAGCTCCGAAAGCTTTTGGATAATCTGTGTAACTTCGGTCATTACCGTATCCCCATACTTTAGCCACGCATCCGCATCATCCGCATTTTGCTCAAACTGCGTCGTAGCTGTGATCTGGCCACGATACTGGAGCGCACTGGCTACACCCACCGGATCGTCGGAAGGACGATTAATCCGGCGCTGGGTCATCATCTGCTCCTGGTATTTGTCCAGTCTGCGATAATTACCTTGCAAACCACTCATCATGGAGCTAGTCATCATGGATTGTGTTATGCGCATGATTTATTCCTCCTATCTGCCGACGACGCCGGTACCGTTGATTAATTTATCCAGCATCTCATCAATGGTAGTAACCACACGTGATGACGCGCTGTATGCATGCTGGAAGCGGATCAGATCTGACATCTCTTCATCAAGTGATACACTGCTAATTGACAGACGGAGTGTATCTGCATGCTCCACCAACAATGTACCGTTCTCTACCATCTTGATGGCATTGCTGCTGTCCGTACCTAATTTGGAGATAACAGACTGCAAGTATCCTTCAAAGTTCGTAATATCGCTTACCGCACCGTTGCTATTGTTCGGATTAAAACTAAACGTACGTTCTGACAGTTGGGCAATCAGAAGCGCCATGCCGCCGTTCCCTTTCAGAACCACCTCAGAGGTCGTACCGTTATCCGGATCAGTCTTCATCTCTGTCCGCAGGGAAGCACCAATGTTCTTCAGATCAGCTTGGATCGTCTGGCTTAATCTCATATTTCCAGCGGTAATTGGCCCGCCGTTAGCAGATACAAAGAAGTCGCCACCGGTTGTGGCCGGCTCATTAAGGGTATAACCCAACTTATGTAATCCGTTGAGGCCATCAACCGTATGCTTCACATCCTGAGCAAGCTTGCGAGGATTATTTGCATCCATAACAGCATTCGGAATGTTCACGCCTGGCGGAAGAATCGTTCCAGCCGGCAGGGTCACTTCTACTTTGCCTGTAGCCAGTGTGTTGGCCATAATGTTCAGCTGGGTGATATATCCTTGAACATGCACATCACGGGAGGTCACATAACCAGCGATCTCCCCGCCGGTCAATGTCCCGGCAATCGCGTTCGTAATCGGTGTGGACGTCATATCGTCAACCACGACCTGGTTGCCAAACGTCAATTGATAAACGTCACCTGTCTCCGTTACATTCACATTACCGAGTAATGATAACTGATCAACGAGCAAATCTCGCTTATCCCGCAGATCGTTTGCGTTATCGCCAAGACCCTCGATTCGCTTAATACTCTGCGTTAATTCCGCCACTTGCTCAATATAGTTGTTAGCTTCCGCTACCTTGGTGTCGATGCGGGAAGTCAAGTTGTTGCTGAGGGTATCCAATTGGGAGTAAATATGGTTAAACGTCTCCGTCAAAGCGATCGCTTTCTGCTGAACCGCCATACGGGCGGACAAGTCGGTGTCGCTCGGATTCTTACTCAGCGTCTGCCAAGCCGTCCAGAACTCGGCAATGCTTGCGCTCAAACTGCTGTCCGAAGGCTCGTTAAAAATCCCTTCAATATTCGAAAGCGTCTCTTGCTGAACGCTCCATGTCGACAAATTCGTGTTCTGATTGCGGTATTCAATATCCAATAGAAAGTCCCGTACCCGCTGGATGCTCTGCGCTTCTACGCCCATTCCAAGCTGACCGGCCGCTTGGGAACGCTGCAATCCCGGGAAAGCAATCGGATTCGATGCAACCAGGCGGGTAGTCTGACGAGAGTAACCTGGCGTATTGGCGTTCGTGACATTATGTCCAGCTGTGTTAAGTGCAGCTTGCTGGGCAATCAAGCCCCTCTTTCCGATTTCGAGCAAATGAAATGTGGATCTCATCTACATTTTCCTTTCTGCTTATGCCCTGGTATCAAACATGCTTCGGCCCTTGCCGGCAGGATTCTGATGCTTCGGATGCTGATAAAGCAAATCATCCTCCGGACGACTGACTAACAAATTCAAACTGTAATCTATGAACGCTAGGGACTGCTCAATGAGCTCCCGGTTAATCGCATTCAGCTCTTTGAGTTCCATGAGCCTGTCCATTAATTGCTGCTGCACATCCTGCAGCTCTGTTTTTTCCTCCGGGTTAAATACAAGACGAGTCATTTCAGTAACCGTCAGCTGAAGCTGGGAGCGGATGCCCTTCTCACGCAAAAAATCATCTGCGGCACCTTGACGCAGCGCTTCCGTTTCCGCCACCTGCTTCAGCAGGCGGTTCTCCTTGGTCATGACCGCTGTAAGACGTTCCACATCATTATCCAGAATGGCTTGCCTTTTATCTTTCCCTGCCTCTATGAGCTGCTGATGCAGCTCATCCTGACGCTTCATATATTCGATTATGGATCTAGCACTCACTTGGACTCACCTGATTTATTGTAGGATTGAAAATACGGGAGCAATTTGTCTGCCAAACGATCAACTGGCACTTCATATGTGCCGTTGGTTACAGCTTCCTTCAAACGCTGAATTTTCTCCGCGCGTTCCGGATCCTGTACTTTACTCTGTGCACTCAGTTCCATCGCCTCCGGGGAGATTGATACTTCATCCTTACGGCGTTTCCTCTTATCGATATGCTGCATCTCCCGAGATTCAATATTCCGTTGATACGAATTGATGCCGTTCACACGTCCCGATTCGTTAATCTTCACGCCCTATTCACCTCACTTAAAATAAAAGACCGATAAGCTTTACTAAGTTTATCGGCCGGATATGAAACATTGTTAATAGTTCAAAAGTTAGTATTTGCGCAGTTTATCGACTGCACTGTAAGTCTCTCTGTCTTTGCGGGACCCAGGCTGATTTTCCTGGTCGCCAGCAGCAGCCTGCCTTAGCTCCCTCGTTAATCGCGTCCGACAGGACTCGCACATATTGCTCTCACGAATCAACGTTCCGCATACTTCGCAAGGATACGCCAGGTTCGGCGCGTTCGCAATCGAGATCCGGCCTTCCTTGATGAACTTCGTAATTTGCCGCACAGATACTTCCGTAGCCTCAGATACCTCGTGAATCGTTGCACCTTTTTGCTCACGAAGGAAGGTTGCGCATTTCTCATATTCTTTCTCAATAACCTTCAAGCATTCAGGACACAATTCCCGAATATTTACCGTATATAACTTGCCGCACCGAGGGCAATTCCCCAGATTCATGCTCAACAACCTCCATGCCACATAGAACCTTTGATACCCCTAGATTACATTATCTTAGGCCATACGTCTATCATTCGGTAACAGAATCCGCACATTTTTCCTGTTTTAATCATTTACGAACGAGCCCAGGTTAAACTATTGATCTCTGCGGGCATTTCCAAAAGGGATTCGCATCTCCGCAAAACCTGCGCACAAGCATTGATCGTACTTCCAGTTGTATAGATGTCATCAATCAAAAGTATACGGAATGGTCCTTTGAACAGAGATGCTCCCACTTCAGAACGAGTATGCTCTGCGGCCTGATTTCTTATGGACAAAAGCATATCGGGTCCATCCTGCAATGCTCCGAATACACCCTCCATATCCTTCAACCGATCCATCCGGTTTTTGAAGCTCTGTTTGTCCGTGTGACGTCTACGTTCCAACATCCGTACATAAGGCACCTTAATTCGAAGCGCAAGCCCCTGTGCAAGTACCTCCGCTTGATTGAAGCCCCTCTCCTGAAGCCTTTCCTCACTGACCGGAACCGAAGTGACAGCATGTACAGTCCATGGCATGTTACTAGATTTCCATGACCCCTTATTGCCCAAATGGATGTTTGCTTCCCGATGGAGCATTGCGTATGCCCGCAGCATCATCTCTATCAAAAGAGGAGCATAACGTTCATTCCCCCTATATTTGTACTGAGCCAACCACTCTCTCATCTGTGTATCGTAGGTTACCGCACTTCGGTTCAAAACAAAACTTCGATCGTTCATTCCTAAACGAGTACAGTCGGGGCAGCCGATTCCTCTCCCGCAACGCCAACATTTAGGTTTCATAATCCAGGGGATATTCCGATAACAGGCACGGCATATGCCCGGAAGTTCCCGAGTGAAGGAACCTGTTTTTCCACAAGCGAGACAGGTTTCGTCAATCGGTTTGAGCAAATGATGCATATGCCCGATTAGATGGCTAAAGACGTTTGAAATCAATTATGCTCCTTCCTTTCTAAGAGAGCTAGAATAAAGAATGATAGACATCACTCAACGGGTAAAAAGACTACAAAACAACAACGCGAATATATTGTCATCACTATTCCGGGACCGCCGATATCAGCTCAGTAGATTTTTTTCACTATAGAGTTGGAAACTTAAAGGACTCCCGAGATTCAATATTCATGCGCTACAAACTCATGTCCGCTCAATCCCCTAGTCATTCACCAGTTCCTGAACAGACAGTAAATACCCTCCCTTACGGGCAATTCTGTTCATCGCTTTGATTTGCCGGACTGCCGAGCTTTGGCTCCGAGTCCATTGGGGCGCAGCAAAAACCACCCGTCCTGCCGGATCATCCTTGGATCGGCCCGCGCGGCCAGCCATTTGAATCAATGCAGCTTCGTCAAAAAGCTCACTGTCCGCATCCAAAATGAACACGTCACTCTTCGGAACCGTTACCCCGCGCTCGAGTATGGTCGTTGTCACGAGCAAGCGAATCTCCCGGTTACGAAAGGCCATAACTTTGCTTGCCCGTTCCGGATCGATGGATGAAGTCCCTTCAATCGGCACGTTGGCGATCGCCTTGCGAAGCAGCTCCAGAATCGGAGCAATATGCTTGATCCGGGAAACGAACAGGAACACTTGAGCACCACGGGAAAGAGATGCGTTCAGACTGCGAATCAGGAGTGGGGGGAGCTTTTTTTCTTGTAGACAACGGTTCACCGCAAACATTTTCAGCTTCTGAGGAACGGGTAACGGATGACCATGGAAGCGTGCGGGAACTTTCGCGTGTGGCAATCTGCCTGCAGCCGCCTCACGCTGTAATGGCGTTGGCGGAGTGGCTGATAGGTATATATACTTCCCTCCTATTTTGCAAGCGCCTTTGGCAGCGTAATCCAGCATTGGATCATTATGATACGGGAAGGCATCAATCTCGTCGATCACCACCAGGTCAAAAGCTCCCCTGAAACGCAGCAGCTGATGCGTCGTTGCCAGCGTGATGCTCCCACGCTTCCAACGGTCCGGACTCCCACCATATAACGTGACCACCGTCTTCGCGGGAAAAGCCTTGGATAAACGTGGCGCCAGCTCCAGCACCACGTCCCGTCTTGGCGCGGCAACCAGCACGCGTCCACCCGCATCCAAAATCGACTGCAGCAGCGGAAAGATCATCTCGGTCTTTCCGGCACCGGTCACCGCCCAGATGAGAAACCGGGCAGGCCCCGCGGAGCCCCCTGCGGGCGGCTCCGCCAAAAACCGCAGCGCAGCGCCAGCGGCGGCGCTCTGCGCTGCGCCCCCACCGGCCCAAGGCCGCGGTGGGGGAACCCCCGGCCGTGCCCCGCACGGCCGATCCTGCTGCGCCATGCAGCAGCAGGGCACAGGCGCGGCTGCGCCCCATCGCGAGGCAGGCCTCGCAATAGGCGCAAGCCGCCGAGCCGCACGCGGCGCATGCCGTGCGGCTTCGGGCCTCGCTGCCGCATCGCCGGCAGCGGGGGCCATGGCCCGGCGGCGCAGCCAGCCGGGCGCACTGCGCGGGGCCGGCTGTGCCAGCCCCGCTTCCAATCGCAGGCGACCCAGCAGGACGCCGAGCTGGGCCGCAGAGCGCCAGTCTCCGGTGTCCCCGGAGACCTCCGCCAATAAGGCCTCAACCTCGCCTGCAAGCAAGGCTCGTCCTGCCATGCACTGAATCAGCAGCTCCGCCCGCTGCATCAACAAACCCCAATCCTCAGCCTCGTTCCTATCTTCGATAGAGTTATTTACATACGCCCCCTCCAACATCTGAATCTCCTTAAACAAAACACTCCACTGCGTTCTGCTTCCTTCAGGCTCCTGGAGTAAAAAAGGAGCCAAGCTCTGGTACAAATATTTCCGCCAATCGGATTTCCCCCATTGATCCATGTCTTGGATGAATCGAAATCTCTCTTGAATGAAAACCGCCCATCCTAGTGGGACCTGTGTTGATAACAGTACTAATGAGCGTGGGCTGGCTTTCTCATCCGTCGATCTTTTCACTCCATACCACCATTGAAGATCTACCCGCATATCCAGCGAGAGATAACACTCCCATTTCTCTGAAGTTCGAATGGCATATACGGCAATACGCATGAAATCAACTCCAATATCGAGACATATAAATTACATTATGAAACAGATCATTCTCACGATGCCCTATGTTGAAATCTGTCACCTCCTTCTTTTAGCTGCCTTATTCCCAATTCTCCTAGTCGGGTACACGTACCGCTACGAGGGACAGTCAATCACAGGGAACCAAAATCTGAGTTCAGTGTGGGAGGTTCAGCTAAAAACAAAGCAAGAACAAGCACCTATAGATACTTATGGATATGGGAAAGCCACTCCTCTCCCCAGAAAAACAAAAAACACACCCCTCGCATACGCTAGGAGTGTGCTTCACGCCTTTAACAATATGAATACGAACCTGGTAACCAAAACAACTTCCAGATGTTTATCCCTGTACATATGGAATTCGAACAGCCTCCATCGGGTTTCTTAGATCGATCCGTATCACTTCTTCTTCATTCGGATCGGCATCTACTTCCCGTGATGCCGAATCATCGGACCTCCAAGTCCCATATACCAGCTCAATTCCGGACAAATGAGTCAATCTCTGAACAATCTTCAGTGTATCATCGTACGACTGATCATCAAGGACGGTGACACGCACGCGCGTCCCGCTCAGCAGGGCATACCATGAAAGGGCTCTCAAATACCATTCCACCTGCCGCTCATGGTTGGACGTGATCAGCACATAATGCCTGCGCCGCCCCGTGCCTTCACCGGCTCTTCTGAGTTGACGGGCATGCATAATATGAATTAGAGCAACAGCAATCCCGTACACCGCGAGTATCCACAGCAATTGGGCAACCATGAGACTCACCTCCTTCTCTTATCAACAATATATGCTGATCAGGAGGGGACGGTGACAGTTAAGAAACCAGGGCCCACACGGAACTTGATGGGAACGGCTCAACACCATAAGAGAACAACTATCGAGGCGTACCTTCACAGAAGACAGATTGCCTTTTGAAGTATGTCTAATTGCGATATCAAAAAGACCATTCTTCGAAATTTACACTTTCTGATATCTTAGGATGAATAACTATGTAATGACCTTCACGGAAAGCTGACCTCGCTGAATAAGTACTTTCTTATCTTTATCAAGGTTTGTTCAGCTTCAGCGGAAACTTATAAACTCCATATCATAACAAAAAGGAACCGCCCTTGGCAGTTCCCTCCCTATGTAAGACGCGTCCGTGCATTCGGATCGGCGATTACAACGTCACCCAGCCATATTTGATCGAGTTGATAACCGCTTGCGTACGGTCGTCCACTTCCATCTTCTGCAAAATGCTGCTGACGTGGTTTTTTACAGTTTTTTCACTAATGAACAGGTACTCCCCTATCATCTTGTTGCTCTTGCCTTCAGCCATTAGTCTAAGCACTTCCGCTTCGCGCCTTGTCAATGGGTTATTCTCGCCTGCCACGAACTTGACTCCAGCTTCACGCGAACCGCTCTCAGCCATAGCGCCTGCTTCGTTTACATAAGTCATCCGGCGGAGCTGTTGAATAAGCTTGCCCGTAACTTTCGGATGGATAAATGCATATCCCTCATGTACCGAACGAATCGCATTAATCAGTGACTCGGCTTCCATATCCTTCAGGAGGTAACCGTTTGCTCCCTTACGGAGCGTTTCAAACACATAACTCTCGTCGTCATGAATCGACAGAATGATAACTTTGATCTCAGGAAACATTTCACGTAGTTTCTCAGTTGCTTGAACGCCATTTTCGGTAGGCATGTTGATATCCATCAGCACGATATCCGGCTTCACTTCATTACAGAACTCAAGTACTTGAATTCCATCGCCGCATTCTCCGATTACGTCAATGTCGTCCTCCATATTCAGTATACGCTTCAGACCCTCCCTAAATAGCTGGTGGTCATCCGCTAATAATACTTTTATAATCGTGTTCTCTTTTTCCAAATGTTCCATCCGATTACTCCTTTCTCTTTTCTACGTTCGTCGGGATATGAATCACGATCTTGGTTCCTTGATTCTCAGCTGAATCGATCTCCATTCTCCCTTCGAGCAGCTCAACCCTCTCCCGCATGCCAATTAACCCAAAGTGGTCCTTGCTTTTCTGCTCCAGCAAATCGACATTGAATCCCAGGCCATTGTCCTGTACAACGATTTTGACCAATTGCGCCTGGTACGTGATTTCAACAAGCACATAAGTCGGGTAAGCATGTTTTGCAGCATTCGAAAGTGCTTCCTGCACCAACCGGTAGATGGCAGCCTCCATCGCAGAAGAGAGACGATGCTCTTTTCCCCGTGTCTCGAAGATCGTGCGGATTTTCGATTTCTCTTCATAATCATGCACGTATTTACGCAGTGTGGGGATTAATCCTAGATCATCGAGTGCCATTGGACGCAGATTAAAAATGACTTTTCGCATTTCCTCCAAGCTCGATCGAACCTGGCCCTTCAAATCTACTATTTCGTCCTGCACCATCTTAAATTCCTGCTTTGCGAGCATTCTTTCTACAATTTCCGTCCTAAGAACCAGATTCGCCAGCAATTGTGCAGGTCCATCATGAATCTCTCTGGAGATGCGTTTCCGTTCCTCTTCCTGCGCCAAAATAATTTTGAGACCAATGACCTGTCTGTTTTTCGCAGATTCGATGATTCGGGATACCTGCCCCAGCTCCCCGGACAAGTATTCCAATACCACGCCCATCTGAGATCCGATCGATTCCGCACGCTCCACGGAGCTCTCGACATTACGAACCCGCTTCTGCAGCTCATCTCGTCTTGCCTTCAGATACATTTCCTTCTCCCGGTAGATCATGAGGTCAAGCTGAAGCTGCGTCGCTTTCTCATACGCCTGCTTGATGTCCTCTTCCTTGTACCGGACAAAATCCCGGCTGACCTCGGTCAGCCGGATCCGGGAACGGCGGTAATTCAGCTCCAGCTGATCTACCTTCTCTAAGGTTTCCGTCGTTTCTTTTAATGTCCGCTGCAGTTCATGATTGAGAGACGCGAGCTCCTGCCGCGACGCCTCCAATATTTCGAACATTTGGTATTTGCTGTCCTCCATCACTTTGATGGCATTTTTTATGACACGGTCGATGGCATCGGCTTGATAATCCACGCACTCTACTCCATTTCTAACGTTTCATATACATATCATACCATATCACGATTCGATCGTAACGGTCTTCGTGTTCTTGTCCCATTTTACTTTAAGGCCTAATTGCTCGGAAACGAGACGAAGAGGGACCAAAGTCCTACCACCTTGAACCATAGGTGCTACAGCCGCCGAACTGCGCTTACCGTTTAGAATGAATTCCTTCTTGCCGACCGTCAGTTCCATGAGCATGCCGCCCCTCAGGACACCCACCCGCTGAGCGGATTGGTTCCAGGTTGCTTGCCCGCCGAACGCGTCGAGCACATGCTTAATCGGAACGTAAGTCGTTCCATTCTTCAAGATTGGTGCCGAATCAATTGCCACTTTCGAACCATTCAGCATAAGCGATTTTTGCCCAATGGTCATGACCGCTTTGCCTGTTGGAAGACCTTCATTCCCGGATAGGGACGGCATCGTAAAGCGGATATCGTCAAAAGATACAGCTCCTGTCAATGCGCGCTCATCCTGGCCTTCTTCCACGTTCACCACATACAACCGCTTCATCTGTGCCGGGAATGCAATGTTATGTCCGCTGAGATCGATGCTCAGTGTTTTCCAGCCGCTCCAATCAATTGCTTTTGCCAAGTCGACGTACACGGTTTTCCCATTATTGTCCTTGAGCTCGGCGCGCAGCCAGTTCAGGCTGTTATCTCCCTCCACATCGATGGTCATGGCCGTTGCCTGTGCAGGGATCACTTTGCCAGTTGCGCCATTCAACTCGGCGTAAGCGTACATTTTTTGCCCTAATCCGCCTGTCATATCATAGGTCAAGTTCAAGACTTTAGATGATGCTTTTGCTCCGCTGCCATTTTTGATCGCTGCAGCCCCGGTAACTGCCGGTACATTGGTCGTGAACTTCACCGGGTAATTCACATTCTCGAAGTTCTCCCATGTGCTCTCGCCCGCTGCCGATAAAATAACGACCGTGCTAAAGCCGTCATAGCGTGCGATGGCATAACCGACTTTCGTATTGCTGTTCACGGAGGATACGGTCAGGCGGCCGTCTTTTACGCTGCCTTTAAATCCGATAAACTCCCATTTCAGCGCACTGCTTGGAACTTCCAAGCTTTGACCATTGCCTGTTACGGCCGTCACCGGCACGGAAACGCTCGTTCCAGCCTGCAGCGGTGCGCTTGATACGCCGGTAGTCAATGCAACAAGATCATCCGCGCCCAGCACTTTGACTTGCATCGTAGCTTTCGTGCTGCCGCTTACTGCCGTCAGTGTTGAGGTACCCGGCTTTGTCGCTTTAATGCTTTGTCCGTTGACCGCTAAATTGCCGTTGCTGGACTTCCAAGTCGGTTTAATCGAACCTGCCTCAATTGGATTATAGTAAGTATCATAGCCCTTCAGTTCATACGTGCCGATCTGGCCGATCAGGAGCGTGTTGCTTCCGCTTACTTTTAAGCCCTTCAAGCTGCCCTGAGGTGCCGTTGAGAACACGCCAAGTGCGTTAACGATGCTGCGCTGCGTGGTGCCGTATTCCGTATTGAAGGTCAGCTGCGTGTTCATCTCGGCAAGTGGACGGTTTACCATCGTTGTCGATCCTCCGCCGTCCAGGTTCATTCCCTTCCATACTCCAACCTTCGTCATGAAGTCCTGAAGCTGCTGCAGCGTCATGCCTTTGCTGTTATCGTTGCTCTCTGTGGCAATCAGGTAAGCGTAACGACCGTCTTTGGAGTAACCTACGGCTGTTCGTGCCCTGCTTCCTCCAATCGAATTCACGTTTCGCGAGAATGAAGTGGCCTTGCCGTTATCCACCAGAATCGTATGGCCACCAATCATCATTTGGAGTGTAGATGGGTCCAGTTCTTTACCCGATTTTTTGGAAACTAAAGCATAATCGGCTTTCAGTCTCTGTCCAACTGCCAGATTTTGTTTCACGAACTCTGCCGCAGCCCCATGGGTTCGCAAAATGTAGCTTCCCTCCGGTATCACTGTTGGCAATCCTGCCATTACTGAAATATCGGTGATGACCCCATCCGTTACCATAACCTCCGTTGGCGTTGTCGAGCTGTTCTTAGGACGCTCAATAGCCTTCCATGCGCTGGTGTAGATATAAGCTGAATTCGCATGGCTATACGTTGATCCGGTGCCCTCAGGAGCATAAGAGGTTTTGTTCATCCCCGCGAGTGGGAATGAGGCGCCATTTTCAGCTGTAATACTCCCCGAGAATGCAAACTCATCCAGAATTGGCGTTCCATCGTTCGTTACTCCAAAAGCATACATGCCTTTCAGGTCCGATGGGGTTGACATCAACTGACCGTTCGATACTTGAGCACCCATCGGAGCCCCTTCGCTGCCGGTATTAAAAAAGTCACCGTTAATAGCAGCAACCGCTCCGTTCTCCTTAGCCATTCCGCCCGTGCTTTGTCTCGTTGTAAATTGATTCCCTTGGCCTGTCATGACATCCAGTTTCACGTACTTGTTGTTCAAGTCCACCCGAATGACATTAGCCAGCGATTTTGCGCCAGTACTGTTGATATACTGATATTTCATTAAAACCGCACCGGAAGTAATGATTTCCTCACCAAGCTGCTTAGCCGATGTTGATGCCGCATAAGCTACCGAGGATGTTGATAGATTCCCTATCACTGGTATTCCGCTGCCCAACACAGGACCCACCCAGATGGCCCCTGCCAATGTAATAATCAACCATTTCTTGCCTACACCAGATGTTGTAGACTTCAGTGTTTTCCCCTGACTAACCATGTAATCGTAACTCTCCCATCTCTTGTTCGACACGGATGCCGAACATATAAAGTCTCTAATTAATAGACTTCATTTTTGCGGAAAAGTTACGAATTTGTTATAAAAAAACACTTTCGCGTATCGTACACCAAGTCTTGCTAGATTTGTACCGGGATTTTTTAGGAGTTCATGTAAATCAATCCTATGTTACTATATTATTATGTAAAAGTAACTAGTTTGTCATAAATTATATTCCTGTTTTTCCATTTATTTAATGAAAATGCTGATAACCACGATAGTTCATTGACTCTTTTAATTATTTCATTTTTGTCATATTATCTGGTTCAGCTGCGTTGAATCTCTACTCATAATTAGAAAAAGAAGCAAAAAAGACATGCACCGATTTTTTTCAGAAGAAAAATTAAATCAGCACATGCCTAAATTTTATATCTGTTACATATCCTAAAATTACCTTAGTTTACGCCAGCTTGTTCTTTCAAGGCTTCCGCTTTGTCTACGCGTTCCCAAGGGAGATCCAGATCCGTACGTCCAAAATGTCCGTAAGCAGCGGTTTGTTTGTAGATCGGACGGCGAAGATCCAGCATGCGAATGATTCCAGCCGGACGCAGGTCGAAGTTGTTACGCACAAGCTCAACCAGCTTCTCTTCGCTCACTTTACCTGTTCCGTAAGTATCTACACTAATCGACACTGGGTTAGCGACACCAATAGCGTAAGCCAATTGAATTTCGCACTTGTCCGCAAGTCCTGCAGCAACCAGGTTTTTAGCCACGTAGCGAGCCGCGTAAGCAGCGGAACGGTCAACCTTTGTAGGATCCTTACCGGAAAATGCACCGCCGCCATGACGAGCGTAGCCGCCATAGGTGTCCACGATGATTTTGCGGCCTGTCAGACCAGCGTCCCCTTGAGGACCACCGATTACGAAACGGCCGGTTGGGTTAATGAAATATTTAGTTTCTGCGTCCAGCAATTCAGCCGGTACGACAGGAAGAATAACTTGTTCTTTAATATCCTTCTGGATTTGCTCCAGTGTTGCTTCTTCGGCATGTTGAGTCGAGACCACGATCGTATCCACGCGAACCGGGGTATTGCCGTCATACTCAACCGTTACCTGGGTTTTGCCATCCGGACGCAGGTATTCCAGCGTACCGTTTTTACGAACCTCGGACAAACGACGAGCGATACGGTGAGACAATGCAATCGGAAGAGGCATCAGTTCTGGGGTCTCGTTCGTTGCAAAACCAAACATCAGACCTTGGTCGCCAGCACCAATGTTCTCGGTTTCCTTGTCCACTTGGGAAGGATCACGATTCTCCAGTGCAGCGTTTACCCCCTGTGCAATATCGGCCGATTGCTCATTCAGCGATGTCAACACCGCACATGTATTGGAATCAAAACCGTATTTTGCACGGGTATACCCGATTTCCTTCACGGTATTGCGTACGATGGATGGAATATCCACGTATTCAGAGTTAGTGCTAATTTCACCAATGACCAAAACAAGACCAGTCGCAACGGAAACTTCACAAGCTACGCGTGCGTTCGGATCGTTAGCCAAAAAAGCATCGAGTACCGCATCAGAAATCTGGTCACAGATTTTATCCGGATGTCCTTCAGTTACGGACTCAGATGTAAATAAACGTCGCCCTGTTAAAGACATGAGATCAACCTCCCATATGAATAGTATGTGATATATCAAGAGGTCCTACACAAAAAATGAACCTTTTCCGACAGGAAAAGGTTTGAAATGTACAATCCTCAACATGCATATTAACTTATTTGTTACCAGGTGTCAATCCAGTAAGTAAGCTGTTTTTCAAGGATTTTCTTGGGTTTTTCAATCATTTTAATCAAGATTAAGTTCCACTTGTAACTGAAAAACGACTACAGTCTACCGAAGAGACTTTGTTCAGCGTTTCGAACCAAACGTTTAGTGATCTCTCCACCAACGGATCCGTTCTCACGGGATGTTAGATGTCCCCATCCAGGACGACGGCTGGAAGATCCACCTCCGATGGTTCCTAACTCGGAACCAAATTCCGTATCGGCTCCATTGGAACCGCTACCATATCCCACGGGTAATCCAAACTCTGCTGCAATTTCGTATTTCATTTGCTTCAGCATTTCACGACTCTCCGGTACCACTTGACGGTTACGACTGCTGCGTGCCATGAAAATACACCTCCTGTATTGGTTTTTACAGATGTATTATTTGTCGATTTCAAGGCACTCACACGTATAAAACGTTGTCACAACTGGCAATAATTATAAGAGGAATAAGCCGGACAAAAGTCCTCGCCATACCACTCGAGGATGAGCGATATCAGCAGGTGTCTAACGCACTCTAGTTGCCAATCATTACTTAATGGTGTAGCCGCCGCGCACCATGACAATCAGATTGCTTGTCTGTCCTTCTTTCACTTGAATGCCGCGACCTTCACGCGGGAAGGAAAGCAGATGGTTCTTAGGCGCCACTTGACCATTCAACAGGTCTTTACCATCGGTAAGGTCTGCAACTCCGCTAGCGACTTCTGTGTAGATCACTGCGTTACCCGAACGGACAATGAACTCTGTTCCTGCGTCTGCAATAAGGATCTTGCCTGGTTTCAACGCAACGTTCTTAACTTCGTCAGCTCCCTGGGATGGCTCAGTGGGATTTGTAGGATTTGTTGGGTTCGTAGACCCTCCACCACCGCCATTCAGCGCTTGCTGTATTTGTTGGTCTACGTAGCTTTTAGTGACGACCGGGTCGTCGGTTGTGCCTGGGGTGGTGCTTGCGCCGGTTGCGGTGTTGCTGTATACTGCGCCGATCCATATGCCTGAGCCAATGGCCAGGGCAGTAAGGGATATTTTCCAGTATGATTTCATAAATGATTTGTTCCTCCTCATCAGTTTCCTGCTTATTCTATTAATTCTATTGAAAATTGATAGGAAGATCAAGCAACGGCTACTGTGGAAACGTCCTTGTTAAACTTGAATACAAAAACACACCGGAGAACTAAATGTTCCCCGGTGTGAGCTGGATTTGATTATTTGTACAGGTTAAGATTACTTCGCAATTTGTACAGAAATTGCTTGCTCTTTACCTTTGTACTCAACCTTGCCGATCAGTTGCTCACCAACAACATCAGCATCTCCAGTTGTTACAACAATGGTGTTACTGTTATTTGCAGTTGCTGTATATTCTTTTCCAGCAATAATGACTTTATTATCAACAACTTTAGTTACAGCGTTGTTAAGTCTAACAGTCAGTTGTCCTTCCTGTGCAGCTTTACCACCATTGAACTGATATGATGCTGAATCAGCAATTGAACCAGTAGTATCACCTTTTTGAGCTTCGTAGTTTACATCAGCGGTAAGAACTGCTGCAACGATATCAGAAACTGTTGCATCGTTATTCACAGTGATGTTAAGACCATTGACTTTAACTTTATCTGTTTGTGCAGCATTTTTTGTAACAACGACGGAGTTACCGTTAAGCCCGGTACCAACAGATTTAGCGACAAACTTCAGGCCATTTTGATCTGCAGTTTGGGCAAGAGCACCCTTATCAGCAACAGTGACTAGTGTACCTGTTACAGATACAGAGTCAGTGCTTTGAGCTGGTGGTGCAATTTGATACTCGCTGGATTTAGTAACATAAACCCGTGGAGTGGAGCCTGCTGCATACAAGTAGCTTGCATTATCTGCTACTTGGAACTGAACAGGGTTGTTAAGAGCTTCCTGATCATAAATATCTACTCTGATCACGCGGTCCGAAACTCTCTCAACTGTATAACCGGCTTTGTTGATCACTGGATTGTTAGTCTTACCAACATTTTTAAGAATGATATCATTCTTAACGTCAGCATAGTTAGCTGCAGCTGCTTCAACATCAACAGAGAAGGTTACTTCAAAGGAGTTATATACAGCTCCGGTAGCATTTACTCCATTCTTTCTTGTATCATCCACTTTTACTACTCTTGGTGCAGCAGCATTGTTCACTGGCATTGTAGCATTGGTAGCTAAGTTAAGTTTGTTATTCGAGTAAGTTTCAATGGAGTTGTTTGCAAAGATTGTGATTTCGCCACCATTAAATTCACTGCTTGTTTTCAAAGTAACAACACCATCATTGATGCTGACACTTGATGGATATTGACCGTTCACCAGGAAGTCGCCTGTGCTAGCATTTGCAATAACATGGTTAAATGTCAGTTCAAATGTTTTAGCATCTTTTTGTGTTGCTCCAACCCACTTCACGGAAGCTCCCGCTTCAGTCAATACTTGGTTATCCAAGGATACATATTGACCAGTTTTAGATTTCAGACCGGTAGTCCATACTTTCGAAACAGATCCGCCTGGTCCAAACGTTACGCGAGTTCCATCGATGTACTCTGGGAATTGAAGGACTACAGACTTACCGCCGTTAACTGGATTCACAGTCACATCAGCTGGAATAGCGATGTTCTGTGCGTCAGTATAACCACTCTTCTTAAAGGCAATGAAATAGTTGGCTTTACTTTGCAGAGTAGCCAGATCCATTTCTCTACCGAAGTTCAGAGTAAGCTTGCGGTTTGTATTGTTGTAATCAACGGAGGAAATCATTGGGTTCGCAGTGTCATTAGCTACGAATGTCCCTTTGTATTCCACCACTGTATTACCCAAAGCCGTACGGTCTTTTACGTCTTTAACTGTCAGATCGTAAGTTCCGTATTCAAGCTTGCTGAAGAAGTTAACATAGAAGATTTTGTTGGAAGCATCAGCTGCAACAACATCTTTCACAGGAATCGTATCGTTACCTTTTTTAACTGTGTAGTATTTTTTGTCAGCTGCATATACAGCTTTGTCAAAACGTACTGTCAGTGTATTAGGTCTGTCAGCACCGAAACTTGTTTCAACTACGTGCGGTTGTACCAAGTCAACACTTGCCGTAATTTTATGTTCTTTTACTGGGTTAGCGTTACCGGAATAGTCTTTAACTTCAACAAACAGAGTTGTTTCATATCCAGGCAGACGGTTTTCAGTAAAGTCAATCTCATATACGTTGCTGGAGATTTGAGTTACTTTACCTGTCTTCTTGCTGTCACCAGACTTCCAGTAGAAGCTGTCGTTAGTTACAGTATCCGGATCGATCTCTTCGTCAAATGTTACTGTTACTTTTTCCAAAGTTGCGGAGACTTCAGTAACCTTTGGACCTTCAGTATCTACTGCAACCGTGAATTCTTTAGTATCAGCAGGCGATTTCAGACCAGCGTAGTCTTCGATCAGGGAAGTTGTCAATTTATGAGTTCCCACAGAAATATTGCCTGTGTAGTCTCTCAGGATAACTTCTCTTTGGTCCGGACCAAGCTTCACGTTGCCAACGAATGCTTTGTCATCCAGTTGGAAGTTGCTGCTCGAAGGCGAAACGATTGGCTCGGAGAAAGTCACCTTGATTACTTTCGTACCAAGAGCTTTCACTTCGGTTACAGTAGGCAGAGTGTTGTCGGAAACAGTGAATGACAGCTCGCCTTGTGGAAGCACAGAACCACTATCGTTTTTCACGTTTTTAACAACAGCTTTGTAAGTTGTACCTTGAGTGAATTTGCTAGATTCGTTCAACAGGATGCGAGCAGTTTTACCGTCTGCCAGCAGCGTGATCGATTTAATCCCTTTGGAGTTGGAATCGATGACGTAGTTGTTTTTGTCAGTAGCAGTCACTTTATCAACTTTACCGTCGAATACAACTTCAACCTCTTTCAGGTTCTTAGCACTTGCGGATTCCACTTTAGTTGCAGATGTTACGACCCAAGTTACACTTTCAGTGTACTCGTAGTTGTTATGTGTGAATTTCACTTCAGTTGCAGTGTTAGCTTTCAGAGGAGTTTCCAGTTCAACTTTCACGCTTTCGTTGTTAGCAAGTTTGAAAGTTACAACTTTACCGCTCTCAGTTACATCATAAGAAACCACTTTTGGTTTTTGTTGCGACAGGTAGATTGTGTAAGCAACTTCAACCAATTGGGAACGGGAAGCGTTAGCTTTAGGGTTTGTTTTAGCATCTACCAAACCAGCGTTGATTGCTGCTTGAACATAACCTTTAGCCCAGTCAGAAGCGTTGTTGTTCGTTTCTGTTGGAACTTCAAGCTTTTGAGCAGTAACGAGAACCTTCGCCATTTCTTGAACGGTAATTTTACCGTTGAAGTCGAAGATCATTTTCGTAGTGTTCTTACCTTCCATGATACCTGCAGCGTATACTGCTTCTACATAAGGAGCTGGCCATTTGTCAGCTTTGTAGTTTTTGTCTTTGAAAGACGCTTTGCCTTGGATTGGCTCAAGACCCATGATGCCTACCAAAACTTTCGCGAACTCAGCGCGAGTCATTTCTTTGTCAAGACCAGCAGTTCCATCTGGATAGCCAGTGAAGATACCTTTTTCTTTCAGTACATCAAATTTCTGTTGTGTGTTAAGCGCATCGTCACCGAATGCAACAGAAGCAAACATGGAGAATGCCATTGCTGTAGACAGTGCTACGGATAAAATTTTCTTCATAACCTTTTTTTCTCCTCCTTGAATCATCACTTGATTGTTTTCTTTAATTTGGTAGCTCTTATCACTCATTGTCCTGCACCTCCTTTCCCGAGTTGAGCATAAATCATAAATGATGTCTGTGACGATATCACAGAATCTTGTTAACGAGAGAACACTACAAACTAGAATAGATTCCTAATCCTACCTAGGTATTATACAACGAGTCCCATACTCCGTAAAGAACATTTTTCTAATTAATAGACAAGTTTCTTGTTTCGGATAATCTTGGGTTGCTCATTGGGTTCTACATTATAAACGTTTGATTTCTCGAAAAGTTGCGGTTGTTGCAAAGTTTTTTTAAAAATATTTTCGAAATCATTTTAGATTCGCATAACATTGGGTTCATTACATATTGCGACAACAAAAAAAGACGCCCTATGGGCGCCCTTTGTAGAATCCTAGCGAATCTTCATAGCAAGCTGGATAATGCGTGCACGCATCTCCGGATTGCTATGCAGTGTTTCGTACATCAGATCAATTTCCGCTTTATTCGTACGATATGTTTTGTCATGTTTTATTGTTGTATGAGACCACTGGATCAACGCATTCTCTGCCGCTGTCATTTCGTTAAATGAATCATGAAAGCCTGTCTCAACAACGAGTCCCTCCATGACTTCCTGAGTTATCTCATCATGAGCGGCACGAGCCAGCTCAATCTTCTTCTCCATCACTTTGGCCTTTTCCTCGAACTTGGTCTTCGCCTTCATGTAGTCGAGCTGCGCTTTTGATAATATCGGCTTCATAAATTCATCTTCACCCTCTAAAAATAGTATGTGCTTCCGCTATTGTAGCGTATTCTACATGAAATTACAAAACAATAGATATTGGTAAACGGTTTCCTGGCCTCTGATAACACCCATAAGATCTTGCTAATTATGCCATAAATAACCTTATCCATTAAAAACCGCGCATGAAAAAACGAGAGCACTGCCAATAGAAATTGGGCATCTGCTCTCGTTCCTTTTCCCTACAGTTTCTTCTTATTTATATGGCCTACAGCATTTTGAGTTTGCCCATCATGCGTTTCACGATCGTCGCCGTATCTGCACGATTCAGCACGGCATCCGGATTGAAGTTATACGTTGGTTTCTTCTCCCCTTCTTTCAAGCTATTCGCAACACCAGTGATGATACCGGCCTTACTTACAGCAAGAATGGCTGGGTAAGAATAATTCGATTTGATTTTGCCTACATCTTCGAACTGCTTCTGAAGTGCTGCTTTATCTTTTTCGATTTCACCCATCTTCAGGTTCAATGCGCGTGCAATCATGTTGGCCGCTTCTTCGCGAGTCAGTTCCATATTAGGAGCAAAGCTTCGAGGCGCTATGCCGCGAATGATCCCTTTTCTGGCCGCTGTCTCAATGTAACGGTAATCCCACTGCATGCTGTTGACTACACTTTCTTGATAGATGTCATCAAACGTCAGCTTGTTCTTATCGGTATCATAATCCAACGGAATATCGAGCAGCTTCACTATAATAGTAGCTAATTCACCGCGAGTCATTGGATCATACACGCCGAATGCATCCGTCTTGGATGCCTTCATATATCCTCTTGCCAGCATCAATTCAATATCGTTACGGGCTGTCTTATGCGAAATCGCATCGGAGTAGCTATAACGCAAGGATTTAACTGCGTAATAACCAAATCCCTTAAATGGTGCCGTAACAGTTTTCTTCTTGGCGTCTACTTTCCCGCCGATGTTGATCCACGTTCCTTGGGAAGGGTTATACCACCAAATACCCAGGTTGCTGGAAGCTGAGTTCACCAGTGCGGAATCATATTTCAAGGTTATCGTACCTTTTTGAGACAATTCCATCCAGTTCTGCGGAATCAAGCGTTGATGAAATTCGTTTCCTTTTGCGTAAGGATGAGCTGCTGCCTTTACGTTAAAGTCCTCAATGTTGCTACTGTATGCATTAAGCGAACCCGCATCCAGCCAGTAAAGAGGTGATGAATAGCCGTAATGGGCTGCCGGAGTGAAACGGAACGCATTGTTGTTATCCCCTGGAATGAGGGACAAACGTCCATCCATTTCTACACCGTTCTCGATTTCACCAATTCGATTGTAAGCCTTAACGGTCCGCCCATCGATCTGGTTGGCAATACCAAACAGGATGTCATGCTCACCAAGCAGATTGATCGTAGGCACTTCTGCATTCGGACTTGATTTAGCCTGTTGAAGCACCGTGCCTTTCGGCAAGGACAGGGACAAATCACCCTTGAATACTTTAACCTTACCTGACTTCGAAATATTCGTTTTAAACTGAGAGCCTTCGGTTGCATCATCCGTGTACGTTACAACGAATTGCCCGCTTGTCTTTTTGGTGCCTTGTTCGATCGTAAACTTGATGGTGTTTTTGCCATTTTTCAGGTTCTTGACTTCAAGACGGAATATGTCGCTGATCTCGGATTTTACCATTGGCGTTTTGCCAATCAGAATGGAGTCCGCGCCTTCAGCCTTGATGCTTACCTCTACAAAGTTCTGTTTCAAAACACCTTCGTTAGGAAGCCTAGGAGAAAGGACTTCGTAAGGCGCACGCTCACGCGTAATCTCAATGGTATCCGTTGTGGTAACCGACTGATAACGCGAACCGATGCTGATTGCCTGCAATCCTACCTCAGGAAGTGCTAGCTCTTTAAACACAACGCGGGCAGAGCTGGAGTTGGCTCCATTGACAATGGAATAGTACAGGCTGTGATCCGCTTGATTAATGGCATCCAATTGCGTCTTCAGTGCACCGCCAGAGAGCGTCCAAGTTCCTGTGTTGTCTTTGGTAAAGACTGCAAAGATGGATGGCGTAGGATGACTAAGGTTCACCGTAATCTCATCCGTGTATTCCACCTCAAAGCGAAGACCCAGAGCCTTTTCATATGTGTTATAGGCGTTCTCGGCCGTTTCTCTGAACAATCCATCCGGATCGGATTCTGTTGCGGAACCAACCGGGAATGGAATCATGTTTTTGATTACCGAGCGCGTATCGCTAAAATAGAGCAGAGTCAGCTTCGTCGAGATTTTCCCGCTCTTGTCAGCGACCACCAACGTATTCGGACCTGGAATCAGCTGCAGGAATGCAGCATCAGAAAAGCTAAACTCGCCGTTTCCGTTCACTGTCAAATCGCCAGTATTACCATTCAAGGAAATCGTAAGTCCTGATGTTCCCGTGTAGTTCACAATCCGACCCGTAACTTGATTGAAATCTGTACTATTCTTAAACACCTGATTGTTATACAAATGATAAATATCAATATAAGTGGAGGACAGGAACGTTACCGGGATCACCTTCGTATCGGAGACGCCCGATGCATTGCTGACCTTGATGATCAGATTTTGTTGTCCTGAAGGCAAATTCGTGATTTTGAAAACCGTGTTACCATTATAGGTAAGTTTCTGGGCAATCGTGCCGCCGCCCTTGCTCGATTCAATCTCAACATCACCTGCGTTCACTTGTTCCACCATTAAGTAGATCGGCAATTCGTTCAGGACCGTATCGTTACCGCTTGGAAAAATGGACTGGGAGGTAGCCGATACCGTTCCCCCGCTCTCTGTTACACCGTATAGTTGATACACCTGCTTGATTGTAGGTGCATTGACATCACGATAAGTGAAAGGATTTTTCACGTCGAAACCAGTGGTAGTGTCCTTAGTGTAAACAAAATACTCCCCGCTCTGTGTGATGCTAACCGAGCCAGTGGTTGTAAAAGGATACATCAAGCTGTTACCCAGGATGCTTGCTGCTCCTACGGTTGCCTGCGAGCTCATGATTGGCACCGTGGATCCTGTCGGAAACACAGATACTTCAAGAGTTGGCGGCACCGCTGGCGTACCAGCCGGAGGAGCATCCATGATAACATAACCGGAGATGACGCCGTTCACATTACCGGTTACAACGGTCTGCCCATCGATCTTGGTGTTACCGATCTGCAGTTGATTGACCGTCAGGGAGCCTGTCGGATGATAGACAACCTGTCTATTGATGGTCTGAGTTTTCGATTCCGAGTTCACGACGATCACCAGATCGTTGACACCCTTCTGCAATTGGATCCCTGCGGAGTAAAACGTATCACCGCCGCCCGGATACATTGCCATGCCGTTAACCGTCACGCCTTTGGAGCCATTGGTTGCTTTTACCGAGATACTAACCGTCTGCGTGGTAACGACAACCGGCTTGGAAGCATTCTCTTCCAGCACACGTCCATCACTGAGCGCTACTTCATAAACAGCCGGTACATCGGAGAACTTCACATAGGCTGTGGCACTCATCTGCTGACCTTGCGTGCTCATACCCGACACAATGATTTTGTTCACGCCCTGATTCAATTGGACATTCAGGAATTGGAACGTATTCGCTGCTTCGTCCAGGATCGGCTTGACACCTGTTCCGCCCGTGGTTGTGTCATCGAAGCGTTTAATCTCATACGAGATGGTATTCGGGTTAATGCCATTGTAGGTACCCGAAACCGTAATGGAATTCCGGTTCTCCGGTGTTGGGGAGTTCGGATCCGTACTTAGATTGGAAAAGTGAAAATACAAGGCTCCATTTGCAGCAGAAGCCGGTAATGCCGGAATTAGGGAAAAGAACATAGCAATGGCCAATAACAGGCTTGCTATTGTACGGAAATTTTTCTTCAACGGTTGTGCCTCCTTGATCATTCGGACGTTGGCGTCCGTTTTGGGTGTTACATCGTTCACTGGGTCCCCTCGCTTTCACTGACAGATTGATTCTAGCGCATAGTTCATATATCGGAAGCGAGTGTCCTATTATTTAGCAAAAACCACAAAAAAGCCTCACCCTTTTTGGGTGAGGCTGGCATGTCCTATCCGGACACATCATGAAAAAGAATAAGTTCTACTTCGTGCGGCTTTCGGGATTTGCCTTCATTCGCATCCGATTGATCAGACCCAGAATCGGCCGTTTGGTCTTGCCGACCAGTCCGATAATTTCCGCACCGATCTGCATGAAACACATCATGACGCAGATCACGACGAAGGTGACCCAGTTGGCTTCATACATGGCAGCCGAAGATTGAATGACTGCCAGTACGCCGAAAAAGGCGGCAATCACGTAAATAATCAACACCGTCTGACGGTGACTGAATCCAAGCTCGCGCAGACAATGATGCAGATGTCCCTTGTCCGGAGCGAAGATCGGTTTCTTCTGGATTTTACGACGGATGATAGCGAAAAACGTATCAGACAACGGAACACCGATAATAATCAGCGGCGTAATGAAGGATACAATCGCAATCTGTTTAAATCCAAGCAAGGACAGCATGGCCAAACAAAATCCAAGGAATAACGAGCCCGTATCCCCCATGAAAATCTTGGCCGGATGGAAGTTGAAGAACAGGAACCCGATAATGCTGCCGAGCAGAAGCAGGCATAGCAAGGCAACGGTGGTGTTGCCCATCAAGACGGCCATGACCAGAATCGTGCCGATCGCAATGCCGGAAACACCGGCTGCAAGTCCATCCAGTCCGTCAATGAGATTAATCGCGTTGGTTACGCCGACAATCCAGAAGATTGTCAGTGGAATCGATACCCAGCTCTCCAGCATGGAGTACCGATCCTGGAACGGTATATTTACAAAGTCCACGGTAATATTAAATCCGAATACAACTACGCAAGCAGCTGCAATTTGAGCCAGAAACTTCACTTTGGCCGAAAGTTCAAATCGATCATCCAAGGCTCCGATCAATACGATCATGGAACCGCCGATCAGAAATGCCTTCATAAAGTTGGCATCCCGAGGCGACAGGCTATCCGGAAGAAAAGGAAGAACTGCAATCAGTCCAAGAATAAAAGCCAGATAAATGCCGAGTCCCCCGAGTCGGGGCATGATCCGGGTATGAACCTTGCGGGCATTAGGAACGTCAACGGCACCAATCTTAACCGCAAACTTCTTCACAAGCGGCGTTAAGAGCAGGGCGAGCGTCAGCGATACGATAAACCCGATGATGTATATCATTAACATGTAATCATTCGACCCCCAATAAAAGTCTACCGGTTGAATTATACTCCCTTCGGGTCCAAAAACCAATACCAATTTCCGGTGAAATCCCGGATTCCCCCCACAGAAATGAGCCATTTAGCTCGATTTCGTTACGTTTTCTTTCTCGCGCAGCACTTTCACTACGAATTTCGGCAGCGCAAGCATTCTTTTGTAACGGGTGGGCTCCTTCAGAAGGCGGTAAAACCATTCGAGACGAAGCTTTTGGAATACTTTCGGCGCCCGCTTCAGTTTGCCGGAGATAATATCGAAAGATCCCCCGACTCCCATAACAACCGGAACTTGAAGCGCTTGTTTATGCTGCGCAATCCAAGGCTCTTGATTGTCCGCACCACGGGCGACAAACAAAATATCCGGTGAAGCTGCCCGAATCTGCTCAATGACGGCAGCATCTTCATCAGGTCCAAAAAAACCGTCCCGGTACCCGCATATAATCGCAGCCGGATATTGCATTTGTAACCTTTCGGCAGCTTCCTGAATCACTTCGGCAGTGGTTCCCAGCAGAAAGAACTTCCATCTATAGGTTTCCCCGACCTTCAACAATTCATGTAACAGCTCAAAGCCGGTGACGCGCCCCTCCAGCGGTTCGCCGCCCACACTGGCGGCCCAGACGATCCCCGTCCCATCCGGAACGATGATTTCGGCACTTTGCATCATCTGTTTATATTCCGGTTGGTTGACGGCCGTCATCACCATGATCGGATTCGCCGTTATGACATGGTGGGGCTGCCTTGACTGAACAGCCTCGGTCAGGAATTTCACCGTATCTTTCATACTAAGCTTGGAAAAAGGAATCTCGAACACCGATACGGTAGGAAATGGATAGGTCTGTTTCATGTTTATCATCCTCTATGGCGTAAATATTGGGCAATGTGGCGTGCAGGCAGCGCAGCCTCTTGTTTCAATACGGATATCTGCTCGCCGTGCTCCGCCTTCCATGCCGCTGCATCGTCTAACAGCTTCAGCATCTGATCCTTTAACGCATCTGCGTCAAGTGATTCACTGCTTCCCGCAGGTTCGCTGCCCAGCCGCTTCAAAAAGTGATTGATTTTCGGATCATAGGAAATTCCGAGCAACGGCACACGCTGATTCGCGGCATAGATCAGGCTATGCAGACGCATGCCCAATATCATATCACAACGACTAACCTCTCGCAGCATGTCCTGCGGCTGCTTCTCATCACGATAGAAACTGATAATCGAACCATTCTTGGAAATATCGCCAATGCCGCTAGCAATAAACTGCGAAGCCTCAAGATCATCCGGCTGATGAAAAGGGAGGAAGCGAAGATGTACCGGACGATGTGCGGCTAATGCCTTTAAACCTTCCGCAACAGCCTTCAGCTCTTGGCGTTCCGGATGCCAATATCGAACCGAAATACCGATAATCGGCAGAGATCCTTCCCCTTCCGTTTCGCGATTGGATAATGAGGACTGCACTAAAGGTTCTTCGAATGATTCACGATGTTCTTCTATAGAAGAAACTGATGCGGCATCGTTCTCTTCTAACCCCGATCCCGGGTTGAAATCAAGCTGAACATCCTCCCCCTCTGGCAGCGGCAAGCCCATCACCGGATCGGGTACGACGTGAATGGCTTCCCCTGATATTCCCATCGACTGAAGCAGTTCACCTGACTGAATGTCACGCACCGAGATGTAGGTGCATTTTCGGAAGATCGAGCGAATCATCGGATAAAACAGCTTACGGTTGACCGGACCAACGCCCTGCGCATAAATGAACGTCGGTTTACCAAGCCACTGCGCGATCTTGAGGACGCCCAGATAATACGGGATTGTCTTTGGGCTGGTGGCATCCTGCAGCAAGCTTCCTCCACCGCTGATCAAACCGTCGCTGTCCTTGATTGCCTGTCGAACTTCTCCCAGTTTCATTCGGTGTACGGACTTCACCCCATAGGCAGCCGAAGTCCAATCCGGGTCAATGGAAAGTACAACGGGATTGATCACAATCCCCGTTGCCTTACCCTCCTTCTCCAGAGCGGTCAAGATGGATTTGAGGACCGCTTCGTCACCGCTATTTTTGAATCCGTAGTATCCGGAGATGACTATTGTCTTAGAAGTGGAGACCATCGTTTCCAGATCCCTTCTGCCACTTGCCATACCAATATCGCGATCAATCCGATAATCAAGCCGAGTCCAAGACCCAGTACAACGCGAATGGCCGAAATATAGAGTGGCGTGTGAATATGCGTGAATGTTCCGACCATCGACAGCTGCCCCATTACACCGATAATGAGCAGATAAACGGCATGACGGTATTTAAATGACAGGAACACGCCGAGTACCATCATTGGATGGGCAAGCAAGAACTCCTTATTACGCGGACGTACGCCAAACGTATTTTCCAGGAATGTACGGAATGCCATTTCGATCGACGACACAGAGCCTGCATTACCTGTACGAGTGAGATAGTACCAACCGACAATAGCCACAATACCGGCTGCGATAACCCATGTAAGCGAGATCGGTGCTTTAAGCAGTTTCAGAATAGAGCTATAAGTAGATCCCCCTCGGTACAGAACCACGTAGATTGCAATGAGTCCTATCGGCGCTGCAGCCAGCAAGCTCACGCCGCGGAACTGATCCAGAACGAGCATATAGGTCACATTATTCAATAACGCAACAACGATCGGTACGGCAGCAAGCGACAAGATCGTGGTCTTTATCAATAGTACGATCGAATGGGTCACCCTTCTGCCAGAACTCATGTCCGGTATACTCTGCTGCGTTTCATTGACTTTGCGAATCGCCAGAATGACGGCAACCGTTGGAGCACTGATTGCCGCAAATAAAGCCAAGGCCTGTTCAAGCAAGGTCGGCTTCAGAACATACAATCCGGCACTGCCCAAAAGCCCGATCAGGAAAGCGGCAATCGTAAGGAACGGAATGTAATAGGAAATCATGAGCGTGATCAGGGCTACGGCTCCGACAACAGCCCCAAGCTTGAAGTAACGCTGCAAGGAAGAGTCGGTCACCTTAAACGGCTCTGCTGGACCCATGGTGAAGCCATTGTCCTCGATCTGCTTAATGGCCTGACCCGTACCAGTCAAACTGTCAATCAAATTATCCAGCGGGTGAGTAACGGATGCCTTGGTCATATCTCGGCTCGGCTCCGCGTTTAAATAGAACATTCGAATGTTACGATCTTTGGAAGCCAGAGCAAAACGGTCTCCAATAACCTCAGGCTCCAGATTAGCATCCCGCTCGCTTAAGGAATAAATACGGGTTACGTTGTAATCTGTTAAATAAGCAAGTTTCGTAAATCCTTTTTGAGGACGCTTGATATTCTCAATCGCCACGAGGCCGATGCCATGTTGGTTCAAAAGCTCGCCAAAGGAATCCAAGCTTTTCATGTCTGCATCATCATTGAAGCCTCTTGCGGAATCACCTTCAAACAAAATTCGTTTTACGCCGTTGTCCGCAAAGTACGCCATCAGCTTCTCCATATAGGCCTGGTCATACGGAAGACTGTCCGACAGACGCGGCACAATATTAAAGCCCTTCTCTCGCAGCATGCTTATGGTAATAGGGTCTGGAGACAGCGGCTTAATCACCGCGTTGGAACGCGGAGTTTCCAGCACCAACCCATCCACTCCACGATCGAACTGCCAGGATCTTACCGGAATACCCAATCTCGTGTAGGTTTCTTCGATAATGGGTTTAATTAAAGTCGCGCTTTCCTCGTTCAGGAATGAAACATACGTAAAATTCTCGTTCGGGGAGATCGTCGTACCTGTCAGATCAGCGACCTGCTGCCCGTCATATACCGATATTCGCCGCGATTTCACCAGCTCGTCCAGCGTGCTTTCATAAAGCGCCATACTGATTACGCCGGCTTCTTTCAGGCGATCCAGCTGCTCAGATACAAAATCCTGCGGCTTGGATTGATACGCCGCGACATCCAACAAATCCCGATAATCAAACACCAGCTCTACATTCTTTGATGTTGATTCTGTTTGCAGTCGGTCATAACCTACCGGCAGGGCCGCTGCAACGCCAAGAACAACCAGAATCCACAGCCACTTGCGGGCTGCTGTGTTCCAGCGTTTCCAATTCTGAACCACGAAAGTACCTCCTCATTGAACCTATGGAAATTTACGATGGAGGGCAACAGCTCTTAGGGGCCTTGCAGCAACCATCGTAAATTCCCTTCGTTCTCTTCTCTCATTCAATGTATTTATGTTTAAGCGTCTACCCGGGCCATGACTTGAGCCGAGAGCGATTGAATTTTGCGATTCGCATCGGCGAGAGATTCGCCGCGCACGGCAAAATACACTTTGATCTTCGGTTCGGTACCGGAAGGTCTCAGGCAGAACCAAGATCCGTCATCAAGCAGATACTTTAACACATTTTCCTTCGGCAACCCGTCCAGGCCTTCGGCATAATCAAGCACCTGCTTAACCGGCACGCCCCCGACTTCCCCTGGCGGATTATCGCGCCAATCGGACATCTTCGCTTGAATCTGGGCGACACCATCCTTACCCTTGAGCGTCCGGGATTCCAGTGTCTCGAGGAAATAACCGAACTGCTCATACAGCTCCTGCAGGACATCGTACAGCGTCTTGCCTTGTCCTTTATAATAAGCGGCTGCTTCGCATATGAGCATCGAGGCTAATACGGCATCCTTGTCGCGGGCATAATTGCCAGCCAAATAGCCGTAACTCTCCTCATAACCAAACAGATACGTATGGCTGCCGGACTCCTCGAACTGGGTCATTTTCTCACCAATGTATTTGAAGCCTGTCAATGTATTAAAAACGGTGGCACCATAATGCTCGGCAATCGCCGCCCCCATCTCACTCGTTACGATCGTCTTGATAACCGCACCATGATTAGGCAGCTTACCCGCTTCCTTCAATTGCCCCAGCAAATAGTGGATCATAATCGCGCCGGATTGATTGCCTGTCAGCACGACGTATTCGCCCTGGCTATTCTTCACGACAGCCCCCATACGATCCGCATCGGGATCCGTCCCGATCAAAATGTCAGCTCCCACTTTCTCGCCCAGCTTCATCGCGAGGGTAAAAGCTTCCCGCTCCTCCGGATTCGGGGATTTGACGGTGGAGAAGTTAGCATCCGGCTCGGCTTGCTCCGGAACAACATGAATATGCTTAAAGCCAATGCTCTTAAGCACGCGCTCTACGGGTGCTTGCCCTGTTCCATGGAGAGGCGTGAATACGATATGGATATCTTCGCCCAGCTTGGATTTGATAAGATCCCGGTTCACGCTGACACTCGCCACCGTATCCGCAAAAGCCTGGTCCTCCGCTTCGCCCAGCCAAACCAGCAGGCCTTGAGCCTCTGCATCCGCTTGAGACAGCCTCTTAACCGCAGAGAAGGAATCCACCTCCTGTATCCGGGCAATCACGTTCTCTGCTTCGTCCGGTACCAGCTGGCCGCCTTCACGGTTGTACACCTTATAACCGTTGTATTCCGGCGGATTATGGCTTGCCGTGATGACAATCCCTCCGGTAGCACCCAAGTGACGCACGCTGAATGACAATTGCGGCGTTGATCGCAAGGATGGATACAGCTTCGCTACAACCCCGTTTCCGGCCAAAACCAAAGCAGCCTCTAACGCAAATTCCGGCGAGAAATGCCGGGAGTCATGGGCAATGACAACAGAAGGCTTGCCCTCCGCGGTGCCGTGAGCCTCCAGGATATATTGTGCAAAGCCTTGCGTTGCGCGGCCTACCGTATATTTATTAATCCGGTTGCTGCCTGCACCGATAACACCGCGCAGACCGCCCGTGCCAAATTCCAGATCACGATAAAACCGTTCCTCCAGCTCTTTGGTGTCGTGCTCGAGTGAACGCAGTTCCTGCTTCGTCTCCTCATCTACATAAGGATCATTCAACCAACGTTGTACCGTATCGATTGTTCTCTGACTCATCTCTGACATGAAAAAAAGTCTCCCTTCCTCATCCAAACAAGAATAGTCTGATAATTACTCCTTATCCGCGAGAGCAAACATAATCTCTCCCTCGGCAACTACACGTCCATCCACTGTAGCGGTTGCTTTCCCTTTACCGATTATGCCCTTCAAACGAATGATCTCGACTTCCAGCCGCAGCGTATCACCCGGTACCACTTGCCCGCGGAAACGGAAACCGTCAATGCCCGCCAAAAAGCCCAGCTTTCCCCGGTTGCTCTCTACATTAAGAATCGCGACAGCACCGACCTGCGCCAAAGCTTCCACAATCAGGACTCCCGGCATAACAGCATATTCAGGGAAATGGCCGACAAAAAAAGGCTCATTGATCGTTACGTTCTTGATGCCGACTGCTCGTTTGCCGTCCTCAATCTCCACAATTTTATCGACCAGCAAAAACGGGGGGCGATGGGGAATAATTTCTTGAATCTGTTTGATGTTCAACATAGTATTAAAATCCTCCTTATGTACGTACCCGCCAAGCATAGCGTTTGAAAAGGGTTGTTCGTTCCATTTGCTGCCGCTGTGCCGCTTTCTCAAGCCGCGGGAGGTATTATTTACGGCTGTATCATGCTTTCTCTTGAGGTTTTCTTAACGAATTTCAGATCATGTGCATAAAAAGAAGGATCTGCGGAAAAAATGATGGATATCCTTCACCGCTGCAGAAGTGAAGGTTTTAGATAAGGGGCTTTCTCCCATCGGACACTTGTGTACGAGGAGAGGGCCCTTTTACAAGTTTTTTGGGGTCCCCGCAAAGTATTTGGAATAAGCATCGCAGCATAGGCTCCACTTTGTGGGGTTATTTTGTATACATCCGTCCATTGTCATGAAATGACAAAGTTAATACGCAAGTCCCATCCCATTATACCGTTTAACCCCAAAAAAAGAAAACTCCCTTAAAGGGAGTTTGGCATCTTATCTCAAGACATTGTGGTCACCTTGACCTCTCGTCACGGTGCAAAAATCAAATCAAAAACATGCTTCCATGTGCCCCATTCAAACACTTCACCGAGCTCCTGATCGCCGAGGACAACATATCCGAAGACCATGCCTCCGAATAATGCCAATACGAGCAATACAGGAATCATGATACGGACAGCGATTTTCCATCCGGATGTCTTGGATCGTTTTTTGGCGTTTGATTCACTCATGATGCCCACCTACCCTCGCATTGTGTTGGCAAGGTTCATCATGGTATCGCTTGAACTAAGCGCACGTGCCGTCAGCTGGTAGGCCCGCTGAACTTCCATCATTTTGGTCATTTCATCGGTCAAATTGACATTCGATTGTTCAATAAATCCGGAAAGCACCTTCGATTTCGGAGGCTCGCCCGGAGCCGACGGTGTTAAATCGAACACATCGCCTTCCGTCAATCCGCTTCCTACGACGAACAGGTTATCGCCAACAGCGACCAAGCCCTCCGGACGCTCAAGCTCAACCAGCTTCAAGGTTGCATAAGGAGCCGTTCGACCCGTTGGGGTCTCCACGATAATCTGCCCTTTCTGGTTAATGGCAACTTTCCCCTTGGCCGGAAGCGAGATTGGATTATTGTTCACGTCAAGTACAGGATAGCCTTGTGAATTGACCAGCAGCAGGTTGTTTGGGTTCCGGGCATCCGGAGATACATGAAATCCGCCTTCGCGGGTATATCCAATCGCGTCATCTCCCTGAACGGCAAACATGGCTTGTCCATCAATCATCAGATCGAGCGGATTACCGGTTTCCTTCATGGCCCCCTGCTCCATGTTCTGCACGACGGAAGATAGTCTCATGCCATACCCGAGTGTATAGCCAAGCGGTGTCGCGCGGCCCGTCCGGTCGAAATCCTTGTGATGCCGCTGAACCTGCGTCAGCACATCTTCAAAGGATCCCTCCTTTTTCTTATAACCAGCCGTATTGACGTTTGCTATATTGTCCGCAATGACATCCAATCGCTGCTGGAGGGCATTCATCGACACCATGGCGCTAATCATCGAGTTGTTCATCACTTACCTCCCGTGGGCTCACATTTTCATACAGCAGTTGTGCTGCCTGCCTACTTACAAACACAGCTTAGACTCGGCCGATCTCATTGACCGCCTTCTCCAGCGTTCTGTCGTAATACTGAACGATTTTTTGGTTTGTTTCATACGCGCGCAGCGCAGCTGTCAATTCAACCATCGATTGCGTCGGATCCACGTTGGACCCCTCGATGAATCCCTGGCGGATGACTCCGTTATCACCGGGTGCCATAAAACGCACTTCCCCGTCCGGATCGGCCATACGGAACACGCCATGACCTTCACGAATCAGTCCATGAGGCTCGCTCACGATGCTGACTCCGAGAATGATGCCTGTCCCATTGCCTTCTGCGTCCATGATTTCTCCTTGCTCATTCACTGTAAAGTTACTCGCCGAGCCTGTCAATACAATCGGTCTGTTATTGTTATCCAATACCTGATAGCCGCTCTCGCTCATGAGGCTGCCATTCGGGCTAACCCGGAAGCTGCCGTTACGGGTATAACGGGTATCCCCATTCTCATTCTGAACCGTAAAAAATCCTTCCGGCCGGTAGATCACCTCGCCGTTCTCATCCACGTATCTGCCGGAAGCATCAAATGGATAAGGTTGGCCCGTTGCCGGATTCTGTACTGTAAAAGAGGATACCAGCGCAAAGTCTGTTGACTTGCCCGTTTCACGGAGCGCGCCTTCCGTATAAAGCGATATGCTCTCCTCAGCGTAAACACCCGTGTTGAACTTACCCAACTTCCGCCCCGCATTCGTCGAATCATTGCCGCCGATCATGGAGACAAGAACTTCAGGGAACGAACGCTGTACGCTGTTGGTTGCCTTGTAGCCTGTCGTGTTGACGTTAGCGATGTTCTGCGTCACCGTATTATGTCGCTGCTCCTGAGTCATCATCCCCGAAGCGGCTGTATATAGACCTCTTAACAATGAAGGCACTTCCCTTCCAAAATAGATGCGTGAATGGCCGCTGCGCTGACGGATTGTATCTCCAATCGCTGCTGTTCAGCATGACCATTGTATAAATTGCAGACCTATGTAGCTGCATCGTATGGATACAGATTGATAATCCAATATCACGTTTCTATTATCTATATCGGAAGGTTAGAACTTTTTCTTTACGACCTTGTCCAAATTATCCAGCATAATTCCCGTTCCCTTAACCACACAATGCATCGGATCCTCCGCAACAAGCACCGGCACCCTCAGCTCGTCCGTTAACAGCTCGTCCAAACCATGAAGCAATGCGCCACCGCCGGTCAATATGACGCCGCGATCGATAATGTCCGCTGACAGCTCCGGCGGGGTCCGCTCCAAAACGGATTTGGCTGCGAGTACGATCGATGACACCGGATCCCACAGAGCTTCCTGCACCTCTGCCGAAGACACCGTTACGGTAAACGGCAGTCCCGATACCATATCGCGTCCGCGAATATCCATCTCAGCTTGTCTACCGCCTGGACGAACCGTTCCGATTGCTACCTTCAAATCTTCTGCCGTCCGTTCCCCGATCAGCAATTTATATTTATGCTTCACGTACTTCGTGATCGCCTCGTCGAACTTGTCCCCCGCCATTTTAATCGAAGAAGCGGTGACGACATCGCCCATGGACAGGACGGCCACATCCGTGGTGCCGCCCCCGATGTCCACAACCATGTTACCGCTCGGCTGGAAAATATCCATCCCTGCGCCAATTGCCGCTGCCTTCGGTTCTTCTTCAAGGAACACATCCCTTGCGCCGCTGCGCTCAGCCGCTTCCCGGATCGCCTTCTGCTCTACCGAAGTAATGTTGGTCGGTGCACAGATGAGGATTCGGGGCCGGCTGTGCCAACTGCGCGCGCCCACGCGATCAATAAAGTACTTCAGCATCGCTTCCGTAATTTCGAAGTCGGCGATGACCCCGTCCCTCAGCGGGCGGATCGCCGTAATGTTGCCGGGAGTGCGCCCGACCATGCGCCGTGCTTCCTCACCGACGGCAAGGACTCGTTTGGTGTCGGTCTCAATAGTGACAACGGAAGGTTCGTCTAACACTACCCCCTTCCCCTTTACGTGAATGAGCACGTTCGCCGTTCCGAGATCGATTCCAATATCCTTGCTCAACATCATGAAAAGCCCCCAAAGTGTTATTTTATGGTAAAAGAGTCTGTTCGCTGTACCGAACCATCCTTCGACATAATCTAGCAATCGATGATGATCTTCGGCAAAACAGGTCCCATATTTCGATCCTATACCAGCTTTTAACATATCATACTTTAGGGGAGGGATTCAACGTCAATCTAGTGACCTAAGCCCTAACAATCAGGATTTCGCCGTGGCCACCGGTTCACGGTTGCTGCCGGTTTTTTTGTACTTGATCTTGGTAGCTTCTCCGCCTCTCAGATGGCGGATGGATTTGTGGTATTCGAGAATGTGCTTCACCTGATCCGCCAGGTCCGGGTTGATCTCCGGCAGACGTTCGGTTAAGTCCTTATGCACCGTGCTCTTCGACACGCCAAATTCTTTGGCTATAGTTCGAACCGTATGCCTCGTTTCCACGATACAGCGTCCGATCTTAATGGTCCGCTCTTTGATGTAATCGTGCACGCTCCCGCCTCCCTACTGTGTGGATAGTTTGGTACATTATATGAGGGGCATGACGGGATATTCTCGGTTTCAAGGGGTGACAAGCTTACTTGGACCCATTTATTTTCTGGACATGCCCGTGACGGACAAGTCTAAAATGTCCAAAAAACAAGGCCCGGCAAGGGTTGGACTTGCCGTCCAAAACCGCAACAAAAAAAAGACAGGATCACAAGATCCTGCCCTCTTCAAGTGCGCGGTGGGCGCATGGCTACAAAGAAATGAAATTATTTTTGCGGAAGCACGCTCACAGGGTTGACCAGTTTCCCGCCCTCGTACACTTCGAAGTGCACATGGTTGCCGAGATCCTTCTCAAGCTCACTGCGCCCGGCAGTCGCGATGGAATCGCCCTGCTTCACTTCAGCGCCTTCCTTCACTTTCACTTCGTTCAAGCTTTGGTACACGGTTTTCGTGTCACCGGACGTAATTTCCACAACGTTACCGTTAACCGGATGATTCTCGACCCGGGTCACCTTACCTGTCAGTGCGGCACGAACTTCAAACATCGTGTCATCCGCAGCAGCCAAGTCGATTCCCATATTCGGCGTAAAGGTGTCATTATACTGCACCATCGCCTCTTGATGCGAATCCGGGTTCGTCTCGTCAAAGTAAGGCTTGACGATACTTACCGCCACGTCGTCGGCTACAGGCCAGATCATCGATTGCGCGTTGGCCGTCACTTCTACAGCTTCTCCGTCGTTGCCTTCGGTTGCAGCAGGCTTCTCCGAGCCTTGAACTGAATCCGATACGGTTGTTGCTTCCTCTTGTGGGTTCAGCGTCTTTTGGCTGGCGTCCTGGTAGACCCACACGAGGGTTAGTATAATTGCCGCTGCTGCTAAGTATGCTGCCGGGAACACCCACCGTTTGGATAATGCTTTCTTCCACGAAGATGACGGTACCGCCGAATCTCCTTGCACAGTTTTAGGAGTTTCTTCGTGGGGTTTACTATTTTTGTTCTGTTCATTCATTTGCAATCACCTCAGTAACCATTGTTACCGGGGGCAACTCTTTTATACGTTATCTAACTATTATTTTTTTGAGAGGTTGTTCAAAAAGTCGTCTTTTGATCACGAAGTGAATCAAGAAGTAGTTCGGCATCGAATCTTGAATTCAGCTGGGCCTTCCAGTGCTCACGTACCCAAAACGTACGCTCCGCTCCTCAGGCCCTAGCTTCATTCACCCTTCTCGGTGCTGAAAATCCGACCTTTTGAATTTCCACTTAAAGAGAGAAGATTTGAAGTTTTGTCAAAAGAAATATTCGTATAATAGTGCGCCAGAATCTCTTTCGCTTCATATCCTTCACGGGCCATGCCCTCTGCCCCGTATTGGCTCATGCCCACGCCGTGACCGTTGCCGTAGGTCGTTATCTCAATCTCGCCGTCTTTCATATGAAGGGTGAATTGGCTCGAACGAAGCCCCAGCTTCTCTCTCACCTCGCGACCGGTGAACTTCTTGCCGCCGACCCGTACGCTCTCAATTCGATGACCTTGCGTATACGAGAGTACTTTCAAAAAAGAAGCTCCCCCATCCCCGCCTGCCGATACCGGTACGGCTCCATCCGCCAGACCAAGCTTTCCTATGAATTCCGAGCGGGGCATCGTGATCGTTGTCTTGTACTTCGGTGAAATCTGTTTATCCCATGGACTCTCCACGCTGCGCAGGTAGGGAATCTCGTTCTTCCAATAATCCTCTGAATTTTCGGTATAACCGTTACTGGTGGAGAAAAAAGAAGCGGTAATCGGCTGACCCTCATACGTCATCACCACTCCTGCCGTTTCCTTTACCGCTCGCTGGAGCTTCGCCAGCTCGGCTTCCTTCCCGAGCCGCTGCCATTCCTTCGTCAGTTCGTCTTGGGCGATGTAAGCCTGGTGGCTGACCGTATCGGTCACCACGGCCTTGCCGTCCGGCACGCCGCTGCGGTCGCCGGAGGCCAGCCGCTGCACGATATAAGTCCGTGCCGCGATGGCCTGGGCCTTGAGTGCCTCCAGCTGGAACTCGGCCGGCATCTCGGCGGCCAGAACGCCGACGAGATATTGTTCCAGCGGCAGTTCCTCCACGGTATCCGTCTTGGTTACGTAGACGGATACCGTGGGCTCTTCCGCCGCCTGCGGCTCGGCGGAAGGCAGCGGGGCAGGCCCCGGCGGAAGCGGCTCTGGTGCGTTGTTGCCGGGGGCAACCACCAGCAGAGGCAGCGCCAGCGCCAAGGCCAGCAGCACCGCCACCGCCCATACGGCAGGGTGCACCCGCACCCGCCGCCTTCCGGCGGCCGGGCGCCGCGAGGCAAAGCCGCGGCGCCCCCAGCGCGCAGGCCGCACACGGAACGTGCGGCCGCCGCGCGGCACGCGGCCCGCTGCCGCTGGCGCGAAGCGCTGCGGCTCGGCCGCGGAATGCGGGCCCTGCGGCATCGCCGCTGGCCCGCCGGGGGCTGGCGCGGCGCCGTGCGCAGGCGCGCCAGCGGGGCTTCCGGGCGGCGGCGTATGGGCCGCCCGCGTGCTGTGGCCGGACTGGCCGAAGGCGTCCGGCGCTCTCCCCGGGCCGCGGTGCCCGCGCGGCCCTTCCTGTATATCCTTTTTATCCGGATTAGAATCATGGCTATGTGCTTCAGTCGATCCGGCTTTCTTCTCAAGTTCTCCTGGAAAGTCCCACTTCAATACGGGAGCAGCCGATCCCTCGGATGGTACCCGGTATGATTGAGAATTTCCTTCCTTCAAATCGTCTCTTGAATCAATCGCTCTTTTTTTTCCTGCAGAATTCACATTCACCCGAACCTTTGAATCTTTCATTGCACTTCCCTCCTGTGCCTTTTCCCCTGGTATATACTCTTGTACATGTTCCTGCACGCTCTACTTATACTTATGAGACACGCGCATTTGATAGAACTATTCTAAGAGAAAGGACAAAGTCACATGGATGAAGAACCCAGTCACTGACTGCAAGCAAGCTGGCAAAGAGTCTCCCAGTCAACCGGAAACTCAACATAAGAGAATGAATGATAGCCTATGGTGATGCATTACAAAAAGAAGGAGCTTCGCCCTTATCGGCAAAGCTCCTTCTCCTATACTCTATTGTGGTCTATCCTGAGTCGCCAGATCCATCCTGTTGTTTACACCCAGGTAGGTTGAACTTTGAAAACTTTTGCGTCTTCTGTTTCGCCTGCCACTTTTTTCGAAACCTTCTCCGAGCTCTGGTCCTCCGTTGAAATACGCCAGATATCCGCGCCAAGTCCAGACAGCTTTTCCGCTAAATGAACATAACCGCGATCAATATGCTGTACGCCGCCAACTTCGGTAGTCCCTTCCGAGACGAGCCCGGCTAATATCAAGGCAGCCCCTGCACGCAGATCCGTTGCGGTTACTTTGGCTCCTTTAAGCTTAGCTCCGCCCGTAACGATCGCAGAACGTCCTTCAACCTTGATCTCCGCATTCATCAGCTGGAATTCATCCACATGCATAAAGCGGTTCTCAAATACCGTTTCCGTAACAACACTTGTACCCTCGGAAACCAGCAAAAGCGCCATCATCTGGGACTGCATATCCGTTGGGAAGCCAGGATAAGGCAAGGTTTTCACATCAACCGACTTTAATGGTTTGTCAGCGATAACACGAATCCCATTTTCGTCCGGTTCAATGGTAATCCCCATCTCTTCCATCTTGGAAATAACCGGTCCAAGGTGGTCCGCAATGGCTCCTTCCACATATACATCCCCGCCCGTGATCGCAGCTGCAGCCATGAAGGTGCCTGCTTCAATCCGGTCAGGAATCACGTTATGCTTGACGCCATGCATCTGCTCAACGCCCTCGATCCGAATCACACCCGTGCCCGCACCGCGAACTTTGGCACCCATCGCATTCAGGTAATTCGCTAAATCGACAATTTCCGGCTCTTTCGCCGCATTTTCGATTACCGTGATTCCTTCAGCCAATGTAGCAGCCATCATAATATTTTCAGTAGCACCTACGCTGGCAACGTCCAAATAGACCTTCGCCCCACGCAATCTGCCATTGCTTTTAGCTTCAATATATCCTTGTCCGAGGCTGATCTCTGCCCCGAGAGCTTCAAATCCCTTTAGGTGTTGGTCAATGGGTCTTGTGCCGATAGCACATCCCCCGGGAAGCGAAATCCGGGTTCGTCCACAACGTGCCAATAAAGGCCCCATGACCAGAAAAGACGCCCGCATCTTCCGCACCCATTCATAAGGCGCTTCACATGTCGTTATGTGCTCTGCATTCACACGTATCACTTCATCCTGATATGTAATGCCCGCACCAAGCGACTCCAATACTTTACTGATTGTAATTACATCGTCAAGAGGAGGCGCGTCAATAATAACACTTTCCCCAACTTCCCCTAGTAGAGAGGCAGCGATGATCGGAAGAACTGAATTTTTTGCTCCGCTGACTTTGACGCTTCCGGTCAGTCTTTTGCCACCGCGGACGATAAATTTGCTCATCATGGTTTCCCTCCGCGTCCATAATTTTCCTGATTGCGTGTGTTAGTGATTAGTTGTTGCTAATTCCCTAACTTTCATCTTAACATTAGAGATTTCCGCTAAACAAGCGATTTTCGAACTATTTATGACATCTGATTCGGTGTCCACATCAGGTTTCAGAAATCCATGATGCCACCTTATGAAGCATCTGTTATCCGCAGTATGGACCTACGAAAGGTACCATGACCGACCAGCACTTGTCAATGCATAACAATTACCGGGTGAACATTATAGTCCGGAAGTCATACCGTCCGCCCGATCAATTTCTTATTTTAAGTGTTAACATAATAAAATGCGTTTATTCGACATCTTCTCTCCAAGCAACCTAACAGAGATATAACCATTCATGCCGCAATTAAAACAGACGAGTAAAATATCGCCAAACACATAACCATCATGCAACAAATGTTTGATTACTAGCTGCAGCACCTCGTGTTATGTATGACGCTCATTCTCTGCGTTAAAACATATATCGGATCATTTGACTCCATGTAATATAGTCAATTAGGAATTCAGCCACGAATCGTCCAAGCACCACCGCCAGCAGCAAATGCAGCAGCTTTCCCTGCGGCCCTTTTGGATGACGGACAATCAAATCCAGCTTCAGTTGTTGTAATGCCCACCAAGCCAGTGCGATACAGATCAGCGAAATGACAATAGACAACAACCCGTTAACACCTACAGCACTGATTGAATTAGATAAATCCTGGTTCATACTCCCTCCTCCTTCATAAATTATCCTGCCCTTTCAGGACCGACTCTTCTATAATACTTGGCTGGAGGCTAAGAATCCAGCACTTTCTATACGACATTTCCTCGGAAATAATAAAGTTTATCGACAACTTCCCAAAACGATCATGTATGCGCTATTAGATGAAGTCTAAATTTCCATTTATTACACTTGAAAAATACATCCAGTAGCCAGAATCATAGTATAGTTTTATATCTCGAACTTCTATTTATACCGATGATATAACAAAAAAATGCCCAGTCTTTGAAAATAATAAGGTTCACAGACCAGGTATAGCTGAATAGGGGCACGAAAGATGAATATTTATGCATCAAAACAATCTATGCCTCAGGTCCTTTCTATGAGTAATCGATGCCTGTGGACCCAGTAATGCCACCAATCAAAGTTGTATATCATCAGCCCCATTGTCCCAATAGAATATCCACCCTATATGTGATTTAGGATGTGAGATAGACATATAAGATCCCCTCCTTCTCCTTTTAATGCCGGGTAATACACCTTAAATCGAGCACTTTCATAACAAATATGGGTTTTCAACTCCTAGAATAGAGCACAAAAAAAGACAGCTTGGCTGTATCATTACAGCAAGCTGTCTTCGTTCACCTTATTAGTTCCGCGTCACTTTAATCCGGTTCATCGCTCTTTGCAGAGCCATTTCGGCGCGACGATGGTCGACTTCATCTTGTCTTCCCTTCGCATTCAGGCGGGTCTCAGCTCTTTCCTTCGCGGCTTCCGCACGCTCCAAATCGATTTCTTCCGCTTTCTCTGCGCTTTCCGCCAGGATGACAATCTTATCTTTACGGACTTCGACAAAACCGCCTTGTACCGCAAACGGGGTTCTCTGGTTGCCAATCTTCACATAAACTGGCGCTATCTGAAGCGGCGTAACGAAGGAAATATGACCTGGCAAAATACCCAGCTCTCCCTCGACCCCACGCACCGTAACACTGTTCACCTGCTCAGAGTAGACCAGGCGGTCCGGCGTTACGATTTCCAACAAAATGGTGCTCACTTCCATCCCTCCTCACCGTTTTCCGCAGAAAACTCGCGCAGCAGACCTCACAGTCTCACTAGAAGCACTGTTCCGGTCTGCCGATCACGGAGCGTCAGCTTACAATGTTTTTGCTTTTTCAACTGCCTCTTCAATCGTACCTACGAACAGGAAAGCCGCTTCCGGAAGGTGGTCATGCTTGCCTTCCAAGATCTCTTTAAAGCTGCGTACAGTTTCTTTAACCGGTACATATTTACCCGGGATGCCGTTAAACTGCTCGGCAACGTGGAAAGCTTGGGAAAGGAAACGCTGAACACGACGAGCACGTCCAACAATCGCTTTATCTTCCTCGCTCAGCTCATCCATACCGAGAATCGCGATGATATCTTGAAGCTCGTTATAGCGAGCCAAAATTTTCTTAACGCCTTGAGCAACATTATAGTGCTCTTCGCCCACGATTTCCGGAGCCAAGATACGGGAACTGGATGCAAGCGGATCTACCGCAGGATAGATACCCATCTCGGAAATTTTACGCTCCAGGTTTGTCGTTGCGTCCAAGTGAGCAAACGTTGTAGCCGGAGCCGGATCCGTATAGTCATCCGCCGGTACATAGATAGCCTGGATGGATGTAACGGAACCCTTTTTGGTAGAGGTAATCCGCTCCTGCAAGCGTCCCATTTCGGATGCCAGCGTTGGCTGGTAACCTACCGCGGAAGGCATACGACCCAGAAGGGCGGATACTTCGGAACCCGCTTGAGTAAAGCGGAAGATGTTATCGATAAAGAGAAGTACGTCTTTACCTTCTTGATCACGGAAATATTCCGCCATCGTCAAACCAGTCAATGCTACGCGAAGACGGGCACCCGGAGGCTCGTTCATTTGACCGAATACCATCGCGGTTTTGTTGATAACACCGGAATCACTCATCTCGTGGTAAAGGTCATTACCTTCACGAGTACGCTCACCTACGCCGGCAAATACGGAAATACCGCCGTGTTCTTGGGCGATGTTGTTGATCAATTCCTGGATCGCAACGGTTTTACCTACGCCGGCACCACCAAAGAGACCGATCTTACCGCCTTTTTGGTATGGAGCAAGCAAGTCGATGACTTTAATACCCGTTTCAAGCATTTCTGCTTGCGTAGAAAGCTCATCATAAGCAGGAGCTTCACGGTGGATCGGGTTATTAATTTCGGATACTACGGCACCTGCATTATCGATCGGCTCACCCAATACATTAAATACACGGCCAAGTGTAGCGGAACCTACAGGGACCGTAATCGGTCTGCCCAAATCCACGGCTTCGATACCGCGAACGAGACCATCCGTGGATGACATCGCGATACAACGAACCAGATTATCACCCAAATGATTGGATACTTCCAAAGTCAAATCAACCGAGCGGCCGCCTTCCAGCGTAGCTTCAATCTTGACAGCATTAAAAATCTCGGGAAGATGACCGCGCTCAAATTCAATGTCAACTACAGCACCTGTAATGCTGACAACGCGTCCTTTTTTCATTGATTCGTTTTCCCTCCTACCCGCTCACCTCTAGCGGTGAACGATGATCGTAAAAGCGGCTTATTCATGACATGGCCGCATATCCGTTAAATACTAAGTTAAGAATTCGGACCGTGCATTATTGCTGAGCGTTTGCTCCGCCCACAATCTCGGAAATTTCCTGGGTAATGGCAGCCTGACGAGCACGGTTGTAAGTAAGGTTCAACTCGTTGATCATCTTGCTTGCATTCTTCGTTGCGGCTCCCATAGCAGTCATCTTCGCACCCAGCTCACTTGCCTTCGCATTCAGCATCGCACTGAAAATCAATGTTTCCGCATATTTCGGAAGCAGTACCTCAAGCACGCCTTCAGGGGACGGTTCATACTCATAACCCGTCAGGTTCTCAGCGCTGCCGATGTTCTCCATGGGCAGAAGCTTGGAGATCTCCTGGAGCTGAGTCAAAGCATTCACGAATTGGTTGTAACACACGTATAACTCATCAATCTGACCCAGCTCGTATTGATGAACCGCCGCGTTAGCGATGGTCTTAATGTCTGCATAGGTCGGACTATCGGATAAATCGGTGAGTTCCTCCACAACCGGAAGTTCACGACGGCGGAAGTAATCCCGTCCTTTACGTCCGATTACAAACAGGCAATACTCATCCTTGGACTGATGGCGTTCTGCGATGAAGTTCGATACTTTTCGCAAAATGTTGGAGTTTGATGCACCAGCAAGACCGCGGTCGGAAGTGATCACCAGATAACCGGTTTTTTTCACTTCACGCTTTTCCAGCATCGGATGGCTGATTCCCTTGGTTCCAGCAGCAATGCTGCCAACCACTTCTTTCAGCTTCTCGGAGTATGGAAGTGCGGAGGTTGCCTTCTCCTGAGCTCTTCTCAGCTTGGCGGCAGCAACCATTTCCATCGCCTTGGTGATCTGCCTTGTGTTCTGAACACTCTTGATCTGCCGCTTAATATCACGTAATCCTCTTGCCATGTTTTCACCACCTTAAAGCTTTGGCGAAGCCAAAGCTAACTTCGTAAGCAAACACCTAGCTTTGGCGAAGCCAAAGCTAACTTTGTAAGCGTAGACTAAGCTTTGGCTAGGACCAAAGCCGTACCTTTTGTAAAAATCACTTTGGTCACAGCCAAAGCTACATTCCATATGATGAAAGAGGATGCCGGGCTTACCCCGGCTCCCCTCCTATTACTTACCTGAGGAGCTTAAACCGAAGCGGCAAAGCCCTTCTTAAATTGATCGATTGCCGCTTTCAATGCGTTTTCGTTATCGGACGTCAGATCCTTCGTATCCGTAATGGATTGAAGAATTTCCGGTTTATTGCTTCCAATAAACGCAAGGAATTCGCTCTCGAAACGACGAACATCAGCAACCTCGATATCATCGATATATCCTTTAACGGCTGCGTACAAGCTAACCACCTGTTGTTCAACGGACAACGGCTGGTTTACACCCTGTTTCAGGATTTCCATCAATCTTGCACCACGGTTCAAACGAGCCAAGGTTGATTTATCCAGATCCGATCCGAACTGGGAGAACGCCTGGAGCTCACGATATTGCGCAAGATCCAGCTTCATGCCGCCTGCAACCTTTTTCATCGCTTTGATCTGCGCGGAACCACCGACACGGGATACCGAAATACCGACGTTAATCGCTGGACGCTGACCGGAGTAGAACAACTCAGACTCCAGGAAGATCTGTCCATCCGTAATCGAAATTACGTTGGTTGGAATGTATGCAGATACGTCAGAAGCCTGTGTTTCAATAAATGGCAGCGCGGTTAATGAACCACCACCAAGTTCATCGTTGAGCTTCGCTGCACGTTCCAGCAAACGGGAGTGCAAGTAGAAAACGTCACCCGGATAAGCTTCCCGACCCGGAGGACGACGAAGGAGCAAGGACAACTCACGGTATGCTGCTGCTTGTTTCGACAAGTCATCATAGATGATAAGTGCATGCTCGCCCTTGTACATGAAGTACTCACCCATTGCGCAGCCTGCGTATGGAGCGATGTACTGCAGTGGAGCCGGCTCAGAAGCCGAAGCCGTAACAACAATCGTGTACTCCAGTGCGCCATGACGGCGAAGCGTTTCAACAACCTGTGCTACAGTGGATTGTTTTTGCCCAATGGCTACATAGATACATTTAACGCCGCTACCTTTTTGGTTCAGGATCGTATCGATCGCAACGGTGGTTTTACCCGTTTGGCGGTCACCGATGATCAGCTCGCGCTGTCCGCGGCCGATAGGTACCATCGCGTCGATCGCTTTAATACCTGTCTGCATAGGCTCATGTACGGATTTACGGTCGATAACGCCTGGTGCGCTGCTCTCAACTGGACGGTAGGCAGCCGCTTCGATCGGGCCTTTGCCGTCAAGCGGTTGACCCAGCGGATTGACAACGCGTCCTAGCAGAGCTTCACCTACAGGAACCTCCATAATACGTCCTGTGCGCTTAACCTGATCGCCTTCCTTGATTTCAGAGTAAGGTCCCAGGATAACGACACCGACATTGCTCTCTTCAAGGTTCAGCGCCAGACCGAACACGCCGTTCTGGAACTCCAAAAGTTCCCCGGACATCGCGTTCTCCAGGCCGTACACGCGAGCAATACCGTCACTTACTTGAATTACCGTACCTACTTCAGAGACAGTGATATCGGATTTATATTCTTCAATTTGACTTTTGATTAAAGTACTGATTTCTTCAGGTCTGATACTCAACGTTTTCACCCCTATCTACTATGCTCGTCTATTAAAAGACTTTTCAAGACGTTCCAGCTTCCCGGCAAGGCTTCCGTCATAAAGCTTGTCGCCAATGACAACTTTCAGGCCGCCGAGCAAACTCTCGTCCACAACATTGGTCACCCGGATATTCTGATGTGCTAACTGTCCGAATTCCGAAGCTACCTGTTCTTTTTCCTGATCGCTAAGCGGGTAGGTGGAGTACACAGTGGCGTCCGCCAATCCTAAGCTCGCACCTTGTATCTTCACATAACTGTTCAGCAGTTCAGCGAACATTTCTGTACGCCCTCTGTCGAGAAGCAATTCGATCGTGTTCAATACAGGCTGCGATACCTTCCCTGCCAACGCCTGGCTGATTACGTTCATCTTCACGGACTGGGGAATATTCGGCGTGGAGATGAATTTCTGAATGTCGGCATCGCCTTCAATGGCATGCACAACAGCGCGCAATTCCTCTTCCACTTCCAGACCCTTCTGCTGCTGAGCCGCCACTTCGAACAGCGCCCGCGCATACCGCTTGGCTGCTACTGTATTTTGGCTCATGGTCTGCCTCCTACCTCTTTAAGGTATTGATCCACCAGTTCTTCTTGCATATTGTCATTCTTAACTTCTTTTTCAAGAAGCTTGGAAGCAATTTTCACGGAAACGCTGCCCAGCTCGTTGCGAAGCTCAGCAACCGCTTTGGTTTTCTCGTTTTCAATGTCGCGTACTGCGTCAACCTTAATGCGTTCCGCTTCCTCCTTAGCGAGCCCAACGATTTGCTCGGCTTGCTTGCTGCTAGTCTGTCTGGAACGCTCGATAATATCGTGAGCCTCTTGACGTGCCTGATTCAGTGCTTGTTTTTGCTCTTCAACATACTGATGCGCCTGCTCACGTGTTTTCGAAGCCTCGTCCATTTGGCTCAAAACCAATTCCCGGCGTTGCTCCATAATCGCAAACAATTTACCGAATGCGAACTTATGAAGCAGTACATACAGAATAGCAAATGCCAGAATTGAAATTAAAATAGTCTCCCAAAGTACTGCCATGGTTTAAAAGTCACTCCTTTCCGTTAATGCGAAGTGCAGTTCTTAACAAAACGAAGGCGCGGATGGCATCGGCCCTCCCCGCCAAACCGTTGTATTCTTATTAAGAAAACATGATCAAGAAAGCAATAACGGTAGCAGCGAGTGGAACTACCTCGACGATACCAACACCGATAAACATTGTCGTTTGCAACGGACCACGAGCTTCAGGCTGACGAGCGATAGATTCTACTGTTCTACTTACGATCATACCGTTACCAAGACCTGCGCCAAGAGCGCCCAAACCTACTGCAATAGCTGCTGCCAAAAATTCCATTGTTAAATATCCTCCTTAAAATTGGTTCAAAATTTTGAAATATTGTTTTGATATAATGATCTCTTTCGAATCCTCCATGACGTTTGCGGCATGATTCGTCCGAGCTTATTAATGAGCTTCTTCTTCATGAATCGTAGTTTGCGCGATGTACACCATCGTCAGAATTGTAAAGATAAACGCTTGCAATGCACCAACGAAGATACTAAAACCTTGCCATACCGCCAGGAATGGAATCCCGAGGAAACCCATTTTTAGAATAACGGTAATGAGTACTTCCCCTGCAAAAATGTTTGCAAACAAACGGATAGCAAGCGCAATCGGCTTCGCCAAGTTCTCGATAATATTCAGAGGGAGAAAGATTGGGAACGGCTCAATGTAGTGCTTCAGATAGTGCTTACGATTCAGCTTCAAGCCCAGATAGTTCATGAGAATGAACACGACAATCGCCAGCCCCGCGGTGACCGATACGTCAGCCGTCGGCGACTTCCACCACAAGACGTGCGCCAAATGCCCATCATGAAGGTCTTTCGTCGCTTCGATCGTAAAACCGAAGACCTTGAAATTCGCAGGCAAATCGGTAATAACTGCGAACGGAAGTCCGAGCAGGTTGGCCACGAAGATGAACAGAATCAAGGTCAAGCCGAGCGAGATGTATGCTTTTCCTTTTTTCAAATCCATAGCGCTAGCTACGATGCCTTGCACAAATTCTACGACCCACTCCATGAAGTTCTGCATTTTGGAAGGGTTTTCGACAGATAGATTCCGAACCGACAACCGAGCAAGAACAAAGACAATAATCCCCGTTACAAGCAGCATGATGACAGCTGATAGGTCAAGTCGAAATCCACCTAAATCAATAATCGGTGATTCATGCATGAAATTGTTTTCACCCCTTTCCAATAAGCGTTGATCAATTCTTGGTTCTCAAGCTAACAATGATGCTGACTGGAATGGTCAACAATTGGGGAATGAACAAACCCACAATCGTCGCGGCGAGCGACACGGGTTCAAGCCTCGCAGCAATCATCACAATCAAAAACGCGATACAAAGTCTTGTGACAAATCCAAAACTGAAACGTCTGCGCTCCCGGCTCACCGCCAAATCCGCAAGCTGCCTCACTTTAATGGAAAGAAAGCGTACGTTGAACAAGCCGCCAACCATACCCAATATCAAGCCTGATATTTCAGGTCGATATTCCGGATACATTGCCCATCCCAAAAACAAAGCAGATAATAAGAGTATTGTTACTCTAGTTACACCGTTCACAATGGATGTAGTCAAATCATTCACTTTGCGCCCCCAAATACTTCTTAATGAGAAGAGCAATATTCAAAATCCCTATACAGAGCCCTATAACGGTTCCAATCGCCAACCAGTATCTGGGCCCGTCCAGCCATTCAGCCAGCCATCTTCCCGCAAAAAAACCGATGAGAATGTAAGCGGCAAGCAAACCGCCCGCCCCGCTAATGTATAGCGCTATCAACCAAGGGTTATCTTGACTTTTCGGATTTTTCATATGAACCTCTAATCCCAACTCATTTTACTGAATATAACAAGAGTTTGTCAATGAATCGATTTGATGGATTTACCGTGTAAAATCGGCGTTTTGAGCAGTCTAAATAACGCAAAACGCCGCGGTAACCGTACAGTTCAACTGTATGCTGTCCCCTTGCCCATCAGAATACGGTAAACTATACCTTTGTGAACATTCTGTGAAATTCTTCTGGACGCTCTTTTCGGATGCCAAAATGGTGCAAAATCGCATTGACAATTCGCTGTGAAGCTTGTCCATCGCCATACGGATTAGCAGCCTTGCTCATCTTTTCGTAGAGCTCCTGATCGGTCAGAAGAACCTTAATGCGTTCATACACATTTTCCTCCTGGGTGCCTACCAGCTCCAGGGTACCGGCCTCAATGCCCTCCGGACGTTCGGTCGTATCCCGAAGCACCAGCGTCGGCACGCCGAATGACGGAGCTTCCTCCTGCATGCCGCCGGAATCCGTAATGATGAAATGCGTATGGGTGTAAATATTGTTCATATCCACGACATCCAGCGGATCAATTAGCTTGATGCGCGGGTGATCTCCCAGAATGCGATGAGCCGGCTCTTTAACAGCTGGGCTTGGATGTACAGGATATACGATGGCAATATCCTCAAATTCATCGGCAATGCGCTTTACCGCTTCAAATATTTGACGATGCGGCTCCCCTTGGGATTCGCGGCGGTGTGCCGTCATCAGGATCAAGCGTTTGCCCTTCGCCCAGTCCAGAACCGGATGGGTATAACCTTCGCGCACCGTGTACTGGAATACATCCGTAGCCGTGTTACCCGTTACATAAATGCGGGAATCCGGCTTGTTCTCCTTGCGGAGATTCTCGGCGGACCAGTCCGTCGGCGCAAAGTGAAGATCAGCAAGCACGCCGGTCAGCTGACGGTTCATCTCTTCCGGATAAGGATTCAGCTTGTTCCATGTGCGCAGACCCGCTTCCACATGGCCGACTTGAATCTGCTGCAGAAAGGCTGCATAGCTGGCCAGGAACGTTGTCAGCGTATCGCCGTGCACCAATACAATATCGGGCTTGGCTTCACGCAGAACAGGTTCAAGACCCTCCAGGACGCGCACGGTGATCTCGTTGAGCGTCTGACGGTCCTTCATGACATCCAAATCATAATCCGGAACAATCTTGAACACATCCAGCACCTGATCCAGCATTTGCCGATGCTGCGCAGTAACACAAACGACCGATTCGATATGCTCAGGGTGACGTTGAAGCTCTAGAATTAACGGCGCCATCTTGATGGCTTCGGGGCGGACCCCAAATATCGTCATCACTTTCACTTTTGACATGTTTGAAAATACCCCTCTTTGCTTGTTTTCAAATATTCAAGACGTACGAGTGACTGGCTTGGCTCTTATTTCGTGCCGTACAGCCGATCCCCTGCATCACCAAGGCCCGGTACGATGTAACCATGGTCGTTAAGACCCTCATCGAGAGCAGCAACATAAATGTCCACGTCCGGGTGGGCATCATGGACAGCCTTCACACCTTCCGGTGCAGCCACGAGGTTCATCATCTTGATCTGGGTACAGCCGCGTTTCTTCAGCACGTCGATCGCAGCGATAGCGGATCCGCCCGTCGCGAGCATCGGATCAATGACGATCAATTCCCGTTCCGTCACATCGGTTGGAAGCTTCGTATAATATTCAACAGGCTGAAGCGTTTCGGGGTCACGGAACAATCCGACATGCCCTACCTTTGCCGCTGGGAGCAGCTTGACAACGCCGTCCAGCATGCCCAGACCGGCGCGCAGGATCGGAACCAAGCCGAGCATGCGGCCGGAAATGACTTTCCCTTGGGTTTCAGCTACCGGCGTCTGCACGGATATCGATTCAAGAGGAACCTCCCGCGTAATTTCATAAGCCATCAAAGTCGCGACTTCGTCTACCAATTCGCGAAAGTCTTTTGTGTTAGTCCGCATATCGCGGATAAATGTAAGTTTGTGTTGAATCAACGGGTGATCACAAATCACCAATTTTCCCATGTCTGGTCCCTCCGGTTTGAGTACAAATGTTATTTCAATATGGGCGTAAATATTTGTGAGCTCCATAAATCCTGTCTATTATATCATTCCCTCTAGTCAATTGACACCTGCACGAGTCATGTTTTATTCCATGAGTTTTTGACCTTATAACGGAATCGGATCTTCTTCTGCCCTGAACCTAGGTTTTCCATTCTCGCCTATATTGATGCTAACCGCGAAAGGACCTGACTGGGAAAATGAGAGCATAGCAATCTGGCCAGAATGTTCATAGCTCCTAAAAGGACCCCACCTGCATCAGGCGGGGTCCTTATATCATAGGCTTCTTACGCGAAGGAAACTGTGATTAATATTTCATTTCAGCATAGAGAGGATATTGATCGGTAAGCTCAGCCACCAAACGGCCTGCTTTTTCAAGCGTTGCCTCGTCTTTCGGCTGCTTCAATGTCATGGCGATAATTTTCGCGATGTTCACCATCGCTTGCTCATCCATACCGCGGGAAGTAACCGCAGGGGTACCAATACGGATACCGCTCGTTACGAACGGGCTGGTCGGATCAAACGGGATGGCATTCTTGTTCACGGTAATCCCGATGGAGTCCAGAACCTTCTCCGCGTCTTTGCCGGTGATGTCCAGATTACGGGTATCCACCAGCATCAGGTGGTTATCGGTTCCGCCGGAAACGATGTTCAGGCCTTCCTCGATCAGGGTATCGGCCAGCACTTTCGCGTTCTTCACGACATTCTCTGCATACGTCTTGAAAGACGGATCCAAGGCTTCGCCAAGCGCAACGGCTTTGGAAGCAATCACATGCATGAGAGGCCCGCCTTGGGAGCCGGGGAATACCGCTTTATCAATCGCTTGCGCCCAAGCCTTTTTGCACAGAATCATACCGCCGCGAGGTCCGCGAAGCGTCTTATGCGTCGTTGTCGTTACAAAATGGGCATGCGGAACCGGATTCGGATGAAGACCTGCCGCAACGAGCCCTGCAATATGAGCCATGTCGACCATGAACAACGCGCCTACGTCATTGGCGATGGCAGCCAGCTTTTCAAAATCAATAATGCGAGGATAGGCACTTGCACCCGCCACGATCAGACGAGGGCGATGCTTGAATGCCGCTTTGCGGACTTCGTCGTAATCGATAAGGAACGTGTCTTCTTGCACGCCGTAGGCAACGAAATTGTACAGAAGGCCGGAAGCGTTAACCGGGCTTCCGTGAGTCAAATGGCCGCCATGGGCCAGGTTCATGCCGAGCACGGTATCTCCAGGCTTCAGGGCTGCCAAATATACCGCCATGTTCGCTTGGGCACCGGAGTGCGGCTGAACGTTGGCATGCTCGGCTCCGAACAATTCTTTGGCGCGGTCACGGGCGATATCTTCCACGATATCCACACGCTCACAGCCACCGTAATAGCGTTTGCCAGGGTAGCCTTCCGCATATTTATTCGTCAGCACCGTCCCCATTGCTTCCATAACCGCTTCGCTGACAATATTCTCAGAGGCAATCAGCTCAATGTTGCTGCGTTGACGCTTCAGCTCCAAATCCATCGCTTCCAATACAGCCGGGTCACTCTTCCGCAAATGTTCCATCATGTTCATATCCTCCCATAATCCATCGTTATTTTTTCTTGCAAACTTAAAACTACAAGTAGTCATCATTGAAAAAGCGAGTTCTCATTCGAATCAATCGCACAGCGTGGAATCATCCCTCTGCTCGAGTCGGTACACCGCACGTTCTCCGCCGATCAGCTTGGGGCGGGTATAAGCCGCAGTTACGCGCGCCTCCCCGATATAACGCTCGGTCGGCCGGAATGGAACCGCCACTCTCCGCAAATGCATGCCGATCAGCGTCTCGCCGATATCGACACCCGCATGGGCTTCAATCGATTCCGCAAGGCAGGGCTCCTTCATGCTGCGGTAAGCTGCAGAAGCCATCGACCCGCCCGCACCCGGAATGGGAACTGCCGCCACTTCCGTCAAGCCCAGCCGCTCGAGCAGCTCGCGTTCCATGACAAGCGCACGGTTCAGATGCTCACAGCATTGATAGGCCACCGCGAAACCGAATTCCGCTTGAACCGCGGCAATGCCCTGGAGAAGCCGCTGCGCCGTTTCAAGAGCGCCACCCGTACCGATTCGGCGTCCAACCACTTCACTGGTGCTGGCTCCGATGACCAGCACTTTACCCGGGCCTAAATCGGCCGCTTCGGCCAGTTCGCGGACAATACGCGCTGTCTGTTCGTTCAAGGAAACCTTGGAGATATCCGTCATGACACAGTCCTCCCGATGATTTTTTCACAGAAGATGCTTCAATCCCATATCACGATAGCCGCAGCTGTATTACGCGTTCACTTATCGCGATTCATTCTTCAGGTAACGCTCCTCGATGGCCTTGATCTTGTTCACGCGGCCGACATGGCGCTCGCCATGACTAAAATCCGTCGTCAGCCATGCGCTGACGATTTCGGCAGCAAGTCCGGGACCGACGACACGCTCACCCAGCGCAATCACGTTGCTGTCGTTATGCTCGCGCGTCGCTTTAGCTGAGAACACATCATGTGTCAGCGCGCAGCGAATGCCCGGCACCTTGTTGGCCGCAATGCTCATGCCGATCCCCGTACCGCAGATCAGAATGCCGCGGTCCGCTTCACCCGAGACGACCTTCTCGCACACCGGAAGGGCATAATCGGGATAATCCACGGAGTCGGAACAGCCGCAGCCCAGATCCTCCACCTCGTGTCCAAGACCCCGAATGACTTCCACGATCTCCTCTTTCAGACGAATGCCGGCATGATCCGTACCCAATGCAATTTTCATCTATGAAAAACCCCCTCGTATGTTCGCTTTTGCGTTTTAGCTTGTTTCATTATAACCCAAATCGGGCGCAAAAGACGAAAAAAGAGCAGTCGGCGCACGTATTGTGCTCCAAATGCTCTTTGCCCAGGCGACCGGCCGTATATTCCGATGCTCCATCGTGGTTTCATCCACTTCGTCGCCAGTTACACCGGATCATTTGTTTTTCACCTTCATCTTAAAGCAATACCATGCGAAAGGCAAGTGGCTTTTTAGCCCAATGGCAGGCTTTATATCTCTAAAAGCTAGACTTAGTTATGCCGATCCGCTTCCAGCTTGTCCAAAAGACGGAACAACGCCGTCCGTATCTCTGCGGCCGTCGCTTCATATTCCTCCCGCGAGCCTCCAAAAGGGTCGGAGATATCGAAGCTCGGGATGCGCTGACGCAGCTCGATCAGACGCTCCCGGTCACGGTCGCTGACATCGTGGCCCAGAGATCTGGCCAGCTCAAGCGCTGCATACAGACTATCCTGCTCCCGCAGATCGTCCAGCACCCGGCGGTCATCCTCAACAAACTCTTTCAGCGTGTGCATCTTGTCTGCGGCGTGCGGGAACTGCCTTATAGCATACTGCTTATGCGACTGGGTCAGCGTCAGAATCAGATCCGCCCATTCCACCAGGTTCGCGGTCAACGGCTTGGACACCAAGCGTTCCTGGATATCCTGGTCTCGCAGGATGGATTCCGCATGATGGGACACCGGCATTCCGTCCACGGCCGAGACGCCGGCGGACTTCGTTTCCAGCGGAATGCCCCGTTGTTTGGCAAGCTTTCTCAGCATGCCTTCCGCCATTGGACTGCGGCAGGTATTTCCCGTGCAGACAAACAGTATATTTTTCACGGTCCGTTCCTCCCGTTCGTAGGTTCTTTGGGGCTATTGTAACAAATATTGCGTCAAAAAATAAACATGGTGCCAAAGATAACCAAAATCAGTCCGCCCAGCATTTCACCGTACTCCCCCAGCTTATTGCTTACCTGACGGCCAAGCAGCAAACCGAGAATGGACAGCAAACCGCCCACGACCCCGAAGGAAATTACGATTAACAGCACATCATCCACAAACATTCCGAGCGAAACGCCTACCGAGAAGGAGTCGATGCTGACGCTAAGCGAAAACAGCAGCATGCCTAAAAATGCGGTAGGATGTATTCGCTGCCCTTCTCCGCCCCGCAGGGCGTTATACATCATATGCCCGCCCAATAAAAGCAGCAGCCCGCCGGCAGCAAGCCCTGTGACGTGGCCCAGTAACATGCCAACGTAGCGGCCGGCAAATAAGCCCAGCAGCGGCATCAACATGTGAAACAACGCGATCATGAAGCTGATGCCCAGCATATGGCCTAAGCGCATACCGCCTCTCATTCCAACTCCGATTCCAAGCGAAAATGCGTCTAGCCCGAGTGCAACCGCCATCAGCAGAATCGCCGCAAGCTGTCCCGATTGGACAGACGCCTCCAGCATGCCCATTCCCCCAAGTCCCATGGTCTTGTACACCATATGCGGACAAGGGGTAAATGATGCCAACAGCGTTCATGCGGCAGCTTTAATTCACCTCGATGATGTGGTGTCCCGCGGCCTTCAGCAGCCGGTTCATGACGGCTGCTCCGAGGCCCTGCTCCGGGCACGCTTCGGCCAGGATGAAGGTTGCGCCTTCGTCATCGAACCGGCGCAGGCCGGCGTACAGCCGGCGGGCCGCTTCCTCCGGCGCGGCCAGGCTGCCGAGCGAGACGGCAACGTCCGCGCGGTAGTGACCGATGTGCTCGTCGAACGACAGCACGCCGGTCACCTCCCCGCGCCGGGCAGCCGCCTCAAGCTCGGCCGCGATGCGTGCCGAAACGGCGTCGGCACGCGGGCCCTGCACCACGCACATCGCACCCTTCGGTGCGTAGTGCGTGTACTTCATGCCCGGCGAGCGCGGCGCCGGGCTCTCCGCCTCCCCGGCGGCGCGATGCAGCGCCGGGTCCATGCGCACGCTTGCCGCAACGGCGGCAAGCTGCTCGGCCGTGACGCCGCCCGGGCGGAGCACCGTGACGGCGCCGTCTTCGCCGACTTGCACCACCGTCGACTCGACGCCCACCCCGGCAGGGCCGCCGTCGAGGACGCCGTCGATCGCCCCGGCCAAATCCTCCAGGACATGGCTGGCCAGCGTCGGGCTTGGCCGACCGGAACGGTTCGCGCTCGGCGCAGCCAGCGGACGCCCGGCCGCGCTGATCAAGGCTAGCGCCACGTTGTGATCCGGCATCCGCACGGCAACGGTATCGAGCCCCGCCGTCACACGAGGGGATACGGCACCCGGTTTAACGGGCAGCACCAGCGATAGCGGCCCAGGCCAGAACCTTGCCATCAACGCCCTTTCTGTCTCATTCACACGACGGACCAAACCGTCAAGCTGAGTAAGCTCCGAAATATGCACGATCAATGGATTGTCAGACGGCCGGCCCTTCGCGGCAAAAACACGCTCGACTGCTTCCGTATTACCGGCGTCTGCACCAAGCCCGTAGACTGTTTCCGTCGGAAAGGCCACCGTTCCGCCCCGCTCGAGCACCTGCCCCGCTTCCTCCAGCGCCTGCTTCGCCTCCTTCTCCAAACTCAAGCTCTCCCTGGAAAGTGAGCTCGATACATGCCACACCTGGGTTGAATTTGCAGCAGCCTGGCGGAAGCCGTTATCCCGCTGCTGGCTAGGTTCCATGCCATTCCCGTTCTGTTCCATTCCTATCCCAAACTTTCTGTATATGAAATATATAGACTCCAACGCGTGTGTTGCCTACGCCCCAAAATAAAAAGCGCTTTTCGTTCTTCAGTCCCGTGCCGGTTCCCATTCAAACCAGTCGCGCCAAAGAGAAAGCACTCTTCTACTTCAAAGTTTATCATACCCGATCAGGATTGAAAATCAACTCGCTTATAATCCTAGAACAAGCTTACCACCCAGTTCCAAATGCCAAGGAACATATCCCACAAGAAGAAGCGGACCTCCGGTTCACTGTCGCCTGCATTCTTCGGAACTTCCTCTTGGGAAGCCTCGCCGGCCTCTGCTGTAACCGTTTGGATACCTGCGTCAACAGGCTGCGCCGCCGCATCCCCGCTGCCACCATCGATGAAACAAAGCGGCGGGAACAAGACGCACCACCAGTTCTGCCCTTGACCTTCGCCTAACGTAATCCGCAGCGCATCGTAATCGCCAGCCGGATAAACCGTGCCCCCGTATAACTTCGTCGGGAACGGCACAACACCAAGCTCTACGGTGTAACTGTACGTAATCCCTCTTTTCTTCAACTCTTCACTCACCAATTGGCGGATTTCCGGAAGATGCTGCCGGGTTAATTCTTTGGCGTCTTCCAGGCTTTGCGGGTTCTCCAGCTGCAGGACCCAGAGCTGCATTTGCTCAACGACCGAATCACGAATCTCTCTTTTGACCAGCTGATCGGACGGGCTATCGGAATTCGCCAGTATGCGAAGTCGTATCGATTCCTGAGGGATCGGACCGCCAACAACGGAAGCATCAATCTGCTGTCCTTCCCAAGCCATGATGACCATAAACATACAGGATAAGAGCACAACCATTTTCTTCACGATAATACGGAGGGTTTCACTAACATTTTTCATCTCGGACAACCGCCTCTCTATGAACGAAACTCTATGATGCTATCAGTATGTCCGCAGGCAAAAGATATAAACGTTGAATCTAGCAATTTCGATAAAAAATCATAGATTGGTGCAGCATGAACCAAATCAAAACCACCCGTGTGAATGAACTGCACCCCAATTGTTAGACACCATCTAACATTGGAGGTGCAGTTTTTTCTATGGCTAATTTTAGTTCGGACGAAAAATTACAAGCAGTTATGCGTTATCAAAATGGATCAGAAAGCATGAAATCGATTGCGAAATCACTAGGACTCCATCATACTGTCCTTTTACATTGGATTAGACAATATGAGCATCATGGTGAAGAAGTCTTTAAAAAGCGCTATACACCGTATTCTGTACAGGATAAACTAGACGTACTTCATTATATAAAAGAACATGGGACGTCTATTAGAGAGGCAGCTGCAGTATTTAATATTGCGAGTCATAGTACCATTCTAAGCTGGCAAAGAAGCTTAGAGTTACATGGAATAGATGCCCTACAACCAAAGAAAAAGGGGCGTTCATCCATGAAAAAGGATCCAAAACAACTGAATGATCAAAAGTCTGTAAAGGGGTCGGTAGAGGCTTTACAGAAAGAGATAGAACTTTTGCGTATGGAGAATGCTTATTTAAAAAAGTTGAATACCTTAGTTCAAAACAAGGAAAAATCACCAAACAAGACAAAGCGCAAGTAGTCTATGAACTAAGGAACGAATTTTCGGTGAAAGCACTCCTCCAGCTCGCAGATATCCCACGTAGCACGTATTACTACTGGGTGAATACATTCGGTATGCCGGACAAAGATTCTGAGTTAAAGGACGTTATTCAAGCGATTTATGAGGAGCATCAGGGGCGTTATGGTTATCGCCGTATTCGAGACGAGTTAATGAATCGCGGTCACCATGTGAATCACAAAAAGGTGCAGCGTTTGATGAACGTGTTGGGATTGAAGTGTCTAGTACGCATGAAGAAATATCGTTCATATAAAGGTTTGGTTGGCAAGATTGCATCAAACATTCTAGAGCGTAACTTCTCCGCTGAAAAGCCAAATGAGAAGTGGGTAACGGATATAACAGAGATTAAATTATTTGGAGAAAAACTGTACTTATCCCCCGTGTTAGATCTTTTTAATGGGGAGATTATTACGTATACGATCGGTTCAAGACCCGTCTATTCCCTTGTTTCAACCATGCTAGATCAAGCATTCGATCGACTAACGGATGAAGATACTCTTCTGATTCATTCTGACCAAGGCTGGCATTACCAGATGAAACAGTATCGTCATGCCCTCGAACAACGCGGTGTTAAGCAAAGTATGTCCCGTAAAGGTAACTGTTACGACAACGCGGTCATTGAGAACTTTTTTGGAATCATAAAATCTGAGTTTCTATATATTAATGAATTTGAAAGTATTGAGCAGTTTAAACAAGAACTTTCTACATATATCGATTATTACAATCACAAGCGAATTAAAGCAAAACTAAAAGGCATGAGTCCGGTACAGTACCGAACTCATGCCCAACAAATTGCCTAATAAAATAATATGTCTAACTTTATGGGGTCAGTTCAGAACGGGTGGTTTGCTCTGCGGCTGAAAGCCTTTGTTACTGGCCAGCCCTAAAGGGCATTGAATCGTTCGCCAACCGCACTACTTTTTCGGCTACCCCTTAAGGGGTCTTCTAGTTCTTCTTCTTTCGTTTGCTTCCTGTTTCTTCTCCTGTGAATGGATCTATATACTCTTCCAGCGTCATTTGCTCTGCAACCACGTCTTCTTGTAACTGATTTCGTATATACTCTTCAATCACTTTCTTGTTCCTTCCTACCGTGTCCACATAAAACCCTTTACACCAGAATTTTCGATTCCCATACTTATATTTTAAATTTGCATGGCGATCAAATATCATTAAGCTACTCTTCCCTTTTAGATACCCTATAAATGATGACACACTTATTTTCGGCGGTATACTTACCAGCATGTGTATATGATCTTTACATGCCTCTGCTTCTATAATTTCTACACCTTTTCTTTCACACAATTGTCTTAGTATTTTTCCTATATCTCTTTTCAATTTCCCATAGATCACTTGTCTTCTGTACTTTGGTGCAAACACTATGTGATACTTACAATTCCATTTTGTATGTGCTAAACTGTTCACATCAGATGCCATCTGATCTCCTCCTCGTGTTTTAAATTTGGTTGGCGAACCGAATTTATCTTAACACTTCGGAGGATTTTTTTTATACAACGCTTAAGCTATCCTGAACCATACGCATAGCGTATGGTTTTCTTTTTACAAAAAAAGATGCGATCCCCAGTCGGAATCGCATCTTCGTTAAGATCGGTTATTCAGTTCGTCTCCGTGATTATTGAGCTTCCCGCAAAGAAAAGTTTACGCCTGCTTAGAAGCGGCCGGACGATAGGCATGCGGATCCGGCATATCTTCCTCCACTTCCTGGCCATGCAGCTTGACGCTCATGGCTACTCCCAGACTGGCCATGCTGATCACAAGGGAAGTTCCCCCGTAACTGATAAAGGGCAGCGTAATCCCTGTCAGCGGCATTAAACCGATAAACATGCCGATGTTCTCGAAGATCTGATATAGGAACATGGCCACGATCCCTATAATGAGAAACGGCCCCGCACGCTCCCGGGATTCCAGGGAGATCAGGATCAGCCGATGGATCAAGATGAAATATAACAGAAGCAGAATGGAAGATCCGATAAACCCGAATTCCTCGGCAATCTGCACAAATATAGAATCAGAGTACGCATAAGGCACCCTGCCCGACTGGATCGACGAGCCTTGCATGTAACCCTCGCCGCTCATGCCGCCCGAAGCGATGGCAAGCTTCGCATTCGTTGTATGATAGCTGGCCTTGGCGGTCGCCTTCTCCGGATACAGCCACGGATCAATCCGTTCCACCCAGTGCGGCTTCAGTATTTTCGATTCCAGCAGTTCATCATGATAATGAATATAGGCCTGAGCGCCGCCGAAGGCCACGCCTGCCACAAGCGCAAGCCCGATGAGCGCATGGGAGAACTTGACGTTTCCGATCCAGAGCAGCCCCAGCAAAATAACGACATAACTGAGCGCGTTACCCAAATCATTCTGGGCCATGACGAGCACAAAAGGCACGAATGCCAAGAGTCCGATCGGAACAACGTCCTTCCAGAAGGACAGCAGCGGTTTGTTTTTGCGCACCAATACAAAAGAAAGGAAAATAATCAGGATCAGCTTGAACAATTCAGCAGGCTGTATACTTAAACTGCCAATGTAAATCCAGCCTTGGGCGCCGTTAATATCCTTACCGATAAACATAACGAGGACCAACACGGCCAATCCGCCCAGGTAAATATATTTAGCATATTTAATCAACAACCGGTAATCCAGCAGGCTTATGCCAAAAAAAGCAATAAAGCCGACAATGTAAAAGGCAACCATGCGGAGATGAGAGCCCTCAAATTTGGTGTCAACGGTTGTGCTGTATATCGACGTAATGCTGATACCCATCATCAAAACCAGTACGAAAACAATAACGTAATCCATCTTCTTAAATTTTTGAAGCATGCTTTATGGTCCCCCTGTGCCCGGAGCTGATCGCCCCCGGTTTGCCTATACAGGCATATAACGATTATTCGAAAAGAAAGTTTGACGCTGCTTATCATTGCTATAGATGATATCCGTTAAAAAAGCCTAAAGGCAGCCTGCAATGGAGCGCGTTTCAAGGAGTATGCCTGCTGCCCCTAATGAATTATTCTAAAAGATTTCCTCCTCTAATACAATTCACGGGCCCTGCCTGTAGTTACCAACAAAAAATACAAAAGAGATGCTGCTTTCAATAGCATCTCTCTGATTCTACATTCCAATAAATCGAATCAAGCCTGTTTGGGCGGAGCGGAACGGTACGTTTGAGGATTGGGCATATCCTCCTCCACTTCCTGCCCATGTAGCTTCACACTCATGACGACCCCGAGACACGCCATGTTAATGATGAGCGAGGTTCCGCCATAACTGATGAAGGGCAGCGTAATCCCGGTCAAAGGCATTAATCCAATAAACATGCCGATATTCTCAAAGATTTGATACAGCAGCATGGCAACGATACCGATGATTAAAAACGGGCCTGCTCTGTCCCGACTTTCCAATGATATCAAAATCATCCTGTGAATGAGTATGAAATATAACAACAACAAAACGGAAGAACCGATGAAGCCATATTCCTCTGCAATTTGCACAAAAATCGAATCCGAATACGTATAAGGCACACGTGAGGATTGTACGGAGCTCCCCTGCAAGTACCCTTCCCCGCTCATACCGCCGGAAGCAATGGCCAGCTTGGCGTTGTTCGTATGATAACTCGCTTTTGCGGTAGCTTTTTCGGGTACCAGCCATGGATCGATCCGTTCCATCCAATGACCGCGGCTCTCCATGATTTTCGATTCTTTAATTTCATCATGATAGTGGATGTAGGCCTGGGCTCCACCAAATGCAATCCCTGCTACAAGCAGCAGTCCGATAAGAGCGTGCGAGAACTTCACATTACCGATCCATAACAGCCCAAGCAAGATGACAATATAACTTAGTCCATTACCCAAGTCATTCTGCACCATGACAACGGCAAACGGAATAAACGTCAAAAGCCCAATCGGTACGATGTCCCGCCAAAAAGACAACTTCGCTTTGTTCTTACGGATAAGAAGATAGGTGATAAATATGATCAGCACCAGCTTAAACAACTCCGCAGGTTGAAAATCAACGATACCGAGATTAATCCAGCCCGTGGCATTATTTTTGGTCTGGCCGATGAAGGAAGGCAGCAAAAGGGTTAATAACCCTCCGATGTATATGTGCAGTGCGTATTTATTCCATAAACGATAATCAATCAAGCTGAGCCCGAAAAAGGCTGCGAATCCGAGGATATAAAATATCGCCATCTTGATATGGTGTTTTTCGAATCCGGTGGTGTCGAGCGTGGCACTATATATCGATGTAATACTGACAACCATTAGCATCAACAGTACAAAAACGATAACAAAATCAATCTTCTTGAATTTCTGAAGCATGCTTTGGTCCCCCTGTGCCCGGAGCTGTAAACACTGATTTGCCGATTGAGGCCATGTAACGATCTGAACGACAACACCCCATTTAATCGGCTCAGCCCATCATCTATTTTAAAAGATATTCATCCAGAACACAATTAACGGGATATTCCCAAGACATGCCTGTCAATGCCCGCCAAATCCGGCACCGTGACGATTTCCTTCCAGTGCCCTGCACTCCGTAAAAGCTCTGCCACATCCCCGGCTTGGCCCATGCCCAGCTCAAAGGCAATCAGCCGCGGCGGCGCTGACAGCAAGGGCAGCTGCTCCATCATGATCCGGTACGGATTCAAACCGTCCGGCCCGCCATCCAGTGCCGTTCGCGGCTCATAGTCGCGGACTTCGGGCTGAAGCCCCTCAATATCCTCCGCCGGAATGTAAGGCGGGTTGGAGACGAGGATGTCCGGCGCCATGCCAACGAACGGCTCCAGCAGGTTCCCCTGCCGGAACTCGACATCGGCATTCAGATGCTTCGCATTACGCGCAGCAACCTCTAGCGCATCAGGCGAAATATCACTCGCCAGCAAATCCCACGCCGCCTCCTGTAATGCCAACGTAATGGCAATGGCCCCGCTGCCGGTACCGATGTCTATGGCCTTTAACCTTTTTGACCGCGGAGTGAGCTCCCGTCCATACTTCAGCACCGCTTCCACGAGCAGTTCCGTTTCCGGACGCGGAATGAGAACCGCCGGCGTAACTTCAAACGGCCGGCCGTAGAACTCCTGCTCGCCGATAATATACTGCGCAGGGACGCCCTGCGCCTTGCGATTAATGACGTCCTCCAAGGCGTGGCGGCGATCCGCCGGAAACGGCTCCGCGAGCGCCATATAATATGAGGTTCCCGACAATTCCAGCACATGCTCCAGCAGCAGCTGCGCATTCCGCTGCGGCTCCATTACCCGCATGGCGTCTAAAAAAGAAGAAGCCTCCACAAAGGCTTCTCTTATGCTGCGCTGCGGCGTCAATTCAAATCTCGTCCGCTTCAAAGCGTTATACTCCTTTTTCCATCGCTTCAGCCTGCTCCGCAAGGGTCAGCGCCGAAACGATCTCTTCAATCTCCCCGTTCATCACTTGATCCAGCTTGTGAACGGTAAGTCCGATCCGATGATCGGTTACACGGCTTTGCGGGAAGTTGTACGTACGGATCCGCTCACTGCGGTCACCTGTACCTACTTTGCTCTTCCGCTCACCGGCATACTTCGCTTCTTCCTCTTGGCGCATCATATCAAAGATACGGGCCCGAAGCACCTGCAGCGCCTTCTCCTTATTGGAGTTTTGCGATTTGCCGTCTTGGCACGTAGCCACGATCCCCGTCGGGATATGCGTTACGCGTACCGCCGACTTGGTGGTGTTAACGGACTGACCGCCTGCACCACTGGAGCAGAAGGTATCTACGCGGATGTCCTTGTCATGGATTTCGATGTCCACTTCTTCCGCCTCCGGCATAACCGCCACGGTGGAGGTGGAGGTATGGATACGCCCGCCGGATTCCGTTGCCGGAATACGCTGAACACGGTGCGCGCCGCTCTCGAATTTCATTTTGCTGTATGCGCCGCGGCCATTGATCATGAAGATCACTTCCTTGAAGCCGCCCAGATCGTTCGTGTTGACGTCCATCAGTTCAACCTTCCAGCCTTGAGTATCCGCATAACGGGTATACATCCGGTACAGGTCGGAAGCAAACAGCGCCGCCTCGTCGCCGCCGGCAGCGCCGCGAATCTCGATGATCACGTTCTTGTCATCGTTCGGGTCCTTCGGCAGCAGCAAGATCCGAATCTTCTCCGCCAGCTCTTGCTCGCGCTGGGTAAGCTCCTCGATCTCCATTTTCACCATTTCGCGCATTTCGTCATCCAACTTTTCGCCCTGCATGGTTTTGGCAGCTTCGAGCTCTTCAATTACATTTTTATATTCAACATAAGCCTCATAAGCAGGCTGTAAATCGGATTGTTCTTTGGAATAATCCCTGAGCTTCTTGGAGTCATTAGCGACATCGGGATCGCACAACAGCTCACTTAACTTCTCGTAACGGTCCGCAAGGGATTGTAATCGGTCCAACAAAGGAATTCACCTCTCTAAGATATATTCCTGAAGATATGCCTTTTTGCACTCCATTTCGCATCACAATGAAGTGTAAACGACTTTTTATTTTACCATGAAACGACGCATTTGACTAGCAGGCAGTTGACCGCACGGAAAGGTTCTCCCCTTCAAAAAAACCACGGTCCCATGCACAAAGTGACATGGAGCCATGGCCTTTGAATACTTCAATTCCTACACATTGAAACGGAAGTGCATCACATCGCCGTCATTCACAACGTACTCTTTGCCTTCCAGGCGAAGCTGTCCGCGTTCCTTCGCGCCGTTCATCGATCCGGCTGCAACGAGGTCATCGTAAGCTACAACCTCTGCACGAATGAAGCCGCGTTCGAAGTCGGTATGAATCACACCTGCCGCTTGCGGAGCTTTCGTTCCTTTACGGATCGTCCAGGCACGCACTTCCTGCACGCCTGCCGTAAAGTAAGTGTACAATCCCAGCAGACTGTAAGCAGCCTTGATGAGACGGTTCAAACCGGATTCTTCCAGACCCAGCTCCTCAAGGAACATCGCTTTGTCCTCGCCTTCAAGCTCGGCAATTTCGGCTTCAACCTTCGCGCTGATCGGAACCACGATCGCGTTCTCCGCAGCCGCGAAATCACGAACCTGCTGCACGAAGGGATTGCTGTCGGCTTCCGTAACACCGTCTTCGCTCAGGTTGGCCGCGTATAGCACCGGCTTCAATGTCAGCAGGTGCAAATCGCGAACAATCAGCTTCTCATCATCGCTCAGCTCCACGCTGCGTGCCGGTTGATCGTTGTAAAGGGCTTCCTTCAGGCGCTCCAGCAGCTCTACTTCCTGAGCATACTGCTTGTTGCCGCCCTTCATGTTCTTCTTCGCCCGGTCAATCCGCTTCTCCACGCTGTCGAGGTCCGCAAGGATCAGCTCCAAATTAATCGTCTGGATATCGCTGACCGGGTTCACTTTACCGTCAACGTGGGTAATGTTCTCGTCTTCAAAGCAGCGAACAACATGAACGATGGCATCCACTTCACGAATATGGGCAAGAAACTTGTTCCCAAGACCTTCCCCTTTGCTCGCCCCGCGGACCAAGCCCGCGATGTCCACGAATTCAAAAGCGGTTGGTACCGTTTTGTTCGGTTGAACCAGCTCGGTCAGCTTGTCGAGGCGCTCATCCGGCACTTCCACAACACCGACGTTTGGATCAATCGTACAGAACGGATAGTTGGCCGATTCGGCGCCCGCTTGCGTGATCGCATTAAACAATGTTGATTTGCCGACGTTTGGCAAACCGACGATTCCTGCTTTTAAAGCCATTTATGTGACAACTCCTTATCAGGTTTACTTCTATATTTGTAAGTATGACACAGCTTCGGTTCTTACCGCCGAAGCTACTAATCGTAAGCTAAACAATCTTATTAATTATAGCAGATACCCGATAGACTTCAACACGAATATACTGCCATCGCTTTAAAGTAGTTCCCGCCAATCACCCCGGCCATTCAAACGCGAATCAGCCGTTGGGTTGACTTCAGCGCATCGATATTCCCCGCGCCGATTCCGAACATCGCCGTCCGCAGCTCCAACTCCACCTGGGCAAGCCGCTGATCCAGCGCTTCCACCGATTCGACGGCCGATCCCAGGAGTCCACGCCCGAAGCCTGCCAGATCGGCGCCAAGCGAGAGCGCTTTAGCAGCATCGACGCCGTTTTGCAGCCCGCCGCTGCCGATAAGCGCACAGGTTGGCGCAGCTTCACGCACCTCCACGATGCATTCCGCGGTAGGATTGCCCCACCCGGCGAAAGCCTCAGCCGCAGCGCGGCGAACCGGATCCGGGCTGCGGAATTTTTCAACCTGACTCCATGAGGTACCGCCCGCACCAGCCACGTCGATGAAGGCCGCCCCGATATTGAGCAGGTTCCGCGCCGTTTCACCATCGATGCCCCATCCGACTTCTTTAATGCCGACCGGTACCGAAAGCGTACGGCACAGATCCTCAATTCGCTTAAGCAAACGACCAAACCGTGTATTCCCTTCCGGCTGAAACACCTCTTGAAGTCCGTTTAAATGAAGGACCAGCATGTCCGCCCCCGCGATATCCACCGCCCGCTGACAATCGTCAAGTCCAAAGCCATAGTTCAACTGCACCGCTCCAAGGTTGGCGATAACCGGCACGCTCGGCGCACTCTCCCGGACACGGAAAGTGGGAGCAAGCTCCTCCTTCTCCACCGCTGCCCGCACGGAGCCTACCCCAAGTGCCCAGCCGCGCCGCTGCGCGGCTTCAGCCAGACGTCTATTGATCTCTCCCGTGGCCTTGCTCCCCCCAGTCATGGAGCTGATCAGAAATGGGGTTCGTACGGAAAAACCAAGAAATGCAGTGTCCAGCTTAATATCCTCAAAGTCGATTTCCGGCAGTGCGGAGTGACGGAAACGGTAACGTTCAAAACCAGTGGTTACCCCTACGGAGCCAACTTCTTCATTCAGGCATAAGCGTACATGCTCTATTTTTCGTTCGCCCGTAGGCACTTCCGGCACCAGCCTGCCCTCGGATCTTTCCAAACCTCTGCCTGAAATGGTTTCAGCTGGTTGACCCGCGGTCTCTTTATGTTCTGAATTCATCCCGTGCCTCCTTATCCACTTCGCTCATCCTTTAGATAAGCCATATATAAGCATATCATTGGCATCAGGTTATCCCGCCTGCATGATATGCACATCATCCATTAGCAAAAATATAAACGACTCGGTCTTGACCCATTCTACCGCATGTTTTGAAAAAACAAACCCGAATATCATTCTACCCCGGCTTCCTAGGATCAACTCCGTCTGTATCTCACACTTTCTGAATTGCAGAAACGAAGAGTGCGTCAGAACGGGACTTTCAAGTTAATTAACGGTATACAACAGCGATAGGAGGATGGGCTATCTTGGGTTTCCGCCATTTCATTCATAACCGCAATTCAGAAAATCTACCTACAACCGATCCAGGCAACCTGCTCGTGTCGAGGAAACCGAATACCAAAAGCTCCCGAACGCGAACAACGATTTTCATCTGCCTTGTCCTTCTTATACTATGGCTCATCGGCGTGATGATCTATCAGACTCATAAGCCACTACCGAAAGGGATCTCCTATGAAAGCCCGCTGTACCAGAGCGACGTTAAAATGTGGACCGACCTGACCTACCCCGGACCGGATGGTCAACCGGTACATGATCGTGAAATCGGACCCCGCATCGGTCAAATTATCGACGAATCCCGAAAATTCCTGGTTATCGATATGTTTCTGTTCAACGGCTACGCTCATAAAGATCAGGATTTCCCCAAAGTTAGCGAAGAACTTGCCCATCGCCTTGTTGCCCATAAGAAGAAATATCCCGACATGGATATCTTCTTTATTTCCGATGAAGTGAATACCGGGTATGGCTCCTATTCGCTGCCGGAATTCGAGGCCATGAAGGCTGCCGGCATTCATGTAATCATGACCGATGTCGACCGGCTGCGAGACTCCACGCCCGCCTATTCTGCCGTATGGCGCACATTCTTCCAATGGTTTGGCCAGTCGGGCACGGGGACACTCCCCAATCTGATGGCCAACGAAGCACCCGATATTACGGTGCGCTCCTATCTGAAGCTGCTGAACGTGAAGGCCAATCACCGTAAAGTCGTCATCAGCGAGAACACCGCGCTGGTCACATCTGCCAACATCCATGACGCCAGCGCGTTCCACTCGAACATCGCCTTCGAAACGAGCGGGGACATCATCGGGGATATGCTTGCAGCCGAGCAAGCCGCCGTTAACCTTACAAGCCCGATCAAACTGCCGGAGTATGAGCCGGGCTCAAAGCCACCTCTGCAGCCTTCAGGTCAAGCTAACGATGTCGATGTTCGTTATTTGACGGAAGGGAAAATTTATAAATATGTTCTGGAGGCCATCGAGCAATCACAGCCCGGGGATACGCTCTGGATGGGGATGTTCTATCTGGCTGACAGCAAAGTCATGGACCAGCTTCTAAAAGCTTCGGACCGCGGTGTTGATATACGCCTCATCCTGGATCCGAACCAGAACGCCTTCGGCCGGGATAAGATTGGCATCCCCAACCGTCCGGCTGCGGCCGAGCTCATCAAGAAATCCAAAGGGAACATCTCCATCCGCTGGTACAACACCGGTACGGAGCAGTATCATACCAAGCTCATGTACATTGCCAAACCGACGGCAAAATCCGTCATTACCGGCGGGTCGACCAATTTTACCCAGCGGAATCTGGCCGATCTCAACCTGGAAAACAACTTGTGGATAGCCGCGCCTAAAGATCATCCGCTTACCCGGGATCTGGACCGTTACTTTCATCGAATATGGTTCAACGAAGGCGCAGCCTTTAGCCTCGAAGCCGAGGCTTACCAAGGAGAAACGACATGGATGAAGAACATCCTGTTTAAACTGCAAAAATGGCTGGGCTTCACAACCTTTTAACAATTCCTTCAATAGTATGTATGTACTCGTATGAAGGCGGTCTAGGCCTGAATGGCCTACCTCCGCTTGGCCTACAGCAGAGGTGACATCAGTCGGGCGGCCGACTCCAGCAGCCGGGTCATGATTCTCTTTTTACGGGTATGATTGCGATCGTACAGGAGGGCGTATTCCAGATCCTGCTCGAAATCGGATACCAGCCTGCCAACACTTTCCGTATGAACGAGTAAAGCGTTAACCTCAAAATTAAGGTGGAAGCTCCGCATGTCCATGTTAGCCGTGCCAATGGTTGCAACCTCGCCATCAACGATCAGCAGCTTCGAGTGCATGAACCCTTTTTCATATTCATATACCCTTACCCCGGCGTCCAGCAGATCCGGAAAATAGGAATGGGAAGCCAGAAAGGGCAGCCATTTGTCCGGCTTCGACGGAAACAGAATCCGTACATCAAGACCGGACAGGGCAGCAACCCTGAGCGCGGTGAATATGTCTTCATCCGGTATAAAATACGGCGTAGCCAGCCATACCGACTTGCGAGCCGACACAATCATGGAGAAGAAAATGTTCTTCAGGGCTCTTCGCTCATTGTCCGGTCCGCTTGCGATAATCTGAACGGCACCGGCACGACTCTCCAGTAAATCCGGTGAATAATAGATCGGCTCACTCGGCTGCTCTCCCGTCATGTACTGCCAATCCTGCAGAAAGACAACCTGGAGCGTTCTGACGGCCTCTCCGCGAACAAGCATATGGGTATCACGCCAGAAACCGAATGCCTTGCTGCGGCTTAAATACTCATCCCCTACATTCAATCCCCCAACGAATCCGACACTCCCGTCAATCACAACGATTTTGCGATGATTGCGGTAATTTACACGGCTCGTGAAGAAAATCGTCTTTGGACTGCCGAATACGGCGACCTGTACACCCGCATCCCTCATCTCCTGCAAAAAGGAAGGCGGCAGCTGCAAGCTGCCAACGGCGTCCACCATAAACCGCACGGCAACCCCCTCTCTCGCCTTCCGAATTAATATTTCCTGGATCTGCGTTCCGATCGCATCCGGACGGTAAATGTAATATTCCATATGAATGTGATGCGCCGCTTGCTCCAGCTCCGTTATCAAGGCTGCAAATGTCTCCTCCCCGTCGGTCAGCACCTTGGTATCGCTCGAGAAGGAAATCGGCGTGCGTGCCAGGCGGGTAGACAGCTGAAGGAGCTGCTGCACTTCGGGCTTAAAGCAGGAAATGTCCGGGGTGTTCTTGCGGAGCACTTCGCTGGTGTATACCAGAACGTCCTTACGTGCCTTTTTGTCGTATTTTCTTCGCTTGAAATAGTTCTGTCCAAACAAAAAATAAAACACAAGCCCCACGATAGGGACTAGCGCCAAGAGCAGAATCCAGGCCATCGTGCTGGTGGGATGACGGTTCTCCATAAAAATCATGAAACCGATGGATACTACGGTTAGCGTGGAGAATATCCCGATAATGGTCCCGGTCGTCTTCCCGAAATAATCCAGGCCAAAATAATAAAACGCGAACAAAAGCGCGGTAATCAATACAGCCTGTATTCCCTTTCTCATATCGTATACCCCTTGTTCTTCATCGTTAATGTCTCTATGTATGTACGATGCTGGTCACACCATATTCTACATGATCTCCCCCAGGAACTAAAGACTGTTCTCCGCGAGCTGACAAGGGACCGACGCCCCAAAATAAAATATTGACAATGGTAACGCCATTTGTTAAAAATATAACTAACGACCGTTAGTTAGGAGGAATGTTATGAGTGCCGCCGATATTAAGCAATCCGCCCTTGCCCACTTTGCCAAAAACGGTTACGAAGGGGCATCGCTAAAACATATTGCAGACGACTGCGGGATCAAAAAACCGTCGATTTACGCCCATTTTTCGAGCAAGAACGATTTGTTTCTGCAGGTGCTTCAGGACGTATTCCAGCGTCAAGAGGAGTCGATGGTGGCCTATTTTCTAAACCATGCCGATTGGCCGCTGGAGCAGCAGCTGCACGGATTTCTTGAAAGCCGTCTCCAAGCCTATCGTCTGGATGATGAAGTGCGGTTCTTCATGCGAATGGCCTTCTTTCCGCCAAGTACGCTGTATGACGAAGTGATGGCGATGGTGTATCCGCTGCTGGATCAACAGGAGCAGAACTTGTCGAGGCTGCTTGCCGCGGGCTGTCCGAAGCATGGACGTATCATCCGTCATCCGCGCAATGCGGCGATTGCCTTTATGACCTTGGTGGATGGAATCCATCTGGAAACCGTGTACGGCGGGGAAGAACGGGCCATGAGACGTCTTGCAGCTGCTTGGCCAGTGTATTGGTTAGGGGTAACAAAGCAACGATATAACCACAAGAGTTAATGTCTCCTAATTTACGCATAATAAAGAGACTTAAGGAGAATAGGAACAGGAATCGGTAACCGTGAGGGGTTACTGTTGTTTTCATAAAAGGAGTGAACCATCATAATGAATCGCAACTGGATTTTTGTGCTGCTTGGTGGATTGGTTGAAATCATATGGGTGATGGGTTTGAAGCATTCCTCAAACATCTGGGAATGGATTGGAACCATAGCCGCCATTGCAGTCAGCTTCTATCTTATTATCGAGGCAGCCAAACGGCTGCCGGTCGGAACGGTGTATGCAGTATTCACGGGAATCGGTACAGCCGGAACGGTCGCGTCGGAGATGCTGTTCTTCGGGGAACCGTTTAAACTGGTCAAGGTGCTTCTGATCTGTGTGCTGCTGGCAGGCGTCATTGGCCTTAAGCTGGTTACGGCTGATCATGCGGAACCGGAGGTGAGCAAGTAATGGCTTGGATTGCACTTGTGTTTGCAGGATTGTTCGAAATCGGCGGCGTCATCGGCATCAAAGGCGTGTCGGAGCGCAAGGGATGGCAATATGTACTGATTTTGGCCTTATCTTTTGCCGCCAGCTTCTCCCTCCTCTCCTACGCCATGACCGTACTGCCTATGGGTACCGCTTATGCCATCTGGACGGGAATCGGGACGGTGGGCGGCGCCATTACAGGGATGCTCCTGTTCGGTGAACCGAAGGAATGGCGGCGCGTGCTCTTTATCGCCATGATCCTGTGCTCGGCTGTCGGTCTAAAATTGATCAGTTAATTACTTTTGTAAAATTTCATAAGTTTTCAGAACCTAACGTAAAGGACGACCGTAGTAAAGTTGAAACGGTCGTTCTTTTTCATATATAATAATTCTTGACCCTATGGTCAATTCAAGAACCGCAAAGTTCTCAAGTGAGGTGAGCTATTGATTGGCTGATAAAACGGCAGAAAAACGACAGCAAATTCTCATCACTGCGATGCAGCTGTTTTCCGCGAAGGGCTCTTCGGTTACCTCCATGCAGGAAATCGCCGAAGTATGCGGGATGTCGAAAGGCAGCCTCTATCTTCATTTCAAGTCCAAAGAGGAACTGGAAAAGAGCATTTACGAGCATATCGCAAGCCGGATTAAAGATGAGATTCTCCGGGTCGACCACGATCCGCTTCTCGGACCCAAGGAGCAGCTGCGCAAGCAGACGGAAGTGCTTTTGATCCATTTTCTGGAGATCCGGGAATTTCTCCTGAAGCAGTTCCATGATCAGATGCCGGGGAAACCGCCTTTTGACAAGGAAAACATGCGACAGGAAATGCTGGCTGCATTGCAGTGGTTTAACAATAAGCTGAAATCCATTTATGGACCCGAAGTAGAGCCATACACATTAGAAATCGGCATGTTTATGGGCAGTATGCTGGGTTCGTATATCCACTTCCTGTTCATGCCCGGGTTCCATTTGAATGTGGGAATCACCGCTGATCACCAGATTCAGCTGCTCGATGATATTGTGGACAGTATTCTGCGCAGACGGCCCGAGCCCCTGATCCCAATGGAGGCGGTGGGGCAATTGGGCCAATTATGCCAAACCGACATTCGCACAACTCGTCACCCGCTCATCGTCATTAAGGCGATGAAGAATGAAATAAAGAAGATTCAGGTAGAGACGGATGTCCGGGAAGATGCAATGGAGTCGCTCCATATTATGGAGAAGGAACTGCTTGCCATCCAGCCCAGCCGAGCCGTTCTGAAAGGAATGCTTGCTAACTTGGAAGGGATCGAGGACCTTGAAGCATTGTATAAGGAGCTCAAGGGCAACATCATTACTGTGCTGGAAAGCTATCTTACACCAGGTGGAATTATGCAGGAAAGTTAGTTTTAGTTAGAGACATAGAGTTTTGGAGAGGAGAGAGAATCGCCTAATGAAAGGAATTATCAATTTCTCGCTGCGCAACAAGTTTGCGATCTGGCTGCTGACCATCATCGTCAGCTTCGGTGGGTTATACAGCGGACTGACGATGAAACAAGAAACCATTCCGGATATTAATGTCCCGTTCTTAAGTGTCACCGCGATCTATCCGGGCGCCGCTCCTGAAGGGGTTGTGGAGGATGTTACCAAACCGCTCGAGACGAGACTTCGCAATATCGACGGCGTCAAGACCGTAACCTCCACTTCCATGGAGAATGCAGCCAATGTCATGGTTGAGTTTGATTATGGTAGTGATCTGGACAACGCTACGGCTGCTGTTCGTGAAGCCATTAACGAGGTAAAGCTGCCCGACGACGCTCAGAAACCTACCATATCCAAATTCAGCATGAGCTCCATGCCGGTTGTCTCCCTAAGTATTGCGAACAAAGACAACATGGCATTGGATGAATTGACACGCATCACAGAGAATGACATCGTTCCGGAGCTGGAGGATTTGGACGGCGTTGCTTCCATCCAGGTAGCCGGACAATTCGTGAACGAGGTACAGCTTAAGTTTAATCAGGACAAACTGAACGAGCTTGGCTTGACGGAGGATACCGTTAAAGGTATCGTGCAGGGTTCCGCGCTGTACGTTCCGCTCGGCATGTTCGAAATGGACAAATCCCAGAAGGCCGTGGCTATTGATGGCGGCATTATCGGCATTGACGATCTGAAAAATATCGCTATTCCGGTTGTTCCGGGCGGCGGCGGTGCAGCTGCCGGAGCCGGCGCTCCGAATGCCGGGGCAGGCCAACAAGGCGCTCCTGGATCCGGTGCAGCTGCAAGCGGAACAAGCGGTGCTCCTGCCGTTCCAACCGGCATTCCAACCGTAAAACTCAGCGAGATTGCCAAAATTGAAGTTATTGGAACCTCGGAATCCATCTCCCGCACCAACGGGAAGGAATCGATCGGTATCCAAATCGTGAAAGCCAACGACGCCAATACGGTGGACGTTGTCAATCAGGTGAAAGACAAGGCAGAGGAATTGAGAGGCCTCTATCCTGGCATGGATCTGACGATCATGCTGGACCAAGGCAAGCCGATTGAAGACTCTGTTCATACGATGCTCTCCAAGGCATTATTCGGCGCATTGTTCGCCGTTCTGATCATAATGGTCTTCCTGCGCAACATCCGTTCGACAATTATATCGATTATTTCGATCCCATTGTCCTTGCTGATTGCTGTGCTCTGTCTGAGACAAATGGATATCACCCTGAATATGATGTCACTCGGTGCCATGACCGTTGCCATCGGCCGGGTTGTCGATGACTCGATCGTCGTTATCGAGAATATCTACCGGCGCATGTCCCTCTCGACCGAGAAATTAACGGGCCGTGAGCTCATCAGCGCCGCTACACGCGAAATGTTTGTTCCGATCATGTCCTCCACTATCGTAACCATCGCGGTATTCCTGCCGCTTACCCTGGTCAGCGGTATGGTCGGAGAGCTGTTCATGCCATTTGCATTGACGATGGTCTTCGCACTGCTCGCTTCCCTGGTCGTAGCGATCACGCTCGTGCCCGCTATGGCGCACAGCCTGTTCCGCAAAGGCTTGAAGAACAAACATGATCATGCGGAGAAACCGGGCGCAATGGCCCGCGGGTATCGTTCCATTCTGAAATGGACGCTGAATCACAAAGCCATTACATTCCTGGCAGCCATCGCGTTATTGGCAGGAAGCTTGTTCCTGACGAAGTACCTTGGCGTTAGCTTCATTCCGGAACAGGAAGACAAATATGCCATGGTAACTTATTCTCCTGAGCCCGGCGTCATGCTGGAGGATGTGGAGGAACGCGCATTAAAAGCGGAGAAATTGATTCTGGATCAACCTGGAGTCGAAACGATGCAGTACTCCATCGGCGGAAGCAATCCGCTTGGTATGGGATCAGCGAATTCCGGATTGTTCTATATTATGTATGACCCGGACACGAAAAACTTCGAAGATGTTAAAAAAGCCCTTGTCGAGGATCTTGCCAAGGAAGTACCGGACGGTACTTGGTCCAATATGGACATGGCAGCCGGCGGCTTTGGCGGCGGCCAGTTAACGGTTAACGTCTTTGGCGATTCTCTGGAGCAGATCAAGCCGGTAGCTGATCAAATTGCAGAGCTTGCCAACAAGGATACAGCCACTTTCGAGAATGCAGAAACCAGCTTGTCCGAAGCGTTCGAGCAGTATACGCTGGTTGCTGACCAAGAGAAGCTGAGCTCCCTTGGCCTGACCGCAGGACAATTGGCAATGAAGCTGTCTCCCGTACGGGAACGTCCGGTCTTGACCGAAGTCAAAATTGAGGACAAGAGTTACAATGTTTACATTGAAACGGACAGCAAGACCTATAAGAGCATCAAAGAAATCGAGAACGAAACCGTCACCTCTCCACTCGGTATCGAAGTGCCGATCAAGGACGTGGCCAAGGTGGAAAAAGGAACGACTCCTGACTCTATTATGCGCATCGACGGGAAAATGGTTGTGACCGTCACAGCCGATATCCTGTCCAGCGATGTTGGGTCGGCCTCCACCAACCTGGAGACTGAAGTGAACAAGCTTGAGCTTCCAGACGGCGTATCCGTCCAGTTCGGAGGCGTTACCGAGCAAATCAACGAAACCTTCGGACAGCTTGGACTCGCCATGCTGGCAGCCATTGCGATTGTATACTTCGTGCTTGTGGTTACATTCGGTGGCGGTCTCGCACCGTTCGCCATCCTGTTCTCGCTGCCGTTCATTGTCATCGGAGCCATTATCGGTTTGCTTGTTACAGGCGAGACACTGAACGTGTCTGCACTCATGGGCGTACTCATGCTGATCGGTATCGTCGTGACCAATGCGATTGTATTGATCGACCGCGTGATCCATATGGAACGCGAAGGCATGAGCACCCGCGAAGCCCTGCTTGAAGCCGGCGCTACCCGTCTTCGTCCAATTCTTATGACGGCACTCGCAACGATCGGCGCTCTCCTGCCACTCGTATTCGGTTGGGAGAACAGCGCAGGCATCATTTCGAAAGGACTCGGCATCACGGTTATCGGCGGTCTGATCAGCTCGACGCTGCTCACACTCGTGGTGGTACCTATCGTGTACGAGTTCCTGATGAAGTTCAGCAAAAAAAGAATCGAAGATTAATTAGAACATCAAAGCCCCGGCTTCCTACATTAGGAGGCTGGGGCTTTTTTTTGGATGACTATGATATTGTCCTGGCTCGCTAATGTACCAGCACAGCTTCCCTGGAATGCTTCCACGTCTTCAACATGTTCAGATCCTGTGCGAGGAACTCCTCGAGCAGACTGAATACCGACTGATAAAGCGGGCTTTCCGTGGAGCCTTTTAGATCCTTGCAGAGGGATGGCACCCATGACAACAGATGCTCCTCCAGAAACTTCTCTTGAACCTCCATCAATTGCAGCATGCTATGTTCACAATACGTATTGTTCAGCATACGGTCATGAAGCAGTGTCATAAATTCCAGTTCAATGGCTATATGATCGTCCGCTTCCCCGTGCAGTTTATTAAAGGCAACACCGACGGATGCATAACAATCGGCTAAATCCTGAGCGCATCCATCCTTCGTGTAATGAGACTTTGCCGCTTGACGCTGTTTGGACTGCTGAAGCAATCGGCGGTATTCCGCCCCTTCGTATTCGCAAATCCGAACCAATTCCTCAGGTGAGCGTCCACATAAATAGGTCATCAGGTCCGTACCGGCCTTCGAACACTCCGCAGCCTTGCTTATTCCGCTTCCGCGGCTCCATTCCGCAATCATAGACAAGCTGGGCCAATTGCCCAAAAAATCGATGAGCAGCTCGTAGACCGTACCCCGGTTTTCAAGCCATCTGTGACAGACGTCAGGCACCTCCAAAGTTTGAACAGGTGATATCGCCATATCGAACCTCCTATTGGTAACCTTTCTTGTTGGATGTGATATCCTTGACAGTATATCTTAGATGAACGTCTAATGAAAGCAGTTTGAAATGATTTCCGAAAATTTCGGAAAAATCAGGAAACTTTCGGAAATCTAGAATGTCACTACTCGCTTTCAAGGGGAGAAAGCTTTTGTCCACAGCTTCAATATACTGGATCCCGAAAGCGTTTTCTGTGATACTTCTCACAAATCCTTGAACTTATCCACGCAGCTTGTCCGGCTGACATGACCCTTACAATGCATTGACTCCCGTTCGGGGAATGGCTACAATGTGACCATGCATGCTATAAAGGGGGATTTCCATGATCGAACCGCTTAAAGATTCTTTCGGTCGGGTCCATGATTATATTCGTATCTCGGTGACAGATCGATGCAATCTTCGTTGTGTCTATTGTATGCCGGAAGAAGGGATGGAATTCCAACCTCCCGATCAGATTATGAGTTATGAAGAGATCGCAGCGATCATGCGCGTCCTTGCCCCAATGGGTGTCTCCAAAGTACGCCTTACCGGCGGCGAGCCGCTGGTACGCAAGGATCTGGAATCCTTGGTCCATATGATTGCTTCCATTGAAGGAATTCAAGATATATCCCTGACTACCAACGGGATCATGCTCCCCTCCAAAGCTCACCTGCTTAAGGAAGCCGGACTTACCCGAATCAACATCAGTCTGGATTCGCTTCATGAGGATCGCTACGCGCGCATTACGCGCGGCGGTCAAGTGCGTAAAGTGCTGGAAGGCATTGAAGCCGCATATGAAGCCGGCCTGGATCCCATCAAACTAAACATGGTGTTAATGAAGGGCTTCAACGAAGACGAAATTCGCGACTTTATCGCGCTGACGCTCGATCGTCCCCTACATGTCCGCTTTATTGAATACATGCCGATCGGGCAAGCGTCCGATGCCTGGCGAGATTCGTATCTGCCGCTCAGCCGGGTATCCGAAGTGTGCCAGGAGGCGGGTTGGACCATTCAGGAAGAGCAGGGGCCATCCGGCAACGGACCTTCACGAAATATGAAGGTGGTTGGAGCTACAGGAACCTTCGGTCTGATCCATCCGGTCAGCGATCATTTCTGCGATTCCTGCAACCGCCTCAGACTGACGGCTGACGGCCACATCAAGGCTTGCCTGTACTGGTCCGACGAATTTAACGTGCGCCGCGTCGTCGATGATCCTTCCGCGGTGGCAAACCTGTTCCGCAAAGCGCTGGGTTCCAAACCGTTGAATCATGAAATGGCGCTCGCGCTCGAGAAAAAAATGCAAAGCCATACCCCAACCGTCCGGCGTATGTCACAGATCGGCGGATAAACCGTCGGCTGTGCGTATAATAGCCGAAGGCAGTCATATGGTTGATATTAAAATCCCCGCCAAGCATTTAGCTGGCGGGGTTATTTTTTTATGATGAATACCGTTTCGTCGTGCTTTTGCACACCTTTATTCAGCTATAGAAATCTACTATCTATCCTCAGGCAAGTCCGCATTCATCAGGCCGCCTGCTGACTCGTATTCCCCAGGCGTGTTCATATTAAATAAAATTTTGCGCGGATCAAGACCCGTAATTGCCTCTAATTGCTCCTCGTGCACGAAGACGGCATTCAGCTCCTGCACCCACTCCACCATGCGAAGTTGTCCCTTGTTCAGCCTGCGTTCAAGGCCTTCTACGATTTCTTTGCGATATGCCGCCAGCAGCGGATGCACCCTGCCTTCTACAACAGGAATTACAGCATCGGCTGTGAGCTGCTGATTCGCCAGATACAGCAATCCCCGAAGGAAACGCTCATGGATATGGGGCATGTCGCAAGCAGCGACCATATTCCATGTGCTTTGGGATGACTTGAGCGCTGCATGAAGACCCGCCATCGGGCCTTGCCCGACATAAAGGTCGGGAACGCATTCCAATCCGAGAAATTGATAAGACTCGGGGGTATTGGTGGATAGGATGACGCGGCCGCTAACCCCGTCAAGCGCCTGGACCGTTCGCTCGATCAAACTCATTCCCTGCATGGGCAGAAGCGCCTTGTTTCTTCCCATTCTCCGGGAGGCCCCGCCTGCAAGTACGATACCCGTCACCTGATCCGGCGAAAAGCCGACATCTATGGGTTGACCGCTCATATGTTCTACCAGCCTTTCTTACACGTTGTAAAAAAACTTGATTCAGTTTATAGGTTAATAACCAGAATAATGGAAAATCATTTAAAAGATGGTTTGTATCCCTTTTCAATGCGTGATACATTGAAAGGGAAAGCGGCTTTTTTTCGATGCCGCGATTGTGGATTGTATTCGGTTTGAAAGGAATGACCTACTTGCGGAATATGGACAACGCCCAACCTTCGCTGATATCGCTCAAGCTGTTCAACTTCTTCATTTACGGAACCATGGTCATCTTCACCGGTTTCTTCCAGTTATATTTGCAAGACATCGGCATGAGCAAAATTGAAATCGGCAGCCTGATGGCGATCGCGCCATTTGTGTCCATCTTCGCCAATCCGTTCTGGGGATTCTGGGGTGATCGGGCGGCAAACATCAAGCGGATACTGCTGATCATGATGACCGGTACGCTGCTGCTGGTTCAGCTTGTATTTCAAGCGAATACCTATGCAATGATATACATGACAATGATTTTCTTTTATTTCTTCCAGACTCCGATGTTCTCGCAGACAAATTCGCTGATTCTAACCTATATTGAGGGGACGCAGCAAAAGTTCGGCTCCTTCCGGCTATGGGGCTCGCTCGGATGGGCGCTGACGGCCATCGCTGCAGGGCCTGTCATCGATCGGCTCGGGTCGGGGCGCATCGCCATCGTGTTCTCGATTATGCTGCTGGTGGCGGCCGTGTTCATGTTTACGCTGCCCTCTATCCAGAAGACGACAGCATCGGCATCGGTCAGCCTTAGAGGACTCGGTAGACTGTTTCTGAACTCCTATTTTGTCTGTTTTATCCTGTTAGGCATTATGGTATCCATCCCGAACACAGCTAATAACACTTTTATGTCCCTGTACATCCTGGAGCTTGGTGGTACCAAGCAGATGGTAGGCCTTGCGATCTTCTTCTCGTCGATATTCGAAGTGGTGATCTTCATTCTGTTTGACCGCTTCCTGAAACGAAAAATCAATGTCTTGGTCGGCTGCCTAACGATTGTCAGCCTGCTCTTCGCCCTCCGCTGGCTGCTGATGGCGGAAGCCAACAGCGCGCTCGAGGTGGCCTTCATCCAGCTCCTGCACTGCGTAACCTTCGGCGGCTATTTCTATGTCGGCGTGCAGCTGACGATGCTGTTTGTACCAACGCCGTATCGCGCTTCCGGACAAGCGATCTATACCTTAAGCTGGAGCGGCATATCCGGCGTCATCGGCGGTCTTGCCGGCGGCTGGATGTTCCAGAACTTCGGGGCGCAGATCATGTACTTCACCGGCACGATGCTTGCCATTGTGGGTGCCATCGGTTTTGGCTGGATGTGGTACAACCTTCGCAAGCACGGGTATCAGCCACTGCATCCGGACGATCTCGATAGCGACGAGATGGAGGAATACGCTGCGAGTTAGACCGTGGTCCTGTACCAAGCCGTTCACTAAGATGGTATTATCGTAAATATAACAAGACTCGAATGAATCCTGTAACGGAATCTTCGAGTCTTGTTTACGTTATAGAGCACAGGAGACTTCTTAAACGCGCCTATACCATTATCTTGATTTAGTTCTTCGGAAGCTGGAACGAGCTCTTCAGGGAGACCACGCGGTTAAATACCGGACGTCCTGGCTGCGAATACTTCGAGTCGACGTTGAAATATCCATGGCGGAAGAACTGGAACTTGTCCTGCGGCGCAGCATCCTTCATATTCGGTTCCACGAATCCCTGCACGATTTGCAGCGAGTTCGGGTTGATGTCGTCCAGGAAGGACTTCTCGGCAGTTGCTTCTTCCGCCTCGCCTGCAACCTCCTGCACCAATTCGGCTTCTTCCTCTTCGTCCTTGAACAGCGGTTCGAACAGGCGGAATTCAGCAGGTACGGCCTGCGTGGCTTCCACCCAGTGAATCGTTCCCTTCACCTTGCGTCCGGTAAAGCCGCTGCCGCTCTTCGTCTCCGGATCATACGTGCAGTGGATCTCGACGACCTTGCCGTTCTCGTCTTTAATGACGTCATTACACTTGATGAAGTACGCATGCTTCAAACGGACCTCGTTGCCGGGGAACAAGCGGAAATATTTGTTTGGAGGATCTTCCATGAAATCTTCCTGCTCAATATAAATCTCGCGCGAGAACGGAATCTGGCGAATCCCCATCTCCGGATTCTCCGTGTTGTTCTCGGCGTCCAGCCATTCGATCTGACCTTCAGGGTAATTCGTAATGACCACCTTCAGCGGGTCCAGCACAGCCATCGTACGCGGCGCCTTCAGCTTCAGGTCCTCACGGATAAAGTGTTCCATCACTTGACGGTCCACCGTTCCGTACGCCTTCGAAATTCCCGTCTCAAACACGAAGTTGCGAATGGCTTCAGGCGTATACCCCAAGCGGCGAAGTCCGGAGATCGTCGGCATGCGCGGATCATCCCAGCCGTCCACCACATTCTCGTCGACGAGCTGCTTCAGTTTACGCTTGCTCGTAACCGTCTGCGCCACGTTCAGACGTCCGAATTCGTACTGATGCGGCGTGCTGTCCATCTCGCATTCGGCCACAACCCAATCATAGAACGGTCGTTGATCCTCAAACTCCAGGGAGCACAGGGAATGCGTAACCCCTTCAATGGCATCCTCCAGCGGATGGGCAAAAGCGTACATCGGATAAATGCACCACTTGTCGCCTGTATTATGATGATGCGCGTGAGAGATCCGGTAGATGACCGGATCCCGCAGATTAATATTCGGCGAAGCCATGTCGATCTTGGCGCGCAGCACGCGTTCTCCGTTGGCGAATTCCCCTTTGCGCATCCGCTCGAACAGATCCAGATTCTCTTCCACGCTGCGATCCCGGTATGGACTATTATGCCCTGGCTCGGTCAGGGTTCCGCGCGTTTCGCGGATTTGGTCGGCGGATTGGTCATCCACATAAGCTTTCCCTTTCTTAATCAGCAGCACGGCACGATTGTACATCTCTTCAAAATAATCGGACGCGTACCGCAGCTCTTCCCAATCGAATCCGAGCCACTTCACGTCCTCCTTAATGGAGTTAACATACTCAATGTCTTCCTTCACCGGGTTCGTATCATCGAACCGCAAGTGCGTCCGTCCGCCGAATTCATCGGCCAGTGTGAAATTGATCCATATGGCCTTGGCATGTCCAATATGCAAGTAGCCGTTCGGCTCCGGCGGAAAGCGGGTAACGATTTCCTTGACTTTACCGGACTTCAGGTCTTCGGTAATAACATTTTTTATGAAATTGGAGGGGGTTCCCCGATGGTTCTCCACGTTGATCAACCTTTCGTCCTGTAATTTCTGTCTATCTCCTGTATAAACGTGTTTCCCTTAAATATACCTGTAATGCCGCGATTGTTCAAGGAATTCGGCACCTCCGTGCCGCAAGTCGCCAGCTTGCGATGAGGATTCGGCAAGCAGTCTGCTCCCAGCATCTTAACCCGCACACAGAAGATTCTCCCACAACCGAAAATGCCGGCGAAAATCGTTTTGACGGGGGCTGGTCAATAGGGTAGCATGGAGAGAAAAACAGCTATGAAGGAGGCCTGCAATCATCTTATGAAACCTACCAAATTCCCTAAAGAACAACGCGAACAGCTGATTGGACTGGTTCAGGAATACTTTGAGACCGAGCGCGGCGAAACCCTCGGCCATCTAGCCGCAGAGGGTGTTCTTGATTTTTTCACGGAGACCTTAGGGCCTCATCTATACAATCAAGCGCTCAGCGACTGCAGAACGGTTGTTAGTCAGCGTATGATTTCCCTTGAAGAGGATATTTACGCATTGGAGCAAAAAGTGAAGCGGACTCGTTAAAGTTACATACACTTCACGAGAGAACAAAGGAGATACCTTATGTTTGGATACACATTAGACGACCATGTTGAATTGCGCCCGCTTGCCATAGAGCATGCACGGGCGATGTTCGAGATTACCGATCGTTCCCGGGACCGCCTGCGCAAGTGGCTTCCGTGGGTGGATGCCGTCACCGAGGTCAACGATACCGTCAATTATATCAAAGGCGCCATGAAGCAAGCGGCCGAGAACGGCGGCTTCTCGGCCGGCATCTGGGTCCGCGAGGAGCTGGCAGGCACCATCTCGTTTCATGAGATCGATTGGAACAACCGCTCGGTCAGTATCGGATACTGGCTGGATCAGCATTTCACGGGGCAAGGCCTGATGACAAGCGCATGCCGCGCGTTCACAGATCACGCGCTGATGCGCATGGGCCTGAATCGGGTGGAGATCCGCTGTGCAACGGCTAACCATCGCAGCCGGGCCATTCCGGAACGGCTGGGGTTTGTGCTGGAGGGAGTCATAAGGGAAGCCGAGAAGCTGCCCCAAGGCTATGTTAACCACGCGGTCTACGGCATGATTCAGAGCGAATGGAAGCGGATGAGGTAACCTCTATATCCGGAACAAAACCGGCTTGAATCCTACGATAAGGACGCAAGCCGGTTTTGTTGTCTGTATGTGTTCTAGAATATAGGCTGACCTTGGCTTAGAAGCCTGGCAAGAACCATCGTCTCACTCCTGATTCTCCCGCAGGGTCTCCAGCCACTTGCCGAATTGCGACTTCAGGCTGGCTGACAGCACATCGATCTCCAGCATGCGGGACAATCCGCGTTCATCCTTCCGTCCATCCTTCATTATGCGAAGCACGTCCTGCACCGTTATGCCGGAAGCATGGGACTCAAGCTGAGTGACCGCGGAATCGGCACGGACATCCCCTTCCTCCAGGACTCGAAAGTAAAACCCGCTGTAGCCCGTATTCAATACTCTTGCCGGCATATCTTTCACGCCATGCTTTTGCGACAGCTTAAAGCAGGGATATCGGGGCTGGCTGACCTGTACCACCGCGTCGCCTATCCGGTATACATCCCCGATGCAGACCCGATCCTCCAGCATCCCCCGCAGCGTCAGGTTTTCGCCAAAGGCAGCATACGCCATCTGTTTGCCCAAGGAGTGTTCCCAATAAGGATAATGCTCGAAGGGGTACGCGCACACCGCCTTATCCACGCCGCCGTGATTGACGAGATCGGCCTGACCATCCCCCTCGAAATTCAATGAACTTAGGAACAAGGGACCCTCCACAGGCTGCTTATAGATTCCCGTGGACAGGTCCTTTCCCTGGTAATCAACCGTTACAGGCTTTCCCACATTCAGCGATACAATGCCCATAGTCATGGAAAATAACCTCCGCCTTCTTTTCTTTTCATCTACTATATGCAATAGCGTATGCCCTTGTCCAGAAGCCGTTTTAAGTGGCGGGCCAAATAACATAAGGCCAACCAGAAAACCCTGGTTGGCCTTGACATATGAAACAGCCCGGCAAGCTGCCGGACTGTTCAACCCTATGACCTTCATCTCTCTGCCGCTCGGTAAACGGCCTAGAGGGATATCATGATGTGATCCATCATGATAAGAAGCAGCACATTAAGATATCATCGACGTAACGTCCATCCACATAAAACTCCTGAATCAGCCTGCCCTCTTCCTGAAACCCGCAGTTCCTGTAAAAAGCGAATGCGCCAGGATTGCTGGACAGCACCCGCAGCCTCAGCTTCGAAATGCCCTCCGCACGCGCCATATCCTTCACAGCATCGATCAGCCGCTGCCCGATGCCCTGCCGTTGATAGGCAGGGTGAACCGCGATGTTCAGCTCCAGCACATGACGATTACTGTGAAGGCTTGTGGGCGACCGGAATCCGATGTAACCGCACAGTTCCCCCTCATGCAAGGCCACGAGCTGTGTGCCTGGCGGACAATGCAGAAGATAATGATCTCTTGAGTTCCACTCCAATGGGGCAGGGGCCGTATTGCGATCCCATACCAGTTCGTCGAGTTCCATGAGTGCAGCAGCATCCTTCATCTCGGAGAACCGGATGGTCAATGTCTCTTGACCGGTCTTCATCGCCATCCCTCGCTTTGATAACCATTCCCTCTATTATATCAGACCGGTTTGCTTCTTGCAGACGAGTTTCACGGGGTCAAGAATTATTGTTCATGAATAGAGGCGTAAATATCCACGACGCAATCGGTGCCACCCTCTCCGGCCAATCGTTTGAAATCCGCACCTGCAATACGAACGCCGCCTGTGCGATATCGGTTCCGGATCGCATCTGCTGCTACATCCTGCCCGTTAATCGTAATGCGGGTCCCCTCGGAACGATCCACGTGATAAATGAACGTTACCGCCATCCCCGCGTAGTTAAATTGGAACTCCAGGCCATCCAGCGTCTTCGGCAGGACCGGATCAATCACCAGGTCTCCTCCCGCTTCGCGAATGCCAAGCGCATTAGATATCAATTGATTCATGTAGATCCCCGGACCACTGGAATAAATCCGCCATCCGCCTTTGACAGGTACGCTTCCGCTGCGCAGCGCATCAAACGATTCCTGCGCTTCATAGCGCGTGTTGAACTTTCCGTCCGAGCTGCTGAAATACGCGTTGCTCTGACGCAGCTCCGCATTCGGCACAACTTCGGCAATGCCGATCGGATTGATGCGCTCAAGCCCGCTCCACACCTCGCTGCTCTTGCCGAGCTTGGCCATCGCCTCTACATAACGGATGTGCGCATGCACATATTGAAGGCCAACCTCCCGGCCAAAATTCGCCGCCTGCTCCGCCCGCTTAAAGTGCGTGCTGACACCGCCGGCATATACGGCTGGACGGTTCATCAATCTAACGCCGTCCGGACAGAACAGCTGCTCACGGATAATCTCATAATGGCTTGCTGCCTGCTCCGGCGTCAACAGCTCGCTGATCATGCTGCGCGTCATCGGAAGCAGCCGGTACTGGATTCCCGTTTCCTGATCGGACGGATGCAGCAGGAATTTGCTCTGCTCTTTGCTCTCCATATAGACAAAGCCGGGAATAACTTCAGAATTCAAAATATACGTATTGAAATCCCGCTGAATTCCTTCCGCGAGATCCCCCATGGCATCGGACATCGCTTGGTCCACAGGCTCCATGACCTGGGAGAACTGTTTCAAGGTCTGATAGGTCAAAGCCACCGTCCAGCTGCTGACCATGAACTGCTTCAGCTGCGCGTTAGCCGGCTGAAGCGTATCATCCCAATCCCCGTCTCCATAAGAAGACAGATAGGTATCATGAAGGAAGTGATTTTGAATATAGGCCATTTGCTTCTTCACATGCTCAAGCACGGTGTACGTCTGCTCCGTGAAATCGAAGCTGTGCTTTCTCGTGTATGGAACGGCAGACTCCAGTATGCTGTAATCGTTAGTGACGGCCAAATAATCGCCCAGCACCTTAAGCGGCCATACGATAATGTCGCCGTGGCTCTCTTCCTGCTGGATATGGGCGTACTTATCAAACATGAACCACTGCGGCCAATTTCCGTCATCCTCATACTGGTGGGAGTACACTTCAAGCAGGATATCGCGTACCTGCTCGTATTTATGCGTAGCCATGAAATATTCGACAGGCCCTTGGCATACATCGCGTGTTCCCCACGCTGCGCCGCCGTATTGTTCCAGGCCGTGCGGTACCGAATAGTGAACGAGCATATTATGCGTATACCACCAGGCCAGCGCATTCACCTTGAACAAGCCGTCTTCCTGTCCATTCTTCAGGCTCAGATGGAACCCGTTCATGACAGACGCGTAGAACGAGCGGTAGCTTGCAATCTCTTCATCGGCTACCCGCGCCGCAAGCGGAGCGTTCGCTGCATCAAGGCTGCCTTGTACTGTCATGGTCCATTCCACACTCTCACCAAGCTCAAGTACTGTCAAGGAGGCACTGCCAGGCGCGATGTTGCTTGCCAGACAAGTTTCGTCCGTCACCTGCACATCGGCTCCCGTCACCCCAAGGCGATAATGCAAATCCTTATACACGGAAGCGCTGAGCGAAGCCGAATCGGCACGGAACGTAATGATGCCGTCTTCCTGAACCCTATGATACGGGACTTCATATTCGTTCACATCCATCGTGACCTGCATGGTGACCAAATAACGGTACGCTCTTCCGCTCTCGGAACGGACTTGGAGCGTAACCTCCGGTGCCGCGGCAGACGTGAAGTTCGTAATGATCAGCATGTCGCTTTCGGTCTTATAGTACCACCGTACATAGTTAAAGCCGATCTCGAACACGGACGGCATCGTCAAGAGGCGATATTCCCCGTCCATCTCGACATATATCCGCTGTCCGGATGTCTTAGGCACGTTTAGTGCATTACGAGCATGACTCATCATTTTGTTAAAATTCGTGTTCCCCGTCACCAGCTGGGAATTAAACACGCCATACATGTAGGAGGTTGTCGTAATGACAGGGCTGCCCAGCTTCACATTGTTGCCGCTCATCAAGATATGCCCGTGCGGACGCTCCACGCGAAGCTCCTTCTCCTTCAAAACGATATGCTCATAGGTATCCGTGAAGAACGAGAGCAGCTCCTCCCCGTCACGCTCTTCTTGGCGGCGTACAGGATACAAAGCGTTCAATTCGTCTGCCGTCAGCGGCAATGTGCGAAGAGGTTCCCCGAAACGCTTGGATCGCTCCGACCGAGGCAGCTGATGGCCCGTCTCGGTCAACCGGCTCGCTGCAAACTGGTGCCACACAGCCTGAAGCTCATCCTGGAATTCAAGCGACGTAACTGCTTCCGGATGATCCTCTTTAAACAGGCCGTAAAATACGAACCGAGCCGTGCCATTCAGCGCAACGAGAGGGGACTGCAGAGCCGTATAGGCAAACTCATATTGATACACCTCATTCGGCAGACTCTCCTTGGATAAAGCCACCGCCTGATTCGTTTCTTTATAGGAAAGGCCGAAGAACTGAAAGCCATCCGTTGCATACCCGACAGCAGAAGTCATCGCCCCCTGTTGAAGATACGGGAATTTGCCTCCCTGCGGCTGATTTTGACGTGAGCACACGACATACCCCAGATCTTCCTGCCGGAACACAGCATGGTCGATGTACTGGGACAAATAGGCCTCATTGTTACGAACGGCACCAGGATGGGCGATGCCGATATCCTGTCCATACACGACGTCGGCTTGAATTCCTTCCCCCTGGAGCTCGACGTCCCAGAACCACGCGCCGGTATCCGTTGGGGTAAACAAAACCTTATAACCTACTCCCTTGACGCTGCCTTCCCACATCATCCGGTTATCCGCATGAGTGACCACGCTGTTGGAGTGTACTCCGAGCATAGGAACGGCCTGAATGCCGCTCTCAGTATGGATTCTCAGAAACAAATTGTTAAGGGCGCCGTCAATCGAATTGGAGAGCAGCTGATTGATCATCGTCGTGCCGTAACTGGCTTGATAAAGATCACCGCTAGGCAAAAAGGAAAACGTCAAATCTCCCGCCTGGAGTACAATCTTCGCATCGTTCATTACATGATTGGCTGTCACAAGTTTCACTTCCTATTCTGCATAAATGATGTTAGTCGAGTTATTTCCGAAGCCGAAAACGTCTTGTCTCCGTATCCCGGCTATTCTTTCCAACCATAATGTCGAACTCGCCCGCATCGCTGGTGAAAGACAGATCCGAGTGGTGATAGCGCAGCTGTTCTTCGGTCAGCGTAAACGTGATTTCCTGTCGTTCGCCCGGCTGCAGCAGCACCTTGCGGAAAGCCTTTAGCTCCCTGACAGGCCTAACGACCTCTCCGGATCGGTCGCGGACGTACAGCTGGATCACTTCTTCACCGGCCATATCGCCGGCATTCGTCACCGAAACCGTAATTTCAAGCGGCTGGTCCGGGAACATTTCATCCGCCGACAGCGTCATCTTCCCGTATACGAATTCCGTATAACTGAGGCCGAATCCAAACGGAAACAGCGGCTCATTCGGAATGTCCAAATATTGCGATACATAGCGTACCTGCGCATCGGGCGCATCCTTCGGACGGCCGGTGTTAAAATGGTTGTAGTATACCGGCACCTGTCCCACGGAATAAGGGAACGACATGCTGAGCCGGCCGGAAGGATTCGCCTCGCCCGTCAGCAGTGCAGCTACAGCCGCCCCGCCTTCACTTCCCGGGAACCAGGCTTCCAGCACAGCCTCCGCTTCGTCCAGCACCCCATGCAGATCCAGCGGACGACCGTTGAACAATACGGCAACCATCGGCTTCTCCAGCGTTTTCAAATGCTGAATCAGCTCGAGCTGCGGTTGTGGCAGCGTTATAAACCCACGGCTGCCCGCTTCGCCGCTCATCTCGGAATCCTCGCCCAGCGCAAGCACTATCACGTCGGCTTCCTTTGCTGCCTTCATCGCCTCTTCCAACTGCTGCCCGGTCATGGCGTTCACGTTACAACCCTCAGCTACCGTGAGGGCACCGGAAGCCACCTTGGAGCGCAGTCCCTGCTCCAGCGTTACCGCGTCTTCTTTGGAGCCTGTCCAGGACCAGGGGCCAAGAATATCGCCGCTGGCAGCGAACGGGCCGATCAAGGCAACGCGCTGCCCGCCGCGCAGCGGCAGCAGGGAGTCGTTCTTCAGGAGCACGCAGGACTTCGCCGCAGCCTCCCGGGCCGCCTGACGATGTTCCTCGCAGAACACAATCTCCCGTTCCGCCTGCGGATCGGCTCCCCGCACAGGGCGCTCGAACAGTCCAAGCCGCTTTTTCAAAGACAGAATGCGCAGCACCGCTTCATCGATCAGGCTCTCGTCCACCCGGCCTTCACGTACCATTTCAGGTAAATGATGAACATAGCTGGAAGTCATCATCTCGATGTCCACGCCCGCTTCAATAGCTCTTAACGCTGCCTCTGCCTCATCCTCCGCTACCCCGTGTGGAATCAGCTCTTTGACCGCTCCCCAGTCGGAGATCAGCACGCCGTCAAAGCCCCATTCGCGGCGCAGCAAATCGCGCATCATCCGTTTATTGCCCGTAGCCGGTATGCCATCCACCGTATTAAAGGCGGTCATGACCATCTCGACACCTTCGTCCAGCGCAGCCTTGTACGCCGGCAAGTAATATTCCCGCAGCTGACGCTCGGACATGTCCACCGTGTTGTAATCGCGGCCGCCTTCGCCTGCTCCATATGCGGCAAAGTGCTTCACGCAAGCAGCCAGCCGGTTGAGATCGCCGCTCAGGTCCTCTCCTTGGAAACCTCTGACAAAGGCTCTGGCAAATTCACTGTTTAAGTAAGGATCCTCGCCCGTCGATTCCATCACGCGCCCCCAGCGGGGATCGCGCACCAGGTCCACCATCGGCGCAAATGTCACATGCAGACCGGATACCGCGGCTTCGCGCGCAGCGATTTCCGCACTCCGCTCCGCTAGACTAGGGTCCCAAGAGCTCCCCATGGCGAGCGGAACCGGAAAGATTGTTTTAAAGCCGTGTACGATATCAGCCATCATCAGCAGCGGAATCTTCAATCGATTCTTGCGCAAATGGGCTTCCTGGACGGCTATCACTTCCTCCGCCCCTGCCAAACCCAGCACGGAGCCGGCATTACTTACGATGTCATCGGTGATGCCAAGCGACTCCATCGGTCCTGTAATCTGCCCCGATTCTTGGGTGCCTTCGAAAAAAGGGACGGCCAGTTGTATAAGCTGCGCAATTTTCTCCTCCAGCGTCATCTGCTCGACCAGAGAAAGTAGTTGTTGATCTGCCATTTCCCATCCTCCTTTGTCATTACCGTTCTCTTTTTCACTAATTCGAAACGTTATGATTCTCTCGAAAACAATCAATAATTTCCTGTAACCATATATTTCATAAGCTTTCTACTTACAAATTAACAATCTGAAAATCGAAAAAATCAGCGCTAATCCGCATATAAAATCGAAACGTTTCAATACATGCGGACAAAAAATTCAGGGCAGGGGCAGCCAATCCAGCACCCGCTGAATTTTGCGATCCCAATATCCCCATTCATGACCACCGGGTTCTTCCTCATAGGTGATATGAAGCCCCAGGCTGTCCGCATAGTGTCTAAAGGTCTGATTATCGTTATACAAAAAATCCTCTGTCCCACAGCACTGATACAGCATCGGTTTGTCGCCACTGTATGCCGCGAATTCCGAGGCTAAGAACAGCAAATCGTCCCGGCTTCCTCGCAATCGATCAACGCTTCCAAACAGGGTACGAACTTCTGCCTCCTGGAAGCCCGGTCCTGCAGCGCGGCTGGCGAGATCCAGCCCACCCGACAGGCTTGCGCCTGCCGCGTAACGCTCCGGATAACGAAGCGCCAGCTTGAATGCCCCATACCCGCCCATGGAAATTCCGGCGACAAAGGTATCTTCCCTCCGCCCGGACACCGGAAAGAACGACTGAACGAGCTGTGGAAGCTCCTCGCTCAGGAAAGTAAAGTAAGGCAAGCCGTTTGCCATGTCCATATAATAGCTTCGTCCGACTCCCGGCATCACGAGCGCGATGCCTTTATTCTCGGCATATCGTTCGATGGACGACCTGCGCATCCATTCGGTCTGATCCGCTCCTCGTCCGTGAAGCAAATAAAGCACCGGCAGCTTCGAAGAAGAACCGTACGGCATCAAAGCGGCTTGCGGCAGAAAAACCTCTATGCCGGTAGACAGCTTCAGTATTTCGGAATAAAAATCACACGTGATCCATGCCAAGTTCCTCATCTCCAATCCGGTCCATTAATTCTCTACTTTGCTCTTCCCTGCAGATGCCCGCTCCATCATTTCGGTCGTCAGCATATAAGACTGCTTTACGGATTCACCGGCCAATATCTGAAACAGCAAATGGGCTGCAAGCGATCCCGCCTCGCTCTTGGGCTGCTTGATCGTGGTAAGCGGCGGATTCACGTATTCGGCTAATTGAATATCGTCATATCCGATGACGGATACATCATCCGGCACCGATATGCCGCTCTCCTCAAAAGCCTTCAATCCTCCGATGGCCATCTCGTCGTTGCCGTAGAACACCGCCGACGGGAGCGACCCCTGCATAATCATCATCTTGGTCGCATTGTAACCGCCCTCGCGCACGAAGTTGCCGCTGAGACGCCATTTCGACTGTTCCTCCAGCCCTGCCTCGGCAAGTGCCCGTAAATACCCCTGATAACGCAAATGGTTATCGTACGAATCTGAAGAACCGCTGATGTATGCCACATGCCGATGACCGTTCTCAAGCAGATACCGGGTAGCCGTGTATCCTCCTTGTTCCCCATCGACCAGCACATTGACCAGGTATTCGCTGCACAATGGACGATCCATCACGACAATCGGAAATTGGGGACCCGAGGTCTCGATCAGAACTTCATCCCGGATATTAGGTGCAAGTATGATGGCACCGTCCGCCCTTTTCTCTCTCAAAAATTTAACCGCCGTTGAATCTCTGCCACCCATCGAACTGCATGCGATCAGATCATATCCGTTGGTTAAAGCGACTTCCTGTACGCTTCGAATCAGCTCGGAATAATAAGGCCCGGATAGATCCGTCAGAATAAGAGCGATTGTCTTGGTGCGGCTCCGCTTCAAATCCATGGCAAATCCGTTCTTCCGATAATTCAACTGCCTTGCTGCCTCGAGCACCTTTGATCTTGTCTTGGAACTCACTCTGCTGTCGCCGCTTAACGCGTATGAAGCCGTTGACAAGGCGACTCCAGCGAGCTTTGCCACATCCTTAATCGTTGCCATTTCCTTACGCCCCTTCTACTACTTAAAAAACTCTATCTATTTTATTTCATGCCAGAGATCGTATATCCTTCAATAATATGTTTTTGGAAGAAAGAAAATACGATGATAATCGGAACCACCATAAATGCAGCGCCTGCCATCTGGAGGCCGAAATCAGATCCGTGCTGTCCTTTCAGAAGCTGCAGACCCACCGAAAGCGTATAAAGCTTTTGGTCATTTGCCATGATGAGAGGCCACAGGAAACTGTTCCAAGCGCCGATGAAGGCCAAAATCCCCTGTACCGCAAATACCGGCTTCGTGATCGGAACGATCAACTGGAAGAAAATCCGCAGCTCTCCCGCTCCATCCAGCCTGGATGCTTCAATTAGATCCGTAGGGATCGTGGACATGAACTGACGGAAGAGGAAAATACCGAATGCTCCGACCAGGCCAGGCAGCACAATACCCGCCATCGTGTTAGTCAATCCCATGGCATTAATCAGCAGGTAGACCGGAATCATGGTAACCTGTCCCGGAATCATCATCGTTGCCAGCACGAGATAAAACAGCTTCTTGTTGCCGGGGAACTCGTATTTAGCGAATGCATATCCTGCAAGCGCATTGAGGAACAGACCGACAAAAGACCAGAACACAATGATAAGCGTATTTTTCAGGTATACGATAAAGTCCAGCTTCGTAAATAAATCCACATAATTTTCAATTGTAAATTCTTTCGGCAATAGCGTCGGCGGAACTGCCGTAAATTCATTTTCCGGCTTGAATGAGGACGTGATCATCCAGATAAACGGAATCATCATCAGCAATCCTCCTGCAATGAGCAGCACCGTCATGACTGTTTTCTCAATTCTTTTAGCTGCCATACCCTGAGCCTCCTTCAGTTACGATACGAAAACATCGGTTGAACCTGAAACTTAATATTCGACATCTTTTCTCTTGACTGCGAATTGTACGACCGTTACAGCGATAATGATGATGAAGAGCACAAACGATCCTGCAGCCGCATAACCAAAATTGCTAAGCTGGAAGCCATTGTTATAAATAAAGAGGGCCATCGACATCGTGGAGTTCAGCGGTCCGCCCTTGGTCATAACCAGAGGCTCCTCGAAGAATTGAATCCAGCCGATCAGCGTCGTTATCGTGACAAAGAAGGTAGCAAAGCTAAGGAGCGGGACCGTGATGTACAACAGTTTCTTCCATTTGCTCGCACCATCGATCTCCGCCGCTTCATAATAGGAACGTGGAATGCCCTGCAGCGCAGCCAGAAAAATGATCATATTGAGGCCAATCGATTTCCATACAGCCAGAAGAATAAGAGATAACTTGGCAAGTGTAGGATCATTCAGCCATTGCTGTGCCGGAATACCAAACCAGGATAACATATGGTTAAAGAGGCCGTAATGGCTGTTATACAGGTATCCCCAAACAACCGCGACCGCCACAATATTCGTAATGGAAGGCATATAATAAACAACGCGGAATGTCTTAAACAACCATCCCGTGCCATAGTTAAGCAGCAATGCAGCACCCATGGCAAGCATAACGACAAACGGAACACCGATAATAACATAGAACATGGTGTTAAACATCGATTTCAGAAAAACCGGATCTTTAAATACATTCATAAAATTATCGAAGCCAACGCCTTCAATGTTTGAATAATTAGCGAGACCAGCGAGGTCAATATCCGTGAAGCTGATGACAAGCGCAATGATGATCGGAATGATTGAGAACGTCAGAAGTAGCACCAGTGCGGGCGCAATAAACATATAAGGATACTTATATTGGTTAAAGCGCTTGATAAAGTTCTGCAATGTCATTCACCTCCTGCAAGTGTGGGTTTCTCAATAAAAGAATAACGCTCTTTGGAAGCAGTCAGGCTTGTTTCATCCTTCGAAGAAACAAGCCGGGCTGCGTTAAGACGCACTCTTATTTTTTGTTTAGAATTTCAGTAGCTTTCTGATTCAAAAGATCCATTTCTGCTTTGATGTCAGCACCGCCAAGCGTAATTTTCTCAAATGCGGCAATGGCTTCTTGGGAGATAGCATCCCACTCCTTAATGAACGGAACAGGCTTAGCGCTTTCGAGCTGTTTTCCGAAGGTAGCAAAAATCGGATCTTCAAAGCGTTGATCTTCCCATGCACTCTTAACAGCAGGCAGGTTTTTAGCCACATCATAGTTGGTCAGCTGCGATTCTTGTTCACTCATGAAGGATATGAATTTAACGGCTTCATCTGCATTTTCGGTTGTATTGAATACCGACATGTTAGCTCCGCCGAGGAACGATGCATTGTTTTCTTTAGCTGGAAGTGTCGTCGTAGCCCATTTGCCTTCAATCTCAGGCGCTTTGTCTTTAACGCCCTGAATCATCCAAGGACCGCTGATAAACATCGGGAATTGTCCGTCTTTAAATGCGGCAAACAGATCCAAATCACTGGCAAGCGGCGTCATACCCGTATCATAGAAGCTCTTCAGGTATTCCATGGCTCCCATGAATTCCGGCTCGTTAAAATGAGGCTTCCTGTTTTCGTCGATCATAGCGCTTCCATTCTGCCAAGCAAACATGGACAGATAGTTCATATCTTTAGCATCAATGGTGATTGCGTAATTGCCGTCTCCTCTAGCTGCCAGTTTCTTACCGGCATCCTTCATTTCATCCCAATTCTTAGGACCTTCCGGATAGCCTACTTCAGCCAAAATGTCCGTACGGTAGAACAGCACGCGCGTTTCCACATACCATGGGATGCTGACAACTTTGTCATCATAACTCATGGTTTGCACAGCGCCGTCAAAATAATTTTCTTGCTTCAAGTTTGGATACTGCTCAAGATACGGCGTCAGATCGAGCAAAGCTCCAGCCTGAGCAAATTCCGGAATCCAGGTTGTTCCCATCTGCACGACGTCCGGGCCGCTTTTGGATGCAACCGCTGTAAGCAGCTTGTCATGGGCACTGCCCCAAGGAATTAATTGAACGCTTACCTTAACGCCTGGATTCTTCTCTTCATATTGCTTAATCAAGGTTTCGTCAGATGTGTCACCCATCAGCCAAACTTTCAGTTCCTTCTTGCCTCCACCGCCTTCGCTACCTCCATCTGCTTTCTCAGACCCGCCCGAGCATCCGGCTAATACGACGGAGAACACCAGCAATGCTGCCAACGTCCACAATATTGATTTTTTTCTCATTCTACATTCACCCCGTTTTTAATGTTTACCACCATGCGAAACGTAATGCAAAACCTAATTGAAAGCACTTACTTCGAAACGTTTCGATTTTATTCGAAAAAATAAAGACGCCGGATAAAGGTTGCTTCTATAATCCTACTGTCTCTTCATTCCCCCTATAAAGCACCTTTTCATGGTTATCCTAGGGATAAACAAGCTGTTTCGTGTTCATAATAAAAATTTTCCTTGCTTAATTACTTTAAAAAACGCATTCTTTTTGAAACGTTTCGACAAGTTCATTATAGCTCCCCCTGAGAGCGATTTCAATATCCTTTTTATTTTTTTTGTAAGGCGTTTCTTTGACAAGTGGTGTAAGCCTTAAACCGTAGACAAAAAAAGCAGCACACCCCAAAGAAGGCCTGCTGCTTAATCTCTATCCTGAAATTATATCAACTATTAAAACTTGGGCTATGCATTAAGGTGACCTGCATTCTTGTCATGAGCGTCGTGATGCAGCGGGATGTCCTTACTAATCCGGGCATGCACGGCAAATGACAGGAATGACAACACGGCAACACCTACAGCCAACCATGCCACCGGCGTCAACCCGCCGCCGTCATACATCGTTCCCATCGCATAAGGCCCAATCACCCGGCCTGCGGCACCCATGCCGCCTGTCACGCCGATATAGAACGGAGCCGCTTGTCCTGCACGCTCCGAGATAAAAGCCGGGATCGCAGGTGAAATCAGCATTTCCCCCAATGTGGCCAGCACCATCGCAAGGATCATGCCCGGATAACTGTGCACTGTCACAATGACGACATAAGCTGCCAGATAGAACAAAGCGCTTGCCGTCATCTGACTGCTCTCCGTACGGGCCGCCCAACGCTTGATGGCATTCGTGAGCGGCTGCGCGGCAAAAATGAGGATCCCGTTCAGCGTCCATAAATAACCGTAGGCCGTCTTGGACATCCCCTCCGAGATGATGAACGGAGACACCCCTGTATTCCAGATGGAATTACCGAACCACAGAAACAGAGAACCCAATCCCATAAAGAGATAGATTCGGGTGTTCCCGAGCAATGCCCAAGCGCCGGGGCCCGCCGGCAGCGGACTCTTGGGCTGGGGATGATGGGACCCTTGCGATACGCCTGTTCCGCCCAGCTTCGTCAGATAGGACAGGAAGAAAATCGCAAATCCGAAGGACGTGACGCCGTTTAAGACAAAGCTTAAATGATACGATATCTCCGCCAGGAAACCGCTCATGGCCGTTCCTAAGGCTACGCCGATATTATTCGCAACATAAATGACATTAAACAATTCGCCCCGCCGATCGGCAAACCGGAAGCCGATAAATGCCTGTATGGCTGGCATCGATATCGCGTTACAGAATCCGATGAAACCCATCATCGCGATGAACAAGCCCCATAGTCCATTAATGAACGGAAGGGTGAACAGTCCGAGGGCATTCAGCAGCAGCGAGCCCACAATGAGCTTTTTCACCCCAACCCGGTGGTACAGCGCACCGCCAAGGAGTTGACCGGCAATTCCCCCCATGGATTGAATCAGTATGACAAAACCCGCATCCTTCATGCTTCGTCCCAGTTCATCGAATACATACATCGTTGTCAGCGGCCACATCAGGGACCCGCCTGCAGAGGCAACGAGACTTGCAACAAGAAAACCTTTTACTTCCTTAGGGTACTGCTCCAACCATTTCATGTTTATTATCTCCCAGCAGCCTCGCAGCAGTATATTTACGCATATAACCTAAAATAGCCCCACAAAGTGGAGCCTATGCTCCGATGCTTATTCCAAATACTTTGCGGGGACCCCAAAAAACTTTATAAATTCTAATATGTTAAAAAAAAGCCCATGCGGGCTTTTTCTAATTATTCTTCAAAAAAGAGGCGAACGCCATCTTTTTGCTGTCCCTATAATCCTGTAAGAATGAACATTGCTTGTCACTTCTTATCGCCCAAATCCTAGTATCGCTTGAGAGATCCATTTTTAGCAAGCACATTCATTGACGCTTTACCATAACAGCGAACAGGACGCTAAACAGCGGATCCTCAATTGTTGAAGAATCCCTTGGTTCAGAGTCCCCGTCTACCCCGCCGCCTTCTTATCGGGGTTTGAATTTCTGGATCTTGCAGGTATGCGTATTTGAACCGAAGTCCCGATTCCGACTTTGCTGAAGATGGACACGCCGTATTCGCTCCCATAATGCAGCTTCACCCGCTGGTCAATGTTTCGAATCCCGCAGCCCGTGTGATTATGATCCTGGGGATCCAATATCTCTTGGATTCGTTCCTGCTTCATACCCAGGCCATCATCTATGATTCTGTACAGGATATCATCGCCTTCCTTTTGGACTGAAACCCGAATATGAATACGATCTCCACTCCAAGCATGCTTCAGCACATTTTCAATGAAGGGCTGTAAAATCAGTTTTATAGTCTCGTAAGGCCATATATTCGTGTCGATATCAAAAGTGACTTCCATGCGCTGACCATATTTTACTTTTTGAATATCCAGATACGCATTGGCCTGCTCAATCTCTAAAGCGATGGGTATCAATATTCTGCCTGAATTTAAGGTAAGCCGATAAAATTGTGCCAGCTGCACCACCATATCCTGAAGTTTCTCCGTTTCCCCGAATTTCGCAAGCTGATTAATGGAGGATAGCGTATTGTATAAGAAATGAGGATTAATCTGCGTTTGCAGCATTTCAAGCTCTGCTTCCTTCTTTTGTAGCTGGGTTAAATACACTTTTTTTATTAACGCTTCGATATCCTCGCCCATCGCATTCAAGGCATTCGCAATTTGAGGGAACTCCCCCTTGCCCCGATAAGCGATCCGTTTATGCAGATCCCCTTCCCGAAATGCATTGAGTACCCCTACAATCTTCAGGATTCGTTTAGAGAAAGATCGGGAAATAACATACCCCGTATATGTAAATAACACTACGCAGATGATACAAATGACTATCAAAACGGTTCGTACTCTCTTCGCTTCCTGTTCAATAATATTAAGCGGAACTTGCGCAACGATCTTCCAGTTCTTCTGTGGCAAATCTTCTTCGATGATCAAATAATGCTTCTGATCGTGTGCTGTTAACCCCGTAGGTTCATTTACTTTGACGAGGGTGTCGTTATTATCTTCAACAGATGGGCCAGAGGTAAACACCACATTCCCAAAGGGATCCAGTACCGATAACATACTTCCGTCCCCAAGTTTCGCGTAATCTACACTATCGAACAGCTGCGACAAGCGCACACTGAACCGCATGATTCCCACTTCTTTAATTTGCAGCGGATTGTTCATATCCACCATTCGTCGAATCATCGAAATCCGTCCATCCCGCTCATCCTCTTCCACCTGCCTCCAGATCATGGTTGCATTGTATTTCTCTCCCGGCAGTGTGAAATACCAAAACTCATTGGAAACCCGGGTCATATGGTAAATATCATAGGTTTGTTCGTTGAAATCTTGGTTGATTTCGTGATTCCAATTTTTATACTTCTCGTACACCGTTTGATTATGAAAATAGACGGATAGCCTTAAATTAAGGCCAACCGCCTTTGCAGCGCTCTCTAGCTTTGGGAGAATCACATTGTTCATACGGACATGATTCTCAGCACCCGATAAATCCCGGCGGATGCTCTGAATGAATGCAGGATCATCATACAATGTCGCCGATGTCTGGACGATATCATCCACCTTATAGGCAACGTTATCCCGAATCTGCTGAAGCGTCCCCTGGATGTTGACGCGGGTCTGTTCGCGCATAGTCTCATCATACATCGAATGCGAAATATAAAAGTTTACAGAAACCAATAGCAAAGTAAAGACCGTAAAAGTCAGCATGAGCTTATAACCGACGGGTATATACCCCAGCTTCTTGCCGTCTGTTCCGGATGATGAAATCCAGTGATTGTTCATCCCAATTCTCTCTTTCGATATTCCATGGGTGTCATGGCGAATTTTTCTTTGAACTGCCGGCTGAAATAAGGAAGATAGCGGTATCCTACCTGATCGGCGACTTCATAAACTTTAAGGCCAGGCTGTTTTAGCAATTCACACGCTTTTTCCATGCGCAGTTGTACAAGCAGTTCATTAAACGTATTTCCTGACCGCTCTTTAATCAAAAATCCGATATGACTCGGCGAAAAAGAAAAATGCTGGGCAATATCCTTTATCGTTATATTCTCACTCATTCGTTCTTTCATCGTTTGGATGACACTGCGGATGAATTTACTATCCTTGGAATTGGATTTCTCATATAATCTTTCGGAAATTTCGAATATACGCTGGATGAACCATGAACGAATATCGCTGACGGTTTCGAACTGCATCAAGATATCCAGATGATGAATATCCATGCCTAACAGGTCAAACAAGTCTTCATTGCGACTGCTTAAATATTGTTCGAGCTTCCATATAATATAATTCGACATATTATGCACGGTAAAACGGGAGCGCAGACTCCTTATAGAGCCGAATAATTTTTCCAGTTCATCACAGATTTGAACCAGCTCGTATTCCTCCATTGCCTTTAAGAGGACGTTCATGCGTTCATCAAGCATCCTTGCATCCAGCATTCCCGGCTCGGCACTGACGTCTTCGTACTTGATAATACTTCCCTTGCCCAGAAACATCTTGCCTTCCACCGCTTCAACAGCCTGCCTATACGACAGGTGAAGTTGATCCAATGTGCGTACGGGTTCACCAATGCCCGTTGTCATGGATGTCATCAAATGCTGCTGAACGCTATCCATCAGTGTGCTTATCGTTGGAGTAGCGTTACTGTCCTCCAGCAGTATCGCTACTCGTTGCGAAGACAGCTTACAGTAAGGAAGCATGCCGCTCCCACTATCCGTAATCGCCTCTTGAATACGTTGCAGGAATATTCTCGCCAATTCCCTCTGTGAGGAAAGGCTCCCCGCCTGACGCCATGAAACATTATCGAGCTCCATGACTGCGACGCGAACCGGCCATTTCAACTGGTCGAATTCATAAGAGATACTCATCTTTGTCAGTAATTCTTCTGATTCTTCCCGCTCAAGCAGACGTATAAGAAAATCGCTTTTGACAATGGGGATCATCTCCTGATAAGCCATCTCCACCTCGCGCTGCTTGTTTTCTTCATCTAGATCCCGCTTTACCTTGATTAAGGAAGCAACAAGCTCCCTATCGTTCATCGGCTTGAGAACATAACTGTAAGCCTTCAATAAGAGTGCTTGCTGTACATAGCTGAATTCCTGATATCCGCTGACGAATATGACTCGCATGTTAGGTTTATGTTCAAGCGCAATCCGTGCCAGCTCGAGTCCAGACATATAAGGCATATTGACGTCACTGACTAAAATATCAACATCTTCGCTCTTGATAATTTCACATGCCGACAATGCATTATTGACACTCCCCACTAACTCCATATGCAGATCGGACCAAGGAATGAATCTTCTCATGCCTTCGAGATCTAGTTCTTCATCATCCACAAGCAGCACCTTGTACATAGAACCCCCTCCAGACAATTATGTTCGCAAAACAGAGATATCCCAAAGAACCTTATGGATTCTTTGGGAAGTCCCCCCTAACATTACTGTGTTATTATTTTCCGTTCAATTTAGCTAAATTCTCCTGCCATTTGATCGTCCGCCATTCCAGAAGCTGACCATAGCCCAAATCCATCAAATCCTTGTTTCCTTGATCGAGAATTTTATCAACCTCTTCGTCGTTCTTCGCCATGACGGACTTAGCATAGATTTCGAGGAAAAGTTCATCGACAGATGCTTTGATAATGCCTTCATCCGAATCTGGAGCCGGATTGAGGTTAACAAATTCTGTAACGTTCAATTGAGTTGGCCAAGTAATCGTTTGTTGGTAACGTGTTCTCCAGTCCTGCTCTTCGAAGGGGAGATTCTCCATGTATTTATATTTGGCAGGGTCAATATAACTCGTATTACCTACGAACATAACAGGCTCATTCTTAGATTGAATTTCTGCTACTTCTGCCGGATCATAATTCTCGGTGAAATTCGGCTTACCATCTTCATCGAATCCGTCCCAGTTCTTTCCTTCCGGACCGAAGAATTGGACGTTCATCCCTTCCGGACCTGTGTACCAGTCGAGGAATGCGAATATCGCTTCAGGGTCCTCAGCAGCCGTTGTAATATAGGCAGCATTCCATCCAAAGCTTGTGTAGGTGCCTGGATAAATCTTATTCTTATCCAGACCCGGCTTATGAATAGGCCAAATCATGAAATACCCGCCATCCGGATCTTGTTTGATCAATTCAGGGTGCGCTTCGCCTGCCATCGTTGTGGGACTTGCTCCTGCAAATACTGCCACTCTGCCTGTCATGACTTTCTCCAAAATCTGATCTTCCGTTTGGTTAAAGGCATCTTGAGAGATGAGCTTCTCTCTGTACAGTTTAGCAATATATTTCTGAGCCTCTCGGAATACCGGATCTGTAAGTACTGACGTCAGTTTTCCGTCTTTTGGAACCGCAAGCAAGCTAGCATTCAGATTCGTGTAACTTGCTCCCTCTCCGAAGGCCGTGTATAACACGCCAAGTCCCTGTCTTTCCTGTGCACGGTGCGGCTCGAACGGAATGATGCTGCTGCCGTACTTATCTTTAACTTTCACCAGATAATCATATAGATCGTCCGTTGTTTCGAGCGGAGGCTCGCCCAGCTCTTTATAGATTTTCTTGTTAACTACGTAACCGGCGTTACCGTAAGGATTGGATGAATACCAGTTAGGGAACATATACAGTTTGCCATCATCTGAACGTAACATGTTCAGATCGCCCATCCATGTCTTCAGGTTGGGATACTTATCCAAATAATCATCATAGGCTACCAGTTTTCCTTCTTTGCGGAGTCTCTCCAAGTCTGGATGGTTCTTGTCTGTCCAGATCATATCCGGCAGGTCGTCTGAAGCCATCATCGCACTCAGCTTTTGCGTATGTGCTCCAGCAGCCGCAATCATGTTGATTTTCACTTGTTTTTCTTCACTTAAATATTTACCGACAGGCGTGCTCTCCCATTTAGGGAAGTCCGAGTTCTCATAGTGAGAATATGCTGAAAACTCCAGCGGCTTCTCACCAAGGACCCATTTGCCGTCACGATTCCCCTCTGCTGGCGGATCGGTTTTCTTCTCGCCATCATTGTTTGCTGCCGGTGGTGCTGGAGCTGGAGCTGCCGATTTTCCGCATCCCGCTAGAGCCGTAACCATTATCAATAGCAACGAGACCAATACGAGCAACGGCTTTTTCGTCTTTCTCATTCACTTAACCCCTCTCATTAACAAAAATATATATGTTCAAAGCTGTTCGCCTTAAACCGTTCGTCAACTACTCCTTCAGCGAGCCTACCAGTACGCCTTTGACAAAATACTTTTGCACAAAAGGATAGACAAGAATGATCGGTAAGGTCACCACGATCATCATCGCCATTGTGAGCGATTTTGAAGTGATTTGCCTTGCTTGATCCAGTAGGGCAACCGAAGCGCTATCGAGCACGGAGCTTGAACCCGATACAATATTGGCATTCAAGGTCTGCCGCAGAATCGTCTGAATGGGGAGTAAATAATCACTGGTGATGTAGATACTCGGCAGGAACCAGTCGTTCCAGTGTCCAACGGCAGTCAACAGAGCCAGCGTAGCGATAACCGGTCCGGACAATGGGAGAATAATCCGAAAGAATGTGCCCCAATTGCTGCAGCCGTCAATATGGGCTGACTCTTCCAGCCCTACGGGAAGACCTCGAAAGAAGGTCCGAAAAATGATCATGTTCCACACGCTGATTAAGGATGGAATAATAAATACCAGAAAGCTGTCCATCAGACCGAGTGAACGGATAAGGAGATACGTTGGAATCAATCCTCCACCAAAGTAGAGGGTGAATATAAAGAACAATGTGTAATATTTTCGTCCGATCAGATAAGTTCGGGTCATCCCGAATGCGAGGAGCGCTGTCATGAATATGGAGGTTGCGGTGCCGATTATGGTACGACTTATGGATATGAAGAACCCGTTAAGCAGTCGGTCGTCCTGGAGTATGATTTTATAATTTTCGGTTGTGAATTCTCTTGGCCAGAAGGTGACTCCGCCCTTTGCGGTATCGACACCTACGTTGAAGGAAACAGCCACCGCATTCCAGAAAGGATAGAGCGCCGAGAAGGCTAATAGACTGAGGAACACGTATATCACGATAAGCATGACCTTATCACCAAAGCTAATTCTTTTTAACATGCCGTACCTCCTGAGGGCTGCTGATTGTTACCATAAGCTATTACCAGATCTTCGAGCCAGACAGTTCGCGATCGTAAGCAGTACAACACTGATAATCGCCTTGAACAATCCGATAGCAACCGCATAAGAATAACGGTGTGACCCTAGGCCTACTCGATAGACATACGTATCAATAACATCGGATACCGGCCGCAGCACCGGATTGGATGCCAGGAGCAGGATGTCCTCAAAGCCTGCATTGAGCAAGTTGCCGATCGCAAGAATCATAAAGATAATGATGACCGGCATAATCGAAGGAAGCGTAATCAGGTAGATTTGCTTGGACTTGCTTGCACCGTCGATGTCGGCAGCCTCATAGAGAGCAGGATCAATACTCGCAATCGCAGCCAGGAATACAATCGAGTTAAATCCGATCTCCTTCCATACGTTGGCCGAAATCAGGATCGACCAAAAATACTCCTTTAACGAAAGGAAATTGATCGGTTCATCAATGGCCCCTATGCTCTCCAGCAGAATGTTGATGCTTCCGTTCTCCGTTGATAGCAAGGCGGTGGTGAATCCTGCCACAATAACCCATGATAGGAAATGGGGCAGGTATGTAATCGTCTGGATGACTCTTTTGAATAACATATGGCGAACTTCATTCAATAAAAGTGCCAGTACGATCGGTGCTGGAAATCCGATAAAGAATTTCAATAGACTGATCACAATCGTGTTGCGCAAAATTCTTTCAAACTCGGGGGCGGCAAAAAAAGCTTCAAAATGTTTAAAACCAACCCACGGGTTATCCCAAATTCTTGAGCCGGTGAACAGGTTATAATCCATAAATCCGGTTATTACGCCGTACATAGGCAGATAGGCAAAAATGAAAACTAGAATGACGCCGGGTATCACCATGAGCTGAACATCCCATTGCTTCATGAATCGCCTAAGAAAACTTTTACTATGGACTTTTGGCTGCCGGGCAATGGGTGATGGTTGCTGTTCTGCAGTAGCTTGCGGCATATTTATCCTCCCGTTACGAAATGATGTAAAAGCACGCCGGGTCTCTGAATGTTTACCATTTTCGAAACCGCTTGCAATTGACTTAGTATCATTCTACCTATGGAAATATTTTGAATCTATATAATAAAACCCCGATTTTTTATACTTCTACCGGAATGTTTCACCCTTTCCAGCCAACAAAAAAACGTCTATCGACGTACTTACTCAGTAGACAGACGCATTTAACGGAAGTTTCTCTTGCGAGATAAGGGGATGCTAAGCCTCGGATGTTTATACTTTCTTATCCCAAAAAAAGACTGCCTTGAGGTCATATAGACCAACAAGACAGTCAATGTATTCATCTTTATGCACCGGTTATTTTAGTCCTGACCTCGACCACCGTTGAGAAGAAGGTAGCCCCTTCACCCATATCCGACAGCCTGTCGGGTGTAAGGGCATTGGCGCGCTGCTTACGGCCCTCGCCTTCCCACCACAGGCCTTGGCTGACAACGGTGCCCGGCAGCATTTTATCCGTTACCTTGGCCCGAACTTCATAGGTTCCGCGGTCGTTGTATACCGTAACCATGTCTCCGTCCTCTATACCGCGTTCCTCTGCATCCTCCGGATGGATCTGCAGGGCAGGCTCCTTCTCCAGCTTCTGATGCTTCTCCACATTCGCAAAGGTCGAATTCAGGAAGTTGTGGTTCGGCGGCGAAATGAACATGAGCGGGTATTTGTGCCCGCGGCCGCGCCTTACGCCGTCATAACCTTCCTTCAGCGGCACGTAGGTCGGAAGAGGCGGAAGACCTACTTCCTCCAACTGTGCGGAGTAAAGCTCGATCCGGCCCGAAGGCGTCGGCAAACGATCCAGATATGTTTCAAGCGGCGTCATATCAAGCTTCACATAGCGGTGATCCTTTAGCTTGTCCAGCGTGACGCCGTTCAGATAAGGGTTACCCGGGAAGTCGAGCGCTCTTGCCATCATCTCCTCTTCCGTCTCATGAAAGGCCGGGTCAGTGAACCCCATAGCCCGCCCCAGCATGGAGAACAGCTCTACATTGCTCTTGCTCTCCCCAAGCGCCGGGATGACCGGCTCCTGCAGCTGGATGTACTGATGCCAGTAGGAAGCGAACAGGTCGGTATTCTCGAACGAGGAGGTTGCCGGGAGCACGATATCCGCATACTTGGCCGTATCCGTCATAAACAGGTCATGCACAACCGTAAACAGATCCTCCCGTGCAAACCCTTCCCTTACCCGCTCGGAGTCGGGAGCGACAACCAGCGGATTGCTGCAATAGACAAAGACCGACTTAATCGGCTGTTCGGTCATGGCAAGCGCCTCGCCGATCCGGTTCATGTTAATCGTCCGCGCATCCGGATTCGGACGGAGATCGGGACGTTCGAGCGCATCGCTGTCCATGCTGTTGTAACCGCCGTTCGACTTGGCGGCCCCTCCGCCCCGCTTCAGCCATTGTCCGGTCAAGGCCGGAAGCGCCGCGATGCTGCGCACCGTCAAGCCCCCATTGTCATGATGCTGAAGACCGTTACCGATATGAATGTAGGAAGTATCTGCCCGGCCGTACAGCTCGGCCAGCTTCTCGATATCCTCAACTGGAATTCCGGTAATGGAGGATACATGCTCCGGTGTATAGTCTTTCACATGCTCACGCAAGGCTTCATGACCGATCGTATACTGCCGCAGGAATTCCTCGTTCACCATGCCGTCACGGAACAAGATGTGCATGAGGCCGACGGCCAGTGCCGCATCCGTGCCCGGAAACAGCGGAATGAACCAATCGGCCCATTGCCCCGTCTGGTTCTTATGCACGTCGATGACAACGACCTTGGCACCGGCCTTGCGCGCTTTCTCTGCCAACACCACCTGATGCATATTGGTGCTGACGATGTTGCCGCCCCAGACGATGATGACATCGGCATGAACGGTATCCTCCGGGACGGTGCCTCCATTAAACCCCATAACGGATTTCCAGCCCTCATTGCCTGCCGAATTACAGATCGACTGCTTCAGCCGGCTGGCGCCCAGCCTGTTGAAGAATCTCCGATCCATGCCGTCTACACTTAATATCCCCATGTTGCCGTAGAAGCTGTAAGGCAGAATGCTCTCAGAGCCATGCTCCTCGATCAGCTTCTCGTAGCGTTCGGCAATCTCCTGAACCGCTTCATCCCAGCTGATTCGCTCGAAATCTCCCTGACCTTTGGGCCCTACCCTCCGCAGCGGATATAGCACGCGCTCCGGATGATACACCCGATGTGCCATATTACGGACTTTATTGCAGATGGCTCCCTGCGTAATCGGATGATCCGGATTACCGGTAACCTTCACGATTTTTCCGTTCTCTTTATGCAGTAGCAGGCCGCAAGTATCGGGACAATCCAACGGACAGACCGCCGGAAACACGCCGTTTTCCTGATGAATCATCGCTTGAGTCATTTCGTCTATTCCCCCTTGTACACGCTGAATCATATCCCTTTATCTTAAAAGAAAATCAGGGCTCCAGTAAAGTCTTACATTTTTTTCTGCATCGGTGATTCACTCTACTTCCTTCCGGGTATATTCCTATCAAGAGCAACGAAGAGGAACCCAGACCCTTTCTCTTCCTTGCCAAATCATGGACCACTCCCAAAAATTCGCCATGCCCATGTCTCCTCCCCCGAGACCGGCATGGCGAATTTGTTTGTATGGCATTATCGATACCGTACAGCGGAAGGCAAACGAATCCGACTACCAGGTTACCGTGGTCATCCCGCAGTTCATCCCCAAGAAGGGCTGGCATAACTTCCTGCACAATCAATCCAGCTTGCTCATCCGTGCACACTTGCTGTATCGGAGAGAAGTGATTTTTACGACTGTGCCTTACCATTTATAAATAGCGGGCTTGTTCCTTTTGCGACTTATGCAAAGAGTCCGCTCCGCCAACAACGACAAAAAAGCTGCGATCATCCGACCCTATCCCTTAGGGAGCGGTCGATCGCAGCTATTTTCTCGCCTTTATTTACCAGGCTTCAGTATAATATTTCTACGCAGAATGAACCTGTTGAGCAGTGCCGGTAGCCGGAGCGGAAGGCAGCGCAGCTTCTTGTTCGCCGCGTGGAATGACCTCAACCTTATCATTCTTCTTCAAATATACGGTCCCGTAGGCAGCTCCCACAAACAGCGCGCCTCCGACGAAATTGCCAAGCCATACCGGAATGAAATTTATGAAATACTCACCCCAGCTGTAATACCCTTCAAATATCGCGGCCGGAATGAGGAACATGTTGGCCACCACGTGCTGAAAGCCGATGGCTACAAACGCCATCGTCGGAAACCAGATCCCGAAAATTTTGCCACTCATCTGGTCCGATCCGTAGGACAGCCACACGGCGAGCGCTACGAGCCAGTTGCAGCCGATGCCCGACAAGAAAGCCTGCAGGAAGCTGTCGTCCAGCTTGTGTCCCGCCATATCCACCAGCTTCTCCAGATAAACTCCGCTGCCTGTCAGACCGGTCACATGACCGAAGAAGTAAGCGACGAACAACGCCCCCGCCATATTGCTTACCGTGACGAGAGCTAAATTCCGTATCATCTCCTTCGTGGAAATCCGCTTCTTGAATCTGGCCAGGGACACGGCCATCATGTTGCCCGTCAGCAGCTCTCCGCCTGCGAGCAATACAAGAATCAGTCCGACAGGGAATATCGCCGCGCCTATAAAACCGGCAATGCCTCCCCAAGCCTCAGACGCCCCGGCAATCACGCGAATATCCAGCAAAAAGCCGAGCGCGATAAAAGCCCCCGCCAAAAATCCTAATATCATTACGTTCATGACGGAGTTATGTGCTTTTTTCACCCCGTTCTCCACGGTGATCTCCGCAATGCGATCCGGTTTGTAATAGGCCATGGCCGTTCCCCCATTTCTCCCGCATTCCGTCCTGAAAATCTCTCGAATGCAGCTTCTGATGTTTCTGTTACAGTTACGGTTACAGTTACAGTTACAGTTACAGTTACAGTTACAGTTACAGTTACAGTTACAGTTACAGTTACAGTTACCCATATTGTACCGCAGCAGCCAAAGCAAGAACGTGAATTATATCACGACCCAGTACGTCAGGATCGGACATCCTTGTGTCCTGGCTGCCCTTGATCACGTTTGAGATCGATCATTCGCTCGATCTGAGCCAGCGGTACATATAAAAAAATGCGGTGCCCGGAGATAATCCCGACACCGCTTGGTTGGTGCTTTTACCAGCCCTCTTGTTCTAAACCAGCTAACTTATGCCAGTTTACAAGCAACACGTTCTAAACCAGCAGCCTATGCCAAATTACCAGCAACAAGTTCTAACCACTATCCTATGCCTCGGCGGCAGTCTCTACTCTAACAGGCGTTTCCTTTTCCTGAGCCGGAACGTTCGAGATCGGAAGCTTCATGCTAATCAAGGACGACAGCAGGAAGAGCGCGCCTGCCGTAAAATACACGACCACAATGGAGGTTACCGACATATACCATCCCGTAAACCCGGAGCCGATGAGCAGCATGCCGGTAAACATCGGCGTCATCACGCCATTCAGCCGACCGATGAATTTCTCTTCCACCTGCTGCATCATCACGGCCATCAGAACCGTCTGCGCCATCGCCATCAGCACCCCGGTTGCGAAGCGCATCGTGCCGGTCAGGATCGGCCACTGGGACAGCACCTCGACAAAGGTCGAGAGGCCAAGGAAGGCAAGCCCGGCGAACAACAAGTAGTTGCCTTTCACTCTCCCCGCAATGACAGCAGCCAGCACGCCGCCAATTAACATGCCTAGGCCCTCTAGCGCGGTGAACCACTGAACGCTGGACATTGCCAGTTGTAAACGCTCCGTGATAACAAAGATATCAAGCGGCTGAACAAGTCCGCTGCCGAGCGCCAATAAAACATAGACCACCAGCAGCACCTTCAACAGCCGGCTGGACCCGATATAAGTGAAGCCCGCCTTCATGTCCTTCATAAAAGAACCGGTCGATTCCGAATTGTTAGAGGGTTCATCCACACTGGAAGGAAGACACATTAGCACGATCGCCGAAGCGCCGAATAGAACCAACAAGCTGATTAAAGACGCCTGCAATCCAAAAGCTTGATAAATCGTCGTACCGACCATCGGTCCCAAAATGATAAACAGCGACATCGAGGTCTGGGACAAAGCTGTGGCCGCGGGCACATGCTCATCCGGCAAGCAGCGCTTGATGAGCTTCATGGACGAAGGCTGCGAGAATTGAGATACAACAGCCGAGATCAGGGTCACCGCAAAAACGGCCTGCCAATATCCCGCATACACAACGAACAGGATAAGCAATATGGATAAAAAGCTGAGAATGTCCCCCCAGATCATCGTTCGCTTGGGACGCCAACGGTCCGCCAGCACGCCGCCAATCATGGAGATCACAAAGATCGGCGCGTATTCAATTACGGTAAGCAGCGATACGGCGACCGGATCATGGTTGCTCTTCTCCATAATGAAGAACAACAATGCCATGTTGCGGATCCAGATCCCGATATTTTGCATGAAATCCGAAACCATCAGCAGCACGAACGCGCGGTTGCCAAACAAATGCCTCATGTTTTATCCCCCCCAGTTTAAACCGACTATTCGGTTTAAATATATTTATGCGGAAACGCCCGCCCCGCTTGCAAATCGAGAGGAAGCGTTTCCGATTAATCCTCCGGTTCACTACGATCCTCGGCTCGATAACACACCGTTTAAAAAGTAAGTGACTCCCTTGCGATACAGCTGCCTTGATTCCTCCTGGGTCCGTTCAAAGTACCACACCGACATCCCATCAAGCAGCGATGCGAATATGATGGATATTTCCTCTACTTCCTCTGCCGGTATTCGCCCTTCGCTTACTCCTTCTGCGAAAATCTCGCGGTAGAGCGTGCGCGGACCTTGCAGGATGGCCAGCATCTCGCCCACAATCGTCTTATTCTCCGGCTGATTGATAAAGAATTCCTCCGCAATCTTGGTCAGCGGATTCTGGAAGTCGTCGACCATATGATCGGCAATGCCGTACAGCTTCTCCTCGAAGCTGGCGTAACGGGCTTTTTGATCGTTCCAGGCTTCCATCCATTCCTGATTCTGCTTCGCCAGCAGCTTGACGAACAAATCTTCCTTGCTCTCAAAGTGATAGTAGATGCTTCCCTTACTGGCACCCGTATACTTGACCAGTTCATCCATGGATGTTGCCGCATACCCGCGCTGGATGAACAGTTCCTTCGCTTTATCCAGAATCATGTCGCGCTTTCGCTGCGCTTTTTCTGAAGACATCGATGTAAGCACTCCTTGCTTGGAAATAATAGTGCGGAATTCACGTACCAAAACCTGGTTCTCTTAATAAAAATGAATCTGTGAAGATGATGAACACCATTCACAGCAATAAAACCGACTGTACGGTTTAATCATACTGAAAACATTCCCGCATGTAAAGCAGCATCTTCACAATCACATAGAAAAAAGGACCTTGCCTAAGCAAAATCCTCTCATCATTCGTACATCCGAAACCAATATTATTTTTTTTATTCCACTGCCCAAATGGCTCTTCCTTCTTTCATCGGATCGCCATAACTCAGCTGCAGTCCCTTAACCCCCTGCTTCACTTCGTACGGTATTTCACCTGTCAGCTCGCCGCCTGGGGCAACGGTGCCGTCCAGCATTTTCACGTCATCCGTAATGGGAACCGTATAGTTAAGATCGCTCGAATCCGTCAGGGAAAAAGACAGCGCGGAAGAGATGACCAGCGGCTCCTGGCCATTGTTCTTCACGGTAATGTCAACCACCTTAAACGTATGGCCGGGCTGGGGCTTCAAATATTCATCACCCTCGGATTCACGTACGCCGTTTAGCGTAATGACCGTGCCGTGATAATCCACCGTATCGCCCACTGCGGCAGGTTCGCCGATCGGCTTCACCTCTGCGTTGTCGGCCGGTTGGTCCTCACCTTGGGGTTCTGCAGTCGGCTGTTCTTCAGACGTCCCCGTCTGATCTGTCCCCCCACTGTCCACAACAGCCGGCGGAGTCTCTGCAGGCGGATCAGCCTGATCATTGGAACAAGCCGCCGTCAGCAGCATGGAGAACAATGCAGCTGTGGCCAGCATTACTTTTTTATTCATACTTTATCCTACCTCCTGAAAGTCGAAATCTACATGTCCGGATATTTTCCAATTCGCTGTCAAAATCCATAATCCTTCAAAAACAAGAAAAAGACCCCCAAATCAGGGAGTCTTCTTGGTGAATCGATTACTTACGAATGCACCGGTGTTTTTGTTTCGACCGCCGGCAATGCCTGCAGTCCAGCCGTGTTAAGGAAATTCCACGGTTTATTGTAATGCGGCTGGAAGAAGAAGTCGATGAAGGCCAATTGATCAATCGTCATTCGATTCTGTATGCATACCGACAGCGTGTTAATGGATTGCGTCATATCCACTTTGGAAATAACCTGTGCACCAAGCATCCGGCGGCTGTCTTGCTCATATACCACCTTCAGCGTAACCTCTTCGAAGGTAGGCATGAATTCCGGACGGTAATGATCCGTAATGGTGACCGTCTCCACCTTCAAGCCTTCGTCCTTGGCGGCTCCTTCGGTTAATCCCGTCGACGCAATGTTGTGTTCGTATATTTTCAATCCCGACGTACCTTGCGTTCCCATATATGGGGTTGTTGGCGACACAAGATTGCGTGCAACGAGCGTACCCATCCGGACTGCGTTCGTAGCCAGTGGAATGTACATCATTTTACCGGTCGGGTTATAGTGCACGGAGCAGCAATCGCCTGCTGCATATACATCCTGCTTGCTGCTTTGCATATATTGATCCACAACGATGGCGCCATTTTTCAGCATTTCCACCTGCCCCTTCACCAGCTCCGTATTCGGACGGAAGCCGATGCAGAGGATCACGAGATCCGTGTCGATCTCACCTTTGTCGGTGATGACCTTGTTCACCTTGCCATCCTTGCCTTGGAAAGAAGTCACGGTCTGGCCCAGAGCCATCTCAATCCCTTTTTCACGGAAGGATTCCTCGATCTTGCCGCTAAATTCAGGATCCAGATATTTGTTCAGAATGCGGTCGGCACTATCAATCAGGGTAACCTGCTTGCCGTTCTGTTGGAAGGCTTCGACCAGTTCTACGCCGATGTAACCGGCGCCGACAACCGTAATGTGTTTCGCTTCCTGCGCTTTTTCAATGATCGCATTGGAATGATTATAGTTTTTGCAGAGCAGAATATTATTCAGATCGATGCCTTCAAGCTTCGGTACGATTGGCCATGATCCGGTTGTGATAATCAGTTTGTCATAGGCATCATCAAAAATTTCTTCTGTAACCAGGTTCCGAACTTTCAAGCTTTTCTTATCCGTATCCACCGAAATGATCTCATGCTTCATCTTGGTTTCAACGCCCAGCTCGTCGAGCTTTTGAGGTGAAGAGTAGAACAGACCGTCAGGGTCTTTTACAACGCCTCCGACGTAAAGCGCGATGCCGCAGGACAGGAATGAGATGTTATCATTGCGTTCATAAACGGTGATCTGTGCTTCCGGGTAAAGTTTGGCGGTATTCACGATGGCGGACGTTCCTGCATGGGTACAACCGATAACTGCTACTTTCATGGTTTTTCCTCCTCCAAGTATGAAGCTGTATATTTGATTAAGATGAGCACTTTTGCCTGGATTCATGCTTGGTAACGCTTGTTGAGCATGAATGTGATGACTGGTAATATTATTTGTGAATGTTTTCACTTCATGCTTTTATTATAATGTGATTAATTTCACAGTTCAATAGGTAATTGCGTTATTCACACATTGTTCATATTTTCACATAATTGGAATGATAAAAGAGGTTGACCTAAAGAACATGATGTTCTCATCGCCAATACTCAAGATTAGATCAAGAATACAGGTTCCGTATCAGGGTAAGCTATAAGGGTCCAGCCTCATGAAATTCAAGCGCGTTCCCCCTATCCTATACGTTCTGCCTTGGAGGATCTTGCTTGGACTGTTCTAACGGAATGTGCCATGAAAATAAAAAAAGACTGTTCTCCCCAGCGGAATATCCCCGAAGAAAACAGCCCTGTTGATGTAATCGTTACTTTCTGCCACTAGCCAAGCAGAGATTCAATGGCGCCCTTCATCGATTCCGGCGTATCTCGCGGTTCGAATCGCTGAACCACCTTGCCCTCGCGGTCTACCAGAAACTTTGTGAAATTCCAAGCGATCTCTCCGCCTTCGTTCGGTCCTGGCTGCTCGGATTTCAAATATTGAAATAACGGATGCGTTTCTTCCCCGTTCACGTCAATCTTCGCAAAGATTGGGAAATTCACGCCATAATTCAATTGACAGAATGATTCGGCCTCTTCACTTGTACCCGGCTCCTGTCCGCCAAACTGATTGCACGGGAAACCAAGAACCTGCAGTCCTTGCTGGCTATATTGGTCATACAGCTGCTGAAGCTCTCCATATTGCGGCGTAAGTCCGCACTGACTTGCCGTATTTGCAATAATCAGAACCTTGCCCGCATACTGATCGAGCGAGACTTCCTGACCCTTGGTATTTGTTGCATGATATTCGTAAACTGACATCTTCGAATCCCTCCCGGCTTGTTTTGAATGGATGGCATGCTTCCAAGCTCTACAGCCTAGCCAATCTCCTTCCATCATATCGAATAAATCGCCTTAAACCAAATTTTAGTCCAACGCCTCTACCCCACAGCCCGGAAATCCATTATGATGAATGTATGTATAACCTCTTCAATCAAAATTTGCATAGGCTAATAACAGCTGTTTAATCAGCAAGTTAGCAGGGTAATGATTTAAGGTTTGGAGACATATTGCAATATTCCGTATTTCAACAATTGTAAGTGAGGAAAAGAAATGAAACTGTATCCCGAAATGTTTATATCCCCATGGCATCTCATTGTGATTGTGCTGGCACTGATTGCCTTCATCGGCTTAATCAAAGGGGGGTATGACCGAAAGACCGTGCTTCGCAGCACAGGGTTATCGACGCTGGCCTTCTATTTTATACTGACGATCCCCATTGGTCTTATCACCCAGGAATCGCTTTACAAAGAAGAAACGATGCTGACCGATTTGGATCAGAATTTTGAGGACAAGAAGGCGGGTTCCGAGCTCCAAAGCTTTGAAGACTACATCGTGGTCCATGCTGGCGCCTATAAAAACGAGGATGATGCGGACATTGAGATCTATGCCGGCAACTACCATGATAGCCAAACATTTCATGGTCACATCACCCTTTACGTGTACGATAAGAACGATGATGAAGTCTTTACCGAGATGTACAAGAACGTGACCCTCGCCCCCGGCGAGAAGAAGAAGCTCGACACCGCCTTTACCAGCCAGCCTATGGAAACCTACAGATACCGATACGAAACGCACCCCCAAATGTGAAAGGTGCGTTTTCTCGTTTTCGTATTAAGTTGACAGATGGTCTCCGGGCTGGATCCCCGGCTTATCGTTTTCAGGAAGAGGCTGATACGCCCCCGGCATCGGCGGCAGATTCTTCGCATCCCGACCTTTACGCACATGCCGTATGCCCAAATAGAAGAGACCGACCACAGGCAGTGACAGCATCGCTATAGCAAGGAGTATGCTGGACATTTGGTACGAGGGATCCGTTTCGATCTCGGAGAAATCCAAAAACATAAACGATATAAAGGTAATCAACGAGAACATGATGATCTGTAGCCAGCACATCCATTTCACCAGGAAGAAGAACAGGATCGCGGAGATTGCAACAAGTAAAATGGGAACTAACGGCTGTTCCGGGTCCGCGTTACCCAGCTCTGCCTGGCGCGTCAGCCAATAACCGATAGCGAACTGAACCGGAAAAATCAGCCAAGCCAGCAAACCGGTTCCACGGAAAGCCGATCTTCGCTTTTGCAGCGCCTCTTCGTATTCGAGGAGTTTCATCTCGTATTCCAGCTGATTAAGCTCCTCTTCCGTCAATTCCCGGTCTTTCTCCTCATTTTCCTGTACCAGACGGTCCAGGTAAGGCCGGAATTGCCGCTCCATATTGCCATCAAATTCGGCACGCTCTAAATCCTCGTCCTCGCGAAGCAAAGACGCAATCGTTTCATCCCCAAGATCATGAATGATGATAGAAGTCAGATATAAAGGAATGTCCCTTCTGCCGATAACCTCCAGCCACCGGTTGGCCTCCATCGGATCCGTGAAAGGAATGGCCACGGCCCGTTCCGTCTGCCCTTCTCCCGCGACCAAATATATAATCGGCATTAACTCCGCCATAGGCACGGATTCGGTCATTTTGCTCTTCTTATAAGCATAACTGAATTGAAAGATGTATCGCCCATAGTATATTTCCTTGATGTCACCGATCCTAAGGCTGCCCTTCAGGGAGTCTTTCGTTTCCGGGTCCCATCTCTCATATTCAATAACATCTTCGTATAACAAATACTCGTCCAGATGCGTATTGTTCCAGATATGCCCTTTCAGGCTTCTGGACAGACGAATCATCATGAAGATACCGGCGGGTATGGCAACCAGACTCATCCAGGTCCAGACATTGGCCCAGAGGTACAGCAGCATCAAGGGACCCAGTGTCAGCGCCAGGCCAAGCAGTATTCCCAGCACGTGCATTTCAAATGTAATCACCCAATAAAAAGGCTGCATTTTGGGCTTTCTCTGCTCATGAATCACCAGAGACATTCAGGCAACTCCCTCCTACTATTCTTTCATTTGTTTCTATGGCTCACATGTAACGAGGACATTGGAGATCAAGATGGAGCAGTTCGCAGGATGTACCAAATAGTATGTTAGGCCAACGGTTGAGCGTGCGTCCGGCAGCTCGACAAAAGAGCTGTAATTGTAAGTCTTGCCGGGCGATGGATCAGCTTCCCGCGTTTACTCGCAGTCTAACCTAACGGACTCAGGAGACCTTATTTCGCAAAAAATGGGGTTTTAAGCGAATCGAACGGACAGGAGATCCGTTATTCATCTGGAAAGACGATATTTTGGCTGTTTTCAGGCCAAATAACGGCTCTGGTGTCCGCTATAACGATAAATGGACCTCATTACAGGGAAATAACGTATCTGATGTCCGTTAGCCTCGGCGTTCAGTGGGGTTCTGGTCATCGTCATAGCGATTTCGTTGCACCTGAGTACCATTTCATTGCACCAAGATACCACATCGTTTCACCTGGATACCATATCATTGCACCTAGATACCATATCATTGCACTTAGATACCATATCGTAGCACCTAGGTACCTACCATATCGTTGCATCTAGATACCTACCATATCGTTTGCACCTAGATACCATAACATTGCCCCAGATACCATTTCATTGCACCTACCTAGATACGTCGCACCCAATACCACATCATTGCACCTAGATACCATAACGTTGCCCTAGATACCATATCGTTGGACTTAGATACCATATCGTTGCACCGCACCTCGATATGATACCGAAGGCGGAGGCGAATCAGCACGTCTAGCTTGCATGCATATTATGTATTGAAGTTAATATCCACCCCTACATCCCTACATCCTTATAAGTATGTTAATTACTACTCTTGAACCCAAAAATCCTTCCACGGCAAGTCAGCCGGGAAGGATTTCCATCTCACGCTTTGCCTTATTGAGCCGTTCGTTTCTGAGCCAGCTTCACAAGCAGATGAGCCAGCTGATGCTGCTCCGCTTGGGTTCCGACCTTCCATAACTCCTGAAGAAGCTTCTCTTCGGAATTACGGGGCTCCTCGTTTGCAGCCAGATAACCAGCCACCTTTTCTGCTGCCCGCGCCAGCTGCTCTTCATTCAACCCAATGCTCTCGGCAAGCTGAATTCGCTTGTTCAAATAGGATTGGAAGGCATCAAAATCGGCCAGGATTCTCTCCTTCTCCCCATAATCAATCCGGTCCATTGCGTCACTGACCTTACTCACATCCAGCTCACCTTGCTTGTTCACTACATGATTATGTTCAGACATGGTAACGCCTCCTTGTCATTGACTGGGTAACGCTCTCTACTTAAACGGGATCTTCCGGATTGAAACAGATGCTTCCTAAAATTCTCTGGACCTTCTAGCGGCTGCGTCCACCGCGCCGGCCACCACTCTGGCCTCTTGCAGCGCGGCCTTCAGAGGATCGGGTACCGCCCTGTCCGCCGCGACCGCCTTGATTTCCACGCCCCTCGGTTCTGGACGGTCCACGGCTGCTGCCGCCGCGTGTTCCGGCCTGTGATCCACGGCCTTCGCCTGCATTTCCGCCGTCACGACTGCCACTGCTGCGACCTCCAGCCGATAATGGTCCGCGGCCTTCGCCTGCACGCCCACCGTCACGACTACCGCTGCTGCGGCCTCCAGCCGCAGATTGTCCGCGTCCCTCGCCTGCACGGCCGTCACGGCTTCCTGCCCGTCCGGATCCACGTTCATCTCTGCGTGACGATCCGGCCCTTCCTCTGCTCTGCTCGCTTCCGCGGCTCCGCCCGGAACCCGTACCGCGATCCGCCCGGCTTCTGCCTTGGCCGCGTTCTTGATCGGATTCAAGTGAAGAGATATTTCTAGCTTTTCCCGCTCTGCCCGTATCCCTGCCTGAGCCGCCGGTGCTTTCCCGAAGGCCTCCAGCACTGGAATCATAGCGGACTCGCTTCAAGCGCAGGGAAATTCCTTCCTCGATGCGCTGTAGATCGTTAAGATCCTTACCGGCAGCAAACGTGATAGCCATCCCGTTCCCACCGGCCCGTCCGGTCCGTCCGATACGATGGATGTAACTTTCAACATCATGAGGCATATCGTAGTTAAAGACATGCGTCACGCCCTCGACGTCAAGCCCTCTCGCAGCAACGTCCGTTGCCACCAGCAGCTGCAGCTTGGCTTCCCGGAATCGCTTCATGACCGCTTCCCGCTTCGCTTGGGACAGGTCGCCGTGCAGCTCGTCCGATTGATACCCATGTGCCAGCAGCGCCTCATTCAATGTTGTTGCTCTGCGCTTTGTCCGGCAGAAGATAATCGCGAGAAAAGGGTTATGCTCCTCAATCATCGCACGCAGGGCATCCTGCTTGGAACGGTCTGTACACTCGACCACAACCTGCTGGATCTGCTCCAGCGGAATCGGGGAAGCCCCCTTAATGACAATATCGACGGGGTCTTTCATATAGTTGCCGGCAAGCTGCTTCACGCCGGCAGGCATCGTGGCCGAGAAGAGCATCGTCTGGCGCCGATACGGAAGCGCGTGCATCAGTGCCTCCACCTCATCCAGAAAGCCCATGTGCAGCATCTGGTCGGCTTCGTCCAGTACCAGCTGTTTCACGCCGCCCAGCTCAAGCGTGCCCCGGCGTAAATGGTCCAGCAACCGGCCCGGTGTTCCGATGATCAAATGTCGGCCGCCTTCGAGCTTGCGCAGCTGTTTCTCCACGTCCTGACCGCCATAGACCGCCAGAATTTTGATCCCGTCCGGCTCGCCGGCCGTCAGCTTCTTGGCTTCTTCCGTAATCTGCAATGCCAATTCCCGTGTCGGCGCAATAATGAGCGCCTGCGGGTACGCCCGCTTAGGATCGAGTTGCTGCAGAATCGGCAGCATGAAAGCCAGCGTTTTACCTGTGCCGGTCTTTGCCCGGGCGATAACGTCCTTTCCTTGCAGCAGCAGCGGGATACTCTCTTGCTGTACCGGAGTCGGCACCGCAATCCCCTGCTCCTTCAGTTTCCGTACTCTTTGTTCGTCAATGCCCAGCTGTTGAAAGTTCGGCAAACGTTCCACCTCATTTAAATTATTTAGCATCTGTTGCGTCAAATCGATTGGATTTAGCAAACAAACATACTTACATATAAGTCCGACAAAATGTCGATCGAATTCGTTCTAAGAAGAACGAGCGTTGTCGTTGTATTTCTTTTCAACTGACAAAAGACCCTGACTTTGGTAATGTCTATGATATAGAAATCCAGTTTACACCAGCTAAGGAGGTGTCCCCGACATGCATACCATGCAGATCATTCTGTCAGTACTCATCCTGATGATTCTGTTCGGCCTTATCAATCTGATGATGAATTATATTTCAAGACGCGACGGGGAGCCTACCGTACCCTTACGAAAGAAGCTGTGGCTTATCCCGCTGTTGTCGGCCTTTATTATTATACCGTTAGAACTCTTTGCGATGTTATATGCCCGGTGGTTCCCCGTATCAGATCCATCCGGATCAGGTGAAATCCTGGCTTACGGCGGTCAGGGCGTATGGCTCGGCTTCTCGCTCACCATCCTGATCGGGTTCCTGATCTTCGAAGGCATCCTTCATCCTTTGGTGATCACCCTGCTAAGACTGCTGCTTCGCAAGGATAGCTCCATCTATATCAAACAGGCGGTTACCGTTGTGACCGACACGGTTCTGCTGTACATAGCCTCTCTGATCGTGCCCGGCATTCCTGTCGGCGGCTGGCTGCAAGCGCTTCTCATTGCCCTATTCTTTCACCTCATAGAATGGATCCTCATCGGAGTCCAGACTTGGGTGCAGCAGCGCAAGCGGGCAAGAGCCGAATCTGCCTAGAACCTGCCGGATTTGAAAATGGCATATAACAGCCATGCAACCATGAGCAAGGCCACAATGAACCCGACTTCAATCACGGGGAAACTCCACAGCATCATCGGCTCTCGACTGAGCGACGAACCGATAATCAGACCCACCATGATGATGCTGAAAGCCAGAAGCACAATGCTGAAGGAGAGCCGGTTACTGATCTGATCCAGCTTGCGCATCAGGGTTTGCAGTTCGGGAACACTGATCTCCACCCGCAGTTTCCCCTTGCTGATCAGGGCCGACAGCTGCCTGGCCTGTCCGGGCAGATCAAGCAGGCTCTCGGCAAGTCCGCTTACCCCGTCCAGCACCTTCCTGCTGATCCGGCGGGTATTATACCGCTTCTTCAACAGCTTTCGGCCAAAAGGCTCCGCCATATCGATAATACTCAGACTAGGGTCCAGCATCTCGATGACCCCTTCGAGCGTCAGCAATGATTTGCCAAGCAGCGTCATATCCGGTGGCAGCATAATCCGGTGCCGCTGGGCAACGGCAAACAGATCCGTCAATGCCTTACCGATACGCACTTGAGCGAAAGGCACATCATAATACTCTCCCCGCAGCCGGTCCATGTCTGACCGGAGTGCATCCATGTCGCAGTCGTCCGGAATCAAACCCATTCTGGAAATCGCCCGGATCATCCCTTCCGAATTCCGCCGCATCAAGGCAATAATGAGTCCGGACAGATGGTCCTTCATATCTTCGCTGAGGTGACCCACCAGCCCAAAATCCAGAAAGACCAGCTTGCCGTCCTCTCTGACAAGTAAATTCCCCGGATGAGGGTCGGCATGAAAAAATCCCTCAATAAAAATCTGCTGCAGCATGCCATCGATCAAATGTTCAGCGATCGCCTTCAGATCATGTCCCTTGTCCACGATCTCCTGCCTCCGGCTTAAGGTGAGGCCATCGACATACTCCATCATCAGAACTTTAGATGACGTGTACTCCCAATAAATCCGCGGAATGCGGATAAATTCATGATCCGGCATCTGGGAGGCTATCTTCTCTGCGTTTCGGGCTTCATGGCTGTAATCCAGCTCGGCCATCATCGCTCTGGCAAATTCGTCAACGATCCGGTCCACACGGTACTGCTTCACCCATTCCCAGTGGCGCTCGGCAATCGAGATTAAATCCCGCAATATTTCCAAGTCACGACCGATCATCCGGGCTACCCCGGGCCGCTGAACCTTGATCGCTACATGCTCTCCGGATTTCAGCTTCCCGGCATGGACCTGCCCAATCGAGGCGGCAGCCAGCGGTTTGTCTTCAAACTCACTCAACACTTCATCGATCGGCATACCCCACTCTTGCTCTATCAGCTCCCTTGCGCTCGTAGAAGAAAATGGAGGCACCCGTTCCTGCAGCTTCACCAATTCCTGGATAATATGGTCAGGCAGCAGGTCCGATCTTGTACTCGCCAACTGTCCGAGCTTCACAAAGGCGGGGCCAAGATCCTCAAGCACTCGCCGGATGCGTTCCCCGAGCGTAATCGTCTCCGGCTGTTCCCTGGAACTCCAGCGGACAGGCAGCGACAGAACATGAAACAGTCCCATCTCCTCCACCATATAGCCAAAGCCATGACGCATGAGCGCCATGGCGATTTCCCGGTAACGTCCGGCATGTCGAATTCGGACCGCCATCTATTCCTGCCGCGATCCTTCCAGTTCTACAACCTTCTTCTCCAGAGTAGCAATGCGCTGTTCCAGGCTGGCGACATCACTCTCTTTGGGAACATCCAGATCGGACAATACACGCTGCACCTGTTCATAAATATAGTTCTTGATCTGCGACTGCTCCTCTTCGCCGCGTTCGACGAGACGGTTCACAAGCGCTTTGGACTCCGCAGGAGCAAGCTCCCCGCGTTTGACCAGATCATCCACGATTTTCTCTACTTTTTCCTTGCTGACCACGGTAAGGCCCAATCCTAACGAGATGGCTTTCTTAAAAAGATCACTCACGGTATATCCCTCCCGGTCGTTGTCTGGTTCCATTATAACCTTTAACGCTGGTAAAAACATCTATCCTTGGACTTGCTTTCTTAAGTATAGAGAAGCTGCCTTATCAATTTCCCCTGATTTCACATGAAATATGAGGGAATCCGGAATCGGATAACAAGAAATTGCATTCCAGCCATGCTTATTATGTAAAATACAATAAAAAAGCGAACAGGCGGGAAAATAAATGATCCCGCTTGTTCGCTTATGGTGTCATCTCATAAGATGAAGAAATGGCTTAGTCGTCATCCCCGTCATGATCATCGCGATCATCATGATCCCCATCGTGATGGTCATCATAGCCATCATCATGTTCGTCATCGTCGTCATCATGGTCGTCGTATTTCTCATACTCCGCCTTGATCACTTTACCGCTGATCGCATGGACTTCTACGTCAGATGATCCGTTTGCTGTCTTCACTTCGACGTCATACACCCATCTGCCGTCATCTTGGTCCAGATCCACTTCTACAGCCGTACCGCCCTTAGCGTGTTTTACAGCGATAGCGGATGCCTTGCCGGCACCGATCAGATTGCCTGGAAGTTTATCACGATCATCATCATCGTCATCCCGGTCCACTCTTACACCAAGGGATTTGCCGTTATAAGCATCAATCCATACATCCACGTCCCGGTTATTCTGCTGGATCTCCACATCGTATACCAGCTTGCCCTTTTTCCGGTCTATATCAATGCTCTCCACTTTGCCGCTGGCAGCAGCCAGTGCCAATTGTTCCGCTTTTTCCATTCCGATCAACTGCTGCTGTTGCTTCGCTGCTGCCTGTGTTCCCGCTGCAGTCGTATGTCCTGATCCTGCCGCCTGTACAGCGTTATAACCGTATACTCCACTTGCCGCGATAGCTACGGACAGTGCGCCTGCCCACCATATTTTCTTCTTCATCATCTTACGCCTCCTCATTATTCTCTCCTGTTGATTTCTACAAACCCAATATACCCTCTCAACATGAGAGCTTTCGGAGAGAAAGATTAGAAAACGATGAGAAAACGCGGACAAGACCTCTCATTTATTCATCGTCGTCCTCATCATCCCAAGTCACTGTCATGATCTTACCGGTAATGGCATGGACTTGAATGGTCGCTTCGCGCCCGTCCGCTCTCTCAATCTCCACCAGATAGTAACGGCTGCTCTTACTCTCGCGATATTCCACATCTTCCACCGTTCCCGGTACCTTCTCTAAAGAAAGCTTGATCGCGTATTCTTTGGTAATCATCGTTGCAGGTGGTTCCGAAGTGCCGCTTCCATTTCCACTTTCCCCGTCCCCAGCTCCCTCCGCTGCTCCCTTGCCACCGTTATCCGCTGGCTCGGAAGGAGGATTGTCTGGATCCGGTTCCGTTGGCTGATCCGGCTCCCTTGGCCCACCCGGTTCAGGATCTGGCTTCACAGCGGTCTTATCCCGCTGCTCTATGGACACGATATCACCTTGACGAGCATCCACCGTCATCTCATATGTTCCGGTAGCCGACTGAAGTTCTAATCGATACACCCCGCCGTCCAGCGCGGTCTTCGTTATTTCGCCGCCAGGATATTGGGAGAGCACCTCCTCCACCACTTCATCCATTGACATAGCGGAAGTAGAACGGCTAAAAGGACTCCATACCGCATTCACAATAATCATAACCGCTACCAGCATCACGATACCCAACAGCAGACTGACTTTTTTACGCATCGAATCACCTCGGATACAATCTGTCTTTACCGTCAGTATAGCGCAGCATGGTTAGAATACGATGAGAAAAAGGAATGTTTTTGGCCTTTTATTTCGATTCTTGCAGCCGGATTGTGGCGGTTGTACCGACACCCGGCAGGCTATCCAGCTCGATCGAAGCCGAGATGGCCTCAGCGATATCCTTAGCCAAGGACAGACCAAGACCAGCCCCCCCGCCCCGGCGGGTACGAGCCTCGTCCACCCGGTAGAAACGGTCGAACACATGCTCCAGCTCCTCCTTGGCAATGCCGATTCCGCGGTCGATGACCCGAATATAAACCTCCGATGGCTTCCTGCCAACCTGAATGACAATATGTTCGTCACTGTACTTGCGCGCATTATCCAGCAGAATGAACAAGAGCTGTTTGAGCCTGCGGCCGTCCGTCCAGCCGAGAACCTCGCCATCGGTTTCAACCTCCACCGTGCGGTTATAGGCATCGCGGAAGGCACGCGCGGAAGACTCCGATAATGCCACGAGATCCACCTGCTCCATCTCGACCTGCCACTGATCCTGATTGCGGGCAAGCAGCAGCAGCTGCTCCGTCATCTCCTTCATCCGGATCGCTTCCGAATGGATCGCTTCCACGGACTCCATGAACAGCTCCGGCCGGTCCAGACCTCGCCGCTTTAACAAACTTGCGTAGCTCTCGATGATGGTAAGGGGCGTCTTTAACTCATGGGAAGCGTTGGACACGAATTGCTCCTGCCTCGCATGATTGCTCTCCAGCAGCGTTATCATGTCGTTGAACGCAGCCCCCATCTCCACCAATTCATCCTTGGATTTCTCCTTCAGCTCGATTCGCCGGAACCGCCCGCTTTGCCGGATCTCCCGCATCGTACGGATCAAAGCCGTAATCGGCTGGACGATCAAACGTCCCAGTATCCGCGTCGAAAGGATGACCGGAACCAAGGCAATCGCGGTTACGGCAACCAGTACGATTCGCAGCACTTGGAGCGTCTCCATCGTAGCGGCAAGACTGCGGGCCACCTGTATATTAACCACGATCCCGTCTCTCCAAATGATAGGCAGGGAAACCATCGTATACCGGATATTATCATACTCAACGACCTTCACCTGCTTCTGCGTATCGTACGGCAGCTTAAGCTCATCCATATCCTCACCGGAGGAAGTCACTGAAGTGGACGGATAGCTTTCATCCGGCCCGAGCAATTGAATCTTCCCGTCCAGAGGGACATAGCTTCGTAGAAGATCGCTCGTCGGGATACTATCCGCGGCTTTGGCCATTTCCCGCGAGATTCTGGAGTCCTCCGCTTCCGCTTGCTCCAGCTGGCTGTCCACCGTCATTTTGCTAAACACATAGTACACGGATAAGTTCATGACTATCAGAATGGCCGCCATCAGCACCGACGAATAGAGGTGGATTTTACTGCTCAGCTTCATGGGGTCTCTTTGAGCACGTAGCCGACGCCGCGGACGGTGTGAATGAGCTCATATGCGCTATCATGATCGATTTTTTTGCGGACGTATCGTATATATACATCGACGACGTTGGTGTCGCCATAATAATCGTATCCCCATACGGCAGCGAGTATCTGCTCGCGGTTCAGCACCTGCCGTTTGTTCTTCAGTAAATAGACGAGCAAGTCAAATTCACGCGGCGTCAGATCGATCCTTCTGCCATCGCGAATGACTTCCCGCGTGCCTTCGTTCAATTTCAAATCCGCTGCCGTAAGCCACTCTCCTGCCGCCTGCTCTTCCGGATCCTGCTTACCCTGAAGCCGCAGCGCAGCACGAATCCGCGCCAGCAGCTCTTCGATCTGAAACGGCTTCGTTATATAATCATTGGCTCCTAGATCAAGCCCCGATACTTTATCCTCAACGGAGCTTTTGGCTGTCAGCAGCAGCACGGCTGTGTGGGAGTCATGGGCACGGATGCGCCGCAGCAGCTCAATTCCGCTCATCCCGGGGAGCATGACATCCAGCAGAATTAAATCCACGTCCTGACTGCGGTATGCCTCCAGCGCATCCAGCCCGTTGTCTGCCTTGGTCACCTGATATCCTTCACTCTCCAGCTCGATTTCAAGCAATCGGGATATTTTCGCTTCATCCTCAACAATTAATATCTTCCCGCTCAAGCGCGTCCCTCCTACCGATCCTATCGAAATGGCTTCTTAACCCGGAACGCGTGCAGCCCACTTGGCCGCTTGCGTAATCATCAAACGCAGCTGAGGCTGAAGAAATGACGGCTCATGGTGGCCCGGCATCAAGAAAACCACGCGTCCGATGCCATACGTATGGCACCAGGCGGCAGGCCACTGCTTCCCTTCATATTCATAATGCAGCAGCACGGTTTTTTCCGTAAACGGACTGAATATGAAACGGTAAGGCTCCTCATCGAGCACAAAAGGCTCAACGCCTTCCGTAATATCGTGATCGGTCTCCCCTGGAACGAAATACAGCTTCTCCATGGGCGGGTGTCCGTCAAAACGGGCGCCGATCAGCTGCGCAAGCTCATAACGATTGGCCAGCGTAACGCCGTTATGAATCACGAGCAAGCCGCCGCCGCCGCTTACGTAAGACAACAGGCCTGCGGTCTGGCGAGGCGAGACGCGCTCATCCCATAGGTCGCTGTAGGCGATGCAGAGCTCGTAAGGGTAGAGATTGCTTTCATGCAGCATTTTATGATTTTCCGTGCACTGCACGGTGAACATGTCGTTCAGCAGGTGTGTCACTTGTTTGTCGATGCCTTGCAGCGGATGAAACTTCGGGTGGGTGTAGCTGCCAAGCAGCAATGCTTTTCTCTTATCCATCGGTCATCCTCCTATTTACTACTCAATATTTCACATGATCCTTATGAACATGCATGAAGAAGCTGGCATGGAATGAAATCTCCCCAACTTTATTACGTTATATCATGACATTATTCTTGGTTTTGAGCAAAGTAGCGGCCAAGCGCCACCATCATGCTGCCCATTCGCTCTTCCTCGGGAACCACCATGCGTTCAATGCCTTCTTCGCGGAGTCCCTGTGCCGTAACCTTGCCGACAGCGGCGGCCAGGACCGGTCCGCGGAATGCCTCAAGCACAGCCTCCAGCTTGCCGTGGGCACGTGCATAATCCGCAAGAAAACGGAACTGGGGCGCGCTTGTAAAAGCAACCGCATCAACCTTGCCGCCCACAATTTCGTCCACGAGCTGCGAAACATCCTCCTCCAGCGGCGGAATGTGCTTATACGGCAGGATCTGCTCTACTACCGCCCCGCGACTCTCCAGCCACTCCACCAGCTTAGGGGCAGATTCGCCGTGCAGCTGCAGAATGACGCGCTTGCCCGACAAGTCATGCGGCGCAAGTGACCGGATCAGCCCCGATGTACTGCCGTCATCATCTCTTACGACCGGCACCAGCCCGCGTTTTTTCAGCGCATTTGCCGTTTTGTACCCTCTTGCCGCAATCGAGGTGCGCTGCAGCGTTTCATTTAATGTATCCAAAAGGCCCATCTGTTCGGCCGTATCATAAATGGCCTCCAGGCCGATTCCCGTCGTAAATATCGCCCACGGTGCAGGCGCTTTGAGCCAAGCTTCGATCGAACGACGCAATACTTCATCATCCAAAAATACGGTTCCCTGGGCCGGACGAAGCAGCGCGGTTCCTCCCATCTTCTCCACCAGCTTAGCCATGTCTGCCGCCTTGCGCGGACCAGCCAAAGCGACGATCCGATCTTTCATATGCTGTGCCATGTTATATGCCCCACTCTCATCATTTCTAGCTTGTAGATCCGTTAATCTTACGCTTCTAGCAGTTGACTCCAGTATAAAGGCCCTGCTCCTATAGATAAAGTCACTTTGGTCTTATTCTTCAAAAAGCCCCCCTTTCCTGCCACAAACCAAAAAGCAGCAAAGGAATATAAGTTCCCTTGCTGCTTCAACATGAAATATTCGAGACATACTGCACGCCCCGGAAACTCTTAAATCTTGAAGCGTTTCACCATCTCCTGCAGTTCTTCGGCTAACCGGCTTAAATCTGCAGCAGACGCGCTCACCTCTTCCATGGAAGCAAGCTGTTCCTCAGAGGCAGCCGATATCGTCTGAGTCTGGCTGGACGTTTGCTCAGACACCCCGCGGATATCTTCAACGGACTTTTTCGTGGAGGCCGTATCTTGTGCCAATTCCTTAGCCGCTTTCGAAGTGGTTCTTACCTGGCCGGACACCGTATTCACGGCCTTTTTGATACGGGAGAAGGAGCGTCCGGTCAGATCCGCTGCGTCAACGCCGTCCGACACCTTCTGCCTGGCGGCTTCCGTCACCTCCATGGTTCGTTCCACTTCTGCAAGTATCCCTGCAATCAGCCCTGATATATAATCCGCTGAGCTTTCCGACCTTTGCGCAAGCTTACGGATTTCGGCGGCCACAACCGCAAATCCTTTGCCCTGCTCCCCGGCTCTCGCAGCCTCGATCGAGGCATTCAGCGACAGTAGGCTTGTCTCCTTGGCAATGTCGGTAATGGCCGAAGCGATACCGCCGATCTCCTCGGTCCGCTCAGACAGCTGATGGATAACCCCATTCAAATCGTTCATCGCATGATCGATATCCTGCATCGTCGCTGCTGCGGTAATCACCGTCTTGTTCCCTTCCTGAGCTAATTCCTCCGTCTGGTTCATGGCATCTGTAACCTTCTCCAACACTTCTGCAATCTCATCGGCATGCCTGGATACTTGAAGGATGCGCTTCAGAATCTCCTCCGCGGCGTTCAACTGGCGTTCGCTGCCGGCGGCCACCTCCTGAATGGAAGATGTGACATGCTCGACGGCGCTTGTATTTTGCAGGGCGCTTGCGGACAATTCCTCGGAAGATGCGGAAACATTCTCCGTCATCGCCTTAACCCCGTGAACCATGTCTCTGAGACTATCCACCATCTGCTGGAAGTGATCGGCCAATTCTCCAATCTCATCTCGCTTGAAGCCTTTCATGCGAAGCGTCAGATCCCCCCCGCTAATGACCTCGGTCGCTTGGCGCATACGGCGGATCGGCTTGATCACTGAGCTTACATTCCAAGTCACCAGAATTAAGGCGGTTAGCAGCGACACGGTCATGACCACAATCATCGTGTGGCGGATGCCATTAACGGCGTCGGCGACTTCCTGAACATACATGGTCCCGGCAATTTTCCAGCCGGTTCGTTCATTTGTAATGTAATTCAATTGTTTCTCCATGCCTTCATGAACATAGTGAAAATGACCGGTCGGCTGCTCATACATCTTGGAGATCCAGGTTTCCTCAGCCAACGCGTCCGTCCCTGCTTCATAATCGGGGTGAAACAAATATTTGTGGTTTTGATCCAGCACCATCGTGTAGCCTTCTTTACCTACCTGCACCTCGACCAGACTCTGGATGCTGCCGAGGTTGAGATCAATGCCCACGACGCCTTTGCCGTCAGGCAGCATCTGGGCGATCGTTACAACAATCAGTGAGCCTGCATTCGAAGCATAAGGGGCTGTAATAATCGGTTGGCCCGATGCATTCATTGCCTCCTGGTACCAGCCGGTTTGTCTAGGGTCATAGCCCGGCGGCAGCTTTTCACTCGATGCCTTGATAATTCCAGCCTGCGCCGTACCGATAAATACGTCTACCGTATCCGGATGAAGTCCCAAGTACTGCTTCAGTGCATGGATAGTTGAACCTGCTTGCGCTTTAAGTTCCTTGTCGATTTCCGCGGACTTCATCGTGGTGCTTAAATAATTCAGGTCATCAAACTTGGATTGCAGCGTGTGGTTAATGATCTCATTCGCCGTATCAACACTCAGCGATGCACTGCGGAGAATTTCATCCTCGATCGTTCCCTTGGCGTCACGGTAGGTGATAAAACCGATGGCGCAGCTGGGCACAAGGAGCACGAGGAGAAATGTGAGGATCAGATTTCTTCGAATACGATTAGCACTTTTTTTCTTCATGGGTTTCTTTCCTTTCTAAACTGCAGTGAATCTCGCCTGTCTTCTATAAAAATACTCCCTTCAACTTATCGGCATCTCCTGAACCATTCATTATGCAGTAGGTATAGGTAATTAATTCCATAAAAAGAGGGATACCCTGTTAAACGGGTACCCCTCTTGTCGGCAATCCTAGATCACCGTTTATATAAAGGCCATCCATCCTGCACTGCGGAAACCAAGATGGCTGGCTCTTATACGTTTAAACTACATTACTTCTGCTGATTGGAAGGTATGAATGCGCTTAGGTCTACACCAAGCCCGGCAGCCAGTCGTGCGCCGTATTCCGCGTCCGCACGGAAGAAATTGCATACAGCACGGAGCTGGATATCGGATTTGACCTGACTCAAGTCATCAACCAGATTGCGGATCAGATGATCCTTCTCCTGCTCGGTAAATGAACGATACAACTCTCCGGCCTGTGTGAAATCATCCGTTTTCTCGATACGCTGGCGAACGACACGCCCGATGAGCGGTGCCTCGCTTTCACTTACAGACGGATCTTCCACAGGTCCTGTTGTATAGCTGTTCGGCTCATAGTTTACCGGGGACGGATCTTGATTCACGTTCATCAAGCCATCGCGTTGATGATTACGCACAGGAGCATATGGGCAGTTAATCGGAATCTGCAAATAATTCGCACCCAGTCGATGACGCTGCGTATCCGGATAAGAGAATAACCGGCCTTGCAGCAATTTATCCTCCGACGGCTCGATACCAGGCACCAACGCACTTGGGGAGAAAGCGACCTGCTCCACTTCGGCAAAGAAGTTCTGCGGATTGCGATTCAAAGTCATGGTGCCGACCGTTACGAACGGGAAGCGATCCTCCGGCCAGGTCTTTGTAGGGTCCAGCGGATCAAAGGACAATTCATCCATCTCCTCCGGGGACATCAGCTGCACCTGCAGGCGCCATTTCGGGAAATTCCCGTTTGAAATGTGCTCATGAAGATCACGGGTGGCGTGATTGAAATCCTTGCCCTGGACTTCGACCACTTCGTCTGCATTCAGCGTATTCACGCCCTGTGCGGACTCCCACTTGTATTTAATGTAGGTCACTTTGCCTTCGCTATTCACCCACTTGAAGGCGTGAACACTGAAGCCATCCAACTCGCGATAGTTCGCCGGTGTGCCGTGATCGGAGAACACCCAGGTCATCATATGCGTGGATTCCGGGGATAGCGTCATGAAGTCCCAGTACCGGCCGGGCTCCTGGATATTGGTCTCCGGCGAAGGTTTCAAGGAATGCACCATATCGGGGAATTTGATTGCGTCCCGAATAAAGAAGACAGGGATATGGTTCCCTACAATGTCATAGTTGCCTTCCTCCGTATAGAACTTCACGGCAAATCCGCGCGGGTCGCGTGCCGTTTCGGGTGACCCCGTTCCATGAATAACCGTGGAGAAGCGAACGAACACAGGAGTTTCCTGACCGATTTCCTGCAGGAATGCCGCTTTCGTATAAGGCTTCATGTCATTCTCCACAACAAATGTACCGTGCGCACCTGCCCCGCGGGCATGAACGACGCGCTCCGGTATCCGTTCACGGTCGAAGTGGGCGATTTTTTCGATCAGATGATAATCCTCAAGCAGCGTCGGTCCGCGGCGTCCTGCCGTTTTGGAGTTTTGGTTATCTCCGACCGGAGCCCCTTGATTGGTTGTCATTCTATCCATATATGAACCCTCCATCATTTCTATAATTGATTTTAGACTGAATCTAAATTTATGAATTGATTGTATCATTGGAGAATCCATCGGATCATGATTGTCGCATGAGTGTTATATGACCCTTTTATGATCGTAATATGAAGTTCGGATGAACCTTCTAGAGTGCGGTGAATGAACAAAAAAAAGGGAGGGGGATTAGTCCGCCAGGCGGTATCCCACTCCTCTAACCGTTGCAATATAGCGCGGGGCACCCGCGTTGTCGCTCAGCTTTTTACGCAAGCTTTTGATATGGACGTCGACTACGTTGCTGCCGCCCATAAAATCCGTATCCCAAATTTTGCACATCAGATCCTCACGCGTGCATACGGCTCCTTCGCTGTCCAGCAGGAGCATCAGCAAATGATACTCTGTCTTGGTCAAATGGATCGGAGTGCTGCCCCGGTGGATCGTCATTTTATCCCGATCAATGGACAAGTCTTTATAAACGAGGCCTCGCATGACCTCTTCTCCACCTGACAACCCGGCGGCCGGTGAGAACAATCGGATGGTTCGCTGCACCTGATACATCATCGTATCTTTGGAACGGGCAGGCCATACCATGAGCTCTTCGTTCAACAGGCTTGAGCCCGCATTGCTCATTAATTCTTCCCCTACAAGATACAGAATCGGAATAGAGGAATGCTCAGGCAGCAGGAGTTCCTTCTCCTTGTTGAACGCCGTCATATTCCGGCAGCCCGTCATATCGGCAATAATCAATCCTGTATTGAGTGCCGACTGAAGACGCGGTTCCCATTTGCGGAACATCATCACCTCGAAGCAGTTCTCGGTCAAGGTAATGAACATTTCATTCACCCGTCCGGGCGAACGGCTTAATAACGCAGCCCGCAGCGTTGTGGGACAAGCATCCCCTATCGCCATCGGCGTCGTCGGACGAACATACAGGTTGCCGGACTGGAAATCAGGAAACGAATAGACCGTTCCCAGTGCCGTCATTTCTTCCGTTTGGTTTGACATTCTGGACACACCCCCCCGAATACGACGTGAGCATGATGGATGACGTAATTGGTTTCACCGGCTACCGTAGCAGCCCAATCCTCTGGCACCTCCGTCATGACCTCGTCCACTTTACCGCATACTTCACAAATAATATGTTGATGATCGTCCGTACGGGCGTCGTACCGACTCGCGCTCTCGCCCAGCTTCAATTCTCGAATCAACTGCTTATCCGTCAAATAACGAAGGGAATTATAAACCGTCCCGTACGCCAAATTATATCCTTTCTCCACCAGCCGGTTCATGATGTCCGCAGCAGTCGGATGATCATGCGATTCCCGAAGGACATCGTACACCGCTTGGCGTTGTGTCGTCAGATTTAAAGATTTCAAGGTATTCACCCTTTTAATTTATTTTTAGATCAAGTATAAATCCTATTCTTCGCAAGGTCAACATCCATTGCCGAAATTGCCGCTGGTAATCTTTAAGATTTCTTTAGATTCAATTAAAAATTCCTTTAGCTTGTATGGTTAGAATTAGAACATACATAAACGATGAAACGTATAACCCGCCAAAGGAGGCGATCGACCGTCATGGAATCCATAGGCGAGTATCCCAATCAAGTACCGTCATCCCCCGAACGATCCCGTCAGCAAACCGGCACGATTCGAAGCAAACGAATGAAGCGGCGCAAGGGACGAGCACGTTTAAGTCTGCTCCTTCTGCTGTTTCTCGTCATTCTGTTGGTCGTGTTCATCGCGAAGATATTTATTCCGCCTCCCATCAAAGCGAGCTCGGCCATCCTGATTCATGCAGATACCGGCCGTGTGCTTTATGCGATGCATGCCGATCTCCCCCTTCCTCCCGCAAGCATGTCCAAAATGATGACGGAGCTGCTGGTGCTGGATGCCGTTCGTTCCGGGCAGCATGCTTGGGACGAGAAGGTGCCGATTAGCCGATATGCCGCAGAGGTGCCCGGTTCGGCCATCGGCATGCATGAAGACGAACATTATACGCTGAGGCAGCTGTTCGAAGCGCTCATTATTCATTCGGCCAATGATGCTGCTGTAGCTATAGCAGAGCATCTCAGCGGGTCGGAAGCCCGCTTCGTGGAAACCATGAATGCCCGGGCGAAGGAAATCGGCCTTTCTGATCGGACCGTATTCGCCAATGCATCTGGTTTGCCTGCCGCCGACCTGGTTCCTTTTGCCGAAGCGGCCTCCGAAGGAGATACCGTCATGACGGCCAGGGATTCGGCCATGCTGGCCAGATGGCTGGTGAACAAACATCCCGATCTGCTCGAGGTAACCAGCCAGCGCGATTTGCCTGTACCGCAGAAGAAGCTTTCCCTGCATACCACCAATCTCATGCTTCCTGGCGAGCCATTTTCTTACGAGGGTAATGACGGATTTAAGACCGGGTATACCCGCTCTGCCGGTTATTGCTTTACTGGAACGGCGTCGCGTGGTGGGAACCGACTGATATCCGTCGTGATGGGGACCGGGGATGCCGATCAGCGGTTTAAGGAAACACGGAAGCTGATGGATTACGGATTCGATCGTCAAGGCATTTTATCGAATCTCGTCGCCGGCCTTTTTAAACGATAATTGCACAAAAACTCGCTATTTTGAAGGCAAATCTGCACTTTATGCGGTTGATTTAGGGTACACTGTTCGTATGGAATCATCGTTTCCAATGGATGTTTTACTGGAGGATATACAATGAGAAGCGTATTAATCGTAGATGACGATAAAGAAATATCCGGGCTGATCTCCATTTATCTGGAGAATGAGGGTTACCGCGTAATCCAAGCCCATGACGGGGAGGAAGCACTGCTGGCGATGGCCACGCACGGTGGTACGGTGGATCTCGTGATTCTCGATGTCATGATGCCAAAGCTGAACGGGATTGACACCTGCCGCAGAATCCGGGAAACCTCGTCCATACCCATCCTGATGCTGAGCGCCAAGAGTGAGGACATGGATAAAATCCTGGGGCTGATGACCGGCGCGGATGACTATATGATCAAACCGTTCAATCCGCTGGAGCTGACGACTCGCGTCAAAACACTGCTGCGGCGCTCCACCCTGTACAATGCCGAACTGCTTCGGGAGGACAGCGACCGGATCCAGATCGACGGACTCGACATTAACCGGACAACGCATGAGGTAACGGCCAATGGCAAAGCGATCTCTTTGACGGCAAGAGAATTCGAGATTCTGTATTTACTTGCCCGCCAACCGGGGAGAATCTTCAGCGCCGAGGATATCTTCCAGCAGGTCTGGAAGGAGAAATATTACGTCTCCAATAATACGGTCATGGTGCACATCAGCAACCTGCGGGACAAGCTCGAGAAGGAGCTGGGTTATAAGCTCATTCAAACGGTATGGGGCGTCGGGTACAAAATCCATGCGTAAGCTGCAATGGAAAATCATCACGCTGTTTTTTGTCGGTGGAGCCCTGACCCTGTCCATACTGTTCCTCGCGCAGCAGATCATCCGATTGATCGGCCGGGAATACTGGAAGGAGCCCTGGGTAAACACCCTATTCAGAGTTGATCGTATTCTGGAGGATTTCTTCGGTTTTCCCATCATCCCTACGATCATCGGCATCGTGCTGTTTATCTGCATGGTATTGCTCCTGAGCCAGGGCACCATTCGTCAAATCAATCACTTAATGGAGGGTACAAAGCGTTTGGCAAAGGGCGAATTGGATCAAGAGATTATCGTCAGCTCGAATGACGAACTGGGCCAGATGGCAACGCAAATCAATCAAATGGCCAAGCAGCTGAAGCTATCGCTGGCAGAGGAGCGGATGGCGGTCCAGTCCAAGAACGAGCTGATCAGCAACGTATCGCATGATCTGCGTACCCCCCTCACCTCCATCATCGGGTACTTGCGGCTGGTCAATGAAGACCATTACAAGGATGAAGTCGAACTCCGGTATTATACCGATATCGCGTACGATAAGTCGCTGCGCCTGGGCGGACTCGTGAACGATTTGTTTGAATACACCCGGATGGGGTACTCCCCGATAAACCGGGTTGACATTAATTTGGTGGAGCTGCTCGCACAATTGGCCGTGGACTTTTCACTCACCGGGCAGCAGGAAGGAGTACAAGTCATCTTCACGCCTGAATCGGAGAAAATCATGATCTCCTCGGACGGGGATAAGCTGATGCGCACCTTCGAGAATCTGCTGTCCAATGCGGTACGGCACGGGCGAGAAGCCGGGGTGGTGGATTTGAAGGTATCAAGTGATGCGAAGTTTGCCGTCGTACAGGTAATCAATTACGGTCCCCCGATCCCCCCATATGCAATCCCCTATCTGTTCGAGCGGTTCTACCGGGCGGATGAATCCCGTACCGATCAAACCGGCGGCTCCGGCCTTGGTTTGGCTATCGTCAAAACCATCGTGGATGCCCATCATGGCACGATTCAGGTGACCAGTAATACGGAACGAACGATGTTTGAAGTTCTCCTGCCTTTAGAGGCTCCTCAAAATTAACAAAATAAAGCATTTAATATTCGACATACAATTCCATTTTCCGATAAAATAGGGGGTGAATGTCTTCATCGCCTTGCCGACCTTGTGCAAGGTACATGAAAGGAATGATCCCCCATGACTAATATACTATTTACCAACTTTTGTATATTTGTGACTTTCTTATACTTATCCGGACTGCTGTCCAAAAAATATGTAACAGGCGTTGTGACACCGTCCATCAACGTTAAGATCAACGCCGGACTCCTCTTTGGCATTTACGGGATCATCTTGATGTATTATTCTTTTCCGATTGACCCCCGGTTTTTTGCGGATTTGCGGCATCTGGCCATTGTCGTGATCGCCAGCTACCTGGGCTGGCTTCCGTCCCTAATTGCCGGCGTGCTGATTGCGCTCGGGCGGCTGATCCTGTTCGGCATGTCCGCTTCCTCTGCCATTGCGGGAGCCGGCATGCTGTTGATCGGGATCATCTGCGGGACGCTTTCTCGTACCCATTGGAATCGTTTAAGCAAAATGCTGCTCATGAGCGTATTGAGCATGCTGGTGCTCCTATGTATTATGTGGATGAATATCCCGGACCACCACAAGGTGTATACCATCTTTACGCAGCACCTCATCATATCCATGCTCGCCACGGTGGTCATTTACATGCTGACCGAGTATATCAACACGTCCAATCAACTATTTCTGCAGTTGAAGAAAAATGCGGAGACGGATTACCTGACTAGCCTTCACAATTTGCGCCAGTTCGAGCAGCTGTTGTCGGAACGTTTTCTCGAAGCCCAGCATTTCAGCGAACGGCTGGGTGTTCTTGTCGTGGACATTGATCACTTCAAAAAAATAAACGACACCTACGGCCATGCGGCCGGAGATGCCGTTTTGCAGCAGCTCAGCAAAGTGATGAGGGAGCATTCCCGTTCTTTTGACGAAGTGTCCCGCAACGGCGGGGAAGAATTCTCAGTGCTGGTTCCAGAAGCGACCATCGACGAGACGGCCGCTATTGCGGAACGAATCCGGGCTGCCGTAGCGGACCATATCTTTGTCCTGGAAGACGGAACCAAGATTCGGATCACCGTGTCGATTGGAGTTGCTGTGCACCCCGATACGATTCGGTCAAAAAATGCCAAGGAGCTGCTTCAGCAAGCGGACCGCGAGCTGTACCGAGCAAAGGACAGCGGGCGCAACCGCGTATGCTCCGCCCCCGAAATCAATGATTTGATTCTTTCTTAATTCGAATCTGCCTTCAGTATTTCATCAATGGCAGTCAGCGTATCCGAAGACAGCTTCATACCGGAAGCCTTCACATTCTCTTCCACCTGTTCCGGACGGCTGGCGCCCACCAGCGCACTGGCTACGTTGTTCTGACGCAGAATCCAGGCCAAGGCCAATTGGCCGACGGTCATACCCAGCTCGCTTGCAACGAGATCCAGAGCCTGCACCTTCTGAATGCGGTCTTCACTCATTTTGAGCCGGTCTGCTCCAATCTTCGATGCGCGGCTGTTCTCCGGCACGGCTTGCTTGGAGGCGTACTTGCCAGTCAGAAGCCCTTGAGCTAGAGGAGAATAGACCACTTGTCCAATGCCCTTCTTCTCGCCTAAAGGAATGATCTCCTCCTCGATCTTGCGCTCGAACATGTTGTACAGCGGCTGATTCACCACGATGCGATCCAGCAAATAGCGGTCCGCAACCGCCAATGCCGCTTCCATCTGGGCAGCGGTCCACATACTGACGCCGATATAAAGCACCTTGCCTTGGCGGACAAGGTCATCCAGCGCCCGCAGCGTTTCCTCTAGCGGTGTTTCTTCATGATATCGATGGCAGTAATAGATGTCGACGTAATCGGTACCCAGCCGCTTCAGACTCGCATCGCACTGCTCTCTGATATGTTTGCGGGAAAGGCCCTGATCATTGGGTCCGTCCCCCATCTTGCCGAATACCTTCGTGGCCAGGACATAGGATTCTCGTGGGAAAGCTCTCAAGGTTTCCCCGACGACCACCTCAGCCGCCCCCTGCGCATACACATTCGCCGTATCAAAAAAATTAACGCCGAGCCCATACGCGGTCTGAATCGACTTCACGGCATTCTCCCGTTCCACATATCCCCCGTACGTCAGCCAGCTCCCGAGACTGATATCGCTAACCTTCAGTCCGCTTCCGCCCAATCTTCTAAATTCCATATGTGAAACCTCCTTCATACAAGATAGATGCTTATTCTTTATTGTAACATCTTCCTGTACGATAGACAGTTGTACCTTGTCTAACGTTTATAACCGGTCGACTTTATCCTTAACCTGACCGATACATTAAACTTGACATGGGGGTAAATGGCACGCCATTCCTCCATCTCCGTCTGATTGTTCCAGTGCGTGCCTCCATATCGGAGGCCGAAACCCAGCGGGTCCAGGCCTGTTTTTTGAATCTTCTCCAGCAGTTTTTTTACCGATTGGGATATTTCCTTGCTAAATTGCTCTTCGATCTTACGCAGATCCTTCGGATCCAGTTGTTCGGGATCCTCCTTCTCCTCCAGAATGGCCGTTATCCGAATCTTGTAGTCAATGGTTTCTTCCCCTGCTTTATCCGTTATGATCTTATATCTAGCCCGGGTCCTGTCCGTGTTCACTTCAAGCAATTGGCCCTCAACCCTCGTCCCGAAATTGGTGCTTAAGTTCCGGAGATCGAGCAGGTTATACAGCCTGGTTTCCTCCTGATTCAGAATCACCTTCACCTTGCTCTTATCCATCAAGGCTACCTTGTTGATATTCAGAACTTGGTCTTCGGTCGTTTCCACGACGGGCATAACCGGATCTTCTCCTTCCTCCGTCATTCGGCGGGTCAGATCGAAGGAGTATGTCTTGGTAATGAACGGGGATTCCGTCCCATCCTCACTGAGCGCCAGAAATATCGCGTTTCCGGCGATCCGCTCGGTTGGGGGTTCAGCCTTTAATACGGCTTCCGCTGTAGGAACAGCAACTCCTGGATACATCAGCAGCTGCATGTCTCGCCTCCGAACGGTCCAGTCTTGAATTTTACCGATATTTTCCCGGGCATATGCTTCCCCATACATAACTCCCTTGCAATGTCCGAAGTCAAGCTCCTTATCTACTTTCGATTTAACCTCCCTGATCGCTTCAGCGATGCTTGTCGCTTCCTGCGTAATAAGCAATGACTTCTTATCCCCGGTCTTCGGGTCTCCCGAAGGAATCGCGATTTTGAAGCTGAATCGGTTCATGCCGGGATTTTCCTTCGAGACATCAATGCCAATGGACACAACAAAAAGTCTGAGATCGATATCTCTAAAATCACATCCCGACAGAAACAAAAAAGAGCAGCACATGAGCCAGACCAGCCATCGTTTCAGGTCTTTCATGCCTTCTTCCTCCTTTTCCTCCATACCGCATAGAATAACAGGGCAATGAGCAGGAATTCCCCCGCGAACCGAACATCCAGAAAGACAACCGCCATATCATTTAATATGTATTGATTCACGATAAACGATGTGCCGAAGGTAATCAGGGAAAAGAGGAGAATCACCCACCATTCGATTTTCCTCCTTTTTGTCATCGCTTTGCCCTTATCGACCTTTAATCCGAAGCTTCCCAGGATCAGTTCCTTACCTACATGCCAGTGGATGATAGAGTTCACGAGGGAGAGGCACATATACACCACGTAGAAGACATAAATCATCCGTTCAATGATGAAATAACGAATCCGAAGCGCATCCACCGTCGAGAAGGCAGGATATACGTGTTGTCCGGCGCCCGCAGCGCCCAATATGCCAATGGGTGCAAAGATCGAAACCAGAAGGGTAAGCATACTGACCACCACAATCGCCCAAACATGGCGTACTCGGAACCGGTGAAATATTCGGTTGAATACCACCATGTTCACGTAGCCCGTAAAAATAAAAGTTGCCGCCGCCACCGTTTCATAATTGGGCATATTCCATGCATAGGTTATGATTTGCCTTACGGAATCCCAGCTGAAATAGGGATTGCTGAAGACACGCCATGACATGTAGGCGATGATAGGCACACAGATGTACAGAATCATCTCCAGTGCATAAATAATGGACTCGGAATCCAGCCTCGCGCTAAGTCCAACCACCACCAGAAATCCCACCAGAACAATATAGGGAGACACATCCGGACTGATGTAGCGAGAGGTAATATCAACGAAACTGACCAAGGTAATCACGCTGGAGAAAAACCACGCGAGTCCGTATAAAAAAAGCAGGATGCCGGATACCCACTTGGACATAACCGAGTGAAAAATCTCCGGCAGCCCTTGCCCCGGAAATTTTTGAATCAGCTTTACGAAAGTAAACAATAACAATGTGCCGATTGGAATGGACACAAGAATCGACATCAGCGCACCGTCAAAGCGATCCGTAATCAAGATGCGGGGGACATAATTAATCAGGTTGATGGTTGCATTGAGCAGGAAGAGGTAATAAAAATATTTATTTCTAACCACTTCGCTGATCTCCTTTCTTGTTCCAGTCCACAGCAAACATCTTCAGGTATGGTTTGCCGAAGGACCTGAGGCTCGTAAGGTACATAATCATGGCCACCATCCCCAACACGATACCGACTAAGCCGAATAAGGTGGCCAGTACAATGAACAAATACTTCGTGACACGGATGCCTGAGCTCATCATCGTTATCGGGATCACAAAATTTGTTATCGCTACGGCGGAAACCAGGATGATCATGATGTTACTAACCAAGCCCGCCTCCGTGGCTGCGGTTCCCAGAATGAGACCCCCTACCGTGGTAGCGGTCTGACCAATCGCTTTGGGCAGCCGAACACTCGCCTCCGTCAGAAATTCCATCGCCAGCAGCATGAAAATCACTTCAAAGAAGGACGGATACGGCACCGTAGCCCGGCTTCCGGCAATAAGCAGCGTAACCTGCATCCTCAATATTTCAGGATTATAAGAGGTGAAGGCCACATAAAGGCTTGGCATCAGCACGGTGACAAACAAGGCGATATACCGGATTCCCTTGAGAAACCAGCCGATCGGGGGAAGCTGGATTTTGTCATCCATCGCCGTAAAGAAATCATTGAATATGGCCGGCAGGAGAAGCGCATACCCCGTTGAATCCATCAATACTGCAATCTTTCCTTGGGAGATATTCAGTACGGCCCGGTCAGGTCGTTCGGTTAGCATAAGCGTCGGATACAAACGAAATTTAGGATGCATCGTATGTCTCTCGATTTCGGACGCCGATTGCACAATATCCGCTTTGAGCTCGGACAATCGCTTTTTAAGCTCCTGTAACACCGTTTCCTCCACTTTGCAGGCATCGTACATAATGATGATTCGGGTCTGCGATAGTTTGCCGACGGTCATGAATTCCGTCTTTAAATTCGCGGTTTGGTAACGGTGGCGAATCAGGTTCAGGTTCACCTCGATATTTTCCGTAAACGAATCGTCGGGACCCTGAATGACATTCTCCGTACTGGCAGGCTGAATGGTGCCTGCATTAACCAATACGGCGTCAAACAGGAGCACGCTGTGCCGGAGAAATACGGCAACGCAGCCCCTTAGTATATTCCTGAGCAACTCCTGCTCATCTTTCGGCTCCACGGTTGAGGGAAAGGACCGGAGGAATTGGTCATATAGATCCAAGGATTTCAGTTCATAAAAACGGTTAATCAAATTTTCGTTGACCATGATGGGATCGCACATGCTCTTTAGATAAATCAATAACGTGTGCTCCCCTTCATTCTTCAGCTCGCGCTGCTCGATATCTGCGATATTACGTAGATGTTCTTGCAGACACTTCTTGGCATCCTCTGCCTTTAAATATGGTTCGCTGGTCATGTTACCACCCCTCATTTCACTAAATTCCGAATCTCACGCTCGTTTCCTTAGGTTCTGCACAAATGTCCCAAATTATTTACAATCATCCAGAAAACGCAAGAAAACAGCGAAACGAAATCAGCTCGTTTCTAATCATTCCCATGTGGTAATAATGAAGACAGAGGCAGAGTTTAAGGGCAAGACCCCTAGAAACTGAGGAGGAATCGTGAATGAACCCATCCAATTCATCGTACCAAGGACTGCCGCAATACCCGGTGTCGCTGTGGAGAGCCACTACCGAACTGCCCGACTTCCCACGCTTGGCCGAGGATATCGAAGCGGATGTGGCCATCGTCGGAGCCGGCATAACCGGAATCACCACAGCCTATCTGCTGGCGAAGGCAGGTAAAGATGTGGTCGTCGTCGATGCAGGCCGCATACTGAACGGAACAACAGGTTTTACAACCGCGAAGGTAACGGCACAGCATGGGCTGATTTATCATGAATTTATGAACCATTTTGGAGAGGAGAAGACAAGGCTCTACTACGAAGGAAATCGCGAAGCGATCGAATTCATTAGGGATATTATTGGCGGAGACGAAGGGAAATTCGGGCTGAAGCTGGAGGATGCCTATATCTACGCTCAACAGGAGGACAAGTATCTCACAAAGCTCGAGGATGAAATCAAAGCTTATGAGAAGCTCGGCATTCCGGGAGAATGGCAGGACAGTCTTCCTCTGCCTATGCCGATTCGGGGAGCCATTAAGATGCCCGGGCAGTATCGGTTCCATCCTCTGAAGTATTTGAAACATCTGACGGAACAATTTCTGAAACTCGGAGGGCGGATCTATGAGAACACGACCATGGATGAAAAGGCCGAAACCGATGGACCTATTACGCTGCTGACCAAACGTGGCGGACATCGGATCACGTGCAATCACGCCGTGTCGGCATCTCATTTTCCGTTCGTTGACGAGAAGGGATTGTTCTTTACGCGGCTGCATGTGGAGCGCTCGTACGCCATTGCTGTCAAACCCGAAACCGCCTATCCGGGAGGGATGTATCTAAGCGTGGATCAGCCAACCCGTTCCTTGCGGTCAGCTTCTTATGACGGTGAGGAGCTGGTTATCGTCGGAGGCGAGAATCACCCGACGGGCCGCAGCATCTGTACCCATCAGCATTACGAAAATCTGGAGCTTTTTGCAGGAAAGCTGCTGGGCGCTTCTTCCATTCCATATCGCTGGTCGACTCAGGACCTGATCACACTGGACAATATGCCTTATATCGGGCCGATCACGTCCAGTCAAGACCGGATCTTTGTTGCGACTGGCTTCCGGAAATGGGGAATGACGACAGGCACTCTAGCCGCGAAGATCATTAGCGATCAAATTCTGGAGAAAGAGAACCGTTACTCCGAGGTATACAGCCCGTCCCGCTTCAAAGCGGATCCGAGCATCAAAACATTCGTCGTTCAAAATGCCTTGGTTGCGAAGGATTTTGTGTCCGGCAAGGTGGAAATGTCCCACGCCGATATAACCGAGCTAAAAGCCGGCGAAGGCGCAGTCGTCCGCCATAACGGTCAGCGCGCCGGGGCTTACAAGGATGATCAGGGGAATCTCCATCTCGTGGATACGACCTGTACCCATCTCGGCTGCGAGGTGGAATGGAACGAGGGCGAACGCTCATGGGATTGCCCATGTCACGGATCACGCTATCGCTATAACGGCGAGGTGCTTGAAGGGCCGGCCATTGAGCCGTTGAAGCAGCTGGACCCGGAGAGCTGAACGGACGCCGCGATCCCTCTAGTGACGCCTTGTCTAAAAGAAGTGAAGCCCATGCGAGCTTCACTTCTTTTTTTATAACATGGGACTACATACCGGTTATGACCTAAATCCAACCAATAATAACATATTTCTGGTATAATGAGCTTACACATCGTTTACGGGAGGGACAGCCCATGGTTCTAGGCCCTGAGTATTTGGATCGAATTAAAGAGGACGTCTCGGAGAAAAAAGCGCAGGAGAAGCTGCGCGGTATCCGGCAGCAAAGCCTGCTTAGTGATTTTTTAATGACCCTTGCCGCTGCAGGTGCCTTCATTGTGGTGGCTGCCATCTTTGGTTTTATCTTGTATAACATACGATATTAGAGACCCTTCAACGGTGCCTCCAAGGTAGTAAATACTGAAGCTTATAGTTTCTTACCATTCCAAAAAGGCACCCTGACGGGTGCCTGTGTTATGTTATGACCTGGACCTGGATTACCTATGCAGGCCTAAGCGATTTCTGGTGCCGGTTCCTCGCGGTATGCCTCAAGCGAACGGTCCACGATGATCCGTATGAATTCCGGATCCATATCCTGAAGCCATGGCATGGCGTTATTCCAAGCATTTTCCTCGATTTGAAGCGCGATCTGCTTCTGCTCCCATTCATCCCCCGTTCGATCCATCCTGTCGCAGAGTTCTGTCAGCGTCAGGTCCATCGAATGGCCCAGCTCATGTGCAAATACCACCGCAAAATAGGCAGAAAACAGCTCAAGTGTGCCAAACAGCTGCAGACACTGCTGGCGTATGACTTCGGTATACATCGTCACGCTGTGCGAATTCATGACATATTTCCCGCCGATTAACCGGCCCCCTGGAAAATACGCCTCCATCTCCACGGTGACACTGCTGCCCGACCGACGTAGAAGCTCTTGCGTAATTCGGTTCAGTTCGGACTTATTCAATAATGATCATGGCTCCCTTTAAAGATATAAACATAAACATCATTATAAAAGAACCATATGAAAATGCAATAACAAATATGCCTGCCAGCTTGCTCTCAACCTACTAAAACCTATGATTAATAACCCCAAAAAAAGACCCACTCCGCACGCGGATGGGTCTCTTCTCTTATTATTACATTCTTTGCCTCGCTATCCAGCTTCATGCTGGTCACTGAATTGACTGTTATACAGGTCCGCATAGAAGCCGCCTTGAGACAGCAGCTCTTCATGGGTTCCCTGCTCAATAATGCTGCCCTTGTTCATGACCAGAATCAGGTCCGCATCCCGGATCGTGGACAGTCGATGCGCGATGACAAAGCTGGTGCGGTCCTTCATCAGCTCATTCATCGCTTTCTGGATATAGAGCTCCGTTCGGGTATCCACGCTGCTGGTTGCCTCGTCGAGGATCAGAATCGATGGATTAGCCAGAATGGCACGCGCAATCGTAAGAAGCTGCTTCTGCCCCTGCGATATGTTAGAGGCCTCCTCGTTCAGAACGGTATCGTAGCCGTCCGGCAGCGTCCGGATGAAATGATCCGCGTGAGCCGCTTCCGCCGCTCGGATGATCTCTTGTTCCGTGGCGCCTTCGCGTCCATATCCGATATTATCCCGGATGGTCCCGTTAAAGAGCCATGTATCCTGCAGCACCATTCCAAACAGGCTGCGGAGTTCGCCGCGCCGAAGAGCGGTAATATCCGTGCCGTCTATCGTAATCTTGCCCTTATTCAGCTCATAGAACCGCATCAGCAGATTAATGAGCGTGGTTTTCCCGGCACCGGTCGGTCCGACGATGGCGACCGTCTGCCCGTGCTTCACGTCCACATTCATTTCCTCGATCAGAAGCTGGTCCGCTTTATAGCCGAAACTCACGTTCTCGAAAGACACATCGCCAAGCGGCTTCTTGAGCGCTGCCGGAGCTGTATGCTCTGATACTTCTTCTTCCTCATCCAGCACTTCAAATACGCGCTCTGCCGATGCGACGGTGGATTGAATGACGTTCGCGATATTGGCAAGCTGGGTAATCGGCTGCGTGAATTGGCGTGAATATTGGATGAATGCCTGAATATCCCCGATCTCAATCGCTCTGCGGGTAACGAGCACGCCGCCGACGACACTGACGATCACATAACCGATATTTCCGACAAAACCCATCAGCGGCATAATGGTACCCGATATAAACTGGGCTCTCCACCCGGCATCATAGAGCTTGTCGTTGACCTCATCAAATTGCTCCATGGATTGTCGTTCCCGGCCAAAGGCCTTCACGACCTTATGACCCGTGTACATTTCTTCCACATGTCCGTTCAGCTCACCCAAATGCTTCTGCTGAGCCACAAAATGCTTCTGCGAACGCTTGGCAACCACAATGGTGACCACCACGCTAAGCGGCAAGGTCAGAATAACCACCAACGTCAGCAGTGGACTGATCGTGAGCATCATGACGATGACGCCGACCAGCGTGACAACGGAGGTAATCATCTGCGTCAGGCTCTGCTGCAGCGTACTGCTGATATTGTCCATATCGTTGGTCACCCGGCTCAGCGTTTCCCCATGCGTCCGAGCGTCAAAATATTTCAGCGGCAAACGGCCGAGTTTGTTGTAAACATCCTTACGCAAATCATACACGGTCCGCTGGGCCACGCCAGCCATAACATATTGCTGGATGTATGCAAATAGAGAGCTTAAGAGATATAAGCCTGCAAGCCAGAGCATGATCGTCCGAATAGCGTCAAAGTCGATCCCGGCCCCCGGCACGCCTTGCATCTTGGCCATGAAGCCCTTGAACAGGATCGTGGTCGCATCCCCCAATATTTTCGGGCTCACGATGCTGAATATCGTACTGAGAATAGCTGCAATCAAAACGATCATCAGCTTGCCGGTATGCGGTTTAAGATATCGCGTTAACCGGCGAAACGTGCCTTTGAAATCCTTGGCTTTCTCCCCCGCCATTCCGGGCCCGTGCGGGCCGCCAAAGGGACCGCCAGGTCCCCGGGGATGTCCTCCCCGTTTCTTCTCACTCATGCGATCTCCTCCTCTGACAGCTGCGAGGTAACGATTTCGCGGTACACATCGCTGGAAGCCATGAGCTCCTCGTGCGTGCCGATGCCGGCAATGCGTCCCTCATCCAGCACGATAATCCGGTCAGCGTCCATGACGGTGCTTACCCGCTGAGCGACAATCAGAACGGTAGCTTCCGTCGTTTCCTCGCGGAGCGCTGCCCGAAGATTGGCATCCGTCTTGAAATCCAGCGCCGAGAAGCTGTCATCAAACACATAAATCTCGGGCCGTCGAACCAGCGCCCTTGCAATCGAGAGCCGCTGCTTCTGACCGCCGGATACGTTGCTGCCGCCTTGCGAAATCTCGGCATCGTATCCGCCCTCCATGGAGGAGATGAAATCGGCGGCCTGAGCAACCTTCGCTGCATGCCGGATCTCCTCGTCTGTTGCATCTTCTTTACCGTAGCGGATATTCTCCGCAATGGTACCGGTGAAGAGCAGCGCCTTCTGCGGCACGAATCCGATCCGGCCCCGCAGGTCCTCCTGCATCATGTCCCGGATATCCGTACCGTTGACGAGAATCCGCCCCGATGTCACGTCATAGAAGCGAGGGATCAAGCTGATCAGCGTCGATTTACCCGAGCCGGTTCCGCCGATGATCGCCGTGACTTCACCCGGCCCGGCATGGAAGGAAATATCCGAAATGGCGGGTTCCTCCGCACCCGGATAATAGAAGGTTACATCCTGAAATTCAATCGATCCGTGCTCCACGCCGGCATCGCTCGGCTGTTTCGGATCATGGATCTCCGGCATCATGTTCAACACCTCATTGATCCGAACCGCCGATGCCTGTGCACGCGGAATCATGACAAACATAACGGATAACATGATGAGCGAGAACATGATCATCATCGCGTATTGGAGAAATGCCATAAGGTCGCCGACCTTCATATATTCGCCCTCTATGCGGTGGGCTCCGAACCAGACAATCGCCAGCGTGGCAAAGTTCATAACCAGCATCATGACAGGCATCATCGCCCCCATGATTTTATTGACTTTGATCGAGGTGGCCGTCAGGTCCTCGTTCGCGTCGTTAAAGCGGACGGTTTCATGGTCCATCCGGTTGAAGGAACGGATGACCCGGATTCCGGTCAGATTCTCCCGCAGCACGCGGCTCAGCGTATCAATCTTCACCTGGATCGCTTTGAAGAGCGGAATCCCTTTTTTCGCGATAAGAAAAATAGCCAGTGCCAGAATCGGCAGGACGATCAGAAGCACCGTCGTCAGTCCCGGGTCTCTCGACACGGCCATCACAATGCCCCCGATACACATCATCGGTGCTATCGCCATCATGCGAAGGATCATGATCGTGACCTGCTGTACCTGCGTAATATCGTTCGTTGTACGGGTAATCAAGGATGCCGTACCAATCTTGTCGAATTCCTGCAGCGTGAAATTCTCTACATGGGAAAAGACGCGTCCCCGAACAATCTTCCCGAATCCCGTAGCGGATTTGGAAGCCAAATAACTCGCGGCAATAGAGCACACCATGCCCCCTGCTGCTACCAGGAGCATAAAGCCGCCCACACGCCAAATGTAAGGCACATCTCCCTCAACGATGCCATAATCCACAATGTCTGCCATCAAAGTCGGCAGGTACAGATCAGACAGACATTGGAAAAATGTGAACAGCAGGACAAAAATGACCGCGGTCCGGTACGGTTTCATGTAATGAAACAGTTTTAACAAATCCCCCACCCCTACTCGTTGTCTGATGTCGTTTCATTCGTTTTGCGTTTTTGCTCGTGAAAATGATACACCTTCGTTAACAGCTCCGTCAGTTTGACGCTGTCCTCTTCGCCTAGAAAATCCACCAGCTCGTTAAAATTGTTCTTGACGTTCTGATAGGTTTCCTGGACAACGCGGTGCCCTTCCTCGGTAAGCTGTACGCGAACCGCACGTCGATCCTGCACATCCATCACCCGCTCCACCAGACCCTTGCTCTCGAGAGCGTTAATAAATTGGGTGATCGTCGGTGACGTAACATTCATCATGCTGCTGATTTCGGACACTTTCATGCCAGGACCATCAGGCTCGATATGATGTTTGAGTCCCATCAGAACGCGGATCTCGCCGGGCGTATAGCCGGAAATCAAGTGCTGGTCCCATTCCTGCTTGTGGAACATGCGAATGCTGTATAAGAGCCTGCCGGCGACGCTATCTTCTCGGCTGCCACCCTTCATGCACAGCCCTGCTCGCGATTCCTTTTCCTCTTTCCCGTTGTTCTCATGATGTAAATCTGGATGCTTATCCTCTGCCATGGTCCACCTCTTTTCTGCAACCGCTTCAATAAATAGATAGTCTGCCAATTTATTTGGTTACCTAACTATATACCCGAAAGAAGGCCGAAGTCAAATCGACTCCGGACCTCCCGTAACATCCATTATTCGTCATCGTACAGGAGCTGCTGGTACGTACCCTTGCGGTCTCTGTCGCTCTTCCGTGAGGTCTTGCCTGAACTCTTATTCTGACGGCGAGTGCTGACCCTCTCTTTACGGGCGATATGGGCGAGCTCCCGCTCCGTCTTCTTGTAATTCGCGTATCGTTTCGCATCCAGTGTTCCGTCCTGCAGTGCTTCCCGGACCGCACAGCCGGCCTCCGTCTCATGACGGCAATCATAGAACCGGCACTGCTGGGCGAGCGTGGCAATGTCCGCAAAGGTTGCCTCAAACCCTTCTTCCGAATCCCACAGCTGCAGCTCCCGCATGCCCGGCGTATCCACCATAATCGCGCCTCCCGGCAGCACAAAGAGCTCTCGATGCGTCGTCGTGTGCCGTCCCCTTGCGTCCTCCTCACGTATCCCTTGAACCCGCTGCATTTCCTGACCGGACAGCCAGTTCAGCAGCGTCGATTTGCCGGCACCGGAGGTACCCGTAATGGCGATTGTTTTCCCTTGCACCAGATACTCCCCAAGCTGCTCCTTCCCTTGATCCATCAAGGAGCTCACCGCATGAACCGGCACGCCCGGTGCAACAGCCTCTACCTGCGCGACATAATCTTCCGGCGATTCACATAAATCCGCCTTCGTAAGGAGCACGACGGGTGCGGCTCCGCTCTCCAAGACCGCAATCAGATAGCGTTCAATCCGGCGGACATTAAAATCCTTGTTCAGCGCATTAATGATAAACACGGTATCCATGTTTGCGGCAATGATCTGCTCATCCGGGATGCTTCCCGCTTCCCTGCGCGTCACCGCGGACTTTCGGGGGAGCAGTTGATGAATGACGGCACGGGATTCTCCTTGCAGCGGCTCCACCATGACCCAATCGCCAACAGCGGGAAAATCGCTTTTGCTGGTCGCTTCGTATTCGTATTTGCCCGTGACTATCGCGGATTGCTCTCCATCTTGCGTAATAATGCGGTACTGCTTCGAGAATTGGGCTGTGATGCGTGCAGGTACCAGCGCTTTATCCTGCTGCGGGATCTGCCCGGCCATCAAACTCCAATGTTCATTCCATCCATAGGCTTGCAGCATGGTCATGTCTTGTTTAGTCAAATTCGTTATATCCCCTTATCTTTATTGGATTGGTTGTTATCAAACACAAAAAAACCGCAGATTTGTATCCGCGGCTAATCTGAATATATACAAGAAGAAGGCATCAAACCCCGTACGGCCAAGCCGATAAAGGTCATACCAAGCCCTTGCATAGACACAAAAAACCCGCAGGATACCAAGCACGGTCTCCTGCGGGCTCTTTCAGTATGGAGTTAAAGACAAGTATAGCTACATGCCTTATACCCCTATACCATTAGAATTTCCCGTCCAAAGAGACCAACGTCAATGCGACCCATCCACTATGCATCATAACCATTTGACATCAGCCTCCTTCAGCTTAATTAATATATCCGTATTATAGGTGCCCAATTTCCAGGTGTCAACATCTCATGAAAAAATTAGATGCGCCTGTAATGCCTCCACTCCTCCGGCAGCAGCATCCTGTACTGTCGATTCAGAAAGCGGTCATCGACGAGCGTCAGCGTCCCGCTGTCCTGCTCCGATCGGATCAAGCGCCCTCCGGCCTGCAGCACTTTGTTCATGCCGGGGTACACGTAGGCGTAATCGTATCCCCGCTTGCCGGTACGATCAAAATAATCCTTGATGATATCATTCTCGAAAGATAGCTGCGGCAGTCCTACCCCGATGACCACGACGCTCGAAAGCCGTTCTCCCTTCAAATCGATGCCTTCGGAGAAAATACCGCCCATCACGGCAAAGCCGATCAGCGGATCTTCCGCATCCGCCTGGAAGGCATTCAGGAATGCCTCCCGCTCCTCTTCGCTCATCCCATGCCCCTGGAGCAAAGTACGGGCTCCCGGATTCATTCTGGCAAACGCCTCATGAATGTCCTGCATGTAGGGATAAGACGGCAAGAAGATCAAGGTGTTTACCGGCTTTTCCTGAACCAGCGCACTCAGCATCCGGACGATGGCCTCGCTGTTGCGCTCCCGATCCTTGAAGCGCGTCGATAACGGCAAAATTCGAACATCCAATTGCTCGGAGGAGAAGGGAGAGGGAATCGAGAGGCTGTAGTCCTCTTCCTCTGCTCCCAGCATGTCGCGATAATATCCGAGCGGCATGAGTGTTGCCGAGAAAAATACGCTGGAGCGGTAGTTTTTACCCGCCTGCTGGAGCAAATAGGAGGGGTCCAGACAAAACAGCTTGAGAAACACCTCGCTCTGACTCATCTCCGCATACGTGACAAATCGGTCGTCATACAGCTTGGAGATGCGCAGGTACCCCTGCACCGCAAAATAGCACTCCAGGAGCGCATCGGCCTCATCCCCGCTCTTGCCGGTCATCAGTTCAGCCTCCGCCTGGAGCGAGAAATCCTCAAGCAGCTCAACCATCATCTCCGGCTGCTGGGACCCGACAATCCGCTCTTCCTCCTCACTGACCTTACGCAGCACTTTAAAGCGGTTATTCACCCGCTTCGCCGCGTTGTAAAGCGCGGGATTGCTCTCTTTGTAAGCCCGTTGCAGTTCCAGAAAAGCCGATTTATTCAGCTCGGCCGAGAACATTCCCCGCGCACGGTCTACCAGATTATGCGCCTCGTCAATGAGCAGCACGCTGCGTTTCTTCACGTCCTCCGGCATCCGCTTAAAGGATACGCGCGGATCAAACACATAGTTGTAATCGCAGATGACGGCATCGGCTGCATACGCGGCATCCAGTGAGAACTCAAACGGGCACACCGTATGCTTCCGGGCGTACTCTTCAATAACGGGTCTCGTGATCAATGTTTCATTCGAGAGCAGGTCCAGTATGGCGCCGTTAATCCGGTCGTAGTAACCCTCCGAGAAGGCGCAGCCCATCTGACTGCAGCCTTCCGCTTCACGGAAACAAATCTTGTCCTTTGCCGTCAGCGTGACCGTGTGCATGCAGAGTCCTTGACGCTCCATACGCGCCATAGCTTCCTCCGCGGTGGTTCGGGTGATCGTCTTGGCCGTCAGATAAAAAATCCGCGACAACAGGCCCTCGCCGATCGCTTTAACCGAAGGAAACAGCGTGGATATGGTTTTCCCTATGCCCGTCGGCGCTTTGGCAAACAATCTTCGTCCTTCCCCGATGCTTTTATAAACGGCCCCGGCGAGCTTTCGCTGTCCCTCGCGGTAAGCGGGGAACGGAAACTTCAATTCGCGGATGCTCAGGTCCCTCCGCTCGCCATGCTCCCGCAGCAGGTTGGCATAAGGCGCATAAGCCGCCACGACCTCCAAGACAAAGGATTCCAGCTGATCCAAGCTCCATTCCTGTACAAACTGCTTCCGCTCTCCGCTCGGGACCTGGAAGTAGGTTAATCTCACCGCCATCTTCGGAATCTCATGCTGCTTGGCGTACATATAGGCGTACATTTGGGCCTGTGCCCAATGAACGGGGTACGTGTGCTCCGTAATCACGCCCAAATCGCCGGAAGTCGACTTGATCTCGTCAATCATGATCCGCTCTTCCTCATGAATCAGACCGTCGCAGCGACCTTCCACGACAAACATGAGATCCTCGTAAGGAATCTCGACTTCAAGCTGAACTTCCTTCTGATCATTCTCACCATAGTCGCGCTGCACCTGTTGATGCGCCCGGGTTCCCTCGGTCAGGGATGTCGCCGTGCGAAAACCCGAGGTAATGCTGCCGCTGCGAAAGACGTATTCCACCAGCGGCCTGACGGATATTTGGATAGTATGAGGCATGATGGTCTCCTTCGTTCATGTTCTATGAAGGGTATTATACCAAACATTCGTTCCTGAAAGCGAAGCATCCGAATTCATTCGAAACAAAAAAACGTGCAGAAGGCATCCTGACAGGATGGCGTTCTGCACGCTGTATGCAACATATGCTTACGGGGCTTTCTTCTGCATCTGATCCAAACTCTTGAACTCGTACCCCCGATTCCTGGCTTCGTCAATGATCCGCCCAAGCGCCTCGGTGTTGTCCTTGGAGATCGAGTGCAGCAGGATCACGGCGCCCGGGTGGAGCTGCGCGGTTACCTTATCATAAGCATACTGCGCACCGCGCTGGGACTTCACGTCCCAATCCATATACGCGAGCGACCAGAAGACATTGGTGTAACCCAGCTGCTTGCTGGTCGCCAGCGACCGCTCATCGAAAATACCCCGCGGCGTACGCAAATATTTCATATCCGGCTGACCTGTTATGCGAATAACCTCCTTCTTCACCCGTTCCAACTCCTCGGTCAGCTTCTCTGCCGAGATCGTGGTCACATCCGGATGATTCCAGGAATGGTTGCCGATAATATGGCCTTCCGCCGTCATCCGCTTCAGCAGATCTTCCTGCGTCTTCACGTAGTGTCCGGTCACGAAAAAGGTGGCAGGCACCTTCTTCTCTTTGAGCGTATCCAGGATACGGGAAGTATATCCGTTCTCATATCCGTTATCAAACGTAAGATAGAGCTCCTTCTGCTCAGCATCGCCCATGAAGATCGCATCGTATTTTTTCAGGAGCTCCTTAAAACCCTCCTCGTTGATGGAGGGCAGCTGGCCATTGACGCTTTTTTTGAACCCAAAATGAAACGGACCGCTTCCGCCCGCCATAGCCGCTCCGGCGATGGACAGCATCACCGCCAAGCTCATAAGAAGCATAAGGGCCGGACGAAGGATACCACGTTGCTTCATATCCGTTCTCTCTCCTTCATTGGTGTGATATGGATCGACTCCCCTGATGAAATACCTACCAAGGGTAGCATCACCTAATATCCCACAAATCGGAGCAAACTATGTGTTAGCCAACCAGGACTACAATACCGTGATCCAGCGGCATCTCACGTGATCTTGATCAATCGGCCCTTCTGATGACTCTGCAATGCATACTCGATCATGCGAATAACATTGTGGGCTTCTTCAGGCTGGACGGGTAACGGGCCATCCTTCTGAATCGCTTCGGCTAGTCCCTGATAAAAGGCCTGGTAGCGGCCGGGCAGCGTCTCAATCTCGCCCTGAACCGCAAGCCCGCTCAGCTCGGTAGCAAGCTCCCCGTACTGGTCCGGCTGGTCTTCACCCCAGCCCGCATCCCCCGGGTGCATCCCCTGCTTCAGCTGTCCTTCCTGTGGGTCTGTTCCATACTTCAGGAAGCTTCCCTTATCCCCGTGCAGCTCGAATTTCGGGCCGGCTTGCCGGACCAGCGAACCGGAATGCAGAATAACGCGAAACGTTTTATAACCCAGCACCAGATGAAAATAATCATGGGTTTTGGACCCTTTGCGCTCCTTTCTCAAATCCGCCCACAGCGTCTCTGGCAGACCGAACAGGAACAGCGCCTGATCAAGCAGATGCGAACCTAAATCGTACAGAATGCCGGACCCGGGATTTCCCTGTTCCCTCCACCGCTCCGATTGCACCTCCGGACGGTAGCGGCTGAACTGTGCCTGATAAATGGAAAGCTTGCCGAGCGCCCCCGTCTCCAGCAGATTGCGGACGGTCAGAAAGTCATTGTCCCAGCGGCGGTTGTGATATACCGTCAGCAGGACTCCCTTCTGCTTGGCAAGATCAATCAGCTGATCCGCTTCGGCGGATGTTACGGTAAACGGCTTCTCGACGACCACGTGCTTACCAGCCTCGATGGCTAACCGGGTATATTCGTAATGCGTTGCATTCGGACTCGTAATGATGACAACATCAATATCCGGATTAGACAAAAGCTCATCCACGCTATCGACAACTGCCGTATCAGGCAAATCCTTATGAACCTTGTCCGGATCTGATGACACAACCGTGTGGACTTCGTAATCCGGCACGCTTCTCAGGATAGGTGCATGAAACACCGACCCGGACAGGCCGTAGCCGATGATTCCCGCTTGTATTGCCATAAAGCAAGCCTCCTCTTCCCATGGTTCTATGTTGATTCGATATGTATCGTTTTGATTCCTTGCAACATCTTAACATTCCGCAAATATTTTACAACCTCAAATGGTAAAGCCGCCTGCACATTAATCACTGTGCAGGCGGCTTTCTTTATTGCCATAGCAAATCATAACCTGGAGACCGCTCTCGGCCTAGCGAATTTTAGTAAGGATCCGCCTCATGGCCCATGCGGTTTGCATCCTCTACCGCCTGCTCCCGTACGTTCTCGTTCGAGCCCTTTCTGGCCTGCTCGAGTCCTTCCCGCACGCGGCGTCCATAATCCTCATCCGCATTCGTGAAATATTCCACCATCTTGTCTTGAATCCGAATATCGCATTGGATAAGCGCACCCACCAGGTTGCTAATCAATTCGTTTCGCTCCCAATCCTCAAAGGCTCTATACGTATCCCCGGCCTGCTTGAAGTCCAGCGTGCGATCCAGCTTCTGCCGGACGAGGTTGGCATTATAATGGGGTTGATGCGGCTTCGCTGTCTGCGCGGCTTCCACCAGACCGTCGGTCATGGACGGCTCGTAATCCACATGCGGGCTTTGCCCTGGTGCCTTATCCACGTAATAAGACATCTGCCCGCCGCGCTGATTGGTAGCGACCCGCTTCTTCGGCGCATTGATCGGCAGCTGCAGATAGTTGGTGCCCACCCGATGCCGCTGGGTATCCGAGTAAGAAAATGTGCGACCTTGGAGCATCTTGTCGTCCGAGAAATCGAGACCATCCACCAGCACGCCCGTGCCGAAGGCCGCTTGCTCCACTTCGTTATAGTAGTTCTCCGGATTGCGGTTCAGCACCATTTTGCCTACCTTCAGGAACGGGAATTGATCTTCCGGCCACAGCTTGGTTGCATCAAGCGGATCGAATTCCAGCTCCGGATGCTCATCATCGCTCATAATCTGAACGCATAGCTCCCATTCCGGATAATCCCCGCGTTCAATGGCCTCATATAAATCCTGTGTCGCATGGCTGTCATTCATGGCTTGGATCTTGTTTGCTTCTTCCTGCGTAAGGTTCTTAATGCCTTGCTTAAGCGGCTCCCAGTGATATTTGATCAGCACACTGTTGCCCTCTGCATTGACCCATTTGTATGTATTCACACCAGAGCCCTGCATTTGGCGGTAGTTAGCCGGAATGCCCCATGGGGAGAAGACAAACGTGATCATATGCGTCGCTTCCGGGGAACGGGATACAAAGTCGAACATGCCGACTGGACCCGGAACGTTGGATACTGGATCCGGTTTGAACGCATGGACCATATCCGGAAATTTGAGCGGATCACGGATAAAAAATATTTTCAGGTTGTTGCCGACCAGATCCCAGTTGCCTTCTTCGGTGTAAAATTTCACGGCAAACCCGCGCGGATCCCGAAGCGTTTCCGGTGAGCCGGCGCCGTGGATAACGGTGGAGAACCGGACAAACACCGGTGTGCGCTTGCCTTCAACCTGAAACAGCTTGGCCCGGGTATATTTCGAAACAGGCTCATCGCCCACTTTCCCGTAAGCTTCAAAGTAACCGTGAGCTCCAGCCCCCCTTGCATGCACAACGCGCTCCGGAATACGTTCACGGTCAAAATGCGTGATTTTCTCCAGATAATGATAATTCTCCAGGGTCATCGGACCCCGATTCCCTACCGTTCTCACATTCTGATTATCCGAAATAGGATGTCCCTGGCGGTTCGTCAGCGTATCCTCCCGCTCCGTCTCGCCGCGGTTTTGGGCAAATCCTGCCCGTTCTTGGTTTATTCCGTTATTAGCATCATGATCTTGGCCACTCACGAATGTCATTCCTCCTTGGATATAAGGCTTGTAAAATGGGTTCTCTTACTATGGATATTATGTCCAAGGAGTGAAAATGTATGAAATGTCCTTTAATTTAAAACAAACTTAATCATGCTCACCCAACAGTGCGCGTGTAAAGCTGATCCATTCCCTGACGGCAAAGGACAGGTACCGGTCCTTCCTCCAGATCATCCCGAGCTGCCAGGGGATCGAGGGATTATCCAGCGGCAGTATCGTCACGCGCGAAGAATCGATTTCCTTACAGATCGTCTCTGGCAGCAGTGCGATGCCCAGATTCGCGGCCACCATGCCGCTGATGAGATCCCACTGCGAGCTTTCATAGACCACCCTTGGCTCGAAGCCCGCGCTGACGCATTCGCGGATAATCCGGTCATGCAGCGTAAAGTCCTCTCGAAACAATACAAACGCCTCATCAGCAAGCTCATTCAGGTGCACATGATCTCTGTCTGCGAGCCGGTGAGAAGGATGGACGAGCAAATTCAGCTTCTCTTTGACAAAGGAATAATAATGGAATACATCCTCATTGACCGGCAGCACCGCAACGCCGATATCCGTCTGACCGCTTTCCACATCCGCTTCGACCTTCTTCGCCCCATCTTCAATCAGCTGAATGGTAATCTTCGGATATTCCCGGTGGAACTGCCCGATCACTTCCGGGAAAAAGCTTGAACCTACCATAGGCGGAAGCCCAATACGGAGATGTCCGCGCTTCAGGTTCATAAGATCCTCCAGCTCGGCCGATACCCGCTGAAAGGAATCCACCATTTGCTGAGCCTGCTGATACATGATATGACCCGCGTCCGTCAGCTCAATCCGCTTGCCCTGCCGATAAAACAAGGTTACGCCCCACTCGTCCTCCATGTTGCGAATCGTTTTGCTGATCGTTGGCTGCGTAATATACAGCTTCTCGGCGGCCTTGGTGAAGCTCTGGTTCCTCGCTACCTCAAGAAAATACTCCAGGTGTCGTATATCCATCCGATACTCCCTCCGGTTTCTTCTATGTATAGATAAATGGAATGCATATCATTCGATATATGCATTTTACCTATGAAAATTATCGTTGTAAAATTTCATTACCAATGAAAATAAAGGAGGCCGGTCATGATCAACATGCTGAAAGGAACGCTCCAAGTGGCCGGTTTCATGCTTCTTTCCTTAGGGATGGATCAACTGGCCGCTTGGCTGAATATAGGAATTCCGGGCAGCATTCTCGGAATCGTTGTAGTATTCATACTTCTCGAAACCAAAGTCCTCCGCCTAGAGTGGATCGAACTTGGCGCTAATTGGCTGCTCGCCGAATTGCTGCTGTTCTTTATTCCTGCTGCAGTTGGCATCATGAAATATTTCCCGATGCTGGAGGCCGAAGGGCTCCAGATTCTAGCCGTGGTTTTGTTTAGCACCGTCATTGTGATGGTCAGCTCAGGACTAACCGCCGGCTTCATCTCATCCAGAAAGGAGCGAAAAACACCATGAACATCCTGTTGACGGTAATTCTCGGCTTATTGTTAACGATCGGGATTTATGGGGGGGCCAAAAAACTGTATCGCCGCCTGCCAAAGGTCTATTTGTCACCGCTCCTCATTACTCCTGTACTAATTGTTGTGATATTGACACAAACAGGCGTATCCTATGAATCATACAATGAAGGGGCGCAGTGGATCAGCAAGCTGCTTGGACCGGCTACAATCGCTTTTGCCGTGCCTTTGTACAAAAACTTCCAAACCCTTAAAAAGCATGCGGCCGAGATTATGCTCAGCGTGCTGACCGGATCGGTACTTGCGATGATATCCTCCGCATTTCTCGCAAAATGGATGCACCTGAACAGTTCGCTCGCCACCAGTCTCGTGCCGCGCTCCATAACAACGCCGATTGCCATGAACGTCTCGGAGGTCATTGGAGGGGTGCCGAACATGACCGCCGTTTTTGTCATTATGACCGGGATTCTAGGCTCCATGATCGGACCGGCCGTCATGCGGATCTTCCGGATTCGGGGCGATATCGCAAGAGGTGTGCTGTTTGGAACCAGCGCCCATGGAACCGGCACCTCCAAGGCATTCGAATTCAGCTCCCTTTCGGGGACGATCTCCAGCATTTCGATGATCGTTGCCGCTCTCTTCACCCTAGGAACCGCACCACTGATTATGTCCTTTCTTTATTAATATTGCTGAGACCCTGACAAAACCGGCGATGGCCGGTTTTTTTGGCTGTCTATTTTATGTTGTTATAAGAAGCTTGGGGACTTACTTTAACTCTTTGACAACCTCCTCCGAAGAGGTCATAATAAGTTCTGTTCATTAGTTTTGTAAAATAAACGGTATACGGAATGTATATCAACAGTAAGAATAACGTCTATCGATTCTTAAATAACGAATGGCCGCTGGAGTTCTAGAATTAGGTATACCGCGGCATTGAAAGGAAGGCGATACAGGTGTTTTCCACCTCGCGGTTTCGGTTAACGATTACGAAGCCTTTTATATTTTTCTCTGTCATTATGCTGCTCAAAAGCTACCTGGCCTGGATGGTCATTTTTGATGATGTCATGCCATGGAAGCCGCTCATTACGGAAATTCCTTTTATTTGGCTTGCATTCAGCTTAATCGAATGGTTCGCTTCCAAGCGAAAGCTCGCCGCCTATATGAGTGTTAACTTATTGCTGACCGCCATATTCTTCGCAGCCATTATGTATTATAAATATTACGGTGTCATTGTTACGTATCACGCGCTGGAGCAGGTCAATCAGGTAACCGCGGTAAGCAATAGCGTATTCTCCTTGATGGACCCTTACTATCTGCTGATCTTCACGGATATCATCGGTATGTTTTTTCTATTATGGCGAAGTGACCGCGTCAAAAAATGGAAGATTCGGCATGCCAAGAAGGAAAAGCGCAAGATTATCCCTATTGTTTTCGTTGTCTCTTTAATGCTGTGCCTGTTCCAGATTATGCCGAACCGCGCAAGCATGAACGAAATCGTGAAGGCGCAGGAGATGGGCATTCTTAACTATGAGGCCTATACGATTTTCCAGCAGGAAAACAAAGAGCTTGTGGATGCCAAGACCATCACGCAGGCTAAAGTCAACGGATTGAAGGGCCTCAAGGCGGCTGATCAGGAAGCCCTGCTCTCAGGTGTCGCCAAAGGGAAGAACCTGATCATTATCCAGATGGAGTCCTTCCAGGAGTTCCTGGTCGACCTCAAGATTGACGGCAAGGAAATTACCCCTAACATCAACAAGCTGGCCCGCGAGAGCCAATACTTCCCGAACTTCTACCAGAATGTCGGCCAAGGTAATACCTCGGATGCCGAGTTTGTGGTGAATACATCCTTCTACATTCCACCGCGGGGAGCGGCAACGCAGCATTATGCCGACAGAGTTCTGCCAAGCCTGCCGAGATTGCTGCAAGGGGAAGGTTATGATACCGCCACTTTCCACACCAATGTGGTGGAATTCTGGAATCGTGGAGAGCTGTACAAGGCGCTCGGTTTCAACCGTTATTACGATAAAGCATTCTTCGGCGATGAAGATAAGCTGTTCTTCGGTGCCTCGGATGATGCCCTGTATTCCAAAACCGCAGCCGAGCTGAAGAAGATGAACGAAGCCGATAAACCGTTCTATAGCCATGTCATTTCCATGTCGGCTCACCATCCGTTCACGATTCCTGAAGATAAATATCGGATGACGCTGCCGGAGCGTTATGAAGGCACCTTCGTCGGCGACTACATCCGTTCGCAGAATTACGCCGATGATGCGCTTGGTAAATTCATTGAGCAGCTGAAGAAAGACGGCGTGTGGGATAACAGCCTGATTGTTCTCTACGGAGACCACCTCGGACTGCCGATTTATTCCTTGGACAACAAGGATAAAGAGCTGATGCACGAAATTTATGGCCGTGATTATAACTCCGGCGATATGATCAATATCCCGCTTATGATCCATGGAAAAGGCCTTCAGCCGGAAGTCAAGGAGCAAGTCGGCGGGCAGATCGACCTCTTGCCAACGGTCGCTAACCTGCTCGGCGTATCGATGGACAATCAGCTTCATTTCGGCCAGGATCTGTTAAACAACACCGATAATAACTTGCTGCCGGAACGGTATTACCTTCCTTCCGGTACCTTTATTAACAATACGACCCTGTACATCCCGGGAATCGGCTTTGAGGATGGAACCAAGCATCCGCTTCCGAACGCGGACGAGAAGAGGACCCAGGCGACCAAGGAAGAATTCGAACGCGCGCTGCAGCTGCTCCATCTGTCGGACAGCTATATCAAACAGCTGCCATACCATAAATAGCCCGTTGCTTAATAGGACAACTCTTTCGATAAATCGAATGGGATGTCCTTTTTTGTGTTTGGAAGAGAATCGCCGGCATCCCTTGATGCATAAGGTTTTTTAACCCGAGGGCGACGGTTATTTGACATAGTGGCTTACTTTTTCTTATGATTAATAAAATAGCCCCACAAAGTGGAGCCTATGCTTCGATGCTTATTCCAAATACTTTGCGGGGACCCCAAAACTATAAATGCGATTAAAGAGTTGCTTACGCTTCGCTGAAAACTATAAATTTTATAATCTTAGCAATATACCTTGTTTTGAAACCCGCATTCGTGGTGAAATTACGTACAACAACTTAAATGACTCATACTCATACGCTGACAATTAAGCCATATATTTTTTATGAACAAATCGATTATGAATTGTAGGAGTGACGATCCGACTTGGACCCCATACGAAGGATAAACAGAATTATATGTTCAACACTTGGCCTTCTTCTGATTGCTTCCTTTACGCATGTCCCCCTGGTGGACATTTCCGATTCCGCTGCTGCTACGCAGGGAATGGAAGCGTCTGAAGGGACTCTTCCATCGCCAACGCCGGTGCCCAAGAGCCCGGAACCCGTTCGGTTGATGCTGGAGTCAAAATTCCATGTGTCTCTGCTTTCCTTGCATAACGTTACATGCCGCACGGATACCGATATGTTTCTGCTCCTAAAGCACATGAAACTAGACCCTTTAAAATTCCGGTCGAATTATGTTGACAGCCATGTATAGTAAGTGATGGTTAATAAAAAACTAATTCGGATCAGATAAAAAAGGATGTGTTTTGTTTGGATGACAGTATAGGCTTAAATTTATTCTTAGTCGCTGTGCTTATCGCAGCTACCGCTTTTTTCGTTATGACGGAATTTGCTATCATAAGACTTCGCCCCAGCCGGGTAGACCAATTGGTAATGGAAGGGCGCAAAGGCGCGCTTGCCGTCAAAAAGGTAACTTCGAATCTGGATGGATATCTGTCCGCGTGTCAGCTGGGAATTACCATCACGGCGCTCGGTCTTGGTTGGCTCGGGGAACCGACCATCGAGAAAATTCTTCACCCGGTGTTTGATAGCTTTGCAATTCCTGCGGCCATCGGATCGCTAATCTCGTTTTTGCTTGCATTTATTATCATGACTTATATTCACGTCGTTATCGGTGAACTTGCGCCAAAGACGATTGCTATTAATAAAGCGGAAGCCGTGTCGTTCCTCTGTGCGACACCTATTATCTGGTTTAACCGGATCATGTACCCGTTCATCTGGTTGCTGAACGGATCCGCCAACAAAATCGTTCGTCTGTTCGGCATGCATCCCGCCAGTGAGCACGAGGAAGCTCACTCGGAAGAAGAACTCCGCATGATTCTGAGCGACAGTTATGAGAGCGGAAAGATCAACCAAGCTGAATACGGTTATGTAAGCCGAATTTTTGCTTTTGATGATATGCTTGCCAAAGAAATTATGGTACCCCGTACCGATATGATCTGCCTGTATGTCGATAAGCCGCTTGCCACTAATCTGCAGATCATCAAGCGCGAGCAGTACACCCGTTTTCCGGTTGTACGCGGTGACAAGGACCAGATCGTCGGCATGGTGAACACCAAGCAGTTCTTTCTGGAGTTTGATGACAATTCCAACATCGACTTGACCAAGCTGATTCATCCGGCCATGACGGTATCCGAAGCGATACCGATCAAGAAATTGCTTCGGAAAATGCAGCAGGAAGGCACGCATATGGCCATCCTGATCGATGAATACGGCGGCACCTCGGGGATGATCACGATCGAGGATATTCTCGAGGAGATCGTCGGCGAAATCCGCGACGAATTCGACGAGGATGAAGAACGCGAGTTGACCCAGCCTGAGCCGAACCGCATTATTGCCGACGGCAAGGTATCCATTAACCGGATCAACGATCTGCTTCACATCGACCTGAGCACCGATGACCTGGATACGATCGGCGGCTGGCTGTACGGACATAACTCCGAGCTTGCCAAAGGCGATACATGGACTTACGGTGAACTGACGTTTACCATCATCGAGAAGAAGACCCACCGCTACACGAAGCTGCAAATTGTTAAAGAAACAGCCGAAACAGCAGCGGAAGAGGCAGCTGCCGTCGCAGCTGCAAGCGAAAACAACGAATAGATAACAGATAGCCAAGCCGCCATGCAGCCTTACCGGGTTATGCATGGCGGCTTTTCGTATACCGGAATGGCATTTTAACACTTTAACAAGTTATAACTCTGCTGTAATATAGAAATAATCGAATTTTATACATATGGGGGGCAGCAAGTCATGAATCGTCAAATCGCTATCATTGGGAGCAGCGGGGGCAATCTGTACAATCTCGGCGGCAAAGACCCGCGCAAGCTGCTGGATGAGATATTGATGCAGCTGGAGAGCGCAGGCCTGTCCTGCGGGGCGCTGCAGTTTATTGCTGCCCAGGTCTCCATGGATGCAGCCAAGGATACAACGCCCGCCGCGCTTTACAGCTGGAGCATTTCTCAAGGGGAGCCCATCGTTATTGCCGAGGGCACTCTTAAGCAGGTCAATCAGGCGGCTGAACGGCTGGACCGGGAGATTGCCGAGCAGATTGAACTCGGCGAGATTGACGGCATCATCGTTATGAGTGCCGACCCTGAGGGCAGCAACCGGCACGCCATTGAGGCTGCTGCCAAGTTCCGATTGCCAGTGACCGGTACTGGCGGAGCTTCCATGGCCATCATCCAAACCAAAGGCGCGCATGTCATCGCCGCTTCGGGTACCACCGGAACCACCAACCGAACCCGCGCGGTCACCTTTGTTACTTCCCTCAGCAAGCATTGGCGACTAACGTATCGGCCGGTCATCGGAAATGCAGCCGCGAACCTTCACGGAGCGTCCGGAAGCTCGTCGCCATGGCGGCGCATCAATATTCGGGGCATTATGATGGCATCCCTCCCCGGGTTTATCGGCATGGCCCTGATTCTCGCAGTCAGCAAAATCCCGGGGTTATCCTCGCTGACCGAAGTGTTTGATCTATTGATTAAGGCGCTGCCGGTCATCGTTGCTGTGATCGCTGCCAAACAGGTATCCGAACTGGACGAGGTATCCATCGTGGCAGGCATCGTGGCAGGTGTCCTCTCCGTCGAGGGGGGCATTATCGGAGGCATCATTGGCGGAATTGGCGCAGGTATCATCGTCCATTACATATTCCGTCAGTGCGTGGAGTGGCGTTTCCCCGCAACCACGGTCAACATTGTTGCAGGCGGTATATCGGGACTGATTGCCGGTCTGCTGGTTTACTTCCTCATTGCACCGATTGCGCTGAGTGCAGGGCAAGGCATCCGCTTCCTGATCGAAACGCTTGTCTCCTGGAGCCCGGCTATAGCCGGATTGATTGCAGGCCTGCTGATCTGGCCCGCGATCATTGGCGGCGTTTATCATGCGGCCATCCTGCCAATTGTACTGCTGGAGATGGAGACAACAAGCAACAGCTTCCTCGGCGCGGTGGATATGGTCGGTCTGGTGATGGTGTCCGCAGGAATCACGCTGGCCAACATTATCGCCCCGCGGGATAAGGGAGAAGCGGCCGTAGCGGCTCCCGGGTTTGCTATCAATATGGGTTTTGGCACCTTCGTTGAAGCCGCCTATCCCTTCATGTTTTCGAACAAACTCGTGTTTGCTGGAGCGATTGCTTCCGCAGGTCTTGGCGGCATGCTCGTCGGTTTATTCGGCGTTCGGGGAACCGCCTACGTGCCTTCCTTTATCGGTCCCATCACATCGAATAACACCATTGGCTTCCTGATCTCCATGGCAGCCAGCATGCTCTGCTCGTTCCTGATTACGTTCTTCGTAAACAAACTGTCCGGTTATCGGGATGCGAAAAACACCGTGAGCATGTAGGATATGGTCAGCTCCAATAAGCAGGATTTTAACTAACCAAATGTCCTGAAAAAGGGTTTATATTATAGATAGGCCCCTAGATTTGGATGCCTATACCCATTCGAAAAACGGAAGGAGGTTATGATGATCGTGAAATTCAGAAGAATATCGCTGTTCGCGCTGACAAGTGTCCTGCTGGCCGCTTCGCTAATCTGGAACAGCGAACAAGCAGCCGCTAACGATGCAGAGAACTATTCCGTGAAGGCAGCAGGCACCCCCATGACTAGCGTTCTTGTTCACAAAGGCAAAGCGTACGTCCCGCTCAAGTCCTTAGCCGATGCAATGGGGTATGAAATTTCCTATACGCTGAAGGAGGAGTTGGACAACTTTCATCAATATGACGTGAAGGCTGCGAACAGCCCCCCGGTATCGATATGGGGCAACGACAGATGGGGGTATACGATCGTTCGGCGGGCAACGCAAGAGATGAACGTGAACGATATCGATATTTATAAGCCGGCCAAGCTATGCCCCGAGGAATCGGATCATTGCAAGCTTGATGAGAGCAAGTACAACGGCCCTCTTTTCATCAAGAATACCCTCTACGTACCTGTCCGAGACATGGCCACAGCCTTAAATCTGAAGCTGACCATGATGCAGACCCAGAAAGGGCGCATCATTCATCTGTCCCAGCGCTGAAGCTCCCATTTCCCCTAACGAATACTTGAAAAAGCCAGGCAGAGTCACGAACTCCGCCTGGCTTTTAATCGGAATAGAGGCAATCCAATCCTTCAATTTTTCCATACTTCTCAATCTAGTCCTCTGATTTCAATGTCATCCGTGGACGTGATTTTCGAAATATCAAACTCTCTGAAAATATGGGTGCTCTGCTTCCCATTCATATCAAAATCCTGCTCTAGCTTCTTCACACGGTCCGGCGTCTTCAAATCCGCCCCATAATATTCAATGTGAAGGTCCGTCTCCCCCGGTACCGCCACCGAAGGCAGCCGCCGAATCAGCTCCAGCACCCGTTGCTTCTCTTGCGCCAGATTGTCTGCCGTCAGATCCGCGAATACGATTAAACTGATATTCTGACTGATATCCCCGTCGGTATTTGCGAGTTGGTTATAATCACGCTCGATGGTGTCGATATCGGAGTTAACATAAGCATTCGCAAACGCCTGGTCCGGATAAAGTTCAGCCAGCAGTGGTTTCAGCCGGTCTCTCAGCTGCTGTCCCCACAGCAGATTCAAATATGTATCATTCGATATGCTGGGAGGGCTGGCTTCATTGCTGCTAAGCGTGAATTCCAGCTCAGGCGACTGTACCGGATGGGCTCTCAGATTGTATGAGCCGATGGCCCAGGTATAGTCCACGTTCGTAACTTTAAAGGGTTCGTTGTACTTCTGTTCCAAATAGGACTCTGCCGCCTCCTGGACCTCTCGTTTCTCGGCGGCCGTCTTCATGAACGGAGCCGATCCCCAGGTATACCCCGCGTAGATGGACCCGGCGAACAGGGCAAGTCCAATCACCGTCCGCAAGACGATTTTCCAAGGAGAGGCGAGTTGGCGCTTCCGCTTCTCGTCGAACATCGGTTTCTTTGGTGATCGGTAGTTGAAATAAATAACCGGTATAATCAGACCTATAATATGTAGTCCAATAGCGAGCGGACCAATAATCAGGCCCAAAAATCCCAATGTCATGAAAAAAATAAACAAAGCCGCTCCCTGAAACGCCATAAGCATCGTTCCGCCTATAATCATACCCGGCGTCCCGATATAAAACATCCCGAGCCCGGTGCATATCAGAGAGAGCAGCGTGGCGATCCACTGATGTTTCTTCAAGTTATCATCCGTCCTTCATGCAAATGGTTTATCAATCATGGTCAATATCCTGACACCCTATTATAACCGCTGCGGAGCTTGGGAAAAGAAAAAATCTAAAAACCAAAACCCATTTCACCGTGGTGAAATGGGTTTTGGGTCAACCGAGGCATGTTTTCCGATCAAGCTCCAAACATACGCCCTTACTCCTTCGGATGGATCATTTCTTCCGGACGAACGATCCGGTCAAAATCCTCTCCGCTTAACAGCCCGCTTGCCAGAGCCGCCTCGCGAAGCGTTGTCCCTTCTTTATGCGCTTTTTTTGCGATGGCCGCTGCATTCTCATATCCGATATGCGGATTCAGCGCTGTCACCAGCATCAGCGACCGCTCCATGTTCGTACGGAGAACGTCAAGGTTGGCTTCGATGCCGACCGCGCAATTCTGGTCGAATGAATCCATCGCATCCGACAGCAGGCGTACGGACTGCAAGAAGTTATAGATGATGACCGGTTTAAAGACGTTTAGCTCAAAATTACCCTGGCTTGCTGCAAAACCGATCGTGGCATCGTTGCCCATCACTTGGCAGACTACCATCGTCAGTGCCTCGCTCTGGGTTGGGTTCACTTTCCCCGGCATGATCGAGCTACCCGGTTCGTTGGCAGGGATCGAGATCTCGCCAATCCCGGAACGGGGACCGCTTGCCAGCCAGCGAACGTCGTTGGCGATCTTCATCAGATCGGCAGCCAGCGCCTTCAGCGCCCCATGGGCAAATACAATCTCGTCATGACTGGTCAGCGAATGGAACTTGTTGCTGGCTGACGTGTAGCTTTTTCCAATTTGCATGCTGATTTCAGCAGCCGTCATTTCTCCGAATTTCGGATGTGCGTTAATGCCGGTGCCGACGGCAGTACCGCCAATAGCCAGCTCACGCAGCGGTTCTACGGCGGAAGCCAGCATCAATTCACACTTCTCGAGCATCCGGTGCCAGCCGCTGATTTCCTGTCCGAGGGTCAGCGGTGTGGCATCTTGAAGATGCGTGCGGCCGATTTTGATCAGATCCTTATATTCATCGCTTTTCTTCTCGAGCGTTTTCTTCAAGCGGCGCAGCGCGGGCAGCACATGATCTTCCACGGCCACGACCGCGGCCATGTGCATCGCTGTCGGAAACGTATCGTTAGAGCTTTGGGATTTGTTGACGTCGTCGTTGGGATGAACGCGCAGGGCGCTGTCTTTTTGCTCAAGCAGCTGATTGGCCCGATTCGCAATGACTTCGTTCACGTTCATATTGGACTGCGTGCCGCTGCCGGTCTGCCAAACCACCAGCGGAAAGTGCTCATCCCACTTGCCGGCCACAATCTCATCGGCGGCGGTCGTAATGGCATCGACCTTGTCTGCTTCCAGCTTGCCGAGCTTGCCATTCACGATAGCCGCGCTTTTCTTCAATATCGCAAACGCCCGAATGATTTCCTTCGGCATCGTTTCGGTTCCAATCCGGAAATTCTCGGAACTGCGCTGTGTCTGCGCTGCCCATAGCTTATCCGCAGGCACTTTAACCTCACCCAGGGTATCCTTCTCAATACGATAATCCATCCCAACTTCCTCCTTTGGCTTCCTTGAATTTAAGCGCTTATTATTCCATCTCCCCTATTATGACATAGACTTGCCCAAGAAAAAAACAGACCGGATGAACAGCTGCGACTTCCATACGTACAGCCTTGATTCGGCTGATTTCCAGGCTCGCTTGCTCGCCGTCACCTCACACGGAACAATGGCAGGCACCACACGATTCGCTGTGCTTCTTCAATCAAGCTAACGGCACTATTCCCAATTCACAACAGCCACTGGAACCAGCGAGCATGCCCATCCGTCCGCGCGACCGTAAACTCGCTTCGCACGCCCCCAAGGATATAGTCCGCATGAAGATCGCCATCCTGCATATTGTTGTAGACATGCACGATATCGCGAACCCTTCCGATTTCATTTAAGTGATGCAGCAGCTTTTGCTTGGATGCCTCCGGGATCTGATTAGCCACATGCGTATGAAATACGCAAATGGCGGCCTCCTCAGGGATGCCCTTCACGATATCGGGAAGCAGGTCGGTGCCGTCCCCTTCCCGGAACTGTATCCCGGACTGCTGCTTCAATACCTCCGCCGCATGCTCCAGCATGGATACCCTGTCGTGATTACCCGGCCAGATTAAAGACCGCAGCCACAAAAAGTGCTCCGGGTTCCGCACGTCATTCAAATGCAGATCGATCCCCATCCGATAGACCACCGGGGGAATGGAAGCTGGCAGGAACGGCATCCGACCTCCCCTGATCTCCGATGTAATATGAACCTTCGACCCCGCTAGGCCGTAACGAATCGCGTCTCCATAGGAGTAGCTGTACTGATCCCACAGCAGCTGCAATCCGGCACTGGTTCCAAGCTCCACCAAGGCAAGCGGCTTACGGACCTTATCATAGATCGAGCAGAACACCGGGTACAAATACGCACAGCGGCGGACTTCGTTCGTCTGTACCCGTTTACTCTCCAGGATCCGGATAATGGCTGCCTGATGCTTCAGCACAAATGAACGAAAATAGGGATAACAGGAGCTCATTTCCTTCGGATGCTCCACTAGACCCGGGTAATACGCCCTCAGATCCGGCCCCTCACCCTGCAGCAGCAAATATTGGACGGCGCCAAACAGCATATTGGGGACAGGCTGGCCTGCAGGAACATACGCAGCGACTTGCAGCAGCTCTTCATCATCGGCTATATGGCCAGCCAAGTACTCATAGAACACACTGGATCCCGGACATTCCCGTTCAGCAAAATGACGAAACACGTTCACCAACTGTTTCGAATCCACCCTACACCACACCCCTAACGTTGTAATTAACCCTTTATCCTGGCTTAAGACTAATGTTACATCTTTCCAGAAGGCGCGTGGATTCTGATCTTTTATCGGGCTTATAAGAAAAAAAGAAGGCAACAAAAAGAAGAACCGCCCTCCTGAAAAGGCCGGTTCTTCTGCTGGCAAATCGCTATCGCTGTCTATATCGCCGGACGATCCAAACGGTACAGGTTCCGATACCGCGGATATCGCTGCATCAGCTCATCATGGGTACCCCGCATGACGATTTGACCGTCTTCCATGAAGAGGATCTCATCCATGCGCTCCACGCCGACCAGATGATGCGTCACCCAGATCAAGGTCCGGTCCTGCAGGCTGGCGAATATGGTGGACAGCAGTTCCCGCTCGGTTTTGGGATCCAGCCCGACCGTAGGCTCATCCAGAATGACAACGGGTGTTTTCTGCAGCAGGATTCGAGCCAAAGCCACGCGCTGGCGCTCTCCTCCGGAGAAACGCTGTCCGGCTTCCTGCATTCGGGTGCGAAGACCTTCCGGAAGGGAAGCCACCAACGGTTCTAGCCGTGCCAAAGCAACCGCGTCCCGTATTTCCGCTTCCGTGGCATCCGGCTGTCCGAGCCGGATGTTGTTTGCTAGCGTCGTATCGAACAAATGCGGACTCTGGTTCAACACCGAAATAACGGAAGATATCTCATCGCCAAACCGCACGGAATCCACTCCGCCTAAAGTCAGGCTGCCCCCTGAGGGTGCCAGCACACCCTGAATCAGCTGCAGCAGGGTGGATTTGCCAGCACCTGAACGCCCTATAATGGCTACCTTGGCCCCAGGAGGAATATCCAGGGATACATCCGTTAACGTAGCCCCTTCCCCATTCATACCGGATCGTTCCAGCCCGGATTTGCCGCCTGCCGCCTGATCATAACGGAAGCTGACGCCATCCGCCTTCACATGGACACCGCTGCTTATGACAGATTCGATCTCTCCCTTATTGAGCTGTTGACCCCGATTCCGTTTCCCTTCAGATGTTTCGGCGCTTTCTATCGCCTGAAGCCTTGCGACCGATTGGCCGTACTGCGGAATCCGCTCCACGGCTTCGGATACCGGCAGGAATGCGTCCATTAACGGGAACACAACCAGCACGCAAGCCGCGATCAGCGTAACATCGATCGAGCCGTCCGCATACTGCCTTCCTGACCAATACACCATCGATACCACCGTCACGGCAACCACGCATTGGCCGATAAAAGCCCGAAGACGCGACCAGCGCTTGAGAGAGCGATCGGTCCGGTCGACCTCCGCTTCATCCGCCTCATATCCGGTCAGGAATTCCGTCTGCCGGCCGCTGACATACCATTCATGAATGCCCAGTACCGCGTCGGTCAGCTTCTGGTAGAGGTTGCTTCGTGCCTGCTTCATTTCCCGGTTCTTCCGCTTGGTGAGCAGCAGGGAAACGAGCGGCAGTACCAGAATCAGCACGGCTGCATACAGCGCGAGCAGAAGAGCAAATGCCGGATCAAACAAGCCGACGGCCAGAATGACCCCGGCGTATAACACAAGCGCAACAATCGTTGGAAAGACCGTACGAATATAGACGTCCTGCAAATACTCGATATCATCGGAGAGCACGCCCAGCAGATCCCCGGTGCGGTACCGGGAGGATAAACGGAGGGCTTGCGGTTCCAGAATGCGGTACAGCCGCAGGCGCATCTGGGACAGGATGCGAAGAATCGTGTCATGCCCCACCAGGCGCTCCACGTAATGGATGACCGCGCGTCCGATGCCGAAGGTCCGAACCCCTACGGTCGGCACGTATACCATCAGGATATTTTCCGGCCGTAGGGCGGACTTGGAGATCAAATACCCGGATGTGAACATCAGCATCCCGGCGAACAGGATCGTGAGCACACCAAGCAACACAATCAGCAGAAAGCGCCAGAAGTTTGCCGTTACATAAGGCCGAAACCACGATTCCTGCTTCATTGTACTCCCTCCATCTGCGATGTAATCAACCCATAATAGACGCCTTGCCGAGCGATAAGCTCCTCGTGGGTTCCCGTTTCCGCCACCCGCCCCTGATGCAGAACGATGATGTAATCCATATCCTGCATCCAGTGCAGTCTGTGCGTCGCGAGGAATACCCACTTATCTTGAAAAAGGGAAAGCATCGTCTCCTTCAGCTCGTATTCCGTCTCGATATCCAAGTGGGCCGTCGGCTCATCCAGCAGCAGAACCCGCCGGTCGCCGAGCAGCGCTCTGGCCAAGGCCACGCGCTGTGCCTGACCGCCGCTTAAAGCGCGCCCGCCGCCGCCGATCATCTCTTCAAGTCCGCCAGGCAAGCTCTTCACCAGATCTGACAGTCCCGCTGCTTCGACTTGCACTGTGGACGCCTCCGGTGCATAGAAGCGCACATTATCCGCCAAGGTAGCACCGAATAAATACGGCTGCTGCGGCATATAGGTGACCTCGGTCCGCCACGCCCGCCGGTTTCTGTCCTCCAGCTTCACGCCGTTTAGCTCCATCACGCCGGATGTAGGCGCCATAAATCCACCCAGTAGCTCGATGAGCGTGGATTTGCCGGCCCCGCTCTCCCCGACGATGCCGATCTTGCGTTGACCCGGTATCCGGAAGCTGACATCCTCCAAGGAGGCCGGCCCCAACTCTTCGTGCCTGAGGCCGATTCCGGACAGCTCCAGCACGCTTTGGTGATCCCATTGGAATCGCGGCTGCGGTCTGAGGCTGGAACTAGAGAAATTATTTTGAATTTTAAATGTTAAGCCCGTTGAGGTCCGTTCCATCGTTCCTGCCGCCGGGGTTTCAAGCGCTCCAGTTGGCTCGAATGGACCTGCTCCATTGACCGAACCCTCCGCAGCAACAGAACCCGAGATTCCACCCAAACGCCCTTTCCGGGCCTCTTGAATCATGGATTGCATCGCTTTCCCTGCCTGCTTGCCGTCCAGCGTGGCATGAAAGTCCGCCCCGACCATGCGCACCGGTAGGAAATACTCCGGTGCCAGGATCAGGATGAGCAGCGCGGGCAGCAGCTCCAGGCTGCCGTTTATGAGGCGCAAGCCCAGGTTTACCGCAACAGATGCCACGGACAGCATCGTAAAGAAATCCAGTGCGAAGGACGACAGAAACGCCACGCGCAGCGTCCGCATGGTAGCTGCACGATATCCCTCGCTGACCTGCTGTATACTCTCGCTGTGCTTACGGCTCTGTCCCAAAAACTTCAGGGTAGTGAGCCCTCTCAGCGAATCCACAAAATGATTGGACAGCATTCGGTAGGAATCCAGCTGCTGCTCAGTTTGCTTTCTCGCGGCAAGCCCTACGAGGATGAGAAATACGATCAGAATCGGCATGGTCACCAGCAGAATAATGCCTGATATCCGGTCCGTCATGAACACGTACAGCCATACCAGCGCCGGGGTAATGCTCGCCCCCATCAAACGCGGTATGGTCAGCTCCGCATATTTGCGGAACTTGCCGATGCCCTCCAGCACAAGCGTAACCACATTGCCCGTTCCTTCCGACCGGACAAAGGACGGCCCATTCCGAAACAGCTCATCCAGCAGCTGCTTCCTCAGGCTCGTGCCCGTCTCCTCGGCAAAGCGCTGTGCGAATCCTTGCTGCACAGCCGAGATGCCGTGGCGTGCCAGAAATGCAAGCAGGAACAAGGCAATGGTCTCCCCCTGCTCCTGCAGCGTTGATCCCGCAAACAGGGCGGATACGGCTTCCGCCAGCCACTTGGCTTGCAGGAGGATGGCCATGCTCTGTGCCAGGGTACATACGGCGACAAGGAAGAATACCGTCTTGGCGCCTTTGTATCCCAGCAGATCTTTTCCCATCAATACTCCAAATGCTCCTTCTCATGTACCCGTTTGTGGAAAACGAAGTAACTCCAAATTTGATAGCCCAATACGAAAGGCAGCAGCGTGACCGCCACAATCGTCATAATCTTGAGGGAATACGGTCCGGAGGCCGCATTATAAATAGTCAGGTCAAATGCGGAATGGATGGAACTGACCATCACGCGCGGGAACAAGCCCACGAACACGGACGTTACCAAGAGTGCGATAACCGCCCCGGTCATCCCGAAGGCCCAGCCGTCCCGTTTGATGTTCATGAAATATCCGCCCAGCAGGAATGCGAGCAAAGCCAGCACCAGCAGCACGGTTAACGCCACGCCACGCTTCTCGAAGATATCGGTCATGAAATACGTCATCACTCCGAATGCAACGAACAGGGCCGCTACGGGAAGCAGGAGTCTCCGGGCCATACGGCGCGCCCGTTCCTGAAGATCCCCCATCGTGCGCAGTGTTGTGAACATCAAGCCATGCAGCAGGCAGAGCATCACCATCGTCAGTCCGCCAACCACAGTATAGCCATTCACAACATCAAACAATCCGGCATGCAGCTGCATCTCCTCGTTAATGGGGAGCCCCTGAATGAGGCAGGCAAAAACAACGCCGAGCAGGAATGGCGGAAGCACGCTGCCGATGAAAATCGCACCGTCCCACACCCGTTTCCAGCGAACATCGCCCACCTTGCCGCGGAATTCAAAGGCCACCCCGCGTCCGATCAAGGCCAGCAGAAGAAAGACAAGCGGAATGTAGAAGCCGCTGAACAGCGTCGCATACCAATTCGGGAAGGCGGCGAACATGGCGCCGCCCGCCGTCAACAGCCAGACCTCGTTGGCGTCCCAGAACGGGCCGATCGAGTTGATCAGCACCCGGCGCTGGGTATCATTTTTGGCCAGCAGCTGCGTGGACATCCCGACCCCGAAGTCGAAGCCCTCCAAGAAGAAGAACCCTATAAACAAGACGGCAACGAGCACAAACCACAGTTCGTTAAGAGACAGCATTGTAGCCCTCCTTATTAAACGGATCGCTTGCGTGGTGGTCCTCTTCCTCCGCCGCATACGGTCCTTTCTTAATGACTTTGATAAATAGATACGCCATAACGGCTGCCAGCACCGCATAAATGGCAGTAAACATGATCAGCGAGAACAGGATCGAGCCTGCGCTGACGTTCGGTGAAACACTGTTCTCCGTAGTGATCAGTCCGAATACCGTCCAAGGCTGGCGTCCGATCTCCGTCATGATCCATCCCGACGTATTGGCGATGAACGGCAGCGAAATGCCGAGCAGCATCAGTCTGAGGAACCATTTGCCGGCCTTCTCGACCTTTTTGCGCAGCATCAGCCACGCTCCGTACAATCCCAGCAGAATCATGACGCTGCCAGCGGCCACCATAATCCGGAAGCTCCAGAAGGTGGTACGAACCGGCGGAATATAGTCTCCAGGACCATATTGCTGTTCGTACTGCGCCTGCAGCTCCTTCATCCCGATGACTTCACCGGAAAACTTGCTGTAGGACAAAAAGCTGAGCAAATACGGGATTTTAAACTCCATCGTGTTCTCCTGCTTATCCGGATCGATGGCCGCAATGACCGTCCAAGGCGCAGGATCATCGCTCGTTTCCCACAGGCTCTCCGCAGCGGCCATCTTCATCGGCTGCGTATCCACCAAATACTGCGCCTGCTGGTGACCGAATACCGCAACCAGAATGGAGGTGATGAGGCCAATCACGATGGCGATGTGAAATGATTTCTTAAAGAAATCCAAATCTTGCTTCTTCATCAGCTTGTAGGCACTCACACCTGCAACGAGGAACGCCCCGGTTGCCAGTGCCCCGAAGATCGTGTGCGGGAACTCCACCAACAGCTGACCGTTCGTAATCAGTGCGAAGAAATCATTCATCTCCGCCCGCCCATTATTCATCTCGAATCCGACGGGACGCTGCATGAACGAATTCGCTGCCAGAATCCAGAATGCGGACATCAGGGTGCCGAAGGACACCAGCCAGATACTAAGCAGATGGACCTTCTTTGATAAACGGTCCCAACCGAATATCCACAGTCCAATAAACGTCGACTCTAGGAAAAACGCCAGCAATGCTTCAATGGCAAGCGGTGCGCCAAATACGTCCCCGACAAACCTTGAGTAATCCGACCAGTTCATGCCGAACTGGAATTCCTGCAGAATCCCTGTCACAACCCCGACCGCAAAGTTAATCAGGAACAGCTTTCCCCAGAACTTCGCCATTTTCTTGTAGACTTCCTGGCCTTTAACAACATACATCGTCTCCATGATGGCAATCAGAAACGCCAACCCGATGGACAACGGTACGAAAATAAAGTGAAAAATGGTTGTCGATGCGAATTGAATTCGCGCCAGCATAACCGGATCCATATCAGATACCCCTTCCTTTAGCTCACGTGATCACTTCAAATTTGATTCTTTTTGTATTGTCGCAGACCACGCCCTAAAGGATTGTGATAAACATCACAATATCAGGACTGAAACTGGAGCAAAAAGTTATAAATTTGTGACGAAAATCACTAAGTGAATTGCGATTTTGTGCACATCGAGGAAAATGGAAAGGACTCGCTGCCTCTGCTCGCGATTTAAAAGCCTGTATTTACAATATAAAAAGCAGGCTGACATGAAGGCCAGCCTGCTTCGGTGTATCTGCGCCCTTATTGAACCGCGCCAATCTCGGTCTCGATGAGCTTGAATTCCGTTACGTCCGCGATCGCGCGGTTGGTTATGCGGATTTCCGGAATCACCGGCAGCGCAATGAGCGAGAAGGTCATGAACGGGGCATGAATGTAGCATCCGAGCTCCTTCCAAGCTTCCTCCAAGGCAGCGACCTCCTCCGCTACGATCTCAACCGGACGGTCCGCCAGCAAACCGGCAATCGGCATCGCCACCTTCGCCAGCACCTTGCCGTCCCGTACTACGATCATGCCGCCACCGCACGCGGCCAGCTCATTCGCCGCGAGTGCCATATCTTCGGCATTCGTGCCCATCACCAGCAGATTGTGGCTGTCATGCGCTACTGTGGACGCAACTGCGCCGGATTTCAGTCCGAAGCCGCTCGCAAAACCGAGCGAGATTTGCCCCGTCGTGCCGTGGCGTTCAATGCATGCCAGCTGAACCACGTCCTGATCCAGGTCTGGCTGGATCACCCCTTGCTCCACGGAGAGCACCGCTGTCATTTTAGCGGTACGGGCGCTGTTCTCGATGACGCGCACCACGTTCACTTCCGTGCGCGCTGCATCGAATTTGCTGCGCAGCAGAAAGTCATCCGCAGTAAGCGAACGCTGCAGTTTGACCGAGTTAAAAGCTTTTTCCGGGTATTGATATACAGGGAACGCCTTCACGAGTCGGCCGTTCTCTGCAACCACTTCGCCATCCGTGATCACAACGGAAGGGACCATGCTCAACAGATCATCAATCAGCAATATATCCGCCGTTTTGCCAGGTGAAATGCTGCCAAGCTCCATGTCCATCCCGAAATAACGAGCCACGTTGATCGTTCCCAGCTGGATCGCCGTAACCGGGTCCACGCCCTCTTCCATAGCGCGGCGGACCACATGGTTCATATGTCCGAGTCTCAACAGCGTCTGCGGATACACATCATCCGTAACCAGAGAAATATTGTCTGTGCGCACCTTATCTTCCGTTATGACCTTAACAACTTCCTTCACATCCTGCCAAGCCGAACCCTCGCGGATCATCAGGTGCATGCCGAGGCGAACCTTCTCCAAAGCCTGCTCCCGGGTTACCGTCTCATGGTCGGAGCTTACGCCGGTTGCCATATATGCCTGCAGCATCCGGTCGTCCTCTGCCGGAAAATGCCCGGTCACCGTCTTGCCTGCACGCAGCGTGGCTTCGATCTCCCCGCTCATGGTCGGATCGCCATACACGACGCCCGGGAAATTCATCACTTCGCCAAGCCCGGCAACACCGGGCCATGTCAGCCCTTCCTCAATGTCGGCTACGCCCAGCTGCGCCCCGGCATCCTCCAGATCGAAGGTTGACGGCACACACGAAGGTATGGTGGTGAACACCTTCATCGGCAGCTGCTGCCCTTCCTCGTGCATCCAGCGCACGCCCTCCATGCCGAATACGTTGGCAATCTCATGGGGATCCATATATACCCCTGTCGTTCCGCTAACGATAGCCGCCTTGGCAAACTCGGTCACGGTGAGCATCGTGCTCTCCACATGCATATGGCCGTCGAGCAGGCCCGGCGAGATATAGCGGCCATTCGCTTCGATGACCCGAGTCCCCTCCCCGATCGTGTGATCCGCGTTGCCGATATAAGCAATGCGCCCGGAGGCCATGGCCACGTCCACTCGCTCCTGAAGCTCGCCTGTAAACACATTTACCAGCGTGCCGCTCTTGATGACCAGATCGGCTGGCTCCTGTCCTAAGGCAACCTTCCCCAGCTGCCGGCTGACCTCGTATCGTTTCTGTCTCTGGATTGAACTCATGATGATTGCACGCTCCCCTTTTTTTAATGAACGGTAAGAATACAAAATCGATCCGCTGTATAACACGCCAAACACCCCGGGCAGCGTATCTGCCCGGGGTGCCTGTACTTATATCCATAGAGGAAGAGAAGTCCCGTGCATCAGCAATGGTATGCTATCTAGTCTGCACATCACCTCATCCGTTAAAACCTGCCGGATTCCAATCAAGATGATTTTCCAGCCCGGCTTCCATAATTGCGGAGCTTTAGCTGGGTGGTGGGATTCTCAACCTTCATGTAGTCAAGTCATTTACGGTAACCTGGTAGAAACGCCTGGGCCCTATTCCCCGGCATATACATCAAGATTTGATTTTGAAAAAACGTACCCTTCCATTCTTTTCGTTTCATTTGTTGTATGAATTATAATCCTCCTGCCCGAGAAGTCAAGCCATTGGAAGGAACTGTACATCACACACTCTGCCAGCTTTAGGCCAATTTCCGTCCCATTCTGTGTACACGCTCAAGCCATTGCTTTCTTGCCACTTCAGGCATTTTGCGAAGCTGCGTAATGTTCGTGGCACGCACACTGCCTACGCCGCAAAACTTCAGAATGGAATGTTTCATCATTTGATGCCCCGGCTGGCCGAGATAGAAACGGTAGTAGACGTACGGCGAATCCATCGTGACGATCAGACGGGCCGTCTTCCCTTTGAGCAGCTGCTCCGGCAAGGGCGAGTTCTTGCGGTATTTAAAGGCAAAGCCCGGCAGAAACACCCGGTCGATGAACCCTTTGAGCAGCGCCGGCATGCCGCCCCACCAATTCGGGTACACAAATACCAGGTGATCCGCCCAAGAGATCAGTTCCTGCGCTTTTTGCAGATCCGGCTCCAGCGGTTGTTTACCCTTATAGCCGCCGGAGAGATTCAGGTCAAACTCCAGCTCCGCAAGCACCAGCTCCCGCACCTCCGCCCCGGACTCGGCCGCCCCCCTCGCATAGACCTCGGCCAGCAGGCTGCCATAGCTGTTCGCAATGGGATTGCCTTGAATAATTAAAACCTTTTTCATATGTTTCTTCCCCCTCGTAATTTGGTTAACAAACACTAACCTAATGGTAAAAAGAAAAGGTCACGCCGGACCTTTTCCCAAACCTGTTAATGCCAATAAATGCGCCGTCACTTCAGATGCCAGCGGCGACAAAGGTTCCTCCAGCTCCCCTTGCATCGTTGCGATCGCCAGCTGGTTGAATGCACCGATGATTAGCACGGCGGTTAACCGCGTATTCTGCGGCGGAATATCCCGCTGCAAGACCGCTTGCTCAAGCAGATCATGCAAGGCGTCCAGCGGCTGGCGTCCTCTGCTCTTGAGCACCTCCGTAAACAGCTCGTGATGCTGGGACAAGAGCAGCAAGCCGTATTTATCCTCGTCATACGAAGCCAGCACCCGGGTGACGAGCGCCGACAGCCGCTCTGTAAACAAGCCGGGGCGGGACGCATAATCATCCACCAGACGCGTATAGCTGCTGCAGTATTCCTCGAACGCCTCCGCTGCCACGGCATCCTTATTCGTAAAATGCTTATAGATCGCCGCATCCGTTACGCCCGCCGCCGCGCCGATCTCCTTCACCGATACGCCGTCCACGCCCTTCTCCGCGAAGAGCTTCATGGCAGCCTGCAAAATATCCTTCTTCTTGCTATCGAAATGTGGTTTCTTTTTCATGCTCATATCATAAGTGAACACTAACCAAATTGCAATAACCAACGTAAAAAAGAGGCTCCTCCTTGCCCGGAGTGCCTCTCCATTCATATTTCTTCGCTTTTCGCCGCTTAAAATGCACACCCAACCTTTTTTAACCATGAGCTCAATCTCATGCCTATCTTAAGCTCCGGCTTCAACAGGCGCCGCCTTTACCTTTTTGCCGTACAGCAGCATAAGCGGGATGCTGATCACGAATGCCCCGGCAACTAGCAAGAAGGGAATTCTCGGATCAACTCCATATGCCCAGCCGCCAATGATGCCGGATGGCGAAATGACAATGAGGATGAGCACCTGGAGCAGCGCGAATATTTTGGCGCGATTCTCATCGTCAATGGCGTTGGCCACCGCAGTCTCCAAGTATGGGTACGTCATCATGATGCCGATTGCGGCAATGACGGTGCTCAAGCTCAGCACCAGCAGATCCCCTTGCGGCGCAAACACCAGTATGACATTGGACAATACCGATATAACGAACCCCCATACCATCGTCCGGTGCACATGCTGCTCTCCGATTCGGGGCATGATCCACCGCATGAATATGAGCATAATTACGGAGGAGAATGCCGGAAAGACGGAGATCAGGCCGCTCCCCAAATGCAAATATTCCACCATGAAAATGGAGACGTAGGTCGTCTTCACCGTCATCTGAAAATTAAATAATATATACACGCCGAAGATCATCAGCAGCAGCGGGTTTCCGAGCATGCTCTTCATCACCGAAGCATAGTCGGACATCCCCTCCCGCAGGCTCATTGCCTTCGTTTCTTTCATCTTGCGGTAACCGATATCCGTCTCCCTTGTCGCATAGTGGCGCCCGATGAACTGGATCGTCATCAGGATACAGGCCAACACGAACATGATGCGCACCCCGGGCACAAGCGTAAAATGATACACCAGCAGCCCGCCGATCGGTGCAAACAAGCCGCCGACGACGCTAATCAGCTGCAGCAGCGTAAAGACATAGGTCCTCTCCTTCGGCGCGGTGTCCTCCACCAGCAGACAGTAAAAGGCGGTATGCGGCACCTTCTGAAAGCCGTTAATGACCGCCGCGATCACAAAAAACCAGAAGTTCTGCGAAACCGCCCAGAGCAGCGTAGCCACGGTCCAGCTTAGTACGTCGAAGTACAGCAGCGCTTTTTTTCTGCCTAAACGGTCCGTTAAATACCCGCTGAGAAACGAAGAAAGCACCTGCACAAGCAAACCGATGGAGGTAATCCAGCCGATTCCCGTCTCGGTTACCCCAAGTTGGTACATGTAGATCGAGGTGTACGTCGTGAACATGCTGTAAGGAATAAGAAACAGCGGCTCGTAAACGAGACAGCCCCGCGCATTGCCAGTCAATTGCCGAAACGAAGTAGAACCCATAATATCCTCCGGACCTGAAGTGTAGTCGTTGCTTAGCCATTATAGCGCAACCGGGCCTGCAGCAGGATAGGAATGTTGAAGGATTTTTGAGGCGATTCGGGAAATGCCGATCCAATCAGCAAGGTTACTCCTTGCCGCGCTCAGCAGCCCCTTTCACCTTCTTGTAAGCCAGCCTCAGGCAATAGCACGGTGATGGTGGTTCCTCGGCCCACTTCAGACCACACCTTTACCCGGCCCCGATGCGCTTCGACAATCGCCTTGGCGATACTCATCCCGAGTCCCGAGCCGTCCATGCTCTCTTCAGTATTCGTTCCCCGGTAGTAACGCTCGAACAGATTGCAGCGGGTCTCTTCGTCCATCCCCACGCCTTGATCCGCAACCACGATCGCCGCACCGCCCGGACGTCTCTCCACCCGGACCTCAACGTTTACCCCATCCGGATTATGCTTCACGGCATTCGTGATCAGGTTATCCATCAACCGCTGCAGCCACTTGGCATTGCCGTCGACGAGCAGCGCCTCTTCGCCGCCGATATAGTTGAAATTCGCATCCAGCGTAGCATCATTGACGTATTTCAGCACGCAGCGGCGCACCAGCTCATTCAGGTCAAGCCGGGTCAGCTCCTGCGGGCGGATCTCGCTTCTCAGACGGAAGACGAGCGAGAAATCATTGATCAGCTCCAGCATGTAGTCCCCTTTTTCCCGAATCACCGTTCCCATCTCCCGCAGTTCCTCCTGACTCCAATCCTGCGGTGCATTCTCAAGCATATAGCCGTAACCCTGGATGGAGGACAACGGAGTACGCAAATCATGCGATATCCCGGACATCCATTCTTCCCGGTTACGATCGAGCCGCTCCCGTTCCCTCTCGGTCTCGGCAAGCTGCTCCGCCATCTTGTAAAACGAATGAATCACTTCCTTGTACAGCTTGAAGCGCGTGCGCAGCTTTCCGTTCTTACGGAATACCCGCTTCCGGTCCTTCGGCGTCAGCACTTCCTCGTAAGCTCCGCTCCCCATCCGCTCAAACCACCCGGTAAACAGCAGCAGCGGCCGGCTGTACCGATATCCATGCCATATGGCGACCCCTAGCGACAGCACAAGCACGCAGACCATCGTCCATAACGCCACGCGGATCAGCTCGTTCATCATCGGTCTTTTTTCCAGCGCCCCGTCCTGCGGCGTATGATATACCCAGGTGTTGCCGCTGTCCGTATCGCGATAAACCGCGATATGCGTGGAATACGTGCCCGGCTGCTCCTGCATCGTAATGATCTCCAGCGGGTGGTAGCTTACCTTATTGTCTGAATCTGTTCCAATCGCTTGGACAACGCGGCCCTCCCGGTCAATGACATGCAAATAACCGCCTAGACCGGCTAATTCGCGTTCAAGCTCCGCTTCATCCTCCGGCCTCACCCTGCCGCCGTTCTGGTAATGGGCATACCATTCCCGAAGATGGTCCGAACCCTCATCGATACGTCCGATCAGATACAGCAGCGGTTCTTCATAGGTCAGATCCATCTGCCAATCCATCGTGTACTCGCCGAGACGGCGCTCCTCCTTGATCTCGAGCAAGGTGCTTACCGAGTACTCCGACGGAACATCCGGAGCCGTATTGGTGGAAAGAATCACGTTTCCGTCCATATCCACCACTTGCAGCCACATCTCCTTCTCTTGAAGCAGGAGCTTCCACTGTTCCTGCAGCAGGACCTCCCCATTCTCCGTCACCGTCTCGGTCACGATGCTGTTCAGGACACCTGTCGGAAAGTTCCGTTTGATCTCATCCTCGCTGATATGTTTGATCAGGAAGAATAAGAGCACGATCAGGAAGCAAAACATAAACGCCGAGAACGCAATCAATTGGTACGTAAAATGAAAGGCCAGCCTTCTGCGCAGTCTCATCGGGCTTTCTCCTTAACCAGCTTGTAGCCGAGCCCCCGGACCGTCAACAAATATTGCGGGTTGCTCGGATCCTCCTCGATGCGTTCACGGATGCGGCGGATATGTACCATGACGGTGTTGTCCTCGCCCATGCCGTCGATGCCCCACACGGCTTCGTACAGCTGAGACTTGGAGAATACGACCCCCGGATGCTTGCAAAAATAAAGCAGCAGCTGAAAGACCTGCGCCGGACAAGGCACAGGCTCTCCCAGCACCGTCAGCTCCCCGGCGGATTCATCGACCTTAAACCGGCCGAAATCCCATGCACGCTGTATCACCGGCTGCTCGGCCGACACGGTGGCCCCGATGCCGCCACGGCGCAGACGCGCCTTGATCCTTGCGGCAATCTCCAGCGGATTAAAGGGCTTGGTGACATAATCGTCCCCGCCCATCGCAAAACCGGTCAGCACATCCAGATCCGACGCTTTGGCCGTCAGAAACAGAATGTGCGGACTGCCATAGGAGCGAATCTGCGGACAGAGATCAAATCCCGTGCCGTCCGGCAGCATGACATCGAGCAGCACGATATCCGCTCCATGTGCAGCGATTTCGCTAAGCGCTTCCTTACAGCTGGAAGCCGTATATATGCGGTTAAAGCCTTCCTTGCGCAGCACCATCTGCAGCATTTTCACAATGGAAGGTTCGTCATCTACAATTAAAATTCGTGTTTGATCCATTTTATCCTCACCCGACATTTATGCTAGCACAACAACCTTAACAGGAGTTAAACAAATGCTAGAAGAGTTAAGAAAAAGTTAGGTTGCCGTTTCCGAGTTATTTCATTTCGAGCTTTATACTTGGTGTCAGAGGTGATTGACATGAATTCAAATAAACGTTCCACGGCCGTGGATGCGATTCGCGGCTTGAGCTTGCTCGGCATCCTGATGGCCAATATGCTTATTTTTCAATACGGCATGTTCGGCAAAGACGAGCTGCATTTCTTCCAGCCATCCACGCTGGATCTGATCAGCCATGACATGCTGAAAGTATTCGTAGAGGGCAGCTTCATGCCGATCTTCACGTTCCTGTTCGGTTACAGCATGATCAAGATGCGGGAAAGCCTGATCGGCAAAGGGCTCAAATACGGACGCAGCTTTTTCCGCAGGTCCGTGCTGCTGATCGTTCTCGGTTTGCTCCATTCGACATTCATCTGGGAAGGCGATATTCTGCTGTTTTACGGAGCGATCGGACTCTTCCTGGTGCTGTTTGTGAAACGGAAGGCCAAAACAATCCTGATCTGGGGGATCCTCTTACTGGCGCTGATGTCCCTCCTCGGATATGGCTCCATGGAGCCTACGGCAGGTGAAACCGAGCGTATGGAGAATTATGTGAAGCAGTCTATTGAGGTGTACGGCAATGGCACGTACCGCGAGATTCTGAACTTTCGTTCAACTGAGGAAATGCCCATCGACCTTCCGGATTGGTTGATGCTGCTGGTCATTCTGATTGCTCCGCTGATGAGCGCGCCAATGTTCCTGTTTGGTATGGTCGCCGCCAAACGCGGGCGCTTCCTTCATCCCTCCATGGAGATCAAGCTGTATCTAAGATGGTCTCTGCTCATACCGGTCGGGCTTGGACTAAAGACAGCAGGGGTTATGCTCGGATCCACCCACGGCTGGAGCGGCGTACTTACGATGCTTGGCGGACCTCTGCTCGCGCTGGGTTATATACATCTGTTCGCTTCCCTATATGCCTTCTCTTCTAAACAATCGGTCATCATCCGGGCGTTTGAAGCGGTTGGACGGATGTCGCTAACCAACTATCTAACGCAAAGCGTTGTGTGCGTACTGATATTCTACGGATTCGGGCTGGGTATGTTCGGCAAGCTCGGCGTGCTGCAAGGAGCGCTGCTGGCCGTCCTGATCTATGCTGTACTGGCAACGGGCAGCCTGCTCTGGTTGAAACGGTTCCGCAGCGGACCCGTTGAACGGCTGCTGCGCATCGGCACCTATTGGTCATGGAGCGGCAGGGCGAAACCCAAAGTCATGACGCCGGCTGCAGCCGTACCTGCGGCAGAGTTTCCGGCAGAAGGTCCTCCGGTGACTTAATTAATTATGCCGCAGCTTTGGCTTAAAGCCGGGGAGCCCCAGCTACGAGGCTCTTGTGGCTCTTGTGGCTCTTGTGGCTCCCTAGCTCCCAAGATGAAATCGGCCCTTCCGTTCAGGTATAATGGACATACAGGCAAGGGCTAGACATTTTTGGAATTTATCCGGTCATCATCGAAGGAGGAATCTTGCATGCTGGTTGTTACAAACTCGATTAAGGTTAAACCGGGCTTCGGACAAGAAATTGCGCAGCGATTCGCTGAAGCGAAGGGTGTCCAGGAGATTGAGGGATTCGTGCGGATGGAAGTATGGCACGAAGCCAAAGAAGGCGCAGAGGCAGAGGAACTGAAGGTCTCTACGGTATGGGAAGACGAGGAAGCGTTCAAACGCTGGACTTCCAGTGAATCGTTCAGGCAATCTCACGGTCAGGGCCGAAACGAAAATATTTTAGGCGCTTCCTTAAACAAATATGAGCTGTTGATCAGTCATAAGAAGTAATATGGAACGGGTTCCCACCCTAAATACCCCGCCCGGGCGTTTGCCTGTGGCAGGGTATTTTTTTGCCGTGGGATGATAATGCCTTCTCCCTTCATTCCGTTCACGATCCCTGTGAAACCAATAGGGACATCCTCAAGGCCCCTGATCGTTTATCATGTACCCCGGCAGCAATTCAGGGTTGTGGGATCGACCCAGCTCGACCATGTACTTGTTCAGATCGTTCAACTCGGGACCCGCCAGCACATATAATTGTCCATCCACCTCGAACTCGTTCGCCACGCGAACCTCCTGCTCGCCCTGCACGACGTCCATAAAGAACAGAAATCCCGGTTTCTCGTTAGCCGTGATCCGCTTGGCTTGAAGATTGTCCACTCGCTCCATAACCGGTTCTATGTCCTGCTTCTGATCCAGCACCATCCGTGTGCCATCCCCATAAACCACATGAATGGCCTTCACCTTCGCTGCATCCAGCTTCATCAGTTTCTTGACGGAGTACAAGCTCTTGTCTGCAGACCCCGCATCCTCGTCAAATCCGCTGCAGCCGACCATGCTCAGAACAACGATAATTCCAACCATCATGATGAACGCGAGCTTACTGGACAACCCTTCATCCCCCCAAACGAAAATCTCACCATCTGTATCCACTCCAAAGTCACCAAATATGATCAGGGCGAAATGGTTATATTAAGCACGATCAGGCAAAGCCATACATTCTGAGCAAAAGGAGCTTACGTCATATGGAAAGCACGCACGATTTTGTGGAAAAAATGAACGAGAATGCGGAGAAGGCCCGTCGCAACAAGGAAAATCATGGCAAAGGAACGCCAAGCGACAAGCTGCCGACCAAGCAGCACGGCACCAAGAAGTAATGACGCATACCGCGATCCTCACAGGATCGCGGTATGATATCAGCAACGGTTCGAACACCGGTTATCCGTGCTTCCTACTACATATGATTTACAGTCCGTCGGATGCCTGCTTCAACAAGGATCCGAGCGCATCATAATCGACATGCTGCCCGGACGAAATTTTGATGGTCTTTCGCTCAGGCGGTCCTTCAAACGACGCTTCAGGCCAATCCAGGCGATCCGCATTGAAAATCGTAAAGCTTACGGCGCTCTTCGCGACGCTGATCACGGCTGCATATTTTCCGTTTTTCAGAAAATGGGGCTTTTTGTATTGAAGCCGTTCCGAAACGTCCGGGATCGTGCCGTGCACAAGCTCCCGAAGCCGCTCGCTGACCTCCACCTTCCAGGTATCACTAATGGCTGCAATGTAATCCGTAACTTCTTGATTCATCTTATTGGCTCCCTCTGTATCGTAGTATGGTATTTTTTCAACTCAGCCCTGATGAACCATCTGCCAAGTCATGCCGAACCGGTCCACCACTTCACCGTAGTAGGCTCCCCAAGGCTGCAGAGCAAAAGGATATTTCTCAGTACCCCCATCGCTGAGATGGCGATAGGCAGCCCGGGCGTCTTCCTCGTTACCGAACGTGATGGCCAGACCCATGCTCGTGCTCTTGCCAGTTTCCTGAAACGCATCGGTGAGGATCAGCTTGTTGCCGCAGGCCAGCGTTAACGACATGTGCATAACCTTATCCTGATGGACTTCCGGTATGCCCGGCATGTCCTTGAAGGTAGTCAGCAAATCGATCTCTCCACCCAGCGCTTGCATGTAAAAATTCGCCTGACCTCTTGCATCCTCCGAAATAATAAAAGGTACCATTTGTGCTTGCATGTTCATCTTCCTCTCGGTTTTTTTGTTTTATATCTAAATGACGAACGAGGTTTTATGTAATCGACACATCTTCATATTTTTTTAAAAAGTTTTTTTAAAAGTTTCTTTAGTTTGTCTTAGGACTCCGCTGACAGGCATTCTGCCGCACGGTCAAGCAGCAAAGCACGTTCCCTCAGGTTATCCGTTAGCGATGCGGCCAGCTTGAACTCCGCGCAGGCTTCGTCCAGACGTCCCAGCTTGAAGAGCAGGTCTCCCCTTACGCTCGGGAGGAGATGGTATCCCTTCAAGGCCGGCTCGCCACGTAAAACATCCACGATCTCAAGCCCGATCTCCGGACCGAAAGCCATGGAGAGGGCCACGGCCCGGTTCAATTCCACGATGGGCGAAGGAGAAACCTGGGCCAAGGCCTCATATAACGCGGAGATGCGAATCCAATCGGTCTCTGCTGCAGTGGGCGCTCCGGCATGACAAGCGGAGATGGCAGCTTGTATAGCGTAAGGTCCCGTCATTCCACCCAACCGCTCGATCCGATCCAGAGCGGCAAAACCGCGCCGAATCAATAAATGATCCCACAAGGCCCGATTCTGATCCATGAGCAGGACAGGCTCCCCCTCCGCATTGACCCGGGACTTGAACCTAGAGGATTGAAATTCCATTAACGCAACCAATCCATGCACCTCGGCCTCCGTCGGCGCGATCTCTGCCAGCACCCGCCCGATCCGAAGCGCTTCCTGGCACAGCAGGGGACGAATCCACTGGCTGCCCGAAGACGCTGCATACCCCTCGTTAAACATGAGATAGATGACCTCAAGAACCGATGACAACCGCGGTTTAAGCTCGGCTCCCTGAGGAATCTCGAATGCCACCCGGGTCGCCGACAGCGTCCGTTTGGCACGAACGATTCGCTGCGCGATCGTCGGTTCAGGCACAAGATAGGCGTGAGCAATCTCCGCTGTCGTTAATCCGCCGAGCAAACGCAGCGTCAGAGCTACGCGCGCCTCAGGGGAAAGAACCGGATGGCAGGTCATGAAGATCAGCCGCAGCAGATCATCGTTCACTTCCCCCGCCTCCGGCACCTCCATATCCGAATCCATCCGGGAATCCATTTCGCGTCCGAGCAGCTCATACTTCTGATCGCGTACCTTATTCCGGCGCAGCAGATCCAGCGCTTTGCGCTTCGCAGCGGTCATGAGCCATCCACCGGGATTATCCGGTATTCCGTCCATCGGCCAGTGTTCCAGCGCAGCGATTAGCGCATCCTGAGCAAGATCCTCGGCGATCCCGACGTCACGAACCATTCGAGTCAGGTAGGCAATGATTTTGGAGGATTCGATTCTCCAGATGGCATCGATCGTACGATGGGTATCTTCAGCTGACATTATGGATTCTGCCTTTGAATGTGTTCACGCATTTCGTATTGTTTAGCCTGCGCCTCCGGATCCTGCGTCAACTCTGTCGGTTCAAAGACCTGGCGGAGCTCGATCTGGCCCGCACCGAAGCCGTGCGGATCCGGCATGCGTTTAGCCCATTCGATCGCCTCTTCCCTCGTCTTTACTTCGATCAAGGTATACCCCGCGATCAGTTCCTTCGCTTCCGTAAAGGGACCGTCGGTAATTTTCGGCTTGCCCCCCGGCTCTGGATAAGATATCCGAATGGCGCCCGAGCTTGGATGGAGCCCGTCGGCAGCAAGGAGCACGCCAGCTCTGGCCAGCTCCATGTTGTACCTCATCATGGCATCCAATTGCTCCGCGCTTGGCAGCACGCCTGCCTCGGAATCCTCGGTTGCCTTTACAATCATCATAAATCTCATTCTTATTCCCTCCTGGTTATCAAGATTAAACTTAAAATTTTCGTTCTATGCTTAACCAACGAATAGAGAATCCCCTAATCGACAAAGGCGTCAACATTTTTTAAAAAATAATAGGTTACAACCATTTCGTTGCTGGGCCGTGTATTCCTGTTAAAAAATTCGGCGCCATGAAAAAAAGACCAATCAAGGCAAAACGCTTGATTGGTCGATGGACTGATTCAAAACAGGTACCATGGCTGCGATTCATCCCATGGACTTACTTCGCTCCCGATATGTTTTATTCTTCGCCCGATTGCCGCAGGCTTTCATCGAGCACCATTTTCCCGTTCCCGGCCGCGAGCGGTCAACGAATACCCACTGACAATCGTCGGCCGTACACACTCTCAATCTGCCCCACATATTCTTTTCACGAAGCCGAAATACCATAATCAACAGCCGGGCCATCCCCCCTCTTCCTTGTGTATCCACTGGCTCCATGGCGTCTGCGGTTTCACCGAAACGGCAGAAGAACCGGTACTGACCGGCTACACGGTTTAACGCTTGGAAGCCAGCTCCCTGATGATCATGTATATTATTCGGAATGGCTGCTCGCAAGCCGCCCCGCAGCTCACGGGCCAAAACCAGGTCCTCTTCGGATACGGTGTCCTGCTCCAGAATAAAGCCGTTGCTTAACAGCCACATGCGCAGATCCTCCGCGGACTGAAGGAGCTCCACACCCGGATCCCCCTCATACCGCATGCGTTTATCATGGGTGTTGATAAAATCCGCGATGATTTCGAGTTGATCAAATTCATGTCCCACAACAAACAAACCTCCTATTGATTTCTCCATAACAAACCAGTAAAGTGTATTTATCGGTTAGCTAACCAGTTATATATTTTTAAAGGTCACTCGCAATATAGGAAAGCCCTAGCCCTATGGCTTCATTTACCTATCTACCGCAAGTTTGTTGTTATCAGTATACCAGACTCCCATTCTTTCCAAGAGGTGATACGAATGAAGATCCAACCGTTTTCTTTTCAAATCGAGCCCGCTGCCATTGATGATTTATATCGGCGCCTGGACATGACCCGATGGCCTGACGAAATCCCCGGCGGACAATGGGATTATGGAATTCCCCTTGATTTCATGAAGGATATGGCCGCCTACTGGAGACATGAGTTCGATTGGGAAGCCTTCCAGCGTTCCATTCATGCCTTTCCGAATTATATCGCTGAAATTGATGGAGTCGACATTCACTTCATACATATTAAGGGCAGCGGCGAACACCCCATCCCGCTCCTCATCGCTCACGGTTGGCCCAGCTCCTTCTATGAAATGCTGGAACTTGTCCCTTTCCTTACGAATCCTGAGCAATTTGGCGGCCATGCGGAAACAGTCTTCGACATTGTCATCCCATCGATCCCGGGCCATGGATTCTCAGGTATCGAACTGCGTCCGGGCTTTGAAGATCGCCAGGCAGGGGAACTGCTCATGAAACTCATGACGGGGCTCGGTTACGAACGATTCGGCGCACACGGCTATGATATCGGAGCCAGCATTCTGGGGCTCATGTGTCTCGACCATCCCGACCGGTTCATCGGCTATCACACTACATCGCCAGGGAACCCCAGTCCCTATGTGGATTCAAACTCCACGCTTTCGGCCGAGGAGGCTGAGTTCCTCGACTATCAGAAGCAATGGGGGCGCGAGGAGGGCGCTTACGCCCATATACTGGGCACACGGCCGCAGACGACAGCCTATGGATTGCATGATTCACCCGTTGCGCTGGCCGCATTCATTCTGGAAAAATGGCACTACTGGACATCTCCCGAGGAGGGTGATGTGTTGCAGCATTTCAGCAAGGCGCAGCTCATGGCCAACGTCTCCATCTACTGGCTGACCCAGAGCATCAACGCCTCGAACCGCTATTATTTTGAAGGCAAGCATACGAGGTGGCCGGGGCCCGGAGAAGGTTCTCCTGTACCGCATGGTGTCACCTTAAACTCTCAACGGAACGAGCGTCCTCCCCGATCCTATGTGGAACGGATCTTCCCGAATGTGATCCACTGGAAGGATCTAAATGCAGGCGGACACTTCATTGCAGCGGAACAACCGGCCCAGATTGCCGAGCAAATCATGGCATTCTTCAAGCTGCTCCGCGATTCGCCGCAGGATGCTCTGGAATTTTACGAATAATAAGACAGGAGATCGCCGCATCGATACCGAAATGATGAACTACCATTTCTCATGAATGCGGTGATCTTCTATGAATATGAAAATTCCGAACCGGATTCATATAATCGGCTCCGTCGGAAGCGGTAAAACGACACTCGCCAGGACACTGTCCGCCCAACTGCACATTCCTTATTACGAGCTCGACAATGTGGTGTGGGAGCGAGCCGAGCCGAACGATATTCGGAGGAGTGAAGCAGACAGGGATGCGATGTTACTAAGTATCGTCAACAAGAAATGCTGGATCATCGAAGGCGCTCACCTCAAATGGGTCAGCCCCAGCTTCTGCCGTGCAGATCTTATCGTATTCCTGAACCCCTCTTATTCAACAATAACCTACCGAATCATCACAAGGTTCATCAAGCAGCGACTGCGACTTGAACAGGCCCACTACACCCCCACCTGGGACATGTTCAAAAAAATGTTCGCATGGAGCGCAGCTTATCAGCGGGAAGGCAGATATCAGATTCAGGATACGCTCGAAGATTATCCCGGCAAAGTCGTCGTCGTAAACGATCTCAAACAGCTTAAACAACGGCTCGAACATTGGAGGTCGCCCATAGAACAGCAAGAAAGGACCTCCGGTTAACCAGAGGTCCTTCTGACTTAGAAAATATCCATGCTCAAATACCGCTCTCCCGTATCCGGGGCAATGCAGACAACCCGCTTCCCTTCCCCCAGCCGCTTCGCTACGCGAAGAGCAGCGAATACCGATGCGCCGGAGGACGGCCCTACCAGAATGCCTTCCCTGCGAGCCAAGTCCCGCACCGTTTGCAACGCATCCTCGTCGGCGATCTGGATGATCTCATCATATACGCCCGTATTCAGAATCTTCGGTACAAAGCCCGGGCTCGTGCCCACCAGCTTGTGCGGTCCAGGCTGACCGCCGGAGAGCACGGGCGAGCCCTTCGGCTCGACTACCGCGATGTGCAGGTCCGGCAAGGACTTTCGCAGCTCTTCCCCGGTTCCGGTTACGGTACCACCCGTTCCCGCCGTCGCCACGAAGGCGTCAAGCCGACCTTCCATCTGCTCCAATATTTCCGGCGCCGTAGTCACCCGGTGAATGTCCGGGTTGGCCGCATTCTCGAACTGCTGCGGAATGAAGCTTCCGGGAATCTGCTCCTTGAGCTCCAGCGCCTTGGAAATCGAACCCGGCATGCGTTCGCTGCTCGGTGTCAGCACAACCTCCGCGCCGTACGCCTTCAATATATTGATCCGTTCCTTGGACATATTGTCCGGCATAATCAGGATAGCCCGGTAACCCTTCGCGGCCGCAATCATCGCCAGGCCAATGCCGGTATTCCCGCTTGTTGGCTCAATAATGGTTCCGCCCGGCTGGAGGAGTCCTTGTTCCACGGCGGTATGAATCAGGTTGTACGCCGCGCGGTCCTTCACGCTGCCGGAAGGATTGAATCTCTCAAGCTTTACATAGACATCCGCAGCGCCTGGAGACACTAGGCGCTGAAGTTTCACCATGGGCGTCTGACCGATCATATCCACCACACTGTTATAAATCTTCACGATGTTGAACTCTCCTTTATATATGAAGTGAAATCATTCTCCACCAAACCGAATTACTATAAAGACAATAAGCTTACTCGGATTATAACAAAAACGTTCTCCGGCGTATATTCCCAGATGACAGACCGCGTTTAGAGGAAGTTTTTCTTGCGATATCAGGAAGCTACAAGCTTGAAAGTTTATACTTTCTGGTATCTTAACAAAAACGTCATTCGACGTACATTCTCAGATGACAGACCGCGTTTAGTTGATGTATTTCTCGCCGGCCAGGCTCGCCGCTTCCGTATGAATTTATGGTATGCTATCCAAAGAAAATAACGATCGGGCCCCCCCTCGGAAGACAAATTTCTTCCATGGTCTTGTGCACGATCCGCATGTTAGAGGAGGCGCAAGAAAGCGTGAATATTCCGCTGTCACTACCTGAAGATCAACCCGTTCTGCTGCTCGACCGGACCCATGATTTAGCGCACCAGGACGTACTGTACCATTTTGCGCTGGACGAGCTCCTGTGCAGGCTGACCGGAGATGGCGGGCCTGCCATCTGTCATCTGTGGCGGCATCCGCGCGCCTTTGTGATGGGCGTGCGCGACAGCCGCCTCCCTTATGCGCCGCAAGGGGAAGCCATGCTTCGCTCTCTCGGCTATGACACCGCCGTCCGCCATTCGGGCGGTGCTGCCGTACCCTTGGACGCTGGCGTGGTGAACCTGTCCCTCATCCTCCCCTTTTCCTCTGCGGGACCGGCAACTGACTTTCATCAGGACTTTGAAATCATGGTGGAGCTGATCCGGGAAGCCCTCCGCGGCACCGGGCAGAACGTAGATACCGGCGAAATTGCCGGTGCCTTCTGTCCGGGAACGTTCGATTTAAGCATAGGCGGCCTTAAATTCTGCGGTATTGCCCAGCGGCGGCAACGTAAAGCGTTCATTATCCAAGCTTTTATCATCGCCGAAGGGTCAGGCAGCGAGCGCGCCCGGCTGGTTCGTTCCTTCTATAATATTGCCGCTGCGGGAGCAGACCCCAAGCAGCATCCTCTGGTAGAAGCCAACAGCACCGCCAGTCTTGAAGAGCTTACGAGTATCGGCACCGGCCAGAACGCCGTGCACACGTTTATAGCCGCGGTAAAAGAGGTCATTCGCAGCTGGCAGTCAGGCAAGGAGCTGACAGAAGCCGCTTCCAGGTTTACGATGCCAGGCTCTGAGGAGATTCGTAATATGGCTGAGCAAATGCGGCAGCGGTATAACCTTAATTAAACATAATAAAGAACCATATAGGCTGATTAATCAGTCTGTATGGTTCTTTATATTCTTTCATTTTGTAGTACTAACGGGAGCATGCAACAGTTCTTGCAGTTCTTGCTGTTCTTGCAGAATATCTAAGAGATGTATAAATTAACTAATGGACACTGGATCCGTTATTTCAAAAAAAACAGCAACTTTCCCCGTACTTCCGGACTCAGAATCCGCTATCTACTATAAATACCACGATTAACAGCCATATTCTATGTAATAACGGATCTGGTGTCCTCATGTAACCCCCAACTCACCAATCGTGGCGTAATAGCGGAACCTCTGTCCTCAAATCATCGCAACTGTTGACACACTCATGAAGGGTCTGGTATTCCGCGGACCAATAAACCGCGCACTATCGATACCATCCGTTCATCGATACAATCCGTCCATCAATCCATTCGCGTCCTTCGGTTCATTCTATCCGTCCGACACAGCAGGTTGATCGTAACGAATCGATCGGCCGTTCAGTCGATCCCCCCACAACCCATCCATCATTTTAATCCAATCTATTCACCATAGGACCCAAATAACTGAATCTGTTCATTTTGGCACCATCATCTGGCAGTTAGGCCAAGCTATTAAAATTAGAACCGTGTATCATACCTGGATTACTTTATTTTTACAATTCCACCATTCACCGATGATATTCCCTTAACACTTCCCCTATAAACTTGTCCTGATGGCAATTTATACATTAGGGGTGGATAAGCTTGAATAAAACGATGGACCGCAAAACGTTTCTGTCTTATCTGGGTACGGGCGCAACCGCATTGGCAGCCGCTTCCGCAGGCTTAGGCGTACTGGAAGGAAAGGCCTCCGCCATCTCCGGAACCGCAAATCATCTGTTCGGATTCAAAACGAATCGGGTCAGCGGCTACTTCGAGCCAATCGAACCAACCAAAGCAGACCAGCTCGTCCTGCCTAAAAACTTTAAATATGATGTCATTGCGGCTTTCGATGACGTGATCAATCCGGCTGGCGAAAAATTCGGCTCCGGCTGCGATTACAACGCATTTTTCCCGATTAAGGGCTCCAATGTCCGCGGCCTCCTGGTCAACAATCACGAGTACTCCACCATCTTCTCGATCGGCCCTGTGAAGGATGGGAAGATGACGGCAGATCAAATCCATAAAAACCTGTATTACCAAGGCATGTCGGTCATTGAAGTATACCGTGACGAGAAGGGTGTATGGAAAATGGACACCACCTCCACTCATGCCCGCCGCATCAACGGCTTCAGCAAATTCGATATCACCGGCCCGGCCAAAGGCATCCCTGCCCTGAAAGGCGCCACGACGGCTACCGGTACGTTCGCCAACTGCTCCGGCGGCGTCACGCTGTGGAACACGGTCTTGTCCTGCGAAGAGAACTTCGAGGACACCGCGGCCGTTTCGAACCTGCCGGATACGCATTACGGCTGGGTCGTCGAAGTCGATCCATTCGATAAATCCTTCCTGAAGAAGCACACCGCCCTCGGTAGATTCAATCATGAGAATACCGCCATGGGACTTGCCGCAGACGGCCGGGTCGTTGTCTATATGGGCGACGACAAGAAGGATGCCTGCGTCTATAAATTCATCAGCAACAACAAGTATGACAAGAGCAAAGGCCGTGCCAATTCCGCGCTTCTGGAAGACGGAACCCTGTACGTTGCCAACCTGAAGTCAGGCAAATGGATGCCGGTCACCTTGGAAGCTGTAAACAAGGCCGCCGCAGAAGATAAAGAGGCCCAAGCTAAGTTCAAATCCCAAGGCGATGTAGTCACTTACTGTCAGGAAGCTGCGCGTCTTGTCGGCGGAACACCGACGGACCGTCCGGAGGACATCGAAATCTCGCCGTTTGATAACACGGTGTTTGTCTGCCATACGAACAACGACAATCATGGCAACATTCATGGCCATATTACACGCATTTTTGAAGCGGGCAACGATCTGGCCGCGATGGAGTTCGACTTTGAAATCTTTGCCGCCGGCGGACGCCAATCCGGCTTCAGCTCGCCGGACAACCTGGCGTTCGATTCAAACGGCGATCTGTGGGTTGTAACGGACATCTCCAGCAGCAGCCAGAACAAAGGTGTTCACAAATCCTTTATGAACAACGGACTGTTTGTAATTCCAACAAGCGGGCCGGATCAAGGAGTCGCGCTTCAATTCGCCTCCGGTCCGGTAGAGTCCGAGCTTACCGGCCCATTCTTCACCCCCGACGAGCAGACGCTCTTCCTGTCCGTTCAGCACCCGGGCGAGAATACGGAGGACCTGAGCAAACCAACCAGCACATGGCCACACCGCTCCGGCGAAAACATGGCGCGCTGCGCTGTCGTGGCAATTAGCGGCTTCAAACTGGAATAATACCAATCGAAAGGAGCGAGGATCATGCCGTTTGGCAATATCGGAATTGGCGGTTTAATTCTTATCTTGATTATCGCACTCATCATATTCGGTCCATCCAAGCTTCCTGAGCTCGGTCGCGCATTCGGGCGGACCTTAAGCGAATTCAAGGGCGCAACCCGTGGCTTGATGAACGGAGACGACGAGAATGGAAAAAAAGACGATGCTCCGCAACCTGCTGCAGCGGTCAATAAGCAGAACAGCTAATCCGAACGACCAGAGCGCGATCGAGCATCTGGAAGAAATGCGGAAGCGCCTGATCCGCACGCTGATTGCGTTTCTCGTCGCAATGGTGGCTGCTTTCATCTACGTCGAGAAGATCTATCACTGGCTGGTACGAGGTATGGACAAGCAGCTCGTTCTGCTCGGTCCCTCCGAAGTCATGTGGGTGTATATGATCATTGCGGGCGTTGTGGCCGTCACCGTCACACTTCCTATTGCCGCTTATCAAATATGGCGGTTCGTGCAGCCGGCGCTGCCGGATGGGACTCACCGCTCGGCCGTACTGCTCATTCCCGTAATCAGCGTGTTATTCGTTGCCGGCATCTGCTTTGGATACTTCGTGCTGTTCCCGATGGTGCTGGAGTTCATGCAGCGTATGGCCGAAGGGGCATTCCAAACGATGTACACCGCGCAAAAATACTTCACGTTCATGATTCATATGACCGTTCCATTCGGATTCCTGTTCGAAATGCCCGCCATCGTCGTTTTTCTGACGAAGCTCGGCATCGTGAATCCGCATCGGCTGGCCAAGATGCGCAAATCAGCCTACTTCCTGCTCTGCATCGTGGCCGTCACTATTACGCCGCCGGATATCATGTCCGATTTGATCGTGATCGTCCCGCTGTTCCTGCTGTACGAAATCAGCGTTTCGATCTCCAGATTCATCTATCGCAAGCAGCTGCAGCTCTCTCAAGCAGAGGGCAGCGCAACCTAATACACGTCCGTTTCCCCCGATGCAGGACGGAACCTTGAAGAACCCGTGACTGACAACCTAAGCAAGCAGGTTGTCAGTCACGGGTTCTCTTTTATATTCGTCACGTTAGATAATGTGACGCCAATTATGAGGTATCTAGTAAAAATGGATTGACACCTTGGATACATTGCTATAGTTTTACTTTATAGTAAAGAATTCATCTTATATATCACGACGATTATGTATTATATCCTAGGATATCTTCCATATTGAGTATAATTTGTCATATATATGTTATGAATAATTACATTCGAATCATCTACCGAAATCCCTTGGCTCCATCCTTTGCCTCTCCTATTCATCTGCATCCATGGGCTCGTTACATCAATCCCTGAGCTGAGACTTTTGGCATGATTCCACTTATTTTTAGAAATGATCCATTGATTTATTAGTCGAGTTCTCCTAGTATTTTTAGTAGACACATCTAACGGTTTGGCATTTGGGCCATCACTTCGCCGTCATTTATGATAGCGCTACCAGTTTCTACAAGAAAAAACGACTATCGACTTTCATTCTAGAGAAGACAGACCGCGTTTAGATGTTGTTTTTCTTGTGATATCAGGCAGGCCATGCTCTAAGTTTAAGACTTCTGATATCTTAAAGAAACACGTCTATTAACGGACTTTACACAATACAGACTGCGATTAGAGGAAGTTTTTCTTGCGATTATAGAATTTGTTCAGTTTCAAATCTTATCATTCTATAATCTAAAAACGGGAGGTTGCAGATATGAAATGGAATCACTTCAAGTCCAAGCTTCTGCTTAAATACACACTGTCCTACATCTCCATTTTTCTGATACCTCTTGTTATATTAACTATTATTATTTATCACAATGCCGTGAATACACTCCGTTCCGAGATCGAGCAGACCAACGTCAATCAATTGACCCAGGCTAAAACGGTCATCGATGAGCGCATGAAAGAACTGCAGGACATTGCCTTTCGAATCGCCTACGATGAGCAGTTGACCCGTTATTGGACTCACCATCCCTATTACAGCCGCGAATCTATCGGGGCCTTGGTCAAATACAAAGCCACCAGTTCCATCATTGATGAGCTGTTCCTGTTCTTCCGCGGGGATAACAGCATTTATTCGTCACAGGGCTTTGAGAATCTGAACGTCTTCACCGACCGCTACAAATTCAACAGCTGGAACGAAACGGAGATGGTCCGCGATTTAAACTCCGTCCCGATTCCGACCATGCGTCCGGCGGAGCAAGTGGTTCAGGGAACCAAAATCCAAAATTCCATGCTGGCCTACCTTGTGCCGATCGCACCTAACAATACGCCCGCCCATGGAACCGTCATGTACCTGATTCATGAATCCAATCTGACCGGATTGATCGACTCCATCCTCAGCGACTACCATGGGATGACTTATATATTCGATAACTACGGGCAAGTGCTGGCCGCCAACTACCAAGGCGAAACCATTACCGAGCAGGAAGTCAGCGCACTGTTCGCGCTTGAGCCCGGAACGCACAGCCTTTCCTTGAACCAAGAGCCGCATTCGGTTGTATCCGTCAAATCCGATGCGGGCTGGACTTATGTCACCGCGATGCCAAGCAATCAATTTTTCAGCCGCATCGTTCATATTCGTACCTTTGTAATTCTGGTATTCTCCTTCGTGGTGGTGATGGGCACCATTCTTGCTATTATGCTGGCCCGCAGACAATACCATCCGATTTCAGACTTAATGGAGTTCATCCGGTTGAAGAATGACCCGGAACCGTCCACATCCAGCAACGAACTGGAATGGATCAAGAAAACGCTGCACGACTACAGCCAGCGCGTCGATCTCCAAGAGCCCTATGCGCGGAATCATATTCTGCTCATGCTGCTGAAGCATGGCCATACCGGTGAATTCCCCTTCGAATTCACCGAGAAGCTGGGCATTCGCTTCAGCCGGTCCCATTATTTTGTCGTGACCATGGGGTGGGAGTCGCACGCCCTTCCCATTGGCGACAATCCGGAGCGGCGGCCCGTGATGCAGTTAATGAACGATGTGGACCTGCCGGCCTTCTCCGCCTATGCCTTTGGAGTGGAGCTTCCACAGCCCGATCAGCTGGCCCTCATTGTAGGATTCGATGCGGAAACCGGGCATGAAGCGAGCCTTAACGCCCGTATGGAGCCGATCGCCCTTGCCCTGCAATCGATGGCGGCAGAGCACACAGGCGTCTCTCCTGCGATCGGGGTAGGCAACCGCTACAGTTATCCGGAGCAGCTAAATCAATCCTTCATTGAAGCATCAACCGCTTTGGAGGCATCCATGCTGCACGGACAGGGCAGCAGCACCTTCTTTAACGCGCTTTCCGGTTCCGGCGCACAGGATTCATCCTTCTGGGTCCCTAAGGATGTGCTGCTGAAGCTGGTTCAGAGCTTGAAACAGGGCAGTTACGACGTGGCGGTTCAGATGGTATCCACCGCATTGAATAACCTGAAGACGGAAATGCCGTCCGTACCGCTGCTGCGCTGCATCTGCTTCGATATTCTGAATACGATGCTGAAGACGGCCTCGGAGCTTGGCATCCATCATGTGGTCAATCAGCTGCCGCGTGTCACTTCCTATGACTCGCTGGAGGATTTGGAGAAGAAGCTGGCAGGCCTTGCCGCTGAAATCTGCGCCCATGTCGAGGCGAAGAGCGAGACGGAAGAAAGCTCCCTGATGGACGAAATCGTCGCTTATATCGACGCCAATTTTACGGATTATGACCTCAGTCTGGGTACGATCTCGTCTAAATTCTCCATCTCTTCATCGTATTTCAGCCGTTCCTTCAAGGAGAAGATCGGCATGAACTTCACCCAGTACATCTGGCAGAAACGGATGGACGAGGTGATCCGACTGCTGCTGCACACCACCGATCCATTAAAGGATATCATCACCCGGGTCGGTTACCTGGACACGCCGAACTTCATCCGCAAATTCAAGAAAGAGACGGGATACACGCCCGGTCAATACCGCAAAATGCATAGCCCCGACAGCGCCGCCGTTTCCACGGATGACGACGACGAGGAGTATATCGGGTAAACCGATTTGGACGATTGGCCTGAAGGAGTATATCGGATAACGGTTTCGGACAATGGCTAAGAAGTGTGCATCCGGTAGCGGTTCCGCCGCATAAATAGAAACCTCCCCTGAGCGGCACTGTTCAGGGGAGGTTTTCGTATGTTTTAAACTCATATCCGAGTCATCATATCCACAGGGACCCGTCACTATTCCTATTTACCTGCTAAATTGTCTTGAAGTCCTTGATGCATAGCACCCAACAGGCGATGGGTCGAATCACACCCGTATTCCCAGAACATGATCCCAGCCAAGCCTTGTTCCTTCACATAATCGCATTTGCACTGAATCGATTCCTCATCGTCATATGAAATCAGGCTGGAGCCATTAAAGAGGTACGGTGCACAGGCTTCCTCATCCCAATAACGAATGTAGCCGTTCTTGTTGATGTAATCCGCAGCCAGCTCGGCGAAGGCCGGCCCATAACCGCCCGTGCTGCCGGCCATTTGGTGAAGGCCGTGGTTTCGGTCCGGAACCTCGTTCCATACACGGGAATAGAATGCGGCACCAATGACGATCTTCTCCTTCGGAACACCGGCGCGAACGAACAGGTTCACGGAAGCATCCGTGCTGATTCGGAACAGATCACCGGTTGGCGTGTACAGATTCGTATGATGTCCGGTCAGAACCTGAAACCCGCCGCGCATATCATAGGTCATCAGCTGAACGAAATCGAGGTACTGCTGCACCTCAGCCATCTCCGTACCGTCTACATAGTACTGGTCAGCCCCTGCCGCTATCGTGAGCAGATAATGACGGCCATCCCGGGAGCCCTTGGCATCCAGCGCCTCCCGGATCGTCTTCAGCAGCAGGGTGAAATTCCGTTTATCATCAGGACTCGACCCTATGCCAGCCTCACCGTAACAAGGATACTCCCAGTCCAGATCGATCCCGTCAAAAGGGTATTCCTCCAGCACCCGTACGGCGGAGGCAGCCATGCGCGCCCTTCCGCCTTCGGTTGAGGCGGCTTCTGAGAAACCACCGGCGCTCCAGCCGCCAACAGACAGAAGCACCGTAAGATTCGGGTGATCCCTTTTGATGTTCCGGACAACTTCGCCATTCTTCAAATGCTCGGTGGTGATCTCATCATTCTTGACATGACCGAAGGCTACGTTCAGATGCGTCAACTTCAGCAGATCCTCGTGCGTCATGTCCGGAAGAACCGAATCGACGGCGTAACCCGCCACAATATACATCGTCATTACTCTTCACTCCGATCCCTTCTAGGGTTGTAATATCGCGGTCGCAATCTGCAGGGCTTCCTTCCCGGTGCCGATCTTATATCCGGAAGCCGAATAACGGATTTGATCCTCACTGTCCAGGACGAACAGATGAGGATAACTTGCTTCATGGGCTGCTGGATTCGGGATGAAGCCCGACAAGGAAGCATAACTGGAATCCCGTACAAAAACGGTGCGTGCCGGCAGCTTCGGATAGCTTGCCGGATCAAAGGAAGCCGTCCACTCCGCATTCCCGATTATCAGCACAATCGGCAGGCCCAGCTTATCCAGCGGCTCGGCCAGCTCGCTGAGCTCGCGGAGAAGATGCTTGGTCGGCTCCCGCTCCGGTTCGATCCAGGCAGCAAGAGCACCCTCGGATCCCAGAAGATCTTTAAGATTGGCTCCCGTTCCGTCCAATCGGGTAAGCGTACTGCCCGGAGACAGTGTGCCCAGCACCGGAATGTCAACCGCCGTCTCACGATAGGTCAGCGCCACGCGCGCGGTGTCTCCGGCACGCACGGTAAAGTACGTGAAGCGCACTCTTACCGTTCCGTCCTTCAGCCGGATGCCCGACGTTAGGCGGTACGAACCCGGTTCAACCTCATATGGCTCATCGTAAACATCGGTGCTGCCATAAGGATACACGAGCGTTTTGTACACGCCGTCTTCCAGGCGGGCGAAGGTAAAGTTCTCGGCATAGGATGCAGCCGGCGTGTCCTGCGAGCCTTTCGGATCCCTGAGGAGCTGCAGCATCCCCCAGCTTGAGCTCTCCTGATTCCGCGACGAGTTCAGACGGAAGATTGCCTCTTCCCAGCCTCCAGCACACAAGTACTGCGGCTTCTGCTCGCTCGGATGCAGTCGGGCAGGAATCCCCAGACTGCGGCATACCGCCACAAACAGGATGTCCAGCGACTGTTCGTCTCCCTTCATGAGACTGTATGTGCCCGCCGGATTCCCCTTACCCTTCAGGTTAGGAAGATCGTCTGCATATGCATAACCCTTCTCGAAACGTCCGGCAAGCGCAGAAGGATCCTTCCTGAATGCCGCTGCCTCCGCAGCCGTAAAAGCATCACCAAATACGCGTCGATACGGAACCAGCATTTCATAAGAAACCCGCGGACACAGAATGTACTTCACGAAGGTATCCTCATCCCACTCTCCACGCTGAGCGAGCGCACCCATCAGATGATCATCCAGCGTCTGCCGGAAGGTATCAATCAAATCCTTTTCGTTCAGCGACTCCAGAAGCCGCAGCGGCCACTCGCCATAATCGCCGGTACGCTCCTCCAGGAACGCGGCGATTTCCCTGCTGTTGCCCCTGGCTTTTTGAAGAACGTCCCATACCCGCTCCGGAGGCAGTCCTAGTGACTGACCCAGCGTGAATGCCTCTTCTTCGCTCAGGAATGTACCCTCATATTCGGTCCGGACCTTCGTCCCTTCCTCCAGACGACGGTTATGAGCCCGGATCTTCTCTTCCGGCAGCGCCGACGCGGCATCTCCTTCTCCCTCCGGCGGAGGAACCATATCGAAATCCACAATCCCTGACGGCTGTTCGGATGAATCAAGCACAAATTCGATATGTTCGCCGTCCTGAGTCTTGAACAGGATTTCACTCCATTTGCCGCCGCTGACCGCGCGAACCAAGAGGTCGCCATAACCGGTTTTAAAGGAAGCCTTCCCTTCCTCATCGGTCTTGATTTCGGCAATCGGGTAAAATTCAGCCATATTATACAGCTCAAATCGAACGCTTGCGCCGGATACGGGCTCTCCCTGCTTATCCTTCACGCTGACGTAAAGGGTGCGGGCCGGCGCATAGTTCTCCAGTAAATTAATCTCTGTAAATCCCTTTTCATTGAGGGTAATATCCTCCGGTCCGGGATAATCGGCAAAAATTCGCGTATTGATCAGCATCGCCCTGCGGGCCGGCGGACTGAACCAGCCTTGATTCAGACGGGCCTCCGGTTCGCATGCCCCGATGTAATACCACTGGCCGTCCGCCCATGCTTCCACCCAGGCATGGTTGCTGTCGCAATGTGCCCAGCGCGGCGTATAAACCTGACGCGCGGGGATCCCGATGCTTCGAAGCGCGGCCACCGCCAGCGTGGACTCCTCGCCGCAGCGTCCGCGTGCGTTCCGGATCATCGTCAGCGGCGAAATCGTCCGCAGATCGCTGCCGATATAGGTCGCCTTCTCATGACACCAATAATTAGTTTCCAATATGGCATCCGCCATCGATAACTTCGCCGTCCGTTCGGCCAGTTCGTTGTAGAGAATACCGCGGAAGTCCTCAATATTCTCCGTATTGACCCGGTAAGGAAGCACAAAATGCAGGAACAGATGATCCGGCACACGCTCGCCCCAAGGCACGCGCTTACGGATGTCCAATGCTTGACGCACATGACTCAAGAACAATTCCCCATCATAGTCGGCCATGTCGTTCACCGGCATGTAGGCAAATAAATATTTCAGGGCCCAAGTTTCTTCTTCGGTCAGCTCCTGCTCAAAAACATGAAACAGCTGATCTTTGCGGGCTTCCGCAAAGACTACCTTCTCCTGGAACTTTTGCTCGATCCGCTCTTGTGTCTGCGAATCCAGCGAGAACACCGCGGTTTGGCTGGTCATCCTTAAGCTCACTCCTTCCATAGCTTTCCGTCTTCCCGAATGCAGATTAGAGCCGTGCCGTCCGACGAAGGGGCGCTAATCTGGAACAGGCTGCGGGTCGTTTCAATCACAGGCTGGATGCTCCATGAATCCTCGCCCATGAGCTGCTGTGCATCCTTCGTAAATTCACCCTGGGCTTCATAATAATTTCGCTGCCGGTAATAGAGTCTCCGCAGCTCCCACTTGATCCGTTCGTCTTCCGGAAGCGCAAACGGCTGGCGTTCCTCGCCATCGGCGAATACGACGTAACCCCACAGCTCCGGGTAATGCATATTGATGATGCCCATAGGCGACCATACCCAATTGTCCTCCGGATAAGGCTTGCCTGTCTCCGGATTCAGCACCTTGCGATATTCGCCGTCTTGTATCTCGGTCTGCCATTCCACGCGCGAGAAGTTGACGCGCCAGAACTCACCTGGTGCAGGACGGCGGCCGCCTTCGGCACATTCCTTGAGACTAGCCCAAGGAATTGCCACCTCCACGCTCCATTTCCGGTTATCGGCGCCCGGTCGGTTCAGCTCCCCGTCGATAAACACCGCCGTCTTAAGACCGCTGATGTCCCAGCCGTTGACCGGAGGTCCGCCATCCCGGTACGGTTTCACGAGCAGCAAGTCCCACACCGTGTTCAACGCATTGATCTCGAATTCATAATATTGATGGCTGTCTCCGTCCGGATCAATGAATATTTCAAAGTCATTATCATAGAAAATAACCGAATCGCGTTCCGTCAGCGTCGCCCATATCTGATCCTCGATCAGCTCCGCGGCAAAATAAAAATACTCGTCGTCCCACAGCATTTTGACCCGGGTCCGCTTGGCCGGCTTCGGCCTTAGATCCCCCTCGATATCTACGAAATCATCGGTCCACTCCGCCGCATCCCAGAACGCCTTATCCACGCGGCCGTCCAGCACGAGCGGCTGCCCCGCACGCTTGCATATATAATGCTTGGGAGCATACTCAATCCTTGGCTCCGGCACACCACTTCTGTTCATGTCATTCTCTCCGCTTCATGAGGGAGGCTTGGCACCTATTAAGCGCGTCCCTCCCCGTGATGGTTAGTTATGCGTGACAACGGCTCCCGAGCCGCCGTACATCTCCAGCTCTTCGTCAAACTCCAGCTTAAGAACCGTCACCTGCTCATGCGCGTCTTCAGGAGTCATCTTAATCCACGTCGTCCCCGGGATATTGAACCAAGGCACGCCCCCATGGATCTCGTGGGTAAGCTCCTTGCCCGAATGCAGCACGGTAATTTTCTTGATCGGGTTGCACAGCCCCTTGATGCACACATTTTCTTTCGGATCGTCATAGACAAACAGGTACAATGTCTTTCTGTCCTCGGAAATCGTGCTTCCCCCCAGATAATAGCGGGTCATAATGCCTTCGCCCGTTCCGAATACGGCCTCCTCATGGGTCCGGATCCACGCGCCCAGCCCAAGCAGAATGTCCTCCTGCCTTGGATCGATGGTGCCGTCCTCGCGCGGACCGATATCCAGCAGCATATTGCCGCCCATCGAGATGCAGTCGCAGAACATCCGAATGATCTGGTTCAATGATTTGTATTTATGATCGGTCGGCACATAGCCCCACGAACTGTTGATCGTTGTGCAAAATTCCCAAGGCCCCTCCGGTCTCGTGATCGGAATGCCCTGCTCCGGCGTTTTATAATCACCGTGGCCCTGCAGACGTGAGTTGATGATGATATCCGGATTGAAGGATTGCAAGTAATGCTTGAACTCCGGCAGATTCCACTGCTCGGCACTCCGTTCCCAGTCGCCATCGAACCACAGCAGATCCACCTTCCCGTAATTCGTCAAGATCTCCCGCAGCTGGTTGTTATTAAACTCCAGGAATTTCTGCCACTTCTCCTGATCCTGAACACCGTCCACGGGACTGGTGTGCGGGTTGACGCTGTTGAGATCCTCCGGTACCCGGCCTCCTTCAAACACGCTTGGATAATCCGGATGCGACCAATCGATTAGAGAGAAGTACATGCCCAGGTGAATGCCCTTCTCCCTGATCGCTTCCGCATACTCCCGCACGATATCCCGATTGGCCGGCGTCCGCTTGACCACGTTAAGATCGCTGTACTGCGTATCCCACAGCGCAACGCCATCATGGTGCTTCGTTGTCAGCACGGCATACCGGGCGCCGGATTTCTCGATCAAATCGGCCCATTTCTCCGCATTGAATTTCGATGCCGTAAAACCGTCCAGCTGCTTCATGTACTCGTCGTACGTGATCCTCCCGTTATAGAAGGACCAAGATTCCGAGACTCCGTCCACGGCATAGATGCCATAGTGAATGAAGATGCCCAGCTTGGCTTCTTCGAACCATTTCTGCATGTCTGTCCACACCTCTTCTTAAGTCCTTGTACGTGAAAAATACGTTTATGAGGTTGTTCAAAAAGTCCGCTTTTGATCACGAAGCGAATCAGGAAGCAACTCGGCATCGAATCTTGAATTCAGCCGGGCCTTCCGGTGCTCACGTACCCAAAACGTACGCTCCGCTCCTCACCCCCTAGCTTCATCCAACCTTCTCGGTGCTGAAAATCGACCTTTTTGAACACACACTTTATATAACCCGCCTCTTAACGAAACCGCAATACATGCGCGATCGGCGCCAGCCCCTGACGCTCCTGATCCGGAAGTCGGACCGCGACGCCATCGTCCGTGCGGCGATAATCCAGCGCCTCCTGACCCCCGACCAAATCTATGCGGCTGAACGCCGTCTGAATCGGAATGTGCAGCTCCTCAGGAACGGCTTCTTGCTCATTTCGATACAGATAGATGGCGTAGGTGGTATCGTCTTTCTGGGTAAACTGGACCGCGCCGGAGGAATACGGCTCACAGACACGGGTCCCATAGATGGCCTCCCCATAGACTTTCAGCCACTCTCCCATGCCCTTCATTCGTGAAATGGCCGTCTCGGGCAGCCTTCCGTCCGGCTGCGGGCCCACATTGAGCGCTAGATTTCCGCCTTTGGCCACGATCTCGGCCAGCAGGTGAATGAGCTGACGCACCGTTTTGTAACGATCCTCGTAGCGGAAGGAGAAGGAGGTTCCCATCGTGATGCAGCTCTCCCACGGCACATGAAGGGCACGCTCAGGAAGGGTCTGCTCCGGCGTGATCAGATTCTCGTAAGGCCCGCCGACCGTGCGGTCCGCCGAGAGAAGCCAAGGCTGAATCTCACGCGCCTTCTCTACCACTTCGCCCAATCGGATATTCTGGTCCCGGTAATCGTTCACCCAGCCTGCATCCAGCCACAGCACATCGATACGGCCGTAACGGGTCATCAGCTCCATGATCTGCTCATGGGTAAACTGGACAAACTGTTCCCACAGCCAAGGATATTTCTTCGGATCGTAGCTAGGGCCGCGAGAAGTGAAGCTCCCCGCTTCCATTCCCGGCGCCCAGTAGTACGGGGTATGCCAATCAGCCTTGGAGAAATAGGCGGAGATGCCGAGCCCCTTGGCACGGAATGCATCGAACAGCTCCTTCGTAATATCGGCGTGTTTATGCCTATGGAACGGACATTCCGGTCCCGTAACACGGTAATCGGTCGTATGCGTATCCCACATGCAGAATCCGTCATGGTGCTTGGTAGTAAAGTTCAAATATTTGAAGCCGTTATCGGCTGCCAGGTCAGCCCACAGATCAGGCTGAAAGCGAAGCGGGTTGAAGGTCTTGTTCAGATCAAAATACTGCCGCTTAAGCTCCTCCGCATCGATGTCCCAGTCAATGCCGTCTCGCGACCAGTCCGCGTCTTTATCGCTCAGCGCCCAAGATTCAACAAGGCCCAGCTGGGAATACGGCCCCCAGTGCATCATCAAGCCCAGCTTCTGGTCCTTGAACCATTCCAAGCGTTCCAGAAGCAGCGGATCCTCCGGCTTGACCCATTTGTCCTCACTGCTGAAATTGTGCACGCCCTGCTCCACTACCGCTTGCTCTTCCTCAACCAGCTTGTTCTCCGACATGGTGTACCTCCAATAGTCATTTGTTGATAACGATATTTTTGAAGATCATTGGAACGGGCTTCGCCTGCCCCTTAAAAACAATAGCCAACCCCCGGTCATGAAGCGACCGGGATACGTTGGCTCTTTGTTTTTCATATATGCATCTGATTATTGCTCGGCGTTCCAGCGATCATACGCGCCTTGGTAAAGCTCGACGAGACGGTCGCTGCCCATTTTCTTGACTTGTGCGACGTATTTATCCCAATTCTCAAGCGGCTCTTGGCCTGTTACGAATTTGGCTTCCATCTGTTTCACGTACGTTTCCAAATCGGACAACAGCGCAGTTGCCTCGCTCTGCTCTTCATTCGTCAAATAAACGTTAGGGAATGGCGATTTGCCGATCGGCACCAGCTTCTCTTGGTTCTGCTGATCGATCCACTCATCGAATTCGGTGCGAAGACCTTTCGCAACATCCGGATCATTGACGCCAGGTGTCAAAATACCGTAGTTCGGCGTGATTTTGCCGCGATACTCCTCACGATCACCGCCGCCTGGCACTGGGAGCCATTCTTTCACGCGGTTAGCCTCATCCTTGAATTTCCATAGGGTGCCTTCCGGTCCTTGGTTAAACAGCGTAGCGCCTTCATAGCTGTACAGGTAATCGATCCAGCGCATGGTCGCTTCCGGAGCCGGGTTGCTGCTCGAAATGGCGAATGTGCCTCTTGCCGACATACCAGGATGCATGCCATATACCGGAGAGTCGGCGATTTCACTCTTCACCGGCGTCATGAGCGGATGCTCGCTGCTAGGCTCGCCGCCAAGCGTGAAGTACGCATGGTAGTCGTTAAACAGAGCCAGCTGATTGTTTTCTCCCTTGGCTTTTTTCTGATCGCCTGTTTGCGAGAAGGTTTCATGATCCAGCAGTTCTTCCTTCCACAGACGGTTCATGAACGTCAGATAGCCTTTGTAGCCTTCTTCCTGGTAAGGGTAGTGTACTTTCCCATCCTTGTCGGAATAGATGCCTTCGTTGTACATGCCCCAGAAGCCGAAGAAGTACATGCGCAGGTCATCCAGCTTGACGGAAGTCAGCGGAATCTCGTCTTTCTTTCCGTTTCCGTTAGGATCTTCTTCCTTGACGCGTTTCAAGAATGTATATAATTCCTCAGTAGTCTTAGGCTCGGACACGTTGAGCGCTTTTAAGAATTTGCCGTTATACCACATCGGGCCTCTGTACCATACAGCAGCCTTGTCGACGAACGGCAGGGCATACATATGTCCGTCCGGGGTCGTGAAGGATTTGCGGACATCCGGGTTCTCATCCAATATCTTTTTGATGTTCGGTGCATAACCTTCGTCAATGTACTTCTCCAGCGGAATGAGGATGCCTTGGCTGCCGTAAGTTACCTGCTCAGCCGGCTTCAGATCCGCCGCATAGAACATATCGGGCAAATCGCCGCTCGCAAACACCAGATTTTTCTTTGTTTCAAAGCTGTCAATCGGAGAAAGCTGATATTCCAGCTTGATGCCTGACAATTTCTCCATCTCTTGTAGTACGGGCATCGTATTCCAATCGGCTACACCGGCATCCTGTGACATGACCGTCAGCGTGATCGGCTCATCCACAATCGGGAAACCTTCCTTCTTTACCCCTTCCGTGCTGGCTGTCCCGGACGGTGCTGTAGCAGCGCCATCTCCTTTAGGTGAACCACAGGCTGCAAGCATTGTTGCTGAGAGGGTGAGGCAGAGTAAAATAGATGATGCCTTGCGAAGCTTTTTCATGACAACAACTCCCCTTTTTTGGTGTGGATTGTATGGTTTAAGATCAGCCCTTAACGGAACCAATCATAACACCCTGCACAAAATAACGTTGAAGGAACGGATAAACAGCAATAACCGGAAGTGTCGCAACGATAATGACCGCATATTTGACCAGTGCGGCAATTTCCGCTTTGGAATTCATCGCTGCTGCGGATGAGGCGTCAATCGCCCCGCCGCCCTGTGCCGCCATCTCCTGAAGAACCAGGATTTGACGCAGGAAGAGCTGAAGCGGGTACTTCGCGGCATCATTCAGATAAATCATGGCACTGAAGTAACTGTTCCAATGTCCGACGCCGTAGAAAAGTGCCATGACGGCAATAATCGGCATCGAGAGCGGCAATACGATTTTGATGAATAACCGGAAGTTCGTACAGCCGTCGATATGGGCCGCTTCCTGAAGCTCCTTCGGAATGGTCGATTGGAAGAACGTCCGGGATACAATTATATTCCATATGGACGCAGCTCCCGGCAGAATAAGAGCCCACATGCTGTTGACCATGCCAAGATCTTTCACGAGCAGGTAACTCGGAATCAGTCCCCCGCCGAAAAACATCGTAACCAGGAACACCGCCATAAAAAATCCTCTGCCCACAAAATCTGAGCGGCTTAGCGCATAGGCTGCAGGCAGCGTGACAATCAGATTCACGATCGTACCTATCACTGTATAAATAATCGTGTTCTTGTAGCCAATCCAAATGTTGGCATTCTCAAACACCCGGGCATATCCATCAAAAGTTATCCCTTTCGGAATCAGCCACATTTCACCTGAACTTACGTACTTCGGATCACTGATAGAGGCGCTGACAATGTACAGCAGCGGGTACAGCACGATGATCAGTGCAATCGTCAGATAGATGTAGTTGCATAGCAGGAATAATTTATCCCCTTTGCTTTCCCTTACCGTGGATGACATATGTTATTCCCCCTTCTACCACAGGCTGTTTTCGCTGGTGCGACGAGCGATTTGGTTCACCGCAATCAGCAGAATCGCATTAATGACCGAATTGAACAATCCGACGGCGGTAGAGAAGCTGTACTGTGCGTCAACCAGACCGGAGCGATAAACAAAAGTCGAGATGACATCGGAAGAGCTCATATTCAGCGGGTTCTGCAAGAGCAGGATTTTCTCGAATCCGACGCCCAAAATGCTGCCCATGTTCAGGATCAACAGAATGGTGATCGTTGGTACAATCGCCGGAATGTTAATATGCAGGATGCGTTTGAATCGGCTCGCACCGTCCACGACGGCAGCCTCATGCAGCTGCGGATCGACACCCGACAAAGCGGCCAGATAGATAATGGTACCCCAGCCCGCGCTCTGCCAGACGCCCGACAGCACGTACACAGTCTTAAACCAAGCGGGATCTGTCAGGAACTGCGGCGGCTGAAAGCCCAGCATTTCCACAAAATTTACGATCATGCCGGACGAAGGCGACAAGAACGTAATGATCATACCGGACATAACAACGACTGAAATAAAATGTGGCGCATACGTGACGGTCTGTACCGTACGCTTAAAGAATGAATCCTTCACTTCATTGAAGGCCAATGCCAGAATGATGGGCAGCGGAAACCCGATGGCCAGCTCATACAAGCTGATGCTCAAGGTATTCCAGAGCAAGTCCCAGAAGTAATAAGAGTTAAAGAAGCGTTCGAAGTGGTCGAATCCGACCCACGGGCTTCCCGTTATTCCCAACGTCGGGATGAAGTTTTTGAAGGCGATTTGGATCCCGTACATCGGCCCATAATGGAAAATGACAAAATACAGAAATGCCGGAGCGATAAACAAATACAGCTCCCAGTTTCGAATCATCCTCCTCCATAATGTATTTTTCTTACGATTCGGCATCGTGTTAACCGATACGCTTTGTGTCAGGGCGGATTGACCATCTTGCTGCATAGGTTGCCCCCTCCTTTTCTAATGAAAATCCGGCCATGTTTTTTCGGAAAAGCACCCCTGTTCAATGTAAAAGAAAGAGCCTTCCTGACCACACATCCTTAGCGTGCGGCTTGCCCGCTTCAGAATTGTTAACGCTTACATCCCAAGTGTATGGACTGCCGCATGATCCGTAAATATGTCATTTCTATTGTCTGTTCAAAATAGCCTAATGTGCTGGTATGACGGGCTTTTCACGTCCCACCCACTTCTGTCATTGTCGTTTTCAAGCAGGAAAACATGTGGTTTTTGCCCCCTTCCCCTCCGATAAATTGTCATTCAGGCCAATGGGATGAGCCTTGACAGATGTCATATCTGACCGTAAGTTGGAAAAATAAACCGCAAAAGCAAAACTGACATATTCTAAAAGAAATGAGGGATTACGCATGCAGCCATCCTCCTGGATTTTAGCCGGCTACGCAGGGCGCAAGGTCTTATCCGAGATCACGACCGAAGATGCCAAGCGGCTCACTCACTTGAATATCGCTTTCGCCCATATCCGAGAAGACAAGATTACGTATACCGATACGAACACCATCCACGAGATCCATCGCCTGAAAGCCGTCAATCCCGAATTAATCGTCCTGCTGTCCGTTGGCGGCTGGGGCTCCGACGGATTCTCGAGAGCGGCAGCAACGTCCGCAGGGAGACAAAGCGTGTGCGAATCGGCAATCAAGCTGCTGCAAGAGTTTCCGTTCGACGGCATTGATCTGGACTGGGAGTATCCATGCTACTCGATCGCAGGAACGACCGCATCGCCAAATGACAAGAAGAACTTCACGATGCTGCTGAAGGAGCTCCGGGAAACATTGGATCAATACGGGCGGGACGAGACACACTATCTGCTCACGATCGCAGCCGGGGCCGATCAATATTATATAGATGGCACCGATATCCGTGACATTCACCCCTATCTCGACTTCATTCAGCTGATGACGTACGACATGCGCGGCGGATTCCAGACGCTGACGGGCCATCACGCCAACCTGTACACCTCAACTGGCGATCTGTTCCGAATCAGCGTCGATGCCTCCGTCCGCCTGTTCACGCTTGCCGGCGTGCCGCGTGAGAAAATCGTGATCGGGGCCGCATTTTACTCCAGAAAGTGGAAGGATGTGCCGGATGTGAACAACGGCTACCTCCAGATCGCTCCATCCTCCGGTGGTTATGGTCCGACCTATACCCAGCTCGCAGCCGAATATTTTAATAACCCTTCCTATAAAAGGTACTGGGACGACGAAGCCAAAGCGCCTTATTTATTCGATGGCAGCAGCTTCATTACTTACGATGATGCTGAATCTCTGACTCATAAATGCAAATACGTACAGGATCAAGGCTTGGCTGGTATTATGTTCTGGGAATACAGCTGTGATGCGACACACAGCCTGCTGGATGCCATGTATAAGGCATTCCACTCATAAAACAGAGTGGGGACCGCCTAGTTGTAACAGTTTCACTCCCCTCCAGGTGTCTTTATGTCGCTATTCGTTCGGACTCTTTCCTAATGGTGAAGGAGTCCTTTTCATTTCATTGTTTACGCAACACGGAGGATGCCGACAGATATCACGTTATGTTTCCTATCATGCCATTAACTTCCGATTGTTGCGCTGCAATGGCTTGGCTTTATTCTATGAGTTCCTTCCAAATCCCGTAAATATGTCGTTTTTATCTTTAACTATAGAGCATGCAAAGCCTCATAAACACTGGAAATTTCATACTGTATATGTTGATCTTGCACCTGACATGAGGATTACAATTCACTGACAATCTTGGATTTCGGACAGAAAAAAAGCCATTCCTGAACACGGAAAGGCTTTTTTTATCTATGAGGATATGGATATTTCTCGAAAACTATGTCATTTTTATGTTATTAAATGTAACCTATCTGGCTGTATTTCGGTCGTCATTCGTAACATCACCAAAGAAGCGGATCGAGTACAATGCACACAGACCGACAATCGTATAGATGATGCGGGAGCCGATGGAGCTCTGTCCACCAAACAATGCAGCTACCAGGTCGTATTGAAACAGGCCGACCAGAAGCCAGTTAATGCCTCCAACAATCAATAACAGCAAAGCTATTGTATTAAATGTTCTCATCGTTTAACCCTCCTTACGTCCGATTTTCACATCATTCGTTACATGTTTGTTCATCTATGATTTTAGTATCTATTTTTAACCAATTATGGCGTATGTAATCATGTCCGAACAAAAAAACATCCCCTTAACGGGGATGCTCTTGCACCGGGTCATTCTCTTCCTTTAGACCCCCTTGGGGAAACCGCGTTTATGATGCAAAAGCTCGAGAAACACCTCTACGGCCTTGGTATGATAAGGTGTTTTTTGTGTAATCCATGAGAACTGCCGTGCCACCGGTCTGCCATTCGGTACCAGCATATGCAGCGTTCCGAGTTGCACCTCCTTGCGCACCGCCCATCGCGACAGCAGCGTGACGCCAAGGCCTGCCTCCACGGATTCCTTGATCAGCTGGGTGCTTCCGAACTCCACGATATGCTGAGGGCGAATATGATACCGTGAGAACATCCGCTCCGTTGCCTCGCGGGTGCCCGATCCGGCTTCCCTGACAATCCAGGTCTCATGCGCAAGCTCGGAGAGCGATAGCTCCTGCAGATGATCATACCGCCCGTCCCGGGGAACCATCACCAGCATCTCATCCTCGGCAAAGGCCTCGATATGCAGCTTATCATCCTGATAATCTCCCTCCACAATGCCGATATCCGCCTCATGGCGCAGTATCATCTCCGCCACTTCCGTGGTGTTCCCGATCATAATCGATGGGCGGATCAAGGGATAATGTTCCCTCATATAAGCGATCAAATGCGGCAGCATATATTCCCCGAAGGTATAGCTTGAGCCAATGGACAGATTGCCGCTCGCCCGATGCATCAAATCGTCCACAAGCGTGTTCATGCGGGTGTACAGGCCCAGAATGTCCTTCGCATGATGGTATACGATCTCTCCGGCTTTGGTTAGCCGGACATATTTATTGGTTCGCTCCAGCAGCTTGGTGCCCACAGACCGCTCGAGCGCTTGGATATATTGGCTTACCGCGGGCTGTGTCATCAGCAGCTCCTCCGCCGCACGGGTAAAATTCCCCTTCTCTACCACCGTAACGAATACCTCCAATGGTTGATCCACGCTTTTTGCCTCCTTCTTCGCAATGTCCACGAATGGTTATGAGTTATATTTACCATAACATATTACTTATGATGATCATTATAATGATTTATTTTTCTTATCCATTGGAATGGGATACGATGGGTTCAGACCAACCGAACGAATCGGAGGTTACATCTAATGACAGAGCCAGCCTATTCCAAATCACAAGAACACGTCCATCGTCTGGTTCGATGGACACAGCATACGCTGCCCGCCACAGCAGGCGGCATTGCCTTTACCTTTGTCATCGCTCTCATCGGTTACGTATTAGCAAGCATGCCGGGCCTTGGCTACCTTGGCCAGCTCGCCTGGGCGATTCTCATCGCCGCAGTATATCGACAGCTGCGAGGTTACCCGGAGAGACTGCGCATAGGAATCCAATTCACGGCCAAGCGGCTGCTGCGTCTAGCAATTATTCTATATGGCCTTAAGCTGAATATCGGCATCGTGTTCCAGCAAGGCCTGGGTTTAATGATGAGGGATGTGATCAGCGTCATATTTGCCATCGCGCTCACTCTGCTGATTGCCAAATGGCTGAAAGCCGATATGTCCTTGTCCCTTCTGCTTGGCATTGGAACCGGTGTATGCGGTGCGGCGGCCATCGCCGCCGTGTCCCCGATCCTCAAGGCGAAGGAGAAGGACACTGCGCTAGGTGCGGGGCTGATTGCCTTTCTTGGAACCATTGTTGCTATCGGTTATACCCTCGTCCAGCCGCTGCTTCCCTTAACAGACACCCAATACGGCGTGTGGTCGGGTGTCAGTCTTCATGAAATCGCCCATGTAGCATTGGCAGTTGCTCCAGCAGGTGAGGATGCACTTGCGATTAGCCTGCTCGCGAAGCTGGGACGCGTATTCTTGCTCGTACCGCTCAGTATCGCGCTTATGGTCTGGATGAAGCGCACCGGACGTATGCAGAGTCATACACGGATGGAGTTTCCCTGGTTTCTGCTGGGCTTCATGGCAGCGAGTGTACTGGGAAGCTGGGAATTTACCGGACAACCGATCATTCCCCTGCCGATCAAAGATTCGATTTCTCAGGCAGCCTCCTTCATTCTTGCCATGGCGATGGTCGGACTTGGCCTGAATGTCCACTTGAAGGATGTGCGCGGCGCCTGGCGGCCGCTGCTGGCCATGTCCATCACCACCGTGCTGCTGATTCTGCTTACTTATGCCATGGCATAAGTAAGCGAAAGGCAGCCAAAGTGTACAAAACGGAAAACCATCCCTTGCGATAGATTCTCGGCAGGGGATGGTTTTTTTGTGGTGAATAGCTGGATCCAAGCTATATTAGGATGGCCGCAATACGACAACCCCCGTCTTTTTCTTTCCATTTTAGGGTAAAACTAAATGGAGGCGGTCCGCCCATTTCGGGTGGAAGGTTTAGCTCCCCTGCTTTCTTGGGTATTTGAGCTTAGTATGCAGTAAACATGCAGAGCTATCATGATAGAGGAGATGGAAGTATGCAGCGAAATCATACGATTATGCAATTCTTCGAATGGCATGTTGCAGCCGATGGCTCGCACTGGAACCGACTCAAGAACGCAGCCCCGGAGCTGAGCAAGGCGGGAATCGATGCGGTATGGATTCCTCCGGTGACAAAAGCTACGTCCGCAGAGGACAATGGCTACGGCATATACGATCTCTATGATCTGGGAGAGTTCGATCAGAAAGGAACGGTTCGCACGAAATATGGAACCAAGCAGGAATTGATTGATGCCATCGCGGCCTGCCATAAGCACGGAATTGCCGTCTATGTCGATCTGGTCATGAACCATAAGGCGGGCGCAGATGAAACCGAGCGGTTTCGGGTGGTACAGGTCGACGAGATGGATCGGACCAAGGATATATCGAAGCCATTCGAGATTGAGGGTTGGACCAAATTCACATTCCCCGGCCGAGGGGATCAATACTCCTCGTTCCAGTGGAATTTCACTCATTTTAACGGTACCGATTACGACGAAATCAGCAAACGTTCCGGCATTTACCGGATCGTCGGCGAGAACAAATCATGGAGCGATAACGTTGACAATGAATTCGGCAATTACGACTACCTGATGTTTGCCAACCTTGATTACAGCCATCCGGATGTACGCAAGGAAATGCTCGCATGGGGCAAGTGGCTGGTGGATACGCTGCAGTGCAGCGGATTCCGGCTGGATGCGATCAAGCATATTAACCATGACTTCATTAAAGAATTTGCCACTGCCATGAAGAAAAAGCGCGGAGATGATTTTTACATCGTGGGCGAGTTTTGGAATCCCGAGCTTCAGGATTGCCGAGACTTTCTGGATACGGTGGATTACAGGATCGATCTGTTTGACGTGTCTCTTCATTATAAACTCCAAGCGGCTTCCAAAGCCGGCCGTTCCTTCGACCTGCGGACGATCTTTGACGATACGCTTGTCCAATCGCACCCGATGAATGCTGTCACGTTTGTGGACAATCACGACTCGCAGCCGCAGGAATCGCTGGAATCCTGGGTGGAGGATTGGTTCAAGCAGAGCGCTTATGCGTTGATCCTGCTGCGAAAGGACGGTTATCCTTCCGTCTTCTATGGCGATTATTACGGAATCGGCGGCGAGAAACCCATTCCCGGCAAAAAGGAAGCGATTGACCCGCTGCTGTATGCCAGAGCGAATCGGGCGTATGGCCAGCAGGACGATTATTTTGACCACCCGAATACGATCGGCTGGGTCCGCCGCGGCATCCCGGAAATCGAGTTTTCCGGCTGCGCGGTGGTCATCGCCAATGGCGAAGCCGGGGATAAGCGGATGTTTGTCGGCGAGCATCGAGCCGGGGAGATATGGATGGATCTGACCCGTACACGGCAGGATCGGATTACGATCGGCAAGGATGGGTTCGCTCTTTTTCCGGTGAACGGCGGCAGCGTGTCCGTCTGGGCTCACCCGGATATTCCTGTAGAAGCGTAAACAGCAGCATTTTACACAATCAAAAAAACCGGAAGGATCGGTTTCACCAGACACTGGCAGTCCTAATAAATAGGAAAGCACCTGGCGCAAACTCTCATCCTTCCGGTTTTTCGCGTTAAAGGCCACGCACCGATCAGCCTTTAACCTGAAAACGACGGCGCAGGCCTTCGCCTAACAGGTTGAACGTGATGATTAACAGCATCATGGCAAATGCGGGATACACAACGAATTGAAACTTCCCTAACCATATGTCCGCTCGATGCTTGGACAGAATGGTCGCCCAGTTATACCCGGTCTCCACGAATTCCATGACATAATAATTAACTTCCTTCCACTCATGACCGAGGAAGATGTTCACGATGGCAAGCTGGCCGAGCAGGAGCATGACCTTCCCCATATCCAAGCAGAAGTTGACGATCACCTCGGGGAACAAGACCGGAATATAATAATTCTTTGTCAACGTTCTCGTCCGAAGTCCTAACGCGGTTCCGGCCTCCATGTAAGGCTCACTTGCCATTTTGTGGGCCTGCTGCTGTATCGTAATCGCAACCCGCCCGGCTTCAACGCCGGCCAAAATCAGAATGGCCCAGCCCATCCGCTGCTGGGAGAAGAGAAAGAATGGCAGCGCAAGCAGCAGAGCCGAAGCGAAGACCGGCGGCAAATAGGAGCACAGCTGGTTCCAGAAGGTAATGAACCGGTGGATGAAACCTTTTTTCTTACGGGCGATCAATCCGAGGGGCACGCCTATCGCATATCGAACAGCCGTAATCCCCAGCACAAGCAGGATCGTATCCTTGGCGGTCACAACCAGCTTGCTCAGATTATCGACCCCCTTCTTATCCGATCCCAGCCAGTTCTTCGAAGAAGGCTTATAGGGCGGAAGCGTCAGCTTCTGCTTCCCGTCCTTCATCACCCATCTGGAGGTTTCCTGTTTCAAATCCTTGTCGATAAAGGGCATATACGGCCCCGCCAGCATAACAAAAACAAAGAAGGCAAGCAGCGTGCCGCCAATCCATAAAGGGATATTCTTCAAGTCGACTCACCTCATTTCTGATCGGGGATCAAAGTACTTGCGTGCCGATTGACTGATCCATTGGACGATCATGAACAGCACCATGAAAGAAAACGCAATATAGATAATGACACCCGGCTCATAATTGGACCCGGTTCCACTGAACGTGTTGAAGTCCAGCGCCTGAAACAGTCTCCATGCCGCCCCCGGATAATTGCGGTAATATTCCACCACGAGCAGATTGGACAAGATGAAGACGAGCAGGCCCGGAAGATGGGTCAGGATGGTCGCGATACCGTTGCGCAGCATATGTTTGTATACGACTTTTCGGTCACTCAGCCCTTTGGCTTTAGCCAGCAGTATGTATAACTTGCCCTCCTGCGCAAGCAGAGAAGCCGAAGTGATTCGGGCAATGAAGAAAATCGGGTAAATCGACACGAGCAGCGATGGCAGCACAAAGGCCTCCCAGCCGTCAACCGCAAAATAGCGGACAGCCGGTACATGCTTAATCAGCACCCACTGGGCGATCAGCATCAGGAAAAAATCCGGAACGGATTGGAACAGCCATGTGGTCCAATGCCCCAGCACACTGAATTTGGTCTTGGACAATTTATAGTCGAGGACTCCCTTCAGAATGCCGAACACAAATCCAAGGATTAAAGCGGATACAATAACCAGCAGGCTTTTGCCGACGGCCCCAAAAGCGGCCGCTTCCGAGGACTGACCGATATATCGCGTTTCTCCCAGCGTCCCGTTCTGAATGGCGGCAACAAAAAAATCGCGAATATACGTAACATACTCACCCAGATCAAAGGAATAATTCGTCACCCACAAATTGCTGTCCAGCGACAGATTCAAATCCCTCGGAACCAGAACAATGAGGACGATGAACATAAAAGCCAGCAGGCTGGTCACCGTCGTTTTGAGCATTTGTGTTTTTAATCTCATACCGTCCTCCCACACATGATTTCAGCAGTACCCCTTTTGGTTCATTCGATAAGCACTTATTCTACTACTATCATACATCTCCTAAATAAGTCCAGATGAAAATACAAAATTTTACTTTTTATACTTCCGCATCATGTATTACACTCCAGCTTTTGTCATACAAATAGCATATAATTGCCGCTGCCGTTTCTATCAAATTGCAATCCAGGGCGAAAGAATATAATCTGATTGTATATACATCTCATTGGAGGAGGTTCTACGGCGATGTCTATCTATGAATATGAAGTAAAAACGATACGCGGCGAGTCCCAAACGCTTGAGTCTTATAAAGGCGACGTCATGCTCATTGTCAATACAGCAACCAAATGCGGCTTTGCCCCTCAATTCGACGGTCTGGAGAAGCTGCACCAAACCTACCGCGATCAAGGATTGGCCGTTCTCGGCTTCCCCAGCAGTCAGTTCATGAATCAAGAGCTGGAGGAGGACTCCGCGATCGAGGAGGCCTGCAAGCTCAATCATGGCGTCACCTTCCCCTTATTCTCCAAAATTGATGTGAACGGCACGAGTGCCCATCCGCTCTACAGGCATCTGACGAGTGAAGCGCCCGGCGCACTCGGCATTAAAGCGATTAAATGGAACTTCACCAAGTTTCTTGTGGACCGCAGCGGCAAGGTGGTCAAGCGCTTTGCGCCAACGGATACTCCGGAAAAAATAGAAGAGGATATCAAGAAGCTGTTATAAATGCAGGGAGCCATTCGGATAAAAAAAGGGCTTGCCCGAGGTCCATCGACCTTGGGCAAGCCCTTTATGTTATGTGGTTCGGCATCGTCCATGCTTTGCCGTTGCATCCTTTGTATGCTGGTTCCTCGGTCAACTCCCTTCGGGAGAGGCGGGCTGTAGGATCTTATACCGTGTGCGGCAGCTCGCGCACCCAGACGGTCATTTCATTCTCGCCGCGGTTGCCCCATAAATAGTAAGGAATGGCCTTTAATGATGCGGGAAGCCTCTTTTTCGGAGAGGAACGATACAGTTCATCGCCCCAATCATCAGACTCTTCAAGCCATCCCTCCCCTTCAATGACAACGGCTCCGCCAAGAAGATCCGGATCGAATCGGGAATGAAGCTTCGGATCGCCTGCGAGCGACAGCGAGGATACCGGCGCTCCATGATCGACGCTCTCCAAGCAATATACCAGCGGCCCGCGCTGAATCGCGGCCTTGCCGGCATTCCCCCGTATGTTGGGATTGGCTCTTACTTGATGGATCTCCATGGAGAATGCCAATTCCACGGTATCCCCCGGTGACCACACTCTCTTCACGTAGGCATAGCCGTCTTGGGAAATATCCTCCACGGTCACCTCTTGCCCGTTCACCCGCATAACGGCTTTACCGCGCGACCAGTCCGGAATGCGAAGAGCGACGGTCCACTCGGCTGCCTGCTCAGGCTGAATCGTAAGCGTAACATTCCCATCCCATGGCAGCGCGCTGGTCTGGGTTACCTTCACCGGCACGTTCCCGAACCGAACCTCCGCTTCGCCGCCAATGTACAGATGGGTATACAGCGTATCGTCATTCATCGTATACACGTATTCACCCAGCGACGACAGCAGTCTCGCCACGTTCGGCGGGCAGCATGCGCAGGCGAACCAGCCCGGCCGAACCGGCTTCACATGGAACTTGCCCGGATTATGACGGCAGGCCGTAGGCCATACCTCAAGCGGATTCACATAGAAGAAATGACGCCCGTCCTGAGCCATGCTGCCAATGACCGTATTGAACAGCGCGCGCTCCATCACGTCCGCATACTCGGATTTTGGTGACAGCTGCAGCATGCGCTGGGCAAAAAAGATCAGCCCGATGGATGCGCAGGTCTCCGAGTATACGGTATCGTTCGGCAGGTCATAATCCGTGGTGAACGCCTCGCCATGATGGGTGGAGCCGATCCCGCCGGTAATGTACATCTGTTTATGGACCATGTTATGCCACAGATTAACGCAAGCCTCAAGCAGAGCAGGGTCTTTCGTTCTGGCAGCTAAATCGGCCATCGCCGTATACATGTAAACCGCACGGACCGAATGCCCGACCGCCTCCTTCTGTTCCCTGACCGGCAGGTGGCTCTGATGATAAGCCAAATGCGGCGGATGCAGTACAGAGCGGTAGAATGACTTCTTCCCTCGCTGTTCCCACTCCTGAAGGAAGAAGTGGGGTTCCGTCCCGCGCTCATCTATAAAATACTGACTCAGACTCAAATATCTCGGCTCCTGGGTTACCTCATACAATTTGACCAGTGCCAGCTCAATCTCCTGATGGCCGTCGAACCCATGGATTTTGCCATCCTCGGGTCCAAAGACGGTATCGATGTAATCCGCCAAGCGGCATACCACGTCCAGCAGTTTCCGCTTGCCCGTCGCCCGGTAATGCGCAACTCCGGCTTCGATCATATGGCCGGCGCAGTACAGCTCATGGCAATCCGTCAGATTGGTCCAGCGCTTCTCCGGCTCCTTCACCGTAAAATATGTATTCAGATAGCCATCCGGCTGCTGGGCAGCGGCCACAAGATCGATCAACTCATCCACCTGCTCCTCCAGCTTCGGATCCGGATGAATGGCAAGCGAATAAGCTGCAGCCTCAAGCCATTTGGCGACATCGCTGTCCTGAAATACCATACCGCCAAATTCCCCCTCCTCCCTGCCGGCAGCAATTCGAAAATTGGACACGCCATAACTCGGTTCCACGCCCGGAATCCGATCATGGAGGGCTTCATATTGGTATGGGATCACCACTTCCCTTACCAGCTCTATGTAACGGGACCAGAAAGGGTCCGTCAATTTCACTTGCTTAAGGGGGACGGCAATTGAACGCGAAGTAAGAGTTATCATCTTGGATATACACTCCTTTGGGATTCGAATGATAAAGCCTCGACACTTCCCATTCTACGATCTATGATAGGATGAAAACGATAACAGAAATGACCTAAATTCTTATACGATTTCACACATACCTGGAGGGGATACCATGACAGAACGGAGCGTTCTTTCTATTCCTTCACCACCGCTCCCCTACTTCCTTGAATCCGGAAAAACGCATTATATGCTGAGCGAGTCGCATCCCAACCGGAGAAACCTTGGCGTCTACGATCTCATCCTGGTTCAATGCGGCTGCTTGTTCCTGGGCGAGGAGGATATGCAATGGGCGCTTGGCGCAGGGGATTGCGTTGTATTATTACCGGATGCATACCATTACGCCGTGCAGGGGTGTCAGGAGGAAACCTCCTTTTATTGGCTGCATTTTCAGACCGCAGCATCAGGCGCAACCCGCAATGATTCGATCTCACACAACATAAAGCTGCCGAGGCATGGCCCTATCCCTTATCCGGAGCAAGCCTATCAGCTGTTCGATTCCCTGCACCTGCTGGCAACGGAACCGAGATCCACGGCATTTTGGCGCGAACAGACGCTGTTTATCGAGCTGCTGGAGCTGCTGGACCCGTCGAGATCGGACCAGGAACAATCGCGGGTACGCAAAGTCGCGGAGCAGGTGGAGTCCTATATCAAAATGCATTACCGTGAGCCCATCAGCAACGCACGTTTATCGTCCGACTTGCATTTCCACTACAACTACCTGACGCGCTGCATGAAGGAATCGCACGGCGTAACGCCTACGGAATACCTGCTTCAATACCGCCTGGACCAGGCGAAGCGGCTGCTGCTGACCACCCAGTGGTCCATGGCTCGAATCGCGGAACATGTGGGGTTTCAATATCCGCCCTATTTCTCTCGCCGCTTCTCCGCACGTTTTGGCTTATCGCCGCTGCAATTCCGAAAGCAGTACACGGAGTAAGCCGCGGCATGGGATTTGGGGCTCCGCATTGTTATATTCTTCCGTTCGGGTGGCGGTGAGGGTGAGGGACAGCACGGCTCTTGATTGAGAGCATCGAGCTGGGCAATGCCTTCCTTGCGGCTCAGCGTAAAAAGGGACAGGCCCCTTCCGGGCCCGTCCCTATACCTGAATCACCTGCTCAAGACTACGCTTCGCTTGGCAGGTTAAGCTGCCAGGATACGCCGAACTTGTCCGCGATCCAGCCGAACTTTTGGCTGAATCCATAGTTGTCCAGCGGCATCATCGCACCTCCGCCATCGATTAGTGCTCCGTACACCTTCTCGATCTCGGCTTCGGATTCGCAAGTCAGATAGATGGAGAAGGAAGGCGTGAACGTAAACTCATGTTTCACGTTGCTGTCGATGCACATGAACGTTTGTCCCTTCAACGAAAAGGTGGCATGCATGACGCTTCCCTCGGCTCCCGGCTGATCGGGGCCATAACGGGTAATGCTGATGATTTCGGAATCCTCAATAATGGAAATGTAATGGTTCATGGCTTCTTCCGCGTTGCCCTGAAACATTAAAAACGGGGTCACACTCTTCATCGATACACACGCTCCCTTATTCATTGGTTTAGGATGGATAGTTTATCTTCCCTGTCTCTAACAGCTGCTTCAGCCCCTCAAACATATAACCCCAACCATGCTCGGTTTGGTCATGGTATTCGGTCAGCGCTTTCTCAATATCCTCTGCGGTCCAGTCTTCCTCATGAGGGACAACGATCTCCTGGGAGAACGTCATTTCGCATCCTGCGTCCACGGCTTTGAACTCCACCGTAATGCGGTCCACAGTGTCGCTGAACTGGGGCATCTTGAAGGTGAGCACCAGCTTGCGCGGCCGGTCTATGACCAGATACTCTCCAATGGCCCGGTACTCCTTGCCTTCCCGCACATCAACAATCTCCCAGGTTCCGCCCACGCGCGGATCGTTACGGGCGATTTTGTTCGTCGCTTCCAGCGTAAACAACCATTTACGCATCATGTCCGGGTTTAACCAGGCATCAAATACTCTTTCCGGTGCTACCTCAAATTGACGTTTCATGACCAGCGTGGTTGTAGAGGCATTCTCCAATGTCAATCATCCTTCTCTTATCAAAAGTGGTATTGCGTCTATTTCCCTACGTTACTCATCGTTGTCCAGGATGTTCAGCGGTATTCCTAAGGATTCTTCTAGTGCTCCTCCCTCTTCGCTTTGTTCAGCTCGCGTTCAAGCACATCAAATTGCCGGGTCCAGAATCGTTCGTAGAATTGCAGCCATTCCAGCGCCCTGGACATGACACTCGGGTTCAGACGGCAGGTATGCGTCCGTCCATGGATGGACCGTTCGAGCAGGCCGGAGCGCTCCAGCACCTTGATATGCTTGGAGGCTGCCGCAAGCGACATGTCAAACGGTTCAGCCAACTCAGATACCGTCCGTTCCTGCGATGCGATCATGCGCACCATCTCTCTTCGGGTCGGGTCAGCCAGTGCATGGAAAATGTGATCCAGTTGTTCTTCATTATTTTGTTCAACCATATGGTTAACTATAATGGAACCATTTTATAAAGTCAACCAATCGGTTGAATATAGTGCAAAAAAAATCAGGCCCTTCGTTTAAAGAGCCTGGCAATAGATTTTTCGAATAATGCGGCAGCATCCCGCTTCGGCAGCGGATCAGAGGGAACGCCCACCTTTTTATCCGATAACCTCATCCAGCAGCCGCTCCAGCTCGCCATAATTCGCCACGGTATGCTGCGGTTGATGCTCCGATTCCGGCCCAACGCTCCGGTGATTGAACCAAATCACATGCCAGCCTGCAGCCAATGCGCCAACCACATCATTGCGCCACGAATCGCCGATGTAATAGGAGCTCTTCGGCTCCGTGCCGGTCAGCCGGTTCACATGGTGGAATATCCGCGGATCAGGCTTGTCCCAGCCCACCGCTCCGGATACGAACAACCGCTCCTCCGGTATGAGGTCACCCAACTGCATAGCCGCGATTTTGTTCATCTGGTGTTCCGCCGGACCATTGGTGATCAATCCAACGACATGCCCGGCATCCGTCAATTTCTTAAGAAGCTCCCGGGCGCCTTCAAACATCGTGATGTTATACTGCCGGTCCAGGTAGGTTTGCTGTACGGTTTCCGCCTCCTCAAGGGTCAGCCCTACGCCGAATTCAGCCAGCGCTAACTGGAACCGACGTCTGCGCATATCCTCAACCGCTTCCCCGTATGCCGCCGTGCCAGCCCCTCCGAGCTCTACAGACAGCTTGTCGCTGTAATAACGCATCCGGTGATAAGCGGCTTCATATGGAAACGTGCCATCAGGGCGGGCAACCTTCTGAACGGCATCGCGAAAAGGCGCCAGATGGTCATACAATGTATCATCCACATCGAAGAAGATTCCCTTCGGTGATATTGGTGTCTTCATACGCATCCCTCTTCCTCATTCGATCTCTCTATTGTACCCGCATCGGCACCACCCGGGTCAAGCCTATCTGTTAATAAGTTCCTTTCCTATGATATGATGGAATTAGAGCGGCAGGACACATCAACTGGAGCATGAATCCTGACTCGCAGCAGCCAAGACCTCCAATTGCAAGGCCCGATTTATGTACCCGGATAAGGAGATGAATAATGATGACCAAGGATATGACCGAAGTGTGGAGTAAGGATTTCGTTCCCGATGGCAACCGTGCCAGCAACGTGGATCGTTTCACCGGCTTTGAGGATACCTATGACCAGCATCGCCCCGAAGCTCCCCAGGAGGTTGTCGCCCTGCTGACAGGCTATTTGGAGCGCAAGCCCTCTCTCGTTGTCGACTTGGGATGCGGAACGGGACTATCCTCGTTTGCATGGAAAGACGCAGCGGACCAGATCATCGGCGTTGAACCGAATGACGATATGCGGGGCAAGGCCATGGCCAAACTGCAGTCGCTGCAGGAAGAGGCTGACGGCAGCCACGGTGTGCAGCTTGCCGACATCAGGTTTGTCTCCGGCTATTCGAACCAATTGGCGCTCCCGGATCAGTCCGCGGACATCATCACCTGTTCCCAATCCTTCCACTGGATGGACCCGGCCAGCACGTTGAAGGAGGTTTCCCGCGTTCTGCGTGAGGAAGGGATATTCGCGGTATATGATTGTGATTGGCCGCCGAGCCTGACCTGGAAGGTCGAGCAATCCTACCATGAGCTGATCGAATGGGCAGAGGCCACCATCGACCGCCATGTGGAGGCACAGGAAAAGGCCTATAAAGGGAATAAGAACGAGCATCTGAAGCATATCCGGGAGAGCGGAGTGTTCCGGTTTTCCAAGGAGATCGTATTCCATCATATAGAGCCGTTCACCGCCGAACGATATACCGGCCTTGCCGTCAGTCAAGGCGGTATCCAGACCGTGTTCAAGCTGAAACAAACCGAATTGAACGATAAAATCGCACAGTTCCATGCGCTGGTCGAGGAGCACTTCCAAGGGCGGACACTTCCCGTTATGCTCAGCTACCGCATGCGGCTTGGCATTAAATAAAGCAAGAAGCATCGAAAGGGATAATCCCGAGGTCCTCGCGCATCCTGCGGGGAGGATTGAAATATACGGGCGCGGCTAAGGGGTTTGGGGGGCACCCGAACCATCTCAGCGCGTCTTTTTCAGCCTTTCATCATCCTTATGTATGAAACGTCACCCCGGCTCGCGGGTACGAATCTCATCCGGGGCCACATGGGCAATGGCCTGCATCGTCTCGAATCGGCCGCTTGAGCCGACTTTGCCGGATAGCAGGGTGCCGAGAATACCGCCAGCGAAACCAATCGGAATGGACACGATACCCGGATGCTTGAGCGGGAAAATCGCTTCCGCCCGGATCCAGCCGGCCCCGGGATCCATGACGTTAGGCCCCACGGCCATGAGCAGCAAGGAGGATATCAATCCGGCGGCAATGCTCGACATGGCCCCATACGTATTAAATCTCCGCCAAAATAGCGTGAACAGCAGCACCGGCAGATTAGCCGAAGCCGCAACCGCGAACGCAAACGAAACAAGAAATGCCACATTCAGCTTCTGCGCGCCGAGGGCGAGCACAATCGAAGCGGTGCCAACCCCAATGGCCGAAAGCTTGGCCACTCTCATCTGCTGCGCCTCGGTCGCCCGTCCTCTGCGGAAAATGCTGCTATAGACGTCATGCGCAAATGCGGAGGATGCCGTCAGCACAAGCCCCGAGATCACGGCCAATATGGTTGCGAAAGCAACGGCCGATACAAAGGCCATTAAGAATTCGCCACCCAATGCGCTTGCGAGCAGCGGCGCCGCCAGCTCAACCCGCTCCGACAAAACGGACCAATCGACGAAGGCAGCCGCCCCAAAACCAAGAAAAATGGTCATGGCATAAAAGATGCCGATCGTGAACGTTGCGGTTTTGACCGAAGAACGGACCGTACGCGGGTCTTTTACCGTGTAGAAGCGCGCAATAATATGCGGAAGTCCCGCTGTCCCTAACACCAGCGCCATATTAAACGACAGCATGTCGAGCGGGTGGTCGAACATATTACCCGCCATCAGAAACCGCTCCTGCAATGGGGTCGCCCGCTTCATGGATTCGAATAAACCAACCAGATCCCAATCGAACCTAGCCAACACGATGAGACTCACGATAAAGGTGCTGCTCACCAGCAATATGGACTTGACGATCTGCACCCAGGAAGTCGCAAGCATGCCGCCGAACGTGACGTAAATGGTCATTAGGCCTCCGACCAGCACGATGGCGAGCGACGTTTCCAGCCCGAACAGCAAATGCACGAGCCACCCGGCACCGACGAGCTGGGCAATCATGTAGAAGACCGTAATCATCATGTTGTTGACGGCGATACATCCGCGCAGCCGTTTCTCGCTGAACCGGACCGCCACCGCATCCGCCATCGTATACCTGCCCAGGTTATGAAGCGGCTCGGCTATGATGTACTGCACGATCACATAGGAGGCTAGAAAGCCGATCGAATAGAAAAAGCCGTCGAAGCCGTACACCGCAATGGAGCCCGCGATGCCAAGGAAGGACGCCGCGCTCATATAGTCGCCGGAAATGGCCAAGCCGTTTTGCAGCCCGCTCAGACGATTGCCCGCTGCATAGAAATCATTCGTGCTCGTTGTCCGCCTGGCAGCATAATACGTAATCATTAACGTGCCGACCACAATCGCCAGAAAAAAAACGATGCCGGATATGTTCATTTGCATGCCTCCTTCCGCTTCAGCCTGAAAGTCATGTTATATCTTTATTTTACGATAAAATGACAAAAAAGGGCGATCCCCCTTGCTGCCAAGCAGCTGGATACACCCTTTTTGGTCAAAGAATCGAATCCGGATTACGCGCCCGTATTGGCCTTGACCAGCACTTCGGCATACTTCGCTTCATCCTTGGAGGAGGATAACAGCGTGCCGATATAAGCTGCCAGAAAGCCAAGCGGAATAGAGATGATGCCCGGGTTGCTCATCGGAAAGATCGGATCGCCAATCAAAATTGCCTTTCCGGCCGGATCCCATATATTCGGACTAAGCGCCACAAGAATCACCGTGCTGATCAGCCCGGTCAGCATCCCGGTCACTGCGCCTGTCGTATTAAACCTCTTCCAGAACACCGTGAACAGGATGACCGGTAAATTCGCGCTGGCCGCAACGGCGAAAGCGAGCGAGACAAGGAATGCTACGTTCATCTTCTGAGCGAACAGCGCGAGCAGAATGGAGACAATGGATACGCCAATCGATGCGTACCGTGCCATCTTCAGCTGCTCCTTCTCCGACGATTCACCGCGGCGCACGATTTGGCCATAGAAATCATGGGCGAAGGCGGATGCCGCGGACAGCACAAGCCCCGTCACCACGGCGAGGATTGTCGCGAACGCAACCGCCGAGATGAGCGCGAACAGGAAATCGCCGCCAATCGCTTTGGCCAGGAGCGGGGCAGCCATGTTACCCGCTTTATCGACCTCGGTAATATCCGCCGCGCCTACAAAGGCGGCAGCCCCAAAACCGAGAAAGATCGTCATGACATAGAAGATGCCGATAATCCAGGTAGCGTATACCACGGAGCTGCGTGCCGTCTTGGCGTCCTTAACGGTAAAGAATCGGGTCAAAATATGCGGCAGACCTGCGGTGCCGAGTACGAGCGCAAGGTTAAGCGACAGCGTCTCCAACGGGATTTTGTATTTATTCCCCGGGTTCAGGAATGCCTCCTGCAGCGGCGTAGCCGTCTTCATATGATGGAACATCTGGGTCAGACTGAAATCGAATTTGGCGAATACGATCAGCGAGATGATGAACGTGCCAGCCATGAGCAGCACGGCCTTCGAGATTTGAACCCAACTCGTGGCATGCATGCCGCCGAAGACAACATAGATCGTCATGAGCACGCCGACAATCAGCACGGACGTGACATAGTCCAGTCCCAACAAAAGCTTAATCAGTGCGCCTGCCCCAACCAGCTGCGCGATCATGTAGAAGATGGAGATGGAAATCGTATTCAGCGCTGCAACGCCGCGCACTTTTTTGTCGGAGAAACGAGCGGCAATCATATCCGCCACCGTATACTTCCCAAGGTTCCGAAGCGGCTCGGCGACAAGGTACAGCACCACCAGGTAAGCTACAAGGAAACCGATGCTATAGAAGAAGCCGTCAAAGCCGACTAACGCGATCGAGCCTGCGATGCCAAGGAAGGAGGCAGCAGACATATAGTCACCGGCAATGGCTGTCCCATTCTGCCAGCCCTTGAGCCCTCCGCCTGCCGTATAGAAGTCGCTGGTGTTGGTTGTTTTCTTGGCAGCGTAATACGTTATGATCAGCGTGAGCAATACAATTCCGCAAAACAACGCGATAGCCATAGTCGATTACGCCCCCATATCCTTTTTAATATCGTCTACCATACGATCGAACTGGGCCGCCTTGCGGGAGTACAGGATGCACAAGACCCATGTCATGACGAACTGCGCAAATGCAAATACCCATGCCCACGTGATCGGGCCGATCGCAGGGTGGTTCAACACGTCGGTGTACGAAGTGAGAATCGGCAGCGCAAAGTAAAACAGAAGAAAAAAGACGGTCATCGGAATAATGAACCGTTTCTTGCGGGAGAGCAGCGTTTTGAATTTTTCAGAATGCCATACTTCGGTATAGCTTTTTTCTTCCATTGCCTTTCCCTCCATTAACGATCAGGATTCTATGGCGTCTCCCATGAATGAAAGCGCTTTAGAATGATTATATACAGGAGGATTGCCCGCGACCACAGCTCCTGCGCGAAACGTCCGATAAGGTGTGCGAAAGGGCGGATATGCCGCCTGAACCGGGAGACCATCACCGTCCTTCCGCGCTTCCCCCTATGCCTCCCTAAGCAACCGGAACAAATCCCGGGCAGCTTCCCGCGACAAGGGAATCATCGTCCGCTGCTCATCCTTTAGCACAATATTGTAAGCGCCGTTCTGCCAAGGGGACAGCTCTGCAATCCGGTTCACGTTAACCAGGTAACTGCGATGAGGACGAAAGAACGAGTAACCTGCCAGCTTCTCCTCCAACTCCTGCAGCGTGCTCTTGCTCGTAATCCGCTGGCCTTCCGCCGTCCATATGCGGATGACCCGCTCCTCGCGCACCGCGTACAGTATCGCCTCGGGATCGACGAGCACATGTTTGTCCCCATCATCGAATAGCAGCTTGCCGCGCATGCTGCGGGCAGCAGCCTCAGTGGAAGGATACGAGGCTGCCTGTGGGGCCACATCATAAGCTTCCTGCTTTTGCGGGGTTTGCCCTTCATGAACCCTGCTGCGTATTCGCTGCAGGGTTTCCTTTAATCGCATATGGCTGTAAGGCTTCAGCAGATAATCAATCGCATTCAGACCAAACGCCTCGACAGCATACTCGTCATAGGCTGTCGTAAACACAATGAAGGGGGAGATCGGGGAGGCTTTCAGCATTCGCGCAGCCTGCAATCCTTCAAGCTCCGGCATATGAACGTCGAGAAAGACGACATCCGGCTGCCGTAAGGGAACCAGCTCAAGCAGTTCCCGGCCGTTCGCGGCATGAGGAAGCAGCTCGATATCAGGCTCCTGTTCCAGCAGGTAAGCCAGCTCCTCCCTTGCCAATCGTTCGTCTTCGGCTATCATCGCTTTAATTCGCTTCACGATACCGGCTCCCTTCCGATAGACTGCAGGGGATGCTGAAGGATATGCTGCATCCGCCCTCTGCAAGATTTTCTACGATGAGTCTGGCCTCCTTGCCAAACATGCTGATTAAACGCTGATTGATATTGTAAATGCCGTTTCCCGTACCCTCGCTGCCGATGATCGGCTGTTCGCCGAGACTGTCCAGCACCTCGGGCGAGATGCCTGCCCCGTTGTCCCGCAGTTGTACAACCGCCAGATCGCCCGCACGCTTTAGGGTCAGTTGGATGATGCCCCCGCTCGCCTTATCGCGCAAGCCGTGCTTAATGCTGTTCTCCACCAGCATTTGCAGCGTTGCAGGCGGAATCATAAGCTCGCCAAGCACCGGATCCAGCTGGCATTCAAACGTGAACTGATCCTCGAACCGGATTTGAATAATGTCCAGATAAGCATTCAACAGCTCCATTTCCTCACGAATGGTCGTTCTGCGGGAGGCCATGACCTTGACGTTCAAGCGCATGAACGCCCCCAGCTGCATCGTGGCATGCCTTGCCAGCAGCGGATCGCTCCGGATCAACGAATGGATCGCGTTGAGCGTATTGAACAGAAAATGCGGATTGATCTGCGCCTGCAGAAGCTTCAGCTCCGCCTCTTTCATTAAATGGCTCATCTTCTCGTGAGCCGTGGCCCCAAGCTGATAGGAAATGAGCTGTCCAAGCCCTTGGGCCATCACCAGCTCGACGCGCCGAATATCCTGGGGCCGCTTGAAATAGAACTGGATGACGCCCACGATCTCGTGACCCTCGATCATCGGGACAAGAATGGCGGCGCCGAGCGCCGGATGACGAGGCTGAATATCTTCCGCATTCTCTATGATCCGAAACTCGCCGGTCGCAATGACATTCTTGGTCAAGTCGGATGTGATCTCTTCTCCGGGATCAATGGTACGGCTGGCGGCACCGGCATGGGCCAGGAACCGCTCCGTATCCGTAATGGCGACGGCCGTTGTTTTCAGCTCGCGCAGCAGCAAGGTGGCCACGGCCTGAGCCGTTCGGTACGTTAAGCCCTGCTTCAGATGGGGCAGCGCCGCTTCCGCGATATGGAATGCCTTCTCCGTCTCGTACGCGGCTGCCCGCTCCTCCTCGGTGAGCGCAACGCGCAGCATCGTCGTGAAGATCGCAATCGATATGCTGTTGGTCAGCACCATCGGCAGACCGATCAGGTTGACCAGCTCAACCGCGCGGTCCGGCTCATCCGCACAGATCAAAATAACTCCCATGTGCAGGATCGGGGCGAACATGCCGACGAATAACGCTTTTGCCGGCGAGATCACCCGCTCCTGCGAGAAGAATCGGGCTACGCCCCCGGCCAGGGCGCCCGTAAGCGGTACGGCGATCGCTCCAGCCAGCCCCGTGTAGCCGCCGATATACAGGAGATGGGCTCCTGCCAGAAGCCCGCCCCCGATGCCAACGCGGGGCCCGCCAATCAGCCCGCCAATCACAACGCCGACCAGGGCGGAATGGGCCAGGGCCTGCTCCTCTGTCAGCCGCATCAGCCAGAAGGAGGAGCTCGATTCGCCATTCTCCACGACAACGCCTGCGTATGCCCCTAGGATGCCGAAGAGGCCAAACAGACAAGAATAGATGAACATCCGCGTGCCGGACATCTCTTTGCGGTCCAGCAATTGGCGGAACAGCGGAATTCTCGTCAGTATAAACGTCAGGATGAGCAGCATGCCCATCCGTTCGAACAGATGCAGCGTCAACTCCTGCATGGACATCCCTCTTCTTTGATGGACTAGGAATCTTCATCTGACGGTCAGTGTACGATATCGATAGATTGAATAGAATTGAATGCGGTTTCATTTCATGCAGTAAAGATTATATAGCACAGCGAGGATTTGGACAATAAAAAGGAATAACATGAAACTTATGTAAAAATATTCACGCAGGGGACATACCCTTCAGTGCACTCAAAAAAAACCGCATCCCCCGCAGTTAAGCGAAAGATACGGCCAGTAAGCAGCTGCAAGCCAAAACATCCGAATCTGTTCAGCATCCTGACGTGTTAGTTAGGTCTCTCTGAATCGCGAGATTTTACGATGAGCCGCTCGAATTGGGTTTTCCGGCTCTTCTCCGGGTTATCGACCATTTCCGGATGACCTGATTGGTCACCTCAGATAGCAGCAAACCCAGCGCGATGGCGCCTGAAATCATGAACGCTTGCGCCCCCAGCTGGACGGCCTGATCGAATTGATTCTGAGCCAGATGGCGAAGGGCATTATAGGCAACACCGCCCGGCACGAGCGGAATAATCCCTGACACGCTGAACACGATAATGGGAGTCTTGTATTTTTTGGCGAAAAAATGGCTGATCATCGTCACGCAAAAAGCCGCAAACACGGTAGCCGTCACCGGCTCAACCATCATGTTCTGCAGCAGGATGTAGAGCAGCCAGCCCACCATGCCGGCAAACCCGCACTGCAGCAGTGCTTTTTTGGGTACGTTAAATAGGATCCCGAAGGCCGCCGAAGCAACGAAACTCGTGATGAGCTGCTGTATATAAAAGGTTGCCACCATCTTCACCTCCACTCACTCTTCTCTTAGAATGACAACGTAAACGCAATGCCTGCACCGATGGCAAAGGACGTAACAAATGCCTCCGCGCCTTTGGACAAGCCGGATATCAAATGCCCCGCCATCAGATCGCGGATAGCATTCGTGATCAGCAAGCCCGGTACCAGCGGCATCACGGAACTGATAATGATCGTATCCAGCTGATGGCCGAGTCCGTATCTGACCATCCATACGGAGGTTATGCCGATGACCAGCGCTCCAGAGAATTCGGCGAAGAATCGCACCGGTATGACCCGATGCATGAATACAAAGCAGGAGAAGCCAAGACCGCCCGCTATGGCCGCCGGTACGAAATCCGGCCAGATGCCGCGAAACATAATGAGAAAGCAGCCGCTTGCGATCGCGGACAGGAGAATCAACAGCCATGTCGGATAAATCGCCTGTTCATGCTCGATTTTCTCAAGCGCCTTGTGTGCCTCTTCAATCGTCAGCTCACCGAGGCTTATGCTCCGAGACACGCTGTTGACCTGATGGATCTTATCGAGATTGGTTGTCCGATCCGAAATACGAATGAGCCGCGTTATATGCTGAGGCTCCTCCACCGAGAAGATAATCCCGGTCGGAGTCATATAGCTGTGGCTGTTCTCTACGCCGAAAGCCGCAGCGATCCGCATCATCGTATCCTCTACCCGATAGGTTTCCGCACCGCTTTGCAACATAATTTTTCCTGCTAACAAGCAAACCTTGATGATGTCATGCTCCCGCTTCAACAAGTCATTCAAAACGGCAATCCTCCTGCTGAACACATTCCGATTCAGAATCTTTGCCTATATTATAGTATCATTACCATGATCAAGCATAGGATATGCTTTAAAGCAGCACTGCGGCAGCTGCATTCGTTCTGTACAAAGCCCTCCTCCTACACAAAAAGCCCCCCGAATGATCGGGGAGCTTCTCTACGATGTACTTCGGATTTCGGCTTAATAGGCACCGCGGATGTGCATCGCTACCTGCTCCTGATAAAAAAGCGCAAGGCGCTCTTTCTCCTCCATACTGAACGAAGGCACGTCCAGCGTGCCCAGATTGTCTTCGATCTGGCGAACGTTGCGGAAGCCGGGAATCACGGCGGTGACCTCGGGACAGTCCAGAATCCATCGCATGGATGCACGGGCCATGTCGCCTCGGCCCTCGGCAATCCAAGCGAGCTCTCTGGCGAGCTCAACCCCTTTTTCGAACCACAGGCCGGCAAAGGTCTCGCCCACGTTAAACTGCTCCCCGTTCGCATTGAAATTCCGGTGATCCCCTTCGCTGAAGGTGGTGGTCTCCGTAAATTTCCCGGTTAACAAACCGCTGGCAAGCGGCAAGCGCACCAAAATGCCGACGCCCGACGCTTTGGCTTTCGGGAGCAGCTGGGCCAGCGGTTTTTGGCGGAACAGGTTGAAGATAACCTGCAGCGACCTTACGCCAGGTACCCCCAGGCAAAACAAACCTTCCTCCACCGTCTCCACGCTGACGCCGTAATGCCGGATTTTCCCCTCGGCCTGCAGCTTGTCCAGCACTTCAAACACTCTCCCGTCCTTTAACACCGCGAAGGGAGGGCAGTGAACCTGATAGAGATCAATCCGTTCACGCTGCAGCCGCTTCAGGCTGTTCTCGCAATAACGGCGGATCGACGCTTCGGAATAGGTCTGAAGATCGTGAATATCACCCGCTCGGCAAAACTTGGTGGCGACATGCACGGAATCTTCCTTCCCTTTGGTTGCGCGCGCGAGCAAATCCTCGGCATGCCCATCGCCATAAACGTCGGCGGTATCGAAGAAGTTCACGCCCTCGCCGATGGCACGGTCCAATCCCTTCAAGGCTTCCTGATCATCGGTCTGCCCCCATGAGCCTCCGATCGCCCATGTGCCGAAGCTGACCTCGCTAATGTGAAGCTCCGTATTTCCCAATTGTCTGTAATTCATTGACGTTATAGCCTCCTCATCAACTGCCATACTAGTTCACACTACTAGACTAAACGTTAAATCGCTTTCATTCAATCCATTTGGGACATTTACCTATTTTTCCGCTGGTTATTGACAATTCATTCCATCGACTCTATAATAACTATCAATATATATCCAACGTTGGATATCCAGTTATGTAGTTCTTCTTCACATACACATCCTAAGGAAGTGACCCAACATGACCAACCTCATCCTGCTCTCATTCCTGCGCCAGCGTCCGATGCACGGCTACGAAATTCAGCAGCTTATTCAGGCCAGCCGTATGGACATATGGACGAATATACTATCCGGCTCCATCTATTATGCACTTAACAAGATGGAAAGCGACGGTCTGATTGCAGCCACTGCTGAAGAGCGGACCGGTGCGAGACTTCGCAAAATTTACAGTATTACGGATGAAGGCGAGAAGTTATTTCAGAAGATGATCCGTGAAACCTTGACGCTTCCTCCCCACACTGTCAAATCCGACTTCTCTCTCGGTTTGGTCTGGATCGAGAGCGTTCCGAAGCAGGAAGCGGTTGAATTGCTGCAGCAGAACCTCAAGCAGGTGGAAGAATCGCTTGCACAGTGGCGTTCAGGTAAAGAAATCAAGGGACAGTACGGCTTATCCAAAATCGCCCTGGCCACCTTCGACAATGCGATCTCGATCCTGGAACAGGACATCGCCTTTCTCAACAAGATCATAACACTCGTTCAAGAATAAGCCTCAGCATCAGCTGCGGCTTTCATTTCCGGTCAATATCCAACATTGGATATATAATATTGGTTAATAAGGAGCGTGAACACGAGATGATGTTACCTACTCTCATTCAAGCGAAAGGTTTAAGAAAAACCTATGGTCAGCGAACGGTCGTACATGATGTGGCTCTGGATATACGGGAAGGTGAAGTGCTTGCAATCATCGGGCCGAACGGCGCGGGGAAATCAACGACACTGGATTTGGTGCTGGGCTTGCGCCGACCCGATATCGGCACGGTCACCTACTGGACCAAGAATCCAGCCCCGCATATCGGGCTTCAGCTGCAATCCACTCCCTTCTTTCCGGGATTTACGGCCCTTGAGAATCTGCGAATGTTCGCTGCTTTCTATGGAAAGCGGCTCAAGGATGCGGTGCTCATCGAGCACCTTAGCAGCTGCGGGCTTGCGGATGCTGCCAAAACCGATGCACTTCGTCTCTCGGGAGGCCAACAGAAACGACTCGCCATTGCCATTGCGCTAGTCCATACACCCAAGCTGCTGTTCCTTGATGAGCCCACCGCTGCGCTGGATCCGCGGGCACGCCGGAATATCCGGGAGCTGATCCGTTCCCTGGCAGACAAGGGCACCTCGATCGTCTTCACTTCGCATGACATGGAGGAGGTTCATAAACTCGCTTCCCGGCTGGTGCTCATCTGCGATGGGCGGGTGAAAGCTTCCGGCACGCCGGATGAGCTCCTCGGCTATTACCAAACAGATAGCCTCGAACAACTGTATATCCAACTGACTGATGAACAGGAATAACGACCGATTGGAATAAAAACCTTAGGAGGAATATCTATGCGAATCATAATGACCACCATGCTGCGGAGCATGTTCCGCGACACCCATACCCTGGTCTGGAACATCGTGTTTCCCATTGCCATGCTGATCGGATTGGGACTATATTTCAGCGACGACGCCTATTCTCACCGACTCCTCGCGGGCATGCTGACAACCAACATTTTGTTTGGGGCCACGATGGTTACCGCGTTTAATGTCATGGCCCAGCGCAACCGCGGCATCTATAAGCTGCTGCAGGTGACACCTTTTCGCACCGTCTCGTTCATTACCGCAATGACGGGGGCGCGAACCGTGCTGGCACTGCTCGTCAGCGTGTGTGTCATTCTCATGAGTCTATTTATGCTCGGAGTGAAGCTAAGCCTGACTGGGCTTACGCTGATGCTGCTTGTCCTTCTGATCGGCACCGTTTGTTTTACCGCACTCGGTTTTCTGGCAGCCAACCTGTCCAGGGATGAGGGCAATGTCAACATGATCTCGAACCTGATGAGTTTTCCCATGCTGCTGACAAGTGAAGCCTTCTATTCTTTAGAACATGCGCCTGCATGGGTGGTCATCCTGGGGAAACTGCAGCCGTTCCACTACCTGGTCGATGCCATGTCCACTGCCGTTTCTCTGCAAGGCAATATCTCCGGCATCTGGATGCCCCTGCTGATCCTCGCAGGCTTCACGATCCTTATCCTCGGCTCAGCCGCATGGACCTTCCGCTGGGATGCGGAGCATCCTGCCGGATGGAAGCAGGGAAGTGCGAACAAAGCGGCCACGATGTAACAGAAGCACAAAAATCCGAAGAGCCCCTTGTATAAAAGACATCTCATGCGGTATACTGAACAACAATATCAACATCAGGCCGATGAAGAGCTTCCAACTCCGAGGCGTTCTCGTCAAGGGGATCCGATCCTTCAACCGATCAGCCATCCCCCTAAGTTAACCGGACCCGCCCGTTACCGCGGAATCAAAGTGGATTGAACACGGACCCGCCTGTTTCGTGATAAGGTTACGGTTCAATCAATTTGGGTGGCACCGCGAGCGCATAAGCGTCCCTCGTCCCATATGGACTAGGACGCTTTTTTATTTTTTTCAGAAAAAGGAGCGCGGTGATCATGCTAGATATGAAATGGATCCGGGAAAGCACAGAGAATCAGGAAGAACTGCAGCGAGTAGCTGACCAGAAAGGCATTGCCCTGTCGGTTGCCGAACTTGTCCGGCTGGATGACCAGCGTCGGACGCTGCTGCTGACCGTGGAGGGATTGCGGCAGCGGCGCAATGCCATCTCGCAGGAAATCAGCACGCTCGTGCGGCAAGGCAAACAGGAAGAAGCCGAGCGGACGAAACAGCAGGTCAAAGATATCAATATGGAGCTTGACGAGCAGGAAGCGTTGTACCGGAAGGTCGATGCGGATTACGCCCAGCTGCTCATCCTTGTGCCCAATATCGTTTCGCCGGATACGCCGGTCGGAGCTTCGGATGAGGACAATGTGGAGATCAGACGTGTTGGCGAGCCGCCCGTGTTTGATTATGAATACAGGGATCATGTCACGCTCGGCGAGCAACACCGGATGATCGACATCCCCCGCGGCGTCAAAACCGCCGGCACGCGCAGCTACTATCTGACCGGCATCGGCGCAATGCTGCATCGGGCCGTTCAGCAGCTTGCGGTGGATATGCTGGTCGCCAAGGGTTTCACCCTTATGGACGTACCGTTAACCGTAAGGACGGAGACCATGGAGAATACCGCCTTTTTCCCGCTTGGTCAGGATCAGGCTTTTCAAATTACGGAGCAAGATAAGTGGCTCGTCGGTACCTCGGAGGTGCCGCTCGTATCGTTCTATAGCGGTGAAGTCGTCGATGTGGCGCAGCCGATTCGCCTGGCGGCAGCATCGCTGTGTTTCCGAAGCGAGGTCGGCTCGGGCGGCCGGGACGTCCACGGCCTGTACCGGGTGCATCAGTTCGCCAAGGTGGAACAGGTCGTTCTCTGCGAAGCCTGCGAGGAAGCCTCGGAGCAGCTTCTACAAGAAATCACGGCCAATGCCGAGGAGCTGCTGCAAAAGCTCGAATTGCCTTACCGTGTCGTTGCCGTCTGTACCGGGGATATGTCGCAGAAAACGTACAAGCAATATGACATCGAGACGTGGATGCCAAGCCGCGGTGCTTATGGGGAGACCCACTCGTCGTCGAATCTGCTCGACTTTCAGGCGCGTCGCTCGAACATCCGCTACCGGGACGCGGAAGGCAAGCTGCGCTACTGCCACACCCTGAACAATACGGCCGTGGCTTCGCCGCGGATTCTTATCCCGCTGCTGGAGAACCACCAGCAGGCCGATGGCTCGATTCTCATACCGAAGGCGCTCCGACCTTACATGAACGGGATGGAGCGAATCGAGCCGCCAGCCGATGCAGTCATGGAGTAAAGAAAGCTGCAGTGCGAATAGGGTGCGATTCTATAGGCTGTCATTCGAGACCATCCATTCGTATCGACATATAAAGGCAGCCGGGGCTCCGGCTGCCTTTCGTCTTGTTATTTTCTATGGTCTGTTATGCTGTCCTTGCCAAACATGGCCGCTGGACCGGAATATCCCCTTCTATTCGAACGGCCCCTCACAAGTGAGGGTAATCTTTTTTACTTGAAAAGGCTTAGGAAGCATATAGTAAATGAAGATACGTCTGTCTTCTCTGAAGGTTCTTCGATGTATATTTTTCTTTAGATTATCGAAGCCCTATGTTTTCAGCGATGCTGAACCATTCGATAATCGCAAGAAAAATTTCCTCTTAATGCGGTCTGTCTTCTCTGAAGTTACATCGATGTATATTTTTCTTATGGATTAAGTAGGTATATAATGTTCGTTATATAGGGGTACCAACTATCGATAAATAGGTTTCACTTTTTCCGGCATCCACTTAGACGGTTGTCTTCTCCCTATATAACAACTTACCGTGCAATGCACGAATAAGGAGGTCATTCCATATGACAGAACCCCATCTTGATCATACAGCGCCCAAAACGCTTCGCGATATCCCTATTTCCATTCTGGATCTCGCCCCGATTACAGCGGGCAGCACCGCTGCACAGTCGCTGCGAAATACGCTCGATCTGGCCCAGCATGCCGAGAAGTGGGGGTATAACCGCTACTGGCTTGCCGAACACCACAATATGCCGGGAATCGCCAGCTCGGCCACTTCGGTCGTCATTGGCCATGTCGCCGGGGGCACGAGCAAGATCCGCGTCGGAGCCGGCGGCATTATGCTGCCGAACCACGCTCCCTTGGTCATAGCCGAGCAGTTCGGCACCCTGGAATCGCTCTATCCCGGCCGGATCGATCTCGGCTTAGGTCGTGCGCCGGGATCGGATCAGCTCACATCTCGGGCGCTTCGCCGCGGTCCCGGCAGCGACGGGCAGGACTTCCCGGATCGCCTCGGCGAGCTGCGGAATTACTTCCAGCCCACCTCAGGCTCGTCCATGCGCATCCGGGCGATTCCCGGCGAAGGTCTGCATGTACCGATCTGGCTGCTCGGCTCCAGCGGTTTCAGTGCGCAGCTGGCAGGACAGCTGGGGCTTCCGTTCTCTTTTGCGAGCCACTTTGCCCCGGATTATCTGATGGCCGCGCTCGACCTGTACCGCACCAGCTTCCGTCCTTCATCCGAGCTGAGCAAGCCTTATGCTATGATCGGCGTGAACGTGATCTGTGCCGATACCGATGAGGAAGCACAGCGCCTGGCTACCTCGCCGTACCAGCAGTTCCTGAATATCATCCGCGGCCGCACCGGCCAGCTGAGTCCGCCGGTGGACAGCATGGATGATCTATGGAACCTGCAGGAGCAGGCCATCGTGAAGCGCCAGCTGAGCTTCTCTGCCATCGGCAGTCCCGCAACCGTCCGCGCGCAGCTGGAGCAGTTCCAGCAGTCAACGAATGCGGACGAAATCATTGTCGCGGCCGCCATCTATGATCATGAGGCGCGCCTGCGTTCTTATGAGCTGCTGGCGAATGTCGTCGGCATCAAATAAATGCTATACCAAAAAGACCAGTCAAACCCGGTATTCCGGTGCTTGACTGGTCTTTTATATATATTACAGCGTCAATCCGCCATCAATCGTAACCAGCGAGCCTGTCATGTAGCTGGAGCCTGGGGAAGCCAGGAAAGCAACCACGTTCGCGATTTCATCCGCCTCAGCCGGGCGTCCCATCCGCATGTTGCCCACTTCCTCAGGCACGTAGCCCCCTTCCATGAAGGACTTGGCTACCGCTGCCGTAAGCGGCGTCTGAACGCCTCCCGGACAAATCGCGTTCACGCGAATGCCCTGCTTCACGTATTCCAGCGCTGCTCCCTTCGTCAAGCCCACCACCGCATGCTTGCTTGCCGAATAAGCGGCTGCACTGTGCTCGCTGCGGATACCTGCCGTGGAAGCGGTGTTCACGATATGTCCGCTGCCCTGCTCCTTCATGACTTTCAACACATACTTCATGCCGAGGAAAGCACCCTTAACGTTCACGGACATTTGACGGTCAAATTCGTCCTCGTCGATATCATCCAGCATCGAAAACTTCTGCACGATGCCTGCATTGTTGAAGAAGAAATCGATTCGGCCGTAAGCTTCAACCGCCCTGTTTACGTAGTTCTGGACATCTTCAGTTTTCGTCACGTCCGCTTGCACGAAGATGCCCTCTCCGCCCTGCTCCTTGATCAAACGCAGCGTTTCTTCGCCGGCTTCCTTGTTGAAATCAACGAGCACTACCGCTGCACCGTTCTCTGCCAGTTTCAAGCTGCTGGCTCTGCCGATCCCGCTGGCTGCGCCGGTAATGACAGCGATCTGTTTGTTATCGGACATGAAACAACACTCCCCTTGATGAAAATATAAAATGAGTTCTAACCGAGTTTGTATCCCTATCGTTTCTGTTGTTCTATAGCTTATAAATACAGGTCAATGGAAAGCATGACTTACTTCGCGAAATATCCGCCGTCAATCGGCAGCTCAACGCCTGTAATATAGGAAGACTCATCCGAAGCAAGGAACAATACGCCGCGTGCGATATCTTCCGCTTTGCCCAGGCGAGGAAGCGGAGTCTGGGATTGGAACCACTGCATCATCTGCTCATCCTTGAACAGATCCACGGTCATTGGCGTTTCGATGTAGCCAGGGTGAACCGAATTGCAGCGGATGTTATGCTTCGCAAAGTCCACGGCCGTGGCTTTGGTCAGCATGCGTACCGCGCCTTTGCTTGCCGTGTAAGGACCGGCGCCGCTGCCCCCTGTCAGGCCGGCAATGGAGGAGATGTTGACGATGGAACCGCCGCCGGCTTCGATCATGTGCGGAATGACATATTTCTGACCGAGGAATATGCTCGTAACGTTAATCGACATCGTCTTCTCCCAGCCCTCTACCGTCAAATCCATGAACGGTGTTGCATTGGAGACACCGGCATTGTTGACCAGAATGTCGATCTTGCCGAATTTTTGAACGGTCTCGTCCACGACACGAACCCAGTCTTCCTCGGAAGCTACATTGTGCTTGAATCCAATCGCTTCGCCGCCAAGGGCTTCAATCTCCGCTACAACGTCTTTGATCTTGTCTTCCTGTAGGTCCGTAATCGCAACCTTGGCTCCCTCCTGCACAAACAAAAGAGCGTCAGCTTTACCCATCCCACCTGCTGCACCTGTAATGATTGCTACTTTATTGTCTAATCTCCCCATGGGAAACCCTCCTGAATATTTAGTCGTTGGTTCGGCTATCTTCTTTGGACTGCCCGATCTTAAGCTGCAAATGTTCAATCATCTTCTCGTATGAAGCGATTAACACATCCATCTCCTGATCCGAGAAATCCGACCATAAGCCTTCATTCAATTCACGGTACTTCGCAATCATCCGGGCTTCAACTTCACGGCCCTGCTCCGTAATCTTAAGATAGACCTGACGCCTGTCCTCGCTTGACGCCACCCGTTCGATATAACCCTTACTGACCAGCTTGTTGCTCAAGTTGGTCACAGCCGAAAGCGTAACATTCAAGGCATTGGCAAAATATGAGCTCGTCTGCTGCCCCTCATACGCCAAGGTCTGAAGCACGTAGTACTGCGGGCCGGTCAAATCATTGTCCAGAATCTTGGCATAGTTCGCCACAAGCGTCATCATCTGACGGGCAACCATGTTAGATAATTGTTCCCTCTTATCCAGTTTCATCACCTCGATGCACAACGAAGTCCTTACAAATATATTACAATTTTAAATAGTTAAAAGATTTTAACAATCTAGATTGTATACCCTTTCACATCGATCGTCAACCACGTTAAAATGCCCAATATGGTTGTTATTCCCACTGCCCTCATCCATAAAAAACAACATAAAAAAGCTCCCGTGTCGCAATTATGGAAGACAAAATGCGTTCGGAGTTGATCTCGCTTGATCGATCCAAGCAAGGATCCCAGTGGATAGCGTGTTCTAATCTATAGAAAAAAGAGCACCCTCAGGTGCTCTTGAAAGTATATCCATCCTCGTTTGGGCGTATCCTATTCACCCAAAAGGTGATGCCTGTTAAGCCTTACGTTTACCCTGCCGTATCCATCCGCGCATCCAGCGTGAGTTGACGCAGCTGCTCGATCGTCATGCGATCCACGAAGCGGGAGAACTTCTCTTTCTTCTTGCCGTTCTCCTGATAGACGGCGATCAGCTTCAGGATGATCGGAGCCAGCTGATCCGGCGCTAAATCCGTGTGCAGCGGCTTCGCCAGAGCAGCCTTCAACCCTCTCGGCTCTCCACCAACATAGATATCATAGGTATTCCTCATCTTCATCACGGCAATATCTTTCAGCAGCGGTTCGCTGGTGCCAAGCGCGCATCCAGCGTAACCGATCTTTAGCGGATTGGGTACAGGATGATCGGCGATCGCTTCATCCAGCATCTTAGCAACATCCAGTCCCGAATCCTCCGCCCCCCGGCAAAAGTTGCAGGTGATCAGGCTCTTGGAGACAAAGCCGGCGGGATGAACCTGAAGTCCGGCAGCCTCCAGCTTCACCTTGGCTTCTTCCACCCGCTCTGCATCCATCTCCACGTAGAGCTGCTTAAAGGTAGTCATCTCAATGCGGGCGTCCTCGCCCACGATGGAGCCCAATACGGCCAGCTGATCCGGGCGGAACAGCGTTCCGCCCACTTCAAAGCCGGGTGTCACTGCAAATTTTTGCATGGCCAAATGTCTACACTCCCATCAAGTTACCCAAATATCATTCTCTTGCTCGATTACCAATCATACTCTATATAAAAGGTCTGCCAGCGTTCGTTATACCTTCATCCGCTGCAGGCGAAGGGCATTCAGCACGACCGATACAGAGCTCAGTGCCATGGCGGCCCCAGCCACCCAAGGTGCCAGAAGCCCGATGGCGGCAATCGGAATGCCAAGCGAGTTATAGCCCAGCGCCCAGAACAGGTTCTGACGGATGTTGCTCATCGTCTTGCGGCTCATGTAGATGGCATCCGGAATGCTGTTCAGGTCGCCCTTCATCAGCGTCACGTCAGCGGCTTCCATTGCCACATCCGTACCTGTGCCGATGGCCATGCCGATATCGGCAACCGCAAGGGCCGGCGCATCGTTAATGCCGTCGCCCACCATGGCGACCTTCTTGCCCTGCTGCTGGAGCTTTTTCACTTCATCCGCTTTGCCTTCCGGCAGAACCTCGGCACGCACATGGTCGATGCCAACCTGCTTCGCGATGGCCTGTGCCGTGCGTTCATTGTCCCCGGTAATCATAATGACCTCAATGCCCATTTCTTTCAATCTCGCTACGGCAGCACGGGACGTCTCCTTGATCGTATCTGCCACAGCCACCAGACCTGCATATTGGCCGTCTACAGCCGTCAGCATAGCAGTCTTGCCCTCGGTTTCAAGCTCCGACATTCTGCCGAGGATCGAATCAATCGGCACGTTATGCTGTGCCATCAGCTTACGTGTGCCTACCAGCACCTCATGTCCTTCCACGCTGGCACGGATGCCGTAGCCTGGAATGGCTTCAAAATGCTCCGCAGCCGGAAGCCGCGTTCCTTTTGCTTCAATCCCGGCCACAATCGCTTCGGCAAGCGGATGCTCGGAGCTCTTCTCAGCTGATCCGACCAGACGAAGGAACAGCTCTTGATCAAAGTTATGAACTTCCACATCGGTCAACTCGGGTTTCCCTTTTGTTACCGTTCCTGTTTTATCCAGAATAATCGTGTTGATTTTATGGGTAGACTCCAGATGCTCCCCGCCCTTGAACAGAACGCCCAGTTCTGCAGCGCGGCCCGACCCGGCCATGATCGAGGTCGGTGTAGCCAGACCCAACGCACACGGACAAGCAATAACCAGAATCGCGATGGCAATTTCTAACGATTGCGCGAAATTACCAGGCGTTACCCAGAAGTACCATACGAGGAAGGCAACAATCGCAATGCCCACCACGATCGGAACGAAGATGCCGGAGATGACATCAGCGACCCGCTGAATCGGAGCCTTGGAACCTTGGGCTTCCTCAACCACCTTGATAATTTGCGCTAGAGCGGTCTCTTTACCCACTTTCGTCGCTTCAAGCGTCAAGCGCCCGTTCTTGTTTATGGTGGCGCCGATGACGGCGTCGCCCGCTTTTTTCTCAACCGGAATGCTTTCACCTGTCAGCATCGACTCATCTACCGCCGACGCGCCCTCGACCACTTTACCGTCCACCGGGATTTTCTCACCTGGCTTCACCAATACAAGATCACCCACCAGGACCTGTTCCACCGGGATAGTCATCTCCTGACCGTCACGAACGACCAGCGCCGTTTTGGCTTGAAGCCCCATCAGGGTTTTGATAGCCTCCGAGGTACGGCCTTTGGCCAGGGATTCAAACAGTTTCCCCATAATGACCAGCGTGATCAGCACCGCACTCGTTTCATAGTACATTTCGGGCCCATGGTGTGCATTTGCTCCGGCAGCGGCCCAATCGATCGTTAAATACAGACTGTAGAAATAAGCTGCCGAGGTACCGAGCGCGACCAGAACGTCCATATTGGCGCTTTTGTTGCGGAGAGCCTTATAGGCTCCCACGTAGAACTGTTTTCCGATAAAAAACTGTACTGGCGTGGCCAGGATCAGCTGGAACCAAGGGTTCATGAACAGATCCGGCATCCAGATCCAGGAGGTGAAGGAGAAATGGCTCACCATGGCCCAGAGCAGCGGCAGCGACAGAATCGCCGACAGGAGCAGCTTCCGCTTTTGCTTGGTGATGGCCTCCTTGCGGTGACCTTCCTGATCAAGCGTCTCCTGTTTGGAAACCGCCTGATACCCGAGCTTCTCCACACGCTGTTGAATATCGCTAAGGCTTACCTCTGCGGGATTGAAATCCACCCGGGCCGTCTCCAGCGCAAAATTGACGTTGGCCTGATTAACACCTGGCATCTTGCTTACCACTTTTTCGATTTTCGTAGCACAGGCGGCGCAGTACATGCCAATCAGCTGCAGGTCCACGGTTTCCTTTGCCGTTCCGTAACCCAGCTTTTCAATTTTCTCTTCCATCTGCTGGACGGAAACCACATTCGGATCAAATGTAACCGACGCTTTTTCCAGCGCAAAATTCACATTCGCTTCCTGGACGCCCTCCATTTTACTTAGACCCTTCTCAATCCGATTCGCACAGGCGGCACATGTCATACCCGTTAACTGCAGCGACGTTTTCTTCTGTTCCATTGTTCCTGCTCCCATCTTCTCCTCACCCCTCTTCATCCTCGTGCCGTTTGATTAAACTACGTTATATCCTTGTTCCTCGATAATTTCTTTGATTTTATCCAAGTTGATTTTGCCTGCGTCATATTTCACGGAGACCGTGCCTGCCTTCAAATCCACATGTCCCTCGATGTTCTCATTCTTTAAAGCTCCCTCAATGGAATTCACGCAATGCATGCAAGACATACCTTCAACTTTTATTGTTACCTGTTCCATGTTCAATCTCTCCTTCGGGTTATGAATTATTTTGAGCAGCCCTTCTAAAAGCGTGCCCGGAATTAGTTTTGAACGGGTTGTTCTCGTTTCTTGATGTTAGTATACCCCCCTACCCTATATATAGTCAATGGGTTTTCTCATTTTTTTTGAAAAATAAGTCGTCGCTATGATTTAACCGCATAACCGTGCGGTATTGTTCACCCTGAATAAACACTTACTGCCACCTTTAGAAGGTGGCAGCTCCATGGAAAGTCATCATAACCAGACCGTCTCCAGTCAGAATTCCATTATTTCATTAACTTGTTCATGGTTGTTAACAACTCGGTTATAACCTCATCGTCGCCTTCCTGCAGGCGCTCCACCACACAGCTCTTCATATGATGCTCAAGCAGCAATTTGCTGACGCCGTTCAAGGCCGACTGAATCGAGGAGATCTGGTTTAATACATCGTCACAGTACGTATCCTTCTCAATTAATCCTTTCACGCCGCGAATCTGTCCTTCAATTCGGTTCAACCGGCTGACGAGGTTGCTTTTTGTTTTATCGGAATGATGGCTCTTCCGTTCACTGGTTACTGCGCATGCATCATGTACATGTTCCTCGACTGTCATACCCATTCCCCCCTTGATCACTACTTCATCTTATTCTAACCCTATTCTCAGTATATCATATAGCCCCCCACCCTATAAAGCCCAGCTTCTGAAATGAAGTCCATCTCTTTAACAGCATGCCGTTCTGTAGATCCTGGTTTTTGCACACAAAGATTATCGCCCTGTCCTGAATCACTTGCCAGAGGACGCGTAGTAACTATCAAGAAACAAAAGGGTGTCCGCGTACCCATCATGAAACATGGATGAAAAGATAAAAATATTCCGCGCCTCTTCTTCTGTTTCGGGCGCATTTTTCTCGAGGAACTTTCCTTTTTTATAGTCATAGAAGTAATCCAGGATATCATCGGACTGTGATGGCTCATATTGCTCCCCATATCGTTGTTTGATCTCGTCTATTTGCATTCCTATTTCAGCACCGCGCGTTGTTTGATAATGACCTTTCGATTCTTCCTCCATCCTGATCGCGACAACGGCATCATCTCTGTAGAACACCGCGATGCCGGAATCGTAATCAAATACGCCCCTGGCATGCTCTTGGCCTTTCCCAAGCACTTCTTCAGCTTCCGCACGATTCATGCCGTAGAATACCTTCTGGCCATTGTCTAACCGCACGATTCCCATATCTTCTGCGGTAAACTTCTCTTTAGGCTCATCGCTTCCACTGCAGCCTCCGAAGACCAGGATCAACAATATCAACAAGCAGAAGTATCTAATCATGTACTCCTCCTCCTTTGGAGTTTTTTTACAAGATTTTACCATATAAAACTTTGCACAGGGCATTATTTTTTACCTGGGAAGTATGTCATCAAAAGTGCATGCTCACAAAAGGTTCAGCATTCGAACAGTATTCAGCCAAGAAAAAAGATGCCCCATCAGTTCCGAAATCTGATGGGGCACCCCCCTATATTTTCGTATTCAGTTATAAAATGAACTTAATATATCGTCCGCCCCTGTTCATCCGGCACGCCGGATTTACGGAAGAAATACGTGTTGATCACATCCCGCCAATGCTTCGCATGCTCGGCTTGATCCGTGAGCCGCTCCGTCACTTGAACGAAGCGCTCCGGATCGACCTTTCCTTCCAAAGAGGTCCAGGCCTCAAGCAGTCCTGCCGCTGCTTCCGCCCCGCCAAAATGTGAGTCATAGATATGCTGAATCACCGTTTTGCCGGATTTCAGCACATGGGAATACGGCACATGATGGAAGAACAGCAGCAGCTCGTCAGGACAATCCGCCAGCGAATCATATCGGGCCTTATTCGGCCCGAAATACTGCGCGGTATAGCCTGTACCCGATATCACCGTGCGATCGACGCCCATCCCGTCCCGATCGGCGAAATGGTACGTGCCCCACCTTGAATATTCATAGCCGTCCACATCCGGACCGTAATGCGTATGCGGCGTAATCATCCAGCCCACCCCGAGCGGGGCGGTATAGCTTTCATAGATCGGCCACGATTGCATCAGCATGTCGCATACTGTGTGGACCACCGTGTCGTCATTGCCGAAGGTCAGCCTCGTCCATTCATCCGCGATCCCCTCGGAGGACAATTCCGGATCCCAGATCAGACGTCCGAAGCCATACAGATTCGCCTGTGCCAAGGTGTGTCCCGTCCAGTTCTCATCATTTCCGATGTTGGAAACGGCGGCGATCCCGCTGTATTTCATGTCGTGCAGCGAACCGTTCACGATCTTCTTCACCTCGGACCCCGACCCATTCGCATAGGTATCGAAATCCAGCACCTCTTTCCACTGCGGCACCAAATAGCATACGTGGCGCTGCTGCCCCGTATATTCTTGGGCGACCTGAAACTCCAGCACTTGATTGGTCTCTTTCATGCTGCCGAACAGCGGCGACACCGGTTCCCGCACTTGAAAGTCCATGGGCCCGTTCTTAATCTGCAGCAGCACATTGTCCTTAAACCTGCCGTCCAGCGGGGTAAAATGATCATAGGCCGCCCGCGCTCGGTCTGTGCTGCGATCGCGCCAATCCTGCATGCAGTTGTATACGAAGCAGCGCCAGATGACGAGCCCGCCATGCGGCTCCAAGGCCTCAGCGAGCATATTGGCGCCATCGGCATGGTCCCTTCCATAGGCAAACGGGCCGGGGCGATGCTCCGAATCCGCCTTCACCAGGAAGCCGCCGAAGTCCGGTATATGATCATAAATCTCATCCGCCGTATCCTTCCACCACTGTCGAACCTCTTCGCTCAGCGGATCGGAGGTCGATACGCCGCCGATATGCAGCGGAGCCGCAAAGTTAATGCTCAAGTACAATGAAATGCCATATTCCCGGAAGATATCCGCGACCTTCGCAATCGTCGGCAAATATTCCGCGGTAATGAACTTCGTCTCGATCTCATGCACATTGACGTTATTAATGGAGATAGCATTCAATCCCACGGAAGCCAATAAGCGGGCGTAGTCTCTTACGCGATCCAGATTTTCGGTGAACCGTCCGTTTTCGTAAAAAATCGAGTGGCCCGAGTACCCGCGTTCCACCGAGCCGTCGGCATTGTCCCATTGATTGATCATCCGCAGTCCGTTCACTGGCTGCTCGGTCACCTTCAAACCGGTTAACGGTTGGTGGGAGGCCAGCAATCTCAACAAATGAAACACCCCATATAATACGCCTTTGCCCGATCCACCGGTCAGTACCAGCTTTTCCTGCTGCCCTTGGATTGAATGCTCCAGCTGAAAGCCTTCTGCGCCTAGCTGGGCTGCCATCCGGCTCCTGTCCTCGCCTAAGTCGACCCCATCTATTTCTCCCACGCCGGGTTCGGCTGATGTCGAGATGCGCACCTCGAAGTAAAATGAAGACGGGGCCTCGGACGTGATGACCGGGACAATACCCAGCATGGATTGGCACGCCCTCTTCAGTTCCTCCATGGCGGCGTTCGCAACCCGCGACTGCTGCAGGTCTGCTACAATCGTGCCGAACAGTCTGCTGTATCCGGAGGCAAGCTCCCGGTCCTTGATGGGCGCATACTGCAGCCACGCTTTATATAAAGTGCTGTTCAATGTCAGTTCCTCCTTCTTTGGCCAAAAGTCAGTGCCATCTCTTCGGATTGCCGTTGTTATAAACCCCCGCTTCCCGTCAAGACCAAAATACAGATGCCGGCCACAAGGACCGGCAACATGACAAGCTGATGGGAGCCTTAATCGCATATATTGCTTTCTATTTGATTAGGATGAACTTGATCCGTCCAAGACGGATTACACCTTGACCATATGCTCCACCAAGCGATGAAACGCCGGTTTCGGCTGATGCCGCTCATCGAACAGGAAGGGCCAATTCTTCCGCCCCCGTACCGGGAAATTATCCAGCCAAGTGTAATCGTCGGCAGCTCCCCAGAAGGTAACGGACGTAATATGATCCCGGTACTCCTTCAGAATGCCAAACATCGCCTCATACCGCTTGGCTTGAGCCTCCAGAAGTTCTTCCGGCGCTTCGGTCAGATCCTTCCGCTTGTCTTCAAACCGGAACATCGATACATCGAGCTCGGTGAGTTGAAGCTGCAGGCCGAGCGATGCATACTTCTCGATCGCGGAGCGGATATCATCAAGAGCCGGATCGTACAGATTCCAGTGCGCCTGCAATCCTATGCCATGGATCGGCGTTCCTTGATCCAGCAGCGACTTGACCAGCGTATGGATTTTGTCCCGCTTGTGCGGGTGGGACTCATTGTAATCGTTATAGAACAACAACGCCTCCGGGTCGGCTTCATGAGCATAATCGAATGCCTTGGAGATGAACTCCGGACCCGCAATGTCCAGCCACTTGGACGGACGGAGAAGTTCGGCGCCTTCATCCGCAATTACTTCGTTGACAACGTCCCAGGCGTAAATATCGCCTTTGTACCGCTTTACGACCGTGTCGGTATGCGACTTTAACCGTTGGTACAGCGTGGCTTTATCCACCAGGTTCCCGTTCTTGTCTTCGAACAGCCAATCGGTTGTTTGGTTATGCCATACCAGTGTATGGCCGCGCATCTTCATTCCATGCTTGCGGGCGAAAGCGGCAAGCCGGTCCGCATCCTCGAACGTATACGTATCCTCCGCCGGGTGCACGCTGACAAACTTCATTTCATTTTCCGCCGTGATGCTGTTGAAATGATAGGATAGCAATTCCTCCTGCGTTTCGATCGTCCGCGGGTTCACGGCTGCTCCAATGAGAAAGTCATCCGCGAACATTTCCTTCAGCCTGGGTTCACTTCGCTGCGTGTTAGACATACGCAATCCCTCCTTGAATTTAGAGATCATAGCAAGATTGATGGTTTATGATCATGATGCAACGACATCGGTTGGTCGATAGCAGCCATCCAAGCATGCTCCAGACCATGCACCGTGCGTACAGGGAGCCGTGCACACGATGTACTTATTTGGCGACTCCAGCAGGCTTACCCTTTCACCCCGCCAAGGGTCATCCCTTGCACGAAGTATTTTTGCAGGAACGGATACACCAGAATGATCGGCACGCTGGCCACAATGGTCATCGTAGCCCGTATAGAGGTCGGGGTGACCTGGTTCGCACCGCTTTCCGAGCTTGCAAACTGGCTTGCATAGTCGTTGCCCGAATTCAGCGAGGAGTTCGAATTCTGGAGTATTTTCATCAACTCATACTGCAGGGTGCTAAGCTCACTGTATGAAGAGTTATACAAGAATACGTCAAACCAGGAGTTCCACTGGGATACCGCCGTAAACAGCGATACCGTAGCAAGTACGGGCACGCATAGCGGAAGCACGATTTTCATGAAAGTCGTGAATTCACCGGCGCCGTCGATCCGGGCCGATTCCAGAATTCCCTCCGGCAGTCCTTCAATGAAGGAACGGATGACGATAACGTTAAACACGCCGATCAGACCCGGAATGATGTACACCGAGAAGGTCCCCAGCATGCCCAATTCGCGAATCAACAGGAAGTTCGGAATCAAACCGCCGCTGAAATACATCGTCAAGATGAAGGCAATCGATACAAATTTGCGCAGCACATATTCCGGACGGCTGATGGTATAGGCCACCATAGCACAGCAGAATACGGAAGTGATCGTACCGATCAACGTACGCAAAACCGAGATGAAGGTAGCGTGGAATATCGTGGCCTCGTTAAATACATATTTATAATTCTCCCACGTGAAATCCCGCGGCCATAAATAAATGCCGCCTTTTACCGAATCCGTCGCATGGTTGAAGGAAACCGCGAGCGTATTGATGAACGGGTACAACGTGACAATCATGAGACAGATCATGAACACAATGTTAAAGGTATCGAATAACCGGTCCGCGGGAGACTTGAACCGGGCGTGGGTCCGTGGTGAATCTGAAATCTTCGCCATATGAATCCTCCTGTACGTTTTCTGATAGAGAACGGTCCTCGCAAGCTTTCGCTTAGAACAATCGATCTTCGCCCAGTCTCTTCGCGATATGGTTGGCCGTGAACAAGAGTATGAAGCTGACGACCGTCTTGAACATGCCGGCTGCAATCGAGAGCGAGAAGTTGCCCATCTGAATACCGTATTTCAGCACGAAAATATCCAGGTTCTCGGAATAATCCACGTTCATGCCGTTACCAAGCAAATATTGCGGTTCAAAGCCGGATTCGAGCAGGTTGCCGATATTCATGATCAGCAGGATGATGAATACTGGCTTTAGACCCGGCAAGGTGATGTTCCAGATCCGTTGAAAGCGTCCGGCGCCATCGATTTCCGCCGCCTCGTACTGCGAGGGATCGATCATCGTCATGGCTGCCAAATATATAATGGTGTTCCAGCCGACATTCTTCCATACTTCCGAAACACCGAGTATTCCCCAGAAATATTCCCCTTCCCCAAGCCATAAGATCGGTTCCTTAATAATCCCGAACCACATGAGGAGTTCATTGATAATCCCGCCGTCTGCGGACAGAGCCGTCGAAATAATGCTCGCTGCCACAACCCAAGAGATGAAATGGGGCAAATAACTGATCGTCTGCACCACCCGTTTGAACATCAAATTACGCAGCTCATTGAGCAGGATCGCTAACACAATCGCCGTAACAAAACCTAAGACAAGGTTGATAAAACTCATAGCGAGCGTGTTGCGCATGACCCGGAGGAAGTGTTCGTCCTGAAACAGAAAGGTAAAATGCTGCAAGCCTACCCATTCCTGATCGAATATCTTCTTGGCCGGTTTAAAATCCTGAAACGCGATGGTCCAGCCCCATAGCGGCAGGTACTTAAAGACAAACAACCATATCAAAAAAGGGATCGACATGAAGACCAGCGCCTTCTGCTGCAGCAGCTTCTGGAAGAAGCTTTTTTCGCCTGATGGCGGTTTATCGTTCAAACCAGTATTGTTTTTCCGTTGTTTATTGAAGAAACCTTTCGATACCGCCGGCGTTTCACGTAGCGCCGTCGTCTCTGCAGGTCCAATCGGGTTCGCCTTATCCACGGTTTCTTCTCCTTCCTATCCAGCCCGTACAATGGTTATAGAGGAGGAGGGACGAATACAAACTTATCGAGTGGTCCGCCCCTGATCTCCTCTTATCTATTATTGTCCTTGGGCATTTGCGATTTTCTTGGCTACTTCCTCAGTGATCAGATCCTCATATCCCTTCACGTCCAGCTTGCTGAACTCGCCCACGTATTCGTTCCATATGCCGTCAAACTCCGCAGGGTTGGCAAGAACCAGTTTCGGAAAGTATTTACGCTGCAAATCGCTTTTCTTCTGCGTGAAGATTTGGGCCGGTGATCCCTGATCGATCGGAATGCTCCAAGCCGGATACCATGGACGATCGTCCGGTGCCGCAAACAGCTGCGAGAAGGAATCGATGTCGTATGCTTCAAGCAATTTCTTGTCCGGTTCGGAGTAAGACATTTTCGCAACCTCAGGCTGGCGTCCCGCACCCACGGAATTACCGTCAGAAAGCGTAGAACCGTTGCCGTAACGTGGCCAGTTGTATTCAAAGTATTTGAAGCCGAAGGACTCGCGGAAGGCTTCCGTATTCGTCTGTGCAATCTGCTCTTCCGTACGGTAGAAGCGGCCGTTCTCATCTACGGAATACGTCTCGTCCTTGATGCCCCAGTTCGACAGAATTTGGTTCTCGTCCGTCAGCAGGTTGTTGAAATACTTCACAATGCGTTCCGGATCCTTCGCGCTGACGGAAATCCCTACGCCGCGGTTGTTCACAAAGGATGGCGGATCCAGATATTGATCCTTGGTATTCTCGTCGTATACGATCGGCAGCGCCATATATTCGAGATCGTCGTTACCCGATTTATTGGCTGTTTCGCGCAAGTTGTTCATCGCCTGGCCTACCTGCCATCTATAGTCGAAGAAGCCGAGCACCTTACCGGAAGTCAGCTTGGCAAGGTATTGATCATAGTTGTCCACGAAAGAGGATTTATCGAACAGGCCTTCCGCATTCAGCTTGTTCAGCTCCTGCAGGTAACGCTTCGTAATGTCGTCGTCAGCGTAATCATTCGCTACGTGAGTCTCCATGTCGATGATGATGCCGCCATCGTTCGGATAACCGGCCAAGTGCATCGGGGCATTGGTCAGGGCAAAAAATTTATCCTGCGTCGTCAGTGCCAGATATCCGGTCAAGCCTTCCTCCGGATGCTTCTTCACGTAATCGCGAATCAGGTTCAGGTACTCGTCGAAGGTCTTGATTTTCGGGTAACCCGCTTCCTTCAGGACGCGGCGCTGAATCCAGAAGGCTCCTTGCTCGATATTGGGAGCCGACGTGTACTCTCCTACAACCGCACTTAACGGGAGGAAGTAAATGTTGCCGTCATCGGCTTTCATCAGATTGTAATACGGCTCGTACACACGCTTGATGTTAGGGCCGTACTTATCGATCAGGTCATTGAGCGGAATGAAGGCGCCCGCCCCGACCAGCTTATCGATCGAGCTCCCCGGCACAATCACATCGGGATAATCGTTGCTGGCAATGAATGTTCCCACCTTGGTGTTCTCGTCTCCTACCAAATGCTCCATTTTAAAATTCACGCCGGTTTGGTCTTCGAAAATTTTACCGATGGTGGTTTCGTTCGTATTTTTGTCTTTACCTGCTGCGGAGTTGAAATAGGTGAAGGTGACCTTCTCTTCTTTCTTCACGCCTTCGCCGCCGGCGGCCGGTGCGTTATCCGCTGCCTCTTTACCGCCGCCGCAAGCCGCCAGAAGCGATACCATCATAACCACGGTCAGACAGCTTACCCAAAATTTCTTGTTCATGCTCTTGACCTACCCCTTTCGGTCTCGTTAATTTGTAAGCACTTTCATTATAAGAGAGCTCAGGAGCGATTTTCACCCGTCAATCTTTAGGTGATACTTTGAAAACTATAGAACCGTATCCATGATCGTGAAAAATGGCACCTCTGCGGCCTTCGCCGCACCTCTCCTCCTGATTAACGAACAAATCCTGCTGTAGTCACTCCGAACCGGAGTGCCAAGCAGGATTTGCCCTGTTAGGTTTCGATGGGGATGGACAGTCTTATCCGGGTGCCTTGTCCAGGCGAGCTGTCGATTTCAAACTGGAACCGGCTTCCGTAATACAGCTTCAGCCGGTAAATCACGTTCTGAATGCCGATCCGCTCGCCCATCTCATCCTCGGTATCCAGGTAGCGGTAGATGCGTTCCACCTGCTCAGCGGACATGCCTGCCCCGTTATCCTGAATGCTGCAGATAAGGCTTTGGCCCTCGCGCACAACCTGAACTTCAATGCGACCCCCGTGCTTGAGCGGCTCAATGCCATGAATGCTGGCATTCTCCACAAAAGTAACGATGGCCATCTTCGGTATTTGCAAATGTCCTTCCTCTGCAGGGGCGTGAACCGAGTAATCGATTTTGTCGCCAAACCGGTATTTCTGGATTTCAAGGAAACAGTGAATAAACTCCACCTCTTCCTTGAGCGTCACCATGTCTTTTTTCCAAACTAGGGAATTGCGGAAGATCTTAGCCATATTATGAATGATTTTTGCCGTCTCATCCTCATCCTTCATCAGACTGCGCATGCGGATGGTCTCCAAGGCGTTAAAGAGAAAGTGCGGATTAATCTGGCTCTGCAGAGCGTTCAATTGCGCATGCCGCCGCTGAAGCTCCAAATTCTTCTTCTGGATATCCGCCACGTACACGTCATTGATCAAGCTCTTAAGCTGCAGGGTCATCCGGTTGAATTCACCCGTCAGCTGACCGATCTCGTCATATGCCTCAGCCTCTTGGATCGTGTCGTAATTCTGGTTCTTGACCTTCTTCATATGCTTGAGTATCCGTATCAGACGCACGTTCAGGGAACGGCTTATCCAGACAATCACCAAGGTCGGAAGCAGAAAGTTCAGGCAGGTCAGCACAATGACGAATCGCAAGGACTGATGCACGTCGCGCAGCACCACATCCTCCGGCGTCACCGCCATGATCGTCCAGGTGTTTAGATTGTTGGTCGTGAACGTATCGGTGTGAAACTCCAGAAACCTGTCGCCATGCACGATGCTGCTGTACGGCACGGAACCCTGCATAATATCAACCTTCGGATCCGTGGTGTATTCGATATTTCCGGCACCGCTCAGCAGGTACACTTTGCCCTGCACATTCAGATTACTCATGATCTGCCGAATCGAGGGCATCCGCATATCAATCTTGAGATACTTGGTATGATCATCCTGGGAACTGAAATAATTCATGCTTCGGATGATGCTGAAGCTGTCCAATTGGCCATTCTTGCCCGTACGCATCACAATCGGCTGGGTTACGTTTTTGCCCGCAATTGCCTTGTACCAGGCCTCTTCCTTCACCTGGTCGCTAATATAATTAATGCCGCCGGAATACAGCAGGGTCGGATTGTCCACATACACCGTAATCTCGCTGACCGAATTGTACACGGCGCTGCCCGAATTCAAAATGCGGCGGAGATAGGTATCATAAGCCTCGATATAATCGGCCGGATGATCGTACACCGTCTCCATGATCTCGTTCAACTGAATGTCCGTGTAGAAGACGGAGGAGATCTCCAGCGCGTCCTCGACTTCACGACGGAACTCATTCTTCATCTGCTCAAGCGCCACCGTTATATCCTGGATCCGCTGCTCCCTCACGCTGCCGGATGTCACGTTGTAAAAGATGAGGTTGGTGACCAGGATTGGCAAAAATACGGCCAGGAAATACATCAGCAGCATCTTGTCCCGCAGACGGACATTATTCAAGCTTGGCTTCATCGATTCGCCCCTTGGGACGCGTCCTCCTTCATCAAGCGGCTCCGGTACTCGCTTGGCGTCATTCGCTCCAGCTTCTCGAATTGCGTGACGAAATAGTCCGGGTTGCTGAAGCCGACCCGTTCCGCCACCTCATAGATGCGCAGATCCGTCTGGCGCAGCAATCGCTTCGCTTCGTTCACGCGCAGCTGCAGCAGGAAGTCATTAAAGTAAATGCCATACGCCTTTTTGAAAAGCTGTCCCAAATACACCGGGTTCATATAGAACTTCCCTGCGATGCCCTTCAGGCTGATATTCTCATGATAATGGGCCTCGATATAAGCCCGGATCTTCTGGATTCCGCCCTTGTGCTGCTCCTTGCGAAGGTGCGCGATATAGTTCGCGCTCTCAATGGCGAATTCCGTGAACAACCGCTTCAGCCCCTGAAGCGACAAGTTGCGGTCATGCCATTCGGTCATCGGCTCCAAACTGGATAGCCGGCTCTGATCCCCGTCCATGCTGCCGAGCACCCGGACCACGCCCAGCACGCATTGGTTGATTGCCGTCTTCACCGCTTCGGGAGCATACAACTTCTCCCGGAAGGATTCGAACAGAAGGCGAATCGTCACTTCCAACTTCTCGAAATGCAGCTCCTCGATCTGCTCCAGAAACTGCTCGTAAAGCCCCTCTTCCAGCCCGATGTAGTTAAGGCCGTGCTGGGAGGCCTCCTCATGGATCACAATGCCGCTCTCATCATAGATATATTTGTACAGGAGTGATTCTTTGGCCGTTTCGTATGCCTCCTGAATGCGGGACAGCTGCAACACCGGTTGACCAAAATAAACAAAGATTCGTTCGTGGCCCGAATCGGCAAGCGATTGCTGAAGGCGTCTGGCAAATCCCCGTTGACACCCCTGGAAACAGTGCAGGATGCTGCCCGGAACGATAATGCCGATTCGATTGCGATGCTCATGCAGATAGAAGGGCTGTTCTCCATTCGAGATCGCAAGGAGAGCCGCCTCCACCCTGTCCTTGAATTCTGCTCTGCCATCGTCATTGCCGTTCGCCGCCGAAGCCTGCTGGTAGTCATTCCGTTCGACAAAGACGTAGAACAGGCGACTCTCCGGCTGAAGCTCGAGGCGTTGCTCCCATTCCTGCAGCAGCGACTCATCGGCTTCTCCTATAATGAGTGATTCCATCAGGGCCCCGGACAACAGCCTCTCTTCTCTCAAGCGAGCCTCGCGGTCTGATTTTAGCCGCTCGCTGAGCCGAACCAGCGCATGGCTGAATTCCGTCTCATCAATCGGTTTCAGAATGAAATCATGCACGCCATAGCGGACGGCCTGCTGGGCATAATTGAAATCATCGTATCCGCTTACAATAATGAAATACGGCTTGACGATGTCCTTCGTGACGACATGCCTGATCAGCTCGAGTCCATCCAGCACCGGCATGCGGATATCGGTGATGACCACATCCGGTTGAAGCCGTTCAATCAGTTCCAGCGCATCTTCCCCGTTATCCGCCTCATCTACAATTTGAAAGCCGCAGGCTTCCCAATCAATCAGCTTCAGGAGCCCTTTGCGCGTAAACACCTCGTCATCCACCAATATCGCCCGGTTCCTTTGCACGGTATGTCCCCCTCGCCTGTTCAAACACATCTGCTGTCACATATCTTCTATCTGACCATCAGCAAACGCTTTCATATAGTAAGTCTATTGTTCATGCTCCGCATGCAATTGTCAATGGATTTGAAAATAGCGCTCGGCATTGTGGTAGCAAATGTCCTGGATAATGGCACCGATATATTCATAATCGGCGGGCAATTCCCCTTCCTTGATCCAGTCCCCGAACAGGCGGCACAGCACTCTGCGGAAATATTCATGCCTCGGGAACGACATAAAACTCCTGGAATCGGTCAGCATGCCGACAAAGGTGCTGATCAGCCCCATGGAAGACAACGCGGTGAGCTGCTTCAGCATCCCTTCCTTTTGATCGTGGAACCACCAAGCGGAACCGAGCTGAAGCTTGCCCTCGACGCCAGCCGACTGGAAATTCCCGATCGTAGTAGCGATCATTTCGTAATGCGAGGAATACAGGCTGTACACAATGGTTTTCGGCAGCTGATCGTTCCTGTCGAGCCTGCTTAGAAAACCGTTCAGGCTTTCCGCCAGATGGAAATCGAGAATCGAGTCATACCCGCTGTCCTTGCCGATCTTCGAGAACATGCGCGCATTATTGTTCCGGATCGCCCCAATGTGCAGTTGCATGGTCCAGCCCTTGGCGTGATACATTTCTCCGAGCTTGAGCAGGGTATAGGTGCGATATTTCCGATCCTCAAGCGGTGTGAGGCTGCCCCCGCTGATCGCTTTGCCGTAAATGTCCGCAACCTCTTGTTCATCGGCTTGTTCGAAAGGAAACGCGCCAAAGCCGTGATCCGACAGGCGACAGCCATGATCATGGAAATATTGAATCCGCTCCTGCAGGGCATCCAGCAATCCCTGATAGGTATCCACGGCTATACCGGCCGTTGTTCCCAGGTTCTGTGCATAGGTGGTGAAATCCGGGTTCGTGACATCCAGCACCCGATCCGGCCGGAATGCAGGGGCAACGATGGTCGATAATTCCCCATGATCCCGAATGGCCCGATGATACTCCAGCGAATCAACGGGATCATCTGTCGTGCAGGCCACTTTGACCTTGAATTTCTCCAGAATTTCGCCAGTCCGCAAGGCAGGGGCCTTTAGCTGCTCATTGCAAGCTTCCCAGATCTCCTTAGCATTATCAGCGGTCAACCGCTCTTGAATCCCGAAATAACGGGTCAACTCCAGATGGGTCCAGTGATAGAGCGGATTGCCCACCAAGCGCGGAACGCATTCCGCCCAGGCCATGAACTTGGCTTCGGCACTTGCACCGCCTGTAATCAGTTCTTCGTCGACGCCAAGCCAGCGCATCGCCCTCCATTTATAATGGTCACCCTCCAGCCATAGCTCCGTCAGGTTATCGAACTGCCGGTTGGTGGCGATATCCTTCGGGTTTAAATGATTGTGGTAATCGAATATCGGCATCCCTTCCGCATAATCATAAAAGAGTTTCTTTGCGCTGTTGCTGTTTAGGAGCAGGTTTTCCGTGTCCAAACGGCTCATGTGATCGCCCTCCGATTCTTATTTTGATTTTCAGTTCCATACTACCATACAAGTATGGTAGTATGGAATACATTAGGAGGTGATGCAGTGGTAGAATCTTTGCGATTACAGCCAGGATCGGCCGGAAATATCGTGTACTCCAAGCTTAAGCAGCAAATTGTCAGTCTAGAGCTGCCGCCGGGAACAGCTTTATCCGAGAAGGAGGTTTCCCTATCCTTCGAGGTCAGCCGGACCCCGGTACGGGAAAGCTTTGTCCGTTTGGCCCAGGAGGACCTGGTTGTGGTGCTTCCCCAGCGCGGCACGCGCGTCTCGCTCATCGATTCGGAGTTGGTCGAGGAAGCGCGCTTCATGCGCGAGCAGCTGGAGAAAGCCGTGGTCCGGCTTGCCTGCGAAAGCTTTCCCGAGGATAAATTCGCCGAGCTGGAGCACAATCTGTCCGAGCAGCGCGAGAGCATCGAGAAGCATGACGGCAAGCATATGTTTGATCTGGATGAGGCCTTTCATCGTATTTTGTTCGAAGGCTGCCGTAAGGTCGGCACATGGAACGTGCTGCAGCAGATGAACGCTCATCTGAACCGGAGCCGGATGTTATGGTTGTCCGCCGATCCGAATTGGACCAACCTGTACGAGCAGCATCGGGAGATCGCGGACGCGATTTCACGTCATGACGCCGATCATGCCGAACGGGAAATGCAGGCGCATCTCAGCCTGATCATCTCCAATCTGGCCGTGCTGAAAGAGAAGCATCCCGATTATTTTAAATAAAGCAATCCAGGCGGATAGACTTAGCCGTTCGCAGGCTTCCATCTTGGCGGTGCACTCGTAACTTGCAAAATTCCCAGCAGCTTTGCGTTAACTCCTTAAACTTGTAAAGGCGGTGAAGAAATGCGCATGGTATTCAGGTGGTTTGGCGAGGGCAACGATACGGTCTCGCTGGATCAGATTAGACAAATCCCCGGCGTGGAGGGCATCGTATGGGCACTTCACGATATTCCTGTCGGCGAGGAATGGCCGATGGAGCGAATTGAAGAAATCGCGGACCAGGCAAAAGCGTACGGCCTTCATATTGACGTCGTCGAAAGCGTCAATGTGCATGAGGATATCAAGCTTGGGCTGCCCTCGCGGGATCAGTACATAGCCAACTACATCCGGACGATTGAGAAATTGGGCCAGGTCGGCGTCAAGGTCATCTGCTACAATTTCATGCCGGTGTTTGACTGGGCTAGAACCGATCTCCATAAGCAGACTGCCGATGGATCGACGGCTCTCTTCTTTGAGAAGGCCAAGATCCACGGCATTGATCCGATGGAGCTGGTACAGACGATCAACCGAAACAGCACGCTTACGATGCCAGGCTGGGAACCGGAGCGCTTGGCGCATCTGACCTCCCTGTTCGAAGCATACCGCGGCGTTACCGAGGACGATCTGTGGCGCAACCTCGAATATTTCTTAAGCGCCGTCATCCCGGCTGCCGAGAAGAACGGCATCCGAATGGCTATTCACCCGGATGATCCGCCTTGGCCGATCTTCGGTCTGCCACGGGTCATTACCAGCCAGGAGAATCTGCGGAGATTCCTCAAGCTATACGATAGTCCGGCGAACAGCTTGACCCTGTGCAGCGGTTCGCTTGGCGCCAATCCGGATAATGACATCGTCTCCATGATCCATGAGTTCCATGACCGGATTCCATTTGCGCACATCCGGAATGTACGCGTCTTTGATAACGGCGACTTCATTGAAACGTCCCACCGTACCGAGGACGGTACCGTTGATATTTCCGGCATTGTGCAAGCCTATCATGACAACGGTTTCACCGGATATGTAAGACCCGATCACGGGCGGCATATATGGGGTGAGCAGTGCCGTCCGGGTTACGGTCTGTATGACCGCGCCCTCGGCATTATGTATCTCTGGGGGCTGTGGGACGCTTACAGCCGGGAGCGTGCGGGACGCGCAGCTCAGCTGAAGGAGGCTGTTCAATGAGTGAGGTAAATATCCATGCAACGGGTACTTCTGAACCCGGACCAAGCGGAGTTTCTCATGAATCCACGCCGCAAGTGACGCCATCCCTTCCCATTCATCCGTCATTAAACGGGAAGACGGTTGTTATTACGGGCGGCTCCGGGGTGCTGTGCCGGGCAATGGCTTTGGAGCTGGGCCGGCAAGGTGCCAAGGTCGCCGTCTTGAATCGTACGGCCGAGAAAGGGCAGCAGGTGGCGGATGAAATTACGGCAGCCGGCGGTACAGCCATTGCCGTTTCCTGCGATGTAACGGATATGGAAAGCGTCCGGCAAGCGGAAAAGGCTGTGCGCGAGTCTTTCGGACCTTGCGATATCCTCATTAACGGAGCCGGCGGTAACCGGAAAGACGCGAATACAACCAACGAAATTTTCCGTCCGGAGGATGTGGGGCAGCCGGATCTGACAACCTTTTTCGGGTTAAGCGTACCTGGCTTCCGCAGCGTATTCGATTTGAACTTCATCGGCACGCTGATACCGACGCAAGTCTTTGCGGAAGGGATGCTGGGACGTCCCGGGGCCGTCGTGCTGAATATCTCGTCCATGAGCGCACCCAGCCCGATGACCAAGGTCCCGGCTTACAGTGCAGCCAAAGCGGCCATCAACAACTTCACGCAGTGGCTGTCCGTACATCTCGCGGAATCCGGCATTCGCGTGAACGCGATCGCGCCAGGCTTTTTCCTGACCGAGCAGAACCGCAATCTGCTGACCCATAGCGACGGTTCATTAACCGAGCGCTCTCATAAAATCATCTCCCATACCCCCATGAGACGGTTCGGCGTGCCGGAGGATCTGCTCGGCACCCTGCTCTGGCTTGTGGATGATCAGACCTCCGGGTTCGTCACCGGAACGGTGATTCCCGTAGACGGCGGCTTCATGGCTTATTCCGGCGTATAACGGATTACTATGCAGCAGGGCCGGTTTAAGATCCTATGATCTTAAATCGGCCCTGTTTTTTTGCATCACGGCAACTGTATATGCCTGAGTTTATCCGGATTTGCCACGGTATAAATCGTTTCGATCCGATGGTTCTTAAAAGCAAAAGAATAAATGAATTGGACACCGTTATCCAACCGGATCCGCATTCCCGGCAGACCATTGACGGTAAGATAAGAGTACGCATATTGTCCTTCATACATTTTAAGCAGGTTCAGATGCAATTGGATCACTTTATGAACTCCAACCACAGGAATTTGCGCCGCTCTAACTTTACCGCCACCGTCCGAGTAGAGAACGACATTTTCGCTTAACAGCTCCAGCAGCTTATTCGTGTTCCCCTGCAAGAGGGAATCCACAAAATCCTTGATCTGCGCCTCCGCCACCAAGATCGAAGGTCTCTGATCAGGATCAAAATGAATGCTGCTCTTAGCGCGGCGGAAGATTTGACGGCAATTGGCACTGCTTTTTCCCAGAATTTCAGCAATTTCGTCATAGGAATAATGAAAAATCTCGCGGAGAAGAAAAACAGCTCTTTCCACCGCGTTCAGCTGCTGAAGGAGCAGCAGGTATGCTGTAGAGATGGACTCTTGCTGCTCTACGATAAGCGAAGGGTCCGTCTCTGACGCCATATTCTCGATCAAGGGTTCCGGCAGCCAGGGACCGACGTACAGCTCGCGCTTTTTGGCAGAAGAGCGCAGCAAATCCAAGCAGCGATTCGTTACGATTTTGTACAGAAACGCTCTCTCATTGCGAATGTCCTGCGGATGGGGCAATTGGTTATAGCTGATGAAGGCCTCCTGTACGATATCTTCCGCATCCATTACACTTCCCAGCATCCGGTAAGCTAGCGAGAAAAGAGCGGATCGATAGCTTTTATACAATAACTCTGTGCTCATTCGGGGTCCTTTCCTCACTTTCAAGCGAGAGTATATGCTGTACAGCCCGCTTGGCGCTTGCAGTTGCAGCATCAACCAAGAGTTCGCCATGCGCTGCCCATTCTCCCGCTACATACAACCCGCCGATTTCAGGGACGGCTGGACCCGGGTTCTCCTGGCGTTTCACATGCATAAAATCGTGGCAGACCGTGATGTTAGGAAGGTATTGTTTCTCCACGAGCTCGTTGCGCCAACCGGGCTGCACCAAGTCTAAGGTTTCTTCTAATTCCTGCAGATCCCTTCTTGCATCCTTCTCCTTGCCCTGATACTTAAGCAAGGTTATGACTTGTGCGCCATCATCACTCAGGTAAGCCGCTCGGGATTGATTCGAGAGAAAGACGGTTTGATCGAGGCCGTACACAAACTGCTGCTTCGGTTCCGGAAGACGACGCAGGGCTACATCCAAGCAAGCCGCTGTCACTTCGACCGCCTGCTCCTTCCAAGTATGAAGGGCGGTTTCTTCTGCATAGGGCACCAGTTCGTGAGCGACAGCTGGCGGTGTGGTAAGAATAATATGGTTTGCTTCTATTTTCATGCCATCGCCGCAAAGGACGTGCCGTACCTTTCCCTCGTGATGCTCAACCGAAATGACTTTATTCTTCGTCACGATTTGAACTCCCTGCTCCAGAGCCTTTTGTTTTAATTCATCGACCATGGCCCCCCAGCCCCGATCCAGATACAACACTCCCTTAAGCGCATGCTTAAGCTGCTGCAGTACAGGACCGGCAGCCTGCAGGTCAGGGGCTACCACATAACTCGCTGTACGCAATAGCGAATAGAATAAATTTCGTACCATCGGATCCTGCACGTTATCTTCAATCCATTCGCGCAGACTCATGTTGTCGTACAGCTGCGTATCCAGTTTACCTAATTTCGCAAGCCAGGCGCCGAGCTCCATCTTGCCCTTCCAGGATAATAGAGGGGTGGTGAATAGGGATTTCACGCCCATGGGTAACGGACTTAGTTTCCCTTTCCAAATCCCGTACCCGTCAATCGAAGGTTGGCCACCCGGCAATTGGAGCCCTAATTCGCGAAAGGTTGAAAGGGCATCTCCATGATATAAGGCATGCCCGCCCAGATTGAAATAGGCTCCCTTCTTCTTATGGGTCATGGCCCGACCACCTAAACGCTCCTGCTTTTCAACGAGTATCGTTTGCTTTCCGGCTCTTGCCGCATAGATTGCAGCTGTTAAACCGGCTACGCCTCCACCTACAACGGCTACGTCATATTTTAGCATCCGTCATCATCCCTTTCGGTTTTATACGGGTATGACGGGCGAGGGCATCGAGATGTGACAGGAATGAAGATCCAAACCGAAAATTCATGTTATTCATGATTTCAAGACTCCTGTAAAAAACCTCTATTGACGCCCTTTCACAGATGACAGATTTACGCAGTTAGAGGAAGTTTTCCATGCGATATCAGGAAGTCACAAGCTTCGAAGTTATACTTTCTGATAACTTCAATAAAACCCTCTTCAATTTCGAAGAGGGGTTTTGCATGGCTCTATATCAAAATCGCACCGTTTGGGTTTCATTCCGCCTTACAGCACAGCCTCCGGCTTAAAAAAAGCCGGCAAGTACTTTTTGTTCGCCTCCAGCATTTCACCCAGCAGCTGCTTCGCTACACTTACGGAAGGCACCAGCGGATGGTGAACCAGCGCTTGCAGCGCAATGCCGTGATCACCGGTAATGGCGGCTTCGATCGTCAATTGTTCGTATACCTTAACCGCATGCATTAGCCCTTTTACATGGGAAGGCACGTTCTGCGGTGCAAGCGGGATGGGACCCTGGCCTGTTACTACGCAATTGATCTCGATGCTGGCGTCCGCAGGCAGGAAGTCGTAGATATTGCCGTTTGCGACATTCAATGTCTGGATATCATGGCGGTCATTGTAGATGGAGGTCATCAGATTGACTGCCGCTTCAGAGTAATAAGCACCGCCCCGCTGCTCAAGCTGCTTCGGTTTCACGGCCAAATTCTCATCCTTGTAAAGCTCAAACAGCTCCTGTTCAACGCGGCTGACCACGTCCGCTCGGGTTCCGTCCTTCTCCAGCGATGCCTTCATATCCGCAAACATCGTATCGGTCATGTAGAAATATTTAAGATAATACGTTGGGATCGCCCCAAGCGAGCGGATAAAGTCCACATCCCAGCCGAAGGTCGGCACGTTCTTCGCCGTATACGATTTGCCGCCGTCCAGCAGCTCCGGCATCTTCTCTTCCCCGTTAACGATAGCGGACGTCACCCAATGCAGATGGTTGATCCCGACAAACTCGGCCAGAACGTCCTTCTCCGACACGCCATACTCCGCCGCCAGGAACTTCTGAAAGTTAATCGGCGAGTTGCACAGACCGACAGATTTCACCTTACTGTGCTTAGCAACCGCCTCCGTGACGATACCCGCCGGATTCGTGAAATTCAGCATCCACGCATTCGGTGCCAGCTCCTCGATATCGCGGCAAATGTCCAGAATCACCGGAACCGTGCGCAGCGCCTTCAGCATGCCGCCCGGGCCCGTCGTCTCCTGCCCGATGACGCCGTGTTTAATCGGAATATGCTCATCCTGTTTACGTGCCGCGAGCAGACCGACACGCATCTGGGTCGTCACAAAATCGGCACCCGCAATCGCTTGTCTGCGATCCAGCGTCAGATGAACCTCGATCGGCAGACCCGACTCTTTCACCATGCGTTTAGCCAGATTGCCTACAATCTCCAGCTTATGCTTGCCTTCTTCAATGTCAACAAACCACAGTTCGCGAATCGGCATTTGCTCATAATTGCGAATGAAACCTTCAACAATTTCCGGGGTATAGGAGGAACCTCCCCCGATGACCGCTATCTTTAATCCTGCTGCCACGTTAATCGCCTCCAAGGTATGATATCAATCCGTATTTATCAGGTTCTTATCCAATGATAAATTGATCAGGCTGTGGTTGCCTGCTCAAACGTAAATGCTTTCAGTTTGGCCTCCGTCTGTGCATCAATGGCATGACCGTCAACGTCCATCGCGCAAAGAAGCGCGCCGGAAACCGGATCGGATGTCAGTCTTACACAGGTTGCATGCGGTGCCCGGACCGCAACGATCCGCTCGATCGCATCCGTCAGGATCGAGCTGTTCGGCCTGTTCAGCACACTGCCGATATAGACAATGTCAAAGGCTTCATCCGTCATGTCCAGCCGCCGGATCAGCGTACATACCGCATTGGCCAGCTCTTCGCCTTCATTCTCAAGAATTCGGGTGGCTACCTCGTCACCTGCTTCAGCCGCCTGGAACAGGGTCTTCACGAGGCTTGGCGGAACCTTCGTCTTGCCGTAGAGGACATCCTCATACATCGGTTCTACAGACGTGTATCCCATTTGCTCCAGTACGAGCGATGTCAATAAGGTTGCCGGTCCCCGCTCATCCCAGGCCCGAATGACTGCCCGGAAAGCCAGCGTGGCAAATCCGGAACCGCCCGCGTAGCCGTCTCCATACAAGAAGCCAAAGCCTCCATACTGCAGCTCTTCTCCCGCACGATTTCGGGCCGCGCTGTTGAAGCCCGTACCGCAGATCAATGCAGCGCCATACGGACGGCTCGTTCCAGCCCTCATCCCGATCATGGTATCGCATGCGATATCATGCTTAGGATAACCGAGAGCCCCGATCATCGGACGCAGGATCTCATAATCGGCTTCCCGATCTGCTCCGGCCAAGCCGAAATAAGCATAACTGATATCTTCTTTGGCAGCTCCAGCCTCTTGAAGAGCCGCATTGCAGGCTTCCTCAATATTACGGGCCGCATGTTCACGGTGAATCTGGTGATTGCCGTTCCCAGACGCTCCCTTGCCAAGAATGTTCCCTTGTTCATCGCAGATCACGGCGTGTGTCTTACTACCGCCGGCATCTACACCCAGATACAAACTCATGCATTTCACTCCTACCCGCCATACAGCGGCGTCATGTGGTGGTATATATTTAAGATACCGCTTCCACTGGCATCCATCTACTGTTATACGATCAAGGAGTGATACTATCTTACTGTTTCTTGGTTTTTGAAGTGGAGGGGATTATAGGAGTGCCGGCATAAGCACGCTCCCGAGTTTCGCTTGGCGATGCGCCGACATGCTGCTTGAACAGACGATTGAAATTAGACAGATTCCGAAACCCGCAGGATTCCGCAATCTCGATAATTTTCTGGTCCGTCGTCTCTAGCAAGTGCACGGCATGCGTCAAACGCAGCTGAATCAGATAATGGTGCGGTGAAGTGCCGACCGCCTGCTGGAACAGAGCGCTGAACCGGGAAGGGCTCAGATGCGTTAAGTCCGACAGCTCCTGCAGCGTCCAGCTGTAGTCCAGCTGAAGCTCCATCGTGCGCAGGACTTCTTTTAACGCATGCATTCCCCTGCCCTTGATCGGCCTGTTCGCTTGAGCCGGAATCGAGAGATGGCGGTTCGCCAAACTCAGGAAACGAATAAGATCCGAGCGGATCAGGCTCATATATGCGGTACCTCGGGCTTGATACTCCTCCATCATGCGCCCCAGCAGGTGAGCCAATTCATCGTGCACGGGGGACTGCCTCTCCATGTTTCCGAGCGAACGGAAGGGAGCCATCAGATCCGGATCGAACTTGAGGTCGATGGATAATAATGAGGGCTCGAACATAATGACATCCATCACCAGGTTCTCAGTCTCATACGCCCGGTGAAGATCATTGCTGTTGATGAAAATAATATCCCCCTGCTGAAACTGGAGCTTCATCCCGTTGATCAGAATAAATCCGGTCCCGCTCTGAATATAATTGAGCTCCAAAGCATGATGCCAATGCAGGCGCTGGGCTCCGGCAAATATGCCGTGCGTGGTCGACGCTGTAAAAGGAAAGGCAGCGTTCGTAAAATCTATAGCATCAGGAACGACACTCTGCGGACGATTCACTAAAAAAGCACCTCCATGCCTTCGGACATCAACGTATCAACAATTTACCCTTATCGTAACATGAGCGCTTATTATACTTAAAACGTTTATGGACGTATTTCCTCAGAACACAAGCCGCACTCACCCGGATGTTCTCTTGCGAAAATAGGCAGGGTAAGTCACTTGAAGGGTATACTTCCTATTACTAAAAAAAGACCTGCCTCAGTATGCCTGAGACAGGGTCTTTAAAGAAAGGATCATTAAGATAATGCAAGCTCCACCGTCCAGCCGAACGGATCCTCAACCGTTCCGAGCTGGATGCCCGTGATGGCGTCATATACGCGTTTGGAGAGTTCGCCCGTTGCTCCCTCACCAATCTTCAATTGCTCATCCTGCCATTCCAGGGAGCCAATCGGTGAAATGACCGCTGCCGTGCCGGTGCCAAAAGCTTCGGTCAACAATCCGCTGCGATGGGCCTCCACGATTTCATCAATGGAGATGGCCCGTTCTTCTACCGGGATGTTCCAATGCTGAAGCAGCTGGATGACGGAGTTCCGGGTAACTCCATCCAGGATGCTGCCATTCAGTGCCGGGGTTACGACCGTATCACCCAGCTTGAAGAACACGTTCATGCTGCCGACTTCCTCGATATATTTGCGATGTACGCCATCGAGCCACAGCACCTGCGAGTATCCCTTCAGCGTTGCTTCATCCTGTGCCTTCAAACCTGCCGCATAGTTGCCAGCTGTCTTGGCATTGCCTACGCCGCCGGCTACAGCACGCACGTATTTAGGTTCCACGTAAATGCTGACCGGATTGATGCCTTCCGCGTAATACGAACCGACTACCGATAGGATAATCATGAACTTGTATTGCAGCGATGGCGCTACGCCAAGCACAGGCTCGGTGGCGATCACAAATGGACGGATATAGAGCGATGTGCCAGGCTCGGAAGGAATCCAGTCGCGATCCACGAGCACGAGCTGCTTGAGCGCTTCCATAACGAGCTCCTCGTCCAATGCCGGAATGCTCAATCGTTGGTTGGACAGGTTCAGCCGCTGAATATTTTTGTTCGGGCGGAACATGAGAATCCGCTCATCTTCCGTCAAGTAAGCCTTCAAGCCTTCAAATACGGTCTGTCCGTAGTGAAATACCTTGGCGGCAGGGTCCAGTTCGATCGGCTGATACGGAACGACGCGCGGATCGTGCCAGCCTTGACTTGCGTCATAATCGAGAATAAACATGTGGTCCGTAAATACCGTGCCGAAAGCCTGTTTATGGTGGCTCGGCTTTGTCTTCGGGGTCTTCGTTAATTCCACGGGTATCGTGTAAGTCATGTGCACACATCTCCTTATTCTGCAAACGTTATTAGTTGAATCATATCAATGGATACCCTATATTAAAAATATCTGATTTATAGGGATATCATACCTTAAAGGTATGGATAGGGGGTATGAACATGGATATTCGACAGCTGCGATATTTCCTGACGATTGCACAGGAAGGGCAGATCACGCGTGCAGCAAAACAGCTCAATATGGAGCAGCCTCCATTAAGCCGTCAGCTGAAACTAATGGAGGAAGAGCTCGGGGTTCTGCTGTTTGAACGCAGCGGCAAGCAGCTTCAGCTCACCCACGCAGGCGAGCTGCTTCAGAACAGAGCGGCGTCCCTGCTGAACCAGTTCAATGAAACGCTAACCGAGGTAAAGGAGATCCATGCGGGAATCCGCGGCATGCTCTCCATCGGTGCCGTCGTCTCCTGTATCTCGCTCCTGCCGCAGCGCATCCATATCTTTCGGCAGCAATATCCCGAGGTCACCTTCAAGATCCGGGAAGGCGATCACTCCCTGCTGGCGGATCAGCTCGACAAGCGCAATATCGAGCTCGCGGTGACCCGGCTCCCTTTCGAATCCAGCTTCGGGCCTGAGCGTTATGCCGTTCAGCCTTTGCCCTCCGACCCGTTCGTCGCGGTCCTTCCAAGCAGCTGGGAAAGTGTATCCTCCCATTCGGAAATCTCGATGCGCGAGCTCGCGGAATATCCGTTCTTGTCCTTAAAAACCGATCAGACGATCGGGATGCATGAGCGGGTAATACAAGAATTTAAGCGCGGCGAACTTGAACCGCGTGTCATATGCGAATGCTCCAGCGTTGCCATTATCGTTGCATTGGTAGCGGAAGGCATCGGCGCCACCATTTTACCCGAGTCGGTGATGTCCTCATTTACGATTCCCAACATTCGGACACTGTCCATTACGAGCGCTGATTTCCAGTCGGATGTGGGTATTGTCTGGCTCCGGGATCATGTACTATCCAATCGGGCTATGCATTTTTTAGCTACCTTTATAGAATAACATTTATTGATGCCCTTCGTCTTCCCCGGCTTTGTCCAAGCCGTGCCGCTTTAGCAGATTCATTATTCGTTATTCATTGTTAACAAACTTGAAGTCGCTAATCGTCCCGCACCGGCTAAACCCGATATGTTGATACAATCGATTGGAGACCGGGTTGGCTTGATCGGCATACAGCATGGGCACCAAACCGTCCTGCAGCAAGCGAAGTCCGAGTTCTGCAACCAGGGCGCCGGCATAGCCTTTTTTCCGTTCAGCCCTCGGCGTGTATACAGCGTTGATTCGACCGTGCCGTGGTGACCGGTGTGCAACATTGGCCATCGAGACCGCTTTGCCGCCGGCTATCCATAAATTTAACCCCCCCTGCTGAATGAGTCGCTGCGCTGTCTCGATCTGGCTTGCCGCATTCGCGCGGACCCCATAAGCATCCTCCGAGAATCCGACCAGAAACTGGGCCACCTGCTGCGTATCTTCAACAGCGGCCTGCCTGATGTCGCCCTCGACGAAGTGAGGGGGCTTCACGGCGGGGGCATGATAAGACTCCATCGTCATATGATGTCGGTAGGTCTCACGACGTTCCTTAGCGTAACAGCTTGCAAACCGCTCTGCCACATCCGGCTCCCCGGTCACCCCAGGCAGGGTCACCTCCTTAAGCTCGCCAACCAGCGCTTGGAGCAGGTGCTGCCGCCTATCTCCGGAAACCTTCCGGGAAATCCATAACCATGCGTTCCCGCGAGGAGACTGCGCAAAGATCATGCGTCCATCCGGCGATTTCAGCCCCAAGTTCTGCGGTGACCCGGCAAGGAGATGAATCAGATTGTATGACACCTCATCCTGAATAAAATCTTCCTGGCACAGCACCTCGTCCTGAGGCATCAACTTCATTAACATGATTCAGCCTCCCTCTCTCTAACAAGTGGTGGACCGATCGCACGGACCCGCCGCCTTTCAGCGTCTCCGTCAGCCCAAAGAAACACAAAAAAGCTCCGTCCCCTGTAGGGACGGAGCCTTGTCTCCGCGTTACCACCCTGATTCGCACCGGACAAGCCGATACGCACTCTCGTCATCATCCATCAATGATGCCCCATGATAACGGCAGGGAATACCCGGATACGCCTCAAGTTATAAACGATCGACGGATCTGCTCCGAGGTGATGGCCATGCATCGCCGCTGACTGCTTCGCACCACCCAGCAGTTCTCTGGCTCAGCTTCCACTTGCGATCCTGGCGTCCTCATCCTAGCATGTTTGAAAATTTAACTCAGTTTACTCCCGGCGGCATCCAGCTGTCAAGCCCGATTTCACCTATAAAGAAAGGCTGGAGACTCCATCTCATTTGTTATTAAAACGGAAGACCAGCATATCCCCCTTCTCCGGATGGACGCCATCATGCTCCGTATATCGTCCGCCCGTGTACGTGTTCAACGTTTTTCGCCAAAAAATCTGGGTACTCATATTGCGCTCGGTCGGATTCGTTTGCAGCTCCCATGCACCTTGGAAATGATCGAACACAAGCTCAGCCGCTCGTTGGGCTACACCTTGTCTTCGAAAAGTCCGAAGCACAAAAAAATCATTCAAGTAGTACTGGATATTCGGCGATGGGATGTATGGCGTGGTCGCCACCAGAGCCAGCCCTGCCGCAATACCATCTACGGAGATCAGATAAGGAAAAAGAACCGATGGCTGCTCCCACCACACATCGAGCTGCTTGCTCTGCTCGCTTAAAGTCGGCACATCCTCTTTTTCAAATACACCGAACCGGTTAGGACGGACCCCCCATATCTCAGCAATGTCATGCAAGTACAGCGGATATATGTTATGCAGAATAAATGACTGTTCCTTCGGGCATAAACGTACCTCAATATTCACGGTCAATCCCCTCCCTAATGAATGATGTATGTAAGTTTAGTATGTCTAGGATAACATATTTACACTACCAAGAGGTTTACAGGTATGTAAATTGCGTTACGAATGTAATAAAAATCCGTTAACCCTACTCCTTATTTCACCATGATTTTATTATATGTCCTACAGCTCATCCAAAATAATGTTGAATTCTGTTAATTTATATCATGCAAAGAGCCAACCGAATGTATGCATCGGTTGGCTCTTTGTTTTCTCAGCGCTGTATTCTGTGCCTTTGCAGTCTTATCAAACGGGAATACCCCCCTTGCTGCATCCTCCTGCGAGGCTTACTCCGTCAAACCCAAGGCATTCCGCGCCATCGTCATATACTCTTCCTGACCTGTCAGGAGAGCGAACTGGGCGATCAGCACGGGATACGCGGCATGCTGTTCGACAATATGATCGAACATGCGCGGCCATACCTTCCCTCCGGCTTGTTCATACCGATCCAACAGGACACGGAGATTATGCTCGCCATAAATAGCGTAGTATAACACGAAGTCTTTGGCGGGACTTGCTACCTCGGACTCCGTCCAATCCAAAAGTCCGGTCACCTGCACGCGCTCATCAATCAGGATATGCGGGGGGTGAAGATCGCCATGGATGAGGGCAGAATGCGTTGGCCAGTAGGAATCCTCCTCCAGCCATTTTTGCCACCTCTCCCACAGCGCATCGGAAACACCCAGACGGCTCTTGATGTCTTCCATATTTCGCGCCGTCTCATCACGAACCTCTTGGGGACTCTTTACCTGCAGACCTGCTGCTCGGGCTGCATCGTGATCGACGCCATGCAAGGCAACCAGCGCCTCAGCCAGTGAGCGGATAAACCCCTCGCCCGGATTCTCATGATCCATATTCCATGCATATCCTTCCATGCTGACGGAAGCGGCAGGCTCCCCGCTTAGCAGCGGGTAGGCAATGAGTTCCGGCGTGTAAATCCGCCAATCCGGTACATCAACCGGAAGATGGGATTGAATCAGCTTCAGGACTCGAGCTTCGTTATCTGCTCTATCCAGCACATCCGATCGTCTCGGTTTACGCAGAATCCACCGTGCTCCAGTCCCTGCTTCCTCTGCGAATCCAACAAGGAAATCCATGCCGGATTCATTCATCTCTATTCCCTCCGGAATCAAATTCACCCCGTGTTTTCCGGCAATCTCCAGCATCTCTTGGATCACTTGTGTATAATCATCATTTGGTTTTGCTATTGTCATAAGGAATCAATCCCCTTCCATTTTTCATTGCATCAAGGCCGTCATTACAACAAAAAAGCACAGGCAACGAGCTGCCTGTGCTGGGTAACCGGAACGGGTCTTAGCTGTCCACCGTTCCTGGAATGCCTACTCGAAATACACATTCAAATAAAACAGGAAGGTGAGAACACCGTTATCCCGCAAATGAAAAAACGTGTACTTCTATAGACATATCATAAAAATGGGTTACGTAAAAAAGACGGACCCATCCCGATTACCCTGCATCTGTGCAGGTCTCTTTAGCGCTATATCATTAGCCGCGAAAAGATCTCAATCGGGAATAATCCAACATACGTAACCCTCCGTTCGTTTATAAGTTGTGTATAACTTTACCAAAGTCATTCGTAGTTTGCAAGGACTATTTGGGCAATATTTCCCATTACTTTGGAATAAGATTCCATCCGTTTAGATTTGCACAGAAATGCCCAAGTCACTCCGGACTTGCCTGTTCTCATCTTCCGGCTCTATTTACGCTTCCTGCAAATGCTCTTTGCAAAAAGTCATGAGTTCTTCCTCTTCCTCGGGCTCCATATCGAAGTCCAGGTACTGGTCGGTTGTCCGCTCATAGAAGTCGTATTTTACAATGCGCGAAGACTCCTCGTCATCCAGATAAATCACTCTCAGATAGACGCCATGCTCCGAATAGAGCTCGTCGTCCTCCGGCACGTCCAAATCGCATACAAACTCAAAGCGTTTGCCTGCCAGGATTCCAAAAGGATCCTTCACCAGTTCAACGCTATATTCTTTGATTGTCAGCATATTCCCATCCTTTCTATCACTCTGATTATTATACACAACAGTGAGTGTCTTCTTACACTCTTTCTATTCGCAAAATGGTTGCCTATCAGCACTCAGGGTCCTTCCCCCATTTTCTATTCTATCAGCGCATACCTCTTACGAGCTGCATCGAATTCACTTACGATAAAATAAGACTCCATTGAAAAGAGGAGATGAAGCGCGTGTCCCAGAAGGAACATCTGACCATCACAGTAGAGAAGGGCAAGCAACGTTTCTCCGTAACATCGCCTCTTGGTGGGGTGGGGCGATTCGTCTTTGTGGTGAACGATCAATTCACCAATGCCCCCAATACCACTCAAATCGCCAGTGGCGCAGGTAAAAGCAGCGCAGCAGGCAACAATGCGGCCATTAAATCCCCGCACACGTACCAACAACAAAGCGTCGGAGCCGGGGGAATCGCTAAAAATCTCGGATTAAAAGACCCCACGGACAAGGACCATTTCTCCAAACATCATCCGAAACATCACTCGAAACATAGCAAGCATAAAAAAAATCAAAAAGAAGTGGTATTCGTCATTAACAAGCAGGTCGTAAAGCTTCCGAAGGGAGGCCAAAACGCGTCTGCAACGCAGATCGCAAGCGGCGCCGGCAAATACAGCACAGGCGGCACCAACTCCGCGATCGAGAGCCGCGGCACCAGACAGCAGCACGCCGTAGGCGGCGGCAGTGGCAGCAAAGCCATTAACAAAGACGCCAACCAGCGTAAGCGCAAATCCAAGCACCGCGACTGGAAGTCCAAACACCATGACTGGAAATCCAGACATGACCACCGAACAAAGAAGAAGACGTATTAAGAACACAAAATGACCCTCGAAGGGTCATTTTTCTTTGATTCAGGCTGTAAATTTCACTAAAATCGATCTCCCGTATGCCTATCGAACTTGCAATTATTTATCGTCCTCTTGACCGGTCCGTTCCTTCCCCTTCGCGGTTGCTGCGAACGATCTGGTCATGGACTTGATCAACTCCACTTTACGGTAACGCAAGGCGGACCAATCCTCATCGATAGCGATTTGCCGAACGGGCTCATAGCCTTCGTCAGCAAGAATGCCCGTAATGCTCTCCCGGCTGCAATCGGAATTCTTGTAGGTTTTGGACGACTTCTTGGGGTAACACAGCCACAGCAGGCCATTGTCAGTCACAGAGCTGGCTGCGATCTTGGCTAAGCGCTGCAATTCTTCATTGCTTGTCCCGAAGGCTTGCACAAAATCGTAAGGCACTTGCTTAGGCTCCGTATGAACTTCCCCTTGCAGGGAATTGATGACCTCTTGAAAGGCCTGTGGTGCGTTTAGCATCAGAACCGGTTGGCCGAGGTCCTTGAATTGCAGCTTTTTGACGGTTGGATGTGTCTCCAGCATGTTAAAGCATCCTTCCTCTCGATTCAATTTTTATATAACGCTTCGGATTTCATTAAGAAGAGCATACCCATATGAATGGGTACGCCCTTACAGCTGGTCAATCCACATAGCGGTTAAATTCCCCTGGGATTGCGCGTTATTCTTGTTACTGCGCTTTCTTGATCTGCTTGCTTCGCAGCTGCCCGCAGGCTGCATCGATGTCGGTTCCATGCTCCAGACGAACGCTGCAGCTGATGCCTTGTTTTTTCAAAGTATCGTAAAAAGAGGTAATCGATTCTTTTGTGCTGCGCTGATATTGGCTGTGCTCATCCACCGGGTTGTACGGAATGAGATTCACATTCGCCAGATTGCGTCGCTCGCCAACAAGCTCTGCCAGCTCAAGCGCATGCTCCCGCTGATCGTTCACATCCTTCAGCAGAATGTACTCCAGCGTGATACGGCGATTCGTTTTTACCAGATAATAATCAATCGCTGCCATCAGCTTCTCGATCGGAATCGCTTTGTTAATCTTCATAATGCGGGTCCGAATCTCATCATTCGGCGCATGAAGGGAGATGGCGAGATTCACGCCCAGATCGCTGTCCGCGAACTCGACGATTTTGTTAGCCAGCCCGCTGGTCGATACCGTAATATGACGGGGACCAATGGCAAGCCCCTTATGATCCTTGATCACGCGAATGAAATCCGACATGTTCTCATAATTATCAAACGGCTCCCCGATCCCCATCACCACGAGATGGCTGACCCGCTCGCTTTTGCCTTGTTGATCCAAGTGAAGCTGAACCTGCATGACCTGCTCCACAATTTCCGCTGCGGACAAATCCCGGCTCTTCTTCAGCAAACCGCTGGCGCAGAAGCTGCAGCCAATGTTACAGCCGACTTGAGTAGTCACACAGACCGACAAACCGAATTTATGCCGCATTAATACGGTCTCAATCAGATTGCCGTCCACCAGCTTGAACAGGAACTTAACCGTTCCGTCCAGAGACTCCTGCTTGGTGTGCTCCTCCAAGGTCAGTATCGTATAATGCTCCGCGAGCAGCTGCAAGCATTCCGGATGCACATCCGTCATATCGGAAAAAGCGGTGACCCGCTTCCGATACAGCCACTCCCATACCTGTGTTGCCCGAAACTTTTTATGTCCACGCTCGCCCAGCCAAGCCGTCAACTGATCTAATGTTAATCCATAAATGGATGGTTTGTTCATTGATTGGTCCTCTTTCTATTCATAGTCCACTCCTTATTGTCCCAAAATTCCGAAGCGAACACAAGGGGAGTTATAGGCAATTCGCGCTTCTTATACGTAAATCAGGATTGACATCTCCAATAAATACCTTTATCTTATGATTGACTGACCTAATCAATCATAAATATAGAGTAGAAAGGAGACATCGCTCCATTCGTTAAGGACGTTCACCGCTATTTGTCCTGCTTCTTTATCCAAATTTGAAATTCAGAGGATGTTTTTCGTTTATTATTGACTGACTAAATCAATCTATATTGGAGGTCTTCGAATGAAAACAAAAGGCAAAGCGCTCATTCTAGGTGGAGGCATAGCCGGACTATTCGCTGCAACCGTGTTATCCAAGCATTACGAAGAGGTAATCATCACGGATCGGGATGAGTTTCCAGCAGGACCGGAGACTCGGGCGGGTACGCCGCAGGCCTATCATCCGCACCGTTTCCTTGAGCGCGGCAAGATGATTGTTGAACGATGGTTCCCCGGCATAACCGAAGAGCTGGTTCAGCACGGGGCCCACCCCCGGGCGTATAAGTCCGTTAAAATGACCAACCGTTTCGGCACGCTGGAAATGCCCGATGAGCCCAATGCGGGATGCAGCCGATCCCTGCTGGAGTGGACGCTGCGCAGCAGAGTGGCCAAACTGCCCAACGTCACCCTCCTACCGAAACTGACGGCCCAACAATTGCTGTTTGACGCAGACAAGAATACCGTTACCGGTGTGGTGTTCCGGGACAGAAGCGTCGAAGAGCCGGCGCTCCTTCATATGAATGCGGATATCGTCGTGGATGCAAGCGGGCGCGGTTCCAAGCTATCGGATTGGCTCCAGAACCTCGGTTATGCGACACCCGAGGCCGAGAGGTTGCACATATCCCTTGGTTATAGCACGCGGCATTATAAGGTGCCAGAAGACATCCAAGCGGCGTGGAGCACCATTGTGAACGAAGGAGATCCCTCCCGTGGTATCGGCACGGCCGTATTCAATCCGATCGAGAACCAGATTGCGGAGGTTGTTCTGTACCGCGCGGGAGGAGACTCTTATCCGACAACCAACCATCAGTTGTACGACCAGGAGGCACAAAATCTGTTCGGCGCTGCCATCGGAGATTTGTTTCAGCAGCTTGAACCGGTCTCAAACCCGCGCGGCTACCGGATCGAGGAATGCCTGAGACAGCATTTCGAGCAGATGGAGGATTGGCCTTCCGGTCTGCTGGTGCTCGGTGATGCTTTCTGCAGTTTCGATCCGATATTCGGCCAGGGCATGACGGTGGCCGCCATCCAGGCAGATACGCTGGACCAATGCTTGCAATCGATGCAGAATGGAGTTCTGCTTGAGGAGGGATTTGAACGCTTCGCCCTCCTAAAGATTCAATCCGCCATTGAGCCTGCATGGTGGCTTAGCGCAGCCGCGGATCTCAGATGGCCGGGCGTGACATACGAGGGCCACCTGTCCGCCCAAGGCTTCTCTTTTGCCCAGAGGCTGTTCGATATATGCCAGGAGCTGGCTTATGATCATAACGATATGGCCGTATTCGAACAGTATATGATGGTAACGGGTCTCTTCGCCTCACCTCAGGATTTGTTTAATGCCGAATATATCACCGCACTCGTGAATGCAGACCCATCGGGTAAAGGTAAAGCTTGGCTTCATCAAGTATTACAGGAGACAAACTTGCCCCTGGAAGAACTACTCGCGCGGATCATCCCGGTCTTTAATAACGAATTTCTGCCCTTATCCATGGGATTGCCCGAATAAATCAAATGCGTTATTGTTGATATCAGCAAGAGAATTCCATGATGAGGGATGGACGCAATGGCCCCGTTAAACGAAGAACAATTGCATCAAATACGCGACGAACGAAAAGAACAAATCATGCGAGCTGCCATCAAGGTATTTTCCAGAAGAGGTATTTTCGGAACCAAGATGAGCATGATCGCCAGTGAAGCCGGGGTCAGCCACGGTCTTCTCTATCATTATTTTAAATCCAAAGACGAGTTGTTCATCACGCTCGTTCAATGGTCGATGGAGGAGGCACGGCTAGCGCTCTCCGAAATCTATAACGTGCCCGGTGCCCCTCTTGAGAAAATTACATTGCTAACCTCCATGATTCTCCAAGAGGATGATAATACGCACTTTATGCTGATTCAGCAAGCACGTACCTCGGATGGCGTGCCCGAAGAGGCCAAGCGGATTATCGAGAGCTATTCCATCCATGCCTTTGTTGACCAGCTGATGCCGCTGTTCGAAGCCGGGCAGGATGCCGGGGAGATTGCGGCAGGCGATCTGAGAGAGCTCGTAGCCTGTTATTTATCCGTGCTATCGGGATTAATGACGCTGAAGTCCCAAGAGGACCCGAGCTATACGCCCCCTAAGGCGGAGCTGCTGCTGCGACTGCTTAGGAACGGATAAGGATAATAACGCAAACCAAACACACCTCCCATGAAACCACCGGATCTTTTCCGTACATTTCATAAGAGGTGTGTTTTTGACTATTGTCGTATATCAGAGGGGCGTCTCGGGTTCATGCTTCTCCTGTTCCCGAATCTGCGAGCCGTCGCTCAGCGTAATCCAAGTGTCGAACTGCCGCTGTCCTTCATGCAGGCGAATAACCCTCGCACCACGGAGCATGCCTTCCCGGCCATATGTACCATAACCGGTAGCTCTGCCGTAACAAAGACGGATGCCGTGCAGCTCCCCCCAGTAATCATTGATATGATCATGTCCGGCGAACGTGCCCATCACATCGCCCCGCTCCAGCATGGCCGCGAACAGACCGGTATTCACCTCCGGACAGCATACCCTTTCAAACTTGCTGCCGTAACACGTCTTCCGCTCCCACACCTCACGATACTCCGGCAGAGGGATATGGAAAAAAGCCAATGACGGCAGCGGATTCCCTTGATGCTTGGCGCTGTAAGCCAAGGACGCCATCTCATACCAGCGGATCTGATCGCGCCGAATCCAATCGTACCCCGGAACTGCAGGATGTTCGGACTCTCTCCCTGAATCGAAGAAGTACAAGACGGCCGCTGTCTCTTCCCCATTGCTGCCGTATAAAGGAAGCGTATAATTCCCTACGCCTTGAATTTCCGGCGAGCCGTGCTCTGCACAGTTGTAGGTGTGCTGCAGGGCTGCATCCATAAGCTCTTCACGTGTGATATCCCCCTCCGTATCATGATTCCCGAATACGAAGGCCCAGCGAATTCCGCGTGACTCCACCGTCTTGACAACATCCTTGAAGGCCTGCACTGGATCCTGGCACTTTTTCCAGCCGGGATCGGCTTCCCCCGAATAAATGAGATCGCCCGTAAATACCACCAGATCAGGCTGCTCCAGGTCCAATACCGTTTCCATGCAGCGCCGGCTCATCTGATCCTCCGGCTCCCCATTCTTCCAATGAATATCTGTGAATTGCACAATCTTGAAGGTATGATCGTCTCCGAATCGAAGAGTTGGCTTCAACATAACCGTCTCCTTTACATGGACATGTGGTTTTTCAATGAATTTATGTGGTTTTATGTGTATATTAGTGGGGAAAACAATGAAAAGTCAATGTTTTTTTGTTGACAACACGGTTTAACCAGCCTAGTATAAAATCGAATCCACATCTTCGGTCAACATCAGTCATATACAATATTGAGGTGAATGAATTTATGTCTGTAACCTATGAGGAACGCAGGGGGAAGATCCTAAATCAATTGGAGCTGGAGGGCAAGGTGAGAGTCCACGCCCTTGCGGAGCAGCTGGAGGTATCCGCGGAAACGATCCGCCGCGATTTGGACCGGTTAGAGAAAGAAGGCCAGCTGCGCAAAGTTTACGGCGGCGCCGTCAAATCTCGTTCCGGGCATATTGAACCGTCCTTCACCAGCCGTTCCCAGACATGCGCAGAGGAAAAGGCCGCGATCGGTAAACTCGCCGCCTCCCTAGTCAAGGAAGGGGAGACCATTCTGCTGGATAACGGAACAACCACGATTGAAGTCATCCGTTATCTTAAGGACCGGTCCGATGTGACGGTCATCACCCATTCGCTGCCTGTCCTGAATCTGGCTATGGAGATTTTTCAGGGAAAGATTATTTATATCGGCGGGGATATGGACCGGACCAAGCAGGCGGCAACAGGTCCTCTCACTGAAATGCTGCTGGAACAGTTCAAGGTCAATAAAGCATTTATCTCGGTCGGCGGTATCTCCTTAACCGATGGCATTACCGATTACAATCTGGATGAAGCCTACATATCGCGAAAAATGCTGGAGCGTTCGGAGGAAGGCATCGTTCTTGCCGATCACACCAAGCTCGGGGTAACCACGTTCTCGAAGCTCGCCAAACTGGAGGACATCTCCATGGTTATCACGGATCCGGGCTGTTCGCAGGAATGGGTGGATAATCTGTCCGCCCGCAGCATTGAAGTCCTTATCGGACATTTCTGATGGAGCTGCTATCCCTGCTGTTGGTGCTGTCTTCCGGTCTTACCCATGCCCTCTGGAATCTGTTCACGAAGCGAAGCATTCATAAATCGGTGTTTCTGTGGTGCATCCATTCTGTCACCTTAATCCTCCTGATGCCTTCATTTCTCATGGAGATGTCAGGGCTAAAGCTGGAACCGCACATTTACGGACTTATGCTGCTGTCTATGACCATTCAGGGCTTCTATATTACGCTGCTCTCCAAAGCCTATACCCATGGCGATATGTCCCAGGTATACCCGTTTATGCGAGGGCTTGGGGCCATGCTGACCTCGCTGTGCAGCCTCGTGTTGTTCCATGAGCATCTAAGTGCAGCGGGTTATATGGGCCTTAGCATCATTATCTTTTCGTTGTTTGCTTTATCGGGTTTGAAATTCAGAGGCCCTTCCAGCCTGAACCCCAAGGCCTTAATCTATGCTTGCCTGGTTGGGCTATGCATTTCCGGATATACCCTGACCGACAAGGCTGTTCTGGACGCAGGGGTCTCTCCGATCGCCCTGATTCAATTATCCAATATCAGTTATTTCATCGCTCTCATCGTTCCCGTGATACTGTCCAGAGGGCTGAAACAGGAATGGACGGTGAACTGGCGCACGATTCTGTTGGGCTCCATCCTGGCACCGGGATCGTACTTGCTATTCCTGTTCGCCATGCGGCTTACTCCGCTTGCACACATCGCGCCGGTTCGTGAAATCAGCACGGTATTCGGCACTCTGCTCGGCATCATCGTTCTGCGTGAGCAGCAAGGCTGGCGGCGAATCATTACATCCGTGCTCATCACGCTGGGTATCATCACCATTGCATCATGGGGGTAGCAACAGTCATTGCTGCAGCAATCCTGTACACATGATGCATATTATTTTATTCAGCTTCTATGCATAAAGATCAAATTGTTCTTACCAAGGAGGTTTTATCGATGGCTAAACGCGTCATTATTCTTGGAATTGATGGAGCAGGCAGGTTCGTTCAAGAAGCGGATGCACCGCATCTTCACGCCCTGCTGCAAGCTGGAGCCTACTCGTACGATGCGCAGACCGTATTTCCCAGCATCAGTGCTGAATGTTGGGGCTCGTTGTTATATGGCGTAAGCCCGGCCCAACACGGTCTTGATAATGACCGGGCGATCCACGGGCAAATTCCGGATGACTTCCCCTATTCGTCACTATTCAAGCTGGCCCGCCAGCAATGGCCGGATGCTCCTCTGTCCGCGTTCAGCTGCTGGGAACCGATCAACACAGGAATCATTGAGAATACGATCAATGTTCATATGGAATCCAAACCCGATCCCGAGCTGACGGAAGCCATCGTCGATTATATTCATCAGCAGCCCGATTTCAAACTGATGTTCATTCAGTTGGATCACCCCGACGGCGCGGGCCACAAGTACGGATTCGGTACTGATAAGCAGCTGGAGCAGATTGCCGTTACGGATAAGTACGTAGACATGATAATCGAGGCACTGGATGATCAGCAACTGCTGGAAGATACGTGGATCATCACGGTTACGGACCATGGCGGCGGAGGCGCTCATCCTAATGACCATGGCAGTGACCATCCGATGGATATGACCATCACCTGGGGGATTACGGGTCCGGGCGTAAAACCCGGCCTTCTCGACGCTCCGATCAGCATCATGGACACGGCCGCCGTCATCGGTCATGTGCTGGGGCTGCACACACCGGATTGCTGGGAAGGCAAGGTGCCCGAAGGAATATTTTAACCAGAAAATCGAGTTATGGCGGAAGCCCGTCCTTATAAAGGATCATCTATTCATTATATAAAAGCCGGCGATTACACGCCGGCTTCTTTCGTAATGAGGATTTCTTCTGTTGTCTTCACGTCGGCAAACCATCTCAGGGTAGCGTTCACATGATCTATGATCTGCTGCGCGGTTAACACCGAATTGTTCCAGGTGCTGTGTGCATCGGCTACCAGCGTGACATCATAGCCCAAACTGGACGCTCTCCTGCACGTGGTGTCTACGCATAAATCACTCTGCATACCTGCAAGAATCACATGTTCTATGCCTTGCTGCTTCAGTTTCTCTTCAAGTGAGGTGTTATAGAATGAATCCGGTCTGGTCTTCTGAATGATCGTATCCGACATCGCAGGCGCAATCTCACGGTTAATCTTCCACGCCTCCGACCCTGCCATCAAACCTTCGTCATTATGTTGTATGTAGAGGATAGGAATGCCGCCGCTTCTGGCTTTTGCGATCAGCTGCTTGAGATTGTGGAGCAATCGATCCCCTTCAAACACCGGATCATTCACTTGAAACATCTCATTCTGTACATCAATGACCAAAAGCGCACTCTTCTTCAACTACAACACCCTCCTGTACGATTCATGTACTCATCGATTTCATTATAGAACGAACGTTCTTATGATGTATATAAAAATTTAGATCTCTCATTAAAAAATGAACTCATTTCGCACAAAAAAGGAATCCCTCTCTTAGGACTCCCCTGCGTCTTCTTTGGCTCCCTTCGTAAAGCCGATAACTAGCAGCCAAGGCAACCTTCAGCTACTCCTCCTCGACGATAACCCTCGGGTGTGCCGACTTTTTCTTTCCATTATGCTGATGAAGCTTCCTCATCGTCTTGTAAAGCTGCTGTAACTCCTGTTCATCCAGAACGTCGAACATAGAGGTTTGGAAATCCGACAGCAGCGGAATAATTTCTTCCAGCAGGGCCTGTCCCTTATCCGTTAGCGAGATATACTTTACCTTCCAATCCTGCTTGCGGACAATCAGATCCAGCTTCTCCAGCCGTTTTACCATATGGGAGACACCGCCGCCGCTAATGGAAAGATATTCGGCCAGCTCCTGCTGTGATAAAGGTTGGTGCGCGAAGACCTGGATCAAAACGTCGAATTGGGCAACCGTGATGCAGAACGGCTGTAAGAACTCATTCGAGAGGTGATTGCCGATCTGTTGAAAACGGGTGATCCGAATCCAGGACAGCATAGCTAATCGGTTCTCCTGATGAAATCCCAATTGTTTCATTGACTCCATTCACCTCCCTACCCTAATCACAGTCAATTTATCACTCAAGTGATAGGCTGTCAAATCAACGCCCGCAGGAAAGGCGATAACCAGTTATGAATATTTGATATAACAATTAACATCTTTATCCGTTTGTTATATATACCAATTTATTCTCTCCAATTTATTGGCGTTGGAAGCGTCTAATCTTGAAATATATCCATGGACACGATACTATGGACATAGAATCTTTGAACTATATGCACCCGAGCAATGTATTCCTTTTGTGCATTCAAACATAACAACTGTAACTTTTTATTAAATGTATCATTAGACTTTGACATAAACGCCACAAAATGATATATCAAATTCAGGGAGTGGATCCGCAATGGAACAAATTCCACTATATCAACATATCGTAAATGCTTTAACGGCCAAGATTGAATCCGGAGAGCTCCAGGCTGGAGATCAGCTTCCAACCGAAGCCGAGATTTCGAAGGAATACAACGTCAGCCGGATCACCTCGAAGAGGGCGCTGACCGAGCTGGAGAATGCCAAGCTGATCTACCGGATCCAAGGTAAGGGAAGCTTCGTGAGCACAGACAAAGCCCCCCAAAGGCACCTGAGCAAGACGAATAAGGAGATCCTGCTGATTCTGCCATTCGCTCATAACCCGGGACTTGGTGATTACGAAAAAGGCATCAACGAATATCTCGCAACGACTGACTACACTTTGAACATTCAGTCCAATACGATTGTCGGACAGCGGAAGCTGCTGGAAGCCGCGCTTCAAAGCGCCAATTCGGGGCTGATTCTCTACCCGATAAGCAGCATCTCGGATCTTGGCATTCTGTATCAGTATCACCTGGCACAGTACCCGCTGGTGACGATGGATAAATGCATTGAAGGGATTCCGTTCCGTTCGGTTGTCTCCGACAACTTCGGTGGCGGGTATCAGGCCTCCAAACATCTGATCGAGAATAATCATAAGAAGATCGCCTTTATCTCCTCCTTGAAGGTAGAGAACTCTTCCTCGATCCGGGAGCGGTATTTCGGCTATTTGAAAGCTTTGTATGATTACAAACTGATCGATTACAGCGTCAATGACGTGACCGACCGGTACTTAACCCATGACAACGACAACGGCAGAGAATACTATACTCAGTTTATTCAAGCCGTTGTGACGCAGGGAATTACGGGTATTGTTGCAGAGAATGACCTCATCGCGATCGAGATCATTCAGATTGCCAAAGAGCTGGGCCTGTCGGTACCGGATGATTTCTCCATCGTGGGCTTTGACAACATTCATCTCGCGGGCTTCGTTGAACCCAAGCTGACCACCATATCCCAGGATTTCGGACAGATGGGGTATCAGGCTGCACAGAGCCTTATCACCCTGATCGAGAATCCCCAGGATCACCCGCATGAGAATACCGTGGTTCCCGTTCGTCTCATTGAACGACAGACCGTGAAGAAGCTGTGACACGCCTATTTCTAAAAACCAAAGGAGACTTTTACATGCTGAACTATATCGATACAAGGCAAGGCACCAATAACCAATATACCTATTCCAACGGGAATGCGCTTCCTTATACGGGTGTACCTTTCGGTATGAACCATTATGTCGTCCAGACCAAAAACGAAGGAAGCTGGTTCTTCAACCCTAATGACCGCGTCTTCCAAGGCATTCGCCTGACACACCAGCCAAGTCCATGGATGGGCGATTTCGCCCACTTCCTGATGACTCCGATTGCGGACGACAAAATCAGAGGGTCCGTCTTCACCTGTCAAAGCTCCTACCGGCCTGAAGAAGCGACATTCAAACCCCACCATCTCAGAGTGAAGCAGCAGCGTTATAACATCACCACGGAGCTGGTTCCCAGCACCTACGGTGCGGCAATGCGTATGAAGTACAATTCCGGGCAGCAGGCAGGCTTTGTCCTGAATGTTAATAACATAAGCGAGTTCCGACTGGATGCAGCCCAGCGCAAATTAACTGGCTATGTCAGCAACTTCGCAGGCTGTCACGATGACGGGTTCCGTATGTACGTAGCCATGAGCTTTAGCAAGGACATAGATCTTGCTACAACAGGTTATTACAACGAAGAAGGCAAGTTCTTCCCTGCGGTTGCTTTTGGAAGAGTCGACCAGCATGTCGTCATTCGTTTCAAAAACTGTGAAAGAGACGTGCTGGATGTTAAACTGGCGACGTCGTTTATTAGCCTGGAGCAAGCAGAGCTTAACCTTGCGCGCGAGCTTGACATATCCCTGGATGAGCAGAAGGAACTGGCTGCACAAGCCTGGAATCATTACCTGAACAAAATCCGGGTTACTCACTCGAACGAAGAATATATGCGCACCTTCTATACTTGCCTGTACCGCATGTTCCTGTTCCCGCAGAGGTTTTATGAGCTGGATGCCAACATGGAGCCGGTACATTACGACACTACGGCCCGGTCCGTCAAGAAGGGCATTCTCTATACCAATAACGGCTTCTGGGATACTTACAAAACCGTATATCCGCTCTATTCCATCATCGCGCCCAAGGAATATGAGGAAATGCTGGAAGGTTTCCTGAATTCCTACCGCGAGACCGGCTTCCTGCCAAAATGGCTGTCCCCGGATGAGCGCGGGCTGATGCCAGGCACGCTTATTGACGCCGTCATTGCGGATGCGGCGGCTAAGGGACTGGCTCAGCACCTGCTGCCGGAACTGCTGGAAGCCATGCTGACCGCAGCCACCACGCAGAGCGGACAGAACTGTTATGGACGGCAAGGAACGCTGGATTACATCAAGTACGGTTATGTTCCAAGCAGCTATCACGAGAGCGTGAACCACACGCTGGATTACGCATACAGCGACTACTGCATCAGCCGCGTGGCCGATGTCTTGGGCCGATCTGATGTTGCAGACCAATACAGACAAAGCGCGCTCAACTACAGAAATATTTTCGATGCAGAAACCGGGTTTATGCGGGCCAAGGATCAGGACGGCCAATTCCGTCCGGATTTCAACGATACGAGCTGGGGGCTTGATTATGCCGAGGGAAGCGCCTGGCAGACCAGCTTTGCCGTATTCCAGGATTTCCAAGGCTTGATCGAGGCGTATGGTTCGGAGAAACGTTTTTTCGATAAAATCACCGAATTGTGCAACAAAGCACCGGACTTCGACGTACGGGGCTACGGCTTTGAAATTCATGAGATGAGTGAGATGGCTGCCATCGACTATGGCCAGCTGGCGATATCCAATCAGCCAAGCTTCCATATTCCTTATCTGTTCAACTATGTCGGGCAGCCCGCATCATCCCAGGTCGTCCTCAAACAGCTGATGTCGAACCTGTTCAACAGCGGCTTTGACGGTTTCCCGGGGGACGAGGATAACGGCAGCATGTCCGGATGGTATGTGTTTAGCTCCATGGGCTTCTATCCGGTATGTCCGGGCAGTAATGAATATGTGCTCGGCATCCCGTTATTCGACAGCGTGAGTATTGAGCTGCCAAACGGCAAACAGATGTTGATTCATACCGACAACAACAATCCGCAGTCCAACTTCGTGGCCAGCGTTCAATTGGAAGGACAGGATTACACCAAACTGTACATTACGCATGAGGATATTCTGGCAGGCAAGTCCCTCGATTTCCGTCTCGGGCTGGCTCCAAGCTACCGTGCTTACAGCTCTGATGAGCTCCCGTTCTCGATATCGAAGAAGTAACGATCACAGCTTAGTTCATATATATAAGGGGTATCCCCATCAGGACAGCGGCCTGGGGATGCCCCTTTTTGTTATTCCGTTTTTCAGCAATTGGTTATATAACTTCAACGGCGCAGGGTATTCTTCCTGATATTCAAATAACAGGAATTTTCAAGATCACCTCGGGTAACAATACACTTGATTCACACTATGATCTATTGCTAAAAAATTGCGGGGTGACTTTCATTGTGGTCAGTAATTGTATCCTATATTCCGAAGTGGACGATTTGGGTTCAAGCTTTACTACTCGTACTGGTACCCTTCCTCATGCTGGCGTTAACCCATTGGTTTCGCAAATCTATTAATTCGAGTTACGCCCTCAAACCGAACAAGCCCTCTCCCCCCGAGAGAGAGGATAGCGTTTCGCCACAGGCTCTCTTGACGGGGCTTTACGATGCGGATTTAACATCCGTCCGTAAAGCAATCGGTAACAACGGGGACGTGGAAATCAGAGAATTTACGATCCGGGGAACGGGAACGCGGGCAGCCATCGTTTTTGTCGACGGATTGATGAACAACGATCTTATGGACACCCATCTTATAAGGCCCCTCATGTTGGTGGGAATTCCAGAAGCGGAGCAGGAACAGTTCAATCGTTCAAGCGATACGATCAAAGCCTATATCAGCAGCCAGATGCTCCCTGTAAGCGAAATTAAACATACCGCTAGATTACTGGAACTCGTACAATCTGTTCTTGTGGGCACAACCGGTTTATTGGTAGATGGAATGCAAGGCGCCTTCCTGATTGGTTCTGCCAAGGGGAAGAGCCGAAATCTGGAGGAACCTCTATCCGAAGCACTTCTTCGAGGCCCGCGTGTCGGGTTTACCGAGAGATTGGCCGACAATACAGGATTACTGCGGCTTCACGGAAAAAACGAAAGCCTTCTGCTCACCCGATTTGAGGTTGGGAACCGCGTGAAAAAGGATCTGATCATTGCCTATATGAAGGATATTGCCGACCCGAAGCTAGTCGAGGAGGTCGTTACGCGAATTCAGAAACTCGAAATTGATGACCCTCTCGAGTCAGGATACATCGAGCAATTGATTGAGGAAAATGTCATGAGTCCTTTTCAGCAAGTGCAGAACACGGAAAGACCCGACAGGGTGATCGGGGCTTTACTGGAAGGGCGGGTAGCTATCCTGCTTGATGGCACGCCGTATGCGCTAATCGTCCCTGTCACGTTCAGCATGCTGCTGCAGTCGCCGGAGGATTACTACGAAAGATGGATCTCGGGATCCTTTGTCCGCTTATTGCGTTTTCTCTCCGCCCTGCTGGCACTTCTGGCTCCGGCACTCTACATTTCGTTTATTTCTTTTCATCCCGGGCTGATTCCAACCAAGCTGGCGCTAACGATCATTGAAACCAGGCAAGGCGTGCCCTTTCCCTCAATCATCGAAGCGCTCATCATGGAAATCGCCATTGAAATATTGCGGGAGGCCGGGATTCGGCTCCCGAAACCCATCGGGCCTGCGATGGGCATCGTAGGCGGTCTGATTATTGGCGATGCTGCCGTACAAGCCGGTATTGTCAGTCCGTTTCTCGTTATTGTCGTGGCCGTAACCGCCATCTCTTCCTTCACGATCCCAGTATACAGTGCCGGCATTACACTGCGCGTTCTTCGGTTTACCGCGATGTTCTTTGCGGCAGTGCTTGGACTGTATGGTGTCGTGATGTTCTTCCTTCTTCTCTGCAGTCATTTGGTCATACTGAAGAGCTTCGGCGTACCTTATGCAAGTCCAATGGTGCCTTACGGCATCAGTGACTTGAAGGACTTCCTCATTCGGTTCCCGCTGAAGGTGATGAAGAAACGACCTCGAATGTTAAAACCGAACGACCCTGACCGCAGAAATTAATCATCCTAAGCACGAAATGAGGCGAGGACCATGAGCAGCTCAAATAACACCCATGACCAGATCACCACGTCTCAAGCTGCCGTCATGATCATTAACTACATGCTGGGTGCCGGTATTCTGACACTTCCCAGAACGACGGTAGAGGCTGCCAAAACGCCGGATGTGTGGATCTCGATTCTCATCTCCGGTTTGATCATCCTGTTGGCAGGAATGATCGTTGTGTCGTTATGCCGAAGATTTCAAGGGAAAACATGGTTTCAATTTGTACCTGAGATCACCGGGAAATGGCTGGCTTTTGTTCTAGGCCTGCTGTTTATTGGTTATTTCATTATCATCGCCGCTTTTGAGATCCGGATTATGGCGGAGGTAACGGGGTTATATCTGCTGGAAGGCACACCCGTCTGGGCCATCGTGATGACCTTTATGTGGATCGGCCTGTATTTGACCACCGGGGGGATCAACAGCATCGCCAGAATCTGCGAGATCATTCTACCGATTACGCTGGTTTTTTTCCTCATAGCGATCCTGTTGAGCAGCAATATTTTTGATATCAAAAACTTAAGGCCGGTACTCGGCTCAGGGTTTATGCCCGTGATTCGGGGGTTAAAGCCATCTTTGCTGTCTTTTACGGGTTACGAGATCATGTTTGTTTCCATGGCGTTTATGAAGTCTCCCAAAAAAGGCACCAAAGCCATGCTCGTTGGCATTACGGTTCCCCTGGTTATCTATTTAATCACCGTCATTATGGTTATTGGCGGGCTGTCCATAAACGGAGTTGAAACAAGAACATGGCCGACACTGGACTTAATGCGGAGTTTTGAAATGCAGGGACTGATATTCGAACGTTTTGAGTCCCTGCTGCTTGTCATCTGGATCATGCAAATATTCTCGACCTTTGCGATAACGCATTACGCAGCCTCGTTAGGATGGTCCCAGCTTCTTAAGACGAAAATACGGCCCTTTCTCTTTATCCTGCTTCCTGTCATCTTCCTCATCGCGATGATTCCGAAGGACGTATCGGAAACATTCAAGCTGGGAGATGTGGTAGGCAATGCCTCTATCTACTTATTTGGCGCTTTACCATTACTCTTGCTTCTGATCAGCATCGCCCGTAAGAAAGGTGTGAAGCCGAAATGAACAGGTATTTACGATTTACGTCACTATGGACGGCCAGCATCCTGCTGTTTCTGACTACCGGCTGCTGGAGCAGCAACGAGATCGAGGATGTCAGCGTCTATGTTGGATTGGGACTCGATACAGCGAATGAATCCAGTTTCGAACGAGATATCAATAAACAAGGGGCAACCTATCCGAAGAAGAAAGTACTGACGGCAACGGTTCAGATCGTACCCCCAATTGCGGGAAAGAACGAGAAGCAAGGAGGGTCCAGTTCTTCATCGCCAAGCAAGGCCTACCTGAACGAACAGTTGACGGGCGACTCCATCATTCAAATCTTTCGCCAATTTGCATTACGTAGAGACCGGCCGCTTATCGGCCATCATCTGAAGGTCATCGTGGTTTCTAGCGAATTAGCCAAAAGGTACAGCCTGGAACAGGTATTTGACTTTATTCTCCGCGATAATGATATCCGCCCCAGCTGCCTAGTGGTGGTCAGCCACCGAAGCGCGCTTGAAGCGTTAAGCTCTACTGAACCCGGGGAGATCCCTGCTTTCTACTTGATGGGACTCGTGGATAACCGTTATCGTTCCAACAAAATCATCCCACCCGTGACCCTCATTAAGCTTGACAGCGCCATGCAATCCGGGGAAAGCTTCCTGTTACAAAATGTCGTTACCGCTCAAAGCGAGCATAAATTCTCGGGAGCCGCCATTTTCAAAGGCAAGACCAAGAAATGGATCGGGGAATTAAGCCAATATGATCTGGAAGGCTTGTCTTGGATTACGGCAGACGTGATGGGAGGCGCGCTGAAGACGTATGCGCCGAAGACCGGCCATACCGTAACCTTTGAGCCCAAGAAATCCCACAGCACCATCATACCTAAGGTTCAGGGGGACGAAATTTCATTTCATATCAAGGTCCATGCCGAAGGCAGATTAATCGAGGACTGGAGCTTTCCGGAGATTCCCTCAACGGGTGGATACATCTTAGAGATGGAGCAGCAGTTTGAAGAAGAGGCCCGTAAACAGATCGAACAGGTCCTGAACAAAATGCAGCATGTCTATCATGTGGACGTTGGGGGTTTTGGCAATGAAATCCGCATCAAACATCCGAAAGTGTGGAAGAAGGTGCAGGAGAATTGGGATGAAACCTTCAGTCATATCCCCATTACGTATGAAGTAAACATGCGAATCACGGACTTCGGTTCCTCAACAGATTAAACGAGCGCTGACAATGACGGTCAGCGCTCTTTAAGTTCTCGCTGTTGATTACACCAGAAACATCGCTACGACTGTAGTAGCAGCCAGACCCAGCAGCACCGGCTTCAAATTTCGCCTTGCCAGCTCGAATGGGCTGACTCCGCAGATGGCTGCAGCCGGAATCAACGCCCACGGAATGAGCGTGCCGCCGCCTACCCAGATGGCGGCAACCTGCCCAAGCGCTGTCAGTGTAGCCGCACCTGAGCCGATAGCCGTAGCGAACAGCTGCGCGATCGATCCGGCTAACGAGATACCGGAGAAACCCGAACCGTCCAGACCCGTAATGGCACCGGTGATCGTCAACGTTACCGAACCTACCGCGCCGTTCAGCGGCACCGCATTCGCGAGGGCAACCCCCAGGTCGTTCACGATGCCATGGGATGCTTCCGGAAGCACTTTACCGAATAAATCGGTAAATGCCGCATCCCCCAAATAGAAGAACGCCGCGATAGGAATGACAGGACCGAATACCTTGAATCCAAACATGAATCCCTCGATCAAATAAGAGGTGACCTTCTCCAATCCCCGGTTACGATGAGCGACCAGGGCAATGACACTGAGGATCAGGACGGCTGTGCCGCCGACCAAGGCCGTTGCATCTCCGCCCTGCAGCTTTAGGATGAACATGACGACAACATCTGCTGCGAACAACAGCAGAATGACGATAGCCAACCATTTTTTCATAGCCGGGGATATGGCCGCAACAGCCTCATCCTCTTCGGTACGCGTGGTGAGCGTGTCTCCCGTGTTTTTAATGGTTACCAGTCCATCTCTCCAGCTGCCGTTCCGCTGATCTCTGCGCATCATCCAGAATGCCGCCACGGTTGTTACAAGTCCCATCACGATCACGAGCGGCACACTGGCAGCCATGACACTGGATACAGGCAATCCAGCCGCATCCGCGGTTAATTTGGGCGCCCCCTGGATAATATAGTCTCCCGATAACGCAATGCCGTGTCCGAACAGATTCATTGCCACCGCCGCACCGAGAGCCGGCAAACCCACACGGATAGCCACAGGGAGCAAGACCGCACCAATTAACGCAACTGCCGGTGACGGCCAGAAGAAAAAGGACGTTACCATCATAATGATTCCGATGCCCCAGTAAGCCATCGCGGGAGTACGCAGAAAGCGGGTTAACGGAGCCACCATCGTCTCGTTGATCCCCGTCTTGATCAAGACCCGGCTCATCGCCACGATGATGGATATAATCATGATGGTGCCCATCAGCTCTTTGGTCGCATAGATGAATGAATCAAACACACCGGAGACCGAGCCGCTCAGCGTTTCCGTTGCCAGAAGGCCAAGCGCAAATATTCCGGTAATACAAACAAGCGCCGTATCGCGCCGCCGAATCAACAGCGTCATGATCAGGACGATAAACGCCAGATACACCCAGTGAATCGCGGTTAAATGAATCCCCATATGAATCACGCCCTTTCCCAGGCAGCAGGTTTGATGTGACTACATCTTATGCATGGGCCTGGGCAAAGGTTAATTTGGGATCGTACAATTGGTTACCTTCCGTTCAGAAACATGAACCTCTGGATTTCCAACGCCCTCTCCAATTCGGTATAGTAAGTACATAATGTAGTTAGGAGTTTCAAAGGAGCTGGAACCGTGTATACCATCCTGATTGTGGAAGACGATGAACGAATCGCGGATAAATTAAGATCGGCTATTTCCAAATATGATTTCAACGTACGGATCACCGAAGACTTCAGCCGCGTGATGGACATTTTTGCGGATACGAAGCCGGATCTTGTTCTGCTGGATGTCAATCTGCCGAAATTCGACGGATTCTATTGGTGCAGGCAAATCCGTACCCAATCGCACTGCCCGATCATCTTCATCTCGGCCCGAGACAGCGGCATGGATCAGATTATGGCCTTGGAAAACGGGGCGGACGATTATATTACGAAGCCGTTTGACATGGAGCTTGTTCTGGCGAAAATCCGCAGCCACCTGCGCCGTGCGGTCGGTGCCTATGCCTCCGGCCAGGAGGATGAGCATACCATCGAAAGCGCCGGTCTTATCATCTATCCCGAGCGATTCGTTGTGACCTATGGAGACGAATCAGCCGAGCTTACCCAAAAGGAAGCAGCCCTGCTGACGATGCTGATGGAAAAAGAGGGCCGTGTGGTCAGCCGCGAGCGGCTGCTGGACCTGATGTGGGAGGATCAGCACTTCATTGATGACAATACGTTAAATGTTTATATTACAAGGGTTCGTCGCAAGCTTCGTGAGCTGGGCGCCGGAGATCTTATCGAAACCGTCCGGGGAGCAGGCTACCGGTTCATGACGGGCAGGGAGACCCCATGAAACTTTTCTTGCGGGAGCATCTCCCGCTCATGCTGTTTTTTACCGTTCAAATGCTGCTTGTCCCCCTGCTGTACTGGCTTACCGGTGAAGGCAGGCCCTTTACTGTCGTACTATACGGTGTGCTGTTAAGCAGTGTCGTGCTGCTTCTCTATCTTGCTTACCGGTATCTTTCCCATCGCACGATGTATCGGGAGCTTTCTTCTGAGAAGCTTTCGGAGAAGGAATTCTTAAGCCCTCCCCTGGGCGAAGCGCCACTGCCGGAAGCGATACACGAACGGATCGGCCATTATGAGCGCTTATACCGCCAACAGCTGCATCGCCATCAAAGCCAAACCGACCAGCATCTCGCTTTCGTCAACCGCTGGGTACATCAGATGAAGACCCCGCTGTCGGTTATTCAGTTGACGCTCGATGAAGTCGAAGAGGCACCCGCCGAGCATATTCGGGGAGAGCTTGATCGTATTCGCAAAGGCCTCGAAATGGTGCTGTACACCGCGCGCCTGGACCGGTTCGAGCAGGATTTTGCTGTAGAAGCCATCGGGCTCCGTGCTGCGGTAAGCGAATCCGTGGTCGAGAACCGCAAGCTGTTCATTCGCAAGGGGATTACGCCTGTGTTCCAAATCGATGATCGGATCTCCGTCTATACGGATGCCAAATGGTTTCGTTTTATGCTGGGTCAGATATTGACGAACGCCGTGAACTACTCGGGCAGCCCCGGCAAGAAGATTCAATTAACCGCAGAAGCAGCGGGGAAACACATCAAACTCCATATCCGCGATGAGGGAATCGGCATAGCACCGGAGGACATCAACCGGGTGTTCCATCCCTACTTTACCGGAGAGCGCGGTCGGCAATATCATGAATCCACCGGCATGGGCCTGTATCTTGTCCGTGAAATCACTCATAAGCTGGATCACTCCGTTGAGTTGGAATCTAAGTTGGGCGAGGGAACCACCGTTACTTTGATGATGCGCAGAGCCGAAAACCAAGACACATCTGGAACTTAGGTGTGTCTTCTTTGTACTGGAGGAATGACCACAAACCTCACGCCCATAACCTTTAGATACGAACAAAATATACGAACATAACCTTATGGTAGTTGTAAGCTCCGTTTCACCTAAATCCATAGCAGGGCCAGGTCAGTATACGATAGAGTTAGGCTACACTAATAAGGTATACAGAAAGGAGCTTCTGGGTTTATGGATATTCTTGAAGTAAAAGCATTAAACAAAGTATATGCGGGCAAAGTGGCGACACAAGCTCTTACCGATATTCATCTCACTATCAAAGAAGGAGAATTCGTCGGCATCATGGGCCCTTCAGGCAGCGGCAAAACCACCCTGCTGAACATGGTATCCACCATCGATCGTCCAAGCTCGGGCGAGGTCAAGATCGGGGGAAAAAATCCTTACACCATGAAAAAAAGCGAGCTTGCCCACTTCCGCCGCAGACAGCTCGGCTTTGTGTTTCAAGATTTCAACCTGCTCGATACGTTAACCGTTGCCGAGAACATCGTGCTTCCGCTTACGCTGGACCGCCGTCCGCTCAAGGACATGGAGTCGCTGCTGCAGCAAACCGCTTCACGGCTTGGCATCCGCGAAATTCTGAATAAACGCGTGTACGAGATTTCGGGAGGTCAACGACAGCGCACCGCGATTGCCAGGGCTATCATCAGCGCGCCGCTGTTACTGCTTGCGGATGAGCCTACAGGCGCACTCGATTCCAACTCCTCACGGATCGTGATGGAGTCGTTAGCCGAGATTAACGAGCGGGATCGCACCACATTAATGCTGGTTACGCATGATCCTCTCGCCGCAAGCTATTGCAACCGCATCGTTTTTATTAAAGACGGCAAGTTGGCCGCCGAAATTCACCGCGGAGAGAACCGGCAGGCCTTTTTCCAAAAAATCATCGATACGCTATCGTTCTGGGGAGGGAATACAAGTGAGCTTTCCTCAATTCGCGTTTAACAACGTCCGGCGTAACGCACGTCAATATTTCGCTTACCTGCTCAGCAGCTCGTTCATGGTCATGATCTTTTTTACGTATGCGGTATTCATCTATCATCCGGCCATTGAGAATTCGCCTATGGGCACGATGACGCGTACGGGAATGACAATCGCCACGGTCATCGTCTACGTGTTTGCGTTCTTATTCGTGCTGTATTCGATCAGCGTCTTTCTGAAGTCGCGGAACCGGGAGTTCGGCATTCTGACCATCCTCGGAGCTGAAGCCAAACAGATCAATTGGCTGATCTTCCTGGAGAACATTCTGATTGGCGCCATTGCCATCGTAACGGGCATCGCCAGCGGAATGCTGTTATCCAAAGTATTCCTGCTCATCAGCACCAAAGTCATCGATATGGACGAGCTGCCGTTCTATTGGCCGGTTAAAGCGATGCTGCTTACCGCCGGTGCGTTCGCTGCGCTGTTTCTCGTCATTTCGCTCTTCACCTTGTTATTTATCCGGAAGAATCAAGTCCTGGAGCTTCTCAAAGGTACCAGCAAACCGAAAACCGAACCGAGAGCCAATCTGTTCCTGGCCCTCTTGGGCGTGGTGCTGCTTACCATCGGCTTCACCGTCCTTCGCGTCAAAGAGTTAGATCCTGTGGCACTGATCATTGCCGCGGTAACCGGCATTATGGGCACGTATTTTTTCTACTCCCAGCTATCCGTGTGGATTGTCCGTATGCTGCAGCGAAATCGCAGGGCCACCTGGAAAGGAACAAACCTGCTATGGATTTCCGAAATGAGTTACAAGATCAAGGATAATGCCCGCATGCTGTTTCTGGTCACGGTTGTGGTTGCACTGGCTTCCATGAGCACCGGTTTCGTACTGGCTATGCAGCAATCGATCAAATCGGTGTATGTAGATAACCCGTATGCGCTTAGTTACAGCTACAGCTATATCGCCAACGAGACTAAAGTGCAGGATGAGTTGGCCCTGATTGAAAATCATCTGCAGGCAGAAGGGCTGGAGTATAAACGGGAGGAGGTCGAAACCATCTATTATCGCTTGTCAGCGAATGGAGAGGACTCCTTACACATCATCCCGCAATCCCAATACGACCGTTTGGCTGCTTTGATAAATACCAAGCCGGCCGGGACATTCGGCGAGAATGAAGCCTTACTGGCGGAAACGCCGAATGCAGCGAAGAAGAGTAAAGGGAAGCTAACGGAAGCGGATATCGAATTATCCGGTCAGCCCTACTCTTTCATCTTGAAGAACCGCACAGACCGGATTGCGGCTTTGGTATACAGCGGCAGATTGCTTGTCGTTACGGACACCATGTTTGAAGAACTAAGGGGCGGGAACAAAGCAGATGAAATCAGTGTGAGTTATACGTATCCGTTTATTCTTCCCGATTCGCAAGGGCTCCCTCAGAAGGATGATCCTGAAACCAAGTTCGGCCTTGAGTTGTCGGAATGGAACAGAAGTACAATCAGTGAAGGATTTATCGATTCCAGGGCGGCGAACTATTACGTCAATAAACAAGGATTTTCGTTATTCAGCTTTATCGGGGTGTTTGTCGCCTTAATCTTCTCGATCTCATCCGCCAGCTTCCTGTATTTCAAGCTGCATACGGAGCTTTCAGCTGACCAGGCGATGTACCGGTCCCTGTCCAAGATCGGACTCAGCGCCCGTGAGATGAACATCTCCGCGACGATTCAGATTGCTGTGCTGTTCTTTATCCCCATTCTGGTTGCAGCCCTGCAGTCCTTAGTCGTGCTCGGCCCGGTTCTTGCATACCTGGATTCTCCTTTCGTAAGTGGTCCTGTATTGGCGGCTTCATCGGCATTCTTGGCCGCTCAAATGATTTATTTCCTGATCGCCAGAGCCCGTTATATCAAGTCTGTAAATAGGATGATGGTGTAACTAATGGCTCCTGTAAAAAATGAGACCGTGATGAAACGCCAGCCTGCCACTGGAAAGGGGCGATTGCACTTTTTAGACCAGTTCAGGGGTTTTGCGCTGCTTGGTCTGCCGTTTGTTAACGTATTGGCGCTTTGGCTCATCGCCACGCCGGAAACTTCAGCGGATTTTTGGCTGCAGCGCGTGCTTACCTTTTTCGTGGAGGCCCGATTCTACACGATCTTCACGTTCCTGTTCGGGCTGGGGTTCTACATGTTCCTATCCCGAAGCGCTGTTGCGGGAGGAAAGCCAAGGCTTCGGCTGTATATCCGCCGGTTAGCGATCTTGGTGCTAATCGGGTTCATACATCAGCATTATCAATCGGGGGAGGCATTATTTCATTATGCGATTGTCGGCCTGCTAGCGCTTCCCCTCTATTGGGCGCCAAGGAGAGTTAATCTAGGTATTGGAGTGGTCGGGTTTACGGTTGCGGCCGTCATGGGAGTCAAGCTGCTTACCATTCCGTTTCTGATCCTGTTAGGGCTAGCCGCGGGCCAATACCGATTACACGAAGCAACCAGCAAGGGAATACGATGGAGTAAGCTGCGCATGGTGTGGCTGCTGTCATTACTCGGAACCGTCATTGCGATCGGGGCCATGTGGTGGGCAGCACCTCCCGAGCCGATGCCCCCGTTTCTATTCATGATAGAAGGCGAATCGCCGTCATCGACCATGCAGGCAGCCTTAACTCTGGCACATATCGGGGTGGCAACGGGTCCTATCGTGTCTGCATTTTATCTAAGCTCGCTCTTATTGCTGGGGCGCACCCGTTTAGGCGCAAGGATACTGTATCCGTTACAGGCATACGGCCGGATGGCGCTTACCAACTACATCGGACAAACCGTCTTTCTGGTAGGTATTCAGCGCTTCATACTGAACACCACACCGACGACTTATGTCGTATCTACACTCGTTTCCCTTGGGATTGTGGTCTGTCAGATCATAGCCAGCAATCTGTGGATGCGTTGGTTCCAATACGGACCCCTCGAATGGTTGTGGAGATGCGGCACCTATTGGACGATCGTGCCGATTCGCAAAAAAGCAGGAAACCTATAGGTCTCCTGCTTTTTTTGTTTTTCGCCCTATTACCATGTAAACGCCAAATATCAGTGTCCATATAAACACCGGACCTGAGGTGATCGGATAGATGATAACGCTGAGTTTTGGAAGCAGCAGTGCTGCAGGTATGCCAATCGCTCCCCACAACCCTGCTGCTATGCCTATCCATGCCATGACCGGTTTCACAGTTTCTTCAGAGAGCGAGAGCAGTGCAATGCTAAGCAGGCTTATTCCGATCCAGGCTAGCATCATGGCAAAATCCCCGGCCATAATACCGAACGCAAATAACCCGACACCCAAGGCGGCCGTCCCTGGGTCTTGCACCGAACCCCACTCCTTGGCCAGCACTGGGAGAACGGTTAATTCCATCGCGAGCACGAGCACCCATATCGTAATTGCCGCATTGAACAAGCGGGCAGCCATCATTGCAGCCGGGCGTCTACCGGCCATAGTCTCCCCGAGAGACAGTCCTCCAAGCCATAATAATACAGCCGCCAGCATCAGGCTGTGATCCCATTGCCAATAGGTTAGCATGTCCGGAATCATCGAAATCACATGATGACCCGTCCAGGGATCGGTCGCAGGAGGGTGCATAAGTGTAGCAATAACAAACAGCGCTCCGCCCAATAAAATGCTGATGCCTGCATAACGGCTAACTTGCGTACGTTCCTTCCATTTGCTCATGAGGGATTCCCACCTTCTGCTTCGTCGTCTACTTATCCTTATACTTCCCGTTCCGTAATGAAACTAGAAGTTTGAGATTGTCCGGCGACTTTCCCCGTTTCAAGGAGCCTGATAGGTTCTTAGAAGCCCTGATCTCCATCAAGCATATGCACGCAGCCGATCATCAATTAGACCCAGCAGCCATTCTCTTTCTCCAGGGACATCCTCTCTCAGCCTGGCTGCCGCTACGGGCAGCATCCACCGGTCGATATCCTCCAGCTTCGCACGGGACAAGCGGCAGTACTCGTTCAGGTATACTTGATTCCACAGCATGCGGGCCATCCGAAGCGGAATCAGCAGGATGCCCGGCTGATCGTCCGGCTTAAACGGCGATTGAAACATCAGCGATGTTCTGGCGACGTCGCATAATGGGTCACCCACCGTGGCGTTATTCCAATCGATCGCCCGGCATCCGCTCTCCGCCACGATCACATTATCCGGGTGGAAGTCGCCATGACAGATGGAATTCCCCTCAGGAAAAGAGTCCAGTACCTTCAATATAGCCTGCGCCTTTTCTTGCAGGATGCCGCTTGCATCAAGAATTGCATGCTCAAGCTTTTCCTTTTGCGACGGCAGCAAGGTTGTTGTGCAGCCATGCATCGCATGCTGGAGCCGTGCCATCTCACGGGCGCACTTCAATAGCTGAAGCGGTGACGATTGAACCTGATGCAGCATTGATGGTCCTGTAACCCGTTCATACACCAGCCCTGTTCGTCCCTCGATATCCACCATGTCAAAGACGGCAGGAGCAGGCACACCCGCTTCGGCAACGATGCGGCCCATCTCCGCCTCATATGTCACCCATTCCGGGCGATACCCTTCATAATACAGCTTTAATGCCTGAGACTCTCCCCATTCATACACCTCTGCGCTCCTGCCTTTTCCTATCCGTGTACCCTTTTTCAAAGCACATCCTCCGCTTCCTGCGTCAGCTGGATTTTGATTTCGAACGCATCATCAACCGTTGGATCCAGCCTGGCTTCTGAATCCGGCAGTTATGAAATGCGGATATCTTCCATTCCCCGTTCACCTTGATCAGCACGTTGGTATTAATGGAAAAGCGGCCGGTGGGCGGCTTCTTATGAAATCTGAGCTGCACCGCTCCCGTAGCCTGGGCTATCGCAAGCTCCGGGGTCGGGAAACGCAGCTGGGTCGGGGTTGGTCCCGCAACCAGCCTGGAGTCTCGCAGCACCCCATCCCACAGCTTCTGATGAACCTCATCGATCTCTTGGCGGCCCTTCAAGTGCTGTCCGCTGAACGTGACGTAATCCGCGTCCTCCGTAAAGCATTCCGCATAAGTCCGGCCATTCCCTTCTCCCCACGCCTTGGACAGCGAATCGAATAACGTTTGGATCGCCTGGCGATCCTCGTACGTTCCATTCATCAGCCTCATCTCCTTTCCTGTCTTGCTCTTAAGCGGGATCACGAATCTTCTTTGAACACATTCTACGATAAACCGGCCGAACCGAAATCCCGCCCCGGGATGAAAACCGACTCGGTCTTGGGACTGAGTGATTCCTTCAGATCGGGCAAGTTGCGTTCTTTACGTAAGCAGGAGCGCGAGATATGATATCGTTATCCACGAGAGAACGAATCGTTAAGGAGGTTGCAGCCGGCATGATGAAGATCAGCGCTTTTGCTAAGGTCAGCGGCATTTCCATCAAAACATTGCGATATTATGATGAGCTTGGCCTATTGAAGCCGGCCCATGTTGATGAACAAAGCGGATACCGTTACTATTCCGAGGAGCAGCTTCTGACCGTCAAGCGGATTGCCGCTTACAAGGAGCAGGGGTTTACCTTGGAACAGCTCAAGCCTTTTTTGGAAGAGGATATAGGAAGCGATATCGTAAAAAACAAACTTGCGGATAAAATGACGGAGCTTCAGCATGCGATGCAGAACCTCCAGCAGCAGCTGGATAAGGTCAACAGCAGGATAACGCGCTTGGAACGATCTGAAGCAGGGAATCCAAGTGGCCCCATTATCAGGGAAGTCCCCTCCCAGCGTGCTGCCTTCATTCGTGACCAAGTCCCCCGCAGCCAGCTATGTCTCTTGCTGGATGAGATTACGAAATACGCTGTCTCTAATGGAGAAGAGGAGGCCAGGCAGCTAACCATTCTTTGGCATGACCACGGCAGCGGGAATGCTGACATTGCCGACATCGAAGTCGCAGTTCCCATAACTAGGGACATACCTGCTAATGGGCGCATTCGCGTGGACTTTCTGCCGCAGCTGAAATCTGCTGCATCTCTTGTACATCGTTGTGATCCGTACACCTACACCTGCCCCGTCGTACCCGAACTCAGGGCATGGATTTCGTCCCAAGGCCTCGTTCAGGCGGAATCGGAGCCGATCCGCGAGATCTATCTCACCTCGGATAAAGATATCTACGGCAAGAAGCGCCCTGCGGAATTGCTTATCCCCTTGCAAGGTAACGGGGAGTAACTCTTCCTTCCCGTGATAGGCTGTCGAAACGAACCTCGACCCCGTATCCACTCGTACTTGCAGAAGCAGTAACCCCCGATGTCCCTTTTGTTCATGAAAAACGCTAGAATAATTCTAAACCGCCCTCTTGACTCTCCCCTTAACAGGAGAGTGTACAGTAGCGTTAAATCGAACAAGAGGAGTGGGATTTCATGAAACGATTGGAAAACAAAATCGCATTAGTTACAGGCGGAAGCCGAGGCATCGGCAAAGGAATCGCGCTTCGGTTAGCGGAAGAAGGGGCTCTGGTCATTGTCCATTACGGAACCCGCCGGGATGCGGCGGATCAGGTTGTCCAGACCATACAAGATCAGGGTGGGCGAGCTATCGCTTTAGCTGCCAAACTGGAATCGGTAGACGGCGCAAAAGGGCTGATTCATTCGCTGGAGGAGGAGCTGCTTCGAATTAAGGGGGACAACCGTTTCGATATTCTGGTGAATAACGCAGGCATCGGAACCTCCAAGACCTTTGAAGAGACGACCGAGGAAAGCTTCGATGAGCTGCTTGCCGTAAATGTAAAAGCACCGTTCTTCCTGGTGCAACAGGCCCTGCCGCTCCTGCGTGACGATGGGCGCATCGTCAACATTTCCTCCGGCGTTACGCGGATTGCCTACCCGCATATTATGGCTTACAACATCACCAAGGGAGCCGTCAATACGTTCACCTTGCATCTCGCCAAGCTGCTCGGTCCACGCGGGATCACGGTAAATGCGGTTCTCCCTGGCATCGTGGATACGGATGTGAATGCTGCATGGCTGCATACGCCGGAAGGGCAGCAGCATGCCGCTGAGATGTCCGCGCTTGGCCGAATCGGTCAGCCGTCCGATATTGCGGATGTCGTAGCTTTTCTCGCATCAAGCGACGGGCGCTGGGTCACGGGGCAGATGGTCGATGCAACCGGCGGTTCTCATCTGTAACGATATGAGGCAGCAGATGCCCCGAGGTTTATCCTTTCTGATATGCTAAAAAGAAGCGATCCTTGTTGGGCATAATTCCAGCAAGGATCGCTCTTATGTTTTATCTGCTGTTAATCTGATTCGCCAATCTGCTCAAGATCGCTTTTTTCCTATATCTGCTGTTTAATCGGATTCAGCTATCCGCACAACCGACTTCCGCTCCGGATCCCAGCGCCATGATGGAGACTTGCCCCGCACATGCAGGCCTCCTACCCATTTATCGATCGTTCCGGAGCAGGCATCGTCGGTCTTCCCGGCTAATACCTTACGCCCCAGACTCGTCACTTGCAGCAGCCGATCTTGGAAATGGGGTACAGCCCGTTTGAAGTCGGGAAACGGTGCTGTACCATCGATAACCAGCAACGAATCCGGACCCTCCGTCATCTTCGCCAGGTAACACCAGAACTCCAGATCTCCCATTCCGAGTGTATGGAGCTGGTCACCTACCTTTCGGAACAACTCATACGGCTTATGGATTCCGCTTGCTACAGCCTCTAACGCGGTCTGCTCGATGATCCCGAGTCCATGGCTCACAGAAGGCAGCCGCGCCAGATGGGCTTCGAATGCTGCCCTCGCAAAAGGCAGTGCCGAGGAATCCACCTCCAGCATGCGCTGATGTCTCTCCGGCCGATCCGAGGTATAGCCTTCCCACAACATGCTGCCCAGCCTAAGCTCTTCTTCTCCAATCGTGTGCCATGTGCCCGATAAAGTCTCGAGCTGCTCCGTACTAAGCTGCCCCAGCCCCCGAAAAAGCTCAATGCCCGGGTAGGCGCCAATGCACAGCAGACTCAACTTCGTATTTCCCAGTGACTGTTCCTTAAACCAATGCAGCAAATAGACCAGCATGGTCTGGTCAAACAGATCATGCTCAAACCAGAGCACGATCTCATCATATTTTCGAAAATCCTGTAGCTTCCTCTCCTGCGACTCGCAGGTCTCGATATATTCCTTCTCCGGAATCCCGAGTGTTTGCTCCAAATACAGAGCTCTCGTTCTCCGATGATCCAGCTCGTCCATCTTCGTGTAGACCGGGCCAAACGTATAGAGCTCCCTCCACACCAGAATATCTCCTTGAATGTTTCCTTGGTTCAGCTTATCCCCTACCGAATCCCCGTTAACGATATGCAGCATACGTTTTCCTCCCTCATACAGATCGGTGAACACCGATACAAAGTCGGCTACGTGCAGCGTGTTCTTCAGCTTCCGCCGGGCATCAAAAAGTCGCTTCTTCAAAGCCGCCAGGGATATATCCAAATATTGCGAGATCTCCCACAGACTGTAGCCTTGAAAATAATAGAGCTGGACCGCAATCCGCATGCTTGATGGCAAATCCGCGATCGTGGCATGCAGCTGACGAATCATCTCTCTCTTTTCCACGACAAACTCCAAGCTTCGCTGATCGCCAGCCGGCAACTCCATCTCATGCAGCGGTAACGTCTGAAATTGCTTGCGGCGCAGGTCTCTGTAGCACTGCCGCTCAACGATCACTTTGAACCATCCGGGAAAACGCCGAGGATCCTGCAGCTTGTGCAGATTCGCAAAGGCCTGCGTAAAGGCCTCCTGCACGGCATCTTCCGCCAAATAAGGATCCTGCAATTTATCGTAGGCCACGGCCAGCGCCATGCCGGTAAAATGCCGGACCAAGCTCCCCTGTGCCTCCGCACTGCCCCGCCGGGCTTCCTCAATCCACTGGAACACGTTCACTAAAACCTCCCTTCACGGTGTCTCTATCCCTTAAGTGCCGATCTGAACGAAAAAGGTTACCTCACTTCAGGAACTCTGCACCCGGATGGATGATATATCGAAAACTCTCCATCGCCTTCGTCGGCGCCTCCCAGGCACGGTTCAGACACCCGATTCCTCTTGACATTCACCTAACACCTGTGTGATGATACACACCAAATCATCTTGTTCTCTCTTTACATCCGAAAAGAGCTGCGTTAGATGAATTTAAGAACAACATACCACACGGCTATGAGAAGAAATAGTAGCTTATCTCCCGAGGCCCAAGCGAACCGGCGAATGGTGCGAGGCCGGTACCCCGGAATAAGTGAATGGATCTTCTCGCTTCAACCCGAACCTTTCGGCTGTGCCGGGGCAGTAGGCCTTGACGGTTCTCCACCGTTATGATGGAGATATGGCAGGAATCATGGTGCTTTTTCCCATTTCCACGTCATGCTAAAGCGCGACTGTACAGTCGAATTTGGGTGGTACCGCGAAGGTTACACTTCGTCCCATAGAGGGATGAGGTGTTTTTGTGTTGTTCGCAAACCATTAGGAGGTGTTTTTATGCAACGATTATTGTCAGGTATCAAGCCGAGCGGAGATTTGAATATTGGCGGGTATGGAGGTGCTCTTCGTCAATACGTGAAGCTGCAGCATGAGTATGAGTCCTATTTCTTCGTGCCGGATCTGCATGCGATCACGGTCTATCAGGATCCTGTGGAGCTGCACCAGCGGACGCGCGAGATTGCCGCGCTGTACATTGCGTCGGGCATTGACCCCGATAAAGCGACGATCTTTCTGCAATCGCAGGTCCACGCGCATGTAGAGCTCGGGTGGTTGCTGGAGACGCAGGCGCATTTCGGTGAATTAAAACGGATGACCCAGTTCAAGGAGAAATCGGACGGAAAAGATACCGTGAGCTCCGCGTTGTTTACGTATCCGGTCCTCATGGCTGCCGATGTGCTGCTCTACCAGGCAACGCATGTGCCTGTCGGTGACGACCAGAAGCAGCATCTGGAACTGACCCGCGATGTGGCCGAGCGCTTCAACAACCGGTATGGCCGCACGTTTACGGTGCCTGAGCCGATCATTCAGGATATTGGCTCCCGCATCATGGGGCTTGATGATCCGTCCAAGAAGATGAGCAAAAGCAACCCGAATAAGAACAGCTGCGTCCACATGATGGATACGCCGGAGGATATCCGCAAGAAGTTCTCCAGGGCGGTTACCGATTCCGATGGCCAAGTCCGGCATGACTGGGAGCAGAAGCCGGCGGTCAGCAATCTGATCGAGATTTATTCCGTATTCTCCGAGGAAGCCATCTCCGTCATCGAGAAACGGTATGAAGGCCAAGGATACGGTACGTTCAAGAAGGAATTAGCCGAAGTGGTCATCGAGAAACTTCAACCGATCCAGGAGCGGTTCCACCAAATCGTGAATTCCTCCGAGCTTGACCGCATTTTGATGGACGGAGCGAAGCGGGCTTCCGAAAGCGCAGGCCCAACACTGCTTGCCGCCAAGAAAGCGATGGGATTGGTCATGTTCTGAAAGAACCGAGAGGGCGTCCCCTAATATCTGCATCCTGCTTCAGGAATCAGGTTAAGGGGCGCCCTGCTTATTTTTTATACATAGCTCTGCGTATCTCTATTTCTTCCAAACTTGTAGGTTGCAATCAGCGATAAGGCCAAGGCAAAGGCCAGTAGAATCGCCACATTCAACATAATGTCGGTCAACGCGCTTCCTTGTTGAAGCTTGCCGAACGTATCGAGCAGCCAATACTGCGGCAGGAAATCGGCGATTCGCTGAATCGCTTCGGGCATCACGGTAAGCGGGAATACACACCCCGCCAGCAGCGAAGTCGGCATGATCACCATCGTCTGGATTCCGTTCGCCATCATGGTGCTGTCCGAGAACGCGACAATGACCTGCGATAAACTGACCGCGACCAGAGCGAACAGCGACAGAATCAAGAACATCTGCCAGAGCGGAAGGCCAGGCTCGATATGAAAGAACCGGGTCATGACAAACAAGGTGGCCGCAATCTGGATCATCATCAGAACGATGTTCACGATGGCATTCGAGAAGACGTAACTGCGGGCCGTAATAGGCGACGATAAGAGTCTATAGTACGTACGGTTCTCTCGATCCCGGATCGTTAATGCTGATAGATTCACGGCGGAGAATAACATGAACACAACCAAGTAACCAATCGTCCGGTTGGTCATATCATGATTGACCGATTGATCCGCGACCGTAGTCGTGGACAATTGAAACGTTGAACTCCGATAACCGCTGTATAATTCGTTAAATGCGGCGGCATCGCCACCCGCCATAACCCCCATGGAGGAGATATTCCGGATGTACGCGTTCAGATACGCTTTGACATACCCCGTAACCTGAGCTCCCTTAATCGACTCGATCCGGACCGGCTCGGGTGCCCCCTGAATTACGCTCTGCGCAAACCCCTCGGGGAAAATCAGCACTGCATCCAGTTCACCCGACACAACCAAGTCATCCGCTTCCGATTCCCTAATGACTGATGCCTCGGTATGCTCCAAATGAGCAACAAAATCGATCGTATCTTGCGTGACCTTCTGTTCGATATCGTGATTCACGATGCCAATGTTAACCGAAGTCTCTCCAGAACCCTTGTAGATTAAGGTGGATAGCAGAATGCCGACAATAGGAAGCGCGATAACGAGCAGCAGATTTTTATAATCCTTCAACGAGGTCAATATCGTCTTTCGAATGAGCCAGAGCATATCCTTCATCATTACAGCCCTTCCCTTCTTCGCATCAAAATCATGGCTACCGCCAATAGCAGGACGGAAAATCCCACGTTCAGCATCATCGCATGCACGGCTGCAGTCCCATCGCCTGAATAGATGATTTGCAGCAGAGCTTCATTGGACCAATGCAGGGGAGAATACGTTGCGGCCTCCCTCATGAATCCCGTTGTGCTTGCAACCGGCGTATATCCTCCGCCAAAGAACGCAGCCAGTTGAATAATGACCATGATGACAGCTCCGGCTGCATTTCCCTTCAGCACGTAGCTGATGCCGAGCCCGAGGCTGAGCGCAAACAGGATCTCGGTGAACAAAACCAGGAATACCATGATGGGGTTCTCCCCCCAATAGGCATTGAACATATATTTGCTGATCAGCACAACGATGATGACAAATACGGCATTGATTGCGAGCGTGCCCATTATTTTTCCGGCAAAAATCTCGGCTTTCGTCACCGGTGAGGCCAATAGGCGCTGCGCGGTGTTTCGCTTTCGCTCACTATCGATGAGTCCGCCTGCCGTCAAGGCGCTGTACAGGATGATCATCGTGGTGACCGCAATCGAAAAATAATCAAGCGAACCCGGCTGCCTCGCCCCCTGAATGGAAGACTCCAGCACATAGCTCCCTCCATCATCAACAAGCAGCTTGCTCTCATATCCCGGATCGATCTTCGCGGCTTCGGCTGACAGCCGGTACCGGTCGGTAAATGCGGACAGCATCCCCTGTACAATCCCGTTCTCCATACTGTTGCGGCTGTTTCCATCATAACGGATACCTTGACCGTCCATTTCCACGTAACCGGTGTACCGGTTGTTTTTCACTTCCTGCCCTCCGTCCATGCCTTCCTTGACTTGCTCAAAGACCATGCCCGATGAGCGCTCCGCCTCCTGCATGAAAACCTGCCATTGCTCCGTAAGCGCGGGTTCTGCACCGTCGTTATGGTATAACACCCGGATGTCTCCAATCGTGGTACTGCCGTTAAAAGCATTCGAAAGCGCTGTCCCTAGGATCAAAATGAGCAGCACCGGGGTTGCCAGCATAAACACCAGCATCCGCGGCTCCCGGACGATCTTCATCTCCTTCAGCGCGATTCTCAGTACGTTCATGTATTTCCACCTCCCTCTTCCATGGTCCGCTAATCCCGAAGGCTTCGGCCGGTCAACGTCAGGAACACCGTTTCCAAATTCGGCTCGGACGCTTGAACGGAACGAATTTCAATGCCTTGCGCCATGAATACCTGAATGATTTTATTCAGGTTATTGACCCCTGCGTCGGAGCTGATGTGCACGGTATTCTCCTTCACTTCAACCGATTTGACGCCCGCGATCTCTTTCAGCTTGCCCGATTCAAGATGGGCGGCCGTTTGCACTTCGATCCCGATATCCTTCTGGTCCGTAATAATGGCCTTCAGCTGTGCCTTTGTGCCCTCCGCTATGATCTTGCCGTGGTCGATAATGGCAATCCGGGTGCAGAGCTCCTCCACTTCCTCCATATAATGGCTCGTGTACAGGATCGTGCTGCCCATCTCATTCAGCTTCCTGACCGAGTTCAGAATATAGTTCCTCGATTGGGGATCGATGCCGACGGTCGGCTCATCCATGATGATCAGCTTCGGTCTGTGGGCAATCGCGCAAGCGATATTCAGTCGTCTCTTCATGCCTCCGGAGAAGCTCTTCGGGTACATCTTATGTTTGTCACTAAGTCCGACGAAGGCAAGCGCCTCTTCGGCCCTGCTCCTAAGCTCCGATCCTCTCATTCCATACAATCCGGCAAAAAAATGAACATTCTCATAGGCGGTCAAATCCTCATATATCGCGACCTCTTGCGGAACCATGCCGATCTGCTGCTTCGCGAACTTTCTGTGCTTCATCAGATTCTTGCCCAGGACATGAACCTCTCCCTTGGTCATGGGCATGAGCGACGATATGATATTAATGGTTGTGCTCTTGCCTGCTCCGTTCGCGCCCAGGAAGCCGAAGATCTCGCCTTCCCGTATGTTCAACGACAACTGATCTACCGCTATGAAATCCCCAAACTTCTTCGTAAGACCTTTGATCTCCAGCACGTTCATACGTTTTTCGCCTCCATATTCCATCCACGCATCAACCGGTGGACTTGATCTGCATTTATCGTACGAAAAAAGGATGCCCTTGCGATAGTGCACAAGTTCATCCTTATCCATGAGAATCTTCATGTTGTTGACGATCCAAATCTTCACCCTTGTGGGGAATGTCATTTTGACCCGATATCTCTAATCCGCCAAATGCACTTACCGGTTTTAGCTATAAGGTATTAAAGTGGTCACCGAGAAGCCGTCGGAGCCATCCACGATCACGGTACCATTCACGACCGCGGCGCGCTCCTCCATGCCTATGATCCCAAGACCCTTGATGACCTTCTGCATGCCCTTGCCGTTGTCGCTGACCTTGGCCTTGATCATGGTGCCCAGAACTTCGATATGTAACGAGACTGCCGTTGCATTCGCATACTTCATCGTATTGGTTAACGCTTCCTGGGTGTTATCCTGAATGATTTTCCACTGAAGCGGTGTAATCACATCCATATTGCCCTCATGCGTTAATACGGTCTTGATCGGGTGCTGGGTGGAGAACTCCTCTAGGAATAAACGCATTCGGTTGATGCCGAGCTGCTCCGTAGGAGGCTTTACGTTCTTCAAAACCAGCCTGATGCTCTCAATGCCTTCTTTGGAGATGGATATGGCATTCTGCAGCAGCTCGGCGGACTTGTCCGGATTCGTTGTCATCAAGCGCTTGGCCGCCTCCATCTGAATCAATGCTCCCGTCATGGAATGCCCGATCTTGTCATGAATTTCCTGGGACAGCCGATTTCGCTCTTCCAGCTTGAACATATATTCAAACTGCCGGATGTACTCATTATTTTCGCTCAGCCGCTGGGTCAACCGATCCAGTTCACGATGCATCTGCTCGTTCTGCTCCTGATAGGATGTGACTCGGCTTATAAAAGCTCTCAGCATGGTGAGATAAATATAGGATAGAACGGATATAAAGAAATAGGTCAAGCCAAGCTCGTAAGGCACTATAAACGCTGGAACCAGCAGGAGAATCAGGATCATCCAGCTCCTGCGAAGATATAAAGACAACAGCTCATACAGATTCGCGGGAAGCAGCATGAAGAACAGCGGATGAATGTAGAATGAGGACGCCACGACAACAAGAATAGCCAGTACCATGAAGTATGGCTGTGTATTGCGACTCTTGAAAATATAGACGGATACATTCACGGACAGGTAGAGAAGCATGACCAGTATATACCATGACGTTATCGCAAGATCAGAGGCATACGACTGGCTGATCACATACAGGAACAGCATGCTTTTGAAACCGATGACCCACAGTTCGGCATAATTTCGGCGTTCGCTCACTTATTCACTTCCCCCGTCAGATAAAAAATCGCAATCTGGGTTCGATGCTCAAGACCTGTCTTGCTGAGAACTGAAGTGATGTGATTGGCAATCGTGCCTTCGGAAATAAACAGCTTCTTCGAAATTTCCTTGTTGGCCAGCCCTTTGGCGATGAGCGCCATAATGTCCAGTTCCCTTTCGGTGAATAGACTCCGGTCGAACTTGTCTGCCTTATCTTCCTTTTCAGGCTTTCCGGGAGAGAGCCCGGATTTGATTTTATCCAGTACGACGTCCTGCAGCACATGATGGCCGTGGTACACCGTTTTGATTGCATCGCGAATCCGTTCCGGGTCGTTATTCTTTAGCAGATAACCCTTGGCGCCGTTCAGGATCGCATCGGTAATATATTCATCGTCGTCGAAGGTCGTTAAGATCAGCGTCTTGGTCTTGGTACGCTCCGTGAGCTGCTTCGCGGCCTCAACACCGTTCAGATTCGGCATCCGGACGTCCATCAGCGCCACATCCACTTCATGCGCTTCGCAATAGGCCACCGCTTCCTGGCCGTCTTCAACGGTCGCCACGACGTCGAACTCATCAAACGTAGTCAGAATGATTTTCATACCTTCCCTGATAAACGAATTATCGTCCGCTATGATCACTTTAATCTTCAACTTACGCTCACACTCCCTTATTCAGGATTATACAGGCCGTCATCTTGAAGAACGATAGTATTTTTATTCACCTAATACAAGGGGGACCGTCACGGTGCCAACGCACTGCTGCCATGTTCCCGGCTAACATGGACCAAGCTGCTTGAGCGTAGCAAAAAAAGCAGTGCGGGTAAACCCACACTGCCCATTCGCCAGCCTATTCTATTAGTGCGTGTTCAAAAAGTCGGATTTTCAGCACCGAGAAGGTTGGATGAAGTTAGGGACTGAGGAGCGGAGCGTACGTTTTGGGTACGTGAGCACCGGAAGGCCCGACTGAATTCAAGATTCGATGCCGAGTTCCTTCTTGACTCCCTTCGTGTTAGATATAGGATTTATAAGTTATCAACGGAGTTGATGAAATTCTATATCGCAAGAAAACCTACTTCCGAATCGCGGTCGCTCAGCTCTGAATTTGCCTCGATTGGTTTTCTTATCAAAAGACTACATTTTGAACAATCTCTATTAAGAAGCGGTCATCGACTTTCTTTTGTCGGAAAGGCTCCCCTTCTTCAGCACCGAGGCAAGCAGCAGAACAAGGAAACCTCCGGCGATAGACCATAGTACGGCAGCATTCGCGGAAGATGCGGAAACGCCGTCAAAATACATTACATCTCTTAGAGCCGAAGCAGCAAAGCGGAGCGGCGTCCACGAGTACAGCCAATACTGTGTTGACTGCGGCAGAAACTCCGGCGCCATATTAAGAAGCGGCATCGAGAAGAACATCAGGAGCACCAAGATGCCCATAGCCGGGATTCCCATCCAGTTGAGCAGGGTCGACTGAAGGAGGAAAAAAGCGGAACCTGCCAGCCACAGCATCAGCCAAACGCGGCCCCCGTTGGTAAACTCCATGCCATACCAGGAGGATGCCATCCATACCAGGAAACCGGAAGCCAGACCCGCCAGCAGCAAACCGGCAGCGCCTTGCAGCACAATCGAGGTTCCCCTGCCGCTGCCGTCAGCTACGGCTTTCTGCAGCGCCTGGAACATGAACACGCTAATGATCAGACATCCAATCCATAAAATCTGCACCAGCATGCCCGGCGCATTGCCGCTTGCGTGATTAATCCCGACAGGATGTACAACCTCCTCCTGAACCTCAAACGGGGTAAGGAGAGCCTGTGCGGTTGTTACAGGCAGCATATCCGTCTGCGTGCTGATCATCGTCAATGCCTGGTTGGAGAGCTGCCCTCCCGCCATCTTCATCGCTTGCCCGAGCATCTGTTTCACCGCTGTGGATGCCTGCGTGCTCATCCCCTCGTTCACCAGCACCTGCACCACAGCCGGCTTGGGATCAGGCGATTGCAGCGACAAGATGCTCGCGCTTAAGTCCTCAGGCAGCACAAGGGCTCCATAATACTTCTGGCTGTCGAGCCCTTCCCGTGCCTCCGCTTCCGAATTCACGATTCTCCACTGAATGGGCAGCTGTGAGTTGCCCTGCAGCATCCCCTTCATCATATCGCCAACAGCAAGGGGTTCGCCGTTCGGTAACTCCGCCGGCTGATCCAAGACGACCAATGCAACGGGCAGCGACTTCGGCTTCGCTCCCGCGATCGATCCCATCATGGCCACGCCGAAGACCGACAGGGCCAGAATGACAACCAATGCGCCGATCCACAGCATGTTTTGTTTTAAGAAACCCATATCTACCACTCCTCGTCATTAATGAACATACTGTTGATTAAAGATCACAGCGTTAATTATAATGAAGAGAGATTTTTGTTCAATCATCAGCTTTCGGCGGAGTGTTCATTACTCATCAGTGTTCAAGCATTCTGTTGATTAAGTGTTCAAAATTGTACTGGAGGGGAATTCCTTGATCAAAAAGACGGATCGCCGGCAAATTCGGACGAATCAGCTGTTGCGGCAGACCTTGTTTGAGCTCATGGACGAAAAAAGCATAAATGCGATTACCGTCACCGATATCGCCAATCGCGCCAATATCAACCGAGGTACCTTCTATCTGCATTATCGGGATGTGCCGGATATGCTGGATAAGCTCAAAGAAGAGGTGCTCCAGAAGATTAAGGACATCGTCGTTCATATTGACCCCAGGGATTCCAGAGACTATGCGGAAAAGGGCGAGCCTTATCCGGCGTCAGAACGAATATTTGAGGAGCTCATCCGTCATGCCGCCTTCTTCCGTGCCGTTGTCGGCCCGAATGGGGACATATCCTTCGTGCGGCAATTCAGGGAATTCATGAAGGAGCATATGTTTGCTAAGCATGCGTTCAGAAAGCCCGTAGCAGAGAATCAAATCATTCCGAGCGATTACCTGATTGCGTATATGACCTCCGCCAATATCGGCCTGGTCATACACTGGATCGAGTCCGGCATGAATAAGTCCGCAAGAGAAATGGCGATCATGATGACCCAGCTGATCAACTACGGCCCGTTGATTACTTCAGGGATCATCCCAAAACAGTAAGGTAATGCAAAAGAAGAGAAGCGGGGAATTCCCTCGCTTCTCTTCTATGCTTAATGGCACATAGGCACTTTGCCTGCTTCGCTAATTGATCAATTGCTTTACTAATTCGCGGTTTCGCTCCTTGAATACCTCGTTATGCGAGGAGACCATCGCGTACTTTTTGGCATCCGGCTCAATGAACTGCTTCGCGCTGTTCACCGCGTTCGCGGCATCCTGGAAGGCGCCCGCAATCAGGTGCAGCTTCCCGTCAAAATGCAGGATGTCGCCCGCGGCATACAACCCCGGTATGGAAGAGTTGCAGCTTGCGTTGCCCGCGATATAGTAATCATCTACCCGATGAATATCGAGCTTGCTGTTCTCCAAGAGGGACATATCCCGTTCATAGCCATGGTTAATGATCACTTCGTCTACGGCCAGATAGGAAACTTCACCCGTCTCATTATTGGTCAATTCCACCCGCTCGATCACCTCATGATTATCCGAAGCAATAAGCTTCGTGATCGATGTATTGAGGTGGCAAGTGGCCTTGCTGTTCATCAACTGATCGACTTGGGCTTCATGGCCTGACAATTCGCCTTTTCGATAGGCCAGGTACACCTTCTTCGCCACAGGCTCCAGCTCGTTCGCCCAATCCACGGCCGAGTTTCCTCCGCCGGACACAATCACCGTTTTGCCCTTGAAATGCTGCAGGGACTTCACCGTGTAGTTCAGGTTCGACACCTCAAACCGCTCGGCTCCTTCAATATCCAGCTTCTGCGGATTCAGGATGCCTCCGCCGACCGCCACGATGACCGTTTTGGACAGATGCACGCCGGAATTCGCCGTATGTAATTCGAACAGCCCTTCCTCATTGCGGGCGATCGATTCAACCTTCTCGTTTAACAGCACTTCGGGATTAAACGTCAGACCTTGCTGAACCATCTGCTCGATCAGCTTTGCGCCCGGAACGGGTGTCAGTCCGCCGACGTCCCATATCATTTTTTCCGGATAAACGTGAACCTTCCCGCCAAGCATGGGTTGATATTCTATAATCTTGGTTTTCATGCCGCGCAGTCCACTATAAAAAGCAGAATATAATCCTGCTGGTCCTCCACCAATAACCGTTACATCAAATATCTCTTTCCCACTCATGCATTTCACTCCCGGTTTATAGATTAAAAGGCTGTTTGCGATCACCTTGTAACGTAAATGATTATCATTATCAATTAGTATACGTTGCCTTTCACCGTTTTACAATCAATCATTTAGAAAAAATTCATATTGTCACAATTTCGCCTATATTTAGGTTTGCATCACTCTTCCAATCTATATATGGATATTATTCGGCTGAAACATGAATATTATTTAAAATTTCCATTAAGATATTTATTGACAACGACGCGGCTCCACATTATATTTATGGATGAAATTGAGAATCATTATCGTTTGATAGCTAACTACTCTGGAGGTGAAATGATGATTCGCCTAAGTACAGATCGAATAAGCGTCGGTTACGGCGAGAATCTGATATTGAATCGTCTTAACGTAGATATTCCCGATAAAAGAATCACAACCATCATTGGGCCGAACGGCTGCGGCAAATCCACTCTTTTGAAGGCTGTTACCCGCATTATTCCTTACCAGTCGGGTGCTGCCATTCTGGATGGAGAAGAAATCGCCAAGATGAACACCAAGCTGCTGGCGAAAAAGCTGGCCATTCTGCCCCAAACTCCGGAAGGACCGGGCGGTTTAACGGTTGGCGAGCTTGTCTCCTATGGCCGATATCCTCATCAACGCGGTTTTGGCCGCTTGACCAAGCAGGATATGGAAGTGATTGACTGGGCGCTGGAGGTTACCGGGACCCAGGATTACAAATATCGCTCGGTGGATGCTCTATCGGGGGGACAAAGACAGCGGGTGTGGATTGCGATGGCACTTGCTCAGGAGACCGAAATGATCTTCCTTGACGAACCGACAACGTATCTGGACATGGCGCATCAGCTTGAGATCCTGGAACTGCTGGAGAGACTTAACATCGAGCAGGAGCGTACCATTGTTATGGTTCTACATGATTTAAACCAAGCCGCCAGATTCGCTGATTACATTATCGCGATGAAGGATGGAGATATCATTCAGGCCGGTGATCCGGAAGCCGTCATTTCACACGACGTATTAAAGAAAGTATTCCATATCGACGCCGAGATCGGCCGCGATCCGCGCACGGCAAAACCGATCTGTATCACATACAATCTATTAAAAGGGGAAAAAGAGGATGTACTCAAAACGGAGCAAAACGACAACTACGAAGAAACTACTCATCCCGTTTATAGCGCTGCTGCTCATTCTTAGCGCTTGCAGCAGCAAGCCTGCGGAGACAAACAGCAATAATACAGGAACGGCCGAATCACCTAAAACGGAACAAAGCGAAACTCCATCCGGGACCATTACATATGAGTCCGAGAACGGACCCGTCGAAGTACCTGCCAATCCGCAGCGCGTGATTGTGCTGTCTTCCTATGTAGGCGACCTGCTTGCACTCGGCGTCAACATGGTGGGCGTTGATTCCTGGTCCAAGGCCAACCCCGCATTTGCGGACAAAATCAAGGATGCCGAAGAAGTCACGGATGAAAGCCTGGAGAAAATCATCGAGTTGGACCCCGATCTCATCATCGGCCTGTCCAATATCAAGAACGTGGATAAGTTGAAAGAGATTGCCCCAACCGTGACCTACACCTATGGAAAAGTCGATTATTTGACGCAGCATCTTGAAATCGGCAAGCTTGTGAACAAAGAAAAGGAAGCCCAGGCCTGGATCGATGATTTCAAGCAACGGGCGCAAAAAGCCGGTGAGGACATCCGTGCCAAAATTGGAGAAGACGCCACCGTATCCGTTATCGAGAGCTTTGATAAACAGCTTTATGTATACGGCGATAACTGGGGCCGCGGCACTGAAATCCTGTATCAGGAAATGAAGCTGAAAATGCCGGAGAAAGTGAAAGAAATGGCATTGAAGGACGGTTACTATGCCCTTTCCGCGGAAGTGCTGCCGGAGTATGCCGGCGACTATGTTATTCTGAGCAAATTTGCCGATGCCGATACGTCCTTCCAGCAAACCGAGACGTATAAGCAAATCCCGGCGGTAAAGAATGGCCGCGTATACGAAGCAGACGGAAACCGGATTTATTTTAATGATGCCACCACGCTGGAGTACCAGCTAGAGTTCATTACGGAACACTTTTTGGGCAACTAGCATTTAGGCTGCCTTTGCTCAGACTTATTTCGATTGCATATTCCAACTTTAAGATGAAAAGATGATTCCATGACAATGCCTACGAAACGATCCATTCCTATTTCCATCAAATTGATTGCAGGCATCATCGTATTTATGGGCATGTTTGTTGTTGCGATGGTGTTCGGTGCAGCTGAAACCAGCATCAAGGATGTATGGTTTGCCCTTACCACCTCGATGGAGGGCGAAAAATTATCCCTCCTTCGCGAAATCCGCCTGCCCCGTGAGGTTGCAGCTATTCTGGTCGGAGCCGCGCTTGCGGTCTCCGGCGCCATCATGCAGGGCATTACCCGCAATCCGCTGGCGGATCCCGGCCTGCTCGGTCTTACCAGCGGGGCGAATGCGGCGCTTGCCTTCACGCTGGCTTTCATGCCGGCTGCCAATTATTTTGGCATTATGGTGGCCTGCTTCATCGGAGCGGCGATCGGCGCCGTGATGGTCTTCGGCATCGGAGCCATGCGAAAAGGCGGCTTCTCTCCCTTGCAGATGGTGCTGGCTGGCTCAGCCGTATCCGCATTCCTGTACGCCATCGCTGAAGGAATCGGCATTTATTTTAAAATATCCAAGGATGTGTCCATGTGGACGGCAGGCGGTGTGATCGGCACATCATGGGGACAGCTGCAGACGATATTTCCGTTTATTCTCATTGGAATTATAATTGCCATCGTGTTATCAAGACAGTTGACCATCCTTAGCCTAAGTGAAGAAGTCGCCGTCGGTTTGGGACAGAACATTGCTGCTATCAAAGGCATCCTGTTTGTCGTGATTGTCCTCCTGGCTGGAACTTCTGTGGCCTTGGTGGGAAATCTGGCCTTCCTCGGCCTGATGATTCCCCACATTGTCCGCGGGATCGTCGGAACAGACTACCGCCATGTCATTCCGATGTCCGCCCTCGTCGGAGCCATCTTCATGCTGTTTGCCGACACGGTTGGACGAACGCTGCATGCTCCTTACGAAACACCCGTAGCTGCTCTGATTGCCATCATGGGATTGCCCTTCTTCCTGTTTATCGTACGCAAAGGAGGGCGGGGACTGTCATGATTCATCCATCGTTAATAAGAAAACAACGCATTACATTTCTGGTCTTGTTGATCCTTACAGTGGTTACAGTCCTCGTTGGTCTAGGTCTCGGTTATTCGTCCGTTAGCTATGACCGGATTATTCCAACCCTGCTGGGCCAAGGCAGCTTCAAGGAGAAATTCATTATCTTCGATGTGCGCCTGCCGCGCATGCTCATTACTTTGCTGGCCGGAATGGCGCTTGCCTTATCGGGTGCCATTCTGCAGAGCATTACCCGAACTGATCTCGCGGATCCCGGTATTATCGGCATTAACTCGGGGGCCGGGGTCGGCGTAGCCGTATTTTTCCTGTTCTTCCCGATCGAAGCCGGCTCCTTTATTTACATGCTGCCCTTGGCGGCATTTATCGGAGCTGTGCTAACGGCCGTGGGCATCTACCTGTTCTCTTTCCGAACAGGCGAAGGCCTGCAGCCCGTTAAATTGGTGCTTACCGGGGTCGGGTTCTCCATGGCACTCTCGGGTGTCATGATTGTGCTCACGTCGTCTGCCGAGCGGACCAAGGTCGATTTTATTGCCAAGTGGCTGGCGGGCGGGATATGGGGAACCGATTGGCCTTTCATTGCGGCGGTGCTGCCCTGGCTGATCATCCTGATTCCGTTCACCCTATACAAAGCGCAGCGCATGAATCTGCTGGGATTAAGCGATCCCGTGGGCATCGGCGTCGGCGTATCCATTGAGAAGGAGCGCATCGTGCTGCTTCTGGCTGCCGTAGCGCTTGCAGCATCCGCGGTATCCGTTACGGGCGGGATTACATTCATTGGACTCATGGGCCCACACATTGCCAAAGCGCTGGTCGGCCCGCGGAATCAGATGTACATTCCGATTGCCGTGTTGATCGGGGGCTGGCTGCTGCTGCTCGCGGACACGATCGGACGCAACATCGTGGATCCCGACGGCATCGCCGCAGGCATTATGGTCGCCATCATCGGCGCGCCGTATTTTGTATATTTGCTGCTGAAGAAAAAATAACCGTTATTCTTTTTTAACTGAATGCCTAAGCCCCTATTGCACTCTTTCAGGTGTAAAAGGGGCTTTTTTGTATACGGTGAATCGCTTTATTTCATACATAAAGTTCATGAATAAGGTAATATAAGGATAATTCGCTTGGTAAAACAAAAGGGAGGTATTATGGCAAAATCAAAGAAAGCCACCGATTCAGCTGCAAAGCGATGGATGTCAATATTTCCTCTATGGATCCTCGTGACGGTCAGTGTACTATGCATGCTCTGGATATTCGATCTCTTGATCGACCTTGGGCTGCCTCGACAAGATGCAGGCTGGATTAACATCGCTATCGTGGGAATGTACCTTACAGGTTATTTTGCCGGCGAGCTGTATGTCTATCTGGATCGAACGTATGTAGATGGAAAGCAATCCTATACCCCGGGTGACGACATGAAGTCCGGATCCTTCAAGAAACGAATCCTCCTTCAGTTCGACATATACCTCTTTGTGATCCTAACCATCCTATGTTTCAATTGGATTCACGGCTTATTCAGATCTCTTACATTGCCATCGTGGTATGCCTATTACCTGCACATATCTTTCCTATGCTTATACTGGTTCGGCTATGGTTGCCGTCTTTTCCGAGCGTATCTCCTTACAAAATAAAGAGGGCACCGCATGGATGCCCTCTTTATCGAACAGGGAGTAAAAAACCTCGTTCGGCTAAGCGTCAGCCCTTTACTTCTTCCCCCGGTTGGCCGCCTCCTCCAGACGGCGGAACCGTTTCAGATCAGCCTTCCGAATCGGAATCGGCTCGCGGCTCAGCAGCTTCACCACGGCAATGACCAACAGCAGCAGCAGCACCGTAAACGGCAATGCCGCAATCAATGAAGCCGTCTGTAAGGCTTCCAGCCCGCCCGCATACAGCAGTACACCTGCTATCGCTGCCATGAGCGTGCCCCACACGATTTTTGCAATGTGCGGAGGGTTCAGGCTGCCATAGGTGGTCATGCTGGATAAGATGTAAGTTGCTGAGTCCGCTGATGTTACCAGGAACGTCAGAATGAGTAAGATCGCCAGCACATTCATGACCATGGAGAAGGGTAATTGGTTAAAGAGCTGAAACAGAGCAGATGTCACATCTGCATTAACGGCTGCAGCAATCCCGGTGCTCTCGTGCAGATCAAACCAGATCGCCGTCCCGCCGAATACCGCGATCCATAGACAGGCAATGACCGGCGGCACAACCATCACGCCCACAATGAATTCACGAATCGTTCTTCCCTTGGACACCCTCGCCACGAAAGCTCCCACATACGGAGACCAAGCAATCGCCCAGGCCCAGTAAAAGATCGTCCATTCCCGTACCCACGTGCCTTCAGCGTAGGGTTGAAGCCGCAGGCTGTACGATACGAAATTCGTAATGTAATCGCCTAGCGCCAATGTAAAGGTCTCCAAGATGAAAACGGTGGGACCACTAACAAACACAAACAATAAAAAAATGAGCGCCAACGCGAGGTTCAGGTTGCTTAAGTATTTAATCCCTTTATCCAATCCCGTTGTGGATGAGATCATATAAGCGACAAAAATAAGCCCCAGCATCATTAACTGCAACCCGACACCATTGTTCACTCCCATAATCGTGTTCAAACCACCGCTCATCTGCAGGACGCCAAGTCCAATGGAAGTCGCGATGCCCATGACCGTTGCAATCACCGCAAGGATATCAATTGTATTCTTCACTGCGGGCTTCGAGCCGGTGACAGGCTCCAGCGCTGTCGACACCAGCCCATCCTTCTGCTTACGGTACTGAAGAAACGCGATCACAAGTCCGACAAGGGCAAACACCGACCACTGACTAATCCCCCAATGAAAAAAAGAATAGCCCATAGCCACACGCGCCGCGTCCACACCTTGTGCTTCGACGCCTCCGAACGGCGTCTTAAAAAAATGGCTCATGGGTTCAGCCACGCCCCAAAACACCAGCCCTACACCAAACCCCGCAGAGAACAGCATTCCAATCCAGGTGAAGAACGGATACTCGGGCTTCTCCTTATCTCCGCCAAGGCGAATCGTTCCGTATTTACTGGCTGCCACCCAGATCAAAAAGATAATAATCACAAAGATCGAGAGCAGATAGAACCAGCCGAACGTATTCGTCGTAAATCTGTACAAATACCCTGCCACTTCACCAAATGCTCCAGGCATAGCAGCCCCTAGAATAGCAAGAATGGCAATGATAACGGCCGAAACCGTAAACACGATGTTCTTCAATAAACTCCCTTTCATATGCTCCACCTCAGGCTATTAAGTCATCCATTCCTATACAGTATTTGTATTTAAACCAAAATTGATGTACTTAATCGGTGAATGTGTGCAGTAATGGGTAGTACTTCGAAAGGAAGCGATCTTGAAGCCTATTCGTTAGGGACCTGTTTCGTATCGATATACTGTTGTCCCAGAATGACCATTTGCTCAAGCACCGCTTTGAAATGGATACCGAACTCCGTTATGGAGTATTCCACCTTGGGGGGTACCTCTTGATACACCGTCCGTTTCACGATGCCGTTCTCCTCTAATTCCCGCAATTGAACGGTAAGCACATGCCTTGATACTTCCGGTATTCTCCGATGCAGCTCACCAAAACGCAGCGTTTCCTGAAACAGTTCATACAGTACTCGAGGCTTCCACTTTCCACTAATCATGTGCAAGCCTACTTCAGCCGGGCACCCATACCGCTCATCCTGATATGGCATATGTATTGCTGAACCCCCTTTAAGTCATTGGTCATAAATAGATGACTAAGTCATAAAATTCTGCGTACTTATCACAGCTTTTATTTTCAGATAGGCTATTGCTATCATCATACAGAAAGAGGAGATTCAATGAAACCATCCATTCCCGCAAGCCGAGTCTGGAAGCCGGAGGAGATGAATGCCGCATTTGCTGATGCATATAACTCAGGGGACATCGATCAAGTGCTGGCGTTGTATGAACCGAACAGTATTCATGTCCACAGCAATGGAAGCTTGGAGATCGGAATTCATTCCTTCCGCCATACGCTGGAGGAACTGCTGCTGCTTCAAGGCAAGATGGTCTCCACCAATCTATACTGCATCCCTTTTGAAAATATCGCTATGCTGCGTGCCCATTTCATCTTGCATACCGTGAACCCGGATGGCCAACCTCTTGTGCTGCAAGGTTATACCTCCGAGGTCGTGAGACAGCAGCCTGATGGAAGCTGGTTGTACATTGTGGACCATCCGTTTGGTTCGGATGTTATGGAATGAAGGTAATTATACAGTTACCTTAGTAACCGGGCTGGTAAATCATCAAGGGATCACCAGCCATGTTATGCTATCTAGCTACAAACCAATTTTCTGGCTCAGGTGTTATGGTCACAAGCACTTGGCCAACTTGGCCTGGCTGCGGATCAACCGCAGGTTGTCCGGCAACAGGAGTTCCTCCCCCGTTACCACCGTTTCCGCCGTTGGCCCCACCTCCACCGCCAACGGTAACAATGCCTGTTACACCCATTGCATTCACTCCGCCCATACCACCATTCAGCTGGAGTGTCCCCGTAACTGTTGGAGAAACGGTTGATATAAGGTGGATAACACCACCACTTCCGCCTCCGCCGCCACCTTCGCCATCTCCGCCATTACCATCCCAACCGATAGCCCCGTTCCCTCCAGCCGCCGCAAGGGTTCCCGCAATGGTTATGCTATTCTTAGCAGCAATCAATATAAAGCCCCCAGCACCACCCCCGCTACCGACTATACCGCTACCAGCAGAGAGTGGGTTTACTCCATGATTTCCGTTAGCAGTAATCAGGGCCCCATTGGCAATTACGACTTGGCCCTGGGCAGCCAAAATCAAACTACCTCCGCCTTCTCCGCCACTGCCTAACAAAGTTCGGCTCCCAGCCCCACCGCCAGCTGCTGTTGGAATGACCTGTGCTGCTTGCAGTGATCCGAGTCCAATTCCGCCGTTATATGGTCCTGCAGCAGCAGCGGATATTCCCTCGTTTGGTGAGCCATTGCCAGAGTCTGCTGCACCGGGAAGAACCGTAACTACACCACTTATCACGAGATCCCCCGATGATTGGATCGTGATGCCGCTTGGAATGATAAGTGTCCCCGCAATTTCTACTCTGGAGAACTGCAGATTTGTTCCAGAAGGCAATGCTGCAAGAGAGCCTGGAACACTTAAATCCACAACCTGGCCACTGTTTATGAGCAATTCACCGGCTGAGCCATCCCCATAAACAGCAAGCGAACCATCTACCCCCTGCGGCCCAAGCGGCCCTTGTGGTCCTGCCGGACCAATCAAACCTACCGCTGCTTCCGATAAACCCTGAATCCCTTGAGGACCCTGAGGGCCAACAGGCCCTACGGGACCAATCGGTCCGACCGCTCCTGGCCTTCCCCGAAATCCCCGGAGACCACGTTGCCGGATTCCCCTTACCTTGGATTTCTTGCAGTGAAAATATCGTTTTGAATGATTACGGTTATGACTATATTTGCTTGGTAAGGGTGCACTTCTTGAATGAACAGGTTTAACTTTACATCTTAACAAGTGACCACTACCTCCCTCCGTCGTTCAACTCAGTGTATGCACTCAAGACCAGACAAGAGGTGGTCAGGTGACTAGCAAGCGGCCTATTTTACATGTGGATGTTCTTCATGGAATCGGAGGGAATATCCCTTCTATAGCAATGCAGTAATTTAAAACAAGATAAGGCTGCATGTTATTATGCGGTTGATTTCCTCAGTAGGAGCAATAGCGCCCGGGCTCATGAATGAATTAGTGACTTCGTGATACGTCAAGCTGTCAGAGAGCGCCCATGTTCGATCCACAGGTAACACACTATTAGCTGGATTGGCGCTTCCCATTGCTTGATGCGTATGGCTGGGAAGCTCCGCGTCCGTTAGGGTATGGAACTCCTCTCCACCATTCTCTCCTATCGGGAAGTCGGTGCCTCGATGAACAGCAACTCTCCCCCTTAAATCCGGGAGCGCAAAATGGGTCGTGCCGTTCCCCCCGTACGTTGTCCCCAGCAGAGAAAACAAGGCTGTATTCTGAGCAATCGGCAATAACTGCCCGTCACAAAACGCCCACCCATCGGGAGCAAAATTAAAAGCGAATAAGCGAATTTCACCTAAGAACGGATCTGCCATTATATGTTACCTCCTGTCCTCTCTGTCGAAGCGCTCCACTCCATGTGTACATAAACATCATCTCCCCCTCTTATCCGGAATCCTATGCGTTCATATAATGCTATAGCTGGATTTGAGCGGATAACATGGAGACGGATGGACTTCGAGTCTGTCCTGGCCATATCCTGTAAATGAACCAGGGCTGCCGTTCCTATACCCTGATTCCCGAATTCAGGCAAAATCGAGATGTCGACCAGGCGAATTTCGGCAGGTGTTTCATGTACAATGACTCGCCCAGCCTGTAGCTGGTTATTCATAAGAATCAGGTGCGATGCTTGAGGGAACTGCAGTGCATAGGAGCGCTGCTGGAGATCAAACTGCATGCGCAGAAACACCTCCATTTCCTGCTCTCCCCATCCCCAGGAGGAAACTTCTCTAAGGCGTGTGCTGCGGTACAGCTCATATAAAAACGCTGTATCTTCCTCGTTAGCATCAATCATATTGATCATGGGATTATACGATACCTGCCCCTGCCTAAAAGTCGATAACCCCTAGGTTATCGCGGTACTTCAGTTTATGCGGATAAAGAAAGTAAGGTACAATAATCCAGAATATGTCGTGCTTTGCCTGTCACACACCTTTACTACGGAACAAAAAAAGCAACCCAACTGTGTCTTAAACAGCCGAATTGCTTCTTCAGATTCATTGCATTATTCCTTCACGAATTCCTTCGTGCTGCGCACGGTATCGATTGGACGAACCATACTCTCAATCTGTTCGCGCTTTGGCTCCAGGAATGGAGGCAGGGACAATTTCTCGCCAAGAGTTTCATATGGCTCATCACCCATGAAGCCTGGACCGTCGGTTGCAAACTCAAACAGAATTTGGGGTGCAACTCGCGCATACAAGGACTGGAAGAAATAGCGGTCTACAAAGCCCGACGTATGAAATTGGAAGTCGTCAAGACGCTTGATCCAATGTTCCAGCACCGAGCGGTCCTCTACACGGAAAGCCGCGTGGTGTACAGTGCCGAAGCCCTGCTGAGCTCTTGGAAGCACGGCGTTGTACTCGACAACCACCTGGGCGCCATTGCCGCCTTCACCAACCTCAAACAGATGAAGCGAGCCTTCCTTGCCGATTTCTTTGAATTCGAGCACTTTCTCCATCATTTCCTTGAAATAATCGAAGTTGGACACCCGTACAAACACCGGGCCGAGTCCTGTAATCGCATGCTCCAACGGAATCGGTCCCTTCTGCCAAGGAGTTCCTGAAGCCACGCCCTCGTTGTTCTCATCGGAGATGAGCTGATACTGCTGATCGTCAAAATCAACAAAGGCGAGTGTTTTTTTGCCAAACAATTCTTGAATGCCTTGATGCTTTACATCCAGCCGGTCAAATCGCTTGATCCAATATTCGAGCGCTGCATCGTTAGGAACACGGAACGAGGTTTTGTAAATCTCGTCTGTACCGTGTCTGCCCTGCGGGATGCCCGGAAAGTCGAAGAATGTCATATCGGTGCCGGCATTGCCCTTGTCATCCGCGAAAAACAGGTGGTATGTCTGAATATCGTCCTGATTAACTGTTTTCTTCACAAGTCGCATACCGAGCACATAGGTGAAAAACTCGTAGTTCTTCTCGGCACTGCTCGTAATGGCTGTTACGTGGTGAATTCCTTTTAATCCGTTCATGGTTAAATTCCTCCGTCTCTTCTATTTAGAAAGTGTTTGCCCGACCTTCAAAAATTATTATTTCGATTTAAAACATCTTTAATTTAAGATAATGTTATCACGAGAACTCTGTTCCGTCAACCTTCTAAATTCAATATCTTATTTTGGTCGTGAATGATGATATAAAAAAACGGTCGGACATAAAGACATCCGGCCGTTCTATTTCTATCCTTATAAGAGTCTCCTCATGTCCGTTATATGCCAGTATTGGATAATCCAATGACAGGAAACAGCTCGATGCGTTGATGGGTCTCCTCGTGATACAGCCATCCATCCCGAACATGGTCCACAAATAATATGCCGTTCAGGTGATCAATCTCGTGCTGCATACATCTGGCCAGATAATCTTCACCTTCCAGGATCACCGTCTGGCCTTGACGATTTAGTGTCTTTACTTTAACCTTATTGGCCCTCTTCACATATCCGTAATACCCCGGGTAAGACAGACAAGCTTCGGGGCCCATCTGTTCCCCGTCCATCTCTACGATTTCCGGATTAATCAGCTCGATCAACCCTTCTCCGCAGTCCATGACAATAAGCCTTCGTAATATACCGATTTGGGGTGCGGCAAGACCAGCGCGCCCTTCACTGTCATACAGTGTCTCTGCCATATCATCCAGAATCTTCAATGCTCTGGCGTTTACGGTATCGACTGGCCGGGCGATCTTTCGTAAGATCGGATCACCGAATGGCACAATAGCTTTAACCGTCATTCACTTAAGCCCCCTTAGTTCTAGAAGGAGGTGTATGCACCCATAAGTCACCTGGAGTACACTCTAAGGTTGTGCAAAGGGCATCTAACGTCTCTGCCTTCATCTGCCTGGGCTGGTTCGTCAGCAATGCACTAATGGAAGCAGCTGATAAGCTGTAATTCGCCTTCTCTTTCATCAGCCGCGCCAAAGCCGCTCCCGACCATATCCCTCTCTCCGCCATCACATTACGTAGCATCCATTCGAGCAAAGGGTCCCCCTCCCGTTCCATGAAAAATATTAGCTCATACCTTATTTTATTAGGTACTGCCTAATATCTCAAGCCTAATTTTTAGGAGCTAACGAAAGTCGTTCTCTCCAAGATCTTAATGATCCTTAAGAGACACTTAATCGGAAACGAGTTCAGCTTGAACAATCAAACGATGTGTAGCCTCGTAGAGAGGATCGCAAGTGATCAGTGTAATGATCTGCTCATCCGAATCTCCTTCCAGAACAGATACATCGGTCGGCTCCACGATGGAAATCTGGTTGACTCGGTAAATCAATTCACGGCCATCCGTCTTAATGATGATCTCATCCCCGTATGTGAGCTCATTCAATCGATTGAATAGACGTCCGGTCTTATGGGCCCGGTGGGCTGCAATGGCAGCATTACCGGCTTCTCCGAGTCTTGCCGTCCCCGTAACGCGAGCAGCTGCATTCTTCATATTCGATTGGGTTGCTCCCTCCAGAATAGGAAGCTCTAACTCTAGTTTGCTAATGGTGATAATGCCGATAGGTGAACCTTCTTCATAACCGGTTTGTTCCTCTTGTGTTGAGGCCGCTGCCTCTCCCTCGTCCAGGATACGGGACAGCTCCTTGTAATGAACAGCAACATTATCTCGAGCGGAACTCTGTTGAGCCTCAGCTTCAATTTGCGCTGCTTGCTTTAGTAAATCCCTCTGTTGGCGGTCTGCATTCCAATCGCGAAGGATCGGATATAAGAATATGAGAAGCCCAACAAGAATCAAGACAACCGAAAGCTTTCGCATGAAGAGCCCTCCTTCCCTATTACGATTGAAATTTAAATCCCCCTCTCCAGTTACACGCAGGGAGAAGGGGATGATATCATCAAATTATTGACGTTTGTTACGCAGACGGCGGCTTAAGATGAAGCCTGTAAGCATGAGTGCCAGTCCTCCGAGTTGGAACGGTTCTGGATTGCTCTCTCCTGTTTTTGGGAGCATCGCAATCGGGCCGCTTTCCGGCTTAGTTTCTTGAACCGGATTCCGATTTGTATCATTCTCGGCGGATGGTGTAGAAGGATCTTGCGGATTCGCCGTCTCGTTCCCAACCAGGGTGTCATCTTCTTCCGGTACCTCTACAGGTATTGGTTCTGGATCAACTTCGCCCGGTACGACGGGATCAGTTTCTCCAGGTCGTACAATTTCCCCAGGAACGTTTGGCGTTTCTTTATCGTTATTACCACCTGGTGATTCGGTTCCACCCGGTGATGTACCTGGGTTTGGATCTGGATTGCCCGGATTTGGATCCGGGTTCCCTGGATTTGGATCCGGATTGCCCGGATTTGGATCCGGGTTCCCTGGATTTGGATCCGGATTGCCCGGATTTGGATCCGGGTTCCCTGGGTTTGGATCCGGATTACCCGGGTTTGGATCCGGGTTCCCTGGGTTTGGATCTGGATTGCTCGGATTTGGATCCGGGTTCCCTGGGTTTGGATCCGGATTACCCGGATCCGGTCCTGGCGTAACGCTATCCTTGCTGTTCGTTATGGTGATTCGCTTGACGTTGCCAGTCTGTTTAATGCTTGAATCGATCGTAATGGTTGTAGTTGCTTGATCAATTACATATCCTTGAGGAGCCGAAGTCTCCTTCAGAATGTAATCGCCGTAGAGCAGCTTCGTAAACAAAGCCTTCCCAGCTGCATCGGTTGTAAGCGTCACTTCAGGACGCTTGCCTTGCGTGTCTTGGAGAACAAACGTTGCTCCTTCCAATATAAGCGACGGATCAGCCCTGTCCACCTTCAAGACCTCCAGACTTCCTCGAACGCCCGAACCGCTGCCGGAGCCAGAAGACATGCGAACTTCGAATCTTTGTTTACTATCTGTAATTCCAGCCGTAATGCCTTTACCTTCAAAGCCAGCCGAGTTGCTGACAACTTCCCGGTCGGCAGCGTCGATCAGCGTCTCGTATTCCAGAATGTAAGGACGATCTATCGGGCTCAAGAATTCCAATACAAACTTCTCGGTATCGCCATAAATGAAATTCAGTTTATAATCCGAATGATTAACGAGTTTGTCCGTCTTCGTGACCGTTCCGTCCACCGCAACCTTGGTCTCGTACAAACGGAAGGAATCCTCCACCAAGATCAGGTTGCCCGACGGCTCGTCGCTGACTTTGGCTGCTTCCACGTAGGACTGACCCCGATTAATATGCAGCGTCCATTCAATCTTTTCGCCGTTTTGGACCCCGGTCTTCGCAACATACTCTCCGCCCCGCGGAACTCTAGCTGAACCATTCCAGTTGGAGACAGGCGTATTGTCGTCCATCAATATCGCTTCGTTGGCGATAGATTCCCGCTCTATGATTCGATCACCCAACGCGGTTTTAAACGTGATCAGGAACGGAGCGTCAATCTTGTCCTTAAAGGCAATTTGCAGCTCATTGCCGTTCGCCTCCGACGGCTCCGTTATCGAATACTGAGTGGATGGGATTACAACCCCTCTATTTGTTTTCCCTGAAGCGTCTACATTCAGATTATACACTTCTAATGACCCATCGACGTACTGCTGTGGTGAAACCAGCTTGTCCTTAACGACAGGTTTGTCAACACTATTGAAATTGTAGTTCCCCTGGATGGTCCAGGTAATCTCCTTATAAACGGCATCATAAGCTCCTGATTTATCCCCGTTTCCAACAGTCAATGGGTTAGGCTTCAGGCTTACGTTTCTAGTCGTCGAGAACGGCTTGCTGCCTTCTTCCCAGGATAAATCGGCGCGATTCCAAAAGCTCTGGTCATCCTTATTTTGGCGGAGATCATAGTCAAACTTGGTTGTGTACGTGATAATGATCGCCTTGTCAACAGGCTTAAGGAATTCTACGGTAAAGCCCTGGTTAGGGGTGCTCGCATCCACCGTATAATCCAAACCCTCATCCCAAAGGGTACCGACAGCATCCTTTACAACGATGGGGCCAGTCAGCTCAAGCCCGCCATTCGTAAACATGTCCTTCAGTATCACGTTGTCCATGCTGTAAGTGTCCTGGTTGAGCGTGATTTGCCATTTGATCGTTTTATCCTTGTAATCGAAGCCATCGTTGCTTTTGATGAGCGCTTTACTCTGCATCAATTGCTTGGCTTCCCTTGTTACACCGTTTCCGTACACACTGTTCGTTACAGTTTCGTCCTTAATAACACGCCCACTTGCCTTGGTCTGGTAGGTAATCTCATGCTCAGTGGTAATGTCTTTTTCAAACTTCAGATCGAATCCGGTTTTCCCTCCGCTGTTAACCAACGGCGTAAGGACATAATCTGTTCCTTCCGTGAGAATCGCACCTGTCTGTGTATCCTTGACTTGGAGCGAACCGTTTACCAACTCTTGCGTTGAGTTAAAACGATCTTCAAGTCTAGCATCTACTTCCGGAATGGTGGTTTCGCGGGAATTGTACAGGATGGACCAGTCGATGGTCCGGTCGTTTTCATCATACAATACGACTTCTTTCGCAAGTAACTCCCCACGGTCAATCGTCTGTTTATTCTCGGCATAAGCCTTCTGCTGACCGTTATCGGACAAAGTTGCCGTATTGAGGAATTCCGTTGTATCGCCAGCGGCAATCGTCGTAGAGTACTCGATTTGATACGCCGAATTCATCGGCGAACTCTTGGTGACGACTAATTTTGAAGCATCGGAAGTGTCGATACTAAACTCTCCGACGGCCGCTTCGGCGCCAACCGCGGTGCTGCCATCCACATTAACGGTCAGGTTGTTGATCTTAACAGAGCCTGTTTCCAGCGTAAGCCCGGAAGGAATCAAATCCTCTATAACGGGCTTGTCTATCCGTTCCAAGACCGTATTGACTTGAAGCGTCCACAAGATCGTGGAAGGTTTGCCTCTGCCATCATTGACAACCTTGCCGTTCTTGCCCAGAAGATTGCCTTTTGCCGGCTTCACCGGGATAATGATCTGCTTCACGCCATCCCGAAGCTCAATCGGAATTTCAACGTCCGGAGTACCGCCGCCGATCCCCTCTTGGCTAAGCTCCGTCTGGAATTTCAGCTTTCCCCGGACTTCGGCATTATCCACCAGAGAGTTGAACGTCATCACAACATGACCGTCCACAGATACGGTGAAGGTTCCCACATCCCCGATGTCCGTCTCAAGAACCCCGTTGATGCTGTTGTACAGTTTGAATGCCTTGGGCAGGTCGAACTCAAACGTTGAGCCATCCACATAGTTATGATTGTCCCCAAGCTCCCAATCGTAGAGCAGGATGGCGTCGGAGCCAAGCTCTACCCGACCCGCATCCGGATTGTAGACCGAGTCGATGACGGTCCCCTTCGAATCCTGGACAGTGACATTTGTCAGAATGCTCTGCCCTGCGGCTGAACCGTATACCGCGTTGGTAACGGATACTCCATTACCCGGATCCGATGCAGGATTACCCGCTCCAGCCGCACTGACTCTCTGGCCGTTAAACATACCAAGGCCCGTACCAAATATACCTTGGACCATCAAGATGACAATGAGAGCCAGCATGCTTCCTTTCTTTTTCATAGTTTAACTCCACCTCTAAGTATGATTTCATCTGTTTTTAGTAGAATATTATGACAAGTGGCAATGTGAACAGATGCTACAGCCTGTAATCATACATGGTGGAACTCGACAATTTCTCTACAACAAACAGATTAAGCTGGTTTCGACTTGTTCCGCCCAAGCGCTTTACGACTAGCGCTCTTAGATCTCCCGGCAAGGCTGGTCCCGATCACCCCGATAATGACGAGTGCTGCGCCGATGACATGATAATAAGCCAGCTCCTCATTCAAAAAGGCGACACCTCCGAAAATCGTGACCACGGTAGCCAGATTGTTAAAGATGCCCATGCGGGATGCCTCCATCTTGGATAAGGAATAATTCGACAGTAGCGATGTCCCGAGAGAGGACAGAATGCCAAGATACAAAACGGCCCATACGAAGGACGGATGCATGAACGGGTCAAAATAATGTACAAGCGTCCCCTGCGCAGCATGTTGAGCGGCCGACATCAGGTTAAACAGCACGAATCCGATCATCGACATGATGAACGTTATATCCAGTACCGGCTGCTTCTGCGTCAGCTTGCGGGCCATCACGCTGTAAACGGCGTTGGATAGCGCCGACATCAGAATTAGCACAATCCCAAGTGTACTCGAGGCCTCGAAGGAAACCCCCTTCAACACGAAGATAGAGATGATCCCTGTCACCGACAACACGGTAAACAGCTTCTGTGCCCAGCTGGAGCGTTCCTTTAATAGCAGCGATGCCAAGAGCATCGTAAAGATCGGTACCGTAGCGTGAATGATTCCGGCCTCGGCCGAAGAGGTGTATACCAAACCGAAGGTTTGCAGCGTAAAGAACAGGAACGGATAGAATATCGCCAGCGGCACGATGGTCAGCAGCCTTTTCAGATCCAGCGGGACCTTTCTACGGGCTATGAGTAGCGCGAGCGATGCGGCAATGAACGAAATGGTGAATCGGTGTGCCAGCGTGTCCAGCGGGTTAGCATGGATCAGCGCCAGCTTTACAAACATAAACGAAAAACCAATGATGGCCGTATATCCTAACGCGGCGGCATAGGCACGGCTTGTATGCGGTATATTCATAATATGTGTTCTCCTTCATCTTCTCTTTTGCAGGACAACCAGAAGGTTGATGCATTTGCTACTTATCTTACGGCAGGGAGAACCCCATTACGATTTGAAATAACTGCAACTGTACCGGTACAGTTCATACGATGAAGGAAGGAATGACAAAAAGGCTGTTTCCCACCATTCCAAGATGATAGGAAACAGCCCCGCTATACTTTAACTTGTATACGTTTCATAACAGGCATACCCAGGCCAGCCCGTTATCCATAACAATCAGCGCTAATCACGTTTAATCGAAATCCAGCCATCACCCTCGAGGTGAAGCGTCGCACCGAGCGCTTCTGCCATAAACCGGAGCGGAACGAAGGTAGATCCGTTGGTATGAACGAATGGAGCTTCCTGCAGCGTCACGTTTTTACCGCCGACGCTGGCTGTTTTGGAGCCCACGGTCAATACGATTTCTTCCCCTGTCAGATCATTAATGACTGTAATTTTCTTGGAGCCTTTGCTCCACTTCACTTCGGCATCCAATTGGTCTGTCAAGTAACGAAGCGGAACGAAGCTCTGATTGTTCTTCTTGATTACACCATATCCATATTCATCGCTTACGGGACTAAGAAACATCGTTTTGTGCGTGATCTTCAGATCATCCTTCAACACATTATAGATAAGGGAGTCCTTTTCAAAGTTCCGCAGCACTTGACCCGGTGTCACCGAATCATTCAGAACGTCCAGCACGCCTTTGGACGTGTCCACCTGATTGGCCTTCACTGCGCCGCCGATATTCCAGACCTCACCTTCGGAATACACCTTGAATGCTTTCAATGGCAGGTCCTCGGAAGCCGGTAGCGCGACAGTCAGCTCCAGCGCATTCTTGCGTGTATTCAGCTGCTCATCGAAGTAGTAGTCCAGCTTGAGGACCGTATCCTTACCAAAGACGGTTTCGGATCCCGGTAGCTCCTCCAATAACTGTTCCTTCTGTTCATCATAGTTCTCCGTGAATTCGATCAGTGCGCCATGCACGATCTCGTAGAGCGATGCGACGACCTCCTCCTTGGATTCCTGTGGCAGGAGTTCTACGTCTTCGCCATAGGCCTCGCCGATGCTGGTTATCATCGGATAAATGGCATCATACGCATCGCCGATCACTTGCTTCAAGCCGGCTTCATCCTTAAGCAGACTTTCGGCGAAAGGCTTAACCATGTTCAAGATCTCTTCACCGGTCAGCTCCATGTGGAGATGCGTCAGGTTCAGGCTTTCCCCGTTCACCTTCTCCTGAGCGGACTTCACCGCAATTGTTGATGGATTTGGAAAATGCTTCAGCACAAGTCCTGCAGCCTTCTTCACGACATCCTGAATCGCCTGTTCGTATTGGCTGGTATCAGGCAATCCGGGAACGGTCGTATCCATCGATAAATAGAACGGCTGCTTGGCGCCTTCTAATTGAATCGCCATTCCTTTGGAATCCATGGACACATGAAGCGGAATCTTCTTGTCCGAATATTGGATACTGCCCTGAATGGACACCGTTTTGCTATCCTGCACGATGGCATGGTCCATATTCAGAGATAACGAATTAATGAGATCAATCGCTTCTTTATCTTCAGTCGATAGGGCCTTGTCCGATGGCACCACCTCGAATCGAATACTTGCCTTGGATTCGCTGGATTTAACATCGAGACTGGTAAGCAACGCCTTGTTGATATCCAGTCCCCCGACGGCCTGACATCCTGTCATAACAACCAGCACAGCTGCAATGAGTACAGTCAACCACTTGAACTTCTTATACATAACGATATTTGTCCCCTCCCAGGTCATAGGCTCATTTCTATTATGGGAAGGTAGGAAATGTTTGTAAATAGGTATTTAAGCCTCGTCATATACGCACACGCGGATGGGTCCCACAGATAGCACATATCGACATTTTGCTATACACTGGGAATGAAAACTGTAGTAATTTGCAAGCAATAGTCAGCTTTTTTAGCACCGGGAAAGCTTGCTGAAGGGCTTTGAACAACCTTATAAAGCGTGGTGAATCTCTTGTTTAAAATTATGTTAATCGAAGACGATGTGACCCTATTCCATGAAGTGCAGGAGCGACTGTCTCAATGGTCGTATAACGTTTATGGCGTACAGGATTTCAGCGCCGTACTTCAGGAGTTTACAGCGGTTCAACCCGATCTGGTCATCATCGACATCCAGCTGCCGAAGTTTGACGGGTTCCATTGGTGCCGAATGATTCGCTCCCACTCGAACGTGCCGATTATCTTCCTGTCTTCCCGCGATCATCCGACCGATATGGTGATGTCCATGCAGCTTGGAGCCGACGATTTCATTCAGAAGCCGTTCCACTTTGATGTCCTGATTGCCAAAATCCAGGCCACTCTGCGCCGGGTATACAATTACAATACCGAACGGACCGAGCTGAGAACTTGGCGCGGAGCCACCGTCGAATTCGGTAAAAATACCATTAGCAGCCCTCAGGGCACCGCTGAACTGACAAAGAATGAGATGTTCATTCTGAAAATCCTCATGGAGCGAAAAAATCAAATCGTCAGCCGTGAGGATCTGATCAAGAGTTTATGGGACAACGAGCATTTTGTCAGCGATAATACGTTAACGGTCAACGTCAACCGGCTGCGCAAGAAGCTGGAGCCCCTCGGACTTGATCCCTACATTGAAACCAAGGTGGGACAAGGGTATATCGCCACGGAAGAGGCCCATGCATGATGATCGCCTACATCCGGGAACGACTAAGCTGGATTCTGTTCTTCGTGTTTCTGCAGCTGCTGTTCCTGTTCATAGCCGCCGTGGACTCCCAGATCCCGTTCTTGCCCATCCTTTATATCGTGTTTCTGTCGGTGCTGTTCTTCCTGGTGTTCCTGTTCGTGAGGTACAACCGGGAAACCAAGTTCTACAAAAGCCTCCAGACGTGGGATGACACCTACGATTTAGCCGCCATCAGCGAGCCGGAGCACCCCTTTGAAGCGATTGCCATGGACATCCTCTCCCTTCAAACGGAGCGCTTCAAGAAGGAATCCTCCATGCGTCTAATGGAGATACAGGGGGAGAAGGACGATCTGCTATCCTGGATTCACGAAGTGAAAACGCCGCTCACCACGATGCAATTGATGATCGAGCGCATGGAAGATGAGACGTTAAAGGCTCAGCTCCAGTATGAGTGGCTTCGCATCCACCTGCTGCTTGACCAGCAGCTGCACCAGAAGCGCATCCCCTTTATCCGGAATGATCTGCTGATCGAGGAATTCGCGCTTGAGCCGATCATCTTCCAGGAAATACGTGCGCTCAAGTCCTGGTGCATGCAGAAAGGGATCGGATTTGACGTTTCCCTTGAGGTAACGGAAGTGCTCAGCGATGCCAAGTGGCTGGGCTTTATCATCCGCCAGCTGCTGACCAACGCGGTCAAATACAGCAACGCTTCGGACATCCTCATCGAGAGCGATCTCACGGATGACCATGTCAGACTTGCCATCCAGGATGCCGGACGCGGCATTGATCCGAAGGACATGCCCCGTATTTTCGACAAAGGCTTCACTTCGACCACCTCGCATCAGGACAGTGCCGCAACCGGCATGGGGCTCTATTTGACGCAAAAAGTAGCCGATGCCCTGCTGATTCGCATTCAGGTGGAATCAAGGCTCGGCATCGGCACCACCTTCACCTTGATCTTTCCGAAACGGAATGATTTCGTTAGCATGACCGGCATGTGACAACAATGTCACATGCTTTTGCACTTTGTTCGGCGAATCGAAGGAAAAGGCGCTGCGACTCCTTTATGATAAGGACAGATAACGAAGGAGTGAGTGAAATTGGCAATTCTTGAAGCAAACCAAATTCATAAAAGCTACGGCAACAAATTCAATAAACAGGAAGTGCTGAAGGGTATCGATATCCGCGTGGATAAAGGCGAGTTCGTCAGCATCATGGGCGCATCGGGCTCGGGGAAAACCACGCTGCTGAACGTGCTTTCCTCGATCGATAAAGTGAGCCTCGGCAGCATCAAGATCGAGGGTAAAGAGTTTACGGGCCTGAAGGAAAAGGAGCTGGCGGAGTTCCGGAAGCACCATCTGGGTTTTATTTTTCAGGAGTACAACCTGCTGGATACATTAACCGTCAAGGAAAACGTGCTGCTGCCGCTCTCCATTAAGAAAGTCTCGAAAAAAGAAGCGGATCAGAAATTCCAGCGCATCGCGACCGAGCTTGGCATCTACGAACTCAAGGATAAATATCCGAACCAAATCTCCGGGGGACAGAAGCAGCGAACCTCCGCGGCTCGCGCATTTATCCATGATCCCAGCATTATTTTTGCCGATGAGCCGACGGGCGCGCTGGACTCGAAGTCCGCTTCCGATCTGTTGAACAAGCTAAGCGAATTAAATCAGAAGATCGATTCCACGATCATCATGGTTACCCATGATCCCGTGGCCGCCAGTTATTGCACCCGGGTCGTCTTCATTAAGGATGGACAGATCTATACCCAGCTGAACAAGGGTGAGCAGTCCCGGCAGGCCTTCTTCAATGACATCATCAAAACTCAGGGCGTGCTAGGCGGTGTTCAGAATGAACATTAATTATCTGATCTACCGGAATTTGAAGAAGAATATCAAGAATTACTACCTGTACGTATTTGCGCTCATCTTCAGTGTAGGCCTGTATTTCTCGTTTGTCACACTGCAATATGACCCAGCCATGAATGAAGTGAAAGGATCGGTCAAGGGTGCAGCCGGGCTTGGAGCCGCCTCCGTGCTGCTCGTGGCGATCGTTGCCATCTTCCTGCTGTATGCCAACACGATTTTTATTAAACGGCGCAGTAAAGAGATCGGACTGTTTCAGCTCATCGGACTGACCAAAGGCAAAATATTCCGGATCCTCAGTGCGGAGAACCTGATTCTGTATTTCGGCTCCATGGTCATCGGCATCTTTGCCGGCTTCGCGGGTTCGCGCTTAATCCTGATGATTCTGTTCAAGGTCACCGGCGTTGATACCGAGGCGGCTCTATCCTTCTCCACGGAGGCGCTGATCCAGACCGTGATTGTGTTTGCCGCCATCTACGTTCTAATTATGATCATGAATTATACATTCATCAAAAGACAGAGCATTCTGTCCCTCTTCCGAGCCGTATCCACGACCGAGAACCAAATTAAGAAAATGTCCTTCGCCGAAATGTTATTCGGACTGCTCGGCATCGGACTCATACTTTTTGGTTATTATGTCTCGACCAAGCTGTTCAGCGGAGATTTCACCAACATGAACGAGTTGTTCATGGCCATGATCCTGATCCTGGGATCGGTTATCATCGGGACTTATCTGTTCTATAAAGGGTCGGTCAGCTTCCTATTCAACGCGATCCGGAAGAGCAAGGGCGGTTACTTGTCCCTGAACGATGTGCTGTCCCTCTCCTCCATCATGTTCCGCATGAAATCGAATGCGCTGCTGCTGACCATCATTACGACCGTATCCGCACTCGCGATCGGACTATTGTCACTCAGCTATATCTCGTACTATTCTGCGGAGAAATCGGCCGAGCAGAGCGTGCCCAACCATTTTGCGGTTGCGGACCAGAAGGATCTTGCGGCTTTCATTCAAGCGCTTACCGATGAAGACATCGAATTTAAGCAGACAAACCGCGACGTGATTCAAGTGAATGCCGATCTATCCAAGATTATCGGCGCCAGCCTGGAGATCTCTGGTCAAGTGGATTCCAGCTCCATGATCATCCCGGTAATCAGTGATGCCAGCGTCGAAGGCAAGGATGTTTCCCCCGAGGAGACGTTGTTCACGGGATACAGTGACGCGATCCAGCAATTTATGGCCATTCAGACCACAGGGGAAATTGAACTCATAAGCTCCAAACAAAGCTTTAAGCAGAAGCTAATCGGCTTGGACAAGGAAGCCTACGTATCCCATTATTTTGTAAACGGCGGGCTGCCGACGGCGATTGTGGACCAGACCGTATTTGATAAGCTGGTTCAGGATCTGGATCCGAAGATCCAGAAGAAGACCAATGTCTATCACGGCATTGATATTGTGGATCCAAACGCTGTGGATCAGGCCAATCAAATCTTTAAGAGCGTAGGCATTAACGAGGGAACAGGGAACCTCTCTCAGACGGAACTGGTCTTCAACCAGAAGAGCAATATGGGTTTAATCATGTTCATTGTGGCATTCCTGGGACTTACCTTCCTGATTACTTCAGGATGTATCCTGTACTTTAAGCAGATGGATGAAGGTGAAGAGGAGAAGCCGAATTATACCATTCTCCGGAAGCTGGGCTTCACGCAAGGAAACCTGCTGAAGGGGATTCAGATCAAGCAGCTGTTCAACTTCGGCATTCCGCTGGTCGTCGGATTGTCCCACAGTTACTTCGCCGTTAAGTCCGGCTGGTTCTTCTTCGGAAACGAGCTCTGGCTGCCCATGGTCATGGTTATGCTGCTGTATACGGCACTGTATTCCATATTCGGGTTGTTATCGGTCATGTTCTATAAACGGGTAATTAAAGAAGCGTTATAAACGAGGTGCATGGGTGGGCCCAGGAAGATTCGGGTACCATCCATGCATTTTTCGTGTGCAGGGAGATGTCATTAGCAACCTGGGAGCAACGAAGCTGTACGAGATTTCAACCGTGGAACACCTTCAAGGGTGACAAAAACCGCGGATTACCATTCTAAGGGGGTACAGCTCTTCTGCAGCTTGCGAATATACGCAATCTGACCGATATGATAGGCATTGTGCGTAGCAGCATTGCCCACAATCTCCCACCACTTGGCCGGTTCCGGAAATCCATCCACTTCCTGCTCTAGCTTGGCCGCTGACAACAGCTCCTGCCATTGCAGCAAAACCTCAAGCAATCGGTCTCTTAGCTCGGCGAAGGTTGCGTTATCCGGAATGATAAAGCTTTTATGGTTGTCTCCAATAGAAGGAACGGCATCGACCCGCGATTCGCGGTACCGCGTCTGCCACGTTTCATTCCAATACAGCAGATGCTGTATGATCTCGACAATGCTGTGACTATCGTTGGCAGGTGTCCAGAACGCTTCATCCTCGGTCAGATGTTTCACGGATTGCTGGAACGGGATATGCCAGCTGGGATCATTTGCGTTCGCTAACAGTTGATTCATTAGAACATCATTTGCATGCGCCATGGGTCATTCACTCCTTCATAGCCTGATAATGAGCAGCATCACAAACCATGACTAATTTTACTATAGGTTGAAGTCCTGTGATTCGCAGAAAATGATTAAAATCATTCTTTCTCGACTAGCCTGTCAGCAGAGGCGTCTACCTCATCGTTGTTCGCTCGTTGATCGATAGAATTCGGTTTACCGTTAAACCTATAAAATTGCTTTTTTTATTTTTTTGGAATCTCATATAACATTTCAGTGTGCTAATCCATCTAATCTTATAGAGGGCCCTCAAAAGGAGATGAAATCGTGCAAGATATGGAACTGGAAGTCAAGAGAGCACAGCGGGGAGATCGTGAAGCTTTTATCCGGCTCTTCCGGAGGCTGGAACCCGAGCTGTACCGCTTGGCAAAGTCCATTGTAAGACGCGATGAAGATATTGCGGACGCATTTCAAGAAACGACGCTGAAAGCTTATAGATCTTTGGCAACATTGCAAAAACCACAGTATTTCAAAACTTGGGTGATCCGGATCTTGATCAATGAATGCAATCAGCTGCTTCGGAATCAGGAAAAAACCGTGACCATGGCTGAAGTGCCTGAAGCGACAAGGTCCGCTGATTATTACGAAGATAGTCACAAGCTCGATCTTCATGAAGCGGTGGAGAGCTTGGACGAATCGCTTCGCATCGTGATCCATTTGTTTTATTTTCAAGATTTGCCCATCAAACAGATCTCAAGCGTGTTGGATATTTCTGAGGGAGCGGTTAGAGCACGCCTTCACAGAGCGCGCGGGATCCTAGCGGATCGGGTAAAGCATACTCGGGAGGGGAAGCTGTCTTATGAACCCAATTGATCTGAATAAAGAGCTACGGGAGGCCGGAAAACAATGGAACACCACGGTTCCGGAAATCATCCGACGCCGGCAGGATGAGGTCTATGCTTCCTTGGCTGAACTTCCCATGCAGACCGAGACCGATCAGAAACGCCGCTCCAAAAAGGTGCGCAGAATTGTAGGAGCCGTAGCCGCGGCCGCCTTCATCGGGGTAATCAGCAGCGCTTATGTATCGCCGATCATGGCCGAGTCGCTCAAGAAAATACCGGTGATCGGCAGCATTTTCAAATTGACCGACGACCTGGGACTGCAAACGGCGGAAGAACGTGGCCTGGTAGCTATGACGGACGCCAAGGTCACCCATGAAGGAGTGACGCTTAGCATCCCTGAGGTCTCATATGACGGTATTCGTTTGTCCATGGCTGTCAAACGGGAAGGTGAAGGATTTGCTGGAGACATAGTGAATGCCGATAGCATAATGGATAACAAATCAGTCAGAGGCTCCATAAACGATGTTGAAGTGCTTATCAACGGCCAGTCTATTTATGACAAATCTTACCCCGGTAAGCTGGGTTTGAGCGGCAAACCGACATCAGATCCGAATGTGGTAATGTACGAACTGTTTGATTACTCCTACTTGACCGATGGAAAAGTTCCTATCCCCGATCAGTTTCAGTTAGAGGTCAGGATCTCGCTTGATGGTATTGAAGAACCATTTGCCATGAAGATTCCGGTCCACAAGAACAACGAGCAATTAGTAATCTCTTCAGGAGAGACAAGGGAATGGGGTAGTCTCAGATTAACCCTTGAGCAGGTTAACTTTACGCCGATTACAACGGTAGTTCGAATAAATGTCGAGCAGACAGACTCAGCAAAAAGCCTCCGTAACAATATCCTGCTATACGAGGTTTCGGATGATCAAGGCCGGGTGCTCGGTGCGATAGGCGCTATGGGAACTTTCAACGATAACAGTCTCAAGCATCAGCGAGATGAGCTGCTGTTTGAACGCTTTGCAGACGCTCCAGCTTATATCACGCTAAAGCCGTTTCTACCCGAATACCAGGATCCTTCGGCGAAAAGCGGTCCATTTAAAATCGATAAGCATGGTGAGATTGTCAAAACCTACTTAAAGGACCTGGAGATCACGGTGCCTGTGGATCAGACCATTCTGAAAAAACTGTACGGCCAGCAGTGACCGCTGGAGTACATCACAAGCAATAGTAGAAAAAAATAAAACAACAATTTAAACAAGGAGATCATTATTATGAAAAAAGCATATAAAGTTCTATCTACCGCTGCACTTGCAGCCACCATGTTAGGCGGGGCTGCCTGGGGTAACGCTGAAGCAGCCGCAACCAAAACAGCAGTCACCAAAACGGCAGTTCAAAAAACGGAAAACAGCAAACAAGCTGTGATTGCTAGCGCGACTCAAGGGGAAATTACACTTAGCGCAACTAAGGCCATTCACGACGGCAACCACATTCAAATTATAATTGAACGGAGCGGAAAAGAGCTTTCCGGTGAAATAACTGGGAAATATGATCCTGAACTCGAAGACGTGATTTATGCCGAAGGCGCCATCAATAACTTGGAGGTTCTAATTGACGGCAAGCCTCTCCATAGTCTTGGCAACGCCCTTGCGGACAGACCAGACTTGCGCTGGGGAACTGTGGGCAATGACGCCATCCAGATCTCGCTATCCGACGCTTCCTGGCTTGGAAAGAATATTAAGCCTCTGCCAGACAAGTTCAAGCTCACCGCTAACGTTTATCTGGAAGGAACCAAAAAACCTTTTAAATTGAACATTCCTATCCAAAAATCGGCGGAGAAACCAGTTGTGCTGCAGCCGAATGTAACCAAAACATCGGGTAAAATGACCATAACGCTCAAGAAGGCGGCACTTATGTCCACTTCTTCCCGAGTGCAGCTGATCTTAAAGGGATATGAGAAAAATCGCGAAGAGTATCAAAGCATCTCTTACGATTTTGTGGATGACCAAGGGAACAAGCTGGAGATGATAAGCGCAAGAGGCACGGACGAGAACAATAAGAATGACGACATGTATTACGACTTCATTCTGGAAAAATTGGATAAAGACGTAAAATCCATCACCTTGAAGCCTTACAAGCCTGAATTTATAGAAGGCAATTCCGGCCCATACAAACTAGACAGTGACGGCAATGTTATCAAACACTATATTGAAGATCTGGAGATGACGTTTTCCGTAAAGTAGTACCGTCATTTTAAGTTCTGCTGCTCATGCAAAAGAAGTACCCCGCAGGCTGACACAACCTGCGGGGTATTTTGATTAAGACTGTAGTCCAAAAAAGACCACAGAAGCTGAAAAAGTTTTAATTTAATGGTCTCACCTTGAGTGGTGTCAAAATCCTTGAGCTGCCTCTGCAGCCTGCCGCAGTCCCTGCTCAATAATCTCCTCACTCTTGTCGCGGAACTGATTATGCCCTTCAATCACAAGGGTTGTCATATTCGTAATGCCGAATACGTTCAGGTGATTCTTAACGAAGCTTACCGCCATCTCCGACGTGTCTCCTTCCGCATATACGCCGCCTCTGGCATTCAATAAGGCCGCCTTTTTATCGGATAAGAGCCCCACCAATCCTTGCTCCGTGTACTGGAAGGTTTTGCGCGGATGGTGCATGTAGTCCAGGTACGAATGCAAAACAGCCGGGACGGTCAGGTTCCATAGCGGGAACGCAAACACCACCTTGTCTGCGGCTATGAACTGCTCCAGATATTTGGTGACTATATCACTCATAGCCTTTTCTTCAGGTGTGAGTTCCATGCCCATAGCAGACTTAAAGTTCCCGTTAATCATCACTTCATCCAGATAAGGAATATGCTCCTTATACAGATCCACTTCAATTACGGTATCCTTCGGATGGGCCACCCGATAGCTCTCCAGAAACGCGTCATATAGTCTTCCCGTTACGGACCCTTGGCGGTTATTGGCTTTGATAAATAAGGTTGTTGTCATGTAAATCTCCTCCATAATGTATGATGATGTTGCATGAAATGCTTAATTTGGGTTTTCCAACATAATCCCCTTGGACTCTCTTTGACCGAACTGAACATAATAGAACAGCATGATGGCTATCAACAGCACAGCCAAAGCTAGATAGATATTGCTATAGAGGTTCCCCTCCGTGTAGAAGTGGACCGGATTCCAGTGGATGCCGGACTGGATATCCAGCATCTTGCCGTACACGCCCGAGGCCATGCCTGCCGATATAAAATTCAGCATCTGCATCAGTCCCATCCCGACTCCCGCTTGTTCCTTGTGCAGGCTGAGCGAAACCGAATTGGACAACGCAATCATGACAAACGTCTGCCCCACATGTCCGAGAATCAAGAAGACCGCGATCAGAACAGGCGTTATGGCAATGAAAGTAGACAGCAGCGCAAAGCATGAAAGCAATAATCCGACGGCCACTAGGAAGAGATACGTATTCCCCCTCCCATCCGCAAGCCTTCCCCCTGCTTTACCCAACAAGGCCGACGCGATTGCGGCCGGTACCATGACAAAACCAACCCACCCCGGCGAGAGCCCCTGGACCTCCGACAACAACATCGGACTTAGAAAATGCAGGGAGAACCCGATGCCGCTAACGATGAACATCACGATTAATCGGAGGGTATAGTTTTTGTTCCGGAATAATCCCGGATCTACGAACGGTACGGCAGCCGTACGAATACGTATGATAAGCAGCCCCATAGCCAGCAGCCCAAGAAGAGGCTGCCACCAGGATCCGTTCGTGACGCCGAGCAGGAGAAAGGTGACCGCAGCCGCTAACAGTCCGCCTCCCAACCAATCGAATTGGCCGGAGGACTGAAGTTCTTCTTCCTTCAAGTATTTTCGATATAACGGAATCGTGATTAAGATCAGCAGCGGAATACAGAATAACCAGCGCCAATCCGCAATACTGGCTACAAGTGAAGACACGATGGGACCCAGCGCACTGCCGATGGACAATCCCACGAATGCCGTGGCCATAGCCGATCCCCTTCGCTCGGGCGCAATGTAGCGTATCGGAATTAACATCGCCGTTGCCGGAATCGCCGCGGCTCCGACGGCCTGCAGACATCTGCTGACCAGCACCATCCAGAACACTTGCGAGAACAGGCCGACGAGCGATCCGACCGCGAACAGGAGCAGTCCGATCGTAATCAGATTTCGAAGTTGAATCCGTTCCGTGAGCTTCCCATACAGGACCGTTCCAACGCCATAGATCAAGGAATATGAAGAGCTGACCCAGCTGACTTGAGCCGTCGTCAGGCCGAATTCCTCCCGCATATCCGGCAGCACGAAGTTAAACATCAAGCCGCTCATCGCGGACAGACATAATGTGAACATCACAACGCGCATTAATCTCTGTGTTTCCATCTCCTGAACCACCTCTCATTGGCTTCTTTTATAAAATCGGTATACAACATTTATGACTGTCAGTACTTACTGACAATCCGTTTGAAAAAAATACTAGGGGGTTAATGCCCTAGCAAAAATCCGCACGCTTTCCTCGATAAAGGCATCAAGCGTCACGGAAGAGAAGAGTTCCTCCGAGTCCAATTCATTCATAAACGCTCCGAAGTTCATCATCATGAACGAAATGGCCCGCAGCTCCGGATCGCCTGCGATCACTTTGCCCTTCTCGGTCATCACGGTAAAATACTTCGTCAATACATCCATGTATTGCTTGGGATGTTTGCTGGTAATCTCCCGCAGGCCCGGCAAGTTATCGTTCTCCTTCACGCTGATCGTGATCAGCTTCCGATTCCGAATCATCAGCTCATGGTACGTCCGGCTGATAAGAAGCAGGTCTTCGCTTAAATCTCCTACCAGCTTCTCTTCAAACAGCTTTGTCATTTCTTGACCATAATGATACCGTTCAAAGGCTGTTTCCAAGAGGTTCTGCTTGCTCCCGAATTTACGAAACAAGGTTTTCTCGCTTAAGCCGGCAGCCGTAGCGATTTCCAGCGTGGTTACTCCGTTGTAGCCCTTCCGAGAGATGAGGTCGATCGCGGCAAGCAGCAGCTTATCATCCGTGCTCAGGTTGTCACTATGCTCCATGAAGACCCTCCCTCTCCCCTTAGGAATGTCAGTACTTACTGTCATTTGTTGAACCCATCATATTCCTCTTCGAATGCTCTGTCAAGCATTTAACAAAAAATAGGCCAATCCTATTTCCCGAAGTAGTTTACAGGACCTACAAACTTGCTGTAGCATATTGACGCCCGAGCGCCTGCAGCCGTTCCGCAATCGCATGCTCGATATCGCGATCCAGCGGAAGGTGTTCCGAGGAATACGGTGCCAGCAGCGGATGATCACCGATCATTACCGCGTGCAGCGCATGCTGGAACATCGTAATATCGTTGGCATCGTTGCCGAAGGCAACATACTCGCCCTCCTTCACACCCAGCTGCTGAAGCCCGCTCCATTTATGTATCCCCTTAGGGCTGATATCCAGCACATTTTCCCCTCCATGCACGTGAACAACGACATCCAGTTGTCTCAGCCTCTCCTCGACTTCCGCCATATGGTCCGAGGTCAGCATCAATATTTTCACAACCGAATTCAGCTCCTGGAGCGCCACGTTCTTGGCCAGCTTGTGCGGGTCTAAATTCAGCAGAATCGGATGATCTGCAGGACCCCTATAGGCATAGTCCCATTCTCCATCGATCAAATAGCTCACGTTATACGTTGTTAACAGCTGAAGAAGGCTCGGAAGCACCTCGCTGTCAAAGCCCGCCGTGGAGACCCGCTTTCCCCCTGCCGACACCATCGAACCGTTGCCTCCGATCATCGGGTAGTGATGAACGCGCTCATGAAGGACGGGAAGTAAGTCGCGAATCGGCCGGGCGGAAGCAAAAATAACCTCATGCCCTTGGGCCACCAGCTCCTCCAATGCCTTCAACAACTCGTCCGAAACCGGCTGCCCTTTAAAACAGATCGTTCCGTCCAGATCGAATACAAATTTCATGCCCATGCCCTCCTGTATCTTCTCATTGCTCTTATCATAGCAGTTGATCGTATAATGAGAAGGACATTTGTCCAGGAGAGAAAGGAGCAACCCCAAGACCCATGAAACTACTTCATGACGCACCATTGATGAAAGCCAAGCTGGAACAATTTCAATTCGAGAACATGCTGGACCTGAGCAGGCCTGTGCCTTTTACATTGCAGCAATACGAGCCCGACGAGATCATCCTGCATGAAGGCTTCGCCATGAATTCCCTTCTGTTCCTTGTGCAAGGGAAGATTAAAGTGACCTCCAGCATCGAAACCGGCAAATCGCTTCTTCTGCGCTTTGGCCATCCTTTTTCCATCATCGGGGATATTGAATTGATTCGAAGCGTTCCGGTCCAATCGCAGATTGAAGCCGTTAACGAATGCCTCTTTATCGGGCTGTCCTTTGACTATATTAAGCAACATGAAATGACAAACGCCCGCTTTACATCCACCTTGCTGGATCACCTGAGCTACAAACTCCAGACGTGCACGACCGCTTCCCGCGTCAATTTGTTGGCATCGGTCGAGAACCGGTTTGCCAGCTATCTTATGTCCACCATGTCGCCGGGATCCAGCCCTTCCTTCGGAATGGAGCTGAAGACCGACCATATCGGGGAGATCGCCAGCTTGCTTGGTACCACACACCGGCATTTGAACAGGGTCATGCATGCTTTTGTACAAAAAGGGATCCTGGAGCGAAACGGACAGACCATCCGCATTCTGGACTGGAACGCGATGGAGACGGCATCGAATGGGATCCGCTATGAGTAGATCGCCCGGCCTAAACTTTTTCCTCAAGTTCTTGTAACGAATCGGCCCTGACCCGGTCATATAGGCAAGGAGGTGAATATGTGACGGATTTGCGCCAGGTCTATCATCAGCACTTTCAAGACGTGTATCGGTTCCTGCTGTCGCTTAGCAGAGATGAGCATGTTGCGGAAGAGCTCACACAGGAGACGTTTTTCAAAGCGCTGAAGCATATCGATTCGTTTCAAGGTACGTGCAAACTAAGCGTTTGGCTCTGCCAAATCGCTAAACATACATACTTCTCCTATCTTGAAAAACAAAAGCGGTATGAGCCGGCTTCGCAGGTCGAGCACAGCAGCGGTCTGGATATCGAATGGCAAACCGTCGATAAAGCAGAGGCTTTCCGAATCCACCAGATTCTGCACTTGATGGACGAGCCGTATAAAGAGGTGTTCACGCTGCGGGTGTTCGGAGAGTTGTCTTTTGGCGAAATCAGCCAGCTGTTCGAAAAAAACGAGAGCTGGGCAAGAGTCACCTTCTTTCGAGCCAAGCAAAAAATTCAAAGCCTGTACAAGGAGGAGAATCGACCGTGAGCCGAGTTTCATGTGATATTATTCAGGATTTGCTGCCCTTGTACTATGATCATGTGTGCAGCGCAGACACCAAGGCCCTGGTAGAAGAGCATTTGGCCGATTGCCCGGATTGCCGGGAAGTGCTAAGCCACATAAGCTCCCCTATGCCGCTGCCAGCTCAAACGATTGATCAAAACCATGATGAGGGAGCCGGATTGCGGCAAGTTGCCGCCCAATGGTCGCGCACCAAGTGGATCGCGTTTACCAAAGGTTTGTTGCTCACTTGTCTAGCCGTTGGACTCCTGTTCCTGGTATATGTAGGCCTGTTCAAATGGAACATTACCAACGTACCTACCCGCGTTATGCAAGTATCCGATATTAGCCAGCTGAAGGATGGACGCATTGTCTATCATGTGAAGATGACCGACGGTTTCAACGTCAATCAGGCTAGCGGTCACTCCGATGCTAACGGAAATTTGTACATCACACCCAAGCGCCCCATTATCAAGTCCAAAAAGTTCGCGGATCTGGGACTTTCTAACATGTACTATTTCAACGATATTAAAGAGCGGAATGCCTATGAGAAGAGCTTTGGCGATGGTGTTCAAATCAAGGCCCTCTACCTGGGAACGCCCGATGACCGAATTCTGATCTGGGAACAAGGCATGGAGCTGCCTCCGGCAAGCGAGTCCGTCGAGTTGCAGTTTAAAAGTGATGAGAATGAAAACAAGAGACCGCCAGGGCAGCCATCTGGGCCCTGAAGCGGTCTCTTGACCTTTAAACCGTCGTAACGGATCTACGCAATAATCTCCACTCGATCCATGCGTAGACCAAGCCGAACGTACCGAACAGAATAACGGCGGTACTGACATGGAGTTCATATTCCTGTATGAATCGAGCATCATAGCATTCGTAGAACAGGAACCCCCCACCCCGGCCCACATCACGGCATACAGCAGAGCATACAGGAGAAGTGAAGCTCTAACCCATCGCATGCTGCCGATTAGCCACGATAACGGAAGCACGATCACCGGATATACGAGCGATGACAGTAAGATCGGGATGATCACCAACACGAACCCCAAATTACGAAGGCCGTAATATTCCGTCGTTGCAATCTTATATCCTTCGATATACTCCATGCCTACGATCGCACCGGTAAATAGCAATATAAATACGAACCACAGCACAAAATATCTGGCAACCCGCAAGGTGTACACCGCCTTGTCCGTTTATGTCATAAACGATGCGGGCCGAAAAAAGTTCCGTGTAATTCCATTCCATATGAATCAAAGTACTCCAGCTTACTCCGCAGGTTCACCCGCGGCTTCCCAGCGGTCGATTTCCTTGCGCACCCGAGGGGCGACTTCGGTTCCCAGCAGTTCAATGGCTCTCATGACTTCGTCGTGAGGCATTGTTCCCACGGGCACGTGAAGCATGAAGCGGGTAATGCCCACATGCTTGCGCAGTTGAATGATTTTTTGGGCGACCGTCTCCGGGTCTCCGACATAGAGCGCACCTTCGAAGCTTCGAGCCGCATCGAATCTTGCGCGGTCATAGAATCCCCAGCCCCGCTCCCGTCCCAATACATTCATGCTGGCTTGGGTGGATGGGAAGAACTTGTCCGCTGCCATCTCCGTATCTTCCGCAATAAATCCATGGGAATGCGAGCCGATCGGCAGCTTTGATACATCATGTCCCGCGTGAGCGGCCGCTTCTTTATACAGCTTAACCAGCGGCGCGAACTGCAGGGGACTTCCGCCGATAATCGCCAGTACCAGCGGCAGACCGAGCAGGCCAGCGCGCACAACCGATTCCGAATTGCCTCCGCTGCCAATCCATACCGGCAGCGGATTCTGAACCGGGCGCGGATAGACGCCTAAGTTATGAATCGCAGGGCGATGCCCGCCCTGCCAGGTTACTTTTTCCGACTCGCGGATTTTGAGCAGCAGCTCCAGCTTCTCCTCGAACAGCTCATCATAATGGCTCAGATCGTAGCCGAATAACGGGAATGATTCGATGAATGAACCTCTGCCCGCCATAATCTCGGCACGCCCGTTCGAGATGGCATCCAAGGTGGCAAAATCCTGAAACACCCGCACCGGATCAGCGGAGGACAGCACCGTAACCGCACTCGTCAGCCGAATCCACTTCGTCTGGGACGCAGCCGCGGCGAGCACAACCGCAGGCGATGATGCCGCATAATCCTTACGATGATGCTCACCTACCCCATATACATCCAAACCCACCTGATCAGCCAGGACGATTTCCTCAACAACCTCACGCAGCCGCTGAGCGTGGCTTATCACTTCGCCTGTCTTTACATCCGGCCAAGTCTCTACGAACGAGCTAACCCCAATCTCCATCATAATTTCCTCCTATTATGCTTTGCCGCGAGGCAGAACCGTGGCAAAAAAGGTTATCGTTGTTTCATGCCATCGGGCAGTCAACATCGTTATCTATCATTCAATTATCTTTATATTGAACTTTTAGCTCGGGTTTTTCAAGTTACAAGTTAACTGATAACTCGAATTCAACGGATTCCATGCATAAATAATACAAGAATGGCCGGGATCCACGCGGATTCCGGCCATTCATTCTACCTTGTAACATTGTAAGTGAGACTAACTTATTGTTTGGCTGCCAAGTATTCCTCTAGACGATCCCAGGTTTGCGTTACGCCCTCTTCCATCCCCATATCCAGCACGGTTTTAAGAGCCTCCGGAGAATCGTACACTGCCCGGTTGATCAGCTTGGTCTTCCCATCCTGCTCCACAAAGGTCATCGTAGAAATAGGAGCAGGCATTCCCTCTGCAATGGTACCTTCCGCATCGGAGAAATAATCGATAAGGACAATTTTCTCCGGCTCTTCGATCTCCTGGTACACCGATTTGCCCCAGGATTCCATTCCGTAGAAATCGCCCTGGTTCTTATCCAAACACTTCATGCAGTAATGCCACGAGCCGCCTGGACGGAAATCCATGTTGGATACGGTAACCTCCCATCCGCGAGGCCCCCACCATTGCTTCAGATGCTCTCCATCCGTAAATACCTTGTATACCAGTTCTCTTGGTGCATTAAATACACGTTCCAATACAAGTACTTGCCCTTCAACCCGCGTAATCATTTGGTTTGTCATTATAAATTCCTCCTCATATTAGGTGTTAATCCTGTTTCTTACCTGTTCCTTCCGATTGCAGTGTCTCCAAGTATTTATCCAAGTTGTCAAAGCGCTCGTTCCATATGCTCCGGTAATTATCAAGCCAATGGTCCAATTCCTGAAACGGCTCCGACCGCAGCTTGTAGCTCCGCCGGTTGGCCTCCGCCCTTACCTCTACCAAGCCGGCTTCCAGCAGCACCTTCAGATGCTTGGAGGCTTGTGGCTGCCGAATGTCAAGACGTTCAGCGATTTCTCCTACCGTTAAAGAACCCTTCAGCAGGAGACTCACAATACGAAAACGGTTCGGTTCGGCCAAAGCGTTAAATGTTGTTAGTTCCATCTTGTAGTGATGACGGGTACAGACCCGCTGCTATAGCGTGTACGGTGATTGTCAGTTCTCTCTGTCCACGTCACCATCATCACCTCTTTTTTGCTGATTTATTGGTGTGCCGTATTTCCTGATAACAATATACCACGATGAGAATATTCCTGTAAAGGAATATTTAAGTTATTTTTTGATTTTTTTCACAACACAAAAAAAAAGCAATAAACGCGGGTCTTTTACTCGACCACGTCTATTGCTTCTTGTCATTTATCCTTCGTATTCCTTACTTAAAGAACACCTTGTCTATATTATATTTGGCCTTAAATTCATTAATGATATAGGTCTCATAGATCTCTCTATGAACGGCGTCTTCAATGATGCAGACCTCGATTCTTGTAACCTCATCCCGATGCTCCTTGATCGGAGAGACGCTATCTTCGAAATGCTTCTTGATCCGCGGTCTGAGCTTTCTTGCTTTGCCAACGAACAGGAGCTCCTCCTTGCTGTTGTAGAACATGAAGATCCCGCCCCGATCTCTTGGAATCAGGTGAAAATCTGTAAATCCGTAAATGTGGCTCAACTCCGGAGCAGCCTGCTTGGTAATGGTAACGTCCACCTTGGGAATGGTTATATTGATCACGACTAACGCTCACTTCCTCAATCATTTATTGATCTAAATCGTATCACTAATCTGCTAATTTGCCCATGCGGGAAATTCAAAATCACCCTTCTCTGGGCATCCGCATAGGATGGAAACTAGGTATGACTAATAACGATGGGGGTCTTTTTTATATGAGCATTCAACATTCCGGACACCAGGAACAAACCTTATATCAAGCCGAACCCAACATGACGCACAACATCAAATCGGTTCGCGATCATATTCACCATCTATGCGGGCAGCATGCGAATCAGCTGGTTCGTGTCGAAACGCTCGACGGTGATGTTTTTGAAGGAACGATCATGCATTGCGAGAAGGGAGTTCTGTATTTGAGTCTGTCCGGGTACGAAAACCAGCGCGGCTTCGGTCCCGGTTACTATAATAATGTCATTCTCCCCTTAGTTCTCTTCGAATTGCTTGTCATTACGCTGCTGTATACCTAGAATTTGGGGACTGTATCCATGCTTGCCTTAGTTTGCAGCTTCAAGAGCAATTGCCAACCTATATAAACCCGATTAAGGAGTGAACCCAATATGGCATTTATGCCGCCGCAAGGACCTCAGGGACCACAGCAAGGGCCCTTATCCCCACCTCCAACCACGATCCCCCAACAACCTTTGGCCAGTGTCTTTGCTGTTGACCCGGGAGCGATCACAGGATGTTTGTTTCGCTTCACCTATATTTGGCCGAGATTTGGGCCTGGCTTCTGGTTTTTTCCGACCTTCGTCGGCCGCACCTCAGTCGCCGGTTTCCGATGGACGGGAAGAAGATGGGTCTTCTCGGGATTCGATTTAAGAAGGATCGAGTCGTTTACCTGTTACTAACCCTTATCATCATCAAGGGCTGAAGTCAGCAGGTACGATCAATAACCCCGGTGATCCACCTGCTCATCAAGAGAGTGCCCCTGCGGCGCTCTCGAGCTGCTCTTGCATCATGGACAAGCTTCCCTTAGCAGAGGCTTCCTCTTCAGGGTACCCATTTTCCCCAAAAAATAAAGTTCTTGATTATCCTCCGGCAACATTAAATAATATGTAACAGTCCCTCTTTAAATCCGATAATGAAGATTGGGATATACCATTAATAAACACAGCAGAAAGGTTGACTTGAACACCATGGAACTATCGCAGCACGCCACTGGGAAACAAAGCGCCAAAGAGCCCTTTCCCATCTCTATACTGTCTTTAACCGTTGGCGCTTTTGCTATTGGCATGACGGAATTTGTCATCATGGGAATACTCCCTAATGTCGCAGATGACCTGAATGTCAGCATCGCATCGGCCGGGCAGCTGATTACAATGTACGCCCTCGGGGTAGCCGTAGGAGCCCCTATTTTAACGGTTCTAACCCACCAAATACCGCAAAAAAAGCTGCTTCTGCTGCTCATGGGCCTATTTATTCTGGGTAACGGCATTTCGGTATTTGCTCCGAGCTATGCCGTTCTTATGGGTGCCCGAATGCTGACCGCGCTGACGCACGGCACTTTCTTCGGCGTGGGAGCTGTCATTGCTTCGAACCTCGTGCGACCGGACAAGCGTGCCGGGGCGGTATCCATCATGATGGCCGGATTAACGATAGCCAATATCATCGGGGTTCCGATCGGCACCTTCATCGGCCAGACGATGGGCTGGCGCGCTTCATTCGCCGCAATTGCCGTTATGGGGGTGTTGGCATTGATCGGCATCCTGATCTTCATTCCGAAGCTACGGCAGGAACAAGCGTCAAGCATCACGCAGCAAATTACAGCCCTTATCAGGCCACAACTCCTTCTCTTCCTGCTGATTGGGGCGCTTGGCAACGCCGGCCTGTTCGCCGTCTTCACTTATATCGCGCCGCTGCTGATTAAGATCACCGGCTTTGCCGAACCAAGCGTCACCTGGATTCTGATCCTGTTCGGTATCGGCGTAACCGTCGGTAATATCATCGGCGGCAGGCTGGCCGACTGGAAGCTGCTGCCCTCCATTCTGGGTGTTTATTTTGCGACAGCTGTCATTCTAACCATCCTCACCGTGACGATCCATAACCCGGTCACCGCCGTGCTGACCATCGTGTTGTGGGGAGCTGCCTCTTTCGCCGTTATGCCGGGAATGCAGGTGCGAGTCATGAGTCTGGCCCAGTCCGCTCCCGCTCTCGCCTCTACGGCAACCCACTCTGCAGGCAATCTCGGAAATGCAGCAGGGGCCTTTATCGGAGGGTTGGTCATTACCCATCTAAGCTTAACGGCCCTGCCTTGGGTGGGCGCTGGTTTGGTGGGACTCGCATTCATTCTGGGAGCAGCTTGTTATATGTATGAACGCAAGGCCGTAACGGTTAATGCTTAGTCTGTCCCGATAGATACAAAACTCTCGTTGCCACACGAGGCACGAACCATGTTGAAAAGGCGTAACCGGCCATTGCACCCCGGTTACGCCTTATATTTATATATTCGTTGATTCTTCTGCGATTACAGAGCTTTGATCTCCAGCAGCTCGTACTTAACGATACCCATCGGCGCATCCACGTTGACCTGATCGCCTACTGCTTTGCCCATCAGCGCTTTACCAAGTGGACTTTCATAGGAGACTTTATTGTTCAATACGTCGGCTTCTGCCGGTCCTACGACTTGATATTCAAGCTTCTCCGCAAACTCGATGTCGTTCAGAACGACATTCGAACCAACATTCACCGTTTTCGAGCTCACTTGATTGGCGTCGACAATCCGTGCGTTGTTGAGTGTTTTTTCCAGGATGATGATGCGCGTTTCCATAAACGCCTGGTCGTTCTTGGCCGAATGGTACTCGCTATTCTCCTTCAAGTCACCATAGCTGATCGCGAGCTTGATCCGTTCCGCTAACTCTTTGCGTTTCACATACTTGAGGTCATCAAGTTCTTCCTGGAGTTTATCATAGCCCTCCTGGGTCAAGATCAGTTCTTCTGCCATGTTCATCACATCCACTTTTTAATTTCTTACTTCTAGTGTACTCTTTATTTCGAAAATAAGCGAAAACTTTCTGAAAATCGATGGATGGAAAATTTGGTAGTTAAAACCACTGGCGGGCCGCTACCCGAATTGAACCACTTGGACAGTTATATATGATGGATTATTTTGAACAAATCAAGATCGTTATATACCCTAAAGAGAACCATAATAGCCCCTGATTTCTCCGCAAGGAGAACCAGGGGCTATGCAAGGTAGATGGAATGTCGTAGCCTATCGGCACATGCATCCGTCGGCTATGATATTCACCGCCAATACCTTACGAACCCGCTTCGATATCAGCCTTCAACGCATCATACTGCTCCATCAGCTCGCCCATGATCGGATGCTCACCGGCAATGCCGGTATATTGGGAAGCCGTGTCGCTTGCACCGATATCCCGGACGGATGCTTGCAGCTCCACACTCTCCGGATCTTCCGGAACATCGAACATCAGAGCCGCTGCCATGGATTTCGCCAAGCTCTTGTACGCAAGCCCGCTTTCGAAAGCCAGCATGGCTGGCGACACCAGGCGGTCGCCCGGAGACAGCTTCCGGATCGGGGAGCGACCGACGCGGGACACCTCGTCGGTCAGCGCCGGATTGCGGAACCGCTCCAGGATGGTATCGATATACGCTCCATGCTCGGAAGGATTGAAGCCGTGTTTATGCACGAGCGCAGCTCCCGTCTCCTCCAGTACCGCGCGGACATGACTCGCTACCTCTTCGTCCTTCATGGCGTCCTGGATCGTCTCGTAGCCCTTAAGAAAGCCCACGTACGCTGCTGAGCAGTGTCCGGTATTTACCGTGAACAGCTTCCGTTCAATATACGGCTCCAGGCGATCCACATAGTGAATGCCCTCCACAGGGATATAGTCCTTAAACATCTGCGAGCGGTCCACCGCCCACTCATAGAACGGCTCCACCACGACCTTCAGACGGTCCTCATGCTGCTGCAGCGGCACAATCCGGTCTACGGCCGCATCCGGAAAAGCAACCCGCTGATCAACCTTCTGCTTCGTCTCATCATCAAGCTTCCCATAGACGAGCTCTTTCAGCTGCGTGCTGCCGCCGATGGCATTCTCGCATGCAATAATATGAAGGGGGGCGGCCGACTCCGCTTGCAACCGGAGCTTCAGCCCCTCGGCAATGGTATCGGCGATGAACTTCAGAATGTTCACGCCTACCGCTGTTGTCACGAGATCCGCTTCCGCTACTGCACGTGCAGCAGCTTCCGGCTCCGAGGCGCTATGGAGTGCCGTGATGCCTTTAACGATCGTGGTCTCCTGTCCTTCGCTGGCCAAGGTTACGGGATACTCCCCGCGCGCTTTCAGCTCCGACACCAACTCTTCGTTCACGTCGATAAAACAAACCTCGTAACCGGCTTGTGACAGCAAGAGCCCTATAAAACCGCGTCCGATGTTCCCTGCTCCAAAATGGACTGCTTTCATGCGCCCATTCCTCCTTCGAAGATGGCCAGAATCTCCTCTTCGCTGGAAGCGTTCATCACCTTCTCAATGCTCTCGTCGTCCGTGAAGATCATGGCCACATTCGTCAGAATCTCCATGTGGTCACCACCGGCAGCCGCGATACCAATGACAATAAACGCCGGCTCATCTCCTCCGAAATCTACCCCTTCCGGGAAGCGAACGATGGACAGTCCCGTTGAGATTACCATGCCTTTAGCCTCTTTGGTGCCGTGGGGAATCGCGAGTCCTCCGCCCATATAAGTGGAGGCAATCTCTTCGCGTTCCAGCATTTTATCTACGTAATCTTCGGATACATGGCCTGCCTGCACTAGCAGATTCCCCGCCATGCGGATGGCTTCGCTCTTGCTATCAGCCTTTGCGTTCAGTACGACTTTATCTTTGGACAGTATGTTACTCATGTTGGTCTCCTTCTTTCTATGGTCTGTGATTGAAAAAATGCTGAAGCTCTTCCGCTAAATAGGATCGGATTTCTTCCTCGCTGCCCCGCTCCATCAGCACAATCAGCTCGGAGTGAAGCAGCATGGCGCTAATTTCACTGAGCACCTCCAAGCTCTCCTTCGGAAGCTGCTTCGGTGCCAGCATCAGCAGTATGACACCCGCCTCCGCCCCGTCCTCCATCGGCGCTCGATGCGTCAGCCGGAACAAGGTTAGCGACGGCCAGGTAATATGGCGGCTGCGCGTATGGAACAAGGCCAGCGTCGTATCCGGAATGAGCTGGGTGCCCATCCGTTCGCGCTCAAGCAAACGCTCCTTCACCTTCTCCGCATCACGAACAGCCCCGCGCTCAACCACCTTAGTCAAAGCTTCGCTCAAGGTGCCCTGCAAATCATCCTGCCGATTATCCAGGTGGTACACATGAAAGCCATCCAGTAGCGATACAATCTCGTTCATCAGGGCTGCCTGCATGCGCAGACGCTCGAATGATGCAACCTTACGCTCTTCCTCGATGCGCTTACTGGCAGCCATGCCCGCAGCCGGTTTCAGGGATGTGCTCTGAATAAATTGCAGCAGCGCCTCTTTATCATCCGCCGTGAGCAGCGGACTTAATCTCACATACCGATCCTTCGGCAGCGGAAGATCAATAGTCGAAATAATAAGGTCATATTGCTCCTTCGGTATCCGGGCCGCTTCATACCACGAGACGTTGCCGAGCACCTCAATCTGCGGCATCTCCTTATTCAGCCGGGTCCCGAGAAGCCTAGAGGAGCTAAGACCGCTGGAACATACCAGGATGGCCTTCAGATGATGTCCCAGCTGGTTCAGCCGTTCGCTGGAAGCACCGAAATGCATAACCAGAAACCCGATTTCTTCATCCGGGACCATCATGTCCAGCTTCATGTCATCAACTGAACGACGGACGATTCCGAACAGCTCCTCATAATCCTTCCGAATCGGGCTCAGCAAGGGATTCCGGATTCGGGTCCCTTCCCGAATCCGTTTCATGGCAGCCCCGATGTGCTCCACCAGACCTGCCCGCAGCGTGCGGTCTTCCTGGAACGGAATGCCTGTGCGCCCCTGAACCCGTTCGATAAGACGCTGAGCGATTTCCACCATCTCTACATCCGTGTGAGCCAGTTCGCTGATCTCGGACATGTCCTTCGCTGATTCGAATAAATGAGCAATATATTTCATTTCAGGATCGTGAATATCTATCTTCAAGATTTGGCCTAGACGACTCGCAAAATCCTGTGCCTCCTCCACCGACGAGGAGGATTTAACATATGCCGTAATATCCGTTGTCTCAATGCTCCGCCCCTGCTTGATCCTGTTTACGGAAACCGATAACGCTATGAGCATCGCGGTATATGCACCTTCGCTAAGCCCCTCCGTCCAATCCCAGTTCATATCCCATAAACATTTCTCTACATCCAGCAGCACTGGTTTATCAATCATGGAGAGCAGACGTGCGGTCACCGGCTCATTATGATCACGATATCCATCCCCGACAAGATCAGAATAATCCAAATATTCCTCGACAAGCCGACAAATCGCCGACCGCCTCACGCCTTCCGATCCTTCAATCTCGATACCATAGCCTCTCCGGCGAATTAGGGTTAGGTTAAACCGCTTCATCCATGGCTCCAGCTCATCCAGGTCATTACTGATGGTCGGCACGGTGACCTTTAAACTATGGGCCAAAGCAAACAGTTTGACGGGCTCATTCGCCTCAAGCAGGGCGCAGAGCATGAGGATTTTGCGCTCCTCCACGGAATAATCGGCCGGCTTCCCTGTAAGCAGGCGTTTCCGCAGCTGAGCCATGTCCTCAGGCGTCTCCCCTTCCAGCCGGATGCCCGTGCCCGACTTTTTATGAAGCAGAACGCCTGTGCCCTGCAATTCCTTCTCAATCTCCTCCATTTCCCGGTGAACCGTCCTGACGCTGACCCCGACCTCAGCGGCTATTTCTGCAGCCGTCATGCCCTCGTTCCTGCTCATCAGGAGCAGAAGGATTTGTCGTTGGCGGGCAGTGATGTGTCTCAGACGCATGGCCCCCTTCTTCATGAAATGAAAGACAACGCCGGCGTTGCTACGCCAGCGTGTCATATGGTTTTAGGCTTATGTTAGTCTTTGAGTCGTTCCACCAGCTCATCATATCTCGGACTCTTCAAGAAGTTGTCGATGGAGATATGCTCCGCGTTCGGATTCTTCGCGATGGCCCGCTCGGTGAGTGTCTTCTGGGTAATGACGATATCCGCGTCATCCGGTATTTCACTTACCGCCGAGTTCACAACCGTAATATCGACGCCCGCCTGCTGCAATTTCTTTCTTAATACCGAAGCGCCCATCGCACTGGAGCCCATGCCGGCATCGCAAGCAAACACGATTTTGTTCACATTCTCTTTGTCCAGATTAGCTACAGCCGCCGAAGCAGGAGCGACCTGATCATTCATGCCGCCGGTTTTCATTTCTCTCATCTTGGCGGAAGCTTCTTCAAGATTCGGCTCTTCGTCGGTCTTTTTGCCTGTTTTGAGCAGTAATGCCGCTACAGCAAAGGAGACAATCGTTGCAACAAGAACACCGGCCAGGACCGATATCAAGCCGCCTTTAGGCGCCATGGCGAAGTAAGCAATGATGCTGCCCGGCGACGCTGGGCCCACCAAACCGGCTCCAAGAATCTGGAAGGTGAATGTTCCGGCAACGCCACCCGCGATGGCAGCCAAGATCAGAACCGGCTTCATCAGAATATACGGGAAGTAGATCTCATGAATACCGCCCAGGAAGTGAATGACAACTGCCCCCGGTGCGGAAGACTTGGCAGAGCCGCGTCCGAAGAACCAATAGGCGAGAAGAATGCCCAGTCCCGGGCCTGGATTCGACTCCAGCATATACAGGACCGATTGACCGATCCGCGCCGACTCCTCTGTGGCGATCGGACTGAAGATCCCGTGGTTGATCGCATTGTTAAGGAACAATACTTTTGCAGGCTCAACGATAATGTTGACCAGCGGCAGCAGATTCGCATTGACCAATATGTCAACACCGGCTGACAACGCTTGGGTAATCCCTTGTACAAGCGGCCCGATTCCGGTGTATGCAACCAATGTCAGCGCGCCGCCAATGATCCCGAGCGAGAAGTTATTCACCAACATTTCGAAGCCGGATTTGATTTTGCCTTCAATCAGCTTGTCGAACTGCTTTAATACCCATGCAGCCAGCGGACCGACGATCATCGCGCCGAGGAACATCGGAATCTCCGCCCCGACGATAACGCCGACCGTGGTAACCGCACCGATCACCGCTCCGCGCTTGCCATGGATCATCTGCCCGCCCGTGTAACCGATCAAGAGCGGGAGCAGGTACTTGATCATCGGGTCAACCAGCGCTCCCAGATTCTCATTCGGGAACCAACCGGTCGGGATGAACAGAGCCGTAATCAGACCCCAAGCAATAAACGCACCGATATTCGGCATCACCATACCGCTAAGGAGACGGCCGAGCTGCTGTACCCTTACGCGAATGCCTTTGGAAGCGTTTGTATTTGTCTCGTTGGACATCGTATAGACCTCCTAGTCATATTTGAAAATAAAACGGAATGTAGTTGTGTGTCGCTTTCATCTGACATCTCTATGTTAAGTCAGCCCGGCAAAAGGCTCAACGAAAGGAAAAGCGGGTTTCGTCAAGAATATTGTTGACAACTTTTAAAAGGATCATGTCGTTTTTATGAAAATACCGCCGCACCGCGGTTTCATTCGTAGGGCAAGCCTGTCCATTGATCCTCAATATTCCAAACTTTCAAGCCGAAGCGTGGTAATTTCACGGGTCACGTACATCTCCGTCATAAGTTCACAACAATCCTTCGGTAAACTAAACCTCATAACGGATAACATTGTGAATCCGAACTTAAACGATGGAGGTTTTCCCACCAAATGAACACACAAGCAAGAAACCACATCGGACTATCGATGTTCACTATCATGCTGTTAGCTTTGCTCGGTGTACCCCGTGTCATTGCCCATGATTTACAATGGGTTGATCCCCACGGGTTCATCAATCGGCTGCTTGTCTTTATTCCCCCGATCGTCTGGATTCTTTATGTTCTTGGTAAGCGGCATAGCGTTAAACATCCTTTTGTTCCCTTAATGGTCATCGGCGTCGTCTATGGATTGCTCTTGGGCATTACCCATCAGCTCTTGTGGAATGTGACATTCGAAACGCCGCCGGCTCTGGGCGGCAATCTGGCGGATCTACCCGCAACAGCGGGCAGCTTTCTGACCAGAGCCTTCGCCTTCATCAGCAGCGTCGTGACGGGTACGGTGGTTGGCATCATCTCAGGCATTGTTGCCACGATGCTGCATCCGCTGGTGAAGGGGCGATCAAGACGCTAGCCATGAACGGCCGATACAAAAAAGAAACGTCGAGCATCTCTCGGCGCTTCTTTTGCTTCAGCATCCTTTATTCTTCTATACAAAATGAGATAACACGAACACAGCCGGCGAGTTCCAATAGATGGCCACCTCGTTGGTAGAATAGCTCTCCATCACATCGGCAAAAGATGCTGCGGGCGCCTTGCCTGCCAAGTGCTCACGCGCATAGTCATCGTGAAGCCCCTTGTTCGGTCCGCCGGAGACGAGGCCCGGCACCGGCTCCTCCACGCCATCGCCTTCGGAAGGACGATGATGGGGGTGCAGGATGGGCTTTGTTCCATACCCGGTCACATAACTCATCCCCGTGACGTTAGCCCCGAACACATAGTGGATATGCTCGTGAACATGCCGATCATAATCTTCGGAACCTGACAGTCTTCCCGCCACCAGCAGAAGCATCGCGTGATTCAATACCACCATATTGCTGCCCCAAATATATTGATCCGGCAGCAGCGAGATCCCATAACCGTCCCGATCACTGACAGCGGCAAGTTCATCCGCACGCTGAAGCAGACCCGCCATCAGTTCCCGTGCCAGTGCGGGCTCCTCTTCCCGCTCCGACATCAGATAGGCGAAGGTTCCATAGCCGCCCATGTCCGCCCAACCCAATTCGTATTTCCCGAATGAGTCCTGCCTGGCTAATGCTTGAAAAGCCTCATGGTACCGCGCCTCGCCCGTTGCGCGGTATAACTCTGCCGCGGCCCAGTACCGTTCATCCGCATCCTGACCGTCGCCGTATTCACCTGTAGCGATATCTGGCGGATTGCGGAATCCCGGCATGTTGGGATGCGCCTCCAGCCATGTCCAAGCACGTTCTGCTGCCTGCAGACAGCTTGCGGCGAAGGCTTCATCATAGGGGGAATAGATCCGCGATGACATCGCCATGACTCCGGCAAAACAACCGGTTGCCGTTGCAGAGATCGGTGACAGATACAGCGGAGCCGTATCGTCCTCCGGCATAACATCTCCCGCCGGAAACCGCAGGGTCGTGAGTTTATGGAACACACCTCCCGATTCCTCCTCCTGCAAACGCTGCATCCATTCCAGCTCATACCGGCATTCATGAAGCACATCCGGCATGCGGCCGTCGCTTTCCGGCAGTGGCAGCTGCTGCGAGAACGCCTCTGGATAAAACTCAAAAGCCAGCAGCAGGTCGGCTACCGCTTTGGCACCGGGAACGACATACTTGCCATAGTCACCGGCATCATGCCATCCTCCCCAGGCATCCACCTGCCGCGATTCGTCTCCATGGACGATGGCGGGCGTAAGATGACAGGCTCCGTGTTGCCAGGGTCCGGCATGCAGCTCATCCAGTTTCGTCCCGCAGCGGAAATAATAAAACGCTTTCAACAATGCGCGGTGCGCATCCTCGTATACCTCGTCAGCTATGACAAAAGGCATCGACGCTTGCCCATATTCCGTCTCAATTCGATACGTGCCGGGCACTGCCCATGCGGTGAAATCCCCCCGGCTTACCGTCTGCCCGCTGGCCACATCCTCGATGGCGGGTGATGTATGGCCCTGCCAAACCACCTCGCCATTCAACGCATGGACGATATGAAACCGTCCACCCTGACCGGCAATGACGGCAACCTTGGCATCCTGGCTGCGATAGCCTAGCTGGTTGACCGCAATGCTGTTATGCTGTCCATGCTCATTGTTCATGCTCCCCTGTTCATCCCTTTCCGATTGTCGTTTCGAAACTTCCACGCTTTACAACTTCGATAACGATTGCCAATCCCCTCTCATCCGCTCTATAAAATGCAATGCAAAATGAAGAAAGCCCTTCCTGCCCATGAGGAAGAGCTTGTCTGGTGTGTATTCATCTTTGTTTCATTTGAGCTCTCACAATCACGTTTAGCCATCGGCTTGCGTCTGCAAAATATAACCTTTTCCACGGATGCTCTCAATGTCCAGAACGTCTCTCGTCTTCTTACGGACCCGATAAATCAGTGCATTCAACTCCTCCGAGCTCACATCGGGCACTTCATCCGTTCCGTAGCTTCGCTCGGGCCAAACGTATGCCTTGAGCTGATCCTTGGACACAAACTGCCCTTGGTGGTTGATCAGCAGCTCCATGCATTTGTACTCTTTTTCCGAAAAAGCGTACACATCCTCGCCGTATACCAGCTCCTGCTTGAACGGATTCAACCTAAGCCCGCCTGAAGCCTCGACCGCAGCCAGCTGTTTGATAAGCGGTGTAATGTCCATCGTCTCATCCATGCTGAGGATGGAGAAGGACAACACGATCAGATCTCCAGCGAGTACAATGGTATCTCCATGCTGGAGGGGAATTTCGTCATGGGGAGCCAACCGTTCCTGATTGACGAAGGTACCATGCTTGCTGTTCAGATCCTTAATGCTGAACTTCCCGTTTCGATACAGCAGCGCTGCATGCCGCCGGGACACAAAGATATTATCAAACGCGATATCCGGATCAAAATGCTGGCCCTTGCGGCCAAGCACCGTTATGGGTTTGGTCAAAGCTATAACGTCCCCACGTTCGTAGGGATTCCCCCGCTCCACCATCAAAAAGGAGGATTTGTCCATCATGCTCCCTCCCGTTCTTATATGCTGCTCATTGTGTTTATCAGTTCGCTATTATGCAATTGTTATGATCCAGCTATTGAGTATGCGCCCAAAATCACTAAGATTTATGGAAGAAGGATTTAATATAGAGAACTTAGATAGAGATAAATATAAATCTACTACTGCATATTGTATACGATTTTGGGGGATTGGATCATGCGAAAACTAAAAAGATGGAAGAAAATCATACTGTTTTTTCTCGTGTTGTTTGGATTTCTGTTTGTAAATAATACATCCCTGTTCACCAAAGACCGTGACGCCGAGCCGCTGCTGCTGGCGCATCGGGGGCTTGGCCAAACCTTCTCGATGGAAGGCATTCAAGCTGACACTTGCACCGCCTCCCGCATCTATGTGCCGGAGCATGCTTACCTGGAGAACACCATCCCGTCCATGAAAGCCGCATTCGAAGCAGGCGCCGATATCGTCGAGTTGGATATCAAGCCAACCAAGGACGGACAGTTCGCCGTGTTCCACGACTGGACCCTGGAATGCCGCACCAACGTGGAGGGCTCGGTCAAGGATTATACCATGGAGCAGCTAAAAAACATAGACATCGGGTATGGTTACACCGCCGATCAGGGAGCCACATATCCTTTTCGGGGAAAAGGAATCGGGCTGATTCCGTCGTTAGACGAGGTATTAGAGGCATTTCCTGACGGTTCATTCCTGATCCATATCAAAAGCACCGACCCCGAAGAGGGAAAACTCCTGGCAGAGTATCTGTCCGGACTGCCGATGAAGCGTCTCAGCCAGCTGACCGTATATGGGGATGACGAACCGATCCAAGCATTAAAATCACAGCTCCCCTCCCTACGCGTCATGTCGATGGGCACGCTGAAGAGCTGTCTGGCATCCTACGCCGGAGCCGGCTGGAGCGGTTACCTCCCATCGGTCTGCCGCAACACCCAGCTGCATATCCCGGAGAAATACGCCCGTTACTTGTGGGGATGGCCGGATAAATTCCTGAACCGGATGGACAGCATCAATACACGGGTCATCCTCGTCGCCGGGGATGGCGGCTGGTCGGAAGGGTTCGACTCCGTGTCGGATTTGGAGCGACTGCCGGAAGACTACAGCGGCGGCATTTGGACGAATCGGGTCGACGTTATCGCCCCGGAGCTGACCATCAAGAAGAATGAATAATCGAAGGGAAAGCCCCTCCGCCCCGCTGCGGGGCTTTTTTTATTTTCACGTGGTGTAGGGCAAAGTTTTTGGGACGTTTTTACCGATTATTATTAATAGGGGTCTTTTAGCCTAATTTCATACTAGAATCATTGAATATATAGGAGTTGATATTTTGGCCAGGGAAACAGAGAAAAAAGGAATGGCGTGGTTTAAGAGTGCCCGCTCGAACCAGAACCAGCCCGAGAAGAACAGTACCGAACAAGAGGATATTGCTGCAACGGCAGAAGAAGAGGCGGCTTATTCCGCGGAGCCAGAACTGCCCGCTGCAGAAGGAAACAAACCTCAATTCTCCAAGGATAATCAGGACAAGATCGGCCTTGATGTCATTGTTTCGATCGAGAACATGCTGAAGGAACGGCAGCTGCTGGCCTATAAGAATAGAGGCCTGGAGGATCAGCTCTTTACCGCGAACGAGACGATCAACCGGTATAAGCATGAGCAGATCAAAAGAGATCAGCTGGTTCAGGAGAAGAACAAGGAAATCCGCGAACTCGAGAACGTGCTGACGAACAAACAGATGGCCTACGATCAGCTGCTGGAGGATTACAAGGAATACCAGTTAACGTCGAACCTGGCGTATGAGAAGCTCTCCAATCAGCTCGAAACCGAGACCGCCAAGTACAACAAGCTCTATGAGGAGTCTAACAACACCCAATATCAGAACATGCTCAATATCAACTCGCTTGAAGAGAAGGTCCGGGAGCTGGAGATTGCCAACCAGAAGTACGCGGAGCAATACCAGAATATCCTGGATGATAAAGCCAAGCTGATGCAGACCATCAATGATTTTACCGAGAAGATGTCCTTCTCCTTCTCACCGAAAACCACGGCTTCCAATACACCATCGGAATAATCTTACCCGCATGAACAGCTAGAGAAAGGGGGGCCATCATGTCAGGATCCTACGGCAGAATCATAGAGCTGCTGGCGATCGAGAGGGATACCGAAACATTCGGTCTACGAATCAAGCTATCCCTAATAGAATCGGCGGAGCCATTATGGTTAACCGATAACGAGACCATAGCGAATATAGCAGCCGTGACGGAGTTCGATGGGGTTCATAAACACCGAATATCCTTACATACCGCATGGGATGCAAACAAACAGCAATACATAGGTTCCATTACGCGTACATATCGTGATCATAGTGAACGGTTTTCATTTGCCTGCTCCGTTCCGTTCAGGAACGAATTAGAATCAATCAAGAAGATCCGGCATGCAGATGACTTGCATACGCTGCCTTTCCTCTCCACGCATCGATCCGAAGCGGATCAGCCCGAAAAGATGCCAGCCGCCGAAGGGGACCTGAAAACCAATCGTTTCGCAAGGAAACGGCGCCATCTTCCGCTTAAGCTGGTAAGCGCCATCATGATGAGCTTGATTTTTGTTGTATTATTAAGTTCATTTAATTACTCGTATCCCGGTGACATTAAGCCTTATTCTGCAGTAACGGCCACTGCGGAAGCAGAGACCGTTATCCAATTGCTTGCCGAGAACCGGAGCGCCATCATCGCGAAACCCGTGGCAGCCTCAAAGGAGGAAGCAGCGGAGAGCAGACCGAAGGAGAGTAAACCGAAGGATAACAAACCCTCTGCTTCCATTCCACAGCTGGAGCTGGAGGAGTTCATCTCGTTTAGCCTGCCCAAAGGGTATGTAGCCCTTACATTTGATGATGGGCCTTCCAAGCACTCTATCGATATTATGAATGTCTTAAAAAAACACGAGGTTGGCGGAACATTCTTCTTTGTTGGCACCAATGTAAAAAAACATCCCGACTATGTCAGGGCCATCCATGCGAACGGATACTCTGTCGGCAGCCATTCCATGACTCATAGCCAGCTGACAAGCCTTACCTATGAACAGCAGCAGGCAGAGTTGACCCGCGTGTCCGACCTCATCGAGCATATTACCGACGAGAAGCTGGTACTCTTCCGTCCGCCCTACGGTGCCTTTGACGATCGGACCGAGGCGTTAAGCCAACAGCAAGGCAGTAAGATGGTGCTCTGGAACCGGGATCCCGAGGATTGGCTGACCCGCGACGAGGATAAAATCCTCGAGTATGTCCAGCATATCGAAGCTTCCGGCTCCATCATCCTCCTGCATGAATCGCAGGCGGTTGTGGACGCCTTGCCGAAGATTATTAAGCACCTGCAGGATCAGGGACTCACGATCGTCAGTTTGCAATAGCCAACCTATCCTTTAAGAGAATGCCGTATCCGTTGTTCTGCAAACATCGGATACGGCATTTTTATGGATAAACGAACGATGGGGCCTCAGAAGCTAAATTTATTCGTTCGGTCTTCTTAAAGGCTTTAGGAACGCAAGCGTAGAATAGTATGTTCGAGGTGAACCTATGACAACCCGGATTTCCCGCAAGAAGGCCATTCTTGCGATCATCGCCCTTCTTGCTCTAATCGGCGTCGTCTTCATCGCCTACGCTATCATCCATAGCAAGGAGAACCCCGACGTGACAGCAGCGTTTATTGAAGAGCATATGACCAACGATAACGGTACCATTGCTACCTATCTCAAGCCCGCTTCTTCTCAGAACCCGGACATCGTTGCCGGTAGAGAAGCGTTATCCGAGTCGCTCGGACTTTGGATGCAGTATGCTGTCTTATCCGGCGATCGAGCCCGGTTCGATGATAGCGCCCAGCTTCTTGCAACCTACTTCCTCCATAAGGGTCAGGAAACTTATATCCGGTGGAAGCTCAGACCAGACGGTCAATCCGAGGTAACGACCAATGCCCTGGGCGATGATCTCCGAATCCTCGATGCCCTGCTGAAGGCGTACAAACTCTGGGACCGGGACGAATACCTTCAATTGGCGAAGGAGATCGGCTCATCATTGGAAGCACCTGCCCAAACCCAAGGATATTTCGTGGATTATCATGATTTTGAACGGAATGCATCGGCAGCCGTGTTAAGCCTGGTCTACGCTGACATATCGGCACTGCGCGAAATGCAGAATAACGGAATCCTGTCCCGTCAGGAGTATAAACAGTATCAGGACCTACTCTCCCACATGCCTTCTGACGGCATCTTCTATCCCAAAACCTATCAAATTCGCTCCGGTCAATATGAGTATGACGCATCGGTCAATCTAATCGACCAGCTGATCGTTGGCATCCATCTGGCGGAGATGGATCATCCGCCGAAGGAGCTCATACAATTCTTGAAGGGAGAATTCCAGAAGAATCAGAAGCTGGCAGGGCGCTACAACCGGAAGACAAGAAAGCCTGACGCGGCATACGAGTCACCTGCCGTCTACGGACTGGCTATTATCCTGGCGTCAAAAACGAATGAACTCCCTTGGGCCCGGGAGCTGCATGATCGAATGATCCAATTCCGAGGCCAAGATCCCGTTTATCCGGGAGGGTATGTGTTTGATGGGAATACGCATGCTTTTGATAACCTGTTTCCTCTACTCGCGGAGACGCTGCTAGAACCAACCGTGAAATAATCCGTCGTCGCTGCAATCTTTGGTCTCTTTACAGACTCTCGATGAGCATATACACACCCGTAAAGATCAAAATGATATAGGTGAATATCTGGAATACTCTCTGGTTAATGACAATGAATAGTCGCTGTCCGATCAACAGCCCGACGAACACCAGGGGAAGCGCAATTCCGCTCGATACCCAGACGGTCTTGCTCGTTCCCGCCACGATCACCTGAATGATCAAACTCAGGGAATAGATGAACAAATAGAAGGCGAGTGTCGTCCCTCTGAGCTTTGCCTTCTGCGTGTCGGTGCCCGAGAAATATAACAGCAGGGGCGGACCCGGCATTCCAATGCTGGTCGTTAGAGAGCCTGAGAGCCCCCCTACCGCCAGATCCCTGCCATGGCTCTGACGGATTCTGAATTTTAGCATCAGCATGACGGTTAATGCCAATATGATCAGACTAACGCCTAACTTCAGATAACGAATATCGATAAAGGAAAAAATAACGATGCCGAGAGGGAGTCCTGCCGCACTTCCGATCACCAATCGCTTGAGGATGCCGTAGTCGATGTCCTTGCGTATCCTCGCGATTAAGGCAGCCGAGATGACAAGAGAAAGAATTAAATTAATCTGAATAGCCTCGTTAGGCTGGAATAAGAGCAGCAGAAACGGCGTAGCCAGGATAGAGAACCCAAATCCGGTGCTGGTCTGAAGAATGGACGCCACGAAAATAATGACCGCAAACAGTATAATATCCACGCTGCACCTGCTTTCTTCACGTATTGCGGGAGACTCCTATTTGAGGCAACCCCATCCTACCATTGTAACATAATGGAATCATCGGCACGGGTAAGTCGGGGTACTTAATTTGTGCATGTTGTGCACCAAATGTAAGACGCGTGCCTTGGTTAGATGAGAACAACCCTCCAGGTTTGGAGGGTTGTTGTTACCATATATACACGATGATATTCGATATGCACATTATATCTTTTTAACAAATTCCGATTTCAATTTCATAGCTCCGAATCCGTCGATTTTGCAATCGATATCGTGATCGCCATCGACTAATCGTATATTTTTCACCTTTGTGCCGATTTTCAATACAGAGGAGCTGCCTTTTACTTTAAGATCTTTGATTACCGTTACAGAATCGCCGTCGGCCAACACATTGCCGTTCGCGTCTTTGATGACCTTCGTATCTGCATCATGCTCTCCTTCGGACTCCAAGGTCCATTCATGAGCGCATTCCGGGCAAACCAGGAGGTTCCCATCCTCATATGTATATTCAGAATTACATTTCGGGCAATTCGGCAAAGTAGACATCGTTTCGTATTCTCCATTCGTTTTATACTAACTATACCCTATATTAGAAACCTATGCTGGCCAATACCCATACTTCGGTTACCGAGGATTAAGCCTTTCCGCAGACACCGTAGAAAAACATATGAACCATTCCCTCCAGGAAGCCTTCCATATCATCACTTTGCTGGGCCATAGCCAGAATCGATTCAAGGGCACCCGGATCGGGTGCCCTCTCTTATATATTCCATTCGTCCTCTTCCAAAACCCACCTACCCCGTTATGATCGACTTCGCCTTCTCCAACGCCGAAACAACCTTGTCACACCACACATCAAACTCTTCATCTTCCCGTTGATGTTCTGGATGGGACAAGATATAGTTCACCGTTTGCCTGATTCCTTGATCCGCCCGGGTGGTTGCCACGAATTCAGGGACAAGCCGCTTGAGCTTGGCGTTATCAAACACAACGGTATTCGCTTTGTCCCCCAACAATGAACCTCTAAAGTCCTGCGTGCTGGTTGCATCCAAGAATTCCGAAGACACGTGCACCGCATTCAGCTGTACGCCCAGGGCATCCGCAATGATTTGGTAGATCTGATTCCAGGTGAGCGACTCGTCAGAGGTAATATGCACCGACTCCCCGATGGCATGAATGTTGCCCATCAGACCGATGAATCCTTTTGCAAAATCGCTGTTGTGCGTCAACGTCCACAGAGACGTCCCATCCCCGTGAATAATGACCGGTTTATTCTCCAGCATCCGCTTCACAACCTGCCAGCTTCCTTGGCTGCCGTGCACGCCGAGTGGAATGGACCGCTCATCATACGTATGGCTAGGCCTTACGATAGTTACCGGGAAGCCATGTTCCCGATACTGCTTCATCAGATAATCTTCGCAAGCGATTTTATTTCTGGAATAGGCCCAGTATGGATTGGATAAAGGCGTGCCTTCCGTAATGCGATAATCGGATAGTGGCGTCTGATAAGCGGAAGCGGAGCTGATGAATATAAACTGCTTGGTTTTTCCATTGAACAGACGATAATCTCTCTCCAGATGGGCCGGTTCGAAGGCTATAAAGTCGGCCACAATATCAAAATCGAGCGGCTCAATAAGTTTCGCCACTTGGTCTTCGTCATGAATATCGGCCTGCAAAATATGTGCGCCCTCGGGCAATGTGTCGTTTCGGTTCCCTCGGTTGAGCAGGTATAGCTCGCATCCCTGTTCCAGCAGCTGCTTCGTAATCGCCGAGCTGATCGTTCCGGTTCCTCCAATAAACAACGCTTTCATAAACTGCACCTCCGCTAGCAATAATGAGAAGACCTGCAACTTGACCTTCTAACCTTTACGATAGCATGGGGACGGTTGCCATTACAATTTCCAAAAAGGGTTGACCAGCAGCAAGTTAGTTATTTGCACACCGCCAATGCAGCCTCCAAACGACTCCTATGTATCGAGTAAGGTTTACGTGCCCCTTCTTTACGCAATACGCCATCAGATACCAGCTGATTGAGTATCGGCGTTACGGTTTCTCGTATGCTGCCTGTCATGGTTGCCAGCTCCTGATGGGTAAGCTCGATCTGTAGCGGGGCCCAATCCTCTGCAGCCTTCGAATCTGGTGAGAATTTGGCAGCCAGCTTGTTCAGCAAGAATAGCAGACGTTGTCGCACGCTCCCGTAAGCCATATACTCCAGTAGTTCTTCCATCTCTTTGAGCCTGCCAGTTATGAGTTCAATGTACTTGAATGCCAGATCCGGCTGTTCGCTGATCAACCTTCGGAATTGACGGCTCTCGATTTCACAAATGACGGAGTCTTCCATCGTGACGGCAAACATGGCAGATCCCGTATGAAAGGATGTCATTTCCCCAAACAGATGCCCCGCGCCCAAAATATCAAGCGTCAACTCCTTCCCTCCTGCCGTCAGCTTATAGAGCCGCACCTTTCCGGATTTTACGATGTACAGTACCTTCGGCTCCATATGAGGAGAGGCCACCACGGTTCCTTTGTTACGGATTTCAAGTGGTGTCACATGGTTCAATTGCAGCAGCTCCTCTTCGCTCAGTCCATGAAACAGATCCAGTCGTGACAGATATTTAATCATCTCCATGCCATGTTTCTCCCTTTCGCTATGTATTCTGGACTACATACTCTAATGTTTTGTGGCATGTAAACTAATCCTCGACAGGATGAGCCGCCAGAGAAAACAAAGGAGTGAGGATCACATGGAACCACTTTGGGTAATTTTATTTCAATGTGTATTGATTGGTATGTTTGCACTTTCCGCGTCGTTCAAATTTCTCCGCACCCGCTCGATGGTGCAGCACTGGAGCGAATACCGATACCCCCTCTGGGGGATGTTCGTTGTTGCCGGTCTGGAGTCAGCGGGGATTGTCTTTATGATATCAGCATTCTGGATTCCAGAGAACAAGCTCTACGCTGCTTCTCTATTTGCGGTTCTAATGGTGGGAGCCATTCATGCCCATCTGGTTCGAGCCAGGCATAAACCCTTCATGGCCCTGAATGCTCTGCTCATGCTTGTATTGTCGGTTACCCTTCTTCTTCAGTAGTCGCTCCGAATAAGAAACTAGTCGTATAAGGCTTTCTGTAATCTGCACCGTAAAAAGAGGCTGCACATGCTGTCTGCAAACAGACGTGTGCAAGCCTCTTCCTCTTTCCCTATATGGCGATTCATTCTTTTATTTCACCCATTTATGCAGCAGTGGCCCTTCCTCTCCAAAGACAGGATCCAGATCCGGTACAGGCACGCTTCGGATTTCGTTGATCGCCTGCGCCCGATCCGTCGGGTTCCGCTCCCTCATATTCGGCGTATTCCCTTCGGGATAGGCACCAATCACTTCAAAATCAGGGGTGCTGGTGAGTTTCATATGTGCAGTGCCTGCCGGCAAGACAATCACATCGCCTGTGGCAAGCTCCAGCCGTTCTCCCGCATCGCCGCCCACCAGGACGGTCGCGCTTCCGGACCGCACACCCAGGACTTCGTGCGTGTTGCTGTGATAATGATGGTAATCGTATACGCCGCCTGCCCAGCTCCCGCTCCAATGATGCCGGTTAAAGGCAGCCTCCAAGCCGCTCGGGTCATCCGCGAATACTCCATTGTACACAATGACCGGCAGATCGGGATTATTGGGAACCTCTCCATCGTCCTTCACGAAAAATGATCTGACATGTACCTCCACGGTCATCCGCTCCTTTCTACTCATTGATGCACTCGTAGTACCAGTACCCGGGGCGAGCCGTTTTCAAACCGAGTTGTTCAACATTGCCTCCGCAATCATCAGAAAATCCTCTCGTTTGATCTCGAAATGCCCATAACGAAAGGCATTCCCCCAATTTCACATGCGATTCCGATACTACTCCAATCTAATAACGGGTCCGCTCTTTTAATTGCTCCAACACATCCTGATAGTCCACGACCTGACGTTCCATCATACACGCTGCTGCTCCAAGGCTTGTTTCAACCGCTCTAGCTGCCGGACATGATGCCGATAATGCATCTCGATGAGCAAAAACCACTCTAGGGCATGCAATCCTCCGAAACTCGGATGGGGAACGGTATCCTGCAGGGATGCCTCTCCAAGCATTGGCTCGGTTTGTCTCATTCGTTGGACGACAGTATCCAAACCTCGAATCAACTGCTCTTTCGTTGCAGGCTGCTCCGGGGTATATTGGGGAGACGGCGGAACCTGAATACGGATGGGAGGGAAACTGCCCTGTTCGAATATCGCCATACCTACTTCCGTTTTTCCCGCTGAAGAGACTGCTGCATCCTCAATCGGGTTTAAACATAACTCAATATTTCGCAGATGCATGGATAACGCGGATTGAATCAAGTGCTGATACATTTGCCCGATCGACCACTCGTCCTCTGCTTGTCTGTACTTTAATTCCTCCATGCTGAAACCATCCAGCTCCTGTAGATACACCTGCACCGTCTCTTCAAACCGCTGCAATGCTTCCGTTGCATTCATATCAACCACTCCCTTACATCGTCTTTGTACCGAATATACAAAAACGCTACTGACAACGTCATGTCAGTAGCGTTTTAACATCTTTTCCGCTTCATCGCGGATCCGGTCACGGAAGGATTCCGGCTCAAGGACGACGACATTCGATCCCCAGCCAAGCACCCACTGCAGGATCTCCTCCAGCTGGCGAACGCGGAAGCTCACAAGCAATCCGTCCTCGCATTCTTCTAATGTCTCCATGTAATAGTTGTCGGATTCCTTAACTCGATCCGCAATATCGGGATTTGCCAGAACTTGCACCCGCAGGTTACGGTCATCCGAAGGTCGATAGTCTTCCAAGTCAAAATTCGGCGGCATCTCAAAACGCTCCTCAAGGACCTTCAATTCCTTCATGCGGGACAACCTAAAATGGCGGATTCCCTGCCGCAGGTCACACCATGCAATTAGTGTCCATGCGCCTTGGAGAAACGCTAGACCATAAGGAGCTGCCGAGCGAAAACTCTTCCTGTTGCCGTTAGAATCGGGCATTTTTTTCACATAATTGAATTCGACCTTACGCTCCTGCAGGATGGCTCGGCGAACGATTTCAACATAATCCTTCTCTTCTCCTAAACTTACCCTGTTGCCCGGTGAGAGCAGCCGCATGGTCTTCCGAACCCGCGAAGCATCTGCGCGGACAGGCTCCGGCAGAATGGACTCTATCTTCTTACTCGAAGTCCGAGCCTTCAGACCATATTCCGGGTCAAAGCGTTGTTCGACGAAATCCGTTCCAATGAGCAGAGTCACAGCCTCTTCCACCGTGAACATGACTGGCGGAAGGAAATATCCCTCCATTAATGAGTATCCTTGCCCGGGAGCTCCCATCACGGGTACGCCCGATTCGCTAAGGGCCTGAATATCCCGGTAGATGGTCCGGACACTCGTCTCGAATATAGATGCCAAATCTTCAGCCCGAACAACCTTTCGCTGCTGCAGCTCAAGCACGATAGCCAGCATCCGGTCTGTCTTGTTCATGCTGCTGTACCTCCCGTTCCATTATTAAAGCCGGTGCTCTATTATTCTGCAAACAGCGAAACCGAGCAAGAAGGACAGCTCACACCTCTCCCCAGTACACCTTCGTCTCATAATCAAAAAACACGCAGCCAGCCTGCTCATTCCGTTCAAATATCGTGCGCAGTTCGTTCATCATTGGATCGTAGTTCGGATGTCCCGGCAGCGGAGCGTAAGATGACGAGTGCAAGCGGCCGCACAATCCCTCGTAATCAAATGTCTGCCGATTGAAGAACTTCGCCTCCCTCATGTCCCCTCCCCGAAAAAAAGCAGCCAGCGTTTCACGCGAAATGTTCTTCTGATCCACTTCCTGATAATCGGTGCCATAGGTAAGGAGCAGCTGCTCATACGCTTCCAGGAACGGCGTTCCCTGCGTGAGCCTGGAATTCCATATCAGCGCAACCTTTCCGCCCGGTCTCAGGATCCGCCGGAACTCCGATTGGGCGGCATCACGGTCAAACCAATGAAAGGCCTGGGCGCTCACGATATGATCCACTGATTGATCAGGCAGTCCCGTCACTTCGGCTGAACCCGAGACCATTCGAAAGCCGGGTTCGCCTTCAAGGTCCGACTCGGCAGCTTCCCGCATCGCCTGATTCGGCTCCACAGCGGTCACGCAACTTCCCCGCTTCAGCAGCAGCTTCGAGAAAATCCCCGTCCCGGCGCCAATATCGGCAATCTCGCCGTCCATTCCTACCGTATCAAACAAATAATCCATGACCTCTTGCGGATAACTCGGGCGATACTTCGTATACGAATCGACGCGATTCGAAAACCGTTCCTTGCTGTTCATCCTAACCACGCTCCCATCCAAGATCTAAGTGAAATCCAGACAATGACATTATTGTTCCACTAGATGAAACCTTATTTCATTTTTAATTCCATTTTATAGCAACACTCGCTTATTAGCCAGCATTTATTGTCTAACAGCCTAACCAGATGGGCGAAACTCTCGTGCGAGCACTTGCAATACAGATAACCCCACATTCACCTGGGCAGGCAAACCGGGGTTCTCTGGGATTGCAGGACTGGTACGGACGTCTGTCAAGCTGAGTCGTAATTGTCGTTGCCGAACCTGCCGGCGCAGTTGTATCTAAGGCTCATACTCACTCAGTTTCCCTTCATAGATCAGTTGCAGGCGCTCGCTTTGACGGAAATCGTCCGGCGTCACCAAGGCCGGCAGCTTATCCCATAGCCTGACTCCGGACCGCTGCAGAATCTCCGCCACGAATTGCGAACAAAAGTAGGAGTTGCTGAATTCGATCGGTTCCTTTAGCGCGATGCCCAGGACGCCCAATATATTATAAAAATACTTTTTGTCCTTTCGGATAAAAGCCTGCAGAACCCGCTTCATCTTCGCGATGTCGCGTTCCGATACCTGAAGCTCATAGATGACACACGTCGTGTTGGGATATTTACTGAACGTTCCTGTCTTCAAATCCTCCTTCACGAACCCGCCGTTCAGAGGATTGTTCGGATTCTTTCTCCCGAAGCTATATAGCTCCGACAGCTCCCGATTAAAGGAGATCGAAGCATGGTTGTAAGGCGCCCTCGTGTAGCCCTGAATGACTTTTGTAAAGAGCGTTCCGGTATTGGTAAGCAATATAAAGACCGATTGATCCTCTACCATTTACGAAATTTCCCCTTATCCGTATTGAATTATTCCTTCATAATAACATATGATTCCTTTAGTAGAACAAGAATGATACCCGTGATAAGTTGGTGATGATAGGCATATGGACAGCTCGCTTTTAACCTTAATTCTAATATTCTCCGTCTTGTCGGTCATCCAGCTGCTCTATTATGTGATGAGCAAGACGCAGCCGAATATCGACTATACGGAAGTCGGATTTCGCATCAAAACCTGGTGGGGCATGCTGGTCATCTTCTGCTTGGCCACGCTTCTGAATCCTGTGGTTTCCCTGCTATCCCTTATGGTGTTAACCTTCTTTACGCTCAAAGAATATTTCTCGATGATCAAAACACGAAAAGCCGATCGTCGTTTGTTTCTATGGGCGTATTTAACCATACCCGTCCAATTCTATTGGATCTACATCGAATGGTACGGGATGTTTATCGTGTTTATTCCGATCTATGTATTCCTGGTGCTGCCGCTTCCGCGGTTGATTAACAAAGGCACCGTCGGCTTTATGCGCAGCGTCAGCTCCACCCAATGGGGTCTGATGCTCATGGTGTTCGGTCTCAGCCACCTGGCCTATTTCCAATTCGCCACGCCTCAGTATGGAGCAGGGCTGGTGCTGTTTCTCGTCGTCTTAACGCAGCTAAACGATGTGGTGCACACAATCGCTTCACTCTATTTTGGGAGAAGGAGAATCGTGCCCACCTCGAACCCGAATCTGACCTGGGAAGGCTTTGCCTGCGCGTTTATCGCAACCACCGCAAGCTCCTATCTCATCTATCCCTATCTGACGCCGCTTAGCCCGACGTTTGGCCTTCTGTCCGGTATGCTGATCAGCCTCGCCGGATTCTTCGGCAGCTTGACGGTTTCGGTGCTGAAGCGCGATTTGTTAATCGGGGATGACGGGCGGTTCGATGCCTTGAAGAAAAGCTATCTGAGCCGGGTCGACAGCCTGACCTATACCTCACCAATCTTTTTTCATTTCATCCGTTACTTTTACGACTTTATGTAGAAGTGCCAGACAACCCTCAGGTGCAGCACGGGGCGATACAACCTTTAGAAGCCATAACCATGCGAGCTAGGCTCAACTTGGTTATGGCTTTTTACAATGCATGAAATCCTATTAGTGCGAATCCCCCTGAATCCTTGTTCCAGAATCCATGGGCACCCCCTGCCAAATCGCTTTATCCGCCTAAAATATAGAAAGTGGAACCAAAACAGAGACTGCTCTCGAAAAGCATCTATGTATTCGTTTTCTTGCTCTATAGAGCGGTTTTACATTTAGGAGTCCATTACGATAGTTTATTACATAGAGCGTTATATGGGTTTATATGGAATGAAAGGTTTTAATTGGATTATATTATCCCTTAATACCTAGATTTTCCCCCTTGACATTGCCTGTTATAGAAAAAGCGCATACCTAATCTAAAGTCCAATAGAGTAGGCGCACCATACTGGTCTTCATCACAAAGAGAGACGAAGAAGAGAGGAGTGAGGAGTTTGCAGTACTTTTTTTATGGATTAGCCGGCGTATTTCTCGTGTTTCAAACCCTGTATACCTTCATCCCGCTGCTGTGCAGCAAGGTGAAGAAGCTAAATCCCGATCTCGCCGAAAAATCAATCTCTGTGCTCGTCCCCGCTTACAACGAGGAGCTGACGATTCGAAATTGCATCGATGCCATGGCGGGCTTGCGCTACAGCAACTATGAGATCATGATCATCAACGACGGCTCCAAGGACGGAACCTTATCCGCCCTAGACGAGCTTCTGGATTTGGAGCCGAGCACCAGATCGGCCGACAGCAAGCTGAACTACAAGCCGATAAAAGGATTCTATCGCTCGAATCTCTACCGCCATATTTACGTTATCGATAAGATGAATGGCGGAAAAGCGGATTCGCTGAATGCCGGAATCGATCATGCCGCCTCCGATATCGTCATCACCCTGGATGCGGACAGCATGCTGGAAGCCGACTCGCTCAAGTATGTGAATCAATATTTTCACGATAACGACATCATTGCGCTGGGCGGTACCGTCAAAATTGTACAGGGCGCCGCGCGGGACAAGAACGGGGCCATCGTTGAGAAGTTTCGCGGAAGAGGGCTCATCAAGAGCCAGATCATCAATTATACGCACGGCTTCTACGTCCGCAAACTCACGCAATCGTATTTTAATTCCATCGTGGTGATTTCAGGCGCGTTTGGCGCCTTCTATAAAGACGTTCTCGTTCATGTTGAGGGCTTCCGCAGCACGGTCGGGGAGGATATCGACATTACGCTGAAAATCCACGAGTACATCAAAGCCAATCAGTTGAAGAAAAAACTCGTCTACGCTCCCGAAGCGGTATGCTACACCGAATGTCCGGAGAATCTACCCAACTTCTATAAGCAGCGCATCCGCTGGCAAAAGGCCTTTATTGATTGCATCCTCATCTATTGGTCCAGGCTGTCCCGAAAATTCAGCGTCAGCGTGAGCCTGTTCTTTGCGATTGACGGATTTATGCTGGGGACACTCTCCGCGTTTACTACGATTTTTTATCTGGGGCAGACCCTGATCGTTGGCGGAAACCTCCTGCATGCCATCATCTTCCTGCTGATGAGCGTGCTGCTGAATGCGGCACAGATCATAATCGCCCTGTACTTATGCCGTAAATATGGCAGTACCTATACATTTTCCGATTATATGAAGATGTTCTTGTTCAGCCAAGCGGAGCTGTTAACCTACCGAAATTTGCTGCTGTACATTAACATTGCGGGGACATTCAAATATTTTGACAATGATGAAGGCTGGGGCTTCGTGGAGCGCAAAGGCGTGGCCGCCATCAGCCAGAACATCGCCACAGGATCGAATTAACTTATGGTGAAGGAGGCTGCCTGAAACAGCATGGTTCCCAATAAAAGAATTATCTATGTCGATATCCTAAGAATCCTATCCATTGTTGCCGTCATCATCCTGCACTACACAGCGGAGGTACTGACCAGCACGAATGATTTCCATTCCTCCTCCTGGTGGATCAGCAACGGGTTCAACTCCATATCCCGCTTCGCCGTGCCGGTCTTCTTCATGATCAGCGGGGCGATGATCCTGCGCACGAAGATTACCTCCTACCGGGAGTTCTATGCAAAGCGCGTCGTACCGCTGCTCATTCCCCTTCTGACCTGGTCGCTCATCTATGGCTTGTACAATCAATACTATTTAATGCGAAGCAAGCTGAATGCTTATGAGTTCGTTGCTGACTTCGGGTATCGGCTGCTGACCGACCGGAATTATGTGCATCTGTGGTTCCTGTACGCCATTATTGCCATCTACATGACGGTGCCGCTGATGAGCAAATTCATCAAATCCTGCAGCGAGAAGGATCTCCGGTATTATCTGCTCCTCTGGTTCATCGTCAGTATCGCCTATCGCTTCATCTCGGATGCCGTATTCCGTGCAACGGATCAATACATCAACATTCCGATCATGAACATCCCGTTCTTCATGGGCTTCCTCGGCTATTTTATCCTAGGGTACTATCTCTTCCACTTTGAGCTGCCGCTCAAAACCAAGAGCATTCTATACAATCTGGGCATCATCTCGTTTTTTATCACGCCGGTGGCCACCTATTTTGTCTCGCTGCGCAGCGGTGTCCTGGATGAGATGTTCTACGGCAACTATTCCGTCACCACCTTCTTCATGGCTGTCGGTTTGTTTATCTTCTTTAAGGAGAAGGAAGCCCGAATCAGCAATCAAGTGAACCATAAAATCCAGAAATTGATCAGCTCGGTCTCCCGGGCGAGCTTCAGCATCTATCTGATTCACCTGCTGGTCGAGATGATGTTATCCGGCCGAACCGAGGTCGAGGCCACGTTTCTGGAAGCCTCCCTCAGTCTGATCGTGAATATCTCCATCATCTTCGCCATCAGCTACATCACCGTCAAGGTGCTGAACCTAAGCAAGACGGCAACCTACATTCTATTCGGCGGGCGGGGTTAAAGGACGATGCGGATAACGATATATACGAAAATATTCATTGTGGTGCTGCTTGTCGGTATGGGTCTCTATTTCTATCAGATCTCCGCCGCGGAGGACCGGAAAATCACGGCAGTCTACGTGGAAGCCTGGCAGGATTACCGACACATCAAGTTATCGGAGAAAGGCGTGGACATCGCGTTTATCGCTTTTGCCAAGATTAAGGGAACGGATCTCTATTTCCATGAAGACAGCACAACCAACAACCAGATCAAAGAAAACATCAAACAGTTGAAAGCGGCGAATCCGAAGACCCAAATGGTCCTGGCTATAGGTGGTTACGGCGCAGACGGCTTCTCCGACGCTTCGCTGGACGGCAACCGGTACCTCTTCACCGAGAGCATCATCAATCTGGTCAAGGAGCTGGATCTGGACGGCGTGGATATCGACTGGGAGTATCCGGCGTTTCATGCCTGGAATACGCAGAAAGCGCGCCCGGAGGATACGAAGAATTTCACCAGTCTGATGAAGGAGCTGCGCGAGAAGCTGTACAGGCTGCCTCACAAGAACAAGAAATATCTGCTGACGTTTGCCTCCGGAACCCAGGACTGGTATTTCCAAAACGTCGAGGTCAAAAAAGTGGAGAAATACGTGGATTACATCAACGTCATGACCTACGACCTGACAGGCAAGTGGTCCGACACCACCGGCTTTAACTCCAATCTGTATGTGGACAGCCAGGGGAAATCCAAGCATTCCATTGATGGAATTATCTCGATGTACCTGGACCATGATATCGACAGCCAGAAGCTGCTGCTTGGCGTCCCTGCTTATTCGTACGGCTGGAAAAACGTGAAAGAAGCCAAGGGCACCAAAGACGGACTCTTCGCTCCCGGAACGCCCATCGACATCGACAAGGTGAACCTCAATTATAAGCAGATCGAGAAAGCCTACCTGAACAAAAACGGCTTCACGCGTTATTACGACAACAAAGCGAAGGCCGCCTACCTCTATGACGGCCATACCTTCATCAGTTACGAGGATCAAGAAGCCTTGAAGGAGAAGGTGGCCTACATCCAGAGTAAGAATCTCGGAGGAGCGATGGTCTGGCAGTACTCTCAGGACGCGGAGGATGGCATCGTGAAGTATCTGACGGAGCATTTGAATGAGAGACAGCAAGACGACGACAAGCGGTAACATTCAAAACCTTTTCTAAGCTATCCTGGACAGCATCCTTACTGGGGTATGCGCCTGGCGTCACCACACCCCTACCGCAAAAAGCCGATGATCATCGCAGTCGAATGCGGATCATCGGCTTTTTAATATTTTCTATCAGACTCCCTCGAGTGCCTAATACGGTCGTTTTAAGAGCTTGCCTGCCAATCATATTATCGTCTCTTCAGGATTCCCAGATACTCGATCCAAGGCCCCACGTCATTCCGGTAACGCTCGGCCAACACCCGCACAATTTGAGAGGTATGCGTTAAATCGTGCACCACCCACGTCGACAGCAGCTCTCTCAACTTCACCACACCGAATGCCGGGTGCAGGCCCGTCCGTTCGAGATTAGGCCCGGATTCCATTAGATCCTTTAGTTTAGCCAGGTTTTGAGCACGGATAACCTTAAATGCATGCAGCTTTTGATCGATAGATCCCCCTCCAGGTTCGTTTAAGTGAGCGTAACGGTCAAAGGGCGGAAACGGCTTGCCCTCCCCTTCCTGCAGCATAAACTCCAGCCGCGGTATCCAATTGGTCCGCTCACCTTCGATTAGGTGCTCAATCACTTCCATGGCATTCCAGGTGCCTTCCCCTTCATGGCTCCTAAGCCACCCATCCGATAAACCGGATAACATGTGCTCCAAGGTGACGGGGGTTCGCTCCAGAATCTCAACGGCTTCCTTGATATCAAAATTCATAACCCTCAGCTCCCATCCGTTCCGTATTCACCATGCCACTTCCTATAGAAACCGGAATCGTCTCGATTTAATAACGTAATCGACTTATTCTTAGTTCCACATGAATTCGTATCCTATTTTTACATTGATCACTTTTCACCCGTAATTCTAACAGCCTCTATGTGACTGTATCGATTAAAGTAAAGAGCTTTGTCCTTTTTGATCCATCTAATTACGATATGGCAGAAGATAAAGAACCATAACAGTCCTGTAAGGAAAGCCACTCCAATTGCAAAAAGGTTGGCTAGAAGATCTTCACCCATATGATTAGAAAATATCTCCGATAAAGCTGAACACAATAAAGGCAAATAGACAATGGCGTAACGTCGGCTCAAACTTCCTATCCAATTCCCCTTTTCCGGAAGTAATCTCATGCGAACGATCTTAGAACCCACCGTATTTCCTTTCCAAATCACAGGGATAACGACCATTAACACAAAGAAAACAATGGCAAAGATGATCTCGTCAACAAGTAATCCTGGACTCTTCAGCAACCCGAATATAATGCCGGTTATCACTCTGGCAATCATAATATTAAGAAGAACCTCCATGAGCTGGGCACCAAAGGTTGCTTTTCTCTGGTTGTGAAAGAAGTGGCTTTGCTCACTAAGCGTTTCCCGCGATGGTATTAACACCAAAAACATGGGGGCGAGTATAAAGCCAAGTAAAGTCCCAACCGTATTCGTCAACAAATCATCTACATCAAATATACGGTAGGGGCATTCATAAAAGCCAAACAAAGCGGTTCGTTGGGTTATTTCAAAGAAAAGCGAAACCCCAAAGCCAATAAGAGCAGCATGAAACCATTTCGCTTTCCCCTTAAAAAAATACCTCAGAAACACACCTAATGGAAACAAAAGCAAAACATTAAAAAACATTTGATAAAAGGCCCGCGTTGTTAACAAATGGATATAACTCGAAGGGGCCGTCCAATGAAATCCGCTTTCGCGTTTAATATCCCGTATAAATTGAAAAGGGCGATATTGAGTGAAAATCGTGCCGGGATCCATTGAAGCACAATTATTCCGAGCGCTGGGGAGTGGAAAAATCACTAAGAAGAAAGCACTTAATCCATAAAAGATAAAACTTAAGATAAGTAATGTTCTCCAAAAGCTAAAGTACCCATGTTTACGATACTGATAAACCGCCCAAGGGAGCGTCAGAAAGGATGCTAATACAAAACAAATGGATAAAGCAATGAAAACAGGCATTACATAGGCTTGCATTTCATTCTCCCTTTCTAGAAGCAGCTAGTCTTTAGTGATTATATAAGTATTTCCAAAAGATTGATCTGGCCATACTTTATAATCCAGTTCATCAAAGGGCACAGAGACGTAAATGATTTGATCTGTGAATAAAAATCGATATTGACTTGGTGTTAACACCAAGTTGTACGATAATAGGGCAAACCAAGCGCTGCTGCAGAAAGAGGTGCCAACATGGGAGACACATATTCCATCAAACAAGTATCTAAACGAACCGGCTTGACTGAGGATGCCATTCGCCATTACGAGAAGATCGGTCTCCTTCCTCCTCCCGCAAGGAAAGATAATGGCCATCGTGTATATCACATAGAGGATGCCGAAATGATGGAACTCATCACATGCCTGAAGAAGACAGGAATGTCACTGGAGGATATGAAAGCCTATGTGCATCTTCCCTTTAAGGAAAATATTCAATCCGTTCCGGAGCTGAACGCCATGCTCCAGAATTACCGTCAGAAAATTACCGAGCAAATTTCGGACCTGCAGCGCATTCTGCGGTTCATCGATGACAAGTTGATCCATAATCAGTCCCTGCTAAATCCCGATAGGGCGACCAGCGAAGAATCTTAAGTATAGGAGAATGACACATGACACATAAAAGAAATCATCGAGTCGCCTTGATCACGGGTGCAAGCTCCGGCATTGGCTTGGAGCTAACCAAGCGATTGTTATCCGAAGGCTGGCAAGTCCTCGCTTTGATCCGTTCTGCCTTTCCATCCGGTGATTCCCTTGTACAAGACTGCATTATGTCGCAGCAGCTGAGAATATACACGGCCGATTTGTCGGATTTCACGGATCTCCAAACCTCGCTGAATCAGATCAAGAAACACGAGGAGCATATCGACCTGCTGTTTAATAACGCAGGTGTTTCCTTTGGCCAATTATCCTACTCCAAACAAGGGCGCGAGATGCATTTTGAAGTAAACTCCGTGGTGCCTTATATCATCTTGATGGAAATGAAAGAGCTCCTAGCGAGAGGCAGCTTCAAAACGGTAATCAATACGTCCTCCAATGCGCTGCTGTATCTCAAACAGTTCGATTACAATACGTTGGCTTCCCCTACCGTGTTCAAAAAGCTGGTTGGGCCTTACGCTGCAAGTAAATTAGCGCTATCGTTGTGGACTCAGGAGATCGCCAATTCCATACAGAAGGATGGCATTATGATCCGGAGTGTCTGTCCGGGAGCAAATAAAACAACCATCACCAACAACGCCGGGATGCCAAAATTTATGATCCCGATCCGCCACCTGTTCTTCTCTCATCCCAGTGAGGGAGCTTCACGTCTGTATGAAGCAGCGCTAGGCAGTTCCCCACAATCGACGGGAGTCTTTCTCAACAAGAGGAAAGTAACGCCTTTGAAATTCTCGAGCCAGGGTATGGAGGTGCTTGGCATGGTAGAGCGGATCTATAGGCAGGAGTTTACCGCCCTTTCTTTACCCATGCAGCAGAGTTAATGGTGTTCAACCCATCTCATGAAGGCCCTGTTATCGGGTTTGCTGCCATTCCTCGATGAAACGGATCGTGTTGCGTGCGTGATAATCAGCCAAATTTGATGCAAATGCCTGATCCGGGAATCCACGGTGAAGCAGCTTCAAGCCGCCCGAGGTTAATGAGATATAGTGATGCAGACGGTAAAACAACATCCGATTCAAATCAAGCCCGGTTTGGTGGAAGTAAGGGTAATGCTTCCCGAATCGCAGCTCAAGAAACGTATGCTCATGCTCGATGTCAAAGTATTGCGCACCTTCAATATCAATGAGATAGGGCTCTAAACGGTCTGTAACCAGGATATGGTCAGGGCCCAACTCGCCGTGGATAAAGCCATAACGCCGACGGGAATCGATCCTGGATTCAAGCTCATGCAATATAGCGAGCAGCCTGTCGTGATTGTTCCGGATACTCTCGTTATGAAGGATGATGTAGGACAGCTGTTCCCTAGCATTTTCCAACTGCACAAGATGGCATCGCTCCCGTTGATTCCAGCTTTGATCAGGCTTACCATAGTTCTGTCTTTGGTTTGCATGCATCCGTGCGATCATGTTGCCCACCCGATCAAAGACCTCATCCCGAACCCGATGATCCGGATGCTGAAAGTAGGCTTCCGCCTTCTGTCCCTCCATATATTCAACTAATGCATAGTCAAACGGGTATCGCTCCCGTTCCGTGTGAAGATCATATAGAGCAGGCGTCGAAATACCATGCTCCTTTAACCATCTGTTATTGATTTCGAACGAATGCCCGCCAAAGGATCGTTCATGTACACTTTCGTTCCCTATTTCTTCCTGAAAATAATTCTTCGTCAAGTCCCACACATACAACACGCAGGAGAATCCGTTTTGACACTGGATCTTATAGACAACCTTTTGCGCCCCGCCATGCATCCTCGTGACATCCGCCACAACATAACCGGTACCCAAAACCTTTCCGACATACTCCTGTACATCTGTTTCATCGAGGTGACAAGTCCAACTCATGAGACCACGCTCCATTTCATTTGGTTTTGCCGGCTTCCCCACTCTATGGCATTTCCGGGCAAAAATATAGACTGTTTCTTTCGGCTCTGCTATGATGTTGAATAAGGTCTCGAATAAAATACCCATACGATGAATAGCCCTTGGACACCGGTCCAAGGGCTTTTTTGATGTATTTTATATAAAAAAAGGACCAAGCAAGGTAATTCTTGCTTGGCCTTTTTGCGGGATCTCGGATCACGTCCGATACGCGATAAATGCTCGCTATTGAAACGTTCCGCTATTCTTACGTGCCGCAGAAGGTTCGGTAAGGACGCGACAACTCCGGCACGATAGCATATTCCGCTTGTTCCGGCGAATGCGCATATGGATCGGACAGCGCATGAAGCAGCTGCTCCATCACGCTGTAGTCCCCCTCCTGCTCCGCTGCTTCCAGCGCTTCCTCCACCCGATGGTTCCGGGGAATGACCGCAGGATTGCTGCTGCGCATTAGTTGATGGGATTGTTCCTTCGATTCCTGCTGGCTGCCAAGTCTCGCCTGCCAGCGCTCATACCAGGAAGCCAATTCGGGTGTGCCGTTTAGAGGCGTATCCTCCAGCTTGTCAAACGTTAACGCACGGAAGGTATTGGTATAATCCGCCTGGTGATTTTTCATCATCTTGAGGAGATCTTCGATCAGGGATTCGTCATCCTCCTCTTCTTGGAAGATCCCCAGCTTGGCTCTCATGCCTGCAAGCCACTGCTCGTGATACAGATCGGTAAAACTCCCAATCGCACCCTCGGCCAGCTTGACGGCCTGTTCCTCTTCTTCATGCAGCAGTGGCAGCAGGGATTCGGCCAATCTTGCGAGATTCCAAGCCGCAATATACGGCTGGTTCACATAGGCATAGCGGCCTTGTGAATCGATGGAGCTGAATACCGTATTCGGGTCAAAGTTATCCATGAAGGCACAAGGGCCATAATCAATCGTTTCGCCGCTGAGGGTCATATTATCGGTGTTCATCACCCCATGGATAAATCCGACGAGCTGCCACTTGGCGATTAGAGCGGCCTGACGCTTGATGACCTCCTGAAGCAGGACGAGATAACGGTTGGCACCGTCACCAACGTCAGCCTCCGGGTAATGCCGCTGCAGGGTGTAGTCTGCCAGAATCCGCAGATCCTCGGTTGTACCCGCTCCCCTTACGTATTGAAAAGTCCCCACTCTCACATGACTCGAGGCCACGCGGGTCAGAATCGCACCCGGCAGCTCCCTCTCACGAGTGACAGGCTGGCCGGTGGACACCACCGCGAGGCTGCGGGTAGTCGGTATCCCCAGCGCATGCATGGCCTCGCTGATGATATATTCGCGCAGCATCGGACCCAGAGCCGCCCGACCATCTCCTCCACGGGAGTACGGGGTCCGGCCCGAGCCTTTAAGCTGAATATCCATACGCTCATCCTGCGGCGTGATTTGTTCACCCAACAGAATCGCACGGCCGTCGCCCAGCATCGTAAAATAACCGAATTGGTGCCCGGCATAAGCCTGTGCGAGCGGTGATGCCCCCTCGGGTATCTCGTTGCCTGCGAGCATCGCTGCACCCTCTGGGCTCTTCAGTCCCTCGGCGTTTAAACCCAGGGCTGCCGCCAACGGCTCATTAAGGATTACCAGCTTCGGTGAGCGCACAGGCGTGGGATCTTGTTTGGTAAAAAAGGACTCCGGCAGCTTGGCATAACTGTTCTCAAAGTTCCAACCTATATCGATCATGGCTTTCTTATTGGTCATGGGATCTCCTTCTTCAAGCAGTATGATGATGACAGTATCTACTTATTATTTAAACACAAGTCGCTCTTTGTAGGGTTTACTGAAGGAAATTTATTATTCGACTGTTTCAAAGGCCATATCCTTTCTGATATCTTAAAAAAATCGCTGTCGAGAATGCCCCGACAGCGATGTTGACCGTACCCATCCAGATATTAATCCCGATTCGCCAGCTTCGCCAGCAACCGGATAATTTCGATATACAACCACACGAGCGTAACCAACAAACCGAAAGAGCCGTACCATTCCATATATTTGGGTGCACCTTGCTGTGCTCCCTCTTCGATAAAGTTAAAATCGAGTATGAAATTCAGGGCTGCAATAATGATGATGACAACCGAAATTCCGATGCCGATCGGAGTGCTGTCGTGCAGGTAAGGCACCGCCACACCGAACATGCCCAGAACGAAGCTAAACAGGTATACAAGTGCAACGCCGATGGTTGCTGCAATAATACCCTTTTTGAAGCCTGCGGTTGCCCGGATCAGACCTGTTTTATAAGCGAGCAGCATACCGAGGAATATGCACATTGTCAGTAAAGCCGCTTGTAATGTAATTCCATAATACAGATATTCATAATGAGCCGATAATGCACCGAGGAAAAACCCCTCCACGATCGCATAGATCGGTGCCAAGTAAGGGGCTGCCTTCGGCACAAAGCTGATGATCAGCGCCAGAACAAAGCCGCCTATCGCTCCCCCGATCATGAACGGGAATACATCATACCCGTTAAAATACATAGCCCATGAAATGACCGCTGCCCCGATCAGCAGCGCGAGCAGCATGAACGATTTATTCACCGTTCCGCCAATCGTCATCGTTTCCTGACCGTTGTAATACCCACTCTTCTCAAATGTTTCTTCGTTTAGTGTCGGATTTCCACTGCGCCCTATCAATTAAATGCCTCCCTAACTTTCTTTTTTGTATCCATTTTAGCATAGGTTGGAATATTTTAGGATACAAAAAATATAGCATCACGGGTGAATTGGAATTGGGATCAATTCAATAACTCTATTGATGAAGCTGATAAAATCCATAGATCTGAAAATCATGAAGATCTTCTTCTGCAATCCACACCATTAGTCTTTTTTGTGCTACGCATCGAACTTCCTTTTTGTTCCCGCAAACATCCATGAATGCAAGGATGGCTTCGTCCACTAGGTAATTTACATTAACGATAAACAAATTGACGTGAAGGCTCCCGACGATGCTATTCATCAGACGATAAATCTCCTCACGAAGCCTTTGATTGATCTCCTCAGCTTCACGCTCAATAGCTGGAAGCAATACATAATCGATTACTAAGCGCTCCCCATAGAAGTATGCCTCATTCTTATCATCCAAAGATTCTAATAATACATTCAGATACTGCATTCTTTGTCCACCTGATCCTTTAGCTAAAGTTAAAGTTGGAGACACTTGGATTAATAAGGTTATTTTAGTGTATATAAGCACTATTCACAATAAAATATTGAATATTATATTCTGTTTGTTCCCATACTACTTCTTTAATCTGAAATAGAGGTGGTTAAAGATGCTCCTAAAAATGATAGGCGAACGAATCAAGCAGCTCAGAAAAAAACAGGGAATGACACAGGAGGAACTAGCAGAAAAGGCTGGGATAAACGCCTCTTACATAGGAACGGTAGAACGCGGGGAACGAAATATATCCATTGAAACACTGGAAAAGATCATCGAGGGATTAGGAGTATCGTCAGCAGCTATGTTCCAGTTCCACGAGACAGATAGTCTGGATACCGCAAGTGAGAAGGCAGAGGTCCTAGAATCCATCAGCTCGCTACTTTATTCTCGTACATTGTCTGAAAGCAAGCTGCTCTTTCGTGTACTTAAAGACATCGTGGATACACTGGATCATCGGGAGAACTAATCAACCCCCATCTTTACATATACAAAGAAAAAGCATCTCCCACGGTAGGAGATGCTTCATTCATTTTATGCTTATGTTATTGTTTCAAGCCGCCAACGAAAGCCTCGAAATTCGCAGCAAGGCGGGTTATTTTGTAATCATTAGCCTTGTCCACATGGATGACTTCAGGCTCCCCGTCATTTCCGGATGAACGGTAGTCTAGCATCACGACCTCGGACTGGGAAGGACAATCGCAAATGACCACACCAATCTCAGGATATCCGCCATGCTCTATCATATAGCGGCTGCCCAAGCTTCCGCACAATGATTTTTTCTTCTCTCGTCCAATGCCCAAAATACCTGTAATTTCAATATAATCCTGGGCTCCATCTCCGATAGGAAACTTCCGGTTGCGGGGAATCCCGCCATTATGTAATTTCATTGCTTGGATATAAGAGGCGGGAAGTTTGAAGACCAGTGCTTCCTCCACGGATTCAATCAATTCATCCGTAGGCGGAGCCGACACGTATTGGTCAACCTCAAGCGCGCCATCATCCCAGAAATTCAGCACATTGGGGTCCGTATAAGACACCGCATTGGGTTCCTTAGCAGGTTGCGGAGCGGTTTTGTTCCGAATCCACTCCAGAAACTCCAACGTATCCTCGTCGCCGGGATCCAGGTGATCGGCCACTTCAAATGCTTTGCGAGCATCTTCATACCGCTCCAAATAGTAATAAGCAAGGCCTATGCGGTAATGCCATAAGGGATCGTCCTTGCCCTCTTCTTGAATGGCCAGGAATTGCTCAACCGCCTCTTCATAACGTTCAAGATTATTCAACGCTCTGCCCAAGTGACTGATCAGCACATAATCGCGATCTTCCGCAGGAATCTCCGTAATCGCATCTACGATCTCTTCAAATTCATCCTCTTCATGCCACTCTTCCAGCTGCTCTATTAGCTCCTCACTCATCGTTTCACGCCTCCCACACTAATCATCCTTTCTGAGATTATACCATTCCGGCATGTCACTCTCCAGCATAGTGAAGCTAGCGGTGCATACTATGCCCTTGTACGTGACTATGCTCTATTTGGATCTGCTTTACGATCCCTTCTGGTTAGAATGTATAAATTTCAATATCAAAACCAGATTCACAGTATAATAAATGAGCATACTGTAGATGTACGGTGAGAGCCGGTATATATAGGTATTCGAATATAGCGTAGAAGAGGTTGAAGATGAGTAAGAAACACTTTACGGATTATCAATTAAGCGAATCGATTGTTAAAGCGCTGAATAGCTTGGGCTATGAGACACCGACGGAGGTACAACAGGAAGTCATTCCGGTTGCGCTTGAGAAAAGGGACCTGGTGGTCAAATCACAAACAGGTAGCGGCAAAACAGCTGCTTATGGGATCCCGCTCTGCGAGCTAGTGGATTGGAATGAGAATAAGCCGCAGGCATTAATCCTGACGCCAACCCGCGAACTGGCGTTACAGGTCAACGAAGATATCACGAATATTGGGCGTTTTAAGCGGATCAAAGCAACACCTCTTTTTGGGAAACATCCTTTTCACATACAAAAAGCCGAGTTAAAGCAAAGAACGCACATGGTTGTGGGTACGCCGGGACGTGTGCTGGACCATATGGAACGCGGATCGCTCTCACTGGAGCGGATTGCTTATCTCGTCATTGACGAAGCGGATGAGATGCTGAATATGGGCTTTATTGAGCAGGTTCAGTCGATTATTCAACGGCTGCCGCGTGACAGGGTCACCATGTTATTCTCCGCTACGTTTCCTGAGGATGTGGCCAATTTGGCCCACAAATATATGAACCATCCTGCCCACATTGAGATTCAAGCAAGCGGTATAACAACTGCCACGATAGAACACGAGCTTATTCAGGTGATGGAGACGAGGAAACTCGCCCTTCTTCAGGATCTGCTCATTGTTGAGAGTCCGGAGAGCTGTATCGTGTTCTGCCGTACGCAAGAGCATGTGGATAATCTATTCAGATCATTGGCTGATCTTGGCTACCCATGTGATCGTATTCACGGTGGAATGGAGCAGGAAGAGCGTTTCGAGGTCATGAATGCGTTCAGAAGAGGGCAATTCCGTTACTTGATAGCGACGGATGTAGCCGCCAGAGGTATCGATATCACGAATATCACTCATGTGATTAATTACGATATCCCGCTTGAGAAGGAAAGCTATGTTCATCGCACGGGACGTACGGGACGAGCAGGCAAAACCGGTAAAGCGATTACTTTCGTCACACCAAGGGACGATAGAAGATTAGCCGACATTGAAGAGTATATTGGGTTTCCCATACCAGTAGTGAAAGCTCCCTCCAAAGAAGAAGTCGATCACCAGCGAGAAGCTTTCGGGCACAAACTAAGAATCCAACCCGAGCTGAAAAAGGATAAGCGTGAGCAATTAAACAAACAAATTATGAAGCTTAACTTCAATGGCGGCAAGAAAAAGAAGCTTAGAGCCGTAGACTTTGTCGGAACGATTGCCAAGCTTGAAGGGGTAACCGCCGACGATATTGGGATTATTACGATCCACGATTTTGTGACGGATGTTGAGATTCTGAATGGCAAGGGACCTCTCGTGCTTGAAATGATGAAAAACACGACGGTAAAAGGCAAACTGTTAAAGGTGCGCCAAGGGAATAAATAAAACTTGTAGGAACACTGACATAACGCCGTCAGTCATCGCAGCTCATAATAGCTATAACAACCATCATAACGGGTTATAGGAGGAAATAAAAACTATGAGCACACATCCAACTTTACGAGGATTTGCGACCATCAGTTACTGGGCGGACGATATGGAAGCGGCAAAGGCTTGGTATTCGGATCTGCTGGGTATAACACCTTATTTCGAACGTTCGGGACCCGATGGTCAACTGGCCTATGCCGAATTTCGAGTTGGAGACTACCAGCACGAGCTGGGTCTCATTGATCGCCGTTTTGCCCCTGCACAACCAATGTCCGGCCCCGGCGGAGCGATCATGTACTGGCATGTCGATGATATAGAAGCCACCTTCAGCCAATTGAAATCCATGGGTGCTAAAGAGTACGAGCCGCTCGTACATCGGGGGGAAGGCTTCATCACGGCATCTGTTACAGATCCATTCGGCAACGTGCTCGGTATGATGTACAATGCTCACTATCTAGAGATGCTGAATTCACGAAGCCAGGGGTGACCCAAAAAACATGGAAATCGATAAGACGGTACACGTGCAGACTCGGCAGGATTGGCGGAAGTGGTTAAGCGATAATCACCGTGCTGAAGATTATTGTTGGTCGATCATTACCGATCCTTCCGTAAATTATCTGGATTTGGTTGAGGAAGCCTTATGTTTTGGCTGGATTGACAGCACACGTAAAAAAATGGATGCCACGCATACAGCACAACGATTCTCACCCAGGAAGAAAAACAGCAACTGGTCAGAGCTCAATAAAGAGCGTGTCCGACGGTTAGAGCGATTAGGCCTCATGACTGAAGCAGGAAAGAAAGTACTGCCTGATATGAGGACCGAAGCTTTTGTAATTCAAGAATCTATATTGATGGAGTTGCAGCAGGATGAAGGGCTGTATCACAACTTCAAAGCCCTGCCAGAGGTGTATGTTAGAGTCAGGATCGACAACATCCAGTCTGTGCAGAGCGACGCAGGTCTGTATCATACACGATTGGATAAATTTATAGAACATACTCGTATGAATAAAATGTATGGAAAATGGAATGATGATGGTCGTCTTTTAGGGAAGTAAACCTCTCAAAGCCGAAACTATGCTTCACCTTCTATGTTACTTCACGCTCCAGCCCCAAAAGGAGCAGCGTAAGCTGCTCCTTATTCATCATGACCTCCCATTGCATCCACTTTTACACCACATACTCCGCCATAATCTGCTCAATATCGAATGGAGTAACCCCATTTTCCACCGAAAAGATCGTTTCGGCCTGATCCGCTGTATCTACCGACTCTCCTCTTGCCTTGGCATGCAGTTTGAAAAGATCATACAGGTCAGGTTTCCGTAGGGTTGTCATGGCTTTGCCCATCAAGACCATCCCCTTCTGATTCCCTTCTACGTTGTTGTAGTAATGTGGATGTCTCGTCAGGGACAGATCGGTCCAGATAACCGTACGTTCCACCAAATCCAAGATAACAGGAATAGCGATCTGCGTATCTGCCGCGACATCGATTTTATTAGCCACCTTCGAGGGCTCGAATATTTCACCGGAACCGGGTTTCTTGCGCATCATCCAGCCCACAAAGCACTCCGGCAGGTTGCAGTACGGTTGATTCGTAAACGAATGAAGAGTCGCTACAATATAACGCCCCCGATATTGGACGATGGATGGAATATGCAAATCAATGAACTCGCATGCTCCTTGAGGAGCCGACACGATATCTCCGCTGTGCACAGCCTTGTAATTGGATGACCGCAGATTCGTATAAGAGATATGCTCGACGTACTGCCAATCTTGATCATACATGACGGCGGACAAGTCAATATCCACACGGCCCGTAGGCTCCCCGTCAACGTGTCCTTCCTTCCACCAGCTGAAGAAACGAATGGTATCCCCTTCCGTCATCGGCACGCGGCTTCCCCGAACCAACGTATGCAGGGCTTTGCTTGCCGATCTCTGGGAGAACGGCACGTGATAGTCCTTCAAGCGCTCGTCGACATAGGCCTTTCCTAAGGGCGGCAGTGCGGCAAACCGCTGGATCAACGCCTGCTCGCATACCTGCACGATGTTCCGGCATGCCGCTTCATCAATCTGCGGGAGCGTATGGGGTACGGCAAAGGCTTTCGCCACATTTCCTTTTGGAAAAAAGACGCGCAGCTCTTGAGGCTCACGGCGGCGGGCAAAATGCTCCTTCACTTGCAGCAATACCGGCGTCGATACTTGACTCGCGACTTCGCCAAAAGCCAGTGCAACATACTCCGTATGTTCGGTGGATCGCAATAACTGATCCAATCTGCGGGCAAATTCCCCCGGACGCTGCATCAACAGATCAATCAAATTCCAGACCTGGTTGTACTGAAAAGCAAGCTCCACACTCCCGTTATACGTGGTAAAGGGCTTACGATTGCGTAAAATATCAAAAGCTTCCTCGCAGCGTATATACCGATGCTTATATTCGGATGGATGCAGAATTTCACCCAAACGAATCCAACGGTCCTTAAATTTGAGCATATCCTCCGTTATCGGATGGCAGCGTTCCAGCAATCCGAGCAGCAGTCGTCTTTCACGCCGCTTAAATTTACGAAACCGCGTGGCTTCCGCCAGACTGGCATCTCCGTCTGACCACGCCACCGCCAGACGAAGGACATCGGTTGCGGTTTTGAAATAACGCCCGATCAGCTCGACATTCCCCTTGTCATGCTTCATTAATGAGGCTGCCACGAATCCCGCATTCTCCTTGAACGGAATCTCGGGAGGAAGAATGGCTTCCAGTTCATCGGGATTTGCATGCTCGATAACGGTCTCAATATCCTCTTTATCTGTCTGGGAGATGGAGCCTTTAGCCTGGATAAGCTGACGTATCATGGCATAGAAGTCCGCTTTGCTCCCCAGGTCAATAACCTTCAGTTTGACTTCGTCCTGCAGCGGAGGTCTCTCCTCAAGCTCATACTCAGGCAAATCCCATGTAAGATAATGATAGATGGCATTCAGATAGAGCTCCGCATCTTCCTCATCCATCACCTGCTTCGGGAAAGCAGGATACATCGGCTCATATTTCACATGCGCACCTACCAGCACCCTTAAATCGTCAATTAGTGGTTGATAAAGCGCTTCAAACTGCTCCTCGGATAAGGTACGGATCGCGTGTAATAGTGGATATGAGAACGCAAATCCAAGGTGTTCGATGTTTTTTATGGCCGTCGCCAAATAAGCTTTCGAGAGCCGACCCGGCCCTTGGCCTTCGCTTACAATCAATTTGTTCGCTCTCCGCAAATAAATGGTATTCATCATCATAAAAGAGTCCAGGAGAGCCATATCCCTAATGTCATTAAAGGAATAATAGAAGGAAGGAATATGATAGCCTGGACGCCTCCTCTCTTGAATAAAACTCCTTCAGGAAAGCTGCGACCCTAGGTTCGCCAATTGAAATAGAAGGAAGGATCGCAATAGCCTGAAGGCCAAAGATTCAAAGTCCATGACCTCAAATCTTTGATGAACCCATCATCCCATACCCGATAGCCGGCCAACAGGGCGAAAGTATTACGACTTTGGAAAATGAGGAATGATTTCACTCTCATTCGTGATAAAAAAAAGCGACGGCCGCAGGTCCCGGCAATCGCTTTTTGGGTAAATTGTTATTTATATTTATGAGAACTGCCAGAAGCCCGCTATCAGGTCCTGAACGTCATTCGTGGTGATTTTGGCGTAAATATACAGAGCTCCAAAACCAAAAGGATAACTGCTGTCCTCTCGGAGCAGCGTCTCGGGATACCCTTCCTCGTCTACCTGCAACAAAAAGGAGAACCCTTCCTCCCTCAGCCTCTCCGAATAATAATCTTCATCTTGAACCAGTCTCGGACTCCCGCCGAATTTGACCAGGAAAGACTGATCGATCGACTGGAAGTCGCTGCATGACTCTGGATGCGAAATAAGATGTTTGATTAGGCCCGGGTGCGCAACATGATCGTTCAAGCTCTCGTCGGTCATCGGATGCTCCATCACCTTGATTGAGCAATCGGGGTATTGATTGTGCTCCACGTATTCCTCATAGTCATTAGGGATGAAAATGGAGATCATAGATGCTGGCTTGAACGGATGAACGAGACTTAAATAAAAGTAATAGTTCTGGTCGCCATCATGGATCGTATCCGCTTTGTCGTCGAAATAGGCCGGGGCATTGCCGCCGATCCAGCCCGCGGCATGTTCGGATGAACATGGGCTTGCGGAATAAAGTATACTTTCTGTTCTCTCTTCTAAAATGTTCCTGAAATGATTCATAGCCATTTTCCTGAATCCCTGACGTTTACGGATTCATCCCCTTTCTAAGTATTGCTGGATCTAAGCGTCACGAAACTAAATGGCAGGCTATCCACACAGTGGTAAGAACCGTCATCCCGATCGTAAATATCCCCGCCTTTCAAAAAGGCAACTTTATCGAAGTAAAGCATATGACGATAGACAATGAGTTTAAATTTGAGGTTGCAGGTGCCTCCGACTTTTCTCTCGATTATATCCGTCAGTGCAAAGAAGTCGATATACCCGATTTCATATTCATTCTGCGATAGCTCAAGCCGCAACTGGTCTCCTGTCAGAAAGCGAACGAGTTCATCGGTCAATTTATATTTTTTCAGCGCATACTTCTTGTTCTCTAAACTATGATATTCAGCCGGCTCCAGCGATTTCAATAGTACGCCAAGGCGGTATCTTTATTACTCACAGCAATCGTATAAGGTCGTTCCCCGTCTTTTTCCGCTATCGTCACGTCCGCGCCTCGCTCAATTAAATGCTTAACCATGGCAAGATTCCCCATCCGCGCAGCAATCGTTAACGGAGTCGCTCGATAAGGATAGACCATATCGGGCTGATTATAATTGATGTCCGCCCCATAATCGAGTAGATAATCGAGGGTCTTATAACCATGGTCCGACACGGCTTGGCGCAGTACAACGCTGCCATGCAGCTTGATATCCAACCCCAGCTCATGAATGAACGGATCTTATCCACTTCGGCGCCACGACAGCTGCCTTGGTGCCGATACGATGTACATGATCACTCCTCCTGTTTTCTTCTATTATTCCACAATTTTCAAATCATGACGAGAACCCCTTCTCACACCACCCTTTCCCAACATTTATGACACGTGTCATACGGATCTCTTTACAGGTGTGAATGTTGCGCCGGTCGGATCGTTCCTACAATAGTGACAAGAGAACTTAGAAGAAAGAAGGAATGGGAGATGGAACAACGAAAGGACAGAATCCGCCTGCTGGATATTTTGCGGGGCTTCGCGATCCTGGGAACGCTCGGGACGAATATTTGGATTTTTGCGCATGCGGGGGACCTCAGCTACATTACCACCTTTGATCATTCCGGTTGGTGGGGAGCGAATGACTTACTTCGCATGATTGTCTTATTCCTTGTGAACGGGAAACTGCTCGGACTGCTGACCATCATGTTCGGCGTCGGTCTGGAAATGAAGTATCGGCAGGCCAAGCGCAAGGGAAAGCCGTGGCCTGGCGTTTATTTGTGGACCGTCCTGTTTCTGGTCTTCGAAGGCCTGCTGCATTTTATATTGGTCATGGAGTATGACATCTTAATGAGCTATGGAGTAACCGCCATCATTGCAGCCTTCATCGTAAAGGGCGGCGACCGGCTCATCGCACGTACGATGAACGTAATCGGCAGCGTCTTCGCTATTGCGATTCTGGCCCTCGCGGGACTAATGCTGGCGAGCGGCGCAAGCGTATCGTTGGGCAGTTTTGACGATGTTGTTGCCCTTTATCAGGAAGGCACCTGGATGGAGCAAGTCCAATATCGGCTGGCGAACTTCCTTCCGCTGCGAATGGAAGCCATCCTGGTGATACCGACTAACGTGTTTCTGTTCCTGCTCGGGATTCGCTTCATGCGCTCAGGCGTATTCTCCCCGGACGAGAACGGCAAAAGCCTGCGGAAAAGGCTATTTAGGCTGGGGATATATGTGGGCGTACCGCTCAACCTGCTTATTTTTGTGCCTGGCGGCGCTTTCGATCTGCCGGTGCGCTATTTATTCGCCCCGCTGATGTCCATGGGGTATATAGCAATTTTGGCGAGAATGATACAATATACGAAGTTGGAATGGCTGTGGCGCCTTCTGGAGAACGCCGGGAAAATGTCGCTGAGCTGCTACGTGCTCCAGAACATCATGGCATCCGCGGTATTCTACGGCTGGGGCTTGGGCCTTGCCGGCGAGCTGAATTCGGCCGCCATTATCGCCGTCTGGCTGGTAATATCCGCGTTTCAGCTGGGCATGGCATCCCTGTGGCTTCGCGGCTTCAAGCTGGGACCCATGGAAACCGTCCGTAAACAGGCGGTAGGTTTCTTCGAATCAAGATAGCCGGATTGGAGGCTAGATATGTTCTATAAGCTGTATCCGAGGGATCAGATTAAAAGTTATTTGCTCATCGATGTCGTACTGACCGTATTCTTATGCTACCAGGTGTTTCGTTTGGATACGGCGCTGGGACTGTGGGGCAGCCTCTTGCTGCTCCTGCTGTTCCTTGTTTCGTTCTATATCGCCCTGTGGCGCCGGGACGGCTGGCTGCTCGCTGCCGTGCTGACAGGCCTGTTCGCCATTGGCGTACTCGCGGTATATACGGGGCCGACCACCCTGATGTTCGGGATTATTTTTGCCGACTTGCTGGGCCGGTCCAAGTCCAAGGTGCATATCGCCATCGGCAGCGGGGCCATTGCCCTATCATTCCTGCTCGTGTTCGTTTTCCGAAAGGATCCCCTGCTCGAAACGTCCAATGCCATTTACCTTCCGATCATGATCATTCAATCGGTATATCCGATCGTCATCTACATTAAGGAGAAAGCGAAAAGCCTGCAGGGGGAGCTGGATGAAGCCAACGAGCAGATTGCAAAGTATATCCAGCAGGAGGAGCGGCAGCGTATCGCCAGGGATCTCCACGATACCTTGGGACAGACCCTCATGATGATCAAAATGAAGAGCGAGCTGGCAACGAAATGGGTGGATAAGGATGCTGCCCAAGCCAAGCGAGAGCTAAGCGAGATTCTCGATACCACCCGAACGGCCCTGAAGCAAGTAAGGGAGCTGGTATCCGATATGAAGTTCATCTCGCTGGCAAGCGAGCTGGAGCATTCGGCCAAACTGCTGCATACAGCAGGAATTTCGCTGAGCATCGAGAATCCGGAGAAACTCCCGCTGTTATCCAGCGTGGAGGAAACGATGCTTGCGCTGTGCGTCCGGGAAGCCATGACCAATATCATCAAGCATAGCCGTGCCAAGCGGTGCACGATCAGACTGGAAACGAAGGACCATGCCTTCGGAATCCATATTGCGGATGACGGCGTAGGGCTGGCGGGGAACGGCGACGGAAACGGCATCCCGTCGATCATGGAGCGGATGAAGACGCTTGGCGGCTCTTTCGCCATCGCCCCATCGCCTGAGGGAGGCACCAGGGTATCCTTGAATCTCCCGCTTCGCCGCCATGAAAAGGAGGACGCTTCATGATTCGAATCGTTATTGCGGAAGATCAGAAAATGCTTCGCGGTGCATTCGCCTCATTGCTTCATTTCGAAGATGACATCGAGGTCGTTGCCGAGGTGCCCGACGGGCAGCGAGCCTGGGACGCGATCCGGCAGCATCAGCCTGACGTGTGCCTGCTCGACATCGAGATGCCTCATATCAACGGCCTGGAATTGGCCGAATCCATACGACAAGCAGGTCTGCCCTGCAAAATCATGATCGTTACAACCTTTGCGCGCCCGGGTTATTTGCAAAAAGCTATGGATGCTCAAGTAGAGGGATATCTGTTAAAGGATGAGCCGATCGATTTCCTGATCGAATCCATTCGGCGGGTCATGAAGGGCGAGCGGATTGTGAGCACCGATCTGGCGGCCGCGCTCTTCATGAAGGAGGAGAATCCGCTCAGCGAAAGGGAAATCGAAATGCTTCGCTTAACCAAGGAAGGCATGACCACCGGCGACATCAGCAAAGCCCTGTTCCTGACGAGAGGCACCGTTCGCAACTACCTCTCCTCCGCCATACAGAAGCTGGAGGCGGATTCCCGGCAGCAGGCCGTGGCGATCGCCGAGGAGAAAGGGTGGCTGTAAACATCCTCGGACACAGCTCAAATGGTACCGATAAGCATGCTCCCGCTATTGCAGCGCTGCTGTTTTTGCTTGAACCCCGTACCGGTTAGTAGCGTTATGTAAGTCAGCGAAAAGCTCGAAAGGTAATAAAGTATACATTCTTTAGATAAAAAAACAACGCAGCCTCATTAGCTGCGTTGTTTTTTATTGAGTACACACTTACAAAAGCAATGCGAGTCTGTGTCCCAATCTATCCATCTTCCCCGACTGGGTAAGCATAGAAAATATAACGCTCCGGCGCATTTCCTACAAAGCGAAACGGATAGCAGGTCGAAATGACCAGCACCTCGGTTCCCATAGAACGAATCACCGATGTATCGTCTTTATCTACAATATCCGTACTTTTAATCTCATATTCAAAGGTACCGTAAGGTAGCTTTACGATAAAATGATCCCCTACCGACAACTTGTCGAAATCCCGAAAAACGGTGTCCCGGTGCCCAGACAGCAAAATCTGCTCGTTATCCATTGGAAAAGCGGTACCGCTGTAATGCCCGACGCCTCTCTCGAGCATCTCTTCATCCGTACCTTCGATGATCGGAAGTTCTGCTTCCAGCTTTGGGATTTGAAGCATTCCGATCACATCGTTCGGTTTTGGATCGAACTTGGATTTGTCGATCACTTGATCACGATAGGATATAGGATCCGCACGCCGTTCTTTCGAAGCATCTATTGTATTTGACTGGCGAATCAGTTCGTTTGCTTCCGCCATAGCTTCCTTCAAGTTTGCCTGGTGTTCGACATACTGAATGACAGCGAAAGTCACGATCCCCATACCTGCGAGCAGCAACAGCATACCTACTATTCTTCGCATGTTCTCTCCTTCCAGTCTGCATTAATATATCAATTGATGACTGCCGGATAGCCAATAAGAGTTTGATTATCCTCTATATTTTTACAATGTTATCTTACTGTTTCTTATCTATAAAATCCAGCTGAAGGCCATACTTCTGCTGCACAATAAGCCAAAAGTAATATGTCCCCCCTGCAGGATTTCCCCCTCTCTGTACTAAGGATTTGCTCCACCTGAATCTATATTAGGTTGGGGCTTCGTCCAATTGCTAACCTCCCACTGGAAACGCAATTCCAGCGTTATCTATTGAAGTCATACGGTGACCAACAGCCTAAACAAACTGCCTATTTAAGCACGGCAACATTGTAGTTTTTTGTCGAATCATGGTATGGGCCAAACGTCCATTTTTTGCTGGTTATATATGGTACCACGGGAATATTGTCGATAAATGGTTGCTAGCTTATACTTGACGGGAAATTGTATAAATTTGGAGGTGAAAAGGAGTGGTGCCGGAAACAGGAGATGAGCATATCGCACTAAAGCTCCGGTGATCCGAAAACATAACGATTGGAGGGAGACAAAATTGCATTCTACCCGCTCGGCAGGAAAAACCGTATTGAAACGGATTTTCATTCAATTTTCCATCTTATTAGTTATTCTTGGCGGGTTACAGCCTGTAATGACAGTACCTGTGGAGGCTGCAGGAGGAATAACCATTAATGGCACCGATTCCTATGCAACGGTTAGGGCTGCCGATGGCACCTCATGGTTGTACCAATTTGACGGCCAGTCGCTATCGGGAACCCCGATCGGGACAGTACCTCTGAACTCCGTTTTCGATGGGATTGGTTTAGATCGAAATCAAGGTGTTTTTTATGGACTTAGGTACAGTACCGGAGAGATCCATAAAATTACGCCGGATGGAACCAGTACCCTGGCGGCAACGAACTCCGGGTGGACGGTAGTCGGTGCCGGAGGGGTTAGCCCAGACGGTTCAACGTTCACCTATAATGTTCAAAGGGACGTCTCAGGGACCATTGAGCGCGAGATTCGGAATCTCGATTTGAGCTCTGGACAGATAACCACGCTTACAAGTTTAGATACGGATATACGGGATCTCGTATACGATCAGGAAGGAAATATCTATTATATTCAGACTGGTGACGAATCCTTTGTCAGACTTAATCCGAAAACACTGGATAAGCACGCGCTCGGTGAGTTTAGGCTTTCGGACGGAACGAATCCGATCACTTGGGGCAGCGGCATCAGTATTTTACCGGATGGGAAATTGCTGATTTCGGATGCATCAGGGGCCATGTATATTGGAAATCCTGAAAATAACCTTTTGACATTAATTGGGCAGGTTCCGGATATTAATTTGCTCTGGGATCTTACGTCAGGAGCTTATCCTACATATGCACCGAAACTGACCGTTGAAAAATGGATTAACGGTACTGAAAAGAGCAATGAGATTTCACCCGGGCAAGAATATTCATACTCGCTGAGAGTAATAAACAGCGGAAATGTATCGGCGAGCGGAGCCGTTCTAAAAGATCAGCTGCCAGACGATACGGAATATGTAGCGGACAGCACGACTTTGAATGGCAAAGCAGTCGCTGATCTTAACGGAACAAGTCCTCTATTTGCAAATGAAGGCATGTTGGTTAAGTCGCCTAATCCGTCTGCCATGAACGGTTCCCTATTGGTTGGGGAAGACGGGGCTGCCGTTGTTACATTCCGCGTGAAAGCCAAGGACAATACAGCGGTTGGCACCAAGATCACAAATACAGCCACCGTGTCTTCAAATGAATCGGGAACCATTCAATCCGATGAAGTCGTTTCGACGGTTACGACCGGAACAACTCCTCCAGCCACGTGCCCAGCGCCGGTAGCGTTGATCAATGGCAGCTTTGAGGAGCCGGTGTATGCGGCTAACGATCCCAGATTCCCGGCCGGCCCAGGCTATTTTTCGGTCCAAGGTCAATACGTACCCGGCTGGAAGACAACCGATTCTACGGGATCCTTCGAAATATTTAACAAAGGTTTAATGGATCAAATCCAGCCTGGTTCTCCTAACGATCAACAAGGCCTTAAGAATGCTGTTCCCCATGGGAAGCAAATGGCGGAATTGAATAGCAAAGAGCCTGCACAGCTATATCAGGATGTGAAGACGACTCCCGGGCAAACGATCTATTGGAGGATAGCGCATAAAGGAAGACTCGGCGTGGATACCATGGCTGTCAAAATAGGTTCGGCCAATGTGGATCCGAAGGTTCTTCCGATTGTCGACCAACTAACGACGGGTAAGGACGCTTGGAAATATTATACCGGTACCTACGTCGTTCCGACCGGCCAAACGATGACACGCTTTGGGTTCGAAGCCGTCTCATCCACGGGCGGCAACCCGGCAGCAGGTAACTTCATCGATGATATTTTCCTCGGAACAGAACCTTGCGTCATTGCAGATAAAACAGTATCTCCACAGGGAGAGGCATCTGCCGGTCAAGAATTAACGTATGAAGTGACGGTTAAGAACAACGGCGGCGACGCCGCAGCAAATGTAATTTTTGAAGACAGCATTCCTGTTGGAACTGAATTTGTTCAAGGCTCTATTGTGGTGGATGGCCAACCGGTTAACGACTCCCACTATGATAGCAGCAGCGACATGATCGTGATCGATTTGGGTGAGGTGCCGAATGCCGCCCAATTGCCTCAAGGAAAAACCATTCAATTTAAGGTGAAGGTGTTGTCCGGGTATGAGGGCATCGTCACGACAAACAAGGCCATTATCAAATATGAAAACCTTTTGACAAACAAATCAGAAGAGGTAGCTACAAATGAAGTGAGTACGTCAATAACCGGCGAAGCCAATGTGTGCCCGGCTCCGGTAGCGATGATTAACGGCAGTTTTGAGCAAGGCGCTGTCAAAGGATCTGCTGTTAATACGTCCGGGCTTTACTATTATGAATCCGAAGTACCTGGATGGAAGACCACGGACGATGCTAACGGTTATCCAGTCATTGAGCTATGGGACTGGGCACGAAATAATCCTTCGGTTGTAAAGAACTGGCCGGCTCCCCCTGATGGCGGGAAATGGGCAGAACTCAATGCTTTCGAAAACGGGATGCTGTATCAGGATGTGAAGACAACCCCTGGGCAAACCATATATTGGCGCCTATCCCATATGGGGCGGAATGGGGTTGACACGATGCAGCTTCGTATTGGGGCAGCAACGGCTAACCCTTACGATGCCGAAGTCCAACGACAAATGACGGATGATAAAACCGCGTGGGGTACCTATACGGGTACTTATAAAGTCCCTGCTGGGCAAAAGGTCACTCGCTTCGGCTTTGAGGCGGTGAGCACAGCAAGCGCGAGCATAGGTGCAGGCAACTTCATCGATGACATCTTCCTTGGCACGGCACCGTGTGTAACGGCCAACAAGACCGCATCTCCACAAGAAGTGAGTGCCGGCGATGAAGTAACCTACGCGATTCAGATCAAGAACGAAGGCGGAGACATCGCAGCCGATGCAAGTGTGACGGATCTGATTCCTGCAGGAACGGAATACGTCCCTGGTTCCATGAAATTGATCCAAGGCTCGACCACCAAGGACCTGACGGATGCGGACGATGCCGACGAAGGTCGCCTTGAAGGCAGCCAGGTCAGCATTAAGTTAGGCGATTTAGCGAATACGAGCCAATTGGCAGATGGCGTTACCGTGCAATTTAAAGTCAAGGTCTTAGCGAACGCTGCCAATCAGCAAATTAAAAACAAAGCGCTAATCAGCTACGACAACTTATTAACAGGCGACACGGAAGAGAAGGAAACGAACGAAACCACAACACCGGTCCGTCTCAATCCTCCTGTTCTGGAGTCCGACAAATCGGCAGTCCTTCAAACCAAGGCCGCTGGAAACACGGACCCTGACCATCCTGAACCAGGCGATACGCTGCGGTACACGATTCAGGCACGGAATACGGTCCTTAACAGCTTCGTCAGCAGTTTGGTCATCTCCGACGATCTGCCGGCTGGACTGCAATATGTACCGGGCAGCCTGAAGGTAGACGGCGTCTCCGTCACGGATGACGAGAGCGATCAAGACGGTGGTCTGTATAATGGCGACCAGGTAGTCGGCCTTTTCGGGGATATCACGGATACCGAGTGGCACACGCTTGAATTCGAAGCGGTCATTGCGACGGGCCAAGCCGGCAAGAATATTCGCAATACCGCCGTCGCCGGCGGCGAGAATGTAAGCACGCCGAGCAATGCCGAGGAAGTTGTTCAGGTCTATCCGCGCCATCCGGTTGTGGAATCGGAGAAGATCGCCGAAAACCTGGATACGGGTAAAACCCATTTTGAAGTCGGGGATACGGTGGTCTACACCATTCGGGCAAGAACGGTGACGGAAGATTCGTATATCTCGAATTTGAAGATTACGGATACGCTGCCGGAAGGACTGGAATACGTGCCGAACACCCTAACCGTGGACGGCAAAACCGCCACCGATGAGGAAGGCGACGATAACGGTCATTATGTCACCGGGGATGTATACGGTGTAACCGGCGCGGTGTATGGCGGATTCGGCGACATCTGGGATAAGGAGTGGCATGTGCTTCAATTCCATGCGACGATCCAAACCGGACAAGCCGGCAAGGATATTCGAAATATTGCCGACGTCAGCGGCGACAATTTCGACGAGCCAAGTAGGCCGGAAGAAGAAGTCAAGGTCTATCCGCGAGAGCCGATTGTCGTATCCGAGAAGTCCGCAACAAATCTTGAAGCGGGCAAGGATACGTTTGAAGTCGGAGATACGGTTACCTATGTGATCCGGACAAGAACGGTAATAGAGGACACGTACATGGCCAATCTGGCCATCACCGATACGCTGCCGGCTGGTCTGGAATATATTCCGGGCAGTTTGAAGGTCGACGGCGTTTCGGTAACCGATGACAAGGATAGCGACCAAGGCCACTATGCCTCAGGTCGGGTAGTCGGTAACGTCGGGGATGTATGGGATACGAAATGGCATACGCTCGAGTTCCGGGCGAAAATCGTAGCAAACGCAGGGGAATCGATCCGAAATACCGGAGAGATTACCGGAGACAACATCGATCAGCCAAGCCGTCCAACGGATGAGATTGTGGTTGAGGAAGGCGATACGCCGCCGGTGGACCCACCGGTTGATCCGCCAGTCGACCCACCAGTCAATCCGCCGGTAGATCCGGATCCACCAGTTACACCGCCTGTAACACCACCGACTCCGCCTTCCCCAGTCATCGAGTCACGGAAGACATCGCGGGATCTAAGTGGTGGCATCATCGGGGTTGGCGATAAGATGGAGTATACAATCTCCGCACGCAATACCGTTGCCGGCAGCTATGTATCGAACCTTGTGATTGCCGATATCCTGCCGGAAGGACTGGCATATGTAGCAGGCAGCCTGAAGGTGGACGGTATTTCCGTAACCGATAACTCTGATGGCGACAAAGGTCAATATGTTAACGGCAAAGTGAGCGGTAACTTTGGACGGATTGCTGATACCGAATGGCATACGATTACGTTCCAGGCAACCATCAAGGCGGGACAAGCCGGCAAATCGATCGTAAACATCGGTGAAGTCACAGGGGATAATGTGACCAGTCCGGAGAAGCCATCGAATGTCATTGAAGTGACAGACAACGAGAACAATGGTGGAAATACTACGAACCCGGGTGGAACGGGAGATTCCGATGGAGACTCGAATGAAGATCCTAACGGAAATCCGAACGAAGATTCGGATGGCGATTCCAACGGGAACCCGAATGAGGACTCGAATGGAGACTCCAACGGGGATTCGAATACCGGGGCACAAACACCGGAAGATCATGACGATTCAACATTAGGCGTATCGGATTCGACTCCACGAGATCCGGCTGAGTCCGGAGATCCGGCAACGAACGAGCCTAACGGAAATAAATTACCGAATACGGCTACGAATATGTACAGCTACATGTTAGCCGGAGCTATTATGCTTCTTGCAGGATTGCTTTTGTTAAGAAAAAGAAAAGTATAAACAACCAACAGCTGCCCCCCAAGTGAACACGACTTGGGGGGCAGCTGTTATTTTGAGGCGATTTTCCTTAAATGAGCTGAAACGCCCATCCTCTACGAATACGACTCTCCCATATTTAAACCATTTTTAAACGGAACTGCCCGTTCGTTTTAACCTTGATCCGTTACGATTAGAAGAAACTGGAGCAATAAGGGAGAGAACGTATGCGAGTATTGGAAATGTTGTTGATAACATCCAGCGTTTTGGTGCTGATGGTCTTACTATTTCGTAACACAATCAACCGGATGACAGGGGCTATAGCCGGCGTCGCTTGTGGCTCACTGTTAGCAGCGCAACTGCTGTTTGAGGGCTATAGGTGGCAGATGATTCCGGCCTATATCGTCGCTGCTTTGCTCCTCACCTTCGTCTTATTTAGACGCAAAAAGGTAGGAAAACCGCTTCGTTACACGATTTTGGCTCTATCCGTTGTTTTGCTGGGCGTATCGGTTGCCTTATCGGTATTGCTGCCGGTCTTTCATTTACCCAAGCCTTCAGGCGAGTTCAGTGTGGGAACGGAAACATTCCATTTTATCGATGCCGACCGGGAAGAAACGTTTACCGAGCAGAAGGGCGACAAGCGAGAGATGGTCGTTCAGGTATGGTACCCTGCTGCGGAATCTGGACGGAGCGCCGAGAAAAATTCAGTGTTCCCTAAGGACAGAGGGCTCTTCCATGCCTATATGCAAGCTTATTCCGGATATCTGGGCCTTCCCGCTCCCGCCCTCGACTACTGGAAATACAGCAAGGCCAATACATCTATCCATACCGATTTGCATCCCGCGGACAATCCGTATCCAGTGGTACTGCTGTCACACGGCATGGGGGTCGGCAGAATTTTGCATACGTCGCAGGCTGAACATCTTGCCAGCCACGGCTATATCGTATTCGCAGTCGATCATACTTATAGTACCGTTATGACCGCATTTCCGGACGGACGCATGACCGGATTCCTTACGGAGCAGTCTCAAGAGCGATTATTTGAAGACAGCCGCGCCATTTTAGATGTGTGGAACAAGGATGCAGCATTTATTGTGGATCAGCTAGAGAAGCTGCACTCAGGGGCCGTCGCCAGCAAATTCGAAGGAATGCTGGATATGGACAACATCGGGATGCTGGGTCATTCCTTCGGTGGAGCAGCAGCTTTTGAAGCCGTTTATTCCAACCCGCGAATCAAGGCCGGCGTGAATATGGATGGCACGTTGTTCATAACGAAGAACCGTGACGACATGAAGAAACCGTTTATGTTCATGGAATCCGAAGATTTTAAGAATGTCAACGAGCAGCAGGCGAAGTACCGCAAAACACCCGCCACGGTTGCTGAGCTCAAGGAGCTCCGGTTAACGAGAGAACAATTTGACACCATACTGGCGAATCGGGAAGCGGAACTGAAGCTGATGGACCGTTTATCGCAGCAAGGGTATGGACGAACCATTTATATTGAAGGAGCCGGACATTATAACTTCACCGATCTCCAGCTGTACTCTCCGCTTATCGGACTGACTGGCATGACCGGAAGCTTGAATGGAGCAAGGGGCGCAGAAATCGTCAATCGCTATCTTTTGGAGTTTTTCAACCAGCATTTACGCGGAATCGAGAGTAAGCTTCTAGCCGGTCCCACGGAGGAGTATCCGGAAGTGAAATATCCGAATTCGGTTTTTCAAGGTGATTAAATCCATAAGTATGAGTCGATGACCCGCATAAGGCACTTTGGAAAAAGTGATCCCTTGCGGGTCATTTTTGTTCAAAAATCAGACATCCTCCCGCTCTATGTCCAGTTTTTGTCTATTTGCCTCATATATAATGAGAATCGATTTTTAATTATTAGGAGGTAGATTATGAACGCGTCATTCAAAAAGTACGCTGCCGAGTTCATTGGAACTTTGGTGCTTGTTCTGTTCGGCTGCGGCAGTGCCGCTACGGCGGGAGGAGAGCTCGGCCATTTGGGGATTGCATTGGCATTCGGGCTGTCTATCGTAGCGATGGCCTACGTCATCGGTCCGATTTCGGGATGTCATATCAATCCGGCGGTTTCACTTGCCATGCTTATTAAACGTAAGCTAACCGGTACCGACTTCATCGGGTACGTTGTTTCGCAAATCGCCGGTGCCATTGCGGGCGCCGCTATTCTGTACGCCATCATCGTCTCCGCGGGTATGCCCACAACGGGGCTCGGTCAGAATGGTTTCGGCCCTGGGTATGGGATCGGGATTTCAACCACTATGGCATTCGTTGTCGAAATCATTTTAACCTTCGTATTTATTTATACGATCCTGGGCGTAACTTCTACGGAGAGCAACGGAAACGTAACCGGCCTTGTGATCGGACTGACACTCGCTTTCGTACATATTTTAGGAATAGCCTTAACGGGAACATCCGTTAACCCTGCAAGAAGCCTGGGACCCGCACTTCTGCTTGGCGGGCAGGCCTTATCCCAAGTGTGGGTGTTTCTTATCGCCCCGCTTGCCGGCTCAGCGCTGGCCGTTGCCGTATACCAGCTGCTGAATAGCAAACCTAAGGGGAAACAGTCGTGACTTGTAAACTATAAGGGACGCCTGCATGCGTTCCCAATTCCATGAATAGACGGCAATACGAAAAGAAGCCGACATGCGCCCATAAATGGTGCGATGTCGGCTTTAAATTTAGCGTCCAAACTCCTTATCGAATATCTTATCGTGAGCCTCCGCGACTTTCGGAGCTACCGAGTTGATGGCTGTCACTAGAATGTGCTTCCCGCCAACAGGTCCGAAGGCTCTCGTCTCGAATCCGTAAGTGCCGCCGGCATGCCCCCAATAGGATTGCCCGTCCGATGTTTTCCCTTCATAAATCCCTAGTCCTACTTTACCTATAGGTGAATCTACAGCTGTGAGCATCTGGTCCATCATCTCTTGATTCAGAAGCTCTCCGCCCAACAGCGCACTGAAGAAGGTGGTCAAATCTTTGACTGTTGAAACCATGCCACCGGCAGCATTTGCCCAAGATTGATTCATTTCGGTCAAATCATACATATGGCCTGTTCTGTCCATGTTGTATCCTCTGGCATGTTTACCCGGAATATAGGAACTGTTTTCCATGACGAATGTCTCCGTTAGCCCGAGCGGCTCGATAAACCGTTTCCTGATCTGCTCCGCATACGTATCCCCGGTGACCTTCTTAATAATCTGACCGGCTAGCAATGTATTGGTGTTGGAGTAATTCCAGCCTTTCCCTGGCGCATATGCAGGCGGCTTTGCAAGGGCCAAGCGGATGAGTTCGTCTACGGCATAATAACGGAACGGATTGTTAGGCAGGGTCATATCTCGCATATCATGATCTGTATAGCTTGCAAGCCCGCTTGTGTGGTTCAATAACTGACGAATCGTAATTTGGTTGCCGTCATACCCGTTACCCTGTACAACCCCCGGCAGCCATTGTTCGACCGAATCATCCAGGCTTAATTGTTTCTCCTCAGCCAACTGCAATACAACGGCAGCAGTAAACGTCTTCGTAATGCTCCCAATCCGGAATGAAAAGTCCGGCTCAACGGGGCCTGGCACCTCGTAGCTGGCTGTACCGGTGGCATAAGACCAACGTTTCCCGTCTTTTAACCCGCCTCCCACGACACTCGGGACTTGTTTATTGGTTACCACCTGATCCATGACCTGTTTGACTTCTTCCCTTCGCTTGCTTTTCTTTTCCTCCTCCGTGAGTTCTTTTTTGGTTTCTACTGCGAATTCCGACGCTAAAATATCATTAATATATTTATCCGCATCGCCCAGTACATTGATATTGATCGAAATGGTATGCTGACCGCCTTCGGTTCCGCCTGCAAAGTTGGTAAATCCGGGAATGCCGCCGCCATGTCCCCATACAATGGTCCCATCCGGCAGCTTTGTTTGGTGTATGCCCAGTCCATACTTTCCAAGAAAGGAGTCGGCTGTGCTGGTCAACATCTCCTTCAGCATCTCCGGTGTCAGCAGCTTGCCGCCCAACAAGGCTCGGAAAAACGTGGTCATATCTTCCCCGGTCGAGATCATTTCTCCGGCGGCATTCGTAAACGATGGGTTCAGCGTCGTAATATCCACTAATTGATCCCCTGTGTTCAGGTAGCCACGAGCATTTTTTTTCGGAATATCCACCGAGCTGCCAGGGAGAAACGTTTCTTTTAGTTGAAGCGGTTCAATAATTCTTTTCTTAATCTGCTCATTATACGTTTCCCCGGTCACTTTCTGAATAATGAGCCCCATAATAACGGTATTCGTGTTTGAATATGACCAGCCTGTTACGGGCTTTTCCTTCAAGGCCAGGTCGATTAACTGTTTGGCTGTATAATTATCACCTGGATTTGCGAGTAATTGAGTCCTGAGATCGGGAGTTAAATAATCTGGAAGTCCACTTGTATGATTCAACAATTGGCGAATCTTAATCTTACTTCCGTCATACCCATTGCCGCGCACAAGCCCCGGAAGCCATTTCTCCACCGTATCATCGAGGCTTAGCTTCTTTTCGCCGGCAAGCTGCAAGGCAACCGTAGCAACAAATGTCTTCGTTGTACTTCCGATCCGGAAAGCGGAGTCGGCGTCTGCTTTATGGTTCCTTTCGATATTCGCTTCACCTGAGGCATATGACCAGCTCGCCGTTCCTTTCTTCACAGTAACAATAACGCCCGGAATATGGTCGGCATTGGCAGCCTTATCGATTGCTTGTTGGGTTGGCGTCTTAACTGCCGCATGTACAGCTCCATATGCCGGGAATACCAGGGAACCCGCCAATATAGCTGTTAATGTAAGCACAGCTCCTTTGTGTGTGGTGAATGATTTCATCATGCATCGCTCCTATTATTTTGGAATGTTGTGTTGCTTCACTCCTTCACCCTACCCCCTAAGCTGTTAAATCGGACAGTGATAAAACCGCCAAGCTTGGGTATGACATCGTGTTTGGATCTGTCACATATTCTGTATGACAAAGTGTCAACTGTTCATGTGACGTGCTGGCTGCAGCCAAGTTCCAACAACCTCCTCCATTGCTTGACGGATCGAGAAGTTATGGTGCATGATAGGTCTGAATTATCTGGAAATTGGTTTGCAAATACATACAAGCAGGTGTGCATAATCCGTGTTCTCCATAATGAAAAAATGGTTCTGGTATGATGGGTTACTTGTGGCCCTACGAACGCTGTGGCTGGTTATTATCGTAAGCACTGCTTTTGTCAATCCGTCATTGATCGATGCGCCGGTTGGGGTTGTACTTTCGCTTGCTTTGACCGTTTACCTCATTCCGCTAACGGTACGCTACAAAAAAGAAGAACGATATCTTGCAGTCGAAGTCGCAACAGCGGGCTTGTTCCATCTCTATTTAGCCTACGCTGCGCCGGAACTGTTATGGTCTTTCATTCTATTCGTGATGATTATCAGCTTAATCAGCAGTCGAAAAAGCTATGTGTGGACCGGAATCCTCTGTGGAATCATATTCCCGATCTTGAACGGTTGGATTGCGGATCGCCTTCCGTACGAGTTTATCGTTAACTGCAGCCTTGGATTTGCCATCGGCTTCGCGTTTAATATATTAATTCAGTCCCATAAGCAATCCCGAATTATTCAAGAGCAGAAGGTGCTGCTGGAGCAGCATATTAAGCGGATCGAGGAGCTTACGCTGATGGAGGAGCGCAGCCGCCTGTCACACGAGCTGCATGACACGATTGGTCATTCGCTTACCTCGCTCATCGTCGGCGTTGAATCACTGCGATCGTCCGTGCCGGATTCGCAAACCGAGAGGATCGATTCGCTCGTCGATATCGCACAGCACAGTCTGGATGATATTCGAAAGCATCTGCACAAGCTCTCTCATACCACGTTAAGCCATACGTTAAGCGAATCGCTGTGGCAGTTAAGCGAAGAGTTTATGAAATCGACAGGTATAACCGTCCATTTCCGTGTGATCGGCAGTGAGACGCTCGTTATGCAAAAAATAAACTTTAGTCTATATCGATGCCTTCAGGAGTCTCTGACCAATGCCGTTCGGCACGGCCAAGCGAGCGTGATAACCGTTCAGCTGCATTTCGATAGTCAGCAGCTTCGGTTACAGATCGAAGATAACGGGATTGGAATGGAAAACATCCAATTCGGATTTGGGCTCCAAGGGATGAAGGAACGCCTTGAGCTATTTAACGGCACGCTGTCCGTCCATTCCGGTGCCGGGCAAGGCACTATCGTCATATGTAATATTCCGCTGCAGACTGCGCCAGTCCATGACACGATCCGCCTGCTGATCGTTGATGATCAGGCGATCATCACGGACAGCTTAAAGCATAATTTGGAACAGCATGCTGAGTTTATCGTCGTGGGTAAGGCTGGGGACGGGCGCGAAGCATTGGAGCATTGCGAGCGGTCCCAACCGGATATCGTGCTCATGGATGTTCGTATGCAGGGAATGGGCGGGCTTGAAGCTTTAAATGAAATGAAACATCGATGGCCTGAGATGAAGGTTGTGCTTATGACGACGTTCGAGGATTCCTTGCAGGCAGCAACTGCATTGGAGCGCGGGGCGGATGGCTACATGCTGAAGTCGATTCATCCGCGGGAAATGAAGGAAGCCTTGAAACTTATTTATAATGGGGGAACCTGGATCGACCAATCGGTTGCAACGCAAGTCTTCGAAGAGATGAAGCGTCAACGTGAGCAGCTGGAAAGAATTGGTTCAAATCAAGAAAACTACCCGTACGGCCTTACGAAACGCGAGATGGAGATTCTGGAGAATCTATCGAGCGGACTGCGTTACAAGTCGATCGCCGCCAAGCTATTTTTATCGGAGGGAACGATCCGCAATTACTGCTCGATTCTCTACTCCAAGCTTGGCGTTAACAATCGCGAAGAAGCCATACAAATGGCGCGATCCGAGAATATCGTATAGGCGCTATTTGCGGGTTATGTTCACCAGTGCAGAAATCCCGGCAACAAAGAAAGCCGGAGCTTCAATGCTCCGGCTTTCTTTGTATCGTATAAAATTACAATTACCTCGTTTCGCTGCGCACGTAAAAAGTTACCTCGGTTCCTTTACCCAACGTGCTTTTGATATGAAGTCCTGTGCCGAAGTGCCGCTTCAAGCGCTGATGCGTATTGATCAGGCCGACTCCTGAGCTGCGGTCTGTATTTCTTTCCAATACCCGTTGCAATTGAACTTCGTCCATGCCGATCCCATTGTCCTGAACCGTTATCTCTGTAAGCATGTCATGGACAGAAATTCGAATATGTATTTCCCCTCCGCGAGTGCGCTTCATAATGCCATGTCTTATTGCATTTTCAACCAAAGGCTGGATCGAAAGGAAAGGAATTTGTAACTCTTCGCAATCATCTACCTCCCAAACGACCTGCAGCCGCTCTTCAAACCGGACCTTTTCGATATATAAGTATGAACGCACTAGACTTAATTCCTCTTTAATCGAAACAAGTCCATCCGTATCTTGGAACCTAAATTTATACCTCAAAAAATTGCTGAACTCATCAAGCAAATGGCGCATCTTATCCAAATTAATGTCACTCAAAGCGGTTACCGCGCTTAAAGCATTGAATAAGAAATGAGGTTGGATTTGCGCTTGCAGCCATGCCGCCTCCAATCGCAATTGTTCCCGAACCGTTTGTTTAATCGTCGTTAGCGCTTCAATCCGCGATCTGATTTCTAATGCTTCCACCGGCTTTGTCACATAATCGTTTGCTCCTACTAAAAAACCGCTCTGGATATCCTTCGGCTGGCTTCTTGCGGTAAGGAGCAGCACCGGGAGCTCGGTAAGCGTGTACCGCTCTCGAATTCTTCGTGTCAGCTCATAGCCCGACATCTGCGGCATCATAATATCGGAGATGACCAGATCCCATTCCCTCGTGTCCAGTATAGCCAATGCTTCTTTACCGCTCGTTGCCATCGTGACATCATAATCATCAGGCGGTAGTATGGTTTCGAGCACTTGCAGATTAACAGGATCGTCATCCACAATTAATAAGAGCGGACGATCACAATTCATTGCAATAGAGGTTGTTGGTTTTGCCGCTGGCGGGATATCCTCTTTATCCAAGATGATGGGGGCAGTTTCCTGAGTCGGCGCTGGTTGTATTGTAAATGGTTTGAATGGGTTAGAAACAAGTTCCTCATCTTCCACATTCAATTCCGCAAGCTTTAACGAAAATGTAAATTTCGAGCCTACTCCTAAAACAGAAGATACCTCTAACGTACCTCGATGAAGATCAATCAGTTGCTTGCTTATACTTAAGCCTAAGCCAAAGCCGCCTTCAATCATAGTTTCGCTGGCGCTGGCTTGCTCATACGGAAGGAATAAACGCTTTAGCATGTCCTCATCCATGCCGATCCCGGTATCAGCAATAACAATATACGCTCTTCCGTCTTCTGCCAAAGCTTGAATCGTAATGACCCCTTCATTCGTATACTTCACGGCATTATGAAGCAAATTGAAAACAATTTGAATCAACCGATTCTCATCCGCAATAACAGGTGGAAAATCCTCAGGAATCTGATTTGCGATGTTGACGGACTTCGCCTCTGCGTTAAATTGCAGCATATCAATGACTCCCGTTATGATCGGCTGAATCAATATGGCTTTTTCCTGTAAACGAGGATTGCCCTCCCGCAGACTCATCACATCAATCAAATCATTTAATATAAGTGTTAGCCGATGTCCTACAGATAGTACCGTTTCGAGCTCCTTGACACTTCGATCCTGTAACAAATGCCCTTCTCTGTTCAGCACGGACTGTGACATGTTAAGGATGCTATGAAGCGGATTTTTAAATTCATGAGACGTGTTCGCCAGGAATTGATCTTTATGGTCATTCACTCTTTGCAAGGTTGCGGCAATCTCCTTGGTGTTAGCATGCATGATGAAATAAGCCTTAAACCATACAGAGGCCAAACACCCCATCGATATAATCAGGTCAAACGGATAATGGACAATGCTCAAACCGCTCTCCCGCCAGAATAACGACCAAAGGAAATGGTGAACCAGCGCAAGCATAGAAAAGAGCAGTAACAGATGGCTTTTTATATCCTGGATTACTTTTTTTATAATGGCTATGATCGTGATTAAGGCTGCGATGCATCCCAATAGGTAATAAACCGGGAAGAGCATGATCACCTGATGCGGAGCTAAAAATAACGTAACCGCGGCAGTCCCCAGAGCCATTACGGTATAAACCGGATATACCCTGCGCCAGTAAGGGAGCTCACGATGATCCGTACATTCCAGCAACGCATAGCATCCGATCATAAAAGCGGCATTGGATAGCCGAAAATCCCAATCACTGCCGATGTAAAATAATTGATGAAACAGCTTTTCATCGTTACTAAACAGGCTGGAAATGGTTACGCATAGTGTTAACAGGGAAAAATAGAGCAGCTTCTTCTCTTTATTTCCTAGTAAAAATAAAATAAGTGCATACACGGAATGCATAAGAAATATAATGGCTCCCAGCGTCTGCATGGAAACGGAGAATTTCATTTCCTGTGCGACGGCTTCTTCCGAACCGAATTTAATGGACCTGGCAATGCCGCCGCCTCGACTATCCACATAATTTGCCGCCTGAATCACTACATCGATGACGCCGTTTTTGTCTGCTGTAAAGCTTGTAGAGTAAGGCAGGTTCTTCGCCGTATATTCTTCCTTTGTTTTTGCCACCTGCCCGGATTTAGCAAGCAGTCGTCCATTTACATATAATTCGGATGACGTGCGTACGCTGGGTACACGAATACTATAATTAACGTTCTGTTTCGGGTTTACCTTAATACGCAGGCGGTAGGACGCATAACCATATGGAGTCGGCTCTTCACTATGCAAAGCTTCGTTCCATCCTCCCGGAACCGAAATCAGCTTTGGCTCGATCTCGGCTGACACACGCTGCCGACGACTACCATCCAGCAACCATAGTGAAGGATAAAACTCCCATTCCCCATCAAGTAAGAGCACGCCGCCATCATCTGCATTCCAATGACACAAATCCAGCTGCCCGTTCGTAATGGACACCTGCTCTTGATGAGGCAACAATACCATCCACACCATGCGCAGGCTCGATAGAATGACTAACAATAACCCTATTAACAAGATCATATGACTCTTTTTCATTTGGTATATGGGTGAGTCGTTTGCCAAGAAGTATTCTCTCCTAATCCATTCTAATGTAGGCACTGCTCCATGCAAGAACAACCATTGACGACTTCCATGCCATCAATGGTTGTTTTAAGTTGCTTCATTATTTATTGCTCAATTTATCAATTTCAGCAGCTATGCAATTAATACTCTTACCGCTGCACGCGTCAATTGTTCAATATCCAAAAATTGTCCTACATTAGATTAACAACCCTATCTATACAAAATCTATACAGGGTGGCCTAGGGCATTGACAGCGATTCTATGACGGGACACAAACTATATAGACAACAAAAAAAGAGCGTCCCCCTTATGGGAAACGCCCTTTCTAGTTCTCCGAATTATTTCAAGCCCAGTACTTCAAAATCATAAATCCGCGTAGCCGTGTCCCCGCCTTGCGTCGCCTTCTCTATTTGAAGACGCACGTACTGTGCGGAGGTGAGTTCGATGGCATGGCTGCTGACCGCTTTCGTATTGTCTTTGACCGATACCGCGTCCTTCCATTCCTTGCCATCCGAGCTTACCTGAATGGTAAATGCCCGCGTATTGAACGCGGCCGGCTCGCCCCCGGCTTCCGCATGCTTGATCACGAATTCGCTGAGCTTATGCTCGGCTCCCAGGTCCACCGTCAGCCAGTGAGGCCCGTCTCCAACAGCACACCACTTGGTGGCGGCGTTACCGTCCACCGCAAATGCAGGTGCTTCCTTCTCATTCACGAAGCTGGATGCTGATGTTTCCTTGCCAAGAGCAAGGTTGCCCACGCCATTCTTCGCTTCCCGTGTAACCGTGATGAGTTTCTTCCGAACCAAGTCCTCGCCAACGCTATTTGTAGCGGTTAGCGTCACTTCGTACGTTCCTTCCTCCGGATAGGTCACTTTAGGATTCTGCTCCGTGCTGGATGCTGGCTGTCCGCCCGGGAAGCTCCAGCTCCAGGACTCCGTCACTTCCGAGGAAAGATCTGTGAATTGTACCGTTTCTCCCGGTGCGATCAGTGTTTTATCCGCTTTGAAGGCTGCAACCGGCTTCGGATATTCCGGCCAGTCAAAGCTTACCGACGATGCTTTTCCTTGTTCGTAATGTCGGTTTACCGGAATCACGGCCATCTTAGTTGCCTGCTCTTTCAGCATCCGCTTCATTTCCGGCACGTAATATACCGTATTCCCCGTCATGCCCATCAACTCGTACTTGCCGTCCGGATGAACCCGGTACACCTGGTAGTACATCACGTCCTCAGCCTGTTTCGGTGCCTTCCAAGACAATCGCGCATCTCCATATATTCCGTCGCGGAAATCATTATCGATGACCTGAAGATCGGTCACCTGGTGCGGTTTCTTCGCCTTATCGTTCACCTGAGTAACAGCCAGTTTTCCAATATTCGCCCGATAATCCGCTATATCCGCGGCTGATTCGAATTGCAGCGAGATTCCCACAATCGTGCGGCCTTTATACTTGTTCAGCTTAACGCTGCCCTGCTTCCAATCCTGATCGGCACCCGTGGCGGTCCACTTGCCAGGCTCGAAAAATTCATACCGATCCGGCGCATCGGAGAATGCCAACCCAATCTTCACCTTGGCGTCCTTCGCATTGTCCGCATAGACGAGCGATACTTCCGTCGTCGGTTCTACCGGGATATTCGCCTTATACAGCTTGACATGAGTAGAGGAGCCTTTGCTTACGGCACCCGCCACCTGAAGCGAGCTGCCTCCGTAGTAAGATTTGCTGAAGTCAAATCCAGGCTTGAGGGCTTCACCCTTGCCATTAGTTTCCGTGATCCAGCGCCAGGTCGGCAAAATATCCTGCAGGCTCCGATTGCTCCAGTCCCTGCTCCGCATCACTTTACCGTCCACCGCAAACATATGGCCGTTCCCGGTATTGAAATGGGTGACAAATTCGGAATCGGTGAGCACGGTTTTGGCAACCACATCATTCGCAATCCCTCTCCAGGCGAGCGGATCGGTCCCTTCAGGCTGCGAGGTATTAGCCGGATTCATGCCAGGTCCCGCCCAGAAGATCTGCTCCTTTTTCATATACTCCTCATGGGTTTCGGAGCTGTTGAACGCCCAATCGGGACGATAAATGCCAAGTGAAGTCGTGGCTTTCTTCCCATCCGGGAACACAACCGGCCAATTGAACTTGCCTTCGTAGCCCTTCGCCTCCACGTCGATGCCGGCATATAAATCATACGGACTGCGGCCAAGCTCCGCCGCTTTGGCCGGAGAGTTCAAGAACGGAGTAATGTAATCGTATTGGCCGTTCTTCTCGTCTTTGAACTGCCAGCGGAAATCGATGAACATATTGTCGGAAACCCGCTGATTTCCCTCCTGGAAGAACATCTCGTTCTTGTCCGTCAAAGCCCCTTGCCACTTCACCGGTCCTTCCTTGATCATGGAATCGTACCAGATCACTTCCATGCCCGGCGCTTTTTTCTGCTGAAGATACGTTAAAAACTCAGCCATCTTGGCGGCATCCTCAGGCGTTCCGCCCTGAGTCTCCTGATTGATGAACCAGCCATCAAATCCGTAATACTTAGCAACCTCAATCAGTTTGTCTGCAACCGGGAAGGATCCATCCTCCCGCTGCTTTAACAGATCATGCATCCACTGGATTTTGCCTCCATGCTCGGTTTGCGGCAAGAAAACGGTTCCAAAAACAGGTACGCCATTCTTGTGAGCCGCATCGATCACGTCAGCGCTTGGCGGAACGATCAATCCTTCGCCTGCCGAACCGCCCCACATCACCAGCTTGTCGATATACTGCCAATTGCTGAACGTATAGGTATGGAACTTCTCCGAGCCTTGGGAAGGAGCTCCGCTTGTGCTTGGATACATGGAAGCGATCGATAAAACCTTCACTTCCTCCTTGGCATTGCTGTTTATCTTATGACCCTGGATACGCTGATCCTCCAGCTTAACCGTTCCCCGATTAAATAGAGCATCCTTATCCGTGGACGGCGACCATTCCAGCAGCGTGTTCGGATACCAATATGACGAGTGAGGCTGTGCTGCTTCGGCTTCTCCAGCAAAACCCGCCAGGGACGCGGCCAGCACTGCCGTGCTCATCCATACCGTCATTCTGCGTTTCCACTGGGCTTTCGTTAAATAATCCGGTTTGATTCGTTTCATGGGAAAACCTCCTGTTTATTTCATGATTTCGTGGTAAACAATGAATACGTTTTCCATCTAAAAGAAGGAATGACAGAGAGAAACGGCCGCTTTAGATCAGCCGTTTCTACCCCTCATACACTTTTATAGATTACTTGTTTTGTGCCTTCCACTCATCAAACTGCTTTTGAGCTTCAGCGATAACTTTGTCAATTCCAGCATCCTGGAATTTTTGTTTTGCTTTTGGCAAGTATTCTTCAGGATCGATGGAGCCGGTGTACAGTGCAGGAATGAATTCTTTCGCTACGTTGGTGATGGCCGCAACCTCCGTTTTTACCGGAGCCGTGTCGAAGTTAAAGCCGAACGTAGGAGCTACCACAGCGGAGCTGTTAAATTTCTCGAATGCTTCCCATTTGTCTTCAGGCTCGCCTTCATGAAGATACGTCAGGAACATATTGCCGAGCGCAAATCCAGGCATGGCATAGCTTTCCTGCATAGCAGGCATATCTTCGATGTATGGTCCTTCAAGCTTCTTGTAATGCGTGCCTTCCAAACCGTATTGAATCATATTGCGCAGCTTCTCATCCGTGTTCAGCAGGTTCAAGAACATCATCGCCCGCTCCGGATTTTTGGAGTACGAAGAAATCGCCATCATCGAGCCCGCAGCCGAGCTGGTGTAAATGACTGGATCGTGCATCGGTCTTGTCACAATGTCATATCCCGCGTTTCTGGACCAGCCGAGCTCCGCGTATGGCTGTGTAATCTCGCGGTCCACGAGCCATTTGCCGGTTTTGATGTTATCAATGCCGTCGAGCGTCGCTACGTCCTCGCGCACATAACCCGCTTTATAATATTTGCGCATCGTGGTCAGAGCCGATTTCAGTTCAGGTGAATCCAGCAGATTCTCAAATTTAAAGTCTTTGGTGTCAAGGTACATACCGATTGGAATTTCATCGCCAAGCGGGAAGTCGACCGGTAAGTACGGCTTAAAGCCTTTCGGTACGGCAAGCGGTGTAATATCCGCAGGCTCGTTCTCTTTAATCGTTTTCAGAAGCGGCTCCAGATCCTCAAGTGTTGTCACCTTGGAAATGTCCAGGTTGTACTTATCCAGATACTTCTTATTGAAACGCCATACAAACTGCTGTGCCAATTCCTTGTTGGCCGGGATGCCATAGTTCACGCCGTTGACCTTCGTTCCTTCCAAGAAACGAGGATCCAGCGCTTCCTTAATGCCTTTTCCATATTGATCAAGCAGATCATTCAGCGGCTTAAATGCGCCCTTCGCTGCATTTGGAAGATAATCGAACGCCCATGAGCTAGTGAAGGCGATGTCGTAATTCTCGCCGGAGCTTGTAATAACCTGCATCCGCTGGCTGTAATCGCCCCAGTCGATCATACTGATCTCGAGCGTTGCATTGATTTTTTCCGTCAAATATTTATTGATTTCCTCTTGAACCACGGGAAGATCCTTCTGGTTAGGCCCGATCATATACATTTTCAGTTTGACCGGATCCAGCTTGGAAACATCGACCGTGCCGTCGCTCTGAACGGCTGCCTCTTCCTTCGCAGGCTCGCCGGACTTAGCGCCTTCCTTGCTGCCGCAAGCCGACAATACAACCGTCAGCAGAAGCACAAGAGCAAGGGACAGTATAGAAACCTTTTTCTTAAACATGTGTTTTCCCCCTGTATCACTTAATGGTTAATGCTATATTGACACCGCTTACACACCTGAAACATCAAAGCCGGATTTCTCCGGCAGTGTGCGATGCGGGTACAACCATATGAAATTAGCCTTTGACCGAGCCTACCGTCAGGCCCTGGACAAAATATCGCTGGAAGAACGGATACGCCATAACAATCGGCAGTGTCGCCAATACGACCATCGCCATCCTTACCGTCTCTGTCGGCAGGCCGGCTGCTGCATCGAATGAACCGATATTCTGCGCATTCTGCGTCAGGAAGTCCATGTTCTTCTCGATCTTCATCAGCATGAACTGCAGCGGTGGCGTTGCCTGTGGATTGTTATAATACAGCAAGGCATTAAACCAGTCGTTCCAGTAACCCAAGGAGCTGAACAAACCAATCGTTGCAATCCCCGGCAGCGAGACCGGCAGCACGATTCGGATAAAGGTCAGAAACTCGCCGGCGCCGTCGATTTTGGCGGACTCGATAATTTCATCCGGAATCGTCGTTTGGAAAAAGGTCCTCATGACGATGATGGAGAACGCGCTCAAGGATAAAGGAAATATCAACGCCCAGATCGTGTTTTGCAGATGCAGGAACTGGGTCATCACGATATAACCAGGTACCATACCGCCCGAGAACAGCATGGTAAAGAATGCAAGGAAGCTGAAAAAGCCTCGAAATTCAAAGTTTCGGCGAGACAATGCATAGGCATAAGTCGTAACCAATGCCAGACTCACCAGCGTCCCCAGTACCGTAACCAGGAGCGTTAAGCTGAATGAGGACAGCAGCTCGCCTCCCGTTTCAAAAATATATTCGTACGCCGCCGTACTGAACTGACTCGGCAGCAGCCTGAAGCCTTCCAAGACCAGCGTCTGTTCGTCGGTCAAGGAAATAATAATAACAAATAGAAACGGAAAGATACAGGAGAACGAGAAGATGCCGATCACGATATTAAAAATCGTATTCCACAATGGGGAGATGGCGTTGTAGTCTCTCTTCTTTGAACGCTTTGCCGGCTGATTCGCGGTTTGCGTGGATAGCTGCGTCATGAACGGTACACCTCCCTCGGATTAGAAGATCGCATGATCTTTTTCAATTCGTCGAACGATATAGTTGGCGACTAGAATCAGAACCAGCCCTACAAGCGATTGATACAAGCCCGCTGCCGTACTCATTCCGATGTCCCCCATATTGATCAGTCCGCGGTAGACGAAGGTATCGATAACATTCGTTACCGGGTAGAGCGCGCCCGAGTCCTTCGGAAGCTGATAGAACAATCCGAAATCGGAACGGAAGATGCCCCCGATGGCCAATATGGTCAGTATGATCATAAGCGGCTTCAAGAGCGGAATCGTAATGTACCGCGTTTGCTTCCACTTGTTGGCTCCATCGATAACAGCCGCTTCATAATAAGACTTGTCGATCCCTGTAATAGCTGCCAGGTAAATAACGCTGTTGTAGCCCACGCCTTTCCAGATGCCGACAAAAACGAGAATGAAGGGCCAATATTTAGCTTCGGCGTACCAGCTGATCGGCTCTCCCCCGAAATAAGTGATGATTTGATTCAACGTCCCTTTATCTACGCTCAAGAAGGTGAACGCAAAATAACTGATAATAACCCACGACAAAAAATGCGGCAGAAACATGCCGGTCTGATATACCTTGGCCGTCCGCTTGTTGACCAGCTCGCTTAGCATGATCGCAAAGCCCACCGCAATGATCAGGCCCAGGATAATAAAAGCAAGGTTGTACAGAATCGTATTCCTCGTAATGATATAGGCATCATTGGTTGTAAACAGATATTCGAAGTTTTTGAACCCTACCCATTCGCTGTTGAACACGCTGGCAAAAAATCCGTCCGGGCTTATACGGAAGTCCTTAAACGCGAGAACGGTGCCGAACATGGGCAAGTAAGCAAAGATAAGAAACCAGATGGTTCCGGGCAGTATCATCAGCAGCATAAACCGGTTGCGTATAACCTTTTTGATGAACCCCGACATGAGCACTCCTCCTCTTCCCCGTTAAATACAAGTGATGCGACTGTTCTAGAAGATCCCCCATGATCTATGTCAATGCGGCTATTCTATCACTCACCCTTAACTACTATCATTGTGCCAAGTAAGCGCTATCGCGCTCAAGTTGAAAAATACTAGAACGGGATGGATAAATTAAAGAATCCCCAGAAAACAACAAAAAACAGGCCAAAGCTTATCAGCCCTGAGCCTGCCACTAGACGGTTTACGGTTTATTTAGATCCGATACATGGACCTCATTTCAGTTGGAGACACGCCCGTATACTTTTTGAACTGCCTGTAAAAGTACGAGCTGTCCGTATAACCTACGCTGAACGCAATATCCGCCGTCTTTTGATCGGTATGTAACAGGAGCTGCGTGGCTTTCTCGATGCGGTACTGGTTCAAATAATCCGAGAAGCTTGCTCCGACCTCCTGCTGAAAAAGCTGCCCCAAATAATTCGGATGCATCTGCAGCCGCTGGCTCAGCGTCTTCAGGGAAAGCTCTTCCGGATAATGGTGCTGGACCTGCTCTACAAGGAACGAGACATGCAGGCTATAGCCCTGATCCGCTTCTTCCAGGCGCGCAAGGCTGCGCTCGACGATACGCCACACATGATTTCGGAGTCCCTGGAGCGTATTAATCCGGTGCATTGGCGTAAACACCTCGCTGTAATCGGGGTTCTTCTCCATATCCTTCGCCGCGATCATCAGCTGGACTGCCGCATTCAAGCAGCTTCCCCGGGGTACCGTCTGCTCTCCGCTGTCACCGCCGAGAACGGACTCGATATAAGCCTGCAAGGACGGAACGTCTCCCTCGATCAGCAGCTTCGCAAACGTGTCGGGGCGAGCGGACGGCGAAGAAGCCTGAACGGTCTCCGGTTCCGCAGGCGGACTGTACAGCGTCATGTCATCTCCGGCAATCAGACAGGCGTTGAAGTGGCTCTTCGCCTTCCTGTAGCTCTCCTGAATGTCTTTGAAATCATTGAATCCCGCATTTCCTTCGGAGCACCACATGCGCAAGCCAGTCAGCTCCCTCAGCTTGACCATGGCATTTCTCATACCCTCCCGTGCGGCATCCCTCCGCTCAGTCATCGCGACCGACATCACCACGATGTCGTCATCCGCATCGGGGAAGCAGATCACCTCATGATCTCCCCCAAGCTCTTCCGAGAAAGCCCGGCAATATTCATCGGCTAGGCTGGTCAAGCGATAGAGCTGGGATACCGGGCGTTCGTCAGATATGAGCCGCAATACGTAAACCTGGTAAGACACATAATTCAGCGGAATTCCGAGAAGTTCGGCTCTTTGTTTTAATTCCGAGCTTTTGATGTCACCGTTGACCCATCGCTGCAAAATATTGCTGCGGAGAATCTTCCAATCCTCCTCGGAGCGAAACCGTTTCAATTCCTCGCGTTCCCAATCGCCTCGGATATGCTTAATGGTGGCTTCCAGCTCCTCAATGTTGATCGGCTTCAAAATGTAATTCTGAATGCCGAGCGTGATCCCCACCTTCACATATTCAAATTCTTCGTACCCGCTCAGCACTATGAATTTGGTGCGGGGATGCATTTCCTTTACCTTCTTGATCAGCTCGAGCCCGTTCATTCTGGGCATCATAATGTCCGTGATCAGCAGATCCACGGGCTCTTCCTTCAACCTCTCAAGCGCCTGTAACCCATCGTTGGCCGAACCAGACACATGCAGGTCGTAGTCCTGCCAATCCACAATGGTGGCTAAGCCCTGAGCGATCAAAGGCTCGTCATCAACAAAAAATACCTTCCTCATGTCGTCTCCCCCTTGCGAAGCATCGGTATTTCCATGCGGACCTCGGTTCCCTGTCCTTCCGTACTGTTTATAGTCACTCCGTAATCATTCCCGTAGTTCAGCACGATTCGTTCATGCACGTTCATCAGCCCGATCGAACGATGGCCCTTTTCGGGAGGCTGGAGAACCTTGTTCAGCGTGCCGCGAATTTGGGTCAGCTTTTCCTCCGGAATGCCCGTTCCATTGTCCGATACGATGATCACGACCCGGTCCCCTGCCCCATGAGCTCGGACTGAAATTTTATTGTTGTCTTCCAGCGGGCGAAATCCGTGAACGATATAGTTTTCCACGATCGGCTGGACTAGCAGCTTGATAATGCTGGCACTTTGGATTTCCGGATCCACCTCGATCTCCGTCTCCAGCCGACCGTCATAGCGAATGCGGAACAAGTCGAGATAAACGGAACACATGTCCATTTCCTCTTCAACGGTAACCACCGTGCTTTTCTTTACCATGTTCTTGAACATGACCGACAAGCTGTATATCATTTGCCCCACTTCCTTTGCCCCCACGAAGTACGCCTTCATGCGAATGGATTCAAGCGTATTGTATAGAAAATGGGGGTTGATCTGGGATTGCAGGGCAACCAGCTCCGCGTTTTTTTGCTTGATCTCCGAGGTATACATTTTATCGATATATTGCTCCAAACGGTCGCCCATGTCGTTAAACCGGCGAGAAATCTGCTGAAGCTCGTCTTCGCCGGACATTTGAATGCGCGTCGACAGGTCCCCTTCGCCGATCCGGTTCATCGAGCGGATGATCCGCTGCACTTTTTTGGAGAACTTGCGAACGATCGTAAACGTAATCGCAAAACTGGCCGCCATAAACACCAGGGTGACCAGAATCAGTCCGGTTCTGAGACTCTCCGTGCTCTCTTTAATCAAAGATTGCGACACAATGCCCACCACCGACAGGCCCGCATTGCCGACATTCAATATGTTCACTTTGGAGGGTTCATCCAGCTGAATCCAGTCCCCGGCTTTCTCCTGCTCCAGGTGGTATGGATAGGTTTGACCGTAGTACTCGTCCTCCGAATCGTAAATCACGGTTTCCTGTGCGTTCAACACCAGGATCCGGCCTTTGACCGAAACGCGGCTCTCCAGCCAGGATGAAATTTGCCGGGCGTCGAACTCCACATTCATCATCCCCACCCGATTCAGGGTCCACGGGTCCTTCAGCTCTCTCGAATAAGAATACGATCTTGGACTGGAGCCTCCCGGTGAATGCGAAGACTCGTTCTGCGGCATGGTATCCCAGCTGTGCTGCTCCCGGCGGGCGAACCAGGTCTCCCACTTGTTCTTGGAGCCCGCTTCATTATTCAGCTGCTGGTTGGTCCGGCTGATATGCATGTAGAAATTGTTCGGATAGCTGTAGATCGACACGCTTCTGGCGCTTGATTCCTGCTCCAGGTAATTTTTCAGCAAGGTATTGAAAGAGCGCAAACGCTGTTCTCCCGTCCTGGTGTACAAATCCAGGCGGTATTTCAGGTAACTCTCATATTCGTGGTTCAAAAAATAGATCAGCTCATCGCTCAGCGTGGCATCTCCATATATCTGCTGAAATATATTCTGTATGCCCTCATACTGCCGGCTTAAATAAATATTCAGAACATGCGCGGATTTAAGATTCGCATCGGTCTGCTCGCGGAGTATGCGCTGCGTCTGGTATTGATAAACCAGGGTTGCCGCAATCGCAAATAGCACGATCATGACGGTCGAATACAGCACAACGATTTTGTTGAACATTTTTCGCTTCAGATGATTTAAATAGAATTGGCGCAGTCTGAAAATATGAAACACACCCTGTTATATAATGGTCACTTCGGCACCCAGTGTACACCCTTTCCGTAAACCCGGCAATTGAAATTTGCATCTTTATGAAGTTCAATGAAATAAATCACGCGCTTTCCGCGGCCCACGAATGCGGCACTCCGCTTCATGCCACCGAACGAGGTATAAACGTATTCTAGTATGGAATTGATGAATTGCGAAGGCAGCAAGGAATGGCATCCCGTTCGTTCTGACCGAACGCGAAATGGAAATGCTAATCGTTGCTAGTCTTTTGAAATATTAATTTTGCGGGCAACAGGGGGGGCTTTTTCCTCCTCAATCGTGTCGATGACACTGTCGATCACGGATCGCGATGCAAGCAGCCATTCCTTGACCGCGTTTTTTACATGCTCCTTGGTTTGATGTCGCTCCAGATTTTCCAACAAACGCTCCACTCGAAGCAGATTTTCCATCATTCGTTCCCTCCTAAGCTCTGCGCTTCTCATTGATCTTCAACCTTTCCTTGTGCAGTCAATTCCCGTTTGCCGAAACGGATGATAAGACGGTCCTTCGCATACCTTGCGCCTATAACTTCGCGGCCCATCAGCGTTCTTGGTAGGATGACCTTACGTTTGTAGGCGCCTGCGTCTACCGTCAATTCGTCGCCTGTCTGCGTTAAATCAAGATCCGCCTTTTCGACAAAGGGAATGGAAAGCTCCAGCAGCATATCTCCGTCCTCCTCCCGGATCGTCTCCGTTCTGCCACGATACAGCATGGAAGAAGGAACCTGCTCTCCATAAACGATATCCGCTAATTCCTCAAGAATAGGGAGTCCGATAACTTCCTTTTGCATCATAGGCGCCTTCAGAATCGGAAGCGGCTGAAAGTTCAATACGATTTCTTCCTCGTATTTCTTTTGAATGTCCCGCCAATGCGCGAAGAATCCTTTCCCTGCCTCATCCGGCAGCACCCGATTAACGATAATGGCATCCGTATTGAACCCGAACAGATTCAAATAGGTAAAGGAGCGCTTCGCTTCGGCAAGCACCATCTTCTCAGGATTCAGCACGATCCTGACCGACGTGATCTCCGGATCCAGAACGAGCCGCTGCATTTCCTCCAAGCCGCGTGCTAACCGCTCGATGCTGTCCAGCACGTCATCCGAAGGAAGATCGATATCCTTTACAATTTTGGCCACAGGCCGCACGATCTTGATCAATTTGCGTTCGGTCGGGAATATCTTCTCCAGCCACCAATTCAATACGTTTGGATAGCTAAGCAGCCGCAGCGTCTCTCCGGTCGGGGCGCAATCCACCACCAGTACGTCATATTGCCCGCTTTCAGCATGTTCCTTGATTTTCAGCAAACTGAAAAGCTCCTCCATGCCTGGGAACACAAGCATTTCTTCTGTAGTGACATCTTTAAGCTGCGCTTTGTCAAGTAATTTCGTGATCCAGCCCTGGACGGTTCCCCAATTGCGCTCCGTCTCGCGGATCGCATTCACTTCCTGCCCCCACAAGTTGTCGCTGATTTGGACGGGATCCGGTCCGATCGATACCGCCAGCGAATCTGCTAAGCTATGTGCCGCATCTGTGCTGAGAATAAGGGTCCGTTTGCCTTGTTTGGCCATTTTCACTGCCGTCGCCGCCGCAATACTCGTCTTGCCGACGCCACCTTTGCCTGTGTAGATGATGATCCTCATATCCATCCGCTCCTTTTAGTACGATTTCGTAGTAAATAGCCGGAGGAATCCGGTTTGAACCGGTTATTCCTCAATCTGAATCTTTACAGAGTGACGCTTCTTTTCTTGAAGCGTTACAGGTCCCCCATCCTGGAAGACTCTGGCTGCCTTGAACAGTAGTGTCGTGAATTGCTCCATTTCCTCAGGCGTAAATGCCGTCTCCAACCTGCTCAGCATCGCCATCATGATTTGCTCCCATTCCTTTGCCAGCTGCAGACCTTCCTGCGTCAGCGTGACGAGCTTAACCCGTTGATCTTGTGCAGACGTAGCCCGTGCAATCAAGCCTTTACGTTCAAGCCGTTTAGCTATGCTTGTCATCGAACTTAAAGGTGCCCCCATCTCGGAGGCCAGCTGCGACATCGTCAAATCTCCGCGGAGGAGCAAAATAAGCAGCGTTGACATATCGGAGCGAGTCACTTTTTGTTCAAGCTGAAGCGTATCGGTCATAAAAGCAAACGGACGCAGACCGGTCTTGAGGAAAAGGTCATATAGGTGTTGGATACCGGTCACTCCTTTTCGTACGATTTCGTAATATTACGTCTGCGCCTATTTTAATACGATTTCGTAATAATATCAATCACCTGCCGAATTTTTATACGATGTTTTTATTAGCAGGTAAAACCTACGATTGACAGCACTTCATGCTCAGTGTTACATTGATTTCCAGTCATTACTACGAAATCGTATTAATATGTTACTGGAGGTGCATGGATATGGATTGGAGTAGTATGGTTTTGGCAACGGCCGGTGTCATCGGCGGCGGCACGGCAGTGGCACACGGCATTCTCATGAAACGGGTGATCATTAAGCCGATGGAGACGGTTTTTGAAGCGGATGGGCGAATATCTGCGCCGCTGCGAAGGCTTGGGACGCTGCTTTTACATTTCAGCACATTCAACTGGTTACTCAGCGGGCTCTTTTTGATTGCAGCCGCGATCTGGTTCGGGCAGGAGGCAAGGCTCGTGACGGGCCTGCTAGCCGGCAGTTCTTTTCTGTACGGTGCAATCATCTCTTTTTGGGTAATGCGTCGCCTTCATCCCAGCTGGATCTTGATGACCGTTGCGCTCATTCTGACCGTCTTGGGACTAACGCTGCCATAGGCTCTAGTATATAGCCAGTATTATATATAAACCCGAAATTATGGGACCCAACCAAAAAAATGGTACCTATCCTTCTGATTATGAAATTCGATAGAATAAAGATATTCCTTCGGTGTAAGCGTTTTCCATTACGCGCATAGTCTGGGAGAATCCATATTTTTTTAAGGGAGGGTATTTATGAAGCGATCTCAAATTTCGGAAAGGCGGTATAGGCAAAAGGTATTGAGTTTGTTCTTGGCGGTCATGATACTGGCTGGCATCGGCTTATTGCCGACTTCGAAGGTTCAGGCAGCTGACGCTGCTGGAACCACCATCACCTCGATGTCTTATTTTTCAGCTGCGGACGGACCTGTCATCACAAAATCAGGAGTCGGGCAGGCCAGCTACGGTTTTGTCATGCCGATATTCAACGGAGGCTCTGCCACCTGGAATGATGTTGCCCAGGACCTGGGAGTAAAGGTGAAAGTAAATGGCAGCTGGGTCGATATCGACAGTGTCGGCAGCTTTGTCTATAACCAGAACTGGGGCCACTGGAACGACGGCGGCTTTACCGGCTATTGGTTCACGCTCTCCGCAACAACGGAGATTCAGCTGTACTCCAAAGCCAATGGGGTCACGCTTGAATATTCACTCGTCTTTGAAAACATCAACAAAACTACTATCACGGCGATGACTCCGACTCAAGGACCTCAAATTACGGCAGGTTTTACGGGCGGTGCCGGCTTTACCTATCCGATATTCAATCAGGATCCGGCCATAACCTATGCGGCCGTAGCGGATGATTTGAAAGTGTATGTAAAGCCCGTAAACAGCAGCCAATGGATCGATATTGACAACAACGCAGCCAGCGGCTGGATCTATGATCAGAACTTTGGTCAATTTACCGATGGAGGCGGCGGCTACTGGTTTAACGTAACGGAATCGATTAACGTCAAATTAGAATCGAAGACCTCTTCGGCTAACATCGTGTATACTATCACCTTTAATGAGCCCGTAAGAAACTCTTATGTCCTTACGCCTTATGAAGGAACGACCTTTACAGCTGATGCAAGCGGCGCTATCGGCATCCCGCTGCCTAAGATTGATGGAGGCGCCCCAATCGGTACAGAGCTTGGCAATTTCGTATACCAGATTAACATCAACGGGCAATGGGTGGATCTGGACAATTCAAGCCAGAGCGGATTTGTATACTCGGCAAACGGCTACAATAACATGTCCGATGCCAACCAGTGGGGATATTGGGCCGACCATATCTATGGCCTATGGTTCCAGCCGATCCAGGAGGATATGCAGATCCGTATCGGCTATCCGCTAAATGGGCAGGCAGGTGGAAGTGTGGGCAGCAATTTTGTCAACTATACCTTGATTGGCAACCCGGATGCTCCGCGCCCGGATGTAACCGACCAGGAGGATATTCCGATCGGAACGCCAAGCGACTCTGCCATCGAGGGCATGAATCTCATCTGGCAGGATGAGTTTAACGGGACGACGCTCGATAACAGCAAATGGAATTATGAAACAGGGTATTATCTCAATGATGATCCGAATACCTGGGGTTGGGGCAACTCGGAGCTGCAGCACTATACCAATAGTGCGCAAAATATTTTTGTACAGGATGGAAAGCTTAATATCAAGGCCTTGAATGAGCCAAAATCCTTCCCGCAGGATCCAAATCGGTATGCACAATACTCCTCTGGCAAAATTAACACCAAAGATCATTTCTCCCTCACATACGGCCGCGTGGATTTCCGTGCCAAGCTGCCTACCGGTAACGGCATCTGGCCTGCGCTCTGGATGCTTCCGCAGGATCATGTGTACGGAACATGGGCAGCCTCCGGCGAAATCGATGTGATGGAAGCAAGAGGACGCTTGCCAGGTGCGACGAGCGGCGCCGTACACTTTGGGGGCCAATGGCCGACGAACCGGCATCTTTCCGGTGAGTATCACTTCCCTGAAGGCCAAACCTTTGCCAATGACTATCATGTCTATTCGGTCGTCTGGGAAGAGGACAATATTAAATGGTACGTGGATGGCAAGTTCTTCTTTAAGGTAACCCGCGATCAATGGTATTCCGCAGCCGCGCCGAACAATCCGAACGCCCCATTCGATCAGCCGTTCTATCTCATTATGAACCTGGCGATCGGCGGTACCTTTGACGGCGGCCGGACCCCGGATCCGTCCGATATCCCTGCAACGATGCAGGTGGACTATGTCCGTGTTTATAAAGAAGGGCAAGGCGGTGGCCAGAATCCAGGAAACGTGTCCGTTACCGGCGTAACGGTGAATCCGACCACGGCACAGGTGGAAGTCGGGCAAAGTGTTCAACTAAACGCCAGCGTGGCGCCGTCCAATGCAACGAATAAGCAGGTCACGTGGTCGGTTGCGAGCAGCGGCATCGCATCCGTGAGTGCAAGCGGTCTCGTGACCGGGCTCGCTCCGGGCACGACAACCGTCACGGCGACAACCGCTGACGGTAATAAAACAGCCAGCGCCTCGATTATCGTTGTACCGGCACCGTCCACCGTGATCGTCATCGGTGATGAGGCGAAGGGTCTGAAGAAGATCGGCGATGACCTGCTATTCTATGTCAATGGCGCGACCTTTGCCGATTTACATTATAAGATCAATAATGGCGGGCAATTAAACGTAGCCATGGCCCCAACGGGGAACGGCAACTATACCTACCCTGTCAACAACCTGAAGCATGGTGATACCGTCGAATACTTCTTTACCTATAACCCGGGGCAAGGAGCACTGGACACCCCTTGGCTGACGTATGTTCATGGGGTAACGCAAGGAACACCGGAGTAAACCGGGTAAGTCTTGACAGACATATCGCTGCAGGTAAACAAGGTGCCCGCTCCGGGTTGCAATCGCGCAATGTCAAATTAATCTGGGCAAACAGAAGGCCGTCGACATCATCGACGGCCTTTCTTCAGTTGATCAGCTATGGTTGGTTAGCTGATTCACTTGTCTTCATATTTTTTGCATATAGCTCAATATTACGAATGTACACTCTCTTTACTCACCTGTCTGGAATGCAAGACTTTCATGACGTATCTTGCTTTAGGCTGTGCGACCAACATTTCGCTGATCATTAGGTCATCAAGCGTTTTACACCCACATGCGTTAAGTTTTTGATATACCGATTGATTAAAACCTCAAAGCCTATTACGATTACTTATAAGAATACTTGCCCGAGGCATAGCTATCCTCCAAATAGAAAAAGCACATGGACTGTAAGCCGCGTGAAACGGGATGCCTTCTGAACGTTTTGCACGGCTGTTTATAAATCCGTACATTACGTCCCATACTTAGGTCTATCAACAGGTAAGACGAATGTCTCTAACCGACTCGTTAGTAAGGGGGAACGCAGACACATGGAAAAGGAATTCATACTGACACACAAGCTGTTGACCCTGCTCGATTCCGAATATCGCTGGTTCACCCTTGCCGAGATTGAAGAGCAGATTGGCGTATCGGACAAAACCATCCGTAAAATTATCGATGAAGCCAAGCAGGAGCTTCCTCCTTCCATTCATTTCGAGATTTCGCGGGGAAAAGGCGTCATTCTCCATTATGATAAACGAAATGTCGCGATTGGCGAAGTCATCTCTTCCATGTACAGACAGAGAACCTTCTACCAGCTGCTCGCTGTGCTTTTTGCCGAGGGAGGGCGTTACTCGCTGGAAGAGCTGGCAGACAAGCTGTATATGAGCTCTTCTTCGCTGAAAAAGCTGATCATCCGGCTGAACAACCATGAATTGAAGCCATACCATTTGCGCATTGCGTATTCCATGCCAGAGGTCAAAGGCAGTGAAATCAGTATTCGTTATTTTTACTGGAAAATGTTTTACGATGCCTTTGAATTCTCCGGCTGGCCATTTACCGACATCGACCAAGCCCAGATCCATGAGTACATTACAGCGATCGAGTCGGAGAATGACATCGTGTATTTCCTTAACGCTAAGCGGAGCTTGTCGTTTCTGGCGGCAATCATGATTACCCGAGTGCTGCAGGGCAAATACGCGGATGTTCAGAGCGGGTCATATGACTGGGAGAATCGCATGCTTCACGCCTCTGTTGCCACACTGGCCAGAGCGCTGGAACAGCGGTACGCCATTCATTTGCCGCTGGACGAAATCCGGTTTCTGCAGGCCATGTTCAGCTTGGGCCAATACAATTATTATGATGAAGCGAAAGTCAGCGCGATGTTATCGAGGGAGAAAGCGAATCTGATGCAAATCGAGGAGGAAAAATATCAAATCATCAATGATTTCCTCATGCTGGCGCTTGCCGCGTTCCCTGCGATCGATATGAACGACCGGTTCATCTGGGAAATCGGGGATTTCTTCGAGAAGCTCCGGCTGGAAAATGCGCTTCCCGATCTAATCGCCATCTCGGCAAGCAGCCTGACGGAATATGTCCAAAGGGATTGCCGCCCCATGTATCAAAGCGTAAAGAGCTGCATGCAGGAATGGAGCCAGCGTTACCCCGGCATGCGGTATAACGACTATCATCTGACGAAGCTGACGCTGTTGATCAGCTCCAGCCTGCGCTATAACAGCAAAAAAGCTTTCCTGCTGATCGGCGAGGAATTCTCCATCCGCCATTACGTCGCCAAGCTCATCAAGAATGAAATCGGCGACGAGCTGATCATCAACACCTCCATTATGGAGGGGCTTACCGATGAAATGATTCAGAAGCACGGCATCGATTTCGTGATCAGCACGTTTCCAGTTAAGCTGAATACAGTACCCGTGGTCATTATTTCAACGATACCGACCAAACGGGATTTGGAAAATATCCGCAAGGAATTAATGCAACCATGAGACCTCATGGTTGCATTTTTCCGTTAAGCTCCGTAACTTTCTGGTCTTGGTTATCCCTCCGATTCTGACTATGATGAAGGCAGATCAAAGAATAAAGCGCTTTCTTAAAAGGGAGGCCAGTAAGCAGGAGGAGCAAGATGAGCATACATTTGGGAGCACAACAGGGAGATATCGCAGAACGCGTGCTGCTGCCCGGCGATCCGCTGCGGGCGAAGTTTGTGGCTGAGCACTTTTTGGAGGAGGTATATTGTTACAACGAAGTGAGAGGCATGTACGGGTACACCGGCCTTTATAAAGGCGTTCCCGTTTCTGTCCAAGGTACGGGAATGGGCAACCCGACCATGAGCATATATGCGACGGAGCTGATTCAGGATTACGGGGTCAAAAAGCTGATCCGCATCGGTACTTGCGGCGCCATGCAAAAAGAGCTTCAGGTCCGCGACATCGTTCTGGCCCAAGCCGTATCCTCGGACAGCAATCTGATGGAAAAAATATTTCATGGCTGCAATTACGCGCCAACCGCCGATTACCCCATGCTAAGCAAAGCGCATCAGCTGGCTCAGGAGAAACAGGTCAATGTCTTTGTCGGCAACATCTATAATTCCGATGAATTCTATAGGGAAACGTTGGACCGTCTTCATAAATTCATGGAGTTCGGCGTGCTCGCGGTCGAGATGGAAAGCGCCGCCCTGTACACGCTGGCTGCTAAGTACGGCGTCAGGGCCCTGTCCATATTGACGGTAGGCAGTCATCTGCTGACCAATGAGCGCTCGTCCCATCAAGACAGCGAGAAGTCCTTCCACGACATGGTCGAGGTCGCGCTCCATACCATTTTAGCGGACGAATAGGGATTGCTTGAAAACAAACTTTGCTCTAGGGGGAAAAATCAATGGGAATCAAACGCGGATTTAAATATGATTTTTCGTTGTTGGCCATTTTGTTGATCCCGATCGGGATCGCCATCAATTTTGTCGGGGCGCAAATCATTCTGCTGCTCAAGCTGCCGATTTACCTGAACACCATCGGGACGATTCTGACGGCCATGATCGCCGGTCCTTGGGTCGGTATGATTACGGGGGCCAGCACCAATCTTGTTGTCGGCATAACGAACCCGGTCTCGTTCGCATTTACGCCTGTACAAATGGCCGTCGGTCTGGTGGTCGGCCTGCTCTCGATGAGAGGCATGTATACGAAGCTGTGGAAAGTGATCTTGTCTTCATTCGCAGTCGTACTGACCGTTCTGATCGTGGCTTCTCCGATCCAGGTGCTGATGTTCGGCGGAGCGACCGGCAACTCTTCGGATGCCGTGGTTGCTACATTCCTGGCCTCCGGTCAACAGATTTGGACAGCGGTATTCTCAACCAAAATCCTGGTGGAAAGCGTCGACAAAATCATCAGCAACGTCATTGCCTTTGTCATCGTGATGAAGATGTCCCCAAGATACTTGTCCAAGCTCAATTACGGTGCAGCTTTTATCAAAAAGAAATGACGTATAGTCCGTAATGGATACGCTTTCATAAGGGAGGGGTTTTTGTGAATAACGAACGGTCCCTGTTAAGCCGTCTTTATCCAACAACCAAGTTTATGATTACCATCGCTTTATGTATGGCCGCATTTATCGTGCCCGGCTACGGGTTCAGCTACGCGATTCTGCCGATTTGTATGGTCCTCGCCTACTTTGCCGGCAGCTTTAAGGAGTTTTCCAATCTGGCGATCAAGGCACTGCTGATGATTGTTGTGTTCATCTTTATCCTGCAGAGCTTCTTCTACCCTGGCAACGACATTCTTTGGAGCTGGAGCATCTTCTCCATCAAGCGGGAGGGACTGGAGTTCGCCCTGTTCCTGACATCCAAAATCGTGGCGGTGGCCTCGGCCTTCATTCTGTTCTTCCGCATCACCAAGGTCAAGGATTTAGTCCATTCCCTGGAACAGATCGGCCTGCCGTCCAAAGTAACCTATGTCATCTTGTCCACCTTGCAGCTCATTCCGGAGATGAAAAAGCTGACCCACGTCATTATGGATGCCCAAAAAACACGAGGCGTTGAAACCGAAGGCAAGCTGCTTGTCCGCATGAAGGCCTTCCTGCCCACCCTTAGTCCACTCATCCTCGGATCCGTGGCCAGCACGGAGGAACGGGTACTGACGCTGGAGTCGAGAGCCTTCTCGGCCAATGTCAAAAAGAGCAGCATCTACAAACTGGAGAAAACAAAGCATGACCGGCTGGTTCGAATGCTGCTGGTCGTACTGCTTGCTATCTTAATCGTCTGGAGAGTTGCGCTATGAGTATCATTACGATCAAGAATCTATCCTACCAATATCCGATCAGCGAGTCCGATGCGCTCAAGAACGTGAATGTAACGATCGAAAGAGGCAAGCTGTATGCGCTGATCGGGGCCAACGGAGGCGGAAAAACGACCCTGTGCAACGTCATCCGCGGGTTTATCCCCCACTTCTATATGGGAGATCTGCGCGGCGAGGTGCTGATCGAAGGCAAGGATATCCGCGAATGGGAAATGGGCGAGCTCTCCCAAAAAATCGGCTATGTGTTCCAGAATCCTTTTACACAGATCAGCGGCGTGAAGGATAACGTCTTTGAAGAGATTGCCTTCGGATTGGAAAATTTAGGCATGGATCCCGCACTGATCCGGGAGAAGGTGGATCAGGTCATCAAGATGCTGGAGATCGATTATTTGCGGGAGAAAAACCCGTTCGAGCTCTCCGGCGGCCAGAAGCAGCGGGTTGCGCTCGCTTCCATCATCGTCATGGAGCCAGATGTGCTCGTGATTGACGAGCCGACCTCGCAGCTTGATCCGAAGGGAACGGAAGAAGTGTTCAAGATTATCGAGCTGATGAAGAAGAAGGGGAAAACCATTATTCTCGTCGAGCACAAAATCGAGCTGATTGCCGAATATGCCGACGATGTCATCCTGCTGAATGGGGGTGAAGTGGCCATGCAAGGCAGCTCGCAGGAGATTCTCACCGATGAGCGCGCACTAGCATTCGGAGCTGCACTTCCCCAATATTCACTGTTCGGCCTGGACATGCGCCAACGGGGAATGGATCTTGGCAGCATCCCGTTAACTGAAAAAGAAGCCATGGATGCCGTCAAGACATGGATGAAGAAGGGGGTTAACGCATGAGCTTTCTGACTTTGACGAATGTTTCCTTTGCCTACCCAAACGGCTACAAAGCGGTGGACGGCGTCAATATGTCCTTCCGAAAGGGCGAATCCGTTGCCATCGTCGGCCAGAACGGGGCGGGTAAAACGACCACCGTCAAGATGATGAACGGGCTGCTCAAGCCCTCCGAGGGGGATGTCGTCATCGACGGCTGGAATACACGGGATTATACCACCGCCCAAATATCAAGAAAGGTCGGCTATGTGTTCCAGAACCCGGACGACCAAATTTTTCATAACGACGTGTACAGCGAGATTGAATTCGGTCCCCGCAAGCTGGGCCTATCGGAAGAACAGGTCAAAGCAAACGTCATGAAAGCGGCGGAGCTGGCAGGCGTCGTCCCGTTTCTTAAGGACAATCCGTACAACCTGCCCTACTCCATGCGTAAATTCGTAACGATTGCCTCCGTCATAGCGATGGATTCCAGCGTCATCATTCTGGATGAGCCGACGGCAGGCCAGGATCTTCCGGCTATGGCGCGTCTCGCCCATCTGATCGAGGCTTTAAACCAGGAAGGAAAAACCATCATCACCATCACACATGATATGGAATTTGTCGTGAACAACTTCCAGCGGGTCATCGTCATGGCGAACCGTCAGGTCATTGCGGATGACGACAAGCGGGCCATCTTCTGGAATCTGGATGTGCTGGAGCAGGCGATGCTGAAGCAGCCGCATATCAGCAGGCTCAGCCACTCCCTGGATATCGGCCATAACATCCTGGCAATACCAGAGCTTGCGGACGAGCTTGCCAAGCATAAGTGAGGGAATAGGGGAGTGACAACGATGGAGCAGGTTAAACACATCCTCTTGGATGTGGATACCGGCGTGGATGATGCCCTGGCGCTCATCTTTGCCGTCAAGTCCAATAAGCTGCATATAGAAGGCATTACAACGGTATTCGGCAACGTAGATGTGAAGCAGGCGACGGAGAATACGCTCCGAGTGCTGCAATTGGCGCAGCCCGGCTACGAAATTCCCGTTGCCATGGGAGCGGATGCCCCTTTATTTCGCCCTCGCCGGGAGAACGTCACCGCCATCCATGGAGCCAACGGCCTGGCCGGATATGTACTGCCAAAGGCACGCCAATCGCCGGTGAACGAGAGGGCATCCGATTTCATCGTGCGGAAGGTGCGGGAACAGGCGCATGACATTACGCTTGTCTTCACCGGCAGGTTAACCAATTTAGCGGTGGCGCTCGCCAAGGACCCGTCGATCGCGCAGAAAGCCAAGCTGGTACTGATGGGAGGCGCCATCAAGATGCCGGGCAATATAACACCCGTGTCCGAGGCCAACATCCACGGCGACCCCGAAGCGGCGCATCGGGTGTTCGAGTCCGGAATTCCGATTACGATGGTAGGCCTGGACGTGACCGGAAAGGCGAAGTTCGGCGAGGCTCATTATCAACAACTCATGAGCGGCTTCACGGAGGAACAGGCGGAGTTAAAAGCTTTCATGCATCACATCTTCACCTTCAGCTTTGAGGCAAGCGACCGCTTGAACGAAGGCAGATACCGGCTGATGCATGATCCGCTGGCGCTGGCTGTCGTCGAAGATGCCTCCCTCGTGGAGACGGAGGATTATTACGTCTATATCGAGACAAAAGGACAGATTTCCTCCGGTGCGACGCTGGTAGACTTCAGACGTCCGCAGTCACGGACCAATGCCTCTGTCTGCATGCAGGTTCGTGAAGAAGCATTCATGCAGCATTATATTCGAACGGTGCTGTCATAACCGTCAGAGGAAGGAGCATGATTGATGCATCGAATCGTATTGGATGTGGATACGGGCGTTGACGACGCGTTGGCGATTGCTTACGCTGTCCGATCCTCGGCACTCGATATCCTTGGAATAACGACTTGTTTCGGTAACGTACCGGTGGAGCATGCGACACGAAATACGCTCCATGTGTTGGAGCGGCTTGGCGCAGCCGGGATTCCGGTTGCCATGGGGGAAGCCGCCCCCTTGTTCCATGCCTCGATGAAGTCGCATCCCGTCCAGTTTCATGGCGAGAACGGACTCGGCAACTTGGCATTCCCCGATCCGGCAGCTAAGCCGGTCACAACGTCGGCCGCTGCCTTTATAGTGGATCAAATCCGGCGGTATCCGAAGCAGGTAACGCTGATCTGCGTCGGCCCGTTGACCAATCTGGCCGCAGCCATTCTGCAGGCGCCGGAGATATCATCGCTGGTACGTCAGGTTATCGTGATGGGCGGAGCCGTGGGCGTCGCGGGCAACCGCCGGATGCATGCGGAAGCGAATGTATACTCCGATCCGGAAGCGGCCCAGCTCGTCTTCCAATCGGGAGCTCCGATTACGCTGGTCGGGCTGGACGTGACCATGCAGACCGAGCTCAGTCTGAAGGATATTCAGCGTTGGAGAGACCTGGATTCGGATCTGACCCGCTTCTTGGCCGACATGACTTCCTACTATATTGAAGGCTACCGGGAAGCCTATGGCGATCGGACCGGCTGTGCCCTGCATGATCCACTCGCGGTAGCCGTGGCGATCGACCCGAGCCTGATCGAGGTTCAACCGATGGTACTCCAGGTCGATCTGGAAGGCATCCACTCCTATGGCAGAACCGTTGCCGACCTGCGTCCGCGTTGTACCGACCAGCCGAATGTTAATGTATGTATCGGTGTCGACGCCAAGCGGTTTCAGGAGCATTTTATGGCGACCTTGATGAAATAAGCTGAGCATAAGGAGTGAACGCCGGGTGCGTTCGCTCCTCTTTAGGTTTCCCTCCCTGCTCTCTCCTCCCACTTCTCCCTCAACCCTTTCAAGTCCTCGACAAAGAACCTTAGCAAGTTGGGCCTTCTTCTTACGGCCAGCGGGTGATAGGTAAAGCTAATGGGGATGCCCTGGAACTCATGCCAGCTCCCCCGTAGCTCCTTGACGGTGGCGTTCTCCATCTCGGGGAATAATCCTTCGACTACGACATTCCCGAAGCCGAATAGTACGAGCGGCTGCTTCTGAAGGAGCTGCGCCTGCAGATGCGGCAGGCATGCCGCTCGGGTTGCAGGCTTATCGTAAGCACGGGTTGGCCGGCGTTTCAGCAAATAGGTGACGTAAACCGAGTTTATATCCATGCCTGCTTCCCTCATGCCGAGTTGGAGGGTTTCCCGGGTCCCGCACAAGAACGGATTTCCTTCCCGGTCCTCCCTGGCTCCCGGGTTATCCAGGATCATCATCAGCGTGCCTTGCGGATTACCTTCCCCCCAAATGACGCGATTCCGCTGTTTGCACAATTCGCAGCGTTCACAATGCTGCATATCTTCGGGCGCTTGCTCTTCTGGCAAGATGACGCAGGGATGATTCATTTCCGTAGACATGTAATTCATTCCTTTCTGTCGCACACAATGATTCCATTATGCCCACCTGTCACCTAATGTAAAAAATCCCCTCGCGTATATCCGATCAACCGTATTGTGTTAGTGCCACATTCCCCCATCTCACTTATTCCCTATCCGATGAATGGCCCTGTTATGACCCCTGTTCGCCCTCGTACGGGCATGCCCGCGTCCATTCTTTACACTTTCTTTATACTTTTCTGGTCCAAATATTTATACCTGCTGCTTATCCTAAACTCATCAACATCGAAAGGATGATCACGGATGTCGGATACCATTCTGAAAGCAGCAAACATATCCAAAATATACGGCAAACACAAAGCCCTTGATAAAGTATCAATCGAGATTAAGCGCGGGATGATCTACGGCTTGATCGGGGAGAATGGTGCGGGAAAATCAACGTTTATGCGCATCATCATGGGACTCATCACCATTAACGAGGGCAGCATCGAACTGTTTGGAGCAACAGGCAATCAGGGATTGCAGCGTGCACGAAGAAAAATGGGGCAATCCATTGAAACGCCGGCACTTTATCCGGAATTAACGGCTCGGGAGAATCTGCAAGTCCAAGCGGCAAACGGCGGCGTAAGCGAACGCGAAATCGACGATTTGCTTCGCTTGATGAACCTGGGGAATACCGGCAAGAAGAGAGCCAAGAACTTCTCCTTAGGCATGCGCCAACGGCTGGCGATTGCTTCCACCCTGATTACGAACCCCGAGTTCTTGATCCTGGACGAGCCGACGAACGGTCTCGATCCGTCAGGAATGGTTGAAATGCGCGAAATCATTCAGCGGCTGGTGACCGAACGCGGGATGACCGTCTTGCTATCCAGTCATTTGCTGGATGAGCTTTCACAGGTGGCTACGCATTACGGGATTTTGCATGACGGAAAACTTATCCGTGAATTTTCACGAGAGGAGCTGGCAAACGAAACTCGCCAATACATTGAACTGGAGACAACGGAAGTCCATTCCGCCGTCGTGGTGTTGGACGATCTAGGGATCCGGGACTATGAAGTCATCAACGGAACCGAAATTAATATCTACGAACGCCTCGATGACGTTGCCGCCATCAACCGCTCGCTGGTTTTGGCTGACGTGAACGTTTTGCGAATCGGTACAACCCGACAAAAACTCGAGGATTATTTCTTGCAATTAACAGGAGGTGCCCCCCATGCTTAATCTGCTAACCGCCGAAAAAATCAAATTGCGCCGAAGCAAAAAACTATGGATCGTCCTGGGCATTTTATCTTTGCTTCCGATCTTCCAGGTCGCAAATAGCCTGACGGCCGTGCATTATGGCAACGAGCTCGTCCAGCCCGTTGATACCGTCATTAATGGAGCGACAGGCATTCTGATGATCGAGAAGAATGGATTAACGATTTTACTCGTCATTGGCGCTTTTATCAGTTTCTTGATTGGGGAAGAATTTCAGAATGGGACGATTCGAAATGCGCTTTCTTTAGGACGCAGCCGCACGCATTATTATTTGTCAAAATTGGTGGTAGCCGCGCTCCTCTCGCTCGTTGGTGTCATCATATTGACCGCGCTTGGCATGGTCAGCTTTTCCATCGCGTTTGGTTTCGGCGAAGTTGCCGGGATTAACCATTACTTCAGCTATGCGATCCAAGCGTTTCTCACGCTGTACGTATTAATTCTGTCTAACGTATCGATCTATATGATGATTAGCTTCTTAACCAAAAATAGCGGCATCTCGCTGATTTGGACTTTTATTTATACGATTGCGACTGGCTTTGGCGCACCCATCTTCCTGCAAACCGAGCATTTCAAGCAGCTCACCTACTGGTTTTCGTTATCCTTCTTGTTCTATTCCGATTTCGCCAAATCGGCGGATATCGGCAAGTTCCCTGAGATGATATTGGTCAGTCTCATCACGATCGTGTTATCATCAGCTATAGGAATTCTTCGGTTTACACGAACTGACATAAAGTAGGTCGATATGTATGCCAGCGATATTAATCATTGAAGACGATACAGCCATTCATTCACTCATCAAGGAAGCCTTGGAGCTGCATGGTTTTCAAACGCAAAGCGCCTATTCCGGAACAGAAGGGAAGCTGCTGTTTGAGCACCATCAGGTTGATCTGGTTCTCCTGGATTTGATGCTGCCGGGGATGGATGGAGATGAACTTCTGGAGCACATTCGGCAAAATTCAAACACGCCCGTAATTGTGATCTCCGCAAAAAATGATCAGCATTCGAAATTGGAGCTTTTGACGCACGGGGCCGATGATTACATCACGAAGCCTTTTGATGTGAAGGAACTGCTTGCACGAATTCACATCCAATTGCGCCATGCAGCCAAAGCTTCAGCCGGCCCTATGGATGAAATCCGTTACAAGAATATCAGCGTAAACCTAGACACGCGTGAAGTGACAATCAATGAACAGGCGGTTCATCTTACTGGACGGGAGTACGCCATACTTCTGTTATTCTTAGAGCACCCGCAAAAAGTATTCAGCCGCGCCAATATCTACGAAAGTGTGTGGAACGAGCCATTTTGGGGCAGCGATAAAACGATTAACATGCATATCAGCAATTTAAGGAACAAGCTGAACCTGGATGACACGAATTACATTAAGACCGTATGGGGTATCGGCTTCAAATTCGATTCAGAGGAAGGGACGTGAATGGGATGTGGGGATGGATCTTTGTCTTCCTGGCCTTTGCGTTTCTTCTTTATATTTATTTCTTAAAGCGGGAACTGGGGAAATTAAAACATGCGGTCCAAGAGATTCCAACGAACGCCAGCTATGGCTCCAGACTTTATGTAGATTTTCGCCAAAAGGCAATCATGGAGCTGGTCGATGAATTGAATCAGATGATCGATGCATTTGAAGAAAAAAATCGTGAGGCTAAGCGGATGGAAGAGAATGTGAAGCTATCCATCGCAGGGCTCTCTCATGATTTACGGACGCCCCTCACATCCATCCACGGCTATGTTCAGCTTTTCCATGCAGCCACAGATGAGACAAAGAAGGCGCAATATCTTAAGATTATCGAACATTCTGTACGGCGTCTGATAGAAATGACCGACCACTTTTACGACCTGGCACGCATTGAAATGAATCAAAAGGAACTGGCATGGTCTTCCCTATCTCTCTCCAACCTGGCTGAAGAAATCTTCTTGTCCTTCTATGAACAATTTGAGGAAAAGCAGATTGATCTCCAATTTCCCGAACCAACCCATGACCGTCATATCATTGCAGACCCGTTATTGATGACGCGTGTCATCCAAAATATCGTTCAAAATATCCTTCGTTATGCCAACAGTCAAGCTGTGATCCGTTACCGGGATGAGGGCAACGATCTAATACTTAGCGTTAAAAACGATATCAAACCCGACAGCAAAGTTGCCATTGAGAAGGTATTTACGCGTTTCTATACCGAGGTCGCCAGCAGAACGAACACGGAATCCAGCGGGATCGGCCTTTATCTGTCTAAACAGTTAGTTGAGAAGATGAACGGGAAAATGGATGCCGCGCTGCAGGACGGCTGGTTTATCCTTAACATCCGTCTTCCCATCCATCGAAGTTAAATTTGATCTAAACCTTATTCATTGTATGGTCCAAGGGATGATTGTCCGAGAACAAATCCGGATTGTCCTTAAGCATGTCCGTAATGACATCCGCCACCGCGGCCGCATCGCATACCCGGACAACGGCATCGCCAAGATGCCCCTTATGCATCGCGCCCCGACTTTCCAGAACCTCATCGACCTTCCAGAAATGTTCCGACCACGATAACCCGCAATGTCTGCGGGAAGGCACCGGGATTTCCGTTCCATCCGGTAAAACCGTGTACAGCTTCTCATGATCATCCGTTAACCTGCCCGGAATGTCCACCCACTCTTCGACTCCATGAATAAAAGTGTTGCGCTTTAAATCGACCCCAACTAACAAGATGGTCGCCCTTCGGTCGAGCAGCTTCCCCCAGGCAGAACCTCTAGCGCATGGCGTGTCGAAACGATGATCGTCGTTTGTGAACGCTTTGGCATCCTGACCCAATGCCGCCACGGAATGAGTAGGGTGCAGCGAACGCACCACACCAGGCCGTTTGCGGAAAAGCTCGGGTAAGATCCCGACACAAGAAGGTGACTGATCCACGTAAAATTTCGGATTATCCGCATTGATATAAGACCACGTGTGGGTGGGCAGCACCAGCAGCCCTTCTTTCATATACGCTGTGAGTGCATCGAGAACCGTGTCCGCGCCACCCTCGACCGGCCCCATACTCTTCATCGAAGAGTGGACCAACAACGTCCCTTTGCCGTCAATGCCCAGCTGCTCTAATTGCTTCATTAAGCTTTCCCATGTATACATGTTCTTCTCCTTCCACGCCAGGATATCAAAATCTGGCTGCCACTATTATTTTTCGATGATTTCCCAGTGCAGCTCGGCGGATGTATCGGTTAATAATTGCTGAAGCGATGCATGAGCATGCTCGACCGTGTGCGCCGCAGCTCCTTGCCGCTGTTCCTCATAAATGGTGATCACCCATCAACTCTCCATTGGATAGGCTTTTTACTTAAGATACGTCCATGATATAGAGGGGTGGGGATATTTTCAATGTTTCTATGAATATTGGTTCCAAAGTTGCCAGCTTCGCCTCTTTACGCCTAATCGGTTACAAATACTTTCTTCTATACATCAGGGTAATTTGATCCGCTATATATTCTGCGCTATGCTCGGTACCATCCTTAATCCACCACATAATAATCCCGAGAAGTGATGATGCCACAATATCAACGGAGGCAACTCGACTTGTGGAATGGATGTTTCTTGCGTCTCTGCGTTGTTTGATCGTATTTTTCAACAGGTTCGACAAGTGGGTTTTGAAGCCCGTATGCTCAACCAATACAGCGAAAATTTTCCGGTATTCATAAAAATAATTTAAAAATGCAATCAGCTTCTCCCGTTCGTTTCGGCTCTTCACTTGTAATAGCGGCTCGACTTTCATGGACAGGTCGTCAAAGATCTCATGCACGATCTGACGCAGCAAATCGTTAATATCCTCATAATGCAAATAAAACGTGGCACGATTTAGCTCTGCGCGAGTTGCAATTTTTCGGACGGTCAATTGAGAGATTTCCAGATTGTCGGCCAGTAATGAAAAAACGGCCTGCTTCAGCAGCTTTTTGGAGCGAATGGCTCGTGGATCCATCCTTTTATGTTCAGGCATGTCATCCCTCGATTATCGTTTATTTGTCACTTCATCGACCGATCTTCCCGTTCTGTCGTTTAGTCGACAATTTCAGCAGAATTGCAAATAGGAATCACTCTTCGATGCTGATAAGATATATTTTATTGACACTATGTCGAAAAAGCAATGAAGAGAGGACAGCACCATGCAAGAAGACATAAAGAAAATAAATAAAGGGATATTACTAACCATCTTGATCCTTGGTTGTTTCTTATCCACGCTCAATCAGACGCTGTTAAATGTAGCCTTGAGCAATCTAATGGGTGTATTTGATGTCACGGCAGCCACCGTACAATGGATTTCAACGGGGTTTATGCTGGTTAACGGGATATTGATCCCGATTACGGCCTATTTAATGAAACGCTTTACTACGCGTCAATTATTTATAAGCGCCATGTTGTTTTTATTAATCGGTTCAATCATCTGCGCGGCGGCACCAAGCTTTGTTGTGCTCATGTTAGGACGGATGATTCAAGCTGCCGGTGCGGGAATTGTCATGCCGCTCATGATGAGTGTTGTGCTCGCCATCTTTCCCGTGGAAAAACGCGGCAGCGCTATGGGACTGCTGGGACTGGCCATGATTTTCGCTCCGGCCATCGGCCCGACGCTCTCGGGATTTATTGTCGAATACCACTCTTGGCGGTGGTTATTTATCGGTCTCATCCCGCTTGTCATCATGGTCATCGCATTGGCATTCAAGTATTTGGTCAATGTCTCCGAAGCGGCCAAGTCGAAGCTTGATGTAGGCAGCGTTCTTCTATCAACCGTTGGATTCGGCTTTATTTTATACGGCTTCAGCAGTGCAGGCAGTAAAGGCTGGGACGATGCCATGGTCATCCTGTCCTTAGCCATCGGGATCGTGGTCACGGCCATATTCTGTATGCGGCAAGTCAGGTCCGATGATCCCCTGTTGAACCTGTCTGTCTTCAAAAACAAAATCTTTACGTTAACGTCTCTTATTAACGTATTAGTCACGATGTTGATGTACGCGGACATGATCTTACTGCCTATTTATCTGCAGGATGGTCGCGGTTTTACGGCATTCGATGCAGGACTGCTCTTATTGCCGGGTGCGGTTGTCAATGCGCTGATGTCACCGGTCACCGGCAGGTTATATGACCGTTTCGGTGCGAGGCCGCTGTTCATCATTGGTTTGCTGTTTATTATTCCATCGATGTGGGCGGTAACAGATTTATCTGAGTCAACCACGTATATGTATTTGATGATTCGTACCATTTGCTTGCGAATCGGATTAAGCTTCATCACCATGCCACTCAATACGGCCGGACTCAATGCACTGCCCAAACACCTCGGTACGCACGGTACCGCGGTGAATAATACCGTTCGCCAAATTGCCGGCGCCATTGGTACTGCCGTCGTGATTACGATTTATACCGTGCAGGCAACAAGCCATGCAGCTGATGTGATGCAGAACAATCCTACAACGACTGCTGAGCTCCTTAAATCCCTTACATCCATCATAGGGGCAAGCGACGCCTATTCCTTCATGATGATTCTGGCCGTCATCGCATTTGTTATCACATTTTTTATGCCTATGAAAAACAAAACCAAGATCGAACAAAAGCAATCGTAGTTAGCAACAAGGTCCTTTGACGAACTATCCGTGCAGCAGGATATGAACAAAAAAAGCCATTCCTTAATAGGAGTGGCTTTTCCTATGATTTGACGCTAGGTTTAACCATGACATTTGAAATAGTGTAAATCCGAAATCGCTCGCCTTTTCAACCCTACGTTCGCCGATCCTCTTCCGAACCGGGATCGTTTCCCCTATCCAAATCGCTGCGTTTTGTACCACTTGGCTTTTCTCCCTGTTACTTTGTCTACAACAAACGAATAGAGCGCGCGCAGGGAAATGAGCAGAAATAGCTGAGCATACGTGAAATACGATAGGCAGGACAGAATGAAATTCTGGGTTGTGCTTTGCCCGACATCGGTTGCCAGCGCCAGATTAATCTGCAGCACAAATAGGTAATACATCAATCCCCAAGCCACCATCAGGTAGACGTATACATCATCGGCAAACTGGAACGGTGACACCACATCCGGATTGAACAGCGCAATCACCCAGTAGGCCAAGTTGACAACGATGATGATATCCGACACGATAATGGATAATAAAAACCAGAAATAACTCGCCGCGTAGTACAGCACTTGCAGCTTGATCCGCCAGCTTGACCGATTAAACAAATGATGGATGTTCTCGATCACGACCGAAAAATTCCCCTTGGCCCATCGTTCCCGCTGCTTCAAATACACGCTGAGCTGCTCCGGCTCCTGCTGATAAGCTTCCGCCTGAGGTGCCAGGGCGATCAGTTGTCCCCTTGTCATAATCTCGAACGAGATGGCCGTATCCTCTGTAATGGCCTCCGTATCCCAGCCGCCGATCTCGCGCATCAGCTCCGTTTTCACAATAAAATTCGTTCCCGGAATCGTCCCCAGCTTAAACAGCTCCCACAATCCGGTATGATAGATTCGCTGCGCGGTCACAAGCTCGAGATTAATGCATTTGGAGAGGAAATTCTGCCCGCGGTTTCTGGCCTTGTTCCGTCCAAATACCGCTCCGTAGGTTTCAGGGTCTTCCATTGCTTTTTCGATTAAGAAGTACAAGGCGTTCCGCTCCGGTGCCGCATCCGCGTCAAAGATACAAATCCACTCGTTCTTCGCATACTCCAGCGCATCATTAAGCGCTCCGGACTTGCCGCCCGTTCCTGTACGTTCAAAGATCATAAAATCCCGATCTCGATACGCTTCCTTGCTTCTCAAAGCCTTCAATTTACCGGCAGTATCATCACTGCAGTTATCGGCAATGACAATGAGCTGCACCTTATCCTTCGGGTAATTAAGCCGCAAAATATTTTCCGCCGTTGCCGCGATCACCAATTCTTCATTGTGCGCAGGCACCATGACGGTTACCTTAGGGAAATGCTCCATCTCATCCACATCAGGAATGGTCCACTCCCTACGGCTCTGCCTGAAAATAAACCGGACCGCTCCCCCCATAATCAGGATCGACTCCAACACGGCAGCCCAAATGCTAACAATACAAAACATTAATAATAAGTCAGCCACGAATCTTCCTCCGGTCGTATTTTCGATGTACGCGAACTCGAAGGGCCATCGTTGCAATGAACAGCCCCAGTACCGCAAGGGTAAACATCAGGCTGATGATTTTGCAAAGCGGAATAAACCATTCGCTGTAAGACATTTCTTCCTCCTCCTGCCGCTTAACTAAATATATTGGCCATGATTTATATATACTCTCCGATCAAATCGGTCTCCGTATTGCGTTCGAGTGCGGCAATGACAGCATCCGCATCTTCATATTTACTGAACTGCTCCTTAGCAAACACCAGCGCTCCCGTACGGATTACCAGCTTCAGCTCCCCGCCTTTCCGGTCCTGGAACGGCATGTCCATCAGCGCGTGCTTGATCCGGTCCGTCAATGCCTTTAGATACTCCTGGTTCGTCATGGGGAGCAGCACGACAAATCGCCCCTCATCAAGGCCAAACTTGTAATCCTCGTAACGAATATGATTCCGTATCCCTTCTGATAAGGAAGCGAGCAGCTGAGCGTAGCCTTGAGAACCGAGGGATTCCCGCACCATCGGCAGAAATTCGATTTTAAACATGGCCAGGCAGAAGTTATACGTATCCGAATAACGATTGGCCAAGTTGGACTGCTTGATCAGCGTTTCTTTAAAGGCTCCCTTATTGCCCAGCGAGGTTGCCAAGTCCACTTCCGGGTTCCTTCGCTGCAGCTCCTCAAGCCGCTCCATCAGCCGTTTATTGCGAATCAGCCCGGATTTGATAAATGTGGCCGCGGCCACGTTGGCCGGCAGCAGCCATAGCCAGGAGATGGACAGCACATCGACCTCGGCATACGTCGTAAGCCATACAAAATAAGCAACGATATAAACAAAAATACTAACGACAGAGACCCCGGGAGGAACCAAGAAACCGAGCAGCAGAGCCGCAAGGCATCCGACACTGAATCCCAGTTCAAGCAGCGTAAAAGACGAGTCTCTAAAGACATTAATATAGAGCAGCAGCTCCTGCAGGAGCGCTAAACCAATCAGCAGTACGTATCCCCAGACCATGCGCTGGATCAATTTTTTATTTTCCATGTCCACCTCGTTGAAAAGCATATTCGCCTAATAAAGGAAGCAAGTTATCAAAAATATGCGTATTTTTTCCGAATACATATCCTCCGGGATAACGTGCGTCCTTTCCCTTGAAGGTTTGCATCCGTTTGTACAGTTTTGCTGCAAATGGCCTGTCTCCCCTTTGAAGCGCAAAGTTGATCGCAAGGCCATACACCGACGGAGACTCGTAATTTACCGCAGCCTTTCGGTCGGCCCGTGTATACTGTCCCGCCAATTTCCCCGCCTGCCCGAACTCCTTCTTCAGAAATTGGTGCAGCGGCGCTTGGTCCCTTCCCGTTTCCCCGGCATACATCGCAATCAGCAGCTGATCGATTAAATTCACCTTAGCTTCATAGGTATACTCCCTGGTCACTACATTAAAGGACTTGGGATAGAACACACCGTCATCCGGCATGTTCCGAAGCAGGGAATGATATCGAATGTACGTTTCCTCTTCCAGTAGTCCTTCTTGCAGGAGCCCTTGTAGTGCCGGGAGATCCACATAGGGCAGACTCAGCGTATCGGGCATTTCCTGCCTGGAGAAATCGTAGAAATCCACCAGATACCCGTTATTTTGGGACCTGTTTAGCAAGGTTTCAGAAAGCTCCCCGGCTGTCTCCTTCCATTCGGAATGGCCCTTCCATATCCGGGCACCTTCCAGCAGAGCCCCGATAATCCGCAAATCGTCGCCAAGCGCGTTCGTGCTGACTTGGGCCTTTCCTTCGGGATTGAGTTTCCACGCAATATAATGGCGATCCGCTATAAAATAGCGGGTTAATATGTCATAACTCTTCTCAAACTCGGCAAGATCGCGGCTTTCCAGCGCTGCCTGCATCCAAAACCCAAGAGATTCGGAGAGCGCCTCTCGCCCTGCTGCCAATTCAGGATTGACCGACTGAGCTTCCTGTAAATAGGTAGCCAGCGTGCCATTCGGGTTGGTCATGTTCATCGTAATAAAACGTTTCGTTGAAATATCCCCCTTGGCTTGGATCAAGTATCCCCCGATTCCCAAGGCGGCGCTTAACAATATAGCAAGCCCTATCCATAAGACTTTGTGTCCACTTCGCATGTTCAAACCGCATAACCTCCATTCACTCAGGAGTAAACCCATATGCCAAAAAGAGCATCTGCACCTAGAGTTCTAACCCCCTCGCGAATTGTATCATTCCATTCTGTACAAAAACTGTACAGGTTAGGAGCTTGTAGGAAAGCATTAAAAAGACCGAGCCTGGAGGCTCGGTCTTTTTAGCCATTTTCAGTTATTGAACATTGTCTTTGGGTACTGATACGAACAGATGAGTTAAGCAACAGGTATTTGAGGACCGGTAAAAGAAGCATCTCGACCAAGAAATCTAACTTAATGTGTTGATTGGAAATAATAAGGAAGGAGCATGCCTCGGCAGCTCCTTCCTTACTCATAACAGTCTATTTTCAACTAAGCCAAATTTCGGCGGTCTAATGATTTCCCGCTTAATTCAACTGATCGTCCAACATTGCGTCGATGACTTTCAATATCTTTTTTTGCTCATTTTCGCTTCTGCTTCGGAGCTTGTTCACAATTTCTGCAAGTGTAGACTTGCTCGCCTCTTCGCTAACAGGCTGGATATAATTAAAAAACTCCACCATCGAAAGATCGAGCGCATTCGCAATTTTATTCAGTACCACAATGGAACAAACTTTTTCGGAACGCTCCAGCTTACCAATATAAGTTTCGTGTACCTCAGCCTTACTTGCAAGCTCCTCCTGGCTTAGTCCACGTAGTTTTCGGAAGTGCCGAATGCCTTCCCCTACCATCTTCATCAAATCACTCACAGCGATCACCCTAAGCAAACCATAGACCAGCCATATCATTACTCCAAGATACTATAGTGTTTAATTTTTAAAAAAATACCCTATAGGGATTTTAAATTGTTATAATAAGATTGCCCTTTTTCCAAAAAAATATAACTCAATGGCCCGAAATAAGGCTACATGGAGCTTTAAGAAAGGAATGAGTCCCATTAGAGTGCTATGTATATTCCCTGACAACTCAACGACGGATATTTACGTATCCGAAGTTGGAGAATTTCTTCGTATCACAAAATTAGTAAACGGAATAACGATGGAAGGTACCCATTACAGTGTGGCGCATACAGAACTTATTGTTGAAAAAGAAACTTTCTATATTTCAGTGCTATTAATGCATAGCCATGTGAAATAAGCCGTGATTCATAAAACCTTAGAGATATTATCGAGTTTTCAAAAAAATCCGCTCTATCAACCAAAAAAGTTCTTCGAAGCCCGCTTTTATGCGAGAATCGAAGAACTTTTTTTAGCGGCTTCTCAGGACATGCTCGATTCGCTTATCCGGCATGAACCAGATCACGGCAACGAGCACGAAAAAGAAACCGGATATCCAAACACTCACGTATGCGGTCAAGGCAGCAGTCAAGTAGAGTAAAGGAGATAGTTTCCCCTTCCAATCTTTACCCATCGCTGCGACGAATGAGGAATCACCGGAGTGCTGGTTCATAATCATATGCTGAAGCAGCCAGTATGATAACGCCGCTAGTAGTAGAATAATACCGTACAGCGCTGTCGGAGTAGGTGCAAAATGGCTTTCCCCCATCCAAGCCGTCGTGAACGGCACAAGGGATAGCCAGAAGAGAAGCAGCAAGTTAAGCCACATCAACCGCCCGTTCATTGTTCGAACCATATGCAACAGATGATGATGATTGTTCCAGTAGATGCCGATATACACGAAACTGAAGATATAGCTGACAACTTTCGGGCCAAGCTCGATTAGCGCGTGCCAGTCATGGCCTTCCGGCACTTTGAATTCCAGCACCATGATCGTAATAATAATGGCCAGCACGCCATCGCTGAATGCTTCCATCCGGTTTGCTTTCAATGCGTCTCACCTATTCCCCTCGCTTCATGTTGTCCCAGTCCCCAGGGTTGCCTCCCACCTGGTTCGATGAGATCTATAATGTCCATTATAGAGATCGTTTGTCCTGAGTCTAGCTACTTTTCACCTGAATTTGGGGAAATGACCTTTGCACGGGTAAAAATGTGAACTTCTAGCCCTCACCTATGGTTGCGCAGGGTTATCTTGAAGGGTTTTCTGGATAAGGTGAGATTGTTATTCCCTTCATCTTCCTCGCCCGGTAATATAACCTGAAACGGCATACCATAACCGTTACATTCACAAGCGATAATACAACCAGCCATATGATCAGCGATGACATGGCAGTCCATAGTCCATACCAAGGCAATACTCGCCCGGCGCCAATAAATGTAGCTAACGGCGACAGAAACAGAAGAATCAAGATAGGCAGCAGTCCTCCGGCTAATGAAACAATCCATTTCCCGGTTGTCATGGCCTTTTTGCTTCGATGGATCCGATAGAGCCTATATATCCCCCAAGCAATCGTCGCAAGCACCAGCAGAATCATAACCGCCTCCATGTTTTTGCTGTTGACAATCGTCGATTCGGTCTTTTCTCCCTTCATAATCTTTGCGATTCCGTCGACAAACGCCGAATAATCGACAAAGGCGTTTAAACCGGAGTCAAACATCATCGCAATGCCCAGCCGCTGATCCAAATAGATCGTCTCTTCCGCCTTATACGTCCATAAAATTCCGCTATGGGAAATCGTCCGGCCCCCTTGCTCATCTTCTTCCGCAAGCCACCCCATTCCATACGGGCCGTTCTGTCCGGCCGTATGGTACTGCTCCATCAGCTCTGGCGTAAGAAGCCTGCCATTATATTGGGCGAGCATCCACTTGGCCATATCTTCGGCTGTCGAAATCATACCGGCGGGCCCGTCAACGAACCAAGAAGGTTCAGACTGGCTTACAGGATGGCCGAGCAATATATAATGTCCCCGCGGAATGGCGGAGTTCTCATTGATCTGCCGTGTGTTGTTTACATTAAGGGTATCTCTCATCCCCAGAGGCTCAAAGATATGATCCTTCAAGTAATCGGAGAAGTTCTGTCCGCTCGTTGTTTCGACCAACAAAGCCAAATATTGATAGTTCGGGTTGTGGTAGCTATAGGCTGCTCCAGGATCATTGGCTAGCTGAACCGTGTTCAACGACTCGTTAACCTGTCGGAGCGATTGATATGGGGACGAACGGGTCATGTCGGGATTCACCTTGTCATTCAGACCGCTTGTCTGGTTGAGCAAATCCCGAACGGTAATATCCCGAATGCGCTCGTCCTTAGGTGCAAGGTCGGGGAAATAAGATGCGTACGGCGCATCAAGCTCGATTAGTCCATTGTCCACCAGTTGAAGGACAGCCAGTGCTGTAAAAGATTTGCTTAACGAAGCAATAGGAAAGGGGGTGCGGTCGTTTATATCACGGCCCTCTGGCATAGCGCCGTATCCTTGCGTATAGAACACCTCTTCGTTATGAACGATGGCAAGGGCCGCACCCTGAATATGATTGGCGCTCATCGTTTTTTTGACGTACTGATCGATTTCCTGCTGGACTTCGGCTTTGCTTCGGACTTCAACGGCGGAAGCGGGTCTGGCCAGGATGCCCATCATTAGCAGGAAACAACTTAAGACTAGCCACATTTTTTTCTCTACGGTTCTCATACTAGCACTCCTTAATTCATGTTAAGGAAAATGCTAATCGATCTTTTTCAACTATTTATCAACTCCGTACAAAAAACTTGCCGTTACGTTCCCACCGCCATGGAGGCCGTTGGCTACCTGCAGACTACCCTCATGCTTTTCGCAAAGAACTTTGCAAATGTAAAGCCCTAGTCCGTGATGTTCATTCGCATCCCATACCTCTCCGCGATAAAAAGGAAGTACAGCCTTGCGGAGCGCCACTTCGGAAAAACCTGCGCCGTCATCCGCGACGGTTATAGAAAAGAGGTCCTTGCCGGCGTTATAATGAACGCTTACGTGACTAGAGGCATAACGCGCTGCATTTACGATCAAATTCTCAAAAACCTGCATCACCAAATGGACATCGACAGTTATTTCGTTCGCTTCCGCGGCAATGGATGAACCGAAAGTCTTACCATTCCGTCCGGTAACTTGGCCCGCGCTGTCATTCAGCAAGGAGATGAGTTCATCCGTTTCAATCATACGGCTCTGTACCGGCATATCCTCCAGCTTCTGAATAGAATTCATCGCCTCCGTGTAGCTTTCAAGACGGACGATATGCGCCTGCATCGTTTGTATCGTGTCCAAGAGTTTCTCCTCGGATATTTTGCGCTCCGGCAAGTAAGCGATCAGAAACTCGGAGTATCCTTTCAGAACGGATAGGGGCGTTCTCAGATCGTGAGCAAAAATAGCGTTAAGTTGTTTCCGTTCCTCGACCGATCGCCAGAGCGTTTGGTGGTTCTTCTCCAACTGACCGCGCATGTTCTCAAATACACGGCATAATTCCCCCATCTCATCCCGGCTGTCGTAAGAAATATGAAACCCCAAATCGTTCGCCGAAATTTTCTCTGATGCCAGCATCAAGATTTCAAGCGGTTTTTTCAGTTTCCACCGATAAAACAAGCTGCCCATCAGGACGATGCCAACGGCAACCGTTAACAGGACAACCGCAACGAGGGAAGGCAGCAACCAATCGTTCACGGAAGAATAGCCGGCAAACCGCAACCGTATACTTTCCGCCCATCTAAACTCCAATGTGATGACGACTAGAACGGCGATGAGCGTAAGGCAGCATAATAGGATGAACGATTGCAGCAAGGTTAACCGCTTCAGGCTCAGCCAGTTTATCATTTTCGCCATTTGTAACCCACTCCCCATACAGTTTCAATCCTGTCGCCGCAGCCATGCTCTTTTAATTTGATACGAATTCGCCTGATATGCTCCGCTATTACGGCGCTGTCGCCTTCGCCGTCCAGTCCCCACACTTTTTCAAAAATGCGCTCTTTGTCAAACACCATTCCGGGATGCATGGACAATAGCTCTATAATGTCGAACTCTTTTTTGGCCAAGGGAATTTGTACATCGTGGATGTAAAGCGCGCGAGCCGAATAATCTATGACCAAATCTTCGCTAAACCTTACGGACGTTTTCGTTTGGCTTCGCATCTCCCTGCGCAAATGTGCCTCTACCCTCGCACCCAGCTCATGAAGACTGAAAGGTTTGGCTATATAGTCGTCCCCTCCGGCCTGAAATCCCGATATTTTATCCGCATCCTCGCCGCGGGCGGTTAGAAACAGGATCGGACAGGACACAAAATGCCGGATTTTCCTGCATAATTCCAGACCGTCAAGCTCCGGCATATTGATATCCAGCAGCACAAGATCCGGTTGATCTTCAATTTGCCGAAGCGCTTCATTACTGTTCTTCGCAGTCATCACAAAATAGCCGTTTATTTCAAAGTAATCCGTGAGCAGTTTGCGCAGATCGGCTTCATCATCTACGATCAGTATCTTTTTCATAAGCCCTCTCCGCCTCCCAATTCAACTTCTCTAGATCCAGCATAACAAAAATCGCCGTCCGATTCCCGGCAGGGATCGTGAACGGCGACAATTTTAGAGTCATTACATAAGTAGCAGTCTTTTTGGATAAATGCAGATATCATCTTACAAAGCTATCGGCCAATTCCGCCAGCACCTTGCCAAGCCGGTCAAGCTGCTGTTCATTAGCTTCTATGCAGATGGGCTTAGCCTTTTCAAACTCCTCTTTTTTCTTGAAACGTTGCCGGAAGGTGACCCTGGTCCTGCCATCGATGTCCTCGAAGGTAGCCGTTACCCGAAATTCGTGAACGTTCAGATGATCAATCACGACCCGCTCCGTCGGCACGAGCTCAACAAAGACATTATGATTAGGATAATCCACGCCTTCTGGTCCGTGCATGGTGAACTTCCACGTACCTCCCGTCCTCATATCGCACTCGTGAAACGTATTCTTGAAGCCTTTCGGTCCCCACCACTTTGCTAATAAATCTGGGGTTGTCCATGCCCGAAACACAAGCTCCTGTGGGACATCGTACTCGCGCGAAGCAATAAGTTCATTTTCACCCATTATCATGTTCTTAACCTCCCCTTCTACTACTTGCCCAGTGTGTCCAACATGATGTTTGTACCGCGCTCTCGTATTTCCGGCGTATTATGTTCGTCAAAGAATGCACCTTGGCCTGTGGCCGGATTCCGTTTGTCCCGACGGAGTGAACCCCCGATTTGATCATAAAACCGCAAGGTTCGTACGGTAAGCCTCGTCAGCTTGGCAAGGCGCCCGACCTTCCAATGTCGCTTCTGAACCATCTCCACTCTTTGGCGCTAGCAATGTACCGGTAGCTCTATTGTAAAACGTTACGTTACGTAAGGTTCAAGTGAAATCGGGGCGCTCTGCCAGAATTTTTTTGCGCTCTAATTTTTGAACACAAGCTATTGGTCCAAGCTTATGACAGCGACATGAAACGCTACTACAAGCTCGTGCGATCGTCATTCCCTTATTTGGACTCGATGCGCCCCAGCGGGATACCACTCTCTTCTAGAGCCGCGCGAGCGGCTGGCCAGCTGGAATCGTCGAGGTCGAGCTCATTTCGAAGATAGGCCAATGTGATCTGCTGGATCAAGGCGACTCGTTCGGGGCTCTCGTCCGTCGTCTCCGCAGCGCTGTAACCGGGGATCCCGCCAAGCGAGTGCTCGGCTCCGAAGAGGGTGAGCAGGCTCTTGCTGCCCGGGCTCAGGAAGTACGGGTCGGTGAACCAGTCCGGTCCCCGAGTGGACAGTTGGGACTGGTCATGATCTCCCGCTACCACGAGGGTCGGCGTGCTCATCTCGGCGAAGCTTGGGTTCATGAAGGGGAAGTGCTCTGCCGCGAACGGGCTCAAGTCAGCACCACCCTTGCCAGTCGTGGCAAGCAGCACGCCCGCCTTGATTCGTGAGTCGGACATATCCTCTCCCGGCTCGCCGTGGGTATCGAGAACTCGCGCGCCGAGCAGCATGCTCACCGTCTGGCCCCCCCAGGAGTGTCCGGCTGCCGCAATACGGCTTCGATCGAGGCGTCCACTGAGACCGGGAACGGAAGCTTCAAGTTGATCAAGCTGGTCGAGGATGCGCTTCATGTCCTCGACTCGGAAACGCCAGATCCGTGGCGTACGGGGATCTTCAGGAGGAAGGTTCAGCGTCCTCGAATCGAGATGGGTAGGTTGAATGACCACGAAGCCGTGAGCAGCCCAGTAGTCGGCCAACGGGCCGTAGCCATCCAACGACCAGCCAAAGCCGTGCGAGAAAACGATAATAGGCAATTCACTCCCAGTCGCGGGCGCAGACACTCGCACTTGCAGATTCTCGCCACGGTCCGGCGCTGATAGGACTACCGGCTTCACCGAAACGACTGGAGTAGGCACACTAACTTTAATTTTCATAATAAATGTTCCTTTCTTGAAAAAAGATTAGCCAAACCGTTACGGGGAGAAAGCGGTCAAGCTGGTTCCTGAAATAAACCGGCAGTTCCAGTTGACATGTCAACCTTCGTCAACTGTAGCATATTGTAGTTGACACGTCAACCATGCTATGATGTTCCTATGAACAAGAACGAGCTAAACCAAGAGGAAATGCGAATATGGCATATGTGGAAGGGCTCCTTTCAGAGCATCTTCGGTCGCGTAATAAAAGAGATGTCCGAGCAGACAGGACTGTCAGAGGGTGATTATGGGGTGTTGGATCGGTTAGTCCTTTTGGGGAACGGCAACCTTCGCCAACAGGAATTAGCCGACTCGATGGACTGGGGCAAGAGTCGACTGTCACACCATTTGACGCGGATGGAAAAACGCGGACTTGTGATGAGGAAGCCGTTAGACACGGATCGCGGTGTTCAAGTCATCATCACTTCTATTGGAGAAGCGGCATTGGATGATGCCCGTCCCATAGTTTCCAAGGCAATACGCAAATATTTCCTTGATCATTTAACCGATCAAGACATTGAGTCGATTACCAGGCTTGCGGAGAGTACCAAAACGGGGTCTTCCGCGTCTGGTAAACCACCTACGCCGTGACCCCGTTTTTTGATGCCATTCCTTATAGTGGATAAGTCAATCGTACTCAATACACAGAACTCTCCAGACTCGGGGGGTTCTTTCCTTTTTTATTCACAAACTTCGCCTTGGCGACAGTTCATCCATTATTCCCCATTATTTTTGCCGCACCTTCATCAACCACATCGGGAGTCTATATATAGTAAAATAATATCGTAATTCTAAAGCGATTATTTGTTATCAAATGAAGCTCAATACCAAACATTCAGGTGGTGATTGATCTATGACTGTTACTAACAGCAAAGCAAAGGCAATGGGAGCGTTTCTCAAATCACGCAGAGAACGACTTTCGCCGAAGGATGCGGGCCTGGAATTCGCCAACGGGCAACGGAAGACGCCCGGACTGCGGCGCGAGGAAGTCTCCTTACTAGCGGGCGTGAGCGTCACCTACTATACGTGGCTGGAGCAAGGTCGGGATTTAACCCCGTCCAAAGATGTGATCGACAGCATCGCCCAAGCACTCCGATTATCTCCAGCCGAGAAGAGTCATTTATACCAGCTCTGGAACCCGCATGCATTCGAGACGCCTTTTGCGGGCCCAGCCGTCGTAGATCCGCATATGCAGAAGATTATAGATCAATTGACGTACCCTTCTCACATCACCAATGAGAGAAGCGAAGTGCTCGCTTGGAACAAGGCAGCTCAGGAGACGTTCACCGACTTTGCTTCCATTCCTGTCCAAGAACGTTATTTCATGCGTTTGTTGTTCGAAGATACGGAAATGCGCAATCGCATCGTGAATATAGAAGAATTCTCGAGTTATTCGGTGGGCGTGTTCCGAACTTATTACGATAAACACCGGGATGACCCTTGGTTTGAGACGGCAGTAGAGCAGCTTACTCAGAACAGCCCTGAATTCGATCGAATGTGGGGACAATACGATGTTCAACTCAAAAAGGTCAACCGGATTGTTTTGCAGTCCCCCGTTACCCATCAACCTGTTGCTTATGATATCCATTCCTTGGTGAATTTGTCTGACCGCCCGGATATCCACATCTGCATTTACACACCGGCTACTGAGGATCCGGGTTCTGACCGTTAATATTTTTACTAGTAAAAACGTTGTGTGGTTGCCTTGGTAAGGATCGATTAGAATGGGCTCATATTCGAATAATCCTAATGCCAGAAATGAGGGTACCTATGCTGCAGCAAAGAAAACTAGGAAAAGAAGGGCTTGAAGTGTCGGCCATCAGCCTCGGAACCATGATGATGCCTGACAACGACGAATCCGTGCGTACGATTCAGGGAGCATTGGATATGGGCGTGACGATGTTTGATACAGCCGATCTTTATGGGACGGAATACATGCTCGGGCGGTTCGGGGGAAATGAGAAGCTTGTCGGACGTGCACTTAAAGGTCGACGCGAGGAGGCCGTTATCGCCACCAAATTCGGAATTACACACGGTCAAGGTCCGAAAGGGGATCCCGCTTACATCAAAAAATCCGTTGATGCCAGCCTTTATAGCCTGGGACTGGATTACATTGATCTCTATTACCAGCATCGCCCCGACCCCAATACCCCTATTGAGGAAACAGTCGGCACGATGTCTGACCTCGTAAAGCAAGGGAAGATTCGATACATCGGATTGTCGGAGGCGCCAGTCGATATTATTCGACGGGCTCATGCGGTACATCCCTTAACCGCAGTCGAAACCGAATTTTCCCTATGGAGTAGGGAAGTAGAGGACGAAGTTCTCCCGGTTCTTAGGGAGCTGCGTATCGGTCTAGTCCCTTACAGCCCGCTTGGCCGCGGCTTTCTGACCGGCCAAATCAAGAAATTTGATGATTTGCCGGAAGACGACTATCGGCGCTATTACCCGCGATTCCAAGGCGAGAACTTCGCCAAGAACGTTGAAGTCGTCTCCCTGATCGAGAAAATGGCCTCTCAAAAAGGCTGCACCCCCGCCCAATTGAGTCTAGCCTGGCTCCTGGCACAGGGCGAGCAAATCGTGCCGATTCCGGGAACGAAACGATTGGACCGCGTGCAAGAGAACCTTGGAGCGCTGCAAGTGACACTGTCAGCTGACGATCTGGCGGAGATTGAACGTATATCCCCCAAGGGCGTGGCCGCAGGCGGCCGATTCGGCGCCTTCTGACAAGTATCCGCCCTTTCTGCGACCTTCTAAGGCAAGATTTAAGGCCATCCTATACGGGATGGCCTTTTTGGACCTTGCGTGACTCCGTGAGCTAAACGCCAGCAGCTCTGCCAGATCCAACTACCGACGTCCACCAGAACACGCAAGCAACGAGCTCCTCACCTTCGCAAGGAAGTGCGAGCCGATCACCGCCGTTTGAAAAAGAACCTGCGGTAGATGAGGTTCAGCTTAACGGATCCATCGCCGAAAAATAAGAGTACCTAAACGGATGCCCCAAACTGGATCAAATAAAGCCTAAAAAAATTGCGTCCTCCAAAGGAGAACGCGATATAGAACAGCTTCACTCTGTATTTCAACATCGTCATGAACGCTTTCGGGCGACCACCGCTAACCGGCCGTTTTCGGTCGAGTACTCGCAGGTGGACAGTACAATAAGTTTATCGCCATACCGGGCTGTTACGCCTGTGTCATAAAGAGCGAGTTTTTTGATGTTCTGAACATACGAATCGAACTCGGCCGGCGTACTTACATTCTCAATCTGGTAGTATTTAAAAACATCGTCCGATTTGCGATAAACTTTTGACAGAATAACGGCTACAATCTCATACTCTTCCTTTTCGTAAAGCGTACTGAACTGGAACGTTGCATGCTCTCTATAAAAGCTTTCGTTCTTGTACTTCATTAAATCTTTAAACATCCAGCCGCTTTTCATGTGATGCCCATGAATCAGCACAATGTCCGAACCGTTGGTCCGGCTATGCGCGTCCAAAAAAGGGAGGCCGCCTTTGTTTTCCTTTTTATCGAAATCATGATTGAGATAGTACTCCGCATCCTGTGGATTCTGCATGACCGGGTACTCAATTCGGGTGCCGTCCATCTTCAGCCAGCCAACGATGTCCGAGTTCCTCTCGTAAAGCTCTCGAAATTCGGGAAGCATGACCGGCTCATTCGCCTTATTGAACAAAACGGAGGGGGATGCAGCCCCTCCGCCTTTGTTCGATCCTTCCTCCCAAGCTGTTGCCAGCTCTTCGATTTTCTGTTTCTCAGCATAATCCCGTAAGGAAATTCTCGCAATATTGACGAGAGAAAATACCAACACAAGGAAGGAAACGGCGATAAGAATTTTTTTGATTTTGCTCATTTTCTTCTTACCGCCTTTCCGATCATTGGATGTGCTTTTTCTTCTTGTTACCGAGTAGACAGAACCCGATCGTCATCAAGGACATCAGCGCCAAAGCCATATAGAAGATTGGCGATACGCTGTTGTCTCCGGTTTCCGGAGCATCGTCCAGTTCGTTATTTCCATTTCCCGCACCCTTATCGGCTAAGTCGCTGACATCAGGCACGTTGTCGATGTTGTTATTCTCATTGTTGACGTTGCCAGGCTCGGAACCAGGTTGATCAGGAACAGGGCCTGGGTTCTCCGGCTCTGGAGCTGGGTTGACAGGACCTGGATTCTCCGGCTCTGGAGCTGGGCTGACAGGAGCTGGGTTCTCCGGCTCTGGAGTAGGGTTAACAGGGCCTGGATTCTCCGGCTCTGGAGCTGGGTTGACAGGGCCTGGGTTCTCCGGCTCTGGAGTAGGGTTAACAGGGCCTGGATTCTCCGGTTCTGGAGTTGGATTAACAGGGCCTGGATTCTCCGGCTCTGGAGCTGGGTTGACAGGGCCTGGTCCGCCGCCGGTGTTGATCGGCTTCATCGGCACATCGTATTTCACAATGTCAAAATCGACAGAAATCGTATCACTTCTGTGCGTCTCGTATCCGTCCTTCGTTACGATCAGATAATAATCCGCTTCAGGAAACACCATGTACGCATAGAAGCCATTTGCGTCGCTATCTTGCTCTGGGCTCTTGTTGTCGTGCGGCGCAAAATTCGGAACCGGAGGAAGCGTTACCTTCGTATCCGGAGTACGGCCTTTATCTCTGTTCCGCTGCGTATCCGCATAATACAATGTCACCGTTGCTCCTTCAATTTTCTTGCCAGTGATGGCATCTCCTGTCGTTTCATCATAAACCGTACCGTAAGGGTCGACCAATTCCTCGGAGATATTCAGCTCTCCGTTAGCTTTCACGTCCAGCTGCGTCACTTTGAGGAGCAGTTCCTCGCCCGTCTCGGCTTTATAGCGAACTTCCATGGTGTACTTCTGCTCGCTTAGCCCTTCCACGGAGAAAGTGCCATTGGAAGCCATTGGGAACGCCTTAGGACGACCGTTCTCCTGAATATAATTACCGTCCTTGTCTTTCAAATAAATATGCATCTGGCTGGTAAACGAATTGTTGAATAGTGCTGTTGTTCCATCCAGCTGCTTGAACAGAACGATCCCTACCGCCGTAATGTCCGCCGGAACGGTCTCGTCCGTCACGCTGCCGTCCACATTTGCTTTTTGCGTGAATTCGATAGGCACATCTTTTCCGCCTACCGTGTACACCTTCGTATACGTGATCGTATAGTCGGTATCCGCCTCGGCAGGGACGGAATATTCACCCTTCTCATTCGTCTGAATCTTCTGCTGTTCATTGGTCTTCTTGTTCGTCACGATGATTTCCGCGTTCGGAATGACTTCTCCTGTGTTGTTGTCACGCAGCACGCCTTCCAGATACGGGCGGGTATTGACAAAGTGCGCTTCAGCCACCTTTTTCTCCGGAATGGTACCTGTGCGAACGAGACTTTCAGGATCCGTCACATAGCCGTCTTTCGTATAATCATTCTGGGTCACCTCATACTTGAGATACGTCGGAAGTCCTTCAATAACGAGCGTCTGGCCATCTGTAAGCTCGAAGGTGTCTCCGCTCGTGATCGTTCCCTTGCTGCCATCCGACTTCTCATAGGAGTAGGATTTGTTATCTCCCTTGCCTGTGAAGGTGACCGTGTACTTGAACAGCTTTTTCTTATCGTCGTCTTTACCTTTAACCGTGTTGCTGATTAGCAGGCCGCCCTTTATAACTCGCACGTTCGTGAAATGGGCGTTTTCGTCTGTGCCTTCCATGACTCCAGTATAGTACCGTTCCTTAGGGGTGGTCACGTATTCGTCCGTTGTGTAGTCCTTCTGAGTCACCGTGTATTTCAGATCCTTAGGCAGTCCTACAATTTCCAGCGTCTCTCCATCCGTAAGTATGAAGGATTCGCCAGACTTGATCGTGCCCGTGCTGCCGTCCGATTTCTCGTAAGCGTAGCTTCCACCCTTGCCTGTATCCTCAAAGAGGACGGTATACTCGAACGCCTTCGTCTTGTCGCCGCCATTGCCCATGACCGTATTGCCGACGGTCAGCTTGCTGACGGTCCGTTCATTAACGAAATCTGCCTTGCGATCGGCGCCCGCCATGACACCCTCATCAGACAGTGTAGGGGTAGTCGCGTAGCCATCGTTCTTATAATCGTTCTGGGTGATATCATACTTCAAATTGTCGGGAAGATCCTTAATTTTAAAGGTCTCACCATGCTTGAGCTCGAAGGTATCGCCGGATTTGATCGTGCCGGTTGTGCCGTCTGAATGCTCGTAATTGTAAGATTGACCCTTTCCTGTACCGTCAAAGGTCACCGTGTACTTGAACGGCTTGTCCAGTTCTGCGCCGTCCCCCGTTACGGTATTGCTGACGGTCAGATCGTTAACGTATCTCTTGTTGACAAAATCTGCTTTGTGGTCGCCTTTATTGACGATTGTGCCAGACAGCTCTCTTGTCTCCGGCTCAGTTGTGTAACCGTCAACGGTCGTATAATCGGCCTCGGTTATGGTATAGGCCAGATCCGCAGGCAATGCCGGCAGCGTCACAGATTCCCCGTGCTTGAGGATAATCTTGTCTCCGCTCTTGAGCGTGCCAAACATATTATCCGGCATCTTATACGTATACTCTCCGTCCTCACCCTTGCCGGTGAAGGTCACGGTGTATTCAAAAGCTTTAGAAGCATCGCTGCCATTGCCTTCCACCTTATTGCTGATGGTCAGCTTACCTTGGGCCGGTGTGGGCACGACAAGCGGATTAGTGCTATCTACCAGATTTCCGTCCACCCAGATAGGGTTAAATGGCGTACTAGACACACGCACGTTATAAACTCGCTCGGTAGGCAGATAGGTCGTCTCGTCGATCCAGGTTTCCTTCAGATCGTAAAGTCCTACCTCGACGTTAAAAATTAGCTCGCCTTTGCTGTCGGTAACTCCCTTGATCGGAGCGCCCTTCTTATCAAGAGCTACCGTACCGTCCTTGTTATACAGCGTAAACTCTACGCCCTGCAGCGGCTTGCCGTCCGGATCAACCTTTTTTAGCTTCAGAATAGGCTGCCATCCGGCACCGCCGCTAATGTCTGCACTTTCTACCGTGTATTCCGCATGGCTTCCGACATCCTTGGCGGCATCGTCGCCCATCATCTGCACATTGTTGCCGGCTTTGTCGCCGACACCCAGTACAGTGCCGTCGATTTCAGTCTGGTAGACGAACAAATACAGCTTGTTCGGGTTCGCCATCTTGAAGGTCAGAGTCGTTGTCCCGTCTGTCTCCTTGTTCGCCTCCACCTTGACCTCGCTGTCTAGAGCGTACAGATCAAGAGCCTCACCATCCTTCGCCAAAGCTCCGCCAGCCGTTAGCTTGGCAGGATAGACCGCCATATCGGGAGCCCGGAGTGAGAGTCGGTCAAATTCATCATTGCGCAGTTTAAGTCCTTTGCCTAACGTATCCTGCAAGTAGGCGGTATCCTTCACGGTAAATGGCGTGGCATATTCCACGGTCCACTCCAGCACGCCAGGCGCTGCTTTTTTCACAGTTTTGTTTATGGACTTTGACGGAGGAACGATAACTTTACGCTGAATGGGCGTCTTGTTATCCCGCTCGACGTCGACTACCGTATTCTCGTCTCCCCATTTGATGCGCAGCTCTGCCTTGTTATATACCGTCTGTTCTGTCTGGCCGGCATCGGCATATTGCTTGAGGGTTGCCGCCGTTGGCCCAGCCTTCACCAAAATCACGTAGGGCTGATCCAACTTCGTAAAGCTAAACGTCCCTACGTTGCCTGCGGCAGAAAAGCTTACCAGATTTTCGGGAGCAGCAATAGGTACAGCAGCAGTAGCGTCGACCCTTAACCCATAATCGGCTCTTGCCCCTTTATAAATCTCAAATGCTTTTCCTTCGGAATATGGCTTAAACTCCCAGCCGTCGGGGAGGATGTCGACCACCTGAATATTTTGTGCGACATGCGTGCCTCCATGGAGGGCCATTTCCTCGGTATTGATTCCGTTGGCATTGACCGACAGACGGAAGGTTACCGTGTTGGTCGACCGGTCATAGGCCGCTCTTGTCCAATAATCCTTCTCATTTCCGGAGTAGATAAAACTGTTGACCTGATTTGGCGCAACATTATCTTCCACGCCGGTTGTCGGATTCACCGGTTTTGACGCAAAGAGCATCCCCTTGGATAGCATTCCGCTGTTGAAGGCGTTAGCGTTCGAGCCTGCACCCATTACATAAATTCCAGAATCGAACAGAGATACCTGATTATAGAAATTACTCCCTAAATTGTGTGCAAAGTGCTTCCAGTTCGTCAAGAAAGTATTAAAGGTATACGTATGTACCTTTTCTCCGGTTGTAAGGCCGGTGACGGCCAGAATATCGGCGATTGCCTTGCCATCTTGGGTAATGGTATAGACTTTTTCGGTTAACCCATCGGCAGAGCTAAAGGAATCTGGCTTATACCGCTGCCAGTACCTTGGATTTGCCGTACTTTTGGTTCGTATTGCTGTCAAGAGTTCCGAATCGATGGTCGGACTGACCTGAACGTTATTCCAGTCTATGTCGCTTCCATCTCCGTACACGAGCAGGTCATAAATGTTCCCGTCCGGCATCGAGTCCAGCGGCTTAACGGTCACCTTCCATCCTAAAGTACCTGATGTCAAATCACCACCGTTGGCCGTCTTGCTCAGGCTATTGGTCGCTTTGTTGACCGTTGCCTGGTCTGTTACCCCGATATCGTTGTTTTGCCCGTTCCCGTCTGTCTGATCCAGATTCCACTTGGCGGTAGCCTTGTTAGTAAAGCTAGTTTGAGTGCCGGTAATGTCGGTGACAATGACCAGCCTCACCGGGCCTTCCACTTGTCCGAAGGAATAGACATCGTCTGCGGGCTTTGTCGTAATCGTATTGATATCCGACCATACATTTGCTTCAGACTTCTGAAACGTTGCCGACTTGAAGGAAAGCCCGGGAGGGATGATATCCGTTATTGCCAAGTCTTGCAGAGGCTTCCTGTTGTATTTGCCATTATGGTTGACCGTAATGGTCCATGTGATGGTGTTATCCTTGTAGTTCTGCACGCCGTCCTTCTGAATCCAGACGGGCTTGAGCGCAACAGTCCACAGATTACTTGTTGCCAGCTCCGTATTGTCCGCTTTCAACAGTTTTACTGCACTTGTTGCCGTACCAGTTGTCACACCATTGCTTACTTGTTGTGTTGAGCTGAAGTCCCAGCTACTATCATTATATCGATATTGCTTGTAATATTTTTCCTTCGGGATCCAGGTTTCGAAGTTGATGGTTGCCGTATCGCCGATATTGTCAGGGAAGGTGTAGGTCAACTCGCTCCCATTATAGGTCGGCGCTTCTCCTATCACTACATTGTTGGCGGTATCCTTTACCTCGAAGGAACCTGTCACGTAATTGCCTACATTAGTCAAATCATTGGAAAAAATCGTTCCGTCCAGCGGCAGCTTGATGTTCACGTCGTCCATGTCAGTCGCGGTGACGATCGCTTGCCATTTAACTTTGCCGGCTTGAAAATCGGTGCTGGATATCTCAACCCTGCCTCGCTGCTGCGTATAGCTCACAAAACTGTCCGTGTTACTGTTGGAGCGTAAGCTGATGCTATACTTTGCTGTAACTTCCGGGTTTTCCAGCATGTAGCCGCTCCCGAATAAGGCGAGGGGCTTGGTCGTGCCGTAGTCCATTCCCGCCACATCGGCGTTTGCGGTTGTGTCAAAGCGGAAGTTAACGTTCGTCCCCTGGAGGAATAAGCTGTCATCGCCGTCAAAAACGACCTTAATGCTGGTCTCGGTGAAATAAGCGGTGCCCAGCTTGTAGTTTTGCCCGAACAGGGTGACGTCCAGATCTTTTGTAGCTTTCGTCAAGGTTACGCCCTGAAAATAATCCGCTTTCTTTAACTCAATGAAGTCGCCCTTCTGGATGTAAGTGTCCGAGTTCTTTTCATCCGTGTCACTATCGCTCCGCATCGGCACACGGAGACTTTCCGACGTGATTGTAAAAGTCTGCCTGCCGTTGATCTTGTCAACGTTCGGGTCGTAGCCAGGGGCTGTAGTAGACTTTATCTCACTCGAAGGAGTCCCTTGGGAAACCGTCAGCGGAAAAGGGTCATTTTTACCCATAAATAAACTCGTCTTATCCGTTGGCCCAGCCGCTAAGGCCATCGGGGCGGAAGCCGGCTCATCATACACTGCTTCCGTTACTGACGGCGGTTCCTCCGCGCTCGACGAATCGGCTTCGGTGACGGCCGCCGCCCCGGAATCGCTTGGCGCGCTATCTGCATAAGCAGTGAAAGAGAACGCCACTGTCTGCAAGACAAGCAGAATTGCCAGGCAGAAAGCCATTACAGATTTTCCTACACTATGTTGTCGTTTCAATACAAAATTCTCCTCCACTACCTAAATTTATGGCGACATCGAGATCATCCACCCTCAAGCGAATAGACATATTTCATCGCTTGATCCCAGCGGCCTGCACATCATAAATTCTCGAGGAATTCCAGATAAACGAGTAGGTTGCCGTGGGAGTGCAGGGTATTGATCAAACTTAGTAACTTTCCTCCTTCCGTACGACATTTTTCGCCATTAATTAATGAAAAATTATATAATACGCCAACTTTCTACAGCGCACTCTACATTATACTAGAGCTACCTATACAAATTCTCGACAACCATTCGGCAAAGAAGCAAGTTTATGAATGGAAGCACTTCTGTAAATAAGCCAAAAACACGCCGAGTAAATGAAGCACCAGCACCTTGATTTGCAAACCGAAAGTATCCATAATCGCCTTTTCGAGAATTTGCGCTATATCATTCTTGGAGCGGCCGCTGGTTGAAAAAATGATATTGCCCGAATTGATATAGGTAACGACGTTTTTCATACCAGCCTGCTCGAATGATTTTTTAAGTGTTTTCATATCTACTTTGTTGTTTCCGCCGACATTGATCCCGCGAAGCAGCGCCGTTTAAACCATACAACTTAGCCCTTGTCTTCAATGACTGCGATTCCATCTATTTCAAGAAGGCAAGATGGACGCGATGCAAATTCCGAAACGAATAACACGGTGACGGATTATCTAATGAACCAGCCATCTCTTGGAGCGCTTTGTAACCAATAAGCGGGTCGCTTCCGTTAACTAAATAGATATTGAGTTTGACCAGATCGGCGAAACTCGCATTTTCAGCAGCTAAAATGGTCTTGATATTATGAAGCGCCTGTTTGGTCTGCAACTCCAAATCATCATTTCCAATCAGCTCACCTTTGGAATTAATCGCATTTTGCCCGCCAATATAAATTGTTTTTGCTCTTCCTGATACGGTAATCGCTTGGCTAAATGCTTCTGATCCCTTCCGGGTTTATATGCTCCATAGTAAAAGTAGACATTGATTTGGTGCCTTCTTCACGATTTGATTTGTGTTCTATATGTTAATAATAAACAACTTCACTGACAGGTACCGTCAGTGAAGTTCAATTGTTTCCGATATCGTAATGCTGTGCGATTGCCGATGCCATCTCCTAATCCGGCGCTTCAGCGCTAACGGCTCACGAATGCGAATGGCTGTGCCAAACGTTAGTAGATACCTCGGAAGATGCTTATTCATCGTCGGGACGTCGAGCAGAAACTGCGCCTCCCGGTCGGTCCGTTGCATCAAATAGTGGCGCATATGCCAATGGCCGCAGATTGCATTCAGCGTATCGGGCTCTCCTTCGATGGGAATGACCGTCGGCGGCCCGTCGGCGGCCCGTTCCCGTTCGGACTGGTCTTGGAAATAGTCCGACGCGGAGAAACGCTCCGGCTTTTCGAACCACGCTTCGATCTGCTCCAGCCTCGCGATACGATCCACGCGGAAGGTCCGCACCGCCTGCGACCGATGACAGTACGCGACGGTGTACCATTCGTTCCGATCGTAAGCGAGCCCGTAGGGATCAACTTCACGTTCATCTGCCTGCTCTGCATTCGCTTTGCGATAAACGATGCGCACCGTTCGCCCATCATTAACCGCCTGCTCCAGGTCCCGCAACAACGGAACAACGGAAGGCGAACTCTCCGGAGAAATGACATCCAAACCTCCCGTCTGGCGAGACAGATCATCGCACTGCTCATCGTGCAGCCCGTTCTCCACCTTCTTCAACGCGCTTTCCAGTTCCTCCGTATAAGGATAGCCCGCGCCCTGCGCAAACTTATAAGTGTCCATAAGCACCTTCAGCTCAACAGATTTGAAGAATAACGGCGTCTCTTCGAAGCTTTCCAGAATACGAATGCCGCCGTCATGGCCCGATTCCGCGACGACCGGCACACCGCTTGCGCATAATGCGTCGATATACCGGTACACGGTGCGGACGCTGATCTCCAAACTGTCCGCGATCTGAGCGGCGGTAAGCTTCCTTCCGGATCGCAGCATCCAAAGCATGGACAGCATGTTATCCCATTTCGCCATCTGGATCACCTTCTTTCCTCACGAATATGAGCTTCCCCCAAAATGGATTGGCAACTTACTAAGACAGGTAAGCGCTTTTAGAGTAATTTCGTCTTACTGCCATACGGTTCAGCTTAACTCATCGGTTGCTGCAACCTCGCTGTCCATTTCATTTTATCATTTCTCTAAGATCATTGAGGAAACCAGTTACTAAAATTGTGAAGCTGGAAAAAATCGCCTGCACACCCGACCACTATTATCACTTGCGGACATATAAAGAAAATGAGCCCGGCATAATTACCGGACTCATTTCATTAAACTGCCCAATACCTATGATATCTAACCATTTAGGGTCACTTCACAGGTGGAGCAGCCTCTATTTCATTATGTCTTCGACACGGATACGAGAAGCTCGTTATCGCTTGAAACGACCGCCCCTTCAGGGCGTCCAGGAGGGTGCGGCATCCGGTTCGCAATCCACCACTCCCCCATTCCAACTAAGGCCGAAGAAGTGGACTGATACGTTACTTCCTCATCCATGCCTTGGTTGACCCCCTCCATATCGCTTTGCTTCTGAGTCAAGGTTAGCTCATAGAATGAAGTCAAGCCCTCATACTCTGCCTTGATGAGTACGGTTCCTTCCGATTTCGCCGTTACTACACCGCTAGCGCTGATCTCCGCCATAGTTGGATCACTGCTTGTATAGATGAGTTTGCCTCCACCTTTTCACGGCTTCCATCGCTGTACACTGCGGTAGTCACCGTATGATCACTCTCGCCAACGACCAGTGTAGACATTCCCTCGAGCTCAAGCTCAATCAGGCTAACCGGCTCTTCTTCATTACCTGCTGATACCGATTGTAATACAGGTCGTTTAGCCATACCGTCCCATCTCCAAATCGTGTTAAAGTCCCACCCTAATCTGTCTGTATAGGTAGATGGAGTCTTTATTTCAGTTTCAGATAGGCCTAATCCTTTAAGGGTTGTTAATGCTCCTTCAGCGACACCTTCTTTATTCACTATCATGCCGTCAAATGCATAATTATTTTCGAGCGTAGCGGTGTGTCCCGCAAGAACTCGTCCCATCACCCGGTTTGCCATCGTTGGCGCCGTAACCGAAGGGCCCAGGGCAATGACATTTCTGACGACTGTATCATTGTATCCGTATCCAGTCACTCCGCCCGCATTGCTCGTCATCGCTCGAACGGTTCCAGACGCATACACGTTTTCTGTTAGGCTGCCCGAGTTCGTAATTCCGATTAGGCCGCCGGCCTGACTTACCTGAGCGGTCACATCCGCGGTAGAATAGCTGTTTCTTACGATACCATTAGAATAGCCTACTAGACCACCGACTGTGCTGGAGCCTGTAATGGAGCCTGTTGAGAGGCTATTCTCTACCTCGCCATTGTTCGTGTTGACGAGTATGCCTATTCTGCTTCCGCCAGTGACGCTGGCATCGATCATGGCTATATTTTTAATCACTCCGCCATTGAGATGGAATAAGCCGCCGCTCGAAGAATGAAAATTAACTATCTTCTTCCCGTCGCCATCCAAAACACCGGTGAACGAAACCACTTTAAAAAGCGACTCAGCCGGTTGTCCAGCGTAATCCAAATCATGGTCCAACATATACTTTTCCGCCGGGAAGTTTTCCATAACGTTCAAATCAGCAATGGATTTGATTCTGTAATAACCAGCTTCATTTCTTTCTAAAGGCACGACAGGCTCGCTTGCCTCTTCGGGATTACTGTTCAATACCGGACGCTTTAAAGCATCATTCCACATCCAAATCGACTCAAAATCCCACTTTAATATATGGATATACGTATTGGAATCTTCAACCTGTTCCTGGGATAGCCCTAAACCTTTTCTGTTGTCAGCAGCGGCAATACTTTCGCCTTCTACATCCACCATCATGCCATCAAACGCATAATTATTCTTAAGGGTTGCGGTATGCCCCGCAAGCACTCGTCCCACCACACGGTTCGCCATCGTCGGCGTTACGACTGAAGGATTGAGAGCAATAACGTTTCTAACAACCGTATCATTATAGCCGTAGCCAGTCACTCCGCCTGCATTACTTCTAAGCGCCCGAACGGCTCCAGATGCATACACGTTTTCCGTTAAACTGCCTGCGTTTGTAATGCCGATCAAGCCGCCAGCCTGGTTCAACTGGGCCGTTACATCTGCTGTAGAATAGCTGTTTCGCACGATGCCATTGGAATAGCCCGCCAGACCGCCCACGGTGCTGGAGCCTTCGATTGAGCCCGTTACATAACTATTCTCTACCGTTCCGTTGTTCGTGTTAACGAGTATACCGATATTACTTCCGCCAGTAACGCGTGCATTAACCATGGCTATGTTTTTAATCGTTCCGCCATTGAGATGAAATAAGCCGCCATTTTCTGATTTGAAATTGGTTAAGGATTTATTATTTCCATTAAATATGCCAAGGAAAGGCGTCCCCTTAAATAAAGGATCAAAAAGCTGCCCTTCAAAATCAAGATCGTTTTCCAATATATAATTTTCATTTGGAAATTCTGAAATGGTCTTTAATTCACTAACCGAACGGATGATGTAGTACCCATCTTCGTTTTGATCAAGCTTCGGCTTTGGAATATGGTTTTCGTTAATTTGTTCCAAATTACTTTGCAGTAATGGACGCTTGGCATCTTCATTCCAGATCCAGATCGAATCAAAGTCCCAACCAAGGGTCTCCATGAAAAAAGCTGGCTTCGTGAATGCATCTGCACCCACCCCCTGTCCTTTTTCATTGTTTGGATCAGGAACCGTAACGTTCTCACTGCTAACAAACATATTTTCATCGGCGTAATTGTTGACTAGAGTTGCCTTCTCCCCAGCTAACACTCTGCCGACAATTCGATTCGATGCCGTACCTGTAACAATCGATGGATTTAATGCCATACTATTTTGAATGACCGTATTGTTATAACCGTATCCGCTGATGCCGCCAGCATTGGATTCTTCTGCTATGACGGCTCCCATGGCATAGACCTGTTCAGTTATACTCCCCCGATTCGTAATCCCAATCAGGCCGCCGGCTTGCTTGCCCCGTGCACTAACTCGAGCTGTTGAATAACTGTTTCTAACGATACCGTTCGAGTAGCCCACAAGACCGCCAACTGTAGAATTGCCTCGAATAGATCCGGTACTGTAGGCATATTCCACGATCCCATCATTCTGATCCACCAGGATTCCAACATTGCTCCGGCGAACATCAATGTCTGCATTAATGATTCCTACATTTCGAATAATTCCTTCATTAATGGCAAAGAGACCTGCGCCGCCTGAGGAGATCATAACGTCTTTAATCGTATGCCCTTGCCCATCAAACGTACCCGTAAATGGAGTGCCATTCGCGCCAATGGCCTCGATAAACACGCCATTCCCATCAATGTCCCGATCTAAAATAAAATGTTTGTCCGGGAATTCATGCATTTTATAAAGTCCGCTGGCACTTTTGATTTGATAGGGGTTGCCTTCCGAACCATCGCCCAGCATTCCTTCTTTCGCTATGAACGGGTCCGTTAACGGCTCTTGATCGATTGGATTATTAACCAATCTTACGACGATCGTATGTTCATCGCCAAATGGAAGAGGGTTATCAAATAAGATGATTTGTTCTCGTCCGAGATGTTCCAGCGTTGCTTCTTGAATAACCGTTTCCAACAGCTGTTCACCTGTATGATCCCGCTTTTCCCCGATCACGGTGACACGTTCAAGCGAGCTCGGGTAATTCAAGACCCCAACGCCCTTCAAGACGTTATTTTCCACAATTGCGCTCGTTAATTCCAAATAATTGGCCGGTTGTTTCATCGTAAATGAATCAATCTCAACACCGTCGCTGTTGTAAGCTTTCAAGGTGAGCGATTGATCGTTTGATTCTAAAATAACACCCGTCTGCTTATTTTCATCATAAACGATATGATCCCAGTCAAATGATTTGTTATCAAAGAACATTGGACCTGATGAACCAACGGTCACAAAAGTTGTTCCTAAATTCATCGCTTCTTCCGATATATCCTTTACACCATCTCGTATGGTTGTCCGTTTATACACATGATCATGACCACCAATATACAAACTAACGCCAAGGCGTTCAAATGCTTGAGACAATTTCACTCTCATCATGTCCATACCGGTCTCATCGCCGGATTGACCGCCATAATAAGGATAATGCCCCATAACGATTTTCCACTTCTTGTCGGTTGCTCGCAAATCTTTTTCCAGCCATGACAGCTGCTTGTCAAAATCCAGCACAGAATTCAGAACAGCAATGTGCATATCGCCATAATCAAACGAATAATTCGTTTCCCGGTAACTGCCTTCACCGTTCTTCGGCAGGTTGAAAAACCCGGAGAACGGCACGAGCTTCCGCTCTGTCGCACGTTCACGGTCCCCGACAATGTGAGCAGAAACTAGCCCCATATCATGGTTGTAAATATGGTTAAACACATCATCCCAAGCATACATATTGCCGCCGTTCTCGACCAAGTCTCCGACTTGGATCACCGTCTGTCCGTTTGAATTTTTCTTCTGCAAAACGTCCAGCATATTTTTAAAGAGCTGGAAGCTTTCCGGATTTCGATCCGGAACTCCAAGATCCCCCATCACATACATAACGGCTTCCTCTGAAGCTGGCGCGGTCTTAAAGCTATAACTGCCGCTCCAAGGTCCAGTCGGTGACATTCCATACCGATAGTCATACTTAGTCCCTAAGTCGAGATCTGTTATATTCGCTTCATGAGCTGCAAGCACGCGATAGTTACTCTTGTCATACGTATCACCATAGGCGGCTTGAAAATAAGAGACTTCCGCTTGTACCACTTCAGCATCGTCCCATGTTGCCACTGACTCCGGTTTATACTGAACATACGACGTTTCTAACGCCTTATCCGTTACTAGATTTACTCCTACTTCACGTTCATTCTCACCAACATTAACAATGGGTTGGAATTCATTTAAAATGTTATCAGCGTCCAGATTTTGTTGATCAACAAGCAATCGAATAAGTTCAACACGCGTATTTCCTTGAGCGTCGGTCGCTACATACTTAATGAAATAGTCTCCATACATATCGACCTTGAAATGCTGATTTAGAGCGGCTACTTCTCCTTTATCATTTAAAACGATGGCTTCCACCGATAAAGATTGACCGCGATGATCCGTCGCCGAAGCGCCCAGCACTTCTATTTGATCTCCAAGCTTAATGGTGTCCGGATATTGCCCATGTACCGTAATTTCAGGCGCGTGCACCGTGCCCCTCGTTTCATCACCAATCCAAATTGGGGCACTTATCGCTTCTTCACCGTCTGCCTGAAAAGCTCTAACGATGAAATAATCCCCATCTTTGGTTGCTAAGGTTACTTCCTTTTCAAATTTATTACTGGCAATGCTGCGGTACTCCTTGAGAACTTCTCCGCTGTTTTTGTAAATAACGACTTTATCCAAAACATCGTTAGCATCAGGGTCATTCATGCGTACGAAAAGATTGATTTCTTTTGTATCGGCCGGAAGGATCGCCCCCATCATCTGACCTTTTGCGGAAACTGCCATTTCTAGGTTCCGATCAAATGATACATAGGTGCGATGGTTTCGCATCGCCTCGTAAAGACCTTCTCTTGTAAGGTTATCTCCCCACATACCGGTCACATGGGGCTGAACCATCCCCCAATTTCCTTTGTGCTCGTCTCCGCCAAACACAGGAGAAACATGCCAGCCTTGATCTAATGCCTTGGTATAGACTGCAAAATCATTGGAGGATTTGTATTCGATCATATTAAGGTTTCTGTCAACGTCTCGGTTATAATGTTTAAATTCATTGAAACTCCAATTGCCTGACAAGCGTGGATGATTAAACTGAGCAATCGCATGAGGATCTTGGGCAAGTCTTGCGTAAAAGGTTGGCAAATCATATTTGATGTCGCTCCAGCCCCAAGTGCCATCCGCGCCTACTCCATGTGTTCTTGCAAACCATGGGGCATTAAATAGGTTGATATGACCCGATTCATCATACCAGGTCACCTCCGTACCAGGCAGCGTAATAAATTCGTTATCACGATTGTGAGCATCGGATTGCTCATGCAGCAGCTTGTATTCTTTTGAATAAGAGTCTTGAACATTCGTAATAAAATCACTGCCCGTACTGATGTCATAAGTCACGTCGTGTTCAGTCACTGCAAAAAAATCAAAGTCTGTATTAGCCTTCACAAAATCGTAAGCATCATTGGGCAACAATATCCCATCACTGAGAGATGTATGAGAATGCATGTGACCTTTGAAGAGTGAAGCTCCTGAGTACTTAGCCCTCTCTTTTTGAGAAACACCTTCTTCTTTATCTGAAGACGCGGATACATTAATGCCGTAACAAAGACTAATAACCCCCGCTATAAAACAAGCCATCACAATAAAAGGCAGACTTCTTCTTTGGGACTTCAATCAAAATCCTCTCCTTTTTCGGCTTAATGGTAATACAGGTGTCTGACTGATAGACAAACAGCCCCTAACCAAAAAATGCAGTCTGAAGGCTGTTCATAACATCTATCTTGTTCATCACAGTCGCAGCAATGGCTTAATGATAGGTGCAAGCGACTGTGCCATGCGCAAAAATCCGAGGTCCGTTGGATGTGTTCCATCTACCGTACAATCATTGACGAAGTCATCGCCCAGCAGCTTCAAGCCGTCAACGAAATGAATATTACGGTCTCCTTCTGTCCGTCTCTGTTCCACATTTTCAATTTGGATCAGCCTGCGGCGATCATTAAGCTCCCTCCTCTCCATATAGAACTGGTCCTCGGCAGTGCTAATCCTTGAGACTACTAGTATAGGAACTTGGGGATGCCGATCTCTTAAAATTTGGATGAAGGCAGGCAGCGTTCGTGCGATGTTTCCAGCCTCGCCCGTATTCCCTTCATAATCAAGAATGAATAACGCCGGATCATCGATTTCCGACATGATCTGCGCGAGCTCCGGCTCGCCCTTTCCACTCCCGGAAAAGCCTAGATTTACGAACTCCACCGGAATCATACGGCTAAGAATATTAGAATAAGCCATACCCGGCCGGGAGGCGCATCCTCCTTGCGTAATCGAAGTTCCATATATAATGACGGGTTTACTGCTTGCATAGGCAGGTGCATCGCTTATGACAGCATCCTTATCTACACCGATCCATACCTCTTCTACCCCTTGGTAGAGCGGCAAGTTTAAGGTGACGGCCACCTCTTTTTTTGTATCCCACTGATAAAGCTGGGATTCATATTCACTTTCCGTTGGTTTGAATCTAGCCGTGGTGATAAAGCTCTGCTCTCCCGGCTCTCCAAGATAGCAGTCAACCCCGCACTGCCCTGTAGGCGGCATATGATACATATTGGCCGGTCCGGCAAGACGCACCCTTATGACCAGCCTTGAAGAATTGGTGCGAAAGCGAATTTGCCCACCTGCCGTACAATAAGCAAGCGTATCAACCGGAGGCGGCAAGACAGCCCCTGAAGCCAAGGGCAGGCGTCTGTATATCCCATCCTGCGCAAGCCAAGGGAAGCCCGCGATGTGAAAGGGCGCTTCAAGCGGAGAATGCCATCTCAACTGCTCGCCATTGGTTGTCTTTGGGTATATCGTTCCGCCCAGTTGATCTAAGTTTATCTCTTTCGATTGAACGGTCATCTATTTCTACTCCCTCACATTTGGAATACATATTTCCGAATCGCCTGAGCAACGCCGTCCTCGTTGTTGGTAGCCGTCATAACGTCCGCTATCGATTTGATATGCTCTTCACCGTTGGCCATCGCCACACCGAGACCTGCCGCCTTCAGCAGCTTCGCGTCATTATCACTGTCTCCCATCGCAATGACATCGGACATCGAGAAGCCCAGCATCTGGCAAACCTCACGCACTCCACTTTCCTTGGTAGTTCCTTTAACTGATATCTCCATATTCGTAGGGGCCGAACGGGTAACTTCAAGCGTCCCCCATCGGAGCAGCTCCTCCTTAATTTCCGCGAGCTTCTGTTGATCATGGCTGCCGATCCCGAATTTCATCCAATCCCTCTCGAACATCTCAGGCGTCCAATCCTTGTCGCCCGTCAAGCTCTCCACGCTGTAGCCCCAGTACCATTCGGCCCGTTCGGCAGCAATGGCGTGCATATGGCGGACCGTATCCCGGGGGAGGAAGACTCGCTTCTTAAGCCTGCCCGGCCCCTCCCAAATTTCCGCGCCATTGAGCAGCACCATCGGGGAATCAAGCCCCAGCTCGTCCCAGAAGACCTGTGCAGTTTGCAAGCCTCTTCCGGTGGAGAACATCACTTTAACGCCCTGACCTACGGCATATTGAAGCCACTTTTTGGTCTCTTCCGTAATGCACTTTTCATCCGTCAGAAGAGTCCCATCCAGATCCAAGGCAATCAGCTTATATTTCGCCTTCACTTGCTGCACCGTATTCATCCCTTCACCGCTCCCATGGTCGCGCCTTCCATCAGAAGCTTTTGGAATAAGATATAAATAATAATAGACGGTACCATCGCAATGGTTACACCGGCAAACAAAGTTACCCAATCCGCAGTAAACTCCATTTGCTTATTCGCAGAATACATTTGCACCGCAATGGGATACTTCTTGGGATCGCTCAAATAGATAAACGGCGCTAAGAAATTGTTATAGAACCCTAGGAACTTGAATACGCCAACGGTTACAATTCCCGGTGTAGACAAAGGAACAATAACACGCCAAAACTTTTGGAATAATGTAGCGCCATCCATCGTTGCGCTCTCCTCAAGCTCCATCGGCAAAGAGCTCATAAACCCTCCGAGCAGCATAAGGTAGAACACGCTTTCCCCCAGACTGGACAGGAGAATTAATCCGGTCAAACTATTGGTTAAATTCAGTTCCCTCATCACTACATACTGGGGTACAAGCGCATTGATGCCAGGCAGGAACAGGGACAACATAATCAAGCCCCAAATCAATTTTCTACCTTTGAACTGCATTCGAGTAAGCGCATAGGCGTTAATTGTCGTAAAGAAAAGCCCAAGCACCAGACTTCCGCCGACATAATAAAGGGTATTTAAGAGTGATTGCCCAAAACCGTATTGATTCCAAGCCTTCGAATAATTCTGCCATCTTGGTTCCGAAGGCAGCGCCCATATATCTTTAAAAAACTCAGGATTGCTTTTTAACGATTCATAGATAACCCAGACTAAAGGAAATAATATGGTCAACGACCAAGCATAAAGCAGCACACGCCACACAACGTCCATAAACGTTCGTTTTTCCTTCAAACTTTATCCCTCCGAACTTCATATGGAAACTAATACTCGTAGCCTTTGTTCGGCACAAATTTATCGATTAACAGCTTTGCCGTTACTAATATGACGAACAGGATCATACCGACTGCGGAAGCGTAGCCGTAATTCCGATACTCTACGCCAAAAGCCAAGTTAAACATGTAGAGGCCGATGACATCCGTCGACCCGAATGGGCCCCCATTTGTCATAATGAGGATGATTTCAAAGCCCTTCATCGTGCCAACGATCAGGAACAAAGCGCTGACCCGAATAATTGGCGTAACAAGCGGCATTGTAATTTTAAACAAGCGCGACATATGTCCGGCCCCTTCAAGAATCGCCGCCTCGTACAATGACTTTGGAATCGCCAGCATCGCATTGGCAAAGATAATGACGTACAAGCCGACGCCGCCCCATACCCATGCCGGGATAATCGCTGCAAGCGCCGTGTTTTCATTGCCCAGCCAATAGAAATTACCGGTATCAATGCCAATGAACTTTAGAAGCCCATTCAGCAAACCGTACGATCCGTCATAAATAAAAGCCCAGAGGAGCGCGACTACGACCGTAGATAACACATTCGGAAAGAAAAACAATATCTTCAAAAACTTATTTTCTTTATACGATTTATTTGTAATTAAATAGGCAAGTATCAAAGAGATGATAATAACAAAGAAGGGCACCGTTATCATTAAAATCAAGTTGTGGGTAAGCGCGCGCCACACGTATTTATCTTGAAATGCGGTGACGAAATTGGACAGCCCGACAAACGTTGCATCCGTGAACCCGTCCCAATTGAGCAGCGCATAATAAACGGATAAAATGTTCGGAAACAACGTAAAAAGCAAATATCCGCCAAAGGGAGGCACGATGGCTATGAACAGAAATATCCACTTCTGCGTATTCGCTTTATCTAGACCCATACGCTTGCGCATAGGGGCTTTTGGTGTCGTCACAACGGTTGAATCAGACACGTGAGGTCAACTCCTATCTTACTAGACGTTTATAAGAGGTTGTTCAAAAAATCGCCTTTTGATCACGAAGTGAGTCAAGAAGTAACTCGGCATCGAATCTTGAATTCAGCCGGGCCTTCCGGTGCTCACGTACCCAAAACGTACGCTCCGCTCCTCAGTCCCTAGCTTCATCCAACCTTCTCGGTGCTGAAAATCCGACTTTTTGAACTTACACTATTAGACATTTTCAGCGTGTAGCCTATAGGTCGCAGAAGTTAAAACGGAAGAGCGGAGATGAATCCTCCCCGCTCCATCACGTCTTATTTTTTCTTTTCAGCCTCTACTGCTTTCTTCAGCAGCTCTTCAGCTTGCTCCAGAATCGGTTTCGGATCCTGCATACCCATAGCAAATTTAACAATATTCTCATTTAATAATTTTTCCGCTTGAGCAAGATTCGGATCCGAAATACTGATAGACCGGCTTGCTTTATAAGTTTGAGCATTATTATCCGCAATGTATTTCAGAACAGATTGGGCGGAGCTGGAAAGATTAGCTGTTCTGGCAGGGTCTTCCGTCAAATCCTTGCGCATTGGCAAAGCGCCTGCTTTTTCAGCAGCGAATTGTTGATTTTCAAGCGTAACCATCCATGTGATCAATTCTTTGGCCCACTTTTTGTTAAGCTCCGGCTTTGCTGCCCAGATATAGTTGAAGTTTGAAGTTCCGCTTCGAATCCAAAGCGTTTGATTGGTGTCATCTCTGAAAGGAACAGCCATGAAGCCCCAATCGAAATCCTCAGGTGTTGCTTCCTTCATCTCATTCTCGACATGAGTCCCTGTCGATACCATCGCCGCTTGCCCCTGAATAACCTGCATTTGCGATTGCGTATGGTTCAATGCCGGAAGTCCTTCTGCAAAATATCCTTGTTGGCCAAGCTCGTAGATGCGCGTCCAGGTTTCAACCGTCTCCGGATTTGTGTATTGCGGCAGACCATAGGTTCTATAATTTTCGATAAATTCGTCGACATGGCCATTGATATCAGCCAGCTCAAAATTTTTGGCTGTTCCGAAAGCCCAGTTATGGTAGCTTGGATGAATACCCGGGAACGTTATGGGAGCAATGCCGTCCGCTTTAATATCTGCTAGAAGCGCTTTAAATTCATCCCATGTGTTCGGGTTTTGGTTCCAGCCATGCTCTTCGAATAGCTTTTTGTTAAAAAACAACCCGCCAAAGCTGCTCGCCGTCGTGAATTCATACCTTTTTCCATTGATCAGCTGCGTTGACTCGTACATACCCGGCATCATAAGATCCTTGACCTTTTTGTCCGGCACGTCTGGAAGAGGGTATTCCCAAATGTCATCCATTGGTTCAAGCTTGCCGGCTTCAGCAAGCCCCACGATACCTCCCGCTGGATCCGTATTAAATAGATCAAACATGTCATTATCATTGCCTGCAGAGATTTTTGTAGAAAGAATCGTCTTCATATCGGCTGAAGCCGTGATGTCTATTTTGACATTTGGATACTTGGCTGTGAACGATTCAACTGCATAATCGAACCACTCCCGGCCATATCCTCCTACAAAGAAGCCTACCTTTAGCGTTACTTCCTCATTCTTCGGCAATCCATTCTCGTAAGTCTCTACCTCTGCAGATACACCTGGCTTATCCGCCCCAGCAGGAGTTGTACTTGGGCTAGCCTCGTTCTTCCCGCTGTTTCCACCGCAACCAGCCAGCATAGCTAAAGATAATGCCGCTGCAACACCCGTGCTCATGAATCGTTTCATTTTTCCATTAAACATTATTTCGCCCCCGTTAATTAATAAATAAATTGGATTAACTATTTAAGCATAACTATGTTTTGTTAATTACCAATCAAGTCCGGGTAAATAATTTGTAAACAACTTTTGGCTTATAGCCACTTAAGCCTCACCTCCCATATATTCTGTAAACGCTTACATTCTAATCACTTGTCGACCAGTTGTCAACCACTTTGTCAATTGTTTTGATCATTGATTTCCCGCCTGATAATGGGGAGCGTTAATCGAAACGCCCGAATTTCTGAAAATGTTAATTTGAGCTGGAATCCCACAATGCTTCTAAGGCTTCGATTAGCGCTGAAACCGCCATTCATGCCAAGACGATGCATAATATACTTCGTGCGGCGGACATGAAATAAATTGGTTATGATCATAAAAGATTTTAGCTGGTACTGCTCCATCAATTGCTTGCTAAAGATTAAATTCTGAACGGTGTTGTGTGACTTGTCTTCTTTTAATACTCTTTTCGCCGGAACGCCCTTCTCAACCAGATACTTCTTCATGAGCTCTGCCTCCGAGCGACGTGAACCAACGGCTCCCCCCGATACAATGATGTATTTGTGCCCATACTGCTGAAAAAGTTTGTAAGCCTCATCCAGTCTTTCCTTAAGCAAAGGGTGTATTCGGCCGTCTTTAGATACATAGCCAAGTACAATAATCGCATCTGCTTTACCAGGTTGTAATATAACTGCATGCAGCCAGCATATGTAAGCCAGCACCGTCATCGCTGCGATTGCAATTATCCATCCGATCCATACCATTACTTACTCCTCTAGGCGTCATTTTCTGTATTTAATCAAATCAGTTTACAAATATAATATCTTTTTTTATAACAATGTCAATGCAATCTGTTTCGTTTTTTAAGTATTTTTGGAATATAACTTCTCGCATTGATTGTATTCTGCTGCATAATACCGCCATCTATCGTCGTTTTTATGAAAATTTAAATGATATGCTCGTTGAATTAAACGAACTTGCAACTTTTATTCGCCTCGTATTAATGCTACACTTGAAGCAAAGTATGTTTCTAATTTGTCAAATGTTTTGAATCTATATTATATAAAACGTTGTTGGAAAGAGGATGCATATTGTGAGTGATTCGGTTAAACAAACCAGCCATATGTTATTAAAATCAATTAATCAGCAGAAGGTTCTTTTTCTCATTTATTCAGAGGGGCCGATCTCTCGCGTAGAGCTTGCGGAAAAGACTGGACTAAGCAGACAAACGGTAACCAATATCGTGAATCGCCTGTTGAAGGAAAAAATAATCGTGACAGGGGAGCTTATCGACTTGGAGGCAGGCAGCGGAAGGAAAAGAGTCGGCCTTCATATCAACAGCGGCCATTTTTATGCCATCGGGCTTGAGCTCGCCGGCAAATACATTCGCGGAAAAGTGTTCAACCTGCGTCAAGAAGCTGTCGCATCCGCAGAACGCACGAGCAACAAATATGGTTCTATCGATGTGCTGATGCAGCTGTTGCATGAAGTTATCGACGAGCTGCTCACCCAGGTACCCAACTCCTCCAAAGTAAAAGGGATCGGAATCAGTATGCAGGGCCTGGTAGATTCTCAGCATGGCATCGTTCTGAGAACACCCGGCATAGGCGTTCATCGCCTGCCGCTCAAGCAGCTGCTTGAAGACCAATATAACATCCCCGTGTATATTGAGAACGATGTCAATCTTCTCTCTGTCAACGAGAATATGAACGGCTGCTTGAAGGATTCTAATAACAATATCACCATCAAGTTTGATTACGGTACAGGCGGCGCGATCGTCCATGATAAACAAATTATAGCGGGATCAAGCTTTGTTGCAGGTGAATTCGGGCATTATAAAGGCTTCTATGGAGAAGATGCCTATCCATGCCATTGCGGCAGATCCGGATGCTTAACGACGCTGGCTTCCAGCAGCGGACTTAGTGTTTCCATCAAATGCACACTAGAGGAGTTCGCAGAAGGCATAAGAACAGGAGATCCTAAGTTCCTTAGCTTATACGAAAAAATTGTCGATGGCATCGCGATCGCCGTTACCAATATCATTACATTTATAAATCCAGACAGTCTGCTTATAACGGGCCGAGTCATTCATACCATCAGCCCCGAAATGTTCAACGAGATTAGAGCCAGGGTGATGCACCAGTTGCCTGTGACAGTTAATAACGTACAATTGATCTACCTTCATAACAAACCGGATGAAACCAAGCTTGCTGCCGGGTTAGTTATTAAACGCGCATTTGAAATACCGCTGGATACTTTATCTCTTTAATTGACCCCGTTTTTGGATGTCATTCCCAAAATGGATAAATCGATGTACGCAATAAACAGAACTCTCCATACTCGGAGAGTTCTTTCTTTGTAATCCATATCCTTCGCCCATATCGTCAGTACGCTGGTATACCCCTAGTAGACGCTATTGTGCGCTAGTGCGTCGATTCCGTTTGCGTATCAACTCGGCAAGTTAGATTAGCCAGTCGCCGTATCTCATCGCTTAACCTTCGATTGACCGGATACACTTCTTCTATGAAATTTAAAATGCGAAGTGCCGATTCGGGAACATGATCGTAACCCTGTATCATCTCTCCTATGATTTCCGCAAAACGGGGGTATCTCCGCTCTAAACGCCTCTCATTGCCGAATGGGTCGGGATAGTAGTCCACCTCTTGCTCCAGCAGATGGAGCACGGATAGAATCCTGTCGACTGCGTATCCTTGAACAAACCTCGTCGCGGATAGACGCTCTCCCCTAGCATAGCGACCAAGCCCCACGTACAGATTGGTTAAGGCTTCATTCAAAGGAAAGTCCAAGGAATCCACTTTTAGGCTGGGGATCGGGTTGGAAGGTTTAGCGATTGCCGTATTGGCATACATAGGGTCCTTCCAAATGACCCGACCTTCCGTATAGGTGGCGTTCGCCAGCTCCCATTCCTCGAATACAGCATATTCCCCGAAAATACCGTCCTCGAACAGGACTTTGTAACCAACACCCGAATTCTTAAATGAATAGGCAAGAGGGTGTACGTCCTCGAGCCAATCCAACCGGTCTATATATCTGTTTTTCTCCCCGGGCTTTACAATGACAAAGAAATCTAAATCCGAATATTCATCCAACCGGTCTGTCTCGACCCCAACGGAACCAACTCCCAATAATAAAAGAGCTCCCCCCTTGCGTTCGAGCGACTTGCCGATCTCGCCCAGCCGCTGTAACAGCGATTCTGATCTCAACATTACGAATCCTCCCTTGTTTTGGAATGCAAAAAGGGTCCAACCCACTTCTCAGCGAGGTTGAACCCGAAGGTTACATTGCCTTTATTATCCTACCGTGAAATTATCACGTATTCTTGTTGCTGTCAATCGAAAAACTTGCCGTCACTTATGATAAGATTCAGCTTAACGGGTCTATCGACGGAATATAAGAAGGAGCTTGTTGCGGCGCATACGATTACGCTGAAGTAGTACGATCCCTAACTCTGTGATCCTGCCAAAAAACTATCTCTGCTGCAGCTCGTCCCGCGCTTCGGTCAGCGCGAACCCCAGCAGGTTCTGGCCCCGCCATTTCACGGGATTCTCCGCATCCGGATTGGACTGGCCCATGCCGATCCCCCATATGCGGTCCCGCGGGCTGGCTTCGACGAGGATGCGGTTCTTCGTTGACTTGAGATAATCGCCGAGCTCCGGATTCTGCGAAAACTTGGCCAAGCTGGCTCTTTTCACAATGCCGTAGCATTCCTTGTCCCAAGTATCCTTGTCAAAGTTCCGGACCGCGCGCCCATAAGCCTTCATCTCCTTAGGATGCTTAGCTGTAAGGATCGACTCCAGCATTTCATGGTCGCCGAACAGTCTTGCCTTCTCGGCCATCATAAACTGCTCGGCACAGGAATACTCCGTCCCTTCTACCGTGAACGGGCACATCCACCACTGGCTGAAGCAGCTTTTGTCGACGCTCCCGTCCTTAGGCGGCGTATGGCCCCAAAAGAATACAAACTTGAACGTTCTCCCTTCGTTATATGCTTTTCTTAGCTCATCGAGATTGTAAATCATCGTTAGTCCTCCAGTTTTCTCCGATACAAGCGGGATGGCCTGTGTCCCGCATTTTCGGTGTAATGATCAGTCTCCGCCACGAGATCGGCCACCTTCCGCCGGAAGGCCGCCTTCAATAGCTCTTTATCCATAATGACCTCATAAACCTGCTGCAGCTCCGTCAATGTAAAAAGCTCTGGCATTAAGTGCAGCGCAATATCGGTATAGTTCACTTTTCCCCGCAGCCGCTCGATCGCGCACGCTATAATCTTCGCGTGGTCGAAGGCCAAACCGTTATTCGATACGATCTTATATTCCGTGCTGGTGGATGTCGTCTTCACGGTCAACGTCCTGGCCACGATCGCCGAAAGCTCCTCTTCACCACTTAGCTTGAGTTCATACTCCAGCGTCTTGACGTATCCGTCCTCCATCAGCTCTTTCTGCTCCCGCAGCAGCCGATAGGAGACCTTAAACCAAGCGGCGTCGGCCGCATCGTCTCCCGCCTGAAGCTCCAATTTATCGCTGTTGATCAGAGCCATGTAGCTGCAGCTCATCACCCAGGTTCGGGGATCTCGCCCGATATCACTGAACGTATACAACTGCTCCAAATAAACGTCGTCCACGCCGGTTTCCTCGCGCAGTTCCCTTGCCGCAGCCTGCTCAGTCGTCTCGCTCGGCTGGACAAAGCCGCCAGGCAGCGCCCATTTACCCAGGAAGGGGTGACCTCCCCGGCGAATGAGCAGGATGCGGAGCTCTTTTTCGGGTAACTTCCGATAGCTGTCAGCCGCCTCGTCCGTAACCGTGAAGATCACCATATCGGTTGCCACCGAAGGCCGCTCATAATCTCCTGCCCGGTACTTCTCCAAAAATTCGCGTTCCGTAAGTCCGTCCCGATCCAACAAGTCCAATGGGGGCGCCTCCTTGTTTTTTGATTCTAAATGGGTTGTGGTTATGGGTTCATTTTACTCCCTGTCTGCATCTAATTCTAACCGTTTTAGCTCCCCGAAATAGTTTCGATAGGGCTCGAACTTCGCCAGCACCTCGTCTACCTTGCGCATGCGCTCTTCCAAGCTTCCCCGAAGCATAATGTAGGGAATGCGCCGCTCCTTCAAATCCGCGATGATCTGTTTATGAAAAACATGCCGCTTCTGATTCCCGCTTCGATCCCACGTATCATCGTAAGGAATATCGTCGTCGCACAAGAAGAACAGATCGTAGCGCTGCGCGTTCTCCAGGGCAATCCGTGTTAATCGTTCTGGCGCCCGGCCATGGTAATCCATGGCGAACATATACGTCGTAATCGCATTGGTATCGACGAAGAGAAATCGGTTCGCCGCGAGCAAAGCCTGCTCTTCGCGCTCGATATGACCCACAGCGATTTCATCAAACGCCTCCAGGCCGATTCTGCGGTCCACCTGATGCTCGGTCCAATAATCGCGTCCGTATTCACTCGCGTAGGTCGTGTTATACCGCCGTGCCAGCGCTTCAGTGATGGTCGACTTGCCCGTCGACATCGCCCCAACAAATACCACCTTCGTGATTAAGTCCCGGTACACGATATCACTTATGAACTCCCTGTACTTATATGAGTCGGAACGGATCATCGTTGCAGAGATCGGAACCCGCTCGCGGGCTTCATCGACCCGCTGGTCGACCGAGCCCAAAGCAAGACTCATATGCCTGCCGTAAAACTCACTCGAGTAAAAATGCGTTACTTGCTCGCCGTTCAGTAAACGGAGGATATACTGTTCTTCCCGAATCTCGTGCTCTCTGTCATCCGAATACCCGTCAGGACCGTCCCAAGCTTCGATGACCCGGACTGCCGGGTACAGCCGTCGAATCCAATTCGCCCGGATATGAAGCGGGATCGGCGTGACCGTCGTCTCGTAAATGACCACGATTAACTCATCGACCTCCTGCAGCGCCGTTTCGATCATGAACTGATGCCCTTTATGCAGCGGGGCAAACTTCCCCAGCGTTAATCCGAGCGTTTTCATGCCGCCACCTCCTTGGCCCCTTTGTTCCAATTGTAATAGCCGTATACCGCATTAACCAAATACGCGCTCCACATGACGATCATCAGCATGCCTTCGCTGCTGCCCTCCAGCAATCGAATCGCCCACAGCAGCACCGTAAACAAATTCAACACAATATAGACCAGCCATTGTTCCTTGAATCTGCGGACCATTAAAAAGGTGGCCACAACGGACAGCACCGTCGTAGTAGCGTCGATGTAAGGCGAGTTCTGTCCCGGGATGAACGAAAGCCCAAATCCCAGCAGCAAACAGCCTAAAATGCAGACTGTCCCAACGAGAAGCAGACCTTTAAGTTCCATTTGGCGCATGATCAGCTTGCCGTCTTGGCGGTGATTTTTCCACATGTAGAAGCCAATGACGTTCATCGGAACGAAGAATAACAGATTTAGCATGACCTCTCCAAACAACCCGTTAATATAGGCCAGATAAGCGTAACCGACTGTATTGTACATGCCGAAAACATAGCTCATTAGATTGCCCTTCGCCGCAAGCACCACGCATAGCACCCCAGTAATAAAAACGGTAAAACCGAATAAAGAGTCCTTAGAAATCACCGTAAACCCCACAGCAATCGAGGTGAACAGCACCAACCACGCGATTTCGAACAGGTTCCAGCCACTCGCAACCTTTTTCACAATTCATCCCCTCAGCTTTCTCCACTGATTTATAGAAGGAAAACACCCAACACACTTAGTATTGTTTTGTTAATAACACTTTGTTACTATCAAAAATAACAGAAAGTCCTGCGTAGGGCAAGTGAAATCTCCCCATTTGTCGCAGGCTTGATCTTTTACCTTCTGTTGTCCCTTCAACAATTAGCGAAAATCATAGGAGAGGACGAACACCACTTGTTACAACGCGGAATATACAAATGAATAGGCACTTATCCCAATCATGCTTATTCTGTAAACTTTGCGAATCGGAATAGGCACAAAGGAGGGTTTAGGTTGGTACTAACATCATCTCACTATTTTGCCCACGGCAACACTGCGCGCGGGGCTCATTTCTTGTATACATCCGCATTTGATGGGTTGAACAAGATATTTGTCCTTACGGGGCCCCAAGGCACGGGGAAATCGACGGTCATGCAAAGCTTGGTGGATCGCCTGCTGGATAAAGGCTTCCATGTGCAATGTTTCCACTCCCCTCTCCGTCCCGACGAACTGGATGGCATTATTTTTACGGAATTGAAGGTTGGTATTGTCGACGGGCGAGTCAGTAAGGGGATTTCGGATAGCGGGGCCGGTGACATCGTCTTTATCGATTTTGGGGAAGCGTTCGATAACAGCCTTATTTCACCGGGAGACTTCATCACGATAGAAGATCTTAGCGGCAAGCTTGAGAACGCCTATTCAAATGTGTATGAAACATTCGCAACGGCCCTACGGATTCATGACGAGTGGGAAAAATTTTATATCGATAACATGGATTTTGCGAAGGCCGACCAGATTGCGCTGGAATTGGTTCAAGAATTATACGCCGGTCATGAAAGCGATACGCCAACTGCTTCGCGTCACTTATTTTTCGGGGCTGCGACTCCAAGGGGAGCATTCGATTTTATTCAAAGCTTGACCGCTCAGCTGGAAAGACGGATTTTCATCAAAGGAAGGGCGGGATCCGGCAAATCGACGCTGCTGAAAAAGCTTGCCTCCGCTGCCGAACAGAAAGGAATCGACGTTCAAGTGTTTCATTGCGGCTTTGACCCGAACAGTCTGGATATGCTGATATTCCCGGAGCTTCAAACAGCGATCTTCGACAGTACCGCTCCGCATGAATACTTCCCCGATCGGGACGGGGATGAGATCCTAGATATGTACACACGGACGATAGCCCCTGGTACCGATGAAGCCTATGCTGACGAAATAGCCGGTATCAAGGCGCGCTATTCGGCAAAAATGAAAGAGGCTACCTCCCATCTGGCGGAAGCCGAAGCCATCGATTCTCAGATTAAGGCCTACTATGTTGCGGCCACCGATTTTTCGATCGTAGAGAAACTCCATTTGCAATTACAGTCCGAATTGAATGCACTGATGAGCTCCATTCAGCCTTCAAAATAAGATAACACCCAAAGGCGTTATATTTCAGGCGGGGCCCAGCAGTCTAATGCAAGCTGAGCTCCGTTTGAGATTGAATCTGCTTCCGCAAGTTATATAGGAGATTTCCACATTTAGAATCAGTTGATTAATATTTTTGGCTCCTCATTTGCAGGCCCTACGATTGTGTTTCCGCCGAAACTGAGATGCTGACCATACTTCTCTACGATAAAGCTGTTAAACGATCCATCTGCATCCACTGTAGCAGTGACTGTAGGAGCCCCTTTTTTGGTGAACGTCATTTGATCCTTATCCCATGCATTTGTTCCTCTTGCTCCCTTATATCCCTTCAAATCAAAATTTATCATCGCTTTCGCATCTTTCACTGCGTTCTTCGTTAATGCATCCAACGTCAGCTTCTTGAGCTTTGCATCTTTTGCTTTTTCTTTCTTCTGGAATTCTTTGTAATTGTCTACACCTTTACCATTGCTTTGGACACTTGCTTGGAGCAGTTCCAGCGTTTGATCCTCAATTGCAAAGCTCACATCGATCGTTTTTGATTTATACTTATATTGGTACACATTCGGTTTGCCATCAAGGACAAACACACGATCCAACTTTTCTCCTTTCTTGACCTTACCATTGGTAAGCTTGGATAATACCTGAGCAGCCTGCTTCTGCACGCTTGCCGGGGCATCGTCAGGTGCATAATTTACGCCATGTATACTTCCATTATCTTCCGTATAAACTTGTTTATTTTGTTTGGCATTCGATGAGATTGTACCCACACGGTAGATAGACTCGGAGATACTCACGTATTTTGGTTCTTCCCCTGGGAATAACGTTTCCCATGTTTCCTTCAGTTTGCTTTGATATTTCCCACCGTTTAAATCTTCATAATTGATGTTGATACCGATATCATTTAGCTTTCCATTCTTTTTATAAGAAATAGTATCATATTTGAAGTTCTCTCTTTTAAAATTCACAAAGTCTTTCATGGCAGTTCCCTGAATTAACTTATATGTATTTCCTGTTAGCTCTTTCAGTTTATCCTGAGCCTGCTGCATAAGCTTCTGATCCGCTTTAACATTCTGTGAAGCATTGATATTTACTTTGTTGGGCGAATCTGCCCGAACAGGAGTTTGGCATCCCAGCAAATTTCCTAATAATAAAGCTACCCCGAGTATAGGGAAAATCTTCTTTTTGTTCATGTCAATGAATTCCTTTCTTTTGCTACCTCATGGTTATATTGAAATATAAGTGCATCTCCAAGCTGCTTTTCAATACATATCAGTCAATTAACAATTTGAGTTCTTCATTTGGGGGACCTGCGATGGTCATTCCGGAAAAATCGATTGTCTGATTATACTTATCAATGGTAAAGCTGCTAAACGATCCGTCTTTATTAAATCTGGCAGTAACTGAAGGCGCCCCTTCTTTGGTGAACGTCATATGATCCTCATCCCATGCATTTGTACCTCTTGCTCCCTTATATCCTTTCAAATCCAGATCCAGCATATTTTTTGCGTCTTTCATTGCGTTCTTCATTAAAGTGTCTAACGTTAACTTCTTCATCTTTGCACTTTTTTCTTTTTCTCGTTTCTGGAATTCTTCATAATTATCTACACCTTTACCATCCTTATGATATACATCAGCTTGGAGCAGCTCCAGCGTCTGTTCTTCAATGGAAAAGATTACATCCATCGTTATTGATTTATACTTATATTGATACACATTCGGTTTACCATCGCGGACATACATCCGATCCAACTCAGCACCTTGCTTGACTTTTCCATCAGTAAGCTTGGAGAATACCTGAGCAGCCTTCTTCTGTACGCTTGCCGGGGCTTCGTCAGGAGCATAATTCACGCCATAGATATTTCCATTCTCCTGCATATACATTTGTTTATTTTGCATAGCATTCGATGAGATTGTACCCTCATAGTAGATTGACTCTGAGATATTCACATATTTCGGTTCTTCCCCCGGGAATAAAGCTTTCCACGTTTCTTTCAGTTTGGTTTGATATTTGCCACCATTTAGATCTTCATAATTGATTTTAATACTGATCGTTTCGAGCTTTCCATTCGCGTTATAAGCAATAATATCGTCCTTGATTTTCTCTCTTTTAAAATGGATAGTATCTTTCGTAGTGGTTCCTTGAATTAACGTATACGCATTTCCTGTCAATTCTTTAAGCTTATCCTGAGCCTTTTGCATAGGGGTTTGCTCTGATTTAGCACCTTGTTCAATGTTTGAATTTACGTTGTTATACGCATTGGATTGATTCGGTGTATCAAATCCAAGCAAACTCCCTGATAATAAGGCTGCTCCGACGATAGGAAAAATTATTTTTTTGTTCATACGAATAAGCTCCTTTATTTTTTATTTACTTACCTACAGTTTGTAATGGAATGCTTCAGCCACGTTGAAATAAATCTATGAAATCAGCAGCCATCACCCCCTCTCATTGCATTGATTAGTCCATTCCTTTCTCAGATAACTGCTTTAGCTCAATTTTAATAGAATAGATCGTTCCTTTAGAGGTGAACAGCGCAGTCACGTCTGGAGAACCCGCTTTGGTGAACGTTAATGTATCGAACCGGTATTCAAGTTTGGATACGTTATAATCAGCCAAGTCCAGATTCATCCAAACTTTAGCTTGTTTCACGGCTTCCTCACGAATCTTGTGCAGCTCAATTGCTTTTGTTTTCTCAACCAAGTCACGATATTTATTTTTATCATCCACTTTATTGAGTTGATCCGACAACGGAAAGGCTACAACCCTTGTGATCTGATTCGTATTTTTTTGTACATCAATGAGGATAGAACCCTTGTCTGTGTTGTACACGAACTTATATACGGGGTTTTGATTGGGTCTTAGGATCATTCGACTCACTGACCGTTTACTTTGTTTAAAATCCCCAACTTTATTAAAAATTTGATCCGCTGCATCTTTTGCAGCATCTGGAACCTGATTCTCTCCAATCGGTTGTGTCGCATAATACCAGTTACCTTCGTCAAATTCGATGGATCTGTTTTCGTTTCGCGCCTCTATGTGAAATGTGTTTGGTTTATATTCGTACATAATTACTTCATTAATTGCTTCTCCCTGAGGGAAAATCTCATTCCAAACCTTTTGCAGCTGGCTTTTAAACTCTTGGTCCTCAATGTCATCAAAGCGAATCATCCCCGAATGAAATTTCTTATCCCCATCCGAGCCTTGTACATAAAGTGTATCCGCCGTCTCATTTGGATTTACTTTCATTTCTTTGGCAAACGGATTAATATATTCAAGTAATGATAGCCGCTCTATGGCTTGAGCCATGACAGGAGTTAGAGACACACAAAGAGCAACCGATGCCGCTGCGATGACTCCCACTCTTCTTGTAAAGAATGGCTTTTGTCTTGACACGCTTTTGGATTCAAGCTTTTCTACAATCTGTTGACTCATGCTGTGCTCTGGCGTCTCCGTGTCCCGAATCATTTGCTCCACTTGGTGAATATTTACGGTTTTAGATGGATTAGGTGATCGACGCATTCACTGTCCCTCCTTCATTAACTTCCTTCGTCTGCAGTTTTTTGCGAAGGCGTTCATACTTTTTGCGCACGGTTGCTGGCTTCATATTCATGATTTCACTAATCTCGTTAAAGTTGTATCGCTGAATCGCACGGAGAACTAATATGTGTCTCTCTTCGGCAGTCAGTAAATTTAGAAAATCCTTCAGTGTAGCTTGACTGTCTATTTGCTGAGTTGAGGTTTCAGGCTGATCATATTTATAACGATCTATAAAACGAAACCACCTTTTTTTGCTCCTGATTTGATTCAGACTGTAATTGTAGGCAATTTTGTACAGCCATGCCGAGAAAATCATATTTGGACGATACTTATGTATCTGTTCATACACTTTGATAAATATTTCTTGTAGAGCATCCTCGGCTTCTTCCTTGTTTTTGAGCATATGATAACAATAGATATACATTGGTTTTTCAAAGTTTCTTATAATGGAAGCAAAAGCTTCCTTATCACCAAGCTTAGTCCTTTCAACCAGCATCTCGATTTCTTCCGAGTTTGATTTAGACTCTCCGTAATGTCTGTCCAAAAATCTTACCCCCTCCTGCCTACACTCTTAAAACACCAATGCAGCTCATTTTGTGACAGTTGCATCAAAAACAATTTGGAAATCATCGACCTTGAAATGATATAAAAGAAAAAGTATTTACTGGTATAAGGTATCTCTTAGGAATTATTTTTAAGTGAATTTAAACTACTGGCGATACGGTTCAGCTTACCGTCTTTATCGGCGAAAAATGCGAAAGGAGCATGCCGCAACATGCCCCTTTGTATTTTTTGATCATTTTATTTACTGAGGTTTCCCCCTTAGTTTTAAATTGAAGGAACCAAACAAAGCGGATTAGGGGAACCCTTGAAAGGTTGTCTCTAATATTCCCATAATTTCATCCTGTATCTCTTAGTGTAGTTCCATATCTACCTCCGTCTGGGGGTTTCAGGAAAGCTATTGAAGTCGCCCTTGCAGTGGATTCAATGTCTACCTCTAAACCGTTTAATCGCATCCTCGGTCACCGGCTCGAAGAGGTTAAGAAGGTTGCCATCGGGATCGCGGAATAGCATAGAACGGTTCCCCCACGGCATCATGGTCGGTTCCTTTACCCAATGATCGACAAATGGCTTCAAGCGCACATATTCGGCTTCGACATCGTCGACGCGGAACTCAATAATGACCGTGCGATTATTGGCGCCCACTACGGAACCGACGCCGAATAGCTGCGCCGTCTGGGAGTGGCCGATTGCAAGGGTGCATGATGGCACAACAAGTTCGGCAAATACGGGCGCGGGTCGTTCCGCCGAAACCCCCATGACTTTCTCATAGAACTCGACGAGACGATCCACGTCGTCAGTAATAATGCGTACAGAAGCGAAATTCACAAGATACCATCCTTCCTAATAACAGGTTTGGCTGTGTCCCACAGCCGTTGTAAACATACATTTTCCTTATCTATCTCCTTTACATTTACCTGTCCAATTATAAAAAAACGCTACTGACAACCTTATGTCAGTAGCGTTTTAGAATTTTTGGGGTTTCCTCACGAATTTGATTTCGGAATCCATCTTGATGCTCTTTCATATCCTCTACGTAATGATAGTTCGATTCCTTCACCTTATCTGCGATGTCATGGTTAAATCGAAGGCATACTCGCAAGTGGCGACTATCTATAGCTGTATACTCCCTTAAGTCAAAATGCTCGGGGAGTTGCAGCTCCAGCATGATGGCCAACTAACGATCTGTTTTGTTCATTGAATGCTCCCTTGATACGTAATACGGTACAACAGAAACTTGCCGTTACTTTTAATCTTTCAAAGCGGCGATGTCGAGCCCGCTCAGGCGCACCTGATCGGCTGTCATGCCGATCTCAGTGATCTTGCCATCCACAACCGTGAATTCGAGAATGAATATCGGTTGTTCCAATTGTCCTGCGATGACACCTACCGATTCGTTCACAAGCACCAGCTCCATACTACGGGCACGAGTGGCGAATTGATTAGCCTGCTTGGCCACGGCATCTGAACCGCGAACAATCGGCACATTGGCGACTGGCGCGAACGCGGAGTCGTTTCGAAGTACGACATTCGGGTCCAATATCGAGAGCAGTTTCTCAAAGTCTCCGTTACGCGACGCTGCGAGGAATGCATCGACTAGCTCCCTTTTTCCCTGAAGCTCCGCAGTTTCCGAAGTCGATTCGGTCCCCTGGACTCGGCGACGTGCACGGCTCGCAAGCTGTCTTGCTGCGGGCTCGTTACACCCGATAATGAAAGCGATCTCCGAGAAAGACACCGCGAATATATCGTGAAGTACGAACGCAATGCGTTCAGCGGGATTCAATTTCTCGAGGACAACGAGCATCGCAAGACCGACGGAATCAGCAATTACCGCTTCGTGCTCGGGATTGCTTCCGTCTTGATGACCTGTAACCGGTTCAGGTGCACCAGCCATCGCAAGCTCTTCCCGCCGCGACTTACGTGATCGAAGCATATCAAGACACACCCTCGAAATGATGGTTGTCAGCCATCCCCCCATATTCTCGACTTTGCTCGTATTTGAGCGGATAAGACGGATCCATGACTCCTGCACTGCGTCATCCGCTTCGCTCCGAGATCCGAGCATCCGGTAAGCCACCGCCTGCAAATGATTCCGATGCGCCTCAAATTGTTCGACAAGCCAGTTGTGGTCTTTCATGCGCCACAATCCCACCCTTCACTTCTTATTTACTTATTTGTCGATAGAAGCTCTGTAAATGTGACGGAGATGTGAGGAAAAAATTTCGATCAATCGGTCACGTTTTTTCGCACGCTTACGACATAGTTAGTGACAAGGGAAACCGGTCGTCAGGTGATGTGTTCATCGGTGCCCCGAGAAATCAAATTCTTAATTGGAGGAGTTAAAATGAAAACTGTAAACCCATTAGTAATCGTAGACCATTGTGAAGATGCATTAAAGTTCTATCATGAAGTATTGAAAGGTGAAGTAAAGGTTCTCAACAAGAATGATGGTAAAGCGACATTCGCCCATTTTCTGTTAGATCATTCTATCATCCAAATTTCTGACTCCGCGGCAGTAGGTTATCCGGTAACCCCTGGCGGGAATCATCGAATCTACCTGCAGTTCGATAATGAAGAGGAAATCAAGACGGTATACGAAGCATTCAAGACAGGCGGAAAAGTTGATTCTGAATTGCAAAAGACCTTTTTTGGCGCACTTCTTGCCGTATTGACTGATAAGTTCGGAGTTAATTGGAACCTGGTTTACTTTTTTGCAAAGTAGAAGTTCGGAGTGATTACTGACTGCTGGTTGAAGAATTATTTCATTTTTTTTATTTTGTCATACTCGCAAAGTAAAATGAATGGGCGTCCAACTGGACGCCTTTTGTTCTTCTAGTTCTACTTTTCGCTTCGCTGTTTCTTAGTACGGTTCTCCTTATCATCTAAAGGGTGAAATCGAAGGGCGCTTAATAGTTGTCAACGGGTTCTGGCTGGAATGCGAGGTTCCAAGTTTATAGATTTCCTGTATGATGATGTTATGAATAGAATATTATCTTTTATGGATTGGGGTATATTCGCTCTTCGTTTATACCATTACATTTTGCTGTTGTCCCAGGCTCTGACGGTAAGTGAGTTTTCGATCCGAACGTTATTAGACGTGATCTGGCTGAGCATAGCCCTTGTCGTCCCTTTGCTGTTCTGGTTTCCTGGGCGCCGGACGACGAACAAATTCTGGTTTTGTATACTAGAGCTGTTACTAGGCGGTTCTTATTATGTGCATTCTGTGATTGATCCGGATCTGACTTCAAAAGCTGACTATTTGCTGCCGAGTCTTACAATGGGGTACTTATTGACTAAGCAAACCCTTTGGATCATCCCCGTCATTATTTTTATTCCATTTTTCTTTCAATCTTACCTCAGATTATCTTGGGAGCAAGCCCTAAGTATCGGAACAGACAATCTGCTATTCTGCTTCATTGGCATGTGGGCAAGCTTCGTCGCCAAGGCGTATAATCAGAAGAATACACTGGTGGCCGAAGTGGAACGTCAAAATAAACTGTTAACTCACTACTCGGCCGAGATCGAGAAAATGACTCTGCTTGAAGAGCGCAACCGCATGTCGAAGGAGCTTCATGATACACTGGGACATTCCTTTATCTCACTCATTCTGAGCCTTGATGCCTCTATTGCCCTTATGGATAGCAAGCCTGCCGAGGCCAAAGATCGATTAACTCGCTTAAGAACATTGGCTGAGAATAATTTGGACGAGATGAGAAACATCGTTCACGAGATGGGAGAAGAAGAGGAATCCAGTCTGATTCGACAGGTTGAATCCCTTGTGGCCCGTTTCCGGGAACACACGGGTACGGTCCTGACTTTGAGTCTGCCGGAGACAGAACGCTCCATACGTTTTGAAGTCCGGCAAGCGGTCCTTCGGGTCATCCAGGAATCCCTTACCAACGCATTAAAGCATGGAAAGGCATCTCAGCTTCATCTGGAGCTTACATTTTCCGAGAGCGATCTGCAATTGTCCGTTCGAAATAACGGGAACCCGATCGACAAGCTCAATTACGGCTTCGGCTTGACCACGATGAAACAGCGGGTTGAGCGGTTGGGTGGTCGCCTTCAGCTATTTTCTGTGAAGGGAACTCCAGCAATGACCGAAGTCCGATGTGAAATCCCGCTGAAAGGAATGATGCCGCATGGAGAAAATTAAGGTGCTGATTGCTGATGATCAAGAATTGATTCTCGAGAGTTTACATATCGTGTTGTCCATGGAAGAAGATTTGGAAATTGTCGGTTTGGCCAAGAATGGCGAAGAGGCACTGAAAGGCTGCGAGCAGTTTATGCCGGATATTGTGTTGATGGATATCAATATGCCAGTCATGGACGGCGTCGCCGCAACGACCCTGATTAAAGAACGAATACCTGCAACCAAAATCATCATGCTGACCTCCTATAAGGAAGTTGAATATGTATTAGCGGCGTTAAGCTGTGGAGCAGAAGGTTATCTGCTCAAAGCCCTTCATCCCAAAGAACTAGCTGCAGGCATACGGGTGGTTCAGGCGGGAGGGACTTTAATCTCGCAGGAAATGGCAAGTAAAATGATCAAGAGCATCAACAATACCAACCCTGCGAGAAATAATGAATTCGGGCTCACTGCCCGTGAAATCGAAGTGCTGCATAAGCTGGCTTCTGGCCTTCGTAATCAAGACATTGCCGAGGCGCTGTATCTTAGTGAAGGAACGGTCAAAAATTATATCTCCACGATTTATTCGAAGCTGAATGTAAAAGGAAGGCGGGAGGCCGCCCGTAAAGCCCGAGATTCGGGAATGCTGGATCATTCATAAGCCGATCCCCAAAAAGCTGGTGACTCATTAGAGTTACCGGCTTTTTTCGCATATAGCCATAGATTAAATGATGACAAAAGCGCACTGTCTCCTATGACTTTTTCAGCCTATACTCATAGCATCAACCAACCGAGGAGGCAATGTAAGACATGAAGAAAAAAGTGTCCGCAAATAAAGAGAGCCTGCAGAATGGCGGGAAATTAAGCGCTTGGAGTACATTTTGGCGTTTTCCAATCGTCTGGATGCTTGCGGGGGCTGTCGGTATTGTTGTCATAGATACGTTATTCCGGCAGCTGACAGAGCGAGTGGACGGGGTGATTTCCCTTGTCCTTACACTAGTGATGGGGTTGCTGGCCATCTTGGTTTATAAGCTTACGCTGACATACCTGGCCCGGCGTGCCACTCCGGAGATAGCTGGTCAGCGCGCAGGGATCGAAACCTTGCTGGGCGTGCTAACCGGGACAATCTTTATCGCAGGGTCCGTCTTTATCATTATGGCGCTGGGAGGATACTCCTTTCAGTGGGCAAGTTCTGCGAATGCGGGTTCTGTTCTACTATCCACCATTGGAGCAGCTTTAGGAGCAGCCATTGTCGAGGAGCTTATCTTTCGCGGACTTATGTTACAAGCCATTGATAAACTGGGGGGAACACCGCTCGCGCTCGCTATAACCTCTCTATTCTTTGGAGTTGCCCATCTTGGCAATGCAGGGGCAACATTATGGAGCGCGTTCGCCATAGCCCTGGAAGCAGGCGTTCTGCTCGGAGCCGCCTTCCTGTGGCGTCGGAGCTTGTGGTTTGCCATGGGACTGCATTTTGCTTGGAATACTATCGAGGGTTTGCTTGGCATTCCTGTTTCCGGACACTCATCTGCCGGTCTATTTACGGTAGAGGTGAACGGTGCCTCGCTTCTCACAGGTGGCGATTTTGGACTTGAAGGTTCCATTGTTCCGGTTGTGGGCAGTCTTCTGTTGTCTATTCCTATGCTCATTGGGGCTGCGCGGTATCGAAGGGTTGACGCCCGGAACCTTCCTGTATCGAAGTAAACGGCAGACAAGTTTCTTCGAAGGCTATTCTATGCGGGATCCCTTGTCATGAAAAAGAAAATCATAATGCTTCCATTTACCTTGTACTCGACCTTACGTCAACGAGTATACTCAATGTAATATGCCCTGCCGAGCGATTTGTCCAAAGCAGGTGCCCCGCGCCAACTAGCCCAAACCATGGGCGATCTCGGCCTCGCGGTCGATATTCTCATCAACAACGTAGGCTTCGGCACATACTGCCGCTTTGAGGATATGGATCCGGAGCGAGAGCAGGAAGAGATTATGTTGAACACCGCTGCGCTTGTCGACCTGACGCATCACTTTCTGCCCGGCATGTTGGAGGGCAAGGATGGAATCGTCGTAAACGTGGCTTCAATGGCCGCGTTTGCGCCTATTCAGCTGTTTACGGCGCTTCCAAAGCATTCGTGTTATCTTTCACCGAAGCGCTATGGGCGGAAACCCGCGGACGCGGTGTCCGTGTACTTGCCCTGTGCCCGGGTGCGACGGATACAGGTTTTTTCGAGGCTGTCGGCAGCCGGGACATGGCGGCGGGCAGCGCGATGTCCACCCCGGAGAACGTTGTTCAAGCCGGATTTCGTGGAATCGATAGAGGCAGCAGTTATATCATCGACGGGCGCAACAATTATATGGCGGCACAGCTGGGTCGTTTTCTTCCCCGACGCAGAGTAGCTTTGATCATGGAACGCATGTTCAGCTTAACGGGCCTATCGGCGAAAAATACTAAAGGGGTTCCCTTCCGCTGTTCTTTATAAAAGATCATCAGCGGTTCGTACGGATGTACCTCCAATTCCGTTCCGTCAAAAAGTAGGCGGAGTAGCAACCGCTATTAGCAGCGTTTCGCCTTCCCAGATATTCTTATAACTATGGGGGATTCTGGCATCATAATAGATACTGTCCCCTTCTTCGAGCGTGTAACGTTCATTGCCCAGCATAAACTCCAAACGCCCGGAGTGGACAAATAGAAATTCCTCTCCATCGCTATGGCCGACGCCAATGTCGCCGTAAGCCGCTCCTTCTTCCAACACTCCCCATATCGGTCCCATTCGGTTGCTGCTTCCTTGACTGAGCGCGTACCAGGTAATACGGGAACCTTCGGAATGCACCAAAGGTTTGCGCTCGTTTTTCCTAACGACAATGCTTCGTTTCTCCTCGCCAAACAAATCGGTAAAATTCACGTTTAATGCATTCGCTATGCGCTTCAGAACACTGATGGACGGATTCGCCTTATCGCGTTCAATTTCACTAAGAAAAGATAAGGATACAGAGGCTGCTTGAGCTACCTTCTTGAGCGTTAATTTATGTTTTTTTCGCGTGCTTCGAATGGCTTCGCCGATCGAATTCATATGCAAGCCTCCTAAATTTTCGATGCGATTTCGCTGTCGGCGAAATTTATAACTTTATAATAGGCGTAAACATGAGCAATATCAAGCCCTTTCACTAGTGCGAAATTACGGTGTAAAAACGTTGATTCGGCGCCATTATTGGACTAACATTTAATCAAGGTTGGTGAACGAATCTTACCCGGGTATCTGAGCATCGTTCATTCCAACAGAATCATTTTCATTTACAGCGAAATTCTCATGAATAATAAGAAACGAATCACATTGATGCAACGGCTTCCTTGTTATTCGGTTCAAAGAGATATGCCCGAAGGACGAAAGGAGTTAAAAGAATGACCGCTAAAATTCCCAAGGTCTATCGAGTCGGTGATGTTACCGTGACGCGTGTCACGGAGATGATGCTTGACGGTATTCCGCCAGAAGTATATTTTCCGGGATCGTGGAACCCCCTGTTCCTGGAGGAGAATCGGAACTCTCTTCCAGCTGGCCTGATCGATGGCAATTCTCAGCTTATCGTCAGCATTGGAACGTGGGTGGTGAAAACCCCGAAGCATACGATCCTTATCGATACGGCTACAGGAAACGATAAAAACTTGCCTTTAAATCCCGATCTAGCCAATCTCCAGCTCCCCTATCTCGAGCGGCTGAAGCAGGCTGGGGTTACACCGGAGGAAGTGGACTACGTTCTGCTGACGCATCTGCATGTGGACCATGTTGGCTGGAATACAAAGCTTGTGGATGGAAAATGGGTACCGACCTTCCCCAATGCCAAATACGTATTTCCCCTCGCAGAGCAGCAATATTACTCCAGCGAGGCCAGCCACAACGAGGCAAACGAAGCAAACTTTAACGTTTACGAAGAAAGCGTATTGCCTGTTGTTGAAGCCGGCTTAACGCAGACCATTGGCCCTGAGGGCGGGGAATTCCTTGATCTATTCACATTCATTCCGACACCCGGCCACAGCATCGGCCAAATGTCTATCCGTCTTAAATCCGGCGAAGAAGAAGCTTTATTCGGCGCCGATGTGATGCATCATCCGTTTCAGGTCTATAATCCGGAATGGAATTCAATGTACTGCGAATTTTCCGATCAAGCGCGTGTTTCACGGCTCCGGGTGCTGGAGCTCATCGCGGATCGCCCGGTCATTTATTTCAGTACGCATTTCCCCGGAAGTGCGGCGGGGTACGTGACTCGCAGCGGGGGCAAGTATAAGTGGAACTTTATTTAATACAGCCTGATAACAAAATCCAATACGGAAGGCGCTGAGCTTATGACAACCCATGATTTTCTTAAAAATAACCCTATCGTGACCGAAGACCTGCATATCCCGAGCGATACGCCGGGAATCGAGCTTTATGTACGAAATAAACGTCCCGCTTCCATGAATACCTTCTCTAACGAAAAAACAATCGTAATGGTTCATGGCGCTACCTATTCAATTGGCAGTCTGTACGATGTGGAGCTGGACGGCTTCACTTTTCTGGACTACCTTGCCAGCCATGGCTATGACGTATACGCCGTGGACGTTCGCGGCTACGGCGGCTCGACAAGACCGCCTGAGATGGAGCAGCCTGCCGACCTTAATCCGCCGCTTGTCCGCACGGAGACAGGTGTTCGGGATTTTGGTACAGCCGTGGACTACGTTCTGAAACGCCGGAATTTGACGAAGGTCAACATACTGGGAATGTCTTGGGGGGGAACCGTTGCGGGAGCTTATACCAGCCAAAACAACGAGAAAGTAAACAAGCTTACGCTTGTTGCACCGCAATGGCTAAGCTCCAAACCGGTTCCGATCGATACCGGAGGCCCGCTCGGTTCGTATCGCCTTGTTGCTGCCGGCAACACGAAGGAACGCTGGCTTAGCGCGGCGCCAGAGCATAAACGCGGTGATCTGATTCCGGACGGCTGGTTTGAACAATGGGTCGAAGCCACTCTTGCTTCGGATCCAGGGAGCTTAACCGATCATCCCGAGTATATCCGGGCGACCAACGGCCCTATCCTGGATATCCGCGAATATTGGACGGTTGGCAAAGCTTTCTATGATCCTAAGGATATCACGGTTCCCGTCCTTCTTGTCCATGCCGAGTGGGATATCGATGTCCCTCTTGAATTGGCGCAGAGTTTCTTCACTTCCCTGACAGGAGCCGCCTACCGCCGCTGGGTGGAAATCGGTGAAGGGACGCACATGGTATTGCTGGAGAAAAACAGACTTCAGGCTTTTCAAGCCATTCGCGGTTTCTTGGATGAAGCATACGCGCCGGCGAAGTAAAGCTGCCGCTGCACAGTCGGACTCTAAGATTATATTGCTTGCCTAATGAGGGGCCCGGGCTGTCGCCTCGGGCCTTTTTCTACCCATTTATCAAAGAGACGGAGAGGAATTAAATACGATGAGCCATATCGCTATTACAACAACACAAGCACCCGCAGCTATCGGCCCTTATTCGCAGGCCATCGCTTTAGGAAATGCCGTCTATACGTCGGGCATGCTTCCGATTGATGCCGAAGGAAATCTGAAAGAAGGCATCGTTGACCAAACCCATCAAATAGTAAAGAACCTGCAAGCCGTTTTAGCTGAAGCTGGATTATCTTTAGCAGACGTTGTAAAAACATCCGTTTTCATGACGGATTTAGAGCATTTTCAGCAGATGAATGAAGTGTACAGCCAATATTTCAGCGATCATCACCCTGCCAGAACAACCGTAGAAGTGTCTAAACTTCCAAGAGACGCCAAGATTGAAATAGAGCTTATCGCAGTCAAACGCAATTAAATCCGCTCCATTATCCTTTATTTCTGTGAAAGAAGGCGCATCTGCTTGCGAACTTATTTGCTTCTCTTGTTTTGCGCAGCCCTTTACGGGAGCAACTTCGTCTTAGGCTCGCTGCTGCTGGAAGCATTCCCCGCCTTGCATCTGTCGGCATACCGGCTTCTGGTTTCATCGGCGTTCCTGCTTATTTATTTGGTTGCAACTCGTGGCTTGGCGAAGATTACGTTCCGCGACTTCGTTTATTTGGTCCCCTTCGTTCTAATCGGGATGCTGCTTCACCAAGTTTCTTTCTTTACAGGTCTCCGGACAACGGACGCAACCACAGCTTCGCTCATCTTATCGTTAGCTCCAATTTTTACGGCGCTATTTGCCCGCTTATTTTTGAAAGAGCCGTTAACGAAACGCATGGTTGCAGGCTCGATTGTCGCCCTCACCGGTGTCTTCTTCGTGGTTGGAACTGGCGGAAGGATGAGCACAGCCATTACCGAAGGCGTCTGGATCATGTTTATCTGTATGTTGGCATTGTCGGGATCTATGATCCTCATGAAAAAGCTGACGGAACGTATGGATGCGTTTGTCGCAACGGTGTATACCACCGTACTCGGCTGCATCTCGGTATACCCGGTGGCGGTCTGGAGCGAGCCTAACGTACAATTACAGCCTCACTTTTGGTGGTGGGTTCTCTTGGTCGGTTCGGCGCTGCTTATTCAGGGCTTATGCGCCGTAATCTGGAATGCGCAGATTCGCAAGGTAGGGGCGGCTAAAGCCTCCCTGTTTCTGAATTTACAACCGTTTGTCGCCATGATTTTAGGTTATATCACGCTCGGCACCCCGATTTCCTTAACGCAAGTGGCAGGATCTGTTCTCATTATTTCCGGCGTGGTTCTAGCCACTATGCAGGGACAGAGAACAAGGAAAACAGAAGGCGATACATTGAAAATATCCTCTGCCAAGAGGTAAAAAGCCTGCGCTGTAATCGAGGCTCACTAGAAAAAGATGGAGGTCTTACGACAAGCCAAAGGGAGCGCTTTATATCATGGCTCCCTTTGGCTTTAGGTTTAGGGCCATCCTTTTGCGGGATGGCCCTTTCTTTGATTCGCTTGATCACGCCTTTTAGGTTCTTACTTAGATTCGATGCGACCTAATGGATTGGCACCCTCCTCCAGATCTTTCCGGGCTGCCAACCAGCTTGAATCGTCGAGATTGAGCGCATCGCGAAGGTAAGACCACGTGAGCTGCTGGAGCAAAGCATCTCGTTCGGGGTTCTCCTCCGTCGTCTCCGTGACGTTGTACCCGGAGATTCCGCCAAGTATATGTTCTGCACCGAAGAGGGTGAGCAGGCTTTTACTGCCCGGGCTCAGGAAGTAGGGGTCTGTGAACCAGTCCGGCCCCTTCCACCAAATAACGGAGGGGGATTTGCTTCAGCAAGCAACAGTCCCCTCTAGGTACCCCATCGTTCTGTACTCCAAAAGCAAGCAGCTGCCCGTTTATACCGACTTTTCTCCGAGTAAGATTCATCCCAAACTCATGCCTGGAAAAGTGCCCTTCCAAGAACTCGGGTATCTCCGATAAACTTGCCCTTATTTATGATACGGTTCCCCCCGGTTGATCTTCACCGCCCGGTAAATCTGCTCCACCAGCACCAGCCGCATCAGTTGGTGCGGCAAGGTCATCCGCCCGAAGCTGAGCTTCGTCTGGGCGCGCATCAGGACGTCCGCGGAGAGGCCGTTAGAGCCGCCGATGACAAAAGCCACGTTGCTGGTCCCGTACGTGCCCAGCTTGTCCATATGGGCCGCCAGGTCCTCGCTGGACCACAGCTGGCCGCCGATCGCGAGGGCGATGACATGGGTGTCTGGCTTGATATGGCTGAGAATGCCCACGCCCTCCTTCTCCTGCACTTGGCGCATTTCCGCTTCGCTCATGTTCTCTGGCGCTTTCTCATCCGGCACCTCGTGCACGGACAGGCGCACGTAAGGCGCAAGACGCTTACTGTATTCGGCAATGCCCTGCACCAGATACTTCTCCTTCAACTTGCCTACGCATACCATCTGTATATTCATGGCGTATTTTCGCTCCTTAAACTCTGCTGTTATGTCGTTCATTCTAACATTGTACCGCCACCAATTAAAGGACATACACAGACCCCGACCCGCCTTCCTACAGCAAGCTCCCACATTTCCTTTTCAATACAAAATCAATCCAGCAGAGCATTAGAGTTTTGAGAATCGCCAACTCATTTACTTCTAAGCTTGCTCGACCGAGTTTGACCAACTTACATCGATTATTGAAAAAAGCCACTCTCCCTAAGAGTGGCTCTTCTCTTCCTATCTATTTTAAAATGATCGGCAGCTCTTTCAGCGCGAACATCATCGTGCTATCCATCCGTGCCAGTTCTACCGAGCGATCACGACGAAATTCGGGATAACGGTCCAGCAAAGTCTGAAGGGCAATCCGGGACTCCATACGGGCCAGCTGGGAGCCCATGCAGTAATGAATGCCGCTTCCCAAGCCCAGATGCGGGTTCGGGTTGCGGTGGATGTTGAATACATCCGGCTGATCGAACACATCCTCGTCATGGTTGGCCGAGGCCATCCAGATATAAACGTACTGCCCTTGCTTCAGCTCCTGCCCCCGCAGCACCGTGTCCTGCTTCACGCTGCGGAACATCACTTGAACAGGCGAGAAGTAACGGAAAACTTCTTCGATTGCCCCTGGAAGCAGTGCTGAGTCTCCAAGCACCTCTGCACGGACCTCAGGCAGACTGTCGAAGGCTAGCGCGGCCGATGAGATCAGATTGGTTGTCGTTTCATTACCCGCTACGAGGAGGAGAATACAGAACCCGATAATCTCCAGTTCGGTGAGGTGTTCATTGTCGATACGCGCCTCCACCAGCTTCGTGATTAGATCCTCCTGCGGATGGCGACGGCGGTCCTCGGCGATCTCCGAGAAGTATTCGCTCATCTCCCGCTGACACTGATAATAAGCCTCCCCATTGTCACCCACCAACGCGTCCGACCAGGCCTTGAACCGTTCCCGATCTTCCATCGATACGCCGAGCATCTCCGCGATCACCGTGATCGGCAGCGGGCTTGCGAGATCGGCCACGATATCCATCTTCCCCTTCTTCTCCGCTTCGTCCAGCAGGGATGTCGTAATCTCCTGGATCTTAGGGGCAAGCGATTCGATCATGCGAGGCGTAAAAGCATGGGATACCAGCTTACGCAGCTGACGGTGCTTCGGAGGGTCCTGCCGAAGAACACTGGATTCAATGGGATCATCGGAAGAAGAGCCCCCTTGGGAAGAGAACACTTCGTAATTCGTAAAGACGGCTTTGACATCCTCGTATTTAAAAACATTCCAGGCCCCATGACCATCCATTGTCGTTACCGGAGATTCCGTTCTCATCTGGCGGAACCATTCCAGCGGGAGTAAACCGTTCTTATTCCATTCCATGCTTAACACCTTCGCTTTCCATCGCAAAATTTGAACTGACTGGTCAGTTATAAATAATTAAAAAAGAAGGCCTTGCTTATTCAAGCGATATAAACAGGCCTTGGGTAATCATCGTAAAGGCAAACCGCTCCAGATCCTCTCGCGAATACCGATCTTGATGATTCAGGTAATAATTGCAGGTACTCTCCAGCGTACCGACAATGCTGGCAGCGGCCAAGTTGGGATCAACGGCACGGCACAAGTTCTCCTCACACTGACCTTCCTCAATCATCCTTGCGAGAAAGTTTAAATAATTCCTTTTTAGCTCCTTTAACTCATCCAGGACATCCTGCTCGATGCCGTTCGAGATCTCATTAAACACGATGTGCGAGAAATGGCGGGATTCGAGAAACAGATCCAGATGATGGCGAATGGTGCGTTCCATCTTCTCCTTCATCGGCAGGGAGGAATTCAGATCTGCCTCCGTCCGCTGCATGATATCTTCGAAGCCCTGCTTCACCACCGTCTTGAAGAGCTGGGATTTACCCGGGAAGTTATAGTACAGAGTCCCTTTCGCGACCTGTGCGCGGGCGGCAATCTCATCCATGCTTGCGCGGTGATATCCGTTCTCGGAGAATACTTCAATGGCTGCTTGAATAATTTTATCTTTGCTCACAATTGGATCGGCCCTTTCACATCTATATTTCAGTTCATCGTACTTGTTCTGACTGGTCAGTTCAAAAATAAGATACCACGCTGGGAATAATTAGTCAACCGAGGGACATGCCTATACCATTACCGGAATTCTTGCTCATATATTTCGATTCTTATGCTGATTTCCGTGGTATCCTATACATATGGCCCAATACAGTGTATATTTCAACAGTGCTGGTAAACAATCAGCATATAGGGACAAGAATATACCGTAACGGAGTGATTGATTGAGTAAATCCAAGGGCAAGGGCGGAACAGGCAGAGGCACGGGCAAGAAGGGCTGGAGCCGCTGGGATGCAAGTGCGAGAAGAGCGAAGAGTAAACCCAAACCTTATACCAGTAAAGGGGCCAAGCAGGCAGACGGTACATCGGAAGCCGAGAATCATAAAGGTACCCCATAATGAACATATGGTACAGATCGACCTGATACATCATATTAAAGGAGATGAACGGATTGGACAATCAAGAATTGATAACGGATATGCCCGAGAATTATGAGGAGCTCAAAAGCTCCGCCAACCGGAACGCCAATTGGAGAGAACGTTTAAATGCGGTGGAAGCGTTAGGAAATTGGAAAAATCAGAAATCCATTGATATTTTGCTGCATAGACTGAATACGGATGCGGTTTATCAGGTGCGAGAGGCAGCCTATCGTAAACTCCTGGCCTTTGGTGAGGACGTGCAGATGCCGGAAAGACCCAAAGGCGAGCTGATGAAGGACGTTTCAAAGGTGCTGCTGCGCATCAAAAAAAGCCTTCCTCGTGACCACACGTATGAAGACTTCAAAGAGAAATTAAAAAAGATGAGGGTCGACATCTACGATACGTACGAAGGTGACAAAGGCGCTGACTTTGATCACTGGCTGGAACAAACCTGGTCTTCATTATTAAGACGATAACAGCGCGTCAAGCCTTCCGGAGCTGACTATGTATATGAGAAATCCGGTTATGTTATACTGAACACAAATATTAGTTATAGGAGTGGTACTCTGAGAAAGCAAAAGCCCATGTCGTTTGATGATCTGTTGAAGGAATTACAAGGCCAAAAATCGGTACAGGAGGATCCGGATAACATCTCTCTGGAAAAGCTGTTCAATGAATCGTTTATGCGTAAACATTCATCCCACAGCAGTTTTGGGGATTTTGTCGTAAAAGGTAACTTCCAAGTGGAAACGCACGAAGATATCGATAACATTCCGGATGAACTGTTTGACCGTCATGTTTCAAGAGAAACCGATTTCCCGGATTGGAAATCGATGCTGGAGCAGGCAAAAGCCGATTACGCGGCTGCCATTAAGTAAATCATGATAAAGTCGCTGCAATAACGCAGCTATGATCAGGGGCCCCAAGGCCCCTTTTTCTATTCCATCCGCCATCCGTGCTGGCATATGACATGATTCCCCACGCTCACTCGGACTTGGATTCCGATTCCGTCTCCGCCTTATCCCTAAACTTCTTATAGAGCTTCGTAATATTCGCCGTATTGATCTCGATGTTGTGCTCGTAAGCGTATTTCACTGCATATCCCAGCGCCAGGGTGGTGGCACCCGCTACCGTCGCTCCGGCGACCGATCCCGCTCCAGGGAACACCTTCACGATCTGCCGGAAAATGCTCTTGCCGATATTGCCGAATATCGTAGCGATGACCAGTTCCTTTGCCGTCTCCTTGCTGATCGGCCTATTGTACAACACCGCAAGTCTGGTAAGCAGGCTCACCTGAATGCCGGTAATCGGAATAATATCCGATCCCGGAATAGGTGATGCGCCTACCGCTCCTGCCGAGATCGAGGCTCCGATAATCCATCCATTGGCAGTCGCCGACTTTTCCTTGATGCTTTTGGCAAAGAGAATGTCTTTAGACTTTTTTTTAAGCATCTCCAGAATGCTGCTCCGCAGCTGGTCGATATTCTCACCCGTCCGCGAGGATACCGGCGCAACCTCATAGCGCCCCCCGGTCTCCTTCTTGATCCGCGCCACCAGACGGTCGATTTCATCTGCGGCATCAATTTTATTCAGCACGATCAAGATGTTCGTGTTCACGGCCTGAATCATCTCGAAGGACTTCTTCTCCGCCTCGGAGAAGACAGTGCCCGCAGCGTTCAGGAAGAATAGAACGATATCCGCTTGTTTATAGTATTTCAAGGTTATCTCCGAGTTCGCGGTGTTCACATCATTCAACCCGGGTGTATCCATGAAGTAAATATGCTCCTTGTACTTATGCGGTTTAATTTCCGTCGTTTCTCCAGGCTCTGCCCCGACGCCAGCAACCTCTTCACCCACGATCCGGTTCATGGTGGAGGACTTGCCTGTGTTCACATCACCAATCAGAGCGATGAGAATTTCCTGCTTCAGCTGACGGTTGATTTCATCCATTTCCTTCTCATAGGCCGCATCAGCTGCCCGGCTGATCTCGTCTTCCCATGATCTACTGTAGTCACCCATTACTGATCGTCTCCATTCACGATAGGTTATCGCGCCTCGTTGTAATCTATACATCCATCATACACTATGAAGGTCTGTACAACGAAGCCGGTTGCTCATTCCAGAGACAATGATCGGAATGTTTGCCGTACTTATTATTTACCTCTTCGCCCATTCCATGAAAAGGCTGTTGATGAACGAAGCCGCGACTCAAGAAAGTCTAAACAAAAAAAGCGTGAAATCATCACGCTTTCTCATTCGCATTATTTATTTAATTAACATGTTCACGTTACACAACTAAAAACTCAGCATGCTTCTCGCACTCCGCGCACTTCACCGGTGGGTCCCAGTCCGAAAACTCGGTCTCCTTCAGATCAACAATATCCGGGGCATCCTCATATTCATCCACGAAATTTTCGATCGCTAGTTCCACATGTTCCTTGCATACGACGTACATTCTATGCATCCTTTCTATCTTTCGCCTCATGTTGTGTTTATCTTCAAACCAGTATAGCCACTCTTCTGTTCTACCACACTCTACGAGAAAAAGAAATGTTTTTAACCCATTTGCTCACCCCGGCCGGTTTTCTATCCATAAAAGCTTCCTGTCTATCCATGGATTTCACATCAAAAGTCCTTATGACCCACCATCATTTCTATACGGACAGCAAAAAAAGAGCGTAGTCCACGCTCTTCTTCGCGGCCGTTTCACGGCTCTTATCTAACCTTTTTCAAATCTCTCTATATTGGATACTATTCAACGCTAACCATTATATATACCCATGAAATGCTGCACGAAACAATGGACAAGCACGTTCACTCTAAAAAATCCGCAGTGATTCAGCCAACCACGTCAGCCGATCCAGCCTGCCTTATTCTCCAGGCTTTTCTTCCAGCTTCACCTTCAGCGACTGCAGCTTGCCGTCACGATAGAAGGTCACGTCCATGTCTTTGCCTACCTTCGTGTTATAGTAAAGGTGCTTGCGCAGCTCCAGCGTCGTCGTAATCGGCTTGCCATCCAGCTTGACAATCACGTCATTCAGCTGCAGACCCGCATCCAGTGCAGGTCCAAGCGCATCCAGCACGACCACGCCTTCAGTTACCGTCTTCGGCAGCTTGAGGTCCTCTTTCTCTTTCTTGCTCAGCGGAGCATACGGATTACCTAAGTCTACGGTATATACGCCGAGATAAGGGCGTGCAATATGCCCCTTCAGCATCAGCTCGGTTACAATCTCCGTAATTTCATTGACCGGAATCGCAAACCCAAGCCCTTCTACGCCGGTGTCCGCGATTTTCATCGTGTTGATGCCGATAACTTTACCGTTCAAATCCACTAGAGCGCCCCCGCTATTCCCCTCGTTAATGGCGGCGTCGGTCTGAATGACCTCCTGCTCCCAATCATAGATGCCATCCTGGTTCAGGGATACCGGTATTACGCGGTTCGTGTAGCTGACAATCCCGGATGTGAGCGTGTCGCCCAAGCCCAGCGGGTTGCCGATGGCGATGACGGTTTCGCCGAGGCGAAGCTTGGAGGAATCCCCAAACTCTGCAACCTCTCCGATGCCCTTACTATCAATCGACAGAACGGCAATATCACTAACTTTGTCTGTGCCGACCAAGGTCGCCTTCTTCTTCTCGCCGCCTACCAGCACAACCTCCAGGGAAACGGCACCATCAACGACATGGTTATTCGTAATCACAAAGGCTTTGCCCTCGAGTTTCTTAAAGATAACGCCAGAGCCCAAGGTGTCTTCCTGTGAGCCGCCGAAATCATTTCCAAAATCAAAATCCTCACCGAAGTCGAATCCCTCCGGAAGCTCAAAATCCCCTTCTTCCTCTGGCAGGGTACCGAAATCCTCTTCCAACCCTTCTCCCTCAAGGCCTTCCTCTTCTGGCATCGCGGTCTCTTTATGTGTCAGCACACTGACAACAACCGGTCGCACCTTCTGAGCAACGCTAACAATCCGTTCATAGGGATCCCCATCGGACTTGGACAGCTGATGGCTGCCATTAATCAAGGTAACCGGTGAAGAGGTCGCAGGATGGCCTGTTATGAAGCTAAACAGCATCACCGCAATCAGAGCACTGCACACAGAACTGATCGCGGAAATCTGGAATGTGGATAAACCCTTTTTACGGCGGGTCGTCCGCCACTTCGTTCGCTCAGGTCGGTCCTCGCTGGTATTTTTGCTCCGTCTGGAAATTTTAGTTGAATAGAAATCATCGTCAAATAATCCCATTGCGATCCCTCTCTCCCCTTGGTTGCTACGCGTCAAGATACTTTAAGCTTCAGACCCTCCGCCATTACCGACTGACCTATGAAATCATCTTGTCGTCATAACAACCTGCCCTGTACCCAGTGTATCTAGCTTCCTATGAAATCGGCAGCGTGCCACCTGTTATATATCTCTCTACTGTAAAGACTATTCAGCGGCCCAAAAAGTTGCATTTTTGAGCATTCTAATTAAACTTTTATCGAAAATTCGCTCTACCACGAATATTTCAATCCATTGCCTGAAATTTGGTCCCATAAAAGGTATGTATTCCCACCCGACAGTTCAAAAAAAACCCTGTATTCTTCTATTACCACAAACAGGGCGACTTAAGCGCGAAACATCTGTTTTTTCTAAAAAAAGATGGGAAAACTTGGGCCATCCGTATTTTAAAATACAAAATGCCTAGTGCCTTGTTCGATGCAAGTGCTTAACAGAAGCATTCAGACCTTCTAATGTCCCTATTGTACCACACGAACAGAGGTTCACGTCAGCTTTATTTGATAAAAACAAATGCCAAATTGAAGGCCATTTTAAGGGTCGGTACAATGACAGATTCTTCAATCCATAACAACGAATAACCCGGATGAACATATTAACCTTGTATACGTAACAGACGACCAAACGGTTCCATTATGAAGGGATTTTCTTCAATGGTCCAACCTCTTCTCTTCCGGCATATCTGCTATCCCTAACCGCCTGCTACCCTCGTTCGCGCATTCCCCCTTAACATACTACCGGACAATTGTGTAAAGAAAACGGCAAAGCCGTCGGTCTTTCATGACGAAGTCGATCCCGTTTGAACCGCAACGTTTAAGGGATCTCCGGCAACCCACACATCATTCCTATTTGGATTCCCCGCAACTTATTCTTCCTACACCATCCATTGAAAAAATACTTCCAGCCTCCTTGCGATTCGCTCCTACAGACAAGATCGGCCTATCCCGTCTCGACTACTCGAATGCCTCGGTTCCATTCTCTTCAACTCTCCCTCATATTGAACTGGTTAGGTTATCCATTCATCTGTCGGTGCCCCGCAGGGAATGTTACGAAGGGGAAACCATTGCAAGGAGGGTTATGGGATGGCAAGAAGATCAAGACGGCGCCGGAGTCCCGAAATGCAGCAGTTCATGACCGACGTCATGCGCAGCGAAGGCTATCAAGTGGACCCGCAGAGACAGCAGGACGTCAAATATGAGGTGGCCAAGTCACTCGGCGTCCCCCTTAAACCGGGCGACAACAGAGACCTGACCACCGAGCAGGCCGGTAAAGTCGGCGGTGCGATTGGCGGTTCCATGGTTCGGGAGATGGTGCGCATGGCACAAGAGAGTCTCAGCAAGCGTTAGAACGAGCCTCGTCTCTCGGAACTCAGTATCCCTTAAACAGCAAAACAGCCTCACGTCATAGTTCCCTATGATCGTGGGGCTGTTTTAGTTATTCCTATATATTGATAACTAATATAAAATTGCTCAAGAAGGAATGCTTCATTGGTAAAAATGTCGTTATCTAAACTCCCTGTGCGTACGGTGTATGTCCGGGGCATGCCTTGGATGGCTGTCGACCCTATGTCTATTCGCCGACCTTATCCCAAGGGGTCGGGCGGTCATAATACGTATCACACAATTTAAACTCGCTATCCTTGAAGAAGCAGCCGCGGTCCTCCATCGTATCGCGGACGGTCATTCTCGCCAGCTCCATCATGTTGTGATCCAGGCTGAGATGTGCCAGATACGTTCGTTTGGTATCCCCCGTCAGCAGCTCGCTTAAGGCATCGCCTGCCGAATTATTCGACAAATGTCCCATATCGCCGAGAATCCGGCGTTTGGTATTCCACGGATAGCGTCCCATCCGAAGCATCTCGATATCGTGATTGGCTTCCAGCACCAGGACATCCGATCCATCCAGCGCTTTCTTCACCTTATCGCTGACATAACCGAGGTCCGTCGCGACACCCAGCTTCTCGTCGCCGTCATAGAAGCAATAACCGACCGGTGCCGCAGCGTCATGGGATATTTCAAAAGGCTCCACCCGCAGTGTGCCAAAATCCTTGACCTCATGACTCTCCAGCACAATCCGGTTCTCTTCCGCAATCTTGCCCAGCGACTTGCTCATCGCTTCCCATGTTTTCTCATTCGCGTAGATCGGCAGATTGTATTTGCGCGCCACCGCGCCAAGCCCCCGGATATGATCCGAATGCTCATGCGTGACCAGGATCCCGTCGATTTCTTCCCCCATCATTTCGCGTTCCTTCAACAACTCATCGATGCGCCGTGCACTTAAGCCCGCATCAATCAACAGTGTCGTATCCTCATTGCGGACAATGGTCGCATTGCCCGTTGAGCCGCTCGACAGCACGGAAAATGAAATCCCCATAGTCTTGTTACTCCTTTGTCGTATCGCTTTTTGGCGTCAGCACGTCCCCGCTGATGCCTTGTACATAGATCATCTCGCCATGATCCAATGTAAACCGCCAGGTTGGCGCTGCTAGCTGATCCTCCGTATTAAACAACTGTCCATAATAGCCCAGCTGAATGTCCCTTACCGCCGAATCAGGCGGGATGAAGTTACGTTCAATGAGCGTTTCCAAAGCCTTGGATGCGGGCAGAACCTTTTGTTCCTCCATATCGTCGGTTGGCATAATCTCAAACACCGGCTCCCGGTACGCATGGATCTTCTGGGATTCGTAAATGAACTCCAGCTCCACATTGAACAGCGGCCATTCCTTCTGCACTAGCGGCCGGAAGACGATGATATTCTCTTTATCCGACTGCGGATCGTGGCGATAATTCCCGAGATCCTTGATCTTGCCCTCCAGCGCATTCCGCAATTCCTTCTCATCGGCATAAATCAGCTCCGTGTCAATGGGCTGCTCCAGCCCTACCGGCCCTCCCTGCGCTTCCGCGCTGTAGATATAATTAATCTTGGGAAGCTGCGGCGTTTCCGTCGGAATCGGACTCAGCAATTGAATCCTATTCTCCTCAATCACCTGCTGCGTGCTCTCGGAAAGCGAGGTGAAATCCAGATTGGAGCCGACCTGCTCGCGGTAATCCATCCAGAGCTGATAGCCCAGCACCAGATTCAGCAGCAAAAACGCGTAAATCAATACATTTTTGGCACGGCCCCAATCCATGATGTTCCCTCCTTATGATTCAATAACGATCTCTATCATTATTCGAGTGTGATAACTGACCCGTTCTGGAGCTCCAAGGCCCATACTGGCTTTAGCAGCAGTCCTTCTCCCGTTAGGACCGGTAAATAGGCGGGATCCAGACCTATAACCATATTCTTTCCCTCCATATAAGGCTTCAGCTTCGCTTCCAGGGCCTCGCCTCCTGTCAGTTTCACCATCTGTTTCTTCAAGGCAGCAGACTCAAGATATAACAGCGAGCGCTCATACGAGGTTACCGTTCCCTGCTGTAGATCCAATTCCATGACGCCATACTGGAAGCCCGGTGTATCCAGGATCGGGAATCCGCCATAGTACTGCTGGAATTTCACCAGCGTACGATCCTCGGATTCCCCCGCCTTAGCCAGCCTGTACGTGCCATTCCAGCCCCCGTGCTGATTCACGAAATCGATGGCCGACAGCACATCCTTACCGGGGCTGCTCTCACCGGATGGCGGCGCAGCCGGATCGGTATAACTGATCCATTTTTGCCCCTGATCCACCTGCAGGCTCCGCTTACTGTCCGTATAAATCTCGGAGCCATCTTTTTCCCGGATATTGCGCGTGATGCTAGGGTCAAAGAACAGGCTGCGCTGCATCTGATCTACCGTATATTCGCCAATGGGCAGTTCAATGCTGACCATATTCAGTTCCTTCGCCGGGGTATAATACCGGCCATCCACCATCTTATACGGCGTCCAGCTCAGCCCGAAGTCCACCAGCTGATCCACATCCTGGACGGTCAAATCCGCCTGGGCGGCTTCATAGACCACATCGCCCTCCATGCTGAAAAACATGACATGGATCTTCGCTTCGCCTTCCACGCTGTACAGCCATATTTTATTGATGCTTTCCCCTTCAAACAGGGTGTCCGGGACGATCTGCATCACTCTTTGGAGCAGCGTAACCGGAATGCCCGAATCAAAGCTCAGCTCAATGCCCCGATTCTCCGAGCGAACCTTGGCCCAGTCGATGTTGCTGACCATCCGCCGCTGGAAATTATCAAAGGTCCGTCCTTTAAGCCTGTTATATACGAGATTGTAGAATGTATCGTTCGGATAGAACACCGTATGTTGGTCTTCGCCCAGATGAATGATCATCTTGTCGGGGAAGAGCAGATTCTCGGCCTTTTCCTCCGGGCCCATTTCCTCGGTTCGGATATAGGCGTTCTTGGATTGCACAACCGAATCACTGCCCGGAAAGCGGAAAATCAAAACGTAACTCTGCAGCAAACTGCCCACGACCAGCACAACCAACAGAATGGTCTTTAATCGCTCCTTCACGTTAATGCCCTCCCCTCGTTATCCAGGGGCAAGGTGAAGGTCACCGTGGTGCCTTTCTCCAGCTCGGATTGAAGCGTAATAAAGCCTCCATGTGCCCTGACAATTTCCCGGGCAATGGATAATCCGAGGCCTGTCCCGCCTAAATTGCGCGTTCGGGCCTTATCCACCCGGTAGAAGCGCTCGAAGATCCGATCCAGATCCTTCTTCGGAATGCCGATCCCGGTATCCTTTACCGATAAGGACAGCATGCCATCCTCCGTTATGCTTGCATCCATGGTGATAGTGCCTCCGTCTGGCGTATATTTAAGGGCATTGGATATCAGGTTATCGAGAACCTGATCAATGCCATCCCGGTCCAGCATAGCTGTCGATACGCCCGGTTTCACCTCAATAATGGTACGGATACGCTTTTGCTTCATTTGAAAAGAGAACCGATCCTCAACGTCCTCCAGCATCTCCACAATGTCCGTTGGTTCCTTATGCAGGGCAGCCTCCTTGGAATCAAGCCGTGACAGATGCAGCAGGTCCGTTACCAGCCGGATCATCCGGCCGGTCTCATTCTGGATGACGCCGACAAATCGCGGCCCCATCTGTTTATCCTCCAACGCCCCATCTTCCAGCGCTTCGGTATAACTCTTGATGGTGGTCAGCGGCGTGCGCAGCTCATGGGATACATTCGCCACGAACTCTCGCCGTGATGCTTCCAGCTTTTCCTGCTCGGTAACGTCTTGCAGCACTGCAATCGTACCAGTGATGCCGATTTCCCGCCGATGAATCGGAGTAAAGGTCACACGCATCATGAACGGTTCGCTGCCCTCGCGCGGCACAATCTCCAGCAGCTTGGAATCATGCCCTTCGCTGCGCGCCAGCGCCTCCGATTCGGACTCCTCAAGACCCAGCAGGGAAACGATATCGTGTCCTGCCAGCTCTTCTCCCTCCACGCCCAGCATTTCCCCGGCGCGCCGATTCATCAGAATGACGCGTCCCGCTTCATCGGTTGCGATAACGCCGTCACTCATATTGGTTAGAATCGATGCCAGCTTCTCTTTCTCTTCTTCGTTCTGCGAGAGGGCTTCGCGCAAACGGCTGGTCATATAGTTGAACGCCTGGCTGAGCTGGCCGATCTCATCGCTGCCGAACACCGGCGTTTTCTCGGTAAACCGGCCGTCCGCGACGGCCCGGGCATGCTTGGTCAGCTCCTTGATCGGGTTGGTGATCGTATGCGACAGGATGACGCCAAGCACCGCCGTCAAGCCAAGGGCCAAGAGAATGCCCGATATAAAAATATTGTTGATCCGCTGCATCGTGCTGTACAGCTCACTCATGCTGGCTACGATATAAATGGCGCCGACGATTTTCTCGTTGTACATGACGGGCTTGGCCACCACTTTTTTGCGGATGTTATCATCATCGATAATATACTCTTCATTATCCTGTATACCCTGCAATGCCCGGCTGACAACCGTCTGCGTGTTCTTCGTGTTCACGTAATCGGCATGGGAGGGCAGCGAGGTTGTCAGTACCCGTCCGGTGGAATCCAGTACCTGAATCTCGGCTCCGTTCAGATTGAACAGATTGTTCACCATGACGCGCAAGCTCTCATACGGGTCCTCCTCCGTAACATTCTCGCCGCCAAGGGTCTTGGCCGCCAGAACCGACATCAGCTCTGCGCGTTCCTGCAAGTCCTTCGTGAAATTGCTGGTCAGCGAGTTCTTCATCGCACTGACAAAATACACCCCGATCAGCTGCATCGCGATCAGTATGAGAAGGACATATATAATGATGACCTTCGCCTGAATGGTGCGGAAGAAGGACAGCCACTTCATTACAGGCCTCCGTTTTTAGCGCTGCGCATCAGGTAGCCCAGTCCGCGCCGAGTCAGGATATATTCCGGCTTGCTCGGATTCTCTTCAATCTTCTCGCGAAGTCGGCGAATGGTAACATCCACGGTCCGCACATCGCCAAAGTATTCAAAACCCCATACCGCCTGCAGCAAATGTTCACGAGTCATCACTTTACCGGCATTACGGGCCAAATAATACACCAATTCGTATTCGCGGTGCGTCAGATCGAGCGCTTCCCCGCTTTTATATACCATGTACATATCGGTATCAATGAACAGCTCAAACAGCCGCAGGCCTTGTCCGCCTGCACTTGTGCCGCCTGTGTTATCCGCTGAGTTGTCCGGCTTTTGCTGACGGCGCAAATGCGCCTTCACGCGTGCCAATATTTCTCTGGTGCTGAACGGCTTCGTCACGTAATCATCCGCGCCAAGCTCAAGTCCAAGCACCTTGTCAATCTCCCCGTCCTTTGCCGTCAGCATGATGATCGGGATCTGCAGGTTCGCGGCACGTACCTCGCGGCACACATCCATTCCGTCTTTTCCGGGCAGCATCAAATCAAGCAGCATTAAATCCGGCCGCTTCGTAAGCGCAATCTCCACCGCGCTAATGCCATCAAAAGCGCAGATGACCTCATAGCCCTCTTTTTCCAAGTTAAACTTTAAAATATCGGCGATGGGTTGTTCGTCATCCACCACCAGAATGGTTCCCTGCATTGTCCTGTTCACCTCATACCTTCACATAAAGAGGATGTTCAAAAAGTCCCCCTTCGAACTCACACTTAAACGGTCTTCTTCCCATTTTACCACACCTGCCGCCGCTACACACCCATCGCTCCCGTTCTGTCCCACCCACTCCGCCCCCCAACGGCCGCCCCGATTTAGGGGGCGGCCACCCGCTTCCGCAGCGGAAGGCACGGGGATGGATTCGACAGATAAGGGAAAACCTTCGACAGCAGCGAGCGGTGTCATTCGGAGAGCGGCAGCGATCGCCTTTGGATTCGGAAAATCTCAGCTTACGCAACATTCTTATTTTCCGAATTCAACAGCGACGGAGAAGGATACCGCTTGCGCCCCCACTGCAGCTAATTCCCGTTCTGTCCCACATCCCCATTGCATCCACCTGTTTTAGACGCAAAGATGGCCGCCCCCGTTAAGGAGCGGCCATCTTCACTATTATGATATATGAACCAATAATGGCTTATGTCGCATTGGTTTATCAAGTATAACACAGAACTACAGATAATTCATCGGATTTTGAGCAACTCCATTTTTTTGCACTTCGAAATGGAGATGAGTTCCAGTAGAACGGCCCGTATTGCCCATGACGCCCAGCTTGGAGCCTTGTCCAACGGATTGTCCGTTGCTTATGGAAATTCTGCTCATATGTCCATACAGGGTGCGGTATCCATTGCCGTGATCGACAATGACGACATTGCCGTAACCGCTCTGCTGACCGGCGAAGACCACTCTGCCCGAAGCGGCTGCCATAATCGTGCTCCCGCCAACCATATCGACACCTTCGTGGCTTCTTCCCCAACGATGACCGTAGGAGCTCGTAATACGCGCCCCGCTGACCGGCCATGCGAACATGCTGCCGCTGGATTTCTGGGTCACCGTTGCCGCTTTTTTCTTCGGCGCCACCTTGGTGCCTTTATACACAACTTCCGGCAGGGATTCCTGAACCACCTGTTGGCCTGTCCATTGCTTAGAAATGACCTTGCCGTTCTCTTTGGTTACGATGTAGTCCACGGTTTTGACGCCATCCCGCCCGGGACGAACGACCTTTCGTTTCCCCAGTGGAAGCTCGCTGCTCTTGCGGACAATCGTTTCCGGCTTGCTTGGCTGCTTCTCCGACACCGCCTCCACCGTTCTTACCGTCAGCGGTGCTTCCGGTTTCGTTACCTGCAGCTCGGCCCCGATCTGCACGTATTTCTCCTCCAGCCCGGGATTCAGCGCCATGACGTCAGCAGACTTCATGCCAAAATGCTGCGCAATTGAGGAGATCGTATCTCCCTCTTTCACCGTGTATACCACCGGCTTGTCCTTCGTGCCCGTAAGCACTTTAACCGCTTCTTCTACGTCTAGCACCTTGTTCGGGTCAGCCTTTGTGTTGGCAAGCGAGATCTTCTCCTTAATATCCACGGACTGGAGCCCGCTTCCGTCATCGCTCTTCTTGCTCGATGCCGATGCCGACGTCTTCGTGAAAGCGACCCTCTGGGACTTCTCCTCCTGGGCAGCTGCCGGAGCGAACTTCAGCTTGGCCGCTTCGACGGCAGCTTTGGCCGCCTGCTGATCCTTCACGATGGCAACTGTCTTGCCGTTCACCTTCAGCTCCACGCCGCGGGCATATGCCTTCAGCATGTTATCCAGCTTTTGGAGAGTCTCCTCGCTGTTCACCTCTGGTTTAAAGGAACGATCGGCCTTCGTTGTAATGCCGTCGGTGTGAAGCACCATAAGTACGTCAGGGTGCTCCTGCTGATACTCCTTTTGCTTCTCTTTGAGCAGCTGGTCAAGCTGGGCATCATCTTGAATGGTACCGATGGCTTTTCCATCTACGTACACATGATAGAACGGAACCGTATTCGCGTTCACATACGCTTTTCCGCCCGTATATATCGATCCTGCTATGAGCAATGCCCCTGCCGATATCCAAATCCACCTGCGCGGTGAAGTCCATCCCCGTTTTTGTGGATTCGACGGCTCCGAGGGCTCTCGATTCGAGTTGTTGTTGTGGGCAGAATGATCGGCTGCTTGCTTGCGCAAGAGGCTGTCCATCCACCGTTTCCCCTTAGAACCTTTCATGTCTCTCTCCTTTAAGCCTTGTTCATATGTAAGAATCTGTTCATTTGAACTCGCTGACTTAGTATTGATTATGACACAACCTGTCAAAAGGTATCAAAATTTTAACCTTTTCGATCTTCGTATACTTTAACATAGCCATTACAATCATTTCAAGTTTACGAAAACAGCGAAAAACCCGCGCTGGGCGCGGGTTTCCTGTTTTTCCCTAATATATAACCACCGCAAGTCAGTGACAAAACAGTGACAGAACGGGCCTGATAACCGTTATACCGTTATTCTTTAAGCATGGTGATCAGTTTATCGAATTCCTCGGCATTCAAATATTTGGATATGCCCTGCTCGATGTCCGCAAGTTCCGCTGCAGTCAGTCCGTCCTCCATCGCCGCAGAAATCTTCTGCATTTCCGATTGGGGTAGTTTATTCATCAGCAGGGTAAAAATCTCTTCCTTCTCTTCTGTTGGCAAACTGTCCTTCCGATCCACAATTTCCCCCGGCGTCATCACAATCTCCTGATCTTCCAGCGAGGAATCGTCAGGCTGCCCTGTCGTGTTCGTACCCATTACTGGCAAGGAATTATCAGGTGCCTCTTCATCAGCTGGCGGCTCACCCGTCGTTCCCGCCGGGTTCGAATTCGCCTCGTCATCCTCTTGTGCCTCTCCATTACGATCCAAGCCGCTCCCTGGCGTTGGTTCATCGGACGTAGCATTCTTATCTTCTGCCCTATTGTTATCCTCCGCGGGGTTGGCACTGCCGACATCCGGCTTGGTGCCGGAGCCCATACCGAGCATCGACTTCATGATACCTCCAATCCCCATCGGCTCCGTCTCCAACTGAATGTTAAAACTGGACAACACCGATTGAATATAGGCATTGACCACGATGCCTGTTGTCACAATCGTGAGCGTGCTCACCAGGATGGCGGTCAAGCTAACTTTCAGCAGCCATTTCGTCCACTTCATCCGTATTCCTCCTTCCTCCTACATGCTCTGAAATGACATGGCGATGATTGCTTTCTTTTTCCAGTATTGACGGCTCGGAATCGCTTCAATCCTCTTTCCCTCATTTTTTCTACCTCCATTTGATATATTTCATGATTCCGTTAGTTTTAGGCCCATTCCAAAATGAAAAAACCGGAACCATCCCTAGCAACCTAGTAGATGAATCCGGTTTTTATTATGCTGGATCGTGTGCCTTGTCCAGCTCTCAAGAAGGCCACACGCCTCATTGACTTCGTATGGCTTCTGTCCCCCCTACATTGATTTGACTGCATATACCCGCTGCCTTTAGCCCCAATTCCAAATTATCAGCGTGCTGTCCTCTATGTCTCTCTCCATTATAGGGTGGATGGACAACTGGCTAAGGGATAATATTCTTCAAATGAAGGGACAAATTCCTCCACATTAGGCATCAATGTTATCGCAGAATGCGTTCTGGTTTCCACCTTCTTTGCCAAAAAGAAAAACCCGCCGATACTATCATCGGCAGGTTTATAGACCTATCTTAATCGTTGAAGTTGAACTTCTAGTCTCTCTACTCTTGGTCCAACGCTAGATTATTTCTCGTAAATCGGAAGCACTTGATTCGTCTGCTCCCGGTTGCGGCCTACAGAGAAGATGGCAATCGGAATGCCGGTCAGTTCGGATACGCGCTCTACGTAGCGGCGGGTGTTCTCCGGCAGATCCTCCAGCGTTTTGGCGCCGGTAATGTCTTCACTCCAGCCTGGCAGCTCTTCATAGATCGCTTCGCACTCGGCAAGCATTTTCAGGCTTGCTGGGTAATGCGTAATCTCTTCGCCGCGGAATTTATATGCGGTACAGATCTTAACGGTCTCAAGACCGCTCAGCACATCCAGCGAGTTCAGGGACAAGCCGGTAATTCCGCTCACGCGGCGGGCATGGCGCACAACTACGCTATCGAACCAGCCTACGCGGCGAGCGCGTCCGGTTACCGTGCCGTATTCATGTCCTTTTTCCCGAATATACGCCCCAATTTCATTGTCCAGCTCCGTTGGGAAAGGTCCATCCCCTACACGGGTCGTATAGGATTTAGCCACACCGATCACCTGCTGAATCTTCGATGGTCCCACACCGGAGCCGATACATACACCGCCTGCAGAAGGATTCGAAGACGTAACGAACGGGTACGTGCCTTGGTCGATGTCCAGCATGACGCCCTGCGCGCCTTCGAACAATACTTTTTGATTCTCATCGATCGCATCATTCAGGATGACGGAAGTGTCACGCACATATTTACGAATGATTTCGGCGTATTCCAGGTATTGCGTTAAAATTTCTTCAACATCGAGTGCTTCCCCGCCATACACCTGGGTAATGACTTGATTCTTCTCCTTCACCAGATGGCGAAGCCTCAGTTCGAACTCTTCAGCATCCATCAGATCTGCGATCCGGATGCCGTTACGTGCAGCTTTATCCATATAGCAAGGGCCGATCCCCTTGCGGGTTGTACCGATTTTGTTCGGACCTTTGCGGTCCTCTTCCAGAGCATCCAATACCATATGATAAGGCATGATAACATGAGCACGATCACTGATTACCAGATTATCCGTGCTGAACCCGTTATCATGAATATAATTAATCTCTTCAATAAGTGCAGCCGGGTTAACGACCATACCGTTTCCGATCACACAGGTTTTATCTTTATAGAATACTCCGGATGGAATCAAGCTAAGCTTGAATTTTTTACCGTCAATCAGAATGGTGTGGCCGGCATTGTTGCCGCCTTGGTAACGGGCTACCACGTCAGCGCTTTCAGCTAAATAATCCGTGATTTTCCCTTTCCCTTCATCTCCCCATTGTGTTCCCACAACGACTACCGTTGACATATTCATTCCTCCGCTCGGGCTGTTACACCCTTAATATTTCGCGAAACACTGTGAAATAACCTTTACAAACTGATTAAATTTCAACCTCACTGCACTAAAGCAGCAATACCAGTGTAACAGTCCCCATTTTTAAAGTCAAATACAAAAACGAACAATCGCACATCAGTGTGTACGATTGTTCGGAATTAGGACAAGATTATCGAATGATTGCAGCATTATTCGGGGAACCGCCATAAGAAAAACGACCGTCGACGTACTTTCTCAGAAGACAGACCGCGGTTAGAGGAAGCTTTTCTTGCGATATCAGGAAGGCCCAAGCTTCGAAGATTATACTTGATATCTTAAGAAATGCCCTTTACTTACAACCAGCGGCAGATGTCTGCCTATAGGGTTAACCTGTAACGCGTCATCCGGCAGCAAAGGCATCGGCATGCGTTCGTTCGTAATTGACGAATTTATTAAAGTTCTTCAGGAAGACCAGTTCCACCGTACCTACAGGACCGTTACGCTGTTTAGCAATGATGATCTCGATGATGTTCTTCTTCTCGGTTTCCTGATTGTAATAATCATCCCGGTACAAGAACGCAACGATATCGGCATCCTGCTCGATCGAACCGGATTCCCGAAGGTCACTCATCATCGGACGCTTGTCCTGACGCTGCTCCACGCCCCGGCTGAGCTGTGACAGCGCGATAACCGGCACTTCAAGCTCACGGGCAATTTGTTTAAGCGTACGCGAGATCTCGGATACCTCCTGCTGCCGGTTCTCCCCGGCCTTGCCGCGTCCATGAATGAGCTGGAGGTAATCGATCAGGATCATGCCAAGACCCTTCTCTTTCTTCAGACGACGGCACTTCGCACGAATATCGGCAACCGTAACACCCGGTGTATCATCAATGTAAATCTCGGCTTCCGACAGGGCTGCGATGCCCATCGTAAGCTTGGACCAATCCTCATCACCTTTGAAATCACCGTTACGCATGACCCCTGCATCCAGGTTAGCCTCCGCACAGATCATACGCTGTACGAGCTGCGGCGCTGACATCTCCAGACTGAAGATCGCCACGGTTTCTTTGGCACGAATGGCCACGTTCTGAGCAATATTCAATGCAAACGCGGTTTTACCTACGGAAGGACGGGCAGCTACGATGATCAAGTCGTTGCGCTGGAATCCACTTGTCATTTTGTCCAAGTCCACAAAACCGGATGGAATTCCCGTTGTATTCCCCCGGTTCTGATGGAGAACCTCCACCTTCTCGAATACTTCCATCAGCACGTCGCGGATCGCAATAAATCCGCTGCCCGTGCGTCGATTGGAAATTTCGAGAATGCGCCGCTCCGCCTCGCTGAGCATACCGGATACATCTTCTCCTCCGGTATATCCTTCACTGACAATCTGTGTTGCGGTGCGAATCAACCGCCGCAGCATCGATTTCTCTTCGATGATCTGGGCGTAATAATCCACGTTCGCAGCCGTCGGAACCGCATGGGCCAGCTTTGCTAAATAGCTGACACCACCGACCTCTTCCAGCTGCCCTTTATCTTGCAGGAGAGATGTAAGGGTCACCAGATCGATCGGTTGATTGCCTTCCCCGAGCTGCACCATAACTTCATAAATCATCTGATGCGTTTTGTCGTAGAAGTCCTCGGCCTGCACCCGCTCCATCGCTGTAATCAGCGCTTCACTTTGCAGCAGAATGGCACCCAGCACCGCCTGCTCTGCCTCAAGGTTCTGCGGGGGGACCCGATCGAAATAGAGTTCTCCTCCCATATTACTCCTCCGTAATTTGAACCTTGAGCGTCGCCTTGACGTCAGGGTGCAGCTTCACCGGAATCTGGGTAACACCCAGACTGCGGATCGGATCGCTAAGTTCAATTTTGCGTTTGTCGATTTTGATCTTCTGTCCTGCCAGCGCTTCAGCAATTTGTTTGCTGGTAATGGCGCCGAACAGACGGCCGCCTTCTCCAGCCTTAGCTTTCAGGACAACCGTCATCTCTTCCAGCTTTTTGCCGAGCGCCTGTGCTTCTTCCTTCTCCTGAGCCTTGCGCTTCTCCTCGGAAGCCTGCTGCTGCTCCAGTGTTTTCATGTTGCCGTCGGTTGCCGGACGAGCGACCCCACGCGGAATCAGGAAGTTTATTGCATATCCTTCCGAAACTTCCTTCACTTCACCTTTCTTGCCTTGACCCTTCATATCTTTTATGAAAATGACTTTCATTCAAATAACCCCTCTTTCGCTTCGATGTCCTTCAGTACTTCCATCAACTTCTCCTCGGCTTTCTCAGGCGTCGTATCCAGTTGTACTGCGGCGTTCGTTAAATGTCCGCCTCCCCCGAGACGTTCCATAATCATCTGAACATTCATCTTGCCCATGGAGCGGGCGCTAATGCCAATCTTGCCGTCTGTGCGTTCGCTTATGACAAACGATGCCTGCACATCCGTCATATTCAGCAGCATATCCGCCACTTGAGCGATCAATAGCTGCGGCATGGGCTCCCCGCTCTTCGAAACCGCAATGGCGATATGGTCATATACCATTCTAGCATGTTTCACGATTTCTGCCTTCGCTATAAATTCTGTCAGATCTTCCTTGAGTACCCGCTGAATCATCATTGTATCGGCTCCGTGACGACGCAGGAAACCGGCAGCCTCGAACGTTCTCGATCCCGTGTGGAGGGCAAAATGCTTCGTATCCACCGTGATCCCCGCCAATAAGGCCGTTGCCTCAACCGGCGTAAGGGATACCCGTTCGTGAATATACTGCAGCACCTCCGTAACCAGCTCGCAGGTTGATGAGGCATACGGTTCAAGATAGATCAGCACCGCATCATTAATAAACTCTTCTCCGCGCCGGTGATGATCCATTACAACGACCCGGCTTGCGCGATGAACCAGCCGCGGCTCCATCGTCATGGAGGCTTTATGCGTATCAACCACAACGAGCAATGTGTGCTCTGTCATGATCTGCATCGCTTGTTCGGTGGAGATGAATCGGTTCATCAAGGCTTCGTCCTTCCGGACCTCTTCCATCAGCCTCGATATGGACGGATTCATGCCCTCCATCACGATATAAGCCTCCACTTTATACATCTGAGCTGCTTTCAACACGCCGATTGCAGCGCCGACCACGTCCATATCCGGCAGCTTATGACCCATGATGATCACTTTGTCGCTCTCCTGCATCAAATCGCGCAGCGCATGGGAGATAACGCGTGCTCTTACGCGCGTCCGTTTCTCCACTGCATTGGATTTACCGCCATAGAAGGAGAGCCTCTGGCCCGCTTTGACAGCTGCCTGATCTCCGCCGCGGCCCAGTGCCATATCCAAACTGGATTGTGCCAACTGCCCAAGCTCCGTGATGTCGTCTGAACCGAAAGCAAGACCAACGCTTAGCGTCAGCGGTACCTTCAGATCGGCGGTCATCTCCCGGACTTCATCCAAGATGAGAAAGCGGCTGTTCTCCAGCGCATCAAGCGACCTGTGGTTGAGCATCATCAAATAACGGTCCGAGGAAAGTCTCCGCAAATAGACGTTAAATTCACGCGCCCAATCGGTAATCTCGCTGGTTACCTTCGCAATCAGTGCCGTCCGCTGTTGATCATCCATCCCTTGCGAGGCTTCATCGATGTTATCCATCATGATAATGCCCAAGGCCAATCGCTCATCCTCATACCGCTGCCTTAGCACGGCCAGCTCGGTAATCTCATCCAGATAGATTAATTGCTCATCCGGAATGACCGTTGCTCCATAGAACTTATCCTCGTGGGAGATCTCCAGACGAATTTCTTTCGGCAGCTTCTCCTTGTTATCCTTCTTCTCTTGAGCTTCCTTTATCGCGACAACCAGCTGGGGAAACAGGTCCTCTAAGGATGCGCCGACCAACGACTGCTGCGGAAACATATTGACCACGAATTGGTTATGCCACTCCACGGTCTTGTCCTCGCTGTACAGGACAATGCCAAATGGCAGCACGCTGACCGCTTCGCCTTCGACCCGCTGAATCCGAAATGACAGATCCCCAATATAATCGACCAGCTCGCGGCGGAATTTCATCTCCGTCTTTAGCATGGCATAGCCGCCTGCCACCGCAAGCAGCAGACCGACCAGCCCCAGAATGGTATTGTAGAACGACAGAAATATAACAAGCAGAAGCACCAGCGCAAACGCCCAGACGGTATGATAGCCGTGCCAGCGCTTCTGCAGAAATTTAGGCATGACTCATCACCCTATCTTTTGGTTTTACTAAACGCCTGACGAAGTGGAAATGCCAGGTCCAGGATTCCGATGATCATAGCCGGCGGGAACAGCACAATCGGTATAGCCGTCAAAAGCGGTACAATCGGATGCCACTTCCGTTCGTGAGTGAGATAGTAGAAGAACCCCAGCGCTTGAATCATGAAGCAGATCTGCAGCAAAGGCGTAGCGTTTGCCACGATCATCTTCATGAAGGTATTGTCCGAATTAACGGTTGCTATGTTGATGAAGAAGATGAGCAAGTAGTACCAGATCAGGGAACGCGGCAGCATCCATTCTCTAGCCGGCTTCAGGCGCGGCACGGTCAAGCCCATACTGCCCAGTGTAGGACGAGCCAAAGCATGGGTTACCACCGTCATGAGGAATGAGCTGATAATCATCGCAAATGGAACCAAGCGCATCGTTTGATCTTTTATTAACTGTGTATCGAGTTCGGTACCAAGGAACTGTCCTCCCAGGCCTCCTTCTACACCCATCTCCGTGAGCGGAGCCGTCGTCATCTTCACAATCTCATCCACATACTCCGACAGATTTAATTGGAAGAAGGCGGTACTGATCATGAGCAGAAGAAGCATTTCCACCAGCATGACAGCCATGCCATACTTCAATACCTGCATAGCTGCCTTCCGCTTCCGGTACAAATACCCCATGACAATCCCCGGAACGGCAAAATAGATCGCAAATAACACATAAATAGGGTGAATCAGAAGCGCGATCAGCCACACTGGCACCACATGCATGATAAATGATTTTGTATTCAAGGCCGTAAACAGAATCGCAACCGGTAGAACTAACAAGAAAGCCGTTACGATCGAAAAGGGTGTGAGTAATGATAGCAGCAGAAGCAAATAAATAACGCTCCATACCGCCGTAGTCCAGCGCAGTTTCAATATGTTCACCTCTTACGCAAATGTTCTTCGAGCGCGGAAATATCCTGGTACCAATCTTCCAGCTGATGTCCTTCCTGCTTATGCTTTTTCAATTTCTCTAACAAGAGATCGTCCAAATCCCGATAGGTCAAGCCGAGCCTTCGGCCCAGTATGTATGAGCTCATCATCAGGCTTACCAAACTGTCTCCAACCTTTGTAGTGCTGCCTTCCCATAGAGCTTTGAATAAGCGGGATACATTGTCAATTACTTCGGTTTTGAGCCATTCAATCACTTTGGCACGTTTAGCTACATCCAAGTCCTTCGGCATATTTGGCATATCCATCTCTCCCTGAAAACAGCTTTATTCTCCATTATAGCATAAAAAAAAGCCGCCCACACAAAGGCCCATGCCCCCCGTCCATCCTTAGTCCCAGTTCGCACTCGGTAACCCACCTTCTCTTTGTGCTCCAATCGGACCCCGGTTATTCCTCCCCGCTTTTTCGCTGCAGCTCGTTTCGATAAAAATAGGGCGTGTTACCCAGATTGTCATCGTGGTTCCACGCCCTTGTTTATTTTCAAGCCTGCTTGATTATGATGCCCCGTGGGACTCCATCGTCTCCTTGGAGACAATTCGTTCACAGTACTCTATGATGAGGCTTCTGCGTACAATTCCGATAAAGCGGTTCATATCATCCACGACAGGTACAAAGTTCTGCACCTTGGCCAGATTAATCAGATCCTCCATCCGGGCGTCAATCGACACCGGCTTGATATCCATACGAAAAGGAACATCCTTCAACAAAAATTTCGAAGCGTTCTCAAAAGTGATTTTGCCTTCCGAATTCTTCATATGCCATAACAGGTCACCTTCCGTTACAGTCCCTGCGTACTGACCGTTCTTATCCAGTACGGGCACGGCTGTATATCGGTGAAACTCCATCCGTTCCAGCGTCTGCCTGAGCGTAGAATCCAGTGTTAAACAGATCACTTCCTGCTTCGGTAACAGAAAAAAAGCGATATTCATAATGCATTATCCTCCTTATGACTCCAACCTCTGAAGTCATGTTAAGTAACCTTCCTGATTTAAAGCCTTGGTATGCAGGTTACTCCTTCCCCTATCCATACTCATACATACGTTAACTTCGCCATTCTGATTCCTTATATAGGGCACAAAATCAGCAGCCATCCGACTGCTGATTGAGATGAAGCAACGTACTATGACATCATCCGGGTGTACCGGTGTTTATTTATTTCAACTTTTGCTTCTCAGCATCTTTGGGCTGCAGCAGTTGATCAGCCGGCGTATCGGGGTTCATCCAGTTGTCAATTAGATCCCGGGCTTCCTGTACGTCTTCCATGTCGGGCTCGTTATAATAGACGCCGCCAATTTTCATGCCTTCCCCCATGATCGTATAGCTGGTCATATCCACTTTGCCACCGGTCAGCATCTGTTTCGCCAGGTCAATAATGAACTTAGGCTGCATATCGGTCTGGAAATTATCACCCATGATCTCAATCAATTCAGGCACCTTGCCGATCTGATCAAGCTTCATCACCCGCTTGGCCGCTACGTCCAAAAACACTTGCTGTCTCTTCGCACGATTAAAGTCGCTATCTTCCCGATAACGGACATAATTCAAAGCTTCTTCACCGTTATAAATCGGTTTGTTGGCTTCAATCGTGAATTTCTCATGGTCTCTGCCTTTATTGACGATATCCTTGCCGATCGGCAGCTCCACGCCCCCAATGGCATCAACAACATCCTTCAAGCCCTGAAAATTAATGGAAGCATAATAATCAAGTTCTTCTTCGAAAAATGCCTCCATCGTATCTTTGGCCATTTGATGACCGCCAAATGCAAACGCGTGGTTAATCTTATCTTTCTTGTCCTTACCGATAATATCGACATACGTGTCCCTTGGAACCGAAATTAAGAGCACTTTGGACTCCATGGGACGCACAACCGCATAGATCAACGTGTCCGAACGCGCAGGTTCATCCTCACGCTGGTCACTCCCGAGCAGCATAACCGAGAACGGCTCGCTCTGAAGTACGACAGGTTCAGGTGTCTTGTCGCTCTGGAGCGGTTTATACGATTTTTGTAATGATTCCTCTACATCCTTTGCCATAAACAGATCAAATGCAACAACCGCTAGCTGCGTTCTGAACAAAAATGCGGTTGAGCCAAGCAGTATGACCAAAGCAAGAGTAATATATATTGATTTCCTCTTCATGAGTTCAATTCCTTCTTTATTATAAAATAAATGAATAGATAAGTCAGATCGTTAAAGGTCCTTGCTTGCACCCCAAGCTACTTGGCTCCCCCTCCTCTCCTTATTAAACGGGAACTCCTCCCGTTGACTCACTTCATATCAGTAGGCCAGTTTCACACATCATCTATTGTAAACCAGATTATTGTCAAATGTGAACCCTTCACGGGCAGTTCTATAAATCTACCAAATCTTCAGCGATCTGCTAAACAGGTCTCTTATCATGCGTAAGAGCGGCTGAGATCCCCGAATATTGAAACCAGTCATCCAGCCGCTCTCTCCATGTTAACGTTTTGGCGAATCCGTAGTCAAATAGCTTTCGCGTCTCTTCAAATCTTGCTTCTTTGGACTCGGTACCCATGACAACGGCAACAAGCCGACTGCCTTGTTTCTCCGCAGTACCCGTGAAGCAGTATCCTGCGTTCGCTGTATACCCTGTCTTTAATCCGTCAGTGCCTTCATAGGAATAAGGACCTCCTACCGATGGCAGCATCCAATTGGTATTGCTTAAATATAAATTCCGTCCGCTGATCTTGGTTTGGGTCTTGCTGGAGGTGCTAAGAATATCCGGGTGGCTTCGAATCAAATGTGCTGCCAGCTTGGCCGTATCCTCTGCGGTCATCGCCGTTTCTCCATCCGATGACCAGGCTTGATCGTTGTCTGTGTTTCGCTCGACTCCCGACGCATTCACGAATCGTGTCGCGCTGGATAAGCCAATCTCTTTTGCCTTGGCATTCATTTTTCGGACAAACGCTTCCTCGGAGCCTGCAAAATGCTCGGCAAGCGCTACGGCCGCATCATTGGCCGAATAAACCGTTATGCTCTGGAACAATTCGCGTACCGTCACGATTTCGCCGGATTTCAAGGCGATTTTAACGCCGCTTACGTCACTAGCGGTATCGCTTATCTTGACTTCATCGTCCCAGGATCGGTTCCCGGTTTTAATATCATCCAGAATAACCAACTCGGTCATCAGCTTGGACATGCTTGCAGGCGGTAAGGGTATATCGCCATTTTCGCTGAGCAAAATACGCCCGGTGTTTAAATCCATCAAGACAACCGCTCGCGCGTCCACCTTCGGTTTAAATCCCGCTCGTTCTATATTTCCTATGACAACCGCCCCAATCGGGACGATTATTAACAATATCATGACCAGCCAAAGCCACCGTTTTTTCATAGAATTAGCCCTCCATAATAATAGACGGATAAAAAGGGCTTTTGGTCTGCTTTTTTTCGAAAATTTTATTTAGGAATTTTTGTAAAATGGTCCGTTGGTCTTCTGAAATGAAAAAGACCCCCACCCGTCCGCAGACGGAGGAAGTCCCCCTAGAAATTTTTATCTAATAATCGCTCTGGTTGTTGTCAGAAACTTTAGATATGAAGAGTCATATTAAGCGTAGTGGCAAGCAACGAAGTGATTGTTACCCATATCGCGATACTCTGGAATCTCCTGCTTGCACAGGTCTGAAGCCAGCGGACAGCGAGTATGGAACTTGCAGCCGGAAGGCGGGTTCGCCGGGCTTGGGATGTCTCCCTGCAGTACGATCCGATCGCGCTTCAGCGTTGGATCCGGTACTGGCACAGCCGATAGCAAGGCTTTTGTATAGGGATGCAGCGGGTTGCGGAACAATTCTTCCTTGCTGGCCATTTCCACCATCGATCCCAGATACATTACCCCAATTCGGTTGCACAAATGCTCTACAACACTGAGATCATGTGAAATGAACAAGTAAGTCAACTGTTTATCGCGCTGCAAATCACTAAGCAAGTTGATGATTTGCGCTTGAATCGATACATCCAGCGCGGAAACCGGCTCATCCGCTACAATAAAGTCTGGATTCAGAATCAATGCGCGGGCAATCCCGATCCGTTGACGCTGTCCACCGGAGAATTCATGCGGGTAACGATCATAATGATAGGCAGCAAGGCCGCAAATCTCAAGTGTTTCAATCACGCGATCCTTAAGATCCCTACGGTTAACTAAGCCATGGTCAATGAGTGCTTCGCCGATCGCTTCGCCAACCTTGATTCTTGGGTTCAGGGAGCTGAAAGGATCTTGGAACACGATCTGCATCTTCGGACGCAGTGCACGCATTTTCTCTTTGGACAAGGTATGGATATCCTGACCATTAAAGATAACCTTACCTTCCGTTTTCTCCAGCAGACGGAGAATGGTTCGGCCAATGGTGCTCTTGCCGCAGCCGGATTCACCTACAAGCCCGAAGGATTCACCTTTGTTAATGGAAAAGCTGACTCCGTCAACTGCTCTTACATTACCCACCGTCCGCTGCAATATGCCGCCGGTGATGGGAAAGTATTTCTTCAAACCATCGATTTCGATCAGTGCTTGACTCATTACGCTTTCCCCTCCTCTTCATACAACCAGCAAGCGACCTTATGGCCGTTAGGATCCGTACCGAGCGGAGGCGTCTTCTCTCTACAAATCTGCATGCATGATTCACAGCGATCATGGAAATGACAGTTGTCTCCAAGATCTACCGGATTGGGTACCTGACCCGGAATCGAATACAGACGTTCCTGGGTCTGATTAATGATGGGCTTAGCTTTCAAAAGCCCCTTGGTATATGGATGCTTCGGCTGCTTGAAGAGCTCAATGACCGGGGCTTCCTCAATAACTTTTCCTGCATACATAACAACAACATAGTCCGCCATCTCCGCTACGACACCCAGGTCATGCGTTATCAGCATAATGGATGTATTCAACTTCCCCTTGATGTCGCGCATCAGATCCAAAATCTGGGCCTGAATCGTAACATCAAGCGCTGTTGTTGGCTCGTCAGCAATCAGAAGCTTGGGATTACAGCTAAGCGCAATCGCGATCATAATCCGTTGGCGCATACCGCCGCTGAGCTCATGCGGATAGGAGTCGAAAATCTTCTCCGCACGCGGTATTCCTACCAGATTGATGAGGTCGATGGCACGTTGCTTAGCTTCTTTGCGGTTTACGAGCTGATGCAACAGAATCGGCTCTACAATCTGTTCCCCGATCGTTAATACCGGGTTCAGTGAGGTCATCGGTTCCTGGAAGATCATGGCGATATCGTTGCCGCGAATCAAACTCATTTCGCGCTTGCTCATCTTCAACAGGTCCTTGCCTTCATATAGAATCTCTCCTCCTACTGGAGGTGTATCAATTAAACGCATAAGAGACATGGCTGTTACGCTTTTACCACAGCCCGACTCACCAACCACGCACAGTGTTTCACCCTCACGGATTTTGAAGCTTACATCGTCGACGGCTTTCACGGTGCCTGCGGAGGTTTGAAAATGCGTTTTTAAATTGCGGAATTCAACTAATTCTTTTGCCATATTCGCATCTCCTACTTCTTCATTTTCGGGTCAAGTGCGTCGCGAAGCCCGTCACCGATCAAGTTGATTGCAACTACGGTAACCAGAATACACATACCTGGCGGAATCCATAGCCATGGTCTCTTCCGGAAATCAATCAAATTGTTTGCCGCAGAAATCATATTTCCCCAGGATGGTGTTGGTGGAACAACCCCAATCCCTAGGAAACTCAGCGCAGATTCATACAGAATAGCCCCTGCTACCCCTAAGGTTGCTGATACGATAATAATCGGAATCGTGTTAGGAAGCAGGTGACGGAAGATTTTGCGGCGATCCTTGAGCCCTAAAGCTTCGGTCGCTTGCATAAACTCCTGCTCGCGGAGCCCCAAAATTTGACCGCGAACGAGACGGGAGATACTGCTCCAGCCGAGTACCCCGATAATTAACATCAGGAAATAGATACGATCTGACGGTTCTACCTTCAAGTCTGACAAAATAGCGCCCAAGATAATGAGGATTGGGAGCGTAGGCAATGCCATAAAGATGTCGGCCATACGCATAATCAGCGTATCTACCCATCTACGATAAAATCCTGCCAAAGCGCCAAGGGTAGCACCGATAATAATGGAAATACCTGTGGCTACAAGTCCAACAGTAAGGGAAATTCTACCTGCGAGCATCATGCGCAGGAGAATGTCACGCCCCAGTTTATCGGTTCCTAACCAGTACTTCGAGCTTGGAGGCAAATTCTTGTCAAGTACACTGTAATCATATAAGGAATAAGGTGAAAAGAAAGGGCCAAAAAAGCACAGCAAAAACATAAATACAATTATGAAAAGTCCGATGACAGCGAGACGGTTTCTGGAAAAACGACGAATAGCAATTCGCCACGGGGAATCCGGCCGCTTCTTCGTAACTGGTAGATTCGTTTTTAATGGTGCAGTCTCTGCGGACAAATGAATCTCCTCCTACTTTAAGCGAATTCTTGGATCTGCAGCTCCATATAGAACGTCAGACAACAGGTTGCCCAGAAGTGTCAGTACCGATATGAATACTGTGAACCCAAGCATGAACGGATAGTCCCGCATACTGATCGATTCCAAATAAACTTGACCGACCCCGGGCCAGATGAAGATTTTCTCCATGATGATGGCTCCACCAAACAAGGATGGAAGCTCAAAACCCATGAGAGTAATAGCAGGAAGCATCGCATTGCGCAGCGCATGCTTAAATATTACCGTGCGCTCCTTCAATCCCTTTGCACGGGCTGTGCGGATGTAATCCTGACGGATAACCTCCAGCATGCTTGTACGGAAATACCGCGTCAAACTACCTGTGCTCAGCATCGTAAGTACGGTAACTGGTAAAAACATATGCCATGCAATATCGATGAGTTGATCCCATGTGCTTCCGTTCAGTCCTGAAGTCTTCATTCCGCCAACAGGAAACCACCCTAAATCCAAGGCAAACAACTTGATAAGTAAGAGTCCGATAAAGAAAGACGGCAGTGACATACACAAGAAGACTAATAAAGTTACGATCTTGTCAAACAATGAATACTGAAATTTCGCTGAGAACACGCCAGCAAAAGCAGCTATAATCCAACTCAATATTAAACTGAAAATCGCAACAAAAAAGGAATTCCATACGTAATTATTCATTACGGTTGTGACAGGTTGTTTGTGCACAAGGGAATCTCCGAGATTACCCTTTAACATATTGCCGACCCATGTAAGATAACGCTCAACAGGCGGCTTATCCAAACCATAAATTTCCCGAAGCTGAGCTGCTTTCTCAGCAGTCATCGTCGGGTTGTTCACTGCAGTGATATAATCACCTGGTACCAAAGATGATATAGCAAATATGAGAATCGAAATCCCGATCATGGTCGGGATGATCTGCAGCAGCCTCCGGATAATGTACTGCTTCATAATATTCCTCCCGGCTTATAAGTGCATATGCCCAGCTCTTGCGAGCTGAGCATATGTTTCTTGATGCTATTGTTGAATTTCTGCTTTGTACAGGTCAACTACGAAGTTTTTGTAAGGTGTGATGTCAATGCCGTTCAATCTGGAGTTGATTGCCCACATATCACGTCTTTGGTAGATCGGAAGATCTGGAACGTCCTTGTTCAGAATTTGGTATGCTTCCGCATAAGCCGCTTTACGCTCTTCCAAATCAAAGGCATTCAGACCTTTCTTCATAGCTGCATCATAGTCAGGATTGGAATATCCGAGGTCATTTTGCTGTCCATCTGTGATATACACCGTGGAGTCTGGGTCTGGAGTCAAGCCCCAAGCAGCAAAGAACATATCGAACTCGCCTTTATCCTTCTTATCCATGATTGCATTAAAGTCCAAAGTTTCAGCTGTCAACTTGATGCCCAGCTCTTGGTAGTTCGTTGTCATAATCGGAATCAAAGCATCAATTACCGGGTTGTCAGCAGTTGCCGAGAAATGAATTTCGAATTTCTCGCCGTCTTTCTCGCGGATTCCGTCAGCACCTGGAGCCCAGCCTGCTTCATCAAGAAGCTGCTTCGCTTTCTCCATATCAAACTCGTACGGCTCAATACCTTCATTCGTGTAAGCCCATGATTCGCTGGATTGTGGAATATTAATTACGTTCGCATATTTACCATAGATGATTTCAACAGCTTCAGCACGATTCAAACCGTACATCAAAGCCTGACGAACTTTAGGATCTTGGAATTTAGGATTTTTATGGTTCAGTGCAACATAGCCGTAACCATTGTATGGGAACATGTTATAGTCCAAGAAGCCCATTTCTTTAACAGCTTCTACGTTATCTTCGCTCACCGAAATCATATCCATATCGATTTCACCGGATTGGAACATAGCCAATTTGGTTTCGTCGGTTGTAGTCTTGTAGATGACGTTCTTAATTTTTGGTGCGCCCAAGAAATAGTTAGGATTAGCTTCCAATACTACTTCTTGTCCAGGAGAGAAACTTTTCAGTACATATTGACCACTGCCGACTGGTTTGGCATGCAGGTCTTTCATGTACTCCAGGTTTCCTTGCTTGTAATCTTTGCCATAAACGGATTCTGGAACAAAATATACAGTACCCAGATTATCCTTGGTCATGGCATTTGCTTCTGTAACTTCGATTTCAACGGTATTGTCATCGATGATTTTAATACCGGAAATCTCGTCAGCTTTACCATCGTAATAATCTTTTCCGCCTTTAATGTTAACAGACAGAATGTCGGATTGTCCGTCATAGCTTTTGTCATGTAAAACTTTCATGGCGAAAGCATAGTCTTTTACAGTAACCGGATCGCCATTGGAGTATGTCACACCCGGCTTCAATTTGAACGTGTATTTTAATTTGTCTTCCGACACTTCAACGCTCTCAGCCAGGCGATTACTGTAAGTTCCATCCCCATTCAGAGCGAAAAAAGAATCGAAAATTGCGTCTACAACATAACGGTCGTACGCTGTTTGCCAGTAGAATGGGCTAAATACCCCTTTAGGTGCTGTCATACCAACAACGAGTGTGTCTTTACGTGCCAACGCAGTCGCGGGATTAGCAGATGGATCTGTTGCCTCGAAATAACCCTGGCTGTCGTCTCCAGTTTCATCCGGCGGTTCTGTAGTATCTTTGTCGCCTTCAGCTGGTGGTGTTTGCTCTGTTTGCTCCCCTTGACTTGGCTGTTCTGCTGTTCCTCCGCTCGAACATGCTGCCAGTACCGTGATGGCCAAAAGCATGATTGCAAGCAGGAGTGACATTCTTTTCTTCATGCGAATCCTCCTCTTAAAAAATGATGTTGCATTATAAATTATCAGGACGAATATTGAAATCATCCTTAAATAATTTCGGTATAGAAGTTCTCCAGGATGTCATTGCATGATGTGAAAAAGATTGAAAGTTTTACAGAAAATATACCATTGGTCAATTAGTGCCAAAGTCTCTAGCAAAATCTTCTTGCCTATAAAATTAATGTTATGATACGTGTAAATTTAGGTAACGTCAATTACTTTTTTTCATATTTCTCAAAAACCATGTTTTTATCGTCGTTTTTGAGGTTAATAATTAAGTTTATCTCCGTTGTATATCCTTAGTTTACTGAAAATGTATGTAATATCAAGATTTATTTACAATTTATAACTATAATCACTTGTGGTTTAATAGTTTACATGTGATATTTTATTACGCAAACTATAAAATTACAACATCACCTACTCTGATCGAGCTTATCGCGTTAGGTACAAGTTAAATTATTTAACGTATATAGAGGTCGTCTTCCTTGATTACAACTAGAAACTATTTTTATGTTATATATTGTCCTTACGATATGCTTCAATTCGGTATTAGATGACGTGTATTTATGCTTCTGCTTTCTCATAGTTTAGCCTCCTACAGCGTTAACGCTTAAAAAAAGCAATCCAGGACTGTGGTCCGGATTGCTTTTATGTTGAATTCCATGTCAGATAAATCAACCTTGCTCTTTCATACTTGCGAACTACAGATTCTTCACCCAAGCGAGCTTTAAATCCATCTCTTCAATGCACTGCTGGTGATCATGCGTATCGTCAGCCACTAAAGGCGTCACCGGATACATTCGCATCTGCCCGCGATACGTATGAAGCAGCGGATGCACCGCATGTCTCCCTTGGATCTCCGGATCCAGCCACTTTTCCATGTTTTCCTCTGACAGAATCGCCGGCATTCGTGTTTCGAACTCTCGAATCGCTTCATTGGCCTCTGTCATTAGAACCGTGCATGTTCTCATTTCATTTCCCCTGGCATCGCGCCATGTCTCGTATAAACCAGCCATACCGAATATTTCATGATCCCCGATTACGGTCCGTACCGCATAACTCCGTTTACCAACCGTTCGCCAGTAATATAAACCGTTACAAGGGATCACACAGCGTCTTGTGTCAATCGCTTTACGGTAAGTGGGATTTTGATCAACGGTTGTAATATCAGCATTGACTGCGTCTTTACCCCAATAGGGCACTAACCCCCATCGATACTCATCAAGCACTCGTTCTCCCTGTTCTTGTATAATGACCGGCATGGTTTGGGTAGGGCTAATGTTGTACCGGCTCTTGTAGTAATACATTACCCGATTAATGCCAAAACGTTGATTCACTTCATCGATCCCTGCGGACAGCGAGAATCGTCTACACATATAACTACCTCCTTTTTCCTTTATCGTTTGGATAATGGAGGCGGAATATGCATAATAAGACTAACAACATGGAGCTTCCACTGCTTGTACGCTTGTATCCCTGGAGTGGACATCATAAAATTGAAAGGTTTCTGCAACTTTTATGTAATCACAATATTAAATTTTCTGTGCCACTCTGTCGTGGCAATGTTCTTCTATCATGTTTGTATACGATAGACATCATTCTCAATTATGTAAGCATGGGGTCTACTTAAATCGTTCTCTTTTTTTAGGCATCTTTTCGAGGGTATATTACTTTCAAAGTGGAGATCGTCCCAGCGCTCATTTGATGAGCTGATACATACCTATATATAATAGAAGGAATTTTTTCAGGTTGCTTCTTTTTCACCTTCATAACCGGTTTTTTATTTCTTACATGGAGTACTCCGTTATGTATAAAAATGTATTGCTTACAATAGACACTGTCCGTTTAAAGAAGACATCATTTCAGGGCTTTAAAACTGGAAAGCTTTACACCAGGCTTGTATTTGTCGGCAGCTATTTTTCTTCTTTAGTGTACACTCTGAGGAGACACGATTCTTCCGTGGAGACATTGTGCGTCCCAACATTTGGATAACTCCTTTTAACGCCGAAATGAATATTGCTTCAAAGCCCTGAGCTTTCATACTTGTGAGGTACGCTTGGTTTTACTTATATGGCCCTCATCTCTAACAATTCTCATCACATCTCTCATTAAGCCAACCCTGGGCTCTTCCATAATAAAAAAGCGAACCAGCCTATGATTAGGCTGGTCCGCTTTGACACAAATGATTACTCAGTTGTGTATGGAAGCAATGCGATTTGACGGGAGCGTTTGATCGCAATCGTCAGAGCACGCTGATATTTAGCGCTAGTACCTGTTACACGACGAGGCAAGATTTTTCCGCGCTCGCTGATGAATTTCTTGAGCAGGTCTGTATCTTTATAGTCAATGTGAGTAATTTTGTTCACAGTGAAGAAACATACTTTACGACGCTTGTTGCGGCCGCCGCGGCGTGCCGGTCTTTTGTCGTTGTCTCCGCCTTCTCTTTGTTTAAAAGCCATGTGTTGTCAGTCCTTTCCGTATTAAAATGGCAAATCATCATCCGAAATATCGATCGGTTTTCCTTCATCGGAAAAAGGATCCTGATTGTTGTTTCGCGAGTAGTTATTGTTCCCGCGGTTTCCGCCACTGCTATTGCTGTTGCTTCCTCCGCTAAACGATGATTCCTCACGATTTCCTCCGCCACCGCTTGTTTCACGGTTTGACTCCAAGAAGCGAACATTATCGGCAATGACTTCGGTGACGTATACACGCTTACCTTCGTTATTCTCGTAATTCCGCACTTGAATGCGCCCTTCTACAGCCGTCAGACGGCCTTTACGCAGATAGTTTGCACAAGTCTCCGCAAGCTGTCTCCAGGTCACGACCGGAATGAAATCCGCTTCGCGCTCCCCGCCTTGTCCGGTAAACGGACGATCGACAGCAAGTGTAAATTGCGTTACAGCAACACCTGAAGGAGTATATCGCAGCTCGGGATCCTTAGTCAGTCGGCCAATCAAAATGACACGGTTCAACAATCCAATCCCCTCCTTAGAACGAAATCAATTACAAAGTTTATTTACGTATTAAGCAACGTCGTTCGTGATGAGATAACGAATAACTTCGTCAGAAATCTTCATGAGACGCTCAAGCTCAGCTACAACTTCAGGTGTTGCGTTGAAGTTTACCAGAACGTAGACGCCATCACGGAATTTCTTGATCTCATACGCAAGACGGCGTTTACCCATTACGTCATGCTTTGTAATTTCTCCGCCGTTGGAGATGATGCCTTGGAATTTATCGACTGCAGCTTGAACAGCTTCTTGTTCAATGTCAGGACGAATAATGTACATCACTTCATATTTGCGCATATGTTTCACCTCCTTATGGACTTCGGCCCTCAATCTCTGTTGAGAGCAAGGAGCGAGTCTAACTCGCACCATAATACTATATCAGAACGGGTGATCGGATGCAAGTTTCTTTTCGGTGCTGAATCTGTGCCCTTCCCTTTATTCCCGCGCCTTTCTCACTTTCCCTGCAATGATTTAGGGTCCAATGGCGCATGATAATACATGCAGTCCATCCATCATAATGAGGAGGAATTCCACAATGGGAGAACAGTCCGAATTTCGTGCGGGTGATAAAGCTCCAAACAACGGTATTTATATGGAAGTGGGTGTCAGAGACCACATCATGGGGATCGAAAACCCTCGTCAAATTAAAATGAGCAAAGGCGATACCTTTCCCGAAACCCAAAATGATGATCGTGTATGGTTAAACAAGCGCCGAGTGCAGCCTAAGTAATCAAATCGCCTGAATGGATCAACAGCCTAGAAGAGCTTTGCACATGTGCCTACAGCATCTTGTGTACAGGGAGATGTCAGAACATTGCTTGAAAACTGTCAGCTAATCCATGAAAACTAAACATTTAATGTTGGGATTTTCATCCAGTGAAATTCGCATGTATACAAACCGACCTTTATGCGCACATTATAATCAGGCGGTGCATGAGAGAGGTGTGGTTCCGTTGAACGTTGCAGCAGAACGACGCATGAGGTTTCTGATCGTCACACGGATTGCAAGCTGAGGAAATGAGCCGAATGCTTGACCGCTTGGACAAGTGAAGCTATTGACAAGGTTCGCAGAAGTGCTGATAAAATGATTCCAATTCACAAGCACCGCCTACCCAGAAAGAAGGGCCCAATCGGGCCCTTCTTTTTTCGTTCAAAGCTCGGGACCTTTGCTCATGCTTGTAGCAACGAAAAACACCCCCACAGATCGTCTGCATGAGGGTGTTTTATTCAAGGGCGCTTTACAGCTTAACGCCTAACTTATGTATCAAACATCGTTTATATCCATAACAGCGGAACTTTCAACGATTGGTGGCGGAAAGGGTGGGATTCGAACCCACGCACGCCTTGCGACGCCTAGCTGATTTCGAGTCAGCCCCCTTGGGCCTCTTGGGTACCTTTCCACAGCAGAATTGATTATATCATGGAAACGTTATCTGGTCAATAGCTTGTCGATCTCACTGTTCCTTGGATTTCAATGACCGCTTGGAACGCTTAGGAGAGGAGATATTACGGTGTATCTCCCGCCCCTTCCGTCTCCTGAGCCGAACGCAAAACCTTCTTCATATTCTTCTCAAACTTTACACGGGGAATCAACACGCTATGCTGACACTTGGTACATTTGATCCGAATATCCATCCCCATGCGAATAATCTCCATCTCATTATTTCCACAGGGATGAGGCTTCTTCATCTGAACGATATCCCCTAACTGAAATACCTTGCGCTCCATGGCTATCGCTCCCTTTTACTTCTCTATTACTTCTTCTATCTATTATATATCATTGGATAACCGGTTAGATCAAGCCTGAACGCGTTCTTGTCCCATATCCCGTGCTTCAATAGCCTGTTTGATATCCGTAAATATCTGGCGCTCCACATACTCTCTTGCATTGGGATTGCATTCCGCCACTATACGAACAACATATTCAGAAGTATTCAATGACTGGATTCCTAATACATCCGGTGTACGCTGGACCTCTGGGCGTCGGTCCATGATTCCCGTAAGAGCCGACTGAATTAGCGTAATCGTATCCTTCACCTGCTGGTCGTTCTTTACGGGCAAATCTACAATGGCTAATGAATTGGAAAGGGAGTAATTCGTGACGCTGGTAATCATTCCGTTCGGAATAATATAGGTCTCTCCATTCAATCCTTTAACTCGCGATGTGCGAAGTCCGATCATTTCAACAGTTCCCCGGTACTCACCACTCTTGATTACGTCGCCTACTGCAAACTGATCCTCGAATATAATGAAGAATCCGGTAATAACATCCTTCACTAAACTCTGTGCACCAAAACCTATGGCAAGGCCAAGTACCCCGGCACCGGCTAACAGTGGCCCTAACTCGAAGTTGAACTCTGAGAGAATGATCAAAATCATAACAAAGTTGCACACAACAGAGGTTACATTTTTTAGCAACTCCCCTACCGTGACAAACCGTCTTGAGTTCACTTGAATTCGGCTCTTCTCCTGCCTAAGGATAAACTGATCAATCATCTTATACACAACTCGTATCACGAGACGCGTCAGAATAAAAATGATAATGACCCGAATGCCGGATGACAGGATATTCATCCACATCTCTTCATTCGTTAACCATCTCCATATCTGATCCTTCAAACCCTCAGCCTCCTCAGCCAATGTCTCTAAATTCACATCCCCAGATAAGTAACTAAAGCCCCTCATCCCTGATGTCCTCCCCTTACTCTTCGATGTTGATATACTTCTCGTTGTTATCCAACGCAAAGATACCCCGGATCTCCACATGCTCCTGTCGGATGATCGCTTGAACATCATTTAACGCATCAGGCGGGAATTGAATCGATAATGCACAGCCAGCCGTAATCTCTTTTGGTGTAGGAAAAAGATCAATTTCGATATCCGCGTACTCCAGCAGCATTTCTGCACGCAGCGCCTGCTGGGTGGAATCAAATGCGATCAACATCGCGCCTTCCACTGCCCCGTCCCCCTCCATCATAGCTATCATTTTCTCTAATTTCTTCTCATCATCATTCCCAATGATTAAGAGTTTTATATAAACCTTTTCATAGATCAAGTATATTCATATACCTCATTCTGCCCAGGCACATTCCTTATCCTGAGAACATTCTTCTGTCCGAGTTGAATTTAAATCACATTTTAAGCGAATCCCAAAGTATAAAAACAGTCTTTCATCCATATACTGATACTACCAAATGCAGACGAAAGGAAGATTCTATGAACCGTCTATCTAAAATCACGTCTCGCCCGGAGGCTTCCAGCTTAAAAATACCACACACGGACCCTAATATCCATTCTGCTATTATACATCGCTTGCTCTTCCATCTATCTGACGCCCGTATTCAGCATCGTCCGCTTGTCATTGTCTGCATCGGTACCGACCGTTCTACCGGCGATTGTCTGGGACCCCTTGTCGGCACCTCGCTTGCACGCTACAACAGTCCCCTGTTTCATCTCTATGGCACGCTGGACGAGCCTGTCCACGCCATGAATCTGAAGGATACACTAACGGCGATATATGAAAAATTCGACAACCCTTTTGTGATCGGCATTGATGCGTGTCTGGGGCAATCATCAAGTGTAGGCTCTATTCAGATATCCGATGGCCCTCTAAAGCCCGGAGCTGGCGTACATAAAGAATTACCGCCGGTCGGCGATATCCACGTAACGGGCATCGTCAATGTCGGCGGCTTTATGGAATACTTCGTATTGCAGAACACTCGCTTAAGCTTGGTCATGCGGTTGTCCGATATTATTGCAACCTGCCTATTTGCAGGCATTAAAGAGTGGAACCGTTCTACCCTTCTTGCAGCGCAAGAGTGACGGCCTCTTTTTCTTCCGGAGACAATGGATATTTGGACTGCCCATCCTTCAGTGGTTTAGCGTACACATAGGAGCTCTCCCGGTTATGCAGACCGGTCAGCACGATCCCTTCCTCTTGTTCACTGAGAATAGCCAGGGAGAAGCTCATTTCGTTCCCCCGCTCGCCAAACGCATTGTATCGTACGATACCAACCTTGGACTTCATTCCTTTCAAACTGCCGCTGATCGTATCCAGCATTTTTTGATGATGGGCATGGCCCTCTTCAATCTCATCCATTTGGATTTTCAGTTGGACCAACAGCGATTCGATATCTTCTACCCCACTGCCTGCCATCATCGCATCATAACGACGCTTCATTTTACGCAGTTTTGTCCCTTGAACAATTAAAGTTATCCATAAGATCAAGATGATCATGACCATTCCGACGACAAACCAATGAAGCTGCTCCATGATCAATTCATTTAATTCAGACATGCTTTCTTCCTTCCTCTTCTCCATCTTGATCTATTTGATTATCTATGAATTTCCACAATCGCCTTTCGCATGAGCTCTACTTCGTCACGGCTAGTAGATATCCCCACACTCGCTCTGACTGCACCTGTCTGTTCCGTGCCTGATGCCATATGAGCAAGCGGTGTGCAATGAAAACCAGCACGCACGGCAATCCCATATTCCCGGTCCAGTCGAAAAGCTAACTCGGACGCGCTGTATCGCTCTGACACAAAAGCTACGATACCTGTCCTCGCTTGACCAAGTGCAGGACCTAATATTCGAAGGCCTCCTACCTCTTGCAGACCCTCAATCATATATTGGGTTAGCTCCCATTCGTGTTGGTAAATATGCTGCGGTGTCCATTCAAGCACCTTCTTCACACCCGCTTGCAGTCCCGCATGTCCAATCGTGTTAGGCGTCCCTGCCTCATATCGATCCGGACGTACCGTCGGCTGTTCAATAGCCTCTGATTGACTCCCTGTGCCTCCGTGCAGTAATGGTTCCAGATCAATATCAGGCGAGATATACAACCCGCCTGTTCCTTGCGGCCCCAGAAGCCCTTTATGCCCCGGAAAAGCCAACATGCCTACATGCATCGCCTCCACATGAAGATCCAGCATACCGGCACTCTGGGCAGCATCTACGAGCAGTACAGCCCCTTTTCTCTTCACCAGTTCACCGATTTCAACGAGAGGAATGATGGAACCAAGAAGGTTGGAGCTGTGACTACACACAACAAGCCTAGTATTAGAACGAAAAGCCCCCTCTATTAGTTGCAGGTCAAGCTGACCTTCCTCATCGACAGGAATATAGTCTACTTGTACCCCTCGGGTGCGTTTCAAATACTCTAACGGTCTGCGCACTGAATTATGTTCAATCATGGTCGCAATCACATGATCGCCCTCACGCAAATACCCTTTGATCGCTAAGTTCAACGCTTCAGTTGTATTCGATGTCAGCGCAATATCATTAGGATTCTTCACCCCAAACAAGTCTGCGAGCGTCCTCCTTGTTCCATAGAGCACACGGGAAGCTTTCACCGCCATCCGGTGACTCCCACGTCCCGGGTTTGCAGCCGCCTCTTCCATCGCCTTTCTCATCGCCTCAAATACTTCGGGCGGCTTTGGCCACGAAGTGGCTGCATGATCCAGATAAACGATCGGGTCCATGATATTTCACCTTCATCTTTGCCGTATTGGTGTCTCTTAACAGAATATATCCAAATATCTTCAAGTTCGGAGTATCAAGGCCGTGGCTTCATGTTTAGTTAAATAAAGACATATCTCATTCCCCTTACAGGAACGTCGACATGTCTTTGGTTTTTAATCGCACTCATTTGCTGTTCAACCATTTGTGACTCAACCCATTACGCATGATAGTTTCTTCTTCAACAGCACCACGGCTCTTTATTGAAGAAGTTCCAACAATCGCTCCAGGTCCTGTTTACTATAGTAATTAAGCTCAATCTTCCCTTTATCCTTATTGTGCTTAATTTTTACCGTAGTTTTAAAACGTTCTCTTAGATCCTCTTCCAGATGATCGATATAAGGATCTCTATTCTTAACCTTAGGCTTTGCTTTATCCGTTGGTTTGCGATCCAGATTCTTAACCGCTTCCTCTAATTCACGGACACTCCACTCTTGCTCCACACACTGTTTTGCCAACTGTTTAACAAGAATGGGATCCTTAATTCCAACGATCGCCCGGGCATGTCCCATAGATAATGTTCCACGTGAAACATTGTCCTTCACTTCTTCAGGTAGAGAAAGCAATCGCAAAAAGTTAGCGATGTGTGAACGAGACTTCCCCACCTTCAATGACAGCTCTTCTTGCGTTAAGGAAAATTGTTCCATCAAGCCTTGGTAAGCTACAGCAATCTCCATGGCGTTCAGGTTCTCCCGCTGCAGGTTCTCGATCAGCGCAATTTCCATGACTTGTTGATCGCTAAATGATCGAACCACTGCCGGTATCGTTGCTTTGCCGCAATATTGGGACGCCCGGAATCTGCGCTCCCCGGCAATAATCTCATACCCTTTCAGCACACTGCGGACGATAATCGGTTGGATAACTCCATGCTGGCGGATCGATTCCGCCAATTCCTGGATAGCCTCATCGTTAAATGTCTTGCGCGGCTGATACGGATTCGCTCGCAATTGACTAAGCGGAATTTCCACTACCTTGTCATCATCATGAATAGACAAAGATGGAATAAGCGCATCCAGCCCTTTTCCCAATCGTTTACTCATACGAGATCACTTCCTTTGCCAGCTCCAAGTATACTTCCGCTCCCTTAGATCGAGGATCATAAGTAATGATCGACTGTCCATGAGATGGTGCTTCACTCAAACGAATATTTCTAGGAATAATCGTTCTGTACACTTTTTCCTGAAAATACTTTTTCACTTCTTCAATCACCTGAATGCCCAAGTTCGTGCGCGCATCCAGCATCGTCAACAATACACCTTCAATCTTAAGCGATGTATTCAGATGTTTCTGAACAAGGCGAACCGTATTCAGCAGCTGACTCAGACCCTCGAGTGCGTAGTATTCACATTGAATCGGGATGATCACGGAATCGGCTGCGGTCAATGAATTAATCGTTAAAATGCCAAGCGATGGAGGACAATCAATCAAAATATAATCATACTGGGGTTTGACTAATTGAAGTGATTTCTTCAATCGTACTTCACGAGATATCGTAGGAACAAGCTCAATCTCAGCACCAGCCAATTGAATGGTTGCCGGAATGATGTCCAGGCCTTCGATGTTAGTCCCACAGATGGCGTCCTTCGGGTGTACTTCATTGATGATAATATCGTAAATGCAATTTGCAACATCGGCTTTATTAATGCCAACCCCACTCGTCGTGTTACCTTGGGGGTCAATATCCACCAAAAGCACCCGTTTGCCAAGCGAAGCCAATCCAGCTCCCAGATTGACGGAAGTCGTCGTTTTGCCGACACCGCCCTTTTGATTTGCTATGGCAATTATCTTTGACACTCATTTCACCTCAATGTAGGAAGACTCTTCTAAGTAGTCGCAATAGATGATATACAGCATAGGCTGTATATGTAATAAGCGAGCGATCCCGATGATCTCGGGATGCCCAGGATATAGCGGCGATGAAAATGAGTAATAATAAATTACATGTTTCTCATCTGCAACATCAAACCAAAACCTTTCGTTAAGCAACATAGACCGCTGCAGAGCATTATCTCTTGGTCAACAGAAAAAGCGGTACGATGCATACCGCTTCACACCATATCTTAACGTTTAGGTATTTTTATAACGATTTCATAGTGATCTTCATGATCATTCTCTGTTGTTTTAATAGCCATCCCAGAGCCTGAGACCATATCGATCGATTGGCGGATCGTGTTCAGAGCCAGGCGAACATCCTTGCTGTACGATATACGCTTCGCCTTCTTCATTGTTGTTACTTCTTTATAAAAGGCAATTCGTGCCTCTGTCTGCTTCACATTCAGTTCCTTGGTAATGATCTCGTCCAGCACTTTAAGCTGGGTTTCTTCATTATCCAATGAGAGCAGCGCACGCGCATGGCGTTCCGTCACCTTGCGTTCCATCAATGCCAACTTGACTGCTTCCGGCAGCTGCAGCAAACGAATCTTGTTTGCAATTGTGGACTGGCTTTTGCCTAGCCGCTGTGCCAAGCTCTCTTGTGTCAATTGATGAAGATCAATCAACTTCTGATAAGCCACTGCCTCTTCAATCGAAGTAAGGCCTTCACGCTGCAGATTCTCGATTAACGCAATGGAGGCAGCTTGTGAATCGTTGAACTCCCGAACAATGGCCGGAATCGTGTCCAGACCCAGCTTCTTAACCGCACGCCAGCGGCGTTCCCCTGCAATGATCTCATACATGCCATTTCGGACACGAACGACAATAGGTTGAATGACTCCATGGGTTTTAATTGTCTGAAGTAATTCATCAATCTTCTCGTCATCAAAAATCGTCCGTGGCTGGTATGGGCTGCTGACAACCTCGTTTACCGGGATTTGTTTCACTTCATCCCCTTGGTTCCGCTCTGCCGCTAAGCCAAACAATCTCGAAAATTGTTCTTTCATTCCGTATATTACCACCTAATTTCATGATAGCACGGATAAGCCTCCGAATATCCCGGAATCGGTTATACGATTGGATAACCACAACATGGAGTCATACACGGATAGTCCAACCATCCATTGGCGCTAGAATCCACTGTGGTGCCAGGCATTTCCCTGCAAAAACAGATTTCATGCTGATCGGAGAAAGACGCCTATGGTGATCATTGCCGTATTTCTCTGATCAAACCGCTGCATGAAGCGGTTGCTTCTTGAGAGATATAACAGGAGGTTTTATCATGATGCTTACGATCGATCGATATCTCACAAGTGGTATATATGTTTTTCTATTTCGCTTAAGGCCATGATCCCATGGGATGGCATGGTACCTTCCAAAAAACAGCAGCCACAACGATCAAAGTTGTTGACTGCACGAAGCAAGGATGGAAAAGTGACCAAACCAGGATTTATACTCTTTCATCCTATTAAAGAACGGGCAAACCGGCCCTTCTGTCCAAATGGATACTACGATTCTATTCTACCACTTTTTGTCCTATAACTCTATTCTCCAATATCACCTTTTTTCCTTCATTTCTCGTTTGCTTTATACATGATTTGTGCACAGTTCCAAAGTTTTGGCGTCGAAATCATGTTATTGAGCCACATCATCTACCCAGCAGCCTTTCTTGTGATTCTAGATTCAGAATAATTGTAGGATTTGCCAATAGATTAAATCTGTTGAACAACCATTATCATCAAAGTCTAAGTAGAACGAATCTATATTAGTAGTAGATTCACTCGATTGATGCACATCATGGTTCACTGCTCCCTGCAAGTTCCCCTGTCCAGTGCATGAATACGATGGATAGTTGCTGACAAACTTTTTTTGAGATTTCCATCTTCATTATTCAAATTAAATAACATAGTTGATGTTGAAATTAATTTGTCAAAGAGTTTAATGCTTCCATATAGATGCCTAGCTTATAACTCACAGCAAACTTTGAATGTTTCACGTGAAACATTCAAAGTTTATGAGATACATTCACAGTGTGGATGTCCATCCTTATTTAAAAGCTCAGCTTTAATCACCCTGCTCCCTTTAGAGGTAACCTCCGTTCCACTTGATAAAAAAACGTAAAAGTGAGCGTGCCATTGAGTCGTAAAAAACTTCTTATGAGATCCTTAAGGGCTTCCTCTCAGTCGGTTATCTGTGATGTATGTTTTCTTGTTTCACCTCTCTAATTATAATGACAACCGATAAGAGTAGGGCTTAATCAACGAAAATACAACAAATCAATTTCTATATACTTCATATGTAAATAAAACTAATATTAACGACCTCCCTTCCCTCTCAAGGCAAATCTACAAAGTCAATAAAAAAGAGAAGGACTCCATAGAGTCCTTCTCTCGAATGGTTTGCATGTCTTCTAGCAAAGGTTGCCTCTGCAAGGGAGACCCGCGTGATTGACAGTATCTAGATCGATGGCAAAATGCTTACACGATCGGCGTTTTACTGGCCGTACCCACCTTACGGGGGTACTTGGAAGGCGTGGCTCCCTTTTTATCGATCACCACGATATGCCGACCTGATTGCTCTACGGGTAAGGAGAATGAGTGAACCTTGTTCAAAGCCCCTCTCAGCTCTTTCAAGCTGCGAGCAGCCTCCTTCACCTCTTCCGTAGGGTCACTGCCCTTCATCGCTGCGAATCGCCCCCCTACCTTCGTAAAAGGTAGGCAGAACTCGTTCAACACAGCCATGCGAGCTACCGCTCTCGCTGTGACCAGATCGAACCCATCACGGTATCCCTGCTTGCGAGCAACCTCTTCCGCACGCCCGTGGATCAGTTCAACCCCCGTCAGGCCAATCGTATCCACGACATGCTTCAGAAAGTTAATCCGTTTGTTAAGTGAATCCACAATCGTCAGATGCACATGCGGGAAACATATTTTCAGAGGAATACCCGGGAAGCCAGCACCTGATCCGATATCCGCCAGATTGCCGATTTGGGTCATATCCACATAAAAGGCGAGCGTAATCGAGTCGTAAAAATGCTTCGTATAGACTTGCTCCCGTTCCGTAATTCCAGTTAAATTCATTCTCTCGTTCCACTCCACCAGTATTTCGTAATACATCTCGAACTGCTGGAGCTGTTTCTCATCAATCGTGATCCCGTGCTCTCCGAGCCGGTCAACAAAAGCCTTCTGAATGTCGTCCATTCCTTATCCTTTCGCTGCGGTTACCCGGTTATAATGCTCCAGGTAAACGAGAAGTATCGAAATATCCGCCGGTGTTACGCCGGCAATGCGCGATGCCTGGCCAATGGAGATCGGACGGATCTTGTTCAGCTTCTGCCGAGCTTCCATGGCCAGTCCGTTGATCTCGTCATAAACGATATCCTCCGGAATGCGTTTCTTCTCCATCTTCTGCAGCTTTTCCACATGTCCCAGCTGTTTCTCAATATAACCCGCATATTTGATTTGAATTTCGACTTGCTCTTTCATTTCCTCATCCAGCTCGTATGGAGACGGGGAGAGCGACTCAATCATCGCATACGTAATTTCCGGACGGCGCAGAATCGTCAGCATATTGCTTCCGTCCACGATTGGTGCTGATCCGGCTGCTTCCAGCATCGCATTTACGTCAACCGGCTTCACCTTCGTTTGGCGAAGACGCTCGATCTCCTGCTCAACGAGCTGCTTCTTCAGCACGAATTTGGCATAACGCTCTTCCGAGATCAGTCCGATATCATGGCCGATTTCGGTAAGACGCAGATCGGCATTATCATGGCGAAGCAGCAGACGGTATTCTGCACGGGAGGTGAGCAAACGATAAGGCTCATTTGTCCCTTTGGTCACCAGGTCATCAATCAGCACTCCAATATAACCCTGGGAGCGATCCAATATAACAGGCTCTTTGCCCTGCACTTTACGTGCCGCATTGATACCCGCCATAATGCCTTGACCTGCTGCCTCTTCATATCCCGAGGTTCCATTGATCTGTCCAGCCGTGAACAGACCCGGCAGTTTTTTCGTTTCCAGAGACGGCCACAGCTGCGTTGGCACCATCGCATCATACTCGATAGCATACCCGTTACGCATCATTTCTACCTTCTCCATTCCGGGAATGGAGCGAAGAACCGCAAGCTGAACATCCTCAGGCATGCTGGTGGATAGCCCTTGCACGTAGTATTCTTTCGTATTTTTACCTTCAGGCTCAAGGAAAATCTGATGCTTCGGCTTGTCGGCAAAACGAACGATTTTGTCTTCGATAGACGGGCAGTAACGTGGTCCAGTACCTTCAATAACACCAGAGAACATCGGTGCGCGGTGAAGGTTGTCATTGATAATCTGGTGCGTATCCACCGACGTATACGTCAACCAGCAAGGAAGCTGCTCATTGTCGGAGGATTTTGTTTCATAAGAGAAGAACTTAGGCTTCTCATCCCCAGGCTGAATTTCGGTCTTGGAGAAATCAATCGTATCCTTATGCACCCGCGGTGGTGTACCTGTCTTGAATCGAACAAGGTCGAAGCCAAGCTCGCGCAGGTTATGCGCAAGTTTTACGGACGGCTGTTGATTGTTCGGACCGCTCTCATACATCAATTCACCCATAATGACTTTACCGCGCAAATACGTACCGGTTGTCAGCACAACCGCTTTCGCACGATATTCCGTACCCGTCTGCGTCACGATCCCAACGCATACGCCATCTTCTACGATGAGCTGATCCACCATACCCTGACGAAGGGTAAGCTTCTCTTCCTTCTCCATCGTCTCTTTCATGGTATGCTGATAAGAAAACTTATCCGCTTGAGCACGCAGTGCGTGGACAGCCGGACCTTTACCTGTATTCAACATTCTCATTTGAATGAAGGTTTTATCGATATTGCGTCCCATTTCTCCGCCCAGTGCGTCGATTTCGCGAACGACATGGCCTTTTGCAGGTCCTCCAATGGACGGGTTACATGGCATAAAAGCAACCATATCCAGGTTAATTGTAACCATCAACGTTTCAGCACCCATTCGTGCAGATGCAAGTGCAGCCTCACAGCCGGCATGTCCTGCACCGACTACAATCACGTCATAAGTGCCACCCATATAACTCATAGCTCACCCTCCTGTTCTAATTGTGTTATATACGTAATCAAAGGGATTCCACCTCGGATTTCCCTGAAAATGTTGAGCTGTTCCTACTATATATAGTAAGGCTTGAAGCTTATTTACCCAAGCAAAACTGTGAAAAAATCTGATCAATGAGCGAATCGCCAACCGCTTCACCCAATATCTCACTTAACTGCTCCCAGGCCATTCTCACATCGATTTGGATCATATCGATCGGAATGAGCTGTTCAGCCGCATCATAAGCATCCTGCAGCGACTGCTTGGATTTCTTCAGCAAAGCAATATGTCGCACATTGCTCACATACGTCAGATCTCCGCCTTCAATCTGGCCGCTGAAGAACAAGTTGGATATGGCCTCTTCCAGACGGTCAATACCCTCTTGCGCCTTCACCGACATCGGAACAATCAATTCATCGGGATAGTATCGATGGAGAATGTCCAGATCGAGATTAGACGGTAAGTCCATTTTATTCATAATGATAATACATTGTCTACCGCGTATTTGTTCCATCAATTCCAATTCGTCCTGATGCAGCGGTTCATTGGCATTCAGCACGAGCAGAATGAGATCCGCTTCGTTAACCGCATGCTTGGATCGTTCAACGCCGATCTGCTCGACCACATCCATCGTTTCTCGGATACCCGCGGTATCAAGCAGCTTCAACGGAATGTTGTTAATGGTGACAAATTCCTCAATCACATCGCGAGTCGTACCGGGTATATCCGTGACAATCGCGCGATTATCCTGGGCCAGCGTGTTCAGAAGCGAAGATTTGCCCACATTGGGGCGACCGATAATAGCTGTCGTAATCCCTTCACGCAGGATTTTCCCTTCTTGCGCGGTCTTCAGCAGCTTATCAATTTCACCCATGACAAGCTGGCTTTTCTCTTTAATGAACTCTGAAGTAAGCGACTCCACATCATGCTCAGGGTAATCGATATTCACTTCGATATGGGCCAGCGTTTCGACCAGGGTATGCCGCAGCTCGTTGATCTTACGGGATAACGTTCCTTCGACCTGCTTGAGCGCAACGGAGAAGGCGCGATCGGATTTCGAACGAATCAGGTCCATAACGGCTTCCGCCTGGGACAGATCGATCCGGCCGTTTAAGAAAGCCCGCTTCGTAAATTCACCGGGTTCCGCCAAACGGATGTTTAATTGAAGCAACAGATCCATGACGCGTTTTACGGAGATGACCCCGCCATGCGCGCTGATCTCGACGACATCCTCGGTCGTGAATGATCGTGGAGCACGCATCACAGTTACAAGGACCTCTTCGAGGTTTTCTCCCGTTTTTGGATCCACAATATGACCGTAATGAACGGTATGGGAATCCACTTGTGTTAACTTGTTTTTACTTTTGAATATACGCTCCACTTCCGGAACGGAGTCCGGACCGCTGACGCGAATAATCGCAATGCCGCCTTCACCGACAGCTGTTGAAATAGCTGCGATCGTATCACTAAACATCGCTTCCTTCACCTCTTTCTTTGTAAAAAACATCGGAATTACAGCCATACCATGTACAATCCGGCTTCTTCATCTATCAACTTGAAAGGAAAACCTCCAACGGGATCTTCCTCTATAGGTCTCTTTAAAAAACAATGACTCCCTCTTGAAGCTTAAGGAGTCATTGTTTATATATACTCTTCAACTCATTTAGGACGACTTGGGTGTAATGACAACCCGCCGGTTCGGCTCTTCGCCCTTGCTGTACGTCTTCACGGCTCCATGCGACTGGAGTTTAGCGTGAATCACCTTCCGTTCAGCAGCAGGCATAGGCTCAAGCACAATCTCTTTACGGGTCTTCAGTACCCGTCCCGCTAACCGATCCGCCAGATCCTCCAGCGTCTTCTTGCGACGGTCTCGGAAGTTCTCCGCATCCAGTACGATGCGAAGATAGCTGTTGGAATAACGGTTAGCTACGATATTTGCCAGATACTGAAGGGCATCCAGAGTCTGACCTCTACGCCCGATCATCAATCCGAGTCCGGCGCCAGAAATTTGAAGCGTGGTAAAGTCTTTCCCCTTCTCAATCTCAACCGAAATATCTAGCCCCATGGCTTGTCCGGTATCCATAAGAAAGGTGATGGCTTCCTGATAAGGATCCTTGCCTTCAAACGAAGCTGTGGCAGGGTTCTCTATATCACTGCTGACAGCAGGAGGTTCCTGCGTCATAACAGAGGTATTGGAGACCTGAACCACTTTGGCCGGAACGGCTTGCGCGTTTGTAGGAGGTACTTCCTTCACAGATGAATCGCCGCCGGCACCGTCAGGCAGGAGCGTTAGTTCGACTTTCGCTTCCTTGACCCCAAACAGGCCCAGGAATCCTCTTGATGGCTGACTCAATACTTGAACCGATACACGGTCTTGACTTACACCCCATCGGGCCAGCCCTTGTGCGACAGCATCTTCAATGGTTTTTCCTGTTGCGACGATTTTAGTCATCTCGACTTCTTGGCTCCCTTCGAACCTTTTTTCCCGCCTTTGCTGCCACTCTTTTTCCCGCCCTTGTTACCGCTCTTACTCTTCTGACCGTCGGTTGCGCTGGCAACACTTGCCACGACAGCAGCCTTGTCATTGTTGCGGTACAAGAAGTAATTCTGCACGATGGTGTAGAGGTTACTGTAGAACCAGTACAACGGAAGTGCTGAAGGGAACTGGAAGGACATTACAAAGATCAGAATCGGATAAACGAACAGCATGAACTGCATCATCCCCATTTGTGGAGACGGGTTCATCTTCATCATCATTTTCGTTTGGAAATAAGTCGTTGCAGCGGCAAGCACCGGCAAAATAAACAGCTTGTCCGGTTGACCTAATTGCAGCCACAGGAATTCGTGATCACGAAGGAGATTGTTATAGTAAATCGAATGATAGAGTGCGATAAATATCGGCATTTGTACGATCAGCGGCAAACATCCCGCCATCGGATTAACCTTATTCTCCTGGAAGAGCTTCATCGTTTCCATTTGAACTTTTTCAGGTTGATCTTTATATTTCTCGCGAATTTTCTGAATTTCAGGCTGAATGGCCTGCATTGCCTTCGAGCTTCTGACCTGTTTCAGAGTCAGCGGTAAAATCAAGGTACGGACGATAAGCACCATCACGAGTACGGACAATCCGTATTCACCGTTAAACCATGTAGCAAACGTATCAAGTGCCCATGTAAAGTAATAAACAACGTTGCTCTGCCAAAAGCCTCCATTTTTCAAGTCTTCAATGGTACGCGTTTGGTCAGCTCCAGGCGCACAACCTGATATAACGGCCACTGCAAGTATTACAGCGGTGAGGAGGAACCATTTTCCTCGTCTTGTCTTCATGAACGACACTTCAAAACCCCTCTCTTCGCCATTCCATTCCACGGTAAATCATAACATATTTATATGGACAAATAAACACATGGTTCAGCCCCTCTTCGCTTTCAGAAGGGACGATTTCCTCAATACATGAAGCACGCTTTTCTCCAGCTCCTGATAAGACTTATCGAGGGCTCCCTTTCGAACGATAAAAATCAGGTCGATATGCTCGATAATCTGATGCTGATGGTGCCTGACAATCTCTTTAACCAGCCGTCTCATCCGGTTGCGGACAACCGCATTGCCGATCTTTTTGCTGCATGAAACGCCAACGCGAAACTGCTCTACCTCTTTTTTGCGTGACCAGTATACAACAAATTGATGATTGGCGAAGGACTTTCCGTGTCGATATACCCGGCTGAAATCAGCGCGGTTCCGTAAACGAAGTTTTCTATGCACAAGTTTCTCCCGCCCTGCCGTTAATCAAGTTCAATAATCTTAAGCCTCTTTGGCATCTCTTCTATTATAATAGTATAGTCATGCCAAAACCGCGATAAACACTCCAATTGGAATACTTTAAGCCTACTTTAGCTTATATTCTGCCGGTTTCATAAGGAAACTCCTCACACTGCAGGAGATATTACGAAAAAAAGACCACCTCGGTGGTCTTCGTGGCACAATATTACGCGCTCAGTACTTTTCTGCCTTTTTGACGGCGGTTAGCCAATACTTTGCGTCCGTTCTTCGTGCTCATTCTTTTACGGAAGCCATGTACCTTTTTACGTTTGCTTACATTCGGTTTGAAAGTCGGTCTCATGAATTAATGCACCCCCTTACAGGAATATGTCTTACCCATATTTTAAGATCATAACGTCAATCGACGCACTTTCACGGAAGAATAGACCGCGATTTGTTGAACCGACGTCTATGGACGTATCTCTTGTAAACAGACCGCTAAATGGTAGCGGATAATGTTCTCATCTTCACAGAAAATGCCTTTATACATTTAATCACGTTCAGGCCCAAAAGTCAAACCTTACTTGACCTCGGCAAGCACTTAAGTTTTCCACAAGTAGTCATTATTACTAGTTTTGAATTATCCACATGGGGATAACCTATTTTAAAACATTGTGGATGTCATTTTTCGATCCATATAAGTCCTTTCATCGCTCGCATGCCCCCTTATTTACACAAGAGGTATAAAGGAGTAGTATAAATAATTGAATTTAAGTTGTATACAAGTATACACCTAAGAAGGAGCTGCATTGTTTTATGAAAATAGGCATGATCGGTCTGGGGAAAATGGGCCTCAATCTGGTTCAGAATCTGATTCATCATCAGCATCAGGTCGTAGCTTACGACTTAAATACGGAATTGGTCGATCAAGCTGCCCAATGTGGTGCCGAAGCCGCAGCATCAACTGAATTGCTCGTTGCGAAACTGGATAAACCCCGCATCGTATGGATGATGGTGCCTGCCGGAAATATTGTGGATTCCGTCATTGATTCTCTCACTCCGCTCCTCGAGTCCGGTGATATTCTGATTGACGGCGGCAACTCGCATTATAAAGATTCCAAATCCCGTGCAGCACGTCTAGCAGACCAAGGCATACATTATTTTGATGCCGGCACTTCCGGAGGCATGGAAGGCGCACATCATGGTGGCTGCTTTATGATTGGGGGCAATCGCGACATATTCACCAGCATTGAGCCCCTGTTTAAGGATATGGCTGTCGAGAACGGTTACTTGTATGCCGGTGAAAGCGGCAGCGGCCATTTTCTGAAGATGGTCCATAACGGAATCGAATACGGTATGATGCAATCCATTGCGGAAGGCTTTGAAGTATTGGAAAAAAGCGCATTCGACTTCAACTATGAGGATGTCGCCCGGGTATGGTCCAATGGATCCGTCATTCGCAGCTGGCTCATGGAGCTGACGCAAAACGCATTTTCCAAGGATCCGAAGCTGGATGGCATCAAAGGCGTGATGAAATCGTCCGGCGAAGGAAAGTGGACCGTAGAAACGGCGCTTGAGGTACAAGCCAGCGCACCGGTTATCGCCATGTCGCTGTTTATGCGCTATCGTTCCCTTGACCAAGATACGTTCCACGGCAAAGTCGTTGCAGCGCTGCGTAATGAATTCGGCGGCCATGCAGTTGAGAAGTCGGAATAACGTTGATTCTCTTCTATAACCTGCTGCTTCTTAAGGGCATCATGTCATAGCCTCATCATGGTCCCTTCTCCTTTCGATGTGGTATCATTACCACTAGAGAAAATTAGAATCAGTACGGATTGGAGAATTATGCTATGAAATTTCCCTCAACATGGCTTCAGGGGGCCTCTCTAGGAGAGGCCATCGCCAGTGAACTGAGATTGCAGATTATTAGCGGCATCATCAAGCGCGGAGAAATCCTGTCGGAGAATCGGATTGCAGGTGAATTCGGCACCAGCCGATCTCCTGTGCGGGAAGCAATGAAAACGCTGTCCAGCGAAGGATTGATCCAATTGGAGCGCATGGGCGCCGTTGTCATGGGCTTATCGCTTAAAGAAGTAGAGGAATTATACGATGTTCGTTTCCTTATCGAGAGCTTTGTTCAAGGCCAGGTGTTTGCGAATCCCCAGCCGGAATTAATCCAGCATTTAAAACAAATCGTCGATCGGATGGAGCTTGCAGCCAAACATCAGGACCCGGTTGAATTCTCCTATCAGGATTTGGCTTTTCATGAACGGATCATTACGGAAGCGAACCATAAACGGATTCTTCATCTGTGGAAGAGCATTCGCCCTATCGTAATCACAGTCATGTTAATTACGACCCGTCAGGTGTTTGGTGGCGGAGGCACCAAGATTCGGTATGTCATGGACAAGCACCTTCAGCTAATTGCAGAGATGGAATCCCTGGATCCGGCACGGATCCAAACGGCGGTTCAGCATTACTTCGATGATTCCCGTCAGACGCTTCATCTTAGTTTTCCGGAGGGTTAGCCTTAATCCTCCCTTCCTCCGTCTTACGAAACACTGTGCACGCTCTAAGTTGTCGACAAGTATACAATAGAATTCGCCTATGTTTTGGGTATACTACCGCAGAACAGCTCGATATTAACCATTTCCCAATTCAAAATGGGTAATCTATAGGAGGAAGCAAGATATGAATTCACTATTCGGTCTCAGTCATAATGCTACCTTAATGATCTGGACACTGCTGACGATCGTCTTCCTGATCGTGCTGATTTCCAAATATAAATGGAATCCTTTCGTAACTTTATTGATCTCCGCACTGATCCTTGGTCTATTGACGGGCATGCAGCCTGCGGATGTGATTACTTCGATAACCGGCGGTCTTGGCGGAACGCTTGGAACGATTGCAATCGTTATCGCCCTAGGGACCATGCTTGGAAAAATGATGGCCGAATCCGGCGGCGCTGAACAAATCGCCACCACCCTCGTGGACCGCTTCGGCGAGAAGCGCGTACACTGGGCCATGATGATTGTCGGCTTTATTGTCGGCATTCCCGTATTTTTCGAGGTTGGGGTCATCCTGTTGATTCCCATTGTCTTCACAGTTGCACGCAAAACGAAAATGTCCCTGCTGCACATCGGCATTCCGATTTTGGCCGGATTGTCCACCGTTCACGGTTTGGTACCACCGCATCCTGCTCCAATGATTGCTATTGAAGCATATGATGCCGACCTTGGCATGACGATTCTCTACTCGTTCCTGGTCGGGATCCCGGCAGCGATTCTGGCTGGCCCGGTGTTCGGCAAATTCATCGGCAAACGGATCCGTACTGAACCACCCGAGGAGCTTGCTGAGCAGTTTTCAAGCAAAGCGGAGCGCGGTTTGCCCGGCTTTGGTATCACGTTGTTTACCATTTTGCTGCCGGTCATTCTGATGCTTATCGGTTCCGCAGCTGATATTATCGATCCGGAATCTACCAGCTTCATTTCCGTGTTCTGCAAATTTATCGGCCATGAAATCATTGCGCTGCTCATTGCTGCGGTCTTCTCCTTCTTCTCGCTTGGATTCGCCCGCGGCTTTAACAAACACGATCTGTCCCGTTTCACCAGCGAATGTCTCGCTCCAATTGCTACGATCATTCTGATCATCGGCGCAGGCGGCGCTTTCAAGCAGGTTCTGATCAACAGCGGCGTCGGCAATGCCATCGCCGAAATTGCAACCGGTGCAAATATCAACGTGATCCTGTTTGCATGGCTTGTCGCGGCACTCATTCGGATCGCAACAGGTTCTGCAACCGTAGCCATGACAACCGCCGCAGGAATCGTTGCTCCTGTGCTCGCGATGACCCCCGGGGCCAACGTTGAGCTAGTGGTGCTCGCTACCGGAGCAGGCTCCATCGTACTGTCCCACGTGAACGATGCCGGCTTCTGGATGGTAAAAGAATTCTTTAACATGACGGTAGCCCAGACGCTGAAGTCCTGGACCGTGATGGAGACGATCCTGTCCCTGACCGGACTCGTGTTGGCTCTCGTTCTCAATGTAATTGTATAATGTAGCAATAAGACACATGGGGGCTCCTTGGAATGCTGATATGTTAAGCAGCGAACCGGGTGCCCTTACGTAGAAAGAAGGTATGTCTCATGAGTACTCAGAACTATATGATCGGTGTCGATATCGGAACAACCAGCACCAAGGCCGTCCTTTTCAAAGAGAATGGTGAGGTTGTAGCCAAAGCCGGCGGTGAATATCCGCTGCTCACCCCTACTCCGTCTACGGCGGAGCAAGATCCGGAGCAAATTTTTCAGACCGTCATTTCCTCTGTTCAAGGGATCATGACACAGAGCGGGATAGATCCTGCTCAAGTTCTATTCGTTTCTTTCAGCGCGGCCATGCACAGCGTCATCGCCGTAGATAGCCAAGGCACTCCGTTGACTCGCTGCATTACATGGGCAGACAACCGCAGTGCAGCCTGGTCCGCGAAGCTCAAAAAGGAACTCGGCGGCATGGAGCTGTACCTTAGAACCGGAACTCCGATCCATCCGATGTCACCTGTGACCAAGCTGATGTGGATGCGCCATGAGCTGCCCTCCCTCTTTAACCAAGCAGCCAAATTCATTTCGATTAAAGAATATGTTTATTTCAAACTATTCGGCCAATATATTGTAGACCACTCCATTGCCTCCAGTACCGGGATGATGAACCTCGAGGAACTGGCATGGGATCAGCAGGCGCTGGAGCTCGCTGGCATCACGGAGGACCATTTATCTACGATAGTACCAACTACGCATATCATGGAAGGCCTGAAAAGCGAGTATGCCGCAGCCATGGGGCTCTCCACTTCCACACCCTTCGTGCTTGGAGCTGCCGACGGTGTCCTGTCGAATCTCGGCGTGAATGCCATCAAGCCGGGAGTCGTTGCCGCTACCATTGGTACGAGCGGTGCGATCCGTACGGTTGTCGACAAGCCGATGACTGATCCGAAAGGTCGTATTTTCTGCTACGCATTGACGGAGAAGCACTGGGTAATCGGCGGCGCGGTTAACAACGGCGGCATGATTTTCCGCTGGGTTCGCGATGAATTTGCCGCCTCCGAGGTCGAAACCGCCAAGCGGCTCGGCATCAATTCTTATGATGTACTAACCAAAATCGCGGACCGTATTCCGCCAGGCTCGAACGGACTGCTATTCCACCCGTACCTAACCGGAGAACGCGCACCGTTATGGGATCCGAATGCCCGTGGATCGTTCTTTGGCTTAACCCTGAATCATAAAAAAGAGCATATGATCCGCTCCGTGCTGGAGGGCGTGATCTTTAATATGTATACCGTTCTGCTGGCGATGGAGGAACAAATCGGCCGACCGGCCAAAATTCACGCCACCGGCGGTTTCGCCCGTTCACCGATCTGGCGGCAGATGATGGCGGATATTTTTGACCAGCAGGTGATCGTGCCGGAGAGCTACGAGAGCTCTTGTCTTGGCGCCGTAGTCCTCGGTCTGTACGCTACAGGAAGAGCGGATTCACTCGACATTGTAGAGACGATGGTCGGCGGTACGCATGAACACCAGCCTGTGAAGGAAAGTTCTGATGTTTATAAGGCTCTGCTGCCGATCTTTATCCGCATTTCGCGGAAGCTGGAAGAAGATTATGAAGCCATTACCGAGTTTCAGCGCCGATTCGAGCAGTCGTAAAATTACTATAGAAGGAAAACCTCGATTCGACGAATATTCTTAGAAGAAGACAGACCTCGTGAAGATATTGTTATTCTTGCGATATCAGCTAGGTCATGCTTCAAGGTTGATACTTTCTAAAATCTATTAAAAAAGCCCGTTTTCGATGGAGCCGATCCATGGCGAAAACGGGCTTTTTTTGTCATAATTCCTGAGAAAAAATATCCACAGTGAGAATCCATACCGAAAATTCCCGCTGCCTTACACATAAAAAAGTAGAAATCGCTGGGCTCCGGATTATCAATCATCAGGTTCGAGGGAGACATATGAAACATAAAGCGTTGAAAAGCCTCATAACGGAAACCGCACCAGGCATAGATCAGCATCACGAGCGCCAATACGAAGAAACCTATTTTAGTCCCTCCATATGAAACACTTTCTTCGAATAATAGCCCTGGGCCCACACGATAATAAGAACCAATGTGGCGGTCAGAGCGAGTAGTACCCCTATTCTTCTCCAATTCATCGACTTCCCTTCCGTCCGCATCCGTGGCCCCCCCGTTCCGAAAAAAAGTCCTCAATTGGGAATCTATCGATTCCAATTGAAGACTATCCACAGCCATTTTTCACCTTTGGTTGATTTATTGGCTGCTAGAACATTCAACCATAAGTTATGAACAGATGGTGGGAGAAGAAAATTCTGCTTGCGAATCGGACAACCTGTGAATAATTTTTTGCGCTTTGAGGCCAATGATGTCGAAGGCTAAACAAATTATAAACAATATATAGTGGTGTGAATAAAAATTATGCACAACGTATTGAATTTGTGGATAAATTAGCGACATACATTGAAAACAAGGCCTTCTTTTGCTATGATGATATTACTTTTGGTTGTGAATATGTGAATGAAGCTATAATATTATCAACAGGCTGTGGATAAAGTTGTGAACAATTTCAATTTATCCATATTTTTTTGTTTCCACAGGAGTTAGTTCTGGGGATAATTAGACATCATTCATTTTCTTTCGACAATTCCACACATGGCTCTAGCCACATTTGGAAGATTTAAAGGAGTGACAGTT